>NZ_JBBOSD010000004.1:0-4474 GCF_038004945.1 Paenibacillus sp. FSL M7-0802 | reverse complement strand
ACCATCGCGAGCAATCGTGTCGACGATGTCTTCCGGGTTCTTTTCCCCGCCGACCGACAGCAGGCTCACCTTCGAGCCGACCAGCGACCACCAGAACAGCTCCCACACCGACACGTCGAACGTGAAGGCCGTCTTTTGCAGAATCGTATCTTCCGCACTCAAGCCGTATCGACCATGCATCCACAAAATTCGGTTCAGCACGGAATAGTGCTCCACCATCACGCCCTTCGGTTTCCCGGTGGAGCCGGAGGTATAGATGACATAGGCTACATGGTGCGGACCGGCCAATGGCTCCAGATTTGAGCCATCTTCGTGGTAAATGTCCTCGCGATCCAGCACCAGCACCTGGCCGTCGAAACTCAGTGATGCTTGCTCCTCCAGATGCGATTGCGTCAGCACCAGCTTCGCGCCCGAGTCCTCCAGCATAAAGCGGATGCGGTCCGCCGGATAGTCTGGATCGATGGGTACATAAGCTCCGCCTGCTTTGAGGATCGCGTAGATGCCTACGATCATGTCCAGCGAACGGTGAACCAGTATGCCTACAGGCTGATCCGGTTCAACACCTTCCGCACGCAAGGTGCGTGCGAGACGGTTGGCTCGCTCATTCAGCTCCGCGTAGGTCAACGATTCCGCTCCGCACAACACCGCCACCTGCTCCGGTGTGTTCGCTACCTGCTGCTCGAACAGTGCACTTAGCGTTTGATCCTGCGGATAGGCTGCCGCCGTATCTCCCCACATCTGAACGATCTGCGCCTGCTCTTCCGGTGTCACCAATTCCAGCTCATTTACTCGGATATGCGGATTGTCGATAATTTGCTCGATGACATGCAGTACATGTCCCTGCATCCGCTCTATCGTAGACCGATCGTATACATTGGCGTTATATCTGAACATGATGCGGAAAAGCTCATCGGGCATCACAATCAAGTCCAGATCATAATTCGTTTGCTCGACAACCTCTACATTCGTAATTTCAAAAGCAGACGGACGAACTTCGCCAAGCTGCTCAACTTGCTCCTCTACCGGATAATTCTCAAATACCATAATGTGGTTAATTAGATTTTGCTTCTGCTCCGTCAGCGCCTGAATCTCATACAGAGGGAAGCTGTCATAGGTTCCCGAGGTCAGTGCCTGTTCCTGCGTTTTCCGCATCACTTCCACAAAAGTGGCATTCCGTTCACTTTGAATCCGCACCGGGATCGTATTAATGAACAAACCGATCATATGCTCTACGCCGGCAATATCTGTTGGACGTCCAGATACGACACTACCGAAAATAACATCCTCATTGTTGTTATATTTCTGCAAAATAAGGCCCCACACGCTCTGCATCAGCGTATTAATCGTGACCTGCTGCTGCTTCGCAATCCGGTGTATGGCTTCGCTCCATGTTGGATCCAGATCTACCGTTATTTTTTCAGAGATATATTTGCTGGTGTCGCTTGTTGTAGTGGATGGAACATGTTCCTTTTCTTTTTCCTTGCTGTCCGGCGTTGGCTCCTTCCATAAAGCATCTGCACCCGGCAACAACGTTTGCTGTTCAAAGCCCGCCAAATAGCTGCTCCAGTATTCTTTTGCCGCACGTTCATCCTGACGTCCCAGCCATTCGATATATTGGCCATACGGTGTGATAGGAGCGAGCTCCGGCTGCTTCTGCTCCAGCAGCGCAAAGTACGTACCAAACACTTCACCCGTAACGAGCGATAAGCACCAGCCATCCATGACAATGTGATGGAAGCTCCATACCAAATGATACGTTTCTTCATGGGTCTGCAATACCTGTACACGCATGAGTGCATCGGTACCGAGATTAAAGCCTCTAGCTTGGTCCTCCAGCTTAAACGCCCGGATATACGCCTGTTGCTCCGCTTCCCGCATGCCGCGTACATCCTGGAAGGAAAGGTCGCTATCTTTGTGACGGAACACGATCTGCAATGGCTCCTGACTGTGCCCTGTCTCAAACATATGGAAATTCGTCCGCAGCGCTTCATGACGCTGTGTCAGTACATCCAGACTCTTGCGGAACACAGCTACATCAAAGCTCCCTTGTTGATCAAACGACGCTTGCTGGAAGTAGGCGCCTGACTCCGGCTCCATCAAGCTATGGAAATGCATCCCCTTCTGCATTGGCGAGAGAGCATATACATTTTCCAGCTCGCCCACAGAAGCTGTTTGCTCCGTCAATTGCTCCAGTTGCTCCAGTGTCAAGCCTTTGAACAATACATCGCTTGGTGTTAGCTCACTCCGCTCTTTGGAGGCACAATGAGCGATCACTTCCTGCAAGCTTTCCTGCAGCAACTGCGCAAAGTTTTCTACATTTTGCTGATGATATACCTTACTGTCATAGCGAATTTCCAGTGTCAGCGCGCCCGCCGTAATCATTCCGTTCACATTCAAAGGATGCTCCAGTACGGTATGATCACTCATCGGCTCTCCACCTGGATGTGAAGACAGAACGATATCCCCATTTTCCAAGTCCTGATCAAATTGTCCCAAATAGTTAAAGCTAATTTCAGGCTGCAAGGCAAGGGAATGATGGGCATCATCCTGAGACATATATTTCAAAATGCCGTAGCCAATGCCCTTATGCGGTACATGGCGCAGGTCTTCCTTCACCCGCTTGATTCGCTGCCCTACTTCTGCCTTTCCGTCCACACCCAGCAGCACCGGATATTGGCTTGTAAACCAGCCCACGGTACGGGTAATGTCGATATCTGGAACAATGGCTTCCCGGCCATGTCCCTCCAGATTGACCAGCACGCGCTCCTGACCGCTCCAGTTATATAATGCTGTGCCGAGTGCGGTTAACAGCAGATCATTGACCTCCGTGTGGTACGCACGATGTGCTTCCTGCAGCAGCAGTCGTGTTTCCTGCTCGCTCCAAGCTACGCTCACCGTCGCAGTGTCTCTGATTAGAGAATGTTGTCCCTCTGCTCTCTCATGATCCTTAGGCAACGATGCGACTTCCGTTTGGGCAAGACGGTGCCAGTATTCGCGTTCGTCTTCGATGGCCGGACTATTCGCATATTGTGATAAGCGCTCTGCCCAAGTGGAGAACGAGTCCGTTTTATATGGCAAACGAATGGCTTCTCCACGAACCGCCTGCTCATATCCCGTGGCAAAATCCTCAAACACAATCCGCCATGAAATGCCGTCTACCACCAAATGGTGAATCGCAATCAGTAAATGATCCCCATCCATGCAGCGGAAAAGTCCCAGCTTCACCAGCGGTCCTTCGTCCAGACGAATGGAGCCTTGGATGGCATTCGCCTTCACCTCAATTGCTGCTGCAACATCTGTAATGTTTTGCACATCCGTCAAATCCACAACGTCCAGACTGTACAGCTGACCTTCGTTCAAACCGCGATTCCACGCTTCATAGCCCTGTTCGGTCTGACGGAAGACTATACGTAGCGCATCATGATGCTCCGTTACCTTGGTCACCGTTTGATGCAATGCGGCTTCATCAAAGCCTTGTGCTCTATACAGCATCACCGACTGATTGAAATAATGTGGCTCTACTGAGGATTGCTCAAAGAACCATTGCTGTATTGGGGTCAATTTAACTGCCCCCGAAACCACCTGCTGATCGGCTGTACGGCTGACCTTGTGTACATAACCACTCAGCAACGAGACAGAAGGATATTGGAACAAATCCTTCATGTCCAGCTTATAGCCCGCTTGCAGCAAACGGGAGGATACCTGGATTGCCTTGATCGAATCGCCGCCCAGATCAAAGAAATTATCCAAAATTCCGACTCTCTTCGCTCCTAATACAGCCTGCCAAATGGACACTAACGTCTGCTCCAGCGCTGTGCGCGGCTCTACATAATCCGCTCCGCTTTGCAGGCTGCCTTCTGGTGCTGGCAGTGCCTTGCGGTCAATTTTACCATTCGGTGTCAACGGCATCTGCTCCAGCTGGATGAAATACGGAGGCACCATGTAGTTTGGTAGCTCCTCGCCCAGTAAGCTGCGCAGCTCACCAGCGCTCACTTCCCGTTCAGCAACATAGTACGCCACCAGTTGGTTTTGCCCTTGCTCGTCCGCTTGTGCCAGTACGATGACCTCTTGTACGTCCTCCACTTTCAAAATTTGTGCCTCGACCTCACCCAGCTCGATCCGGTAGCCCCGGATTTTCACCTGATGGTCGATCCGGCCCAAATATTCGATGTTGCCGTCCGGCATCCATCTCGCCAAGTCACCTGTACGGTACATCCTTTCATAGCCCGCTTCGCCAGCCGCAAACGGATTCGATACAAATTTCTCAGCCGTCAGCTCTGGACGATCCAGATAACCCCGAGCCAGACCCGGACCGGACACGCACAGTTCACCCGCTACGCCCACCGGAGCCAAATGTCCATGCACATCCACCATGTATACCCGATGATTCGGCACAGGTCGTCCGATGGAAATCAGTTGTCCGGCTCTCTCATCCTCGGATACCGGCCAGATGGATGTCGCCACCGAGTTTTCG
>NZ_JBBOSD010000003.1:0-4504 GCF_038004945.1 Paenibacillus sp. FSL M7-0802 | reverse complement strand
CGAAGCATTACCGCCACAGCATGTCGCACGGTTCCAACGGCTTGTGTCGAGCCTGGCTGGAGCGAAGCTGATCAACCTGTATGGTCCAACCGAAGCGACGGTGGACGTGTCGTACTTCGATTGCGAGCCGAATGAAACCTATGCGGTCATCCCAATCGGGAAACCGATTCAAAACATTCGTCTGTACATCGTGAAGGAAGGCACGGAGCAATTGCAGCCGATCGGGGTTGCAGGGGAGCTGTGCATCGGCGGTGTCGGCGTAGCACGGGGCTATCTGAACCGACCGGAGCTGACGGCAGAGAAATTCGTAGCCGATCCGTTTGCTGGCGGGGAAGCCGGCTATGAGCGGATGTACCGCACAGGCGATTTGGCGAGATGGATGCCGGACGGGAACATTGAATATCTGGGCCGGATCGACCATCAGGTGAAAATCCGGGGTTACCGGATTGAGCTGGGCGAGGTCGAGTCGCAGCTGCTGCAAGTGGAATCGGTACGCGAAGCCGTAGTCATGGCTCGCGCGGATGAAACGGGCCAGAAACAAATGGTGGCGTACTATGTCGCCGGACAAGAGCTCGGAGCCAGCGAGCTGAGAAGTGAGCTGGGCCGGGAGCTGCCAAGCTACATGGTGCCATCGTACTTTGTACAGCTAGAGCAGATGCCGCTGAGTCCAAATGGCAAAATCGACCGCAAGGCCCTGCCAGCACCGGAAGGCAGCCTGCAAACCGGAGCCGATTATGCTGAGCCGCGTACCGCGCAAGAACGTGCTCTGGCAGCGGTCTGGCAGTCAGTACTGGGACTACAGACTGTCGGTATTTTGGACAATTTCTTTGATCTGGGCGGCGATTCGATCAAGGCGATCCAAATCGCATCGCGTGCGTTCCAGGCCGGCTATAAGCTGGACATGAAGGATTTATTCCAGTATCCAACGGTTGAAGCACTGGCACCGCATATGCACGAGGTCAGCCGTATGGCAGATCAAGGAGAAGTGAGCGGGGAAACCGCTTTGCTTCCGATCCAGCATTGGTTCTTTGCGCAGGAGCGCGAGCGTCCGCAGCACTTTAATCAGGCGGTCATGCTCTATCGTGCCGAGGGCTTTGATGAGACGGCGGTTCGCCAAGTCATGGATCACATCGTGAAGCATCATGATGCGCTTCGTACAGTTTTCCGTCAGACTTCCTCGGGTTATACGGCTTGGACACGCGGTGTAGATGAAGGCGCGTTGTATACGCTGGAAACCGCAGACTACCGTGAACAAGTAGCCTATGCGGAAGCGCTGGAAGCGAAGGCAAATGAAATCCAAAGCAGCATCGACCTGTCTGCAGGACCTCTGGTCAAACTCGGATTGTTCCGCACAGCAGAGGGAGATCATTTGCTCATAGCCATTCACCATTTGGTGATAGACGGGGTGTCGTGGCGGATTCTGTTTGAAGATTTCTCGACTGGCTACGAACAGGCGATCAAGGGCGAGTCGGTACGATTGCCCTATAAAACGGATTCCTTCCAAACATGGGCACGGGAGCTGTCGTCTTACGCCAACCGTCCTGCGGAGGCATCGGATACAGTCTACTGGAAGGAGTTGGAACAGGCCAAAGCGGAAGCGGCGCCGCTACCTAAGGATTTTGCCTATGAGGGCTCCTTGAATGCAGACAGCGAAGTGCTGACGGTAGAGTGGACCGAAGCTGAAACTCAGCAACTGCTGAAGCAGGCCCATCGCGCCTATAACACCGAGGTCAATGATTTGCTGCTGACTGCGTTAGGATTGGCAATGCACAACTGGACAGGCGCGGGACAGGTGCTAGTGAACCTGGAGGGACATGGCCGGGAAGCAATCCTGCCAGAGGTGGATATAACACGTACAGTAGGCTGGTTTACGAGCTTGTATCCGGTGCTGCTGGACACAGATGTCAACCTGACGCTGGCCCAGCGGATTAAAGAAACGAAGGAAGGTCTGCGCCGCATTCCACATAAAGGGTTGACCTATGGCACATGGCGCTACCTGTCCCCTGCGTTCGCGTCGGATGAAGCGCAGGCGATTGGAGCAGAACCGGAAATCAGCTTTAACTACTTGGGACAGGTCGATCAGGATGTGCAAAATAGTGGAATAACATTGTCATCCTATAGCGCAGGGGAGACAGAGGATGCCCATTCACCGTTACTCTACACGCTGGATTTGAATGCGATGATCTCGGAAGGCACGCTGCACTTGACGATCGCTTACAGTCGTAAGCAGTATCGCAAAGAAACGCTGGAACGTGTGGCGGGACTGCTACAATCCGCTTTGCAAGAGGTGATTACACATTGTGTCGCTCAGGAACAGCCGGAGCTGACGCCGAGTGATGTGTCCTTCCAGGGTCTGACGACTGGAGAACTGGAGCACATGGCAGCGCAGGCCGCACATATAGGTGAGCTGGAAAATGTATACGCGCTGACGCCGATGCAAAAGGGCATGCTCTTTTACAATCTGATGGACTCGCAATCGGGAGCTTATTTTGAACAGGCCTCCTTTGATCTGCAAGGACATTTTAATATCGATGCGTTTGCGGCAAGTTTGGATGTATTGGTGCAGCGGCATACAGCACTGCGCACGAACTTCTACAGTGGCTGGAAGGATGAACCGCTGCAGGTCGTGTACCGCAATAAGCACAGTGAACTCTATGTGGAAGATTTGCGAGATATGGAGGAAGTGCAGCAAAACGAGTACATCCTCGAATATACGCGCAAAGACAAGCAAAGAGGCTTTGATCTGGCGCAGGATGCTTTGATGCGTGTCGCCGTTTTGCGCATAGGTGAGGATGCGTACCGTTTTGTATGGAGCTTCCATCATATCGTGATGGACGGCTGGTGCTTGTCGCTGGTGACCAATGAAGTGTTTGCAAGTTATTTTTCGATACTGGCCCATAAACAGCCGGAACTGGCCCCTGTAACGCCATACAGTCAATATATCGAATGGCTGGAGCAACAGGATCGTCAGGCCGCATCAGGTTACTGGAGCAAGGTTCTGGAAGGATATGAGGAACAGTCCCGCCTGCCACAGGCTAAAATTCAGGGCAAAACGGGGTATCAGGCGGATCGTCTGGATTTTGACTTGGGTGCGGAGCTAACGGCAGGCATTCAGCGCATAGCCAAGCGTTATCAGGTAACGATCAATACGTTGATGCAGACGGTGTGGGGCCTTTTGTTGCAAAAATATAATGGCACAGATGATGTGGTGTTTGGCAGCGTGGTATCTGGACGTCCGGCAGACATTCCAAATGTGGAGCACATCATAGGTCTGTTTATCAATACCATTCCTGTACGCATCCGCAGTCAAGTGGACAGCTTATTCTCAGACGTGATGAAGCAAACCCAGGAGCAATCCATTGCTTCCCATGCCTATGATACGTACCCGCTGTATGAAATTCAGGGATTGTCAGAGCTTAAGCAGGATTTGATCAATCATATTCTTATTTTTGAGAACTATCCGGTAGAGGAACAATTGGAGCAATTAGGCAACGACGATGAGTCCAGCTTCAGTATCACAGGAGCCGAGTCTGTCGAGCAGACCAACTATGACTTTAACCTGGTGGTACTGCCGGGGAACACCATTCACATGAGTTTTGGTTATAATGCACTGGCCTTTGAACGGGAAAGTGTAGAGCAAATTCGAGGGCATCTGGTACAGCTGCTGGAACAGGTGACAGCGAAACCAGACATTCGTGTACATGAGCTGGATATGTTAAGTGAGCAGGAACGCAAGCAAATCGTCGAGGTTTGGGGCAATACAGCGGTAGCCTATCCAAACGAGCAAACGATTCATGGCTTGTTCGAGGCGCAAAACGCGAAAACGCCGGAGCAGACAGCCCTGTTCTTCGAAGGAGAGCAGTTGACCTATCGTGAACTGAATGCACGCGCCAATCGATTAGCTCGTACCTTGCGTAACCAAGGTGTGACGAAAGATCGTCTGGTGGGTCTGATGACCGAGCGCTCGGTGGACATGATCGTAGGTATCTTCGGGATTTTGAAGGCCGGGGGTGCATATGTCCCCATCGATCCGACGTATCCAGAAGAGCGTATCCGCTATATGCTGGATGACTCGGGTGCGAAGCTGTTGTTAACGCAAAACCATCTGGTGGATAAAGCAGCTTTTGACGGTAACGTGCTGGTGCTGGATGGAGCACAGAGTGTGTATCACGAGGATGGTTCCAATCTGGAGTCGTTGTCTGGTCCGAACGATCTGGCGTATGTCATTTATACGTCGGGTACAACGGGGCAGCCGAAGGGTGTAATGCTCGAGCATCATGGGCTGTGCAATCTGAAAACGTATTTTGATCAGACGCTTCGGATGAGCACGTCGGATCATGCGTTGCTGTTCGCCAGCTATTCGTTTGATGCGGCTTGCTGGGAAATCTTCCAAGCGCTGTTCTGTGGAGCCACGTTGTATGTGCCAACGTCAGAGACGATTCTGAACTACGAGCGGTTTGAGCAATATATGGCGGATCACCAAATCACGGTAGCAGCTTTGCCG
>NZ_JBBOSD010000002.1:0-62805 GCF_038004945.1 Paenibacillus sp. FSL M7-0802 | reverse complement strand
TTTGAGTGTACATTGTACACACTCCTTTCAATGGCCACTTTTTTTAAAGCAAAATCCGTACACAGAATTCCGGAAACGTTCAAGCCGGCTGCTGATATTTTGAGTACAAAAATTCACCTTCAGGCGAGATCCAGGTTTCAGTTTTGTGTACAACAAAATAATGAACTTCCCACATCCAACCGGGAAGGGACCCGGTTGGATGTGGGGCGCTCTGGTTACTCGGCAGCAGCCTCTTGGAAGGTTACCCCTAAAATATGATCTGCGGCCTTCTGTGCCTGTCCTGCGGCCTGTACAACTAACTTCTTATCATCTTTAAGCTTGCGCAACCAACTGCCCACATAGGCCGCGCTGTTCTCTATGGTGCTGTTATCAATACCAGCTACACCGCAAAGCATTGCCGCCCCGATCTCTGCCACCAATTCTTCTCTGCTGTAACTCTCATCCCCAAAGGCTGCAAGCTCGGTAATCCCTGAACGATTTAGGCGGCTTTCGTGGCCTGTACTGTGTACATGCTCGTGGAATAACGTGCTGTAGTATTCTTCTGGCTTGCTGTAATCACAGATAGGCGGCACGCTCACAATATCATCAGCTGGACGATAGAACGCACGCCCGGAAGCAAACCGGACAGGCGGAGCATCCTTGTACCCTTCACAAATCCGCTCTGCTGCTTCTATAGGATCGTGGTCGAATGTTTGATCATTCCTTTTACTCTGTAGCCCCTCGCACTGTCTGTTGATCTCAAAAACTCTATAGTATCGGAGGAACGGGATTTTCACGGGTTCCCCGTCTTTATCTTCTTTCTCTAGCCATGTCCAAAACACGACAATTTCTGATTTTTCCCCTTTTTTGACTTTTCCGCCAGCTTCGCTAATTTGTTTGAAGCTTGCGTATTCGCCGGGTTCAAGTAGCAGGGTATTAATGCCGCGGTATGGCTTCTGAGTTTTCCAGTTTACAGCACCGCCAACCTTCCACGGTCTGCGCCAAGGTACAACCCCTTTTTCCAAAAGCTCTATCATACGATTTGTAATCATTTCATAGACTTTTTCACTCATGTTAACCTCTCCCTTATGTGTTATAATGGAGGGGCGAAGGGGTCTCAAATCTTCGCCCCGGCTCGTTTGTTCTGCTAAACAAACGGGCCTTTTGTCTGTCTTTGAACTTGTCGATCATACTCATTCAGCACTTTGTCCAACTTTTGCGATTTCTCCACAACTTCCATCGCCGTTAAACCCATCCGTTCCACTAAATCAACGAGTTCTTTACGCAACTCTTCAATTTGATTACGCAACGCCTCAACGCTCAGTCGCCATCACCTCCTTTCAAAATTGCTTATTTAGAGTTGACTTTTTTGGCCCTAACCCTCATTCGGAACCGTTTGCCTGTCTAGCCCTAGTGGCGATGAGCGGAATCCTTTAAGGTTTGTGAGCAGTTTCTTGCTTGCTGTCTTGCCTTACCTTATGAAGTTTTCAAAGAGCAAAATCATTCGTATACCGTAGCCGTCGCAGATTTAAGATCATATAGGTTCTCGCAGGGCAAGGCTGCCCGAAGGGACGACAAAAATTATTTTGAGTGTACTTCTCAAAATAATTTTTTCGCCTTGCCCGGAGAGGTTCTATATGATCCCATGCGACTAGATGGCTACGGTATGTGAATGATCTCTTTGAAAAACGGAATATGGTAAGGCTGCAGGCAGAATACGTGCGAACGGGCCTTTGTCTTTACTTCTTCGATCTTGCCCACAAGGTTTTATCTTCGAAGGGTCTACCCGAATAGGTTTAGGAACGATGAAGGAATGGAGCGGAGCGTAAGGGATTCATGGTTCCCTTTGCTTCGTAGTACATGATGGGGTTTGTGGAGTGGAGTGAAACGGAGCGGAGCAATCCCCATGATGTATGAGCATTGCCCCAGAGTCTTTAGCTTCCCTGCTAGGCCCGTTAAGAATCCCAATGGAACCCGGGTGATTTTTCCGGGGTCGCTTGGGATTTAGGGCCGATGAACCGGGGGATTAAACACCTGTTTGCTTCACTTTTTTAGGTTTGCTGTGTACGTATTTTTGTCCTGGTGCTTTCTGCAGCTGATACAATGTACACAGAAACTATCATGGCCGCGGATCTGAAGCCGATAATATGTGTACAGGACTGAATCTCTCACATAATGGGTATAATATTACTAGAAGGGAGCGTGAAGATATGGCAACAGTATTTACTATAGCCATCTTGTCTTTTGTAGCGTGGCTTCATGCGGTAATCCTGCGGATCAGCACGAGCAAAGAGGAATACAACAAATACGTTTTCGTATCCGCAATACTAATGTATCTATCCTGCAACTATATCCAAGCACAAACTTTTCAGCATAAGACAATATTCAATTTAGCATTTATCGTTTACTCTTTAGTATCAATTCCGATCCATATTTGGCTTATAACATCACGGTCGAAATCGAGACGAAACGCTACACATTAGCTCACATAAAAGACGAAAGGCCGCCTGCATTTTGCAAGTGGCCTTTGATCTACCCTTTAACACCGTAATTAAATGTAAATCGTTGAATTTGAAGGTGGAGAGGAAACCGGAATCAATCCCAATCCAATGCCAAGCGCCTTCACCAAACTCGTTTATTCGAGAAGTGTTTGCTGGATGTTTTGTCCAGAGTAGTATATAAGGATTTGTTTAATTTTTTCGAAGTCTAAAGGCTTTTCGATGTAATCGACCATGCCTAACGCTAAGCAGTCTTTCTTGTCACGCACTGATGTATTCGCACTCATAGCAATAATGTATGGAGGCTGCGCAACAGATTCGAGAATTTTTTCGGCTGCCTTCTTGCCATCCATAAGCGGCATTTGAATATCCATAAAAATAAGCTGGTACGGTTTCACTTGAGTCGCTTGAAGGGCTTCTTGGCCGTTCGTCGCTAAATCAGCACTATAGCCAAGTTTTTGTAGGATGTAAAGCAATACGATTCGATTGATTTCATGATCATCCACCACCAGTACATTCATTTAAGAGTTCCTTTCTGCAGAATGACCGAAGAAAGACTGAAATAGCTTTCTATGGACCTTTGCTGATGAGTTGAATAAATGCGATTCAATTGATTATTTACCATCAAAGAAGGGGGTTGAATCATTACCTCGTTTTTCTAGAACAAATGTGCAATTCACCCTAGCACTGATCGCCTCACTTACAAAACGCAAAGGAACATAAGTAGTGCCTAACTTTTCCGTTCACATAAGCCTTTTTACTGCCGATAGTCAGCTTAACCGTTACCCCATTTCAAGTAACAATTGACACTTATAGGGACAACATTTAATAATTTTAAAACATTTAATGACTCCACTACATTTCATCTATTGTCTACACTTTTTATTAAGAGGAGTAGATAACTTTTATGAATCATCAAACTATTGCTGAACAGATTGGTACTATTGTGAGAAAGTTAAGGATTGAAAAAGGATTAACCCAGCAGGCTTTAGCAGACGAAATAGGCTCATCCTTCTCCTTCGTCGGCAGAGTTGAGCGCGGTGAAAGTAATATTACAATAGAGACTATCACAAAACTTTCGAACGCCCTGAATATGGAGTTCTTTGAATTAATGAGTTTAGGAAGAAGGCAAGACAGCGAGGATATAATGGCAATCCATGCATTACTTCTAAAAAGAAGCGAGAAAGAGCAAAGAAAGGCACTCAACATTTTGAAAGAAGTATTTGATGAAGTATAAAACTGTACAATAGCCTATCCTGTAGGGCCTGCCACAGCTCAATAGAAACAGACTCTATATATTTTAAAACAGACGATTCTATTTTCTGGCATGGGTGCTTAAAGGTAGCCTTAACAGATATTGAAGACACCAATGTTCGTCTTGTAAGGCAATTTGGATCCTTGGTCAGCTCCTGCAGCTGGCCAATTTTTGTTCAAAACCCGAACATTCCATAGGATAGCATTGTCTTCATAAGTAATCTAAAGCAAAACGATATAATTATGTACTGAAAACCTCCCTTTCCTGTTTACGCTATACTTATACTAGATTACGGAATTTAATCCTTTTTTTTGATTTTATCATAACTGTTGATAGTTTTATTACGTTATACACTATGAAGCCATCAAATTAGATAGCTTCATAGTTATAAACCGGAGGTGAATAACAACTAACTGCAGAAGACTTAAACCAAGCTCCAAAGATTTAACTTCCAGACATCAGGGGATCTAACCGGATAATGAATAGTCGTACAAGCCATATTCACAAAACAAAGGAGGAGTATTCGTTGAAGAAGAAGAAGTTGGTTTCTCTAGTAACAGTTTCGCTCATGGGTTCACTTTTGTTTAGTGGTATAGCAAGTGCTGCTCAAGCAGGCTTCAGTTGGTGGCCGACTTTGAGAGAAGGTTCAACTGGTGGTTATGTTTCAGGTTTACAGGCTAACTTGTGGGCGTTCGGACAACAACCATATACAGCGATTGATGGTAGTTTTGGATCCGGAACAAAAACAGGGGTTATGAACTTTCAAAGATATGCGGGTGTTACCGCTGACGGTGTAGCTGGTTCATCTACATGGAATAGGTTCGATTACTACTCATTCTATTCAACCGATAAACATTGGTACCTAGATAGCCCCCAAAGCTCGACTTATTGGACCTTCTACGATGCAAACGGAACTAGAGTATCATACGAAGTACTGTATAAGTCTAATAACGCGAGAGTTAAATTCGGATATGTCAATTAATTAACAAGGAGGTACATTATACAATGAAGATAAAAAAAATACTTGTTACATGTGCGACAGGGGCTTTACTTCTAACAGGTGCTGGATATGCGTATCAGTCCTATGCTGCCGAAGGGGATACTACGATTCCAGAAGTGGTTACAGAAGAAAATACAGTACAACAAAGTGAAGGAATTACCGCCTCAAACACTCAAGAAACAGTAGTCCCGCCTGATCCGGGAGTTCAAGACAAGAGAGTTGATCTGTCTCAGCTTCCAGAGGGTGTTGAAGTGCGTATTCCTGAATCAATCAAGGACACAGCTCCTGCAGGAATAAGTGCTGCACAAAGCAGTGATGTTCCTAATTTGAAACAACTCACTCCTATCACTGCTAATGAAGTTGCTCCTGGTGAGTTTCATTTCATAGCAAGATACCAATCGCAAAATGGTGCTGAGATTATTGTAAATCAGGTACCTGTCGAGGGAAGTACCATCGAGACTATAAAGGGCTTCTATAAAGAACCGACAGAAGTTACCGAAATCAACGGCCATACCGTTGTTTATGTAGATGGCGAACATAGAAAAGCCGCACATTTATTCTTGAATGATCATCTGTTTAATGTCTCCACCTCCACTGGAGACCTTGATGATGTAATGAATGTACTCCAACAAATTCAGGAGTAACAATAAAAACCCACCGGGATTGAACTGTACCTCCAATGTTAGATGTGTCTAACAATTGGGGTGCAGTTCATACGCGGTGGGTTTTCGCTTGTTTAACTTCCGTCAAATCCATCGATAAAGCTTCCGCAAAATGCCTAGTTGCTCCTTTCTTTGAGTGTGCCTTTTGGATTACTCTTTAATTTCTTTCGCTAGTTCAATCAGGTAATCAAGAGTCACATCTTCATAAACTGTACCCACGGTAAATACATGATCATTTGTAACAATGTGGACCGTTTTCCTTGGGCCTTCATCTGTAGTCACTGCTTGGAATCCATTGATATCAATCACGGACACTTCACTAGAGTCATATATGCTCAAATTTTTAAAATAGTCAATAGACACCCTTGGGTCACGGTCTACTTGGAAAAACGTTACTTCTGATCCGCTCTTAAGAGCATAGATTACTTGTTTTTCTACATTTGTTCCCCAATCAGTTTCATTTGCCAATACCAATTTCTCAATAGAATTGTTAGACGCAGTACTTATATTCGCTTGAGACATTGTTCGATCTGCCAAGTCTAACGGAATATGGATATTATCAGTCGAAGCATTTTCAATATCAATATTTACAGTAACCGGTTCAGGACGTTGATTTTCAGTAAAATCGCTTTCATTAACAACACCTTCCAAATCAGACGGTGTAGACTCAGATATGCTGCTTTCATTTACATTTGTTACAAGCGGTTGTTCAGCGGTATAAGCATAAATTGAAGTGCTTGCTCCCAAAGCAGCCACTATTCCTAAAGAAATTAGAATAGACTTTTTCATGTATTCATCCTCCTATTGATTTTATTGAGTATATTCGAGATAACATTAGAGCCATCTCTGGAAAACCAAACCAGAACTTACCACATTTCCATTTGATCTGTACTGAAGATAATAATTCATAGTTACATCGACGTTAGTCGCATAGTATGAATATATAGTTTGGTAGGTTGTGCTACCAGGATGAAGGTAACGGTATTCTCCATACCCCCCAGTAGGCATCACATAAGTATCCATCCTTGACCATGTACTTGAGCCAGCAACCCCGTCTGATGTCAATCCTTCTCTTGATTGGAAAGCTTTCACCGCATTTGTAGTGCCAGAACCATAACTGCCATCTATCGTTCCTACTGTTGATTGATATCCAGATGACCACAAGTTAGCTTGAAGTGCTCTAACATACCCTCCAGAAGAACCGGAACGAAGTGTTGGGAACTCCTCCCTGAAAAGTGCATCAGCTGCAGTACCTAAAAATAACATACTGGATAGAGAAATAGATGAAGCAAGCAATAAGACTTTCGACAGTGCTTTTTTCATTTTACCACCTCGTATTCTTATATTAACTTCATAAAGGGGTCCTGCCGACAAAACGCAGATATTATACGATAAGGAACTTTTCAGAAGGTAAAACCCTGATTTTTCTACGCTAAGCAGAAAAATCAGGGTTTTATTTATGTTCTGAGTGGACGTAGGGAATGAAAGGTCGAAATCTCAGGTTTAAATGAATATTCACCTAGAAAGTTTATGTGTTTCCATCCTAATGGTGATATGTGTGGAAGCAATTTCTCTTGATATTTTCCTGTAGTTTTAAAATGTTCAATTGCTTGTGATAGATACACGGTATTCCAAATACTAATAGCATTAATAATGAGGTTTAAGGCGCTGGCACGCTGCAACTGATCTTGTAGTGCTCTTTCTCTAAGTTCCCCATGTTTCCCAAAGAAAATAGCTCGTGCCAAGGCATTCATGGCTTCACCTTTATTTAATCCACGTTGGATTCTCCGACGTAATGTTTCGCTAGAAATGTAGTCTAATATAAACAAAGTTTTATCAATACGTCCCATCTCTCTTAGTGTAGTAGCAAGGCTATTTTGACGAGAATAAGAACCTAATTTCCCCATAATGAGAGAGGCAGATACCGTTCCTTTACGAATGGTGTTCGAAGAAAATAAAGTATTAGACTGAAAAATAAAGTGTTAGACTAGGAAAATAAAGTTGTAGACTGAGAAAATAAAGTATTAGACGCCCATGCCGCTAACGCGGCACCATCAGATGATGAAATACAGTTATTTCAGGATAGACTGAAGATGCTTCATTGAGCTAACTGGCAGTTTAGTTTAGGTAGCGAGTATTTAATCCAGCTGCCTTTTTCTCTGTTTAGTGCCGACTTTTGTTTGGTAGAACACTCAGATGCACGAAGTGTCCATTGAGTAAGCAAGAAGGATTCGAAAATAAACGATATTGGAACGAACATTGTGCGTATTTTAACGCCGAAGGTGCCTCTATTATAGATCCAGTTTTCACAGCCCCCCCTAAATAGGGTCAATGATGGGCATTATAATGATAACCAGTAGTTCAGACGTTAACAGCTGTCTCCCAAAATAACGCTTGCCTTAAAGTGTACTTTAAGGTTTAGGATGAGGAAGAACCAGCCGATACCGTCTGAAAATAACCGATAAGGAGCGATCCGGCCAATGGCATTCACGATCAAAGAAGCTTCAGAGCGGCTTGGTTGCCCGGCTCATACGATTCGTTTTTACGAGAAGGAGGGATTGCTCCCTTACATTAAGAGAGATAAGAACGGGAATCGACTGTTCGAACAAGATCACCTAGATTGGATCCGGCTGATGACATGTTTCCGGGCGACAGGGATGAAGCTGTCGTTGCTGAAGGAGATGGTGGATTTTGCGCTCGATGGTGATTCCACGATTCCACAGCGCAAAGCGATCTTGAACCAGTACAAGGAAGAATTATTTCGCCGCCAGAACGAATTGGCCGAAGCGCTCGACGCCGTCAATAACAAACTGTCGATATACGAAGACATCGAGAAAGGGAGAATCCCTTCCGAGAGCCAGTTGTTAATCAAGATGGAGGAGTCAGAGCGACAACAAACATAGAATGAGGGATTAACAAATGCAGCAAAGAATTTTGGGCAATAGCAATATCCTCGTCTCTTCGATCGGACTGGGAATTATGGGAATGTCTCCAGGCATTTACGGGGAGACTAACGACGAACAGTCGATCCAAACGATCCATCGCGCTTTGGACATAGGCGTCACGATGTTCGATACCGCGGACGTGTACGGGAACGGGCATAACGAAAAGCTGCTCGGCCGTGCTCTTCAAGGGCGCCGCGAGCAAGCCATTATCGCCACCAAGTTCTCGTACACCCCAAATTACGAGAGCATCAGTGGCCATCCTGATTACGTTAAGAAAGTAGTGGAGGATAGCCTTCGCCGTTTGAATACGGATTACATCGATCTATACTACCAACACCGCGTCGATCCGCAAATCCCGATAGAGGAGACGGTCGGAGCGATGGCAGACTTGGTCAAGGCAGGCAAAGTTCGGGCGCTCGGCCTGTCCGAGGCTTCCGCTTCCACCATTCGCCGCGCTCATGCCGTGTATCCGATCTCCGTGCTAGAGAGTGAGTATTCGCTCTGGAGCCGTGACATCGAAGAGGAGATACTCCCTACCGTAAGAGAGCTGGGGATTACCCATGTGGCCTACAGTCCACTGAGCAGGGGCTTTATCTCCGGCGAGCTTCGCACTTTCGAGGATCTGGCCGCCGACGATCTTCGCAGATGGATGCCGCGGTTCCAAGGAGACAACTTCCGGAAGAACATTGAGGTTGTCGACAAGATTAAGGAGATCGCGATGGAGAAGAACTGTACACCATCCCAATTGGCCATTGCCTGGACGATTGCCAACGGGGCGTTGCCTATCCCGGGTACGAAGCGTATCAAGTACCTGGAGGAAAATGCGGCCGCGGCTGATATCCTTCTCATGAAGGAGGACCTCGAACGAATCGATCAGGTCAGCCCCAAGAATGTCGTTCACGGCACGCGTTATATGAAAGAACAGATGACGCTGCTCGACGGCTAGACTATAATCAGAAGAAGCAATGGTCCACGGGTTCCGTGGACCATTTGCAATTGGATATTGTCTCAGGAGGTCGGCAGCCATGAACGCTCGTTTTACAGATCGAATCAAAATCGCTCCAGGCTTCTGGACGAGCCTGAGAGAAATCGGATAGAACCCATTGACGTTGCGCGCCAATTGAATCTTCCGATAACCATAATTAACGGACCGGTCGTACCGCCCGCTCAATATTATGCCATTTGGCAAGCTTATTACGAACAATCCGGAGACGTCGCTGCGGGAATCGTCAAGCTTGCGACAGCGTACGAGACGGCACAGTATCCGTCAGCCGTCTTGGCGACCTTTCACGCTCGCGACTTCCGTGACGTGCTTAACCGAATGGCGCGCTATAAGCAAATGTGCCCTCCCGTCTATTAGTTATTGAACTAACTGGAATCGTTAGTTGAACAACACAGCAGCAGTCTATGACTTTATTTTCTCGTTCATGGCTGCCGCCGTATGAAATGTTGGTGGCAGTCTAAAACTTATTTCTCAACACCTGAAGTTTTTCAAAATCTGAAACCGCGTCAGATCAACAACTGAAGTCTAATACTTAATTTTCTTTGGACAAATGGAATGTGCCAACCTTAATACATCATCATAATTTTCCTGAATGATCTTGGTGTTAATTCTTCCACGTAGCAACTTCTCCATTTCTGGATATTGGTCGGGCTTTTCAAATGAGTAAAGTTTTGAATCTGCAAGGTCTCGTAATCTTGGGGCAAACCGAAACCCTAACAAATTAGTTAGTCCGAATACTTGATCTGTATAACCGGCTGTGTCTGTATAATGTTCTTTAATATGCAAGTCGGTTTCATGATGCAATAAACCATCTATAACATGAACAGCGTCTCTTGCGTTTGTATTAATCACTTTCGTATAGAAGCTAGAAAATTGGTCACTAACAAAGCGATAAATGGTTGCTCCTTTTCCCGTTCCATAATGTGGATTTGCATCAGCGTGTAAGGATGAAACTCCTACTTGAACACGCATTCCATCTGAAGAAGAAGATGTACCATCTCCCCAGTACGACGACAAGCTTAACTGATGCTGAAAATTCACCATAATGGCTTGTGCTTTATTCATGGCATCTTCATATAAACGCCACTGTGAGGCTGTGGACATTTGCCGGTATGAAACTCCTTGTGTCGCTTCTGCCATCTTAGTAAGACCGATATTTGTTCCCATAGCCATAATCGCTGCCATGATCGCTGGCTTTTCTTCTTCTTTTGGAGGATGCAGTGTAGAAGCATGAAGAAACTGCTTGTCGAATCCCGTCCAACTTGCTACTTCCATAAGCAAATCTGTCAGCTTCACACGAGGTATCAGTTGATATAGAGATAAACTATATTCTCGTGCTTTTTCTGGAACGTTTTTCTCCAAACGATGGACATGCAGCCGTCCATCCTCAAAATTAACCCCATCTAATTCTGTGATATTCGCTTTAATCCATTCAAGCCGATTATGTAATACATCCATTTTTCCTTTTAAGTATTCATCAACAGAAGGTGGTGCGGTAAGTTCATTAAGCTGCTTGTTTTGCTCCCATGTTTCTTTTGTCACTAAATAATTATCAAAATCTTGATGCTGACGACTTCCTTTAATAGAAACGTTACCTGAGCGTACAAGATTTCTTAACTCGGTAAGAACAGACATCTCATAGTATTGGCGATTTATATTCCCGTCATCATCATAAACGTGCTTTTGCCAGCGATTCGAGATAAAGTCCAAAGGAGCACCTTCTGGAACCTTTCGTTTATTATTTCTGTTCATCTCTTTAATGGTCTCAATAGCTTGAAGCAATGGCTCTCCTGATTTTGTAGAAGTGAATTCCAAGGCTTCTAACAATGTTGGGGTATATTTACGTAAGTAGTTAAAGCGAAATTTTAGTAAGTCTAAGTAATCGTAATCCATTGGGCGTGACAATTGCTTCGCCTCTTCTATTGAGTTTACGAAGTCCTCCCAAGGCATAATAGCTTCTAATGCTTCAAATGGATCCTTCCCTTGTTCTTTTGCTTGAATCAATGCTGATCCCAAATCTGCAAAGTGAATAACCTTTTCATTAACTGATTTACCATTTAACCTCTGAATCTCTTCTTGAGCTTTACGTCCCTTTGATAACAATAAGCTGATTTGCCGATCATGTATCTCAAAGGCATGATCAGTAAGGTTTTGGCTAAGTTGTAGGAGATGTAAAATTAAAAGTGTAAATTTCTTATTCTCTTTAAATCTACGGAATGAACGGGGTTCATATTTGGAACCCAATCGTGCTAACTGTAAGACCCTATTTGGATGAATTTCTTTAATATCCACATTAAGTTGCAAAGTTCGTATGACTTGAAGACGTTTTATAACCTTTAAGAAGGCATCTGGAGAAGATTGACCGGGAACTTCTCGTAACCAAGCAAGGGGTGTCTTTGAATAGGTGGAACTTACATCAAGTAAGTGATCTAACTTTGGTTTTTGAGATTCATTTAATGTAGAGCTGATAGATTTAAAAATTCGTTCTTCTGCCCGTTGACGAGCCTCCCATACAATTCTTTCTATTGTTGTCATAGCTGGCAAAATTACTTTTTGTCTTCGCAATTCCTTAATTGTTGAGCGAATCAAGTAATCTGTATTCCCGTTCCCAAGAGCGTGTTGAAGAGTATATTGTGCAATTATTCGATACATCCCAAAGGATAAATTTTGGTAGCCATAATGCTGTCGAAGTTCCTCTAGGTGTTCATTTCGAGTTGCTACCCGTTTTGCATACTGTGTATATTCTTGTGGGGAGACATCAATTTGTTTCGCAATATAATCGAGTATTTGGTTGGGAATGTCTTTAATCTGAAATAAAGTCCAACCCGGATACCGAAGAACTGCAAGTTGTAAGGCAATCCCTAAGCGATTATGGTCTCTTCGATGCTTATTAATAAATGCAAGATCTTCTGTGGTAAAAGTATAGTGCATTTCCATATCATGCTCAGTCATATCATCAGGAATAGACATAAACATATTTCGCTGATCAAGGGTTAATAGTTCTTTCCCTCTCATGTTACACCTCCTCGCTGGATAGCCCTTTCTTTCCCAAGTAACGATATAGCGTTGTTGCTCCTATTCCTGTGGCTTCTTTAATTTGAGATAAGGAGTAGTCTTTACTTTCATACATCTTCATGGCAAGCATAATTTTTTTTGATTCAACCTTCGGTCTACCTCCATTTCTTCCCCTAGATCTAGCTGCCACCAACCCATCTTTCGTTCGTTCACTAATGATATCCCGTTCTAATTCAGCTATGCTAGCCAACATTCTGAAAAAGAATCGCCCCATAGCTGTTGTTGTGTCAATTTTATCCTGAATAGACGCGAAATGGATTCCTTTTGCTTCAAACTGTTCCATGAGTTCGATTAAATGTTTGGTACTCCGACTGATACGATCTAATTTATAGACAACTACTGTGTCACCCTTACGTAATACTTTAAGAAGCTCCTCCAACTGCGGGCGATTTTTCCTTTTACCAGATTCTTTTTCTTCAAAAGTTTCGTCCACTCCATGACGATCCAATGCATCAAGTTGTAATGATAATGACTGATCTTGCGTACTCACACGTGCATAACCAAATTTCAATTTGAAACTCCCCTTTCCATACAAATTAATTATACCAAAAAGGGGGTTAAGGCTGATGTATTGGTATTCTGTTTTTGGTTATAGTTTTGGGTATGTATTTTAGCACTATTTGAGACTTTTAAAGACGCTCACTCACCATAACCATAAACGGTCGTTTATGGTTGTTGTTTTTTAACAAGAAAATAGATATTTCTGTTAAAAATAGATAAGAGAATGTGAAAAAGGTGTATTTAAACTAACTAGGCAGGATAGTCGAATTCTTAGTGTTGACAGGAATAAGAAGTTTGTATTAAAATAAAAATTGATTGAAAGACCAATTTAAAAATTGAATAACCAATATAAACGAGAGGAAGACCCTGATGGAAAACAAACAATCTTTTATTGCTGAAGCACGAAGAGAACAGATTATTCAAGCTTGTATTGATACACTCGATGAACTTGGCTATACAAATGTCAGTTTAACTAAAGTCGCTAAAAAGGCAAAAGTGAGTACAGGATTAATTTCGTATCATTTTTCTGGCAAAATGGATTTAATCAATCAAACCTTAGTGCATTTATTTAACAAAAAATTGGATTTTATTAGTGGGAAGGTTGTTCGAGAAGAAACGGCTATTTCACAATTAAAAGCATATATTGAAGCTAGTTTGGCTTACCAAGTGGCTAATTATAAAAATAATATCGCATTGATTGAAATTGTCTTTAACGCTAAAGACGAAGAAGGAGTGCCTTACTATAAAGCTGATGATGACGAGGAAGATCTGTTAAATGTATTGCTCAAAGAGATTTTATTAGAGGGACAAAAGAAACAAGAGTTTTCTAATGAATTTGATGTAGAAATGATCTGTGTTCTGATTCAAGGTGCAATAGAAGAAAGTATGCTTAAAAATAGGGCTTCCTTTAGTCTTGAGAAGTATAGGGATGATTTAACTAGAGTAATAACAAAAATAGTTATGTAACATCAAAAGGTCTATTTCCCTTTAATTAGAATAATTGATGGTTGAATAAGGATATATATTTATGCGTATTTGTTGTTTGATAATTATTATTTTCATTTGTATTGAATATTTTTGTCAGAATTTCAAGATACTCTAAACATCTTAATTCAACTATTTTTAACTATAAAGTCTCGGAGGTAACAATCCCAATGAAAAATACATCCACAATTGGTATGGGTTTCTTGGAAAAATTGATTGCAGTATTATTTCCTATTGTTTTAGGAACGATAGGTTGGTTTCTTCCAAAGTTGTTGGAATTCGTAAAAAGAATATCTTTCTTTTCTGATTCAAAAGTCATTGAACTTTTGGATGCATTCAACCCTTTTTGGGTGTCTATTATCTTGATGTTCGTAGGTGTAGTTATAGGTGTTCTTTTATCACTAACAGTTTATAGTGAAGCACTAAAAATGAGCATAAGCGATCAAGAAATATTGATCAATAAAGATGATAAAGAAAAGATAATTAGAAAATCTGAGGTAAAAGAAATCTTTATGGAAGATAATAATGTCGTAATTACTGGAAATAAAGGTCAAGAACTTTTGAGTGAAAAGACGGATATTAAGAAGGAAAAAATACGAGAAATCTTTCTGTATCATCATTACCTTTGGTGTGAACAGGACCCTTATGTAGATGAATTCAAACTTTGGGCCCTAGAAGATCATTTACTTGGGGAGAACACCAATTCAATCTTATATGAACGTAGAAATGCAATTAGAGAAGGAGATAAGAAAATGGCAAAAAATTTAAAAATGGATTTAAATGAGCTAGGGGTAGTTGTGAAAGATCAGGGTAAGGATCAATATGTACGAAAGATTTAACTAAACAAGCCAAATTTAAAAAAGTCGGTTCCTTAGCGTATAGGAATTCGACTTTTTAGGTTGCAATTTGCTTAGCGTATAATATATGCGTTTTGTCGACATGACCCCATAAACTTGTAAACCATTATATCACAAATTATTACCATAAACACCATTTAATATAAAAATAGTTATTAAATTCCTAAAAATAGGGGTGGTTACCTACAAAATACTTAAAACCTAAGTATTCCGTTGGTTATATATATAAACACCTAAACCAGACTAAAGGTTAGGAAGAGTTGAAGAAATTTATCCGATATGCTGAATTATCGATAGGATACAAGGTGTTATTAGTGGAGAAATAAGGGGTGAAATTTAGGACTCATGCTAGCAATCCCAAGATATCGCTTTATAATGCTAAAAGAATAGAAGCGATTGAAAATCTGGAAATGCTTACAAAGGTGCAGCGTGAAATACAAAACTACCCGGGGGCGCCCGCAACAGAATTTTTTCGAGAATTTACTGTTTTAAAAATAAAGAAAAAGCCTAACTCTGCTGAGTTAGGCTTTTTTATCTAACTTCCGAATTAACTGACTCACGTAACCTTGGGAAAAACCAAGCTTTCTTGCCCATTCGCCTTGCGTAGCGTTGGGATAGGTCTCCATCACCTCGGCGAGCCGCCTCAAGGCATTGTCCCCTTTTTTTCCTCCAATACTACTCCCCTGTTCCGGTTGATCATCGCTTTCCAAAGCGGCGGCGCTTTCAAGGATGGCCATTGAGTCTAAGTCAGGTTGAGACACCATATCTCGTAAACAAGATCCACAAACTTGCCGCCCCTTGAAGTAACTTATCGACTCCATCGAATCACAAAACAAACATCCCGATTGATATTTACGAAACATCAATCGATTCGCCTGATCATCGATAAAAATCTCAACCGGCTCTCCCACATCCATCCCCAAAACCCGTCGTAATTCGATGGGGATCACAATCCGGCCAAGCTCATCCACCTGCCGGACAATTCCTGTACTTTTCATATAGCTTCCTCCTTCAAGCAAAAACTTTGCAACCCATTATGTTATCATCCAAGCTTTTTAGGACTTCAATTCATTTTGCTTACTGGACGTTGTGAAATATGTCGTTTCTAGTTAACACCAAATTTTATTAGAATTATAGATGAATTTACCTAATAAATCTATATTTCTATATAATTTGGTATTTTAATTATGGTTGGCTACGTTGCGTACCGGCTATCTAAATGACCGCTTTACCCCACATAGTCCGACTTTTTTATATTCAGAAATCCGGTACACCCACCAAGATGAATCGGCCGTCTTCCGGAAACGATAGCTAACACACAGAGCGGTTGCTAAAACCATAACCCTTGAATTACCTCTAGGGAAAGTTCAAGATATTTCGATATAATTTCTTGAGAGACAAACTTTTAGGCTTAGTGACAGGGTAGCTGCTCTAGACCGCAAAGTATTGTTTTCATTCTCTAGTCAATAGATTACACTCGAATTATTATAATATATAAGTTGGTTTGTTTATTATTATTTTGTCCACTATAATATGTAAAAAATTAATAATTGGATTTGTGTAGTGGAATCCTTGATCAGAATGAATCAGTGCATCTGATGTAAGTGTTATTGACCGGTTATTTTTTAGCTTTTTAACCGTTTCTAGTGCAATATCAAGCGTAATCTTATCCGACACCTGATAAGCCAAAATTTCATTGGTAGATGCATCTTGAATCGTAGAGAGATATGCTTTCTTCCCTTGTCCATAAAATAAATAGGTAATATCAGTAAGTAGTACTTTCCCAGGAGTTTCTTGTTTGAATTTACGGTTTAATTCATTTTTTAATACACGATGTTCCTGCGTAGCCTTAGCCATTTGACGATAAGGATTTGCTTTTCGGATGGGGCAAACAATGTTATATTTTTTCATTATTCTACGGATCCGTTTTAAGTTAAAGTTCACACCAAATTGAAGGGCTAACGTCATCTTAATCTGACGTGCTCCTTTTTTGCGATTGCGGTAACGAAAGGCTTTGAGGACCCATTCCTTAGCCTTTTCATCCTGTAGATCCCTCTGATTGCGACATAGCTGTGCCTGCATTGAAAAATGATTATAGTAGCCTGATCTGGATACACCAGCGATCTGACATAGGTACTTGACCATACGAATAAGGTGAAACTTTTGGATAACGGAATGAATTAATGTGAATTTTGTTGTATTAGCTATTTGAATTTCTTGTTCATCAGTCTCCTTTCTTCCATTTCGAGCTTTTATAACAGTTCGTTTTCTGCTTGTAATAGTTTGTTTTGAGCTAACAAACGTTCATACTTCTCCTCCATCGATAGCTCACGACCCAAAGGTCTACCTGAGTTTCCCTTACGTGTATCTGTAAGTCCATCTAACCCACTGGTCGTGTATGCACTCTTCCAACGTTTTGCAGCCTTATTTACACGAACCATTCCGAGGATTTCAATGTCAAAGCCGCAGGACTCAAAGATTTCTCTGGGTAGTCGACCTGACTCATATTCTGCAATAAATAAGCGTTTGAATTCATCTGTGTACGTAATACTCTTTTGACTTACGCTTTTCACATACGGATTGGATTTTATCTTGTTCACATCACGTTGACTAAATTAACTTAATACTCATGGTTTTCTCCCCGAATTTTATTTCCTTAAGTATATAGAAAAGTACCCCGTAGAGTAGACCTTTGGTGTCTACTCTACGGGGTACATTTTATATTACTGGCTGACCTTTTTTATAGGTTCTTATTATAATGACAGTCAGGATAGAATGTAGCGCATCGTTTTGAATTTCCGGCTGTCGAACAGGGTTTCGTTGTCCAAGCATACTTTATGACACATTTATTAGGATAGTTCCTGCCTAGCTGACATTATCTAAACGAGCGTGTCAAAACCTCTCGAAATATAAAGCTCTGCTATGTCACATTCTTGTGGAAACATCCCAAAAAGCAAGCTAAATCTGAACCCTACAGAATTTAAAAGCAAATGATTCTTTATATTGAATTATTAAATGGACAAAGAGAAACAAATGATTTCATTTTGGTAAAAATAACGACCCCAAAAACAATTTAAGTGTGAATAAATGAGTCATATGGTGGAAAAGTATTTAACAAAGGAGGCTGTTCACACTGCTGAATATATTTAAAATTCATGAAACATTTGGTTGGATTTTTTACTTTCGGAGTTATTTTTTCTAAAGACTGGGTATATTCCCCTGCTTGTCCTGATAATTATCAATTTAGTACAGATATATGTTACAAATCGCCTTGCTAACGTCGAGGTAAAACCAAAATAACCTGCATCATTAATATGGCACCAGAACTCCGCTTAGACTGCAAAGCTAAGGAAATCCCATTATATAAAGCCCAATTTCTCGGTGTTGTAAGTGGGAAATTAGGCTTTAGTTAGTTCAAAAAAGCACCCTAGGAGGAATGGATTATGGAGTCGTCAGAAATAATCACGATATATCGGGAAGTATTAGAAGGAAAGCGAGCACGTTTTCCTAACTATTTTTTTGATGGGAAGCAAGGAAAGACACATCTTATCTGTCTAACTCAATACTTATTAGAAAAGCATCTGAACATACCGACTAAGGATATTCCTAATAAAGTGAATGCTAGACTCCTGTGGAGTCACCGCCTGCGGCCTCCAGCCAGCATGCATGGATGGAGTTTTATGGAACTAATTCAACATGCCTATCCCGGGCAATTTCACTCATGGCAATTTAAACAGGTATCGAATGGTTATTGGAGGGGACACATAGGATTAGAACGTGCTGTGGAAACGATCAAATATGTTATTGAAAATAAGTGCAATATTCCACACAACAAAATCCCACAGCACATAGACTTTCACTTCTTTAAACAACATAGGTTGACTGGTATTCTTTCTTTGTTTGGTGATTCTCCATATCAGGCCATTAATGCCGTATATCCAAACCAATTTCAACCTTGGGAATTTAATAATGTCCCTATGAATTATTGGAGAAGTGATCTTAACATTAAAAAGGCCATGAACAATCTCATTTTTGATAAGCTTAGTTGTTCCTCATACGATGAAGCTCATTTAAAACTAAAGAAGACCCACTTTGAAAAGTATGGATATTCCGGATTATTTCAAACAGCATTTAACATGCGATTATATAATGTAAGAAAGTGGTTAGATGAAGCCGGCGATTCAGGTAAATAATGATTCAGTTCGAAGGTGCTTGGAAGTTCTTATTGCCTTTCGGATTAGCCAAGAATCCCTACCGAAAATAGAGGTTCACGAGAGTCTCTATCCAGAAGTTTTTCATCTATTGTATTGAGCTTCTTCTAGTTCATACATTGGGTTTTCGTTTCCCGCTCGTTACTCTATATCATGAATGAGACATAGGGATGACGTTAAATCCCTTGGTAAGGTTAAACAGAGAACTGCGGTGAAAGGTCTAATATGAATATCTAACAGACAACCGTCAAAGGCTGTCTGATTTTTTACTTTTTAGGTATCCATTAATAGTGTATTTTCAACACCGTGTAGATGAATAAATCTCCACTTTTTTACACATGGTAAGAACTATAAAAATAAACCAGTGTTTGGAGTGTTCACGCTATGTTTAAAAGAGGACGTCATTTTTCTAAGCCTCGAAAAAAAGAGGCACCATTCATTCAAGGGAAATTATCAAATCATCATTCCGAACGATTAAGTCCAGCGTTAGATGAGAACCTGAGACAGATCCATGCCCGAATTGGGGAAAATGGTGATGTTATCAATCGAGAGTTTCTTATCTTCGGGAAATACCGCGGGGCTATTGTATACTTGTCATCCCTGGTTGACGAACCCTCCATTTATAGAGATATACTGAAGCCTTTAATGCTGACTCCCTCACATGATAAAGACTTGGATGTTCCTTGTCAGGAATTGATCGATATGATCTGGGGTGAATATTTACATGTAAGCAAGGGAAAAAACATATCAGAAGTGAGCTTAATTCTTGAATCCCTCTTTCAAGGAAACACCCTATTCATGGTTGAAGGCTCCTCGGAAGCCATCCTATTAGATACGCGCACTATTCAGAAAAGAGGAATCCAGGAACCTCAAACGGAGCAGATCATTCGTGGCTCTCGAGAGGGATACATTGAAGTTTTAGAAACAAACTTAAACCTCCTTCGTGCAAGATTGCAGACGCCTGACCTGCGAATTACCATCAAACCTATCGGCCAAAGAACCAAGTCGAAGGTCGCTGTTTGTTACTTAAGCGGTATTACAAATCCAGAACTGATCGATGAAGCCAATAGAAGGCTATCCAAGATTAATACGGATGGGATATTGGATGCGGGCTACATTGAACAATTCATCGAGGATTATCCCTACTCCCCATTCCCACAAGTTCAAAATACGGAGCGACCGGATAAAACAGCCGCTTCTCTTTTGGAAGGACGTGTAGCTATTCTGGTCGATGGGTCCCCCTTTGCCTTGATCATTCCTGCGGTATTTAATCAGTTCTATCAAACCCTAGATGACTATACAGAACGTTTTATTATAGGCAGCTTGATACGTACGATTCGATTAGTTGCCTTACTATTTTCACTGTTTATTCCAGCGCTGTACGTATCGATCATTTCCTTTAACCCGGAATTGATTCCCACTGAATTTGCCGTCGCTGTGGCAAGCGGACGTGCAGGTGTACCTTATCCAGCCGTCGTTGAGATCTTGATTATGGAAGTGTCGATGGAGGTCCTACGTGAAGCCACATTAAGGCTCCCTCAACTCATTGGAGGCGCCCTCTCGATTGTGGGTGTTCTTGTTATTGGAGATGCGTCTGTTTCAGCGGGATTTGTTAGTCCCATTACTGTCGTCGTTGTTGCTTTAACCACCATTGGATCATTCGCAACTCCAGCCTATAATGCTGCGATCGCAGTACGTATGCTGCGATTTCCAATGATTATCTTAGCAGGCATGTTTGGCCTTTACGGTATGGTGATTGGCATGCTATTCATTGTCAATCATGTATTGAACATTGATTCGTTTGGAGTTCCTTACTTATCTCCTTTTGTTCCAGGAAATAAGCAAGGGCTAAAAGATTCTCTTATGAGGGCGCCATTATGGTGGATGTCTCACCGTCCAAGCCACCTGCATACACTCGATAATACGAGGCTCTCAGACAATGATCAGCCCAGCACAGATTCCGTATTACAACCAACAAGAGAAGAGAGATAAATTC
Source organism: Paenibacillus sp. FSL M7-0802 (assembly GCF_038004945.1). Taxonomy (NCBI): domain Bacteria; kingdom Bacillati; phylum Bacillota; class Bacilli; order Caryophanales; family Paenibacillaceae; genus Paenibacillus; species Paenibacillus sp. FSL M7-0802. The sequence continues at coordinate 41,839 of NZ_JBBOSD010000002.1, read as the reverse complement.
ATGAACAGACAAAGATCCATAACCTGGTTTCAAGCATCGGCCGTAGTCATCAGCTCTATTATTGGTGGTGGTGTACTCGATATCCCTCGTACCGCAGCTGCCACTGCGGATAGTGGCGCTCCTCTCATCACATTGGCTGGAATTGCGATTGCTTTATTGGGTATTTGGTTGATAACCGTTTTAGGCATGCGTTTTCCGAAGGAAAATTTGTTTCAGTATAGTCAACATATCCTCGGAAAGCCAGTTGCATATTCGGTTAACCTATGTATGGTTCTATTCTTTGTAATCCTTACAGCCTTGACCGTAAGGCAGTTTGGCGAGGTTGTGGTTTCCGCGGTATTGCGGAAAACACCTATTGAAGTCACCATCATCATATTATTGCTGCTTGCCACTGTAACGACGCGACGAAACATAATCAGATTTTCTTACATCCACATGTTTTATTTACCATTTATCCTCGGACCTGTCCTTGGTATTGCATTGATCTCACTTCAAAATGCTGAGGTACTCAATCTGCAACCCATCATCGGTAACCATCCCAAGGACGTTATTGGGGGGGGATTGTCCATCACAGCATTGTTTCAAAGCTCCTTGATTATCACGTTGATCATTCCCTTTATGAAAAAACCAGAGAAATCATTGAGATCCAGTATGCTTGGAGGGACTATTGCTGGATTATTGTATTTCATCATCGTTATCTCAACTGTTGCTGCTTTCGGCCCTCAAGAGACTATTCAACTGATTTGGCCAACACTGGAAATAGCAAGATTAACTTCCCTTCCCGGTAAAATTTTTGAACGCTTAGACGCTATATTTATTGCCGTGTTGGTTATTACTGTGTTCACGACCATTTATGCTACATATTATTTGGCAAGTTATGCTGCGCGCGAGACGTTTGGTTTAAAGGATCATGGTTTTCTTTCAAGCTTTCTTCTCCCCTTTCTATACCTTGTTGCCATGATCCCACAAGATATATTTCAGTTATACCGAATGGGTGAAATCGTAGGTAAAGTTGGCCTTTCATTAACACTGGGCTATCCATTACTACTATGGATTATCGCTGTAATACGAAAAATAAGGGGGAATCCCGTTGAAGAATAAATTCATGAAAGTCGTTGTTTATCTGCAGCTCCTAGCTATTTCTGTGCTATTGAGTGGATGTTGGGATAGTACCCAAATCGACGATCGTGCCCTTATCTTAGGATTAGCGATCGATGAGGCTGGCCCGGAAGCCTCCAAAAAGGAAGATCTCGCGAATCACAAAGAAAGAGATGTTAAACAACTTAATAAAAACATGATCCGTTTAACTGCTCAAATCGCGGTGCCTGGACGCGTTCCACTCGGTCCTGGCAATGGAGGTAGCTCAGATAGTAAAAAAAGCAGTCCGGTTTGGGTTGTCCAGGTTGTGGGTCACACGATCGAAGATGCGATGAATAATTTGCAACAGGAAATAGCAGATCCTCGCTTTTTAGAACACCTCAGGATCATCGTGATCAGTGAGAATATCGCGGAGAGAGGTTTGGATGATCTGAATGATGTTTTTCGCAGGAATGCGCAAGTCCGCCGTTCAACCTGGTTACTCGTTACCGATACAAAAGCTTCTGATTTGATGGAAGTTGCTCCTCCTCTCGAACGCGTACCCACTTTATATGTACTTTCTATGCTGGAAAAATCCGTTGAGATGGGGAAATTTCCAGAGATGTATTTGTCACACTTTTGGAATAATGGTTCTAAACTTGGACAAAACCCGTTTTTGCCCTATATTTCGATACGAGAAGGTGAAAATATCCTGATTAATGGATTTGCTTTTTTCAGAAATAATAAAATGGTTGGAACAACGTCGAGCCCTATTGAAATTGGCGTATATATGGCAGCAAAAGGGATAAATCCTGGAGGTTATACAGTCCTGTTCCCTGTCCAAGATACGGGTTATGTCATGGTTAGAGCCAAAAAACGAAAGAGTTACACTAAAGTTCGAATACAGAATGGAAAGCCACATGCTGATATTGATGTTTATATTCATGGTGAACTCGTTGAAAAACTCTCTGCGAATACAAATATTGACACGACTCTAGACTTGAAAAAAATTGAGGAAGAACAAGAACGGAGAACAACTATGGCTATTAACGACCTGATAAAGGAGACGCAAAAGGTTAAGTCTGATATTTTTGGTTTGGGTGAATATGTAAGAGCCCATGAACGATCCTACTGGAATGAGAATGTTCGAGCTAAGAATGATTGGGAGAACTTGTATGCCGGCATGTCCATACATGTGAACGTTAAAGTGAACATTCGTAGAGTAGGTATGAAAATTAAATAAGGGAGGATCTTTTGAAGATGATACTTAATCTAGGGTGGTCCTTGGTGGCTCTTTTCGTCCTGTCTGGATTATTTTTATTAGCTGTAGAAGGTCCGACATTTCGGAGAAAACACATGAAAAAAGAACGAATGGTTGCGCTTAGGTTAGGATGGATCCAATTAATCCTATCTGTCTTTCTGACTTCTATCGTGGTCACCTTGCAATTCCTTGGAATAGGTCGGTAGTAGAAAATTGAAAGCAGTTTATTTTCGTGCTATCTAGAGGTATTCATAGCAAGAGTGAACCAGGTTTGAATTAAAAACTCACTGAAGTTGATGTACCGCTTTATCAAGGTAGCGGCAACCCCTGCGATCTCATGCTTTATCCGTTGCAGTCACGGATAGAAAGGTGTTGTAGTGATGCAAGCAAGCATGGAGTAAGATATCTATATGCATAAATGATTAGTCCTGCTCACAAAAAAATCTTCGCTTACACTTCACTGTCTTCATCTATCCCTAAGTCATGCTGATAGATCAAATTTTGCCCATATATACTGCGAGTCCCTTAGTGAAGATCAAGTAGTAAACATATGTACACAACCGACCCCTTACCAAAAAAATTCATATCCTCTAGGGTAGGAATACATTTCGGATGTTTTTGCCCATCCCCTCGAAAAGGTGGAATAAGGGAACTTTTGATAAAGATATATTTATCAATATAAAGAATGGGCGCATCTTATTCAAGAAAAGCGCCCGATTGCGGAAGTGTTACTATTTCGTTATCAATAATAAGCTCCGAATCGGCTTGAATGCAAATGCCTATTTTTTGCCGAATGGAAGCCTTCTCATTGAACTCTTCTGTTCGTTACTTCAATGAAAATCAACAACACAGTTTAACAAAGCCATTATTTTAAGTTCTATTTAAATCCTTCTTCGTCTGGAAGAATTCAGCCATTGTCGGCGACCGCGATAGTGCATTTTTCTATGCTAATTCAAGAATTGATTCGGTTGCGGGCCTCAGGGTGAAAACAAAAACTTAGGATCGTAATGGCTCTCATTCTCCGTCATTCAGTATTCAATCCTTATGTGTGTACATTTTCAACGATTTCAATGCCGCAAAAAACAGAATAGCAAGGCTTCTCATTGTGTATACAACTGTACACTTTGTCCTCTATTTGTATAGCTGAAGCAGCTGTAGTAACTTGATCTTGATCCCTTTTGTAAGTAACTATATCATAAAGAAAGAATTAATTTGATGAGAACCACAACAACAAGGAGCGCTGCTACATGAAAGCAATACAATTCACCACGTACAATGCATATGGAGAATTTTGTTTTTATGTTAAAAAAGAACTACTGCAGGAATATTTGAATCAAGATCCCACTGTCGCCGCAATAATTAGTCCAGAGGATTTCAAAAACTATTACACACTTGAACAATCGCGATCGTTATTTGATTGGATCATGAAACGAAACCAAAATTAGAAAAACAGGACTTTTACGATTTATTTGATAACTGGACTAAACTTTAATTCGGAAGTAAGCATTTTTTCTCTAATAGGTCCCTTATCAAATTGACAATTACTCTGCAAACGCCACCATCAGGATCATTGTTGTTTCTCCTCAGGTGAACAAATAATTCAAAGTACTCGCGCTCTGCACATAGTCTATCCTGGCATGAGCAATATTTCATATTGTGTATACAAAATGTGTGCTACCGGCTCAATCCGGAATCGTTTAATGTGTACAAAAAACAAGAATGGCCTCACTGATCCAGAGTGGCCATTCTTGTTTATGTGTACACTTCTATTTTTTCGCACTCATGATAATGTATTTGTCCTCTTCATTTTGATTAGGAATATTCACAAAAGAGCCTAAGTTCGCCTCATCAATACTCCATGTTTGCTTTTCCTCATCATATAAAGCTTTCAAGGAAAGAGAATAGACATACTCTTTTTCCCTATGATAATCGGTTTTCAGTCTATTTAATCGAATGATTCCGTCCAGCTGCATGACCGGATTACCCTCTTTGTCGGTAACAATTTTGTGTGTTTCCTTATTGAAATAGGTTTTAATCAGATTATAAGAGTAGTTACCAAACATTGAAGGCTGATAAGCATTAACTTGTTTAGCCCTGAATTTGTCTGTGGTACTTTTGAAAGGCTCAACACTTTGCTTGACACTTGCTTGAGCGTATTCTTCTGCAAAACGAAGGAACAGCTCGTTAGCGAATTTTTCATCAGGAATAAAATAGAAGTGTGATCCGCTACCAAGGGTGTAATATGATTTATCATAATTCGAGCTTATTGTTTTCCCCCATGGAAATTCCGCTGAAAGCTGTATTTCTTTCTCGTCCGATTCCTCTATAGGCCCAAATTCCGCCGATTTAGGGTCACCAACACGAATTCCTGTCCCTTCACCTTTGAACAGAATCTCAGCTCCTTTTAGTTCCTTAGACAAGTCCAGAACGTACCCAGTTAAGTCGAATGCTAACTCCCTGCTCGGATTTTCTCCAGCTGTTATTGATTTTTTATCAGTGATGCTTATCCATGCAGATGATTTGATGGCTTCAATTTCATAGCTTCCTGCTAGTAATGGTTTCCGTAAGTCTTCTCGCTTCACTTCCTTGCCATTAAGCTTCAACGTAACATCATTCCCAAGGTCTTTAAAAGTTACATAAGTTTCTTTAGGCAACAACACGTATTTATCAAAAAACAGCAACTTCTTTCCTGATTTTTCTATACTGAACGGAAAATCTCCACTCACGCGCATTTCTTTCACGCTTTTTGCTACATCAGAATTTTCCTTATCCAAGAGTTGCATTGTCAGTTCCTTGTTGTCCGCAGCTGTCTTCAAAAAATACTTAGCCGAATCCTCCACCGTAGGATAAGTTTGTATTTCTTCAGGCAATACAGATATGAGCAATTCTGTGTCGTTATTATCTATTGCCGCGCTGATATTATCTAGGACGCCTTCTCTTGAGGTGCTCTTGTTCACTACAATTACACCAGCAATCACAAGCAGTACAACTACGCCAAGACTGACAAATAACCATTTTTTCCATTTCACCATCACAATACTCCCCTTCAAAATAAAGGGCTGAATAGTGATCATTCAGCCCTTGAATATAATGATTTAACTTTGCCCTGCGCCCCAAACTCACCTGACGTATCCCCTCCAGTATCAGCAGAAGCCTTCTTCAAATGGTCAAATTTACCTTGTTGAATTTCCTTGATTACATCATTCAAATTAATGCCGTGGCTACTCAAAACCACAATGCTATCCTCAATATTCCTTACCTTTTGTTGATGTTCAACCTCCTTGATCTGTTTGGCTACCTTCCGTAAGTCTTCCTCGATTTTCTCCTTTTTCTTTTTTAAAGCTTCTTCTTTCTCCATCAGCTTTAGCAATTTGTCTTCCACAAAAAAACCTCCTTCAAAAAGTCCTTAACAATCATAGTAATCATGCTTGTAACTAATCTGTTTATAAAGAAATACCATGAGTGCCAACAAAGCAATAATAGTGATCCCTATAATGATTTTCAGTGTTTGGGGTTCTATGGTGAATTTTTGCCGTTGTGGTTTTTCAGTTGGTTTAACAGAAGCCGCTTCATTTAAAGCATTATCTGTGGAGCTTTGAACACCACGATCTGTACTAGTGTTCTGATTCCCGCCCGAATCCGTTCTGTTCAGCATTCTTTCGATGCTCTCCTCTGTAGGCTCCTCATTCGAAGAAAGTTCTTCTTCGGTCTTGGTCTTGGTAGTTGGCTTTAAAGAGAGCTTTATTTTGAATTCGACCGCATCGCCTTTCTTGACGACTACTTTTTCGGACGAATCAATGTTATAGTCCGTGGCATTTTCCCCTACAACATTGATGAAATCCACTTTGTAAGTCCCTGGCTTCACGTCTTCTTCATACGTATATCCGTTCAGCTTATCCAATCGGGCCATAACATTTTCCTTGTCAGTAGAAGTGAAATTAACAAGGATCGTTTTATCGAAGTCTGGAGGAACAGTAGCGCTTAATTGAAGCATGTTCCCCACCACTGATTCTACCTCTGGCTGTTTGGGTTTATTGGATGGTTTAGTCGTTGATCCTTTAGTAGCTGGCTTCTGTTCAGACTTATTTGTTTGGTTTGCCGCCTTCGAAGAAGGCGGCGGTGGCGTTTTAGTGGTCTCTGCTGCAAAGGAAGAACCCGCGGATACCGCAAAGAAGATTACAGAAGCGATCGTTATACTGGAAACAAAACGCTTTCGCACATATTCACCTACTTTCCTGAAAATAATAATGGTCTTCTCGGATACTTAAAGCCTTTATAACTGTTTACAATAACCCCTGATCCTCCCTCACAATGGACGTATACAGCCTTACCTTTACTGTCTCTGCCAATGAAAATACCAATATGATTCACACCACCCTGTCCTGGTATGTTCTTAAATACCAAGTCTCCGGGTATCAAGTCACTTTCCTTGATCGCATAGGTCTGACCCCACTGATAAGATGTACCGCCAGCGGAAAACGAAGCTCCAAGCCCCGCTGTTTTAAACGCCCAATCTATAAAACCACTACAATCCATCCCATAAGGCTGATATGTCCCGGTTTTTTTACTTCCGGGTGCTGTTACTTTAACCGGAGTTCCCCACTTATCGTTCCAGCCGGGCGGGCTTTTTCCTCCCCAGAAATACCCCACCTTGCCTTCCAACGTTAGAGCAGTTTCAATTAATTTTTTCCTTGCCTCGCTTACATCACCAGTAAATTCAGGCGGTGGATAATTTCCCGGTATTCCCGGTGTTCCCCCTCCGGGTAACTCTTGAGCCAAATCAGGAAACTGTTCTTGTATTGCTCCCGAAGTAACAAGTCGTCTAGCCCACTCTTGTTGTTCTTCGTCAAACCCAATCTTTAAGAAAATATCCTCCATATCATAGGTGTAAATCTCAATTATCAGTCGCGTTTTAGTCACCGTGTGACAGGTTCTATTCCCTTTGCTGTCCGTAGAACATTCTTGTTCGGTATAAGTCTCTGTCCTTGTTTCTATCTCATTAAATTTTCCGTAAATTTCCTCCATAAATTCTTTTTGCTCATCTGTGAATTCCAAATCTTGTTCAAACTGAACTGCTAGTATCGCAAACATCTCAACCCAACTAGCATGAGCAAAACCATCTTCATTCATATAGTCAGTCCGAATATCATCATAACCGCTACTGCTTTGAAGGCGACTTATCTCTTCTTGGAATTCATTATCAAGCCTTTCGACAACACTCTTGTATTCTCTAGCATTGTCTTCATCAGTCATAAAAAATGAACCTGCTGAAGATGTGGTGGTTCCTCCCAAACTGTTTGTTAACATCATCAGGAAAAAGATTACCGCCGCTGCTGCCGCTCCCATAATCCAGACCTTGGGATTAGTTGCTACAGACGCTACGAACTTTTTAGCAGACTGTTGAGCAGCACGTTTCAAGAATGAAGCGGCAGAAGAAGCAGCTTTCCTCATTCCTGTTTTAAGGCCAAGCGAGGCATATCGCCCTTTTGGTACATACTTCCTGCTTAATGTCTTGATCTTGTTGGCACTGTTCTTAGAGACGCCCTTGGTAGCAATATTCCCCTTTACTTTGCGATGCGCTGAGATAGTCGGCACACGGTAGCGCCGATTTTTTATATAATGGTTGGCATGTTTAATCCTGTCTGTTGATTTTTTAATATTTTTATAAGCGGTTCTGGTTTTCTTTACCCCATCCCTCGGGAGCTCCAAGGACGTAATAGCGTCATGTGCTTCTTCATGATCATGAGGGTCTATTGTCCGTGTAAGCTGCCTTGCTGTCTCTTTGGCAGCGGTCTTTATCTTTTCCTTGCTTTGCCTTGAAATATGGTTGCGTAGTGCAGCTCTGATCCCTTTGGTACTGCTGGTGGAATGAATAGGTGTTTTTCGGGTAAGCTTCATTTTGTTACTGAGGCCACGCTTAACATATACGTTTCTGGCATTGGTCTTTATCTTTTTATTCTGGCCTTTCCTTAAAAGATGTCTGTGTAGCCTAACGTTCATCCTCCTGTCACTGCTGGAGGGCTGAACAACTGTCCTCCGGTTAACCTTCACTCCACGCTTAACATGTGTATTCCTGATAGTGGTTTTTACCTTTTCATTCTGGATTCCCCTTGAAATATGACTGCGTAGCCTTGCATTCATCCTCCTGCCATTGCTGGAGGGCTGAACAGCTGTCCTCCGGTTAGCCTCTACTCCACGCTTAACATGCGTATTTCTGGTAGTGGTTTTTACCTTTTCATTCTGGATTTCACTTGAAATATGACTGCGTAATCTGGATTTCATCCCTCCGTTACTGGAGGGATGTACAGCCGTATTCCGGTTAGATTTCACTTTGTTATTGAGAACGCCCTTAGCATATACATTCCTGACGGTGGTTTTAGATGAAGTACGGGTTCGGATATTGTTCTTCTTCATGCTGTATTACTCTCCAGATTAGCCTCCCTTACTTCATCAACCTTGGTCGTCATCATTTTGTATAATTTCGTATCCCTTGGGAACTCGTCATGGAAAGGAACAATTCCTTTACCTTCACCGTTCCCGATAAACATTAGCCCCTGACCACTATCTGAATTTGTCACATAGCTAAGCTGCGTTTCGGATATGTCCAGCAAAGTTGCCAACTCGCGGCGATCCGATTTAGCTTGATTGAGCATCATCAAGAACATGGAGTTAGAAAGCATCGTTCGTGCAAGGTCTGATTTAAGCAAATCCTCAACGTTTTGGGTGATACCTGTTGGAATCCCTCCCCACTTTCTGGCCCGTTTGTACAGTTCGTAAAGGAAGGCTGCTGAATATTCATTAGCAAAGAGCAAGTAAATTTCATCAATATATATCCATGTCCGCTTACCCTTACCACGATTAAGGGTGATCCGGTTCCAAACTTGGTCAAGCACAATGAGCATTCCCATTGTCTTGAGCTGCTTACCTAAATCCTTAATGTCAAAGCATACAAGACGGTTATCTATATTGATATTTGTCTTGTTGGCGAATACAGACAGATTACCCTTAACATAAAGCTCAAGCGCTGTAGCAATTTCGATAGCTTCCGGGTCTTCTTGTAGTTTGAGCTGTTCGTAAAAATCAATTAGGGTCGGTATGTCTTCTTTCGAAAACGTCTGTAGGTACTTGTGGTATGTGAGCTTCAAGCATCGGTCAATAATTGATTTTTCCTTTGGTGTAAGGCCGTATCTCCCACCGACTATTACCTCGCATAGAGAGAGTACAAAATCAGATTTAAGCATCAACGGGTCATCATCATCTGCATAGTCCATTGTCATATCCAGCGGATTGATGTAGTTCTTCGAACCAGCAGAAATATGAATAACTTCCCCTTGAAAATTGGATACAAGCCGTGTGTATTCGCGCTCCGGGTCGATAATGATAACATCATCATCTGTATTGAGAAGCACGTTAACCATTTCCCTTTTAGCTGCAAAGGATTTACCTGAACCCGGCGTTCCCAATATAAAGCCGTTCGGTGTATCCAGCGAAAGCCTGTTAAACATAATCAGCTTTCGCGATACAGCGTTCAGCCCATAATACATTCCACCCTCCTGAAACAATTCTTGGTTGGTGAATGGCATGAAAATTGCTGTGCTTTCGGTGGTCAACGTCCGTGATATTTTTAGCAGATTCAGCCCAAATGGTAAGCACGAATTCAAAGCATCTTCTTGCTGGTAATGCAATGTACCATTCTGGCAAAGGAATTTACTGCTGATGCCTGAAATCTCTTTAGTATCCTTATTCAAACCCTCAAGCGTATCTGAAAAATGAATCAATACAATGTTTGTCAGGAACATCTTTTGATTTTTATTGATCAAATCATCCAAAAGTTCATTTGCTTCTGTAAGCGAGTGCTTTAATTCATGAGGAATAAACGCCTCCAGATAGCCGTTTTTAAGGCTTCGTTTCTGGTACTCAATCTTATTAGCTTCCATACCCGTAATCTGCTTCTTAACGATCCTGAGCGCCTTATAAGAGTCTACGGACTTGATGTTCATCGTCGTGATTAGATTGAAGGAAAAGTCTGTAATCTCGCTAAGGAATTTGTCGTTTAGAAAGGTAGGCAAATCTTTGATGTAAATAGCCCTTGCGTATTTATCGCCTATAATCATATGATCCCGTTTAAAAGTAAGGGAGTCCGCAGCTATAAGGTCTTTGGTGATAAGCCCTTTTCTCTTGTGCTCTTTCGGATCATAGGTAAAGTGGCCTTCTTGACCCATACGATACACATCATGCAGCAGCTCCAGACGTTCATTAAGGTTTAATCCGCTGATAGAGCTACCCATCCTTTTAAATACGGCCTGAATCTCTCTCTCCATTCTCAGAAAGGTGTTACGCGCTTCGTCCATTGAAATAGATTCAATATTAACCGTGACAAATTTTTCTTTCTTTATCTCATTCTTGCCGCCCGATATTCTGCGTTTCAACATTTGATTGTACTCCTCACGAAACGGCTCCATATGGTCATTCCGCGACTTAATCATTACTCTGCTCTCAAAATCTTCTTTGTTAAAGCTTTTATTGATTATGGTTACTTGGAGATTAACAGTGTCATCAAAGAAATTTAAAAACTCGCAGTATTTCGAAAAAACTTCTTCTTGATCATCTTGCTTACTAACCTGATAATTAATATCCACATAAGTGAAGATTTTAGAGTAGCGATCCTTGCCATGTTTCAAAATTCCGTCCTCAGAAGCTGTGGAATAGGGAATGGATTGTTGACTTGATTTAGGAATTCTCGCTTTCTTTTTTGCGCTTTTTTTGTTTAGAAACAGCACGCTTCTTCCCCCCCTTTTGGTTCTCTGTTGTAAGCAGCTCAAACATATTCAAAGTGATATATTTTCTTTTCTGCGGATAAACGAACTCCTGTTGAATCACAGATTTTATAAATTGTTCAAAGGTCATACCGTTATAGTTAAAATATCCGATTAAGAATAATGGCATCGCAACGAATATAACCACCCAGCTTGCCGCATCTGATCCTATAACGTCCCTACCAAACCAGTACAGCGGTACGTTAACCACGACGGCTATTAGGGTACAAATCAACTGTCTGAGTGTTAAACCAAAGAACAATTTTTCTTTATAGGTTCTTATCTCCTTGGGAATTCTTATCTCGATCATAGTACCTCCAATTAATGTACTCATTTGTGTTCAGCGAGTTTGAGGGAAACGGTGAATGTACCCAAAACATTTCGATCTTCCTGGCTGCCGGCTTTAAATTTGTATACATACTTTTGGATCTTCAGCTGAACCAGGCTTAAATTTTGTGTTCATTCGGGATTAGTCGCCCATTATTTTTCTTGACCACGAGCCGGACTTGATCACAACAAGAAGTAAAGCCAAGGCAGTCAGCATACCTTTCCAAAGCTCCATATTAGCTCCATTTCCGGTGAAAAATCCGAATGATACATTGGCAATTATCGCAACGTATACAATACATCCGATGATGATAATAATTCCTTGTAGGCAGACTGCGGCATAATCAAATACAAATCTTTTGGCCTTTTCTTTAAGCTCATCGTGTATGAATGCAGCTATTGGAATAGGGGCAGCAGCCGTGTATATTAAGAGCTGGAATAGTCGCCCAAATACAATCAACATGATAACGATCTTGATCCCCTGTAAAATCCATTCAAAAGGCATCTGCTTAACTGCATAGAGCTTTTTATCGAACCAGCCCATGTTTTCGTACTCGGCTTCCATGGCTGAAAAATCTATTTTATAAAGCGATGCATCAGCTCCAGTAGTTCCTACAAGACTTGAGACATAAGAAGATACATGGAAAATGATGTTCAGAAAATCAAGCGTATGTTCCATGATTAACTTGGCGAATACCAGTTTCAACATACAAGAGACGACCGTTTCCCACCTGAAAAATGCGAAGTTCATTGACTTGTTCATAAAATCCAACAAAAAGTATAGGGTCAGCAGACTGTATGCAACAGGTAGAATGGCTTGATGAATTTCTGTTATGACCGAGTACACTCCCGGATACTCAGATGGCCCCTGATTGACCAGTCCTGTAACCTCTGTAATAATTCCGCTAAAGCCTTCAAAAGCAGCTTTTATATCATCAATCGGAGAAGAAGCCAACTATTTCACCACCCACTTTTTTGAGATAGGGGGCATTTCGCCCCCTCGTCATTACAATCCGAAAAGTGACAGTGATTTGGAGATACCAAAGACCATAAACCCTGCCGCCATTGTTTTCATCCCGCGAACTTTTCCATCGGCATCGTCTTGTTTGAAACCTAGTGCTGTTTGAATGCCTCCAAAGAAGGCGACAACCAGCCCGATCCGTCCTGCCCAAGTAGCGATTACTTCAATTACGCCGTCGAATTGATCCATCCCCTCGTTAGCGTTAGCGGCATAAATTTTAGTTCCAATCAGCATCAAGGCAAAGGACAAAGACAGAACTTTTGCAAACACAGGCTTTTTAATCATGTTCATGAATGATTTCTTCATTTAAAAATCTACCTCTTTCATATTTTAATTTTTAGTTATCTCATTGGAAAAATGGGTATTATACGTATACATGAGCAATATCCAACTTGGCTGATTAAATTAGTTCATCCATTTGCTTTTCCAAAATATCCAGTTCATCAACATTTACAACAGTTAAATCTTCCATCCTTTCCTCCATCTCTTTATCAGGAACCCGCATGTTCACCAATTCAGCTATCGGATCGGAGGCCAAAGATTTTTTCCAGCCCATTGATGAGTCAAAATAATTGTCCTCGTTCGCTTCATAGAGCAGCTTGTAGTTAGGATGAGATTCCAGTTTATATTTGTCTGAATAAAAAGGATCGAGTCCACGGACGAAGAGAATACACTTATTATCTGGCATTCGTGAAAGCTCGGAGATAGTCATTAAATCACGGCCTTGGCTTCCATAGCTGGTGCTGGAAGAACTATTTCTGCCCCTTGATTGGCTTGTATTCTTGGTATCAATCGTTTGTTTATCTAGCCCTACCTTAACCCACTCAAGCGTAGTACGCTCTTGGCCTCCCAAGAATAAAATCGTGTCACAGTTACCTATAATTGTTTCATGGGTTTCTTTATAGAGTGATTTAAGCTGTGACAAGTTTTGTATAATCGGAGCCACTGATATATTCCGGCTTCGCATCGTAGCGACAAGTTTGTCAAAGTCAGGGATTTGCCCTATATTCGCGAATTCATCAAGCCAGAACTTCACATGATATTTCAGACTTCCTCTATTCACAAAGTCAGCCTGATAATACAAAGCATCAAATAGTTGGGAATACATCATAGCAACAAGAAAATTAAAGGTCGTGTCACTATCGGGTATTACCACAAACAGCGCTGTCTTCTCATCCCCTAACGCTTGCAGCTCCAGGTCATCGTCACTGAGTAACCGTTCAACATCTTCAATGCCGAATGGTGAAAGTCGGACACCCACTGAAATCAATATACTCTTTGCTGTTTTACCGGAAGCCATTTTAAAAACATCATATTGTTTAATTGCCATATGATTAGGTTTTTCTTGACGAAGCATTGAGAACAATAAATCAAATTCGCTTTTAAAATCTTCTTCGTCCTCTTTCACTACTGCCAGCCTCAACATGAGAAAAACAGTTTTAAAATTGTGTTCATACTCTGGCAACTCATAATAAATGTAGAGGAACACGGCTTGTAAAAGTGCCTTTTCTGCACTTTCCCAAAAGGGATCAGAAGAAGATCCATTTTTGCTGCCACTCGTGTTTTTGATCAAATTGTTAATAACTTTTAATATATCACTCTCCTTTTTGATGTAGGCAAAGGGGTTATATCTACAGCTTTGTGACATATCAATTAAGTTAAATACTTTAACTTTATAGCCTTGCTGTACCAGTGAATGCCCTGTATCCCGAAGCAACTCACCTTTAGGGTCTGTTACAACAAAACTTGTGTTAGCTTGTAGTATATTAGGCTTTACAACAAACCTACTTTTCCCTGTACCAGCTCCACCAATAACTAAAAAGTTCAAATTTTTCTTCACTTTTTTTGAATCAAGACTAAGCCTTTCAGTCTGAGTCATGATAACATTAGCGAATTGATCCTTGCTGTTCTTTATGCGATTTCTCTCCGCATTACCTCCCCATTTAGCCGAACCATGCTCTTTTCCCGGCATAAGGTTCTTTTGTGTTGTAATCTTATACAGTGCAAAAATGAATACAGCGATGAATTCAAAGAATAAAATTCGAAGTGTTTTCTCACTTGGTAATACAACAATGTTGTTGATCATGCTGGCCTTAGAAGCTTCGGTAAGCTGTTCTACATCCAGTGTTTCAATATCAAACGGCTTCCCTGAAAGCTCAATCACATGATGTACATGTGAGGTTATATAAGCGATAGCAACATAAAGGATTGCACAGAAGATCAAAAAATTCCTATTCTGTCTTCTCCGTTTTTCTTGATCGGTCATCACCACCCTCCTATGTCCTGGCTAACATCCCTTGTAGATGAGCGATTTTGTGATTCGAGCAAATTCCTGGCTAAATTTAGCTTTTCAGCAAGTGTGCTTTTCTGCTGTCCTCCTTCCCGATCGTCAGGATGAGTCAATCCCCTGCCTATGTCTGGCTTGCCATGAGAAGCAGCTTTTTCATAACGCTCTATATAGTCAGCCAATATAGCCCTCCTAGACTCTGTTATTTCCGGTTGGTCATAGGATTTGAATAGTTCGTCACGAATTTTGTTGTAGGCCGCTGAAATATGCTCTGGAATCTTCTCATTACGTTCCATCTTATCTACATAATCGAGCAATAACTTCACGTCATCAGCCTTTTCGCTCTTTAGAGCAGCAGGATTATTGATAAACTCTGATCTTATTTGTTTGGATGCTTTATAAGCTCCTTGTAAGAAAAAATCTCGTTCTCCTTCTTTGTCCAAAGGCTTGGAGGCTTTTGAATCTGACATTTACCTCCCCCCCTTCTCTCTGTTTTTATTTTTTGTTGGTGCAGCCTCTCTTTGAGCTTCAATTAGCGGCCTAATCTGTCGCCTTCTTTCATCCAAACTCATACGTGTATTAACTCTGTGCAGCATGTCACGTACCATTGAGGCCTTATCATCCTGTACTGGCCCCTTACCAGTCGCACCTAACCTTTCTGTGAGGGATTCCCTGCCCTTCACTTCTTCCTTTTCTATAGCCAGGTCAGAAGTTTCACGTTTGAAGTCAATCTCATTAACCTTAATACCGTAGCTTTCTGCTAGTTCACGATGTTGAGGATTATTCATATCCAGTGTTACATGTGGAACTTTTATTTTATTGCCTTCAAGCCGCTCATAAGGCGTTAGCTGTTCTGGCGCTTGCTGTTCTGCCTCAAGCTGGCTTGCCTCTTGTCTCTCCCCTCTCTGTTTGAGAAAAGCAGGAATAGTGTCTGGAGCTTCCTTCTGAGTCTCTGCCTGAATCTCAGCAGCTTCTCTACCCTGTCCTCCAATGTATATCTGTGGTTGAGAGCCATCATACTGAGATACAAGCCCCTTTGATTCCATGCGATCAATAAGGTTTCTCGCCTCACCGTAGCCGACATTAAACTCAGACTGTAGTTTTGGAATCGCTATTTCCCCGGACTGTCTCGCAAGATCAACAGCTTGCAAGTAGCGTTCGTCTGCCATATTTTTTTGTGGGTCAGTGAATGAAGAAGTATCGACCCCTTCTCTTTCAGCTAATTCACGCTGAAAACCCACATCCATATCCAACACGGCATCGTTAACCTTAATTTGGCTATCCCCAACAACGTCATATTTCGTTTTATCGTTGTTTGGTGCATCGGCACTTTCTCTTGCTGCCTTTTCATTTTCGAGACGTGCGTTATCCATTTGAATATCACCTATATTGATGCCTTCCTTTGCTGCTAATTCACGATGAAATTCAATGTTCATATCAAGCACAGCATTAGGAACCCGGATACTTGATTCTCCAACCACCTGATAGGGTAATGCTCGTTCAGGCTGCTTATCGATGCGATCAGTCGGAGTCATCTCTTTATTTATAAGGTTTTCAATAATACTTTTGACACGAACTTCATCACTTTGTTTATAGAAAACAGAATGTCGGCCTTCATCTTCAACGACTGCATAAGCAATTTGATAACGTTTAGCTTTCTCAGCAAATTCTTTTAGTCTGCTCTTATCCAGATCAAAAAGTTTAATTTCATCCTTACTGGAAAGAAGCTTTTTCAACGATTTCTCGCCCGGCTTGTCGCCCTGCTCTCTAGCCTTATTGATGAGGAATATCAACATCTGTTTTATAGATTCGTTAGTCATTTTAGCGGTTTCTCTGGAAAAGTCTGAAGCCATTCGCGTAACAATTGTCGAAACATCACCGCCGATATCAGACATTCTATCGCCCCTCGTTACGAATTTTTCACTGGAACAGTACACGTTTCATTAAAGACCATTACACTGTTGCTTTATCTTCGCTTTCATCTTCAAGCTCCCTAATATCAACCTCCAGCGCCTTAGCAAGTTTTCTTATGTTTTCATGAGTCGGATATTTGCGATTCCCTTTCTCGATTTGGGATATGGTCGGCTGCGGAACTCCCGATTTTTCTGAAAGCTCCAGCTGTGTCCAACCTTTCTCCTTTCTCTTTTTTTTAAGTTTATAAATAACTCGCACCTCCTTGATCACATTATATTCGAAAACGAATATTTTAGTCAACGCTTTTTATTCCTATTCGAATATTTATTTTAGTAATGAGCATCCCTTATTCTTTTCTGTTATGATTTAAATAAAATTTTGCACTGGTGAGTGAAGTGAATGGATCAGCTAAACAGCATAATTGGAGCCAATATAAAACATTTTAGAAAAGCAGTAAAAATGTCCACTACGACATTAGCTGAGTTATCGAACACATCGCAAAGTACCATTAGCAAGATCGAAAATGGTAGTTCAACCAGCATCGAAATACTAATACAGATTTGTGATGCTCTCAAAATATCGCTCAATGACATTCTCCCTGCCGGCTTACTGCCCGACCAACCGGATCATTCCGGAAAGAGACAGTTACTTGGATTGTTAGACGAACTAACAGATGCAGAAATTAAAACAATACAACTCTTGCTCTCGGTCAACATCCTTCCAGTAATAAAGCAAATCACCCCTTTATTAACAGCTTTAGATGAGTTGGATGAGAAATCACGTAATAACCTGCACACCCTTTTTTATTCGATATTAAATAACAGGTGATAGCTATATCGTACAAGTTTCGACAATTACAAGGGAGGGCCAATTTTATACCCCCTCAATCAAAATAAGAGGCTAACCACTTAGGGTCAGCCTCTTATTTTGATTTGTATTTGCTTTATTTGCTTCTTTACAGTCTCAACAGACTTGAACAGCACCTTTGCTATCTCCGCTTTATTCATCCCCTTTTCCCGAAGATCGTAGACCTCTCTCTCAGTGGGAGTAAGGATATATTTTAGCTTCCTCTCCTTTTTCAGTTCCGCAACGAGTACAGCGGACGCATCAGGATGAATACCCGGATGATCGCCGTAGGCTTCCCGTACAGCCCTTGGTATGTCCCGGTAAGATGTTTTAGTAATATAATTAACTGCGCCTTTATCAAAGGCATCCAGGATGATTTCCTTGTCGTTTAAAGCGGTCAACATAATTATATTGCTAAGTCCTAGCTGCTTTAACTCCAAAGCCGTATCCAGCCCGTCACACTCGTTAGGACTTAACATCACATCAACCAAGGCTACATCAACGTCATTTTCTTTGTACGCCCTGATTGCAGCCTCTTTACTTGCCGCGCAGCTGACCACATTCAAATCCTGTTCTCTCTCTATAAAGGAAGACAGGCAGTCTTCCCATACTGGATCATCCTCGACCAACATAACATTTATTTGGGTCATCGAATTCCCTCCTATAGCGGTAAAAGAACTTCGTTTTAAACACACAGTATGGCGTTATACGGGTTGTTCAGTTATAGGAATTTGCAGAATAAAAGTTGTACCTAACCCCTTCTTGGATTGCACATCAATTTTTCCACTGTGCTTATGCATAACATTCATGCAATAGGCCAAGCCTAATCCGAAATTTTTACCTCTGTTCTTGGTTGTGAAATACGGATGAAATATACGAGTTAAATCTTCCTGATCGATGCCCGGCCCGTTATCTTGGATTTCAATAACGATAGCCTTTCTGGTTTCGTATGCAGATATCCGCAGCTGTCCGTTATGTTCCATCGCCTCAGCTGCATTCTTAATCAAATTCCGCAAAACCTCTTGCATATGCACACTGTCACAATACATTTTTACATGGGTTTTGACATGCATAACAACGTCAATATTCTTCTTTTCTAAATAGGGTAAGCTCATTTCAATACTGGATTCAATAATTTCACAGACCTTATGGTAATCAGGTATAAGAATGATCTCCTGGGAATGTTTCTGAATTCGATCAACCATTGAGAGCATGTGTGAAGTGGAGTCCATTATAATATCAATATCTTTTACAATCGGCTTCGGATTTTCCCGTTCAGCTTCATACTTAATCCGGTCGGAAAGTATATCAATTTTGCCAATCTCATTTTTTATAGTATGGTTTAGCGCTGATGCCCCCGAAGTAACCGCACGCATCGCACTTTCACGCTTGTTGTTATCGAATCGGAGCCTCACCCCTAAGAGTCCATGCTTTGAAATCAAAATGACAAAAGTCATGAACAACAGGGTTATAACTAAAGGCATTAACCTCCACACTTCCTCAAAATCAAAAAACGCCTTAAATGTATAGTTCACAAAAATTTGAAAGATGATCGGTGGGAAGGTGAACAAAATAATATAGAAGCGATTCCGTTTAATTAATTGAATACTCTCCTTAGCATAGCTGACTATCAACAATGTCATCCCAAATAATAAATAAGGTACACACCACATAAAGAGTATTCGAAAATTGTTTTTTATGTCTGGATAGAATGGCGTATTGAAAAGCATTATCACTATTGGAATCAGTAAGACACACGCAAGCTTGTTCTTCAATTGTTTGTTGAAGAATCCACTATAACTAATGGCGAACATTAAAAAACAATAAGGCAATCCATTATGATTCATGAATGAACCAATGATGTGTAATTTAAAGAGTATGTTTTCTATGGTCGGCGTGATCAGCTCATGTATATGTAGGTAAGGAATGGCCGTTTCTGTCATGGCACGAGAGAGACCACCACCGCCAGCCGCAAAAGCAGAAAATGCAACCCACCGAGTAGATTCATTTTTCGGGTTATTTACAAGAAGAACAGCTGCAATTGTCCATAAAAAAATAAGAACAAAAACCATATTTCCTCCTACAATGTTTCGCCCAGTTGAACTATGTCGGCTTTAATAAAACGAGCCTCTTTGTTTATCTGACCCATCCACTTTTCATCTTTCTTCGCAACTACGAAAGGATAGTCCACATGATTAAGAGCTGGTAAATCATATTTCGAATCTCCAATGGATAGAGTTACGGCAGGATCGAATTTTGCAATTTCCCTGCCCTTAAAACCATCAAGCTTTGAGAAATCTATTGTTATCCCATTCCCTTCCGGCTTTACGTTTAAGCAGCTGTAAGGAACATCAAAATATTCCCCATATTGTTTTACCAATAAATCAAAATTCGTCGAAAGCAATTCAACATAAACACCCTTTTCTTTCAAATGGAAAATCAAATCGTGAGTAAAGCTAATGAACTTCCCCTTCAAGCTTTTCTCAAAAAACGACTTCGAAAAGTATTCCAACTGAGCATAAGAGTATTTTTTGAATTTTTTCAGTACGAACAGTTTATTAAATGAGTCCCGTGACACGGCATCCAGTGCCAAAAAGTATGGAGCACGCAGAACAAATGAAGAAAAGTATAGAGGCCACAACTTTTCTCCAATCTCTTGTTTTTTTATAAACAGATAAAATTGTACGATGTTACTTTTGGTTATTGTGTTGTCTACATCAATAACAGCGTTCCTCACTCCTTTATTGTCAATCAAGTCGTCAATGTAAGAAAAGTCTGTAATGTAGTCCATGCGTTCTATAATCTCCTAATAATTGGTATCCATCCATTTTATCAGGTATCCGCTTAAGCAAAATGAGTCCTTGTATACAAAAAATATGTGCATCAAGTCCCGATCTTGTAGATGCCGGTCCTATTTTCGTGTACAAAAAATAGGAGTTCAATTGTGGCCAAGAAATGAAATGGGTACAATTGAACTCCTGCAGCAAGATCCCAGGACTGGATTTTGTGTACATATATTTACTCTTACCGTTCTTTCCTTTCATCACGCTCATTGTTTTTGTTCTTGGACAAATCGAAACGCCCTCTTTGATTCAAGGTCTTTTCAATATCAGTGAGCTTGTATAATTCTTTAGTCATTGCGTTATGGCGTTCCCTCAACTGTTCGATTTTTATTCCATATGATTCTTGTCTCTCCCTGTAGATTGAAAAATCTTTCTCCTGAATATTAAGCTTATTCAGCTGGTTCATTGCCTTTTCAAATGTTTCGATCTCCGCACTATATTTTTTCTTCACAAGCATTTTTCTGATTGTCGCTGACTTATATTCTTCATAAATCGGCTTATGCTTGTTGTAAGCTTCGATTGTCTGATTAATGAGAATGATACTTCGATTTGCTTTGTCTGCTTCCTCAATTACACCATTGATCTGTTTCAATCTTTGCTCTGTATCTTTGATCGCTCGCTGTAGATCACCGCGACTTTTTAAATTGTAATCTGTTATAAGCTGGAGCTGCTTGGACAGTTTCAATATTTCAATATCGGTGCTGAAATCTCTACGCGAATTTCTCCTTACTGCTTCTTCTGCCTTACGGTTTGTGAGCGTTCGAAGCAACGCAATAGTCAGCATGAAATTAACCGCCAATGAACCCCTTTTATATTTGTAGTTCCTTGCTGCGTCAAAAATTTGCGTGCGAGTTGGCTTGCTTTTAAAGCGATATTTGTATTTCCGTTTTGATTCAACAAAATTGAACTCTCTGAGCTGAATACGTTCTTTTATACGATCTTCTGTGTATTCCGGCCCTAAAGTTTTGCCACGTACTGATCTTCCCATACCGGGAGCCTTGAACGTCATATATTTAACATGGCCTTGTTTCATCGTGTACCCAAGCCGCTTCATGTTCTGCATAAATTCTTCAAATGATTTAGATGATTTAATGACTTCATCTATGTCCTGTTTGATATGCGCCTTCCATGAATTCCCTCTCTTCTCTTCGTTCCATTCTTTATAAGATTTCGGGATAGCATGTTCATTTAGAGGAATAACACTGAGGCTGTATTCCTTTGCAATCTCATCTGAATAATCTCTTGCATCCTGTAAGCTCCGTTTACAGGCATTGAACTTTTTTCCACTCAACGAAACAGAATTTATAACAACATGGTTATGAATATGGCCTTTGTCTATGTGAGTGCTCAGAACGTATTGATACTTATCACCAAACATTTTATCGGCCCACTTCAACCCAATTTCATGAGCCTTGTATGGATCAGTAATTTCATTTTCTTTAAAGGACTGCATGAAGTGAAACCCCAGTGTTCCTTTCTCTTTTTTGTGATTTTTTTTGTTCGCAAGCATCTGCTTATAAGCAAGCTTATCATTAGAAGCACAGTTAACCCCTGTAACCAAACAGCCGTGATCGGTCTTATTGTCATTCACTATATATTTAAGAGAACGGTTCAGCGTTGATCTGATTGTAATTTGTTTAACATACGGCAATGAAATCAACCTCCACCGTAAAATTTTTCAATCTGCTGATAAATAACATCCAATTGTTTTTTCAGATACTTGATGTCATCGAGCGTCACGTGTTCCAACTCGTTAGCCCTTCGCGCCACCTGATTAATGTTCGTTCCGATTTTATTCACTTCGTAAACCAAATCGTCCAACTGTTTAAAATCTTGTTTGACTATCAGACCATCAAGGGTCATGCTACGGCAGTATTTACTTCTATCTAATTCGGCGGCAGCTGCCTTTTTATCAATTATCTCAAGTTCACCCTCAGTAACAAAAAACTTCACTTCTTTATCTCTGTATCGCTTTTTTGCCAATAGGATCACCATCCTCAGTTTAAAGGGGTATTAGGGCGCAGCCCTAAATGGAACGGGTATTAGGGTGAAACCCTAACAAGCGTTTTTCGGAAGTGTGGCTACACTTCCAATGCTTGCTATCCTAACCCATCACAAAACTTCTCTACCCAGCATTTTATCATTCCCATCATTAAGAATAAAGAAAAAAACAAAAAACCTCCCGACAAAGGAAGGTTTTAATGATGCGTCCTCTCGTGCCCTGCCAGATCGGCAGAGGGTATAAAAGGGATAAAGGGGTTTAGAATTTGGCTAAACGATCCTGGCTCCAAAGCCTATCTCCATACTGCAACTACGACATTAAGTTTCCTGATAATCACACTTCAATTACAAATCGATCCCTACGAAGTTCCAACGACTGTATAAATAGCTTATATACCTCGTCACCAGCGTTTCCAAGCCAACTACTCAAGTCAAAATAATGCTTACGACCAGTATACAATTCGACTGTTGATTGAATTAGACCACGATATGCACTGGAAAGTTGCCCGACGATTTCAGATTCAGAGTGATAACCATTTTCGTCGTTATCATCCTCTCCGATCCACTCGCCCCAGTACCATCCTATTGGCCCATTAGACTCACTCCAATTAACTCTGTAATAAATTTCTGGGTGAGAAACAATATAACAAGCAGCCGCATATTCCGGGTTTTTGTAAGCATTAAATCTCTCTATAAGTTGAATGAAGTTTTCTCCGTGTTCCTTAGAAGCAAACCAAACGTTTCCCAACATCATGCCTCTTTTGATAGGTTGTCCAGATTGTTCTTTTTCCGTTTTCATTTGATCTTTCATATCCATTCCATGCACTCTCCTGTTCTATGAGCTATCGCCTATTCTTTTGGACTTTTTCGCGAGCTTGATCAATCGTGTAACCCTGACGAACATAATGATTTTCTTCCACATACTCTATGTGCCGATCAACCTTTTCTGGCATTGTTTCTGGACTCCAACCTTCTTGAATAGCTCTTCGAAGAAAATTCAATGGTGATTTAACAGGGCGCGGTGACTGCCTCATAATCAGTAATAATTCCAATACTCGTTCAAAAGGTAGCGATTTTAGCAATTCCATAATTTCGAAACTAGGATAAGTAAGTGTTGCCGTTTGATAAGCCAAAGCTATTGCCTTCACACTTCCTGTCTCCATAAATCAAATCCCCTTTCATTCAATTGAGGAAAGACTTTCTAAAGCTTCCCTGCGTTCCTGACTACTCGACTTTGTATAAACGCGAGTGTAATTCAGATTCGTGTGACCCAAGATATCAGCCACCCTTTGAAGAGAATAACCAGTCTCTATAAGATCATGTGCGAGTGTATGACGAGGAACATGAGTAGTTAAGTCATTTATGCCTGTCTTTTCGCTTAATGTTCGATATAAGTATTCAATGCCTTGTTTAGTAAGGTTAGTGCCGCCTCTTGATGAAGTGAATAATTTTTTAGTGTCTGGATCGCCGCGCTCAGCCAACCATTCAGTTAGTGCCAAACGTAAATCTTTGTTCATTTCAATACGTCTGGCTTTTCCTCCTTTACCATCACGAACAAACAAATATCCCGTCTCAAATGAAACATCTTCCGGTTCCAGATCAGTAACTTCACTTACCCGAAGTCCAGCATACAACTGTACATAGACAATCGCTCGATTACGTGTAAACTTCCAACGGTTCTTTTGCTCTAAATTTTTATCATCCACAACCCTGAGCAGTTTATTGCGTTCAAAGCGCTCCAACCACCTTGGGTCTTGGTCGAAATCAGCAGCTATTTTTTGCGTTTTTACTTTCAATGCTGGATTACTTTTGATAAGTTCGTTTTCATTAAGAAACCGAAAGAAAGAGCGAATTGATTTCACAAAATTATTTACTGAACTGACCGAATAGCGTTTTGATTCTTCGTTTCCTCGCTGGTAAGTCGCTTCCTCAAGCAAATACTTTTTCCATGCATTCAAATCCCGGCCTGACACATTTACGGGATCAAACGTCTCGCTTTTCATTATCCGGTTGTGCCACTCGATGAAAATTTTTGCTACGGTAACATAGCGATCTACAGTATTTTTACTCGCTCCATCTTCGAAAAGCCATGCTTCAAATTCTTGTATGAGGTTAGTCATCGCATTCACGTCCTAATTTCAATTAACTTCACGATCTAACCGTACTAAAACTGCTTGCTGATAAACTTTGATCAATTCATTGTCCCAAGTTCCTAAAGCACTGCAAAGGTTAAAATCATCATAGCTACTGTTGAACAGATTGGCTCCCAAAAGTATCAATTTTCGATATCCGCTAGATAAAGTCGAATATGCATCTGTTTCAACTTCGTTTCCGTTTTCGTCCTTCTCGTAAATCCGCTCAATAATGACTCGCTTCTCTTTTGTGAAATAGTCTTCTTCTTCAACTTCCCTAGTTTGAAATTTGTACATCCACTCCATGGGGCCTTCGTCACCAAACTTCCCATTAGTCCGGTTGTAAATTTCGGGTAACGCAAGAATATAACATAAAGACTTATATTCTGGATCATTTACCGAATGATAAAATTCAACAAGCTTATAATAGTTGTTTTGATGGGCATCGTTTACAAAGTACATACCGTACACCTCCGTTTTCTTTTGCATTTACAGCATCATTCAATCTCTATCAATCCGATTAATATCTACGCCCAAATGATCTGCAAGCATAATCTCTGCGTCAGCCTTCACCTTGCCCCAAAGCATCGAGATGGAGTCTACATACCCTCTGCAAAGAAACTCAGCTTCGAGGGAATGAGGCGTTCTCTTCTCGTCAATTATTTTAATTCCCTTTTGCTTCATTCTCTGCCCAACAGAACGCTGCTGCTTTTATAATTTCGTCTTGTATACTCTTTAGCTGCAATTCAAATATGTGACGAAGCTTGAAGTCAGCTTCCTTCATTTTTTTGATGTTCAGCTCTAAAACATCAAGTAAGACTGGCAATTCCAAGTATGCTTTAACTAGCGCCACGTCCTCTGCATCAGCTTTACGCATTTCTCCTCCTGAAATGATTCTGCATCAATTTAACGACCGATACAGCTCAAATGTTGACTTATCAAGTCTGTTTGATGTCGTGTAATGATGTAAGAGAAATTCAAGCGCAGAAGAATTCTCGTATAGATTAAGTTCTTGCTTGAGTGCGACAAATTTCCGTTTGTGATCCTCACCTATTTCTAAAGCCTCTTTCTCCAAACGTGCTTTCTCCATTTTTATCTCATGCTTATAATTCAGAAAATCTTTATGGATTTGAATTAAGCTTTCAATCACGCCATACGTTGTCTTTGCTTTAAGCTCATCTTTCAAGTTCTCTATCTCCACTTTCAATTCATCTGGAACCTGTATCGTTGATCTCGACACGTACACACCCTCCTTATAAAGTTGTTTTGATCCGTTAGTTACATGGACAGAGTTGTACTCAAAATATCATTACGGATCTCGCCGGTTCGATTCTTTTTGTGTAAAAAATGGATCTGAAGCAGCTCGCCTGGGTTGTTTTTTGTGTACATAATTAGAATGATTGTTGCCGATCAATTATTTCTGCCTTTTCACGATACTGTTTATCCTTCACAAGCGTTATCTTTTCATAAGAATCATCATATAGGGCCAATAAATAAGCGAGTGTTTCGGAATCAGTCTTGCACTTCAACGCATCCCGTACTGTACGTAATGATGCTTTGACTCCACTACTACAATCCACCCTCGGTCTTGCATCCTTAGACGTTGTTCTAGCCATTAACACACCTCCTAATGGGTCTGTTATGTATCATTTAGGGTCATAAAAAAACGATAAGGGGCCGCAACTTATCTCTCCAGTTCATCCTTGCTTCTAGGTTTCCGTTCCTCACGGTTGTCTATTAGAGGTTTAATCCGGTTCAACTTATCTGCTAACGTAGGACGTGAGTCAAACGAATGTCTGGCCCATTCAGGCAGCTTATCCACGAGATAATGTACTTGTCCTCTCTCATTGATTTCGAGTAATTGCGTGAACTCCGAAGTATTGTCAAACACGTATGTCCGATCAGCAATATTCGAAGCAATAGCCAAATTTTTGAGTGACCGATCATAGCGCCGTCTAATGTCTTCCTCAGGTATGAAATGTCCTCCTTGAGCAACACGCATTTCAACACGGCTTATATGGTATTCAACATTCTTCAACCCCACATAATACAAATCAACCTCAAACCCGGATGCTTTTGCTTGTTCCATTTGACGAATAGCCGTTTTTCCTGAAAGAGTTGTCTCAATGGAAAAGCTTCTCTCTGAACGGATACACTCTTTAACACGGTTTAAAGTTTCCCTACCAGCTGCTGGTGAGACACTTTCAGGATTGTCAGGGTTAATACTTTTAGCAATGGCGTCCGGGTCGATTACCTCTCCGATCCGACCGACTAATTGTTTAGTCAGTGTACTTTTACCAGCTCCATTTGTACCAGCGAAAACAGTCATGACAGGTTTATTCATGATAGGCTACTTCTTTTCGTCCTTCTGCCGTGAAAACGACTTTTGTTTTCTTACCATCTGGGTATTCTTTCACCATTTCCCCATTCTCTTCATAGACAGCTGGTACACCGTTTTTCCTAGCCTCTTCACGAGCTGAATGTGTCGCTTTCTTCAAAGCTTCTTTCAATTCATTTGTGGAAATTCGACTCATCAGTAATCGCCGCCTTTTCAAAAAAAGTTATGTGTTGAATTTATATATTCATTTTACCACAGTTATGTATTGAAAAACAAGGTTTTCGGATGAATTTTCCATACATAACTTTTGTTATGTGTTGAAAAAAAACCGCCCAGTTGACAGGACGGTTTATGCCTTTATTATCTTCAATTTCAGAAATTTAACCAACATGTTTAAGAAAATAGGCAAGGACAATATAATCAATGCAAAAAATTTATCTCCCCAATTTGGAATAGAGCCTGAAAACAGAGTGTAGGCCATCATTCCGAACAAGGCTAAACGTGTTAAAAGGCCAATCAGATTTTTCATAGGATAAAGAAAGCTGGCGACCAGCACGATTATAATAAACTCCTGCATTCTTGCCCCTCCTTTCTAAACGTTTCCTAATTATAACATTTATCCAAGTCTAATTACATAGTCACCAAAGCCCTGTTTTATAGATCACATAAAACACAAAATTAGTTGTTTACGTATACATTTACGTTTATGTGTACGTACTCGTAAACATTTACGTTTGCATAATTATTTCATTTTGCAATATCGGGTAATACCAGCGTAGCTGACACCATCCGCAAACGTATGGATTGAAATGGAAATTTAAATTGTTAACATTTTTTAATTTCGTGGTCAACCGTAAAGAGAAACAGAGCTCAATGAACTCGACTTTTCATTTTTTCTTGGGGATCACGCCAACAAAACGCGGATTTCGTACGTTAAGCCGGGGATGCCCGGGTAATCAATTAGACAAATTAAAAAAGTCAATTCCTTTTTATAGAAGCTTTTTTTAGGTTTTTAGTTTAGGGTTCGTTTTTTTTGAGAATAAACAGGGAAGAGTTTACAAAGAATAAGTCCATTACTCATAAAGAAGGAGATGAATGATATGTCAAATAAAATTCAAATGCCTCGGGAAGAAGGAATAGACCATACCTTAAGCCTTATGAGAGAAGGATATATGTACATTTTGAACAGACGCCACAGTTTTAATTCTGATATATTCGAGACCCGGTTGTTTGGAAAGAAAGCGATCTGCATGGGAGGAAAGGAAGCTGCGGAAGTTTTTTATGACACTGAGAAATTCAAAAGGAAAGATGCAGCACCAAATCGGGCGGTGCAAACATTGTTTGGCAAGAATGGTGTTCAGGCGTTAGATGGACAGGCCCATAAACATCGAAAGGAAATGTTTATGTCGATCATGTCTCCTGACGGACTTAAAAAACTGACCGACATTACAAAAAAACAGTGGGAGATGGCGGTGGATAAATGGGAACAAATGGATAAAATTGTTCTTTATGAAGAAGTACAGGAAATTATGTGCAGGACAGCCTGCCAGTGGGCAGGTGTACCGGTACAAGAAGACGAAGTGAAGAAGCTGACAAAAGATTTGGCAGCGATGTTCGAGTCGCCAGCTGCAGTTGGCCCAAAACATTGGCTAGGGAGAAATGCACGGAATCAGGTAGAAAAGTCGATCGGAGAACTCATTAATGAGGTTCGTGATGGGAAAGTGAATTCCCCTGAAAATACTGCATTACATAGGTTTGCCTGGCATCGCGATCTGCAAGGGAATTTCCTGGATACCGAGACCGCTGCTGTGGAAGTAATTAATATCTTGAGACCGATTGTGGCGATTGCTATATTCATCAATTTCACTGCACTGGCAGTGCATCATTATCCGGAAGAAAGGGAGAAACTTGAATCCGGCGATGAAAAATATGCTCAGATGTTTGTACAGGAAGTGCGCCGTTTTTATCCGTTTTTTCCGTTTGTCGCGGCACTGGTAAAAAAAGATTTCACCTGGAACAGCTATAAATTTGAAGAAGGCACATTAACTTTGCTAGATCTTTATGGCACAAATCATGATCCTAAAATTTGGGGCAATCCTGATGTGTTCAGTCCGGATCGGTTTGCCGAATGGCAAGGCAGCCCCTTTGCCTTCATCCCTCAGGGTGGTGGCGATTACTTAATGGGACATCGCTGTGCCGGTGAGTGGGTCACCATTGAAGTCATGAAAGTAAGTCTCGATTATCTAGCGAATCGAATGAATTATGAAGTTCCTGACCAGGATTTAAGTTTCAGCATGGTCAGCATACCAAGCATTCCCCATAGTAAGGTAGTGATCAAAAATGTTAAGCGAAGGATATAAACTCATTTCTGCTCTACTCAATTATTGTGAGTATAACTTATTAAACGGTGATGAAGTTCAATAAGTACAAGATTAATATTTTTCACTCTCAGCTCCACGGGGGCTTAGCCCCTCCCATGACCGGACTTACAACAGCTAGATGATGAGCGCTTCTGGGCACGCAATCGAAAAAGAGGGCTGATTCCTTTCGGAATTGATATTGTCAAATTTTCAACTTATATGTGTGGATTTTTTCTATTAGAAGCAAGAATCATTACACCCCTTTTCTGTGAGACGTAATTAAAACCCGGTGAATCCTCCATATAAACGAATCAGCAATATGGTGATCTCGGTCATTTTGTCTGTATATAAGAGAATCGCAATTAAAAGCATCATGACCCCGCCGATTTTTCTTATCAACTGTGTATAGTTGTTTATCCATTTTAATTTTCCGATAAAAAAGGCCATAATGAAAAATGGAATTCCAAATCCCAGTGTATAGGCGAATACATAAATCAATGATTGTTCGGGGCTCGTTGCACCGAGAGCCAAAATTGCGGAGAAAATAGGCCCAATGCACGGTGTCCATCCTGCTGCATATGTAATCCCAACGAAGACGGAACCCAAATAACCTGTAGGCCTGTTTTTTAGTTCAAAGCGTTTTTCTTTCATTAGCACACTAGGTTGAAATACGCCGAGCATAAATAAACCCATCAGACCAATCAAAACCGCACCCAATTGACGAATCAGGTCTTGATAATTCGAAAAAAAGTCTCCCAGCAGGCTAGCTGACAAGCCTAATGCAAAGAAGATTATTGAAAAACCAAGAAGAAATAATAGTGTATGTAGTAATGCTTGATGCTGAAACACACCTTTCTTTCGGACCAATTCTTGCGTGGAAACTCCAGTTATATAAGATAAAAACGAAGGGTATAATGGGAGAGTACACGGGGAAATAAAGGATAAAAAGCCGGCTCCGAACGCCAGCCACACTGTAAGATTTGCAGCAATCAAATAAAACACCTCACTTTAAAGTTAATGCAGTGATGGTACTAATAAATTTGTTCCCCAATTAAGCAGGAAATATAGAATAACGCCGATAAAGAAAAACGAAGACGTAAGACGGTTGTCGGCAGAATTAACAGGAGGAAGCAAATCAGCAACTGCCACATAAATAAAAATTCCAGCGGAAAAGGCAATCGCTGCTGCGGCAATTTGTTCATTTGGCAAATATAAATCGGAAAGTAAAGTTGCAGTAATAGCACCTGCAACCGTCGAGACTCCGAAGAGCACCACAGCTAACAATGCTTTGATTCTATCTCGTGTGAGAAGAAAAATAATGGACGAAATCGTAATTCCATCCGGTATTTTATAAAGGAGTACAGCGATAAATACGGTGATTCCAAGATGAAAGTCTACCGTGAAACTGGCTGCGATCGATAACCCATCAAACTCCTACTGCTGAGCTTTTAACACGTTGATGTACATAGATTTCCTCCCCGAAGTGAAAATGGCTCGATACATAATGCTGAAAAAAAAGGGATCAATAGACCAGCGCTTAAAGCCATCAACGCGTGTAGTCCCCTGAGCGACCAATTACGTTTAAACGAAAAATGAGACCGCCCATCACATTGATAGCCGCCAGCAATACATAAAGCAAACTCACTCCAATTCAGTACAACCACCCTATTACTCTGGAAACGTCTGACTCGATCTAGCATTTGTTCTGGATGCCCAGAGCGTATCGATCAATATCATAACGACACCTGTCGAGATAAAGACATCAGCCATATTAAACACTGGATAATTGATAAACGTAAATTCCAGCATATCTACGACTTCTCCATGAAGAGCACGATCTATAAAATTCCCCAGCGCTCCTCCAAAAATCAGGGTTAACGCATAGGCTAGGAATTTTTGCTTCCGATAGATTTTGTACAAGTAAATGATAATACCAACAAGAACAATAGCGGTCACCACAATTAAAAATAACCGTTGGTTCTGCAAGATGCCAAACGCGGCCCCCCGATTTCGACTGGATGTCAGTTGAATAAAACCCGGAATAAGCGGTATCTTTTGACCGATATCCATATAAGTCGCAACACTCCATTTAATCAACTGGTCAACGGCAAAGGCGACAATCGCAACGATATAGTAACGAAGCACGTGTACACATCCTTTCAAGTAAAGCCGAGTCAGGGGCGACGCCCCTAACTCGGCATAAATGTTCACTAGCGGTCATCAGGTTCATCCTTGTCTTTCTTAAGTTCCTTTATTAATCACGGGGAAAAACACTAGACAAGCCATAAAAATTACGAAGACAATCGTTGGAAGCGGTTTTTCTTCAGAGGTAACTTTCAACTGTTCCGATGCCACGTCTCCCGCTAACGATTTAGCATTTGAACCTCATCTGCGTGTACTTCTAAGGCTACTGAAACAATAAGGTACAATATTAAGATTGTCGATAGAACGAATCTCATCACATCATCCTCATCACCATGTAGGTTCTCAATGGTGGGCAAATACCGATCCTTTATTCTTTCACGCGCATGAGTCGCAAACCGTTTAACGCGACTAGGAGCGTTGCGCCCATATCGGAAAGAATGGCAATCCACAGCGTTAGCCATCCCGGAATAACGAGCAGCAATGCAATCAATTTAATCGCGAGTGCAAAGGTAATGTTTTGTTTAATTATACTTAATGCATTTCGGCTTAGTTTTATCGCGAATGGCAGTTTCCTTAAATCGTCACCCATCAACGCTACGTCTGCCGTTTCCAGCGCTGTGTCTGTGCCGGCTCCGCCCATGGCGATGCCAACCGTAGAAGCAGCCAGCGCAGGGGCATCATTGACGCCATCCCCAACCATGGCTACGTTCCCGTAATCAGATCGCAATTGTTTAATAAAGTCCAATTTGTCCTGTGGCAGCAGTTCGGCCTGAACATCCGATACACCGACATGTCCGCCAATGGCAGTTGCCGTACCCTTGTTGTCACCGGTTAGCATGATGGTTTTTTTGATGCCAAGCTGGTGCAACTTTAGAATAACTTCCTTACTCGATTCACGGACTTCATCCGCTACCGCGATCACCGCGAGAATTTCATGATCCGTCCCGACAACCATGGCCGTCTTGCCTTGGTTTTGTAGGGCTGTAACCAGCTGCTCTTGCTCACTGCTGAACCGAGTAGTTGGCAGTTCCTTAAAGAGTTTCGGATTTCCAATGTAAAACGTCGTTCCGTTGACAATCCCTTTAATACCTTTGCCTGTAATGGAAGAAAAATCTTCAACCCTGACATTGAAATACGAAATGTTTTCTTCTTCGGCTTTTCTCATGATGGCTGAAGCAAGAGGATGTTGGGAACGGTACTCTAATGCCGTAATGACGGACAATAATTCCGATGCATTTGTCTCCTTGCTAAATATGCTGAAATCCGTTACCACAGGGACGCCTTTAGTGAGCGTGCCGGTTTTATCAAATGCAATGGCCTTTAAGGCGCCCATTTCTTCGAGGTAAACGCCGCCTTTGATAAGGACGCCCTTTTTGGCAGCATTTCCGATTGCCGAAACGATGGAAATTGGAGTCGAAATAACGAGTGCACAAGGACAGCCAACAACCAGAACAGATAAGCCTTGATAAATCCATGTCGCCCAGCTTCCATCAAAGAACAACGGGGGAATGACAGCGACTAAAGCTGCCACGATCATGATGATTGGTGTGTAGTACTTCGCAAATTTATCAACAAAGGCTTGCGAAGGAGCTCGTTCACCCTGTGCTTCCTCGACTAGGTGAATAATCTTTGCAATAGTTGTATCATCTACGAGCTTGGTTACTTTAACTTCAAGCAAGCCTTCTTCATTTAACGTACCGGCAAAAACGTCGTCCTCGACCGTTTTTTCAACCGGCACGGACTCACCGGTAATCGCTGCTTGATTAACGGCGGAGTAGCCACTTACAACCACACCATCCATGGCGATCTTTTGACCGGGTTTCACGATCATGATGTCGCCAACAGCGATGTCATCCACATTAATCATCATTTCTTGCCCGTTCCGGCGAACCAGAGCTTCTTTTGGTGCGATGTCCATTAAGGAACGAATCGATTGTCTTGCTCGATCCATCGAGAATCGTTCAAGGGCTTCACTAATGGCAAACAGAATAACGACGATCGCACCTTCGGCCCATTCCCCAATGATCGCGGCGCCTATAATGGCCACGGTCATCAGGGTTTTCATGTCAAATTCAAATCGCAATAAGTTCTGAAAACCAACTTTAAAGAGCGAGAATCCACCGATGATGATCGAGGCGGCAAATAACAAGGAAGTGATCAGATTTTCTTCACCATTTACATTCTGGGAAAGATAACCGAAACCCACCAATAATATTGCATTCAATAATGTGCTGTGTTTCTTATAAAATGGCTCTTTAACTTCCTTTTGGACTTCTTGTGTTGCTTCCCGTACGGTTTTTTCCGGGTTCACCTTAAGACTTTCAAATGCACCGGCTTTCTCCAGTTCTTCAATCGTTGCATCACCGTAAACGGCAATTTTAGAAGCGCCAAAATTCACTTTCGCATCTTGTACGCCCGGCAGTTGCTTTACATTATTCTCAAATTTCCCGGCACAATTCGCGCATGTGAATCCTTCAACGCGGTATACGTTTTTGTTCTCTAATTCTGCCGCTTTACTCAACGACAACAACCTCCTTCTGATGCTCAATGGCGAGCCTAATCATTTGTTTAAGCCGTTTATCTTCCAGTGCATAAAAAACAAGTTTTCCTTCTTTGCGGTACTTCGCAATGCCCATGTTCCGCAGTAGCCGTAAATGATGGGAAGCTGTTGCCATTGTGGAGCCAATAATATTGGCCACATCGCAGACGCATAACTCATCCTCATCGCACAGTGCATAGGCAACTTTTAGCCGCGTATTGTCAGCAAGCACTTTAAATATTTGCGCCATATCCTGAAAATCATTTTTGCTTATTTTTCCCCGGACCCGCTTGACCTTATCCTCGTCATAACAAAAGATCTCACATGTATCTTCTTGATTCTTCATCTAATCACCTCAATCTAATATACGTTTGATTATTATATCATTCCTTTGCCATTGGTTTGTCAAAGGAAAACAAAACTAAATATGAATGGGATGGCCAAGGGCAACTTCTGCTGCTTCAGCCGACAACTCCCCAAGAGTTGGATGCGCATGAATCGTGAGGGCTAAATCTTCCATGGTCGTTCCCATTTCAATCGCCAAGGCAATTTCCGGAATCAAGTCAGACGCGTTTGTGCCGACGATTTGACCGCCAAGGATCAAACCTGTTTTCTTATCGCCTACCAGCTTGACGAATCCCTCGGTCGCACTCAAAGAGAGAGCACGCGCATTTGCCGCAAACGGAAACTTCCCCACCATGATGTCATATCCTTTCTCTTTGGCTTCAGGTTCGCTAAGTCCTACGGAAGCAATTTCCGGATCGGAAAACACAACCGCAGGTATCCCTTTATAGTCGAAGGCACTTGGCTGGCCAGCTATAGCTTCAGCAACCACTTTTCCTTCGTATGAAGCTTTATGTGCCAGTGCAGGGCCAGGGATAATATCACCAATCGCATAAATATGAGGAATAGACGTTCGCCCTTGTTGATCGACTTCGACGAGTCCCCGGTCTCCAATTTTCACCCCAATTCGGTCAAGACCAAGTTCGCCATCGGTGTTTGGCCGTCGTCCTACTGTCACAAGAACATAATCAGCCGTCACTTGTTGTTCTGCCTGATCCACCGTAAAGGTGACTGCGACTTCATCAGCCGATTGTTGTGCAGATTGAGCAAAGGCATTCGTGTATACCGAAACGCCAAATGAATCTAAATTTCTTCGCACAATACGGGTAATTTCACTTTCGAATCCGGGCAAAATCGACGGTGAACCTTCCAAAACGGTTACCTTCGTGCCGAATTTCGCGTACATTTGTCCTAGCTCGATGCCGACATAGCCGCCGCCGATAACGACCATCCGCTTAGGGATTTCGGTAAGGCTGAGTGCTTCGGTGGAGGACAAAATCCGGTTCCCATACGGAAATGCTTTTAATTCAATTGGGCGTGACCCGACAGCAACGATACAGTCGTCAAATTGGTATCGGAGTGATTCTTGTTCATTATAGAGACGGGCTTCCCGATCATTAATGAAAAGCGCCTCTCCTTTGAAGACCGAGATTTCATGCTTTTTGAGTAAAGATTGAATACCCGTTTTAAGGCGATTCACCACTTTCGACTGTTTCCACTGCTGAATCTGTGAAAATTCAATATCAACGCCTTTCGCTTTTAACCCGGATATTCCGCTTTCCAGCATTTGTTCATAACGATGCGCCGCTGATATCAGCGCTTTGGACGGCACGCAGCCGCAATTGAGACATACACCTCCGAGTTCCGATTTTTCCACCAGCAACACTTTCTTGCCGAGCTGCGCGGCTCGTATAGCTGCAACATAACCCCCAGAACCACCGCCGATTACCAACAACTGAGTGTGCATGCTTGCGTCACCTACTACCATTGTGTTTCCCTCCAGTTCGTCATTTCGATTTTCGTGAACGTTATCCAAACAACCTTATGAGATATGCAAATGAATCACCATGCAGCATGATCGAAATACCTAATGCGATAAACACCAGTGGAACAATGACACTTCCGTACTTTTCCAGAATCTTTAGAATGGCCGGGAAGTTTGCCAACCGATACGCCAGGAAACACCATACCGCGACCATCAAAAGGAACACAATCGCAATGGATAAAAGTGACGCATTCCCCTGGGTCGTAAAATACGGGATGTATATGCCCAGGTTATCCCCCCCGTTGGCAAAGGTAATCGCAGCGACTTTACCAGTTAGTGGTCCAAACAAACGATTGTTTGAAGGTTGTGACTTTAGATTGCCCAATTTCTCAAGCGCTTCCTCTGCCTCATCTTCTTCCTCCTTTTTGAGGAACATTCGGATACCGAGATAAATCGGTATCAGCCCGAGAAAACCGGCCCATTCAGGTGGCAAAAATGTAAAACCGAAAGCCCCTAATAGGCTCAATATAACGAGCAATCCGAACCCAAGATATTGCCCTAGAACAACTTGTGTGTGCCGCGCTTTTTCAATCTGTGCGAAAAAGATCATCAGCACAAAAATGTCGTCAACGTTTGTCACGATGAACGTGCCAATAGCGGAAAGAATTAGTGTGAGTGACATTGCGATTTGCTCCATCCAATTGTAGATTTACATGTTCTTATACAAATAATTATTTAATTAAACGTTACAATTTAACAAAGGTTTACTCCGGCTAGCTATTTGGGGCAGTAGGCGCGAAGCTAACTTCACCGCAATGCTGGTTTATTTCTTCGCTTTGTATAAAGAAAGAGTTCCGTATACTGTCATGAACTTATCCGTCTCTTTAGATTTAGCAAACCCGGCCTTATCGATAATTTGCGGTATGAGGCCATTTACGTTATCTGCTGTCGTTTTAAAACCATCGAGGATTTGGATTGAAAGGAACGCAATACGCATGAGCCCATTTTGCGCCTTTCCCCAATCCGCTATGTGAAGTTCACCTTGTGGTTTAAGTACACGGAAAACTTCTTTTAGTGTTCGGAGTTTATTTTCTAAAGTCAAATGATGGAACATTAGACTTGTGACAACACGATCAAAGGAATGATCTGGGTAGGGTAATTCAAACGACATCCCTTGATTAAACTTGATGTCCATCCCCATGTTCACTGCTTTTTTCTCTGCAATTCGGAGAACATTCGGATCAATATCCAGTCCGGTTATTTCTGCTTTCGGGTAAGTTTGTTTTAAAAGAAGGGTCAATGTACCAGTCCCGCATCCTAAATCAAGCACTCGCTGCCCCGGATCAACTTGAATTTTTCTAATTAATTTGCTCTTGAAGGTAGACTCCCTCATAGTCCAGCGAAGTATCGGGTCATAAAATGAGGTTAGCCAGTGAAATCTCAGGGCTGGTATAAAATCTCTATTGTCTTCTTTACGCATCCTTCACCTTCAATCCGGCCATCTTGCCAGTAGTATGTGCATTTTGTACCTTTCGGACTTTAGGATCTTCATTTAAATCACATGAGTACTTTTCTTTTCATCCCAACCCCAACAATCAAACATTAATTTGATTATTATTATACACAAAATTTTCTTATAATCAAATAGATGTTTGATTATCGCTTGAGTTGAGGTAAATATTCAAGTTCCGAAAATGTTTTTGGCATCGGAACTTCGAGACAATCCGATGCACAAAATGAATATAACGAGGTCATTAATAAATCATTTGCGAGTGGTGTCAGCTACGCTGGTACTAACCCAATATCTATAGCACACTTTTTTTCGATTACGTATACATATACATTTACGTTTGCATTATAATATCTAAACAAAAAGAGTCATCCGCAAATCTAAGCAGATAACTCTATGTGTAAGTTGTATATATTGTAAACGTATACGTATACGTATACGTATTCTAAATATTCTCGCAAATCGAATCAAGCTTGCGCTGAATGTTTTGAAGCTCATCAAGACGCGCCTCAAAAGCTATCCTTACATCCTCTGAAACCCCTTCTGACAACTTTTGATTGATAATCTCAATCCTTTGATACACTTTAGCACGTAAATCAAGAATCATAATGTTCTCAATCATAAATTTAATCCCCCTAATAATTTTAATGGGTCAACGTGAAGTAATTCGAAAGTGATGAAACATTTACGTACACGTACACGTATACGTAACAAAAACGTAAATGTATACGTGTACCAATCATAATTAGTTGTTTGTAGAAAAGTAACGCCTTAATGCTTCGTTAATGATCCGTGTTTTTTCGCCTCGACCATTTTCGGCGCTCTCTCTATCCAGTCTTTTTTTCAATTCATTCTCGATCCAAACGGTATCCCTTTTGTGTAGTTCTTCAAACTTCTTCTTTTTAGGCTTAGGAGTCGTTGGAACTTCTGTAGAAGAATCTATAAGTTCTGGATGAACACTGCTGCCCGATGTGCTTCTAATTTTGCTTTTCAATTCATCCATCTTAGACACGCTGAATCAGCTCCTTTACGAATTCTCTGTAGAGTTTCAATCCTTGATTTAATTCAGGGTTATCTTGAAAACCATTGATAGATAAACGCCCTATAGCAGCTGTACGAGTCATTATAGTTTCAAAGCATAGCTCCCCGTATTCTTCCTCGATCAGCTCAATTAACGCCTTATTATCGGTTCTTCTTGCATCTATAAGAGAACGTAATATACCAGCAATCTTCATATCCTTATTAACCAGCTCCTGCACATGAATACATGTTTCTAAAAAGCGGCCAATTGCTGAGTAACAAAATTTACTTGCTTCGAACATAGCAACAACTGCATCAGAAGCAGCCAGTGCATTAATTGTCTGATCGCCTAAAGCTGGCGGCGTATCAATAATAATGTAATCATACTCACTCTGCACGTTCTCAAGAGTTTCCTTTAGCACCAGTGATCTATTCCCACGATAAGATTCATACAGCCATGAAGGAAAACGCGCCAAGTGGTCTTCTGCCGTTAGCAAATCTAGTCCCTCGGTTACGTTATGTACATACTTACGAGCATCTTTTTCCTTTAGTGCCTCGAAAACCGTTCTCTCATGAAAGTTATAAATATCTTGCTGCGTCAATAATTCGGTCAAATTCCCCTGTGAATCCAAATCAACTGCAAGGACTTTTTTTCCATATTCCTGGCTAAGAATATAAGCTACAATTCCGGAAGTAGTTGTCTTGCTTGAACCACCTTTTTGTATTCCAAATGAGATCACCTTTGCCATTGCCATGCCCTCCCCATACCTTTATTATAGTTCCAATTATAACATACATTTACGTATACGTAAACATAAACGTACACATTGTTTTCAACCGGATTAACATTACACCCTAACACCAAAATGTTGTTGTGCCGCAGGTGCGGCAACAGGTGTAAACTGCGGTCATCCCTCCACTTATCTATTATGAATATTTCATATAGTGAAAAATCATAAACAGTGATCCAGTCACAATATACGTACTTCTAGCACACTTCTATTAAAACCTGTGGAAAAGTCGGTTCTCCCTCATAAGATATCCACACCCGTTATAAAAGGTAGCCGAGCTACGCTCGCCTTTTTGATTAAAATCATCCTCCCCACGCCCGCCCCTGCATTTGTGTACTCGCAAATTCGTAGTTGACAGGCACTTGGGGTTGTGATAGGCGGGTGGTGAGCCTGAGGAAGCGAGCACACGCCCCCCTTATAGCCGAAATCGGCATATAAGAAGGGCTAGGCTAGGGTCAACTTTAGGCGTAACGGAGCCGCCGTCGGTCGCTTCGCTTTTACTGTCATCAACGTGCCCAGGTCGTGCTTTACCACGTGGTCGCATATGCTATTATGCGGCGCTCTGACAGCCAGCCTACGCCTTGCGGCGTACACGGACGGGAATATGGTCGATGGAGTCACATCGCCACTCTGGAGCGATTGCAGGGGCGCAATCAGGCGCGAATAAACAAGGCCATTTAGTTGGCTTAATCATCCCCAAGCAGTTAATTACAGGACGTCGCGCTGCCTACACCGTTTCAGGTTCGGACTTTTTCGCCGCAGGCCGCTTCCGAGGAGATCGGGACGACAAACCCGATGTGTGATCGCTTAGACCATTTTTTTATCGTCGTTTTGGGTGGCATTCTGCTTAGTTCTTAAAAAAGGCAATAAGAAACTAAGCCCTCGCATGTCCATTTTTTTAGAAAAAGTGGATGCGAACGCCTGATATTTGATTATGAAATTAGCCCTATGCTATGTATAGGAATAAACAAAAAAACTCTCAATTTCCGCCGCACACCTAAAAATGGCATCAGGAAAGAGAGAGTCCTTACTTTACTTTAAATTAAGGGATATAGTATAATAGGCCCATAATTATAGTAAAGGCTCATACTCTTGAGACGCTACAAAATGGCTTAGTTTGGCGACGGAGACATTTTGCAGTGTTGGTGTGTGGGCTTTTTGCTATTTTTAAGGTTCTTTTTTTGGAATCTTTGAACCTATTAATATCATACGTCATAGATTTAAATTTTGGCAAATTGCGACAGTATTCATTTTCCGTAGTCAAACGGATGTTTTTTTAGTGTTTTCCGTAGTCAAACGGATGTTTTGAAGCGGTTTTCCGTAGTCAAACGGATGTTTCAGAGAATTGGAACGATTTAGTAAGTAATTTCATGAATTTTGCATTTTTTTTGATGGTTTTCCGTAGTAAAAAGGATGTTTCTTCTTGTTTTCCGTAGTTAAACGGATGTTTCAGCACAAAAAAAGACCCCCTATGAGGGGTCAGGGAAAAACTCTAATTGCTCTGGAATCAATTCTCTTGATTGAGCTAATGTATTTAGGAAGATCGGGTTTTTCGTAACCGTCAAATAACGGTCTTGTAATCCTTGTTTCTTTCCTTTGAATTCGAAGCGCTCTATAAACCCTACTGCTTGCAGTTCAATACATGCGCTCTTGATACGCTCAACAATTTTATAGACCTGCATGATCGGCTCGTTATCATCTAAAAAGTGAAAATGACCAGCCAGCGTTTGAAGTTCAAACGTAACTGTAGATTCCTCGGGATAAGATGATACTAACCAGTATAGCCCTTGTGCTAAATACGATTTCAAGTCATTCATAAGAATAAGGGAAATGTCAAACAAATTCCCGACCCGATTAGCCTCAACTAACCATTCAGGCAGCTTAATTTGAAACTTATATTGAAAGTGGTTGGTCGTTCCTACCTTGCGTCTGAATATAATTTGATCTATTAAGCGAGTAAAAGCGATCTCTTCATATTCTGAATCCTTAGAGCGTTGATACTGTGTTAAGGTCACTTCTATTTTCATAAGCCTCATTAAGGCTTCCTGGATGCGCTTATAGTTTGCCGATCCATCCGTTAGCCCTAATTCATTCAATATATCAGCGTATTTCAGCTCAACATATGGTTTCCCGTCTATGTTCTGCTTGAACCATAGAGACTGTATAGCGCCCATTACACGGGCCTCATAAGTAGTTAGTACCTCGCCCGTATTGTTCTTAATATGGACAGAACGCACACCGTGTACAGTCGTTGTGGGCTGATTCGGTATGTTCTTCGGATTAGCAGAAAACAAAGCGTGCTGCGCTATATTCCTGTTAATGGGTACAACCTCACGCAAGTATTCCACTGACTTCACTTTTAACGCTCTTTCCAGAATTTCAACTTTAGCCTTTGCTCTGGCTGCATCGCTTTCATTATCATGCTGCTGAGTCTTTACAGAATCAATGTATTGGTTGGCAAACATGAATAATGCCTTTGCTGGAACGATCTGAATAAGCTTTGTACTTAGCTCGTCCACTGTTTCCTGATAAATGGTCGCTGCCTTTAACGGATCACCGATTTTCCTTGTTCTCTTTAAAAATTCACTTGTTATATCATCAAGACACAATTCAATTTCATTAAACTCCTTCATAAAACCTCCCACTGTTCCTATGTGCCTGTATTTATTCTATATCAAGTAAAAGCAATCGCAAATGAATCCAATTCCCCAATCGGGTTCTTACGTATAGTCTACCATTTCTCAACTTTCCATTGGTATACATGGGAATCGCTTGTTTTTTCC
>NZ_JBBOSD010000001.1:4292500-6230584 GCF_038004945.1 Paenibacillus sp. FSL M7-0802 | reverse complement strand
TGAAGCATTACCGCCACAGCATGTCGCACGATTCCAACGGCTTGTGTCGAGCCTAGCGGGAGCGAAGCTGATCAACCTGTATGGTCCAACCGAAGCGACGGTGGACGTGTCGTACTTTGATTGTGAACCGGATGAGGAATATGGAGTTATTCCGATCGGAAAACCGATTCAAAACATTCGTCTGTACATCGTGAAGGAAGGCACGGAGCAATTGCAGCCGATCGGGGTTGCGGGTGAGCTGTGCATCGGCGGTGTCGGCGTAGCCCGAGGTTATCTGAACCGTCCAGAACTGACGGCCGAGAAATTTGTGAAAGATCCGTTTGCTGGCGGGGAAGCAGGCTATGAGCGGATGTACCGCACAGGCGATTTGGCGAGATGGATGCCGGACGGCAACATTGAATATCTGGGCCGGATCGACCATCAAGTCAAAATCCGGGGCTACCGGATTGAACTGGGAGAGGTCGAAACGCAGCTGCTCCAAGTGGAATCGGTACGCGAAGCCGTAGTCACGGCTCGCGCGGATGAAACGGGACAAAAACAAATGGTGGCGTACTATGTCGCCGGACAAGAAATGGGTGCCAGCGAGCTGAGAAGTGAGCTGGGCCGGGGGCTGCCAAGCTACATGGTGCCATCGTACTTTGTACAGCTGGAGCAAATGCCGCTGAGTCCAAATGGCAAAATTGACCGCAAGGCCCTGCCAGCACCGGAAGGCAGCCTGCAAAGCGGAGCCGATTATGTCGCACCGCGGACGTGGGTGGAAGTGAAGCTGGCACACATTTGGCAGGATGTGCTGGGCCTCACGCAGGTCGGTGTGAAGGAAAACTTCTTCGAGATTGGCGGACACTCGCTGCGGGCGACGACACTGGCCTCGAAGATTCACAAGGAGCTGAACAAGCCACTTCCACTGCGCAGTATTTTTGAAGCACCAACCATTGAACAGTTGGCAGTCGTACTGGAACAGCTGGATCAAGTAACATACGCGTCCATTCCGGTAACGGAAGAACGCAGCTTCTACCCGTTATCTTCGGCGCAAAAACGACTGTATGTATTGCATCAGTTCGACCCGAATGATGTGAACTACAACATGCCGTCGGTGCTGCAAGTGAGCGGCCCGCTGGATGTGAAACGAGTAGAAGATGTGTTCCGTCAATTGATCGATCGCCATGCAACCTTGCGTACCCGCTTTGAGCTAGTGGACAATGAGCCGATGCAATGGGTTGAGGACACCGTGCCGTTCGAGGTGGAATATACGAAGGTACAGGCAGAGCGTGCGACTTCGGATACAGATCAAGACACAGCTACGTACACGACGATCAGTCAGGAAGCACAAGAACGGGTTCGGCAGTTTGTCCGTCCGTTTGATCTGAAAGCTGCACCGCTGCTGCGGGTAGGCTTGGTAGACTTGGGCGTACAAGGAGCAGAGAAAGAATCACAGCATCTGCTCATGCTCGACATGCACCATATCGTTTCGGATGGTGTGTCGATGGAGGTACTGACCGATGAATTTGTTCGCTTGTATGGCGGTGAAGAGCTATTGCCATTGCGGATTCAGTACAAAGACTATGCGGTCTGGCAGCAAAGCGAAGCCCATCAGGAGTGGATGCAGCGTCAGGAAACGTACTGGCTCGACACCTTCCGGGGCGGAGTGCCTGTGCTGGATCTGTCAACCGACTTTGCCCGCCCGGCGGTGCAGAGTACGGCAGGGGATACGATCGAATTTGCACTGGAGCGTGAAGTTAGCGAACGCCTGAAAGAACTGGCTTCGCAAACCGGCGCAACCTTGTATATGGTGCTGCTGGCGGCGTACACTACGCTCTTGCATAAATACACAGGCCAAGAAGATATCGTAGTGGGAACGCCGATTGCCGGAAGACCGCATACGGAACTGGAGAGCCTGGTAGGTGTCTTCATCAACACGCTGGCAATCCGCAATTATCCGTCTGGCGACCAATCGTTCCTGGATTATCTGCAAGAGGTGAAGGAGCATGCGCTCAGTGCTTATGAGCATCAGGACTATCCATTTGAAGA
This sequence comes from Paenibacillus sp. FSL M7-0802, assembly GCF_038004945.1. Taxonomy (NCBI): domain Bacteria; kingdom Bacillati; phylum Bacillota; class Bacilli; order Caryophanales; family Paenibacillaceae; genus Paenibacillus; species Paenibacillus sp. FSL M7-0802. Next base: position 6,228,556 of record NZ_JBBOSD010000001.1, on the reverse strand, counting down.
GCTGGTTGAAAAGCTGAATTTGACGCGGGATACGAGCCGAAATGCGCTGTTTGACACGATGTTTGAGTTGAAAACATTGGAGCAACAGGAGTTCCAGCTGGAAGGTCTGACCTTACATTCATATCCGCTGGAAAATAATACGGCCAAATTTGATCTGAGCTTGGATGCAATAGAGCAGCCAGAAGGTATTCTGTGCAGTCTGGAATACAGCACGGCGCTGTACAAGCCTGAGACTATTGCCCGATTGGCGCAGCATTTTACCGAACTCGTACGTGCAATTACACTGCATCCACAACAGCCACTGGCAGCTTTGGAGATGGTACCTGCCGAGGAAAAAGCACAAATCATCCATGGATTTGGAAATGTGGGGGTATCGGATGTTGCTGCTGTTGAAGCAGAAGCCTTATTCCATACCTTTGTGGAAGAACAGGCACAGCTTGTGCCGGATCACGTGGCGGTGGTGTACGAGGAGCAGCAGCTTACGTACCGGAAACTGAACGAGCGTGCGAACCAATTGGCGCGGAGATTGCGGAATGAAGGCATTGGACGCGAGTCGATTGTCGGCATTTTGAGTGAACGTTCGGTCGACATGCTGGTCGGCGTATTGGCGGTATGGAAAGCTGGAGGCGCCTATGTGCCGCTGGATGCAGACTATCCGTCCGAACGTATTCGTTTCATGTTAGAAGACAGCTGCGCCACGGTACTGTTGACCCAAACAGGCTTGCAGGACCGTGCGCAGGTCTGGCTGGATGAAAGCCGACAGGCCTTGACGGGAGGGCAGTTTAAGGCCGAGTTAGAAACAGCGGCTGGAACGATGGAATCAGGTACTCTCCATGGAACCCTGAATGGAACAGCAGATTCGCCACCTAGCGAAGCAGCATCCGAATCCGCAGCGAACTTGCGTCTGCAGACGATGCTGGCTTTGGATGATGAGTCGCTGTACATCGGTGATACCACAGACGTCGATCATATTAACGAACCGCAGGATCTGGCGTATGTGATCTACACGTCCGGGACAACAGGACGTCCGAAGGGCGTCATGATCGAACATCACAGCTTGGTCAATACGGCTGCGGCGTATCGTCGGGATTACCGTCTGAGCCAGTTCCCGGTACGACTGCTGCAGCTGGCGAGCTTCTCCTTCGACGTCTTCGTCGGGGATATCGCGCGGACGCTCTATAACGGTGGCACGATGGTTATTTGTCCGAAAGACGACCGGATTGATTTTAGCCGTTTGTATGGCTGGATTCGCGATTACCAGATTACAGTGTTCGAATCGACCCCGGCCCTGATCGTACCGTTTATGCAGCATGTGTATGAACAGGGGCTAGACATGAGCAGTCTGGAACTGCTGATTACCAGCTCGGATAGCTGCAGTGTGACGGATTATCGGGTGCTGCAAGAACGATTTGGCGCAGATATCCGCATTATGAACAGCTACGGCGTCACAGAAGCGGCAATCGACTCTAGCTTCTATGATGAAGAGCTGTCGAAGCTACCAAGCAGTGGCAATGTACCGATTGGTCAGGCGTGGCTGAACGCACGCTTCTACATCGTGGACAGCCAGCTGAATCCGGTGCCGATCGGCGTACTGGGCGAGCTGTGCATTGGCGGAGCTGGAGTGGCACGAGGCTACCTGAATCGTGCGGACTTGTCGGCCGAGAAATTCGTAGCGAATCCGTATGTAGCGGGTGAACGATTGTACCGCACAGGTGACCTGGCACGGTGGATGCCGGACGGCAATGTGGACTTTATCGGCCGGATGGATGATCAGGTCAAAATCCGGGGCTTCCGGATTGAACTGGGCGAGGTGGAAGCGCAGCTGTTGACCGTGGAAGGCATTCAGAAAGCCATCGTCACCGCCTGGGAAAACGAAGACGGAGACAAGGATTTGTGTGCGTATATCGTAGCCTCTGAGGCGCTGAATTTGCCCGAGCTGCGTAACATGCTGCAGCCCAAGCTACCGGGTTATATGATCCCGACGTATGTCGTACAACTGGATCATTTCCCGCTGACACCAAACGGGAAAATTGACCGCAAAGCGTTGCCTGCGCCGGAAGCGCGCCTCGAAGGAGGCACGGCGTATGTGGCACCGCGGACACTGCTGGAAGAGCAACTGGTACGTATTTGGCAAAGTGTTCTGAATCATCGGCAGATAGGCATCCAGGATAACTTCTTTGAAGTGGGAGGACATTCTCTGCGCGCCACAACACTGATGGCGAAAATCCATCAGGAGCTGAATTACAAGCTGGCCCTGCGAGATATTTTCCAATATCCGACGATTGAGCAACTGGTGCAGGTGATGGGAGAAGATCAGACGCAGCAAACGTATGTATCCATCCCTGTGGCGGAGGAGCGTGCATATTATCCCGTTTCCTCGGCGCAAAAACGGATGTACGTGCTGAGTCACCTGGAAGGCGGAGAGGTTAGCTACAATATGCCGGGCGCTTTGATTATTGAAGGTTCCTTGGATAAAACGCGACTGGAGCAAGCCTTCCGCCAGCTGATTGCCCGTCATGAAGCCCTGCGAACCCGATTCGACATGGTGGATGGCGAGGTGATTCAACGGATTGAATCGGGCGTCGCATTCAACGTGGAGCATGTGCAGGCAAGCGAAGAAGAGACCCAGCAGTACGCACAGGACTTTGTACGTGCATTTGATCTCGCACAAGCACCGTTGCTGCGGGTTCAGTTGGTGGAAACCGGACCGGAGCGTCACGTCATGCTCTATGACATGCATCATATTATTTCGGATGGTGTCACTGAAGGAATCATCGTGCAGGAGTTCTCTCAATTGTATGAAGGCAAGGAACTGCCGTCCCTGCGCATCCAGTACAAGGACTATGCCGTTTGGCAGCATGCCGATATGCAAAGTGAACGTCTTCGTGAGCAGGAAAGCTACTGGCTGAACACGATGGCTGGTGACATTCCGGCGCTGGATATGCCAACGGATTTTGCAAGACCTGCCGTACAGCGTCTAGAAGGAGCTCGATTGGAATTTGCGATCAGCCTGGAGGACAGCGAGCAGTTGAAACAGCTGGCCGCGCAAACCGGCTCTACCTTGTACATGGTGTTGCTGGCCGCGTATAGCACGCTCTTGCATAAATATTCAGGGCAGGAGGACATCATCGTCGGCACGCCGATTGCCGGAAGACCGCATGCGGAACTGGAGGGCTTGGTAGGCGTATTCCTCAACACGCTGGCGATCCGCAATTATCCGTCTGGCGACAAAACGTTCCTGGATTACTTGCAAGAGGTGAAAGAGCATGCGCTCAGTGCTTATGAACATCAGGAGTATCCTTTTGAAGAACTGGTTGAAAAGCTGAATTTAACGCGGGATACGAGCCGGAATGCGCTGTTTGACACGATGTTTGAGTTGAAAACATTTGAGCAGCAGGAGTTCGAACTGGAGGGTCTGACCTTTAAGACGTATCCGACGGACAATAACACGGCCAAATTTGATCTGACCTTGGATGCAGTGGAGCAGCCGGAAGGCATTCTGTGCAGTCTGGAATACAGCACGGCGCTGTACAAGCCTGAAACCATCGCGCGATTGGCACAACATTTTACTGAGCTTGTTCGTGCAATTACACTGCATCCGCAGCAGCCACTGGCAGCTTTGGATATGGTAACCGTCGAGGAGAAGGCACAAATCATCTACGGTTTTGGAGATGTGGGAGTATCGGATGTTGCTGCTATTGAAGCAGGAGCCTTGTTCCATACCTATGTGGAAGAACAAGCGCAGCTTGTACCGGATCACGTGGCGGTGGTGTACGAGGAGCAGCAGCTTACGTACCGCACACTGAACGAGCGTGCGAACCAATTGGCGCGCAGACTGCGAAATGAAGGTATTGGCCGCGAGTCGATTGTCGGCATTTTGAGTGAACGTTCGGTCGACATGCTGGTCGGCGTATTGGCCGTGTGGAAAGCTGGAGGCGCCTATGTGCCGCTGGATGCGGACTATCCGTCCGAACGTATTCGTTTCATGCTGGAGGACAGTGGTGCGACGGTGCTGTTGACCCAAACGGGCTTGCAGGAGCGTGCACAGGTCTGGCTGGATGAAAGCCGACAGGCCTCGACCGGAGGGCAGTCTGAAGGCGAGTTGCAAACAGCGGCTGGCGCTGAAACGATGGAATCAGGTACTCTCCATGGAAATCTGAATGGAACAGCAGATTCGCCATCTAATAGCGAAGCAGCATCCGAATCCGTATCGAACTTGCGTCTGCATACCGTGCTGGCGCTGGACGATGAGTCGCTGTATACCGGAGACACCACCGATATCGAGCATATCAACGAACCGCAGGATCTGGCGTACGTGATCTACACCTCCGGTACAACGGGACGTCCGAAGGGCGTCATGATTGAGCATCGCAGCTTGGTGAATACGGCTGCGGCCTATCGCCGGGATTACCGTCTGAACCAGTTCCCGGTACGACTGCTACAACTGGCGAGCTTCTCCTTCGACGTGTTCGTCGGCGATATTGCGCGGACGCTCTATAACGGCGGCACAATGGTCATCTGTCCGAAGGACGACCGGATTGATCCAAGCCGTCTGTATGGCTGGATTCGCGATTACCAGATTACGGTATTCGAATCGACCCCGGCCCTGATTGTACCGTTTATGCAGCATGTGCATGAACACGGGCTGGACATGAGCAGTCTGGAACTGCTGATCACCAGCTCGGATAGCTGCAGCGTGACGGATTACCGGGTGCTGCAAGAACGATTTGGCGCAGATATTCGCATTATGAACAGCTACGGCGTCACGGAAGCAGCGATTGACTCTAGCTTCTATGATGAAGAGCTGTCGAAGCTGCCAAGCAGCGGCAGTGTACCGATTGGCCAAGCGTGGCTGAACGCGCGCTTCTACATCGTGGACAGCCAGCTGAATCCGGTGCCGATCGGTGTACTGGGTGAGCTGTGTATTGGCGGAGCTGGGGTAGCACGGGGCTACCTGAACCGTGCAGACCTGACGGCCGAGAAATTTGTAGCGAACCCGTACGTACCGGGTGAACGATTGTACCGCACAGGCGACTTGGCGCGGTGGATGCCGGACGGCAATGTGGACTTTATCGGCCGGATGGACTATCAAGTGAAAATCCGGGGCTACCGGATCGAGCTGGGTGAGATTGAAACGGCGATCCAGCGGGTGCCGGGTGTGCGTCAAGCGGTAGTCATCGACCGGACGGATGAGCGTGGACACAAGTATTTGTGCGGATACATCACAGGAGAAGCAGAGCTGCGGATTGAGGAGGTACAGGCCGAGCTGGAAGCCGGACTGCCAGCACATATGGTACCTGCACGCTTGATGCGTCTGGAGACCTTGCCACTGACCCACAACGGCAAAATCGACCGCAAGGCCTTGCCGGAACCGGAAGGAAGCATCCATACCGGTGCAGCCTATGTGGCACCGCGTACTACGGTGGAACAAGTATTGGCTGCGGTATGGGCCGGGGTGCTCGGTGTGGAAGCGGTAGGCACGCAGGATAACTTCTTCGAACTGGGTGGCGATTCGATCAAGGCGCTGCAAGTATCATCCCGATTGCTGCAGGCAGGTTATCGACTGGAGATGAAAGACCTGTTCAGTCATCCAACCGTGTCTGCATTGGCACTGAAAGTCCAAACGGTGACCCGATTGGCGGATCAGAGTGAAGTGGTGGGCGCTGTGAAACTGACACCTGTTCAACAATGGTTCTTTGAGCAGAACCTGACGGATGCTCATCATCATAACCAGTCCATTATGCTGCATAGCAAGGACGGTTTTGATGAAACGGCCCTGCGCACAGCGATGGATCACGTCGTGAGCCATCACGACGCACTGCGCATCATTTTCCGTCCTACGGAGTACGGATATGAAGCTTGGAACCGTGCGGTTGGGGAGGGCGAGCTGTATACGCTGGATCGGGCCGACTTCAGAAATGAGTCTGAGGTATCTGCGGCGATCGAGGCCAAAGTAAATGAAATTCAGGCGGGTATTCATGTAAGCGAAGGACCGCTGGTGAAGCTGGGGCTGTTCCATTGCCCGGATGGAGATCATTTGCTGATGGCGATTCATCACTTAGTGGTGGATACCGTATCTTGGCGCATTTTGTTCGAGGATATTACGACCGCCTATGAGCAGGCATTGAACGGACAAGCGGCTCGTCTTCCGCACAAAACGGATTCGTTCCGCACCTGGGCTGATGGGCAGTCTCAATATGCGAACGGCCCGGCCATGGTAGCAGAACTCGCATTCTGGCAAGAAATTGAACAGGGAATGTATGAGCCGCTTCCAAAAGACGAATCCCATTCTCATTCCTTGAATAGGGACAGCAAGAACATTACGGTCACGTGGACAGCTCAGGAAACGGAGCAGCTGTTAAAACAGGCGCATCGTGCCTACAACACGGATATGAATGATTTGCTGCTTACCGCATTGGGACTGACGATTTATCGCTGGGCGGGCCTGGAACGAGTGCTCGTGAGCCTGGAAGGTCACGGACGGGAGTCCATTTTGCCAGAACTGGATATTACGCGCACCGTGGGCTGGTTTACGACCCAATTCCCAGTTGTGCTGGATATGAGCGTGGGGCAAGACCTTTCACAACGCATCAAACATGTGAAAGAAGGACTACGCCGCATTCCGCAAAAGGGCATTGGCTACGGGATGTTGAGATACCTGTCCGCAGCACGTGAGCAAGAGCGTTTTGTAACCGAACCTGAAATCAGCTTTAACTATTTGGGACAATTTGACCAAGATATGCAAAATCAGTCCATTGGCGTATCTCCTTACTCTAGCGGTGCAGAGCTTAGCGCCCATGCAGCTAGAACGCACACGCTGGATATGAACGGACTGATTTCCGAAGGCGAGCTGCAATTGACGATCAGCTACAGCAAGCAGGAGTATCGCCATGAAACGATGGAGCAGCTAGCTGAAGCGTTTAGAATCAGTTTGCAGGAAATCATTACGCATTGCACAGGCCGCAAACAGCAAGAGCTGACGCCAAGCGATGTCATGCTTAACAATGTAACCATGGCCGAGCTGGATCAATTGGTAGAACGGACTCGTGACATGGGGGAACTGGAAAATGTATATGCGCTGACGCCGATGCAAAAAGGCATGTTGTTCCATAGTTTGATGGATGCAGAGTCAGGAGCTTATTTTGAACAAACGACCTTTGATTTGCATGGACGCTTCCAAGCGGATATTTTCCAAGATAGCTTGAATCATTTGGCGCAGCGGCATGAGATATTTAGGGCCAATTTCATCAGCGGTTGGCAGGATGAGCCTGTGCAGGTTATTTTCCGCCGCAAGGATGTTGGTTTCAAATGTGAAGATTTGCGTCATCTGAATGATCAGGAACGTGACGCGTATGTGCAGGAATTTATTCGCAAGGACAAGGCAGCCGGATTTGATTTGTCCCGGGATGCGTTGATGCGCGTGGCGATTTTACGAACAGGTGATGAGGATTATTATTTTGTGTGGAGCTCTCATCACATCTTGATGGATGGCTGGTGTGTGGCATTAGTCACGGATGAGGTGTTTGAGGCTTATTTTGCAGCCGTGGAGCATAGAGAGCCGAAGCTTGCCCCCGTTACTCCATACAGTCAGTATATTGAGTGGCTTGAAGCACAGGATGTAGGGGCTGCAGCTTCCTATTGGAAGGATTATTTGCTCGGCTATGATCAGCAAACTTCGATTCCGACCGGAAAAGTAGGCGTGAAAGCGGACGGTGCACAATTTGAGCATATCCTGTGCGATCTGGGCAAGGACTTGACCGGACGTATGGAAATGGTGGCCAAGCAGCACCACGTGACCACCAATACATTGCTGCAAACAGCTTGGGGCTTGCTGCTCCAAAAGTACAACGGTAGTGACGACGCTGTTTTTGGCGGTGTAGTGTCTGGTCGTCCAGCGGATATTTCGGGGATCGAAAATATGGTGGGCTTGTTCATTAACACCATTCCAATACGGATCCGCAGTGGGGCTGAGGACACCTTTGCCGACATGATCAGAACGAATCAGAAGCAGGCGCTGACTTCTCAAGATTATGAAACGTATCCGCTGTATGAAATTCAAGCCTTGAGCGAGCAAAAGCAAGATCTGATCAACCACATTATCGTGTTTGAAAACTATCCGGTGGAGGAGCAGGTCGAGCAACTTGGCGAAGGTGCAGAGTCGGATTTTGAAATTCGCAATGCCGGCATGATTGAACAAACCAACTATGATTTCAATCTGGTCGTTATGCCGCAGGAAGCGATGAAAATCCGATTTGAATACAATGCGAAGTTATATGATCGTGAAGCCGTTGAACGGACTCAGGGCCATCTGATACAGCTGTTGGAGCAGGTGGTGACGAAGCCGGACATTCGAGTGCAGGAGCTGGATATGTTAAGTGAGCAGGAGCGTGAGCAAATTCTCAGCGTATGGGGAAATACAGTTGCTGAGTATCCAAGCGGGCAAACGATCCATGGCTTGTTCGAGACACAAACGGCGCAGACACCGGAGCAGGCAGCGTTGTTCTTCGAAGGAGAGCAGTTGACCTATCGCGAGCTGAATGAACGTGCGAATCGTCTGGCTCGTACCTTGCGTAGTCAAGGCGTGACGAAGGATCGACTGGTGGGTCTGATGACCGAGCGTTCTGTGGACATGATCGTAGGTATCTTCGGGATTTTGAAGGCCGGTGGCGCGTATGTCCCCATCGATCCGACGTATCCAGAGGAGCGTATCCGCTACATGCTAGACGACTCGGGTGCGAAGCTGTTGTTGACACAAAGCCATCTGGTAGACAAAGTCACGTTTGACGGCCGCATGCTGGTGCTGGATGGGGAGCAAACGGTGTATCACGAGGATGATTCCAATTTGGAGCCGTGGTCTGGTCCGAATGATTTGGCGTATGTGATTTATACGTCGGGTACAACGGGGCAGCCGAAGGGTGTAATGCTCGAGCATCACGGGCTATGCAATCTGAAAACGTATTTTGATCAGACGCTTCGGATGAGCACGTCGGATCATGCGTTGCTGTTCGCCAGCTATTCGTTTGATGCGGCTTGCTGGGAAATCTTCCAAGCGCTGTTCTGTGGAGCCACGTTGTATGTGCCAACGTCAGAGACGATTCTGAACTACGAGCGGTTTGAGCAATATATGGCGGATCACCAAATCACCGTGGCCGCTTTGCCTCCAACCTATGCGGTGTATCTGGAGCCAGAACGGATGCCAAACTTGCGTATTCTGTTTACTGCGGGTTCAGCATCCTCAACCGAGCTGGTATACAAGTGGAAGGATCAGGTGGCGTACTACAACGGCTACGGTCCAACAGAAAACTCGGTGGCGACGTCCATCTGGCCGGTATCCGAGGATGAGAGAGCCGGACAGCTGATTTCTATCGGACGCCCTGTGCCGAATCATCGGGTATACATGGTGGATGTGCATGGACATTTGGCTCCGGTGGGCGTAGCGGGTGAACTGTGCGTGTCCGGTCCGGGTCTGGCTCGGGGTTATCTAGATCGTCCAGAGCTGACGGCTGAGAAATTTGTATCGAATCCGTTTGCGGCTGGCGAAGCGGGCTATGAAAGGATGTACCGTACAGGTGACTTGGCGAGATGGATGCCGGACGGCAACATCGAATATTTGGGCCGGATCGACCATCAGGTGAAAATCCGGGGCTACCGGATCGAGCTGGGTGAGGTCGAGGCACAAATTTTGAAAGTGGAGGACGTACAAGAGGTCATCGTACTGGCACAAGCGGACGAACAGGGGCAAAACCAACTGGTGGCGTACTATGTTGCTGAACGGGAAGTGAGCACTGGTGAGCTGCGCAGCTTACTGAGCGAGGAGCTTCCAAACTACATGGTGCCTTCGTATTTGGTGCAGCTGGAGCAGATGCCGTTGACACCGAACGGTAAAATCGACCGCAAGGCACTGCCAACACCGGAAGGCAGCCTGCAAAGCGGAGCGGATTATGTAGCACCGCGGACATGGGTGGAAGTGAAGCTGGCGCAAATTTGGCAGGATGTGCTGGGTCTGGCACAGGTCGGTGTGAAGGAAAACTTCTTCGAGATTGGCGGACACTCGCTGCGGGCGACGACGCTGGCCTCGAAAATTCACAAGGAGCTGAACAAGCCACTTCCACTACGCAGTATTTTTGAAGCGCCAACGATTGAACAACTGGCAGCGGTCATGGAAGGTCTGGATCAAGTGGCGTATGCGTCCATTCCGGTGACGGAAGAACGCAGCTCCTACCCGCTTTCCTCGGCGCAAAAACGACTGTATGTGCTGCATCAGTTCGACCCGAATGATGTGAACTACAACATGCCGTCAGTGCTGCAAGTGAGTGGCCCGCTAGACGTGAAGCGAGTGGAGGACGTGTTCCGTCAACTGATCGCCCGTCATGCAACGTTGCGTACCCACTTTGAACTGGTGGACAGTGAGCCGGTGCAATGGATTGAGGACACCGTGCCGTTCGAGGTGGAATATACGAAGGTACAGGTAGAGGGTGCGACTGCGGACACAAGGGTCAGCCAGGAAGCACAGGAACGTGTGCAACAGTTTGTACGTCCGTTCGATCTGCAAGTCGCTCCGCTGCTGCGGGTAGGCTTGGTAGATTTGGGTGTACAAGAAACCGAGCAGGAACCGCAGCATTTGCTCATGCTCGATATGCACCATATCGTCTCGGATGGTGTGTCCATGGGAGTACTTACCGATGAATTTGTCCGCTTATACGACGGTGAAGAGCTTTCGCCAATGCGTATACAGTACAAGGATTATGCGGTATGGCAGCAAAGCGAAGCCCATCAAGAGTGGATGTTGCGTCAGGAAGCGTACTGGCTGGACACCTTCCGGGGTGAGCTGCCAGTGCTGGATGTACCTACGGACTTTGCCCGTCCGGCGGTACGAAGTACCGCAGGCGATACGGTGGTGTTTGGACTGGAACGTGAAGTCAGCGAACGGCTGAAAGAACTGGCGGCGCACACAGGCTCGACGCTGTATATGGTGCTGCTGGCAGCGTACACCGCGCTCTTGCATCAATACAGCGGGCAAGAGGACATCGTAGTCGGCACGCCGATTGCCGGACGACCGCATGCAGATTTGGAACCGATCCTCGGGATGTTCGTCGGTACGTTGGCATTGCGAAACTATCCGACAGCGGAACATACCTTCCGCAGCTACGTGGAAGAAGTGAAAGTTTGTGCTCTGCAAGCCTATGAACATCAGGACTACCCATTTGAGGAACTGGTGGAAAAGCTGAACGTGAAGCGGGATATGAGCCGCCATCCGCTGTTTGATACGATGTTTACCCTGCAAACCACCGAGGAAGGCGAACTGCAACTGGCAGATTTGAGCTTCCGTCCATATGGCTTGGAACAAACGCCAGCGAAGTTTGATTTGACGCTGGAAGCCAGAGAGGAAGAGGCAGGTATCCAGTTCGGATTGCAGTATGCAACTGCGTTGTACGAGCGCGAAACGGTAGAACGGATGACGCGTCACTTTGTTCGCTTGGCCGAAGCCGTCGCGGCGAACCCGGATGCGAAGTTGGGTGAGCTGGAGTTGATTACGGCAGAAGAAACCGAGCAGATTCTGAAGGTGTTCAATGATCCGAATGCGCACAGCCTGCTTGGAGCATTACAAGGCCGTTCGCTCAGCGAACGCTTTGAAGAGCAAGCGAAGCGCAACCCTGAGCGGATAGCAGTTGTGTCTGGGGCCACCGCGCTGACCTACACTGAGCTGAATGAGCGTGCGAACCAATTGGCTCGTGTGTTACGAGCGGAAGGGGTCGAAGCAGATCAACCGGTTGGCGTATTGCTGGAACGTTCTGCGGATATTCTGGTGAGCATTCTGGGGGTACTTAAGGCCGGAGGCGCATATGTACCAATGGATACGGTGTATCCACAGGAGCGCATCGACTACATGCTCCAAGACAGTGGGGCCAAGGTCGTGATTACAAGCAGAGTCGCCAACCTGTCGCTCAGCTTGCCATCCACAGTTCGAGCTGTAGTCTTGGATGACGAGGACGTTCAAGCTCAGTTGGGAGCACAGGATGCGGGCAATCTGATCCCTGTCGCCGGCCCGCACAACCTGGCCTATACGATTTACACGTCAGGTACCACCGGTCAGCCGAAAGGGGTCATGATCGAGCAGGGCAGTGTTAGCAATCTGGTAGATGCTTTATTGGAACGAGTATACAGCCGTTATGAACAGCCGCTTCATGTCGCATGGCTTTCGGCGTTTGTATTTGACGCTTCAGTGAAGCAAATCTTTGCCAGCTTGCTGTTAGGCCACACCCTGCATGTGGTGTCCCGTGACGTCAGTCTGAGCGGAGAGCATTTGATCGCCTACTACCGCACGCACCGGATTGATCTGTCGGACGGCACACCTGCGCATCTGCATATTTTGAACGAAAGTATCAGTGTGACGGAAGCGCCGGAAGTGAAGCATTACCTAATCGGTGGCGAAGCATTATCCGTGCAGCTGGTAAATGTGTTCCTGCACAAGTGGTCTGGGTATCGTCCAGTCATTACGAACGTGTATGGCCCGACCGAAACGACGGTAGATGCGACCGCTTATACGATTGAAGATGTGGAGTCCCTGAACGTACTGCTGGAAAAAGGGGAGCATACGGTATCCATCGGAACGCCGATAGCGAACCAGTCGGTGTACATCCTGAACAGCCAGCAACAGCTGGTACCGATCGGTATCGCAGGTGAGCTTTATATCGGAGGTGCAGGCGTGGGACGAGGGTACCTGAACCTGCCGGAGCTGACGGCAGAGAAGTTCGTCCTGAATCCGTTCGCTGATGCGGCAGCAGCCGATCAAGCGGACAGCATTCACGCAAACCGGATGTACCGGACGGGTGACTTGGCACGGTGGTTGCCAGACGGCAGTATTGAGTATTTGGGCCGGATCGACCACCAGGTGAAAATCCGGGGCTACCGGATCGAGCTGGGCGAGGTGGAAGCGCAGCTGCTGACCGTGGACGGCATTCAGAAAGCCGTGGTCACAGCATGGGAAAACGAAGACGGACACAAGGACCTGTGTGCCTATATCATAGCTTCAGAGTCCCTGAGTTTGCCGGAGCTGCGCAATGCGCTGCAGCCGAAGCTGCCGGATTACATGATCCCGACGTATGTGGTACAACTGGATCGTTTCCCGCTGACACCGAACGGGAAAATCGACCGCAAGGCGTTGCCGGCACCGGAAGCACGCCTCGAAGGAGGCCTGGAGTACGTTGCACCGCGGACACCGCTGGAAACCAAGCTAGCCCAAATCTGGCAGGATGTCTTGAAGCTGTCCAGCGTAGGAGTCACCGACTCATTCTTTGACGTGGGTGGACACTCCCTGCGGGCAACGACGCTGGTGGCCAAAATCCATCAGGAACTGGACAGTCGGATTACACTGCGTGAGGTGTTCCAACACTTCACGATTGAGCAGCAAGCCCAGCTCATCGCAACGCACGGTACAGACACCTATACGGTGATCCCTGCGGCGGCGCAACAGGCGTACTACCCGGTTTCCTCGGCTCAAAAACGACTGTACATTTTGAGCCATCTGGAAGGTGGGGATCTCAGCTACAATATGCCGGGTGTATTAACCGTGGAGGGACCGCTTCAGGCCGATCGGCTGGAGGATGCGTTCCGTCAGTTAATAGCCCGCCATGAAACGCTGCGGACTTCCTTTGAAATGCTGGAAGGCGAGGTCGTTCAGCGGGTTTACGATCAAGTGGAGTTTGCAGTAGAACACCTGCAGGCCAGGGAGTCCGAAGCCGAAGCCTATATCGAGTCCTTTGTACGCAGCTTTGATCTTCGCCAGGCACCACTGCTGCGTGTCCGTCTCATTCAAACTGGACCAGAGCGCCACCTCCTGATGTACGACATGCACCATATTATTTCAGACGGTGTATCGTCGAGCAATATCGTGCAGGAGCTGGTACAACTGTACGAAGGGCAGGAATTGGAGCAGCTGCAAATTCAGTACAAGGACTATGCCGTATGGCAGCAGCAGGAGACGCAGCGTGAGTCATACCAACGCCGGGAACACTTCTGGCTGGAGCATTTAGCCGGAGAATTGCCGATACTGGATTTGCCAATTGCTTATCCTAGACCTGCTGTTCGCAGCTTCGAGGGTGCGATGTATGAATTTACAGTGGACGCGAATGTATCTGAGCAACTGCGCCGAATTGCGGCACAGACCGGAAGTACGATGTACATGGTGCTATTGAGTGCCTACACCGTTCTGCTGTCCAAATACAGCGGTCAGGACGATTTGATCATCGGTACGCCAGTAGCAGGACGCTTGTTACCTGAACTGGAGCCGCTGATCGGAATGTTCGTCAACACGCTAGCCATCCGGCATCAGCCGAGGGGCAACCAAACGTTCCACAGCTACTTGCTGGAAGCCAGAGATCGTACGTTGCAAGCCTTCGAGCATCAGGATTATCCACTGGAAGAGTTGGTGGAAAAGCTGGATGTAGCACGGGATGCAAGCCGTAACCCGTTATTCGACACTATGTTTGTACTGCAAAATACGGAGTCACAGGAAGCGAAGCTTGAGACGCTGTCCTTCAGCCCGTATGTTCAGGAGCATCGTATCTCCAAATTCGATTTGACTTTGTCCATGAGTGATGAAGATGGGGAAATCAAGGGTTCCTTTGAATATTGCACGAAGCTGTTTGGAGCCGACGCTATTGAGAGATTAACCAGAGATTTGATAGCGATCCTGTCCCAGATTGGAACCGACCCAGATTTGCTGTTAAGCGATATTCAGGTGAACACGGACGAGCAGCCAGAAGGCTTCTCGCCGGATTCCATCGACTTTGTTTTCTAAATCAGTTTTCTAAGATGCAATGATTTACTTTGCTGTGCAGAGGGCGGCGGCTTGTCCGACTGCCCTTGCCTGCAAAGTATTCTTTTTCTGACACAACGCTCATGTACGTAACAACGCACCATCCAACCGGGGGAACAGGCCCTGAGAAGCAGGAGGGATGTCATTGAAAGCCTTATTTGAGAAGGAAAAAAATTACTGGAGTCATAAACTGGAATCTGAGGATCATATCATCTGCCTGCCATACACCAACCATGTGTCCAGAAGTACAACTGTAACGAGTTTAAATTCCCATACGTACACACTCACATTTCCAACTGAAATTTCCCAAAGAATATCATCTATAACAGGTGGCGCTCCATGGGCCGTGTTTATGGTCCTGCTTGCTGGAGTAGAGAGCTTATTGCATAAATACACAGGTGAGGAACGTGTGCTGCTGGGCATCCCGGTAGCCAAGTCTGGCAACGGTGCTACAAAGCCGATCAACCATCTGCTTTTATTGAAAAATACGCTGGATTCCAGTACAACCTTCAAAGCTTTGCTGTCTCAAATCAAAACCTCTGTCGGCGAAGCTATTGAACATCAAAACATTCCTTTTTGGAACTATTCTGAATTACTTGACATTCAACGTAATGAGGATGAAAAGCCTCTTATTCACACCACAGTATCCTTGCAAAATATTCATATTTCTGATTTTTTAAATCACGTACAATCTGAACTGGATTTCCAGTTTCAATGGGAACATGAAGCAGTCTCCCTGAACGTAAAGTATAGTAGCGACCGTTATAGCGAGACGACGATTGAGCACTTTGTTGAGCAGCTTCTGCGGCTGTACACTATTGTTTTGCAGCAGCCAGAGTTGGCGATTTCCACAGCACAAGTACTGTCAGAGCAAGAAGTAGAGCAGCTGGTCCATACCTTCAACGATACAAATGTGGATTATCCATGTCATGCGTCTATTCATGAATTGTTCGTGAAACAGGCGAAGCAGGCACCACAGCAGGTGGCGGTAGTGTGTGGGCAAGATAGCCTAACCTATGCAGAATTGAATGAAAAGGCCAACCGACTGGCTCATTCTTTACGTAAGCAGGGAATCCGCACCGAGCAGACGGTCGGCATTGTAGCTGAACGCTCGATCGAGATGATTGTCGGTATGCTCGGAATTCTCAAAGCAGGTGGAGCGTATGTACCCATTGATTCTGATTACCCGGATGAGCGTATACGCTATTTGCTGCAGGATTCCGGTGCGGACATACTGCTCGTGCAGCGAATGGAACATCGGCCCACTGATTTTAAGGGAATGGTGCTTGACCTTAGCGATGCTGCAATTTATGGAACGGATGATGCTGATCGTTACGATCCAATTTTGCCGAATGATCACGGGACGAATACTGATCCGGGATACGTGGACTGCCTAGATCCGTTCTACTCCATTTTCGCCAGTCCCGAACTTGCTTCTACGACAACCATACAACCAGAAACCATGCAACCAAAAGCTACGCAATCAGAACAAGCAGAACAAATACAGCAGGCTTATGCAGCTGGAGAACAACCGAAGGCGAGCGCAGCTGGTCGTTTGGCCTATATTATGTACACCTCAGGGACTACAGGCCAGCCCAAAGGGGTTATGGTGGAGCACCGTAATGTCGTGCGTTTGGTGACAAACACAAATTATGCACGCTTGAATGCCGACACGCGCATTTTGCAGACCGGGTCTGTTGTCTTTGACGCGTCCACCTTCGAAATTTGGGGTGCGTTATTGAACGGTGGACAGCTGGTGCTGGTGAGTCAGGATGTTATTTTGGACGCTCCCAAGCTCAAGGAAGTTGTTCGCAATCACGGCATTACCACGATGTGGCTGACCGCACCACTCTTTAATCAGCTATCCCAGCAGGACTTGGAACTATTTGAGGGGATGCGGGAGCTATTGGTTGGTGGTGATGTGCTGTCCGTACCGCATATTAACCGGGTATTGGAGGCCCATCCGAATCTACATATCATTAACGGCTACGGTCCGACGGAAAATACGACCTTTTCCACCACACATGCCATTACCGGCGTTCAATCGGCATCTGTGCCCATTGGTAGCCCGATCCATAACTCGACGGCATATGTCGTGGACCGTTCGATGCAGCTTCAGCCTATTGGAGCGTGGGGGGAGCTGATCGTCGGCGGTGACGGGGTGGCTCGCGGATATCGCAACCGCCCAGACCTGACGACCGAAAAGTTCATCGACAGCCCGTTCCGTGGCGGCGAACGCTGCTATCGTACAGGGGACCTGGTGCGTTGGAATGCGGATGGGACGCTGGAATATAAGGGACGAATCGACGCGCAGGTGAAAATTCGAGGCTACCGGATTGAGCTGGGCGAGGTGGAAGCACAGCTGTTGAAGCTGGAGGCAGTCCGAGAAGCTGTTGTAATTGCACATGAAGATGAGCAAGGGCAAAAGCTGCTCTGCGCATATGTGGTCACCCATGCGGAAGTAGCGACAAGTGAGCTGCGTAGTGCTTTGAGCCAGGAGCTACCGGGCTACATGGTACCGTCGTATTTTGTACAGCTGGAGCAATTGCCACTGACGCCCAACGGCAAGGTGGATCGCCGAGCGTTGCCACAGCCAGAGGGAGGTGTAAGCTCAGGCGCAGAATATGTACCTCCTCAAAATCAATTACAAGCACAACTGGCTAGCATCTGGAAAGATGTGCTGGAGCTTGAGCGCATTGGGATTAAGGATAACTTTTTTGAGGCAGGAGGACATTCCCTGCGGGCGACACATGTCATATCACTCATCTATAAGGAATTGCATAAAAATGTGCAGCTAAAGGATTTGTTCCAGCATCCGACAATTGAACAGCTGGCGCAGGTTATTGAAGCACTGGAGCAAACCACCTATGAATCCATCCCTGTTACGGAGAATAAGCCATTTTATGCGGTCTCTTCGGCTCAAAAACGGATGTATATCCTCAATCAGCTTGATGGAGCGGGAATTAGCTATAACATACCTGGTGCCCTGACTCTGACCGGTTCACTTGATCACAAGGCACTGGATAACGCGTTCCGTCAGCTTATTGAACGCCATGAAACATTGCGCACAAGTTTTGAGACCATGAACGGTGAACCTGTCCAGCGAGTACATGACGAGGTTCCTTTTCGCATGGAATTGACCTATGCTCACGGAGCTGCCTCAAAGGAAACGGATGAGCTGGTACATAACTTTGTTCAGCCGTTCGATCTGGGGCAAGCTCCGTTATTCCGAGTTGGATTGATTGAAACAGACCCAGAGCATCATATTTTGCTCATAGATATGCATCATATCATTTCGGACGGTACCTCTATAAATGTACTGATTCAGGACTTCATTCATTTATATGCAGGCGACACGCTGCCATCGCTGCGCATTCAGTATAAAGACTACGCCGCTTGGCAACAGAAGCAGCAGCAAAGTGAACGCTACCGGGAACAGGAAAACTACTGGCTCAATACCTTCGCAGGAGAGCTACCTGTGCTTGATCTACCGACTGATTATTCACGCCCAGCGGTGAGAAGCTTTGAAGGAGATGTGCTGGAATTTACGCTTGACCAACGACAAAGTGAAGGCTTAAAAAGCATTGCGGTGCAGACGGAATCGACATTATATATGGTGCTGTTGGCTGCCTATTCGGCTTTGCTTAGCCACTATAGCGGGCAGGAAGATATTATTGTCGGTTCGCCAATTGCAGGGCGGCCCCATGCAGATCTTGGCAGTCTGATCGGGATGTTCGTGAATACACTGGTAATCCGTAATTATCCAGAAGGCGGGAAAACGTTCCGCGATTATGTGTTGGAGGTCAAGGAAAACGCGTTAAAGGCTTTTGAACATCAGGATTATCCGTTTGAAGAGCTGGTGGAGAAGCTGGGCGTGGATCGAGATTTAAGCCGTAATCCGTTATTTGATACCATGTTTGCACTACAAAACATAGAGCAAAAAGAGCAGCAGCTGGCGGGGCTGCAATTGGCATCTTATCCAAGTGAACAAACGGCGGCCAAATTTGATTTGAGTCTGTTCGCAGTGGAGGATGGAGAACAAATTTCCTGTGCTCTTCAATACGGAACTCGGCTGTACAAACGGGAAACCATCGAACGACTGACTGAACATTTGCAGCAGCTTATCAATGCGGTTATAAAACAGCCGGATATCGCTCTTTCGGCTATAGAAATGGTTTCGGCCCAAGAAAAAGAGCTGCTTGTGCAGAGATTCAATGATACGGTAGCAGACTATCCGTATCCACGAGATCAAGCACTGCATGTGCTGTTCGAGGAACAGGTAGCGCAATCACCAGATCGGCTGGCCATCACCTTTGCGGACATGCAGCTTACCTACCGCGAGCTGAATGAACGTGCCGACCGTCTGGCACGCATACTCGCTTCCCATGGGATACAGCGCGGGTCCGAGCCAGAGACACAGCGAGTAGGGATTATGGCTGAACGCTCCATTGAAATGGTCGTCGGTATGCTGGCGATTTTGAAGGTCGGAGGGGCTTACGTTCCCATTGATCCTGATTATCCTGAAGAGCGTATCCGTTATTTACTGGAGGATTCCAGTACGGGGCTGTTACTGTTACAGCGACGTGAGCAGATTCCTTTTGAACCCGGCATTCCGGTCATCGATTTGAGTGATGAACAGCGATGCAATAGCAAATCTGAATGTGACGCTCAGACGGGTGGAACAATTGCGATTACAACAGGGGGATCTTCCTCCGATCTTGCGTACGTGATCTACACCTCTGGTACGACAGGCAAGCCGAAGGGCGTGATGATTGAGCACCGTAATGTCGTGCGCCTAGTGAAAAACAAAAGCTATGCCATGCTTGATGAAAATACACGTATGCTGCAATTGGGCGCAGTTGTGTTCGATGCCTCCACATTTGAAATCTGGGGAACGCTGCTGAACGGGGGACAACTGTATGTGGTAAGCCATGACACTATTCTGGATGCCTCCAAGCTCAAACAGGCAATTGACAAGTATCGTGTTAACACGATGTTCATGACCACGGCTTTATTCAATCAGTATTCGCAGCAAGAAATCGGAGTGTTTGCGTCCTTGAAGGAGTTGCTCGTGGGTGGTGATGTGTTGTCTGTACCACACGTCAATCGTGTGTTGAAGGAGTACCCGCAGCTTCGCCTGGCCAATATTTATGGTCCGACGGAGAACACCACCTTTTCCACCATCTATGACATTACAGAACCGCAAACCCAGGCTATTCCCATTGGACGTCCAATTGATCACTCGACCGCTTATGTGGTCAATCGTTCGTTGAAGCTGCAACCTGTCGGAGCCTGGGGAGAGCTGATCGTCGGTGGCGACGGTGTTGGGCGAGGATATCTGAATCGGCCCGAGCTTACGGCGGAAAAATTTATTGAAAGTCCATTCCGGTCTGGAGAATATTGCTATCGTACAGGAGACTTAGTGCGTTGGCGTGCTGATGGTGTACTGGAGTACAAGGGAAGAATGGATGAACAGGTCAAAATTCGCGGCTACCGCATTGAACTGGGTGAAATTGAAACCCGATTGTCCACGATTCCAGGTGTGAAGGAATCGGTTGTTACCGTGCGGCAGGATGATCACGGACAAAAACAGCTGTGTGCCTATTTTGCAACAGACAGTGAATTGAGCGCCAGCGACTTACGTAACATTTTGTCGCAGGATCTGCCTGGCTATATGGTGCCGTCTTACTTTGTGCAGCTCTCCAGACTGCCTTTGACGCTGAATGGCAAAGTAGACCGCAGGGCACTGCCCGCACCTGAGCACAATCTCGATACAGGTATGGATTATATGGCACCCGAGACGGATGTCCAACAGGCACTGGCTACGGCTTGGGGAGCCATTCTTGGTATCCCGAAAGTCGGAATACAGGATAACTTTTTCCATTTGGGTGGTGACTCCATCAAGGCCATCCAAGTATCGTCCCGCTTGTTTCAGGCTGGATACAAGCTGGAAATGAAGGACTTGTTCAAATACCCGACAATTGCGGGACTAAGCACATATATTCAGCCTGTTAACCGAATAGCCGAGCAGGGCGAGGTTACAGGAAATGTAGTGCTTACACCGATTCAGCGCTGGTTTTTTGAACAGCCAACGGGAGAACCACACTATTTTAACCAATCTGTCATGCTCTATCGTCAGGAAGGCTATGACGAACAGGCACTACGGCGGGCGCTCCATCAGATTACATCGCACCATGATGCATTGCGTATGGTTTTTAGTTTGTCGGAGAACGGATGTACAGCATGGAACCGCAGTATAGAGGAAGGCGAACCGTACCATCTGGAGTGCTTTGACTATAATGACAGCGATGTAAACAAGCAAGATTTGGCGAAGATAATTGAAGCGAAATGCAATGAAATTCAATCTGGTATTTCCCTAAGCGAAGGTCCGCTGATGAGACTGGGGCTGTTCCGTTGCCCGGATGGAGATCATCTGCTGGTCGTGATTCATCATTTGGCGGTGGACGGGGTATCCTGGCGCATTTTATTCGAGGATTTGGCGACTGCCTATGATCAAGCCTCCAAGGGTGAACAGGTGATTCAGCTGCCTCATAAAACAGATTCGTTCCAAACGTGGGCCGAGCAGCTGCACGCTTATGCCAACAGTCCAGCTATGGAACGTGAGCGAGCGTATTGGGGGAAACTTGCACAAGCGGAACTGGCTCCTTTGCCGCAGGATTACGGGCATAACGAGCACGAAAAGCCATTGATTGGCGATAGTGAGTCGGTTACTGCTTTGTGGACACATGCTGAGACAGAGCAGCTGCTCAAGCAGGCCAATCGTGCCTACCGTACAGAAATTAATGACCTGTTGTTGACGGCGGTAGGAATGGCATTGCAAGCATGGAGCGGACATGAGCGTTTCCTGATTAATCTGGAGGGACATGGACGTGAAGCCATTTTACCAGAGGTGGACATTACCCGAACGATAGGGTGGTTTACAAGCCAATATCCTGTTTTGCTCGATATGCCGGAAGAACTGGCACTTTCGCAACGGATCAAGGGTGTGAAGGAAGGACTGCGCGGCATCCCGCAAAAAGGGATTGGCTACGGTGTACTGAAATATTTATCCGACCGTCAGACACAGGCACCGGAGGCATCTCCAGCCATATTTACGACAGATCCCGAAATCAGCTTTAACTATTTGGGACAGTTCGATCAGGATATGAAAGGGAACGACTTGCAATCATCCTCATATGAGGGTGGGATGCCGTTGAGCCCGACCATGGCTCGAACGTATACGCTGGATTTTGGCGGCATTATTTCGGGGGGCCAACTGGGTCTGACGATTAGCTATAGTCGTACCAGCTATAGACCGGAGACCATCGAGCGATTGGCGAAATTCCTGGAATCGAGCCTGCGTGAAATTTTGGCGCATTGCATCCATAAAGAACACCCGGAGCTTACCCCAAGTGATATTTCTTATAAAGGAATGAGTGTGGAGGGCTTGGACAGCCTCTTATCTGAAATGGGTGCTGCGGGTGAGATCAACAATGTATATGCACTGACCCCCATGCAGAAAGGGATGCTGTTTCACAGCCAGCTAGATAGTCAAGCAGCTGCGAATGACGCATATTTTGAGCAGGTTTCTTATGATATGCGAGGTCAGATGGACATTCGGGCTTTTGCAGAAAGCCTGAATATTCTGGTTCGGCGACATGAGGCGCTACGTACACATTTTTATTTTGGCAGAGATACGGAACCGTTGCAGGTGGTGTATCGAAATCGGGATTGCGGCTTTCAATATGAAGATTTACACCATCTGGATGAGGATGAAATAGATACCTGGGTGAAAAATTTCAAGCTACAAGATAAAGCACGGGGCTTTGATCTGCGTCGGGATGTCCTGCTGCGTGTAGCGATTTTACGTACCGGAGAAGACAGCTATCATTTTGTATGGAGCTTCCATCATATCGTCATGGACGGCTGGTGCCTGTCCCTTATAAACAAAGAAGTGTTTGAAAGCTATGCAGCACTTCAGGAGGGCAGAGTACCAGAACTGGCACCGGCAGTGCCGTACAGCCGCTTTATTGAATGGCTGGAAGCACAGGATCGCAAGGCGGCAACCGACTACTGGAGCAGCTATTTATCCGGATATGAGCAGCAAACAGCGTTACCAGCTGTAAAATCCGGTCGCAAGAGTGAAGGCAACACGGCTAGTGATTGGGTGACGGTTTTGGAACGTGAGTTGACCCTCCGGGTGGAGGAGACGGCTAAGCGATATCAAGTGACCATGAATACGTTATTACAAACCGCATGGGGGATTGTGCTGCAAAAATATAACAACCACAGTGATGTCGTATTTGGCAGTGTCGTCTCAGGCCGTCCATCAGATATTATCGGGGTAGAGGATATTATCGGCTTGTTCATTAATACCATTCCCGTTCGCATCCTTAGTGAGGCAGGGGAATCTTTTGCAGAAGTTATGAAGAAAACGCAGGAGCAGGCGCTGGCTTCTCATGCATATGATACGTATCCACTGTTTGAGATTCAGGCATTGACCGACCAGAAACAGGATTTAATTAACCATATTATGGTTTTTGAAAATTATCCGGTAGATGAGCAGGTCGAGGAACTGGGAAGTGACGGGCAGGATACATTCCCGATTTCCAACGTGGTGGCTGCAGAGCAGACTAACTATGATCTGAGCTTAGTCGTTATGCCGGGAGAATGCATCAAGATTCGTTTTATGTATAACGCGTTAAGTTATGATCAAACAGGCATTGAGCGTCTGCATGGACATTTTGTGAACCTGTTGGAGCAAGTTTTGCTTAACCCGAATGTTTGCGTAGAAGAGCTGGAACTGGTTACAGCGGCGGAAAAACAACAAATTACAGGAGAGTTTAATGACACTGCCTGTGCATATCCAAGCAATCACACGATCCAAAAACTGTTTGAGGAGCAGGCAGAGCGCACGCCGGATCATATTGCCGTAGCTTTGGGTCATCAATCATTGACCTATCGGGAACTCAATGAGACAGCCAACCGTTTAGCGCATACGCTGCGTGATGCAGGGGTGAAATCCGATGAACCTGTGGGCATTTTGACGGAGCGCTCACTGGATATGATTACGGGAACACTCGCTATTTTGAAGGCTGGTGGCGCGTATGTGCCGGTAGACCCTCAATATCCGGAGGACCGTATCCGTTATATGCTGGAGGACTCGGGAGCCAAGCTGCTGCTGGCTCAGCAGGATTTACTGGATCGTTGCTATTTTGATGGACAGATTGTCAATCTGAATGAGGATCCGTCCTACAGTGCAGATGCTTCCAATCTGGGTATAGATGGAGCGGGTAGTCATGCTGCTTATGTCATTTATACCTCAGGTTCAACAGGTAAGCCTAAGGGTGTCGTTGTTGAGCATCAAAGTGTCGTGCGCCTTGTCCGCAATACGGATTATGTGCCATTTGATGAATCGACCCGAATGCTGCAGACTTGCGCGTTTGTATTTGATGTATCTACGTTTGAAATTTGGGGCGCGCTGCTGAACGGCGGTCAGCTTGTTCTTGTGCATAAGGATGATCTATTGGACGCGGCCAAGCTTAAAGAGACGATACGGGATCATCGCGTCACCATGATGTGGCTGACCACTCCGTTATTTAATCAGCTTTCACAGCAGGATAGTAAACTTTTCGGCGATGTGAAGTATTTGCTGGTTGGTGGTGATGTTTTGTCTGCACCCCATATTAACCGGGTCCTGCGCGATAATCCGGACATCAACATCATTAACGGCTATGGGCCAACGGAAAATACAACCTTTTCGACGACGTATCACATTACGGAAGAACAGCTGGATTCTGTGCCGATCGGACGCCCCATCCGCAATTCGACGGCGTATGTAGTGGATTCGTCATTTAACCTGCAGCCGGTCGGAGCTTGGGGTGAGCTGGTTGTCGGCGGAGACGGAGTTGCACGTGGTTATCTGAACCGTCCTGAGCTGACGGCTGAGAGATTTCTTGCTAACCCGTGGGTGGACGGAGATCGCCTGTACTGTACGGGAGACCTTGTTCGCTGGCGTGAAGACGGCATACTGGAATACGCTGGACGGATTGATCAACAGGTTAAAATTCGCGGTTACCGGATTGAGCTGGGCGAGGTGGAGGCGCGGCTGGCAAGTGTACCGTCCGTGCGGGATAGCGTTGTTATCGCTTTGCGGGATGGAGCGGGTCAGCAGCAATTATGTGCTTACTTCACCGCCGATGAACAGCTGACCATCCGTGAGATTCGAGTTGCGATGTCGGCCAGTCTGCCGAGCTATATGATTCCATCCGCATTTGTACAGCTGGATCGGTTTCCGCTGACGACAAACGGCAAAATCGACCGCAAAGCTTTACCTGTGCCGGACAAAGGGCTGCACACGGGTATAGAATATGTCGCACCGCGAACTGATGTGGAACAGTTGCTGGCAGCCATTTGGCAGGAAGTACTTGAAATTCCACAAGTGGGTATCCACGATGACTTTTTCACGTTAGGTGGACATTCCTTAAAAGTACTGGAGCTTATACGCAAAGTTCACCTTGCTACAGATATTGAGCTTCCCATCCGTAGTGTTCTGGACTTCCCGACTATAGAAGCGCAGGCGCTCACATTATTGAAAGCCGATCTGGAGTACAAGGCCGATAGTCCAATCATTCGGTTGAATGAACACGGTCCGATCTCCATCTTCTGCTTTCCTCCTATGCTTGGATACGGGCTGTCGTTCGCGGAGCTTGCGAAACAACTGGATCAGGACGCAGTCGTGTATGGGTTGGAGTTCGTAGATGATGCTGCGGATGAGCAGGCCATGCTGGCACGTTACGTTGATTTGATCGTCAGCACGCAAGCGCAAGGTCCGTATGTGCTGCTTGGTTATTCCATAGGTGGTAATCTGGCGCATAAGGTTGCTGACACACTGGAACGTCAAGGTCATACTGTATCCGATATTTTTATGCTCGATTCGGTCAAAAGGGCGGAAGCCCTGCCCTTCACAGTTGAAGAAACAGAGCATGAAATTCATGACATGCTGGAACAGGTTCCCGACTCCTACCGTGAGCTGTTGAATGAAACGTACCAACGTAAAATGATCGCTTACGCGGTATATGGCAACCAGCTTGTGAATACAGAGAGCGTTCAGGCGAATATTCACGGCTTTGTCGCCGTTGGATCGGAAACGGTCAAGGGTACAGGAGATAATCGACTTTTATGGAAAGACGCTACACAAGGTAGCTATGAAGAGCATAGCTTGATTGGCAATCATTATGAACTGCTGGAACCCGGATTTATCGAGGAAAATGTAAAAAGTATCCGTGCCACAATACAAAAGATAACTCGGAACACGGACAAAGACATGACACAAGACTTGGCACATCATAAATCTTGAAAATCTACGGTCGATGATGTAACGAACTGAATCACTAATTTTTAATCTGTAACACATGAATCCTGATCGACAGGTAAGAAGCCTTCTGCTTACGCGACTCGATCAGGATTCGCTTTATTATGTGCACTCCCGCGATGGGAAGTGCGATGATTCCATAGCGCCATGCTGATGGCTTCCATACGGAGTATAAATATCTGCTCGCTATGCAATCACCGCACGGTTCAAATCATTAAATCAACTTCATACGTAAGGATGGTACTTCAATATGAAGAATAAAGGCTTTTGCTACCTATCCACATTTTTAGCAGCGTTGTTTCTCTGGAACCTGCTCATTGCTTCGGCATGGGCAACAGACAGCATAACACCTGATTCATTGGAAAAAACAGTGGACAATATTATGAGTACAGAATTGGAAAAATTGCATATTCCGGGGGCTGCAGTCGTCGTGACCCAGGAAAACCAAATCCTTTTTAGTAAAGGCTATGGATATGCAGATCTGGAGCGGAAAGTGGCATTTGATCCAGCAAAGACCATTGTTCGTGTCGGCTCTCTAACCAAATCATTTAGTGCAAGTGCCACGATGCAGCTGGTTGAGCAAAACAAGCTTGATTTGAATGAAGACGTGAACAGCTATCTCCACAGCTATAAAGCTACGCAATACCAAAATCAGCCTTTCAATTTGCATCAGCTTTTGACACATACCTCGGGATTGGATGAAGCGCTGTACAACATTAACAGCTCAACTCGGGCAGGCGTTTTGCCCACAGAGCAGTATCTCAGCACGTATTTTCAAAATCAGCCTCCCATCCGCAAACCTGGAATTCAGTATGATTACAGCAATGTCGCCTACGGTCTGATCGGTAATATCGTGGAGCAAGTAAGCGGTCAGGGACTGAATGATTACCTCCGTACACATCTGTTCCAGCCGATGAATATGCCCAGCGCGACACTGGAATTGCCGTTAAATCATCCTGCACTGGCCCAGTCGTATCAGTGGAAGGATGGAGCGTATTTGAAACAGCCTTTGTCGTATATCAATCTGCCGGGAGCAGGAGCGTTGAACGTCACACCCAACGAGTTTTCCCATTATCTGATCACTCATTTAAACCAAGGCAAGTATGAGGGCAAAGTGGTGCTCCAGCCACATACGGTAAAAGTGATACATGCGCAGCAATTTGCAGTCGATGCACGCCTGGATGGCGTGGGCTACGGATTTTTTCGGGGTCATTTGGAGACGGGAGTACCTATGCTGTGGGCTACCGGGGAAATTGATGATTTTATTTCTGAGATGGTATTGATTCCGTCCCAAAAGATTGGTATTTTTGTGATCATTAATTCAGCTGACACGGACACCCTGCTTCATGGAAAAGTCATCCATGCGATAGCCCAAATGCTGCCCTCAGAGCCGCAGGCCGTTTCGCAGTCACTAGCTCGCTCTTCCACACAAGTGAAACTTTCGCCAGAGATCGAGGGCGTATATCAGGTGGATTCTAATCCTGTTCATGGTTGGGGAAAATGGATTCGGATACTGGGAAGCATTACATACACCGTGCGGATTCAAGATGATCATACGTTAATTGTTAAAGGAAAACACCCAAATGAGAATGAAGCAACAGACAAAGTGTTTCAAGCAGCAGGTGATGGATTGTTTGTGGAAAAGGGGGGCCAGCTTAAAATTTTGCTGTATCAGGAAAACGGTACTTGGATGATGGTTGCCCCAGACAGTAAGACCATGAAGCAGACGACACTTTGGCACCGTACCTGGACTCTGCTTGTCAGCTACGCTGCCGCCTCCTTATTTTTCATCACAACCTTGCTGATTTGGATCGTAAGATATGTGATCAGAGATATCCGTAAAACGAATAATCACATTTCGTCCAACCTTGCATTCATTGCGTCACTAAATTCGATTTTTCTCGGGGTGCAGGTCATCTATGGTAACAATCAGATAGTGTATGGCTATTCCGCCTGGTATATCTGGGGAATTTGCACGTTACCGCTCATTTCAGCTCTCATTGCCGTATGGGTATTGATCGTGAATGGCGCAAAGCTGATTACAGGGGAAAGGAGACCCCGGGCTGCTGGGAAAATCCTATTTGCGGTACTCACATTGCTGCATACGGTGTATCTCTTTTATTGGAATTTACTTCCTATTCATTATTCCTAAAGATTTACAAAACAATGCATATTCGAACATAAATGAATGCTAAAATTTGTATCTGATGCCCCCCAGAGGGGCTTTAAACCAACAAACAGGAGGAGAATAATGGGAATCTTTCGTCGCTTTACATCCCGTAGCTTCAAATACGCAACTGCTATGGTTTTCACTTTATCGTTGTACGCTGGTGTTGCGGGCAGCATACAACCGGTACGGGCAGAAGGTCCGGCGGACCCAGCCCCCTTCATTGCTGCGAAAGTGGTCAATGAGAACGCTGGTAAAAAAGTGCTGTTTGATAATACACATGGACAGACAGCTGGCGCAGCAGATTGGGTGATTGATGGTGGATTTTCAGACTTCGGCCAAGCCCTCGCGAGCAATGGCTATGATGTACACGAGCTTCGCCAATCTACGCCTATTACTTACAATGATCTAAAGAATTATGATGTATTTGTTACGGCAGAGCCAAATATTCCTTTTAAACAGAGCGAACAGGCTGCAATGGAGCAGTATGTAAAAGCAGGCAATAGTATTTTTTTCATTGGAGATCATTATAACGCGGACCGCAACAAGAATCGCTGGGACGGATCGGAGAGCATTAATGGCTACCGTCGTGGTGCATGGGAAGACCCTGCGAAGGGAATGAGTGCAGAAGAAAAAAGCTCGGCAGCAATGCAGGGCGTAGTCAGCTCAGATTGGCTGGGCAGCCAGTTTGGTGTGCGCTTTCGCTACAATGCATTAGGCGATATCACGGCTAATCAGATTGTCGAGCCAGCGCAGGCGTTCGGCATTACAGCTGGAGTGAGTAATGTGGCAATGCATGCAGGATCAACACTCGCGATTATCGACCCAGCGAAAGCCAAGGGAATCGTATATCTTCCTAAAACCAATCAGGCTTGGGGCAACGCGGTAGATCAGGGCGTTTATAACGGAGGCGGAATTCCAGAAGGACCTTATGCAGCTGTATCGAAAGTAGGACTAGGCAAAGCTGCTTTCATTGGGGACTCGTCTCCTGTCGAAGATGCAACGCCAAAATATTTGCGCGAAGAGACAGGAACCAAGAAGACAACGTATGACGGCTTTAAGGAGCAGGATGACGCTGTGTTATTGGTCAATATCGTAGACTGGTTGTCCAACAAGGAGGAGTATACCAGCCTGACGGAAGTGAAAAGCTTACAGCTGGACCAGCCGACGGCATTACTGCCTTTTGAAGAGCCACAGGCTTCCACGGAACCACAAGCCGAGCCTTGGTCCGCTCCCGCAGCCGGCTACAAATGGTGGGATCAGCAAACATTCAAAGCAGGGTCCTATGGCGGACCTACAGCCAGTGCGCAGCCTGTGTACAGCATCGTTCGTCAAGAGCAGCTGCCCAATGCAGAGCCTTTTCAAATTCGAGTTACTGCCGACCAACTGGCTCCTAACAGCACGATTAGCGGATTTAGCACAGGTATTTATGTAGCGGGCGGCAATCAAGTAGCCCAGATTCAAAATCCGGATGGAAGCTGGCCAACCACATACGGCTATAGCGGAACATTTAGTCTGGAGTCCAACGGCAAAGGGCATGCCTATAAGGACTTGACGGTGCGGATCAAGCCGGGAACCAGTGGTTCAGCTAATCTTAGACTGAGGCAAAACGGCAGCAATCTGCTGACCCAATCCGTCGTGCTGGCTGATGTCCCGGCCCAGCCGTTGCCTGAGGAAGGCAATACGGTTCCAGCTCGTATCAGTGTCGCAGAAGCACGGAGTCTCCCGGCTGGCAAAGTCGTGACCTTAGAGGGTGTTGTGACGACAGAACCAGGTGCATTCGGGGGTCAAGCCTTTTACATGCAGGATGAAAGTGGTGGGATTTATGTATATCAGAACCAAAGCGGCTTTCACCAAGGTGATCGAGTAAAGCTTACAGCAAGCTTGGCACTGTATAATAGTGAGCTAGAGTTAACCGATCCAGTGGCAATTGAAAAAACGGGAGAAGGACAAACGCCGGAAGCTGTACAAGTCACCGAACTCAGTGATGCGAACCAAGGACAGTTAGTTGAGCTTCCTACGGCAATGATTCGTAATGTGATAGACGCGACTCCCGTAGGTTCGTTTGAATTTGATGCAGTATCTGGTGAAGGAAGTCACCATGTGCGCGTCGATGCACGTACAGGCTTAACACGGACATCTTTTCCATATCAAGAAGGACAGCAAGTGAAGCTGAAGGGAATTTCGGCGATTTTCAAAGGGAATTATCAGTTAAAACCGCGTGGACTGGATGATTTTTCAGCTCAGACAGGCGCAGCATTGCAGGAAGTAGAGCTTTCACTGGATCAAACGACCCTCAACATTGGGGATACGGCAGCGACACATCTCAAGGGTACGCTGACAGATGGCAGCGAAGCTGATTTAAGCCGCGCTTCTGTTCAGTATATCAGCAGTCATGAATCCGTTTCACTGGATACGTATGGAGAACTTAAGGCCCTAAAAGAGGGGAGCGCGGAGATTACAGCCAGCGTCACCTTGGACGGTCAAACAGTGGTATCCAATCCTGTAGCCGTTAGAGTCAAAAAGACTGCTGTAGGTGAAGTGCCAGGAAAACCTGTGCTGTCGCATGATAACGGGCAGGACACCGGGCTGAAGGATGGCAACTACAACATCACCATGAATCTGTGGTGGGGTACGAATGGTGATGAGCTCAAGTTGTATGAAAACGACAAGCTGATTGGCACCCAATCGTTGCAAGCCGCTTCCCTTGGAGCACAGCATGCAGTCATTCCTGTTACAGGCAAGACCAATGGTACCTACACGTATACTGCAGAACTGATCAACGCTTCTGGTAAAACGACCAGCGACCCATTAACTGTCGAAGTGACCGATGCATCCCCTGGCATTCCAGTGCTGTCTCATGACAATTGGGACGGTGACGGCACCTACACCCTTACAATGAACATGTGGTGGGGCACGAATGCGACAAAATACAACTTATATGAAAATGGAGAACTGATCGACGCACAGGATCTGCCAAGCCAAAGCCCGCAGGCCCAAAGTGCAGTCACCAACATCCAAAATCAAAAGCCGGGTACATATGAGTATCGGGCCGAGCTAGTCAATGCTTCAGGAGAAGTTAGTAGTAAAACGATAAGCGTGGAAGTGAAGGAACGTTAAGTAAAAATGATGGATCGTTAAAAAGCAAGAGCATCTATTGACCTTCGAGAGTCTATAGATGCTCTATTTTATTTTTACGATATGTCTGCCACTATGGTGTTCTGTCGAGCTGTATTTATATAAGAGAGAAGCATGAAAAAAGTACCCGCAGCGGGTACTATCATTTTAGGATTGTGTTGGTTGAGCAGACAGTCCCTCTATATCTGAGGAGCCATAGAAGAACAAGGCAACTAGTATCACAATAATGACAACCTCTGCAAAATATTCTCCATCAAACTCACTCACCACAAATATCTCCTTTCGCCACTTGTTAATTGTTTACTTTCTGTGAAAAGGCCTGTATTACCTGGTCCAGTGTCATGTTCCCGTTATCATTTAAAAATTTCACCATATTATCGACATTGGAAGGAGTAGATGCTAATGTTTTGTATTTTCCTGTGAGTCCCAAAAACAATGTTGCTTGTCTGTATAAAGTCACGGAATCGACGTTTAGTTTTCCTGTTAGTAGGAGGGCTGCCACTAAGACCTCCACATTTTTCCCTTGAAGAGCAGAAAAGATAGCCGAATTACTGTTTAATCCATTTTTCTTTTGACCGTTGGGGGGGGATTTGGATTTACGATTCCCATTCCCATTACCATTCTTTCCTAAGGAAGCCATTGAATCTTCCTCCCGCCATATACTGCTCCTGCCTGGTTTTCACAAAATTCGGGACAAGGACAGCGGCACTGCATGTGCTCATCAATATACGTTATGATCATACGATATGCGAATAAGAGAGCATTGGTTACTATAAGAATCACCCTGGCTGAAGGTAGTTGGCTACTATTATCAGTAATTTATTTCGCATGTTGGTCCGATTTAGAGTAAACTACAATAAAGCAAGCCAAATGAGCAATTTGCATACATCCCAAGAGCGTTTCCAATCAGCAATGTTTAGACCGAAACGGTTTAGTTCGTTTATTGTATTTTTGAGCGTTGAATTGGAATTAAGCAAATGCTGAAATAGGAGTTGTAGATAAAATATGTCGAATGAAGAAGTATTGTTAACTAAAGAGGGATTGGCCAAGCTAGAGGATGAGCTTAAGGAACTGAAGACCGTAAAACGTAAGGAGCTAGCCGAACGGCTTAAGTTGGCTATCAGCTACGGTGATTTGAAGGAAAATAGTGAGTATCACTCAGCCAAGGACGACCAAGCATTTATGGAAACCCGCATTCTCATATTGGAGAAGATGCTGACCAAAGCCCGGGTCGTGGACGAGAGTAATTTAGACCTTAGAACCGTTAGTATCGGATCGACTGTCATTCTGAATGACATCGAATTTTCGGAGAAGATGGAATACAAAATTGTAAGTCCTGCTGAGGCGGATGTTCTGGATAACAAAATTTCCTATGAGAGTCCTTTAGGCAAGGCACTTTTGGGGAAAGAAGTGGGCAGTATCATTCATGTGGATGCACCCATGGCTGTAATCAAATATGAGTTGCTTGAAATTAAGCTCACATAGTTCATTCCCGATTCCCTTATATGAGGGGGCCGGGATTTTTTTATTTCTCGCTACTTACATACCGTCCATGTGGAGCACAGTTGCACTCCACATACTGGACAGGATTTTCTTTACTCCGCTATAGCGCACTAAGTTAGTCCGTCATCAGGAAGCCTGCTTGCTCCAGTGCAGCGCAGGCATCGTTAATTTTATCTTCATCCGAGGCATTCAAGGTATGCAGGTGGATGCCTCCCGTCAGCTGGGACAAATAAGTGGCCTGGGTGGAACTGATTTTACGGATAAAATCGTCCACTTCCTTGCGAGTTCCAACCCGTATCGGAGCAGTTAGATCCCCGTATACCGGATGCTCAACAATAACATCCTGCACACTTACACCGTAGTCCACAATCAGCTTTAGTTCCTCTTCTGTCTGTTCAGGTCGATGTTTACACACAATAATACGTGAGGCTAAGGGGGCTGTCTGACCCGCAGGCTCCATATAAATGTATCCTTGACTCGTTGCAAGGATAGGCTCTTGGCTTGCTTTTAACAGGGAAATATCCTGTACAATTACTTGTCTGGAAACGGAGGATCTGCGTGCCAGTTCGCTCCCGGTCAGCGGTGATTCGCTCTTCAGCCACAACAGCAGCTGCTCGCGGCGATCCGTACCTGACCGCTTTAAAGATTCAGTCAACGGGATAAGCTCCTTTCTTGTCGATGCGTCAGGTCTGTCAAAATATCTACCAGTACATTCAATTCCTCGATGGTGGTTGCCCTTCCGAAAGAAATACGGATAAATTGTAATGCTTCACGGTCGGATGCTCCAAGCGCTTGTAAGGCAGGCGAAGGATCGTGGTGTCCGGCGGCACATGCGCTTCCGGTTGATATACAGACACCTCTGCGATTACATTCCAGCATAACATATTGTCCCTCGTAACCGTGAAAAAAACATCCAACTATATGATGAAGCACTGCTTTATTCTCGCTTTCCTGTACGACCCAACGTAACGGAATGGATCTTTCCTGAATTTTCCTAATAAAGTGTCTTCTCAGGGTAGCATATCGCTCCTGATGCGACTCCATCTGTTCGGTCATCATTTCTGCCGCCGCGACAAAGGCTGCAATCCCGGGAACATTAACCGTTCCAGGACGAAATCCGTTTTCATGTAGCGTATCAGGGTACACGGGACGCCACGGGGTTCCGGGTTTGAGATATGCAGCACCGACACCTTTGGGGCCATACACTTTATGGCTCGATACAGAGAGTGCATCTACTCCCATGGCTTCTACATCTAAGAGAATATTCCCAAATGTCTGTACCGCATCACTGTGCAGCAAAATACCCCGTTCGTGTAGCAGGGGAGATATGGCAGCAAGGTCCTGAACCAGTCCCGTTTCCGAATTGGCGTGTTGTACAGATACAAGTCCGGTGTTTTCTCTCAGGTGAGGTAAAAGAGCTTCGCGAGTCATTCGTCCTTCCCGATCCGGTTGCACAATGGTCAGTTCATAGCCCTGACGTTCCAGCAAAGTAGCAAGGTTGTACATCGAGTGATGTTCCAAAGCGCTCATGATCCAATGCTTTTTATGCGGCGGCAACCCGTTCAGGATTGATTGCACAATCAACATATTGGATTCTGTTCCCCCGGTTGT
Organism: Paenibacillus sp. FSL M7-0802; assembly: GCF_038004945.1. Lineage (NCBI taxonomy): Bacteria > Bacillati > Bacillota > Bacilli > Caryophanales > Paenibacillaceae > Paenibacillus > Paenibacillus sp. FSL M7-0802. The sequence continues at coordinate 6,193,945 of NZ_JBBOSD010000001.1, read as the reverse complement.
AAAATAGATGCCTTCCTTTTGCCCGCCAATCATATTTGCTATTCGTTGCCTGCTGTAATCCAGCGTGTAGGCTGCTTGACCGCCCGCATCATGGAGGCTGCTGGCATTTCCGAACATTTCCTTATTTAATACGTTATACATATTTAAAGCTTCGTCACACATAGGTGTGGAAGCGGCATAGTCCAGATAAATCACAGTAATTCCTCCCTGCTTAAAAATAATTCCATTCAAAAACTCTTGAGATTATTGTAGTCATGTGTAAATATAAGTGTCAAGACACTTGTAAACAGTTATGTACACAAAGCGGTTATCTGTTCGTGAGAGCGGAAACGATCAGCCGCATCGATATGGAGGGATTCTAATGTCTATGCTTGACATTTTACAAGGAAATAGAGGGCTTATACCAGAGCATTATAAGACACTGACGGTTGCTGACATGGAGCAGCGAGTGGCCGAGTTGAAACAAAAATGGGGACCCAAGCTGCTTATACCGGGCCATCACTATCAGAAGGACGAGGTTATTCAGTTTGCTGATATAACAGGAGATTCTCTACAGCTTGCTCAAATGGCTGCACAAAATCAGGAAGCGGAGTTTATTGTATTTTGTGGGGTACATTTTATGGCCGAGACAGCGGATATGCTGACTACTGATCGACAGACTGTTGTCCTGCCGGATATGCGTGCAGGCTGCTCGATGGCAGATATGGCGAATGTGGAGCAGACAGAACGAGCATGGAAGCATTTACAGGAATGGGTAGGAGATACGATCATACCGTTAACGTATGTAAATTCCACAGCAGAGATCAAAGCCTTTGTAGGGCGACATGGCGGGGCTACCGTGACCTCTTCGAATGCCAAACAAGTGCTGGAATGGGCGCTGAAGCAAAAGGAACGTATTTTGTTTTTGCCGGATCAGCATTTGGGCCGCAATACAGCTTACGATCTTGGAATTCCGCTGGCTGAAATGGCCGTGTGGAATCCCATGACCGATCAGCTGGAGACTGAACAGGACCCGGCAACCGTAAAAATTATTTTATGGAAAGGACATTGCTCTGTTCATGAAAAATTCACGGTAGATCACATTCGCAATGTCCGCGAGCGTGATAAGAACATCCGGGTCATCGTGCACCCCGAATGCTCTTATGAGGTCGTACAGCTCGCAGATTGCGCGGGCTCCACAAAATTCATCATCGATACCATTCGCGCGGCAGAGCCGGGAACCCAATGGGCTGTTGGCACAGAAATGAATCTCGTGCAACGAATCAAACAGCAGTACCCTGAACAGCAGATTGAATCGCTCAATCCCGATATGTGTCCCTGTCTGACCATGAACCGGATCGATCTTCCCCATTTGCTGTGGGCAATGGAGCAGTTTGATCGGGGTGAGCCTGTGGGTGTGATTCGTGTGGATGCTCAGATCAGACAGGATGCTGTACTAGCATTGAATCGTATGCTTGCTATCCGTTAACCTTTTGCTGTTCCAGCGAGAATGCTGCTTAAAATCTTTGGTCTTATTTTAAAGAAGCAGGGAGCTTGACGCCAAGCAGACGGTTTCCGCTTTGAATAAATATCATTCCACCGGATTTGAGCGTTGGACCGAAGGAGCGTGAGCCTGTGTTGACAGCAAACACGGGCTTTAAGCTCATCAAATCATAGCCATGAAATACGCCATCTGATTGCCCGACATAGACTCCTTTACCGAATACGTCAGCTTGAACGGTCGGATTATCGCCGTCGTAATGAATGAATTGACCTGAGGACAGCTTCATAGCAGTCAGTCTGGATGTACTAAAATCTTGGTAGAACATGCGACCTTCATGAATAGACAATAAAGGAACAAGTTGATCATAGCCATTTTGCGCCCACTTGCGAGCAGGTTTGCTATCTGGTTTATAGTTCCAGAAGTCATAGGAAGCTAGTATCTTTCCCTGAAAGACATAAAGGTCTTTACCGTACAAAAAAGCAGAACCGTATATGCCTCCAGATTGGAAAGTGCCATCTTTATTTTCAGCCTCAGTCCATCGGTACTGACGATCTCCTTTGGATTCACCTGTCTTGAGGTCGTACTGTGCTATCGTAACTTTTCGATTTACCGGGTCATCATCAATCATAAACGTATTGGCAACAGAGTAGACAATCCCGTCTTTAACGGCCAGTGGAAAAGAACTTCTGAAGCTGTCCCAAAGCTTTTTGCCGGTTTTAGCGTCATAGGCATTAATCTGTTCAAAGGTCAGGCTGCCCTGTACATTATAGTTGCGGATAAGCACACCGTCAGTTTCCATTATTTCGCCCAAACCACTGTATGAGTTCTTATCCTCACTGATTTTCCACTTCACCTTGCCACTGACAGCATCAATGGCAGCCGTTTGCACCGATTGCATAATATATATAGTTGGACCAATGCGCTGAATACCATATGCTTCAGTAAATCCAAGCGGAGTGGACCACACTTTCTTGCCAGCTTCTGTAACGGCATAGATAGAACCGCTTCGTGTCATTCCGTAGATGATACCTTTGTTGTACGTTAAAACAGGGGTAAGTTGATCACCATATTGCCACAATTTCCGACCCGAACTGGCCTCAAGGGCAACCAGTCTATGGTTCGAGTCAACCGCGAATACCTTACCGTTTTCCGCTATTGCTACCGCCTTATCTGGATATCGGTTTCTATCGATTGGGATAACGGGAAAAGACCAGGAAGGTTTGATCACAGGTGCCTGGATTGTGGTGCTATAAGCGGCGTTACTCATGGAGACTGCAGATTGCTCTGCACTTGCCTTTTCAGTGAATCCATCGCTGATTAAGGGCAGCCCAATGCTGGCTAACGCCAATCCTGTAAACAATGTGCTGTGTATCGTTTTTCTCATACGCGCTGGCTCCTTTAATGGTTAATAGGGGAGTAAGGCTTTATAGAAAGTCACCTTTGATTAGACTGTAAATAAACCCAAAAGTTTCATGTTGTATTTACATTTTGGTTGTTTTGAGCATAAATACTTAAATTCAGTTGCTTGTGTCCAACCTGTATCTCTAATTAAAGATTAGTCGCTTGTCCGGTTTTCGTGCTATAATTGTAGCAACAAACCGAAGGAGGTGAATCCCTTGTTTGAGCTCCAGGACCTACTCCCTTATTTATTTACAATCGGCTTGCTGTGCACAGTGACTTATGCATATCTCGCTCATTTGCACGGCAATGTACCCGAATGCTGGGTCGAAGGCGGGCCCGTAAGGTCGCATGCTTCTCCACAGATGCCGATGTCTGCCCGTGGACAGGACATGCCTGTCCGGCTGGCCCGACATATCCGGCGTAAGGAAGCGCCGGATGAAGATGCATCCGATTGTTCTCCCTCGTTGAACGATGGCACAGCCAATCAACGAGGAGGAACATATGAAACGATTCAAGGGATTCACCTTTTGGGGTAAAAAAGAACGGATATTAGGATTAATGGTAGCGTTGGCGGTGGTTATGCTGCTGTCTGGTTGTGGTGCGAATGCTGCGGAGATAAATGCACAGACACCCGGATTTTTTAATCATTACGTGGTGTTCCCGCTTTCTTGGCTTATTCAGCAATTGGCGCAATGGTTTGGTGGAAGCTTTGGGCTGGCGATTATGACTTTGACATTCATTGTCCGGCTGGCCTTACTGCCTCTTATGATGCGTCAAACGCGTGCCCAGCAGGGGATGAAGCGTAAGATGAGCGCCATGCAGCCCGACTTGGACCGAATTAAGAAGAAGTATGAAAACAAGAAAGATACCACCAGCCAGCAGAGTATGCAGCAGGAAATGATGTCGCTTTATAAAGAGCATCAATTCAATCCGCTTAATATCGGTTGTCTGCCTATTCTCATTCAGCTCCCGATCTTGAGCGGTATGTACACTGCAATCCGCTTAACCCCGGAGCTGGCGTCTCACTCCTTCCTATGGTTCCGGCTCGGACAGCCGGACTGGATTTTGGCAATCGTCGTCGCAGTTGTATACTTGGCACAGGCCAAGCTTTCTCAGCTTCAGATGACGCCTGACCAGCGCAAGCAATTTGCGATCATGGGCTATCTTTCACCGATTATGATGGCGGTCTTTTCCTTTAATGCCCCTTCTGCCATGCCATTATATTGGACAGTAAGCGGCACCTTTTTGCTGCTTCAGTCGCTGTGGTTCCGCAGACGCTATCCAATAGAGGAAGCAGAGAGTAAGGTTAAACTTGGAGAAGTCACACCAACCTAAATAGAAGATGATATTTGTTTAACTTAAGATTTGCGCTTGTAGTATGCCACGTGTAATCATAGGATGTCATTCGAGCCGTTTATAAGGCTTAGAATGGCGTCCTTTTTTGATGCTGCTTTTTCGCTACATTCCGCTTGTGATTTTGTAGTCAATATGAAATCCTTATATTATAAAATGATTCTTAAAGTTGGGAGAGGCTATATGAGAACTCCAACCACGTCCATAGAATGATATGATCATCAAATAAAGGAGGACGGATGCTATTGCATGAGAAGCGTGCAAAAAGCACCCGGCTATATACCAACAGGGATACCTCATGGGCGCCTGACCCCACCTTTTCCAAAAAAATGGGTTTCGACATGTGGAGGATGCACCTAGTCTTTGAATGAAATGATAACAGAAAAATGGGTAAAGTAAGATATATACGAAAGCTAATGCTGGACTTTGTTTTATCACGCAATGAATGTTATGGAGGAACTATAGAAAATGAAGAAAACACCAACAAAGCTGCCCATTTCCTTAGCACTGCTCACATGTATAGTATGTGCGCTCGGTTTTGGCTTAATCGCATTATGGGTGAGCGACAATCAAATACGGTATTTTGACCAGAAAATTATTACGGCTATTCGACAGCTGGAGTCGCCCGCCATGACCCGTCTAATGAAATTTTTCACCATGATCGGCAGCGGGATTCCAGTTGTGATCATCATTTTAATTGCCATGTTCGTGCTTTATAGAGTATTGGGACACCGCAGAGAACTGCTTTTTTTGGCGGCTGCTGTGTTGGGATCGGTAATGCTGAATACGATACTGAAATTGCTTTTTCAGCGTGCGAGACCGGAGATTAACCGTATTATTGAAGAGAATGGATACAGCTTTCCGAGCGGACATTCCATGACAGCTTTCAGCATGTACGCTGCGCTGACATTTTTAGTGTGGAAGCATGTTCCTTCTAGGCTGGGGCGTATCCTTCTTATTGTGCTCAGCAGTCTGCTGATTGTAGCAATCGGAACGAGCCGCATTTATTTGGGCGTACATTATCCGAGCGACGTTGTGGGTGGCTATTTTATGAGTGGCTGCTGGATGGCGGCTTGTATTTGGTTTTATCAGCGGTACGAAGAACGACGAATGCTGCCACTTCGCTCCAAATCGACAGCATAATAGGTAGCATAAATAAATGAAGCATATAAAAAAGCAGACGCTTTAGCGTCTGCTTTTCATTTGGACAGAGGAAGTGTGTTCAGTCATCTTAGTTCTGGCCTGTTCACCAGGATTGAGCCCCAGCTTCTGCTCCCATTTTCCATAAAATATAATAGCCGCCTGCATGAAGATGCCAGGAAGCTTCCGGCTTCGAATGAATTGATGAACGCCGACGGCACAACCTGCACCAATAAGCGCACCTGCCAAAATATCCGAGGGATAATGCACTCCGGTCCACACGCGGGATACTGCGATGAGTACAGCCAAGATAACCCAGAGAACACGGAATTTTTGATGATGAAGCCATAAAATGGAAGCCAGAGCAAACGCTCCAAGTGCATGGTTACTTGGGAATGAAGCATTAGGATCATGGTGAACAAGCTGAATGACTGAATGTCCGACAAAAGGTCGATCTCTGTAAAACAAATGTCCAAGGCCCCAACTAATTACAAAACCGATACAAACCGTTATAACGGCTTCTAAAACCATCATCCGATGCGGCATTTTAAAAGTGAACCAGTAAATCAGCAAAGCCACTCCGAATAAATATGGTGCATATTGCGCCAAGAAACGCATGGTTCCATTCAAAAAGGCGAGGGAATTAGCCAGTTCATTGATCCAGTGAAATAAAGCATAATCTACATTAATTAACATGAATAAATTACTCCTTAACATCAAAAAATTGAATAACAAAGTTATATTATAGAGCGACTACACGGATAAAAGCTTAAAATCAAATAAAAAATGAATGTCATTTCCATTACTCATTTGTTTTTTCTATAGAAAATAGGTGGTTTTGCGATGGAAAAGTCGGTGCTGGTCATTGATGATGAAGAGAAGATATCCAGATTGCTTCAGTTGGAGTTATCCCATGAAGGATATGCAGTTGAAATCGCACAGACGGGCAGAGAAGGATTGGAAAAAGCTCTAGCACGTACATGGGATATCATCATTTTGGATGTAATGCTGCCGGAGATGAACGGGGTCGAGGTACTGAAGCAGATTCGAAAAGTGGACAATCATACACCAGTAATTATGGTCACTGCACGTAACACGACTCCTGATAAGGTTTCAGGTCTGGATGAAGGTGCCAATGATTACATTACGAAGCCTTTTGAGATCGAGGAGTTATTAGCGCGGATGCGGGCCAGTATGAGGCATCAAATGGAGCCAACAGCTACCGCTTTACAAGAAGAGGACAAGCCGTCGTCTAGGCTCCAAGTGGATAGTTTGGTGTTGGAACGCAAAACTAGGTCAGTGGTGCGGGAAGGAAACCGAATCGAACTGACGCCAAAAGAATATGATCTGCTTCTTTATCTGATGGAGCACAAAAATCAGGTATTGCAGCGGGATCAAATGATTCAGGACGTGTGGGGATTTGATTTTGTCGGTGATACGAATGTCGTAGATGTGTATATCCGGTATGTTCGCAAAAAAATTGATCATGGATACAAAAAGAAATTGATAAAAACCGTGCGCGGTGTTGGGTACTTCATCCGGGAGGAAGACTAGTGAAGCTTCGGACCAAAATCACCCTGCTCAGTTCTATTTTAGTGATGTCGATACTCCTGTTTGTGGATGTTACAGTTCACCTATTGTTCGTCAAAATCGCTACGCGAAATGAAAGAGAAGTGCTGCAAAATAAGTGGACTGAAATCATTGCCGAAACCGGACCCACGATGATTCTGAAGAATGCATGGGGCCCCAAACTGAAAGATGAGCTTTCTGGAGATACCATTTTGAGGGTATTTGATCAGCAATCCCGACTTTTGTATGAAGTAAGTCGCCAGTCCCGCTTTAAGCTGGGCGATATACGTTTTAACACTTCTCAAAGCTCTCAACTGACAGATGTACAGGGTCATAAAATTCTGGTTATCCATCTGCCTGTGCTTTCTCTGGAGGGCAATCAGAAGGGGACGCTGGAGATCGTGGAAAAATGGGATGCACTCGAAACCAATCTCGATATTTTAAATACGATTCTCATCACATCGACTGTAGGGGCTATGTTGCTAAGCTTGGTAGGAAGCACGATTTTGGCGAATGCCATATTGCTGCCGATTTCCAGTAGTATTCAAACGATGCAGGAAATTGAAAGAAGCTTGAAATTTAAAAAAATCCCCGCTGGCAGTCATAATCAAGATGAATTGTCCCAAATGACCGCCACTTTTAACCGAATGATGGAGAGATTAGAAGAAAGCTTTCAGAGCCAGCAGCAGTTTGTTTCAGATGCCTCACATGAGCTGAACACCACTCTTATGATTATTGAGGGCTATGCCAACATGCTGCGGCGGTGGGGCACGCGTGACGAGGACATTCGTAAGGAATCCATTGAATCGATCTATGAAGAAACTCAGCGAATGCGTACGATGACACAGCAGTTGCTGACTCTTGCCTCCTCACAGCAGAAAGATCCTGAGCCGCATGAGCGGATAGAAATGATCGGTTGTTGTCAACAGGTGGTAGCGCATCTCAAGCCTGTACATGATCGTCAAATTTCTATTTTAACAGAAGAGAACGAAATTTGGCTGGATGCCAATCTGACAAAAATAAAGCAGTTGCTAGTGATCCTGCTGGATAATGCATTAAAATACAGCTCGGATGAGATCGAAATAGGGTTATCTACAGATGAAAAGGATGTCTATATCCAGGTTAAGGATTATGGGATCGGAATACCTGAGGGCGAGATCAAGCGGGTCTTTGAACGATTTTATCGGGTAGATAGCTCCAGGCATCGTAAAACCGGAGGAACGGGGCTGGGGTTGCCAATTGCCAAGGCAATTACAGATGCCCATCAGGGTACGATACGCATGGAGAGCGTAGAAGGAGAAGGAACGGTAGTCATCGTCACGCTGCCCCAAAGACAACAGGAAAGGCTGTCCCTCCAGTAGATATATCTACTAGCGGGACAGCCCTTTTTATCATCTGAAATTTATTCTAAAGGACACGACGTGCTGTTGTGTAATTGCGACTCCACCATCCGGAATTTAGATCTGTAACCGTTACGCCGCCTTTACCATACGTATGCAGAATTTTGCCGTTCCCCATGTAAATGGCTACATGATGAATTGGTGCATAGAAAAAGACCAAATCGCCTTTTTTCAGCTGACTACGCGGTACAAAAGTGCCAACAGTTGATTGCTGTCTAGACGAACGTGGTAGCTTAATGCCATTTTGTGCAAATACATATTGAGTGAATGAAGAGCAGTCAAAAGAGCTTGTATTGCCAGCTGGGGCTCCATGCTCATAACGCACGCCCATAAACTGGGAGCCTTTAGAAATAATCCGATCAGCTTTACTTGCCGAAGCAGCATGAGTGGTGGCTGGTCCAACGACGAAGCTCCCTGCGCTCAATGCCAAAGTCATAGTAAAGCAAATACCCATCCACAATTTTTTAGAAGTATGTTTCATATATAAATTCCTCCGTTATTCGTATTGTGTTGATGTCCTGAAATGACAATAACACAAATAAAATATCCGGAATTTACCACTCATGGTTACAAACCTGTTACCCCAACGCTTTGTCCTCATTTATTAGAAAACGATGAGAATTTTCTCCTTAATTTTGGCTTGACAAATTGTATAGGCTCCACTTATAGATAGGCTCGTATGACAAAAAGCGACTTGCAGACGATTGGCACAAGCAATCACGCAAAATATACATACCTATATACTACAATTTATAACTTGTACGGGAGTATGCTCTGATTCCCGTTGACATTGTAAGGATCACACCGTATTTCCGGTCAGGAAGGGGAATTCGTATGGCTTCAAAGCAGAATAAAGCACTCAAAAAACGGCGTCTAACCATTGTTCAGGTCATTTCCAACTATCCAGATGCACAGCCGGTACCCTCCAACAAGGGCGGAACGGAAAAGGTCGTGCATGAATTAACTGAGGAATTGGTGAGACGAGGGCATCATGTATCTCTTTTTGCCGCTCTTGGGAGCAGGAGCAGTGCGCGGTTGATTACCTATCCCAAGGGTTTGAAACATAGTCAGATCCCCCAATATGTACTCCGGCATATGCCTTCCGACACACATATCATTCATGATCATACCTTTCGTTCTGCTGTAGGGCGTAGGAAGCTGCCTTGTCCATCAGTATGCACCGTTCATCTTCCAGTGAAGAGACACGGTAAAAACCCGGTATATGTCAGTAAACGAGCACGTCAGCTGATGGGCAGGGGCAAAGGATTTTATATCTATAACGGCATTAACACACATGAATACGAGTTCAGCAGTGAGAAGCGTGGCTACTTGCTGTTCATGGGCAGAATTATACGAAATAAAGGTGTATTGCAGGCCATTCAGGTTGCAGAACGAACAGGAAAAAAACTGCTTATTGCAGGTCCTATCAAAGCTCCAGAATTTTTCCGCAAAGAGATTCAGAAACGAATTCAGCGTAATCCGAATATACGCTATGTGGGGGCAGTTGGAGGCGAGCAGAAACAGAAATTGCTGAAACATGCAGAGTGTCTGTTGTTTCCGACACTGTGGGAAGAGCCATTTGGACTCGTTATGGTTGAGGCCATGGCTTGTGGAACACCAGTGCTGGCATTAAAAAACGGCTCCGTTCCCGAGGTGCTCTCGGGCTTTCCACAGTTGATTTGCAAATCGGTTAGCCAAATGGCACGAAAAGCACAGCAAAAAAACTACCCGTCACCAGCGAAGCTGCGTTTGTATGTGACTCAAAGATTTACCAACAAACAGATGACCAGTAACTACTTAAGACTATACCGTGAAATCATCCGTCGGAGAGAACACAAGAGAGGACAACGACAGCCTACACGGAGGTGAGGGGAATGCAGGTTAAACGGTATATGCTCGGAAAGGGCTCTTGGGCAACTCCTTATTATATAGCCACAGGGGCACAGAAAGGTCCGTGTGTGATGGTGGTGGCGGGAATACATGGTAAAGAAATAGCAAGCATACGAGCTGCTGAGAAACTGGTAAAGCTTTTGAATCAGCAAAAACTGCGATTTAGCCAGGGTAAGCTTATAATTGTACCGATTGTAAATCAAGAGGCTTACCGCAAACGGATTAGAGGAATACCTGATCTTAATCGAACCTTTCCGCGCAAAAAAAAGCAGCTGGCAACACAACCACTTTCCGCTGCTCTATTCAAATTAACACAAAAGCATCAACCGGAATGGTATCTCGACTTGCATGAGGCTAACGGATTGTCACAAAAGGATTCCAAGGTGCTTGGTCAAACGCTAATCACCAACAAAGCCAATTCGGTGGTTCCTGCGGTTCGCCGGATTATTAAGCGAATGAATCGCTCCATCCAGGTGAGCGACCGACATTTCAACATTCGGCTGCATGAGCTCCCAGGTTCCTCCCGCACTGCTGCAGCCCGCATTTTAGGTGCACGCGCGGTTACCGTGGAAACGGGTTGGAGCCTGCCCAAGAAAGTACGCATACACTATCAGTTAGAGATTGTCCGGCATTTTTTAAAAGAAGCCGGAATAGTCAAAGGCAACGAGGTATATTTATCTGCCAAGGTTAGAACTATTATCTCAAGAAAATATGGCATCACAAAATAAAATCGCTTCTGGAGCAAGGATTTTTTCACCTTGCTCAGGAGCGATTTATTATGTGCGACCTCCGTTCAGCGTGCTATGTTATATCTGAGGATTTTGCAAAAATCTAATAAGCGACTTCCAATGAACAATATATAGATCGCAATGCTCTAGTTCGTCTATATATTGCACTTTGGAGCGACTGGAATCGAATTTTGCAAAATCCTGATCTATGTGTTGTCAGGCCTCGGATTTATAGAAGGCATTCACCAAGCTGTTCCCCAGACGTACCTCAATCAGCTCCAGTGGTGTATCCAGATCGGCACGGATCGTGTGATACGTATCAACCGGAATGCTAAATACAGAACCGCTTGCGGCAGCAAAACGCTCTCCGTTCAGCATGACCTCTCCACGACCGGACACAATCGTCCATACTTTAAGTCCACTGCCGTGAATACGGCCATTCAAGCGGTGATCTGGCAGTACCGTCAGCCGTATGGCCAGTATATCGTTCAGACTCCGATGATCAAACTCGTCCAGCACCCGGTAACTGCCCCAAGAGGTTTCACCATGCATGGGGTGAAGTTGAAGTTTACCTAGCTGCTCCTTGATTACGTGGGCATGGCTCTTGGACGCAATGAGAATGCCGTCGGGACTCGCAGCAGCAATAATATCTTCCACGCCAATGACATGAATTGGATAGGGCAGCTCATTGACGATGTGCGTACCAAGAGTCTGACCACTAATCTGTCCACGCCCGATCACTTGGCTGCTTAGCTGCTCTGTTAGGGCCTGCCAGTTGCCGATGTCGTGCCATTCGCCATCGTAGGGCAGGACGATGGCATGTTCGGCACGCTCTGCAATCTCCTCATCAAAACTGCGAACCGGGAGGCTATCATACATTGCGCATAATGCTTTATCGTTCAGCGGCAAATAACTTCGCTCCATACAGGACAGCATATACCGTAATGTAAAAGCGTAAACACCACAGTTCCACAGCGCGCCCTGATGAATAAGCTGTTGTGCCCCGGAGAGATCCGGCTTTTCTGTGAAGCGGGCAACTTGCGCATAAGAAGTTTTCCCTTCCCGTATCATTTGCAGACCCGGAACGACATAGCCGTATTGGTCGGAGGGATGAGTAGGCCTTGTCCCAAGCATAGCCAGATCGGCTCCGCTCTCAAGCAATAAGCCGGAGAGCGCTGCTATGCTATGGAAGAAATCCTCCCCTGCATACATGTCCGCTGGAGCAATGCAGAGAACTTCATCCAGCCCCGTGCCTCTGGTGTGAAAATAAGCAGCCGCCAGTGCAGCTGCGGTGAAGGTTCCCCGTTTGGCAGGCTCGCCTAGAACGGGCAGACGACCTTCTGTATGGCGAAAGGCTAGATTTACCTGACTCCGATGAGCCAGAAGCAGGGCTGAGGAATCCAGCCCGGCTAAGGTGAGCTGACGGTACACCCGGCTGAGCATAGATTCCTTTCGCCCGTCAGGAGCGGACAACAACCGGAGAAACAGCTTCGACCGGATTTCGTTGGATAGTGGCCATAGCCGTTTTCCGGCACCACCGCATAACAATACGATGCGCACGGACGTTTCCTCCTTCAATGCAGATCCATTGTACTGCATCATTTTGCAGGATTTTAAGAACTATTTTAGCGATGATTCAATCTTTGTTTTTGGAGCAAGCTGGTACACCTTGCGTTGATGAAAAGATAAGGAGCGATAGCTCTTGGCCAAGACATCCAATTGTTTTTGCGACAGGGAAGAAGCCCGACTATGAAGCGCTTTATTCAATGACTTGCGCAAAATCATCCGAGAGGGTTGATTGCTGTATAAATAGTTGGCATACGTTTCATATTCGGAAAACCCAAACTGTTTTGTCCGGTCTATACTGTGGATAATTGCGCTGTACCAAGGTTTTCCATGTCGGGCCTCGATAACTTGCTTGAGCTGGGTAAGCCGAGCTTTTTCAAAAAGCATATAGTGAGTAACAAAGGACTTTGGTGAGGGAGCTTTAACGCCTATCAGCTTGTGATAGGTGCGAAAATACTCAGGCTGGCTCCAGCTGCGGTAGTAAAAAATCGTTTTTCCGTCTTTACGGAACGTATGTGGACGAATCAAAATCGTGTCCGCGTCAATGACGAGAAAAAAAGAGGCTTTACTGATTTTGTCGCCATTCATTTTGAGCAATTGTTGATACAGCCAGCCTGAGCGGTCCCAGCGCGTTGTCCCGTAATGAATATGTTTTTTGGTGATGGGCAGCACCGTTTTTTCGTCTATAAATGTACATTTCTTGTTTACGCACAGACGGCGAATCCCGGTGCTTTGCGGTGAAACGATATAAATAGTTCCAATTCGGTGCTGCACGTGACGGCGCAGACTGTCAATCACCAGCGGTAGTGTGGCAATATCTTTATCAATTGCGGGAATCAGAATATCGATTGTAAGGGAACCCTCTCGTGGCCCATCCGATTGCGCTGACATGTTATTCACTCCCTATATGTGCAAATATACGCTCCCAGCGTCTCCCAATATCGTATGCTTGGACAGGCGTTTTCGACCGGGCAGGTCAAACGTCCATTTCTATGCAGGACAGGGCTGATGAAGCTTCGAATGGGGAGTTAGCGCATACGATAGATTGATCTTTTTTAACAGGAGCGTTCTACCTGAGAGTAGAGAGGAGAGGGGCAAGTGAATTCTTCACAAGCGCAGGCGTTGCGCAGCAAATGGCATAAAACCCAATTGTTGCTCCAGCATGGAAGCATCAAACCTTATGTACCAGAAACTCGCAAATATAACAAAGCAAATTTGAAGTCAATGCTGGAGAAATACGGTATGGTCTATGTAAAACCCGAGCGAGGTACCTTTGGTAAAGGTGTAATGAGAGTAGAGCAGGAGGCCGGCCAGCGTTTCGCCTATCAATATGAGGAAACGCGTCAAGAATTCAAACATTTGGATGCACTATATACCAGCCTATCGAAACATACGGGGAAGAAAAGTTATCTCATTCAAAAGGGAATCCATTTACTACGCCATCAAATGCGTTATTTTGATATTCGGGTTATGGTGCAGCGGAATGAAAAAGGGCTATGGGAGTCTACCGGAATTATTGGACGTCTTGGTCATCCTCGTAAAATCGTGACTAACTATCATAGTGGTGGTAAGCCGATGGCCTTGGAGCAGTTACTAAAATCCCATTTATCGCAAAGCAAACAGGCGGAGCTGGTCAAGAAACTAAATGAACTGGGTCTTACCATCGCCAAACAACTGCAAAAAACATATCCGAATTTCCGGCAAATTGGTGTGGACATTGGACTGGATCATCGCTTTATCCCGTGGATTATTGAGGTGAATACGAAGCCGGACCCATATATTTTTAACCAATTAACAGATAAGTCCATGTACCGTAAAGTGTTAAGCTATTGGCGACTGGCTAATGAAAAAAGGAAAGTCTCCGTCCCAAGCAAAGATACAAATAAAGACAAGAATAAAGATAAGAGTAAAGATAAAAATAAGAATGTAATTAAAGATTCAAAAAAAGAAAAAATATCTTGACCAGTAGATTGCTTCATTGCCAGCAGCTAATACAGAAAAAAGGATGAATATTTCATAATTCATCCTTTTTAATTAGGATATTTATTTTTAAACGCGCCAAGTACCCAGTTGTTTACGTATAAGTACGATTTGTCCACTATGATATGCATCGTGCAGCGTCCACCGCGATAATTCTGCACCGAGAGTTTCGGAGCCGAAAGGCTTATCCAGATCAGCATCAGTCAAAGCAGTAATGGCGACAAGCAGTTGGTTTACAATAGCTTCTGCTTCTTTCAGTGTCTTCTGCCATCCTTCATGGTCTTCAGTATCCCCTGGCGGACCGAATGTCTCATCGTTGCTTATTCCAGTTGAGCTTACAGGTCGGTCAGTTAAACGTCTCAAAATACGCTCATTGTAATAATTAATGTGACGAACCGTTTGCCAAATCGTGTTTCCTCCACCTGGTGGTGTCCAAGTGGCTTCCTGTGTATTCACACCGTGAAGTGCTGCGGCAAGAGGAACAATCCATTCTTCCTTATCCCATGAATTTTCTCTTTGCAATACCAGCATATTTACTCGATCTCGGCTCACCTAACCCAACTCCTTTTGTAGGGATGTAACTAGCTAAATGTAGAATAAATCGTTACAATTAATAATGTAGCATGACAAAATAAGATTTGCAACCAGTTAAAATGATTTTAGTGGTTACAGGCGGTAGGGGGAACTCTTTTGAATACACTTTGGACTGATTTTGTAAACAGCGAATGGCATGACTGGAGAGGTAGCGGGCGTTCAGAAGATCGTTTGTTGAAGCCGGAATGGCAAAATGACTTTCTCATACAGTGGCAATTTTCCGCTCCGGTCCCAGCCAGTGCAGAAGATATCGAAGAAATGCAAATTCTCCGGCGGGAATTGCGTAGCTTCGCTGAGCACCTGACTTCCGGAGGACAAATGACATCTGATCTGGTGGATACGATTAACCGGAAGATGATAGAAGGGGGGCCGGTCACTCGCTTATTAAAGCAACAGGATGAGCATTTCAACATTGTGCTGGAACCTGTGGCAAACGGCTGGAAAAAAGTGCTGGCAGAGGTGGTAGCCGATTTTGCCCAGGCATTCGTCAATAGCGGCGGCTCTAGAATTCGTATTTGCGATAATACCGATTGCCGATGGGTATTTTACGATGATACCCGAAATCGGTCAAAGCGATTTTGCGACGATAAGATGTGCGGTAATTTGATGAAGGTACGTCGATTTCGCGAACGTAAGAAACAGTAGATGAAGCGAGAGAATTTACATGAGCAGTACATGTTGAGCCCACTCCTATATGAACAATGGAGTGGGTTATTTAAAATTGAACAACCAGTGACCCTATGCTATGCTTACATGAAAGAGAAGCTAGACGTACTAACGATGATCTTTACTATGCGTATAAACATCTGATGATACGACGAATAGAAAGGATGTATGCCATGAATTCTGTCATTGAACTTAACAATGTAAGCTGGAAGAGAGATAACCGCACCATACTGGACCAAATCAATTGGCAGGTAGCTGAGGGAGAGCACTGGGCTGTACTCGGCTTGAATGGGTCAGGTAAAACAACGATGCTCAATATGATTAACGGTTACATATGGCCAACCACAGGTAGTGTCGGTGTATTGGGCCATACCTTTGGAGATGTGGATCTGAGGGAACTGCGCAAATCTATCGGTTGGGTCAGTTCCTCTTTACAGGAAAGAATTAATGGGAGTCAGCGTACGCAGGATGTTGTCATTAGTGGCAAATTTGCCTCCATTGGACTTTATGATCAGACGACGGATACAGATTATGAACAGGCCGTTCAGCTTATGACACAACTGGGGTGTGCTCATCTGGTGGATCGGTTGTATCAGGGATGCTCACAGGGAGAAAAGCAAAAAGTGCTTATCGCCCGTGCATTAATGGCCTCGCCCAAGCTACTGATTTTGGACGAGGCGTGTAATGGTTTGGACTTTTTCTCCCGGGAAGCATTGCTGGATAGCGTTCGCCAGTTATCGGAGTCGCCGGCTTCGCCGAATTTACTGTATGTTACACATCATATCGAAGAAATTCTACCGATGTACACGCATACGATTCTAATCCGCCGGGGCACGGTATTTGCCAAAGGTAAAACGACTGATATTCTAAGCAGTGAAACGCTTAGTGCTTTTTTTGAAACGCCTGTGCAAGTAGAATGGAGACAGAATCGCGCATGGCTCTCTATGGTGTAGAGAGTCTTTTTTGCTCGCTAACCTGCTACCAACATAATCAGAATAGGCAAAATCAGGAATGAGGCAAGCGTGCTCCACAGGATGCAGGTGGAAACCAGTTTTGGCGATGCATTAAATTTTTCTGCTAAAATGACAGCATTCACAGCAACCGGCATCGAGGCCAAAATGAAGAGAACGGAGAACAAAAGGCCTGAAATTCCCAGTATCAGCATAGCAAGACAAGCCGCAAGCGGCGAGAGTAGAAGCCGAATTGTTAGTCCGGCATAGCTGGCTTTTTTAATAGACGACTCCAGCTTGAATATTTTTACATAAGCCATCTGGGTACCAAGGATCGCAAGCACGACCGGAGAATAGGCGGCAGCAATCATCGAGACGCCTGACTGAATCCCTAAGGGAAGATGCCAGTCCAGCAACCGCAGTCCCATGGCAAGTAGAGCTGCATAGATCGCAGGAAGTGAAAACACCGACTTAACAGCACTTTGAACAGAAAATTCAGAGCGGGCTGCAAAGTAAACGCCAATGGTATTGACCATAATCATCTGGATGACGACATACACGGAGGCTTTATCCAGACCGAGCTGCCCAAAGGCAAGTAAAATAAGGGGCAGGCCATAATTTGCACTATTGGTCAGCGTAGAGATTAAGGTAAGTCCAGCCGTTTCCGGAGTGCTCAGTCTAAAGATTTTCCCCGCTAATTGTGCAATTCCCCACAACAGCAGCAGGTTCAGTATTGAAAAAGCGGCAGTCTGCGCCACATCATGCCAGGAAAGCTGTGCTTTGAGTAGCGTGTCCAGAATCATTGCGGGGCTTAAAAAATATAAATACAAAGTCGAGAGCGGTTTCGTTTCCAGCTTCATGAATTTGCCGAGTAAAAATCCGGCGATCACCGGAATGGACAGCGGAACGATAACGGATAATAGAGTTGAAAGTACGATTTGAATCATGAATTCCACCCATCCTTTCTGTAATGACATTTTCCATTATAAGACGCTACTTTCGAGCCCGTCCAAGATGAAAATACAATCAAGGTCATAGGTACATACTATGAAGCTTTCGACACTTATTGTGAAAACAACAAAAGGGATGCCCACAGCCATGTTGAACGGCTAATAGGGCATCCCTCTTGTTATAATGAACCAATGATGCTGCTAATTTATGCAGTAGCCACGGTTTCCGCTTTGATTCGGCAATCGTCAGAGCAATAGTGCTGATGCTGTTCTCCGCAATCCGGACATACGATATGCTGGAGATTGCACACCGGGCAATTGATATAATGATCGCTCGGCGTTTCACAATGGAAGCACTTGCCAACAATGACGTCCTCATCCGTATGATTGATCGGAATCGAGATTCGTTCGTCAAACACGTAGCATTTACCGTCAAATAAACGTCCTTGTACTTCCGGGTCCTTGCTGTAAGTCACAATGCCGCCATCCAACTGGCCTACATCGTTAAATCCTTCTTTGATCAGAAGACCGGACAACTTTTCGCAACGGATACCTCCGGTGCAGTACGTCAGGATTTTCTTGTCCTTGAACTGAGTCATATTGTCGCGAATCCATTGTGGAAATTCACGGAACGATTCGACTTCGGGGCGAATAGCCCCGCGGAAATGACCGATGTCATATTCATAGTCATTACGTCCGTCCAGAACAACTACATCTTCATCTTGAAGCTGTTCATAAAACTCCTTTGGTGACAGACGCTTACCGCTAATTTCATTAGGGTCCAGCTCATCTTCATGACGCAGCGTAACAAGCTCCTGACGATGGCGTACAAATATTTTCTTGAACGCATGACCGTCAGACTCATCTATTTTAATAACGATATCGTGGAATTTCGGATTGGCGCGCAAATCACGCATATATTGCTCCGTTTGCTCTACTGTACCAGACAGTGTTCCGTTGATTCCTTCCGCAGCAATCAAGATTCTTCCCTTGACGCCCAGCTCCTTGCAGTAAGCCAGATGCTCTGCCGTAAAGGTGGCAGGATCTTCAATGTTGACATATTTGTAAAACAACAAAATTCGATAAGCATGTTCACACACGTAAAATCACCCTCTGATTCAAGTCAAAGTTTTTTAACAAGCAATTTTAAATGTACCACATTCTTTAAGTTAGTCAACTTAAATGTATAAAAAGTGGAAATGGAAAAGATGACGAGCGACAAAAGTAAGGGTTTACATTATAATAGTAACGTAGTGATGAGGGGATTTTTAGTAGCAGGATGAGTTCTACTAGATGAAAGGATGAATGAAATGAAACATCATTTGACAGCGCATACACCCCCTATGGGGTGGAATAGCTGGGATTGCTACGGTGCAGCAGTACGGGAAGAGGAAGTACGGGGAAATGCTCAATATATGGCGGAGCACCTGAAGGAATATGGTTGGGAATATGTCGTGGTAGATATTCAGTGGTATGAGTCAGGAGCAGTATCTTCACAGTATCGCCCGTTTGTCCCATTGGAAATGGATTCATTTTCACGTCTTATTCCAGCGGTGAATCGTTTTCCTTCGGCAGCAGATGGACGAGGCTTCCAAGCTCTTGCGGAATATGTACACGGACTGGGATTGAAATTTGGTATACATATTATGAGAGGCATCTCCCGTCAGGCGGTGCACCAGGATACCCCGATTTTGGGAACCACAGCCACGGCGAGACAAATTGCGCATCCCAACTCTATTTGTCCTTGGAACACAGATATGTATGGGGTAGATGCATCCAAGGAGGGCGCACAGGAGTACTATAATTCATTGTTTGACCTGTATGCGGAATGGGGTGTGGATTTTGTCAAAGTAGATGACATTGCTGCATCACGTCTCTATGGTATTCATTTGGCGGAAATTGAATTGATTAGGCGAGCTATCGCCCAATGCGGACGTCCGATGGTGTTGAGTCTATCGCCTGGTCCGGCACCGCTGGAGCATGCATCCGATTTAATCGCAAACGCGAATATGTGGCGTATGACGGATGACTTCTGGGATGTATGGCCTTTACTGTATGGTATGTTTGAGCGCTGCGAAAAATGGGCGGAACATGTAGGTCCAGGTCACTGGCCGGATTGCGACATGCTACCACTGGGTCATCTGGGTATTCGTTCGGTAGATTCGGTAGATTCCGGCAGCCATGACCGATGGACACGCTTTACGAAGGATGAGCAGCTAACGATGATGACCTTGTGGAGCATTTTCCGATCTCCACTGATGTTCGGGGGGGAACTGCGGGATAATGATGCATGGACCCTTTCCTTGCTAACTAATGAAGAAGTGTTAAATGCTCATCGTAACGGTTTGAATGCGCGGCAGGTGTATAGAAAGGATGAACATATCGTTTGGACTTCACATAACGAGGAGGGTCATGTATATGTAGCTTTGTTTAATGCTGGAGATGAAGCTTCAAAGGTGCGTGTATCCTTAAAAGACCTTGGTATTGAAGGGCAGGCAAATGCCAGAGATTTATGGAACCATATAGATTTAGGTGTTTTAGCACAAGAACTGTCCGCAGATTTACCTCCTCACGGAGCAGCTCTATTTATTTTGAAATAATGTAAGGAAGAACTATGCGCAGTTCCAACCCAAGCACCTTATCGTAAAAGTGGAAGGCATCTTTACGATAGGGTGTTTTTTTGCATGTGTAACTTTAGGATATTTTAACGAACTCGACATTATTCTTGGGAATATGACATTTGGAACGTGTTAATTTTATATAGTGCCTATTTCTGTACAAATTTAAATCATTCTAACGAATAGACTCGAGAAAGGAGTCAAATGATGAAATTAAAAAAAATCCACAAAAATGAACAGGACGAGCCTTGGCCCTCTAGCAAACCAATATTATGTATCGGGGGGGCCAATCTGGATCGTAAAATCATGATTAAAGGTACATTTCAGCTTCATACCTCCAATCCGAGCAGTACAAGGCTGCAATCTTGCGGTGGGGTAGCACGAAATGTAGCCGAAAATTTAGGGAGGTTGAGTCAGCGGGTCAGCCTGCTAACTGCGGTTGGGGACGATGCGGAAGGTGAATTTATTATCGAACAATCCAGCCGTTACATGCACGTGGTTCCTCTACAAGTCAAAGGTGAACCGTCAACTGGGGTTTATACTGCCTTGCTGAACGAGCGTGGTGAACTGATTGTAGCGACAGCAGAAATGGAGATTTATGATCAGATTCGTCCTTCAGTAATTTTTGAAAATGCTCCTTTAATCGCCTCGTCCCGACTGGTTCTGCTGGACACTAATTTCTCTATGAACGTAATTGCGGCCACCATACATGTCTGCCATGAGCATCGGGTTCCGATTGTCGTTTCTTCGGTATCAGCCTCCAAGATGAGAAAGCTTCCCCGAAATTTGCATGGGGTGGAATGGCTGGTATGTAAACCGGTGGAGGCTGAAGCCTATTTGGGGCTAGAACTTACAGATGATCAGCATATGTTGGATGCCACCCGGATTTTTCACAAACTTGGGGTTCAAAATGTCATTTTTATCTGCGGTGCTGATCGTGTTTTGTACGCCTCTCAGGATGGAACTCATGGACAAATTCCTATGCATCCTGTTCAAGAGGTCATTGATGTCACAGGCGCAGATGATGCTTTTATTGCCGGGATGATTTATGGTATTACCCAAGGTTATCCTATGGAGCAAGTGTGCCAATTTGGAATTAGCTGTGTCGACTTGACCCTGCAAACGGATCGGACGGTTTCAGAGACCCTTTCTATGAATAAACTCCATTCTAGGTTTCAGGAGCTGTATGGCACACATTCGCAAAATTTTGTGTTTTTCAAGGGCGTGTATTTTAAAAAGAAAGATACATAAGTAATCAAGAGAACTCTACCCTACAACAACGCGTATTTGGAGCTTCACGTACGTAATGGCCTCAATTATTGAATTTGTAAAAGGAGCATGTTGTCTGATGGACAGTGTGAAATACGTAATTGTTTTTCTGCCACTGTGCCTCCTTTATTTGCTTTTAAAGGGAGGTTCTTTGGTAGTAGGTTTACTCTATCGATTGATCTATTCCATGCGGCCCTTACATGCAGGACAGGATAACGAGTTTCGTGCTGTGCAGCACGCTAAACGTATTATCGTGATCGGCTCGCCGGGAAGCGGTAAGACTTTTTTGGCCAAACGTCTTTCCATGTGGACTCAATTGCCGTATATCTCTTTGGATGATTTGTATTGGGGCCCGGAGTGGAAGCGGAGCACTGACAAACAATTTCTCAAACAGCTGGGTGAAGTGCTCCAAAGGGAAGAGTGGATCATCGAAGGGAATTATCATGAGCGTTATTTTACCGAGCGACTCCAGCGCGCCGATACGATCATTGTAATGGATGTTAGTACGCTTGAAGCAATAACAGGCGTTATCACACGTTCGCTCAACCGTTTTCTGTTTTCCAAGGAGCTACCTAAAGGAGTGAAGGAGGAAGCAGTTCGTATTTGGGATATTTCGCCTCGCTTTGTCCGTTTTGTTCTGGGTTTTCGCAGGCGTATTCGTCCTAAAATCTGGCCGCTCATTATGCAATATGGTAACCAACGGAATTTGATTATCTTGAAATCTAAATATCGTTCATGTCCCTGGACAGCTCCAGATAGACGATCATCTCCTTGACTAGAACTTACGTTTCGTGTAAAGTGGTGAAAATTGTAATATATAGGAATAGTGTAGACCAAGGATCAAAGGTTCAATACCCGCTGTACAGAGAAGAAACTCATGGGCTGAAAGGTTTCTCGCCGCGAATGAACGTTTCCCTGCCTTGCGAGCTGTAGCGGTTTGTAAGATAAACCGTTACCGGCTAGACGCCGTTATCTGATGAAGGACCGTTCCGTGTATGGTTACGGTCAAATTAAGGGTGGTACCACGACACATTCGTCCCTGACGGATGTGTCTTTTTGCGTACATTTTATCGTCCATATAAGGAGGTAGCTACACATGCGCCAAAGCCAATTATTACTGACAACCTTGCGTGAAGCACCCGCAGAGGCCGAAGTGATCAGTCATCAGCTTATGCTGCGGGGAGGATTTATCCGTCAACTGGCGGCTGGAATGTACACCTACATGCCACTGGGCAGACGGGTGCTCAGAAAAGTAGAGCAAATCGTACGGGATGAAATGGATCGCGTAGGGGCTGGGGAACTGCTGATGCCTGTATTGCAGCCAACGGAGCTGTGGCAAGAATCAGGGAGATACGATGTTTACGGTCCTGAGCTGATGCGTTTGCAAGATCGGCATGATCGGGAGTTTGCTTTGGGGCCTACACATGAAGAGGTCATTACGTCTTTAATACGAAATGAAGTGAATTCTTATCGCAAATTGCCTGTAACCCTGTATCAAATTCAAACCAAATTTCGGGATGAACGACGTCCTCGATTTGGCCTGCTTCGCAGCAGAGAATTCTTAATGAAGGATGCCTATTCGTTTGATGCACATTGGGAAGGACTAGATCATACCTATTGGACCATGTTCCAGGCATATCATCGTATTTTCACCCGCTGTGGTCTAAATTTTCGTGCTGTAGAAGCAGATGCGGGTGCCATTGGTGGCGAAGGTGAAACCCATGAATTTATGGCTCTAGCTGATATTGGAGAGGACACAATTGTAGCATGTACCTGCTGTGAATATGCAGCTAATCTTGAAAAAGCCGTGGCGCGGTCGACGGGGGAAATAGAAATAGCCCCAGTCTCAGATGAAAATGAACATGTCAGCCATCCTTCTTTCGATACAGCTAAAATGGAAAAATTCCATACTCCAGGTCTGCGCACAATAGATCAACTGGTTGAATCGCTTCACATAGAACCTGAAGAAATCATCAAAACACTGATTTATATGGCTGACGATCAACCTGTTGCTATAGTTGTCAGGGGTGATCATGAGGTCAACGAAGTGAAAGTTAAACATATTTTAGGTAGTGAAAAATTCGAAATAGCAAGTGCAGACACCGTATCAAAGGCGACTGGAACCCCCTCGGGGTTCATAGGCCCATGCGGATTGACGATCCCTGTGTGGGTAGATTACGCCGTTGTCCAAATGTCCAGCGGTATCGCGGGCGCGAACGAGCTGGATTATCATTATCGACATGTGAATCCAAGACGCGATATAGATCTTCGGCATGTAGCTGACTTGCGGAATGTCATAGAAGGGGATAGATGTCCTCGATGTGACGAAGGGGAATTGAAACTTCATCGTGGGATTGAGATCGGACACGTATTTAAACTAGGCACCAAATATAGTGAGAAGCTGGGTGCGACTTTTCTGGATGCTTCCGGAACTGAGCAAGCGATGATTATGGGCTGCTATGGCATTGGCGTATCCCGGATCCTTTCTGCCATTGTAGAGCAAAATCACGATCAGAACGGAATGATATGGCCTTATGCGCTGGCCCCATTTCAAGTTCAAATTATTCCGATTTCTGTGAAAGACACGCTTCAGATGCAAATAGCCGAGAAATTATATAACCAGCTGCAGGATCGTGGCGTGGAGGTGCTGCTGGATGATCGGGAGGAACGGCCCGGGGTTAAATTCAAAGACTCCGATTTAGTAGGTATTCCCGTGCGCATCGTCGTTGGTAAAGATGCCGAACACGGGAAAGTAGAGTTAGTGGAACGAAAAAGCTGCAACAAAGAGACGATTCATATCGAAGATGTAGAGAGACGAATATTGGAACTACACTAAGCATCTGTATCCCGTAGAATATGACCTTCTCCAAGTGTAATCTCATGAAAGTCCGCCATCTGACGTGCCTGAAACCGGATGGGCTTGTCCCGACCAATCATAATGATATTTTGAATGTCGGCAGCGCCTTCCGAGGGGAGCGAGAAAGTTGTGACATAGGCGAATTCTTCACGCAACGTTGTGTGAATGGCATTGATCAGGTGGTCGTGTTCACTTTTGCCCATTAAATTCATGATCAGGGAGCCTTCGGAATCCAGCTTTTCTTTGGTCATCTTGAAAAATTCCCAGGATATTAAATGCAAGGGTGTACCCTGCTCCGTGAAGGCGTCCAAAATAATATAGTCATAAGCATCCGGCGCTTCCTTCTCCAGAATGCGTCGTCCATCGCCAACAGTCACATTATCCTGATCGTATCCAAAGAATGTTCGGCTGAACTCTACGACTTGTGCATCCAGCTCGGCAATCTTAAAGCGTTTATCTGTAAAATGACCCGCTATTGTACCTATACCGTGCCCAATAACAAATACATCTTCAAATGACGGATCGTTCAGCTCCATGAGATGGATGATTGCTCTCGGATATTCGAACACAATGCGTTGCGGATGATTCAAGTCCACCGCGCCTTGGACGGCTGTATTTGAAAACTGCATTACTCGAAATAATCCCTTTTCACCATACAGCTCAGTGGTTTCGTATACTGTGATTTCATGATTATGGCTCAATTTTTTGTACAAGACATCCAAGTGAATGATCTCCTTCAAGTCAGACTTCCTCCTCATCTTAGAGATTGATAGGGGGATTGTCCATAGATGAGGAGAATTGAAAGTTCACATTTCCAAGCATCCCTAATTAGGTAGAATTGTTTATTTTTCCATAACGGAGTTGTTTGAACTTGTTCGTATGTCCTTTAGGAGATATAATATACAAGGATATAATGAAGTTCGTTGTGTATATTCATACAGGAAGAGAGCGGGATATTATGGGACGTAAGTGGAATAACATTAAAGAAAAGAAGGCATCCAAGGATGCTAATACGAGTCGTATATATGCTAAATTTGGCGTGGAAATTTATGTGGCAGCCAAACAGGGCGAACCTGATCCTGAATCCAATCGGGTATTAAGAGTCGTTTTAGAACGTGCAAAAACGTACAATGTACCCAAAGCAATCATTGACCGTGCTATTGAAAAAGCAAAAGGTGCTGGCGATGAAAACTACGTAGAGCTTCGTTATGAAGGTTTTGGACCGAACGGTTCCATGGTCATTGTAGATGCACTGACCAATAACGTTAACCGTACAGCATCAGATGTGCGTTCTGCTTTTACTAAAAATGGCGGTAGCTTAGGCGTGAGTGGATCTGTAGCCTACATGTTTGATTCAACAGCAGTTATTGGTCTGGTGGGTAAAACCGCAGATGAAGTGCTGGAGCTGCTGATGGAGGCAGATGTAGAGGTACGTGACATCATTGAAGAAGATGAAGCCGTCATCGTATATGCAGAACCTGATCAATTCCATGCTGTGCAGGAAGCTTTCAAACAAGCAGGAGTGACTGAGTTTACCGTTGCGGAGCTCACCATGCTTGCCCAAAATGATATTTCTCTTCCAGAAGATGCACAGGTTCAATTCGATAAATTGATTGATGCATTAGAAGATTTGGAGGATGTTCAGCAGGTTTACCACAATGTAGACTCTGAGGAATAGTCTTTGTTAGTTAGTTTATAAAAACACCGTATTCCGATACGGTGTTTTTTTTGTATAGTCATCACCGGACCTCAGTCGCTAATCTTTAGCGGAGTGGCTGAGATTATCGGGAAAGTAACAGGCCAACCGATTCAGCATATCTCGTTGTCTGATGAAGAGTTGGAAGTGGGAATGGTTCACGCTGGAATGCCTGAAGAGTATGCAGATATGTTGGCGGGATTGGATAGAAGGATACGTGAAAATGGAAGTAATAATGAAGGGGGCAATTGAATCAACCTGTCATATTCAAAAAGAAGGTTCACTGATCTAGTGGCGAGCGTGATACCGTTCCCGGTTATTTCTTTTTAGGGTCATAAGAATAACCAGGATATTTGACGACGGGCCATTTTACCTTTCGTAAATTAGAGATCACATCAGTACCTACATGTAAATTACTCTGAATCAGTTCTGTGGGGGTAAGAGCCATCCATTGATTTAGTGAAACATCCGCAAAACGGTCACTCTTAAACATTTCAAGAAACCATAGTGAGCTAGAGCCAGTATTTTGAATATAATGACCGTAAGCAAAAGGCACATATCCGACATCTCCGGCTCTAAAATCAAATGTGCGGGCCGCGCCATTACCACCAAAGACAGTCATCCGTCCTTGCCCTGTAAGATAGTATTGCCATTCGTCATTATTGGGGTGCCAGTGCATTTCTCGCATGGCTCCGGGCTCAATCTCAACAAGGGCGGCTGCGATGGTTTTGGAAATCGGAAAATTGGAGGAGTCAACGATTCGTACGCTTCCGCCCGGCGTTTTGATTGGGGGCTGGGCTAGTAATTCATGCTTGAAGGATTGGGGCAATGTCCCGTAAGGAGAGGGAACCGCTTGGCTTTGGATTGAACCGGGAACGGAATCCTGATAGATGTATACTTGATCTTGAGGAATCGCTGCAAAATCAGCTTCTGGTACACCAAAATTTGCAGAAAGTACGTCTTTGGGAGTATGTGCGAACCAATCCGAGATGGATAGGGTGTTCAGATCGGAGAAACTGCCATCATCAAAAACCAGCAAAAATTCGCACCCATCCTCAAGCCCCTGTATAGAGTGCGGAATGCCAGGAGGAAAATACCAGAGATCCCCGGGACCCACATCAGCAATAAAATTACGTCCATTTTGGTCAACTGCCGTAATGCGAGCACTTCCCAACAGCATATATGACCATTCCGCCTGCTGATGCCAGTGAAGCTCACGTACACCACCCGGTGTTAAACTCATATTCACCCCGGCAAGGGTTGTAGCAATAGGTAATTCCCTTACTGTTACTTCTCTTGACCACCCACCATGATTAAGCTGCATATGAGCATCAGAAAAAGAAAATCTCATATTCGGAATGAGACCATTGTCCGTTACGGGGGGAACCAGCATATCAGGATTCTGTAGATCCCTCATCACATCACGTGGACCCTTGTCGATACCCCCAGCACCATCACTTCTGATGGGTTGGGGGATTCTTGCATTTTTCGGGCAATCATTATGCATCATTAGATCTTCCTCTCCAGGTTGAAGCTTGATGAAGTATGGGATAAGAGAAAATACGCATAAAGATTTTATGATCATGTGGTGAGTTTTATGCTGTATGCGTCAGATCTGTAAACTGTGCCTGAATGATTAGAGCTAAATCGTGTGGACTCAACTCCAGTTGGGTCCCAATTTTCCCACCGCTCACAACGATGGCTTCCAGTTCCAATGCAGGCTGGTCGATAAAAGTGGGGTAGAGCTTTTTCATTCCTATGGGGGAGCAGCCACCGCGAATATATCCCGTATACTTTTGCAAATCCTTAACTGGAAGCATTTCAATTTTTTTCTCTCCCGCGGATTTGGCTGCTTTTTTGAGATCAAGCTCTTTATGTACAGGAATCACAAAAACAAACAGATTTTGTTTGCCATGTGCAACCAAAGTTTTGAAAACCATTTCCGGGGCTCTCTCGATTTTCTCAGCCACATTCATCCCGTCTATTTTTCCGTCTTGATGATCATAACTCAAAATATTGTATTGTATATGTTGCCCGTCCAATATGCGCATGGCGTTTGTTTTGCTGGCACTCATCTTATTTCTTCCTTTCTTTAGAGTTTTTCCAAGTGATCCACATAATCCTTTGCATCCTTAAGGGAAAGATCCTTAGCGGTTCTCAGCTCTTTTATGGCTTGAATCTTTTTACCTTCCCTAATTAGCAGGAGCAACCTTTCATTGATATCTTCTGAAGCTCCTGCATCTAGAATATGTGGAGGAGTGGCAGCGATGGTACCTGACAGCGATGCGCCTTGTATTCCTGAACGATTTTCAAGACGCTCCACGTCGGATTTCAAGTCATTAAGCCGAGATTGAAGGCTGTAGACCTTAATTAAAAGTATGACGGAGAGGAGCAACGCGATTATTGCTATATACTCAATAGCTGACAACAGAATCCCCCCAATTTCACTTAGTTTCATCGCAAAGATGCCGCACTAAAAATTTGATTCTTATTTCTAGTATAGCATGATGATCGAAGAGAAGAGGAAAATGTGTACAAATTGACTTTTTGCAGGCAGAGCGTTATATTACAACTTATTATAAACCTTTTAATAAATACTGGAAAAGGAGTGTATTCAAATACAACCAGTCTCCAATAATACCATTCGGGTTAAACAAATTAATGTAGAGTTAGTTAAAAACACACTGAAATCCAAGGAATATGCAACCAAGTCATCCATAGCCAGTATCACAGGTCTTAGTGTGGCAACTTGCGGAAATATTCTGAATGAGCTTCTTCAAACCGGGGAAGTATTAGAGACGGAATTGGAAGAGTCGAATGGCGGACGTCCGGCTAGACGTTACAAATATAACGCTGACTATTCTTATATTATCTGTTTAAATGTGAAAACGGAAGGCGGTATACATTCTCTTACTTATGCTGTTGCCAATTTGCTTGGTGATATCATCATCGAGAATACTTCCAATGTACCTCATATTGATTATGAGGTCATAGAAACCCAAATTGGAGAGCTGATTAATAACTATGGAAACGTCAAAGCCATTGGGATTGGCATCCCCGGGGTTGTTCATCAAGGGATTATCGATGTTTGTGATCTCGACCTGCTCATAGGAGTCCCTGTAGGTCCACGGCTTCAAGATAAATACGGATTAGAAGTTACCATTGAAAATGATATGCATTTGACAGTCTACGGATTTTATAACATGCAGAATTATGATGAGGATAAAACCTTTGCTATTGTTACGTTTCCCAAAGACAATTTCCCCGGCGCGGGTTTTATTGTCGATGGACATTTGTTAAAAGGAAATACCAAATTTGCTGGGGAGGTTTCCTTCTTACCCTTTGATTTAACAAGAGAGGAACAGCTTAAACAGTTAAATAGCACAGAGGGATTTGTTCCTTTGGCGATCAAAACGATAACTTCCATTATTGCGATTATAGATCCTGTATCTATCGCTTTGACTGGAGAGTTATCCAAGCCGACTCTGTTGGACGATATTTATAACGGCTGTCTAAAAGATGTACCCAAAGAACATATGCCCGAGATTTTTGTGAAAAACGATACGCATGATGAATACATGCGTGGGTTGATTTCGGTGACCCTTGAAAGTCTGACGTACAATTTGCAATTGGTGGAGAAAAGGAAATAGGGCATCGTTTAATAAAGCATGAGAGGATGAGATTAATGACTCAAAAATCGATTGCATGGACTACAGGGACATGGACTAATCACCCTGTATCATCCATAGAAGAAGATCAGTTCCTTAAAGTTGAAACCAGAGAAGGAAGCGACTACTGGGAAAAAACTTTGTATGGATTTGAACGCAGTAGCGGACATTCCCTGCTTACAGACTGGGAAGAAGGCTCTGCCATCGAAGTCACGTTTCAATTAGGCTCATTTACGGAGCTCTACGATCAGGCAGGTATAATGCTGTATCAAGGACAGCAAAAGTGGATTAAAGCCGGAATCGAATTAAATGATGGAATTCCTCAACTGGCAGTCGTAGTCACGGATGGCTATTCCGATTGGTCATTAGCTCCTGTACCTGATTGGGTAGGGAAAAATGTGACGATTCGTGCTTCACAGCTACAGGATGCAGTTATCATTAGAGCCCGAACCGAAAATCAAAGCTGGCGCACCGTACGTGTAGCACGTTTTCCTTATGAAACGGGACAACAGGCGGGTCCTTTTGCCTGCGCGCCGACTCGAGCCGGTTTTCAGGTTATCTTTACTCGCTGGGTAAGCACTGAACCAGATAGAGACATTCATGTAGATCCGCCATTTGAAGAATAGCCATTTTACTCAATAATAGAAGAGTTATAAATATGGGGGTAATTATTGGAGATAATACAATTATAAGCTCTGGAAGTTTTTAAAATAATACTTGACATGAAACGCGTTACAAACCTTAAGATTCAGTTAGAAGTACTTTATAACACATTAGCATAGAGGTAACGTATTTCTATCCTAGTTAATGAAAAACATCAGCAAAGGCGGAGAAAATATGAGTACACAGTTTCCAAAAGATTTCCTGTGGGGCGGAGCAGTTGCTGCTAATCAGCTCGAAGGCGCTTATCAAGAAGATGGAAAAGGCTGGTCCATTCAGGATGTAACTCCTCGTGGTGGCTGGGGGCCCGTTACGGATGTACCAACAGAAGATAACATGAAGTTGATCGGTATTGATTTTTATCATCATTATAAAGAAGATATCAAACTTTTTGCAGAAATGGGCTTCAAAGTATTCCGTACTTCTATCGCATGGTCACGTATTTTCCCTAAAGGTGACGAACTGGAGCCTAACGAAAAAGGCTTGCAATTTTATGATGATTTGTTTGATGAACTTCACAAATATGGAATTGAGCCACTCGTTACATTATCTCACTATGAAACACCTTTACATTTGTCCAGAGAATACGATGGTTGGGTAAACCGTAAGCTTGTTGATTTTTATGAGCGCTATGCTACAACTGTATTTAATCGCTACAAAAATAAAGTTAAATACTGGTTGACTTTCAATGAAATCAACTCCATTCTTGAAGCACCATTCATGAGTGGAGGAATTAGCACACCAAAAGATCAACTTAGTGAGCAAGATCTTTATCAAGCTATTCACCATGAGCTTGTAGCGAGTGCAAGAGCAGTAAAAATCGGTCATCAGATCAACCCTGATTTCAAAATTGGCTGTATGGTGCTGAGCATGCCTACTTATCCGCTGACACCTAATCCGGACGATGTGATTGCTGCGATGGAATTTGATCACAGAAACATGGCATTTGCCGATATTCACGCAAGAGGTCAATACCCAGGTTACATGAAACGTTTCTTTAAAGAAAACGGAATTTCTATTCACTTTGAACCAGGTGATGCCGAAGATTTGAAGCATACCGTTGATTTTATCTCGTTCAGCTATTATATGAGTACTTGTGAGACAGCTGACGAAGCTAAAAAAGTCAAAGGTAAAGGTAACATCCTTGGTGGTGTCAGCAATCCGCATCTCGAGGCAAGTGAGTGGGGCTGGCAAATTGATCCGCAAGGTCTGCGTTATGTCCTGAATACATTCTATGATCGCTTCCAAAAACCACTGTTCATCGTTGAAAATGGCCTGGGCGCCGTTGATGAACTGATCACGAATGAAAAAGGCGAAAAAACGGTTGAAGATGACTACCGAATCAACTACCTGAATGATCATTTGGTTCAAGTTGGAGAAGCTATTGAGGACGGAGTAGAGGTTTTGGGCTACACGTCTTGGGGATGTATTGACCTTGTCAGCGCATCGACCGCTCAGCTTAAAAAACGTTATGGCTACATTTACGTAGACCGTCATGATGATGGCAGCGGTACACTTGAAAGATATCCGAAGAAATCGTTCCATTGGTACAAAGAAGTTATTGCTACGAACGGTGAAAGCTTGAAACGTTAATTTATAAATAAACCAGTGATTAAGTATTAAATTTACAATGAAGGCTTATAGATAGCGACCGCTTCTTCTCTTTTACGAAGCGGTCGCTAATTTTTTAGGGGTATTAGCAACCGGGTTACAAGCTGAGGACGAAAGAGCTTTCATGAATGATTCGTAAGCGTTATTTATTGGTAATTGATGATAAATAGATTGGACAAAAATTAATTACTGAGATATATTGAGACTTATTAAAACGTTAATAATAACGATGTTAAAAATTGAGTCCAGTATAAATTAATGATGAGGGCTGCAGAAGGAGGAAAATAATGAAGATTGAGCATGTAGCGATCTGGGTGAGAGACTTAGAAAAGATGAAAAGCTTTTACGAGCAATATTTTGATGGAAAATCTAACGATAAATATTATAACGCTACAAAAGGATTTGAGTCCTATTTTATCACCTTTGAGGATGGAGCAAGGTTAGAGGTTATGCGTAAAACGGGAGTAGATCATTCACCACAGATAAATATTACGGGCTGGGCTCATGTGGCATTTTCCGTTGGAAGTAAAGCACGGGTGAATGAAAAGACAGAGCAGCTCATGCATGCAGGATATGAAGTTGTGGGTCAGCCAAGATTGACAGGTGACGGCTATTATGAAAGCGTAATTAAAGATCCAGAAGGTAATTTGGTGGAAATTTCAATGTGAGTAGCTTTCCAGTTCTGAAGAGTGAGCATGTGGAATCCTACAATGAAGCTTTAAAAGAAATCTGAATTCTGTATCTAAATAAGCAAAGCGAGGATGGACATGACAGAAAAAGAAAAATCACAACTAGGACTCCTATACAATGCTAATTATGATGAAGAGTTAATTGAAGAACGTTTACACGCTAAAGTTCTCTGCCACGAATATAATCAGCTCCATCCTAGAAATATCGAAGAACGAGAAACACTCATCAAAACTTTACTTGGGAAAACAACTGATAGATTCTTGATTGAGCAACCTTTCGTATGTGACTATGGCTATAACATTGAAATCGGTGAAAATTTCTATAGTAACCATAATCTAGTTATGCTTGATGGGGCAAAAATCGTTTTTGGTGATCATGTGTTCGTTGCTCCTAACTGCGGCTTTTATACTGCGGGTCATGCTCTTGATGTAGAACAACGTAATGAGGGATTGGAGATTGCATTTCCAATTACAGTCGGCAATAATGTGTGGATCGGTGGTAATGTCAGCGTTCTGCCTGGTGTTACTATAGGCGATAACTCCATTATCGGTGCAGGAAGTGTTGTTACCAAAGATATCCCTTCTGGTGTGATTGCTGCTGGAAACCCTTGCACGGTAATCCGTAAAATCACCGAAGATGATAAGACCAAGTATAAAAGGAACTAACAATAAACTACAGCTCACTCGGAGCTGTAGTTTATTTTCTTAAAAGAGTATTATCAAACGAGAGAAAATTTTTGCACAGATTTGTTCAGGGAATAATGCAATAATGTACTTAAGTGGAATGTTTTTAGCCTATTCAGAAAGGAAAGAACAATCATGAAATTGATGTTTATTTCAGATATTCACGGCTCGCTGCACTGGTTGCAATTGGCACTGGAAAAGTTCAGGGAGGAGAAAGCCGATCGTCTTGTCTTGCTCGGAGATTATATGTACCACGGACCACGTAATCCGTTACCAGAAGGGTATAATCCGGCAGAAGTGGCCGCTCTGCTGAATAAGTACAAGTCCCACATTGCGGTTTCTGTGCGCGGGAATTGCGATGCAGAGGTGGATCAGATGCTACTTGAGTTTCCTATGATGGGTGATTATGCTTGGCTGTACCATGAAGGACGGAGAATCTATGTCACGCACGGACATGGCTTTAGTATCGGAAATTTACCACCACTGGAAGCGGGAGATGTGTTCATCCAGGGACATACTCATATTCCGGTAGCGGATGTGGAAAATGGGGTCTTTATACTGAACCCCGGCTCGATCTCGCTGCCAAAAGATAACTATCCATCCTCTTACGGTGTGCTGGAGGGAGCACATTTCACTGTGAAGGATTTTGATGGGAATACGGTGAAAGCAATCACGTTTTCAAAGTAATTTACCCAAATGTGATTGTAAATTGTTAAAACTTTTCCGCTTCGATTGAGACAAAGATCATATTATTGTATGATAGGAGCGGAGTCTACATTATGAAAAAGAAAGAGAGCTTCAATACATGCAAATTAAGGATTCACATTATAAGATGCCGCCTGAATGGGCGCCACATGAACGCACGTATATTTCTTGGCCTGTAAAATCTTCAATGGTTTACCCGAATATGCATGCTGATGTATGCAAGGGCTATGCCGGAATTGTACGCGCCATGGCGGAATTTGAACCAGTTACTGTGGTCGTAAATCCGGATGATCTGGAGAGCGTTAAGGCGCTTGAACTTGGGGAACGTGTAGAACTGCTGCCGATTGAACACAGCGATGCGTGGCTGCGTGACAATGGCCCTACTTTTCTCACAGACGAGCATGGTCAGCTGGCAGGTGTAAACTGGAAGTTTAACGCCTGGGGTGGTAAATACGCTCCATGGGACCTGGATGATCAGGTTGCGCCGCAAATTTTGGACAAACTTGGAGTTCCACGGTTTGATGCACCGCTTGTGATGGAAGGCGGCTCACTGCACGTAGATGGCGAAGGCACACTGATTACAACCGAAGAGTGTTTGCTCAATTCTAACCGAAATCCGGAATTAAGCAGAGAAGAAATTGAACGGTATGTATGTGAGTATACAGGTGTAGAGAAAATAATTTGGCTAAAACGTGGTCTTAGTGGCGACGAAACAGATGGCCATGTGGACAATATTGCTTGCTTTGCAGCTCCTGGCAAGGTCATTATGCAAGTATGTGATGATCCTGAGGATGAAAATTACGAAATCACGCAGGAAAATCTGCGTATTCTGGAACAAGCAACGGATGCCCAAGGCCGTAAGCTGGAAGTGATTCGGATCGGTCAGCCGCCGCGTGTGGATTATGAAGACAGCCGATTGACACTGAGCTATATTAACTTCTACTTTGTGAATGGCGGTATCATTTTGCCAGTGTTTGGCGGCACTGCCGCTGAGAGCGATCTTGCAGCTGAGCAAGTGCTGGAAAATGTATTTCCAGATCGCACCATTCGGACTGTAGACGGTATGGCGGTCATCCGTGAAGGCGGTAACGTACACTGTACGACCCAGCAGATGCCTGCTTTAAAGCGTTGAACGATACAACATCTAAAAGGAGGACTAAAGTGAGAAAAGTAAAAGTGGCAGCGACTCAAATGAGCTGCTCTACCAATATCGAAGAAAATATAAGCAAAGCAGAGAAGCTAGTACGTGGAGCGGCTGCGCAGGGCGCACAAATTATTTTGCTGCAGGAGTTGTTCGAGACTCCATATTTCTGTCAGAAGGAAAAGTCTGATTATTATTCATATGCAACTGAGCTGGAGCACAACAAGGCGGTTAACCATTTTAAGAAGATCGCCAAAGAATTACAGGTTGTGCTGCCCATCAGTTTTTATGAAAAGAAAAACTACGCGCGCTACAACAGTCTTGCTGTCATTGACGCAGACGGTGAAGTGTTGGGTAAATACCGCAAAAGCCATATTCCGGACGGTCCTGGGTATGAGGAAAAATTTTATTTTAATCCGGGCGATACCGGTTTTAAAGTATGGAATACACGTTATGCCAAAATTGGGGTAGGCGTGTGCTGGGATCAATGGTACCCTGAGGCGGCCCGCTGTATGGCGCTTATGGGCGCAGAACTTTTGTTCTATCCGACAGCTATTGGCTCGGAACCGCAGGATTCTGCCATTGATTCCAAAGATCACTGGCAGACTTGTATGCTGGGTCATGCTGCTTCCAATCTGATTCCAGTCATTGCTTCCAATCGGATCGGAACTGAAACAGACGAGGACTCCAGTATTACATTCTACGGTTCATCCTTTATTGCCGGGCATCAAGGTAACAAGATCGCAGAAGCGGGTCGTACCGATGAGGAAGTGCTTACTGCTGAATTTGACCTGGATGAGCTGGAAGTAGGACGGATTGAATGGGGCATTTTCCGTGACCGTCGTCCTGAACTGTACAATATGATTGCCACCTATGATGGTGATTTAAAAGTATAATCTAGACAAGTCTCCCTTGACGTCAAGCTGAGGTGTTTCCTTTCTTTGGACTCACCCGGCTTTTCGGGCAGGGGATTTTTGGTTTCTGAATGGAATACTTCTAGTGATGGATAGGAGGAAGGAAAATAGAAATGAGGCGTAAGGGTATAGACCAATCGCTCGCACAGTTCACAACTTCGAATCTCTCCTAAAGCCACAGCCTACGTACCTTTATTCAGAAAAAATGGATATGCCACAATGTGTGGGCTGCTGGACAGATATGTTAGGGAAGGGATTTTGGAGCGTGTACCCAACGGTTTCAAAAGAACGGATCGGTAGATGGTCCGGAATATAAGCATGATTTTTCACACTAAAGGAACATTTCTCATAGGATTGTTCCTTTTTTATGTCTAAATCCAGTTAATCTATAGACTGAAACTATGATTTGATACATAAAATAGCATTAGAATTTATGGATTAGATGATATAAAATCAAGTCATAAGGAATGATCGTACTCAATAACATCTCGATATTCCCAAAAGTGAAAAAAATCACATATGAGAATGCTTTAATGGAAGCTTGAACATGAAATTTGTAAACTCGCAAGGAGGAAGAACAATGAACCACTATCCTGCTATCTTTGAACCTCTAACCATACGACGCATGACCTTGAAAAATCGGATTGTTATGCCCCCGATGGGAACTAACTTTGCTGCCATGGACGGAAGCTTTGTTCAGGATCATATTGACTATTACGTGCAACGGGCCAAAGGTGGTACCGGCTTGATAACAGTAGAAAATGTTTGTCTGGATTTCCCGATGGGTACAAACGGAACAACCCAGTTGCGTATGGATAACGACCAGTTTATTCCCGGACTGTTTAGATTAACAGAAGCCCTGCACTCTTATGGAGCCTGTGTTTCTGTACAAATTAACCATGCGGGTGCTTCGGCTTATGCGGGACGACTGAACGGAGTTCAGCCTGTATCTTCTTCGAATATTCCTTCTAAAAAGGGCGGAGCTATTCCAAGACCTCTGCAAAAAGAAGAAATTTACGCCATTGTGCGCAAATACGGAGAAGCAGCGGGAAGAGCGCAACGAGCAGGATTTGACTGTGTTGAAATTCATGCGGGACACTCCTACTTGCTGAGTCAGTTTCTTTCACCGATGTATAATAAACGCACGGATGAATTTGGCGGAAGCGCAGAAAACCGTACTCGTTTTGCCAGATTAGTCATTGATGAAATTCGTTCAGTGGTCGGCCCATTTTTCCCTATTTGCTTACGTTTTAGCGCGGAAGAGTTCACAGAAGGTGGGAACACACTGGAAGATACACTCGAGTTATTGGAGTATCTTAATGATGAGGTAGATATTCTGAACGTTTCTGCTGCTCTGAATGATTCGATCCAGTTCCAGATTGACGGGATGAACCTGCCGGATGGTTGGCGCTCATATATGGCTAAAGCGGTAAAAGAAAAATTCGGGAAGGTCACGATGACCTCAGGTAATATTCGGAGCCCACAGGCTGCGCAGGATATTTTGGAGAGAGGTGACGCTGATCTGCTGGCTATGGGTAGAGGGTTGATTGCAGAACCGAACTGGGTGCTTAAAGTGCAAAACGGCTACGAACATTTGCTTAGAAAATGTATCTCTTGCAACATTGGTTGTGCCGATCATCGTATCTCCAAAAGTAAACCGATTTGCTGTACGGTAAATCCGGATCTGTTCAAGGAAGCTGAATACCGGAAACAACGTGTTAAAAATAATGTTCAGGTTGTTGTTATTGGTGGGGGCACTGCTGGCATGGAAGCAGCATGTACGGCAGCTGAAGTAGGCTGCAAAGTAACCCTCTTTGAGGAGAAACCAGAGTTGGGCGGCTTGGCTCGTGATATTGCCCGCTTGCCGGACAAAACACGTATCAATGATTTCCCTGATTATCTGATTCAACGCACCAAACAGTTAACAAATCTTAACATTGTAACAGGGACCCGAGCCGATTTGGCGATGATTAGTGCCCTGAATCCTGATATTATTGTCAATGCGACGGGGGCCACACCACTTCTTCCGCCAATTGCAGGTTTGCATGAACAACTGGGCAAACCGGGCACAAAAGTGTTCTCTATCTTTGATCTTTTGCACAACATGGAGAAATTCCAGGAGTTTGAAGGTAAACGCATTGCTGTAGTTGGTGGCGGAGCTGTGGGACTGGATGTTGTCGAATATTACGCAGAGCGTGGGGCACAAGAGGTTTCCATCATTGAGATGATGCCGCTACTGGGTAAAGACCTGGATATGATTACTCGCATTTCTATGATGAAAATGGTAGAGGAGCGGGAAGTGAACGTCCATACGGAAACAGCTTTGACAGAAGTGTGCAGCGACCGCTTCAAAGTAAAGCATGGAGAACAGGAGTTTGAGATTCCTTTTGACCTTGGATTCGTATGCTTGGGTATGCGTTCGTACAGTCCGCTGATGGACAGCTTGCTCGAATATGGTAAAGAACATCAAGTAGAAGTTATTAATATCGGGGATAGTAAACAAGCTCGTCGTATTATTGATGGCACACGTGAAGGTCGCAATATTTTGAAAACCATTCAACGGGTTGACGAATTTAAACATGAGTTTTCTTATTCTTACTGATTTGACAATACAAGTGATGGGTGTTCACGATGGCAACTCAGTGAATATTGAGGTTGAAGAGACGACTTGTCTTTTCAGCCTTTTTTATTTGAGTTTTTCCTGGAAGAAGATTGATTCCTCTGTCATTTCAAAGGTAAACTATGGAAAGCAAATATAGTAAGTAAGGCTATCTTAACGTGGGGGGATGAGCGTGAATCGACTCTTTAGTGAAATACCGGGTGCCAGCATGTGGAGCAGCGTGGAAGAGATTCATAAAGGCTGGTCTAGTGACAAAAAATATTATATTCAAACCACTGACGGTAGGGAATTGCTGCTAAGAATGGCGAATATGGTTCATTATGATAAAAAGAAACGCGAGTTTGAAGCTGTAACAAAGCTGGATCACGTGGAGAATCTGTTCATGTCCAGGCCGCTTGAATTTGGGATTTGTCATGATGGTCAATCTGTGTATTCTCTGTTCACCTGGATCGAAGGGAAAGATGCTGAAGAGATTATCCCCACGTTAACCGCAGCACAACAGTATCAACTCGGAGTTCAGGCAGGAGATGCACTAAAAAAAATGCATGAGATTCATGCGGAGCAAGATCGAGTCCCATGGGCTGAACATTATAATGCCAAAATCAACAGATATATTACAAACTATAAGTCATGCGGTATTCCCCTAAAGGGAGCAGATCAAGCCATAAGCTTTATTGAGAAAAACCGCCATCTATTAGAAAATCGTCCCCAGACTTTTCAGCATGGAGATTATCATGTAGGCAACATGATAATCCTTGCTGTAAATTACCTCGGAAATCCTTATGTATCAAGGGATTCGTATCTCTAACTTAATCTTTGTGGTCACACTGTTGGTCACACGAATTTTCTTCAATTTCTACTAGTTCGGGTTCTTTATCTTTGTTCAACAAATTGCTTAGTCCATCTGCTGCATCTGATTGTATATTTTTTAATAAATGTGAATAAGTATCCAGTGTCAAAACTACACTACTATGACCTAATCTCTCTGATACGACTTTTGGATGGATACCGATTGACAGCATAAGAGAAGCGGAAGTATGTCTTAGATCGTGAAATCTAATATATGGTAACCCCAATTCTCCAATCTTTTTTTTCATCTTTTTAAAGAGGTTGGCTGACAATAATGGCCTACCAATTTCCGTGCAACACACTAAATCATTGTCCTCATACATTTTTCCAGCTAAATCCTTCTCCAAGCAGACTTTTTCGTATTGTCTCTGTAACACTTCAATTACCTCATCCGAAACAGCGATTGGACGAACCCCCGATGAAGTCTTTGCTCCTTGTTTAATACGCTTACCATCATGTTCTAAAGTTTGGGTTACTGTGATTACATTATTTTGAAAATCAACGTTGCTCCAAGGTAGCCCAAGTATTTCTCCCTGTCGCATTCCTGTGTGTACCGCCAGATAGAAGACGATGTAATGTCTGCTATCTTTTAAAGAGTCTAAAAAGCTTTGGATTTGCTCAACTGTCCATATTGACAGTTTTCTTTTTACTCTTTTAGGTCTATCAATTTTATTAGTTGGATTTACTTTAATCATTTCACCTTTAACTGCATAATTTAAAGAGTATACTACAATGTCGAAAATTCGTTGGACATAAGATTCTGCAAACTCTTTATTCTTTTTTGTTTTCTTTTTTCTAATATAACTTACAAATTTTTTAATATCATTTGAATTCACCTCGCCTAAAGCTTTATCATTAAAGAAAGGAGAGATATGATTGATGATTGTAGACCGATATGACTCTGCTGTTAATCTAGACATGTGTTTATTTTGTTCTTTCTCTTGTATCCACACATCCAACATATAATCAGTGAATTTTATCTTGCTTGGTTCGATGTATTCTCCTTTGTTCACCTGAGCTAATAATTCCGTCATAGCAGCGTAAGCGTCCTTTTGCCTTTTGAATCCTCGCTTTTTTTTCTGGTTTCGTGGTTCTCCTTCCTGAGCAACATCCACAACATAATAATATTTGCCAGTCTTTTGGTCTAGTTTTACAGATCCTTTTGCCATTTGGAACCTCCTAAATAATTAAATATAATGAATGTTTTAAACAAATATAATCATATCACACATAGATATTTTTGCAATAAGAAATGATAAGATGTTAATTTGAATCACATGTAAACAACGTAATAGAATAAGGATAACAACGTATCAAGGAGACTAGAACTATTGAATTCATCCAAAAATAAACTCTCAACCACACAAACAATACTTTTGATAGTAGTTGTACTCTATTTAATCTATTTTTTCTCAAACTATCCTGAA
Organism: Paenibacillus sp. FSL M7-0802; assembly: GCF_038004945.1. Classification (NCBI taxonomy): domain Bacteria; kingdom Bacillati; phylum Bacillota; class Bacilli; order Caryophanales; family Paenibacillaceae; genus Paenibacillus; species Paenibacillus sp. FSL M7-0802. The sequence goes on along the minus strand of NZ_JBBOSD010000001.1, from coordinate 6,152,867 downwards.
TCAGCAAATGAACTTTCGAGTTTTTTTGAAAAAATACTGAGATGGATATCAGGTACATAAAGTCATCCTTTTGATTAGGTTTTTTGCTGTCACAATTTACAAATAGTCACCCCTCATGTCACATGGTACATTTATCCTATACGACACCAAGGGGTTGACACACCATGAAGAAATTTTGGGAAGAATGCAAGGAAGAGTTTAAACGTGTTGCAAGTGAATTTAAAAAGTTGACAATGAAAGAATGGCTATTAATCGTAGCAATGTTACTGTTTTGCGTTGTTGTAATCTGGTTTGCAGACTATACGGATTATGTTTTGCCTATTAAACCTGAACTACATAAGGATTGAGATGCTTCATTATGCTATAATCTCCCTACATTGATTGGAGGGTAGGGGAGAGATGAACGCAGTATCCATTATAAAGAATGGTAGAGACGATCATATTGTCATTGTGTGGGACGTTAACGAGTTGCAAGGCAATTCCTTCACCTTTACTACTCAAGAGCCTAGAATCGAAGTTCTGCTGCATCACAAAGAGAAATATGTGTCGCTGGTCGTTAACTATAAACAGATTGAGCTTGTTGTTGATTTAACTTTAGTATTTAATCGAATAGCATTAGAACATATAGCAAAGCATTGCAATATCATATTTACAAGCGCTGAGTATAGGCAAATTAGTCCACAATTTAATTCCGAGACATATCTATTATTCATGCAATATGGCAGCTTAAACTGCAAGGTAGGCGCTGAGGTAGCAAATATATTGGACACGTTTCTGAAGGTGTATGAGTAGGGTTTTCTCATTATGTGAAAAGAAATTCGTGGAATATAGATGAACGGAATTCTCTGTTGGTTTAATGCTGAAGTAATTTCAGTATTAACACCAGTCATATCAATGGTTTTGTTAACTTGTTAAAAGCCAATTGAACATTCAGTATAAAGTAAAAGAGGACTCCTGGTTATTTGGAATCCTCTTTTTTGGATGTTTTTTTAATCATGTTGTAATATTTGTTACCAGAATAATGTTCTTCCAATAACTTTTTCATTGTTTTTGCAACTAAGTTTTCAAAAATATATAAACTTTTCTCTGTTTTAAATGGTTCATTAATAAGCTCCATATATTTCGATTCTTGCTCCCCTTCACCCAATAGTAACCAATCTAATGAAACGCCAAAGAATTTAGCTATTGCTATAGCCATATCAACATTGGGGCGATGCTTACCCTTTTCTAAATTTGATATCGATGCTTTACTTATGCTTTTATATTCGATTATTTCGCCAGTTTCTTTATCATATACTGGTAATTTCAACTCAGCAGCAAGTTCTTCCATATTTAATTTACTTTGTATCCTCAATAATCTAACTCTTTCCCCTAAACTGTCCATTCTATTATCTCCTTTGGCAATCCAATTCCTTACTAACATTATAGCGATATTCCGATAAAAAATACACAAGATTATTTAGTTTTTTAAACAAAGTAAAAATTGTTTGACAGAACATGAGGAGTATGATTTAATATGGATTGTAAAGAAAACTAAACAAAAGTAACGTATGTTGAATTTAATAAAACAATTTGAACAAAAAGGAGGTCTACAACCAAAATTCAAAAAACGTACCAAAAAAGTCCGCAATATAGCCAAAAACCACCCCTTCATTTTAGGGATGGCATTGTATGATTTATATTAGTCATTTGTCAAAATATCAATCATGTCGATTATTTTTCTTTTAGTGTTAGCATCAATAAGCCTACCTCTAAAAGTTAGAAAATCAGTATCTTCTATCATGTCTTCCAAATCGTTGCTGTTGCTGTCACTTATTTTTTTATTCGATGCATAATATGCTTTTGATTCTTCGATAGTCATATATCGAGATTTACCGGGATTATCCAAATCAAAGGCAAGTTGATCGCCAATATAACCAGCATACATCAAAAGTTTTCCTGTAGATTCTTCATAAGCTGCTGCAAATTTTTCTAAAATTTCAGGTGAAATCTTTGGAGGTTTATCGGTATTTGGATGAACACCTTTTTCAATTAAGCTGATATAGGAGACGCTGACACCGACTTCTTCAGCAGCCTTTCGTAACGACCAGCCTTTTTGTTCTCTGAGGTGTCGAAGATAAGTATAAATAGCACTATTCATAGAAACTCCTTTCATTTCTTGACATAACAAATAAAGCAGTGTACATTACTATTGTAGACACGTTCACTATTGTAATACAAGATGAAATTTATGGGAGGGAGGTTCAAGGTGTCCACTTTATGTAGCACTTATTGATGATCGTTGATATCTGAAATCATATCCATTTTTGCTTTGTGTAGTTTTCGTACTCTAGTTAATGCTTTCAAGCGAATCATTCTGTTGTAAAGCTTCTCTGTTTCTTCTACAATTTCGGCCAAGGCAATATCATCATCAGAGTTATGAAATATTGAATCTGACCATTCTTTTCCGGTCAACAACCAATCTGTTGACACATTAAAATATTGAGAGAGAGCCACAATAGCTTCTGCATTTGGAGATACTTTATCAGATTCAATATTACTGATCGTTGATTGAGATATTTTTATGTTAAGGTTTTCGGCTAGTTCATTCATTGAAACATTATGTTGTATACGTAGAAGCTTAACTCTTTTTCCGATGGAATCAAGGCTAGGATTCATTATCATACCCACTTTCTGTCCAGTATCCTCATTATATGTGTAAAATATTAATAATGCAATTTCTGAATTGTCCATAATTATAATAAAATATTAGTATAATGGTTGACTATTATTACTATATTGGATATAATTCATTTATCGAATTAAACAATTCTGAATCGAAAGGAAGATACATAATGACCATCACATTGAAAAAACTCACAACTAACGACAAAGGAGTGTCTACCATGCAAACTCCATACCACCACGACCTGACAATTGAAAAGCTCTGCTACTTCCTTGATATCTCACCTAAAGCAACTATCCTCATCAACGGCATGCAGTTTATGTTAAACACTGTCGAACGCCTTAATGAATTCCTTCAGCGCTCCACATTTGCTAATCATCCTCATTCTCTATTGGTAAAAATGCGTAAAGAACATATCGACTTAAACGGTTACACTTTCAAAGCTGACTTTGTATACGACTACTACCGCAACAAGAAAGCAGCGCTAGAGAAATTGTTTCAAGAGGAGATGCCAGTTTGGAAAGTAAATCGCTTCAAAACAGACGATCCTGAACTAATTTATGATACTTATATTGAACGAGGTAAATATTCAACAGCAGGAGAAGTTGCGTTGTTCATCTAATCCAATAATACATAGCAGGGCAGACAACTACATATCGCATTATAGGCTGTGTCTGTCTCGCTATATCACATAACAACGTAATAATAATATTTGATAAGCTTCGGTATTCCTTTTTAGGGCTTTTAGTACCTATATAACTATAGTTAATATATAGAGAATAATATAGGTCACAAAACCCCCATGACACAAAATTTATAGTGAAGGTGATGATTACAATTGGTCACACAACTTTATAAATGGATTGACGATTATGACCGTTTATCTAAGAAAGAACGTAAAAAGTGGAAAGCTAAAGATTACTTGTTAATGCGTCAAATGTTGGTGAAATACTTTCCTGAATATAACACAACAACATTGCTCTATATTTCGTATCTGGAGAAAGCAAAGGAGAAGATTCCTAAGCTACAGACAATCATTGATTGCTTGGACTCGAATAAGCCACCATATTCAAGTGAACAAAATTATCTTGAAAGTCTCAATGTAAACATATGGGATGCACTCATAACGTATAAAGAAGAATTGCAATCAATGTAAAAGAACAATTTTATTCGCTATAAGATGCGAAAGTTATTCCCAACAAGTTGGGAAAGGAGCTAACCCCAAAATTGGGGTGAGTAACAACCTTTTCACCTGCGTAGGCGTAAAGTAACAATGTATTGGAACGAGCAACATTGTATTGGAACAAAGTAATTATAAATATTTAATCAACGGAAAATTCCGCTCGTTGGAGGAAGTGAGTCAATGAAACATTTAACGATTAGATATATCCTGATACCACTTAACAATCTAACTATATTCACACTAGAGAAGATGATTAATCATATACCTGAGTCAATTCACAATAATGTTGTGCTGACCGCAATAACAAATAAATTGTTTGAAGTAGCTGAAATATTGAGTCCATTATGCGACAAGGGGGATGAAATTTGTGACATTTGATAATAACGCCGCAATGGGTTATACCGCTATAGCTATGGAACAACTAGGATATGAAATGATTGAGATACAGCGCGTTATAAACAGAATGTACGGTGTGTTTGATCGTGTGAGCGTAGATGAAGCAAAGAACCACTATAATACGTCTGATTACTGAAAAGGGGAACAATATGGATAATAAGAATGAATTAGATATTTCAATTGTATTGGGATATGTCTCTTTAGCTTGTCAAAAGATAGGCTATAGCGATAACAAAACAAAGCAGTTGATAAATGTCATTAAGCACATATCAAGTGAAGTAGCCGGAGAGCAAGCAAAATTACATTATGAACAAAATGACTTTTTAAACAATAGGAACAATAAGGGGAATCCGATGTATAATGAAAAACTTTTTGAACACAACATAAGAAAGAAATTCTATCCTCATGGAGCCAGTAGTAAGCAACAAGAAGTATTGAAGGAATTTAACGCAGCGTTAAAACAAGCCTATCAAGCAGGATATGAAAAGGCTGGTTATTTAGGCTATCAGGAGTTTAGTGTCGAGGGAATGCTAGGCTTAATTATTACGGGCATGAAAGACCACAACAGAAGCGACAAACAAATTGTTAAAACTCTATTTGATGTGATCGATGTTATTGAACATGTGTCAATAGAAAAGGCCATTGATACATATGAAAATAGTGATTATAGAATTGATTTAAAAAGGATGTTGGCGAAACAACAATAAAGAGCCTTATTATGGCTCTTTTTAATTTTCTTCATATATTTCATCCACAATAAACAATTCCTCAATACTTACGCCTAATGCTCTTGATATCATAAACAAAGTCTTTATATGGAAAGCCTTATTTTTGTCAAACTTATTAATTGAATGCTGCGATAGTCCATGTTGCTTGCAAAATTGTAGTTGACTGGTATATCCATGTTGTTTTAACAATTCATTTAGTCGTGGCTTTATATTCATGATGTTAGATATATCATCCTTGTTTAATCAAGTTTATGATTCATTTTGTTCGTCTGGTATTTCTTCGATAGTAAACAATTCCTCAACGTTGACACCCAATGCCCTAGCTATAGTAAATAGTGTTGTACTTTTATGTTGAACACTTTTATCAAATGAATTGACAGCTCTTTGATTGATACCATGTTCATTGCAGAATGACAATTGAGATGTGTAGCCTTTTTCTTTCAATACCTCTCCTAAACGTGGTGTAACTTTCAACATAGTTTTGTATTCCTCCATAATGTTCTTGAATCTATTATACAAAAAATAAATGTGATTAACAATAAAATACTACTTGCTAAACACTAATGGTTAATGTATAATAAAGATATCAAAGGGAACACAAAAGGAGCGAATAACAAATGACAAAGTTAACTCAAACGCAAGCTGTAATTGAAGCCATGAAGCAAAAGGGTGGATATGCAACTTTTAAAGAACTGTATGTGGATGCTCGACAAGTTGAAGAAGTAGAATGGAAAACTAAAACTCCTGACGCAACTATTAGACGTATTGTTCAAAATGAAAAGTATTTCTTTAAAATCAGAGCAGGACTTTGGGGATTAAATGAAATGAAAGATAGCTTGCCTTTGGAAGTAATCGAAAATAATGAATCGAACTAATAAAAATAATTATAAGGAGAGATACATAATGAATCATATGCCAATAGGTACAGTTGCACAGATTAAAGCCAAAGAAGTTGAAACTGCATTCCCAAATTTAAAGGTGGCTGGATTACCGTATGTTTCTCACAATGAAGTCATAATAAAGATATATGACATATCCCCAAACACAGTACAGCAAATCAAACAATACATAAATAATAATGGTGTGGATACTGGATATGATATTTATTTTGAGTCAGTGTTGTCAGATGCTTTTGAACGAATCATGAATGACGAATGTGAAAGACAAGGCATCAAGTATTATATGAATGGAAATGAAAGAAGCTATATGTATTTTGACCGTACAAGGGTCATAGATGAATTATTAAATGTGCTAGATGCTGCTAACAACGTATTTAGTGTTGATTCTATTAATCCTATAGCATTCCTAAAACAGCACCAAAATGCAATGGTGTAGGAGTGTGAGCGCATTGAAGCATATACGTGTAGTCAAAAAGGATGGAACTGTGATCATACATTCACTTGGAACGGATCTGGACGTATTGGAGTTAACAACAGCGTTTCAGACTGACCGTGTTGATTATCAAGGAAAGTACACCTATATACATTTGAAAGGTTAGTGATTGAATGAAGTGGAGAATGAAAGATAAAGCAACGCTGATTAGTTGTATAGCGTTATGGATGTTCATTGTAATTAGGGTAATGTATTGAATATATTGTAAAGTGGATAACCTGTAAAATGGTTGTCCTTTTTGCCTGTGTATTTAATATGATTTGTCAGGTTCGTTACAGACCTCGCAAAAGTTGTACGCCGTGTACAACAAGTAAGTTGGACGTTGTGTCCAACAAGTGATGGTCAGTTTGACCACTATTAATAAGCAAAATAAAGAGCCTAGACTAACCATCTAGGCTTGTTTGTGTTTTATTATCTTACTTTTCTTCCTCAACGTTAAAGCCTATTCTTATGGCTGGCTTTTCAGGATCAAGCTTTTTAGCAGCCGTAAGCAAGAAACTAATTTGGGAGACGTGCTGAATCAACTCAACTGGTGAACCATCTTCAAGCTGTCCATAAAAGCGTATCAAATATGGATTATAATAACCAATGTCTTGGACATGGAAGGTTACACTTTGACCAAATGAAACAAGTCTCATACCTACCTCTTGAGTATCGTCTAATTCGCTTTCAAAGTCTTTTATCATTTCGATTATACGTTCGCAATAATCCTCTGCGTATGACGATTTTCTATCTAGTTTAGCATTTGCTTCCATAATCATTTTTCCCATATCCTTTAATGATTCGCTCATGTTATCCCATCCTATCAATAGTGATAGCTATATTGTACCATAAGATGCGTATAAAAATGGTAATTCAATACTGCAAATAGTATTGTCAAATGGTTGTTATACATAGTTGTCATTGGTCAGGTGTCATATTGCTTGTGTGCTATGATGCTGCATTTATTTATTCTTTCTGTAACGGACAATACTAATCAGACATAAGATGATAACCATTGTAATTGCTGTACGTGCAATGATACCTATTGGATATGGGTAGCTAATGAATAACCAAGGTACGAGAAAGGCGGCTAATAGGACGTATGTAAATGGTATGTTTTTGATGAATCTTTTCATGGTCATTTTCCTCCTTTATATTGTCTATAGTCAACGCTTATGATAATATGGTGGTGTGGTTCTAAGGGAATCATTTCGATTCCCCTAGTTGATAAGCTTTAACGTTTAAGGTGCGTCTCCTTGCGAGGGGGTAACGTGCCTTTTTCGTATTCAGCTTTATTTAGCTTGTCCAGTAGTTCCAGCCTTTCCTTTCGTCTCGCTCGCTTTTCGTCAAAGACGATTTTGGTTATGGTAGCGATAAGTCCCAGAATGCTGACTACTAGACCAGCGTAAGGTATGTATTCTTTCATGTTGTCACCACCTCTCTTCCTTACATATATAATTATATCATATGTGATTATATTTGTATATATTAATTCATTATTTTTATTTGTTTAAATGTCACAGTAGTATTGTTATGTGTAGTTGTTAAGTAGGTAGAGGTGAGCGTAGATAAGACAAGGATAAGGTAAGAGTATGACAATAAAGTTAGTGAATCCTAACTATAAGACAAACGTTCCGCGATTCTTATTATTATGGGCGATGCGTTTACGACTAATACAGATTAAAAAAATACTATAACAGTTTCATTTTCATTCACAATAATTTGAAATATTTTACAATTTAATATGCATGATTCTGTTCATATGTCAACGATTTTCACCAAATTTAATGTCAAAAGCTAGATACTACACAACAATACTTATATACCTTCTAAATGGGCTACAACTATGGTTTTATACCATTTAGAATAGGCTAGTGGGGGGTATTTAAAATCATAATTAATGTGATAATTCCCAAATAATGCTGTAGCACTTCCATTCCGGGACTCAACAATAATTTCCATCATTACTCACTGTAAACTGTATTACTCTTATTTACGTCACAATATGGTACAGATTTATCCTACCTGTATCGACACCCTCATCGAAAACACCTATATAAACACTATCTTTTTACTTCATCATTTTATTATTTTTATGTGTATTCCCCTCAATATCACTCCAAAACTGTCCAAAAACTCAATAATACCAATAGTTTTCTCGATACTACTGACACCATAATCGAGTTTCTTCCTTTATATATGTGCGTTTTTTAACCTTTTAGTCCAATTTCTCGATACGGGTTTTTGTGTGTCACGATCAACTGCAACTACATTCAATTCAAACAAATAAAAATAATGAATTGCTATATACAAATATAATCATTTATGATAATATGAATTCAGGGTGATATTACCCTTAATAAAAAACAATCATAAAAAAGGAGAAATACATAATGAAGAATATTGAAGCTGTACTAATTGGTGAACAAGCAAAGAAATTTCGTGAAGCTGCTGGTATAACTTTGGAGGAATTGCAAAAGTACAATCAAGAAATAACTGTAGATTTCAAAGCTTTCGAGGATGGGAAAATATACTCACCAGAGACAATCAATGAGTTGCAACAATTATACAATCGAACAATAGAAAATTTGTACATTGAAAAAGGACAATCCTTTATAGGCTTCTTAGAGAAGTACTCCCTAGAAAATGGACTCGATAGCGAATCATTGATTGATACATACTACTATTCAATTGCTGATTCCATCGTTAATAATGAAGATAAAAAGAGAACGGTGAACATTGTGAAACAACTTATGATAAACACCAACAGAAGCATAGAGAACTATTATTCTTCGCAAGACAATGCGAAACAATTAAAGTTAATGTTTAATGAATTGATGGATGTCACTAAGGATTCAATTCAGAGTAACAAAATAGCTAATGAAGAATGTCATTCGCACATGGCTATGGCTGACATCTTAATACGGATTGTATCAGCTTCAGACCATAAAGATGAAATTATTAATAGTGTTGAGGAAGATATGAAACTATACGGGGAAGAGGACTTTCCAGAGTATGACGAAGAATCATATGTGAAATTGATTAATGAACTAAAAACCTATTGGGATGTAAATCTATATAAGTGAATATAATAATATTATTGACAATGATTTTAATGCGTCATATTATTAACATACAGGCTTGGCAAACCTGAGCACAAGAAAGGAGAGGCAGAGGATTAAATTACTACTACATAATGCAGCCTACACCAGTAAGCCATCAAGAGAGGAAGTAAGGGACGTAATCAGTAGGGGTTTAATGAAGAATCCTGTTGATATTACTCCTAAACAACTAGCTCATGAAGTAACACAGGGCAAAACGTTTGTTCCAGCATATATAGCAACCAGAGTAAAAGGTGTTCTTGCTAGGAGGGATATGTGTTGGACTTCTCAACAAATTGTAGCACTAGATTTTGATAACAGTATCTATAATAGTAAGTTGAAAAAGACAGTTAAGGATATAAAGTTGACTTGGGATCAGGCTAAACAAGAATTTATAGGTAAAGCAATGTTCATGTACAAAACGTTCAGTTATAAGGATGATTGGCCTAAGTTTAGAGTTGTCTTTGCATATAGTGAGCCTTTCACCAATATAAATATAATGAGTCTACATAATCAGGAATTGTTTAATTCATATCCCTATGTTGATGAATCTACATTCCAGCCTAATAGACTATTCTTTGGCGGCTACGATCTACACGTTTTTGATTACGCCAATCGTTTACCTGTTCATGACCCTCAAGGGGGTTTTTATGACCTATATAACTTTAGTTATAATATAGATAATAATATAGGTGCTAAAACCCCCTTGGAGAAGAGTAAGCTCAAATCTAATTTACCTTTAATCATAAATAGAGATAAATCAGTTAAGCAATATATGAATGATAATTATCCAGAGACTATATGTTGTTCAACAAATGAAGCATTCCAATATCTAAAGAAGATCAATCTTCATGACTATCTAGGTATACATAGTAAAACTACATTTGATATATTCCATACAGAAAGGAATCCTTCAGCTAGTATATATAAAGATCCATCTACAGGTTATTGGTGGTATAAGTGTTGGAGTGCTAACCATCCGTGGAAAGGTACTATAATAGATGTGACTGAACGCTTAACAGGATTATCTAACAGTAAGAGTTTTAGGTATCTTATGGAAGTGTTTAATATCAAGCTAATGAAGTCAGATTGGCAACAAGAGCAAGAAGAAATATTTAATCTGAACAAACAATTATTGCTCGATGAATTTTATATTGAAGAAGCGTATCCAAATTTATATAGTATAATACGCTCACCACTATATTATTCGATTTTGAGAGAGTTACACGACATAGCAATTGAAAATATACACAACCTAATTAAGCAGCCTGACGGAAGTGCCGTATTCTTTGCTTCCATACATTATATTATGCATAGATTGAATAGATTCGGAAATTTCGAAGAGTTTAGAAAGAGAAAGGAGAAATGGTTTAGAACAGCTATTCCTTTACTTGTATATCTTGGACTTGTTCAGAGAGTTGGTAGCGAACATCTTCCATCTGCATATATAAAGAAAGCTAAATCAGAAGCAAGCATAAATGCAAAAGACAATGGATTTCAAAAGAAATTGATTACGTTTTTCTCGTTACCATCATATGATGCTGTACAAATGATCGATGTTGAGGAATTAGCGAAGCAGTTTAAGGAATTGGGAATGACAATAGGCAACTTTGATAGGCAAATGGTTGTGAAGACTCTTGGTGTAGATGAAACAGACAGGATTTTTCCTGAACGTAAAGGAGAAAAGCTGTCTGAGTTAAACGAAAGTACATGTAGACTACTTGAAGAGACATTGATCAAATACATAGATGAGTTTGGATATGCAACAGAGGAAAAGATTATATTGAATACACATTTGAGTGTTGATGTGGAAGCAGAAATCAGAAAAAGAGATAAGAAGGTCAAAGAATCGGATGTTATTGACGACGAAAAAAAAGAAAAATGGCTGTTTGAATTTAAAAAGAGACAGTTAAAAAAACAAATCGGGGGTTTGTTAACCAAGTACAATCTGAAAAGAGAAACTTTGAGTAACAGGTTAATGGAGGAACAGGAAATACCGATTCACTATAATGAAAACGGAAATCAATCGTTTCCAAAAGTTATATATAAAGATAAACATAATTAATTAAACAGTATAATGAACGGAGGAAGTAATTATTGAAAACTAAAACTATCCAATATAATATTATCAAAATCCACATTGATCAGCTCATTGAATCAGATTACAACTTGTCTATAGACTATTCTGATTATCGTCATTTGTTTGTTGAACAGCAGAACAACGCTGTACTTCAATTTATAATGAATTATCATAGATTAAATAATCAGAAAACAGACTGTCAAAACAGAAAGACGACTTATCACCTGTCTAAGAGGTATAAACATTTTCCGCTAATTAATTACAGTGATTTGAAGGTCAAAAAGAAGAAGCGAATTATACCTTACATAGATGATATGATTTTTGTCGAAGCTCCAAAAAACAAGAAAAAAGAAAAACATCTGGAACATATCATTCGTAGTGGTTTCATTTTCAATAATAAGAAATATGTACGTTATAGTATTGGAAGTGAAGGAGTTACTAATTTTGTTGTCGAGGACATAAGCGCAGATTTAATTGAAGCCAGCCAATTAGGTGTTACGCCTGATACAGTAGTCACAAGTAAATATGAAGCACAGAGAAATCTATTATTTACCTCCTGTACGTTTGTAGAAGGAAAACCTCCTTACATAGTGATTGTTGATGAATATAAGAAGACGCTCAAAAACCAGTACATTAGATATGTTAAGTTGACACCAATGACTGGTATAGATAAAAAAACAGGAAAAGAGTACAACTTCACGGACAAGAAGATTGAGGAAGGCTATCATGATGTTGAGATTTCACCATTTGATGGATTCGGCATACATAAACCCCATGTTTCAAAAATGTTTAATGCAGTATTGGGGCAAATAAGAAAACCTTTTATGAAAGGTGTATCTGTTGAAGCACCCATAGATGAATATTATGCTGAACGTGGTGTGACTCATATTACTGATGTGTTTGGTAAATCGCACAGCGTGGAAGAGATTGATTGCATATGGAATACGGCAATGTGGAAGGCGTATGGACTATTTAAAAACACATTTCCCAACACAATGGGAAAAACACCTTGGGACGAATATTTAGAACGGACACATAAGTATGGGCTAGATCAAATTGGTATAAGTAAGTATTCACATGATAAGTCTAAGTCTCCACTCAAAAGCAGAATGAACTTTCAATATTTACAGTGTCTTGATTTGGATAATCCCAAATATGTTGAGAGCTTTAATAATAAAGAAAAAGAATATGACATTCTCGATAATAAGAATGATGGTAAGATGATCGAGTTGGCAAGGTATACAACTGATGTGTTTGAAAAAATAATCAAAGGTGATTTATTTTATACATTAAAACTATTGGGGATTGGAGATACGCAAGGGTACACTTCAACAAGCAATTATATCAATGCTATTTTAGTAAATCCTATTATGATACACGATCCTTCAGTTAAATCTTCCGTTCGTCGATTATTAGACAAACAGATAAAAGAAGCAAAGCAGGGCAAAATTTATGCTAATGGATTTTACCATACTGGAGTTGGTGACATTATAGGGTATCTAGAATATGTGGCTGGACTTCCAGTTGTAGGCTGCTTAAAAGCAGGAGAAATTTTCGTAAAGACTTTGCCAGTTGGGGAAGTGGTCTCATTTAGATCACCGCTAATGGATGCAAGTGAAGTAAATAAGGTAAATATAGTGGAAAACGATATGACTAGAAAATACTTTAACTACTTTGCTAATCAGGACATTGTAATGTTTAATATGTACGATCTTTCTTTACCCCAGCAGGGTGGCGCAGATTTGGATGGGGATGGATTCTATTTATGTAATAATAAGGTAATTATTAATTCAGTAATTCAACGTCCTATTGTGATTGATATTGATGATAAAGTAACAGCTAAATCAGTGAAATATAATATGGATGCCATAGTCAAGTTTGAACTGAATAGTCGTGACAGTAGAATTGGGGAAATCACTAATGTGGCAACATCCCTTATTAATCAAAGACCAATCAATGGTACAGATGAAATCGATAATCAGTATATGCCGTTACTGAGAATTTATCAAGGCAAAGAAATAGACGCGATCAAGACAGGACTAAGATGGAGTATTCCGAAATGGATGAAAAACAAAGCCAAGAAGCTGCCACACTTTTTGATTTATAAATATCCAAAAAAGAAAGAAGAGTACGAAAAAATCAAAAAGAAAAATAAAGAGTTCAAGGAAAAGGGAGTTGATAAGAGGTTGCCATATAACGTTTTCGATTCACCTTCTGCGATGAATGAACTATGTCGATTTATAGAAAAATGGTATTGGGAAAGGGGAACATGGAAAAGTTTTGATGTAGTCAATAATGGACACTTATTAATAGATAAAAAGGTTGAGTCGAATTTGACTAATAAAGAGTTGATGAAGGAAATAAAAACAATCATTTCAAATTTTAATGCAAAATATAAACAGTTAATTAATCAGGGTGAAAGAGGTAAAGCACTAAACAACATATTTACCGAATATGAAGAATTACTGTATTCCATACATAGAAATAAAAAAGAGCTTGCTAATTATGTTATCAAGGTTTCTTATGCAAGTCTATCAAGTGATAAAGTATTATGCTGGTCGTTGTTTGGGGATGAAATGTTGTCTAACCTTCAGCAAAATACAGATAGTAAGTATAGATATCAAATTGAAGAATGTAGCAAGGAAGTCGAAGGCGCTAGAGAATATCTAGGCAGATATTATACTTTTACAGAAACGGTAAAGGAGAAATGATGATTTGAAATTATTGTCCACAATACTAGAAGAATACACTGAAACACATGACCTTGCTCTAATTGAAGAATTCAAAGAAGCTCTATGGGGAAGCAAATTAAAACTAAAGAAAAGAAAGTTGTCCTATAAATACAAGGTAGTTGATTCTCTGTTACAAAATGATTCGGAATTGATTGGAATGTTTGATAAGCATAAGAAAGTCGAATACTTCAACAACCAAAACAGATATAGTTATGATGAATTAGAATACATCGACTTTATTAGAATCAGGGTCAACAATCTGTATGCCTATCATTTTGATAGTGAACTGTACTTGGACAAGGAGTATTATCGACTGTTAAGCACAGCAGCAAATAAATATTATGAAGTAATTGGACAGCTAAAACAAGATGGAAATATACATATAGACACAAAAGAAATAGACGAAGATATTAAACGATCCTTTGATTTAGCAGAACAAGTAAAAACAAACTCACCAAATAAAAAAATGACATTAACCTGGGATAAATATGTTAAATTGGTGAATGGCTGGATTGACCATTTGTTTGATTTGTATAAAACACCAGAACGATATGAACAAGAACATGGATGGGAATATAGGAATGAAGTAATATTCACAGAAGAGAATTGGGTAATTAATTATTTCAATAAAAGTATAAAGGGAAAGACGTTAAATTATATTCGTGATAGTATGCCCAAATACATAATATGTGATAAATGTGGTAAAGAGCTTGAAGTAAGACATAAGAACACAAGATATTGCAAAGTATGTTTAAAAGAAAGAACCAAAGAACGAAGAAAGGTAAATAATTCAAAGTATTATATGAAGAATAAAAAATAAGACTGCTATTATGGTATTATTCAGTATTGGAGAGAAGGAGTGAACAACCTTTTCTCAGATTTACAATTGTATTTATTTGCTGTCTAGTCCTCATACTACTAGGCAGCCCTCCAATTAAGTATGCAGCATTTATTTATTCCTTATAACCAATCATTCTCCGAGCAAAAATGATTGAACCTCTTGGGATGTGGGTTTCTAATTGAAACTTACATCCTCTTCTTTTTATTCGGTGATAATTTGATAGTGTCGAGCAATGACCAATTAAAAAGATAATTAAATAATGAAATAGGTGATTAACATAAAAAACGAAAAAAATCACACGAACGCTGATATGCTTAAATGTCTCTTTTGTGGTAAAGATGTGAGTCTCACTACTAATATGTGTTACAAACACAATAATGATGGGTTTGAACCAGAATTTTTTCCAGTACATAAAAACTGCATACAAAAGTATATGGGCAATAGCAAAGATGTTGGATATAACGATAAAGTTATAGATGTATTGCGCATGTTAAATCGTCCATACATCCATTCGTCGTGGATTAAAAATGAATGTAACTTTGGGAAATATCTTAAAGAATTGTCCTTGTCTCAAAATAAGGCACTTACATTTCATGATAGTGAATTCGCAAAAAATCCTACCAAAAATGAAACAGATAGCTCAATTTCAGATGAATTGAGAATGTTTTGGAGAGGCTATAGTGACGAAGACATAAAAGAGCTTGATTTTAATTTTTCGACTTTGACTGAGGGTTATGAATCAGAAAGTTTAGTTCAAGAAATGTTGTTGAAACAAATCGCTGTAACACAGTTAAAAGCTAATAGATCTACTAATACTAAAGAATATACAGATTTAGTTAATACGATCAGCAAACTAATGACTGATGCCAATATAAAACCGACACAGAAGAATAGCACAAATCAATCAGAAGCTATATTCGGTGCATGGATAAAAAAAATAGAAGAAGATGAGCCTATACCTGAGCCATTAAAAGAATTCAAAGATTTAGATAGAATAAATAGATATTTAGATAAATATTTTATATCTCACTTCTCCAAGCTTTTTGGGATTAGATCGGGTAATGAGAGTGAAGTAGAATGAGAAAAAGTAAAAAAAGTAGCAAGACGGAAGTTACAAAAGAAAAAGTAAAACTATGGGCATCGTTTTATAGAGAGAACCCACATAGATTTGTATTTGATTATTTGGGGATTAAATTGAAACTATTTCAAATTATCCTTTTTTATATGATGAACAAGTCTACATATTTCATGTATCTAGCTGCACGTGGTCAAGGAAAGTCTTGGATAATTGCTCTTTACGCATGTGTGAGGTGCATACTTTATCCGGGTACAGCAGTTGTTATTGGATCTGGAACAAAAGGACAGGCAAGTTTAATAGTAAAAGAGAAGATAGCATCTAAGCTGATGAATGACAGTGCAAATTTAAGCAGAGAAATAAAACACATAAACAGTGGAAAAGATGAAACAAAGGTTTATTTTCATAATGGTTCAAGCATTGAAGCGGTAACTTCAAATGATAATTCACGAGGATATCGCGCTAATATTCTAATTTTAGAAGAATTTAGAATGATAAAAAAAGATATACTCAATACCGTATTGCGAAAATTCAATGCTACACCCCGACAACCTAAATATTTAAATAAACCAGAGTATAAGCATCTAGGAGAAGAAAATAAGGAAATATACATAAGTTCAGCATGGTATAAGAATCACTGGTCATGGGATAGAGCATTAGCATTTAAAAATTCAATGTTAAAAAGAAAGAATTATTTTGTCTGTGGTTTACCATATCAATTATCTGTTGACGAAGGGCTATATTCACAAACAAAAGTCGATGAAGAAATGCAAGAAGATGATTTTGACGCTGTAAAATGGCAGATGGAAATGGAATGCTTATTCTTTGGTGAATCAGAAAAGGCATATTATAAAATCAACGATTTTGAAGAATGTCGCACACCCAAAGTAAAACCATTTTATCCTATTGATAATGTTGATTATGTGGCAGGAATAAGAGCGAATTATAGCAAGCCTAATAATGAAGTCAGAATTATTGGTGTAGACGTTGCGATGATGGGTGGCAAAGAAAATGACAATACCATATTTACTTGCATTAGATTAATACCTAGAAATGATAGTTACGAACGTCAAATTTCATACATAGAATCTATGAATGGGCAACATTCTGAAAAACAAGCCATACGCTTAAAGCAATTGTATTGTGATTTTAGCGCTGATTATGTAGTTATGGATACTCAAGGTAATGGGCTTTCTTTATATGATGATTGTGCAAAGGTTTTATACGATGAAGAACGAGATATTGATTATCCAGCTTGGTGTGCTATGAACAACGAAGAAATGAGAAATAGAGCATTGGACAAAAACGCAATCCCTCTTATTTACTCAATTAAAGCGAATGCTCAAATAAATCATGAAATTGCTCTAAGCTTTAGGAATGCTTTATTAAAAAAGAAAATTCAACTATTGGATAATGAGATAGTTGGCAAAGAGTATTTGACTGAAAAATATAACTTCCAAAATGTGAGTACAAACGAACAAGCTAAACTTCTTGCGCCATATTATCAGACAACTGCCCTCATTAATGAGTCAGTAAGCCTTGAATATGATATCAGAAATGGACTTGTAAAAGTATATGAAGTTGGAGCAAATCGTAAAGACAGATATTCTAGTGCAGCATACGCTAATTTGTATGCTGATGAGTTGGAAAGGGAAAAGTTTTCTAGTGATTCTGACGATGAGTACGACTATCAATTTTTCCTGAATTAACATAGAAAGGAGTGAAGGGATTATAAATGACAAACAAAGAAGAAACATATGAACATAATTCATACTATTCAATGGAATGGGTAGATACAGGTAAAAAACAGTATAAAGCAAGTCTAGAAACGCTTAGTATGTGGATGAGGGATCACATTGTATTTAACAAAGAGATTCGCGATTTATCTGATTTTCTATACAATTCATTTGGTGCATATGGTCGAGTAATTGATTACATGGTTTCTTTACCTACGTTAGATAAGGTGGTTTATACAACCAGCAAGAAATCAAATAGCAACAAGAAGAAGGAATTATATAAAGAATCTCTAAAGAAAATGAAAGATGAAGTCTTGACGAGAGATATTGTTAGGAAAATAGCGAAATGTGGAACTTATTTTGGTTATTTCCTGTCTGAAGAGATGCTACAACTAAAAGGTACATATTCTGAATATGAGTTAGAAAAAATCATTGAATTAAACAACAGTTTTAATTGTGGAGTAATGAGTCTTCCTATTGACTATTGTACGATTGTTGGAACGCAGGATTCTAGTTATGTTATGGCTTTCGATCTTTCTTACTTTGATCAATTCAGAAGTAATGGATTATCTCAGAAGTTAAAAAGATATCCTAAAGAGATTAGAGAAGGATATGTTAAATTCAATAAGTCCAGAACTGAAAAGTGGATTGTTTTAGATAACACCAAGACAATTGTTGTTAAAACAAGAGCCGATATTTCTGAACGATGGGGTAGACCATTAGGATTGGGCGCTTTTGTAGACATTCTTTTTGATCAGGATTATACCGATGTCAAAAGGAATACTATTCAAAAAGCTAACGGACAAATCTTTTATCAAACTTTTCCCGAAGGCAATAAAGAAGGGAAGTCCATCCTTTCTAATAAACAGCAAGAGAAGCAGCATAGCGACATAAGAAATGCAATCTTTAATAAAAGAGATGGTTCGGGAACTAACTTTTTCTCTATTGCTCATGGAACAACTCTCAATGAATTAAAAATTGATTTGGATATCCTTACTAAAATAAAAGATGAAGATTTAGTCAAGAGAATTTCAACAAATCTAGGGTTTGCCAGTTCCCTTTTGAATGGTGAGGACTCGAATTTTTCTAGCCAAGAGAATAATTTGAATTTGATTTCTTCTGAAATTTTTCAATGGATTGAGCAGGTTCAAAATGAGTATGACAAGGTAATCAATAAAAACATTATCAAAGATAATGACTGTATTGTTCATATCAATTACCTTCCAATAACTCATCTTAACAGGGATAAATTTAAAAATAACGCCAAGGAATTATATACTTTAGGACGCGGTTCTCTGAAAGCTTGGATTGCTGCATCTGGATTCAATATTGATGCATATTTGTCATTAATGGAAGAAGAATTAGAAGAAGGATTGGATGAAAAGTTTCCTCCACATCAAACCTCGTTTACACAATCATCGAATGATACTAAACCGACTGAAGATAATCCCACCAATGAGAATACAATAAAAACTAAATCAAATAATGCAAACAACAACCCTGTACCCAAAGGAGGTGAATAATGATAACGTCAATACTTGAATTAAATCAAAAAAACGAAGTAACAGGTCGAACTTTTATTAGGTGGGTAGTTCATGAGATACACGAAAACAATCAATTTTTTAATGACAATGGTATTAGTTGGATAGAACAATATGTTTTAAACAATATTGATTCTGCTAAAGGAATGCCTATCTGTGTTCAGTTTTTAGATTGGGACAAATCTGAACCGTTCGGACATGGGATGACAAGCATAGAAAATGATGAGCCGAAATTTCAGGATAGTGCTGTTGTCGGCACTACTGAAAATGCATATATAGACACTGTTGAGGTTAATGGACGGACTATTAGGGCATTGGTTGCAGAGGGTTATATTTATGAACAAAGATATCCCAACTTTGTAACTTGGCTTAAATCTAAAATGTATGACAATGATTTCCCAAAAACATCTGTGGAGATTTGTACAAAGAAGAATTCAGGCAACAGTAAAATTATCTATGAGTCCGGTTGGAAGGAAAAAGGTAGAGTGCCTATGATCTATGATTATACGGGCGATGCTATTCTTGGAATTAAACCTTCTGATGAAAGTGCCGTTTTACTCGAACTTAATCATCTTAATAACAAAAATAATAAGGAGGAAGAAAAAATGAATGAAGACCTACAAAAACAAATTACAGAATTGAATCAGAAGCTTGAAGAAGCTAATGCTACAATCCAAAGTTTGAATAAATACAAAAAGGAAAGTGAAGCAAAGCTTCTTATTGCTGAACTAAATAGCAAACTTGCTAACTATTCCAATGAAGAAAGGGAAATTGTTAAAGAGAAGATTGCAACCTTTAACACAGAGCCTTCCACCGAAGGGATTCAGAATATTGTGAGTGAGATTAATTCGTACATTGTTCAGAAGATTTTTGAAAATCGTAACAGCAAGAAGGATCAAGTTGAAGTGAATAGTGCTTCAAACGTTTACGGTGACATGTTCACGAATGAAAAATCTAAAGAAGACTATTCTAGCATTTATTAAAAATTGGAGGAAATAGATTATGTTTAAGTTTGGAACAATCGGAGCCTTTAAACAGGTTCGTAATAACCCACGCACAAAAGCAACAAGCGAATTGAAAAATGGATATGTTGTATTACCTGACAACGCTACTGGACTAGCTCCAACAGCAGCTACACCAGTACAAGCAAAAAGTACCGATGTACACGTTGTATATAACATTATTGATAAGCCTGAAATTCGCAATTCTGCTGATTTTAAAATTGAAATTGGTGAACATGTTCGGGCTTTCAGACTTGCTGATTTGGCTGGCTTGCCTGTTGAGTTGTCATATGACGCCGTAAAAGATGATTACGCAGCTATTAAAGTAGGCGACACTCTTGTACCTTGCGATGATACCTCCGATCCAACAGCTAAAGGAAAATGGAAAGTATCTGCTGATGCTGATTATAAAGTATCGCTCAAGATTCTCGAAAAGACAACTTTTGGAGACAAAGGTTTTTATGTAGAAGTACTAGTAAAATAAAAGATAATTTAAGGAGATTTTATACATAATGACAACATCTTTTGAATTTAATTCAATGAACAACATTAAAAACACTGCTGATTTTAGCAATCCAGAATTGAAAAAAACATCGCCTGTAGTAGAGATTTTCAGTTCTATTGCAAGAGGTAATGATGTTAGTAGATTTGATTCTCAAAAAGTAGACCAAGTTTATGCACGATTGAAAGAGTTGGGTAGTCAAGCTCATGCTGGCAATATGTTTGCCAAAGCAGAAATTAATAACATTGTCCGCTATGACATTGAACCAAGGCTTCAACAAATGATTCAGCTTGCAAGTTTTTTGGGAACATTTAAACAAATTGGCTATGACGAACAGCCGATGATGAGAACATATAAACATGAATCTATTCGTAGTAATTTCCAAGCATCGCAAGGTGACGTTAGCTTTGGTACTACCCAATGGGATGAATATCCTATTAGTACACGAACTATCTCTTCCGGTTTTGCGGTTAACTATCGTGAAATTGCTAGTGGTAATTTAGATAAAGTTGGAGAAGGAATGCAACAGGTAGAAGTGGATATGATGAATAAATCTGTTTATTACATCATTTTCAAATTGTATGAGGCTCTGAAAAATGCAAAAGGAGTAAAATATTTTTCTGAGAGCGCTGGTATTTCTGAGACTGCATTGAAAGAAGTGCTAAAGAAAACTCGTCGCTTTGGTAAACCTTCTATTACTGGTGATTATTCTGTTGTGTCGCAATTGAATGACTTTATTGGATTTAAAGCCGATCCAACAGACGCTAAAAGTACTTTCTTGTCTCAGTCAGTTATGGATGAGATTCATCGAACTGGCCTCCTATCTACCTATAAAGGAAGTCCTGTCGTAGAACTGCCTAACCAGTACGATTTGAATTCATTGAATGCAGCCGGAGATAATTTTAAAACGTATCTTCCAGAAGGATTATTGTTTGTAATTCCCCAAGGCAATGTTTCTCCTTTGCAAATTTTCCAACGTGGTGGCGTCACTACCATGACAGGAAACGATATTGTAACAGGAACAGAACTTACTCGTTTCGATATGGAATTGGGCGCTGGTGTTGCTAAAGGTCGTGAGTATGAAATTGCTCTTATTTCTGATACCAATTTTGAAGCACCTGTAATTAAATAAATTGATTAAGGGTGATTAGTAATAGTCACCCTTTTTATATAGTGGAGGTCTATATGTCATTTGACGAAAGCAAAAAAGTAAAAGTAAAAAATATTTGCACTTGGGATCTATATGTTAATCGAATTGAGAGCAATGGAGATTTTAAAATTGCTGCTAAAAAATCGGTGAGTGTACCAATCAATGAAATCATTGCCCAAGTAAACGAAAACAATCGTCTTTTCACTGGTGATGATGAAAAAGGAACTAATGCAAGAGTTTATATTGAAGATGATGAGCTTAGAAAGTATTTGGGTTTTGATTCTGAAGAAAGTAAAGAGAAACAAGACATTTTAACAGAAGACGAAATTGTCAAAATACTTAACTACAAGACATTCTCAAGTTTTAAGGAAAACATTGAGAAAAAGGTTCTTTATCCATTTCAGAAGTCATTGCTTATGGAAGTTGCAATTAAAAACAAGCTTAATGACCTTGCAAAAGTTCAGTTTATTGAAGAATACACTGAACTCAAATTCACTAAATAATAGGAGGTTGTATCATGGCAACTTCTTATGAAAAAGTGAAAAAATCTTTTTTCTCAAAACCGCAATCACCTGTAATTCTTCCTGATGGATTAGTAAAAGAGTTTTTTGAATCTGCTTTGAGTGAGTTTGAATTAGAACTTTATGAACTCAATTGGAACGATGATAAAAATGAATTTGAGGGGAACTTGAAAGGATCAGAAATTAACCTTTTAGGAAGACTCATGTATATCGCTTATTTGGAACGAGAAAATGACAGGATTATAAAACTGACAAATATCGTAGGTAAAGATGTTTCACTTACAGGTCTAGGAGACTCAAAGAAGTACACACATCAAGCTCTGTCTGATCAAAACGATAAAGCGGCAGCTTTGAAATACATGCTAAAGAATAATAGTTTCTATGATGAGGGTTAATTATCATGTCTGAATCTTGGTATTTGATGAATCAAACATATTATTCTGGTTTTGAGAGAGAGCAATTCGATAATTATGCAGCTAGTGGTTTTTCTGAATTGTTGAACGTTTCTCCTGAAGCATATACAGTGACGATTAATGGTTTAGAAGAAAAAGTTATAATCCAACAGACTACAAAAGATAATATATTAAAAATATTAGGTAATATTGAATCTTTTGCTGCTGGAGACATTGTTACATATAAAGGACATGATTATTTAATCAATCTTCTTCCTCAAGATAATCGTATGTATCAGGTTAGTAAAATGGAGATGTGCAACATTAATTTGAAATGGCTAGATGAAACAGGAAATATAATTTCCTATCCATCGGTTGTTTACTTTAATACACGTTCAAGTTTTGGTATTGAAGAAGGGAAAATAATGAACCTTGTTGATGGACGCAGACAGACCGTACTTCCTAAAAATAAAGATACGGTTAAAATTCGTCGAGATCAAAGGTTCATTATTGGTGGGGATTTATTCAAAGTAAATGATGTTGATTTTGTGAGTGATGAAGGATTAGTAAATCTAAGTTTTAAATCAGATACATACAATTCCACAACCGATAATTTGGAATTAGGCATTGCTGATTACAATGGGAAAGTTGCTGATTATAAAGTAAATATCCTCAATCGGGATGTTACTGCATTCAAAGTTGGCGAGACTTTACAGTTAAATGTAAAGGTAACTAATCGAGATGTTCCAATGGAAGCAGTAGTTACATATTCTTCGTCTGATGAATCTATTGCTACTATTGATGAAAATGGAATGATTACCGCAATTGCAAAAGGCTCATGTATCGTTACAGCAGAGTACAAAAATGTGTCCGATTCTATTCAGTTAAATGTAATAGAAGATGTAGTCAATAATTACTCGGCTGAGATTACAGGCGATGATTATATTAAATATAATATGATCAAAACTTTTACTGCGATTTTCAGAAACAACGGAACGCAGCAAGTAGATAAGAGTCGGTTTTGGATTACTGGATTAGATGGCGAAGCTACAACGCTTGCTACAATCACAGAACAAAATGAGACTGAAAATACTTGCAAAGTTAAAGCTGGTAACAAAAAAGGCTATGTATTGTTGCATACTGAAAACAGTAGTGGTCTATCTCGAACTAGCAAGAAAATAGAAATCAAATCATTATTATAAGGAGGTATTTATGGAGACAATTATTAAATTCGCTGAACTAAAATTGGAGCAGTTTATTCAAGGAACCACAAACAATTGGCTAATCTTTAGTGCGTTGCCAGAATCGAAACAACATTCATCTGGTATTGATGGAGATGTTATTTTGAATGCACTGAAGGCAGTTGAAATTATTGATGCTGACTTGGATGTTACTATTGATTCAGCTTATGATTACGCTTATTCGATTTCAACAGAC
Organism: Paenibacillus sp. FSL M7-0802; assembly: GCF_038004945.1. Lineage (NCBI taxonomy): Bacteria > Bacillati > Bacillota > Bacilli > Caryophanales > Paenibacillaceae > Paenibacillus > Paenibacillus sp. FSL M7-0802. The sequence goes on along the minus strand of NZ_JBBOSD010000001.1, from coordinate 6,128,412 downwards.
AATAAGCTCAAATTGGCATTCGCAAAAAGCAAACATGCAGACAAAGGTAGTGCTCTTGAAACATTGAAGTGTGTGACAATCACATATGAACTAGGTGATTTGAAAAGAAATGGTGACTATTACAGGGTAATTGCCCGTGATAATCTAGGGGCAGAACTGCATCGTACCAATCCTTTAACGCTTGATCAAATTGACAAAGTGATTAGCACTTTTGACAGCACAAGAGACGTGACCACAAGTGGGTATGTGAAATACGAAATCAAACCAGACTTTATTCTGAATTAGCATGTCTAGGTTTCAGGAATTAGGCAAAAATCGTTTAGTCGTGCTTCAGCAGCTAACTAGCTCACAAGATCTATGTAAGGCATTGCATTATGATGATAGAGATTATTTGGATAAACCAGATATTGAAGATACCTCGGAACTGATAAGCAATAAGATTTTCCCCTATGGTCACGTTCCCAAATTAGCTGATACAGCGTCCTCTTATCTTACGTTTTCGTTTAAAGATTATCGTCCAGTCAAGAATTCGTTTAAATCTGGATTGCTTCATTTTCAAATCATTGTACATAAGGATTTAATTTCTACTGACTACGAAATGCTGAGATATGACCATATTCTAGCTTGTGTTGATGAACTGTTCAATGAGAACAGAGAGCTAGGGATTGGTAAATTGGAATTCTATCGTATGGATGAGATGTTTGTTAATGAGCAATATGTAGGGTTTTATTTGCAATACAAACTTTGGGAATTCAATTAGGGTGATGATTCGCTTTGATAATTAATCGCCTAGAAACTTTATTCGGTGAACCACATACTTTAGAGAATGGGATTAATATCTATTCTCCTTTATTAAGAGATATTGTGAGAGCTAAAGAATTAAACTACATGATACATCTTAGTTTCTGTTCATTCAATAAAAAGAAAATTCTTGTCGATATGTTTAATCTCAGCCCAGAAGAATTTGAGCAATTTGGAAACGAAGACGATTATACTTCATTAATAAAAATTGTATCTGTCGTGCCATACATAGAAGAAGCTCTATCTTTTTTTGTACGAGAACAGGTGGACTTTAAAGAAGAAACATTCTTTGTAAATGGACGTGAGTTTGTAAACAAAGATAATTATAAATTTGTTTCTAAGATTATATATGAATTAAATGGAGTTTTTGTTGAAGAGCAAAAAGAAATGAAATTTAAAAATAATCGAACTAAGGAAGCATATGAAGAATTTATTAAACTTCAAAAGAAACATAAGAAAAAAGAAGATGGACTTGAACTAAAAGAAATTGTGTCAATATTGATTTGTTCCGAAGGTAACGGCATAACACATTTTAATATGGGCGATTTAACTATCTATCAAGCATACGAACAGTTTGAAAGATTAAGTATGAAAGAAAATTATCGGACAATAGTACCTCTTTGGGCAAATGGGCATTTAAAAGAGGGAGAAAGACCGCCAGAATGGAAAACAAAAATAAAATTTTAGATTTCTAATTCGCATAAATTGCGGATTTTTTAATTTATACATACTTTAGGAGGAATTTATTTAATGAAATTAGGACGTTACGGTTCACGGGAACTTATGAAGTTGCAGATTCTTGATTACCAATCGAGTACACCAGTTATGTACATGGATTATGCAAATACTTCTTCACAGGAAATTCAGTCAAGTCGTGTATATGCTATGGGTAATGGTACTCGTCGTATTGCATGGGATGGTGAGAAAACTGCTACATTGACAGTTGAAACTCAAATTTTCTCAATGGAACATCTTGCTTTGTTGGCTGGCGAAGAAATCAAACGTGGCAAACAGAATATTTATAAAACTCAGGTTTTGACAGTTACTGATGTTGGTGGCAAACTGCAAGTCACTTTAAGTAAAACTCCGATTGGTGGGAAAACTGAATTTTCTGCTTTCTTGTTTGAGAATGGTATTATTTCCAATAAGACACCAATTCCTGTTGCAACAATTACTGACAAAATCGTAGAGTTTGATTCTACTGCAACAATTAAAGCAGGAGATGAAGTAGAGGTTTACTATCGTTCAGAAGTGTTGGATGCGGCAAAGCTATCATTTACAGCCAAAGGATTTCCTAAATACGTAAAACTTATTGGTGATACATTCTATAGTGATGAAGTTGCCACAGAAAGTGAAGTTGCACTTGTTCAAATGGTCTACTATAAAGCAAAATTGCAGCCTAATTTTACAATTGCAACTAGCTCTGAGGGAGACCCAAGCGCTCTCACGCTAGTATTTGACCTGTTTCCACAAAAAGTTGAGGGTACAGATACATTGATTGATATGATTCTTTATGAAGACGAATAACAACAACTAATTAAATACAGCAGGGGATTAAGTTCCCCTGTTATTACATTAAAGAGGGATAGTGAATGTGTGATTTAACAATAGATGAAGTATCAAAAGCTGTCGATAATACATTCACATTAAAGAAAGTAGTTATTGACGATAAGACTTTTAGTTACTATGAGAATTTTAGAAATAGCGAAATAGAAATATTAGTATCCGAATACTATGATATATACGACAAAGTACATGAAATTAATCCGAGTTTCAAACTTCTTAAAGAAGGTTTAATTGTCAAGCATTTCACTAAAATAGGATTAGAACGAATGAGTTTTAGTATGCATAGAGATATAAAACGTTTCATTAAAAATATTATACAGTTGAATGATATGCAATCAAAAAATGAAGACATTTCATATTTAGATAAATTTATGTCAATGTTTTCAAAAGACGATATTGCCAAAGTTGAGAAGATGCTAGAAACTCAAAGCGAGGTGGGTAAAATGAATTACGCCACGACAGATCATTTTTATGAACAAATTGGAATGAATTTCACTTGGGTTAGAAATGAATTGAAAGCTACAACAGAAGATATTGCAAAATTCTGTTCGTTAACCATTGATGAAATTGAAGGATTCGAACAAGGACATTCATTACTTATGGACATTCATACATTACAAGATATATACATGAAAGCACTCATGGACTATGCAAGAGAACACGGTATTCATTTTATGCCTTTGTTGTCGCGTATTTGTGAAACGAAAATGTAATCATGATAAAATACGAATTTGATTAAATTGAAGCTACCTTGAAATGGGTACTTCTTTTTTGCGTTTATAGGGAGTCAAAAGGAGTCACGATTTGAAGGTTGACTTACATACAAATTAATTGGAGGAATAAATAATGGCTAAAAAACTAACAGCAACAGACCTGAATAAATTAAGTAAAGGAATCAATAAAACGAAGACACATCCAATTCTGGATGGACAATTTGAAGTAACCATAGATCAACACTTTAAAAATAGCTCAATCAACAATATTTTTACTGGACTATTTGAAGTCGTTAAGGATATTAATAAATCGGAACTAACTGAATTGACGTTTAGTAGAATTGCTCAACAAATTGGAATGACTTTGATGCTGCGTGAATTTACTGATTTGCCTATTCCGAATAAAAATGATTTTCAAACTTTGATTAAAGTATATGAAAACTTATTGAATACAAATATCTTTGTAGAAGTAATGAACAAAATGCCTGAAGATCAAATTAGAAAAGTAGAAAAGCGCTTTAAAGATATTAAATCTACTTTTGATGAAATTGAAAGAAAAGCAAACGAAACGACAGCGACAACTGCCCCTGGTGAGGTCGAACATAATGGCGACAGCGAGTAACTTTAGAGAGCTTGAGAAGCTAATAAAGCAAAAAGTTACCTCATCTCTACAAGTTGAAGTAGCGCAAAATGTTAGGGAAACAATGAAGGAGAAAGTTCAGGAGGAAGTCTATAATGTATACGCTCCTACAATGTATCAACGACAAGAAGACCGCGGGGGATTAATTGATGATAAAAACATTATCATACATCCAGTCGTTGGAAACACATTGACAGTTGAAAGTAGACGTATGGATGGCGACAAGAATGTTGGACAGGTTGTCGAAACAGGGATTGGATATGATCATGAGTTCGCTTATTCTGGTCGTCCTCGTCCATTCGTAGAAAAAACTGCTGAGGAACTACGTAATACAAATGCTCATGTAGCTGCTCTACATAAGGGGCTAGTTAGACAAGGGTTAAATGTCGAAGTGAAGTAAATACCATAGCTAATTAAGAAGAGATATTGAGTCTCTTCTTTTTTTTATTTTAGTTTTCAGTGCAAAGTATAAAAAGGAAGTGATTCAAGAGATTATGAATGACATGTTAAAAATATTAGTGACTGCCGACCTTAATGTTGGTACTAGTTTAAAATCCGTAAATGAAAAACTGAAGGCATTGGCGAATCATCCATCTTTACAAAAGTTAAATGTAAAAGTAAATATAGATCAAAGTTTCGTTAAGTCCATGAATAGCTTTGTATCCGCTGCTAATAAGTTAAATGTGGCAATGGAACAGCAGAATAAAGTTGTAAATGAAACAACTACTACATATAAACGTTTAGATGGAACGATTGAAAAAGTAACTCAGCAACGATTAGCAGATAATTCTGTTGTCACGAAGTCAAATAAAGTTGTTGATGAACACAAGAAAAAATTACAGCAAGAGTCCGAAGCTTACGACAAGAAAAGAAAGTCTATTCAACAATTAGAATCAGAACTAAAAGGGTATAACTTAGCCACTGAAAAAGCAATCAAGAATGGAAAAGGACAAGTTGTAGGATATAAAAATACATATGAGAATAAAGAAACTGGACAAAAAGTTACAGCTAATATTGATCAAAACGGCATTGTAAAAAAATACGATGAAATAATCAATCATGCCAAAACACTTAAAGATCAGGAATCTTTAGTTAATCAAATGTACAATGGACGTATTAAGTCCATGGAAAGAGTTAGAGATTCAGAGAGACAACTAGCTACAAATCAACAACAAAATGTTCAAAAGAATGCCGAAATACAAAGAGCCGCTGACTTAAAAAATCAACAATCTAGACAAGAACGTGCCGATTGGTGGACTAGAAACCTACGACAGCAAGAGATAGCCGAGACGAAAGCTAATCAGAAGAAGCTTGATAATCTGAATGAGTTTAAACAACAAGCAGAATCAAGCGCTAAACGTTTAAATACTAAATATGGGTCAACAGTTAATCAAGCTGATTTGACTTCTCTTTTGAATAATGCTTCCAAATTAGATATTAATGATTCCAATCTGAAAAATAAAATCAAACAGATACAACAGGGATTCAGAGATTTAGAATCTTCTGCTAAAACTGCAAGCACACAGATTCAGTCATTTGGCGATAAGGTTAGTCATGCATTCAAGTCAATTGGCGCACATCTGATTGCTGGTGCTTTATATGGTACTGTATTTTCTTCTATATCTGAAGGTTTCAAAGGTATGGTTGACATTGAAACTAAAATGGCTGGATATATTCAGACGAATGAGCATTATTTCGAAAGTCTGCAAAAAGGCTCTTTGGATATGCAAAAGGTCAATGATCAATCAAGACAATTCATCCAAACTGCACACGATCAAGGCGCAGCCATCAACGATGTAATTGAGTCAGCACGTCTTTGGGGTCGTATGTACAAAGATGTCGGAGTTGTTCAAACTCTTGTACGTCAATCTACCATGTTGTCTACTGTTGACCTTGTATCCCTAGAAGATGCCACAAAAAGTATGGAGTCTGTACTCGCACAGTATGGTGTTCAACTCAAGAATACAAATGATGCACAGTTGTATGGTGGGCGAATCCTTGACTCTTGGAGTAAAGTAGCACACGAAACAATGGCTCCTGCTAGAGATTTGGGTGCAGCGTTTGAACGCACAGGTAAAATTGCACAAGAGACAGGCGTATCATTCGACTTCATGAATGGTTTGATTTCTAGTGGTATGCGTAACACTGCATTGTCTGGTGAAAATCTAGGTAACATGTGGAAAACAGTTTTAGGAACAATTCGTACAGATAAAGCCGTCTCCGAGATTGAAAAGCTAGGCGTTGAAACTAAAGAAATAGTAAACGGCGTAGAGCAATGGAAAAAAGCTGAAGATATCCTTTTAGACTTGTCTATTGCTGTTATTGATAAGAATTATGATCTAACTCAATCTTATGCTGCTATTTCTCGTGGTGTTTACCAATATGCTAAATTAGCCGCTTCATTAAATCCCGGCGACATTCTATTGGGTACTGCATATTCTATTGGTTCAACTGGTAGCACATTAGAATATTTAACAACACAGATGGATACTATTTCACGTAAAGCTGCTCAAGTAAAAACTTCATTTATAGATATTTTTAACACTGCTGGCAATGATGGATTGCGTAGCATGATCAAGTCTATTCTTGATATTACAGACCAATTATTTATCGGTATGACAAAGATACCTTCAAGTGTTTTCGGTGTAACTGCCGCCACTGTAGCATTGGGTGCAGCTTTCCTTACTTTAAAATCACCAATTAAAACAGTCATTGATTCATTAACCATTGTAAGAGGTATTAGATCGGGATTAGTTACTGTTACAAATACAGAAACAGCAGCAGTGACAGCTAATTCTGTAGCAACTGCTGCAAATGCGGTAAATTCTAAAGCTGCTGCTAGTGCTGAAGCTGGAAGAACTGTAGCAACCGAACTTACAACAGTTGCAATCAATCAACAAACTGCTGCTGCGGCTAGAGCGGCTATTACTACGGCTGTGGCAACTGCTGGTATATCGCTTGCAATAGGACTATTAGCTTCATTGGCTGTGGGATTGGGAACGGCTGAAAAAGCTCAACGCGATGAGACACAGCAAATAAACGATAATATTGAAGCTAGAGAGCGTCAAATTAATCAATATAAACGACAAATTGATTTTCTTCCTAAACTGACTAGTGCTATTCAGAAGTATCAGAAAGTAATTAATTCTGGAACTTTAACAGCACAACAACAAGCAACGGCACAAAAGCAACTAGAAGAAATGTATAAGGCTGTTGGCGTTACAATTGAAGAAGCTGGTTTGAAAAGATTAAAAGATGCCAACTTTAGCCAAGAAGCAATTAACCATGAAATTGAACTGTTAAAACAAAAGAAACAAGCCGCTTCTGAAGTAAATGCCCAAGAGTCTCGTGGAGCATATGAGAAGAAGAAGAGTGAATACGGAAACAATGAAAAAGCTCTAAGTAAAGCAAAAGCAGATTTGAAAAAGTACAATGATGATTTAAATTCAATATTGAATGACAATTCAATAGCTGGCTCCTTTGCCAAGTCTCCAGAAGCTATTCAAGGATATTACCAAATGATTGCTATAGCTCAAAGCAAGGTTGATGAGTTTACTGGCAAACAACAAACCTTATCTAAAGAGTTAGACGAAGCTAATCAGAAATATATGGCTAATATTGAAGCAACAGACCAATTGGCTGGATTAGAAAGTAAAATGGTTAATGCTACAGAAGATGCTACGGAAGCTAGAGAGAAGTTAAATAAAACAATTGATGATAGCGCATCTGAACTTAAATCTTTGAATCAGGCTATGTATGATCAGCAAAAGAACGGATATTTAAGTGTAGATGTTGTTGCGGAGCTACTGAAAAAGAATCCACAACTAGCAGCCAGTATCAAGAAAGTAAAAGATGGATACGTTCTAGAAAACGGTGCAGTTGAGGATTTAAGACAAGCACAAATCCTAATGGTTAAACAGGCTCTTGAAGGTGAAAAGCAACGTGAAATCAATAACATTAATTCAGTCATTAGTAATATTAAAGCTTATGGACTTGAGCTTAATAGTATAAAAGATTTGGCTGATGCCAAAAAAGCATTGGTTAAAATTGATGAGGAAATTGCTAAGAGTAAGTTGCCTATGACTAAAGGCTTAAAGGACGCTTTGGGAATTCCTGATGATCAAGAGGTATCAACATTTAGAACAAAAGCTCTTGAAGAACAAAGAAGCGAATTGGATAAGTTCACAGATTCATTAGCGGAGAAATCCAAGCAAGCTAAAGAGTTGTTGGGTGTTTATAGTAATCCTGATTTGGGTGTTAGCAAAGAATCAACAAAGAAAAATGATCAATATAATGATTCTATGTCTGAAACAAATGAAATTCTTACGGAGACCCAAAAGAAACTTAAAGCAGTTGCTGCTGCTCAAGACGACTTAGAAAATAAACGTACTAGAACTCGCAAAGGTTCCCCAGCATACCGCAAATTTCTTGAACAAGAAAATAAACTGTTGGAGCAACGGAAGAATCTTCTTAAAGAAGGTATAGCCGATCCATCGAAATTGGTATCCACTAAGGTTACCACTACTACAAAAGGTGGAACAGGCTTAGACTCGATGATTTCTGAGGCTCTTTCTTTGTCATCATCTAAAACGTTTAAGTACAGTCAAGCAGCTAAATCTAATGTTAGCTACGATCAGTTCACGGCTACTGCTGTATCCGACTGTTCTCTGTTTGTACAGCAAATGTTCAAAGAGTTCCTTGATATTAAACTGCCTCGAACTACTCAGGAGCAAGTTAAACAAGGACAAGCCGTAACCAATAAAAAGGATTTGCAAAAAGGCGACCTTGTATTCTTTAACACTGTCAAAGGTAAGCCTAATTCGCATGTTGGCTTCTACATGGGTGACGGAAACTTTATGCAGATGGGCGATTCAGGAATGAAACAAGGAAACCTGAATGATAAATATTGGTCTGAGAGATACAGTGGAGCAAGACGTATCCCCGGTGCTAATGCTATTCCAGATATCCAAGCTCCAACAACATCCACAAAAGTAACAGGTAAAAATGCTGACCTGATTAATAAATATGCTGGAGTCAATGGTGTAGATCCTGCACTAATCAAAGCTATCATTCAACAAGAGTCAGGCAATGGTGCCAATGGTATTAAAAACGTCATGCAGGTTAGTAGCCTTGGTAAAAACACTAGTGTTGAAAGCAGTATTAAAACTGGAACTTCAATGTTTGCTAAGTATCTGAATCAAACGGGAAATGTGGACATTGCTCTTGCTATGTATAATATGGGGCCGGGAATACTAGACTACTTTAATAAAAATGGCGGCTATTCTGTTGAGAACATGAAGAAGTTCTCTGCTATACAAAAGCAGAAAACGGGAAGCAAGGTTTATGGTGACACCAATTATGTTGGCAATGTACTAAGATACTATGATGGTGATAGTTCTAGTGTGTTTAGCGGTAAATCTAAAAACAAATACTCGCTCCCTTCTGCTTCTGATTTGGCAAAGGCTAAGGAAGACGCACAGAAAACGTACCTCGATTTGGATGAAAAGCAATATCAAAATAAAGTCGCTTTAATTAATGATTATGTTACGGAATCCCAAGCAAAAATAGAGAATATCGACAGTCTTATTGCTGTGTCTCAGTCCAAACAATCCATGTATTCAGAAACTTCTAGTAAATGGCGTAAAGAAGAAATGTCTCAAATCAGTTATATGACCAAACAACAAGACGAGGTTCGTAAGCAAAACGAGACATTGAAGAAACTGGTTGCTGACAAAAAGATTACAACTGGTGAGTTTGATAAACAAGTTAAGGACAATAATACGAAGATTGCTGAATTTGATAACACTATTCAAGAGAAAACGAAAGCAGTGTTTGATAGCAATATTGCTGAAGATACCGATAAAATTGAAAAGTATGGAAGACAACTTGAAGTATTAAATGCTCAATTGGAAGGGCTTGATGAAAATTCTTCGGAATATTCCCAAGTTCAAGCTAAACAGATTGCTGTAATAAATCAGCAAAGCGATGCTACTAGGAAAACAATTGCTGATTTAGACAAGATGATTGCCAGTGAAAAATTGTCTGCTAAAAACAAGGAAGAATACATAAAACAGCAAGAAGAGTTGAATTTGAAGCTCCTTGAATATCAGAATGCAATCAGAAGAATCAAATCCGATGCTGCTGATAAGATTATCGAGGATTACAAGAAACAAGTTGAAAAGCAGAAAGATATTGCTCTCAAAGCGATTGATAAGCAAAAAGAAGCCGAAGACAAACGTCACGATCAGGCAACTAAAAATATTGATGATGAAGCAAAACGTTTTGAAGACATGATCAATGCTCGAATCAAGGCAATGAATCGATCTGACGAAACGGACGACTACGAAAAGGAATTAAAGAAGAAATTAGATGAGCGTCAAAAGTTGCAAGATCGTTTCAATAAAGAATTGCTCGACAACTCATTTGAAGCAAAAGCTAGACGAAAAGATTTACAAGAACAAATTGATGCTAAAAATGAGGAAATAGACAAGTTTAAACTTGACCGTGAGCGTGAACTTCGTCAAGAAAACCTGAGCGACCAACTTGAAGACCGTAAGAAGTATCTTGATAAGTCCAAAGACGCTGAGGATAAAACACATGATGCAATAACGGAGAATATCGAAAGAGAAAAGGATTTAGTTGAACAGAAATATGACGACATCTTAGAGGATGATCAACGTTATTACAGAATGAAGCAAAATCTTATGTCGGACGACAAGACTAAGGTTAAATCAACTATAGACGAACTCAAAGGTGAATATTCTAATTTCTTCACTTTCCTGCAAGATCAAGCAACTGAGACAGCTAAACAAATGCAGAATATGCGCGATAGCTTGACTATGGATCAAGGTAAACTTGATGATTTTCTGAATTTGGATAGCGGAAAAGGTAGCGGTTCAGGTGGGGGAATTGGTGATGGTTCTGGCAAAGGTTCGGGCAACGGTAACAACAGCAATCAAAAGGCTGATTGGGAAAAGTATCTCTCCAATAAGCAGCAAGCCGAATCAATCTCTAGACAAGTTACTCAATTGCAGCGAGAAAAGAAACCCGATGCTAGTAAGATTAAAAGTTTGCAAGCACAATTCCAATCACTAAAACAACAGAATGATGGTATGCGGTCTAAATGGGGATTCCCAGACGGTAGTTATGACTACCTTAAAGGAATCAAACCGTTTTCTGCTGAAACTGGTGGCAAGACACCTGACAATATGGGTGGCAAAGGCATGTTCCTGTTGGCTCATGAAAAGGAACTGGTATTAAACAAAGCAGACACTGCCAATATGCTGAAGGCTGTAGATATAACCAGAAGCATTGTTGATAAATTAAGTGGTGGAATTGACTTTAGCAGATTTTCACCTGTTACAAATAACAATGATAACAGTCAAGCAAATGTGACTAATGACATAAAAATCATAATGGAAGCAAGCAAAGACACTAAGACAATGAAAGAAAACGCTAATATCCTTGTGGACACACTTTTGCGTAATGGCTTCAAACCGAAGTTGTAAAAATTAAATAGGGGGTGATGAAATGTCACCTCCTTCAATTAAAGGAGATAAAATATTGATAGGCAATATTAACTATAGCTTGAAACCAATTAGACCACAGTATTTCCTGTGTAAACGAGACAGAACAATCATAAGCAAATTAAGTGAAGCTTATAAAGATAGCAAAGAAACAAAAATCAACCAAGCATCTTCAATTGAACTAACTATTCCTTTTTACATTGATATCAATCATCGTTTAATGAAGAATAAGAACATTGAACTTTTACGAGAAAAATACCTAATCAAAGTAGTAGAGGACTATAAAATTGATTGGTTTATGATTAATGAAGTTGTGGATGAGTCAACAGATGAAGAGTGTGCAAAAATTGTACGTGCAGATTCTTTGACTTATGAATTAACCGATAAATCCATACGAGGATATGAAGTTGAAGCTTATCATGCTAAACGGGTCATGGATGATTTGTTGGCTGATACTAAATGGGATATTGGTTCAATAGACGCAGATTTTCAATTAACATATAGGACGTTTAGTTTCAATAGTGTAACTGTACTAGACGCAATCTACACTGTAGCAGATACATATAATGCCATCGTAAGATTCGATACAGATAAACGGTTAGTCGATTTAATTAAGCCTGAACTATTTGGTAACAATTTGGGGCTTACATTTAGCTATAACAAGTATCTCAAAACAATGAATATTAAAAAAGATGTAAAACTGATTGTGACACGTCTAAAGGCATTTGGTCAGGATGATATGGGGATTCAAAATGTAAATCCAACTGGTCAAAACTATATTGAAGATTTTACAAATTGGATGTTCCCCTTTAAACGAGATAAGAACAGAAATGTAATTCAGTCCAGTTACTATATGAGCGATTCACTTTGTCATGCGTTACTTGATTATGCTGAATTATTGAAATCTAAAAAGGGACTATACGATAGCTACCTTAAAGAGAGACAAGGATATGAGAAATATCTTAATCAGTTAAATGTAGAACTAGACAAGTTACTTCATGACAATTCTGTTCTAGGCGAATTACAAATGACTCAACAGTTTGATGGCAAGATGTTCTTTGAGAAGTATCAGCACAGTGGTAACACCTCTCGAACATTTGAATTGAACAATAAATTAGGATATGCCGTTATGATTAAGGTTGATAATGCAAACGGTGTGAGTGTAAGTATTGATAACTCAAATAAATCTGTTCAATCAGGTAAGTGGGTCTTATTAGACAAGTTTAGAGATAAGAGCAATACTACAGTGAATGTATCGGGTGGTTCTACTCAAGTATTTATGCAAGTAGCATTTATTTCTGTTGAAGAGCTTGAAGCTTCGGGGAATGCTGACAAGATTATTGACAAATACAATTATGATAATAAAGAGAATCAGATTAGAAATAAGAAAGAAGAAATCCAGAGTACAGAAGATAAAATTACAGATGTTAAAAAGAAAATCAGCAGTCTTCAGCATGAAACAAGTGATAGTGTCAACTTTACTAATGAGCAATTGTATGAATTAAAAGACTATATTATTGAACGTGAATTCACAGATACCAAATACATAGATGAGCAAGACTTATTTGATGCAACACAAGAGAAGTTCAAAGAATTGCAAGTACCTCAACTAAGCATGGAAGTTGATATTGTAAATTTCATGGAGATTATCGAAGCACAGTTTGACTGGAAGAAACTCAATCTTGGTGACTTTGTTAATGTAAAGTATGAGCCAATGGGACTCAATTTGACTGCCAAAATGATTGAAATTAAATATGACTATGAAAATTCAAACATTAGTTTAGTTGTTTCCAATGTTAAAGACGTAACAGACAAAAATAAAATTCTCATGAAGGCAATTAATGAGGGAAGCAAAACTTCTGTAACTGTCGATCTTAATAAGAACAGATATGATAAGGCTGTAATTTCATCTAATGATATGACAAAGTTGTTTGATAACTTTTGGAGTAAAGCAGCAGATCAAATCAACATGGCTGTTAATCAAACAGTCACCATTGATAATAAGGGACTGACGATATCTCGCGCTGACGATCCATTGAAATTTTTACGCGCCACGAACGGGATTTTGGGACTTACGGACAACGGAGGACTTTCTTTTAAAACAGCGATCACCCCAACGCATATAGTAGCCGACAATGTATGGGGCAAACTTTTTGTAGGTGAACGACTTACACTGGGTGATATCGATGGATTATTAGAAATAACAGGCCCCAAATTTATGATATTTGATCGTTGCAAACGTGAAGTTCAACGTATTGGATTGCTAAGTACAAATCCTGATGTGTTCGGTATGACAATTAATCGATTTGAAGAACCGAATGTGTGTGGAAATGAAAAAGTTTTAAATAAGTTTACGTTCGACAATGTAGATGGATTTAAATTAGAACGTAACCGAAATGGCTCATTTGAGAAAACATTGTATACTTCTCCCGATGGAGATCTGTTTATGAAGGGTAACTTCCAAGCTGGTGAAGGTGACCGAGTGTTTAGGGTCGATAAGGACGGCTTATCGATGGGGAGTGGTCAATGGCTCTCGTCGCCGTTTAGGGCAGATTACTACGGTAGAGTTTGGATGGTTGGTGCTGATATTAGCGATTCAGTTGTTGTCGATAGTAAGTTCCAAGTTGGATCAGGAAATAGAATCGTTGTTATCGACCAGAACGGGTTGAGACTGGGGAGCGCTGACGAAAATACAGCAAATGCAGTAATTAGAATGGATGGTTCAGCTAGATTTAAAAACGTTGAGATTACGAAACCAGATGGAACAAAGCTGATGAATTCGTTAAACGGCGACCTTCATCTCAATAATTTTTCGATTATAGGAGCAGGGATGGTCGATGCCCAGTTAATGGCAGCTAATATATTTGCTGGCGATTCTGGAGTGATTACGGATCTTACAGCGGGAAGACTCAGCACACTTACAAATGCTGCCATTACCGATTGGAGTAACTATATTACCATTGAAGGCAATAAAGCTAGATGGATTACAGGCAAAGTCACACAGGGAGAACAGAAGAAGCTTCCTGATGGTCGATTATTGTATTGGGAAACATCTGCTCAATCTGGCAAGTATACCATTAATGAGACCCCTTGGCCTGTATATGTGTATGATACAAGTCAGAATCAAAAAGTTAAAATGGAGGATGGATTTGAAGGTTCTGGGGATGCCAGTACGCCATATCGTAAGATGGGACTTGGTGATGGCGCAACAGAGAATAGTGGTATAGGTTGGATCAAGAAGCCCAATGGAAGTTTTGATTTCATCTATGGGGCAAGCAACACTGGAAAAGAAAGAAGCATAAGCTTAAGAGATACTGGAGTTCTCATAACTTCAGACGGTGGAGTAGTCAATGTCAGAGGGAAAGAGATTAACTTTATTACTGAAAGTGGATCAATGGTTTCTATGGATGCTCAAGGCGATGTAACTTTTAAAGCAAAACGAAATATGAAATTTGAAGCAAATAGATTCGATTTCGACACGCCAAACTAAAATTAAAAATCTTGATTCCCTCATAAACTTCCACTCCCTCCTATCCGATATATATTGTAAGTATGTGTAAAACATATGCTAATCGAATAATTGGAGGATATACAATGAAAAAACGGATACCAACGTTCCTCGCTGGCGCAATATTTGGTGTTGCAGTAGCAGTTAGTGGCGTAGCAGGAGCAAGTACATATTTAAAAGCAACATTGACACCTACCAAGATTATAGTTGATGGAGAACAAGCAAAGCTCAGTGACAGTCCGATCAATGTGAATGGTAAAGCGTATCTTCCTCTTAGAGATACAGCATCAGCAATGGGCTATAATGTAGCAAGTGCTAGTGGTAGCAAAATTGAGTTGGTAAAAGGCAATGGAACGGTGTCTACTCCCTCCTCTACCCCATCAGCTACAACAACCACAAAAAGTGAGCCATCAACAGCGGCGGTTAAGTCAGGAGGTAAAACCTTTAACGTGGAGCAATACGCAAAAGGAGATAAGCTGGATTCAGAGAAGATTGCAGCGGCGATTGCTAGTGGTGAGCTGACGATCAATTCACAAGATGCAAATGGTGATTCTATACTGCATTGGGTAATTCGTAAGAATGATTATGCGACATATCTTGTAATTAAGAAAAATGCGTTGAATGTGAACCTTGTTAATTCACTTGGAAATTCCCCATTGCATGAGAGTATTTTAGATAAAAATGACTTTTATTTAGGAGAATTGACCAATGGGACATACAAGCCTAACCCAAACATCAAGAACAAGCAGGGTCTCAAGCCTATAGATCTTACAAAGTCGCCCGATGCAGATAATACTACATTGCTGATTTATGGCATGAAATACAAATAAATGAATAAACAATCCAAGCGCCTAATTCTAGGCGTTTTTTCTTTATCAATTTTCACCCTTATTTCAACTTGAAATATCCCTCAATAATTCGCATTTTTTCATACAAAAATCGTACAATTATTTCCTTTCGTTCTACGTAGCATATTGTACGTGTTACGTGTTACGTGATACAATGGTAATACAAACTAAGAAGCATACTACGATATAGAGATAGTCCACAATAAACGAAGAACGTCTCGTAGTTCGTTAACACTTTAAAAGAGACTTGTGTCGTGTAGAGAATTCATTGTATTTTTGCCCAAGGATCATATTTACTAGAATTCTAGAATATTATCTTCTATCTGAGTCTATAGGAGATGATAAAGAGATGGGCAAGAAAAAAGGAGGAAGAAGAATGAGCACAATTCAAAAGGTTGTACCAATTAACAGTCATAAAAAAAGCTTAACCTCCACTAAGAAAAAATTAAATTCATATGAAAAAGCTTGGAACAGTCTATCTAAAAACTCTATACACCAATTAAATAAATTAATCAATATGGATAGGGAAGAGGATTGAGCTTAATGTCAGTGGAAAATGATCGAATTTTAAGAGGTCATATATTTTATGCTGCTGTAGCCTTTTCTGATGGGACTCCAGTAGATTTCTTTGAACCAATTCCTGATCTAGGAAAAGGTTTTGGGAGAATTGTTAGTAAAATGAATGGTTTTAATCCTGTTTACGATGAGAATGGTAAAAAATATTCGCCCACTCTAAATGTTGTAGTTAAGCACAAGGTAAGACTGTCTGTAGTTATTCAGAGCAATCTTTTTAATCAAAATGAGAGTTACGATCATGTCTATATTGCTCCAATTGCAACTATTCATCCTACTCAAGAAAAAACTGAACTTATTGAAAGGCTAAAAGACACAAACGACATCCCTCAGCTCCATTACATAGGAAATCACACTGGTCGTCCAGCATACGTAAATGTGTCTGATATAAAAAGGATTCATAAATCTTTATTAATAGAAGAGACTCGATTTAGTCCTCTTTGTGATTCAGATTTGGAACAGATGGACTATAAAATATCGACGTTACTAGAGATTAAAAAACTGATGCAATTCGAAGAAATATCTGATGATGCTGAAGAGGAACTTTCTTCTTAATTTAGAGTATTCCCACATAATTCTTATAAAATAACAACAATACACAGAGTCAATCCAATAACGGGTTGGCTCTTTTTTTATCTCATCGGCATGCAGTTCTAATAAACAAATATAATGATATTATATATAAAAAAAGAACATTTGTTCTCTTGTAGTGCATTAGTGGATATGGTTTAATGTAATTACAGCAAACAAACAAAAATAATAACATTTAATAAAAAAAACAAGTCGGGAGTGATTGAGATGAATGCAATACTTGAACACAAAGGGGTAGATGCGAAATTAGTTAAAAAATTCGATATTTGGATAGGCAATCTTGGTACTGATAATGTTCTAGGGTCAGAACAACGCGGAGAAAGACCTTTACTTATCATAAGCAATGACAAAGCAAATACTTTTGGAACTACAGTCACAGTGGCTCCATTGACTACCGCAAAAATAAATAGAAATATGCCTACTCACGTAAAATTATCTGCGAAAGATTTAGATTTAGAATGCGACAGCACTGTATTAGTAGAACAAATAAGAACAATTGATAAAAAGAGACTTGGATTTAAAGTTGCTGAAATGCCGGAATACTTTGCTGAACAAGTTAAAAGAGCTTGCAGAGTGCAATTAGATTTATTTTAATACCACATAGATGGAGGAAATAGAAGAATGACAATTACATTGAATGAAGTACATAACATTTCTGAAGCAAATTATATAGTTTTTAGTAAAGGAACTTTAGAGTTTCCCATAGATATTGTTTTTGGTAAAGTGTATGAAATAAAAAAAGTAGACACTGAACTTTATGGTATGCAATACTTTGTGATTGATGAAAAAGGAGTAGACAATTATACAAGTGTTATTATATTACCGCAAAAGTACTATGTTTAATAAACAAAAATAATCATATTGACAATGATTAAACAAACAAATATAATGAAATCATGGAAGGGAGGTGAAAAGAATTAACTCAGAAATAATAAATGAAGGTGTTGATGTGGCTGAAGCGCTGTTTACACTAAATCAAGCAGCCAAGAGACTAAATAGATTGCTCTGGTACAACAAAAAAATGTCAAATGGAAAATGCGCTCAACACAAATTGATCAAGTTGCAGCAAAAATATTACTCTTTGAAAGAAGATGTGATAGCTAATCTAGTAGATAATGGACTAGCAGAAGTAATTGGGATACATAGCAAGGAAGTATATGGTAACAGAACTTACTTTACATATTATAGAGTCGGAAATTACAAGTTTCATCTACCAACGAAAACAAATGAAGGTTTACCGTATCTTGGAGAGTATTTCAAATACAATAGTGAATACAATTACAAAAGTCCAATGAGAATTACAAAGGCTGAATACTTGTTAGAGAGCTTTGTAAAAGAAGGGAGTATATAAAATTAGCGCTGTAAATTGGCATGAGAGCAAAATGTTTATCTTTGATGAATCTGTTGCTGTTGAAATCACAGATAAGTATTTTGGTGAGTTTGAGTTGAATCTATTTAAAAATGAATATGGTGAACCAATGGATAACATTAACTCATTCTGTCAGTTTGTTCGATGGCTACATGAACGTGGTGTGTCCTGTTATCTTGAATTAAATCCTTATTCACCAAAGAATATGATTAAATCGAATCACAAATTTATCAAGCGATTGAAAAATAAATATAAGCTTATACCTAAAAATATTGAAGTGAGATAAAAATAATTGAATAATAGGAGACAATAAAATGAACAAAGTATTGGATAAAGAAATACAAAACAATGTAAAGGTATGCGTCGATCAATGGATTATATTTATGAACACTAATCTCAAAGATATTAAGCAGATTGAGCAAATGTTTCCTGAAACATTAGAGTTTAATAATAAAACAAAAATACACATTTCGGAGGCTCAGGTACTTGTCGAGAAATGTAATAGCTATACTTTGACTGTAAAAGACGTTGAAGAACATCTTGCTTCACAAAGATTGCATTTATTTGAATTGGATAAAATCAATTCATTGTTATCTAATAAACTGATAGACGATGAAGATAGCGCATGTAGTATGTGGTTGAATTAAGATTAGTAAAATAAGGATTTTACACACAAAAATAAATGAAGGGAGGTGAAAAGATGAGACCAGAAGATATTATACTTCGAGGAGAATTAACACCTGAATTGATTGAAGGTTTAAAAGACGAACAAAGAATTATTACGGATATATGTACAATAAAAAAAGAAATATTAGAAAACACTCCTTTCCCTAATCAGTATATTTTTACATTCGCTAGTAGCTTGTGTCTCGCTGATTTTGGGACACCAGAAGAAATTGTAGGCATATATAATAATTTTACAAAAAAATAATTATAAATAAGGAGAAATACATAATGAAAGATTTGAAATTACAAACTGTGAGTGCAAATGGCGAGGTTCTTGAGGAATCATCTATTAAAGTAGAAGAAGGAAATATTATAACTCAGCGGATTCCTGAAGGAGTAAACAATAAAGTAGCACAAGAACAACATCGTTTCCTTTATGATGCTTTAAATAATATGTCTAAGAAGGTAAAAAATAATATTATTTTTTACGCAGAGGTTAGTAAGACGGGTAACAAATCAGAATCGGTTACGCTAACGTTGCACAAAATTGATTTAGATAAAGGAAATAGTTTCATTCCTGCAAAAACAGCAGCTTACACACTTTATAATCTTGCTGACTTTATTCTTGATAAAGTACGCATAGACAAGCCGAAACAAATTGCATTTGAAGGCGCAGGATTGTCAATTGGATTAAAAGATCAGTTTTTTGGAATGGTAAAACAGCGAGAAGATATTACTATTAATGAGAAGGGACAACTGTTTTATGATGGATTGTTTGGACAAATAGCACCGCAATTGTATGTCGGCTCTAATAAAATTGATATGCCTGATCATGTAAAATACAACATAAATGTAGAAAATGATTTATTGCAGTTTGAAATTACAAATAAGAACACTGGCAAAAGTGTGAAAGCAGCATTTATCCTACATAAGGAAGATAAAGCAACGGTTAATGCAATTCAAGCCGCTATTGACATGATTAAGTAAAACCAGAATTTTATAAGATGAAAATAATAACAATATATATAAAAGGAGAGTTTAAAATGAAAAAACTTATCACGCTGAAACAAGAGGACACTGTTTCTCTTGAGGAACTGAATGAGTTAAATACACAAAAAATTATTCCCAGCGAATGGACAATGGAGTCTATGGAATTGAGTGAAGATAAGGTTAAAGAATTAAAAGATAAAATTTTAAAAATTAAAGGTTATGGATTTCAAAATGAAAAGCCAATATCTTTCGAGTTTGAAAAGATTAAAGTAACATCTGTTACTAAAGCCGAGGTGGAAGGTTTTTATAATGTGAATTTTACATGCTACGGAAACGCTAAGATAGACAAATAAAACAAGCATTTTAAAAGCAATTAAAAGAATATAATCATACATATAAAAGGGAGATAATTAAATACTATGACAAACAAAAACATCACAAGTGCTGACCAACTAATGATTGACTATGCTCTATATGTGGGACAGCTTGCTATTGAAGCCCTTGAGCCTGAAGTAACTAGCGACGACTTTGTATCATATATTGTTGATCCAGAAGAATACATTGATCTAACTGTCGAACTTGCGGAGCTTCCTCCTAGGGAAGTAGCTAAAGAATTTCTAAGTCGATTCTATAAATCAGAACAGATTGAAGAATTTTTAAGTCGTTACAATTGGGAATAAATATTTTAGATTTAATTCAATAGGATAGGGTGTATGCGCTTTGCATACCCCTTGTCTACCAATACATATCACAAGGAGTTAAATTGCATAGAATAAAAATAGGGTCACAAGTTTCTGATTTAACGATTGATGGAGTAAAAAACCAACTTGTTAAAGCTGAACAAAGCCACGAATTATTAAGGACGAATAGTATTCAAGATGAAGAAATATTATTAACTGCTCTGATTGAATACGCTAGAGAACAAGGACATAATGTGGTTGTTGATACATATAAACTGGCAATTGAGCTACGTGAAAAATTTGATTATCAACATATTTATGGTGCTAAAAACTATATCAATATAGCAATAGCAAAAAAGTTGCCAACAACTATAGTCCATCATGGAATCCATGTACAGGACAGAATTTTTAAAAATTTAAGTGATGCGCGTATTCCAATAGCTACAGGGTTCACTAATTTTTATATTTACAATGAGTGGATCAGATACGCAAATAAGGATACTTCATTCGGTAAGGATAATACTGAAATGTTGTCAGTATTAGGTGATCAGCATATCACTAACGTCTTCGAATACAGGGATAGAAAATTTTATGCTATATCTACAGATACTTTGTATTCAAAGGGTATGCTCAAAGACCCAAACTATAAGAACGATTGTTATCAAAGTGTAATTTTGTATGAGTTAATTGATAGGAAAAAGATAGAGGTATATAGACAGAACATCGAGGGGTTAGAATATTTTAAATTTTGGTTATCATCATATTTGGAAACAAAAAAATTACTGACAATTAAATGGGTAAAACTAAAATAATCATAATGGAGATGGAATAATGAATAAATCATTAACAGTGGATGAGATGAACAAAGATTATGCGCTTTATGTAGCCTCATTGAGTTTCGAAGCACTAAGCATCAATGAACCAAACGCACATATTTTAACAGCATCATATATCAAAACGCCTGATGATTATTTAGATGATACGATTGAGTGGGGAGAACAACCTTCAAAAGAAGTGACAAAAGAATTCTTGAATCAATTTTATGTTCCTGAATCTACAGAGGAAATTTTAAATAGATATGAATGGGAAGTTGAGTCGATTTAAACATGCTTTACTTTCAACAATACAAACAATTCAAATCACTATATACACTTGAACAATTGAATCAAATGTATGATGCATATGTTGACTATGAGATTAAATTAGGAAGAAAAATACCTAAACCAAACGAATACATATTAGATTTTGTTTCATGTAATGTTGATTTCAAAGAGATAGTAAATCAGTTTTTAGACCAATTTTACAACCTCAAAGATGTGCTGAAGATTATTAATGAAATTGAATTCTATAAAATCTCTAATACGCTAAAGTATATATCTAATTTCAAGTATCGAAAACGGAAGTATTATGCAACAACACAAGAATATCTGTTTAGTACAAGCGATTTTGATAGCACGAGATATTCTTTGTTTCTGTACGATGTTACAGATGAGAACAAGCAAACTCTTATTGAAGACATGAAATGCTTTAGCTTAGAGGAATGTACGCATAAGATTAAAGAGAATATAAATTGCTTCAGCAACATGCCAGATATAAATTGGATTCCACTTAGTAAAAGATAAGTTTTATCAAAACATACATAAAGGGAGTAATTAAATGGATAAAAAAATTGCAGAGAATCTTATGACAGCCAATACGCCTATGGGTAAAGAGTACAGAAATCACATTATGAATGGGTTGACTGACGAACAAGTTTCTAAAGCTTTAGGGATTGACGATATTACCAGTACCGATTTGGTACGGGAACAGACAATTAATCAAGAAGCGATAACGAAGATTCAACAAAAGATGGATGCGTTGATGGCTAAATTGAAGACCGAAACTGACTATGCTTTATTGGAACATTTGGCAAACAGTGGAGAGTTATTGTTGACTGGATTGACAATGTTCGATGAAAGTAAGAGTAATTATCAGATTGTTATTGATACATATACAGCAGAAAAAGGATATCGTGACGATAATGTTATTTATCAAACAGCAGATATAATAATCGATACATATGACGATGATAAGACAGGCACAGAACTAGATCTACTTTTTGAAACGTGTGTTGAAGTATTTAATGATTTACACAACACAAAGAAACGTGACGAAGCAGACGAAGTTTTTTCTAATACACTCAAAACGTTAGGAAACAACCCTTTCTGGATTGATGAAAATGGCGATTTTTCAATGTAATAATTATAAATAGGAGAATACATATGAACGAATTAGATTTTAAAGACTTGAGTGACAAGGCAATTAAAAGTATTAATGACCAACTATCCTTTGATGTACGTACATCTTTTATTAGTGACGCAACAGAAGTATATATGAGACGAATGTTTATGTTTTATCATCAAGAATTGATTGAAAGAGGATTGTTGAACTGTCGTCAAAGTGACGAAGGTTAGGTCCCGAACACTTGTAAAATCGGCTAAACAACACTGTAAATAAATAGTTTGGGACCTTTAATTTTAAATAAAAGACTGATTTGATTTTGTGGCACAATGTAGCCATCTGTGTCCATTCGTATTACATTGTGCCACAAACATAAGGAGTACTTTAAATAAGTGAAAGATAAATTAGTTTTTGGTCGTAGCCTTTTGCTAACGGTATATCAAGAAATAAACAAGCAAGCAGAATCACTTTTAGAGGATGTAATTGAGAAGTCTAGAAAAAGCGACGAAACATATATAGTGGATATAGGCGGTATTACCCAAACTGATGTAATGACCAAAATACTTATTGACACTGGACTAAAAAACAATATGTGTGTTGTTCTTGGACGTGGTGTTGTGAATCCCTTTAAAAAATCTGGTCACCATAAGCACATTTACAAAGAAGCTGATTTTAATCTAACAAATCCATCTAAAAGACCAAATGAAATTCTAGTATCTGCAAATGTTGATATTGATAATCTGGCGTTGTCGGATAAGGACAGAATCGTAGGCGGCTTTATGGATCACGACAAATATAGACGCAAAGTAGAACGCTTGACTAAATTGAAAAAGAAATTGAGAAGGGAGGTGAAAAGAAATGGGTTACGTTCTGACTGATTTTTGAGTTTACTCTGATTATCCTAAACAATTCAATATAAAAAAGGAGAGAAGAATTAAATGAGCATTATGCATCTATTTTTTAGAAAGCGCATTGAACAGATTGAAACTAGTGCCTACACACAAGGAGTGCAAGAAGGTATTTATAAAGGAATCGAACTTATGAGGAAACCCAATAAAGGAGTGTTTGTCCCGTCTTCTTTTGGTGGAGGGAACACAAAGTATCTTTGTTCGGATGGGAAGTTAAGAGGATACAAAGAAAAAATGTTGTATGAAACAAATAAAAAGATTTTCAGTAAGGATACTTTGATGCGTTAAGTGATTATTTCACCAAAATAAAAATACATAATAAAAAGGATGAATTATATAATGGTAGATTTCAAAGAATTTGATGAAGAAGAATTTAGTAAGGACGTAGAATATTTTATTGCAAGTGGTCACAATAAAAAAGAAGCCGAGTATCTTGCACAGAAAGTTATGCTTGCTAAGAAAGATTGCGAATTGAGTAAGCTGTTTAGTCGTGTGTATGAAGAAAATTCTCATACAATTATTAAAAACGATATCGATAAGTTGCATTATCAAGCGCTAAAAGAAAATAAAGTCAATGATGCATGGAACAAAGCTCCTATTAAAGCTGCTAATACGAGTTCTCTTATTGGTGAATCGTTGAAAGAGTTGGCTAAAACTATCATCAATACAGAGTATGTCACTATTGAAGATCCAAATGGAAAATACATTATTAAGCTCAATGGATATCAAATGAAACTTTATAAACTTGTTGACTAGAATGAACTTATTCAGTGCCTACTAATACGGTAGGTGCTGAAGTTATTAAAATTAAAAGGGAGAATGATAAATGAATGAAAAAAACTATCCACAACTTGGGGATACATTGGATACATATCGGTTACATTTTGGAGTTAATCACGGTAATAATAATCTGGCTAGATTTTATCATGAAGGATTGAATATTGTTTGTGCTGTCAATGAGAATCAACAAGTTTATAACATTTCTGCTGAAGCGGATACGTTTCATAAAGCAAAAGAACAGGCTGAAAAGTTTCTAACGCATGATGCTGTATTGATAGAGACATTCCAGTTTGATGGTGATGCAGTATGGCAGTATCATAGCGATACATTAAAGGAATTAGACTTAGAAAAGAATTATGAATCAGGATATGCATTGATTTACATTAATGAATTTGATGGTGATTGCTTTGC
The DNA here is from genome assembly GCF_038004945.1 of Paenibacillus sp. FSL M7-0802. Lineage (NCBI taxonomy): Bacteria > Bacillati > Bacillota > Bacilli > Caryophanales > Paenibacillaceae > Paenibacillus > Paenibacillus sp. FSL M7-0802. Next base: position 6,103,622 of record NZ_JBBOSD010000001.1, on the reverse strand, counting down.
ATCATTTACAGTAGCAAGTGGAAAAGAAGTCTAAATAAAATAATAGTTTTATGAGAAAGGAAAAGACCAAACTGACAAATTTAATTTGTGATTTTTTAAATGATATTCAGAACAAACATATATATACTCATGAAGATATTATCAGTGGAACTCTAGGCGAACATGTATATATTTCCTCTTTGTATGAGAAAGCTAAATTGTATTTTAAAATGAAGGAAAATGGAATAATTTTAGAAACAAATATTGATGAACTTATTTAGGTCTAAATAATGAAAATACATAGATTAAAGGGGATAATAAAATATTGAAAAAGTCTGAACTAGAAACAGTCAGTTACTTGTTTGCTACTATTTTGAGTGAACAAGGATTGAAAGATGAGGCGACACTTAGAATTATTAGTTTAGCCCAAGAAAAATTGATTAGCAACAGTTCCGCAGATGAAGCCATTGGAATGTTAGGTGGCAATGATGAGTATTGAACTAGATACATACATAGAAGAAAAACAAGCGAACAGTACATACATAGAAAACGAAATACTTAAATCGTTAGAATCATATCCCCCCCTTTTGAACGTAAAGCATATACAAGAAATTATGCAAATTGGAAAGGCAGCAGCCTATACAGTGTTGAATTCAGGTGAATTCCCTACCTTAAAAATAGTCAATCAGTTGAGAGTAGCAAGACCTTATTTCGCAAAATATCTAATTGAATCATCTACATATAAGGATGCATAAATAATGCATAAAAAAAGAACACACCAAGCAATCTGATTTTGCTGAATGTGTTCTTTTTTTATTGTTAATTGGACACACAGTGGTCACGGCAGCGAAAAAACGAAGTGATTTTTATTGGTTTAAGATGAGACGAAATGAGAAGGTGAGAGATAGAATCCCTTGATAGAATAAGGTTTTTTGAGGTATATTGAGATTATATGAGAAGCTGGAAATAGTGTAGGCAATATGGTGGTTAACCCATCTGGTGAACTGGGTATCATTGATTTTAATAGAATGGATTATGGTGATCCTTGGGAGGAATTCAATAGAATTACCTGGTGTGCAGCATTAAGTCCTTTATTCGCTTCGGGCCGTATCCACAGTTATTTTAATAACCATGTACCTGATTTATTTTTTAGATTAATGGCTCTGTATATTGCAAGCAATCAGCTTTCATCGATTCACTGGGCCATTCCATTTGGCAAAGAAGAGGTAGACGATATGGTGCAACGAGCTGAAGAGGTTTTGGAGGCATATAATTACTTTCAAACCTATATACCGAAATGGTACGTGCCCAGTTACAGCGACTTGTAAAAGCGAAGACCGCCGCTCCTGGGGAGTGACGGTCTTTTTTTTAGCATTCTATTATTGTTTCTTAATCTTGTACGTAAATTCCCAAACGGCTTGATGACCTGAATAACGTCCACGGTTTTCAGTAACCGTCACTCTTAACTTAACGGTAGAACCTTTAGCAGAAACCGAGGAGACCTTTACATTCTTGGTGGCTTCGCCTTCATCAGGAATTTTGTCTTGTTCCTCAGCGTACGCATACAGCTTTATGCTACCATTCGATTTGACCTTCACCTTCACGCTGTTACCTTCACTAATGGATTGATCTGCCACCTGGGCAGCAATGGCCCATTCGTTGCCTACGTGATCGTTGGATACCAAGGTTGCTTGTTGAAACGTAACGATATACGTTGATGTTGCCGAAGCTGCGAGTGCGTACGTTCCGTTGAATATTAAGGATACCACTACCAATAGAATAGCTGATGCTTTCGTCCATACTCTATTCATTCGCCTGTCTCCTTCAGTTGGATATATTGAGGAAATTCCCTCTATTCTAATTATCGTTTGCATCAAACAGAATTGTTAATGGTTGGTAAAAAAAGAATTTGACTTCTTATTGCATCACTTGTGATCTAACATGATTATGACTTGAATTTATTTAGTAGAGAAAGGGAAGGGAAAATCTGATGAAAAAAATATATAGCGAACAAGAACTCATAGATATGACTATTAAACAGCTTGAACAAACTTCAATATATGAAGACCAGTATGAGCAATATGTAAGACGACCTTTCCGTACGGATTTTTATGATGATCTGAGCCCGTATGTGCAAGTGGGCAAGCGGGGTTATACGCTCCAGATGTATGAAAGAGGCATACAGATGCTGAACAAGCTTACGAAAGAGGAAGAGGATGTGATTTATTGGATCATCGAAGATACAATTCACATCATTGCTCATCTAAATTTACTTCGCAAATATAAAGTGGATAACATAAATACTCATTTAAAATATACCAAGGAAATCACGAAGGAGCTGACAACTGCAATGAACAAAGCATTTTATGAAATTGGAGGAATCTACCAGGAATGGCATGAAGCGAATAGAAGGGGAGCACTGGAGAACCCATTAAAGTAAAACAAAAAAATAAAGAAACAGTTGACAATCACTAATATAAAATTTACAATTTTATATTAGTGATATTGATAATCATTATCACTAATTTTAAGTATGTTTTGCACTTACTATATTTCAAAGGAGATTTACAACATGCATCGTATGATGAACAAGAAATTTCACATGATTTTATGTGCACTATTCGTAGTGATTTTTGTTATTTCAGGTTGTGGGAATGCTGGCAGTTCCTCTGATTCATCTGCTAAACCCGCGTCGCCCACGAAGGAAGAGGTAAGCAGTGATTCTGATACGCGTACAGTCTCTACGGTAAAAGGAGATGTGAAGGTGCCCGCTAATCCTCAACGGGTAGTAGTGAACTGGTATGTTGGCGATGTATTTACACTAGGGATTAAGCCGGCCGCAGTCATGGGGTGGAAACAAGAAACGATGCCTTTTTACGATAAGTTTAACGACATCCCCAATATCGAAAAGTGGGAAACTGAGGAAATTATGAAGTATGATCCTGATCTCATCATTACATATGATACAAAGGATTATGATAAGCTCTCTAAAATTGCGCCTGTTCTTGTGATACCTGAGGATAAAATGACCTCCCTAGAACGTTTGAAATTTCTTGGTCAGGCCACAGGACATGAAGCAGAAGCAGAAAAAGTGATTTCACTGTTTGAAAGCAAGCTGAGTCAGGCCAAAGAAAAACTAAATTCCGACATATTCAAGGACAAAACGTTTAGCATTTTCGAGGACTGGGGCAGTGGCTCCTATGGAATTTATTATGAAACAGGCTCACGTGGAGGAACGTTGCTTTACAATTATCTTGGACTTCACAAACCGGAAAAGCTCAACACATTGGTTAAAAGCTCCGGAGAGCGTCGAGGTTCTTTATCCTACGAGGTAGCTGCTGAATACTTTGGAGATTATGTCCTTTGGTTTAAGCAGGAAGGCAAAGAATCCGAATATGCGAAGACAAAAATCTGGAGCAGTATTCCAGCCGTTAAAAACGGACATATCATCGAAATTCCAGCGAAATATGCAGGACTGTTCTATTATTCGGACGTTGCTAGTATGACGGGGCAGCTAGATTATATTATTAGCAAATTGCTGGAACAGACTAAGTAACGTTGCATAATTGACCAACTAAGGGTGTAATCGATGTCTACTCACAAAGAACCAAATAAAAAAGGAATATTTCATTTTATAGGCTATATGATCATGGGCGTGTTCCTGCTCCTGGTGGTTACCGCAGCATCTATTACCTTTGGTGCTGCGGAAATGAGCTTGAAGCTGGCGTGGGGGGCTATATTTCAGTTTGATCCCAACATTACGGAACATCAGATTATTCACACCTTGCGTTTTCCACGTACCGTGGCAGATATCATAGTAGGGTGCAGCTTGGCTGTGTGTGGGGCAATTATGCAGGGAACCACTCGTAATCCACTAGCGGATTCGGGACTCATTGGCATAAGTTCAGGCTCGACATTTGCTATTGCGTTATGTATGGCCTTTTTGCCTGGTCGTACTTACGGAGAAACTATGCTGTATTCTTGCCTAGGTGCAGCAATCACTACTGGCATCACGTATTACATCGCTTCTATAGGCAAGCGAGGAATGACGCCTCAGCGACTGGTGTTAGCAGGAATGTCCATCTCCATGCTTTTTGGTGCGTTTAGTACGTTTATCGCTATTAAGTATGAGATTGGCCAAGCCCTTGATTACTGGTCTGCTGGTGGTACAGCCAGTGCCAAGTGGGGCGAATTAGCTTTCATTGCGCCACTGTTTGTAGTGGGTTTGGTCTGTGCCATCGCGCTTTCTCCCTCGATTACGATTTTGAGCTTCGGGGAGGATGTGGCATCAGGCTTGGGTATTCGTGCGAATAGGATTAAGCTGTTTTCAACCTTAATTGTATTAATTTTAACAGGGTTATCGGTTATTGTGGTCGGCCCTGTTGGCTTCGTTGGTTTGATCGTGCCACACATTATGCGCCATCTGGTCGGAACAGATTATCGGTATATTATCCCGGCCTCAGCTTTGTATGGAGCAGTCTTTCTGTTGGCGGCGGATTTACTCGGACGACTGATCAATCGCCCTCACGAAACACCCCTTGGCATTATTTTTGCCTTGGTGGGCGTACCCTATTTTCTCTACCTTGTGCGCAAGCAGAGGAGGGAGTTTAGTTGAAACTGTCCCGTAATACCAGGGGGATTAGCATTATTTTACTGTTAGTAGTGCTGACGCTGCTAGTGGCTGTACTCAGTATGAATGTTGGGAAAATGAACCTTTCTCCACTCGAAGTTATCAAGGTCATCATTGGCGAAGGAACGAGCAAACAGAACCTGATCGTGTTTGACTTTCGACTGCCACGTATTGTGCTTTCTATATTGGTAGGTATTGGCATGGGGATATCAGGCTGTATTATGCAAAGCTTGCTCAAAAACGACATGGCTAGCCCGGGGACGCTCGGCATCAGCTCAGGCTCAGGGTTATTTGTACTTATGTATATTACGTTGTTCGCTAGTGAAGGATTGCTATCGCCTATTCTTCTTCCAGGACTGGCTTTTGCAGGCGGCCTTACGGCAGCATTTTTGATTTTTATGTTTGCTTTCAGGCGGGGAAGAGACATCTCGCCTACAGGCTTAATTTTAACCGGTGTCGCTATGGGCAGTGGCTACAGCGCATTATCTCTGATGTTGACACTCCGGCTAGACAAGCAACAGTATGACTTTGCTCTGAGATGGCAGGCTGGAGACCTGTGGGGGGACGACTGGAGCTATATTATGGTGCTGCTCCCGTGGGTGCTTATCATTTGCTTTTACGTTTTTTACAGGTCGAACACACTCAATACGTTGAATTTGGGGAATCAGACAGCATCGGGGCTCGGCGTAGCAATTAAAAGGGAGTTTATCGGCTTGACGATTGCTGCCGTTGCGCTCGCTTCTGGTAGCGTGGCACTTGGCGGAAATTTCTTTTTTGTAGGCATGGTCAGTCCCCATCTAGCACGCAAGCTAGTAGGACCCAATCATAAGCTATTGCTACCTACGACGGCATTAGTTGGTGCACTCGTCATTTTGATTGCTGACACACTTACTCGGACGATTAGTTTTGGAGCTGATATTCCAACCGGAATTATTATCACCATACTGGTTACCCCTTATTTCCTTTACTTGCTGTCGAAAGCCAGTTAAATGCATAATGAAAAGACGCTAACCCATGTCCATGCAAAATATGGCTGGGTTAACGTCTTTTTTATTGTTCTTTGGGCGATTCTTCATTGTCATAACTCAATTGCCATTCAATTCCAAACTTATCTTTAAGGCTACCATAGCATTTGCTCCAGAATGTTTCTTGAAGCTCCATGTTTACGGTCCCCCCTTCTTTTAACTTATGGAAGTACGATCGAATTTTCTCTTCGTCCTTATTGACGATGGCGAGGCTGATGTTGTTTCCGGCTACGAAAGGCATACCAGGAAAAACGTCTGAAAACATGACATTACTACCATCAATTTGAAGCCGCGTGTGCATGACCAAATTTTTGGCTTCTTCTGGTAGAGGATAATCGGGATTGGGTGGTGCTTCACCGAACGTCATGATATGTGGTTTCTCAGTCCCAAATGCCTCTGCGTAAAACTCCGCTGCTTCGCGACAGTTTCCATTAAAGTTAAGATAAACATCAACAGACATGTGTTTCACTCCTTTATGGCTGATTTTTTACTTGCAAATTCTCACCTATCATTATTAGCCTGTGCAGAAGCAAAAATACTAAGTGTTCATTGACTTTCTAACGTGTAGCCGTTAAGGGGGATGTTAGCGTCTTTTTAAGGGATTGGAATTAAAGTAACCCGCAAAAAGACTGCTTGCTCTTAAGCAAACTATTTTGCGGGTTATTATATGGCTTGTTTAGAGGGAAATCAGGTTTGGAGTGGCAGGGTGATAGAGCAGATGACGTGAAATATCGCCGGGATGCTGTACGAAAAGTGGTCCCCAAGCAGGATTGGTATCGTGCATCAGCTTTAACAGGGACAGCATCCGATTTAATATAACCTGCAGATCCGCTTCCCGGGAAAGTCCCTCAGTAACAGCAGCAGCTACCACATGCGCGGCGTAGAAGCCAGAGCGGTGCTCGTCGGTAAGAGAACCGGTGGTTTGCAGCAAGGTACGTAAAAGTGCGGCGACGCTCTCATCCTCGTTTCTCCAGTTTTGGATTTCATCCAGACTGTGATTTTCAAGGCTTGCAAGTTTAGTCTTCATAATGGCTTCAGCTACAATTCGTGCAGAACGTTTTGCTGTATTAGCGTCGATGGCTCTGCCGTTAAGCTTAATATTTGATAGATCCTTGTCGACTTCCGATTCAATGACTTCTGCCCATGCTCCAGCTTGGTCGAATTCCAAAAGTGCAGTGGCGTAGGCACCCAAATATCCCCGTAAAATATCTGCAGCATGTGGATCACGGGTAGGTCCTTCATTTCGAAGTTGAGCTCTTCCCGAAAAGGCGGCATTCATACCCCGGAAATAACCGATTAAGCCAATGGCAGCTGCTGGTCCCAGATTAAGGACACCCAATACATCCGAGGCGGTTTCATCGATGCGGGAAGCCCAGTAGTCCGGTAGTCCTTGTCCGATGTTTTCGCTGTTTAATCTGTTTCTAACGACATTGGCCAACTCTTGAATTAGACCCAGATCAGCATGCAAAATGTCATGACCACATACTTCATGAGGGATACTGGACCAAGCCAGCAGTCCATTTGTCGCATGCGCAGGAGGAAGACTGACAATCGCTGCTTGCACTTTAAATACTGCTGTGGCATCAGCGGGCCATGTGTACGGGCCATTTTCCGGCTCTCCCCATTTAACAAGTGCTGGAATAATACTGAGATCCGGTTCTTTTATTCCTTCACGATCTTCTGCGCTAAGAAAACCGTCATACAGGTCACTCACAATCTCCTGAAAAGCATCGGTCGCAAGTGCATTGTAGCCTTCTCCGTTTTGCAGAATGCTCTGAGCGATATCCAGCATGAGTCCGGCAGCTCTAGTTCTACTTGGGTCCTGAATCAAAATTTCAGTGAAGCCCTGTTGCCCAAGCTTGTCCAATTCCTTAATAAACGGAATCGCGACCGTTTCCTGATATATTTTCGGCAGTTTGGCTTTTGCCGCATGGAGTCTTCCCATCAATTGGTGATAATCCGTAGGGGCTGCCGGCCCCTGAAGATTGGAGAGAACCGCCTTTTTCACATTTTCGATACAAACAGACATGTTGGATACGTCGGGTTTGGTAACAGCGGTGATGCGATTTCTTTCGAGCATTCCTTGCATAATTAGATGACCTCCCAGTTTTTTTTGAATTAAACTACAACAGTTTACTCTGTACTCCACAAATGCTTCGCCTGACATTTTCCATCACTAAAAGTTAAAAGATAGAGATCCGGATTCGTGATTTCCTCCAGAATAAAATCTGGAGCATAATGATGCAGCAGGAGTGTTATGATCAAGCGATGGGTGACTAACAGAAAGGTGTGTCGACCGCTCTCCAGCAATTCTTCCGTTAAGGCAGTGACCCGGGTGTTAACCATTTTTTCAGACTCTTCAGCCGTAACTTCGGGCACCCCTCGTTCTCTAAGACGATCTTCAGGTGGATCAAGTTTGATGTTTAATCGTTCTTCAATGATTTCCGCTGTCTGCCAAGCTCGTTTATACGGACTGGAAATCAAACGGTCTACATGCAAGCCATCCATATGCAGTAGAAAATCCGCCAACTGCTTGGCTTGCTCGAAGCCCTCTGGAACTCTGAGCGGAGCATCCGGCTCATTACCAGTCCCAATACCGTGACGAACCACAAACAGCCTTACGTCATTATTCATACTGTATCCTTCTTTTCTAGAGAAAATTAGCCATTTAAGTGGGGGAAAAGAAAGCTTTTTTCGCGGCCTACAATAACATGTGTGAGCTTTCACATGATTATGTGCTCCTTTATTTGGCACAGTTTATGCTTCAATTTTTTAAAACAAATGGGCATTATGATCAAAGTAATGGTATGATAGCTTAGTTAAATCTGAACGACTAGTAATGGAGTGATCATATGGGTGGAAAAAGCAAGGGCGGCGGGACCGGCAGAGGTACAGGTAGTAAGGGCTGGACACGCTGGAACAAAACTGCGAAGCCAGTAAGGACAAAAAGCGCTTCTACAAGCGCACCGGGAAGCAAAGCGGCAGGTGGCACAAAAGGCGGCACTGCCAAACCAACAAGGAATAAAAGCGGCGGCAGCAGTAGCAAATAAGCCGGGAAAGTATAAGTTGTCGTAAACGGCGAACATCTGATTAAGCAAGAACAATCAGGTGTTTTTTTAATTATTTTACTTATACTCGCATATTATAATCAGAAGCAGGTGAATCGTGAGAATTAACAAGTACATAAGTGAGACAGGATTTTGCTCACGTCGGGAAACCAATAGGTTGATTGCAGCAGGACGAATTACGATTAATGGAAATGTTTGTGAAGCGGGCGCAGAAGTAGAGCCACAGGATATCGTGCTGATTGATGGAAAAGCTATTCCGCTTAATTCCATTGAACCTGTATATTTGGCTCTGAATAAGCCTATAGGCATTGTTTGTACCGCAGCGGAGCAAGTGGCTGGCAATATTATTAGTTATGTCAATTATCCTTCACGTATCTTTGCCATTGGCAGGCTGGATAAAGCGTCAGAGGGACTCATTCTATTAACCAACGATGGAAGCATTGTGAATCAAATGATGCGTTCCGAGCATGGTCATGAGAAGGAATATATAGTGACTGTAGACAAACCTGTTACAGACGAGTTTACGCAGGCCATGTCTCGCGGCGTTGAAATATTGAACGTCATTACCAAACCGTGTAAGGTTGATCGTACGAGCGAATACGAGTTTCGCATTATTTTGACGCAGGGTCTGAACTTGCAAATTCGCAGAATGTGCAAGGCATTGGGCTACAGGGTGCTAAAGTTGGAACGTATTCGAATTATGAATATTACCTTGGATCATCTGGAACGTGGGCAATGGAGACATCTGGAGAGGGAGGAACTGGAGTTACTTCTTGCTAAATTGCAATAATGATTACAACAAGAGCAAGTCCCCTAGCCCAATAGGCGTCTTCCATGTCCTTTGGACGTGGTGGAGAGGCTGGAATTGGACAGTATGTTCATACGGTCAATGCAACTTTAGTGATACTTTTTACGGAATTTCAACGAGCCGCCTACCTTACCCACCAGCCATAGCACAATAGGAAACACGATACCGAAAATCATGGCGTAAAAAGGCCATACTGAAAAAAACTTGATTAAAAATTGCATATTTGGCCAAATAGAATGAACCATTGCCATTGCGATTAGGATCAGAGGAACTAAGAGAGAGTTAGCGCTTCGAAGACGAAAAGCATCTGCAAGCCCTTGCGCTGAAACATATAAAAGCAATGCGAGTCGAAAAAAAATGGTAACAAACCAGAACACTGCAACGACAATTTCAAACCGTTGAAGAAACTCCCCGTTACTGATTGTTCGGCTAATAAAATAAGTAGGAAACGTCAAATTAGATACAACACCTTCACTCATCACGGCGATTATTTGTAGAACCATGAAAAAATACATGCCGCCGCTAATCAAAGCACATGTAATCACTGTCTTTCTCCACTTCTTTGGATCGGGAATGTACTGTGCAAAAAAAAGATACAGAATTGCTTCAAGGTAGGGAAAGGCAAACAAATTGAACGAAGCGAGAACGATAGGGTTCAAACCATACTCAAAAATAGGGAGCACATTATTTATGTTGGTCTCAGGAAGAAGGGTAATCCTGACCAAAAGATATAGAACCAGAAGGAAAAAAAACAGGATTTCCGCACAACGGCCAATTACAGCAGGGCCTGATCGAACGGCGAAATAAATGACTATAAGCATGATGAAATATATCGCGTCGGAGGGAGTTTCCGGCATAATATCTATTGTGATAAAGTCACCTAGATTTCGAAGCGTCATGATGAACACAAGAAAGGGAAAGAAAAAAATGAAAACGATGCTAATCGTCCCGCCCAAGGGACCGAAGAGGCAACGGAGATGCTCTACGAAAGATTTCCCCTGTATTTGCCTAGCGATGGAGGCATATAAAGGTATCAATAACAGATGGAAACCTAAGGAGACTGGGATGGAGAGCCAGGCATCTTGTTTAGCGGCAGCAGTAATTGCCGCTGGGAGCACCAGATATGCGCTTCCTATTTGATATAATGTAAACCACATAATAGCTTGTCGAACGGTCAAGTTGGAATTCATTCCAATGCCCCCTTAAGATAACATTTCTATAAGTAACCGGCTTACCGGTTGGAATAGGATTCGAATGCCCGTCAGTGGAGTCGGCAGTTCAATGTTGGCGATCCGTAGGATAATCAATATAACGCCTATAGTCAACAATACCGAGCTGAATACAATTTCACGCACATATTGTTTCTTCTTGAATTTTTTAAACTCATACAGCGATGTTAAAATGGAACTTACGAGAATCACATAAAGCATATGTATTCACTCCTGATTGTGTAGTCCCATATCGATTGGACTGGTGATTTCTCCGAACCGGATCAAACGATAATTGAGCTGAATATCCACTTTAAGCGTTTGGAATTTTTGTGGCCAATCCTCTTTCCATTTATGCCATTCACGTGGGTACTTGCGGTGAAGAGCTTCTCCAAACCCGAATATATCGGAACCGATTTGTTGTGCGTACGAAATGCCTTCCTTCAAAGACTGTTCCAGATGCTCTTTAGCTGATTTTTGAAGATCTCTAAATGTCTCTTCATTCTTAAGGTTGACATTGCACGAGACCGTTCCGATATTGGATTCTGTATCCACAATAAGAGAAATGTGCGGCTCATGGTCTATTATTTCTGGACGCATCTTTACTTTGGAACGGATTACTTCAACAACAAATTTTCCTTTGGAATTCGGACAATCGATGGAAGCTACGGTGCTGGAAACACGGTTGGATATATAGGTAAAGGCTTTACTTTGTGAATCATCCATCCAATCGATAAGTCGGTCGCCCTTGAAAACACCAATTCCAGTGAAAAAATATTTAACATGTTGGGGCGACTTTGTCACATTATCAATAGTTAGACCTTTTTCTAGGTTTGTCAGTCGAATACCGGTGAGAACCGGTTCAATGCCATCCTCTGTAAATTTTTGTAAAATATCTTTCACATTGACCGCGGAAGTTGGAGCCCATGCTTTTTCAGAAAGCCTTAATGCCTTATACATATCCATTGCAGGCAAGACCTCGGTCGGAGCTACAAAAGTAACGGCCTCCTTTGCCGTGTTTCCTCTGACAACGGCCAAATAGAAATCAGGCCGAACTTCATGATCACGGAACAGAAAGTCCAGCGGCTCCTTGATTCCTTTTTTGGCCGTTTTTTCATCAAAAATAACAAACTTTAAGTGAGACATATACATTTTTCGGGACGATTCCGTTGTTAATTTTCGAATAGCTTCAAATATGGTATCGGCGCGTTTGGAAAAAACGATCGTTGGCGTCCGTTCCATGGGGGAATTCTGAGACATTTGCGATGGGTCAACCACTTGTAAACTGACTTCATATTGGTCATCAACTGCATCAATGCCCATAGCCATCACGACGGAAATTGCGCTCAATTCCTTACTGTTCCAGCAACCCGTAAGAAACACCATTAGCCAGATGCACATAAACAGTAATAAAATGGTGGATCGATACGAGTTCATGATGGTCTACTCCTTTAGTTTTTGCGATGTTTTTTTTTAGTTCTATATGGAAAACGTAATATGGCGTCCCTCTGCTCCGACGATTTGTAATTGGCAAAGGGGCTCAAATACGGTACACCGAACGAATGAAGCCCATTCAGATGCACAAAGAGCATGAGGATACCAACAGTCAATCCGTACACACCAAACATAGCGGCTATGGCTATGAAAGCGAAACGTAATATCCGGATTGGAATAGCAAAGGTGTACGAGGGAATGACAAAGCTCGAAATGGCAGTTATTGCAACAACAATGACCATAACAGCCGAAACGATGTTTGCTTCTACAGCTGCCTGGCCGATCACTATTGACCCAACAATTGAAACGGCTTGACCGACCGTCCGTGGCATACGAAGACCTGCCTCCCTCAGAATTTCAAAAACCACTTCCATGATCATCGCCTCAATAAATGCTGGAAACGGTACTCCTTCACGTTGCGCGGATAAGCTTAATAACAAAACTGTTGGAATCATATCCTGATGGAATGTCGTTAATGCGACATAAATGGCCGGAGCCAACATACAGATTGCTAGACAGATGTACCTTAATATTCGAATGATACTACTGTAAATAAAGGATTGATAATAATCTTCTGCGGATTGAAGGAAATCTGCAAACACCGCAGGTGCAAGGATGGCGAAGGGAGATCCATCCACAAATATCGCAATTTTCCCCTCCATAATTCCTGCTGCAATAGAGTCTGGGCGATCAGAATTATAAAAGAGCGGAAATATCGTGAGTTGCTTATCTTCATGGAGACATTCTTCCAAATATTCGCTTTCAAGCACGCCTTCTACATGCATGTTCTTTAACTTGGATATCATGTCCTGCACCTTTTTTGGGTCAGCGACCCCATGTAAATACATGACAGATACATCGGTCTTGGTTTTTTCGCCAACTTTTACCGTAGTTAGACGTACTCTTGTATCCTTCACCCTTCGACGAACCATAGTCGTATTCGTACGTAAAGTTTCTGTAAACGCTTCTTGCGGACCTCTGACCACAGGCTGCGTCTTCGAGTCCGTAATGCTGCGTTCTTCCCATCCAGGCAAAGAAATGACCAATCCTTCATCCGTATCGTTCAGTAGTAGGAGAAGACTACCTGAGAGGATCTGTTCCAAGGCATCTTCAAAGTTTTGAGTAAAGCTTGCTTCACCAATGTCCAAAATTGCGTTTTTCAATAACGGTAAAGTGATCTCGTCAGAGGAAACACGATCATGCAACGGACGGATCACGTTGTCCTGTACCTTTTGCATGTCAGTCATTCCATCCAAATAAAAAAGAGCGGCGTGTTTATGGCCAGTCGTGATCTCACGAACAATAAAATCCGAACTGTTTCCCATGAAGTCACAAATGAGATCGATATTCTGGCATAATTGTCTTGAAAATTTGGTATGTAACTTCATTTTCACCCTCCTCAGATACGTAGTATTAACAATAATCCGAAATAATACCACAATAATCCATGATTATGTTTGTTGTCGGTAAGGTTAAAAACATCTTTAACGGTAGAGGATTCGGGCTAAGTAATTTTTGAAGACAGCTACGGACAACAAGGAACTGACGATGCAACTCTTGGATAAAGGAAATTTTGATATAGCAAACAGCGTAGCAGAAGGGTGACTACGAAGGGTACAATACCTGCAATAATATACTATATGCCATTTATCTTAAGATGTATTATTTCATGAGAATACGTTAAAGGAGTTTTCCTCATGAATATTACATCTGTTTTAATTTACTGCTTTATTGCCACTTTTACACCAGGTCCAACTAATATCGTTATACTATCTACAGTCCATAATTTTGGGGCAAAAAAAGCAATGAAATATACGTATGGAGCAACTCTAGCTTTTGGTTTATTACTTGTTATTTCTGCTATATTGAATACAATGCTTATAACGATCATACCGAAAATTTTAATTGTTATGCAGATAATCGGAAGCTGTTATATGTTCTATCTCGCCTATCAAGTTTACAAAATGGATACATCCAATCCAACCGTAAACCAATCAGCTACCTTTATGTCAGGCTTCTTTATGCAGTTTCTAAATCCAAAGGTAGTACTATTTACAATGACTGTAATTCCTAGTTTTATTATGCCCCACTATATCGCAATACCTGCGGTGACGATAAGTATTGTCGCTATAACGCTTATTGGTTTTTTAGCATTTGTGACATGGGTTCTTTTCGGTGCAATCTTCAAGGAGTTTTTACAGAAGCATAAAAAGACTGTTAATATAATGATGGCCTTATTTTTAGCCTATGCGGCCATAATGATATGGATGTAGGTAAGCTTGTTAGGGGTGATTGAAATGGACAAATTTATCTATAAGAAATCAGCAGGTATTACTGCATTATCAGCAAGTCTTTCTGAATTTAAGTATAAGAAGCACTCTCACATGGAGTATGCAATAGGCGTAACATTGCGTGGAATTCAAGAGTATACCTTGGATGGCAGCTTACAGTTATCCTATCAAAATGGTGTGATGCTTTTTAATCCAGAACAGGCGCATGACGGAATGGCACATAATAAGGTGGGGCTTGATTATGTCATGCTATATATTGAGCCACAATTGCTTTTGGAGATTATTGAGCACAAGGATATCGTACGGTTTTCAACGCCAATTGTGTATGACTATAGCCTTGAACAAAAAATATTAAGTCTTTCTAAGGCTATCTTAAGCGAAAAAGATGAGGCTTTGTGTAGCGAATTACTTTTATCCTTGACGGATAGCCTTTTTCAAACCAATCTTTCTACAGACAATAAGAAAGAGAACGTGTTAATTCGAATAGCGAAGGATATGATTCATACCAACTTAGAACATGTACTTAAACTTGACGAGATATGTAAAGAGCTTAATTTATCGAAATTTCAGTTTATCCGATTATTCAATGCTCATACTGGAATTTCACCATACCAATACTTTCTTAACTGCAAGATCGAACGTGCAAAGCAGTTAATAGAAAAAAATAGAGATATTTATTCAGCAGTAGCAGAATGTGGTTTTGTTGATTTAACCCATTTAAATAAACACTTTAAAAGTGTATATGGAACAACAGCATTTGAATATATGTCACATTTAAATTGAGGAGGAGGGAATACGTTGAAACAAACTACAGATTTGTTGAAGATGAAGCAAAACAATGAAAAGATTGTCATGTTAACAGCCTATGACTATCCTTCTGCAAAGCTTGCAGAACAAGGGGGCGTTGACGTCATATTGGTTGGTGATTCGCTTGGAATGGTTGTTCTGGGTTACGATTCAACAATTCCAGTTACAATCGAAGACATGATTCACCACACGAAAGCTGTTAAACGAGGAGCGAAGGATACATTTATCATTACGGATATGCCGTTTTTAACCTATCATTTGTCTGTTAGAGATACATTAATCAATGCTGGGGAATTAGTTCAAGATGCCGGTGCCCATGCGGTGAAGCTGGAAGGTGCCGATGAAGTCGTCGAACATATCGCCGCCCTGACAAGAGCAGGAATTCCTGTCTGCTCCCACCTGGGACTGACTCCGCAAACTGTTGGAGTTTTAGGCGGATATAAGGTGCAGGGAAAAGATGCATTAGCCGCTAAAAAATTGCTGGAAGATGCTAAGAAATGTGAAGCGGCTGGAGCATTTGCTCTTCTTTTGGAATGTGTTCCAAGACAACTTGCAGAAGAAGTAACCAAAGCCCTTTCGATTCCGGTGATTGGAATTGGTGCTGGATTGGATGTGGATGCCCAGGTTCTCGTATATCATGATATTTTAGGCTATGGTGTTGAACGGGTTCCTAAGTTTGTGAAACAATACCATTTGCTGAATCCGTTTATATTGGAGTCCATTCAAGCTTATACTGCTGATGTGAAGAATAAACGGTTTCCTGAAGAAAAACATACTTTTACGATGAAGGAAGAGGAACTGAAAGTACTTTATGGAGGTAAGGCTGGTGATTCACGGTACTGAAGATCCGATTATCCCTTATGAACATGGAAAAAATCTGGCTAACGAAATTACAGGTGCGGTTTTACTGAGTTCAATAAAACAGCGGTAGTCTAGGACTTTATTTTTCCGTCCATGGCTGCCGCTGTTTCTATTACTTGGATCATCAGTCTAATGTAGTATCGTTTTACTCTTTGCCATTCCTCGTTCAACTAGTGTTAGGTTCAACTAGCGTTTTCCGTTAGGTAATTAGTAAAAGTACATAAGGGGTTATACAAAATAATGCTTGTTTTCATTAACCCATTGAGTAAATGTTCTGGCTGGCTTGCCTGTAACTTGTTCTACTGTCGGTAGAACGGTATAGGCTCCTTTAGGAGGGTTTTTCCCAATCCCTATAATAAAGTATTCAATAAATTCATTGTCATAGCCTTTGCTTTTCCAATCTTGTTGTACTTGTTCTTCTGTAATTTCAACAAGATCAATGTATTTATCTATAACTACAGAAATTTGTTTAACCATACTTCTTGGAGACAATGCTTCTGGTCCTGTCAAATCATATGTCCGCTTATCATGGCCTTCTTCTGTTAGTGCCTTTACTGCGACATCAGCGATATCAGCTTCATGAATTCTAGCGCTTAAACTATCGGGGAAAGCCGTACGAATAATCCCTTCTTTTTGGATTGATTCTGTCCAACCACTGTAAAGTGCATTTTTCATAAATTCCACTGGCTTTAGTAAAGTCCATTCCATTCCGCTATTTTTAATAACGTCCTCAATTGGGTTCCCTTCAAAATCTAACAGGGCTACAATTCTTGCAACATTAGCTTGTTTTGCCATCTGAATAATTCTTTTGTTTTTTATAAATTTTTCGTCCGATTGTTCACTCTGAGTGATCAGAAACAAGCTATCTATAGTATGGAGATGTGCTTTTATAGTTTCGGGAATATCAAGATCCCCTAGAACTACTTGTGCTCCTTTAGGTAAGTTGCTTTCCTTCCTTGACAATGCCTTTACTTCTATATCTTTTGCAAGTAGTTGTTCAACAATATGACTTCCCACACTTCCTGTTGCTCCTGTAACTAGAACTTTCATTCCTTATATCCTCCCAAGATTAATTATTTAGGTATTACTTTCGATTAGATACTCCTCATGGTCTACTGCTATTTGAAGGTTACTTGGTTATAATAAAGTGTGGTGTAACACCATAGTCAAGGAGGGATTTCATGGAGAATAATGTTCAAACTCATTTAACGTCAGGACAATTTGCAAAAGTGATGGGTATTAGCAAGGATACTTTATTTCACTATGATCGACTTGGAATTCTTTCTCCTGAATTTAAAGCTGAAAATGGGTATAGATATTATTCAATTAATCAAATTGATGTTTTTAAAGTGATCTCAATACTTAAAGAATTAGAAATGCCATTAAAAGAGATAAAAGAGTATTTAAATAAAAGGTCACCTCAGGAGCTCATTGTCCTACTTGAGAAAGAAGAGGCAATGCTGAATTCAAAAATTAAACAACTGCAAAAAATGAAAAGCATAATATCAGAGAAGAAACGAATTACCCAAGCAGCAACTGAGATCATTTCAACTGATATTATTATTGAGGAAAAAAAGGAGGAGTTTTTGGTAGTAACAGAGGCTGATCCTTACACAAATGATAAAAGCATTTACGATTCTATGATAAAACACGAAAAGTACTTGAACATTTATAGTATTGATGCTTCCCATACAGTAGGCTGGATGAGAGATACTACAAGAGTCTTAGCAAATGAAACATTCAATTATGATTATCTTTTTACTAGAGTTAGTAAAAAATCACATTATTCAAATTTCAAGCGAGAAAAAGGAACATATTTAATCGTGTACCATACAGAGGGATACTCAAGCGTATGTGACACTTATGATCGAATAATAAGTTATGCTAAAGATAAGAGCATAGAATTACAGGGATTTTTTTATGAGGATGTTTTGTTAGATGATCTTTCAGTTAGAGGTTATGAAGAGTATTTAATTGAGATCTCTGTTCAAATTTTAAAGATGTAGATTAGAAAACAAAGAGAACCCATTTCTCTACTTACTGTATATAATACTCACGGCAAATCAAACTTTCTTGCTGGTTAAACATCCATGCATCCCAATAAAACATTTTCCTGTACAGACGGAATTCTGCATAAAAATAGATACAGGTTTGTTAGTCGTTGTTGAAGAGGTGGGTAGAGAGGCAATCTCCTTTTTCGGAGATTGCCTTTTTCTATTGGCATGCCCTTATGGGTTATGAAAACTGAGCCATTCTCAGGCACAAGTATCCCAAAGCTCCATCAATTTAGTTATGGCTGCATCAATGTTGTCTAGGGACACACCATCTCTGGCTTCCGTAGATATACCTTCCAGAAAGGTAACGAATAGTGTGGTTAACATGCTAACATTTGTGGATTCTTGAAGTTCTCCGTTCTTGGTAGCTCGCTCAATACGAGCATAGAACTTGTTCCTAGTCACTGCTCTTTGCCTGATCAATAGTTCTCGAATATGAGTGTTTTCTGGCGAACAAGTATTTGCAGAGAATATGACTAAACAACCCAAGGGATGGGTCTGCTCAGTCTGCATGATTGCTGAACTTCTTAAGGCTAATTCAATAGCTGTGCGCGATGAAAGGGAATAGTTTGTAAGGCTTGTCGATACTTGTCCGTATGTAGCCAAATACTGGTCCAGCGCTTCTTTGAATAATGCGTCTTTTGATTCAAAAGCTGCATAAAAGCTGGCTGAGGAGATGCCGCCCATCGCCTTTTTGAGTTGAGCCAAAGAGGTTGATTCAAATCCATGCTCCCAAAACAACATCATAGCTTGGGAGATCGCTTCGTCGCGACTGAATTTACGTGGTCTTCCGGTTCTAACCATGGAGTAGCCTCCTTTTACCTTGTACTTATATACTAATCGATCCAAAAGTGATTGACAAGAGCGGGAGGTCTCTTTAAAATATGGAATGATCGATCCATAAATAAATGTAAGGAGGTCAAATCACTGGCACATTTGCTTGGTCTTCCGCTTGAACTTGTTTTCAAATCGATATTAAGGAGCTGCGCTAATGTCCAGCAATAATTCTTCTACTACTGCAAAGATCGCGTCTTCCGCTTCCTCTAGGTCCTTTCCCTGGCTTGGCCTGCTCGCTTTGGCTATGACAGGATTCATCTGTATTATGACAGAAACGATTCCGGCTGGTTTGCTTCCGCAAATAAGTAAGGGGCTTCATATTTCAGAGGCAATGGCCGGTCAATTGGTCACCGTGTATGCTATCGGTTCCTTAGTGGCCGCCATCCCTGTAGCTATAGTTACCCGCCAATGGCGGAGGCGTCCGCTGTTACTTCTGGCTATCTGCGGATTCCTGGTTTTTAACAGTATCACTGCAATTTCTTCCAGCTACATACTGACGCTGGCTGCTCGTCTACTGGCAGGAGTTTCGGCTGGAGTTCTATGGGGAATGATCGGCGGTTACGCTCTCCGCATGGTCTCTGCTACATTGAAGGGGAGGGGGATGGCGGTTGCCATGGTTGGAACGCCCATCGCCTTGGCTATTGGTGTCCCGGCGGGAACGTTTCTGGGGAACCTTATGGGTTGGCGTTCTGTTTTTGGAATCATGTCGCTACTGACTGTTATACTGCTCGCGTGGGTGCTTTGGAAGGTGCCGGACTATCCGGGACAGTCCTCCGATAAGCAAACTTCGATCTATGCAGTCTTCCTTACACCGGGGATTCGGCCCATACTATTGGTTGTACTGACCTGGATGACAGCCCATAATATTCTTTACACTTATATTGCTCCATTTCTTGCGGCCAATGGGATGGGGGAGAGAGTGGGGCTGGCGCTGGCTTTCTTTGGCATTGCTGCTCTCGTAGGTATATGGATAACGGGCGTATTCATCGACCGTTGGCTGCGTAAGCTTGTCCTTATTAGTCTTATTTCCTTCGTCTTTATTTCTATTGCCATGAGCTTTAGCAACTCCAATGTCCTTATGATCTATATCATTGTTACGGTATGGGGGTTAACTTTCGGCGGCGCAGCAACGCTATTGCAAACGGCGCTTGCTCAGGCTGCAGGGGAGAGCAAAGTGGATATGGTCATGCCGATTAACACGACCGTATGGAATCTGGCTATCGCTGGCGGCGGGATGGCTGGGGGTATTTTACTTGATACTTTTGGTGCGGGATCATTTTCATGGGCATTATTCATACTCTTATTCCTTGCGCTTCTCGTGGCTTGGGGTGGCAAAAAGTATTCGTTCCCTCCACAGTAATCTGGTAATTAGTGAGAATTTGTTTAAAAAATTCGCTTGTTATGACTTCTAGGGGTAGTACCAGCGTCGCTGTCACCAGGGGCAAAGTAGATGGATAAATATGTTAAATATAAGTTCTGGGAATTTCGCTATGATTGGAGAAATTCCTGCGTCTCAAACGTATGGAATAAACCTACATTTATCTTGTTGGGTTGTTTACGTTAATGTGCAAAGACAGAGCTAGGCTGCCGACATTGATCGGCAGCCTAGTCTTAGTTGGAGATTGAACTATCGTTTCCCGTTAGCGCAAGTACATTACATTAATTCACCATCTTAATCTCCAGGCCGTGACCGTGACATTTAAAGTTATAGTTGGGGTTTTTCATAACCTCTTCTTTCTGAAGTTCATACATGGCTAGTTTATAGTTTATTTCTTCCAAGTGTTTTTGACTTTCGTCAATTTTCTTCTGAACTTCCAATTTATGATGCATCAACATTTCTTCTCTTTGCAAATAGGTGCTATTTCCCAATTCATAAAGTTCCTTGTAATCCTTGATTTTTGAAAGAGGCATTCCTGTCTCTTTGAGACAACGAATAAAAGAAATCCAATCTATTTGTTGTTGGTTATAAACTCTACGACCTTTTTCGTCACGAGATATATTTGGTAATATCCCCTGCTCTTCATAAAACCTAAGTGTCTTTGCAGATACATTTAAATTCTCCACTACATATGTCATTGAATATAACATCTATTTGTCCCACCTTTAGTTACAGTTACTGTAACTAAATATATATCATGAAAAGATCGAAAACACAACAATTCTACATGTAATCATATAAAAATAAATCCTTGACCTACTGTAACGGTAACCAATTACACTGAAACAGAAAATAAAATATGATAGCGAGGTTAAGGAAATGAATCAAAAATACAGTAGGTTATTTGAATCCTTCACATTCAGAAGTGGAATAACAATGAAGAATAGTATCGTTATGGCACCTATGACCACCTGGTCAAGCAATGACGATCTTACCATTTCGGATGACGAAGTAAAGTATTACAAACAAAGAGTGAATGGAGTAGGACTCGTCATTACAGGGTGTACTCATGTTACACCTAATGGGCAGGGTTTTACGAATGAATTCGCTGGGTACAATGATGAATTTACTCCAAGTTTACGAAAATTAGCTGAAGCAGCGAAAAGTGGAGGCTCTCCAGCGATCCTACAGATTTTTCATGCTGGCAATAAAGCTTTGCCCGATTTGGATGCAGTTAGTGCGAGTGCATTGCAACCCGAAATTACTAATTTAGGTTCAACGCCAGAAACAAGAGAACTATCACATGAGGAGATTTTGTCGATTGTACGTGCTTTTGGAGATACAACAAGACGAGCGATTGAAGCCGGATTTGATGGCGTCGAAATTCATGGGGCACATGGATTTTTAATTCAAAACTTCTGGTCGCCAGCAACGAATCAACGGACGGACCAATGGGGAGGATCACTTGAAAATCGCTTGCGTTTTCCATTGGCGATTATTAACGAAATCAAAAATGTCATTGAAAAACATGCTGCAAAACCATTTATGATTGGTTTCCGGCTTTCCCCTGAAGAATCCCACAAAGTGGACGGATTACGTATGAAAGACACGTATGAATTAATTGATTTCCTTGTTGAACAGGATTTAGATTATATTCATGCTTCATTAGATAATGTGTCTTCAAAGCCAGTAGATAGTCAAGATGAAAAAACACGGCTTGAATTAATTCTTGAAAGAGCAAACGGTAAGATACCTGTGATGGCTGCTGGTTCCATACTAACACCGGATGATGCTCTTCAAGCTGCGGAATTAGGATTGCCGCTAGTCGCCATTGGGCATGCGTTAATTATGGATCCTAACTGGGTTGAAAAGGTCGCAAATGGACGTGAAGCCGAGGTAGATTCTGAGTTGAACGTTTCGAAACTCAACCAGCTTAATATTCCAGAAAAACTTTGGAATGTAATTCAAGCAATGCCCGGTTGGTTTAATATTGGGAAATAAAAAGTAGTCCTAAAGGCTACTCAGATTGACGAGAAACCCACGTCTTTTATGAGACTTCGGGTTTCTTTTGCTAATTCTCCGTCCATCCGTAGTTCGGTAGGGCAATTCTTACTGTTGCGGACACACATACTGCGAATGTTTCGATCTTGAAGGCCTTTGCAAATCGGGGTCGTTAAATAACCTGAATCTAAGGCTACTGCTCCAGAATATTGTTGCGTTAAACTGCCCGTTAGCTTAGTCCCCATGAATAAATAAAAGTTCCGAATTAATTTTTGTATATGGAACTTCGAGTTGTTTGAGACTCATATTGTCTAAAATATACAGCTTGGATATACTTATTTCAAGCGCTAAGTTCCGATACTCACAGTAATAGGAACTTTATTCGGAGGGGATTACATGAAGCGAAATTGGGAACTGGACGAGCTGATTGAGCATTTTACCTATCTCCCGAACGAAATGCAGCAAATAGGGAATAAGAGCAGTGAGACGAGGATCGGTTTCGCAGTCATGTTTAAGTTCTTCCAATACGAGGCGCGATTTCCGTTCCATAAATTTGAAGTTCCTAAGGCCGTCATTTCATACATCGCCAAGCAAATCGAAGTGCCGGCAGAACTGTATGCACAATACGATTGGAACGGTCGGATGATCAAATATCACCGCGCTCAAATCCGAGAATTTTTTGGTTTTCGAGAAAATACCGTTCAAGATTCACAAGAGATGTCGGAATGGCTATGCCAGCATGTCCTTCATCGTAGCCAGGAGTGGGAACATATAAAGGAATCGGTTTACGGTCGGTTCCCGGGAACTGAATGTAGAACCACCGTCACCTGAACGTATTGAACGTCTGATCCGTTCCGCCATTCATACCCACGAAGAAAATTTTTTCCAAGCGACAATCCTGAAACTGCCTCCTTCATCACCAGCGAAATTGGATGCCCTCATTGAAAGCATCGCTATGCTCGATGATACTGGTGAAGATATGCCTTTGAAGACAACGGCCAAGTTTCGTTTCATGAGCTAAAGGCCGATCCAGGAAGGCCGGGTTTAGAAAGCGTAATGAAGGAAGTTCAAAAATTACGTGCGCTTCGACACTTGGAACTTCCGGATGATCTCTTCCGGGATACCCCACACAAGATATTGAAAAAATACAGGCAGCGTGTCTCGACAGAGGACATCCGGGAACTGCGCCGACACCCCGATCCGATTCGCTATGCGCTGTTATGCACGTTTTTCTGGATACGAAGTCAGGAAATCACTGATAACCTCGTGGACTTGCTAGTGCAGATCATTCACCGGATCAGCGTTCGCGCTGAACGGAAAGTAGAGAAGGAAATATTTAATGATCTCAGGCGGGTAAGTAACAAATACGGTATTTTATTCAACTTGGCCCAAAAAGCCGTCGATAATCCGGAAGGTATTATCCGCGACGTGATTTTCCCAGTTGTTAGTGAGCAGACCTTGAAGGATTTAATCAAGGAGTTTAAACATACCGGCCCGGCATACCGCGAGAAAATCCATACCGTCATTCGTGCTTCGTATGGAAGCCACTATCGCCGTATGGTTCCGGAAATTTTAAGCATCCTTTATTTTCGATCCAATAACGAAGTTCATCGACCGGTGATCCGCGCCTTAGAGTTGATCCAAAAATACGTGGACTCGGGGTTGCATTACTTCCCCGTCTCCGAGGACACTCCGATTGAGGGAGTTATTCGCAGCGTGAATCGAGAAATCGTAGTCGAGAAAGACGATAAAGATCAGGAACGCATCAATCGGATTAACTACGAGATTAGCGCATTGCAAGCTCTTCGCGATAAATTACGCTGCAAAGAAATTTGGGTGGTTGGGGCGAATCGGTACCGTAATCCGGACGAGGACCTGCCCGCCGATTTTGAAGAACGCAGAGAAGAAAATTACAAAGCCTTGAAGCAACCGCTCGATGCGGAATCCTTCATTGCTACTTTGAAACAAACGATGAACGAGGGCCTGGAGAAGCTAAACGCCGGGATGCCAAAGAATCCAAAAGTTCGCATTACAGAAAAAGCAGGCGGTTGGATTGCTGTTTCCCCACTGGAGCCACAAGCGGAGCCGATGAATTTATCTCGATTGAAAGGCGAAATGCTGCGGCGCTGGCCGATGACGAGCCTGCTCGACATCATGAAAGAAGCGGATCTTCGAATCGGCTTCACGGAGCAATTTAAGACGGTTGCTAATCGAGAAATCCTGGATAGGGACACGCTGCAAAAAAGATTGATTCTCTCACTCTATGGACTTGGCACCAACACTGGACTGAAACGTGTGAGTGCCGGGGATCATGGCGAGTCATATAAGGACCTGCTCTATGTGCGAAGGAAGTTCATTCATAAAGACAATTTGCGAAATGCCATAGCTGATGTCGTCAACCACATTTTCAAGGTGAGGATGCAAGAGGTTTGGGGCGAGGGTACCACGTCCTGCGCGTCAGACTCCAAGAAATTCGGCGCATGGGATCAGAATCTCATGACGGAATGGCACATCCGGTACCGAGGCCGCGGCGTGATGATTTACTGGCATGTCGAGAAAAATTCAACGTGCATTTACTCGCAGCTCAAATCATGTTCCTCGTCGGAAGTCGCCGCCATGATGGAGGGATTGCTTCGTCACTGTACCGATATGGAAGTCGAGAAGAACTATGTCGATTCACATGGACAGAGCGAAGTCGCGTTTGCCTTCTGCTATTTGCTAGGCTACCAGCTCATGCCGCGTCTTAAGGCGATCCATTCACAGAAACTGTATCGGCCCGAACCCGGCATGGCCGATGCTTATTCCAACCTGCAACTGGTTCTTACGAGGCCGATCAACTGGGAGCTGATCCGCCAGCAATACGATCAAATGATGAAGTACGCTACTGCGTTGCGTCTCGGTACCGCCGAGACGGAAGCGATCTTGAAACGGTTTACACGAAACAATTTGAAGCATCCGACTTATCAAGCCTTGGGGGAACTCGGTAAAGCTGTTATCCTGCCGGGTAGGGCTTTATTTGGTTTGTTCTATTTAGTAAATAGTCTGTGCTTGTATGGTGGAAATTAGCTAGTCTAATTAAGATCTCCGTTGGAATGTCTATTTCCCCACGTTCATAATTGCTGTATATCCGCTGGCTACAATTCAGATAATCGGCCATTTGAGTTTGAGTTAAATCTTTATCTTCACGTAAATCTCGAATCCGTTGATACATCATATTCACCTCGAACTAAGAATATCTTAGCGAAATAATCGCTATTGATTTTTAGCGAATAATTCGCTAAAATTAGTCGGAGGGTTAATAATACATATCAAGAAGGAGTAGATCATGAGTATCTTGGAGAACTTTTATTACGGAAAATGTAACCCAAGTGAACGAATCAAATCGAAAGACACTGAGTTTGAACTGGTCTCTCAGAGAATAGCTGATGCTGAGAAAGCCCTCAAAACAAAATTGCCAGAACAGGATTACAAATTAATTGAAGAACTTTCTGATTTACAAGATGTTTTAATTTCCTTATTGTCCGCTTCGGCTTATATTGAGGGTTATAAAATGGGGGCACTAATAATGATTGAAGTATTTGACGGGAAAGAAGGGTTAAAATAGGTAGTTCAGAAGATTGGAGGGGGCGATTATAAAAATTTTTGAAAGGTAGCTCCTTCATGAGGAGTTACCTTTTTTATTTCTAAAAGTAGCTAGCCTGCCGGATAAGGTTTTTTTTGTTTCGTTCTGTTTAACAAGTAGTCTGTGCTTGTGTTATGGAAATCAGCTAGTTTGATTAGAATCCTTGTAGGAATATCAACATCGCCGCGTTCGTAATTGCTATAAATTCGTTGACTACAATTCAAATATTCAGCCATTTGGGTTTGAGTCAAATCTCTATCTTCACGCAAATCTCGGATTCTTTGGTACATCTTCTCACCTCCAAACCAAGAATATCCCAGCGAAATAATCGCTATTTATTTTTAGCGAATATTTCGCTATTTAGTCGAAGGATTTCATTTAGGTTTAGAGCAAGAAGGGAACAGACGTATGCGCATCCATTTATTGTTTGAAGTATATGATTTTGAGACTCAATATATTTACCAAATATGCGTACGCACCGTTTCTTACTGCACTTGCTTCTGTAGACATGATTTATGTTCTCCTAATATGGTTTTGTTGAAAAATCAAAAGGCCGGCACATTGGCCGACCTGGTTCACCGAGGCTCGAAAGCTGTGGTGTGATCCTTATTTGATTTTCCATGATACAAATATATCACGCTGAAAGTCTAACGAACGGCCATCATTCGGTCAAAAATCATTCAATAAACAGTCTCTTTTCACAGGTTATAATAACCATTTATTATCCAAATCCTATGAATAGATATTATTACAGGAAAAATCATCTACTATATCTCTCTATTTTACAAGTATATATAATTAATGTTAGTATATTTATTAAAATACCAAATATATGAAGAGAGGATTGATTTTATGCAAAAGTTTAAGCAATTGGGTATCGCGTCATTATCAGCACTTATGTTGTCATCGTTTACACTTCCTGCTTTAGCCAATGCTCAAGCTGCAAACAACGTAGAATCTTCTATAACTTCAGTAACTAATATAGACTTGGAAAATGGAATTGTTGATGAAAGAGTAGAGCAAGAATTAAGACAAGTTGATTATGATGACCTTTTCAAAACTGTAGGCACTAATCTTGGAATGGTCGATGCTCAACGTCCATCTGGGGAAGTAAGTACACAAGGCTGGAGATCAAAGTTCGCAAAATAAGTAGCGTTAGAATTAATTTCTAAACTAAAGAATATTGGATCACGTGCTTGGAATGAACAGATAAAAATTTATGTAGATAAGATACCACTTTTGACCGACGGTGCAAAAGAAACTTTGAAATATTATCTTGGCTATCAAGTAATAATGCAAGCTTTGGATATCATGGTAGATTTCACAGGCACAGCAGAGGACGGTCTTGCTTACGCCTTAAAATATGTTGGGTTGCCTGCATGGTTGGCCGAACCCGCATCCAGAGCTATTGTCTTCTTCCTGCTGTAAAACCGAACAAAAGGGGGACTAAACGTGTACATACTCGCATTGATTATACTTATTACTACAGGTTTGGTATCCATAGCTGATATTCTGTTTGATATAAAAGATTCAGGTGAAGGAATCCGGTTGATGGTTAAAACTTCACAGGCTCTATTCTTCTTATCATTGTTGTTTTTCACAGTAAAAAGCGGTACCAAGAAAAGAGACTGAACTCGTCACACAAAAAAAGGGTGGAATTGATATAGTTTATCAATTCCACCCTTTTTAGTTATTGCTGCTTCCCGACGTACAAAGCCAATCTGACGATTCTGCCGAACTGTTTCCAAATATTACTCCACCGCAAGGGATGACTCGGCGATTTTTCTTTCCGGGAATCACTGGAATAGCCTGTTGTTCCTTCAAAAACATGCGAATGACATAGATATCTTACGCGCGGTCGTCAAACACTTGGGATGAACATTCCGGGATTATTCGTTTTAGGCTCCATGTTTTCGACAAACAGTAATGATGGAAGGAGATAAAGGGGTGAACGGTGTTTTATCCCAGTCCGAATATTGATTTTCGATACAAAAGCCGCGGCTCGTTAATAAACGCTGAAGCGTGTCATTATCAGTAAAGCGACATGCAATTCGAGAAATTGTTTTCTCCGATCCCCAATCACGGAACGTGACCCAGTGCATGATCTGGTTACTTGAATCATACGACTGTGTCCCAGATATCTTGACTTTAATTCCATCTTTATCGATAAAATTTCCCCAGATGCTTTCCTCTTGGTTGGATAAATCGGTTCCCAAGGGGTTTCGTGTTTCAAAAACAAATATCCCATTTGATTCTAGGTGCTTGTAGACGGTTTCGAGTAAGGCTCGTTGATCCTCATCGCTCAAAAATGCCTGGAATGCATTTCCTGTCAAATAAATCATGGAAAAACGCTTTTCGGAATCGAATGTACGAGCATCAGCTTCAATAAAATCCACAGGTAAACCTTGAGCTTTAACCCGCGCATATTCAAGCATCGATGAAGAAATATCAACACCTGTTATATGTATCCCCGATTTTGATAAATGAATGGTTGTCAATCCTGTACCACATGCAAGTTCCAGAACCTCGCCTGGGTTCAATCTAGCCATATCAAGATAGAAATTGTATTTATTAGTCTCACCGCCAAATTCAAGATCATAATTAATCGGGTCTCGATACTCTTCAAGATTATCGTGATTTATCAATATGAATCATCCCTTCACTACACTACAGATTCCTTTAAATCATCCTTCATTATACCATCCATTCTCGGTTTTGCGATATATGGAAACCACGTTGATGTTTTATAAAAAAAGGACTGACGCGCCAGCACTTTTAAAACAAAAAAGCCGCTAATTTAGCGGATCTGATGATGAAGGTATAATTATTGTAGGAACAAACAAAGGACTAGATCATTTAACTTACCCAGAAATAAAAAAAATCATAGGGGATAAAATTCTTATTAAATACGCAGATCAAAATGAGACGTAAAAAAGGCGGTTTCCCCTTTTGGGGAAACCATTCGTTATACATAATTCTTTTAAATATTTACTAAATATCCGCATTAACCATACTCTGAATTTTTTATGCAAGAAATTATAGTATTTATATCTCTTTGTTATAGGAACTTCTTCATTTCATTAAATGCTAACTCCCTGTGGCCTGCTTGGCAGTGTTGCTCACCACCCGTTTCTTTAGTAAATACTTTGGTTGTAATAGACGCAGCATTGATTAATTCTTGTTGAATTTGTGCGAGTCGGCTAATAGGTACGTATTGATCATCTTCTCCAGCTAATAAAAGAACATCTTGATTAATGAATGCTCCAATGCCTTGCATCGTGTGCTTTTCGAAATTTTTAATGAGATCAAAAGGCGTTGCTACACCGGTGTTTTCCATCCCTTTGGTAATCTTCCAATGCAAATCAATATTGTGAGTCATCATCTGTTCGAATAATGAATTCACTTGATCTACTTCATTACGATCGACTAGCTGCACTATGCTCTGGTAAGTCTCTTCTGACATTCCCATTTTTAAGGCATCTAAACCACAATAGAAAATGTTAAAAGCAACTACTTTATCGATTCTCTTTTCGAAGGCTGCCGCACGCATAGCTAAATATCCTCCCCAAGAAGCACCTACGAGACTAACATGATCTAATTTGAAATAATCAATCACCGTTGATATGGGCTTTTCCCAGTTATGAATGAATTTTAGGCCGTTTTTTAAAGCAGTTCCTTGGCCAGGGCCATCGAATACAATAATATTGTAATCAATTCCCTTCATAAATCTCATCATTTTAAGCATCTCTTCCATGTAAGAATCATACCCACCAAAGACAAGTAATGTCTTCGTAGCTCCAGGTGTCAATAATTTTACAGCAGGAAGATACGAGTCTTCATAGGGAATCTTGTAGGATTCATAATCAAAATCATGAAAGCCTTTATAGAACATTTCTCTATATTTTCGATACATTTTTTCTTTATTGGGGTCTGTGGTTGCAAGATAAAATTCTGCAGCTTGATAGTAGACTGAGGCTAAGTCATAGTCCTTGCTGTCTTCGCGTTTCTTTGCAAAATTGAGCCAAGCTTCATACCAGCTATGGGTGTCGTTTAATTTCGGAATCATTTCTTCCAAGTCAGCTTGTGCTCGATCATCTTCTTGATAATAATCATTGATAAAACGATTAATTTGAAGATTGAACTGTTCGTTATTGACATAGGATTTAAACATATATTTTCCTCCTTCAATTTGGGTATGTGCTTACTATAGAGTATAGTTACTACATAAAAAATAATTAGTATCGCATAATCTGTAGGATATCTTACACGGTATATATAAAGTGTTCGAAAACTTACACATAAGGAGCAAGTGGTTAAATGAATGAAGATATCAGAATTTATAAAACAAAAATAGCTATTGAGCGAGCTTTAATAGAATTACTCCAACAACATGATTTTAAAGATATTACGATCAAAAAAATCTGTGATCAATCTCTTATCGGACGTTCTACCTTTTATAGTCATTATTTAGATAAGTACGACTT
This sequence comes from Paenibacillus sp. FSL M7-0802, assembly GCF_038004945.1. Taxonomy (NCBI): domain Bacteria; kingdom Bacillati; phylum Bacillota; class Bacilli; order Caryophanales; family Paenibacillaceae; genus Paenibacillus; species Paenibacillus sp. FSL M7-0802. Next base: position 6,073,075 of record NZ_JBBOSD010000001.1, on the reverse strand, counting down.
GCTAGAAAAAATAGTTAAACAGTATGCTTGATGTCTATTCAGTGGGTTTTGAAAAATGGCAAAGATGCGAACATCATTTTTCTTTTAGATCAAATGCAAGAATATATTATTAATCAGTTAAAGTCTGACTTGTATCAAGGTTAAATGTTTTAGCTAGTATGAGGGCGGTGAGATTACTTGGTTGATATAGAAAAGAACTTTAAACATAAAAAATATGCACCCCTCGAAGGGATGTGTTTCAAGCTACGAGAAATTGAGCATATCAAGAATCAAGCAAATGATTGGGAGCTAAGACTTCAGTTTATCGAATCCCACACGATTCTTGTTGCGGCAAGCGGTCAAGGCTGGCTAACGATTGATGGGCAATTCACCGAACTTCGACAGGGCAGCGTTTACGTGTGTACGCCAGGAGAACTCATTGAAGCAGCCGCGCACTCCTTTGATGAACGAGGGTTTTATTATCTTCGATTTGATGTTATGGACGATGAGGTATCTTCAGCCCATTCGATGCAGATTATTAAGAAGAACAGCCCGTTTCCGGCTAAAGGGGAAGTTATCGTTACGTCGCCTGTTTCTGTTAATACGTTGTGCGATACCATTAACCAATACTTGCAGGATGAGGATCATTTAAAACGATTTCGCGGGCAAATTCTCTTTCAAGAACTGCTGCATACCATCTTGCAAGATGCCCATCTTGAACAAGGAAACGATTCGGAAACAGCCCTAGACTATATCAAAGGCTATATAGAGCAGCATTACCAGAAAGAACTGACAATCGATCACTTGGCCAAGGTGGGGGGAATGAGTACCCGTCATTTTATGCGATTATTCAAAAAAAGGTATGGCTGCAGCGCGATCGACTATTTGGCAGTGTTCCGAATCGAGCAGGCACAACAGCTGATGAGGTCGGGTGGGCAAAATCGTCTTCGAGATATTGCACGACATGTAGGTTACCATGACGATACTTATTTTCGGCGCAAATTTAAACAGGTATCGGGCGTGCCTCCAGCGGCATTTATGCAGAACAGCAGAAAAAAAATAGTCGCCTACGATTTCCCCAACATTGGACAATTGATTGCGCTTCAAATTAATCCTTTCGCCGCACCAGCCGATCACCCATGGACTGGTTATTACAAGCGAAAGTATCACATGGATGCCGTGCTCCCTCTAAGTTCAAATCAATGGATCAAGAGAGAAGAAATTCGACTTGCTGAACCCGATTTTATTGTTGGTATCGACACTCTGGTATCTCCTGAGGAACAGGAAATGCTGAGGAAAATTGCACCTGCATTTTTTGTACCCTGGGTGAAGAACGATTGGCGTACGCATTTGCGCTTAATTGGGAAATTTCTGGACAAGACCGTAACAGCCGAGACTTGGCTTGAAAAATATGATCGAAGGGCTCTTTTTGTAAGAGAGCAAGTGAAACATGTATTCAAGGATGATCGTCTCCTCATTCTGAGAATCACCGGTGATCGTTACAATGTTTTGGGCAGTAGAAGCCTAGGCACAGTATTTTACGATGATCTGCATGTTCTGCCTGTGCAAGGCGTCGATCTTTTGAGTCAAAATCAGCAGATAACGCCTGACCAACTAGCGAATTTTGATCCAGATCGTTTATTGCTCATCGTAGACGAGGACATTCAGTCACAATTAAGTTGGCAAACACTCATGAATTCTAAGCTATGGAGTGATTTGAAAGCTGTCAGGAACAGCCGGGTGGACTTCCTTCCCTCATATCCTTGGGTAGAATATACGGCTTTCACTCATGAGCTTATGCTGGATGAAGTTTTAAAGATTTGGCGGGATCGTGCATGAAAAAAAGTCGCTATCGTCAATATTCCGAAATTATAAATTCATCTATACTCCTAATATATGATAATGATAATCAATTTTAATTAGAGGTTGTCATAAATAAATCAAATGATCAGGAGGACCACCGAAGAATGAAGCAACAACGACATATAATCGCAGGTTTAATTATCGTATTGTTCGTCATTGTAAGTACTGCTTGTGGAGCCAATAATGCAGGAAACACAGCTAGCAATACTGAAAAAGCGAATAAAGGAGCCGCTGCTGAGCAGCACGTTATTTCAACTTTAAAAGGGGACCTTAGTATTCCAACGGAGCCCAAAAGGGTCATTGGACTCTCTGTTGTTTACCCAGAGTTGTTATATGCACTTGGCGTTACGCCTGTTGCGGTACAAAACTATCATCCGGATTTCCCATCCTATTTAAAGGAACCGTTTAAAGATACACTGAAGATGGGAATTGCCCAAACTCCTAATTTTGAAGCTATTCTGGCCTCTAAGCCGGATTTAATTATTGCCCCTACGTGGTGGTCCGATAAGGATTATGCTCAGCTTTCCAAAATTGCACCAACGGTGCTTTTACCGCAGCGGGATGATTGGCGTGATGAGTTACGGGATATTGGCAAGGTTCTAGGCAAAGTGGAACAGGCTGAAAAGGTCATTCAGGATTTGCAAACGAAAGAAACTGAAGCGAAGGAGAAACTTCATTCTCTAGTTGGTGACGAGACAGTCATGTACATGATGATTATGGCGAAGGAGATCGTTATTTACGGAGAAAATAGTGATCGGGGAATCTTCATCCATAAGACATTAGGTCTAAAGCCGATTAAAGAATATCCACAGGGTGAGCTAAGTCTATCCATTTCATTGGAAAAAATACCGGAATATAATCCTGACCATATCATTTTGCAGTTAGATGATGACTCCAGTCAAGAAGTTCGGAATAGATATGAGGAAATGCTGAACAGCTCTTTATGGAAAAACATGACAGCCGTGAAAAAAAAACAGGTTCACATGATGGGAGGCAAGGAATGGTTTAGTCTTGGCATGTCTCCATTGGCAGATCTTCATGCTATTAACGATGTCGTTCATGCTTTTGAAAAATAGAGAACAATAATGGGAGTGTATGCTATGGGCACGGTTGATTTTCAACATTTGGAAGAAAATTTTTTCCTTACTTTGAATGAGCTCGATAAAACCGTGCTTACCATCCCTGCATTTGATCTATTAAAAGTTGAAAATATGAATCACTTAATCGACACATACGGCACGCTCATCAAAGCTAAAGAACGTTCAGCAGCAGCAGCTTTTTTTATTAGCTGGTACGCCGGGGTATGCGGTGCGATGCAGCACATGCTGTATCAAGGCAACGTGTTGCTGTTGGATTTATCATTATCTAATTTATCCGTACAATTATATGTAGTTGACGGCTATCCGCTTTTTTCATTTAAAATCAACGAAGTGCGATTTAACCAAATTTCGATAATGGACTGGGATGAGGGGGAGAAGAAATCGCTTGATTCCTTTTACAGGGAACAGGTAACGCCTATAATCCAACTTTTGTCCCAACTGGCCCCCATAAACGCTATTCCATTATGGGGACAAATCGTTAATGCGTTGTATGCTCAAATGGAAGAAGAGTTGGCCGAAGCGTCTGATGAAGAAAGTAGAACCAGGATCATTTCTTTTTTCAAATTGCTCACACACGATGTCGATGCTAGTGCGTTCGGACTCCGTAATAACCCGTTTAATATTAAACCAAATTTCATTGAACACCCAAATATCCCTGATCAAAAAATGTTAGTGAAAACAGCTTGTTGCCTGGCTTATTGCTTGGATCGTGAATTTGGTTACTGTTACGCATGTCCGCGATTAAAAGAAAAGGATCGGGCATTAATGAGAGCGAATGGACGTTGTTGAAAAAACATCTGCTTTGATTGGATAATAACGATTGAAGCTATGGAACTACGATTTTGATGGGCATGTTGCGTACGAACAATATATTTTTACAGTTGTTATATGAATTTATTCATTTCATTAAATGCTAACTCCCTGTGACCTGCTTGGCAGTGTTGCTCACCACCTGTTTCTTTAGTAAATACTTTGGTTGTAATGGACGCAGCATTGATTAATTCTTGTTGGATTTGTGCGAGTCGGCTAATAGGTACGTATTGATCATCTTCTTGATAATAATCATTGATAAAACGATTAATTTGAAGATTGAATTGTTCATTATTGACATATGATTTAAACATATATTTTCCTCCTTCAATTTGGGTATGTGCTTACTATAGAGTATAGTTACTACATAAAAAATAATTAGTATCGCATAATCTGTAAGATGTCTTACATGTTATATATGAAGTGTTCGAAAACTTACACATAAGGAGCAAGTGGTTGGATGAATGAAGATATCAGAATTTATAAAACAAAAATAGCTATTGAGCGAGCTTTCATTGAATTACTCCAACAAAATCATTTTAAAGAAATTACGATCAAAAAAATCTGTGATCAATCTCTTATCGGACGTTCTACCTTTTATAGTCATTATTTGGATAAGTACGACTTGCTAGAAAAAATAGTTAAACAGTATGCTTCTGATTTTAAAGTTGAAATTGAGCAGCGTTTTGATCCCATCGAAGATGGTAAGGTGGCAAATGCCATAGAACTTGTAACCGATAAAATGATTAAAAATAAGCTCGAAATTTCAACATTGTTAGCCGTTCATGAAGTAACAGCAGATCTACGTAAGGAATTTGAACAAATTTTGTTTAGGACTTGCTTAGATTATTTAAAGCAACAGAATTCTTCAACTTCGATCGCATTAGAGTATTTAGCAGAACTATATGCTGCTAACTCAATGATGTCTATTCAGTGGGTTTTGAAAAATGGCAAAGATGCTAACATCATTCTTCTTTTAGATCAAATGCAAGAATATATTTTTAATCAGTTAAAGTCTGATCTATATACAAGTTAGCACACGTGGAGTATGGGTTGCAGGAATAAACAATGAAGATCTATTTTGTGAAATGCAAAATAACACTTTGTTAAAGTTCAATCACGAATTAACAAAGTGTTATTTTAAATAATCTTTTCGTTCACAACATTGTTTCACCAAAGGTAACTTACCGGAACTTTAACTTTATAATCCTTGGGTAAGTCCTAATATCTGATCATTCACATGTACATTACTTAATCCCCCGTGATAACAAACTACGGATGCAATGTCGAGATCCAAATACTTTTTTAATGAGAGATGAGCTACTTTTATATCGGGTGTGGTCGGGACATGAATTCCCGCGAGAATCCCGTTTACACTGTACATCGAATCCCCGGCAATAAGAGTTTTACTTTGCCTTAAATAAAGGCTGATATGACCCGGAGTATGCCCAGGCGTATGGATGACTCGAATCCTGCTGCAAAACGGAAGTTCCTGGCCATCTATTAAGATATCATCCACTTTGCCCTTCGGGGGATTCACAAGGTGACCATCTTTTAAAAGAGGGATCTCCCCCTGAATATACGGCTTATCCAGTTCGTGTGCATAGACTTTAATATGACTGCCACACTCCTGCAAAATCTCAGGAAGACTTCCTATATGATCCACATCTTGATGCGTCAAAATCACAGCTTTTAGTTGGTCAAACGACACGCCTACCTTTTCCATAGCCACGCGTAAATCTTCAATTTGCCCAGGAAATCCTGTATCTATTAATACAGCCATTTCTCGATCCCACAAAAGAATGGGGTGAATCATATTCCCATGAAAATCTAGCTGAAGCATTTCTACTCCCTGTGAAATTTCCATAATATCGGGCCTCCGTACATGTAATTGCCACCCATGCTAAAATAGGTTCATGGGGCGAATCCAACTCTGTAGCGTTGCCGTTCCTTAATGTCAATGGATACGGTGCGAATGGATGTAATAGGAATAACAAGCGTCTGATATTGCGTAACGTATTTAACGAACTTGTCGTCAATCTGATCCAATATCCCGTCGCATACATTTGTCCCATCTATAAAATGAATAGTTACTTCCTTGCCTTGTAAGCTTGCTAACATGATATCACCTCGTATTATTTCTTGAAGTTTCTTGCAGATCATTAGGTTTTGAGCATACTTTACAAAGAAGTTATCACTTGATCAATAACACCATATTCCAGTGCCTCCTGAGCGGACATGTAAAAATCCCGGTCCATATCTTTTTCGACTTTTTCAAAAGATTGCCCGGTCCGTTCAGCTGTGATACGGGTTGCCTTTTCACGCGTCCATAAAATTCGTTTTGCGCTGATCGCAATATCGCTGGCCTGACCTTGTGCGCCGCCGTGCGGCTGATGGATCATGATTTCACTGTTCGGCAACGCCGAACGTTTCCCTTTGGCGCCCGCCAGCAAAAGGATCGCGCCAAACGAAGCAGCAAATCCCGTACATATCGTGTGCACATCGGGTTTGATGTACTGCATCGTATCATAAATGGCAAATCCTGCGGAAGTAGAGCCACCCGGGCTGTTGATATACATGTAAATTTCTTTTTCCGGATCTTCTGCCGCCAGGAACAATAATTGAGCAATAATACTGTTAGCCAAATGGTCATCAATGGCTGCCCCGACAAACACAATACGATCCTTTAATAGTCTGGAATAGATATCGTACGATCTTTCACCTTGAGCAGTTTGCTCGACAACATAAGGCACATAAACACTCATTTTTTATACCCCCAATTTCCTGTTTCCAGTTGATTTCTCCTTGTAAACGAACCGAGGCCGTAAAAAGATACGGAGGCTTTAATGGGAAAACGATTTACGTAAATGGTGTAACTTTTACAACCACTTGTTCGTTTACATTGGAGGTAGCAAATGGTTTTGCTCTAGGAAAGGGCAGAATAAGACCGTGGAGGAGAGGACCTATGCGCATAGATGATTCTATACAAATGACAGATAATATAATAAACATCGAGAACTTGGAGGAATTACAGGCGGTCCTGAAACGTTACTGTCTGTCGCTTACGAAATCAAATTGGGATGCGGAAGAACTGGCTCAGGACACTTGGATCAAAGCATTAGGTAAGTTAAATAGCTTCGAGCATACAAATCCCGAAGCGCTTTTGCTACGGATTGCTAAGAACACCTGGATTGATGACATACGGAGAAAAGCAGTCTACACTCGGATATTGAATAGGGAACAAGCGAAAGTAACTGTACCCGATCATGGATCTTTTGAAATCGAGATAGCGCTGCATTCCTTAATGAATCATTTATCTCCGCTTCAGAGAACTGTTTTTTTGCTGCGAGATGTGTTTGGATATTCGATTCGTGAGACATCCGACATGCTTGAAACAACGGAGGGAGCGGTAAAAGTTGCACTCCACCGGGCACGAAAATCGCTTGGAGCAGTCAGGGAGGATCTTCTCAAAGGAGAGTTATCCTTACCGGAAAGTGAAAACTCGAAAACTTTTCTGAGAGCGTTGACGGCGGCATATCAGATGGGAGATATTGCAGCAATGGTTATGCTCTCCCATCAGGATGAAATGGAGCCGGACGTGGTGATCGGAATCGTCAATCATAAGCTGCACCGGAGTCTCGCTACAATAAAACAAACGGATTCCCATACCATGAGTATGATAGCGGCGTAGTTTGCGAAAAGAAATGCAGAGCTGATCATAGTGGTTGTTTCTGATGAAACAAGCTCCCGGTCATTCCAATTTACAGCTCTTAGCTGGGATTAAAATGAAGTATATTAAAGAAGATAGCGGAAGGGGGAAGGTTCAAATAGGTGAATTAGAAAATTTGCTAGAAGATAAGAACCTCATAGTCTTATATCATGCAATGACACGAATCGGAAAAGAAGGCTTCCGTACAGAGAAAATGATAAAAAAATGAAGTGAATTATCATTAAAAAGGGAACCCCAAGATAAACAAAAGAAGAAATATCTGGATTTGAATTTTAGATGAATTTGAAAAAAAGATGGTTTTCCGATTATTTGAAGAAGTCGAATGGTAAGAATTCCTGTTCATCTGGATGAATGTATTTAATTTAAACTTATTTCAACTCGAACCATGAGGAGAAATAAGTTTTTTCATATCTAATGGAGATAAACCAAATGAACAGGATGCGCAATCAATCGGCGCTGGAGAACGAAATGAGTGTAATATTTCAAACTGTACTTCTATTGATAACGATGCAAGAAGTCATCAACTAATTTGGCGTTTGTCATCTGAATTACGGACTGATTTTCCAGTTCCTCGGCCATATCATCATCCGTCATGGACACGAAAAAAATAATATCTTCTTTGGATTGGCCGAATTGATTAAAAAGTACATCGTCTGTTTCCTTAACTACCTTGGCCATAATTTTTATCACTTCATCTTTATAGTCAAACACATTTTCGGTTGCATACAGAAATTTGCTAATATGATTGAGATGTGTTGTATCGCCATATTGATATTCGCTTAATCCCCATCTATAATAATTTTCATCTTCCTTGCTGTTGCACAGGCCTTGGGCTTTCATGTTTGTGATATGTCTAACAAGTGATTCCTCCGTATTAACAGCAAGAAACAAGGTGATAAAATCGCTGTCTGTGCCAAAAGCACAAGCGTAAACCCGCTCATTCTTCACTTCTTCCAGTATGCTTTTAAGATCATCCAAAAATCCTGCCCTAAATCTTTCCTCAAATTCACTTAGAAAATTGCTCATCTGATTCATATACTCCTTAATGTCTCTTTTGATAAACTTAGATTATCAGATTTCTCTAATTAAAGTTAGCTGGAGTTTGTTCAATTAACTGGAAAAAATGTTTTAGAAACCCTTTTATTTGTTTAAAAAAAGTTGTTATAATTGTTAGATCAGTGTGTAGAGATATTGGTACTAGTTTTAATGACCAAAAATATATGTCGCATGATACGTCTACCATCTGAAATATTTTTATTTCGGAGGGAAACAATATGTATAAGGAAGAAAGACTGCCTCAAAACGCAAAAGAAGGTATATTATTTTTATTGATTATTTCAATTATTTCAGTAAACACGATCGCCCCGATTATTATGGGATTGGAGCGCGGCTTTAGTAAAGAAAATTATTTAGAAACGCTAAAGATTATTCCGTTTATGTGGATTATCGTTGTCTTGTTAGTAAGATTGGTTGCGGGACCGTTAGTGGGTAAAGTGATACCCAAATTCGTAGGACAAACAGATGGATTTAATGCTAGAGTTTTATTGAATACTTTATTGAATGTTACGGTCTTATCTGTTCTTCTAACCATTATAGGAACTTGGGTTGGTACGAAACAAATAAGCCTAGAACCTTTTCAGAACTTCTTTCATAGTTGGTTTAGAAATTTTGGTGTAGCATTTTGGATTGAGCTATTGATTGCTCAGCCAATAGCAAGATTTGCAATGAAAAAAATACACGCAAGACAGGCTATCCAAGAAAGAGTGTAAATCCGTAACACGATACCAAAGTCATAATAAAAAACCGCATAACAATGTGGTTTTTCGTAAATCGGTAAAGTTACAAACCATATAAAAAAAGCGCTGGTCCCAGGCTGGAACCAGCGCTTTTTCGCGTTTCAGATTACGAACTTTCGTCAAGCCAGGCAGGCCGGGTTGGCGACTTATTTCCTAAAATGACGCATTGCCGTCCGTTCGCCTCTATTCTTACTGGGCCGTTAAAATCAGTGGTCCGTCCGACGTAACTGCGATCGTATGCTCATATTGCGCTGACAACTTGCCGTCGGCCGTTCTCGCCGTCCACTGATCATCGTCGATCGTGATACGGAACGTACCTTGGTTGATCATCGGTTCAATCGTAAACACCATGCCTTCCTTTAACCGAATGCCTTTGCCGGCTACGCCGATATGCTCGTAGCTTGGCTCCTCGTGCAGGCTCCGCCCGATCCCATGCGCCAGCAGATCGCGTACGACCGAAAACCCGTTTGATTCCGCATGCTGTTGAATCGCCGACGTTATGTCGCCGAGTCGGCCCCCCGGGAGTGCCCGGGCGATCCCCAGATCCAAGCATTCCTTTGTCACCTTCATTAATTTTTGCGCTTCCGGCCGGATATTGCCCACCGCATAGCACCAGCACGAATCGCCAAACCATCCGCCGTATTCCACGACGATGTCGAGCTTCAGCAAGTCGCCGTCCATAAGCGCCTGGTTCGAAGGAATGCCGTGGGCCACCACATCGTTGACCGAAATGCAGGTTTCGGCGGGGAAACCGTTGTACCCTTTCGTAAACTGCTTGCCGCCCAGCTTGGTGATGTGTCTGGCAACAAAGTCATTGATTTCCCGGGTGGTGATCCCAGGCCCGATCAGTTTGGCCACCTCGCGGTAGCAGTCCGCAACGATTTGGCTCGCCGGCTTCATCTCTTCGATTTCCCTAGGTGATTTTAGAATGATCATTTTTGTCTATTCGCTCCTTATCAATTCTATAATTTTAAAAACCGGACGATATCTTTGGCCTCCTCGTGCAGCTTTCCGCGGCGAAGCGAAAGCGAGGCGCAGCCGACCAAGGCGGCCAGCAGCATTTCCGCGCGCTGTAGCGGATACGGCGGCTCCGCCGCGTTTCCGCCGGAAGCGGCAGTCCCGTCCACCGCATGACCGGTTTCCAGCAGCGCGGCAAGCGGCGCGAGCACCTCCCGGCGAAAGGCGGCCGAGAGCGGGGCCGAGCGCGCTTCAGGCAGCGAGGCAAAGCCCTCACCGGCCAGCTTATGCAGCAGGTACAGGGCGTGGTCCTCCGCCCAAAGCTGTAGCAGCCGAATGCCGGCGGCGGCGGCGGGGCCAAGCTCTGCGGCAGCGGCCGTTTCGCGGCTTCCGCTTTGGGAATCCGCGGCAGCCGAGTTCCCGGTGTCCGCCGCAGCAGCCAAGCCGAAATGCCCGCCCGCCGGCGCCTCCCCCGAAGCCGAAGCGCGCGGGGCCTCCAGCCATCCCCCGGCCCGCTCCAACGCGTCCCATAGCAGATCGTGGAGCAAATTGCCCTTATTACTGTAATAATGGTATACCGTGCCATAGCCGAGTCCCGCTTGGACGGCCACATCGCGGATTTCCAGTAAAGGCCCTTTATTCAAAAACACATCGGCAGCGGCTTTCCGGATTTGCGCCAGACGCCGCAGCCGGATCTCTTCGTTTTGTTCCTTCGTGCGTGGAGACATCTCGTCCGTCACCTCTTTTATTTTTGACCTGCTCTTATGTCAATATAAAACATCGGCTTGCAAATAACAAGAGTCGGGCAAACAAAAGTCCCGGCAACACCTCATAAACGAATGAAGATCAGTTATATATCAGCTCAATTTTAATGGTTGGATTGTACTGATATCATTTAGCTGGTCCCAGGTGAGCAGAAGTTATGCTATACTTGCGAAGTAAAAGGGGGTGCCTACTGATGGAGAATCTATTGGGATTGTCTGTGACTTCTTACACTCATGCAAAGCCAATTATTAGGAAAGCGTTACTTTGTATGGGGCGAAACAATTTTTAACGCTGAACAAGCTTTTTTAATATTTTTGGCTTTGCACCTTATTTTAAAGAATCAAAATAAGGGGCGAGCAAAATTGAGATATACGAATGCTACAAAAATTTTACCTAAAAAACTAATTATGGAAATTCAAAAATATGTTCAAGGAGAGACTCTGTATATTCCCAAGCCAAAAACGGAATATATGAATTGGGGCAGTTTGAGTGGCGGGAGAAGGTTGCTTGAACAGCGAAATGCCGCAATCAGAAATGCTTTTCAAAATAGCAGCAGTATCGAGCAATTAGCTAAGGAGTTTTTCCTCTCTACCGAAACCATTAAGAAAATTGTTTATTCACATAAAAATACCTAGTTTGTAAAGTGGCGTGGTACTCTACCCGCATAAATGAATTTAATTTTGGCCTCATAACGTGGTGAGCTTAGGGCGTGATCGGATGATCGCTGTGAACGACCAATCCGGTCACGTCTTTTTTATTTGGCAAAAGGTTTGATGTGTGTTCTCGCATTATCTCCCACATCCAGATTCCGAAATACGTTTTTGGCATTTCATTTTCTCTCTTGAACTTTTTACATACCGTTCTTGATCCCAAAATTCCGCTCACCCTCCCTCAATGATCCAACAGACCCATTCTATTTCAAAGGCTGTACTTCATTTTTTTATTATTGTTTTTATGCCAAAAATGATTCTAAATCGTTGTTTTCATTTATAAAGCTTATTTTAATCTTTAAAATATGAATATAAACGACAGCAACAATTGAAATATGTATTGATTCATTGTCTTTAAAACAAGAAAGCGGGGAAACGATTACTATGGGGGAGCAAAGAAGTAGAAGTAGACATCTGATTGATCCAGAAATTATCAGTGCAGTTGATTTAATACCAATAACCGACCTTACCGAATCTACACTAATGGAAGCACGTAAAAATCAATCTCAAATGATGCAACAAATAGATGTAACGCAGATGTTCCCTATTACATTAGAAAAAAAGGTTGTGCCAAGCTATTTTAGGGGTCCAGATATTCAAATAGAAATCATTAAGCCCTCACAATCAAAGCATCATAAGATGCCTCTATATTATTCGATACACGGAGGCGGGATGGTCTTAGGAAGTCCAGTCGTGGATCGTCCTGCTAATGCATCTCTTGCTTCACAACATGGTTTTTGTTGTGTATCTGTGTACTATCGCCTAGCACCAGAGCATGTACAGCCAAGTCAGTTACAGGATTGTTATTCGGGCCTAAAATGGTGTATTGAACATGCGGAAGAGTTAGGGATAGATACTCAGAAAGTTGCCGTAGGGGGCAGCAGCGCTGGCGGCGGATTGGCGGCTGGCCTAGCCTTGTACATTCGTGATCAGAAGGAATTCGAAATCCATCATCTAAGATTAATGAGGCCAATGCTAGATGATCGCACAAGCACCGCACCAGAGCATCCATACGCAGGAGAGTTTATTTGGACAAAACAAAGCAACTATTTTGGCTGGAAATCTGTATTGGGGGATGAACCGGGTCAGGAGGAGGTAAGTGAGTATTATGTGCCGGCCCGTGCTAAGTCATTGGCCGGATTACCACCGACTTATATAAATATAGGTACCCTTGATTTATTCATTGATGAGGTCTTAGTTTTTGCAAAACAACTGGCCATTGATGGTGTCTTAGTGGAATTACATGTCTATCCCGGGTACCATCATATGTCTCCCGCGTTTCCGGATGCGCATTTTTCAAAAGAAGGGGCTAGAACAAGTGAATATGCCTTACTGAAAGCTCTGGAGATGTTCTAATGAGTATAATGTTAAACTCCTCTAATAAGCTCCGACCTCAGCGTGTCAATGTCGCCAAGGTGATTGCGTTAAAACTCAAGTTGATCGTGCTGGATGAGCCGGTGAGGGAGAGGGATACTGATATATTCTAATCTGATATTATCTTTTTTCATCCCTTCCGACTTTTACCATTCATTTAGGGTAAAATAGTACCAAGCATAAAATCCAACTACGGAAGTGGTGATGTCCCATGACAACGAGCAGCAAACCGAATAGACTAGCCAAGGAAAAATCACCTTATTTGCTACAGCATGCTCACAATCCAGTAAATTGGTTCCCTTGGTCAGATGAGGCTTTTGAAACTGCTAAGCGTAATAACAAGCCTATTTTCCTATCTGTCGGCTATTCCACTTGCCATTGGTGCCATGTAATGGGGAGAGAATCTTTCGAGGATGAAGAAGTAGCTGAGGTATTAAACAGGGATTACGTATCCATTAAGGTGGATCGTGAAGAACGTCCAGATGTGGATCATATCTATATGTCCATCTGCCAGACGATGACGGGGCATGGAGGCTGGCCACTGACGATATTGATGACGCCGGATCAGAAGCCTTTTTTTGCGGGGACGTATTTGCCCAAGGAGCAGAAATTTGGCCGTGTCGGACTGTTGGAGCTGCTGGACAAGGTGGGTACCCGGTGGAAAGAACAGCCCGAAGAGCTGGTGGAGCTGAGTGAGCAGGTGCTTACCGAGCATGAGCGGCAGGACTTGCTTGCAGGTTATCGCGGTGAACTGGATGAACAGAGCTTGAATAAAGCTTTCCATGAATACAGCCACACCTTCGATAAGGAATATGGCGGCTTCGGGGAAGCTCCTAAGTTTCCTTCTCCGCATAACCTGTCTTTTTTGCTGCGATATGCACAGCATACGGGGAATCAAGAGGCACTGGAAATGGCAGAGAAGACGCTGGATGCGATGTCCCGGGGCGGAATCTACGACCATATAGGCATGGGGTTCTCACGATACTCCGTGGACGAGAAATGGTTGGTGCCGCATTTTGAAAAAATGCTGTATGACAATGCTCTGTTGGCCATCGCGTATACAGAGGCTTGGCAGGTGACAGGCAAGGAACTGTACCGACGGATTACAGAACAAATCTTTACATATATCACAAGAGACATGACGGATGCAGGTGGTGCCTTTTATTCGGCGGAAGATGCAGATTCCGAAGGAGAAGAGGGGAGATTCTACGTCTGGGACGATTCCGAGGTAAGGGCTGTATTGGGCGATAAGGATGCCGCCTTTTTCAACGATTTGTATGGAATTACACCTTACGGAAATTTTGAAGGCCACAACATTCCAAACCTGATTGATATCAATCTGGAAGCCTATGGGATCAAGCATGACTTGACTGAGCAGGAACTGGAGCAGCGGGTTAGTGAGCTACGCGCCAAGCTGTTTGCTGCCAGAGAGCAACGTGTTCATCCTCACAAGGATGACAAGATTTTGACCTCGTGGAACGGGTTGATGATTGCTGCTCTGGCGAAGGCGGGACAAGCTTTTGGAGACACGAGATATACAGAGCAAGCTCGGAAGGCTGAGACGTTTTTGTGGAACCATTTGAGACAGGAGAACGGACGGCTGTTGGCACGTTATCGGGACGGAGAAGCAGCTTATCCCGGTTATGTAGATGATTATGCTTTTTATGTGTGGGGCTTGATCGAGTTATACCAGGCGACCTTCGATATAGAGTATCTGCAACGGGCGTTGACGCTCAATCAAAATATGATCGATTTGTTCTGGGATGAGGAACGGGACGGATTATTCTTTTATGGGTCAGATAGTGAGCAGCTAATTGCCAAGCCTAAAGAAATCTATGACGGTGCGATTCCGTCGGGTAACAGCATCGCGGCCTATAATTTTGTGAGGCTTGCGCGGCTAACGGGTGAATCTCAATTAGAGAACTATGCAGCCAAGCAGTTTAAGGCTTTTGGCGGTATGGTTGCTCATTACCCGTCAGGCCACTCCGCGTTGCTCAGCGCGTTGTTGTATGCGACGGGAACGACGAAGGAGATTGTGATTGTAGGTCATAGGGACGATCTGCAGACCGTACAGTTCATTCAGGCAGTTCGAGCTGGGTTCAGGCCGAATACGGTCGTTATTTTGAAGGATGAAGGACAGTCGGAGATTGCAGAGACGGTTTCTTATATCCGTGATTACAATCTTGTGGAAGGCAAACCAGCCGTATATGTGTGTGAGCATTTTACCTGTCAGGCACCTGTTACCAGGCTTGAAGATCTGAAGGTGTTGTTGGATTGAACTGAATAAAGCGATCAAACTTAATCCCCTTGGGGGTAGTAAGCATATGGTGATTATCGAAAATGACCCTATGTTTGCTACATTCAAGGGGATTATTTTCATGTTAAGAGGTAGGTATAGTGAAATGAAACTAATATTTTCTTAACATGTGCTACGCATTTTTTTTAATATTTTTTAGGTATATTATATCAAAGAACCGGTTCCGACCAGCCTTGCTGTTTTCGAAAATAAGTACATATACCTATTTAACTAGCGTGTTTATATCTTTTATGTCCAAGCGTTTTAGCAGCAGATGTGAAAAATGTGAAAGAGAGTCTGTCGGGTGATTGTCATCATCGGCAAGACGAAGAGGTTCACCATAGGTTAGGAAATCTAGGTAATGAAATGGAGATGTTTATTAATGAAGAAGTTATCGGGAAAAAAGTGGCTAGTCGCAAGGATGCTCAGCAAAAATTTTAAAACGAAGCTAATGGTCGCCTTTATTGCCTTTCTGATTTTACCGTCCATGATCGTGGGGGCTTTGTCGTTTGTGAGCGCCAGTCAGCAGATTCGAAACCAGATTGAAGAAAGTGCCGAGCAGGCTATCATCCGCACTAATTTTATTATTGATAGTACTATCGAACCCAAGGTACATGACGCAGAATATTTTGCAGAAAGACTAAAAGGCAATCGGGTAGAGACGGAGGAACAAGCGGCCAAACTGGAAGAATTTTTCAAACAATATGCTGCACTTCATCCTGAAGCAGAATCCATCTCTTATGGTACGAAGGATGGTAAATTTATAACCTATCCACAGAAGCAATTACCGGACAATTATGATCCACGGGTCAGACCTTGGTACGATGAAGCGATAAAAGAGCAAGCAAAGACAGCGATTAGTTCTCCCTATCTTTCGGCAAGCTCGAAGCAAATGACGGTTACGGTGTCCCGGGCAACGTCAGATGGATCGGGTGTTATTGGCATTGACCTGAAAATTAGTGGTATTAAAGAGACGTTGAACAATATTAAAGTAGGTCATGAAGGTTATGCCATATTGCTGGACAGCAACCATACCTACATTGTACATCCGACGAAGGAAGCAGGCACCAAAATTACAGATATTGAATCACGCATGTTTCAGAGCGATACTGGTGAATACGAGTATGAGTATGAAGGCCAGCCCAAATATATGAACTATGCGACTAACAAGCTGACTGGCTGGAAGATAGGCGGAACGCTGTATTTGTCTGAAGTCGATGAAGCAGCAGGACCGATTTTGATCAGCACTTTACTAACCATCGTCGGTTGTCTTGTGATTGGTATTATCATTGTTTATTTCCTGATTCGTTCCATCATCAAACCGATTTTAAAGTTAAAAGAACAAGCGGTAAATGTGAGCGCCGGAGATCTAACACAGGACATTCAAGTAAAGAGCGAGGACGAGATCGGAGAATTAGGAGTGGCTTTTCAAAATATGCAGAATAACCTGCGATCTGTCATTCAGAACGTAGGGAACAGTGCAGATCATGTCGCAATTTCTTCGAATGAACTCACAATAAGCGCGGAACAAACCAGTGCTGCAAGTGAGCAGGTGTCCCAGGCTGTGCAAGAAATTGCCAGTGGTGCAGAGAAGCAGACTACAGGGCTGGAAAATAATTCGGTGGCCCTGGATGAAATTGCACAAGGGATCACCCAAATTGCTGAACGATCGATTTTGGTAGCTGATTTGGCCAAACGATCTGCCTTGCAAGCCGAGGAAGGACGAAAGTCTGTTGAGCAGACAGGCGAGCAAATGAATTCCATTCATCAATCAGTAGAGCGTTCCAACCAGATGATTCAAACCTTGCAAGCCCGCTCTCATGAAATCGGTGAAATTACGAAGGTTATCGGTGATATCTCCAATCAGACAAACCTGCTGGCATTGAATGCAGCTATTGAGGCAGCCAGAGCGGGTGATCATGGAAAAGGCTTTGCCGTCGTTGCTGATGAGGTGCGTAAGCTGGCAGAGCAGTCTCAGACATCCGCCACACAGATTGCCACCTTGATTGCCGAAATTCAGCATGAAACCGAAACAACAGTGAAGACGATGGACAGGGTCACGACTGAGGTGCAGGATGGACTGCAGATTTCCAAAGCAACCATTGTCAAGCTAGGTCATGCGATGGAAGGCATTCGAGAGACAACGCCTCAGGTAGAGGAGGTCGCTGCGATTGCAGAGCAAATATCAGCCAGTGTACAAGAAATTGCAGCGACAGCCAACGAGCTGGCGACGATTGCAACCGGTAATGCCGCCACATCTGAGGAAGTTGCTGCCTCCTCACAAGAGCAACTGGCTTCCATGGAGGAAATATCAGCTTCTGCACAGTTGCTTTCAACCATGGCTGCTGATTTGAAGGTAATGATCAGTCGTTTCAAATATTAAAATGAACTTGAACCCTATGGAATGTATAGTACAATGAATGCTCGGGACAGTTCTTTAAGCCTTATGGCATAAGGAATCTGTCCTGAGTTTTTTTATATTTTCGATATCTCACAAAACATGGAAGATTATAAGGGGGCGAACACTTGGTTCGAGATTTAGTGCTATATGCTATCTTGATATTATTGTTAGTTTTGATTTTTCAGCGGCAGCTTGTTCGTCAGGCGATTACAGGTGTTTTTTATGGAGTGGCAGGAATTCTGTTCTTATATTTTGGCATAAGTGATAAAACACTGCTGACCTGCGTGCTGGAGCTGGGGATGGGTCTAATGTTCATGACGCTGTTTGTGCACGCTTTAACCACCGCTAAGTATTCATATGGACAACGTTTGTTAGACAAAGATCGTGACCTGCTGAATTTACTTCGGGTTCAACCTGGCTTTACCTTTAGGCTGGAGAAAAGTGGTGATGAATTTTATTATAGGCTGCTTGAAGGTGAATTGCTGGAGCGCGTGGGTCTGAATCTACAAGTCAACTACAATAAAAGGGAGCATGTGAAGCGTCTCGGGGACATTTTGGAGCTTTCCTCTGAAACGATGGAGCAGCTAAGTCAATACTACAAACAGGCCTGGTTCGGTGATCGGACCGTATTTGAATTGGAGTTTTGGGAATATTCGGCTCTCATTACCTTACATCCGGTTAGGGAGGACGGGAATACCAGGCATGTTATCGGTCACGTGTTGGATATTACAGAGTATAAAGCCTCTGAGCAGAAGCGAAAGGAGATGGACGAGGCTAACCGTGCGAAAAGCACTTTTTTGGCTCATATGAGTCACGAAATTCGCACCCCGCTGAATGGAATCATCGGTCTGTCAAAGCTGTTAAATAAGACTGAACTGACTGCCGTTCAAAGAGATTACCTCCACAAGCTTCTCGCTTCCTCTCGTACCCTTTCATCCATGCTCAGTAACGTATTGGACTTTTCCAAAATGGAAGCCGGCAGTCTGGAACTGGAAAAGGTAGAATTCGAGCCGGAAAAAATGCTTCGGCATCTCGCAGATACCGTTGGAACTTTACTTGAAGATAAGGAAATAGAGGTCGTATTTATAACGGACCCGGCGTTACCGAAAAGCTTTAAGGGAGACCCGCTTCGAATGGAGCAGGTGCTTTCAAATCTTCTGACCAACGCCATCAAGTTTACGGATCAGGGACATGTATTGTTACAGGTAAAAATGCTAAGTCAGCAGGAAGGGCGAGTAGGCGTTTCTTTTATGGTAGAAGATACGGGCATAGGAATTTCCGAGACGTGTATAGACAAGCTATTCGTCCCTTTTATCCAGGCGAGTACATCAACCAGCCGCAGATATGGGGGCTCTGGGCTGGGTTTGGCCATTAGCAAGCATTTGGCTGAAGCTATGGGCGGGAAAGTAGAGGTGAAAAGTCGATTAGGAGAGTACAGTCAATTTTACTTTAATGTCGAGCTGGAAAATGGGGAATTGAATGCAGGAAGCACACGAATAGAAAAACAAATCAAAGGCAAAGCCTTAATTGTTGCGCAGCATGAACTGGTGAGATACAGCTTGAACGAACTACTGCAAGACTTGGGATTAAAAACATTCACTAATTCATCCTTCCAAGAAAGTGTGGACGCTTTTCAAAAGGGTGAGCATTTTGATTATGTTATCATCGATATGGGGATGGAAGGTTTGAGAGAACTGGACTCCCGGAGGCAGTGGCTTCAAATGCTGGATAGGCAGATAACTCAGATTATTGGACTTACAACCGTGTTTCAGATGGAAACAATAGCTGCAGGGGACATGAATCATAGTGTGGATGCCTTTTTGTCCAAGCCCGTTACCCGAAACGCTCTGCTGGAGGTTCTCTGCTGGAAGAAGGAACAGTCAGTGCCAGCAGATGGTAATACTCTGGAGACTCATGCGACGATGAGTTCCCACAATGAGATAGGGGATACAACACAGAAGTATCAAATTCTCATAGCAGAGGATAACGAAATTAACCAGGTGGTGATTACCGAGTTTTTAGCAGAGCGTAACTTTGAGGTAACGATGGTCACGAACGGAAGAGAACTAATAGCGTTACTGGAACTGCGTTACTGGGATATGGTGCTGCTTGATTTGCATATGCCAGAGATGGATGGTTTTGAGACGGCGAGGCATATTCGGAGAAACAAAGCTTTTAACAGGCTTCCCATTATCGCTTTTACCGCTGATGCTGTGCAGCATGAACAGGAAGTTTGTCTTCGTGCTGGTATTAATGCCGTGTTGTTCAAGCCTGTCCATGAACTGACCGCTGCTAGAGTATTAACTAGCTGGATTAATTTAGCGTGGCTGCAAGATTTACATGGTATTCACGCTGAGCAGTCGATAGCAGGCATGGATGGCAAGGTGTATATTTTTCAATTTGCCCTTTATAAATGGATACAGGAATACCAGTATCTCGATAAAAGAGTTGTGAGAAAAATGGACAATGGGCAGTTATCTTCTGCTCTTCGATTAATCCACTCACTTAAGGGAGGAACGGGGAACCTGTGCGCGCCTGAGTTGCTGGCAAAGGTAATAGAGCTGGAAAAGGCATTGAAGCGCAGCAATGAAACCTCAACAGGAGCACTGTATCCAGACTGGAAAAAGCATCTGAGCACGGTTCAGAAGGATATTAACCAAATCAAGTCATCACTTCCCTGGAGCTGACCGTGTTATTGCATAAATTTGTAGCCGATTCCCCAGATGGTCTTGATTAATTGCGGTTTCTTAGGGTCTTTTTCGATTTTTCTGCGTAAATGGTTAATATGTACGTCCACAGCCCTTTCATTAATAAAGGAGTCTGTGCCACGGAGAGCCTGAATCAAAGCATACCTGCTGAATACAATTCCCCGGTTCAAATAAAAAAGCTTCATGAGCTCAAATTCTGAATATGTTGTCTCCACATTCTGTCCGTTAACGGTAATCATTCTTCTCGCTAGATCCAAAGTAATGCCGGTTTCAGGTTCAGGTGCTCTGCCTCTTCCTTGCAAGCGCGTGATTTCAATACGACGGAAAAGAGCCTCCATCCGTGCTTTTAGCTCTTGCATACTAAAAGGCTTGCAAATATAATCATCTGCTCCCAACGTAAGTGTACGAATACGCTCTGATATGTTGTTTTCTGTAGAAATCACGATGATGGGCACGTCCGTATGCTTGCGTATGAGTGGGCAGGGATTTACCCCATCCAAATCTGGAAGCAGCAGATCCAGCAAAATAATATCGGGCTGTACGATCTCAAGCCGGGCAATACCCTCAGACGCTTGTTCCACTCGAGTAACGTTGTAGTCTTCTCCTGTTAAATACAAGGAAAGGGTCTCTCCCAACATATTGTCATCTTCAATAATTAAAACATTAGACATGATCATATTTCCTTATCTTTCTATCAAATTCGAGCCAAATAGTTAGGATAACTGCAATGTTTACAACAAGTTTTTGGCAGGTCCTGTTGATAGAGTAAACTCCTTTGGACAGTCTGTCAAAAGATCAGGTTTGTTGTGACAATCCTGTGGACAATTAGTCCAGATGTATATCTATTTGATATGGAAATGTACTATTTTTGAGATTTATTACTATAATACGACATTTTTCGTTTTCTTTTAACAATATACTACAAGCCATTGATGATAAATTACAAAAATTTAACAAAACACATCAGAAACATGCATTGACTTAAATGAAAATTATGGTATTTTATTACATAGGAGTTGACATCCTCTGATAGGCCTCTTAGAAAAACCCACTATTTAATCTTCTACTAACATACTCTCATGTGCTATCTCTGTATTTAATTTTCGTACTTTAATTGTTCTTGTGATCATACTTATGATTCTTTGGTGTGGATATCCCAGTGTGAATTCAGACTGTCTACTCATTTAGATTACATATTTACATTTTTTTTGCTTTCCATGCTTGTATTTTTTAAAATCAGGTCAGCGGGAGGACGAGAGATCATGAACACATTCGAAGCGCTGGAGTCCAATGTAAGATCCTATTGCAGAAGTTTTCCAGTTGTTTTCAACAAAGCTAAAAACGATGTACTGTACACGGAGGCAGGCAAGGGTTATATTGACTTTTTTGCTGGGGCAGGGGCTTTGAACTATGGGCATAATAATGATTTTATGAAAAACCGGATATTGGATTATTTAAGTTCCGATCGGATTATGCATGGTCTGGATATGTACACGACAGCTAAGCAAGAGTTTATTGAGTCTTTTTCAGAGCGTATTCTCCAGCCCAAGGGCTTGAATTATAAGCTGCAATTTTGCGGACCGACCGGAACCAATGCGGTGGAAGCAGCACTGAAACTTGCACGCAAGGTGAAAAACAGAAATGGTATTTTCGCTTTTATGGGCGCGTTCCACGGAATGTCGCTGGGTAGTTTATCTATTACCAGCAACAACTCCATGCGAGAGAGCGCAGGGGTTCCCCTGAACAATGTTACCTTCATACCTTATAACAGCACATTTAACGGAATGGATACCATTTTGTATATGGAGCAGCTTTTAACAGACACCCACTCGGGTGTGGAAAAGCCTGCCGCGATCATTTTGGAAACGGTACAGGCTGAAGGCGGTATTCATATTGCAGATACCGAATGGCTGCGTGATTTGCGACAGCTGTGCGATGACCATGATATTTTGCTCATTGTTGACGATATTCAAGTCGGTTGCGGTCGAGTTGGTTCGTTCTTCTCATTCGAGCGGGCGGGAATTGTTCCTGATATGGTTGTTTTGTCCAAATCGATCAGTGGATACGGTTTGCCAATGTCTCTGTTGCTACTCAAGCCAGAATTGGATATATGGAGTCCAGGTGAGCATAACGGCACCTTCCGTGGAAATCAGCTTGCTTTTGTCGGGGCAAAGGCTGCGCTGGAGTTCAGAGATACGGTAGAGCTGGAAGCACAAGTGAAGGAAAAAGAGGCTTTTGTTCAGCAGTTCTTGCGTGAACATATCCAATCGATAGATCCTCTAATTGAAATTCGCGGCATGGGACTAATCTGGGGAATTGATGTATCCCATCTGGGAGAAGCGTTCGCCAAGGAGGTAGCGACTCTCTGCTTTAGTAGGGGACTCATTATTGAACGTGCTGGGCGTAACGATACGGTAATTAAAATCATGCCAGCGTTAACGATAAGCTTGGAAAACTTGCGTAAGGGCTGCGACATTATTAAAGAAAGTATGGCACAGGTAACCAGTACGTTGGTTACGATGTAAATCGATCAGTAAAGCCCCTTGGCTGGAGCTGCCGTCTGCTGTAAAGCAGGTATGGCAGGCGCCGTCCAAGGGGCTTTCTAGTAAAAAATTAAGAAATAACCGTTTGCGCGTATTTTTGTGCGGATTGCTCTAGTTGCTCATCGGTCAAAACTGCAGCACCATATTGTACGAAATAAGGGAGCAATTTGACACCAATCATATGGCCTGTAGCTTCCAGAGGTCTCAACAGCTCTTCGATCGTATACCTGTTCCGTCCGTCATGTTGGTAATTTTCCTCAACGCTGGCAGCAGACAAGGCGATCAACAACTCTTTGCCCTGTAGCTTGCCACCTTCGCTTCCATAAGCCCAGCCGTAGGTTAGAACCTTATCCAGCCATTTTTTCAGTAGGGAAGGAGTGCTGTACCAGTAAAAAGGGAATTGCAGAACGATACGGTCATGCTGCTCTAGCAGTTCCTGCTCCTGGGCGACATTGATTTGCTCATCAGGATATACTTCATACAGGTTGTGAACGGTCACGCCGGATTGTTTCTTGAGTTCTTGCACCCATCTTTTGTTAATGCGAGATTCCGCAAGATCAGGGTGAACGACAATAACGAGGGTTGACATTTAAAAAACCATCTCCTTCGAACTTATTTATTGTTAGTAAATAACCAATACATATGTAACTATTTTAGTTTCAACTTATGGAATTGTCAACTCTATTACATTTTAAGTTCTATATTCAAAAGACTCCGGCAAGCTCATGCCGGAGTCTCATCAAATGAAGTGTTTTTACATTAAGCGATATGATTAAGAGCAACAATTTTGTTTTTCCCGGAGCGCTTAGCTTGATACAGATAGTCATCTGCTTGCTGAAAAAATACATCTTTATCTTTGTTCATTTCCTCTGTATAGCTTTTCAGTCCAATGCTTACGGTTACAGAAACGAGTTGCAATTTCTCCTGAAAGGTCATTTTCTCCACTTCACGACGGATGTTTTCGACGATCTGATAAGCTTCTTCGAAAGTATGCTCGAACATCAAAATAGCAAATTCCTCACCGCCATAGCGAGCCGGAATGTCATTTGCGGTAATCTGTTCTGTAATGATTTGCGAGATGCCTTCCAAAATTTTATCTCCGAACTGGTGTCCGTAAGTATCATTGATCTTCTTGAAATTATCAATATCCACTAACGCCAGATGGATGATCGCGCCTTGTTCGGCATATTCGAGTGCTTTTTCATAAAAGTTTTGAAAGGACAAATGATTGTACAGCTTTGTCAAACCATCAGTCATTGACATTTTGCTGATAATCGCGTTACTGATCATTAATTCCTGTTGCGCGCGCTTTGTTTTATACAAATCCACTAACAAATCGCGGCCGCTGGCCTGAATAATGAGAGCAATAAAGGTGGACATAATCAAAAAGGTTGGAATCGCCACGATATCAAAGTCTGACAAATAGGTACGAAATGATGCATCCACTGCCAGCAACAGAAAAAAGACGACTACTTGTAATACAAAGGAAAGCCATATTAAGCGGCGATTGAAGAACAGGATAGAAGAGAAAATAGGCAACAAGCACAACGCTGTAATAATCCGGATATCATAGTTTAGGCGAATAATCATCCAGCAAATGACGGTACTTGCCATAAACAGGATCACAAAAGAATACCTGTTAAATTTAAAATGAGCCAACTCTGCCAGTAAGTTGGAACCACTCATGATTAGCGTGGGAACAATAAGGGTTCCGACGTAAAATTCATAAGGCGAAGCGTGGTAATCAAGAAATAAGTAGCTGCCCAGCTGGACGATAAAATGTACAGCTATAATCATCCAATACAGTAATAACATTTTGCGTACCCAGCGGGCTTGCTTTGTTTTGTAATCCATGGTTTGAGTAAGCCGTTTTGTCTTGTTCATGATGTCACCACACTTAATGTATCTTTAGCCATTCTCGTATTATAAGATACTATGTGATGAAGTTGAAGCTAATTTTTTTGAAGGCCATGAACTTGTTAGCCTAGCAACACTTTTACTTGGTGGATAGCCCCGTCCCCTGCAACCGGCAGAATATTATTCGTAAGGACGGTGCCATCTAAGGTAACTGTGACTACACCCTTGGAGACATGCTGTGGATTCGTGATATGAATCACGTAGGTATCACCGCGGAAGACGCGGGTGACTGTGAATTCGTCCCAGGCTGTAGGAATGCACGGATCAATACGCAGACCATCCCATTCGGGCTGAATACCGAGAATGGATTGAGTAATAGCTATAAAGTTCCATGCCGCTGTACCCGTCAGCCAGGAATTTTTGGCTTCGCCTGCACGAACAGCATCTTTGCCCGCAATCATTTGAGCGTACACATACGGCTCAGTGCGGTGAATGTCGCTAATGTCCTCTAGATAGGCGGGGGCAATTTTGCTATATAGCTCGAAAGCGCGATCCCCACGTCCTATTACGGCTTCCGCCATCATAATCCAAGGGTTATTGTGACAGAAAATACCGGCATTTTCCTTATACCCGGGAGGGTAAGATGAGATTTCGCCCAGATTGATGTAATAGCGAGAATACGGTGGATTTTGCAGCACAATGCCGTAGGGAGTTTCTAAACGATCACGTGTAGAATCGAGAGCTTTTTGAGCTAGACCTTCTTCAACGCCAATTCCTGCCATGACACAGAAGCCTTGAGGTTCAATGAAAATTTGGCCTTCCTCACAATCCTTGCTCCCTATTTTGTCTCCATAATGGTCATAAGCACGTAAGAACCATTCTCCGTCAAAACCATGCTCCAATGTGGCTGTTCGCATACGATCCACATATGCCTGAGCGGTTGCTGCTTCTTCATCCAGTCCTCTGCGCTTGCAAAGCTCAATAAAATCCGGTCCCGTATATACAAATAGTCCGGCGATGAACACGGATTCGGCTATTCGACCCTCCAGATTCTGAGTTGTCTGATAGGACTCATCTGGTGTAGCAGAAAAACAGTTGAGATTCAGACAGTCGTTCCAGTCAGCCCGGCCAATGAGTGGAAGACCATGCGGGCCCAGATTACCCACAACGTGGTAAAAAGAACGCTTCAAATGTTCAAACAGCGTAGCCGTACGCTCTACATTTCCGTCAAAGGGCACTTGTTCATCCAGTATGCCAAAGTCTCCCGTTTCTTTGATGTACGCTGCGGTACCGACAATAAGCCACAACGGATCGTCGTTAAAGCCACCGCCAACCTCGTGATTTCCTTTTTTGGTTAACGGTTGGTACTGATGATAAGCTCCGCCGTTTTCAAATTGAGTAGAGGCGATGTCGATAATCCGTTCTCTTGCCCGCTCCGGTATTTGGTGGACGAAGCCGAGCAAGTCCTGATTCGAATCCCGGAAGCCCATTCCACGCCCGATACCAGATTCAAAATACGAGGCGGAACGCGACATATTGAACGTAACCATACACTGATAAGGGTTCCATATGTTTACCATTCGGTTCAGCTTGTCGTCGTGGCTTTGAAGGGTATACTTGGACAGCAGATTATTCCAATAGGTCCGCAGCTCACTCAACGCTCGTTCTACATCAGCTTCATCCGCAAACTGCTTAATCATGGCATGTGCTTGTTTTTTATTAATAACACCGGGCGACTCCCATTTTTCTTCCTCGGGATTTTCCACATAACCGAGTATAAAGTTACAGCTTGTTTCTTCGCCTGGCTCCAGCGTTACCTCAATGCAATGTGATCCGACAGGGGACCATCCGCTGGCAATAGAGTTCGAGGCTTGCCCAACGGCGACCGATTGAGGCTGATCTAATCCGTTGTAGAGCCCCAGAAAAGCTTCACGGTCTGTATCATAACCCGCTAACGGACGATTAGCAGAGAAAAAAGCATAGTGATTGCGACGTTCACGGTATTCCGTTTTGTGATAAATGACAGAGTCTTGTATTTCAACCTCGCCGGTGTTCAAGTTGCGCTGATAATTGGTCATATCGTCATAGGCGTTCCACAGACAAAATTCCACGAATGAAAAGAGTTTGATCTTTTTGGTTTGTAACGATGTGTTCTGAAGCTTTACCTGATGGACCTCGCCGTCAAAGGAAAGGGGCACAAAAGCCAGCTGGGTGGCCCGAATACCGCTGCGTTCTCCCATAATTGAGGTATAGCCAAGTCCATGGCGGCATTCATACTGCTCCAGCTCCCGTTTGACTGGCATCCAACCTGGAGTCCAATAATCCCCATCATCATAAATATAAAAATAACGACCACCGTTATCGACAGGAATATTGTTGTACCGGTAACGTGTTAAGCGACGTAAGCGAGCATCCCGGTAAAATGCATAGCCGCCACTTGTATTGGAGATCAGTCCAAAAAATCGTTCATTACCTAAATAATTAATCCAGGGATAAGGGGTTTGAGGGGTGTGGATGACATATTCTTGATTGACATCATCGAAAAAACCGTACTTCATGGCGCAGAACTCCTTTCGATTTGAAAAAATAAAAGACCCAACACATGATTATATTCAAACATAGAGCCGTTCTTTCTTTAGAAAGACACTTCCTGCCTTATATAAAATGTGCTTGATTTTCTCAACCTTTCTTCTGGAATTTGCAAAATATTTAAAATGGGTAAATATACCTTTTTATGCTAAAATGAAAAAGTTAGAACTTAGCAAGGCAGGAGGTTGCAAGAATGGCACCTATCACATTATTTTTCATCCCGTATGCAGGCGGATCGGCGTCGGTCAGCTTCAAATGGAAAAAGTTGCTGCTTCCGCAGATTAAGCTTGTTCCACTGGAATTAGCGGGCAGAGGTATTCGTTCTGGGGAACCGCTAAAGGAAAGCATTGAGGAGATGAGCGAGGATCTGTTGCACAAGATCAGCGAAGAGATAGCCCCTGGCGATCCTTATGCCATATACGGCCACAGTATGGGGACGATGATCTCATTCGAGCTGTACTACAAGCTGGTGGACGGTGGATATGGCAAGCCTGCTCATCTGTTCGTTTCGGGTGGACGGGCACCGCATGTCCCAAGAAATTCCCCGTGGTTACACGATCTGCCCGCAGATCAGTTCAGGACGCATTTGCAGCGGTACGGTCAGCTTTCGGAAGCGATTTTTGACAATCGGGAATTATACGACTATTTTATGCCGGTGTTAAGAGCGGATTTCAAAGCTGTCGAGTTGTATAGGTACATGGCTAAAGCCGCACCTTTACATTGTCCTATCACCGCTTTGACAGGAATGACCGATAACACGGTGACCTTACAAGATGCGGAGGCATGGGCACACCATACGGATCAGCAATTTCGTATGTTTACCTTTGAGGGAGGACACTTTTTTATTCATGATGAAGTGGAACGGATTACGTACATCATCAATGAGACCTTGGAGCAGAGTACGGTAACAAGTAGCATACAACAATAATAATAAGAGGTGATTTTTAGTGACAGTAGGTGTATTGGCACATTTGTTTGGCAAGTTGCCTTATCGTGAATTGGCTGCAAAGGTAGGCGCAGCGGGCTTTACTCATGTTCAGCTGGCTCCGTGGAGAGCGATCAGTGATGTGGATTTTAATAAACCGGGTAAGTTCAATCCGGGATTGGCACTGTCTATCGCAGAAGAATTTCGTAAGCATGGTGTATCCATATCGGTGCTCGGGTGCTATTTACATTTTTTTATACAGGATGAGGAATTGCTGCGTGAAAATGTAGAGCGCTTCAAAGAGCTGATACGATATGCGGGTCTGTTAGGAGCACCAATGGTTGCAGCCGAAGTCGGACGTAATGAGGATGGTACCGCCTATACGGAACGTGACTGGAGAGTTGTAAGGGAAGTAGTGCGTGAATTAGCAGATGAAGCGGAGAAGTGGGGCGTATTCGTAGGATTGGAAGCTGCAAACGATCACTTGGTCGGAACTGCCGTAGAGTTGGCTGCCTTTCTGGAGGAAGTACCTTCTTCACACATCGGTGTTGTGATTGATCCGGGTAATCTGCTGAAAACGGAAAATCTGGCGCAGCAGGATGAGATCATCCGCGAAGCTTTCCAACTGCTGGGCCCTCGGATTATCGCAGCGCATGCCAAAGACCGGCGGTTGTCATCGTCAGGTGAAATTGAGACGGTGCCGCCAGGTTTTGGTGACATGAACTATGCCCTCTACATGGAACTGCTGGAGCAGTACAAGCCGGGGGTTCATATTATTATGGAAGCTGCTCAGGAGCATGAGATGGCAGAATCGAGACGTTATATCGAAGGTCATCGGATAGCCGCTCAGAAGGCGCAACAAGTGCAGACGAAATAATGTATTCTTTCATATACTCAGGAATGCTATGTCAATAATTCGAGAGACTTGGAAGCGCCTCCTTTTCCAAGTCTCTGTTCCTTTATCCTTGTTTAACCTTGCACAACCGCCACGATCACAATGACCCAGCTTGCCAAAAAAGCCAACCCGCCAATGGGGGTGATTGCCCCAAGCTTTTTCACACCAGATATACTAAGGGCATACAGACTGCCGGAGAACAGGAGAATACCCACCAGCATAACCCAACCTGCGGTAACGATGAGAGAAGAATGGACAAGGCTGTCAGCAAGAACTCCAAGCAGCAGCAAACCCAGTCCGTGAGCGATTTGATATTGAATTCCTGTCTGGAATATGCTCATCATGTCTACGGAAAGTCTCTTTTTCAATGCGTGTGCGCCGAACGCTCCCAGAGCTACGGCTAAAAACATCACGATACAACCAAGCAATAGCAAAATTTTCATGTTTTAACGCCTCCCTGTGAAATAGTACCGATTCCAATCGATTTCGTCAATTTTCCTTGTGAATCTCTAAACTTATAGAATTTTTCGACTCTCATTTGGCGCCTAGTGTGGTATATTTTTTCCAGGGCCAATGCGAAGCATTTGGAGCAATAGACAGCGAGTCCTCCACCTTTTTTATGGGAAAGTGAGGTGATGATGCTGTCTTTTTGTGCTGTCGTTTTTCGGAATAAAATCTTGTGTAAAGCCAAAATTGATAATGGAGAGGATGAATGCAAAAGTGATCAGCAGAAAATCAGTGTTCAGGAAATCTGTCTCTATGGTCATGTCAGCCATTTTGGTACTTCCGTTAACCTTGGGCTTATTTCAGGCAGGACCCGACCGTGCATCAGCCGCAACACCGGAATCGACACGCTTTTTACAATTGTATAAACAGCTGAAGGATCCGGCTAGCGGATACTTTTCAAAAGAAGGCATCCCTTATCATTCCGTTGAAACGCTTATGAGCGAGGCTCCAGATTACGGACACTTAACGACTTCGGAAGCGTACAGCTACTGGATGTGGCTGGAAGTGCTGTATGGTCATTATACCGGGGATTGGGGGCATTTGGAATCCGCATGGGATAACATGGAGAAATATATCATTCCTGTTAATGAAGGCGACGGTAAGGAAGAGCAGCCGACAATGAGTAACTACAACCCGAACAGCCCCGCCACCTATGCCGCAGAATACTCACAGCCGGATCAATACCCAAGCCGTCTGAGTGGACAGTATGGTGCTGGCAAGGATCCACTGGACTCTGAGCTGAAGGCAACCTATGGCAACAACCAGACTTATCTGATGCACTGGTTGTTGGACGTGGATAATTGGTACGGCTTCGGAAATCTTCTGAATCCGTCGCATACAGCAGCCTATGTAAACACCTTCCAGCGCGGGGAACAGGAATCGGTCTGGGAGGCTGTACCACACCCATCGCAAGACAATCAAAAGTTTGGCAAGCCTAATGAAGGCTTTATGAGCTTGTTTACCAAGGAAAATAATGCCCCTGCACAGCAATGGCGTTACACGAATGCCACCGATGCAGATGCACGGGCAGTTCAAGCAATGTACTGGGCTAAGGAATTAGGATATGACAACTCCGTATATTTGGATAAAGCTAAAAAGATGGGAGACTTTTTGCGTTACGGCATGTACGATAAATACTTCCAGAAAACCGGAAGCGCTTCCAACGGAAGTCCAATTGCTGGTACGGGTAAGGATGCCAGTCTTTATCTGATGGCATGGTATACAGCCTGGGGTGGCGGACTTGGCCAAAGCGGCAACTGGGCTTGGCGTATTGGTGCCAGCCATGCACATCAGGGCTATCAAAATGTCGTCGCAGCGTATGCGTTGTCCGATCAAGATGGTGGATTAATACCGAATTCACCAACGGCGGGACAGGACTGGGCGACCTCGCTGAAGCGCCAACTGGAGTTTTATACTTGGCTGCAATCCGATGAGGGGGCCATTGCAGGCGGAGCGACGAATAGCTGGGATGGTGCCTACAAGGCTTATCCATCCGGCACAAGTACCTTTTATGGCATGGCTTATACAGGGGCTCCTGTATATAACGATCCACCCTCGAACAACTGGTTCGGGATGCAGGCTTGGCCTGTCGAGCGAGTTGCCGAGCTGTACTACATTTTAGCCAAGAAAGGGGATACTTCGTCCGAGCAGTTTAAAATGGCTAAACAAGTGACGGAAAACTGGATAGCGTGGTCCAAGAGCTATGTATTTGCCAACGAACGGCCTGTGACTGATGCACAGGGATACTATTTGGACGCTCAAGGTAAGCGTATTCTGGGTGGCAAGAATCCGAAAGTGGCTACTACAGCGGCTAAAGGTGAGTTCTGGCTACCGAGCAATCTGGAATGGAGCGGAAAGCCTGAAACCTGGAGCGGATTTGCCAATCATAAAGGGAATACCAATCTCCATGTGGTAACAAAGAATCCGGGGCAGGATGCCGGAGTGCTGGGCAGCTATGTTAAAGCACTTACTTTCTTTGCTGCTGGAACGAAAGCTGAAAAAGGAGACTATTCCGAGTTAGGCAAGGAAGCTAAGGATCTGTCTAAAGCTTTGCTTGATGCTGCATGGGGTTATAACGATGGTATAGGCATTACAACGAAGGAAGCGCGCGAAGATTATTATCGTTATTTTACCAAAGAAGTGTATATCCCGAGCGGCTGGAGTGGTAAGACTGGGCAAGGCAACACGATCCCTGGCACCGACGCTACACCGTCTGATCCGTCTAAAGGTGGTAATGGTACGTATTCCAGCTACAGCGATATCCGCCCTAATATCACCAAAGATCCGCAATGGTCCTATCTTAAAGATAAATACACGACTTCATGGAACAAGCAGACCAAAAAATGGGATAAAGGCGCTCCAGAATTTACGTATCACCGTTTCTGGTCCCAAGTTGATATGGCAACGGCTTATGCCGAGTATGACCGTCTCATTAACGGTAGTGGACCAACCGAGCCTACAGCTCCCAAAGCTCCGGCAAATGTGAAGGCAAACGCAGGGGATGCTCAGGTTACACTGACCTGGAGCAAAGCGACGGGTGCCGATAGCTATACGGTCAAGCGCTCCACAACCAGTGGTGGCCCATATACTACAGTAGTAACAGTAACAGACAGCACTTACAAGGATACAGGAGTGGTGAATGAAACCACTTATTATTATGTGGCAAGTGCAACAAATTCTTTAGGAACCAGCCCGGATTCTGCCGAGGTCAGTGCCAAGCCTACGGCAGCACCCATTCCAGCAACGGGAGATGTGATTGCCCAATACCGCGTGGGCGACACCAACCCGGGAGATAACCAGATTCGGCCACTGTTCCGTATTGTAAACAAGGGTAAAGAAGCAGTTGATCTGAAAAATGTCAAGCTGCGATACTACTACACCGTAGATGGCGACAAGTCACAGGAATTCCATTGTGACTATGCACAGTTGGGCAGTAGTAACGTTCAGGGACGTTTTGTGAAACTGGATAAGGCCGTTACAGGCGCAGATTATTATCTGGAAATCTCCTTTGGAGCTGGTGCGGGAAGTCTGGCAGCAGGGGAAAACACAGGGGACATTCAGATTCGCATGAACAAGACGGACTGGAGCAACTATAACGAAAGTGATGATTTTTCCTATGATCCAACCAAGACATCTTATACGGATTGGGGCAAAGCACCATTGTATATAAATGACAAACGTGTCTGGGGTCTGGAGCCTTGATTGTAAACTAATTGTAGAGATTACGGGCGGAATGTGAGATCATTTAATTCACTTCCGTCCGTTTTTTTGTGATCGGATTCGTGGTACACTATGATCGTTACATTATTACATACATGACCGAGGTGACCTGAGACATGAATGACAATTTGGCACAGGCTCTGAATGAGCAAATGAACTTTGAATTTTACTCCGCTCACGTATATCTGGCGATGGCTGCTTATTGCTCCAGTGAAAGTCTGGATGGGTTTGCAAACTTCTTCCTGGTACAAGCTGAGGAGGAACGGTTTCATGCCATGAAACTGTATAAATACATTAATGACCGTAGAGGACGCGCCACATTGGCTGCATTGCCGGAGCCAAAAAACAGCTACGATTCCATGCTGGACGTATTTGAGCATGGCTACAAGCATGAGCAGCAAAACACGCAAAAATTTTATCATCTGGCTGACTTGGCCCTCGATGGACGCGAGCATGCAACGATCCATTTCCTGAAATGGTTTATTGATGAGCAAGTCGAAGAGGAAGCTCTGTTCGACAGTGTTATCCAGAAGCTTAAGCGCATTGAAAGAGACAGCAACGCCTTTTATATGCTGGACAGCGAGTTTGCCAAACGCAGCTTTACTGCCCCTGCGGAGTAATACAGCATACATGGTGTGTTTTGAATGCCGGAGATATGGCCAGCATTTTATTCGTCTAGAAAGTAAAAAAGCCCGATTTTCGGGCTTTTTTGCGTTGACTTTAATTAACGAATTCCCATCTTTCTAGGGGCTATTGTTATTTTAAATGGAGTTATAGAAAAAATTAATTTGTCGCTGGATGTTGAGCATGCTACAGTTATGTTAATTTTTATATCTGATTAAGTAGATAGGATTAATTATTTTGGTGATTCACGAGCATTATAATAATACTATAGGAAGGCGGGTTAGTATGAGTGAAATCTATCGTCTGGCACTCCAAGAGGATGCAGAAAGATTGCAGTATGTGACGTATGAGGCGTATGAAACAATTCGGCAGTTGGAGCTTCGATGGCCTGCCGCTCAGGCAGATGTTGCTCTCATTCAAGAAAACATTAAAAATAATGATTGCTATGTGCTGGAAGTAGACGGTGTCATTCAGGCTACCGTTAGCCATCTCAAAAATAGAGCCCTTAATTTTATAACCGATCTACCGTTTGTGATGTGGTTTGCTGTAGACCCGGCTGCCCAGGGCAAAGGATATGGGAAAAAACTGCTGAATTGGGTAGAGCAAACGATTATTCGTGACAAGGTCGGTGCTCCTGCTGTGACACTGGCGACTGCGGAAAAGCATCCCTATTTGCTATCCATGTACGAGCGTTGGGGGTATGAACGTATCCATGCTTTTGACCATGGAACAGGGGACGGGACGATGCATTTACTGCGTAAAGTGGTGAATCCTGAATTATTCTCCACCTACATTCGTGAAAAAAATGAAGCCGAGACAGCTAACCGAAATTAGACGCGATCATAGGGAACGGAAGAAGCCGATTCGTTCGCAGAAAGGGGGCAGGAGCGAATGAAGTTTGTATTGTTCAGCCTAATGGCTAATCTGCCTAATGCGATTACCGGAGAAGCCTGGAGTTCGCAGCAAAAATTCCAAAATGTAATTAAGCAGGCTGTGCTCGCAGAGGAGCTTGGTTTTGATGCGTATGGTGTGGGGGAGCGGCATGGTGCGCCTTTTTTGTCGTCTTCACCTCCACTCGTTCTGACCGCTATAGCAGCGAGAACTGAACGGATTCGTCTGCTGACGATGGTAACGGTGCTTAGTATTCTTGACCCGGTACGCGTAGCTGAGGATTATGCGACATTGGATCATTTATCGGGCGGAAGATTAGAACTGATTATCGGAAAAGGCAATGATCCACGCCATTATCCGTTGTTTGGAATTACGGAGGAAGAGCAGTGGGAATCGTTAGCAGAACGCTATCGTCTGCTCAAACGGCTATGGAGCGAGGAAGAGGTTACGTGGAAGGGCAACTATCGGCCCCCGCTGTATCAGGTCACGACACAGCCACGCCCGTATCAACAGCAAATTCCGATATGGCATGGAAGTGCCTCCAGTACATTATCGACGGAGCTGGCTGCACAATATGGAGAGCCGTTATTTTCCTCAAATTCTTTCCATCCTCAGGCCAAGTATAAAGGCTTAATTGATCATTACCGTGAACGGCTGGCTTATTACGGTCATGACCCGGCTCAGGCTGTAATTGGTGCCGGAGCCGGGAGCTTGTATCTGGCGGATACAGACGAGGAAGCGATCAGACGCTATCGCCCGTATTATGATGCTTACCACTCGACGGCGGCGGCTCAGCATAATCAATCCCCGTTTACAAGTTTGGAGGATAACATCCGCAACGGTCCAGTTCTGATTGGTTCTGCGGACAGCGTTCTCGAAAAAATACGGAACTATTATACTGCGTTCGGCCATCAGGTACTCAGCATAAGCGTGGATGGGCTGGGAGAGCAGGAGCAGCTTGAACAGCTGCATCGGTTTGCCGAGGATATCATTCCTGTGCTGCGGCGAGAGATTCCCAGCACTATTTGGCAGCAGGTGCCGAACCTACACAAAGAAAATGGATCACTGGCTGCTATTCCTAATGGGGCTCCCTCCATTTCTCCTATTTTCCAATTGTGATTGATGAATAACGTTACCCTCTCTCATGAAAGCAACCGAAGTAGCGGTGTTTTCGGGTCGATAGCGACTGAGAGAGGGTCTTTTTAGTTTTAGACAAATTGACAGAGATAAATAAAAAGAGTAACGTAATTTGTATATTCATTTAAATCGCATAAAATTAATCGGATTAATTAAAATTTAAAGATGTGGAATCTAATGATATAAAGGAGGAATTTTTTTGAGCGACTCACAATCTAGTACGACCAAGCGCTGTATAACAGCCGAGGATTTATATCGACTTCACTGGGTTAGCGATCCAGCTATTCATCCTATTAGTGGTGAAATCGCTTACGTAGAACAGTATATTAATAAAGAGTGGACAGATTATAACTCAGGAATTTGGCTATTATCGTCCGAAGGCGCTAGCGCATTACCCTTTACATACGGACCGAAAGATGAAACGCCTGTCTGGTCACCAGATGGATCACAACTAGCTTTTCTCCGTACAACAGACGGCAAGCGCCAGGTGTGGATTATTCCAGAACGCGGAGGGGAGGCACGACAGCTTACACACGTAGAGAACAATGTTCGTTCATTAGCCTGGTCTCCTGATGGGACTTGCATATCGTTTGTAGCTAAAACGGCCGAGAACCCGTCAAGCCCTACATCCGATGGAGGAACTCAGGAGGCACAACTTAAGGGACGAGTCGTTAATCGAACGAAAGCTAAATCCGACGGATATGGACTGTGGGATGATACTCGTGATCACTTGTATGTAACTGATGTGACTTCGGGGCACACAGTTCAACTGACTTCCGGCGCTTATGATGTGGCGGAGCCTGTGTGGTCACCGGATGGTCAACGTATTTTATTCGTCGCCAGAATAGCAGAGCATTCGAAAGAGGATACGGATTTACGTAAGCAGAATGATTTGTTTACGATAGCTCCTGCAACTTCAAATGGTGATGCAGCAGCACCGCTTAAGCTGACCCATTCTGAACTGCACATCGAGAGTGCTGCTTATTCTCCTGACGGTTCAACGATTGCCTTTTACGGTCATGATCGACATGCCAAAGGCGCTACTCAGACCCGACTGTACACGGTTCCTTCCAGTGGGGGGACGGCAGTATGCGTTAGTGAGACGCTTGACGCTCACCTCGGTAATGCGGGTATGAGCGACATGCGTTCACATCTTCATGTAGGACCACCACGCTTCAGTGCGGACGGCCAATCTCTGTATACGCTGGTTACCCATGAAGGAAATGTGCACGTATATCAGTTTGCGCTTGATAGGACTTTTAAAATTTTAACCCAAGGAGAGCGGGAAATTTACCAATTCGAGCTTACTTCGGATGAGCAGCATATCATTGCCGCCTCCACCGATGTAGCTTTACCAGGTGATTTATTCCAGATTGCGATTCATTCAGGAACTGAGGAACGGCTGACACGAGTGAATGATTCTCTGCTTGATGAGATTGAGATCAGTGTGCCTGAGAGCTTCTGGACTGAGGTTGAGGATGGACGACGGGTGCAGGGATGGGTGATGAAGCCTGCTGGGTTTAAGGAGGGGGTATCCTATCCTGCTATTTTGGAGATTCACGGTGGTCCTCATGCCATGTATTCCAATTCTTTTTTTCATGAATTTCAGTTGCTGGCCGCTCAGGGGTATACAGTCATCTACACGAATCCGGGAGGAAGCCGAGGGTATGGACAGTCTTTCACCAATGTCGTCCTTGGAGATTACGGCGGACACGATTACACCGATCTGTTGAGTGCAGTGGACGAGGCTATACGTCAGTTCCCATTCATTCATCCGGAAAGGCTGGGTGTAACAGGGGGCAGCTATGGTGGATTTATGACAAACTGGATTGTCGGCCATACCGATCGTTTCCGCGCAGCTGTAACCCAGCGCTCCATATCTAACTGGCTGTCAATGTATGGGGTGAGTGACATAGGGTACTCGTTTACTGAAGATGAAGTCGGCGGGAATCCGTGGGACGATTGCGAGCTCTTATGGAAGCAATCTCCGCTGGCTTATGTGCAGCAAATCAATACACCGCTGCTCATATTGCACGGGGAGCAGGATCTGCGATGTCCTATAGAGCAGGGAGAGCAGCTGTTTACAGCATTACGTCGCTTGGGGAAACCTACGCAATTTGTCCGTTTTCCAGCTTCAAGTCACGAGCTTTCACGAAAAGGGCACCCGCAGCTTCGCGTGGAACGACTGCAACGTATTACCAATTGGTTTGCCCAACACGAATTATAAGTAAATCGATTTCTTGTATTAATGTAAAAATGTCAGGTCCTAACCATAGGACTTGGCATTTTTAGTATGCCTTGCTACAATTCTCTCAACCTCATACAAAAGGAGATATATAATGGCCGAGCCCTTAAAAAATATGTACACGGAGAATTTTCTTCAACTATTCGGTGAAAAAGTACAGTCTGCGTACAGGCCGTTCGATACCAACGGATTCATCCATCAAGTGATGGATGAAAAATGGGATGAACTGGAGCTAAAAGAACGAATACGACGTATTTCGTTAACATTAGGGGCATTTTTGCCCAGTAAATATGAAGAAGCTCTGGATATTCTTTTTGCTATAGACGAGCATTGCAGTGGTTTTCCATACTTGTTTTTCCCCGATTTTGTGGAGGTGTATGGGCAGGGAGAAGAGCATTGGGAACTGTCCATGAAGGCACTGGAGCGATTCACCTCTAAGTCCTCTGCGGAGTTCGCCGTGAGACCCTTCCTTCTGCGTGAACCGGAACGGATGATGCGGCAGATGACGACCTGGGCCGGACAACAAAGTGAACACGTCCGCCGACTTGCCAGCGAAGGCTGTCGTCCACGGCTACCCTGGGGACAGGCGTTGCCTGTGTTTAAACGCGATCCTGCTCCAGTATTGGCCGTATTGGAACTACTGAAGGCCGATCCATCACTATATGTACGTAAAAGTGTAGCCAACAACCTGAACGATATTGCCAAGGATCATCCTGATGTGGTCATTGCCACGGCTCAACGGTGGAAAGGAACACATCCTGACACCGACTGGATTGTGCGTCATGGCTGTCGGACCCTGATTCGCAAATCCATCCCCGAAGTGATGGCAATGTTCGGCTATGCGGATGAAACAGACGGGGCGCCGTTAGTCACGGGAGCCTCTTTCACCACAGACCCTGCCATGCTAAAGCTTGGTGATAGCTGTGAGTTGAGCTACGCGCTTCAGCTTCGTGAAGGTGACCCGGTACGAGTCCGCATCGAGTACGGCATCGACTTTGTGAAGGCGAGAGGACAAGTCTCACGTAAACTGTTTTTGCTATCTGACAAAACGGTCCCCGGAGGAACCCATCTTACAGGTACACGGACACACCGTTTTGCAGACCTGACAACTCGTCGCCATTATGCGGGAGCGCACCGGATTGCACTGCTCGTAAACGGTCAGGAAGCGGCTTCTACAGTGGTAGAACTCCAGTTGTAAATCACGATAGTAGTGAAGAAAAAGAGCCTGTAATTAGGCTCTTTCTTTTTGTCGTTCGCTTTACCAAATTTATTTTTTTCCAAAAAAATGATTCTGGTATTAGAACCTGGTACTAAGACGTGTTATACTACAGTAAGAAAGTGGATCTCATCTTATGTATAAAGGGGAAGGTATAATTTGACAGATCAACAACAATGGCTTGCGCCTGAATATTACAATATGACTTCGGAAATGGAACACCATGATGCTGGTAAAACCGCACTCAAGTGGCTGAGTGAGACAGGAGAATACGAAGAAATCACCTATGGAGAGCTGTTGAAAAAGGCTAACCGACTGGCTGGAGGACTCGCAAATCTGGGATTTAACAAAGGTGACAGAGTTCTGGTCGTAGTACCACGGCGTATTATTGCGTATGTAATTTATCTGGCCTGCTTGAAACTTGGGCTTGCTGTCATTCCATCTTCAGAAATGCTACGTGCCAAGGATATTGCATTTCGTCTTCGCCATTCAGAAGCGCGCGCAGTCATTGCCTGGACCGGAGTAACAAGCGAAGTGGACAAAATAAATGATGATTTGCCTGCTCTGGATTATCGCATCGTGGTCTCCGGGGACGACACGGCAGATGTATCTGGCTGGCTCGTGCTGAATGAGCTGATGGATGGACAGGAAGATACTTTTGAAGCTGTGAAGACGCACCGTGACGACATGGCCATTCTGGCCTATACTTCCGGCACCACAGGAAATCCTAAAGGTGTTGTACATAGCCATGGCTGGGGATATGCTCATCTGCGGATAACATCACCATGGTTGGATATTCAAGCTTCAGATATAGTATGGGCTACAGCTGCACCGGGATGGCAAAAGTGGATTTGGAGTCCGTTTTTATCCGTACTAGGAAATGGAGCGACCGGATTCGTATATAATGGTCCGTTTCGTCCGGGTCGCTATTTGCAGTTCATGCAGCAGTACGGAATCCAAGTGTTGTGCTGTACGCCGACAGAATACCGGATTATGGCGAAAACGGATGGTTTGGATCAATATGATCTATCCCAATTGCGCAGCGCAGTTTCTGCGGGAGAGCCTCTCAATCAGGAGGTCATTAATAAGTTTCAGGAGCAGTTCAACATTACGATTCGTGACGGCTACGGTCAAACAGAGAGCACATTAATTATTGGTAATTTAAAGGATGCACCTCTGCGCACAGGCTCGATGGGCAAATCTATTGCACCGGGACTCGTTGAGGTCGTAGACGAGGATGGCATTCCGTTGGCTCCGGGACAAGTGGGCGATATTGCGGTACGCGCTGATCTGCCGGCATTATTCCATACGTATTACCATGATCCAGAACGCAAATTAGTTAGTGTCCACGGAGATTATTTTGTTACGGGAGACCGGGCTCGCAAAGACGAGGATGGATATTTCTGGTTCGAAGGACGTGGGGATGATATCATTATCAGTTCTGGCTATACCATTGGTCCTTTTGAAGTAGAGGAAGCGCTTATGAAGCATGACTCCGTGCAGGAATGTGCTGCCGTAGCCAGCCCTGACGAAATTCGTGGACATGTTGTAAAGGCTTTTGTCGTACTCAAAGCTGGGGTAGAAGGATCACCGGCGTTAGTGAAGGAACTGCAACATCATGTGAAAACATGGACGGCGCCTTATAAATATCCACGCAAAATAGAGTTTATTCAAGAGCTTCCTAAAACTAGTTCGGGCAAAATACGAAGAGTGGAGCTGCGTGAAATGGAGAAGCAATCCGTACTGTAGTGATGAAATCATTCAATATAATCAAAACGGAACAGGAGCGTGGAAAAATGAGTACATTTGAATCATTGTTGGAGCAATACGCAGAACTGGTCGTAAGAGTAGGGGTTAACATTCAGCCCGGACAGGTGTTTTTGGTAACTGCACCACTGGAAACTGTTGAGTTTACACGCCTGATTGTCAGCAAAGCCTATGAAGCAGGCGCTAAATATGTACAGGTAGA
Organism: Paenibacillus sp. FSL M7-0802; assembly: GCF_038004945.1. Lineage (NCBI taxonomy): Bacteria > Bacillati > Bacillota > Bacilli > Caryophanales > Paenibacillaceae > Paenibacillus > Paenibacillus sp. FSL M7-0802. The sequence continues at coordinate 6,031,969 of NZ_JBBOSD010000001.1, read as the reverse complement.
GTTCGAGGATGATTTCATTACACGTAGTCGTTTTGAACATGGTGACGAAGCCAGCTTTGATTACTACCCTGCTTGGAAGGCAGAAATGATGGAGAAATTTGCCGAAGAGGGTGGAGCCACACTAACGATTAAAGTACCGAACCCGGATTTATATCAAGGCATTGATCCACAAAAGGTATCTCGTGCGACTAAGGCGGCAGCTACGGCGAGAGAAGGTTTTTCTAAATATACCCGAAATCATAAAATTAGCTGGTGTTTGATTAAAGCGCCGACGAAGGCTTGGGCCGATAAAGTATTTGCAGATGTAGCAGAAGAGGATCGTATACGTGTCATGTGGGATACAATCTTCCAAATGAATCGTGTAGATGGCTCTGATCCTATTCAGAATTGGCAGAAACATTTGAAAAACCTTGAACAGGTACAAGACAAGCTGAATCATAAAAAGTATAAAAGCCTCCATTATCGTGCACCAGGAACAGATTTGAGAATTGAACTGGCTGACGGGCATATTTGGCGCAGCGGTGGTGGTGAGAACGAGCACGGAGATTATTTTGTCGCGAATATGCCGACAGAAGAAGTGTTCACGATGCCTAAGCGTACAGGTGTGAATGGTCATGTCACAAGTACAATGCCACTCAATTTAAATGGACAACTGGTGGATCGCATAACGTTTACCTTTAAGGACGGTAAAGTCACTGAATATACAGCAGAATCCGGCGAGCAGCATCTGACTCATTTGCTCGCTACGGATGAAGGGGCCAGCTATTTGGGAGAAGTTGCACTGGTGCCGCACGATTCACCGATTTCCAATCTCAATCGCATTTTTTACAATACAGGTATCGACGAAAATGCCTCCTGCCACTTGGCTCTAGGCAGTGCGTATCCATTTAATATGGAAAATGGGACACAAATGAACCGGGAGGAGCTGCTCCAGAACGGTGCCAATGTCAGCCTGACTCATGTGGACTTCATGATCGGCTCAGCTGAACTGGATATTGACGGCGAATTGCAAGACGGAAGCAAAGAAGCCGTGTTCCGCAAAGGAAATTGGGCTATTTAGGCCTTTTTTCAATCTCCATTCAATCGACCCGCAAACGATCTCATTCGTTATGCGGGTTTTTCTATTCCCTAAATCTCAAATTGCTCCTTGTTTTGTGAAATATAAAGTGCTAAACTGAGTTCAAACAGTAATTTAAACAACGTTTTAATTATTGTTTGAAAAGTCATTTACATAAAATCGTCCCATTTCATTCATCCGTTATGATTGGACGAAACAGGAGGAGGAAAAACATGAATCACCCAGACAAAAAACAACAAACCAAAGAAAAAATCTTAGACGCTACGCTGGAATTTATTCAAAAGGAAGGTTTTGAAGCGGTTACAATCAGAAAAATTGCCGACCTATCTGCTACTAATATTTCTTTAGTTAATTATTATTTTGGCTCCAAGGAAAATCTGCTCAGTGAAGCTATTGAAGTGATATTAAATGGCTTTCAGCACACCTTTTCTATTTTGGACAATACAGCGATGCCCCCCCAAGATAGACTGAAACAATTTTTACTTAACTATCTACAGGTCATTCGTCAATATCCAGAGCTTCTTTCGCGAATTATTGCCATGGGCAGCACGCCCTTTACATCTCAACAGGAATACGGAAGGTTTTTAAACATCATGGGATTTCCAAAGGTTCAGAGCACGATCAAGGAGCTGACAGGTGAGCAACAGCCGGAGCGCTTGTTAGCGATGATGCTGCAAATATTTGGAGCTATTTTTCTGCCTGCACTGATGAGTCCGATTCTTGAATCAGGGGCAGTTGTGGAAATACCTTCAATAGAGGAACAATTAAATCTGCTGTTCGAAAGATATTTTGATCAAAAATAAATCATAGGGGTGACTAATATGAATTTTTTAAGAAAATATTGGCAAGATGCAGGGGCTATAATCGGTGTGGTTGTATGTATTGTTTTACTTATGAATCCAGCTATCCTTTCGGATATAACAGGCATGTTATGGTTGAGTTTTGTAGCTATATTATTTCATCAATTTGAGGAGTACCGCTGGCCTGGATATTTTGCTGGTTTATTTAATAATGTTATGTTTAAAAGTGATACACCGGATCATTACCCCTTAAACACTCAATCAGCGATGATTATCAATGTAGCAATTGCCTACGTGTTTTATCTGCTCCCCGTATGGTTCCCGCAAGTAGTCTGGCTTGGACTCGCACCAATTTTTATGGGATTCTTTCAGGTCGTTTGGCACGGTATCGTTGTCAATATTAAAGCAAAAACCTTATATAATCCTGGCTTGTTTACGGCACTTCTCCTGCATGTTCCAGTCGGAATCTGGTATATTCATGAAATAGTACAGCGAGACATCCCAACGGCAATAGACTGGATTGCGGGTACGATCTACTTTGTTTTTGCTGTATACATCTTCATCATTAAAGGGAATATATGGTTGAAGAAGAGTGACTCTCCTTACTCCTTTTCTAAACAACAGCTGGGAGCTTACGGTCGTAAATAGGGTATGTTAGAAAATCATCAATTTCCTTGTTTACAAGTTGGATACAAGTAGAGGTATTCTGGAAACGAGGTTCGGTTACACTTGCTTTGTACCCATGAACAAGGAAAGAGTGATCTTATAATGAAGCATATACATCAATCTCATGATCGTAAAAAATTGGCTTGCAAGCTAATCACCACTAGTGCTTTCTTGGCTATAGGTTTTGCTGTGATGACAGGATGCAGCAATAGCGGGGAAGCAAAATCAACTGCTCCTACTAAAGCAGAAACAGTCAAATCACCTGCTAGTTCTACAGATCAAAACACGGATCTCAATACTAATGGTCAAGGCTCAACCTCTACCCATCAAGAACCTGCCAGTAGTACAGCTTCATCTCACAGTAAACACAGCTCCGCAGCCGCTTTATTCAGCGCAGCCAAGCAGGGGACCTTACCGAATTTGCCTAAAGGTCTTGGCTTGGGAACTAGCAGCGATCTGTTATTTGAGCTGTGGGGGAAATCTGAGTCAGGTTCTACAGGTCCTATGAGAAGCTACGCTAAGTATCATACAGACATCGTGCTGGATGGAAGCGATAAAGTTACAGAAATCACATCTTCCGATCCAGACTATAAGAAGTTGCTTATCAAACAAGTTGTTGACGAATTGGGCCAACCTACGGAAACCGTTGACACCTCTAGAGACATACCTGACACAGCAGAAGCTAATTATACGATCAATAACACATCAGGACTTAGTTATTATTTAGTATTTTCCTATCAAACCAAAACGCAAAAGGTCAATTATATCCGATTATATTTTAACTCTAAGACGCCATAATTGGATGTATATAACAGAGTCGTTTCCGTCAGAATTGCGGAGGCGACTTTGTTCAAACTCATTGCATTTTTAGGTTATGTCGTTTATACTGATTTGTAATTGATTAATCACTAATCAGAAAACTGTGCTAAATTAAAGGATGAAAAAAATATGGCTAAAGCTACGTCAACATCTATAAATCGCCAAAAGGAAATCATATCTGCTGCCATTGAAGTGTTTGCAGAGATGGGCTACTACCGAGCTACAACAGCCAAAGTTGCGGAACGGGCCAATATTTCTCAGCCCTATGTCTTTCGTTTTTTCGCTACCAAGGAAGCGTTGCTTGTTGAAGCCTTGAAGGTTTCATTTGCACGTATCATAGACTCTTTTCACAGAGTTATTCATTCGGCCTCATCTGAACAGCTCGAGCAAGAGCTAATTGCAGCCTATTCGCAAATTATGATGGAATACCGCAATGAAACACTTTTGCAAATGCAGGCGCAGACGATCCGCGAGGATGAGGTTGTAAGCGTGATGCAGCAAGGATTCCGTGAAATTCATACGACGGTTTATGATGCTTTCCGACGGGCAGGTATTGAACAAGCAATGGAAAGAACGATGCTTTTTCTCTCCAGAGGTATGCTGTGTAATATTTCGATGTCGCTGGATCTACCAGAACTGATGAAAAAAGACGATTAATTTTGGTTTATGCATTAGAGTCGCGTTTTTGCGCGGCTTTTTTTGCTTTTAATTTTATTTTGTTCAAGACATGATTTCATTTGCTTCTGAGAAAAAACGGCCAAATAAGTTGACAAGAGAAGCGAGTCTCGTTATTCTAATACCCATAGGGGTATATGTATAAAGAGATTTAACTAAACTAAGTCCCCTCAAAAAAAAGACGGAGGTTATAGAATGTCATCAACTAACAATATCCAAGCAGATCATATTCTTGATTGCAAAGGGCTAGCTTGTCCTATGCCTATTGTAAAAACAAAAAAGGCTATGAATGAGCTCGTTCCCGGAAAGATTATAGAGGTTCAGGCGACTGACAAAGGTTCATTAGCCGATTTTCAGAGCTGGGCTAAAAACACCGGACATCAATATTTGGGCACCCTCCAAGAAGGAGATGTAATGCGACATTATTTACGCAAAGCAAATCCGGCTGAAGTGAAGAAGGAGCAAATATTTTCTTCTACGATAAGCCATGAAGAGCTACAAGCAAAATATTCTGGAAAAGAGAACTTCATTTTGCTTGATGTTCGTGAACCCGCTGAATTTGCGCTTAAACATATCCCTGGATCTAAGCACATCCCTCTTGGCGAACTGGAGAACAGACTTTCTGAGCTGAACTTGGAAGAAGAGATCGCAGTGATTTGCCAAGCTGGAGCACGCAGTGAAATGGCTTGTCAGTTCTTAGTTTCCAAAGGCGCTAAAAAAGTCAAATCTGTGCTTTCAGGCATATCCGAATGGGCTGGAGAAACTAAGGGAAGCGAATCCATATGAGTACAACAGCAGGAATTTATACAAATAATCAAGAACATGTTCAGTCCAAAACAACGATTGTATTATTCAGCGGGGAGCTGGATAAGGCGATTGCTGCATTCATTATTGCGAATGGAGCGGCAGCATATGATCATGAAGTAACTATTTTCTTTACTTTTTGGGGGCTAAATACGCTGCGCAAGGATGAAATCGTGAGCACCAATAAGGGAATGCTCGAAAAAGCCTTTGGCTGGATCATGCCTCGTGGACCCAAAAAGCTTGCACTATCCAAAATGAATTTTGCCGGACTCGGTCCACAGATGATCAAGCATGTCATGAAAAAGCACAATGCGCTTTCCTTGCCGCAGCTTATAGAGTTGGCACGAGAGCAGGGGATCAAGCTCGTCGCCTGTACCATGACCATGGATTTGTTAGGACTGCAGCAAGAAGAGCTAATCGACGGTTTGGAATATGCTGGAGTAGCCGCCTACTTGGGGGATGCTTCGCAGGGGAAGGTGAATCTATTTATTTAGGGTATCCTATTTATTTTTTTGGTTTATAATATACCTATACGTGTATATGGTAAGTCAAAAAAGGAGTGCATTACTTATGGATTACAATTACAGTGATGAACTGAAAACGCGCCTGAGGAGGATTGAGGGACAGGTACGTGGGGTACTTCGTTTAATGGATGAAGGTAAATCGTGCAAAGACGTCGTTAGCCAGTTATCTGCCGTACGTAACGCATCAGATAAAGCGATTGCCCAAATTGTAGCAGAGAATCTGCAACGATGTATATTGGAAGAGCAAGAGGCAGGAGGAGACACGGATAAGCTGGTTAAAGAAGCGATTCAGCTTCTTGTGAAAAGTAGATAATCATGTCTCCAGAGTCCATGCTAGCGGGCAATGATGTTACTATGTACAAAATTACGGGAGCTGGCATACTGCCTTTACCCAGCCACATATATTGGACGTTGTTAAGAAGTTTTTTGATAAACATCTGAGAGATTAAGATTATATACTAGCCATAATTAAAGTTCGCTGCCTCTAGTTGGTAGCGGGCTTTTTTAATCGGACATTTTAGGAATAACCCTCTGTTTATGCTGAGGTAGACAGGTGTAAATAACACATAAGGAAAACAACTTCTTCCGGGAGGCCTATTTATGGAGGTATTTGTTACGATTGGTGTCAAATTGATCATCAGCTTTTTTGGCTTGTGGATCATTACTTTTATTACAGGTCGAAAAACACTCAGTCAGTTAACACCACTCGATTTCCTAACATCATTGGTGTTAAGCGAAATTGTGGGAAATACGTTATATGACGATAAGGTGACCATTGGGCAGCTTTTGTTTGCATTGGCACTATGGTGCGCGCTGGCCTACTTTTTTGAAAAGGCGACGACCCGTTTTGTGAAATTTGGATATATGGCAGAAGGTCGAACAGTGCTACTCGTGGATAAGGGCCAGGTCAATCAAGAGATGCTTGAAAAATATGATATAGAATTTACCCAGCTGCTCTCCATGCTACGCCAGCAAAATATTTTTTCTCTTCGTGAGGTCTGGTACGCCACGTTAGAAACGAATGGTTCATTGTCAGTCATGCGCAAACCCGAATACGAGCCACCCGCCGCTCAGGATATGGGAATAGATGCACAGCCTGACCTTTTTTCTGTAACAGTCATTGATAAAGGAAAGCTCCTGAACGAATCTATGCGTGGGAAGTCAATCGATATTGAAGAGATTAAAGTAAAGGTGCGCGAGCAGGGATATGATAGTATCGACGAAATCGCCTACGCAGAGTTTAGCGAGGATGGAACACTTCACATCGTGCCGATGAAATAGAAAAAGCATCATAAAATTTGAATGATAGGCTACTACAGTTCTGCGCTTCTTACCGTGTATGGTGTAGCTACTGAGATAGAGGCAGAACTTTGGGGTATTGAACTACCATCTTCTCATGAAGAGGACTGTTTATTTGTCTTTTTTCTTCTTTTAATAATAATAACTGTAAACAGAAACAAAGGGAGTACAATCTGAAAAATAGGGAACCAAGTATTAATTACAATTTTTCGACCGATTACCATGTGATGAGTAAAGTTAGGGGACAAAGAAGAAAGCCCATAAATAAGTGCTGCAAGGGGGAAAATCCACTTTTTAAATCCGACTCCAGTTATTTTTTCAAGTCCTATCACGGCGCCATTAAAAAATAAGGACATTTTGATGATCAATCCAAGAAAAAGAAGCAAGGTGAAAAGGGCATCCATTCGTTCGAACACATCCGCCAATTCAATCAACTGAACGGCTTCCAACAGAGGAAGTGTACTATCTACGGCGATCTTAGGTCCGAGAACAAAAATATTCAATTGATTGATAAATATCAGAGAAAGGGCGGTAATACTATAGGCAAAGATCACAGTTTTTGTGAGATTCCGGTCTTTATGTACAAGCGGATAAAATACAAGAAATAATACAATCTGTCCGAATGGAAAGGAGATAAGCTCAGGAATAGCGGCTTTAAAAATGGGTTTCCATCCTTCCTCTAGAATCGGAAGAGAATTTTCAAAGTGAAAGAGACCGGTTGCCGGAATTAGTATAGTAATTATAGTATATCCAAGTACAAAAAAAGGGAAAAGGAATAAGGAAAATAGGAACAATACTTTGTATCCGTAACGAATCGTATTGGATACAACCATGATTGTGATCAACATGATGAGCCACAAGGGGGTTTGGCGTAGCAAAGCCAGGACTGTCACCTCGCCTAAATCGCGTAAGCTCCGAGAAGCTTCATATGTGAAGTACATCACAAAAAGCAGGTTAATCGTTGTACCCACATATTTTCCTATGTAACGGCGAAACAACATGAACAAATCTAATTCAGGGTCTTGATGATGGATAGCAAGATGGAGCATTAACAGAAGTAGTCCTGCTAAGGCGCCTATCAACATGACTAACCAAGCATCTTGCTTTGCTTCAGCTCCCATTAAAAACAAAGTTGTACTTCCAACTTCAAACAAAGACATACAAACGATCAGCTCTGATACTCGGATTGAATTTTGACGCATTGCTTCAATTCACCTCTGCCTGTTTATTCCATTCATTTCAATAGCTCGTTAAAAGACTCTCCAAATAATCCTGGACGTGCAAGTTTCATTTTTACATTTATTTTTATATCCATGTTTGCTAACTCCTTAGGCCACGTTTCCTTTATTTTTTTCCAGTCTTTTGGGTTCTTCTGATGAATTTTATTCCCAATACCAATAAGGTCGATATTATTTTGCTGTAAGGCTTTCCAGCCTTCCCGGATTTGCAACTCGATAATTTCTGCTGCTTGCTTCTGCAATTGGTCTATACTTTGCATATTTTTCATTTCTCTTTGCGAAGAGGCTGACAAAAGATCTCCGGTAGTTTTAACGTCAACGTTTAGGTAAAAATGATTTAAGTTCTTTATTGGCGTAATCTTAACCTTGGCCTTCCGGATGAGGAAAGCAGCCGTAGCATTCCCATCCACATAGTTTATAGTGGTGTTTTTAATCTGGTTGTTTAACCATGAAACCCCTATACTTTCCTTTTCATTTAGGTGTCCGACTCTCTTGTCTTTCCGGAAAATGCTTAGGCCCGACAACTTAAGTTTACTTTTAGCGGATGTTTCTTTGAACACATCAACAGAATCTAGTTTCTCCGGCTCGGAGCCCTCAAGAGATATTTCTGGAACTCCGGCTGCACCACTATCGGAGCTAATTTTCGAAATAAATTCATACATAGATACGGATGGATAAATCGATCCATATCTTCTGTTTTTTTCTATAATATTTTCTAAAGCTTGACCGGGAATTTTCTCTGGTGGTACAAGCTTTTTTAAATAATCACGAGCCTCTCCGTTGGCAATAAATACTTTTACAGTTTCCCGTGAATCAAGGTTACGGAGGTAAATATCAATAATTTCTTCAATGCCTTGTTCTGCTGCTTTTTTTCCAATAACGATTACATTATTTTGAGCAAAATACAATTTACGTGGGTATTCCAGACTACTCTTCGTAACGGTCTCTCTTAGTGTTTTTCCATGTGTAGAAAAAGTATGTACAGCGCTTTGCGATGCCCCCGTGGAAGAACCACCTGAGCCAGTCGTCATAGCTGATGGAATGATGATTTGATAAGTATTGATCCAGTCGCCTTGATGTCCATCAATTCCAGTTGCTGTTGTGATGCCTAATTCATTCAATTCTGTTCGATCCACGCACCCTGTAAGTAATAATCCTGCAATACACAGAACGTAACTAACTCTAAATTGGCTCACCATTGATCTCTCCTATTTTTCGGTATCAGACTTGTCATCATTTCTAATTTCATCTGAAATGGCAGGGTATTGGTGAGTTGCCTGTCTGGTTTTGTTGGAAGCTGATTTTCCATTTGGTCTTGTTTTCATAGCCCACCACGGTACTCTAATGACAAGATCCTTCATATTGGACTTAAAGGAGGGGCTGTAGGGCATAAAATAATCAACTCCAAATGATTTGAGTGATACAAGATGAACTAAAAGGGGGATAAGCGCTATCAGAATACCGAATAAGCCCAGAGCCCCCGCTATTAGCATAAGAGCAAACCGCAACAATCGGACTGCTGAAGCCAAGGTGACATATGGGATCACAAAGTTCGATATAGCTGTGAAGGCAACAACGATTACCATTGCACCTGAGACCAGTCCGGCTTGCACCGCTGCCTGCCCGATAACTAGAGCTCCTACGATGGAAACGGCTGGCCCGATGACCCTAGGCATTCGCACACCGGCTTCACGAATTACTTCAAACATCAATTCCATCATTAATGCTTCCAATAATGCGGGAAAAGGAGTTCCTTCCCGTTGAGCCATCAGTGTAATTAACAGCGTGGTAGGGATCATTTCCTGTTGAAAAGTCGTCAGGGCTATAAATAGAGAAGGGAGCAACAAAGTGATTAAAAAAGATACCACACGAAGAGCCCTTAAAAAAGATGAAATGTCATATCTCTGGTAGTAGTCTTCAGCCGTCTGAAAGAAATTAAAGAAGGTTACAGGTGCAATCAGAGCAAATGGCGTCCCATCAATCAGAACAGCTACTTGTCCGTCTAAAAGGCTTCCTGCGACTGTATCCGGACGCTCTGAGTTCAGCATGGTGGGAAAGAGACTAAGTGGTTCATCCTGTATGAATTCTTCTATGTAGCCACTTTCAAGTATACTGTCTGTATCAATGGATTGAAGCCGTTTAGTAATTTCATGCACGACTTCTGGATTAGCGACACCTTCAATGTAAGCTAATATAACTTTAGTTTGTGTATATCGCCCAATAATATGACTTTCAAACTTAAGGTCAGGTGTCCGCAATTTTCTTCTAATCAGTGTGATGTTGGTTGAGACATCCTCCGTAAATCCTTCTTTAGGACCCCGAACTACGGTTTGAGTACTGGGTTCCTGAATAGCTCGTCTTACTCCGCCGGCGATGGAAACTGTCAGGGCATATGTACTTCCATCGATAGCAATGACAGCATTACCGGAGAGGATGGATTGATAAATTTCATTTTGCGAGTGTATCATTTGAATATTTCCTGACGGGATTGTTCTCTTTATTAGCGAAACTGCGGTATTTTCTTCAAGCTTAAAAGAAGCTGCGAAGACCGGCTCTGTAATTAAGCCCTCCATTAAATCGGAAAGCAAGTTTTGGTCAATCAGCCCCTCGATATAACAAACGGCGAGATGTCCAGCATGGACAGGACTTTCGGAAAAATCACGAATGATAAAATCAGAGCTTTGTCCGAGTTTTAATTTTAGTATTGATAGAGTATGTGCTAATGATGGATTTATGGGTTTTGAAGAGGCCTGCTGTTTAGATTTTTCGATATCCTGTGTGTACCTTTTTCCAGGTTTCAGAACATTTCTAATCCAACGTGTCAACACAAGTGAACCCCCTCTTTATTGATAAAGCATATCTTTGCCCTGCACCCCAAAAATATACGCTATTTTTATGAATTGGATATTTAGTGAAAGACATTTGGAAGCCTCATAATTATCCGATTTCGCAAATCAACCAGCATAGGGTCTAGAAGAGTTTGACGTATAGAATATTTGAGTCCCGGATTGAGGAGACTACCTCTTATAGGTTTGAAATTTTTTAGAAAGTGGTGATCAGGTTTGAGTTTCTCGGATGATCAGCTTATCTGTCTCCGATTTGAGGACGAACTAGGGTATTTTGCTAAGGCTGCTGCTCCTCCTATTTATGAGACTGCTCCATTTTTCTTTGATACTTACGAAGATTATGCTGAAGCGGCTAATAATGAAAAGGAGCATTATGTCTATTCGAGGGGAACCAATCCTACCGTTCAGATTGCAGAGCAAATGATTGCTGCGCTGGAAGGTGGGGCGGATTGCAAGTGCTTTGCTTCCGGAATGGCTGCTATCAGTGCCTCTCTAATGTGTAGCTTATCCGCAGGGGACCATCTGATTCTGGTCGGACACATATATGAAACCTCCGTCAGCCTAGCCCAATATTTAAAGAGGTTCCATATAGACTATACAATCGTACATTCGACTTCTACGGAAGCAGTTGCTGATGCCATCAAATCGCAGACCCGTGCTATTCTTATGGAGTCTCCTACCTCATTCACATTCGATATGGTAAATATTCAGGAGCTAACTTCGCTTTCCAAAGCAAAGGGTATACGTACAATCATAGATAATTCATGGGCTACACCCCTTTTCCAAAAACCATTGAAATGGGGCGTAGATATCGTTGTTCACTCCGCATCCAAGTACTTGGGTGGTCATAATGATTTAATTGCAGGGGCAGTGATCGCTTCTAAAGAGATAATAAACCGTATGTATGCTGAAGAGTATGAGTTGATTGGCGGCTCGTTAGCTCCTTTTGAAGCCTGGCTACTCATTCGGGGTCTAAGAACACTCCCGCTCCGTATGGAAGCCCATCAAAGGAATGCTCTGTTGGTTGCTCGTTTTCTATCAGATCATCCGTCCATTTCCAAAGTGAATCATCCCGGACTTCCTTCTCATCCACAACATAAGCTGGCATGTAGACAGCTCAAAGGGTATGCTGGATTATTCAGTTTTGAACTAAAGGATTCGACTTATGAGGATATATGTAGAGTGATCAATAAACTGCGACTGATCCGGATCGGTGTATCTTGGGGGTCTATGGAGAGCCAGGTGATCTCACCAAACTACGGCTTCAATAAGCAGAGTCTAAAAAAACAACACATGCCTGAATCGCTTATCCGCCTGGCTGTAGGGCATGAGCCTGCTGAACTTTTGATACAGGATTTGGCTACAGCTTTAAGCTAAGCGAACATTTCAGTATTTTATCTAAAAAAGCGAAAGCAGCTCACGATAAGTGATGAACCGAATAACCATACGGAAGAATTTACGATGTAAATTCATGTTTGGTGGCGATAGCGGAGGGGTTCCACACGTACCCATCCCGAACACGACCGTTAAGCCCTCCAGCGCCGATGGTACTTGGACCGCAGGGTCCTGGGAGAGTAGGACGTCGCCAAGCAAATAAAAGTATGACCTCTACATAAAAAACCGCGATTATCGCGGTTTTTTTGTTTCCAAAAAGATGTGCTTGTCAAAAATGAAGTATGAATCCCTTAAGTCAAGACAAGTAAGACAAAAGTAAACCAGTTTTGTTTTTGAAAAAAACATGTTAAACTTTTCTCATAAAAATTGTACTTTCTGAGGTGAGTTGAAGTGTTGGAACGTTCTATGGAGAATACAAGGGAATTACACAAAGGAAAGGGAGTGATTTAAAAAAGAAAAGGAGATTATAAATGAGCACTTATCAAACAGTTATTAGTGATGGATTTGAGCTGAAATATGCTATAACAGGTAACGGAAGGCCGATATTGGTGATCGGCAGTAGTGTATATTATCCTCGCTTATTTTCAGACCATTTATATAAAAAGTTTCAGTTTATTTTTCTGGATCATAGAGGGTTTGCAAAACCGACTCGAGCTTTAAAACTAGAAGACTATACTTTGGATAAAGTTATTAATGATATAGAAACAGCAAGACAATGCCTTCATCTAAACGAATTTATCATATTAGGCCATTCCGGGCATGCCTTTATGGCTTTGGAATATGCTAAACAATACCCGGACTATGTTCAAAAAGTGGTGCTTTTAAATTCAGCACCTACGAACAGCCAGGAAAGACAGAGGCAAAGCGCTTCATTCTTTTATGAAACGGCGAGTCCAGAAAGAAAGGAACGTTTTGAAAAGGACATTGTTTTATTAGAGGAAGATATCAAAAGAGACCCTGATGGAAGATTTGTTCACATGTGTATACGAATGGGAGCCCAAAGCTTTTATGATTATGCCTATGATGCGGCTTACACGTGGAATGATGTGTACACGAACATGCCTATCATTGATTATTTATGGGGAGAAGCTTTCGGTAACATGAATTTGATACAATCCCTGGCGGATATCCATAAACCCATATTTATTGGTTTGGGAAGGTATGATTATTTGGTTGCACCTGTTTCATTATGGGATAGGGTCGATGACACCTACGAGAATGTGAAAAAAGTGATTTTTGAATATAGTGGGCATAACCCGATGTTTGAAGAATCTCATTGTTTTGATCAAACATTAGCCAAATGGATTAATGAAGATCACTAGGATTCTTGCTAAATCATCTCTTAGATGCTCAGTGGCCCGTAAAATGAGATCACCTTCATTTTACGGGCATTCTTATTGAGCGTTATTTACCTTTTGCACTGATGACAAAATACTATGACTTTGTTATTAGTGACTTGACGGCTTAACTAGGTTCTGTATAATAACCGAAAGGTAATAATGTATTGTTAGTTTTTCGTTGTACTTCTATCTGGAACAGCTCAAAGGATCAAGCGGACTGAACAATTTAGTAAAGCAATGATATGGAGGTTGTAATGAAATACGAAATTATTTTGTTTGATGTTGATGACACGCTGTTTGATTTTAAAAAGGCAGAGAGTCATGCGCTACATAATACGTTTACCCAATTTGGCTTGCCACAAGGGGCCACTGAGTATAAAGCTAGTTATGATGAAATCAACGGCGCGTTGTGGCGAGAGGCAGAGGAAGGACACATTACCTCAGCGCAACTGCGTGTGGAACGGTTTAAGCGATTATTTACTATTCATGATCTAGATTTCAATCCAAATGCCTTTAGTGCAGCATATTTACGTTATTTGGGTGAAGGTGCTTTTTTGATGGACGGAGCGGTAGAATTATGTGATATGCTGTCTGATTGTCGTTTGGCGATTATTACGAATGGAATCAAAGAGGTGCAAACCTCCAGAATTCAGCTTTCACCGCTGCGTGATGTATTTGAGCAGGTAATTATTTCAGAGGAAGTGGGTTGCCAAAAACCACAAGCTGGTATTTTCGATTATGCATTTACTAAGCTAGCCATTTCAGATAAAAGTAAGGTTCTCATGGTCGGTGATTCTTTGACCTCGGATATTCAAGGAGGGAACCAATACGGAATCGATACCTGCTGGTTCAACCCTGCTGGGAAAACAAACGCGTCTGGTATTCAACCCACTTATGAAATAAAAAGCCTGATGGAGTTATCGAATCGTGTGCTTTCAAAGCGTCTCGTACTGAATCGTACATCGGCTGAAATTAGATGAATAATGTCGAAATCAGAAGGCCAGAAATTAAGGACATCGAAAAGATAAATGAATTGTTTAGAATTGTGATTATAGACACGTTTGCTAAAGAAGGCATTGGTCATATGCTGGAAGACATAGATGAGGAAATTGAGACTAAGAGGGTATATTTGGAACGTGACTTTGAGAGTCACGGTGAACAACGATACTTCTTAATCGCTGTAGATGGGAATCATATAATAGGTTCTATTGAATATGGACCAGTAAGTGAACTAATAAGTAAATCTACCAATGCTACATTTAAAAATTTGTGCGAGGTAGGAACTGTATTTCTTCACCCTGACTACCAGAAGATTGGGGTAGGGAATTTATTGTTGAAATCAATGTATCTGACACTGAAAAATAGAGGAGTAGAAGAATTTTGTTTAGATAGTGGATATCGTATTGCGCAGAAAATATGGAAAAAGAAATTTGGCACTCCTGATTATTTATTAAAAGATTATTGGGGAGCAGGCTCTGATCATATGATATGGAGAATCAAAGTCAAGGATGCTATTAAATGATCAATTGCTTGGCAATCTCTTGTGTGTCTTTAATCTACAAGGACCAAAGTTATAAAACAAGGCAGGCCGGAAAATCGGCCTGCCTTGTTTTAATTTTTTTATCGTCACTGGCTGGTCCATGATTAGCAGGAGACAGCTTTAAGGCGGAAGGTAGAGCTGGCGAAATCTCCAGTGAGATCGGAGACCACAAGCCCAATTCTCATTAGGCGGTCACCTCCGAAAATTTCTCCATCAAATGCTACGCGGAAGGGGGAACCGTCATCTTCCACTAAGGTATTACCCGTATGGACTGCAGTGTTGCCCGTCGCTCCGTGTTCGATTATATACTTTTTATCTGGGTCAAGTCCTTTTAGAGTTAGTCGCCGGATGGGCCCATTCGGTTCAGCTAGTACACGGAAGTAAGCGACAAAAGCTTCGGACTGGTCCTCGCTAACGAACATCCAGGCCGTGTCGCCTCGGCCCTCAAATGGACTAAGGAGTCGATACATATCTCCTTGCTGTACAAGGGAACGAATTTCCTTATACTGGGCGATTTGTTTGGCAGCGAGCTCCTTTTCTTCATTTGTAAAGGCAGTTAGGTCAAGTTCGTAGCCAAAATTCCCGCTCATTGCCACGTCGCCGCGTATAGCGAGAGAGGTGATTCGCCCCACCTGGTGATTCGGTACATTCGATACGTGTGCGCCCATGGTACTGGCCGGATACACGATGCTTGTGCCATACTGGATAGCCAATCTTTCAATGGCATCAGTATCGTCACTGGTCCATGTCTGCGGCATATAGTAGAGCATTCCTGGATCGAATCGTCCACCGCCTCCGGAACAGCTTTCGAACAAGATGTCCGGGAACTGGGAAGTCAGACGTTCCAGAAGATCGTAAAGTCCGAGCATATAACGGTGCGCAGTTTCCTTTTGTCGCTCGCTAGGAGCTGTAGCCGAAGCAATCTCCGTCATATTACGGTTCATGTCCCACTTGACATAAGTAATCGGAGCGATCGAGAATACGGAGCTAAGCGTCTCGTACAAGTAGTCGCATACTTCCTTGCGGGAAAGATCGAGCACCAGTTGGGATCGGCCTTCCGTCCGCCGCCGACCTTCCGCATGTAGGCACCAGTCGGGATGGTTGCGGTACAGTTCACTATCAGGTGATACCATTTCCGGCTCAACCCACAAGCCAAACTGTAATCCTTGTTCATTAACCCGTTTGGCCAGGTCGGCAAGGCCGCCAGGCAACTTGCGACGGTCTTCAAACCAGTCCCCAAGCGAATTGTCGTCGTTGTCGCGCTTACCAAACCAACCGTCATCTAGAACAAAGAGCTCAATTCCAAGGGGCCCTGCTTCCTTGGCAATCGCTTCGATTTTATCGGCGTCAAAGTCGAAATACGTGGCTTCCCAATTGTTCACGAGAATAGGACGCTCTTTGTCACGGTAAGCCCCCCGGCACAGGCGTGTGCGATAGAGTCGGTGATAGGTGCGTGACATGCCCCCAAGACCTTCTTCAGAAAAGACCAATATGGCTTCAGGGGTCTGGAATGACTGACCCGGCTCAAGCCGCCAGGAGAAGTCAAAAGGATTGATTCCGACACTTACACGAGTCTGGTTGAACTGCTCTACTTCTGCCTGTGCGACGAAGTTGCTGCTGTAGATTAGACTGAAACCGTACACATCCCCACGATCTTCAGTCGCATCAGGACGAAGCAGTGCCAGAAATGGATTCATTTGGTGACTGCTGGAACCCCTTCGGCTCTCGAGCCGAAGGGAGCCGGGTCCGAGATCGCGGCGTTGGATATGTCTTTCCCGAACCCAGGCTCCAGGTAAGTAGAGAGCTTGGTAGTTGGAATCGGCGAAGTCGACAGAGGCGCTCATGGCGTGTTCAATATTCATGGTAGCGCTTCCCTTTTGTTCAAAAAGAGTAGACCTCGCAATGGCACTGTGATTCGCAAATACAGTATAGAGCAGTGTAGTCTTAAGCCCAGAGTATGGATCCTCAAGGATCAAAAAGAGGGTTGTGGCTTCATCATCCGATTCGGTATAGACGGAAGGAAGTCCTTCGAGCTTTGGTTTACCCGGTTCAATACGGTAACCACTATATTTCAGCTCCGTAGTCCGAGTCCCGTCCGCAAGTGCAACCTGGTAAGCTGGTTGACGAAAGTCGCTTGTTCCATACTGGGGGTATTCCTGTGGAAGCGTGTCCAAAGAAATTGTACGGCTGGAAGAAACGGGAGTGGGAGAGAAGGAGCAACGCTCCCTAAGCTCCAATATACTTGCGAGACTTTGGTCATGATGAAGTTGAGCTCCCCAATAGACATGTGCGGGATATCCTTCTACAAGCTGGATAATATAGCTGCAATCCTTGGACTGCAAATGAAACAAACCAAGCGCCTCGTTAACATGAATGTTCATGATATTCACTCCTTAGGGGGTTATCATTATTGTTTTACGTAAGGATACTGATCAATGACAATAAGGCTCTCAAGTACTGATTTTAGCCTTTTTTGCATGAACTCTCCCGAATGACAAGCTTAGTCCCGATCACGCTATACGCAGGTGGTTCACGCCCCTCAAACCGTTCAGAGAGCAGTTGCACGGCAGCCTTTCCCATCTGTTCAGGATAGGCACGGACGGTGGTTAGCGGAGGCTGCACGAAGGCTGCCATCTCAATGTCGTCGAAGCCGACAACAGCCATATCCTCTGGTACCTTGACTCCATGTCCATGAAGGGCGCGGAGGGCACCAATAGCGAGCGGATCGCTTGCAGCGAAGCAGGCCGTCGGTCGTTCCTGTTGGGTTAGAAGCTCGTTCATCATGAGATAACCATCCGCGGTACTCCAGGCACCTATACGGACGAATTGAGGATTGTACAACCCCTGTTCCCGCATGAATCGTTCAAAATAATGCGCTCTTCGCTCACCGTCGCTCTTACCGCCGATAAATCCGATTTGTCGGTGGCCAAGCTCAAGTAGATGTCCGAGCGCCTGATCAACAGCTTGCCGGAAATGAAGTCGTACAGAATCATACTCCAGCTGTTCATGGTACTGGTCGACAAGGACAATGGTGTTCTTGTCAGGATGAAGTTTGAATACCTCTTCAGGATCAACGCCGCCCACAACAATCAGACCGTCCGCCTTCTGCAGGGTGCCGATGGATGAGCGGCCTCGCAAGGTCTGGCCCAACGTCAGTCCAAGCTCTTCACAGCGCAGTTCGATTCCACGGCGGATCGAGGCGTAATACGGATCGTCTCTTTCCTCCTCAATAGAACACCACAGCAGGAGGGAGACGGTTTTCCCGGCACGTTCCGTATTCTGCTTTAATTGCCTCAGCCGGGTAGGCTTATACCCGAGTTGCTCGGCAACCAAAAAAATTCTGCTTTTGGTGTCTGGGCTTACGGACAGTGACAGATCGTTATTTAAAACCCTTGAAACGGTTGCGGCAGACACACCCGCTTCGCGGGCAATGTCTTTAATGGTTGCCAAAAGAGCTCACACCTTTTTAGTTAATAATTTTACTAAAAATCGACTTTATCCTAACACATCTTTAAAGCACTTTCAAGATGGACGGTTGAATTTTTTTAACATTATTTTTGATCTACTACTGTAGAGATTGTTTGTGTTAACATGATGAATATTCTCTTGATGACGGAGGGGTCCTAGTTGAATATTCTGTCACTAGCTCGTAAGTGGTTTGGTCGACTTCGCTTTAAAAGCAAGGTTATAACGGTATTTCTTCCGCTAATTATTGTTTCTCTGCTTACTCTTGGACTGTTGTCCAACCAGCTTTTCAGCCGTTCTTTGATAGACCGAACCACCAGCAACGTGGTCGATGAGTCTCAGCTTATCTTGTCTCGGACCGATTACATATTCAGCAGTGTGGAAACAGCGGCCAATATTATGGTGACGAATATTAACCGGATGTATGATTCATACGGTGCCAAACCTGGTACTGCGATGGAGTCTATTCAGTTTGGAAACTTGATGCAGAGCCGCCTATCCATTGATTTGTCAATCTTTCGTGAGGTGGATGCCGCTGTATTTATTGATAATGAAGGGACAATTTTCGCCTCTTATACCGAAAGCGGGGATGATCGCAAGATCTATAGCATGCTTAAGCGGGTAAGGGAATCCGAAAGTTATGGACAGGCACTCTGGTTTGATATGGAGAAGAGGGATTTCCTAACACCAGATCCGAACTCTCCGGTTTTGACGTTGGGGAAGACGGTCATTAATATAGACACGGGCGAACCCTACGGAACCCTTTTTCTGTTAGTGAAGGAAGAAGGTTTGTCCGATTACTTCCGTTCCAGCGATCCGGATGCGCCCAAATCTTATTATTTTTTAGATAACGGAATGCGCGTGGCGGTGGCAGAAGACAATGAGATGCTGATGAATCCGGTGAATCCACAGCTAGGTGAGGCCATCCAACGTTGTGCGCCTAATGCATCCCAAGGAACGTGCTCATTCGAGGATGAGGGCAATCTGGTAACGGTCACTGATTATACCCGGATGGATTGGAAGTTGGTCAATATCGTATCTCTTAGCCTGCTTACGGCTGATGTCCGGCAAAATGTTAGATTGTCGCTCTTAATCGGCATATTGTGCCTTGTTTTTTCCTGGCTGGGCGCTAGCTTTCTATCCAAAATGGTCGTTAGCCCTCTCGAACATCTGACTAGGGCCATGCGAAAAGTAGTAACTGGTGACCTGCAAGCGGTTACGACAGTCCGCACAGAGGATGAGATCGGTACGATTGCTGAAGCGTTTAACTTTATGGTAAGAAGAGTTCGGGAGCTGCTGGATGAGGTAAGGCAGGAACAGAACCGTAAGCGTGAATATGAGCTCGCACTGATAAGCGCCCAAATTAAACCGCATTTTCTGTACAACACTTTGGATACCATTTATGCACTCAATGAGTTAGATCGTAATGATGAGGCTAGAGATACTACAAAAGCGCTGGCAGATTTTTATCGAATGGTGCTGAACAAGGGACGGGAATTAATTACTTTAGAAAAGGAAGCTCAGATTACTGATGATTACCTGACGATTTTGCAAATCCGTTATCCCGATGTGTTTCGCTATGAAGTGGATATCCCTGCCGAGCTTGCAGGTACACCTATCCCGAAGCTCTCGCTTCAGCCGCTTGTCGAGAATTCGATTTACCATGGTCTTAAGAAGAAAGGAACAAAAGGTTTTATCCGTATTTTTGCCTTTAAACAGGGTGATAAGGTGATCGTTCGGGTGGAGGACAACGGTGTGGGGATGGATGAATTCCAAGTTCAGACTATTATGTCCAGACATTTACCGAAAGAAGGAATACGATCAATCGGTACCTACAGTGTTCAGCAACGACTGAGTCTGTATTTTGGCGAGGAGTATGGGATATCCGTTCAAAGTATTCTCGCGGAGGGAACAACTGTTGACCTGTCGTTGCCGATGCTGCCAAAGGGGAGTGAACACCAAGATGTATAAAGTGATGATTGTCGATGATGAGCCGCTGTTCCGAGACTTTCTGCGTATAAAGATAGATTGGGAAAGTCATGGCTTTCGGGTTTGCTGCGAAGCAAGGAACGGACAGGAAGCACTTCAAGAAGCCGAGCGGCATCAGCCGCATCTCGCCCTCGTAGATATCAATATGCCCTTCATTGATGGAATTGAATTAGCCGAGAGGTTGAAAGTCAAGTTCGAACGCATCGTTATTGTATTCATATCTGGACATAACGAATTTGAATACCTACAGAAGGCGGTTCGAACCGGAGTGCAGGATTATTTGTTGAAGCCGTTCAATGCAGAAGAAATGCTCTCGATGTTGGAACGTATTAAGCCGAAACTACCGGTGTTTCTGCAGGAGAGCGAAAGTACCGAGTGGGGTCATGGTAGCGAAGCGTTGCACGGCAGAGCAAGTATGCCTGATTTGGGCCATCTGCGTGATGCAGTCGTGCTAGACCTTCGATTGAAAGACAGTGAAACGTTAGAGGAAGTCCGTAAGGCAATCCAGCAGCTTAGTATATATAAGTGGGGGGACGAATACGCGGACGCGATGCTTATGGGAATCGTATCTCTAGCACTTTCCTTTGCAAGTGAACGCGGCATTCCTTATGATCGGCTATGGGATGAAGGTTTGAACAAGTCTCCTTATGACCGGCTTCGGGAGTTAGATTCCTGGGAGGCTGCTGAAGGATGGATGCTCGCTTTGTACCGCAGGCTGATCCAATTGATGGAGAATATGCACTCTACGAAGGCTTCCAATCTTTTTGCTGCGGCGATCACCTATATCGAGGAGCATTATGCAGACACAGAGTTGTCTGCTGAGCAGGTTTCGTGTGGGGTTTTCGTCGATCCCAGCTATCTGCGGCGCGTCTTCCGCAAGGAGTCCGGCTTCTCCATAGTGGATCATATTACACATATTCGGATGAAGAAGGCTAAGGAGCTCTTACTGAACAGAAATCGGAAGTTGGCGGAAATCGCTGAAAGTGTTGGATACAGTGACCCCAATTATTTCAGCAAATGCTTCAAGAAACGCTTTGGCATGACACCGACTGAATATGAGCAACTCCAAAAAAGGTAGCTCTTGTCCTGCGAGGCAGAACAACATCGATTTAAGCCTGGCGGTTTTCCTATATGGAGAACCGCTGCTCTATTTGTCCCGTTTTTTACTGATTATGCCCGTTTTATTCCTTAATCAAGAAAAGAAGCGGGAGTATACTGTAGTTATGAAAATGAAAGCGCAAACATAAAACACACTGCATAAGGGGGATTAAACAAATGAAAAAAACTTACAGAAGTTGGGGTGCAGCTTTGCTAGTGCTCACCATGTCTATTGGATTGGTCGCTTGTGGTGGAGATAAATCAGCTTCCTCCCAGGGCGGGACGGGAGACACAAAGATCAAATTGAAGGTATATGCGCAGCATTTTGACGCCGATACCACCAAGCCGTTCGATTATGCGGTGGAAGAACTCAAAAAGGACATGCCAAACGTTGAGATTGAACTGGATCCTGCCGTTCAGGACGGGTACCAGAAGCTGAAGACTTATGCAGCGACAGGAAACATGCCGGATATTTATTTCACGGATTGGCCAACTCTGCAAACTTTAGCAAAATCCAAAAATGTCGAGGTGCTGGACAACTATGAGACAACGGCTAAATTCAAGGAGAATCTTAATCCGGGTGTTGAATCTCGTTTAGTAGCTCCAGATAATCATGTGTACGCTTATCCGGATACAGGCATTGAATTCCAGCTTATCTATTACAACAAGTCGATTTTTGAGAAGGCGGGGATCGAAACGCCGATTAGGACGATTGATCAAATGGGCGAAGCAGCTAAAAAGTTGAAAGCTGCAGGTTATGTGCCCATGTCGATCTTTGCCAAGGAAAAGTGGATTACGACTGCTTTTTATAATGGGCTGGTCACAAGAGAGCAGCCGCAAGGATTCGGAGCACTTGATCAGAAAGGTGTAAAAGCATTGCCAGAAGCGTTTGTAACGGCAGCACAGCAGATGAAGCAATTGCAGCAAGCCGGATTGTTCGACGCAAATGCCACGAACACCAATTATGATCAGGCATCGTCCCTGTTCTATCAGGGAAAGGCTGCCATGTTTGTGAACGGACAATGGGAAATTTACAGTTCACAGGAAAAGCTGGGCGACCAGGTCGACTGGATGTACTGGCCAGCAAAGGATGAAGCAACCTACGAGAAGTCCAAATATTTTATCGACGGTGCAGGCTCGCCACAGGGTTACGCAGTATCGTCGAGTAGCGAGAACAAGGAAACTGCCGTAAAGGTAGCAGCATTCCTTGCGACAAAGTCAGCCGAGTACAAATATACCCAACTCGGAAGTCCTATCGTTTCGCCGAAAGTGGATAAGCAAATCGCCTCCACTGTTCCAGCAATGATGCAGCGAGTCGCCAAAGAGTTGCTGCCAAACGCCAAGGAATATGCTCAGCTTCTGAGCAATACCAAAATTCAGAACACAATCAATGACAATACCCAGAATCTGATGGTGGACAACTTTTTGGTAGAGGGTTTTGTGAACAATCTGAACAGTACATTGGAGAAAGAAAACTGAGGAGAAAGAAAACTGATAATCCAGGGACAAGCAACCTCTGGCGACATAAGTCGCTGGGGGGAGCCGTCCCGAAAATAAGGGGTGGAAGCAACACATGAATAAATATTTGGGGAACAAACCGGCGCTGGCACTGTTTCTGCTCCCTGCTTTGATCCTGTACAGTGTGATCCTGATTTATCCTGTTCTGCAGACCGTTCTTCGTAGCTTTTATGAGTGGGATGGCCTTAGTACGCCGATCTTTTCGGGATTGAGTAATTACCGGGAGCTCTTTTCCGATCCTTTACTTTCCACTTCGCTTAAGAACGGATTGATATTTGCAATTGTACTGGTGGTCTTTCAGATTGGACTGGGAACGCTATTGGCGCTGATTTGTGCAGACCCGCGTACACGCGGGCGGAAAATACTGAAAACGGCTTATTTTATTCCGGTTGTTCTGTCGGTAACTGTGGTGTGCCAGCTGTGGATCGCCATTTACGACCCGACCAACGGACTGATCAACCGGCTGTTCGATCTTTTGAATATCCCGTATCAGCAAAATTGGCTGAGCTCCCCGACAGCATCAATTATTGCCATCGCCTTCGTTAATGCCTGGCAGTTTATGGGGTATCAATTCGCGCTGCTATATGCAGGGGTTAAGTCAGTACCTGAGGACTATTTTGAAGCCGCCACGATTGACGGTTGCAGCAAATGGAGAGCGCATCTGCATGTTACACTTCCTCTGATGAGGGAAACGTACAAATTCTGCTTTATTATCGCGATTACCTCTGGGATAGGCGCCTTTGTGCAGATGCTGATTATGACTAACGGGGGACCTGGTACTACAAATTATACAATGACATTCATGATTTACCGCTATGCTTTTATGGAGAGCAACTATGGCTATGCGTGTGCTGTATCTGTGCTGCTTGTACTGATCTCGCTGCTGGCAACTTTAGTTATCAATAAGCTGTTCGATCGCGGACAAACCGCCTGATGAGGTGCGTATTGAAAAGGAGAACGAAATGAGTAAAACCGCTGTGAGCAAGTTCAGACAAGCTGTCCTGCAGATACCGCTGTGGTTGTATGTGATTGTTTCGATTTATCCGTTGTTCTGGATGGTTTCCTACTCGTTGAAGAACAATGATGAGATCTTTGTTACCAACCCATTCGGACTACCAACGCATTTTCGTTACGAAAATTACATCAATGCTTGGACGCAATTTAATATTCCTCGTTACTTTCTAAACAGTCTGGTCGTATCAACGATTTCGACTCTGTTCATCCTTTTATTGGCACTGATGTTTGCCTTTGCAGTGGCTCGCATGAGATGGAGGTTTCGTTCTGCTGTCCGAACTTATATGATCATAGGAATGTTTATGCCGCTACAGGTTATTATGATACCGCTGGCGATTCTGGTTCGCGATTTTCATCTTACGAATACGTATGGAGCTCTTATTCTTCCCTATATCGCAATTGGCCTTCCTTTCTCGTCAATGATTTTCTATGGGTTCCTGGCAGGAATTCCTAAGGAGATTGAAGAGGCGGCATGTATGGATGGAGCTAATATTTATAGACTGTTCCTAAAAATCATTATGCCGCTTGCAATGCCTGCAATTGCGACTGTAGCCATTTTTCAGTTCTTGAACAACTGGAATGAGTTCACTTTGGCCTATATTCTGATTTCTGATGAGAATATGAAGACCTTGCCGCTAGGCTTGCTTTTCTTCCAGGGCTCCTACAGCACGGATTGGGGGGCCATGGGAGCTGTTATGACTATCGCTTCCCTACCGATGGTACTAGTCTATCTGTTCTTGAGTGAACAAGTGGAGCGGGCAATGACGGTGGGTTCCGCTGTAAAAGGATAGAAAGGATAAACTGCCCAGGTTTGAGAATCAGAAAAAAGATTCTCTAGCCGGGCATTTTTGTTATGTACATACGCTAGTTTAATCTGACGATGGTTTGTGGCTAATCAGAAACCTTACAACAAAATAAAGGTTTTTGTAAGTTTCAACTGTTGTTCATTATGTAGAAGCTGTTATGCTGGTAAACAGCTAGGCAAGGAAAGAAGTGAGCAGATTTTGAAAGATCCAAAGCAAAGTTTCAATGAAACATTAAAAATTCCTAAAAGAACCATTATAACAGTCACCGTTATTGTTATTATAATTATATTGTTAATCACTCTGGTGCTCGGCACCATGCATATTATTCGGGATTCAATATACACCACCATGAAAACCTCCTAAATCTACAACCAAGGGGGTTAGATTGTTGTTATTGCTTGAACGATCGAATAAAGGCATTATATAGAGAAATCAGTTGTTAAAAATTCAAGCACTAAGAAGGTAGAAAACACGATGCAAAAGATATTAATAGTAGAGGATGATCCTCAAATCAGTTCCTTGCTCCAATCTTATCTTGAGAAATATGGTTATCAAGGGATTAACGTTTCAAATTTTGATCAAGTTCTGGCTATATTTCAAGAGGTAAAGCCTGATTTGGTACTACTTGATGTGAATCTACCTCGCTTTGATGGATTTTATTGGTGCAGGCAAATACGGACTCAGTCTACATGCCCCATCCTTTTTGTTTCTGCACGCGATGATAAAATGGATCAGGTCATTGCTTTGCAAAACGGAGCAGATGATTACATTACGAAACCATTTTATCCCGAAGTACTGTTAGCCAAAGTAGAAAGCAATCTGCGACGTGCCTATGGCTCTTATGCTGTTGCCCCAAAATCACGTTCCTTAAAAGTGGCAGATTTGACGCTATATCCCGATATTATGGAACTTGTATTCCATGACAAGCAGGTAGAAATTAGCCAGAAGGAAGCAGCACTGCTAGAGCTATTGATGACGTATCCTAAGCAGGTTGTGGGTAGAGTTCATCTCTTAGAGGCTTTATGGGATGATCACCAATATGTGGGCGAAAACACACTGAATGTTTATGTCACTCGGGTCCGCAAAAAGCTGAGTGAGCTGGGACTAGGGGATATCATAGAGACGGTTAGAGGGGCTGGCTATCGGCTTCACTTGAGTGAGGAGGAAGAACGGTGAAGCTTTTTTGGCGTGACCATTTTTCGCTGGTGATTTTTAATATCATCCAACTTTTTCTTGTGTTAAGTATCTATTGGATGGATGGTTACCGCAACTGGTCGACGGCCCTGTATTCCGTCTTTTTTGGGGCCTCCATATTGCTGGTTTATTTGCTCTTCCGGTATGTCATGTACTCTGGTTTATATCTCATATTATCCACTGCAAACATTAGAGATTTAGATGAGCTTATTCAGATGAAGGTACTTAATCCGTTAGCCTCTTCTTTGCAACATTTGCTTTTACAATATTACCGATTGTATCAGTCCCGAATTCATCAGTTAGAGCATCAGCAGCGCGATCATATTACGTTTATCAATCAGTGGGTTCACCAGATGAAAACTCCTCTTTCTGTTATTCATTTAATCCTTAAAGGAAAAATAGATCCCGAATCGGATCAGATTCACGATGAGATTGATCGAATGGGAAAAGGACTGGACATGATTTTGTATATGTCACGATTGGAATCCTTTGAACCTGACTTTCATGTGGAGCCTGTTGTATTACGAAAACTGGTTAGTGATGTGATTTATGATAACAAAAGATTATTGATTCGCAACGAAATTTATCCTTCCAATGAAGTGGACGAGCAGTTGAGTGTGATTACCGATGCCAAGTGGCTAAGATTCATAATTAACCAATTGGTGACCAATGCGGTGAAATACTCTTCAGGTCATGCCCACAGTCTGAAACTAATGTCTGACGTAAGAGAGCATGTCATTGTGTTGGAAGTACAGGATGAGGGGATTGGTATCCCTAAAAAAGATGTAGAACGGGTATTTGAGGCTTATTATACAGGTGAAAATGGGCGGAAGTATCGTGAATCAACCGGGATGGGACTCTATTTGGTGTCTGAAATCTGCAAAAGACTGAATCATGATATTCAACTGAAATCGACAGTTGGTGAAGGGACAACGGTTCAAATCCTGTTTTCAATTCACAAATGAGAAACCTTACAACACATTTAAGGTTTTTGTAATGTTAATCGATCGCTTCACTTGTCTGGATGGATTATGATCATAACATAGAACAAGGAAAGGAATGAATTATGGAGATTGTACGAATGGATCAAGTCACCAAAATATATTATGGCAAGGTTTCCTACCGAGCCCTTAACAACATCCATTTAACGATCAAACAAGGCGAGTTTGTTGGTATTATGGGGCCGTCTGGTAGTGGGAAGACTACATTATTAAACATGATTTCTACCATTGATATGCCGACTTCTGGCGAGGTTTGCATTAAAGGGGAAAATCTAAATCAGCTCAAGAAGGATAAGCTGGCTTTATTTCGTCGCAAAGAGCTGGGACTTGTATTTCAGGACTTTAATTTGCTGGAAACCCTCACTTTGGGAGAGAACATACTGTTTCCTCTGATGCTGAATAAAAAAGGATTAAAGGAAATGGAGCTTAAACTGGAAGAGGTAGCGAAGAAACTGGATATTTTTGATGTTTTGGATAAACGGCCTTATGAGGTGTCAGGGGGACAAAAGCAACGGGCAGCCATTGGTAGGGCTATTATTCACTCTCCTTCACTCCTGCTCGCAGATGAACCCACTGGAAATCTCGATTCCAAGTCTTCACGTGTTGTGATGGAAATGCTGGGACTTATTCACCGTGTAGATTATTCCACAATCGTGCTGGTAACACACGGTGCAATGGAAGCCAGTTATTGTGATCGGGTAATTTTTATAAAAGATGGTGAGTTATATAATGAAATCCACCGTAGTCATAGTCAGCAAATATTTTTTCAGGAAATCATAGATATGCTCTCCTTTTTGGGGGGAAGTAGACATGCACATGAGCTTTCGTCTGTTAGCATGGAATAATCTCAAACGCAATGTACGTGCTTATGTACCTTATTATTTAAGCAGCTCATTGATGATTTCGATTTTTTTCGTATATGCGATATTTATTTTTCACCCGGATGTCTCAAATGCAATCACAGCAGCTAATGTAAAAAAAGGATTACAAGTTGCTGATCTGTTGATTTTTGTATTTTCCTTTTTTTTCGTATTATACACAAACCATATCTTTGTAGCTGCACGTAAGAAAGAATTGGGTATATTGACCATTTTAGGGACACATCACAGACAAATATATTTTTTGGTCGCATATGAAAATCTAATTATAGGTTTTTTATCCTTGGTTACCGGGATTATCGGAGGATTTATTTCAGCGAAATTCTTTCTGCTTTTGGGTTCCAATGTCATAGGAATGTATTTAACGTTTTATTTTCCTTGGAAAGCACTGGCTTTCACAGGAATTGGCTTTATGTTTTTGTTTATATTGATCTCACTTGTGTCTGTTTTCTTCATACGCCATTTTAAATTACAGCAGCTTTTTAACAAGGTTCCACAGCTCAAAAAGGAATTAAAAGCTTCATGGAGTCTTTCCTTTCTTGCGATAGTGTTAATAGGAGCGGCTGTATATTTAATGAAGCTTGATTTTCCACCATACATTTATCTGGCACCGTATCGTTTAGGGACTCTTTCTTTTTATATATTGCACTATTCGGTTGGAGACACATTTAAATACACAATTGTAATGGGGTTTATTGGTACTTACTTATTTTATACTCAATTATGTGTACTATTCATTCAACTGCTTAGAGCTAACAGGAAATGGTCTTGGAGCGGAACACGTTTGTTATGGTTATCTGAGATCACATACAAAATTAGGAATAATGCCGGGCTGTTTTCATTGATTACCTTAATTTCTATCATTTCCTGTGTAGGAGCAGCGTCAACTTTTGACTCCATGCAGCAGCAAAAAAGATTTCTAAGGGAGCAATCTTATTCATTTGCACTTTCTTCTGATGTAGTAAGTTCTAGAGAGCTTGAAAAAGAGATTGACCAAAATCTTTATACGGCTGGGGTAGATTATTCGAAAAGTGAAATACTGATCTTTCCCTTTCGTGAACAGTTCGCACCTGTGATGAAACAATCCAACTATGAAGCTCTTATTTCCAGGTTTAAGGAACTAAAACAGACAGCCGCACTTCGGGATCATCAAGGCTTTTTCATTTTTGATTCTAATGGAATGTCTTTAGAAGAACAGAAAACCTTTTTTGAAAAAAAGCTAACTTACAATCAAGGAAAATCTCAGATTATGAATATTCAGATTATGGATACTCAGAAGATAGACCACAGCATAAAGTTTGTTGAAAACATCATCTCTGAACTAGGAAGGTTACTTGTTGTTTCAGATCGAACTTACGACCATTTAGTTGAACAACGGTACTTCAATGTTCCATTAGCATACAAATCTGTTTATTATTTTGTGCCAAAATGGAAGAATGGTCAACTTTCATTAGAAACTTCTGAAACTCAACAGGAGATATGGTTGTATTCCGTGTTGGCCAACAAGGTGAACAAAGGGGTACTTAACTCTAGAGCAGTGGATTATTTGACATCGGAGATGGATCTGAATATTAGTGAATTTATTGGCGGATTTATCGCCATTATTATGTTGGCAAGCACTGTAAGTCTGTTGTATTTCAGATTGTATGTAGATCTTCAACGGGATGAGGAAATATACCGAGCTTTATCGAAAATCGGATTAAACTCAAGGGAAATGAGACGAGCTGCATCCAGACAAATTGCTTTCCTATTTCTTCTGCCATTAGTCGTATCATCCGTAGGAGTAGTGCTTTGTTTATTTATGTCAGAACCATCTGGAATAAATGTAGCACCCTTTCATCTTACGCTTATTCAGATTATGCTTTGCTTTTGGGCAATCCAATTCTTTTCCTTTCTTATTGTACGTTTCCTGTACCTTCGTCAATTGGATTTAAAGATGCTGTAAAGAGCGATAAGCCGTGTGTGAAAGAATAGCAGGAGGGCAGGATTATACCTCCCTTCTGGAATCTGCACGGATGATAGAAGATGCAGTTCTCAATTCATGACATCCTTGATGGAGAGTTGTGCAAAGAAATTGTAATGAAGAGGAAGAATCAAAATTCATATAACAACGTATTTATTAGACTTAATGAAACTTAGAAAGAGGGGGGTTCTATGAAAAAACGTATGTTCATTTTATTGTTGTTGGCCTTATCGGCCAGTTCATTTTCAGAGTCCTTTGTTCATGCAGAGCGGCAGCAGGTTTCCAATGCAAGTGTGAAAATAACACTGAGTCAAGCACAGCAATGGGCACGATCTAATAGCTTTAGCTTGAAGGAGGCTCAGCAAGCGATAGATCGTAACCGGATTAACCTAAAAAATGCAGGTAAGAATCTGGATTTCATCCCAGCAGGTGCGGGCAACGGTGAAGAGGACGCGGCTAGTAGTTCAGCCTGGAAAGGGTATGCCTCATCGACGGTTTCTTATTTGGAATCCAAAAAGCAAATCGAACTTGCCCAAGATCAGGCGGATTACTCTGCAATGAAGAATTATTATGACGTACTTCTAGCTGAAAACAAAGTAAAGAGCAGTGAGGATGCACTTTCGCTCGCACTACTGGAAGAAAAAGCTGCTGAAGCGAAGGCCAACCGTGGAAAAATTTCTCCAGGTGATCAAAGCACGATTATTCAGACTCGTATAGAGGCTCAAAAGAATGTAGACATTGCAAAGGCTGCACTGCAAAAAGCGATGGATTCACTAAATACGCAAATGGGCCAACCTCAAGGTACGGTGTATGAACTGGTGGATCGACCTGTTTACCGGAAGATGGATAACACGAATTTAGATACGCTTGTGACGCGTGCCATCTCGGCGAGTCCTTCGGTATGGAGACAGGAGGAGGCAGTCAAGCTAGCAAAAATGGAAATTAAATATTACACGTGGAACTCGGGAACTGACGATTATGAAATTAAACAGATTGATGTAGACTCAGCGGAAGGCGGATTGGAAAATACCAAGGATCAATTAGCAGAAACACTGAAGAATATGTACTTTAACTTACAGCAGAGTTATGAACAATACGAACAAATGCAAAGTAATCTACAGAACGCTAATAAGGTATTAGATATATCTCGTAGAAAAAAGGAACGGGGATTTGCTACAGGTACGGAGATTGCCACGAATCAGTTAAAAGTGAAGCAAATTGAACGGAATAAGGATGAACTAATTGTTCAAATGACGCTGCTGCAACATGCTTTAAACAAACCGTGGAGCGTATAGGTTTTAGAAAAAATACATTTTAAGGGGATATAACATTGTCGGAAACAGAAAAGAAAGATGCATTGCAAGTGTTAAGAAGGAAAAAAAGATTGAGAGGGATCATAGGTATTCTTGTCTTGATCATTATAGCGGGAATTGGAAGTTTTGTTTATATGAAAAAGGGGCAGGAAAAGCCCGTGGAGAGTCCTGCGAACCAGATTGTACAGGTACAGAAAACAAACATGACGGATTCGCTTAAAGTGACTGGGACCGTTCAGGCTTCCAAGGAAGTAAATATTAATTTTACAAATGTCGAGGGTGCCAAGCTCATCGCTGTCAATATCAAAGCAGGAGATAGTGTCAAAGCAGGTCAGGTTCTAGCACGATTAGATGATTCGGATGCCAGGCTGCAAATTAAGGATGCCGAATCCAATGTCGCGATTGCAAGGGCCAAGCTGGAGGAAGCCAAGCGCGGACCCAAAACCAATGATATCGAGCTCCAGAAAACCAATGTCTTAAAGGCACAAATGGCGATTAAAACAGCCAAGAACGATATGGAGTTAGAGGAAGCCGCTGCACAAAAGGTGGCAGTCAAGGTGACTTTGGATAAGGCCCAGAAGGATTATGATGACCAGGCTTATCTGGTTCAGAATGATGCGGCAGCAGAAAGTGACCTGGCGACAGCCAAGCAAAATCTGGATAAGGCAAAACTGGATATGAGCAATGCGGAGCTGCAGTACAAGAAGGCACAGACCAAACAGACTGAGGCAATTGAGGAGGCAGAAATGGGCTTTAAAACAGCTTTAATACAATTAAAGGCTACACAGTCCCCGCCTGAAGCTTCCAACATCCAATCTGCACAGGCTTCTTTACAGCAGGCTGAAACGGCATTAGAGCAGAAGAAAAGTGTCCTGAGCAAATTACAGGTTACGGCACCGTGGGACGGGATCATTTTGAAGGTCAACGGCGATGTGGGTACTAGTCCTACTGCACCTTTTATTGTAATGAATAACTCCAATACAGGCGTTATGAAGGTTCTTACCAAGGTTAACGAAAGTGATATTGCTAAATTGAAGACCGGACTTCAGGCGACAATGCACTCGAATTCATTCCCGGACAAACAATTTAAAGGCGAAGTACGCTTTGTTTCTCCAGAGCCGGTGACGGAATCTAATGTGACTACATACAAAATTGAATTGTCTTTGGATAGCCAAAAAATAAGGCTGCAACCGGGGATGAACATGGATGTATCACTCCTCTTGGCTGAACGTAAAGATGCGCTGTCTGTTCCATTGTTTGCACTGAGATCTGAAGGTGGAGTGGACGGAGTATATGTAGCGAAGAACCCAGCAAACCCTGCAGATTATGAATTCAGACCTGTGAAGCTGGGTGTTTATACAGCGGATCAGGCCGAAATCAAGTCCGGTGTCAAGGAAGGCGAGACCATTGTTATTCCGCCTCAGGGCGGTGCTGGTTCGAATGGCAGTCAAGAGGGCCAGGACCCTGATGGAGGTCAGGCACAATGAACGAAGTTCAATTAAATAAAAACGTTATTGAAATTAAAGCATTAAAAAAAATATATGAGGTAGGCGGACAGGAGATTCAGGCTCTACGTGGTGTGAATTTATCTATTAGCGAAGGTGAGTTTGTTGCCATCATGGGTCCCTCTGGTTCGGGTAAGTCCACCATGATGAATGTCATTGGTTGCCTCGATCATCCTGATACCGGGAAGTATTATCTGGATGGGTATTCCATATTGGATGCTCGTGAGAATGAGCTTTCCGAGATTCGAAATCAGAAACTGGGTTTTGTGTTTCAAAAATTCTATCTACTTTCCCGAACTACAGCATTAGCAAATGTAGAGCTACCTATGATGTATGCAGGTATACCTGCCAAGGAACGCCGGGAACGAGCCGTGGAGGCGCTTCGAAGTGTAGGCCTTGCAGAACGGATGTACAACAAACCTAACGAGCTTTCTGGCGGTCAGCAGCAACGTGTCTCTATTGCGCGTGCGTTGGTGAATAATCCTGTTATTTTGCTGGCGGATGAGCCTACGGGGGCACTGGATACGAAGACGAGCGTCGAGATTATGGAGCTATTTCAGGGTTTGAATGAGCAGGGGAAAACCATCGTCTTGGTTACTCATGAGCTGGAAATCGCTGAATATGCCAAGCGGTTGATCAGCTTTCGGGATGGGGATATTGAGCGAGATGAATGCATTACCAATAGAAGAATTTCATCAAGGATGGCGAGCCTATGAATTTGATGGAAACGATCCGTGTATCAATTAATAGTTTAACGACCAATAAGCTGCGCTCCTTTTTAACGATCCTCGGTATTATTATCGGGGTGGCAGCGGTTATTGCCATTATGGCGATCGGAAACGGCTCTACAGCCCGCATAAAAGCAGAAATTAATAAATTAGGGAATAACGTATTGATGGTTGCTCCAGCTATGACAATGGTCGATGGTGAAATAGATTTGGACAACACGCCCTCGTTTACTTGGGCTGATGTCGAGGCGTTGGAACAAAAGAATTCTATAGATGCATTGATGCCAAATATATCGAGCAATTCAAAAGCTGCGTGGGGGCGATATAACTATAACGCTACTATTGTAGGGACTTCCACTTCATTCTATAAGGTCAAAAAGTTTTCCTTTGCTGAGGGCAGAACATTTACCAACGATGAGATGGATAAACGCATGAATGTCGCCATTCTTGAAAGCCAAGCGGTTCAACGTCTTTTTGGTGGAGATACCCAAAATGTATTGGGACGAACGTTTCAAATTAAACAGATTCCTTTCAAGGTGATCGGAGTATTGAATACTCAGCCAGTTACGAACTTAAGCTATAGTACTAATGAACAAATTTACATCCCTGCTACAACCATGATGAACCGTCTGGGTGAGAAAAACATTACGGGATTGGACGTGTCTGCCAAGTCACCAGCTTTGATGGATCAGGCTCGTCTAGACATATTGGAAAGCTTGCGTGTGACGCATCAGCTAAAACCCTCGGAACCGGATCAATTTCAAATTATGAGTCAGTCAGAGGCAGCAGGTGCAGCTTCCGGTGTAGATAATATCATGACCAGCTTACTGGGTGGTGTAGCCGCGATATCGCTCGTGGTAGGGGGAATCGGAATTATGAATATTATGATGGTTTCGGTTATAGAGCGTACAAGAGAAATCGGTATTCGGAAAGCCATTGGTGCCAAGCCGAGAGATATTATGATTCAATTTCTATCTGAAGCGGTCATCTTTGGTCTGTTAGGAGGTACAATCGGGGTTGTAACAGGCATAGGAGCGTCCAAAATAATCGAAGCAACGACACATATGACCATTGAATTTACGATCTCGCCTATTATATATTCGTTTCTTAGCTCTGCGGGCACAGGCATCCTATTTGGAGTATACCCGGCTTATAAAGCAGCAAGTTTAAAGCCTATAGATGCATTGAGATACGAATAATTTCAATTGGCACATGGTCGCAAAATGAAACGTAAACAGCTTCTAGATTTTTGGAGGAACATATACTAATGGAAAAAAGCTATACGCATAATAGAACCAGAGCTCATCGGATGAAGAGAAATAGAAGAAGACTACTGTTTATTATTATCATTTGTATTGTTCTAATTATTTTAAAACTCTTTGATATCTTTAGTAGTAAACAACAGCCGGTATTAAATAACGAATCCAAAGGGAGCGAATCACCTCTAAAAAATGTTTCGGGTGTTGAAGATGCAGCATTTGTTGAAAAATACTTGAATCAGCAAATGCAAGGACATCGGCCTGAGGGGATAGACGGTAAAAAAGTAGTCTATTTATCTTTTGATGATGGCCCATCGGTCACCGTAACGCCTAAGATATTGGATGTTCTTAAAGAAGAAAATGTGAAAGCAACGTTTTTTGTGGTAGGAAAGGCAGTAGAAGAAAATGAAGTGGCTAAAAAAATAACAAAAAGAGTAGTTAAAGAAGGACATGCTATCGGAAATCATACCTACTCACATGACTACAGTTATTTATATCCTAATCAAACTGTGAATTCGAGCATTTTTATGAAGGATATTGAAAAAACAAATCAAGTTTTAAAGCAAATATTGGGGCAGAATTTCTCCACAAGAGTAATTCGTTTTCCAGGTGGCCATATGACATGGCAGAGAAATGATCCCAATGGTATGGAAGTGCTGGACAAAGCTCTACATGATAAGGATTACCATCAGATTGACTGGAATGTGTTACCTAAAGATGCAGAAGGTGCACCTAAGAATGCTGAACAATTAATTCGCGAATTCATAAGGAACATGGGGACTAGAGAAAAAGCAGTTGTACTCATGCATGACACTTATGGGAAAGAAGAAACTGCCAAAGCCTTGCCTGAAATCATAACATATTTAAAAAAGCAGGGATATGAATTTAAGACTATAAAGTGACTTACCGATTCCAATCAAAACAGAAGGGACAAGCAGTAATATGGATATTAAAGATGTGGAGGATCAATATTTATCTTGCAAATCAGATCTCTTTGGCTATCTATTAAGGATATTGCATAACAAACAGGATGCCGAAGATTTGTTGCATGAGTGCTTTATTCGGTTTATAAGAGCTTCACCTGACTTGCCTCAAGATCGTATTCGGTTTTACCTTTTGAGAATTGCCAAAAATTTAGCTATAGATTTAATCAGAAAACGAAAAAAGATGGATGAATACAACTTACGCAAGGAACTGCTTTATTATCACTGGGATATCCTCGATTTTGAAATTCAGGAGGAGGTCAATCGAATTCTTTTGATGGCAAGTAATACCGAGCAAAGGACGGTACTTGAATTGCGTTTAGTCCGAGGATACTCCATAAAAGAAACGGCTAGAATCTTAAACAAGAGTGAAAATTCAGTAAAGTCTTCGCTGCACAGAGCTTCAAAACGCATTAAATTAAGATATATTTCCTGAACTGATTTGGACGACAGCAGACAATCTTTTATTCAGCAAATCGAAAGTACTAAATCTAAGAAAAAGAATAATTTCCGAAAGAGGAGTAGACATAGAGTCTGCTCCTCTTTCGTTCGATACAGAGATAAAGCAATAAGATCGATATTTTCCACCATAATAGATAATAAATATCCCCTTTTTTTGGATTGTTTCTATTTATAATGAAAACGCACCCATAACAATCAAAGGAGCTGATTTGTTTTGACACGTAACAAACGCTTAAGAAGATTGTCCACCGCCATGTTAACGGTGCCTATGCTCACGATGTTCGCTTCAGGTGCAATGGCAGAGCAGGAAATGAACGGACATAAGCCTCCGGTTTCTACTGGAAGCGGCGTATTTTATGAAATTTATATCAATTCTTTTTATGATTCGAATGGAGACGGACACGGTGATTTGAAAGGAATCACACAAAAACTTGATTACTTAAACGATGGCAAACCCCATTCGGGTAAGGATTTGCAGGTCAGCGGCCTCTGGCTTATGCCCCTTAATCCATCTCCAAGCTACCATAAATATGATGTAACTGATTACTATCAGGTGGACCCGCAGTATGGGAGTCTTAATGATTTCCGCACCTTGATGAAAGAAGCGGACCGAAAGGGCGTCAAGGTGATCATGGACCTTGTTATCAATCATTCGAGCAGCGAGCACCCATGGTTTAAGGAGGCCAGTGCCAACCCACAAAGCAAATACCACGACTATTACGTATGGGCGGATGAGAACACAGATCTGGAAGAAAAGGGCTCGTGGGGTCAGCAGGTATGGCATAAGAACCCGAATGGCGAAGGGTATTTCTACAGTACATTCTGGTCGGGCATGCCGGATCTGAACTTTGACAATCCCGAAGTCCGCAAAGAAATGATCAAAGTCGGCAAGTATTGGCTGCAGCAGGGTGCAGACGGGTTCCGGCTTGACGCGGCGATGCATATTTTTAGAGGACAGACGAAGGATGGTGCGGATAAGAACATCGCATGGTGGAATGAATTCCGTTCCGAGATGGAGAAGGTAAATCCAAATGTATATCTGGCAGGAGAGGTATGGGACAAACCGGAGACCATAGCTCCTTATTACGGACCGCTCCATTCCCTGTTTAATTTTGACCTGGGTGGAACGATTTTGAACTCCGTGAAAAACGGCCGAGATCAGGGTATCGCGGCATTCGCCGAGAAAACGCTGCAACTGTACAAATCGTATAATAAGGCGGCACTCGATGCTCCGTTCCTGAGCAACCATGACCAGACCCGTGTCATGAGCGAAGTGGGCGGAGATGTGCGAAAAGCCAAGCTGGCTGCTTCCATTCTTTTGACGCTTCCGGGTCAGCCGTTCCTCTATTATGGGGAAGAAATCGGTATGAAGGGAGAGAAGCCTGATGAGTATCTTCGTGAGCCTATGCGCTGGTACAAGGGAGATGGCCCTGGTCAAACGACGTGGGAGAAACCCAAATACAACACAGGCGAGGTATCAGTGGAAGCGCAGCTGAGGGACGATGATTCCCTGCTGGAAAGCTATCGCACACTCATCCGTCTGAGGGAAGAACATGAAGCTTTACGCAGCGACAGTCTGCAACCTATACAAGCAGGTTCTGCCAGCGTGACCGCATTTAAACGTACTTCAGGCAAAGAAACACTATATGTATATCATAACCTGTCTGGAGAGCCGGTTACCCTGCAGATGAAAGATTTCGATAAGGGTAAATGGAAAGTGGTCTTCTCCACCTCAAAGAATGTAAAGGTGAAGAAAGGAACAGTTACAATTCCGGCTTACAGTTCTCTAATTACCGAAGAAGACAGAAAGAGCTGAATATACGGCAAAATTACTGTTCAGATGAAGCAGGATATATATCGATGAATCCAGTTTGGGGTGTTAACAGCACCCCATTTTTCTATATAAGTTTTGCTGCATACGAATAGAGGATTTAAAACCGTCAGGAGATCAGTTAAATGTCAAAAAGACAGTTTTTACGACGATTGTGTGTTGAACCGGGAAAATTACTCGTTTCAACTAGACCACTTCGATGTAAAGCACGCCCCTTAGAGTACACACAGGGAAGGATAAATGCATTCTCCAGTGTATATTCCAAGGGGCATTATTTAATACCCTCAATCATAGTAAAGATTGGACGATTCCATATGATTATAAAGGGGGTATGCCTTCCGGTACATTTCGGCTCTTGCTCTTAGCAAGCAACTGCTCATCAAAC
The DNA here is from genome assembly GCF_038004945.1 of Paenibacillus sp. FSL M7-0802. Classification (NCBI taxonomy): domain Bacteria; kingdom Bacillati; phylum Bacillota; class Bacilli; order Caryophanales; family Paenibacillaceae; genus Paenibacillus; species Paenibacillus sp. FSL M7-0802. The sequence goes on along the minus strand of NZ_JBBOSD010000001.1, from coordinate 5,993,553 downwards.
GGCAGATTCTCTCTGATCGCCCACAGGTCGTCATAGCTGAGAATCCAGCGATCGGCTCTAGACAGATCCTGCCGGCCGGAGCCGGGGTTGTGGAAGCCGATGCAGTGCATTCCTGCACTTTTGGCTGCCTGGACCCCGTTCTGTGAATCTTCAATAACGATGCAATGGGCCGGTGCAATGCCTAGCTGTTCGGCGGCGTATAAGAAGATGTCCGGTGCTGGCTTACCCTGCAATACCTCTTCACCGGTGATTCGAATGTCGAAGTAACGGCCAAGTCCTGTCTTTTCCATAATGAGATCAATTAGCGCCCGTGGAGAGGAAGAGGCTACCGCGACCGGAATCCCCTTCTCTTGCAGCCAGTCTAGCCACCGTTCCAGTCCGTCGATCGCCAAAAGGCCCTCGTGTGCAATCATCGTCTGCATCACGTTTTTTCGGTGATAGGTCAGGGCCTCTTCCACCGTATTGGTGAGCTGATGTCTGTCCAGTACCTGACGCCACATAGATTCGAGTGTCACTCCAACATAGGTATGGTGCTCTTCTTCCGTCATGGACGCACCGAAATGGGCAAAGGAGCTGCGTTCAACTTCAAAATAAATCGGTTCGCTGTCTACCAACACCCCGTCCATGTCGAAGATGACCGCTTTGACTGGAACGGACGCTGATGGGTCTCCTGTGCATTCATGATTCGTCGGTGTAACATGATGAATGCTCGTCATGTCCATTCTCCCCCTTGTTAGTAGCTAAATTTAGTTGCCCGAGCCATTCGATTGCAGCACAATCTTGATCGCCTGAGACGAAGGCTGAAGTGTCCGCTCGCTGATATTGCATCCAAGTGTCTTAAAGGCTTCATGGTAGTCATCAAGCGGATACGAGTGGGTAATGATTTTTTTGGCGGGAATGATCTGCTGCTCAATCAGGTAATGCGCCGTGGAGAACGTGCCCAGAGAATCAATCGAGCCGATGATTTTAAGGCTACGGTCAACGACCTCTTTCGGATTAAACGAGCTTATCCCATCTCTCAGCCCCACCAGCATCAAATACCCGCCGCTCGCAAGCTGGCTTAATACCTCAGTGCCGACCACTCCTGTGGTATCCACAATCATGTCCACCTGATTCTTTAACGGAGCTAGCTCATGAATGGCCGACTCCAGTGTGGCGTGCGCGGACCATCGCTCAGGGGCAATGGAATCCGCTATGGCGAGCCGCTCCTCCGAGATGTCAACGAGGCAACCAGTTACACCTTTCGAAGCAAGAGCATAGCTGTACAGAATCCCGATCGGACCTGCGCCTAGAATAACGGTTGTGAAGTTCGGCAGCAGGTTAATCTGGTTGATCCCGGTTAGCATACAGCTCAGCGGTTCGGTCAGCGTCGCTTCTTCGTAGCTGATATGATCCTTCAGCTTGTACAAAAAACGGTCCTCAGTCACATAATAATCGGTGAACGTACCGTCGGCGCTGACTCCGGTCTCTGTTACGGCTTTATGTGTGCAATGATTCTGTCTTCCTGTCCGGCACATTTCGCATTGACCGCAGTAATATGTTGGATCAATCACCACACGGTCCCCAGGCTGCAGTGAACTGACGGCTGATCCTACAGCGATCACATCCCCCGCTGATTCGTGGCCTAAGATCGTGGACGGCACGGCATGATATTTGCCACTGATGATGCCTAAATCCGTACCGCATACGCCTGTCGCCCGGATCCGGACGAGTACATCGTTATCTTTTTTAATCTCCGGGACAGGTCTTTCCTCAAGTGCGACATCCCAAGCTGATTTGTATACCAGTGCAAGCATAAATAGTCCTCCTTTTGCCTGTTAGGCAGATGGTTAGTGTAGGGTGGTCAGAACAGTGTCAAGCCGCTTAACAATTTCGACAATCTCATCTTCCGTAGCCGTGAGGGAAGGTCTCACTTTGACCACATTGCCATAACCGTAACGGGAGCCTCTGAGAATTAGCTGCTGTTCGGCAAAAGCGCGGTCGATAATCGCATTGCTCTTAACTGCATCTGGGGCATTATCCTCGTCGACAATTTCCAGTCCCCACATCAATCCGACGCCGCGAGCCTCACCGATGATGCAATCGTGCTTGTCGGCCATCTCCGTCAGCAGGGTTCCGAGCAGGCTTCCTTTGGACCGAACGGCTTCCAGAAAACCGGGCTCAGATACAACCTCCAGCGTGGCTTTGGCTGCCGTAACCGAGATTAGATTGCTGCCTGAGGTGAAGGAGTGCTCGTGCTTCTCCAGGACATTAAGCCGAGACTGCATTAATACCGCTGCTACCGGTACACCAATGCCGCCGAGACCCTTGGCGAGAGTAATGATATCTGGCTGGATATCCAACAACTCACTTGCGAACATGTAGCCTGTCCGCCCAATCCCGGTCTGCACCTCATCAGCGATCAGGATCAGCCCATACTCGTTGCACAGCTGACGGAGCCGCTTAAAATATCCTGCAGGTGGGATGATATTGCCTCCGTTGCCCAAGATGGGTTCAATAATCATGCAGGCCACAGAGCCTGAGCTTGCATACTCAATGGCATCCGATATGGCTTCGACGCATTGATAACCACACTTGTCAGGCGAAGAATTAAACGGGCAGCGATAGCAGTAGGGAGCAGGTACATGCAGGGAATTTGCTGCAGCCGAGTTGGGAAATTTCCTCCGCCGGAAGGCGTTGCCGGATATGCCTGTTGCGAACTGGGTCTGCCCATGATGGGATAAATACAGGCTGATTATATCGAGCGCTCCTGTATATTTCTGGGCTAGCTTCACAGCGCATTCGTTCGCCGTGGAGCCGGTAATATCTCTCATCCATCCCGCGTCGATGCCGTTCGGCGTATACTGGATCAGATGATCCAGGACTTCCTCGACGTAAGGCTCGGTAAAGGATGAGGACATGTGGGCAAGATTGGCGACTTGTTCCTGTACCTTGGTGACGACATGAGGGTGATTATAACCGAGCGATAGATTGAAGGTGCCAGACACGCCATCCAAATATTCCTTACCGGAATCGTCAATCAGAGTAATGCCTTTTCCGTATCTGAAGCGTTCTTTGGTTAAGGTATGCACGATGTTTCCCTCCATATCAGAATATACATTCTCATTAAGTACATTCTTTAAAAAGTGTACTGCCCTGCTACAACATAACGCGGCGGGCCTCACCTCCCTCAAGAATAAAGAATCTCATCCTTCCTTGCCCTGATGGACAAGGGAGTCAACTACCCGTCTGCTCCTGCCATTCCACAGATGCGAGAGAATGACTGCCAGCAGTAAAATTAGGCTGAAAGCCGCCAAAATCCAAAGGGTAGTCGTCACCGACCATTCGCTCATGCTCCAGCCTGTTACATATTGAAGAACTGCTCCGCCAATTCCGCCTGACGCAATCAGAATGCTGGTCGTTCTCTCGGTCATTCCCGGAATCAGCAGGTTCGCATAGACGAGGGCAATACAGAAGAGACCGGACATGAATAACCCTGCACCAAAAATCAGAAGGTATGTAGCCCACTGACTGGATACAAACGCCATTGCAACCAGAAAGCAGAAAGTTCCGATTCCGCTCCACAGTAGGAAAGGAATATATCCTGCTGACTCAGCAATCTTCCCTGAGAACATGCGGCCGATGATCATCGCAATCCAGAGTATGCTAACACCCAACGAGGCTACGGATTCCCGAATCTGCAGGGTCTCGATCAGAATAGAGGGCAGGAAGTTCATGAGCCCCAGTTCAAGCCCCATGTAAACAAAGAAGAATACAATGAATATTCCCAGTAACACACGGTGCTGTACCGAGTACCGGGCTTGTTCGACCGATCGCTCAGAGGTTTGGAGATCTGCTTGGGTAAGGTGGGAAGAGGAGGAAGCAGGCATGGTAATCCAGAACAGTCCCAGAATAAACGTCAGAAGGGAGATGGTGTAGAAGGTCAGATACCACATTCCAAGCCAGATATACAGGCTTACCACTGCGGGAATGAGCAGTGCACCAAGTGCAAAATAGACATCCAGCTTGGACATGGCTACGGCTTTCTGCTCTTCGGTGAACTCAATCGTGAACGCTCCGATGGACGACTCAATGATGCCTGAGCCGAAGCCAACCCAGATGGTCATCACGATAACCCAGGTCCATGAGGGGAGTACACCCAAGAAGGCATACCCTGCCACGATACTAACCAGAGCAATGGACAGCATAGACTTGCGACCGATGTGTAGAGCCATGAAGGGGGAGAACAGAACGCCGACAAGAAATCCGAAAAACTGAAGGAACAACAATAATCCGCCATCGCTGTACCCCCGTCCATAGTAAGGCAGTAGAACCGGCAGTAATGCTCCAAGCACCACACTAGTAATGCCGATTAGCAGATAGAAAGCACAACTTAAAGCGAATAGTCTCTTCAAGGTCCGTCCCTCCATAAGTCTATATTTTTTATATGGATTCTGTTGCTTTACTAGATTATACCTTTTTATTGGAAATGTATATATCTCTTTATATAAAAAATGTAAAAATAATCGTTCGACAATTTTACACGTATTTGCTTAATCTAGTTAAGGCGAAACTTGGTTATCTGAAGAAACTGCAAGCGGAAGGGAGAAATAAGATCAGCCCAAATTGTTTTCGGGCGCCAAACCGCTCATAATTGAGGCATAACTTTGTGTTTGCAAAATTAGGTTAGTAAGGATACCTAACAGTGGTTTTACTTAATACAACTATGATTGATAGGGTAGGAAAAAGAATGTTAAACGCTTACAATTCAAAAGGGAGAGGGAATTTTATTCGAAAGTTGAGAAGGAGAAAAATGAAGAGGAGAAGAAGGAATGCAGTGCAGCATAATTATCAATAGTCATGTGTACGGCTTTTTTGAACTTTACAACAAAAGGAGTCTACCAAAATGAATTTTTATTTGGAAATCCCGGAGCTTGACCGACATTTTCCTTTCCGGAGCTTTATTAATAAAGGTGACGTGCTTTGCTATCCTCATTGGCATAAAGAAATTGAAATTATTTATGTGACTCAGGGAACCTTGGATCTGGGAATTAACGATATTTCGATACGGATGAAAAAAGGTGAAGTTCAGTTTATAAATGGGGGTGATGTTCATTATTTTTTGGCTTCTCCCGACAGCGAACGGGTGGTTATTCAATTTGATCTGAGCTTTTTTCAAGAGGTTTCCACATTAAGTGATCAGAAACGCCCTCTTAGATATATATTTACGGAGATGGAGCAATCAAGCTGGAACTGGCCAGAAGAAACAGCAGCTAAAATGCTTCCTCTGATTCAAAGCATTTATGATGAGAACGTCAACCACCACGAAGGTCATGCTTATATGATCAAAGCCAAGCTGTTTGAGATGTTGACTCTTATTATGCGTGAAGTGCCGAGAAGCATGACGCCAAGGCTTTCTGAAATCTCTGAAAGAACCTTAACACAATCAAAGGACACCCTTTATAAACTGGAACGTATTTTTGAGTATGTGGAATGCCATTATCATGAAACCATCTCGCTGAAGAATGTCGCTGATTATATGGGTTTCAGTCCCTATTATTTCGCCAGACTGTTTAAGAAGAATACGGGGATGACCTTTGTAGCATTTTTGAATGATTACAGACTGAATAAGGCAAAATGGATTTTGTTGAATGAAAACAATCCGATCACTGAGGTCGCAGAGGCAGCAGGATTCAGTAGTGTAAAGACGTTTCATCATCTCTTTAAGGAAGCGACAGGAACATCACCATTGAAATACCGCAGGACAATATTCGGGAATAATACAGCAAGAAATGAGGAGGAAAGCTTTTCATGAGATTTGTATGATAGAGCTATCCGACGAAGTGAAGGGAGAGTTACGAGGACATTAAAATTTATGGATCCATGAGCAACCGCTTGATATGCGGTAGGCTTAAATCAGAAGTGGAGGAAGATGAAAATGGGCAATCGTATATACAATGTAGTCATTATCGGTTATGGAGGCATGGGAAGCTACCATGTTCAATTGATCGAATCTAATCAGCAACTTGCCGTTGGCGGTGTATATGATATTGTTGATTACCGAATGGAACTGGCTGCGGCTGCTGGCTATAAAACCTACGCTAGCCTGGATGCTGTTCTGGCAGATCAGGCCGTGGATATTGTTTTGATAGCAACACCTAATGATGTTCATAAGGAAATCGCGATCCAGGCGCTACAAGCTGGAAAACATGTCATTTGCGAAAAACCAGTTACGATAACGAGCGCGGATTTCTTGGATATTGTTGAGGTGGCGAAGAAAGAAAATCGTGTGTTTACGGTACATCAAAACCGTCGATGGGATGAAGACTTCCGAATTATAAAAGATATAATTGGCAATAAGACCGTAGGCGAGCTTTTCCAGCTGGAATCGCGAGTTCAGGGGGCTAATGGGATTCCAGGTGACTGGCGGCAACTAAAGGCGTATGGAGGAGGAATGCTGCTGGATTGGGGAGTACATCTATTGGACCAGCTGCTTCAGATTACGGACAGCAAAATAGAAAGCGTAGCTGCTACCCTAAGCTATATTTTGGGGACTGAAGTGGATGACGGCTTTACCAGCTTTATTGAGTTCAAGGACGGCCTGAAAGCAGTCATTGAAGTGGGTACAACCAATTACGTAAAGCTGCCGCGCTGGTATATTAAAGGAACCGAAGGAACCGCAGTGATTAGGGATTGGGATTTGAGCGGAGAGATCGTCACCCGAAATCCAGATGTCGCTCACGTGGAACCCAAGCCGATTCAAGCAGGTCAAGGATTAACGAAAACGATGGCGCCGCCGTCTGAGGAATCCACCCTTAAGTTCCCGATTGAGAAAATACCTGCTGCTGCAGAAAGCTTTTATGAAAATTTTGTCTCCACCATCGAAGGAAAAGCGGAGATTGCAATCAAAAGCGAAGAAGTACACCGTGTATTGGTGCTGATTGAGACGATTTTTGAGGCGGGGGCAACCAAAAGCGTGATTCGAAGAACTATTTAGATCTGCTGCTTTATTTTCGATCCGTCATAAGAGAGATATATAGGAGCCTGGAGAGAACCAAACAGATTTATTTAATGAAATTTTGGGATGCATTTAAGTAATCAGAAACCTTTGAAATGGTGAGCAAAATAATTTTGCCCACCATAAAACACAAGCGGGTATCGCTCCACAACCGAATTCTATTGCTTGATCATTTTTAGGTTGCTGAGATTTCGAATAGGTTTAATTTACACGTAAAAAGAAAAAGATGTTTTTACATAAAATCCGCTATTTCCTCCTTATAAATCAACATATTCCACTCTAAATTCTTCCATAAAAACATAAAATAATCCATGAAAGTGCTAGAATAATCATTTGTATGAGAAAGAGGAAGGGAGAGATCGTTTATTGTACTGTGCGACCAGAAGAATATAGATGAAGGGACGTAGAGAATGAGGAGTTATAAACGAAGATCTTGGAAACGCTTATTTTTACTCATGATCACGGGGATACTTGTATTAGCATCAGTAAGTGTTGTTACGCCGATCAATGCTGATGAATCGCCTAAAAACGTTACAAGTACATCAGTAAAACTTTCATGGAAAGCCTCCGAAGACATCTCCAATGGTAGTAGAGTATCAGATTACGATCTCTATCGCAACGGTTCTCTCATCAAGCAGAATATCTCCGATGCAACATATGCCAATCTGCCGAAGAACCTTGATTTGACAGCCCTTCCAGACAACCAAGCGATAGTTTACTATTTTAAGAAAAGCCGTGGCTGGAGCGATGTAAATATCCACTATGCTCCCGATGGTTCATCCTGGACATCCCCGCCGGGTATCAGCATGAATGAAAACGCTTGCTTGGATTGGGCCAAAAAAACTATTGATCTTGGCTCCAAAACATCGATGAAAGCAGCATTTAACAACGGCTCTGTCTGGGATAATAATAAAGGCGCTGATTATCATTTAGCTGCTGGTTTAAGTACCGTCAAAGACGGTATCGTCACAACAACCGGAGCTAAGAATCCGTGTAACCCTCCGGTTATTGATTTAGAAGCACCTTCTATACCTCAATTATTGATAGCCAATGCCGATGGACTACGAATCCAATTAGAATGGGATCCTTCTGTTGATAATGTTGGTGGAAGTGGAATCGGCGGGTATGAGATCACTCGCACAGGAGGAACTAAAGGCAAAAAGGTCTATACGACGACCCGTACTACCTTCCAAGATTCATTATTGGAAGCGAAAACGACATATACGTATACAGTTAAGGCATACGATAAAGCAGAACCAGCCAACAAATCGGAAAGTAGTATTGAGGTAAGTGCAACAACAGGAACTTCATCACCTCCTGCTTCAAAGGGAAGCCCGATCGGAACAGATATGCGTGAAGATTCAATTTACTTTGTGATGACTGCCAGATTCTATGATGGGGACCCTTCGAACAACCGAGGTGGTGCGAATCATGTTTCAAGCGGCAATGCAGTCAACAGTGATCCAATGTTTAGGGGCGATTTTCAAGGGTTAATCAATAAACTGGATTATATCAAGGCTCTTGGCTTCTCAGCGATTTGGATTACACCGGTTGTATTGAATCGATCTGACTATGACTTTCACGGCTATCATGGTTACGATTTTTTTCGAGTGGATCCCAGGTTAGAGTCACCAGGTGCAACATACCAGGATTTGATTAATGCTGCACACGACAAAGATATTAAAATTATACAGGATGTTGTGTACAATCACTCTAGCCGCTGGGGTGCAAAAGGTCTATTCACGCCAAAAGTATTCGGTATTCGAGATAATCAGTGGACCTGGTACTATGACGAACCTCAAGAAGGAATCGAGTACGATGGCCTTCAGCAGAATGACGCAGGCAAGCCGTATAACGGTGACCTATGGTCAACGAAGGAACCGGAGGGCAACACCTGCCGGAATTGGGGAATCCCAATGAACTCAAAAACCTACAATTGCCAATGGCCCAACCCCACCTCTGGCATGTTTCCTTCACAGTACTATCACAGTTGCTGGATCGGCAATTGGGAAGGGGAAGATTCACGGAGTTGTTGGCTGCATGAGGATCTGGCTGACTTTAATACAGAGTCGAAGCCTGTCCAAGATTATTTAATTGAAGCGTACAATCGATTTATAGATATGGGTGTAGACGGGTTTAGGATAGACACCGCTGTGCACATTCCACGCGTTACCTGGAACCGTCATTTTCTTCCTGCAGCGCAGGAGCGGGCGATTGAGAAGTTTGGTGAAAAAGGACGTAATTTCTATATGTTCGGTGAAGTAGGTGCTTTCGTTAACGATAAATGGAACCGAGGTTCTGTGAATCATTCGGCTCAATTCTTCACTTGGAAGGAGCGCAAAGAGTACAGCACCAATGATGAAGTAGCTGCGTTGGAACAATATCAACACGAAAATAATCTTGGTACAGCCAATCAGCCTTTATCTGATAATGCATTCCTCAAAGGGAATTTGTATCATGAACCGGACCATTCGCAATCCTCCGGGATGAATGTAATTGATATGAGGATGCATATGAATTTTAGTGATGCGAATAACGCATTTTGGAATGGCAAGGATTCGGATGACAGTTATAACGATGCGACCTATAACGTAGTGTATGTAGATAGCCATGATTATGGACCTAACAAATCATCGACCCGGTATACGGGGGGCACGGCTGCATGGGCTGAGAATATGAGTTTAATGTGGACTTTCCGTGGAATTCCAACATTGTATTACGGCTCAGAAATCGAATTTCAGGCAGGCAAGCCAATCGACTGTGGTCCAACGTGTCCATTAGCAACCACAGGACGTGCTTACTATGGAGATCATATTGAAGGTACAGTAGTAGCCTCCGATTTCGGACAGGTAGCTTCTGCTTCAGGTTCGGTTGCTCAAACCCTGCAGCACCCACTTGTAAAGCACATTCAGCGACTGAATCAAATTCGAAGAAGTATTCCTGCCTTGCAGAAAGGACAGTATTCTACAAAGGATGTAAGCGGACAAATGGCGTACAAGCGACGTTATACGGATTCATCAAAAGGCATAGACAGTTATGCTTTAGTTACTGTTAGTGAATCAGCTGTTTTTCGGAATATTCCTAACGGCACTTATAAAGATGCTATTACCGGAGACGTCAAAGAGGTCACGAATGGGACGCTCAATCTGGCAGTTTCGGGCAAAGGAAACTTAAGGGTATATGTACTTGATCTCCCGGGTAATCCTGCTCCTGGTAAGATCGGTGAAAACGGGCCTTTCTTGAAGCCTTAATTTTTAAATATAAGAAGCATGGAGGGAATGACATTCCTAGGAGTGTCGGTGGTTTGAGGTTTTAAAAACACACTCATAAACATATGGGTGTGTTTTTTTGGTGTTAAAGTAGCACAGATACCAAGAAGATGTAACATTTGCCGCAGCTTATTACGTTAATGTAGACACCTTAACGTACTTAAGAGTATTCTTATGTGTACTTAAGAGGGACCCCATTGCAACCAAAACTAATGAATATGTAAGTATATAAAGGAGGCCCATATGTATGAAGTCTCATACCTCTGACCGTATTAATATCCCGCCAGGATTGTGGGCAGGATTATGTCAATTAGGGTTTGGCGCTCACGACGTCGCTCGCAAAGCACGATTGCCGATCACCATTGTTACTGAACCAGTAGTCACCACCGCCCAATATTTCGCGATCTGGCAGGCATATTCTGATCTCATTGGTGACACTGCCCAAGGAATCATCAAGCTTGCGACCGTCTTTGATACAGCGAAGTACCCACCGACCGTCTTAGCGACTTACCACGCTCGGGACTACCGCGACGCTCTAAACCGAATGGCTCGGTACAAACAACTGTGTCCCCCTGAAAGCCTACATATCACTGAGGAGGGCGAGCACTGCACAATTGATCTGGAATGGCTATCTCCCGAGCAATCTGGTCCGCCGATGCTGGTTGGTATCACGCTGGCTTGTCTTCTGGAGATTGGACGCCGGGGCACAGGTCAACCTTTGACCGCGCAGCTTGTTGAATTTTCGCACTCCATGGGCGATGTACAGGCGCTTGAAGCTTACTTCGGCTGTCGTATCCGGATTGGTGCAAAACGTAACCGATTGACGCTGCATCGAAGAGATCTGGACCGCCCCTTTGTCTCGTACAACGAAGAGTTGCTGGAAATCCTGACTCCTGTTCTGGACCGATCGTTGGATGAACAGCAGCGCAACCGCTCAATTACCGAGATGGTCAAATGGATCATGAAACGTAGCCTTACAGGAGGGCGCCCCGACATTCAGGCTGTGGCGAAGGAGCTCGGTATGAGCGATCGTACCTTGCAGCGCCGGCTTACTGACGAAAACACGAGCTTCAAGCTTCTGTTGACACAAGCTAGACATGAGCAGGCACGAAAGTACTTGGTAGACCCCTCGCTTGATATTAAAGAGGTGGCATTCTTGATTGGATATGAAGACCAGAACTCGTTTTACCGCGCCTTCCGCCTATGGGAGGGTGATACACCTTCAAATTGGCGGACTGAACATCTAGGTACAAACTCGATATCAGGAGCACGCTAGGACTGCCGACTATTCATTGATTCAATTCCTAATGAGTTTTGTCATTTGGCGTGTTAAACAAGAACTTTGGCGCATTATACTAGTTACTGGACAATCCAGACAAGATAATATAATCACTATCCGGAGCACAAGACTGTTTTAAAAAGGAGAAGTGTATTATGGATATGGGATTAAACCATAAAACAGCTTTAGTTACAGGATCAACGAAAGGTATAGGTAAAGCAATTGCCATTGAACTAGCCAAAGAAGGTGTTAATGTACTAATTAATGGACGAAATTATGAAGAGGTAGAACGAACTGTAAATGAAATTAAGTCAGATTTCCCAGCTACCTCTCCTCAAAATGCCACAGCCGATATTGTGGATATTGGACAAAGAGATGCTTTATTCGAAAAATACCCCAATATTGATATTTTAGTTAACAATACGGGTATTTATGAAATTATGCAATATGAGGACGTAGACGATGAAGTATGGGAAAAATACTTCCGCACTAACGTTCTTGCTGCAAATGGATTATCAAAATTTTATTTACCTAAAATGTTGAAAAATGATTATGGCCGCATTATTTTTATTGCGAGTGAAGAAGCAATTATGCCTTCAGGACAAATGCCTCAGTATTGTATGACAAAATCTATGTTGTTATCATTGTCAAAAAGCTTATCTAAATTAACAATAGGAACAGAAGTTACAGTCAATACGATCATGCCAGGACCAACACTCTCGGAGAATGTGCACCAAATCATTGAGAGTATGTATCCTCATGAAGATATGACTTTTTTAGAAAAAGAGAAGGATTTTATGGTTACCAACCTGCCTCAATCTGAAATACAGCGATTTATCAAGCCTATTGAAATAGGTAGACTAGCTACATTTGTATGTAGTCCTTATGCATCTGCATTTAAAGGTTCTCCAATCCGTATGGATGGGGGAATGGTACCGACTATTTTTTAGCGCTTGTGGAGAAGCTTGCTGAAATTAGCGCTGACATTGCGGAACATTATGATAAGATGAAGTCAAACATTACTCGAGGGTAGGATGAGGATCATGAACCATTTTGCTATGTATGGAAAGTTGACGGCACGTCCAGGGCAAAGGGACGCTCTTGCAGACATCTTGCTAGAAGCGGCCGATCTGTTGAAGTCGAATAATGACTGCTATTTGTATATAGTCAATGTGTCAGACGACGACCCGAATGCGGTGTATGTGACCGAACTGTGGAAAGATGCAGATGCCCATGCAGCCAGTCTTAAGAACGAAGAGGTACTGGCGTCGATACAACGCGGCCGACCGTTGATTATCGGAGCGGAGCCCATTAAACTGCGTGCTATAGGGGGAAAAGGCCTGTAGGGTCATGATGCAATTGCTGCTACCACAGCAGCCGATACTCGGTTGCTTTTAAGCTAACCAGCAGGATAGTCCTAATGAAACGCTTTTGTAACATGTGAAAGGTTGGCAGATAAAATTGGCCCTGGTATAATAAGGGTAATTCACTAAGGAGAGATTTTTTTGTCTGGAGCTGTTCTTTACTAATCCAATTCCATAAAAAGAGGTTTTCATGCACCTACTATTCGTCTGCCCAATTTTTGTATTACGGGTGGGATTTGAAAGCTTCGGAATTAGTTAAGAACAACGGATATTACCAGATCCTTAGGGATACCTGTTATAATGAGTCCAATCCGTGCTGGTTCAGCGCGGATTTTTTTTATGGCTCAAATAGCAGGTGATATGAGGGTAGGAATGACGTATGTTCATTCCTGCCCTTTTCTAATTTTTAGCAAAGGGGGATAGAAGGGAATTACTCCAATTTGGTCAAATACATCCAGACTTCTTGAATGAAAGATTCAATCTAAGTAAATAGAAAGGTGGACAATACATGAAACTTCAAACGAATCGGCTTATATTAAAAACACTTGATCTTAATTTAATCGAAGCAGCAGCCCAACGTGATATAGGTGCTATTGAAGCTTTGGGTTATAAAACCAGTGATGAATGGCCGGGTCCTGATTTCTTTGAAGCTTTACCTTATTTTCGAGAACTTTTGATAAAAAATAATGGCACTAGAGGTTTTGACTCTTGGATCATTGTGGAGAAGGATACCCAAGAAATTGTTGGAGGGATTGGTTTTTTAGGAGATCCTGATCAGAACGGTATGATTGAGATCGGTTTTGCAACGAATGAAAGCCATCGCCGCAAAGGCTATTGCTATGAAGCCGCTCAAAAATTAATAGAGTGGTCCTTAAATCATGAAGAGGTCCAAATCGTAACGGCAAGATGCGTACCTGACAATATCAGCTCTAAGAATTTGTTATTGAAGTTAGGATTTCAAATTGATCACAAAGATGAAGAATTGCTTTATTGGAAATATGAAATGAAGAAAGTAGGAGGGGGTCAGCAGAAATGATCCGTCGAGATCTAGATGACATAGATTTCATAAGAGCAAATTTAATGGGGCCTAGTTCGATTATCATGCTCGAGGAGCTATCGAAAAATTTGCCTTTGCAGAAAGGAATGCGAGTGCTGGATTTGGGCTGTGGGACCGGACTTACTTCTATCTATTTGGCGCAAAAGTTTGGCATAACCGTGTTTGCTGTCGATTTATGGATTAGTGCAACTGAAAACTATAGAAGATTCAGAGAGTTTAGTTTGGAAAGCCAAATTATCCCCATCCATGCAGATGCCTGCCACTTGCCTTTTGCGGAACAATACTTTGATGCAGTTATAAGTGTAGATGCGTATCAATATTTTGGAGCGAATGAGCAGTACTTAGATGACCATCTTGCGCCGCTAGTTAAAGAAGGAGGTAAATTGGCTATAGCAATGCCAGGGGTAAAGATGGAGTTTGATGGGGTTATACCCGTGGAACTGCAGCCGTTCTTGTCACTTAGTGAGGTTGATAATCAGTGGCATACATGCGATTGGTGGCGGAAATTATGGGAACAGTCGCCAAATGTTTACGTTGAATCGGTAAGAGAAATGAGATGCTTCTCGAAAGCTTGGTATGAATGGCTTCAGTGCAACAACGATTATGCACGTGCTAATTAAAAACGATAGTTCAACGCTATCAAAAACAGCCGAGCGCTCGGCTGTTTTTTAACTAGTGGGCAGATTACATGAAGTGGTTAATCGATGCCAGGGTCGAACTTACAGGCTTAGGTCGGAAGAGTAATACAGGAGAAATTGGCCCATGAAGGCCTCCACAAGCTTTCTCAATTCCCGACGGGCTACCCGAATATGGAGAGGCTTTAGAACTTGTATCCATAGCATTTTTTAAACACAGATTGTCGATATTCCAAAATACTGTTTAACAGTACTTTTTTTCTCTCTGATATCATCATTTTCTTTTGAAATGCCGATATAAAATTGAGTCTAGAGAACTATTTTATACATAAATTTTACCTAAAGGAAGTGGAAAGAGATGTTGAAAAAGAAATGGCTTATCACCCCGTTGGTTGCGACGACACTGTTTTTCGGTCAATCTGCATTCGCGGCAAACACGTTTTCTGATGTGGAAGGAACAAAATATGAATGGGCTGCCGAATCGATTCGTTCCATGGTCGACAAGGGCGTTGTCAAGGGCTATGCAGATGGGACCTTCAAGCCAAGCAAAACCATAACGAAAGCGGAATTTGTACATATGTTTCATAAGCTTTTTCCAGAAATCGATCATTCTTCCGGCAAATCTTCCGACTTTGTGGATGCGCGTAAACACTGGGCGAATAAAGATTTTGCAGCAATATTCAACGGGGACTATGTTTGGCCGTATGCTGAAAGTGTTGGGGGGAAATATCCAAACTATCAATTCTATGTCAAGCCTGACAAACCATTGACCCGCTGGGATGTGATGATGATTGCCTCTCTTCGGACGGATTATACCAATCAGACGCTTCATCCTGAGATTGAGGAAGTGATTTCCGCAGCTGCGCAGTACAAGGATATGAAAGTTCGTCAGGCCAATTACAATGACAATTTCTCGGCCTACTATCCGGTCCTGTACATCGACAAGACTGGAGAAGAGTACTCCTATGATGGCGATTCCCAGGATCAAAAGGCAGAAGCATTCTACACCCTAACCAAGATGGGGGTCCTTACCGCTAATGAAGGATACCTTCGCCCCAAAGCACTAGTTACACGGGCTGAAGCTGTTACCATTTTACAGCGTTTGAACGAAGCCACAACGAAGTAATTTTTATAAATCAATGATGATCCGACAAAAGCAAAAAAAGATCCAACAAATGGCTTCATTTACACCTCAAAAGGTAGTGCTGTTAGGTTTTGATAAGCCGAATTCAGAAAATAAACAAATCCAAAAGTATGTTGATGAATTTGTGGGAAAATTGAGATTTCTAACCGCTGATTTGATTTCTTCAGATCAGCGGTTTTTTTAGGGGTGCGGAACTGGCTGGACAAGTTCGCCTATTATTTCTTCCTAGACGTCACATCTGCTGACAAAGAGTCGATCTACCGCGCCATCTAGGCAAAGGTTAAGCAAGGAGGTCAGTAGAGGATCGACACTAGCCGCTTGCGTATTGTAGCCATCAAGGAGACTGCCTGCATAAGGAGATAAACCGCTTTGGAGTTTTCTACTTATTTAGTTACGTATCTATGCCGACGCCTAACCGTCGATTACTGTCGAAGGACAACAACTATGTATAAAAAGTCGCCGAATTGGCGGCTTTTTTTGTTTTAAGCAAGAGATTTTGTTGTTTTTTTGTTGTACCCATCTTTAAGCCAAAAACATTAAATCAAACGTTATATTGCCCGATAGAATACCAGAAAACGACTGATTCGTATCCAAGAAGTCAAAAGATTATAGTAATGTACTGTGATTAACTAATGTAAACGACGAATAAAATATCATTAAATATGTGTTGAGGAAGTTTTCCTGTTTGATTGTCCAATTTTCAATCGCACAAAAAAAGCTTCCATTATTAAAAAAATAGCTAATAGTTTGCTTCACAGAGAGAAACATCAGAATTAATTAGAATAGTGTGTAAAGGTTCATGCAACCCGCTTTAAAAACCGTTCGTTTAGGGGAAACACCATCTTTACGCCAAATAAATGACATTTGATGCATGATGATTGGTGCCGCGCAATGGTTTGAGATATGAACTTAGTGAACCTACGACTCATGCAATTGTGCTGACTCTCGGTGCCGCCGACTCATGAATACCAAAGACAATGCAATTACCGTGAGGATAATCCCGAGCATTTGAAACCCCTTGAAGCTAAACGTGCCTCCCATTACGATAGCTATCAATAATGAAGAGGTAATGGTTCCCAGATATCTGGATGTGTTAAATAATCCGGATGCTACACCGATTATTTCTTTTGGAGAACTTTGGAACAGGGCTGCTTGCATACCTACATTGTTCAAACCGTTGCTAATTCCGAATGCAGCTAAAGCCAGACACACGCTGATAACCGGTGAAGTTGGATTCAATGTCACGAGCCACACTGACCCCAATGTCATCAGAATTGCGGACACCAGCAATGCCGGTCTGGGTCCTGATTTATCGATCCATTGTCCTGCAATTGGAGAAGTAATTAGCGAGCACAAGCCTAAGCTTAGCATGAGAATGCCTGTTTGGAACTCGCTGACATGACGTACCATTTGCAAGTAGGACGGAAGCCCGAAAAAGAGCGAGTAATATAGTACATTAACGAGCATGAATTCAACATTCACCCAAGTCATTGCAGGGTACTTGGCGAATGTGCGTAAAGGGATAAAGGGTGATGTCGCTTTTAACTCATGTCGTACGAATATCCCCAGCGCAACGAGACCTATCAGCCCGACAATGACATTTCCTAATGAGATATGTCCAAATGATTTTGCTGAGAGTAATCCAACGAGTAGGGTAACCAAAGCCACTGTGAAGAGCAGAATCCCTGATGCATCAATCAATTCAAACCATTTACGAAAGGACATGTTGCGTGCTAAGGATGTTGGCAGTTCATCCTTAGGAATATTCCTCCAAGCCAATACAAAGCTGGCCACCACAAACGGAATATTGATGAAAAAGATAGCAGGCCAATTCCACCAATGAATCAAGACTCCGCCAATAAAGGGGCCAATTGCTGCTGCTCCAGATAGGAATATGGACAAAACAGACAACGCAGTTGCTTGTTTTTCTGTAATATGAATTCGAACAATAGCCATTCCAACCCCAACCATCATGCTTGTTCCGATGGATTGCACAATGCGGAACACGATGAGCCACCCGAAATTTGGTGATAATGGAGCCAATAATGATGCAATGAAGGCTACAACAAGCCCGGTAAGAAATATCTTTCTACGACCGAATAAATCGCTGGCTTTTCCCATGACAGGTTGAGCGATGCTACTTGCAATGTAGAAAGAAAAAATAATCCAGGAAACACCTGTAAAGTCAAGTTGGAACACTTTTTGCAGACTTGGAATAGCAACAGAAACCATCGAAGAATTTAATGGGTTCAATAGTATCCCTAGACCAACTGAAATCATTAACCACCAGCTGCGAACGCTCATTTCTGGTCCCCCCATAGCGAATTAATGTCATCGTACTTGAAACCGATTATTTATTCCAACGCATTTGATGTTATAATCTCATTGACTTGGGGGAATGAATGGGGGATCATAATGGAACTTCTTCAACTGCAATATTTTCTGACGGTAGCTCGTTTGGAACATGTGACCGAAGCTGCACGAAGTCTGCACGTTACTCAATCGTCGCTGAGCAAAACGATTCAGCGCCTGGAGGAAGATCTGGGGGTTCCTCTATTCGATCGAACAGGGAGGAAACTGCGATTGAATGAGTTCGGAAGCAGATTCCTTCACCGTGCAGAGAGGGCTTTATTTGAATTGGAGCAGGGGAAGCAGGAGCTTAGTGATTTATCCAGCCCGGAACATGGCACTCTCGAATTGGCGGTGACCACCGCTAGCACATTACCCAATATCCTTCGAGAGTTTCGGAAAAAGCGACCCTATATTCAATTTCATGTGCAAATGCTGACTACGCAGGAAATGGTAACGCTTCTTCATAGAGGCGAGGTCGATTTTTGCTTGTCCTCACCTCCAATAGAGGGAGATGACATCGAATGCCAAATCGTGTTTATCGACCCAATCCTTGTAGCTGTTCCAAAGGGACATCGGCTGGCAGATCGAAGCAGTGTAACGTTGACAGATCTAAGGGATGAATGGTTTGTCGGTGTAAAGAGAGGCTACGGTACTCGCGATTTAGTGGACTCTATATGCAAATCGGAAGGTTTTATACCTAAGTATGTGTATGAGGGGGATGAACCTGCAAGGCTTAGTACGCTTGTGGAAGCTGAAATTGGCATAGCCTTCATACCAAGCACGGCAAGAAATTCACGGGAACATCTTAAATATCTCCAAGTAGAAAATCACGAATTGGTACGGGAGATCGCTTTATTATGGCACAGGAGTCGGTATATTTCGCGGGCTGCTCTGGAATTCCGTGAGGTAGTTGTAGAATATTTCGGAGCGATATCCAAACAGACAAATTAATCCCAAATATAAGCGAAATAAAAAACATTAACAAAAGCGGTAGCGTAGGACATGTTAACCAAACGTCCTAAGCGGCCGCTTATTCTTTTATTCAACTGCATAATTTGTAATTTCGATTTGTACGCTGCCATACACACACGCCCAGCTATTGAAGGAGTTTTTGGATTGTACTAACCCATCCTTCTCAGCTGGCGGAACTGCTCCGGCGTGATGCCTGTATGCTCCCGAAATCTCTTGATAAAATAGCTGCTTTGATGAAAGCCGGTTTCCAGTGCAATCTGCTTTACAGTGAGTGCCGTAGATACAAGCAAATGTTTGGCCAGCGTTATTCGGCATTGGAGCAAATATTGAGTTGGAGTACTACCCATGATCTGATGGAAGAGTCGGCTAAAATGAAAGGAGCTATAACCTGACGTTGCAGCCATTGTCTTCAAATCGAGCATGTTTCGACAATGCATACGAATATATTCCGCCGTATGACGAATCCTCTCATGGACAGTGCCGCCGGGAGAGGTGCCGAAAATTTGGTGGGAATGATGGACGATCTCCAGAAGGACTTCATAAAGCAGGGAAGAGATCTGTACATCATAGTCGTGACGGTAAGTTTGGGCAAGTTGCAACATTTCTTCCATCAGCGGTTTTAAACGTTCTGGCCGGTGGAGCGAGAACAGATACGGTTCGTGCATGCTTCGACCTTGTAATAGCGAACCTACATCCTGCCCGTCAAAATGAATCCATCGGACATCCCAGGGATCCTCGGGTTTAGTTCGATATTGCTGCGTCGTATGCTTGCCGAAAAGAAAGCCCATGCCAGGGGTAAGCTCGATTTCCTTCCCATCATGCACAATAGCGCCTTTGCCTGCAAAAATGATATGTAAATTGTAATCTTTCAGTAATCCTGCATTCCTTCGCTCCCCATGAGTGGGGAAGTTCTTGTAATGCCCTAACGATTCGGGAAACAGCATACCTTTTAGAATGGGTGAAGGAAGATAACAATCTATTTTAATCATGTATCCATCTCCTTGAGTAAGTTAGCAAAAAAGTAATTCAATTAGCAAAATCGAGTTATTCTAATCCTTTTATTCTTATATTACAATAGATACGATTATCAGATAATCACATTTTTGTACTATCACTTCTACTGAAGGAGAATTGGAGCATGCCGAAATTCTTATCTTTAGATCGCTTTCATTTAGGAGCTTGTTATTATCCTGAACACTGGGACGAATCGTTGTGGTCGGACGATCTCATAAGAATGAAGGAACTGGGCTTCAGCATCATTCGGATTGGAGAATTTGCTTGGTCGATCTTCGAGCCGGAGGAAGGAAAGTTCGAATTCACGCTGTTTGACCGTTTCTTGGAGCAGGCAGACGCGAACGGGATTCAAGTGATCATGGGCACACCAACAGCTACGCCACCGGCATGGCTTACTTATAAGTATCCCGAGGTGCTGAACGTATCCATGGAAGGGGTCACGTTCCAACACGGTCAGCGTCGGCATTATAACTACAGCAGTCCCGTTTATTTGGAGCTTTGCGCACGTATTACAAGAGAGATGGCACAACATTACAAAGATCATCCGGCCATCATTGGGTGGCAAATTGATAATGAGCTGAACTGCGAGATAAACGTCTTCTATGCCGAGGCAGATCATCAGGCTTTCCGGCGCTGGCTAGAGGCAAAATACGGTACGTTGGAGCAACTCAACAAGGCCTGGGGGGCTGTATTCTGGAATCAAACTTACGACAGCTGGAATCAGGTCCATCTAACTCGTCCGACCGTATCCGGGTCAACGAATCCTCATCAGGCTTTGGACGAGAAGCGATTTATATCCGATAACACCATTTCGTTTGCCAAGCTACAAGTGGACATTATTCGGTCAGTGGCGCCTAATCAGTGGGTGACAACCAACGGTGTATTCGGGCATTTGGATAGCCATAAAATGACGGATCAACTGCTTGATTTTTTCTCGTACGATTCTTACCCTCAATTCAGTACCATTTATCCGGACCAAGGGGAGAAGCCATTGCTGGATCGCAAGTGGGGGCTTACTTTAAGTAACGTCAGAGGGATGTCACCAAATTTCTGCGTGATGGAGCAGCAATCCGGTCCAGGAGGATGGGTGAACAGGATGGAGATGCCATCTCCGCGCCCGGGGCAGATGCGATTGTGGACCTACCAAAGCATTGCTCACGGGGCAGACATGATTTTGTATTTCCGCTGGAGAACGGCAACGTTTGGTACGGAAATGTACTGGCATGGAATTAATGATTATCACAATCAGCCGAATCGTCGGGTCGCAGAAGCAGGCCGCGTCGGAAAGGAGTTGCAAAAGGTTGGAGGGCGGATTCTTGGCAAACGTTACGTGGCAGAGGTTGCTCTACTTCGTGACTATGATAACGAGTGGGATGGCGAGTTGGATAAATGGTATGGTCCCTTGACAAAGCAAAGTGAGCTCGGCTGGTACAAGGCACTGCAGTATGGACATATACCTTCGGATATGGTTACAATCCGTCCGGGTATGGAATCAGAACAGCTGCGGGAACTGGCCAATTACAAGGTGCTGGTATACACGCATCCGGCGATCCTACGAGACAGTACGGCAGCTATGTTACAGAAATATGTAGAGGATGGGGGCATCCTGATCTTCGGCTGCCGCACCGGTTATAAGAACGAGTTCGGTCACTGCCGCATGCAGCCACTCCCAGGCCCTGCAGCCGCAATGAGCGGCGTCCACGTAGAGGACTTTACGATGATAAATGGGACGGCATCACCTGTATCGGTGCGATTTAAGGATCAAGCTCTTGATTTTTGGGCTCCAGGCTTCAACGATATATTGAATGTTCATGCTGATACGGTAGAAGTACTCGCAGAGTACGCATCAAGCTACTATGAAGGGAAACCGGCCTTGACCGTCAACCGTGTCGGCAAGGGACTGGTCTACTATTGGGGTGCAGCTTTTGACCTAGCATTAGCGGCTGAGCTCCTAAGACAGCTGCCGGTGACATCTCCGCTTGCGGGGTGGTGCAAAGCTCCTTCGACGGTAGAAGTCGCTATTCGTGCGGATGTACAAGAAGAGCTGGTATTTCTACTGAATTACAGCGGAGAAACGGCTCAGGTTAAACTGAGTGTTGAGACGGAGGAACTCCTTTCCGGTAGCAGGCTTACTGGTACCGTACCATTGGAACCGTATGGAGTATGGGTATTAAAGAAAGTTTAAAATGAAGAGAGCATCAGCCGCTGATCTTAATCCGAAGATCAGTGGCTTTTTATTGCATAAAGCAAAGGAATAACGTGTTGCATTTGTATACAGGGTTCCGCTCAAAAATCGCTGTCTTTCCTATGGGTTCTTGAACCAGAGAAATCGGACATGATCGGTATTTAATACAAAATTAATAATTTAATACAATATTATTGACTGTTTCAAAGCATACAAGTAAACTTATTGTAATATAATCACAGTAAATTGAGATGGGTGATGCAATGCTTGAGCTTAGTTTTGATGATCCGGACAAGCTGGTAACGGTTACGCATGCTTTATCCACCCGTTCCCGAGTTGATATTCTCCGCCTCTTGATTTCTAAAAACCTTAATATTGTAGAAATAGCGGAAGCTCTTCAACTTCCGGTGTCTACGGTAGCCAACAATATCAAGGTTCTGGAGGCTGCTAGACTGATTAATACAGAGCTGCTGCCTGCCTCTCGCGGCGCGATGAAGATGTGCAGCCGCAATTATGATGACATTCATATTGCGCTAAATCTTGAAAAAGCAGTACCCAAAGGGGATGTACAGATCTACGAAGTGGACATGCCGATCGGTCATTATAGCGATTGTGAGGTTTCACCGACGTGCGGTATGGCCAATGCAGACGGGATGATCATACGCGAGGACGAACCGGCGAGTTTTTTCCACCCGAAGCATATCGGAGCCCAGATGATATGGTTCCGCAAGGGCTATGTCGAGTATTTAATGCCGCTCGAAATACCGGCAGGAGCGCGAATAGAATCGCTTGAGCTATCGATGGAAATGTGTTCTGAAGCACCAAACTATGACAACAATTGGCCTTCTGATATTTCCTTGTGGGTTAATGGCGTGGAGATTGGCATGTGGACGTGTCCCGGTGATTTTGGAGACAGGCGCGGCAAGCTGAATCCTGCCTGGTGGTATGAGTGGTCTACCCAGTATGGGTTGCTCAAGACCTGGCGAGTAGATAAAGAGAAGACTGCGCTGGATATGGAGAAGGTTTCCTCGGTTACACTGGATCAGCTCAACCTGCAAAACAGCCACAAATTGCGTTTGCGGATCGGAATTAAGCCAGATGCGGTGCATCAAGGTGGGCTCAACCTGTTCGGAAAGCAATTTGGAGATTATGATCAGAATATCAAAATGACTGTGAATTATGTTATGGATTGAGATATTGGTGAAATGGATAGGCTTTAGTTGCAGGTGCTCTGTAGCTAAAGCCTTATTCAGTTTATTAGTTACATAAAATTAACTTGAAAGCGTTGACATTAAAAATGCATCACTATATAATCCCCTAAAGATACAATAATAGTGTAACAAATCGATTTTATTGTTTGTATTTCGAAGCGGAGGTAAAGGATGACGATCGGACCTACAGATGATAGCAATGCACTGTAAAGTCATCAGGCTAAGGTGACTAATTATATATCAAAGGATAGGTGGAAACTGTATGACTACAAACGCTTATATCAAAAATTATCCAAGGCCGCAATTTGTACGTAAAGAGTGGCTGGATTTGAATGGGGTGTGGGATTTCGCCTTCGACGACGGCAAAGTGGGTGAAAGCGAGCAATGGTATCATCATTTTCCGAAGGGAGCCAAAATCCTCGTACCTTTTACTTATGAAACCAAGGCAAGCGGGATCGGAGTCGAGACCTTCCATCCGGTGATCTGGTACTGCAGGAGCGTGAAGGTCCCGCAGGAGGCAATAGCGAAAAGGACAATTCTACATTTTCAGGGTGTAGATTATAAAGCGAAATGCTGGGTGAACGGATTTATGGCTGGTGAGCATGAAGGAGGTTATGCTGCGTTTTCTTTCGACATCACACCCTATATCACTTACGACTCGGAGAATAGCATCGTGCTTAAAGTGGAGGATAGTCAGAGCTGCACGCAGCCCCGGGGAAAGCAGCGTTGGGTGGATCAAAACTTTGAATGCTTTTATGTACAGAGCACCGGAATCTGGAAAAGTGTGTGGATTGAATATGTGAATGAGGTAAGAATCAATGAGGTCAAGATAACACCGGATATCGACCGTCATATGATCCGCTTTGACTTTCAGCTCATGGGTATCGAGGGTAAAGATAATTTACGCCTAGAGACACGGATTACGTTGAAAGGACAGCATGTGAAAAAGGTCAGCCTATCTGCCGACAGGCCCTGGATAACGGTAGAGGTCCATGTATTTCATGAAGCCGGTGGTCCATGGAAGCAGTGCTTGTGGTCACCGGAATCGCCAAACTTGTTCGATGTAGAGTTTATTCTGTATGAGGATGAGAAAGAGTGCGACAGGGTGTATTCTTATTTTGGCATGCGGAAAATATCGATTGAAAACGGACAGGTTCTATTGAATAATGGTCCTCTTTACCAGCGGCTGATTCTGGATCAGGGCTACTGGCCGGAAACACATCTGACTCCGCCGTCTGAAGAAGCTCTTATCGAAGATATCGATAAAATAGCCGCGATGGGATATAACGGGGTTCGTAAACATATGAAGTTGGAAGACCCTCGCTTTTTATATTGGTGTGATGTGAAAGGCATGCTCGTCTGGTCGGAAATGGCGGCGACCTTTGAGTTCAATGATCAGGCGGTTAGCCGCTTTACGAAGGAATGGCTGGAAATCGTGCCGCAGCAGTACAATCATCCGAGCATCATAACTTGGGTCCCGTTCAATGAATCGTGGGGCATATCGACCATTGGACATGATGTAAGGCAGCAGCAGTTCACGCAAACCATCTATCATCTGACGAAGACGATTGATCCGTATCGTCCGGTGATTACCAATGACGGATGGGAGCATACAGTCTCGGATATTTTAACCCTTCATGATTATGTGGAGACGGGCGAAGAGTTTTTGGAGCGATATCAGGACAAGGAAAGCATTGTAAACAACAGCATCTCCTTTAACAATTGGAAATATGCCTTTGCAGAAGGATATGCCTACCGGGGACAACCAATTATCATAAGCGAATTCGGCGGCATTGCCTTCCAGACGGACATGGGCTGGGGATACGGAAACCAGGTGAATTCAGTCGAAGCTTTTATCGAACGTTTCCGTGCAGTCACCGGAGCAATTAAAGCGACCCCCTATCTCTCAGGCTATTGCTATACACAGGTAACCGATGTACAGCAGGAAGTCAACGGATTGTTGACGGAAGACCGAAAACCGAAGGTTCCGCTTGAAGTGATTCGGGAGATAAATCTGGCTTGAAGCGATAATTAAGATAATAGAATTTCTAGAACGGCTGCATGCTGATGTCCAGTCATTGCTGCATTCACCTGTCGTACAAGGTTTTTGTTACACACAGCTGACGGACGTGGAACAGGGAATCAACGTTCTGCTGACGCACGATAGACACCCGAAGATGCCGACCGAACAAATCAGAGCCATTATGGAAGGCCGCCTTTCCTCTTCGGTTGGAGAATAAGAGGAAGTATATGAATACGGCATCTTCAGCATTTAGAGCTAAATAAACAAAGTGTCACTGCTGTTAACCATAGAGTTTAACTTGGGATAGCAGTGTTGGAAAACAGGACAATTTTTCGCATACAGGATTTTTAGTAGAAAACTGGATTTAATTATTTTGGTTTTTTGTTCCCCACTCACATAACCCTTCCAAAACAGGTAATAGTGTTTCTGCTTTATCTGTGAGACTGTACTCGACTTTAGGGGGGACTTGAGGATATTCTTTTCGATTCACCAGACCATCCGCTTCCAGTTCTTTTAGTTGTGAACTCAATGTTTTATAAGTAATAGCCCCTATCTGTCTTTTCAGATCATTAAAGCGAACTGTTCGGTTTTCGGCTAGGAGATAAATAATAACCATTTTCCATTTACCACCAATCAATGAAACTGTATAACCAAAAGGTGTATCTTGAATATTTTTAACTTTACCTTTAAATTCAGCCATACTCATGTTTACACTATCCTTTCGGGTAGTACCTATCAAAATAGTGCGTACTACGTTTTTATTTGTGTTCAGTTTATACTAACCTTACTTTTGAAGTAAAGGAGAGAAAAACATGACTAAAAAAACAATACGCCTGTTAATGCCACAATGGCAAGGGGGAAACAATCCTAATTACTCTTTTGGAGCCGAACTGCTTGCTTGGCTAGCTCCGGATAATGAACAACCTCTTATTCATGTTCCAGTTCAAGCTTATAAGGGTACTCCGCTTGAAAACGAAAACGGTATGAATGGGAGAAAACAGCTACTTGAACAGTTAGAGGCTGCTCAGCATATCATTGATGCTCATAAGCCAGATCGCATTGTAATGTTTGGTGGTGACTGCTTAGTGGAACAAGCTCCATTTGCCTATTTGAACGAACGATACGGTGGGGAATTAGGTTTAATTTGGATCGATGCTCACAGTGATTTAGTTAGATATGTGGGCTATGATAACGGTCATACATTACCGCTCGGAAATCTTTTGGGAGAAGGAGATGAGGAGTTCACAAAACATGTGAAAATCCCACTAAAACCTGAAAATGTCTTTATCGCGGGATTAGCGGCTCCTACAGAACAAGAATCAGAAGTCATTTCAGAAGCGTTTCAAAGACTAGATATAGCTCCTGTAGAATCAGACACAGAAATGATTCAAAGACTAGGAATTAAAACTGCAGGAACCAAAGAGTTAACGAATAGTACTGAATCTATAAGAGAGTGGATTAAAGAAAGTGGCATTAAGCACCTAGCTATTCACCTTGATTTAGATGTGCTTGACCCAAAAGCATTTCGTTCTTTATTATTCGCCAACCCTGAAGCACCTTATAATTTTTCTCCTGCGGGAACAATGCAAATGCCTCAGCTACTTAATCTGATTAAAGAACTATCTGAAGAAACAGATGTAGTTGGATTAGGTATAACGGAGCATATGCCGTGGGATTCTATTAACTTAAAGAATCTGCTTGGAGAGATACCTATTTTAATATCTTAGGATAATCGTTTATTATTTTTATATTATCTTTCTTAAAAGGACAATCAAGGAGAAGTGGTCGTACGATTTCAGGAAAGATAGGGCGATTGAATATAAAATATAAATTAAAATGAGGGAGTTGACCTGTAGGGGTATGGTCTTTTTATCAGTTTGTCTGTTTGTACTCCGCTTATACTTTTCGGAAGCTACACATTAGGCGAATATCCCCTATAATAATGGATTCTTAAAACTAAAATTACAGGAGCGTCTTAGTATGTCAAAATACGTTGAAATCGGTTACCCAATATATGAAGGAATGCCTGTTTATCCAGGATTGCCAGAAGTGAAGTTAGAGCCTAGAGAGCGTTTGGACAAAGGGGATGCCTGGAATGGAAGTGTGTTAAGTATGTATCTTCATGTCGGCACCCATGTCGATGCACCGTGGCATCATTTAAATAACGGTAAGGGAATAGATGCTGTTCCGATTGAAGAATTCATCTATCGAAAACCGCTATTAATTGATTGTCCTCTTGATCCGAACGGCTTTATTACCATTGAAATGCTTCAGGAATATGAAGAGCTGCATGAAGCGGATATTCTCATCTTAAATACAAGCTATTGGAAACACCGAGATACGGATTTTGAGAAATACGCTAATAATTTCCCAGCCGTCTCTCCCAAAGCAGCGGAATTCATCCGTAAAAATTTGCCGAACTGCAAAGCTGTGGCCATTGATACCATGAGCATTGAAAATCTGGAAGAAGCCAAAAGAAACGGCTATTTTGTTCACCATGCCTTCTTAGACCATGAAAAATATGAAGAGCCGACAATGCTCATTTACGAAGACATAAACCCTGCACCATTAATTGGTAAAAAGCTATTATCTGCTTTCACAGCACCACTTCGCATTAAAAATCACGATGCATCTATGGTTAACATCATTGTTGAAGTTGAAGAATAAAAGCTAACGAGGAACAATAAGTTGGTGGAACACAGGTGCAGACTTCAGCACTGCAAGGAGAGACAACAACATATACGCATAAGAAGTCGCCATTTTGGCGGCTTTTTTGTTTTTGCGAAAATCTACGCTAAGCCTTCAGATGTAATCGACTTATTTTGATAGACGTTGGTTAGCCGCTATTTATTTCTTTTGATTTTTATAACATGGCGTGTCAAATGTGCGGGCATAAAGTCTTCTATATAGCACATAATAACAATAATTTGAAAAGAATATTTTCATAAGAATGAAAAGGAAAATATTACTTTAAGCATATTCTTATCTCTAACATTCTTTGTGAAGTTGAATGATAGTTGTTATAAGAACTATTTTAATCTATTCATTTGAGGTCGATATAAATGAGCTGCTTTTATTCGTAAAAGTAAAATTTTCTAGGAAGTTGGTATCAACTTCCTAGAATGAAAAATAATGTAGCTTGCAATCAGAAGTGTCATAGGGAGAAATATCACAGTGAAATCAATTAAATGAATACGATGGTAGAAATCGACCAGCCGTTCCTTTAGAGAGGAGGTGGTACATAAGAATATTGGGGATTCTGTTAATCGCTTCGACTTTCTCACAGACAGCATCTGCACATACGGTGAATCCTAATGGACAAGCCACAACCAAGGAAGTGATGAACTGGCTCGCTAATCTGTCATCGGAAAACCGCGTAGTGTCAGGAGCATTCGGCGGGTACACAAATGCGTCATTTTCTATGACCGAAGCTAATCGAATTGAAAATGCAACAGGACAGTCCCCTGCCGTGTATGGCTGTGATTATTCAAGAGGATGGATGGAGACTTCTAATATTGCCGATTCGATCGATTATAGTTGTAACACCGATTTAATCTCTCATTGGAAGAACGGAGGTATACCTCAGATCAGTATGCATCTGGCTAACCCTGCGTTTAACTCTGGAAATTATAAAACCCCAATCTCAAACAGTCAGTATGAAAGAATCCTAGACTCATCAACTGAAGAGGGCCAGCGATTAGACGCTATGTTAAGCAAAATTGCCGATGGCCTTCAGCAGTTAGAAGATGAAGGTGTTCCTGTTCTTTTCAGACCTCTTCACGAAATGAATGGAGAATGGTTCTGGTGGGGACTCACCGACTATAACCAAGAGGATAGCGAACGTATCACTTTATATCAACAGCTTTATAAAAAAGTCTATCATTATATGACCGATACAAGAGGATTGGACAACCTGATATGGGTATACGCACCAGACGCCAACCGAAACTTTAAGACAGACTTTTACCCTGGATCTTCATATGTTGATATTGTTGGATTAGACGCTTATTTCTCAGATCCTTATTCGATTCAAGGATATGACGAGTTAACAGCTCTTGATAAGCCTTTTGCTTTCACAGAAGTCGGTCCGCAGGCAACCAATGGTAGTATGGATTATTCTTTATTTATCAATGCCATTAAAGAAAAATATCCGAAAACCATTTATTTCTTAGCTTGGGATGAGGGATGGAGCCCCGCAGCTAATAAAGGTGCCTACAATCTTTATAATGATGGTTGGACACTGAATAAGGGGGAAATGTGGGAAGGCAGTTCACTTGCATCATTTGCTGAGTAATTGATCATTAGTTCATTAAATAGGACTATGAAGAATACAAGTTCTTCATAGTCTCTTAAAAAACATGTCCTTTAGGGAGTTACAATAACAGCTAATGTATGAACATGATAATATTTTTTATATCACTTACATAACTATTTCTCGGAAACTAGCGGTTCAGCCGATAAGTAGCCTTCTTACACACCTTCCAATCTTTCGGGCGCATCACCGATATTTCTAATTATTTGTGTTGTATTATATGTACTAAATCCTCTTTTCGGAAGGCAAAGGCCGATTTCTAGTATGTTAAGGAGAAATCGGCTGTTTTTTAAAAATTGTTCCCAGTGCAGCGCTTGAGTAGCGCCGTCTGCTCAATTAATGCAATCTCCAGCAAACCCAGAATACATGAAGCCATGCTCCCAGCTATTCCTTTGAAACGGTTTGGAACCCCTGAATTATTACAAAAATCCAACGAATTTAGTTTTATGAATGAACAGAGCTGAGAAATGACAACTTAAGAAAGTAGTATACATCACAATTTCCAAAGGAGGATATCTGTTATGGCTCACCAGAAGAAAAGGAAAGAAGCAGCCTGGAAGTCACGAAAGCAAGAACAGCATCCCCATGGTAAAGTCAAATCGCTCAAGGAGCTGTCCAGCGAATAGGAGTGAGGAGTATACTGCTTGGAAGAGAAGGACTGTCGGTGAAATTCACCGGCAGCCTTCTTTTTGCAATAATTTCGCTTACATAAAGAATTCCCTTAATGCTGCAACTGGATTTACTAACAACCATCTAGCTATTGCTTGTAAGCTTTTCAGATTGCGGACCTCATTAGGATGAAAACACCGATACAGCGTTCTACCATAGAGAGTATCTTCTTAAATTCGTTTTTCTGAAGGTTGTCAGTTCCGGCTAAAAATTGAAGCATCTCCTGTCCAGGAGATGCTTCTTCTACGTTATGATTGGGTAGTCTGAGATAAGCTGATTTATCAGGATACGATTGAATTCAGGAGACCCTGCTTCACCTGATCCGACAGTGGCATAAGTGGCAGACGCAATTGCTCGGCGGCAATAATCTCTTTCTGGGTAAGCCACCACTTGATCGCGGCCGGGGCTGGCTCTGCAAATACATGCTGGATCACCGGTTCCAGTAGCATGAAACTGTCTCGCGACCCGTTTATGTCGCCAGCCACAAAACGTTGGTATATATCCACATACTCCTGGATATTGAGATGAGCGGATGCAAGCATACCACCGGCAGCTCCCTGGCATAGCATGGCATGGAAATAGGCATCCTCTCCGCAGAGGACAGGCTTGGTCTCGTACTGGGTCAATTTTAAAAGCAGATCAAGACCGCCCGTG
Source organism: Paenibacillus sp. FSL M7-0802 (assembly GCF_038004945.1). Taxonomy (NCBI): domain Bacteria; kingdom Bacillati; phylum Bacillota; class Bacilli; order Caryophanales; family Paenibacillaceae; genus Paenibacillus; species Paenibacillus sp. FSL M7-0802. The sequence continues at coordinate 5,962,416 of NZ_JBBOSD010000001.1, read as the reverse complement.
CTGTCCTTGAGCCCAATTACGCCATCCAGGTCCAGCACTTTGCGTATTGTATCTATTGTCATGCGACTGCCCGTGCGAACAGGAATCTCATATACAAGCACAGGCAGGCCTACACGAGATACGACACGGAAATGCTCCAAGATTCCTTCCTGCGTCGGCCGGTTGTAATACGGAGTGACCACCATGGCTGCATCCGCTCCTAATTCAGCCGCCATTTCCGTCCGATGCACCGTTGAATAAGTATCGTTCGTTCCCGTGCCAATGACGATCGGAATGTTTTTGTTCATGCTCTTCAAAACATCCTGCGTCACCTGAACCATTTGCTTCACTTCATCCCAGGATACGGTTGGCGACTCTCCTGTCGTACCGTTAACGACCAGACCCTGGATGTCATGGCCTGCAAGATAGGTAACATACTTCCGGTACGAATCGATGTCCAACTTATAGTCACGCGTAAAAGGTGTAATCAGCGGTATGAAAATCCCATGAATATGTTGTTCGTTCATCATCATCAGTTATCCCTTCCCGTTGAATTAAATCTAATGTAACATAGGAGACAGCATCAGAGTTATCTATAATAAACGATGATTCTAATCAAAATTTCCGATGGGGTGGCCAGATTGGATTTCATTTATCTTCAAACATTTCGGGAAGTTGCCATTCGTGAAAGCTTTACAAGAGCAGCAGAAGTGCTCGGTTACGCACAATCCAGCGTCACGACCCAGATTCAAAAGCTGGAGAAAACGTATCAAGTCAAATTGTTCGAGCGCTACAGCAACAACAAGATTCGTCTTACCTCCGCCGGGGAAGAGCTATTCAAGCTTGCCGGACAAATGCTGGAGCTTTTTGAGCAATCGAAAGAAAAATTGGCTAAGCAGGGCGGGGGCTCCATGACGATCGGTACTATGGATTCCATCGCTTCGTATTTTCTGCCGCCGTATATGCAGGCGACTCGCAAAGAATACCCTGATCTGAACATACGATTGCATACGGATCGCGAAGAGATGATTTTGCACCAGGTCAGGGAAGGGGAGGCCGATGTCGGGCTGATCCTCGCGGACGATTCAAGCAATCCGGCCTTGCAGTGGATTACGATTCGAGAAGAACCGCTTGTGCTGATTGTCCATCCAAACCATCCGCTTATCGCTAAAGAGCGAATCAGCCTGGATGATCTGGTAGATGCGGAGTGGATTATGCCCGAGCATACGTGCAACTACAGACAACTGTTGGAGAGAGTGCTTCGAGCAAATGGAATCACCTATCGCGTGAGCCTGGAGCTGGGTAATCCGGAAGCGATCAAACGGAGCATCAAAACTGGAGAGGGTATATCCATTCTACCTCTAATGGCTGCACTGGAGGAGATTGAACGGGAAGAGTTGAAGGTGTTACCCTTTGAGCATGCTGAGCTCAAGCTGGAAATTCAGCTTGTTCTTCATCCCAAGAAGTGGGTGTCCAATGCATTGAGCTTTTTTATGGAGAGCATGAGAATGTAGATTTTCCTCCACATCAAAATTAATATACAGTACGAGCGCTTCCTAGTGGATACCAGAAGCGCTCACAGTTTAACGTGCCGAAGAGGATGAGAACTTAGAATGAAAAGAGAAAGCAAAGTTTATTCAAATCATCCACGTATTTTTTTGAAAAATAAGCAATCCATATTTGCATTCAAAACTTGACAGCAAGTAATTTTTTCACTAAATTAAATGCATGCGCATGTTTTTTATTTTGGTAATGTGCTAAACCATTCGGTTACTTAATATTTAATTAGAACAAGATGTCAATGCAGAAGTTCAGTCATTGGTGAATTTCACCATAGACCATTTGGGCCGTGCAGATACATTAATTAATTGCGCAGGCTGCTGCGGAGAATATCACCTATGGCAGTATCCCTCGTAAGGATGTAGCCCATGCCATTGTGGCAGCTTTAGATGAGAAGAACACATACAAGCGAGCTTTTGATCTGATTACTGGTGACGATTCAGTTGTTGATGCATTGCAAAAAATCTGAAGATGAGGACCAACGAGTAAATGGCGTATTTTACTTTGAAGTTTTGAAATCATACCTAAAGTTGACAAATGAAACAAACGTGTTAATATATATGCGTGTGCATGCATTTGATTGATATATTTCATAATATACCTCAGAGAGGAGTCTTTCTCACATGAAAGATTTATTTAGTCCCTATACAATTAAAGGTTTGGAATTGAAAAATCGCGTAGTTATGCCTCCAATGTGCCAATATTCGGTTGACAAAAAGGATGGGATCGCCACAGATTGGCATTATATACACTACGTTAGCCGAGCGGTAGGCGGAGCTGGTTTTATCATGATTGAAATGACAGATGTAGAGCCGGATGGTCGTATCTCCGATTTTGATCTTGGTTTATGGTCAGATGAGCAGATTCCTGCTCTCAAACGGATTGTAGATGCTTGTCACAGCTACGGTGCCAAAGTGGGAATCCAGATCGCGCATGCCGGACGCAAGGCGGAAGATGCTGAAGTTCCTGTAGCGCCATCTGCCATTGCATTTGATGAAAATTCAAAACAACCTCGCGCGCTTACAACAGAAGAGGTTAAAGGACTAGTTGAGAAATTTCGTGCTGCTGTAGCTCGCGCTGTCAAGGCTGGATTCGACACCATTGAAATTCATGGTGCACATGGCTATTTGATTCATCAATTTCATTCGCCGCTTACGAACAAACGGGAAGATAGATACGGTAAAGATCTTACCCTTTTTGGTCGGGAGATCATTCAGGCAGCGAAGGGTGAGATGCCGGAAGATATGCCGCTCTTGATGCGTATTTCTGCCAAAGAATACGTAGAAGGTGGATATGGTATTAAGGAAAGCATTGCTTTTGCCAAGGAATATCAAAAGGCAGGAGTAGATATGTTTGATATTTCATCTGGCGGTGAGGGACCTATAGCTGCATGGGGCAGACCAGGAACTCACGCAGCGTATCAAGTCCCCTTGGCAAAAGAAATCAAAGAAGCTCTGGATATTCCGGTGATGGCCGTTGGAAGACTAGAAGATCCAATTTTGGCGAATGCAGTTATCGGAAATGAAGAGGCCGATCTGGTTGCTGTGGGTAGAGGGATGTTGAGAAATCCTTATTGGTCACTGGAAGCCGCTTCAAAATTGAAAAAAGAAACTGCAATCCCTACACAGTATACTACAGGGTTCTAAGATCGACTGTATGCATTATTGGTTGATCCTGCTTGGGTCAGCAAAATTCGGGACGGAAGATTGGACGATTTAATTTTGTAGAACTAAAAAATAGTGCTGAAAAATCGATTAGGTGTTGCACCTATGACACGCACGAGTGCTTCTCCAGAAGGCTTTGCAACGGATCAAATGGCACAATACTATGCTTCATTTGCACATGGCGGATTTGGTTTGATTATTGTTGAGGGAACCTATACAGATGAGCTGTTTAGTCAGTGTTACTTCAACCAGCCCGGGATGGCCACTGACGAACAGGCTAAATCGTGGGAAAAGGTGGTGGAAGCTGTTCATAAGGCTGGCGGAGCAATTATTGTTCAGTTAGAACACGCGGGTGCTTTATCTCAAGGTAACCGATTCGAATCAAATATATTGGCTCCATCAGCAGTGCAACCACAAGGAGAGCAACTTGCGTTTTATGGCGGTGAAGGAGCTTTTCCGATGCCTGTGGAAGCAACGAAGAAAGATATTGAAAACGTAATTCAGGGATTTGTGAATGCTGCTGTTCGTGCCAAATCAGCTGGATTTGACGGCGTAGAAATTCACGGTGCAAATGGTTATTTACTGGATGAGTTTCTTACGGACTATACAAACCAGGGAACGGATGAATACGGAGGTTCCCTCAGCAATCGTGTTCGTTTATTGGTTGAGGTATCGAGTGCAGTTCGGCAAGCCGTAGGAGAAAACTTTATAGTTGGGATTCGAATCTCCCAAGGGAAAGTAAATGATTATGAGCATAAGTGGGCTGGTAAAGAAGAAGAGGCAAAAGTGATTTTCCAACAGTTAGGACAGTCGGGGCTTGATTATATCCATGTCACGGAATATGAGGCTTGGCAACCAGCCTTTCCAGACAGTAGTAGACAATCTCTTGCTGAGCTTGCCAAGAAGTATGGAAACATTACAGTGATGGCTAATGGACACCTGGAAGATCCATCTAAAGCAAGTCAGATGGTCGAAAATTGTACAGCCGATATTATTACTTTGGGCAAAGGAGCTCTTGCTAATCATAATTGGCCTGTCAAAGTTAAAAATGATGAACTGCTAGCTATATTTGACCAGGAAAAGATTTTAAGACCGAATGCAACGATAAAGGACTTTGAATTGGTCGATTAAGAAAAAAGTACGTCCTTTAGACCTTCTGTAAAGTACTCTATCAAGGTACTCTACAAAAGGTCTAATTGAATGAACTCTGCGATCACGGAGAGCATGGAAGATGGAAGAAGGTTTGCAATTGTGGAGGGAGAAGTGCGTAAGATTGCCGAATATGCCCCGAAAGTTACGTTAGCTGGTTGTTGTGACTGATACGTTTCCTGATATGATAAACAACGAGCAGGATTAACGGGAAAGCGATGGCATGGGTGAAATCCCAATCTACCCAGTAGGCGGGGATCTCCTTGACGTAGAAAATAATATTTTTTGCAATCAGATGCGACAGTCCGTAAATCAGAAATGCCACTGGAAAGATCAATGGCCGATAGGATTTTAGCTTTAGTAGCTGAGCTGTCCCCAAAACAAATGCGTAAAAGAAAAGCGCTGTTTTGAAATAGGTGCTAATGATCCACGTGGTGGCCATTAAAGCCTCAATCCGCTGCAAAAAATTGGCAATGTTGATTCTCTGGGCAAGAATATAGGCAGCGTAAAATTCGTGTTCTGAGAAATATGCCCCGAGTACTGTTAGGGAGAGAAACAAAATGAGGTTGAGTCCAACAGCTCCGATCAACAAAGAAATGAATATATTGCGGCTCGTATTGCTTTGTTTTTGGACATAGGGATACACCATGAAGAACACGCACATTTCTCCAAAGGGATAAAATACACCGAACATAATGGTGTGCAGCATGTCAGGAAACGATGTATTCAAAATAGGATGGATACGCTCCATCTTGACATCGGGGAACAGGAGAACGATTAGGCAAATCAGAAAAAACGCAAAGAAAGGAAAAAAAATCTGGGCTGCTCTGCCCAGCGTTTCAAGACCCAGCCGCAAGCCATACACCAACAGAAAAATCGCCATGAAGCGAATGACCCCGCCGGGTGTCCCTTCGTAAATCTGTGTGCACATGAAATCTTCGATTTCTCTGATATAGGTGGAGGCTGCAATCAGGAAAAAGAATAAATAACTCAACGCTACAGCTCCACCCACCCATTTTCCTAATACTTGTAATGAAAGCTCAATAATCGTTTTAGTTGGATCAATATTTGATGTAGATATCATCAGCTTTACGCATGCAAGTCCTAGCGGAATACTAATCAAGGCGGCAATCCACGCATCCTCGTGGGCTCCGGTTGCCATTGCTGCAGGATACACAAGTGCCATTTCCCCGATTAGCGAGAAAAGTCCAAGTAACATCATTTGAGCCGTACTGATCCGGTCTTTTTCAAGATTCATGAGATTCCTCCAAATCTGCTGCAAACTGCCCCTCAAGTTTTCTTTTGTCATTTCCTTTAGTATGTGATTTTATAACATAATTATTAATTGATAGTCGAAAAGGAATGTTAAGGGGATAATTATCAAGTTCTTCTGTCATACTATTTGTAGTTTGCTCACGGAATGCGGAGGTTGTGACATGAAGGATACAATTACTGGCACATTATCACACCGCTTGGAGGACAATTTGGTGCAGTTGGTTCAACTGCTCGGGACAAGCACCGATTTGATCACTAAAAAGCTGGAATTGGATGAGTCTACGCATATCGCTTTGCTTTATATTGATGGTCTTGTGGATACACAGGTTCTGCATAATTCCATATTATTTTCGCTTCAGGAACGTTGTACCCCTGACCAAATGAGAGATCTTGATGCTAATCAGAAGATTGAGCTTTTGCGAAAACGTATGCTGATTGCGGGGGATCTATCCGTCACGCATGACCTTGGGCAATTTGTTCATGAGCTGTTATCCGGTAATATCATGGTGCTGGTTGACGGAACATCCAGCGCCCTACGGATCGGACTGCCTGGATGGGAGGACCGCAATGTAGGCGAACCAAGCTCACAATCAGTTGTACGTGGGCCGATGGAAGGGTTCACGGAAAATATGCGGACAAACACGGCGCTGATTCGAAGGAAAATTAAAGATAGCCAGCTATGGCTAGAAACCTTCCAAATTGGTAAGGTGACTCAAACCAGTGTATCCATTATGTATCTCGCCAACATCGCTAATCCTGACCTGGTGCAGGAGGTGAAGCGCAGATTGGCCAAAATAGATACGGACAGTATCCTGGAGAGCGGATATATTGAGGAGTTTATTCAAGATACGGCTGCTACGCCGTTCCCCACGATCTATAACAGCGACCGGCCGGATACTATCGCAGCGGGAATCCTGGAAGGCAAAGTGGCGATTCTTGTGGATGGAACCCCCTTTGTCCTGTTGGTGCCTACCTTTTTTGTCGCTTTTTTTCAATCTGCCGAAGATTATTATCAGCGGGCCGATATTGCCACCTTGCTACGGTTCATCCGTTTTCTTTCCTTTTTCATTACGTTGCTTGCGCCTTCATTTTATGTGGCGGTTACGACTTATCATCAGGAGATGATCCCTACCAATCTGGTTATCAGCCTTGCCGCACAGAGAGAAAGCGTTCCTTTTCCTGCATTTGTGGAGGCAGTACTCATGGAATTAACGTATGAGATTTTGCGGGAGGCGGGAGTGAGGATTCCAAAAAATATAGGGCAGGCGATATCCATTGTTGGAACACTTGTAATAGGACAGGCGGCGGTTGCCGCGGGCTTTATCTCATCAGCAATGGTTATCATTGTATCCATTACGGCCATATCCAGTTTTGTGATACCAGAGACGGGCATGTCGATCGCTGCAAGAATCATTCGCTTTGTTCTTATCGGACTAGCTGGCTTTATTGGACTATACGGAATACTATTCGGTATCTTTTTAATCGTGCTGCATTTGGCGAGTCTGCGTTCTTTTGGCATGCCCTATATGAGTCCGATCGGTCCATACCGTTCAAATGATCTGAAGGATTCCATCTTCCGCTTTACCTGGCCGCGTTTAAAGACAAGGCCGGCAGAAAGTATGATTCAAAATCTTGACCGTCAAAGCACAACCAAGCAAAAGGAGTCGGCAGATGAGCCCAAAAAACCGTAAAACTGTTTCGCGACTGCTGCTTACCCTTTTGGTCCCTATGCTGCTCAGCGGGTGCTGGGAAAGACAGGAGTTAAATGAAATGGCCTTTGTGCTGGGAATGGGGCTAGATAAGGCTGAATCTGGCTATAAGGTTACACTGCAGGTGGTTATTCCTTCAGCAATTGCCTCGCAGGCGGCGGGAGGGACGGGAGGTGCCGGGGTGCCAGTGATTGTATCTACCTTTACGGTCCCAACGATTTATGAAGCCCAGCGCAAGTACAGTCTGGAAAGTGCGAGAGCCGGCTACTATGGACATATCCGTATACTGGTGATTGGAGAGGAGCTTGCCCGGGCAGGAATTAGCGAGGCACTTGATATGATGAAGCGGAGCCGAGAGCCGCGTAATGATTACTATGCCATGGTCGCCAAAGACACCACTGCCGAAGATGTTCTGAAGGTCCTTACCCCGCTAGAGAGATTGCCGGCAAGTAAATTATATAATTCCCTGGACAAATCTTATAAGACATCGGGCAAAACAGTCGCTGTTTCTTTGAACCAATTTATTGAAGATTTGTTGTACGAGGGGAAGAATCCGGTGCTAACCGGAGTGAAGATGTCCGGCAGTGTTAGTGAGGGCGAAAAGAAGAGCAATGTGGAAGATAGCTCGCCCACAGCCAAATTACAGTACAGTAATATAGCCGTATTTCGGAAGGATAAGATGATCGGGTGGTTAAGCGATAACGAGACGATTGGCTACAATTATATCACCAATAACGTTGTCAAAAGCTCAGGTTCTGTAATAGGAGACGACGGACGGCCCATCGTCATTGAAGCACTTCATACAGACACCAAACGTAAAGTCAAGATTATTGACGGTGAACCACATATTTACATCCATGTAAAGGCCTTGTGTAATGTTGAAGAGGTAATGAGCAAAGATAATCTGGAAGCAGAGCGCGTGATTACAGGGCTGGAAAGGAAATCGGAAGAACGAATTATCTTGCGGATGAAAACTGCAGTTAAGCAAATTAATGAGCGCTATAATGTGGATATTATGGGCTTTGGACAGTTGATCTACCGTGCCAACCCCCAAGCTTGGGCTAGGCTACAACAGAAAAAAGGGGACAATTACCTAAAATCGCTACCTATCCATTACAAAGCCAGCGTGTCGATTAACCGAATTGGTATTACAGACAAATCTTTTATTGAAGATATCAAGGAGTGAGCGCAATGGTGTTACTGCTTTTTCTGGCAACAGCAGCGGTTTGTGCGGTCATCGATGTGCCTTTGCTGACACGAGGAAGCAGGCGCCGTGACCTTCTGGTCTGGGGCTTGTTTTGGATCACGGGCATTGGTGTAGTGGTCTGCTCCTTGTACAAAATCAATGTGCCGAGCCCATTGCTTCTGGTCATGATGATCTATAAACCGGTTAACAATCTGTTTACATCCTGGTTTTATTAGGTTGTAAGGAAATTCACCTTTTGTAGCTCGGAAAGCGCTCCGTTCCTAATAGTTTGATCTTGTTGATATCATGGGTCACAGTTGAGTGGCGGGAGATGGTTGCTTGAACAGCGAAATGCTGCTATCAGAAATGCTTTTAAAAATAGTAGTAGTATCTTTGATTTTAATGGTAGAAGTGAATGTTGGTAAAAGCAGCAGCAGTCTAAGACTTTATTTTTCAAGTCCTAGTGAGCTGCTGCTTTACTTTTAGAAGCAGTCTCTTACATATCCCCGATAAGTGAGAAAAGCCCAAGTAATATTATTTGAGCCGTACTGATCCGGTCCTTTTCAAGATTCATGAGATTTCTCCATATCTGTTGCAAACTGCTCCTCAAGTTTTCTTTTGTCATTTCCATTGGACTTTTGTGTAGAAAAATTGGTAAAAATGCAAGCTGGTTACGAAGGTTTTTTTGTATTCCATATTTTCTCTAATTGACTTTGTAACCCGACATTATTATTATCTTATACTATAAGATTAATTATCTCATACTATAAGGTATTAGGGAGAAGGTGTTGTGACCATTGGATTATAAAGCATTAGCGAAAGAACTATTCGAGTATATCGTCAAATCGCGGAAACCAGCATTAGAGGAACGAGGGCACTTTTCACGTGGCGAAATGGGGATTCTCATTTGTCTGAATTTCAATAAGGACGGGGTTACCTCTGGCCACTTGAGCGAATACTTGTCCGTTAGTACGGGACGGGTGGCAACGGCACTGAAGAGCCTGGAGAAGAAAGGACTAGTTGTACGGCGTACTGATGTCAACGACAAACGTAAAGTGATTGTATTCATTACGGATTCAGGTAAGCAATTTATGATTGATAGGTATAATGAAGGAATCGCATGGACCGAGAATGTTCTTCGAAAGTTAGACGAAGAAGATGCCAAAGAACTGATCCGACTCATTAAGCTTATTGTCTCTAGAAGCTGAATTTCTATGCAGAGCAGGATGCACTATACTTCACCAAACATCAAAGACTATCAGATAAAAGGAGAGCAACAGAATGCTAAAGATATTCAAATATCTCAAGAAAAATGAATGGATGCTTGTGGTTTGCAGCCTAGCCTTCATCGTTGTGCAGGTGTGGCTTGATCTGAAGCTACCTGATTATATGGCGGAAATCACGACCAAGCTGCAAACGGAAGGAACGCCTGTGTCAGAACTGCTGATTCCCGGCAGTTACATGTTGTTTTGTGCCGTCGGCAGTATGATTGCATCTATTATTGTGGGATATTTCGCGGCAAAGGTGGCTGCAGGGCTGGCTATGCGTCTGCGTGCGATGGTCTTTGACAAGACCTTATCCTTTTCAATGGAAGAGATGAATAACTTTTCGACGGCAAGCCTCATTACCCGCTCCACGAACGATGTTACGCAGATTCAAACGGTGGTTGCGCTGGGGCTGCAGGTGATCATCAAGGCACCGATTCTGGCCGTGTGGGCCATTGTGAAGATTGCGGATAAAAACTGGCAGTGGACCGCCTCCACAGGAGCGGCCGTGGCTGCTCTGATCCTGATGCTAAGTGTCATTGTTGTTTTCGCTCTTCCAAGTTTCCAGAGAATCCAGCGTCTCACCGATAATCTGAACAGGGTAACACGTGAGCATCTGATCGGACTTCGGGTAGTACGCGCTTATAATGCAGATCAGTATCAGCAGGAGAAGTTCGAGCAGGCTAACGTCGAGTTGACGAATACAAACCTGTTTGCGAACCGTTTAATGACGATGATTGGCCCAGGTATGACCTTTATTATGTCAGGTCTGAGTGTCTCTATCTATTGGATCGGCGCTTACCTGATTAACGGGGCGGCCGTACCAGACCGCATCACGCTGTTCTCCAATATGGTCGTATTCTCCTCTTATGCAATGCAGGTGGTTATGGCCTTTATGATGGTAAGTATGATATTCATCCTGATGCCTCGCGCCTCGATCTCTGCCAAACGGATCATGGAGGTTTTGAATACCGAATCCAGCATCGTTAATGGGCATGAGACGACTGGAGAAGAGAGCGTTATGGGGCAAGTGGAATTCCGTAATGTCAGCTTCAAATATCCGGACGCGGAGGAGGCCGTGCTTCGCAACATCAGCTTCACGGCGAAACGAGGCGAGACGGTTGCCTTTATTGGCGCTACAGGCAGTGGCAAAACCAGCGTGATCAATCTGATTCCCCGTTTCTATGATGTGACCGAGGGAGAGGTACTCGTGGACGGTGTGAATGTCAGGAACTATAATCAGCAGGCACTCCATAACAAAATCGGGTATGTTCCTCAGAGAGCTGTACTGTTCAACGGTACGGTGGTATCCAACGTTTCGTACGGTGATAACGGAAGAGCAGGAGCTTCGGAGAAACTTGTCAAAGAAGCCGTTGGTATTGCTCAAGGAACGGAGTTTGTCGAAAAAATGGATGGTCAATATCAGGGTAGAATTTCGCAAGGTGGAGCGAATGTGTCCGGTGGTCAAAAGCAGCGGCTGTCCATTGCGCGTGCCATCTACCGTCAGCCGGAGATTTATATTTTCGATGATTCCTTCTCGGCACTAGACTACAGAACAGACCGGATTCTGCGCTCCGCTCTCAAAAAAGAAACCGGCCACGCTACGACACTTATCGTTGGTCAGCGCATAGGTACGATCAAAGACGCTGATCGGATTATCGTGCTGGACCAGGGAGAGATTGTAGGGAGCGGCACGCATGAAGAGCTGATGACGAACTGCAGCACCTATCAGGAGATCGCATATTCGCAGCTTTCGAAGGAGGAACTCATACATGGATAAGAATGAACACACCGTCGACAGCCAGCAAATGAAAATGAATCAGGGAGGTCCCATGGGTAAAGGCCCTGCGGGGGGCAAGGGTGCTGGTGAAAAAGCGAATAATTTTAAAAAGACCATCAGCCAGCTTGTATCCTACAGCAAGGCCTATGTGCCTATGATTGTACTAGCTATGGTACTGGCCCTGGTCGGCTCCACCCTCAACGTGATTGGCCCGGATAAGCTCAGTGATATTGCCAACCTGATTCAGGAAGGAATCGTAACCGGGATTGATGTAAGTGCTGTTCAGAAGATTGTTCTTGTATTGGCGCTTTTATATGGATTTGGTCTTATCTTTAACTATTTCCAGGGCTTCATTACAGCAACCGTCTCACAGCGTCTTACAAAGAAGATGCGGACAGAGCTGTCTCGAAAAATCGATTATATGCCTTTGAAGTATTTTGACTCTACGAGTTACGGTAATGTGCTTAGCCGCGTAACCAACGATGTCGATACCATCGGACAAACGTTAAACAACAGTCTCGGCACGCTTGTCGGTGCACTGGCTACCTTCGTGGGCGCCTTGATTATGATGCTTTATACAAACTGGATCATGACCATTACCGGAATTGTAGCTACGCTGATCGGCTTTTGCCTGATGAGCGTGATTATGAAGCATTCACAGAAATACTTTGTAGCACAGCAAGCGGAGCTTGGCCAGATCAACGGTCATATCGAAGAAACCTATGCTGGTCATAACGTAGTCAAGGTATATAACGGGGAACAAGCAGCCAAGGAAGTGTTTCATGGCATTAACAGCCGCCTATATACAAATGCATGGAAGTCCCAGTTCATGTCTGGTCTGATGATGCCAGTCATGATGTTCATTGGAAATTTTGGTTATGTCGCGGTTTGTGTCGTGGGAGCTTTGCTGGTCAACCAACAGACTATAACTATCGGAACTATTGTCGCCTTCATGGTGTATATTCGTCTGTTTACACAGCCCTTGTCGCAGCTGGCACAGGCCGCAACCAATCTGCAGTCGGCGGCTGCCGCCAGTGAACGTGTATTCGAATTTCTGGGTGAAGAAGAATTGGCAGATGAGCGTCACAAGACCATAAAGATGGACACCGCCAAAGGGGATGTCGAATTCAAACATGTCCGTTTCGGCTATAATACAGATCGTATGATTATCAAGGACTTTTCCATGAAAGCTGAAGCTGGTCAGAAAATTGCCATTGTTGGTCCGACAGGTGCTGGTAAGACCACGCTCGTGAATTTGCTCATGCGGTTTTATGAGCTGAACGATGGAGAAATCTACATTGACGGAACCCCGATTAGTCAATTAACGCGTGAGAATATTCATGAATTATTCTGTATGGTGCTTCAGGATACCTGGCTGTTCGAAGGAACGATTCGTGACAATATCGTCTTTTCCAAAGATCATGTTACCGATGAGCAGGTGGAAGCTGCTAGTAGAGCGGTGGGGCTGCACAGCTTCATTAAAACACTGCCGCAGGGCTATGATACAGTGCTGGACGACAAAGCCAATCTCTCCGCCGGTCAAAAGCAATTGATTACCATTGCAAGAGCGATGATTGAAGATTCACCCATGCTCATTCTGGATGAGGCCACAAGCTCGGTTGATACGCGTACGGAATTGCTGATTCAACAAGCGATGGACCAGCTGACTGTGGGGAAAACCTCCTTTGTGATTGCTCACCGACTTTCGACGATCAAGAATGCGGATCTGATTCTGGTCATGAAGGATGGTGACATTATCGAAATGGGTAACCATGAGGAATTGCTGGCTAAAGGCGGCTTCTATGCTGATCTATACAACAGTCAGTTTGAACATGCATCCTAAAAGTAACTGCTTGAAAACATAATAAATATCCATATAGTTCCATCAACATTGACATCAGCAAGTGGACATTATAAGGTATGAAAGCCAGAATTTCTTAATCATAATTGTGGAGGCAGATCAATGAACCAGCGTTTTCGAATCACCCGTTCCATGCAGGAAAGTCCGGTGGAGCAATCCATTTCCCTGGAGGAGTGCAAAGATTACTTTGCATCCCAGCCAGACTTTTCGTATTCACGAGTGCTTATTATACAAGGTGCTGAGAGCACCATGTCGATTGAGGGAGATTTTTTCATGTGGAAGTATGCTGACGTAGAAATACCTTTTCGCCATTACATGGGGGATGTGTATGTGGCTATTTCCGATGAGGCTGTCGTGCCTAAGATGATTGAAATTGCAACAGATTTGCAAGCAGATGTGGTGGATGGGTGAAGAACTACTCACTATTTTTATTCTGCTGAAGGTTATTGACTTCGTAGTGTATCTTTACAGCAATGGACAGTGCTGATTTCTGACTGCTGACATCGAGTTACATAGATGTCAGCATTTTTGTTAACCACGTAACTGCAGTGGACATAGTAAAGCTACAAAATGGTAGACTTCATCCGCTGATCGCCTCTTATTGGCAGATGTGAAGAAGACGGAAGACCTGATATGTCAATATACTGGTAAGAACAATCCATAACCACAAAATACATATTCATTGGCTGGATGCTAAGAGACTTAACAGCTGGATCAACGAAAGGGGGGACGTATGCTATGTTAGAGATATTTCGTTGTTTCTCATTACGGGAGGCAGTTCAAGCTGGAAAATTAGCGAACAACCGTTGACGGTAAACTCCCAGGATGTGGACCAGGCAGCGAACAATCCGATTACGTCCTACAGCAATATTGCGTATACGCTTCGCTTTTATGCAGGAACACATTTTCAGTCGCTCAGGAGTTATGACGGTAAAGAATATGAAGCTATTGGAATTGGCTTAGATACCACGATATTCTCTGATGAATATAGCAAGTATGGTGAGTTTACAGGTAGTTTTGTTGGCTTGACCTGTGCCGATCGTGTTAAACATCAACAATATGCTGATTTTGATTTTTTCGAATATAACGTTGATGAAATGAATGAATAAATAAGTATTATTAGTTACCAAATGGTTACTATAGAACATTAAGGTGCCTACTTCACAAAAAACACGAGCGAACTTATTATGAATTTGAAAACCTAGGTTAAATTAATATTGTAACTTTGAAGTCTTTAGTTATCAATTATGATATTGATGTGTGAGGGAGATTTACTGATCAAGCAGGAACCTTTTACTTCAATGGTGATGGGCACGAAACGAAAAGGATAAAAAATTTTGAAAGGAATTTGAGAATGACAATTGAAGCGAATAAACAACAGATGCACCGGTTTACAGAGTTCATAAATACGGCTAGCGTAAAGCTAGCAGAAGAACTTATTGCCCCAAATGCGATTTTCTATGTCCCAGCACGGGAAGATGCGATGAAGGGACCGGATGGATATCTTGCAATTATCCAAATGATGCGAACTGGCTTCCCTGATATCCAATGGACACTGAAGGAGATGGTTGCTGAAGGCGATAAGGTGGCTGCGCGATTCATTATGCGAGGTACGCACCAAGGCAGTTTCTTCGGTTTTCCTCCAACAGGGAAAACCATCGAGGTTCAAGCGATGAATTTTTATCGATTCTCTGATGGGCAAATTGTAGAAGAATATGGTCAACCCGATATGCTTGGATTACTTCAACAAATTGGCGCTGTTCCAAGTTCGTAGAGGTTCATTTCAATACGACATCTGATGGTGTTCTTTGTTCGATGGATATGTAGCTAAGTAGGACAAATGTTCGTTTAAAATGGAAGCTACATAGGGAAGCTTTCCATTTTAGACGAATAAAAGACATACACTGTTTGTGCTGTGAACATTCGTACTTTGTTATGAAATATAAATAAAATAATGCCTGAGCCTTTGAATGTAGCTATACGCATCAAGACATCAATTCATTCGAGGCTCTCTCTTAAAATCTCTAATCCTCTTCTTAATTCCTCTAAAGAACTAGTGGATGAAAGCGCTACTCTTAGATAATTTTCTTCTGCATTCCCACCGCTCAGAAATCGATTGGAATGAAATACACGAACCCCTTTTTCCAGAAAAAAACCTTCAGAATAAGCTTCGTGCATAACTTTTGGTAAACGTAGCCATCGATAAAAACTCAGTGGATGTCCCCCGTGGAGAGTATTTGGGAAGAATTCAGCAAATAACTGGTTGGCTGTCTCGGCCAATTGTTTTTTCTTCGTAACAATCATATTTGCTTTTCCTGACAGAATCAGCTCAGTTACGATCTCTGCGTCCAAAGAGGATGTTTTGACGTTGACGTTGTATATGGCCTTCATCATTGTGTCTTTGAATGCTTCGTTAAACACGATATAGGCCACTCGAAGACCTGAGCAGATGGATTTGGCGGTGCTACAAATATAAACCGTTTGTTCAGGGAGCAGCTGATACATCGGCTGACCATAATGATCTATAATGTCCGCTGACAAAAAGGCATGAATGTCGTCCTCAATCAGGATCAAATGATGTTTTTGAATGATCTGAGCTAATTCTTTTTTTCGCTTTTCCGGAATTACAATGGTCGTGGGATTAGCGCAGGAAGGCATTAAAAACACACCATGTAAATTCGATTGAGAACATTGGTCTTCCAGAGCTTCAGGTAACATACCATACTCATCCCCTGAAATGGGAACTAGTTTGATACGAAACATTTTGGAGACTTCAATAAAATTGGCATACGTATACTGGTCAACCGCAATTCGGTCCCCGGGTTCAAACAGTGCTAAGAGTGTAATAGCTAATGCATTTTGGGCTCCTGAAACGATCGCCATATGTTCAGTATCGGCCTGGATGCCAAAAGCCTTCATCCAATTGAGAGCAGCCAGTTTATGATGCGGGATACCTGCAGGATCATTGTAATTCAATAGCTGTTCCAGATAACTTTTCTCTACCACGTGCTTTAAGGCCTCAGTAACCAGATCATTGGTTTGCTCAAATGAGGCAACAAAACCAAGGTCAATATGTACGTTTGAGGATGGATCTTTTGAAATGGTGACCGACCGAGCCGCGTTGGCTGAAACAAAGGTGCCGTTTCCGGTCACACCATGAATTAATCCTTTAAGCTCGCAAAGCTTGTATGCGCGTGTAATCGTTGTGAAGTTCACATCCAAAAAATCGGCCAGCTCCCGCTGAGGGGGAAGTTTTGTACCCGGAGCCAAAAAGCCATGTCTGATGTCATGTTCCAGCAATAGGGCGAGAGAGCGATAAAGCGGTCGTTGCAATCTATCCCTGTCAGGTTTCCACGACATCGGATAATGTTCAAACGAATTAAATGGCATAGCACACCTCACAATATTGTAATGCATACAATTGTATCATTGATTGTATGTATTTGCATTGCTAAACTAACGAAGAAATGTAATCTTGTCAAGGAGATGTAGCAACGATGATACACAGAAGTAAGCTTCAATTGGCCTTTAAATCAGCTTTCCCTTCCACACTTCCCATACTGGCTGGATTCTTGTTTCTAGGGATTGCCTACGGCATTCTTATGAATATATCTGGCTTTGGTGCGGGGTATGCGATCCTTATGGCCCTATTTATTTTTGCCGGATCCATGGAATTTGTTGCAGTGCATTTACTGCTCGGTCCGTTCAATCCACTAGGTGCCTTGCTAATGACCTTAATGGTGAACGCCCGGCATTTATTTTATGGCATATCCATGCTTGAAAAATACAGAGGCACCGGATTCAAAAAGTTCTATCTAATTTTTGGACTATGTGATGAATCGTTTTCAATTAATTACACTGCAAACATTCCCAAAGAAGTGGACAAGGGATGGTATATGTTTTTCGTAACTCTGCTTAATCATAGCTACTGGGTATTTGGCGCTGCCATTGGTGGATTTTTCGGATCTCTGGTGCGCATTAATATGGAGGGGCTTGAGTTTGTGATGACAGCGCTCTTTGTTGTGATCTTTGTTGAACAATGGATGAAAGAGAGCACACATCATAGTGCAGTGTTGGGTTTGGGAATTTCGATCCTTTGTCTGCTTATTTTTAATAGCGAAAATTTCATCGTTCCATCTATGATAGGTCTTCTTATCGTGCTCTCCTTCATGAGAAAATCACTAGATAGAAAGACAGGTGAGAGACACGATGTCCATGACTTTGTTTGAAAACATCACAACGATAGGAATGGTCGTCTTGGGAACGATAATGACCCGATTTATTCCATTTATTTTGTTCCCTTCGGGACGTCCCACACCTAAATATGTACAGTATCTCGGCAAAGTGCTTCCCTCGGCAGCTTTAGGACTGCTGGTCATTTACAGTGTTAAGGATGTCACTTTTTTCTCTGGGTCTCATGGTGTGGCCGAATTGATTTCCATTGTCGTCATTATTATGCTGCATCTCTGGAGAAGAAACATGCTGATATCCATCGCTGGCGGTACACTGCTCTATATGTTCCTGGTCCAATTTATATTCTAAAAGTTGATCATCTCCGTTGTTGCAGGTTAGCTATTGAAACTTTACACAAAATAGTTGGTGTGACTATCAGTTGCACGAACAATAACCAAGAGGACTAATGTTAACCTTAGTCCTCCGTTGTTTTTAAAATATTCAAAGGCTTGTCATTCTCGTCCTCAAAACACTTAATCGGGCTCAGTTTTTTAAGAATCCTTCATGTTACGAGGAATTTCCTCATTGAGCTTATGATATTCCAAACCCCACGTTTCCATAACATTAATGATGGGTCTTAAAGTATTCCCTAAATCACTCAAGCTGTATTCGACTCTAGGTGGTACTTCGGCATACACGGTTCGAATGACGATACCATCCTCTTCCATAGACCGCAAATTTTCTGTTAGAACTTTTTGACTGATTTCTGGAATACTTTTACGAAGTTCACCAAAACGTTTGGTTCCTTTCAAAAGGTCTCTCATTATTAGCAACTTCCATTTGTTTCCTATAAGTCCAACCGTTGTCGCCACCGGACAAAGAGGCAACTCTTTTTTTGTAATCATTCGGTCTAATCCTCCAATAGTTACTTTTTGGTTCCTATCTAATAAAAAGGTGCCTACTTTCAAAACGATTATATTGCTTATATTATAAAGCGGTCGAGGAAAAAGCAAATTAAACGAAAGGTGGAGAAACCTTGAATGGCAGCTTATGGATGCAATTAACAGCCTACTTTTCAAATAACATGCATGTTTTTTTAGCAACTGGGAAAGAGCATATAATAATAAGTTTACTAGCTTTACTCTGCTCTGCCTCCATTGGAATTGTGTTGGGTTACGTAACCTGTAAGTACAAACGAACAGAGAAATGGATCGTATCCTTGTTCCAAGTTCTAAGAATTATGCCTAGTTTAGCTGTTCTACTCCTTCTAATCCCTATTATGGGGACGGGAACAAAACCAGCTTTAATTGCCCTGGTACTGTTGGGAATTCCTCCTATATTAATGAATATGATAGCCGGTTTAGAGTCTGTTCCCTCTTTTTTGCTTGAAGCTGCTCATGGAGTGGGTATGTCAGAACAACAGGTAATGTGGCGAGTCAAATTCCCATTAGCTGCGCCAATGATTCTGACAGGGATTAAAATAGCTGCCATTGAGGTCATTGCGAGTGCTACCCTGGCTGCCAAAATAGGAGCGGGTGGATTAGGGGAAATCATCTTTACTGGTTTAGGACTTAATCGAGTGGATTTACTTTTGATTGGTGGGTTTTCGGTGGGAATTTTAGCAATTACAGTCGGGGTAATGCTTGATATGTCCGAGCGTATTTTGTTTAAATATAGATTTTTGAAAAGGTAGGTAAAAGATATGTCTAGAAACAAGAGAAAACTGTATTTTTCAATTTCAATTTTTCTTGTATTGTCGCTCATTTTAAGTGCATGTGGTGATAAAACAGAAAATGCTGAAGATAAAGCAGCAACGATACGGATCGGTACGAAAGATTTTACTGAGAATTTGATTGTGGGTGAACTTTACGCTTTGGCTTTAGAGGGTGCGGGATATAAGGTAGAGCGAGTACCCAATATTGCGGGCTCCGTTATCCATTCATCTATTGTTAACAACGATATCGATATGTATCCAGAATATACAGGTACCGGTTTATTATCCATATTGAAAGTAGATATGCTCACTGATCCTGACGCGGTTTATAAGAAAGTTAAGGAAGAATATAAAAAGCAATTTAAAATTACTTGGCTAGATTACTCTAAAGCAAATGATGGAGCAGGACTTGTTATTCGTTCGGAAGTTTCTAAAAATCTAGGAATTACTACAATTACTGATCTACAAAAACATGTAAGTAAGCTTCGATTCGCCTCACAAGGAGAAGTTGACCAACGTGCAGACGGAATTCCAGCCCTAGAGAAAGTGTATGGTAAGTTCAATTGGAAGTCATCTAAAGTATATGATAACAGCTTGAAATATGAAGTGCTTAAAAACAATGAAGCGGATGTTGCCCCAGCTTACACAACAGAAGGGCAACTAGTTAATAAAGATCAGTTCACACTGTTGAAAGATGACAAACAAGTATGGCCTCCGTATAACTTGGCTCCTGTTGTTCGTGATAATGTGCTGGATACAAATCCAGAGATAGCTGAGGTTATTAATAAGGTGAGTGCGGCGCTGGATACGGAAACGGTAACCGCCTTGAATGCAAAAGTGGACGTGGATAAAAAAGAATATGAAGATGTGGCAAAAGAATTTTATGACTCAATTAAATGAGTGTGGGGGATAACATGAGTCTTATAGCAATTGAATTCCAAAATGTGTGCAAAACATACGCAAACTCCAATGACTTAGCTGTTGATCATGTCAATCTGTCTATTAGGGAAGGCGAATTTATAACCATACTGGGTTCGTCCGGATCAGGAAAAACCACACTATTGAAAATGGTAAATCGTTTAATTGAACCTACCCAAGGGAAGATAAAACTATTTGGTGATGACATTGCTGAAATTGATCCTGTAGCGCTACGGAGAAGGATTGGCTATGTTATTCAGCAAGTGGGTTTGTTTCCTCATATGACCATTGGACAAAATATTGCTACTGTGCCCCGGCTTTTGAAATGGGAAAAAACGAAGGTGGAAGAAATGGTGCACAAATTGTTACTTTTGGTTGGGTTAGATCCAGTAAACTACCTAAATCGTTACCCTTCTCAACTATCGGGAGGTCAGCAACAGAGAATTGGACTAGCTAGGGCCTTAGCAACAAATCCTAATACAATGTTATTGGATGAACCTTTTGGAGCCATAGACGCCATGACTCGTCTAAATTTGCAGGATGAACTTTTGCGGATTCATGGGGGAGTTAAGAAAACCTTCCTATTCGTAACGCATGATATCAATGAAGCATTTAAGCTGGGAACCAGGGTAATAATCATGAATCAAGGTAAAGCCTGTCAGTTTGATACGCCAAGAGAAATTGTTGCTCATCCCGCAGATGAATTTGTCGCATCGCTTATTCAATCTTCAAGAGAGCAAGAACGTTTCTGGGAGGGGTTAAAGTGATCGAATATGCCATTAAGCATCCGGATAAGTTAGGAATTGCATTACTGGAGCATGTGGAGATGCTAATTGTGATCATGCTGATCTCCATTGTCGTCACAGTACTCTTAACAATTTTAGCCCTGACTTCAGAAACGATATCCAGGTTACTCATTTATATTTTTTCGATTCTTTATTCAATTCCCAGCTTGGCCCTTTTCGCAATCATGATCCCCGTGACAGGCTTGGGTAAAACGACAGCGATCACCGTGCTCATAGCATATAACCAATATATCCTACTACGTCAGTTTATTGCAGGTTTGAATCATGTTGAACAGTCTATTATTGAGGCAGCCACTGGGCTTGGTATGAGCCGTATTCAGGTATTGCTTCATGTTCGTGTGCCTTTGGCCATCAAAGCTCTTTTTACAGGATTAAGGCTAGCATCCGTATCTACGATTGGAATGGCGACTATAGCAGCATTTATAAATGCAGGCGGGTTAGGCTCGATATTAAATGATGGCTTACGAACCATGAATATAGATAAGATTCTGTGGGGAAGTGTATTGTCAGCGTGTCTCGCTATTGGAACGAATGCATTATTCATTCAGTTTGAAAAACGAATCTACATTAGATCGGGGAGATCACTTTTATGAAGGCTGTTGTACTGGAAGGGGCCTGTAAACCTGAAGAACTAAAGATAAAAGAAGTTCCAATCCCCAAAGTTAAACCAGGTTGGGTACTTGTTAAGATCAAAGCTTTTGGAATAAACCGCTCTGAAATGTTTACAAGACAGGGACATTCCCCATCCGTCAAATTCCCACGGATTATTGGTATTGAATGCATAGGGCAGATCGAAGATCCATCTGACAGCACATTTCAAAAAGGGGAGCGTGTTGCTTCATTAATGGGGGGATTAGGCCGAGAATTTGATGGAAGTTATGCTGAATATGTTTTGATTCCTTCAAAACAGGTTTATTCCATTCCAATTGAAATGAAATGGACTGAGCTCGCTGCAATTCCAGAAATGTATTATACGGCGTATGCGTCCTTATTCGAATGTCTCCAATTAACTGCTGACGAAGTGCTTCTCATTCGCGGTGGGACGAGTTCTGTTGGTCTGGCTGCCCTTCAGCTAGCAAAAAGTACAGGCGCCACAGTCATATCAACCACTAGGAACAGCGGAAAGCTGGCATATCTTCAGCAGGCTGGAGCAGACTTTGCTTTACTCGATGATGAGTATTTTACAAAAGAAGTTTATAAAATCGCTCCAAATGGCGTAGACAAGGTCCTGGAGTTGGTCGGTACCGTCACAATAAAGGAATCATTGCAACTGGTTTCAGAGCAAGGGACCTTATGCATGTCAGGGATACTGGGAAATGAATGGACACTTGATTCCTTTGAACCGTTAATTGATATACCGACAGGTGTTTATTTTACGGCATTTACAAGTGAAGTTATCAAAGAAAACGTACTAATCGACCTGTTCTATCATATTAAAGAATATGGAATTGTTCCGCCGATTGCTAAAGTTTTCAAGCTAGAAGAAATCCGGGAAGCTCATCTTTTAATGGAGAGTAATGATGCGAATGGTAAGATCGTAATTTTGAACGATTAGTTCAGAAGATTAAGATTTCAAGGGTAGTGACACATCGTTGTTGATGTTCTCTAGAACGTGATGCAAGCCTAAATGTGCCAGATCATTAATAAAATTAAATTCAAAAATCTTATATTTGAAAAAATATTCAAGCGATATCAGTGAAAGAGGCCTTACACCATAATTTATAGAGGTGTAAGGCTTTTTCTATAAGGGATTACCAAACTTTAATATAATTTTTACCTTTTTTCAAAAGTGTAATCGGCCCTATTGGAGACTTTTCTACTCTCTGCATATCCAACAAATCAGTATCCAGGATCACTTCACTACCATCGGGGCGCTCAAATTCAGCGTCAACGATACGTACCCGTGCTAATGTTGCTGTTGAATGTACTTCACCTAGAAAAACATCGAAATTTTCCGGTAATTCACAGGAAAGATAAACTTCTTCTCCCTTATCAACTATTCTGAAGTTTGGATGAAAGCTTTTGTCAACTATCTTATCTTTTTCTCTTTCAAACGGTTCTGCTCCGGCCAAATACGCATTGTTATTAATATAAACAGGTTGTTCCACCAAGTTAAATATTTCAGCGTCTCCGGGATTTTTGTGTACGTTTTCAATATACGCTTCTAAAGAAGCCGTGTGGTTTTTATAATGGGACGTTCCGACACCTTCTAATCCATCAGCTCCAATGAAAATATTATTATAAAAACGGTCATCACCGCCGTAAATGAAAGAAAAACCTGCGATTTTGGTGCTGTGGGGGAGGTGATACTGTGTAGATCGTGTCATTTCTTTCCAATGATTCATCTTACCGCAGATTAGGTTGTTTATGTAAGCTCCACCCTGTGACACATTGTCCAGAGAATATTCAGAAGCCATTATATTGTGATCAACGATATATGGCCCATGGCTTACTTCAACAAACAAATCACGATTATTGCTATAAAATAAATTCTTACTAATCCTTGTTCCCTGTGTCTGCCAATCTGACCATAATCCTAAAGAGCAGTCATGGATACGGTTATGGTGAATCTGGACATCTATGGCTGCATGGAGCTTGATTCCTGCAATTTCGTGACCGTAGAATTCACGTTTCAGAGCAATTTTATATATATGGTTGTGATGAATTTCACTAAAGACACCGCCCAAGTGACCCACAATTCCATTTTGACCGCAATCATAAATCGTATTATTACGGATAATATGGGAGCCGATTTTTTCCTTGCACCAGCCATTACGTTCAGCAGAAAAGACAGATTCAAGCTGGTACTGGTATCCGGGTTTGTCTTTCCGGACGGAGCGATAATTATGCCCGGTGGAGGCTTCTTTACCAATACTGATGGCGCTGCATTTTGCATCGTGAAGGATATTGTTTTCAATAATCCAACCCTTGCTCCAATTGGCGCCAAGCAGTCCAGGCTGATCCGCTGTCGGAGGTGCCCATGGTGTTGCGGCCTGCGCCATTTCAAAGCCTCTTACTGTAATATAATCAATCCCTGTCTCTTGGGGATAGAAACAAGATCTGCGAACGTTAACCTCAACAAATTCTCTGTTCGGATCAGCGCCTTGGAAATTCGCATATATGGTTGTATTATCAGCATTCACTTCTGCAAACCAGACATATTTTGTCTGTTCCTGATTATGAACAGGAACCATTTTTCTTGTCCAGTGGTCCAATACTTCTGTTGTAACCTTCGGATCGATCAGTTGTTCAAAGCGGCTAACTTCATAAAAAGACATACCGTTTAAATAAACGTCTCCTAAATGCTTGGTTTCCTCAATTGTTACGAGCCAATCTCCGGACACTTCAAGAGCATATGGGTTATAGTTACCAAAAAACTCATTCGGCAATACAACCTTCCAAACATTCTCTTCTGCATGCTGCCAACTTTGAATATGCTCTGAGCCTTTAATGATTACTTTTTCACCTTTTGCAGCTTGATAAGTAATTCTTCTCTTGGTGCTTAATCCTTTAAATTTTGGTTTTACCCATTCACGATATACCCCTCCATGGACAATAACCGTGTCTCCTGCCACAGCAGCAGAAGCTGCTTTATTGATTGTCAGAAATGGATCTTCCTGACTCCCCTGGCCGTGATCTGAACCAGTTTTTGCTACGTGATACTCCATAGTCTTATATCCTCCTTTAAATTCAATTTATTTTATTATAGGAAATAATATTTGTTAATTCTATCCAAAATATAGTACACTTTAAGACAATATTAGTGTTCTGGCAAAGGAGAGTTGTATGGTCTTATTTGAAAAACATGGAATGGAGGGGGAAGAATTCTTTCATTTTTTTCCTTTGAAGAATTATAGCTTTCCCCTTCATTTTCACCGAGCATATGAAATGATCTATGTTAATGATGGACAGCTATATGTATCCATTGATCAAAAAGAGTATCTTTTGAAGGAAAATGATCTGGTCTTTATCTTTATAAATCAAATGCATGAATTTAAGACCATCGATTACTCTAATATTACAATCATCCTTTTTTCGCCAGAGTTGATCGGCGACTTTTTTATGAATTTAAAAGGCTTAATTCCAAATGACAGTGCATTGCATTTGGAGAGAGCTATTGATTTTAGTAAGCTGAATTCAATCTATAGCCAGAAAAGTTTTTTATATGCTGTTTGTGCTGATCTGATAAATCAGAAATCGTTTACCCTAGTTAAGCAATCACCTCAGACAAAGGTGCTCTATAAGATGCTGCTTTATGTAGAGGAAAATTATTCTACTGATTGCACATTAAAAGACATTGCAAAATATCTGCAGTATGACTATCCTTATCTATCAAAGTTGTTTGTCCAACAAATGAACATCACCTTCACAGACTACTTAAATCATTTTCGGATTTCACAGGCATGCTATTTGCTGAAAAATTCCCAGCAGGCGATTGGTGAAGTTGCAATCAAGTGTGGTTATAACAATTTAAGAACCTTTCATCGTAACTTCAAGGAAATAACCAGGAGAGCGCCTAGAGAATATCGAGCAATGGACTAAAGAAGAACGGCATAAGCATAAGGTGAATGCGTTGAGCACTTTGTTGACCTTCAGCTTAAACTAGCTGGTGATTATGTTGAAAATATAATCATTAATTCTCAACAATCTTCAGATCATAATTTACGATCCTTCTAATCCAAAGTTTTGCTAGCAATAAATTAGAAAATCCATAAACGCAGCCATCCAATTACCAAGAATTTTTCTACATGACGCACACCATTTTAAATCGGTTATGTGAACAGGTGCGGCAATCCCTTGTCATCTAAAAGCCGTGATTTACGAGGGCTTATCAGAATATCTGGTAAGTGGTTTCAAAGGGTTCGTTTCCTGTCTGGTCACAGGGTAGAAGCTCACTCGGTTGTGATGCGCTCGGCAACAAAAACGATTCGATTCGTACACAGTATACATCACACAACAAATGTTTTCGGTACGTTCGCTGTGGCAGTATTCACTTCATTCTTAAGGGTCAAGTCGCCAAAACTTAAAAATAGCAAGTCTCTTGCAACTTAGAGACTTGCTATTTTGTGTTTTCGGTTCATTAAATTTTGTGAAAAAAAATAGTTCCAAAGTTATGAATTTTCTAAAAATTTATACTTTTAACAGCCGAAGGGCACTGCGGTTGGTACGTCATGTCGGAACGAGGAGATTGATTCAAAAAAATTGGTTGGTAAACTTGAGCTTTGAGTTAATAAAAAAATGTCGGATGACAAAAGCCATGTTGCATTAGGAGCCGCCTAAATGACGGCTTTTTTGTTTTAAGAAATCAAGTTCATGCTCCGAGCCAAGGACAAGAACTTGATTATTCCATTGCCGATTAGATATCTACCTATTTAATGCTCACTATACCGACCATCCAGTTGTCGCAGGAGCAGACGACCTCATTCTGGAGCGGTTGAAGCGAGGTTCGTTGACTGTCAAATAAGAAGCCCTTAGTGAGCTTTTTTTAGACAATTCTTTAATAGATAACCCAATTTATAAATTTATACTGTGCAGCTTTGAAAAAGCTCAATAAACTTCTGAGCTGCTGAAGAAAGGGGCAAGTCTTTTTTGATAGCAATACTTAAAAACCTTTTAGGTATGATTTCTTGGATGGGCACTATGAATAGCTGTTGTTGATCCAAATCGCTGCGAACAAAATCCTCGATTACACACGATATGCCCAAACCTTTTTTAGCAAACTCAATTAACAGTTCCATGGTACTCAGTTCTATTTTAGGTATTACTTTTAAGCCATATGAAGTGAAAAAGTTGTCAATATATTTTCTTGTATTAAGTCCTTTCTGCATGAGAATGATCGGGTAATTTACTACTAGTTCTTTTAAGAATATTGGTTTATCACATATTTCTTTAAATCTCTCACCTACTACAAAACAATCTTGTATTTCTATTTTTCCAATCACCGTCAGAGAATCTCTGCTTCCGTTCAGATTGATGATTCCTATGTCAACTTCGCCTGACTCTAGCTGCTTAATTGTAGAATGAGTAGATTGATCTTTGATATAAATCTCGATATTAGGGTAAGCCAAGGAGAATGTCTCTAGGTATTGCATCAAGAAGTTACTACAAGCTGTTGTGCTTACGGCTATTCTTAGTTGGCCAGCATCTAAATTCCTTAATTCCAAAAATTTTCTTTCAGCCGCCTGTAATAACTCATAGCTTTGTTCTACATATTGATATAATATCTCTCCTTCCGCAGTAAGGGACACTCCTTGTGCCCTTCTATGGAACAACTGTCCACCTAGCTTATTTTCAAGCAGTTTTATGGACTGACTAACTGCCGATTGTGATGTAAATAGTTCCTTTGCCGCATTAGACATACTTCCAGCTTTTACTGTGATATAGAAGATCTTATAGAGTTCATAATTAATATCCATATAAGTATTTAGTATACCTCCTATACTTATTATTAATTTTACTTATTATACTGCGTGAATTATACTCGGGTTGTCAATGATTAATCGATAAATTGAGAAGGTGATCAATCTAGTATTCCCATATTTAAGATATATTATTGACTCATCTGTAGGAGATATTCAATCTTCAGAATTTGAGAGGGGATAATACTGTGAGGCGGGATTACTTTTGCAATGGACACACTTGAAACCGTTCTTTTGGTATTTTCTTTTCTCGTGGTTCTAAAATCGGATAAACGATTTATTGAAGCACTTCGTTCAATTTCAGATTGGCTAATTGATCAAAGTAAGAGAAAGGGGAAAATACATGGCTATCATATTCATAATTTTCGCATTATTGGCAGGAATGGCCTTGCCTACACAATTTAGTGTTAATGCGCAGCTAAGGACAGTGGTGGGATCACCTATTGTTGCTTCGGCCATTTCTTTTACAGTAGGTGCCATCTCATTAATAATCATATCTTTTTTTGTAAAAGGATCGTTGTTCAAAAAAGAATGGTTTGAAGCTCCCTGGTGGATGTGGACAGGAGGACTACTGGGTGCTTTCTATGTATTGGCGACAACCATTCTCATGCCCAGAATAGGAGTAGCAGCTACGGTTGGATACGTTTTAGCTGGACAAATAATCGTGTCGGTGATCATTGATCATTTTGGATTAATTGGTGCTAGTATGCACACTTTGAATATTCCTCGATTATTGGGAGCTCTTTTGGTTATTGCAGGAGTCTTTATCGTACAAAAATTTTAAATACATTTGGGGGAAACGTACATGAGCAAAATAAGAAAAGACTTTCTGTGGGGAGGGGCTATTGCTGCTAATCAAGTAGAAGGTGCACATCGCAGGGATGGAAGAGGGTTAAGTACCGCTGATATTCAGCCGTTTATTCCAGGAGCTGATCCTATTGATCTACATTTTAATAACATGGATTCAGAAACATACGAAAAATACAAACATGGGACATACTATTTCCCTAAGCGCCAAGGAGTACATTTCTACGAACGATACCGTGAGTATATCGATGCGTTAGCAGACATGCATGTAAAAACGTTGCGGTTGTCTATTTCTTGGAGCAGGATTTTTCCGAATGGAGATGATACCGCTCCAAACGAGCAGGGTTTGGCCTTCTATGATCGATTATTTGAGTACATGAAAGAAAAAAATATTGAGCCAATCGTCACGATTTTCCATTATGAAATGCCTTTAAATTTGGTTGAGCAATATGGCGGTTGGACAAACCCGAAACTGATTGATTTCTTCGTGAAGTATGGGGAAACCGTCCTGCAAAGATATCATCAAACCGTTAAATATTGGATCATTATCAATCAAATTAACCTTGTCCACAAAGAGGCATTTGCCTCCCTTGGCATACTGAAAGATAAAGTTGATCATTACGAGCAGTCTCAGTTTCAAGCGGTTCATCACCAATTCGTAGCTTCTGCAAAGATTACTGAGTTTGGCCACAAGCTAAATCCATCCCTTCAAATGGGAATGATGTTGGCCGATACGTTAACCGCCCCTTATTCATGTGAACCTGCAGATGTCGAACTGAATTTCAGACGGAATCGAATGCAATATTTCTACAGCGATGTTCTGATTCGAGGAGAGTATCCAGAATATGCATTGACGTATTTCGAAGACCATGACATCCAGCTGGAAATTACGGAATCGGAGAAAGAGTTGCTTTGGAACAATACAGCCGATTTCCTTGCAGTCTCTTATTACTGGTCAAATACTGTTAAAGCTAGTGAGAATACGATGGACCCTAATTCTACCGTCAAAAATCCCCATTTGAAAGCGAATCGCTGGGGCTGGTCTATAAATGCTTCAGGATTATATCTCTGCATGTCTAAGTATTGGGACAGGTATCATGTTCCCATGATGGTGGCTGAAAATGGTCTTGGATTTAAAGATGTTTTAACAGCGGACAATAAAGTTCATGACGATTATCGCATCGAATACCACCAGGAGCATATTGCAGCACTGAAAGAGGCAATACATGAAGGGGCAGATGTTTTTGCCTATTGTACCTGGGCGCCTTTCGACATCATCAGTGCAGGTACTGCTGAAATGAGCAAAAGATATGGCTTTATTTATGTGGACTATGATGATGAAGGTAATGGAAATGGGCAATTCCATTATAAAGATAGTTTTTACTGGTATAAGCAAGTTATTGATACAAACGGCGAGGATCTTCATAGAACACAAACGATTAGGATGAGAATCACTAAATGATGAAGGCACCCCCGGATCATTTTGTATCGTTTCAGTAGTACGGTATGTGGAAAATGGTCCGGGCATTTATAATAGGGGGGACAACTATGAGTTATCAAAAATTGGCAAAGGATATTCTGGATGGCGTAGGAGGAAAAGAGAATGTAAATGCGGTGTGGCATTGTGCCACTAGATTGAGATTTAAATTAAATGATGTGAGTACTGCAGATACCAAAAAGATTGAAAACACAGATGGGGTCATTACCGTCGTCAATAGTGCCGGACAGTATCAGGTGGTTGTTGGTAATTCCGTTGCTCAAGTCTATGATGCACTAACATCATTACCTGGAATGGCATTACATGCTTCTAGCAACAATGAAAGCGCTTCAGAAAAACGAACTGGGAAATTTAATCCTGTCAGTCAGTTGATGGATTTTGTTTCGGCCGTATTTACGCCATTTCTGGGAGCCTTGGCTGGATCCGGAATTTTGAAAGGCATTCTAGCTTTATTTACAACAATGAACTGGATATCGACTGACAGTGGTGCGTATAAAATATGGAATGCAGCAAGTGATGCCATTTTCTATTTTTTGCCGATTTTCTTGGCATTTACTGCGGCCAAGAAGCTTAAAGTCAACCCATTCGTAGCCGTTTCGTTAGCTGGTGCACTCATTCATCCGTCTTTAGTAGAGATCGTATCCAATTCACAAACGATTGATTTCTTTGGCATACCGATCATACCAATTACGTATACGGCGTCTGTGTTTCCCATTCTGTTGTCGATTTGGGGCCTCTCTTACTTGGAACCTTTGTTGAACAAATTCTTTCCGGAATCAATTCGTAATATGCTAACCCCTCTGGTTTCTCTAGTGATTATGTTGCCTTTAACTTTGGCTGTTATCGGCCCTCTAGGCACAAAGATCAGTGACCTGTTCGCCATGGTATTGTTAGCAATCTTTGGTTTCTCCCCATTACTTGCTGGGTTGGTTTTAGGAGCGTTCCATCAGTCGATTGTCATTTTCGGAGTCCATTGGGCGCTGATTACGCTGATGATAAACAATGTCGCTAATCAAGGATACGACCAATGGTTGCCAATTGTATGTGCAGCCGTACTTTCTCAAGCAGGTGCTGCTCTAGGCGTATTTTTGAAAACCAAGGATGCCAAAATCAAAGGCCTATCGGGTTCTGCAGCAATCACAGCCATTTTTGGTATCACTGAACCGGCAATTTACGGCGTAACCCTTAAATTAAAGCGTCCATTCTACTGTGCAATGATCGCTGCTGGTATTGGAGGCGCTGTTATTGGATCGTTTGAAGTACATGCATCCACATTTACATTTCCTAGCTTGTTGGCTATTCCAACTTATTTAGGCCAAGGTTTCATTGGAGAAGTCATCGGATTGATTATTGCATTCTTTGGAGCCGTCATTTTAACTTATTTCTTCGGTGTTTCGAATAAGAGTGTGACGAATTTGAGTGATCAAGCAAATCCAAACGAGGTTGTGGTACCTGTGAATGGCCAAATTGTTCCTTTAAGCAGTGTAAGCGATGAGGTGTTTGCTTCTGAAGCGATGGGTAAAGGAGCAGGGATTGTTCCAATTAGCGGAATTGTTACAGCTCCGGTAAACGGAACGGTAAGCAGCGTGTACAAAACCGGGCATGCGATTGGCATTGTATCTGATTCCGGTATAGAACTTTTGATTCATATCGGTATTAATACTGTGAAATTAAAGGGACAACACTTTAAACCATTGGTTAAGGAAAATGATAGAATTGGCATTGATGACAAATTAGTTGAGTTTAACTTGGAGCAAATTAAGGCTGCGGGTTATGATCCTACGGTAATGGTTATTGTTACGAATTCATTTAATTATGATCAAGTGCATGTGAATCTGGAGGATCCAAATTCAAAACAGTTATTACATGTGATTCCTGCAAAACCTAGCGTTTCATCTTCAAATTTGGTTTAACACAGGACAGCATGGATTTGATCTTGGAAGTAAATTGAAAAAACGTATAACAGCCAGCTATAGCTATTATAGCTGGCTGTTTTTAGTAGATAGTTCTGTTGCTAACGAAGAAAAGGATTAAGAAATTACGAATGCTTGGGTAGTTCAGCAAAGTATTGGACAATAAGGTCTCGAAATAGCCTTATCGACTTCGAGAGGTAATGAGTTTGCTTCTAGGACAATGTAATTCAAAGCCTCTAGAACACGTTCAGCACCAATTGCAAATGTGAACCACATCTGTTGTTCCTCCAACACTCATAACGAAAAATTTTAATGCAAACGTGCTTAGTAGTCTCCCCTTCGAAAAGGTATTAGCCGAATGGTGAACAGAATGTTTCTGTAGACTGAAGATCCTTTAGTATGAATTTCAAGTGTTCTCTAGCTGATTGATTCAATGGTTGTAAGGGCAAAGGAAGACTGGGACTTGAGATCAAGCCACTTATTTCTGCTGCTGCTGAAATAACGCGAAGGCTGCCATATTGACGAAATAACGACCAAAGCGGTTCAAGTAGCGCCGAGAGTTGTTTCGCTTCTTCAGCAAAACCGGACTGGGCCAAACGGGTCATTTTTTGGCACGCCCTTGGAAACAAACCACCAAGAACTGAGTACCATACTTCACAGCCTGCATCCAAGCCAGTGACTGCGGATGAGTCTCCACTTATTCCTATAGTTACATGGGGAGGAATGGCCGTTCGCAGTTTTCTAATGCGTGCCTTGGCTGCTTCAGGATCAGAAGGCACTCCAGGAATCTTGATAGAACGAACGTTAGGCAGCTCAGCAATCCGACCGTGCAACTCATCACTGAAATGAAAATGTGTAGTCCCCGGATTATCATATACGCAGAGCGGAATAGAGAGCGAGCTTGTCACCTGTTCATACAACGAATATACCTCTTCATTTGTTAATGCCTGGTAAGAAACAGGAGCTAACAGCACTGCGCTTGCTCCTGCTCTTTGTGCATCTTCCGCTAATCGAAGTACTTCAGAAGTACGAATCGCACTTATACTTGTCATCACGGGAATCCCCTCAGATGAATGGACAGCAAGTCGAAGCACACGTAAACGTTCTTCTCGATTAAGATATGCATAATTTCCAGTTGAACCCAATGCACCAATTGAGTCTACACCAGCTGCAACTAATCGTTGAATTAGTGTCACAAATGCTTTTTCGTTAATACCTGTCTCGTTAACTGGCGTGAGTGGAAAAGCAGATAATCCACAGAACATAAAGCTACACTCCTTTATTAATTGACCTTCAAAATACAAACACATTATAAAAATGAATTAGACACAATTAAAGTACCAATTGAGAGACAAATAACAGTACCAATTCTTCTAGAGAAACTTAAGATCGAAACAAAGAGAAGCTTCGGTGTCAACTTGGATATTACATCTTTTAACAGATCAGGTTAGTTGAGAAAGATAAAAAGCATTCTATATAGAATGCTTTTTATCTTTCTCATGATTTAGTGATGTATGAGAGTGTGTTAATATGCGGTCAAGTACGTTTTCAGTAAGTGGCATAAAGTAATTGAGTATTAACCCCCCTAAACAAACGGTTAACAAAGTTCCAATGCCAATGGGGCCATTTAAAATGACTGCTATGATCAAGAATATAAGGTAGATGAGTGTTCTCGAAAAAAATAGATTTGTTCTAGTTAATTCTTGTATGATTAATGTTAATCGGTCAACTGGAATTGGTGCAAAATTTGTCTGTAAATATGTTGCAGTTCCTAATCCTACAACAACTAAACCAATTCCAAAACAAACAACTTTGCTGTACCATAGTTCAGGTGCTATCAAATTGTGTAATAAAAAAAGCCACATATCAATACCAATACCCGTTATAAATGCTGTTAACAACCCCAAAACTTCTGGTCTTTGTCTTTTTAAAAGCGAATTACAACATATCAATATTATAGCTATTATGATTTCCCAACTTCCCACAGTAAGCCCCACATTTATGGACAGTCCTACCAAAAGTGCATCAAAAGGTGAAGTCCCAAGGTCTGATTGTATAGTGAACGAAATTCCAAGGGATAATATAAAAATTCCTAATACAAAAAAAATATATTTCACTTTACTCGACCTCTTTAATATATTTTTTTGTTGCAAATGCAATAAAAATAAGGTAAATTCAATATATATCATTTTTATTGCATTTGCAATAAAATAGGGGCAAAGGAGTTAACTATGAAGGAAGTGCTTCGTGAAATTGGAATGATCGCAAGGGCATTAGATTCTATAAGTAATATCGAATTTAAAGAATATGACCTTACAAAAGGGCAGTATTTGTACCTTGTGCGAATATGTGAAAACCCAGGAATCATTCAAGAAAAGTTAGCCGAGATGATAAAAGTAGATCGAACAACTGCATCTCGTGCTATAAAAAAACTTGTAATTAATGGCTTTATTGAAAAGAAAGAAGATAACCATAACCAAAAAATTAAAAAACTCTTTCCAACAGAGAAAGGGAACAATGTTTATCCTTTTATAAAAAGAGAAAATGATTATTCCAATAACATTGCATTAGAGGGATTTTCGGAAAGAGAAGTAGAAACCATTTTCAATCTTCTTCAAAGAGTAAGAGAAAATATAGGGGATGACTGGGAATTTGTAAAAAAGGGGAACAAAAGAAATTATTGATTTACATGAAGGAGAGATGCATTAAAGTGACTGTGAAAATAATAAAGTGCAGCCGTGAAGATTTACAAATACTCCAAGAAATAAGTATTGAAACATTCAACGATACTTTTAAAGATCAGAATTCACCTGAAAATATGAAAGCCTATATGGAAAGAGCATTTAACTTTAAACAGTTGGAGGAGGAATTGTCCAACGTCTCTTCAGAAATCTTTTTCATCTATTTCAATGAAGAACCGGCTGGATATTTAAAGGTAAATATGAATGACGCCCAATCCGAAAAACTGGGTGATGAGTCGCTCGAAATTGAGAGGATTTATATAAAAAATAAATTTCAAAAACATGGGCTTGGTAAATATCTGCTAAATAAAGCTATGGAAATTGCGATGGAACATAATAAGAAGAAAATCTGGCTCGGTGTATGGGAAAAAAATGAAAACGCCATTGCTTTTTATAAGAAAATGGGGTTTGTTCAAACTGGCGCGCACTCTTTTTATATGGGTGATGAAGAACAAATTGATTTCATAATGACCAAAACAATAATATAAGTTTAGGATGATATACGAATTCTTATTAATTTTATATTGTAATTTATTCACTAATGTGTATAATGTTAACTATAATTGAATTCAAAAATGTTTTCTAGGGTTCCGCGATGTAATATCGGCTGGTCCGAGAGAAAACTCACAGTCGTCGTACTGTGCCACGGAGGGATAAAAGCCTGGGAGAAAAACTGCTGTATGCAGTATTCTCTCAGGCTTTTTTTATTGCTGCTATAAATCCATACTACATTTGTAGCATTATCAAAAAGGAGGAAGCACAGAATGAACAAGACATGGTTATCTGTTGTAATTGCGGCATTATTTGAAGTTGGATGGGTCATCGGCCTGAAACATGCCAGCGGATGGTTAGAGTGGGGGGGTACTTTAGTTGGAATTTTAGTAAGTTTCATACTCATGATTATGGCTTCCCGTACGCTTCCGGTAGGTACGGTGTATGCAGTGTTTGTCGGGTTGGGAACGGCCGGCACTGTATTGGCAGAAATTTTGTTGTTTGATGCTGAGGTACAGGGATCTAAATTGTTGCTAATCGGGGTGCTTCTGCTCGGAGTTGTAGGGCTCAAAATACAGAGCAAAGAGAAGAAACAAGGAAAAGAGGTGCACTGACGTATGAACTGGGTATTTCTAATTTTGGCAGGCGTATTTGAGATGATGGGAGTTCTTATGATTAATAAGCTCCATAAAGATCGGAATTTCCTGTCTGCTTTTTACTTGCTTGCAGGCTTTGGATTGAGCTTCTTGTTTCTATCCCTGGCCATGGAAACACTACCCATGGGAACGGCCTACGCTGTCTGGACCGGTATTGGGGCTTCTGGCGGGGCCATATTGGGCATGATCTTTTACAGTGAACCGCGTAATACCGCGAGAATTCTGTTCATTGCGATGGTACTCGGTTCAGCAGTTGGCTTAAAGCTGGTAAGCTGATTAATGATGGAATTAGACATACTGGTCATCTTAGAACAGCAGCGAACTATCTGAATGCTTATGGGCTATCATTAAATTTAAAAATAGAAAGAAAAGACCAGCGTGCAGACAAAGTATCGATAAGAAATTTTGTCTGCATGTTTTTTTGCATTTGCTTACCCTTCTATACTCTGATCTTTAGGATCGCCGCGTTGTGTTTTCAGTTTTAGAAAATGAAGAGTCATTTGAAGTTTCAGACGAATATCACCATCGCTTAGATCAATCTCGAAAAGCTCACGCATCCTGTTGATTCGATAGAACAAAGTATTTCTATGAATAAAAAGTGTTTTAGCAGCAATATTTGGAGTGTCCACATATTGAAGATAGGCTTCAAGGGTAGGTAGCAAACTTGTTTTGTGGGCATTGTCATAAGCAATTAACTTTTGGATAACTGGATGGCAGAAGTCAGCGAGATCGTTCTGTTCCGATATGATCTTTCCAATATGCTCGCAGAGATAGTCCTCATACATATATACTGGCTTGTTAGAATTAAGTTGGAAACCAATCTCGATGGCGGTTAGGCATTGCTTATAATATTTTCGCAAAAAGGTTAAATGACTAAAGTAGTCACTCAGCGAAGCAGTTAGGCCGTTTACTTGGAGAAATTCCAGAATTCGTTTGTCTTCAGCAATGATTTTACAGGATGAATCAACGAGGGAAATGAGAAATACAATACGTCCCTGATATACGTTCCAACGGCTATCCGGAAGTAATTGGATCATATGCTGTGCAACCAACTGAACTTTCCCGTCAAAAAAGCCGTTCTTCAGGTCTGTCAAGGTCATCACTCTCAGGTAAGGTGTAAGCGTCCATTCCAGATGAGCCAGTCGCATTGCGATGACATTAGCATCATTGAGCTCGCCTGTAAGCAGTTCGGAAAGCAAAAAA
This sequence comes from Paenibacillus sp. FSL M7-0802, assembly GCF_038004945.1. NCBI lineage: Bacteria > Bacillati > Bacillota > Bacilli > Caryophanales > Paenibacillaceae > Paenibacillus > Paenibacillus sp. FSL M7-0802. Next base: position 5,925,648 of record NZ_JBBOSD010000001.1, on the reverse strand, counting down.
CTATGCATCATTCCTTGATTGCAATTATAAAAGTCGTTCTTTTGCAATTCTACCGAAACCAACTCACAAAGAAATTGTACGAGTTCAAAATCAATATCTGTAAATTTACGATCCAGTTCCATAACACTGACCTGCGCGAATTCTATACCATGTACGTACACAAAAGCTGTTATCCAACAGTCGTTGGTCTCGGGATCGCGTGAATAATAAGGAGTAAGAGCCATACGGGTTAATTCGTACAGATTGGATTTCTTCATGCTCTCAATATTATTGTCAAGAATATAACCCAAATTTCGCTGCTGTTCGATATCAGGTCGGCTGGGGATGGGGGCCTGACACATAGCGAGTAACTTATAGCCTGCGTCGACAATGATTACCGGATTACCAAAGATGCGTGAGGCCTCGTTTGTCAAGTATTGCAAACCTTTGTTTGAGTAAAGTGCGGATATCAGAGTGTGCATATGCTCAATGAGCCGATTCTCATGAGCAAGTATAGATGAAATCTTTCCCGAAAGATCCAGCAGGTCCAGTCCATTTGGCAGAAGGGTAAGGCAAGTATAAGAGTCTACAAGTGCATCACAATCCTGAATGCAGAAAAGAGGAGTGTCTGTAGGAAAGTCCTTTGGCAAATCCGAAAGATTGCCTATATAAGCGGTGTCAGCCTGGAAAACGGAACTCAACCGCAGGATAGTAAATTCACTGATTTCTTTTGTTTGCATGGCCTCTTCGGGCAAGGAAAGATAACAGTCGCTAAGTTTTCTGATTATTTTTTGAATTTTCACGAGAGCAGCCTCCAAAAGCTTTTTAATCCTTGTGCAATATTACAAAATATCGTCACTATATCGGCCCTGGTTTAAATTCCAGCACATAGGATATAACGCTTTCATTATATATACTGAAATTATTACGCGCTGCAATAAATAACACTTTAATCAAAAAATGAGTAATATTGTTTAAAATCAAAACTCTGTGAGGGAATAGTTTCGGAATTATGTGAGCAAATTTATGCGAAATTAGTGGAGAAAGCTGAAACTCTCGCATGGATTTGCTTCAGGATCTATGCCTAACAAATACAAATTGCAGGAGGATATTAATGAAAATTTTAGGGATCAGTTGCGGTAGAAGGATGAGTAATTCAGAAATCCTTGTCAAGGAAGCTCTGATGGGTGCTGAAGAACTGGGTGCCGAGGTAGAGCTTATACGTCTTAATGACCTGCAAATTAAACCTTGCACCGGTTGTAATGCTTGTGTAGTCAGCCTGCTTGAAAAGTGTGGCTCAGGAGATTGTGTGATAAAGAACGATGATTATGGATTTATTGAAGAAAAAATAATGGAATGCGACGGGTTAATTGTGAGCTCAGCCATTTATGAGAAGAGTCCGAGTGGACTGTTGAAGACTCTGAATGACCGGATGGGCCCTTCCCATGACATTGCCTTCCGAATGATTGCCAAGAAGCAACGCGAAGAAAGAGGAATAACTACTGGTAAAGGCCCAGATGAAAGAAGCTTTAAGCAAAGAGTGGCTTCTCTTATAGCTGTAGGAGTGAGTGAGTGGGACACACTTGCACTGCCAATGCTCCATCTTTTCACGCTGCCGATGCAAATCAATGTTGTAGACAAAATGCTGGTCAATTGGGTTGGCTTGCCTGGATCAGTAGTCTTCAAGGAAAATGAATTGAACAGAGCTAGGCAATCTGGTCGTCATGTGGCTGAAACACTAATGAACCCGAATACGGAAGCGAAATATATTGGCGAATCTGGTTTATGTCCAATCTGTCATTCCAAACTCGTTGAAATCAGGAATCATGATGATAATTATCCTGCAATATGCGGAATTTGCGGTGTAAAGGGCACTTTGGAGGTTGAACAGGGCAAAGTTAAATTCAATGTCGCGGAAGAAGATAGAGCGCATTCTCATGTTCTAATCTCCGGGAAATTCGAGCATGCGGATGAATTATATAAAGTTTCATTAAAACCTAATTCCAAGGCTGGCGAGTTGCCTGAAAGATTAAAAAAATACAAAAACTATTTATCTTATTCCAGACCTGCTCGTAATTGATATTCCGGATAAAGTGCTTATTCTTTTTTTGAAAGGCTGAGAGCGAATTTGGCTGGTAAGATGCTTGCTGAAGTAGGCATGGTTGGAGCTGGTCTAAACGGCGTCAGTTTTTCATCTTATACACTCTTTTGGTTTATAGGACCTAAGATCATTAATGATTAATTTAGTTGTTGGGAAAACTTCAAAAAGTATCACTCTGGAATATCACTTAGTTATGTAAAGACCAGTCAGATGCAATAAGTTTCTGAACATAAATCCTTTGTTGCTGTAACTAACCGCATCACCTGGATCAATCCCTAAAAATTGACCTGACACTAATCGTTAAACTCCTTCGAAAAGATTCATCAGACTAGCTCCAATACGTGAACTAATCACCTACACAGTTCTTCAGGGACTTTCATGAGGCAGCCTTTTGAGGTGCTCGTTCTTGAGAATCCCCCGTTCGGGCGTGTACTTTCGTACAATTGACTTTGATTTAGAATTTGATCCATACTTCAGATGAACGGTTGTTCAAAAAAACATTGGAGGGATTTTTCATGCGTTTGGGAGGAAAAGTTGCGGTCATTACAGGCTCAGCATCAGGAATGGGGAAAGCAATTGCAGAATTATTTGCAAAAGAAGACGCAAGTGTTATTGTTTCAGACCTGAACATTGAAGGAGCTGAATCGGTTGCAGCAGGAATTAAATCAGCTGGCGGAACCGCCGTCGCAGTAAAAACCAATGTTGCTGATTTAAATGATATTCATGCTATGATCGATACTGCTGTTAATGAATTCGGAACTCTCGATATTTTAGTTAACAATGCGGGCGTTATGGATAACATGGCGCCTGTAGGAGATGTGGACGACGAGACATGGGATTTTATATTCGATGTTAACACAAAAAGCGTTATGCGTTCGATTCGAAAAGTTATCCCGATCTTCCTGGATAAAGGGAATGGAGTGATTATAAATACGGCATCTACGGGCGGCTTCAGCGGCGCGCATGCGGGCGCTGCTTACACTGCCTCAAAGCATGCGGTAATCGGTATTACGAAAAACACGGGGTTCATGTATGCTCAAAAAGGTATCCGATGCAATGCCATTGCGCCAGGAGCGACAGCCACAAACATTACTTCAACGATTCATAACTTAAATGAGTTTGGCGCGTCCCGAACGAAGGTTACACAAGGCGTAATTCCTCGCGTAGGGCAGGCGGAAGAAATCGCAAAAGTAGCCCTTTTCCTGGCATCAGACGAATCGAGCTTTGTGAACGGGGCTGTTATAGCTGCAGACGCGGGTTGGACGGCAGGCTTCTAATCCACTGTTTAACGAGCACACATGCTTCAAAATATATAATCATCGAAGTAAGATCCTTGCAAGGTTAAAGTAATATTCAATTGAAAGAGATGTAATGTCAAAAATAATGTTATAAAATGACAGGAGCGTTGACACACGATCCCGTCATTTTTTAGTTATATTTAGATATCATTATCATGAATGTGAGCTGCATATCGTTTTTCTCGTTTTTTGCGATCGAATAAGGAAACACTAGTCACCGCAGATCCCCGAGATTTGCGCGAATATTATCTGAATACATACTACAAGGATGTCGAGGGACAAGAACAAGGTCCCATTGAAAGTCGCTATTTTATCGGCTTTTTTATTTTATCGGTACAGTTCTTGTCCCAAGCCAAGATAATCAATAAAAAACTTACAGTGAACAAACATCAGACGAGGAACATTGACATATGAAAAAAACCATTGGATTTATTGGAGTCGGTAATATTGGAAGTATGATTGCTTGTTTTGCAGTGGCTGCAGGATATGACGCTGTAGGGGATAGGGATGTAACCAATCGTAGTAAGAGGCGATTGATTACATCCCTATTTTTGGCGTGGAGAAATCAATGTGGTCATTAGTGACTTTTCTTCAGAATCATCTGAGGAAGCTCTAGCAACAATCTGTCCATCGTGAGCGGATCATCGAAATTGTACTTGTTCTCGGTAAGAATAATACGGTCGATGCTTTTCGAGTTCCAGTATGGTAACTGCATCAGTCTTCTGTATAACCGGATCGTACGGGGATCGTTATCCATGAGAATAAAATGGGTATCGGCTTCATAGCTACAGGCATGTTCCGGTCGCGTCAGTTGAAAAGGAATGCCTGCCCGGATTAGTTCCTTCACCTTCGGAGGAGGCTGCATGCCGTCAGGGTGGTATACAGTAACTGCAAAGCCTTTCATGCTCATGATGTAGAGATTGCCCTCAACGATGGAAAACACAGCTGCTGTTTGCTTAACATCCATATGCTTCGCCAGGCCTATCCACATTTGTTTACTTGCAGCGCGATGCCGATAAATCCATTGTTGTGCAAGCTTCTGCCGGTTCATTAGCTCTGCTGTTTGCATGATTCTTGAATAGACGTGTTCATAGCGATCGATGAGCACGGTTGGGGCAATGGATGCCAATTCTTCGATCCAATCTTGACGGAAACCAGAATGAATGATCAGGTCAGGAAGAAGCTTACGTATTTTGCCCGGTTCACCCAGTAATCCAATATCCTCAATACCATTGATGGAATCCCAGTACAGACCTCTTTTACCTATGATCTCCACATCTGCGCCTATCGGCGTGATACCCAAGGACAATAGATCGCCCAGCGAATAACCAACGGCAACGATCCGTTTGTAAGGAACCTCGGGCATGAGCACGGGAGATGAGCTGACTGAAGCAGCCTCCTCGTACTGGCGGGGAGTGATCCCTTCCGTTTGTCTAAACTTGCGCGCAAAGTAACTCTCATCCTTGAATCCCACGGCTTGGGCAATCTGTGCAATCGTGTCCTCGGTCTGTAACAACAGCCGCTTGGCGTGTTTCATACGAATATCCAACACGTAGTCCAACGGTTTTTTTCCTGTAATGGACTTGAATAAGGTACTGTATTGCCATTTAGCCACACCTGCGATGCTGTACAACTGGCGGGCCGTAATGTTTTGCTGATAGTGAGATTCGATATAAGTGACTGTATGCTTCACCGCTTGAATGTTATCGGATATTTCCGTATTCCGTCGAATGTTTTCCATCAGGAACAGGAGTAGTTCCTGCAACGCAATCTGCTGTTTCAATCTCGACTCTTCGGGGACGGGAGTGGGGCGCTTCAATGAGAGGTCGAGCGTTCCTGCCAAATCAAGTAACCTTGATTCGTCAGTAATGTTCATGCGCGTCTCGTACGGAATCATGGACAGTAATTCATTGGCTGGTTTCGACTCTCCAAGCCGGTATACACTGAACACGATGACGATGGCCGCCGCGGTATTCAGCTGCGTGGCGGACGATGAAGCCCCCAATGTTTCTTCGTGCGGATCGACGAATTGAATGCTGGCCTGCGCATCAGGTGCAAGCAGTAAGACATCGTTTTTTTCGGTCTGCACGAAATGCTTCCTCAAGTGCAACACACCGGATGTCGACTTAAACACGACGAGGCGATGCGCCCCAGGCGAGCTCGGGATAAGCTGTTTGCAGGACAGCCTGCGGAAAAGGCTCACGCTTTGAGGGATGTATATGTCGTATCCTTCATTCGGCAAAAAGGAAATTTCTTTTCCGTCAATTGTTGAACGTTCCATGTTGTGCTCCTTAACCAAATGTATTTTGAACCGCGGTTCCAAGCAAGACATGCATAGACAAGTCAATTGTCGCAAGCCCGGTTCTGTTTTTTGTGCTATAAAAAATCAGAAATATATCCATTGTTCAATCATACCAAACTCCTTAACATAAATTGAAGATGATTTTCATTCTCATTAATGTTTTAGGGGGCTTTACCATGCGAAAGAGAAAAATGTTCCAAGGCATACTTGTCATGCTATTTATGCTTCTGCTTGCTGTGACAGCGGCATGTTCCAAAAAAGAGGAGGCAGCACCATCTGCGTCAGCTAACGGGGAACAGGAAAGAGCTAAAGAAATAACGGTTTCATGGATGAGGGATTTGGGTCCATCTAATCCGCACGCGTACTATCCATCACAGCTGTTCTCACAATCCATGATTTACGAACCGCTGGTTGAGTACGGCGAAGGGGGAAAAATCAAGCCTCATTTGGCCACCAGTTGGGAGATTAGCGAGGACGGCAAAGAATATACTTTCCATCTTCGGGAGGACGTCCAATACTCGGACGGAACACCGTTCAACGCCGCTAGCGTCAAGCGTAACATAGACGCGATCCTGCAAAACAAGACGACGCATAGCTGGCTGGGAACGGCCAAATTGCTGGATCACCTCGAGCTTGTTGACGAGTACACCGTCAAGCTTGTCATGTCAGAGCCGTACTATCCGGTTTTGCAGGACTTAACGACCGTGCGTCCATTCCGCTTCTTGGCCGATGCAGGCTTCCCGGAAGGGGACAATACGCTGGAAAGCATTCAGTCTCCCATCGGCACGGGGCCATGGATGCTTGAAGAATACAAGCAGGATGAATACAGCGTATTCGTGAAAAACCCGAACTATTGGGGCGAACAGCCTGAACTGGACAAGATCACGGTCCGCATCATACCGGATGCCGAAACTCGGGTACTAGCCTTCGAGAAAGGCGATCTTGATCTCATTTTCGGAGAGGGTTCCATTAGCCTTGACGAATTCACGCGCCTGCAAAAGAACGATGCATTCGAAACGGAAGTATCGGGCCCGTTGGGCACGCGAAACTTAATCCTGAATACGCAGAATGAAAAGCTGACGGATATGCGAGTAAGGCTTGCATTGCATCACGGATTTGACAAGGCTGCGATGGTCAAAGGCATCACGTCTGACGTGGAACAGCCTGCGACGCAGGTGCTAACGACCGATTATCCTTACGTTAGTCAGACGTTCCCTGGATTTGCATACGATGCCTCCAAAGCAGCAGCTTATCTGGACGAGGCAGGATGGAAGGTTCCGGCATCGGGCGGTACCAGGGAAAAGGATGGCGAGAAGCTGTCGTTTGAGCTGATGTACGATACAACTGACCGCATCCAGAAAGCGATGGGCGAGACACTTCAGGCCGAATGGGCTGGACTTGGCGTTGAACTTCAGTTGACGGGACTTGAGCTGACCGAACAGACCAAACGTTTCCGTGAGGGAGACTATGACATGAACTTCTGGTTCAACTCCGGAGTGCCTTACGATCCACATACATTGGTCAATGCGGTAGCGGAGCCTACCTTTGGCGTTGCAGAGGCACATCTCAATATTGAAGGCAAGGCAGAGCTTGACGAACAGATCAGGCAAGTACTGGCTTCCGTTGACGAGAAACAGAGACAAGAGCTTTATGATCAGATTTTACAAAAAGTTCAGGAAGAATCGGTTATTATACCCCTGTCCTATATTCGTCAATATAACGTATACCAGAAAACACTGGATAACGTTTCATTTCCAGAGAGCAGATGGGATCATCCATTTAATAGCATTCACCTAAAATAAAGAAAAGGAAGGGCCACTTATGGCAGGTTATATTTTTAGAAGAGCACTGACGCTGGTTCCACTCGTGCTGTTCGCCACCTTCGTAGCTTTTGTGCTAATGAGGCTCTCTCCGGTTGATCCGGCCGAGGCGTACTTCTCGGCAGCTCATATCAAGCCTAACGAGCAAATGCTACAGGAGAAGAGGGGAGAACTGGGGCTGGACGATCCCTTTATGTCTCAGTACGTGCAATCTGCTGTTCGCATGCTACAGCTAGACCTCGGGACGTCGTACCTGTCCTCCAAGTCTGTCTGGGGAGAGATTTGGCAAAGGTTGCCCGCAACGTTGCAGTTGACGGGGAGCAGTATGTTGATCGCTTTCGTAGCTGTTGTCACACTAGGGTATCTCTCGGCCGTACACGCCGGGCGGTGGGTAGATTATGCGGTGCGCATTCTTTCCTACATCGGCGCATCCTTACCGCAATTCATGCTGGGTTACTTACTGATCTATCTGTTTGCCCTCCACTGGGACTTGCTTCCCGTGGAAGGAAAGGGCACATGGCAGCATTTGATTTTACCATCATTGACTCTCTCTTTGGCACTTGTGGCAACCTATGCCCGACTGTTTCGCGAGAGTATTCTGGAGCAGATGAAGCAGGCTTACGTGGACTATGCGCATACACGAGGATTAAAGCCGCGCAGCATCATGCTCAGACATGTGGTTCGACTGGCCATTCTCCCCATCATTACCGGATTCGGTATGAATCTGGGTAGGCTTATCACGGGAACGATTGTGGTAGAACGAGTATTCTCCTGGCCCGGTTTGGGGCGGTTTTTCGTGGAATCCATTTTCAACCGGGATTTACCAGTCATTCAGGGCTATGTTTTTTTTGCTGCCTGTCTTTACTTATGTACAAGTCTCCTAACCGATCTTCTGCACATGGCTGCTGATCCGAGGCTTTCCTTGCAAGAAAGGAGCAGGTAGGAATATGAAATTGAAAAGTTTGTTTTTTGGCAAGCGGCTGGTCGTAGGCTTGTGCCTGTTCTTTTTGTGTGTTTGCGCAGTAACAGCTATCTTTGCTCCATGGATAGCTCCCCATGATCCGAATCAGATACGAATGGCTGACAAGCTCGTTCCATCCTCGGCTGAGCATTTACTGGGTACCGACCATTTGGGCAGGGATGTGTTGTCCAGACTCATCTATGGTGTCCGGATTACGTTTGGACTGGTGTTGGGTGTCTTTTCCATATCTGTGCTGGTTGGTGTATCGATTGGCATGTTATCCGGTTACGTAGGCGGTTGGCTGGATCAGCTATTAATGCGGATTTGCGACGGCATGCTTGCATTTCCGAACCTCGTCCTTGTGCTTGGCATCGTTGGTATGCTTGGACCAGGGATATATCAGGTCATTATTGCACTGCTGCTGGTACAGTGGGTGTACTATGCACGTATGACTCGGGGTCTGGTGTTGCATCTGCGTTCCGAGCCGTATTTGCTGGCTGCCCTCATTTGCGGTTCCAGCCGATTAGCGATCCTGAGAAGACACGTTTTTCCGCATATTTTCCCGCAAATTGTGGTGATCGGTACGCTAGAGATGGGGTGGGCCATCATGGATATTTCAGCTCTTTCCTTCCTGGGACTCGGCATTCAGCCGCCTACCGCGGAATGGGGAGCGATGATTAATGAAGGACGCGGCTATTTGCGCGAACACCCTTCCCTAATGCTATATCCGGGATTGTGTATTTTACTTGTAGTCACCGCGTTCAATGTACTGGGGGAGTCGCTCTCCCAACTGCTCGGCGTAAAGAAAGTGAAGGAGAGGAGCACCCGCAATGTTCGAAGAACATCACGTCAGATCGGCAACCCCTGAACCATTGCTTGCACTTCATAATGTCTGTGCCGATGTGATCGAAGACGGCGCTTCTCAACGATTGCTGCATGATGTTTCGTTTTCGTTGCAGCCTGGACGCGTCGTAGGTCTTGCAGGACAGAGTGGCAGCGGCAAAACGCTAACCTGTCGATCGATTCTTCAGCTACTCGATCCTGCCATCCGCATAAACGGCAGCATCAGACTGAGAGGTGATGAACTGAACGGCATGACTGAAGAGCAGTTACGCACCATTCGCGGAAATGATATTGGATATATTGTTCAAAATCCAATGAATGCACTGGTTTCTGTTCATACCATCGGAAGCCAGTTTGTCGAAACGATCCGCACACATGCCCGGTGTAGTAAAACGGATGCGTTGACACTGGCTGTGCAGGCACTTGAAAGTGTAAGGCTGCCTGATCCGCTGGAACTTCTCAAACGATATCCGTTCGAGCTTAGCGGAGGCATGCTGCAACGCGTGTTGATTGCGCTAACGATGTGTCTGTCACCCTCCATCGTCATTGCGGACGAGCCCACCACAGCCCTCGATACCATTAATCAATACCATGTATTGGAGGAACTAGAGAGACTGCGGATGAACCAGGACGTTGCCATCCTGCTTATTACGCATGATCTTGACGTCATCGCAGAGATGGCAGACGAGGTCATCGTGATGCATGAAGGACGGATCGTGGAACATAACGACGTATTATCCATATTCAATCGACCACAACATTCCTATACACAAGAATTGCTACGCAGTCGGTTGAATGAATGAACGGAGGGAAGAATAATGGAACTGCTAGAACTTTCTGGCGTCACTCACACGTATGATTCTGCGAACAACTCTTGGTGGAAATCGAAACAGAAGTTGCAGGGAGCTGTCGTGAAGGATATCTCCATGACGCTGGAGGCAGGACAATGCATCGGTTTGTTGGGGGGGAGCGGTGCAGGCAAGAGTACACTCGGCAAAATCATGCTTGGCTTGCAGCGCCCTCAACGGGGCTCAGTACTTGTTGATGGTAAGGATATGTATGCTTGCGACAATCGAACGAAGAAACAGTTACGGAAGCATGTACAGGCCGTATTTCAGGATTGTTATTCTTCGGTAAATCCCAAGATGACGGCAGCACAAATCATCGGGGAGCCCCTGGACAATTTCGAGCGACTAACGAATGGGGAAAAGGATTACCGCATCGGCGAAGCTTTGGACATCGTCGGACTACCTGCAAGTGCCATGAACAAGCTGCCAAGACAATTAAGCGGTGGACAACTACAGCGCATTAACATTGCACGCGCCATGATCTCCAGACCCAGCTTTATCGTGCTCGATGAAGCTGTCAGCAGCTTGGATATTGCCAACCAGGTACATATTATCGATGTTTTACGCGATTTAAAGAAACAACGGGATATGTCCTACGTATTCATCACGCACAACCTGAAGGCTGCTTTTGCACTATGTGACCGATGGACTGTATTAGATCAGGGTAGCTTATGCGGTAGCTTCTCGACGATAGCCGAGATGAAGGTATCCAGGGAACCAGCAGTTAAGCAGTTGTTAGACGCCTCATTATCCGGACATCCGGAGTTGGGTACAATTCGGAAGGATAGGCCTTTCTATGTTGACGCAGGGCAGCGTAAAGGCGCCTGGGCATGAATCGAAGCAAAGATTTGCCATACGCTCGCAACGGTGCATTTTCCCCCGTGTTGCTACGCCTATATACCCTCACTTTTTTGTTTTATAGTGCTAACGCCTTCGTTCAGATGATATTGCCTCTCTATACGCAAAGCATTGGCTATGGAAACGACAAGATCGGTATGATCGTGGGGATGTATTTGCTAGTTAGCATGCTGCTGCGACCATGGGCGGGAATCGTCGTTGAACGATTCGGGATTGCCCGCATTCTACGTTTTATTCTGGCGGGGCATCTGTTAGTTTTGCTATTGTTTGTATGGCAAGGCAACGTTTCTTACATTATTGTCCGGGGTTTGCAAGGCGCTGTCGCCGCATTCTTTTCGTTGACCGTGCAGATGGCTGTTATGGACCTGTTGCCCGAGCGTGACCGTGCTCAGGGATTATCTCTATACTTGTTGTTTGGTTTGCTACCCTCGGTTATGATGCCTGCACTGGGATGGATCGCCTGGGAAAAAGCTGGACTGAACGGATTTTACGCAGGCCTTTTGGTTTTGGGCGCATTGACGCTCATCTCGGGCTATGGAACAGGAAGAGCCACGCAGCACATCAAAGCGGCAAAGCGTCCCGCGAAGCAAACGACAACCAAGCATGAAATAGATAGAAGCGCACGATCCACGCTCTGGAACCGTCACTTCATGCTGAGCAGCCTCGTGATGATGAGCGCAACGATTGGGTTTGGCGCGGTAACGGCGTTTCTTGCCTTGTATGTGATACAGACCGGAATCGGCAATGCGGGGGTGTTTTTTGCTATTCAATCGGGCGTGGTCGTGACAGCAAGATTTGCTTTCCGTAAGAATCTGCCTTCGGACGGGAACTGGCATTCCGTATATGTCGGCATGCTGTTGGTTTCGCTCACGATAGGTCTGGCACTTGTAGCTTTTGCCCCAGTAACAGGTAATGCATGGATGCTGTACGGGGGCGGTGCGATGATCGGCTATGGCATAGCTAATGTGTATCCTGTGCTTGCCGCTTACCTGAGCATCACACTCGGAAAAGAACGTCGAAAAGTATGGATGGGGTTATTTATCTCCATGTCCGATTTTGGAACCGTGATTGGTAGTCTCGTTCTAGGCCTGGTGGCAGACTCCGCCGGTTACAGAGCCATCTTCTGGATTTCTGCCAGCGTTTCTCTCTGCGTTGCCTTGTTTGTTGCCTTGAGTAGCCGCTGGATGAAGGCCCAGCCGTAAGATTAAGAGAACATACACTTACCTGATCAAGAATCGAGTTTAGCATTGGCATCGTTGAGAGATGGCAAGCTGCCAGTCATCGGTGTAAATTAGATATGGGGTAGGGCTTAAATCGTTCTTGGACGATTTAAGCCCTGTTTTGTTCGTCGGCAAATAAGTCTTGAACGTTCTTGAAGTGAATATCGCTAAGAACGCTCGATATTTTTTCTATGGATAAACGGTCCTGTTTTTGAACCCAGTAATGAATAATGCCTGTTATACCAGAGAGCAAATATTCAAGCGAAATCTCGAATCGTTCCAGGGTAGAATTTAGCTACTTTAGAGAAACTAACCATTCGTGAAGTGGAGAATTTTTTATCTTTTTTGGAGTATCAACTCGACAATACTAAGCTAACCATTAACCGTAAATTGTCCTCACTAAAATCCTTATTTGATTACTTACAGAATAAAGCTGAAATAAGTGACCTAGAGCCATATATCCAGCGCAATGTTATGGCCAAAATGGATTTAAATGTAGTTAAAGAAAGCCAAGAGACGATTGCCAATCGTATTGATGGGAAAATTCTCAGAGAAGACGATTTTGAGTCGTTTAGGTTATTTGTAGCCCATGATTACGGAAAGATTAATAAAGAGAATAAACATATTTTCAATTTCCATCAATTTAATCGTGAACGAGATACAGCCATTGTTTCCCTCATTTTAGGATCCGGTCTTAGGCTCTCTGAGGTTGCAGGCATTAACCTTGAAGATCTGGATATGAATAAAGCTTTAGTAAGTGTTATCCGTAAAGGTAATAAAGAACAATATGTGTATTTCAGCAAGCAAGCTTTACTGGATTTAGAAAATTATCTTCAGATCAGAGAATCCAGATATATTCCAGAAAGAAACGAAAGCTTTTTGTTTATAGCAGCTCCTGTTGGTCGCAAAGGAAAAAGCCGACGTTTAACGCAGAGATCCATTGAAAAACTGATTGAAAAATACACTATAGCTTTTGGAAAGCTGGCTTTAACCGTGCATTCTCTGAGACATTCATTTGCAACCCGTTATCACTTGGAGAACAATGATGTGCCTAGATTGAAAAACCAATTAGGACATTCCTCAATACAAACGACTATGATTTATACTCATTTAACTGATGAAGAAATGAGGAAAGCAGTTAATAATATGGATAAGTAATAAAGCTTAGTCATGTAATGACACAAAGTTTACCCTGTTCAAGGGGGAATGACACAAAGCTTCTCTATAGCGACTTAGTACCAGCTGTCATTGAGTGAAATAGGGGATAAACTTGTTGTCAATGTACAATTCTTTAGCACGTAAGAATCAAAATGAATATCGCTTTTTATTTGTGCAATCCAATGGAAGTCAATTACAAGATACCACTAAACTTGTTGAAAAAGAAAATATCAAGCCCTCTATAGATTCAACTTATACGTTTGGGGACATTAACAAAGCGTTGATTAAAGTGTCGACGGGTCACTCCCAAGGCAAAGTTGTTGTGACCTTCTAAATAATAATCGAGTCCCGCTTCATCCGGCATTTTGGCCATTTGCAAAATAGCTGTAACCCGCTCAGCCACTTCGATCCTTCGCTTGTGCTGTTCCGCAATCAATTCGCCCAGCGAATAAATGTTTTCCATCCATATTTGACATTTTGGGCAGCCTTTCTTTTAGTTAATTAATAGAGCAGGAACAGCGGTAAGAAAGGCAGGATACCGAGAATAATAATCGTCGTCGTTTCTAAGGCCGTCTTTTACCCGAATATGAGTCATGATACTGTAATACCCAAAAGGAGTGCGCCGGCTGCGGCAAAGCCGCTTTTCCAGAATCCCGCGTCTGTTAATTCTACAGAAACATGGCTGCCAATAATCCTTGTATAATCCATATTGTAATTGTCATTTTTCTCCTTATTTATTAAAAACAATCGGCATTTTTTTGTATATAGGCAGATTTACAAACAAAATCGTACAAGCATTTCGCAACGTTTTCCCGAGATACATTCATGCCTGACTTCGTATCACCGAACGAAATTCCATAGCTCTTGCCGTCTTGTTTGATATTCGGATTGATAATGCGTACGACAGTCCATTCTATGTTTGATTTGTGAACGGTCTTCTTTTGCTTTCACGGTAGGCGTCCCCAGTGTGACAAAACGTTTTTTATTTAAAGCCTGCATGGTTTGAATGATGGTTTCATGAGCCCGGGGATCGACAAATCCTTCACTTTTCTGGATTTATCCTGCGCCGGTCCAAGCGCGCTGATCACGGCGTCTGAATTTGTAAACGCATCTTTCATTTTGCGGTGGTCATCCAGGCTACCGACAACCACTTGTAAATTCGGGTGATTTTCAGGCAGAGCATCCGCTCTTCTTACATAAGCCACTACCTGGTCGCCGTGTGTTAAAGCTTCTTTTACGACCAACTTTCCTATAGCGCCGCTGGCGCCAAAAATTGTAATTATCATAACGTAGCCTCGTCTTTCATACATCTATTATTTCTACAACACTTGTTGTATAGTTATATTGTAAGTACTGGTAGCTAATGTTCAACCGATAAAATTACGTTTTTATCGGATATACGACATATGCAGTGAAATGTCTAAAAAGTGGAGGTGAGATGAGATGACGGAAAACAGGCTCGATCCACGTTTTGTACGTACACGCAGATTAATTATGGATGCATTTCTTCTCCTCTCAACGAAAAAGGATTTTAAGAATATCAGTATTAAAGACATTACATCAGAAGCAACGATCAACCGTGCCACCTTTTACTATCATTTTATGGATAAATACGATCTGCTCGAAAAAACACTGGAAGAACATCTAATGACGAACGTAATGAGAGAAATTTCAATACATGACCAGCTCAATGAAACGACGCTTGCCAGTGTATTTATGTCGGTTACTCAATTTCAATCTTCGCTGGCTTCCCAATGTCGAAAAAGCTTCGAATCATTTACTTCTGTAATAGAAGCGATAATTAAGAAAGAACTTGAGCAAGTATTTTTCGAGATGATGATGAATCAGAATGCAGGAGTCCGTGAGGAATCCGTTCGAATTGCATCTGTAATGTTAAGCTGGAGCATTTACGGGGCGGCCGTTAACTGGCAATATAACGATACAAGGCCAGCTGAAGAATATATCCAATTGCTGATACCTTATCTTTCTCAAGGGCTGAAATTTTTTATTGAGGAAGGTGTACGTTAGTTGTTCAATCAGACAAAGTAACGCTCTCTCTAAGAGAGATCTTCTTATGCCGAACAGTCTTTATTAAAGGGGAACTTAATCTAGGGACATATAGTCAACAAACAGGTCATTATGCTAACTGGGTACGTTAGTTAATAAAGCAGCGGCAGTCTAGTAGTCTTGTTCTACAACAGTGCAACAGGGGTTCCGTTCATCACGACCTACACGTGGCTAGAGGTGATCCACTGGCAGATTTGTATGAGTAAATAGCCGCCGAAGAAAAGGCCCAAGCTACATACCAGTGGCTGATTGACAAGACGGATGATGTGGATCTGTAAGACAGCCTCAAGTTTCTGCGGGAGCGGGAGATTGTGCATGCGCTGCGGTTTAAGGAGTCGGTGCAGATTATTATTGAATATACGGGAAAGAAAAAGGTATATATTCTTTAGCAGAACGAATTGAGAATATTTAAAGCTTATTATCAGTTCCAATTCAGTTTAAATAACCAATAATAACTAAACAGAGAAAAGGTGTGTTCATATGAGTACAGCAAATCGCGGAATCCACATTGGTCCTCCCCGTTTTAAAATAGCCGTTCATTCTGTCGTATGGCTAGCAAAAAGTAACAGCGTTTTATCTAGTGCAATGATTGCGAGTCAAGTTAAATCGCATGCTACATTCATGAGAAGAGTCATGCAGTCTTTAACCATTGCAGGTATCGTGGAGTCAAAAGGTGGACGTGAGGGGGGCTACATTTTACGAAAAGCTCCCAGTCTAATTACTTTAGGTGATATTTATTATGCAGTAAATACGGATATATCAGAATCTGATTTTGATATCGATTGTGGAGATGCCGCTAAACAGCTTGATCTTGAATTGGAAAAAATTCTGTATGAAACTGAACAGCACACTATAAAATATTTGAGTCAGTTTACAATCGATGATGTCGCTAACCGTATAGATTTACTTTAATTAGTAAAAAAATAAAAAACAGGCATAAATTTGTAATGTGCTGTTTCAAAGATGCATCTCAAAAGCTTTAACCAATGATGCTGCCTTAGTGGTTAAGAGTTAAAGATGTCGCCATATTGGCGACTTTTTATTTTCTTGCTGGATTTTGTTATAACAGTACACTGATCGCTCATCCCCACAATTGCGCATACTTGCAACTATTGTATATAGAGAACAGCACTGGTATGGTAATACCGGTTAAAGTATTAAAGGATACTACCAGAATAGACCCGTTCCCAATATCTTTTAGATAGTCATATAAATTTTGATGGTAAGTTCAATCAATAGACGAAAGTAAGTTATTTAAAACCCTAGTTGTAAGAAAAATGTTTAAAAGTATACCTTCTCATCGATCACGGTTAGTCATCTATAGATGTATTCAGATGATAGATATATATGGTTACGAATACTGTGAAAGGGCTCCCCCTCAAAACGCCATTGCTCCTACTGACCAAACAATCAGGTGTCACTCCTGTACTACAACGTTATAAAGCATATTATGTAACCTAACATTCGTACAGAAATAGGAGTTGAGATTAAGGAATAAATGAATTATAATGTGCTCATCGCAGTTGCATTTAAAAGTTTTAAATGTGCTTAAAAAAGGCACAATATGAAATGAACTGAGATAAATATCTTACTATAAGGGAGAAATTACTATGTCCAATGTACTTTTTATTAAAGCGAATGATCGTCCAGCAGATCAAGCAGTAAGTGTTCAGATGTATGAGACTTTTCTCAAGACTTATAAAGATACCCATTCGTCTGATGTAATTACTGAACTTGATTTGTTCGTAGAGAACCTTCCTACTTATGGGAATACTGTGATCACAGGCATCTATAAATTAAGTCAAGGTTATGAACTTACGGCAGAAGAGTTGGAAGCCACAACAACGTCCAATCGTTATCTGGATCAATTCCTTGCCGCAGATAAAGTAGTCATTGCCTTTCCACTCTGGAACACCATGGCACCTGCACCGTTGGTCAACTACATCGCTCATATCTCCCAGGTTGGCAAAACATTTAAATTTACTGCTGAAGGTCCTGTTGGTCTTGCCGGTGATAAAAAAATCGCATTGCTAAGCGCACGTGGAGGAATGTACTCGATAGAGCCGATGGCATCCTTCGAATCAGCGGTTAAACCAGTGAAGATGAATCTTGGCCTTTTCGGAATTCAAACTACCGATGTTATTATTGAAGGACATAATCAGTACAAGGATCGTGCAGAAGTGATTGTAAAAGAAGGACTTCAAGAAGTAGCCAAAGTAGCATCAACGTTCTAAGACACTTTCCAGGAAGGCTTTACCTGTTTGGCACCAGCGGCTCTATTGGGCAAATGTTGATACGGCAAGCACTTGAGAAATGTGCTCTTGTAAGGCCTATATACGCAAATCTGCAAGCCTATTCTAGAAGATAAGAAATATAATTTTGCAGACACTATTTAAACGTAAAGGCAGCCGATTATCGGCTGCCTTTACAAATTTAACGTGATCTCTTCGATAAATTGGCAAATGGGACTAAAGAAACGGTGGGCACGTAACTTTTAATAACGCTATTCGTGTCTTTCGGGGGAAATTTAGGATTAACCACTAAAACAAGAAGGATAGAGATGAATATGAACAGATGTAGAGGACAAGGACGTATATCTAATGGAATCCACACTGGCGCTTCAGCTCGGCAGGGAAGATAAAAAGCTTTTATAAAGGCCGTGGGCATTTGTAGTCATGAAAAGGGCAAGCTCGAGGAGCAAATCATTTTTCTGACGGATGTACTGGAGAGAACGCTTGAGCAAGCATAGGCATATTTCCGGAACAAAAATTGATACAGATTTTAACCGTTCTCTCTAATGATAATTTTCATCACAAGCCTTGTTTTTTAGATCCGCATACAACTGACAATAGAGCTTCATTAAAGCGAAGACATTCTTTAGGAAGCATGAAAACAGTCAGCAAAAAAAGCGTTTCAAACATAATTGAAACGTTTCCATCTTAGTGTTATTATAATTTTCATAAAGAGAGATAGGGGGAGGGAGATGCCAAGTATTAAAGATGTAGCTAACATAGCTGGCGTAGCTGTGGGAACGGTGTCCCGCGTTATTAACAACTCGGGCTCTGTAAAACCAGAAACACGCAGGAAAGTGGAGAAAGCTATACAAGAACTGAATTATTTTCCTAATGAAGTCGCTCGAAATTTCAAGATGAGGAAATCCAAGATGGTAGCCTTGCTGCTTCCAAGTATCTGGCATCCTTTTTTTTCTGAACTGGCTTATTACATTGAGGATGAGTTGGATAGGGAAGGCTTTAAGCTCATGTTATGTAATAGCGGCGGCAAGCCCGAAAAGGAACTATATTATCTGGATATGCTACGGCAAAACAAAGTGGCTGGTATTGTCGGCATTACTTACAATGATATAGAGAATAGCGTAAGCAATGACATTCCGATTGTAAGTATTGATAGGCACTTCAACAAAAAAATTACCTGTGTGACCTCCGATAATTATGAGGGAGGGCGTCTGGCTTTGAGGGAGCTTGTTAAAGCGGGAGCCCAGAAACCGGCTTTTATGGGAAGCGTCACTTCCGTTTTCAGTGAAACCATGAATCGGAGAAAAGGTTTCATTCATGAAGCGCAAACATTGGGAGTCGATTATGTAATCTACGAGAAGCCCGACCCTATAGTGGACGACGATGCCTATTTTAACGAGTTCCTAAATGAGCACCGCGATGTGGACGGCACTTTTGCTATTACCGATATGTTAGCCGCCAGCTATATAGAAAGAGCGCGCAGGGAGGGCATTCGCGTTCCAGAGGATGTAAAGGTTATCGGCTACGACGGGATTCAGGATCATCCTTATTTTCATCCGATATTGTCTACAATCAGGCAGCCAGTGGAGGAGATGGCACGTATGACAATCAGATTACTTTATAAGAAAATCGAAGGTGAAACTTTAGATCAGCAAGTGTATCGTCTCCCCGTTGTCTTCAAGCAAGGCGAAACTACATGATTTTATTGAAAAATATTAGCCTCATTCTTTCGATTCATAGTGTGGATCTACTAACTGACGTTTTTCTTACAGCAAATTGGAAACGTTTCAAAAGTGAAAACATCCTAGTTCAAGAAAGGGGGTGTAATGGTGAATTCAAGAACTAGCGAGTCGGATCAAGGCTTTCCTGAGACGTTGCCTGTCTTGCTGCATCGCCACTATCTTTAACCATTCAAACTTCAAACTTTTTTCTTTTGGCAGAAGAAAGATATCTTAGTTCTTCTCGATATTTCGCCACGGTTCTGCGTGATAAATGCAAACCTTCCTTTCCCAGCAGGGTAGTAATAGCCTGATCCGATAACGGTTTTTGCTTGTCCTCATCATCTATCAAATTTTTGATACGCTTTTTTGCACTCTCCGATGAAGCAGCATCTCCGTCCGCTGACGTCAAGGAGGAAGTAAAGAAGAATTTGAGTTCGAACAATCCGCGAGGCGTCTGTATAAATTTATTACTGACCGCCCTGCTGACCGTGGATTCGTGTAAGCCCGTCTTTTCGGCAATCTCCTTTTGGGTGATTGGTTTGAGGAAATACACGCCATGCTCAAAAAAATCCTGTTGCTTTTCCACAATGGCCTTGGCAACCCGTAGAAGGGTCAGCCGACGTTGCTTCAGGCTATTGATCAGCCATTTTGCCGTATTCATCTTCTCATGGATAAAAAGTTTGGTTTCACTATTCGGTAGATCCCGCATCATTTGCTGGTAAAAAGGGTTGATCTCAACCCGCGGCGCACTAATGTCATTAATCAGGACAAGATATTCGCCGTTGGCTTTTTCGACCGTGATATCTGCTATGATGTATTGCTGCTCTTTATGAGCAAATGCTGCGCCCGGGCATGGATTTAGCTTGCGAATTCGATCGGCCATCTGTATAACCTCTCGCCTACCGATTTCAAGAGCATCCGCAATTTTTTGTATCCGATTGTTTGCCAGATCAGCCAGATGGTTGCTTACCATTCTGACTATGCATTCATCATCCATGCCAGCAAGCTGGAGCTGGAGAAGAAGACACTCTTCCAAGCTGTAAGAGGCGATCCCCGGTGGATCAAAACTCTGTATCACCAAGAGCATATCCTCAATTTCGGCTATGGGAACGTCCACTAGTGAGGCGACTGTTGGAACATCAAGTTCTAAATATCCCATTTCGTTCAAATTGCCAATGAGGTACCGTGCCACCATACGCTGTGAATTTGTAAGCCCACATACCAGTCCAAGCTGCCTGTTCAGGTGTTCAAACAGGGTATCATTCGGATTGGGAACAAAATCCAGAAATGTAACGGGGTTTGCTTGCTGGACCGATGGATATTTTTCTCCGCCACGATAATGTTCAAGCAGATCTCCTTGATCTTTCTGTGAAAACCGCTCTGCTTCTTCTTTAGTACTGCCTATGGACATATTAAACTCCGGCAAATCAATGACTGGATTATTGTTCGCCTGTTCATGCAGAAAGGATATTAAATCAGCCGAAGAATATTGCAAAATCGTGATTGCTTGTCGCAATTCGGGCGTCATAACCAGCTTGAATCCTTGTTCCTGTTGTAATCCATATCGTATCATTGACTTATTCAAACTCCTTTTCCATACATTTCCGGCACAAATTCACAGTCAGTCATTTATGAAAGATCTACTTCTCTATGCCTATGCAATTCTCCTGCCTAGATGTTAACGTTACCGAGTAATTTTATCTGATAGAAACGATTCAAAACAAGCCAAAGCTTGTCGTAATAAGTAACAGTTATTATGTGTGTTGTATTTTTGGTTATATACACTATCTTTCTTGTATACTCATTCATTGAATAACAAAATACACTGGAGCTGGAGGAATCATTTATGGAAACTTATAAAATTGTCTGCATTGATATTGACGGGACGCTGCTTAACTCGGCGCATCAAATCACGGAAGCAACCAAAGAAACCATTCTCCAGGTTATAAATGATAAGCAGATTCCAGTGGTTCTTGTCTCTGCGCGAATGCCAAAAGCAATTATTCCATTGCAGAAGCATCTTGGTATTTCGGAGCCTCTCATATGCTACAGTGGGGCACTTGTTATAGATAAACACGGGAACAAGCTGAACACCCGTTATATAGATAAGAAAATGACACAGCGTTTGCTTGACAGCCTGGCTGCCTATGATCTTCACGTAAGCCTGTATAAGGATGATGAGTGGTATATTGAGCAATTGGATGCATGGGCGCTTCAAGAACGTGACATCACCAATATCGAGCCTCGCATTTATAGTTTTTCTAAGCTTACCAATGGTTGGAGGGAAGAGACTGATGGAACCAGTAAAATTTTGTGCATGGGTGATCCCGAAGAGATCAGACGCGTCCTTCAAGTATTGCGACCCGTATACGGCGAAGAAGTAAATCTCTACTTATCCAAGCCTACTTATCTGGAAATCATGTCAAAAAAGGCTTCCAAAACCGCAGCCATTCAAATTCTGCTAAAAGAGTACCAACTGAAACAAAGCGATTGTCTGGCTATTGGTGACAACTACAATGATATCGACATGCTGGCCTTTGCAGGACTTGGCATTGCCATGGAAAATGCTCCCCTTGAGGTCAAAGCTGCTGCCAACACCGTTACTCTTTCGAATGACGAGGATGGAGTAGCTCATGCGCTGAAAAACCATATTCTGTTCCCTAAATAAGCAGGTTGAAATCAATTTCCAATGACTGATTCAGGCTGGAGGAATACAGGTGAAAAGAATAGATAAGATTTTAGAGTATATTGCCGAAAGCACCAAGAAAATTTCCAAAGAGGCTTTATTTGCGGGGGAAGGGATTACGGCTGCGGAAATTGCTGATGATCAAAAGATGTTGAGAAACAATGTGAGCAAAGAGTTGAATAATCTGCTGCGTGACGATCTAATCCTTAAAATCAAAGGAAGACCGGTCAGATTTCTGCACAAGCAAATTATCGAGGACACCTTTCGGGTTCGGCTGAAAGAGAAACAAATTGAGGTCAAAAGCATCAAAGAGGTATTGCTGCCTGACGAACAGGTCGATCCGTTCCATGCCTTGATCGGTTTCAGGGGCAGTATGCGTAACCAGGTTGAGCAGGGGAAGGCAGCGATTCTGTATCCTCCTAGAGGTCTGCATACCCTGATAGTCGGGCAGACGGGTGTTGGAAAAACTATGTTTGCCAGGTTGATGTACCATTATGGCAAGTATATGAAGCGGTTTTCAGAGCATGCGCCATTTATCGTTTTTAACTGCGCTGATTATTTCAATAACCCCCACTTGCTACTTTCCCACATCTTTGGTCACGTTAAAGGGGCGTTTACAGGCGCTGATCATGAAAAAGCAGGGCTGGTGGAGAAAGCTGACGGAGGCATCCTGTTTTTGGATGAGATTCACCGTTTACCCCCGGAAGGCCAGGAAATGATTTTCTATTTCATGGATACTCACACCTATAACAAATTGGGCGAAACGGATCGAAAAAGAGATGCGAGTGTGTTATTGATTGGAGCTACGACGGAGGATCCCGGATCATCCATGCTGAAAACCTTCATTAGGCGCATACCCATCACAATCAATATCCCTTCCCTTCAGGAACGTGCAATTGAGGAGCAAATGCTGATTTTGAAGCATTTGTTTGCTAACGAGGCCAATAGGGTAAACAAGCCGATTAGGATTGAACCAGAGGTAGTAAGAGCACTGATCGGCAGCGTCACCTACGGCAATATCGGCCAGTTAAAGTCGAACATCCAGCTGGTATGCGCTAAAGGTTTTTTAAACAGCATACATGAAAACAAAGAAGAAATAGGACTTGATTTTAAAAACCTGCCGGGAAATATCCGAGATGGTTTGTTTAATATTGATAAAACGCAATATAAGATGAAGGAAATCGGATGTATTTCCTCGTGCCTATACATTACTCCTGAAGGAAGAAAAGCTTTGGATGAAGAGGTTGTTTCCGAGCTGCCGTTTAACCTTTACAAACTAATTGAAGACAAGATTGGCATGCTGAAGGAAGAAGGGCTAGACGACGCCTACATCCACAGATTTATTGCTACGGATGTCAATATCCATATTAAAAGCTTTTATAACCGTTTTTATAACACCAAGGGGAGCAGGGAACGAATTCTGAAAATTGTGGACAAAGACATCCTTGAATTCTCCGAGCAGATTAAGGAAATGGCCAAAAAGGAACTAAACCGAATTTACAGCGAGAGATTCGTGTATGCTTTCAGTCTTCATTTAAGCGCCTTTTTCAAGCGCACCAGAGAGAAAAAATACGGTGATGCACGAATCTATGAACCGATGAATGAACATGATGAAGAGTACAGACTGGCCCAGACTATCAAAAGTTTGATCGAGTCTAAGTTTGGTGTACATGTACCGGAGGCCGAAATAACTTATATGGCGATTCTTCTGAAATCTGTTGAGGAAGAACGACAGGGTAGTGTGGGAATTATTGTGGCAGCACACGGTACCAGTACAGCGAGCAGCATCGTCGGCGTCGTAGACAGCTTGCTGGGCAGTTCTAATCTTTGTGCTGTTGATATGCCTCTCGATGTCAGTCCTAGGGAAATTTTGGAGCTTATTATCGATAAAGTAAAGAGCATTGACCGTGGTAGAGGCGTGTTGCTGCTGGTTGATATGGGCTCTTTGCTCAATCTTGAAGAAACTATTATGGAACGTGTTGGAATCAATGTAAAGACTATTGATATGGTTTCAACTCCGCTCACGCTGGAGGCTGTCCGAAAGGCCAGTGTTTTTGACATGGGGATAGAGGAAATATACCAATCGCTAAAGGATTTCAGGGGATATAACAATAGCAGCGCCGCAGTGAAAGTAGTTCATAAGGCAATTGTGACGGTTTGCTCCTCCGGCAAAGGTGCAGCGGTCAAATTGAAAGAGTTTGTAGAGAAAATTGTCTGCGATTTGACGGATGAGGAAATACTTGTTGTCCCGGCAAACGTAAGGGAGTTGGATAAAGTGGTCCAGGATATGCGGTCTAAGCGAACAATTCTTGCTGTGATTGGAGTAAAACGGCCAAGCGAGCCGGAAATCCCGTTTATTCCTTTGGAAAAGCTGATTGAAGCAAGCGGTGAGCAGACATTGAGAGAGCTACTGCTGAATAACAAACAGATCCCTGCTGTGGATCAAAGTGTAGTCGTCAGGGAGTTATGCGAGGAAAGCCTGAAAGAATTTATGACTTATTTGAATCCCCACAAAATTCTGGGAATGGTGATGAGATTTGTGCAAGAGCTGGAACTTGGATTAGAAGTCAAATTTGATTATGCAACAAAAGTCCAAATTTCTACTCACACAGCTTATGCGCTGGAACGTATGGTTATTCGCGATGGACTTGTTTATCAGGGGGAAGTGAAACAGCTCGACCAGCACATATTCGAGGTGGTAAACCGTTCATGCAGCATATTTGTTTCTGGTATGAATCTTACTCTTTCTGATGACGAAAAATATTATATTTGCGAAATGTTGAGCGAAGTATATAACTTTATTCCACAGTAATGGCCAAAGAGTATAAAACGCTTTCATATGTGTATGAAAGCAGTGGAGATTGATAAATAATGATCTGTTCAGACTGGAAAAAACCTCCGACGCAACGGGGGTTTTTTTGTTGTTTACAAAATTCCCTCTGATCTATACAGAAGTTTGGCACAGAACTTGCATCATAGATATATGTGGAGAGAAACAAAGGGGGTGAGACAGATGATCGGTGTAATTGTTGGGACACACGGGAAATTTTCTGAAGAAATACTGAGGTCAACAGAAATGGTTTTCGGCCAATTGGATAATGTGGCAGGTGTTACGTTTGAACCAGGTGAAAGTGTCAGCGGACTTGTAGAGAAATATAAGGCTGCGTTGGCATCGCTGGATTGGACGGACGGTGTTATCTTCCTTGTTGATCTATTCGGCGGCAGTCCTTATAATGCTGCCAGCCGAATTGCAGTTAACCATGAAAAAATGGATATTGTGACAGGAGTAAACCTGCCAATGATCGTTGACCTTCTTGCAAACAGAGGGATTGAACAAGTGGAGAATTTGGTAAATCTAGCGATACATGCGGGGCACGATTCCATGATGTCTTTTCGTGCCATTCGAAACAGTCAATTAGAGGAGGAATTATAGAATGGAAATTGCATTAGTTCGTATTGATGACCGTCTGATTCACGGTCAGGTGGCGACCGTTTGGGTGAAAGAAGCGAAGTGCAACAAGATCATCGCGGTTAGCGATGAAGTCGCAGCGGATACATTACGCAAAACCTTATTGCTTCAGGTGTCGCCGCCTGGAATTAAGGCGTATGTCGTAACGATTAACAAAGCGATAGAGGCTTATAATAACCCCAAATACAGTGATTTTAAAACATTGTTCCTCTTTACCAACCCTACGGATGTACTGCGGGTTGTAGAAGGGGGAGTACCCATCCGCTCGGTGAATGTTGGAGGAATGTGTTTTAAGGAAGGAAAGACACAGATTACCGGGGCGGTATCCGTAAACCAACAGGATGTAGATGCATTTCGTAAGCTGCATGAAAGAGGCATTGAGCTGGAAATCAGAAAAGTAGCCAGTGATCCGAAAATCAACTTGATTACCAAACTGCAGGATTTGTGATCGTAAATACCAGGCGGCAACTAGAGAGGAGTTATAGAAATGACTGTTTTTCAAATTGTGATGGTAACACTGGTAGCGGCCATATGTGGCATGGGTAGCGTTCTAGATGAAGGGCAAACCCATCGTCCTCTGATTGCGTGTACGTTGATTGGCCTTGTCCTTGGTGATCTCAAAACTGGCATTATACTTGGCGGTACTCTGGAATTAATGGCTTTGGGATGGATGAATGTAGGAGCATCCATGGCACCAGACGCTGCTCTAGCCAGTGTGGTTTCAACCATTTTGGTCATCGTCGGCCATCAATCGATCGGCGCCGGAATTGCCGTTGCGATTCCAATTGCAGCCGCCGGACAAGTGCTTACCATTTTTGTCAGGACGATTACTGTCTTCTTCCAGCATTTAGCTGATAAGTATGCGGAATCTGCAAATTTCAAAGGAATTGAGCTATGTCACTTTATTGCCTTACTTTTGCAAGGTCTGCGCGTTGCTTTGCCCGCTGTTTTGGTGGCAGTTGCCGCAGAAACGGGCCTGGTGACTGCTATGCTTAACGCAATTCCGGAGGTTATCACAAGAGGACTACAAATTGCGGGCGGCTTTATCGTAGTCGTAGGGTATGCGATGGTCATTAATATGATGGCAGCCAAATACCTGATGCCATTCTTCTTTCTGGGCTTTGTCATTGCAGCTTTTACCGGCATTAATCTGGTTGGTTTTGGGGTCATTGGCGCGGTTCTGGCTCTGCTTTACATCCAGCTGAGCCCAAAATACAACCAGCGTAATGAGAAGATGGAAGAAATTGAAGAGTTATAGTAACTACCTGAAGGGAGAGGAGAGCACTATGAAAGAAAAGAAGCTGACTAAAAGTGATTTAAATAAGATGTTTGTCCGTTCATGCTTCCTGTTAGGCTCGTTCAATTTTGAGCGAATGCAGTCGATCGGTTTCTGTGTCACCTTGATCCCTGCGATTAAGCGGCTGTACAGCAAGAAAGAAGATCAAAAAGAGGCATTGAAAAGACATCTGGAATTTTTCAACACTCAACCGTTTATCTCGGCGCCTATTATGGGTGTAACGGCTGCGATGGAAGAGCAGAAAGCAAGCGGCCAGCCGATTGACAATGCCACCATAAGTGGAGTCAAAGTCGGTTTAATGGGACCCCTTGCGGGAGTGGGTGACCCCATTTACTGGGGGACTTTACGCCCGGTTCTGGCTGCACTCGGAGCCTCAATCGCCTTATCCGGCAGCCTTGTCGGACCGGTTCTTTTCTTCCTTCTCTTTAACACCGCACGCTTGGCAACGAAATGGTACGGTCTGAAATACGGTTATCACAAAGGTACGGAGATTGTCTCCGATATGTCTGGAAACCGGTTGCAAAAACTCACGGAGTCAGCCTCCATACTGGGGCTTTTCGTTATGGGCGCACTTGTTTCCAAATGGACCACCCTGAATGTGCCGCTGGTGGTATCAAGATATGTGGGAACGGATGGAAAAGAGGTTATTACGACCGTTCAGATGATTTTGGATCAATTGATGCCCGGACTTTTACCACTATTATTGACCTTTTTATGCATGAGGCTACTGAAAAAGAAAGTGAACGCAATTGCTCTGATTTTTGCTTTATTCGCAGTAGGCATTATTGGGTACGCATTTGGGGTTTTGGCTTAAAACGTGCCGGTCAGGGAGTCATCCTTGGCCGGACTTTGTCGGATTTTTGTGACCAAAACAGCGTAAACATAAGATATTGAGTTATAGAGATAAATGTAAACGCTTTATTTGTGGTGTTAAGAATAACACTAGGTGTTCAAAATATTAAAATAGGATGTGAAAGATGGTGAAGAGGAAGTTAAGTATGCTGCTTATTTGCTTTATGGTATTTAGTTTACCGTTAACTCCCGCCTTTGCAGCGGATCTTGGTTATTACGATGAACCTTACCGTAATCAGATTCATTTTTCGCCTGAGGCTAACTGGATGAACGACCCGAATGGAATGGTTTATTATAAGGGTGAATATCATCTTTTTTACCAGTATCATCCTTATGGGACGAAATGGGGACCGATGCATTGGGGGCATGCGGTGAGCAAAGACCTTATTCATTGGAAACATTTACCGATTGCGTTATATCCAGATGAAAACGGTCAGATTTTCTCGGGAAGTGCTGTGATCGATTGGAACAATACAGCAGGGTTCGGAAAAGAAGCGATGGTTGCGATCTTCACTCATTCCGGGGATAACGGCCAGGTTCAAAGTATTGCGTACAGCTTAGATAGAGGCAGAACCTGGACCAAGTATGAAGGAAATCCGGTAATGCCGGATCCCCCGATATCGGATTGGCGAGACCCTAAAGTATTCTGGCATGAAGACTCCAGACAATGGGTGATGTCTTTGGCCGCAGCGAATAAAGTAATGTTGTATACTTCCCCCAATTTAAAACAGTGGACCTATGCAAGCGAATTTGGTGAAGATAACGGAATACAGGCCAACAGTGTGGATACCACTTCGTACGCTATGTCTTCACAGGAAGGCGGTTCATTCACCTATGAGGGAGATATTACTCTTAATAAAAAGAATGGCAGGGAAGGCTCAGGAGGTCTGGTTTTTCGTGCTGACAAGAATGCGAAAAACGGTTATGTCGTCAGCCTGGATGCCAAAAATGATGTCGTTACTTTAAATAAGAATGTCGATGGATCGAATACAGAAATTGCTAGCAAGTCTTTAACCCTGGGAACCTCATCAACTTACAACGTGCAGGTAGACGTATATGGTCATGACATTCAGGTGTTTATAGATAATCAGTCTGTAATTAAAGAAACGGATACTGAATTTGATTATGGTTATTACGGTCTGACCGCCTGGAATTCAACAGCTTCCTTCCGAAATGTGAATTTCAAGAACACCTCTAACTTTGCAACCAATCTATCTAATTGGACAGCTGTAACCGGCCGGTGGGAAGATACCATGGAGGGGAAAAGCGGTACATCTGCAGATGATGCTTTTATCATAAGTGGTAAGACTGGGGACAACTTTATATATAATGCGATTATAGATTTGTCAGAGGGAGGAGATGAAACAGGATCACTTGTTTTCCGGACGGATGCTGATGCGAAAAATGGATATATGGCGAGTATCGATGCTTTAAACGATAAAGTGAAAATTGTGAAAATGGAAGACGGGAATAAAACGGTTCTGGCTGAAACCACAGTAACGCTGGATACTTATCAAAGCCATGATTTAAAAGTGAGCACATTTGGAACAAATATAAAGATGTATCTGGACGGAAATCTCATTCATGATATCGATGATGCAACCTTCCTGTCCGGCCATTTTGGATTACATCTTTTGCACTCTTCTGCGATATTTCAGGATGTTCAACTGGGTAGAAATATCATGACCGATGAGAAAGAAATCATCAATCATGATTTTGAAACAGGCGATTTAACCGGATGGACGGTGACCCAGGGTGATACTTTTTCGAATGATCATGTATCCAGTGAAGCGACTTATTGGGGTGGACCCTTCGGACATGAGGGGAATTATCACTTGTGGGGATATTCCAAGCTTCACGAGGGAGATGAAGCAACGGGTGAACTGCATTCCTCCTATTTTAAATTAAGCGGATCCGGAGAAATCAATCTGTTACTAGGAGCAGGCGATGATGGCGACAATACCTATGTATCATTGGTCAGAGCAGCCGACGATCAAGAATTGATCCGCCAGGCCAATATAAAATTTAATGAAGAAAAATATTCAAAATACGTATGGGACGCGTCCAAATATATTGGTGAAGTATTATATATCAAGGTAGTAGACCATGCCAAAGATGGTTACGGTCATATAAATGTTGATGATGTTAATGTTTATAATGAAGGGACCATATCGGATAAAGTTGACCAGGTTGCAAAAGAGCCGGAGAAAACAGATATGAAACAAAGCGGTCTCCTCACAGATTGGTCCGCTGTTTCTGGACAGTGGATTCCTTCCACAAACGGCAGCATCGGAGGAGTATGGGAATGTCCTACGTTAGTCGAATTGCCGGTTGATGGCGATCCTTCAAAAAGAAAGTGGGTCCTACAGGTAAGTATAAATGATGGTGCTCCGGCAGGCGGATCGGGCATGCAGTATTTTGTAGGCAGCTTTGACGGTAAAACGTTTAAAAATGAAAATACTTCCGATAAAGTGTTATGGACTGACTATGGCGCTGATTTTTATGCTGCTGTGGATTGGAGTGGAGTAGAAGGGAAGAAGGGTGAGAAATATTGGCTCGGCTGGATGAGTAATTGGAAGTATGCCAACGATACACCCACCTCAACGTGGAGAAGTTCAACAACACTGCCGCGGAAGATGGAGCTCACTCAAACCACAAAGGGTCTACGTTTAAAACAAACCCCTATTTCGCTAAAAAGCATTCGTGACAGAGGGGATCGTATATCGTATACCAATAAAATGATATCGGGTAACAGCCATCTTCTTTCTAATTTATCAGAAGATACATTTGAACTGATCGCTTTGTTTGATGTATCGGATACTAAGGCAACAGAATTTGGCTTCAAGATCCGTGAAGGAAGTGATCAATATACTACTGTCGGTTACGATGTCTACAACGAACAATTATTTGTAGACCGGACTCATTCAGGAGATTTCGATTACGGAAGTAGTGTAGTTGGCAAGCATGAGGGACCATTACAGGCAAAAAACGGCACGGTTAAATTGCAGGTAATTGTTGATAGATCAGCTGTAGAGGTGTTCGGTAATGATGGTACGACCGTGATTACCGATCAGATATTCGCGGATTCTGCAAGCAAAGGATTAAAAATTTATAGTAAGGGCGGAAATGTGAAGCTGAAATCTTTGGACCTATATCCTCTAAAGAGTGTATGGAAAGAAAAGAACTCTTCTTTTAAATCAAACTTATCAGGTTGGACCATCGTTAACGGGAACTGGGCGGACACCATTCATGGAAAACAGGGACAGAGTAAGGGAGATGCTTTCATAGTATCAAAAGTGACCGGCAGGAATTTTGTATATGAAGCCAATATAAACGTGCCAGATACAGATTCCCACCCCGGTAATTCTGAAAAAGATTTGATAGATAACTCCATTGGAGCAGGTTCATTGGTTTTTCGTTCTGACTTAACTGCAAAGAATTCGTATGCAGCAAATGTTGATATAAAAAATAATATTGTAAAATTAATTAAATTTGTTGATGGAACCGGATATGAAATTGCGACATATAACAATGATGGAAAACTGGATTTACAGCCAAATACAGATTATCATCTCAAAGTAGAAGCGCAAGGCGACATCACTAAGGTTTATTTGAACAATAAATTAGTTATCGACACAAAAGATCAAACTTATAAAGAAGGAAACTTTGGTCTCAATGTATGGGATACAACGGCTTTTTTTAATGAAGTTAAAGTGAAACTAAAACATAAAGATGAATGATTAAAATCAGGCTAAGTGTAAATTGACTTAATGCAACCACTCTATTTGTATAGGCTTGGTTGCACAATTTTTGGTACTTCGCGAATAATTTTTTCTTTCATTTGCGATATAAAAGTTTTCATTTTCATCGACCAAGCTTTTCGTCATTCATTGGAAGGTGCCCTGATCAGCAGCATCTTTCCAATGAACGACGGATCACTACATAAAAAAGTGTCCAGCAACCTTAGAGATCGTCGGACACCTTTTGCAGTTCTTACGCTTCATTCCTTGATTCAACCTTGCGCTACGAAACGATTAACTTCTTCCAACGACGGCAAGGCTGCAATCGCTCCAACTTTAGTGCACACGATGGCGCCAACTTGATTGGCAAGTGTCACAAATTCCTGCTGCTGCTTCGCGTTAGAGGTAAATGCCTTAGGCTGACTCAACTGGCTGATTTGATACAGCATTGCTCCGACGAAGGCGTCTCCGGCACCAGTAGAGTCGATCGATTTAACAGCGATACTGCCGATTAACGAACGGGAGGCACCACTTGAGATGAGGGTTCCTTCTTTTCCTAAGGTAACTGCCACCGTCTTGGCTCCCAACCCATGCAAAAGATCCAATGAAGCATCGCGGTCAGCCAGCCCTGTAATGATGTTTAATTCCTCTTCGCTTACCTTTACCAAATCCGCATTGTGTATTCCTCTTCTGGACAGTGTGATAAATTCCTCCTGCCTGTCTTTCCAGAGGTCTCCCCGGTAATTGGGATCAAAGGAGGTGAATTGCCCATTGGCCTTCGCTCCATCCAATAAAGACAAATACGCTTCTCGGAAAGGATCGGCGAGCAAGGCCGTTGCCGAGCCAAAATGCAGAATGGCAGCCTGCCGGGTCCATTCTCTATTAATGTCCTGCAGAGACAGTTGACGGTCAGCTCCGCGGTTGAACACGAAATCCCGTTCGCCGTTAGCGGCAAGGGAAACAAAGGCCAGTGTAGTCGGCGTTGCCGGATCAAAAAGGAGCATGGACGTATCCACATGCTGCTCATCCAGAGTTTGCTTCAGGTACATGCCAAAGGGATCGGCTCCGACTTTTCCCAAGAATGACGCTTTTCCTCCGAGTTTGGCTACGGCTGCGCTTACATTTGCCGGAGCACCGCCGGCCTGCTTGGAGAAATGCTGACCCTTGGCAAGATTGACATCAATATCCGTGCAGAAAAAATCAATAAGCAGCTCGCCCACACAAAGAACCGTTCCGTCATTTTTCACATTAATTCACCTCTTGGTAGATTTAGTTTAGAACAGGCGTCGAGTCCCGGTATACGATATCCGTTGCAACATGAGTCACTCGGTATGGCATGTTATTGTCTTTGATTCTGGACAATAACATTTCGGCTGAAATAATACCCATCTGACTACTATAAATATGCACGGTTGTAAGATGAGGCTCGACAACCCGGGATTCCGAAGCATCATCGAACCCGCAGACAGCAACATCTTCCGGAACTTTAATCCCTTTGTTTTTCAAAGATTTGATCACGCTGATGGCAATGAAATCATTGGCACAAATAAAGACGGAGGGACACTCCCTCAGGGCATCCAACTGCTGTTCCATCCAGTTCTCCTCTATAAAGAAGTTGCGGTCAGGCGCTACAATGCTATGAGCAGGATCTACGGCGATTCCTGCTTCAGCTAAGGCCTTATTAAATCCGGTCCAGCGTTCATTGAAGCTTTTGCAGTGATTGTAATCGCCTACAAAACCGAAGCTTTCATAGCCATGATTAATTAATTTCCGGGTAACACAGTATGTGCTGTGTTCATTTTCCATTAATACCAGATCCGCCTTCAATTCTGGATACATCATATCCGCAGCGCAATCAATAAAAATGGTTGGGATGCAAAGATCTGTGATCATCTTGCTGTATTCCTTGCTGAACATTTCGATGCAGAAGATGCCAGCCACATTCGAAGATTCGAAATTGCCGGGCAGGGTCATCGAATTGATATCGTTCTCACGGACAAAATAAATGGATAATGTATAGCCCTGGTTGCTGATTTCCTTCTCCAGCCCGCTGATCAGTAGCGATCCAAAGTGTGAACTATTGGGAAGATTACAGGTCAAAAGTGCGATATTGCCCTGTTTTTCAGAGGCTGTTTCCATATAAGAAAATTGTTTGTATTTAAGCTCCACTGCCTTTTTGATCACCTTGTCCCTCGTTACGGCAGGAATATTCTCTACTCCATTAAGCGCCTTGGATGCAGTGTTTCTAGAAATCCCCAAGGCATCAGCGATATCTTGTATCGTAACCTTTGACTTTCTCGTCATTTTGTTCACCTTATTCTCCGAATTAAGATTCTCCATATTTCTAAATATATAGTATTTTCATGTTTTTAACAATGAATTTATTCAAATGAACAATAAAAATTTACATTTGTTTATTTATATCGTGTGTTTTTGATGTATTTTTGCTAAAAACATTATAATTATCTTGAAATATGCTTTTTGAATGAATTTATTCACCCGAAATATATTGACTAATTAAATATACATCTGCTAAATTGTAAGAGTAAAAAGTGTTCAAATGTAAATTGTAAACCCATTCATTTTGGGGATGTGTAAAATTCTAGTTCTGTTGGAGGTGTGGATATTACAAGCAAGTATTTGAAAACATCTTGGTGAATTATGTCAGAGAGGTGACATAACATGGCTTATATTTTGTGTCGTATAACAAGCCGTGAACAGTAGGAGGGAAAACATTGGGGAATTCGATCGTTCAAAAAAGGGGACTAAAGGCTTCAGAAACAAAAAAAAGAAACCATTGGTTAAGCTACATGGTTCGAAATTATATATTGTATTTGTTTCTGCTTCCGTCCATGATTCTTACCGTCATTTTCAAGTATATTCCCATGTACGGCTCGATCATTGCGTTTAAAAATTTCAGCCCAAGAAAAGGAATCATGGGCAGCGAATGGGTTGGATTTGAACATTTTCAGCGCTTTCTTTCATCACCAAATTTTTATGACATTTTAATGAATACGCTTAAATTAAGCGCTTACGGTCTTATTCTCGGTTTCCCAGTACCGATTATTCTGGCCTTAATGCTAAATCTGATCAGAGGAGCGAAGCTCAAGAAGAATATTCAGCTTATTGTATACGCACCTAACTTCATCTCGGTTGTTGTTGTTGCCGGTATGCTGTTTGTTTTTCTATCGCCAGCTGGAATAGTGAACGCTTTGGTAACAACCTTCACCGGCAAGCCGATTTCTTTTATGACTGATCCCGCCTATTTCCGAACGGTATATATTTTGTCCGGTATATGGCAAACAGCGGGCTGGTCCTCTATCATTTATGTGGCCACCTTAGCCAATGTGGACCCGCAGTTGCATGACGCTGCAACAATTGATGGGGCTTCATTGATGAAGAGAATCTTCCACATTGATCTGCCAGCTCTTAAACCCGTCATGGCCGTCCTGTTCATTCTCGCTGCAGGAGGTATTATGTCGATCGGCTATGAAAAGGCTTACCTGATGCAGACGGCTCTGAACACACCAACCTCGGAAATCATCGCGACTTACGTATACAAGGTGGGGTTGCAATCCGGCGATTATGCTTATTCTACGGCAATCGGGTTGTTCAATTCCGTAATTAATGTAGTCCTGTTGATTTTCGTAAATACCGTCGTCAAGAAGCTGAACGAAGGAGAAGGGCTGTATTAAAGAAGGAGGTATTTATGGATATTCATTACACCGGGAAGGACCGGATTCTGCTCATTATCAATTATATTCTACTTGGTTTTTTTGTTCTCGCTATTCTGTTACCGCTGGTCTATGTGGTGCTTTCGTCCTTTTTAACTCCAAATACCCTGATTACCAAAGGGTTTGCCATTACATCATCAGACTGGACACTCACGGGATATGCCAAAATCCTAAGCAACAGTGCCATGATCCGCGGTTTTTTTAATGCTATTTTTTATTCAGCAGCCTTTGCGTTCGCAACCGTATTATTTTCCGTCTTCGCGGCTTATCCGCTTGCGATTGAAGAGTTGGTAGGGAAACGGTCCATTATGATCTTTTTCCTGATAACGATGTTTTTCGGTGGGGGTCTGATTCCTACCTATCTGGTGATTAAGGATTTAGGCATGTTGAATACGGTCTGGGCCATTATTCTGCCCGGCTCGATCAGCGTATTCAATATTATTCTGGCAAAGACTTATTTCCAGGGACTTCCGAAAGAGCTGTTCCAGGCGGCGAGTATAGACGGAGCTTCCGAGCTCAGTATTTTCTTTAAAATCGTTCTGCCGCTTTCCAAGCCTATTATTTTTGTTCTAGCTTTATACGCTTTTGTCGGACAGTGGAATTCTTATTTCGACGCCATGATTTATTTGGATGATCCGAAGCTGTTTCCGCTTCAACTGGTACTGCGCTCCATTTTGATACAGAATCAGGTTCAGCCCGGCATGATTGCCGATGCGATGGCACAAGCGGAGCTTAAGAAATTGTCTGAAATGATTAAGTACTCTGCCATTGTCATATCAAGTTTGCCTTTGATTGTCATGTATCCATTCTTCCAGAAGTATTTCGAAAAGGGTGTCATGGTAGGTTCGATCAAATAAAAAACCGGGGGTATAGAGATGAAAAAAACATTACTAACATTGTCTGTGTTGGTACTTTCTACTTCACTGCTTGCCGGATGTGGCGGTTCAGGCAATAATTCCGCGGCATCCGAAGATTACAAGCTGGAAAATGTTACTCTGCCGCTTAAAGAGAAAGTTACTTTGCATTTTATGACTCAAAGCTCGCCGCTGGCACCTTCCGATCCAAATGAAAAGTTGATTTATAAAAGACTGGAAGAAAAAACAGGGGTGCATATCGATTTTACCAACTTCACCTCCGATTCCTTCATTGAAAAAAGAAACCTGGCTGTTGCCAGTGGAGATCTTCCAGATGCCATACTGGATGCCGGCTATTCCGACTATGATTTGTTGAACCTCGGACAGGATGGAACCATTATCCCTCTGGAGGATTTGATTAATAAATACATGCCGAATCTACAGAAGGTATTGAAGGAAGCACCTGAGTACAAATCCATGATAACTGCACAGGACGGGCATATTTATGCTTTTCCTTGGATTGAAGAGCTGGGGGCCGGGAAGGAGAGCATTCATTCTGTAAACGACATGCCATGGATCAATGTGGAGTGGCTGAAAAAGCTGGGACTTAAAATGCCAAAAACCACCGAGGATTTAAAAAAAGTTCTGCTCGCATTTAAAAATGACGACCCTAACGGAAATGGCCAGGCGGATGAAATCCCGCTGTCCTTTATACTCAATAACGGCAATGAGGACCTGAATTTTCTGTTTGGATCATTTGGTCTTGGGGACAACGGCGATCATACTGTAGTGACCAATGAGGGGAAAGTGGTCTTCACTGCCGATCAGGACGGTTATAAAGAGGGGATCAAATACCTTAATGAGCTTTATAAGCTGAACCTCATTGACGAAGAGTCATTCGAGCAGGATTACAATACGTATCTGGCTAAAGGACAGAATGAAAAATATGGTCTCTATTTTCAATGGGATAAGGCGAACATTTCAGGAGACAACGATAAATATGAATTGATGAATCCGCTCGCGGGGCCAAGCGGTGAAGTCAATGTGACCCGCACGAACAATCTCGGCTTTGACCGGGGGAGAATGGTGATTACCAGTGACAACAAAAATCTTGAGCTTACAGCAAAATGGATTGACCAACTGTATGAACCCATCCAGTCCGTACAGGACAACTGGGGCACCTACGGCGACAAAACTCAGCAGAACATTTTTGAATACGATGAAGCGAGTCATATGCTGAAGCATCTTCCGCTTAAGGGAACTGCGCCAGTCGAGCTGCGTCAAAAAACGAATATCGGTGGTCCATTGGCAATTCTTGACGAATATTACGGAAAAGTAACGACCAAGCCCGACGATGCAGTGGGGCGGCTCGAGCTCATAAAGAAAAGACTCGTTCCTTATATGAAGGCTGACCATAATTTCCCGAAAGTCTTCTTCTCGCTGGAGGATCAGAAGCAGATCTCCACACTGGAAACCGATTTGTTTGCTTACGTTAACCGCAAACGGGCAGAATGGATCAAAACAGGCAAAGTGGAAGAAGAATGGGCGGAATATAAGGCCGAGCTGTCCAGACTGGGACTAGACAAATGGCTGGAAATCAAGCAGAAAGGCTACGACCGATATCTTAAAGATCAAGGCTGAAATATATAAAAGGTGGTTGGGGCTGTTAAACACCTTATCAACAATCAATAGGAGAGTGGATACCATTAAAGACATGTTCCTAACGGGCGACAGTAGCAGCAGAAAAGGATCACGAAACAGTTATTATAGGGAGACATACAGGCCTCAATTCCACTATTCACCTGAGAAAAATTGGATGAACGATCCCAACGGCTTGGTTTACTATGAAGGAGAGTACCACCTGTTCTACCAGCATACGCCCCATGATACGCAGCCTGACTTTGGCCGCATGCATTGGGGGCATGCGGTAAGCAAGGATCTAATACATTGGGACGAACTCTCACCGGCAATTCCGCCTGGAGAGGACGGAGCGATCTTCTCGGGAAGTGCGGTGGTGGATAAGAACAATACAAGCGGATTTTTCAACGAAGAAGGATCAGGATTGGTTGCAATTTATACGAATGAGGGCAACAGGGCTCAGCCCGGCAAGCCGCAGGTGCAAAGCATTGCTTACAGCAGGGATAAAGGTCGAACCTGGACAAAATATGAAGGTAACCCGGTTTTATTCCCAATGGAAACGCTAGACTTTCGTGATCCGAAGGTGTTTTGGCATGATGAATCGGCGATGTGGATAATGGTCCTTGCCGTAAGAGAACGTGTAGAATTTTACACATCTCCAAACCTGAAAGAATGGTCTTTTGCAAGTGAATTCGGTTCTGACATTCCGCATATCCACCGAGGGATATTTGAATGTCCTGATATATTTCAAATCCAAGTGGATGAGGATCCTAATACCACGAAGTGGATTCTGATGCTAAGTGTCGGGGATAGAAATGGTGTGAATCCAGATGATCCGGAACCACCGGCAGGTGGTTCTGGCATGATGTATTTCATAGGCAACTTTGACGGTAAGGCATTTGCTCTGGATGGAACGTTGGAATCTTTCGATACTATTAAATGGGTAGACTACGGATCAGACTTTTACGCGGCCGTGACCTGGAATGGGATTCCAAACGAGGACGGTCGAAAGATTTGGGTCGGCTGGATGAACAATTGGCGTTATGGTACCACGCTACCTTCAGAGGAATGGCGGGGCAAGATGTCAATTCCCCGTGAGCTACAGCTTAGGACTTATCCGGAGGGACTTCACTTAATCCAAGCACCCATAAGTGAATTAAGTCAGCTAAGAAAACCAATTTTGTCTCTGCAAGACTTGACGATTAAGCCAGGTATGAACGTGTTGTCTGATTTCTCTGCTGCAAAGGCAGAAATTATTGCAGAATTTGAAATCAGCACTGCCGTGGAATTCGGGTTCAAAGTGCGGAAGTCTTCTAATCAGGAGACGATCATCGGATACAATAGCTCGAATGGGGAGTTGTTCGTCGATCGGACGAAGTCGAGCGCCATTGATTTTCATTCCGATTTCACAGCAATACACAAGGCCCCTATGAAGCCAGAGCATGGACGGGTACAACTGAGTATTTACGTGGATTGGTCAAGTGTCGAGGTCTTCGGAAATCATGGAGAAACAATCATCTCAGACATGATATTCCCGGACTTGGAGAGCAGGGGGCTGGAACTCTATGCCATTGGCGGAGAACTAAGGGTCGTATCGCTTCAAATCAATGATCTAGTAAGCATTTGGGGAAATGAGAATGTTTAGACGTTAACTATTGATATCATTCAAATTTTAATTATCTCACGACGGAACTCGTTAAGCATTGGCTTGATTCGACGAAGTGGTTACAGCCCGGTTGCGTGCATCCGTATCTGAAACTTGGTCCTCAAAACCAATTAAAGTAACATTTTTCTGCCTGGACACGTAACACCCGGTCGGCTCACAACCGTATCGGGTGTTTTCATATCCTTGGAAAGTTAGCAGAACTCGAAAGACGACCACGGAGCAATCTCATTAAAAGTGAATAAGGGCTATTGCTCTGCAGTGGTGAAAGGCGTAAGAATCTGTCCGTGCATGCCCTGGTCAATTATCCTCAATTATAATTTCCATAAGAGAGAGAAGATTATAATTGATGGTCTTGAGTTCTTTGAACTTAATAAGAGATACGATATGTTAGAAATCAAGTTTTCATTTCTTGAATATACTCTAGCTGATGGAACGGGAAAGAAAAAGAACGATATTTAGAAGTGATTTCGTGTATCAAATGAAGATCAAACATGGAAATTAATAAAACATGATTTTATAAGGTTATATGTTTATAAAATATGGGGTGGCAATACAGTCTCCCAAGTTAGAATAATTCGCCACGTTTAAAATCCCCATTACTGCAAGTTGAAAATGCATCTCATCCATAAGGCTGCTTAGGAAATGGCTTAGCAGTTAATACAGATAATTAACCCTTCCGTATGACCTAGTTCAGGCAAATTGTGCTCCAATATGTGTTATTCCATATCTATTACCTCTATTAGGTAGTATCACCTAAATAAGAGAGATTAATTTCTAAGTAGTGTTAGCAGGGGCATGTTTTTATGTTTAGATTTTCTAAGAGCAGTATTGGTGATTTGAAGGAGATAAATTAATAGGTTTTCTAATTTAAAAGTGACTTTTCAAGGGGGATAACAGCTTGGGAAGAGATGCTGTACGCAATTAAATAATGGTCAAGAAACATCCAGACAGAATTAGACTTATTTTAAATTTATATACTATATACAGTATACAAAATATATATAAACACATTATATAGGGTATTTAGGAACGTATTTTTTATTTTGCAATTGGCTTTTACTATAAATCGGACTAAGCTTGAAATAAAAAAGGGCTTATAGCTATGTTTTTTATAGTCTATCTATAAAGAAGAGTTAAACTTGGGGAAACTAACAGAAAGTAACAGACAATTGCATAGTGTTGGAAAAATTTAAACACCTTCAAGATAATACCCTATTTATGAGAGAGATCGGGAATAATCTTGGAGGTGTTGTAGATTAATCACACTGATTCGCTATATATAAAATTTCTCTGAGTGGAAGTACCGCCAAGTAAGGGCAGCGGGAAAGCATCCCTGGCATACTCGTGATGCCTCGCTCGAACTAACTATGACTTTCAGAGGATGATATTAAGAGTGGTAAAGGTTAGTAGAAAAATCTGGCGTTGACGTAATCCTCGCCAGGTGGCATGGAAAGTTGCAACATATGGTTCATATGGTTTGTAGGACGCCTATTAATTGTCTCTTACTTGTCTGAGAAGTCTTATTTTAGCTAAAAAAATCATGTCCGTAGTAAGTGCAGCACAACAAAAATGTTGATGG
This sequence comes from Paenibacillus sp. FSL M7-0802, assembly GCF_038004945.1. NCBI lineage: Bacteria > Bacillati > Bacillota > Bacilli > Caryophanales > Paenibacillaceae > Paenibacillus > Paenibacillus sp. FSL M7-0802. Next base: position 5,884,705 of record NZ_JBBOSD010000001.1, on the reverse strand, counting down.
CTACACAGCCTTACATTGAATTTGATAATTGACGTTCATTTGAGCAAAATGTTAGAATCACATACAATTCAGACAAGCGTAGTGATCAATGGAGACTTGTCTTTTTTTGATGCTTTTTGAACATTGGGGGGATATTCATGTTGATTTCAAGAGTGATCAACAATAATGTGATCACGGCGATGAATGAAGACAACAAGGAATTGGTGATTATGGGTTTAGGGATTGCTTTTCAAAAGAAAAAAGGCGACACCGTTGATAAGTCCAAAATTGAAAAAGTATTTAGCCTTGAGAATAAGGAACTTACCGATAGACTAAAGACGTTATTAAACAAAATATCGTTGGAGGTTATGTCGCTTACAGAAGATATTATTAACTATGCTATGCAGAAAACGAATCGAAAACTGAATGAAAGCATATATATTTCGCTTCCCGATCATATTAATTTTACAATCGAACGTCATCAACAAGGGATAGATATTCATAATGCACTCCTTTGGGAAATAAAACGATTCTATAGATTGGAATTTGGAATCGGCATGGAAGCTCTGTCCATAATTAAAGAGCGTCTTGGTGTGGAACTCCCTGAAGATGAGGCTGGCTTTATTGCCCTCCATATCGTTAATGCTCAAATGAACGAAAATGTACCTGAAGCGGCAAATATCACAAGATTAATTAAGGAAATCCTAAACATTGTTCAATATACATTCAGAATTGATTTGGATGAAGAATCGCTTAACTATTTCAGATTCGTAACTCATCTCAAATTTTTTTCCCAGCGGATGTTTAATAAAATTATGACGGAAAGTAAAGATGAGGAATTGCTAAATATTGTGAAAGAAAAGTATAAGCCATCTTATGAATGTGCCTGGAAAATCAAAGAATACATCAAGCTAAGCTATGATTATCTCTTAAACAAGGACGAATTACTCTATTTGACGATCCATATTGAAAGAGTGGTCAACAGGAGTTGAGATCTTTACACCTGATGTAAGCGTTGACAGATTCCAAAGTACGTGCTAAATTATGTTCATATTCACAAACCGAATAATTCTTTAGGATAAGTAGGATTGTAACTGCTTCGAGCAGGCAAGACCTAAATTCTAACGAACTTACGACTACCGCGGGGCGTAAGTTGGTTGAATTTGGGTCTTTTTTTGTTTCCGTTTTTCATTAAAATCCCGGGGGGATCAGCATGAGCAATCAGAAAATTGCACGAGAAATACTGCCTTTATTAGGTGGAGAAGAAAACGTAAAAGATGTAACTCACTGTGTAACTCGATTGCGTCTTACCCTTAAAGACAATGAGAAAGCAGACAAAGCTGGTATTCAGGCTATACAGGGTGTTATGGGAGCGACAGTCAATGGGGGGCAATTTCAAATTATTGTTGGGGATAAGGTATCCGATGTTCACAGCGAATTTATAAAATTACTGGGTAACCGTCAAGTTGCGGATGATAGTAGTTCTGCATCAGGTTCGAAAGGCTTCAAAGGGATTCTCAATTCCTTCTTTAATGTCATCTCAAGTATTTTTGCTCCAATCATTCCAGCAATCATCGGGGCGGGATTACTTAAAGGGATTATCACATTACTCTCATCTTTTGAACTCGTATCTTTGGAAAGTAGCACATATAAGTTGCTATCTGTATTCGCTGATGCGGCTTTTTATTTCTTGCCTATCCTTCTTGCTTTTAGTACGGCGAAAAAGTTTAATGCTAACCAATATGTCGCTGGGGCGATTGCGGGTGTTTTGATTCATCCTAACTTAGGTGCTCTTTTGAACGGTGAATCACCTGTCACCCTAGTTGGCATCCCGATTACTTCAGTCATATACGCATCGTCTGTATTACCCATTATTCTGGGCGTGTGGTTTATGTCTTATGTGGAAAAGGTTTTAAAACGTATCATTCCTAAGGTTCTTCAGTCTATCTTTTTGCCACTGCTTACATTGTTGATTGTTTCTTCTATCATTCTTATTGCGCTTGGACCTGCTGGTACACTCATAGGAAATGGAATCGCCGTCGGATTTATTTCACTATACATGAACTATGGATGGCTAGCGGGGCTTCTTCTCGGAGGATTTTATCCGCTGATTGTCATCACAGGTATGCATTACGGGTTCTTGCCAGTCATGTTCCAATCCCTTTCTAAGTATGGTGTTGACTATATAATGGGGATTGCAGTTGCAGCCAATTCGGGTCAGGCAGGGGCGACTCTTGCGGTATATTTGAAAACCAAAAACAAAGAATTCAAGGCTGTAGCTGGAACAGCAGCACTGAATGCCATTATCGGGATTACCGAACCTGCTCTTTACGGTGTAACCGTTAAGTTAAAAAAACCGTTGATCGCAGCTGCCATTGCTGGAGGCCTGGGCAGTGCAGTAATGGGATGGTTTAAAGTTGGTGCCACGGGAATTGGTACCGGGCCGATTGCAGGGTTACCATTTTTCTTCGGTTCCACATTCCTGTATTTCTTGATCGGCTGTGCAGTTAGTTTTGTTGTTGGTTTTGTTCTGACACTCATTATTGGATTCGAAGATATTCCAGAGAGAAAAGAAGCTGTAGCCGTCTCTTCGAATAATACAATTACAGGGACGATAGAGAGTGATCCTAGAGCACCCGTAACGGTACAATTTAATAATCCAGATCGTGTTCAACCTATTCTTAGTCCTATTCATGGAGAAGTGGTAGAACTCTCGCAAGTCAGTGATCCTGCCTTTGCAGCTGGTATGATGGGCAAAGGAATTGCAATTAGACCCACTACAGGAAGAGCGGTGTCACCTGTGAAAGGTACGGTCGCGACTGTTTTCAAGAAGAAACACGCCATTGTTGTTGTGGCTGACAGTGGAGCAGAAATATTGATTCATATTGGCATAGATACCGTTAAACTGAATGGTCAACATTTTGAGACTCACGTTGAAGTAGGTCAACATGTTGAGGCTGGCGATCTGTTGGTTGAGTTCGACATAGAACAGATTAAAAAAGCTGGCTATGACACGGTAACTCCTATTATTGTAGCTAATTATAATGACTATGTCGATGTTAATGCAGAATCAATCGGAAGTATTGATGAAAAAGATCCTTTAATGAAGGTAATCGGATAAAGAAAATTTGGAGGGTGAAAAACAATGGATTTTACAAAAAAATCGGTGAATGAAATTAAAACGTCGGGGGATTTATTCCCCCCTGACTTTCTCTGGGGCGGAGCCGTGGCTGCGAATCAGATCGAAGGTGCATATCTGGAGGATGGTAAGGGATTATCTGTCTCAGATGTGTTGTCGGACGGAATATTCGGTCAGATCCTGGATAAGCCTGATGGTGAATATCTCAAACACCAGGCCATTGATTTTTACCATCGTTACCCCGAGGATATCGCATTGTTCGCAGAAATGGGGTTCCGAACACTAAGAACTTCTATAGCGTGGACCCGGATTTTTCCGAATGGAGATGAAGCCATTCCTAACGAAGCAGGTCTGGAATTTTATGATCGGTTATTTGATGAACTGCTCAAATACGGAATTCAACCATTAGTTACACTTTCTCATTATGAAATGCCTCTTGGACTCGTCCATAAGTACGGTGGCTGGTCTAATCGAGAAGTGATTACTCTTTTTGAACGTTTTTCGAGAGTTGTTTTCGATCGGTATGGGGACAAAGTAAAGTATTGGCTGACATTCAACGAAATTAATATGATGCTTCATGGTCCTTTTATTGCAGGAGGAATTTATCCTGATCAGGCAACTGAGCAAGTAACTTATCAGGCTATCCATCACCAATTCGTTGCAAGTGCTTTAGCAGTGAAGGCTTGTCATGAAATTATTCCCGATGCTCAGATCGGGTGCATGATAGCGGGTGGCCCAATGTATCCTCTTACACCTAAACCAGAGGATGTGTTGGAAGCCATGCGTAAAGACAGGGAGAATTTCTTCTTTGCAGATGTGCAAGTCAAAGGTAAATATCCTGGGTATATACTGCGTTATTTCAGAGAATCCAATATTGATCTCGATATCACAGAAGAGGATCTGAAGACACTTAAACACACGGTCGATTTCATTTCTTTTAGCTATTACATGAGTTACTGTGCAACGACAGATCCTGAACTTAATGAGCAATCCAGAGGCAATATTATGAGCGCGGTTAAAAATCCGTACCTTTCAGCTTCCGAGTGGGGTTGGTCAATCGATCCAAAGGGATTGCGCTACACGTTAAATCAGTTCTATGACAGATATGAAAAACCTTTGTTTATTGTCGAGAATGGCCTAGGCGCAATAGATGTCCCGAATGAGAAGGGGATTGTTGAGGATTCCTATCGGATTGATTATATCCGCGAGCATCTTGTGCAAGTCGCAGAAGCGATTCAAGATGGAGTCGAGGTCATGGGATACACTAGTTGGGGATGCATAGACATCGTAAGCAACTCCACCGGAGAGATGCGTAAACGTTATGGCTTCATTTATGTCGATCGTCACGATGATTTATCGGGAACTTTTGAGAGAACACGAAAGAAGAGTTTCAATTGGTACAAAGAAGTCATCGCTACCAATGGAAAAATCATTACAGAGTAGAGGTAAAACAGCCGAAACATGTTCCATAACGAATGGAGGTGTTTCGGCTGTTTCAAATTTAATGTTATGAACATGAATTTAGAGGACTTGCCGAGGGATAACAGGCAAACTAATCATGGTCTCAGTATCTATAAATTTTAGTGTATCTTCATCCACTAACAAACCTTGCGGCGAAACCCAAGCTGCCTCTGCTACGGCTGCATTTTCGAAGATGTATAACGAAACAGCATCATAGGGTGCTTCGTCGGGGACGTAGGCTCCATCTCCCTTCCCCGGTTTTCGAGTAGGATGCTGCCGATAAGAAATAAGCCCCGGAAGCTTGGTAGCAAGAGCTCCATGAGTGAATTCATAATGATAGCGAAACTCTTCAAGTGACATCCCTGGTTTTCTTCGGAACACAAACATGATGCTATGTCCTTTTTCAGGATATACATTTAACTCTTTTATACTTTCCATTATGGTTTAGCCTCCTCGAGTTAGTTTATTTAACATATGGTTATTATAGCAATGGAAATGAACATCCTAATAGTGTCTTAATCTAGAGTTTTATGGTGCAAATCAATTTTTGTTTGGAATGTGTACTGTTTCACGTTATGTTTTATTCCATAAAACTATTCGTATACTTCGAGCATAAAAGGGGGAAGGAACTCATGGGTGTTCTTCTTATACAAATAGACGAGAATGATTTCATGGAAGTGAAGGAGCTGATCACAAGGAATTATGCAGGAGCTAAAGTCATTACTGTGAATCAGTTGCCCGGGGATACGGATTGGCTTCTAAGTATGACAGAAATACCTGATCTTTTGGATAGACTTATCAATACAGCTGGGGAACCTGCGGTGCAACGCGTTTTACATTATATAAACTGTCACTTTAGAAGATCATTAACGTTGGAGGAGGTATCTTCTGAAGTCCATTTGAATCCAGTCTATTTCAGTCAGTGGTTTAAGCAGAAGACCGATTGTGGGTTTAAAGAATACATTACACATATTAGACTTCAGGAGGTACGACACTGGCTGCTAAATAGCGATCACACCATCAACTGGATCGCTGAGTATGTGGGGTATCAGGATACAGCACATCTATCTAAACTATTCCGAAAACATTTTGGTTTGGCTCCAGGGATGTATAGACAAAAGATAAGAAATGAACGCCAAGCATCAAGATAGTCCATTTTCAAAAAAGTATTTGAGGAAAAGGGTCACCAAGCTCAGGATTCGGCATGGGTCCTCTAACATATTTCATTAAGCATATAGGTGTTCAAGGAAAATAAAGTATTCTTTGGGAGAAGAAGGACGATTAGTAACTATGCAGAATTGTGATACCTCATTTTTCATACTCGTTGAGAACATCGTGTAATACATGATGTTCTCAAATAACTTGTTTTCGCTAATCTTTAAGTTAAAGAACGGGTTATCTCGCTTATGAAGGGTACACCTGATTCCTTTTAAACAATCCCCATACCTGTTCGGCCATGTATTTCGGTGAATGTGGCATGTTATTTATAATCCACCATTCGATTACCCCAATGAATGCAAAGGCCATAAAGTGTGTGATCAATAGCTTGTCATACCCCTTATTAAGGTCCTCCATATTGACTTGGTCTTTTATGTTCCCCGTCACGATCTCTAACATATGCTCCCGAAATGCAGGGATTCCTTTATTCGAAAGCATGGAAGCGAAAAACGTATGGTTCTGCTCAAAGTATTGAAAAACAGGTAACAAAGAATGAATAAAATCAACCTTTTCCTGATTTGGATCGGTTGAGATGCAAACGGAGATCATTCTGCTCAAATGCTCATCGATGCATTTGTTAAGAAGATCGTATTTATCGGTGTAGTGAAAATAAATGGTTCCCCTGTTAACATTCGCTCGATCCGCAATCTCATTAATAGTTATTTCTTCAAAATCCTTCTCCGAGATCAAACCTATAAATGCATTAAATATGGCTGCCTTTGTTTTTAGGATTCTACGATCGATTTTAACTCCCATAATGTATAGCCTCCAGAAGATATTTAACAAATTATTCGAATCCGTTGAATATAAAACAAAAATCACTTTTTTAGCGATTGAAGAAATCAACATAATCCATATAATAATAACCAACGGACGTTATATATTCAACAAAAGTTCGATAAAGTTTTGCTGTAACCTAAATGTTCATTGGGTCAAAAGAGCAATCTAACAATAAAATATCGAGGTGATCGACTAATGAACATAACGCTTTTTGGTGGTAGTGGTGCAATTGGGAAAATTTTGACTGAGGTAGCAATTCAAAACGGGGATAACGTTACCCTTTATGCTAGAAATGCGGGGAAAATTGGACAGAAACATGAGAAGCTAAATGTTGTCGAGGGTCAATTATCTAATCAAGACTTGGTGGAACAAGCACTGTCGAATGCCGATGTCGTCATTAGCACATTGGGACCCGCACTTGATACGTCCAGAAAATTAAAAGGTACCCCTGTTGCGGATGGTCATGAGGTTATTGTAAATGCGATGAGAAAGTTAAATAAGAAACGACTCATTACACTTGCTACTCCAACCTTGAAATCTGATAAGGATCGGAATTCGATTGCCACAATTGTACCGGGAATTATGGCCAAGGTGATGTTTCCGAATGGTTATTACGAAATGAAAAAGCTTGAGGAAATCATCAAGCGATCTTCTTTAGACTGGACAGTAGTTCGGATTATTAATCCAAATGTAAGGCATAAGGAAAACGTTCATTATGCTTACTCGCTAGGCGATCAGCCAGCCAAAATGGGGGTATCCCGAGAAAATATCGCTAAATTTATGTATCATGCAGCTTCCGAGCCATCCTTAATTCATCAAATGCCGATTGTATACAACAGTTGAGAAAGGATTCGATCTGTTTATCAAGTGAAGGGAGAGGAACGAAATGAAAGTAGAGATTTGGTCGGATATTGGCTGCCCATTTTGTTATATCGGAAAACAGCGTTTCGAGGACGGGCTGGGGCTGTTTGCATCCAAAGATAAAGTGAATGTGGAGTACCGGAGCTTCCAGCTAGATCCTTATGCCGAGAAATACCCAGCTTACGATGTACACGACTTGTATGTTTCAAAGCATGGTGGCAGCAGAGAAGAAGCCAAGGCCATGCATAAACAATTTGCCCAACAAGCGAAGGGTGATGGAGTGGATTTTCAATTTGACCGAATAATCCCTACTCATTCGCTCGATGCGCATCGATTGATCAAGTTTGCGGGTACCTATGGCAAGAGTGCGGAAGTGTTGGAGCTTCTGTATAAAGCATATTTCACAGATTCCAAGCATATCGGTGACGCGGACACACTGGCTGACATAGCGGCGGAAGCTGGTATGGATCGCGAGAAAACGCTCAACGTGCTGGAAAGCACGCAATATGTGGATGAAGTTCGTGCAGATGGGCGTGAAGCAAGCAGCCTTGGAGCTACAGGTGTACCTTTCTTTGTCATCAACCGCAAATATGCGATTTCAGGCGCACAATCAAGTGAAGTGTTTCTGGAGACGCTGCAAAAAGTATGGGACGAGGAACATCCGCTGATGACGTTAGATACGACTCTAAACCAAGAATCAGGCAATGTTTGCGAGGATGGTTATTGTACGCCAAAAAACAGCTGACGGAGGCGCCATTAAAGTAATCGTAAAACAGCGGCAGTCTAGGACTTTATTTCGTATTATTAGGTCAACCAGAGATTTCTGGTTGGCCTTTTTTCTTAGGCGTCATATGATGGCGGTAGCCGAGAGAACGTGGACTTTATTGGGGTCAACCCCGTCGTGAAAACAGTTCTCTCACTGCCCCCAATGACCATGTTTGAGCTGGTTGAGACAGGGATCTCGTATCACAAGCGAAGCTATGGGTTTGGAACCATCGCGGGAGTGACGGCAACTTTAAAATTAGGGAGTGTGTTATGGAGCCGGTTGTAGGATTAGATGTGGCTAAAGGAGCCAGCGTCGTTCAGGCTTTTCTAGGAAGGAATGAACCTTACGGAATATTGGAGAGTATTACGCACGAGGAGAGCGGTTTTGAACGATTGGGAGAATTGCTTGATGAATTGAAGGTACTCTCGGGCAGGGAGCCCGTTATTATTTTGGAAGCAACCGGCCATTACCATCGAGGATTAGTTTCCTATTTAATACGTGAGGAGTACAAGTATTTTATAATCAATCCACTTCAATCTAAACGTGCGAGAAACACGCAACTGCGAAAAGTAAAAACCGACGCTGCAGATGCATGGCACTTGGCCGACATGTACTATCGGGGTGATGTAACGCCACATCGTACATGGGACGAGTTGTACACCGAGCTACAGCATGTGACGAGACAACATGAGTTTATAACCTCGATGTATGTTCAGGCAAAGCTAAACTCGAGAGCTTTACTGGATCAGGTATTTCCCGCGTTTGAGAAGGTGTTCAGTAATCTCTTCTCAGCTACTGCACTTAGAGTGCTGCAGAGTTGTCTGAACGACGAGTTTGAAAAGGTAGAATCTATCATTCAGGAACAAACCGGGAAGTCTCATTCGAAAGATTGGGTAGGAGAGAAGGCAAATCAGTTGAGACAAGCATTACTTGAATGGGCCAATAATAAAAGGAGCATAACGCAAAGCATGGCCCTTGTAGGGATGGTATCCCTCCTACTTGAGTTCCAGAAGCAATTAAGTAGGCTGGAAGAAACCCTGGAGGAAATTTCCGCGACATTACCAGAAGTGGAACTTTTAAAGACCATTCCGGGAATAGGCGACAAACTTGCTTCGGCGATCATAGCGGAGATCGGAGATGCCCGTCAATTTAGGAGTGCTAAACAGCTTGTTGCCTACGCAGGTCTTGATCCAAGTGTCTACAGTTCGGGTAAGTATACGGCCTCTAGAAATCGGATAACGAAGCGAGGATCCAAAAGACTTCGAAGAGCTCTATATTTAGCCGTTCAATGCGGACTACGTGGTGGAAGAAATAGCAGATTAAAGGATTATTATGATATGAAAAGAAAAGAGGGCAAGCCCTACAAGGTGGTTGTGATTGCTTGCGCCAACAAGCTACTCCATCACGTTTACGCCATCCTTAATAAAGACCAACCCTACCACATTTAATTCCCACAATTATCCACAACCCTTCACGCCAATGAAGGATTATTTGTTGTGCTCAAAAAAAAGTATATCAGTTTTTAAAATATTTTCCACACTGTAGCTTGACAACTATTAGCTGGTTTTCTCGTCCATGGCTACCGCTGTTTCTTTTATTGGAGCTCTTTGGGTTTTAAAGCTTGGCGAATCAGTTGATTGAATTGACTCATATGGTGATCAAAACTGAAATGTTCGTCAGTGGCTGTACGTGCAATAAGGCCGTCAATCAGCGCATACAACCAGAGAGAAAGGGTCTCCACATCATAATCTGGATCTACTTGTTTTTCATGAATAGCACTTGTAAGCAGATTTTTGAATGATTCACGCATGATGATATCACTTTGATTGAAGACATGTCGCACGCCCTTATTGCGTGAAGCTTCAGCCAAAATTTCGATCCATAATCTCTGGTCCATAGGATATACGGGATTACTGACACAACTAGTTATAATCGTCAGAATCTGTCCGAGAGGATCTTTTTCGGTTTCTTTAAATTCCATTTTGGCCAAGGCATGGCGCTGTTCTTCTTCCACCAGTGCAATAATAAATGCATCTTTACTTGGAAAGTGGCGGTACAGATTCCCTGCACTCATTCCTGCTTCTTTTGCAATTTCGACAATGCCTGTTTTGTGAAATCCATTGCGTGAAAAACATCGAACAGCAGCCTCGATGAGCAAGCGTCTGCTATCGTCTTTTTGTTTCATTCGTTTCGATTTAGGCGGTTCAGAGTTATTCATTGTACTTCAAATGTACAGGGATACCTTCTTGGCTCTTATCCCTGCAACCTCCTTGTTTCGCGAAATAATGTACATCCATCATACCATGTACATTACCATAGTCTGCATTTGGATTAAAGTGTATTAAAGACTGGACGCTCTTTATTATCAATATCTCCAAGCAGAGGTAAACGAGACAGCATGTTCGCCAAGAAATAAGAGTCCCAAGGGAAATGTTCAGTGATCCCTAGACCGACTACATCATAGGATTTGGCTACATCTTGCAAAACTCGGATAATGGTTTCCATACTTGATCCTTGTGGGAAGCTCTTGGTGTATTCTTCGTATGTTCCCGGATAAGCAACCAGAAGAGAACGGAATTCTTTCATATCCAGAACATCCAGATCAAAATGAATAATAATCTTGGACGGTTTTTTCTCAGCTAGCCATTGGAGCACTTTAGAACTATCCTGCTTAATTTCATCGGGACCTACAATATCTAATTTCATGTTTTTCATGGGCTCTGAGTGAAGAGCATCGATCATGTCGTTCAATCCTACATATAGGATTTGTTCAGGTTTAAAAAGATGGGGCACCTCTGCAACAAATTCCTGATCACCTACCCCAAGCAAATTGGCAAGAACATGAGCATGATGATTTTCAAAGTCTTCAGGGATCGAGACATCAGGGTGAGCATCTACCCATAACAGAGCAACATCTCCATCATATTTCTCATTCAAATAAGAAAAAGGAGCAAGTTCTACACTGCAATCCCCTCCAAGGACAACGATACGTTCAGGGTTATGTTTATGAATTAGACTTTTGGCTGATCTAGCTTGTTGCAATACGGTACTTTTGGCAATTATACCTTGTTCTTTTTCTACATTAGGGTTCAGATCGACGGGTACTTCTTCAAAAGGACCATTAGACTTGGGAGCAAGCCAGTTTAACAAGTGAGCTCCCAGAACGTAAGGAGGGTTGTTCCCTCCTTGCCATTGAGGGAATAACAAACGCAGTGTACGGCTTGTATCCATTTCATTCATAAGATATTTCTCCTTTTATTTAAGTTAGTGATCGTTCATTCACTGAAAATGATACAAGATTACTTTTTATATTGCAAACCCTAAATAACAGGGAATGCCTATTTGAAATTATGCTGATTATACAATGACAATCATTGAGCTTATAAAAGGCAGGCGTTGATGACGGCCATTGCACAGAATGTGAAGAAAATGGCCCGACACCTACATGTCTTTTGTGGCTTAGAAATAGGCTTTCTCAACTTAAAAATTATTCCACATTGGTTGATGATTTTTTGTGACGTTTAATGGGTGAACCAGAGTTATCTTTAATAAATTTTCCACTAAACAGCTTTGTGAAAGATATCTTTCATGATACAGTGGAAAAACGGTGTAGTTTTACCGCCGCCATTTATTTGAAAGTGGAATTATGTACTATAATAAGTAAGCATTTTAAAAACTTTCTTGAATTAAACTGAGGTGCTCAATGAATCGAATTTTACTGGTTGAAGATGATGATAATTTGGTGTTCGGTATTGAATATACTTTAACAAGTGAAGGATATGGCGTTGTTCTTGCGGGTAGCTTGGAAGAAGCCAGAAAGGCATTAAAGACAGACGACGTCGATTTAATTTTGTTGGATATAAATTTACCTGATGGTTCAGGGTATGACCTGTGTAGGGAAATCCGTGCATTATCCCAGGTTCCCATCATTTTTTTGACAGCTTTGGATGAGGAGACAAATGTTGTTGCTGGTCTTGATTTGGGAGCAGATGATTATATGACCAAACCGCTCCGTACCAAAGAACTTCTCTCTAGAATGAAAGCCGTATTAAGGCGCAATCATAAGCCCAAGGATGAACCGAATAGATGGATATCCGACGATATTGAAGTTCGAGTTCTAGAAGGAATTGTTCTTAAAAACAATCAGGAACTTTTATTGACGGGGCTGGAATATCGATTGCTATTGATGTTAATGACTCACCCCAAGCAAATTTGCAGCAGAAGTATCATCCTTAACAGTCTGTGGGATATGTCAGGAGAATTCATTGATAACAACACCCTTTCAGTTCATATCAGAAGGTTAAGAGAGAAGATCGAGGATGTTCCTGCAGTACCGAGATACATCATTACCGTTCGAGGAGTCGGATATAAATGGAATGCAGATATTGTAGGGAGATAAACCATGAATGAATTCGTCCGTAATCCAGAGTGGAAGTCTATTACTGTTAAAGCGATCGTATTACAAGTTATGTTAGCGGTAATCATATTCTTTTATATGAGTTATCAAGTCAGTCAGATCAATAAGGCCGTGGTTAATCAAAATGCTGCATTGATTGGTTATGTTTTGAAGCAAGCTCCTCAACTAGAAAATGAAATTATCCACTTTATCACTCAGGGTGCACAAGAAAATGAAATCGTAGAGGGAAAACGCAGCCTGGCTCAATATGCATATAAGGAAGATATGCCCGTAAACGATCAACCTGTACTCTCGGATAACGCCTTACCCATGAAAACGGCGGCTCAGGTTTTGCTTTATAGTATTCCATTACTGCTGTTATTGGGATGGGAATACCGCAAAATATTTAACAAGATTCGAACCATAACCTTTGCAGCGGAGCAAGTTGTTGAACATCAGTTTGATCAACCGCTTCCGGAGAATGATGAAGGGGACTTTGGCGCATTAGGACGAAACTTTAACGCGATGGCCGAAAGGTTACACAACAGTCTTCGGCAACTCCAACAAGAGAAAATGTTTCTACGCAACTTGCTTTCCGATATTTCGCATCAGCTCAAAACGCCACTAGCAATCCTCATCGTTTTTAATGAAAATTTGCTAAATGATCCTCATATGAAAGAAGAAATGAGAACGAAATTTCTGGATCGAGGCCGTCAACAACTAGAGCGAATGGAATGGCTGATTATCAGTTTGCTGAAGCTGGCACGGGTCGAAGCCGGAGCAATAACGTTCCTGATAGAACGCGTTCGAGTAAGAGAAATGATCGATCATGCTGTACATTCGTTGCGAATGTTATCCGAGCAAAGGAAGCAGAAGATTCACATTCATGGTGGAGAAGATATGTATGTTTGGGCGGATGAAGAATGGCTAACAGAAGCCTTGATTAACTTGATTAAAAATGCACTGGAACATACGCCACTAGAGGGAGGAATTGATGTTATTTTAGAAAAAAATTCATTATTCCAGACAGTAATCATTCGAGATCAAGGAGAAGGCATTTCCCCAGAAGATTTGCCTCACATTTTTGAACGATTCTATAGAGGGAGAAGAACGACAAAGCCGCAAAGTCTTGGCATTGGCTTGTCTTTATCCAAGTCCATTATTGAAGAGCAAGGCGGTATGATCACCGTTGTAAGTCAGTTAGGGCTAGGAACAGAATTTAGAGTTTCGTTTAATAAATGGGATAGTGGAGGAAGCTTACAATAACGTAAGCTTCCTCTTCACTTTATTGTAAGCTTCGATCTTTATAATAACAAACATACAAAGTGAAACATTAGCTCAGGAGGTAAACAGGTGGAAATACTAAAAACTATTAATTTGTGTAAAACCTATGGAAGTGCAGAGGCAAAGGTTGAAGCTTTAAAAAATGTCAATTTCTCTGTTCAACATGGAGAATTTGTTGCCATCGTAGGAGCCAGTGGATCAGGAAAAAGTACCTTAATGCATCTTCTAGGTGGAGTGGACCGCCCGGCTAGTGGACAGGTCATCATCGATGGTACGGATCTTTACTCCAGAAGTGAAGAGGAGCTCGCTGTATTCCGAAGACGGAAAATTGGATTTATTTTTCAATCATACAATCTGATCCCGGTCCTATCTACAGAGGAAAATATCAAGTTACCGATGCTATTAGAGAACAAAAGGGTAGATGAAAATTATGTTCAGGAATTAATGGGTATATTAGGTCTGACCGAGCGGAGACATCATCTTCCATCCGAATTGTCAGGCGGACAACAGCAAAGAACGGCGATTGGCCGTGCGTTAATTAATAAACCGTCGATTATCTTGGCGGATGAACCTACCGGAAATCTGGATAGTAAAAACAGCAGGGATATTATGGACTTACTTATGTTTTCAGTTAAAAAATATAATCAGACGTTAATCATGATCACGCACGATTTGAATATTGCTAAAATCGCAGATCGAGTCGTAAGAATCGAAGACGGAGTCCTTCTACAGGCAAATGAGGTGAGTGAAAGTTGAAAAGCTACACAGATCTTACTGGAAAATATTTAAAGGGACAGAAAAAAAGATCGATGCTTACAATCTTAGGTATAATCTTGTCGGTTACACTGTTTACTTCCATTGGAACAATCGGGATGAGCTATTGGGATAAGTCAGTCAGACAAACCATGCAGGACTTCGGAGATTACCACGTCTCTTTCAATGGTATTTCAGGAGAAGCAATCCCGAAAGTCAAAAACAATGCAGCCGTAAAAAGTGCCGGCGTCATCAGTAGAGAAGGATATGCTGTCCTTAGGGAAACAAAAGAGAAGGAAAAGAAGGAAGATCCGTTTGCCGCACCCTACCGGTACTTGAATGTCAAGGGATATAATGCGAATGCAATGAACATGCTTCAGTCACAGCTAGACTCGGGCAGGTACCCGGAAAATTCGAATGAAATTATCCTTTCATCTTCGAGTCTGAGTTATTTTTTAAAAAAACCAAAGCTTGGCGAAACAATTACGCTAAACCTTGGAATCCGGAAGGTGGCGTCAACTGGTGAAGACAAAAAGATTAACGGACTTGGCGATTATGGTTGGGATCTTGACGAAGCCTTCCAAGCTCAATCCCAAAGAGAATATACTGTTGTAGGCTTTATGAAGCCGTCAAGCAAAGAGAATTGGTCTTCCGGATACATCTTTCCTGCAATTACTTTCAATGATAACAAGAGTATCGATAACTACAAAAATTACTTTATTTACGTCAAAATGAAATCTTTGAAGAACATCAAAGAAAAGACGGAAGCCTTGATGTCCTCTTTACAGCTGAGTAATGTCGAACAAGGTTCCGCTATGCAACTGGATAGGGATAACTTTATTGAAAATGTAAGAATTGAGTACAATAATGAACTGCTTAAATTGTATGGCAAAAGCATTTATGAAGGTGTGAATAACAGCTTAATCCTAACTTTCGCTGCTGTCATTGCGATTATAATGATTTGTACGATTGCAATGATTTATAATATTTTTCATATTTCTGTACTGGAGCGGATCTCACAATTCGGTATGTTAAGATGCATTGGAGCTACACCAGCCCAAATTCGCAAAATTGTGATGCAAGAAGCAACCCTGATAAGCTTGATCGGCATACCCATCGGGATTCTCACAGGAACCCTTTTTATGAAGGTATTGTTTTACAATATCAGCTTGTTAACGTTAGGTTTCTTAAATGATATGAGAATGGTCATTTCCCTACCGATTCTAATCTCTGCCGGTTTATTGGGCTTGCTGAGCGTATACCTTTCCGCTATTGGACCAGCAAAACAAGCAGCTCGCGTATATCCTCTTGAAGCGCTGAAAAATGCGGGAAGCTCGAAGGTTGAAAATATCACAAAGGTCAAAAAGTCTCTGTTTGTTAAAAAGCTGTTTGGCGTCGTAGGGCAATTCGCCAGCAGAAACTTGCAACGGAACAAGAAACGTTTCCGGATTACAGCCTTTTCCATGATTATTAGTATTATTTTATTTATTGTCTTTAGTGGTTTGGTTGATTTCATGCAGCAAATAACACAGCTCTCGGGTGCGCAGTATTCTTATTCGCTTTCCTATGATGGTCCTTCAAGTCGAATAGACGATACTGTGTATCGGGATGTTTCTAAGCTTGATGCTGTTCAACAAGCCTACAAATTTTACAGTAATCAAGTAGATGCAATCATCCCTAAGGATAAGATCAATCCCATATATTATGGATTTCATAAGGATCGATACATCGTTGCCGAAGGGGAAGGGTATCGAACAGATAATAATTTCCTTGTGTCCTACGGAGACAATGGCTTGGATGCTCTGCAATCCAAACTCACGGCCGGGAAGATTGACAAAGAGAAAATGAACCAAGAGAATGGCGTTATCGTCCTACAAAAAATAATGATGATGACAGAAGAAGGCAAACGACTAATTCTCGATCAAACCCAATTTAAGGTTGGAGATCACATCAAAATCCGAACAATTGACGGAAATCATAATGAATATCAAACCGTGACTGTGGTCGGAATTGTCGATCAAGATTTGTTATCGAAGAAATATAGTACAGGTCAAGATCTTTCATTTATTACGACGCCGAAAGTATACTCCAAGATTATGGGTAGCGACACTTATTCCAGAATATTTATCCTCGCTAATCCCGATATATCAAATCATCCTATAACGGACTATCTTAAATCATTAACTGATAAAAACGCTGGTTTTAACTACCATGATCGAGTGGCAGAGGTCGCTCAAGCTAAAAACGATGCAAAGACTTTTAGTATCTTGCTTTACGGTTTTATCGGTGTCATTGTTCTAATTGCTTTCTTGAACATTGTAAATACAGTAAGTACGAATCTAATTCTTCGTACGAAAGAATTTGCAACCCTCAAGGCCATCGGCATGACCCAGAAGGAAGTGAGAAAAATGATTATTTTAGAAGGCGTATTTTATGGACTATTTGCCGCCGTGATCGGAATTATCCTAGGGACGACGCTGAATTATGGAATACAAGTTCTCTTTGCGAGTGCTTTGGATGCAGATTGGGTGTTCCCGTGGTACAGTATCGGCATCGCTTTCGCAGGTTCGATGATTACGACGATCGTCGCAACGATTGGGCCGATGTACAGGTTGAATAAAGTTAGTATCGTAGATGCTCTCCGGAGTGAGAACTAGGATCGGTTGGTTAAAAAGTGTAACACAAAGCCAGCTAAAAATAATGAATTTAAAACAGGCACCCTTTAATCATATGGGGTGCCTGTTAAATCGTTCTTTAAATATTTCAGTAGTGATTCAGCGGGGGACGGTACGGCTATGAGCTGCTAACATCTGATATAACTAATGATATAAAATCCTTACTAGTAGATTGATCCAAAAATAATGTAACTATATTCTCATATGTAATTACGTAAAATAGTGTGCCCAAAGTGATGTAGACATTTGTCGCGGGACAAGAACATTTTGTCATTGCGGATTAGATAATTATCTAAGCAAAGTTTCTATCTTGTAGCTTATACTTTGGAAACACGGGTAAACGGAGAGGTGACAAAGAAAATCAATTGTAGGAACGTTTCCCCATTAATAACGTGTATTAGAATAAAATTATAGAAGGGGTACAGTTAAACAGATAAAGTGGAGCAACTTGCTCAAGCCAAGAACGACGCGACAACCGCCAGGATCTTTTTATATGGATTTATTGGTGTCATTGTCCTGATTGCATTCCTGAATATACTGAACACCGTCAGCACAATGTCATTCTGCGTACCAAAGAATTTGCAGTTCTTAAAGCCCTCGGCATGACACAACGTAATGTAAAGAAAATGATTCTGTTGGAAGGCGTATTTTACGGCCTATACGCTGCGGTATACGGTAGTATACTCGGAACAGTATTGAGCTATGGTATACATCGTCTCTTCAAAGGTGCTGTCGATGTAGGTTGGACGATTCTAGGGGCAGCATTGTTCTTGCTTGTGCAGGTGCCATAGCAACAACGCTCGTTGCTACAGCTTGGCCGATGTATCGATTAAATCAAACGAGTATCGTTGAGGCTTTGAGAAAGGAAACGTAGATAACTATAAAATAGATTATCACTTAGAAAGTCGCATAGATCGCGGCTTTTTTTGTTTTAGAGATTCAAAAAAAAGGGGGTTGACTTTTCCTTTGGTTTAGGGGGGGACTTGACATGCGTGTGTTATTATCAAAAAGTTGAAAGTTCTCCTCTACAGATTTGGAGAGAGAATGAGATAAGTATGCAAGAGGAGGTTTACATATACACATAACACAATGCGCTACCTGTCATCGCGGTTCTGGTAAACATTATTTCTAAGTAAAGGTATTCTGTAATGCTTTGTTTATGCTATGCAGTGAAAATTAGAAAGACACAGAGGAGTGAAGGTTTTGCAATCAGGAACTATTTCAGAAGAGCAAAAGGTCCCAAATGTTAAAGTTTTACCCATAATGTTCGCATTAATGCTTGCAGGTATCATAGGTACGTTTAATGAAACAGCAATTAATATCGCTATCAGCGATTTAATTAATCAGTTTGCAATTACGGAGTCCACGGTCCAGTGGTTATCAAGTGGTTATTTACTCACACTGGGAATTTTAGTTCCCCTTTCAGGATTATTGATACAGTGGTTTACAACGAGGCAACTTTTCCTGACATCAGTCATTATTTCAATCGTAGGGTCAGCAATAGGTGCTATGGCGGGAAGTTTCGATATATTGCTATTAGGAAGGATACTTCAAGCTGCTGGAGCAGCCCTGCTCTTTCCTTTGATGTTTAATACTGCTCTCATTATATTCCCAGCCGAGAAACGCGGAAAAGCGATGGGGCTGGTCACTCTTGTGTTCACAGCGGGACCTGCTTTAGGTCCAACCACCTCAGGTCTATTGATTGATAATCTGAGCTGGCACTGGATATTCTGGGTATCGTTAATGACTCTGGTGGTTGCTTTGGTGATAGGCGTTACATTTATAAAAAATGTAGCACCAATAACTAAACCACGTATTGATATTTACTCTCTGGTTTTGTCGACAATTGGTTTTGGCGGATTGGTTTACGGTATTAGTACTGCTGGAGAAGGAGATCATGGCTGGGGTAACCCTGTAGTCATTGTATCTCTGATCGCCGGTGTTGTTGCATTGATACTATTTGTCATTCGACAACTGAACATGAAAGAACCTCTTATGAACGTAAGAACACTTAAAAACCCGATGTTTGCCATCGGTACGGCGCTAGTATTCATTTGTATGAGTGTTGATCTTGCAGCGATGTTTGTTCTTCCTATGTTTTTGATTCGTGTTCTTGAATTAAGTGCTTTGACAGCTGGATTGACTCTTCTTCCAGGCAGCATCATTTCAGCTGTGCTTTCTCCTGTTGTTGGGTCGCTCTTTGACAAATTCGGACCTAAGTTTTTGGTAGTTCCTGGTCTAATTCTAACTGCGGCCACCCTATGGTTCTATTCTGATATTACGGTTGCATCGTCAATCGCTTTGATTGTCGTCTTACATACCTGTCTGATGGTTGGAATTATTATGGTGTGGATGCCTGCTCAGACGAATGGTCTGAATCAGCTACCTGCTGAGATGTACCCGGATGGTACGGCTATTATGAACACGCTGCAGCAAATTGCAGGAGCGATCGGGATTGCTATGGCGGTTAGTGTCATGACAAGCGGAGTAGGAGACTTTATGAACAATGTTGCTGATCCTTCAAACCCGGCTAATGCAACATTGGCTTTGACGGCTGGTATGCAGAACGCATTATTCTTCGTGATGTTTGTTGCCCTTGCCGGCCTTGTTCTTGGCGTATTTGTTAGACGAGTGAAAGTCCAAAAGTGGTCAGGAGACTCCGATTGGTCATAATGCTTCTCAAGAAGCATTGTTGATTCAACCACAGATTTATTAAAAGGTGTAAGAGCGAATAGATTATTTACGATTATCTATTCGCTCTTCTATTTCATTTGTTGGAGGGTGAACATCGCAAATGAAGAAGAGGTGAGTCTATGCATATGTCTGAAGCCGATCTCATAGAATTCCTTACATCGAACCCTCATGTGAAAATTCGAGAACCGCCTCGGGAGCCTTTACCTACTCAACGTCTTACATTTGATAGCCAAGCGGAGGAGCGCTTCTATAATAAGCGGGTTGTTCCTTTAATTATTGCAGGTTACCTTCATAAGCTAGAGCTTCATAAAACCTTTGAGATCATGCAGGCTGTGGAACACTGTGGCAAGAAGTATAAAAAAACGTGTGTATACACCTGATTTCTACATGGAACACAAAGATGGTTCTGTTGAAATCGTTGAGGTTAAAGGACGGATGATCAAAATAATGCAACGAGATTATCCTCTTCGTCGTCATATTTTTTATTTTAAAGTACTGTCTTCCAAATAACTAGAAGTTTATTGAGGTACATGATGATGAGATATAGCGCGAGGATGAATAACCCGAAATTGAATTGTATCGATATAAGAATAGTTTAAGAGTCTTTTATATCATGATCCATATTAAAATCTAATACGTGTAAAGAGGAGAGTGTTTGGAATGTCAAACCTAAGTAAAGTAATTTCACTTACCAATGAAGAGCAAAAACTTCTTCAGAATGCTACGGAATTAGTTCCATTCTTAAAGGAATATGGTACGGAAATTGATAAAAACATGCACATACCGGAAGAAGTTATCGAAAAGCTTTCAAGTGCAGGACTTTTTAAGCTCAGAACACCGAAGAAATATGGTGGATTTGAAGTTAGCATAAGGGCAATGATTGAAATTGTCTCTGAAGTTGCGAAAGGCAATGGTTCTGTTGGATGGGTGATTCAAAATTTAAATGGAAATAACTATAGTGCATCCCAGCTACTACCCTCAAATGTGGTGAGTAAAATCTTCAATCAAGTCAACGAAGTGAGATTCTGCTCGGTACTTCAAGCCATCAAAACAGTGGTGAGGAAAGTTGAGGGAGGTTATCTGGTTGAGTATGGTCGTTGGGCCTTTGGTTCCGGGTCTAAGCATGCAACACATGCATTGTTAAATTTAAAGGATGCGAGTGGAATGCAGCAAGATCCCAAAATGCAGCTTGCTGTTGTTCCCATGGATGAAATTAAAATTATTGATGATTGGCACACGATGAGCCTAAAAGGATCGGCAAGTAACAGTTTGGAAATGAATGATGTTTTTATTTCTGATGAGTTTGTCGCTTATGAGGATGCAGAGCAAGTTGATGAAAGCATGCTGCAGCATCTAAAAGGCGAAGACAGATTCAAACCTTATTTATTTTTGATAACCAGTCTCACAACAGGAATTAGCACAATTCTGGGACTTGCAAGAGGAGCGTTGGAACACTTTGTTGAAAAGGCACCCCATAAGGGAATAGCCATGACAATCCACAAATCCCAGGCAGAAATTGGACATATCCAGTACAAGGTAGGACTGGCAGCCATGAAGATCGAATCTGCTCATCTTCATATCCATCGATCCGTTGAAATTCTAGAGACTTATGAAAAGAACTGTGAGCTCCTAGATCAACAAAACTTCGCGCGGGTTCAAACGGATATTGGATATGCGGCAATGTTATGTTGGGAAGCCGTTGAAATGTTAGTGGTCGAAAGCGGCGGAAGTGTAATACTGGATTCGAACCGACTATCCCAAATATTCCGCGATATTCGTGGTGGGGCTAATCATGCGTTTACCACAGCTTCTACTTGCATGGAACTGTACGGAAGAGTGCTTCTAGGGCTGGAACCACAGCATATTGTAACGCTAAGCAGTACACATGTAATAAGAGATACTCATAAAAAGGAGCTAGTATAAGGAACTAACGACAAGCTAAGTCAGAATAAGTCTATTACATGAATAAGAAGCCACTGATTTCCCAGATCAGTAGCTTCTTATTTGTATATTGTCTGGTAAAATATTGTCACATTGTTCCTAGAATAAAGGTAAAGTTAAATCCATTATTCTTTACTTCACAACACGGTAAAGAAAATGAAAGACGTTGCTGTTCCTAAAACATATACCACAAAAATAATAAATGAATTTCGAGATTAATTCTGAAGCGCTTAAAAAATACTAAGTTAAACTCAAAATTGTGAAATTGGTTATGATACTAAGTTATGTGATTATTACTATTCAAGAGAAACTGGGGTGCAGTTTCTCTTGAATAGTAATTGTACTTTGCTTCCTAAAACGTATGATGAAGAGTTCTACTATAATGGATATTACTGAAAGTATGAGTCCCAGTGCATAGACTCCTTACAAGCATGCAACCGAAAAAGCAACTATCTCTGCAGAATCGGCCAAACACTTGCTTTGAGCCGAAAACATTTTGCTGATAAGTAAAGCGGTACCTAAGGCCCCTGCCATTTGCAGCAAATGGCGTACAGTGAGGATATAATTCTTTGGGTAACTGTTCAGTCCAGGGGTTTACACTGGCATCAACACAAGGGATACTCCCACTAAGAATATAGAATGCATTAGGATAATATACGTTGTGGTAGTCGAAGCATCAATTCCTGTAAACATCCACATTGCAAATGCAACGATGACCACTCATGGAACAATGACGACCCGCGGCCCGAAAATATCAAACAGTTTTCCGGAAATAGGTCCCATCAAACTGTTTATAATACTACCAGGAAGCATAATAATACCTGATTTAAAGGCTGTAAGTAGTAATACTCCCTGCAAATACATAGGCAGTAGTGCCATCGTGGAGAACATACTCATCATCATGGTGATCATCAGCACAACCATCAAGGCAAATATAGGGTACTTAAAGGTGCGCAAATTAAGAATCGGATTTTTGATCCTTAGTTGTCTGAAGATAAACCACGCCAATGACAAACAAGCAACACTTAGCGTCCAGTAAACTTCCGGATTTGACCATCCAAGTGAAACTATAAACAATGCCACCAAAGCCGAGTGTAGATAAAATGATGGATAGAATATCAATCTTGGGCTTGGTGATTTCCATAACATTGGTCAGGTATTTCACTCCTACAAAAATAGAAATCATAGCCAAGGGAATGAGGATGTAGAATAACCAGCGCCAGTTTAATGAATCGATAATAACACCTGAAAGCGTAGGTCCAAGTGCTGGGGCAGACATGATCACTAGACCCATCAGGCCCATTGCAGCACCGCGTTTTTCCGGCGGGAAGATAATCAATATCGTATTCATCATCAGAGGCATCATAAGCCCCGTACCAAATGCCTGTACAATCCTACCTGTGAGTAGAAAACTGAATGTTGGAGCAAATGCCGCAATCAAGGTTCCAGCAAGAAACGTAACCATTGCTGCTGTAAATAACTGCTTGGTTGATATCCATTGCTGCATCACCGCTGTACTGGAACTAGTACGCCGACGACAAGCATATAAGCGGTAGTAAGCCATTGAATGGTTGAAGCTGTCACTCCAAATTCCTGCATCAGTTCAGGCAATGCATTGCTTAACAAAGTTTCACTAAGAATTGCTATAAAAGCACCTATAACTAATGCTACCAATATCGGAGTTCTTTTGATTTTGTATAAATCGATCTTGCTGCTTGAAATAACGACACCGGCGGTACTCATTAAGTATTCTCCCTTTTCACATCGTCTACAAATGTAGACTAGATATACATTTGAGGATAATCATGCAAGTTTTCGAAAAAAATAATCATTATACTGAAATTCTTAAAAGATGAAATATTGATCTCACAATACAAAATGAACAGCAGGGTTCCGATGAAATTAATAGCTTTTTAATACATACCAAGGAGGATTATGATATGACATCCGAGAAGAACAGAACTTGATTTGAATGCATTTATAGCTCAGCTAACATATTTAGAGAGTTAGGATTACGACATGAGGTATTGCGCTCTTATTAAATTTTGAGCTAAATGAACAAATGATCTGAGCCTAGGAGTAAAGTATCTATTACTGTTTCCTGTTATCTTATAGGTAAAGTTAGAACGCAAGACCTTACGGATGGAAATCCAACTAAATCTCAGGGAAGTCAATTCCAGTTCTATTAACTAATTACGAAATTATCCTTAAGGTGATGTAGGAGAAAAAGGGGGATTCCTAATGTCCATGAGAACTAGCAAGTTGATCAAAGCTCCGCAAGAGCTGGAAAGTGCACCAGATAAAAAAGGAAGTCTAAAGCAGAACGGGTTATCCGTCATTAAATTTTATTTGCATACACAAGGTGATATAGGAACATGCTTCCTGAAGGAACATCTTTTGTTGTTTGTTAAATCGGGCATTTACACGGTACGTTTTAGAGATCAAGAGTATATCGGCCGGAGCAATGAAATGGTGTTTATTAACAAGTCTATGCTGGTTGAATACGAGAAATCAGGGGAACCCGGTTCTGAATACATGCTTAATTATATGATGTTTTTCCTGAATGAGAAATTGGTTGAGGAATTTGTCCAATTCGCTGGTTTAAAACCGATTTATCCAGTGAACGGTGAAGTTCCTGTATCCATTATTAAGGTTAATGACCTCACTCTATCTTACATTGAGTCTTTAAAACCCTATTTCGACAACCCAGACGATGTTAGAGATGCACTCGTTCGGATCAAGTTAATGGAACTTCTATTTCACCTGGTAGACTCAAATGATCATTTTCAATATCAACTGTTGCAACTATCTAACCATGATAGGAACAGTAGTATCGATAAGATTATGGAAGAAAATTTCACAAATCCCGTATCCCTCAATGATCTGGCTTATTTGTCTGGTAGAAGCCTGTCAACGTTCAAACGGGAGTTTCAGGCAATATATCATACCTCACCGTTGAAATGGATTCGCAATAGGAGGTTGGATAAAGCTAAGAAGTTACTGTTAGAGACGTCACTGTCTGCTACCGATGTCTGTTTCACTACTGGGTTCGAAAGCGTTGCTCACTTTTCCAAAGTGTTCAAACTTCGGTTTGGACTCCCACCGTCGGAGTTTAGACAACAGTTTAAGCGAAGAGAGGAGGGGTTGAAGGAATAGCATGTAATTTTCTGCTAAAAATATGTGATTAGCCTGTTTTCTTGGCAACTCATTCTTTTTCGATTTAAGTGTAGCGATAATATAAAATAAGAAGTTTAAAAAGGAGAAGATCGTATCTTGAATCGTTGGTTTAGGGATTTACTAATTATCAGACTTTTGAAATTAATTGAGTATGAAGAGGAAGAAATGTTCAAACAAATATATTGTAGTTTTCTTGAAAGAATAAAATAGAGGCTTAACAGAGGAATACGAACTGGTCCGGACATATTGTTCCGGCAAGACACAGAAAACGCACAATTAAAGATTCCACACAAATTAAGGAGAGAACGAAGATGGTTACGGTACTACTTATAGTTATTTACCTCGTATTTATAGGTCTCGGACTGCCAGATGCCTTACTTGGCAGTGCATGGTCCATTATGAAATTTGATATCGGCGCCGCAACAGAAATGGCAGGTTATATATCGTTAACGGTCTCGTTTTGTACTGTTGTATCCAGTTTATTTGCAAGTAGATTATTGCATAGATTTGGTACAGGAAAGGTAACTTTATTCAGTATTCTATCTACAACGATTGCCTTGCTTTGGTGTCAAAAACGAGGGGAGATTTGTGTCAATCAACAAGAACGGCAAAAACCTTAAAAACAAGGGGTAAAACCGATTTATATACATATGTACAAAATACGAGTTTTGTGAATATGTATATAGAGAAACGCATAACAGCACGATTTTCCTCTCGTGATATTTGTACATTGACACAAAATCCCCTACTAAAATGACACAAAGTTCCCTACTTTAGTAGTTAAATCATACTTTTGAGTGACTTAGTTCTTTTTCTTCAAGCGAATGAGGTAATTTTTTTTATTTATCAAGCTAAGTAGGTAACTTTGTGTCACTCACCCAGTCAAGTAGGTAACTTTGTGTCATTCTCCCAGTCAGGTAGGCAATTTAGTGTCACTTACTTGACGCGCTCTACATTACTTATCCATATTATTGACTGCCTTCCTCATTTCCTCATCTGTTAAATGTGTATAGATCATGGTTGTTTGTATTGAGGAATGTCCTAATTGGTTTTTCAATCTAGGCACATCATTGTTCTCTAAATGATAGCGCGTTGCAAATGAATGTCTTAGAGAATGCACGGTTAATGCTGGTTTTCCAAAAGCTGAAGCATACTTTTCGATTAGTTTTTCAATAGATCGCTGCGTTAAACGTCGGCTTTTTCCTTTACGACCTATGGAAGCTGCAATAAACAAAAAGCTTTCGTTTTTTTCTGGGATATATCTGGATTCTCTAATCTGCAGATAATTTTCTAAATCTAGTAACGCTTGCTTGCTGAAATACACGTATTGTTCTTTATTGCCTTTTCGTATAACACGCACCAAAGCTTTGTTCATATCTAAATCTTCAATGTTAATACCTGCTACCTCAGAGAGCCTAAGACCAGAACCTAAAATGAGGGAAACAATAGCTGTATCTCGTTCACGGTTAAATTGATGGAAATTGAAAATACGTTTATTCTCTTTATTGATTTCTCCGAAATCATGAGCTATAAACTGCCTAAATGACTCAAAATCGTCTTCTCTAAGAATTTTCCCATCAATACGATTGGCAATGGTTTCTTGGCTTTCTTTAATCACGTTTAAATCCATTTTGGCCATAACATTGCGCTGGATATATGGTTTTAAGTCATTTGTTTCAGCTTTGTTCTGTAAGTAATCAAATAAGGATTTTAGTGAGGACAATTTACGGTTGATGGTTAGCTTGGCATTGCCTAGTTGATACTCCAAAAAAGATAGGAAATTTTCCACTTCACGAATCGTTAGTTTCTCCAAAGTAGCTAATTTAATGTTTTTACGGCTATCTTCAGTAAAATTTTCTGCAACTAACCAATCAAAAAAAATAATATAGTCATGGCAATAGTTCAGAAGCGTTGTGGGAGAAAGTTTTCGTTTTCTACTATCAATAAATTCCGTAATAAACCACGGAAGATCAGACAATTTTTCATCGATTCGATTCATGTAATGCATTTTCATTTGTTTATCCATATATGTATAACCTCCGTAAATTATTATACTTCAGTTATAAATATTCGTCAAAATTATATTTTACGTAATTATCAAATGAGGTCACAGTAGGTCGAAATACTTCCAAGTAATTAAACTGGTCTCTTCCTTGGTTTAGGTACATTATTATTTTCCTTATGATGTCGCGTTGCAAACGAATACCTAAGAGAATGTACTGTTAGAGACCACCCAGCACCTTAAGTCCACAAACATCTTTGCTTATGGCTATTAACAAATTAATCCCTGACTCGAAAAAATGTTTTTTTGAATATTGTCGCGCCCACATATTCCAGTTCTTAGCATGTAAGCCTAGCCACCATAAATGACGGGCAAAAATTAAGAAACGTATTAGGCCTTCCTCCTCCTGGTTTAA
Source organism: Paenibacillus sp. FSL M7-0802 (assembly GCF_038004945.1). NCBI lineage: Bacteria > Bacillati > Bacillota > Bacilli > Caryophanales > Paenibacillaceae > Paenibacillus > Paenibacillus sp. FSL M7-0802. The sequence continues at coordinate 5,857,164 of NZ_JBBOSD010000001.1, read as the reverse complement.
AAAGCGTATAGAGGAGTACCCTGAAATAAGCTCTTTCCAAATTTCAGGGGTCCCCCCTCTCCCAAAAGTGCCCCAGATTGCAGTCGCTAGATCATATATTCTCCACTGCCAACCAACATCTTCAAAATCGATTATCACAGTTTGTCCAAGAGTTGTTTGTATTGCATTTAAGTGGTGTGCATCCCCATGTGAGCATCCAAATAAAGATTCATCGTTATACTTTTCTAATATTACAGCTATTGTGCTTGTTAGTCGTTCAGTCAATAAGAGACTTTCACAATCATTGTAAGAATTTCTTATTGCGTCCAATGAGTTATATAGTAACTCATTAATTGTAATATCTCGGAGCCAACTCGGCTTCTTCATCTTATCCCAAATATTGTGTATATGACCAATTGAAGTGCCTAGTGAGAAGAAATTGGATTTATTAATTTGTAGTGCATGACCTTCAACAAACTCATAAGCCCTTGCCATAAATGCCACTTCATTAATTTGTATTATATTATTCTCTTCTTTGAGGGGACGTGGTACGGGAGCTCCTTCGCGAAATAGTGTTTGTATAGCAAGATATTCACGTTGTAATCTATCCAAAGAGTTGATAGGAAGAATCTTCAAAAGAAAATCTTCACGCGCTGTGATGGCTTTATATACATAACTTCTATTTAATGATAGTGGGAGTAATTCTTGAATTTTCATGTGTGGAAATATAGAATCAAGGTGAAATAACAATGTTTGAGTATTTGAATGATACTTCAATCCATTAACAACTCCATTCTATGACGTTCACAAATCCAAGGAAGTGTTGATACTCGTTGTAGCTGATTTGTACTTTCATGTAGCTTCGGTCCATTTCTCTTTAACTCTAATAAATCTAAATCGTAATTATCTGTTACAAAAGTTGAATTCTCAAAACCATCTTTAATGTTACCCAAAGAAAACTCTCTCAGCCCCACTAGTCCATAGCAAGGATAAATATAACCATCACCATCAATATATAATCTTAAATGATTTGCACACTGGTTAATTGGATTTTCTGGAATTGTGTTCCAAAAATTGCTTGTTTCACTTTTAATCGGATATATCGTAATGTCCATTGAATTAACAGATTCATAACTGAGAAACCCGTATTCCCGTAAAGTTGAAATCGAACCAATAATTCCGATTGGTCGGCGTAAATTTATTAATAATCTCATAAAGTCTTTAATTGATGTTAACTTTGCTAATACAAAGAGATTGTCTGTAGTTACTCCAACTGATGAGAGCAGCGAATCATCGCAAAGTGATTTTAGGTGAGTGTAGTTATGAAATAGCTCGACTATATCTAAGGTTATTGAAAATGCGAAACCATTATTAATACGACCCAACTGCGGTCCGCTTAAGCGAATTCCCTCTTTGCAGAAGCGCAAGTTGTCGCGGGTTCGATAGATCTGGTCGGCCAGCACCGCTTTGGGATAATAACCAAATCTGGCGCGGTAACGCTCTACGGCGTCCTGCAATGTCTGCCCTTCGTTGTAGCTATCCCACGACAGATGCTCGCGGAAAGCGTAGCCGTTCACCACGCTAATCGCCAGCTTCTCTCCGAACTCGACGTTTGCCCTGGCTTTGCCGCGCACGATCGGTCTGACATGTGGCTGTGCGATACTGACAATCCGATCCGATATGCTGTGTGTCCGCTTGTCATACATCGTTTGCTGCTGACGATAAAGCTCTTGAATGACCAGCAGTTCCTTGTACAAACGCCGCGGCAGGCCGCTCGTCATATCGGCGAGTTCGGCGATCATGCGCAGATCACGGGAAACGAACCTGAGCTGCTTGCCGATCGCTTTTCGTATCGCGCGCGGCTTCACGCGCCGCTGCTTGGCAACCGCCAGATAGGCTTTGCGGGCACGCTCTCGGTATGTTCTGGGCTTGCGGGTCTTTCCACGTTCCGGTTCGTGCAGGATGTCGATGATCTTCTCCAGCTTTTCTCTGGCCTGATTCAGTAACGACAAATCCGTCGGGTAGGCGATATCCGCCGGCGCGCAGGTAGCGTCCAGCAGCAGTTCGCCCTCGTTCGTCAGTTCCATCTGCTGTGGCTGCGTTTCTGAAGGCTTACCGGACGCTGCGTCAGTTCCGCTGCCAGGTTCATCGTCGTCCGATGAATCATCCGACACTTGCGCGCTTCTTCCAGAGCGATCCATTCATTCACTTCATCCAGAATTTCGCCACCCAATCGCTTGCGGAAATGCGTCATGAGAGAATGATGAAACGGACGGCGGTACCGATATTCCGGCAGACCGAGGAAGTACTGCAGATACGGGTTCTCCAGAATCTGACGAAGTGTCTCCCGATCATCGGTGCCAACCGCTCCTGGATGATGAGTGCGCCGAGCGCGATACGGATCGAAACGGCTTTTTGGCCCTTGAGGCTTTTCTTGAAGTTTTTCGCATACTTCTCTTCGAGCATCCACCACGGAATCATCTGGGCCAGCAGCACCCAGCGGTTATCTTCTGCGAGCTTTCCGCCGAACGGCAGAAAAAAGTCGACGGGCAGGTTCATCTGGTTCTCGGTTCGCTGATACAATCCTGACGCCTCCAAGTGCACGGTTTTTCACGGGGCTGCCCCGTTTTCCTTCGACATAAGAGGCCCTAAACCCTTGTGCCTGTTGGAGTTTTGATTCGTTCAGCAAGCCCTAGGTAAACCGTGTCCTATGGGCATCGGCGCACGTGTTTAGACTCCGATGCCGCGAGGCTCATTGTCAAGGCGAATACGTTGTTTACATGTCTTCGATGTACACGCCCTTGATAATCAAGGATTTTCTAAAAGCGAGTTGAGATAATTAACGAAAATATACGCTAAGTATTAAACGGATTAATGACCCTTTGGCGGCTCAAACATCATATTGTTTAACTGGTTCACAAAAATACCTTCGTTCGGGCCCGGGTTGTTTCGAAATACTTTCGCTTCTTCCACTAGAACCTCGTCCGCATCCGTACCAAGTACCTTCATCGTTTCATCAATGAATGATGCTAGTAGCATAGAGCTCGGATCGTTATTGAAATACGTTTGAACCCCTGGCGGCGCAATTTCCAGGATTTTCACCGATGTGTCTTTAAGCATGTACCGTTGGGATAGCGTATAGGAATGGAGCGCTGCTTTCGTCGTAATACAGAAACATGAAAATAATTCCAATAGGACGTAGGTTCTACTTTCTTGAAATTTTTGATTAGACTGGAAAGAGGCTAAGTCTACAGGTCATTAAAGTCAACCTAAAAACTTAGCCTCTTGATTTCATATTAAATTTTAAATAAACTTCAGTCTTCACATACCATTGTCTGCAAAGTCGATGAGACTACTATTTATTATTGCTGCTACATCCTTTTTGTAATCGTGTATAAAAAAATGATCCCCGTCAAACATATGAATTTTACAACTTTTGGACGTATAATCATGCCATTTTGCAACGTCAAAAATAGTGGCTCCCTTTTCTCTTTTTCCCCACAATACACTTATATCGCAGTCAAGCTTAGCGTTTTTTTCAATGTGCCTGTATGTGTCAGTAATTCTAAAATCCTCTCTGAGTATCGGTAAAAACAACTCCATTAATTCATTGCTTTTCAGAACCTCTTTGGGCGTGCCTCCCAGCTTAAATACCTCATCCACAAACTCCTTATCCGGCAAATCATAGAGTACCTTCTTCTTACTTACAAAACCCGGAGGATATCTGCCGGAAATAAACATATGGACAGGATATGGATGTCCGAGCTCCTTTATTCTATAGGCAAGTTCATATACAAGTACACTGCCCATACTGTGGCCAAACAACGCATAAGGTTGTTCTTCAAGGTTGCTTATGATAATACGGTGTATATCTTCAAGCGCTTCCTCAACACTTCCGTAAAACGGTTCACCAATCCTGCTGCCTCTTCCCGCAAGCTCAATCGGGAAAAGCTCAATCCTATCATGCAAGTATTGTTCCCAATATTTATATACTGCTGCAGAACCTCCTGCATACGGCAGACAAAACAATTTAATCTTATCCATTATATCTACCCCTTATATCTGAACTATTGGTTGATCTCTTCCAATATTTCTTTAATAATAGCCGCATTTTTATCTATATATCCTGTACTTAACATATCAAAATGACTGCCAAATCCGTTATATACTTTGAACTCTCCCGTTGTTGCCTCTCTCCATCCTTCACATAAATCAGCTTCACCTTCATTGTCTTGCTGCTGTGATATAATAAGATGGATATTGGAGTTTATCTGTCCCGAGTTTATAACACTTCTAGTGTATTTATGATAATTTCTCATTCTTTCAATGGCCTTTTCAATAACTGCCTGGTTATCTCCAAACATGCCTTTTATAAGTTTCTCATTTTCTTCTATAAATTCTTTATCCTGTTGCTCAGCAAGTTTCTTAGCATCTTCGCTTTCTTCCTCAATAAGGACAAATGATTTAGCCGAATCCAGAAAGATTATATCGGATACATGATGTCCAGTTTCAATTAATACTTTAGCAACTTCAAATGCCAGATTACCTCCTGCCGAGTAACCAAATAGAATATATGGGCCCTCGGGTTTGACAGAAGTAATTGCCTTCACATACTCCTCCATCCTGCTCTCATTTTCTATAAAGTCAAAGGAATATATGGAATAAGCATTCATTTGTTTTGATAAACTACCATAAGCTATTCCATTTCCTCCTCCTGGAGGGAATGCAAACATAAGACTCTCCATTGCTGAATTAAAATGAATTGCCGGACTTGGTGTAATATAATCATTGGCGTACGTATTGTGTATAAAACGGGCAATTTCCTTTATGGTTGGGGCCATATAAAAGTCTTTTAGTGGTACCTCAACATTTAACTGTTCATAAATTCTGCTTATAAGGGATATTGCCTTCAGTGAGTATCCTCCCAGTTCAAAGAAGTTATCATTCACACCAATTTTTTGTACTCCAAGGGCATCATGCCACAGCAGTGCAAGCTTCTCCTCAACTTCACCGCAAGGCTCTACATACTCTACTGATGTAGCTAAAGTACCGTCATTTTGGGGTAAATTATTCCGATCTATTTTGCCATTGGCTGTCAAAGGCAGCTTTTCCAGCTGAACAAAGTATTGTGGTATCATGTAATCGGGAAGTTCTTTTAAGAGAAGCGCCCTTAAATCTGATATTGTAGATTCACTTTCCCCTGCTATATAAGCACACAAATACTTGTTGCCCTCCTGGTCTGTCTTTGCAATTACCGCAGCTTCTTTTATTGAAGGATGCTTTAATAGCTGCACTTCTATTTCCCCAAGCTCTATCCTAAAGCCCCTAATCTTTACCTGATGGTCTACTCTGCCTATAAATTCGATGTTTCCGTCAGGAAGCCACCTTCCAAGATCACCGGTACGATACATTCTTTCTCCAGAGCTGAAAGGATTAGCTACAAATTTTTCCGTAGTCAATTCAAGTTTGTTCAAATAGCCTTTTGCCAGCCCATCTCCAGATATATATATTTCACCAGTTGTATTAACCGGTAAGATATTCATGTCTTCATTAAGTATATATATCTTATAATTCTGCAATGGCATACCTATAGGTATACTTGTTAGATTTCTCACCTTCTCACGGCTTAAATGGTAATAAGTTGAATCTACGCAGCATTCTGTTGGACCATAAACGTTTGTTATAGTAGGGTTATTATCTTTAAACCGATCATAGAAACCTTGTATACCTTTACATGAAAGTTCTTCCCCTCCGATAATAAACTGCATAACTGAAAGACTTTCGCCAGGCCTGGCAGTATCTGTTAAAAGCTTTATATGTGCTGGTGTTCCGTCTGAAACAGCAATTGAATTCCTGTTATAGTACTTTAGAAGGCCCTCACCATCTAGCCTTGTATCCTCAGGAACTATAAACAGCGTATGGCCAAGGAGAGAAGCCGCAAATATTTGTTTTACAGATGCGTCAAAAAAGTAAGGGGACACAAGGGCAACATTTAAATAATTATCATAATTTTCATAGACAAGCTTTCTTAGTCCATAAACCAAGTTAACTACACTTCGATGCTCTATCATTGAACCCTTCGGAACTCCAGTAGATCCCGATGTATAAATGATATAAGCTAAGTCCTCTGGTTTATTTATTTTATCAAGGTTTTCAGCACTTCCAATGTATATTTCAGGGGAATCAAGCAGTAATATATTACCGTAAAACTCTGCTTTATCCGCTAAATGTGATTGCGTCAACAGCATAGTTGCATTACTATCTTCCAGTAATTTTTTTATTCTTAGTTCAGGAAGTTTGGTTGAAATTGGTAAATAGACACCTCCTGCTTTTAAAATTCCCAGTATTCCAACCTGCATATCTACGGATCTTTCTACCATTATTCCAACTATGCTGTTTTGCTTTACACCATTACTTCTTAGTGCTCTGGCAAGCTGATTTGCCTTTTCATTGAGCTGCCTGTAGGTTAATTGCTTGTCCTCAAACACTACAGCTACATTATCAGGTGTCCTTTCCACTTGGTCTTGGAACAGCTCATGTAGAGTCTTATCCCTAGGGTATTCTGCCTTTGTATCATTAAAACTATTTAGTATTTGCTGTTTTTCATCCTGAGATAGTATATTTATTTCGGACAGCATCTTTTCGGGGTAAGCTGTGATCTCTTCCAGTACATTGATGAAATGGACCCCAAGTTTTTCTATTGTCTCTTTCTTAAACAGACGAGTAGCATACTTTAACCCAAATACAATATTATTCTGGGTCTCTTGGGCGTTTAGGGTCAAATCAAATTTGGACGCCCTGAACTCATTATCATAGGGCATGAACCTTAGCCCATTCATCTTAAATTCTGATGCCTCTTTATTTTGCAAGACAAACATAGTATCAAACAGCGGATTTCTGCTCAAATCCCGCTTAATGCTAAGCTTCTCCACAAGTTCCTCAAATGGGTAATCCTGGTTTTCATAAGCCCTTAGAGCATTTTCTTTTACTACCATCAAAAACTCGCTGAAATTCTTTTTACCTTGAGGGTAATTCCTCATAGCTAGGGTATTGACAAACATGCCTATGATGTCCTGCAAATCTGTATGTGGCCTTCCTGCTATAGGGCTTCCAATTACGACATCTTCCTGTCCGGTGTATTTGAAAAGAAGCACATTGTATGAAGCTAGAAGCACCATATACAGTGTTGCTCCATGATCCACGGCAAGCTTGTTCAGTTTATGTGCAAGTTCCCGGCCTGTTTCAAAACTGACCATATCGCCTTCAAAACTCTGTATAGCCGGCCTTGGGTAGTCTACCGGCATATCAAGTACTGGTATTTCTCCCCTAAATGCCTGGAGCCAGTATTCTTCTTGTTTACTGATTGTGCCGTCAGCAAACAATTTATTCTGCCATACGGAATAGTCCTTGTACTGAATCTGAAGTGCTGGAAGATTCATTCCTTCATACAAGCTTATGAATTCTCTTACCAGTATTTCATCCGACACCCCGTCAGATATGATATGGTGTTTATCAAGCATCATGACATGCCTGTCTTCTCTAATTTTTACGAGCCCTGCTCTTAGTAAAGGAGCCTTGCCAAGGTCAAATGGCCTTATGAATTCATTTGCTGCTTCTGAGGCTTTTTCTTCGCCGGTTTCCATGTACATGATACTAAATTCCACCTCATCATGGACCTTCTGCACCGGTTCACCATCTACCATATGGAAGGAGGTCCGGAAAGCCTCATGCCTTTTTACCAGCTGATCTAAGGCTTTCTCAAAACGTTCTATATCAATACTGCCTTCTAACAACATAAACTCTGGCATATTGTATGCCACCCTTGCTCCTTCAAGCTGATTTAATATATACAGCCTTCTTTGGGAAGACGACATAGGATAGTATTCCATTTCTCCAGTGGGCTGGATAGATTGATAAATACTCTCTTGGGCTTCCTGGATGTACTTGGCAATTTCTGCAATTGTCGGCAGCTTGAATATCTCCTTAAGAGATATATTTACATTGAACTCTTTGTGAATTTTGGCTGCAAAGTTTATTGCTTTTAATGAGTGCCCCCCAAGCACAAAGAAATTATCATTTCTCCCTATTTTCTCAACCCCCAGGATATCCTGCCACAATTGTACAAGCTTCTCTTCCACTTCACCTGAAGGTGCTTCATACTCTACTCCAGTATTTAAATGAGCAGCAGGGTGGGGCAAGTTCTTCCGGTCTATCTTACCATTGGCTGTCAAAGGCATTTCATCCAGCTGCATGAAGTATGCCGGGATCATATACTCGGGCAATTCTTTTGAAAGGCATTCCCTTAGTTCAGTTATTGTCAGTTCATTTTCCCCAACGAAATATGCACACAGATCCTTGTTCTTCTGTTGGTCTTCCTTTACAATAACCACAGCTTCTTTTATTGAAGCATGTCTTAATAGCTGAGCCTCTATTTCTCCAAGTTCTATTCTAAATCCCCTTATCTTTACCTGGTGGTCCATCCTGCCTAAAAATTCTATATTCCCGTCAGGCAGCCATCTTGCCAAGTCCCCAGTACGATACATTCTTTCTCCCTTTATAAACGGGTTAGATACAAATCTTTCTGCAGTAAGCCCCGTCTTGTTTAAATAGCCTTTGGCAAGACCATCCCCAGATATATATAATTCCCCAGCGATACCTATAGGATTTACTTCTAATTTCTTACCAAGTATGCATGCTCTGGTGTTTGGCAAAGGACGGCCTATGGGGATATTATCCAATCTACTAAGCCCCGCCGCAGTAATCAAATATTCCGTAGAATCCACACAGCATTCGGTAGGACCATAAACATTTGTGATGCAAGGTTGCACATCCTCAAATCTGCTTAGGAAGTCTTTTACTGCATCAAATGGAAGAACATCTCCGCCTATAATAAAATGTCTCACTTTTAGGTTATTATCTATAGGAGGAGAATTTAACATCATATTTACGTGTATGGGCGTTCCATCCGAAATATCAATCCTATTTTCACTATAGAAGTCCAGCAGCTTTTTACCGTCTTTCCTTGCTTCCTCCGGTACAATGTACAATGCATGCCCCATTAGCAGTGCTGCGAAAATCTGCTGCACCGAAGCATCAAAAACATAAGGGGCAATGAGGCAAACATTCAACGGTGATTCATATTTGCTATATATTCTCTGGAACAGACCCTCTACCAGGTTTAATACACTCTTATTATCAATGCAAACACCTTTAGGGTTTCCCGTTGAGCCAGAGGTATAGATGATGTACGCTGTATCACCAGGCTTATTTATACATTTTATATTCACATCGTTTATAAAATTATAATCATAATCAGATAAATCAATAATCTCACCATCGAAATCATCACGATCCATAAGATGATTTTGGGTGAGTAAAATTTTGGCCTTGCTGTCCTCCATCATATACCTTTTTCTTTCCAATGGATAATTAGGATCTACAGGAAGGTACGCCCCCCCAGCCTTGATTACTGACATTATACCTATAACCATTTCAGGCGAGCGGTCCACCATTATGCCTACAATATCATCAGGCTTTACTCCCTTTTCTCTTAATGCCCTGGCCAATTGGTTTGCCTTTTGATTCAGTTCTCGGTAGGTTAATTGTTTACCTTCAAAAACCACTGCAATATGATCAGGAGTCTTTTTCACTTGCTCCTCAAACATTTGGTGTATGGTTTTATCCAGGGGATATTCGAGAGCAGTATCGTTAAAGCTGTATAATACTTGCTGTTTTTCTTCCTGTGATAACATTTCGATTTCATAAAGCCTTTTTTCGGGGTATGCTGCAATTTCTTCCAGCAAATTGATGTAATGAGCCCCAAGTCTTTCAACTGTTTCTTTCTTAAACAGTCTTGTACAGTATTCGAGTTCAAAGGCTATACCATCCTCAGTCTCAAATGCATTTAAGGTGATGTCAAATTTTGATATTCTGCCTTCTATCCCTTTGTTGTACGGCTTGAAGCTTAGATCAGACGTTATGAGCTCTGCTTTTCCAACATTGTATATGGCAAACATGGTATCAAAGAGGGGATTCCTGCTCATATCCCTCCTTATGTCCAGCTTATCCACTAATTCTTCAAACTGATAGTCCTGATTGTCGTATGCTTTCAAAGCATTTTCTTTAACTTCTTTCAAGAATTCAATAAAAGTCTTTTCTCCTTGCGGGTGGTTTCTCATGGCCAGAGTGTTTACAAACATACCTATGATGTCTTGAAGGTCAGCATGAGGCCTTCCAGCTATAGGACTTCCCACAATAATATCTTCCTGTCCAGTGTATCTAGATAACAGCACATTGTATGCAGCAAGAAGCGTCATATATAATGTAGCTCCATTGTCTGATCCAAGCTTGTTAAGTCTAACCGCAAGCTCGCTATCAGCTTCAAAGCTGATGTAGTCTCCTTCAAAGCTTTGTACTGCGGGTCTTGGGTAGTCGGTGGATAAATCCAGCACAGGGATCTCTCCCTGAAAGGTCTGGAGCCAGAATTCCTCCTGCTTACTTATGGCAGCTCCTGCAAACAATTCCCTCTGCCAAACTGAGTAGTCCTTGTACTGTATACGCAGTGGAGGAAGTATTTTCCCTTCATATAAGCTTATAAACTCTCTTACCAGTATGTCGTTGGACACTCCATCCGATATGATATGATGCATGTCAAACACCATAATATGTCTGGCTTCTCCAATCTTTACAAGTCCAACTCTTAATAGTGGAGCCTTTCCAAGGTCAAAGGGCCTTATGAATTTCTCCACTATTTCGGGAACCTTCTCTTCACTGGTTTCCAGGTACATGATACTTAGGTCCGCCTTGTCATGGACTTTCTGAGACAGCTCTTCCTCGATCATATGGAAGGAGGTTCGAAAGCTCTCATGCCTTTCTATCAGACTATGAAAAGCCTGCTCAAAACGTGCTTTATCAACAGTACCTTCCAGCAATATTATGCCAGGTATATTGTAGGCGATTCCAGCTCCTTCAAGCTGGTTTAATATATATAGTCTTTTCTGGGCGGATGACATGGGATAATATTCCATATCCCCAGCACGTTGAATGGACTGATATAGGCTCTCCTTTGAGTCTTCAATGTAGCTGGCAATTTCTAAGATGGTTGGTGTCTTGAATATTTCCTTAAGAGGTATGTCTACATTGAACTCTTTGTGAATTCTTGCTACAAGGCTTGTTGCCTTTAACGAGTGTCCTCCGAGCATAAAGAAGTTATCATTTCTTCCTACCTTCTCTATTCCAAGGATGTCCTGCCACAGCAGCGCAAGCCTTTCCTCCACTTCACCTGAAGGCGCTGCATACTCTGTTCCTGTATTTATTCTTCCATCAGGCAGCGGCAGCGCCTTTCTGTCCAATTTTCCATTTATGGTTAACGGTACTTTTGCTATCCTCATAAAATAGGATGGAATCATATAATCGGGCAGCTCTTTAGATATAAGCTCCCTTATTTCGGTCACTGTCACTTCTCGGTCAGACACTATATAAGCGCAAAGATACCTGCCTACACTTGAATCCTCCCGGTCAATGACCACCGCCTCATTTATATCAGCATGCTTCAAAAGGGCTGCTTCTATTTCCTCAAGCTCGATTCTATACCCTCTTATTTTAACCTGGTGGTCTTTTCTGCCGGCAAATGCAATATTCCCGTCAGGAAGCCACTTTGCAAGATCTCCTGTTTTATACATCAGTTCTCCAGGCATAAATGGGTTCGGTACAAACTTTTCCCTGGTAAGTTCCGGTTTTTTCAAGTATCCTCTCGCCAATCCTGCCCCGGAAACACAGAGTTCACCCTCAACACCTATGGGCTTAAGATTATTGTTTTCATCAACTATAAACACCCGGGTATTGGTAATAGGTTTACCAATAGGTACCGACTTATCGGCCGTCTCACAATCATCTGCTTTCCATACCGTTGCACATACGGTTGTCTCAGTAGGTCCATAAGCATTTATATATGAAATCCTGTTGCTCCATTTCTTTAAAAGTTCGGGAGTGGAAGCCGAACCTGCTGCAATTACCTTCTTTAAGGAAGTTACTTTTTCCGGGTCCAGATTTGCCAGATACGGAGGTGGTAAAGTAGCAATAGTTATCTCATTTTCATTTAGGTATTCTTCAAATCTTCGATAGTCATTGATAATATCGCTTGAAGATATATATAGTGTTGCTCCTGCCAATAGTCCCATAAATATTTCCCAAACTGCAGCGTCGAATGAAATTGATGCAAATTGAATAATCCTATCGCTTTCACTTACATTTAAGCGGGTCTTGAAAAACGCCTCCAGATTTGCTACCCCTTTATGTTCTACCATAACCCCTTTAGGTTTTCCTGTAGACCCAGATGTATAAATGATATATGCCAAATTTTGCGGTGAACATACCACTTCCAGGTTCATAGGGTTTCCGGCATAAAGGCTTTCATCTTCTATGTCTATATACTTCCCGTAAAACTCCACTTTCTCCAGGAATTGCTTTTGGGAAATCAGCACCCCTATCTCGCTGTCCTCGAGTAAATATTCGATTCTTGCCTTAGGGTAGTCAGGATCTATAGGCATATATGCCCCTCCGGCTTTAAGTATGCCAAATATACCTATGACCATCTCCAGTGAGCGTTCTACCATAATACCCACTATGCTGTCTGGTTTAACTCCCTTATCCCTCAACACTCTTGCAAGCTGATTTGACTTCTCATTGAGTTCCCTATAGGTTAGCTGCTTACCCTCAAACACCACTGCCGCATTGTCAGGTGTCTTCACCGCTTGTTCCTCAAATAGTTGGTGAATGGTCTTTTCCCTGTGGTATTCCTCCGTTGTATTATTGAAGCAGTGTACTATTTCTTTCTTTTCCACTTCGGTGAGTATATCAATATTCCTAATATGCATATCGGGATTATCGGTTACAATTTCTATTACCGACTGAAAATGTCCCTTGATTTTTTCTATGAAATTACCATCATATACCAGTGAGTTGTAACTGAATTTAATAGATAATTCCTTACCGCCATCAACGAGTATCCCAAAATCATAATTCGTCTGCTCGAATATTTCCATTCCAACTACATTTAAAATGCCATTACTGGATGAAGCATTAACCGCTTCATCCATAGGGTAATTTTCAAAAGCCATGACATGATGTATCAAGGCATCTTTCAAGCATGTTTTTGACTGCACATCCGCCAGAGGATAGAAACTGTACCGGTCAGATTCAAGCACCGATTGCTGCATCTCTTTGATCAGTTCGGTAAAAGTTTTATCCTCATCACAACTCACCCTTACTGCAACGGTATTTATAAATAAACCCACCATGCTCTCAATTCCCTGTATTTCATGAGGCCTTCCCGATACCACCTCACCAAACACCACATCATCGGTATTGTTATACCGCTGTAATAATATCCCCCATATGGTCTTTATAATGGTACTCATGGTTGTATTGTTTTTGGCTGCAAACTTCTCAAGATCGCTAGTTATTTGTTCAGATATTTTAAACTCCGTTTCTTCAATCCTGAAATCATCACTTGCAGACCTGCCGTTTTGGGGAAGGACTGTCTGATGCTCGTAACCTTTAAGATAGGTTTCCCAGTAATCTGCGGCCTCGTTCTGATTTCTGCCTTCCAACCATTTGATATAGCGGCTGTAAGGATATACCTTTCCTGACTCCGGCTCCCGGCTATTCATCAGGGCTTCATAGTTTTCCATAAATTCTCTAAATATATTTGCGAGACTCCACCCATCAATAATGATGTGATGAAAGCTCCATACCATGTTATAAGATTGGTAGCCTGTTTTAATTACACTTAATCTTGTTAAAATATCCCTTGATAAGTCAAAGCCCTTTTTTCTGTCTTTAACCCTGTATTCTTCTATATACCTATCCCTTAGTTCTTCGGCAAGGGAGGTAATATCCTCATAGCTGACAGACAGCTTTCTTTCCTTCATGACTACTTGTAAGGGCTTGGCTACATTTTCATACAAAAAAATTGTTCTCAAAGCGTCATACTTTTCAATAATGATATTAACGCTCTTTTCAACACAATCAATGTCCAGGATGCCTTTTATAGAAAGTGATATCTGCTCAAAGTAGGCGTCTGAATTTTTATCCATCATATAGTGGTACAATATCCCTTGCTGCATAGGAGTGAGCCGGTACATATCTTTTATGTTTTGTTTCTTCAAATCACTCATAAGTACTCCTCCTTAAATACAAACTCTTTTTATTCGAAGTTATTCAATACGTCTTCAAACTCATCCATATTCAGATCGTCTACTGTAAAATCACTGAGTGTAGCTTCTGAATAGTCCATTTCTGCACAATGGGTTATTATGTTTACTAAATGCTTTTTAAAACTCACCGCTACCCCTTCAATAGTACTCTTCTCATACTCGCCCTGGTTGTAGCTAAAGTTTAATTCCAGCTTCCCGCCTTCTACAGTTCCGCCGTTAATATCAATACAATACTCACTTTTATAGTTTGGTCCTGTAGACTCTCCGGCAGGAATATCAGACACTCCAAATAAATTGTCTACATTATCCTGGTTGAATTGACCGAGGTAATTGAAGCTTATTTCAGGGTTTAGATTAAAGTTTAAATCGGCTTTGTTTTCCGGCAAGGTAAGATATTTTAGTATGCCGTAACCTATCCCTTTGTTAGGTATCTGCCTGATGTTTTCTTTTACCGATTTGATCATGCGGGAAATATCGAGTTGTCCGCTGACATCTAACACCACGGGATACTGGGTGGTGAACCATCCCACGGTCCTGCTTATGTCAATGTCTTTAATGATTTCCTCCCTGCCGTGCCCCTCCAGACTGATCAGAACCTTATCATTTCCGGTCCATTCCCTCACTGCTAATCCCAAGGCGGTAAGCAATATGTCGTTTACTTCTGTGTTATAAGCATGGTTTACCCGCTTTAGCATCTTCTCAGTCTCTTCAATACTCAGCTCGATCTTGACGCTATTGTTATTCATATACCTTCTTTCTTCAATCTCTCGGTCTTTTGGAAGCGGTATTGTTTCAGTTTTTTCCAAATTGGTCCAGTAATTTATTTCTTTTAATAGTTCAGGGCTATTGGCATACTCATCAAGCCTCTGTGCCCAATCTTTGAAAGAGTCGGTCTTGTTGCTGAATTTTATTTCATCATTGTTTAGCGCCTGTCTGTATCCTATGTCCAAATCTTCCAGTATGATTCTCCACGATACCCCATCAACTACAAGGTGGTGAATAGCTATTAGCAGGTGGTCCCCTTCTTTAGTCTTAAACAGACCAACCTTAACTAAAGGACCGTTATACAAGTCCATGCTCCTCTGAATCCTCGACGCTTCCAGCTCTATTTTTTCCCGGTAATTATAGCTGTCCCTAAGGTCTACAATTTCCAATGAAAAATGTTCACCTTCAAGGTTTTTGTTGTATTGGAGTATATTTTGATCCTCTATTTTTACCACTGTTCTAAAAATATCGTGGTGCTCTACAAGCTTTGACAATACTTTTCGAATAATAGCTTCTTCAAATCCGTTACGCCCATATATCATTATTTCCTGATTAAAATGATGGATATCCTTGCTGTCTTGTTTATACAACCATCTTTGTATAGGTGTTATCGGTACTATGCCTTCTACCGGGCCTTGATGAATTCTTCGGCTTGTAGATTGTATATATTCGACGAGTTCCTCAATTACAGGATGTTTGAATAAGTCCCGCATTTCAAGCTTTAGCCCATGGACGTTAAGACGCGACATTACCTGTATGGCTTTTATTGAGTCTCCTCCAAGGCTGAAGAAATTATCTTTTACCCCGATGTTTTCAGTTTTTAGTACGTCTTCCCATACTTTGGCCAGTATTTCTTCTCTTTCGTTTCTAGGAACTACATGCTCTACTCCGGTATTAATATTCCCCTGTGGTTCAGGCAATGCTTTCCGATCAATTTTACCGTTGGCATTAAATGGCAGCTGTTCCAGCTGCATGAAATATGCTGGTACCATGTAGTCAGGTAGTTCGTTTAAGAGATGCTCCCTTAGCTCGGAAATGGTCAATTCATTTTCCCCTACAATATATGCACACAGGTACTTCTTCCCTTGCTGCTCTTCCTTTGCAATAACCACTGCTTCCTTAATAGCAGTGTGCTTCACCAGATGTGCTTCAATTTCTCCAAGCTCTATTCTAAAGCCTCTTATCTTTACCTGGTGGTCGATCCTGCCCATGAATTCGATGTTCCCATCAGGAAGCCGCCTTACTAAGTCCCCTGTGCGGTACACTTTTTCGCCGGGAATAAACGGGTTAGGTACAAATTTTTCTGCTGTCAGTTCAGGTCTATTCAAATAGCCCCTTGCAAGACCGCTTCCACCTATCACAAGTTCACCGGCCACTCCTACAGGAGTTAATTGGTTGTGCTTGTCCAGTATATAAAGGTATACATTCTGTAAAGCTTTCCCTATAGGTACTGTTATAAGTTCTTCTGCTATTTTCTTTGTTATACTGTAACCCGCTGCATATATCGTGGACTCTGTAGGCCCATAGATATTTTCCAGAGATGTGTTCTCTGAGACATCGAAAAGCTCATGGACAAGCTTTTTGGGCAGCGCTTCTCCAGCAGCAAAAATATACCTGAGAGTTGATGGCAGTTTTATACCATTATCTTTTAAAGTATGTACCATTATATTCAGCATTGATGGTACAAAGTTTACATGGGTTATCTTATGCTTGTTTATTACCTCTACTAACTCCATAGCTTCCTTTTCCACACCTTGGCGTGATATTACAAGCTTTCCTCCGTTGAGGAACCAGCCAAATATCTCAGCTACGGATACGTCAAAGGTATAAGTTGTTTTAAATAGAAAAGCGTCTTCCGCTTTAAGCGGATACATGGCCTGGAGGGCTGTAATTATGTTTACAACGCTAGTATGCTCAATCATTCCACCTTTGGGCTTCCCTGTCGAACCTGATGTATAAATGACGTACGCAAGGTCCGAGGGTTTGTTTACATTTTCAAGCTTTGAGTTCTCTTCATTTAAATATTCTTCCTCCAGATATATAATATCCGCATCAATCTGCTTATTTTCCATAAAGGTCCTGGAGGTCAAAAGGATCTGGGAACCACTATCGTCCAACAAATACTTTATCCTTGTATCAGGATAATTAGGATCTATCGGCAGATACGCCCCTCCAGCTTTCAATATGGCAAATATCCCCACAATCATCTCAAATGAACGTTCGGCCATAATTCCTACAATACGGTCAGGCTTTACCCCTTTGTTCCTCAATACTCTGGCCAAATGATTTGCCTTTCCGTTCAATTCCCTGTAAGTCAAGTGCTTGTCTTCATATACCACAGCTATGTTGTCAGGTGTCCTTTCCACCTGCTCAGCAAACAGCTCATGTATGGTTTTGTCCTGCGGATAGTCTTTCTTAGTATCATTAAAGTCTATCAGCAACTGCTTTCTTTCTTCATGACTTAATATAATAAGCTTGTCAACTGACCCTTTGGGGTTATGGATAAACATATTTAAAATATTAATAAAATAGTCTATACACTCTTCTGCCTGTTTTCTTTCCAATACTTTGTCCGAGTAGATCAAGCTTATATTAAGATCATCGAATGTATTACTTACTGTAAAGTCAAGACTTGTATTGGTTGCTTCATATTCATCAACTGAAATTCTATCTTTAACATCACCGATTTCTTTGTTTATTATCTCGTTATATATATGAAAATCCACATAATTGAATATGGTATCAAATAAAGGATTTTCCTCTTTGTTTTCTTTTCCGCCCAGGATATTTATGATCTCAAATAAAGGCAGTCTTCCATAAAGCTTTAAGTTTATTAATTTCTTTTCTGCAACTTTTATCAATTCCTCCCATATATCGATTTTATCAAAACACATTTTGACGGGAACCGTATTTAAGAAGCACCCCAGCATCTTATCTCCATCTTCGCATACAGGTCTGTTATTTTCTACCAAACCTACGACAAAGTCATCCTCGTATGAAAGCATATTGAGCATATAAGTGTATGCAGCAAAGCAAAGTGTCTTTAAGCTTACATCATATCTTCTGGCAGTACTTCTTAAATCACCTAAAAATTCCTGACTTAAATGGCGTGTTACATGGTCTACTTTATAAGATTTTTTTGTTTTTCCATGAATATTTGCAGGCATATTCAACCTTTTATATTCACTTAATTCCTCTCTCCAATAATTAATTACTTCCTGGTTGTCCTTAATTGTCATTTGGTCTGCTATATAATCTTTATAGCTGCATTTAAGCCGTGTTGGTATATAATCTTTTTCTTGCTTAAGCTTAGAGTATAGGTTTGAAACTTCCGTAATCAATGAAGCAACACTCC
Source organism: Paenibacillus sp. FSL M7-0802 (assembly GCF_038004945.1). Classification (NCBI taxonomy): domain Bacteria; kingdom Bacillati; phylum Bacillota; class Bacilli; order Caryophanales; family Paenibacillaceae; genus Paenibacillus; species Paenibacillus sp. FSL M7-0802. The sequence continues at coordinate 5,838,849 of NZ_JBBOSD010000001.1, read as the reverse complement.
AGCCATCCAGGATAGCATGGTGGAATATCAGAACCAGACAAATATGGTTTGCGTCAAGTTTGAATATTCTTATCCTCCAAAGGGGCTTTGATATATCAAACGGATTCGCTCTGTCATTTTCCAAATATTTGTTTATATACTCAACCTGCCCTGTCCTGCTAAAATTCATGATATCTATCTGCTCAATATCAAGACTACTGCCCTTGTAAACAATTTGCACAGGAGTTTCAAAATCCTCTAAATTAAAAACCGTCCTTAAAATATCATGTTTTGACGTCATTAGAAGCATCGCTTCTTTAAATGCTGGGAAATCAAAGTCTTTGTCATTCAGATGAAATGCAAATTGGTCATGATAAACTGCATTTTCATAGTCTTTTTTGGAATGATAAATCATACCCAGCTCTATGTGACTCATCGGATATATATCTTCCATGTCCGAAGGTAACTTTTCTGAGAGAGTTTCATTCATCAATATTCGCTGTTTAAATAACTCCAGTTCTTCCCTTGCTTTACCCATCTTACTGTTAAAAGCTTCCGTATCTTTTACTTTTAAGAATGCAGACAATCTCTCAATATCAGGATTCATGTATATATCCCTGATTTGGATGTTTATATCCAACTTTTTGCATATTGTGCTGACTAATGATATTGCACGTATAGAATCTCCGCCTATTTTAAAGAAGTTGTCCCTTATTCCTACCTGTTTTGCTCCAAGCACTTCCTGCCATATTTCAACCAGTTTCTCTTCCACTTCATTCCGCGGCGCTACATATTCTGTTCCCGTACTCATACTTCCGTCAGGCTCGGGCAATGCTTTCCTGTCTATTTTTCCATTAGGGGTCAATGGCAGCTTTTCCATCTGCATAAAGTAAGAAGGGATCATGTAGTCCGGGAGCTCTTTTGACAAGTGTTCCCTCATCCCCTGTACGGTTATTTCTTGATCCGGTACGACGTACGCACAAAGATACTTATTTCCGTCAGCTCCTTCTTTGTCCAATACCACTGCTTCTTTTATTGTTTCATGCTTTAATAACCGGTTCTCTATTTCACCCAGTTCTATCCTGTAGCCTCTTATCTTTACCTGATGGTCGATCCTGCCCAGGTATTCTAGGTTGCCGTCAGGCAGCCACCTTGCCAGGTCACCTGTCCTGTACATCCTTTCACCCGGTGCGAATGGGTTTGCTGCGAATTTTTCTTCTGTAAGTTCCGGTCTGTTCAAGTACCCTCTTGCCAGTCCATCCCCTGCTATACATAGTTCTCCCGCTACTCCTATCGGCTGCAGGCCCTTTTCCTTACTCACAACATATAACTTAATGTTATCTATGGGCTTTCCTATTGGTACAAGCTCCAATTCTTCTTCCGTGGAGCAGCCAAAGTAGGATACATCTACTGTTGCTTCTGTTGGTCCGTACAGGTTATGCAGGCTTGTTCCTTTTTCTTTGTACAGCAGCTTGTTGAACTTTTCTACTTGCTTCAGGTTCAGTGCTTCTCCACTGGCAAATACCTGCTTTAAGCTTGCTATTTCCTCTATTATCCCCTTTTCCTCTACATACTCTAAAAATACACTCAACATGGATGGTACAAAGTGCATTGTGGTAACTTTATTTTTTTCGATTGCCTTCACGATTTCTTCCGGATTTTTTTCTCCTCCCGGTATCAGCAGGCAGACTTTGGCCCCAGTAAAGCTCCACCACAATAATTCCCATACCGATACGTCAAAGGTATAGGGAGTTTTCTGCAGGATCACATCACCTTCAGCTATCGGGTATTGCTTCTGCATCCAGTTGATCCGGTTGATTACGGAGTAGTTCTCTATCATTACCCCTTTGGGTTTGCCGGTAGAACCGGATGTATATATTACATAAGCCAAGTTTTCAGGTTTACTAATTAACTTTGGATTTGATACATCCCCAGTAAATAGTTCCTGATTTTCTATGCTAATAAATTCAGCATTTCTGTAACTACCTTTAGCATTTATAAATTTATCCTGTATCAGAATAATTTGGCTGCCACTGTCATCAAGCATAAACTGGATCCTGTCTTCAGGGTATTCAGGAGCTATGGGTAAATAAGCCCCCCCAGCTTTTAGGACAGCCATGATCCCTATGATCATTTCCGGGGAACGTTCTACCATAATTCCCACTACACTATCAGGTTTTATTCCCTTTTCTCTTAATTTTCTGGCCAGTTGGTTTGCCTTTTCGTTTAGCTCCCTATAAGTCAGCTGTTTATCTTCAAACACTACAGCAATATTATTGGGTGTCCGTTCCACCTGTTCCTCAAAAATCTGATGGATGGTCTTTTCCCGAGGGTATCCTGCTTTTGTATTATTAAATTCATATAATATTTGATGTTTTTCGTCTTGTGACAGCATATCAATTTCTAATAGCCTTTTTTCAGGAAAGGCTGCTGCCTCTTCCAATACATTAAGGTAATGGGCAATAAGCCTTATAACTGACTCTTTCTTAAACAACCTGGTAGCATACTCCAATTCAAATGCAATACCGTCCTCTGTTTCCTCAGCGTTTAAAGTCAAGTCAAACTTGGATATTCTTACTTCACTGTCATAGGGCATAAACCTTAGCCCATCCATCTTCACTTCTGATGCCTCGATATTTTGCAGTACAAACATAGTATCGAAAAGTGGATTTCTGCCCAGATCCCTTTCCAGGTTAAGCTTATCTACCAGTTCTTCAAATTGGTAATCTTGGTTTTCGTAAGCCCTTAAGGAGTTTTCTCTTACTTCATTAAGGAAGTCCACAAAAGTCTTTCCACCTTGAGGGTGATTCCTCATGGCTAGCGTGTTTACAAACATACCAATAACGTCCTGAAGATCAGTATGCGGCCTTCCTGCAACGGGACTTCCAACTATAATATCTTCCTGTCCGGTGTACTTGGATAAAAGGACATTGTATGAAGCTAAAAGTACCATGTAGAGCGTGGCACCATTATTCACTGCAAGTTTGTTCAGTTTAACAGCAAGCTCCTTGCCTGCTTTGAAACTGATCACATCTCCCTCAAAACTCTGTATAGCTGGCCTAGGGTAGTCTAGCGGCATATTAAGCAAAGGAATTTCTCCTTTGAATACTTGGAGCCAGTATTCTTCCTGCTTACTAATTGTCCCATCAGCAAACAGCCTGTTCTGCCATACGGAAAAATCCTTGTACTGAATCTTAAGTTCCGGAAGTTCCTTACCTTCATACAGGCTCATAAATTCTCTTACCAGTATGTCGTCAGACACCCCGTCAGATATAATATGGTGCTTATCAGACATCATAATATATCTGTCTTCTCCAACTTTTATAAGCCCAACCCTAAGTAAAGGAGCCTCATCAAGGTCAAAGGTCCTAATAAATTCACTGGCTATTTTCGCAGCTCTTTCCTCATCGGTTTCCATATACATAACACTAAAATCCACATTGCTATGGACCTTTTGTACCGGTTTACCATCTATCATATGGAATGAGGTACGGAAAGACTCATGTCTGTCAACAAGCTCCCTAAAAGCCTGTTCAAAGCGCAGTTTATCGAGTTTGCCTTCAATTAGCATAATACCAGGCATGTTGTATGCCATCCCAACTGCGTCAAGCTGGTTTAGAATATACAGCCTTTTCTGGGCGGATGAAATTGGATAGTACTCCATCTCCCCAGCCGGCCCAATAGAATGAAATACACTCTCCTTTGCAATCTTGATGCACTCGGCAACTTCAGACATATTTGGGCTCTTAAATATTTCTTTAAGCGGTATGTTTACATTGAACTCTTTGTGAATCCTGGCAATAAGATTTGCTGCCCTTAAGGAATGTCCCCCCAGCTCAAAGAAATTGTCGTTTCTTCCCACTTTCTCTATACTAAGGATATCCTGCCACAACCCCGCAAGTTTCTCCTCCACTTCACCCAAGGGTGCGACATACTCTATTCCAGCATCGATATTGCCGTCAGGTTCGGGCAATGCCTTCCTATCTATTTTGCCATTGGGAGTCAGCGGCAGCTTTTTTAACTGCATAAAATAGGATGGTATCATATAGTCTGGAAGGTCCTTTAAGAGATGTCCCCTTAGTTCTGCTATTGTTAATTCATTTTCCCCTGCCACATAGGCACACAGATACTTGTTTCCCTTCTGATCTTCCCTTGCAATAACCACTGCTTCCTTTATTGAAACGTGCTTTAGCAGTTGTGCTTCTATTTCCCCCAGCTCTATTCTAAATCCCCTTATCTTTACCTGATGATCTACTCTTCCTAAAAATTCCATATTCCCATCAGACAGCCATCTGGCCAGATCCCCTGTACGATACATCCTTTCCCCTGATATAAACGGGTTAGGTACAAATTTTTCAGCTGTCAGTTCGGGCCGGTTTAGATATCCCCTTGCAAGCCCTTCTCCCCCTATGCACAACTCACCCAAAACCCCTGTAGGCTGAGGTCTCAAGTGTTTGTCAACAACGTAGTATTTTATATTTTGCATTGGCTTTCCGATAGGTACACTCCCGGATTCCAAATAGCTTCCCAGTCTCTTTTCGTAATAACTGGAATCTATGGTGGACTCAGTAACCCCATAGCTATTAACAACCCGCAGTTTCTCTCCATACCAGGATTGTAATCTTTCATAATCTTCCACAGAGAGAGTATCTGATCCAAGTATAAGCAACTTGAGGCTATCAATAATCAAAGCATTATCATGGATATAATCCATAAGAGGAATAATCAGTGCCGGTGTGGATTCAAAGATGGTTATTTTATGGGTTTTAATAAGTGAATATAATCGTGCAGGATCGTATCTCTCCTCGGATGAACAAATAACCATTTGGCCTCCGTTGAGCAGCGTTCTCGAAACATCTCCCACAAATACATCAAAAGAAAAACTTGCGATTTGCAACAGCTTTACATCCATATCCGCAAGCCTATATTCCTTTTTCCATGCGTAAGATATGTTGACAAGACTTCTATGCTCTATCATGATCCCCTTTGGCTTTCCTGTGGTTCCTGATGTATAAATGACATATGCTAAATTACAAGATTTATTAATGACAGGAAGATTTTCTGTTCTCCCGTTGTAATTCACACAGTCATCAAAGCTTATAATATCAAGATCAAATTTAATTTTTTCTTTATGATGTTCTTGCGTAAGAATAATTCCAGCCAAGCTGTCATCGATCATATATCTGATTCGTTCTTCAGGATATTCGGTGTCTATGGGTAAATACGCGCCTCCTGCTTTAAATACAGCAATTACACCTATTATCATTTCTATGGACCGGTCTACCATTATAGCTACTACACTGTCAGGTTTTAATCCCTTGTCCCTTAAGATCCAAGCCAGTTGATTGGCCTTTTCATTAAGTTCTCCGTAAGTCAAGTATTTATCTTCAAATACTACTGCTATGTTATCAGGCGTCTTTTCCACTTGTTCTTCAAATAGCTCTTGTATGGTCTTATCCTTAGGATATTCTACTTTTGTATCATTGAAGCCATAGATTATTTGCTGTTTTTCCTCCTGGGACAACATATTTATTTCCGACAACCTTTTAAACGGATTTGCGGTTATCTCTTCCAACACGTTAAGGTAATGAGCCGCCAACCTTTTTATAGTCTCTTTTTTGAAAAGCCGAGTACAATATTCAAAGCTAAAAGCCATACCATCTTCACGCTCTATTGCATCAATGGATAGGTCAAATTTTGATATTCTATACTCTAGCCCGTTATTAAAAGGTCTGAAGCTTATACCAGGTACTGCAAATTCTACCTTAGAGGCATTTTGCATGGTAAACATAGTATCAAACAGTGGGTTTCTGCTCATGTCCCTCTTCAAGTTAAGCTTCTCAACCAGTTCTTCAAATTGGTAATCCTGATTGTCATAAGCCCTTAGAGCGTTTTCTCTTACTTCATTCAAGAATTCTACAAAGGTACTATCTCCCTTGGGGTAATTTCTCATAGCCAAGGTATTTACAAACATACCAAGGATATCCTGCAGGTCTGAATGTGGCCTTCCGGCTATAGGGCTTCCAACGATTATGTCTTCCTGTCCGGTGTGCTTAGACAGCAATATGTTGTATGCCGCGAGCAGTGTCATGTAAAGCGTAGCCCCATTATCCCTTGCAAGCTTGTTTAATTTATTCGTAAGCTCACTGCCTGCTTCAAAGCTAAAAAAATCCCCTTCAAAGCTTTGTATTACAGGCCTTGGATAGTCTAGCGGCATATTCAGTACAGGTATTTCTCCCTGGAATGCTTGGAGCCAGTATTCCTCCTGGCTGCTAATTCCGCCCTCATCAAACAGTTTATTCTGCCATACAGCGTAGTCCTTGTACTGTATCCGAAGTGCTGGAGGGTTGTTTCCTTCATAAAGATCCATAAACTCACGAATCAGTATGTCCATGGAGACACCATCGGATATAATGTGATGCATATCAAACATCATAAGATGCCTGTCTTCTCCCGTTTTTACAAGCTCTACCCTTAGCAGAGGAGCCTTGCCAAGATCAAAAGGTCTGGCAAATTCCCCAGCATACTCTGCGGCTTTTTCTTCGTTAGTTTCAAAGTACATCACGCTGAATTCCACATGGTCATGAACCTTCTGGACCGGGTTACCATCGATCATGTGGAACGATGTTCTAAGAGTCTCATGCCTTTTTACCAACTGCCTGAAGACTTCCTGGAAACGCGCTGTATCAATGCTTCCTTCCAGCAGCATAATACCAGGCATGTTGTATGCTGTCCCTGCCCCTTCAAGCTGGTTTAGTATATACAGCCTTCTTTGTGCAGATGACATAGGGTAGTATTCCATTTCTCCTGCCGGTTGGATTGACTGATATAGGCTCTCCTTTGAGTCTTTAATATATCTGGCAATTTCTAAGATGGTTGGTGTCTTGAATATTTCCTTAAGAGGTATGTCTATATTGAACTCTTTGTGAATTCTTGCTACAAGGCTTGTTGCCTTTAACGAGTGTCCCCCAAGCATAAAAAAGTTATCATTTCTTCCTACCTTCTCTATTCCAAGGATATCCCGCCACAACAGCGCAAGTTTCTCCTCTATTTCTCCCGAAGGTACTACGTATTCTACGCCGGTATTAACATTGCTATCGAGCACAGGCAATGCTTTCCTGTCTATTTTTCCATTAGGGGTCAATGGCAGCTTTTCCATCCGCACAAAGTAGGAAGGGATCATGTAGTCCGGGAGCTCTTTTGACAAGTGTTCCCTCATCCCCTGTACGGTTATTTCTTGATCCGGTACGACGTATCCACAAAGATACTTATTTCCGTCAGCTCCTTCTTTGTCCAATACCACCGCTTCTTTTATTGCTTCATGCTTTAATAACCGGTTCTCTATTTCACCCAGTTCTATCCTGTAGCCTCTTATCTTTACCTGATGGTCGATCCTGCCCAGATATTCTAGGTTGCCGTCAGGCAGCCACCTTGCCAGGTCACCTGTCCTGTACATCCTTTCACCCGGTGCGAATGGGTTTGCTGCGAATTTTTCTTCTGTAAGTTCCGGTCTGTTCAAGTACCCTCTTGCCAGTCCATCCCCTGCTATGCATAGTTCTCCCGCTACTCCTATCGGCTGCAGGCCCTTTTCCTTACTGACAACATACAACTTAATGTTATCTATGGGCTTTCCTATAGGTACAAGCTCCAATTCTTCTTCCGTAGAGCAGCCAAAGTAGGATACATCTACTGTTGCTTCTGTTGGTCCGTACAGGTTATGCAGGCTTGTTCCTTTTTCTTTGTACAGCAGCTTGTTGAACTTTTCTACTTGCTTCAGGTTCAGTGCTTCTCCACTGGCAAATACCTGCTTTAAGCTTGCTATTTCCTCTATTATCCCCTTTTCCTCTACATACTCTAAAAATACACTCAACATGGATGGTACAAAGTGCATTGTGGTAACTTTATTTTTTTCGATTGCCTTCACGATTTCTTCCGGATTTTTTTCTCCTCCCGGTATCAGCAGGCAGACTTTGGCCCCAGTAAAGCTCCACCACAATAATTCCCATACCGATACGTCAAAGGTATAGGGAGTTTTCTGCAGGATCACATCACCTTCAGCTATCGGGTATTGCTTCTGCATCCAGTTGATCCGGTTGATTACGGAGTAGTTCTCTATCATTACCCCTTTGGGTTTGCCGGTAGAACCGGATGTATATATTACATAAGCCAAGTTTTCAGGTTTACTAATTAACTTTGGATTTGATACATCCCCAGTAAATAGTTCCTGATTTTCTATGCTAATAAATTCAGCATTTCTGTAACTACCTTTAGCATTTATAAATTTATCCTGTATCAGAATAATTTGGCTGCCACTGTCATCAAGCATAAACTGGATCCTGTCTTCAGGGTATTCAGGAGCTATGGGTAAATAAGCCCCCCCAGCTTTTAGGACAGCCATGATCCCTATGATCATTTCCGGGGAACGTTCTACCATAATTCCCACTACACTATCAGGTTTTATTCCCTTTTCTCTTAATTTTCTGGCCAGTTGGTTTGCCTTTTCGTTTACTTCCTTATAAGTCAGCTGTTTATCTTCAAACACTACAGCAATATTATTGGGTGTCTTTTCTACCTGCTCTTCAAACAGTTGATGTATAGTCTTATCCTTAGGATACCGGACCTTTGTATCGTTAAAGTCATATAGTATTTTCTGCTTTTCTTCCTGTGAAAGCATATCAATTTCTGACAACCTTTTTCCAGGATAAACCGTTATCTCTTCCAGAACATTAAGGTAATGGGCTGCAAACCTTTCTACAGTCTCTTTCTTGAACAGCCTTGTGGCATATTCCAAATCAAATGCAATACCTTCCTGGGTTTCCCGAGCATTTAATGTCAAGTCAAATTTGGATATTCTAAATTCATTTGTATAGGGTATAAACTTAAGCCTATCTATCTTCAATTCTGATGAGCCGGTATTTTGCAATACAAACATAGTATCAAAAAGAGGATTCCTGCTCATATCCCTCTTTACATTAAGCTTTTCCACCAGTTCTTCAAACTGGTAGTCCTGATTTTCATAAGCCCTTATAGAGTTTTCCCTTACTTCCTTTAGAAACTCAGCAAAGGTCTTTTCTCCCTGGGGATAGTTCCTCATGGCTAAAGTATTTACAAACATACCTATTATGTCTTGTAAATCTGTATGAGGTCTTCCAGCTATAGGGCTTCCCACTATAATATCTTCCTGCCCCGTATACTTAGACAGCAGTATGTTGTATGAAGCAAGCAATGTCATGTAAAGAGTAGCCCCATTATCCCTTGCAAGCTTAATAAGTTTTCCCGTAAGCTCACTGCCTGCTTCAAAACGGATAAAACCTCCGTCAAAGCTTTGAACCGCAGGCCTTTGGTAATCTACTGGCATATTCAGCACAGGAATTTCTCCATTAAATTCCTGGAGCCAGTATTCCTCCTGCTTCTTTATTTTGTCCCCAGCAAATAGTTCCTTCTGCCAAACAGAATAGTCCTTGTACTGTATACGGAGGGAAGAAGGGTTATTTCCTCCATACATATCCATGAACTCATGTACCAGTATATCCATGGACGTACCGTCAGATATGATATGGTGCATGTCAAACATCATGACATGCTTGTCTTTTCCCGTTTTCACAAGGCCTACTCTTAGCAGCGGAGCAATTCCAAGATCAAACGGCTTTATAAATTCTTTTACGATTTCCCCCACTTTTTCTTCGTCAGATTCTAGATACACTACACTAAAACCCACAGGATCATTGATCTTCTGGACGGGTTCACCCTCTATGAAATGGAAAGATGTTCGAAGGGTCTCATGCCTATTTATAAGCTGTTGGAAGGTCTTCTGAAAAAGCTCCAGATCAATACTGCCTTCAACCAGCAAGCTGCCTGGCATATTGTATGCTGTCCCTGCTCCTTCAAACTGATTTAATATATACAGCCTTCTTTGGGCTGATGACATAGGGTAGTATTCCATCTCTTTAGCAGTTTGGATGGATTGATATATACTCTCCTTTGCTTCCTTCATATACCTTGCTATTTCCGCTATAATTGGAGCCTTAAATATTTCCTTAAGAGGCATGTCTATATTGAACTCTTTGTGAATTCTCGCTACAAGGCTTGTAGCCTTTAAAGAGTGTCCACCTAACATAAAGAAGTTGTCATTTCTTCCTATCTTCTTAATTCCAAGGATGTCTTGCCAAATCAGTGCAAGCTTCTCTTCAAATTCGCCTATAGGCGCTTCATACTCTATTCCCGTATTTATATTACCTTCGGGTTCAGGCAATGCCTTCCTGTCTATCTTGCCATTAGCTGTCAATGGCATTTTTTCAAGCTGCACAAAGTATGATGGTACCATGTATTCGGGCAGTTCTTTTAAGAGATGCTCCCTTAGTTCTGATATTGTCAGCTCATTTTCTCCCGCTATATATGCACACAGGTATTTACTGCCCTGATGGTCTTCCTTTGCAATCACCAAAGATTCCTCAATTGAAGGATGCTTTAGCAGTTGTGCTTCTATTTCACCAAGCTCTATCCTAAAGCCTCTTATCTTTACCTGGTGGTCTATTCTACCCAGGTATTCCATTTCTCCATCAGATAATAACCGGACCAGGTCTCCAGATCTATATAACCTCTCTTCCGGCTTGTACGGATTTTGAACGAACTTTTCCTTTGTAAGCTCCGGTCTTCCAAGATATCCTCTGCAAACTCCGTCTCCTCCTACACAAAGCTCTCCGGCTACTCCAATGGGAACAACTTTCATGTTCTTATCCATTACATATGTTGTAAGGGTTGGTATAGGACTTCCTATGCTGCTCACATTAGATCTAATTTCTTCCTCTTCTATCTCTTTATATGTGACATGCACTGTTGTCTCGGTTATTCCATACATATTGATGAGTCTAGTCTGCGGGTACTTCTTTCTCCATTCCTTCAACAATGCAGGCTTTAATGCTTCCCCTCCGAATATGACATATCTTATCTTAAGTTCTTTTTCTTCATATGATACTTCTTCATTGGCTATATTATAGAAGGCTGAAGGTGTCTGATTTAATACGGTCACCTTCTCATTCCTTAGAAGTCTCAGATACTCTACATTGCTGCGTGCTGTCATTTTAGGAACTACCACCAATCTGCCCCCATATAACAACGCCCCGTACATCTCCCATACGGAAAAATCGAAACTCATAGAATGAAACATAGTCCATACATCATTTTCGTTAAAATCAAACTGCATTTTACTGTTAAATAACAGCCTTACTATGTTTCTATGCTCTATCATTGCCCCTTTGGGTTTACCTGTAGAGCCTGAGGTATATATTAAGTAAGCTAGATCGGAAGGTTTATTTACCTCCGATAAGTTATATTGTTCATCTGAATATTCCTGCTCATCTTCTAAATTTATTACTGTACCTATTGATGTATATTTGTCTATAAAATGTGATTGGGTCAACAGGATCACTGCCCGGCTGTCTTCCAGCATATGACTTATTCTTTCCTCAGGATAATCTGGATCTATGGGAAGATATGCCCCTCCTGCTTTTAATACCCCTAGGATTGCTACTATCATCTCAAGTGAGCGTTCTGCCAGAATACCTACGATACTGTCCGGTTTGACTCCTTTAGCCCTTAATACATGGGCCAACCCATTTGATTTTTTATTGAGTTCACTAAATGTAAGCTTTTTACCCTCAAATACCACAGCTACATGATCAGGGTTCTTCTCTGCCTGCTCTTCAAAAAGCTGATGGATAGTCTTGTTTTTAGGATACTGTGCCTCTGTAGCGTTAAAGGTATATAGGATTTGCTGTTTTTCTTCCTGTAACAGTACATCAATTTCCCACAACCTTTTTTCAGGGCATGCCGTTATCTCTTCAAGAACGGTAATGTAATGGGTTCCAAACCTTTTTATTGTCTCCTTCTTAAACAGCCTGGTACAATATTCAAGGTTAAATGTTATACCTTCTTGACCCTCTACCACTTCAAGCATAAGGTCAAATTTTGCCTTTCTGCCTTCCAGCCAGTTGTTGTATTGTTTGAAGTTTATACCCGATGCTGCAAATTCTGTCTTGTTTGAAGTGCGCAGTGCAAACATAGTGTCAAAAAGAGGATTCCTGCTCATGTCCCTCATGAGATTAAGTTTTTCTACAAGTTCTTCAAACTGGTAGTTCTGATTTTCAAAAGCCAAAAACGCATTTTCCCTTACTTCCTGCAAGAATTGGACGAAGGTCTTTTCTCCCTCAGGATAGTTCCTTATGGCCAAGGTATTTATAAACATACCAATGATACCCTGCAGGTCAGCATGGGGCCTTCCGGCTACAGGACTTCCAACTATGATGTCTTCCTGTCCAGTGTATCTGGACAGGAGTACGTTATATGCAGCCATCAGTACCATGTATAAGGTAGCTCCATTATCTGTTGCAAGCTTATTTAGTTTGACTGAAAGTTCAGGGTTTATTTCAAAGCTTACAGCATCTCCTTCAAAACTTTGTACCGCCGGTCTTGGATAGTCAGTAGGCATATCCAGTACCGGTATATCACCCTTAAATGTCTGGAGCCAGTATTCTTCCTGCTTCTTTATTGAGTCTCCGGCAAACATCTCCTTCTGCCATACAGAAAAATCCTTGTACTGTATCCGTAGTGGCAAAAGGGTCTTCCCTTGGTACAAATCCAAAAACTCACTCATAAGTATATTGACTGATATACCATCTGATACTATGTGGTGCATGTCAAACATCATAACACGCCTGTCTTCGTTCGTTTTTACAAGTCCTACTCTCAGTAATGGAACTTGGCTAAGATCAAAGGGCGTTATGAATTCTTTGACTATTTCTGCTGCTTTTTCTTCATCCAGTTCCAGGTACGTAATACTGAAATCCACGTAATCATGAACCTTTTGTACTGGTTCACCCTCAACCATATGAAATGATGTGCGCAGAGCCTCATGTCTTTTTACTAGCTCCTTGAATGCCTGTTCGAAGCGTACTGCATCAATGTTTCCTTCCAGCAGTACGACGCCTGGCATGTTATATGCAGTACCTGCTCCTTCAAGCTCGTTTAGTATATACAGCCTTTTCTGGGCAGATGACATAGGGTAAAATTCCTGCTCTCTGGCAGAAGGTATTCCAGAAAAGGCATTTGGCGTATATTTTGAAACATCTTTTCCTTTTTCTTTTAGCATCGTCTCAAATAGCTTTCTTTTTTCTGGAGAAAGAGATTCTATTCTTTTCATCAAATTATCCATAACTTCGTCCCTCTTCTCTATTTCATCTCTTTTAATTCCTATTTATAGATTTTCAATCATGCTTAAAATTTCTTCGATTTCCACTGTATCGTTAAGTCTATTTTTAATACTTTTTGCTATTGCCGAAATTGTAGGACCCATAAACACTTCTTTTAATGCAAATTCTATGTCAAATTCTTTATGAACCCTTGATACAAGATTGGTTGCCTTTAATGAGTCTCCTCCTAATTCAAAGAAGTTATCATTTACTCCAATCTTCTGGACTCCAAGGATTTGGCTCCATATCAGTACAAGCTTCTCCTCAATTTCACCGAATGGTGCAGCATAGTCTACCCCTGTATTAATATTTCCATCAGGGGCAGGCAGGGCATTTCTATCTACCTTGCCATTCGCTGATAAAGGCAGTTTTTCCAACTGTACAAAATATGAAGGGATCATGTAGTCTGGCAGATCTTTGGAGAGATACTCCCTTAATTCCGGTATTGTCAATTCACTTTCTCCAACTATATATGCACAGATGTACTTGTTCCCTTGGGGGTCTTCCCTTGTTGCTGCCACAACTTCTTTTATTGAAGAATGTTTTAGAAGCTGAGCTTCTATTTCTCCAAGCTCTATTCGGTATCCGCGGATCTTAACCTGATGGTCTATTCTGCCCAGGAATTCGATATTCCCGTCAGGCAGCCATCTTCCCAGGTCTCCTGTTTTGTACAGCCTTATCCCCTTTTCTTCTCTGAAAGGATCTTCAAGGAATACATGGGCTGTTTTTTCAGGGTCATTTAAATAACCCCTTCCTACACCTGTTCCAGAGACGCAGATCTCTCCTTTTACTCCGATAGGGCACAGGTTCATGTTTTTATCTGTTATATATAGATTCATATTTTGTATAGGCTTGCCTACAGGAATGTTCTCTCCTTCATGAGCAGCTTCCATAGTATATAGAGTAATATCGTCCGCTGCCTCTGCAGGTCCGTAGGCATTAACTACTTTAGTATTTGGACATAGGTCAAACCATTTCCTTACTATGCCGGATTTTACGGTTTCTCCCGTTATCAGCAAGTAATGAAGTTTTTCCGGTTTATTCCCTGTATTTTCCACATACTCAAGCATTAAAGCAAGGTATGAAGGTACCACCTCAAGGACCGTTATGCCATCTTCTATGATCCGATTCGTAAACCTTGCAACATCCTTTACTATTTCATCTGGATAGATGATAATTTGAGCTCCTATGGTTAGGGCTGCAAAGAACTGCCATACAGATACATCAAAGTATTGAGGCGAGTTCTGGGATATTATGCTGTTGTTAGTTATACAAAGTTCCTTTATTTCCGCATGGATGTGGTTTATCATGCCAAGATGCTCTATCATAGCTCCCTTTGGTACACCAGTTGAACCAGATGTATATATAACATAGGCCAAACTATTTATGTCTATATCTAGATCTAGGTTTTCGCCACTTTCAGCCTCAATCTCTTTTTCACACTGGTCAAGGTATATAATTCGGCCTTTATAGTTCTCACTAAGCTGCTGGGTCACATAATCTGATAAGGTCAACACATAGGCAGCTTTAGATTCCTTAAATATATCAAGCACCCTTTGTGTAGGGTATTTTGGATTTACAGGTATGTAAGCCCCCCCTGCTTTCCATATACCAAGTACCGATTCTACAAATAAGGGTCCCCTCTCCAGCATGACAACTACGGCTTCTTCTCTACCAGTGCCAGCCTTTAGCATGTACCTTGCTATCCTGTTTGCCCTTTGGTTGATCTGGCCATATGTAAATCTACGGCCTTCATACGCTACTGCTATATTGTCTGGACGTACTTTCGTCTGCTGCTCAAACAGGTGGTGTACCGTCAGGTGATGTTCAAATTCAACCTTCGTATCGTTAAAGCCGTATATTATTCGCTCCTTTTCTTCTTGGGATAACATATTGATTTCTGATAGTTTTTTTTCAGGGTTTGAGGTTATCTCTTCAAGGATATTAAAGTAATGCTGAACAAGCCTTTCTACCGTCTCCTTCTTAAACAGACGTGTAGCATATTCCATCCATAATATTATATTATGACCATCTGGTATCAACTGGAATGTTAGGTCAAATTTTGATGTTTTACTTTCAACCGGATATTTGGAATACTTTAATTCACCACGATGTTCCATAATATGCTCATCAGAAGGAACAATATTAAACATAACAGTAAATAAAGGATTTCTGCTTGAATCTCTCTTTACGTTAAGTTTTGTCACAAACTGATCAAACCTGTATTCCTGATTTTCATATGCTTCTAAGGAGCTTTCTTTTACTTCTTCCAAGAACTCAGTAAAGGCCTTATTTCCCTCTGGGAAATTCCTTAATGCCAGGGTATTTATAAACATCCCCAGTATTCTTTCAGTATCAAAATGAGTTCTTGCCGCTATAGGAGTACCAATAATTATGTCTTCCTGTCCTGAGTATTTATACATTAGTGTATTTAATGCCGCAAGAAGTATCATATACACGGTGGCTCCTGTTTGGGAGGAAAGTACATTTAATTTATCCATCAAATGACTGTCTAAATCAAATAGCAACCTATTTCCTTCAAAGCTTTGAAGGACAGGCCTAGGATAATCTGTAGGCATATCAAGGATAGGAATTTCACCCTTGAACCTATTAAGCCAGTATTCTTCCTGCTTTTTGTAAACCTCAGTGCTAAACAAGCCATTCTGCCACTGGGCAAAATCCTTATATTGCACCTCCATTGCCGGAAGGCTTTCACCACTTAATATAGAAACTATTTCATCAAAAGTCCTGATTATTGAAGTTCCATCCGAGACTATATGATGTACATCAAGCAAAAGTATTTGCCTGCTAGCATGGATTTCTATAAGACCTACTCTTATTAAGGGTGCTTTGCTTAAATCGAACGGTCTTACAAATTCATCGATTATTTTCTCTACTCCGTCTTCCTCAGACTCAAAATATTCTATAGTAAAATCAACTTCATCTTGTATCCTTTGCACAAGCTCCCCATCAATCATCTCAAAGGATGTCCTAAATGCTTCATGCCTTTGTATCAATGTTTTTAATGCTTCCCCAAGGGCAACCCTTTCAATCCCACCTTCAAATAAAATTCCCACAGGTATGTTATACCCAATGTTGTTACCCTCAAGATTATTAATGATATACATCATCTTTTGTGCAGATGAGGTTTCATAGTACTCTTTTTCAGAAACTTTAGGTATTCTTCCAAGCTCAGCCTTACCCATATTTAGGGAATCCTGTTCTGAAATCTTTCCCGATTCGTATAGCTTTGATATCATTTGCTCGGAAAGATCGTATATGCTGGAACCCTTAAGAAGTTCTACTATGGAAACAGGTGTTTTAAAGGCAACCTCCATCCTGTTTTTTATTTCGGTGGCCATTAATGAATCCATCCCAAAAACAGTTAGTGGTTGTTTGGTACTTAGATCCTCAGGATTATAACGCAAAACCTTCGCTACTATTGTTTTAATATGCATTTCAACGATATTCTGCCTGCTCTGTATTGGAGATGAAATAATATCCTCCAGGATACCAACATCCACCTTTGATTTATTTATATTCTCTTGTTGTCCTGACTCATCTTGCAAAAGAGTTTTAAGCACATGTGGAGAACTCATGGGTGAGAACCATTTTTCCCCAAACGTTTGCCACGAGAGTATAGGTAGAACCACAGACTGTGCAACAGCTTCTCCAACAAGGTGCTCCATAGCCCTAATTCCCTTTTCTACCGTTACAGATTCTATGGATTTTTGTATATAATACTCCGGATCACGTTCCATAAACCTTGCAGCCATTCCAACCTCTGACCATGGTCCCCAATTGATACTCAGTGCAGGAAGTCCTCTCGATAAACGGTAATGTGCAAGTGAGTCCAAAAAGGCATTCCCAGTTGCATATGCTCCCTGGCCTGGTGAACCAAATACAGAAGCAACTGAAGAAAATAAAATAAAGAAGTCAATAGGCCGTCCCTCTGTCATACGGTGAAGGTTCCATGCACCATTTACCTTAGGCGAAAGGACCCTATAAAAAGTCTCATCTTTACTAACCTCAAGAAATTGATCATCCGTAATACCAGCAGAATGTACAACACCTCGAATAGGAGGCCTTTCTTCCTTATCAAAATCTTTAAAAAATCCAGCAAGCTTTTCCTCATCAGTTACATCCACTGATCCAATATATACTGTTGCCCCCTGGGACTCCAGCTTACGAACAAACTCAATCCTCTCTGCAAGGCTGCTGCCTGGCTCTACATTGTTCCATTCAGAACGTTTTGGAAATTCTCCGCGTCCAAGCAGTACCAGATGTCTTGCTCCCTTGGCAACCATCCACTGGGCTGTAATCATACCTATGCCACCAAAAGCACCTGTAATAACATAACTTCCATCGGGGCGAAGATGTACGGGTACTTGATGCTGCATATCAATCCGCAGTTTATCGATTCTTGCTGCAAGTCTATTCCCATTACGGAAAGCAATTTGGTTCTCTCCATTACCTAAGACTTCTTTTAACAGCATTTCCATTTCACCCGCATTGGCCTCTATGTCAAGGTCTACAAGGCCTCCCCAATTTGAAGGCAACTCATGGTAACCTATGACGGTGCCAAGGCCCCATACCAACGACTGTAAGAATGCAGAATTTGGAGTAGCCCTGTTGATCATTTGGGCTCCTCTTGTAATAACCCACAGCTTAAAATTTAATCCCAGATTTGTGGTTGCTTGTACCAGGTGTTTTAATACAAACAGGTTTTCAAAACAAGCTTTTTCTATAGCTGTATTACTAACTTCCTGGATCTCAAGGATATTGAGGCTCCACATATATACAATACCTGTTAGCTTCGTTTTAATTTTTGAGAATTCATCAAACAACGCTCTAAGATCCTCAATGCTTCGAGGGTTTATATATATCTCACGCTCTTCATACTGCCAACCAAAATTCTCACCAGGATATACCATAAAGCATTCTTCTCCCCTTTTTTCAAGGAGATTTGCCAGTTCTTTTCCTGCTGCTTTATGATCCACAAAAATAAGCCATGCTCCAGAGTTAGCAGCAGCTGTGCGGGTATCAACTTCTTCACTTTTTAGAAGCTCCCAGTTTATCTCATAAAGATAATCCTTAACTCTTCCAGCATCAGACCCTCCACTATTTCCAAGTTCCTTAGTTCTTATGCCCAGTATTTCGGCGATTAGATTTCCGTCCTCACTATATAGACGGATGTTGGCGTTCAAATTATTATCTTTCCTATCTACCATCTGCGTATGACAAAGCATGACAGGCTCCGGCCTTCCATAAAGCTGCACCCTGTCTATTCCTACAGGTAGGAATGATTGGCCTTCGTTATTTTCATCTTCATTAAGTGGTGCAACTGCCGCAATGGTAACCTGGAAACAGGCGTCCAATACCGCCGGGTGAAGACCGTAGATAGAGCTATCAATCTCCAGTATTTTAGGGATCTCGATCCTGCCAAGAGCTTCGTTATCACCTTTCCATATCTTGTCTATACCTTGGAAATAAGGACCATAATGGAAACCCATTTGATAGAAGGTTTTATAACATACTTCTTTTCCGTATTCTTTGGTACAATTGCCAAGTATTTGAATCAACTCATCTTTAGCAGTGATCTTTATGTTTTGCCGTTTTCTTATTGTGCCGGATGCATTGCATGTCCAAGTCTTATCTTGTCCCGGTATCCTGCTTGAAATCTCGAATTTTGCGGTTTTTGGATCCAAAACCACCTGCACCACAGGTGATACTCCTTGATTTAAAAATAAAGCATTTTCAAACTTTATATCTTCAACTGTATAAAAACCCTCTCCAAAATAGCTTCTGGCACAAGCCATTCCCAGCTCTACATACCCTGCTCCGGGGAAAACTTCTATACCTTGTATTTTATGATCAGAAAGATACGTCATATAGGTAGTATTAAGTTCAATCTCCCATATAGGGCTGGAAGTTTTCAAACGGCGTCCTAAAAACTTGTGCTTATTTTTTCCCTGCCTAAATTCACTTGATTCCTGCGTTTCCATCCAGTATTTATCCCATTGCCATGGATAAAGAGGGAGACTTACAAACTCACCTTGGTACCGGTAAATCTTGTTCCAATCTATAGGGTATCCCAGTGCATATAGATTCCCTAAGTTCTCCAGTATTGAAACCTGTTCGTTTTCATTTCTTTTTATAGAGAACAACTTCTTACCTTCAACGTTTTTAGCTGACAGACAATCAGAAATAGAAGCTGCTAAAACAGGGTGAGGGCCCACCTCAATAAATAAGTTATAATTCAACGAAATCATTTCATACATTGCTGCTTCAAAACGTACCGGCTCTCTTACATTTTTATACCAGTAATGTCCATCACACTCTGTACCCGTCAGCATTTTCCCTGTAACCGTGGAATATATCGGTATCCCGGCAGGCTGGGACTTTATTCCTTTTAATGCCTCCAATAGCTCCTGCTCATATGGTTCCATTTGGTAACTGTGATACGCTACATTGACCTTTAAAAGCCGCGCAAAAACCCCCTTATCCTGCAACTGTTTTTGGATCTGCTCAAGGGCATCAGGATCACCTGACAAAGTTACCGAATTTGGGCTATTGATTGCTGCCATTGAAACACCTTTTATGTTCTCATCCAGCAGGGCCACAACTTCTTTTTCTGGTAAACCTACCGCCAGCATTGTGCCCTTGTTTACTGCTTTTTGCTGTGCACGGCTTCTGTGAATACTTACCAACATGGCATCTTCAAGGCTGTAAATTCCTGCAACATATGTAGAAGCCACTTCTCCAACACTGTGTCCTACCACCGCACGGGGTATAATACCCAAGGATTTCCATACTTCAGTCAAACCCACCTGAACAGCAAAATTGGCAGGTTGAGCAAACTGGGGCTGGTCCAGACGTGAATTCTCCTCATCGGCGAGAAGTTCCTCCAGTAGAGACCATCCAGCATACTGACGTGTAAGTTTATCGCATTTTTCTATCATATTTCTAAACACAGGGTCTTTTTCAAGGAGCTGTCTGCCCATAGCCCACCATATGGGCCCCATACCTGTATATACAAAAACAGCTTTATTGTACTTTCCTGCCTCAACATTTCCCGCAGACATCCCCTGGCGTGCTTGTCCTTTAATATACGCTTCCAGGTTTCCTGCAAGTTCTTCCTTTGAAGATGCCGAAACCGCTAGTCTATAGTCATGATGGGTGCGCTTTTTGCTCATCATGCTTCCAATATCATATAAAGAAATACTTTCTCCACTTCCATTAATAAAATCAACATACTTTTGCGCATAGTTTTTTAGCGCCTTTTCTGAGCGCGCAGATATGGGAATCATATATGGCCATCCGGTATTTACATTAACTTCAGGAGTACCCTCTTTTTGGAGATCTGTAGCTTCCTCCAAGAGGATATGGGCATTTGTTCCTCCAAAACCGAATGAATTTATGCCAACCAATGCGGGTTGCGGCAAAGGCTCCAGGGTCTGAGGAATTCGTATACATAAATCGTCAAAGGGAATTTTAGGGTTTGGATTCTTAAAGTGCAGATGTGGAGGTATTTGCTTATGCTTTATGATTAGTGAAGCTTTTATCAGTGCGGCAACTCCTGCAGCGGCCTCAAGGTGGGCAATGTTTGTCTTAACAGATCCGACAATACACTTTTTATCTTTTGGCCTGTCTGTTGAAACCACTCGTGCTATTGCATTAGCCTCAATAGGGTCTCCAACCGGAGTGCCGGTGCCGTGAGCTTCAATATATGTTATATCTGAAGGTGATATTCCTGCCTTTTTGTATACCTCCTTCATTAAGTTTTCCTGAGCCTGCCC
Organism: Paenibacillus sp. FSL M7-0802; assembly: GCF_038004945.1. Taxonomy (NCBI): domain Bacteria; kingdom Bacillati; phylum Bacillota; class Bacilli; order Caryophanales; family Paenibacillaceae; genus Paenibacillus; species Paenibacillus sp. FSL M7-0802. The sequence continues at coordinate 5,817,824 of NZ_JBBOSD010000001.1, read as the reverse complement.
GTTTGGAACAGTAATCCCGTCTGTGTGGCCGTCCTGGTTTACACCCGATCCACTTATTACGGCATAAATCCTATCTCCGTCTTCGATAGCATCTGACAGGCGTTTTAAAACCACAACGCCGGCTCCTTCTCCTCTTGCATAACCGTTTGCACTGGAATCGAAAGTTTTGCACCGTCCATCGGGAGATAAAAAACCACCCTTACTTTCCGCTATGGTATACTCAGGTGTAGCTATAACACTTACTCCGCCTGCTATTGCGAGATTACATTCATTATTCAATAAACTCCCGCATGCAAGGTGTGTTGCAACCAAAGAGCCCGAACACGCTGTATCTACAGACAAACTTGGACCTCTGAAATCATATATATATGAAATCCTGTTGGACAACATTGTCATCATCATACCCGTTGCCGAATGTGTATCTAAACTTTCAACCGATTCGTTTTTAAATTGTATTGCTTGATAGTCAAGGGTGAAGCCCGCTACAAAGACACCGGTATTGGTTCCTGCTAGCTTGGCCGGATCCAAGCCTCCATCTTCCATTGCTTCCCATGATGTCTCCAGCATCAGTCTTTGCTGTGGATCAAGAAAGGCCGCTTCCCTTGGAGAAATACCAAAAAACAAAGGGTCAAACTCATCTATTTTATCTAAAAATCCACCATGACAGGTGTAATGCTTGCCTGGCTTTGATTTGTCAGGATCATAAAACTTTTCTAAATCCCAGCGGCCTTCGGGTAAATCGGAAGTCATATCTTTTCCCGCAGTCAATGCTTCCCAGAACTCCTCAGGCCCCCTTATTCCTCCTGGCAAACGGCATCCTATTCCTATAATGGCGATTTTATCCATAACTTTCGACCTCCAATACTTTATTTATATTCTCTTGAATAGCTTGTCTGATAATTGAACAACCCTGCTGCAAAAGTTCAAGCTCGATGGTTAACGGAGGCATAAGTTTTATAACACTGTCTTTTCTTCCTGCGCTTTCGATGATTAAACCGTTTTGGTAACATTCCTCTACTACTTTTTGCGTGATTCGCTCATCCTCCACATTGGAAAAATCAATACCCCAAATCAAACCTGCACCCCGAATGGTCAGGCCCTTATGTAATGACAAAATCTGCTTGGTTAAATATTCTCTTACAAATGCTTCCTTATATTTCACAGACTGTTCCAAATTATTCATTTCCCAATATTCCAACGCAGCTGTAGCTCCAATGAAAGCAAGCTGGTTTCCCCGGAACGTACCGTTATGCTCACCAGGCTTCCAGACATCAAGTTCCGGTTTCATCAGCAGAATAGACATGGGAAGGCCATACCCGCTGATTGACTTGGAAAGCAGTACAATATCAGGGATCATCCCGGCACGTTCAAATGAAAAGAACGGTCCGGTGCGTCCGCAGCCAACCTGAATGTCATCGCAAATCAGTAGAATACCGTGTCTGTCGCTAAGTTCCCTCAGCCTGAGCATCCATTCGGGTGAAGCTATATTTACGCCGCCTTCCGCCTGAATGGTTTCAAATATAATAGCCGCCGGTTTTTCGATTCCCGAGTGACCGTCGTTTAGAACGGCTTCCATGTATTCAATAGTATCGAATGAGTCAATTGGACTCTCGGAGTATGGGAAAAAGGTAACATCGGATAATGCTATGCCGGAGGAAGATCTTTTCTGAATGTTGCTGGTAACAGCCAGACTCCCCAGCGACATTCCGTGAAATCCTCCCATAAACGCAAATATACCAGTCCGTTTAGTGATCTTTCGGGCAAGCTTCAGCGATGCTTCTACAGCGTTTGTACCTGTAGGCCCGCAAAATTGAATTTTATAGTTTAACTTTCGGGGTTCCAATATGATCTGCGAGAATTTTTCGATAAATTCACGTTTCGCTTTTGTGTACATATCAAGCCCATGAGTAATACTGTCCGATTCAAGATAAGCGAGTATCTTTTGTTTGATGTATTCGTTGTTATGTCCATAATTTAAAGCTCCTGCTCCTGCAAAAAAATCAACAAATTTCTTTCCGGATTCTGAATAAATCAGTGCACCTTTAGCCCGGTCAAACACATCGTAGAAGTTTCTACAATATGCTCTTACGTTGGATTCATACTGCTCAAAAATTTCCATACTCATAATTCCTCCCTTAAACTGAAGTTAGTGTTTAAACACTAACTTCAGTTTATTTTTCCGGCCCAATCCACATCCATGTTCTCTCCCGGCTTGTGGTGGATGTGCATCGTTGCCTTTGTCCTCCCCCGCCCACTCCCGGTATTACTTACAAAACTGGGTGTACATGTACGGTAGGATTGTAAAACCTGCAAGGGTGGAAAATAAATAACATCTTAGTTCTTACCGCCATAGCCCTTATAAGTAGCGTAAACTGCATCTGCATATTGATTGGCCAGAATAGGACGGCCATAAGAGTCTGTAGCTCCCGGATACCAGTTATCTCCTCCGTTATAGTGTAATAAGCCATTATATATGTTGCCGAATCTAGTAATCTTTTCATTTAAAATCAGTCCGCCCAAGCATACCTGATCTTGTTCACTGCCGTGATTATAAGCACGGCCAAATTTTGAGCTGAATTGAGATAAATAAGCATTACGTGTGTTTGGTTCTACCTGCATCAATCCGTCGCCGGCTGATGGACTGCCTGGTAAGCCTGCTCCAAAGCTGCTTTCCTTTTTGATCACAGCACTCAGCAATAAAGCAAAATCTCCGCCTTTACCGAATTTATCGCCCGCATTCATTGTGTATGTCCATATGTGGCTTGGAACTTCGGAAGGCTTTGTTACTGAAGGACCTGTTGGTGGCGTTGTTGGCGGTGTTGTAGGTGGCGTAGTTCCGCTGCCGCCTTTCTTCCATAAAGCAGGAACATTGGATGGTTCCCAGCCTACAAGGGAAGTATGTGCCTGAAGACAGGTATAAGTACTTCCACTATATGTTACTGTATCATTTACCGCATATGCAGTATTTGGACGTTCATACAATATTTATACCATAACGAACATTGTTCGTAAAGAACAATGTTCGTTATGTGTTAGAACACCTACATGTTCTAACTTTAGAACTCTCATCTTTTTCGCGCCTCCAAAAGGCGGAATTTAGGAGAAGAGGATATCTTGTTGTCGTGTGAAAGTATATCGCAACGCTCCACTACCCGCCGGATATATATCGCTAGCTCCAGAAGTTTGGGCTTACCGGACGCGCTGGGGTTATGGCGGCAGCCGCAGGACCGATCGATGAGGATCGGACGGATTGACGCGGCATCAATGCGTCAAAGTCAAGAGGCCGCTGAAGAGCTTTCGTAAGCTTTTTTCTGTTGCGGACGGAACCACGAGGCAGCAAGAGCGAGTAGAGAAGTCCCTATTAGTGCGATGATGACCCAGCGGTAACCGTGAATGACGAAAGCAAAATCAACGGCAGAAATCACATTGTTCTTTCCGGAATACAGCACGTTCTTCAGGTGGGCTGGCAGCGCTGCGCCGACGATGGTTAAAGAAAGAGCCGTACTCAGCACTTGACCCAAGTTATATAGCATGGACCGCAGTCCATTCGCCACCCCGCGGCTTTGCTCCGGAACGCTTGACATGATCTCCGTCGTATTGGGGGTAAGGAATAAACCGGTCCCGACCCCGATTAACAACATGCCGCAAGCGGTGACCCCGTAAGAGAAATTTCCACCGACCACGAATAGGAGTAGTAGTAGTCCTGCTATAGAAATAAGAATTCCAAGTGAGGCCAGAACTCGAATGGCCGCCTTCTTAGTCAACATGCCAGCAATCGGAGAAATGACCAACATCCCTATCGTAATTGGAAGGATCCTTAGACCGGCATTAAGCGCGTTTTGGTGGAAGGCAAATTGGTAATAGAGAGCGAAGAGCAGAGCAACCGCCGTACGGGCAAAAGAATTAAAGAATGTAGCGATGTTCCCCATACTGAACGTCCAGCTTTCAAAAAGGCTTAAATCTAGTAGAGGTGATGCTGAACGATGCTCATGCCATAAAAATATAGTAGTAAATATGGCGAATATCGCAAAACCTCCGATCACCTGCTTGTCTCCCCAGCCCAGTTCTCCCCCCTTGGATAAAGCAATGATTAGACCCGCTAAAGCGACAAAGATCATGATGCCTCCATATCCGTCCACTTTTTTATGGAGCTGCGCTAGGGGCTTCACCCTTAGAATCCAGAGCCCCCAGATGAGAGCAATGATCCCGAAGGGAACATTAGACCAGAACACCCACCTCCAGCCTCAGGCGGTCGTGACCACGCCGCCGACGACCGGGCCAAGCACCTGCGCGACGGAAGCGGACAATAAATTCAGACCGAGACCGGTGCCCAGCTGCGATTGGGGAAACGCATCGGTAATCAGCGGTGTTGTGTTCGTCACTACGAGCGCTCCTCAGGCAGCCTGTACGATCCGAAGAAGGATTAGTACCTCTACATTAAAAGCATAACCGAGTAGTAAACTGGATACGGTAAAGATGGCCATTCCTATTAAATACATTCGGCTTCTTCCGAAAATATCCGAAATTTGTCCGAAGATTAAAATCAGGATAGTGTTTACCAGCATATAGGAAAGTAAAATCCAGCTGGAAGCTGCCGCATTCGCATGAAATTGCTGGCTTAATTCCGGCAATGCGACATTAAGCGTTCCGATATTGACCAGAACCAGGAACGCTCCGAGACTGGTTACAGATAAGACATACCAGGGGTACATCCTATCGGACTTGGGACTTCTCTTTTGGGTCATAGAGACCAACCTCCTGAAATAAAAAAACGACCCCTGGAACCTGATAAATCCAAGGGCACATCTCCTTTGGGTTCAAACTTCAGCAAAGGCAGAAATGATTTCCTGTGTTGTCCGAACACGCCCGATGCGTGGAAAAATAAAATTTTTCACGTGATCGTGCTCGGCTTGAGAAAACCCGGTCATGGCATCGATCGCCAAAATCAGCTGATACCCATTCATAAACGCTTCCCGCGCGGTCGTATCCACGCCAAGCCCGGTAGCGATGCCGCATAAGACGATGGTGTCGATTCCCCGGCGACGCAACTGCAGGTCGAGCTCCGTTCCGTAAAAAGCTCCCCATTGCTTTTTAGTAATGATGTGGTCTGTTTCGGCGACCCGCATTTCCGGGACGATTTGATCGCTTGCTGTAGCCGGGAACTGAGAATGTAGTCTGCAACTGGCTCTTCATCCCCCATTTAAATAAGCCGCCAAGATACCCAGACGTTACCTTGCTCTACACCAACCTGGTAACAACCTTGTTTCCTTGATCGGCCAGTTACGGATTTACTTGCATTTTTATGGTAAAAATAGAAGGCTCAATTTTGATTTTTGTCCCAGTCCAAGAAAACAACTAATAACAATAAATGAAAAAAGCCGCAAAAGTCGCGGCTATTGTGAAATACACTGTCAATACAAAGTATTACCACGAATCTTATAGAATTCGGCAACAACCAGTGGCTGAAATACAGTTTATAATAGTATAGCTTCTTGCTCTAAACGCTTGCCCGTACACAACATCTCTCGAATTAATCCGTGAAACTAGGAATTATCCGTGTTTTCCAGTAGCTGCTCCAATTTGACTTGATAATCTGCAGTGAAGGTTTCTGCCCAATCCAAATGCTGATGGAAAGTAGTCTTATCCATACGATAGGGTCGTAGTTGTGGAAACACTGATTTTTGCAAATGCCGGAATATTTGGAACCCTCCCCAATCGATGTCGCCCCAAAACTGAACTTCAATCTGAAGACCATTTTTATCAAATTTATCTTGGATTTGCCGAAGAAAAAATCGTTTATCCGGTCCTGGAAAACCTCCAAGATAAACAACAATGATCTTCTTCTCTAACAAATTACCAATTCTCGATAACGATTGGATATATTCATGAAATACAGTTTTATTTCCAATGATAAGAATGCGTTCAGCCCTCAAATCTATCACGCGGCCTGCTTTCATTAATTGCGAGTGAACCGTCACACCAAAGAATAGTCGCTCCGGGAGAGATTCACCCATTTGTAATTCAATTCCGTACAAGGCTTGAAGTAACAATTTAGTTTGGACATAATCTTTACTTCAACTGAGATAAATTTGTCAATACTGACTACTAGATCAAAGTTGGAGGAATAAGCACATGGTGACCTGAAGCGGATTATTGTCAAAACAAGAATTACGTCAATTCGTAAAAGAGCATAATTTTCAATCGGCAGAAGATATTCAATGGACATTAAAGGAATTATTTGCAGATGTACTTCAAGAAGCATTAGAAGCCGAACTGGATACGCATCCCGGTTATGAGAAACATGATGTAAAAACAAACAAACGAGAAACAGCCGCGACGGCTACAACAGTAAGAAAACCGTAACCTCCGAATACGGTGATGTAGAATTTGAACCTGTAGTCGTGAAGAAAAATCAAACGAATGTGACCGGCATTGAGGAGCACATATGTATGCGAAGGGTATCAGTACACGGGACATTCAGGATCATTAGAATAAGTCAATATCTCCGAAACGCTGGCTGATTAATTCTCGGTACTGTCCGTTCTCTATGCGTAATTCGTCCAAAGCATCTTTATACGTACTTATAAGCTGTGTTAAATGAGTAACCTTGGCTTGCAATTCCCGGTGCTCCTGGGCTACAATCTCAGGACTTGTAATCGTTGGTTCTCCTTCAGAGGCCGAGTCTAGGATTAATTGTATTTCCTCATTCAATTTGGTGAACCATTTTTCCAAATATTCCTTATAGGAACCCGTCCACAACATTCGCGAGCTTTTCAATCTGATTCGCGGGCGTTTTGCAATCATATCGTACACATCTGATTTTGAAAGACGCGATAATCGCCCCTTTTTGACATCATTTAAAAGCTTTCTTTTTACTTGTGCACATTCCCATGCCAAGTCGCTGCTACTGAAAGAAACCGGACGAGCCAATTTACTTTACCTCCCCACTTAAAATATAACAAAGCACTTCTGCATTAGTTGGATTAGGCTTCTCTTTAGACTGTTCACGAAAGTATGCCTTTGCTTTCTTAAAGAGCAATGAATGCAGTTTTTTCGCCTCATTTGGCGGCATTTTAAATTTATTTACCCAGAGACTTCTTTCTGTTTTGTTCAACCGTTCCTTTATATCCTCAGCCTTCTGAAAAACCATTTTTCGTTGTCCTGTGGACTTGAAATTTTTCTCTGCATCGAGACAATAGTAATAATGCAACATTTCACGAAATATGTCGGCCTTGTGCGCATCTTCTGTACCCTCATCAGGACTATAATCATCACATGCTCTACAATGCCCGGGTGTATGACCACAGTTTAGCAAGACATGTGCATTACAATTATGCGTATAACCACCTACGTTAACCTCGTGTAACTCATCTTCCAAATCAATAACTTTACCTTGGAAACGTGGTGATTCCTCTATAATTTTCTGGGTTAATTTATATGCTTCATCTAGCTTTTGAGGCGTGACCTCAAACTTAGATGAAATTTCGGTTATCTCATCAATGGCTACATATTCAGTAGACGAAATTCCAGCCCCTTCTGTCTTATCAGCATCCTCCCCTTCCGGTTTCTTTCTCCAAACGCCTTTTTGAAGTAGATGACCAAACTTTGCAACTTCTTCTGCAGGCATTGTTTCCGTATAAGGCTTTTTTGAGGAAGGATGACTATGTCCGGCCTGCCTCTCTAGTAGCTCATCATTGTCTCCTAAGATACGCCGATAAGTAAGATGGAGCGCTCTTAGATTATGGGGTGTGAAATATGGCTTCCTAAGTTCAGGCCATAACTTCGATTGAATGCGAGTTAAAAAATTATACAGTCCGCTAGTTCGTATAGGGCCATCATTATGTTTTGAAGCCAGTAAACGAAGTTCCGTAAGGCCATCCCCACCCCACTCTCTTGGAAAAAATATAGGTTCTGATGGGGCAAAATGAATCAATTCGTTAAACCATCTTGCAGCATCGCTCTTCACTAGAGCGTGATGAACCCATTCATAGCCGTTTCGATCGGGTTGATTGCGAATGGTCTTGGTTTTGTGAAAACGAATCCAGGAATTATCCTGCGAATCTATAAATAAAGCATTCTGAAGCAAATTAACTATTTCATGAGGCCTTGCTGCAGTTGATAACATCAACAGGCAAGCCCGCCTATGACGAAAGTCCATCAGAATGTTCTCGTTAATTAAAGGAGTTTGATCGTTCATTAAGGTCTGCACAAGAATATAAGCTTTGGACATACTAAATACTCGTCCATGATCTTTTGACATAACACGTCTAGGTCTTGGCATAATCCGTTCTATGTTGTATGAAGCATTTGTAGTTCTTATAAGCCACCTAAGCCAATGTCGAAGCGCCACTCGGAAAAACGTCTTATCTTCTTGTCCCTTCATCTGGCCAAAAATCTCTGTGTATACTTCTGATATTGAATTCTCGCTTATGTCAGTAAGACCTTTTGATCGACATTTGATTGCAAAATACCGGATGTACTTGACTATCGCTTTCCAATAATTTATGCTGATAGTTTTTTTACCGTATCTGAAAAGTAAATTTCCTTCATCGTCGTAATAATCATCAGTTATTGAATCATTCACACGTTGCCTCAAGTAAGAAAATGCAAAGGTATAGAGACTCTCCTCAAACGGCGTTTGGGTTGGATATATTCCCGCGGCTATCCAGAGACTTCTTTCCGCTTCATCGCAAGGTATGACCGGTTTATTTTCAATCAAGGAATCTGTTTCTTTAGCTAACATCTTACCTAGGAGGGTTAAACTACTTCTATGATATTTAGCGATCTTACTTGCTTTTGCTAATACAGAGGAAGTAATAATATGATTACCCTCTACCCCTTCCTTAAGGGCGTAACCTGCGAACCATAAGCAAACTACAGTTCGAAGCAAAGGAATCCTTTTCTTTGCCTTTTGTAGTTGTTTTTCGCTATCCATCGGATACAATACCGGATAGTATTTATCGTAAAGCGCATCAAAGTACTCAAAATTCGGTAACTCGGGAAAAGGAAATTTATTGAATTCGGTCTTGGTTGGAAATACGATCTCTAAAGGCAAACTGATCCGTTGTAAAAAGGCAAGCAGTAATACGTAATCTCTTTGGGTGCCGGGTAACTTGAAAAATATTGTGGGTTGTACCAAATCCGTTAAGGAGCTTGATAAAATAGGTTCAACCCGTCCCCAAGTCTCTGCCGATCTGTATTGTTCATACTCCGATCTTGTCAGATGCTCTCTACTCTCGAATTGTCCCTTTCGCCTTACAGTAATGGGTCCAAATCTCAGGGATTGCCAAGCTAATATTTGCGACACGATTTCACCTCTTTCCAATCTAAGCTCAGACTAGTCGACTGATAACCTCTATTTGAATCTGTTCGTCACTATAGCCGAAATGCCGAATCATGTCCCCAAGCAACGCTATTTGCGTAGCTAATCCGGCCGCCTTGGCGTTTTTGGTTGTAAAATCCCGACTGCCTCGCATCATGTTCCACATGTCCTTGGTTAATCTGGCCAAAGTATGAAATGCCTGTGCTGCTTCACTTTTTCGTATGGCGAAATGATGACAGGAAAAACACTTTGCCTCAAAAAGGCAAGCCCCCTGTATTAAACATCTTCCTACACCTGTAGGAGCTGGAAGCCCGAATTTTGCAAAGAATTCATCTAAAGATAGCTCTTCAGATCCCAAAGCTTTTATCAATTCGTCAGGCTCAGTTTGTTCGCTGGCAAGTGCTTCGAAGATTCGCCAAATAAACCGTCCCGCAATCTCACCATCCTGATATTTCTTAATAGTAGCAAATAACAATGCTTGACGGGAGAGATTACTTCGTAAGTATCGATTCAGCATGGTTTGATTTTCATGACCTGCAGCAAGTCGTGCTAACTCACTGTTCCCGGTTTCGATTGCAATGTGAGTTATGAGATAGTGTCTGTAACCATGAGCCTTCCCTTTTTTATCTCCATGTCCAATAAATTCTGCTATCTTGTCAAAAAACCTATATATTTGTCTTTCATTCAAAATCCAGGGATATTTCTCCAATTGAAAAAGATGCACATACGATGCATCCGCTCTTTCGTTCCGTATCGGTCGGAAGGCTTTATCGCTCGATCTTTTCTGTAAAAATTCGACCGCTCTAAGACCTGCAGAATCAATTATAGGAAATTGGCCGTTACGATGTTTAGCTTTCTCAATACCTGAATATGGGCTGTATAATCCTACCGCTGATGGAGCATTAGGCAATGGCAGCATACATTCTTCAGCCTGAAGATTGAGCAGATACGTTTTACGCACCGGTGATGAGGCAATAATTAACCAAAAAGCGCGACATAAAACTTCAACATCATCTTCGGGATGATAATTTTCAATTGCTTCCTTCATGAGCATCGGGAAGTTTGGGTCATCAAAAGCGAGGCCATCACCGGAATATGTTTCTTCTTGGGCCTCACGATGAATTCCAGAATATAAATCACTGGGCCAGTCAACGTATGTTGGAAAAAATGTATGAGAACCTTTCCCCCAATCAAAGAATAACTTTATGTGTAGAAGATTGTTCCCGGTATACTTAGCTGAAAACTCCTCTCCATCGTTATTCTTTGAAATGTAATCAAACAAATCGAGAAAATCTTCATACTCGAGAGATGAAGCATCCGACTCCCCGTGCTGGTCAAGCCATTTGAAAAATTTATGCAAAGCACTGCCCGCTTTACGAATATAATAGTCTAGCGAATTACTTCGTTTTAAATGCTCGCGAAACTCACGTGCGATATCCCCCCACTTTGGATGCTCACAGCAATCGTCAAACAGTATTCTTTGCCTACGTCTTCCTGGTTCATCCGAATATCCAAGCTCAAAAAGAATGTCCTTTAAACACTTGGCGTTATAACGTTTGTCGTTCGGACGCATTACATCCGCTAACGCTATATCTTCTTCCGTGAAATCGCCCAGCGGTTTCATAACACCTAGAAGGTGTATAGATAGTTTGTTGAACAAACCTATACGGTTTGAGTCTTTTTTGCGGATGTGTTCTGCTTCTGAATTTTTGAGGAGGCCCATTTTGACGGGGAAATCCGACAGATTAACACGACCTCTGGTTGACAGGTAACAAACCAAGTCGTTTCGACGATATTGTGCTACTACATCATTTCCCTTGCAAAAACCTGTATGCCAAGCCCAGAAAATGACATACCATAGGTCTCGACTGTCGCGATGCCGAAAGGTTGGTCTCTCTTCAGGCGGTACAGCTAACCAGTTATCCGGGGCCGGAAATGTAGTAAATAATTGAAGGACGGGATTTTTTATAGAAGAAAATACTTGATTCACATGATTCAAACGCAGCGTGTTTTTTGAAAATTTGCGAAATTCCGATAATGGAGTCCATTCTAGTGTCATTCCGAGTCCTCCTCATGCGCGTGGATTCCCTCTGAGATCTCCGCCTGTCGCATAAATACCCTCCCTAAATGATCTACTTTACCTTTTTCTGTGTCATTATTTGACTCAGGTATCCAATGAATATATGTATCGCGCGTAATCACGACAGAAGAATGCCCCAACCACTTGCTGATCTCTTCGATTGGTCTGCGATATCTTAGGAGAAGTGATGTCGCGAATAAGTGTCGGAAGGTGTGTGGATAGTAGGAACGTAGGTCTACGCTTCCCCCAGTTCGTTGAAATAAGTCATCAGCCAAATTATTATACTTACTGTAAACGCCTTTCTTACTTAATGGCTTCCCTTTTGAATTGTTTGACTCTGATACAAATAGATAGCCATGATCTTCACTTGTGTAATAAGACAAAAGTTCCCGCCGCTGAAGAAGTGCCCAATACAGAAGATCAGTGAACTCCTCTTGTGTTGGAAATCGGATATTTTTCCTGCTAAATGGATCAATTGTTTTGTGAGTTATCAACGCCACGTCCCTGCAGGAAGCCTTCGTTTTCCATCCCGTATCAATGACCCAATTCCCCCGCAACCCGCGTTCTTTTACAAACTGCAAGTTCCCGGAAAGAGACTCGGTTAATTCCTCTCTTGCTGTATGATACACGTTTAAGTTGGAAGGAATTGTTGACGGCTCAATTCGAATCTCAGCTGCTTCACCAGGGCGTAATCCAAAGTAACGCAATATCGCAAAGAGAAGAAGATCCAAAGCATTTTCATACGGATCGATCAATTCAAAGAACATGTCTGCTTCGGTCTCACTAAAGACCTTGTCGTGGTTAATGGGAGAGGCTTGCCTGCTCTTCCCTCCTCCAGGTCCTGCAGTACCGGAATCTCGAGCAATATTTTCCACATCAAACACTATCCGCACCCTACTACCCGCAGTACCCGCTATTAATGAATGATTATCTCTTATTTCTTTTCTCGGAACCTGCTCTAATGGCAGGTATTTAAATCTTGTTGTTCTATCACGCAAGAACTTCAGATATGCACATGCAGTATAGATGATCGGAGCAAGTGCACCAGACGGGTACTCACACCAGTTGGTTTTCTTTAAATCGTTATGACTGCTTCGAATTACGGTTGATAGCTTCCCTTCTGCCATTGCATGTTTGTTAAGGGGGATATTCTTTAACATAGACCAATGAATCCCGTGAGTCGCCACCTTTAAATCTTCAAATGGCTTGTAACCTTTTGGAATACATCGAAGGTAATCCGCAAATCCCAGTAATATTACTTCAATAGGATACGGTCCACCTGCTTTTACTTCGATATTATGGATATGTTCAAAATCTTCCTCTAGCCTCCAGAACATCATGTAATCCAAGAACTTTTTCAGATTCTGGGCATGCCCTGTAACCGTATTCATTTTTAGCTTTTCCGTTAATAATAGATTCATTAAAAATGTTGTAGCTTCATGATGAGTACTATGATTTGGTTTAACAATAGCGATCACTTGGGTACCTTCTACTTGATGTATGTAATGTAAACCATCAATGTTAAGGGATTTGTAGTATCGGGCATACCCAACCAATCGCATTGTTTCCCCCATTAGCTGTGCTATGCTCAGAAGCTCTTTATACACACACTCCCCCCCTCTCCCAAGCATTTTTATTCATTCCTCTGTATAAGTTGAGTATAGAGGGACCACCCCCACCTCAATTATGTTTCCATAATTTTCTTTAATTCTACACAATACGTTGCATTCTGACAACAATAATTCACCCCCTATCCATAGATAAGATAAGGGGTTTCGAGATTTACATTATTTACTTCCCATTTCTCCTTCCTCTTCTCCAAGATCATACCCTAATAAATAAAAATGATTTAAAAAAGAATAAAGTTCTTTGCCAGACATCTCTTGATTATTATTGGCTAGCTTCAAATGATACTTTATCACGTTCAACTTTTCTTCACTTTTAGAAGGACTGAAATTGGCTTGGGCTACCTGCCTCTCAAATTCCTCCACATCTTTCGTATGCCGTGCCTGATTCAATAGCCACTGTACATTATGAAAATCTGTTGCATTCAGTGGACCCGTGATTAGTGCAATAATGTCTTTTTCTTTATTAAAAATTTCAGGATTATTAAAATCACTCCACGCTGCTCGAATGACTTCCGAGAATATTTCATCTCCTTGAGTGATTTTAATCCTATGCTTGATCTGACCAAGTAACTTTCGCTTTCTCTTTGAAGCAGACTCTTCTATAAATACAATAAAGTCATCAGTATTAAACCCATCAACTCTTCCTTATAGTTTTATTTCAGTAATAGGCCAAGGAGGAAAACAAGGCGCAACTCCTCCTGTGAGCATTAAAATGACAAAGGAAGCTTGAACGTGGGCCACAAAATGTCCTCCCCCGCCTCCCGTAGAAATCGGATTACTGAGTTGTTTATCCTTCATATTAATTTATCCTCACAGAATACTTTGTTATATAACTTATCAATCTTAACGTAAGTATAAGTCGCAAAACAGTTTTCATCAAATTGCGATTGTTAATCTTAATATTCAATATTTTCTACAAATACCCTGCCATCTCCAAGGATTTCAACACACCTCGAAACCGTTTAATCAATTATTCAAAACGCTCATTCTGATTCTGTTCTCGTGATTGTTCCCATTCACGGACTCTGATAATTTCTTTCTTCAAAATCGGTTCTTTATTTTTAGCCCACTGTGAGACAACTGGATTTTCGTGAATCATAAGGCTTTCTAACAGTGGAAGGCGTTTTACCATTTTATCTGCTAGTGATCCTTCCCATTGATTTGGATGAAAGACATGCATAAATTCTTCTAAAATAACTGAAGGATCAGAATAATGATTGATCAGGAATATTGCTACAGGTGTCCATTGCAATTGATCGGCTACATGCATGTACGGTTCAATAACCGATGCTATTAAAGGATAATGTGCTTTTCCTTTGATGTTACACCATTCAATAAATGTTTCATTGGGGATGCTTCTCAATGGACTCACCATCAATTGTCCACTGAATATCTGTTCGATGTAGTAATCTAATTCGTTATGATCCCCTATAAATACATCCAAAAATACAAACGGGTGGGCCTCAACTAGAGATTTATAAATATAATCAAAGTTGGTGTGAAAAACACGATTATCTGCAATGGCAGTATAGAGTTTTACAGCTAGATGTTTTGCTTTATCAGCGGGCAGAAGGCCCCAACGCTTGAGCGCGACATCCAGGTTTGCGGCAAACGTAGTGTAATCGCCTTCGCCAGCCAAGGGAGCAATCTCATTGAAGACCAGGATCCTGTCGCCCAGCTTCGCTCCGGGCAGTTCTTCATCTGCCTTCGCGGCAAGACGCTCCAGCCGCCCTTCGCCGTTCGCGTGCCGCAGGGCGTCCCGATATGGAGACCAGGCGTAATATACGGCGCGTTTAGCCTGAGAAAGATCGCCATTTTTTACAAATCCGGCGGTAACAGCAACGTCTGCGTCACCGGTATAGGCATCCCCTTGATCCAAGAATACGTTGCGCAGGCTTGTAATGTAAGGGAGATAGGCGTTCGGCATACTGAAAGCTGGCGGCAGGGTCTTCAGATCGTTCTGCGTGAAGACCAGATCCACCCGGTGCTCCGCCGGACGCACGAGGTCCCCGAGAAACAATGCGGCCATAAAACCGAACTGACAGATCAGGGATGGATCGTTGTAAGCATCAAATATGTTGGTAATCTCATCGGCAGGCTGGTCGTTCCAGCTTTCAGACGTATGATAGCAATAAACGATGAGACCATCCCAGTCGTTCAGACAGGCATAGGCTGCCATCGAAATGAACGCCGTGGAGTGGAACGGGTTAACACCATACTCGTTCCACTCGCTCAAGATAAAGGGGTTGCCCGCCACCACTGCCGTGCTGGCCATCGGAAGCATGTTAGTGCGAAGAAACAAGCTGTCCTTATGAACGGTCAATGGATTGGAAGTTACATTACATATTCCCGCATATCTGCCACTTTCGGCTTAGCCTCGTCGAAGGGAGGTATCGGATGGTTGAAGTAGGTATTGTTCTCCATCAAGTCGTCGTCAGCATGGGAATAAACATCCGCAGCGCCGTTTAATAGGTTGCTAGTCACAATGGGTACTTTCGCCCCCAGAGAGCGAACATGGTCAATCATTGTGCCATAATACCGACGGTTAATATAAATGCCGAATTCTGTGAAATCGGCATAGCGTGCGGGGCTCTCTATACCTGTCCATTCACCCATAGGGTTATTCTGAACCTGATAGAAATCTCCCTCCGGGAAAAGCACGGTGCCCTCCTCCGGATCTTCCTCTGTGCCTAGAGCACAGACGCCATTAAATGTCCAGGCATCGGACAGATTCTTCCTTGTATCATATTTGGCAAGCAGGTACCGGTTAAAGCGGCGTTGCAACTCCTGTCGGTACGGTACGATGCCCTTCGTATCCTTTATATCTTCCGTGCCCTTAAAGACCGAATCCTCATTATTGATCTGAATGGTTATAACCGCCGGATCGTCGATTAGGGCTAAGCCAGTGTAAGGATTCACGTGGCAGAGGAGCTTCGTTGCATATTCCTTCTGAAGTTGAATCAATCACTCACATGAAAGATTCTCAAACCTCATGGTTCAATCCTGTCTTGGATATAGCTCTTCAATTTAAATCTTACATCTATATGAGACTAAATATATTTCTTCTTAGTTAAGATCCTCACTCAGATTTATCGAGCGGATCTCTTTGGCAGGATTCCCCCCTCCTGATGCGACGATTACTTTATGGCCAATCGACACAGCTCTTCCGCATACCCAAACATTGTTGCCAATAGAAACAGGTGCTCCATTTTCAGGGTCTCTAATTCGTTCATATGGATCTATGGGGTGTGGTGCCGTATAGACATGAACGCCAGGACCCAACAAACAGTTATCCCTTATCCGCACCTCGCATACATCTAGGATAACTTCAAGATGTATGCTCTTGTCCACAACCGTTCGCCCCTACTAATGATTCTTATACAAGAAAAAACGGATAAAGGTAGTCGATCAAGTTGATCGGCTACCTTCTCGTTTGATGAATGGTTAACGTTTCCCGTATGAGATCAATCAATGGATACCCCCACAATAGTTACATTAACGCGGTCAATGCTTACTCCAGTGAAATTTTCAACAGCTTCCTTAACATTCGATTGAAGTACCTTACAGACTTCTGGCACTTTTAATCGGTGTTGAATGGTTATGCATAAGTGAATATCGAGTCCCGTAGCGGTTTCCTTTAACTCAATGCCATTTTGACTACTGTTTCCGCCGAAGCGACTAGTAATATTTTCAATAATTCCATTTGATGTACACGTGATCCCGGTAATAGCATTTGCTGATTTGAGAGTAATTTTAGAAATAATTTGTTTGGATATATTGATTTTCCCCATCGCATTTTCAATGAACATACATCATCCCCGCCTTCAATACTTGATTAGAGAAGTTTACTTCCCTGTGAATGATATATAATGTATCTTTTGAAACTAAATTGTATCATTGTTAAGCACTGTGCACTTACAATTTATGCTCTTTAAAACCATGATAAAAAGTATTCACAACCAACTCAGCTGCGGAATTTCTGGCAATATTCCCTTCGACTACTTGCTGCCAAGTAAGAAATAGAAGTGAGTACAGTACATTGACAATCCAGTTCTTGTCAATATTTTCACGAAAATACCCTTTCTGTTGCAGAAACCCAATTGCATGCAGTATAGGTTCTCTTAACTTCTCATCTTCTTCCTCGATTTCTTTGTTAGCATTGACGCTAGCATCATGGTTCAGAAAATAAATTTTATCACCGAGTGGAATCAAGGCCTCAATGAGCTCAGGAATATAGGTTTCGTAATTCTCTTCATCCAACCTGATATCTTTCGTAGTCTCTGCAACAACTTCTATAGCACGAAACCCTAAATAAATCATCAATTGTTCCCGGCTCTCAACATAACGATGCAAGGTTGCAATGCCGATTCCTGCAGATTCGGCAATCTCATGCATGGAAGCACTCGGCTTCTCAATCAAGCACTTAGTCGCTTCATCTAAAATAGTATTCAATCGTATTTGCTTAATTGACGTAAGTTCTTGCTTCTTCATATCGCACCTCTTGGTGAGCAAATGTTTTTTGCATTCAATAGTGGTTCACTTGAAAGTATAACAGGAATCACACCTCAAATTTATTGGTTTTTTTAATTGCTAGGATACTAACTTTAATCCAACTATACTAAAGATAATTCCGCCAACGAATGCTAATTTTTTAACATTCTTAGGCTCTTTGAAAACATACATACCTAACAGTACACTTCCTGAGGCACCAATACCTGTCCAGATCCCGTAGCCAATACTGATTGGAATTTCTCTTAAAGACAAAGAAAGGAAAATAAAACTTAACCCGAGAAACAAAGCGAAAGTTAATGTATGCTTCAGTTTAGTGAAACCTTCTGAAAATTTCAAAAATATGACCCCACCAACTTCAAATAAACCTGCTAGAACTAAAAAGAACCAACTCATATTCTATACACCTGCTTCTTCTTTTGGTTGATTAGATACTAACTTTAGACCTATAATACAAAAAATCAGCGTACACACTAACATTATTTTAAGTGCACTTACTTTATCTCCTAAAAAAATCATTCCAACAAGAGCGGTACCAAAAGAACCAAGTCCCGTAAAAACTGCATAGGCTGTAGATACAGGTAGGATTTTTATGGATTTCGCAAAAAAATAGAAGCTTCCAACCATTAGAATGACAGTAGGGATTACAATTTCTATTTTTGTAAACCCATCTGAAAATGCCAAACCTAAGGCCCAACCTATCTCTAAAATTCCTCCAACAATAAGAAACAACCATGCCATGAAAATCTCTCCTTAACTGTCATTATTAGAATCATCCCAATCCTGCTGTCACATCATACATAAATAACTTATAATAAAGTATTTATCTTTAAACGGCCTAGTTCATCCCGAAAAACGTAGACCGCTTGATTTCGTCAACTAATGTGGTTCATAAGCTCGGGGATTAGGGGATTACCTTTCTTTTTTACACCTTCATCATTCCTCTCAAAGCTAAAAATGAAATAAAACTTTATTTATTGATAGAATATTGTATCATTTGTGTGTATTGTAAACCAAAAAAAATTCAATTGCAACTTTTATTATTTTGGGACTATGTTCTTATCCAGCCTGCATCGCTAAAGTGCCTCATGTCACCCATATCATTAAGAAATGAACTCTTTATGAAGAAATTCTTGAGGATTGCACGTGGATCTCCGTGTTATTCATGAAGAGTACATTGTAAAAATTATTGAGAGTAGACAAATTGACAAACGTTTTGTTCATGCTATCCTTTTTCCGATCAAACCAAATAACCTCCACAGCTATGGAGGTATTGGCCAATTATGAAAACTCGGGGATTAATTATTCCAATAAACCTTGTATTCTGGATCAATGCCGGTTCCACTAAACATACCAATATCAAAACCATTACTAAAATCAAACCCTTTATTTACATCAAAGGTTTTTACGGTATCCTGAATAGCCTTTATACGATCTTTACGATTCGTTTCGAAATACGTCGGTATAATGATGTTTCTGTAACATCTTCGCTAAGTATAGCGCGTCTTCCAAGGCCACTGAGCTTCCATATCCAGTATTCGGGTTTATTGTGTGTGCGCATCTCCTATGACAACAACCCTTCCTTTCGACCAACTCGGAATAGGGTCAACACAGTATATTTGCTTAGAGATAATATTAAAAGAATTTTTGATGATCTCAGACACGGATTTATTCGAAGATGTGATATTGCAATATGCTGGGATTGCTTATGTAGGGGTCATTGAATGGTGGATTCGAAATGGAATGCCCTATCACCGCAAGTCATGGCTACGCAAGTTGGGTCCTTGTTAGAAAGGGTAGTTCTCGTCATCCTTATATCTGCAGCCTTTTGAGCGCGAATAGCTGTTCTGTCAAGAAAGAGGCAGTTTCCCTTTTCCATAAAGGTTACAGTATACAACGAAACACTAAAACAACAGCAGACGATCGGCTGCCGTTGTTTTAGTGTTTTTTTCATTTTTTATTAGAGTTTATTATATACACTTCCTCGGTTACGGGCTCTAACCAGTCTGTTTGTCCAATACTTTGCTGAACTACCCAAGCATTCGTAATATCTCAATCCTTTTCTTTATCAATTCATTTGATTACTTGTATTGGTGTGCCCAGCCCATTTCTTACCGCTTTTCACTTTTCTGATCTTTATTACTTAGAGAGAATACTTCCATATTATCAATTGTTTGCAACTCAACATTAGCTGTAAATTTTACGTCCTTCGGAATAATATATGGCTTTTCATTATTATTAATTGCAGCTTCCTTGAATTGTGTAGGCTCATTCTTTAATCCGCTTAAAGACATAGATATTTCTATTACCTTGCTTTGAATACTGCGTTTTTCAACTTGTGTCACATAAACAATAAATAACAAAATAATAGATATGATTATACTTAAAATTATTAAAGTAACTTTAAAAAGATTTTTTCTCAAGCCTACTAAATCCCTTTCTTTTTTAGAGTAATTATTAACAGACATCCTCCGCTTAACTTTGTTCCGTAGCACCTCCATATTCGCTTGGGCAAGGCGGCCTGATACAGCCAGCGATAGATTCGACAAAAACGGCTGATTCAAATCTTTTTATGCTGAAATAGTTGGAACCACTTTCAAAAAAAGCTATATTAGGATATATATATTATCCTTAGCATGAGAAAAAAAGGAGGAATATCCTAAATGGATGTACGAAGCTGTTTGCAACAAGGATGGAAGGTAGGCTTATGTATGTTGTTGTTGTGGATATGGATGATGGGGGCTGTAACAGCGGGTGAAGCCGGAGCACAACCGGTGTTCCCGGGAGCCGTGGGATACGGGACTGACACTTCAGCAGGCCGGGGCGGAAAAATAATCAAAGTGACCAACCTGAACAATGACGGGCAAGGCTCATTTCGTGCGGCATTAGAAACCAAGGGACCGCGGATTATTGTATTTGAAGTCGGCGGTGTCATAAATCTAGAAAAGGAGCGTCTTGAGCTAAGAGAACCCTACGTGACCATCGCAGGTCAAACGGCTCCCTCCCCTGGCATTACATTCATCCAGGGAGGTATGCAGATCAGAACGCATGATGTGTTGATGCAGCACGTCCGGTTTCGGATGGGCAACGGTGACAGCACTCAAGGCGCAGGCTTTGAACCAGATGTATCCACTTACGGAGCCTCCGCTTATAACATTGTCATTGACCATTGCTCCTTTTCTTGGGGAGTGGATGAGAACATGTCCTTCTCAGGTCCTCGTACCAGCGGAACCAAGGCGACTACCCACCGTGTAACACTCAGTAATAGTATTATCGCCGAAGGCCTGTATAATTCCGTTCATGAGAAGGGCCCCCATTCCATGGGCACGCTCGTTCATGATTACGTCCAGGACGTGGCAGTCATCGGAAACCTTTATGCCCATAACATGGAACGTAATCCGTGGTTCAAAGCATTCTCGACGGGCGTAATTGTTAACAATGTCATTTATAATCCAGGAAAATGGGCAATTCGACTCGGATTCGTGGAGAATGAATGGACGGATACGGGGATCAAACCGGAAGGCCCTAGAGTCAGTATCGTCGGGAATTACATGCGGCATGGAGTAGATACGATTAAAGGGTTAGGAATTGTCGGAACGAACAGTAAAAGCGGCTGGGCTTATCTCAAAGATAATCTTGCTTATGACCGTAATGGCAAGTCAGTCCCGCTGACTTTTGGCGGAATCAAGGAACTTGACAATCCACCTGTTTGGGTTGAAGGACTTGAAGCACTAGCTGCCTCAGAAGTAGTAAAGGAGGTCACTGAGCATGCAGGAGCAAGGCCGCAGGACCGGGATGCAACAGATCAACGAATTATCTCCGATTTTCTGACTGGTCGAGGAAAGATAATTGATAGTCAGGAAGATGTAGGGGGATACCCGGATGTTCCAGCGACCTACCGTGCTTTAAATGTACCTGACCACAGCATTGACGAATGGTTGTATCAATTTTCAATTGAGTTGGAGTAGTCTTTAATGCTCTTTAACAAGATCTAGTACAGTCCAGCATTCTGACTTGGGTACCTCCTAAGATTATAGGTATCTGATGTCCAATGAAAAGATCTGCTCAAACGTTTTTCGATTGCCCTCATTCGTATAAATTGCAATCAAGCCTGATCCTTCTTCGTTGAAAAGTCAGCTTGTACTGTTCTTATCCACCACCGCACTTCCCGAGAAGCTCGCTCCGTCCTCTCCAGGCAGAATTGTCGGTGGGAGTTCTCCCCAATACATGCGACCAAAGTCAGGCCGCGTATCACGGGGCGTATGCTGGTAGAACAGGTGGTACTCTCCCTCATGGTAAACCAAGCCGTTAGGATCGTTCATCCAATTTTTCTCAGGAGAATAATGAAATTGAGGCCTGTATGTCTCCCTATAATAACTGTTTGAGATCCCACCTTTTTTTGTTTCAGCCTTTCTGGATGAGCACCATGTGGATACGTCCATGCTCCTTTTTGATCCGGCAACTCCGACTACACTTGCCTTTGTTTCCCTTACCGCTAACGGCGAACGGGATTTCGTGTTCAATCGCGGAGCTGACCGTCAGCTGTCTCTGCAGGACATTGATAGAAAATGGACCCGGCAGGCTGGAGGAATTTATCACAATATCCAGAAGAGGAATTAAACATCATTACAGGGCTAGCTGAGTCAGCCTAAGGCATTTACCTCCAACGCGAAGCAGCAGGAGGAATTTGTGACACTTGCCAATCAAGTCGGCGCCATCGTGTGTACTAAAGTTGGAGCGATTGCTGCCTTGCCGTCGTTGGAAGAAGTTAATCGTTTCGTAGCGCAAGGTTGAATCAAGGAATGAAGCGTAAAAACAGCAAAAGGTGTCCCACTATCTCTAAGGTCGCTGGACACCTTTTTATGTAGAGGTCCGTCATTCATTGGAAAGATGCTACTGATCAGGGCACCTTCCAATGAATGACGGAAAGCTTGGTGAAAATTCAAACTTATTATTTATGATGCGCATCCCTGTTGCTCTCGATTAATAAAATGAAGCGAGAGCATCGCGTCCTTATAATTGATAGGTCGATGAAAATGACTGACTGAAGGTAAGAATATATATACATTGAGACCAAAGTATCCTTCTTTATAAGTTTGATCTTTTGTGTCGATAACTAATTTATTGTTCAAATAAACCTTAGTGATATTGCCTTGCGCTTCTACTTTGAGATGATAATCTGTATTTGGCTGTAAATCCAGTTTTCCATCATTGTTATATGTCGCAATTTCATATCCGGTCCCATCAACCAATTTAATTAATTTTACAACATTATTTTATGTGTCTCTATTAAAGCAACTTCAAGAGTATTTCCTCGATCTCGGCAGGATTAGTTGCATTTTGAAAACGTTTAACGAATTTTTCTTCTTGAAACAAACTTGTTAAGTTCTTTAAAAATGAGATGTGCATCTTAGGATTTTTTACTACAAGTACCATCACAATTTCTGCGTTGACAGTTACATCAGATCCCCCCATATCCTCGAACTCTATGCTATTATCTAAAACTGCAACGGCAATAGCAGTTTCGTTAACGAATTCTTTATTTGTATGTGGAATTGCTATACCAATTGTCCCCATGTTGATTCCGGTCGGATATTCGATTTCACGTTGAAGCAAAGATTCTGTATATCCTTTTTTGGCATAATTTTTCTCTTCTATCTTTTTTCCAAAGCTTTTGATAAGCTCTTCCCTCGAATCGTAACGTGCGTGCAGTTGAATTAAATCCTGATCAAACACGAGTCCATTTATCGTTTTTGCGCTCATAATAATTACTCCCTTTTATAAAAATCGGAAAACATAGATATCTTTTTAATAATCCGTACCATATTTTTTGATGATACTATGGATATCCATTGCACTTTGGGCTTGAATGATAGCTTCACAATCATCTTTACTTTCAACAAGTTTCATTAACTGAACCAATGCCCTTAAGTGCTGTTGTTTATCGACAGCGGCTATGATAATAACGATGTTTATCGGCCTATTTCTTGCAAATTCAACGCCTTGCTCTAAACGGAGCAAGCTCATAGCTACTTCGTTTACCCCACTTTCAGGACTATCATGAGGAATTGCCACATTTGGGCTAATAATGATATACGGATCTTCCACATCGTAATGTTGGATCATAGCTTCTACATAAGAAGGTTGGATACTCCCTTGAAGCAGCAGCGGTAGCGCCCCTAATCGTATAGCCTCTTCCCAAGATGATACTGAAGGAAGCAATGTAATATTCTCCGGCGTTATCAGGTCATGCAAATTTGTCTTTTGTAATTCGGGTTGTGATTTGAAAGACAACGAGTGATGGCTTGTAAAGTAGTGTTGTAATTCCTTTGCAAGAAGTTGCCTGTTCTGAACGGTTGCATATTTCTCAACGATCTCCAGAATATTTTTCAAACTTAATTCAGATGGAGTGAATCCATGCAATAATTCCATCACTTGTTTTCGTAGAGAGATCTTTTCTTCCTTTTGTAATATTGGCTTGACTATAAATAGTCGTTTGTTCGTTTGCAGATATACGGAAGAAAAAACAATGTCATATTCCAAATCATACATCTTGAATTCTCTCACAGATAAGGAATCCAAAAAAATGAATTCAGGAAATAAATCATTCAAAGTAATTAGTAAAAGCTTAGAAACGGATACTCCGTTAGCGCAAACCACTACTGCTTTTGTTTTACTCAGAATGCTG
Organism: Paenibacillus sp. FSL M7-0802; assembly: GCF_038004945.1. Lineage (NCBI taxonomy): Bacteria > Bacillati > Bacillota > Bacilli > Caryophanales > Paenibacillaceae > Paenibacillus > Paenibacillus sp. FSL M7-0802. Next base: position 5,793,597 of record NZ_JBBOSD010000001.1, on the reverse strand, counting down.
TCTCCTTGCTTTGTTAACCAACCGCCTATCAGCATCGTTAAATAAGTGCATTCACTATCTGGAATATCACAGCCAATGTAATCAGCTAAAGGTTTTGCTGACTTTTTTACAAGGTGGTGCAGTTCTATGAATTCACTATTAATTGTTTCTTGTAGTGGATTAGTAATAGTAAGTTTGTATTTAATGCGATAATATGCAGGTTTTATATGCAGCATGATCATATGCAACAACTGCTTTTTGTCTTGTAAGAGGATGCAGGACATTTTCTCGAATCGCTCCAGCATCTTTTTCAATGCCTGATTTAAATCTGATACAATGTCTTCCCCAAGGAGCTCAGATGAGGAAACATTCGTCGTAAGAATTTGCAGTGTGATGAATAATCTTTCCTCGGTCGGGATATGCACCAAATCCGATAGTAGTTCTTGAACCGCTTGGTACTCCTTGGTATCCGATAATTCTTCATAGCTAATATGAGAGGAATTTATTGTTTTCCCAAGTTTGATTCTTCGCAGCAAGATCAGTAGGATATGCGGCAAAGTTTTCATCTTATCATCTGTAAATTTCAAGCTCAGATGGCTTTCAATCTTTTCAAGACGTTCATGAATCTGTTGCACTTCTTTTTCAGTGATCTCTGCTAACTGTTGAACCCATTTTTCCCCATTGTACATGTGATGAATTTTGTTAACGACATCAATCAATAACTTTCTTTTTTGAAATTCAACACCCTCAATTGAGTAACCAGATAACCGGGAATAACGGATACTAAGATCATAAGGTTCGACTAATTCTTGTGCTGCTTTTAGATCATTTAGTATGGTATTCTTGCTTACGTAAATGGAACTGGTAAAATGAAATAAAGATAATTCTTCACTACGACTCAGTAGGATCAGAATAATAAGTTCTACTCGCTCTGCTTCAGAAAAAATATATTTTTTTGTCGAAGGCTTGTTTACTTCATTAGGCACAGCAGAGAAGAGAGTAGCATCAACAATAAAAACACCCTGTTTATTCCGTTCAATTTTTGGTAGGCGTTGGCCCTCTAACCAGTCATTGATTTTTTCAAGGCTGTAACTGATTTGCCTGCGGCTTAAACCATACTTATGTTCCAAGTTCTTACTCTTCACACTTGGATTTGATAACAATTCTTGCAGCAAGCTGCTGCTTCTATCATCAAGCTGCATGGCTCTCTCTCCTCCTTCCTTGTTAATAATAATATTGACAGCTCCAGAGGATTATATAAGAGGCTTCAAGTTTAGGTCGTATTCAAATTACTCAATTTAATCTTTGCTCTTGGAGGCGCTCTGTGAAGAATCGAAATTTTGTTCTGCCTCAAATCAAACGTTTATTCCAAATTAGCATGTCTTAATTTCATGTCATCATAGGTTTCATTAAAATTAGCTACCCATTCCAAAACAATCGCATCATACAAGAGAAGACTTAATTGCTCAAATGCCGATCCCATTGGTTGAATAGAAGATTCCATTAAATCAGTATCCGTTTCTTTATTGTCAACATTAATTAAAAGCATGTAATCAGCTAGTTTCCCCAAAGTCGACTGCGAATTCGTTGTATTAAGAATTACCTTTGCTCCTGATTGCTTTGCTTTTTTTGCATTTACTATTAGACCAGCGGTTTCTCCTGAACCAGAACCAATAAATAAAATATCCTCTGCTTGAATGCTTGGAGTAGTAATATCACCAACAATATAAACCGTTTTACCTAAGTGCAACAGTCGATTAGCGAAAGCACGGATCGCTAAACCTGATCTCCCTGAACCAGCAAGGAAAATCCGCTTTGTATTATACAAGACTTGTAGAATTTGTTCACTTTCACCAACATTCATTAAGGAAATACTTCTTTCTAATTCTTTCATAATGACTTCCATTTGTTTAATTAATTTGTCCATAAGTTCACCTTCAGCTTTCTGGATACATGATTACCTTGCCGATAAGTTCTTTTCTTTCCATTAATCGTTCAAACATTTCTGAACCTTCTTCAAGCGGTATACGATGTGTAATCATTTTTTTAGTATTTAATCTGTTATTGTGCATAAAGTGAACAGTCGTTGCCCATTCCTTACCTGGGAATGGTGCGGATACACAACTCCATGATCCCCACACGGTTAACTCACTTCTTAGGATTTTTTCAAAATAAAATCTTTCCATCGCAACGTCTGCATAAGGGATACCTAGGAACACAACTCCGCCGCCTTTTTTGGCGTAACCAAACACAGTTGCTGCTGTATGGGGCGTTCCAGCTGCTTCAACTACAATATCTGCATTCATGCCATCCGTATATTCAGCGACCTTTGTCAGAACATCTTCATTCAGAGAATTTATCGTATAATCGGCGCCTAATTCCTTCGCAATTTGAAGTTTTTCATCATCAATATCAACCGCAATTACTTTTTTCGCGCCAAATATTTTTGCCCATTGAACAGCAAACAACCCAATGGTTCCCCCTGCTCCAACAATGACCACATCGTCGCCCACCGATAGATTGGTTCGATAATACCCATGTAAAACTACAGTAGAAGGTTCTACCATAGAAGCTGATTCGAAATCCAAATCATCAGGTACTTTAACTAAATTCTTCTCTGGGAGTTTAATGTATTCGGCGAATCCACCAGGTTCCTTAGCACCTATTGCATGCAATGAATTCGCTCTAGCTGGTTGACCTGCTCGATAATAATAATCATCTTCTTCAATTAGTGCTGGACATCCAGCAACATGGTCTCCAACTTTTAGATCTGTTACTTGATCGCCAACTTGTTCTACAACACCTGCAAATTCATGTCCCCATACCTGACCAGGTGTGACTGCACCCAATTTTTTATATCGAGAGATATCAGATCCACAAATGCCACATGCTTTTATTTTTACAATGACATCTTTTCCATCCAGTATTTGAGGTTTTTCCGCTCCTCCAAAACGTATGTCTCTGGCACCATACAGTTTTAATGATTTCATTTTCTCTCATCCTTTCTCTCTCCATGTTCTAGACTTTTCAAATTCTTCACATGTGCTTTGTTATTCGAAAATAAATATGATCCGATGACAACCAAAGATGCTCCAGCTTCGATACATTGACTAGCTATACTCTCATCGACTCCACCATCAACTTCGATCTGAATATCTCGTTGACCTATCATTACTTTCAGTTCTCTTATTCTATCAATCGTTTCTTCCATAAAAACTTGATTAGGTCTTCCTGGATTGATCGACATAACTAGAACATAGTCAATGATGTTTAGAAAAGGTTTCAATAAAAAGGTGTCCGTCCCAGGATTAATGACGATCCCTGCTTTCCTTCCATGTTGCTTAATCTGATCAATGACAAAACGAATATGAGGAGTTGATTCATAGTGAACTGATATCATTTCTGCTCCAGTGTCCAACACACTCGCTATATGCTGCTCTGGGGCTGATACCATCATGTGAACATCTAATTTCATATTCACTTGTTTTTTTATATTTTTAATTTGTTCTGGACCAAATGCGATATGAGGGACGAAATTTCCGTCCATCATATCTACATGAAGTACTTGAAATCCTTCTTCATATAAAACATCGCATTCACTTTTTAAGTTCATTAAATCTGCAGCAAATATTGAAGGTAAAATCAGATTCATTATTTTTCCTCTTCTCTAGTCTTTATTTAACTAAAGTGCTTACCCAATAAATTAATAAGTTCCATATCTCAGAAAAAGTAACATCTGTCCCTAAACCTTTTAACTCGACACCTGCGCTGTTAAGCATCTGTGTTGCACCTGGTGCAACAAATCCTGCCAAATAAAATGTGATAATACAAAATACTACTGTCGACACAATAGAACGGAATAGATTTCCTTTACTTGTTAACGTACACATTACAGAAATATAGGTAACAGACATTAACAGTCCTATTGGAAAGAACTGAACTCCAGGTAAAATGAGTGCCAATAACATAACAATTGGAATAGAAACGACTGTAGTTGTAATAGTAGTCGGATCGCCTAAGCCTAGCGCAATATCCATCCCCACATTTAGATTGGAGTTATTCCCCATGCGTTTAATCATAAAGTCTTTTGCCGATTTCCCAATTGGAGATAGCCCGTCCATCATCACTCCAACAACTTTAGGCATTAATACCATAACTCCAGCTATCCCTGTGGCCATAGTCACAATCTCTGTAACAGGTCTTTTAGTAATTGCCCCTAAAACTAATCCAACAATAAATCCAATAATAACTGGGTCCCCGAGAACGCCTATTTTTTTATTAATTTTACTCAGAGAAAACTCCAATTTATTTAAACCAGGAATGAAATCAATGATTCTATTTACCAGCCAGGCAATCGGATAACCCCAAGCTGAATAAATAATAGTTGTGCAGGTTGTACCTTCTAAACCAAAGTATTCTTGCCATTTTGAAGCAATTAAATCACCAACGAATAGAGCAATAACAGACATCACCAATGTTACTACCAACCCTAACCAGAAACTGTCAAAAAGAAAGTAAGCCAAAGCTCCTGGAATTAGAAAATGCATGTAATTCCATATATCCACATTTAACGTTTTTGTCCATCTAAGTCGAACTAATACTAGATTAATAATTAAACCAAGAGGAATTGCTAATGCTGCAAAAGGAGGCACCCAAGATGCCGCCCCTACAGCTGGCCATCCAATATCTGCAATTGTAAATCCAGAACCGATTTTTGCATAATAATCAACTGCCGGTTTTAGGGAGGAATTGAGCAAGCCAACAACTAATGTTAAACCTAAGAAGCCTACCCCAACTAAAAGGCCTGATTTGATAGCGTTTCCAATTTTCATTCGAAAAACTAGACCTAATACGGTGATTATTATTGGTAAAATAGCTGTTGCTCCCATATCAGTAATAGATTTAATAATATTATGCACAGTATCCATTATGATCTACCACCTTAACTATTTTTTAAATCCAGCAGTTTTTCAGCCAATTGATTTTTCAATTTTTCTTCATTAAGCCCTGTTACAAATCCCATGATGTTCATATATGGCTTTTCATCGGTTTTAAAATTATTAGTTGTCAGAACAATATCGACGTTGTCAATAATATTCGGTAATTCCGCCATACTCGTTTTAATGATATCGTAATGTTCAATTCCTGCTTCTTTTAATACCTCTTTCACTCCATCTGCTGCGATAGTAGAAGTTGCTACTCCGCTTCCACAAGCTACGGCGATTTTAATTTTTGAATTTGACATGTTAATTCCTCCTGGTATGTTAGTTTTCGAAGCTAGTTTTAAATCCATTTCCAATCCCAAAGGGTTGAAAAAATCCTCCTTGCAAATTGTTTTATATTTCCTTTTACTCAGCAGGATTAACTTCTTTCTTGCTGTGGATTCATAATAACATGATGAATTCAATTGTTGTATTCGTTTACATCCCACTTTATAGACAACAGGTTGTACAATATAGTGATGAAAAAAATGATTTTCCCTCGATATTTTTCAGGTTAAAATCCATCTATTCCAATGAATTCAATCGTATCAACGAGTTCCGGGTTGGGTACAACGGTAGACGAGGCTGAGCTGCAACATGTAGACGTGAGAGGTGATGAATTCTGGTACATGACGTCCTATGGAGAGGAACCCACATCTGCCACAACGGAGGAAATGACACTTAGCAGTGCAGATTTGGTATTGCCCGGGTTGATTCCATTTTGTCTCACTCGTATATATGACAGCTCCAGGTTTGCTGAACTACAGCTACATTTCTCCAATCCCCCCTCGAAACCAAGAATTTTATTAATTGTTAAGCCTATGTCAAATTACATCAATTCGATTGACGATCATTTTCGCAGGTTGTTAAAATGTGCTCGAAAAACCACTTGGAATCTGATGATGGTTGTTACTGTGGGTTAAAGACATCATTATTCAAAATCCACTCCTTGATCAATCTTATTCGATGTTTTTGATGCGAGGGTCAGTTAATATAGAGAATAGATATGAAGGTGCATTAAGATCACTAAGTGCTCCACGACCACTAACAGGCATTTTTCAGATCGACTTTAAGCATTCCTTTTTCTTAAACTAAATTACTTAAATTACTTTTACTTCAATCTGAAGTGGTCTGTTTCTTTCACTGCGGTTTTGTAGTAAAGCTTCTAGCGCTCCTGCAGATGGCAGTAGAAGAGCATTTGGGGCGGATCAGGGGCAATCGTCTCCCCACTGATGAAATTTAAAGTCTTACTCTGAAATTTCTGAGGTAAGCATAACGACATTTGCTATTTTACAAATGTATAGATAAATGTCTAATTGTTAATTGGATCATGTTTGTGTTCATTACGGCAATCGGGACAAGAACCTGTACCGATAAAACAAAAAAGCCGCTATAATAGTGACTTTCAATGGGACCATGTTCTTGTCTCCCGATTAGACTGGATGTTCTTATTCCGCGCGGCTTTTTGAATTGTCATACCGTCAGACTCCATAAAATAAGTTTTAGACTTACCCTAGAAATTGAAACAGCGACAGAAAATAAAGTCCTAGACTGTCGCTGTTTCATTGAACTAACGTTCCCAGTTAGTTCAAAAAACAATTTAACATGATAGCTCTTGTTATATATAAAGTAAATTCATCTTTCCGTTATCAGCTTACAGTTGGATAATAGCCTTAGATGGTGGATGACCAGTATTTTGATTTTCAGCCATAAGGAAAATTCCCTATCATCTTGTTTGGAAATGTTCAAGGCAACGCGGTCGGCCTAACCATAATTTCACTGATTAGGGTGTCATCAGGTTCATTAATGGCAAACGCGATGGCTCTAGCAATACTGTAAGGAGAAATCCCTATGCCGCTTATTTGATTGGCGATCGTCTGCACTTCCGGGCTGGTAATGCTGTCAAAAAGTTCGGTCTTCGTCAGACCAGGAGCAATCAAGGTAGATCTAATACGCGAAGTCGAAGACTCTTCCAAGCGCAGCCCTTCCGAGATGGCTCTAACTGCGAACTTGGTGGCCGCGTATACGGCATTTGTAGGGGACACATGATAACCGGCTGTAGAGGATAGGTTAATGATATGACCGGACTGCTGCTCCCGCATGGTAGGCAATACCGCTGCGATACCGTATAAAACGCCTTTGATGTTCACATCGATCATTTGATCCCACTCTTCTACTCTTAATTCATTCAGCCTGGAACTCGGCATGACCCCTGCATTGTTCACCAATACATCAATTCGGCCATACACACTTAAGGTAAACTTGGCCAAATTCTGCATATCTTCGGCAGAAACGACGTCTGCTTTTACAGAAACGGCCTCGCCGCCACCCTGTTTAATTTCATTAGCAATCGCATGCAGACGTTCCTCTCTTCTGGCTGCCAATACCACCTTTGCGCCATTTTGTGCCAACAACTTCGCTGTAGCTTTCCCTATTCCGCTGGAGGCTCCAGTTATAATCACCACTTTATCTCGTATATTTTCCATTGTTAAATGCTCCTTTACCCAAAATTTTTCTTGGTGACGTGTGTTGAATATTTAACGGTCGTTGATTAATATTATAGACAGAAGCCCCGATTACTCAATGGTTAATGGATGCGTATTTGTTTTATATACAACAACACCCTAAGAATTGTTGATTAACTGAAGGAGGTAACGAAAGGAATGGAAAACGCTGTTAAAACCGACCGACGCATTCTCCGAACCAAGCAGTCCATAACGAAGTCGTTTCTGGAGCTTTTTTCGGAAAAAGATTTTGAACAAATCACTATTAACGAGATAGCGGAGCTTGCCAATGTTAACCGCGGCACCGTTTATCTGCATTACAGTGACAAATACGACCTTTTGGATAAATGCATTGAAGATCACATCAACGAATTGATTTCGTTGTGCAAGAAACGGGAGGCCAATCCGCTTAGCCAAGGAATGGTACAAGAGCCCAAACCGGTTTTTGATTATTTGCGTGACAATTTCCAGTTTTTCTCTGCTATGTTTTCCAATCAAAGAGCCTTTCTATTCCGGGACCGATTGCTGAATTTCATCTCAGTCAATCTTATGAATAAAATGGAAAGTACTGACAATAAGCCCGTTATCGACAATGAGTTAAAAGCCCAATTCATGGCCTCTGCTTTTATTGGCATTGTGGAGTGGTGGGTACGTCATCAAATGCCGCATTCCACACAATTTATGGCCGATCAGGTTAGGAATTTATTTGAAAAGAATCAAGTTTATCCGAAGTAGCATTGAATGTATCTCAGAACTTTATCCTTTCGCTTTTACGCAAACGCTACCTAATGGGGTTCGGCAATTCTAGGCCACGGTTATGAAGTGTTCCCTTCTTTACATTAATTCCACTAACCTGCCCATAAGCGTAATGAAAAGATCAGCCGATCGTTTGGCCGGCTGCGCTAGCCTGGTTAGCTTAATAAAAATGGAGCAGCTGCCAACTGGCAAAACTGCTCCATACTGTTGTACAACTAACGTTTCGCGTTAGTTGTATGGACTAATTACTGAGTGAATTTCATACTATCTTGACTAGCAACAAATCCAAGTCGTTTATTGAATCTGTAGCATCTTTACGGTGTGTATGGTTGTCAGTTAGATTATTTCGTAACCCATTGTTTTAGCCTCATTAATAGTATAACAAAATGGGGACTCTCCAATTCCTTTGCCATAATAATCCTGTCTACACGAACACCCTCAATTTAACCTCATGTTGTACCTAATCTCGAAAACCTCGGAATAATTAATTGTAAGCTGAATACCACCAATAACTTCGTTGTTATTCGAAAGGAACGATTACAACATTAGCATCTGCTGTTCAATCTTTGCGAGCGCTTCAAGCTGGTATCTTTTTGTACTACCGTCCCGAGCAATCGAGCAAAACAAGAATTGAAATTAACGATGGTATCCCTCAAGTCTCTGCTGGCCGTTGATTATGCGGGCGCCAAGTCTTTTTCATTTTGTTATTCTCTAGGCATTTCGTTAAAGAAAGCTACATCATCAACTGCCAGCCTCACCGTCGGATGACCGGGCTTCGCCGCCTTGCCGATGGCGATCAGCATAATCGGAACGTAGCGTTCTGATATCCGGAACGCTTCCATGAACTTTTGTTTGTTGTAGCCGCCCATCGATACCGTGTCGTAGCCTTTAGCGCGGGCGACAAGCATGAGTTGCATCGATACTAGCCCGCCGTCGGTATAAACTTTTTCGCGGATGGCCTCGGGCGGCATGCTCGAATACATCCCGGTATAGCGTTCCACGAACGATTTAGCCGTCTCTGCAGGCATGTAACCCGCATCGACCGCCATTCCGTAGATTTTCTCGGCCGATTTATAACACTCCAAATCTCCGAGTAGCGCAATGACAGCCGAAGCCTCGACCACTTGCTGTTGAGTGAATGCGATCGGAAGCAGCTTCTGCTTCAGCTCCGGCGAGTCGATAACTAGAAAACGCCACGGCTGCAGGTTAGCGGCTGAAGGAGCGAGCGTGGCTTGCCGCAATATTTCGGTCAATTCCTCCCGCGAAATCTTGATCTCGGGATCATAGCTACGAACTGACCGGCGTTCTCCAATAACATCAAAAAAAAGTTGGTGCTCCATCGTTAGTGACGGTTGTGAAACCGACATGGTTCTCTCCTCCTTTTGGAAAAGCAGCATTCTGCATTTTGTTTCAATACAACATTAGTAGTTTGAACAACACTTGTTGTATTTATATGTTATAATACCAACCGAATGGTACGCAATCATCAATAACCATAAACCGTTGTATAGACAACACCATTTCTATAATGTCGTTTTATTAGGGGAGATCTTAACGATGACCATTAAAAAGAATGAAGCTGATCCTCGTGTGATACGTACACGGCGACTCCTTCAAGACGCTTTTGCTTCATTAATTCAAGAAAAAGACTTTGAATCGATAACCGTTAGGGATATTGCAGAGCGGGCTACTGTTAACAGAGCGACTTTTTATGCGCACTTTGTAGATAAATTCGAAATTCTTGAGGCCAAACTAATGGAATCATTTATGACAATCATAAATCGTAGAATAAACGGTCACGAAGTTCTAAATGAAGAAACAATTCAGAGTATTTTTCTGGGTGTGTGCGATTTTCACAAGGGTCTAAGCACGATGTGCAAAAGAAGGTATACATCGCTTGGACTTGTATTCGAAATTCAAATAAAGGAAAAAATTCAAACGATACTTCTTTCCTTTATAGACAAAGACAAGATGCCATCGAGTCCAAACGCGCACTTCTTAATAAATACAGCTTCTATCATGTTAAGTTGGGGGATGTATGGGGCTGCTTACGTTTGGAACAATGAGGGGTGCCCAATAAGTGCGGAATCATTTGTTAAACAGGCTATGCCCTTAATGATGAACGGAGCCAAAGAACTACTGGGATAGGTCTTGTCGCTATTGCTCTATCCTGCCCGTTCAGATGAAACCAAGCCTGTTGTGCCTGAAGAAAGCAAACGTTGGATTGTATAGTGGCTCATCTTGGAAGAAGGTTTCACCCGTATATTAATGGGCTTACTGAATTGAACATTTTCCTTTGGAACCCACCTGTATTCGCACGTCTCATCAGAAATAGCCAACTCTCCACCCAGTTTTACACACGAAAATCAAACATGACCTTCGAATGAACATCAGTTTGTGTGTTGTGGTGAATAGTGGACTGTAAGTTATCTGTTTAGATCATCATCAAATCGGCAATCGGAACATGTTCTTGTCCTTGGCTCGGGACAAGAACTTGTACCGATAACATAAAAAAGCCGCTAAAATAGAAATTGCGACAGAAGATAACAGGCACGTATCTTATTGTAAAAATGTATAAAGTCTTCAATTCGTCTATGTGCTTCTCAATACTTCCGATGATGATCCTAAGATTATAGATCTTCCACTTTCGGCTGTGAACGATCAAGCCCGTGACTCAAGGGGTGCTCCTATCGTGAAATGGTACAATAACCCGAATTGGTTTGTTGGAAATGGGATAATATTCTTGTCAAAATCGGTGATGAGATAAAGTTCTTGTCATTTGGTTTTGACAAGAACTTTATCTCACAAAATAAAAAAGCCGCGATTTCCGCAGCAATTAATGAGATAATGTTTTTATCATCCGACACGTGATATTTGTCCGTTGATGTTCAGTGACAACAAGTTTATCCCATTTCTTATATGACTTCTGTTGGAAAACGTGTTGCAAATGAATGTCTCAGAGAATGCATGGTTAAAGCTGGTTTTCCAAAAGCTGTAGCATATTTTTCGATCAGTTTCTCTATGGATCGCTGAGTTAAGCGTCTGCTTTTTCCTTTACGACCTATGGGAGCTGCAATAAACAAAAAAGGTTCGTTTTTTTCTGGGATATATCTAGATTCTCTGATCTGCAGATAATTTTCTAAATCCAGTAACGCTTGCTGAAATATACATATTGTTCTTTATTACCTTTGCGTATAACACGCACTAAAGCTTTATTTATATCCAGATCTTCAATGTTAATACCTGCTACCTCAGAGAGCCTAAGACCAGATCCTAAAATGAGGGAAACAATGGCTGTATCCCGTTCACGATTAAACTGATGGAAATTGAAAATACGTTTATTCTCTTTATTGATTTCTCCGAAATCATGAGATATAAACTGCCTAAATGACTCAAAATCGTCTTCCCTGAGAATTTTCCCATCCATACGATTGGCAATGGTTTCTTGGCTTTCTTTAACTACATTTAAATCCATTTTGGCCATAACATTGCGCTGGATATATGGCTTTAGGTCACTTGTCTCAGCTTTATTCTGTAAGTAATCAAATCTAGCGAAGAGATCTTGATTCGATAAACCACGGGTGTTCGTCGCCTGTGTGATTGATCAACAAATCCATGATTCCTTTCATACCTCGACTATGAAAGGAATCATCCTCTTTATATCACCAATGCCATCCCCATTGGAGTCCATAAAAAATTTGATAAGCCACAGCTTCTTTCCACCATGCCCTTTTCATATTGCTTGATCCTTTTTCCCTTATTCTAAATTCAATTCATAAATATTTTTCAACCAGTTAAGATTAGAAATTTATTGATCATACACTTTTGTACGATATTCATTTTCATTTATTGAGTGTATCGATAAGGTACATCCTCGCTTCATAAGGACGCATTTCTATATCAGACATGTTATTTGGATAATTGGATATTAGCAGCTGTTTAGTCTCTGCCAGCTCTTTCTGAAGTGGGAGATGGGTTGTGTATTTTTGAAAATTACATACTACAAGTAGTTTGGTTCCTTTCAGCGTTCGAGTGTATGCGAACAAATCTTTATTCTCGGGATACATCAGCTCATAATCCCCATATATGATCACTTCATGATCTTTCCTTAATCGGATTAGTTTCCGATAATAATGGAATATGGATTCAGGGTTATTTAAACTTTCTTGTGCATGGATATCCTTATAATTCGGGTTTACTTTAATCCAAGGGTTCCCTAATGTAAAACCAGCGTTGTCGGAAGCGTCCCACTGCATTGGTGTTCGAGCGTTATCACGCCCCTTTGCAAAGACTGACTCCATAACTTTATCTTCAGGGTATCCTTTCTCAATTCTATCTTTGTAGAAATTTAGTAACTCAATATCCCGATAGTCTTCAATTGGATATTGAACATTCGTCATTCCTAATTCTTCCCCCTGATAAATGTATGGTGTGCCTCGCATGCCATGAAGAAGGGTTGCCAACATTTTAGCCGATTCTATCCTGTATTCTCCGTCATTTCCCCAACGAGAAACGATTCGGGGTAAGTCGTGATTATTCCAAAACAAACTGTTCCAGGCATCCCCCTTCAGCTCTGTCTGCCATTTAGATAACACTTTTTTTAATTCTTGAAAATCTAGAGGCTTAAGATCCCACTTCCCTTTCCCCTCTTGTTCGTCCAAACTAATATGTTCAAATTGAAATACCATTGAAAACTCACTGCCGTCCGGGTTGCTATACAATTTGGCGATCTCTGGCGTAGCGCCCCATGTTTCTCCAACCGTCAGCAGGTCTCCTGCTTTTTGAAACGTCTCCTTGCTGAGTTCCCTGATATACTTATGCAGATTCGGCCCGTTGCTGGTAATTTTCAAATCTGGTTCTTTTCCGATTAAGTCAATTACGTCAAGCCGAAAACCGCCTACACCCTTGCCTATCCACCAATTGATCATTTCGTAAATTTCTTGTCGGACTTTTGGGTTTTCCCAGTTGAGATCCGGCTGTTTTACAGAAAAAAGATGTAAATAATATTGTCCTATCTCGGGTACCCATTCCCAAGCTGAACCACCAAAGATGGAACCCAAGTCGTTTGGTGGCATTCCTTCAACGCCATCTCTCCAGACATAATAGTCATGGTACGGATTTTCTTTACTTTTTTTTGCTTCTTGAAACCATGGATGCTCATCGGAAGTATGGTTCAACACTAAATCCATTATGATTCGAATGTCACGTTTCCCAGCTTCATGAATTAACATCCCCATATCATCCAAAGACCCGAACATCGGATCAATATCCCGATAGTCCGAAATATCATAACCGAAATCATCCTGAGGGGATTTACAAACTGGTGATAGCCAAATCGCACCGACACCGAGTTGCTGCAAATAGTCCAGACGGGAAACAATTCCTTTCAAATCGCCGATTCCATCACCATTACTATCTTGAAAGCTCCGTGGATATATCTGGTATACAACGATTTCTTTCCACCAATTTTTATTTTCCATTGTTCATTACAACCTTTCCAATAGACGCATAGTGTTTTTATCTTAATCAAGTCACATCATACAATTACTCTTTTACCGATCCTACAACAATTCCAGTCACAAAATATTTTTGAAGCAGCGGATAAATCAGCAGTAGCGGGATGACAGCGACTACGATTTTGGCCGCATTTAGATTTTTGTTTGAAATTTCAGTCAGGTTGCTGAGTTGTGCTGAGTTGGTGCCGGATTGAAGAAGTTCGGCAATATTCACGTTAAGGGACTGAATATAAGTCATTAGCGGATAATTGCTGACTTGGGTCATATAGATCAAACCGCTAAAGAAATCATTCCACGTTCCCACGATACTGAATAGTGCTACCGTCGCCAGCGCAGGGATGGACACGGGAACATATACTTTGAACAGAACCTGGAGCGGATTCGCCCCATCGATGAATGCTGCTTCTTCTAGCGCCTTAGGTACAGCAGAGAAGAAGTTCATGACAAGGATGACACTGAATATAGGGACAGCTCCCGGTAGAACAAGCGACCAAATTGTATTAAGCATATCGAGGTTTTTGATCAGTAGATAACTCGGGATCATCCCGCCGCTGAACAACATGGCAAAAATCATAACATTCATATAAATGTTTCTGCCCCTAAATTCCCTTTTCGACTTGGAGAGCGGGTATGCCATTAAAATAATAAGAATCATGTTGAGAATAAGTGTGAGCACAACACGTAGAACAGATATGCCAAAGGAACGCCAGAACTGAGCATCATCGATAATTTTCGTATACGCTGCTGTTGTAAAATTGACCGGTACGAGACCTACAGCATTAGCTGACACGGCCTCGCTGCTGCTGAATGAAATCGCAACGATATTCCATAACGGAAGAAGGCAGATCAATGCCAGCAATATGACGATGGCATTGATGACAAACCGGCCAATTCGATCTTTTAGGCTTACAGAATATGACATAGGCTTTGCCTCCTTAGAATATTTTTCGGTCGGTGTATTTCTTGGCCAAATGGTTGGCGGACAATAGCAAAACAATACCGATCACTGACTTGAACAGGCCAACAGCCGTACCGAAGCTATACTGTCGCCCAACGAGTCCAATCCGATATACATAAGTATCCAGAATATCTCCCGACTCATAGACAACTGGATTATACAGATTATAAATTTGATCGAAGCCAGCACTCAAAATATTGGTCAGACTCATCACTCCCATGAGCAGGATAATAGGCAACATACCTGGCAATGTAATATGCCATACTTTTCTCCACCAGCTGGCTCCATCCATTCCTGCCGCTTCATACAGACCCGGATCAATCGAAGTAATTGCAGCCAAATAGACGATGGAACTGTAACCGAACTCCTTCCACACGTCTGTCCCAATAATCAGCGGCTGGAACCAGGTGTTGCTGCCGAGAAAATTAATATTCTCCAGACCGAAAAAAGCCAAAATTTGATTCACAATTCCATCCAAACTGAACATGTTAACAACCACGGATGCTAGAACTACCCAGGATAGAAAGTGTGGCAGATAAACAATTGTCTGTACGGATTTTTTAACGAATTTGATGCGGATCTCATTTAACAAAATGGAAAAAATGATAGCCATCATTGTTCCCAATAGAATCTTGGCAATGGCAATCACCAACGTATTACTAAAAACCTGTGCGATGTCCGGCAGCTTAAACATATAAATAAAATGCTTCAGCCCTACAAATTTGGAGCCAAACATCCCCTTGGCTGGTATATAATCCTGAAACGCCGTAATGACACCGACCATCGGAACATAGCTGAATACCAGTAAAAATAAAATTCCCGGAAGCATCATCATATGATACATGGCACCCGTGCCCAACCGAACTTTTGCTCTATCATTTCCCTGTTTCATGGATGGACCCCTTTCCTGAAGAAAGGCTGCTTATCGCGGCCCTTCTAGCAGTTCATGATTGTTTATTTTTCGGATGCAGCCTCGTCTTCAATTTCCTGAATTACCTGGTCCCCACCTTGTTTCTTCCAATTGCTAACGAAAGTATCGAAGTAATCCAGAGATTCTGCACCAGTCACGATTTTGATGAAAGATTCCTGCTCCATCTTGGTCAGATTAGCCCATGTCTGTTTCATGCTTGGTGTAGTGCCAGAGAAAGCGGGTGTCATCCAGACGAATTTGTTTTCCCGTGTCAGTTTGTCGATGAGTCCCACTCCGTTGATACGCGAGTGATATTTCGCCCAGGCTGTTACGTTATCCGTATCCATATCGCTCAAGTAGGTTTGGATACTTTCAATATTGTTCTTTGATTCGGTTGTCCGGACCTGATCCAGACTAATCTCCCCTTTAATCCCGCGAACAACGTCAGAGTAATCATCCAGCAGCGAGGTAGCCGAGTTGACTTCAATATTAAAAGGTCTGGTAGAACCGTCTACGCCGTTCTCTTGATACTTGGCGGCTTCTGGCATAGATGTTTCCACATTTTTATCATTTGCCAGTTTATCGTAGAAAAGGTTTACTATTTTAACGGCAAGTTCCGGGTGTTCATATCCTTTTCTCACAACGATAAACTGATTGGCTGGATTGGCGTGTGCCACGTTTACCTTTCCGTCTGCATCCTCCAAAGTGTAAGCCGTGAATTTCGCATTCTTATCCATCTGCTTCACGCTGCTCAGACCCCAGTCGGGAATATGCCATGGTCCAAAAGCAATACCGCTTTGGCCGTTGGTGTACAGTGCCGTAATATCATCAAATGTGCGTGTTCCAAATTGCGGATCGATGATGCCTCTCTTGAACCAATCTGCCATGACGCCTAACATCTGCTTGGTTTCCTTTGTTGTCGAGCCATAAACAATGCTGCCATCCTTTCCCTTCATCCAGTATTGAGGGAATGCACCCTTGGTGGAGGCAACTCCCAGCATGGTATAGGCGGAACCATTATAGTCACTTGTATTAAGGGTGTTCACAAAGGGGATACCTACCGGTTTCCCGGATTGGCCAGGATCTCTTTTCAGGAATTCCTCGGCCGTTTTCTCCACATCATCCAGCTTGATGGCCCCGTCTCCGTCTGCGTCAAGTTGGATACCCAGTAAATCCAGCCAATCCTGACGAACCCAGACCATGGTTGGCGCGGAATCTAGGGAAGTAGCAGGAAGTCCCATTAAACGTCCATCTATCGTCGCATTATCTAATGCACGGCCCTCATAAGATTCGTAAATGTTCTTGATGTTATCTGTGGCATACTGCTTGTAAATTTCCGTCATATCTTCAATCAGATCATTATCAACCAGTTCTTTGAGCTCATCCTTGGAATCGACACGCATCATGTCAGGCAGTTCCCCAGAGGCGATGGCGAGAGAAACCTGACGGCTGTAATCTTCTCCGTTTGCTTCAAATTGGTCTTTAATCTGAGCGTTAAACGTTTCTTTGACCAGCCGAGTATACGCGTTGTTTTCATACGTATCTCCAGCCGGCAGTTTCGGGTTGGCTGTAGTCACACGACCCATCGTTACGGTTATTTCGTCTTTATAGGCACTGAATGGGTCTCCCGGTGTTACCTCATACTTGCCCGCTTCCTCCGCAGTGGGAGGGTTGGAGGAACCCCCACAGGCTGCAAGGGTTGAAATCATCAGGGCAGACATCGACAACACGGCCAGACGTCTCGTCAACATGTTTCTTTTTATGAACCATTTAGTTCTCATCACATTCGATTCCCCTTCGTTCTGAATATTTCCCTATCATTGTTGTTTGCGCTTTCATTATAAGACTCGGAGAAGACAAATCGAGATAGGGATTGTGCGTCTGTTTGGATAGAGAAATGTATGCGGTTTCATCTGGGATCATAAAGCCAGAGTTGGCCTGTAAGCATTTATCCTACCTACCGACATACATTTGTCTATCCTTACTTACTAATCAAAGTGAAGAACAAAAAAAACCGGCAGCTCCTGAAATAGGAATCGTCGGCTTGATTAATGGAATTTTAAGAGTGTCTTATAGAATTTATCGTATCACATTCATGATGGTCTTCAGCGATGATTATGGTGTGCAGTCACCTCCACAGTCACTTGATCACCCCCTTGTTCCTTCCATTCCTCGACAAATTGATCAAATGAATCGATCGGTTCAGCGCCTAAAATAATTTTTAAAAATGTATCATGTTCCAGTTTTGATAGTTCACCCCAAGCCTTCTCCATCGTTGGAGTTCGTATATAGGTAAGGCTTCGAACTTTATGGATGTTTGGATCGAAAAAATTTCTTCCGCCTACAAGAAGCGAATACCCCCGCATAAAGCTGTCGCTGTGTTCATTCCAATAGGAAATACCATATTGATCATAAGGCTTCAATTTGGTTTGTTTTATTGTCGAAACTAAGTTTTCCAGCAATTTGTATTCAGACTTGTCCTTGAAATCGGCGGGTGTTTTGGTTCCCATCAGAATATCCTGCGCTGCCTTCGATTCATATCGTGCTTCATCTGCCGGAGCAAAGAAATTGCGGCCCAGCATAAAACGCGTACCGTACTTGAACTCATCACGAAGGTACAGATTGTTAATTTTAATGATCGCTTCGGGATGAGCATATCCTTTTCGTACCACCAAGAATGAACTTGACGGATTATCCACCTTCACATGGTATGCTCCGTTTGCATCCAGCGGGAGTGCGTATGCTTGCCAGTTCGCCTCCGGCTCGTTCTGCCAAGCGCTCGGAAGGGGCCAGTACCCAGCATAAAAACCTTGAAAGAACATCCCCGCCTGACCGTTAATAACTGTTTCTTCCGCTTCTTTGCGGATACCCAGTTCTGGATCGAGAAGGCCTTTGGCGTACATTTCACGCAGTTTGACCAAGGCCTCCTTCGTTTCCGGTAGAACCGAACCGTATACAGGTTTTCCATCTTTGCTCAGCCAATATCCCGGGAAAGATCCATATGCTGCGAAGATTGGGGTTAGATCAAAAGAAAAAGCACTGTTGTTGAAATCGTTATACAGTCCAGTGCTTGAAGCAAGGCCAATCGTATCTCGCTTACTGTTTCCATCTGGGTCATTCTCTACAAAGGCCTTGGCGATAGCTTCCAGATCATCTACCGTTTTCGGCGGCTTCAGTCCAAGACGGTCCAGCCAATCCTGTCGAATCCAGAGCATGCTGAAGTCTTCCGCTGTCACAGAAGGAACAGCCATCATCTTGCCATCGAAGGTCACTTGTTCCATAGCCAATCCGTTTGTGCTATCAATAATTTTTTTTATTTCCGGTGATGCGCTACTATTGTATGCCTCGGTTAGGTCTTCAATTTCTCCAGCCTTGATCATCTCGTTCAGCTGCAGCTGATTTACAATCATGGCATCCGGCAGATCATTGCTGGCGATAGCCAGATCGATTTTCTGACTCAGATTTTCCTTCGACACCTGCCATAATACCTGGACATCAATGTTAAGGTTTTGTTTAATCATCGTTTTCCATATATTCTTCTCAAGTGTTTCTCCTCCAGAGAGATCTGCGCCTG
Source organism: Paenibacillus sp. FSL M7-0802 (assembly GCF_038004945.1). Classification (NCBI taxonomy): domain Bacteria; kingdom Bacillati; phylum Bacillota; class Bacilli; order Caryophanales; family Paenibacillaceae; genus Paenibacillus; species Paenibacillus sp. FSL M7-0802. Next base: position 5,774,418 of record NZ_JBBOSD010000001.1, on the reverse strand, counting down.
TTGGATCTACCACATATCCCAGTCGGATGGAAACGGGATATTCATATTTCCCCAATGGATCGGCAGCGGCAGTGTCCGAGATTGTTTTCGTTGGTCCCATTGGCGATTCCCGGAAGTATGGGTTGCTGAAATATACTGTCACTGTAATTAAGCTGACGACAAGAACACATGCAGCCATCTTCTTAATCATCGCTTTCCCTTCTTTCGCCCGGATTATTGGTCATCTGGGAGAGTACGCTATTTATCCCCTCTGCCGAGCTGTCGATATTCGCTTGGCAGCAGACCTGTCAATTCGCGAAAAATTCGGCTGAAATATTTTTCATCCGTATAACCCACTCGCTCCGCAATCCAGAAAATCGTGTTGGTTGTATTCAATAAATACTCTTTAGACTTCTCTATTCGTATAAATCGGGAGTACTCATTAAAGGTTTTCCCCATCAAATCCTTGAAGCATTGACTGAAATAGCTTCGGCTGATGTTCAGTTGTTGGGACAGACCTGAAGCTGTAAAAGCTTGGTCCAAATTATTTTGCATGATCATAATCGCTTTTTTCACGGCGTCTACAATTTCTTGTGAATACGAAGTCTGTTCATCTGCCTTACGAATGCCCACAGAGGTCTGCTTGATCCAATCTTCTACCTCGTACCAGGATTGAAAAGAATGGATCATTGAGATTCTACCCAACGTAGTCTGAGCAAAAAGGTGATTCCATTCCATAACTATAGAGTATAGCAATCCCATCAGCTGGCCTTTATGCAGTCTTAGTGATTTGAACTGTTCAATCAGTTGGTTGTAATAACTGTCGTTGTGGGTCCATGGTGATAGGAACCAACTTTGCCTAATACGATCCATGTCTTCATCCTGCGGTTCTATTGGAAATGAGTCCTCCACATTCATCGAAACGGAAATGACAGGATCATAAGGATTGTATGCATAGAATAAGGACGTTTCTGTATAATTCATAATCCAGTTTTGGATTTGCGACCATGTTCGCTCTTGTACATCGGACATAACCAGCAAGGCGACTTGGGGAACTTGATCCAGGGATTCCTTCAGTTTATGGAACAGCTGATCCTCTACGTCCATGGGTGCCGTCCACATCCAGCTGTTCCGTTCAACCTCCCATCGGATCTCGTCTACATTGGATGTCAGTTCAATCGGCCAGCTCTGTCCTGACTTGCGATCCAGTGAAACAAGTGCATACACATGGCGATAATGGACATTGGTCTCACTTAGCAGAGGCAGCTTTCGTCTTGTATTCGCCAGCTCGTCAATCCGGGTATGTATTCGATGCAGCACGTGTTCGAATTGCTCCTTCTCGAGCTGAACTTTGGCTATATAGTCGATGGCTCCAAGTCTGAGCGCTTCCTGGATATAATCGAAATCTTGATGCAGTGTTAATACAACAATATGTAGTTCTGGATAGAGCTGCCTTGCAGCTCGCATCAGTTCAATACCTGACATCACCGGCATCGCGAGATCTGTCAGCATCAGATCGACCGGTTGGGCTTTCAGAAAATCCAGTGCTTTCAACCCGTTACTTGCTTCTCCTATAACCTCCATATTGAACTCGTTCCACGGCATCGCGGAGCTTATTCCTTTTCGTACTAATTTATCGTCATCCACTATCAATACCTTAATCATCCTCAGACATCTTCTCCTTTGATAGGAAGTATGAGCAGTATACTTGTCCCTGTACCCAATTCACTTTCGATCACCAGTTGTGCTTGATCTCCATACTGTGCCCTCAACATGCGGTGGACATAATTGAGTCCGATGCCCATCCCTACTTTTTTATGTTCAGCTATACGATTATTCAGAAGTCTTTGAATCGCTTCCTCGGTCATGCCTGCTCCATTATCCTGTATTAAAATATTCAGCGTTTTGGCAAGTGTAACTTCAATTTGAATAAAACCTTCGTCACTCAGTCCATGATAAAGTGAATTTTCAACCAACGGTTGCAGAATAAAACGAGGCACAGGTATTTGAAGAACTTGATCATCCGCTGAAATACGCACGTCAAATTCAAAGTCATATCGAATTTGCTGCAGGATTAGGTACTGTCTTAGCGCATCAATTTCCTCTTCCATCGTGGATACTTGCCCTAATTTACCCAAATTGTAATACAACAGCTTGTTTAAGGATTGCACCAACTTGTCAATCTCTCCTTGTCCGTTCATGACGGCCAGCCAGTGCACAGTATCCAGCGTATTCATTAGAAAGTGAGGATTGATCTGATATAACAATTTTTCCACTTCCAAATCTGCACGAATCTTCTCTTTCTGCTGCACTTCCTTGAACAGGTCGCCGATTTGATGCTGCATATTTGAGAATTCTCCCAACAGAAAATCAAACTCGGGAATTTGAGTGCGGGTCTGGCTTCCTGCCTTTTGTGGATTCTGAGACATTCCGTTAATTTCCGAATGGAACAGACCTAGTGGTTTGTAAACCATCTTCCACAGAAGCCAAGCCAGAAATACGGTAAAGCCGAGAAAAAATAAAGCGACCAGTAATATTTGAAGCAACCATTGGTTTTTCTCCTGTTGATACTTAGCCTGCGAAATTACCGATATGACGCTCCAATTCTGACTGGAGTCCTCCTTAAACCAATGGTAATCACGGGATATTCCATCTTTTGCAGTACCTTTCGATATGCTGGAGAAATTCTCTCCGACCTTCATCGCTTCTGGAATTTCACTGTAAACAATGTTGCCCTCACCATTCAGGATTAAATGCGATAAAGCTCCTTTGTATTGATTGTAACCCAGTATATCCTGTGTAAGACGAAAGCCGGATTCGACGTAAATATATACATCGTCCCTTTGAGGCAGCTGTACCTTTCGCATAGCAGATAAAACAAGCTGATCATCAAATCGGTTCATACTCATATGGGGACCATAGTACGCAATGCCATATGATTTGGAAAGCACAGGCAAAGACTCGGGAGAAAAACGATCTTTGATGGGAAAGTTAGCGAACTGTGTAGTGCCTTCTTTCTGGAAATAGTATAAGGTCAGACCTATATTCGGATTAGTAAACGTTACGACATTTAACTCATTCTTTAATTCATCTCTAGCCTCAATCAATTCAAATATATTGGAGGAAGGCTTCAAGACTTCATCCAGTTTTTTTCCTAATGTACCACTATATGATAATTGCTGAGTAACATGATTCAGGTTGGTAATTGAATTTTCCAGTGATGAAGTTACCTGCTGTAGATTGCTCCGAATTCCATCATTGATTTTATTCGCAAAAATGGAATCAATGGTATAGTAAGAAATTGCAAATATACTGATAAAGGGAATAAACGCGCTGAGAAAAAACAATAAAAAGATTCTTTTTTTAAGTGTCATTCCGACCCATTCTCCTTAGGTAAATGAAAGAGCAAGCCCCTGGTTATGAAGCTTGCTGTTTATGAACAACAGCTCTATCAATTATCGTATTCCTCATAGGCAGCGACCTATTTGAAAATTGGCGACATCTTAATCCGATTCAGATTGAAAAAATCAGGATACTTGCATCTCAGTGAGGTCCAATTCTGTTCATAATTATAGATTGATATTCAAATATGTCAAACGCTTTCATGGAATTTATAGAACTTATTCTCCCTTCCTCTTTGCATATATGACTTGCCGGTTTTAATTGCTTATTGTAGTTGAATTTTCTGCATGTAAAAAGGGCTCACTCCGTCTTCAACAAGTGGAATAAGCCTTCTAAGCTTTCAATAACATTTTCTACTCCTAATTCTTACAAATGGTGTTGTTGATCAGGATTGGATGCCAAAGCAACAAATAATTTTTCTTCTTCACTCAGCGCTTGTAGAAATTGTTCTCTGGCCAGATTGGGAGCAAACACCAGGTAACGCGGCCTGACGATTCATATTTTTCCTTCTTTCGGAGTTTAGCTATAAACCTCTTGTTCCAGCACCCGATTTACAGCCTTGATAAAGGCAAGATAACCACCATCGGTATCGTTCCGATGAGGAAGAGCCAAAAACATTGTCTCTTCAACCTGGTTATCGTCTAACTCATAGCTGTTTGTCAGGATTTCTCTGATCTCATCGACGGGTGTACCGAGAGCAAACTTCTGAGCTGCTTTATAGATATCATAGTTCTCATAGATATCCTTCCGTGTCACCTTCTGCAAATCGATAAAATCATATATTTTTTTAACGGAATACAGCACCGCCAGCACAATTGAGATCAGACCCGCACTTGTTAAAATTTCATTCATTCCCCATACCTCTTTCCCTTTCACTCAGTTGACAGCTTAGCCGATGAAACAGACGAACAAGGTAGTGCCCATCTCACATGCCGAACCTCCTTATCCTCTTTACTTCAGAGTTCAGCGTAACATTTTCACCATTAGTTTAGGATTAGGGTTTTCATATAGGTATAAAGATCATCTTAAGATTTAGTGGCAGATGAAAAATAAAGAGACCATGCTCCATAAGAGCATGATCTCTAATTACATAATGGTATTGTTACCTAGCCATCATCTCCAACCTGAAGCATACGGTAACCAACTCCGATATGTGTTTGAATAAACTTAGTTTGTGATGATGGTTTTTCTATTTTTTTTCTCAGCGTTGCCATAAACACACGCAGGGCAGGAATGTCATAGCTGTGGTTGCCCCAGATTTCATGCAGGATAAAATTATGGGTCAGTACTTTGCCTACATGTTTTGCCAGCAGGCAAAGCAGTTTATATTCGCTTGGGGTCAGGTGAATTTCTTCTTCACCAATCCATACGCATCCTGCTGCATAATCAATTTTCAAATTTCCATTAATAAAGATGGAAGCATCCTTCAGGAGCTTATCACTGTCATTTCGAATTCTTCGTAAACTGACTCGAAGTCTGGCCAGCAGTTCTTCTACACTGAAGGGCTTTGTTAGATAATCGTCCGCTCCGGCATCCAGCGCATCTATTTTATCCCGATCTTCGCTGCGTGCGCTGACCACAATAATAGGCATATTCGACCATGCACGAAACTTTTTTATGATATCTACACCATCCATATCCGGCAACCCCAAATCCAGAATCATTAGATCCGGCTGCTTGGATACTGCTTCTAAAATCGATGCTTCCCCTGTTTCAGCCGTATGATATTTATACCCCTGTGTCTCCAGCGTTGTCGTAATCAGCTTGCGGATGGGTTTATCGTCCTCCACAACAAGAATAAAAGGTTTATTCATGAACATTCACTTCCTCAGCTTGCAGGGTAAAATAAAAAACCGTCCCTTTAGGGATATTGTCCTTAACACCAATAGTACCTCCATGAGCATTCACAATTGATTTGCACAGAGAAAGCCCCAATCCTAATCCACGACGTCCGTCCCCATGAATGTTGTCTGCCGTATAAAACATCTCAAACAGTCTAACCTTGACTTCTTCTGAAGAAATACCGGGGCCATCATCTGAGATTTCTACAATGACTATATGTCTCTCGCGTCTTGCTGAAATTGTGATGTGAGAGCCATCTTGGGTATACTTGATTGCATTATCAATCATATTGATCAATACCTGAACAATAAGTCGGGAGTCCATTCGAGCCATCATCAATTCATCATCCAGTTCCGTCTGAATGACATGCTTCACACTGTTGCGATTCACATGAAGCAGAGCCTCCGAAATGACTTCCTCCATTAATTCTGCCTGAAAATTCAGATTTAGAGTACCACCTTCGATTCGACTAATAGACAGCAAATTTTCTACCAAATTGATTAACCACATGGAATCGTCATATATATCCGTATATAGACCTTTTTTCTGTTCCTCGTTTAGTACCTCTGGGTTTCCAAGAAGAATCCCCGCATTGCCTGAGATGCTGGTAAGTGGAGTGCGTAAATCATGAGAAATGGACCGAAGCAGACTGGCACGGAGTTGCTCCTGCTGGATTTGCATGGAAATCTCTTGTTGTCTTTCGTTCAGTTTTTCTTTCTCTAGCGCCAGCGCGCATTCTCCCAGCATGGCAAGCATTAGGCTATTTTCAAAAACTTCTAAAGGTTCTTCCTCATCCATTACAATAGCTGCCACCGCAAGAACCTGTTCTCCTCCACGCACCGCATGATATAGACACTTAGCGCCAAAAAAAGTATCCGTCGTTGCTCCTGCACGCTTGTTGTTTTTATATACCCACTCTGCAACTGCACGTTCGTTGCCTCCTGTGTAGACCCCTGGATCAACTGCAGATTCTTTCTTTGGAAAAAACTGCGGCGCCAACAGTACCCCTTGGTCAACTGAATAGAAAATGACCATTCTGTCCAACAACTTTACCATTTGATGTGCCATTTCATTAATAATAGCCGGAGAGTCTTTGGCCTGTTGCAATTTCCGGCTTGTTTCCAGAAGCACCTCGGTACGGTAAGCTTTTTGCGCGGATTGCCGAGCCTGCTCTCTTACTCGCATAGTTAGTGTACTCGTCATGAAAGAAGCAGCCAGCATGACCAGAAAGGTGACCGGATAGCCTGAATCATAAGCCTGTAAAGAATAATAAGGCTCGGTAAAAAAATAATTAAACACAAGTACACTCATAACCGAATAAATGGCGCTATACATTCTGCCCTTGGTCACAATTGCATTTAACAAAACTCCCAGAATGTACACGGTGATAATGTTAGCTTCTCGGAATTCCAAATACTTAAACCACAAGCCAATAATTGTGCACACAGCCAAGATAGCAATGGTCTTGATAGTATCTGCCAACGACAGCAATGGGTATTTTTCGTAAAAAGGCAATCTTTTATAGAAGGAAGACTGAGTATAGGGGATAATATAGATTTCAATATTAGGAAGTAAGGCCGTTAGTTTATCACTTACATTGGATTTTGCAAGCCCTCTCCTCTTGTAAGGGGAGCGTCCTAGGACAATTTTCGATACACAGCTTGTTTTGACATATTCGGCAATCTGTCCTGGAATATCGTCTCCATACATCGTTGCGATTTGTGCACCCATTTGCTCAGCCAGCCTAAGGTTCTCCCTTAACTCCGCTTTATTTTTTGATGTCAATTCTCTCGCTTCTGGTGTTTCCACAAACAACGCGGTGAAATGACCATGAAAAGCTGCCGCCATTCTTGCTGCTGTTCGGATCACTTTCTTATTGGAAGCAGCCGAAGACAGACAGACCAGAATATGTTCTTTCGTATCAAATTCATTTCTTTTCGCCTGCTCACTGATTTGCTCCGCGATTCGGTTTAACTGACTTGCTGTATTACGCAAAGCAATTTCACGTAGAGTCGTCAGCTTCTCTTTGGTAAATAAATGAGCCTGTGTATTCTCCTCCTCAGGGTAAATCTTTCCCCTATTCAAACGTCCTATTAAATCATCCGGTTCAATATCGACTAATTCCACCTGATCAGCACTATCAAATACACTGTCCGGTATGCGTTCGTCAACGGAAATGCCAGTAATGGAGTAGACAATATCCGTTAGACTTTCAATCTGTTGCACATTCATCGTCGTATATACATGAATTCCTGCGCGAAGAAGTTCCTCCACATCCTGATATCTTTTTTTATGTCGGCATCCTGCCGCGTTGGTATGGGCCAAATCGTCCAATAAAATAAGGTCAGGACTTCTCTGGAGCGCTTGGTCCAGATCAAATTCCTTAGTTGAGGATTCTTTATTTGAAATTTTGATGTAAGGAAGAAGTTCAAGTCCTTCCAACAACGCCGCAGTGTATGGCCGGGCATAATTTTTAATATATCCAACTACGATATCTATACCCTCTTTTTGCTCTTCGTGAGCGTCGCTAAGCATTGCACAGGTCTTCCCAACACCTGGTGCATATCCAACAAAAATTTTCAGTCTTCCTCTACTTTTTCTTACCGGCAAGTCAGTAATTCGATCAAGTATGGACCCGGCATCGTTCTGTTTTGCTGCCATCCTGTGCCCACCCTCTACTATATTCTCTCTCAATCCATAGTATATCATGAGCAAAATCAGTACCGTATTACGAATTTGCCTACAGCATTAAGATTGTATTAAGATCCGCTCTTATGTAATAACATCCTTAAAGAAGCCTCAAAATCCTGATTCTGTCCTAGCTTTCTCAGTGGAAGGATAGCAGCACAAAATAATATAAAAAGCTTTCACAAGCTGGTTCAGCCTTTTCTCATATTCACGGCATAGAAGATTGAAAAACAAGGATTCAATGCTTTGGCTTCATCTGTCATAGCACGTTTTGACATCTTCTCCTTCCATTTCAAATTTCATTGTTAGAATTTCCTATATGCTTGGTAATTGTAGAGCTGGCAGCAGACGCAGGCATTTCAGAAATGCAAATCGACACAAATGCTAGAACTAATAAAAACAAACTACATTTCTTCCACATCAATTCTTCCTCCTTAAGTCAGAGAAACCAATGAAAGTACCCTGCCAAGTAGACATAGTTTCTTCTTCATGTCTGACTGACAGGGTACAGTTCATTCTTTATAGATTTTGATTATTCTTATATTTTTCGGCTGATACACCTTATTATGGTATGCTCATGTTGTGCCACAAAGCTATTGTCGGGTACACATAAAGGCCATCCATCCGTTTGCTCAACGACATACCCTGCACCTGTAAATAAAAAGGGCTCGATTGTAATTACCAAGCCCTCTCCCTCTTCCAATACCGTGGCTACACAGATTCTTATTTACTAGGAAGAAGAAAAAGAACTTACAAAAAGTTTTATAAATGTGTCAGAAGGATCTAGCTAGAGATGTTGGAACCAGAGGTTACATTAGTCAAATTGAGAAAGGAAATGCGATGCCCTCTTTTGAGATCATTAGCAAGCTTACAGAGCGATTAAATTGCTTTATTAGACTGTGCCCCCAAGTTTCACCGCATTTATTTTTTCGAATAACCCCCTCTTCAGTTTTCCTTTTCACCCACATATCGATCAAGGCCTTGTCAGGTTTTCCAAAGTATGAACTGTACACTTTCCGGAAATATAATAAAATCTCTCATCTTTAGTTCGGGCAGTCGTTCCAAAATATAAAAAGCCGCTAAATAAGCGACTAATTAAATGGTCAATGTCCTTTTTTTCTTCGATAACTAGACGCAAAGCCAACGACATGAGCTTTTTATTGCGCATTGAATTATTCCAAGCTCTCTTTGCCCTGTAAGTTCATTCAAGAGTACTGGTTATTTTGTTGGATCATCTATGCTCCTTTGCCTTGAGATTAGTGAGTGATACTGACGGTTTCGATCAGTTTTATTCATATAACAATATCGAAGCTGTGTAGTATGGTTGAGGTTGTGAATATACTTGGCTGAATTATCATTAAGAGAAGTATGGATAAATGTATCTATTTAAGTGTATACACCCCGATATTTTTCTCATTTTATATGGACTAATATGTGAACCTACCGAAGCGGAATGAATCTCATATGTGATTTCGTAGAAGAATAATGGGTTGTGTTACCGCTTTGCATTTACATATTTTACAGTAACACAAAATTTGCCCCTTTTCACATGATCTTAGTAGTCAGGTCAACTCCAGTTTCACTGTGGTAATCTCTGAGACAAAGTTTGAGGGCCAACTTTGTGTCCATTCCCCTTTAAGGGGTAAATGTATGTCTGGTAAAAAATGTACTGGTTGTTCATAACCCTCTCAAGGATAGAGACGATCAGATGCTTAAGGAATGAAAAAAATGATATAGATGTTCGGCAAACAATTTAGGATTTTCCATAGCGGCAAAATGACCGCCTTTATTCGCTTTCTCCCAGTACGTAATATTATAGGCGCGTTCTACCCAGCTTCGGGGAGGCGTGGGCAGCTCCTTGGGAAATAAGGAGACCCCTGTTGGAACAGTAACACGCTGATCTTCGGTGAAATGCAGTGGCATTTTGGTACCTTCAGTATATATTCGCATGGAAGAAGCAATCGAATTGGTAAACCAGTAAATCGATATGTTAGTGAGGATATGATCAAGTGAGAAAGACCTTTCGATATCCCCGTCACAGTCACTCCAACCTTGAAATTTTTCTACCATCCAGCTGGCAAGACCGGTTGGGGAATCACTTAGTGCAAAAGCCAGTGTTTCCGGCTTCGTTCTATGAAGGGCGCTATAAGCACCTTCTCGGTCCAACCACTCAGCTACGATGTCTAAGTAAGCTTGCTCTTCTTCGCTAACAGATGGTGTATTCGGAGTGAGGGGTGGCTTGTAGCTTCCTGGAATATAATTGAGATGAAGTCCCATCACCCGTTCAGGGTACATGAATGCTAACCATGTTGAGACCCCTGCTCCAATATCCCCTCCCTGAACCAAATACCTTTCATAATCCAAACGATCCATAAGTTTTGCCCAAAGCGTAGCTACGTATTTGGACCCCACTCCCGGTCGTGTGGGTTTACTCGAAAATGCAAAGCCTGGCAATGAGGGAATAATCACGTCAAAAGCCTCTTCAGCATGTCCACCATATAGTGATGGGGTTGTTAGATAAGGGATTAGTTCTAACATCTCTACAAATGATCCTGGCCATCCATGAGTCAACAACAGTGGTCGTGCGGATGTGCCTTCACCCCGAACGTGTACAAAGTGTATATCGAAGCCATCCACATGTTCCATAAACTGCGGGAAACGGTTTAACCATGCTTCCTGTTCACGCCAGTTGTATTCCGTGCTCCAATAATCAACTAATCTCTTTAAAAAGGAACGGTCTGTCCCCAGAGCCCATGGTTCTACAGAGAAACTCGAAGGCCATCGAACCTGTTTTAGTCTGATAGACAGATCATGCAGTTGTTGCTCTGGAATTGAAATTTTGAACGGTTCCATTCATTGTTTCCTCCCTTGTAGATTATTTTACGATCAGAAGGATTCTAATGTATGATGGATCTGTTCATTAATAAAATTGAAATATTCAAAATCATTATCATTTTTATCGATAGAAATTAAACCTAAGGAGAACATCGATGGAAATTAGACACCTTATTACATTTCAGACGATTATCGAAATCGGAAGTTATACAGGGGCTGCATCGCAATTGGGATACACTCAGACCACGATCACTGCCCATATACAGTCGCTTGAAGAAGAGATTGGCGGGGAGCTTTTCACTTACGAAAGAAGGCACTTGAAACTTACTCAATTAGGGAGAGAATTAATACCTCTGGCAGAAGATCTACTGGCTACTCATGACCAGATTAGAAATATACGAAGCAACCAGGAGGTTAAAGGTGCTATAAAGGTGGCTGCACCAGAGTCTTTAACAATTTCTAGATTAAGCCCGATTATAAGGGAATTCTCTTTGAAATATCCTCATGTCAAATTCATCCTTATCAACGGTACATGTGAACAAAACCAGGTTGACTTAATCAGTGGACGTGTAGATGTGGCTTTCATGGTCTACCCGGAAATACATCCGGAAAAATGCATTCATTATTCTTTGGCCCAGGAGAACATTGTCCTGGTGTGCAGCAATGACGGTCCAGACCATTTCGATGAATATAAGCGAGAGAACACCAACCATTTTTTTATTACGAATGAAGAAAGCTGTAGTTATCGGACCATGTTTGAAAGATATCTTGTAAAGCATGATATTCACCCATTTCAAACCATGGAGTTATGGAGTATTGAGGCGATTAAACAAACCGTTATGAGTGGGCTTGGATTTTCTTTTTTGCCTTATATTACAGTTAAAGAAGACGTGAATAGAGGAAAACTTAAAATCGTAAGTCATTCCGAAAAGTTCGATCCGATATACTCCCATATGCTGATTAAAAAGAAAAAGTGGTTATCTCCAACAGTAAAAGCTTTCTCTGAATTTGTGATAAAGTCGATCCGTGAAACGGATAACGAACTCGAAAGTTCAAGATGACTACCATTTGTTGGATAATTGGTAATCGGGCCATGTTCTTGTCCCTCGACATTCCTTCCATGTCTCGTCAGCATATTGATCAAACAATTCGCCGGCTTCCACAAATTTGTCAGAGATTCAATCAGTTCTCGAACCAAATTAAATTCGCCGCGATATGAAATAATATCAGCAAGTCAGCGCTTGATACAAGAGACAAACGCAGTTTTGTCTTAAATGCATTGTTTGTGGATGGAGAAACCTACTGATTTTTCAACTCGATTCCCAGCTTTTCTTTTGTCCATTTGGTATGATTTCTCCTGGTTTGAACTTAACATCTGAACCCCATGGTCACAAATACGTAATTGTTACCGGTTGATCGTATTTACCGTTCTTATCTCCAGCCTGCACATGTAGTTTTTGTGTCACCCGGCTTGTGACCGCTCGCTATTGCTGCTACACCCGTTCAACACGGCCGACATGTCAACACACCTACCATCAGCAGACTGCCGATCCGTCTTCTTTTTACTTTCGTTCAACTTTGTCACCCCACTCTAGGTAATGTAGATTACAGCATTTATAATAATGAATGAATCAGGTAACTGCCCATACTAACTTTACAACATTTATTGCACTAATTTAGGATACTGGAAATTGGATATCAGTGTTGCATTAATGCAATCTCCCCTGGACAGGCAAAAGCATCCCTGCAGGGCTGCCTCTTCTGCTGCAATCATTCATACTAATTTATCCAGTCATGTTCAGCATACAACGTATGGACATAGTGTGTTTAACTAATGCCAACTTAAAGTTTCACCCGTCGATTGCGCTTGCTTGGGATAACAGGTCGGATATCTCGATTTTGCAAAAGGTCCAGCATGCCATTGGTATCGTAATTTACGTTCCTTTCGATTCGCTTTTTTTAGAAAATAGAATGATATTGTTATTTTTGATAGAACATGCTATGATTGCGCCAAATAAAACCATTATTTGCAATCAATTTACATATTAATATTTAATAACCCAATGTTTATGATTACTATACTTTCTCCAACACATAACTGGAGTTGTCAATAAATGAACAGAGACCAGTATATGGTGACTCTCCTCTCGTAGTTCACTTTTAAATTCAATAAATGTAAGCGATTTCATGTCTATTTCTCGTGCCCTCTTCACAGCAGTTCTCCTTACGGGTAGAGGTCTGAGTATATTCTTGAGTTTGATAAATTTACGAATAGCTCGGCTTTGGACCATATAAAAAAACGGAGGTTATTGTTATGATTAGAAAATGTCTAGCTTTATTTCTCTCCTTCACTTTATTGCTTGGTGTCTCTCTCGTGCTAAGTGTAGATGCTGCCAATCGACCACTGGCTAAACTCCCTGGAAATTCCAACCCTCTAGTGGATCATAAATTGGGAGCTGATCCCTATTCATTGGTATATGGTGGAAGGGTGTATGTCTACATGTCAAGTGATACGTATGTTTATAACAATGATGGATCGATTAAAGACAATGACTTCAGTGCACTGGATCGCATCCAGGTCATTTCCTCCGCGGACATGGTGAATTGGACGGATCACGGAACGATACCGGTCGCAGGTGCCAACAACAAGAACAACGGTAGAGGCATTGCCAAATGGGCCTCTAACTCCTGGGCTCCAGCAATTGCGCATAAAAAATTGAATGGCAAAGATAAATTCTTTCTTTATTTTGCCAATGGTGGGGCAGGAATTGGAGTCCTGACAGCAGACACGCCGATCGGACCTTGGACAGACCCCCTCGGTAAAGCGCTTGTGACACATAGTACGCCTGGAATGGCTGGCGTGACATGGCTTTTTGATCCGGCTGTGTTGGTGGATGATGATGGCACAGGATACCTGTATAGCGGTGGGGGAATTCCTAACGAATCCGATCCAGCTTCCATTGCTAATCCTAAAACAGCTAGAGTGATCAAGTTGGGGGCCGATATGATAAGTGTTGTTGGAAGCACAACCACCATTGATGCACCTTACTTATTTGAAGATTCTGGTATTCATAAGTACAATGGCAAATACTATTATTCCTACTGCATTAACTTTGCCGGGACACACCCGCCACAGTACCCTGCAGGTGAAATCGGCTATATGGTCGGCGATAACCCGATGGGCCCCTTCACTTATAAAGGCCATTTCCTGAAAAACCCCTATACATTCTTCGGCGTTGGCGGCAACAACCACCATGCTGTATTTAACTTTAAAAATGAGTGGTACGTCGTGTATCATGCCCAAACGGTCAGCAAGGCACAAATTGGAAATGGAAAAGGCTATCGCTCTCCTCACATTAATAAACTGGTGTACAATACCGATGGAAGCATCCAGGAGGTACAAGGGAATATGACTGGAATAGCTCAGCTATCCAATCTAAATCCATATACCAGAGTTGAAGCGGAAACCATGGCGTGGCAGGCGGGTATTACGTCCGAGCCCACTCAAGCCACTGGCGGTCCGGTCAGTAATCTGAATGTGACCAATATTCACAATGGGGACTGGGTCGCTGTCGGGAAGGCTGATTTTGGCTCTACCGGAGCAAAGACGTTCAAAGCCAATGTTGCCACAAATGTCGGTGGTAGTATTGAAGTACGTCTTGACAGTGAGACAGGCCCTTTAGTCGGCACCTTAAAAGTACCTTCAACTGGAGGTATGCAGACCTGGAGAGAAGTAGAGACCACGATCAATAATGCAACTGGGGTTCGCAACATTTATCTGGTGTTTACTGGGACAGGAAACGGCAATCTATTTAATTTGGATGCCTGGCAGTTTACCCCCAACACGGGGAACAATACGGGGACAAAGGTTGAAGCTGAGAACATGAACATTGGCGGCACTTATGCGGGCAAGATCAGTACACCTTTTGACGGGGCTGCTCTGTATGCCACTGCTGACTATGCATCATACTCACAGTATTTTGCCAACCCTACGCATAATATCTCAGTACGGGGGGCTTCAAGCAATGCTAGTACGGCCAAAGTGGACTTGGTTATTGGAGGAGTAACTGTGGGTTCCTTTTATTTCACGGGCAAAACGCCGACTGTCCAAACTTTATCCAACATTACTCACGCTACCGGAGATCAGGACGTCAAACTCACCTTGACGAGCGATGACGGAACCTGGGATGCCTACGTGGATTTCATTGAATTTTCATTATGATCGCTCGTATTTATCTTAGCCAAATGTTTACTATATTGAGAATGTCTAGGTGTTTCATCCTCAGTGACTTACAAGTGTAACCCATGGAAAACGCCCTCTGGTGCTCGGGATTTGCTAGGGAAGCTCCCTAGTGTAATCTCGGGCACCATTTTACCTTAAATGGCTCCCTTTATATCCGTATTACAAAAATTGACATTTCATATGAAAATAAGTAGTATAATTAGAAACATTTATGAATTTCTCGTTCCTCTCTATTCAAATTCCTGATCCTATCTAATTTAAGGAGTGAAAATGCTATGTGCGCACGAATGCTAAAAGCGAATGCAAGGAATGTAATCGGTAATTATTGCAAATGGATCGCGACTGGTATGATTTTAACTCTCACGGGATGCTCCCTTGCATCCGCCACCCCTTCGCCCTCTTCCTCAAATAAAACCAGTAGTGAACCCGTCTCCTCCCTAGTTACATTTCAATTGCAAGAGGCTACGATTGCTCAGATGCAGGACGCGATGAAGTCAGGAGCACTGTCGAGTGTCGAACTCACCGCCCTGTACCTTAACCGCGTATATGCCTATGATGCTAGTGGCATTCGGCTGAATTCCATCCCTGTTCTGAACCCCGACGTACTAAAAGAAGCCGCTCAGGCTGATCAACTAAGGGCACAGGGTATTAAGACCGGTCCACTGCAAGGCATCCCCTACACGGTTAAAGACAGCTACAAGGTTAAGGGACTCACTGTCGCTTCTGGATCTCCGGCTTTCAAAAATCTGATGGCAAAAGACGATGCCTTTACAGTAGAGAAGATACGCAAATCCGGTGGGGTGCTCATTGGTAAAACCAACATGCCACCAATGGCAGCAGGGGGAATGCAAAGAGGCGTTTATGGCCGTGCTGAAAGTCCGTACAATCCAAATTATTTGGCTGCAGCTTGGTACTCTGGCTCCTCTAACGGATCTGGCGTATCAACAGCCGCCAACCTTGCTGCCTTCGGTATGGGGGAAGAAACGGTATCCTCTGGAAGATCACCAGCATCTAACAATGGTTTAATTGCCTACACGCCATCGCGGGGCCTAATCTCCATTCGGGGGAATTGGCCGCTCTTCCCTATACGGGATGTCGTTGTCCCACATACGAGGACTGTCGAGGACATGCTCCGCTTGCTTGACGTGATCGTTGTAGAAGATAAGATCACCAAGGGGGATTTCTGGCGAGAACAGAAAGCCGTTCGACTCCCTTCTGTCAACAGTGTCCGTCCCAAATCCTATTTAGAGCTGCGAGACATTCAAGCTTTAAAAGGCAAGCGCATTGGCGTTCCGAAAATCTATATTGGTAAGGACCATGAAACTACAACTCCGATCAAATTCAGACCTTCGATACAGGCATTATGGGAAAAAGCTGTAAAGGATTTAACTGCTCTTGGAGCTGAGGTTGTGGAAGTTGACTTCCCCTTGCAGGCGAACAGCGAGAAAGACCGGGCAACAGCAAAAACACCTGAGGAACGTGGTTTGATGCCGGCAAAGTGGGTTGAAAAGGAATTCGGATTGCTTAATCCTTATGCTGCTGAGGAATTCCTTAAAAGTGTGGGCGATCCGAATTTCCCGTCATGGGCTAATATCGACCCTGCAACCGTCTTCCCGAATCCGCCCGGTTCGGTAGATGCCAAACGTGGTAGAGACCTTGGCCACTATGACGTATTCATTGAAACCATAAAGAAAGGCGTCACTCCTTACGAACAAATTCCTCAGTTTCAGGAAGGTCTGAGGGGGCTTGAAAATGTACGAAAGATTGATTTTGAAGATTGGATGAAGCAAAACAACCTTGATTTTATTGCATTCCCGGCAAATTCGAATATCGGCAAAGCTGACTCCGATGTGAATGAAACGTCCTATGAGGAGGCTTGGGAGAATGGCAACTATTTCTCCAATACGAATTTCATTCTACGCGAGTACGGGATCCCAAGTGTGTCTGTGAGTATGGGCGCTATGAAGGATACCGGTATGCCCGTTAATCTGACGATGGCAGGTGCCGCATACAGCGATAATGACCTGCTTCGTTACGCTTATTCCTATGAGCAGGCGACCAAAAACCGTCCTATTGCAGCACGCACGCCAGCGCTTGAGGATGAAACCTTTTCCTATAACCCGCAAACTGCTCTCCCACCCTCTAAACGCAAGGAAACAGGAACCCCTGAACTTAAGTTGAATGCTTCAATCACGGATGATGTTCTCACTTTGGAAGGTTCAGTCACAGATCAAAGCGATATTGCACAGCTTAAAGTTTATGTCAATGGCATTCGTGTCGATATTACAGAAGATAAAGCCAATTGGTCAGCAACGCTTCCAACTACTAAATACAAACAGGGTGGTTCCTCCCAAGCCGATACGCTGCATATTCTCGTACTTGCCAAGGATATTTACGGAAATACCTCTGCTCAAGTCAAGTCAGTCACTTTACCCCAATGACGAAGGACATCATAGAACTCACTATAATTGTGGGTTCCATGACCGTAAGGTTCTCATTAGGGAAGCCATCGCTGCAGCTGGCCTGAGCGACGGGATATTTAAGCTTGCGGGCTGGAGGTTGGTCAGATGAAACTGCAACTTCCAGCTCTTTAAATTCTAATGCAACTTGGCATGTTATAGCCTTGCTGTCTTGTTCATTGAACTATCGTTTCTCGATAGCTCAATCACTATTTGGATATTTGTTGAATAGAAACAATTGCTTAATCCTATCTAACCAAGTAAACGGATTAATTCATAGACTTTACTATCATCTAAAAGAAATAGAATTTAAGTTCAAGATCAAAAGTATTTAAATAATTTCGGTGTGTCTCCCTCTGCATCACGCATAGATTAAGATTAGATCATCATAAATAATCACACAGCAAGGCTGGATTAGATAATCCTACATATAGCGTTCGCGATTTGTATATTTGCATTTTGTGTAGTACTTGCTACAATCTATGTTGATAATGAGAATCATTATTAATTAATTCAGAGGTCTCATTATGATCACCGAGCGCTTGTTGCCATGGAGAGACGTCGGTGTTGGATGTTAACTCGGTTGGCTTCGCCTACTTAAGCATGCACTGATCGGAATATTTCCTAGGCGCAACATTATTTTTCTATAGAGAAAGGTTGATAGAGTTGACTACAAATAGACAATTATGCATTGGATTATCCTTATCTGCGACTTGGATGAAAGGGGACGGTTGGCGGCACCAGGACAGCGGTGTGGAAAAGATGGGGTCAATTGACTATTACATTGATTTGGCAGAAATGGCGGAGAAGGCAAAGCTCGATTTTATTTTCAAGGCGGATTATCTTTATGTTAGTCCGCAGATGCTGGGCGATTCCGCTAACTTTGGCAGTCCCGATCCTACAATGATTTTTGCGGCGATTGCTCGTGAAACCAAGCGGATTGGATTAGTGACAACGGTTTCCACCACTTTCAATCCACCGTATGTTTTCGCAAGGCAGCTTCAGTCGTTGCACTGGCTCAGTAACGGGCGCGCAGGCTGGAATATCGTAACTTCGATTGAAGGCGCAGAAAATTTCGGTGATTCGCCTATGCCTTCACCGCAAGAAAGATATGCGAAAGCAATGGAATTTACTGATGTCGTACGCAAACTATGGGAAAGTTTTCCTGATGAAGCGATTGTAATTGACCGCGAGTCAGGCATTTTTTCTGATAAGAATAAGGTTTCTTCAATTAATCATTCAGGCGATTTTTCCAGTGTCCAGGGACCGCTTACTTTACCTGCCCATACATCGGGATCTATTCCTTTATTTCAAGCAGGCACGTCAGATACAGGACGAAATTTTGCCTCTTCAATAGCGGATGCTATTTTTGCGGCCATGCCAGACCTTGAATCCGGAGTGGAGTTGCGAAATGATCTGAGAAAAAGAGCCAAAGAACATGGACGCCATCCGAACGCCATCAAAGTTTTGCCTGGATTATATTTTTTCTTGGCTGAAACTCGCGAGGAAGCGCATGAATTACATAAGTCAGCACATGCGCATCTAAGTATGGAGCGCAGACATGCACTGCTCAAGTCAGTGCTTGGCCTTGATTTAAGCAGCTTTGCTTTGGAACATCGCGTAACTGCCGATATGCTTCCCGATCCGAATCACCCAGTCCGTAGCCGGACACATGCTGAGCTTTTGCGCCGGTATATTATAAACCATCAGCCTACAGTGGAAGATGTGTTGGCAAGACCCGAGGTCGTCGGATCTGCTCATTGGGTTTCCGTTGGAACAGTTGAGGACGTATTGAACGATATTATTGAGCGGTTTGAGGCTGGGGCTATTGACGGATTTATAGCTCTTCCAGGCGGTTCAGAAGAATCTATGAAAATATTTTTTGGAAAACTAATGCCGCAGTTGGTTGAAAGAGGCTTGTTCAGAAGCGAATATGCAGGTTCGACTCTGAGGGCACATTTGGGTATTTAACACCCGATACTGTCGAGAACAAGACATTAAAAGCCGCTATTTTAGCGGATTTTTTGTTCTAACGGTACAAGTTCTTGTCTCAAGTCGAGGAAAAGTACTTGTACCTATTCCCGTAAAGGACAAGAGATTTAGATTATCGGGTCAGCTATGTATAAATCATTTTGTGTCATGGATAAAAGGACGAACAGGATAACCGCCCTTTTATCCATGACAGGTTGCATTTAATGCCGTCCATTATGACAGAGGCTATTACTTAGCGTATTCAGCCATTACAATATTTCGATATACCCTTCTGTTCCATGCACACGAATTCGTTGCCCATCTTTTATCAGCTTGGTAGCATTTTCCACTCCGACAATAGCGGGTAAGCCATATTCACGTGCGATAACGGCTCCATGAGTCATCAGTCCACCAACTTCGGTGACTAGGCCTTTTATGGATACAAACAATGGTGTCCAGCTGGGGTCAGTAAAGGCGGTGACTAATATATCTCCATCTTCCAGATCAGCATCTTCCATGTTTAAGATGACACGTGCTCGTCCCTCTATAACTCCGGTAGAAACAGGCAGACCTACAATCGCTTCAGCTGGGAGATTTTCTCGTTTGTACTCACCCGCAATGATTTCACCATCAGACGTGATTACACGCGGGGGAGTTAGTTTTTCATATAATTTGTAATCGTCTTTTCGTTTACTGATGATCTGATAATCCAGTTTATTTGTGCGTACGACTTCGTGAAGTTCTTCAAAAGTGAGATCGTATATATCTTCTTTTTCGTGAATAATGCCAGCTTGTACGAGTTGTTCGGCTTCTTTTAGTAAAGCCTGCTTATAAACGAAGTAGCGATTAACCATGCCGTATTTAGGATATTCACGATAACCGATAAAATTCCTGATCAGATCGATCATCCGTTTTGTTTCTTTGGCTTTTTGTTCACCATCCGGTAATTGCTTCAATCGATCTAATAACTCTTGTTCTTTTTTCAAAGCCTCCTGTCGCCCCTGCTCAAATTTCCAATTGCCAGCATTAGGCTCAAAGTTTTTGATATTACTGAGAATCATGGGGACAAGTATAATTGGTTTTTCACTCCAACGAGTTCTCGAAATATCGATTTCACCGGCACATCGCATTCCGTATTTGTTGAGATAAGCATAGATAGCGTCTTGAGTTTCCTGTCCACCATCCAACTTAACCATTTCATCCAAAAAATTATCATCTTTTACATGTTGTAAATAATCAATTACCTCCGGATAAGGACGAATCGCATCTGCGACATCCAATAGCGCCAGACCCATTTCCGAAGTAATGTTGTTTGGTACAGATTGAGAAAGCGTATCTGCTGCGTTTTTTTCACCTAACCACTCGTACATTTTCTCATTGATCCATGACGAAGCATTCATAGCAGTCATAAAAACCTTTGAACTTTGTGGGTCAAATAAGATCTTCTTTAATTCTTGGAGATCTTCCAGAATAAAATCAAATAAATCTGCTCCTGATTTCGTTTGGATGTTTTGTTTTAATTCTTCTATCGATGTTTGACTGTTCTTAATCAAACCAGAAACGATTGCCGGATCGTTTTCGATTTGTGCTTGAAAACCTGCAGACGACCTACCTTTACTGCTATTACCGGGACTCTGTTCTGTTCTATCATCTGGTAACGATTTTATAAAATCTCGCTCTATTAGGGTCATAAATGCGTCTTTTATGAGCGGATCAGATTGTCCCAGGGTATTTAAGAAAGTTTCTCTACTGACAGGTGAAGCCAGCATATGTGTAACATCAACAAACAACCTTCCACCGGCTATACGCATGGGTGCAGGAGTTATTAACAGGTAAAAAGACAATCCCAATGGTTTTATCGGGTCAGTCATCATTTGTTGATGACCGACAGATACATAAACGTGATTTTCCTGATCATTTGCTTCAGGGATCGGGTATAAAGTCGTGATTGGACGACTCTGGACAATATAAAAAGTATCATGGGCCAAACACCATTCGATATCTTGTGGATAGCCAAAATAAGCTTCGATCTGTCTTCCCATGCGTGCCAGTTGTAAAATTTGTTGTTCAGTAAGGGTTTGAGTCTTTTGCTGATCGGGATCGATCTGCCGGGTCTCTGTTCCGCCTTCTCTTCGTCCATAGATAGCCAATTTTTTGGTTGCTATCCTCTTATCGACGATTTCCCCTTCCTGTACTTTATAACAATCGGCAGAGACCAAGCCAGAGACCAGTGCTTCTCCAAGTCCAAAACTGGCATCGATGGATAGCAGTTTCCGGTTGGATGTAATCGGGTCAGCGGTAAATAAAATTCCTGAAGCCTGCGGGAAAACCATCCTTTGAACGATAACGGATAAATAAACTTGACTGTGGTCAAATCCATTTTGCATACGGTAGATAACCGCGCGATCCGTAAATAGGGAAGCCCAACATTTGCTGATATGCTGCAAGATTGCTTCTTTGCCAATGATATTTAAATAGGTGTCTTGTTGACCAGCAAAAGAGGCATGTGGTAAATCTTCAGCAGTCGCACTAGAACGCACTGCGTAAGCATGTTCCTCTCCAAACCGTGAGAGATAGTGAGTAACTGCTTCCACAACATCGGAAGGAACTTCTACTTCCATAATCATTTGTCGAATCTGCCTGCTGATTTCACCAATTTGAGCTCGTTCTTCTGCTTTTAGCCTTGTTAGTCGGTCCAACAATGCATAATACGTTTCTTTTTGTTCGATGGCTTTTTGATACCCCACTGTTGTAACACAAAAACCTTCTGGTACAGGTATTCCTTCAATTTTTGATAATTCCCCTAAATTTAACCCTTTTCCGCCAACCAGCAAAAACTGCGTTTTTTCCATTTCCTGAAAACCGAGAACCAAAGAACTCATTCAATATCTCTCCTAACTATTAAATTGAGAAAAAAACATTTGACAAGAGTTTAGCGGCATGGTAAAGTTAAATTGTAAGATGTAATAATTATGTCCCTAAAAATTTACGAAGTCGTAATCTGATTATATCATCGTGTCTGTTTTATATGCAATATAAAGGAACCTGATAAAACTATCCAGGTTCTTTTTTGATTTTCCGCTATCATTAGTCACATCAAAAACCATGGCTCGAGCCGAACTCAGTTACTGCATAGTTCCCTATCGCTCCTATGTAGCCTAAGGAAACCCTGAAGTTGCGTCGGGTTCTTATTGAGCTAACCTGCCCGTTAGTTCAGCGAACGAAGCGCGTATAGTGAACCTCTTATATTTTTTTTCGGGCATGTTCATCTTTGCACTTGGGAAAATGGGAAAGCATGAAAGTTTCTATAATTCACTTCATCTCAAATGTGATTCTATAGGCTCTTCTTTATGATAACTAAAAAGAAGATAATTTATTTCATTCTCTATTCCTGGCTTACACTTACTGTGAAACACTGTGATATGTATTAATATATCCAGGATATGTTTGTTCCAATTGCCAAATTTACTTTCACTTACGTTTGTTATAAGCCCGCGTCAACTAGCTCTGCAAAAGTCGGTACAGCAGCGCCTCTCTCTTATTCTCAAACGTTCGCTGTATCTCCAGAAATTCAGGTACCTCCGACAGCCGGGAGGGTCTGTACCCGGGGCCGCCGCAGCCGCAGGAGTGGTAAGCGTATCCTTGTTGATATAGTAGCTCCACCTTTTTCCACTGCTTAATATCCGTTTGCTTCGGGGCCTGAAACATGTATACAAGGCTGCAAACTCCTGTGAGGATTCCTCCAGTTTGACCACCGCCTGACGGTAAATAACAATGCTCACGAGCAAAAATGGAATGACACAGGCCGGCACGTTTCCGCCCATAAATTTGCTGCAGTCTCGCGTTTATTACTCGCTCTATCACCGACATATTCAACTTGTAGAACAGCCTCCATGAATTACCCACTACTTTAAAATTCATACATGTTAATTTGAGCTAGCTGCCTTATTTCTTGATATAATCAGCGAACTTCCGGAGAAAATCGAGCGAATGGATATCCTCTCTGAGATGATGATGAACCAGATCATCCATTTTGGTTGTTTCCTTATTCAGCATGTATTCAAGCATAGCTTGGTGCTCATGCCAGATGCCCATCAGCTTCCCTGTTTCCAGCATATGCAGCTTGCGATATCTGATATAGTGAACATTCGACTGCTGAATGAGCTGCCAAAGAAACCCCCGTCCCACCAATTGGAACATGGTTTGGTGAAACTGATCATCCAGACTGAGAAATTGATCCGTAGCATGATCTTCTTCAATCACAGCTCTCTGTCTGTCTAGAATATCACTCAACTTCTGTACATCGCTTAATGTAATTTGCGAAGAAAGCTCCTTCATAATCTCCTTTTCCAATGCGCTTCTTAAGTAAATAATTTGTTCAACGGACTCTAGATCAATATAGGACACAATGTTCCCCTTCTTGGGATAAATATCAATGTAGGACTCAAGCGCAAGCCACTTCAATACATCGCGTAGCGGAGTTCTGGACAGCTGGAAGCGTTCTGACAAGGTCGTCTCACTGAGAAGAGTACCCGGCTTTAAGGTCAGTGACAAAATATCTTTTTTCAACAGTTGCATGATTTCTTCTTTTGTAAACATATCATTCCTACCTTTACTTTATAAATCTAGTTATATTATAAAGCATTTTGAGCTGACGAACCCCTCTGAAATTATCATTGACAAGAACAAACCCTATAATTTATGATCAACTCAATCTTGTATACAAGACAAACGAAATACAATCAGGGAGGGTATCGTTATGAATATGACCTGGAGATGGTATGGTGAAAACAACGACAATATTACACTGGATCATATCCGGCAAATTCCGGGAGTTATGGGCATTGTCTGGTCTTTACATGATAAGGTAGCCGGTGAAGTATGGGAAATGGAGCGAATTCAGGAAGTAGCTGACCAGATTACGAGCAAGGGCTTTAGTACGGCGGTCGTAGAAAGTGTAAATGTCCACGATGATATCAAAATCGGCCTGCCTACCCGCGATCAATATATTGACATTTATATCGACACCATTCGAAAATTAGCCAAAGTGGGAGTCAAGGTGATTTGCTATAACTTTATGCCTGTCTTTGACTGGACAAGAACGGAACTGTATAAGGAACTACCTGACGGGTCCAACGCCCTCTTTTATGAAAAGGCTGCCATTACCGATGATCCCCGCCAAATGGTGGATCGGATTCTCGAGGGAGCCGGAAAGTTCACCATGCCTGGCTGGGAACCGGAGCGGTTGTCGAGACTGGATGAACTTTTTGCTGCTTACGCGGATGTCACAGAAGACAAGTTGTTTGACAACCTGAAGTATTTTCTTGAGCGCATCATCCCGGTCTGCGAGGAGGTTGACATCAAGATGGCCATTCATCCTGATGATCCGGCATGGCCCATCTTCGGATTGCCGAGAATTGTCCGTAGTCGTGAGACCATCCAGCGCATCCTAGATGCAGTGAACAGCCCATATAATGGTCTAACCTTCTGCACAGGCTCACTGGGGAGCAATCCTGAGAATGATTTGCCAGCCATGATTCGGGAGTTTCATGATCGTATTCATTTTGCTCATATTCGTAATGTCAAGGTGTTTGAGAATGGTGACTTTATTGAAGTGTCACACCGCGGGAAGGACGGAAGCGTCGATGTTCCGGAAGTAGTTAGAGCTTATCACGAGAACGGCTATCAGGGATATGTACGCCCGGATCACGGCAGACATCTATGGGGGGAAGAAAAGAATTGTCGTCCAGGCTACGGTTTGTATGACCGTGCACTGGGAGTTATGTACTTGCTGGGTGTCTGGGATAGTCTCGCTCAAGGCAAAGGAGTGAAATAAATGCTCCAACTTGACCGGAAAGGCCTTTCAGACAAGGCGGCCTGGAAAGAAGCAGACATCGAACTGCCAAAATATGATCTGGAGCTTGTAGCCAATAACACCCGAGTTAGACCACAATGGGTGCATTTCGGCGCAGGCAATATTTTTCGAGGGTTGATAGCCAACGCGCAGCAACAACTGCTGAATAAATTGAAAGCGGATACAGGTATTATTGCGGCCGAAGCCTTTGATTTTGAAATGATCGACAAAGTCTATAAGCCTTATGACAATCTAACCTTACTGGTGTTGATGAGTGCTGACGGAAGATTTCACAAGAGCGTGGTCGCAAGCATCGTTGAGGGACTCGCAGCAGAGCAAAATCGTCCAGACGACTACCTCCGTCTGATTGAAATATTTGAGAATCCGTCCCTGCAGATGGCCAGCTTTACTGTCACGGAAAAAGGATACGCCCTGACCGGGCCCGACGGCAAGTATCTGGCTGTTCTGGAGAGGGATTTGACGAATGGTCCTGAACAACCGATGCATGTGATGAGCATAGCTACTTCGCTTGCCTATCGGCGTTACCTGAAGGGGCGGCATCCAATGACCTTTGTGAGCATGGATAATTGCTCCCATAACGGCGATCTGTTAAAGGATAGTATGATTGCTATCGCCAAGGAGTGGACTCGCAGAGGCCTGGTAGAGGAAGGATTTGCAGACTATCTGCATAATGAGGAGAAAATAACCTTCCCCCTGACCATGATTGACAAAATCACCCCCCGCCCTTCCTTGCAAGTACAGTCTGCTCTTCGGGAGCTGGGGTTAGCCGACATGGAGATGATCGTTACCTCAAGGCATACGTATACGGCTCCCTTTGTCAATGCTGAGATTAGCGAGTATTTGGTCATTGAAGACAAGTTTACGAACGGGAGACCTGCACTGGAGGAAGCTGGCATCATCTTCACGAATCGGGATACGGTGGACAAAGTGGAGAAGATGAAAGTCACTACCTGTCTCAATCCGCTGCATACAGCGCTGGCCCTAGCTGGGTGTCTGCTTGGATATGAGCTTATTGCAGATGAAATGAGGGATCACACATTGCGTCGTCTGGTGGAAACCATTGGCTACAAGGAAGGTTTGCCTGTTGTAGTTGATCCCGTTATTATCCAACCGAAACCATTTATTGACGAGGTATTGCAGGAACGCTTCGCCAATCCCTATATTCCGGATACGCCTCAGCGGATTGCAACAGATACCTCTCAAAAGATGAGCATCCGTTTTGGTGAAACCATAAAGTCTTATGCTAGCACAGCAGGACTTGATCCTGCGAACTTGACTGCTATTCCCTTGACCATTGCGATCTGGTGTCGCTATTTGCTGGGAGTGGATGATCAAGGAGCACCCTTCATACTCAGTCCGGACCCGTTACTAGATACATTACAGGGATATTTGCAGAATACGAAGCTGGGCGATCAGACCTCCGAGGTTCGCTGCCTCCTCGAGGATGACAAACTGTTCGGTGTCCGATTATATGAGATTGGTCTGGGCGACAAGATTGAAGCCATGTTTCATGAGATGCTGGCAGGTCCTGGTGCAGTCCGAAGCACGATAGAGAAGTATGTGAACTAGAACTTACATTAACGCAATCCCCCTACCAGAAACTTTGGTCAGGGGATTGCGTTAATGAGAACCAATTTTTTAAATAATCAACATCCACATGACTAAGTATCTGTTCTTCTCCCCTTTTTTGGATTCACAAAGTAATATTAAATCCCGTGTCGCTTCACCTGTTGTTACGTTTCCAGCAATAATCGTTTATTTAGGTCATCTCGGAACGGCGTCTATAATATTAGATGTGCTTACTTCGGCCTACAGTATAATTTGTTTATTCTCAGAACACGCAAGCAACATCACATAAGTTGCTTATTATTTAGAAGGTCACAATCACTTTGCCTTGAGAGTGGCCCATCGACACTTTAATCAGCGCCTTGTTAATGTCCCCAAACGTATAAGTTGAATCTATAGAGGGCTTGATATTTTCTTTTTCAACAAGTTTAGTGATTTCTTGTAATTGACTTCCATTGGCTTGCACAAATAAAAAGCGATATTCATTTTGATTCTTACGTGCTAAAGAATCTAAGCGAGCACCCACTAGACCAAACAATGCTTTTTTCCACAACGGAAAATGATTGTCAACCGCAAAGCGATAATTAGGTCCGGCTTTCAATGATACCAATTTCCCTTGTGGTTTTAAAATGCCCAGTTCAGCTTTGATCTCTTTGGCACCCAAGGTGTCGATCACATAATCGATATCGGACAGTATGTTAGCATAATTCTCTGCCTTATAATTTATGAATTGATCAGCCCCGATCGACAGTGTACGTGATCTGCCTCTTTCACTTCCACTTGTAATAACATGTAATCCCATTGATTTGGCAATGGGAATTGCCATAGCGCCAAATCCTCCGGTTCCTCCAGGAATGAATAGCTTTCTATTCGGCTGGGCATGGAGTACATCGTGCAATGCTTGATAAGCAGTCAAGGCAGTAAGGGGTACCGCAGCAGCTTCAATAAAAGATAGATTTTCAGGTATGATGGATAAAGCATCTTCATTTACGGCCGCATACTCAGCAAAAGCACCGATTTTATTAAGCGGCAACCTCGTATAAACAGGGTCACCAACCTTAAAATTCAAAACATCATCACCAACGGCTTCAATAATGCCAGATAGTTCATTCCCTAAAGTTAATGGCAACTTATAGTCAGCAATCATCCGAACACTGCCATTCAGATTAAGAATGTCCAGTGGATTTACACCTGCAGCTTTTACTTTGACAAGAACCTCATGGCTATTGATCTGTGGTATGTTAACATCATTTAATTCCACTTGGATTTTTTTTGAATATTTCTGTATTTGTGCTGCTCTCATGATTCATCCTCTTCCTTTGCTAATTTTGGGGTAGCACACCATGAATGCAATCACTAGTTACGAGTGTAGGTGGATCAAAATAAATATTCAGTTCTTGGCTAATAAAATCAAGGTAGAGTAGATAAATCATGGCGTACAACTTTCAGTCGCACGCCATGATTTACCATATTCACTATTGTTACCCCTCTTGGGATTCTAATTCTTCCATCGTAGGATAATCCGTGTAACCTTTGCTTCCCAGACCAAAGAATGTTGTCGGATCTGCTTCGTTCAATGGCGCACCTTTTTGAAGTCGTTCCACTAAATCTGGATTGGCTAATGACCACACACCAACAGGCACCAGATCAGCAAGGCCACGATCTATATCCACGCTAAGATCTTCCAGAGCTCGTCCAGCACGATTGACTAACAATGGATTCGTCCAGATTGAGCGAATGTCTTGGAGCAGCTTTTCATTTCCAAGATGCATGACATGAAGGTAAGCTAAATCCAATTGAGCTAATTCCTTTACAAGGTAGCGATAAAGTTCAGGACCTTGTTCACCATCTTGGATCCCACCAAGAGGTGTCCCTGGCGAAATACGGAAGCCTGTTCTTTCTGCTCCAATTTCTTCGACGATGGCTTTCGTTACTTCGATCGCGAAGCGAGCACGATTTTCTACAGATCCCCCGTATCCATCTGTCCGTGTATTCGAGTTTTCTCCGATAAATTGATTAATCAGATAACCATTGGCTCCATGAATTTCAACGCCATCCGCACCTGCTTTAATAGCCGCTGCTGCTGCTTTCCGGAAATCAGCAATGGTCGTTTGAATGTCCTCTTCACTTAACTCACGAGGAACGGGAATGTCCTGCATACCTTTAGCAGTAAACATTTCTACACCGGGCGCGATTGCAGATGGCGCAACAGGTTGGCGATGATGTGGTGTATTATCAGGGTGCGACATGCGACCAGCATGCATTAATTGGATATACATATATCCACCTGCTTTATGCACTGCATCTGTAACCTTTTTCCATCCTTCAATATGTTTATCCGTATAGATCCCAGGTGTCCATAAGTAACCTTGTCCATCATCAGAAGGCTGTACACCCTCAGTAATAATGAGTCCCATTGACGCTCGTTGAGCATAATAAAGAGATGTTAGCTCTCCCGGTGTACCATCTTCTTGCGATCTACTACGTGTCATTGGTGCCATTGCTAAACGATGTGGCAACACCATTTTTCCAATTTTTAATTTACTCCATAACTTTTCCAATCTGGTAAACTCCTCTTCATATAAAGTTATGCGGATATATTAATTCGATTAAAATTCTGAAATGATTGGATATATTTCGCCTCTCAGATTGAAATCATAGTTCTGGTCTACAATCCCTACCACCTCGTTGCTATCATAAAGATCCAACATGAAGTCCGCCATTTGTTTGGCAGTGTGGTACTTAGGCGTGTTTGCTTTGTAATCAAATTCTTCAGTATCTAATGATTTCTTAACGAATTCCGTTTCTGTTATAGCTGGTGCTAAAACCTTAGCTTTTAGTTTTGCACCTTTCATTTCTAGTTCTTTTGCAAGCCCTTCTGTGAAGGCACTAACGTAATATTTAGATGCAGAATAAGCAACACTCCCAACAGCAATGGCATATCCGAGTGCGGATGAGACGTTAATTAACTGAGTTCCTTCTACATCAGCATAATCTCGCACATATAGTGTAGAAAGGATCGTCAAGGATTCGATGTTAACACGTAACATAGTTTCAACTTTATCTAAATTCTGTTCTGCTACAAAAGAAGCTTCACCGAGCCCCGCATTGTTAATCCAGGTCTCAATTTGGTATTCCTTTAAATTGTTATATAGTGTGTAGGCCTGATCTGTAACAGACAGATCACTTGTATGAACAATAACATTTACAGTAGGATCAATATCCTGAATTGCTGATTTAAGTTCTTCTAATTTATCCAATCTTCTAGCTACCAAGATTAAGTTTTTGCCACGTGCAGCAAACGCCAATGCCGTTTCATATCCAATCCCTGAGCTTGCTCCTGTAATAACTGTATACTTCATAATATTCTCTCCTTCATAACATGCAGATTAGTGTAAATGAGTTTTAAAGACGATTTTAGAACGATCATTCTTATTAGGGTGAAAAAACAGTTAGATCTAACTTGCTATTAGCATATCAATTTTAGAACGAACAGTAAAGAATTTTTTTATGACTAAGATTTTAATTTTGGAGCGGTATTCTTTGACTTGTGTGAGGCATGAGATACAAGTTCTTTCTTTCGTTAGAGGGACAAGAAAAAACTTGTATCAAGGAAACAAACAGTCCTCCATTTAGGTGACTCCTTTTGCCTGTCATGCTGTAATTCCACTTTTAATCCAAAGCGGTCAGTGTCATATCAATAATATTCTTTAATTTTTGCTGATCCGTTGTTGTCTTAACCAACGTACGTAGCCCCAACCACGCATTCATTAAATAATGAGAAATAACTACAGGATCCAAGTCATTCTTGAACTCACCCGATTGTTGACCCTTCAGAACAAGGTTAGTCAAGAGTTCCTCAGTTCGCGAATAACTCTCATCAACTAAGGATGCAACTTCTGGATCCAACACGCCGAGTTCCACGCCTGAATTCACGAGAAAACACCCTAGAGGTTCTCCTTCATTTCTTACTGTCGCCTCAAACAACTCCCGAATTAATTCTTTGATCGGTTTTTGTTTTTCAATCAGAAACCTCATTTTGCTGGTCTGCTTCGTTTCATATCGTTCGAGAGCTTTCATAAATAAGGCATGCTTATCCCCAAAGGTATCATAGATACTTCTTCGGTGAATGCCCATAAACTCAACCAAATCTTGCATTGAAGTTTTCTCATATCCTTGTGCCCAAAATAGGTGTATTGCTTTATCTAATACTTCATTAACTTCAAATTCTTTTGATCTTGCCATCGTCATCACCTCGAATAATCATTATACAATTTAGTGAAGGATCGGCAAACTAGATTTAAAATAAGTGAATACATTACAGGTATGAGGTCTGTCTTACATATTTAACCCAGGATTCTTCGTTTGTCTGCTTGTAACCAATCAGGCGTCCATCCTTTTTCCAGGGCATCCAGGGTTACTCCTGGCGGAACGATAGCATCTATCGCATCCAGGATATCAGTGCTTAATCGGATGTCGCTGCCTTTTAACGTTTCACGAAGTTGCTCAATTGTTCTTGCCCCCACTATAGCAGAAGTAATTGACGAATGAGCTTGTGTAAATGCCATGGCAAGATGAGGCAAAGTTAATCCTGCTTCACCTGCAAGGGTTTGGAGCTTAGCAACGGCTTCGAACTTGATGCGATTTTCTTCTCGATTCGGATCTACAACAGTTGAAAGTTTCCCTAGAGAACTTGCTGCTCTTGAATCTGGGGCAACAGCTTCTCCCGAGCGGTATTTTCCCGTTAGTAGACCACCCGAAAGTGGGCTCCAAACCATTACACCCATTCCGTATTTAGCGGTTGCAGCAAGCAAATCGAATTCGATACTTCGATTCAATATGGAATACGGGGCTTGCTCGGATACAAAGCGTGCGGTATTTTTGCGTTCGCTAGTCCATTGTGCTTCGGTCACTTGCCATGCCTGAAAATTGGATGTACCAATATAGCGAATCTTCCCTTCACGAACCAGGTCCGTAAGTGCGTCAAGACTCTCTTCAATGTCAGTATGGAGATCCGGCTGATGTAGTTGATACAAATCGATATAATCCGTTTGCAACCTTCTCAAGCTACCCTCTACTGCACGCTTAATCCAATATTTCGAGTTACCGGATTGATTAAGCCCACTGCCCATGGGCATTCCGCCTTTCGTGGCCAGAATAACATCCTGTCTGCGTCCTTTTAGGATTTGACCTAGAATTTCTTCGGATTGACCACTTGAATAGACATCCGCTGTATCGATCAGATTAATGCCTCCAGCCAAAGCCTCATCCAACATGACTGCAGCTTCTTTCTCCGTATTGTTCCCCCAAAAACCAAAAGTACCTGTACCTAATACAAAACTGCTTATTTTAAGGCCTGTATTTCCTAACACACGATATTCCATGTCAATCCATCCCTTCTCCATCTTTTAAAATAAGAATGATCATTCTTATATGCGTAGAAGAGCTCCACGGCAAGATCTCACACCACTCCTCATAACTCTTGGCTTCTTATCCGTGTATTCCTCCCACGCCAACAATATAACATATTTAGAACGATCGGTAAAGAATGATTTTATGACCGAAATTAAGATCAGGTCTTTTGGGAGCATAATCCGACCACGCCAGAGATGATCGATGAAGAATGCAAATTGAATGGCTGTCTGTATGACGGCGATCCGGAAAATGTAGCGGAGAAAATGTTCTTCGTTCGATCTAACTGTTCGCCACTAAGGCAGTCCCAATTGTGCGTAAAGAAAATCCGTTTCAGTTCATCATATTTTCGATTATTGACTCCTCGTCAGTTTAAAGCTAGGTTACCAAGTGAACCCTCTCATTACCGGTGAATGCACACGTGAGCTTTTCTTATCCGACGTACCTATGACGGTTACTTTGCTTTGTCTTTCCTCTTTTAGTCTTTGCTCTATAATCCTTTATGAAAGGACTTCCACAACTTCTCGCTCTGTCAAATTTCCCGAAAATTGAACTGAGAAGACTCCAAAGCCGCGGTCAAAACGGAGCTGGAGTCTTCTTTTCAATAGAAATGAACATTCAAAGCGGAATGTAAAAAAACAAAAACTGACTTTTGGGACATGCCCTCCAGTCTTGTAATTTTTGAATGCTGCCGACTAGCACTAGGCTGACCTTTGTTTACGTATCTAACGTGTACAAAGGCAGGTTTTCCGGTAAAGCCGCTGGACGCAGACATGTGCTTTGCATTGGATAGAAGGTCTGCTGATCGGAGGAATCGTGGAACGCCCACATCGCCTCCAGCACATGATAGGCCAATTCACCACTGGCGCGGTGAGGCCGTCCGCTGCGGATAGCGTAGGCCATATCGGCAACACCGATGCCCCTTGTGTTCTCCTGGTAGCCCGACAACAGCGGAACGTCTGTCCATTCTTGCCCGCCTAGCACCCTATAGCGAACTGGCCCTCCGAACGTGTTCGGGTCAGGCACCTGTAACGTGCCATGAGTGCCGTATACCTCGATCGGTGGCAGAGTGCTTCCACCAAAGATGTCAAAGCTGGTAATTAGCGTGCCGACAGCCCCCTGCTTGAAGCGCAGCAATCCGGCCACATGGGTCGGTATATCGACGGGGATGGTCTGGCCTCTCTTTTTCTCGCTCGTAATCATTCGTTGATCCATCGCCTTGCTTGTCATGCCTGAAATGGTAGCAATCGGACCAAGCAATTGCACCAGAGCCGTCAAATAATAGGGGCCCATATCAAACATTGGACCGCCGCCGACTGCATAATAAAATTCAGGATCAGGATGCCAATGTTCATGTCCACGGCTCATCATGAAAGCCGTAGCGGCTACCGGACTCCCAATGACTCCGTCTTCAATCAGCTTCAATGATGTCTGTATACCGGAACCGAAGAAGGTCTCCGGTGCGCAGCCGACAAGCAGTCCCTTTTGATGAGCAAGATCCAAGACAGCCTGCCCTTGCTCACGGGTGACGGCAAGTGGCTTCTCCACATAAACATGCTTGCCTGCCTCAAGAGCTCTGAGACAAACGTCAGCGTGAACGCCCGGAATGGTCAAATTAATAATGAGTTCGATCTCCGGATCAGCCAAAATCTCATCTACCGAATATACATTCGGAACGTTAAACGCTACTGCCTGCTCCTCTGCCCGACCTTGGTCCAGATCCGCTACTGCGTACAGCTCCAGAATGTCGAAACGATGGCAATTTTCCATGTAAATTCCGCTAATTTTACCACACCCGATAATGCCTACTTTCATTTTGTTCATGCCTGGACTCCCTTCTTCTTCAGAAAAAATGGATAATGGCATTCTTTTATTTCATCGGATACTATTAGAGACTGGCAATACGAATTCAATCAGGACATCATTGCATAAGGGCACACGCCTAACGGTATTACTGTCCGTGTTGTCTGTTCTCCTTCTGTGCTCTGTCCCTTTCTGACCATGGTGAGTTCAGGTGGTCAAACTCTTTGCCAGAGGTACTACCAATTCATCCGATCCACGCTAACGCTGCTGGTTGTCTGTCATGCCTGTATAAGCCTCTGCCAGCGAGCTGCCCTGGGTGGCCACCGCCTGTTTGCCTGCGGCTGCCCACAGAAACCCGCTGCGCATCATCTCGGTCACTTGAGGCATATCTATGATATCTGCGTGATGGCCCAGCGAATTGTAGAAGACGCGTCCGTTCCCCCAGCGCTTCGTCCATACAACAGGCATATCCACTGGCCCATTGGCTGAATGGGGACCTGGTACGACCGGGAAGCGTGTGGTTGCCAGCACTTCAACTGCCGGGTCTACGTGGAGGTAATACTGCTCGCTTTTGACCTGAAAATCCTCAATGTGCTCTAGAAGTGGGCTGGAGCCGCGCTTCATGTTCACCATGTACTCCACCCCGTCATTGCCGGGATGCGCAACCCATTGCCCGCCTGTCATGAACTGCCAATCCACGTTGTTCCGGAAGGCATCACACATGCCGCCATGGCAGCCTGTGAGACCTACGCCGCTTTGAACGGCTGCTGAGACATTATTGACTAGTTCCTGCTCAATCTGTCCCATGGTCCACATTGGAACGATTAAGTCCAGGTCAAGCAGTTTCTCTGCATCCTGGTAGGCTTCAAGGGTATTAGACACCTCCACCTCGAACTGCTCTTCCTTCAAAATGCGTTCAAAAATGGCCGCCACCTGCTCCGGCTCATGTCCGTTCCATCCACCCCATACAATCAGTGCCTTGCGCATCTGTAACCACTCACCTTTCGGAATGTATTGTTATACTACATTTCTTCAATGGATACCCAGCGGCGTTCCTCTATGGATCGTTCTACCGCTTCAAGCACAGCCTGACAAGCGACACCGTCGTGGAAGTTCGGCGAAGGTTGTCGTCCTTCGGAGATGGCCCTCAACATCTCAAGCATCTCGTGGGTGAAGGTATGCTCGAATCCAATTGTATGTCCTGCAGGCCACCAGGCTTCAGAGTACTTATGTGCCGGATCGGTGGCGAGTACGCGGCGAAAGCCCTGAACGTCCTCCTTATCCTGAGTGAAATACACTTCCAGTTCGTTCATTCGTTCAAAGTCAAACCGCACGCTGCCTAGGCTACCGTTGATCTCGAATGAATTTGTGCTCCGATGTCCGGCAGCAAAACGTGTGGCCTCGAAGCTGCCCAGCGCACCTCCGGCGAAGCGTGCCAGGAACAGCGTGGCATCATCGACTGTCACTTCTCCCATCGGAGCATTTGCTTCAGCGCTCCTTTTGGAGCTCAACCCGCTCATCTCCAAAGCCAACGGGCGCTGTTTGATGAATGTCTCGCTCATGCCGATCACTTCATGGAACTCGCCGACCAAGAAGCGAGCGAGATCAATCAGATGGGCGCCAAGATCACCATGAGAGCCAGAACCGGCCACTTCTTTTTGCAGCCGCCATACCAGCGGGAAGGACGGGTCCATGATCCAGTCTTGAAGGAAGAAAGCACGGAAATGATAAATTTTGCCTAGGCGACCGCTCTCGACTAGCTGCTTTGCCAGCTGGACAGCCGGAGAAAAGCGGTAGTTGAAGCCTACCATATGTCTGACCCCTGCTTCCTCTGCTACCTGCAGCATGTCACGGGAATCCGCCAGCGAGAGCGCAAGCGGCTTCTCACAGAACAGATGCTTGCCCTGGAGGGCAGCCTCAACGACAATTTCCTTATGGGCATTACTCGGGGCGTTAATATCAATGAGATCAATATCGTTACGTTTCACTAGGTCACGCCAATCCGTAACACTTTCGGTCCAGCCGAACTGGCGGGCAGCCGCCTGAACCCCCTGCGCGTTGCGTCCACAGATAACGGACATCTCTGGCTGCAGCGGGGCATCTGGGAAGAACATGGGTAGACTACGGTAAGCGTTGCTGTGAGCCTTGCCCATAAATTTGTAGCCAACCATTCCGATACGAAGACGATTAGACATGTCGTGATCCTCCTTATGGGTCTGAGTTTCAACGAGTTTTTGACGATTGGTGTTATGGACGAATGGATGACGCCCTGATAATCAGCTCTGTGGACAGGAGTTCTCTTATCGAGTCGGACCCGGTCAGTTCCAGGGCTGGAATAAGGTCCAGAGAATCGGGTATAAGCTTCGAGGCTGCAAGCTCTCCCATCTCATAAAAAGGAACGCGGACACTGCTTAGCGGCGGAACAGCCATCTCAGCCGCATCCGAATCGTCATAGCCTACAAACGCTGGGAACCGGTCAACTGGCAGTCCGCGCTCACGGAGACCCTGCATTACCCCGAGGGCCATCCGGTCGTTCGCCGCAAATACGGCATCAATATCATTCAATTTGTCTGCTATTGTGGCTGAGGCTTCGAGCCCGCTTCGACGGCTGTAGTTACCTTCCAGAAGCAGATCGTGGTCATATTCAATACCGGCCTCCTGAAGCGCGGTACGGTAACCCTTCATTCGCTCAGTACTATTGGAATAGATATCCGGGCCGTTGAGAAAGGCAATCCGTTTGTATCCCTGCTCGATGAGGTGACTTACAGCCGCTCGGCTGCCTTCTACATGGTCTGCATCCACTTCACAGAACGATTGCCCTTCAAAATGGTGATTCATGACGCAGAATGGACGCCCTTCTTCCTGAAGTCTCTTTAGAGCTTCCACCTCATCGTGGTCATCCCTGGCTCCTAGGATGATACAGGTATCGATCCTTTGCTGGCGGAAAAGACTACTGTAATCAATCCGTTCCCCCGGCTTCCGGAACAATAGAAGCAGATCGAGTCCGCTGTCTCTGGCCTTGTTTCCGATACCGCTCAGCATCTCAGAGAAAAAATAGGCTGAGAACAGGTGCGCCTTCGGGACATAAGGCATAACCACACCAAGATGGCCACTCTTGCTTCGGGCAAAGTTACGGGCCAGCGCACTAGGAACATATCCAAGCTGATTAGCTGCGTCCAGAACCCTTCTCCGCGTATCCTCTTTGATAGGACCTACTGCATTTAAGACCCGGGATACCGTCGCTTCAGACACGCCGGAAAGTTCTGCTACTTCCTTGCGCGAAACGATATTACCCACCTCCAAATCATTTTATGTACGCGCGTACATTTTCTCATGCAGCCATACCTCTGTCAATCCCAAAAAGTGTGCTTCAAAGATGAATAAGCTCATTTCTCTACTAAAAGGACATTGTCTCGCGATCCCTGCTTGCCAGCAGATTGAACGGAATATCCCAGCCCCAGCAGTCGGTGCCGCGAACAAATAAATGTTTATTAACTATTGCGCTAACGGATACGAAAGTTCAATAAAATAGCGGCAGTTCTAGGACTTTATTTCCTCGTCCATGACTGCCGCTATTTCGATTTTTGGGATGATTTTAATGCTATTTTACCAGCAGCGAGTTAATGAACATTGGACTTATACTCACCCCGCCTCACAAGGCGGGACAGAATTTTAATATTGCGGAGAAATACGATTTCTCATCTCAATTATTTACTTTAACAAAAGAGATTTCCACATGGTTGGGATATGACTTGAAGAATTAGATCAAAGACCCGTTCTTCTCTCCAGTTCCTCCGTATATCTGGCGCCCATCAAAGTGATCTGCGAGGCTGCGCTGTTAATATTGCGCACATCTTCGGATGTGAGCTTAATGTGGACTGCGCCTAGATTTTCTTCCAGACGGCTTAATTTCCGTGTGCCCGGGATCGGAACGATCCACGACTTCTGGGCTAGCAGCCAGGCGAGTGCGATTTGGGCTGGCGTTGCTTTTAACTGCTCAGCCATCTCTTTAAGCAGGTCGACCAGCACCTGATTGGCCTCCAGCGCTTCTGGAGTAAAACGTGGAAGAATACTGCGGAAATCGTCATGGTTGAATGTCGTGTTTGCGTTAAAACTTCCCGTCAGGTAGCCCTTGCCCAAAGGACTGAACGGAACGAAGCCAATACCGAGCTCTTCTAGGGCAGGGAGGAGTTCCTCTTCGGGACGTCTCCACCACAGGGAATATTCACTCTGAATTGCAGTGAGTGGATGAACCGCGTGTGCACGACGAATGGTCTTCACTCCTGCTTCAGACAATCCCCAGTGCTTTACCTTTCCTTCCCGGATCAGATCTTGCACGGCTCCCGCTACCTCTTCGATTGGCACATCTGGATCGACTCGGTGCTGATAGTACAGGTCGATGGCTTCAATCTTGAGCCGTCTAAGCGATTCTTCGGCAACTTTCTTGATATGCTCAGGGAGACTGTTCATCCCGGACTGCTTGCCATCCTGCATATTGAAGCCGAACTTCGTGGCAATCACGACTTGGTCTCGAACGGGAAGAAGAGCTTCGCCCAAGAGTTCTTCATTCGTGTAGGGTCCGTATACTTCAGCGGTATCAAAGAAAGTCACGCCGCGCTCGACCGCTTCCCGAATGACCGAGATCATATCCTTTGTGTCCGAAGCCGGACCATAACCGTAACTCATTCCCATGCATCCAAGTCCGATTGCGGAAACTTCCAGACCGCTATTTCCCAATTTACGCTTTTCCATCATACATCTTCCTTTCTTAATATGATTCTATCTTTATTTAGTTAGAGAGTTGGTCATTATAAATGTTATTATTTTTCATTAGTTGATTGGCTTACTATCCTATCAAGAGAACTATTATATAATTTTTTGAAACATTCATGCTCTTCAAACTCTATTAATGTGATAAGCCTTTGAACCAATAAGTTCCTAAACCAACGATTCAAATAATTCATCTCCTCCCTTTTTTAAACTTGTTCTTTGATAATGTCGTTATGCTTGCGGTAGTTTAGAGGCTTCTGTCACTTCATCCGCTTCAGCTGTTACATTGTTCTCCCCCTTGCTTGATTCTGTGAGCTTAGTCTTATTATGCCGAACAGAAAAAGCGAAGTGATATCTCATTCGTCTTAAATGATTGCCCAATCCTATTACGGCTACTGTTGCTACAGGCGGATAAGTCTTATAATGGGACCAGACAAACCTGCAAGGAGGATTTGAATGTCCGAGAACCTTATTCAACAGCAACAGGAGCTTACCGGATTAATCGAGCGTCACTCGCTTCAGAATAGCACCAAGGAAACGGCGGTCCCTTCCCTATTTTTCTATCAGCATTCCAGCATAACTGAGCCCGCTTATCGGGTTTACAAGCCTTCTTTTTGTGTTGTCGTTCAAGGTCTGAAAGAAATTTTGCTGGCACAGGAGAGATTTGAATATGGACCGTCCAATTATCTGATCGCTTCCATGAATCTGCCTGTGATCGGTCAAATTATAAAAGCGTCTGCTGACTCTCCTTACCTGAGTCTCAAGCTCGAATTTACACAGAACCAGATCCTTGAAGTGCTGAACGATTGTGATATTAAGGTCACGTCAAAAGATAATGCCAAGCGTGCCCTGTTCGTCGGCTGGATGGAATCGTCCATTCAGGACGCCGTGCTCAGGCTTGCCCGTCTGCTGGACACCCCGGGAGAAATCCCATTTCTCGCCCCGCTTTACACGAGGGAGATTCTGTACAGGTTGCTGCAGGGGCCCTATGGAGTCGAATTGGCTCAGATTGCAGTCGAAGGAAGCAGCACCTATCGGATCCGGGAAGCTATCGACCATATTGTCCGAAATTGGGACCAGTCTTTTCGGATCGAAGATCTTGCAGACACCGCCAGCATGAGTGTTTCTTCGTTCCATCGGCATTTTAAAGAGGTAACCGCCATGAGCCCAATTCA
This sequence comes from Paenibacillus sp. FSL M7-0802, assembly GCF_038004945.1. Taxonomy (NCBI): domain Bacteria; kingdom Bacillati; phylum Bacillota; class Bacilli; order Caryophanales; family Paenibacillaceae; genus Paenibacillus; species Paenibacillus sp. FSL M7-0802. The sequence goes on along the minus strand of NZ_JBBOSD010000001.1, from coordinate 5,734,398 downwards.
GTTCCAAAAACAGCTGAGACTTCAGGAAGCTCGCCGCATCTTATTGGCTGAATCGGCGGACGCCGCAGACGTCGCTTTCAGGGTCGGTTACGAGAGTTCCTCCCAATTCAGCCGCGAATACTCCCGCATGTTCGGTGCTCCTCCGAGAGCGGACATCAAGCGATTGAAGGAAAAATATGACCAGGTCATGAATGACTAAGTATCTAGACTGATCGGCGAAGAAGCAAAAAGGACGACCTTAGGCCGTCTCTTTTTCGGTATGATACGTTTAACTTCCAGCGTCATTTCCTATAAAACGAGAACACCACCGACTTCCCCAACATCATTTAGGCGGTCTTCGGTCTTCAAGCCCAGTTCGGCAGTAGCGTCTCGCCCCGGTCTGTAGCAGGCGCGGGAGTCACCGAAAGTCTGGAAATCTCATCGCGCCACTCTGGAGTCATCTCTACATCGACAGCGCCCAGTGAGTCTTCCAGCTGCGCGAGGTTTCTTGCGCCAATAATTGGCGCCGTGATCATAGGATTGGACATCGCCCAAGCTACCGCAAGCGTCGAGGGCTTCACACCTCGTTCTGCTGCATGTGCAGTAAAGCGGTCGGCGACGGCAAAATTCATTTCATCCGCATAGCGGTCCGTATACCGCTGCTCTTCGACCAGCCGTCCTTGCTCCGGTCGTTTGTTCGTTCCGTATTTGCCCGTAAGAATCCCGGCTCCCAGAGGGCTGTACGAAATGACCCCAATCTGCTCGGAAGCGGCAAGAGGCAGGATTTCTACCTCAGCCTGACGTTTGACCAGGTTGTACATCGGCTGGATCAATTCAAAGCGCGCCAGCTCCTCCCTGGCAGAGATGCCGACCGCTTTGGCAATCTGCCAGGCCGACCAGTTGCTCACCGCTGGGTAAAGGATTTTGCCCTGCGCTTGAAGATCGTCGAGTGCACGAAGCGTCTCCTCCATTGGTGTATTTTCGTCGAACATATGCACGAAGTAGAAGTCGATGCGGTCCGTCTTCAGGCGTCGCAGACTGTTTTCCACTTCAAGCATGATATGACGACGGGAAAGCCCCCTAGCATTCACGTCCTGTCCCATCGGATAGAAAACTTTAGTGCTCAGTACAATCTCATTCCGACAGTCCTCGATGCACTCGCCTAGAATTTCTTCGGAGCGACCCTGGCTGTACACGTTTGCTGTATCGAAAAAGTTAATGCCAGCTTCGCGGGAGCGGTTGAACATTTTTTTGGATGTTTCTTCATCGGCATTTCCGCCGAAGGACATCGTGCCAAAACATAAATTTGAAACCTTGATTCCTGTTTTTCCTACTGTACGATAATTCATCGTCATTCCTCCTGCTGTTGACTTACGCCTGTTGTGTGGTTGGGCGAATAATCATTTCATTGATCGCAACGTCTCCTGGCTCTTCAATCGCAAAAGCAATCGCACGTGCGATACTTTCCGCTTTAATCGCTCCTTGATATAACTCATCGTAGGCTTGTTTTAACTCTGCATCCGTGATTCCCTCCGTCAATTCAGTGCTGACAGCTCCTGGAGAGATATTCGTTGTACGAATCTGGGTACCACTGATCGCCTCTTCTTGACGTAAACCTTCCGTAATCGCCCTTACGGCATGTTTGGTCGCGCAATATACAGTGCCGCCGGGATAGACATTATGTCCGGCAATAGAAGACAGATTAATGATATGGCCAGATTTCTGTTCCCGCATCGCAGGCAGAACAGCAGCAATCCCGTACAAAAGGCCCTTGATATTAATATCAATCATCATATCCCATTCATTAATTTTCTTCTTAAAGAGAAACGATTGCGGCATGACTCCGGCATTATTGATAAGTACGTCGATTTTCCCAAACTCTTGAAGTGCATACGAAGCCAACTCCTCCACTTGTTCATGCGATGTCACATCGGTTACTTTGTAGATGGCTGTACCCCCGCTTTGTTCAACTTCTTCTTGCAGCTTTTGTAAACGGTCTTCACGGCGAGCCGCCAGCACAAGCTTCGCACCTTTAGATGCCAGTTCTTTGGCCGCTGCCTCTCCGATTCCGCTGGAAGCACCTGTAATAATAACGACTTTATCTTGAATATTGGACATAGAGAATGAACATCCTTTCGAGACTTAGTTTTCTTTTGCGAATAGTTCTTTGGCCACTGTAATAGCGGACATCGCCTTCGGCCAGCCCGCATAAAAGGCAAGATGGGTAATGACTTCGATCAGTTCCTCTTCCGTCAGGCCGTTGTCTTTGGCTTTACCCAAATGAAAGCCCAGTTGTTCGGAATTCCCTCCGGTGATCAAGCTTGCTACGGTAATGAGGCTGCGGTCGCGTGGGGCCAGCTCTTTGCGTTCCCAAACGTCCCCAAAAAGCACCTTGTCGGTCAGCTCGACAATCTTTGGTGAGAAGTCCCCAATCGTTCGCTGTGCAGCCGTAAGTTTTTGAGTATCTGACATGTGATATCTCCTCTTTCTTTGCATTGATCCTTCATATAAATGCATCTATAATTGAAAAAGATACATTATTGAACTTGTGTCTATTATTATAAGCTGATACAGAATGCTTGCAATTGTTAAATACGCTTGATTTGTTCATTAATAGACATATAAGTTAAAACAGTCAATTATCATTTAGAAGTTTAGGGGTTGAACACAGTGAAAGTGGACAGGAGAATACTCAAAACACAGGAAGCCTTGAAAAAAGCATTAACGGAGTTGATGGCCGAAAAGAGTTTCGACCATATTACGATTCAGGATCTATCCGACAAAGCGAATGTAAGCCGGGGAACCATCTATCTTCATTACGTGGACAAATATGATTTGCTGGATAAGCTGATCGCCGCACACATCAATGAACTTCGAAGATTATGTATTGAATCGGCTCATTTGAGCTTTACAGAGGCCGAAATTGTTTGGTTTGAATATTTAGAGGCTAACTATTTATTTTTCTCCACGATGCTGGTGAGCAAAGGCGCCCCTTACTTCCGCACTCAGTTTCTTGAATTTATGATCGATGAACTTCGGGAAGAGGTCGACATGAATGAAGCAAGAAATCGGGGACTAAACGAAGAAGTGGTTGTCCGTTATGCAGCGTCCGCTGTGGTAGGGATTATGGAGTGGTGGTTTTTGAATGATAAACCTCTCTCTCCTGTCGAGATGGCAGAGCAAATAGGCATGCTGTTGGACCGGAAATTGTGAATCTGATAAAAAAGAGTAGCAGACATATGTCTGCTACTCTCAAAATGGTTTATCAGGGCCAAATACAAGATTGGCGGACTGCTTGGCTTTCTCAATGACATTCATGACCTTCTCGCTATGTTCAAGCATATTCGAGACTTTTCCAAAATCTTTTTCTTCGATGATACGATCAAACTCAACGAATTCGTCATACATTCGATGCGAATGATCTTTTAGATCCACACGAATTGGCGTTTCCTTATTCGCAGTGTAATCAAAGCAGTCGCATATATTAGCTGAACTTGCCATGTGTAAATAGCCCTTATTGCCTTGAATGTTCACGGCATTGGGGGCCGTACTATCTTTTGAACCTATGCAGACACACTTGAAATCACCGTAATCAAGCAGCAGCATACCTGAAGTATCAATTCCACGCTCCATGTTCGCCCAATACTCCACTTTCTTTGGGCTACCGAAGAATCCAACAACAAAATGAATATTATATAAATTAATATCCATCAAGGCTCCACCAGACATTTCCGGATTAAACGCAGGCTGGATTATTCCCGCTTTGAAAGCTTCATATCGAGATGAGTATTGAGAATAGTTGCATTCAACTATTTTGATCTCACCAAGTTTAGGTAGATACTCCTTCATTGACAAATAATTTTTCAAATATTGATTCGTTATGGCTTCCACCAATACCAGTTTTCTTTGCTGAGCAATTTCTTTTAGCTCTAGAAATTCTTGCAAATTGGAAGTAAACGGCTTCTCACAAATGACATGTTTACCACTCAATAATGCTTCTTTGGCATATGAATAATGAAGATGATTAGGCAACCCGATATAAACTGTATCCACATCACGGTTCATCAGCATCTCGCTGTAATCCGAATAAATCTGAGCTATTCCATATTTATTTTTCAAATCCAGTAATTTCTCCTGGTGGCTAGGTCTAGAACAAATGCCCTTTAATAAAATGGTCGGGATTTCCTGAATAAAGCTCAATAGATCCCCTACGATCATCCCTGCTCCGACAATTCCCAACTTCATTTTAGTTGCACTCCTCTATACCTTTTTCAAGTATTTCCATACAAATTATCGTTTCTTCGTCTTTAATCACTTTTTCTTTACCAAATACGATCGACTGATAAATATCGTCATACACTCGGGCATAGTCTCCCTTTTCAGAAACGACTTTTTCTTCATGATACTCGCCTTTATCATCCAAATATGTTAAGATGCCGTAATGCTCGGGCAGGTCGATGCCGAAATCGGCGTGTCCCTTAGGCAGATAGTATAATTTCAGATGCTCCTCCTGACGATCCTTCGTTTGCTTTATAAAAACGCCTTTTTTGCCGTATACAACAAAACTCGGCCGCTCTTTTAAGCGAAAAAAGCTGGATTTGATGGATACCTTGAGCGAGGGATAATAAAAATCCAGATCAAAGTAATCATTCATTCTCCCAGAACCCAGCAATTGACGAACATCGTAACGAATTGTGTCCGGCTTCCCAAAATAGGAAAGAACCTGGTCAATGGTATGAACGCCATGTCCGTATAGGTAACTGTTATACTTGGAAAAATGAGAAGTGGAGTTCGGGATCTCAGGGCGATAATAATCGTAATGCATCTCCACTTCCAGCAAATCTCCAAGTTTTCCTGATTCAATAATCTTCTGGGTAGTGAGGAAATCCGAGTCGTAACGTCTATTCTGATAGCATTGTACAACCAGATTTTTCTCTTTAGCATATTGGAAGATCGACATGGCTTCTTCTTTGGTTAACGTAAAAGGTTTCTCAACAAGTACATTTTTCCCGTGGTCAAGCGCCATTTTCGCATAGTCGTAGTGGGATTCTACAGGTGTACAGATAACAATCAACTGAATCTCCTTATCGTTCATTAGAGATTCAATATTATCTGTATACTGCACGTCAGGGACTTTTTTCCACTCCCCTTTATCTGGATTACGTGCGTATATCGTCTTCACTTTCAAATCAGCTCTGTTCAATGAAAAAGGAAGATGATAACGGTTCGTGCTTTTCCCATTTCCAATATAACCGATGGTAAGCATATTATTTCCCCCTTAGGCTCTTTTTCATTTATTATAGAAGAAGAATGTTGATCGTAAAGGATTTGCCGCCAAAATGGTACATTCAACCGATTATTTGTCAACATGGCGGGTTGTTTTTAAACAAAATGTTTATTTTATATCCTTTATCAAACGTTATTTCAATTGAACCGGAGTGAACCTGTTGAAAATATTGATGCAATTATCCGAAATGCAAAACTTTACACCAAACGAAAAAAGCATTGCATCCTATATTTTGCTTCATAAGGAAAGTATCCTGCACTTAAATATTCAGGAGCTTGCAAAGGCAACATATACTTCGCATTCCGCGATTAATCGATTAACACATAAACTTGGGCTATCTGGTTTCAAGGAGTTCATAATCAAACTTGCTCGGGAATTTCAGCAGAATACCCAGAACATTTCCAATGTAGACCCCAACTATCCTTTCGGTTTTGATGAATCCCCACTTCAAGTAGCGAAAGAAATTGCAGAATTAATGAAAGAAACGATTGAAAAAAACTTTACATTCATGGATGATGATTTATTGTCGCAAACAGCCCTACTGCTGGATCAAGCGAAAAGAATCTTTATATATGCGTTAGGTGATTCACAAATCCGTGCGAAAAGTTTCCAAAATAAATTGGTAAAAATAAACAAGTATGTGTTTATAGCCACGGAGCTGTCTGAGTGGGCTTACCATACGGCTAATCTTACGACACAGGATTGCGCTGTTTTTTTAACTTACCACGGAAAGTCGCCGATTTTTTTAAAAGCAGCACGGCATTTCGCACATGAAAATATCCCTTTTATCACAATTACAGCAACCAATCAAAGCGAATTGGCCAAACTCAGTAATATCTGTATCCAGGTGCCTAATGACGAAGTAAAACATGCCAAGATTGGTACATTTTCATCGCAGATTGCCTTTGACTATGTATTAAATGTGATCTATTCCTGTATCTATAAAATCGACTACTTGAAAAACATGCAAACCACAACACAATCGTTAAAAAATTCGCATCTCAATGACATGATGAATGACGTATAGAATGAATATAGCACTAAAACAAAAAGTCGCCAGTATGGCGACTTCATAAGCATATATATTGTTGTCTCCGGTCAAGGATCAACTTTCATCTATTGCTTTTCGAATATCATAATCATTGATATCGATATCTAAATTCATTCCAAGTGCCAACTTTGCCAGCTGATTTCCAATAAAGGGGCCCATGGTCAACCCGGATGCTCCAAGCCCATTTGCCGCTATAAGACCATCCCAGCCTGGAACAGCTCCGATCACTGGTAGAAACCCGGGTGTAAAAGGACGGAAACCAACTCTTACCTCCTGAAAAGTGCTGTTTGCTAAATCAGGGGCCAATTCTAAACCTTTATCCAGAATTTCCTGCATCCCACCTGCTGTTACTCTCGTATCGTAACCTTCGATTTCATTTTCGTGAGTCGCCCCTATTACGATCTTCTGTTTATCAAAAGCCAGCAGATATTGATCAGAAGGCGGTATGACTACAGGCCAAGTGCCTGTGTCTTGCCTATTAGAAACCTGCAAATGCATAATTTGTGCTTTTTGATAACTAACCTTAAAATGAATGCCCAAAGGCAACAGTAGTTGATTTGCCCATGCACCTGCACAAACAATGACCTTGTCAGACGAGAAGCTTTGTGCACCGACCACTACTCCCGTTACATGGTCGGACTCATATTGAAGCGTAGCATTTCCTTGTATAAGGACCGCCCCGTTTTTTTGTGCTGATCGGACCAACGCATCCCGCAGCGCACGCCCATCTATTCGGGCGGCACCGCTAATATGAACAGAATGATAACCTTCTACTAACAAAGGAAACCGTTCATGGGTTTCTTTTTCATTTAGCCGGGTAATTTCACCGATTTCCGGTGCATCCGCTTGTCGTAAGTGTGCCCGCTCCTCCATTTTTTTGATTTTCTCCAAATCATCATGAATACTGAGAGCCCCCACTTGAGCATAGCCAGTTTCTGTTTCTCCCTCGCTTTTGAGTTCTTCAATCAACCCAGGGTAAAAACGCGCTCCCGCTTTGGCTAGTTGGTACCAAGCCTGATTGCGTCGCTGTGATAGCCAGGGACAGATAATGCCAGCAGCGGCATCAGTAGCCTGTCCTTTATCTTTACGATCTACAATAATGACATTAGCACCCATTTTTGCTAGATGGTATGCTGTCGATGCCCCCAGAATTCCTGATCCGATTACGATGACCTTCTTCATGATTACATCCCTTTCCTAAATCACTGTATCCATTATAGCGAATAGTGCATGAATGCATAAAGTTTGAAATTAATATTTTAAATCCTTATAAAGTTCTTAGAATTGATCTTTAAAGTAGTTGTCAGAACAAATGAAAAGGATGAACTGATATGGATAACATTATTTTACAGACTAAAAATCTCTGCAAAACCTTCGGACGACAACAGGCGGTGAACAACGTCACACTGTCTATTCAGGAGAATTCCGTCTATGGACTACTTGGCCCAAATGGGGCTGGAAAATCAACCACCTTGAAAATGTTAACCGGTATGCTACGCCCGACATCCGGTGAGATTTTATTTCAAGGAAAACCCTGGTCCCGAAAAGATCTTGCTCAGATCGGCGCACTGATCGAATCCCCTCCACTCTATGAAAATTTGACAGCTAGAGAGAACCTCAAAGTTCGTACAACGTTGCTGGGATTGCCTGATTCGCAGATTGATGAAGTGCTGAACATTGTTGATTTGACCCATACCGGGAAAAAGCGCTCGGGCCAGTTCTCGATGGGTATGAAACAGCGGCTGGGCATTGCCATTGCTCTCCTCAATCATCCCAAGCTATTGATCTTAGATGAGCCAACCAACGGACTAGACCCCATTGGTATTCAGGAGCAACGCGAGTTGATTCGCTCCTTCCCAAAGCAAGGAATTACCGTAATTCTTTCCAGCCATATTTTATCCGAAGTCGAACAAATCGTTGACCATGTCGGTATCATTGCCGGCGGCGTATTAGCTTATCAAGAGGCGGTCACTCCAGGACAAAGCCTGGAATCGTTGTTCATGCAGATTGCACAGGAATACCGAAAAGGGGATGAGTAGGATGCAGCAATATATAGCCGCCGAACATCTAAAATTAAAGCGTACCTTCACAAAAAAGTTGGTCTGGCTTGCCCCCATCGCTACTCTTCTTCTGTGTACCGTACTCATGGGGGGACGTATGCTCCAAAGCGCCAGCTACAATTGGTGGTATTTCATGCTGCTGCCAGGTGCCCTCACCTTAATGTGCTCAGGAGTGATCCAAAAGGATTGCAAGAAGCTGAAATACCGTGCTGTCCTCGGCATGGCTGTAGATTTGGCTCAGGTATGGTACGGTAAAATCGGGGTTTGCGTAAGACTCTTAATGGTTTCCTTTATTGTCCTATTTATAGGGATAACTCTTGGCGGATTCGTATTCTCAACTTCTGTGACACTAGCAGGAAGCGTTGCTGCAACTCTAATCCTCTTCATCACCTTTTTGTGGCAAGTTCCACTTTGCCTGTTCCTGACGGACCGAATAGGCATGTTTGCCACTCTAATTATTAATATGCTGGGCAACGTATCCTGCACCATTTTGTTCGCTACGTCCTCTGTGTGGTGGGCGGTCCCTTATGCTATTCCAGCCCGATTAATGTGCGCCGTCATTAAAGTGCTACCTAATGGGCTTGCCGTTCCTTCAGGAGATCCGCTTTTGGATAAAGGCGTGATTGTGCCCGGCCTAGTGATCACAATCTGCCTGTTTATAATTCTGTCGATACTGACGGCGATGTCCTTCCGCAAGCGGGAGGCTAAATAAGATGATTTCTTTTTTCCGCTATCTGAAATCCGATGTGCTTAAACTTAGAAGGCAGCCCTTACTGCTTGTGCAGCTGTTTGTGCCGCTTTTAGGCATAGCAATCTTTCTAGCCTATTATTCCTTTACTCCGTATTCACCGATTTCAAAGGTGGACGGCTATTTGCAGGTCTTGGCCGTGGTTCTTCCTACCATGATTGGTATTGTCTGCTCCATTGCTGTTGAGCAGGAGGCAGTCGCTGGCAATTTCCAGCAGCTATTGATCTCGCCAGTGAAGCTACTACCTTTCCTGAGCAAGCTCAGCCTGCTCCTGATCTTGGGATTTGGCAGTGTGCTGCTTGCCTCCGGTGGCTTTGGGGCTGGCTATATATATCTTATGAGAGAGTCACCGTATGGCTTGAAGTTTTATGTGTTGGCTGCCTGCATTCTGTTTATGTCCAGTGTATTCCTCTATTTTCTGCATTTTTTCATTAGTTTGCGGTTCGGCAAGGGAGCTTCCATCGGTCTAGGCATTATGGAGAGTCTATTGTCCGCTTTGCTTCTTACAGGGCTGGGTGATCATAATTGGATATTCATCCCCTCTGCTTGGACTGCCCGGTTCATCACGATCTGGGTGCAATACGGTATAAACTCAGCAGTATCTATTCCTGAAGCTATACGGCTTGATTCGGGAGTCAGATATTGCGTAGTAGGGACCGTAGTCATCATGGTATTATTAGGATTATGGATTTGTCGTTGGGAAGGACACAATTCGTCGGAATAAAGACTAGAGTAAAGAAAGCAAGGGAAGTGAATTAAGCATGGCAAACTTGTTGGCCGTTGATGATGAACCCGCCGTTTTGGCACTCCTTCAAAATATTTTGCAGAAAGATGGCCATGTTGTCACGGTGGTCTCCGACTCCCCACAGGTTCTCACTATGCAGCTTGGAGCCTTTGACCTCATCCTGCTTGACGTGATGATGCCTACCATGGACGGGTTCACACTCTGTCGGGAAATTCGCAGCAAAATAGACTGCCCGATCCTGTTCCTCACCGCAAAATCCATGGAGAACGATGTGATGTTAGGGCTTGGGGAAGGGGCGGACGATTATATTGTCAAGCCGTTTGGTGCTGGAGAGTTGCGCGCAAGAATCAACGCCCATCTCAGACGGGAGAATCGTGAACGGCGTAATGTATTCTGCATCGGGGAAGTTCATTTCAATCTGTCCGGCAAGGAAATCACCGTTCAGAATGTTGTAGTCCCGTTTACCAAAAGCGAATATGAGATATGTAAGTTTCTAGCCCTGAACTGGGGACAGGTGTTCCCTAAAGAGCAGATTTACGAAGCTGTCTTCGGCTTGGATGGGGACAGCGATTCCGCCACCATCGTGGAGCATATTAAAAATATCCGAGCCAAGCTTGGCAAAGTAGAGGTTTCGCCAGTGGAGACGGTTTGGGGAATCGGGTACCGATGGAAGTAACCAAAGTACAGCAAGCATGCAAGACAACCAAACTACGAACCATTTTTCTGGGTTATTTAGTTATGTTCTGTATCGGGACGATTGCGCTCGCTCTGTTCCTGGTTCTCATCTTCTATGTCCTGATGTCTTGTGGGACCATTCTCCCCGCGAACTATGCTGAGAATCAGGTGCGGGCGGACAAGACAATCATTGAAGCTGGCAAGACCCTACAGCCGGATTCTCGGCAGAAACTGTACAAATACGCATCATTCACTTCGGAAGGCCGCCTCAATGAGGGAAACCTTTCTGAAAAGCAGGCTCAAACTGCTTGGAGTGTTACGCAGCAGAACGATACTGCTTATCAATTTCCCTATAACTATGTAAAAGTCTCACATCATGATAAAGTTACTGTGATGCGCTATTCTGTCTCGGCTCAGTTTGAACTTCCTATCCTGCGTCAATACCTGCCGAACGCGGAATTGTCCTTTTTTGCCGTGTTCTGTATCGCCTTTCTGGGGGGAGGTGCCTTGCTGGCTTCCTCCTTCGGACGAAAGCTGGCACGTAAGATGAGTGGGTTGCAGCAGGCCACCAAACAAATTCAAGCACAGGATCTGGACTTCTCAATCGAATTCAGTGGCGTGATGGAGATCGATCAGGTGCTGCATTCCATGGATAAAATGAAAGAAACTTTAAAGACTTCGCTTCACAAACAGTGGAATCTGGAAAGATCACGTCGCGAGCAAATATCCGCCCTGGCACACGATGTCAAAACACCACTCACTATCGTTCGTGGAAACGTAGAGCTGCTGTCCGAGACCGATCAGTCCGAAGAGCAAAAGAACTATACGGATTATATATCGGAAAGCACCAGGCAGATGGAGCAGTATATTAAGACTCTTATTGAAATTTCAAAAGCGGAAACGCTTGTCACCCTGCGGGCGGAAACGATGGATTCTGACTTCTATTTAACGAAAGTGAAAGATCAAATAATAGCCTTGGCTGCTGTCAAAAAAATATCTGTAGCATTCGCTGCATATAACCTCCCTAAGACGCTGTATGCAGACCCAGTTCTACTTGAGCGCGCCATTATGAATGTTGCTTCTAATGCGGTAGATCAGGCACCTGAGTATAGCGAGATCCAGGTGATCGTAGAATCTGTGGAAGACGGCATTCAGTTCAGCATCTTAGACGAAGGCTCGGGCTTCTCTACAGAAGGTCTCAAACAGGCCGCCGAGCAGTTTTATATGGGTGACTCGTCCAGAAGATTAAGCGGGCATTACGGGATGGGCCTGTATATAACAAAATCCATTGTCAACCTACATGGCGGAAAGCTGATTATTGCCAACTCCACCCAGACAGGCGGCGGACAGGTAAGTATTAAAATTCCACTCAGGTCATTACCGATATGATCGTCAAATTTTTAAAAAAAGATCATCTACTATCTAGGTTAGTTCGATTTCATCAGGCATACGCCTCTTCCTTGTTCTATGCTTAAACGATATAAAACGCTACTGACATTTATATATCAGTAGCGTTTTATCATTTTGCATCGGAATGAAGACACTCCTGACACAACCAATGTCGCTGCAGGAGTTAAGACCTATGATCCAGCTTCAATTAGATGAGAGCAACATATCAAATATTGAATGGTACGATAGGCTTTACGATTACCAAAAAAAGATAGATCAGCAGCTGCAAGAACTTCAAGAAATTAAGGATATGATTGAATTGAAATTGCAAACCGGACAAAAATTTGGCCATAACTTTTTGCCACTTGAGACCCAAACTTAATCTGTTTTCGATTCCTGATCGCTCTGCTTGACCTAGTGTTTACACCAGGTTGTAAGATGTGCATTAGAGTCCTTCCTAGGATTCCACATCATACAAAAGAGGAGCTTATAAACATGAACAATACAATAGCAATAGGAAAAACAGGATTAAAAGCATTTAAACTTGGTTTTGGGGCAGGTGTGGTAGGTAATTCAATGATGTATCCAAAAGTCGATGATACTCTAAGCCGACAATTAATTAGGACTGCCCTTGAAAAAGGGATCAATTTCATTGATACCGCATTTCTGTATGGAATGGGCCACTCTGAGGAGTTAATCGGTGAAGCCATCCGGGATTATGGTGGCCGTGAACATCTTGTAATCTCTACTAAAGCTTCTTCTAACCCCCAATTTAATCAAGGCCATCTGGAAGTCGACAATAGTCCTGTTGCATTACGTAAGGCTGTAGATAACAGCCTGATGAGATTACAGACAGACTATGTTGACATTTTCTTTCTTCATTTTCCCGATAGCCGGACCCCGCTGGCTGAAGCTGCTGACACACTTGCAGAGCTGAAGAAGTCAGGGAAAATCAAAGCCATTGGCGCTTCAAATTTAAGCTTTGAGCAGCTTCAGGCTTTTAATGCTAATAAGCACTTGGATGTTCTTCAAGCTGAATACTCACTACTGGTTCGTCATGCAGAAGCCGACGTTATTCCTTATTGTCTAGAGCACGAAATTTCACTGATTCCTTTTTTCCCGCTCGCATCAGGTCTGTTGGCCGGTAAATATAAGAAGGATGATGTTTTTAATGACACTTCACGAATGAATAATCCTTTATTTCAAAAAGAAGCATTTCTAGCAAACTTGGAACGCGTGGATCGCTTCAAAGCATTCGCGAAAGACAAGGGTGCAGATCCTGCACAGATTGCGCTAGCTTGGCTATTAACGCGTCCAGCCGTTGATCTAATTATTCCAGGTGCAACCAAGCCTGATCAAATCGAGTCCAATCTTCAAACTCTGGGTGTTCGACTAACAAGTGACGAGCTTAAGCAACTCGATATTCTTTTCAATCAAGATAACTTGTTTACAGAGTAACAGTTTGTCATTGTTCTACATACACTTCCTAATACACAAAAAGGGTTCTAAAGTGAATACTCTAGAACCCTTTTTTGCAGAAGCATTTATTTTGTAATCGTAATTTGTTTGGATGCAGTATTATAGTTCACCTGATACCCCGAAAGCTCGCTAATCACTCGTAGTGGAACCAGCGTGTAGCCGTTAACAATAACCGGAGCTGTGATGTTCGTCGAATAACTCCGGGAGTTGTTTAACTCATACACGGCAAGGGTCGAATTCTTGACTTGAAGCACTACTTGTTTGCCATCTGTAGGTCGAGTCAGAATGATCTTTTTGGTCGCCTTTTCATAATTTACCTCGTAACCTATCCGTTCACTGATAAAGCGCAGCGGGACCATCGTCGCCCCATTTATGATTCGCGGAGCCTGAGCCATCGTCGTAGCACGACCATCGACATAAGCTGATTTAGCTCCTGGTGTCAGGGTGAACGAAGTTGAATATGAGGAAACCGCATTGTTAGGGTATGAGGACGTTGTACCAGAAGTTGTTGTTGTAGAACTCGTCCCGGATGATGAACTACTGGTACCAATCGCTCTATTGCGAATAGCTTCTAACCGATCCAGCAAATCGCTTTTACGGGTTCCGCTCGGCAGATCACTGATTGCATCTCTGGCAGAACGCCAGTCCGAGGCATTCAGACTGTTTTCTGCAATTCGCATCAAATCTCTCGCTTTCTCATAATTCGATGAACTAGATGACGAAGAAGAATAGTAACCATCCGAATCCGTGCGTTCTGATATCTTTACACCGCTAGATTCTCTTCCATTACTATTGACAGTCACGACCTTAATCTCATACCAGCGTCCTTCTCGCAAATCCGTGATTTTATAGGACTCAGAGCTTGTAGTTCCCTCATAATCTCCATCAACATATATCTTCACCTTGTCGGCTTTACTCGGCATATCGTAGGTGATTTTGATCCAGGTGTCACTTTTGCTATCTACTTCAAGATTGGACACTTCTGACGAATTGGAGGACGTACTGTCCGTTGTGGCAGTCAGTCTCACACCGGAGGACAATGCACCTGTGCTTCGCTTGGACCTAATCGTGAACGAATAGGCCTGCCCTGAAGAAAGATTGTTGAATGTATAGGATGTTCCTGATGAATCGGTTACCAGTTGCCCGTCCTTATACAGACTGACTGTACTAATTCCGCTGGGTCTCGTCCAGGAAACAGTGACGCTATAGTTATTAACTGATGTCACTGAAGCTCCTGTCACTTCGGGCACGGTATCAACGCTGAGCGCTGAGGTCGTAACCGGAATACTGATTCCTCCAGAGATGTTGCCGGATTTGTCAATAGTCTTGACCAGAACTGTATAATTTGTGGAGGCAATCAATCCACTGAACGTATAGGACGTCCCTGTAGTTCGCTGCACTTCCTTACCATTTAAATAGATGATCGCTTGGCTCAGGTCAGCATCCTTAGGCAATATGTAATTTACGGTAAAAGCGTTATATCCGACATTTGTCGCTGTCAGCCCGCTTACCTCTCCTGGAGGTGTCTTATCTACAGGGACATCAATGGAAGCCGTTTTGGCCTGTACTGTCGTACCTTGTGATTCATCTCCGCTCTTATTCACCGTCTTCACTCGAAAGGTATAAGTCGTATTCGGCTGTAAACCGCTCAACATATAAGAGTTACTTCTAATATTATCTACATACACATCGTTAGTGACACCAACCACTTTTACATGGTCGAAATTAAGGTCCGACGGATTGGTCCAGGACAAATTTACTTTTGTTGTTTCTGTAGGAACCGCTGTCAGATTGCTTACCTCTGCCGGCGCGATATTCGCAGTAACCATTTGGCTCGACATTACTTTTAGCATTTGGTTAAGATAGGTGATCTGACCATAACCTTTTGTTAACGTAGTCACTTTCGTGCCTGAAGTAACCGGCACATGACGACCTTGAGCGGTTGCTAATTTGGTATGTAACTGTGCTGTATTCAGTCCTGTCAGATTTGAGTTATGCCTCTCAGTCGGCAACGCGCTAGCCACTGCATCGGGGGCCAAAATGCCATATCCCGTATTCAAAATCAGTGTAGCCGTTGCGAACGGAGCCATCCATTGACGCAAACGTTTTTTATTCATGATCTATGCTCTCCTTGATACCAGTATGGAAATTTTATTTGTCAAAAATAATAAGTTAAGCTTACAAACCCTTCTGCTGCCATCCAGCTTTTAAAATTCACACTATAATGTACACACGTTCATTTAACTGTTATCGGAATTTGCATACAAAATGTTTAGGCTTCACACTAGCATTTTTACTGATAGGGTCGCGCAAACAACTTGTGCTAAGCCTTCGAACTTGATCAGCTTAGTGTTTTTTCTTACTTCAAGCCATCTTTCTAAGCCCTATTGTTTGTTTCAACAATTTAAACGAAATTACGATCATCGTTTCCGGGCACGCTAAGCTGTGGTACGTTGGAATCAGCGAAATGAAGCATTGATGTGAGATACTTCAGTCATGTGAAAGCTCTGACATAACCTTGGGGTTCAGCTGTAAATATTCGATATATCGTAACTTTCTACCGTTTAATAACATTGCATTATAGGATATATTAAATTTTAAGCAATAGGAGAAGGAGGTGTATTATGTTCAAAAATGCCTTTAAGATGTTTGGTGTCATTGGTAATATTGAAGCGATTTCATATCTACTGCTTGTGTGTATCGCTATGCCGCTTAAATACGCAGCTGGAATGCCGCAAATGGTAAGCTGGGTGGGTATGATCCATGGGGTACTGTTCGTGGCTTATGTCATAGCTACTGTGGTCATGCTGATTCTGCGGAAAATAACGCTACTGCAAAGTCTTGCAGCCTTGATTGCATCGCTGTTGCCGTTTGGCCCCTTCATTTTTGATCGTAAGGTGCTTAAGAAAGCCGAAGCACGTGCCAGTCATACCAGCCCGATAAAAGCTACATAAGCATGTACAAGGGAAAGTGCCAACACAATAACGCGGCTTTCTCTTCCCACTCATGCAGCAGTATACAAAAACAACCGATGGCTCTAAACCACTCGGTTGTTTTTGTATACGCGAATTGTAAATTGTTACTTTCCCACAGCAGTAAGGGAGACCCTAACTTTGTCATTCTTTTCGTCCCTTTCTGCTATATTTATGTAATCACAACAACTAATCTCTCGGGTAATTTACACTCATAATATCCATAAAAGGAACTTTTTCTGTTTCTCCATTACTCTCCACATGAACCTTTCCCGTTCTCGGGTCCATTTTAACGATCTGTCCGCGGGTTGTTTCTTGGCGTCCCCATACGGTCAATACGATTTCGGATTGCTCACGTTGTGCTTCTACAAGCTGATTCCCGATTTCCTCCAGTACAAATTCATCCCGAGTAGGCCGTTTGGCTACCTTCGCTTTTGCCATTTGCTATCACCCTTCCTTTCGTGCAAAATCAAAATCAAATTCATTCCATTTTACCATACTTTTCATCATTTGGTGCTGGTAATGTGAGTAAAATTACGTCTCAGAACCACTAAAAAGCCAAGTTCTCAAAAACGAGAACATCGGCTTTTTAAAGTTGCTTGTTGGAGCTCATTAGGAGCGATTGAAAATCGAAGAGACAGGATTATTTGACCAACTGTGGAATGTAATCCACGATATTATAAATAGGAGCACTGCTCTGTTGCGTAACAGCCAAAATCAATGCACCTTCGAGCATCGAAATGATAAGTACCGCCAGACTGTGTGCCTTTTCCTCTGTCCAGCCCGATTTCTGAAGACATTCCATATAAATGCGCTGCCAATCTGCAAATGTATTCACACAAGCATGACGTAGCGATTCGCTAATACAGGAAGTTTCCGCAGCAGCCCAGAAGCCAATCGGCATGAAGTCGTTAAAGCCGGTACGGTCTGCCTCCTCAGCTGTATTACGAATAAAATTCTGAATGGCTAGTACAGGATTATCGTTTTCGTCCAGTGTCTGTTTTAATTTTTGCTTAATAAATTCATTCCCTCTTCTTATGCACTCCAAAGCTAATTCTTCTTTACCACGCGGAAAATAATAATAAAGTGAGCCCTTCGGTGATCCACTCTCCGCAAGAATCTGATTCAGTCCAGTTGCGTGATACCCCTGATGAAAAAAGAGCTTCGATGCGGTTTGTACGATATTCTCGTATGATTCAGGTTTAGCAGCCATATACAGCATCCTTCATTATATATTATTTATAATTTACTTTGACAAAAAAATAACAACATGTTTATTATATATAGACCGATCGTTATAATTCAATACCCATTAATTTATTGGAGGAACAAAAACAACATGAGTACAAAGAGTCAAACGAGTTCACCCTCTGAACCCAAAACGTTCAAGGTGCTACCTATTATGATTGCCCTGCTCCTTAGTGGCTTTATTGGAATGTTCAGTGAAACGGCACTTAACATTGCACTGAATGATTTGATGCAGATTTTGCATATTACAACTGCAACAGCCCAATGGCTGACGACCGCTTACCTGCTGACACTCGGTATTTTAGTACCTGTATCGGGATTGCTGATTCAAACCTTTACGACAAGACAGCTGTTTGTTACATCGTTGCTGTTCTCAATAGCTGGTTGCCTCGTTGCTGCACTTTCACCTACTTTTTCAGTGCTATTGATCGCTCGTATTCTTCAGGCCATTGGTACAGCGCTGTTATTGCCGTTGATGTTTAACACCATCTTGATCATTTTCCCGGCTGAAAAGAGAGGCGCGGCTATGGGGATCATCGGATTGGTAATTATGTTTGCACCTGCGGTGGGACCTACCATTGCAGGACTGGTACTGCAAAATCTGTCTTGGCACTGGATCTTCTGGATTTCTCTTCCGTTTTTGGTTCTCTCGCTGATTTGCGGTATTTTATTTATGCAAAACGTTTCAAAAACGACCAAGCCCAAAATTGATCTTTTATCTATCCTCCTGTCTTCCATTGGCTTCGGCGGTGTCGTGTTTGGTTTCAGTAAATCTGGAGAAGGTGGCGAAGGTTGGGCTAGCCCGATGGTTCTACTTCCTGTGATCGTCGGTCTGGTATCGTTGATACTGTTCTCTGTACGTCAATTGAAAATGAAGCAGCCAATGTTGAATTTGCGTGTGTTTAAATATCCAATGTTCGTTATCGGCGTTATTATGGTGTTCCTATGTATGATGACGATCCTTTCTACGATGCTGATTCTTCCACTCTTTTTGCAAAAAGGGCTGGCTCTGTCTGCTCTAGCAGCAGGTTTGGTACTTCTGCCTGGTGGGATTATCAACGGTCTCTTGTCTCCCATTATGGGCTCCCTATTCGATAAATTTGGTCCCAAATGGCTTGTTATTCCAGGCCTTGTGATTGTGGCCGCTGTTTTGTTTTTCCTGTCCGGCATTACAACAACTTCAACTCTCGTACTCATTATTGTGCTTCATAGTTGCTTGATGATCGGCATTTCCATGATTATGATGCCAGCTCAGACAAACGGCCTAAACCAGCTCCCTATGGATCTATACCCAGACGGAACGGCCATTATGAGCACGCTCCAACAAGTTGCTGGTGCTATCGGTACAGCCGTAGCGGTAAGCATTCTCTCGAAAGGCATGGACAGCTATTTGAGCCAATCCAGTATGCCTGAATCCGTAAATGAAATGGCTAATGCCATGGCAATCGGATCACAAAATTCATTTTTCTTTGCGATGATCATCAGTGTGATCGGGTTGATCCTTGCGTTTTTCATCCGTAGAGTTCATGTTGAACATGGCACTGCCAAAGCACCCATGCATTAATTCATAAATTTTTAGCCATTCCAAATTAAACATTTCTAAATACACTTAAAGGCTGCTAACCATCTCACTATTGGTTATGCAGCCTTTTTTAATATGAATTTAAATACACATTCATCAATTACATATTTACAAAGCTCCTTCATTTGGTTACGATATGATTTATGTATTAAAGCGTAAAAATTACGATTACTATTAAGGAGGACTCCCTGTTGTTTAAGCGTTCGTATTTTAAACTATTTATACCTGCGGTAATTGCGGTGATGATGGCAGCCTGCGCTTCATCTCCGTCAGCTTCACCCTCTCCATCTGCTGCACCACAAGATAAAAGTGTCACCTTATTGTTCAATGTGCAAAGCCCTTCTATAGATCCTCATGCAGATGTAAATTACACAGCTGTTCGTGCTGGAGTAAGTGAAACACTGATCAAAGTGAACAAGGATCTTAAGCTGGAAGCTTGGCTTGCAGACAAATGGGACAGCAAGGACGGACAGCACTGGACCTTCAACATCCGACCAGGTGTGAACTTCCACAGCGGTAAAGTCGTCAATGCCCCTGCTGTCAAAGCCTCCTTGGAAAGAGCGCTAAAGCTCAATCCATCGGTCAAAAATGCGCTACATATCCGTGATATTCATGCGGATGGACAGATTTTGACCATTACGACAGACAAGCCTTTCCCGGAATTTGTGTCCGAGCTGGTTCATCCGAATACGGCTATTATAGACACAACAGCTACAGGTGAACTCCCATCAGGAACGGGACCGTTCAAGGTTGCCAGTTTCCGTGCTGGAAGTGAACTGAATTTAGATCGCAATGAACAATATTGGAACGGTGAAGTAAAGTTGAAACATGCTAAATTCATGTTTAACGAAGACGCCAATGCACGTCAGCTTGCTTTTCAAGCCAAAACTGCTGATATTGTGTATCGCCCGCCAATTGAAAGCCTGGAGCTATTGAAAGCTGATTCTACCGTTAAGGTTGACTCACTTCCTAGTTTGCGAACGCATCAGCTTATTTACAATATGAACAATAACGATCTGAAAAAGACGGCTGTACGTAAAGCATTTGATAACCTGATTAACCGGGATGAGATCGCCCGTGGTATCATGTCTGGTCAGGGAACCCCTGCTCAAGGCCCGTTCTTGTCCGACTTTCCTTTTTCACCGGAATATATTACGAAACAGTTTGATTTGAATGCTGCCCGAGAAGGCTTCAAGCAAGCTGGATATACAGTACAGAACGGTAAAGTTGCGAACCCCGACGGCAAGCCGCTTCATCTTACATTGCTAACTTACCAGTCGAGAGCGGAGCTTCCACTCATCTCTCAGCTTATTCAGGCTAACGCTAAAGAACTTGGCATTACGATTGATATCCGTCAGGTTGATAATATTGACGAATATCTTGCCGCTCATCAGGATTGGGATTTAGCGACTTATAGTAGCATTACAGCCCCGCGCGGCGATGCAAGCTATTTTCTGAATGCGGCTTACATGCCTGAAGGAGCACTGAATTATGGGCGTGTGCATGTACCGGAACTCACTGGTATGATTTCACAGCTGAACACCACCGTGAATGAGGAAGAACGCAACAAGCTGGCGCTGAAGGCTGTCACGCTGATTGACCAAGAAAATCTGCAATCCTTTCTGGTCCATCCAAACAACGTAGTGGCCTATCGCGATTACGTACATAACTGGGTAACTAGCCAAAGTGAATACTACTTGCTGACCCAGGACCTGGATGTGAACTAGCATGTTTAAATCCATCGCCAAAAAGTTTCTTGAACTGGTCTTGTTCTTTCTTATTCTTTCCTTTGTGAGCTTCTGTCTGCTTAAGCTTGTTCCGGGCGATCCCGTCCGGAGCATTCTCCGAGTCGACGATGTAGCTGTGTCCAATCAGCAAATTATGGATATGCGCAGCCAACTGGGGCTGGATCAACCATTACCTGTGCAATATGGTAAGTGGTTGGTCCAGTTGCTTCAGTTTGATTTTGGACAATCTTATTTAACCCATCGTCCAGTATTCACAGAGTTTATGGAAAAACTGCCTTATACACTGCTACTTACCGGAGGGTCTCTGTTCATTATGCTGCTGATAGCTCTCCCGTTGGGAACGATGGCGGCGCTCTACCGTAACCGCTGGATTGACAGAGCCAGTCGTGTGTTTGCCTTAATCGGCTCCTCGATTCCCAGCTTTTGGCTGGGGCTTTTGTTTATCGAATGGTTTGCAGTTAAATTACGTATTTTGCCGTCTATGGGTGAAGGAACCGCTTTTCATTTGGTACTCCCTTCTCTTACCTTGGGATTGGCAATGGCGGCCGTTTATGTACGAATGATCCGCGCAAGTCTGATTGAAAGCTCGGGGCAAGACTTTATCAAAGCGGCGCAAGCGCGTGGAATCAGCCCCATCCGCATTTTTTTCAGACATATGCTCCGTCACAGTCTTGTTCCACTCATTACGGTATTCAGTGAGAGTATAGGCAGCCTACTGGGAGGCACAGTCGTGATTGAAGTGCTATTCGCCTATCCAGGGCTGGGCAAATGGATTGTGGATGCCATTGCTGCAAGGGATTACCCCATTATTCAGGGCTATACCGTATTTATGGCTGCATTCATTGTATGTATCAATATTTTGGTAGAGCTGTCCTACCGTTGGGTCAATCCTGAAATCGCTTTGAAGGAGAAACGTTTATCATGATAAAATCCGTACATGCGGAAAACAGGCAGCTCACCAGAACGCGATTGTCCAATACATGGATCGTGTCGCTCTCCATTCTGCTCATTCTTGCAGCAATTACAGTCGTTCCGTTTCTTGCTCCGCAAGATCCGTATCGTATCCAGATGGGGAATCGACTACAATCGATCAGCGCTACACACTGGCTGGGAACAGATCATTTGGGCAGAGATGTACTATCGAGAGTGATAGCTGGACTTCGGACGACTGTCGGAACCAGTTTATTGATTTTGGCCGTTTCGCTGGTTGTCGGGGTCCCTCTTGGTCTGCTTTCAGGGTTTATTGGAGGCTGGATGGATCGTGTATTCAAACGGGTGGTCGATGCCTTCATGACATTACCTGATTATATTTTTGCCATTGTACTGAGCGGTTTGCTCGGACCAGGCTTAGTAAATCTTATTTTCGCGGTGACTGCGGTAAAATGGGTTGGTTATGCGCGCCTGGTGCGTAGTACCGTTCTGGCTGAAAAGCAAAAGGATTACATTTCGTTATCCATACTGGCGGGTACCTCCTCCCTGCGGATTGTCATGCGGCATATTCTCCCCCATTCAATTGGGAATGTTCTTGTGCTGGCTACGCTGGATATCGGCAAAATCATTTTAATGATTGCCTCCCTATCTTTTTTGGGCTTAGGTCCACAGCCGCCAATTCCCGAATGGGGTACGATGTTGAATGAAGGACGAGCGTATTTTCAAATGGCTCCCCACCTGATGCTGGTTCCAGGGATAGCTGTCGTGCTAACAGTGCTACTGGCGAACGTATTGGGAGACAAACTGCGCGACCGTTATGATGTTAAAACCCGGACAGAGGAGTGAGCTGTACATGCTGACTATTGAAGGCTTAACGATTCGGACAAATGTAAAAACGATTGTAGAGCAACTGAAGCTTGCCGTTCGTCCGGGGGAATGGTGTGCTCTAGCCGGCGAAAGCGGTAGTGGCAAAAGCATGACGGCATTTGCTATCGGCGGCCTTCTCCCCTCTTCTGTTACAGCGGAAGGAATTATTGCGTGGAAGGACAATAATTTGCTGGATTTATCCGCTAAACAACGACGTTCTTTGCTTGGTAGTGAAATATCTTACATTTTTCAAGACTACCACGGGGCTTTCACCCCCTTTCTGCGTGTGGGCAGCCAACTGGACGAGCTGATGCGCGCCCATGGCAAACAAGATCGCAAGGCACGTAAGCAACGCTGTATCGAGGTGCTGGAGCGCGTACAGCTTCCCGCCGAGCGTGTGTACCGCAGCTATCCGTTTCAGCTCAGCGGCGGTCAATTGCAACGGGCAGCTATTGCGGCTGCACTACTACTGGAGCCGAAGCTGCTTATTGCCGACGAGCCTACAACTGCGCTGGATACGCTCACAGCTCATCGGGTGCTTCAGCTCATTGACCAAATCCGGACGGAGACGGGTATTTCCGTCTTGTGGATCACTCATGACCTGCGTCATGTACGCAAGTATGCAGATCGAATCGCAGTGATGCACGAAGGTTCACTGGTTGAAACTGGTGAAACGCAAGCGGTGCTGAACCATCCGGCCCACCCGTATACTCGTCGTCTACTGGCGGCTATTCCGCCGCTGTCTCCGGGCGCTCCAGTACGTTTGCCTTACAACAGCACTGAAGAACAGAACGCATTGGAAAGGAGCGCTTTACATGAATAATCAAGCCGCCTACGCTCAGCAGCAAGACACGTCTAATGCTGTCGTGACCGTCTCCGGTTTGACGAAGGCTTACGCTGGAGGTAAAACGGTGCTGCAAGATGTTGCTCTGTCGATCTCCCCCCGAGAATGTCTGGGTATCGTCGGGGAAAGCGGCAGTGGGAAAAGCACACTCGCTCGCTGTATTTTGACATTGGACCCGTTTGATCAAGGTGAGCTTAGACTGGATGGACAGTCTATCCGTGGGCTAAAGCGGAGCGAATTAAAACGGATTCGTAGCAGGCTGGGTGCAGTATTTCAACATCCATCCGCGGCTTTGAATCCCAGACTAACCATCCTGCAATCCCTGCTGGAGCCACTGGACCAGCTTAAGTACTATGTTCCTTCCTTTATGGCGGGTAAGTCCTCAGAACGTCGGGATACAGCAGAACATTTGCTTGAGATGGTAAAGCTTCCAGCCAGCTATCTGGACAAGTTTCCACATCAGCTCAGCGGTGGGGAAAAGCAGCGTGTAACCATCGCACGTGCCATCAGCACAGAGCCGGATTTTATCGTATTGGACGAGCCAACAGCAAGTCTGGATGTGACCACACAAGCCACCATTTTGAATCTGCTCAAAGATTTGCAGGATGAGCTAGGACTGGCTTATCTGTTTATCTCACATGATCTGGCGGCTGTGCACTTTATGAGTGATCGAATCATGGTCATGAAAGAAGGCAGTGTGCTTGAGCATTTTCCCAAAGAGGCATTATTTCATTCGGATCGCCATCCCTATACACAATCATTACTGGAGGTTTTTTCAACATGTTGCCTTCCCACCGAGCCTATCTTGCTTTAGCTATCCCTTTAATTATTTCGACGATTACAACCCCGCTGCTCGGTGCGGTGGATACAGCTGTAATCGGTCATTTAAGCCATTCCGCGTATTTAGGCGGTGTAGCGGTGGGCACTCTTATTTTTAATACTTTATATTGGTTGTTTGGCTTTCTGCGAGTCAGCACATCAGCTTTCACGGCACAAGCCGCAGGGGCACAAAATAACGACCAGGGCATAGCTGCTCTCATGCGCCCACTGGCCATTGCTTTACTCATTGGTGCGGTATTCATTGTGTTGCAAAAGCCAATTCTGCTGGCTTCTCTTCAGCTAATCCATCCGGCGCAGGATGTGGCGGCGCAGGCAGCGATTTATTTTAACATTCGTATTTGGGGAGCCCCTCTAACATTGGTGAACTATGTGCTGCTCGGCTGGCTGATGGGATTGTCCCGTGTGAAGGCTACATTGTTTTTGCAAATTTCAATGAACGTAATCAATATGGTATTAGCTATTGTATTTACACAGATGATGCATTGGAATGTCACGGGTGTGGCAAGCGCTACTCTGATTGCGGAAATTCTTGCATGTGTATTGGGTCTGGCGCTGGTGTTCCGCTCATCGATTTGGAGGGAATGGAAGCAAAGCGGACAGATGAATTGGCGAGGTTGGTTTGGAGCTTCAGAGTTGAAAAATGTCATGGCGACAAACCTTGATCTCATGATTCGCACAGCCTGTCTGCTGACAATGTTTAATCTGTTTACGGCACGCAGTGCGAGCTTTGGAACCGATCAGTTGGCGGCGAACGCTATTTTGTTGCAGATCCATTATATTATGGCTTACTTTTTTGATGGGTTCGCCAACGCCAGTAGCATTATGACGGGTCAGGCTAGGGGTGCCGGGGATCGTAAAATGCTGCAAAGGGTTATTCACTTGTCCTGGTTCTGGACACTGGTGACCAGCGTAGTGACGGGAGGATTGTATTTCGCACTGAAAGAGCCGCTTATCTCGCTATTTACGGATAATGCTACAGTGATTAACCTTACAGGCCCTTATAATGGATGGCTTGTGGTCTTTCCGCTGGCAGCCGGACTGGGACTGGTATTCTACGGTGTGTTTACGGGGATGACGGTAACGTATCCGATCCGTAATTCGATGCTGATCTCATTGCTCTGCTTTTTGATCGCTCTCTTCTGGTGCGTTCCCCATTATGGGAATCACGGACTTTGGCTGTCCTTTATTGTATTTGCCCTAGGACGGTCGCTGTTTCTTGTAATCTATTTACCTCGCTTGCAGAGGATATAGCAGCACCTGATTTACATCGCTCTCAAAACAAAGGATGTCCCATCCACCATGTACGTGGTGTTGGGACATCCTTTTATTATATATTCATACGGCTTTCAGGTTAGAGTTTGCAGATACCTCTACTCGCCTTGAGGAACGGTCAAGCCCAAACCTTCGGCTACACGACGTCCATATTCAGGATCAGCTTTATAAAAATGACCGATCTGACGCAGTTTGATTTCATCACTTTCTACGGGCTTCATCGCATTTACGATGTTTCGGACCAGACGTGCACGCTCTTCTTCACTGAGCAAGCGGTACAGGTCGCCTGGCTGTGTGTAGTGATCATGATGATCGTAGGCTACACTTTGAGCTTCGCCAGACACTTCAAAAGGAGCAATTTTGTGCGCAGGTGATTCTTTGGGTCCACCGAGACTATTAGGCTCGTAATAAACAGATCCTCCGCCATTGCTGTCACTGCGTAATGCACCATCGCGTTGGTAGTTGTGTACTTCTGCATGCGGACGGTTGATCGGCAACGAATTATGATTTGCACCTACACGGTAGCGATGTGCGTCGCCGTAGGCAAACAGGCGTCCTTGCAGCATTTTATCCGGGGATGCTTCAATTCCAGGAACAAATGAACCCGGAGAGAATGTCGCCTGCTCTACCTCAGCAAAGTAGTTCTCAGGATTGCGATTCAGCACCATGCGCCCAACCTCAATCAGCGGATAATCCTTTTGAGACCATACTTTTGTCACATCAAATGGATCAAAGCGGTACGTATCTGCATCTTCTACCGGCATAATCTGCACATGAAGTTTCCATGCAGGAAAATCACCTTTTTTGATGGCATTAAACAAGTCTTCTGTATGATAATCCGGATTTTCACCGGCAATTTTCGCAGCCAAATCCACATCAAGATTTTGCACACCTTGCTCCGTTTTAAAATGATATTTCACCCATACTGCCTGTCCTTCGGCGTTGACCCACTTGAACGTGTGACTACCGAAACCATGCATATGTCTAAGTGTAGCTGGAATACCGCGGTCAGACATAAGGATACTTACCTGATGCAGCGATTCAGGAGATAAGGACCAGAAATCCCAGACCGCATTCGGGTTTTTCAGATGAGTTTGGGGATGACGTTTTTGCGTATGAATAAAGTCAGGAAATTTAATGGCATCCCGAATAAAAAACACAGGTGTATTATTGCCCACGAGATCATAGTTGCCTTCTTCTGTATAAAACTTCACCGCAAAACCACGCGGGTCGCGTACAGTATCGGACGAGCCCAGCTCACCCGCCACAGTCGAAAAGCGAATAAACATCGGTGTACGCTTGCCCACCTCAGACAAGAAGCTTGCTTTTGTAAATGCAGACAAATCATTAGTGACTTCAAAATATCCGTGCGCCCCTGCACCTTTTGCATGAACGACACGTTCCGGCACACGCTCCCGGTTAAAATGCGCCAATTTCTCCAGCAGATGCACATCCTGAATTAGTGCGGGACCCCGTGAGCCTGCTGTGATCGAATTTTGATTATCTCCAACAGGAGCGCCCCAGCCTGTAGTCAGGTTCGTTGGTTGGTTACTCATGATTGACATCACCTCTTGAATGAATTGGTTGACTATGTGCCTTTCACTATAAATTGTGCACAAACAAAAATCAATACTTTTTTATAATTATTACAATTTAGGATTTAGAATTAGTTTAAAATCATAAACAAAAAAGCAAGCCCTATAAGGCTTGCCGTATATGCAGTATTGTATTTATTTACTAATAGGTATGCTTCAATTTTCACGTTCTGTAATGATTACTTTGATCACTTCTCGAAGTCTTGGCATGGAGGCTTTCAGACAATATTCATGTAGAATTCATCATAAAATCATAAAAGAAGCAGGCTTCCTATCGAGAAAATCCAAGATATCCTGAACCGACTGGATTACCTCCCGACCTTCAGTCGATACGATTAGATCCGGTTCCAGCGGTGCTTCATAGGGAGCATCAATCCCCGTAAAATGATGAATTTCTCCGGCACGTGCTTTCTTGTACATTCCTTTTGGATCGCGTCGCTCACATTCCTCCAAGCTGCACTGTATATAAATCTCATAGCAACCTTCCTGCTGTAAAATGTCCTTTACCATTTCACGATCTTCACGATAAGGGGAAATGGTGGCGCAAATCGTTAGAACACCCGCATGTGCCATTAGCTTTGCAACTTCAGCAATACGGCGGATATTTTCTTTACGGTCAGCGGGCAGGAAACCTAGATTCCGATTTAAACCGTGCCGAACATTATCCCCATCTAAAATAAACGTGTGTATGCCTCGTGCGTATAACGCTTTTTCAAGTGTGGAGGATACCGTTGATTTTCCCGAACCAGACAGGCCAGTAAACCAAAGCACCGGACTTTTATGTCCATTCAAAAGCTGACGCGCTTGCTTATCAACATCGGACACATGCCAGGTTATATTCGAAGATGGATTCATTCAGCACCTTCCTTTTTCATGAGATATTATAGTAAACAGTTTTTATGCACAGCTCAAGCTTCAGGATAGAGCATTTTTAAAGCTGTTTAAAGTACGCTGCTCTGCTTTATGATCCAACACTGCAAAAACAATCCGGTCAAACAACAAGCCATATCCTTCATCTACAAGTACTTGCTTGAACCAGAGGGCAACCTCTTCCGGCTTATTGCGGAATACTCCGCAACCATAGGCTCCCAGCACAAGATGTTCTACGCCGTTTTGCTTAGCCATTCCAAGAATGTAACGAATCCGCTCCAGCATCACTTCACCAATCCGATTCACCTGCTCTGGTTCCCGTTCTCGCACAACTCCAGCATTTACAGCAGGTGCGGTCAGGAAATCGACTTGATACGGCTTCTCCAACAATGTCCCCTGATCATCCCGAAATACCGGAACTTCAGGCGAATAAATCATATAATCTGAATAAAAACAGCTCCGCAGCTTCCGATTATGTCCATACATCTCTTCCATTTGTGAAATGCAAGGATACAATGCTGACGAACGAGCCAAGCTTTCTTCTTGAGCCTGGCTGCCTCCGAGAAATCCACCTCCCGGATTTTTGGCTGATGCAAAATTCAAACACGCCACGTGGGCCAGCTTCTCCTCTACCTGGAGTCTGTATGCCGCCTGTAACGTGCTTTCTCCCGTAATTTCCAATTTTGCAATGATCGTCTGTTCGTCTATACGGGAAAAAGGCCCCAATATACTTTTTATTCTTTGCTCTGCCTCTTGTTTTACAGCTACCAGCTGAGAAGGTGTATATAACTTCGAGTCTGTGACCGCATTTCCTATCTCTTTTGTCATATTTACTTGAACCAGTTTGATATTCGTATAATACCCAAGTTCCAAAATGGATAGTGTTTCCTGCGCCATATGCGATCGAGCATCCCGGTTGCTCCGGGAATTCATTGTATTTTTCATGATGACTATTCCTCCTTTTGCAATACATCCTCACGTAAATTTGTCAATATTTCTCCTAGCCAGTTCGTGCCACGCCATAGCTTGCGGTTCCGTATACGAGCATCGCTCTCAGCTAAGCCTACACCCCAAATGGTGTCGGTCGGACTAGCCTCAACCAGAGTGGTTCCTTTCGTTTTAAGCAGGTGCTTGAGCAAATTCGGATTTTGTGTAAACTTGGCGTAATTACCGTCATATACAAATTGCCGGCAATTGGCCTCCCACAAGGATTGGTCAAATCCGCGCACACTGCGGCCCCGGGCTTTTTGCTCCCTTGGGGTAGGGGCTTGCATAATTTTCAAGGCCGCCTCTTCATCCCCAAAAAGCTGTGCTTTTTTCAACATCATATATTGCTCGGCACAGTTAAACTCCAATCCATCCACGACAAAATCAGAAGGATACCATTGCGAAAATGGCGAATGACTGCGATAAAAAAATGTAAACTTTTCCATGAAGATTCCTCATTTCATATTCCTTATGCTACATAAAACGCGACCGAGGCTTAAATCGGTATAACTTGGACGGACGATGTCCAGCCGCCTTTCTATACTCATTGGTTTCTTCCACGAGATCAGCTATTTTGCGACGAAAAGCTGCGGCCAACAGCTCCTTACCTAGAATAATTTCATACACCTGCTGAAGCTCACTCAGTGTAAATAGAGCTGGCATCAGGTGAAACGCGATATCTGTGTATTCTATTTTGCTGCGCAGACGCTCTATACCGTACGCAATAATTTTGGCATGATCAAAAGCAATTCCTTGTGACTCCAGCACCTCTCGCTTGATTTCAATGGTTCTTCCCTTAAGAATTTCAGTTATTTTTACTTTGGCTGATAGATGGATGTCCCCATGCTTCAATGTGATATCAATGTCTTGTTCCCACGTGTAACCTTCCGGCTGCTTCGTCCGCGTCTCCTGAGCTACGCTGTAATCCAGCTCAAACCATTGGGCATCAGCGGCATCATCCCCCGCCTGTACCTCCAAGGAATCGTGGTCCACCAATGCCATGTAAGCGCAGCTAATTACCCGCATACGAGGATCACGTGCCACATCTCCCCAAGTATATAGCTGCTCCATATAAATCTGATCCACATTCGTTTCCGTTTTAAGCTCGCGTCGTGCAGCCTCTTCCAGACTTTCATCTATACCTACAAAACCACCCGGCAACGCCCATTGCCCTATATAGGGATGCTCCCCTCTTTGGATCAAAAGAAGCTGAAGGGTCTTCTCCGGCAGCTTCCGGTAATTTTGTTGGAGCTGATCCATTACCGTAAATAGCAGCATATCTACCGTTACGGATGGGCGCTCATATTCATTCGCATCATACAGGGCCAAGAACTCCTCTTCCGTCAAGCCACTGTGATTATGTTTCGATCCATCTGTCACTTGCGTCACCTACCTGTTCATATATGAGTCATTTGTCGCTTTTGATTCAAAAGTGACGAATGCTTTATGTAATTTTTAATTTGAATCAATTGATAAAAACAAAATGTTAATATCAATACAATAATATATAAAAAGTGCTTCGTCAATAGGGTGTATAGACCTATTTTCAATCGTTTGATAGTACTATTAGACTGTTTACTGAATTTTACTTGTTGCTTATTGTCATATCATGTATGATGTTTTGGTCAATATAGGAAATACAACATACTAAACACGTAGGGAGAAGATCTAATTGACTAACCAGTTTAACCCGCAAAACAATCAGCAAGGAGCACCATCCAGGCCAGCCCCTGTTTACCCGCCTCCTGTATCATTCAAGGAGTGGATGATCAGTTTACTTTTGATGGCTATACCGGTAGTTGGACTTATTATGCTGTTTGTGTGGGCATTTAGCGGCTCGACTAATCCGAGCAAAGCTAACTATGCTAAAGCAGGCCTTCTTTGGGCCGCTATTGTAATCGTGATCTATATCATTATGGCTGTTGCTCTGTTGCCTGCTATCATAAGTTCATTGAATTCAAGCAGCTACTATTGATTCCAAGTACATAGCAAAATAACCCTCTGATGAATCAACCTGATACATCAGAAGGTCTTTAAACTAAACTGCCGATCCCATCGGCAGTTTTTATTTGATCACTTTTTGCTTTACTCCTTTATTCTCACAGCATAACGATTCATCATTCCCGGCATCCCCTGAAAATCAAGTTTCCCATGGGCGATCAAATATTGAATCCGGTATTCCAAAAAAGTATCGCTTCTTGGCTGCGACCACTGCGTTAAAGCTTGACCTATTATTTTTCCGGTGTTCACAAATCCCAGATTATCCGCTAACTGTATCTTGCTAATCATATCCAGCAAGGCCTGATCCAAATAATCCTCCGGCACATGGACAATACGGTCATTGTCCCATAATCTCAGGACACTATCTTGCTCGCTAAGCTCCAACCACTCCCGTTCGTATCGACGTCGGTCTTCCATACACACCACATAAAGTTCATCTTCACTTCGCTTAATGAACCGTTCGATTTCTTTCGAATGCACCACGCCCATGGATAAAGGGAATGGACTCTCATTATATAAATGATCATCCGGCTCCCGCTCCAAGGTATCCGTGACATTAATGACCCGAATAGGTGTAGCTCTTTTGCGCAAGAGATATAATACAAAGCGTAATCCGACCTGCTCGTCAGCATTAGAGCCACACCAAATCGTGATCGACTTCTCATCTGGAATTTCACTTAGGGTAACCATCATCTGTTCAATACGGTGCTCCCAATTGGCGTAATGGAAAAACTCATAATGCATCATCCGTTCAGCCAACCAGCCGTGACGGTTTTCTTGTCCTTCTAATGTTTCCAGCCTCCACAATGGTCCTATGGAAAACTGATCATTAAAAGACAGCACGATACTCTCAAGCCGCAATCCTGCACCCGAAAGTCCTCCCTTCATCGAGCCTGCGGCAGACTGAGAAAACAATAGATGCACATGCCTCTCCCGGGTGCGCTCATGCTCCAGACGCTCATTTCGGCTCGTTTCCACATCATTTGCCCACTGCTCTAATATAGGATTAGCCCATTCAGGATTTTTGTCTGATAAGGCTGCAACCTGCTCCAGTACACTATGTACAAAACCTCTAAGTCTTCGACCCTTAATAACCTCATCGTAGTCTTCATCAAAATTCGGTTCATTATGCGATAACAACAAGTCACTGCCTCCTTTTATCTAATTCAATTCAAACTTGTCTTTCGACCAGAAATATCTTTAGA
Source organism: Paenibacillus sp. FSL M7-0802 (assembly GCF_038004945.1). Taxonomy (NCBI): domain Bacteria; kingdom Bacillati; phylum Bacillota; class Bacilli; order Caryophanales; family Paenibacillaceae; genus Paenibacillus; species Paenibacillus sp. FSL M7-0802. The sequence goes on along the minus strand of NZ_JBBOSD010000001.1, from coordinate 5,702,024 downwards.
ATAGGCGTATAGCTATCACTTCTTACTCTACAATAAAATACCACAGATTGCTTACTTGACTGGAGGAAAAGAAATGACATCGGAGTGGCAGAGATTACAGACCAAACTGCCGGAATGGGTAGAACAAAGCCGTCATGAGTATATTCATGGCAAGGTAGCAGCATATATTCCCGAACTGTCCAAAGCACCAGCCGACGCGCTGGGTGTTGTTGTAATAAACGGTGCGGGTGAAACCGTAGTGGCCGGGGATACGGAAATCCAATTTACGATGCAAAGTATCTCAAAGGTATTTACGCTCATTCTGGCCTTGATGGATAATGGAGAGGACGTTGTCTTCTCTAAGGTGGGTATGGAGCCTACCGGAGACCGTTTTAATTCCATGCTAAAGCTAGAACTGGTCGAGCCGGGTATTCCGTTTAACCCACTGATTAACGCCGGAGCGATCGCAGTCTCCTCTCTGATTCGCGGGAACAGCCCAGAAGAGAAGTTTGCCCGTGTTCTCCAATTTTTCCGCCTGCTTACCCACAATGACACATTGGAATATGATCAGGATGTCTACGATTCAGAATCAGCTACAGGCCATTTGAACCGTTCCCTTGCTTATTTTCTAATGGAAAAAGGAATTTTAAGAGGTCATGTGGAGGATGTGCTTGAAGTTTATTTCAGACATTGTGCTGTCAAATTGAACTGTACAGATTTAGCACGTATGGGACTTGTACTAGCTTACAACGGCCGTGATCCGGTGACAGGTATACCGCTGATTCCCCGCCGCTATGTACAGATCGCCAAAACATTTATGACGACATGCGGCATGTATGACGCTTCAGGGGAATTCGCCATTCAAGTCGGACTACCTGCCAAAAGCGGCGTATCAGGCAGTATTATGACGATGGTACCCGGACGATATGGCATTGGACTGGTTGGACCTTCTCTGAACCGTATGGGCAACAGTACAGCCGGTGTACACTTGCTGGAGAAGATGTCTCGGGATTTGGACTGGAGCTTGTTCTAAGTATACGAAAAAAAGGGTATTCCCAGCCTTTACGGCTCATAGGAATACCCTTTTTTGTTGCGTGTCTTCTATGTTACGAGATTTGACCGTTAATCAGTTTAATTTGAATGCGGAACGGATCAGCTACATACTTGGCGCCATCGCGTTCTTGCATTCCATAGCCTGCTGCCTCTAAACGAGCTACAATGGCATCCAATTCATTCTGATCCGGTACGATCAATTCAAAATAATCCAGTCCTGCAGCGTGCTCAGGAGCTGGTGGTGCTCCTTCACCTGCCCATATATTCAAGCCCATATGGTGGTGGTAACCACCTGCGGAAACGAACAAGGCTGAAGAGCCATACCGGCACGTAATGTCAAAGCCAAGCACATCGCAATAAAATTGCTGTGCTTTGAGCAAATTAGACACATGGAAGTGGACGTGCCCGATTACCGTTCCCTGCGGTAGTCCCTGCCAAGGTAGATTTTCGGAAATCGCAACCAAGTCTTCTGCATCCACGGGATCTGTTCCCATCATGTAAAATCCATTTGCATCCTTTTTCCACTGATCACGGGGACGATCTGCATAGATTTCGATTCCGTTATTATCAGGGTCATGGATATATAGAGCTTCACTTACATCATGGTCTCCCTGTCCGATTTCAATCTCATGAGCCAGCAGATTACGTAAAGACAGGCCCAGAGCTACACGGTTTGGGACAAGAATAGCAAAGTGATATAACCCGGCAGCAGATTGACGCGGCAGAATAACTGCATTTTCAATATAGTTAAGGATCAGTAGCGCATGCTTCCCATCGACAGTCAATTCAGCGGTATCCGCCGTTTGACGCAGCAACTGAAAACCAACGACCTCTGTATAAAATTGAATAGAACGTTCCAAGTTACTAACCTTTAATGAAACCTGCCCGATTTTGGTGTTGTCATGAATATGTGCTGTCATGAGATTTCCCTCTTTCTATATGGATTGGAGGACTAAAGCTAATCAAAAATTATTGTTTGGTTGACTCACGACGGCTGAACAAAGAATCCAGAGACAATCGAGTCGTTGGAGCAAATACCAGATGAAGAGCTACCAGAATAAAAGCAATATCCAGCTCATAGCCAGCGCCTTGACCATTCCCCATCAACCCGCCGGACAATTTTGCTGTAAAAATGGCGCCGATCAAAACAATAACCAAAAGCCCAGATACATAGCGAGTGAGCAATCCAAGAATCAATGCAATCCCACCGACCAACTCAATCACCGCAACGACATAACCTAAAAATCCTGGAACGCCAATGCTGGAAAACCAGCCTGCTACATTACCCAACCCCATTTGGAATTTAGCAATTCCGTGTGCCAAAAACAAAATTCCCAGCGCCATCCGCATAATTGTAGAAATGTTTTTGCTTGCTGAACTCATGTTTATCTCTCCATTCTGTTTGTTTATTACACTCATACAAGTGCATATGAATAATTAATTTATATTACTAATAATTTGGTTAAAAAAATAATACTGTCTGAATCTCTGCCGCACCACATTAGTGTGAATCAAACTCGAATTATTAGTAATAGAAATAATTATTTTGTAGTGTGAATTTATCATAAGAAACTGTAGTCTGTCAACAAATTATTTGGTATGATAAATAATAAATTAGTATACATTATATTCCCTTAAAGGAGGAACGCTCTATGGGTATAGGATGCAACATACGCGCCGCTCGTAAACGTAAAAATTTATCCATCCAGCAAATATGTGAACGAACCGGACTATCGCAAGGGTTTATGAGTCAAGTAGAAAATAATAAAACCTCCCCTTCCATCGCAACATTGGACAGTATCGCAAATGCGCTTAAGGTTCCCCTTGCTTTTCTGCTTCTTAAAGAAGAGGAACGGATGCAAGTGATTCGTAAGGACGAGCGTCGTAAAACGTTATATGGTAAAAACAACCTCCAGGTCGATCATTTGGGGGGGCAAGGAAACGTTAAAATGATGCTGGTGGACATGCCGCCAGGCTCATCTACAGAAGAGGAGCATGCTCATGCGGGGGATGAGATTCATTTTATCTTGGAGGGCACGGTATACGTGGAGCAAGGCGAGGATTCAGCTACTTTGGAAGCAGGAGATTCCTTTAGCTGGAGGGCAGCTATCCCCCATTATGCCAAAAACGTGGGTGAAAACAACGCCCGTATCCTGATTTCCGTATTTCTCGAAGCAGAAAATGACGCCTAATAGGCTTGATCACAGGGTTCTTGTCATAGACCGCAAAGTAGATATTAATATGTAAAATATATAGGCCGAATAAGGCTTTTTAATGTTTATTTTTACCTAAACTAACAGTATAGGTAAAAATATTACATATATAGGGAGAGACAGACATGAAGAGGAGTTGGACAGAAGACGAGCTGTTAGAACATTTTATTTTGGTTAACATCGAGCGTAAATTAATCGGTAACAAAACTGGTGCGAGCCGTCTTGGTTTTACGGTGTTATTAAAGTATTTTCAGCATGAGGCTAGATTCCTAACCAAAAGAAGTGACATACCAAGGCCTGTTGTTGAGTATATTGCAAAGCAACTCGAGCTGTCTCCTGATCTATTCGACCAATATCGTTGGGGAGCTGAAGAAAGGAATTACACCTACCATAGAAAGCAAATTCGAGACTTCTTCGGTTTTCAGGAACTTACCCGTAAAGATAATGAACGTTTAGAACAATGGTTAGTAGAACAGGTTCCATTTACACATGATACAGACTATTTAAAAAACCAAGCATATAGTCTTTTTCGCAAGTGGAAAGTTGAACCACCTTCTGCCGGGAGATTGAACCGAATAATTGATTCTGCTATTGATACCTTTGAAAAGGGTTTCTACCAAGAAACCTATCAGCAATTATCTTCTAAGACATGCGCTCGATTAGATTCTTTATTAGACTCCCATGATAAGGGGGAATCTGATGAAGAGGAAAGGGACATTTTAGCTTTTCGGCACCTACTTTCTTCCCCTCGTAAACCAAGTGTCAATACAATGGAGATGGAAGTTAAGAAATTATTGGCTATTCGACACCTTCAAATTCCAGATGGTTTATTTCATCATTTGACTCCAAAATTAATAAAGAAATATCGGCTTCGTGCAGCTACTGAGACAGTAACAGAATTGCGTGCACACCCAATGCCTATTCGCTACACCTTACTTGCTATTTTATTTTGGCATCGCCAAGCTGAAATCATCGATTATTTAGCTGATTTGTTAGATGAAATCACGCTTAAGTTTGGAAATAAAGCAAAGAATACAACCCGTAATGAAACAGTGGCAGAGTTAGAAAAAGTACAGGGGAAAAATAAACACATTCTCAACTTATTAAAAGCAACAGTTGATCATCCAGATGGAATCATTCAAGATACTTTATATCCAATCGTAAGCTCTTCCACCATTCGGGATATTATTAAAGACATGACAAGAAACAACCGAGAATACAAAGAAAAAATTTATATAAAGATGCACTCTTCCTATCGAGGGCACTATAGGAGAGCTCTCTGTGATATCCTAAAAAACCTTACGTTTAAGTCTAATAATCTATCCCATCAACCTATCATTGAAGCTCTTCAACTTATTCAAGAATACAGTGAAAGTGGTCAGCGTTTTTTTGCAGTTGGGGACGAAGTTCCTATTGAAGGAGTCATTCAGCCTAAGTGGAAGGATATCATTATTGAGGAAGATAGCAAGGGGATAGAGAGAGTTAACCGAATTAATTATGAGATTGCTGTTTTACAATCCCTTCGCACGCGACTTCGGTGTAAGGAAATCTGGATTGAGGGCGCTGACCGATATCGAAATCCTGATGAAGACCTGCCCCAAGATTTTGAAGAACACAAAGAAGAATATTTCCAAGCGCTAAAAGCGCCACTCGATGTAGAGCCTTTTATTTCGGACATTATACAACTGATGAAAGATAAGCTCTATTTACTGAACCAAGGCTTTGAAGATAAGAGCAACGATAAAGTTGCGATTACCAGCAGAAATAACAAGGGATGGATTCGTGTTACCCCGCTAGAAAAGCAGCCCGAACCTCCACATTTGTCTATGATTAAACAGGAGATCAGAAACCGTTGGTCCAATATCAACCTCTTAGATTTATTAAAAGAAACAGACTTTCATACTGGATTCACCAAGCACTTTAAAACTACAGCGGACCGGTCTATTTTAGATGAGGAAACGATTCAACGTCGGCTACTTCTCAGTCTATTTGGATTGGGAACAAATACAGGTTTAAAAGCTGTCTCTGCTGGAAATAACCAAGATAGCTATCGTGAACTTCAGTATATCCGTAATAAATTTATTCATAAAGATCACTTGCGAAAAGCCAATGCAGAGGTTACCAAGCAAATCATTTACCATCGAATAAAAGAGGTGTGGGGGGAAGCTACTACCGCCTGCGCTTCCGATTCAAAACATTTTGGATCGTGGGATCAAAACCTTCTTACTGAATGGCATCCTCGTTATAAAAGACATGGAGTCATGATATATTGGCATACAGATCGCAAGTCAGCATGTATCTATTCTCAGCTTAAAACTTGTCTTTCCTCCGAAGTTGCAGCCATGATGGAGGGTGTTCTTCGTCATTGTACAGACATGGAAATAGACCGAAATTATGTAGACACGCATGGACAAAGTGTCGTTGCTTTTGCCTTTTGTCATTTGCTTGATTTTAAGCTGATGCCACGCTTCAAAAATATTGGCTCTCAAAAATTATATCGTCCTGAAGCCGGAATGAATGAGGAATATCCTCACTTACAACCTGTATTAAGTAGGCCCATTAACTGGGATCTCATCCGTCAACAGTATGAGCAAATCATTAAGTTTGCGACTGCTTTACGGTTAGGAACTGCATCAGCAGAAGCTATTTTAAAGCGATTTACGAGAGATACGAAGCACCCGACTTACCAAGCTTTATGTGAGTTAGGGAAAGCGATAAAAACCATTTTCTTATGTGATTATCTGCATTTTGAGGAAGTTCGTAGAGAAATCCATGAAGGACTAAATACCGTTGAACATTGGAATTCTGTTAACAATTACATTTTTTATGGAAAGAATAGCGAAATTCGGTTCAATTCTCTAGAAGACCAAGAAGTATCTGCATTATCGCTCCAATTGCTTCAAAACTGCTTAGTTTATATCAATACTTTAATGGTTCAAGAGATTCTCTATAATAACAATCAGTATTGGTTAAAGAGGATGACTCCCGAAGACTTTAGAGGATTAACACCTTTATTTTATAACCATGTGAATCCATATGGGACATTTAAATTAAATATGAATAAGAGAATTCCAATCAATCTAAAAATTTCATAAAAGTGTTGCTTTGAAATAAAATTTGATCAAAAACACCTCACAAACTCGTATTTTTTACGGTAAATAATAAGAATCCACTTTGAAAAAAAGATTGATCAAAATGGATTCTTATTCTACAGATTTAAGTTTCGGTTTTATAAAAAAGTTTGATCATTTTCTACCTTTGATACTCCACAATCGCGCCCTATAATGGAATAACTAAGATGCTTATATTAGCTGGTATAGTTCTATAAGAACAGTAAAAATTTAAACCTGAAGAGCTTTTTGTAATGATTTTTTCATTGCTTCTACAAAATTCTGACGTGTCTCTTCAGATAATTCTAATAAGGAAAGATAGGGATTTAAATCTTCTAATTCGACTAATAAAAGCTCCCCTTGTTCGCTTCGACAGGCATCAACTCGTTGAATCCCCCAGTCAAGATTATTCCAGTCGATGAAACGTTTAGCAAAAGCTAAATCTTCTTCCGTAGGTACATACTCTTTCAATTCCCATCTTTTATCTTTATCCGGTGCATAAAGAGCATACTGAAATTCTTTGTTGATAAAATAAAATGAGACTTCATATTCAAAATTGATAAATGGTTGTACCAATGTATTTTTCGATTCTGAATTAACTTTTTCACTCAATTCATCTTTCGTAACAAATTCCATCCCGATAGAATCTGCTCCATCTTTCGGCTTTACGATATACGTGTCTACATTAGGGAGTTTATTTAGGGAATCAAGCGTATCAATCGTTGGAATAACAGGAAAATGAGCATTTGTTAGTTCTATTAAATATTCTTTTCCGTTCATATCAGCCTTCCCATCAAACGAATTATATGTGTTTAAATGTTTAGAAACAATTCGGTTGCGGAACGCTTCATATTTGTCTTTAAAATTTGCGACTGGACCTGCATTTCGGAAAACAATTAAATCAGCATGATCTTCAAATGCTTCGATATCTTCAGGATGACAGATGACCAAATTAAAGGCTTCTCTAAGTTTAGAAGTAAGAAATAAATCCTCTTCATAATAGTTTCTTCCTTTTGCTTCATAATATAAATCTGTTACAAATAGTAGCGTCTTCATTACGCCTTCACCTGCTTTTCTTAAATTCTTATTGTAAAAAAAACATCCTAAAAAAAAAATCCCGTCTCAGTAAGAGACGAGATTGAAACTCGCGGTACCACTCTTGTTTAATAAAATGTTTGAATAACACTTTATTACCCTTTACAAACGTACAATCATACGTTGTCCCTTGTAACGGTGGATACCGATAAAGCTTACTAAACATTCGGCTTTACTTCTCAGAGATGATTTTCGGTTATTATCTGAACACTGGTTTTCAGCAAAACACCAGCTCTCTTTGGAACAGAAACAATAACGTACTCTTTCTCTTCATAGAATTTAAATAAAATTAGATTAATTAGCATTATTATATATTAATTCGAAAATAAAACAAATGGTTATTTAAGGAAGTTAATTGGATTTCTTTATACAATTATTTGCTTCTACACTTTAATTTAAATATCCAATTCCCTTTAAAAGTTTTGCTCCACAATCTGGCCCTTTAACGGAACAACTATGTTGTCACTCAACAGTTCCTTAATTCACCTTTTAATTCAGATGTACTTTTCAATTCACTAAAAAACACCCCTTAGATAATCTTATCCAAAGGGGTAAAGCATCGTAACTTTTTTGCAAACGGTATAACTTTCATTAAAACGGTACATCTTTTTTATAAACGGTACTTTGTTTCAAATCTACACCTGTTTTTTAAATTATAAGATATTCTAAAACCTTTGAATACCGTAAATTTCCTTCTTTTAGTTCAATAAAAAGAAAAAAGAGGATTATCTCACCATCCCCTCTTGTATATCAGGCTTTTTTATTTCTGGACCCTTTATGAAAACTCTTACATTTATAAAGGCTAATAGACCGAAAGTTCCGAATGTTACCACGTTTAAAGTTACCCGTAATTTTTAGCTAACACTAACTAGACAAGCCAATAATCATCTAAATGGTGACATCAATAAAATTAAGCTTTGTACTGTCGTAGGAATAGTAGTTATACGTAATCTTCTTCTTGTCTAGGATTCGCATTACATTGGTTTTGTCCTGCTTTTTTACCCATAATTATCACCGATCTGACTGTTTAAAAGGTTTTAATTCCTGTCTCAAAAACAGTGGACAGTCCTCTATTTTTGAGACAGGCTTATGATTCTATTTGGAAATTACTTTTTACGAATGCAGATGGAATAACTTCGAAATAATGATCCATTCACCGTCTAGTTTAAGTAATTGCTGAAAATCAGTGTATGATTCGCCATATGCATCATTCTCTAAACTTATACGAACAGAAGCAATCGTTCCTTCAACATCTAGAATATCAACCCTTGATTTAAGATCCATTGCAGGACCAGCTTTATCCATAAAGTCCCATAAGTTTTGAATAGGTCCTCCTAGAAAGCCATCAGTTGTATTGTAACCGTACATAGTTGCATCTTTATGAAAAGCTTGCTTTGCTACTTCTTTGTTCCCTGAAATAAGACCTTCTATATACTTATTCACCACTTTAATAATCTCATCGTAATCTTTTATTGCTGTTTTGCTCATTTTTCCTAAATCCCCCTTAAGTTATAAATAGTCCGTTTAACGATAATAAAGTTTTCTAACCCAGGCTCGTTTTATTTAATTAGCACATATAAAAGCTATTCTTATAAATTCCGCAAAGCATCTGATATAGGAGTTTTACCATCGCTCATTGTGATGACTTTTTCGATGGTATTAGGGTCTTGCAAACTCTGAACTAACGTATCCACTACATTTTCTATAGAATTTTCACTAGGATAATCAATATTGACATCTATTTTTCCAGATCCAGGCTCCTCTTTTAAAACACCAGGCTGTAATATTGTATAGTCTAGCTTGGTATTATTAATTAGCCAATGATCAGCAAAATGTTTAGCAATATTATAATTTGTTAAATCTTTTAGAAAAGACTGATTCCACTTGTCTTGATTTAGGGCAAAAACTGAACTAAGCATGATAAATCTTTTTATTTTCTTGTGCTCAGCAGCGCGCATCACTTTAACAGCACCATTTAAGTCAATCTTCAATAAATCTTTTCCTTTAGAACCAGCTACAAAGAAAATAGCTTCTGCATCATACATATTCTCAGCTATTGCTTCAGGGCTCGCTAATAAATCTATATGAACATAGCGAACATTGTTCGAACTGCTTGTGAGGTTATCCCTTCTAGTTCCTGCGTAAACAAAATGTCCGTTCTCAACTAGTTTATCAACAAGATGTGAACCTACTCGACCATTAGCTCCTACTACTAATACCTTCATGAAAAAACCTCCCCAAAAATGAATTTAAATGAGTATTTATCTTATAGTGATAAAAATGATATTAACATGGTCTGACCATATTGATATTATTTTACTCTATTCAATTTAAAACAAACTATAAGTGTAAAAACTTATTGTCTAATTCTTATAGACAAAATCAAGTGGGGTAAATTACCTCTCTTTTCTTTCGTAATCAGAAGTCTTTCTTTCAAATTACCTCATTACCATTCCTGTGCTGTAGGTGTGACAATCACATCATTAATCATGACGTTCGCAGGCTTATTAACCACAAATCCAATTGTTTCAGCTACATAGTCTACGTCAATAGCTACCTTATTTAATTCTCCCAGTACAGATTTTACATCTTCATCTGTCACTGTATCCTGCCAATTAGTTGCAATGACACCTGGTGAGACTAAAACAGCTTGAATATTATGTTTGACCGATACCTCTTTACGTAGACTTTCGGTAATTGCTCTTACTGCATACTTCGTAGAACTATACACACCATGACCTTCACCAATCGCATGACCGGCAATAGAACCTACATTAATGATTTGTCCACTTCCTTGTTTCTTCATATGAGGTAGGACCGCAGCTACTCCATACAGCACACCTTTTACGTTAAGGTCAATCATCGTTTCCCATTCGTCTACATGAGCGTTATCCCACATGGAGAACAACATCATCCCTGCACTGTTAATTAACGTATCAACTCTTCCGAATTTATCTACTGTAAAGTCTACGAGAGATTGAACGTCTTCTTTGACGGTAACATCTGTCACCTTGTAAGAAGCCTTCCCCCCTTCTTTATTGATTCGCTCTGCTAGATTTTTTAGTTTCTCTTCATTTCTGGCAGCTAGAACGACAGAAGCTCCATTCTTCGCAAGATGAATCGCTGTTGCTTCTCCAATCCCACTTGAAGATCCTGTAATAATGACTACTTTGTCTTGAATATATGACATCTTTTATACTCCTCCTTTAGGTTTTTATCTTTTGTCATTTCAACTTATCTTCTAAAACCATCTGCGTACTGTGTAGGCACAGTCGTTTCTTTTTTTAATGTAGCTGCAGCTTCTAATGCCCAATGAGGATTTCGTAACATTCCTCGTCCAACAGCTACAAGGTCTGCCTCCTCATTTCCGATAACAGCGTTTGCCAATGCAGGGGCATCCAATCTTCCAACTGCAATGACCGGAACATTGAGAGCTTTTTTAATTTCTCGAGCTAGTGGTACTTGATAAGCAGCATGCGTACCAGGTTTTCCCCAAGCAGCAATAGGACCTTCACCACCTGAAGAGATGTCAAAGATATCTACTCCTGCTTTTTGATATTCTTTTGTAAACTCTATACTTTGGTTAATTCCATATCCACCTTCTACATATTCTTTAGCAGATATACGCATCATTAACGGCATATCTTCTGGTATCTCAGCTTTGGCTGCTTCAATAATTTCTCGGCCAAACTTAGTTAGATCCTTTCCATACTCATCATTTCTTTTATTTGTTAAAGGAGAGTGGAATTGATGAATTAAATATCCATGAGCACCATGGATTTCAATTGTGTCAAATCCTGCTTTTACTGCGCGCTGTACGGCCTTGCGAAACTTTTCTACCATTTCTTTCACTTCATCTGTTGAAAGAGCTCTAGGTGTTTTTGAATTTTCATCAAATGGAATAGCAGAAGGTGCAACTGGCACAGCAGCATCTTCTGCTTTACGTCCAGCGTGAGCGATTTGAATACCAACTTTTGCTCCATAACGGTGGCAAGCTTCTACAATTCTTGCTAAAGCAGGGATTTGCTCGTCTGACCATAATCCTAAGTCAAAGTCTGAAATACGGCCATCAGGCTCAACATCTGTCATTTCAATCATAATAAATCCAGCTCCACCGATCGCTCTATTTACATAGTGCAGGTAATGCCAATCCGTAGCGATCCCATCTTTATTTTCAACCGAATATTGACACATTGGAGACATCACAATACGGTTTTTTAACTCCAATCCTTTTATCTTATAAGGACTAAATAAATGTTCCATGATAAAAAACTCCTTTTTATTTAAATTAAATGCATGACACATGCATATAATTTAACGCTAAATTTTCTCCATGTCAAGTCAAAGTACTCCATCTGAAAAATGAGTACTTTGACTGATTAGGAATTTTTATAACTCTTCTATTAACTGTTTCATTAATCCTTCAACATTAACCGTAGAGAGATATGATTTTAGTATTTCTCGGAAAGAAACTAAACTTCTTTGTAGTTTCTTCTCACCTAAGTCAGTTAGGCGAGTATAGGAACCTCTACGGTCATCTGTACAAACATGCTTTTCTAATGCACCACAGCTGTTCGCTTCCATATTACCTACTAGCCTAGAAAGCGCACTCTGACTTAAACCGATCATCTCTTGCAATTGCTGTAATCTGAGCTTTTTGTCTGGTGCTTTGGAAAGGTAGTAGAGTACGTAGAATTCTTTTAAAGATAAGCTGTACTCCGCTTGCAGGACATTCTCCAATTCTTTCTTTATTTTATTTTGTATAGAGTCTATGGTTAACCAATGATCCATAAAATCATGATTAGTATTCATGATATTCCACCTATTCTACATTATATTATTGCGTTCTAATCAGAATATATGCACAAACTGGTACGATATCTAAACCATGTTACATAATAATTCTTTAACATATAATTTTACCAAAGTGAAGTGCAAACAGTCAAATTTCTACTACTGAATGTTAGGTACCTAAATGGGTATCCAAAAGAAAACAACCTATGTGTAAAATATCCAATTTAACCACCAAGTGTTATTCAATTATCTGGCCCTTTTCTTGAATAACTAACGTGTTTGAGAGGTCATTTAATCACCTTCAAGCACATACGACATCTCTTTTTTTACAACTACATTACCAAAAACCATGCCCGCGTTTCCACGATTGATCAGAACCTAGACAGACAACTTAGCATGCTAAAGGAATATGGCTGCGAAAAGATAATTGATGAAAAATTCACTGGTACAGTGAAAGACCGTCAAGGTCTGCAGAATTTAATGAATGTGATTAGGGCAAATGATATTGTTGTAGTAGAGAGTATTTCACGTCTGGGTCGTAAAACGCTCGATATTTTAAGTATCATTCAAGAATTTGAAGATATAGGAGTACAATTTGTCTCCTTAAAAGAGAATATGGACACACGAACATCAACAGGAAAGGCTATGTTTCAAATGATGTGTGTGATTGCTGAATTGGAACGGAATCTCATCGCTGAACGAGTAAAAGAAGGATTGGAAGCAAGTAAGAAGCGTGGGAAAAAGCTTGGAAGACCGAAAGTCGACAAGGATAAAATAGCCTTGGCCCTACGAATGTATGACAGTAAGGAATACTCTGTAAAAGAAATTATAGAAGGCACTGGTATTTCACAAGGTTCTTTATACAGAGCTATTCAGAAGCGGACCCTAGAAACAACATAAGGAGCATACACTTTGCTCCTGTTTTCTCATATCATCTCTCCACTTATCTGCTACTTTGCGGTCTATGACAGCAACCCTGTGACTAGGCCTAATAGATACTTAAGCAAGCATGAAGCAACAAAAGTACAAATTCCATCTAAAAAAGCGCGTACCGGGAAGTATCTTTACTTCAACGATACGCGCTTTTTAAATTTTCCTTACTATTGCTGCTCTTAACTTATTCCATCGCCTGCTGGGGCATCTGTACGCGATTCCCACGGCAGCTTGAAGGTTTTCATAATTTGTTTGGTATTAGCCGGGAGTCCAGTTACGGGATCACCCGTAGTACCCAGCAGTTCTTCTTTATTTAGCGTGGTAATCCGTCCATAATAAGTAGTGCTGCTGTCTCCCCATCCTGTAGTAAACTCGTAGATCAGCGGCTTATTTAGCTTCGGATAAGTTCCCCACTGATTTTTGGCTTTATTCACCATAAAACGCTCCAGCGGATCGTATTCCATTGTAAATGTTTTATCAAAGGGAGCACCCACATACCCTTGATAGGTGACAACTGGAAAACCGTTCTTCACTTCAACCAGATTCAGCACACCCCCACCTACTGTAAAATAGCGCGATGCTTCGCCTTGAGGGAACATATAGACACTGGATAGAAGCTCAGTGTTAGGATTATGTGCTTCTATATAAGGATGGACAGTGCTGCTGTCTAAACGGATTAGCGCTTCGCGTGCTGTCGCCAGATCTCCCTCGTATATTTCTTCTTTTAATTTACCATGAATCTCTGGCTGGTCATCAGTCTCCGTTCACTTAATGAACTTATTCATTCCTAATCTATCTCTTTTTGGCTGCGTCAATGTCTCCAGGATTCAGACCTTCCCATATGTTCGGGATACTAACGGTCTCTGGATGCTCAAATACGAGAAACGCAGTCGGCAAATACCGCTCTCCGTATTCAGAAGAAGGCTTGTTCACAATGGCATTATCCTTGACTAGCACCGTTGAAGAACCTCCATCCAGATTAGCACCGATAACCGCTCCGTGTTTAAGCAAAATATTTTGCATATCATACAAGTTGGCACCAATACTGTACCCAGGCTGACGACCGTCGATGGTCACGAATATAATGGCCCCGTCTGCTCTTTGCCCCATTGCGGTACGGGGAGCAATTCCCCACCCCTCGCTTGCATTGCGAATCAGACCTTTCCCATTCACGATTAGGCGTGGTTGAAAAGTAACCGCTTCTTGCACATTCATTTTGGACAACTCAGACAACGAATAGTGACCGGCTATCATTTTTCCCTGTTTATCAATACCTACGATTTGAACAGAGGCATTTTTGCCCATATCATTGTAGTATATCTCGCCCTGGGAAATGACAACGCCAATCGGTTTAAAACCATTCCCATTCCAGTTGGGATCGGCAAAGCCACCGCCATTTACGCCAGCAACAGCCCCTAAACGCTCGACCATACTAGATACCCTTTCTCCCCGGCCGACCTTGGAAGGAACCCCGAGCCGAATTTTAGTGGGGTCATGCACCGTCATAACATAGCCATGATAGTTACGGCCCGATACCTCTTCCACTTCAACCAGCGGCGTTTGTTGTACTTTGGTCGGTATCAGATCAGGTAGATTGATTGTATGTCTGTCCTTCTCTTCACCCATCGCTTCAAAACGGGCCGAATATTCAGCCACACGTTTTTTTGCCTCTGCTTCACCGATAAAGTACTTCGCCCAGTGACGATGTTGGGTTGTGATCAGCGTATCGGCAGCCAAATAGCGCATGTCCTTGCCAGATGACGTTAGGAACAACCACGCACCACCCCCTATTCCTGCTAACAGGAATACAATAAAAAGTCGCAGTATAAAGCGACCGAATTGTCCTTTTCGTTTCTTTTTTCTATTTTTCTGCCTGCGAGCTGCTGCACGCTGTGGCAAGACTTCCGGTTTCATTTATCATCTCTCCTGTTATTGGTGACTTCTATCTTATTCATCACTATTGCCCATCAAATGATCCGTAATGATAGGCAGCGACATCTAACGACAATATCATAAACTAATTTTGTAGAATGATAGTGTCAATTTTTTAACAGATTCATCCACTCTGAAAAAAACACAGGAAAAAGTCCTCCACATGAATGTGAAGGACTGTAATTAAGGGTACTCTACGCTTTTTACGGAGCAGCCTCTGGTTCGAGTAGCATGAACAGTTCTTTCATCTGCTGTCGCTTGAGTTTGGGACTAAGCACATACAATGTATCGCCCGGTTCAATTACAGTAGTGCCTCTAGGGGCAATAATTTGCTCGTTCCGAATTATGGCTGTGAATAAAATATCTTCAGGCAACTGTATATCCTGAATCGCTTTGCCCGCTATCGACATCCCCTTTTGTACCTGAATGTGGTTGATTTCCGAAGTGGTTTTCCCCAGAGAAACTAATTCCAGCAATGAAGGAGACGATGTTTCGTTAGGGTCCATCAAGCCAAGCTTCACCGCTAACCACGAAATAGTTGTACCTTGAATGATCGCAGAGGTGAGCACGACGAAAAATACAACATTAAAAAACAAGGGTCCTACATCCATCTCATCCAGTAAAGGATAGGTTGCTAGTACAATAGGTACCGCCCCCCGCAGTCCTGCCCAGGATAACAGTGTCTTCTCGCGCACAGAGTACCTGGAAAAAAGCAAGCTTAGGAACACGCCTATTGGACGAGCCACGAGCATGAGGATGAAGGAGAGCGCCAAGCTTTGCCACGCAATGCCCAGCAATTGATCAGGAAAGACCAATAGGCCGAGCAGGACAAACATCATAATCTGCACCATCCAGGCGAAACCATTGTTAAAATGAATAATGGATCGCTTGTAGGTCAAGTCGGAATTTCCCAAGACAATGGCCATGACATAAACCGCCAGCAATCCGCTTGCCTCCAGTAACGATGCCGCTGCATACGTCAAGACTGCAAATGCCAGCGCCATTACAGGATACAAACCGGATGAATCAAAATTCATTTTATTAATCGCATATACACCTATACGTCCAAGTACAAAACCAACGACTAAACCAAAACCCATTTCCCATAAAAACAACAAGATATGTATCCAAATGGATTGCTCAGGGTGATGTATCAGCTCAATCAATGTTACCGTGAGAAATACAGCCATCGGGTCATTACTGCCGGATTCCGCTTCGAGCGTCGAGGTAATTCGTTTTTTGATGTTTTTACCTCCTAGAACGGAAAACACGGCTGCCGCATCCGTCGATCCGACAATAGCGCCAAACAGCATGGATTCCATCCAGCTTACGCCTAAAATAAACTTGGCGCATACGCCAATGACTACGGTCGTAATGATGACCCCTAACGTTGATAATGATAACGCAGGTCGAATAACTGGCTTAACGTCTGCAAACTTTGTCTGCATCCCGCCTTCAAACAAGATTACAATGAGCGCGAGAATGCCCACCAGCTGTGTGATAAAGGCATTATCAAAATAAATAAACTGACTAAGCACCATACCTACGGCAATAAACAAAACAAGCGCAGGCATACCGAAACGGCTGGAAAATTTGGTAGTCAGCACACCGACCAGCAGCAAGCTGGACAGCAAAAGCACAATCAAATTTATAAGGGTTGTCTGTTCCATACGCTTCTCCTATCTTGAAAATGGATGTTCAATTTTTCGCCTTCTATCTATATACCCTCAAATCACACAGAATACTAATCTTAAGTAAAAAAATATATGAGAAAACAAAAAATCCAGCTCATGGTCTGTGCTAAATCGCACTCGATGAGCTGGTTTGTATATTTTTTATAAGGCTTAAGCAGAGACAATCGTCGTGCTTTAGGCTTTAGGATGAATCATATGCGCAGGTACAACATATTGATCGAACTGTTCTTCAGTCAACAGTCCGCTGCGGAGTGCCGCTTCTTTTAAAGACAGTCCTTCTGCATGTGCAAGTTTGGCGATTTTAGCGGCATTTTCATATCCGATATGTGGATTCAATGCCGTCACCAGCATCAGCGAATTATTCAAATTGTGCTCAATTTTAACGAGATCAGGCTCAATGCCGATCGCACAGTTGTCATTAAAAGCAATCATGGAATCGGCCAGCAGATGAACAGACTGCAAAAAATTGTAGATGATTACTGGCTTAAACACGTTCAGTTCAAAATTACCCTGACTCGCAGCAAAGCCGATAGCTGCATCATTACCCATTACTTGAGTAACGACCATCGTCAGTGCTTCGCTCTGGGTCGGATTCACCTTACCGGGCATGATAGAGCTACCTGGCTCGTTAGCAGGGATCGTAATTTCCCCCAAACCGCTACGCGGACCACTTGCCAGCCAGCGAACATCATTGGCGATTTTCATCAAATCGGCAGCGAGCGCTTTGACTGCTCCATGTACGGCCACCACTTCATCGTGGCTGGTCAATGCATGAAATTTATTGGGTGCGGAAGTGAACGTTTTGCCAGTGAAACTGGAAATTTCCGCAGAGGTTCGGGAGCCAAACTCTGGATGAGCATTAATTCCTGTCCCCACCGCTGTACCGCCAATCGCCAGCTCCTTCATGTATTGAACCGTGTCGATGATAATTCGCTTGCTCTTGTCCAGCATGGCATACCAGCCGCTTATTTCCTGGCCCAGCGTAAGCGGTGTCGCATCTTGTAAATGGGTTCGTCCAATTTTTATAATATCCTTGAATTGCTCTGACTTCTGTTGAAAAGTCTCTTTCAGCTTATCGATGGCAGGCAACAAACGATCCTCCACTGCAATGACACCCGCTACATGAAGCGCTGTAGGAAACGTATCGTTTGAGCTTTGCGACATGTTCACATCGTCATTGGGATGCAGCTTCGTATCTTTTCCCTGCTCTTGTAACCATTGGCTTCCCAGATGAGCAATCACTTCATTCACATTCATATTGGACTGCGTACCGCTCCCTGTCTGCCATACAACCAATGGGAAATGGTCATCAACTCGCCCTGCGAGAATTTCGTCTGCTGCATAAATAATGGCATCCTGCTTCTCCTGTGATAGCTTACCCAGCTTATAGTTACTGATCGCCGCGCTCTTTTTAAGCACCGCGAACGCCTGTATGACCTCTAATGGCATTTTCTCCGAACCAATCGGGAAATTTTCCTTACTGCGCTGTGTTTGCGCTCCCCACAGACGGTCTGCCGGTACTTTGATTTCGCCCAACGTATCCTTTTCGATGCGGTAGTTCAACTCATTTCCTCCTCTTGGCCTATGTAATTCAGACAAAATATGGTGATCTCTCTTGCCTATTATACATTAAATTTCAAATGTTATCATTTATTTTGCAAGCGCTTTTTTACGATAAGGCCAGAGGAGGCAAAAGGAGATTTCCGCTACTATCCTGGGTCACTAAGTTCAGCTAATGGTGATATTTCTTTTGCCATGGACTTCTTTTCTGCCCAGTAGCTTGTTCAGCGCATCGATGTAAGCTTTGGCGCTAGCTTCCAAAATATCAGTACTTGTGCCTCTTCCCAGTGCTGTGTACTCACCTTGCCTCAAAATGGCGTGTACTTCCCCCAATGCATCTTTGCCATATGTTACAGATTGGATCGAGTAATCCTCCAACTCCACCTCTTCACCACTGGCCTTGTCTATAGCATGGAAAATCGCATCTACAGAACCGTTACCCATTGCTACTTCATCAATTGCTGTCCCATCTTGTTTACTCAACCGAATGGATGCGACTGGAACCGACTGATTGCCATAGGACACCTGAATGGAATCCAGTGTGTAAATTTGAGGCGAGGCATTGCGGCTTTCATCCATCAGGACGAGCAAATCTTCATCCAACACCTGTTTTTTCTTATCCGTCAAGTCCTTGAATTTGCGGAACGCCTCTTGCAGCTGTTCCTCCGTCAAAGCTTCAAACCCCATGTCCGCCAGTTTTTCTTTAAATGCATGTCTACCCGAGTGCTTGCCCAATACAAGTTTACTTGTCTTCAGACCAATACGCTCAGGGGACACGATCTCATACGTTGTACGCTCTTTAAGCATTCCGTCCTGATGTATACCAGACTCGTGCGCAAACGCATTGGCTCCAACAATGGCCTTGTTTCCCGGTACCGACATCCCCGTACGTTTGCTCACCAGGCGACTGGTGGCATACAGCTCCTCCAAAACCAGACTCGTTTGTGCACCATAGAGCTCGGTTCTAGTGTCAAGGGCCAGTGCAACTTCCTCGATAGGTGTATTTCCGGCTCGCTCACCGATGCCATTGATGGTACCTTCAAATTGGTCTACACCATTACGGATAGCCGCCAGCGTGTTAGCTGTTGCCATACCAAGATCATCATGACAATGTGTGCTAAGTTGTATTTTTTCGATACCGGGCACTTGTTGTTTTACAATTCTAAACATTTCACCGAACTGGTCCGGCGAGGCATATCCCACCGTATCCGGTAAATTGACGACTGTCGCTCCAGCACGAATCGCCATATCCACGACCTCACAAATAAAGTCCAGCTCGGTACGACTGGCGTCCTCTGCTGAAAATTCTACCTTGCTGAAATACTTGCGTCCATAACGAATGGCAGCTGCAGCGGTCTCTAATACTTTCGCTTTATCCATTCGCAGCTTATGTTGGCGGTGAATGGGCGAGGTAGCCAGGAATAAATGAAGACAGGCATCCTCAGCTCCTTGTAGCGCCTCTCTGACTGCATCAATATCCTGTTCCTTCGAGCGTGCAAAACCAACCAGTGTTGCTTGGGTAACCTGTTTGGCAATCTCCTGCATGCTGATAATCTCACCAGGCGAGGTTGCTGGAAAGCCAGTCTCAATCCGATCTACGCCTAATTTTTGCAGCTGAAGAGCAATTTCCACCTTTTCTGTGCTGGTTAAGCTAACTCCTGGTGATTGTTCTCCATCTCTTAACGTTGTGTCCAACACCCATATTTTGCGCATACAGATACCACCTTTGGATTGATTTTAGGAGATGTTCGAGTAGAAGGCTGAAAATTCGTTTTATTATTCATCTGATCATCTGATGTTTAAAAGTAAAAAAATTTATGAACTTCCCATATGCTTTTGCAGCTCTAGCTTGGTGCCGTCCAAATGTTGAATGCTATACAGCTCGGCAGCCTTGCCATCCTGATCCCGGATTGCTTCATATATTTTTTCATGCTGCAAAGTAAAATGATTTTGCATCGCTGGATCGGTAATGAGATTGTTCAACGCCTTGCGAATGGCCTCTACAAAGCTGCCATATACGTCTGTAAGCACCTTATTGCGTGTAGCTCCGGCAACAACCAAGTGAAAAGTGATATCCGCATCTAAGTACCCAGACAAATCTCCAGCGACCAAAGTTGCAGCACGACGGTCCAGCGCCGCACGCATTAAGTGTAAATCCTCGTCATTACGACGTAATGCAGCCAATCTGGCAATCTCTAGTTCCAACACACTCCGCACTTCATAAACCTCAATAATTTCAGCACGGCTTAGACGGTAATCCAATGGCTCTTGAGAAGTTGTCGGTTGGCAGACAAAAGTTCCGTGTCCTTGCTTTTTCTCTAATAGACCGGCATGTACCAGAACGCTAACCGCTTCACGCACTGTAGACCGCCCGACTCCGAATAGCTTCATGAGCTCAGGCTCGGTTGGAATCTTTGTGCCCACATTCCATTCACCAGCAGCAATTTTTCGTTGCAGCTGTTCAGCTACTTCATCGGCGATTTGCTTGCGTTTGACGGCTTGAAAAGGAAAATTCATCTGATCATCTCCTGTTTCGTATCATACTATGACTGCTTGGCATTCTGCAACCTTTTTCGTCCTCCTTCCCCATTGTCCCTTACCTGTGCTTTACATACCCAAATAAAGCCTGCACCGTTGGACACGATACAGGCTTATAAGGATAAATTAAATGCTAGGATTTCGATTTATTAGGTGTTATACAATACAAACGGCTGGTTGCCTCAAAAATATGGCCTGGAGCCAGTGCAATCAATCCGATCTCCTCAGCTGGTAGGTCCGGACGATTCGGTGCATTGATCATGTTCATTTGCGGCTCAGGACAGATGAATTCCTTGTTCGCTTTGTTATTCCAGATCATCCAATGCTTATAAGCTGTGCCTACATCGTATACGAGGGTAGCACCTGTCTTACTGTGTGTCAGTTCCATGTAGTTGCGTCCATTTTGCGGAGCTGCCGTGTAATGATTATCCATAGAGGCAAAATAAGGACTAACTCCCGTCGTTTTCAGCAGTTCCTCTTCCGGAGATAAAGGCTGGAACTGACCTGTGGCCAACAACCGTTCCGTCAGCTCACGACGCTCACCGATTGTGACCTTAATCTTGTAATCCTCAGGCGAGCTATCGGGTACGAACGGAACGCGAATCGCTGTGTGAAAGGCAAATAAGTTGGGGATCGGTTGATCGCCCTCGTTATGGATCACATAACGCTGATGCAGGCCAAATTCGTCCAGGCTGTACGTTAACTTCATGGTAAAGGTGAAGGGTAAATAACGGAACATGGGATGTCCTTCCCTTACATGCTGATTCATTACCACATAGCTACCTTGCTCCCCGGAACCGTAGTCCTCAACCTCCCACCGAACAGTGTGTAAAAAGCCGTGCAGATGGTTGTGGGTCGCCTCTTCATTTATCGGCAGCTCATATGTAACACCATTCCACAGGAATTTTCCATCCTCATACCGATTCGGAGGGAACAGGAAAGGAATTCCGTAAACGGACGGGCTTTGCTTAAAAGCCTCTATGCTCTCAGCATCTGGCTCACGCAGAAAAGAATATCCCGTTTCATTGTCACGAAAAGAAATCAGATTTGCGCCGTTTCCCGGCAGGGCAACCGCTTCATATCGTCCAAATTTAAGACGAATCGCCGGTATTCCATAATAAAGATCACCAATTGCAGCATGTTGTTGTGTCATCAAAAAATCCTCCTTGATGAAATGACGATGTTTAATGAAAGCGTTTAGCTTTTGGCTTGACTATACCATGCTGAGCAAAAAAATTCCACGTCCACACAAAAAACGATGCCCCGCAAGGCATCGTCCTTCACACATCACTACACATAACGTCCCTGTTTGGGTACAGCCATGTGCTCAAAATCTCCCGCCAGTTGCTCCAGCTGATCTGTCAGCTCAGCACCACGCATGTAATGACCATGTCCTGTGACTGCAATCTCAGGCTTTAACTTGGCCAGCATTTCCACCGAACGCTGCGCAGCTTGCCAATCTGTTGTAAAATACGCAGGAGGTCCATGTATTTCTTTTTCCTGTAAAATAACGGCCAGTGCCGATTCCTGTTTCACCGTAATAAAAGCGTCACCGGCCACCATTAACCTTCTTCGCTCATGAAAAAGCGATACATGACCAGGTGTATGTCCTGGCGTATGCAGCCACTTCCAACCAGGGGCACCGGGGACACTGCCATCTTGGGGCAGGGATGTGATGCGATCATCGAGATCTATAGCATCATTGGGGTATAAGAAGGAAATGCCCGACATTAAACCTCCCCCTACACTAGGGTCAGGTTTTTGATAATCCTTCATTCCCGTCAAATAAGGTAATTCCAAAGGATGTGCATAAACAGGTGTACCCCAATGCTGTACCAACTCAATAACCGAACCTACATGATCAAAATGACCATGTGTAAGCACAATAGCGATTGGAGGGCCAGCGAACCGTTCCTCTGCCAGGCGTATAATCGAGTCTGTAAATCCTGTCATCCCCGTATCCACCAGCACCCAGGAGCGGCTTCCCGGCTCTCCAATAAAACACATATTTACAAACAGCGTCCGTAAGCTCAGGAGATCGGGAGCAGCCTCTTCATTTGCCGTCATTCCTTCGGTGAACAGATGATTTGCCAAAGCTTCACCCTCCTATTCACATGGAATTTCCTGTTAATATCGACCTTTAGGCTTCCCCCATGTCAGCAGATTATGCGGACACTGCTAAATATAATCCGCTTGTCACGAAAATAGACCATGTTTACATTACTCGGGTAATTTGCTCCATGCCGTATCTAGCAAATAATCGAACAAATCATCGTTCTCTTCAATCCAGCTATCCATTTGCAGCATCTCTTCCTCCACCCGTGGCTCTCCTGCAAAATGGAGACTGTAATCCCATTCCTTTCCCCTTTTACTGTGGAATGTGATTTCATATACAGAGCTCTGTCCCTCTACTTTAAATACCACTTGGCCCAGATAAGCACCATTCTCATCTTTTGTCATTTGTGCCTGTTGAATATGTACTTCTTTCACTTCCTGAGGTGAATTTTGCTCTGTCATTCATCTATCCGCCCTTTCATTTTCACTAAATAGTACCAAAACTGATTTGTGAACCTTTTCGTTACATTGTACAATATATAAGCTATGTGTGGAATTTGCAAAAAAACTGTGCAAGTTACCCAAGCCTTGTTTAAGGCTTTTCGTGAAATGGAGGAAAGTTACATGTCAGATTTTCAACAAAAATTGCAAAAATATGCCGAGTTAGCCGTTCGGGTCGGCGCCAATGTACATCCTGGGCAGACACTCATCGTTCATGCGCCAATCTTGTCCGCCGAACTCGTGAGACTTATCGTCAAATCAGCGTATACTGCCGGAGCCAAGCTGGTTACAGTAAAATGGAGTGATGAGACCATTACTCGATTACAGTATGAACTAGCTCCTGATGAAACTTTTAATATTGCTCCCAAATGGTACGCAGCCGAAATGACTGAAGAGGTCGAAAATGGCGCAGCTGTACTGCATGTCATTGCAGAAAATCCGGATTTGCTTAAAGGGATTCCGTCCAGCCGAATTACTGCTGCCCAGCGCGTGCGTTCACATGAATTACGTCAATACCGCGAATATCAAATGGCCGACAAATTCAGTTGGTCTCTGATTGCTTATCCTTCAGCAGAGTGGGCTGCCAAAGTATTCCCTGATCTGCCAGCTTCAGAGCAAATGGATAAACTGTGGGATGCCATTTTCAGCACCGTGCGTGTGGATCTGGATAACCCCGTGGAGGCGTGGAAAGAGCATTTGAAAACCCTTTCCAGCAAATCTGATATTTTAAATGCCAAACGCTATAAAAAGCTGCATTATCTGGCTCCAGGCACAGACCTCACCATCGAATTGGCAAAAGATCATCTGTGGGTAGCAGCCGAAAGCGTCAACCAACAGGGACATACTTTTGTAGCCAATATGCCTACCGAGGAAGTGTTTACAGCTCCGCTCAAAACGGGAGTGAACGGTAAGGTCAGCAGCACCAAGCCACTTAGCTACAGCGGAAATATCATCGACAACTTTTCACTGACTTTTGAAAATGGACGTATTGTCGATGTACAGGCAGAGACCGGTTTGGAAACTCTTCAGCATCTCGTAGAAATGGATGAAGGTTCACACTATCTGGGCGAGGTTGCTCTCGTACCTCATAAGTCACCTATCTCTGATAAAAATATTTTATTTTATAATACGTTGTTTGACGAAAATGCCTCTAACCATTTGGCCATCGGTAATGCCTATGCATTTAACCTTAAAGGCGGCAAGGATATGACTCAAGAGCAGTTGGCTGCCAACGGCCTGAATTCCAGCCTGACACACGTCGACTTTATGATCGGTTCAGGTGAAATGGACATCAACGGCGTTACCGAGGACGGTACTGAGGAACCTATCTTCCGTAAAGGAAATTGGGCGATCTAACACGGCAAAAAAGGCTCTCACCGCTTCATGCGTGAGAGCCTTCTTGCTTCATCCTATAGGCTATGTTAGATCTATTTTACAACGTGTTAATCCAAGAATTCGCTGCAATTCCAAAAACAATTTGTACCACGCTGATGATAAAAAAGACAATAAGACAATTTACAACTCTTCGATTGGTGGTTTGATGCATGGATAAAGATGATTTCACATAAAACATACTGCCTAATATCCCCAAACACAGACCAAAGATGCCAGCAAATAGCCATCCTATAACCAAACTGACCACGACAAAAGCCCAACTCCAGCCGGGAACTTTACTCACAGGAACATAAGGTTGATTGGACCCAAGATACACACCGTCCACGGCTAAATCTGCTTTGTTGCCAATGACAACAACATTTACAGCTTTTTCTTTCAATCTAATTGGAAAATCAATCAAGTTCAAAAATGCGTTCTGGCTTTTAACCTTCTGCTCGCTTCCATTTACAATAATTTTTCCGCCAGTTAAGCTACGCTTGTACTCAATACTATATTGAGTACCTTGATCTTCTACATTCCATTTTGCCATCGCTAAACCCCTCTCAAATTTTAGGGGAGCCATAAATATACTCCCGGCATTTCCTGATTATGTACCATAAAAATCATAACATAAGCTGCAAGTTAAATAATGGGAAAAAGGCCGCTGATCAGCGACCTTTGATTCTACTTTATTTCGTATGGGTTTAGTTTCTATATCCAATTTTAGCCTTGTAGGCAAGTGAATACTGGTCAGCCGCTAAAATCGCATCAAGCACATCATCCGCTGTGACAGCAAATGGTAGATTGTGAGCAGTTTCGCCTTCTTTGGTAGCAGCCTGAGCTACCCGGTACAAATCCTCTCGGGAAGCTTCCTGGAGCTTAATGTCTTCCAGCGTGACAGGCAGATCGAGTTTTAGATAAAAGTCAATATACCGCTCCACCTCGGACAAAGGTCTTTTTTCCAAGGCAAGCTGGACTAAGGTGCCAAAAGCTACCTTCTGACCATGTGTCAGGTGATGAATGTCTCCTTCCAGAACGGTAAAACCATTGTGAATCGCATGTGCGCCTGCCAAACCGCCGCTTTCAAAGCCCAAACCGCTTAGCAACGTATTGGCTTCCACTACCGCTTCAAGCGCAGGTGTGACGACTTTGCGTTTCACGGATTCGTAAGCCTGCAGTCCGTAATCGAAAAGAACTTCCTCACACTTGGACGCAATGGCTTCTGCCGCCAAGGTTGGCAAACCACCAGCCATTGTCGTTGCGCGAGCTTCAATGACCGCACGGGCTTCAATCCACGTCGCCATGGCATCTGCAATACCTGAGGAGAGAAACAAGGGCGGCGCTTGAGAAATGACTTTCGTGTCCACCAGGATCAGGCTCGGATTTTTACTGAAAAAGGTATACGTATCAAATGCACCCTCATCAGTGTACAAAACAGATAGTGCACTAGTAGGGGCATCTGTAGAAGCGGTTGTTGGAATAATCACAACCGAGGAACCGAGTAGTTCATTAACGGCTTTGGCAGTATCCAGCGTTTTACCACCACCTACACCAATGACAATGTCGACCTGGGCGCTTCGTCCCTGATCCGCAATACGGTTGACTTCATTTTTGGATGCTTCCCCTTGAAACTCAATTTTAACCGCCGCAATATCAGCCTGTTCCAGGCTTTTTACTACGCGGTCGGCTGCAATCTCCCAAACCAGCTTGTCTGCAATAACCAAGGCAGTATGACCTAATGGCTTAACATACTCACCTGTTTTATCAATCACATTTTTCCCTTGCACATATTTACCTGGACTAATAAATACTTTTTCGCTCATCGTTTAACTCTCCCTTCCAAGTTTGTACAATTTCTATTATACGGCTGAAAGGGCACACATCTCAATTTCGAAACCAAGATCTTCAATCATTTGATGATCAAATGTGACCTCTTGGCCTTCTGTCGTTAAATAATCTCCTACAAAAATTGAATTCGCTGCATACAGGCATAGCGGTTGTAACGAGCGTAAATTCAACTCTCGTCCACCTGCAACGCGTATTTCTTTGGATGGACAGATGAAGCGGAACAGTGCCAGCACCTTCAAAGCTTGGATAGGTGATATTCGCTTTGCTCCCTCCAACGGGGTTCCAGGGACTGGATTCAAGAAGTTAACCGGAATAGAGTCAGCATCTAACTCCCGTAAGGCATAAGCCATTTGAACGATTTCCTCATTCGTTTCCCCCATCCCGATAATAACGCCAGAGCATGGAGACATTCCGTGAGATTGAGCCATTTTCACAGTTTCGACGCGTTGATCGTATGTATGTGTGGTTGTAATCGAGGGATAGTTGGCCTTACTTGTATTTAAATTATGATTGTATCGATGTACCCCAGCCTCTGCCAACCGCCGTGCCTGATCTCCCTTGAGAATCCCTAAGCAGGCGCAAATTTTGAGCGGCATCGTGCGATTAATTTCTTGTACTGCCTCAATCACCTGATCCAGTTCTCGATCTGTTGGACCTTTGCCGGAAGCTACGATGCAATAGGTCCCTGCTCTCCGCGCTACTGCTTCCCTAGCTCCAGCCAACAGTGATTCCTTGTCCAACATACTGTACTTGCTCACAGGCGCCGTGGATACGATAGATTGTGAGCAATAACCGCAATCCTCCGGGCATAGGCCACTTTTGGCATTAATGATCATGTTGAGCTTTACTTTTTTTTCATAAAAATGATGCCGCACCCGAAATGAAGCTTGCATAATCGGTAATAATTCTTCATCGTCGGCTTCCAGTACCGCTATGCCTTCTTCCAGCGATACACAACTGCCGTGTATTGCTTTTTCAGCCAACGAGTCCCATTCTATAACCTTGTTTAGTAAATTCATACTTCTTGCCTCCCAAAATTTAATGATCATGTAAATGGATAAGATTTTCAGCGTAGAGAAGTTCTTTTTTTATTGTCAACCTAAATAATTATAATTAGGTTGACAATCACACGAACATCATATCAATTCATGTCCATTCTGTAAAGAAGACAAAATAAAAAGCGACCCCACATCGTTCAAGGTCGCTCTCTAGATTTATTCCGTTATGAGACTCCTGCTTCTTCCACGATGATAGGCTGTTTTATCAGCCGAATACGTGAAATCCGCTTGTTTTCAACTTCTTCTACCGTGAACATACATCCCTCAAACACTACAGACTGGCCAGGCAGTGGGGGAATAACCTCGACATGTGAGTATAGCCAGCCCCCTACCGTATCATAATCCTCATGATCAAGATCCAGTCCAAAGCGATCGTTCACTTCATCAATTAATAACATGCCGTCAATGGAAAATTCCTCGTCATTAATCTGCTCACAACTCGGACGTTCCTGATCGAACTCATCCTGAATTTCACCAACGATTTCTTCCATAATATCTTCCAGTGTTACCATACCCGATGTACCGCCATATTCATCAATCAAAATTGCGATTTGCGTCTTGCTACGCTGCATACGTTTGAGCAGATCACTAATTTGCGTAGATTCAGGGACAGCAAGAATCGGTCGAATCATCGTACGGGTATCCAGTGTGTTCGCCCGTAGAAGGTCCTTAATATGGATAAAGCCGATAATATGGTCCTTATCTTCGGCGCAGATTGGATAACGGGTTCTCATGCTTTCCGTCGCAATCGCGAGATTTTCTTCTGTGGACTCATTACTGTATAAGCAGATCATCTCAGTTCGCGGAATCATGATTTCCCTGGCGGTCGTGTCGGTAAAATCAAATATATTATCAACAAGCGCCAATTCCGTATTATCAATTAGTCCGCTCTTATTGCTTTCTTTCATCAGAATGCGTATTTCATCTCCGGTATGCGCGGAATCGTCATTCTCGGATACCGGCTCCAGACGGAATAAACGCAGCAGGCTGTTCGCCATTCCATTCAACGCCCATATGAATGGATACATCAACTTGTAAAACCAAGTCATCAGCATGGCTGAATACAGCGTAATGGTCTCAGATTTACGAATAGCTATCGTTTTGGGCGCCAATTCACCCAAGACAATATGCAGAATCGTAATGACAATAAATGCAATAACCACGGCAGTACCGTGCACATATACCGCTCCTAATCCGGCGGCTGTAAATACAGGTTCGATCAAATGTGCGATGGCCGGCTCTCCGATCCATCCTAGTCCCAACGATGCTAGTGTAATACCCAACTGGCAGGCAGACAAATAAGCGTCCAAGTTGTGTAACATATTGGCGGCGTACACGGCCTTTTTATTGCCCGCTTCCACCAATGTTTCAATACGGCTGCCTCTGACCTTCACCATGGCAAATTCCGCAGATACAAAAAAACCATTCAATAGTACTAATGCAAAAACAATAAATAAGTTAAACATACTCGGTAAAGGGTCACTCAATATGCTCCCCATCAGCCGTCATTACGGCAGACAGGCGCACCTCCTTCGGATAGTTTCATCATAGACAGAACGATAACACATCATAAGCAGCGTCAACTTCCCAACACATTCACTCCTTCCGGCTTCCAAAGCCATATTCCGCATAAATGATTAGATCATTCATCAGCTTATATTTAATTATATAACTATACTCTATACAGTCAAACCACAAGCAATGTCAGAAAAAACAGCTCCTCTATCATTTAGGTTGTAAAGCTCTCGTTTTCGCCGCTTACCATCAAGAAAGCTACTATATTTGAGAAAGATTATAAACAAAATACATCCCCTGCCGTCTGGCAGAGGATGTAGACTCATATATATGAAGGCATCAGCGAACCGGGGATGCACCCGGGTTCCCGATGACGCCGGGATATTGGTACAACAACGGCTCATCAAATGTTGCATAGTCCAGGTTTAGCATTAGTAGAATGGTCCGTTTGCCCGTCGCCGGATCACTAATAATAATGTGGTCCCGACCTGCTGCTTCCAGAATGCCTTTGAATATTTTCGCATTCCATTCCCGGTTATTTTCATAGGTCATATAAAAGGTTCCCGTTTTTCCTAAGTTCAAGCGTAAAATATTTTCGATGTATGATTGCTCGTATTGCGGAGTCTGAACCTGCACTACGGTACCCGTTGGTGTCATAGGGCTGCCACTACTTACTTGAGGTGGAAAGCCAGTCATAGGCTGCATGGTTCCGATTGGAGTCATCCCTCTTGGCCATTCGGGATACCCATTGCCAGAAGCATAAGATACGGGACGGTAAGCTTGCTGTGAAATCATGTAAATTCCTCCTAAAATAGTTTAAATTTAATTCTTAAAGCCATTCTGTAAATTGTCTAATATACATTAGGACAATCCTGTACAGTCGGGCTAAAAAAGCAGTGGGCTTTAAAACGTCCGGTATTGACCTGGCTATACCAGGTATCTGGGCAGTCTCCGGCAGGTCTGAAAAACCATAATGAATTGGATGCCGGACGTATTTTCTCTCCATTGATTACACGCTGGGCAAGTCGAATGTCCCGATCACGGGCTTTCTGATAAAAATACCCCTTCTGAGTAGCCTCAAACCCGCCGGGGCTTTGAAACACCATGTCATTCATCATACGTATGCCCTGGAAATCCAGGCAATTGGATAAAATCCGGTTCACCCCAACATTACCGACCATGAGCATTCCTTGCTCTCCTTCGCCTTCGGCCTCAGCCCGCATCAGTCGGGCGAGGGTCCTTACATCCTCTGAGTTGGTCTTGATTACAGCCACCGCGTCCCCTCCTCGCTTCTCCATCACATACCCTATCGTATGGTACAAATGCCCAATGGGTGACAGTCCAGAAAAACAAAAAAATAGCCCCAAGACTGGGACTACTCATTTAGGCTTTTATTATGGCTCATAAATCATTTTGCGCGTCATGCCACCATCTACTACCAGATTCGTGCCTGTTACAAAATCATTGCCAGGTTGTGTCAAATACAGACAGGCCCGTGCGATGTCTTTAGGGGTTCCTACTCGCCCAGACGGATGCTGTTGATGGTCTTCTGCACGCAGTTGCTCATAATCCCCGGTTTCAATCCACCCTGGACTGATGCAATTGACCTGAATCCCGTCCTTTCCTAGCGACATAGCCATCGCGTGTGTAAGGGCCGCAATGGCTCCTTTGGATGCCGCGTAGGCTTCTGTATCCGGCTCTGACATGAAAGCTCGTGTAGAGGTCATATTGACCACAGAGCCACCTTCTACGTTTCGTTTCATTACCTTAGCCGCTTCCCTAGTGGCAATAAAACAGCTGCGTACGTTTGTATTCAAAATGTCATCCCATTCTGCTATCGTTAACTCATATGGAGATTTCCATTTGGACACGCCAGCGTTGTTAATTAGCGTATGAATCGTACCGTATTCTTCTTCCGTGGCACGGATTAGCGCCACTATATCTTCTTCCTTCCGCACATCACAAGGAATAAAAATGGCCTGATAGCCTTCGTTCCGGGCCGCTGCAGCGGCTGCGGCACCCTCTTCCTCATTGTGGTCCGCAAATACAACATGGGCACCCTGAGCAGCGTAGGCAAAAGCGACCTCTTTCCCGATGCCATGCGCCGCTCCTGTTACAATGACAACTTGTCCCTCAAATGACACAAATCATTCCTCCTCTGAACTACTCTGTTCTAGTATATATGTACCAAAATGTGCTGTACAAGAAACATCTACAGCCCCCTATCCTGATTTCTCGCAGAAGGCTGTAAATGAATCCAAGAACATTAGACTGAATTCTACATTTTAACCTGTTCCAAGCTATAGCGATTAAGACGCTGAAACCCGATATACCTTGTACCCTGAAAAGTAAGCCGTCCCTCATCACCTTCAGCGCATTGACCATATTCTTCCCCAGATACCTTGAACTCCATCCGGTCGCCACTCTCCACCTCGAAGGTTACGTAATAGAAAGTATAGGTACGAGTCCCTTGTTCCTCCTGCCGCCTCTGTTGGAGATGTGTCCTTCTGGCTGTAATTCGGGAACCGACCGTCAATACAGGCTGTCTTTTATTCCGACTCCATTCCATGACTTCCCTGCCTGCAGACAACACGACAATTCCCAACACGACAACGAAAAATACGGGCAGTACCGTGCCCAGCCAATCGAACATCCATAATGACTCAAATCCCATGCACCGCACTCCTCTCCGCCAGGCATTCCACAGGGAAACTACCGGGCATCCTGACCTGACCTAAGCTTTCTATAACAGTATATGTATGTTCCTGCCCAAATTTGATAGCAACTCTCAAGAACGCCAAGAGCCCCCACGGAATAATCCGGGAGGCTCAAGATATGGCGATATCAGAATGATGCATCGATTTACACATGTACAAGCTGGAGATAACGTTGTGTTTCATTCAGAACTTCATGATCTTCGTCTTCAGCGTAACGCTCTGCACACTGCTTGCAGTCCTCTTCAGTCGTGCAACCATAGGCATCCTGGCAAGTATAACAAAATTGAAGGTAGTATTGGGTTAACATATGATCCTGATTCGCTGTCATGATTATCACTCCTATCGTTGTTTACAGGTTTAGTATAACAGCGGCTTATTCGTTGGTTTGTGATTTTTTTCACATATAGTCGTATAAAATTTAAATTTTTTAAAAATAAAACGCCCTGGGAAAAACACCCCAGGGCAATCAGCTTTATAGCGATTATAAAATTCTCCAGTTCGCACCGCCGTCCGTCGTCTTCAGCAGCAGTGACTTCTTATCATCAAGGCGTTCCAAAAGGAGCCAACCCACCGAAGAAGAAGCGAAACGGAGCTTGACCGATCGTGGGTAGTCTTTTAGCTTCAAAGGTAGCACTTTGTTGCCTGTGAGACTTGTCCACGTCTTCCCCCCATCCAATGTACGGCTCATTCCGGTTTCAGTTATGATCCACCCTTCCTTTTCGTTTAGAAACGTACGTCCAGGGATAATAGAATTAATGTTGCTACTCAGACCCAAAGGCACACCGCTCCATTGGGCCCCTGTATCATTTGTAAACAGTCCATTATATTTTGTGCCGTTAGCCCCATAGCAAAGAACCGGAATCCAATACGAGGAACTGCTCCCTTTCAGAGACTGCTGAGCTTCTGCTTTGGCCTGAGGGCAGCCCTGTATTCTGTTAGCTACCGGAGTCCAGGTTTTCCCTTGATTCGAAGTCTTGTATAACTTAACACTGCTATCCAGATTGATCGCTACAAATCCCTGATTGTTGGAAGAAAAGCTCATTCCTGCCAGACTGCCCCGATCGGGTAAACCTGAGCCTGTTTTGTTGGATGTCGTACCAGAACTTTGCGCAACTTTATTCCACGTGGCTCCCCCGTCAGTGGTGTGATACAACAGTTTTTGTTGATCCTGCTCATTCAGTTTTACATATGCCATGATCCAGCCAGTAGTTGGATTTACATATTGAATCGAGCTCACATGATCCCCGCTTGGAAGCGCTGAAACATCCCAGCTCTGTCCTCCATCTGCTGTTCTCAGAATGACGGTTGCTGTTTTGTCCAAATTTTGACGGACAACCCAACCGTGACGAGAATCAGTGAAACTGATGTCCTTTCCATATTCAAGTTTGTCTTGAAATTGGACATTTTCGGAGGGGGAAATATTATTCCATGTCTTTCCGCCATCATGAGTATCATAAAGCCGGAGCTCATTATGGGTAACTCCCCAAACTAACCCTTTATTGTTATCAATTAAATGAAAATCCGCTATTCGCGTCTGAACTACATATTTGGCGTTGGGATCGCCCACCTTTGGAGTCACTGGTGGATTAATAGTAATCGTCTGACCCTGGTCATCAGGTTCCTCAATCGGAGGTTTAGTTAACGTTTCTGGGGCTTCAGCAGAACAGGCAGTCAGTAGAATGCCCGTCAGTAGCAGTACTCCCCCTAAGAGCGCACGCCAGCGCAGTTTCATATAAAAATCCTCCCTCGATGGCATGCTGTAATCACGTGCCAAAAGCTTATCTGAAACAGAATTATACCATAAACGCCTCTATGTGACACTTTTCGCGTAATGTCAAAAAAAACCGGACCCTTCACAAAAGTGCAGGATGCCGGCTTTTTTTATACTAGAATTTATTAAGATTTACGGTTCAACAAACTTTTGTGGTATCCATAGAAGAAATAGATCAGCAATCCAAGCAGGAGCCACACAATAAATCCAATCCAGGTGCTAATATGAAGCTGAAGCATCAGACCGATGCAAACCAAAGCACTTAAAAGCGGGAGCAACGGCACCCACGGCACGGTAAAGCCTCTTTTCAAATCAGGGCGTTTCTTGCGCAGCACGATAACCCCTACCGATACCACAGCAAAAGCGAACAGGGTTCCAATACTCGTCAAATTGGTCAGTGCATGTAATGGAAACAATCCACTAGCCAATGCGATAATGCTGCCCACCAGCCAAGTGCTTCGTATCGGTGTTTGAGTTTTGGCATTAATTTTGGATAAAAAAACGGGTAAAAGGCCATCACGTGACATAGAGAAAATTAACCGCGTTTGACCAAACAACAGCACCAGTAAAACGGTGGTCATCCCCGCAATCGCACCGACTGAAATCAATCCGGCTACAAAATCCTGATGAATAAAGCGGAGAGCAAACGCAACAGGATCACTTACCCCCAACTGCGTATAAGGTACCATTCCTGTTAGTACAACTGAAACCGCAATATACAGTACCGTGCAGATCGCTAGAGAAGAAATAATGCCGATGGGCATATTCCGCTGCGGATTGCGAACCTCTTCGGCTGCAGTTGAGATGGCATCAAAACCCAGATAAGCAAAAAATACGATTGCCGCAGCACTCAAAACACCAGAAAAACCATAAGGCAAAAATGGTGTCCAGTTGTCAGGCTTAACATAAAAGATACCGATCCCAATAAATAGCAATACAACTCCGACTTTAACACAAACCATTATTAAATTGAATCGGACCGTCTCCTTGGCTCCGAGACTCAGTAACAGTGTAATGAGCATAATGATGCACACGGCTGGTAGATCAATAATGGTTTCCTTAGTTGAATCGAAGGCTGCGGTTAAAGCCAGCGGTAAATGTACATCAAATCCAGCCAGCAAGCCTTGAAAGTAAGCAGACCATCCACTACTCACAGAGGCGGCCGCCACTCCGTATTCCAGAATCAGGTCCCACCCCAGTACCCAGGCCAAAATTTCTCCAAATACAATATAACTATACGCATAAGCGCTCCCAGCTGCGGGAACTGTAGATGAAAGCTCCGCATAACACAAGGCTGCTAGTACGCAGGCAATACCTGCAATAACAAAGGAGAGCATCAATCCAGGACCTGCATTTTCTGCTGCTGCCTTGCCAGTAATAACAAAAATCCCAGTACCGATAATACATCCTACACCTAGCATGGTGAGATCAAAGGCACCCATTGTTCTCTTTAAGTGACCTGTAGATCCGCTTTCCTCATGCGGGAGCAGTCCTGTTTTTTTTCGAAATAAGTCCATATGCCGAATCCTCTTTCCATAATTTCATGCGTCAATATCGGTGCTGCAACGCTTTAGTGCGTGTTCTTATCATTCGATTAATTATTAGCGAGCTCGTCTTTGAAGTCAAGGAAAAATGTCATATTTCTTTGCGGTGGGTAAATATATACGGTACACTAAGTTGGAAAGATAAATTTTTAAGAAATACCCCAAAATGAAAAGGTATTCAACCCGAGAAGGAGATGAGGATTTTATGAGCTTAAAACCTTACAAACGAAGTAGAGTGGCCATTGTCGGCATGGGAGCGGTTGGTACAACAACCGGCTATACCCTACTGCTGCGCCAACGCATGTCAGAACTTGTCTTTATTGATGTCAACGTCAAAAAGGCGAAGGGGGAAATGCTCGATATGAATCATGGGCTTCCCTTTCTCGGTGGTGTCAAAGTGTGGGCAGGTGATTATGAAGACTGCCGTGATGCAGATATCATTATTGTTACAGCAGGTGCTTCACAAAAGCCGGGAGAAACGCGCATTGATTTGCTGAAGCGTAATGCCGAAATTTTTGAAAGTATTATTGATAATATCGTTAAGGTCAATACACACGGCATTTTGCTGATCGCTACCAATCCAGTGGACATTCTCTCCTACATCTCTTGGAAACGCAGTGGTTGGCCTTCAAGCAGAGTCATTGGGTCAGGTACGTTGCTGGACAGCGCACGCTTCCGTTATTTGATCGGGAAGCAAAAGGGCATCGATCCACGAAGCATCCACGCCCATATTATTGGAGAACACGGTGACTCCGAGTTACCTGTATGGAGCACAGCCAACGTAGCTGGAACTCCACTGGAACTGGGTGAAGAAACGAAAAATGAAATTTTTGAAAATACCAAGAATGCTGCCTATGAAATTATAGATGCTAAAGGCGCAACTTCTTATGCTATCGGGCTGGCTCTCGACCGAATCGTAGCCGCCATTCTCGGGGACGAGGGGTCGGTACTTAATGTGTCCACCTTGCTGGAAGATTATAACGGAGTATCTGACGTATATTTAGGTGTTCCAAGTATCGTAGATCACAATGGGGTACGTGAAATTTTGGATCTTCCGCTCAATGACGAGGAACGTGCAAGATTGCTTCAATCTGCGGACAAGCTGAAGGATCAAATTAGCAAAGTTCATATGTAGATCGCGAACATAAATACTAAACAAAACTGGCCTCCACAGCGGTAATATCCGTTGAGAGGCCAGTTTTTTAGTCATTATAATGTAAAAGTTCAGTTTGTCGTCCTGCTATGCATTCGAATTACCAAGGTGGCGTATCGCCATCCACGTCCTCATTTTCATGCTGGCGTTTCTCTTTTAGCCGCTCAGCCACCGTTTCAAACGATTCAGGTTGGAGTAACTCAATCGGTGAAAATCCCTTTTCAAACGTAAATGCATCACCTTCAATAATAAGTGCATATCTATCATGAAGTTTCGTGATATGCAGCTTGGCGCCAAAGTCGGACAGTAGCCCACGCACGGCCGTATCATCTAGTTTGAAACGAACTTCAATTTCTGGTTTCAGCTCGACAATATGCTGTGCAGCCTCTACGACCTGAAGGGGTTCCCATTTCCCTTGCAGATCCCGTTTTTCGCTAGCCGCCCACAATTCCAGATCGCGCTCTTCCTGCTGTCTTTCCTCATTAGATGCATCCGGCCATTTGGTTTCTACATAGTTCTGAACGAAGCCCATGACATGCTCATTGACGATTTCGGGCATGGATTGCTCATAGGTCACGAATTTCAAAAAATCTTCAAAATACCGGGCATGCGAAGACTGGTGAATTTTAAGCTCCCACTCATCGTTCATTCCTTCCTCAAGCATGTAAGGATACATGATGGATTTCATATTACGGGCAGAAATAGCCATTTCAACCTCACTCACCAGACTACTTTCAGTAATTCTGGCAATTTTAGGTTCGAAATCACATTTAAGCACAAAAATAAACGGATCATCCGAGTGTGTATTCAAGGTAGCCTGTACAATAATCAGCGCTCCGCCGCGTACTGCGCTCGTATCCAGATACATCCGCACCAAATCGTCACAAGCATTTTTAAAATCTTCCTTATCCTCTGCTGCCCGCAGTCGGGCGAACATATTAAAATTCGGATTACTGCTCAATTCATGCTCCGGTTCGACGATAAAGCGGCCGATTTTGGTCGGTGCCTGCTCTGTGCTGGGGTTTTTTTCAACCTTCCGCTTGCTAATACGAGCAAATTCCCCGTCCAGAAATTTTTTAACATCGCTTTCGTCATAATCGTAGTCGTCCATTGTAGCGTAATGCTTATAGGACTTACCACCCTGTCCTTCTTTTCCATCTACCTGAATTACAAAAAAAGATAAAAAATCTACTTGAAAGTTCATTTACGTTCCATTCGCTCCTTTTCAGGCATGTACGCGTAATTATATCACTATGAATTTAAAAGGTACATCGGATTCAGATCCCTATTACTAGATAAACATTTTAGTTAACATAATATTTATTATGTTGATCATTTTTTCGTTTAGTTATCATTCCCAATTCACAAGTTTAAAGTGAGTACTTTTACCACTATTCTAATTCACGTCCTTAAGGATCATTGACCTCTTTATTTTCCATGCTCTACTTTCTTCATGATTTCAAAAAACATTTGACTAATCAGTAGTCAATTTATTATATTATCTATTATTATATAGACAAAAATATATTTTGTTTATATAAAATGATATTTCAAGGGGGGGTTGCGCCCTGAAAACAGGAAAGGAGAGTTTGTTGTTGTTTAAAAATCCATATATAAGGACCATTATCGCCTCCAATGCGCTGCTAAATTTGGGCATTTGGGTGCGCAACTTTGCCATACTGTTGTATGTAACAGATTTGACTAATAATGATCCCGTATACGTATCGCTCATTTCGGTTGCTGAATTCATGCCTATTTTTCTGTTCGCTATCATTGGAGGAACATTCGCGGACCGTTGGCGGCCCAAACGGACCATGATTAGTTGCGATTTGCTATCCGCGGCCTCTATTTTTATTGTTTTGTTGGCATTATGGTACGGGTCATGGCAGGTGCTTTTGCTGTCCACTTTCTTTTCAGCCATTCTATCTCAATTTTCTCAGCCGTCTGCGATGAAGATATTTAAGCAGCATGTAGCACCAGAACAGCTACAGGGAGTGATGGCCCTTTTTCAATCTCTCATGGCATTATTTATGGTTATCGGCCCTGTTATCGGTACATTTATTTATCAACACTTTGGAATTTTCACTTCAATGTCTATAACCGGAATATTGTTTCTCATCTCGGCGCTTGTTCTGACTCGCATTCCACAAGATGAACAATCACTTGAGATAGATGATCAACCAACTCATTTCATTCAAGAGCTTAAAGAAGGAATACGTTATGTATGGAATAACCGAACACTTCGCACGCTTGGGGGAACATTTACCGTAATTGGGCTGGCGGTCGGACTTATTCAACCATTAATGGTTTTTGTCGCCATCGAGAACCTTGGACAAAACAAGGAATTCCTGCAATGGCCGTTAATGGCGAACGGAGCGGCTATGCTGGTGGGAGGCGGCCTGATTATGGGGGTTGCCAAAAAAGCACAGCCGCAATTGCTGCTGGTGGCC
The DNA here is from genome assembly GCF_038004945.1 of Paenibacillus sp. FSL M7-0802. Taxonomy (NCBI): domain Bacteria; kingdom Bacillati; phylum Bacillota; class Bacilli; order Caryophanales; family Paenibacillaceae; genus Paenibacillus; species Paenibacillus sp. FSL M7-0802. The sequence continues at coordinate 5,663,137 of NZ_JBBOSD010000001.1, read as the reverse complement.
GGACTTTTGGTCAGCACACTGACAACCTTTGGTGTCGGATGGTCACACAATATTGTGCTGACAATGGCACTACAAGTTTTCAGCGGCCTATTTTATCCTTGCATTCATATCGGTATCAACACAATGATGATGAAAAACGCCGAAGCTGCTTTTATCGGCCGCGTCGGTGGTGCCCTCTCTCCCCTGTTCTCTGGGATGATGGTCGTCGGTATGAGTATCGGCGGAACACTCAAACACGAATCCTCCCTGAACACCGTATATACCGTGAGCGCCGGCTTGTTTTTGGTCGGAGCGATGCTATTGTTACCATTGCTTCGTTACAGGCAGCCCGTACAAGCTGTCATAGCCGATGATTCTAAATAACAGCACAAGAAACCGCCCCTGGAGATATGATATGGCATCCTCCGGGGGCGGTTTCTTAATGTTTGTATCATGAATTCATACAGATTATGACTCTCTTCCTTCATGCTGTCTTTTCCACAATCGTGCATACAGGCCGTACTTTTTCCGCTACCAGAAGGACCTCCAAGCGCTGTGAAAGAACGGAATGGCATAAGCCTGCTCACATCCCGCAGTACAGGCTGGTCACCATACCCAAAGCTTATGCGCCTCAGCTCAATGTCGTGTCTTTCCGAAGGCAGCTGGTCACCCAGCATCACTGGCTCGTTCAGCAATTGGACGATACGCTCACCTGCCTGTTGTTGTCTCTACTTTTATAACTACGAGTGATTTCAGTCTTAACCCAAACAGCGCGCACCGATTGAGTATCCGCACGCGCTGGCTGCATAGCTTTTTTCATCTGTCTACTTGACAGGGATATGACCAAAGGACGGTTTTTTATATCACTTATACATTTGTAGAAAATAGTGAAGGTGCCTTTTTCAGTGCACTTATTTTATTTCTTTCATAAAGCTCCTGAAGTTTTCAACGATTTCCTTTGATTTGGTATGGTGTAAATAATGTTCTCCTTCAAGTGTCATTACTTTTCCATGAACAGAATTTTTGACTTGCTCTTCATGTAGTGGTATCCATCTTTCCACATCTGTATTATTCGCTTGTATAAAGAAAATAAGGGGCAGATTTTTTGGGAATGTTAAATTTTTAGCTGCTTTAAAATTAGGATAAATATTTTCCATTTCGTTTGAGGTGCTGGAATTATACATGTTTTTGAGAGAAAGAATTCTCATTTGTTCTTTTGTTTCATCATCATAGGGTAGTCCAGCATATGGGTCACCAGTAAGTTTCATTACCAATCTGGCTAAACCTGATTTTTTGAGAAATTTAAACGTTTTTATTGGTAATTCAGCATCCACACCACCTTGCGTTGGAACACTGCTATCAATCCCGACAAAAGCACTCACTTCGTTTTCATATTTGTTCACATAATCCAGTCCGTAAATGCCTGCAATGGAATGACCCATTAGAATATATCGGTCAATTTTAAGACTCTGTAAAGCTTCATGAATTTCACTTACAATATTCTCTGTGTTTCGTTCCTTTTCGGTTAGATCACTTAATCCATAACCAAAAGGCTCAATAACGATGACTTTGTAAAATGGAGATAGCTCTTCTACTAGCGGTTTAAAATCAAGTGCTGGTGCTGCTGTTCCATAACCTGGTAGTAACACGACGGTCTCTTCGCCTTTTCCTTGAATCAAAACATTCATTTTTTTCCCATCTACAGGTACGAACTGACCATAGGATTGTATTTTTCCTTGCTCTGATTTGCTGCTGATAATATTAACTGTATAGACAACGGCTAGAAAAAGCACGATTGCTATAACTATTGTTCCTATTATTTTAAGCAAAATGCTTCGTACTTTATTTGTTCTCGTTCCATTCCTCATTTTCATTACCTCTCTTCGTTTCACGCTCAACTTCTCCTGTCCCATTCTGTTTGTTGGGCTACCTTAACGAACCGCTAATGAAAGCTTAACGAAAGAAGATGTACTCCCTATGACGACAATATGAACGGAGTATGAACAAGCAAAAAAATGCTACGTTGTCCAAGGAAACTGCACATTATGCTGTATCATGGAAAATGCGGTTTAGATAATCCGAATGATACCCTATGAATCTAACTAATCTGGTGGCGTTGTGATTGGCAAGGTGACAATGACGGTCGTTCCTTGGCCGGGTTCACTTTCCACTCGAATGTCGCCTTGATGAAGCGATACGATCTGTTTAACGATGGCGAGTCCCATACCGCTACCGCCATATTTACGACTGTGGGAACGATCAGCTTTAAAAAATCGCTCGAATATACGCTTCTGGTCCTCAAGGGAAATACCAATGCCCGTATCGGATATTCGGACTGTTACGCTTTTGATATCTTGCTTGATGCTGACGTTAATAACGCTGCCATTCTTGGAAAATTTGATGCTATTACCGAGTATGTTCGTCCATACCTGGTTTAATTGATCTTGATCCGCCAATAGGCGAACGGTCTTCAAATTGAGCTCGAAACGGATGTTGCGAGCCGACCATTGCGGCTGGATCGCGACGATGACTCGTCTGATCTGTTCATCAAGGCTGAACGTGACCAGCCGCATCTGCTGTGACTGCGATTCAAGCAAACTCAGCTTTAGCAGGCTATCGCTCATCTTGGACATCCGATCTGCTTCCGCGATGATGATATCGAGATAACGACTTCGCTCGTTATCTGCTATGTCTACTTGCTTGAGTGCTATAGCATAACCGGATATCGAGGTGAGCGGCGACTGAACTTCATGCGACACATTCGTGACGAACTCCCTACGCATCTGCTCAAGTTGCTGTAGATCATGCATCATTTCTTCAAAGCTGCGAGCCAAAGTACCTAGCTCACCCTTTTGCTTAATATTCAGCTTGACGTTGAAATCTCCAACTGCTATACGTCTGGTCGCTTTTGTCAGTTTTTTGATCGGTCTGACTAGGAATATAGAGGCAACCAAAATCAATAGACTTCCTGTTACCAACGAATAGGTCAAAAAAGTAAATAACCATTTTTGGGCAAAAGAGACGGAAGGATACATAAGCGGCTCCACAAACATCGCTTTCATTCCCATTTCCGTTTTCAACCTCAGTCCCAAGAGGTTCATTGAAACACTACTCGGATTAACTTGAACAACTTCTCCACCCAATACTTTCCTTACTTGATCCATCGTCACAGTAACAGGTTTTTGTCCGTTAAGCGTTCCGTAAGACTGGAACTGCCCCGTTTCATCAAAAATTCGAATATAATAGGAATCGAGTTGTTTCATTCCACTTACGAATAAGTCCGCTTCACGTAACGGAATGGTTTCGTAAACCCGGACAATGTCCTGACCAAAGTTAAATAAGGTGGTTTGCAAATTTTCGTTCAATTTCTCTTCAAACACCCAAAATGTTACAAAAAAAGCAATGATCGTGCCCGCGAGGACGGAGACCAGAAATGTCAGGACAACACGTGTATATAAGGATCTGATCATTCGTAAACCTCAAGCCGGTAGCCAAGTCCACGCACCGTCTCGATACGAAAATCGGGTGTTGTAGCGAACCGTTCGCGCAGGCGTTTAATATGTACGTCTATCGTTCGATCATCTCCAGTATAATCGATCCCCCAAATTTGATCGATCAACTGCTCGCGCGTATACACTTGTCCAGGTGTTCCAGCGAGCTTATACAGCAATTCGAACTCCTTGAGCGGCAACGTGAGCGACTCCGTCCCTCTCATCACCTTATAGGTCTGCCGATCAAGGATGACGTTGCCGAACTGGATCATCTGCGTGGTGCCAATCCGATAGCGTTTCAGCAGTGCTCTGACCCGAACTGTCAATTCCAGTGGATCAAACGGTTTCGTCAAATAATCATCTGTTCCAAGTTCGAAACCTTTCACTTTCTCCCATGTTTCGCCTCTCGCAGTCAGCATAAGTAAGGGAAGATCAGGATTGGCTCTTCTGAGCTCCTTGCATAACGTCCAACCATCCATTATCGGCATCATAATATCGAGCACGACAAGATCGACATGCGTTGTAGCGTAGACGGTCAGTGCTTCCTTGCCGTCTGCGGCTTCGGCTGTTGCGAATCCGTCGTTGCGTAGAAATAAACAGACGAGTTCGCGAATGTTCGCATCATCGTCAGCAACCAGTATAGTAGGCATTCGTTTCCTCTTTCCCTGTTTTCATCCCATATTGAAGTAACCATTATACTATAAATAAAATTGAATCGCTCCTATTCTTCCTATAATTTTACAGTGTTATTCCTCCCGGTTTCCGCAGGTCTCAGAGCCCTCATCATGGCCCTGTTGTCCTGATTTACCAATACCCAAAGGGCGGGCAATGCTGGACGTCTTAAATCCCTGCCTTGGTTATACTTTTTTTGCTTCTTGTAACCAGGAATGCTTATCATTTGTCATAAGGACACTCCTGTTAATTAAAAACACCCTACTAGCATTAATGGGGATGAGACTGACCCCATAACGTGAGACAAATCAAAACACCTTCAAGAGAATCGAACCATGTCGTAAGATATGGAGATAACCTTGAAGGTGTTTTTACGTTGGCAACGAGAGATAACCAAATGTTTTACTGAGTAGTGCGGCAAAATGACTAAAGTTGCTATAACCGACTATCGCTAACGCCTCACTGACGGAAATCTGCTCCTGTTCCAAAAGTTACTTGGCTTTTTCCAGTCTCTGCTGGCGCACAAAGCCAAATACCGTCGTGCCGAATAGCTCTTTAAAGCCATTTTTAAGCTTTTGTTCATTTATATGTACCATCTGTGCCAGCCGAATCAGGCTCGGAGGTTGAACCAGTGTACGCAGTAAAATATCTCGCGCCTCGTGAATGACTGTACATCATTGGGCTTAATCAACATCGTCGGTCTAGGGGAAGAGGTGCACATCTCTTGTACAAAAAAGCTATAAGCTCCAGTGCCTTACTCTCCAAAAAAAGCTGTCGGGTTATGCCCTGATAAGGATGAGATGACAATTCCTAAGCAATAGCTCGCATGTCAGGAGTAATTAGCGTCTCCATACAAGCAAAAGATTGCTCCAGACGAATATCCAGTTCTTGTAGCAATTCTCTCCTTAGCAAAGGGTTAAAACGCAGCTCCATGTGATTCATCGCCTTGCTTGCTGGCATCGCCGCATGGATCTTCACATCATTCATGTAAATGAGCTGTACATGCCTTCCATGCTCACGCTCTGAACGAAATTCATCCACGGACCAGGCGGCTGAATAGTCGATGTTCAGCGCTAGTTCTAAATAAGGCGTAACGAACCTTCTTGTAATCTGGACTGGATCATGAAATAGCATTTTACTGTGCGAAAGCTCGAAGCCTTTACGTAAAAAATGTGTACGATGCACACCGCTTCCCCACTATTCGGGTATATGATAAATATGTTCATGTTTCAATGCCGATTGAGTGAGATCATTTTCATCGTTTATAAGGTTTGAATCGGCTATATGGTTATATGGTTATAGTAATCATTAAATGTAGACGGAGAATTATGTATCTTCATCTTGTTATCGCTTCCTCCCTTATCTGGATTCGTAGTGCATACGAGTTCCATTCATGATTACAATTATAATGATTATCATTCTCATCCAAAAGATAATAACATCCATTCGCTACTAAGTTAACATAATATTTATTGCGAGATTAATTTTCTATTCTGTAGTTTTAACATATCAATATCTAATCTCTGTTGTTTAATTTATCGAATTTTCAAAATATGGATGCTTGAACATAACTTATGGATACAGAAATAAAAAACCTTTAAGACTGCTTATAAGTAGTCTTAAAGGTTTAAATGTGAGGAATGATAACGCTTTATAAAGTTGGCGATTTAAATCATATCCAGCGCTGTTTTCAGCACATTCGCTCCATTCATCATTCCATAATTCATCATATTGATTACAGTGACTGGAATCTCGTTGCCCACTTCTTTCTTCACGTCATCTTCCGCGTGTCCCATTTGGGGGCCCAGCATAACAATATTGACCGGCATATGCTCTCTTATGCTACTCTCACTACAAGCTTCGATTACAATTTCCACATTTTGTGCACGAGCCGCCTCTTTCATTCTCTCCACCAGCATACTTGTAGAAAATCCTCCTGCGCAAGCCAGCAATATCTTTTTCATTTATCAGGCGTTTGCTTCCTTCGAGGACAGGGCTCGAAACGTAGCTCTTAGCTCGGGACGGACTGTGATAGCTAAGTAATACCAAGTTTCTACAGTCAAGTATTTCCATTTCCGAAAAAGTCTATCGTAGCAAAATTGCGAAAAAATCTACCTCGACAGACAACATAAATTTTTTTCATTATTTTTGAACTCCTTAAACTGTTCATGCAGAATTCTCCCTTCGCCCTGGGTATATGAATTGTTATGTATTGGACTTACATAGTGCTTACTTGCTGAATATCCCCAGTACCCTCAAGGTTTAATGGCTCCTCTGCCCATCGTCCATTCTCACAAGATCAAGAAAGTGTTGCATTTTTGCCAACGCATAATAACTTCCCCAGACTTTCCCTTGGCTCCCCTTGATTCTTCTTATTGAAACAAGGCATCGTTCCTTTTATATCCCGTGTTCCAAGGCTCTATTATGCTCAGGCCCCTTGCCATAAACAATTTTTCTTCCTTATTTGCATGCTTTTCTAACCTTTCACCCCTCATCATATTCGCAATTTTGCTACACTTTCTCACCTCTATCCCGAGTCGTTGGCCCCCCGTTGACGAGAAAAAAAACACGCATTATGATTCAAGTGAAAATATTCACAATTCATTCCGGAGTGAAAGTGAATGTTTTCACACAATAAACAGAATATCCGCTTTTCTATTTTTCTACTTATTCCGTGATGACGGCAATTAGCTTGCACATGACACTCGGCAGCTTGCCCGCACGTAATGTGAACTTCTAATCTATGTACTTATATCCATATGATTTCAATCCATTTTATTGAAGGAGTGAGCACTCTATGTCCAAAATCATTTCAGCGAGTGAAGCAGCAGCACTTATCCCGGATGGAGTCACCATTGCCGCAAGCGGCTTTGGGCTCTCCTGTTGGGCCGAGGAGATGGGTATCGCCATCGAAGATCGATTCTTGGAATCTGGTCATCCTCGCAACCTAACAGTTGTTCATGCCAGTGCGGTTGGCGACCGCCGGACCAAGGGAATGAGCCATCTAGGCCATGAAGGTCTGATCAAACGCTGGATCGGCGGGATCGCCCTTGCTTCGCCTGCTATGGCTAAATTAATTGAAGACAATAAATGTGAAGCCTACAATTTGCCGCAAGGCGTAATCACACAGCTGTTCCGTGAAATTGCTGCCAAGCGCCCAGGTGTCATTACCAAGATAGGCATGGAGACCTTCGTCGACCCTCGTGTGGAAGGCGGCAAAATGTCAGCCTGCACAACGGAGGAGATCGTCAAGCTGATTGAACTGGAAGGCGAAGAATGGCTGTTCTATAAGAGCTTCCCGATTCAGGTCGCATTGATCCGCGGTACCATAGCTGACGAGAACGGGAATTTGACGCTGGAAAAGGAAGGTCTGCATATGGAGGTTCTACAGATTGCTCAGGCAGTGCGCAATTCTGGCGGTATCGTAATTGCTCAGGTAGAGACTGTGGCCAAGAACGGGACCCTGCATCCGAAGGATGTTAGAGTGCCAGGCATTCTGATCGATCATCTAATTATCTCCGAACCGAAAAATCATTTCCAGACTGAAAACACACAATACAGCCCTGCCTTCGCAGGACATGTGAAGGTACCGATGGACGCCATGGAAGTGATTCCGCTCGACGAGCGTAAAATTATCTCCCGTCGTTCCGCAGCTGAGCTAGTACCAAATACCGTTCTGAATCTTGGCGTGGGTATTCCGGTATGTGTGGCTACGGTTGCGGCAGAGGAAGGCGTCAGCGACCAATTGATTCTGACAACCGAAGCAGGCTCAGTCGGCGGCGTACCAGCAGGCATCAAGGATTTTGGGCATGCGTACAACTCTGAGGCCATCGTAGATCATGTGTCCCAGTTCGACTTTTACGACGGTGGTGGTATTGATCTATCCGTGCTAGGGCTGGCTCAGACCGACGAATCCGGGAATGTGAATGTCAGCAAGTTCGGTACCCGTGTTACGGGCTGTGGCGGCTTTATCAACATTTCCCAATCAGCCAAAAAGCTCGTCTTTGCCGGAACTTTCACAGCAGGAGGCCTGCAAATTGCTGTTGAGGACGGCAAGCTTCGGATTGTACAGGAGGGTAAAACTAAGAAATTCCTGAAGGAGGTCCAGCAAATTACCTTCAGTGGCTCTTATGCGACCAAGGTCAAGCAGCGGGTCGTCTATGTGACGGAACGTGCGGTATTCCAGCTGCAAGATGGAAAAATGACACTGACAGAGATCGCGCCTGGCATTGATTTGCAGACCCAGATTCTCGATCAGATGGACTTCATGCCTGTCATCTCACCAGAACTGAAGGAAATGGACGCCGGCATGTTCTGTGAACATTGGGGTAAGCTGCATGACGTGATTACGATCAAGGGTAGCGAGCAAGCGAAGCATGAGGATGTCGCTTTGACTACTGTATAGTACAGCTCAGGAGATACCGGTAGCTGTCAAACGGACTACCAGACACGAATTATGGAATTGCGGAGTAATGCTTCATCCCACGCGCACTGATCCTGCATCAGAAAGGACCAACACGAAATGGAAAATGTACAACTGAATCGCTGGCGCATTCTAATCGCCGCGACCCTGATCAATATTTGCGTCGGCTCTATTTACGCCTTCAGCATTTTTGCACTGCCACTGAGTAAAATGCTTGCAGTGAGCATGCCTGAAATTATGATGGCCTTTACGATTAACGGCGCAATTGCACCGATTCCGGCGATTCTTGGCGGAAAGCTCGTAGACCGGGGAGGTGCCAGAATTGCCATCTTCATTGGCGGTACCATGTTTGGACTTGGCTTCATCTTGACTGGCCTTGCGACTGCACCTTGGATGCTATATCTGACGTATGGCATCATTTCTGGTCTTGGACAAGGTGTCGTCTATGCGGCAACAATCGGTAACACCATCAAGTTCTTCCCAGACAAACGCGGACTCGCGGCTGGAATCGTGACCGCAGGTTATGGCGGTGGAACAGTAATCATTGCCCCACTTGCAAACGCGATGATTACCCACTCAGGAGTTCAGACCACTATGATGATCCTTGGCACCTCCTTTCTGATCGTCATTTTGGCAGGTGGGCTATTTACTCAAGCTTGTCCGGCAGGATATATCCCTGCTGGTTGGACACCACCGCAGACGTCAGGTTTACGTCCGGTTGCCGTGAACTTGAACTGGCGGCAGATGATCAAGCAACCCCTGTTCTACGTCATTGCTTGCCTGTTCCTGATCGGCGCTTTATCTGGCATGATGGTTACATCCAATGCTTCCGTCATTGGCCAGACGATGTTCGGTCTATCGGCCAGTATAGCAGCCTTGTTCGTGAGTCTTTATTCGCTTAGCAACTGTCTGGGACGCATTTTCTGGGGAGCCATATCAGACAAGATTGGCCATCTGCGTTGTCTGATGATGATCTATCTGGTCATTGCCACCATGATGCTGACACTTGCATTATCTGGCTCCATAGTTGGATTTGCTATTGCCATTATTGGCATCGGCCTGTGCTTTGGTGGTACGATGGGCGTCTTCCCTTCAATCGTCGGACAGAAATTTGGCATGAAATACTATGGTGTCAACTACGGAATAACCTTTATAGGCTATTCCGGTGCCGCATTCTTTGGACCGCGAATTGCGAACTCGGTAGCTGCCGCCAATAACGGCATATTCACCAACGCCTTTTACATTGCGCTCGTTATTGCCTTGGTCGGGTTCGCGCTGACATTCCTGTATAAGGCCTTGGAAAATGGTAAGAACCCTGCACCAGCTGCTGTTGAAACCGTTTGATCAATCCGTTGCTATATTAGCAAATCACTATTTTTAGTATTAAGTATAGTACAACCTATAAATTTATATTGGAGGAATTAACCATGAATATTACAGAACTGCTCGGTATCCAGTACCCTATTTTCCAAGGTGCTATGGCCCAAATTGCCCGTGAACCACTCGTAAGTGCTGTATCCAATGCTGGCGGGCTGGGCATTATTGGCTCTGGCGGCATGTCGGCTGAGGTACTTCGTGAAGAAATTCGCAGGGTTCGCGCAGCCACCAACAAGCCGTTTGCCGTAAATCTGATGCTGATGATGCATAATATTCCCGAATTGATCGAGGTTATCGTCGAGGAAAAAGTCAACATTGTTACGACGGGCGCGGGCACACCAGCTCCGTATATGCCAATCTTCAAGGAGCATGGCATTAAGGTGATCGCCGTCATCCCTTCCGTCAAGATTGCCAAAAAAATGGAGGCTATCGGCGTACATGCCCTCGTGGCCGAAGGTACAGAAGCAGGCGGCCATGTCGGTGAAACAACCACCATGGCACTCGTTCCACAGGTTGTTAGCAACGTATCCATCCCTGTCGTTGCCGCAGGCGGCATTGCCGATGGACGCGGAATTGCAGCAGCCTTTGCACTCGGCGCACAGGGAGTTCAGGTCGGAACGCGCTTCCTCACCACCGTCGAATGCCCGACGCATGACAATTTCAAGCAAGCCGTCATTGACGCCGACGATACCAGCACTACGGTTACTGGACGCAGCATCGGTGGACCCGTCCGCAGCATCAAGAACAGCATGATCGCCGAATACCTCAAGCTGGAGCAAGAGCATGCCTCCCGTGACGAATTGGAGAAGATCAGCCTTGGCTCCCTGCGCAAAGCCGTCTTCGAAGGTGATACAGATCGCGGTTCGGTCATGGCAGGACAAATATGCGGCCTGTGCGACGAGATTACGACAGTTGAGCAGATGATTACGACAATGTTCAGCGAAGCGCAGGCACTGCTAAATCGTCTTGGACAGACACAGATTACCGGTGAGCAGATAGCATCAGTATAATATAACTTGTAAACAAAGAAAAAAACGGACCATATCCATATTTAATAGGAAACGGTCCGTTTTTTGATTAGATTTGCGTGCTAATTTTTATCTGGGTAACCTCTGTTGTTCGTAGCGTAAAGCAGATATAATAAAAATGAAACAATCACTTCAGCATAGCCTCGATAATCCAAAAGTGAGTTGATCGATCATGACCCGACGTATAGATAAACGTTCCACCGATGAGAGCGATCAGTCCCCTGCCCCTCTGTTTGTCACGGATTCCAAAGGTAATATTTTAATCTCCAATGAATTCACTGCCTTGACTATCGGCATTCCGTTGGAGGAGCTGTTGCGCTACAATGTACAGGACCTGGTGAAAGCCGGCTACTACAAGGAATCAATAACAATGAAAGCAATACAGTCCAAACAAAAGGTAACTCAGTATATCAACACTGTACGTGGCTTTAAGCTCAAGTCCACTGCTCTTCCAATACTTGATAGTACAGATGAGGTGCAGCTCGTTGTTACCAGTACTAACAACTATAAAGGTGGATTATCCATCATAGCTGCCCCTACGCTGCCACATGCGTATGAGAACAGCAAACGTTCAGTCACTTCAGCCTCTGTACTTAAGAATAACGGGATCATTGCTGAGAGCCTGGCGATGAAGCAAATTATTCAGGTGTGTGACCAGATCGCTTCTTACGATAGCAAAGTACTGATTTTGGGCGAATCAGGGACAGGCAAATCAGTAATTGCCAAATACATTCACCGCCAGAGCGCGAAGTGGAACGGACCTTTCATTCCGATTAATAGTGCCGCTATTCCAGCCGCATTATTCGAATATGAGCTGTTCGGATATGTTCAGGGGGCTATGCCCGGCTTAATGGACGAGAAGCAAGGCTTGTTTGAGGTGGCCAGAGGAGGCGTTTTGTTCTTTGATGAGGTCGCCGAGCTTCCACTGGAAATACAGGCCAAACTGCTTGATGTGCTTGAGCGTGGTGAATTCCGGCGTGTGGGGAGCACCGAAGCCATTCTCATTCAATGCCGGATGATATTTGCTACCAATCGTGATCTATGGAGTATGGTGAAAAAAGGATTGTTTCGCGAGGACTTGTACTATCGAATCAATGTCATTCCGATCCATATCCCGCCGCTACGTAGTCGCAGACTGGATCTCGTCGGACTGATTTCCAGCTTTATTGCTCATTTCAATAAGGTATATGATAAAAAGTATGTATTGCCAGCGGACGAATTTCAAAGAATGCTAGCCGAGCCATGGCATGGGAATGCGCGTGAGCTTCGTAATTACATCGAACGATTGATCGTAACTGATCAGACCGTGCTGCGCCAGCAGCAGCCGGTCGAACAAGTTACAGACTGGTTCACATTGGACCATTTCATTCAGGCCAATCGCAGTCAACTGAGCGGGCTGAAGGAATATACGGCGTTAACCGAGGGACGATACATTCAGCAGATGCTGCAGGTCTGTGGTGGCAATAGTGCCGAAGCAGCCAGACAGCTAGGAATTGATCGCTCCGCTGTTTATCGTAAGCTGAAGAAGATGGAGGACATTCTTGCAAAGCTGAAGGTTTAACTACGAAGTACAGAGCACACAGGGCCTATCCTTCCCATTTTCATAGAAGTCACCTATACTAGTGGCTTTCATACAAAAAAGCGTGTCTCAGGTTAAAGGCACTCTTTTTTGTAACGGTTTATTTTTCTCAATTATGCACCCGTCAAAATAAAATGAATGTCATACTTCAAGATCATGTGTTTGCTTGTAGTTATATATAGCGCCTAGCAAATTGGCTTCATTGCCTAATTTACTTTGCTCAATATCTGCACGTACAAAATTTAAGATCGAATCTAGATATAGCTTCTCTAGCTCTTCTTTAATGGTAACAACGAGTAAAGGATTCGCAGATATGCCTCCCCCAATTACAAACTTTTCAGGGTAAGAATTGTTTGTAAATTAATAATCTGAGTTGCAATGTTTCTATAGTATTCTTGAAAAATCGTTGCTGCTCCCTCTGTAATTCTAAGCAAAAAACACCTGCTCTTCGGCAGATGTTCCTCGCCTTTCGTATTTCTTGAGACTATCCGATCCATTTGTCCGTTCTAATCGTTCAACCCTTTGCCCTCCAGAATGGGCTGTGTGTATTTTTCAACCCTTGAAACGCGCGTTTTGAACTGCTTCGGTTCTGAAAAATACAGCAGATACGCTCTCTGGCGTCCGAGCGTCAACGCTTCAAACGCCGTTTTTAGGACCGGTCGCTCCTCGAATTTAAGCCGCAGTTCTTCGGGAACCGTATACTCGGCATGTTTTTCAGTTCCACTGCAAGACCGGCTTCCTCCATCCAAACAGCGCCTCCTCCTAAACACTGTTGGACAAATAGCCGCGCTCAGGGTCAAAGATCATCTTTTGAACGGGTTCTATCCGCTCGTCTATAATTTCTATACGGTGATCTTCCATATTCAATTTGACAATACCGGGATAATTTAATGTAATGAAATGAAATAATGCGAGCCGTTGGATTCAATAATTCTCGAAAACTTGCTCTGATCGTTATATTTATGCCCTTTGTCACTGGCAGTTTTATAAAGTTTACGGCCGCTTTGATAGATATGGTGGTACACTCTCCAATCCAGCGCTTAGTTTATCGTCAAGCATGAACGTGCGAGCAGCGGAGAGATTGTTGTTCCTTTTCATAATTGATATATCTACAACTCAGTGCATGTAGCGCGTTTATTGCTGCTCGGCAAATCTCCACCAGGCAAATGTTCCGACTATTCCGGCTATTCCCGTAGACGCAAGAATGATTATACTACTCAACTTTAAAAACCCGGTGCTTTGAAATACCGACGGGATGGTCCACGGAAAATAGGGGGCGAATCCAAAAGAGGCCAAAACATTTGAGAGAATGACGATTATCAGGATGAGTCCTAATGGTGCCAAGTATCCCTTGCTCACATTGGCCAGAAGAGTGCCTGGTGTGGTAACAATAATAAACAATAGCGATGTTATAATGAATTTAAAGAAGATATTCCAAATAAAAGAAGCTGACCCGCCCACAACTCCTAGAATACCCCCCACGGCAAAACCTATGGCAAACATATACATGGAAAGTAATAGGCTCCATGCTAAAATTACAAGAAATTTGGACAGTACAATTTTCGATCTGGAAACGGGCTTTGCAAGCAAATCTTTAATTGTTTTATCCGAAAACTCTCGTCCAAATACCCATGCCGCGATAAAGGTGTACCCGATAAGTCCCAGCGGGGCAAGACTATCAAGCAATTCGGTTAAATACATTTTCCAATTGATGCCGCCGGCGTCACTGGATAAAATAATTCCGACACCCATCATGATTGGCCCAAATGCAAAAATAAGAAATACCAACCAAAACACATTGGCGCGGATAATCTTGCGAATCTCACAATGTAAGACAGAAAAAATATTCATTATATATTCCCCCTTGTCATACCAATTGTGCGGAGAAAATATCCTTCCAAATCCTCCGTAATCACTCGAAGCAATGTTGGCGGTTGATTGGATTTAACCAGCAGTTCGGCCAGTCGTTCAGGACTATCCGCTGCGTGGTCATCGGTTAGTTTAATATAGCCGTCTATTGTCTCCTCAAATTCATATCCATGCTCTTCAAGCACCTCCTTTAAGGCATGTTTGTCGCGGCCATTCACCACTAAGTTTTTCTGTAACGATTGCTCCAGCTTATCCATTGCGACTTCTTTAACAAGATGGCCATTGTGAATAATCCCAATGCGTGTGGAAACTTTCGAGAGCTCCTCTAACAGATGGCTGGATATAAAAACAGTTACGCCGAAATTTTTCGCTAGGCCATATAACATATTCCGTATCTCCGCCACGCCTGCGGGATCGAGGCCATTTATCGGCTCATCCAATATTAGAATTTCCGGATTGTGAATCATTGCTTTCGCAAGTCCCAGGCGCTGTTTGTTTCCTAAAGAAAGATTCTTTGCCTTTTTCTGTTTGTGCGGCTCAAGCCCCAACTTATAGATAACCCGATTTACGGAATCTTTGTCAGGCACCCCTTGCATGCGTCGTGCTATGTCAAGATTTTCAACTACAGTTAAATCGGGATAAAAAGTAGCCTCCTCCAAATATCCAACCTTGTCCCATAATTTATAGTTTCCGGCATCGACCTTTTCACCTAACATATAGAGCTTGCCGGAGGTTGGCTTGAGCATCGCCAAGAGCATCTTTATGGTCGTTGTCTTTCCAGCGCCATTCAGTCCCAAAAATCCAAATATCTCTCCTCGGCTCACCTCCAGCGAAAGATTGTTCAATGCGATATAGTCGCCAAATTTTTTGTGCACTCCCTCAATTTGTATGGCGGGCGTTCCTCCATTTTTTTCCTTTGATAAAATACTCATAGCCTTCAACTCCTCCATAAAGAGAGAGCTTATTCAGGATTCTAAGTACGACACTCCTGAACAAGCTCAATCAGAAATTTTTCAATAAATCTACTTTATGATGTCCTGGCAATCGCTTAAGCGAGGCGAGGCTGGCCCAAGCCCAATTGAGCAGAGCCAATTCAGCGCTACCTCATGCAGCACGTTGATGTTGTCTACCTGACAGTGTTCTAATCCGCCAAGTCGTCTATCCTCTATCGGGTAGAACGTCTTGTTTTTCGAACCCGCTTGCTCGTAATTCTTCAAGGCTTGTGTCAGCGGATTTGGCTGAACCAATATCTCTTCTGCTCCGTGCATTACAAGAAGCGGACATTCTATCTGGTGGAGCACGCCCTCAAGATCATAGGCAAAACGCGGATTCCCCGCAAAATCCTCCAAGCTTTTTGCCCCCAGAATTCTCATGCCGTGTGCGGCCAGACTCGGCGGCATCCATTTAAGCATGCCATCCCAGTCGAAGGCGTGCGTACCGCCGTCGGAGATGACGGCAGCAATCCTGTGATCGAACGAAGCGAATCGCAGCGAGTCGTAAGCCGCAAAACTCTCCCCGTGCACGATAATCTTATCGGGATCGACTTCCGGCCGCGTTAGAAGAAAGTCGATTGCTCGGGAATGGAAAGCCTCACTGTCCGCTCGTCTTCCTTTTCCCTTTTCGTACAGCGAGAGGCCGGTGCCAGGCTGGTCATAGACCAGAAAGTTATATCCACACGAAATAAAAGCGGGACCTAGCCAGAAATAGTTTTCAATTGACCACTCGTCGCCACCGTTAAGAGCAAAAAGGGTCGGCTTCGGACCTTTTATCCAGGAAGGGGAGAAGAAGTAACCATCCAACTTGACATCTTCGAAATCGACATGGATCTTCTCCGGTTGGACATCGAAGTACTTTCCGGCAGCTTCGAAGAGTTCATTTACTTTCTTAAATATACGGATTTTCTCGGTGTCATCATCCATCACCACATATTCCGCAATTCTGTAGTAATTGCAGGCACGAATGTAGCAGTTTCGTGCTGTATACCAGTTTCCAGCCGTTTCGGCCTCCTTGCCGTGTCTTTCCAATGCCTGAGCCGTTATGAGCCATTCCCTGTGCCACGTGTCCTTGTCATCGGGGTCGATTTTTTTGCAGGCCTCGTAGATCTCGGTGACGTCCGTAGCACCGAGGCTTGCCATACCTAAAGCTTTGGTGACTTGGTATGACATCATGTAGTTATTGGGCCAACGGCTGAACTCAATTGACATTGCAACATCCTCCTTTTCCAGTTCTAGTGATTGTAGTTTTTTTACTACAAGTAATTTTTACAACACAAAGATAAAGCTTCTTTAAAAGAAAAATAAATGTTTATAAAGAGAATATAAAAAACTATAAACCGCTGAAAAAACAAAAAAGGCTGCTGCCTGGGTGTTCACACCTGGCAGCAGCCTTTAACTCCTGTAGTAAAAGAAAATGTGCAAAAATAAAATCAGTGTTGTGCGGCCAAGGGAAGGCTGAATCTTATCCCCAAACCGCCATATTCGGAAGGGTAGGCGCAAATTTCGCCCCTATGATGTTCAATAATGGATTTACAGCTTGCAAGACCCAGACCCAGCCCGCCCTTTTGGATTTGCCGCGATTTATCCACAGTGAAAAATTTGAGGAACAGAGAAGATATATCCTTATCCGGCACTCCAATTCCATTATCTTCGATTTGAAAAAAGGCATACTGTCCTAGCGGGTATCCGGTCATATACACTTTCAGTTTATTTTTCCCTCCATATCTTACAGCATTGCTAAAGAGGTTGCCGAAAACCCGACGTATCATCGGTTCATTGACCATCAGCAATATATTTTCCGTGAATGAATGGCGGCAAGTAAGCTCGTTGTCAAGTCCCGCCAACTCATACTCATATTCAAGGGCAATGTTTTCAAATAATTTTGATGCTTTTACAGGTTTAGCTACCATAGATTCCAACTCCAGTTTTTCTTTGGTGAAACTGGAGAAATCATTGATGAGTTCGACCATATATCCTGACTTCCTTTGAATCAAATCATAATATTCCTGCTTTTCAGTTTCTGGTAAATCCTTGTGTGTAGCCAGCAGTTCAGTAAAACCATTAATAGATGTCAAGGGTGTTTTCAAGTCGTGGGCAATTGCCGCGATCATATCGATCTGCTCTTTGTGCGCGAGTTGAAGCCGATGCTCCATCTTATTGAAGTGCTTATAAAGTTCTCCGATCTCATCATTACTTCTCAGAGCTAGCGGAGGCAGTGGATGTACAATATTTACTTCTTCAAGCCTGGTATTCAGAAGCTGAATGGGTTTCTCTATGCAAAAATGAATATAGATAATCAGAATAATAAATATGAAACAGGCAATTGCAAATATGGGCAGGAGCAATGCTATATATCGCGAGTCCAGCAATGAACTGCGTATAGGGGAATATACTGCAAAGACAAGCTTCAGATACATTCCAATCGAAAACATGAATATTATAAACATCAGCAGGAACAAAAGAGGAAGCTTTATTTTCAGTTTCATACTATTGCTCTCTTTCCGTGTATTTATATCCTATGCCCCATATTGTTTTAATAAAGTCATATTCAGAACCAAGTTTCTTACGGATATTTTTTATATGAACCGTTACGGTATTTATTTCTCCGTATTCGTCTCCCCAGACGTTTTCATATATCTGCTCACGAGTCAATACATGATTGGGGTGGCGCATGAGGATAGACAGAATCTGAAATTCCTTCGTTGATAAGTCGAGCTTCCTGCTATTCAGAAATGCTTCAAACGTCTTATCGTTCAAAATGAGCGGAGCATCCGCCTTTTCGTTACTGGGACTAAGTTCATCCCACTCTTTAAAAAGCCTGTCCACTTTTCTGAAGTGAGCCTTTATCCTGGAGACAAGCTCCTGAATACTGAAAGGTTTGGTCATGTAATCGTCTGCTCCTATTTCGAGCCCGACGATTTTATCAATGTCCTTATCACGCGCACTTAAAAACAGAATTGGGACATTATAAGAATTTCGGATACTTCTGCAGACATCAAGTCCATCCATATCAGGCATCACTATATCAAGAACGATGAAATCAATGTGATTTTCTTCCAATGCAGATAAGGCTTCTTTCCCGGAACATGCCGAAATTATTGCAAATTGCTCGTACCTTAAACTCTTTGTGATGAGTTTTACGATTTCTTCATCGTCGTCTACAACTAATATCGTTTTTGGCATCTTTATACCTCCCAACCTCTTTAAATGGACTGCATTTATATAACACAAGAACCGCATGGACTCGAATTGACAAAAAAAGTCGCGCTCAAAGCGCCTCTCCAGTTCCGGATACGCTGGAATAAGAGCTTGAGCAACGCCTTGGGGAATTCTGGATTTAACAAGCTGGTATGCCCTTCAATAGCGGTCGAGTTATGGGCGTCAGTGTCAATTTAGAACAGATAAATATACGAACATTTATTCCTTTCGGATAAATAATATCAACAACCAGCGCAAAATCTTTCTTCTTATGCGGTGTTCATGAATTTCATGATTCAGGATTCTTTGGTACCGGCTATTGTAGGCTATTTTTAAACAATTGATGATCAGAATTACGCAAACGGATCTGATATAAATAATAATTCCTTAATCTTGTTGATGCAATTCTCCACTTCGTAAATAGAATCAAGGTATAAATATTGAATTGCATAGTCCGTAGAAGTACGTGCACCACCATGAACACAAAGCTTGATATTAACCTCTTCCAGCATTTTATTTACGAAGATTTTATTTCTCCTTGTTAATCTATCCAGAGTGTCTCTGTGCTCTGTATACACATACTCCACTAACGAGATCTCATTTTTGTGTTTACTTGTTACAT
Organism: Paenibacillus sp. FSL M7-0802; assembly: GCF_038004945.1. Classification (NCBI taxonomy): domain Bacteria; kingdom Bacillati; phylum Bacillota; class Bacilli; order Caryophanales; family Paenibacillaceae; genus Paenibacillus; species Paenibacillus sp. FSL M7-0802. The sequence continues at coordinate 5,643,904 of NZ_JBBOSD010000001.1, read as the reverse complement.
ACTCTCGTAGAGTCATGTCCCCCTGTCTCTTTAAAGCACCAATCAGCACAAAATCACTAGGGGAAATAAGCTTTGTTAATGCTCTTAATGAAATATCTTCGCTATCTTTAAATTTATTGAAGTTCTCTCTTTATCATAAGATCCGTCATCAAATGAACCTACTGAAGTTTGATAATAAGAAAATTCCCTATCACTATCCCCAATAATTACCTTTAAGCGATTCATAAACTTTTCTCCATAGATAGCGCTAGCAAAGCTAACCATTTCTTGCAGTTTTTTTAGAAAAAGTTCTTCCCGCTCTTGTAAACTTTTTTGTAAAAGAAGATTCAGGATATATCTCAATCGATCTTCCATGAATGGTTCTAAACTATCCGAAACCAAAACACAGTAATCGTATGTTTTGCATTTTCTTACTCTCACATTAGATATTGGAACCGAAATATCTTCAGGATTATGATAAGTAAAATATTGTTTTCTATCGTGGCCGTTTACATTGGTCGTTCTTGATGTTAAAGAGTAATTGAACTCAATGGTTAAGGTTGGCTTCTTCGACATCGAGAAAGTATACCAAACCTGTTTTTTTATAAATGTATTCATCGAAATCCACTCTTTTTCTAGCATCTGTATAGTCTCTAGCCGAAGAAAATTTCATGAATTTGGACTTATCAAAGATCCAGAAATCTTGAATACTAACGGACTCAAATAAATTATGACGTTCTTCCCATTGGGCAATGGTAAGAGGGGCTATGCTGAAATTCAAAAGCCCATTTCATTCCCTCATACTCCCCATCTTGATGCTCAACATAAATATCTGCTATTTGCCTTGTAGTGGGGATATACACTTCAAATTCCACAAATGCATTAGGAAATTTACCTTTTAACCAATTGTACATTATCCTGAAAGTAACCTTCTATAAAAAATAAAAAAAGGGCTCAAATCTTTGGTAGAATGGTGTTTGTCGAGAACAAAATCACCCAAAGAGAGGAGCACCTTTTAGGTGAAGTCTACCACACCCATCCATAAAATCAAGACCTAATTTTCCCTAAACCAGTCCACAAACATCGGAGGAAGCAAGATCTTCCTCGATTATCTCGAAAAAATTAAACTGAGCCTTGTGCTCCAAACCTTATCCGGAGGCAAAACTCACAATGCACTGTTCCCAGTGCACCGCATTCTGCTACACCTCATCGTCGGCTGGATACTGGGCTGTGAGCGTCTGTTTCACTTTCGTCGATAGCAAAAGGACTCCCTCCTTCAGCGGTTTCTCGGTGGACGCTGTCCACACCACTCGCTTCTGTACAAGGAACTGGATCGGCTGGGAAAAACGAATCCTAATGTACGAAGGGAACTCCGGCAAGTGAACCTCGAAGTGATCCGGCCTTGTCTGCCCTCCAAGCTCATTCTCGATTTGGATTCGATCGTGGAGACGGTCTACGGCAATCAGGCCCAAGCGGCGAAAGGCGTGAATGCCCATAAGCCGGGGCGCAAAAGCTATCATCCCTTGCTCGCTTTTGAAGGACAGTCCCGCCTTTGCCTGAATGCCGTGCTACGGGCAGGAAACGTTCACTCGTCCACCGAGGCCGCCCCTTTTCTGAAAGAGACCTTTGACCTCTTAGGTCAGCACCCGGTCCAATACGCCCGGTTTGACAAGGGCTTTGGCGGCGAAGACTTCTATTCGCTCTGGAAAGGACGGCAGATCGGCTATGTGGGCAAAATGAAATGGACCAAACGTTTGGCGGCTGAAGTGGCCGCTTGTCGGTATTGGAAACATTACGTGGACGAAGACTGGATCATTGAAGGCATCGCCCTTTGGTACCAAGCCACGTCTTGGAAGAAACCGCGGCGGGTCGCCGTCATCCGCAAGGCGAAAGTCGTTCAGGACGACCAAGCTTGTCTCCTGCTGGATACCGATTGGGAGTATGAAGCGATCGTCACGAGCCTGGAGTGGGAATCCATCGATTTGTGGCGCTTTTACAACCAGCGGTGTTGTATGGAAAACTACATCCAGGAAGCCAAGTGCGGATTTGCCATCGATAAAATCGCCACGGGCTCTTTTGAAGCCAATGAAATTGACCTGCTCGTCAAATTACTGGCCTATAACCTGTACGAGCGATTCAAACAAGATTGCTGCGAACCGGTTCATAGGGGCTACACGTTTGCAAGGTTTCGTCTGGAATTCTTCCGGAATCTACGTGCTGGTAAGCCGTTTTGGAATATTCCCCCTGTTAATACACCCTGATTCTTACAGGTTTTTTGAGCGGTGAGTCTCTGGCTTCTTTGATCTTACGGGCTTTCGAAATTCAGGATAATATATATTATGTTATTTTTATGATCACCATTGTATCGAATTAAAGAAGTCGACCTTGACTTCAACGCCTGTCCAATCGTATAGTATGGTTATATCTTCAATTAAGGGAGAGATTTTGATGTCGGTGAACGTTCTTAACTAAGCAATTGCATATTCAGGGAGTATCATCAGGCGCTTGTATCCTTCGGGGACAGGTTTGTTTGTTGCTTTGTTGTTACCCTGATATTAGTTAAGAACATGCGGATATCATAAATCGCCTTCGGGATTATCTTCATCCAGGCCCTATTCCGTGCTGTGTTCAGCGCGGTTTTTTTGTTTTCAGATTTTGTAACTTCCCTTTAAACGTCTTCCATTCGATCCAAATAGCTTAGAAAAGAGCTGTTGCGTGAATAAATTGGAAACACGGAACTCGGAACTACAAAAGCTGCATAACAGGCTTATTTGATGATAAATTCCCTCTTTCCTTAAGGGCGGAGAATGAACGTTTTGTTCATTCTCCGCCCTTTTTTATTTTAACAGCAAGGTTTCCAAAATCCTGACACTACACAACTAAAGGAGCGATTTATTCATGAACGAAACTACAATGCTGCGTTTGGAATATGATCAAATTAAAACAAGAGTTTCCGAATGTGCTTTTTCTTATCTGGGTAAGCGTCACGCTGCTTCTATGCGCCCAATTACTGATATCCGTACAATTAAGATTCGTCTTGACGAAACGAACGAAGCCTTACAGATCATTCGCCATGGAGCAAGCGTCCCTGTTCCTTCGTTGGAAGGAATGGAGCACATTCTTCATCTGCTTGGAACCGGGTATATGTTCAGCGAGCGCGATTTTTCTCATATGGCCCAATTCATTAGAAGCTGCATTCAACTAATAAAATATATGCATTCCAAGGCGGACGCTGCTCCAACCGTCAGCGCTTATGCATCTTCCATGTATAGCATGGAGCCACTTCTTTCCGAAATCGAAAGATGTATTCATTCGGGACGTGTGACGGATATCGCCAGTAAAGAACTAGCTAAAATTCGCAAAAAAATTGCGGTTACTGAAGAACGTATCAAGAGGAAACTTGACTCTCTCACCAGCCGTCACCGATCCATTATGCAGGAAAATATGATTAGTCAGCGCAATGGCCGTTACGTGCTTCCAATCAAAAAAGAATTCCGTAAACAAGTGAAAGGCAATGTACTGGATGAATCGGGAAGTGGTCAAACGGTTTACGTTGAACCTGCCGAGATCACGAATCTGCAATTCGATCAGAGCGCGAACATGGCAGAAGAATCAAAAGAAGAAATGAAAGTACTGGGAGACCTGACGGCAATGGCTGAGTTATACAATCGGGAACTAAGCATCAATACAGAGACGGTAGGTGTACTGGATTTTTTATTGGCAAAAGCCAAATACGCCATGACTCTGGATGCTGTCCCTGTCGAACTTAACCTTGACGGGATTATAGACATCCGAGGTGCACGTCACCCGTTGATGTCCAATACCATGGTGCCGCTTGATTTCTCAATTGGTGAAGGATATTCCTCACTCATCATCACCGGACCGAACACAGGCGGAAAAACGATGGCCCTCAAAAGCGTCGGTCTATTAACATTAATGGTGCAATCTGGGCTACTGGTACCTGTTTTGCATGGCAGCCGAATGGCTGTATTCGAGGAAATTGTGGTTGACATCGGGGATGGACAAAGCATTGAACATGCTTTGAGCACCTTTTCTGCACACATCCGCAACATGATTAGCATTTTAGAAACGACGGGCAACTCTACTCTGATCCTGATTGACGAGATGGCATCTGGTACCGATCCGGGAGAAGGAGTAGGCCTCTCTATCGCGTTGCTAGAAGAATTCCACCGTCGCCGGGCGACAGTAGTGGCTACAACCCACTTTAGCGAAATCAAGCATTTTGCTGAAAACACACCGGGATTTCAGAATGCTCGTATGGAGTTTGATACCGAAACGCTGCAACCATTGTACCGACTTCGCATTGGAGAGGCCGGAGAAAGCTATGCATATGCGATTGCCTTGAAGCTGGGCATGTGGACACGTATTATCGAGCGTTCTGAGGCCATTTCTGCAGGCAGAGTGTCTCGGAAAACACAGGAATCGTTTGTTATTCCCCCTTCTGTAGATGATGAAAAGTCTGATGATGCAAATAAGCCTCTCCCTAAAAAAGCAGCTTTAGACGGTACAGTCACAAAACGGGGGAAACAAGAAATTCCTCTCAAAACCAAGCCATTTGCCCTTGGTGATAGTGTTTATGTAGGCTACCTGGATCGAACTGGAATTGTATACAAAACCGAGGATGAACGGGGGAATGTCGGGATTTTAATCCAAGGACAGAAGCTAACCATAAACAAAAAGAGGCTCGCCCTTCACATCGCTGCTACTGAATTGTATCCTGACGACTATGATCTGGATATTGTTTTAGAAACCAAGGAAAACCGCAAAAAACGAAAACTGCTGGGACGCAAGCATGTCGAAGGAGTGATGATTGAATCTCCCCCGGAAAATGAAATATAGACGCATGCGTATATTCTCAATATAAAAAATAAGTTATTTTTATATTGTCAGTGAAACTTGAATCTGCAAGCGGACACTTGATAAGAGTGATCCACTTGCAGATTTTACCACACAAAAAACATAATATATATTATGTAAACTTAATGATTCCTTACTAGAGAGGGACAAGATAAATCAGACATCCAAAGTTCATGTAAAACTCGGCTTCTAACCTTCAATCCAGCTTCATTATATAAAGCTCCTATATCAAACGTCTGTAATGCAAAAAAAGCGTGTCCAAAGTTAAGGCACGCTCTTTTATTGTTATTTTATTTGTTTGTAATACTCAATCCCGCGCTCATCGAAATATAACTTTTGTTATCATTCAAGATGATAGGATTGTTTGTAGTTATATATAGCACCTTGCAAATTCGCTTCATTGCCTAATCTACTTTGTTCAATATCTGCACGCACAAAATTATAGAAAGAATCCTTATAAAGCTTTTCTAGCTCTTCCCTAATGGTAATAACCAGTAATGGATTTTCAGATATGCCTCCCCCAATTACAAACTTTTCAGGATCAAGTATGGATTGCAAATTAATGATTTGTGTTGCGATGTTCCTACAGTATTCTCGAAAAATCGTTTGGACCGTGCCATCACCTTCTTCAATGAACTTGAATATCTTTTCACCTGTCATAGAATCTGCAGGAAGGTCTTTGGCTTTCGCAACGGTTTTAGTTAAAACAAAACTACTCCCTTGCATACCAAGCAAGTAATCATCATTGTCTGCATTTTCGTTGTTCGTTCTAATGAAGGAGAACTCCCCAGCTGATAAATGATGGCCCTTCAACAATTTCCCTTGAGAGATGATTCCACCGCCCATCCCTGTTCCAACGACCAGAACGACACCATCGGTAATCCCTTGTAATGAACCACGCCATGCTTCTCCAAGAGCAGCACACTTTCCATCATTTTCAATCGCTACAGGCTTGTGAAACGCTTTCTTAAAAACGTCAAGCATATTTATATCATTTATATATCTTAATGAACCGCCATGCACCATGTGACCGCTTTCAGAATTCACAATACCTGGCATACTGACGGCTATACCTTCACATTCATCCATAAACTGATTATGAATTTGCTTCAAAGCTACAAGCAGATTCTCAAGTGAGTCCAATGGAGTTTTAACTTTCCCCTTGCACATAAATTCACCTTGAAAATACAAACTAAATTTAATAAAAGAGCCACCAATATCAAAAACCAGTATTTTATTTTTCATGCTACGTATAGTCCTTTCATGAGGCAATTTGGGGTCTTCTCTCCATAACGATAATTAATATTATTGTTTTTGTAAATCCATCATTTTTTTTATCGTTAATAAGACACCGTTTTCTTCGTTGGATTTAGTGATAAAACTGGCAGCATTTTTAGTATTCTCACATGCGTTTTTCATAGCAAAACTATATTTTGCTATACTCATAAGTTCCACATCATTTTCACCATCTCCAAAAGACAGGGTCTCATCCTCAGTAACCCCCAATATCTCTTGGAGTTTTCTTACCGTCTCCCCTTTATGGGTATGAAGTGCTGTAATATCCAGCCAATTTGCTTCAGAATCAACGATATAAATTTGATCCATTAGAGTCTTTTCAACATGTTTTCTTAATAAGGAACTTTTTCCAGATGGATCATATACAGTTATTTTAAGAAAGCTACTGTTGATTTGATCAAATGAATCAATCTTAATCACTTCTTTGTACGAGCCTTTCACAATTTTATAGTATTCGTCTTGAATATATGAATGAACAAATGCTGCTTCCGTTGTACATGCTATGATAATGAAGTCATTGGAAAAACTTTCGATATCTCTTATCGCTTGTAATGCTAAATTGCGTTCAATCGTAAACTCTTTGACGACGACTCCATCCTTTTTAATCCGCGTAGCACTGTCCCCTAAGATCCAGATCCCTTTTCCGTGCTCGCCAAATAATTCTTCTACTCTTTCACACTGCTTGCCTGTACAGGCTACAAAGGAAATATTACTTTCTTGCATTTCTCCATACACCTGATTAAATAAATCGACATCGAAAGTGCCACTATTATTCAGAAAAGTACCATCCAGATCACTTACTACCAGTTTAAACATATATAAATCCTCCCTTAATATATAAAGATCTTTATTAGCCAAGTTTAATTTACGGCTTTTCATTTTCTTTCCATGGATCAACATCAAAATCTCTATTAAAATCTTCAAACATTCATTTAATAGGTGCATTACATACCCTGTACACTTATTAAACCATTTAATTAAACATATTAATAAAGCGAGTAAAAAAAGCCTCTTTATTAAGTGTACATACAAAGTTATTCAAAAAAATCATCGATGGAGCGGTAAGGTTTTACTTCCTTAGGCTGCCCGGATAATGCTAAGCACCAATAAGTACCAACCCATATAACTGAGCAAAGTAAAATCAGTGAGATCATAGAGTGCCCTCGCTTTCTCTTTTAGGTTACACGTTTACTTTAGCTGATGAAACGCGTTTCAGGTCAAGTGATAATTTATAGAAAAGCACGTTATTGTCATGGGTGTTTATGATTTAAGATATAATCTTGGGTTAACCGTTCGAAGTTCTCTTTTTCAATGTACGATTCACTTGTTCTGAACTGAACAGCATAAAAAGGAAGCAACAAAATGAGTCCTCCTGTAATTGCAGTAAGTTGGCCAGCCAGAATTAACATACGATTATTTATTTTTAAAGTTACGAACCCCGTAATAAGCCTGCCTATCGTAATTCCACCGTAGTATAAGGATATCCAGCCAGCTGCAGTTTCGGCTGTAATGTTTCTGGCCCCTACCAAATAGCTGGCTCCCCATAAGCCCACCATGGCTTCCACACCACAATAAAACAAAAAAGCAATAAGCGTGTCCTTAACTCCTTTCATTCGAATTAGCTTTTGTTTGGGGATGTTCTTAACTTGTACAGTATTGTGATCTCTCTGTGAGTAGTCTGATTGGATTTCGGTTATGGGATTTTGTATCGCGGCAACACGTTGCCATCATTTCTCTCCCTCTCTTCACTACACATATATACATTATTTAAAGACAATGATTGGACGTTCCAATTCTTTTAGAGTTAACCCTCTCAACCCTGTTTTAAAATCTTCATAAAATAAATCTGAGAAAATAACCTCAGGGTACAAAGGCATCTTATGTTTAGATTTGTAGGATTCTAAAAAATGAAAGAAAGACACTTCTTCTATATTCTCTCTATAGATCACAATTCGATCAGGATCAAATACAGATTGTAATATTTGAATAATTTCACATATACTATTGAAGAAAACTTCCGTTCCCTTGCTCTCATCCCAAACTATCGACGGAAGGAATTTGATTTCACCAGCTAATCCATGTTTGCCTTTTAAAACCCCATTTCGCAAATAAATCCCCATTCCTGGTGGAGAATTCTCAGGAAAATAAATAGCCAGTACACATTGATCTTCATCTATTTGTTCTCTATAGACGTAACCACATACAGCGGCATTTACGTCATTCTCCACAATAACCGGCAAACCAAATTTGCTTTGCACATCCTCTGCCAACCGAATTCCATTTAATCTTTCATGACTGCTGACTGTAATTTCTCCATTTACAGATTGTCCCGGGATTCCTATTCCAATAACTTTAATGGAAGGATAGAGGGAAATGATGTCTTGAATCGTGGAATAAAATTGTGTAGCATTAAAAATTTGAAAGGGATGCTCTTCTTTCATCAGAGCATCCTCATTTAAATTCACTACCGTAGTACACACTACATCTGTCCCTTGTTTTTCGTTAATATGTATAATCAGTGCTAGACTATACTCATAATTAAAACGATAGGTTAACGCATGCCTGCCTCCGTTTGAAGGGACGATTTCATCTTCAAAGATCTCTCCATTATTAAGCAATTCCTGCATAAGGGTATTGATAGTTACCACACTTAAATCAGTCAATGCGGCTAGTTGGGGTTTTGTTGTCTTACTGATCTGTTTCAATACTTTGCGAACCAGGTTCAGATTTATTTCTTTAATTAAATTTGTATTAGCTTTTTCCATACATAGCACCTTCTTTTTATAACATCATAAAACAACTTTATAAACCATATTTATAAATTTGTTTCACTAATTTTGCAGTAAAATATTACCTTTGTCAAGGTAATATCGTACTAACCTTTAATTCACTATTGCTTTCCAGCTTATTCTGAATTATTCTCATGCTTAACATAAGATGATCGCTAAAATAAGGAGGCTAATCTATTGAAGAATGCTGTTGAAGAACCAAAATTGAATCGTATGCGCAAAATGATTGGGTGGCAGCTAATCAGTATCAGGTTGGAGCAAATCAATCAAAAACAAAACTAACGCTATGAAAAAGAATACTACGTTCATGATCATAATGACCTAAAGCCGTTGATGTGATTTTCAAGTCAGGATGTAATTTCCTCTGACGAGTTTACATAATGATTATTATGTAAACTATTTTTCATTTAATCTCAACTTTCATGCTATACTTACAATCCTGATATCGGTATCTGAATATCCAGCTTATCCATTGCTTTTTCTTTTTCCCGATCAGTGACATGTGTATATACTGTGGTTGTCTGAATGGATGAATGCCCCAGTAGCTCCTGTACGGTACGCAGATCTGCTCCCTTACGTAATAGCATTGTCGCAAATGTATGTCTCAGCTTATGGCTGGAATAAGCCTCCCGGCGATCTATACTCTTATCTTGCTGGAATCGTTCGAACGTTTCTGTAGCGATCTGTTGAATGGTGCGCACTGCCAGACGGCGGCCTTTTTGGGATATGAACATCGCATCCTCTTTACCTCTCCACGGCGTCAATCTTTCCTCCAACGCATGCTCTACAAAATCACATACGGCTTCCGGTACCGGGAGAGTACGCCACTTACGTCCTTTACCGAACACATCTAAGGTACGTCTTTCTCGGCTGTAATCCGAGACATTCAATGAATGAACCTCCCCCACCCGCAATCCCATGTAGACCATCAGCAGAAAAATAGCCATATTACGATTTGCATATTTCCCCTCCACCGCGAGCAAAAACGGATGAATATCCTTTTCATCCAGATAGACGGGCATACGATTCTTTTCAGTTTTTGCTTTTTTAATTCCCGCTGCCGGATTTGTGCTGCATAACTCAAATTCCTGTAGCGCTTTAAAAAAACTGTTCACCGCTGCATGCTTCCGGTTCCGCGTACTATCTCCGGCGCCTCCCTCCCGCGCTTTAGACAAATACGACATAACATGAATCTTCTTCACCTGATCGAGTGGTTTTTCACGCAACGTGCGTAAAAATTGCTTTACATCCCCCATATAATTTTTTTGCGTATGTATCGTATATCCCGCATCCTTCATCCAGATCAAAAAAGCTTCCAGCTCCTCAGTATATATTTCATCAGTTTCTTCAGTTGTATCGAGCCCCACATGTCGTAACTCTTTTTTCATCCCGTTCGCCTCCAATTCAGTTCATATTCCGAAATATACTGTAAAACGATCATTTTCGTCTGATTTTTATCGACAATCCAATCGACATCTTATGCAGGAGGGATTCTAAAAGTCGTTTTAAACCTAAACAGCGTATAATTTATATTATACGCTGTTTTTTAAGCGCTTTTTAAGTATAAATAAAGCGCTCCCCTCTTGTCCAGCCTGGTATCGCCTTCAAGCAGACATTTCAAAGCACTTAACGGGGTGGCATAGGGTCAGAGGGGGTCGATCCCACAATGTAGACAAATTAAAACACGCTCAAGAAAAGTTCTCCGAATGTAATTCATTCATATCCAAAACAAAACTAAATAGCCAATAGTCTTGCATGCAGCACCACTTCTCTACTTCATCAGCAAGCTGGGGCGCTGCTCTCGATCGGTAGCAGTCAAAATCGCCATAGCGGCCAAAACATGAATATCATATGCAGTTTCCAGCTCGCTATCCGGATCATCTTCCGGCGCGTGCACCATCTCCATATGATAGCCTGGTAATTTTCACCCAATAGCAGCAGTGGATCACCAAGAATTTCACCGATTTTCGAGATGATGACCGTGTGATCCAGCTTCTGGGCAAATTTCTGCTGGACGCCTACATGCCTTATCATTTAAACTATTAAAAATTAATTTTCGAAAGAGTGAGATTACAACGACAGCATGAGGCTCCAGCACCCGGATCTTACAAACGAAAATACAAACATCACTTTCTGTCAGCCGAAACCCTGATTCATAACTACATAATAATTATTATGTAAACTAAGATTGGAGGATGATTGTATGATTAACAAATTGTACTGGTTACCGATCGGTCAGCTTGATATTGATCGCTCCTCACTCAACCATCATGCACAGCCCGGTGAACTGGTGCGCCTGCAAATCTGGTCGTATCTGCTGGAGACAGATCACGGTCCGATTCTCATTGATACCGGTATGCCGGATTCGTTTATCAACAATCCAAATTATTTTAAAAGTACACCGTTTGAAGGGCGCTTCATTCCCCATATGTCAGCCGATGATAGTATCGTGGCTGTACTGGATCGGATCGGCTATCAACCGGACGATATCCATGCCATCGTAATCTCTCATATGCATATGGATCATGCTGGAGGCAATCCGCATTTTCCGAATACACCGATTTATGTGCAGCAGACCGAAGCAGACGCTGCGATCGGTAATCTGGAGTATGCGCCACCGGAATGCGTGCAGGCGGACTTGAATTACCGACTGCTTCAAGGGGATCATGAGCTGGTTCCAGGTTTGCAACTGTTCTATACTCCGGGTCATTCGCCGGGTCATCAGTCCGCGCTGGTCACAACAAAGGAATCGGGTCCGGTCATGCTGACGATTGATGTTGCCTACACGCAGGAGAATTACGCAAACGACGTGCCGTTTGACGGCTTTGACCGTGAACAGGCACGCCAGTCAATCGCCCGCATTCAGCAGATTGTGCAGGAGGTTAAGCCGAATCTGTTGTTCTTCGGTCATGATCCTGAGCAGGTAGCCGTTCAGCCGGTATATCCACAATACAAATAATGATAATAAAGCAGCTATTTCTCCACCATTCCGGATCTTTTCGGTCCGGGGTATAAAGAAATTGGTATTATGAATGCACACAAAATAGACGTATCCGGAGCCGTGCTTCATTCGGATCATGGCTTCCAGTATACGTCTACGGCGTACACACAGGACTTGAAAAGTTCGGCCTCAAAGGCAAGTGGTGCGGACGTAGAATAGTCGTAATTCGGCCAGCTCCCCTCATGATCTCAATTTCTTCATTTGATTTTTAAATAATCATTATTGTATCTCCTCACTTCCAAAATGTTATAGCCTCTTATTCTTTTCTTTTCATTAGGTAGTTGTAATGACTCCGACATTTAGAACTGCAAAATTTGGTTAACTGAGCTCGCTGATATGGAATAAACCAATGATTGCATTGAATACACCTTTGCAGTTCTAGTTGCTCCCCTCCATAGCTTTCAGCAAAATTTTAAATGGATTAATACACTAAATCCGTTTATATCAAAAAACATGAGCTAGTCAAATTATATACATGAAGTTAATTACGTCTAATCTCCTGTTATCGCCAGCATCAGGAAGTATATCTAAGAACTCATGGGGTGAGTCGCTGTCGACACAGCATGGATGATGAGAAAAAGTAATTTGCAGTCTCGCTCCGTTTTCCCTTGATCATCTAGCACGATATACTTAAAGAAGTCGAAAGGCAAACTTATATTCAGCCTATGCTCATTTCAAAAATGTAGGTTTATTCATGACAAAGGGAGTGTTCATTTATTTATGAGTACCGAAATGCTGGAACGTCGAAGTGAAATTCTAAAACGAAACATCCATCAGTTGCTGGTTCAGGAAAATCAACACGGCGTGACACGTCAGGAAAATTACACGTTGCATAAAATGATCAGAGAGCTGCATCAAACCTCTCATGCCTTGAATACTTCCCGTTGAGATGAAAGGCTGCTAAATCAAATGAAAAAAATAACCTTCAGCCCCACTTCCTTAGTGGTGTTGAAGGTTATATTAATTGACAGGTGGTATCCTTTCGTGATGTTACCCTTTGGAGCGACTCAGCAGATATAAAAAGTATGGCGCACCAATGATGGCTACAATCAAACCTGTCGGTATTTCTTTCTGTAAAGGTAAGGATCGTGTGATCGTATCCGCTACAAGTACCAGGAGTGCTCCGACTAAAGCACAGGTTACCAGCAGCATTTTATGCTTCGGACCCACCAGCTTTCTCGCCAAATGTGGAGCCACCAAACCGACAAAGCCGATACCGCCGCTAACCGAAACACTAGAACTAGCCAATCCAACCGCAGCAGCGAGAAGGAGAATACGTTCCTTTTCGATAGGTGTACCCAACCCCGATGCCGTCTGATCTCCCAGATTAAGCACATTCATCACATTTGCTTTGTAGTATGCGAAAGGAAGCAATACAATCAGCCAAGGCAACAGAGCCATTACGAATTTCCAGTTTGAGCCCCAGATGCTTCCTGCTAACCAATTAGCTACAAACGTGTAACTTTCAGGTGTCAGCTTAAGAGTCATAATGATCATCGCAGCACTGATACCCGCCGCTACGCCAATTCCGCTCAGCAGTAGCCTTGTCGGGGAAATTCCTTCGCCTTTCTTGTAAGAAAGCGCGTAGATGAGAATAGCAGCTGCTCCTGATCCAATCAGCGCAAGAGCGGGAAGTAAAAACAATGAATTCGTAGTTTGCATAGATGGAAAAAGCAATACAAACAGCATGACCATCAGCCCGGCGCCCGCATTAATCCCCAGAATACCAGGGTCCGCTAAGCCGTTACGTGAGACCCCTTGCATGATGCAGCCAGAAACAGCGAGACCTGCACCGATTAGAAGAGAAATAACCATTCGCGGCAATCGGAATTCAAAGAGGATTAATTCCTGCTGTGGAGTCCCTTGTCCAAACAAGGTTCTAAATAGCTCCATTGGCGAAAGCCGGATGGTTCCCGTATTCGCGCTTATGGTGAACGCAGCAATGAGCAATACGAGCAGAATAATTACAACCATCCAATCATGGATTTTTTTACGATGACTAGCTTTGGCAATAGCCCCATTCGTAACGTTATTCATCTTACAGCGCCCTCCTTTCTTTACGTGCCAGATAAAGGAAGAATGGAACCCCAATTAAGGCAATAAGTACGCCCACCGGTGTTTCCTCAGGTGCGTTAATCATACGGGCTGCCAGATCGGCAAACACAATGAGTAAAGCTCCCATAATGGCCGAGCATGGAATAATCCAGCGATAATCGACGCCAACCAGCTTGCGGGTTATATGGGGAATAATTAATCCCACGAAACCTATAGAACCAACCAACGACACCGCTGCACCCGCCAGAATCAGAACAAGAATCATCCCGACTACCTTTACCACCCCAGTTCGCTGACCAAGACTTAACGCAATTTCGTCTCCCAAACTAAGCAGCGTAATGGAGCGCGACAACATGAGAGCGCCGATAAAAGCTGCCACAACCCAAGGCAAAACTATACCGAGCTGAACCCACTTGGTTCCACTAAGCCCTCCGGCATACCAAAAGGCTAAATCCTGTCCAACATTAAAGTACAAACTGATCGCATCTCCTAAGGCAGACAGCAATGCCGTGACAGCTGCACCCGCCAATACAAGACGAACTGGCGTAAGACCTGATTTGGATATGGAGCTTGTACCATATACCATCACAACAGCCAGAGCTGCACCAACAAAGGAATACAACATTAACTGTAAAAAGGAAGATCCGGGAAAAAGGGCAAAGCAAATCGCCATCGCCAAGCTGGCTCCCGAGTTCAGTCCAAGCAAGCCCGAGTCAGCAAGCGGATTTCGGGTCATTCCTTGCATAATTGCACCTGCTACGGCAAAGCAAACTCCGATTAGAACCCCACCCAGAATCCGAGGTAGACGGATTTCCCAAATAATTTGATGGTTTTGTAACTCGGGTTTAAAATGAAAAACGGCGTTCCATACCTCTTCTAGCCTAATAGAGGCTGCACCAAAAGATAGGGATAGCGCGATACCGAACGCTAAAAGTCCAAGCCCAGCTGTCAGGATAAGCGAAGCCGCCCAAGGTCGCGAGTGGAATTGAGTCGGCGACTGGTTATGATTACTTTGAGCGGGGCTATCCGATGATTCTGATAATTTCATAACTATTGTTCACCCTTACTGTTGAATAGTATGTAGCTATCACGAACTGTGTTGAAGATGATGTTGATAATGAGAATTATTATCATGCAATCTTTACTATTGTAAATTAATGTGGCAACGGCTTCAATAGCAAATTTCGAGGAATGCCTAATGATCTGCCCTATTGTGAAAAAATAAAGCCCTTCGGCATAAATACCAAAGGGCTGCCAACAACACCGAAGCGACTACTTCTGTGCGGCGTTCTCTTTATTCCGCTGGACGATCATATCTGCGATTTCTTCAGCTTGCCCTACAATAGCGATGGGATCGAAGTACCAATATCGATCCTCCTGGAGCTCAAAAACCTTACCTTGCCGGACCGCATTCAGTGTTTTCCATATGCTGTCTCCTTCGTAACCACTCAAATCCTTGTTAACCGTCAGAAAGATATAAGAGCCGGCATATTGATTAATGACTTCTTTTGACACCGATTTCCATTGAGTCTCACCTAATAATTCTTTTTGGACAAGCGGCGGAGGTGTCAAATTCAGTCCTCTGTATACCGCCTGTCCTCCTCTGCCAAAATTATCACCATAGACATAGTATTCTTTATCCGAAGCTTCCATTACGGTGAAAGTATCCCCAGGCTGAACAATTCCCTTTAGCTTGTCACGTGCAGTCTGCATCCGCTGATCGTATTGGGCAAGCCATGTTTTGGCTTCCTGCTCTTTTCCAAGCAGATCACCAAAAGCTGTCAGTTCCTCATGCACATTCTTGTACGTTCCATAAGGAATCACGATGGTCGGAGCAATTTTACTGTATTTTTCATATTCAGAAGCATCTTTGGAACCAATCAGAATCAAATCTGGCTGCAGAGTCAATACTTTCTCAATGGATACACTGCCGCGGTCTCCAATGCTTGTAATTCCCTGTACAAGATCCTTCGAAAACGGATTATCCAGATAATATTTAACACTTCCCACAGGTTTAATTCCTAGTGCTAATAAATCATTCAGGTACAAATCCACTACAACCCGCTGAGGGTGAACCGGAATCTTAATATCTCCATGAATCGTTTTGACTGTTTTCGTTTCCTCTGACTTTTGTTCACTAGAAGTTTGATTCTGCTTTTCATCCGGCTGCTTTACGTTTCCACCACAGGCGGTAAGAACTAAAATGACTGACAGAAGCATCATCACAATCCACATTTTCTTTGTCAAACTCGTTCATTCCTCTCTCTATTTACGGCGTCATATCGACCTATTTACGTTCCATATTGAGCTTGGTGCAGGCGGCTATATGCCCCTTTTACTGCTAATAACTCTTCATGTCTGCCTTGCTCTGCAATCCCTTGATCTGCAACTACGATAATGCGGTCAGCATTTTTGATCGTTGCCAAACGATGCGCAATAACGAGTGTCGTACGGCCTTGGGATAGCTCTGTCAGCGCCTGCTGAATCGCGGCTTCTGTCTCTGTATCCAATGCTGATGTCGCTTCATCTAAAATGAGAATTGGCGGATTTTTAAGGAACATCCGGGCAATAGACAAACGTTGCTTTTGACCACCGGAGAGCTTCACACCTCGCTCACCGATCATTGTATCCAGACCATCCGGATATGAGCGAACAAGGTCTTCAATCTGAGCTCGACGAGCAGCATCCCAGATTTCTTCTTCCGAAGCATCCAGCTTACCATAAGCGATATTTTCACGAATCGTTCCATCAAAGAGGAATACATCCTGCTGTACGATACCAATCATGGATCGCAGCGATTCCAGCTTCATTTCACGGATATCCATCCCATCAATGGTAATGCTGCCTTCCTCGACATCGTAGAAGCGAGGCAACAAACTGCAAAGTGTCGTTTTACCTGCTCCTGAAGGACCCACAAGTGCTACGGTTTCACCCGCATGGATAGATAGGTCCACTTTGCGTAATACCTTATCTTTGTTCTCGTAACCAAACGTTACACCTGCAAATTGAATATCTCCGTTAAGATGGCCAACCGCCTTGGCCCCAGGCAGATCTTCTACATCCGATTCACTTTCCAGCAAATCCAGATACCGTCGGAAGCCGGCAATCCCTTTCGGATACGTTTCGATGACAGAATTAATTTGTTTAATCGGCCCCAGGAATACATTAGACAGCATCACAAATGCGATAAATTCCCCGTAGGTCATCTGTCCTTTGATAACAAACCATGTTCCACACACAAGCACAAACAATGAAACCAGCTTCATTAGTATAAAACTAATTGAGGAATTCCAGGCCATAATCCGGTACGCGATCAGCTTCGTTTTACGGAAACGTCCATTATTTTCAGCAAAACGTTCCATTTCATGTGCTTCGTTGGAGAACGCTTGAACAACGCGAATCCCGCTGACGTTATTTTCAATACGAGCGTTGTAATCCGCAATATCAGAAAACATACGATGGAAAGCAGCAGACATTTTTCGGCTGAAATAAAGAGACAAGTAAATCATGAGGGGTACAATAATGAAAGTCAGTACAGCCAGCTTCCAGTTAATACCGAGCATGATACCAAAGGCCCCCCCCAGTGTCATCAATGCGATAAACAAATCTTCGGGGCCGTGGTGAGCAATTTCCCCAATATCCATCAGATCGTTGGTCATACGTGAAACGAGATGCCCTGTTTTGTTATTGTCAAAAAAGCGAAAAGATTGCTTTTGTACTCGATCAAACAGCTTTTTACGCATGTCCGATTCGATGTTGATGCCCAGCTTGTGCCCCCAATAGGTAACCACGTAATTCAGCGCAGCACTTATGACATAAATACCGAGTAGAGCTAGACAGGCATATAAAATCCATTTCCAGTTTCCGCTAGGCAGCAAATCATCGACCACCCGGTTGACTGCAAGCGGAAAAGCCAACTCCAGCAGTGCAGCCAGCAAGGCACAAGAGAAATCAATGATGAACAAAGTCCGGTAAGGACGGTAGTATTCAAAAAAACGTTTAAGCATAGTCATTGCTTCTCCTTTCTAATTTCGAGCGATTATTTAGGATCGATGGAAAGCATGTTAACGGCTTCATCCAGCGATTTGTCAATAGCAAGCGGTGAGTAGGTAAACCACGGGTCGGCTTTGATGAAATACACTTTGTGGTTCTTGACAGCCGGGAGATTTCTCCACAGTGCACTTTGCTCAATTTGCTTAAGCATTCCGTCCTTAGTCGCTTCATCATAAACCAGCATAATAATACGGTCTCCTGACAGTTCGGGTAACTTTTCCATTGAAATGCTATCGTATACAAAGTTAAACTTCCGGTCATTTTCCAGCTTCTGTCGTATGTACTCAGGAGGATTCAATTCCAGTGAACGGTAAATGACATGTCCTACATTTCGCGCTCCATATACTCTTAGCACATCCTTACCGTAGGTCATATAAATGGTAACCGTTTCATCTTTTTTGAATTTTCCAGCCAGCTTCTTTCGACCTTCTTCAGCCTTTTTGTCGAAACTAGCGATCCACTGCTCGGCTTCCTTGTCCTTACCCAGCACGGCTGCGATATCCCGCAGTTGCTTAAATACATCCCCATCTCCAAACAAAACGACTACGGTTGGAGCAATTTTATCCAGCTGCTCTTTCACTTCTGGCGTGGTATCTTCTGTTGTGATGATCAGGTCCGGTTGTAGCTCCAGCACCTTTTCTACATTTGTCGGGTTCCCAATATCCGCAACTCCGTCAATCTTACCTTTTAAATATTCTCCTTCTAACAAATGGGAAGCAGCACCTGCAGGCTTAACTCCCAAGGCCAGCATAGCATCCAAATATTGTGTTGTGACGACTCGCTGTGGATTTGCAGGGATACTGATCTTATTGCCAGTAGCATCAGTATATTCGCGCATGACAACCGTTTTGGATTGCCCGGAAGGATCATTAGTGCTGGTCTTATCGTTTGTCTGGTTGTTGCTAGCTGCGTTTCCACATGCACTCAATACAACCATCAAAAGAACCACAAGACAAAGCGTGGATTCCCATTTTAATCTGTACCTTTGTTGCACAATATACGTCCTCCTTAGATATATACAATTCATAATATGATAGTGATTCTCATTATCATATAATTGTTATTCTATCTTTTACCGTCTCTTCTTACAATACAAAAATTAAAAACTTCCATTTATGTGGTATGTATCATCATCGTAGATTAGTCAAAAAAAGGACTGATGCGTATGTTTTGCATCAGTCCGAAGACTTAATATGTCGGGTCAAGTACCCATTTTATTTCGATTGGTCCACCAACTCCAGCTTAGCAGGAATTGATGTTTTCACGGTTTTACCTTGAAGTACATCCTTGGCTGCCTGCACCGCCAATTGTCCAATAAGCTCGGGTTGCTGAGCTACAGTGGCTGTCAGTTTCCCTTCCTTAATTGATTTAAGCGCATCCTCGTTACCGTCAAAACCAATGACTGGAATGTTCTTACCTGAGCTTTGGATTGCTTCGATCGCACCCAACGCCATTTCATCATTGTGGGCAAATACAGCCTGTACGTCCGGGTTTCCTTGCAGCAGATTTTCCATCACGTTCAAACCTTTGGTCCGATCAAAATCGGCCGATTGTTTTGCTATGACTTTCAGATCCTTATCTGCTACTTCATGGAAGCCTTTCCCACGTTCACGGGTAGCGGATGCTCCTGGAACACCTTCCAGCTCAATCACTTTGGCACCTTTTCCAACTTGATCAATCACATATCTGGCAGCCATTCGTCCTCCCTCTACGTTGTCTGAAGCGACGAGTGCTTTTACGTCTCCTTTGTCAGCAGAACGATCCAGTGTAATAACCGGGATGTTCAATGCATTCGCTGATTGTACCACAGTGGAGATGGCCGACGAATCTGTCGGATTAATGAGTAACGCGTTTACTCCCTGTTGAATCAGATCATCCACGTCATTACTTTGTTTCGCCGAATCATTTTGTGCATCCACAACAATGACCTGCATTCCTTGTTTTTTGGCCTCTGCCACAACTCCGTCTTTGAGAGAGACGAAGAATGGATTGTTCAGCGTTGAGATCGACAAGCCGATTTTAATGTCCTTCAGGTTCGCGGCCGCTTTAGGTTTGGCCCATTCGGGCGGTTCCAAGGAACACCCTGTCATGAGCAGGAGCAGCAAGGCAGTCATGATTAATATAAGCTTTTTCATATTTATGTGTCTCCTTCTACGCAGATTAGGTGTATTATGCGGATTTTTTACGGTCAATCAATACAGCAATAGCGATGACTATCCCTTTTACGACCATTTGATAAAAAGAGTTAACCCCCAGCAAGTTCAAGCCATTGTTTAGTGTACCGATGATAAGCACACCAATTAACGTACCTACGATTCGTCCGCGTCCTCCCGAGAGGCTTGTTCCACCTAATACGACAGCCGCAATGGCATCCAGTTCATAAGAAGTACCCGCTGTCGGTTGTGCCGAGTTCAAACGTGAGGTCAAGATAGCACCCGCCAACGCGGAAAGCATTCCAGCCAGAGAGTAAATCCAAATTTTCACACGCGGTACTTTAATACCGGATACAATCGAAGCCTTCTCGTTACCACCGATGGCATACGTTTTGCGTCCGAATGGTGTTTTATGCAAAATGATCCATAGGACAGCAAAGGTAATGAGCATCGTAATCGCTGGAACCGGAATACCGAACTGATAGCCACGACCGAACAATTGAAATACCAGACTGTCGCCGAGTCCTGTAATAGGGTTACCGTTGGTATAAACGAGTGTTAATCCTCTGAAAATGGTCATGGTTGCTAGTGTAGCGATGAACGGAGCCATTTTACCTTTCGTAATCATCAAGCCGTTGACCATGCCCATCACGCCACCCAATGTACAACCGATGATAATCGCCAAAATAGGATCGAACCCGGCCAGCATCATATTTGCGACAAACGCACTGGATAGTGCTAATATGGAGCCGACTGACAAATCAATTCCGCCTGTGAGAATAACGAAGGTCATACCGAACGCAATTAACGCATTAATGGATACCTGGCGCAATAAATTCAAAATATTAAGCGGTTCCAAAAAGCTGGGATTTAAGACCGATACGATAATTACCAAAATAATGAGTCCCAACAACGGGCCAAGCTTCTGTGTGATTTGTGACATTTGAAAGCCTTTGCTGCTTTTTGATTCATTCATAGTTGTCATATTACTGTCCTCCTGTAGCTAGCGTCATAATATTTTCTTGTGTGGCTTCTTCCCTGCTCAGCTCTCCGCTGATCTTTCCCTCGTGCACCACGACAATACGATCGCTCATGCCGAGTACCTCAGGGAGTTCCGAGGATACCATGATAATCGCGACTCCACGTTCGGTCAGCTCGTTCATCAACTGGTAGATTTCCCGCTTGGCTCCCACATCCACACCTCTCGTCGGTTCGTCAAGAATGAGCACATTTGGACCAATACCTACCCATTTGGCAATAACCACCTTTTGCTGATTACCACCTGACAAACTGCGAACCGTTGTTTCGCCCGATTGGGTTTTAATTTGTAAGCGCTTAATTAAAGTGTTAACAAAATCTAGCTCTTTTTTACCTGAAATAAATCCTTTTGAAGTAAAGCTGAACAGATTTGGCAGCACCATATTTTCCCGGATGGAAAAGTCCAGCACCAAGCCCTCATCTTTTCGGTCTTCTGTAATGAAGCCAATCCCAAGTTTCACCGCATCATCCGGCTTACGAATAGACACTTTTTTTCCACGCACATGAATCTCACCACGATCCAAAGCATCCAGTCCAAATAACGCCCGCATGATCTCGGTCCGTCCCGAGCCCATTAAGCCTGAAAAACCTACAATTTCCCCAGATCGTACAGTGAAATTCACATTTTCAAATAACCCTTTATGCGAAGCATTTTTGACCTCCAGCACCACTTCTCCCAAAGCAGGCGTTCTTACCGGGTAGCGTTCAGTCAGCTCTCTACCCACCATTTTCCGTACAACTTCATCAAAATGCGTATCGGGAATCGCCTGAGTATCCACCGTTTTCCCGTCACGCATGATGGTAATCCGATCACAGATCGCGAATATCTCCTCCATCCGATGTGAAATATACACAATCGAAACACCATCTTTTTTCAAGGAAGTAATAACCTCGAACAGCTTCTGAATTTCTCGTTCGGTTAAGGCGGCTGTCGGCTCATCCATCACGATAACTTTAGCATCCGTCATGAGTGCTTTGGCAATTTCAATCATCTGCTGTTGACCCACTGAACAATCGCCTGCTTCACCGTTCAATGGAAGATTTACCGAAAGCTTGCTGAATTGTTCATTTGCTAGCGCTT
This sequence comes from Paenibacillus sp. FSL M7-0802, assembly GCF_038004945.1. Classification (NCBI taxonomy): domain Bacteria; kingdom Bacillati; phylum Bacillota; class Bacilli; order Caryophanales; family Paenibacillaceae; genus Paenibacillus; species Paenibacillus sp. FSL M7-0802. Next base: position 5,621,581 of record NZ_JBBOSD010000001.1, on the reverse strand, counting down.
TCATTTTAGAACTGTCTAGCAAGCCCCACTTGGATGTCATTTCCTTGCCGATAAATAGATTTTCCAGCACGGTCATCTCCGGCCACACATTCAGTTCTTGGTGAATAAAAGCAATTCCTTTTTGCTCCGCTTCTTTGGGGTCGGCAAAATAGGTTTCCTGACCGTCAATGATGATCGTTCCCTCATCTCGCCGATGCAGTCCGATTAAAATATTCATCAGCGTTGATTTGCCTGCACCATTTTCACCCATGAGGGCATGTACTTCTCCTTCACGAAGATCAAAGTCAACACCACTCAGTACCTGATTGGTTCCAAAGGCTTTGTGAATTCCTTTCATTTGAATCTGCATGCTGTACCCTCCTTTTTATTCAACATTGATTTATCCAAAATGAACTCCTGCCTGCAAAATACAATTGGCAAACGGCTTAGCCTCTCCTGTACGAATGACCGCCTTCGCATACCGGGTCAGCTCCTTGAATTGTTCATGAGGGCAAAACTCAATGACGGCTGCCTGCTTATTAAGCTGTGGCTGTTCTAATTGCTCCCCTGCAAAGGTGCGCATAATATACTGTAATGCTTGTTCATTTTCTTGTTTAATTTCTTCGGCCAGCATTACTTTTTCGATCACCATATCTGCTGCAATGACATCAACGACGTCCTGAAAGGATGGAACCCCCAATTTAAGGGCCAAATCAATTTTGGTAACGCCTTCAGGAACAGGTAAGCCGGCATCAGCCACGACAATATAGTCTGTGTGGCCGAGATCCGACAGTATTCTGGATATATGACTGTTTAGGATTCCATGTTTCTTCATATTATATTTGCTCCTCCACTTCACGTCGGGTTGGCATTCCACCTTGGGCTCCAAATTTGGTTACGGACAATGACGCAGCACGATTAGCAAATTTCACACTGTCTGCCAGCGAATTTCCTTCAGCCAATGCCACTGCAAAAGCAGCGTTAAACGTATCTCCTGCACCTGTTGTATCAACGGCTTCTACTTTATAAGTAGGAACTACGACTTCCTGTTCTCCGTCGAAGAACCGTACACCGTTGCTGCCCTCAGTCACAAACAGCTTGTTGGGATATTTGCGCAGCGCTTCTTGAAGGCTCATATCCTTAAACATAATGGCAGCTTCATGCTCATTAGGCGTAATGTAGGTCGCATTCGCAATTACGCTGTCATCCACCTCGCGAGCCGGAGCTGGATTCAGCAACAAGGGTACCTGGTACTTCGCACAAATTTCACTTACATAAACAACCGTTTCCGACGGTATTTCCTGTTGAATTAACACAATATCCGAACTTCGGATGACGTCAAGCGCTTCTTCCACATAGGCAGGTGTCACTTCATTATTTGCTGCTTTTACCACGACAATACTGTTATCACCTTCAGCGAGTACAATATGCGCTGTACCGCTTTCCATATGTGTAACCGGTTTCACATAGCCAGTATAAACATGATTTTCTTCAAAATTACGTAAAATCTGTTCTCCAAAATGGTCATCCCCTACACGTCCAATCATCGTAACGTCCGCTCCGAGTCGTGCTGCGGCTACTGCCTGATTGGCTCCTTTACCTCCAGGTACGGTTGTAAAGCTTTCACCCAATACCGTTTCACCAGCACCGGGACGTTTGGACGAAGTAACTACGAGATCCATAGAACTGCTTCCGATAATCGAAATTTTAGCCATCATGATCCACCTTTCTCGTCGTTTCCCGTTCTATAAATTTTACGGGCAATTGTATGCTTGAATAGGTAAGTACTTTCGAATGAAGATTAGGTACGCTTGACTTCGTTACTTGCGACTGCTCAATCAACTGAATGAGTAGCCCTGCTGCTTCCCAGCCCATTTCATAAGCAGGTTGTCGGATCGTTGACAAAGGCGGGAATAACAAACTACTTAATGGTATATCATCAAACCCGATAATTTGAACATCATCCGGGATTTTCTTTCCTAATCTATGTGCCTCATGCATCACCGCTGTAGCCACGATATCGTTACTTGCGATAACTCCGTCCGTATCCGGGTACTTGCTAAACAGCTCTTTGGCCCACGACTCGGCCTCCTTGAACGAAAAGGAAGTTGTCTCGACCACATGGTAAGCAATTCCGGATTGCTGAAGCTCTTCAACCGCCCCGCGAAAACGGTCTTGTGCTGGACGAATATGTGCAGGGCCCTGCATGACTGTAATTTGTTTGCTGCCGCGGGCAACCATTTCTTGAGCAGCCAAGCAACCGCCATGGACTCCATCTGCATATACGGAGAGACTGTCACTGGAAGTTCGATCGAGAAAAACGACCGGGATCTTCAGTTTGGCATAACAATCGGCATCGGGATCATTGGTAGAAGAAATAACACCAACGACATTATTTTGAACAAAAGTATCCATGTAATCCAATTCTTTTTGGCGATCTTCATCACTATTACCGAAAATAATCCGAAAATCATTTTCCTGCATTCGATCCTCCACCCCACGAGCTAACAAGGGAAAGTAAGGATTCGTAATATCCGGCAGCAGCAGGCCGATTAATCTGGATTTCTTTTTATACAAAGAACGTGCAACTTCATTAGGCTTGTAATTTAACTGCTTCACAGCAGCCTCTACCTTTCGCCGTGTATCCTCATGTACATATCCAGTTTCATTAATAACTCTGGATACGGTCGCTACGGAAACACCTGCAAAGCTGGCGACTTCTTTAATTGTTGTCATAGTGTAGGTTCAACTCCAATGTGTAACCGGTTACACATATAAAATATCACAGCATTAATTTTTTGACAAGCATTAATTATTTGCACGTTGAATGCTTTAGCTTTATAATTCTTATTGTAACTAATGAAGTTCCACCTTAATACACATTCTAAAGGGGGGAGCACCACTCCCAGTTACTCAATAAAATACGTATACATGGAGGCTTTTTCCTTATGAATATCGAAGTTTGGTCTGATTATATGTGTCCATTCTGTTATATCGGCAAACGCCGTTTGGAGCAAGTATTACAGCAATTCCCACATCGCAATGAGGTGCAATTGACATTCAAGAGTTTCGAATTGAACCCGAATGCTGTGAGAGATAGTGGTAAAACGATCAATGAAGAACTATCAGCTAAATATGGGGTCAGTCTGCAAGAGGCTCAGGCTATGAATGATCGAATGAACGAAAACGCACGCTCTGCGGGTCTTGATTATAATATTCATGCCATGGTGCCGACGAACTCTCTTGATGCTCACCGCTTAACACTTTGGGCTCAAACACAAGGCAAAATGCTGGAGCTGAGCGAGCGTTTATTCCAAGCTGTTTTCATCGAAGGCAAGCATACAGGGGATCATGAAGTGCTGGTAGCGCTGGCTACTGAAGTTGGTTTGGATCAAAAGGAAGCGGCTGCTATATTAGCCAGTGACCGTTTTACCGACGAAGTTAGAGCTGATGAAGCCGAAGGCGCTGAATTGGGTGTTCAGGGTGTGCCATTCTTTGTATTTGATCGAAAATTTGCTATTTCTGGTGCCCAGCCGGAGGAAGTATTTCATGATGCGCTTCAAAAAGCATGGGATGAACGCTCACCTTTCACCATGATAAGCGGCAGCTCGTCCAAACAAGATGCAGGTGGTTTATGTACCGATGAGGGTTGTGAGCTTCCAGGCCGTGAGGGCTGAACAGTCCGTGAATGAAGATTTTCTACTTCCTAAATAAATTTTAAAAAAGCGTGCCAGCACTCAATTAAACCTGAGGCTGGCACGCATCTTTATTTTATAACGATTTAATCATTCCGCCATCCACAAGGATGGTACTCCCTGTCAAATAGGATGAAGCTGAAGACGCCAGAAAAGCAACGACTTTACCGAACTCTTCAGGCTGTCCATACCGTCCCAATGGAATGCCCTCTTCTGCTTGTTTGCCCTGATCCGTCGTTTGCTGGGTTTTCTCAGCTCGATGCTCGTCCAAGCTACGCACGCGATCAGTTGCAATTCTCCCCGGTGCTACAGTATGTACCAGAATATTATGAGGAGCTAATTCCAGAGACAATGTTTTTGCCAATCCAGCAACTCCAGTACGCAGCGTATTTGAAATGATTAACCCCGGAATTGGCTGCTTAACTGAGGAAGAAGCAATATTTAAAATCCTACCGCTTTGTTGTTTTTTCATATATGGTAACACTTCACGGATCAACCGGATATGACTAAGTAAATTTTGTTCAAAGGCCTGCATCCACACTTCATCTGTAAAATCATCAAAGGTACCGGCAGGAGGCCCACCCGCATTGTTAACCAAAATATCCACGGTGCCAAACAAATCAGCTGTACGGCGGATGGCCTGGGAGATATGTTCTGGTTTTGTTACATCGCAAACTACATATTCAACGCGGCCACTCGCTGTTTCCAGTAATTCCGCCTGCGTCCGCTGAAGCTCTGCTTCGTTCCGTCCTGAAATGACGACATTCGCACCCTCGCGTGCCAGCTCTCGTGCGCTTGCCTTGCCGAGTCCTTTACTGGAACCTGCAACAAAGGCTGTTTTTCCCGTTAATCCTAAATCCATCTATGACACTCCCTTTTCTAAGCGTTCTCTATTTAATTGTACACATGACCAGCACATAATGCGAATAGCTTGGTAGTATTATGAAGGCTATCTATCTTCTCACCATTAAAAAGAATACGAAATCATTAATTGCAAGGTAAAACAAAAAGGCCTGACAGTTAGTCAGGGCCCTTTTTGTTTACAGCACGTTATGATGTTGATGCAGGTGTTGTTGTTGTCTGCTCGTATACAACAACGGACTGGCTCTCAGGCTCCCATTTAACATTTGTCCCCAAGGCCTCTCCGATTACCCTTACAGGTACCATTGTCGTCCCATCCACTATGGATGCTGGCTGCTCGATAGAATACGGCTGACCGTTAATATATGCTTTTGGACTGTTAACAAATAATTTGACGGACACGCCGTTACGGGTGACAGTAACAGCCTTTTCTTTCGGATCCCAGGAAACCTTTGCATCCAAAGCTTCGGAAGCTGTTCTAAACGGAACAAGTGTGGTCCCATTGCGGTTAATCGGTTTGGCATCGTATTTTTCACCATTCACGAACAGCTTCATACCCGACGGCCGTCCGGCCTTCTTCGAGAATTCACCCAGCTTTTTGTAGCTGTCCAGATCGGACACATTAGCCAGTACCGCCTCCTCCTGCATGTAAACGGCATCAGTCACATTTCCGTTTTCAGCCAGTAGCTCAGCTGCCTCAGTCAGTGCTTTACCAGAATTCCGGATCAATTCAAGTTCAGCAACCTGCTCCGGAGTCAAACGGTTTGGGTATTTCGTAAGCAGCAGATTCGCAATAACCGCTCCTGCCGGCTTATCCTTCGTATTTTCTACCGCGTGAAGCAGACCCTTATAACCGTTGCGTCCCTTGTGACCATTATGGTCTTTGGACTCCTCGTATGTATCATCTGTTACTGCAACAGGTTCGGTTTTTCTGATTTCTGCGTGTTTGTCTTTTTTACTGTTTTCATCCTTTTTCCCGGATGCTTTGTCTTTTTGTTTTTTGGACTGATCATTGTCTGAGTCATGGGGATTGATTGGCTCTTCCCCGCTCTTTTCATTCCCGTCTTTAACAGACGTCTTTGCTTCCTGTTTGTTCTCCTGATCATTTCCGCGTCCCTGCTTGGCTTCAGCGGTTCCCGCTGCCAAACCCAAGACCAGTATACACGCTAGTAAAGCTGTCCAAGTGTTTCTCATGATGCGATTCCTCCTTATAGTAAAGACCGGGCTCAAATGTCCCTAGATGTATTAACGGCTTCTCTAAGCTGATTTTTTATCTTTTCTTATCTAATGTGTGAGACACTACTATAGCTGCAGTCCATATTGTCAAAATCACTATAAAATTTTATTATACGCCTAACCTATTTACACAGTATAATGAGAATTACACATGCATTTTTAAGAATCAGCCTTTACATTCGCATAATAGAAAGAAGATGAAACAGACATGTTCGGCACCATTCTTTTGGACGTTGTTTTACCTATTTTTGTACTTATCGGTTTTGGTTGTATCATGCAATATTATTTTCGACTGGATTTGTATACCTTAGCTAAAATCAATTTTTACTATATCACCCCCGCAGTTGTGTTTACAGGTCTTTATAACTCGGAAATTTCTTTAATGCTCATGGGTGAGGTTTCACTTTTTTATGCCTTGTACATAGCTATTCTGTACGTAATCAGCACTATCGTCGCCAGATCTCTGAAATACAGCCCCGGAATGCGTGGAGCTTTTACAAATAGTGTAATGCTAGATAATTCAGGAAATTATGGTCTGCCAATCAATCAGTTGGTGTTTAAAGGTGACCCGTTGGCCATTTCCGTTCAAGCTCTGATTATGACCTTTCAAAGCTTTGTCACTTTTACATACGGCACTTTTGTTGTGCAAAACGGCAAGGCCAATACTCGAAAAATATTAATTAACTTTTTTAAAATGCCTGTTCCCTATGCGCTTGCGCTAGGTTTGCTCCTTAATCTGCTGCATAGTCCGTTGCCTAATTTACTGGCTGAACCTTTGAATTATATTAGTCAGTCGATGGTTGCTGTGGCTCTGCTTACTTTGGGAGCACAAATTGTGCAATATCCCTTTCGTTTGCGCCGGACAGCCGTGTACATTAGTATGGTACTACGTCTGATTGCTGGTCCAATGGTCGGTTTTATGCTCGTCTTGCTGCTGGGTCTTAAGGGGATTCCGGCTCAAGCCTTGCTCATTGCATCGGGTATGCCTACCGGCGTTAATACAAGTATTTTAGCGGAAGAATATAAAAATGAACCCGATTTTGCCGCACAAACAGTATTACTTTCTACGATTGTGAATGTCATTACGATGACACTGTTAATTTCAGTATCCCGGCATCTTGTTTGAGGTGTATGATAAATATAAAAAATGGATTAAAGACGCTTTTTGTCTAAGGACAGGAGCGTTTCTTTTTCAAGATAAAGGGAACAAATGTTCGTGTTAGTGTTTCTTTTTTCTACTTAAAGTGGTGTGTTTGTTTTGTGGAGATCGTATGCGAGAAAGAGTTTTTTTTCTATTATGAATTTTTCATATAGTGAAATAATTATATTATTTAATTTGAATCTCTATTAGTAGCTGTTTTCAACTTGTCGTTGCTTTTTCCAAAAAAAAGAATGCGGGACAATAAGGTCGTCAAAAATAAAGCCAGCTCACTCATTAGAGTGGCTGACTTAGGATTATTCTTATTAAGGTTTAGGGCTCAATTCCCCATTGCTTGCTTCCAGACAGATAAGCGGTTATTTTAGCAGAATCTTGTAAACTGTTTGCTGTGGGATTAAATGAATAATCATCGGTTTGTGTGTAACTGCTCCAGTCCTCTTTGGATATCCGGGTTTGCAACTCCACACTTTGACCGGGCTCTAAAGAACCCGCAGCCGATTTAAACCCGATTTCTGCATAAGAATCTGCCCCTGGCTTCGCATTGGATAATGTTTTGAAGCTAGCAATCACATTCCCTGTACCGACGCTCGACCAATCCGTGAAGAAATTTTGTGCTTTCTCCCCGTTAATGGTGTAATAATAACGCAATGTCACGTCTGCTAGGGAAATTGATGAGGTTCCCGTATTGGTTATTTTAAATTTGGAACTGATTGTATTGCTTGTGGCGGATACATTCCCATTGAAGGTTTGCACCTTCAGAACGCCCTCGCCTGTTCCCGGCTCACTTGGCGTATCCCCTTTCACCGTAATCGTAAACAACACATCATTACCTGTACTAAAATGGAAGTTTAGTGCTGTCTCTCCTTTAGGAAGTTTAGATAAATACTTGTTGGTAAGAACGACTGTTTCTTCACTAAGCGTATAATCTTCACCTTTGTTCAACACCACACTCCCCTGCTTGATAGCTTCTAACGTATTGCCGTTAAGTGTTAGCTTGACAGTAAGATCCGTATTGCTGTTATTCACTCCATAGGTTGCAGTCGTTGGTGTAATACTTGCTTGCCCGGTAGATGGCTGATCACCACCCACACGATCTGCCACCAGAATGCCACGGCCATTCGTTCCCAGATAAGCACGTCCATAAACCCGAGGGTCCCCAATAATTTTGGTCACTCGAGCATATTGATGCTTGTCATCATTAATGCGCGCCCAGTTTGCGCCAGCATCGTCCGAACGGTAAAATCCACGTGTACCATCAATTTTACCAACGATAAATACCGCTGCATTCGTACGGTTCGGCGCTGCCTTACCAAAGCCTACAAAATCCGCTTCCTGCACATTAGAGAGCTTGGTGAACGTAGCGCCGGAATCATTGGAATGCCATAAGCCATACGGCCCTCCATCCTCGGAGCCTCCGGCGAACCATACATCTCCTTCTGCTCCTCGTACAGCATCAATATCAGCATTGCCTGCTGTCGGCAAGCCAGTTACCGCTGATGGCGTAAAGGATACGCCTCCATTGGTGCTCACATATATTTTCCCGGAGGCAAATGCGTAATATTTATTAGGGTTCACTCGGTCAGAGACGACCTTTGCATTCGCTGGAATCCCTGTGCTTGCTGTCCATGAGTTGCCGCCAGTTTTGGAGTAGAACACACCTTTGTCTGATGTACTCCACAGCAAGCCATTACCATCTGCTGCTACGGCGATGCTGCCTCCTCCTGCTGTACCGGAAGGCTCGCTATTTGCTTTATACCAGTTGGCTCCGCCATCATTGGAAAAACCGATGGATTTGGCATTTGGATCTTTTTTATAATCCGCTTTACCTACTCGGGCCATAAAAGAAGGATTCAGCTCGGCATAATCAATGCTTTCGCTGCTTGTAAAGGTCGGATTATCCAGCATTTTAGCTGGAGCCTTGAATAAATCGTCATGTCTGAATCCAGAGACATCACCTACTGCGCTCACCAAAGGCGCGCCGGTTGGAGGGCTCACCAGATCCAAAATTGCCGTTTCCTCTACCCCTTTAGCGGCTACTGAAATATCCAGCTTTCCGCCTTTATCCCAATTGGTCAGATTTTTAGAGCCATAAATCGTAGCTCCGGTGCCGTACAACATATGGTCTGAATTAAATGGATCTATCTCCAGATCTCCAATCATCCACCCCAGCTTGGGCGATACTTCCGGTGGTGCAGGGTTGGCATTGAAAGTCAGCCAAGGCGCACCGCTTATATCCAGATTGTATTTCAGCTTACGAGACGGATAACCATCAAATTCCCAAATAGGACTCCAAGTTGCCCCACTATCAGTGCTGCGATAAATCGTTTCATCCGGCCACCAGGCATTCAACGTAGCAACCATGAGTGTACCTGGCTTCTGGGCATCCACCGTCAGTCCACCATATCCAAAATGATTGTCCGCACTACTGCTACCTATGGGGCTAATGTTAGTCCACTGCCCGCTTGCTGTATTCAATTTCCACAGTTCACCCTTTGATCCATCATATGGACCTGCGCCATCGCTATAAGAAATATATAGATTGCCGTCCGGTGATAACACACCGTGATGTGGCAAATAGCCCGTAGGCTGTCCCGTTATAGCAGACCAGGTTGTCCCGCCATCTGTACTGCGATAGACACTTTGCTTTTTATCTGCAACACCTACATAGATCGTCTGCGTTGCTTTACTGGAAGAGCCTGTTTTTTTGTCAAAGGTGATCCACGCTAAACCGACAATGTCGCTGGTATATTCATTGGAAGGGTCCTGTACATACGTCCCTGGATTCGGGAAACTGCTTACCTTGCTCCAAGTTGCTCCAAAATCAGAGCTTTTCCATAGTCCATTACCACTTCGAGCTCCAAAGAACAAAATATTATTTTTATTTGGATCAATCGTCAGACGTTCACCCATTGAACGCCCCGGCATATTGCCCCCCACCTTAAAAGGAAGCTTGGTTGTCTGCCACGTATTGCCCCTGTCGATGGAACGCATAATTTGCCCGTTTTGTTTATCCCATGAATTAGTATACGTACCTGTAGCTATATATACACGATTCGGATCAACAGAATCAGTCGCTAGTGCATCGACACCATTTTTGTTCCAATCCTCCCAGCCCACAGAATCCGTCAGCGGAATCCAACTCTCATTGGCAGCATTCCAGCGGTAAGCTCCTCCAATATCTGTACGGGCATAGATCAGGTCTTTTTCCGTTTCATTAAAAATAATGCCAGGTACAAAACCACCTCCTCCACCCGTAACCACACTTTTCCAACTGTAATCGTCACTTGGAGCAGCATGAGTCGGCGCTATCATTCCTGTCCAGGAAGCACCCGCTACCACAAGCGCCAAACAAGCAATTCTCAACCTGTTTTTTGCCTTAGTCAATGAATTCAACCTCCTTCTTCATTATCAATTGAATATGCGAGTCATTTTGAGATAAAAGTAATCAGCCGATTCTGAATTCGTTCCTATCGTTATCGTTGCTTCTCACAATTCTGACAAATGTCCTCTCAGACTCACCCCCATTCATTCCCAATAAATACGGTGCAACACTGGTTTTGTTAGCGCTTACATCGGTGTCTTGCTCAATAGATTCGTCATCTTTTTCCCATTTCCTTGTGCGAAAAATCAAGATAATACAATTTTATCTCCTGCTCCGCAGCTTATAATAGGAGGTTTGAACTTCCTTCAGAGTTAATACCTTTTATTTAATTCTATTATGAATTTTTCATATAGTGAATTAATTACTTAATTTTCATTCTTTATGGGTGTCAAAATACTTTGATTTACAACAAAAAACCGCGCTATGCGCGGTTCCAGCTTCGTTAATATGTCGTCAGTCATAAACATATGCCTATTATTGCAAGTATTCAAGCGCCAGTGCTAAAAAAATATGCCCTGAGACGAGCAATGCCCGCTCATCAAAATCAAAGTGAGGATGGTGATGAGCAAAATGCGTTCGTTCATCCTCATTGCGTGCACCCACATGAATGAAGGCTCCCGGTCGATGCTCCAAATAATAAGCAAAATCCTCTGCTCCCATGACCGGCTTCAAATCCAAAAAAGCGTCTGCTCCATACAGTCTGCCGATGAGCTCGCGTACACGTTCCGTTTCGGCTTCGGCATTCACCAAAGAAGGATAGCCATTCAGATAGTCAATTTCGTATCCGGCATGATAAGCCTCAGTCAACCCCTTGACGATACTGCGAATTTCATTCTCCACTTCCTTACGCACTTCCTTATTAAACGTACGTACGGTGCCTTCGATTTTGGCCTTATCTGCAATCACATTAAAGGCAGTTCCAGCTTGAAATACCCCAATCGTTAACACTGCTGATTCAATAGGGTCCACCCTGCGACTAACCACCTGCTGCAACCCGTTCACAATTTGACTGCCGATAACAATAGAGTCCACCGTCTGATGCGGTCGTGCGCCATGCCCGCCTTTACCGTTGATCTGGATCGTAAACGCGTCGACAGCTGCCATCGCAGGCCCACTCTTTAATCCAATTTTACCAAAAGGAATTTCAGATGCGAGGTGAATACCATATACCGCCTCTACCCCATCCAGACAGCCATCCTCAATCATAAACTTGGCTCCGCCAGGCGGTTTTTCTTCCGCATGTTGAAAAATAAACACAAGCTTTCCCTTCAGCGCCTCACGGTTATGACTCAACACGCGTGCCACTCCAAGTAACGCAGCCGTGTGACCATCATGTCCGCAGGCATGCATAACACCCGGAACGGTCGATTTATAAGGCACATCCTTTTCATCCTGAATGGGAAGTGCATCAAAATCAGCACGAAATGCAATCGTTCTACCTGGCTGACCGCCTTCTAAAAACCCGAGCACACCGTTTCCACCCACATTCGTTCTTACCTCAATACCAAAAGAGCGCAATTGATCGGCGATAAATGCAGACGTATTCGTTTCTTCAAAAGACAGCTCGGGATGCTGATGTAAATGTCTTCTCCACGCAATCAGCTCTTGTTCATCATCTTTTAATTCCTGAACCCATTTATCTAGCATAATGCCCTCTTTTCCTATTGAATTTATATACTTCTATCCTTATCTTACCATGAACGGCCTGTAGAATGTAGCTCTCTTATCATACCGATAGCAGATCAAAGGAAGGGGTTGAACCTAGGCCGGGTAATGACAAGCGGCATAATGTCCTGTGCTAATCGCTGTCAGCTCAGGTGCTTCCTCACGACAACGCGAGGTCGCTAGTGGACAGCGGGTATGAAAACGACAGCCGGATGGCGGCTTCGCAGGCGAAGGAATCTCACCTTGTACCGTAATTAGCTCCCGACGGTTTTTCGGATTTGGGTTAGGTATCGAGGCAACAAGCCCCCGGGTATACGGATGGGCAGGATGCCTGAACAACTCGTCACTTGGCGCAATTTCTACAAGTTTCCCCAAGTACATAACCCCTATCCGATCTGAAATATGGCGGACAATGTGCAATCCGTGTGCAATAAACAAATAGGTTGTATCCAGCTTACGCTGTAAGTCCTGAAGCAGATTGACAATTTGCGCCTGAACGGAAACATCCAAAGCCGACACTGCCTCATCCGCCAAAATAAACTGCGGTTGCAGAGCAATGGCACGGGCTATCCCGATTCGCTGCCGCTGTCCTCCCGAAAATTCATGTGGAAACCGCGTAACCAGCGAAGGTGATAATCCAACAGCGCTCAGGAGTTCTTCCACCCGTTCCTGCTTTGCCTTGCCATACAACCCTTCATGAACCGCAAGCGGCTCCCCTATGATATCTCCCACATTCCACCGTGGATCAAGTGATCCGTAGGGGTCTTGAAAAATCATCTGCATATCACGGCGAACGGATCGCAACTCAGAATTTCCTAAACGTGTCAGCTCCCGATCCTGGAACCATACCTGCCCTGAGGTCGGACGTTCCAGCTGCATCAGCAGCCGGCCTAAAGTAGACTTACCGCTGCCGGATTCTCCGACCAATCCAAAGGTTTCGCCCTGCCGGATTGAGAACGATACATCATCCACCGCCCGGATCGAAGCACCCGTCCGACCGGGAAAGCTTTTTTTCACCGGATAATACTTGCGAATTCCATCCACTCTAAACAAGTCCTGCTTGTTCTGGACGGTTTCCGTGATAGTCTCATTGGATTTAGGCGAGTTCTTTACCTGTACGCCATGACTGCTCACCTTAGCCCCATCAACAGCAGATACGTTCGTCAATTCTTCCTTTACTTCGGTTGCCTTTGCAACAGCATTTGCCGTGATCTGCCCTTTCATCGATAGCTCTGTAATATGCCACTCGTCGGAGGCAGCCAATTGCTCCGAATGCCAGCAAGCTACCTCGCGTTCATCCTTGGTTGCCAGCGGTGGCGCTTCGTTTTTGCATTGATCTGTCGCATGCGGGCAACGCGGGTGAAACAAGCAGCCGGAAGGCAATGCACTCAGGCTCGGAATTGCCCCCGGGATCGAAAACAGCTTGCTGCTGCGATCTGTATCCAGTGTTGCCACCGAACGAAGTAACCCTCTAGTGTAAGGGTGCAATGGCAGCTCGAATAGTTCTTCCGTTACTGCTTGCTCCACAACTCGACCGGCATACATCACAACAATTCGATCCGCAACCTCTGCGGCAATACCCAAATCATGCGTAATCAACAGAATCGACATGTTGAATTCTGTCTTTAATTCCTGAAGCAATTGCAAAATTTGTGACTGAATCGTTACATCCAGCGCCGTTGTTGGTTCATCCGCTATTAGCAGCTCAGGGCCACATGAAAGTGCCATTGCAATCATCGCCCGTTGCAGCATCCCACCGGACAGCTCTCCGGGGTACTGCTTCATACGAATTTCCGGTTCAGGAATCCCTACCCTGTTCAGCAAATGAACCGCATGAGCCCATGCTTGCTTTCGTGTCTTCCGGTCATGCTCCATGATGATTTCTATCAGCTGATACCCGATAGTGTACACCGGATCAAACGCCGCCATCGGCTCCTGAAATACCATCGCCATCTTTTTACCACGAAGTGAGCGTAATTCCTGCTGTGACAAAACGGTCAAATCTATGCCCTGCAACCGTATTTGTCCTTGGGCAATTCGTCCGTTCTCATAATCGATTAGCCGCATAATCGCCTTGGAGGTAATCGTTTTTCCGCTGCCAGATTCACCGACGAGGCAGACCGTTTCTCCCGCCCTGATCGTCAGTGATACGTTGTCGAGTGCTTGCAGCAAACCTTTTTTAGTGTGAAAATCGACCGACAAATGTTCAATCTCCAGCAATGATGACAAACGAACTCCCTCCTTCTATAGCACTTAAGAATAGGCTTCCTGATGCTAGTTTGCGTTCTTTTTCGGGTCCAACTGGTCTCTCAGCTTGTCGCCCAAAATATTGACTGACAACACAAACAACGTAATGGCTAGGCCAGGAAAGGTACATATCCACCAAGCTACTGTCAAATATCCTCGTCCTTGAGACAATACTGTTCCCCAATCTGGAATTTCCTTTACCGTGCCAAGTCCCAGAAAGCTTAATCCCGATCCGGCCAAAATAGCGCTACCGATGCCAAGCGTCGCCATCACGAGCAAAGGGGACAAGGAATTAGGAAGCACATGACGCCAAAAGATGCCGAAAGGTGTAACTCCGATGGAAAGCGAAGCAATGACGTAAGAACGTCCTTTTATACTCATAATTTGGCCTCGCATAACTCTTGCATAACCGGGGACAGCAGATATGGCTACCGCCAGCACAATATTGAACAAGCTTGGGCCAAGAGCCGCCGCAATCGCCAAAGCCAGCAGAATTCCGGGAATAGTCATCAAAATATCAATAAATCGCATCAGTATCGAATCCACTGTACCGCCAATGTAACCTGAGAGCGCACCAATAATTCCACCCACCAGACCGCCGACGAGTACCGACATGAAGCCAATAAACAGAGAATCCCGACTTCCGTGAACAACCAGACTGAATACATCCCGCCCAAAATAGTCCGTTCCGAACCAGTGAGAAGCACTTGGGCCTTGTAAAATATGGTCGCTTAACATTTCTGTGGGTGCATAAGAAGCAATCCATTGTGGAAACGCCGCACAGACGATTACGAACACAATAATCAGTCCCGCCGCATATACGAACCCATCCGACACTCCACCGAGCCGCCACCTTCCAGTTTGCCGAGCTACCCGCAGCTTTCTTTCCTTCCAAATTGTTTTGGCAGCCATTGTTTCTCTCAACCGACTTCCTCCTCCCTGAATCCTTCCGGCTTACGCCGAGCGTCTAACCCTTGGATCAATGAACGTATACGATATATCCACCAGTAGATTTACGATCACATACATGATGGCAGAGAACAATACAACTCCCTGCACAACTGGTAAGTCTTTAGCCATAATTGCGTCCGCAATTAAACGCCCAATGCCTTGCCGTGAAAATACCGTCTCACTCACAACTGCTCCGGCCAGCATTTCTCCCATTAGCATCCCGATCATCGTTATCGCTGGAATCAACGCATTGCGTAGCGCATGGCGATACATAATAACCTTCTCAGACAAACCCTTGGAACGGAGCGTTACGATGAACTGCTCATTAATGACTTCCAGCATACTGTTACGCACCATTCTGACAATGAACCCTGCACCGACAATGCCCAAAGTGAGAGACGGAAGCACAAGAGTTTTCCAACCGCCCGAGCCCATAGCAGGCAGCCATCCCAAGTGAATGGAGAAAATAAGCAACAGCAGAATGCCTGACCAGAATGTGGGCATAGAAATGCCGAACAATCCAACGATTCGTGCGATGATATCAATCGGCTTATCCCGATGAATGGCCGACAGCACTCCGAGCAGGACACCGATAATGACCGAAATAGCAGAACCGGCAAGCGTCAGCGCCAGTGTAGGCGGGAGATTGACCCATATTTTAGGCAGCACCGGATCAGCATTGAGCAGTGATTTTCCAAAATCACCTTGTAGCAAATTTCCGAAATAGTTCAAAAACTGAACATGAAAAGGCTGATCCACTCCCAGCTTATGACGCAAATTGGCGATCATCTCTGGCGTGGCCGTTGAAGGGTCAAGAATCGAATCTACCGGGTCCCCCGGGAGCAGATACAAAATGCTGAATACCAAAATACAGGAACCCAGAATGACCAACAAAGAAGTAACCAGTCTTTCTGCAACAGCTCTGATCATAGCCCACACTCCTTCCCTTACTGGATGGTCCCCAGAAATTACTTAGCAATACTATTTTTGAATACGCACATCGTTAAAGAGCGGATAACCCACTAAATCGAATTTGAGACCCTGCACTGACTTGGCTGCTCCAACCGTATAAGGGAAAACATAAATCGGAATGATGACGGCCTGATCACGTATTAGCTGTTGCACCTTTTTATAAATCTCCTCCCGCTTGGCATCGTCCTGTTCAATAGCTCCCTGCTCCAACAGCTTGTCGACCTCTGGATTGGAGAAGTTAGGCAGTGTAGGCCGCTGATTTGTTGCCGCTGTGTGGTAAAAAGCATATAAAGCGTTCGGGTCCACATTGACCTGGCTATTTCCGTAGAAATCATAGTTTCCGTTCGTATATACAACTGTTGCAATATCCTTGGTAATTTCAATCTTCACATCAACACCGATTTTCTTCAGCTGCTGCTGAATAATGGCTGCAATGTCGTTCCGTTTTTCACGGTTCGGAGTGCCGTCTACATAATGCAGCGTAAGACGTTGTCCATCCTTCACCCGAAAACCATCCGTTCCCTTAGCCCACCCCAACTCATCCAGTAACTGATTGGCCTTGTTAAGATCAGGCTGCAAGCCGTTTTCCAGTGATTTATCATATCCAAAAATACCCGGAGTGAGTGGCGACCAAGCCTGTTCATAAGTTCCTAGATACAGCGTTTTGACGATCGTCCCCACATCAATACCATATTGCAATGCCTGCCTCGCCTTTAATTCATTCCACGGTTTCTTCTTTTGGTTAATGAACAGCGTATATGGCAATCCTAGGGTATTGACCTGCAACAATTGGAAATTAGGGTCACTCTTCAACGTTAAAATGTTCTGCGGTGGGACAGTTTCAGCAGCCAAAGCCTGCCCACTCTGCACACTGCCGATCCGGGTCGCCTCCTCCGGAACAATTTTAAAGGTCACGCTGTCCAAATACGGTGCCCCCTGATTCTCAATAGTTTCTGGTGCCCATTTGTAATCCGGGTTACGTTCGATTTTGATTTCTGCATTTTCGTCCCATTTTACAAACTTAAAGGGGCCTGTACCCACTGGATGCTTACCGAATTGATCTCCATATTTTTTAACTCCTGCTGGCGAAACAATGGCTACAGCCGGAACACTTAAATTGCTCAAAAATGCCTGTGATGGTCGTTTCAGATTCAATTTAATCGTGTATTCGTCAATCACCTGTGAGGATTCATAGGGAGCCAGCAAGTTAGCGGCATTACCTACTACGGCTTGCGGATCAATAATCCGATCATAGCTAAATTTAACGGCTTCCGCATTGAACGGGGTTCCGTCATGGAACTTAACATCCTTGCGCAGCTTGAATGTATAGCTTTTGCCATCCTCGGAAACACTCCATTCGGTTGCCAGCCAAGGCTTAATCGTATTGTCCGGTAGCTTTACCACCAAGTTATCGAATATCGCACGATATACCCGAGATGCTACTGCCAATCCACTCTTATGCGGGTCCAGTGAATCCGGCGATGTTGCCAGTGCATAGGTAAGATCTCCACCTTCTGCAGCTTGCCCGCCTCCTGCTGCATTCGCCTCAGTATTCGTAGAATTGGCCCCGCTATTACCCGAGCATGCCGATAAGACCAGCACCATCGACAGGGTTACAGCTACCATTTTTGCAAATCGACTTGTTCGTTTCACCTAAAAACACTCTCCGATCTGATGGGTGATGTTATGATTACATTGCATTTTTGGAGCCGATGTTTAATTGTTGATAATTCCAATGAGATATATATGAATTATGTTAATAACTGTATACCTGCGTTTTTATAGTGTCAATGCAGGTTCTAATTGGAATGCTCTATAGATGGATAGAAGACTTGAATTGACAACAAAAAAGAGCCGATAGGATACTCTCCTCGACTCTTTTTCATTACTTACTTTCTATTTCGAATTTTTCAGGTATTGAAAAACTGACTGATATTCCCTCTTACCGAATGTGTCTGTTCCCTGTACTCACCTTTCGTATAGCTTCCAATCACCTTACGCCAAAAGGACTGTGCCGGCCTATTCGTGCTCATTTGGGTCACCTTCCAACGTCCGTTAAAACGTCCAAACAGCTCATGAGCCGCCCAAGTCCCAACCCCATTATGCCGATAAGGACGAAGTACAAAGAACTCAGCCATGTAGTAGTCAGCTTCTCGATTGCTGGACATTCGGTCAACGAGTGCAAAACCCACAGGAATATCCTGTCTCCAAATCAGAAAAGGTAGCTTCTGTTCACCGCTCGTCCAATATTGATACAAGTCTGGATAAGCCGGGAATGTCCCCTTCTCAGTGACATCAATTCGAAGATAGGCTGTAAAATCATATAAATAAAATTGCATGAGCTGTACAATAATGTCCTTTTGCGACTCCGGTACACTCTTAATAGACAGCTTCAGTTCCGATTTGATATTATACCCCATACTTTCACCTCTCTTGGCGGTTCAATCTGTTCTTTAACTTCGAATTACATCCCATCCAGTGCTGTTCAAAATATGCTAAAATACATATATATTATGACCGGACGAGGTGGAACTCAATGAATATACAAAAGATCATCGACCGGCGCAAACTAGATGAAAAAATGCCGGGATTACCATGGTACGTGCAGCAATTTATGGATTATAAGCTGCCCGACCTGTCCCCTTCCACATTACTAGAATATGTGCGGGATTACGAAGCTTTCTTTTCATGGCTTCGCGCGGAAGGCTTGTCCACCGGAGAAACGAATGCCCAAGTTACACTGGAAGAGTTGGAGACACTTCATATGGACAGTATTACAGGCTTTCGATTATTCCTGTCTACTAAGCGCGAAGGCTCCAACTCCCGTATTACCATTTCACGTAAGCTATCGTCTCTGCGTTCGCTTTTTCATTATTTAAGTCAGATCGCTGAGGATGAAAATTTTTATCCGTTGCTCAAACGCAACATTATGGCTAAGGTCGAAATCAAGCGTATACATAAACCCAAGGATACGGCGGCTAAGCTTAAAGGTAAAATACTGGAAGAGGAAGAACTGCTTGAATTCATCGGTTATATTTATGAAGGCTATGGTCAAGATTTGGCCGATAACAAGCAGGCTTTATACTCCTATGAACTAAATAAGGAACGGGATGCCTGCATCGCCAGCCTCATTCTGAACTCAGGCCTGCGCGTATCTGAAATCGTCAATCTGAATCTGGACGATTTAGACATAAACAATAAACTATTATATGTGTACCGCAAAGGCAATAACGACGAAACCTTTAAAACGCCGGTGTATTTCCGCGAGCAATCCAAAGATGATCTCGTACTTTATTTGTCCCTGAGACATACCCGTTACCGCGCTCCAAAAAAAGAAAAGGCTCTCTTTGTCACACGTCCTAACGGCAGTACAGAAGGCAAACGAATGACCAAAAGAGCGATTCAGGCAATGATCATTAAGTACGCCAAACGGTTCGGCAAGCCTTACCTTACCGTGCATAAGCTTCGTCATTCCTTTGCTACTGACTATTATTTACAAAATGATATTTACAAAACAAAGGAACAGCTGGGGCACGCTTCGACAGAAACAACAGAAGTGTATGCTCACCTGACTGACAAAACCATGTCTCAGGCGATCGAACGGCGGGTAGAGACTCTAACCGACTCAGCCGATTGATGTCTCACCCCTGCTCATTCCTCATTCCTTCTATCTGCTTTTGAATCTGTTCGAGTAGCCAGCGGCCTGCGGGTCCGTTGGCCTCGGCAGGAAATATCTGTATCATTTCATCTGAGTAGTGACCTTGAGCCCAATCCATTTGATGCTCCCAAACCGCTACTCCCTGTACATTTGTCAGCTTATCGGTAAGCTGAGCATCCGATTGTTCCCGCACCATGACCAGCTTCGGATAATCCTCTTGCTTGAAGCCTTCTAGCAACACACAATCATAGGCCTGAAAATGCCGGATCAGTCCGGTGACAGGCTGACTATTCTCCTCTAAAATGGCTGTTCTTCCAGCCGAAACAATAGCTATGCCTTCAGCACCCGCCTGTCGGTGCTTGAACGTATCTGTACCCTCATGATCCATTTCAAATTCATGTCCATCATGCTTAATCACTGCTACGCGTAGACCTGACTTCTGCACATAACGAATCAATCCTCCGAGAAAGGTCGTTTTTCCCGTATTTTTGAATCCGACGATTTGACATACAAATGGATGTTTCGTATTCACGTCACCTGTCCACCTTGTAACACCAGTACACGCACCTCTTCACCTTCGCGTAATCCTTCTGTTGTGGGAGGAATCACGATCAGACAGTCGCTGTCCTTAATGGTCACCATGACACTGGATTCATCTACTCGCGCAGGAATCGCGTATACTTGTCCACCACGTATCTCCAGAGAGCTGCGTACAAAGCGTGTATAGTTGTTTACCTTCATATAATCTGCGCCTAACTTCGCCGTCCAGGTTTGTAAATATGGATGTGCCGAAGATACCATCATTTGGATCGTCGGCCGTACAAACAGCTCACAGCCTACAAAGCACGCACCGGGGTTGCCTGAAAGCGCAAATAACAGCTTGCCGTCAATCACTGCGGCTGTGGTCACACTTCCTGGACGCATCGTAACCTTGTTGAACAGCATATTCACATCTTCCTGTCGTACCAGATCACCCATAATATCAAAATCCCCCACTGATACTCCTCCACTCGTGACCACGATATCATAGGCAGCTATCGCTTCACGTACAGAAGTACGGGCAAGGCTCAAATCATCATGAATGGCTTGTAAAATAAACGGCTCTCCTCCTGCCTCTCTAATTTGAGAAGCCAACATATATGTATTACTGTTTCGAATTTTCCCCGGTTGTAACGGCTCATCCACTGCAAGTAATTCCGATCCTGTAGAAAAAACGGCCACCTTTGGCTTCCTGTAAACAGGTACCCGGTGTACTCCAAAAGTAGCCAGTACCGAGATGTGCCCTGCTCCCAGGCAGGTTCCCTTACTAAGCAAAAGCCGACCTTCCTGAATCTCATGACCAATCTGTGTCACATTTTTGCCAACTTCTATACGCTTCTTCAAGCCGACATATGTCTGTCCGTTTTCCTCACGCAGCTGTGTCGCTTCCAGCATGACAACCGTGTCCGCTCCTTCAGGTAATTGCGCTCCTGTCATGATGCGGGCAGCCATTCCAGTCTCCACCCGCTTGTCCGATACGGTGCCACATGGAATTTCATCAATCACATGTAGCCAGATTTCCTGACCGGATGAGCACACTTCGGTGTCCGAGCCTAGGATCGCATAACCGTCCATACCTGACCGACGAAAACGGGGATACGGGTGTGGTGCGGTCAAATCCATCGCCAAATAACGTCCATGCGCCTGCTCCAGCTCTACGTCTTCCCTTTCACCCTGTTTAACATAGCTAGCTATCCTGCTTTGTGCCTCTTCCACCTGAACTGCTTTACGCTGGAATTTTTCTGCGTTTAATGATGTATGATTCATAATCTCACTCCGTTCTTCTAAAATGCCCTCTTTCTGTTATAACGCTAAAACCGTTATCTGGCAAATCCGGGCGGAGTTTAGAACGTCAAACTCGGCTGCTTTTCCCCGTGCTGTTGCGTGTTTTGGGCTTACTATATAAGTATGTTGGCAATAAAATAACCCGTGAATTCCACGGGTCATTTCCATAACTTTATAAGTGCTTCAAGCTTATTATGAGAAATAGAGCAAGTGAAGCTTCGAATCGTACCAGGCCTTCAAATGCGCTAGACTCGATCTCACAGCTGAAAAGCTTCCTTACAAGCCTGTGCAGTTACCCCGATCGTATAAGAACAATGTCTAGAGTAACGCGGTACATAATCAGTTCTTTTCTTTTTTCTTGAGCTCTGCCGGTATCGGTTTAGCGCCAAATACTGTTTTTTCGTTTTTGGTAGATTCGTTAGCGTATTTTCCCAGTCTTAAATTTAAAGCTCTCGCCAATTTCTTATCCATTTTCGTTCACCTCCTTTCCATAAAGGAAGAATACTGAATGCTTGAATAGCTAAAGATAAGCATATTATGTGGGATTGTACAAAAAAATTCACCGCACAAATCAAAACACATACCGTTTTATAATATTTGTGGTTATTGGTCTTATGAATATAAATAAAATGATTGGGTGCATAAACTAAAAACACTAATACTGAACAAGCATTAATAATCAAAATCGTTGATAAATTTAAAGAGACGAGAGGTATAGTTACACATATTGCCGTTGTAAAACAGACACAAAATGTAAGATTACTGAAGTGTGCCCCTCCTGAAAATCTTCTTACAAACATGATAGTTACTAGAGCTAATAACGACCCAAAAAAATGCCCAGTCATCCAAGCTATAATCGCAACCATTAGTATCGAAGACACTTCGGTAATTTTTATACCAAGCGCATATTCCATCACTTCTACACTTGTTGGACCATCAGGATCAGCTTTTTTTATTTCCGTTGCGATGTACCGTGATAGCGCTTCTAGCATCCTCATAATCTCCTCTCTCTGAAAAGAAATACGACACGCCGAAAGTAAGCAATGAAATGGATAGTAATCCTATGGTATTTGAGCTATAGAGCATATACAAAGTAATAAAAATGGTGACAGCTGATATTAGAGCACCTAGAATCAACATTTTATTTAGGGATGATAAGTAATTTTCAGCTCTTAAAAAATCATGTGGAGGCTGAATTATAAACGAGAAACCAAAGTTATATTTTCCCATTATATAAGAAATAAAGCACGCAATAATAATAGAAGTTAACTGAATAACGTAAATAGAAGAGCCAGAAGTATCATTAATAGCACCTGGTTCTGCTACTCCAAAAAAATACGCAAACAGAAATACAAAAAGTTGTAAATTAATGTAGGCCGTTAGACCAGAACCAGCAGAAAAAGCTGCTAGATGGGTTTTGATCCCTAAACCGAATCTAAAAAAGATAACCATTAACAAATACTGAAGCGGCAAATCTAATTTAGGCAAGCCTATAACTTCCCTCATTAGAAAGGAAAACAAAGCTATGCCAATTGCATAAAATAATATTTTTCTACGATATTCCCTCACGGGAAGCATATAAAGCTTTAAGACCAAAATAACAGCGGCCAAAGCATCGAATACACCAAGTAATATATATAAAAAAGCAGATAACACAGATACACCATCCTCTTATTTCGCCTGTTGTAATTGTATATTTTACTTATAGATGTGGCAATGAAATAATCTAGTAAACTGGTAATATTTGTTTTTATGTAAGGTAAATATTTATTTTTGTCATCAAAAAATATAAAAAGAACGATTTTAAAATCGTCCTCTTGTTGCAGTTTTAGCCTGGAACCTTCTGAATTATCTATCTGGCATCATCCTTTTGTCGAGCTGCTCAAGTACAAGCGGCCAAGCCTGCTCATGTTGGTTTCTTGAATTCTCGTCTGGTAAACCTGCATGCGTTAAGTAAAGATGCGTGCCATTACCGCGAGGTTTAAGCTCAACAGTGAGAACTGTTTCAGCTCCCTTGGTACCGCCTTCGCCAGTAATCCAAGTCAGCTCGATCAGTCGGTTTTGCTCAAGTCTTAGAAATCTTCCGTAATGTGGATGACGCTTCCCCTCAAAATGCGTTTCGAAAAAGAAGGTCATGTTCACTTCAGCCTCCATTAATACTGATCCTGGGGCTGCAAACCAACTGTCAAACCGCTTCGTCCAAGCCTGATACAGGACATTCGGAGAACACTCCATTTTTCGTTCCACCATTAGATTAAATGGTCTTTGTGAAAGATCTGGCCAAGAAATAGATAGTACCATTTAATTTTCAATCCCTTCAATCAAACAAAGTTTTGATTATCTCTACATTATTATATCCATAAAAGTGTAGGTTTGGCTGTGCCGCTAGATGATCACCAACGTCATCTCTAAAAATAAAAAAAGGAACTGTGCATCAGTACCACAGTTCCAAGAATCTTTTGTTTTCAAATAAATTGACGATACCCATTATCGTCGACTTCGTCGGCTGATTTTACCTGAACCGCTACGTGTTTTGGGCTTACTATAAGATTTACGCGGCGAATCAAATATGCTGGAACCGCCACTGTCGCTCCGGTCACGTGAAATCGAGCCTCTGCTCGGTGAACTGCTGGACCCTCTGTCGAACAAACTTCCGCTTGATCCAACGCTAGAATCCGAGTTCTTTCCTCTACGGGTAACCGAACCTTTCCGCTCCACCGTAATCGGCGGAATCGCCTTTTTCTCCTGCACCGTAGGAGCACGATATTGGCCCTGAGAAGGTCGGTATACATCTCTGCTGGAGTAGCCTCGATAGGAGCCTGAACCACGCAATGAATCAAACAGAGCATCCAGTACAGTTGCGGTTAAGTATCCTTTTAGAAAGCTTGAACTGTAATTTTGTTCGACATACTTTTTACTGTCAATTTCAATGAGTGTATCTTCCTTCTTAGCTGGATCTTGCTGCAAATGGTACCACTCATCGCTATATACCAGAAACATCCGCTCATTGCTCTGCGGTGACATTTGTTCCGGTGTACGCTGTTCTTTCAATTCCTCCGCTACTTCCGGGACTGTCTTGCCAGCTGCCCGGTATACATACGAGGTCGAGTTTCCGCTGCCACTAACCGATTCCAACGGATACGTATCTTTTACACTTGGCGCGCCGCAGCCGCTTAACACGGAAACGAACAAGCTCAGCGCCACAATGACCTTTAATGCATACTGCCAGGTGCGTTTGCTCATGTGTAACCCTCTCCTAGCTTGCCCGAATAACCTTGACGTCTCCGGTAATCACTTCTTCTCCTTCATAAAGCATAAAGCGACCGTCCTGCCACTCTACTCGCAACAGATGGTAATCATCAGACTGGTACTGCCACACATGCTGCTCTCCACCCTGTCGGAAAGGAGCACGGCCCATGACGGTAACATGCCCAGAATACTGCTCCTCCAAATGATACGTTGTATCATCCAACTCTAAAATGGTCGGCACTTCCTCAGGGTTGTCAAGTCTGCCGTCGATGGCCTGATATAGTCCGAATTGCAGTGTTTCCCGTTCCTCAATATGAAGATAACTGACTTGATTACCATCCTGAAGCGTCAAAACAACGGCATTCCGGGCACGATTATGTACACGACCTACCACTTCATAGGTGACAAGCGACACTTCACAGATATCACCTGGATTTAAGTGAAGCATGCTTTTCTCTGCTTTTGGCGGCTCCGGCTTAGCAAATAGATTTGAAATTCGTTTCCACACACCCATGGTTATATTCCTGCCTTTCTTAGCCTAGAAGCATGCTGTAATGATCAAGGCGCCAACCAGATGCAGCGCTCCTGAAAACAGACCGAAACCAATTTTACCTTCCTGTGTACCTTTATCCAGATCAAACTGAGCCCAGTACCGCAACAGCAGACGTACAATAACTTCCAAAACAAGCAGGATGACAAAGGCGATCACAGAATACACAAGCGCTTCGAGCAAATTATTAGCTGTAGCGATAGAGCCTGACAAGATATAGCCTTGTGCAACTAACTTCATAATCATTCGTACCGTTACGGCCATATTTCCAGCCTTCACTTCGGCAAAATCCTTATACTTCGTAAATAAAGAGTCGACATACATTAATGCGAAGATCAAAATTGCCCCCGCACCAGTCCATACAAGCATTGCTTTCATCGTTTCTAAAAAATGCATTTCATACCATCCTCCACATCTTCTTGACCTTCATATAATGTTTTACGCCTCCAGGCAGGGAAAAGCGAAGGAGAAAACGTTTCTCCTTCGCTTCCTGAGCAATCACCCTTGGCGGCACTGCTAAAATGTTCTTATTTATTTTCGTATTGCTTCAACAAAGCGGCAAGCTCATCGTCCACGGCGCTTTTCTTATCCAGCTCCTTGAACTCCTCATCCAACGATTTTTCCTTAGAAGACATTTCGTTGCTCGCTTCGGCACGTGCTTCTGCTTGCAGCATTTTTTCTTCCATACGCTTCAATCCGGCAGTTGCCGTATCAGAGCTAAAACCGTTCATAGCTTTGTTAATTTCAGTTTGCGCTTTAGCTGCATTATAACGAGCAACCAGTGTCTCGCGCTTGTTTTTCATTTCTGTCAGCTGTCTGCGCATTTCATCCAGCTTGCCACGCAGGTTATCGGCTGCAGCTTTGTTCTGTTCGTAACCAGCTTTGAACTCATTCATTTTTTGTTCAGCAGATTTCTTTTCTTCCAGCGCGCGACGAGCCAGATCTACATTTTGTGCTTTTGCAGCGGTATGTGCCTGTTCTTCGCGTTTCTTTACCAAAGCAGCCTGTTCTTCGTATTGCTGTTTGAATCTCTTTTCAATAGCAATTTGAGCGGCTACCGCTTTCTCTGCATCTTCCAGGTCCTCTTGCATATCACGAATGTATTGATCCGTCATTTTAATTGGATCTTCTGCCTTGTCAATAATGGCGTTAATGTTGGACATCGTAAGATCTCTTAATCGTTTGAAAATAGACATGTGAAGTTCCTCCTAGAGTTGAATGCTTAAATTTTAAGCTCTGTACACATGTTTACGCAAGCTTTGCAAAGAGGGTTTCAAAAATATCTAAAAGCCGCGCAAATAAGGCTCTGGGATGTCGGCCTGTACTTTTAGCTCCCGCGATGCATGCAACGCCCAATAGGGATCACGCAGCATGGCACGGCCTATTGCTACCAGATCAGCTTCTTTCTGCTGAACAACCCGACGGGCGTCCTCATAATCATCCAGTAAGCCAACAGCAATTACAGGTACATTCAGCTTTTCACGGATGGTATGAGCCAAATCCACCTGATAGCCGGCACGCGCAGACGGGCCTCCGCCAGAACCAATCGGACCCTCACCACCAGAAGAGATATGGAAAATGTCCACACCCGCATCACGATATCGTTCCCCTACGCCTGTTATGTATTCCACATTATATCCATCCTCGACGTATTCTTTGGCAGAAATCCGCATAAGCACAGGCATATCAGCAGGAAGAACCTCTTTAACAGCATGTATGACCTCAACACCGAACAGTGACAAATCCTGCCCATATTCATCTTCTCTGGCATTTGTTAAAGGCGAATGAAATTGATGGATCAGATAGCCGTGAGCGCCATGTATCTCGACCGTGTCAAAACCTGCTTCCACCGCGCGGCGCGCGCCTTCTTTGTATGCCTGAACCAGTTCCCTGACTTCAGCTGTCTTTAAGGCGTGCGGCTCTTTAAAGCGTTCGCTAAAAGGAATCGAGGAAGGACCCACAGGTTGCTCAGCATCTTCAGCCTTGCGTCCAGCGTGGCCTAGTTGAATGCCAATTTTGGCACCATACTTGTGAACTTCCTCTACAATCTTACGATATGCAGGAATATGTTCGTCACTCCAAATACCCAAATCACGATCTGTAATACGTCCATCTGGATGGACCGCTGTCATTTCCACAATAATAAGTCCAGTGCCTCCTACTGCCCGGCTCACATAATGGACATGATGCCAATCCGTTGGATTTCCGTCCTTGGCCTCCACGCTGTATTGGCACATCGGGGGCATGACAATCCGATTTTTTAAAGAAAGCCCCTTTAATTGATAAGGAGTAAACAAGTCGGTCACTTTTATCCATCCTTCCTTCAATTCCATGTCTGTACAATTATGAATTGCATCCCCATTATACACCAGCTGTCACGGTATACCGAATTCGTTGTAAGGCTAAAACTTGCGAAAATGCTCCTGTTTTCGGTCATGTTTAAGAGAATATGTACGTTTAGCTCCATCATCTTCATTGATAATCGTTTCATCGTGGACTTCTTTCCAGTCGTTTATGAGCCGAACTTGGTAACCAGCATATTTTTAATAGGACAGGTACATAATAGTCGAGAGCACCACTAGGTATCACTGCACGGAAAGGGGGGATACATATGCCGTACAGGGGAGTGTTGCCAGGCTTGGCACTGTTACTAGCATTTTCAAGTTTACCCGTTCACGCGGATGCGCCTCCCAACATCGGAACGCCCCATCCCAAGGAAGCAACTGTTGCTTCTTCTGTACAACAGAGCATAGATCGAGCAACTCCTACATTAGCAATGCTGCGAAAAAAACATGCGGACATTTTTAAAATGTGCGGCCCACACACCCGCCAAATTGCCCTAACCTTTGATGATGTGCCCGATTCTAGGTATACGCCGCAGGTTTTGGACGTATTACACGCCAATGGCATCAAAGCTACCTTTTTCATCGTCGGTCACCGTGCGGAAAAGCATCCGGGGATCATACGCCGTATTATCCGTGAAGGCCATGCTATAGGAAACCATTCCTATACTCATCCTGATTTTAGGAAGGCCACACCAGAACGCTTTCGCAACCAGATTACAAAAACAGAACGTATTTTACAAGCCAGCGCAGGTTTTCGCCCCAAGTTGATTCGTCCACCCTACGGTGAAATCACGGAGCCTCAAATCCAGTGGGCACGTCGTCATGGCTACATGATTGTCAATTGGAATGTAGACTCTCTCGACTGGAAGGGACTAAGTAAAACACAAATTCAGCGCAATGTGATCCCAGCTACTGGGCCTGGCTCTATTATTTTAATGCACGCAGGTGGAGGTCAAAGTTCCAACTTGCAAGGCACTGTTCAAGCTCTGCCGGGTCTAATTCACTCTCTAAAAGCTAAGGGCTACAAATTTGTCACAGTCCCCCGGCTACTCCACACATCGGAACAGAAATAACCATATGTTTATGATTGAGCTACAAGCTAAAGCAACGTAAAAAGGCTGTCTTACCAGCAGAAGTTTTCTGCTCGTCAAGACAGCCTTTTTTATGGATAGGACCTGATAAGAGTCTGACCTAGTTATATGCGGTAGGATACAGGCATTAAGTTTACATAATATATATTATGTTTAATTAAACCATATATACGTATAATGCTATTTATCAATAACGTACAGCTTCACATTTTGAAATCCAAAGTCGTTCACAAATGATTTGTTGCCAGGAATAAAGATATCAATCCGTTTTCCTGTAATGGCGCTGCCCTGATCGCGAGCGACAGCTACAAAAGAATGATCCGGCAAACCTGGGTGGGAATAGCCTGTAACCAGCACTTTCGTGCCCATCGGAATGACGTTCGGGTCTACCGCAATTGTACCTAGTTTAAGCGGATTGCCGTAGTAGTCCACTGCTCCCCATTTACCATTCTCATCGGCTGCGGCAGAATACGCAGTAGCCTTAACGTCGACTATTTTGCTATAGTTAAATGTTTTGCCCCACGCTTCAATCGCTGGCCCCTCATTCGCTGGTGCTTTCTCCGTAAGAAGCTGAGGCTTCGAATCCGAAGCTGCATTCACACTTTTTTCACCAGGTACCTTAATTTGCAGACCTGCATATATATTGTTAGAGGCAATGTTTGGGTTCGCCTTCGTCAGCTCGTCCACTGATACTCCATAACGTTGAGCAAGCAAAAAGAAGGTATCGCCATCTTTGGCAGTATGAAGCGAAGCAGCATCCGCTACTCCAGCTGTCTGTGCCAGCCCTGCAATGGCTGCGGCAAGCACCGCAAATTTCATGGTTTTTCCAATATGTTTTAGATGTTTCAAAGATATGTACCTCCTCTGTTATGCCTGCGAAGTTAGCTGTCGGATTCGGACTCAGGAGAAGCCCTATGCTTGTGCAATTCACCCCTAGGCATATTCCATATCGTCTTATGACGTATCGGAAAGACTGCCGTTGTTACGTCCCCCGCACTTCCCATAGTTTGGGCCCAGCATTCAGCGTTTTTCATAACCGCATGCTGTCCCGGTAAGTTTTGGCTTACTGCATAATATCACAATTTTGTAACCTTATCCGCATGAAAATGTTGGGAACCTTGAACATCATACTATACTCGTTACAATTTTGTCACCAAGAAATCGATATTTGTTACGAAAATATGGTGAAATGGTGACAAAAAAAGAAAAAGCCCTCCGTCAAACGGAGGGCTTTTTTATAGCTCATATCAGCACTTTCTTACAATACTTTGGCAAGAAAATCACGGGTGCGATCATGGCTTGGAGTACCAAATACCTGCTCTGGTGTACCTTGTTCCACAATTTGACCGTTATCCATAAAGATGATTCGATCGCCTACCTCGCGGGCAAAGCCCATTTCATGCGTCACGATTACCATGGTCATGCCGCCTTCGGCGAGCTTCTTCATTACATCCAGAACCTCTCCAACCATTTCAGGGTCCAATGCAGAAGTCGGCTCATCGAACAGCATTACGTGCGGCTGCATGGCCAAAGCACGCGCAATCGCAATACGTTGCTTCTGACCACCGGATAGCTGGTTCGGATAGGTATTCTTCTTATCCTCAAGCCCTACGGTACGCAGGAGTTCTAGCGCAATTTTTTCCGCTTCCTTCCCTGACTGTCTTCTAACCTGCGTTGGTGCAAGCGTCAGATTCTGCAACACTGTTTTATGCGGGAACAGATTAAAATGCTGGAACACCATCCCCATCTTCTCCCGGGTTACATTAATATTATGACCACGAGCTGTAATCGGCTCGCCCTCAAACAAAATCTCCCCGTCCGTAGGCTGTTCTAGCAGATTCATGCAACGTAAAAACGTACTCTTCCCCGAACCGCTGGGACCGATGATGACGACGACTTCACCTTTGGCGATATCTATATCAATGCCTTTTAAAATCTCATTCTTGCCGAACGATTTACGCAGTTGTTTAACGGTGATCACTGGCTCTCAACTTCCTTTCCCATAAACCCAGCAGCTTAGACAAGCTGAATGTCATTACAAAATAAATAGCGGCTGCGATTACGAACGGACTTAATCCTTCGTAGGTAATGTTCTTAATGACCTGGGCCTGATACATAATATCCACCATCCCAATGGTCGAAATAATGGATGATTCTTTAATGATCGTAATAAACTCATTACCGATAGCAGGCAAAATAGATTTAAACGCTTGCGGCAAAATGACATGACGCATAGCTTTGCCTCGTCCCATACCCAATGAACGGGCAGCCTCCATCTGTCCACGGTCTACTGCCTGGATACCTGCACGGAAAATTTCAGCCAGATATGCCGAGCTATTCAGAGACAATGTGATTATACCAGACTGGAGTGGAGTAAAATTGACACCCAGCGTCAAAGCAACCCCGTAGTGAATAATCATGAGTTGCACCAGCATAGGTGTGCCACGCAGTATCTCTACATAAGTGGTACCTAACCACTCAATGATGCGTACTCCACTCATACGTAGCAAGGATATGATCAGACCAATGATGAATCCGAACAGTACTCCGAGCGCAGACAGCAACAAGGTGTAGCCGATACCCGTAGCGTATAAACTGCGGTATTTCCAAAAAATATCTACAATGTTATTAGAAGAAACCTGACGATCCGCAGAAAGTGCACTCGCTTCCGTGGAAAACTTCTCAATCGACCCGTCTGCTTTCAGGCGAGCCAACGTTTTATTTACAGAAGCAAGCAATTCTGCATTCCCTTTACGGATACCTACAGCTGTTTCTGCTCCCGCATCCTCAGGCACAGCCTTGGCAAGGGTTACGGTACCGTCTAACGTGTATCCTTTAGCAACCGTATCTTCGATCACGACAGCGTTCACACGCTGGGTCCGCAGCTGGAGTACCAGGTCAGATATTTTATCCAGTGAAGTTACAGAGGCATTGGGCACTTTTTGAGCAATCTCTTCCTGAATACTTCCCTTTTGTGCTCCGATCTTCTCGCCTTTCAAAGCATCCATCGTCGGATATTTGTCTTTATCCTCTGGGCGTACCATGATGACTTGCTTGGAGCGATAGTATACATCCGAAAAATCAATACTCTTTCTGCGTTCATCCGTTGGTGTCATACCGGACAGTACCAAGTCTACACGACCACTTTGCAGAGCAGGCAGCAAAGAGTCAAAACTCATGTCTTCAGGGACCATCTCCGCATCCAAATCTTTGGCGATTTCCTTGGCGATATCCACATCGAACCCAACAATGGTATCCTTACCGTTAATGACTTTATGAAACTCATACGGCGGAAAGTCGGCACTCATGCCCACTACAAGTTTTTTCTGTGGCTTTGCTTCCGTTCCGTATGCATTGAGCATGGGAAGACCAGTCAACAGCAAGATAACCGCCGTCAAAACCAGGGCGGTAAAACGATATGCCTTTTTCAATCTTTTTTTCTCTCCTTAAATTCTTTATAATAAATAAGATTGTGTCATTATAAATGAATATGCATGATTATGCAATGAATGTTATAGTACAATTTCAGCATACCTAACGCAGTACCTACATTACAGCTTATATAAAGGAGTTTTCAGCATGGATTTTAAACAGACCATTCAACAGACCATCGAGCAGCATGCCCCACGGTTTAAGGACATTTCGTTATTTATTGGCGCAAATCCTGAACTTGGAAACGAGGAATTTCTGGCCGCTGCCCGTTTAAAAGAAGAACTGGTTTTTCACGGATTTGAGGTCCAGGCACCTGTATTGGGCATAGAAACAGCCTTTATTGCAACTTACAAAGCTGCAAAACCCGGGCCGGTTGTCGCTTTTCTGGCAGAATATGACGCTCTGAAAGGTCTAGGACACGCCTGTGGGCACCATTTGATATGTATGATGAGTACTGGTGCTGCCGTCGGCCTCAAGTCGATCATCGACGAAACTGGTGGAGAAGTACGGGTATATGGCACACCTGCCGAAGAAACACGCGGTGCAAAGGTCCCTATGGCCGCTGCCGGATTGTTTGATGATTGCGACATCGCACTTATGACGCATCCTTATGACCGTTACGAAAAATCAGGCAAATCACTGGCGATTGATGCTGTACAATTCGAATTTTTTGGTCAATCTGCTCACGCGGCTGCCAGCCCGCACGAAGGCATTAACGCGCTGGACGCTGTGATTCAAACGTTCAATGGCATCAATGCGTTCCGTCAACAAGTAAAAAGTACAGTGCGTATCCATGGGATCATTAACCAGGGTGGGCAAGCAGCCAATATTATTCCTGATTACGCCTCAGCCCAATTTTATGTAAGAGCGGCTACACGTCAAGAACTGAACCCACTGACTCGCCGTGTTATTCAAATTGCTGAAGGAGCTGCTTTACAGGCCGGGTGTCGTTTGGAGACCTCCAATTATGAGACTTCTTATGATGAAATGGTCACGAACCGTGTACTTTCCGATGCGTTTACCGCAAATTTGGTGCAGGCTGGCATTTCACAAGAAGATATAACGGAAGGCGAAGATCACGGCTCCATGGATATCGGAAATGTATCGCTTCATTGCCCTGCTATCCATCCTTACATTCAAGTTATTGACGAGAAGCATGCCTTGCATACACCAGAATTCCGCGATTTGGCGATGCAGGACCGGGCCATGGAAGGAACGCTGCTGGCTGCGAGAACTTTGGCATGGACTGCTTGCGATGTAATCACGAATCCTGAACTGCTAGCCCGGATAAAAAAAGAATTCGCTCTGCTGAATAACGAACGCTAAATCTTAATTCCGTGTTCTTTCAGAAAGGAGTAGTCAGCCATCATGGATAGTATGAGCAGCTTTTGGACGTTGTTTATTGTGGTGATCCTCTTCATTTTTTGGTTTATATTCCGTGCAATACGCAGAAACCGGGGAAACAGAAAAACACGGAGCCGGAATGCTTTTTTCCTCAGCTCCCCATCCCCTTCGTCCCTTGCGCAGGAGCGTCATCCAGAGATTAGGAGCTGATGCAGCTACTGGAGCAATCCATTCCCGCCTCCTATGCTCATAGCGTAAGGAGTCGTGTAATCGAAGCCCACCCTGAGCTGACGGAGCAAGAATATGATTGGCGCTGGCATGAGCTAAAACGATATTTTATGCTATGCGCGATTATGAATCGAGTGCCTATGTTCAGTAGCGATATGGATGAATTATGGCACGAAATGTTGATGTTTACCCGCGAATATCAGCAATTCTCGGAAGCTTTTTTTGGTCGTATGCTTCACCATGCGCCTCATTCCGGCGGCTCTCAGCCGATGCCTGAGGAGCGGGCGTGGTTTGACTGGTTGTATGTAGAATGCTTTGGCTGGAACCGCTATAGCGCCAGTTTGTGGGGAACTTTTTTTAATCATCCATTACCGAGCGACGAGCTTTCGCGCTATTACAAACTCACAACTTCCGTGCAGCCAGCAGGTGACCGCTGGAATACGCAGGAGGATATAGCTATTTCACAGCAGGCCCAACAAGCGGTTCATAAGATTGTACAACATCTGCACGAGCGGGTGAATAAAGCGGTGGATGATCCTGAGGGTAAGCAATTGCCTAAGGTCAACTATTTACAGGTCGACTATTTGTTATTAGCTGTTGTGTGGTATTCATGGTATCAACCTGAACAATTTGCCATACACATGCACCCGGATGCTTCAGGTAATGCCGTATTAGCTAGCTCATTCGGCTGTAGCTCGGCAAGCGGCTGTTCAAACTGGGATACACATCACTCGCACCATCATTCCTCCCATGACAGTTCTCATCATGGAGGCTCTTCTCATCATGATTCAGGCGATTCTGGTAGCCATTCTTCGTGTAGCAGTGGCTCTTCATGTGGAAGCAGCTGTGGTGGTGGGGGCGACTGATCATAGTAAAAAAGGGAATTCCTCAGCCAGAAAACTTGGCTAAAGGGATTCCCTTTTTCATTAACATGACTGGGGTGTTCCTATTCTGTTCAGTCCGTTTTTGTTAGCAAATGGTAAATATCCATATACGCTTCGGCTGAAACATCCCAACTATATTCTCCTGCAAAAGCCGTCTGTGTAAGCTTCGACCAATGCTCAGATTGGCGATAAAAATGAACAGCACGACGAATGGTGTTCAACATATCATGTGCATTGTAGTTCGTGAAACTAAATCCGTTTCCTTCACCTGTGGATTCATTGTAAGCCTGCACAGTATCATTAAGGCCCCCTGTTTCTCGTACAATAGGGATACTTCCATAACGAAGCGCCAGCAGTTGGCTGATCCCGCAAGGTTCAAACCTTGATGGCATAAGATACATATCGCTTGCCGCATATATTTTTCGTGACAGAAGTTCGCTAAAAGCGAGCTGCGCTGACATTTTCAGTGGATAGCGTCCTGCTGCCTCACGGAACCAATGCTCAAAAGCCGGATCCCCTGTTCCCAGCACGACAAACTGGATATCATCATAATACAAGATTTCGTCAAGCACTCTCGTTACCAGATCTAGCCCCTTCATATCTACAAGCCGGGTTACCATGGCAATCATAGGTACGTCTGGCCGCACCGGCAGACCCAGCTCCTTCTGCAGGCCAATTTTGTTTTCCTTTTTCTTTGTCAGACTCGTGCGGTACTTCGTATAAATACGATTGTCCGTGGCAGGATTGTAGCTTTTGGTGTCAATTCCGTTCACAATCCCCGTTAAGCGACCCTGATCTCCCAATTTACGAAGCAGACCCTCCAGCCCATATCCGTAAAATTCCGTTTGAATCTCCTCTGCATAGGTTGGACTTACGGTCGTGACATGATCCGAGTACGTAAGCCCACCTTTCATAAAATTCAGTCTGCCATGATATTCCACACCCTCGGGGGTGAAATAGCTCCCATCCAGGTTGAGCAGCTCAGTTAAGACCTCATACGGAAAATCCCCCTGATACAGCAGATTATGTATCGTAAACACTGTGCGAATATCACTGTAGAAGGGCAAATGTCGATAATCAGCATTCAGAAGCAGCGGAACCATCGCCGTATGCCAATCATGACAATGCAAAATATCCGGCCGAAAGTTCAGTTCAGGCAGCACTTCTAAAATCGCCCGGTTAAAAAAGGAAAAACGTTCGCCATCATCCATATAACCGTAAATACCGTCACGACCGAAGTAATACTCATTGTCTATAAAATAAACCTTGATTCCGTCTAATGTCAGTTCCTCTATTCCACAATATTGATTACGCCAGCCTACGGCTACTTGCTTCACCGCTACCGGACGCAGAGACTTTTTATAAGTATTGGGAATCCCCGCATATTTAGGTAAAATGATTCGGACGTCGCACCCCGCCTGACGAAGTGCCTTCGGCAGTGCGCCAATGACATCAGCCAACCCGCCTGTTTTAATAAATGGATGTGCTTCTGCTGCCGCAAACAAAATGTTCATATGTGCTTCCTCCTTATGTGTTTAATCTGCTTTTTTAGGCCTCCGAGGCGCTTTCTTGAGTATAACGATGCTCAGGGGTGGTATGGTCACCTCCAAGCTGTGAAGCTGTCCGTGGCAAGGGATGGGGGCGGTCCGTATTATTCCCGTATTCAGCTGGTCCCTTCCCCCAAAGTCCTTATGATCACTGTTCAGCAGTTCGATATAACTCCCGGCCTTTTCCAGCCCAATTCGGTAGTTCTCTCTGGGCACGGGCTGAAAGTTAATAAGCACGACCAGTGTATCTCCCGGCTTTTTACTTTTACGTAAATACGTAATTACGCTCTGCCCACGGTCCTCCGCCTCAATCCACTGATATCCATCCCACGAATGATCCAGTTCCCATAATGCCTTTTCCTGAATATACAAATGATTCAGCGCTTTCGTAAAGGCGTGCAGCGAACGGTGACTGTCATAATCCAGCAGAAACCAGTCAAGCTGCTCCTCATCCTTCCATTCGATGAATTGGCCGAATTCCCCTCCCATAAATAAGAGTTTTTTGCCCGGTGAGGTGATTTGGTAACCGAGAAGCGCTCGAAGCCCGGCAAATTTTTGCTCATAGCTACCCGGCATTTTATCAAGCAACGACTTCTTACCATGAACAACCTCATCGTGCGACAA
Source organism: Paenibacillus sp. FSL M7-0802 (assembly GCF_038004945.1). NCBI lineage: Bacteria > Bacillati > Bacillota > Bacilli > Caryophanales > Paenibacillaceae > Paenibacillus > Paenibacillus sp. FSL M7-0802. Next base: position 5,584,658 of record NZ_JBBOSD010000001.1, on the reverse strand, counting down.
CGGCAGTGTAAAATTCTCGCTGTACGCATAAGCTATGGGGAATGTCAGCAAATTATGGCGCTCCGGCCTCTGATCGAAATCCGTTTCGATATAATCAAGCGTATCGTTCATCCAGCCCATATTCCATTTGTAATTAAAACCGAGTCCTCCATCGCTTACCGGGGAAGTCACCATCGGCCAGGCACTGGACTCCTCTGCCATCATCAGAGCATACGGATAATAGCGGAATACTGTTTCATTCAGTTGTTGAAGGAAGGCAATAGCCTCCTCATTTTCAATGCCTCCTTTAGAGTTAAAACGATATTGACCGTCCTGCTTTTCAAAATCCAGCCGTAGCATACTCGTCACAGCATCTACGCGCAGGCCGTCAATATGGTACACATCCATCCAGAATAGCGCATTAGATATCAGGAAAGAACGCACCTCCGGCTTGCTGTAATCAAACGTCAGTGTTCCCCAGCCGGGCTTTTCCGCAATCAGCGGATCCGCGTATTCGAACAGGGGCGATCCGTCAAACAGCCTTAATCCATGAGCATCCTTGGCAAAATGGGCTGGAACCCAATCCATCAGCACTCCGATTCCCGCCTGATGGCAACGATCCACCAAATACATAAAATCATGCGGTTCTCCATACCGGCTTGTGAGTGCAAAATATCCGGTGAGCTGGTAGCCCCAGGAAAGATCATACGGATGTTCACTCAGCGGCATCAGCTCAATATGTGTATACCCCATATCGGTCACATAAGGCACAAGAAGATCTGCTATTTCCCTGTATGTATAAAACGTACCATCTTCTTTTTGCTTCCAAGTGCCCAGATGAAGCTCGTATATGTGCAGAGGCTTTCCATAAGGTGCTCTACGTTTTCGGCGCCAAATCGCATCGTTCCAAGCATAACCATCTATAGAAGCTACCACAGAAGCCGTTGCCGGTCTCACTTCAGCACGTACCGCGTAAGGGTCTGCTTTCAGGAATCGTTCACCGTTTGCCCCCGTAATGTCGTATTTGTAAAAAGTTCCTTGGGATATCCCCGGAAAAAAACGACTCCAAAAACCGGATTTGGGAACCCTATATAAGGAATCCTGTTCCCCATTCCAGTTGTTGCGATCTGTAGCAAGCCCGACATGGAGAGCATGAGGAGCCCAGACCGTAAAGCGGACGCCCTGTTCTCCGTTCTCCACAGTAAGGTGGGAACCCAAAGATCGGTAGCTGTGATAAAGCGTTCCTTCATGAAACAAATAAATATCTTCCGATGAAATAGCCTGTTGCGGAAGAGTTTGGTCTGTCATCACGTCACCACCCTTATATGTTTTGTAAGTAAAAATGTATGAATCGGTAATGCATTCGCTTTTGGGTCAAAGCTGACCTGAGTTATTACCCCATTCTAGCCACAATGAACAGAAAAATGACTAGGAAAAAAATAAACCTTAGTTTTGGGGGAATCTTATATACCTTATGGTTTCAAGAGTACCCCATACCGTTTATGTATGTACTACACTGACAACTAAACCGGGAGGGAAACGAAATGTTTAATAAAGAATGCATTGCCATGCTGCTGGCAGGCGGAGAGGGACGCCGTCTTGCTCCCCTTACTTCAACGATTGCAAAACCCGCCGTACCTTTTGGCGGTCATTACCGGATCATCGATTTTCCTCTCAGTAACTGCGTAAATTCAGACATTGATACTGTAGGTGTACTGACGCAATATGAGGCAGAATCCTTGCACGAACATATCGGGGATGGAACACCATGGGGTCTTACAAAAACAGATGACAAAGGAATTACCCTGCTTCCATCTTATAACACAGGTAACGCTGAATACTTAGGAACGGCAGATGCTATTCATAAGAATATCGAATATATTGACAGCCAAAATCCGGAGCATGTGCTTATTTTATCCGGTGATCATATTTACTATATGAATTATCGTGAAATGCTAAACCACCATAAGGAAAAAGGAGCTGCGGCTACCATTTCTGTCATGGAGGTACCTTGGGATGAAGCACACCGTTTTGGTGTTATGAGTGCCGATAAAGATCTGCGTGTCACAGAATTTGCAGAGAAACCGGAGAAACCGGAAAGTAATTTGGCCTCTATGGGGATTTACCTTTTCAAATGGGATTACTTAAGAAATTACCTGTTAGAAGACGCACAGGATGCTCAATCCAGTCATGATTTTGGTAAAGATATCATCCCTAAAATGTTAGCGGACCAAGAATCCTTGTACGTTTATGAATTCCAGGGCTATTGGAAGGACGTGGGTACCGTTAAAAGCCTATGGGATTCACACATGGATTTGTTACAGGATGATTGTGCTATCGACCTTCAACGCAAGGACTGGCCGATGTATACACGTGAACGCCGCACAAGGTTGAGCGCACAAAAGGTACCTAACCGTCAAACACAACCATTGGGCAGCTTGCTGCATGATTCCTGCCAAGTAGAGGGCCGAATAGAACGCTCCGTTGTATTTAGTGGTGTCGAGGTAGGTAAAGGATCAGCCATCAAAGAAAGTATCGTTATGCCTGACACACGCATTGGACGTAACGTCCATATTGAACATGCGATTATCGGTGAAGGTGCTGTGATTCGCGATGGTGCTGTCATTAAAGGTAACCCGGGCGAAATTATGGTCATCGGACCCAATGAAACGGTATTTGGTAAAATGGCGGTACGACCGCAAACTACACGTATGCTGAAAGAAGCTTACGAGCGCAATACACGCTTGCGTGCCGAAGGTTTTACCTCATAACGTACCCCCAAATTAAAAACAGCCAGCCCTCCCGATTGAGAGGACTGGCTGTTTTTCTAATTACACCTATAAGTAGGCTTTAAATCTGTCCTTCAGTAAGTTGTGATGGTTCCACGGATTGTTCTGCTTGCAGAGCAGGTAATGAAACCGTAATCGTAGTTCCAGCCCCCAGTTCACTTCTGATGAGCATCTGACCATGATGACGCTCGATAAACTGTTGCGAGATTGCCAATCCCAGTCCAGTACCACCGTTTTGGTGGTCTACCTGGAAAAAGCGGTCTCTGACTCTGGCAAGATTTTCAGCACTAATTCCAATCCCTGTATCTTGTACGGATATCTCGATATTGCCATCAATCCGTTGTAGAGACAGGAAAATAATTGAGCTTTCATGCGAAAACTTGATAGCATTGTCCACAATGTTCAAAAACACCTGTTTTAGACGGTTACCGTCTCCATGGACGAGATATGCCGTTTCCTCCGAATCCAGCTGAAGTTTTATCTGCTTCATTTCTGCTTTGGCCCATACGTTCAGCATAATTTCCTGCAAAAGCTCCCGTAGATCCACCGTTCCCATCACAAGCTTCATGGCATTCTGCTCCAGCTTGGAAAAATCGAGGATTTCCTCCACCAAGCCAATCAGTCGATCCGTCTCTTTAGAAATAATCTTCATCCCGATTTTCGTCTCTTCCGGGTCATAACCGCCAGAATTTAACGTTTCACTCCAACCTTTAATAGATGTAAGCGGAGTACGCAATTCATGAGATATGGATGATATAAAATCATCCTTGATTTGATTTGTTCTGACAATTTCCTGTGCCATATAGTTCAGAGTCGAAGCCAGTTCACCCAACTCATAGCGATAATCGCCTTCAATGCGTGCATCAAACCTCCCCTGAGCCATCTGAGCAGATACATCGCGGATATTATTAATTGGTCTAACAATGGAATTCGCGAGCCCTGTACTGACCACAAATACAATAACCAGTACAGCTGCCATGATGCCAAGAGAAAACAGCGTAATCGTAAACAACTTATCATTTACCAATTCCAGCGAAGTCGTATACCGAATAACATACACCTGGTCTCCGACGATATTGTCCAGTTTTTGAGATACCGCCATCACCTGCTGCCCCGTACTCGGTTGCTTTCCGATCCATTTGCCCGTATCTCCAGCTAATGCTTGTGTCACATCACTTGTTTGCACACTTAGATCTGCTGCAAAATTAGTCGAGTTATCAATTACATTTCCCTGTTCATCAAGCAACTGCAGTTCAGTGAAGGGCAGAGAAAATGTATTTAACAAATACGATTGCAAAGACTGTTCCGGCTCTTTGAATTTGGGTGCAAATTCACTTACCGATTCGATACGGCTTTCGATATGTTTGTAAATGGAATCGTAATAGTACGACCGGAGTGCAAACATAAAAATGACTTCTACTAACAGAAGCGCCAAGAACACTACGAAAAAATAGTGAAGCACAATCTGTCGGCGAATCCCCTTTTTGATCATTGAGACTGACCTTTCCATTTATATCCATGTCCCCACACTGTTTGTAAAAAAGCTGGCTCAGATGGATTGTTTTCAATTTTCTGCCGCAAACGTCGGATGTTCACATCCACAATTTTCGGATCGCCCATATATTCCTTGCCCCATACGTGATCAAGTAGAACATCTCGGCTGAGCGGCGTGTTTTCTTTTTCGAGAAAAAATTGAATCAGGGAAAACTCAGTCGGTGTCAACTCGATCAGCTGCCCGCTCTTCTTAAATTGCTTAGCAATCAAATCTAGCGTAAACGGTCCAGACTGGAAGGACACTTTGGCTGCTGTTTCACGATGTACATTCACCCGACGCAATAACGATTGAATCCGTGCAATCAGCTCCGTCGGGCTAAAAGGTTTACTCACATGGTCATCGGCCCCTACAGACAAGGCATACACCTTATCCTGCTCCTGTACCTTCGCTGTGAGAAAAATAATGCCGATGCGCTCATTCGTTTCCCGGATTCTCCGACAGACTTCAAAACCATCCATACCGGGTACCATTACGTCAAGCAGTGCAATATCAATATCCCGCACCGTGTTCAAAATATTCAGAGCCTCATGCCCTTCCGACGCCTCCAGCACCTCAAAACCGTTACGTTTCAAGTTAATGACAATAAAACTGCGAATGGATTCCTCGTCTTCCATGATTAAAACTTTACTCACTCTACTCTACCTGCCTTTCCCCCATCTTGTTTTTTATGGTTTTACGCGGTTCCAGCTCACTGGATCGCTTAATGCCAATGACCTGCGCATTCGTTCGCCACAGTTGGCTATACCCTTCGTTGTTTCGCTCCCATTGTGACAACGAGAAAAATTTAATTTCCGCTATCGTTTTGTCTGTATCATCCAAAATGAAGCGCAAATAGCTGTCCTTCTTCGAAACTTTCGGATCAATCGTCACCTTGCCATGCAGCTCTTTCGGTAATCTGAAGTAGACCTGTTCATTAGAATCACGATACTGCTGCTGCTTAAAAATCGTCCCTTTCGCCCCGTCCCACTGATAGAACGACACAAAATATGGAACCTCATCCAGCGGCTTGTTACTCCAACCTTTTGGCTTCTCCAAATTACCAAATTCCAGAATACCGTCACCATCCACATCACCACTGGCGATGGTCGCATCCTTGAAGGTGACATCCATAAGATTAAGCTTCCTGAGCTTGCCGTGATCCATCACAATGACATTGGAGACGGTAGTGGTCTGGGCAATTTTGGTATCTATAACAATCCCCTGCCTACCCTCGGCTACCTTGCCAGCAACGACATTATAGACACCTAAGACCTGACTGTCCAAATCCAACGATCCGATTTCCTTAAAGGTTCCCCCACTGAATTGAAATGTTTTAACTGTAAAGAATTCATTACGTCGCAGCGTGATAATCGTCAAATCATTCAAATTATCCCCGTTCAAGTCCATCTTGTTATGGTTAAAATCATCTACGACGAAGTCCGTATAGCCTGTAGCATATATTTTCTCCAGAGTTCCTCCGGTATAGGAATACACGATGAGTCCCTTCTGATCCCCGCCATCGCCACTATCTCCACTGGAAAAACCCGCTACAATATCGAGTGTTCCATCATTCGTTAAATCCACGAGCTTAAATGACTCTAGCACAGTGCCTTCCCCATCAAACGTTAGCTTCTTTACCCACGTTCCGCCCTGATCTTCAAACAAAGCACCATGTATTTTTACGCTCTCATCTGGCGTTTCATAAAAGAGCACTGCTTCGTCTGTGCCATCATTGTTCAGATCACCCGTCCGAATTGGCGTCGGGTCATCTGGGTCATTCGGCCTTAAAGGCTGTACCGCCCCTAGTTGCGTATTCACTGCACCATTCAACTGCTGTTTCTCGTCAGACATCGTCGGTGTCTCCATCAGCGAAATGGGATCGCTAATAACATTACAGCCGCTTAAAAATCCAGCAAGGAGCAGCAAGGAACAGCAGCCAGCCACCATTCTCAACAGCATTATTTTCACTTCTCTTGCCGTCCCCTTCACAATTTGTTCTTTTCTGCTTGTGTCAATCGTCTTCCCTGAATATCAAACACCAATTCACCATCATTCAACCCCCATATACGGGAAGCAAAGCGTTCAGCCATTTCCAGCGGCAATACAGTAATGATCGTCACCCGCTCGTCAGAACACAGCTTGCGAAAGGTCTCCAATACATGCGCTGCCGAAGCTGGATCAAGTCCATTTACAGGCTCATCAGCTAAAATAACTTTAGCTCCGTGCACGAGAGCACGCGCAGTCGCTACCCGCTGCCGCTCGCCACCGCTGAGCTTGTCGCATTTATCATGCGCCTTATCCAGCAGACCCAGATCCTCCAGTACGTCCATCGCTCCCATGTAATCGTCGGAACGCACCATACCGGTCACCATTCTCCACATTGGAGTTTGACCGGATCTGCCAATGAGCACATTTTTAAGAGCGGTTCGATTCATATTTAGATGCGGGTTTTGCTCCAGGTATGCCCATTCCCGCTTTATTTTCATCTTGCCCGTCCACCCGGATTTCAGCACATCATTGCCACCTACAATTAAACTGCCTTCATCCCATGGCTCTAGTAAAGCAAGACAGCGAAGCAACGTCGTTTTGCCGCTTCCACTTGGCCCTACTATGGCAATGAATTCGCCCTGATGAATTTCAGCATCAATTCCTCGAAGTAGCTGGGTCCGTTCAGGCCCCACTTGCTTGGTCAGCTTCCGAATTTTAATCATCTAAGTGATTCCCCTTTGCGCGCCATCAATACTGTTTATATTTTATAGTAAATGTGAAACAAATACCATGCAAACCGCGGTTTTAAACCGCCGGTACTCTTTTTCTGGAAAACAGACCTAACAATCCGAAAACAACGTAACTACCTCCAAGGACAAGAAACATGCTGCCTTGAGTTCCATAGTCCAGCAATCCTCCGCTAATATTAGGTCCGATCACACTTCCCAGATTAAAGTGAAAGGATGCCAGTACATTAGCGGCTGCTAAAAATGATTTGGGCAGCAGATCAGCGGCATAGGCCAAACCGAGGGAGAAAAAGGAGCCTACTAAACCACCTGCTAGGGTCAGCAATATCAAAGTGAACATAAAATGATTACCGCTCCATGGTAGCAACATAAAGGTCATTCCCCCTGCTATACCTACGCTCATTAGCACCTTTTTACGTCCCCAACGGTCACTCAATATCCCTAGCGGTAGCTGCAGCACTAACCCTCCCAAACTGACGAACGGTAGCAAGACGGCGATTTCATCGGTATGAAAGCCAATACGTAGGCCATAGACTGGAAAGTTACTGTTCAGGCTCGCTTCCATATAGCCGTATAGAAATGCTGGCAAAAGAGCGTACCATGCCCAGCTGTAACTGCGACGAAATCTTTGAGTGGGACGTGCCTCGGACTCCAACTTCTCCGGTCTGGAGTCCGGCAGCTTAATTAACACCAACAGCAAGACAAGCAAGCACAATAAGGCCAACGCAGCGAATGGAACCAGCATTCCATAATCGAGTAGCCATAATCCCAATGGTCCTAATGCAAAACCCAGACCGTATGACATACCATAAAAGGAAATGTTGCGGCCTCGCTTCTCTGCTGGAGTCACCAGCAATATCCATAGCTGCGCAGAGTAGTGCAGTGCACTGTCACCAATACCTACTAGCAGACGCAGTACGAACCATACCCGAATATCAGGGATTAGCGGGAACAGCAGCAGCGTAATGAGCACTAGCACAAGCCCTCCGGCCATCAGCTTTTTGAACCCCAACAAGCCCAATGTCCGTTCTGCCACCAACGTCATTGCGAATGAGCCAATATACAGGGCAGCCGCATTCATTCCGTTTAGTGAAGATGAAACTCCCATTTGTTCCAACGAGATAGACAGAATAGGTAATAATAAACCTTGGCATAATCCAGCAACAATAATAACAGCAATTAAAATAAAATAATGAACCCGTAACGACGACGACATCCTAGCTCCTCCTGATCGAACAAATAAAATAATTAAAATCAATGTTAAGAAATGATTTGCATTTGATTCCATAATCAATAATAATTCTTATCACTATGTATTCCATACCGTCCTGCAAAACCGACAAACACATACAAATTCAGGTGTAATTAGTGTATTAAAGAATAGAAGAAAAAAATCGCCATCTGAGATGACGATTTTACGGAAAGAGCTTGTCTGGTATGTATCCAACTCCTTTGGTTAAGGAGCCTCGTATGTTCAATCCGAACCCATTCACGTCACAACGCACTATTTCATATTATAGTGGACAATCCCTGGCAGAACAAGCCATAATAAATAAGTGAGCAATTATTAAAATGCTCATGTTTTGCTTATGGACGGGCTTAATTACGTTCACCGCTCTGGGCTAGAAGACAGAATAGGAGGCATTGGGTTCCATGAGTTATCAAATTAAAATAGACACTTCTCCAATTTATGAATTGCTCGGCAGCTTCATGGCCTATGTGACTAAAAAGTGGGTCCAAGATATGGACTTGGGCCATGAATGGATCGACAAGGTGGATGCACGACTACAACATGAAGTTCGTACTGAGCTTGCTACAGCTCAGGATTGCCCTTTTAGCGATTATGACGCACTCTATGCCTGGGCGTTACTTCGACCGGAATCGGATGAAATATCTGATTATATCTCTTATTTGGACCACGGTCCGGATAAAGATATGTTTGAGCTGCTCGTTCCGCATATCCCTTTTTTAACCTTTGAAGAATCTTTACGCATTCGTAAGGTATACGCACCACTCCTCAGATTGTGGGATCGTGATTATTTTCGAGCCTTGGAAGGCGAACTACGTGTGTTGGCAGAAGAAGACGCTGCGGAAAAGCGCATGCTACTGAGTAAAATGGAACCAGAAGCGCTGGTTGAGTATGCGACAGCTGGACTAGTCGTGCCACACATGGAAGACCTGGATACAGTAGTCCTATTTCCGGTTGTCCATAATCGCCCGATTAATTCATACTGTTTTTATACCCGCACACTGCTGATCCAGTATCCGGTAGATATTCCCGAGGAGAGCGAGGAAGAACCGCCTACGCTTCTGCTACGGCTCACTCGTGCGGTCAATGATCCGCAGCGGCTGCGAATTCTGCGTTATGTAGCTCAAGGTCCTAAGTCTCTCGAAGATATGCGCCATGATTTGAGCCGTTTGGAAGATACACTCATGTCTGATATGATGATTTTACGAGTGGCTGGTCTGCTCCGTATTCACATCGGACGTTATCATAAGGAAAAATTCAGCATCCGTCCCGATGGCGCGGCTGATTTACAGGTATTTTTGGAATCCTATATTGGATTGTAATTTGAATTGTACTTTTAGTTATAACCAAAGCAGCGTTAAAGCTTTGGCTTGGAAGGAGTATGCATCATGTCGTATCCGAAGCAGCACATTTTATTTGATCTTGATGACACCTTAGTCCACTGCAACAAGTATTTTGACCTTATCCTCAACCACTTTTTCGATTTGCTTCAGGAATGGTTTGCAACTCATAATCTAACGAAAAATACGATTCGTGAAAAACAAATCGAAATTGATGTGGCTGGAGTTCATCAAGTGGGCTTTGCCAGCGAGCATTTTCCACAATCTCTGATAGATACGTATCAATTTTTCTCGGAACAATTCGGACGCCGTCTCGATTTTCGGGAAGAGCAGGAGCTTCGCTCTCTTGGCCGAAGTGTGTACGAACAGGAAATCGAACCGTATCCAGGCATGGTCGAAACGTTGAACTCCCTCCAAAAAGCAGGGCATTCCCTCCATCTTTATACTGGGGGTGAGCAGATCATTCAAGAAAGAAAGATTGAACAAATGAAACTGGCTACCTACTTTAATGAGCGCATCTACATTCGCCAGCATAAAAATGTCGAAGCACTGGAAGAAATCATCCAGATGAATGGCTTGGACCGAAGCATCACCTGGATGATCGGGAATTCTCTGCGCACTGATGTATCTCCAGCCCTTGCCGCAGGTATTCATGCTGTGTATCTCAAGCAGCCTAAGGAATGGATTTACAATATGGTTGAATTGCAAAAAAACGTGAACTCCGTGATGTATACGATACAGAAGCTAACGGAAGTACCACGAGTTATCCACGAAAGCATACAATTGCATCAACAAAAAAGGACCCTCGGATAGGGTCCCTTTTTTGTTTTTAAAATGTTATTCAACCTTTGATTCAGCCAAAATGGTGGTCTAAACCCTGTCTCAGGATTCCTCTCGAACGCTAAGTTGTCCTGTACCTGGTTCATTCAGAACAATTCGCGCTTTGACGGTCGATCCATCTTTACGCTTAAAAGACAACAATTGCGTCTGTCCCTTCGTCAACAGAGATTTGAGCATCGTTCCGGTAATCTGCTTTCCAGCATATTCCTTCCAGACGACAAAGCCACAACCCTGCTTGTAGTGGCTGCACCCATACCCTTTGCGGCCTTCTATAATGCTTCCGCCGCAATTAGAGCGTGGGCAGCTACCCAAAGCTTGCCTTTGGCTCACCGAAAAGCCTGAGGCTCCTTCGGAGGAGCTGCGTGCAGCGGAACCCGCTGTTCCCGCAGCACGACTTGCTGGTGCTGCTGCCTGCTCCAGCGTTGCGCTTCCACCGCGTCCTGATGTAGCACGCCCCACCCCTTTAGCGGCGGTGCCTCTACTCGCGCGTGCATTACGTGCGCCTTCTTTTCCAGCTGCACGCTTTCCCCTTGCTTCCTCGCCAAAGGCATTTGCCGGAGCCGGTGGCTGCTGCCTCACCTTGTCAATGATGGACAACGTAAATCTTTTAACGTTATCCATAAACTTCTCTTGAGCCGCCTCTCCTTTGGAAATTTGGTGTAGACGACGTTCCCATTGACCAGTCATCTCCGGCGAGGCTAATAGATCAACCCCAGCATGACGGATCAGGTCAATAGCCATCTTTCCCTTTTCCGTAATAAGAATCTTTTTGCCCTTCATTTCAATATAGCCAACCTTTTTCAATCGTTCAATTGTGGCGGCCCGCGTCGCAGGTGTGCCTAAACCGGCGTCCTTCATGACCTCACGCAATTCCTCATTCTCCATCTGTTTGCCCGCGCTTTCCATCGCCTTAAGCAATGTACCCTCCGTGTAGCTTTTAGGGGGCTGAGTCGCCTTTTCTTTCATCTCGGCCCGAACACAATCCACGGGACGCCCCGCATCAATCTCAAACTTCTTATCCGTCCACTCGTCCGTTTCCTCTTCATCCTCTTTTTTCGGTGATTTGCTCTTTTTACCTTTATCCTGATCAGCCTTACTCAAAACCACTTTCCATCCCAAGGAAAGAAGCTCTTTGATATTTGTTTTAAACAGATGCTTGTCCACCTGTGTCATTACGGTATGCATTTTGTATTCAGCAGGTGGGAAAAAATGTGACAAAAACCTGCGAATAACCAGGTCATATACATTTTGCTCCTCCTTGCTTAACGTTCCTGGCCTTTTTAACGTCGGCAGAATAGCATGGTGATCCTCAACACGAGATGGATTGCAGACCGATTTATTCTGTTTATGGACCAAATTGGGGTTGGCTTGTTGTACCAGATCAGCATAAGGACCTGTCCCCAGCATCCGTAGTGCCTTGTGCATGCCGTCTATATTTTGCTCTGTCACATAGTTAGAATTGGTACGCGGATAGGAAATGACCTTGTGTCGCTCATAAAGCGCTTGTGCCACATCCAGTGTTTTTTTGGCCGAATAACCGTACTTGGCATTCGCCTCGCGTTGAAGCAGCGTTAAATCGTACAATTTAAAAGGATACTCTTTTGTCTGCTTGGTATCATATTTGGTGATTTCACCTGTTTTTCCGCGCACGGCCGCAGCGATCGCCTCAGCTTCCTCTGGCTTCGTCAACCGATCCCCCTGCCACGCACCTTTGTACTTGATCTGTTCTTGCTTAAATTCAGCCCACACATCATAGAAGGTTTGAGACTGAAATGCCTCAATTTCCTTTTCCCGGTCATGAATCAGTGCCAGCACGGGAGTCTGCACCCGTCCTACCGACAGCAGTGTGTTATGTCGTGTTGTGAACGCTCTGGAAGCATTCATTCCGATCAGCCAGTCCGCTTCACTTCGTGCCCGCGCAGCTTGAGTCAGAAATTCAAACTCCGAAGCATCTCGCAATCGTTCAAAGCCTGTCGCAATACTTTCCGCTGTCAAATCTGAAATCCACAGTCGTTTAACTGGCTGATGCAACTTCAATTGCTGTTGAATCAACGCAAAAATATATTGCCCTTCCCGTCCAGCATCACAAGCATTTACGATGGCATTGCAGCGTTTAGCCAGTTCACCAATCATTTTCAGCTGATCTTTTGTTTTCGGATTCGGTACAATTTTGAACTGCTCAGGGATAATAGGAAGATCCTTAATATTCCATCGTTTGTACTTATCATCGTATGCATCCGGCTCAGCCAAACCCAACAAATGTCCGATCGCCCAGGTTACAATGTATTTCTCACCTTCCAAATAGGTACGGTTATTTTTAGCCCGCGGCTCCATAACAGCGGCAATCGTCCGTCCCATATCTGGTTTCTCAGCAATAATCAACGTCTTCATTCATACTCCATTCCTTCCTGACGGCCTTCTGTTTCTCCTCCATGAATCATACATATACATGGAATGTTAATGAAAACACAGGTATCCTGGCCTCATGCAAAAGGAGCCTTCTCCCGATGAAAGCTCCTTTGTAAATTCATTTAGTCAAACGCTTCAACAATATACGTGTATTATACCATAGATGCCATGCTTCTCTCAGGTCATGATTTTAAACAGTCAATAAAAGTTATGTATATGTTAATTTATATTACATAAATATCGGATTTTATCTAATTTTCTTGTGAATTAATTCTTTTTCTATAAAAAAGCTACACTAAACACTCTTTTTTATGTTATGATCAATATAGATAAGAAATATATGGTGAGATAATTAAATTGGAGTTACATTAACTAACATCAATTTCACAATGTTTCACAGCTTAATAATCATTTATTCATTTATCGCTTCTGACAGACTCAGCTTGAAATACAATAAAGCCCCATCCGAAGATGGAGCTTTGACTGATCCGTAACATAAAATTTATAATTACACCAAAACGGTAGCGCCCATGAGGTATTTATCAACCTCTCGTGCAGCTTCGCGACCTTCATTAATAGCCCACACGACAAGACTTTGTCCGCGACGCATATCACCTGCAGCAAAAACCTTATCTACATTGGTAACATATTTTCCATAACGTGCTTTAACGTTGGAGCGACGATCCGTCTCCAAACCAATTTGCTCTACAATCGTTTGCTCAGGACCATCAAATCCAATGGCAATAAGAGCAATTTGTGCAGGGAATATGCGCTCCGTACCTGGAATCGGTTGATAGATTTTGCGGCCCGTTTCATCAACAATCCGTTGAATTTGAATGGTGTGTAGCTCTTTCAAATTACCGTTCTCATCACCTACAAATTTGGTCGTCATGATGGAGAACTCACGCGGATCTTCTCCGAACAACGCCTTCGCTTCTTCCTGTGCATAATCGAGAGAATACACGTTTGGAAATTGTGGCCAAGGATTGGCAATCGGGTCACGCTCCATAGGCGCTTTGGTGTGAGTGCCAAATTGAGTGACACTCCGACAACCATGACGCAAAGAAGTAGCTACACAGTCTGAACCCGTATCACCACCACCGATTACAATAACGTCTTTACCTTGGGAGGACAAATAGTTGCCATCTTCCAGGTTGGAATCCAAGTAACTTTTGATGGTACCATTCAGATAGTCCATCGCATAATGAACACCCTTCAAATCGCTACCTTCAATGTTGAATTCTCTTGGCTTCGTAGAACCACCACATAGGACAACCGCATCATATTCAGCAATCAACTGATCGGTAGGGATATCTTTGCCGATTTCCGTATTTGTGATGAATTGAATACCTTCAGCCTCTAGCAAATCCACACGCCGCTGAACAACCTTCTTATCCAATTTCATAGACGGTATTCCATACATCAATAATCCACCCACACGGTCCGCACGCTCATACACAGTCACGCTGTGTCCTGCTTTGTTAAGCTGAGCAGCTGCAGCCAAACCTGCCGGACCCGAGCCGACAATAGCCACTCGTTTGCCTGTACGCTTTTCTGGCGGATTAGGAACAACCCAGCCTTCCTCAAAGCCTTTTTCGATAATAGCTTCCTCAATGGTTTTAATTGTAACCGACTGCCCGATCAGGCCGACTGTACACGAACCTTCACATGGCGCAGGACAGACACGACCTGTGAATTCCGGGAAGTTATTCGTTTTGTGCAGCCGCTCTAGCGCTTCCTTCCACAAACCACGATATACGAGATTGTTCCATTCCGGAATGAGATTATGAACCGGGCAGCCTAAAGTTGCTCCCATGATATCCATCCCCGTATGACAATAAGGAGTTCCGCAGTCCATACAACGCGCCCCTTGGGTACGCAGCTCTTCTTCAGACATATGCTTATGGAATTCTTCCCAATCCTTTATACGCTCTGCCGGATCCCGGTCTGTAGGAAGCTGTCGTGTGTATTCCATAAATCCAGTTGGTGTAGACATGTTACGTTCCCCCATCTCTTCGCTTATGAACCCCGATCATCCATTCAGAATTTAAGTCAAATTCGAATTTGTCTGTTTGTATTATGAAAGGGTCTGTTCTCGTTGAATTTGATTTATTGTATCACAATACAGCGTAAAAGTGATGAAAACTTATGCAACTTTCTGCATCAACAGCCAAAAGGATTTTTTATATGGTTTATTAATTTTTCAAATGAGTGGGGTCGGATACAGTCTATTCTTATTCCGTTCTCTCGTAAACAACAAAACGATACTCATAGGGATTTTTGTCATCCTTGATACCCGGGGTCTCACTGACTATATTCCAGCCGTTCCAACCCAGCTCAGGGAAGGTTGTATCGCCTTCAAAAGTCTCCTCAATCCGAGTCACAATCAGCCGATCAGCATGTGGCCAAAACAGTGAATAAATCTCCGCTCCTCCAATGACCATTAACTCCTCCTGCTTTGCTAATTGGAGCCCTTCTTCCAGTGAATGAATTACTTCTGCACCTTCTGCCTGATAGCGCTGATCTCGAGTCAAGACGACGTTACGTCGGTTTGGCAGGCTTTTTCCTCCAAAGGATTCCCACGTCTTGCGTCCCATGAGTACCGTTTTATTAATCGTCTGCTCTTTGAAAAAAGCCATGTCTCTAGGGAGGCGCCAGGGAAGTTTGTTATCCCGGCCAATCACACCATTTTGTGCCATAGCCCATATCATTGAAATGCCCATTTTTCCACCTCCTCTAATCAGATGGCGACAGGCGCCTTAATCCCTGGATGATACTCGTAATTTTCAAAAGCAAAATCGTCGTAGGTATAATCAAAAATCGAATCCGGCTTGCGCAGAATTTTCAACTGAGGCAACGGATAAGGATCACGTTCCAACTGCGTATGCACTTGCTGCATATGATTTGAATAAATATGCACATCGCCGCCTGACCAAATAAATTCGCCGGGCTCCAAACCGCACTGCTGTGCAACCATATGCGTTAGCAATGCATAACTTGCGATATTGAACGGTAACCCTAAAAAGGTATCCACAGAACGCATCGTTAGCATACAGGAAAGTTTCCCTCCAGCTACATAGAACTGAAATACAAAATGACATGGAGGCAACTTCATCGATTCGATTTCAGCCACATTCCAAGCACTGACGATGTGTCGACGTGAATCCGGATTATTTTTAATAGCCTCAATGACATTCGAAATTTGGTCAATATGTTGTCCATCTGTTGTTTCCCACGAGCGCCATTGCGATCCATATACAGGCCCCAGATTGCCCTGCTCATCGGCCCATTCATCCCAAATGGTAACTCCGTTCTCTTTGAGATAAGAAATGTTGGTATCTCCCCGCAAAAACCATAACAGCTCATGAATAACGGATTTCAAATGTACTCTTTTGGTGGTCACCAAGGGGAAGCCCTTGGCCAGATCAAAACGAAGTTGTCTTCCGAAAACAGATAGTGTACCCGTTCCTGTACGATCCTCTTTTTTTACTCCATTCTCTAAAATATCCTCCAGCAGTTCCAAATAGTTACGCACGTTATTCCTCTCCTTTGAGCATGAATAAAAACCTGGCATCGCCAGATTCTAATCTTTAAAATTCTTTTTCTGCACCAATATCTATATTTAGTTTATCATGTACGGTGCTTCGTTGACCATGTACTGTGTGAATTTTCATAGTAGTCCTGAAAATCCTAAAGCTTGAAAAAAAAGAGACAAAGAGCGCAGATATAGCGCTCCTTGCCTCTCTTTGTCATGTATGAAAACCAAAAACGAGATAATGAAAAATGGTATTAGCGACGTGGTGCCAATGCGTGGATCGGATGACCCAGCACGACTTCTGCTGCTTCCATAACGATTTCGCCCAATGTAGGGTGAGCATGAATAGTCAAGGAGATATCTTCGAGTGTAGCACCCATTTCAATCGCCAGACCCAGCTCAGCAATAAGGTTGGAAGCTTCCAGACCTACGATTTGCGTACCCAGTACCAGACCTGTGTCAGCGTCAGCTACGATTTTCACAAAACCTTCAGCAGCGTTCAGGGAAACCGCACGACCGTTTGCTCCATAAGAGAACTTGCCAACTTTGACATTGTAGCCTTTTTCTTTGGCTTGTGTCTCTGTGTAGCCTACACTGGAGCATTCTGGATCTGTGAAAACGACAGCCGGCATACACTTGTAATCTACTACAGACGGCTCACCTGCGATTGCTTCAGCAGCTACTTTACCTTCGTAAGAAGCTTTGTGCGCCAGAGCAAGACCAGCTACGATATCGCCGATTGCAAAGATGTGAGGAATGCTAGTACGTCCTTGGTGGTCAACTTTCACCATTCCGCGCTCATCCAGTTCGAGGCCAATCAGATCCAGACCCAGTTCACCGTCAGTGTTTGGACGACGTCCAACAGTTACAAGCAGATAATCAGCAGTTACTTCTTTGCTTTCGCCGTTAACGGAGAATTTCACTGTTACGTCTTTATCTGTTTGCTCTGCACTTTCCGCTTTAGCGCCAGTGAAGATTTCGATGCCAGTTTTCTTCATGCTTTTCGCAACGATTGAAGTCATATCTTTGTCGAAACCAGGAAGCACTGTATCCATACCTTCAATGATCGTTACTTTGGAACCGAATTTGGAGTACATTTGTCCAAGTTCTGCACCAATGTATCCACCACCGATTACGATCAGGCTTTTCGGAATTTCAGGCAGGTTCAATGCTTCTGTAGAAGACAGAATGCGTCCGCCAAATGGGAATGGTTTCAGTTCGATTGGACGAGAACCTGTTGCGATAATTGCATTTTTAAAACGGTAACGTGGTGATTCATGTTCGTTGAATACACGCGCTTCGTTTTCGTTGATGAACATGCACTCACCATTGAAAACTTCAACTTTGTTGCCTTTGAGCAAGCCACTTACGCCGCCTGTCATTTTCTTAACAACACCGTTTTTGAATTCTTGTGTTTTAGCAAAGTCTACTTTTACGTTCTCAGCCGTAATACCGAAAGACTCGCCATGTTTAGCTGCTTCGTATTGATGAGCTGCAGAGATCAAAGCTTTGGATGGAATACATCCACGGTTCAGACAGACACCGCCCAGCTCAGATTTGTCAACGATCAATACGCTTTGTCCCAATTGTGCGGCACGGATGGCAGCTACATAGCCGCCAGGACCCGCACCGATAACCAATGTGTCAATATCCAGAGAAGCGTCTCCTACTACCATTGATTACACCTCCATAACAAGCAACTCAGGGTTAGCGAGCAGCTGTTTGATATAGTTCATGAAGTTTTGAGCAGTTGCACCGTCAATAATACGGTGGTCAAAGCTCAAGGAAAGAGCCATTACTGGAGCAGCTACAATTTCACCGTTTTTCACGACTGCTTTTTCACTGATGCGGCCAGTACCCAAAATCGCAACTTCAGGGAAGTTAATGATTGGAGTAAAGAACATACCGCCTGCGGAACCGATGTTAGTGATGGAGATTGTGCTCCCTCTCATCTCATTCGCAGCCAATTTTCCATCACGACCGCGCACAGCTAGATCACGAATGGAATCAGCAATCATCCAGATACTCTTACGATCAGCATCTTTGATAACAGGAACGATCAAGCCGTTGTCTGTATCTGTAGCGATACCGATGTTGTAGTATTTTTTGTAGACAATTTCGTTTGCTTCTTCGTCGATCGTGGCATTCAGAGCCGGGAATTGACGGGAAGCAGCAACCAAAGCTTTTACGATGAATGGCAGGTAAGTTACTTTTGTGCCTTTCTTCTCAGCAATTGGTTTGATACGAGTACGGAAAGCAACCAGTTCAGTTACATCTACTTCATCCATAATCGTAACGTGCGGAGCCGTATAAGCCGATTTAACCATAGCATTGGAAATAGCTTTGCGGATACCTTTAAATGGTACGCGCTCTTCCTCAGCACGTGGATCTGCTGCTGGTGCGGATGGTGCTGCAGCTTTCGCTTCTTTCTTAGCAGGCTCTTGTGCTTTTGCAGCTTCTTTCGCTACTGGTGCAGCCGCTTGACCTCCACCATTTTTGAAAGCTTCTACATCTTCTTTGGTGATTTTACCATTTTTGCCGGAGCCACTCACTTGAGCGATGTTTACACCTTGCTCACGAGCAAATTTGCGGACGCTAGGTGTAGCCAATACGTCTTTGTTAGAAGCAGCAGGTGTTGCAACTGGTTTTGTGTTAGCTCCGCCTTTTGCAGCATCCTCTTCTTGTTTCACAGCAGCTGGTGCATCTTCTTGTTCAGGAAGTTCGCCCTCTGCAGCGATTACAGCCACAACTTGACCTACATTAAAGATGTCGCCGTCTTTGGCAAATACTTCTTGAACCGTACCATTGACTGGACACGGAACTTCAACTACTGCCTTATCGTTCTGTACTTCCATGATGATATCTTCATCTGTTACTTTGTCGCCGGGCTTGATGTGAATCTTGATGATTTCGCCTTCGTGAAGACCTTCACCCAGCTCTGGGAATTTATATTCAAATCTAGCTGTACCTGCAGCTCCGCCTTGTGCAGCAGCACTTGGTTCAGGGCTAGCAGCTGGTGCTTCTGGTGCATCTTCTTGTTCAGGAAGTTCACCTTCTGCATCAATTACAGCTACGACTTGACCTACGTTAAAGATGTCGCCGTCTTTGGCAAATACTTCTTGTACTGTACCATTAACCGGACAAGGAACTTCAACTACAGCCTTATCGTTTTGTACTTCCATGATGATATCTTCATCTGTTACTTTGTCGCCGGGCTTGATGTGAATCTTGATGATTTCGCCTTCGTGAAGACCTTCACCTAGCTCCGGGAATTTATATTCAAATTTAGCCACGTTTAAAACCTCCCAAATTTACGGTGTGCTTTAATTAAAATTCCAATACTTTATTAACCGCATCAATGATACGTGTTGGCGTTGGCAACCAAGTATCTTCAATTTGAGCAAAAGGATAAACGGTATCCGGACCTGCTACACGCAGAACGGGTGCTTCCAGATGCAGGATTGCTTTTTCGTTAATTTGTGCAATAACTTCAGCAGCTACACCGGAGCTCTTTTGCGCTTCTTGAACAACGATGGCACGATTGGTTTTTTGAATAGAAGCAACAACGGTATCAATGTCAATCGGGCTAATGGTACGCAAATCAATGATTTCTACTTTGATACCTTTTGTTTTTTCCAGCTCATCAGCAGCTTTAATCGAAGTGTGTACCATCATACCGTAAGTAATGATCGTCACATCGGAACCTTCACGAACTACATTAGCTTTGCCCAGTTCAACTGTGTAATCATTCTCAGGAACTTCAGCGCGGAATGCATGATACAGGTTCAAATGCTCCATGAAAAATACTGGATCATTGTCTCGTATAGACGCGATCATAAGACCTTTTGCATCGTAAGGGTTGGAAGGAACAACAACCTTGATACCAGGTGTTTGAGCCAGAAGACCTTCCAAGGAATCTGTATGCAGCTCGGCTGCCTTAACACCGCCACCAAAAGGTGTACGGAATACGATTGGAGAATTGTAACGTCCACCGGAACGGTAACGCATACGGGATGCTTGAATTGCCATTTGATCGAGTGCTTCAAAGATAAAGCCTACGAACTGGATTTCAGCTACAGGGCGGAAGCCTTGAATACCCAGACCCACAGCAAGACCCCCGATTGCGGATTCCGCTAGCGGAGTATCGAATACACGTTCTTCGCCAAATTCTTTTTGCAGACCTTCCGTAGCGCGGAATACGCCACCTACATGACCTACGTCTTCACCGAAAAGCAGGACGTTAGGGTCGCGTTTCAACTCTACGCGCAGTGCGTCACGAATCGCTTCTTTCATGTTCATTTGTGCCATTTGCTTCATTTCCTCCTTAAACATTGACAGATCAATTTCAGTTCAGGTCAATCGAAAAGCAGACCGGATCGGGTTACCGCCCGGTCTCTTTTAAGTTCAATTATTTAAAATCAGCTTTTTGTTCTTCCAAGTGCTTAGGCGTTGTTTCGAACATGCTATCAATCAGGCCAGGAATTGTCATTTTCTCTGTTTTCTCGGCTTTTTTGATCTCTTCGTTCACTTTTGCCTTAGCTTCTTCTTTTACGCGAGCTGTATCTTCTTCAGTCCAAAGACCTTTTTTCTCAAGGTATTTCGCAAAGCGGGCAATTGGATCTTTCGCATTCCATTCGCCTTCTTCTTCTTTAGAACGATATTTTGTTGCATCATCAGAAAGGGAATGCGGACGGAAACGGTACGTTACGGCTTCAATCAATGTAGCACCTTCGCCATTACGTCCACGTTCTGCAGCTTCTTGAACGGCTTTAATAACTGCAAGCACGTCCATGCCGTCAATTTTCACGCCTTTAATACCAGCAGCTACTGCTTTATGAGCGATCGAAAGAGCAGCCGTTTGTTTTGAGAATGGAGTCGTGATCGCGTAACCATTGTTTTGCACAAAGAAAATAACTGGCAACTTGTATACACCAGCATAGTTCAGGCCTTCGTAGAAATCACCTTCGGAAGAACCGCCGTCACCTGTATATGTAATGGCGACTTGTTTTTGCTTTTTCAGTTTGTAACCCATCGCAATACCCATAGCATGCAAAATTTGCGCGCCAATGATGATTTGCGGCATCAGTACATTAACACCGTCCGGCACTTGGCCGCCGTGTTGATGACCACGGGAATACAAGAAAGCTTGGTATAATGGCAGGCCATGCCAAACGATTTGCGGAATATCGCGGTAGCCTGGAGCAATAAAGTCTTCTTTTTGGAGCGCATATTCGCTACCAATCATGGTTGCTTCTTGTCCGGATACCGGAGCGTAGAAACCGAGACGTCCTTGACGGCCTAAGTTAACGGCACGGTCATCCCAAGTACGTGTAAATACCATTCGATACATAATTTCTTTCAATTGATCATCTGTAAGTTTAGGCAACATATCTTTATTGATAATTTCACCATCTGGAGAAAGTACGGACAGCGCCTCAACTTCCTCTGTGTAAACTTCATAAGGAACCTTGCTCATTTTCTTCACCTCAACAAAAAAATTTGAATATCAAGTTCCGCTGTTATAGGATTATTATACACCTGTTATATCGCTCGCGTCAAAGATTTAGTTATTTTTTTTGAGTTTGCCACATTTTTGTGTGTGTAACAGGGTGTGTTTTTTACTATAACAGCTTAGTACATGATTGAAATTTTAAACATCTATTGCAATCAGGGTAATCTTAACTTATTGTGATCCCGAATGCAAAATAATACCCAAGAAAGGTGACGAAAAATGACGGATTCTCGGTATTTAAAACGAACCATCCTTAAAGACGAAGTAGACAGCCGCTTTCTTGGCGAGACCAGAACTCTCCGGATTTATTTGCCGCCCGGCTATAATGAAATATTGAGCTACCCGGTCGTATATTGTCAGGACGGAGAAGAATTTTTCAATTTTGGCCGCATTGCAACTCACGCCAACCGCCTCATTCTAGATGAGGGCGTCGAACCCTTCATTATTGTAGGAGTGGAAGTGAATACCAAAATCAGAACTCAGGAGTATGCTCCCTTTGGCAATCGTTTTGAGGCGTATACCGCCTGCTTTGCAGAAGAAATTATTCCCTATGTAGAGCAAAAGTATCCTATAAGAAAAGATGCAGCGTCCCGCATTTTGGCGGGGGATTCACTGGGAGGCAGTGTGTCTCTGCATTTGGCTTTGATGTATCCTCAGCTATTCAACCGCATTATCAGCCTCTCAGGTGCTTACTATGAAGCTTCGCAGGAAATCATCGCCGGTGAGAAAGATCTGTCTCATTTGCGGGTGTGGATGACAGTTGGCCTTCAGGAAGATGCATTTGAGAGTGATACTGGCATTTACAACTTTGTAGAGCTTAACCGTCAATGTGCAGATTTGCTGCGCGAACGGAACGCTGAAGTTTCTTACCGTGAAAAGGATGGCAAACATTTGTGGGGCTTTTGGCAAAACGAGTTGCCTGACGCGCTAATGTATTTTTTGGATCGCGCCTGAGTAAATATTCTTCCAGGTAACTAAGGGGAATGAGAGCATTGACCTAATAGGTCATAAAGCTCCTTCCTCTTTTTCATAATTTGGTTACGCTTTCAAAAGTGTATAACGAAAAACGGCAATTATTGCCGTCATCTTTCGTTCACATTATAGCTTTTCTTCTATGATCTTGTCCAGCAAGGCGTCGCACCCTGCGTCCATTAATCGATAGGTCTCTTCAAAATTCCCTGTAAAATACGGGTCGGGTACTTCTCTTAATTTTTCTTGAGGGAGCAAATCCATAAATTTTAGAATATCAGCCTCCGCCCCACCTGCAATCTTACGCATGTTTTGTTCATTGGAGTCATCCATGCACACAATATAATCAAACGCGTCAAAATCGCGGCCCGTTACTTGCCTCGCCTGTATGCCTTGTTCGCTGATTCCATGCAGCTTAAGTTGCTTTAGTGTTCCCTCATGCGGGGGATTTCCGATGTGCCAGTCGCCTGTCCCGGCCGAGTCTACCCCGATTTCTGCACCCAATCCCCGTTCCTGCGCCTTATGTCTCAGTATCGCCTCCCCCATCGGAGAGCGGCAAATATTGCCCAAACATACAAACAAAACGTTAATCATTTCGTTCTCCTTCCTATTACACGTTACACTTCCTTTTTTCTGTTTCATTGTATCCGTGTCCTCCAAAATTGTGCAAGCCATATTTAACGCGGTATACTTAAAAACGATGGTATATATAGGATCGTATCAGAAAGAAAGGATGTTGATTATGACAAAAAAACGAGCGATTGTATTTTCAGGCGGTCGTCTTAATGAAGAAGATTTACATCAAATACAACCCGATGATTTTATTATAGGTGCAGATAAAGGTGCTCTTTTCCTGATCGAACACGGTATTACACCACATGTCTCTGTAGGAGATTTTGATTCGATCACACCAGAGGAAAAAGAAAAGGTAGAATTAGCAAGCCAACGTATGATTGCGTGTGATCCAGTACTTAAAGACTTAACAGATACTGAGCTTGCTTTGGAAATCGCTATGGACGAGCACGTAGATCATGTATTGTTGCTTGGTGTGACTGGCACCCGGATGGATCACACATTAGCTAATGTTCAAATATTGGTACGCGCAATGCAGCATCATATTAGCTGCGCTATTATGGACGCACATAATTATATTAAGCTCACCGGATCAACGCTTGAGATCCAGCCTATGGGCTATACATATACATCGCTGCTTCCTATGACTTCCGAAGTAACAGGTATACAACTGGAAGGATTTATGTATCCGCTACATAATGCCACCCTCAAAATGGGACAATCGCGTGCTGTCAGTAATAAGCTAACGGCTTCAAAAGGTACGATTTCCATCAAAAGCGGTCTACTACTCGTTATTCAAAGCAAGGATTAATTATGACATTGTTGTAACCATTGTTCAGATTGTTCTTTCACTCAAAACCCTTGATTAACAAGGGTTTTTCCGTTTATAGAGATCTATGAATCGATATATTTTTTACAAATTGTAATTTTTAATCGTTTTTTAATAAACGCTGTGTAAGTCTTGTCCCTCAAGCATTTGAGAGTTCTTTTCCAACTATTAGGCGGCTTCAAAACTGTTATACTCAACGCTGTCAGTTAGTTAGCAACTCAGCAAAATATTGCACAAATCAATTTCTGGAGGTACTTACAACATGAATATGCATAAAATCATAAAAAAGGTAATTATAGCAGGGGTCGCAGCCACTATCGGCTTTGGTACTTTTGCAATTGAGGGAACAAATACGGCACAAGCTGCCACTACTACTTCAGTAGGCCAAAAAGTAATTAACTACGGTGAAAAATATATGGGAACTCCTTATAAGTTTGGAGCTTCCACGAGCACTACACGTAATTTTGACTGTTCTTCTTTTATGAAGCACATATTCAAGAAATACGGAGTGGATTTGCCACGTACTTCTGTTCAACAGTCTAAAGTCGGACATGCCGTATCCAAGTCCAATTTGAAAAAAGGTGACTTAGTGTTCTTTTCAAGCGGTAGCCGTGCCACAGGACGCAACATTACCCACGTAGCAGTCTATATGGGCGGGGGGAAAATTTTACACACTTACGGCGGACCTGGCGTGACCATCTCCGATTTGAACTCCAGCAACTGGAAAAGAACATACATTAAAGCACGCCGCGTGCTGTAACTCATTTTGAAATATGCGAGCCGGGACGAAAAGTTCCGGCTTTTTTATATACCTTATGCTATTCTGATACGGTTGGTGTTCTGAGTGAATAACCAATACCTCGTTCCGTACGGATCATTTTAAACTTATACCCTTTATCTACTTTAACCCTCAAATGTCTGATATAGACGTCTACTACGTTCGTATCAACGATATAATCATGTTTCCAAACATCCTTCAGAATTTGCTGCCTGCTACAAACTTGGTTAAGATGTATCGCCAGATGAAGCAAAAGATCAAATTCTTTCGGAGTTAGTTCCAGCTTTTGTCCCCCTCTGCTCACCATTCTGCTTGCATTGTCTATATGTAAATCACCCGCTTCGATCGCCCTTTTCACATCACGTTCAATACCAAAAATCCGCAATAAATTAGCCACTCTTGCCTGAAAAACTCTAGGATAAAAGGGAAGAACGATCACATCATGTGCCCCTTGTTCAAAGCAGGAAACAATATGGTCCTCCTCATCTGATGAAGTCATTGCAAATAGCGGGACATGAGGATGGTTTTGCTGCAAAATGCGAATCAAGCCTTGTGTATCCGCCTGTTCATCTCCTATGTTCAGGAGTAGCAAATTCACCGGATTGTGGGCTGCATAAGAGCTTGCATCCGATGTATTGCTAACATGTACCACCTGATAACCTGCCTGCTCCAATGGAAGAACAATTACGGGAGACGCTTCATTTACATCCACAAGTAAAATTAACGGGCTCATCTTTTCACCCACCTGGTTTGGACATAGCATTACATTGGATACGAACAAGTTTGTTATAAGCCATTAAAGCATATTAATATTATTGTAACAAAAAAGCAGAAAATCATTCTCCAAAGAATGGCTTTCTGCTTTTATGGTTTAACCCAAATAGCGATGATACAGACTTCTTGCTTTTGCCACGTCCTTTGTCCCATGGATCAACGCTCTGCCATCTGCAAAAACAACCAAGCGATGCTCGCTTGTACTAAAGGAAACCAAAAACGGATTCTGCTCTACTTCTCCTTCTCCCAAAGAAGCAAATCTATCTGCTATTTCCGCAAGATTCAGATGTGTCGGGTTTGCTGGTCTAATTTGAACGGTATCCCTGCCGCACAAAACATCTGTTTTCTGCCGATGAGAGGCCGACAAGTAGGGATACGTCGGTTGGTTGCCGCAAGAAGGACAATTCTCCTTTTTAACGCTATCTACTGCTATCGCTACATACTCATTTTTCCACAAATCAAACGAAAGCAGCTTTCCTCTCAAATCTTCTGGATATCCACCCAGAAGTTTGAAAGCTTCCGTAGTTTGGTTAGCCGTGACCATCTGTACGGCCTGCGGAATAATCCCGGCGCTATCACAGGTTTCACCACCAAACGGCACAGTTCCCAGCAGACAGTGAAGACAAGGCGTTTGACCCGGTAAAATGGTGTAGGTTACACCATAGCTGCCCACACATCCCCCATAAATCCAAGGAATCCGATGCTTTAGTGCCATGTCATTCATAAGAAGTCGGGTATCGAAATTATCGGTTGCATCCATTATGAGATCTACCCCCTGGATCAACTCTTCCAGCTCTTCCACCCTAACATCCAGTACATGTGCATGTATACCCGTTTCCGAATTAATATCCTTTAATCTTCGCTGAGCAGCTACTGCTTTGGGACATCTTTGCGCAGCATCACTTTCCTGAAAAAGCTGTTGGCGCTGCAAATTGCTCCATTCCACATAGTCCCGGTCTACGAGGCTCACTGTACCTACGCCCCCGCGAACAAGTGTTTCCGCAATACCTGTGCCTAGCGCTCCAACACCTATGATTAATACGTGAGAGGAAGCAAGCCGACGTTGTCCTGTCGGTCCAAAGGGTGTGAATCTTTCTTGTCTGGAATAACGGTCACTTGGATGTGTTCCTCCTGCACCGGATTTGTCAGATACCTTCATGCCTGAATCATGCCTTCTGTCGGACTGCTCGCTGAAGCGTAACGTTTTACAGGAATCATCCCCGCCTCAAAACCATATCTTCCAGCACGAACAGCCAGTTTCATAGCCTCAGCCATTTTTACTGGGTTCTTCGCTCCTGATACGGCTGTGTTCAACAAAACAGCATCTGCCCCCAACTGCATCGCCATTGCCGCGTCACCGGGTGAGCGAATACCCGCATCGACAATAACCGGAACCTCCGCCTGTTCAATAATTAGTTCTAATGAAAACGGATTGAGCAAACCATGTCCTGTACCAATCGGTGAAGCTCCAGGCATAACGGCGTGTACTCCAAGCTCTTGTAGCCTCTTGGCTAGAATCACATCGTCCGATATGTAGGGCAGCACGATAAAGCCTTCTTCTAACAGCTTTTCACTAGCCTTCAACGTTTCAAAAGGGTCAGGCAGCAGTGTCTTGCTATCCCCAATGACTTCCACCTTAATCATATCGCACAAGCCGGAGGCTTTTGCCAATTGGGCAATACGAATGGCCTCCTCTGCTGTTGTAGCCCCTGCTGTGTTGGGAAGAAGTGTATATCGGCTCAAATCCAGCATATCGAGAAAATGCTGCTTATCCCGTTCCTCCAAGTTCAATCTCCGTACAGCAAACGTCAATATTTCCGTCTCAGCAGCCTCTACGGCTTGGGATTGGATATCTAGATCAGAGAATTTTCCTGTTCCCAACAACAACCTTGAGGTAAAAGATGCTTTTCCAATGGTTAACATGATCAACCGCCTCCCACAAAATGTACAATCTCTAGGCAATCTCCATCCTTCAGTACCGCTTCATCATGATCTTCACGGGTCAATATACGCCGATTCAGCTCTACCACTACGGTTTTCACCTTTACATCAAGCTCATGTAGCAATTGATCCACATGAGTGATTCGATTAGAAAAGGTCAGGCTCTGGCCGTTAATCGTCAGCTTCATAAGCTTTCCTCCTTGAGGAGCTCAGAAGAAAATCTACTTATCCCAAGTTCAGCTGCACCAGCCCCATTAAGCATAGCTGCCAGCGCACGCCCGGTAGCATCACTCAGCAGGACACCGTTGCGATAATGCCCGACGGCAGCATATACGCCCTCGACCCCAGGGACAGTGCCTATAAAAGGATGACCTGATGCGGCCTGCGGACGTAAGCCCGCCCAAGTGCGTATAAAAGAAGCTTCACGGACGCGCGGCAGCCAAGCAGAGGCACGTGCCAGCAACCCCTCCAAGCCTCCTACGGTCACCTCTTCATCATATTGATGCGGAAGGCTCGTTGCCCCAATCCAAAGCTCGTTATTCTGTTTAGGCACGAGGTAAATATCATCAGCATAAATGGTGTATTCTAACGGGTGATCCTTCAAGGAGACCGCTACCGCTTCACCCTTGACCGGATAAAGTGGATATTCAAATCCAACCTGCGCTAGCAATTTCATGCTATCCAAGCCTCCGGCAATAATGACCTGATCGCAGGAAAAAAAGCCACTATCTGTTCGAACACCGCAAACTCGACCATTCTGTATGACCAGTTGCTCTGCCTGTGTACCAGACCATACCGTTGCCCCCAGCACCGCAGCAGCACCTGCATAAGCATGGCAAAGCTGGACAGGAGCCACTTGTGTCTCCTTTGAACGATATATTGCCCCGATCGCTTGTTCATCCAAACCTGGAATTCGTCGGGCCAATTCCCTCGCATCCCACCAGATAGGACAATCATCCTCTCGCGTTTTAGCAGCTTTCCAGCGTTTTTGGCCTTCAGTTTCCGTACGGAAAGGAGTCACAAATCCTTCTGTACGGAATTCCACCGAAATACCTGACAAACGCTCCAGATCACAAACAAGCTCAGGGAATGCGTCTCGACTTATGCGAGCAAATCGTGCCAGCTCAGAGTCGGTGAACTCTTCACTTTCCGCTGCCAGCATTCCAACCGCTGCTCCTGAGGCTCCCTCACCCGGGATCAATCGTTCCAGCATGATCGTACTTCTTCCCTCCTTGGCCACATGATAAGCAATGGAACTGCCGATGACACCTCCACCTATGACCAAGCATTCAGCGTGTCCTATCGCTCTTGCCTCTATGTGTATCTTTGGCATTTGTTCCGTGTCTCCTCTCCATAAACCATTCTGCTTTCAGCTTGCCTCTACTCTCGTTTTCTCGCTACAGGTCGTGAACTACAAGATCTGCCATTCGCCTATATTCCAGCGCAGCTGCAACGGGCGACTCAGCCTCCCATATACCAGACATCACCGCAATTCCGCTTGCTCCGGCCCTATAAAGCTCCGGGATATGGTGCGGTTGTATGCCGCCCAGCGCGATCACCGGAATGTTCGACAGCCTGCAAATATGTTCAAGCTGAGCTAAACCCCGTGGTACAATACCGGGCTTACAATGGGTCTCATATATGTGACCATAAAGTACATAGTCCGCTCCTACCCGCTCGGCAGTCTGCGCCTCCTTCAAGGAATGCACAGATACTCCACAGCGTGTACCCTTTGGAAGTAGGCTTTTCACATCCGCTACAGGTAATCCATTAGCTGGTAGCTGGACGGCTCCAACCAAAGTAAGTAAAGCTACATCCACACGATCATTTACTACAATTTGTTGCAAAGGAACTCCCTGCTCCACCATGCTGCGAGTCAAAGATAGCAATGCAGAGGCACCATTCTGTTTTAAACGTGCGTGTACATAATGAACATACGGACAAATCACAGCAGCCACTTGGGCTGCTTGTGCAAAAGTGCCCTTTTCCATCGAAATTGCGTGTAATTCGATTTTGTCTTCACCTCACATTGGACTAAAAGATCTAAGCTTAGCCAGTCACGTCTACCAGCAGTAATGAAAGAGGATTGTATGTGAATCGTCTACGGAAGCTCGAACAACTTAAAGTGAACGAAACGCAAAAAAACCACTTCCCCAAGGAAGTGGTTTAACGAACGTCCAATAATCGAACGGACAATGATATCCGTATACGTGTATCG
Organism: Paenibacillus sp. FSL M7-0802; assembly: GCF_038004945.1. NCBI lineage: Bacteria > Bacillati > Bacillota > Bacilli > Caryophanales > Paenibacillaceae > Paenibacillus > Paenibacillus sp. FSL M7-0802. Next base: position 5,554,654 of record NZ_JBBOSD010000001.1, on the reverse strand, counting down.
TCCCACGCACAAACAAAAATAAGATGGTGTTGCCTTGTTTGTACGGCGCTCACTTCCCTACGCTGGCATAACCCAGATCAGGTGCAAAGGGTCCGAAATCCATTTATTCCGTCTCAGCCGCATGGGCGGCTCCCCTAGTGTGACTATTTTATTGTATAAGCTAAAGATAGCTTAGCATATTTTCCTAATTCTGCAAACCCCACTTCGTGTGAAATATGCAGAATTGGATTTAGTTGATGTTAGTTAACTTTACTTGACCACTCTTCCACATTCCACGTTTTGGTTACCCAATCCTCGTAAAAGTCCGGTTCGTGAGATACAAGCAATACGGTCCCTTTGTATTCCTTCAAGGCACGTTTCAGCTCATCCTTAGCTTTAACATCCAAGTGGTTGGTAGGCTCATCGAACAGTACCCAGTTGCTTTCACGCATTAACAGTTTGCAAAGACGGACTTTAGCCTGTTCTCCACCACTGAGCGCAGATAGCGGACGCGTGATATGCTCATTCTTTAAACCGCAACGCGCCAAATGCGCTCGTACTTCATGCTGGTTCAAATGTGGGAATTCATTCCACACATCGTCAATCGGTGTAATTTTCTCCGCCTTTACTTCCTGCTCAAAATAAGCGGGCTGCAAAAAATCACCTTGATAGGTTTTTCCACTGATTGGCGGTATTTTTCCCAATATGGTTTTGAGCAATGTCGATTTACCGACACCGTTGTAGCCAACAATAGCAATCTTTTCGCCACGTTCAATCGTCATGGACATTTTAGGCAAAAGGGCATGCGTATAACCAATCTCAAAATCAATACCCTCAAATACCGTCTTTCCGCTTGCACGTGCTTCTTTGAATTGAAAGGTTGGCTTCGCAGCTTCTTCAGGCTTATCTATACGTTCGATCCGATCAAGTTGCTTTTCACGGCTCTTTGCTCGGCCTGATGTAGAGGCACGCGCTTTATTACGCTGAATAAAATCTTCCTGTTTCTTAATAAAGTCCTGTTGCTTCTCATAAGCATCAATATGCTGAGCTTTGTTCAGATCCGCCATTTCAAGAAACTTTTCATAGTTAGCTGAATAACGGGTCATCTTGGCAAATTCAAGATGGTAAATAACATTAACGACCTGGTTCATAAACTCAGTATCATGTGAAATAAGAATAAAAGCATAGGGATAATCCTTCAAATAGCGCGTAAGCCATTCAATATGCTCTACATCCAAATAGTTGGTAGGCTCATCCAGCAGCAGGACATTTGGCTTTTCCAACAGCAACTTAGCAAGAAGCACCTTTGTCCGTTGCCCACCGCTAAGTGCAGATACATCCCGGTCCAGTCCTATGGCCGACAGACCTAGTCCATTCGCCATTTCTTCAACCTTCACATCAATGAGGTAAAAATCCCCCATATCCAGTTGCTCCTGAATTTCACCCATCTGTTCCAGCAGCACTTCCAACTCTTCAGGAGAAGCATCCCCCATTTTGTCAGTAATCTGCATCATTTCCTTTTCCAATTCCAACAAAGGAAGAAAAGCGTCTTTCAAAACATCACGTACCGTTTTGCCCGGTGTCAGCTTGGTATGCTGATCCAGATAGCCGTAACGTACACGTGGAGTCCATTCCACTTTACCCTCATCCTTAAGCAATTTTCCAGTCAGAATGTTCATGAGTGTCGATTTACCGACACCGTTAGCTCCTACCAAACCTACACGTTCCCCCGCAAGCAATCGAAAGGAAACATTTTTAAATAATGCGCGGTCCCCAAAGTTGTGAGATACATTTTCTACAGTCAATAAACTCATAAGCTGTTTTTGGCTCCTTATTGTCATCGGCGCTGCCGACTGTTCTTATTTCATATGCATTTCGTTTCTTTCAAAGCTTTATTGTAGCACATTCTGCAACCATATCGGAATATGGAAAACAGCGATTTTTAAGGTTTTTGATATGGATCTGCCTAAAAAAAGAAAAACCACCCATGAAGGTGATTATTTTAAGCCATTATAACATTTGTACTCAAAGTATCCCGCAGCTGCTGCAGATTTTTCATCCGCAAAACGTTCACTCGCTTTAAAGGGAGCTGGACATGAATCTCTATAAAAATATTTCATCCCAGTATCTGGTTCTATGCCGCCTATAATGTCTTGCTTTCTAACGACTCTCCCACCACCAAATCCATAGTTATTGTAATACCTGTCTCCGACCGGAATGCCTTGGATAAACGCGATCAGACCCACATCATCTACTGTGTTGTACCACTCCTCTTGCGGAATGAGCGGTAGCGTGAACGTATAAGTTATGCCGTTACGTGCAGCTTTTTCGTTATGGACATTAATAATTCGCGCCAGGTCCTCTTGGACGCTGCGAACGATGGTGGAACGACGTATTTGCTCAAAAGTTTCTGAATTATTCAGTAAAGATATAGGGGTCTGGTCCTGAAGTTCCTTTTGAAAGCCCTCCACCCACCTGTGATTCCGCGCATCATATGCGTGCACATAATTATCCAAGGTGAACCCCACACTGTTGCCTACTGAATCAACATAGGCATATGGCTTTTTTTCGCTCCATTTGGGACCTATGGCAGCTTGTCCATGCTCGTCGGTATAGGCTTCTGAAGTGAACGCATAATAACCGTCATAATCTAGAATTACAATGGCTGGTATGTAATCCAATAATGCACGTTGTGCTACTATATCCCCATCAATGCCTACATTAAGAAAAAGGGTGTGCAGGAACGTGTGCAGCGCTGCTTCTTTATCTACACGAAAAAACTTATCCGATCCGTATCCGGCCTCGCGTTCTTGACGTTCATTCTGTGAGAGCATAACCCCCGCATCCTGAACTGCGGTACGGAGAGCCGACGTATATTTCATTTCTAGCTGCTGCACTTCACGCTGATTCTGGACCCGTAAGTCACTAACTACACCAAAGGGCAAAAACAAAAGTATAAATATGACTGCAAAATCAGTAATCTTCATTCAGAACCATGCCCCCGTAAGAAGCTGTAACTGCCGGCTTTCCGCTATCTGCCCCACCGAGAAGCCATGATTTGTACAAGTCCGCAGGAGTCCGATTCGTATTATGTAGCCGGACCGTAAAATAATCCCCGGCCATCAAGGTATACCGACGTGGCTGATCTGATTTTGGCTGCTGATTGTCAGGAAACAGTACAGGTAAGATTTGCGGATTATAGTACCCATCATATACAGTTTCATAATTGCCCAGAAAACTGTCTGGCTTCGCGGCATCTGCATAGTCCGGTACATACTTTTTGTGCATATGCTCCAAGTCAACTTTGTAGATATTGCCTGTCAATTCCAGATCACGCATAAAATCGTTATACATCGTCGGTGTAATGTAACCTTTGGTTCTTACCATATCAACAAAACGTACAGTTGAATGATATGTATTTAACCCGGATATATCTTCCTGCCGTTCAGCAGCTTGAGCTGCGGGTACGATGTACAAAAGCAATACAGCGATCAGCGCCCCCAACAGCTTGGATATTGTTTGAACCACTTCATTCCTCCCCCAATTTCTCAAAACGTACAGATGTTATGTCCCCATTCCCATTACGCTGTGGGTATATGGAATATAAAGAAGAAGCATCCAAGGTCGATACATCAGGCTCAAACGGTTCAGAATACGCATCGTACTCTGTCCCGTCGACATGAATCGAAATCCCCTCCTGTAAGTTCATGCGAATTGCCTGCATTACCTGAGTTCCTTTTATCCGTTCCGGCAACCCCACCCCAGCAGTACGGGCTATTCGCCCTTCAGAATGCTCTTCCTGCTGTGATCTTAATTCCAGTGCACCATCCAGCTGGCTGGACAAGTCTGCTGCCGTTACACATGCGGTTATGAACAGAATAACTGACACACCAAGCCGCAGCATGCTTGAAGCGTGATCAGACATACTCTCATCCCCCTTATGATTATTATCTTTACTGTAGTGCTTAGGACTGGGTAAACAACAATCCACGGACAACGTTCGATTTGTCCTTGACGATTTCAGCCTTGAATTTGCCACTTGGATTTACGTATTCATTCTCTTTCTCATTAAGCGTATTCGTGATTTTCCCAGTCTTATCACTGCCGCCATTCACGGCGCCATACTGTTCACTGTCTGGGCTAATGTTCAGAGCATTACCGTACCACTGGCCTGCCATATTTTTGCCGGTTTTAATCTGAATGCCGAATTGGTCCTTCCCCTGAAACTTCCGCAGCGCATTGGTCACCTGGGAACCGCTAATCGTTGTGCCGTCATATACCGTAAAAGAGGCCTGAGACAATTCGGTCTGGATATCAGCAAAATTGTTTTGTGCCGTTTTAGTCGCCTCCTGGGCTGAAATAAACAGTATAACTACAATCGTAATTAGAGCGATGGTCAAAAATATCCCAGCGGCTACCTTTAAAGCTGTTGATGCGTTATTCATTATTTTTCTCTCCTTAGCTTGTTATTTTGTATTAGTCATAATAGAACTTTTTCACTGAATTTTTTGTATTTGCTCATAATAGTTATCCATTTGAACAAAGCTCATACCGATCAACGGAATCACCAAATATAAAAAGATAAGACCATACATCGGGGCAAAACCAATCATCCTCCCCCAGATAGCCTTGCTGTCTATTATTTTTTCATACTCCTGTTTTCTTTGTTCGAAATAGTAGGACATATAGGATTCCAAATCATCGAAGGCCTCTCGAATCGTAATTTTACCCAAAGACAAATGGAGCTTGTCCACTAGACGTTGAAATTCCGGCAAAGGTGCCTCTTCTTTTAGCAAGTCGAGAGCTGCCTCTGGCCCGTGTTCATAATGAAGCAAACATTTTTGCAGAGGTCTTTTGAATATAACTGAAAATCTGTTCAGCCACTCCAATATCTCCTCGACAGACATTCGTTCCATAACCCGTAAAATGGAAATAACCGTTTGAAATTGATACACCTCATGCCTCATATCCAACCGACGCATTTTTCGTTGCAAATATAATAAAAGCATAGGCATTTGATAGGCTACATACCCAACAATCAAACTAATCAGTACTTCCCACCACTTGATGTATTCATCATTCCAATCTTTCAGCTTTTGGAGGATACGCCGAGTATTTGTGGATAGCTGTTCAGGAGTAGCAGTTCCATTAGCATTATGCTCTAAAACAACGTACGTTTGTTCGTATGTGCTGTTCGCCCTCATGTTCAGCGAATGCATGATTTTGCGATCAATCTCACTCTGCTTCGAAGCTTCTTTTTGCTCCACCGGACTTAAACGTCCAAACATTTGACCTGATTGTACTGGGGCGTGAAGGATATGCGTTTTCTCAGCTTCATGTAAAAAAAATATCGTACTGATGCTGAGCACCAATCCTACGATAAAAAGAGCCATTCTGCGTATGTAGAGCCACTCCAGCTTAACCTCCGCACCACTTTCCTTTAATAGACGGGTTATTTGGAAATAAGAAGACATATGCTGACGCGGAATTAAAGAATCCACCACATTACGAATGATGGGAAAACGGTATAGCTTCTGCTCCCAAACCCTCCGGCCTCTGCCCGCACGATATCCTGTCTCATCGGTCTGTTGCAGTTTCTGTAACAGGAAATAAGATACGATTATCACAATATAAACGGACAATTTCGTTATATAACCCAATTTTCCCTGATAAAACTCATCCATGGATGGAAAGCTGGATCTCGCCCATGTCTCGATTGGGGTCGTAAAGAAAACAGGTGCCAGTGCGATCACGTTTAGACTTTTTAACAGATAGTCCAGTTTATTTCTTCGCAGCAACTCCAACTGGATTTCGCGTGCGAGACTGCCGAGCCCCTTCAAATAAATGGAGCCCCCCTCATCAACCCGGTCACCAAACTCCATTACCATATATGAGATACCGGCAAAAGCTTTTAAAAATCGATTAGGAGCCGACTCATAGTATCTTTCCAATGCTTCGTGCGGATCAACATCTGTTAGCGCCTCATGGATGAGTCGTGCGTGTCTCCCAGCCTCTGCCTCCGCTAAATCGGCCGCTTCGGATATGGCTTCCTCCACCATACCGTGCTGATGGTAATAATGACGTACATTGGCGAATAATTCGATCATCTGTGCAAGTAGCCTTTTTTCCATCCGGCTAATGGCCATATCCAAAATAAGACTGTTGATTACCACTCCGCATAAAACAGCCAATATAGCAAACTCTATTCCTGGCTTCATCATGACCAGCACAACGCCACTGCAAGTAAAAGCCCCCCAGATGAACAGCGTCATCTTCATGGTCTGTAGGCGAAGCTTGTACTCATCGTAGGCATGCTGACCAGCTAGTCGCTTACGTACACTTGTGATGTATCCAGATAAAAAAGGCACCTTCATACACAGCGTGTACAACTTATGCAGTAAGGCTTGCAGCTCACGTTGAAGTACCGCTTTTCCTTTGCGACCTTCCTGAACAGAATGAATTCGTCCTCTGCGAACTGCATGACTACTTCGCTTACGCAACCCCCACAAAACTATATATAGAAGCGCAAAGCCCCCACCTGATATTAGTAAAATCCATAATAAAATTTCTTTAAGACTCATAGTCTTCCTCCCAATAGCGGGTCAAAAAACTGCGGAAATCTCTGGCATCCTTTACATTCATCTGCTCACACATTTCTTTTGCACTTTTGGCAGTAAGGGGCTCCATCGGTATATAGCTTCCGTTCCGATATTCCATAATGTGGCGATAACTATAGCTCGTTGAAACATTGGAGCCTGCATCCGTATGATCCGGGTCACGCGGCACACATTCTGTGATCCGTTCGATGTAGCGTCGCCCTTCCGCATCACGTTTGAGATGCACATCAAAGTTAATGACATGAACTACCTGTTCCTCAGCGATGCCTTCATGCTGAAATACTCCTGTTTTGAGCAATGAATTACGAAGTGAAAACACGAGATCACGAAATGTTTTGGCATGATGAGTAAAAATGGTGAACAGACTGGCAACCTGCGACATTTGAATCATCCAAGCAGCTACTTCATCACTTGCTACTTCGCCTAGGATATTAACGGTTCCATCTGTTTTTTTCTGCAAGTCAAGCCCTTGTTGTCCTGAAATATGGTCCGTTTCTCGAAAGGTAAGAATGTTACGGCGACTGTAAATGCTGCGTAGATGCAGTTCAAAGGCCATTTCTTGAACACGAAGCGTATACGAAGCATAAATATGCTTGACCATCGCCATTAACAACGTTGTCTTACCTGAACCCTGCGCGCCTGTAATAGCAGTAATCCGGCTGCCTTTCATTAAATAAGAAAGTAGCTGGATTGGAAAATCAGCATTCTGCCCCTTAATTAACTGTTCCAGCGATGCACTTTGAATATCGAATTTACGGATAAAGAAAGCCCACGATTCTGAGAAAGGAGGGCGCACCACCACTACCCGTGACCCATCCTTCATTTCGTTGACCTTATAACCATTCGCTTCGGAAAGCTGTCCCGGGTAATTGTATTTATAAATATTTTGGCACACCCTTTTAAGTTCACGCTCAGATCCGAAGGAAAGGAACGAAAGATGGATAGTTTTACCTTTATAAAAGATCCATACGCTCTCATAACCATTGGCAGTAGGCGCAGATGTTTGTTCAAATACATACCCATCCGAAGGCCAGTCTGATGATGCAGGAATCCCACCTTCCGGCATACCACTGACGCCCCCACTTACACCGTCGATCCGCTGGTCACGAATATCATCAATGACGGAAAAGCCTTTGTAATGCTGATAAATCCGCTGGACAATAATATCCACTTTCTCCAAAAAGGAAAGAGGGCGGTACTCACAGTCATAGATATAACGAATATCCTCTGCGGTAACGAGATAACTTCCATCTTCTTCACCTTGCTGTGAATACCTCATTTCGGCCAAGTCATAAGTATCCAGTAAACGTGATAGTGCATCAGCGCCAAACTTCTGCTGGTATTGGTAAAATATAATTTCGAATTGATCCTGTATGCTAAACAACTCAGGTCGGGAGAATGGCATAACAATATCGACAATTTTCTCGTTTAAGCCGTAACCGTTAATCAGAAGCTCAGCCATCAGATTTTTAACAAAACGTTTATCACCCATGCTGCCATTGGCACAGTCCTTTAACGCCCTGCGTAGTTCCGCCCTTTGATGGATACGCCGTCTATATTCCTCTTCATGCAATCCGGCATCCGCCATCTGGCTATGACTTAGTTCATGAAGTGCATTTTTGATATACTCTATTAATGTTTCGAATGTGGCATCTTCGTTCTTTTTTTCTACCCGAAGGGTTGAATGTCGCGAGTGAAGATTCCCTCGGTATTTAACAATAATCAGTACGATGCACATCAGTACTATACAGGTAAGAATCAATCCGTTGATCATTTGAGCGGACAGCATTTAAGCGCCCCTCTCCAAAGCCTTGAGCCGAAGATCGGACTCTGCCGCCTCCAGAATAGCTTTGCTGATATGCCGTATACTCTGCGCCCATCTCACGGGCATAAAAAGCTTGCGGTGCTGCTCTTTTCCACTTCGCACCTCACGCTGCACATGGCCGATCACATCCCTGCGGTTCCATGCGTCCATAAATCCGGTGCTATAAGGGACTGTATACAAAGCACCTTTGTAGCCATATCTCCTGCGAATATTCGTTTCATTCACTTGAGAATGCACATCATATTTCCCAAGTACAATCAATAAGGGTAACGATGAATAGGTAGATAACGGAGACACAGATTCAAAATAAGCGTCTAACTCTCGCATATTCTGAGTGAGTGAAAGAACGGCCAGTTTGGCTCGTGCACATGCTTCATGCTGTACAGCCCCCCACCCTGCTCCACTTCCTGCATCAATCAGCGTTAAATCATAATATTGATTCGCTGTATCTATTACTGCCCGTACAAGCCCTGGAGATAGTAACGGCGGTGCAGCTCCAAAGCTGGAGGTTCCCTCAAGTACATCCAAAGTATGTTCGAGTACAGGCGTCGTATAATTACGAATATTTTCTTTAGACAGTGTCCCTCGCAGAACTAAACGTGCGGCAGCATCCCAGCCCCCTTCCTGAAGCTGTAGGGTTGGATCGTCCATACCATACTCTTGTATAGGTAATCCTGATTCAATACCGGTATATTTACGACCCAAATGAGTCAATAATAGTCTTCCTCGATATAGATTGCCTATGGTAATTGCTATTGCTGCCGCCAAAGAGCTACTTCCACTAGCCCCCTTAATGGGGCTCCAAAACAAAATGGTACTCATGCTCTACTCCTTTCCGCACGCTTTAGCGCACGACGACTCACTTTTAATTCCCAACTCATCCATTCCCCAATACAACGGCATAATTGTTTCTTATACGTTCTGGATAGCGGTTTTAGTAGTAGCTGTTTTTTATGCTCATTTTCCAGTTTCAGAGCAAGCAGCCCCTCATCCCATGGCAGTACATATGGCTCTTGCTGCCAAAAAGCTGGGAAATGGTTCATGTATTCCCACAGGTACGGCTCCTCCACACCACAATCCACAGCCTGTAAAAAAAGCTTGTGAAATACAAGATCTTTAGGAAATTCAGGTTGACTGAATAAATGCTCAAGCCAATTCTGTCCGTTATGCATTAGCATGCGGCTATAATCACTGACCCAAACTCGGAGTTCTGCCCTTTTCCAAACAGAAATGGGGCAAAAATTAGGTAACTCTACATCCAAAATAACAATGTCATAAGCCTGCTCTGCCTTCTGATCAGCCGTCATACCTATATGCAGGTCTTCCCATGCTGTAAATCCAATTGCTACATCAAAACCACTAAACTGCGTAATGGGAAGTGGTTTGTCAAGCATCCCTATGCTATACCGATACCGTCCCCGCAGCGTAGCATCCACAAGCAGTACCTGTTGGCCGGAAGCTGCTAATATGCTGCTGATGTATAACAAGGTATCGCTTTTGTCACAAAGCCCGGCAAATATCCATGTTTTCATACTTCCGTTCCTTTTCTCTCATTTATTTGGCATACGGATCAGAGCTTCCGTCCTGCGTCAGAATCTTTGTTTGTTCTTGATGATCCTGCTCGTTCTCATATTCATTTCTTGTATCATCAATTCCGCTTGCTGGGTTTTCTATAGTAGCACCCGCATGCTGAGCTGCAATTTCCTCACTCAGACTCCTTTCCACAGGTGTTGAAATCACACTGTTTGATGAATTAATTGCATTTTCAAGGGAATCCCGCAGCTGCTTGGACAGCTTTTGTTCAGCAATGTGTATCAAATTTGGATCACTATTCATTAACGCTAACACCTGCGCATTAGGCGGATAGGTCGGGATTGCTTTGGGCTGAAATTGGGGATCGACATATGTCAGAGCATAAATGGATGCTTTATGCAGATAGGCATCAACAATCGCGCTCGAAAGCGATAATATTTCCTGCTCATTCAAAGTGACCCAGACAATTGGACCTTCCAGTCGGGAAATCTTCTTTTTAGATAATAGAATGTAATCCTGACCTGTTGGAAATTGAATGCGAATATCCACTTCGTCCCCCGACTTCAGGCTGTTGGGTAGTACCACCACCTTTAGCTCACGGTTGCGTAAATCTTTAGGTGTGGGTTCATCAGCAGTTATCATAGCCGATGTAAGCACAGATCCTTTTTTAAGCTCAATCTTGGCTGTGGTTCCGGAAACTTCACTTTTATCTGCCAGCAAATTTGATGGAGCCTGAGAACCGGGAACTTTAATTCCCTTCAAATCATTAGATGCAATCTGTTCACCTGGAGAAATGTCACGGACAACCACCCAGCCTTTTTTCGCGGTTCGTTGCTCCTGTTCATACACTTTCCATTTCAGTTCTGCCTCTACCTCAGCCTGTTTCCTGACCTCATTCATTTGATGGATATTAACCATAAGGTAGCCGGCAAAGATAATGCCAACAATCCCAGCGCCAATGCAACCGGCGTATAGTTTTTGTTTACTGCTTTTTCTTAGCTTAGACACACAACTTCTCCCCTGCCTCTTTTGATATATACCTTCTATCTAGCGCCGTCGCTTAAGGAATACGAAGCGTCTTCTCCGGGTATCTGGAATGACTCCGCGAAACAGTTCGTCCAACACCTGATCCATCTCATCATCCGGTTCGAAGGGGTCTGAGTGGAACGGTAGAGCAAATACTTTATTGTGATCCAGCTCCTTACGAAGCCTGCGGGCCGCCTCCGAGGTTGCCAATGGCAAGCAGTAATTCCATTTGTGCTGTGGATGGCGCTGAAGAGATCGGGCTAACCCTGCTATATCCTGAACTCTCCATTCGGCCCCTGAGCCAACGACGAGCGGATAATCGGCTCTCAAGAATTCTTCCAGTCGTTCATTGTCCTGCCCACTCCCCAGGTCCAGTACGATAAATCTATAGGAACCACCCAACAAAGAAATGACATCCGCACGAGATGTTTGTCGCCAGTAATGTACTCCATCGACTTCAAAACGCCGACTTGAACTCGATTGTCCAACAGATGTGCCTTCTACGACTTCTTGAAGTCGGGCAAATGCTTTGGCTGTGCTGTGCAGCTCAACCAAAGCTACGGAGCGGGACCTTCGAGCCAGATAGTGGCTCACCGCAATTGCTGTATGCGTAGCACCGGAGCCGGCAGATACACCCAGTACAGCCACTACCCTTGTACCTGCATAATCCAATGAGGCATCATTAACGGATATTCCTTGTTGAGCAGGCTGAAAATCAGCACTGTGCCGCAGTTCTCCAATGACCTCCCCGGCAGATTGAAATCGTTCCTCAGGATGCTGACGCAGCAGTTTTCGAATCACTGGGATCAAATGGCGGGGCAATTCTCCGCGAATATACCCTTCTACTCCCGCAGTCCACTCGCTATATTTGCCTCCTGTACAAAGATACAATAGCAGCGCTCCCAAACTGTATAAGTCTGAACGAGCATCCGTCTGACCAGCTCCATATTGCTCCGGAGCAGCGAAGCCCACTGTGCCCAGCTTTACCGTATCTTGATCCACCTCAGCCTTATAGCTCCTCGCTATTCCAAAATCAATCAGTATAAATTCCATTTCCGGTGTCAGCATAATATTCGTTGGTTTCAGATCCCGGTAAATGACTGGCGGTTGACGGGTATGCAAATAGTCCAACACATCCAGTACCTGCAAAGCGAATGGGACGATTTGCTCCTGTGGAATATAGCCTTGGTAGTCCTTCATGTATGCTTCCAGCGTAATTCCTTCGATGTAATCCATGACCAGATATACCGCACCAGATGGAGGATGCTCAAAAAAATCAACAATTCTCGGTAAACGTGGATGGCTTAGCGAAATCAGCATCTCTGCCTCCGTGCGTACAAGCTTCATCACTTGTGGCCCGGCAACCGACTCCTTCACCGCCCATTGCTTGCCTGGCAGTTTTAAATCCTCTGCCATGAACACGCGGCTCATTCCTCCCGAACCCAATGTGCGAACAATACGGTAACGCTCACCGATAATTGATCCGAATTCCAACTGTGATGGTTGCTTCATTATTCTCCTACCACCTTTCTCAAGCAGACAACGCAAAAAAGGGAAAGCTGCCGCAAAATCAAATTTCCATGTCGTCATGAAAACCGTTTTCGCGGGATGCTTTCCCTTGATTTAAACGTGATTATTATTTTTTAAGGAACAATTTGGATTTATTATATAGCATACCTGTATCCATTGTAAAGTATTATTTTCCATACTTGATCATGTACAGGGTGATCTCATCTCGGTTATGGAATAGCTGCTTAGCTCGTTGAATCTGCATGCCGGACTCTTCAAATGAAGCAATTACATCATGAATGAGCGCCAAAGGCTTTTTATGCATTAGCTTGACCGTAACGATAGCAGTACCACCACTTCGCAAACTATATAGTAAATCAGTAACGAGCCTTGCCATTTGCTTAGGACTCCAGCTCATATCACAAACCAGCAGATCGAACGAATTCTCTTTAAATTTGACTTCACTTGCATTTTTACGCAAAAAAGTCAGATTGGCGTACTTCATCAGTGATGGCTCCATCTTTGCCGGATCAACCGCTGTAACTTTCAGTCCCCGTTCCAGTAAGAAGGAAGTCCATCCACCCGGTGCTGCCCCAATATCCAGTCCCTGATGGAAAGCGGCAAAATCTATGCCGAACGTTGCTTCTGCTTCCAATAGCTTGAATTTGGCACGAGAAATTTGTCCATCTTCTTTTCGAAAACGAACCGCTCCTCCGCTCCAATCCGATAGATTGTCCTCAGGACGCGATACACCTGCATACCACGTATCTGTATCTGCAAAAACGGACACAATAAGATCGGCGCCTTGTACTGTCTGCTCCATAGGTAGATCACTTAATTGTTCACTCAAAGCCTGCTTGAGCGCACCTGCGCTTTCAATCCAACTGCTATTAGATCCTTTGCGCACTTGTAAAGAAACACGTTGATCCATCAGTTCCTTGCGGTTACGGATGAATGCAACCAGACGCTCCTGTACCTGAACCAGGTCCGTTCCTTCTTCCTGAAAATGAACAGGAAATAAGTGACGTAAAAACATCGGCGGCTGACCTGTAATTGTCCTCACTGCCTCAATTTCTTCCGCAGGTAGTGTAGCCAGAAAAATTTCACCAGGTAAAAGCATCGTGCTTTTAACAGAGCCAAATATTCTTCTAAGCTCCTCTTGAGCATAGGGTGCAAAACCGTGATTGGCTGTACAAACAAATCTTGATGATGACAAAGTAGATTCACTTTGTTCATCTGTACTGATATATAGTTCCTCCAAAATAACATTACCCTCCAGTGCACACCCGAATCCAGGGGCGTTCTCCATCCCAATCCAGCTCAACCGGAACTTCATATGTGTGCATAATCAATTCTTTCGTTAAAACTTCCTTTTTCGGGCCAGCTGCTGCGACCTTACCATCACGAATCAATGCAACATGCGTAAAGAGGGGGACAATCTCCTCAATGTGATGAGTCACATAGACCACTGATAACTCCCGCTTGCGGAGCCGATCAATCTCGACCAGCATTTTTTCCCGCTCAAATAGATCCAACCCGGCACAAGGCTCGTCCATAATTAGCAGACGAGGTTCTGCCATCAGTGAGCGGGCCAGCATCACCTTTTTACGTTCTCCTTGAGATAACGTCCCCAGCGGGTGATGAATCAAGTCGCCTAAATTCATACCCTCCAGCAAAGATATGGCCTTTTCTTTTGCCTCTGTCGGAATTTCCTGATAAAAGCGCAAAAAAGCATACGCACCTGTAGCGACCACTTCCCAAACGGGATCTTTTAGCGCCAGCTTTTCCAACAAAGTCTGGCTGATATATCCGATTTGTTTGCGAACTTCCCGCACATCACATTGACCATACATTTGCCCAAGGACTTCAACCGTACCACGACTTGGAAACATATACCCTGTCATCATTTCCAGCAATGTTGTTTTACCGGAACCATTGCGACCCAGAATAGCCCAATGTTCACCTTCTCGTATGTCCAGGCTTACATCGTCCAAAATCCGTCTTTCTTCCCGCTGCAACGTAATGCTCTTCATGGATATCATTCCATCACGCTCCTTATTTTGCTCAGCAAGTGTTCTACAGATTCCATTTTGTAGATGATTTCAGGATTTTTGTTTTCACCATTATATATAAGAAGCGCTGGAACACTGGATATCCGGTACTCCTGTACCAGTTCAGGAATATAGTTAATGTTGCTCTGCACCACTGCTTCTTCAGGGAGCAAATACTCTGCTACCTCCAGCATTTTACGGGCAGCCGCGCATGTTCCACACATGGGAGTGTACACAAACAAAGCCAGCTTGCATCCCTCCCATATGGCACGGCGCACCTCTTTTTGTCCGATCTCTTTCATCGTTCAGACCCTTTTCTGATCTCTCGCATACGTTCCTCTGGTATGGGCCCGTTATGCACGGTGACTCCCTCTGGCTTATTCGCATAGAGTAGCTCGTACATGGCTCGCCGCCCCTCTGGACTGGAGGAATGCAAGTAAATTTCAAGTGGATATAACCGTTTCCCTGCGATAGCAGCAGCCACATCCTTTCCCGTAGGCTGACCTGGACCCAAATCATAATCTAGCGATAGTATTGAAATAGGGTATTCATGAAGTAGCAGCAGACACTCATCCGCATCTCTTGCCAGCTTAAAGCCCGGAGGACAAGGCCGATAATCGTCCATAAACAAATACATCAACTTCTCCTCCTTTTTCCCATAAATGCAAGCTCACAAGCCTCAAAGATAGTTATTACCAATCAGACCGATTTACTCCCAGCTTAGAATCATTTGAATATCCTCCTGATGTGTCCCATCAGGTCCCGTCCCACTCTCCAAAACGATAGGAATACCTCTTACAGCCTCCTGATCTGTCATCCAACGCATTCCTTGAGTACCAATGTAGCCTTGGCCCACACGGGCATGTCTGTCTTTTTTAGAGCCATACGGGTATTTAGAATCGTTCAAATGAACTCCGCACAGAGCTGACCAATAGCCGAGACGATTCCCTTTTTCGATCAAAGCCTCGTCCATTCCACCGTTCCATAATCCCGCTGCATACGCATGACAAGTGTCAAAGCAAAAGCCGATACTGTCAGGATTCTGGCACAACTGACGGATTTGCACCAGTTCCTCAAGCGTGGTTCCCATGGGCCCGTGATCCCCCGCCTGATTTTCAATCAATATTTTAGCTTTTCCTTGCCAGCCTTCCAGCACATCATTAAAACAGTTAATAATGTTACGATAGCCCTCTAGTGGGTCTGACGAATGCAGATGCCCAAAATGAACGACGATCCCTTTTGACCCACAGGCTTCAGCAATATCCAGATCATTGCGTAATGAAGCAATCGTCAGCTCATAAAGTTCCTGACCACGCTCGGACCCATGAGCCGGATTAACAGGATATGGTGAATGAGCAATGGATTGAAGCTGGTGCTCTAAACAGTAAGCGTTGCAAGCAGCAGCATCAGTAGCACTCCATTCCTTCAGTCTAAGACTACGAGGATTTTTCGGGAAATATTGAAATGAACGTCCCCCCTGCTCTCGCGCACGCATAGCGGCTTTGGAAAAGCCACCACGCGTACTCACATGGGAGCCGATGAGCAATTTAGGCATCATGCTGCTGTACCGGGCAATAAAATGCTTTTTTCCCCGCCAGTTCAACCCTTACAATTTTTCCGCCACTTGGAGATTCTTCTCCTTCGCGGTCATATACTCGACACTGATGATCAAATCCACCTGTTAGCGTGTCCCCCTCCATTAGAGGCATTTCCATGTACCCGCCTTCCGCAGTAGCTTCACGTAGTACGGATTGAGTGGCATGATATAGCTTTTCCACTTTTTCTGGCGACTGCACAATGTTTTGTACTTTGGAACCCGGTGTAAATCCGGCGATATAAGCAATTTCGTCCGAATAACAATTGCCAATACCCGAAAAAATCTGCTGATTCACCAGCGTTGTTTTCAAAATCCCCCGGCGTCCCTTCAGCCGTGCTGTAAACTTTTCCAATGTCATGCGGCGGTCTAACGGATCAGGTCCCAGGTCTGACAAAGCCTCCTCTGTTTCTTTAGCCGTCAGCAAGTGCAGATAACCTAAGCGCAGTCCGATAAAATAAAGCTTTAATCCACTAAAATCTAATTCGATCTGAACTGTACGATCTGGACGCTGCTCCTCCGTTCCCAGATATAACAGTCCTCCCAACATCAGATGAAGTACGAGCCGCCCGCCCGTGTTTAAATGAAAAATCAAATGCTTGCCTCGACGCTCTAAATATACAACGGTCGTTCCCAGCAATTGCTTCTCAAACGTTTCCACTTCAGTATTAATGGACTTTTCACGACTAACCGTCACTCCAGTAATCGGAATGTCCAAAATTTGTTTTGATAATAAGATTCTGTAGTTTTCCATTTCAGGAAGTTCCGGCATATCAACATCTTTCCTTTCGTAGCTACATAGCTTTTAATTCTCGCAAGTTTTGTAAGACATATACTTTCTATTATTTCAGCTCTTCTTTCATCCAGTCCTGCAGTTCAGCGAGATTTTCAAACATCAGGTCAGGTTTCACTCCAACGGTACGCACATGTTCATCCATATTAGCGCGGGTCGTCACGCCCGACAGGATCAGAGCTGTTTTACAACCTGCTGCTGCACCTGCCGCAATATCTGTAAGCATATTATCGCCCACAACCAGAGCTTCATCCGCCCTAATGTTTAAGCGGTTCAGCGCATAGTTCATCAATACGCTTGAAGGCTTACCGATGACAATAGGCTTTACCTGTGAAGCCGCTTCAATTGCAGCTCCAATCGTACCTGCACCTGGCGTTAGCCCATCATGTGAAGGCAATTGGAGATCCGGGTTTGTCAAAATAAAAGTTGCTCCTTCCCGAATCCAACGCATGGCAGCGGCCAGCGCATCATATGTAAATTGACGATCTATCCCCTGCACCACATAATCAGGATGGTTCTCAACAAGCTGCAAACCGGCTCCTGTGAGTGCATCGCGTAATCCTGTTTCACCAATACAATAGACACGAGCTCCAGGACTTTGCTGTGCAACATATTGTGCAGCTGCTAACGCCGAAGTATATACTTCATGGCTGGCCGCTTCAATTCCCATACCAACCAAATGCTCAGCCACCGATTCGGGTGTACGTGAAGCATTGTTTGTAACATAAGCATAAGGTATCTGGTCTGTACGCAATCGGGATATGAACAGATCCGCACCCTTGATCATCCGATTTCCATGATAAAGTGTTCCATCCAGATCAATTAGTAACGATTTTATCGCAATCCCCTCCCCCACTTCAAATCCATTCACATCAGAGCATTGAAAATTATAATTCATCCCATGAACGATGTTCTCCTTCTTATTTAACCACCTTAATTATTCAGGTCATAAAATAATCGGCCGTCTCCATTCATCTCATCTATCTTAAGTCAAAAATGCTTATGAAGTCCATGAATTGCTGGTAAACCCTCCAAAATGGCGCCATTCCTCGCTAAAAGCCGTCGCTTTCACATGACATAAGTTCACTTCTTCGTCGAAATCCATCGAAGGAGCTATTTCCTCAAAGGAAATCTCCTGTATTTCCTGGTCATACTCAAGAAATAGAATCCTTTAAATTCGATATATAGAAACTCGAATATGACACGCCTCTATATGTGGTAGAACAAATTCATCCCCCACCACCGTGTACGGGTTCTCATCTCTTGTCGCATCCTGCGCTTTCCCGGAAAATAATTTGGGTGAAAAACAAAGGCACCGGGGCAAGCCCCGGCACCCATGAACATATCTTCTCCAATCGTTTATTAACCGATATCGGGTACCGGTAACAACACATGCTGCTCCGCAAGCAATGAATTGGGAAATATGCTTTGCGCTTCCTCCAGCAATGGCTGAAGCTGCTCCTGATCTTTATACCTAGAACTAAAATGCGTCATGATTAGCTGACCCGCACCTGCGGCTTTTGCAGCTTCCGCTGCTTGAAGCGCCGTACTATGATGATACTCGTATGCTGTATCTGACAGTTCATGCAGAAAAGTGGCTTCATGAACGACGACAGTTGCATCTTGAGCCAGCACTACCGTATTCGGACAAGGTCTCGTATCCCCTAAAATCGTGATAATACGCCCTTTTTTCGGCGAACCCAGTACATCCTGAGGATGCAAAATAACTCCACCTTCTACCTCCACGCTTTCCCCACGCTTTAACTTACCGTACACCGGGCCGGGCTTAATACCATATCGCTCCAACAGCTCTTGGTTAAGCTTACCGGGCTTATCCATCTCTACAACTCGGTAGCCATAGCTGTCGATCCGATGATCCAGCAAAGCTGACTCCACCCGGAATTGACCGTCATCAAACAGAACCCCGCCCGTATGCTCCACAATATGTAGTTGGTAATTGATACGCGATTGACTGATCCCTAAAGATAGCTCGATATATTGCTGGATTCCAGGCGGTCCATATACCGTCAGTGGTGTCGTTCCCCCCTGATACGCCCTGCTCGACAGCAGTCCCGGCAGACCGAAAAGATGATCCCCATGCAAATGGGTGATAAATATTTTTTCAAGTCTGCTTAGTTTGAGCGGCGAACGCAATACCTCTTGTTGAGTGCCTTCGCCACAGTCGAACAGCCACATGCTTCTTCGTTCTTCCAGCAAACGAAGAGCGATGGACGTTACATTTCGCTGAATCGTAGGCACCCCTGCATTTGTACCGAGAAAATAAAATTCCATAACATTAACCTTCTTCCTGCTGACCAGCAAAAAACCTCCGAAGCTCGGAGGATATTTGCTATCCTATCTGATAAAGGTGTTAAACCTTTTCGACGTTAAAATACTGCGCCTGAGGGTGGCTGAACACCATGGCTGATACAGAAGCCTCCGGTTCCATCATAAACCCTTCCGTCAGCTCAACGCCAATATCCTCAGGTTTTAACAACTGGAACAACGGCCCCTGATCCTCCAGATCTGGACATGCCGGATAGCCAAAGGATACCCGTATGCCTTGATATCTGGCACCGTGTCGCTGTTTCATTGTCATATCGGCAGGGTCTGGGAACCCCCAGCTATCCCTGATAATATGGTGAAGCCGTTCCGCTAACCCTTCTGCTACTTCGAGTGCTACCGCTTGAAGTGCATGCGAGCGCAGATAATCCCCTTTATCTTTCCACCGGGTAGATATCTGCTGAATCCCATGACCAGCTGTAACGACCATGAAACCTACATAGTCCATAACCCCGGATTCCACTGATTTCAAGAAATCAGCCAGACATAGATAAGGCTCTACCTGCTGGCGCGGGAATGTAAATGTGTGCAGTACCTTGCTCACATCCGACGGATCATAGATCAGAATTTGATTTCCTTGGGACTGCGCTGGAAAGAAACGATACATAGCATGTGCCTGGATGATTCCGTCCGTCACAGCTTCAAACATGATGCTGTCCACGGTTTCCTTCAACTGAATCGCTTTCGGATCTTCCGAAGCCAGCAGCTGCTCAACATTGCCTTTTAAACCAAGATGATGCCCCATTAGCATTTGCATATTCACGTAAGGCAAAATATAATTCAGTGGATAATTACGCAGTACATGACGATCCGTATCTGGTGGAATATAGACGGGCAGATCCTGAGCAATGTTAGAGCGCACAGCTCGAGTGAGCTTAGGGAGCGGCTTAGCTTCCACGACTATTGCCGCTTCAGCCTCCCGCTCAGCCTCCATGTCCTCAGCCATTTTTTTGCGGGACTCAGGATTCATAAGCTTGTTGGCAATATCCAGCCCATCCATAGCATCCTTTGCATAGGCAACCAGACCATCATACTCAGGACGGATACGATTTTTAGTGAACTTACGTGTTAAAGCAGCTCCACCAACCATTATTGGAATATCAATATTCGCATTTTTCAAATCCTGTGCGGTCAGCACCATTTGTTGTGCCGATTTAACAAGCAGTCCGGATAAGCCAATCATATCGGCCTTTTCTTCACGGTAAGCCTCAATAATGCGTTCTGGTGGTACTTTTATACCCAGATTCACGATATGGTAACCATTGTTGGATAGAATAATCTCCACCAGATTCTTACCAATGTCATGCACATCACCTTTGACTGTAGCCAACAAAATCTTACCTTTTACTGAGGATTCATTCTTCTCCATGAACGGCTCTAAATAGGCTACGGACGCCTTCATCACTTCAGCGCTTTGCAGCACCTCCGCAACAATCAGTTCATTATTGTTAAACAGTCGTCCTACTTCCTCCATCCCCTTCATCAGCGGGCCGTTAATAATCTCCAGCGAAGAATATTTCACGAGCGCTTGCTCCAGATCCGGAATGAGTCCCTCCTTACTTCCCTCGACTACATAGGAAGCCAGTCGTTCTTCGAGCGAAAGGTTTGATATCTTTTCTTTTTTCTCCACTTTCTTGTTACGGAAAGCTGCTACAAAAGCGGATAAAGTATCGTCATTTGTTTTATAGATCAAGTCTTCCGCAAGTTTCCGCTCATGCTCTGGAATGGATGCATAACGTTCAAGCTTCTCAGTGTTTACAATCGCATAGTCCAGACCTGCTTTGGTGCATTCATATAAATAGACGGAATTGAGCACTTCACGACCCGCTTCCGGCAAACCAAAAGATACGTTACTGATGCCCAGGATGGTATGCACCCCGGGAAGCGCTTCTTTAATAATGCGAATGCCCTCAATGGTTTCCTTAGCTGAACCGATATATTGCTCATCACCTGTTCCTACTGGGAATACGAGCGTATCAAAAATTAGATCCTCCGCTGCCAAACCGTAACGGTTCACCAACAGATCATAAGAACGTTTAGCTACCTCAAGCTTATCCTCACGTGAAATAGCCTGTCCGCGTTCATCAATTGTTCCAACAACAACAGCGGCGCCGTACTTATGAATAAGAGGAGCCATTTTCTCAAATTTCTCTTCACCATCCTCCAAATTAATGGAGTTAATTATTGCCTTGCCTTGCGAATATTGAAGTGCTTTATCAATGACTTTAATATCCGTGGTATCAATCACTAAAGGTACCTTTACCTTGTTTACAACCAGTTTCAAAAATGCTTCCATATCCGTCATTTCATCGCGATCCGGGTCCTGCACACAAATATCAATGACATGCGCTCCGCTTTTTACCTGAGCACGGGCAATTTCAGATGCCTCTTCATATTTGCCTTCCACGATCAAACGCTTGAATTTGCGGGAGCCCAGAACATTCGTTCGCTCACCAACCATATACGGACGATTGTCCTGTTCAATATATACAGGCTCAATGCCCGATACGGCAGGAGGATGATGACCTACCAGCGGACGCGGCTCAAACTGCGCCATACTTTCACTCATAACTCGAATATGCTCAGGCGTGGTACCACAACAACCCCCAGCAATATTCAACCAGCCTTTTTCAGCAAAAGCAGCCATTTTACGTGCTAATGAATCAGGCGATTCATGGTATTGGCCATTTTCATCGGGCAAGCCCGCATTTGGATAACAGCTAATAGCTGCAGAGGACATTTCAGACAGAGAGCGAATATGATCACGCATAAACTCTGGACCTGTAGCACAATTCAATCCAATCGAAATTGGGTGCAAGTGTTCCAGTGATATGCAAAAGGATTCGATATTTTGTCCGGCCAACGTCGTTCCCATAGGCTCAATCGTGCCTGAAATCATTAGCGGAAGCTCGATACCTGTCTGCTCAAAAGCTTGCCGAATTCCGATGCTTCCAGCTTTGACGTTAAGCGTATCCTGTGAGGTCTCCAAAAGGAGTACATCCACGCCGCCTTCAATAAGCGCCAAGGCCTGCTC
The DNA here is from genome assembly GCF_038004945.1 of Paenibacillus sp. FSL M7-0802. Taxonomy (NCBI): domain Bacteria; kingdom Bacillati; phylum Bacillota; class Bacilli; order Caryophanales; family Paenibacillaceae; genus Paenibacillus; species Paenibacillus sp. FSL M7-0802. Next base: position 5,532,350 of record NZ_JBBOSD010000001.1, on the reverse strand, counting down.
TTGATAGCTTTCAATCAGCTCAGCAAATGTAACCCCACCTGTGACAGACAAGGTTTTCGTGGTTGGGCCCATAGCTCCTACTACAAAACGAGGCTTGTCCGCAGTGCTGTATTTATCCACCGCGTTACGCGCCAGTTTGGCCGCCACCAGATTAATTTCACGGGCACGTTCTGGTATATCGTAATCCGCCAAAACGACGGATGTTGCTCCAAATGTATTCGTTTCAATTAGATCTGCTCCGGCCTTCAAGTATGCTTCATGAATCCCTTGAATGACATCCGGTCTCGTTAAGACCAGCATTTCATTACAGCCCTCCAGCTCTTCCCCACCAAAATCATCGGGGGAAAGGTCTTCCTGTTGAATCATGGTGCCCATGGCCCCATCAAGAAGGAGTATTCTTCGTTGTAATGCATCCTGCAAGCTAACTTTATCCAAATTTCTTCACCCCCGCAAAACGTTAAATCCTAGTTTAGCAGAAACCGTATCATTTAGATAGATTGAAGTAAAAACATACGTTTTATACAGGTTGTTCTTTGTAAAAATGACTTCTCTTATCCATTTTTATAGTTTGTAGCATTATAGAGCGTACTTAACCCTGCATCCTTTAGCTATGGTCATTTGCATTATAAAATGTTGAAATCCTGTATTGTACAACGTTTCAAGACATGGTATTCTTTATACAACATTAATCCAAGTGGAAAAGAGGGAATATATATGGCCGAAATCTTAATACGTAATACGAATGAACGAATTAGCGGTGAAGAACAAGTACGTGAATTTCTGGAGAGTCACGAGATATTGTATGAACATTGGGATGCTTCCAAATTGTCTGGGGAGTTGCAAGAAAACTTTACCTTAACAGATAATCAAAAGGCCGCTGTTCTCAAAACATTTGAACCTGAAATCAAGGATTTAGCCGCACGTCGCGGATATAAAATATGGGACGTTATCACTTTATCTGAAGCAACGCCGAATTTGGACGAGCTGCTGGCCAAGTTTGAGCAAATTCACACCCACACCGAGGATGAAATCCGTGCCATTGTCGCTGGTAAAGGCATCTTCATCATTAAAGGCCCTGAAGAGATCGGCTATTTTAACGTAGAGCTTTCACCGGGGGACGTTATCTCTGTACCTGAAAATATACCTCACTTCTTCACTTTAATGGAGAATCAAAAGATCGTCGCAATCCGCTTGTTCATCGAAGAAAATGGCTGGATTGCCGAACCGTATGAAGATCCAACCTTCATTAAAGCATAATTACGAATTTATCCTTGTGTGAATAAAAAAACTCCCTCTGCTCTGTAACAATAGCGAAGGGAGTTTTCTTAATACTCGTTTCTAAAGACTATTGATTTCTTACTTTAACGATTGAATAATTCCGTCCAATTCAGACAGATGCTTGATTTGGAACTTCGGCTTGATCTCTGTGGTATTGGTTTTAGTGTTTCGGTTCACCCAGACCGAGTGTACACCTGCTGCCAACGCTCCTTGAATATCAGTCGTCAGTTTATCTCCTACCATTAAAGCATGTTCAGGCTCAATACCAAGAAGCCCCAAAGCATGCTGGAATATAGACGGATCAGGCTTGCCTCGACCAAATGAACCTGAAATGACAACATGATCAAAGAAAGGAGCTAATTGAGGAACTCCATCCAGTTTCTCCTGTTGTAGATCAGGGGAGCCATTTGTCAGCAATAACAGCTTGTAATGTCCCTTCAATTGTTCTAGAATCTCGAACGTTTCTTCATATACATGTGGACGCGCGCGTCTTTCCGAAGCAAATTGGGTAGCCAGCTTTTCCGCCAACTTCTCATTATCTATCCCTAGTTGCTGGAGTCCTCTGCGCCATGATTCCTTTCGATAAACAGGGGCCAACTGTTCCAATTGGCGGAATTCAGGTTGCTCACCTGCTGTAAAATTCGCCCACAATCCTTCAAACGGATTAATGCCGATCATTTGAGTAAAACTAAAGGTTTCATAGGATTCATACAAAGCGCGTGCTTCCTTACGTACGGCTTCCTCCAGAGTTTTTGGATCAACGCCTGCTTCACGGGAGCCTGTTTGACACGCTGCATCAAATGCCTCTTCTACACTACGTTCATCCCACAAAAGGGTATCATCAAGATCAAACATTACCGCCTGAATCGTCATCTGAATTATCCACTCTCTTTCCACAGTATATGTACGCCTATTTGCTTGATTAAGCATTTGAATCGTTATGTGTGCCCATATTAAGCAAGCGGCCGCAGCATGTTATATGAAATAACATCATACGGCCTTTGTTACAGAGCTACAGGCTAAATCAGTTATTTCTTGTCTACCTGTATCTGATTGGATAGCGCAAACTTCTCAAGTCGCTCTGCAATGGCATCCGTGTCATAGCGACCTAATGATTTTGTGAAAATAAAATTACCACCCTTACCTTTTCTTTCAACGGTTACGTAACCCTTTTCAATCTTGATGGCTTTCATGTCCCCTGCCGTCATTGGACGTTCTCTACCACCTTTCAGCATATAGAGAGTATCCTTTCCCACTTTCAAATAAGGACGACGGATGAAAAAGATAACAGCCAGCATCAAGTACAGGCCGAATACAAGCCAATCCATCCCTCGCATACCGGTCTTAGTCAAAAAGTAACTCATAAGCATGTACAATACAGAAAGACCAGCCAGCATAATTGGCACAGTAATGTTACGGCCACGGAAAATATCCATTGTAGAACCTGCGCCGCTAATGGTTTGAATGCCTTGCTTTTTGCGCGATTTATTTAAATGCGCTGTGTTTTTGCGTACTTTTCTTTCAAATGATCGGGCCATCTCTCAATTCCTTCCCAGATATATTACATTAAAACAATTGCCTCAAAGCTGATCTATATAGATACCATAAAAGGTACCTAAAACAAAAGGCAAATTGCAGGCTTGGGCACTTTAACAACATTAATGCTTCAGCCCGTCATTTCCTTTCGATGTATCATCGTCCACAAATTCAATCGTCTCAAGCTGCTGCCGAAAATTACGGCGAATGTTACCTAAATAAATTTCCCGAAGATTGGCGCGCTCTGTGGCTTCCTCTTCCGTCAAACCCTCGGATTTTGCTTTGCGCGCTAATTCATTAATGCGCTGTACCAAGCTGTCTATATCCAAATTGTGTCCCCTCCATAAAAGCAAAGATATAATACACTTTGACATGTAGAAAAGAGCTTGTCAAGGCTCCCGTATTACGCTCCCTGACAAGCTCTAATAGACTATAGATCAGAAGTTAGGAAGCTTGAGTACCTGACCTGCCTGCACTCCCCGATCCTCCAAACCGTTAATCCGCACAATTCCTTCTATATATACCCGTGTATCCATTCGTTCCGGTTTATGATTTGCGGCAATCTCCCACAACGTATCCCCAGGTTGTACGGTCAGTTTAGCCACTTCTTCCTTGGAAGCTGAAGGTGCCGCGAAAACTGTAAGTACACCTGCCCCTGCAATCCAAGCAACAATCACTATAATAAGAAGCTTAAGTAAAAGAGTATTGGTAATAATCTGCATAAAACGTGCCCTACCCTCTTTTCGAGTCTCCTGTAAATTTTCTAAATTCATCGGAAAAATACTTTGATAAGTGCTATATTTCATCATTGGCTGTGTCCTCCAAACGTTTGTTCTTATGTTTTCACAATATAACACGAACATTTGTTTTGTTCAATAGAAAAGAGAACAAAAGTTCGCAATTATTTTCAGGGATTATTTAGAACTTATGTTTGTACGAACGGAGGTTCTATGCTATAATTTTCCCAAACGTTACTAAATGGGGTTGATACGGTATGTCTAAGATTTCGAGCCGCCAGCAGGCCATTCTTGAATTTATCCGCAATGAAGTGCGTCTAAAGGGATACCCCCCTTCTGTACGCGAAATAGGCGAGGCTGTCGGATTAGCCTCCAGTTCTACGGTTCATGGTCATTTGGATCGTTTAGAGAAAAAAGGACTCATTCGCCGCGATCCTACAAAACCACGGGCTATTGAGTTACTCGGTCAAGACGAATCGGATAACAGCAACTTGATTAATTACTCCATTAGTCGTGTCCCCGTCGTCGGCAAAGTAACTGCTGGCCTTCCTATTACGGCGACAGAAAATATTGAAGATTACTTTCCTCTTCCCCAACACTTTGTTGGTGAGGATAAAATATTCATGTTATCTGTTGTAGGCGAAAGCATGATTGAAGCTGGTATTGCTAACGGAGACTATGTAATCGTACGTCAGCAGCAGACCGCTGATAATGGTGATATTGTTGTAGCTATGACAGATGAAGACGAAGCTACAGTTAAAACCTTCTACAAAGAAAAGGATCATATTCGGCTTCAACCTGAAAATCCAGCCTTTGAACCGCTTCGCCTGACACACGTCAGCATTTTGGGCAAGGTTGTAGGACTCTTCCGGGACTTCCACTGATTTCTCGTTCTTTCTTCCCCGTTATTCTATCCACTAATACAAAACCGGCTGCCTAGGGCAAGCCGGTTTTGTATTGCTATTATGTTTATTATGTATCTCACAACTATTTTTTCATTTCAGCAACCTATCCCTATTTTTTCTACTAAAAATCAGCCTCCTCATCTCAAATAATCCCCCACTGACCTTGAGCAGCTATACTGTCATGGGCAAAACTAATAGATCTTTCTTTGTTTTAGATAAATATGGTATATTAATTACTTATAGCTCTGTAGGAGGAATTAAATGAAAAAAATTATAATTTCAGCGTTTGTTGTGATATTTATCGCCATAAGCTGTGTAGTTCCAACAATGGATCATTTGTATGCAAAAGAGAACTCCCACATAACAACCTATGACCGTATTAAGTATATACAAATACTTATCCATTTCAGGTATTTAGAAAAGCAACTCGAAGCTGTAATTTTCGAAAGAAATAATTATCCAGAAGACAGCCAAGAATATAAACAGCTCTCTGAACAACTGAATCATATTCTTGCTCAAGAGGCGTACTACGAGAAGAAACTTAACACTCTTAATAGTAAATAATTTTCATACTAACTGCCTATTATCTTTATCTACACTATTAGACTCATGCCGACCTGCCTGTAACATTCTCCTGCAACGTAAAGTTGAAAAGGCGAAGACAGGTTCGCATGAGTTTTTTTATTATCCATTAGGAATATAGGTACTAGCTTCTTTTTGCTTTTAATAGATTTATGCTGATACATTACTATCACAATTGACATATGTATATAGCAGAACTAAGCAAAGGAGATATGCAGATGATCAGAAATAGAGTTAAAACGTATAAGCATCGCATCGGGAAAAACAGATATCTGGTCGTTAAAGTCTTTCAAGCCGCAGCTGCTAAAACAGGAAGCGGAAATGCACTAGCAACCAATGCCTTGAATATCAAAATTTCCAAGCGTAAGCATAAACGCCACTAAGATTTAACCGTACCTTCATTTCTTGAAGGGAGGTGATATTATGAGCAGAAGACATTGCAAACGTGATTTAAGAAGAAGAAGATTAAACATCCGTTCCACTCAAAGAGCCATTGCGCGTGCAAGAGGTAACGCACTGGCTGTTAATCTGTTTAGCGTAAATGATAGACAACGCAGACGTTAATAATCGTTTTCAAGCAAAAGCGGGAAGGATTCTTCCTGCTTTTTTTGTGTTAAACGATACACCCAACTCCTAAATCCCATAGAACTGCTAAATTCAGTTGCCTTCCTTTTAAATACCATACATATTCAACTATGCTTCCACTGGTTAAAACAGAAGCGAAATGGTACCCAGTCAAAAGCAGCAGCATTCTTGACTCAAATACTTTGTGTACAACTGACCACACCTATAGCCCTCAAACTTGCTTCAGCTTTTTTCACTTAAGTATTCCGGCTGTATATCCGTCCATGGTTTGTACGTTGCTGCATTGTTTGCTCAATTTTTTATTTTAAAACTTTATAAGGCCCCACTTGCCCACCACCGTATTCCACAAACTCCATCATATCCTACTCAACGGCTGGACTACAGATGCTCTTATCTGACTTAATGCAGCTGAAAACAATTCGATATTGGATCAACACTTCATATGTATGATTCATGTTGATCAACTCGACAATTCATTCTGGATAAGCGCTAAAAATCCTTCTCTAAATAATCATACCCTTACATGATTATTTAGAAAGCTAATATCCGACACATAAAGATAAAATACAACAAACAAAGACAAGAAAAAATTTCTCTTCACAACCAATGAACTATGTACAAATACATTACACATGTATAACATTAAATACAAATACTAGAAAGGTGGTAACAATTAATGAAAAAAGTATCTTTACTAGCATCAGTAGCAATGCTTATCTCATCTGTAGCTTTTGCTGCACCTTCTTTTGCAGATCAGGTCACAAGTGACACTTATAGTTCATTACAAGACTCAAATAGAAGTATAGAGTCTGTTACGCCTTTTGCTAATGTTGAATATGTCGTTACTGTAAATACGGCCAATCTCAAAGATGCCGGAACAGACTCGAACATCTCTATAACTCTGTATGGTTCTAATGGAGATTATGCTACCGCTACACTCAATGGTAGCTTTGAACAAGGAGATTCCGATACAACAAGAATCAGCACTAGTAACCTAGGTGACATCAGAAAAAATTACTATTAGAACTGATGGATCTGGGTATAAACCAGGTTGGAAAATCGCTAATGTCAAAATATCTGGAAACGAGAAAACTTTCTCATTTGCAGGTCCTAACCGTTGGCTTGGTGACGGCGGTTCCGCAGATTCCGAAACACTTTTTCCATCCTAAAACAAATATTCATACAAAAGACTCTGTCGATATTTGGATAGAGTCTTTTAGTTTTGGATGAATAATCCTACTAAAATTGTATCGCCGTAATTATAACCCCATCTCAAGAATCAATTTTAAGAATAAACTCACTAATGGGAAAATGTTATGTAATTTTGCTATATAAACAAAAGCTAAGAAATGGCCGCTGGAAAAATATATTGAATCTACTAAGAAAATCATAGCTTTAAAAAGAATTCAAGCATCAAATCACAACACCTAATTTTTTCGATTTAGCATGTCTCTTTTAGTCTCAATACTTTTAAGTTGATCATGTACATTTTCGAATATTGGATTATTATTTCCATCTACCTGACTTAGCGTAGCTGCGAACAGTTCGGTATTCTACTTTACCAATTTGTACTTATGATCAACAGTTACATTACTCTCTTGTATTTTCACAATAATCTCATCCCCAATAGCCGCCAGTGAAAGCAATTAACCCTCAAGCCAATTCTCTTATCATAGGATACCTCCAAAGTATAATAAATCTTCTAAATACTATACTGAAAGATGTGTCAAAGTATCGTGCGTATTATCGCAAATAAAAGACTCATACCAGTTATTGTTGCAAACTAATAAGGCCCTATCTGAGATTAAATTTAGGTATTAGGAAGGATTGTACCCATTCAATGAAACATTCCCCTTCTTACAAAATACAATAAGCGCAAATCTATTATGGCAGGAAATCCACCAAGTATTCGCCAAAAGAGAAGCGAATACTGTAGCTATTGCCAAATAGCTTATGCGCTCATTGAGTTCAACTATTTGCCATCCATGAGTGAAGTGGTATTATCCAACAGTTCTTTTCACGAATTAAACCCAAAGTGATTTAGTGATGATAACTAAGAGAATAAAGAGCACTAAAATTGCCGCTGTAGAAGTCCATACACCGCCGCCACCTGCACCTTCATATGCACCCATGTCTTAAACCTCCTTTATTTGTCGTTCACCTTAATATATGTATAAATACGTTCAGTGATAGGGCATGCAGGTAAACAAAACAAAGGCTCACACCCAGATAAACCGGTAGAGCCTAATAATCTTTATAAAAGAATTAATTTCAAGATGATTACCAACAAAATGAAGAGTGCCAAGACAGCAGCTATCGATGTCCAAATCTTCCCGGCCGTCTCTTCGTAACCTCTTTCTATTCCTCTCACACGTAACGCCTCCTTTGTTTACTCCACAGGCTATGCGAGGTCTTGTTTATGGGATGGACTTCTAGGAAAATAAAAACACTTTACCAGCGTATCCAGCAAGGTGCCACTGATGAAGAACTTTTACTATTGCCACAACTAAAGAACAACAAGAAGGACTCCTACAGCATTTAGCTGATAGAGTCCTTCTTTATATCTGCCTTAATTCAATTTAATTGCATTGAGTTATGGCTTCGAGTATATATTTTTCACTCCTCAAGACTCAATTAATGAATTCTACTATATTCCAAAACAATAAACATCCCGTCAGCGCATGCCAGTAGGGTATCACCCATTCTTTCGGATTATGCAACGGTTTGGTGATATTTCAAAAGAATTTATGTAAGGTCAAGCTACTCGCCTTACGATATTAAACGTTCTGTCCAGTTCCAAGTACCTTGGCTTGTTACTTTGATCTTATCCCCAACGATAAAAAAGGCCGTTTTTGTGGTGGAATCCCCGAAGAAGCCCTTGTACCACTCTTTGCCTGGCTAATCGATTAAACCCTTCGGCGCGTTCCAGTGCCACCCCACATATCTATATTTGCTCCTTCAAAAACTTCAAGAAAATTCCTCTTAACATTAGATGGAAAGTAGAACTAACGTTCCAGTTAGTTATAGGGTTCCCAGTTCGTATCGCGTATATCTTTATCTGAGGCTTTTCTCACAAACTCTATGCATTTTTCTTCGCAAGCGCCAAAAACTTTATAATTTTGCTGGCCCTGTCTTAAAGATACTATGTTTGCCCCGCCATCATAATCAGGATCTGCAAACTGAATACCATCATCTTCCCAAAAACAAATTTCACAAATATCATAGGTTCCAGGCGGTTCATCGTTTAAGGTTTTGTAACCACAGCAAGGACAAGTATATTTTCCCACCGCTATAAGACCTCTCCTTATTATGTATCTATTTTTTTGTTCCGTTAGCCAGTTAAGTGAGTCCTTCATTACTTGTAATTAAAGGAGATAGGAAGATATCTTTCGGATAAATCGCTTTAAACTTTAAACATCAATATATCGGTCTCTATATCCTGTCTGTATCTGTATCAATCACATAACCAACCTCTGTGTCATCTTCAAAACGCAATCGATTAAAATTATGAAGTCGACAAAATATATCAGGTAAATCTCTAATATTAAGAGTTATCATTTTTGCTTGTATATACTTTTGATATAGTTCTTCTTGTGTGCATTGGTGACCAGTAATCAAATTTTGAAAAAAGTAACCTTCAATTTTAATAATCATAAAATCACCACTGGTGGTTAACCATTTTTTATAAATTTAGAATACTTACATAACAATTACTCAACTAAAGCGCATATTAACTTAACCTTAGTGAACAAATTAAAGCTCCCTTTCTAACACATTTGCTATGATAACTTCTATTTTTCTATTAATTTATTGAATATTTCTCTATCTTTGGAAGTAAAGTCGGAAATCCGTTTCTTTTGCTCGTACGTGTTGGTACTTGAATCCAATTTAATGAAGCCATTCTCACCAACCACATATACGATATTTTTTTCTATTTTATAAGACAGAACGTTATCAATCACTGAATTTGGAGCTTCAATTTGATGAGTGTATAGTATTGGAGGCTCACCCGCTCCTCCTCCTCTGTAAATCTGAAAAGTCCCATCTCCAAAAAACTCTAACGTATCTTTGCCATATGGGTACTTCCTGATCGTGTCGTCTCCAGAATTTTCCAGAAAAATTAAAGTAGTAGCTATAACTAGTAGAGAGATCAAAATGTAGATGTATCTGCGCTTCATCTGCACTTCACACCTCACTTCCAAGCCTTTTTTGTATCAGTTACTGTAACATAAGATGTATACTCATTGAGTGTTCCCCATGATTCCATTAAATTTGTTAGGTTGGCCGCAGCCCAACCGAGCTTGTTGTCCCCAGTAAACATTTGTTTAAAATTATATTCAAAATTATATACATCATAATATATTGTAGTAATTTTCCATTGTCCTTTTACATATGTTCCATCTATTTTGTACTTCATTTTGTGAAAAGCGTTATACAAATCTCTGTCACTTTCAATTGCAATAGACCCCTCACTTGAAAAACTTTTAACTTTTTTGTCGTTAGCTTTTTGTACTGCTTTATCAATTACATACATATTATGTTCTTTGGATTTTTTAATTTGCTGCGCCTCATACGACCACTCATTAAAGTGTAAATGTCCTGGTTTGTAATCAAGTGAATGCTGAAGTAAATTTGCTGTGATGTCCCCGTACTTCTTTCGAGCTATAGGAACAGCTACTAATGTAAATGCTTTACGATCAGGATAATGTATTACAGTGTCTGTCGAATCTTTTACCTGCTCTACGCCTCGCACCCAAGTCTTTTCTAGTTCTACCATAGGATTTTCAAACGGAAAAGTATTATTTCCTGCATACACTAACATATTCTTACTATATGCGCCTTCTAGTATTTTTTGCGAGACATCAGGCTGATCCTGTTCTCTTGTTTCCTTAGGTTCTAACTGAGGAGTGTACTGAATTTTTCCCAATTGATCTTCTTTTTGTTTTAAAACAAGTTCAAACTCAAGAATCTTTTTGCTGGTATCAATCTGTTCTTGATACTTATCTACATAAGCGTGTGTAAACGTAATATCACGGATCGCGTTTTCATTTCTCACGACTTGGATGTTACATTTTCGATAGTAGCCCTCACTATCAGGTTTATATTCTGCGTTTGCCCATGTGTACAGCATGTTGGAATTATCCGCATTGTCTATAACTGAAGGAAGCGAATGAAGCGGAATTTTGCTTCGAATATGTGGCGAATGAGCCGAGTTTGTAGCCTTTGCTGAAAGGTTTATGGAACTATTATTCTTATAAGTAAAGCCAGTGATCTCACCCTTTACAAACTCGATTGGTTCAACACCGGATTTGCGTTCTATTCTTAATGAAATGCTCATTGAGATAATCTCCTCTATTAATTCAATCTATTTTCGCAGGAAAAATTTATGAAAAATAATTTCCAAATATTAATATATACGAAAAATATTAAATAGTAAACATATTTTAACTTGGTAAAGGACGTAAAAAAGACCCGGTTACCTAGGGCCTTTTATGTACTTGCAGAAATAATATCCTCCAACTTAATCCAGCTAAAATCATCCTCACCGCGTGACAGCCGTACGTGAGTTGTAGGAATCTATTAGCGCTTGCTCGATTAGCTGCACTTCCTGATCATCCAACTCTGGCTTGCCGCGCCGTTGACGGTCTTTCATGAGCTTTAGATACGCTTCCTTATGTTCCAGTATGAAGATGCAGCTGCTTTCCCATAATCCATTACCTTCGAGTCTTTTTGACATGTATGTAGCCTCCTGATGTGTTATGCACAAATTATATTCTGAGTACAAAAAATAAACTCCCGATCATTGGAGGTTTAATACCGTATAATGCCTATTTCCAGACGAGGAAAATGTAATGATCTTTTGGTCACCATCCCAGCCCTCTATGATTACAATATATAGCGCATATCGCTCTTGTTGTCCCCTTCTTCCCAAAGCCAGCAACCGCGCGCCTTTATGTCCACTACACTGCTACCTGTCTTTATCTCCAGTTCCATCATGTTGGGCACCCGTCTTCGCTCAGCAGAATTATTGTAGAGTATTGGAGTAGCGTTCGATATCAGGTAACAAAGCGTTCAACTTCTTTGTTACCCGGCGTTTCCGTATACTATACAGATCAGAACAATGAACGACGAAAGCGGACACAACTATTATGCAACAACAATAGCGGAATAGACGGTTGCCAAAGTTACACTAAACTTTTGCAGAAGTTTACGATGGCGCACGTAAAGCCATGGAAAGAATATGGGGGCGATATTCCTGAGCCAATAGGATAAGACAAGAACAGCAGTAAATTTAATGTGTGTATTCCTAAAAGCCTACTCGTCCATTGTCAAAAGGGGCTACTGCCGAAAATTCTCCATTGAACCAGCATTGCCTTTACAAATTGAGCAAATGAGGGATTTACAATAAAGTTCGGACCTCCCCCCCATTAACCCAGCCTAAACAGACGCATCGCAGTTCGTGCCAACCTCAAACGGCAGGTCATTCACCCCATTAGTGCCAAGATGCCAAAGGCTGAGGATAGCTGCGAGTTCCCAAAAAACAGTGTTCAATAAAGCGTACAATCGCAGCACGTTAGTTACAGTTAACTAATCAGGAAATTATCCAAGTAGGAGGAAATAACCATGGCATTTGAAGGTTATAGAGAAGACAAGCGAGAACATTGGTTTGACTGGCCATTCCCCTTGTCGGTATCAATACTGTATGTGGATGCGGATGTAGATCTAGATGTAGATGAAACAGAAACGAAATGGTACCTCATTGACGAACAAGAAAAACACTTGATCCGAATTAGGGATGAAAAACAAATTGAACTGCTTCATCACTGCATGTATGGAGTCTTGTTAAATGACGAGAAGATCAACTGGATTATTGATAAAAATGGCGGTAGATTTACCTATCATGATGGTGTGGAAGATTATATCAAATCCCAGAAAGAATACCTTGATACATTATAAGAGGCGTGAACAGTTAAAAGCTCTACCGACCAATTAAGGTTAGCAGAGCTTTTAAATTTATTTAGAATATTCACTTACTTCAAATGTTAGGATACGATCATATAGCATGTAATCCTTTCGGCTGCTGAATGGACCTTTATTATTATCGTGTTTATTAATGGCGTATGAAGCCTATCCAGAACCAGCCTGCTTGCCCTCATACCATGAGATAAAGTCATTGACCTCTTTCATGCTTAGGTCAAACTCCTTTTCCAAACCAGTTGTCATAGTAACCACCAGAATTGCACGGTCCCCAGTTGGTAGAGATGGATCAGTTGGTTCGGGAGTTGGTGCCGGCTCAGGTGTGGAACCGTCAATCTTCCCGAATATCTCTATAGTATTAACCGGAGAATTTGCCAATGTACTCTGACTTCCTCCAATAACGTAAATTTGTCCACCTAATGTTATAGCCCCTGCCCTACTTCTGGCTTGCTTTAAGCTAGCCTCAGGAGACCAGTTATTCTGTTCAAAATCAAAGGATTCTACTGCATTAAGTTCATAACTACGTCCACCTGCTTCAGTTTTTCCAGCAATAGCAAATATTTTATTGGAATAAATGACAGCTTGGGCCCCTCCACGTGCTGTCAAAAGATTGGGTTTAGTTGACCAGTTATCGTTATCAGGATCACATTCAAGAAATGTGTTTAGTGAGACATTTGAATTATTATCAATATGTCTACCTGCTACAAGATAGATTTTGTCCTTATGTACAACTGCAGAGGAACCATGAAGTGTATTCGGCATAGGTTTCTTCGTTGAACAGCTGTCGGAAGCCGGATCATATACTTGGACAGTAGCAACTGAACGCGTATTTGTTGTCATCCCACCAAACACATAAATCTTTTCCTTATACAAAACACTTGTCAACGAACCTAAAGCCAGCCTGCGGCATAGCTTTCCTAACACTCCATGTATCTGTCTGGGTATTGTAAACTTCAACATTATTTACTGAGGAGCCTCCTGTCCAGCTAAAGGCATTACCTGTATAGCCACCAATAACATAAATATCATTTCTATAAACAACGGAAGTTGCTGTAGAACGAGCCGTAGGCATGCTACTTCCTGAGGCCCATATATTATTTTTCGGCTCATAAATTTGAACATCCTAATATGGGTTTGATCCTGAAGAACCACCGAAAATATATATCTTGCCATTCAATTCAGAAACAGCACTTACCGCCTTAGGATTTTCTATAGTCGTTTTAATCGACCATTCATCGCTTACAGCTTCTGCTTTTACCTCTATAGCTGACATATTCAAGAACACTATCACTACAATTAAAATGCTCCATAATGCTTTAATTTTACTTATCACTCGATCTCCTCCTAGCAATATATTGAACTATTACCAATATAAATCATTCTTAAAAACCTGTCTAAACATAAACTTGCTGATCTATAAATATAATCTAAATATTTGCATATTTATTTTTTAATGGGTATAAAAAAGACTCATACCAGTTACCCAGTTGAGCCTTTCACATCTACTCTAATTCAAACTGGTCAACGAAAAATCTCTGCCGACCAATTGTGGTTAGCAGAGATTTCTGTTTTATTTGAGCATTCACTTACCTCAAACGTTAAGGATTTTTTAATATTTAATTATAGCTGATCCTGCTTTAGCCCACTCTTTTGATTCTAATTGAATCCATCCATATACTTTTGAATCAGAGTTGATCTTTTGTTTTATCAGAGAAAGGTTCTCATAGCTACTGGAACCGTAAAGACTCCCTGTTTTTGGTGCAATTTTTACTGATAACGTATTTTCTATACTCGGTGTATTTTCATCACTTGTCCAGACCAAACGATTATAATAATTAGCATTAAAAGGATTTTCCAAACCATTAATTGAAAATTTCACTCTTTTCCCTGTAACTGATACATCTGTATATGCCGTGTCATCTTTAAATATTACTGATTGTAATAAAACTATTTCTTGATTTGTGAAATTTTTGTAAGTGTCAAGCGTTACAGTTGCTGCATCTGCAGAAGCTGACAACGGAGCAATAACTGAAAACAAGAGAGCGATTGTGGAAAAACATAAAGTAGCTTTCCTTCCTAATTTCATTCTCATTTTTTTGTCCTCTCCTTCTTTTAATACTCATTAATAAACATACAGCTTAATGACTGTCAAAGTAAGGGGAGCTTTGTCTGACATGAAAAATACACATTTGATTAAGTCTCCTTTTTCGCGTCCACTCTAAATTCAAACTGCTCACGAAAGAAATAAGATCCGTTAATCTTAATTAACTCCGGTGTAATCTTCTCCAACTGCGCCGTAGTCCACAATATCTATCAAATCCTCGCCCAACGGTTGTATTACACCAAAGCCACTAAACTTGGTGATATAAACAAACAAATTCAATAAACAATATTTTTCACCCTAACTAAAGAAAAGAACATCAGTGTCTGATGCCCTTTCAATTTGCAGCAGTTTCAAAAATTTAAGATTATGCGGTCCATTACAGATAAAGTGATTATTTCTGAAAGTACTTTGTTCCATTACTCGCAATGACGTCTTTGTACCAATGAAAACTTTTCTTTCTAATTCTTCTAAGCGTGCCAGAACCGTCATTGTTTTTGTCCACATAGATGTAACCATACCGCTTCTTCATTTCGCCGGTACCGTTACTCACAAGATCAATCGGCCCCCAACTTGTGTACCCTATAATATCAACCCCATCTTTTATTGCTTCAGCAATCTCTGCAAAGTGAAGATCCAAATACGAGATGCGGTAATCGTCTTCAATGGTATCGTTGTCCATAAGAGTATCTTGCGCACCAAGTCCATTCTCAACGATAAACAATGGTTTGTTGTACCTTTCATGCAACTGGTTGCAGGTAATACGCATGCCTTTTGGATCAATCGTCCATCCCCACTCGGAAGTTTCCAAGTAAGGATTGATTACGGAACCAAACACATTCCCATCCGTAAAATTTTTCAGAATTTCAGGATCAGCACTGGTACAACGGCTCGAATAATAGCTGAAACCGATGTAATCCACAGTATATGTCTTCAAAATCTCCAAATCTTCAGACTCAAGCTCTAGCTGAATTCCATTCTCGATGAAAAAGCGTTTGGCATAACCGGGATACTCCCCTTTGGACTGCACATCAATCAAGAAGTATGAATCACGCTCCATTTTCATTACTTCCCAGTAATCTTCCGGATTGCTACTGTATGGATACACATTTCCAGCCGCCGACATACATCCCATCATGGCGTTAGGAATAATTTCATGACAAGCCTTGACTGCTAGTGCACTTGCAACCAGTTCATGATGCGCTGCTTGATACAGAACTTGTTGTTTGTCCTCGCCTTCTTCAAAAATAATGCCCGCTCCTGTATAAGGAAGATGCAATAACATATTAATTTCATTGAATGTCATCCAGTATTTCACTTTATTTTTATAGCGTTCAAACAGTGTTTTAGAGTATTTTTCAAATAGTTTAATCATGATTCGGTTTTTCCAGCCGCCATACGTTTTCGCCAAGTTCACGGGTAAATCAAAGTGACAAATCGTAACGACAGGCTCAATATTGTACTTCAGAAGTTCATCAAACACGTCATCGTAAAATTGCAATCCTGCTTCATTTGGAGTTATATCGTCACCATTGGGAAAGATACGGGCCCAGGAGATCGACATTCGAAATGATTTGAAACCCATTTCAGCAAAAAGCGCGATATCCTCTTTATAACGATGATAAAAATCGATAGCTTCATGTGAAGGATAAAACTCGCCTTCCTCGGGTACAAATGAATTTAAGTTGCCAGTCGAAACCTGATTACGTTTGGGCCCCGTCGGCATCAAATCAATGGTCGTCAGTCCCTTACCATCAGCCAGGTAAGCTCCCTCAATTTGATTCGCAGCTGTAGCTCCACCCCACCAGAAAATTATCCGGGAATTTAGTGATTTCATTAAACATTTCCACGTACCTCCCTATTTTTTATACATATACTTTGATTAAATGTTCTTTTTCATTAACCATGTCATTTTTGGTCCCTACAATGACATCACTGACCTGAACACGATCACCATCCTTAACAAATGCATTGAAATGCTGACCTTTTAACTGAACCGTATCTTGTCCGATATGAATGAGTATTTCTACCCCGTCATCACTAATGAGACCAATGGCATGTTTAGTACGGTAAATCGTTTGTACAATGCCGTTCACTGGGGAAACGACACGTCCATTCGTGGGGCGGATGGCTATCCCTTTCCCCATATGCTCTCCTGCAAAAGTCTCGTCTTTAATATCTTGGAGTCTAACAACAGTACCGGTCATCGGACTAACAATTTCAAATGGTTGGTCATTCAATTGACTTATGTTGGGAATGGGTTCTTGTTTGTCGCCCATATTTGTTGACATTGTTTCTGTTGGATCTTTAAAACCAATGAAGTAGGTCAAGACAATTGATACGTCCCAGATGTTTCAGTAATCCAACCGAAAGCAAAAACAGTTCATTGAATCCTTTAATCATTCCTGTCGCAGCCATTCCGTTTTGGACAATCCTTCGTCCTTCAATTGAAAGCGCAATCGTGTTACACAATGAATAACTATGGTAACGCTTTCAATACCGCCAACTCGAGACAAAATCTCCTTGGTCAACTGGTCATAATTCATGAATGCTCTTCCTCTCAGCTGTGACTTTGCATTAAAAAAAACTGAATAGCTGCCCCGTGCATAGATCTTAGGCAACATCACCATGCTGGAAGTTTAGCGATCCAGGTTTTGCCCTGCGACGGTTAAATCCTGTAAGGCTGTGTTAGCGATTTCCGATTTGTCACAGCCCTCAAATTTTGTGAAAGTTAGCTGAAGGTACGTCTTTTCTGGCCAGAAATGGTATTGCCTGATTGAACAGTCACAATCCAGTTGATGTACAAGCTCCCTTTGCGGACAATAATAAAACACTCTTTTTTGAAAATGCAAGGTTTTTTCCTCAGGAATTTAACTTGTAGAGAGAAATCCACATGAACATTCTTACATTTCACATATGAAGTAATTTTGGCCCAAATATTCAAAAAATAATTTGGGCTTGATTGCTATTTAATCACATTACTTTGTATTTAACTGTTACTGTCGCTTTGACCTACTTTAGATTTCATCCTGATTCTCTCCGAATCAGATTATTGACAAGAACAAACCTTTGCTTTTATACTGATACCGAAATGAACGAAATACTAAAACCCGATGGATGTGGATTTTTCTAGAGAGTCATCTCTATTTTCGCCACACGAATGCCTTTACGCATTTGTGTGGCTTTTTTGTATTCAAAAAAGGAGGATTGTTCATGAAGTTGTGGCATTATGCAGTTATTGTTTTCTTGGGAGGTTGTTGTTACGGCATACTTTCCACATTTGTTAAACTGGCATATAGCGCTGGTTTTTCAACACCAGAGGTAACTGGTGTGCAGTATTTCTTTGGTGCAGTTTTGAGCTGGATGTTTGTAATTTTTGTAAAAAAGAAAAACCTTACGTACAAGCAGGTTACAAAACTCCTTCTATCCGGAATTCCATTTGGACTGACAGGTATGTTTTATTATCAATCGCTACAGACCATAAATGCTTCCCTAGCTATCGTCCTTTTATTTCAGTTTGTTTGGATTGGGACACTATACGAATGGGTTCTCCAGAAGAAAAAACCAACCAGGGGTAAACTTATCTCGATTGGAATACTGCTCATCGGCTCGGTTTTGGCGGCAAACATTTTTTCTCAAGGTGATCTCTCACTCTCGTGGCAAGGAACGATTTGGGGGCTATTGGCTGCTTCAACATTCGCTTTATTTGTTTTCCTCAGTGGTGCTGTTGCGAAAGAAACTTCGCCCATACTGAAAAGCGCCCTTCTTTCAACCGGAGCTGTTACTACTGTTTTTGTGGTATTTCCGCCAACCTTCTTATTTAACCTCGATGTGCTGGCAGGATTGAGTCCTTTTGGATTAGTCCTCGGGGTGTTCGGAGTTGTGCTGCCTCCGCTTTTGTACTCCATAGGTATGCCACATATTGGTTCAGGAATGGGTACAATTATGACTGCATCTGAATTACCCATGGCCGTTATTATGTCTTCTCTTGTATTAGGAGAATTTGTAGGCTGGTCTCAATGGATCGGTGTTATCATCATTTTATGTGGCATCGCATTTAGCAACATAAGACACAGAGGATCAAAACCACAGACTTTAGTGAAGAAGAACACAGCATAACAAGATATCTATAATTTTAATAGGTTAGATGGACAATGATTTCAGAATAAGATTTGAAGCATTTACAACGCTGTGTAAAATGCGGGGGCTTATAACGCTCATCCCAGATTTCAAAATCATAGTCTTAGAAGATTCACCCGCTCTGTTCAAACAAAAAAGGACCTATCGGTCCTTTTTGAATATATGGCTAAACCTGTTTTTCATGTTTGAAAGGTTAAATTTTTTTTCGCAGGATTAGATTCCTCAGTTTCAAATATAGCTCCCCAAATTTTCCAAACTCGTATGTTTTCTGTTTTTATTATCAAGCATAATCAAATTATCTTTAGGCTGATTAAGCTCCTCTTTTAGACTCTTAGCCTCATTATTATGCTCAATGAAAGTTGCTTCGATGAAGTGAAGCTCGTTAAATATTTTGTTCTTGTCATTTTTGTAAACTTCAAAGATTTGTTCAATATTTGGAAAGTATACATCATCATTTTCTGTTAATCCGATAGTCCTTGGGATTCGCTTGTTTAAATCATGGATTGCTTCAGGTATACGCCAGATCCATGTATTCCTGCCGATCCCGGTTTCCTTTTCTAAGAGAAGATAAGTTAGTTAATGGTCTAGAGGAAAAACGAGGCAAAGCAAAAGGGCCAGGCATCGGCAGACCTCGAACACGACCCGAATATCCGGAGGTCAAGCTGAAACGCCTCGAAGCGAAAAATGAAATGCTAAAAAAGCTCTTGCAAATGTGAACGGAGGAATGGATGCTGTACCCAAGAGTAAAAAGTTTGCGGTGATCCAAGAATTGCTTAGTAAGGGACATAGCATCGTACTACTATGGCAAGAAAGTAGCCTACGTTGTTTCTGGCAATCATCTGAACCGGGAGTTTAAGACTGACCAGCCGAATCAAAAGTGGGTAACGGACATCACTTACCTCATGTTCAATGGACAGAGACTCTACCTTTCCGCGATTCAGGATCTTCTTAACAACGTAATGGTTGCCTACCAGATCAGCCGCAGAAAGATTTGAGCCTGGTGTTAGATACGGTGAAAAAGGCAAGGAAGCGACAGGACGCGCGAGGTGTTACTGCATAGCGACCAAGGATTTCAATATACCTCTCGCCTCAGCTCAACAGGTGGAGCATGCCATCCAGAAGTATATCCATTTCTACAACCATGAACGCTCTCATGAGAAACTAAACAACCTGACTCCTTATGAATACAGTACTCAGGCTGCTTAATTATTGCTTTTTGATAGCTGCCTGCTTGAAAGGGGTCACTTCATGATTGCGGAATTTGCGAAGAAACCAAGATCAGATAGCGACTTGACCTTCTTCGGCTTTTTATTTTCCACCTTACCACCGTGGAGAATGATTTCGAATTCCCGGTTTCTGTTCTTGGCCTTCTTTCGTCGTCAGGCTCATAATCTTCATCAGGTGGAAACGACTCCTTATAGAAATCGTTCTAAGAGGCCGTCCAACTCCTTAATGCCCTCTTCATCTACATTTTCGTATTCATCCTCCGTCAGTCCTTCTACCAACACAAGATTAAAGGCTTCCTTATGCAATGCCTAAACTTTAGGCCAATCGACCTCGGCCCGTTCTTCTGTAGCTTCCCATTTTTCGCGACCAATCGAAAAAGAAAATTTATATTGATTGCCGCTCATGAGTTGTCGTTTCTGACGGATCAAAGCAATAGTTCCTATTTTGTCACAACAAAAAAAGAAGGTAGGAAAAGTTTCCTGACCTTCTTAGCATCCATATTTCTATGTCTGAATAATATCATTGCTTTTTACCATGTTACTACGGATTTTCCATTTTAACTTTAAAGATAGGCTTTGGAGTAGTGGTAATGTTTAATGGATCTTATTACTACCACTACGTTCTCTTGCCATGCTACACAATCCCCCCCATAAATACGTCTGCTTACTATGAGTGTAATTAGACAAACTGACGATATGAAATCGTACAGTCTTTTCTAAAGCGGCTACATATAATGTTCTATATATCATTAAGAATGGCTTAAATAGTCAACTTTAATATAGTAAGAGTAGTATTGGTAAAGTTATGAAGTTGGGCTGGGGTTGCATTTGCATTTACTAATTGAATAGTTGTAGGAACGACCCCTACAGTAATAATGACTTCTGCCGAAGTTGGTCCGCCACCGTTACCCGTGAAAGGTACTGGGGTAACAGGGAATCCATTTACGGTAAGGTTAAAGTCAGCATTGCCTTGGTTATGAATTGTAAAATCTATTAGATAGCTCCCCGTTTCGTTGATTGTTATCGTTGGAGATGGAGGAGTAAAAGTAAATGCACCACCAACATTAGCCAAAACTCCAGTAAAGGTAATTGGTGAGTTACCCGGAACTGTGTCGGTTCCCGTACCAGGATCTGCTCGGAAAACACTTAAGAAGTCTGATATCCCGGCGCCAGCAGGCCCTGCTGCCCCCGTTGCTCCTGCTGGTCCTACCGTTCCCGCTGGTCCTGCTGGACCTATCGCTCCTGCCGGTCCCACTGGTCCTGCTGGACCTACTGCTCCTGCTGGTCCTGTTGGTCCAGGAATTCCTTGAAAACCTTGTAGCCCTTGCTGGCCTTGAGCGCCTGGAACTCCCTGTGGACCCGGCAGTCCCTGTGGTCCCTGAGGTCCTTGAGGTCCTTGAGGTCCTCGGATCCCTTTAACAATAACTTTCGGTAAAACTTTGACTTTTTTAACTACACATCTTCTAAATTTTCTCCGATGCATTTTCTTTTGCCAATAATAATGTCGAAACATATTTAATGATCACCTCCAAAGTCTAGTCAAAGTAGTTTATTGTGCAATTAACCAAAAAGATTGGGCTGTTGACTTCATCTTGGGAAAATAGGCATAGGTCTGACTCTATCGTGTTAGCATTATTACAGCTCATCCTTCTGAAGCTTATATCCAGTTCAATCAACCGATCCAGATTCTGCACTATCTGCATTTTTATATTTCTAGCCTGTAGGTCTTTGACCCACTGAGCTATACCAGCCTTAACAATCTTTCGGTACTATACCATTGATCAAGGATACCCTCTACGAACTCTATTTCGCGCTGTAGTAGTGTCTCTTGCTATTCGTTGTCTGTCCCATTGTCATTGGGGAGACGTTCACGCGTCTCCCTTTTTATTTATACTAGGCAGAATATACACAAACTTGTGAACCATCTGCGGTTACATTAATATAGTGAATGCTACGTTAAACAACGGTTTTATATATGGGGGAGAATAAATAACAATGGTTAACAAAGAAATATCTTCTGGTGACCAAAATTCTTGGACAGCATCTGATAAGATTCATACCGACCTGCTTGCCGCTAAAGTTTCAGTTTATAATCCATGCAATTTTAAATGTACTGGACCAATTCCAGAAAAACAAAACGCTGACTATGGGGCCTACTTCTTTAATTTAAATGCCCACTCTATACGATTCCGTATTGCAAAGACAACTCCAAAAAAGATCGGGCAATTTGTGACTATATATAAGAGAATTGGGGATGGACCAATACAACCCTATGACGTATCAGATCCAATCGACTTTTTGGTTATTAGTGCACGTAAAGACAGTAGCTTGGGGCAATTTGTATTCCCAAAATCCATTCTGATTAAACATAAAATATTATCTAACAAAGGTGAAGGTGGTAAAAGAGCAATACGTATTTATCCACCATGGGACACGCCTACAAGCCTTCAGGCTCAAAAAACTCAGACATGGCAGTTAAAGTATTTTCTTAACATACCTGTAAACGAACCAATAGACATTTCTCGTGCAAACGTACTTTACGATTTAGAATAATGTGTTGCAACATTAGAAAGACGTACCGGCTCCATGCCGGTTGCCTGCTGATATCGCATTTTAATCACATCACAAAATACCGGGTCCAGTTCCATGGTCCTGCAACAGCGGTCAAGCTAATCACAGGCCATAAGGGTAGAGCCGCTGCCGCCAAAGAAATTGACAACTACGCCACTAAGCTGGCTACTATTCATAATGGGAATAGCTAGTAGATCAAGGGGCATCTGAGTGGGGTGAACATACTTATTTACATTGCCCCGTGAAACTTCCCATACTGTCCTAGGCAGCGGTTCCTCAACAGGAAGACCAGCCTTCCATACCGTAGTCTGTGTTCCGATCACCGTATCGGGCTGGAGCCTTGCTTTTCAGATGAGCGTAAAAGATCGGCTCATGTTTAAAACGATACTGTGCCCAACCAAAGGAAGCAGCATTCATAGCATCCTCAAATTTTCTTTCTACAATAACAAAAGTATGTTTCTTAGTAGAAACAAAAGCCTGATGAACAAGTGTCATCAGGCTTTGCTAAAATCAGGACGGCTGCTTTGGTTTAAATAGAGAGCGGTATTATGGTAAAGAAATATTTGAAAAGTTAAAGACAGGAGAACATATTTATAAGGGTTTAACGTACATATTTTTAGAATATTAAAAAAAATATAAATCGCAAATATTGGATTTTGGTACACAACTTTATTGTATATCGCACAGGGGAAAATAATTGTAGTTGACTCGCTAGTACACAACTTTATTGTTCTAAGAAAACTCCATAAAATAAGTTTTAGACTGACCTTAGAAATTAGAACAGCGACAACCAAGGATGAAAAAATAAAGGTCCTAGACTGTCGCTGTTCCATTAAACTAACGTGTCCCGTTAGTTCAATACCAATCCCATTCCGAGTAATGGTGATTATTAGGCCCTGTTAGAGCCTCGCGAACGTGATGTAATCGACTTGGGCAGGCTCTGCCGATTCGATCCGAAGTGCCCGGTTGATCTGCCCCCGGTGATATTGCCCATGTAAGAGGACCTGCGACAGGATGTCCCGTACGGACGTTCGGAACGGAACCCCGCTCTGGTTCGCATAGTCGATCATCTCGTCCAACTCGGATTCCTCGAGCCCTTCGATATAGACGCGATATTGCTCGGCGTTTTCTTCGAACATCGTCCGGATCGCCTTCAGATCTTCCACTTCCTCCCACAACGAATATTGCGTGCTGCCCTTGCCCTGCAATCGGGACAGCCAGACTCGTTCCGCGACCGCGACGTGCCGAACCAGCTTCAGAAGGTCCTTGTTCTTCGTCTCACTCTCCTCAAGCACGTCCAAGATGCGCCCGTCCGCCCAGTACAGGTGGTCCATCATGCACTTGATCGTCTTCATTTCGGTTCCCCCCTCTTCGTTTCATCGATTACTTGAACCTACTGTTATTCGTTAGTTTAATCATTTGAATGAACTAAAACAACCTTTTTTGGATGAATTCCTTGTTGCTGTAACACTTCCAAGGAGAAACGTACATTTTCAAAGGTATTAGTTGCTTTATCTTCTTTAAGTAATGATTCTGAAGGTACTCCTAACGCTACCCCGACATTTTTTAGAAACTCCCATTCGGCTGTTTCTACATGAGGGATCGTACCACCAGAAGGTAGAATAAATTGAGCGATACCGCTATGGTACAATGTTGCAACTCTTTCCATTAATTGAGGATGACTTGCTCCTGGGAATTAATATAATGTCTGACTGTTCCAACTCTGTTTCGAAAAACATAAAATCACTAATACAATCAAAGGGGAATGACATATGTAGAACTCCTCAGTATTAACACCCTGGAATCCGGTATTTTCGAAGTATTCAAAGACTATCCATTCGCTATTTGGTTAAACTTTCCTGCCCGTTAGCTTCAGACTATTACTTTATTTTTCTGTCTAGAACTTTATTTTCTTCTGACACCTCAATAAAGACCGCAAAGGCTTAAGCCCTTACGGTCTAATTTACTTCTGGCATCCTAAGTCCGATTTCACCTTCCTTGTTGCGGCCCCGACCATAGTCAATAATCACAAAATCCAAAGTCCGATTAATTTTAAGACTGTTTGCTATATTTACAATCGCTCGTCGTCGTTTAACTGCAAATGTCGTAGCTGAGATACCAGGCACATCTTTTCTGTATCCCTTCTCCATATACTGCTGGGCCTTGAGGTATTTTTTACCGTCTATGAACAGCAGCTTAGCAGCAAGTCCCTCGTGTGGATCCCTCATGTTGTTTACGGCGAAGCGGACATTGTTTGTGATGAATTGATAGAATTTGTAATTCATATGCCCTTTGTCCTTTAGGATTACAGCGTTTGCTGTTACACCTGCCGTTAACTTCTGACCTGACTCTCGTTTTGCAATTGCCCCCTCGGCGGAAAGTAACTCATACGCAGACATTCCGTTTTCAATCTACTGGAGAGCAAACTCATAGTTTTTGATCACCTCGATCATATCAACATACTTACTAAGAAGCCACTTTGTTTTTCGAATATCTTCCTGCTCAATGTCCGAAAAAAAGTTTACCTGGATTATCTTTTGTGTATCAGAAGACTCATCTTCAAGACTATTAACTATACACATTTGATCGTCATTCATCGTTTATCATTCCTTTATATAATGTGATAATTTGGTGAAATCGTTATTTTTGGTAGATATATGTAAATCAAAACACTATAATTACCTTACACCATAGTTTGCATACGAAGAAAACAAACTAAGGAGGCTTTACTTTTGAGAAAATCTATTATTGCTTTGGCTGCTGGCACAGTTCTTCTTGGGGCATTGTCTGTACCGTCTTTAGGTTTTGCAGAACAAGCCCCAACTTCAGCAAATATTTCTTCTCAGTCACCATATGATCCGCCTCAAGGGAACAAAAAATGGGTAAGTGGCATCAGAGGTGCAACAGTTAAAGAGGATATGAAATCGACAGTTCCAACTCAAAAATTTTACATGACAGGAGGATTTGGAGGAAATATTAATTTATATAAATGGCAACAAAAAGGCAACAACAAAGTATGCCCATTATATCAAGGCTACATTTACAAAATATTCCCTTAATAATAAAACTAACTTTAAAGTAAGCACTTTTTTTCATAGGTGCTTACTTTTTTCATCGTTATTATTTTCCATATTTAATCCTCACCTCGCTTGCCGGCACAGTCTCAATCAACATATACCTATCTACTTGTACTACACCTATAAACAACAGTACAGCAGCTAATATAGTGGTATATGCGCGTATCATGTGGCATCCTCCTTGACCGCCGCATTCGCAAACACTTTAGATAACTCGATATTAATACACACTTTGCCCTCTGCGCTCGGTGCATTAAAATAATCAGTCCACAGCTGGAAGGCTTTCATGAGTGACCCGTTTAGTCTGGCTATCTCTGCATCCTTTGTTGTATTAGGGATTCAGATTCCTTTTGAGTATCGACGAGTACCTTTATGTTTCCTTTCAATAATTTCATTTTCGGTGTTCGAAAAATACAACCGTTTTTCTATATTATCTGCCCAACTTTTTTCTTTTTCGGCTTCCAGTATCCAGTAAACCATTCGCTTTTCCCAGTCTGGTTTATCTGTCATTGTTGTTCCTCCCCCAGCATTCGTCGTCTTCATCGTCTCCTATAAGACGTTCTGAGCAGCACGGACATAGACGATTGTAACAATCCTCGCATCGCCAAGTAGCCCGCGATTCAGGAGAATCCATCGCTTTTCACTCACTATAGGTTAATCTTCATCGCGATTGTTTCCCGTCGTATGAGTACCACAGTGTATGCATTCTCCTGTCACCCAATCGTCGTCTCGAAATTTCAGTTCTTCTTCTTTTCGATCAATCTCTATATGCAGTTCTGACCAAAAAAATCCTTCTGCCAAAATGCGAAAATCTTCTCCTTGCAAGTCTTCTGTGTCTTCTTGTTTTTCCTTTTCTGATTTGATCAAGTCCATGATCGAATATTCGTGTCCGTCTTGGAAGAAGCGACGCAGTCCGCTTCCTGCTCATTATTCACTACGATTTTCATCTATATATTCTCCCTTTGGTGCCGTGTGACCGACACCCTGTATAGGCTTAATATTCAAATCACGATATCTTATCCCATGTTCAATGGGGCTGCCTAATTCTTCATGTTCATCATCACATTCCCGACAGCAAGCAAACTCCCCATCGTATAACCTCCCTGTAAGTATTTCTCTAGCTTCGCTTATCGGCTTTCCGCAGTTGGCACATCTGGACTTACCATCTTGTTTAATAGCCGATATCGGCCACACATTCATATCTATCATCCTTCCAACGTTCCTGGGTGAGCGTATTGTATTGGTGGTTACTCCCTACCTCATCCACGTAAAACCGCTCTATGTAGCGTTTGAAGTGTATTACCCCACTGTGCTTATCGCTCATTATAGGTATATAGGGTAAGAGGCTGTTATGCCTCAATCCTCTTTGATTTGTCTAATATCTATGTCAATCAGTTCTAATCTCCCTAATTCTTATATTTCTTGTGGGGTTATGATCATATTGGGCTTTTCAGACCGAATCTGCGCTCCGATCTCACGCATTCTATTCCCTTCGTATTCTCCTAGATATACCAACTGTCTCACCGCTACTGTTTCATACACTTTGTATTTACTCACGGGTTATCTCTCCTTTGGTATAGGGGATGCATTGTGTCTCTCTCCTTTATGGAAAGTTGCCCCTCCTTCTTGTCCCCTATGGGTTCAAAACTTTTTAATGCAATGCTCCAAAATACTTTCATGGCATTGGCTTTGTATAAACGGTCTTCGCATCTTCATATGTCAGGCGAAAATATGCACTTTTCTCATCCCATCCGCCTCGTTTTGTAGCTAACCCTTTAGCAACAAGATCATTCCAAACCGATCGACCGTGTCACAGTAAAAATTGTTTTTGTCGGCTTCATGTTGTAGTTAAGCACAAAGCGTGCTCACACTCTCCAACTGTTTCTCGCTAAGTTCCATCTTGTATCCTTCCTCTCTACCCTTCGGGGCCGATAATGACGCAATACACCGCATTAGCTTAGAGGCATATCCACCAAGCCCTCAACACTGAATATCTTCTGCATAAACTATTAAAAAGGAGATGAGATAATGACTAGATTGTTAGATGCTCGAACATCTCAAAATGCAAGCTATGGTAATACAATCTCAATTCCCTTGCCAGCCAATACTCCTGTAGCCATCGCAGAGCTTGGCTTAGACGTGACGGGCGCTGGGGAAAATATGCGTGTACAATTATCAGGGATTGCTGAGCTTTCATTTCCCACTACTCCACCATTTGACTCCGTTATTGCTATTTCTATTGTTAGAGGCACTCTCGACTCTCCTGTTGCTTACGCCCTTTACTCTGTTAGTGTCTCCGAGGCAAATCCCAACGCTGTGCAGGTCGTCACCATTAATGCTTCCGATTACAATGTCCCTCTACCACCATCAAATGAATTGGTGTATACCTTATATCTATTTTGCACAGCGGATGCCACCCGAATAGGAATAGAAAGTTTTAACGCGGTTGCCTATTCAGATTAAAATTACACCTTCAGATGGAGGGCAAAGCCCTCTTATTTTTCTTCTATCCGTCCTTGAGGGACGATACTTTCCATCTGTCGTTCTTTTTTGGTATAGTTTACTTAAAGGGGCTGATCCAATGGGATTCATGCTTATTCTTATTGCGATTATTTTTTTCTCGCTTGGTATTTTAAGTAAACGAAATCCCACTTGGGGATGGCGTGCAAACGAAGCCTGGAAGATCAAAGGTGACTCAGAACCAAGTGATGCTTACATTGATGACATGAAATTTAGAGGCTCTGTATCGATTCTCTTTGGGTTCTTCTTTTTAACATGTGGACTTTTGGTTATATTCCTGTAAGTTCTACTATCTGTTTTCAATCCTCAAATTACCCACATCCATAAGGCACTTGCTGTTTGGCGGCGACTCCCAAAATGTCACTGCTCACGTTTTCAAAAACAGAAATCTGTCTCCTATCCATAGCTTTCAGCAATCGAACTTCCTTAATCTTCAAAGATCAGTCTGCCGCTGTAGTAAGTAGTAAAAATCATTTTTCTCGCATAGTAATTACTCATCTAACCAGCCACCTATAAGGAAGAACAATGTAGAAACTCGACTCGTCACTTTGGAGTGTGAGTAGCTTAGAAGAGCCAGTATACCCGAGTGTAATGACTTCATTTTCTAAGACTTTCAAGGCATCCAACACATATTTGCATTCAACGTTAGTTTGAAATTTTTTCACAGCCGACGTTTATGCACACTTCTACAAAAAAATAGAGATGAATAGCATGGAGAAATATGAGTCTTTTACCGGGAGTCTTCTTCAATAATATTTTTTTTATGGGGAGATTGTGGGGAGAACTAATTAGTCTCAAATGACGGATGGATTACACACACAAAAAAAAAAATCCCTCAACGCTTAGAGCGCCAAGGGATTCCCATTTTAGTAAAGAGTCAGATATTGATCACGTTCCCATTGATGCACTTGGGTGCGATACATATCCCATTCAATTTCCTTAAGCTCATAGAAGTAGGCCAGAGCATGGTCGCCCAGTGCGTCAGAGATAACTTCGCTCCGAATAAGCTCAGACAAAGCTTCTTTCAAGTCTGCAGGCAGACTTGGAATGCCTTCTTCAATCCGCTCTTCCTCAGACATCACGTAAATGTTACGATCAATCGGAGCTGGCAGAGCCAACTGACGTTTGATACCATCCAAACCGGCTCTCAGCATCACTGCCAAGGCCAAATAAGGATTCGCCGCCGGGTCAGGGTTACGAACTTCGACGCGAGTGCTCAGACCACGAGATGCGGGAATCCGAATCATTGGACTGCGATTGCTTGCAGACCAAGCCACATAACAAGGCGCTTCATAACCTGGTACGAGACGTTTGTAGGAATTTACCGTTGGATTCGTGATCGCTGCCATTGCACGTGCATGTTTAAGAATACCAGCCATATAGTGGCGGGCCGTCTGGCTTAATCCGAGTTCATCCGTTTCATCATAAAATACATTTTCATTATCCTTAAACAAGGATTGATTGCAGTGCATACCGGAGCCATTTACACCAAACAAAGGTTTTGGCATAAAGGTAGCATGCAAACCATGCTGACGAGCAATCGTCTTAACAACGAGCTTGAACGTTTGAATCTGGTCGGCAGCTTTAATTGCATCTGCATATTTAAAGTCAATCTCATGCTGACCAGGTGCAACTTCATGATGAGATGCTTCAATTTCGAAGCCCATCTCTTCAAGCTTAAGTACAATTTCACGACGGCAGTTTTCACCTAGATCCATCGGAGCCAGGTCAAAATACCCGCCTTGGTCATTCAGTTCTGTAGTTGGCTCGCCTTTTTCATCCGTTTTGAACAAGAAGAATTCAGGCTCTGGTCCGACATTCATCGAAGTATATCCCAACTCTTCTGCTTCCTTAAGTACACGTTTCAAGATACCCCGCGGGTCGCCTGCAAACGGAACTCCGTCCGGCTTGTAAATATCGCAGATCAAACGAGCTACACGATCCGAGGTTACCCAAGGGAATACAACCCAAGTGTCCAAATCCGGATATAAATACATATCAGATTCTTCAATACGCACATAACCTTCTATGGAAGAACCGTCAAACATCATTTTATTATCCAATGCTTTTTCCAGTTGACTAACCGGAATTTCAACGTTCTTAATAGTGCCCAGCAAATCTGTAAATTGCAAACGAATAAAACGAACATTTTCTTCTTTCGCAATCCGAAGGATATCTTCTCTGCTATAACTCACTCTAACCTCTCCCTTTCTGTAACGACTATATACGAATCGGCTGTTCTATAAATTACTTAAATGATGAGACCGGGTTTTAAAGTAAAGCGACCTTATACCAGGAGGTAAGTCAAAGCATTATCTCTTATTGAAGAACCGTGATAATTCGCCTTGGATCAGGGATACCTGTCCTGGTCTTTTGCCTGCAACAAGTTGTTGTTTCAGTAAGCGGTGAAGCTGAGTATCGGACATTTCACGGCGTTTGACTTCCGTATCTGCTGTAATAACCGTAGCTTCCTCCGATTCCTTGGTAACCGGATTCATGACTTGTTTAATTCCCGCAATGTTAACACCCTTCTCGATCAACGCCTTAATTTCAAGCAGACGCTCTACGTCATTAAAAGAAAAAAGACGTTGGTTTCCCGATGTACGGGCAGGAACTATCAAGTTATGCTGTTCATAATAACGAATCTGACGTGCTGACAAGTCCGTTAGCTTCATGACAATACCTATTGGAAATAAGGCCATATTTCTGCGAATTTCGTCGCCCATTTGTCATCAACCTTCCAGTGATCTATTATTCACCTTATTGTACATTTAGCTGATGCAAAGTGTCAATGACATGTTAGAAAAACTCACAATAATTTACGTTCTTTCATCGTTTGCAGAGCCATAAGCACTCCAAATTTAACATGAGAGTAGGTTAAGCCCCCTTGCATGTAACCAATATAAGGCTCACGAATCGGAGCATCCGCAGATAGTTCCAAACTTCCCCCTTGTATGAACGTACCTGCAGCCATGATAACTGGATGCTCATAACCCGGCATATCCCACGGCTCCGGCACCACATGGCTATCCACGGCAGCCGCACGCTGAATGCCCTGTACAAAAGCAATTAGATGCTCTGGTCCACTAAAAGAAATAGCCTGAATCAAATCTGTACGCTCTTCATGCCAGGCAGGTTTGGTCTCAAATCCCATCTCCTCAAAGACCGCAGCTGCGAATACGCTCCCTTTAACCGCTTGCCCAACCAGTGTTGGAGCAAGGAATAGTCCCTGAAATATGCCTCGTGTAGTACCTAGCATGGCACCTACTTCTCCACCGATTCCAGGTGCAGTTAATCGGTAGGCTGCTAGCTCTACATACTTTTGTTTGCCGGAGATATATCCACCCGTTTCTGCAATGCCACCACCGGGATTTTTAATCAACGAACCTGCCATCAAATCGACACCTACCTGAGTAGGTTCCAGCTTCTCGGTAAATTCACCGTAGCAATTGTCAACAAAGACAATGACGTCAGGTTTTATTTCCTTCACACGTGCTGTCATTTCTTCAATATCTGCTACACTAAACGAAGCTCTCCAATCATAACCGCGTGAACGCTGAATACCGATCACTTTGGTATTGGCATGGATCGCAGCCTCCACCGCTTCCCAGTCCACTTTACCTTCCTCTGTCAGTGCGGTTTCTCCATAAGTAACACCAAAATCCTGCAAAGATCCTGTTCCATCGCCGGGCTTACCAATCACTTTGTGGAGGGTATCATAAGGTCTCCCAGTAATGTACAACAGTTCATCCCCTGGACGCAGCACACCAAATAAAGCAGTGGCAATTGTATGAGTACCCGAGGCAAAATGCGGACGCACCAACGCTGCCTCCGCACCGAACACATCCGCATAGACTTCTTCCAGCACCTCACGTCCCCGGTCATTGTAAGCATATCCCGTAGAACCCGCAAAGTGAAAATCGCTCACTTGCTTCCGCTGGAATGCCTGAATTACCTTCCACTGATTTGAATCTACAATATGATCTATGTGCTGTATACGTTCTTGTATTTTATGTTCTGCCGTTTTCTGAATTTGCTGAATTTCTGGACTAAAAACTACCATTTACCTTCTTGACCCTCTCTCTTACGCAGCCTTAGGCTATTCATGTTATATTATTGTTCACTTTGAACGATGAGCATTATCATTTTATTGACCCAAAAACATCATTAGATGTTAACCTTCTGTGAACTCGCTGAGTGCATGACCGTACTTTTCGTACTCGCCTCTTTGAATCTCAACCTCATAAATGACATCATTGCCATCATACTCTGTCAGCAGTACATCTCCGATTCGATAAAGCACCGAGGTTAAATCTCCACGTTCCGCGGGAATGCGAAATCTCAGCGTATCCCCACTCAGATGCTCTTGAATCAGTTCACGAATGCGCAGCAAATCCCCTTCATCAAAAGCACTAATTTTCAAATAGCCCTCCCCAGAAGGAAGCATTTCCAGTTGCTCAGGGGTACAGGCATCTTTTTTGTTAAATAATACGATCTGAGGCTTGTCCGCAGCCCCTAGCTGCTGCAAGATCGTCTCTACAACTTTCATCTGTTCGTCTCGCATATCCGAGGAAGCGTCCACGACATGCAAAATGAGATGAGCCTCATTCGCCTCCTCCAAAGTAGCCCGGAAGGAAGCAACCAAATCATGAGGAAGATTTTGGATAAAACCGACCGTATCCGTAAGAATAATTTCTTTTCCACTCGGTAGCTCCATTGTTCTGGAGGTAGGATCCAGCGTCGCAAACAGTTGGTTCTCAATATATACATCGGCTGCTGTCAGTTGCTTCAACAGCGTCGATTTGCCCGCATTGGTATAGCCAACAAGTGCGACCTGAACAATACCACTCTTTTGTCTGCGCTCCCTGTGCAAATACCGGTGACGGGTCACTTCCTCCAGTTGGCGTTTCAGATCACTGATTCGGTCACGAATATGACGACGGTCTGTCTCCAGCTTGCTTTCACCAGGACCACGTGTTCCGATTCCGCCACCGAGACGCGAGAGATTTTTGCCATGTCCAGACAAACGGGGGAGTAAATATGACAACTGTGCCAGTTCAACCTGAATAATACCTTCCCGTGTTTTTGCACGTTGAGCAAAAATGTCCAGAATCAACTGTGTTCGGTCAATAATTTTGAGATCCAGACTTTCTTCCAGATTTCGTACCTGAGCTCCCGAGAGCTCCTGATCAAAAATAGCTGTATTCGCTCCCAATTCTTCAGCAACTGCACGCAATTCCTCTACTTTTCCTTTGCCAATAAACCATTTTGAATCCTTGGCTTCCTTATTCTGTGTCAGGACGCTCAGTACTTCAACTCCCGCTGTCTCAGCCAATTTCACCAGCTCATCCAACGAGTATTCCGTATTGATGCCAGATCGTTTGACTTCATCCGTAATCAGACTGACCAGTACCGCCTTGTCCTGCATTTCAGTTTGTGTATCATGAGTGGAGTTCGCCATATTGTTTGCTCCTTTATTTTCATGTCAACTCTCGAACAGAGACCGACCTGATGTTCAGGCCGGCCCCCGTTCGATGTCATACCATTCGATGTGATTCAGACTCCTATTATCGCCTATCTTTTGTCCATTTTCAAATCCTCTGGACGCAGCGTCATCAATTCCTGCTTGCCGGGTTGCCCGCTCCGGTACTGATTGAGCAACCTCACAGCTTGGTGCCGAATCGCTTTTTCAATCACGTTACGAACATAGCGTGCATTACTAAATGCATGAAGACTGTCATTACGCTCGTTTAGCAAATGCTCCTTCATTTTAATTATGGACTGAGGCATGAGAATATAATCCCGCTCCTTGGCCATCAGCTCGGAAATTTGGATAAGCTGATCTACAGTATAATCAGGAAAATCCAACTGGATTGGAAAGCGAGAAGGAAGACCAGGATTCGTTCGTAAAAAAAAGTCCATTTCCCCCGAGTATCCAGCGAGAATCAAAATAAATTGATTTTTTTGATCTTCCATGGACTTTACCAAGGTATCAATCGCTTCTTTTCCAAAATCCTTTTCCCCTCCGCGTGCCAAACTGTAAGCCTCATCAATGAACAACACGCCGCCAAGAGATTTCTTTACCAGATCTCGCGTTTTCTGTGCAGTGTGCCCAATATACTCACCGACCAGATCAGCCCTCTCCACCTCAATCAGATGACCTTTGCTCAGTACCCCCATTTTTTGCAGCATTTTAGCGATAATGCGGGCTACTGTCGTTTTCCCCGTACCTGGATTTCCTTTGAAAATCATGTGATATACGTGTGCATTGCTCAACAATCCCGCATCCGTGCGCATATGGGCGATTTGCAAAAAGGCATATACCTCAAATACCAGGTCTTTGATGTTATCCAAGCCGACGAGATGATCGAGTTCTTTCTGAATTTCCTGATAAAGACTGAGATACTGCGGTAGCGCCTGTGACTTGGTTGAAGCCACTGCTTCCGTCTCGTCCACAGTCACCGAAGCTATCGGCTCCGGGCTACGCAGCACGACATTA
This sequence comes from Paenibacillus sp. FSL M7-0802, assembly GCF_038004945.1. Lineage (NCBI taxonomy): Bacteria > Bacillati > Bacillota > Bacilli > Caryophanales > Paenibacillaceae > Paenibacillus > Paenibacillus sp. FSL M7-0802. The sequence goes on along the minus strand of NZ_JBBOSD010000001.1, from coordinate 5,497,615 downwards.
ATTTGTCTGGAAGGTCTCTCCTCCGACCGCTTGCCCGCGGCGATTCCCCGTCCGTTCATGCATCCATCACCTCAACATTTCTTCAGGCACAGCTTACCCTATTAATGTATTCGGTCTGGCATGTCCTTATTAGCATAAAAGCAACGGGAACGTGCACAAAGCCTTTTCTTAAATTCAGGCAACCCAAGTTTGAGCGCTGATCCACCACCGTTGCAGCGTCCATTTAGCGTATGCCAATACTTCTCTTGATTGATGAATTGGCATATTGAGCACTTTGGATTCCGTCAGAGCCATCTGAGGATGATCAAAATTCAAGAATTGAGCAATCTCCATCGCCCGAGGGCCATGATAGCTATGTGTAATGATCACGGTGGAGGTCCATCCATATTCCTTCATAATGCGCTGGCTATAGAGCAGATTTTCGTAAGTACTGGTCGCATGGTTTTCCAACACAATATGCTGTACAGGGACCCCTTTATCTACCAAATAGCGTTGCATGCCCTCAGCCTCCGTATACGGAAAATCTGGTTTATCCAGTCCCCCACTTACAATTAGACGCTGTACCGTCCCGTTGCGGTATAAGTGCAGGGCTTCTTCCAGCCTTTCCTTCAATCCAGGACTGGGCTCAGCTCCCCACATAGAAGCACCTAGTACGATACCAATTTGCACTTGCTGGAGCGGAGTGGTAGAGGCAGCCGTATTCATGTTCCACACTCGGATACCTGCCCATACCAATCCGACCAAAATGAAAATCATCAAACAAAGTACAAGACGCTTGGATACCATAGATATTTTCTTAAGGCGACTCTGCCTGCTTTTCAACTCAGGACGTTTGGGCCCAGTGTCTTTAATCCACTGCAAAACTTTCACCGTTCTCTCTTGAAATCACCGTTGTGAAACCATTCTGCCCGGTGTTTCAGTGACATTTTAAAATAGGGGAACACGTGGGCATCTATCTGATGTAACACATCAGCCGCTGTACGGTTAGCCAATTCTGCCTCTTGCGTTGAGATATGCCCCCGTTGTAACGCCTCCTCCAATTCATCCTCATCCACTAGGAAGATTTCACCGTTTTTAAGCACCACAACATCTAAATACAAATCGTCAAACCAAGGGACTCCTTGATCGGTCACACCCTGATTTCGGCAGGTATCAATATACCATTCAACGATTTGCTCCCGATTATCAAACATAGCAGTCACCACGTAGTGCTCACCTTTTGGATAATATTGCAGCCAGGAATATCCTTTATCGGCTATGCAAAACGTATGACCACCGTAACTTTTCCATAACGGCTCCTTGAGACTCAAAATTGTATACAGGGTCACATATCCTGTAAACGCGTCACTTTCTACATACCGGCAAGCAAACTTGCGATTGGTGATTCTGCGCCAGTTGGCCCGGTCTCCGAATTTGCGCTTCATAAATGATGTTCCTCTCCAACATTGGTAAAACCAGCTTACCATATTTAAACTGTACACTCAAAAAGAACCCCTTTAAAACAGCAAAAAAGGTATTCTCAGACCAGTTCACGGACTGAGAATACCTTTGATTTGAAACAAATTCAACTTGCATAAAGCAATACTTGCTAATTCCGATTGTGACGTCCACGATTGGAGTTCGAATGACCGTTGGAATTGCCTTCTTGAGTTCCATCCGTTGTAACTTCAGTCGTAGATGCATCCGTGTTTTCTGGATTTACCATAGTATCTTCATCAGAAATGCCTGCATCCGGTGTAGTAGTCTGACCATTTCCCTGATTAGTATCGTTTCCATTGCCGGAATTTCCACTATTGTTACCTGTGCCGCCAGCACCATTCCCATTAGTATCCCCAGGAGATGCCGGAACCTGACCTGAGCCATTATTGTTATTGATACCGCCAGGAGATGTATTTCCCTGATCTGTACCGTTTTGTCCGTCTGTAGCCCCGCCATTATCCGGTAAGGTTCCATTCTCGTTTGGATCAGTCCCTGGCTGTGGATCAACCGGAGTAGTCTCTGCCGGAATTTCCACACGGATCGTATTAGAAGCCTCGGATTCTTTACCATCTGCCCCATAAGCTACTACATAATATTCATACGTGTTTCCAGCTATAGGAGACGTGTCTTCACCACTCGTGCCCTTCATGGCCTCCATGATTGCCGTAAAGCCTGTATCGGAAGTCCCCTTGCGATACACGCGGTATTGTACATTATCCCCCGTAGCCGCAGTCCAGGATAACGATACAATTTGGGTGTCCTGACTATAAGACCCGCTCAGTCCGCTCGGAGCGGTAGCCTGAACCGGCTCTTCTGGCTTCTGCTCAACTGGTGGTTCATATCCCTTCGGCTCGCTGAATTGCGTAACCGGGTGTCCCTTGAGAGCTTCACCCATGACCCTTCCGAAAAAGGCTGCCGACTGCCCACTGTAGTTTCTCAGCATATGCTTGCTGTCCGGCTTGTCATAACCCATCCATACCGCTCCGGTATATTCCGGTGTATAACCGACAAACCAGATGTCCCGGTTACCACTGTTACCGCTAATCCCACTTTGGGTCGTACCCGTTTTACCAGCTACAGGCCAGTCAATACGTGCTTTGCGACCTGTACCGCTATTGACTACATTTTGCATCATTTGTGTCATTTCATAAGCCGTTTTTTCACTCATTACAGATTTAGTTTCCTCTTCATGAGTATAAACAACTTGATCATCACTATTGTTAATTCGCTTAATAGAATAAGCTTTTTGGAATTGTCCTTTATTGGCAAAAGCGCTGTACGCCTGCGCCATTTCAAGGGTATTCGTTCCTTTGCTTAATCCACCCAATGCGATAGCAAGTGAGTGATCATTTTTGTCCATCGGAATTCCTACGCTCTCGGCAAATTGAACCCCTTTTTCCACACCGATTTGGTTCAGCAACCATACAGGCGGAATATTTTCAGATTTCGTAATGGCGTCGAGCATGCTGATGGTCGACGAGTAACCATGCAAGTTTTTCGGACTGTATCCGTTAAAACTCTGGCGTTCGTTACTCAAAGGGGTATCCATCGTAAACTTACCGGATTCAAGAGCTGGCGCATAGGCTACAATCGGCTTAAAGGCCGATCCTGGCTGTCTGCGGCTCTGTGTCGCACGATTGAAGGTTCCCTTTTTGTAATCCCGTCCGGGTGCCATCGCGGCAATTCCACCTGTCTGGTTGTTAATAATGACCATCGAGGCTTGAACAGGCTGATCGTCCGGACTTTTTTCGAACATGTCATCATCTGCCATCGCCTGATCCAGCGCATTTTGAGCCTGGGCATCCATTGTGGTATGAATTTTATAACCACCAATAATCAGATCATTACCGCTAACTCCTGGCAACGCATCCTCTGCCTCATCCATGACATATTCCATAAAATTTTGATACTTTTGAACTTTTTCCGGCTGTTTGTAATCGTAATTTACAGCTTTGGCCTCTTCCATCTCTTGCTTCCCAATCATCCCTTGCTCAAACATCAGCTGGAGAACCACAGCACGCCGGGCCTTTGAGTTTTCTGGGTTACTAATCGGATTATACTTGGATGGCCCTTTTGGAATAGCTGCCAGTGTAGCGACCTGCCACAATTTTAATTTATTCAAATCCGTTTGCCCAAAATAGCCTTCCGACGCTGCCTTAATTCCAGAATACGAGCGTCCAAACCAAATCCGGTTCAGGTAAAGTGTAATAATTTCATCTTTAGTCAAATTCCGCTCCAGCGCCATTGCGATGGATACCTCTGTCGCTTTACGGAAAAAGGTTTTGTCACGTGTCAAAAACAAGTTTTTGGCCAGCTGCTGAGTCAGCGTACTGCCGCCCTCCACTGCCGAACGGGCCACGATATCCTTAACGGCTGCCCGGCCGATAGACCAAATATCAACCCCTTGATGCTCCATAAAACGCTTATCCTCGGTTGCGATAAATGCTTTTTTGAGCAGCGGTGGAATTTCTTCACTTTTGACAGGATCGCTTTTTTGCACAGACAACTCACCCATGAGCACACCGTTGCGGTCATAAACCTTCGATGTCTCGTTCACTGTAATTTTGTCCTTGTTGGCTTTGTAAATTTTTTCGCCATTAACCATGACAAATAAGTATCCACCAAGTGCGCAAAATATGGCTAACGCCGCTGTAATAAATAGCGTCCACCCCACTCGCTTACCTGTTATTTTCTTTTTCTTGCCCTTCGGCTTCTCTTTAGATGTGTTTCTATTGCGATTGCCGGATCTGGACAATGAATCGTTTGGCATTCCCCTGACTCCCTTTCGCGAATAATCATATGATACCTAACATAAGCTTAAAGCTAGCTGTCGGCAGCATGAAAGTAAACGGAATGAAAAGAACAACCCTGATCAGGTTGCTCCCGGTCACATTCCTATACAGTTAGACGAGACGGGCGCCTGAAAAGTTTCATGAACCCGGGCGACCGTCAAGCCGTAATCAGTTATCGCTAGCGTTATCCTGTTGCTGTACAAGCGATACATTGCGTTGCGGTGTAAAGGTGGAGATGGCATGCTTGTAAATCAGCTGTTGCTTTCCATCCGAGTCGATAACAATCGTAAAATTGTCAAATGCTTTAATCGTCCCTCGCACCTGAAATCCATTGATGAGGTATACCGTTACAGGTATAGAATCCTTGCGCAATTGATTCAGAAACGTATCTTGGATATTAATGGACTTGTTCATTTTAGCCGTACCCCCAATAATCATTTGGATTGTTTTGAAGTATATTCAAGGTCTGTCCGGAACTTTCCTGCTATAATTTCGTGTATTCGGGCTGCATGAGCAGAAAAATTTCCGAAATCAGTGACATCTACCCACTGGATATCCTTCATATGGCGAAACCACGAGAGCTGTCGCTTCGCAAAATGACGCGTATCCCGTTTTAGCCAAGTCACCGCCTCTTCCAAAGACACTTCTCCCCGCAGGTAGGAGGATATCTCTTTATAGCCTAGACCTTGCATGGAGATGGCATCGCTTCGCACTCCCCGTTCCATTAAGGAGGTTACCTCAGCAACAAGCCCTTGATCGAGCATCCCGTCAATTCGGTCTTCAATACGTTTATATAGCATTTGCCTATCCATTGTCAAACCTACAATGCAGAGTTGGTAGGGAGATTCCTTTTTTTGACTGGCAAGTTGAGAGCTAAGTGTCGTTCCGCTAACATGGTAAATTTCGAGTGCCCGAACGACACGACGACGATCATTAGGATGCAAACGAAGTGCACTTTCGGGATCAACCGCCTGTAGTCGCGCATGAAGCGCCTCAGCTCCAAACTGTTCGGCATAGTCAAGCTGTTCCTGACGAAAAGCTTCGTCAGCCCCTACCTCGGAAAACTGGTATTCATAGCAGACTGATTCTACATATAAACCTGTTCCGCCTACGATAAACGGTAGCTTTCCTCTAGATTGAATATCAGGTATGAGACGACGACAGTCTTCCTGAAATTGGGCTACTGAATATGGGTATTCTGGCTCATGAATATCAATTAAATGGTGCTTGATTCCTTCCATTTCCTGTTCGGAAATTTTGGCGGTTCCAACGTCCATACGACGGTATACCTGCATGGAATCCCCGGAAATAATTTCTGCGTCAAATTGTCGAGCCATCTCGATGCTTAGTTTCGTCTTGCCAACCGCAGTCGGGCCAACAAGAACAAGTAGTTTAGGCTTAGGTGCCACTGTCAATATCAATCACTCCGTACACTGTTTTCGTTGTGCCCCGCTGCTCCACACGGAAGCCGAGGCGGGCAAATTCCCCGCTACCCCGTTTTTCTTTTAATACAATTGTTTTTCGTGCAATCCGTTTCGCATGAATAATACTTTCCTCACTCAACGCGTCTGGGTTAGCCAACCCTCTCAATGGACCGATTGCGCTGGAATCGAGCAACGGATCACGGAACATGGGGTCAAAATAAATAATATCTATACTGCGATCCGGCAAACTACGCAAATAGTCCAAATGATGACCAAAACGAACGTCAATGTTGGAAAAGGCCTGATCTACTTCAGCGTTGCCGGAACGGTAATGCCTCATTCCATCCTTGATTAAAGCGTAGACGGGGAAAGAACTCTCCACAGCAGTGACTTGTCCAGAGCTTCCCGTTCCAATTGAAAATAGAAGAGAATCCGTACCAAGTCCTGCGGTGCAATCCAGAACAGTATCACCCGGGACGATCCGGGCAGCCGTCAACATCGGGTCAGGTTCACCCTTTAATACCCGTTTGGCGCGAATGAAGCCCATACTCGGGTGAAAAACCATCGGTGATTGTTCTGGACTAATCAGCCTCACTTCGCTCTGCACCAGAACCAACGCTTGGCGGACTCTGTGAGCCGCAATTAGCTTAGCTACCGATATGCCACGACGAGGGGCGTACAGCACCCCTAACTCGGCTGCAAGCAGCTTCGCTCGCTCCATAACCTCAGCCGAAGGGGAATCCCCTGTCGTGACCAGTAATTCGACTTGCTTCTCCCGTAGCCTCGACCGCTCTTCTTCTTCATGGTTTTCCCGATCCTGCAACATATATATACTCCCTTACATTACTCTTTTAAACAGCTTCTCTAAATCATATGTGGAAAAGGAAACCACAATAGGTCGCCCATGAGGGCAAGTATATGGTTGTTTGCATGCTGCCAAACGCTCTAGCAGCACGATAGCCTGTCGGTCAGTCAGCTTCTGGTTTGCTTTAATCGAAGCCCGGCAGGAGCACATGATTGAGGCTGCTTCCCGCAGCTTAGCAAGATCAATGGCTCTTTCCTCCAGCACCCATCCGGCCATTTCCTCAATGACATCCGCTTCTTCCCCTTGGGGAAGCCAGTACGGGTAAGAGCTGACACGGAAGGTTTGACCGCCAAAATGCTCCAAATACACCCCTGCCTGTTCAAACCAGTGCAGCCTTGATTTCAACTTTTCCGTCTCGGAAGGCGTAAAATCCAGTGTAATTGGCAGTAGCAGTTCCTGCGATACTGACGCAGGATTGCCGAATTTTTCATAATAAAATTCATAATTCACCCGTTCATGCGCGGCATGTTGATCAATTAAATACAAGCCCTGGTCGTTCTGCGCAATCAGATATGTCCCATGGTGCTGACCGATTAAATTCAGTTCAGGAAAAGTGGGCAACTCTGGAACTTCTCCCGACACCGCTGCAAATTGCTCGGCATCTAGACGTTGCTGGCGCGGCTTCTGATCTGCGAAATGACGGGAGTCCATAGCGTGTCCCGCAATCGGCGGCATAGAAGATGGGTAAGCAGCAGAAGCAGCCGTTTCCCGTACCCCTCCACTGTATAAGGAAGATGTACCTATTGCGGCATTATCTCCTTCGGACGACTGTACAGTCGCTCCATCAGGGAGCGGCACGTCCCCTCTAACTTCACTCCCGCTGTTTTCTTCTACAAAATCTGCATCCAGTTCATCATCACTAATACTTTTACCTGAAAGGTTGTTTGCCCGTCCAATGACTGAGAGGCTATCCCTGCTCGGACGTTGCTCACGCTCCTGGCTACCTCTGTTATTCTCTTCGTTTCTGTTCAAGTAATTGGATTGGCGCGGTACCTGGCTCTCCGGCGAAGTCACGGAAAGTGGCAGTGCTCCCCCCCGGTCTTTGCCGGAAGGAGCATCCCCTTCCGCACCATTTCCCTTCGAGAAGTGAAACTGCTCCTGCACAAACGAGCCACTGTCCTTGCCACCGATCTCGCGCTTGACTGCCTTCGGAATCAGCACTTGCTGCCCTAAAACAGCTTTTACCGAATCTTCAACCAGCTGAAACAGTTCAGCTTCTTTGCTGAACCTTACCTCCAGCTTGGCAGGATGAACGTTAACATCCACCAAAGAAGGATGCATTTCCAGTTGGATCACAGCCAGCGGAAAACGATTGATCGGCAACAAGGTATGATACGCCTTGAGCAACGCCTGATTGAGCCCGTAGCTTCGCACAAAACGTCCATTCACTACCGTCGAGATCGCATTTCGATTTGATCTCGTCCACTCTGGACGGCTGACATAGCCGCTAATTCGATAATCGAGGCTCTCTCCTTCCAGCAGCAGCATGGATTTCGCCGCAGAAGTTCCGTAAATAGCAGCAATCACCTGCAGCAAATCACCATTACCCAGCGTTTGCAGCAATGTATTGCCATTATGCCGCAATGTGAAGGCTACTTCTGGATGCGAAAGCGCCATTCGATACAATACATCCGAAATGTGTCCCAGCTCGGTCTGGATTGTTTTCATATATTTCAGCCGTGCAGGTGTATTATAAAACAGCTCCCGTACGGTAAAATCCGTCCCTTGTCTACTAGCAGCATCCTCGTGAAGCAACAGCTTACCGCCCTCAATCACTAATTTACGGGCACGTCCGTCATCTCCGGCTGCTGTAAGCAACTCTACTTTCGATACAGCCGCAATACTTGGCAACGCCTCTCCTCGGAAGCCGAGACTTGTGATCTGAAACAGGTCGCGACCATGTCCAATTTTGCTTGTCGCGTGCCGATAGAATGCCGTCTCCACATCTTCAGGCTCAATGCCACTTCCATTATCCGTCACCCGGATACTTTGCAGGCCGCCCTCTTCTACCCATACGTCCACCCGCGTACCGCCTGCATCAATCGCATTTTCCACCAGCTCCTTCACGACGGAGGCTGGACGTTCTACGACCTCACCGGCAGCAATCTGGTTCGCAATATGTTCATCCAGTACCCGAATTTTAGACATCCTTTTAACCTCCTCCTGACTTCAAAGTGTGATGAAAAATAAGAATAATGTCACTTATTTTAACTACAGGCCATTGGCCTTGTTTTTAAGATCATTTAATAGCTGCATTGCCTGTAAAGGAGTCATATTCATGACATCAGCATTTTTCACCTTGCGCAAAATTTGGCGCACAATCGGATTAGCCTCTACTGTCTCTGCGTGTGGCTTGGAGGCGGCAAGCTCCTGCTCTCCGAAAATGGACAGCTGTACCACTTCGGTTGCTCCTTGCTCCAACGTGTTGGAAGTTTCCACCGTCTGCAGAGTATCTTCTTTTACCAGGGTGGCCTGCTGTGATAAAGACTGAGCTGATGATGCAGTTTCTCCGCTTTCTCGCAATGTCTGGCCTGAATTATATTCGGTCAAAGAAGAAATATTTTCTGTCCCTGAAACTGTACGAAGATCAGTCCCTTCCTTCCCTCCTACTACTGTCTCGGTACCTGCCGTTACTTGAGCCGCTGCCTGTTCAAAACCATTCAGCAGTCCATTCGCTCGCTCAATAATGTTATTGGGCAAGCCTGCAAGCCGAGCACAATAAATACCATAGCTACTGCTAGCCGCTCCCGGTATGAGCTTGCGCAAGAAATTCACCTTGTCGCCGCTTTCCTGCACGGCCATAGAGTAATTTCGCAGCGAAGACAGGCCTTGCTCCAAATGCGCCAGCTCATGGAAATGCGTGGATACCAGCGCCTTACAGCCGATCGTGTCATGGACAAATTCGATGACTGCCTGTGCAATTGCCATTCCTTCACTGGTGGATGTACCTCGTCCCAGTTCATCAATAATGATCAAGCTTCGCGGAGTTGCCTTGTCCGTCATTACTTGGATATCTGCCATTTCGACCATAAACGTACTCTGCCCGCCGATGAGATCATCCGCCGCGCCGATCCGTGTAAAAATACGATCCAGCATCGGCACCTTGGCACGTGCAGCAGGGACAAAGCAGCCAATTTGAGCCATAATTGCAATAAGTGCAGCCTGACGCATATACGTACTTTTCCCAGCCATATTCGGCCCAGTGATAAGTAGAATATGCGCATCGGCTTCCTCCAACACCGTGCTGTTTGCGATAAAACCGCCATCTTTCATTACGGCTTCCACCACGGGATGGCGCCCCTGCTCGACTACGAAATCATATCCTGTAGTCAGCTCAGGTTTCACAAATCCCCGTTCCGAGCTAACCGAAGCCAGCGACTGATACACGTCAATTTCAGCAACTTGTTCTGCCAGCTTTTGCAAACGTGGAATTTCAGCGTTCAGTTTACTGCGAAGCTCGGAGAAAAGCGTGTACTCCAGATCAACCATTTTATCCTCGGCTTCCAGAATTAGAGATTCCTTTTCCTTCAACTCCGGTGTAATATACCGTTCCGCATTCGCTAGCGTCTGTTTGCGTTCATATCGACCTTCTGGTAATGAAGCCAAATTGGATTTGGTCACTTCGATATAATAACCAAATACTTTGTTGTATCCAATCTTAAGTGACCGAATGCCGGTTGCTGCACGTTCCTTGGCCTCTAGCTCAGCGATCCAACGCTTACCGTTCACACTCGCCTCGCGCAGTTCGTCCAGACGCTGATGGTAGCCTTCCTTAATAAGACCTCCATCCCTTACGGAAATCGGCGGTTCATCCGCCACCGCTTCCTCAATCAACGCACACAGGTCTGTACAGCTATCCAGCGTTTGTGCAATTCGTCTCAGCGTCTTCGAAGGAGATTCAGCGCACAATTCGCGTAAAGACGGAATTCGGGCCAGCGACAGCTTGAGAGCGATCAGATCACGTGCATTAGCACTACCAAAGGCGATCCGCCCAACTAGACGCTCCAGATCGTAAATCTCTTTAAGCTGAGCACGTACATCCTCTCGGAAAATAAACTGGTGGTATAGCTTGTCCACCGCCTCCAAGCGCTCCTCAATAAGATTGCTGCTCAACAGCGGCTTGTCAATCCAACGACGCAACAGACGCGCTCCCATGGAAGTCTCTGTGCGATCCAACAGCCACAGCAGCGAGCCTTTCTTTGAGCGTTCACGTACCGTCTCCACCAGTTCCAGATTCCTGCGGGTAAATGGATCCAGAATCATAAAATGGTTTGGCTCATATACCGAGATTTGGGTCAATTGGCCTAACGATCTTTTTTGCGTTTCATTCAAATAGGAAATCAGGCGCGATACGCACCGTCTACGTTCCTCCGTAAGCCTTGCCCATGTGGCTTCGCCAAATTGATCCCGAACCAGATCATCCTTGGATTTGTCCCAAGCCGTATACACAACGCGCCGTCCAACGGGGGACATACGGGATGTCACAAAATCGAGCAGATGACCATCCCCCAACATTTCGGAAGGCTCATAAATGTTAATTTCATCTAGTAGCCATTCTTTCGAATCAGGCACAGAGGTCACATACAATTCACCTGTTGACAAGTCGCACGCCGCAAGTGCCAGCATCCCGTCCGTCTCTGTGACACATACCATATAGTTGTTGGATTTGTCACCCAGCACCTTGCCTTCCATTACCGTACCCGGGGTCACAACGCGGACAATATCCCGCCGCACCATCCCCTTCGTAGCTGAGGCTTCCTCCATTTGCTCACAGATGGCCACTTTATAACCCTTCTCAATGAGGCGCTGTATGTAATTTTCCGCTGAATGATAAGGCACGCCGCACATCGGAATTTTTTCCGTGGCGCCACCCTCACGACCCGTAAGTGTAATTTCCAGCTCCTTGGATGCAAGAATTGCATCATCGAAAAACATCTCGTAAAAATCTCCCAGGCGGAAAAACAAAAATGCATCTTTGGCCTGCTCTTTTATGGATAAATATTGCTCTATCATCGGTGTATATTTGGACATACCGTTTACTAACCCCCACACTTTGTTCCGTTTAAACTTATAATTATCTCTCATTATATCAAAAATGACAGTCGATAACATGAAACCATTCCTGGTGTCGACACTTGATTTTACGTAAGCTTCCAATACGGGCGCAAATCCCGTGATTCATCCCACTGTTTCCCCTTGCGGAGGCTGTCCAGCAATGGCGCTACATAAGCTTCATATTGCGAGTATATTTCCAGTGAAACCATGTCCAAAATAAGAGGTTCCATATACTCTTTAAGGACAAGTTGATTTCCTTCATAAAAGGCTCTGTGAGCCTCCTCCTCACCCAGCGGCCTACGTTGCAAACGCGGATATTGAGAGGCAATGAGAAACGCCATTCCAATCACACCTTTCGCCAGCTGTGGCGAGATAAGAAAACTGGGCAGTGTACGATATTCAAAGCCTCCATACGACTGACGGCGAAAATCACCTAAATTGCCATAATGCGGTCTGCGCCGAGTCGCACGCTTGTCTTCCAGTAGCGCCAAAGGCAGTGCCAAATAGTTATCTAGTGCCCGAAGCAAGGCACCGTTTAGCGAAACCCCGCTGAAATGCAGATGTCCGCCCAGCGGAAAACCCGGTTGTGGCATCCCCCCTGCCTGCCAGATGAGTGTGTGGTCGGCAATGCGCCGGGCTGCTGTTGCAAAAGCTTGACGCAGGTGCTTCAGCAGATGGGCCGGATCTCCACTCGGCGCAGGGCGAAGCTCAGCGACTGGATACAGTGTTCGTCCTCGACGAGTAACAGCATCGCAGCCGGCTATGCCGAGACGACCCAAATATCTTGAGGCCGGAACGACCCGTCCCTCGGGCATACGAACCAGCACAAATTCAGGGTCCATTCCGATGAGCAGTCGATCTCTTCCTCGTTGCGCTGAAAGATTCTCACTCTCAACATCCCCTTCGCGCGCAGCAATTTCATATAATGTGGCCAAACGTCTATCGTTCAGCCATGGCTGTGCCGAGATTTCGCGCACCTGACAGCTGCGCTCCCCCAGCGGCGTCAGTACCACCTCACCACTGTCCAAACCCAGTGTGTACAACGCTCGTACAGCCAGCCGCTCCATCCGGACATAGAGCGGTGAATGTTGATCTAGTTCAGACAGATCGTATGCGCGGACTTTGGAAGGGCCTTCGATGGCACGTCTACGAATTTCCAACACTCGCAGTAGATGGATTTGCACCGCGTAGCCTATCGCAAAATCTGCTATACTGCTATCCATCCACTGCACCGCTATGCCTGAACGCTCCAGTCTACGCTTTTTTTCATCATTTGGCATCTGTCTGAAGCGTATGAGCGCCTGTCCCGGCTGCTGCATCATATTCCCCCCTACGGACTACGTACGGATTTCAACCCAATTTCAACCCACAATAACAAAAAAGGAGGGCCTTTGCCCCCTGCGCAGAATCAGCCGGCGCAAAGAGTAAAGCGGCCCTCTTTTTGGTTACTTCTGTCAGAGCTCGTCGTCAATGAGGTCGGGGTCGAGCTCCTCATAGTCCCCCTCTTCCGCTCCAAAATCAAAGTCTTTGTCAAAATCATCGCTGCTACCATTCGGGAATACTTCTACAACAATCTTCGTTTCCGCCACCAGCTCCACCGCAAATTCCCGCTCGACCCGGATCATTACGCTGCCACCTCCAGAAGACACACTGGCCTCGACGCAACTCGGCTCCTGTGTAGCTTCGGCGGATACTTCCACTGTAGACGCCCGGTGCTTCGGATCAAGATACGAGAGCGGCACATTTTCCACGTACGACACCGTTTCCTTGGCCACATCGGTCTGCGAGTTTTTATCGTATGAGTACCAAATATTGATATCATACGTCCCGACGACCTCAATGCCGTCCCCCGCCGCCACAGCTTCATACTGGTGGTTAATAATCCATGCCCCTAAAATGCTCGTCGGATTATTCGGCGGAGTTACGGTATGGGTTACGGTAGAGAATCTGCGACCTTTACCACAGATCGCTTTGGTAATAATCTCTCTACGATTTTTATGACTTAATGCCATTCTTGAACCTCCTCCATACAATCAATCATTCCATACATATGTATGCAGGTTGTGGGCGAATGTTGAGTGAATAGGCGAAAAGGAAAAAATATTATTTGTATAAGCATATGCCGCGATGGCTTGAACTCATGCACGCCAATGTGTTACATGCTGCTCAACGATCTGTAAAAATTCACTAAGAGCCGGGGATTTCCACTTTTTCGTGTGATAGGCGACCTGAGTAGCCACCTGCTGTTCACTGTCATCCCAGGCTAAACGCGCCATTTTACCTTCTCGCAGCTCGTTTTGTACCGTTACCAGCGGAAGCAGCGCGATACCCAATCCAGCCATGACACACTGCTTGATGGCTTCAATACTCCAAAATTCCAGGCTAGGGTCTGAAAAAATACCGTGTTTATTCAAATACTGCTCAAAAAGGATACGGTACGTACATCCTGCCTCCGTATGCAAAATGGTTTCGTCCTTCAAGTCAGCAGGATCTACCCGGGTATAGGTAACCAGCGAATGCTTAAGTGGAGCAACCAAGGCCATCGGCTCATGAATAAGCGTGGTGACATTCAGTTCTCTATCCTCCGTCTCAGGCTGAAGCAAAAAAGCCAAATCCAGCTCACCGGAGCGGATCAAATCGCGTAATTCCCAGCATTCACCGGGTTTAAGGACAATTTTAACCTTCGGATACCGTTCTCTGTACTCACGGATCAGACTCGGTAGACGAAAAGCGGCCAGAGACTCTGGTGCTCCTATTTTCAGCGTGCCTGCCAATTCCGTTTCTGAACGAAGCGCATCCTTGGCCATAGCATGCATCTTGGAAATTTCCTGCGCATAGGGCAGCAAACGTCGTCCAGCATCCGTCAGCATGATTTTTTTGCCAATGCGATCAAAAAGCGGCGTACCCAACTCTGCCTCCAGCGTTTGAATTTGAGCAGTGATACTCGACTGTGCATAATCCAGTATACGCGCTGCTCGCGTAAAACTGCCTGCCTCAACTACATTTAAAAAGGTAAACAAATGCCGCGATTCCATAATCCGCTCCTTCAATCGGTTTTTCCGATGCAAGCAATCGTTATATTCCGTTTTTCCGATAGATTGATTATCTGATAAGCTGGAGAAAATAACAAGAGAAAGAAGGCTTTTCTGCATGACAAATGAAAGTAAACTTCAATCCACCATTGGTCTTCCACAGGCCATTGCACTCTATATCGGAGCTGTACTGGGTTCGGGGATATTGATTGTGCCTGGACTTGCCGCCCAAATGGCGGGACCGGCATCGCTGCTGGCATGGGGCTTTATGACCCTGCTCATCCTGCCAATGGCACTTTCCATGGGTCTTCTATCCGCCAAATTTCCGAATGCGGGAGGGGTATCGCATTTTGTCACGTTGGCCTTTTCACCACGTGCTGGTGCTTATATCGGGTGGTTTTTTCTCATGTCGGTTCCGATTGGGGCACCTGTTGCCGCACTCACTGGAGCTGGCTATATGACCGCAGCCATGGGGTGGGGAGAGGAAAGCCGCATGATGTTAGCCGCTGCTATGTTGGCGGTGGGCCTGATCATCAATTGGATCGGCATGAAGGTCGCGGGACGTATTCAGATCGTAGTCGTCATAGCTATCGTTGCCGTCCTTATATTCGCTATTGCCGCAGCACTTCCTCAGATGGAAACAGTCCATTTCACCCCGTTTGTTCCACATGGCTGGCTCTCCGTCGGTCAAGCGGCCGCGATTCTGTTTTGGTGTTTTATCGGTTGGGAGGCCGTGTCCCATATGTCAGAGGAATTCACCAATCCCCAGCGGGCGGCCGTTAGAGGTGTGACCATTGCAGCCGTCATTGTTGGTTTGCTTTATTTCTTAACTGCGCTGGCTACTGTGGGCACACAAAGTTACCTTGCAGGGGATTCGGATGCTTCGCTCGTATGGGTGATTAGTCGGGCTATCGGGCCATGGGGCGCGATAATTGCAGGCTTGACGGGTATCTTTATTTGTACCGCTACTATTATTGCTTATGTTGGTGCCGCTTCACGTGTCGCTTATGCTTTATCCCGGCAAGGACAGGCCTTTCGCTGGATGGGCATGTTATCCCAACGATTCCATACCCCTATTGGGGGCATTGCTTTTCTTAGCGTCTGCTTCGTGATCATTATGGTGTTGTACGGTAGTGGTACTGTTTCACTCACTAACCTGATCCAGTTCCCGAACGCCACCTTTATTCTGACCTATCTAGGCGGTTGTGCAGCAGGAATTAAGCTTCTGCGTGGTAGTCGCTGGGGCGTTGCCATTAGTTGGATATCGTTCATCTCTACGGCGATCGTTTTCCCCTTTGTCGGATGGGCTATGCTGTACCCTTGCCTGATCACCGCTGTCTTATGGATCACAGACCGAATTCGGCACAAACGGACTTTGAGTCATCCGACTTCTACCATCACTGAACAAGAAAAGGCTACTGTCCGTCATGGATAGTAGCCGCTTAAGGCCTTTACTCTAATTTTTCACTGGAGTAGGGGCCTTGTCCTTTTTCGCAATTTTCAAATACTGATGAAGCTCATGTGTAAGCTGCAATAATGCCGAACGAATCTCAAATTCCTCCCGGGTTGCGGGAAGCTCCATTGCTTTAAATTCTTCACGAACCTGCTCCAGCAGCTTCTCAGTCTGTCCCGTATAATGTCCAGCCAAAACGTCATTGCTAAGCTGGTCGAACAGCTCGGCCAGAAGCTTGGCCTGCGGCATATGCTGATACATTTGTGCGATCAACTGCATCATGTTTTGGATCGAATCCAGCTGCTCTTTTCGCATATAAAAATACACATTCCAGCCCTCTTGGGGACGAAGCATCTGATTTTCCAAGGAACGCCCCGCCTCAGTGACCCCTTTGGCTATCACGCTGTTCGCTTCAATAACTTCCTTGCCATCCCATATGTATGCTGGACTACGCAGCGTATTGGCCATATTTCTGAATATAACAGAAAATGTCCGATCCACTTCCTGCCGAATTTGTTGCATTGTATTATCAGAACCCGGCATATAGGCTAAATTGACAATCATCGCGGAACCCAGTCCAATCACTAGCAGAGCTAGCTGGGTCAGCAGTACCTCCATATCAATCACGCCGCCGCTGAATACACGAAAAACCACGACCGAGCCGGTGACGATCCCTTCTTTAAAGCCCACCCGTACAATGACTGGAAACGCCGTTAAAATATATAATGCTAGTACCCAATCATGAAATCCGAATACCACAAACAAAACACAAGCAAAAAGAAGCCCCACGACGGATGCAAAAAATCTCGCCGAAATGGTACGGAGACTTCTCTTGCGTGTGACATCCACCCCCAAAATCGCTAAAAGCCCTGCTGAGGTGGCTCCATGAATGCCAAAACCCTCCGCAATAAGTACGGCCATTAATGCGGCAATAGCCGTTTTAATCGTACGAAAGCCCATGAAAAAATTCTGTCCTCTCTAGATGAAATCTGTTTCCACATTTTCATAAATATTAAGTATTTCATTTTCATGGTACTTTATTTTCACGTTTTACACAAATGTTCAGAAATTTTATTATTACCGATGAGGACGACCGGAAAGCAGACGATGCTCCACATACACGACCGCCTGATACATCAGTGTAGCTACGACAGCAATGATCAACAAACTGGACATAACCAGCGTGAAATTGAACACCTGAAAACCATAGATAATCAAATAGCCTAAGCCGTTTTTGGCCACCAGAAATTCACCAACTATCACGCCAACCCATGCCATACCGACATTCACTTTCAGCGTAGAGACGATTGCAGGAAAGGATGCAGGTAAAATCACCTTTTGAAACGTATCCCGGCGTGATCCGCCAAACGTACGAACCACTTTGATCAGATTCGAATCAACTTCCTGAAAGCTGTTGTATACGACTAGTGTCGTAATAATGACCGTAATGGAGAGGGTTGTCATTAGGATAGCAGTAAATCCCGCCCCAAACATGACGATAAAAATTGGACCTAGCGCCACCTTAGGCATACTGTTGAACACGACCATATAGGGATCAAGCACCCTCGACAAAAACGGTGACCACCAAATAAGTACAGCCAGCAACGTACCTAACAGTGTACCGAGTAAAAACCCCGCCATCGTTTCTCCCACGGTGACACCTACATGTCCCCATAATTCACCACTGACCGCATCCTTACCGATCTGGGTGAAAATTTTGCTCGGATAGCTGAACAACAGTACATCAATCCACTTCAAACGGCCTGCAATTTCCCATAGCACAAACAAAAGCAGTAAAATAGCTGTCTGTACACCTGTCACTAACCATCGCTGCGAACGCCTGCTGCGTAAATACGCCTGATGTAGTCCTTGAATCCAACGTTGCTCAAGCTGATCCGCTTCGTCCTTCATACGTTAACTCACTCCTTTGCTCCCGAAGCCTCCAGTTCACCCCATATTTCATGAAAAAGCTCATTAAAACCCGGCTGCTCGCGTGCATAAAAAGGCTGAGCTTTTCGGATGCAATCCGGAATCTCGAAGGTACGTCGGACATGACCAGGATTTCGACCCATCACTATAATCCGGTCACTGACCGCAATGGCCTCGGCCAAATCATGTGTGACTAAAATAGCCGTCTTTCTCCGCTCGCGCAAGGTTTCCGCAATCAGATCTTCCAGCTGTAGCTTGGTTTGATAATCCAGCGCGGAGAAAGGCTCATCCAGCAGCAGCAGCCCCGGATTGGTCGCCAGCGTCCGTACCAGCGCCACGCGCTGACGCATTCCCCCAGACAGCTGGGACGGATGCAGATGCTCCTTCCCTCCTAGACCCATGCCTTCCAGCAACAGCCGTGTCCGCTCACGCGCAGCTTCATCCACTCTATTGCCTAGCTCCAAACCCAACAATGCGTTATCCATTATCGTCCGCCACGGGAACAGATAATCCTGCTGCAGCATGTAACCGACCTCTGGACTCGGACCACTTACCGGCTGACCTTGCAGCATGACTTGGCCTGCCGCTGGACGCAGTAGCCCCGCGATCATGGACAGGATCGTCGTTTTGCCGCAGCCGCTTGGACCAACCAAACTGACAAACTCCCCTGTCTCTACAGAAAAATCAATATTCTCAACCGCCAGCGAAGCTTCACGATCCGTTACATAGACATGCGTCACTTTCTCCATTCTCACCATCGGGATGGTCGCGTCCGAAGTGAGACCACTCCGTTCCTCCATCATGACGAACCTCCAGCATCGACACCTGCATCCGTAGATTCAGTTGTGTTCTTTTTCACAGGCGGTTCAGTATTCCCAGTAGAGTTTGATGAAATCGCTTGTTGTGCAAAGCTTGGGTTCACTAGCTTATCTAGTACAACGGGACTTTTAAGCTCCCCTGCCGAGGTCATGACATCCTGTAAGTTCTTCCATTCCTTTTCCTCAATCATCGGGTTCAAAGCATAGGTACTCTGTTCCTTATATCGTTTGATACTACTCGTCAAAACAGCTAAATCTGTATCTTTAAAATAGGGCGTGATTGCTTCAGCAATCTGTTCAGGTGAATGCGTAGCAATCCACTGTTGTGCCCGATATACAGCATTTGTAAATTTCTGTGCAGCCTCGCTATTTGTGTTCAGGTAGCTTTGCTTAGCCATATATACCGTATACGGCAACTCGCCGCTCTCCACACCGATAGAGGCAACTACCCGTCCACGGCCTTCCTTTTCAAAAATAGATGCCTGTGGCTCAAACAGCTGCACATAATCCCCTGTACCGGAGCCGAAAGCAGAGGCAACATTAGCAAAATCAATATTTTGAATCAGCTTCAGATCCTTATGAGGATCAATGCCGTGTTTGCGAAGCGTAAATTCAAGTGACATTTGCGGCATTCCGCCCTTGCGTTGCCCCAAAAAGTTTTGTCCTCTCAGCTTTTCCCATTCAAAGCTATCCTGCGTTTGACGGGCAAATAAAAAGGTACCATCCTTCTGTGTCAGTTGGGCAAAATTAATGATAGGGTCCTCTGCTCCTTGCTGATACACATAAATAGATGTTTCCGCGCCGATCAGCGCGATATCTGCCTGATTGGACAATAACGCCGTCATCGCCTTGTCACCCCCGGGAATCGTTGCGAGTTGGACATCCAGTCCCTCCTGAGCAAACATCCCCTGGCTCAAGGCTACATACTGCGGCGCATAAAAGACCGTACGGGCTACCTCGCCCAGTCTGATCTCAATCGTCTGCTCCCCTCCTTTAGGGGTGCACCCACTGAGCAACAGTAATCCGAGTAGTGCCGCAGCCACCACAGCCTTGAAACGAGCGCCGTTTTTCATCCTTGTTCCCTCCCCACCTTTTTACATCGGTTGACTTCATATATTGTTATGCGACTGTCGTTATAATGGTTAATCGCACAAAAAAAAACCGCGTTCGCCTAGGAACGCGGGGTAGATGCATATATGATTATTTTATAGTTTCTAAATTACAGCTTGTATATGGAGGTATATTTCTCTTCCAGATAGTCGGCGAGATAATCCGGGTTCAGCTCCTCACCTGTAATGGCTACAATCAACTCGGATGGCGTCCGACTCTTGCCGTAACGGTAAATACGTTCGGTCAGCCATTGCTTGATCGGCTCAAGTTCCCCAGCAGCAATTAATTCATCCAGATTGGGCAACTCTTTGCGTAATGTCGCCAAAATTTGCGCTGCATACATATTGCCAAGCGAGTAGGAAGCAAAATAACCAAAATCACCACCGGACCAGTGAACGTCTTGAAGTACGCCCAGTCCGTCATTCGGTGGTAGAAGCCCCAGGTAGTCCTTATATTTCGCATTCCACACCTCGGGGAGACGCTTCACATCCAGCTTTTCATTAAACAGCATTTTTTCAATTTCATAACGGATAATGATATGTAAATTATATGTTAGCTCATCCGCTTCAATACGAATCAGTGAATTTTCCACACGGTTGACTGCCCGGTAGAATTGCTCTGCCGTAACCTTCGCCAAACGATCAGGAAAATGCTGTTGCAAATCATCGTAATACCGATCCCAAAAAGCACGACTGCGTCCGATTTTATTTTCCCACAAGCGCGACTGGGATTCATGAATCCCCATAGAGGTTCCTCCAGACAGTAGTGATCCTGCCAGCTCTGGAGCAATATTTTGTTCGTACAGCGCATGGCCTCCTTCATGCAACGAACTGAAAATAGCGCTGGTTACATCATCTTGCAGATAATGAGTTGTTATACGCACATCACCTGGATTTAATCCTGTTGCGAAAGGATGTACACTCTCATCCAAACGACCTGCGTCAAAGTCATACCCCATCTGTCCTAAAATGAACAGGCTGAACTTCTCCTGCTGCTTCACATCAAACACACCATCTAAAAAGCTCTTATCCGGCTGGTTCGATGAAGCCTGAATTTTAGACAATAGGGGCACAAGGCGCTTTTTGAGACGATCAAACACAGCATCCAGCTTTTCAACCGTCATCCCCGGCTCATATTGATCCAAAAGCGTGTCATACTCTGTATCCTTAACACCCCAGTAGCCGATAAACTCACGCTTCATGTCGACGATTTTAGACAAGTACGGTTCAAATCCGGCAAAATCGCTATGTTCCTTTGCGTCCTCCCACTTGCTCTCTGCCTGTGCTGCAAGAATGCTATACTCCCGATATCGGTCTGCCGGAACCGAACGATTCAGTTCATAATTTTTACGGCATTCCTCCACCAATCTGCGATCATTATCCTCCAGTTGCTTCAGCTTGTCTTCTGGGGCAAAAAATTGCAGCAATTGTCCCATTTCATCCGAGATCATCAGCTTGAACATTTCAGTGGACAGCATACCTAACGTCTCCGACCGAATGTCAACGCCCTTTCGCGGGGCACCAGTCCGTAAATCCCAGTGCAGCAGACCTACTGCTTCGCCATAACTACTAATTTTGTGTGCAAGCTCCTTTAAAGCCGTCAATTGATCCAACGTCTGTTGCGCCATATTTGAGGTCACCTCTTTAACTTAAAATGGTTAAAACTTTACAATACCTATACTTGATGATACTTATATTAAAAAGTATAATCAACACACAACATGTACGACCAGCTCCTAAGACCTGAAATAAACGTTGGGCTGTACATATCAAACTTTATAAGAATCTGGAGGGAACAATCGTGGATCACATCAAAGACATTTTAGAGTACAATCGTGTTTTCGTAGAAAACAAAGAATACGAGGCCTATAGAACGGGCAAGTTCCCCAATAAAAAAATGGTCATTATCACCTGTATGGATACACGGCTAACAGAGTTACTCCCTAAAGCCATGAACCTGCGTAATGGTGATGTGAAAATCATCAAAAATGCGGGTGCGATTATTTCACAGCCCTTTGGAAGCGTAATGCGCAGTGTACTAGTCGCCCTGTATGAGCTGGGAGCAGACGAAGTAGTGGTCGTGGGCCATTATGAATGCGGCATGGCTGCATTAAATGCAGACCACATGGTCAATGAAATGCTCGATCGCGGAATTTCTCAGGAAGTGCTGAATACATTAGAAAATTCAGGAATTAAGCTAAATAAATGGTTGAAAGGTTTTGACAACATTGAAGAAGGGGTAAAAACTACCGTGAAGCTTATTAAAAATCACCCGCTTCTCCCCCCTAATGCCCCCGTTCACGGCATGGTTATTCATCCAGATACAGGAGCGTTAACGCTTGTCGTTGACGGGAATGAACAGTAAATAGGATACGCTTCGGCAGAAAGTTACCAGGTAGTTTAAGCTCGTACATACGAGCTTAAACTACCCTTTTTTATGAAAAAAAGCGCATATACGTGGAAAATGACAGGAGCCAATTTTGGCTAACCTGTGAACGACCTGTCTGAAAGTTGTCAAACCATACAGTTTCAGTGTACACTTTTCATGAAGCTGCAGAATACCTGCCGCAGTGCTGTTACAACCGTTACTATGATGGATGAAGGAGATAAGATCTATGAATTTACTATCGTATGGTCTGTTGGGGCTTCTCGCAAGAGAGGAATCCTCCGGCTATGATCTGATGTTGCGTATCCAGCCTTTTTGGCAGGCCAAGCACAGTCAGATCTATCCGCTACTGGCCCGTATGGAGGGCAAGGAACTACTAGCCTCCCGTTGGATTCAGCAGTCCGACAAGCCTGATAAGAAAATGTATACCATTACCGACAAGGGAATCCATATGCTTCAGCAATGGTCCCAGGAAGCGTTAGCTGCTCCGGTTACACGGGATGAATTAAGTCTTCGACTGTTCTGTCTTTGGTTGACAGACAAAAGTAGTGCCAATCGTATGCTGGAGGAACGCAAACGTCATTTTATTCAGAAAATCCAGCATCTAGAGGATATTCTGAACAACATTCCCGCAGAGAATTTACATTTTGGCAGTAAAAACTTTGGTGACTATATTTTAGTACAAAAAGGGCTTTTGAATGCTAAAGCAGGTCTGGAATGGTGCCAAATGGTTCTGCACATGCTGCTTGCCGGTGATGTCAGTGTGGACACTAATCCGTTTGCACTTAAGCCGCAAAGCTGAATGCTTTTGCTAATCCATGCATAGGATTTAAGGAACGTTATTATTTAATTTTTTAAAAATTAAAATTCTTTGAAACCCTTTTCCATGCCATTCGTATTACTAGTAAGCGGTTGTTTGACCTATAAAACAATTTACTAAGGGGGATTATATTTACATGAAAAAAACATTCACTTTGAAAAATATGATGATGCTGATGATGGCTTTTACCCTATTCATTGCTATGATCGCACCATCTACAGCTGACGCAAGGCGAGGCGGCGGGTTTAAATCCGGGCCTAAATCGTACCAATCTACACCAAGCAAGGCGAATGACAGCAATGGCATCAATAAGTCAGATAGCGGAACCAAGTCAGGGGCAACTGCTGGTAATACAAGCAGAACTGGTGGATTCCTTGGCGGTGGCGGCGGTTTCCTGAAAGGTATGATGCTGGGCGGATTGGCAGGTATGCTCTTCGGTGGATTGTTCGGCAACATGGGCGCATTGGGCAGCTTGCTTGGCCTTGCCGTTAACGTTCTCGCCATTTACGTCCTGATCATGGCCGGAGTAGGTATCTACCGTGCTATTAAAAATCGTCGCAGACCAGATGATTCCAGCGGAGGACGTTACTAAGCTATGATTTTGAGTATGGATGAGATTGTCAACGCTATTTGCTTGCATATGGCTGAACGCAAAGGTGTCCAGCCCACTGATGTGACAGTAGAATTAAGCTGGGAAGAGGATACAGGTTATTCAGCAGAAGTCCATGTACAGGGCCGCAGTCAATATCTGGTGGAAGCCAATATGATTGAAGCAATTCTGAGATACCTGCATTCCGAGTACAATATCCGTGCCTATCGCGAGCAGGTCAGACTGGATCTGGACGAAGAAATTACAGCCATTGTCCAGAACTAACTCTGCATTTCGCATAGATTAGTCGTGCTAAGCACGCTATACAACATCAGAACCGACCTTTGCTTGATGCAAGGGTCGGTTCTTTTTTTGACACCGTTTTTTGTTATAGCTTCTTCGAAATGTGGAAATATAGTGTGAAGTACGTAGCTCCAGTAAAGGCCCAGCCACATCCTTATTTATTGATCAGGCACTTAATGCGGTTGACACTTTAATTTAATTATTATATATTTCATTCAACGGACGGTTAATGAATATGAAAGAAGATGATGTATGTAGTGCATACTCCAAAAAACTCTCGACAGATCCAAGCTGCAGAAACACGTCGAAAAATTCTGCAACAAGCTAAAATACTGTTTTTTAGGGGAGGCTATCATAAAACTACAGTAAGAAGCATTCATAGAGCATTAAATATGGCAGATGGCATTTTGTATCATTATTTTCCTGGTGGGAAAAGAGAATTGCTGACTGTTCTTATTCAAGAAGGATTCGAAGAACAACTAGGAAAACTTAATTCATCTAATTCAGATTTAGAATCCCTTCCATTAAAGGAAGCATTGAAAAAGATATATGAATTGGGAAATGAATTGTTTACGGGGGACATAGAACTCATGCGTATTTTGTTCAGAGAAAGTGATGTGATGGAGCTTTCTGAAACCATTCACCTTTCAAATTTACTTCATGAGCGGCTCCAATGGTTCGCAGGTTTTTTGCAGAGAAGATATGAAAAAGGCGAAGTACGTAAAATGAACTTTGAAATCGCAGCTAGACAGTTCATGTCTATGAGTATACAGGATATTGTAAGCAAATTGATCAATATTGAATTATTAAGCGACCTTTCCAGAGATATTACCAGGGAACAAATTATTGATCATATGCTCGATTTATGGAACCCCTTGACATCATAATCGTGTCAAGGGGTTTAATAGGAAATTAAATTCAACAACCGGTTAATGAAATTTAAATTGCTGACGAAAGCTGAGGTTATTATAATGTCTGAAACGATTAAAATTCATGTACTGCACTGCGGCCAAGTTCAAACCGACATGGCTCTGCCATTTAACCAAAACACACTCAACCCTATTGCTTTTACAGGGATTTTCAGGTCAAAAAAATATCAGAATAAGCTGCCTGTTTCCGCTTATTTAATCGAACATCCTAAGGGCCTCGTATTAATTGATACCGGTTGGCACACCGATGTACGTAAAGATCAGCGCAAATACATGGGTAGAATTCATTACCAAATTAATAAAGCTATTCTTCCAGAAGGTCAGGCAATTGATGAACAACTTCAGAATTTGGGTGTGAAAATAAAGAATTTAGATTATGTCATTTTAAGCCATCTCGATATTGATCATGCGAGCGGTATTAAACTGGTAAGCAAAGCTAAGAATATTTTGACTAGTGACATTGAATGGGAAGCCGCGCCCAAAAGCAAACATCGCTACTTACAACATATGTGGGAAGGAGTCCCGATCAGGACCTTCTCTTTTAAACCATCAGAATATGGTCCACAACATCAGTCATTTGACTTATTTGGTGATGAATCTTTAATTTTTGTGCACACTCCTGGTCATTCCCATGGTTTGTCAGCTACTATTGTAAAAAATAACGGGAAATTTGTTCTCTTAACTAGCGATACAGGATATGCAAAAAAGTCTTGGGAGGAAATGATTCTTCAGGGTGTACTTGTTAATAAACAACAGGCCATTGAATCGTTGAAGTGGGTCAAACATATGAGTAATGAACCTAACTGTATAGAAGTGATCGCTAATCATGACCCAGACATTAAGCCGCATACGATTGTGTTATGATGAGTCATATCTTTGGGGGGCGTTAAGCAAAAGCCCATCCCGATGCCAATTGGAAATAAATCAACTTCCAAGCAATCGGTGATGGGCTCATTTGCATTAGTCAAATCGGTATACCACACTACAGTATTTTAGCTACCATTAGAAGTTTGAATTCATCTACCTTTGCGGCACCCTTTCGAGTAAGCCACTACCGTACATTTCCCGAAACGGCTGCTCTTCCATATGAATATAGCCTATATAGCAGCCGCATTCTTTCATTCGGCACGGACGTTTGCCACTCAGACCCTCAAGACCATCCCTGTATAAGTGTCCAAGCACCCGTCGATCCTGATAGCAGTGTTTTACTCTTCCGTCACCCTGGACATAAAATACATCTTCACCGGCGCGACATCCCCGCCCCTGACTGCTATAATCCTTTAAATTCCATTGAAAATAGTGGTCTATCGCAGTTAATTCAGCAACCTCAGCATCTGTATAATAATGTGGACGATCCTTGTAGGCGTTGATCCACAAATAAACATCCCTTGGAAGTTGCGATCGCAAGGAACGAATAGCCGGAAATGCCTGTCTTAACCCGACGGTACCGACACTATAGGAAATACCAAGTTCATATAGCTTTATAGCCTGCGATATAAAAACTTGCTCTTTCGTCTCTCCAGGGTGATATGTAGCCCACAGCGCAGCAGTCTCCGGGTTCAGTTCTTGCGTCCAATCCAGCTTAGTCGATAGATTCGTCTGTACCGCCACTTTTTCCACATGTGCCATGTGAGAAAACTCAATCATGGTCTTGCGATACCAGGAATGAATCAAGGCTTCTCCATACGGATTAAAAAAAATAGAGAGACGATGCCCCAAAGCGCCCTGTTCCCGTACCCAATCAGCAAAACGTTCCAACTGGGCCCGATCCTTGTTCAACGTTTCCCGACTATCAACGTTTTTACTGAACGGGCAGTAAGGGCAAGCATAGTTGCAAGAGGTCAACGAACCACGATAATATAAGGTCGCTCTCATGCGCCTACATATCCTTCCATGCGCTCACGTACTGACGTGGAGATCATCCAGTCCCCAATCGCATCGGAATAGGCCATTCCTTCCTCTGTAAGTCGCAGCGTACCCTCCTCGACGACAGCCATACCGGATTCCAGCAGCAACGACATTCCTGTAAAATCGTCCGACAGGGATACACCGAAGCGCTCTGCATAGGCCGATAGCTCCAAACCTTCACGATGAAGAAGCGCCTTTAAGATAAAGCGTCGCTTACTCTCATCCACATTTAAAATAAAGCCGTAGTCAGCCAGATCATGACGTTCCGCAGCAACATAATCTGCGATAATACTACGCGTAGCTGCTGCACTAACACCATAACGGCTAGCATAGTGGACATTGCGTGTATAGGAGCGTGCACCACACCCCAGACCGGCCATACCTTCCTCCTGACAACTGTAGGGCAAAAGCTCTTTGCTGGATATACCATCATTTTTAGCAAAACGGCGCATGGAATATTGTACATATCCTGCCTGTTTGAGCTGTTCACGCGCCACTTCATACAAAGTAAGGCGAATATCATGATCCAGCCCGGTGTAGCCTGGCTTTAAAATCGTATTTTCTCGAATATATAACGGGTAAAGAAAAATCTCTCCTGGCGAGTAAGACAGTGCTTCCTCTAAAGAATACAGCCAGGTTCCCACCGTTTGACCAGGCAGGCCATAGATCAGATCCACGTTCAGCAAAGGAAAGTTGTATTCCACCAGCCGCTCAAGTGCTTCTCTAACAAGTTTTGGCTTCTGAGGTCGGTATATGGCGGCACTTTCAGATTCCACAAAGCTCTGAATTCCCATGCTGACACGATCTGTCCCGCGGCGCTTGAGCACCTCCAACCTATCCTCAGTCACAGTATCGGGAGAGGTTTCCACCGAAATAGAAGCTCGTTTAGGGTCCAGTCCCATTATATTTTCCGCAATGTCAAACAA
Source organism: Paenibacillus sp. FSL M7-0802 (assembly GCF_038004945.1). NCBI lineage: Bacteria > Bacillati > Bacillota > Bacilli > Caryophanales > Paenibacillaceae > Paenibacillus > Paenibacillus sp. FSL M7-0802. Next base: position 5,469,798 of record NZ_JBBOSD010000001.1, on the reverse strand, counting down.
GCGCTCCACCAAAGGAGCCTCCAGTAAGGTCGGTGTACCGCCGCCAATCGCAAAACGCGAAAAAGGCCGACGGCCCATAATTGGTGCCCATTGCTTGGCTTGTCTTTCTAGCGCATCCACATACTCCTTATGTACATCCAGACGCTTGTCCGGCAAAGTGAAGAGGTTACAAAATCCACAGCGAGCCGCGCAAAATGGAATATGCATATACAAAAAATAGCTTTCTAACTCCTCCTTCTCCCACAACTCCTGCAATGAGAGCGGTGTATCAAACGGACGATAGGCCGTTTTATGTGGGTAAGAGTACAGATAGGAGCGATAGGGAGCTTCACGGATCGTGCGTGCCCATTCAACAGGAGTTTCAGGCCACTGAAACCTAGACGGTGTTAAGTTTGTATCTATCTCCGAGGCTGCCGCACCCGTTGGATGCGAGTGATTCAGATTCATGGCTTTCATTTCTGCTCCTCCCTCGCGCTGGATTGATTTCTTGATATTTTACCAGTGCAATCTATATTTCTATTTGCTCTATAATATAAATTCGCGGTAAGGCACATTCCAGACTACCTCATGCGCCAGACGATGTCCTTCATAGCCGTCTTCCCCATAAGCTGTACCATGATCGGAAAAAACCATACAAAACGTTTTACCCCGATTTCGTAAGGCATCAAACAAACGTCCAAGTTCACCATCCACATACCGTAAGGCTGCCCGTTGAGACTCCACTGAATCTTTAGCAGAGCCCTTCACAAAATAATGATTAGGCCCATGAATCGCTGATACATTCAGAAACAAAAACAAGCGCTGCGACGGGTCTGTATTCCCCAACAGTTTCAGAGCATGATTCACCTGATTCTCCGTCGAACGAGGGTTGGTAACGCCAAAGTTCATACGCCAGTAGCTTTCTTGAAAATATCCAGGCAGCACCTTCGCAAGCTTATTTTTCTTCGTGAAAAAAATAACGCCGCCGATACAGATGGTCCGATAACCTTCACCCTCTAGCCCGGACACAATATCTGGGGCATCGAACAGCCAGGTATGTGGATGCGTACGCAGTCCCGTATCCTTTGTGTGAAACAGTCGGATATGTGAAGTCTTATCCGTATTCGCCGGAGTCGGCAAAAATCCGCCAAAAAAAGCATGATGTGCAGCATAGGTAAAGCTACCCGGTGTATGGCGTTTTTCCCACGAGCCGGAGCCGCACAAATTCGGACAATTCTCTTCCTCCAGCTTTGCTACATCATAACGCAGGGTATCCAGCGTAATCATGACAATATCATGAGAGCCGACAATTTGGTTCATATCAGTCATATCTGTCTTTCCTTTCCCTAACCACGCTCCTATTAGCGAGGTGCTGCATTTCCCATTCATACGGATTCCAACCCTGATGTTCAACCCGGTACAGCAAATCACCGAACGGATTAACATCCAACACATAGGGACGACCCCCATGAGCCGGAACCAGCACATCCAGTCCAGCAACCATAGAGGCTGGAAAAACACTCATAGCAGCTTTCGCAGTAAGCTGGACCGATTCCACCGTACTCTGTGGTAATCCGGCTTCCTTCAGCGAGAGCCGCTCATTACGCAAATGCAAATTCGTAATGGGACTATGGCTCAAACGCAAAACCGCATGGCAAGCTTCTGATCCGCACACGAGTTGACGCACATCATAAACACGCCCGTTCAGGGTCGCTTTGGGAATCCAGCGCTCCACATGTACCCCTTCCAGGCATAGCCAGTTAAGGATAGCATGAATGTCCTGCTTATTCGTATAACGACGCAATCGTCCGGCATTATAATACACGCGCTGTCCGCGTATGATTTCCGTTCCAATCGTGGTCACCGCCAGTTCCCCGTGTGTATGGGGATGTACCTGATAGGCCATGACACCAGAAGCACCGGACCCACAAAATATTTTCACAAATACGCGGTGAAACCCGCTCTCCTTCATTGCCGTGTGCAGATCATCAACATCACGAAATGCACCACCTGAAGATGCAAGTACTGGCGGGACCCTTATGTCTGCCTTGCCTAAATCGGCGCTACAACGCCGTTTGTCGAACATTACGGCCACTTCCGCCGGATCATTCATCCAGTGTGACGAGGGCCAGAGCAGAGCCACTTCATCCCGCAGCCAGGCCAGCAGACGGCAATAGCCCCGGAACCATTGTGCCGGGTGCCAAATACGACCGTGCTGCTCCTGCAGACGTCGCGCTTCTGCCGCCGATATACCTGTGCCTCGTGTCCATTCGGGCCATGGCAACAGAGAATCGTCTCCCTCAACATCCGAGGCGCCCAGAGCAATCAACTCACGCTCTACCTCAAAGTTTTCGCCCGGTGCATCCAGACGAAGCAGCGGACCACTGTCCATCTGCCCCGCCAGTAACTGATCAATGCTCTCTTGCACAAAAGAACTGCCATTCACGCTATCCTGCGTAGCTCGTGCAGCTATTCGCAACATCAGCTCGCTCAGACCTTGTTTCTGCCGAATAGCTTCCAGCACATTCTTATAGGAAACCTCCAGAGCGGGCGGAAGCTTTAATCTGCTTCGCGCCTCCTGCAGCCCGGTAGTTCGACGATTCCCCGGATTACCGAACAAGATAAACGGCTCGCTGACATTACAGTCTGACATCCTAACCATAGAGCCGCCTCACTTTAGATCATTTTAATTTTGAAAACAGTCCGTTTTAGAAATCCATTTAACAAATTACTCAGTCAGTGATGGATAGCGCCAATCATCTTCCTCATCCGCTTCTTGTTGATCTTCCACGTTCACAGATAGACCCGAGCTTTTCCAACGTTGCATCATTTCACTAGACATATAATGATAGCTCAAATCCAGATGCTTCAGCCCTTTTATACTTTCACTAGCCAGCAGCGCTTCTGCACCTTTATCAGACAACGTACCTTGTGAGAGATCCAGCACTTCCAGCTGTCCAATCACAGGGGCATTAGCTGCTGCAATTGCAATTTCATCCTGTATTTCACTATCTTTGAGTCCCAAGTATGTAAGTTTGGGAAAAGGATTGCTGTCCAAGAACGGCAAAATATCATTGAGGTTACCGTCAAAACCATAGTCCTCGACACCCAAATACAGTTCCAGCTTGCGCAGTTCAGGCAGTTCGGCATTACGTATTTGCTGAAGAACCCTCGCAGGCAGGCCACCACAGATAATAACCAATTCCTGAAGATGGCTATGACGAAGCGGCTCCAAGCTCAGGTCCTGGCTTCCTTTGATATGAAAGGACTCCAATGCTGGAAACGCTTCTAACAACGGGGACAGATTCGTCTGGTTAATCCATGAAACCTCACACTCATCATATTCCATATCACCAATAAACAGTTTGCGTATCTTAGGGAATTGATCTTTGAGCTTCACTAACACTGGGATAAAATCCTCTGGTGAACTTTCATAGGCGCCGCCCCAATCTCCAATGATGAGATCAGTAATTTGCGCGCTCTCCGGCTTGGCTGCCAGTTCCTCAATAGATTTAGCCATCGTTTGGCCATTCTCATAAGCTTCATAATCCACTACCAATTTCACTTCCATCTTACAATTCCTCCGATCGCTTGTCTGAGATCTCGTAAACTATCTATTTCCAATTTAGTCTATCCTATTCTACCAATGTTCGTCAAAAATAGTCCTATATCGACATCAATCCTATGTAAAATGTGCTTAATGAAATAAAAACAAGACAGCCCGCTAAGCAGGCTGTCTTGCATATTCACAATAAACTTCTACTATTATATAGTACGTGAGTTTAGAGCCAAATTATTGGCTAATTGTAATCGGTGAGTTATCGGACAGCAATGCCAGATTATTCACGATCACATTCTCCTCATTGCTCAAACCACTGGTAACGAGTGTTTGGGAACCTGCCGTCTGAACAGTCTTCACTTCCTTGCGTTTCGCATGGTCTCCGTTTACAACATATACATATTCTTTACCTTGATCCTTTTGAACTGCCGCAGTAGGAACCACAATGCCTTCTTGTGCATTGGCAGCGACAAAGCTGATATCAGCCAACATACCGGATTTCAGTTTCGTGTCTGGATTCGCTACTGAGATTTTTACAGGATAGCCTTTTCCACTTGCATCCAACGGGCTTACATTTTTAACTGTACCTGTTGTTACAATGTTGGAAGCTGCAACACGAACCTGTACCTTGTCACCTGCTTTTACATTGTTGATCTGTTCGGCTGGAACATAGATCAAAGTATTGACTGTACTCAGATTAGCGATGACCAGTGCAGGAGACTGAGCGGATACCATTTCGCCCACTTCTGCATTTTTCGTACCCACAATACCATTGATCGGTGATGTAACAACGGTGTCATCCAATGCATCCTGAGCAATGTTCACATTCAGCTGAGCCTGCTTAAAAGATTGTTGGCTGGACTCGATAACCGCAGTATTTTGAGATACTTTGAGCTGATTTTGCGCATTACTGTAACCGCTATTGGCATTACTATAGCTATTTTTTGCTGAATCATAGCTGTTGCGAGCTGTAGTTAGGGCCTTCTGCGCAGCTACCAACTGATCTTGCGCATTAGCCTGAGCATTTTGTGCATTATTGTAAGCCGCTTCCGCATTCACAACTGCTGTTTTGGCTTGTTCTAATTGTGCTTGGGTACTCGCACCTGCATCAAATAGACTTTGTGTGCGTGTTACATTTTTCTGTGCATCTGCCAAAGCTTGCTGCGTTTGTTTCACCGTATTGGCTGCCGAGGAGACACCATGTGTTGCTTGTTCTACGGCTGTAGTGGCTTGATTAATAGCCCCCTGTGCCTGATTGATTGCGCTTTGGGATTGAATCACGCCGCTCTTGGACTGCACTAAGCCCGAGTTTGCTTGAACCATCGTAGATTCGTGGGATGCTTGAGCGGTGCTTACTCCGGCTGCTGCCGCAGCTGCTGCGGCGCGGGCTTTCGCAACATTATTCCGCATGTCCTTATCATCAAGCTTGAACAGTACTTGACCCTTTTTAACCTCGGTGCCAATATCCACAGGCAGTTCAACCACTTTGCCGCCCACTTTAGGCACGATGTTCACCGTCTCCGAAGGTGTTACGGTTCCTGTATAAATATTTCCCTGTCCGATAATTCCCTGCTGTGCTTGGCTGATTTTAACCGGAACGACCATATCCTGAGCCGCCCCGCTATTACTGGAGCAGCCTGCCAGCACTGCGCCGCCGAGCACTAAAGCCGCTAATGTACTTTCTACTCTCAATATTTTCATGATAATTCCCTTTCTTTCTGTCCGTGGAAATAATGTAAGCCATCCAGTCGTATTTTATAGTTCTTTGGTTATGCTTCCGGCTGTGTCTTTGCTTTCTTCCTCTGAATAAACAAAAAGATTAGTGGAATCGTGCAAAACAGCGGTATGGATGAAATGAGGAACGTATCCCCAATTCCTCTTGATGTAGCATCCAGTGTGATTAAACTACTTATGGATGACATCCATGAGCTGCCCAATGTCGCTTGTAGCGTATGAGCCGAGTCTGGTGTAATGGACTCCGAAATTTGCTGGGCATGAGCAGCCGAACGGCTTTGCATAATGGCGGTTAGCACCGCAATCGCCATAGATGCAGCCACAGTACGTACCAGATTGGACGCTGTAGACGCATTGGCTACCTTGCTCGGATGAACGGCATTCATGCCGACCGTGGACAATGGCATCATGCAAATACCAATTCCCAGACCCCGTAATGCCATTACGGTTTCCAACCAGGCATGCGAAGTATCTGGCGTAAGCTGGTGAAGATGATAGGTCATAAAGCTGGTTAGCGTCAGGCCCACAAGTCCCAAAGGCACAATGCCGAACTTATCGAACAGCTTCCCGGCAATAGGCATCATAGCCGCCATGGCAATGGCCTGTGGAATGAGGATAATACCGGTATCAATCGGTGACACACGCTGGATATTTTGCAAAAACAACGGTGTTAGGAACGTTCCTCCGTACATCCCCATCATGACCAGACTGGAAGCAATAACACTAATCGTATATTTTGAATTCTTGAATAATGAGATTTCAATTACCGCATTATCCTTCCCGCTTTCTACATAGATCAGAAAAACAAGTGCCCAGAAAGCAACAAACAGCAAGGATACAATTCCAAAAGAAGTCCAGCCATCACGCTGTCCGTTTGTCAGTGCGTACAAAAGTGTTCCGGCACAAGTTGCGGCCAGCAAAAAGCCCGGTAGATCAAACGGCTTCGGCTCTACTTTAGGCGGTTCTTTGATTAGAAGAATAACCATTAAAATTGCAAATAAAGCAACTGGCACACTGACAATAAACAAGAACCGCCAGTTAAACCACTCAATTAAATATCCGCTGAGCGTAGGCCCTACAGCCGGCGCTGCCATTGCGGCGATCCCCCATATACCAAGGGACATACCGATTTGTTCACGCGGCATAATTTTGTAAATAATCGTCATACTCAGCGGCATAATAACACCACCGCCCAGACCAGCCAGCACCCGTGCTGCGATCAGGGAAGAATCACTCCATGCAAAAATACATATTCCCGTTCCCAGCGAAAATACGCTGAGCGCAAGAATCAAAAACTTTTTGTATCCGAGGCGCTGCTCCATATATCCGGTAATCGGTACAATTACACCAGATGCAAGCGTGTAACCTGTAATAACCCACTGAATACGTGTCGTCGTAGATCCTAAATCCGTCGTCAATCTAGGAATGGCGACATTGATCAGACTGTTGTTCAGAATGGCGACAAAGGCGCCTAAAACGATAGCGAAAAAGGCAAGCCAGCGTTCTTTGGAAGAATCTGTCGAAGGAGCAGCAGCAATATCATTGGCAGCCACATGGACCCCTCCTTTTTAAGGTGTATGAATTTTTACTTCCACGTTCGTTCCAGGGATAAGCTTCATATCCTTCGGCTTGTTCACAGCAATCTCTACAGGCACACGCTGAGTCACCTTGTTAAAGTTACCACTTGTGTTCACTGCAGGAACGAGTGAGAACACGGCGTTGGAGGCTTCGCCCACTTTACGAACTTTACCCTGAATCACCTGGTCACCTGCTGCATCAAGCGTAATATCAACAAGCTGTCCTGGTTTAATACGGTTAATATCGGTTTCTTCAATGTTCGTGGATACGTACAAGCTGTTCATATCCACCATAGTTGCAACAGCACTACCCGGCGATCCGATTTCATGCTCTTTCGAATAAATCTTAATAACGGTTCCGTTGATCGGCGCGCGCAGTACGGACTTGCTGATCATACTCGCATCCAGCCCCGATACATCCTGCTCGGCAATCGGTTCATTACGCTGAACAACATCACCTTCTTCCACATCAATGTGGCTAATTTCTCCGGAGATTTGCGGCATTACCTTATATTGATCGGCTTGAATGCGCGCATCGTCACTTTTAACAAAGTGTGTTGCTTGATACCAATAATAGTAGCCAATAGCTCCACCGCTCAGAATGAGCAGTACAATGAGGATTGGCAATACAGTTTTCTTACTCACTTCTTCCACCCCTGTTGTCCAAAAAATTTTATTATTCAACGCTAATATTTTAAAATTGAAATATTAGGCCATTAAACCAAATAGAGAACGTAAATAAACACATGGCAACATTCCATGCAAAAGACAGGACTAACTTTATGTACATAGGACAATCTGATCCATGATCCACAAACCGTCTTTTTATATTTAAATATTTTCATATAACTATTGTACATTGAAATATTATAGATATATTTATCTATTCAGGCAACATAAATTTTCAGTTTTTTCATAATTTTTTTTCATAAAAAAGAGCCTTGTTTCCAAGGCTCTTTCACGAAAAGGGATAGTTTACAATTAAAGGGTTACACAGTAACGTTATGAGAAAGGTGTAGGTACAGCTGACCGTTGTTTGCAGTTTTTCGCCCCCTGCCCTTCCTTCGTGTTCCTATTCATTCTATTCCCTTGAGAAGCTTGCTTTTCCATGCAACCCCCGCAACGGCAGCGTTCTGTCGTCCCATGTACATCCTCTTTGGAATCCCGTAATAGCCGCACGTAATCCAGAGATTGCTGTAAAGAAGCAGGTCCCGGAATGAAACGGACCTTCTTGCCTTCTAGCAGACAATATACCTCAATAAGCTGAGGGAGAGCTCCAAATGCATAATAACAAAATGCATTTGTCATATGTTGGAACGTACTAATAACGTTAGGGTTATAGTCAACGATGTACTTTTGAATGAGCAGGGAATCTGCTTCTGCTGATAGTTGCCAAGCAGCCTGAACAATAAGCGAAATATTGACCTCTAACTCAGGCACAGACGTACAAAATTGTTCATACAGCATTACAGGTACCAGCAAGTCATTATTTAAGCCACAAATTTTTGACAACTCACCTGACACTTTATTTTTGACATCCCAATAATGGAACAAAGATTCAAAGTTGTCTGACTGCTTGGGCCACCATTTCTCCAGCACATACTGGACAGGGACTTCCCGCCGCACCTCTACTTCCATTCCAAAGTATTCGTTCAGCGCATGCCCTATTGCATATTGAACCCGTTGCCGCCAATTCCAACCCTCACGCCCTCTTTTCCTCTGTGATTGACGAATTGGCTGTGGAGTTCTCCACATCTCCTCAAGCTGATAGTCGTGCAGAAGAGGAAAGGCGCTTAAGCCATCGCTATTGCGCATACCTATCCCTCACTCTCTTCTCAGGACACCCCAATACCCGCCTGTGCAAATTGTCTTCCGTAAGCTCGGCAATTCTCCTTATCATCATCCAATGGATTAAATTCAATCTTCAGACTCTCCTGAATGACCGATGCGCCGCGTTCTTTGACTTTTTCCTCTACCAAGTCCACTGCGCCACAGAATTGCGTATAAGATGTATCTCCACTGCCAAATACTGCGGTCTTTTTACCAGACAAATCAAGCTCGTCTAGTTCCTCGTAAAAATCCAAAAATTCATCAGGAAGCTCACCATCTCCCCATGTATATACACCCAGTAGGAACCCGTCATATGCGAGCAGTTCTTGCGCGCTGCAATCATACGAAGCCTTCAACTCCGCCTCGTGCCCTGCCTGACGGACGCCCTCGGCGATCAATTCCGCGATTTCCTCTGTATTACCTGTCAAACTGGCATAAGCAATCATGATTTTACCCAAGTTCATCCCTCACCTTTATTTGAAATATGGGATGCTTTCACTCCCTGTTACTCAAATAATATTTGATAATGATTCTCATTGTCAAATGTTAATTTCAAAAACTAGGTTTAATCTTATGGAAATATACGCAAAACAGCCGCATTACATGCGGCTGTTGGCAGATAAACTCTATGGATAAACAAATTATTAGTTACAACATAGGTCATTACCTTATAATGCGCTCCGCCAACATGAATCCACGCTTCGGCAGAAGCTTCGAACGAAGGCTTCGTCTACCACAAAACGCTGGCTACAGGCAGTTTAGGCAGTTTGTGTTTAATTAAGTAGAACTTCAGCTGTGTTGATAAAAAAATATTATGTACGTACAATACAATCCGTTTTTCATTATTATGATAAAAAAAGGATGGTTGTACGTACAAGTGGGATTGATTTCATTTTAATATGGAAGCGCTATAATTACAAGTACATCCTAGAAAAAATATTTTGGACCATTTGACTACTTACTTATTTATGTAATCATTCGATTGTTGCTGAGGTTTGTTGTACAATAGACTCCATATGGGGATTTCTGTGCAGCTTGCTGCCTGAATCCTGAATTGACTGCTGAAGGATGGATTGTACATGTATGTAGCACAAGAATGGAAAGACTATGAAGTAATGGATACAGGCGGTGGTGAAAAACTGGAACGTTGGGGTGATATTGTCCTGCGTCGTCCCGATCCGCAAATCATATGGCCTTTGGCCCAGGAAACAGCCGAATGGCGTAATGTTCATGGACATTACCACCGTAGTTCCTCCGGTGGTGGCAACTGGGATATGAAAAAACCTATCCCCGAGCGCTGGACAATTAGCTATGGACCGCTTAAATTCCACATTAAACCGACCAGCTTCAAGCATACCGGTCTTTTTCCAGAGCAAGCAGCGAACTGGAGCTGGATGATGGATAAAATCAAAGGCGCAGGCAGACCAATTTCCGTACTGAACCTGTTTGCATACACGGGAGGAGCCACGACTGCTGCTGCGTATGCTGGAGCTAGTGTAGTTCACGTGGATGCCGCCAAAGGCATGGTGCAGTGGGCAAAGGAAAACGTTCAATTGTCCGGTCTGGCTGACCGTCCGGTACGCTTCATTACGGACGACGTATTCAAGTTCGTGCAACGAGAACAACGTCGGGGCAACCGTTATGATGCCATTATTATGGACCCTCCTTCTTACGGACGCGGACCAAACGGAGAAACTTGGAAGCTTGAAGAAAGCTTATACCCGTTTCTCGAATCCTGCATGAGCATTATTTCAGATCAACCGCTGTTCATGCTGATTAACTCTTATACTACAGGTATTTCGCCTACTGTATTGCGCAACATGCTGAGCATGACCATGCAACAAAAGTACGGCGGCCAAATTAGCGCTGGTGAAATTGGATTGCCGATCACACGCTCGGGATTGAATTTGCCTTGTGGTATTCTCGGACGCTGGGAGGCTTAAATTCCTCTTATGACTCAAAATGAACTTACCCGGCTTGAGCATGCACAGCCGAATATTCCTGTCCTCTATGAGGACAATCATGTTTTGGCGGTTGTAAAGCCTGTCAATGTTCCAACGCAAGAGGATGCCAGTGGTGATCCTGATCTGTTGTCTTTACTCAAGGAAGATCTAAAAATTAGACACAATAAGCCTGGTAACGTTTTTTTGGGTTTAGTTCACAGACTGGATCGGCCTGTAGGTGGAGCCATGATTTTTGCTAAGACGTCCAAAGCTGCTTCTCGCCTGTCTGAGTCGGTTCGAAGTCGTCATTTTCACAAACTGTATACAGCAGTTCTGAATGGCGTTCCTACGGCCCCACAGGGCCGTCTAACCCATTATCTGCTAAAGGATAGCCGTACCAACACGGTTCAAGCGGTTCGGCCTGGCACGGCTGGTGCGAAGGAAGCCATTTTGGAGTACCGCATGATCGGACAAGCAGATGGACTCAGTCTCGTGCAGATTAAGTTGCACACCGGACGCTCACACCAAATTCGTGTGCAAATGCAGGCGATCGGCTGTCCCCTCTACGGTGACCAAAAATATGGCGGTAATCTGAGCCGGCCCGGTCAACAGCTCGCGCTCTGGTCCTTACTCGCTGGAGCACCGCATCCGGTTAGCAAGGACGATATGAGATTTCACTCGTTACCTCCAGTCCAATTTCCATGGAATGAATGGCCCCGGTCGCTTTATGAGAACATGATTACGTCTGAAATTTGAACCGGAAAGCCCTGCCCTATCTGGATATCAACATCTTCAACCCCATTTGCACAAAGAACCTGCAACGCATGTAAACAAACATGCATTGCAGGTTCTTTTTTTTGCAGAAAATTAAATTAATGCGTCATCCCATCCTTTTATGACGAGGAAGCCACGGACTGCCCCTTCTTGCTGTTTACCAGCTGTTGACGGGGATGGGCGTTTTGTGCATTCGTATTTTTGATGAAAAACGCTAAAATCAGAGCGGCCACACTCAACACTGTTGCAATGATAAAAGCCGAGTTAATCCCATAAATTGTAGCTTGGTTGCCTGCAGCCAGCATCCCCGCTTTATCTGTCACGGTCAGTCCCTCAGATGTAACAATCGATGTCAAACGGTTGCTGCTCTGTGTTGACATCACTGTCACCAGAATTGCCGTCCCAATCGAGCCAGAAATCATACGCAGCGTGTTACTCATCGCCGTACCATGTGCATTCAATCGTTGCGGAAGCTGATTCAACCCGGCTGTTTGGATCGGCATCATCAGCAACGACATCCCGAACATCCGCACCGTATAATTAATTAACAGTGTCATATAGGTGGTTGTTTCGGTCAACCGTGTAAATTCCCAAGTCGTTATAGCCATGATCAGCAAGCCAATTACAGACAACCAGCGTGCTCCGATTCGGTCAAAAATAGCCCCCGTTACAGGAGACATGAGCCCCATCAGAATCGCTCCCGGTAACATTAGCATACCGGACTGGAGCGGTGTAAACCCCCGAATATTTTGCAAATAAATCGGAAGCAATATCATACCGGCGTACAAAGCCATCGTCACAATCACGTTAATGATTGTCGTCAAGCTGTACACATCGTATTTAAAGATACGGAACTCCAGCATAGGCTCATCTGCCTTCAGTTGGCGAACAATAAACAAAATAAGCGCAATAGTCCCAACGATAAGCGTAGACAGGACCGGAATACTTCCCCAACCCGATGTTCCTGCATCACTAAAGCCGTATAATATTCCACCGAAACCGAGCGTAGACAAAATGATGCCGGGAATGTCCAGCTTTGGCTTGGACTGCTCCGTTACATTTTTCAGAAAAATAAATCCGATCACAATCGAAATCACTGAAATCGGCAGGATGATCCAGAACAAAACCCGCCAGTCATAATGCTGTACTATATAACCGGATAAGGTTGGCCCAATGGCTGGAGCAAAACCCATCGCAATCCCCAAGGTTCCCATCGCCCGGCCACGACGCTCTATTGGGTAGATGTTCAAGATAACCACCATCATTAAGGGCATCATGATACCTGCTCCCGCGGCCTGAATAAGCCGACCGATCAGCAATATGCTGAAGCTTGGAGCTACAGCACATAACAGCGTGCCTATTGAAAAAATAGTCATCGCGCTAATAAACAATTTACGAGTGGAGAAACGGGCAATCAAGAACGCGGTCACCGGGATCAATACCCCATTCACGAGCATAAAGCCCGTACTAAGCCACTGAGCTATATTGGCATCTATATTCAAATCACTCATCATTTTCGGTAAAGCCACACTGATCAACGTCTGATTTAATATCGCTACAATCGCGCCAATCAACAGAGCGGCCACAATGGGTGCTCTGCGTACATTACCTGGTAGTGTCATTTGAGGACTGCTCAAGTTGATTCATTCCCTTCGGTGTTAATTTCATGATCATTTGTTTATGGATATCCAGGACCATCTCTAGCTGCTCCTTCGGGATGTCCAGAATGGGCAAGACGCGCTCCATCCACATGGCGTCTACTTTTTGCATGATATCTTTTCCTTCTGGCGTAAGCGTCAGCACTAAGGATCTACGGTCATGCTCATGCCGTCCGCGAGCAATATATCCCGCCTTGGTCAAGCGGTCAACTACCCCACTCATAGAGCTGCTTCCCACATGCGCTATGTCTGCCAGCTCGGATAATCCGATGTTGGGGCGTTTATTCAGAATTGCCAAAGCCATATGCTGAATGGCCGTCAGATCCAAATGCTGCTCCTCATTCCAGAAGGAATAAAATATCGTTTTGTTAACCTCCCTTACCGATTGAATAATCCGGTACACCTCAAGTCTGTCTTCCTCTCTATCACTCACTGGAACCATCCTTCTTTCTAATATCCAATTGACAATCCATATACATATACATATACATATACATATACATATACATATACATATACTAGAAACTATTTGCATACGAAATGTTATTTATTCATAACTATTATTTTATCATCTCTTATGTAAATGTCAACATTCACCCAAATATCACCTATACTTCAACACAAAAAAGCGCGGTATGAATACCACGATAGGTATTTACATCCGCGCACTCCTACTTACCTTAAAATGATAATCTGCTGCGTACAGCTACTTTTCATGTAGCCGCCATTCTAGTTATTCTGCTCGCTCTATTGGTTCCTTTACTCCCTCAGCCTCACTTGTCATTACTGAAGTTTTCGCCTTCGTTGTAATTTTCCCCAACAAATAAACCAGCAAATTTTGATTGTGCTGAGAAATTCGGTTTAGTGCAGAACCCAGAAAATCATCCCGGATTCGCAATCCACGCTCTACTTCTTCTCTCCCTTGATCCGAGATAACAATCCATACAATTCTACGATCCTTTACGTCTCTGAAACGGGTGACCAGTCGATTCCGCTCCATCCGATCCAGCAGCATCGTAACCGCGGCTGGTGTGGTGGCGAGATATGGGATTAGTTGAGACGGTTTCATACGGCCGTATTCGTTCAAAACCTCCAGCACCGTAAGTTGAGCTTCCGTTAGTGATGGAGCCAGCTGCTGCTCCATATGAACCTTATAATCCTTAGCCATTCTGGACCAGATTTTCGCAAATTCGGTCGTTTGCATTTTGCCTCACTCCTTTAAATAACAGGGTCAGTAAAAGCATCAAAGTTACCGTATGGGCCACCGTCCGGATTGTATTTCATCACATTAAATTTTCGCCATTCAGCCCCGGTTTCCTGCCGTTTTTGGAGCACGAAATGAAAAGGGGAAGGAAGTCTCACTTCGGTTTTGAAGGCTGGTCAGGGTTCGACAGCATGACAGCAAAAAGGTCCTCATTCGTGCCGGAATGGCACGAGAGGACCTCTCTTTTTCGAGCTAAAAAGCGCTTGACTTTCCTATTATTCTATGGACTGAGAAGCTTGCGGCTCACTACGCAGCAGCACATTCACAATTTCGTCCTTCTTCTCCACTGGAGCTAGCAGCTTGCCTGTATCCTTTCGGTCGGTCAAAGGGGCCTTTTCCGAAAGGAAGGACATCGTTTGTCCTTCTGCTGTGATTGCAAATAATTGAACAGCTTCACGGCAATAGAAGGCAGCCACGATTCGAGTTCCATTCGAACGTACTCGTTTGCCTTCCTTGAACTCAAAGGTGGTGATACCTTTGCCGCCTCTTCCCTGTGTAGGATAATCCAGCAGAAGCGTACGCTTACCATAACCGGACTCGGTCAGCACCAACACTTCTCCTTCATCCTCTTCTACCCACAACGCCGCGATAATTTCATCGCCTTCGGCTAGCTGTATACCTTTGACACCAGCCGAGACGCGCCCCATCGCATTAACCTCTTGCTCCTTGAAGCGTATACTCATACCCGCGCGGGTAATCAGCATAATATCCTGGGTACCCTCGCTTAACGTTACCGATAACACCTCATCGTCCCCTGCTACTTTGCAGGCGGCTACGGCACTGGAACGTTTTGTAGCATATTCTTTTAATTCTGTACGCTTTACTTGGCCCTTCTTTGTTACAAATACCAGGCTTTTTCCTATTTCCTCGATGTTTTTGAGCGGAATAACACTTACGATACGATCTTCCTTCGATAACGGAATAACGTTGACAATTGGTGTGCCCGGCTCTTTCCACTTATACTCTGGCACCTGATGTACAGGCAATAAAAAGTATTGTCCACGCTGGGTGAAGACGAGCAATATGTCCAGCGTATTCACATCAAGCAATTGGGTAACGTAATCCCCTTCTTTAACACCAGAACTTGAACGTTCCCCGCCTGAACGAGTGAATGACAACATACTTGTGCGTTTCACATAGCCATCTTTCGAGAGTGTCAGCAGCACATCCTCTGCTCCCACCATGACTTCCAGGTTCACCTTAATCTCTTCTACCTCGCCCTGGATATCTGAACGACGGTCAATGCCGTACTTTTCGCGAATTTCCAACAGTTCCTTGCGAATCAGGCTGACCAGCTTGCGATCACTTTCCAGAATAGAACGATATTGCGCGATTTTTTTCTGGATGTCCCCCAGTTCTTTTTCAAGCGTGGTGATTTCCAGATTGGTGAGACGGTACAACTGCAAAGTCAAAATAGAATCTGCCTGACGTTCGCTAAAACCAAACATCCATTGCAAATTATTTTGCGCGTCCTGGCGATTTTTGGAAGCTTTAATGGCTGCAATGACCTCATCCAGAATGTTCAGCGCCTTGACCAAACCTTCCAGCACATGGGCACGATCCTCTGCCTTTTCCAGTTCATACTGGATACGGTGAGTGACAACTTCGCGTTGATGGGCGATATACGCTTCCAAAATGGACTTTAGCCCAAGCTGATGTGGCGCTTTGTTCACAATAGCTACCATGTTGAAGTTATATGCCACCTGTAGGTCGGTTTTTTTCAGCAAATAAGCTAAAATCCCTTCCGCATCGGCTTCCTTCTTCAGCTCCACAACAATGCGCAAACCATTTCGTCCGCTTTCGTCACGAACCTCGGCAATCCCTTCCACCTTTTTCTCCAGACGGATATTCTCCATGGCGGTTACGAGCCTTGATTTGACGATCTGGTATGGGATTTCGGTAATGACTAGCTGCTGCTTACCTCCGCGCAAGGACTGAATTTCCGTTTTGGAACGAATATAAATACGTCCTTTTCCCGTACGGTAAGCGTCCTTGATGCCTTCGCCACCCATAATGAGTCCGCCAGTCGGGAAATCAGGACCTTTGATAAAGGTCATAATCTCTTCCAGCTCAATCTCTGGCTTTTCCATCACCGCAATGCTGGCATCAATAACTTCGCGTAAACTATGTGTAGGGATCTCTGTCGCAAATCCCGCCGAGATCCCACTGGAACCGTTCACCAACAAATTTGGATAACGAGACGGCAACACAACGGGCTCTTTGGCCGAGTTATCAAAATTGTCCTTGAACAAAACCGTACGCTTTTCAATATCGCGCAGCATTTCCATTGCGATCGGAGACAAGCGAGCCTCCGTATAACGCATAGCTGCCGCCGGATCATCATCCTGGGAGCCCCAGTTACCGTGACCGTCCACCAGCACGTGACTCATTTTCCAAGGCTGCGCCATCCGTACCATGCCGTCGTATATCGACGAGTCACCGTGGGGGTGGTAATTACCCATAACGTCCCCAACGGTTTTGGCCGATTTACGATATGCTTTATCCGGCGTATTGCCCGAATCGTACATTGCATAAAGAATACGACGTTGTACGGGTTTTAATCCGTCCCGTACGTCGGGTATCGCCCGATCCTGAATAATATATTTGGAATATCGGCCAAAGCGGTCACCGACCACTTCCTCCAGAAAAGCTGGCAAAAACTGCTCCGATAAGCTCATGTATACACCTCTTTTGATAGCACTACTCTACGTATTCCGTAAAATCTACGTTTTCCACGATCCAGCGCTTGCGCGGATCCACCTTATCACCCATCAAAGTGGACACCCTGCGTTCAGCCTTGGCTGCATCCTCTATCTGAACGCGTAGCAAGGTGCGTGAATCGGGATTCATCGTTGTTTCCCATAACTGATCAGGGTTCATTTCCCCAAGTCCTTTATAGCGCTGAAGCTCAAAATTTCGTCCAAATTCTTTTAAATAATTATCAAGCTGCTCGTCAGTCCAAGCATAACGCACCGTTTCGAGCTTACCCGACTTTCGAGTTATTTTATACAATGGCGGTTGAGCAATAAATATGCGTCCTGCATCAATAAGCTCTTTCATGTACCGATAAAAGAACGTCAACAACAGCACTTGAATGTGCGCACCATCTGTATCTGCATCGGTCATAATGATGATTTTGGAATAATTGCTGTCTTCCAGCGAAAACTCTGTTCCTACTCCCGCACCAATAGCTGCTGTA
This sequence comes from Paenibacillus sp. FSL M7-0802, assembly GCF_038004945.1. Classification (NCBI taxonomy): domain Bacteria; kingdom Bacillati; phylum Bacillota; class Bacilli; order Caryophanales; family Paenibacillaceae; genus Paenibacillus; species Paenibacillus sp. FSL M7-0802. Next base: position 5,452,281 of record NZ_JBBOSD010000001.1, on the reverse strand, counting down.
ATAGCACGGTACTCATCATTCTTCATAATATCCGCCAGTTTGGATTTTTCCGGATTCATCGGCTTGCCCTTTAGCGGCAATATGGCCTGAATTTTGGAATCCCGTCCCTGCTTGGCTGATCCTCCAGCCGAATCGCCTTCCACAATAAACAACTCATTACGTGTAAAATCCTTGGACTGCGCAGGCGACAATTTACCATTCAAATTGGAACTTTCACTGCGTTTTTTGCCGGAACGCATTTCATCCCGAGCTTTACGTGCAGCTTCACGCGCTCTGGATGCTTGAACTGCCTTCTTGATCAAAGTTTGTGCTATCTGCGGATTTTCTTCCAAAAAACGCTGCATCTGCTCAGATACGATGGCATCCACTGTACTCCGTGCCGAAGCGCTTCCCAGCTGATCCTTTGTCTGGCCGACAAATTCAACTTCAGCCATCTTGACACTGATTACAGCCATCATGCCCTCACGTAGATCGTTGCCCTCCAAGTTTTTATCCTTTTCTTTCAACATCACCATTTTCCGGGCATAGTCGTTCATGACACGAGTGTAAGCGGTTTTGAATCCCGTTTCATGCGTACCTCCTCCACGTGTCGGAATGGAGTTAACGAACGAAGCAATCGTCTCTGTATAACCCGCATTGTACTGGATGGCAATCTCTACTTCAATGTCTTCTTTCTCGGCATTAAAGTGAATAACATCATGCAGCACATCCTTGCCCTCATTCAGAAAAGCAACAAACTGACTTGCGCCACCCTCATAAAAATACTCATCTGACTTTCCGCTGCGTTCGTCTTTAAGTTGAATACGAAGGCCCGAATTTAGAAAAGCAATTTCCTGAAGACGCTCAGCCAACGTATCGTAGTTAAAATGAATGCCTGCCTGAAAAACACGAATATCCGGTTTAAATGTAATTTTCGAGCCCGTCTTGTTAGTATTGCCCAGCACTTCAAGGCCTGTGGTCGGTTCCCCGACATGCTCCACGCCCTTCTTGTCCTGCCAATATTCAAACCGCTGACGGTGAATCTTGCCGTCCCGGTAAATTTCTACTTCAAGCCATTCCGAAAGAGCGTTCGTTACAGACGCACCTACACCGTGCAGACCCCCGGACTTTTTATATCCCGAACCGCCAAACTTACCTCCGGCGTGCAGAATGGTGAATACAACCTGAGGCGTAGGAATTCCCGTTTTGTGCATTCCTGTAGGAATACCGCGCCCGTTGTCTGATACTGTAACGGAACCGTCCTTATGCATTGTAATATCAATGCGAGAGCAAAACTTGGCGAGATGTTCATCCACCGCGTTGTCTACAATTTCCCATACCAAATGATGCAGCCCCGAAGAACTGGTGCTCCCGATGTACATGCCCGGCCGTTTGCGAACTGCCACAAGCCCTTCGAGCACTTGAATGTCGTCCGCGCCATATTCCGAAGCTCCGCTTTGTGTGCCGGACACTCCCGCAGACAAGTCGATTTTGTCGACCATTCATGCTCCCCCTTTGTCTAATCGTAACCGTGTTTTGCCTTATTCTTGATGATTTTCACCAAAAATGCAAACAGATGTTTTCTTTTACCTTGTCCATTTTAATTCAATATATCCCGTTTCGTAAAGACGGCGAATGAAACAATCAATGCCGCAGCCCCCCAAATGCCCAGTACAGCTAAAGAAAAGGGTAAGGTCATTCCCTCAATGGGGGCGGGGCTTCCAGATAAATAATCGGTTAATTCGAGGTTAACCATAAATAAATATTTAGCACTCTGCCAAGATGAAGCCATGTTTGTCAAAATAGTGCCCGAAATAAGTGCAGCCATCATGACCACGATACTTGCCGCCGTACTTCGTACCAGGACAGATACCATGAAGGCTAACGAAGCTACCACAAGACTGACGAACCAGATCAATCCGGCTTGCAGCATCAGATAATGCCATTGTGGAATCGCGTGTACAGCAGACAAATCCACCGTCGATCCAACAATTTGAAATCCGGTAAATACCGGAACATTAAAACCGCGAAAACCAAAAAACAAGCCTGATATCAGATAGCTAATTACAAATACAGCTAAAATGATGAGCGAGACGAACATATACAATGTCAGCAGCTTGCTCAGCAGTATTTTCCACCGCCTGACTGGGCGAGTCAGCAACATTTTTATCGTGCCTGTCGTCCGTTCTCCAGAAACCAAGTCGGAGGCAATGGCCATAATCAACAGCGGAACGAACAGATTAATGGAATTATCCATAAACTCTCTGGTAAAGGTGACACCACTCGGCTCATTAGGATTCACATCATTTTCCAAATAATATTGCATCTGCTGCACAAAGACCCGACGGTAGGTCTTCCATTCCTCGGGAACCCGGTCACTTCCCAGCGAGTTTTGATTATCGGTAATCGCCTGACGCAGTTCGAGTCGCCAATCATTGCCGAATTTTTCGCGATTGTTTTCTGCCACTTTCATCTGAGCGTACGTAAAAATCGGCACAAGCACAAGTAAAACAAGTAAAATGACATAAAATCGTTTCTTCTTGATAATTTTGAGCGTTTCATTTTGTACGAGCGGTAAAATGTTATTCAAGTATCTCACCTTCCGTCATTTTCAGGAATAGCTGCTCCAGTGTAGGATTGATTTTGGTTACACCTTTAACGGAAATACCGGAAGCCGTCATTTGTGTCACCAGCTCCGCAATATGCTCTTCATCCATTTCTGTAAAAATTGCATTGGCTCCGCTGCCTGCCACAATGCTGTCATCAATTAATTCATCGGCGTTCGTAATTATTTGCACATGCGGAGAATTTTGCAATATGGCAAGACCCTGATCACGAGGCTCCAGTTGCCATACGGCCATGTGCGAGTGCGTATCAACCAATTCCCGCACACCACCTACAGCTAGCACCTTTCCCCGACTTATAATTGCCACCCGATCACATAGCAGCTGGATTTCGCTGAGCAAATGGCTGGAAACAAATACAGCCATGCCTTCTGCCGCTAGCAAACGGATAAAAGCTCTCATTTCCTTGATCCCTTTGGGGTCTAACCCGTTCGTCGGTTCATCCAAAATGAGCAATTTCGGTCTACCAAGCAAGGCTTGGGCTATACCAAGACGCTGGCGCATTCCGAGAGAATACGTACTTACTTTATCATGGATACGGCGATCGAGCCGAACCAGCTCAACGACTTCGCGGATACGCGGCTCGTCTACACCAGGCTGCATACGGGCAAAATGCTCTAAATTCTCCCACCCTGTCAGGTAGCTGTACACCTCTGGATTTTCCACAATAGAACCAATATGCCGCAAAGCCTGCTCAGGGTCACGATTTACATTATGTCCACAGACAGTAATCGTCCCTTCCGTAGGCTTAATTAAATCGACCAGCATACGAATAGTCGTCGTTTTTCCAGCCCCATTAGGACCGAGAAATCCGAAAATTTCACCCGCACGAACGTCGAATGTTACATCATGAATGATCATTTTGCGTTTGATACGTTTCTTAACGTGCTGAACAGAGAGAACTGTTTCGTTATTGCTTCTGTCTCTGCCTGCGCTGCCAACCTGATTGGCGGAATGGAAACTGGACACTGCATCCCTTGATGTCGGATTTTGGGTTATTCCAGCCCCGGTCTTGTCAGCAGATTGGATGCTCATTACTTGTTCCCTCCCTTTTTCACTTCAGCGGGTTGGCTACTTGTAGACTGTTGTTCATTATCCACTTTATCGGCATCCTTCGTGGTTGCAACTGCAAACCCTTGCGCGATACGTTCAGCGATTGCCTGATAGCCCTGTCCGTTTGGATGAAAATGATCGGAAGATAAATAGACGGGCAAATTTTGCTGGAACAAATCGAAAGTTGGAACCAGAGTCATATTGCTGTTTTGGTTGGTAATTGCCATGGCAGCCAGATTCCATTCTGTGACCACAAGATTACCGGGAATTTTCATTTCCTGCAGATCACTGAATGGATTATATAATCCGACATAGATAATTTTAGCATTCGGATTGATTTTCCCTACCTTTGTCAGCACTTTTTGCAGACGTTTGGCGGCATCAGGCACAGCTTTACGCAAACCACTGAGTGTAGGCGGCTCTTTGCCAGTTTGGGCAGCCTGAGCCCCCTGAAATAAATCATTTCCGCCAATCGAGACAATAATGACGTTAGCCTTTTTTAACACATAAGAAACACCAGGCTCATCCAGCTTGGTCAATAGTCCTTGAGTCGTCAGTCCATTAATCCCCATATTATTTATGAGCTGTGCCTTATGGCCTTCCTGATTATTTAACAAGCTCACCGACCGACGCACAAAACCACTTCCGGAGTCATCCCCTGTGCCTTTGGCCAGCGAATCTCCAATGGCAGCTACCCGAAACTCTCCCGTCTGAGTAGTAGCTGATGGCGCAGTTTGTGTCTGCGATGAACCGGAATGTACAGGTTGAGTGCTAACCATTGGCTCTGGAGCCGTAATACTTTGTACTGCTGTAATAAATCCGTACAATAATAGCAATGTGGCGGCAATGGAAACGGAACCGACAGACCGCCAAATCCATTTTGATGAATTCACTCGTGTTCCCTCCTGATAGCTTAGTGAAATAAACATAAGGCTTCTCATATCATTTTGCAAATAAACCGTTCGGAATAAAAGCGCAATAAATGCTTAGAGTCACACATAATTTCCCATGAACATGCAAAAAAAGGATGGCAAATGGCCACCCTTATATTATACTTTCTTGTGCGAATAGTTTATCCTCACAACTCTAATCAGACGAACCAAACTATTTACTATCAGGGATGAAACTTTTGATCCATTGTCCAAAACTGCCCGGATTTCGACTTTGAATCAGTACCGTCCCTTCACCGCGAAAGCGGCATACAAGCGCTTCTCCACTCGTTACGCTGGACAACCAGCCTTTAGATGCTTTTTCAATTTTATAATCCATATAATCCGGCCATGCCACCAGATGAGCATTATCAATAATACGCTCCTCTCCTGGCGCGATGTAAATGGGATGAATGGCTCCATAAGAGGACAGGAATACCGTACCTCGACCACTGATTTCTACGATAAAAAAACCTTCACCGGAGAATAAACCTTTCATCAGGTTTTGCATTTTGGTGCTTACCTCAATGCCTTCCGTACAAGCCAGAAAACCGTCCTTTTGGACCAACAGTCTATACGTGCCATCCAGTTCCACCGCTTGTACATCACCTATACTGGCAGGGGCTAACAACACTTCAGCCGGTCCCCGGGCTGCCCTCAGTTCTTGAAAAAAGAATTTTTCTCCGCTCAGCATTCTGCCTAAACCACGTAACAGTCCACCGTCTACCGTCCCCTTTATATCTACACTGGAAGACATGGAAACCATCGCTCCCATTTCCGCTTTAATCATTTCCCCGGGGTTCAACTGCACCTTGAGCATAGCAAAGGCACCTTCATGCACGATTTCGTAGCTCATTTGTTCACCTGGCTTTCCATAAGTAGTCTGCAATCCATTCAACTTGCTGCTATCATACTATAAATACGTCCCTTATGTCTTTTCTGGTATAAAGCAATGGTTATGCCACTGGAGGAATAAGAGACACCAAAAGACCCGCTGAACGTGTCAGCGGGTCTCCAGATTAACGTCACATCACTATCTTTTCGTAGCAGCGACATAACGTTGGGAACGTATTTAATATATCTTAGTTACGTGTGAACTCTTGTACCCAATATCCATTGTAGTAAGCCACACCGATTTGTGTAAATTCTGCCTTCAAAATATTCTCACGATGTCCTTGGCTGTTCATCCAAGCTTTCATCACTTCTTGTGGCGTTTGTTGTCCCATAGCAATATTCTCACCCGCATACGTATAAGTTACACCGAATTTTTTCATCATATCAAATGGTGAGCCATAGGTCGGTGATGTATGGGAAAAGTAATTGTTCGTACTCATATCCTTCGCCTTGACTAAGGCAACTTCTGTAAGCTTCGCATTCGATGCGAGGGGCTTCAGACCTTTTTGGCTGCGCTCGTTATTTACAAGCTTTACAACCTCGGCTGCAAATTGGGACTTGCTCAGTTGTGCATCCGATCCTGCTGACTGGCCCGCGCCTGAGTTTGTGCTTTGTTTTTGGGTCTGTTGCTTGTTACTAGACTGCGAAGCCTTTTGGCTACCCTGTTTGGTTGTTGTTTGTTTACCGGATGAAGGATTTGCTGTTTTGTTTTTAGCCTTGTCCTTTTCAGAACCATCCTTAATTACGGTCTTTGTTATCGTAGTCGTCCCGTTGGACATATTGACGGTATATCCGTTATTTTGAAACCATTGTTGCAGTTGGGCAGTCAAATCGTCAGCTGGTGAAGCTGATGCCGGAACGATGAATCCTGCGGATAAAATGGCGCTTAGACTTCCCATCACCAGTGTTTTTTTCAACATATTCTTCATTTCGTCATCTCCTTGTTGTATAAATGCCTTGGTGTGAACGCGTCTGGTTACAACTTTGTAATCTTTACTCTAGCAGTATATCATGTTTTATAGCAGGATCAATGGTATAAAAGTTGGAAAAAAAATAGCCCCGCTCGGAATTGACCCATGCGGAACTAAGTTAAAAGTAGTGAGGCTTTAAGTATTAGATTGTCTTGTTATAGGCTGATTATCTAAGCTTTTTGCTGAAACGGTAGCCTTGCTTTTCAAAGCCGATTCGATTGTAGAATGCTCGGGCCTCTACTTGTTTGATGCGGTTATTCGCTCCGGTAATGAATAAATGATAGCATCCTTGCGCACGTCCCCACTCCTCACCACAAGCCACCAGGCGCTTGCCAATGCCCTCGCCGCGATACTCCCCGCTCACGACCAGCATGGTGATTTGTACGGCAGGATCAGGATAAGCCAAACTTTGAGCCGTATGCATGCCGATTACTCCGACAACACGACCATCCATTTCTGCAACCATCATATTCGCTTGACTGTCCTCCCGCGTTGTTCCCATAACTTCTTTCATTACACCACAAGTCATCGGGTACCCGACTTCTCTTAGTAGTCCAGTTACGGCTTCGCAATCGCCAAGCTCTACGGAACGAATTGTCAGTACTGGAATCATCACATTGTTAGACATGATTTACCTCCACTTTCAGCATATTAGCAGCTTCTTTGGCCGTCTTCCGTGCTGTTTCCACATCTTCTGCAGCGCTAAGCGCTACAGCCATCCGGCGTCCCGGCTTGGTTTCAGGCTTCCCGAACACTCGCACCTGTGTCCGGGGTAGCAATAATGCATCATGCAGACCGCTTATTACAAAATCCCGCGTAGCCACTTCTGCCTTCAAAGTAGCTGAAGCTCCTGGTGTAAGCAGCGTGACGGATGGCACCGGGAATCCGAGAATGGCCCGCACATGAAGCGCAAATTCCGACAAATCCTGCGTGATCATGGTCACCATTCCTGTATCATGCGGACGAGGGGATACTTCACTGAATATGACGCCATCAGCTGTTAAAAACAGCTCTACGCCAAACAATCCGTAACCACCCAGTTCATCCGTAATCGTACGGGCAATGTTCTCCGCCTCCGAAAGCTGCTTGTCCGTCATGCCATGAGGCTGCCAGGATTCGACATAATCCCCATCTTTCTGAATGTGGGCAATCGGTGGGCAAAAAGTCGTACCCGAAACCGATCTGACGGTCAATAAGGTAATTTCGCTCTCAAACGGGACAAAAGCTTCAACAATGACACGTGTTGTTTTGGCACGCGCGCCTTCCAGCGCCGTATTCCAGCAGGATTCTGCATCTTCGAGTGCCCGGCATACAGACTGCCCTTTACCCGACGAACTCATCAAAGGCTTGACCACACATGGCGTGCCCAGCTCATGAACCGCCGACCGCAACTGGTCAAAATTATCTGCAAAACGATAGGCAGCAGTCGGAAGCTGTAATTTCTCGGCAGCCAGCCTGCGGATACCTTCCCGGTCCATCGTAAGACGGGCGGCACGGGCCGTTGGTACTACGTAAAATCCTTCTTGCTCTAATTCTTCCAAAGCACCCGTAGCAATAGCTTCGATTTCAGGTACAATTATGTCGGGCTTTTCCTCACGAATTAGTGCCTTCAACGCCTCAGCATCCTGCATATCCAGACAGTGAGAGCGATGGGCCACCTGCATTGCTGGAGCCAGTTCATAGCGATCAACAGCAATACATTCCACGCCAAGCCGCTGAGCTTCAATAATGACTTCTTTTCCCAATTCGCCGCTACCCAGCAGCAGCATCTTCTTAGCTTTGGCAGAAAAAGGAGCACCCCACATCTTGAACTCTTCCCCCTCTGACGAAATTGCTCTGATCTCTTTTCATCTTTATTTTCAGGGTTTAGCTCCAAGAATGCAATAGTGCTCGGCATTTAAATTTACAAAAAACGCGATTTTTTGATCTTTTTTTTACAAAAATCTGAACTGTGCTTCCACCAGCCCCCGATATATTCCATGTTTTTTCATCAATTGTTCATGATTACCACTTTCTTGGATTTCCCCATGATCCAGTACAACGATATGATCAGCATTCCGGATGGTGGACAAACGGTGAGCGACCATAAACGAAGTTCTGCCTTCCAGTAAAACCTGAAGAGCCTCCTGAATTTTCAACTCCGTTTCCGTATCAATACTGGCTGTTGCTTCATCCAGGATAAGAATTCTCGGATTTGCCAGCAAGGCACGAGCAAAGGATAAGAGCTGTCGCTGGCCCATGGACAACATTCCCCCCCGCTCCTCTACCTCTGTTTCATAGCCAGCTGGCAAGTGAACAATGAATTCATGAGCATTGACCGCCTTCGCAGCCGCTTCAATTTCCTCATCCGTTGCATCCAAACGGCCAAATCGAATATTATCGCGAATCGTCCCCGAAAAAATAAATGTATCCTGAAGTACGATGCTAATCTGCCTACGCAAGCTCTCTACCGTGACATCACGCACATCATGACCATCAATCGTAAGCCGCCCTGACGTAATGTCATAAAAACGGCTTAGCAGATTAATAATTGTACTTTTACCTGATCCGGTATGACCCACAAGCGCTATAGATTGGCCCGCCTCGACAGAAAGATTAATACCTTTAAGCGCCTGACGTCCCTTTTCATATTCAAAAATGACCTTTTCAAATTGGATATCGCCCCGAATGGACGGCAAGGCTTTTGCTCCCGGTTTGTTTGCAATATTCGGCTGTTCATCCATAAACTCAAAAATTCGTTCTGACGAAGCCATCGCAACCAGTAACTGATTATACATTTGGCCCAGTCGATTAATCGGTTCCCAAAAGTTCCCAACATAGTTAGCAAACGCAACCAGTAATCCCACCGTAAGCTGATCTGTCTGAATTAAATGCGCTCCAAACCAGAACAGCACAAGCGTACCAAATCCTCCGGTAATATCAATAAGTGGGCCAAAGACCTGATTCATGGCAGAAGCCTTATCCCACGATTTTTTGCTAGAGCTGTTCATGTCGTCGAAATAAGCCATGTTTTCCTGCTCCTGCGTATACGCTTGTGTCACACGAATCCCCTGAATGGACTCATTCAAATGAGAGTTGATACGCGAGTTCTTCATACGGACTTCTTGCCAAGCGCGGCGGATACGTACGCGCAGCTTGGTCGAGATCAAAAACATGATCGGAACGGTCACAATTACCGCCAAACCGAGCTTCCAGTTAATAAGCAGCAAAATGACAATAATTCCGATAAGCTGTACGCAGTCAATCAGGACATTCACTGCACCGTTCGTAAAAAGATCCTGTAGCGAGTTAATGTCATTCGTCACGCGCACTAATACAGAACCTGCTGGTCTCTTATCAAAAAAGTTAAAGGATAGCTTTTGAATATGCTTGAATAAATCTTCACGCAAATCGTAAATAACCCGTTGACCGATAATATTGGTGAATTTAATGCGGTACGTGCTGGCTGCCCATTGAATTAAATATAACAAGAGCACGGCACCCGTGATGAGCAGCAGTAACTTTACGCTGGGCAGTGCAGGCCATGCGGGAGCAATTGCCTTATCAATGGCCAGACTGATCAAATAAGGAACGGTCAGCTTGGTAATGGTGCCGAGAATCATCATGACCAGAAGGATCGGCAGAATCTGACGGGCATAAGGCTTCATGTATGCCAGCAAACGTTTGAATTCTGACCAGTTAAACGGTTTGTCAATGACATCATCATCTTGATAGACAAAGCGTTCATTCGTTGGCTTTTTTAACGGTTTGACTTTTTCTGCGGGTATATTCATGGTCTCACCTGCCCTTCGGATACACCGTCTGGAGCCTGAGCTATGTAATCGGCGTATTGAATATGATACACATCCTGATATGGACCTGGAGTAGCAATGAGCTGTTCATGTGTTCCACGCTGGACGATTCGTCCTTCCTCAAGCACCACAATCTCATTGGCATGACGAAGTGAAGAGATTCGATGAGCAATTATAAATGTTGTTCGACCACGCATAACCTCTTGAAAACCGGTCTGTATTTCATGCTCTGTCTCCATATCAACCGCACTGGTAGCATCATCCAGTACCAGAATTTTCGGATTTTTGAGTAGTGCGCGCGCGATGGCGATCCGTTGTTTCTGCCCTCCGGACAGTCCCAATCCACGTTCTCCGACGACAGTGTCATATCCCAGCGGTAGTTCAGTTATGAATTCATGTGCCTGAGCCAGTTTGGAAACGCGTATGATGTCATCCATACTGACATGACTTAATCCATATGAAATATTGTTGCGTATAGAGGACGAAAACAAAAACGTCTCCTGAAACACGGAAGAAATTTGAGCACGTAAATCGCGAATCTTCAAGTGACGTATATCCTTGCCATCCAACTTGATACTTCCTGCATTCACATTATAAGCGCGCATGAGTAATTGAATAATGGTAGACTTCCCTGACCCCGTTCCGCCTAAAATTCCAATGACTGATCCCGGCGGTGCGTCTAAATTGATGTCAACAACAGCAGGGAGCTTATTTCCGTAAGCAAAGGTAACATGTTCAAACGTAACATGTCCTTCCACCTGATCGGCATCGAGTTTAAGTGCTCCGGCTCCATCGGTTACATCTATGGACTGATTTAGCAGTTCCAAGACCCTTTCACCAGAAGCTTTGGACTGCGTATAGTTATTGATATGAAAGCCAATGCTCCAGATGGGGCCGATAATATACCAAATTAAGCTAAAGAAAGCGACGAGCTGCCCCAAGGTCATTGACTTCTGAATGACCAGATACCCCCCCATGCCCAACAGCAGGACCACACTGACAGAAGCTATCAGTTCCATTGCGGGGAAAAACCGACTCCATAAGGAAGCAGCCTGAATTTGATTACTTTTGTATTGCTCATTACGTACTGAAAATTTCTCAACTTCATATGATTCGCGGGCAAAAGATTTGACGGTTCGCACACCTGTTATATTTTCTTGGACCGCTGTCGTCAAGGCGCTAAGGGCAATCCGCATTTCCTGAAAGGTGGGATGAATCCGGGATTCAAACTTGAATGTGACGAAGAGTAGCAATGGCATGCTGATCATCGTAATGAGGGTGAGCTGCCAGTTAATATACAGCATCATCATAGAGCCGAATACGACCATCAGTAGCACATTGAGGAGTTGGGCAAAACCAAACCCGATAAAGTTACGAATTGCCTCCAAATCACCAGTCAGTCGGGACATGAGATCCCCCGTTTTGGCAGTGTCATAATATCTGAAGGACAGAAATTGCAGCTTTTCGTAACAAGCATTGCGGAGTCGGTACGCCAAGTAGTTACCTAGCCGTCCACCAAAAAAACCATGTAAAAATTGCATGAACCCTTTGATGATGACTACTCCCAGCACAGTCAGAGCCAGCGCCGGGACTTTCCCGAAGTCACCGGGGATGATAGCGTTATCAATTAGCCTTTGGAGCAGGTTCGGATACACCAGTCCCAGGGCCGTCGCTATCGCAAGGCATAAAATAGAAAGAAACAGATAGTGTCTCCTCTCGCGAAAAAAAACTTGCAGTTGCCTGAGCACTTCCATGTCAATGTCCCTCCATTAGTTGCACGACGTTGTTATATGGCTTAGTGAAGTTTACCATTCGCTTTCCAAGGGGGCAAAGAGGATAACAAGCCGTATTCAGGCAGGTTATCAATTGGTGGGTGATTAGACAAATTAAATCGCTTTCTTATTATTGAATATGGCTATTTACTCAGTATTGCTTTCTTTTTGGAGCATGCATAAAACACCGGGTTGTCCCACAACCCGGTGTCCTGAACTTAAATAAATGGTGTACTTATTTATCTTTACTCCAAAGCCGCAATCTTGCCAGCAAGCTCTTCCCAAACCTGTGGCTGCTCACCGCCCATAAGGGCATGCTCCATGCCACGAGTCGTCTCCAGCATTTGCTCTCGAAGCTGAGCTTTCTGCCACATTTGTTCCTCCTGCATCAGCGTAACGTAAAAAGAAGACATTCGTTCTCGTTGCTGATCCACAGCTTCCCCGATTCGCTGGCGTAATATCGGCTCCAGTTTGGTTTGTAGATTCGCTCGCCCAGTTCCTTCAAAAAATAGCTTTGGATTTTTAAAGCTATTCCAATAGTCCTTCCAATGAATAGACTCCTGCAGGGAAATTTCATTCAGCTCGGGAACAGCCCAGTTTCTGGATTCAGGAATCGTACAATCTAGTCCTTGCAACTGGTGGTTCATGTGTTCTACGCACTGTTGTATAGTCTTGTGTACCAAAATTTGGCCCGTTTTTTCCAGCCGGAGTGTGGTTGCCAGCAATTCCTGAGACAGCTCCAGTTCGATTAAACGCATCAGCTCACGACCACAAGATGCAAAAGCCGAACGAAGATCACCTACTCCTTCACGCAGAACAGATGGATGAAAAGCCTCTGCCATAAATTCTCCAGTCCGATAGGACAGCCTTTGACGTACATGATACAGCAATTCATCGGTTTCACCCGATAACACAGATGCACCGTTGCTGTCAGTCAGGCCTAGGAGCATATGCTCCAATTCTCCACGGATGCGAGTTAATCGCTCTAATCGAATCTCACGTTCTTCCTCGCTATACCGGGCATCGGTTGCATGTTGCTCTATGCGGTTCCGCAGCCGACCCAGTTCCTGCATAGCAGAAGCAATGGACAAACCTGCCAGCTCTTCGGCTGCAAATGCTGAAAAATCATCTTCAAATGCATCAAAACGTGAAGCTGAACGCAGCGAAGCCTCTCCCTGTTCGGCAGCTTCCAACGCCAGCATACTGGAAAGCGGATAAATACGTGGTTTTCGGATTCCATTCGCCTGTAGTTGTTCCTGTACATGCCGGGTAACAGAATGCAGTTCTTCTTCAGAAGAAGCCAGATCTGATGCATTAACTATAAAAAACGTCTGATCCAGCGCCAAGGTCTCTTTAACTCGACCTAGTTGGTTCAGGAACTGGCGATCACCTTGCGTAAACGCATGGTTATAATAGGTGACAAATACAAGAGCGTCCGCATGCTTCATATAGTTGAAAGTCACGCCTGTGTGTCGTGCATTCACAGAATCCGCTCCTGGCGTATCCACTAGCACGATGCCCTGACGGGTCAGAGCGCAATCATAATAAAGGTCGATATGCTCCACAAAGCATGATTTGTGCTCAGACGCAACAAAATCCCGATACTGCTCTAAATCCACCTGAAGCTGTTCTCCCAGCAAGCTTTCAGCTTCTTCCCATCCGGCTGCAGCAGCCTTCAAAAAACTATAATGAGGCCTGCCCGCAGGATGGATGCCTTCCGGAGATAAAGCATGAACGGCTTCTTGCCAGCCCGCTGCCGCGGGTTCCCCCAATCCTAATAGCCGAAATGAGTATTTAAGATCTTCCCGCAACGCGTCCACTGATTTCATATGGACGTCGGCCGTGGCATGGCGCTCAGCACTTGCAGGCGCCATTATGCGGTTAATCGCCGCTGTCGTTGGATGCGGCGATACGGGCAACACAGCTTCACCCAGCAAAGCGTTGGCGAAGCTGGATTTCCCAGCGCTGAACGCTCCAAACAGCGCCAGCGTAAACTGCCCTCCCTCCAGCGCAGCGGCGCGGGCATGTAAACCCCGTACCGCCGCTTGCATGGCAGGGTACGGGCTTACCAGGGCAGCGGCAGCCTTCAATCGGGCCGCTGCTGCATCCAGCCGCGTGCGGCGGCCTCCGGCGGCAGGCTGTGCTGACGCCGTTCCTGCTAGCGGCTGCGCCGATGCGTTGCGCGGGCCAGCGATGTCAGAACGCGCAACGCCCGTTGGTGCCGCAGCTTGCGGGGCAGCAACGGCGGTATCGGACGCCGGTGCAGGCGCGTCCGCACGGGGCAAGCCGCCTGGCGCGGACGCCTGCGGCAGCAAGCTGCGCAGCAGGCTGGCGTGCGAAGCCGAGGCCTGCACGCGGGTGCTGTAGCGGCTCGCCGCGTCCGCCTGCGCCAGCAGCGCAGTGCGTGCATCCGCGAGAGCCGCGCGGCGGGCTTCGGCTCGCACTGCAAGCTGGGCCAGCAGGCGGTCTAGCAGCGTTAGCGCCTTACGGCGGCAATCGGCGGTCACAGCTGCGCGTAGATCCTTGCAATAGTTCAACGTATACTCCGGCGACAAGGCATTTTCCTTCACCGTTTGCTCTACCAGTTGCCGGTCCGTCACAGGGCGGATGTCATCCAGCTCCTGCTCCATCGCAGCGGACCACAAACCCTGACTGTCACCCCAAGACCTCAGTAGCTCCCGTACATGGGGAAGCAATTGTCCCTCCACCTGATCAGTCAGCATTCCTGTCAGCCGTTCCAAACGGCTTTCCTTTTCTCGCTCAGTCTTTCCTCCTGCAAACCATATTCCTGTTTTGAAGCCCGGCTTGCGGCTCTCTAAGTATTCGCCTGCGGCTTCACGTAGCTCCGCTGGCGTCAAATGTGCGTGTTCCAGTAAATGATCCAGCTCTTGACGCAGTCGTTTACGCTCCTGCTCCGGAAGCACCTTCCAGTGTTCATCTTCTTGCTGCAAGGTTTTCTGCTCTATATCCAGGCGCAAAATGGCTTCTTCTCCACCTGCTTCTTTTAACAGTGTGTTCAGTTCCTCTTCTTCAGCTGCCTGCACAGTCTCCACATGTTGCTCTACCAAATGATGCATAGAGGACACTAAACTGTATGCCAAAAGCTCTGTTTTTCGCTCCAGCAAATTCGGAATCAGGTACGTCAACTGTTTCCACTGGTTCCATGGATGATTCTGCTCCTTCAAGGAAGTAAAGAGGATATCCGTATAATGAACCTGCCAGGCATGAAAGCTGGTCTCCACCTCATTACGATAACGTGTAAATGAAAGCTCTCGCTCCCGGTGTTTATCGATTTGATTGATGATCAAATATAATGGCTTGCCCCAATCCGACAAACTTTTGGCAAAGGACAAATTATTTTCAGATTGGACATGATTGTAATCCATCACATAAAAAACAATATCTGCCCAATGTAAAGCAGAATGTGTCGCCAGCGCATGTCCGTGGTCTGTGGAATCTACGCCTGGTGTATCCAGCAGCACTCCTCCGCTAGATAATATCGGAACATCCTCCCACACTTGAACCGATTCATAGGCTCCACCATTTTTACAATACTCAGCAAGCTCGGACAGGGACGCTTCCATGCTTTCCGGCTCTGGATTTTCCGCTGATTTGGCTGGATGAATGAGCGCTCTCGGACGTCCATAACGGATGGACACTACATTAGCGCTCGTAGGCACCGGTCCAGACGGCAGCACAGTTTTACCACACAGGCTGTTAATCAAGCTCGATTTACCCGCTGAAAAATGTCCACAAAAGGCAATGGTCAGCTCCTGCGCATATGCTTTTTCCAGCAGATCACCTATCGCCTTCGCTCCCGCTTCATCCCCGGCTTTACGCAATGTACTCTGTATCTGTTCTATCGTATCCAACCACTTTCCCGCATCTCCTGTAATCGTTTGCATCATAAGCTACGGTTCCACTCCTTATCACTTGTCTGCACCAAATAGCTATATTGTAGCATTCCTAAGCCGTTGTGAGAATCATCACATCAAAAAAACTAAACAGCGCTCCCCGCCAGTACTTGGCATTAGGGAACGCTGTTTTCGTACATGATAATAATAAGTTCATTTTATTCTGTTCAAAACGGATCATTAAAAATAAATATTTAGGCAACCGAATGCAATTCATCAAAGCCCTCAAAGAGCACCGACGAAGCAAGATATGTATACAACGGGTGAGCCTGCTCATCACGTACATTCACCTTTTAGAACATGGGGAACGCGACACCATAATTCAGGGTCAAAATGTATGCACACTTCATTGGAACGAGGCTCTATCCATATCAGGATGGTCTGCAAGGTTCGTGTATATATGCGCCTTCGGGCTGGTTAAACCAGCCGAGCCGCCTACACCGGAACATGCAACGCATGTCGTCCGCGAATTGAACTTAATTGGCTGCAGTCTCAAGCACTGGCAGCAAAATTTCAAATACTTGACCATGCTGTAAAATCGTAATCCCACGGGATTTGTCCTTCATTACGACCACTTCTGGCTTTTGTGACATACGCTCCAGATAATGTTCAGGTACATCACCGGAATGACTAACTGTGATTCCCTCAAGCTCGCGCTCTTCGTTTTCAGCAAATTCTGTTGTTACAATTTGCTCAAAAATATCAGAGAACGCTTCAAAATTGTCTGTATATACCGAAATGCACTTCATACTCTTCATCCTTTTCTACACATAAATGGTTAAACCCTCTGTTACTCTGTGGGTCTTTAAGCTCTACGTTCCTTATCTTTTCTGATAAGAGACGTTTTCATACGTTTCTTGCCTTCCCTGCACACATCAAGTAACGGACATACCTGACATTGAGGATTTTGAGCTTTACAATGGTAGCGTCCGAAAAAAATAAGCCTGTGGTGGGTCAAAGACCATTCATCCCTAGGTACCCTCTTCATCAGCTTTTTTTCCACCTCAAGCACTGAATCATCCCACCCTGCAAAACCGAGCCGTTTGGAAATACGCTCTACATGCGTATCTACCGCAATAGCTGGTACATTAAAAGCAGTAGATACTACGACGTTAGCCGTCTTACGGCCAACACCCGGTAGCTTAACCAGTTGATCGTGCTCCGAAGGTATCTCTCCCCCGTACTGGTCTATTAAAATACGACAGAGGTTATGAATATGCTTGGCCTTGTTTCGGTACAAGCCGATTCTGCGAATATCCTGCTCCAGTTCCTCAAGAGGAACAGCCAAATAATCCTCAGGTGACTTGTATTTTTGAAACAGGTCTGCCGTTACTTTATTGACCATCTGATCGGAGCATTGAGCAGACAATAACACGGCGATCGTTAATTCAAAAGCATTGTCATGGTTCAACTCACAATGGGCATCCGGAAACATCGTACCGATGGTGTCCAATATATGACGTGCGGTTGCTGCATTCACGGAAATCCTACCTCCTACCAAAAAAAACGTCTTGATACGGGATAGCCCGCATCAAGACGGTCACTCTAAATAATCATCCGGAAAGAAACGAATACTATTTGTGCATGACTGCCTGCATAGGCGAGAAATACACTCCTATATTATCATTATCTGTCACAGATTGCACGTGAAAAGTGTGTAAATCTCCAAGAAATTTTCATACCGTCTGATCGGTTAGCGGCTCATGGGATGATCCAAATCTACATGTCCCATTAAGGACTCTAAAGATTGACCATCTACGAGCAAATCCAGCGTTTTGACTTCCTTGAATTGGAACATCGTTTTCTTCAAGGCATCGATAGCTAATTCCTCGCCGCCAGCTCCCAATCGAGCCTCGTCCGGCAGAGAAATATCAAAAGTCAATGCACCGTTATCTAATTTGATCTTATGCACGGAAATTTTCTCGGACCACAACGGGATAAGAGCAGAATCCCCACTCTTTTGCAGAGCTTCAAACGCTTTTTGCAATTTTTCCAGCTCGCTTGGATAGGTAATTTCCTTTTTCTGTTCTTTCAAGCCGTTCTCTTGTGTATCCGTATAGTACACCGTAATCTGCTGTGTTTGTCGATCTCCTGAATTTTCCGTGTCCGTCTTGGTCTTTGTAGGCTCTGTTGACGGAGATGCAGGTGTTTGACTCGCCCCATTATTTTCAGCAGATTGAGCCGAAGATTCAGGGGTCGTCTGTTCAGGTGTACTATTTTGTGCATTCGAAGTTTGTGTTTCCTGAGATGGAGTCGCAGGAGCCGTTGTTTGCTTA
Organism: Paenibacillus sp. FSL M7-0802; assembly: GCF_038004945.1. Taxonomy (NCBI): domain Bacteria; kingdom Bacillati; phylum Bacillota; class Bacilli; order Caryophanales; family Paenibacillaceae; genus Paenibacillus; species Paenibacillus sp. FSL M7-0802. Next base: position 5,434,078 of record NZ_JBBOSD010000001.1, on the reverse strand, counting down.
GAGGCACACCCTGCACCTGCAATGGCAAACAGTGCCAGCAGACCTGCAATTACGATTTTCTTGTTCATATGTCCCCCTCCTTGCTTGACGTTGACAAGCGATTTGTTGAAGATCTATTTTACGTCGAGATACTCTGTGATTCCATCTGCAATCCCTTGAGCTACCCGGTTTTGAAAATCTTCATCAAACAGTGTGGCTTCCTCTTTTGCATTACTCAGATATCCTACTTCAAGCAATACGGCTGGCATAGTCGTTTCCCGAATTACATGGAAATTGCCATAACGAATGCCTCGGTCTGTCAGACCCGTCGCAGGAGCAAAGTACTTATGCATAACGTTAGCGAACGCTTTGCTTGCACTACGCTGGTAATACGTCTCTGTACCGTTGGAAGCTGAGCTACCGCTGCTGTTAGCATGAATGGACACGAACACGTTAGCATTAAGGTTTTCAGCTACTTTTACGCGCTGTTTAAGCTCCAAGAATGTATCATCACTGCGTGTCAGCACAACCTCAAGCTTGGGGTTCTGCTTTAATATGCTTTCTACTTTCAGAGCCATAGCTAAGTTGAAGGTCTTTTCATAATTTTTTCTTGAAACACCAACTGCTCCAGAATCTTTTGCTCCATGGCCAGCATCAATAACAACGACCTTTTTACCATTGCTGTTAGTTGGTGATGTCTGCGTGTCATCCGGCTGTGAGCCATCTGGTAACGTTGCGTCTGGCGTGGTATTCACAGAATCTTTGGAAGCCAGATCGACGATAACACGATTCGAACCATCATTATATGCGGTATAATTCATGGCATGCTTCAAATCAATAACAACGCGCACCGTTGAAGGTTCCTTTTGGAATAAAGCATAACGGATACCGGACACATCCGCTTCATTCTCAATGTCCAGCGAACCATTTAAGTTGCTATCCAGCTTTTGCTGCTCTCCGAAATTGTCAGCAAACGCAGTCGCTGGCAAATCCACCACTACCCGATCAGGGCCTGCCATCGTAAACGCTTTCGGCTTGACGGCACTGGCTGTTGTGATGGTTAAACGGTTTTGGCTGAAACTAACTCCCTGCACCTGTGTAACACCTGAGTTCGCATTATTCGTTGGTGCAGTAACACTACCAGTACCTGTACTGTTATTTCCGGACTTGGGAGGTGTAAATTCCCCGTTTCCAGACCCGCTACTGCGGGTATATAATTTTACGGACTTGGAGCTGCTGTCCCATTTTACGTCCAGTCCCATTTGCTCGCCGATAAAACGAAGCGGTACAAGGGCATAATTGGAACGCAGCAGAGGCGAAGCATCCAGACTAATGTCGCTTCCATTGACAGTCGCCGTCTTACTTCCGATTATCATTCGGATCGAGGTACTGTCTTTCTCAATCGTTATGGTTCGCGCCTGCTGCTTCCATGTCACGTCATATCCCAAATTTTCAGAAATTACGCGTAGCGGGACCATTGTACTTCCGCCAATTACTTGTGCCTTAGCACCACTAGGGACACTTAACTGTTGATCGTCGAGATAGATTTGTGTTCCACTCGAAGCCGCATGTCCATAACCCGGAACCGCCCACATGAAGACAAATAATAACAACAAAAAACCAAATTTCTTCATTCGTCACCCTTCCATTCATAATTTTTTTGCCACATGCTCCGGTGCGGCGACCTGATATACGCGCTTATGTAATATCAGACAACCTTATAGACGTTATCTCACACCAAAAGTTGCGAATATATTCCATCATAACAGAAATATACGTGCCAAAGAACTATTTTTGTCGAATTTTGACTAAAAATATAGATCATTCGCTTTCCGTCAAAAGTCACAGCCAAAAAAACTAAAAAAGCTACTTTTCACCCCATGAATTTTCATTAAAAGGTGGAAAGTAGCTTTTATTGTAAACATCCTTAGTTAAGTGATTCAGTTGCTCCTGTGCCTGTTCCAAGATACTCCTTCAACCCATCGACAATACCTTCGGCGATCTTTTCCTGTGTTTCTTCTGTGAACATGGCTGCTTCATTTGATAGATTACTAAGGTAGCCACATTCCAGCAATACAGCGGGCATTTGTGATTTTCTCGTCACCACATGGTTTGCCACCCTGATGCCATTATCCTTAAATCCGGTAGCCGCTACAAGATATTTATGCATCGCCTTTGCCAGTGCCAAACTGTCCTGGCGTGCATAATAGGTTTCAGAGCCATTGGTTTTTCCTTTATCTGAAGCTAGCATACTATTACCATGAATGGATACAAACACGCTTGCCTGTTGACTATTAGCCAGTTGTGGTCGTTCATCCAGCGTGGGATACGTATCTCCATTGCGAGTCAATACGATTTGAATGTCAGGATCATTTTGTAGAAGCTGCTCGACCTTTAACGCTACCGCCAATGTAAATTCCTTTTCATGTCGCCCAGTCACACTACCTGCCCCAGGGTCCTTGCCACCATGTCCGGGATCAATGACGACGATTCGCCGTCCTTCGACATTCGTTGGTGTTACCACTACCGGATTCACACTACGCTCACGCAATTGAAGGGTGATATCGCCTAGGCCATTGGTTGAAAGATCGTAATCACGTGCTTGATTTAAAGCAATGACAATGCGTACACCCCCATTTTGTCCATCTGTGGGAGCAAATCTAATTTCCTGCACATCCTCGCCGTCACTATTCGTCAACGCCCGCGTGCCATCGGTGCGAATCGGGAACGGTTGAAGAAAATCAGTCGCCAGTGAAGCCCCGGGTAAATCTACAACAATACGATCATTCCCCGTCATTTTGGATACTTTAGGGGTAACATCTTTGTTCAGAGAAATCTTTAACGTTTCACCCTCAAAAGTAATATTTTGTACAAGCAACGCATTTGCTGTGGTCTGTTCTGTATTTTGCTGCTTGGCTGGTGAAGATGCGGCTTCAGTATGCTTGTCTGCTTCAACTGGATTTATTGTCGTCGCTGTTGCTGAAGACGTTTTATTGGTGCTTGTTGTACTCTGTGTTGACGTTTGCGACGATGGTTGGGATTGAGACTGTTTACTCGCTTGTTGAGTTACAGCCTTTTGACTGAGATTTACGGATTTACTTTTATTATTCCAATCTACTTTTAGCCCCATTTGCTCCCCAACAAAACGCAATGGGACCATGGTCGAGCTTCCCCGAAGCACAGGAGGTGCATCCAGACTAACTGTTTTTCCATTCACATCAGCCGATGTACGGCCTACATACATGGACATATCGGTACTATTTTTTTGAATTGAGATTTTATAGGATTGTGGTTCCCACTTGAATTGATATCCAAGCTGCTCCCCAACCACCCTTAGCGGTACCATGATTTTTCCATTGACCATTTCAGGCTTGGCATCTGCAGGCGCTTCCACCCTTTTGCCATCTAAAAACAAATCTGCTCCAGCCGCATTCGCATGAGGGGAGGACGGCCACAACCAAATCAAGATAGCCGCTAGTATCACCCAACCATATTTCTTCATTCTCATTCCCCTAACTTATATATGTATTTTTTGGTATTTCTCACAGACACAGTCCTTCAATCATTTTACATTTACAATACCATGCTGAGTCGAACCGTCAACCCCTTATTTTCCAATTTATTTTTTGAGCATGATAAAAGCCCGCAGGCAAAAGTAATGCCAGTACGGGCTTTCTGTCTAACAAATGAGCTAGCTATATGACTACGTATTGAAACTGAACTGGGAATTAACCCTATGCGCCTTGTTTCGCAGCACGTTTTTGTTCATAAGCCAGAATTTCAGATTCATGCTGGAGTGTCAGGCCAATATCGTCCAAGCCTTGCAGCAGGAACTGGCGGCGATGTTCATCCAAATCGAATTCAATTTTCAGACCATAATCGTCAGTGATCGTTTTATCATTCAGGTCGATGTTTAATTGGTAGTTATCATGCTGCGCCGTGCGCTGAAACAATTCCTCTACTTGCTCTTCAGACAGCTTGATCGGCAATATACCGTTTTTAAAACAGTTATTATAGAAGATATCCGCATAAGACGGAGCAATTACGCAACGAAACCCATAGTCCATAATCGCCCACGGCGCATGCTCACGTGAGGAGCCACAGCCAAAGTTAGCGCGAGAGATCAGCACAGACGCCCCTGCATAACGAGGCTTGTTCGGTTCAAATTCAGGATTGATATTGCCCGCTTCATCAAACCGCCACTCGTAGAACAGAAACTGTCCAAAGCCCGTACGTTCAATTCGTTTCAAAAACTGCTTAGGAATAATAGCATCTGTATCCACGTTCACCCGATCCACAGGTGCTACAATTCCTTTTAATGTTGTGAAAGCTTCCATCGTAATTCCTCCTCTGTATCCTAGCGGACTACTTCTTCCTGCTTGAATTTCCAATCCCGTACATCAACAAAATGTCCATGAATCGCCGCAGCGGCTGCCATTGCTGGAGATACCAGATGAGTCCGTCCTCCGCGTCCCTGACGACCTTCAAAGTTACGATTAGAAGTCGATGCACAACGCTGTCCCGGTTGCAGTACGTCTGGATTCATCGCAAGACACATACTGCATCCCGCTTCACGCCACTCAAATCCTGCTTCTGTAAAAATGACGTCCAGCCCTTCTTCTTCAGCCTGAATTTTCACACGCCCCGAACCTGGTACGACGATGGCCGTTACTTTGTCAGAAACCTTGTAACCTTTGGCAACCTCAGCGGCTGCACGCAAATCTTCAATCCGCCCATTGGTGCAGGAGCCGATAAACACATAATCAATCGCAATATCCGTAATCGGAGTACCTGGCTTCAAATCCATATATTCAAGCGCTTTTTCAGCTGCTTTACGTTCGTTTTCGGTTGGCAGTTCTGCCGGAATCGGTACAGTTGAGGAAATATCTGTACCCATCCCCGGGCTGGTGCCCCAGGTTACTTGCGGAATCAAAGCATCTACGTCAAACTCCAGCACGACATCAAACTCAGCGCCTTCATCTGTGACAAGCTCTTTCCACTCAGCAACCGCTTGCTCGAAAGCAGCTCCTTGTGCTACATGTTGACGTCCACGCAAGTAATTGAAGGTGGTTTCGTCCGGTGCAATCATTCCTGCTCTGGCTCCGCCTTCAATGGACATGTTACACACAGTCATGCGCTCTTCCATGCTCAATTCGCGGATAGATTCACCTGTGTACTCAATAACATAACCTGTGGCGAAATCTGTACCGTATTTGGCAATGACACCCAAAATCATGTCCTTTGCTGTCACACCAGGTTTGCGGCGGCCTACAAAGCGAACTTCCATCGTTTTGGCTTTAGCTTGCTGGAGACATTGTGTTGCCATTACGTGCTCTACCTCACTGGTTCCGATACCAAAAGCGAGTGCTCCGAACGCCCCGTGTGTGGAGGTATGGCTATCACCACAAACAATCGTTTTGCCCGGATGAGTCAGACCAAGTTCAGGCCCCATAACGTGAACGACACCTTGATCCACCGTATCCAGATCATACAGTGTAACACCGAAATCACGGCAATTTTGAGTTAATGTATCAATCTGCTGCTTGGAAATCGGGTCCGTAATATTGTAACGGTCCTTAGTCGGCACGTTATGATCCATCGTTGCAAACGTAAGCTCTGGACGACGCACCTGACGACCGCTAAGACGCAATCCTTCAAACGCCTGCGGCGATGTTACCTCATGTACGAGGTGAAGATCAATGTACAAAATACTCGGCTTTCCCGCTTCCTGATAGATGACATGGTTATCCCAAATTTTCTCGAACATGGTCTTTTTACTCATCATTATTCACCCCTGTGTTTTTCGAACCTAGTGGAGAGAAGCTAACGGCTCTCTCTTGAATGTCAATAATATACCACGGGATGTTTGATTGGTCTAAGATATGATATCTATAGAAGTGATAGGTTAAGGCTATAAGGATGGATACTATGAACTCTGTCGCCTTTTCTAAGGTACTGCCAGTTATTACATTAAGGATTTGTTTGAATATTCATACTGCGAAAGCTGAGTCAATTATATATTCTCAGATAATGTTGACAATATAAGGAATAAACTTGTACAATTAGGAAAATATTTTGTTTGGATTCCATTCTTCGTTGGTAACAAGGATATTGGAAATCGTAATAAGAATCATCTTAGCGATTGCTATAATGGTTCTTTTTTTCCTCTACTTTTGCAAAACTGTTCGTATTTGATTTTGTTAGCTCTCAATAACTATATAAAGTATAAAACGAAATATAGTTATATAATTTGATATAAATTACAGGCAATTAACAACGGAGCAAGAATTTTATGAATATCATCATGATGCGTTTTGTTGCAACAAATAGAAAACTGACTACGAGATTCAGCCGAAGATAACATTCACATCCTAAAAGGGAGTTGGAATGATGAAACAAAATGGAATATCCGTTGAAAACTACACTCCAATTTTGATTGTCGGTACGGGGATCTCAGGGCTTACTGCTGCTTATTATTTGTCGAAAAATAATATTAAGTACACGATTGTAACAAAAAAGAATGCACCCAAACAAAGCAACTCCTTTCTTTCAGCCGCAAATACTCGGGTTCCATCAGAGAATGAAGTTAACAATATTATTAATCTTACTATTGATAAATGTGGAGCAGATCGATCAGTAATTGAAGCGCTATATAGGAATTCCAACATAATTATAAATTTCTTCAAAGAATTAGGAATTCCTTATGAGAAAACATCCTTTGGTATCATGCCTGAATGTTTGATTAAATCACATGGGGGAAAGAAATTAATCAATTGTTTGTTACAACATATTGAACAACCGATGTGTAATAAAATTTTGATTCATTTGGAAAAGTACGATCAAGGAATTATCGCAATATTTTATGACACACAATCAGATCAATTTATCAGAATATTTACAAATTATTTGGTATTAGCTACGGGAGGATATGCAGGACAATTCTGTTTCAATGATAATTCGCCGGGTTCAACTGGTGAAACGCTTATCTTAGCTAAAAAAATAGGTGCAAGATTAAAGGGAATGTCTACAGTAATGTGTCATCCTTGGTCTATATATAACGGAAGGCAAATTTTATTGGGCGGGGTTGTATCTTTGAGTCAAGGGAAAATAATAGATGAGGATGGAGTTCAATTATTAAAAGATAAGTATATTTGTGATGCAATTGCTCGAGATGATTACCACGAAATGATTGATGAGATTTTAAAATTCCAACTTGAATGTATCAAACAAAAAAAAGACATGTACTTGGATATGAGCCATGCTGATGAAAATGTTTTAAATGAAAAATTCAAAAAATATGGATTTAGTCCTAAGGTAGTTAAAAATAAAAGAATTAAAATTACACCAACGATGCACTATTCTTCAGGAGGAATCGAAATCAATGCTAATGCTGAGGCTATAAACTTGAATCGTGTTTTTGCTACTGGAGAAGCTCAATTTAATGGTGATCTTGGTATAGGAAGAATCCCTGGGCAAGCATTCGCATCGGGGATCGTTTTTGGTAAATTAATTGCGGACAAAATAGCTAATGAAGGTGTTTTCAATACTCAATATCAAACTTCATTTAAAGATCCACCTGAAACGATGCATCTGTATTCAAAAGAAAATAATGACTTTCCGATTGAAGAGTTTCAGAAAAAGTTGTCAACTCTGATGATGGATTTGATCGCTTCCAATCCACCTGTGGTTTCTCTATCATTCCTTAGAAAAAAAATACAAGAAAGTCAAAACATCATATTAAGTAGAGCAAGAGGATCAGGAAAACGATACGAGGATATTTTAACATTGTCTTTTGGATATTTTGTTGCAATGGAAATTATAGAAGATCTTGAAGCAAAGTCAGGCTTGTTGAGTATCCAAAAATAGGATAAAAAGAGTCGCCTTTTTGGCTAATGGAAAGTACCACCCAACCATTCCAAAAAGAGGCGACCCTCATGGATTAGCCTAGGGCCGAACGGCGAACCTTATAGATTCCTCGGGAACTAATGTGGCTATGCTCAAGAAATTAAATTCAACACGCTTTAGTCATTATGACCAAAAGGATAAAAAGCACAGGGCTAAACAGCAATTCGAAAAAATGCCGGTGGAGCTTAAGAATCTTTATAAATGAATTAATTTTAAGATGATTACCAGCAAAATGAACAATGCCAATACAGCAGCTATCGATGTCCAAACTCTTCCGGTGATTCCCTCGTAGTCTCTTTTCATTTCCCCCACACGTAACGCCTCCTTTACTTTAGGGTACTATACTCCATAGGCTATGCGAGGTCTTGGTTAAAGGAAGGGCTTCTTAACAAAAAAAAGCTCCGCCGACCAATTAAGGTCAGCTGAGCTTTTTGATTTATTTAGAGTATTCACTTACATCGAACGTAAGGATACGATCAAACAGCATGTAGTCCTTGCGGCTGCTGAATGGGCCTTTATTGTTATCGTGCTTATTGATTGCGTATGAAGCTGATCCAGAACCAGCCTGTTTGTTTTCGTACCACGAGATAAAGTCATTAACCTCTTTCATGCTTAGGTCAAACTCTTTTTCCAAGCCTGTTGTCATAGTGACCACCAATATTGCACGATCTCCAGTAGTTGGCTCTGGATCAGGTTGACTGCCTCCTCCTCCTAGTGGAGTTGCTGAAGCTTCATTGGAGTATTCTGAATCCACACCATTTACTTTAGCACTCACAACAAAGTAGTATTTCGTTCCATTGGTCAGACTTGGAATGATGAAGTTTCCATAGGCATCTTTTGTTGCTGTAGCAGTTTCAGTGTATTTACCTGACTCCGTTCCGTATTTAACTGTATAGCTTTCTGCATTCTCTATTTGATCCCATTTTAAAGTAACCTTGCCGTCTCCAGCTTTTGCTGTAAGATTAGCGGCAGTATTAACATCTACTAATTTACCATTTTTATCAATATCAATTGCATCCAAATCATAGTGACCCCCGGTAAGCTGTGGTACAGTAATTGTTACATTATGTCTTCCTTCTGGTAGTCCTGTTTTTTCATATGATAGATTTTGTCTTAAAAGCGTTCCATTTTGAGAAAATACTTCATCAATATTATCTATTGTAATTTGCACATTAGTTGGTCTATCTAGGTATCTTGTACCAATCAGTCTCAGTTTTGTTCCATAGAATGAGAACTTAATCTGCGCTCCCGATTGGGTCGTATATTTTGAAGTGCTGTATAACAGATACTACGGTAATACATTCTTTAGAATGTGTCTAAACATAAACTTGCTAATCTATAAATATAATCAATATATTTGCATATTTATTTTTTATTGGGTATTAAAAAGGACTCATGCCAGCTTCTATACTGGTTGAGTCCTTGTTTTTTTTACAATAAACCTCACTTTAGTCCCGATCTTCATACTCATCTAACTGATGACTTACCCATGATCCTGCTCCCCGGTTATCACTAGGCTTTATGTATCTGATATCAGCACCTGCGCCACCTTCTGCACACATTGCCATTGGCGATTCATCGCGATCATATCCCTTTTTCGTCGGATAGCCCTTGAGCGATTCCTTCCTGTTTTCTTCGGCTCCATCCCGATCAATTGTACACACCGCAGAATGTCCGGCTGCTATTGCATCCCCTGTTTCTGGATAACGTGAGCTTGGGAACTCCAGCGTATACCCAACTGCTGCTTGTTGGTTGATTGCTGCCGGTTCAGCATAAACACCCTGTACGGAAAAGATAGCTGCCAGTAACAATACGATTAATCCTTTTGCGATTCCTTTTATCATACGACCCTCCATAGTATTTAATCTTCTCAATACTATATTGGGAGACATGTCGAAGTATCGCGTATATTGTCACATAATAAAAAGGACTCATACCAGTTTTCGGGCAGAGCTCATTACTCCAGAAATTAAAAACCACATTTAAACTTATTTTTGAATATATAGACATTAATGTTTAGACTCCCTTTTTCAATTTTGTATGATTACTGAGCAAATAAACAAAAAGGGGATTTATACATGAAAAGAAAGCTCAATTTAATTTTATGCTTCACTTTACTTATTACTATTTTCCTCCCATTGTCATCAGTGAGTGCCTATACGGGAGGTTATGCCAACGGAAAAAGTGTTGATGCAATGATACCTGACATATATTTTATAGGAAGACCCCATGCAAGCAAAGCAAGTACAACACTTATAACAGATAACAATGAAGAAACAAACTATTTACTTCCTAAAGATAAGATGGTTATGATTGATTTAGGTACAGATAGAACTATTGATTCTTACAAGCTTAAAAGTGATTCTAAAAATTTAAGAAATAGTTTCTACGACCGAGACACAGGTTATATAGGCATATTTGAAACCAACGTAGGAAATGGAGAACTGAAGAAGCTTCCAAATGAAAAAAAAGTAGAACGCGTTAGATTCGTCACTCTTTATTCACTTAGTGGTGAAGACATAAATATAAGCGAACTTGACTTTTTCAACAGTAAAGATACAGTACCAGCACCGGAACCTTCTCCAACACCAGATCCTAAACCGACACCTGAACCAACACCGACGCCAAATCCAACACCAAGTCCTGAGCCTAATCCGTCTGAACCTACTGAGCCGACCGAACCAGCACAACCAACTGGCGACCGAGCTATTCTGACTGTAACAATGGACAATGGATTTGATAAGGAATTCGATCTAAGTAAAAAAGAACTCAGTGCATTCATTGCTTGGTATGACGCTAAAGATGCTGGTAGAGGCCCTTCATTCTTTGCTATCGATAAACACAATAACAACAAAGGTCCATTCAGCAACCGTAAGGACTATGTAATATTCAATAAAATACTCACATTTGAAGTAAGCGAGTATTCAACAAAATAATAAACAACAAAGGACTTCATACTGGTTACATACCAGCGGAGTCCTTTTTCACATCTACTCTAAATTCAAATTGATTCGGAAGAAATAAGATTCGTTAATCGGAATCGATTCAGGTAAAAACTTCTCTACGGGGCCTCTATATAATCTAAAGTGTCATTTATGTTCTTCATTCGGTTGTTTTAGAACAAGTAAGAGTTTTTTAATCTCAATCAGTTCGCCTTCGATCCGATGAAGGTGGCTCTGCATATCGTCAATCTCTTGTTCGGCTTTGTAGTTGATCGCGAAGTCAATGATCGATTCATGCTTATCCCTTGCAGCTTGGCGGTTCTGACTCATCATAATGACCGGAGCCTGAAATGCTGCAATAAAGGACAAACACAAGTTCAACAAGATAAATGGAGGTTCATCGAAATGAAAGCGAGTAAACGGCAAGCTGTTCAAGAGTATCCAGAGGGTCAGAAAGATAGCGAAATAAGTAATAAATCTCCAGCTACCGCCGAATGATGCAATCCGATCTGCAAGACGATCTTGCCAGCTTGTCGTTCTTTGGTACGCTTCATCTAAATGAGAAAGAATGCTATTCTCGTAACTATCGACTAGCCGATCAATACGACGGGTATTTTCCTGATTCAATTCAATATCAAAGCCTTGAATATGAGCAGCACTTTTATTTTGCTGTTTTTTTTGAAAAAAATTCATTTTTGACATGTCAACTGCCTCCTTGTTTTAAGGCAGTCGGGCCCAATACTAACCCGTAGGGGAGGAATAGCAACCATACTCAATTATGGTATCTAGTTTTAACCCGACTGCCAATAGACTCCCTGGTTCTGGATCCGGTTCAGACGAACTTCGACTACTCATTGAATGGTTCAACCCCTCTCCCCTTAACATGTTGTGGGCTCCATATTTTACTGATCACACTGGAACCAAATCATTGCCAATACTACAACATTGAAATAAAAACGCCCCTCAGCTAACTGAAGGGCGTCGTTCTGCATGCAGGATAAAGCATACAAATATCCGATTCCCCCAAGTCGAGCTTTAGCACTATACGACGTAAAAGAACCAAAGTTCTTTAGCCACATTAAGAAGAGCCTTAATCCGGCAATTCCTGTTATACCCATTGGCATCTTTCGATGTTTCCGGGCAGTGGCTTATGTTCATATAGGAGCCTCACCTAACGAGGACATCAATATTTCCTTAGCAAGCATACTGCTGTCTAAATGTGCTGTCAAACCCAAATATATTTGCTATATTCCACATGTGTTTGTGCCTGGTGACAGCGACGCTGGCACTCCCCCTTATAACGCAAAAATAATAAGTCGTGGGGCCGCAGTTGCGGCAAACAGATGGTCTAAAACTTACATCATATCATCACCCAACGGTTTTACTACATATACTCTTACCTGGCTTAATGCAGCAGCAAATAGTTCTATATCCGACTTTAACACTTTATATGTATGGTTCAAGCTGATCACCTCAGATAGTTATTCTGCCGTGTGTGGTAATTCCTGCACTAAAGAAAGCTCTGCCGACCATCAGGTTAGCAGAGCTTTTTCTTTAAAATCCTCCAATGGTAACGTTAGGCTGAATACTATGGTGGTGGTTAAAGGCTTGGTCCGGCATAGTAACAATAAACAAAAAGCTAGCCGCGATGACTAAAAATACCATTTTTTTGAACATTGTTTTCCCACACCCTTTCAATAAAATTGAAATACTCAGCTTTAGTTTCAGGAACTGCATGGGCTTGAAAACGAACAAACAACCCCATACAGTTTATAAAGTAAGTTTCATTATTTATTATATGTGACTTTACCATTGCATTCATCAAATATTTAAAGCCATCAATGTACTTCCCTCGGTATAAATAATAAAAACCTAATTCGTAACCAAACCACGCGATATAATCCGGTATCACTTGTCGGGTATACATATCATCTGATGATGGTTGCTGTGAAAAAGTCGCAATTAGCGTTTCAAATCGTTTGAGTATATTGTCTACATCTATGCTAAACTGGTTTGCTGCGATTATAACATTCAGCAGTTTTGAAAGCTTTTCATTCTCGTTAGCGGCTGATGTTGTAGCAATATATTCAACATAATCGTTCAGCAGGCTTATTTCTCCTGACAACAGCTTATATACGTAAGTATTTCCTACCGCCCACTGACTGAACAGGTTTACCCAGTGTTTTGTATCCTCGTCATCCTCTTTAACCCAGTCTAAATCCGCATAGGCGTATGTATATTGTAGAGCTTGTTGATAATCGCCTTGGGCTTCACAAACACTAGCACACAACAAATCGGCGTAAGCAATGTATCCAAATAACGGATTTCTGGTTTCCTTTTCATGCTCCCTGTTCTTTCGATTCTTCTGCTGATGCTTTATGGAATATTGTACTTCAGCTTTCCCTCTCATTTGCCTTGCCATTTCCTCAACCTTGTCCCACTTACGCAAAGACCTGTACACATTAGCCAAATCCTTTAACGCATCAAGTTGTTCTAAATCATCTAGGCGCTCGACATAAGGCTCAAATAGTATAGCTGCCTTGTGGTTGCGGCTTTGGTCGTCACCAATCTGAATCGTGAATATACGATATTGACAGACTGCCAATCGTTCTGAATGTTGATATTTCTCCGCTTCAGCTACCCCCTCATAGAGCAGCAATGCAGCCGCATGTCTTCCCTGCGCCAACAATTCTTCTGCAATTTCAAATAGCTTGGGTGAATACAGTAGATTGTCCATGATGGCTCCCACCACTCGACGGATTGCATCCAACTTGTCCAACTCCGCACAGCGAAACAAAAATGGCTCGATTCGTCTCATATTCGGAGGATGGTCGATGATGTAGTTTTCTATGAACAAGACATAAAAGTGACCTTCCGGTAACCCCATAGCCTCGGTAATGCGATCTATCTGGTTAACAGACATAGATTTATTGCCTGACACTATGCTACTTACTATCCCCCTATTCATGCCCGCTATATGCCCAAACTCCATCATGCTCAAACCTTCTTGTTTTAGATATTGTTCCAATTCTGCTCTAATCGTGGGTGTAACTTTCATAGATAAACCACCCTCCATACAGAAGTACCAATATTTATATATTATTGCATTCTATTGTTGTCCATAATTTAACAGTTGTCAATAATTTTTATTTATTTGCATCGAATGTCGAAGTATATAAAATAAGCAGTTCCAAAGAGTCACTCTGCATTGAAGTCAAATAACCCTGCCACTGTTACCGGTGAGACTTATGTTAATGGAAATATAATCCTTCAAAAAGCAGACACTTACATTGATCTGACTGTACAAAAGTACGGAGGGTTACTTGCTGAGTGGGACTACAAATGATTGGTGATATTATGCTACTCTATAAATAAGCAAATAATTTAATCAAGAGGTGTAATAATGCGGTTTCATGAATTTTATATCGGACAAGTATTTAAAACCAAGTCTTTAAAATTAACTAAAGAGGATATTACCAGATTTGCAAGGGAGTTTGACCCGCAATATATGCATTTAGATGAAGAGAAAGCATTACAAGGTAGATTTAATGGAATTATCGCTTCAGGAATTCAAACATTAGCTGTTTCTTTTAAGCTTTGGGTTGAAACAGGCAGTTACGGTGATGAGGTTATTGCTGGAACTGCTATGAATAATATTAAATTTATTAAACCAGTATATCCAGGCGACGAATTGTACACCATTGTTGAAGTGATTGGAGTAAAAGAGATGAGGAATGGAACAGGACTCGTTACTGTATTGCTGTCGACTTTCAACAACAAAGAGGAGCAAGTTTTTGAAGGCGATTTATCCGTTCTGGTTAAACAGTAAAGTTTCATAAAAAATCAATTATTACAAGTTTGAAGAGGTCCATGCATTTTAGCACGAACCTCTTCTCTTTATTCTAACGTGGCTTGACTTGCGGCTTCATGTTCAGCCACACGTTGCAGTAATTCCTACTAAGTCTTCATTTGACGACCTTGACGTGCCCTTCTACAAACTGAATATCGCATAGATTCTACATCTTGAACCCGTACTTTTCCACCATTTTGGATAACATATCTATGCCTTCTGGAGTTCGACTAGCATTTCCGTCCAATGTAATAATAATAAATTGATATTGCAAATCATATAAATGAATAATTTACTATAAATCTCTGAGATTCGCACTGTGCTATTTTAGTATAGAGGGCTTTGAGAATGACATTTACTAATCTCAGCCCATAGTTTGTCATTCAACTGCTTTTGTATTGGATCTGGACAAACAACGCGATGGAACGAGAAGCATCATACAAACCATAGAGGTATAGTTGCTTCAAGAGCGGTCTAATCTATGTAAAATTTTGGTTCAGTGTAATGAATTTCACATCTTTCCGGGTCAACCTGTTCTACCATAGAAGGGTGATACGCCGTGCTGGGCAGACCACTTTGGTCGGGACGGTTACGTCTTGTTCTAAACCAGCTACACAGGCTGTCTGGCATGCGCGGCAAGTACGCCTTTATTTTGATTCGAAGCGGAGTGTCCAGATGTTGAATACCGAATTGGAATACCGTGAGCGCATCAGGAAGTTGGCCGTGTGTATTGTCAAGCACTACCGGGGAAAAGGACCGGACAACGTCAAGGTTTCACTGGATTCGCCGCTCCGGATTACGGTAGAAATTCGAGGTACATTGTCTAATTTGTCCGAAATTCTCGTTCATGAAGGGGCTGAGGACAAGGTCAGGGAATATTGGGACGTCCTTCGTCCCTATCTAGAAAAGGAGTTTATGAACGAAGCCGAAAAAACACTCGGCAGTCCCTTCACTTATACTTGGGAGGTCTGCCCCTCCGTCCATGGAGACGGACACATTATCATTACTCTAGAACTACAACACATACACCGGTTGGATTAGCGGGAAGGAGCTTGTCTCCTCGCTCGCGGATAAGCCAGTACAGGATGCAGCGTAAAGCGGCATTTTTGTATTGGCTTTTTTTATGTTACGAGTTTCATCTATTTCATATAAAAGAGGTGCTGCACTTATGGCAGACAAGGTATTGACCGTATGTCCCTACTGCGGGAGCGGTTGTCAGCTTCATTTGCTGGTGGAAAAAGGACAGGTAATTGGCGCAGAGCCGGCTGGTGGTCGTACGAATGAAGGAACACTGTGTCTGAAAGGACACTATGGATGGGATTTTTTGAATGACCCGCAAATTCTGACTGCACGCTTGCGCAAGCCCATGATTCGCAAAAATGGAGTTATGGAGGAAGTCGAGTGGAAGGAAGCCATTCAATATACTGCCGAACGGCTGTCAGCAATTAAGGAAAAATACGGACCCGACTCCATTATGGGAACGGGCTCCGCACGCGGTCCGGGTAATGAAGCCAATTATGTCATGCAAAAGTTCATGCGAGCGGTCATTGGCACGAACAATATTGACCATTGCGCTCGTGTATGCCACGGCCCTTCTGTAGCAGGTTTGACTTACTCGCTCGGAGATGGAGCTATGTCCAACTCTATTCCTGAAATTGAACACTCTGATCTCATTTTCGTGTTTGGATATAATGCACCCGAAACACATCCGATCGTCGCAAGACGCATTGTAGCTGCCAAGCAAAGAGGCGCCAAAATTATTGTATGCGATCCGCGCATGACCGAAACAGCTCGTATTTCGAATATGTGGCTACCCTTAAAGGGCGGTTCGAACATGGCTTTGGTGAACGCTTTTGGTCATGTACTTGTGCATGAAGGACTGTACGACAAACGATATGTTGAAGCAAACACAGAAGGCTTTGCCGAATACGTAGACAGCATTAAAAAATATACTCCCGAATATGCGGAAGGCATTACGGGGGTCAAGGCGGCCGATATCCGGGCGGCTATGAGGGAATATGCAAAGGCCCCTACCGCTACAATTTTGTACGGAATGGGCGTATGTCAATTTTCACAGGCCGTTGATGTGGTAAAGGGGCTCGCTTCCCTTGCACTGTTGACTGGAAATTTGGGCAAGCCGAATGTGGGTATCGGACCAGTACGGGGACAAAACAATGTACAGGGGTCCTGTGATATGGGCGCTTTGCCGAATGTGTATCCTGGCTATCAGGATGTAACAGATAACACAGCTCGCAAAAAGTTTGAAAAAGCATGGGGTGTTGAGCTGCCACGTAAAAAAGGCTATCCACTTACGGAGGTACCACACCTCATTCTGAAGGAGAACAAGCTGAAAGCTTATTACATTTTTGGCGAGGACCCTGTACAAAGCGATCCGAACGCCGCCGAGTTGCGTGAAGCCCTAGACCAATTGGAATTTGTCGTGGTTCAGGATATTTTCATGAACAAAACAGCGCTGCACGCCGATGTCATCCTCCCTTCTACTGCCTGGGGTGAGCATGACGGCGTATATTCTTCGGCAGATCGGGGCTTTCAGCGCATCCGTAAGGCCGTTGAGCCACAGGGTGATGTAAAGCCAGACTGGGCTATTATTAGCGAGGTTGCTACCGCCATGGGCTATCCTATGTCCTATGCAAACACAGAAGAAATTTGGGATGAAATGCGCAGTCTCAGCCCATTATTCTCCGGTGCCAGCTACCAAAAAATGGAGCAGCAAGGCGGCGTGCAATGGCCCTGCCCTACTGAGGATCATCCAGGTACACCGTATTTATATAAAGGAAATCAATTTTCGACACCTAGTGGCAAAGGCAGATTATTCGCCTGCGAATGGCGTCCACCACAAGAACAACCGGATGCAAAATACCCGCTTGTCTTGTCCACAGTCCGTGAGGTAGGTCACTATTCCGTTCGTACCATGACTGGCAATTGCCGCGCGCTGCGCCAGTTGTCTGATGAGCCTGGCTTTATTCAGATTAGCCCAGAAGACGGAGCAGATCTGAATATTCTGGATGGCGAAATTGTTGCTATATCCTCTCGCCGGGGACGCATCATGGCACGGGCACAAATCAGTGACCGTGTGCAACAAGGTGCGACCTACATGACCTATCACTGGTGGGTTGGAGCATGCAACGAGCTGACCGCTGATTTTCTCGATCCGGTATCCAAAACCCCGGAATTAAAATACTGTGCCATCCGTCTGGAACGGATCGCCGACCAAGCGCAGGCCGAACGTGATGTACATGAATCGTACCAACGGATTCGCAGACAGATGAACGTCCAGGAAGCTGTTTTGGCTAATAAGGTGACGAGATGAGCGGCACAGGGAATATGATGCACCGTCTGACAGATAACCGGTCAGCTTCGACGAGTAGAATGGGAGCAGCCAGTAGAACAAGCGCTGTTGCTTCTTCTTTTGTAGTCGCAGACGCCGGACAGTGCATCGGTTGCAAAGCCTGTGAACTGGCGTGCTTCGCCGTTCACAGTCAGGCTAACGGCATAGGAGCTTCGGTCGGAACCGTCAGCGTACCTGTTGTACCCAAGGTGTATGTTGTACGTACAGGGGAAATGTATGTGCCGGTGCAATGCCGGCATTGCGAAAATGCCCCCTGCGCACATGCTTGTCCGGTACAGGCCATTCGTCAGGAGGACGGCGTCGTCATGATAGATGAGGAACGATGTATCGGCTGTACCTCCTGTGTTTTGGCCTGCCCCTTCGGGGCAATTGAGGTGTCTCCGGTCTACCGGGCAGGACACGTTGTAACGCAGTCCGGCCTGACTCACCGTGCAAATCGAGTCGCCCTTCCCCGCACCGCAGCAAGCAAATGCGATCTGTGCGCGGAAACAGAGAACGGACAGCCTGCATGTGTAGAGGCCTGCCCGAATCATGTCCTACGGCTGGCCAAAGGTATATCCGACTCACCTCCAGAGCCTCGGCGGGAAGTCTTTTTCCCACGCCTATAAGGCCAAAATCAGCCGCAGAAAGGTAGAAAACCATGTCAACCACAATAGACAAGATCTCCTCGCCTCCTTGTATGAAGACGACTGATTGCACAGACCCTGTCATTCATATTGACCCTACGCTCTGCACAGGATGCAGACGTTGTGCTGGGGTTTGTCCAGTAGATGCCATAGAGGGATTGCCCGGAGAACCGCAAACCGTTAATGCAGACCGATGTGTTATTTGCGGTCAATGTGTACAAATATGCAGCGTATACGCATCTGACTGGGCAGGTTCATCTTCACAGGAAGGCGCCGCTAGACGGCTGGAACGTATCCAAGAACGCGATATGCCTGCCGACATCAGAGAGCCACTATTCGCTGCCTATTATAGCTACAACTTGAATAAGGTAGCCGATATGATGACCAAACCTGGACAGTTTCGGATCGTCCAATGTGCTCCAGCCATTCGTGTTTCACTCGCGGAGGAATTCGGAATGCCGTTCGGCACCTTGACGCCTGGGAAAATGGCTGCTGCTTTACGCCGCCTTGGCTTCGACCGGGTATACGACACCAACTTTGGAGCTGACGTGACCATCATGGAGGAAGGCACTGAATTGATTCGTCGCGTGACCGAAGGCGGTCCCTTACCCATGTTCACATCCTGCTGTCCAGCATGGGTCCGATTTGCAGAGATTGAATATCCCGATCTGCTAGACCATCTATCCAGCTGCAAATCTCCGATGCAAATGTTAGGAGCGCTAATCAAATCTTATGGCGCACAACTGGACGAGGTGGAACCTGCGAATATATACAGCGTTGCCATCATGCCCTGTACTTGTAAACAATTTGAATGCGATCGTCCCGAAATGGAATCTGACGGTTACCGTGATGTGGATGAGGTACTGACCACGCGTGAACTTGCATACTGGATCAAGCAGCGCGGAATTGATTTTGCGAACCTGCCTGATGAAGAATTCGATTCACCGTTAGGACAATATTCAGGTGCAGGCTCCATTTTTGGAGTCACTGGAGGAGTCATGGAAGCTGCCATCCGTACAGGTTACGAGCTGCTGACAAATGAAAAACTGCCGAAGCTCCAGCTCGATTTTGTACGTGGTGAGGAAGGCATTCGAGTAGCTGAGGTTCAGGTAGGCAAGCTGCAGCTCAAGGTAGCGGTCGTCGCCGGGCTACAACATGCCTATCAGCTACTGGATCGTGTCCAGGCGGGCGAATGTGATTATCATTTTATTGAGGTGATGGGCTGCCCTGCTGGATGTATCAGCGGAGGGGGACAACCTAAGCTCATGTTAGAAAAGCAACGAATTGAAGCTTATCGTGCACGTAAATCCTCCATTTATGGACATGATGCTGCACACCAGGTACGAAAATCGCATGAGAACCCTCACATCATCAAACTTTATGATGAATTTCTAGGTGAGCCGCTGGGTCATGTGTCGCATCATCTGCTGCACACCACCTTCCAACAACGGGGGCCCGGCAAGCAAAGCCGCAGCAACACTATTTCCACCAAAGGGGATGCGGATTACTCCATTCATTAATACATTAAGTTATTTTTATGCTGTATACATTATTTTTGTCGTAAGTTAGAGAGGAGTCGAATTGTATGAACCGTTTTGTTTTAGCTGATCCCGATCAATGTATCGGCTGTCGTACCTGTGAAATCGCATGTGTCATCGCACATTCAGCGGAGAACCCTTTTATCTCGCCGGATGATGAGTTTCATTTTCACCCTCGTCTGAAGGTTATCAAATCATTTGGGGTCACTGCACCCGTTCAGTGTCGTCACTGTGAGGATGCTCCATGCGCCAACGCTTGTCCGAACGGCTCTATTACGAACGCAGATGGCTGCATTCTCATTAATAGCGAAAGCTGCATTGGCTGTAAAACCTGCATGATCGCCTGCCCTTACGGCGCGATTAACATGGTACCCGAGTATCGAAACGGGCAGCCTGTCGTGCAGGATGGATTGTATACCAATATGTCAGGACGCTTGCAACCCAAAGAGCGCATGATTGCCAGCAAATGTGATTTATGCGAAGGCGTGGACGGCGGTCCGGCCTGTATTGGTAAATGTCCAACACAAGCCCTCAAGCTGGTCGAGCCAGATCTGGTTCATGCCCGGGTTGAAGAAAAACGCGCTGCAAGTGCACGTCAGCTACTGCATATGACACGCATTCCGGCAACGGGTCTATGACCGAAGGTTTCCCTCTGTCTACAAATACGCGAACCGAGCGGGATGCGCTAGGAGAGATGGAAATTCCCGCAGATGCCTTTTACGGTATTCACACCGCACGCGCGATGAACAATTTTGCGGTCAGTGGCAGACCCGTGAACCAAAACCTGATCCACGCTCTTGTGTTGGTAAAAAAAGTAGCCGCTCAAGTGAATGGTGAGCAGAAACGGCTCCCTGCCCAACGGGCCTCTGCCATTGTAAATGCCTGCGACGAAATACTCGCCGGGAGGCACCAACATATGTTTACCGTGGATGCCATGCAAGGCGGCGCAGGCACCAGTACCCATATGAATGTAAATGAGGTCATTGCTAATTTGGCCATCGTACAGCTAGGAGGCAGACCAGGGCAGTATGAGATTATACATCCTCTGGATGATGTGAACTGCTGCCAGTCTACGAATGATGTCTATCCCACAGCGCTACGAATTGCAGCAATACGGCTGCTTCGGCCTTTATGTGACACGATGTCTTCGTTACAGGATGCTTTACAGCACAAAGAAACGGAATATGCTGACCTGCTCAAACTAGGCCGCACTCAGCTAATGGATGCCCTGCCCATGATGGCCGGGCAGGGCTTTGGTGCCTACGCAAAGGCTATAGCGCGCGACCGCTGGCGTCTCTATAAAGCTGAAGAGCGGCTGCGGGAAATCCCTATTGGAGGCACGGCGATTGGCACAGGTATGAACGCGCCCCGCGCTTACAGCTATCGGATGGTCGAAAAGCTGGCGGATGAGACTGGTTTTGGACTGAGTCGCAGCGACCACCCGATGGACCCGATTCAAAATATGGATGTCTTTGTGGAGGTGTCCGGTCTACTCAAATCAGCCGCCGTGAATCTGTACAAAATATCTGGCGATTTTCGCCTACTGGCCTCTGGTCCTTTCGGTGGTATTGGCGAATACACGCTGCCTCCAGTTCAGGCCGGATCCTCTATTATGCCTGGCAAGGTCAATCCGGTAATAGCTGAAATGGCAGGACTAACAGCCATGCGTGTGATAGCCGAAGATGCGGCTATCACTATGGCCGCTGCCTCCGGTCAGTTGGAACTAAACGCATTCCTGCCGCTGATTGCCGAATCGCTGCTGGAATCGCTACATATTCTGAACAGCGCGGTTCGACTATTCGAGGAAAGATGCGTACGCGGCCTGATCGTGCGTGAGGAACGCTGCACTACAAATCTGCGTAACTCAGCCGTGATGGCTTCTGCGCTGGTCGCGGAGCTTGGCTATGATGAAGCTGCCTCCATTGCATCTGCAGCCATTGTGCAAGGTCGCACACCAGAGGATATTGCAGAAGATCGCGGCCTACTGACCCGTTCGAGGATTGACCAATTATGCCATCCCTATACAGTAACCAAACCCGGAATTCCGGGGCAGGAAGAAGGAACTCACCATGGGAATGAATGATACCCCTCGTAGCAACCGACCACATATTGTCCTGCTCGGTCGCCGCAACGCAGGCAAATCCAGCATTCTGAACACCCTGACGGGTCAGCCCGTCGCTGTGGTATCTCCTGTAGGAGGAACGACCACGGACCCCGTTTTCAAACCGATGGAGCTGCTCCCAGCGGGTCCCATTGTTCTGGTGGATACCGCCGGACTGGACGATGAGGGTGAGGTCGGGGAGCTGCGCCGCAACAAAACGCTAGAAATACTTAATAGTACAGACTTGGCCTTGCTCGTTATCGACGCCACCGTTGGAGTCGGACCATTCGAGCATGAGCTACTCGAAAAGCTCCGCAACAAAAAGATTCCTGTTATTGGGGTATTGAATAAGGTAGATACCCTTACTGAATCAGATAAAACGGCTACAAAGCTGGCAACTGAACTGGATCTCACCCTGATTCCTTTCAGTGCATCTTTGCTCCAGGGAGACACGGAACTGAAAAAATCTATCACTAATACACTCCCCCAAAATGAGGATCGTTTCCGTATCGTCGGTGACCTGTTGTCACCCGGCGATGTTGTTGTGCTGGTCGTTCCCATCGACAAAGCTGCACCAAAAGGCCGTTTGATCCTGCCACAGCAGCAAACAATCCGCGATACACTAGAGAGCGATGCCATCGCCGTTGTGACCAAAGAACATGAATTACGATTGACGCTGGAGAGATTGGGACGTAAGCCTCGCTTGGTCATTACCGATTCACAGGTTTTTATGAAAGTAGCGGCCGACACGCCCAAGGATGTGCCTCTTACCTCTTTTTCCATCCTGTTTGCCCGTCATAAAGGCGATCTGGACGAACTGGTACGAGGTGCAAGAGCCATTGATCGCCTCAAGGATGGAGACCGTGTACTCATTGCCGAAGCCTGCACTCACCAATGCCAATCTGACGATATTGGTCGAGTGAAAATTCCCCGCTGGCTCCGCCAAACGATAGGCAAACGTCTCATCATCGAGCATGCATCCGGCTCCAGCTTCCCTGATGATCTGAGCGAATATGCACTGGTTATTCATTGCGGTGCATGCATGCTCAATCGGCGTACGATGCTTCATCGAATGTCGGAAGCGAAAGCTGCCGGAGTGCCGATTGTGAACTATGGTATTTTCATCGCTTATGTACAGGGGGTCTTTCCCCGTGCTATTGAATGCTTCCCATCTGCTATGCTGGCATGGGAGCAAGCTGTAGAAGCCGGCAGTTATTCCTAAAAGACCTTATCTCGTCATTAATATTTTTTCCAGACACACAAAAGCAGTCGCGCTGATTCCAACGCGACTGCTTTTTATTTTCAAGTTCGATTATAAATCATGAGAATTTTCATAGCGTGAAATGATACTACGAATAATATAAATTGCTAAAAATACAAATCACGCTCGCCTGCTTCCAGTCGTTCCAGTCTGTCAAGCGTCAAACGGCGCGTCGATTCACGTGGTATACGCTCCAGATTCTCTCGCAGAGCGGCAGCTCCCAGTTCACGCGCCTCCTCATCCCCATAATCCAGCAGATATTCTTGGAAGGTCAGCAGCGAATTCGGCTGGCACACATTATGAATTTGTCCTGATTTGGCAAGCTCCATGAAACGATCTCCAGTTCGCCCCTCGCGGTAGCAAGCTGTGCAGTAGCTCGGCATATATCCGCCACGGCACAGACTTTTAATAATTTCCGATGGTGAGCGATGATCCCCCACCTCAAATTGAGGCTTATCATCAGTTTCCTGTTTTGCATATGCCCCTACGCCTGTAGCTGAACCTGCACTAATCTGCGACACACCTAGACCAATTACACGATCCCTATATTCCGGCTCCTCGCGTGTGGACAGGATCATACCAGCATAAGGAACAGCCAGTCGAAGAACGGATACAATTTTCATAAAATCCTCATCGTTGACCAGGTACGGATATCGCTCCAAGTCTACATTTTCAGCCGGACGCAATCGTGGAACTGAAACTGTATGAGGACCACAACCAAAGGCTTCTTCCAGGTGCTCGGCATGTTTCAGCATCGCTACGGTTTCATAGCGGAAATCATACAGACCGTACAACACACCAATCCCCACATCATCTATACCCGCACGCATGGCTCTGTCCATTGCGGTGGTGTGCCAATCAAAGTCCCGCTTTGGTCCCTGCAGGTGGAATTTACGATAGCTTTCCCGATGATACGTTTCCTGAAATAAAATATACGTACCAATGCCTACCTCTGCCAGCTTCCGATAGTCCTCCTCGGTTGTGGATGCAATATTCACATTGATCCGTCGAATGCTGCCGTTATCTACCTTGACCTCATAGATCTGGCGCAGACAATCGACGATATAGTCAATGGGACAATGGACTGGGTCTTCCCCCGCTTCCAGCACGAGCCGCTTGTGTCCCAGTTCTTGAAGCACTCTAACCTCCTGTACCAATTCCTCCGGTGTCAGACGGCTACGAGTAAAGCTGTCATTGGTATGTTTATAACCACAATATTCGCAGTTATTCACGCAGTGGTTGCTTACATATAAAGGGGCGAACAGTACAATTCGGTTGCCATAAATTTGTTCTTTGACTGCCCTCGAAGATTTGAACATCTCTTCCAATAATTCAGGATCATCCACATGCAAAAGAGCCGCCGCTTCACTCGCACTCAGTCCCCGGCAGGCTCTCCCCTTTTCTAAAATTTCTAAAATACGGTGTCGATCTGTTGCCTCTTGTTTCCCCTGCTCCACTGCTGCCATAATCTCTGCTTCATTAATAAAATCCGCCGACACTTTCTCCCGTACTCCACTCACGTATACCCATCTCCTTATTTATGGTTACTGCAATGTTTCCGTTATGGCCTCACAAAGTTTCCTGTCTCATAAGCTGTCGTTGCACCCTCAAACTATCGCCGCGCCCCATATCGACTTCAAATCCCGCTCCGCGAATCCGCAGCTCCAGGCAATGTCGACATTGGGCAGACTCATCGCCCAAACATATTTTATTCTCATAAATCGCATACTTAGGTCTCACCGCTAGTGGCGACAAATTGGGCATCACCACATTTGCCCCTGCCTGAAGCGCTTTCTCCCTGCCCTGGGGATGAATCGTTCCCATTGCCGTGGACGCCGGAATAAGAGCATCTGGAACGACCAATCGGGATAACGAAATAATATCGAGTGCCTTTTCCATGCTCCCCTGACGGGCATCCCGAAGCGGCGTGTTGCTATGCGGTAAAAAGGGGCCAATCCCGATCATATCTGGTGACAGGCTGTGCAGATAGACCAAATCGTCTGCTAATTCACTATTCGTTTGTCCTGGTAACCCCACCATACATCCGGCCCCGATCTGAAAGCCGATTCGTTGCAAAGCCAGCAGACGGCTGCGCCTGCTTTCCATCGTCATCGTCGGATGCAGCTTGGCGTACAAACGGGGGGAAGCTGTCTCATGCCGCAGCAAAAAACGGTCCGCGCCCGCCTCGTATAATTGCTCATAAGTTTCATCATCCCGTTCACCGATGGACAGTGTAACCGCCACATCCGCAAAACGGCTTTTAATTTCGCGAATCAATTTCGTCAGCCGTGCCGCTGTAAACCAGTAATCTTCCCCACTTTGCAGCACAAAGGTCCGATAACCGAGTTCATACCCCTCCGCACAACAGGCCAGAATTTCTTCTGGCTGCAAACGGTAACGATCTGCCTGTTTATTCGAAGCGCGCAGCCCACAGTACATGCAGTCCTGACGACATATACTGGAGAATTCAATTAATCCCCGTAAAAAAACACCTTTGCCATAGCGCTCCAATTTGGTGCGAGCTGCCAGGTGGCGCAGTTGAGCCCGAAGCGTTGGCTCATCATCCAGACGTGTCAGCAGCTCCATCATTTCCATATGCGTCCATTCCTTGCCGTCAGCCAGACGCAGTAATAATTCGTCCGTGACTCATCCCTTCTTCCCTCGTCCATCCGGACTTCACATCATCAGCGGCTTGTACCGTACATGTATTATTCTAGCAATATCGGAGAGGATGTAACGTGATTAGTTTCACAAAAAATCCCATTTTATAAAAACCTCCTCCAACTTCTGCCCCAAAAAATACACATTTATATCAACACACAAAAAAGCTGTCTCTTCCTCTAATGGAAGAAACAGCCCTTGTCGATGGTTCTGCTTATTACTGAATCAAATCAATCGCCTGCTGGGGTACAAAATAATCAACGCCGTTAAATACAACTACACCGTTGAGCGTGGTATTTTTACCATTCAGCGTAGCGACATTTTTGTATACCGGAAGCTCCAGCTTGTTACTGCCTTTGGTCACCGTAATGACTTTCGTGTCCGCAGTAAACTTGGCTCCTTTAGCTTCAAAAGCGGCTTTTGCAGGAACAAAAAGTTGCTTGCTGACCGTACCCAAATCCAGTCCAAGTACACGTGTCATATATTTATTAACATCTGTATTGTCGATTACACCGGTTGGACGGTCTCCGTTCGGCGCATACGTGTACAGCACGACATCGCCTCCTGTATGTCCGCCTGTAGTCCAGCCAATATTCGCACGTTTGCTAATGATCGGTCCAACAGCATAGTTCATGCTGCCTTCTTTGGCATCATTAATGGTTTTTACTTCTTCGTCTGTCAAATCGGTGATGCCAAAATATGTGGAAAGCACCTCTTTAATATTGCTGCGATCTGCATTCAGCTTGGCTTCCAAGCCCTCACCCGTCAGCTTCGCTTTTTTCAGCGGGCCTATAAAAGAAGCTAAAGGTGTTTTGTCATAATTGCTAGTTGTATCGCTGCTACCAATCGTCAATCCACCGTTTCCGTGGTCTGTCACTGCTACGACGACTGTATTTTGGTTTTGTTTGGCGTAATCCACAGCAACTTTCACTGCATCGTCAAACGAAAGCACGTCACTAATAATTCCGGTTGGATCATTTGCATGGGCGGCCCAATCCACCTTACTGCCTTCTACCATTAAGAAGAAGCCTTTATCGTTTTTGGACAACACATCAATGGCTTTCGATGTCATTTCTGCCAGACTAGGTTCCTTGGATGCATCGCGATCCAGGTTATACGCAAGGGCTTCAGGAGAAAAGCTGCCCCAGAGCTTGCTGGAGGTCGAATTTTTCAACCCTTCAGGTGTCGTGACAAAGTCATAACCCTGGTCTTTAATTTGGGCTACCAAATCTTGGCCATCTTTACGCCCTGCTGCGTCCAAAAACTTGCCGCCTCCACCTAACACTACATCAACCCCGTTGTAGGCTTGCTGCATGCTGAGTGCATCATAATTTTTACGATCAGGATAATGTGCGGTAAAATCAGCTGGTGTCGCATGCATAATCTCCGAAGTCGCAATAATTCCAGTCGATTTCCCTGCCAGCTTGGAAGCCTCAAGAATGGAAGCTACAGGCTTTTTGGCGTCACCCGCTGCAATGGGTTGTTGTCCGGGCATTGTCGCTTCATCAGGAAGGACACCTACATACCCAGTATGAGATTTATGTCCTGTGGCAAAAGCAGTACCCGCTGGAGCAGAATCGGCAATTGGAGCATCCGCAGAATGTGTACGCACCATGCCGCTTGCCATGCTGTCTAACGTTAAGGAAGATCCTTTGTACCATCTAGCCAGTGCAGTGGCGTCATTAGCCATACCGTCTGGAATCAAAATAATTACGTTTTTAATCGACGTGTCCTTTTCGACTGCCATCGCCGTCCCACCGCTTACTGCTAGCATCATAGCCGCTACGAGTGCTGCCACCGATTTTTTCGTATGTATCCCCCAACATTTTAGCATTCAATTTCCTCCCAGACACTTTATTGTACAATCAGAACTAAGTCTAATCATACTTTGTCAGGAGAATGTTAAGGGGATTGTCTAACTATATTAAAGATGCTCTCTGGAGTATTGGTCTCACTCAAATTGTCCCTGAATTACCGATACGATACTTTCACGGAGTGTTTTGGCGTTTTGTGACTTATACGGATCAGCATTAAAAAGGATTGTATCTGCTGTGTAGTTTTCTTTTATACGTCCCAATCTGTCCCCATATCCCAAAATTTCAGCGGCGAACTCCGTGGCAGCCTGCCAGGCCTCTTTTCGAGTTAATCCACAGTCTATGAGTGTGTCTAATTCCTCAAGGTTACGTCCATGTAACGAAGGTGTGGCAAAATCTGTACCGAACGCAATTCGTACGCCTGCTCTTTTGGCATAGCTAACGGCTTTAGGGTGGGCTTCGGCGGCGCGGGCGGCGCGATCACAAATTTCCCTATCGAGTGAAAGAACTCCAGAAGGGTCTGCAGCAATACGATAGATGGAAGCAGTAGGCACAAAGGCTGTCCTGGATTGCGCAAGCCGGTTGGCTTGATCCTCGGTCAAATACATTCCATGCTCTATAGATTCCACTCCAGCGTCAATAGACCAATCCACAGTAGGTCCACCCCAGGTGTGAACCATGACTTTTATGTTGCGTGCATGGGCGCTACGCACAATAAAAGAGAATTCTTCCTCAGAAAAAATCGGGTTCAGCACTGTATCTGGCGACGAGCCTAGTCCCCCCGTTGCAAGAATTTTAATCCAGCTTGCCCCGGAATCAATAATTTCTGTTACCCGCCGTTCCAAATGCTTAAGGCCTCGTGCGTCTCCGGCTCCAAGCATATCACCACTGGTATAAACTCTTAAAGGCTGGCTATAATGCTGACCTATATGCTTCACCGTACTTGGCAAAAGCCCACCTGCATCACGCACTGAAGTCACTCCAGCCTGGAAAGTAGCCTCAAAGGCTTGCGCCTGCATCACTTCGATCTCCAGTTCATCGCGCTTCTCCTGATCAGTATGATTAAAATCCGTCCATGCCAAATGCGTATGAAGATCAATTACGCCGGGGCTAATCCATAAGTCGCCATCTGGACCATTTTGTTGAGTATGCGAGGATAAGGACTCTGCAATGGACGAAAAACGACCATTGGTGATTGTTATATCGAATCGTTTCCCATCAATCCCCGCCACAAATATATTTTTATAGGTTAACTCTTTTTGAATTTTATTTTCCATCTTCATTCCCCCAAATTAACCTTTGGGCGGCAAGCGCATGATAAGGGTCTTGATGTACAAGCTCAGCAAGCGTTTGGATAGCTTCTTCAACGCTTTGTTGATTTGCCTTCGCCCCAAAATGGTTAATGCGTAAGAGTTTATTATGCAATTCTCCATCTCCGGGTGCGACAATGCCTATGGGCTGTTCGATATTGAAATTACCGCCTTGAGGAATCCGAACCGTTGTAGTCAACGTTGAGTAGCTATCTTTATTCCGCTGCCACGGTTCAAGGCCCAAGGCTTTAATGCCAGCAATTGCAGCAGATGTAGTTAAGCGATGGCGGCGGTTGACTGCTTCCAGACCTTCTTCTTCAATAAGCTTTAATGACTCTATAAGCGCACGGGCTTCCAAAACAGGGATGTTGGGAGGAACTCGCACGGGCGTCACATGATTAGGGGAACGCTTTAAGTCAAGCAAAGACAGTATGGAATTGCGCGGCGCATTTTTGTTGGAGGCCAGAAACTCCCAGCCACGGGGAGAAATCCCCACAGCGCTGATCCCGTTAGGCCCGGATAGTGCTTTTTGCGCCCCTACAGCTACAAAATCAATTCCCCACTCGTCCATGAGCACCGGTTCGCCCCCGATTGCAGAAACTGAATCTATCACGGTTATAATGTTTGATCTACGCGCAAGCTCCATGATTTCCCTTGTTGGATTAGAGCCTCCTGTGACCACTTCCGCCTGCACAAAAGAAAGCGCACATGGGTTATATCGCTCAATCGCTGCGGCGACTTCATCTACAGTTACCACATCATCAAAAGATGTTTTGAGTTCGATGACTTCTGCTCCGCCACGCGCAAGCCAGTTACCAAAAATCGTTCCATATGGACCTGTCACAATGTTTAGAATTTTACGGTCGGGCGCAGATATGCCTGCTGCTATGGCTTCAATTCCCAGGATCGCCTCGCCCGGTATGATTACCGGGGATTCTTGGGTGGACAGGAGTTTGGAGAGCAAGTTAGTTAGCGTATCAAACTCCGATATTGTAAGAGGTACAAATCCTTTATTATTTTGACTCATAAATACCTCCTGCAGAATGGGATATTGGCATTTTAGGAACAGCGGACAAAAGCTCACGGCTATAAGGCGTTTCAGGACGAGAAAAGAATTTCTCCTTGGGGTTGATCTCAACCAGCTTCCCCTGCCGCATTACAGCAACAATATCGCTTATGGCATTTATAACTCCCAAGTCATGAGAGATAAAAAGCATCGTAAGATTAAGCTCCGATTTGAGTGTGCTCAACAGTTCAAGCATACTCCGTTGTACCGAAACATCCAGTGCGCTCGTTGGTTCATCTGCGATAAGTATGCTTGGCTCAACGCTTAATGCGCGGGCAATTGCTATCCGCTGACGCTGACCGCCGGAAAATTCGTGAGGGAATCTGCCAAGGGCGCTTTCATCGATGTGAACACGTGTAAGCAGTTCCCTACATTTCTTGTCCACTTGAGCTCGGTCAACAATCTTGTGAAAAAGTAAGGCTTCGGCAAGGATTTGCCTGATCGTATGCTTTGGATTTAGCGAGGAATCCGGGTTTTGAAAAACCATTTGTATTCTTTTATGCTGCTCCCGGCTCCGTCGCTTGCCCAGAACCTGAGAACCCAGCATGATCCGGCCCTCATCCGGGGCGATCAGCCCGGCTATTACCCGCGCGAGGGTAGACTTTCCTGAACCCGATTCTCCCACAAGACCAAGCGTGGTACGCTCCTGCAGCTCCAGGCTTACTTGATCAAGCGCGGTGAACTTACCATAAGCAACCGTTATATTTTCTATCTGCAAGGCTGTTTTCATAAATCCGCGCTCCTTTCAAGATCCGGGAGAGGAAGCACTGAGCTTATCAGCAACTGTGTATACGGATTTTGCGGGTTTTGTAAAAGGGGCAAAGTGTCTCCCCGCTCTATGATTCTTCCCTCTTTCATAACGCAAAGCTTTGAGCACATCGAAGCAGCTACAGCAAGATTGTGCGTAACAAACACCATGGCAAAACCCAGCTCCTTTTGAAGACGTGAAATAACGTCAAGTATTTGCCGTTGAACCGTTACGTCAAGCGCAGTTGTTGGCTCATCACAAAGAAGGATGCCCGGCTTGCACGCCAAAGCCATCGCAATAACAACACGTTGACACTGGCCGCCTGAAAGCTGGCGGGGGTAACGGTCAGTATGCTTTAAGGAATCGGGAAGACCGAGCATTTCAAGCAGTTCCAAAGCTATTGTGCGCGCGACCTTCCGACTCACCTTCTGCCTGTAGTACACAACCTCGGCAAGCTGCCGGGCCACCGGGCAGAGAGGGTCAAGTGCCCTTATCGGGTCTTGAAAAATCATTGCGCATCTGCCATTGCTCCTAATATGCCCGCCAACTTGTTCAATACCGGAGGGAAGCAACCCTATGATGGAGCGAAGCGTGAGCGATTTTCCAGATCCGGATTCCCCCACAAGTCCTATACTTTCGCCCGCTTCAACTTTGAGACTCACATTGGTGACCAATTTATGATTCGATTGCGTCGCGAGCGACAAATTTTCCACTTCTAAAATTGGATTCATAGCATTCATTTTCTTCTCCATATATCTGCTAGCCCATCGCCCACAAGGGATAAGGCTATCCCTGTATATACTACCGCAAAGCCCGGGATTGCTGAAAGCCACCACTTAGTAGATATAAAGGGCTGCCCATCAGAAATCATAGTTCCCCAATCCGGAGTTGGCGGCGCAATGCCGATACCTAGATAGCCTAGCGTAACAATGGCTACAAGCAGAACAGCCATGTCCGTCATAAGCACTACCACCGCTTGCGGTAACACATTCGGCAGAAGATGGCGCAGTATGATTTTAATATCCGGGATTCCCAGAGTTTTTGCAGCGGCTATCCATTCCTGCTTGCGAAACGATGCGCTAAGACCCTTGACCACGCGCGCGTATACAATCCAGCCAACCAGGACAAATGTAATGTATATCCCCTGTTCACCCGTACCGCTTGCAAACGCCACTATAATTACAATCAAATAAAAAGGGAACGCAATAAACGTATCGGTCAAAAGCGTGATAACCGTATCTACCCATTTACCATAATACCCGGCAAGCATTCCCAGAAACACCCCCATACAAAAAGGGATGATCTCCGCCAGCACCATAATCTTCAAATCAGTCCGTGCGGCATAGATCAGCCGTGTAAACAAATCACGCCCCAGTTGATCGGTTCCCAGCCAGTGTTCGAAGGACGGGGGTTGTAAAGTTGCCGAAATATTTTGATCAGAAGGCTGGTAGGGGCTAATAACCGGTGCGAACACTGCAATACCTATGAGTAACGCAAACATAATACTGCCCCATAAAAGAGATGGAGTATTTAGTATTTTTCGCCAAGAGCGGTTGCTATGACCCGCCTTCTGAATCTGAAGATCTAATTGCGTGCGTTTCATTGTTCTCCTTTCGTCCTGGGATCAAGATACCCAGAAGCAACCTCAATCACGAAGCCGATGATGACCACAGATATCGCACAATAAAGAGCAATCCCCTGTATAACAGGAAAATCCCGGTTTGAAATGGCTGAAAATAACAGGCTTCCGATACCCTTGAGGCCAAAAACCTGTTCAATTACCAACGTGCCGCCCATCAGGTAGGCAATGTTTACGCCAAGCAGCATAAGAGCGGGAAGAGCGGAATTGCGCAGGACATGCTTTACCAATATAACCCGGTCGGGGATTCCCGCTGCCTTCAAGGTTACAACAAAATCAGATTCCAGCACTTCCAGCATCTGCGCTCTTAAAGAACGAACAAGCGAGGGAATTTGCGACAATCCGACAGTGATCGCAGGAAGGGCGAGACTGTACAAGATTCCAAGCCAGCCCTCGCCGACTCCCCCAACGGGGAACCAGCGAAGCCGAACGCTAAATACCAGAATCAGTAGCAGTCCAACCCAAAAAATCGGCATACCGAGCGTTACAGCAGGCAAGATGCGTATAATGTGGTCAAGCAGTCCGTCTTTATGTGTTGCCGCAAGGGTGGCCAGCACCAGCGAAACAATGATGGAAAAAAGACAGGTCATTGCAATGAGCAGCAGCGTCACAGGGGCCCGCTCTGCAATCAACTCTCTTGAAGAAGTCTCAAAAACAATCGAAACGCCGGTATCACCGTGTGTAAAGAAATTGTGCACAAAGCCTATAAACTGCTCCCAAAGAGAACGATCCAGCCCCAACCTATGGCGCATACTCTCAATAGCCTCAGCTGTGGCGTATTCCCCCAGAATCATTTTGGCGGGGTCTCCCGGCACCAGCCTTATGATGAAGAAGACTGCCACCACCACACAGATGACTACTGATGCCGCTCTTATCATAGCGCGCACAAGCCATTTGTGTGGGAAAGTTAGATTTGCAGACAATCCGGCAGACTTTTTAAATAAATTGTGGGCCGTCAAGGATCTAATTACCTTTCACACGTACATCTTCAAAACGAGCGCTGTTATTGGGAAGCACGACCAGGCCATCAATGGAAGAACGAACACCTTTCAGAATATCCGGATAATAAAGCGGGATGTAAGGTACCTCGTCTGCAAGGATTTGTTGAAGCTTGGCGTAAATTCCCGCACGTTCTTCCCCATCAGGTGTTTTTTGCCCCTCGTGCAGGAGCTTGGTAACTTCATTGTTCGTGTAATGAGTCCAGTACGACTTGCTAAAGCCTTCCGGATCTGTCTGGAAAGCGAGGATCGAGTTGGCTTCTGGAGAATCCGCCTGTCCGCTGTTGATCATTGCCGAAAAATCATAGACAAAGAAACGCTCGCGAAATGAGGCCAACTCAACAGATTCGATTTGAATGTCTATGCCGATCGTTTTGGCGGCCGCCTGAATAATCTGTGCCTCCTGAGTTCTTGAGTTGTTACCAGAGGCAATGAGCAATTTTGTAGAAAACCCATTAGGGAACTTTGATTTTGCAAGCTCTGCTTTGGCAGCGTTCGTATCAAAGCTGAGCGCTTTAATCGTATCGTTCGTGTTGTAGGGAATGGCTGGCGGCAAAAGCGAATTGGCTGGCTTTGCGAAACCAAAGGTAACCGCATTGGTCAATCCATTACGGTCAAGTGCCAACGCCAACGCACGGCGAACGTGCACATCCGAAAAATGCTCGTCCAGGGTATTGAAGAACAATTGCTCTGTCACCCAGCTTCCATTGGTTGCCACTTTGGTATCAGTTCCTTGTTTTAATTCATTTACATTTTCAAGAGCTACAGACTCAATAGCGTCTATCGCGCCAGCCTTCAGCTGGTTAATCGCTTGGCTGTCATCTTCAATGAGCTTGTAGACAAGTTCATCGATATATGGCTTGCCTTTCTGCCAATAGTATTTATTTTTGCTGAAAGTAAGATCACCGGCAAAATTCCATTTCTTAACGACGAAGGGACCGGTACCGACCGGATTCTTAAAGAATTCTTTTTCCGAGACACCGCCAAAATCCTTTGGAAGGATGCCATTGGAGAAATTCGAGAGTTCAGAAATAAACGGCGTATACGGCGCTTTAAGCTTAATTACAAGTGTTTTTTCATCTTGAGCCGAAAGCGAAGCCACCTGTGCCGCTATTGCAAGAGGACCTCCTACATTCAAATGACGCTGAATTGAAAAAACCGCGTCCTCGGCAGTAACTCCTTTGCCGTCTGAAAATTTCAAGCCATCGCGTAAAACAAAAGTATAGGTTAATCCATTCGCGCTAATATTGTGCGACGCCGCAAGCCAATCCACAATTTTTCCATCACCGTTAAAGGCAACCAGCGGCTCAAATACTTTGTCGATAGCAAAAGCATTATTTGATGTAATCTGATTATGCAAATCAAACGAGGTTACGGAAGCCGGGCGGCCATATGTAAAGGTTCCCCCTTCCGCGGGTTGATCAGCGGTTGTGCTTGGGTTAGTTGCGTTTGTATTTTTATCTGCATCATTTTTGGAGCCGGAGCATCCTGCCACGAGAACCAATAAAAGAAATGCTAAAGATCCAACCAAAAACGGTTTCCTAAAAGATACAATAAGTTTGGACATCCCATTTTCCCCTTTTCTCCAATAAAACATATTGTTTTAATATGAATAATATTATGGATGAACCCATTTGCCATGTCAAACAGAATTAAATACCATAATTTATAAAATCAAAGATAAAAGTAAACATAGGGATTTTCCAGCTTGTGAACACATGGAGTTCATATGGGATTGGGAATTTCATTATATTATTGTATAATCAGTCTATGAAGTAATAGGTAAAGCTTATAAGACGACAACCATTATAAAAGCGTATATAAAAGGGGTTTAAAACTCGATGGAATTCAGACAACTTCAATACACCCTGCAAATTGCAGCGGAAAAAAACTTCTCACGCGCAGCAGAAAAACTGCATATTGCTCAGCCCTCTTTGAGCCAACAATTGTCCAAACTGGAAAAAGAACTTGGGGTACTTCTATTTCAACGCAACACCAGCACGGTGGAATTAACACATGCAGGAGCAAGCTTTGTGGAAAAGGCAAAAAAAATAGTCGATGCAGTTGAGCAGCTCCGGCAGGAAATGGACGACATTTCTCAACTGCGAAAAGGGAAGGTTGTGGTTGGCAGTATGCCCATCACAGGTTCTCATTTGCTGCCGCATGTGCTGCCTGTATTCAAGAAAGCTCATCCGGACATTGAAATCGTGTTGGTCGAGGATTCATCCATGAATTTGGAGAAAAAAACTGCCAGTGGGGATACAGATCTCAGCCTGCTATCTCTTCCATTAGTAGAACCTACACTTTCCTATGTGCCGATCGGTGAAGAGTGGATTGATCTTGCCGTTCCTCCAGGTCACCCCCTAGCCCTGCGTAAAAACGGAGACCATCCGCAGCCTGTGCATATGGAAGAACTGAAAGATGAGCCTTTTGTCGTTCTGAAAAAAGGGCAAGGCTTTCGCAAGCTGACGATGGATTTGTGTCATCAAGCTGGCTTTGAACCCAATGTGGTGTTTGAGAGCACTAATATGGAGACGCTCCAATCGCTTGTAGCGACAGGTATGGGAGTGACACTCGTCCCCCGTTTTATCGCCCGGGCCGCCAGCAGCGAGTTTGTTCCAGCATTATTGCCACTCGCCGAACCTACCCCTAGCCGTACCCTAGCCATTGCCTACCGAAACGGACGTTATTTGTCTAAAGCTGCCGAAGCCTTTATTGATACCTTCCGAGAAACGGTCGAGCAACTTTCTCAAAAGTAGCTTCAAATGTGAAAAGGACCGTCTTCCTCCTCAGCCAAAGCCAGAGAAGAAGACGGTCCCGGGGCTTCGCCCCTATGCTTTCAATACTTCATTTATTTTACGGGTTCGATTACACTGTTGCGATGTTGCTTCCATCTGTCCTTAACGAACCACATTTCATGTTCATTTGAATTTCATGTCAGCCTCGCCTGATTACTTTACGCTTGCTCGGAAACTCCACTTTATCCATCCCGCATCACTTCTTTCCTTAAGGTCTCTAGCCTTGGTCTCCCAAGATGTCCTACCTCAGTTCCAATGTGCTGTGTGATCCCAAAGTGCCTGTCCTCGCCTTTTTGTGATCAGGGTCTCCCTAAATCTGGTGGACTTTTATCCTGATCATAGCCCATTTCATAATTGTTTCCGACAACCTGTCTATTTAAGCCTCTCGGCCGTGACAGGCCATCCCTATTCGCCAGTTCGGATCTACTTTGGTTATCCATCGTTATCAACCTCCTGGTGTCGGGATACTATTATAATACACCTATGGGCTGTATCTGAAACAGGTATCGGAAAACTTTTTTATTATCGAGAAGAACCAAATGCTTGCTGTACCTCGGCTTCACTCACTTGTGTTTTAAAGACCAATTTCGAAGGATCTTGAGGTGAATAAATGACCTCTATAATACTTCCCTGCTGCAGCTTGGATAGTTGGGAAGAAAAAACAACCTTTTGCGTGGTTACATTAAATGTATCGCCGTTGTTTTTCGTAACACTCAGCGTAAATTGAAGCTTAATTTTATTAGATCCTGCTTCCCCCATGGGTGTAACATCCAGCACCTTCGCATATGCCTGCTTACCGGTTTTGGCAATTTCCATCAGCTCAGGCGATACGCCCTGCTTGACCATTTGCTCATTCATTAACGCTTGCAAATCCGTCTGCGACACCTGCCCTTTCAGGTCAAGTCCTACTTTCAGTTTATCTTTCTCCGATACGACCAACGGAATGATCGAGCCTGGCTGAAATTGAGCCATGGAAGTCAAAGGAATAATCGTCGTCAAAGCAGTATCATATTTGTCTTCTCCATGTTTGGTTACGGTCAACCCGAGCTTTACCTGCGGCTGATTGTTTACATAAGTCCCTGTTAGCTGAACACTTGTAATAATCCCAACCCCAGGAACACCCTTCTTAACCTTACCGCCTTCAAAAAACACACCTAAAATTCCAGGTAGAAAAATAAGCGCAAAGCCTATATAAATTAACGGCCTATACCACGGGGCATCCATAATCACAAATGGATCATCCCATAAATAGTTAGCCAAAAATGGTGAGAAGCCTACACCAAACACCATAAGTACCCCGATAATACTCAAAAATCCTTTCATCCTCCAAAACCCCTTTTTCAATCATCTGTTCAAATTATATGTCAGCAAGAAAGGTGAAACGACCTGCTCATTTACACTGTCACCAGACCCATATAAATCAGCTCCGATGGATTTACCGGATTGCTCCCCAGACCCACCGTATCTCCAGGTCGCGGAATTTGCAGCTTGGATACGAGCGTTTCCAACGTTTTTGGATATCGATTACCGTTTACTTCTGTCACATCTAGCATTAGCACCACAATCGGATCAAAATTCACGAGCTTCCCGGTATCTGTTACCGAAATAACAACCGCAGTCGCTGCCATCGCCAAACCACCGTTAGCCGCCGTTTGAGCTTGTCTTGCCGAGTTTAGGCTTTGGTTAATCTGTTCCCGATGCTCTTTGGGTACCAAGCCTTTCATAAATAATCCTGACAGGCCTTTATTCATCAGTTGATCTGCTTGTTCTATCGCATCCTGCTGTTTTTTCTTATTCCCGAATAAGTTCATCATGTGGTTGCACCTCGTATTTTGTATTGTCGTTCCCTATGAATTCAGTATAAAAGAGGGTATATGGCATCACAATACGTTTTGGCGCATACAAAAAAACCGAAAAAACAGGAGCTTTAACCTGTACTTTTCCGGTTTATTTTGAACTCTGGGACGGTTTACACAAAATTTTGCACACTTTGGAGTATTCTTTCGCACGATCATCCGATAGTTTTGTGAAAAACGAGTGAATTCAGGCTATTTTTTACGCAAAAGATAGACCAATTTGCGATAATACGCCGATGATTCTTTATAACGACGACTGTCCTCGGACACAACTGCCAGCGTTTCATATAACTGTTCAAGCCGCGCTGGATGCTGGAGAGCTTCAAAATAAGGCAAGCATTGCAAGGCATGCATCCAAAAGGCGTCCTGATTCCCTTGGGCAAGCGCCAGTTGGCTTTCATAAAAATCAAGCCCCATTTGCTGATCTGTTGTCAGATTTGTTTTACGCAGTTGATCCAAATGCTGTGAGAGAAGCCCCCAATTTTTTCGCGCAAACGCAATCTCACAGCGATAAATTAGCGTAACGGGCAGCATCATCTGCTGCATTTCCTCCCGCTCCCGGCTCACCAGCGCTTCAAAACGCGCTACTTCTTCCAAAGCCTTGTCCAGCTCACCAATCGATGTCAGCATAATAATCCGGTTGTTCAGAATGGTCGTGAGCATATCTGCCGCATTTTCCAAATAGACCAAATTGGCCTCAGCCATAGACAACGTTAGCAGTGCTTCCTGTACAGAACCCATGGCAAAACAATATCCGCTGTAAGCCACATACAGGCCCGTCAAACGGTGAAAAAGCCGATCATCATATACTCTGCGCATCGTCTGCTCGAATACCTGCTTCGCCTGATCAAATTGCTTGACCTGAATACAGGCCTCCATCATAATGTTTTGCGCATTTAGCCAGTTTTCCGTCCCCTCTTCCACTAGACGGCTTAGCTGCGTAACGTTATTCAGCACATCATAATAATGATTTTTCGAGCGGAAATACTGGATTTTATAAAATAAAATTGCTTTTTTTAGCGGTGCGGGCAGCTCCACCTCATCCGAACGACCAAACTTCTCCAAATAAAAATTCAAATAGGTTTGATGTAAATATTCATAGGCCGTTGGGTCATTTAACTGCTGGTAATAAACGGCCTTCATCAAATAAGTCGTCATTTCCACCACAAGCGAATCGTTGCGATCCTCCAGTAGATCCACATAGCTTTCCGTGGCAGGATTAGCCAGCTTGGACAGCTCTGTGAAAATCTTATCCGCTGTAGTCAGCGTCTCTTCATCCTCTGCCGCTGCACGCAAGAGGTAGGAGGGATTTACACCTAAACGCCCAGCAATTTGCTCGGCCAAATCCTCTGCCAACGGGTAACGATCAGCCAGTATATTTGCAAAATGTGCGGGTGTCACCAGCCCGTCTACCAGCTCTTTACGGGACAGATTTTTCTTTTTACACAAAAATTCAATGCGTTCCTTAAGCATGGAGTATTCCTTTCTACACTGATTATCGGTCATACAGTGAGGGACGCCGATCTTCAAACACCGGAATACGACCACGTACGTCCTGCACCAAGGCAGACTCAATCGTTCCTGTGATGATCCCCTCCTGCTCTCCGCCCTCAGCAATGATTTCTCCCCATGGATCAATAATAAGCGAATGCCCGAAGAAATCAGTATCTCCGCTGCGACCTACCCGGTTACAAGCAATGACATACATTTGATTTTCTATAGCACGTGCGGTTAGCAAGGTGCGCCAGTGATGAAGCCGGGGATGAGGCCATTCTGCGGGTACGATCAGCAAATTTGCGCCCGACAGGGCCAAACTACGGGCTAGTTCAGGAAAACGAATATCATAGCAGATCGACGCACCTGCCCGAATCCCGCCATCCAGTGCGAATAAAACCTTTTCTTCGCCAGGCTGCAAATATTTTTCTTCATCCATAAGTCGGAATAGATGAATCTTGGAATACGAAGCAACCTCTCTGCCTGTTCGGTCAAAAACGAGCATCGTATTATACACATGACCGTCGCTTTTTCTCTCTGCGATCGACCCAGCTACTACGTTCACTTCATGGGTGGCAGCGAATGCTGCTATCCATGCCCGAGTCTCCGTCCCTTCCTTGTCCGCCAGTTCATGAATGCGATCTAAGGCATAGCCTGTGTTCCACATTTCCGGCAGGACAATCAGATCCGGCTTCAGTTCGACTTTCATCGCTTGTTCCATTAAAGCTCGGATATGACTGCGGTTTTCCGGGGGATTTCCTATCTCTATGTGAGCTTGTATGAGTGCAACACTGAACGGCTGAGCTTCCTGATACGTCAAAATCCTTCATCCTCCTTGTGAGCCAGAGCTTCCCGCGACCCATTGTCCGGTATTTTCCCCCATCATAGCCCGATCAGTCTGGATTACGCAACCATGCAAGCTTAATTCCCCCTATACAACTCGGTAAAATCGTGATAGATTATTTCTTAAACTATTCCAAAAGGTCGTGTGAATTGATGACTCATTTTTCTATTCCCTCCGCTGACGTCATGAAACAGTTACCCACTCAATTTTTTGCCACACTTGTACAAAATGTAAACCGTGAAATCGCGGCGGGGCATGATGTCATTAATCTCGGACAGGGGAACCCCGACACGCCCACTCCTTCTCATATTGTAAAAGCTTTGCAGGAATCAGCGGATAACCCGCTGTATCATAAATATTCGCCATTTCGCGGTTACAGCTTTCTTAAGGAAGCCGTTGCCCAGCGCTATCAGGAGGATTACGGTGTGACGCTCAACCCTGAAACCGAGGTCGCCATCCTGTTTGGCGGAAAAACGGGTTTGGTTCAGCTGCCGCAAGTCTTACTCAATCCCGGGGATGTGTGTCTCGTCCCTGATCCCGGCTACCCGGACTACTGGTCTGGTGTAGCCTTGGCTAAAGCGGAAATGTCTTTTCTCCCATTAAAAGAAGAGAACCGTTTTCTGCCCGATTATGAAGCCATTTCCGAGGAAGACCGCCGCCGCGCCAAGTTAATGTTCCTTAACTATCCGAATAATCCAACCTCGGCAACGGCTCCACTTTCCTTTTACGAGGATACAGTTGAATTCGCGCAACGTAACGGTATTGTAGTTGCCAGTGATTTCGCCTATGGCGCTATTGGATTTGATGGCGAACGTCCGGTAAGCTTCCTACAGGCTGAGGGTGCTAAAGAGGTGGGGATTGAGTTCTATACCTTGTCCAAAACGTACAATATGGCGGGCTGGCGTGTTGGTTTCGCGCTCGGTAATGCCGAAATCATCTCGATGATTAATCTCCTACAGGATCATATTTATGTAAGCTTGTTTGGCGGCATTCAGGCAGCGGCGGCGACAGCCTTGACGGCCTCGCAGAACTGCGTAGGCGAGCTGGTAGCCCGCTATGAATCACGCCGTAACGCTTTTTATGATGCACTTGGGCAAATAGGCTGGAAGGCGACGCGCCCAAGCGGCTCCTTTTTCAGTTGGTTGCCTGTGCCGCAGGGCTATACTTCCACTTCTTTTGCCGATCTGTTGTTGCGGGAAGCCAAGGTGGCTGTTGCTCCAGGGATCGGCTTCGGGAATGGCGGCGAAAGATATGTGCGAGCGGGACTGCTCAGCTCAGAAGCTCGACTGACCGAGGCGGCTGATCGAATTGGCAAGCTAAACCTGTTTGGTTAAGCCGTATTTTCCAGCTACAACTTCTTTGCCAAACCTGGTCTTTTCGTGGTATTCTGTATCCAATATCATTTAGCGCGTTGAAGGGACTATTAAGAGAGACTCGGTCCTGTTCAGAGAGTAAATTCCGATAGGCTGCAAGAATTTACCTGGACTCTCTCCCAACTCCTATCCCCGAGCGCCCTGCGCAATCAGGCGGTCCCTGCCGTTAACAGGTTTCAAGTGGGATGATCATGAATCATCAATGAAGGTGGTACCGCGGAAGCACAAACTTTCGTCCTTTGCATACAAAGGATGGAAGTTTTTTTGCATTAAAAAGAGTAAAATTAAGGAAGTGGACGTCTTGTCAACACGAATCGTCATTAAAATCGGAAGCAGCTCTCTAACTGGAGTGGAAGGTGGCTTGAATCGGGAAGCCATCGCTTATTTTGCCCGGGAAATCAGCTTGCTACGTGCAAAAGGTCATGAAGTGCTGCTGGTTACATCAGGTGCAGTAGCCGCCGGATTCAGAGAGATTGGGTACCCGTTTCGCCCTAAGCTATTACATGAAAAGCAAGCGGCAGCGGCTGTTGGCCAAGCCCTTCTCATGCAGGCCTATGAGCAGGCTTTTAAAGATTTTGACCTAGTGATCGCGCAGGTTCTACTGACCCGTAGTGACTTTTTGAGCCGCAAACGGATGAATAATGCCGGAATGACCGTAGAAGAATTGCTGCGCCAGCAGGTTATCCCGATCTTTAACGAAAATGATACTGTATCGATTGACGAATTGAAATTCGGCGATAATGATATGCTGTCCGCGCTGGTTGCCAATCTGGTCAAAGCTCAGCATCTAATTATCATTACGGACACCGATGGCGTATATACGGCAGATCCGCGCAAGCATCCGAATGCCGTACGTTTTGAACGTATCGAAGAAATTACAGAGGAGATTTATGCATTAGCTGGAGGTTCTGGATCGTCTGTAGGTACTGGCGGCATGCGATCCAAGATCGAAGCTGCCAAAGTCGCTACACGCGGCGGTGTGCCTGTATATGTGGGACGTGTAAGCGCGAATGGCGATCTAAACGCAGCCGTCGAAGGACACGGACCGGGAACTTATTTTGACACTCACCTCTCTTCACTTCCGATGAAAAAACAGTGGCTTGGATTTATGTCCACCCCTCTGGGCGCGGTGCATGTAGACGAAGGGGCCGAGGAAGCGTTGGTTCACGGAGGACACAGTCTACTTCCGGTTGGCGTACGACGTGTCGAAGGCAGCTTTCATGCCGGAGATGTCGTTGAGGTGCTCGGACCGGAAAATAAAGTTTTAGGACGCGGCATCGTCAATTATGACGATGAACAGCTCCGAATTGTACAAGGATTATCCAGCGGCGAGGTTGTGGGCAAAATCGGTCCCATTCACCGGCTTGAGGTGATCCACAGGGATGAATGGATTACATTATGTATGTAGGGAGGCCGTAACATGAGTGATTTAACGACTAACACAGCTACAACCGAGGAGAATCAGTTTAGCGAAGTACGAACCAAAGCCAATCTTGCCAAAAAAAGTGCCGGGGTCATGAACCGCCTGACTACAGCACAGAAAAACGAAGCATTGCTTGCTATGGCTGAAGCTCTAGTAAATCATACTGAAGAGCTGATTGCAGCAAACCATAATGACCTGAAACATGGACGGGAACAGGGAACATCCGAGTCGCTGCTCGACCGCCTCAAGCTGACCGAGGACCGAATCGGAGCTATTGCCGAAGGATTACGCCAAATTGTGGCACTGCCTGACCCGGTCGGCGACACCCTTGAGCAAATTGAACGTCCAAACGGTCTGAGAATTGAGAAGATACGTGTGCCGCTGGGTGTCATCGGCATTATATATGAAGCGCGTCCAAATGTAACCGTGGATGCCGCGGGCCTGTGCTTGAAAACAGGCAATCCGGTTGTGCTACGCGGTGGTTCGGCCGCCCTCTTCTCCAACCGCAAGATTATCGAAGTACTCCAGCAGGCACTAGACGCAACAGCTGTGCCACGCGAGGCGCTTCAACTTATTGAAGATTCAGACCGTGCCTCGGTCAACGAAATGCTCACCTTGAACGGCTTGCTGGATGTAATTATTCCACGCGGCGGGCGTTCACTCATTCAAAATGTTGTTCAGAACGCTACCGTACCTGTCATCGAAACCGGAGCTGGTGTATGCCATACCTTTTTGGACGCTACAGCGGATGCAGCAATGGCCGAAGCGATTACACTGAATGCCAAGGTGCAAAGACCGTCCGTGTGTAACTCGATGGAAACATTGCTCGTACACTCGGATTATGCAAAAGCACACTTAACAGGATTGGCAGAACGCTTTCGTGATGCGGGGGTTGAGCTACGCGGCTGTGCACGCACACG
The DNA here is from genome assembly GCF_038004945.1 of Paenibacillus sp. FSL M7-0802. Taxonomy (NCBI): domain Bacteria; kingdom Bacillati; phylum Bacillota; class Bacilli; order Caryophanales; family Paenibacillaceae; genus Paenibacillus; species Paenibacillus sp. FSL M7-0802. Next base: position 5,389,562 of record NZ_JBBOSD010000001.1, on the reverse strand, counting down.
AGAATTGGCCCCTTGGGCTATTCCTGTTACAGAAGAGGATTACGGCACCGAGTATAATGATTACATTATGAACATCAAGGTCGTAAACAATTTGGACGAAGTACTAGAGCATATTGCCCGTTACGGTACGATGCATTCTGAGTGTATTGTCACCGAGGACAAAGCCCATGTCGAGCGTTTTCTGCAAGAAGTGGACGCGGCAGCCGTGTATCACAATGCATCCACTCGCTTCACGGATGGCTTCGAGTTTGGGTTTGGTGCCGAGATCGGAATCAGCACACAAAAATTACATGCCCGCGGCCCAATGGGATTGCCTGCCTTGACTTCAACCAAATATCGCGTGTACGGTACTGGACAAATCAGGGAATAATAACATAAATCAATCTGTATCCTTGGAGGTTATGAATCTATGTGTGAATCACAAACAAAGGTTTTAATTAATGAGCAAATTACATTTTTCGGGGCAGGATCAATGGCAGAGGCTATTATTCGCGGAATGACGGCTCGTTCTGTCGTCAAACGTAGTGGTATTACCGTCATCAACCGCAGTAATCAGGCTCGCCTTGAGGAACTTCAAAAGCAATATGGAGTCTTGTTCCAAACCGAGGATGCCGCCAAAACCGAGCTTCTGCGTCGTTCTCCGGTCATTGTGCTTGCCATGAAGCCCAAGGATGCTGCACAAGCACTTGGGCAACTCGGCCCACTTCTGTCTGATGAGCAGCTGATTATTTCGGTAATCGCAGGATTGTCCATTCGTACGATGCAAACGTTGCTGGGTCGCAAGCAGCCGATCGCACGGACGATGCCCAATACATCCAGCTCAATTGGGCTGGGAGCCACAGGCATTAGCTTTTCCAAGGAAATCAGCGAAAACCAGCGTAAAAACGTGCTTACGATGTTCGAATCTGTAGGGACGGTAACGGTTATAGAAGAAGAGAAAATGGATGTTTTGACCGGGATATCTGGAAGCGGCCCTGCTTATGTCTACTACCTGATGGAAGCCATGATTGCCGGGGGAATCCGTGGTGGCTTGACCCCTGAGCAAGCGCACGAACTAACGGTGCAAACCGCGCTTGGAGCGGCACGCATGGTGCAGCAAACCGGAGAGGAGCCTTCTGCCCTTCGCCACAAAATCATGTCTCCTAATGGCTCTACGGTAGCTGCATTGGAAATGCTGGACAAAGGTGACTTCTACGAAACGGTGATTGCGGCGGTGCAGCGGTGCGCTGAACGATCCCGCGAGATGGGAGCTGTACTCAAGGAGGGAATTGAATGAGCTATTGCTTGGCGACCTACCGGGTATACGATGACAAAGCCGATTTTAACCAAAAGGCCCAATCTATTGCCATCGGCATGACGGTGGGCAGCTGGACTGAGCTCCCGCAAGCCAAACGGGACGCGATGCAAAAGCATCTTGGCTCGGTTCATTCTGTGGATATTTACGATGGAGGTCCCGGTGAACGGTACGCGGACCTGACCATCGCTTACCCGGATGTCAACTTCAGCCGAGACATTCCTGCTCTGCTGGTCACAGTCTTCGGCAAAATTTCGATGGACGGCCGAATTAAGCTAACGAAGCTGGGTTTCTCGGAAGCATTCCGCTCTGCTTTTCCAGGACCGAAATTCGGTATCAGCGGCTTGCGCGAACAGCTTGGCGTGTATGATCGTCCCCTGCTCATGAGCATTTTCAAATCTGTAATTGGCCTCAATTTGGACGAACTTCGTGAACAGTTTACCCGGCAGGCTCTCGGTGGCGTTGATCTGATCAAGGACGACGAGATCTTGTTTGAAAACGCGCTGACGCCGATTGAAAAACGTGTCGAAGCCTGCATCAAAGCCGCCGAAGCGGCTGAGCGTGAAACCGGTAAAAAGCTGCTGTATGCCGCTAATTTAACGGGGCCGACCTCGCAGCTTAAGACGCAAGCTCTCAAGGCCATTGATGCGGGTGCCAACGCGTTACTGTTTAACGTGTTGGCCTACGGTTACGATGTGCTACATGAACTTAGTAGCGATCCTGCCGTCTCGGTGCCGATTGCAGCCCATCCTTCGTTGGCGGGAGCTGCTTATCCATCGCCGCATTATGGTATTTCGGCGTCCGTCCTACTCGGTCAGCTTATGCGGCTGGCTGGCGCTGACCTCGTCCTCTTCCCTTCTCCCTACGGCTCAGTGACGATGCCGCGTGAGGAAAACATGGCGATCCGCGATGAGCTGATCACCCCTGATCTACCGCTGAAGGCCAGTATGCCGGTCCCTTCCGCAGGGATTCACCCGGGCCTCGTGCCGTTAATTGTACGTGACTTTGGTACTGACGTTGTTGTCAACGCTGGGGGCGGGATTCACGGTCATCCGCTGGGTACAGACGCTGGTGGGCGCGCCTTTGTGCAGGCGATTGAAGCGGTACAGCAAAATGTCCCTCTGGCAGAATACGCCCGTACTCACCCCGAGCTGCAATCTGCGCTCGACACATGGGGAGGTGAACGATGAGCACAGCGAAGAAGCCCGTCATTTTTTGCGATTTTGACGGGACAATTACGAACAGCGACAATATTGTCGCCATTATGAAGCATTTTCAACCTACAGGCTGTGAGCCCATCATGCATCAGATCGTAAATGGGCATACATCCATTCGTGAAGGCGTAGGTGCGATGTTTGCCCTCATGCCTTCGGAGCAAAAGGACGAAATTATCTCATATGTACTTGGACAAGCTGGTATACGCGAGGGCTTTGCACGCTTTTTGGGCTATGTACGAGAGCAGCAGATTCAATTTTTCGTCACCAGTGGCGGCATTGATTTTTTTATTGATCCATTGCTAAAACCCTTCGATATTCCACACGACCACGTCTATTGCAACGGAGCGGATTTTTCCGGGGATCGCATCCAGATTACTTGGCCGCATCCATGTGAGGAACCGTGTACAAATGATTGTGGCATGTGTAAAACGACTGTGATTCGTCAATACCCTTCCGAACAATACGAACGGATTTTGATCGGCGACAGCCTGACCGATTTTGAAGGAGCTAAAATTGCCGATCTTGTGTACTCCCGTTCGCATCTGACTTTAAAGTGTCAAGAGCTTGGCGTACCACATGTACCCTTTGAAACATTTGATGACATTATCGAGGATTTAAAGCAAAAACAGGAGCAAGGGGTGCTGTAAATGAGTTTTAACTTGGCAGACATTTCATTGGAAGAAAAACGCCGCGCACTGGAAGAACTCGCTGATGTCAAAGAACTATTCGCATCTCGCAACTGGTTCCCCGGCACGAGCGGCAATTTGTCGATCCGAATTGGTGACTTTCATCCCGAACAATTTTATTTTGCAGTCACCGCCAGCGGCAAGGATAAAACCAAGCGTACTCCGGAAGATTTTCTATTCGTAGACCAGTACGGAAAAGCGGCAGAAGCGACAAACCTCAAGCCAAGCGCAGAGACGCTTATACATTGTGAAATTTACCGCCTAACAGGCTGCGGAGCCGTTTTTCATGTGCATACCGTGTTTAACAATCTGATTTCCGAATATTACGGTGAGCAAGGCGCTGTACCTATCCAAGGTATTGAGCTGATCAAGGCTTTTAACATTTGGAAAGAAAATGCTGCCATTGATATTCCTGTGCTGCCTAATTACGCGGATATTGCCTCGATTGCCAAGCTCGTACCTGGTGTGCTGAATGATCAGGTGCCTGGAATTTTATTGCGTAACCACGGCATTTATGCGTGGGGCCGTGATGTATTTGAGGCTAAAAAGCATTTGGAGGCGTTTGAATTTTTGTTTGAAACAACCTATCGCTCCCTGCTGCTGAAAACTTTGAAGTAAATAAACTCATAAATATCAAAGATGCGTATCCTTATTTGTAAAAGTGGTCATTGAATATCGAGAACGGAGCCTAAGCGATAGCACAGGAACGTTCTCTTTTTTTATAATAAGGGTATTTCTATTCTACTAGCGACATAAAAGGAAATATGATGAATAAGAATCCTCCTGATATAATTTTGGATATGCTGTAAAAAAACGCCCCCTATTGGGGACGCTCCAGCGTGAATTGCTCTCCTAGCTTCGCATAGTTGTTCCCAGCCAAACGACTTACTGGACGCAACTCCTTAGCAATCACATACGTATTTTGATACGCTTCCTCGGACAAATGATACTGCACTACGCGTCCGATTAACAGATCACAGGCAGGTGTGTCCTCCTGACCTCCCAACGGTATAACCTGTTCCAGAATACATTCCATACGTATTTTCGCTTCTGCCACACCGGGAACTTCGATTTTTGTACTTTTGACCGGGGTAAGGCCTGCCAGTGTAACCTCACTCTCCTGCGGCAACAGACGGGAAGCCGTCACATTCACCGCTCCCACATTGTCCTCGTCTGTGATATGTACGACAAAAGCCTTATGCTCCATCGCATTACGTGCTGTATCTTTGGGTACTCCATCAACACGTTGTACGGATACAGACAGCAGTGGCGGTTCAGAAGCTACGATGGAAAAATAACTGAACGGCGCACCATTCAGCACCCCTTCGCTGCTCAAAGTCGTTACAAAGGCTACCGGCCTTGGGATGATACTTCCGGTCAACAGCTTATAATTTTCACGCCCTGTAAGCGTGTCAGGATTCAACGAAATCATTTTTCTCCCTCATTTCCGATTACAATCGCTATTCGACTGCACATCATCAAGTTTCGCCTGATAAGCAAATGCACCATTAGTTAGCGACATGGATGACATCTCAGGCTTCCCTTTCAGTATCGCGTGAATGATACGAAATGTAAAGTTGGAGCCGGAAGATCTCCCTATTTTTCAATTATATTTCCTCGGCTATCGCGCACAGTAACCGTAATTCCCTCAGGTACAGCAATCGTAACATCAAGCTGCTGCTGAGTCTGCATAAACCGTGTCGGAATTTGACCCAGTAATACATACAAGGTATCGCCGATTTGCTTGGTCTGATATAAATCTTGCCCCTTTATTTCGTCCTCTTTGCCTGTGTATACATAACTCCCGAACACATGCACCTCCGGTGAGGTGGTTGCATCAATTTTGACCGCATAAGGATCTTCTCCCTGTACAATCACCTTGGTCACTCCGGCAGGCAGTTTTTCATGCCAGTCTGGGAGAAGCCTTGTTTCCTGAACCGAACTCATTATTTCTCTGACTTGCGGAGTGATCCCCAATGAACTGACCAAGGCAAATCCGATACAGCAAAAAACCAATACCGCCGTAATAAACATACTGAATAAATCATAACGAATGCGCTCACGCGTCCCTTTCCAAGCAGTATACATTAAAATTTCCAACCCCAGCAAAACAAAAACGACAGGCCACCAGGTCAAAGCCTGGTCCAGTATGCCCGCTCCCCAAAACTTGGAGGCAAACGTTATGCCCCCCAGCAGGACGAGGAAAAGTCCCATTGACAGCCTTCCGACTTTCCACACCCCTGCCGGAGCGTTTGACGCTTTAGAGGAACTATTTTTGTTAGACGATGTACCAAATATACCTGTGGAGCCTCCTCCATCGCCATGAGGATGATGGGCTCCCTTAAAGGGAGCCTCACTCTTTGAAAACTCAGTATCCATTCTATTGCTTCTCCTTTACTCGTTTAGATTTGGAATTCCCGATCATCATCCAAATACCACCGCCAATCAACAATAAGGATACGATAATCGTCCGTAGATACATGTCAACCAAATTATAAATCTCTCCATTCGGAAACAGACGATCCAGAGTAGGAACTAGTACGTTGATTAAGATGTAATAGGCGCCCAGCAATAGCAACCCCAAGCCCACCCAGCGGTGATATTGTGCAAACATACCGATCACAGGCTTGTCGATCAGCGGCTCCCGTCCATAACGGCTTACTTGCTGCAACGCATCAAAAAAGCTGTAAAACCAAACCACCGGAATCAGGAACAAAAAGAGTGAAAGATGTAGCACGTCCAGTACATAGATGCCTCCTAAAAACAGAAGCATAAGCTGGAGTCCACGCTTTTGCAAACCGATATACATATGTCCAGCACCGGGAAATACCGATAAAATGGTAGCCAGCATTTTACTCCGCCGTCCCTCGACTCTTCCATGCTCCAGTTCCTCAAACAAAGTCCGGTCCTGAAGCATTTCTCCCGCTTGTTTGCGATGTACATGCTGCACCGCATCAAACATGCAATACAGCCAAATGATCGGCAGCACGCCCGCAAACGCCAAAAATCCGGATTCGTTTGTAATGCTGGTAATAAAAACGAGGATCGCTCCAAAGCCAAAGAAAGATAGCAGAAAAGACAAACCACGCTGCATCAGCCCCAAATGAAGGTGTCCCAATCCAGGAATGAACGACAGCAAAATCGTAAAAAAGCGTTCATTCTCCGATCCTTTTTGAAAAGCAGGTGATCCTGCCATACCATAGTGTCCTTGTTGATAATGGTTATAGCCCGGGCCATATCCCATTCCTGCTCCCGGTGCATCCATATCCGCGTCTGTTGCCCCCTCCGGTACCTCTCCCGTTGAACCTGCATGTCCATAAGGCCCACTTTGCGAGTAATAACCATATGGATTGGGTCCTGCATGTGGGGGATATGGAACAGCACCTGCACGAGGATCATAACGTAATAAGCTAATAATGATATGCAGCATACTCAGCCCCCAAAAAAGAGCGGCAACAAACATACTGGCCAATAAAGGTAATTCGTCTCTTGAAACCACTGAAAAAAATAATCCTCCCGCCAGACATCCGAAAAACAAAATGGTGTATACAAACGCATTGGCTTTTCTGGTCCAGTAGTAGTGTCCCACACCGGGAATGATGTTCAATAGAAATGCCAAGAGCTTGCTTCTTTCCGCATAAGGCATCGCTACACTTCCTTTCTATTTATGGGATTTAATAAAGTCCCCATTTGAAGGTTGTTGTTTGAGTTTTTTCATCTCAGCCTTTATCCGATGATTTAGGGCTTTAATTTATCGAGCCAGGTTGTTGTAGCTCGCATGACCTCTTGACTGTAAGAAACGCGTTCTTTTGGAGGAATCGGCTTTTCATCTGTTTGCGGCATCATTTTGTCAAAGGCTCCACTGGACAACAAGATCAACGTTAGGCTTGCGGCGACAACGTAGTGAAACACAGGTTTTTCAAACCAGCGGCGTTTTTTAAACAGAACTTGATTCGGTTCAGCTTCTATCTCGGGAAGAACGGCCATTACCTGATCTGTGAAGCGCTCCGTATCCATCCAGGCAGAATAATCTTTCATAGTTGACTCCAGTTGCTCCAGTGCGACAAGATATAGCATCAGCGCCTGTTCGTCTTCCAGCAGGAGCTTTTCCAGCCGGGCAGACTCCTCTATCGTGCAAGTTCCTGCAATGTAAGCATGCCAGTCATTCGATTTCCCTTCAATCCACGGTTTATCCTGTTGGTCAGTCATTGCCATTCCTCCTCCTTCCAGTGGTTTCGAATCCATAGCCGCGCCCGATAGAGTCTCGACTCTACTGTTTTTAGAGCTACCTGCGTCTCTTCTGCAATTTGGTCGTAGGTTTTGCCCTGCATATAATAGGCTTGAATAATATCCCGATGTTGCTGGGGCAACTGGGCGATTTTTTGCGATAGTTCTTCAATTTGCTCCTCGCGGATGAGACGAGCCAGCACATCCTCATCCCGGGAAGGGAGCTGTACAAGGGATTGTGCGACGTCTATAAGCTCTGCGGGTCGTCTGTCCTGTTTGCGCTTAATATCCAGCGCTTTGTGGAGCGCAATTCGGCTCAGCCACGTTTTAAAACCTTCGTTCCGGTACTGGGGGAGAGACTTGTACACCTGAACGAATGCCTCCTGCGCGGCATCTTCTGCTTCCTTGCTGTCATGCAGTACCGAATAGGCGACATGAAATACATGCTTGCTGTACAACTCTACGATCTCACGGAACGCCTGCCGGTCACCGGACCGTATTCGTTCAATGATTCTCTCTATATCAATGACGCTCTCCCCCTTCCCAATACTATAGACGCCAGGAAATTTCCTTCCCCTGCATATTTCGAAAAAATATTTAAAAAGGACACACCCTCCTGACGGAATGGTGTGTCCTCTATCATTAAAGCCTATTTACTCGCTTTCATTTCGGCTTAGTTCACGCGCACAGGCGATATTCCAGATTGTTCTCATTGCACATTAGCCAATTTGCAGTGACAACCTCGATACATAAGTCTACTGCTTAGCCTAAAAGGCTTAGACCGATATATCAATTGCGTCCGCCACCACGGAATCGCTGGGCGTATTCTTTGGCATCCTGTGCATTACGAACACGGTTTCGGCTCCACTCCAGCAAAATACGGTCTATATACCGGAAATGAACCTTCCCTGCAAATACCGCTTCCTTCAAAGCCAGCAAAATCAGCTCCTCGGGATACCGATCCTGATCCACCCAGCTGGTGATCGTCTCGTATTCCATCGGTGATAATGGCCGCCCGAATTCTTTCTCAAAAATCGTAAACAAATTCCGTTCTTCTGTAAGCGGGGATTCTGATATTCCATTCAGTAAATCCGGCTTTCCGGCAAACAAAATGTCATCTTCATCATGCTGCTCGTTACGCTCGGCGATCATACATTCTGCCAACTTACGATACAGCCCCGTCAAATTGTAACGTTCGAATTGTACGGATGAACTGCGGTCTTCTACGGAATCGATTCTCAAAAATCCTTCTTTCATGAGCTTACTGAAATAGAGTGCGATTTCGTTCGCAGTACATCCGATACGGGTCTGCAATTGTTCCCATGTCGGAAATTCATTACGTTCCGCTTGTTTAAAGGCAAGCAACTGCATCAGTAGCAGCATTTCAGCATCTGTCAGCCGAAGTGTCCGATAATGCTTGAGCAGGGCATAGGGAATCTGGACCATTCCGGCTTCCATAGCAAAGGCTACTCCCTCCGCCCATTCTGCCGCTGATGTCTTGTCGAATGATCCGGTCATCGGTTACGGATACAAACGATACAGCATACGTGGGAACGGAATCGTTTCACGTACATGATCGAGTCCACAAATCCATGCTACTGTACGCTCCAGGCCCAGTCCAAAGCCGGAATGCGGAACGGTACCATAGGTGCGCAGGTCCATATACCATTGGTAGGCTTCACGAGCCAAGTTATGCTCGTTAAAACGTTCTTCCATCAATGCTGGATCATCAATCCGTTGGGAACCCCCGATAATTTCGCCATAGCCTTCAGGAGCGATCATATCGGCACACAGAACAACCTCTGGACGGGTTGGGTCTGGTTTCATATAGAATGCCTTAATGTGAGTTGGCCAATGTGTAATGAACACAGGTTTGTTATATCTTTCAGCAATCGCCGTTTCATGAGGAGCACCAAAGTCTTCGCCCCATGGGATATCGAAACCTTCACCTTGAAGGAAGGCAATCGCCTCATCATACGTAATACGTGGAAATTCGCCTTGAATTTGCTCCAGCTTCGAAACATCGCGTCCGATTGTTTCAAGCTCCTTCGCACAGTTTTTCAGAACAGATTGCACGATATGGCTTACAAACTGCTCCTGAACGCGCAAGGATTCTTCATGATCCACAAAAGCCATCTCAGGCTCGATCATCCAGAACTCAATCAGGTGACGACGTGTTTTGGACTTTTCCGCACGGAAAGTTGGACCAAAGGAATACACTTTGCCCAGCGCCATTGCCGCGGCTTCCATATACAACTGTCCGCTTTGTGTCAAATACGCATCTTCATCAAAATATTTAATGTGGAACAACTCTGTTGTACCTTCTGCAGAGGAAGGAGTCAAAATAGGTGGGTCCACCTTCGTAAAGCCGTTGCCGTTAAAGAATTCCTGTACAGCACGGATAATTTCCGCCCGTACGATCAGAACAGCACGTTGCTTGGCGGAACGCAGCCACAAGTGACGATGATCCATCAGGAAATCTACACCATGCTCTTTGGGTGTAATCGGGTAGTTTTCGGTCAAATGAATAATTTCAATGCCTGTAACCGTTAATTCAAAGCCCGATTGGCTACGCGGTTCTTCACGCACCACTCCAGTAACGTAAAGGGAGCTCTCTTGAGTCAAGGATTTGGCGTCATTCCAAATATCCTCGGACACTTCGCTTTTCACGATAACCCCTTGAATATACCCGCTACCATCGCGCAGTTGCAGGAACTGAATTTTACCACTAGATCGTTTATTGTTTACCCAAGCGCCGATTGTAACCGTTTCCCCTACATGGCGGCCCACTTGGGCAATCGTACTTTTATTCGTCATGACCGTCTCTCTCCTCTTAACCGAAAATCAAACAGCCCTTCCCCCTGGGTCAGGCTGTTTGCTCTCGCTGTTTGGTGCATGCGGAACTCAAACAATAGTCCGCATGCATAAAGTTTACACTTTCGAACCGAACTACTGAACCAAACGGAACGTGTCGCGGGCAATAACCAGTTCTTCGTTCGTTGGAATGATCAGTACTTCTACCTTTGAATTTGCAGTTGTAATCCGACGAGGCTCGCCAGAACGAATAGCATTCAACGATTCATCCAGCTCGATACCGAGGAATGTCAATTGCTCCAACACTCTCTTACGCAGAACGATGGAGTTCTCGCCTACACCTGCTGTAAATGCAATTACGTCTACTCCGTTCATTGCGGCAGCATACGATCCAATGTATTTGCGCAGACGGTATTCATACATTTCGAATGCCAATGTAGAATTAGCTTCGCCTTTTTCCATACCTTCTGTGATTTCACGCATGTCACTGCTGATACCGGAGATAGCTAAAAGTCCACTATGCTTGTTCAACATGGAATTGACTTCATTGACAGTCAATTCTTCTTTGTTCATGACATAAGGTACGATTGCTGGGTCCAAATCACCACTACGAGTACCCATCATAAGACCTTCCAATGGAGTCATACCCATGGAAGTATCAACAGACAAACCGCCTTGAACTGCTGTTACACTACCACCATTACCGATATGACAAGTGATAATCTTCAGGTCTTCCAAAGGACGACCAAGGAATTTGGCGGCTTCCTTACTTACAAAATCATGGGAAGTGCCGTGGGCACCGTAACGACGAACCTTATACTTATTGTACAACACTCTTGGAATGGCGTACATATAAGCTTTTTCAGGCATAGTTTGATGGAACGAGGTATCAAATACCACAACCTGTGGTACATCTGGCATATTCAATTCAGCCGCTTTAATCCCCATCATGGAAGCAGGGTTATGCAGTGGCGCCAGGTCAAACAAGCGACGGATTTCACTCTTCGCTTCAGGCGTTACAACTGCTGACTGTTTGAAGATTTCGCCTCCATGAACCACACGATGGCCCACAGCCTGAATTTCACTAGTACTGGAGATTACACCATGTTCAGCATCTGTGAGTACGTTCAGCACTTTACGGATGGCTGTAGTATGTTCCAAAATCTCGCTAACTTCAGTGTATTCTTCTTTATTGGTTGGCTTATGCGTCAGAATGGAGGAATCCATACCGATGCGCTCTACCAATCCTTTTGCCAGAACGGACTCGTCCGTCATATCATACAATTGGTATTTCAGGGAAGAACTCCCTGCATTGATTACGAGAATTTTCATATCCGGTCACCATCCTTGTCGTACTTAAAGAAGCCTTCGCCCGATTTCACGCCCAGATTACCTGCACGCACCATTTTCTTCAGTACGATGGACGGACGATATTTCAATTCGCCGAATTCACGGAACATACGCTCCAGAGCAGCCAAAACGGAATCCAGACCAAAGCGGTCAGCCATTTCCAAAGGGCCGCTTTGGAAGTTATATCCGATTCGCATAGCGTCATCGATATCATCAGCGGAAGCCACGCCTTCTTGAAGTACATGGGCCGCTTCGTTAATCAGCAGACAGATAATCCGGCTTGTTACGAATCCAGGAGATTCATAAATCATGACTCCTTTTTTCTCCACTATCTCTTCCACGAACATTTTAGTGTTTTCAAATGTATCGTCCGAAGTTTTCAAACCACGAATAATTTCTACAAGATCAATACGGGATACTGGATAAATAAAGTGCATACCAATAACACGCTCAGGATACTTGGTCGAGCTAGCAAGCTCGGTCAGGCTCAGCGTGGATGTATTACTTGCAAGAATAATATTGCTTGGACACACATGGTCTAGCTCTTGGAACACTGCTTTCTTCTCGTCCAGATTCTCTGTAATAGTCTCAATGACCATATCACAGCTGCCGAGCTCCGCTAAATGGATTACTTTTTGAATACGGGATAAGATCAATTTTTTCTCAGCTTGAGTAATTGCCCACTTTTCCAGTTGTTTGTCCAGACTCGTTTCAATCATATTGTAGGCGTAGTCTAGTTTCTCTGGTGTCTGCTCTACCAGCAGCACATCGATTCCTTTGGACGCGAGCATTTCAGAAATCCCCTGTCCCATGGTGCCGCCGCCGATGACGCCGATTTTTTTAAATTGCATGATTCTTTACTCCACCCTTTCCTGGTCACTCTCATATATTGTATCCTTCTTTGTCGAAAAATACATGTTTATGTCCCAATAGATAATAATATCTTAGCACGGACTAAAAGTAAAAAAAAATAACCAGCATAAAAAATTATGCTGGTAATAAAGCATTTTCACTAAATTGACATCTAAATTGGTCTCCAGACAGAGTTTCTTCCTTCATCAGGATGTCAAGTGAGTTGTCGAACACAGGACGATGCTTTTCCAGCAGCTCCAAAGTTCGGGTATGCAGGTCAGCCATTATCTCGCCATTTTCCCGCATGAGTTCTTCTTTGGTTACCATTTCCATGTTAATAATGCCAAGTGAAGTCAAACCGGAAGTCATCATCGTATGGACGATGTTCAGCGCCTGCTCAAAATCATTACTTGAGCCGGTACTGCGACCGCCATAGTACATTTCTTCCGCCGTAGCCCCTGCGAGCGAGATCATAATTTGCTCCTCCAGGAACTGCTTGGTGTATAAATAATGCTCTTGCTGTGGATTGTGGCGCACATAGCCAAGCGCTTTCCCACGAGGGCTAAGTGCTACCTGGCTTACGCTACCGGGACGAACAATTTCGGCCATAATAGCATGTCCTAGTTCATGAATCGCTACACGTTTTTTCTCTTCCAAGGTCGATTCTCGGTCTGTCTTTTCACCCATCATCACTTTGTCAATTGCCATCGACAGATGCTTCTGCGCAATCATTTTCTGATCCTGTCTCATCGCATAGATTGCTGCTTCATTCATCACGCTCTCCAGCTGTGCGCCGGAAAACCCGTAAGATTCCTCAGCAATTTTGTCCAGATTTGCATCTTCCTGAATCGGTTTGTTTTTGGCATGAATTTTTAGAATATGAAGACGGCCCTTCTTGTCAGGCAGATCCACTTGAATATGACGATCAAAACGCCCTGGACGCGTTAAGGCGCTGTCCAGCATTTCTTTACGGTTTGTTGCCGCAATGATCAAAATCCGCGGTGTATCTGCGGAATAAATACCATCCATTTCTGTCAGTAACTGATTCAAAGTCTGATCATATTCTCGTTGCTGTCCACCCTCACGTTTACCACCAATTACATCGATTTCGTCAATAAAAATAATTGCATTTTCCTTCTTTTCCTTGGCTGCACGAGTACGCGCCTCCCGAAACAACTCACGGACACGACCCGCTCCAACACCAACGTACATTTCAACAAATTCACTACCTGAGGCTGCAACAAATACAGAATTAGTGTAGTGTGCCGCTGCCTTCGCCATCAGCGTTTTTCCTGTTCCCGGAGGACCAGTGAGCAAAACGCCTTTTAATGGACGGATACCAAACTTGGAAATTTCATCATGTCGATTCAAAAAATCCAGGGCCTCGCGCAGTTCCTGCTTAGCGCTTTCTTGCCCACCGATTTCCTCAAAAGTCAGCTTGTCCGGACCATTTTTTTTACGTTTACGCTCTTGCCCAGCACCTACGGCCAAACCGCCACGCGCATGCATAAGCATTAACAAGCCGCTGAACATCACGCCAGCAACCAGAAGAGGGATAATATTTACCCCAATAAAAACGAGAAATATAATGGTTACCGGCACAATGCCGATTAATATTTCCTTAATCCATCTAGGCATTAGGCCATACCCCCATTTGCTGAGATTGACGTGGCAAAACGATAAACTTGGTCGCTTTACCTTCGCTGAGTCGGATATAGACATTGTTCGAATCCATATCGGTATCAGCTTTGATACCCGTCTTTTTCTTTTTCATCTGCTCAACTGTAGATGAAATTTGAGTATACTTTTTATTTTCCATCGCTTCGGCCACAGGAAACATAGCCTCAGACCACCATTGATTCAGTGCTGAATTGGAACGATCTGCGATATCCAACTTAATGGTGCGGCTGCCAATGATGGATTGTCCTTTTTGCTTAACCACATCGACCAATTTGGCCACATCCGCCTGCGGTTTGAGATCTAGTTTCAATACAACCTGATCCTGTTTAATATCTATTTGAGCGCTTGTCACGCCTGGATATTGAGATACCAGTTTTTCCAGAGGACTTTGCATTGTAACCTGACGGTAAATGAACCATCCCCCAAATAGCAGCAAAGCTGCCAAAACTGCCGCCACAACGATAGGAACTGCACGCAATTTCAAACAACATCCTCCTCTCAAAATGTAAAACTCAGAAGAAACGGGACGAATGTCAACAAACAACCAAATTGCATGATCTTATAGTGATCAGCAATTCTTTTTTCTATCATTTTTGTCTATCACTTATAAAATATAGTATATCATAACGTATATCTAATATCGAAGGCAATGTGTGGAGGAGTTGTGATGAGGCAAAATCTTTGGTTATGGTGGAGGCGAGACGCTGCGTGTAGGATTTGATCTTACGATCGCTGTTGCCCGCCATAAAGATGAATTTGACCTAGGAGAGAAGATGGATAGGTAAAGATGCTTCACTGGCTTTCAGCCAGCTTTACGGCATAGCAAAACTAAAAGACGTAAATACGATTTTTGTCGTATTTACGTCTTTTTCTTGAGTTTTTAATCATTTACTAGTCATTCATTCAACATTTGCCAATCCTCACACCAGCTCAGTTATTGGGCAAAGTATATTTCACACCCGTCGCTACCCCATCTGAGAAACGATAAAAGGTGTAGTAATGATGACTTCCATCATCGTAAAACAACTGCCACACATATTCGCCATTGAACACACTCGGCTGAAGCCTTACAATTTTTGCACCTGGAAGCTGCTGCTGAATTATTGCCGTCATTTTTTGCTCATCGACTCCGTTCTTCAGCAACTCGGTGTGAACACCGCTATTATCTGCGACAGGTACGTTAGGTTGTCCTTCCACTTTTTGAAAAGGAACCCACACCATTATATTTTCATTCTGTGCATTTTTCCCTTGAACCACCCAATATACCTGATCCCACACAGACTTCCATGTTTGAGTCGTGCTAACCAGACCACCTGATTGCTTGGCCTTAATGATAGCGGCATTTTTCTCAGCCACCTGGTCTTGAGTAACATAGGAATAATACCAGAAAATGCTGACCAGGATCAGTATCACGGCCAAAATGGCGACCGCTATCCATTTTTTCTTATTTTTCAAACCTGTGCTTCCTCTCTAAGGGGATGTGACACCTAAATTAGCGCGACAGCAGCCCTTCAAAGGCGGCTTGTGCCTCATGTTTGATACGTTCCTCGTCCATAGTCAGGCATTCGCCGTTTTTCACAACCTGGCGACCGTCTACCCACACATGAGCCACGTCCTTGGCGCTTGCAGAGTATACCGCATGGGAAATAAGATCTGTACGCGGCAAGAAATGTGCCTGATTCAGATCCAACGCGATAAAGTCAGCCTTGTTGCCTGCTGCCAACGCTCCTACTTCTTTTAAACCAATCGACTTTGCACCGTATTCTGTTGCCAGACGCAGCGCTTCACTTGCAGGAACTGCCGTAGGGTCACCGGATACACCCTTGTGAATAAGTGCCGCCAGACGCATTTCCTCGAACATATCCAGGTTATTATTGCTGGCAGGACCATCCGTTCCGAGAGAAACAGTAACCCCTGCACGCAGCAATTCAGGCACTCTGGCCACACCACTTGCCAGCTTCAAGTTGCTACCAGGATTATGTGAAACCGCTACACCACGTTCAGCCAGTAAAGCTATTTCTTCGTCGTTCAAATGAACGCCATGGGCAACAAGCGAAGGACGGGAGAAAAAGCCAAGCTTATCTAAGTGTGCAACTGGACGCAAACCGTAGTCGCGTACGTTTTGCTCCACTTCGGCGATCGTCTCAGACATGTGCGTATGCAGTGGCAAGTCCAGATCATGCGCAGCTTGTACGAATTTTTCAATAAACGCAGGTGGACATGTGTATGGCGCGTGCGGAGACATCATCGTTGTAATACGCCCGTCTGCTTTACCATGCCAGTTACGCGCAAAAGTCACGGCCTCAGCCAGCTTGATTCGCTGTTCTTCTTCCGAGCAAAGTCCAATTGCTCCACGCATCAGACTTGCACGAATACCTGACTCTTCAGCTACACGAGCCACCTCATCCATATGATCGTACATATCCAGGAAGGTCGTTGTTCCACCTTTCAGCATTTCCAGCACAGACAAGGACGTACCCCAGTACACGTCCGTAGATGTAAACTTGGCTTCCATAGGCCACATTTTCTCCTGAAGCCATACTTGAAGTGCCAAGTCATCTCCATGCCCACGCAGCAGAGACATCGCCGCATGACCATGAGTATTAATCAGACCAGGTAAAAACAATAGCCCCTTACCATCGATCGCTTCCGTCTCTTCCTCACCCGCAGGCAAAGTTTCGCCAATATAAGTAATACGGCTATCCTCCACAATCATAAAACCATGGACTACCCCAGCTTCTGATCCATTTACGGCAAAAGAGCCGTTTTTAATCATCCATTTATTCACTGTCATATTGTGTTTCTTCCTTTCCGTCCTCCAAATAATAAGCGAGGCTAAGCAAATCAGTTGTAAAGTCTGTGGCATGAATCCGAATGTTGGCCGGTGCCTTGAGAGTAGTCGGTGCAAAGTTCAGGATCGCTCCAATTCCGCTCTCAATAAGCCTGTCAGCCACGTGCTGTGCTTCAAAATCAGGTACGGTAATAATCCCGATTCGAATGTTTTTTTCTTTCACAGTCGCTTCCAGTTCATCCATCGGTTGAACGACCAATGTATTGATCTTGGTCCCTACCTTATCCGGAAACGCATCAAATACTGCGACAATCTTCATATTGTCTTTTAAATAAGCGTTATAATTCGAAAGGGCTTGCCCCAGATTACCCGCACCGACCAATACGACATTAATTTGCTGGTCGATTTTCAGGATATGGCGTATTTTCTCAATTAGATAAGAAACATCATAACCGATACCCTTCCGACCAAAATCTCCAAAATAGGCGAGATCTTTACGGATTTGGGCCGGGTTCAAATCTAGCCTCTGTCCCAACTCTTGAGAAGAGACCGTAGCCACCTCCCGTTTGTGAAGTGCATTCAGATAACGTAAATATACGGGTAACCTCCGTACGACAGCCTCTGAAATTTTATCTGATTTCATACTTGCTCCCCCTAATTGTAACGAACATACTTAGTGTCCGTCCGTTATGCCTCTGTCTCCGGGGCGGATTGGAGCCATTCGGCGATGCGGGGCACCATTTGCTCCGATGGCATATGCTCCATTTTTGGTCCCGGTAACGAGTACAAAAAGTGCTTTCCGTAATAGGATTCGATCACACGCGTATCGTAAACGATAACGACCCCGTGGTCGCTCGCTGTACGTACTAACCGACCAAATCCCTGTTTGAAGCGAATGACCGCTTGTGGTACAGACAGCTTCATAAATGGATTCTTCTTCTGCTGCTGAAGCAGCTCGCTTTTTGCCTCCAGCAACGGGTGATTCGGCGGTTGAAACGGCAAGCGAACAATGGCCAGACAAGTCAGAGCCTTTCCTGGAATATCGACGCCTTCCCAGAAGCTGCTGGTTCCCAGCAATACAGAAGCTTTGGCTTCCTGAAAACGGCGGGTTAGCTTGCTGCGACTCCCACTGTCCACACCTTGTCCCAGCACAGTAATTTCGCTGGATGCTAAGGCCTCTTTGAGCGGCTCATACACTTGCCGGAGCATCCGATAGGAAGTAAACAGAACGAGCATTCTCCCCCGCGTCGCCTGAGCAGTCGCTCCTAGAGAGCTAACGAGCATATCTACAAAATGTGCATCTCCTACACTGCCCTTCACACTTGGGAAATCCCGTGGAATGACCAGCAACACCTGATCCCTGTAATTAAAGGGTGACGGGAGCTGCGAAGTCATCAGCCGCTCTTGATCTGCGGCCTCCTGCAAGCCGAGCTGATCGATCATGTACTGAAACGACTTATCTACCGATAAGGTAGCAGACGTCAGAATAATGCTTCTTTTTTTGTCAAAAAACATTTCTTTCAACTGGCGGCTCACATCGACGGGCACCGCATAAAATTGCAATGATTTACTACGGAATTGCCCACTCGCTTCGAGCCAGTATACGGTTGTTTCATCATCGAGTCGGATAAAAAAGCGCAAATTTTCTCGGATTCCCGCCAAATCCTTGAGCAGACCCGTGATATCTGTAATAAGGCTATCTGCCGCATAATCGTCATGTTCTTCCTTGACGTCCAGCATCAGCTTGTCGCCCTTGCGCAAAATTTCGCTCATCGTTACATATAGCTGATTTTCCAAAGCCCCCGCCTGATCCCACTTTGCAGGCTTGGCCGAAGGTTTGAGACGGGAAGAAAACTGTCCTGTTTCACCCGGTGTCGCATCGCTTCGCTCTGGCAACATGCCAAACAGCTTGTCGCTTAGCAGGTCCCAAGTTTCCTTAACCTCTAACACGAGCGGATACAGCTGGTCGATGGTTGAGGCCCAATCCGCCGACTTCTCGTGCCCCGATTTCGCCAACTGTTGACGAAGTGAAGGCAGTTGTCCATTCTTGCTGTCTTTGAACAGTCGCGTCAGTGTATGCACGAGTGTGAAATATTTCATATGCATACCTAGGTGCTTACCAGCTACTTCCTCTAGGTGATGGGCTTCATCAATCACCAGATGTTCATAGCTCGGCAACAACTGGTGACTGGCTTTGACGTCTGTGAACAACTTAGAGTGATTCGTAATAACGACATCCGCTATTCCTGCTTCATGGCGTGCACGATGATAATAGCATTTGCGGAACCATGGACAAGAACGACCAAGACAGGACTCTGAATCACTCGCCACCGTTTCCCAGAAATCTCCTCCACGGTTGCTCAGATTCAGTTCTTCATCATCACCGGTTTCTGTTAGCGTCAACCAGACGATCATCTGAGCCGCTGTAATTAAGTCTTCCTTCGGTGTCGCGAAGTCTCTTCTGTTTATTTTATGTTCAAACTTACGCAGACACAAATAATGTCCCCGACCCTTGAAAATAGCAGCCCGGAACGGAAACGGAATCACCTTGGTCAGCATAGGAATGTCGCGCTCGCGTAATTGCTCCTGCAGGTTGATCGTATGTGTACTTACCATAACGCGCTGTCCTTTTTTTACACTGTGATACAGCGATGGGAGCAAATAACCGAGAGACTTTCCTGTTCCTGTACCTGCTTCGATCAGCAGATGCTTGTCTTCACTCAGTGCCTGATTTACACCCTCAATCATCTGTATCTGCGCCTCGCGCTCCTCATATTGGCTCAAGGATGAACGCAAATTGTCCCGCACATCATCCATGTACTCCTCAAAGGAAACACCTGAAAGTGGATTCGGGTCATCTTCTCTACGCGGTGCAGCTAGCTCCGTCCAATCTTCCACTTTTAGCGCAAGCTGACGAAAAAACTGATGTCCCTCCAAATCCTGAATAGGATCAAGCTCTTTCTCTTCACGCACCCCATCAAGAAACCATCCAAGGTCACTGTCTTCCTCTGCAAACAAATCACTAAGCCGCTGTATCGTTATCAGAGGTAATGCTTGAAGCTCACCCAGACACTTTAAAAACACCTCAGCCGTAGCCAACGCGTCGCTGTCTGCTTGGTGAGGGCGATCATGCGCCAGCCCGAACTCAGAAGACACAAAACCTAACTGATACGAAGATAGCGATGGAAACATAATTTTCAGAAAATCCATTGTATCCAAGATTCTTCCGCTAAACGGCAAATATCCGCACCGATCCAGAGCGTTTTGCAAAAAATTAAAATCAAACGCCACATTATGACCGACCAGCACAACATCGTCCAGCATAGGCACGAGCTCCATCATCATTTCTTCAAGTGCAGGAGCATCCTTGACGTCATCGTCTGTAATTCCGGTCAATCCAGTGATAAAAGGTGGAATAGATCTGCCAGGGTTCACATAAGAGCCGTAAACACGGGAAATGCTGTTATCATGATCTATAATTGCAAGTCCGACTTGAATGATGTCATCCGCGGACTGGGTGCCTGTCGTTTCAAAATCCAATACCGCAAATTTCATTCGGGCTTAATCCTTTCTTATGACACTTACAAAAATAATAACTCTATATATTAGCATAGCAGAAGATCGCCTGTTTGGAAATTAAGACAGCCAAAAAAGACGATGCACACGCCGCCTGAGGAGGTGGGCATGCATCGTCTTACTCGGTGTCTGACAACTACATCCAGGTCATCATGGAGCTGTCGTATCGAAGCATTTCGGTACCGGACAAACAGGCTTCCATATTGTGCAGCGGCTCGGGTAACGCAGGATCGAACTGATGTGCGAGAGCAAAACATTTTTGCGCCTCCTCTACGTCAGCCTGCTTTGCCAACAGACAGCCTAGCGCATTATAGATGACCGCCTTTAGTCCTGCCTGCTCAGTCAGGTCCAGCACCTTCTGAAAATGGCATACAGCCTCTGCTGGATCATCTAGTTGAAAATAGGCCATTCCCATATACATGCGACTCTGCCAGCTGTTCGGAAAATGCTGTAGTACCTGCTCAAATTGTTGGATCGCCTCAGGGTACATAAGTAATCGATAATACCCTTGCCCCCGATTAAAAGCTGGCAGCTCTTTTTCAGGCAGCTCAGTGTCAGACATATCGGTCTCTGCGGAAAATCCGGCCGCACGCAAGCAAACCATTTTTTCCTCAAAGGCCAGCCACTCATCCATAATTCCGTCACTCATTCTCCGCAGCAGACTCCAGTGCTGTAGCAGCTCCTGCCTGCGGGAGCCCTGGGCTGATGGGTAATGCTTCACGATATCATCTAACATGCTGTTCATTTCTGCGAATACATGCTGGAACATGTGCATCCCGCCCTTATGAAAGATGGATTAATACACTCACATTTTTCGCTTAAAAGACGGGTTTCATCCGCACTCCCATTCATTACATGATCGTCGCGTGCACTTCTTTGTTCATCGTTTGGGCTGGTTTATTATGTTCATCAACAAATACCACTGTTGGTTTGTATGTTTTGGCCTCTTCATTCGACATGGAAGCATAGGAAATAATAATGACTGTATCACCAGGCTGCACCAAACGGGCTGCCGCACCGTTGAGACAGATCACTCCGCTCCCACGCGGTCCGGGGATAACATAGGTTTCCAGTCGAGCTCCATTGTTATTGTTTACAATTTGAACCTTTTCATTCTCCAACAGATCCGATGTCTCCATGAGATCTTCATCTATAGTGATACTCCCCACATAGTTCAGGTTAGCTTCCGTAACGGTAGCGCGGTGAATTTTGGATTTCATCATGGTTCTAAACATGGGAAAGCACCTCCGCCTTCTGTATTCTTATATTGTCAATCAGTCGGGTATTGCCAAATTTCACAGCCAGCGCTACGATGACGTCTTCCTGAACATCACATAGCCGTTGCTCGGGAAGAAGGGGCTCCAGACCGGGAAAAGTTAATATTTCAATGTAATCAATGTCTGCTAAAGGAGAGGAAGTAATGGTGGACTCCACCATTTGATGTAGCTGACGAATCGTAATTGTGTTTGTTACAATATCTTCGCTCACTTCTTGCACCTTACGCAGTGACTGGGACAGCACCAACGCCTGCTCGCGCTGTTCTGCACTTAAATACACATTACGGGAGCTGAGGGCCAAACCATCCGCCTCTCTGACGATGGGACAAGGTACGATAGTCACGTTCATATTGAGATCAGTCACCATCTGCTGGAGCACAGCAACCTGCTGCGCGTCCTTCATTCCAAAAAAGGCCAAATCAGGACCTATCATGTTAAAAAGCTTGGCTACCACCGTAGTCACACCATCAAAATGGCCGGGACGGGAGGCACCGCACAAGCGATCTGTCAAAGCGGATACACGAATTTTGGTTTGGGTTGGTTGTGGATACATTTCTGCTACAGTTGGCAAAAATACAATATCCACGCCCTCGCGCCGTGCTACCTCCAAATCACGAGCTTCATCGCGGGGGTAGCTTTCCAGATCTTCATTCGGTCCAAATTGAATCGGATTTACGAAAATGCTAAGCACCACCGTATCTGCCATTTCACGCGCCTTGTGCATCAAGCTCGCATGTCCTTCATGCAGGTATCCCATTGTTGGTACAAAGCCGACTTTATGTTGCTGTAAAGAAGCAGAATCGTTTATTGTTTTTGCTCCGTTTGTCCCAAGCTGCCGACGTTCAGCAATAATCTTGCGCAGCTGAGCCACTTCTCTTACGATGATCATGACCGAGATTCCACCTTTTCCTTAGCTTGTTCCTGTGTCTGTCCTTTTGCCTTACCGTATAGGGATTCCACAACGCGGTCATCCGCGCTGAACACATGCTCTGCGGCCGGAAATGCCCGCCCTTTCACATCACTCACATACTGCTCAATGCTGCTGCGGATCAAGCCGCCTACATCGGCATAGGTTTTAACAAAGCGTTTGCTGAAATAAGGCGATGCGTACTGAATCAGATCGTGATAAACAAGTACCTGACCGTCACATCCACGTCCAGCACCAATTCCAATGGTTGGAATGGAAAGCTCTTTAGAAATCGCTGTTGCCACTTCCTCAGTTACCAATTCCAGTACAACGCCAAAAGCACCCGCCTGCTCCAGCGCCTTGGCGTCAGCCATCAACCGGCGTGCGTCCGCTTCGTCCTTGCCTTGAATGCGATAGCCGCCAATTTGATTAACCGATTGCGGAGTAAGCCCGATATGTCCCAATACAGGCACACCTGCCTGAACAGTTGCTTTTACGACATCGGCAATTTCAGCTCCGCCCTCCAATTTAACAGCATGCACATGTCCTTCCTGCATCAGACGGCGGATGCCCTGAAGACTTTCTGATACGCTGCTGTGATATGTCATAAAAGGCATGTCCGCTACGATAAATGTATGTTCCGCGCCTCTTGCGACTGCCCGGGAATGGTACACGATATCATCCAAGGTTACAGGGATGGTTGAATCGTAACCAAGAACTACGTTACCCAGCGAGTCACCTACGAGAATCATGTCAATTCCCGCCTCCTCGGCTATTTTAGCTGATGGATAATCATAGGCGGTCAGCATACTGAGCGGAATGCCCTCTTGCTTCATTTTTTTCATTTTCACAATATTCAGTGCTTGTTTTCCTGCCATTGCGAATGGCTCCCTTCCATCTTTTTTTGGCACAAAAAATAACCTTTTATGAACGCCTGTACATCTGCGTCATCAAAAGGTCCGAACAGCCAAAAAAGACACTCATTTTGAGATCGTCCCTTCTGTCTCGGTCCTGTTCGGCTCAGAGCAGAATCCAACGTAACCTTCAAATGAAGTTATGATGGTCTTACAAACTTGCTAAAGTAGAGCATGTGCCCCTGGAGTGCAGCTCGGACCGTCCGATGCCGCCTCCTGCACAGTATAACAAAAAACATCAGCTTTTTCACGTGAAGTTTTGCACAGAGAATAGAACGATTTCGGTCGTTTTCATAGCTAAGGTCGCTTCTATAATTGTATATCCCCTGAAATGACCTGAATTCGCTCTCCCTGATCCGTTTCTATCACGAGTGCCCCGGAAGGGTCCAAGCCAACAGCTGTACCTTCTACAGTTATCCCTTGTCCGGTATGTGCCCGTACACTACGGTTCATAGTCACGGACAAAGCCTCCCACAGCATGGCTATAGGCTGGAACCCCTGCTCGGCATACAACTTACTTAGCTGTTCCATCTCTTCCAGCACTGAGGCAATCAGCACAGTACGGTCAATTTCACGCCCTGCTTCTATTTTCAATGACGTTCCCACCTGCGATAACTCTTCCGGGTAATCTTCTTTATTCAAATTTACGTCAATGCCGATCCCTGCAATACAATAGCGAACCCGTTGATCCTCTGTTGCAGATTCCAACAGAATACCGGATACTTTGCGACCATGAATCAGCAGATCGTTTGGCCATTTGATACCAGCCTCCACACCCGTCAGCCGACGAATGGCTCTACACACTGCTACACCTGTAAGTAGCGTTAGCTGGGGGGTAAAAGCCAAAGGCTGGGTAGGGCGCAACACAATGCTCAACCAGACTCCTTTGCCACGAGGTGAATACCACTTCCGCCCCAGACGTCCCCGACCTGCCGTTTGTTCCTCTGCAAGCACTACTGTCCCCTCTGGCGCGCCCTCTTCTGCCAAACGCATGGCATCCTGCTGAGTGGATACCGTCGAATCCAGTACAACGATACGCTGGCCAAACGATTGGGTATTTAATATATCGGCCAATTTGGAGACTTCTAGCCGATCCGGTCGGGATATCAACCGATAGCCCCGACGCGAGGAGGCATCAATATTGTAGCCCAACTCACGCAGTTTGTTGATCTGCTTCCATACTGCTGTTCGGCTAACCGAGAGCCGTCGGCTGATTTCCTCCCCTGATACGTAATCGGATGTACCTTCCTCCAGTATGCCTAACAATCTTTCATGATTATTCACTACTCATCACCCGTTTCGCTTCCTGAAGCAATGTTTCTGTTTCATTCGGAATATCTCCACAGGCAACAGCTTGTAAAAGCTGTTCCATCATCTGACCCAGCCAAGGTCCGCCTGGTCGATTCATCGCCTGAACCAGTTCATTTCCTGTAATATTTAAATCTTTGATACGAACGACTACAGCCTGCTTTGTCCACAAGCTTGCCAGTTTGGCTGTTTTCGCCACATGCTTTTCTACCCATGGCGGTAATCCGCGGAATGAAGCAGGCAGTGTCTTGTAAAGATCAAGCCAGTCTGAAGCTGTATTCTTTCCCAGTCTAATTAGCAGTCGAATCCAGCTACGACGCAGTGCCTCATCGTTGATGATGTCAGACTCCTCCGTAACGGAGTCGCCAGCTATGACACCAGTACTGTAGATTAATTCGGTCTCCCATTCCAGCAAATGAACCAGCCGAAGCCGTACCGCATTGGAGAAGGTCCAAGCTCTTAGTAGCTCGTCCGCTACCTCTGAGGTAAGTCTACAAGACATTAAGAGCAGGCCCCACCGCAGTTCTTCTTGCAGTTGAACGATCCCCTTGAGCGCTTGTGCTTCACATTGCTCCCAGGGAACCGGAACCTTCGTACAGCCGAGCAATCCGCTACGCCCCAGCATCTCCAACCCACGTAAAGGGTCAGGGCCCGCCAGCATCTTTTCCAGCTCGACCCGCACACGTTCCATGGCTATGTAACGAAGTCCCTCTCTGCGCCGAATCATACCTTTCCAGGTGTTGAATGCAACGCGGAACCGAAAGACAGAGGCAAAACGGATGCAACGCAGCATCCGCAACCCGTCCTCCTCAAAGCGTTCCTCGGCTCGGCCTACACAACGAACGAGAGCAGCTCGTAAATCGGCTTCTCCCCCAAACGGGTCCACCCGCTCTCCGTGTTCTGCCATCGCAATCGCATTCATAGTAAAATCCCGTCGCATCAGATCCTCACGGATATCCTTCACGAAGGCAACTTCCGTTGGACGGCGGTGATCGGCATAACCGCTTTCCGTACGAAAAGTGGTCACCTCGAACGCATGACCACCCTGCATGACCGTAACCGTCCCATGCTGAATCCCTGTCGGAATGACGTGAGGGAATAGCGCTATGACCTGTTCAGGCTCAGCCGAAGTGGTCAAATCCATATCATGAATAGCTCGTCCTAATAGCTCATCCCGCACACAACCACCGACCCAGTAAGCTTCGTGTCCTGCTGCTGTTAGTGTATGTATGACCTCTCTACCATGAAGAGCCATCTCTTGGTCAGCATATTGCCAAGTATTTGTATTCACAGGGTTTCCCCCTTTGCAAGTATTCAATATAAAAAACGGACGCGAGTCCGCCCCCTTAAACGCTGATCGGTTTAAGATCCGGCACCTCGCGTCCCAACACACGGTAATATATCTCTTCATATTGACGGGTAATCAGCTTATCACAGAAAACGGTACGGGCGCGTGTCAGACACGCTTCACGGAAACGTTCCGCCATCGCTTCATCGGACAACAGCTCTACTGCATAATCAGCCATTGCCTCCGTATTACCGATTTCAGCAAGATACCCTGTAGTTCCATGCACAACGAGTTCAGGTACTCCCCCTGCCTGAGAACCGATTGTCGGCACTCCACAGGCCATTGCTTCCAGCGCAACCAGACCAAAACTTTCTTTTTCCGAGGGAAGCAGCAGTACATCCGCCATAGAAATCACTTCTGCGATCTGATCCTGCTTACCTAAAAAGAAGACCTTGTCTTGCAGACCTAAAGTCTCGATTTTGCAACGGATTTTTGGAAGATCCGGTCCTTCCCCCACCAACAGAAGCTTCGCAGGTACTTTACGTTGCACTCTTTCAAATATATCCAACACATCTCCCACCCTTTTGACAGGACGGAAATTGGAAATATGCATCATTATTTTTTCATGCGGTTGGGCAAAATCACTTCTAAGCGCAGCGGCATCTCGTGGATAATATACCCGTTTATCTACAAAATTGTAGGTTAAATCAATAGGCCGTGTAATTTCCAACGCATCTATCGTCTCCCGAATCAAATCCTTGGAAACTGCTGTCACAGCGTCACTTTTGTTAATAGCCAGCCGAATCAGGTCCTTCAACGACTCATCCTGTGCCAACACGGTAATGTCCGTACCATGCAAGGTGGTTACCACCTTCAGATGATCACCCACCATTTCCTTCGCCAAGTAAGCGCATACTGCATGTGGTACCGCATAATGAACATGGAGTACGTCCAAATTCTTCATTTGTGCGACTTGGGCCATTTTGGTCGCCAGTGACAAATCATATGGCGGATATCTAAACACGTAATAATCGTTAACTTCAACCTCATGATAAAAAATATTTTTTTGAAACGCCCCGCCTAATCTGAACGGAATGCTATTGGCAATAAAATGGACCTCGTGCCCTTTTTCTGCCAGCAACTTACCCAACTCAGTAGCCACTACGCCGGAGCCACCCAGCGACGGGTAACAGGTAATTCCAATTTTCAGTTTGTCATTCAAGCTAAGCTGCCTCCTTCCGCCCATCAGTGATAACTTTTCTGCCGATTTATTTTAACATTCTGCAAAATGCTCAAGTATAGAATTCTTATGTCAGGATTTTGCAAAATTCGATTCCAATCGCTCCGAAGTACAAGATATAGACAAACTAAACCATTTCGATCTATATCTTATCATTGGAAGTCGCTTATTGGATTTTTGCAAAATCCTTATGTGAATAGCTTAACCAGGTATGGCGTTTTGGACGCAAAGCCTTCTGCATACGAAATCAGTTTGCGCTGACCCAACAACGAGTCGCGAGCTTTTACGCGTTCTACATATCCCTGATTTAATGGTGTGGATACTGTATCCTTTCCAGGCGTTGCCTGAAATTGCGAAGCATAACTCAACAACGACTGTTCCTTGGCTTCATAATGCTCGGTAATATCCACAATCAAATCCGTTCTGCCAATATCATTAATAAAATAAAAATATAATTGCTCTACCTGTACCGCAGGATTTTCTGGCATAAAACGTCGCAACTTGGCGTTAAATACCGCTTCCTCCACCAACTTGCTGCACATGACATGGTCTGGATGCCGATCCTCCCAATAAGGAGCGAATACAACTTTCGGTGCATGGCGTCGAATTTCTGCTGTAACTGCAGCTACATGTTCAGGAGTCACATTTAATCCACGATCAGGCAGACCCAAATTCGTACGCACAGCAAGCCCGAGCACTTTCGAAGCATGTTCAGCTTCTGACATACGAGTATCCACATCACCATTGGATGACATTTCAGCCCGCGTCAAATCGCACACGCCCACCTTTAAACCAGCGGCTGTATGCTTGGCAATCGTGCCACCCATTCCTATTTCTGCATCGTCGGCATGGGCTCCGAAAATCAGGATGTCCAGCGTCATTTTACATCACCCTGCTGGTCAATGCCCGGTTTATATTTATGTACCAGCTCACGCCAAGCAAAATCGCCACGGTCTAGTGCTTTGACCAGTATTTCAGCAGTTGCAACGTTAGTTGCCAAAGGGATCCCCTGCACGTCACACAAACGTAACAAGGCGCTAATGTCCGGCTCATGCGGTTGTGCCATGAGCGGATCACGCAAGAATATAATCAAGTCCATGTCATTTTGCGCAACCATAGCCCCGATTTGCTGATCTCCTCCAAGCGGCCCGGACATGAAACGGTGAATTTGAAGCTTGGTTTGCTCCATAATGCGCAGACCTGTTGTACCTGTTGAAAATAATTGGTGATCTGTAAAAACATGCTCATAGGCCGTTATGAAATTCACCATTTCATCCTTTTTTCGGTCATGCGCTATAAATGCAATCTTTAACATTCAAAGTTCCTCCTGCCTCATTCTATAATTTCATTCGTCAAATCATTCGCGTATTCTTAATCGATGTAATGCTCAAATCCATATACAAGCCCTGGCTGCTCCATGACCTTCTGAATACCGATTTTAACACCAGGCATATAGCCCGCCCGTTCATAAGAATCCTGACGAATTTTCAGAGATTGTCCAAATCCTCCGAATATAACTTCTTGCTGTGCGAACACACCGGGAAGACGGACACTGTGGACACGGAACCCTTGATAGTAACCCCCCCGTGATCCTTCTAACGTTTCTTCCTCTTCCGGGTTACCCTGTCGTAGCTCTTCACGCTGTTCGGCGATCAGCTCTGCGGTCTTAATGGCTGTGCCCGATGGCGCGTCCAATTTTTGGTCACCATGATATTCGATGATTTCCAGATGTGGGAAGTATTTCGCTGCCTGAGCCGCAAAACGCATCATCAAAATGACCCCAATCGAAAAGTTTGGCGCGATCAGACCACCAATTTGCTGCTCACGACACTGCTTGTCCAGTTCATCAATCTGTTCGGGGGTAAACCCTGTCGTTCCGATAACCGGACGAACTCCATGCTTGATAGCAAGCGCTGTATGTGCGTACGCAAAACGCGGCCCCGTAAAATCGACCATGACATCCGCACGACTCTCCAGTAAAGCCTGCTCCACATCCTCCACAATAGCGATACCCGCTTCCGGTAGTCCGACGAGAAGGCCGGCATCACTGCCGGCATGTGTTCTGTTCACTGCGGCCACAAGCTGTAGTTCCTCATCCTGAAGAACCAATTTGATAACTTCACGGCCCATACGCCCTGCTGCTCCTACAACAGCCACTTTTATTGGTTCTGACATATCCCTACAACTCCTTATGCATCCATTTGTGTTAGATCTGTTTATTCATCTGCTGGCATAACTTCTTCATGAGGTTGGCAAGCTGCACATTGTGAGGAAACAGTGCAGCCGCCTCACGAGCAGCCTGCACAGCCAGCTTATACTCATTCAATTCGTCATAAATCAATGCAAGCAGCAAAAAAGCATCCCCACATAACGGATCGAGGGCTATTGCTCGTTCCAGTAGTAAAATCGCATCCTGACGCACCTGTGGCGTAGCTCTGTCAACATCCAGCATTTTTCTGGCCTTCTCCGTATGCTGCCTGGCTTCCTGCGCATGCAGATGGAGAATATATTCATCCTGCTGTGGAGCGAGACGAACCGCATGCTCTGCATATGCGAGAGCCTGCTCCAAACGACCACTGCGAGCATAGGTAACTGAGCACCGGAAATAATGCTCCGCATGATCAGGCTGGGCTGAAATTGCTTTTTCAAACCATTCCACGGCCTGCTCAAAATCGTTCTGCAAAATGCACTGATAAGCTTTCTGAACGTATTCCTCCGCCTTCATGACACTGCACCTCCGGGTAACCGGTTTGGTACAGCATATGTACAAAACGCCTAATCGGTGTCCTTTTTAGTCCAGCGATTCGCGTCACGCGTGTTAAATTTTTGCATGACCTTATCATGAGCCTCGGTCAAATTTATACCTAGTGAGTTCGCAAAGCAAACTGTGATGAACAAAATGTCCCCCAGCTCTAGCTCAATGGAATTGTCCGCCTCATCCGTTTTTTTCGGTTTCTCACCAAAGGAGTGATTGACTTCCCTCGCCAGTTCCCCGACTTCCTCAGACATCCGGGCCAACATCGCCAAAGGGCTAAAATACCCTTCCTTAAATTGAGATATATACTGGTCTACCTCACGTTGAATTTCATCTAATGATTTTTCCATGAAACACGCAATCCCCCCATGTGCAGGTTTATTCATATGTTATCGTAAAGCACATTTTAAAACAAATTTTTTTTAATTGTGTACTTATGATCCCAACTTACAGTCATCAGTCTTTTAAAGCTAGCGTAAAAAGGTATACTACATATAAGGAGCTGCGATTTAGCAAAATCAGCATGAAGTCGTTCTTCCTTAAACTGCTACTGCGAGGGATTATATGAAGATATCCAAGTCCATGGAACAGCTTAAAATGATTTTATCCATTGTGCTCGGGACCGCCATTTATGCATTCGGTCTGCTTTATTTTATTATACCCAGTAAACTGATGGAAGGTGGTATTACAGGGATCACCCTGCTGCTTAATTATGCTTTTTCGATTTCACCCTCTCTCTCCACATTACTTCTGAACATTCCTTTATTTTTAATTGGTTGGAAAATGCTTGGGGGCAAGCAAATTCTATATACAGGGGTAGGTATCGGGTCGCTCACTTTTTTTCTGTGGTTATTTGAAAAAATGATTCATTTCGGATGGATGGGAACGTTTCAGACTGAACACGATTTTATACTTTCTTCATTATATGCAGGGGTTACGCTTGGGGCCGGGTTAGGTATTGTGTTCCGCTTTGGCGGCACCACGGGCGGCTCGGATATTATCGCTCGTATTCTAAACCGGAAGTTTGGCTGGAGTATGGGAAGGATTCTGCTGGTCATTGATATTGTCATTATCGGTGCTTCACTACTTTACATACCAAAAGAAAAAATTCTATATACATTAGTCGCCGTGTTCATCGCGTCCAAGATTATTGATTTTATACAAGAAGGGGCCTATTCCGCCAGAGCCTTTATGATTATCAGCGACCACACGATGGACATTGCGGATATTATTATTAGGGACATGGATCGCGGAGTTACTATTATTCCGGCTGTAGGTGCATTTTCCAAGCAGGCCAAGCATGTTGCCTATTGTGTCGTGCCTCGTCAGGAAATACGACGTTTGCACCAAATTGTTAAATCGGTTGATCCACGGGCGTTTATTATCATACAGGATGTGCATGATGTACATGGAGAGGGGTTCAAAGAGGAATAGCCCGGAAATCCGGGCGATGGGCTAACCTATATGGATGGCTCAGCAGCCAACGACGCGAATGTTTGAATTTTGCATCGTTATCCAGAGAGACCAGCTCGATATTTACGATAACCTGCATAGACCAGCGCCAGCAGAACAATCATGCCGATTGCCAATTCTGCCCGGCGCTCACTTTCACGCGGGATAAATGGCGCCAGGGCAGTGGCGTCTTTTTCACGTCCAAACAAGGCATTAAACGTCGGATTCCCCTGATCCAACGCCCCTCTAATCGCTGAGGCATCTGCATTTTGCTGATCCCCCAAACCTTTGACGTAGGAAATCCATGAGTCAGCCCGGACAACTTCACTTGTTCTGCCATGAATCAATGCTGCTGTACGGATCGTCTCATAGTGGTCCTCCAGCACTGCGGCTCCAGCTTTGAAACCCTTCATGTTACCTTTAGCAAACTGGCTGTTCAAGCCACTAACATCTTCTTTTAAAATCTTATAATACTGCTGCCATAAAGGCTGACGCGGATGTGCAAGCGCATCGGTCGCAAGTCGTAAATTGGCCGCAGCCTTCACCCACTCATCCGGTGATGCTTGGACGGACTGTGTAGCTTGCTGCACCTCAAGGATGCTGCCGGACAAAGCATGAATGGCCTCTACAGATAACGCTGCCTGCACCTGTCCGGTGCCAAACCATCGACTCACCTCGGCTACATCCGCGCGCGCTTTTTCAATGTTCCCGTCCATGACATCCCGGTACAGTATCGCAGCTGCATGATCTAGTTCCTCAATTTCTTTTGTATTTCCTATGGGTTTTGACTGATCACGCGCTTCTGCCACACCTGGAGGGACGCAGACAGACAGCAGCAGGACCATAGATAAAACAACACTCGAAACAATACGTATCATAATTTGAAACGCCTGACCCCTAAACATGGGACATCCCTCCTCACCTTACTGTATGGCAAGGTTACCGGGACTAGAACTTGCTTTAGGACGAATCGTTTGAAGCCGGGTTATGCCCGGGACAAAATAGGAAACATTCGTTGGTTTTCTTTACATGTGTTTTGATCTTTAGTTTTATAAAATAGCGTCGTATCTTCCTGTTTCAACAGAGAAATATTGCAGCCTTCCTGTTCTCTTGGTGTAAAGCCAAAAACAACCTTCTTCGTTTCTTGTTTCGTTACCGCTGACAGTATGATATCCATAGGAATTTCGCCCGTTCCATAAATATCGTAACAATTCATCGTATCCCCTTCAAAATCTGCAACCACAATCGTATCGTATTGAGGTATATACCAAAATTTATCTTTAAAAAACGAGATGGCATAGAATAAGACCAGCCATTCACTACTTTTCGCAGCAAAAAGTGAATACGGATTTAATCTAGCACTTTTATTTTTGAGTAAATTTAAATCCGACTGCTCTTCCATGTTCAATTTCTCAACTTTAATGTCTACGTTGTTTGCGGTTACTTTCCGGTTTAATTGATATTCTTGTACCGAAACAAACCCGAATTTAGGGTAAAAATTCTTCACACTATCATTTGCGAACAAATACATAGCATCACAGTTGCCCTGCCAATCTTCTAATACACGTTCTATTAAAAACCGGCTCAACCCTTGATTTCTATAGTTGGTATCCGTCATTACAGTTCCGATTTGGATACACTTTCTCATTTCACTCGACAAACAAAAATCCATCAGACTTATAGATACATTAGCCACAACAACCTCCCCATCTAAAAGTACGTAAGGGATATATTTATCATTCCAAAAGCCCAATTGATACCAAGCCTCAAAATCAAAACCAAAGCTTTGTTTGGCTAATTGATTAAAGCTCTTTCTTATTTTAAGATCATCACGGATTCCTTTTTTAAATATATATTCTTTTTGGTTTATAACAATATTCATCTCTATTTCTCCACTTCTACTCCCTTTCGATTGCGCCCAAACATGGCAAGCCATGTCGCTATGATACTGACAAGGGTCAGCATATAGGTAAAAGCACGCACTTGCGGTACATCATCCGTTAGCGTCTTCGGAAGATACGGATATATGCCAAATGTATAATCCATCGTATCATTTAACAATGTCCAGAGTGCAGCTAGGCATAAAGCAGTCCATTTGCAGGTGAAAAAACGCACGAACAGTAACACTTCGACCGCCATTGCCGTGTGAGATGCCACCAGCATCCAATCCTGCCATATCATGTGTCCCCCCTGCGCGACTCCCCAAAAAATAATAGCCGAAGCCCAGATGCCATATTTTACACTCGTGACAACAGCCAACGCCTCCATGATCTGGCGAATGACCTTTAAGCTCTTGAGATGCGGAGAATAGAGCAAAAATGCTATAGAGATCGTAAAAAACAGACTCGCCGTCGGACTATCAGGCACAAATACAATCTGCCACAACGGGTGATAATTTAGTGTATATTCCAACTGCCCCCCATACCATATGTACCCATACACTGTTCCCACAAAATTACACCAGAACAGCAGCCACAAAAAAGGCCGGCTCGTCAAGAACGACCGGCTCCACAAATAAGATAACGACACGTCCTTCATCCTCCGTTCATACGACAGTTACCTTGTACAGGCTCCATCCTACAAAGACTATATCATATCCAAGCGTATCAAAAAAACCTGACCGCCGCTACAGTCAGGTTTGATGATTATAATCTCGAACTAACGATTTGTCTGAAATCCAACTTAGGGTTCCTAAAATTGTTCTAACTCATTGCTTTCAGCTCATCCGTAAGATGACGAAAAGCTACTTCATCTCCGGAGGCTAGCGCCTCATCAATATCCTTGTAGAGTTTTTCACTCCGGTGTTTACGTAATGCCTCGTCCAAAACCATCTCAGCAGACAGGCCCAACATTACTTCATAAGTAACCTTCATTTTATCCATAGGATGCACCTCCAACATGAGTTTAAGAGATCCTATATTCTTTTCCTTTCGCCACATAGCTGAGTGCCGTTCGTGACATCCGCTGCAAATCTGCATCTGTCAATTCGCGCACCACTTTGGCAGGTGTACCGAGAGAAAGAGTATAGGGTGGTATTTTGGTATTTTCCGTAACGACCGACCCTGCTCCTATTAAAGCATATTCACCAAGCTCCGCTCCGTTGAGTACAATGGCCCCCATACCGATTAAAGTGCCTTTGCCTACCGTACAACCGTGGATTATTGCAGCATGACCTACCGAAATGTCATCCGCCAGCAACAGGGGCTGATCCGTGTTCACATGTCCCACGACACCGTCCTGAATATTGCAGCGTTCACCGATGATGATAGGCGCCATATCTCCGCGCAGTACGGCATTAAACCATACAGAGGAATCTTGACCGATCGTTACTTTTCCGACAATTTTTGCTCCTTCTGCCACATAGACAGATGAATGGAGCTGTGGCATGTTTCCGTTATAGTGAATCAGCATCAACTTCACCCTCTCATTTTGGGTGAAATTCTATCAACATGTGTGCTGCTTGTCAATGGAGCCGTATACCCGAGTCGTTCCGCCCAATGCGGCACTCTCCCGCCAACTTCAGCCCCCAGGCCGTCATCTGTACAGATGGTCCTGTCGAATGTTCACCCTGACGAAGCATACCCAAGTGAAGCATCATTCGTATAATCCTCTGATCAAAGACCGAACGGGGCGTATCATAGTAAAACGGTCGAATCAGTGGGCCGATATGTACAAAAAGCGACTCTGAGGACGTCCAAGGCCTGGCACATTCTCCAATCCAGTAGACTAGAGAGAGCAAATTAGGAACGGCTCCTTTATACAATCTTAACCAAAACCTGAATAGCTGTATCATTTCCTGCTCAATTGTATGCTCCTGATGCGCTTCTCCCTTTGCCGTCAGCACAACTTGGTCCCCTTTCTCCTCAATGTACTTGGAGTGACGGGCATAATCATACAGTAGTGCCATTCGGTCTGGATAAAACTTAAAAGAGGAGCCATACCCGAAACGCCATCCTCCCTTACCCAAAAGCGGCTCCGCAATGTGCAAATGCTCCATCAGCTGCTGCTGATTGCGACGATACCAAGCTCCCTCGGGATTTAGCGGAACCTCATGCTGCCCCATGTATTGAAGGAAAAGCCGTAAATCCTCTGCCAGCAGATGCCCTTCATCCCGGTACGACGACGGTTCGCTCACCCGTGTCATTCCGCTTTGGAAGTCATGTACCATAACACGTCGAAAACGCTCCTTCATATCCAACGGAATTTGGAACAAATACCTCGTATTGTGCGTCGAACCATTGAACAACCAGCCACTAGAACGCAGACGGGTCACAATATCCCTTGGCCGCTCACCAGGACTTTCGTCCTCCTCAACAGACTGTTTGGCTATTGCAACCAATTCCTCCATGCTGAAATACGGTCGGTCATCGAACAGCAGCGCGTTCAAAAACCTTACCTCTGACAACCTCAGCTCCTTGACCTGCGTCTCAAAAAAACTACTGCTGCCGAGCTTCGTCAAAATCCCCTGGATCAACTCATGCTTGGAATTAGGTTTACAGTCACAATCGTAATACACCGCGATTCTGTTCAAATGCACAATATCCGCAAATGTCAGCATATCCGCCAGATTCATTGTTCCATCGCCTCGTCACTGGACTGTCATCCGGAATTGATTCTTACCTGTTGTACCCACAGCTTTGACGGATTGTTCAGACTCTAAACCTTTTTTTTGCAAAGCTATAATTAAAAAATAAAAAAGACCACGACTCCTACAATGAGTAGAAGCCATGGTCTTTTACTAACTTTTTGAGTTACAGTCACTTTTCTCTTGCAAATGCTTCGTGCAGTTATACAAAAGTGGTGCCCAATCCATATCCTCACGCTGGAGTACACTAAGTGACAAATTGCCGATTCGTTCCGTGAATTTTTCCTGATACAGAGCCTTATACAAATTAGCCAAAAAACCGCCGTGGGAAACGACCAGCAGATTCTTGTCCCGATTTCCCGTCCAAATGGCCTCCATAAAAGCTAGCCCACGAAGCTGAAGATCTGCATCGCTTTCCTGCCCGAGATCCAGCAGATGCCAGTCGACTCCCCACTTCTCTTCACGCTCGGCCTGCGTCATGCCCTCGACCTGACCATAAGCACGTTCTCTTAGTCGATCATCAGACTCTAACAACGGGAGATGCAGAGCAGAAGCAATAATCTCCCCGGTCTCTTTCGCTCTGGAGAGACTACTTGTAATAAGCCCGTCCCAATGATAAGGCTCTTCCTTTAATCGTTCTGCTAGCAAGCGTGCCTGTCGGCGCCCTTCCTCATTCAACGGAATATCACTGTGGCCCTGGATTTTCCCTACCGCATTCCAATCCGTCAATCCATGTCTGATCAAGCCAATAAGCATCGTGTCGTTTCCTCCGCTGTTTTGTTATTCAGTCATTGTTATGAATTCATATTGGACCAGCTGTCCTGCTAATTTCTGACCCTTCTCGCCCGATGGATCCAGCCCAGAGAAAATAAAGCAAGCGCAAGTGCCAATACAGACAACAGCATCCAGTATTGCGGATAAGTAGGAACAATGCTAGCAACCAGCGGGTCCATAATGCCACTATTCACATCTTTAATGTGGTATTGATATTGTGGAGATGTACTTGTAGTTTCCAACAGGCCTGTCGGTAAAATACCAGTGTCCATGACAGGAGCTGCTTGAGGGGGATTTTCCTGAGAGGAGCTTCCATTCCAGTTCAAAAACAAAAAGCTGCATAAAAATACGGCCAAGAAGCCGGCGATCCATACAGACATATACTTACGGGCTGCTGGGTTCACACGCGCACGTCGATGCTCGCCCGGAACAAGCCACGGTGATTCTTCATAAATTCGATCCATGACCCTGCGATTCATTGCCTCTAGCTTATCATCTGTTATTTCAAAGGAAATATCACGAATGGTGGATCGATTTTCTTTTGACAAATCCCACTCTTTTTCTTCCGAACCATGCTCCCACCCAGCAGACGAGCTTTTGGCCCGTCTGCGCTCCGAGTCTTGTTTCGATACATTTTTGCCTGTAGCGAACAAATCCTCAGTGTCCCTGGATTTCATTGGCTGCTCATCCCTTCGTTTTCCTCATAGAGAGGCTCAAAAAAATAAGGCTCCAACTGCGTCTTCACACTGGTTCTTGCCCGGAAAAGCAATGACTTCACCGCACTGACCGTCTGTCCTAAAATAGTCGCAATCTCCTGATAATCTAATTGCTCATATTCACGCAAAATCAGCGCAGATCGCTGCTTCTCAGGCAATCTATTGATCGCTTCACGAACCATCTCTACCTTCTCACCGCGAAGGACGGCCTGCTCCGGAATTACATCCGATGGAGCTACCGGTACATAACCGCTCTCCTCCAATGGAACCTGACCGCTACGGTGCTTGCGAAGCTCACTTAGCACCGTATTGCGTGCAATTGTATATAACCAAGTGGAGAACGATGCGTCTACCTCGCGAAAAGAGTGCAGGCTCCGATACGCTTTATAAAACGTCTCTGAGCATAAGTCCTCAGCAATCATTTCCAGGTTCGAACTTTTCAGCATATGATAAACAAAAGCTAAAATTTTACGTTGGTGCCGCCTCATTAATTCTGAATAAACCTCAACATTACCTTGTTTGATTTCCTGAATCATCTGGGAATCTGTCATCATCCGAGTGAGACCCTCCTCGCCCATACATGTGCTGTTTTCCCGTTCGATTCTGTCTATATATACCGAACAGGTCAAAAAAAGTTGCGCACTCTGCGCAAATGGATGAAACAGCATCATGGAACATTTGTTATTTTCTTACCCTATGTAGTGCCAACATTAACGGTGCTATCCCCAACAATATTCAACATCCAAAATGGACTTACCCATTGTACCACAAAATGACCGCCAGTAAAAAAGTCCAAAATCCCCACGATTTCCATCAATGCCTCCCTAACGCTGGCAACTAATTCATTTATACAGCTTTTCAATGGATTTTAAATTTTTTCAAGATTAAATGACTAACCGATTGAAAGTGTTCTTTTCAAATGCACCAATAAGGATAAATACACAAAAAGAAAACGCTTTAAAAAAATATTGACAAAATGAAAACGTATACATATAATAAAAGTACAGTATGGTTTCTCTCCACTCCTATCCTACTCAGCTACTTCACTAAAAGTAGCTACCACCCGGGGCTTTACCCGGGTGGTCTTTTTTTTATTCAAAAACAGGAGCTTTAAAAAAAGCGGACGAAGAAACCTTCGTCCGCTCTAGATCTTTTCTACTACTTCACTCCCAGAAAGTGTGTGTTGCTTTATAGGCGGTCAGTAGCGCAGAGGTTCATTTGAATCTGGAGAAGCGGAGCGTTCGCCTTTGCCGCCGGATTTTCCCATTAAAGAATCTGATCGAAAAAAATCCGGCGGCAACAGCGATCGTAAGATCAAATGAATCGCGAAGCGGCCTCCTTAACGAACATCTCACTTTCCTTCCTATACCACCACTTTATAGCCCATCGAATCCAGCAGAGTCTTAGCACGCTCCCAATCCTGCTCTTGACGGAAGGAAAGCCGCATGATGCCTGGGACATCCTCCCGGCTTTCAATGATTTGCATATTGCTCAGATTAATGCTGTGATTACCGAGTTCCATAGCAATTCGCCCGATAATCCCTGGGGTATCCGGTACATCAATATACAGATCAAACGTGGAGACGATGACTCCTTTGCGACGCTCTGGCAGTTCACTGCGGAAGTGCCCAGCTGTCAAAAACTCGTCAGCTATTCCCTCACCGTCTTGTATTCTCAGTAAATGGGTAAAACGCTCAATCTGTCCGTTCCATTCTTCCAACAGACCTAGTAAAACTTCACGATTGCTCAGTAAGATGTCCCGCCACACAACCGGATCACTAGAGGCTATCCGTGTAATATCACGGAACCCACCGGCGGCCAATGTACGGTACAACGGATTTTCATCATTGTGCTTTCGCACCTGATTCACCAGCGCCGCTGCAATAATGTGCGGAAGATGGCTAATCGCGCCGACAATGTCATCGTGCATATCAGGTTGGACACGCACAACATGAGCACTAGTATATTTTAACAAACGTTCCAGTGAACTGTATGCTTCCTCAGGCACACCCTCTGCCGGGGAAAGCACATAATATGCGTTTTCAAACAGCAACGCGGAAGCAGCCTTTACACCGGAACGCTCTGAACCGGCCATCGGATGACCACCGATAAAGTAAGCGTTGCGCAAAGAAATTTCTGATGCTTTCTTGGCAATTGCCGATTTCGTGCTGCCTACATCAGTGATAATACAACCCGCTTTAAGCGGTAACTTGCTTAACAGTTCGAGATAATGCTCCAGTAAGCCCACAGGTACGCATAAAAAAATAAAATCGGCATCCGCTGCCGCTTCTTCAACCGAGAGAGTCGCGGTGTCCACGACACCACGGCTTAACATCGGTTCCATCAGTTCAGGGAGATGAGCATGGCCGGCAACAGTAATATCTGGCTTCCCTTTAAAACAAAGTGCGAGGGACCCACCAATCAGTCCCACGCCGAAAATGGCAATCTTCATCAATTATCAAATCCCATCTGCGGAAATTATAGGCGTACTTTCGCCGCTTCCGCCCCCAGGACCTGTTCCAGCGCACGAATAAACAACTCATTTTGCGGCTGTGATCCAACCGACACCCTAATATATGTCGGATATTTGTGATGACCTGCGCGAATAATCACACCTTTACGAAGCAACTCCTGGAATACTTCACCGGATGGACGACGTACATCCAGCATAATAAAATTACCATGTGCCGGGAAAGACTCCAGTCCCAGACGCTTCAGCTCATTTTGCAAATAAGCTCTGCCCTCTGCATTACGATCCCGGCATTCTTGAACAAATTCCTGATCTTCCAAGGCAGCAATGGCCGCAGCCTGTGCTACCCGTGATGTATTAAACGGTTCACGAACCTGATTTATCAAGCGAATGATTGACTCAGCTCCCATACCATAACCAATGCGCAGCGAAGCAAGCCCATAGATTTTGGAGAAGGTGCGTAGTACAACCAGGTTTTCATACGCTGGCAACAAACGAATGCCGTCGGGATACGAGCGATCCGTCACAAACTCGGCGTAGGCTTCATCCAGTACAACCATGATATGCTTTGGTACTTGGTCCAAAAACGCAATCAGCTCTGCTTCGGGTACAATCGTGCCCGTCGGGTTATTTGGATTACAGATCCAAATAATTTTCGTACGGTCATTGATGTGGGACAGCATAGCATCCAGATCATGTACACCGTCACGCAAAGGCACCTCAACTGCAACCGCTCCCTCAATTTCTACGTTACTTTTGTATACGGAAAATGTCTGATCGGCCATAATGCTTTCTTCCCCGGGAAGGAGAAAAGCACGCGTAATCAACGCAATTATTTCGTCAGATCCGCAGCCATAGATAAACTGTTCCTCTTTTAAACCCGTCCGTTTAGCTAGTGCCTGTGTCAAAGCTACGGCACTTCCGTCAGGATATACACTAATGTTAGCAAACTCCTGCTGAATGGCCTGCAACACTTTGGGAGAGCTACCATACGGATTCTCGTTCGAGGCGAGCTTGATGACTTCATCGAGTCCCAGCTCACGTTTTACGTCTTCAATCGGTTTACCGGGCTGATATACTGGCAAATGTACAATATGCGGTTTAGGTTGCATGCCCCTACCTCCTCTATCCAATCAGAACATATTTATTACTTTCTATTTTGACAGCCATTACTGCTTTAATTGTGCCACAAAATTATGAATTTGCAAAAGACCTTCTTGCCTGCGCGCAGAATCATTCAGCAATGGAATGGCTTCTTCCACCTGACGTACAATAGCACTGCCGACCACAACTCCATCGCAAATGTTTGAAAACCGGGCTACCTGCTCTTGAGTAGAGATCCCAAAGCCGACCGCTACCGGAATATCCGTATGCCGTTTGACCTGCGCGATAAAGCCCTCTATACCTTCAAAAAAGGAAGCTCTTTCCCCGGTTACACCCAGCGAGGATACACAGTATACAAATCCTCGGGCCTGACGGACAATTCGCTCGATCCGCTGTTCAGAAGTTGGAGCCACCAGAGGAATCAGATGCACACCCACCTCTGCTGCCCGTCCTCCCAGCTCCTCCGCTTCCTCCAGCGGAAGGTCCGGAATAATCAGACCACTGATACCGTGCTCCTGCAAGCCTGCGAAGAAAGCATCCATACCCATCTGTAATACAGGGTTATAATACGTGAACAGAATAAAAGGCAGGCTTGAACCTGCCGCCCTAGCCAGAGAAGCTGTCTCCATGCACGTGCGGATGGAAATTTGCCGTTTCAGTGCACGCTCAGACGCGCGCTGAATTACAGGACCGTCAGCCAGCGGGTCGGAATAGGGTACACCCAGTTCCAATATGTCAGCTCCGGCCGACTCTAACTGCCGAATGATCTCTATTGTAGTATCCACATCCGGGTCACCTACCGTCAGAAAAGGAATTAATGCCGTTTTGCCTTCATTTTTAATGCGACCAAACGCCTGATCAATTAAATTCATGACGGATTTCCTCCCAAATACTTGATAATGGAGTCCACATCTTTATCCCCGCGTCCAGACAAACAAATGACGATAATATCATCTGCCGTCAACGTAGGTGCCAGCTTGACGACCTGTGCAACTGCATGTGCCGACTCTAATGCAGGAAGTATTCCTTCGGTACGGCAGAGAAGCTGAAGCGCATCCAGCGCTTCCTGATCGGTAATCGGAACATACTTGGCCCGCTCAATATCTTTCAGGTATGAATGCTCCGGTCCAACACCTGGATAATCCAGTCCAGCCGAGATGGAATGCGCAGGCTGCACTTGTCCGTACTCATCCTGAAGCAGATAACTCATAGAGCCTTGGAAGACCCCTTGTGTTCCCTTGGTCATCGTAGCTGCATGGAATTCCGTTTCGACACCTTTTCCAGCGGCCTCCACGCCAATCAAAGCGACACCCTGATCCTCAATAAAAGGATAAAACATGCCGATGGCATTGCTTCCGCCACCGATCGCTGCCACGATGACATCCGGAAGTCTGCCTTCCTTCTCTAGGATCTGGCGACGTGTTTCATCACCAATCACACGTTGGAAGTCCCGCACCATCATCGGATACGGATGCGGGCCGACAGCTGAACCCAAAATATAGAACGTATCATGGACATGGCTGACCCAGTAACGCAAAGCTTCATTCCCGGCATCCTTAAGTGTACGTGTACCCGATGTCACCGGAATGACCTCTGCACCCAAAAGCTGCATCCGAAAGACGTTCAGCTGCTGGCGCACAGTATCCTCTTCGCCCATAAACACCTTGCATTCCAATCCGAGCAACGCAGCCACAGTCGCTGTCGCGACACCATGCTGTCCTGCGCCTGTCTCAGCAATGACCTTCTGTTTACCCATACGCTTCGCCAACAAACCCTGAGCTAATGCATTATTGATTTTGTGGGCACCGGTATGATTTAAATCTTCGCGCTTCAAGTAAATTTTAGCCCCGCCCAAATGCTGACTCAGACGCTCCGCATGATAAAGTGGCGTTTCCCGACCAGAATAGTCCTTTAGGAGCCCGTTCAACTCTGCTTTAAACTCGGGATCATCCGCGTACTTACGGTAGGATTCCTCCAATTCAATCAGTGCGTTCATCAACGTTTCCGGTACAAAACGTCCTCCAAATGTTCCAAAACGTCCGTTGTTATCAGGTAATTGTGTCATGCCTGCTTCACCCTTTCTACGAATGCTGTGATTTTTGCAATGTCCTTG
This sequence comes from Paenibacillus sp. FSL M7-0802, assembly GCF_038004945.1. NCBI lineage: Bacteria > Bacillati > Bacillota > Bacilli > Caryophanales > Paenibacillaceae > Paenibacillus > Paenibacillus sp. FSL M7-0802. Next base: position 5,346,172 of record NZ_JBBOSD010000001.1, on the reverse strand, counting down.
ACTCCGTTCGTCTCTACACCGCTGGATACATCCAGCCCATCGGGATGATACTCATGAACTAGCTTTTCCGCATTATCGGCAGTCAGCCCGCCGGCTACAAACAAAGGGATTCCATGTTGATGAGTCCAAGCCTGATAGGCAGGAATTCGATCCCACGCAAACGTTTTTCCGGAGCCGCCACCATACAGGGGATCGTATGTATCCAGCAGTAAAGCGTCAATTGTCCCGACATAGGCATCCAATTCGTCCGCCGAGCGTTCTAGCTGCCCTTGACTGTCCACAGACCATGCCTTGAATACCTGTATACCAAAACGCTCCCTGATCTCCCGACAGCGCTGCGGACTTTCCTGCCCATGCAGCTGTATGACATCCAAGGGTGCTTTCTCCATCACATCATTTAACAGTGCATCACCAGGGTTCACAAATACACCCACGCTGCGCGGTCTGCTGCCTGAGGTCCATTCATCCAATACGCGAAGCAGCTCTCCAGCCTGTACGCCGTCAATCCGGCGCTTGCTGTCGGCAAACACAAAACCTATATAATCGACCGGTAAGTTTACCATAGATTTTAGCACTTCAACGCTTTGAAGTCCACAAATTTTTATGCCCGTTTTGTTCATGCTTTAACCCCGTCCATCAATTCGGCTACAGCCTGTCCTACATCTTCCTTGCGCATCAGATGCTCCCCGACCAGGATACCGTGTGCACCTACCGAATACAGATACTTAACATCTTCCGGTCCCGCAATTCCGCTCTCACTGATGAACGTAATCCCTTTAGGAATTAGTGAGATCAGCTCCTCTGTCGTCTGGAGACGAGTCTCGAATGTCCGCAGATTTCGGTTATTTACACCAATCAAGGTTGCTGTCCCCAGCTCCAGCACCGCTTTAAGCTCCTCGCTGTCATGCACCTCTACCAATGCGTCCAGCCCGAGGTCCTTGGCGATCTGTAAAAAGGACCCTAATACACGCGGTTCCAGGATAGCGGCAATCAACAGCACCGCATCCGCTCCCAGCAGACGAGCTTCATATATTTGCCGTTCATCAATGATAAAATCCTTTCGCAGCAGCGGAATCTTCACCTGATCGCGAATTTGCTGTAAATATTTAGGGCTCCCCTGAAAATACGTCACATCTGTCAGTACAGAAATGCAATCCGCTCCTGCTCCCTCATATGCACGTGCAATGTCCACAGGATGGAAATCCGGTCGAATCAACCCTTTGGATGGGGAAGCCTTCTTCACCTCAGCAATCAGTCCGAGCGGACGGTTGCGTCCGCTCGCGATCGCATTTTCGAATCCTCTCGTCGCAGGTAAATCAGCAATTAATCGTTCAGCTTCACTTATTTGAAAATGCTTCTTAAGCTGCTCCACTTCTTGTCGCTTCGTCACCACAATTTTATCAAGATACATATTGATATTCCCCCGTTGCCTGTATTAATTGATCCAGCTTGGAGAGTGCCAGTCCCGAGTCAATGGCTTCTGCCGCTCGTGCTACTCCGTCCGTCAAGGTGTCTGCTGCCCCTGATACATAAATGCACGCTCCTGCATTCGCTAGCACAACATCCCGATAAGCTCCATGCTCTCCGTTCAAAATTCGTCGTATGATATCTGCGTTAACCTGTGCGTCGCCACCCAGCACCTGATCGAGAGAATGCGTCTGCAAGCCCAGATCCGACGGATGAAGCTCGAACGTGTGAACCTTGCCGTCCTTCAACTCGGATACTCGTGTCGCAGCTGAAATACTAATTTCATCTAGCCCATCCAGACTACTGACAACCATGGCCCGTTTGGAGCCAAGCTGGTTCAATACCTCGGCAATGACTTCCGTTTTGTTGGCGTCATAAATGCCCAACAGCTGCCGATCCGCACCAGCCGGATTCGTCAATGGACCAAGCATATTAAATACCGTCCGTACACCCAGCTCGCGACGCGGCGCGGCGGCATGCTTCATAGACGGATGATACAGCTGCGCGAATAAAAAGCAGATGCCGATTCGGTCCAGACATGACCTAGCCTGATCACTCGTCAAATGAATGTTGACTCCCAATGCCTCCAGGACATCAGCGCTCCCAGCACGGCCACTTGCAGAACGATTGCCATGCTTTGCTACCCGCACTGACACCGAAGCTGCGATGATCGCGGATATCGTGGAAATATTAAACTTGTGAATACCCGAACCTCCAGTGCCACATGTGTCCAGCAAACGACCACTACCTTCTTCAGCTTGCACTGGACTAGCGTAGCTACGCATAGCCTCGGCAAAACCAGTGATTTCATCTACCGTTTCCCCTTTGAGGCGAAGAGCCGTCAGCAGCCCGCCAATTTGCGCCTGTGTAGCACTTCCACTCATAATCTGTTCCATTACGCTACGGGCCTCCGTACGCGAAAGATGCTGTCCCTCAATGATCCGGCTTAACCCCACTTGCATCATGTCATGTCGTTCCATTGTCGTCTCCTCCTCAAAATCAGATTTTTGTGTGTTACGGAGTATACAAATAATCCTGGTTGATGACGCTGTTATAGGGCTGTGTCGTTGCCGGGAACATCACTTCTGCCGTGCGGATTGCCTTCAGCAATGCCTTTGCTTTGTTTACCGTCTCCTGATACTCGCTTTCCGGAACCGAGTCCCACACAATTCCAGCGCCTGCCTGGACATAGGCCCGGTTCTTTTTAAACACAATCGTGCGAATCGTAATGCAAGCGTCCATATTGCCCGAGAAGCCCAAATATCCAATCGCCCCTGCATAGGGTCCGCGTGCTTCCCGCTCCAACTCAGCAATAATCTCCATGGCCCGTAGCTTCGGAGCCCCCGATACAGTGCCAGCTGGCAGACAAGACAGGAAGGCATCGAAGAAATCTTTGTCCTCACGTAGCTCACCCGACACATTGGAAACAATGTGCATGACATGGGAATAGCGTTCAATTTCCATAAACGTATCGCATTTGACTGTGCCAAACTGTGATACACGGCCCAAATCATTTCTTCCCAAATCGACCAGCATCAGATGTTCTGCACGCTCTTTTTCATCGTTTAACAGTTCTTCAGCAAGTGCCGCATCTTCTGTCTCCGTTACCCCACGTGGTCTCGTTCCTGCAATAGGACGGGTTTCTACCCGGCCGTTTTCCACCTTGACGAGTGCCTCAGGCGAGGTGCCTACGATGATCTCGTCATCCATTTTCAAATAATACATATATGGCGACGGGTTCATCGTGCGCAGCACGCGGTATACCTGTAAAGGAGAGGCCTCTGTATCAATGTGAAAACGCTGGGATAGTACAACCTGAAAAATATCACCGGAGCGGATATACTCCTTCGCCTGCTCTACGTTTGATATAAATTGTTCCTTCGTCATATTGGATTGGATCTCACCTAGTTCCACATCATCAGGAATGGAAGCCGATCCTAATCGCTCAGGCGGGGTCTGCTTGCGCAGATACTGCGCCGTTTCCTCCAACCTGCGTTCCACATCAGCATAAGCAGCACGAATGTCCTCATCGCGAAACCCTTCGCCTATATGAACATTGCCGACCAGCAAAATTTGCTGTTTCACATGATCAAAGACAATTACTTGATCGCAGAACATAAAACGAATATCATCCATATTCAAATCATCTACCGAATGCTCTGGCAGCTTTTCATAGTATTGAAGCAAGTCATATCCAAAAAATCCGATAGCCCCGCCTGTAAATGGAGGCATTTCTTTCAGTTTCGGACTACGGTATTTACGAAGCAATGCTTTGAGCGCTTCAATCGGCTTGTCGTTTAATATTTGCCGTTTACCGTGTTGCTCCAATATCAAACGTCCTTTTTTACCCGAGACCATTAGAAACGGGTCTGTACCGATGAATGAATGTCGCGCCCACTGTTCGCCTCCCTCAACACTCTCTAGCAGAAAGGCACGGTCCCGCTCGGCATACCGACGGAAAATCCGAATCGGCGTCTCCATATCAGCCAGCACTTTTTTGTACACAGGAATCAGGTTAAATTCACTCGCCATCGTTATCACTTGCTCCACATGCGGCGTTAACATGAGATCACTTCCTTTCCAAATTGGCGCAGAACCAAAGGAGAGAATATAAAAAAGCCTCTACCGGTAAGGTAGAGGCTGTCAGTTATCGAAATTATAAGAATGCTCCATATGTAAAATGACTACAGCAAATAGATAAGTATACACTCATCCCTTTTGTATAACCGCACAGGTTGCCTCAAATAAGCTTCTCTGTAGAAGAATATCTCTTCATAGACAAAAGCTTACCCGCTACCGCCGATCTCTGTAATCTCATATGGAATTGGCTAAGGCTGCACTCTTCTCATCTCAACTCTGTCTCTGGCTAACTCTACTCTACTTAACTCTGCTACACACACTATATCTCATGGGATGTTACTTTGGCAACCATCAACTTTAAAAACGGGCACTTATTTCCCTTGGGAAGCCAGATCCGGTCTTAACGCCTGTGCTCCGTTCAAATATACATGTTTAATTTCCCGCTGGGATTTATCGGTGTTCACCTGTACCATCAAACGGATGCACTTGGGTAAACTGCCTGCCACAGGAATTTCTAATGCACACATGAGCGGAACCATATCCCAGCCATCAAGCTGACGAATGGCCTTGGCTGGAAAGGCAGTATCCAGGTCATGGGTCACCGTAATCCATACGTTACTAATATCCTCCGGCTGAATTTCATTGTAGGATACAATTTCCTCCAGTAGTTGGCATGTTGCTTCCAAAATTTCGTTTTCTTCATTATTCACTACGGTCGTCGCGCCACGAATTCCCCGATTGTACATCGTTACGCCCCCTCTTTTAACTGTTCAATAACTCGTCGGATGTAAGAGACGGAAATATCCTTCACAACCTCCACGTGCCCGATGCTACGTGGGACGACAAAAGTAATGCTGCCTTCTTTGAACTTTTTGTCATGCATCATCGCGTCCAGCAGCCGATCTGTATCGAGATGTGACGGAAGGGAGGTCGGTAGCCGTAGCGAAGACAACATATCCTTCGTTTCATCTACCAAAGAAGGATCTGCCCCCAGCTTCACGCCCAAAAGTGCGGAGCCGACCATACCAATAGAAATGGCTTCCCCGTGTAAAAACTCACCATATCCCGCAATGGCTTCAATCGCATGACCAATCGTATGACCTAGGTTTAGAATAGCGCGTAAATCATTTTCTCGTTCATCGCGCGACACCACTTCGGCTTTTACGGAACATCCCTTTTCCAGACCGTACTCCAGAGCTGTCGCATCCAGCGCAAGTAAATCAGTCGCATGGTCACGGCACCACTGGGCGAAATCAGCATCCCAGATCAAACCATGCTTGATCATTTCAGCAAGCCCCGCAGATACCTCACGAGGAGGCAAGGTAGACAACGTATCTACGTCATATAACACAAGTTCCGGTTGATGGAAGGCTCCTATCATATTCTTCGCCAAAGGATGGTTGATGCCGACCTTACCACCCACGCTACTATCATGGGCAAGGATCGTAGTGGGGATCTGTACAAACTTGACACCTCTCATATAAGAAGCTGCCACAAATCCAGCCAAATCACCCACCACACCACCACCAAGTGCAATAACGGCTGAATTGCGATCCAAACCGCCCTCAATGGCTGCTGTTATGACCTGCTCAAATACAGCAAGCGACTTGGAGGTTTCACCTGGCTTAACGACAAAGGACACTGTCTTGTAGCCAGATGCCTGAAGATTGCTCTCCAATGTTGCCAAGTAGAATCCCGCTACATTTTCGTCAGAAACAATCAACAACGGGCTTTTTTGCGCAATTCCTCGTTCCTTCAACAACTCTCCGGCTCGATGTAACAGCCCTCGTCCGATATGAATAGGATAAGAACGTTCGCCAAGTTGTACCGTCAGCGTACTCATCTTAGTACCGCCCCAGTTGTTCTTCGTAGGATGCAATATTCGCGCGAATCTCTTCAATCGAATCCCCACCGAATTTTTCTAGCAAAGCTTTCGCAATCTCCCAAGCTACGACATGCTCCATGACTACGCTTGCCGCTGGCACTGCACATGCATCCGAACGCTCAACCTGTGCGGTGAACGCTTCCTTTGTATCAATGTCGACGCTTTGCAACGGCTTGTAGAGTGTGGGAATCGGCTTCATTACGCCACGAACCACAACTGGCATTCCATTCGTCATACCACCCTCAAAACCACCCAAACGATTGGTACGACGGTGATATCCACGTTCCTCATCATATAGAATCTCGTCATGCACCTGTGAACCGCGCAATTCCCCTGCTTCAAAGCCGATGCCAATCTCCACGCCTTTAAATGCATTAATCGACATGACGCCTTGTGCGATACGTGCATCCAGTTTCCGATCATACTGTACATGACTGCCCAGACCAATCGGAACACCTTCTACAATACACTCCACTACCCCACCGACTGAATCACCTTCTTGCTTGATCAGATCAATGTATGCTTCCATTTTCTTTTCGGTTTCTGGATCGGTTACTCTCACCGAGGAGGCTTCTGTCACGGCAATCAGCTCATCAATCGGCAAATCACGGTAAGGAGCTTCGATTTCCCCAATACGGATGACCTGACCTGCCACCTTGATTCCGAACTCAGCCAGCAATTGACGGGCCAAACCGCCGCATGCCACACGAATTGCTGTTTCACGTGCACTGGAGCGCTCCAGCACGTTACGAAGGTCCTTCAGGTTGTATTTCATTCCGCCATTCAAATCCGCATGACCCGGACGTGGCCGGTGAACCCGACGCTTGTCTTCATCACTGCCTTCAATAGGCTCAATATTCATAATGTTCTGCCAGTGCTTCCAATCGTTATTTTCCACAACCAGCGCAATCGGTGCACCTGTGGTATAGCCGTGACGTACGCCTCCGGCAATCTTCGCCGTATCTTTTTCAATCTGCATACGCCGACCCCGTCCATACCCTTTCTGACGACGGTGCAGCTGAAAATTCAATTCCTCAAAATCCAATTTTAAATTGCTCGGCATACCCTCTACAATGGCAGTTAGCTGGGGACCATGCGTTTCCCCCGCGGTTAAATAACGTAAACTCATGACGCGTTCCCCCTTTAAACTGTTAAACTGTGCATCGCTAAAATCTTTAACTGTGCTTCATTATAGTATACGCACCTTTCTTTGACAAGAAAAGCCACGTGTATGCAGATAAACAAAAACACGCCTCTTAGCCAAAGGGGCTAAAGGACGTGCTTTGCTGATAAGCCAACCATCAATTACTCAAGGATATAAATAAGTTCCTACAAACTTTGGATGATACATGCAGGCTTATGCTTTTTTGCGATAAAAAAAGGTTTCCGTCGATTCCAGACCATATTGGTTAGGAGAAAAGATTTGCTCTGTACTACCGACAAATAACACACCGCCGGGACGAAGACTGGCTGCAAACTTTTGATACAACGTATGTTTGGCCTCTTCTGTAAAATAAATCATTACATTTCGACAGATAATGAGATCATAACCATCCTCAAACCGATCCAGCAGCAAGTTTTGCTTTTGAAATTTCACGGCTTGTTTCAAACGGTCATCAATTCGATACATCGCACCATCCGGCTTAAAATATTTGCTAGCCACCTGCTCAGGTACATCCTTGAGCGAACGCTCCAAATATTTGCCTTCCTTGGCTTTTGCCAATGCACCGTCATCAATGTCGGAAGCTGTAATGGAACAATTCCCCAAAATCCCTTTACCGTCGAGAACCATAGCCAGGCTATAAGGCTCTTCACCAGTCGAGCAGGCAGCACTCCACAGCTTAAGCTTCTGCTTCCCCACAAGCAGCTGTGGCAAGATTGTATCTCGCAGCACTTCCCACCGATTGGGATTTCGCCAAAATTCCGAAACATTGATCGTCATTCGATCCAAAAATTCATAGAATAGAGGTTTTTCCTTCATCATGGCATCATAAAAAGAAACAAAACTGGGAAACCCGTTTTTGTTGCGAAGCGTAGTTAACCGCCTTTTCATCTGTGCTTCTTTGTATTGTGCAAGATCAATACCTGTGCTGTCCTTGATTTTGCGGATAAACGCTGTGTAATCGGGGTCCGTCTGACCCAGTTCCATATCCGTCATGCTACCATCCTTCTTCATACGTAATTTAACTTACATCCAGGTCGCCACACTTTTTTCATACCGAATGGATTCTTCCGGCATGAAAAAATTTGCAATCTCGCGCTCTGCGCTCTCCGGTGAATCTGAACCATGAATGAGGTTAAACGGTGTATGTGCTGCAAAGTCTCCACGAATTGTGCCCGGAAGAGCTTCAGTTACTTGTGTTTTACCAATCAACAAGCGGGAAAGCGTAACGATGTTATCCCCTTCCCATACCATAGCAAACACAGGGCTTGATGTGATAAAACCTACAAGCTCTTCAAAAAAAGGCTTGCCCACATGCTCCGCATAATGCCGTTCTGCCTGTTCTCTAGATACTTGCACAAGCTTGCCAGCCGTCATTTTGAAGCCTTTGTCTTCCAGTCGACTGATGATACGTCCAATCAATCCACGTTGTACACCATCCGGTTTAACCATCAAAAAAGTACGATCCATCGGCTCACTCCCAATCCAATCTAATGTATTTATACAGTACTAAACTGTATTGTAACAGAAAGCTTGGAACCGGTTAAAGCATTTTGTCACAGCAAACCCAAAACACAACTTTAGTAGGAGCGGCGTGTTACAAAATGAGCAATATCGCGTAGCGTCTTTTTTGTTTTGACATCTGGTAGTAAGTCCAGCGCGTTTAGCGCTTTATTAATATATCGGTCGGCGAGAATTTCAGCTTTAGCGATTCCTTCACTTTTTTTGATCATATCCACCGCTTTGCGTGCGTCTCCTTGCCCATCTCCATCCTGAATGCGGCGGATTTCAGCCAGTAGATCGGCACGCAACTCAGGCTGTTCAAGCGCATAAATCACCGGAAGCGTAATATTCCCCTGTCTCATATCGCTGCCCGGCGGCTTGCCAATCTTTTTTTCCGTGCCACACAGATCAAGCAGATCATCCTGAATTTGAAAAGCCATACCTACGTTATAGCCGTAGCTGTACAGCAGGGAATTGACACTTTCTCGTGCCCCTGCAGCCATAGCTCCCAGCTGGCAACTAACCGCAATCAACAATGCCGTTTTTCGCCGTATGCGAAGCAAATAATTCCGCACACTCTGATCCACATTAAAAAAATCACGAATTTGTTCCATTTCACCAATGGACATCTGCACCAGCGCTTTAGACAGTACCCGGTGAATGTCGGGATTCGGCAGTCCAGCAGCAATAGACAGCGCACGTGCATATATGTAGTCTCCGGTGTACATAGCCACCCGATTGTCCCATTTGGACTTCACGGTGGGTTGACCGCGTCTCATTTCCGCATCGTCAATCACATCGTCGTGAACGAGAGAGGCAGAATGAATCAGTTCCAGAGGTACCGCTATACGTTTGAGCTTGTCCAGATCATATTCCCCAAACTTGCCTCCCAGTAATACAAATACGGGACGCAAACGCTTGCCCCCTGCTTTAAGCAGATGAAGCGACGTATCATTAATCAACGGCTCCGTACTGTCGATACTGCGATACAACTCTTCTTCTATAAAGTTCATATCCTTCTTTAATAAACCGAACAAATCCAATCGTTTCATTCTTTCACCCGTGTCAGCGTATTGTCACTCCAGAGAAGCGGCTTCACTCGTCGGTCAAGCAGCCCCAGTTCATGCGCATACTGAAAATAAAGCTCTAAACCTTGTTGTTGCTTCTCTCCAAAATCATAACACAGATTAGTAAAGTAGCGCTCCCAATAATCTCGCAGACCTCCAATTTCCTCGCATGCTTCAGAAATAACAGGCGTCAGGTCCGACAGACTACGCTGCTTGCTTACGCGGAACGCACTTGCAATTTCAGCCACCGCCGCGGGATTTTGAGCAGCAACAGCACGTCGTACTGCCCATACAGCAAAAGTCATACTATAGCCCGTCCAGCGCTTCCACTCTTCTCCGAGGTCCGTAACATACAGACCTTCGCTTCGCCAAGATGCCTTAATCGCGTGATCTCCAATCAGCAGCCCTGCATCTGCCTGTTCCAGCATCAAGTCAAGATCCGGTTCACAGTCAAAATAGGAAGGCTGACCTTCCCATGCCTTTTGCATCAAAATTTTCAACAAATTCACGGATGTAGCAGACGTATTCGTTAGTGCAATGGTTCCGTTTTTGATTTCGTCAAGCGGCTTGCGTGAAAATAGTAAAATGGATTGCACAGGACCATCTGCACTGACGGATAAATCCGGCAACAATAGCATTTCCTCAGCACCCGATGCATACGCAAATGAGGACATCGCACTGATATCCAAACTCCCATTCAGCATACCTCGATTCAATTCAGCCGGAACTTTAGAAACCATCTCCGCCGAATGGAGAAGCTCAGAAGGATTAAAATAATGAAAAATAGGCCAAGCGTTTGTATATTTAATTTTTCCGATTGTGATTGTCTTGGTGTCCGGCGTCGGCATCGGAATCCCCCCATCTCGTAAACAGTTGATGTTCTATACGCAAGCTGTCCAATACTTTGCCTACGAGGAACAGCACAATATCATCCAGCGTCTTCGGATGAAAGTAAAAAGCCGGCATAGCCGGAATCATTTTGACGCCGAGTCTCGCAAGCTTAAGCATGTTTTCCAAATGAATGGCATGTAGAGGCGTTTCACGAGGCACAAGGATCAGCGGACGACCTTCCTTCATCATCACGTCCGCTGCTCTCGCCATGAGATTATCGGACGAACCGTGTGCTACTGCTGACAACGTCCCCATCGAGCATGGCATAATAATCATCGCATCCACCAAATAAGAGCCGCTCGCAATCGAAGCTCCAATATCTGTGAACGGATGGTATACAAGAGAACCGGGACGGCCTCCGAATTGTTCATTCAAAGCCCCTTCCCGGTCAGTCACATTCCAGCCCAACTCCTCTTTCAATACCCGCCAGCCAGCATTGGAAACGATCAGGTGAACTGTGTATTGCAAGTCCAGCAAAGTCTCTACCAGTCGCACACCATAAATGCTTCCGCTCGCGCCTGTAATGCCAATAACGATTCGTTTGCCTTGATGTCCGCTCACCTGATTATTCATTAGTATTGACGCACCACCAAATCAATCAGTGTAAAGGCAAACACGACAGTGCTAAGTACACCGTTCATAGTAAAGAATGCCGTCTGCAAACGACTCAAATCTTTTGGAGATACGATATAGTGTTCATAAAATAAAATAATGTACGAAATAATCATGCCCGCCAGATACCACCAGCTTAAATCTGCAATAAAGAACAGTACAATAAATCCGATTGCCGTAATGACGTGGAATGCCCGAGCGATGTTCAACGCACCTGCTACACCAAAACGGGCAGGAATAGAATAAACTCCTTCGTTTTGGTCAAAATCTATATCCTGACAAGCATAAATTACATCAAATCCCGCCGTCCAAAATGCAATCGTGAGATATAGTACGATAGCAGTCAAATCTATTTGTCCCGTTACTGCAACCCACGCGCCGAGTGGCGCCAAACCAATGGTCAGACCAAGCACAATATGGCAAAGCCAAGTGAAACGCTTGGTGTAAGAATAAAAAACGAGCATAAAAAAGGCCAGCGGGAACAGCTTGAACGCCAGCGGACTTAACTTGAATGATGCCCAGAATAACAACACCAAACTGACGATAATGAAAATCACCACTTCGCTCGATTTGAGCAACCCCGCCGGGATAGCGCGTCCTGCTGTGCGCGGATTTTTCCCGTCAATCACCCGGTCAATCATACGATTGAAGCCAAAAGCCGCGCTACGTGCGCCAACCATAGCTAGCAGAATCCAGCCGATCTGCGGCCAAGAGGGAAGGTTGCCTGTCACGATAACAGACCCCAATACAGCCCCCATGAATGCAAATGGGAGCGCAAATAACGTATGTTCAATTTTAATCATTTCCAAAAAAATAGCAATTTTCTTAAACATGCTGACTCTCCTTGATTCCAATGTGCAATGCCGCAATGCCTCCGGTGAGAGAATGAGCCTGAACATCCTTCAATCCGACTTCACGGAAGATGCCAGCCAACTCATCCCTTCCTGGAAAAAGCGCCAACGAATCAGGGAGCCATTTATACTGCTCATAACGTTTGGCGAACAATTTGCCGAGCATGGGCAAGATGTGTTGAAAATATGTGTAGTAAATTCCCTTGAACGGCTGCCAAGTAGGTTTGGACAATTCCAGACATACGACCTGCCCGCCAGGTTTGACGACTCGTTGCATCTCCTGTAACACGTGGCGCAGATCAGGCACGTTGCGCAGACCGAAACCAATCGTCGCATAATCAAATGAATTATCTTCAAAAGGTAGTTCCATCGCGTTGCCCTGAACAAGCTTAATTTGCTTTTCACGGGATTCTGATGTAATCTTACGCTCGCCAACATTGAGCATGTTCTGACTAAAATCGAGTCCTACGATGTGACCACTTTCACTTGCTCGTGCCATCGCAAGCGTCCAGTCACATGTACCACAGCAAAGATCAATTGCCGTATCGCCGCGATGCATGTTCATTTTTTTCATCGTAAATTTCCGCCAAGCCTTATGTCTGCGAAAGCTCAGTATATCGTTCATCAAATCGTATTTACCTGCTATGCTTTCAAACACGCCATGAACGAATTGCTCTTTCGGCTTGGTGTCGCTTGATCCCATCACGTTCACCTAACCTTCCCTCACAACTGGGTGCGGACTATTTAGCAGCTTCAGGAAAGGCTCAAGCATGCGTTCAAATTCCTCGATCCCCGTATTTTGATCATCTGACAGGATCTGCCGGATGTGTGTAACAGCCGTGCGAAGCTTGTCCAGTATCGCATCCTCGGCTTTGTATTTCAGAACAAGCTTACGCCATGCTTCAGTGTCAGTACCACTCTCTGAAAGCAATGCCTGCTCGTTCCGGTCCCCGTTACCATAAATATGCCAGAACATATATCCGAAACGGGACTTGTCCGGTTCTGTCCGCTTGCCCCATTCCTCCACCAAGGTGTCACAGAGGGCAAATTTGTTGAGAAGCTGCTTCCAAATTTCCTGATCCTGTTCTGCTACAAGTGAAGTGAATGATAAAAAAAGCTCCTTTTTGAAACGAACCATCTGAGTTAAATACTGAGTTGCATCCAATCGGAATTGCTTCATTCCCCAGTACAGATTCATTTTCCCTGCGTTCACTTCACATACAGCATCACTCAGCTTCGAAATGGCCGTGATGCGGCCTGCCAGTGCAAGCAGCTGATAAAAACGACTGCTAAAATAGTCCCCAGCTAACACTTTCAGCTGTCTGGAACGCATCTCCTCCGGGCTCCGTATACCGGATAAAGTATCAATCATATCATGCGTATCCAGCCCCATCTGCACAAGCGAGGTTACCAATGCGTACAGTTCGTCCTCACTGGCATGCAGCTCCTGCGCATTCCGGTTCAAAAACACAAACATCAAACGGGTACGGCTGTCAGGAAAAGCCGGCATTTCCGTATGTTGTTGAATCATGTCGTATTCCACATATTTCCTTGCTAATTGGGGTACGCGATACGGTTTCATCCTAAGCCTCCGAGACATGACTTTCTGCTATACTCAAATAATTGCAATGCCTTATATTATATCACAATTTAAAATGATTCGCGACTAAAGTACTGTAGGTCCACCGGCAGAAACATCTAATCTGTATATACACCGTTAAACCTGTTTTGCCACATGGGCGTTACCGTAATGCGGAAACGGGACCTCAAATCCTCTGGCAATTCCGCGCCTTCCCGGCTTCTCAGCTGTTCCAATGCCTCGTTCGTCCACTCGTTCCGGCGTATATCGGATGCAAGCAGCAAATGACGTTCTCCTGACCATTCATCCTGTGTCACCACCCGAAGCAGCAATTGCCGTACATTCGTCGTTCCGTAAAAGCTAAAAGCGGCAAGCTCCGCCATGTTTTGATAAATCTCTAGTGGGGCAGTTTCTTCCTTAGACAGCTTGACATCCAGGGTCAGGACTGAATGTTCCCAGCTTGCGCTTGCAATCGGTGTGGTCAACGGCAGCTCATTCAGCGTATCCACCAGATTGTCATCCGACAGCAGCACCCGTTGCTGAGGCGAAATCGTCGCCTGTGTCTCGCGAACTGCTGCGGTTCCTGAGTCCAGCACCTGTAAGGACGGCAGCAACACAGCTGCTGCGATGGTTATGAGAATGGAGCCACCGAATACAATCCAAGGTTTCATCAGAGCCTCCCCTGACCTCTACCTCATAATGTGGGTTTGCTACGGTAAAGGTCCTCACTCTCATTCTACAACAAAAAAAAGCAGGCTATGCCTGCATTTTAATCCTCCGTATCTACTACCCCGTGCTTGGTCATCACAACGGCTTTGCCGCGAATTTTAATAGCAGAAGTATGATCCGTAAATTGGACGATCAGTACTTCGCCCTTGTCCAATTTTTCTGAATGATGCAAGCGTGTATCCTGACCTCTGGTCAGACCAAAAACCTGACATCCGTTGCTTTTCGCTTTAATTACGACGTACTCACTACTACCCGTCACATTATCTTCCATGTCCTTTTCCTCCCTGAGAGCCGAAGCTATACTTTTTATGATGGAGATTCAAGCTTGTTTTGTCAACTACATGCTTCCTTCGCTACCTGCAACAATTAGCGTGTCCCGAGCCATACTATCCGTGCAGTCCCATCCATTAAAGAAAGGAACGGATCTGATGAAAAACTATCTTCCCGCCAATCTCAGTCCTGCCCAAATCGAACGACTTCAACAGCTGGAGCATGAATTTGCTGAGCTAACAGGTGAACCCCTAGTGCTGATCGCTTATGCCTCGCGAAACGGCAGAACAGCTTCCTCTTCTCCAGTCCATAGCACCTCTACCACGAAGTAAACAGGACAAAAAGAAAAGGCCGTGAATCAAATTCACGGTCTTTTCAGCGCATTGGGAATATGTAAGAAATCTTATTTAATTCCGTCTTTGAGCGCTTTACCCGGTTTAAATGCCGGAATTTTACTCGCAGGGATTTCGATTTCTTCTCCTGTTTGCGGGTTACGTCCTTTACGTGCGGAACGTTCACGAACCTCAAAGTTCCCGAAACCTACCAGTTGCACCTTATCTCCGCTTTGCAGCGCTCCAGAGATCGCCTCAAATACTGCATCGATTGCTTTGGTTACGTCCTTTTTGGACAATTCAGTGCTTTCAGAAACCTGATTGATCAAATCCGTTTTATTCATAATATTCACCTCCCAATTCAAGTGTAGTCCAGCATTAAGGTTATCGGTGTTAATGACCGATATGAGGTCGCCTGTATAAAATAACCCGGGCGGCGTACTGCCTTCCATAATGTTATCATCTGTTTCCGTTTCGTCGTTAAATATACATAGAATATACCTAACCTCCGCAATATAGGCCGAAACTGGCGTTTTATGGCACCCTTCTTGCGTGGAACAAGGTTTATAGTAATACAGTCCACAGACAATTTCAAGTACGACGACGGTTTAACACGTAAAAAGTAACGGCCAGCGCAAGTACCAGCACTACTCCTTTGACAATATCATGGGCAAAATATTGCACATTCATCATCGTTAGTCCATTAACCAACACACCGATCAACACTGCACCAATAAATGTACCAATGACATTGGGTTTACCAGCACCAAAGACCGAAAAACCGACGAATACTGCAGCTACCGCCTCCATGAGTAAGGGGGAACCCGCGTCAATTTGGCCTGAGCCTACTCGCGAGGCATACAAAATACCGGCAATCGCCGCAAATACGCCTGAAGCAACATAGGCCAGAGTACGGACTTTTTTTACCCGTATGCCCGACAGACGAGCAGCTTCCTCA
Source organism: Paenibacillus sp. FSL M7-0802 (assembly GCF_038004945.1). Lineage (NCBI taxonomy): Bacteria > Bacillati > Bacillota > Bacilli > Caryophanales > Paenibacillaceae > Paenibacillus > Paenibacillus sp. FSL M7-0802. The sequence goes on along the minus strand of NZ_JBBOSD010000001.1, from coordinate 5,330,286 downwards.
TTTCCACCCGTTACATACATTTGACGCCCATGCTTTGTATAGGTCAAGAAAACATGCACCGCTGCCACAGCCAGCAACAGTAAAATAACTGAAATCGGGATACCCAACCATTTACCTTGCCCCAGCAAAAGAAATGCAGGAGATATCTCCCCCGGCGCCTTGCTGCCATCGGGAAACTGCATATGATTGTATATGGTATAGCCCTGGGCGTACGTTTTGTGAATCCCGCTTACAATATACATGATTGCAAGGGTTGCGAGCAAATCAGGAATACGCAGTTTAATAATCAGTAATGAATTCAACAGTCCTACCAAAGCACCGACAACCAGAGACACAATAATGACCACCGCAACAGGCTGCTCATACCAGACCATCAAAGAAGCTGAAACGACCGTTGTCAAAGATACTGTAGCTCCCACCGATAGGTCAAAACCGTCCACAATAAGTGACAACGTCACACCAATGGCAACGAAAGTCACAATGGCAATTGAGCCAAGAATGTCCATTAAATTATCATACGTCCAGAAATAAGGTAATGTAGATGAAAAAAACGCTAACACACCTATAATGACAACTACGGCACCGTAACGAAATGAGACGTTTAACCATTTTTCCTTCATGAATGCACCTCTTCACCGCCGCTGGCATACAACAGAAGCTGTTCCTGTTCCACTTCGCCCCGCGCAAATTCCTTTATAATTTTGCCATCATACATCACTGCAATCCGATCACCAATACCAATCCCTTCAGCAAATTCACAGGTTAGATAAATGATCGCTTTTCCTTGCTCCGCCAACTCGCCAATGATACGGAAAATATCACTTTTTGCCCCTATATCTACACCTTTGGTTGGCTCGTCAAAAACAAATACATCCGCTCCAGAATGTAACCATTTTCCAATCGCAACTTTTTGCTGATTCCCACCACTTAAATATTTAACATTCTGGCGGAGCGATGGCGTCTTAATACCGAGAGAGGCGACAATCCCATTACCGTTATTTCGTTCTTTATGCCGACTGATGAAACCAAGGACACTCAGTTTGCCCAAAAGCGGAAGGCTGAGGTTTCTTTCCACACTCTCCTCAATTAGCACCCCCTGCTTACGCCGCTCCTCAGGTATCGACACAATTCCTTGAGCTACCGCGTCCGCTGGCTCTCTCAATCGAATGGAGCGACCTTTAAAGGTCAGCTCTCCCTTATCCGGCTTGTCTGCTCCTGTAAGAAGTCGTGACAGCTCTGTCTTGCCTGCACCAACCAAACCCACAATAGAGAGAATTTCACCACATCGGACCTGTAAATCAACGCCGTGCACTCGTAAGCCTTTGTAAAGCCCTTTCGCTTCCAATACCACTTCACCAATCGGTACCTCTGCTTTTGGGAACTCCTCTTCAAATGTTTTCCCAAGCATATGCGTAACGATATCGCCTACACTTAAATCAGAGGCAGGCCCCGTGAACACGCGCTCACCATCACGCATCACCGTAACATGGTCACTGTGTTCGATAACCTCCGGCAATCGGTGTGTGATGAGGATACATGCAACTCCCTCATCCTTGAGTGTATGGATTGTGCGGAACAAACGTCGCGTTTCTTCCTCGCTGAGCGGCGCCGTAGGCTCATCAAAAATGATGGTATTTGCTTGCTGTGTCAGAATGCGTGCAATAAGCACAAGCTGTTTTTCTGCCAACGTCAATTCAGACACATATCGTCTTACGTCAATATCTACCTCCAGACGTGCTAATGCCTCACGCGCTCGTCTGCGCATAGAACCCGGTGCAGCCCACCATCGACCATCAGGTGCAGATAAATCGTCCATTACAATATTTTCAGCGACACTTAACTGAGGTACAAGCGCTGAATCGACCTCCTGATACACACAGTGAATTCCCGCCCTTTTGGCCTCCCACGGTGAACTAATGTTCAGTTCCTTCCCACCAACTACGATAGCTCCCTGATCGGAACGATACGCACCGGACAAAATCTTCATCAATGTGCTTTTCCCTGCCCCGTTGGCGCCCAGCAGAGCGTGAATTTCGCCACCCTGCACCGTAAAATCCACAGCTCGCAGCGCATCTACACCAGCAAACTGTTTGCTGATTTTTTTCATTTCCAATGTATATACTTGTGAACTCATGGTGCCCCCTCACGCCTGCTTATGATAAAAGCGCGCCGAAGCGCGCCTTTGCGTTATGCAAACATTTTATTTGGACGTTTCATATTCCTTCATCCAATCCTTATAGCCCTGCTCGCTTTGGCCCCATCCCTTCACATATTGGGACAGCTCGGATGTGGAAATTTGCTTATCTGGCAGCGCTTCGCGTTGCACATATACAGCCTTCAGTACGACTTTCTCCTCCGGATTATCCCCATGCAGCTTCTGATATGCATAGCGCACTTGTACGCGCCCGATATCTGTTGGATCTACGGCTGCCGAGGCCACCCAAGGATTTTTCGGGTCCTGGATCATTTGCAAGTCCTCGTCGCTCATGTCAATGCCGTAGACTTTAATTTCCGTACGTCCCGCTTGTTGGATGGCACGGGCTGCACCTTTGGCAAACTCATCCCACGCCGCCCAGACGGCTGTAATTTCGCCCTTAGGATATTGCTTTAATACAGCTTCCATTTTGGCTTGCGTATCCAACGCAGGATTCTGAGCCGAACCAAAAGTCGCAATTTCTTTAATATCTGGATTGGATTTCAAAAATGCACCATAAGCAACCTGACGACGTTCCATCGGTGCAAATCCGGCAACCCATACTTTCACAATGTTGCCTTTGCCACCGATATCCTTTTTCATTTGCTCCAGCGTCAGCTCAGCCATGCTTTGGTCATCCTGTGAGAGCACTACCGCACCCGGAACATTGACGGCAGCATCGAACACGATAACCGGAATATTGCGGGAAATTGCTTTTTTCAGCCCTGTCTCCAGCAATGCATCACCATGATCAGTCAAAATGACATCAAACTGCTGGTTAATCGCACTATCAAGCAGAGAAGCCATTTTAGCCTTATCGTTATCTGCCACAAACTTAGTCAGCGTACCGCCGAATTTCTTAACTTCCTCTTCCACACCTTGAACATACTGTTGCGAAAATGTGCCCGTGTTAAACTCCATGATCAACGCAACCCGTTTACCCTTTAGATTTAAATTGTCCGGTTTTCCGTTTGTTGTATTCGATCCCTCAGTGCTTGTCCCTTGAGTGCCGCTCTCTGTTTTCGGCACGCCACATGCAGTGACCAGCAAAACCAGCACCAGTAGCATGATAGCCCCCAGCCCTAGCTTTTTGTTTCTTTGGAGCTCTTTTTGGATATTCATAATTTCATTTCCCCCTCGTTCAATCCACAAAATAATTCAAATTTGATACTTAATATATCGCTTTAAACCAAGTATGTAAATAGGTTTTATGAAATATTAAAAAAATCCCGACTACATATGACAAAATACGACAATTCCACAAAAAAAATTAAACAACCGCCCCGATTGAATAACGGGGAACGGTTGCTGCATAGAGGTGTCTTTTTAGTTCTCTACTTGACAGGGTACGCCACAGGGTCGATTTTTGCTTATGCTTAAAATGTGAACATCATGAGCGGAGACTAGCCTGGAGATACAATCTCCTTGTCATTTTCAATATGAGGACGCTCCCATCTAACTTATTTGGAGCACTGCTTTACCAGAAAACTTCCGATCTATCAGTTGTTGGGCAATAGTTCCAATTTCCTTCCACGATGCCTCCACTTCGATCCTTGGTACTAACTGGCCTTTTGAAACAAGCTCACCTAGTAATTTCAGATCTTCCGCTGGCGAATAGCGATTTATCTCCTCTCCTAGAAAGAAGCTGTACAAGGTCCTACCACCTAAGCCCCTGATATTAATCGTTGCGTAAGGTGAGGACGAATGTCCCATGGATACACAAATCCCTTCTGGCACAAGCTGAGGTAGTAATGCAGCTAGCGTATCACCACCTACTGAATCCAAAATTAGATGATAAGGTCCAAATGTATCAACCGATGAAATCGCCGTATCTCCAACGATAACCTCATTAGCACCAGCCTCTTGAACAAGTAGAGCTTTTTCCTTGGTTCTGGCTACACCTACTGTAAAAGCTCCTGATTGCGCTGCTAGCTGGTGTGCAAAAATCCCCACTCCGCCAGTCGAGCCAGTTACCAATATCCGCTTACCGAGCAGCATTCCTCCTTTTCTAAGCGTATAGAGCGCTGACAGACCGGCTACCGGTAAAGTAGCAGCCTGGGCGAAGGTAATATCATCGGGAAATTCAGCCAGTAATGAAGTAGGGGCAGCAACTTGTTCGGCCCATGCTCCCATTTGGAGAAGGCCTACCACACGGCTTCCTTGTTTCGGACCCGTGCCATCTTTGGCCTGCTCGATGACGATCCCAGCAAAATCCCAGCCTGGTCTGATCTGTCTTCCATTATTCCTTGCATCTACAACTTCACCCCGATTAAGAGAGAAGGCCTGTACTTGAACGATCGCTTCCCAAGGCTGGGCCTGTGGGGCGGCTACTTCCTTTATCGCGAAAAATCCTGAAGCAAACGGATCTGTTACAATTGCACGAACCATACGATCTCCTCCATGATTATCATTGAGAACCTCTTGTAAATAGCTCACCTTTTTCACAATGTAGTATACTGTAGGGAATCATCTGCACCAAGTGTAGAACTACACCTCATTATGAAAAGGATTGAAAAAGGATGACCATGCACAAGGACGAGGACTTCCAATATAAAACATTAAAAATCGTATTGGGAGAGATTGAAGCTGTTCGCATGAAACGTCAACGGGAATATACTGAGCTATCTCACCCGTTATTGAAACGATTTACTCAGCAGGAGCTTAATGATGAGGCATGTCCTACGTATAAAAATCTATTGGTTGGACGGTCTCGTCGAATACCGGATCGGCAAACGATGATCCATATTGCTGAGTATCTGGAGTGCACTTCAGATGAGCGCAATGATCTTCTTCTCGCCGCTGATTATCTTCCGATCCATTACGAATTGGAGGGACGGTCTCTGGAGCTGGCTCTGGAGCAAGCGCAGCAGATCATGAGTAATTTGCCATTTCCGGCAATGATCGTTACTCATACCTTAGATATCAAGGGGTTAAATGAGCCGTTTCGCCATTTATTTGATATCCCCTCCGATTCTTTTATGAATGGAAAACTGAATAAAGTTGATTTTCATTTTAACTCCGATTTTTCCATTCGTCCCCGTTCTACCTTCGATGCTGAGTCGTTCGAAGAGTGGGAGTCTCATGCTATTTACGGGATACAAGCTTTCAAAAGGTATAACATGTTTTCCCGATACGACCATTGGTATAAAAAGTTAATTGACAGATTTCGAAAATACGACGATCTTAATAAATATTGGAGTATGCAGCCAAAGGACTCATCAAATGAAGTTGAGCACTCTAAAATCATTTTGGCCAGAATGGGAGCCATGGCCGATTTAGCCCCCATTCGCTACAAGCAAATTCATCTTTCTGTAAGCAGCCACATGTATCCTGGAATTGAAGTGTACTTACCGATTGACGAACCTGGACGCAGAGTATTTGAATATTTGGGGTGTCCTGCCGAATGCCAGAACAACGCTTTTAATAAATAGCCAGTCAATTGCTATATCGATTATAAGAATCGTTCATTGCAAATTAAATAAGCCTCGGTGCTACGTTGAAAGAGACCAAATATGAAAATGACTACCAGGGTAATCACGTTGTGAAACTCATTAATCGGATTGTTACATTTGAACCTAAATCCCGCTAGGAGAAACGAAAAGCTCAATAAAAACAGAGGTAGTCTAGGACTTTATTTCGTATTATTAGGTCAACCAGAGATTTCTGGTTGGCCTTTTTTCTTAGGCGTCATATGATGGCGGTAGCCGAGAGAACGTGGACTTTATTGGGGTCAACCCCGTCGTGAAAACAGTTCTCTCACTGCCCCCAATGACCATGTTTGAGCTGGTTGAGACAGGGATCTCGTATCACAAGCGAAGCTATGGGTTTGGAACCATCGCGGGAGTGACGGCAACTTTAAAATTAGGGAGTGTGTTATGGAGCCGGTTGTAGGATTAGATGTGGCTAAAGGAGCCAGCGTCGTTCAGGCTTTTCTAGGAAGGAATGAACCTTACGGAATATTGGAGAGTATTACGCACGAGGAGAGCGGTTTTGAACGATTGGGAGAATTGCTTGATGAATTGAAGGTACTCTCGGGCAGGGAGCCCGTTATTATTTTGGAAGCAACCGGCCATTACCATCGAGGATTAGTTTCCTATTTAATACGTGAGGAGTACAAGTATTTTATAATCAATCCACTTCAATCTAAACGTGCGAGAAACACGCAACTGCGAAAAGTAAAAACCGACGCTGCAGATGCATGGCACTTGGCCGACATGTACTATCGGGGTGATGTAACGCCACATCGTACATGGGACGAGTTGTACACCGAGCTACAGCATGTGACGAGACAACATGAGTTTATAACCTCGATGTATGTTCAGGCAAAGCTAAACTCGAGAGCTTTACTGGATCAGGTATTTCCCGCGTTTGAGAAGGTGTTCAGTAATCTCTTCTCAGCTACTGCACTTAGAGTGCTGCAGAGTTGTCTGAACGACGAGTTTGAAAAGGTAGAATCTATCATTCAGGAACAAACCGGGAAGTCTCATTCGAAAGATTGGGTAGGAGAGAAGGCAAATCAGTTGAGACAAGCATTACTTGAATGGGCCAATAATAAAAGGAGCATAACGCAAAGCATGGCCCTTGTAGGGATGGTATCCCTCCTACTTGAGTTCCAGAAGCAATTAAGTAGGCTGGAAGAAACCCTGGAGGAAATTTCCGCGACATTACCAGAAGTGGAACTTTTAAAGACCATTCCGGGAATAGGCGACAAACTTGCTTCGGCGATCATAGCGGAGATCGGAGATGCCCGTCAATTTAGGAGTGCTAAACAGCTTGTTGCCTACGCAGGTCTTGATCCAAGTGTCTACAGTTCGGGTAAGTATACGGCCTCTAGAAATCGGATAACGAAGCGAGGATCCAAAAGACTTCGAAGAGCTCTATATTTAGCCGTTCAATGCGGACTACGTGGTGGAAGAAATAGCAGATTAAAGGATTATTATGATATGAAAAGAAAAGAGGGCAAGCCCTACAAGGTGGTTGTGATTGCTTGCGCCAACAAGCTACTCCATCACGTTTACGCCATCCTTAATAAAGACCAACCCTACCACATTTAATTCCCACAATTATCCACAACCCTTCACGCCAATGAAGGATTATTTGTTGTGCTCAAAAAAAAGTATATCAGTTTTTAAAATATTTTCCACACTGTAGCTTGACAACTATTAGCTGGTTTTCTCGTCCATGGCTACCCCTGTCTGGTTTTAGAGGTCAGTCTAATATTTTGTTTTTGCGAACCATAGAGAGCCAATTGCTCTCCACGGTATTTCTCTTATACATTTTTTTGGGTGTGGCTTAGCCTTAAAGAATAATAGCAATGAGACCGCCGGAGCCTTCATTAATGATACGCCCCAGCGTTTCCTGCAGCTTATAGCGTGCATTGTCCGGCATCATAGCGATTTTACCCTGAATGCCTTCCCGTACAATGGAATGCAGCGAACGTCCGAAAATGTCTGACTCCCAAATTTTGATTGGGTCATTCTCAAAATCCTGCATCAGATAGCGCATAAGCTCCTCACTTTGCTTCTCTGTTCCGATAATCGGAGCAAATTCCGATTCCACATCCACACGGATCATGTGTATGGAAGGTGCTGTTGCCTTGAGCCGCACACCAAACCTTGTGCCCTGACGAATCAACTGCGGATCGTCTAGTGCCATTTCGGACAATGACGGCGCTGCAATGCCATATCCCGTTGTCTTGACCATTTCCAGCGCCTCGGCGAAGCGGTCGTACTCCCGTTTGGCATGGGCAAAATCCTGCATCATTTGCAGCAAATGATCCTTGCCGCGAATCTCTACCCCGACGACTTCGACCAAAATCTGGTCATATAGCTCATCGGGAGCATACAGATCAATTTCAGCTACGCCCTGCCCCATATTCATCCCGCTCAATCCGGCCCTGTCGATGAATTCATATTCCATAAACTGGCCAACCACTCGATCTACATCACGCAGACGTCGAATATCTTTAACCGTATCGCGAACGGAATTTTCATAATTGCTACGCAGCCAGTGCTCTTCGTTCAGTACCATGACCCAGCTCGGCAGGTTTACATTCACCTCATGCACCGGAAATTCATACAATACTTCACGAAGTACGCCTGTAACATCATCTTCCGTCATAGTCGCCGCGCTGAGTGTCATAACTGGTATATCGTACTTGGCAGCCAGCTCACTGCGAAGCTGGAGTGTTTCATCACTGCGCGGATGCGTGGAGTTGATAACCAAAACAAATGGCTTGCCAACTTCCTTCAACTCCTCAATGACGCGTTCCTCCGACTCTACATAAGAGCTGCGAGGGATTTCCGCAATCGTGCCGTCTGTAGTGACTACCACACCGAGCGTCGAATGCTCCTGAATAACCTTGCGTGTACCAATTTCCGCCGCTTCCTGAAAAGGAATGGGTTCTTCGAACCATGGTGTGGAAATCATCCTCGGACCATTTTCATCCTCGTACCCTTTTGCTCCTTCTACTGCATATCCTACACAGTCAACCAGACGTACATTCACGTCCAGTCCTTCCGTTACTTTGATCTGGACGGCATTATTCGGTACGAATTTAGGCTCCGTCGTCATGATCGTCTTGCCTGCCGCACTTTGCGGCAACTCGTCTACGGCGCGGGCACGGTCCGCCTCACTTGTAATGTTCGGCAGAACAATCGTCTCCATAAACCGCTTGATAAACGTTGATTTTCCTGTTCGGACTGCGCCGACGACCCCAAGATAAATGTCTCCTCCGGTGCGTTCGGCAATGTCTTTAAAAATGTCCACTTTCTCCAATGAAATCCCCTCCTCAAAAGTCTCCGAAGGAAAAATGCTTAAAGAGCATCCGCTTCGTGTTCAACCAACTGCTTGATCCCAGATGCGGCAGAACAGCCTTTAAAATGCCCGGAAGTCGTCCGCCGCCGAGATTCAGGAGACTGATGGAATCGGCGAAACGGCGTAAACTCGTACATGCATTTGGACTGATACCATCATATGTATCCCCTCCGTAAAATATGTTTAGTTTTTTAAAAAATAGATTACGACACAGCGATCATTGCAGAAACGATATTTTACGTTTGGGTCCACTCACCTAATATATGCGGGGCAAGACTCTCCCATGACTTCGTCGCTAGATTAAATAAAAAAAGGATGTTTCTCCTGACCGTTTAGAGTCGTCGGAAACCATCCTTTTTTATTCTCCTGATATAATCGGCATTACCACAGTTCATCATCCATCGCCTGACGCTCCAGTTGCCGCCTGATAGCCGCCTTAAGCCTATCCTCCGGTACGGTTACCTGCATATCGCCTTGGACACGCGCCTGGCAGGATAAGCGTATTCCCTCATCCAGTAAAGGTCCCAGCTTACGCTGCTCTGCATCGCTGGGTTGGCCTGCGAATTCAGCCCATTCCGGTGATATCTGTACCTTACACATCAGACAGGCTGCTTTTCCGTCACAACGAGTGGGAATATATACACCCGCTTTACGGGCAGCCTGAAGCAATGACGTACCCTGACCGACCTGTACGCGCCTGCCTGACGGCTTGAACATAATCTGCACATTCATGAACGGTCCTCCAGTCGTCTTTCTCCTAACACACACAGCTTATACTTCATTGCCCATCAGGATGACGGAGTGCAACTCTGGCCAAGGCAGAAGTTCTGCAAGCTTGTCCAATTGCTCCTCATTCCAAATATTACTGACTAGTAGCTGCTTCAGTACAATGATATGACGTCGCGGGTCGCGCTTCATAACATCTGCAATCGCTTTATATCGGTCGGGTCGATTTCGCAATATATTGAATAAAAGTTCATGACTGAGCGGCATCAGACGCAGTGGAGCACTCCCCAGCTCAAGCTGAACCCCAGCCGACCAAAGTAGTCGCTCGATCTCTAAGCGGTATAACGCTCCGCCACATAATACCTCAAATCCCCCCACCAACTCGACTGGAAATCCCTCCAAGTCATAGTGGCTCAGCAATGAAACGTAAGAGCCGCTACGGTCAACCTGCTGTCGATCTATACTCATACCCAGGGGGTGCGCATGGAGCTGCTTTGCAGCATGAATATCCGCATAAATATCAATGTCCCGAGGCAGGCGATCCAGTTCAACTTCTTGCACAAGTAGTGAACAGCTCCCCCCCAGCATCCACGGAACCGACACTGTTGACCAGCTCTCAGCCAAGCTACTCAGCGCAACTGCCAGATTGTGAGGAAGCCTGTCTACTAACACTGATGATATTGCCTCCTTCAACATCGTTTCCTCCTTTGCTGTCTTTCCTTCCGTTTCCTGATGGGCATCATTATAACATGTTCGACAGGGCAGTTCGATATTTTGTGTACTGAAAAAGAGGTTAGCTGCTCCAAAATATAAAAAAAACCGCGAACCTTCCCGGTTCACGGTGAATAATACTAACCGGCGTGCGGCCAGCGGTCTATTTTTTCATCATCATTTTCATCAACGCTTCCATATTGGAAGGATTCATTCCGCTCTTTTTGACGGCACCAACGATATCCCTTACTGTATCTTCCGACACCGGAATGTTGGCCATCGCAGACACCTGCTTGATAAGCTGACGCAGTTGCGCTTCGCTTTGAAGCGTGTCCGCCTTTACCGTGCCTGCCAGCTTTTTCACTGCATTTTCGGATATGTTTTTGCCACCTTTTTTGTTAATGGCCTTCAATGCATCTTTCGGAAAGTTTTTATTCACAATCTCCCCTCCTCCGCCATTGCTCAACTCAGTCTATGAGTGGCGGAGACAAAAGGTGATTAAGCGTACATAAGACATGCCAAACGCCTAACTAAAAAAGGCTATCTCATTATAGAAAAAATCTACCATGAGACAGCCTTTATATTATTAAAGCTCATCCGACCCTTAAGAATGCCATTGCTCCCAAGTTTGAAGTGGCATGACTTCCATCTCGGTCTTAGGATCGCGACCCATCAGCGCCTCAACGGCCTTACGGACGTCACGTCCTTCAAACAGTACTCCATACAGCACCTCTGTAATAGGCATCTGAACACCTAATTTTTGAGAGATGGCGTATGCAGCTTTTGTCGTTCGAATACCTTCTACGACCATGCCCATCGATTCTAGCACAGCATCAAGCTGCTGGCCCTGTCCCAATAGGGACCCTGCACGCCAGTTGCGACTGTGACGACTCGTTGCAGTGACCACTAGATCGCCAATACCAGCCAGGCCGGCAAAGGTTAATGGATTAGCACCCATCTCAACTCCGGCACGGGTAATTTCAGCCAATCCACGAGTCAATAAAGCCGCTTTGGCATTATCACCGAAACCAAGTCCGTCTGACATTCCCGCACCCAATGCGATAATGTTTTTTAGCGCCCCGGACAGTTCCACGCCGAGCAAATCACGGTTTGTATAGACGCGGAAATAGGAGTTCATGAACAGCCCCTGTGCGGCCTGTGCAGCCTTCTCATTGGAGGAAGCTACAACGACCGTTGTAGGACACTTCTTCACCACTTCTTCCGCATGACTCGGACCAGACAGCACGGCAATATCGCCCTCCGCGACTTCCAGTTCTTCCGAGATCACCGTGGACATACGTTTAAGCGTTTCAGTTTCAAAACCTTTAATGGCATGCACTACCAGCATATCCTTGCTAAAATGAGCTTTCAGACTACGTGCTACCTGACGAGCAGCAGCCGAAGGAGATACGATAATCACTGCTCTAGCACCAGATACCGCAGTCTGCATGTCAGTTGTAGCTGAAATGCGATCAGACAAAATGGAGCCTGGTAAATAATGCTCATTCGTATGCTTCTCATTGATTTCAGCTGCTTGCTGCTCGTTTCTCGTCCAGACAGAGACATCGTTGTTATTGGCCGCAAGAACGGAAGCCAGGGCTGTTCCCCAACTCCCTGCGACCAGCACAGCTATTTTCTCAGACAAGACGATCTCCTCCTTTGGAGCCAAGCTTATTCTCATTCCCCCGTACCAGCTTGACTATGTTGGTACGGTGTCTCCACACAGCGAACAGACAAATGATTAGAGCCGTCCAGAATAACGGCCATGCATAACCAAGCACGAGTAATATCCAGGGGGTCAAAATGACAAAAATGAGCGATCCCAAGGATACGTAACGCGTCATTACGATTGCAAGTATCGCAATGATTCCGGCATATAGTGCGGGCAGTAAGGCAAGCGATGCCAATACACCAATAGCAGTCGCAATACCTTTTCCTCCACGGAAGTGAAAATATACCGGCCAGTTATGGCCCGCAATCGCCGCAATGCCGCACAAACCCGGTACCCAGGATGATTGTCCACCTAACCAGTGCCCTATTAGCACTGCAATAACCCCTTTAAGTACGTCCAGCAGCAGCACCAGAATAGCTGGGCCTTTTCCAAGCACACGCAGCGTATTCGTCGCACCGGCATTGCCGCTTCCATGCTGGCGAATGTCGATTCCTTTTAATTTTCCATACAGCAAACTAAAGCTGACAGAGCCAAGCAAGTAACTGAGTACGATGGCAACGATTTGTAAAATCAACCTATTCGCTCCTAACTTTCGTCAGACTTGCGCCGTGTAAAGATACGAATTGGAGTTCCTTCAAAATTGAAGGCGGCGCGAATTTTGTTCTCCAGATAACGCTCATATGAGAAGTGCATTATTTCTGGATCGTTTACGAATACAACCATCGTAGGCGGCTTAACAGCAACCTGGGTCACATAGTTAATGCGCAGACGACGTCCCTTGTCTGTTGGTGGAGGATTGATGGCAACCGCATCGGAAATTACATCATTCAGCAAATGTGTCTGAATACGCAACACATGCTGCTGCGCCACATGCTGTACAACAGGAAGCAGCTTTTGCAGGCGTTGCTTCGTTTTTGCAGACAAGAACACAATCGGAGCATATGTCATAAACAGAAAGTGATCGCGAATTTTCGTTTCAAACTGGTGCATCGTTTTATCGTCCTTGTCCACGACATCCCATTTGTTAACGACAAACAGCGATGCTTTACCCGCTTCATAAGCATAGCCAGCAATGTGCTTATCCTGCTCAATAATGCCTTCCTCGCCGTTAATAACGACCAGTACAACATCTGCACGCTCAATGGCACGCATGGCACGCATTACACTATATTTTTCGGTCGTTTCATAAACTTTACCACGTTTACGCATACCTGCCGTATCAATCAGCACATACTTTTGACCGTCTTTTTCAAAAGGTGTATCAATTGCATCACGCGTCGTGCCTGCAATGTCACTAACGATAACCCGTTCTTCTCCCAAAATGGCGTTAACCAGTGAAGATTTACCTACATTTGGGCGGCCGATCAAGGCAACACGAATAACGTCTTCATCATAGTGATCTTCTTCCAGCTCAGGCAAATTGGACGTAATGGCATCTAACAAGTCGCCTATCCCTGTTCCATGACTACCAGAAACAGCGATTGGATCACCAAATCCATAAGAATAAAACTCATAAATCAGATCGGCGCGACTGAGGTTGTCCACCTTGTTGACAGCTACGATGATCGGTTTACCCGAACGATATAGCATTTGAGCTACCTCTTCATCTGACTGTGTAATTCCTGCTTTCGCATCACTCATGAATACAATTACATCTGCTTCTTCTATTGCGAGTTCGGCCTGCATACGGATGGATTTTAAAATGACATCCTCACCATCAATCTCAATGCCGCCGGTGTCAATAATACTGAAGGATTTACCATTCCACTCCGATATACCGTATATACGGTCACGAGTGATTCCGGGTTTATCTTCCACGATGGACAAACGATCCCCGATAATCCGATTAAAAATAGTGGACTTACCCACATTCGGACGACCAACGATAGCCACAACGGGTCTTGCCATAAATTCACTCCTCCTGTCAATTCTTCCGCTATCATCATAGCAAAAAACATACCTATTGGCGATATGGTCACGTAACAACAATCGGCGAACCCTCTGGGTCCGCCGATGGTGTACGTTATGCTTATTATAAAATGTATTGATTTAAACTCATTTAAATTTGTTCAGCTTATCGCCAAAACGCTCGCCGAGCGTAATGCTCAGACCGGAATTATTGAGGGAAACGTTAGGATTATTCAGTTCCTCACGAGGTGCACGAGATGCACGTGGTGCTCTTTCTGCTTTAGGAGCAGCTTCAGGAGCTTCCTCAGTTTCTTTAATGCTCAGGCTAACACGTTTTTCGGAAGGATTCATTTCAAGAATTTTAACTTTCACTTCTTGTCCTTCTTCCAGAACTTCTTGTGGAGTTCCAATGTGTTTGTGGGAAATTTGGGAAATATGAACCAAACCTTCCACGCCAGGAGCGATTTCAACGAATGCGCCGAAGTTAACCAGACGTTTTACAACACCTGTTACGATGTCATTGTTGTTGAATTGTCCAGCAGCCGATTCCCAAGGACCAGGCTGTGCAGCTTTCATGCTCAAGCTGATTTTTCCTTTTTCAGGATCTACTTTCAAGACTTTCACTTTCACTTGATCTCCTTCAGAAACTGCATCAGAAGGCTTATCGACATGAGTCCAAGCAATTTCAGATACGTGAACCAGACCGTCCACGCCGCCAACATCTACGAAAGCACCGAACTGTGTAAGACGTTGAACCGTACCTACGATTTCTTGACCTTCTTTCAGCTCAGCCATTACTTTAAGCTTGTTGGCTTCGAATTCTGCTTCCAGAACGTCTTTTTGAGAAAGGATCACTTTGTTATTTTCACGATCCAGTTCTTTTACAACAACACGCAATGTGCGGCCTTTGTAATCACTGAAATCTTCAACGAAGTGACGTTCTACCATGGATGCAGGGATGAATCCGCGCAGACCTACGTCTACCACGATGCCACCTTTAACGACATCATTTACAACGACTTCAAATACTTCTTTGCTTTCGAACAGTTGCTCCAACTTTTCCCAAGCATTTTCACTGTCGATTGCACGTTTGGACAGAACAAGTTTTTCTTTGCCATCGTCGATGCTGATAATTCTAGCTTCAACCTCTTGGCCTACTTGTACTGCTTCTTCTGCGTTATCCAGACCAGAAGACAACTCGCGAATTGGAATAACTCCATCGTATTTATATCCAATGCTTACTACCGCTTGGTTATCTTCCAATTTCACGATTGTACCCTTAACGGTGTCACCTTTTTTCAGGGAGACGATTTGATCGAGCTCGTCTTGATTTGCCGCTTCAGCAGCTTCTTGATTTTTAATTTCTTCCGACATGTCAATACCCTCCTCAATTCAAAAAAAACCATTTATTTAAACCTGCGCATGGCAGAGTTCAAAACATAAATAAACTTTTGTTCTAGTTTTCCGAGCTTAGACACAATTCATGCAAGCCTTTCAGTTATTCGTAGGCTTACCCGTTTCCTTCATCGTGCGAATACGAGACATAATTGCTTCTGTTGCCAGTTCAAGCGGATCTCCTTCGATATCGGCACCCTTTTGGTAAGCGTCCAAATTGACAGGTTTACCGTATAACACTTTCGTTTTACGGAAAAGCTTGTAATCACCAATGATGGCGACCGGAACGGCAGCCGCTCCACTGCGTAGCGCAAAGCTTGCAGCACCCTTTTTACCGATTCCCCCAGCTCCTCTGGAGCCTTCGGGAAAGATCCCCATAACCTTACCGTCACGCAAAATGTTCAATGCCAGCTTAATGGATTCCTTACTTACACCACCGCGTTTGACTGGAAAAGCTCCCAGTTTCCCAATTAGCGGACCTAGTACAGGAACATTAAACAGCTCGGCTTTTGCCATAAAGTGAACCTTTCGCTTCAACAAAATACCGACTGTAGGAGGGTCAAGATTACTAATATGATTAGAACACAACAGTACTCCGCCCTCGGCAGGAACATTTTCCCTGCCTACCGCCTCAAGTCTAAACAGAACGCGGTAAATGAGACGCAAAATACTGGCGCATACAGTATATATCATTGGCTGATCTCTCCATCCTTCTCCGTTAAGCAATAAGATACGATCGTATCAACGACATCCTGAATGCCCATATGGGTCGTATCGAGCACGATGGCGTCCTCACTGCAACGAAGCGGGGATACCTCCCTCTCCTCGTCAAGCTTGTCACGTGCCGCAATGTCACGTTCTAGCTGCTCCAGAGTGATATCATCAGTTTCGCTCAGTTCTTTAAAACGGCGAGAGGCACGTTCCTGAACACTTGCGGTCATGAACACCTTGACTTCCGCATCGGGAAGTACAGTTGTTCCAATATCGCGACCATCCATAACGACACCCTTGCGTGCAGCCATTTCACGCTGGTTTTCAGTCAAACGTGTACGTAAACCAGCAATACTTGAATACTGTGACACGTTGCTAGTCACTTCCATCGAACGGATCACAGTGGTTACATCTTCCCCGTTACAATAAACCTTTTGGCCTGTGGGGTCCGGTACTAATTCAATCACCAGCTCAGGTACATGCTGAAGCACTTTTTGTACATTTTCTGCAGGAATTTCCTTACACATCATGTACCACGTTGCTGCTCGGTACATGGCGCCGGTATCTACATATACATAAGAAAGTGCTTTCGCCACCAGGCGGGCCACTGTACTTTTCCCTGCACCAGCAGGTCCATCAATGGCTACATTTATTTTGTTACTTGAAGATACATGTTGCCTTGCCAACAGGGAATTCCTCCTAACCTAACCTCAAGAAAAAAGCAGGCATTGCCTGCGACGTGAAAATTATACCACACATTTATAGGCGATGCAAAATAAGCGACAGGTTACTAAAAAAGAAAAATTTCGGATGATTAAGATTTTTCCCGGAATTCCAGCTGCCGTTCAAAACAATATTTAATCAGTTTTTGGCGCTCCTGATCAGCAATTTTCTCATATTTCAGCATAATGAGTCTGCGGCCGTTTTCCATCTGCTGAATACGTACAATTTCAGATTGGAACGGAACATGCTCTTGAGTTCCGTTTTTATAAGGGACCAAAATCCAGCAAGATAATGATTCTCCTTCTTCAAGATGATGAGCTCCCTGGGTCTGAAAAGAAACGCCTCCGCCTCCCACATCATGCGTCTCTGCTACAAATCTGGACTCGTTCTCACCATGCTTTACCGCAATTTCCAAGTTGGCCTTAACCCGAAGAAAGTTTCGGCGCTGAATTTTGCTGATGCTGTCTGGAGCAGGTTTGTGGATGCGAACCATCCGGAGGATATCCTCTTTAAAACCCGTAACGTGGGTATTGAAATAATTTTTAATACCTCCCTCGCTCATAAAAAATATAGACAGCTCTTCCCCTAGAAACAATTTTTTCAAGTGTCCACTTGTTTGTGACATAGGAATTTCAATTAGAAAGTTCTGTGACTCCTCTTCCGCAATACGAGACTTAAATTCAAAAATCTCGTCCTTATGGTCAGTACCAGCCACTTGTATGTATAACACATCATTAATTTTGGGAAACAAATGATCCACCATCCTTGTCCATTAAAAGCTCTAATTAAGGTATATAATACCACGACTTTATGCCTATATTAAGCATTATATTTGTTCGAGCTATGACTAAAGCACAAAAAACCTCCTTCATGAAGGAGGTTTAGAGTGACTATTGATTCATTTTCATGTAATCAACTACGCATTACTTGCAGTAACCTGAGGTTCATCTGAATCTTTAACCTCTTCAATCGTTTCTTCCATCCCTGTATTGGCGTTAATGTATATCCGGTAAACGGAACCATTGATTTTACCACCAAATTCATAACACAGAACTTCATTCGAAAGTTCATTTTCAATTAAGGCTTTACGGTGGTAAGTTTCACGAAACTCAGGATTCAATTTTGCTCGTGCTGCATTCAAATTCAATTTCGCTTGCGGAATGCGGCGGAGATGACTATGCTCATACACATAATCACTGGATTGAAAACCGATCACTTGTCCGTTATCAAGGCCTGATCTGACTGTGATTTTTTCTGGATAGATAATCACGTCCCCTTGTTGGCTCGCAAATGTAATGTTAGCTAAATTCCCGCTTTCATCATATGCAACTGGCTTCATTCCTTTGTAACCTTTTTGTTCAAGGTATTCACTAGCATAGCGAATCGCTTCATTACGTGTTGCTTTTTTAGGACCTACTGCCCTCATGTCATGATAAGAAATAAGCTTGCCGCCTTTTTTCGTGAAATCCATACTGGCCACGGGTTGCTTCTTATTTAGCAGGGTAGCTGTATAAGATGCCCATTCCGTTCCTTTACCGTTTTCGTTCACACGAATCTGACTTTCCGGTTTTCCTGTAAATTCAGCGGCATTTCGTTTAATTTGTTCTGCATTCACTGCCGGGAGACTCAATTTTTTCACAGAGCGTTTATCATAGATGCTGGCTACAGACGGTCCCCAATCCAGCTCCTTGTAGTTTTCCACCTTTTTGTCCACGGTTTTAAAGCCATCAATAATGGTATTGTCCTTCGGCCCAGTTTGAGAACCTGCCGCCATATCTACATCCATCCATCGCAAATTTTTGCTAAGGACCTTTTGCTGCACTTCCTGCATGTTTTTCGAAATTTCTTTGGAATTGTTATATAACGTTTTCAGGTTCGAAATTTCTTTCTCATTTAAAGGCTCGTGATCCAGATCACGAACAGCGGTCTGATACGAAAATGCAGATAGATGTGACAGCAAATCCTTGGCATGATTAAAAGGCATTACATTGAGAGGCAACTGATTAACCTCATTTTGGGCCTCACTTGCAATTCTCCACACGTTCATCAAACATTTGCGGTGCATCGAGTGTGAAGTGTTATGGACAGCAACCGCGTTACCGAGTTGAGAATGCAGCTGATCCATATGAAACGACAAATCGTGAAACGCACGCTGGTATTGATTTTCCGCTTTAATCGACATGTTATCTGCCTGAAGAGACACCTCTTTTCTCATCTGGCTTTGCTGATAACCCCACACAAATGCTCCTATCATCATCAGGGTAACCACCGGGAACAATACGGCACTAAGTCGCTTATACATATTGGGAGTCTCCTTTCTTCAAGTACACTACCGATAGTGTGACAAGAAGAAAGCTCTCTTATGCATGCTTTTCCATGACTTCAACAATAAACTCATAATTATCGCAAATGCAGCGTTTAAAGCCGGTCTGAATCTGTCCTTGCTCTATGCGTCCTCTTAGCACAAAGCGTTCCCCGCATCTTTTACAATGAATCCTTACTTTTATGCGCAAAAAAAGACACCTCTTTCTCTAACAGGTTTGTCAGATCAGTGTGTCCCATTTCGTTACATATTAACCTTTTCTTCCCGCTTTAACAAGCGAAAAGGAGAACGGTTATTGGCTCGACTAATCTTCGCCATTCCCCCATACCATAGAAATGCCATCAGTGGAATGATAAACCAGATCCAGTCATGCGAAAATTTCGTCAAAATCAAATCGTATACTCCGTGCCAGAACCATGGAAGCACCAATGACAGCAACAACATGTATTTGCTCCTCAAGCCCTTTGAAAACTTGGCCTTCCCCATGTAGTAGCCCATCATTACGCCAAACATCGCATGACCGGATACCGGTAGCAATGATCGCATCAGCATCATGCTAATCGAAGCATGCCCCGCCCAGGCATATAACAGATTTTCAACCGTTGCAAATCCGAGTGAGACTGCGGCTGCATACAAAATACCATCATAAGGCTCGTCGAACTCGGTATGATTATAGATGATGTGATACAACAGAAACCATTTAAAAAACTCTTCCACTCCGGCTGAAATGCCGAATACCTGGATTAACGTGTGATCCCCTAGCCAAAGCAGCAGCCCGCGTTGAAAAATCATGACAGGAAGAACCACCAAAAAGCCGAGCAAAAACACTTTAATAACCATGTGCAGTGGCTCCGAATCATACCTGTCCTTCAAGTAAAAATACATCAATAAGGCGAGACCCGGCGCTGTGGCTGCCGCTAAAACCGAAAACAGAAGCACCGATCATCATCCCTCCATAAAAATGAGTCGGCCCTGCTTTCAGCGCAGAGCCGACAAATTCACTTCGATATCACTTTCAATAGAACGAATCAAGAACGGCTGTCAAAATGAGTGCAGATGACAGCAACTGCCTGTTCAGGAATGACCAGCTTGCCGTACTCTTCCAACATAGCTGGTGTAACGGATGAGCCTTCTCCAAATTCAGCAAGAACCGCGATTAAAGCCGCAAGCTTGGACTCCTCTACTTCTTCTGGTTCCAAATGCAGAATCCATTTTCCTCTATAATGATACAGCTTACCTGCTTCCGTAGTGTTGCTACGAAGCATATGAGCCGCTTCTATGAGAACTTCGAAATCGCTAAACGCGTAAACGATGGAATCGCTATGCTCCAGCGTGACTTCCATTTCGTAGACTTCTTCTGGAAGCTCCTCATCGGGACCCGAACCATACTGTTGATGGTCATATTTTCCCCGGGTGACGATAACAACCATTCCTTGAGCAGGAAGCGCAAAGACTTCGACAGCTAACGGTCCCGTGGCGTCGAAGCCCAGTTCACTGTATGCCTGATCCATCATTTCGGTAAACAGCTCATGAACTCTTGGAATTTCTTGCCACATATCGTCTTTTTGAATACCGCGTTCGCTCAAATCGTCAAAGGTAAGGAAAATCCGTATCTTGTCCTGACTTAATCTTTCTATTTTCATACTGGACCCTCCTCCTGGCAGCCGAGTGTTATTAACAGATTATGATGCAATTATGATGCCTGTGATGAAAATGGTTCTATGTAATCATGTTATCATTTTATAATCGTAAATGCACGCAATAAAAAGATAAAAAAAAGAATCATTTGAACGGCTTTTACAAAAAAGCCGCAAAATGATTCGGAATAAAGGTTTCTGGGTTACAATCCCGGTACGGCTGTATGAGTTTCTTTCAAAATTTGCTCGACCTCACGTTTAACATCGGGACTTGTGCTGATGAAGTCTTTAATCAACTTCATATTCTCTTCTTTGTTCTTGGCAGTATGGGCGTTATGAGCGGTTTTATCTGTTTGTAAATGATGGTCTTGATCCTTATGGGTGTCTTCTTTATTGAGCGTTATCTCGCCCATTCCGGGAAATGCCGCGTCCATCATTTTAGTACGGGCTTTCTGCACTAAATTGCCGCCTTTTTTTCCACCCATGTCCATAGATAAGCCCAACATGTTGCGGTTGCGGGAGATCAAAGAGCTTGCGACAGCGCCCAAGACGATTCCCAGGAAAAATGAAGATGTTTTCACAATTAGAACCTCCCTTTGTGGTAGAATCAAGCATAGTGTTCGTCAGTAGTGACAAACTCATACGGTATAAAATACAGGAAGGTGAGATGAAATAATGGGTACAAAAACAGCAGCCATTTTGTTCACCGCATGTCTGCTGCTTAGTGCTTGCACTGCAACCAAGCCGGAATCTGCGGCAACAAGCAACCAGCAGGATTCGGCAGCGTCTGACTCAAGTAACAGCGCCAAAGATCAGAGCAACGTCTCTTCCCCAAAAAGCAGCAGTAAGCAAGCAGGCAGTGATGATCATAACTCAGCGGGTAAAACCAATGCACAAAATGATAAAACCAGCGAAAGCAACGAAACAGGAGCTGCGACATCTGCAACATCTGCAACTACCAATAACAAAATGTATCACTTGGACAAAGCCTACAATGTAATCCCTAACCAACAAGGTACCGAAAAAAAAGTCGTGTTACTGACCTTTGATGATGGTCCCAAGGAAGCAGCCATGATTAACAAAATCATAGATGTACTGGACAAACACAAAGCGAAAGCGATTTTCTTCGTAAACGGTTACCGTGTAAAAGAGCATCCTGAGTTACTCAAGCTTATCCATGACCGTGGGCAGCCCATCGGCAACCATAGCTGGGATCACATCGTGCTGAAGAATAAATCTGAGCCCGAGGTCAAAAAACAGATTGAAACAGTACAAAAAGCTGTTAAGGACATTACAGGGCAAGCCCCTGTATTCTTCCGTCCCCCTCATGGTGCAGGCGGAGACGTAGGTCGCAAGGTCGCTAAGGAAAACGGTCTCCTATACATGACATGGTCCGTCGGTTCTCTGGACTGGACAATGAAAAAGAATCAGCCTAATAAAACGGAGGCACTCCTCAAAAACGTAACAGAACAACTCCATCCAGGCAGCAATATTTTGATGCATGAACTGCCATGGACAGCTGAGGCTCTGGACAGTCTATTGACACGCCTTGAGCAAAAGGGTTATCAATTTGTCGATCCGCAAGGCATTGAGGTTCCTGCCAGCTAATAGACACTTGCGTATACTCCGGATTAACTATAGATGATGCAATAAAGGCCTCCATTCTCCGCTATTCATGCGGAGATGGAGGCCTTTACCGTATCATTACGCGCCTTGACCTAAGCACAGACGTCCATAATAACTTTATATTACCAAAGCATTTCACTGATGGGTGGTGCACCCTTGATGCCCCACCACAGTAACGCTGCAGTAATCAGCACAAAAAGAGTGCTCAAAAAATTTAAAAACCACTTGCTTACCCGAATACGGCGGGACGGAAACATTTCCGCCCGCGTTCGGTACTCACTGGCAGGAGTGTCATTCTCCATCGTCACAGCAACTTCTGGTGCAGCGGCAACGTGAGCCAATTCTGGCACGGGCCGTGAAGCACGGGAGCGAACTGGTTTAGATTTTGACCTGTCCTCCTCCTTGCCTTTGCGACCATTTCGACGGCTACCATAGGTCTGCACTCTGCTAAGTTCCTGATTCATTCTTCATACCTCCGAAAACGTAACGCTAAACCAGATATAAGGTCAATCACAAAATGACAAATGATCGGTGCCCACAGACTACCGGTCTGCACATATATGTAGCCCAATCCATAACTGCTAAGAAAAACCCAGCCAGTGGGAATCCAATGCCGTAAATATCGGATATGAATCACCGCAAACAAAATGCTTGTCCAATAAGGACCAAAGCTGTACTGAATCGCACCTCTGAACAAGAGTTCCTCACAGATGGAGACGATAGCTGCTATACAAATAATATGCCAAACCGGACGATTTTGAAACAGCATTTGGTTAATACCACCGTCATCCATAGCATCCTCAGGCATAATCCGGGATAGCAACAGATCCACAAGTAACATAGCGGCGGCCAAGCCCAATCCCCACCATAAGACGTGCAGAGTGTTCGGCAATGCAAATAGTTCTAACACATTTCTTTTCTGAAAAACAATCCAGATTGCACCAATCAGCAGGGTCAGCCCCTGAGTTAGATACAAATTGTAAAGCAGCAAGCGGTCATTCAATTCATGAATTTGCGCTCTTTTCCATTTCACTTTAAGCTTTTTCATAGTTAGTTAGTCCTCTGCATAGTCTTCTTTAGCATCATAGCCAAAAAGTCGGACGGATTCAAGAAGACTTAAATCTTAATTTTCCGCATTCTGTAGCTATATATCTAGCCGGCTATCCACACATGTCGCATGTCCTATTGACATGCCCATGTAAGCCATGATACATTATGAAAAAATTATTAGCGACAACAACAATGATGGAGAAAAGGTATTGATTTCGTCCTCAGAGAACCGGTGCTTGGGTGGAAGCCGGTGACGAAGTAACTACTTTCAGCGCTCCTGAGTTATTGCACCGAGGTCTGGGGAATATTTCCCGGCATTAGATGCAATCGGCAGAAAACCGTTATCCTTTCGGTCATTTTATGACCGCTGAAGGCAGTCCATTGCGAAATGGCTGCGAATTAGGGTGGTACCACGATAACTCTCGTCCCTTACTATGGAGATAGTATGTGATTCGGGAGTTTTTTTGATGCCCGAAAACCGCAAAGTGTCTCCGCATAAGACTTTTGGTCGTTAGTTTGGTGCATAATGCTATTCCATCCCTTTTCTGCGTCAATGCGTTATCACACTAGTATTTCACACCGCTCTCCTGTACTTTTAGAAGCATTTCAAGTTTTTTCATGTTCTTTATGGAATGTATTTCAGTTTGAAGTACATCCTGTCCATAAAAGAAGTTAACTTTGAGGAGGAAACCAAATGTTTAAAGTGTTAGTATCCGATCCGATCAGTGACCTGGGCATCCAGCAACTGATGGATGCAGACGATGTCACGGTGGACAAGAACACAGGTCTCAGCGAGGATGAATTGGTTCAAATTATTGGTGATTATGACGCGTTACTCGTTCGAAGCCAAACTCGGGTAACCGAACGCATCATGACGGCAGGTAAGAACCTCAAGGTTGTAGGGCGAGCTGGGGTCGGAGTGGACAATATCGACCTTGAAGCAGCAACACAGCGCGGGATTATCGTTATTAACGCCCCTGACGGCAACACGATTACGACATGTGAGCACACTTTTGCGATGATGATGGCTCTAGCACGTCATATTCCACAGGCGTATGCCAAAACCATTGGCGGTACATGGGATCGTAAAACATTCCTCGGTGTCGAACTGCGTAACAAAACACTTGGAGTCCTCGGCATGGGACGTATCGGCAGTGAGGTGGCTAAACGTGCCAAAGCATTTGGCATGAGCATCCTCGGCTATGATCCATTTCTAACGGAAGAACGCGCTGAGAAGCTGGGCATTAAGCTGGCGAGCGTGGACGAAATTATCCGCAACGCAGATTTTATGACCGTACACACACCATTAACACCAGAAACGAAACATATGATTGCTCGTCCACAGTTTGAAGTGATGAAAAAAGGAATGCGCATCATCAACTGTGCCCGGGGCGGAGTTATCGATGAAATGGCTCTTGTTGAAGCCATTGATGAAGGTATCGTTGCCGGTGCAGCCTTTGACGTATTCGAATCAGAGCCGCCAGCACAGGATCACCCATTCCTGAGTCATCCGAAAATTATCGTCACACCACATCTGGGTGCCTCAACTGTCGAAGCTCAGGAGAATGTAGCTATCGATGTGTCCGAGCAAGTGCTGCATATTTTGCGTGATGAGCCTTTTAAAAATGCGGTCAACATGCCTCCAGTACCATCCAACGTCATGACGCAATTGCAGCCATATTTCTCGCTTGGAGAGAAGCTGGGCAGCTTTGCCGCTCAGATCACGAATCAGGCTGTACGTGAAATTCAGGTAGATTACGCTGGTGATTTGTCCTCTGTGGATACACAGCCGCTGACACGTTATATTTTGAAAGGTGTACTTAGCCGTCATCTGGGCAGCGATGTGAACATTGTAAACTCTGTACATCTGGCCAAAACACGTGACATCCATCTTGTCGTGTCTCAGGCGCCCGCCACCAAGGGATTTACCAACCTGATTACCGTTACACTCAAAACCCAGAGCGGCGAAGAGCAACGTGTATCTGGCACCCTGCTGGCAGGCTATGGCGAACGTATTGTTCGGTTGAACCAGTTCCCAGTAGATGTGGCACCGGAAGCTCATTTCCTGCTCATCTCCCACAATGATAAACCAGGCATTATCGGTCGTGTCGGCACCTTGCTTGGGGAGAACGGCGTCAATATCGCTTCCATGCAAGTAGGGCGTAAAATTGTCGGCGGAGAAGCCATCATGATCTTGACCGTCGATAAAGCCGTGCCTAAAGATGTGCTGGTTCAACTCGTTGGTTTGCCAGAACTAAATACTGCCCAAGAAGTAGTGCTAGATTAGTTCCAGACAGTATTGAGAAGTCCAAGGTTTATAATAAAGAGAGGCGCCTGGCTACCCAGGCGTCTTTTTCTTATACCGTTATCTATCATGAGAGCAATTATCTTGAAACAGGATGTTCCACGTTGAACAAGATAAATGTTGATTTTTCAACAAAAAGCACCCTCTTCCGAGGATGCCTGCAAACCGGGGTATATCAGTTGGGGCTTATAAGCCTGTTACAGACCCAGCTTTGTTTTGTTGGAGATCGGCAGCAAAATAGTAAATTCCGTCCCTTCCCCCAATGCGCTGGCAGCAGAGACAGAGCCTCCGTGAGCCTCTACAATATTCTTGACAATAGCAAGCCCCAAACCAGTCCCTTTATCCTCACCACGTACTCTGGCCTTATCTGCCTTGTAGAAGCGGTCGAAAATATAAGGTAGATCCTCGCTGGCAATGCCTACACCTTCATCCTTAATCCGAATACGGATTAACTCATGCCGTTCTCCCAAAATTCGATCCGCCGCAATAGTAACCTTTTTCCCGCCGGGTGTATGTCTGAATGCATTATCCAGCAAATTGGTCAATACCTGCTCCAGTCGGTCTTCATCTGCCTCAGGCAGCAGCAAACGTTGGCCTTGCTCATGGTAATCGAGTGTCAGTCCCTGTTCCTTCGAACGTACCGTAAATTTACGATGAACACGCTCGATCAGCTCATTCACATCCACTTCCTGTCGGTGCATGTCTGTATGACCAGCCTCCATTCGGGCCAGATCAAGCAGATCTTTGACTAATCTTCCCATGCGTAATGATTCATCATGGATGACCTGTACCAGCTCCTCGGATTCTTCAGGTGAACCCGCCATACCATCCAGCAACGCCTCGCTGTAGCCCTGCATCATAGATAAAGGTGTACGGATTTCATGAGAGACGTTGGCCACAAAATCACTCCGCATCTTCTCAAGCTTCACTTCTTCCGTAATATCTCTAAGCACAGCTACTGCACCGCGGATTGCATTATCCGTATACAGAGGCGCCATCTGCACCGACCAGGAGCCCTTCTTGACATGGATATAGTCTCCGACATCCTCTCCCCTGTCCATAACGGTATGGAACAGAGACTGCAAAGGCTCAGGTACAGAAGCTCCAAACTCCTCCAGATCACGCTCCTGCCACTCCAGCTTTTTCCAGATATCCAACAGACTTTGTGCCGGCGGATTCGTCAAGATGATTTGTCCGCTTCTGTCGAAGGTGATTACTGCATCAGACATGCTTCGCAGTACACTGGATAAATGGTTTTTTTCCTCATTCAGACTGCGGATCGTTGCTTCCAGTTCCGTAGACATATGATTAAAAGTTTTCGCCAGTTCTCCAATTTCATCACTGGTCACCAGCGAAAGCCGAGTATCATACCTTCCCTCACGAATCGCATTCGCCGCCTGAATCAACAGCTGCATAGGCTGTGTGATTTTAGTAAAAAGGAATAGGGCAAAAAAGGTCGTCAATAAAAATCCGACAATGCATGTATAGGTGAACAAATGCTTGATTTCCGTCGATTCATACGCCGCAAAATTTCTGTTGATGTACGGCAATAAAAAAAGCCCTAGAAAAATAAGCACAGAGCCTACAAGACAAATGATGGTGATCCACAGCTTGCCTACCAGCGATCTCCAGAAGTTCACGTTATTTTGGAACCTCCAGCTTATAACCTACGCCCCACACGGTCGTAATCATAGCCGCTGCCTCTGGCGATACCTTATTCAGCTTTTCACGAAGCCGTTTCACATGCGTATCCACAGTGCGCAGATCACCAAAAAATTCGTAATTCCAAACGTCTTTCAGCAGTTCTTCGCGCGAGAAGACTTTATCTGGTGACACCGCCAAATAATGCAACAGCTCGTACTCTTTAGGCGTGAGACTGATTTCAATCCCGCCCGCAGTTACCCGGTGCGCATCATGCTCAATGATAAGATTCGGAAAAACAATACTATTGCTTGGTACCGCCTCTTTCGTTAAAAAGGCAGTTTCCGACGAACGGCGTAAAATCGCCTTCACCCGGTAAATGACTTCTCGCGGGCTAAAGGGCTTAACCACATAATCATCGGCCCCGACTTCAAAGCCTTGTACACGGTTCACTTCCTCACCTTTGGCAGTCAGCATAATCACAGGTGTAGCTTTGGTCTGACGCAGCCGTGTACATACCTCAATTCCATCCATCCCCGGAAGCATTACATCGAGCAAAATAATGCTGTAATCGCTTGCAGTCGCTTTTTGGAGGGCAATCTCACCATCCTCAGCTTCGTCAATTACATATCCTTCTTTTTCCAGATACATCCGCAGAAGGCGGCGAATGCGTTCTTCATCGTCTACAATTAATATGCGGTTGCTTTGTTCTGACATATTCCCAGCCCCTTCGCTAAAAAAAGCATTCTCTCTATTTTACTATTTTCCTGTGCTTGGTCAAACTTTACTCTCATCCAACAGTCTCTTTACACCAAAAAGGCCGGGGTTATGACCCCCGTCCTGTCCGTTTCTTTTTCGTGTTGTCTGATTTGGCAAGTTGAATGAGACGGTTGATTTCGTCCTTAGTTAGGGGTCTGGTCAGACCGCGCTTCAAGTTTTGTAGCAAAAGATCTCCGAAGGCAATCCGCTTGAGTCTGATGACTGGGTGTGAAATGGCCTCAAACATCCGTCTTACCTGGCGATTTCTGCCTTCATAAATGGTAATCTGGATCACAGACTCCTTACCATTCGGATCTACATCTTTATATTCTACCTCGGCTGGTGCAGTAATGCCATCTTCCAGCACGATTCCTTTTTTCAGCTTGTCCAGCTCAGTACCATGCGGAACGCCTTTGACTGTTGCCACATATGTCTTGGGCACATGATGCTTGGGATGGGTGAGCAGATTGGCGAACTCGCCATCATTGGTAAGCAACAGCAGCCCTTCGGTGTCGTAATCGAGACGTCCTACCGGATATACGCGTTCCTTAACGCCTTTCAGATAGTCTGACACGATTTTACGGCCTTCCGGATCGGAAGCACTCGTAATAACTCCTTTAGGTTTGTTCATCATCAGATAGATTTTTTTCTCGGTTTTGATCGGGCGTCCCTTTACCGTAATCATATCTTGATCAGGGTCTGCCTTCGTTCCCAGTTCAGTTACGATAACCCCGTTCACTTCCACGCTACCCGCCTGAATAAGCTCCTCACATTTACGTCTGGAAGCTACACCAGCTTGGGCCAATATTTTCTGCAATCTTTCCATGTTCGCTAATTCACCTCATGCTAATGATACCCATCCATGAGCAAAATCACAACCCCCGTTCAAAAAACGATGCAGAAATTAAAATATAAGCAGGCAAATCGCAATGGCTGCCACAAAACCAACCACATCTGAAAATAGTCCTACCTTCAAAGCATACCGTCCATTGCGGATACCTACCGCACCAAAATATACAGTTAGCACATACAGCGTCGTGTCTGTGCTGCCCTGAATCGTTGAAGCGATCCGACCGATCATGGAATCCGGGCCATAGGTGCGAATTAGATCCGTCGTAAACGCAAGTGAACCAGTGCCCGTCAATGGACGAAGCAAGCCTAAAGGCAATACCTCACCGGGGACGCCCCAGTGCTTAATCCATGGCGTTACCCAGGAGATCAAATAGTCCAAAGCGCCGGATGCTCGAAAAATGCTAATCGCCACCATCATGCCTACGAGATGAGGAATAATGCTGATGGCGGTAGAAAAGCCGTCTTTAGCTCCATCCACAAAAGAATCGTAGACAGGCACCTTTTTGGCATATGCATATAAAGGAATAAAAGCGAGAATAACCGGGATAGCCCAAGTTGATACGAGGTTAATAAAATAAAGCATGCCTCCCTCATCCTTTCCAAGTGGTGTCCCTGCCCTTGGCAGCCGTGATTCCCGTTCGCGGAACGGCAGGTGAAGATACGGACGACGTTGTTGAAGAGGCAGCAGATGTTGATGCTGGTGAGGTGAGTGGCGCCAAGGATGTCTGGGATGGCGGAATCGCTGGAGGACGGCGGCGCAATTCTCGACTACGGTACCAACGGTCCGCCGCAATTGCGGCAAAGGTGGCTATTGCGGTCGCTACCAGTGTTGTACCGACGATTTCTGCCGGATGTGCGGAATGAAAATTAAGCCGTATCGCGATCAACGTCGTAGGAATAAGCGTAATACTGGCTGTATTCAGGGCGAGCAGCGTACACATGGCTGGTGTGGCGGTTTGCTTATCTGGATTGAGCGTCTGCAACTCTTGCATCGCCTTGATTCCCATCGGTGTGGCTGCATTCCCCAGACCCAGCAGATTGGCGCTCATATTGGACAAAATGTAACCCATAGCGGGATGATTACGCGGAACATCAGGGAAGAGAAAGGCAACCAAAGGAGAAAGCAGCTTGGATATTTTCTGTAAGAGCCCGCCATCTTCAGCCAGCCTCATCATGCCCATCCAAAACACCAGCACACTTATCAGTCCAAAGCACACTGTAACCCCCGTAGTTGCCCCGTCAAAAGCCGCTTTCGTCACCACCTCAATATTTCCCTGCGCGGCAGCAAATACAAATCCAATACAAATCAAAGCCACCCATATGAGATGAATCATGGCTGATTCCTCCTTTACCCAATGATGTGACACGTGCAGCTCTATTTCCTGCTTGCCCTAGGCTCCAAACAAATTTTTAAGAATTTCGTTCCATCTGCTCGTCCAACCTCGTTGCTGAGTATTGTTCGCAGGATCTTGTGCAGTTGGAGCCTCCTGCCGTGGCCGTACGGTACTTTGAGCAGGCAGCTTACTCCCTTTTTCATACACAGGAACGGAACCAATAAGTTCACCATCCAATAGGAATTCGACCCGTCCTCGTAAGCCAAAAGATATGTCCGCTCTGTCTACAGAGGCGGAATTTTTATACAACACTAGTCTTTTGTGCAACTGGGTCTTCTCACTATCATGTAAAGGATATGCAAAGCTTGTACCTGTTAATAGTGGGTAACCATCGATAGGTTGCTGCTTGTCCGTAATCGGAATGAGCGGATAATATCGAAATCCGTAATCAAGCATACGGGCATGATCGTTCCAATCGTCCCCGTCATTCAAGGTAACAGCAGCGAGCTGGCGACCGTCCCGTGTGGCCGAACTGACCAGACAGCGAAACGCTTTTTTGGTAAAGCCTGTTTTCACCCCGTCAGCTCCCTCATACAGCCGCAGCATTTTGTTTTTGTTGTGCCATGAGTAGTCCCAAGAATCGTTGGGATTCGGTGCTTTTTTCAGTTCTGTTTTTACGATACGGGCAAAAGTTGGATTATGCAGCGCATAAGCAGTAAGCCGGGCCATATCATTGGCTGAGGAATAATGTCCCTCGGCATCCAGCCCGTGCGGATTAGCAAAATGTGTATGGCTTAGCCCAAGCTGAACCGCCTTGTCATTCATCAAATGGACAAATCCCTCTTCTGTCCCCCCCACATGCTCAGCAATGGCAGAAGCGGCATCATTACCAGAACGGAGCATTAAGCCGTACAGCATATTTTCCAGCGACATTTGTTCACCCATTTGTAGAAAAAGCGAGGACCCTTCTTTGGCATACGCCGTTGGACTCACCTTCACCCGGTCCTGCAAGCGTCCATGTTCAATGGCCACGATCGCTGTCATAATTTTGGTCAGGCTGGCAATACGTAGCTCCCGGTCACCCTCGGTAGAATAAATGATTCTTCCTGATGTGACATCAATTAAAGAAGCAGCCTGTGCATGGGTTCCTAATGCGGGCGGTGCTGCTTCTGTTTTTATCGCTCCCCGAACGGGCTGCGGACTTAGCAACGTAAGCGGCAATGACGAAATAAGCAGAAGTACCAGCGGCAAAACAAATGCGCGTGCCTTATTCAAGAAATGGCTGTGGTCCGCGTGGATGTGTTGCTTTTTTTTAAACATTTGGATTCCTCCGGTTTTGAGCAAGTCTTGTACCATTCTATGTCCAAGCTGTTCAAAGTATGTCCACCTTTATAACAGAAAATTCCTTTACAGGACAGCCATTAGCTGCTCCTTTTTCGCTTTCTTTCTACACAAACTAAGCAACATCCCTTCCTGAATACATATATATTAGTTACTAAACGTTAAATATGGATCGAGGGGTTATAACATGCAGCGACTACAGTTTGAAATGATTTTAAGATCGCGGATTGTAGAGTCCGCAGAAGCATTACACCGTAGTGGTGTATCCTTTGCCACGTTTTCTACCGCACGTTGCAACCAGCAATTTTGGGATTTAACGGAAAAAGGTGGCTTTCAGATCAAAGCAGGTGTCACACCGGCACAGGGGATCAGAGATATCTTTTTAAACGGACATCAATACGCTTTTGAATGTGCAACAGCTATGGTTATTGTGCTGTACAAAGGAGTGCTGGATTCCATTTTGGAAAGTGAGTTTAATCGGATTTTTGCAGATATGCTGCTGTATGACTGGCACTATGACAGCGACCTCAGGCTCATACAGCAGGAAGGAAGTCATAAAGCGGCTCCTGGCGATATTCTGTATTTCAACAATCCGGATGTGTCGTCTGAAACATTGGAATGGAAAGGAGAAAATGTCGTTAAGCTGAAGGAAGACTTGTTTTATGGACATGGGATTGGCATCTTGCCGGCGAAGGGTATAATCGATTCCCTGAATCAACATCGTCGACCGGAAGCCACGGTATCTGCTTATTTGACGGATGAAGTGATCTATCCGGACTTCATCTACCTATCCCAGTTTGCTGCCGAAGGAAATCGAAAAAATGAAATCTCGCTGCATACTTTGTATCAACAGGAATACAGTCACCATATACATACTGTCATTGGGAGAAGGCAGTATATTCGGGGATAGGGCCAAGTACAAGCAGAAAAGAAGGTATTCCTTAGCCTATACTCGGCTTTGGGATACCTTCCTGAGAGAACGCTTTTAATTTCAATAACTTTTACAAGTAAGCCGGGCCAGAATTACTGTGATCCGTAGCAACATCTACAGGTACCTGTGGGGGTGGAGTCTGCAAGTTGCCGCCTGCGTTCTGGAAGATAGACTGAACCTTATCAATCAGGTATGGCGTGGAGTCAATGAGCTTCTCAATCAGATGCGTTTGATTGTCCAATGGAACGATTTGTGCCCCCTGTTTGCCAACAACCAGAAAAGCAATGGGATGAATAGATACACCACCACCGCTACCGCCTCCAAAAGGATGCCCTTCCTTCCCGCTATGATTACCCGACGCCGAGGAAGTATGAAGTGCCTCTTCGTCTACGTTAAAATCACTTCCTCCGGCAGCGAAACCAAATCCTACCTTACTGATTGGCAAAATAACGGAACCATCGGGTGTTTCCACTGCGTCTCCTACAATCGTATTCACATCTACCATGGCTTTGATGTTTTCCATTGCGGTTTGCATGAGCCCTTGAATCGGGTGATCTGACATGATTTATTCCTCCTCTGCTTATCTCAAGCGTAGACTGCCTTTTCTTTCGCTATTGTGCGCAGGGGTTCAAGGAAATATGTATGTCATTCGATAGTTCAGAAAGGATTGAGTCTCACCTCACTCCACTGTTTAACTTTCACTGGTAGCTTGAGGATCCTCAGTTTTTTTGGAAAAAACCCGTTTCCACGCCTCCGGTCCACCCGGAACGCGCCATATGCGGTAAGCTAACATGAGCATAGAGAAAATCAAATAACCAAGCGACATATTTGCTTCACAGGTCAAGGTGGTAGTAAAACGCAAGCGATCCACCCAATAGGGCACGACAAACAGCTTCGGGATACAGTCCACACGTACAAAGCTGGTAGCAAAACCGATCAAGGTCGTTTTCAATCCCCATAAAATACCGGTTGAGGTAGCTGTATAAGCCGCATCAGCAAGACTTATATTGGTAGACCATTCCATTTTGGACAACGTCACATGCGCCAAGGTATGTCGCAACCATCGCTGTAAGGATTTCGTTCCCTTGAGCAAAACCCGGATATCATGTATAAATTGCTTGATTTTTTCTGTATCAATATTTCCGCTATCTACGGAAGCATCCGTTTTATGTATGTTTTTATTGCGGTCAAGCCGATAGAGAAGCCCTTTTTTTAAACCTGTTACGAGAATGGCCGGAATATCGTAATTCATTTTAATCATCCCGTATAGAAATCTGATCTCTAGATGCGCCCGATCATCATTGTCATGTTTGGCAATATCCAGCTTCAATCGAATACGAGAGAGCAGAATAGCCAGCACAAGTAATATAACGACGATGATGGCGATACTGATCCATTTCCACACTGGCGAGTCCTCCCTACCTTTTTGCTATAGATATCATGGCAAAAATAGTATGACCGTTCGCCGGAAAATCATGCATCTTAAAATACCAACAGCCAGCCCCCAACTACGTGAGGACTGGCTGTCTGTTTGAGCTTTACATAAGTGAGCCGCAAGATCCGGAGCAACTTTATTGGGATTCAAGATCTAGATCGTTGGCCGCAGGCTGGCTGCTCTCCAGACGCTCGAACAATAATTGAGTCTCTTCCTCCAAATTGTCCGAATCCTCGAACAACTCCGGTTGCGGTAGATCTGCCAAAGAGCCCAGACCGAAATAATCCAAAAATGATTTCGTCGTTCCGTACAATATTGGCCGTCCGATGGCTTCAGCTCGACCTTTCTCTTCAATGAGCTCCTTGTTGACCAGTGTATGTATGGCCCGCTCGGATTTGACACCCCGAATCTCTTCGATTTCAACTCTTGTAATGGGCTGGCGGTAGGCAACAATGGCCAGCGTCTCCAAAGCAGCTTGAGACAGTGAGGCACGTGCCGGAGAGTATGCGAGCTTTTCAAAGTAAGGTGCATGTTCGGATAAAGTTGCAAGCTGATAATGACCGGCAATACGGACAAGTTGCAAGCCCCTTACCCCCTGCTCCATGTCCTGCTTCATATCTTCCAAGCACTGTTCAACCAGCTCTTGCTGCTGCTCTACAATGTCGGCGATCTGCTTGGTGGACAACCCTTCCTCTCCTGCGAGAAACAGCAGTCCCTCAATAATTGATTTCAGCTTCAGATAATCCATTAACCCGTAAATCCCCTCTCCACTCCATTACAATATCATCGAAAAGCTTCTCCTGATAACAGAAAATTTGTTTCATTTTCATCAGTTCAAGGATAGCCAAAAAGGTCACAACCACCTCATGCCGATACATATCCTCATGCATCAGCTTGGAGAACAGCAGCCGTCCTCCGTTCCCCAGCATCTCTAACGCCCCGATAACTTGCCGGATACGGTCCTTGACTGAAATTTCGTCTCGATGAACACGGGTTACCGTCGTACGTCGTTCTGCTTTGCGCAAAGCACGCTGAAAGGCCGCGACCAAATCGCTTGCATGCAGCCCATGCACCGGATTTGCGGGTTCAGTGGGCAGGAATGCGCTTAGATCTTCTGGCTCCTTGCCATAAATTAGACTCCGCTCCCACTCACGTTCACTTAGATGGCGAGCAATCCCTTTATATTTACGATACTCCACCAGCTTGCGGACCAGTTCCTCACGTGGATCATAATCCTCTTCCTCATAAAAATCCAAATCGTCATATTCCATCACAGGTGGCTTGGGAAGCAACAATTTACTCTTAATAGATAAGAGCGTCGCCGCCATCACCAGAAACTCGCTCGTAATGTCCAGTTCCAGCTCCTGCATACTGTGCAAAAAAGCCATATACTGATCAGTAATATCGCTAATCGGGATATCCTGAATGTCGATCTCGGCTTTATCAATCAGATGCAACAGTAGATCCAGCGGACCCTCGAATGTTTCCAGCTTGTAGTTTACGACTGTCAATGTGCTTCCCCCTGCCTTACTCCAATCATCATTCAACAATACCTTTCCCTATAGCACTTATGCTCTACGTTATCAATCCCTCTTTCTGTAGTATATACGTCATCGCCTTGCTTAACAATCCAATCCCTTTTCACCTTGCAGTTTATACCGTTCTATTCAGCTATTCCTATAATTAAAATTGCTTGCCGAGATTGGCCATTTCAATCGCAGCCAATGCAGAATCCCAACCTTTATTACCAGCCTTCGTACCTGCTCGTTCAATAGCCTGTTCAATGTTTTCTGTCGTCACTACCCCAAAAATAACAGGTACTCCCGTTTTCAGACTGCTTGCTGCCACACCCTTGGCCACTTCATTGCAGACGATATCATAATGTGAAGTAGAACCACGGATGACCGTACCCAGCGTAATTACGGCATCATATTTGCCGCTTGCAGCCATTTTTTGTGCAATCAGTGAAATTTCAAATGCACCCGGAACCCAGGCTACATCAATTTCATCTTCCTGCGCACCATGTCGTTGAAGTGCGTCAATTGCGCCGCTTAACAGCTTGCTCGTAATAAACTCATTAAATCTGCCCACCACAATACCATATTTTAAACCGTTTGATACGAGATTACCTTCTAGAAAACGTGCCATGTTTAATCAACCTCTCATAGTTTAATTATTTAGGGACTTCGGATAATACTTCAGATTTACTTGGAACCGAGATGTATTTTTACAATGACAAACGACGACGGTAGTCCACCAAATGCTGAATACTGATCAGTTTCAATTGATGTCGCTTGGCGACCACTGCCAGATCAGGCAGGCGGGCCATTGAGCCATCTTCCTTTATAATTTCGCAAATGACCCCAGCAGGCTTGAAGCCACTGAGTCGGGCCAGATCAACAGCCGCTTCAGTGTGACCAGCACGCTGCAAGACACCACCATCGCGAGCAATCAGCGGGAACATGTGACCAGGCTTGCGGAAATCACTTCCTGTGACTGCTTCGTCTGCCAAGGCGCGTACAGTCAAGGAGCGCTCGGCCGCTGAAATACCCGTTGTTGTCTCCATATGATCTACCGATACCGTAAAGGCAGTACCGTGGAAATCTGTATTTTGCTCTACCATAGGATGCAATTCCAAAGCCTCAGCTCTTTGTCGTGTGATTGGCACACAGACCAACCCGCGACCTTCTGTAATCATGAAATTAATGACCTCAGGCGACGCTTTTTCAGCCAAAGCGATAAAATCGCCTTCATTTTCGCGCTGTTCATCATCCACTACAATAACGACTTTACCGTTTTTTAAATCCTCCAACGCTTCTTCGATGGAATCCAAACGAATCTCTTCGTCATGTTCCAACTCGCCATGCTCCATGACGTTTGCCATTGCACTTGTTTGGCTACCTCTATCCATAACACTTTCCTCCTTATGTCTTGTGCCACGAATGCTCCTAAACAGGCTTACCATTCAATATCAGGCAAAGCCGTGTTTCGCCAAATAGTCCAAACTGAGAGGAGCTTCTTCTACTCTCTCCGCCTCCGCTGCACCTCTGTAATTTAAAAGCTGTTCTACATATTTGCCCAAAATATCACATTCGATATTGACGGTATCCCCCTCACGTTTGGCTTGTAAGGCCGTTTCGGATAAAGTGTGGGGAATAATGGATACGGCAAAGGTATCTCCCGTACGCTGTGCGACTGTGAGGCTGATACCATCAATTGTGATTGACCCTTTGAGTAGAATATATTTAAATAATGTTTGATTTTTAGGCTCAACTTCGAACACAACTGCATTCTGGTCTGATGTCACCCCTCGAATCGTTCCCGTCCCGTCCACATGTCCTTGCACGATGTGTCCTCCGAACCTTCCACTCGCCGTCATCGCTCGCTCCAGATTGACTCTGCTGCCGGATCTCAACTCTTTCAGATTAGTGCTGCGAAAGGTTTCCGGCATCACATCAACCTTAAAGTCTTTCGAACCAATCCGTATCGCCGTCAGGCAAACGCCATTCACCGAGACACTGTCTCCTATTTTCAAATCGCCCAACACCACGGAACCCGAAATCCCCAGCACCATCGCTTCACCGCTTTTGGAAATAGTTTGAATGCGACCCACTTCCTCAACTAATCCGGTAAACATGCCTTCACTCCTTTCCACTACATTTCAGTTTATCCCTAATTCATCAGCTATAAGCGCAAAAAACCCCCAGTTCGGATTCAATCCGTCATGGGGGTGATGAGAGTCACATTTGTAGTATACAAGCGCAGTTCATATGCATCTTAAGACGACATGAAATCATAGGTTTGCCAATAGAAAGCATGACTGAGGATACAACCAAATACGCTCAGAACACCCATCAAAAAGAAAGCTTAAGAAAGCTATCGCACGATGCTATCCTACAACGAAATAAGTCGTACGCACAATTGGGTATGCTAAAAATCGGCACATGTCACGTCATGCACATGCGCTTCGTATCCTTCTCCCATCCAGACTATACTGTCGGTCCCGGATTTGCACCAGGTCCACCTTCTGCTGATCATTCAGCATCCGGGTCACGGACTAAGCCATGCTGTTTCTCACAAAAACGATCCACAAACATGTCATCACCGCCGGTGGGGAATTTCGCCCCGCCCCGAAGGATCTTGCTCTTATTTAATTGAATTAACATTAAACTTGTTACGTATATTAGCACCGACTTCTAAAAAAAGCAAGTTATCTAATAGAAGCTCCTGCTTTGGTTTTGACATATTGGCTGGAGAGTTCTTCAAACCAGGTTTTATCATTCATATGAAGCGCCAAGTCAATCAGATCGGCCAGCTCCTCGACTCCCAACTCTGTTGCATGATCAAAGGTAATTACGGCTGAAGCAACAGGTCCCCGCCCTTCCTCAGAACATGCTTCATAATCCAGTCGTACATCAACATGTCCGTCAATAAACTCGCATTTCAGAAAATAAATAATTTCGCACATTAAAATGGGGCGTACCTGTGTTTCTAACACGCAATCCATCACCTTGGCAGAATAGTGCTGGTTCGTCAGTGTGAATTTGTGTTCTGTCGCTGCCAGCGATGCCCGTCCAAAATCGTCCGTAAATTTTAGTTCTACTGGCTTGATGTTCATAACCTTAGGGATCTGCTTCTTTATAATTTCGATTATTTCAACTGTATTCAGCTTAATCATTACCTGCACCTCATTGCATCTTAAAATTCAGAAGAAAACTTTTTAAC
Organism: Paenibacillus sp. FSL M7-0802; assembly: GCF_038004945.1. NCBI lineage: Bacteria > Bacillati > Bacillota > Bacilli > Caryophanales > Paenibacillaceae > Paenibacillus > Paenibacillus sp. FSL M7-0802. Next base: position 5,291,471 of record NZ_JBBOSD010000001.1, on the reverse strand, counting down.
GTGCCTCTTATAGGCCTCCACTCCTATATCGGAAATCATTACCTGTTTTTTTATGCTTCAACCCATAAACGACAAAAAAGATTCTTTGCGCAATAAGCGCAAAGAATCTTGATCGAACCACTACAGTAACAGCGGCTAACAATGCTAATCGATGATTATGCAAAAAACAGAATTATAGCTCTGAAATTTCATGTTTCTTTTTCAGGGTAGTCCAGCGACGCTCAATCTCCTGCTCAAAGGTAGCCAGCGTAGCCTCCTCCTTGAGAAGATGCTTCGTTTTACCCATCAATTTCAACCATTCTGCAGCTGGAATCCGTTTTCCCTTGTCTTCCGGATTATACGTAATCGTCGTACTGCCTTGCTCTATTTCGTACAAAGGAAAGAAACAGGACTCGACTGCGGCGCCCACAATGCTGGTGCCCAGTCTGTCTTCGGATTTCCAATTCAGCGGGCAGGCGCACAGGATCTTACCATAGGCCGTACCCACGTTGTTCGCATACCATTGAGCCTTGGCTGCCTTGCGCAGCATATCCTGCGGATGACTTTCGGCTGCTGTAAAAGCATACGGAATGTTACAAGCAGCCATGATTTGTACGGTATCCTTGTGATGCCCTTGCTTTCCTTTTTGCATTTTCCCTACACCCGACGTACTGGTCATGTGACCGAGCGGAGTGGAGTACGATTGCTGTGAACCTGTATTCATGTACCCTTCGTTATCATATTCCAACATGATCAGCTTATGATTACGCAGAGCCGCACCAATCGCAGAACCCATACCAATATCCATCCCACCGTCACCACTGATCATGATAAAGGTCGGATCGTCCGACATCTCAATTTCATTGCGGCGCTTCATTTCCATATAAGCTTCCAGCGCTCCCGAAAGTGTAGCGGCCCCGTTTTGAAAAAGATTGTGGATCATCGGTTGTTTGTGTGATGTATATGGATACCCTGTCGTCGTCACATATACGCAGCCTGTCTGGAACAGCACGACAATATCCCCTTCAATACCTTTGAAAAACAGTTCCAGCGCAGACAATGCCCCACATCCTGGGCAAGCCCCGTGACCTGGTGTAAGACGGCGTGGTTTGGTTGTCAACGACCGCAGGGGTGGTACCTTGACTTTGAGCTTCCCGGTCGCCTCGTCCGGCGTAACCTGAATCAGACCCGTACGGTATGCATTGCCACGTGGCGGTTGCATAACTTGCGGCATCACCTTGTCCGGTGAACCCGGATTAATTCCGTAATAATCAAAGGGCTTCTCGGCTCGTCCGGCCTCTGCCGCCTCAATCGCAAGCTGGAAGAACGCCTCTGCATCTTCCGCATAAAAATCCTTGCCGCCCAAGCCAAATATACGACTCAACACGAGTGTCCGGTTCAGCGGGTCCTCCTGCAAGGCCGCTTTAATTTCATGCGTTAAATTACCGCCGTCTGCCCCATACGAATCTGCACGTTCACCTACCAGCAGCGCCTTGACATCGCGTAATGCTTCCCGCAGTTGTGCAGCTGGGAACGGTCTGATGATATTCGGACGTATCACACCAGCTTTAATCCCGCGCGCGCGGAGTTGATCCGCCACATCCTTGGCCGATTCAGCCGCCGAATTCAACAGGAATACCGCGACCTCAGCATCCTCCATATGATACAGATCCAAAATCGGGTATTCCCGACCGGATAAAGCGGCATATTCTGCTGCTACCTGCTCATATACTCCTTCTGACAGCTTCAGTGCTTCGGATAGCTGAACATGATTATTCGTCAGGTCATCACCGTTCATATGCGCACCCACGGTAACAGGATGATCAAAATCCGTAATATTCGGATAATTCAAGTTCGGGTTAGGACCTACAAAACCGCGCACGGTCTCAGCATCGGCAAAATATTGCACTTTACGTTTTTGATGGGACGTATAAAAACCGTCATATGCGACCATTACAGGCAGCCGAACATCGCTATGCTCTGCGATTTTTAGTGCCATGATGTTCATATCATACACAGCCTGTGGTGTACTTGCCGTCAAAATGACCCAGCCTGTATTCAAACCATAGTACAGGTCCGAATGATCCCCGCGAATATCCAGGGGACCACTAACAGCTCGTGTCACCAGATTCATAACCATTGGAAAACGGGTACCTGACTGAACAGGTAACTGCTCCAGCATGTACAGGAAACCTTGCGAACTAGTGGCGTTCACAACCCTCGCTCCCGCTGCGGCAGCTCCATAACAAATCCCTGCCGATCCGTGTTCTCCGTCTGCTGCAACCAGCTTAATATTATGCTGACCTCTCGTTCTCATCTGATCCAGATACTGCGCTACCTCGGTAGATGGAGTAATCGGGAAATATCCCATCATATGATAATTAATCTGCGCAGCCGCCGTAGCTGCCATTTCATTACCGGATTCGAACGTTGTCACTTGCGCGGCGCCTGTCTGTTTGAGTTCTTCCTCCAGTTTTACCATTACGCACGCCCTCCTTCATATGCCGGAAATTGGTGGGCAACTCGATTCTGTTCCGCCCATCCCCATTGTTCGCGACGCGAGCTTAATGCCCCCGACGGGCAAATATCTACACATTTCAGACATCCTTTGCAATACTGGTAATCAATTCCTTGCAAAAATGGCATCATTCTTCCGCGTTTGTCTGCTTGCTCTTCCCATACAAAACAGTAATCCGGGCAAATCGAATCACACTTGGCACAATGGGTACATTTATCAGCTTCATATTCAGGCACATACCCCTGACGTGAACCACTAACATCTCTCGTCATGCTGTTTCCCTGAGTTGCAATAACGCCCCCCAGTAGTTGGGTTTCGTATCCCAGCAATGGCTGCGGACGTTCAAAAACCCGATCCTCTGCGTTATCAGTAACTGGATATACGTGCAGTTCCATTTCATCATAACCACGGTTAAACGTACGCAGATTAGGTTCCACTAACAGTGGATTTTTCTTTTCAAAGGTACTGCGTATAACCGATCTCATCGCTTCCGGGTCCAGGAAATCACAGACACGGAACAAGGCACCGAGCATGGACGTATTTAGTTTGGTTCGCTCTTCCAGTGCGATGCCCATCGCATCCACCACCGCTAATGTACCGGATACCAGTCCCAAATCAGCCCGTATTTCTTCTGCTGGACGCGTGGAATTAACCACTACAATCCCATCCGCTGGCAGTCCGCTGATTACATTTACCGTTTTGTATAACGTTTCATGGAAAATGCCTACCACATGCGGTTGCTCAATCGGACTGTGATCCCGAATATCGACCTCCGGCTCACAGAAGCGGACGAAGCTTTTAACCGGAGTTCCCTTTTTTTCCGAACCATAGGACGAAAAATTTGAAGCATTCAGCCCCAGACCAAGCACCCCGGTTTCGGCCAACATTTTGCCAGCCAGATTAGCGCCGAGTCCACCAATGGATTCCAGCCGGATTTCAAAAAATCCGAGTCGATTTGTGCGCGTTAAAATAGACAATGTGATAAGCCCCCTTCTTTTCCAATCCTTACTGAGTTTGAATACTCATATAAAATAAATGGAAAATGCATTCTTATGAGAAGGCTATCACAACACTTACTTTTCGAATGTGATCTTACGCACTGTAATGCCTACGTGATTGCGAAAATCAATAAACCGTCAAACAAAAGACAACAAAAGCCGCCCTGTCCAAAGACAGAACGGCTTAGGTGCAACGCTATTTAAAAAAGATCATGTAATTAACGGTAAAATTACACGTCAAATACTTTAACCTCTTTCATTTTGTCGCCTTGTTTTACAGCATCAATGAATTCCATACCTTTGGTTACTTTACCAAATACAGTATGTACTCCATCTAAATGTGGTTGTGGAGCGTAGCAGATAAAGAATTGGCTGCCACCTGTGTTGCGACCTGCATGAGCCATGGACAGAACGCCTTTGGCATGCTTTGTTGTATTCGTAGCTGTTTCACAGTCAATCGTGTAACCAGGACCGCCTGTACCGTTACCGATTGGACAACCACCTTGAGCCACAAAGCCCGGAATGACACGGTGGAAGCTCAAACCGTTGTAATAACCGCTGTTTGCCAGCTTTTCAAAGTTAGCAACGGTGTTTGGAGCTTCTTCTGGGAAAAAGTCAATTTCGACGATACCGCCGTTTTCAAGATCTATTCTACCTTTTTTCATTGTTTGTATCTCCTTTTCAACCTGTTTTGAGAACTAAATAACATCAAGTTCCAGTTTACTATGAATTGCCGCGCTTAGCAAAGTCTTGTCCAAAAAAAAGGGCCATTGTCCCCGGTGTATTATTACCGACTCAATGGCCTGCTTGATCTTACAATGCTAAAATCAGGACGAAACCGTAATCTTGGCGTTAGGCTGAACCGCCGGACTGGCTTGATCACGAATCAAGCGCTGTGGCACAACATCGTTGCGTACGATATCCTCGTAGGTTTCCCGACGCACCACCAACTCGGCCTCACCGTTGTTGACAAATACAACTGCTGGTCGACGTATTCGGTTATAATTACTCGCCATGGAGTAATTGTAGGCTCCGGTTGAGGCAACAGCGAGCAAGTCGCCGCTATTTATACGAGGTAGTTCTACATCCCAAATAAGCATATCGCCGCTTTCGCAGCATTTGCCCGCAATGGACACCGTCTCTTCGTTCGTATCCTGCGCTCGATTAGCCAGCATCGCTTCATACTTGGCCTGATACAGTGCAGGACGTGGATTATCTGTCATCCCGCCATCTACCGAGACATATTTACGTACCTGCGGAATATCCTTGATGCTTCCTACCGTATATAAGGTCGTGCCTGAATCGCCTACAATACTGCGTCCCGGCTCAATCCAAATTTCTGGAAGTTCATCGTAAAGTCCTGAAAAATAGGTTTTCACCGCTTCGCCGATAGCCTGCACATAGGTGGATACTTTCAGCGGTGTGTCCTCCTCTGTGTAGCGAATGCCAAATCCCCCACCCAGATTAATCACTTTGAAAGAAAACTGAAGCTGTTCTTTAATTTCTCTGGAAAAAGCTGCAACCCGTTCAGCAGCCATTTGAAAGCCATTCACTTCGAAAATTTGCGAACCGATATGAGAATGTACCCCTAACAGGTTAAGATGGTCCAGCTCGATAGCCTGTTCCACTGCTTGGCGTGCTGTACCATTCCCAATGTCAAAGCCAAATTTCGAATCTTCTTGACCTGTGGCCATATATTCATGCGTATGCGCCTCAACCCCTGGTGTAACACGCAGTAAGATATTCACCTGCTGTTCTTTCTCGGAGGCAAGGGCCTGCAACAAATGCAACTCCATTTCGCTATCAACGACGAAGCAGCCAATTTGCGCATCTAACGCCATTTCAATTTCTTCCGGTGTTTTGTTATTGCCGTGAAAATGGATTCGCTCTGCCGGGAACCCTGCTTGTAGCGCAGTAAACAATTCTCCACTGGAAACTACGTCAAGCGACATTCCTTCTTCAGCAGCTAAAGCACACATCGCCATAACACAAAACGCTTTGCTTGCATAAGCAACTTGAAACTTCAATCCGGTTTCACGAAAAGCTTCTATGAATTCCCGGCAGCGCCGGCGGACTAACTGTTCGTCAACAATATATAGCGGCGTGCCAAAACGCTCTTTCAAAAGCGTTGTATCACAACCGCCGATCTCCAAATGTCCATTGCTGTTAATTTTACTGCTTCCATGCAAATACATGTTCTGGCGCCTCTCTTTCTGGAACAAGCTAGTCATATTCCATCGAATGTTTACACCAGTATAGCAAAAAAAACATCAAGAACAATGGATTTTTATGCAGATCATTTATATTAATGCTCCTGTCCATTGCCTGAGTTCGAATCTGTGTCGGCATCCGTATGGGGCATACGCGTATTGTCCCTCGTTTTGTTAGATGACGGGCGGTTAGGCGCATCTAGTACAGGCATACGGAACAAGATGGAAGCTAACGCTTTGGCATTAAAAGGAATGAACGGCCACAAATACGAAGAATTATATGACCGATGCAGCGTCAGCATCAAAATGATCAGTGTCGTACCCACGACAAAGCCCGGTACGTGAAAAATTGCAACAGCAACCAGCAGGAATAGTCGAATCAGTCTATTCGCTAACCCCAGCTCATAGCTCGGTGTTGCGAACATTCCTATGGCAGCGACAGCCATATACAGCACGACCTCATTCACGAAAAGTCCCGTCTTAACCGCTATATCACCGACCAGAATCGCTGCGATCAAGCCCATAGCGGAAGCCAGTGGTGTCGGAGTATGCACAGCCGCCATTCGCATTAGATCGACCCCTAGTTCTACAATGATAAACTGGGCAATCAGCGGAAGATGTGCTTCCTTTTGAGGACCAATAAAATCAAGAAACGCCGGTTTTAATTCTGGATTGATGACCATTAGCAGCCACATCGGAAGCAGAAACATCGAGGCGAATATACCTATAAAACGTACCCACCGCAAATAACTTCCCATAAAAGCGGTTTGCCGATTCTCTTCTGCATGCTGACACAAGTCAAAAAAAGTGGTAGGCAAAATCATCACGCTGGGTGAGGTATCGACGAAAATAACGAGCCTTCCTTCCATGATATGCGATGCCACGACATCTGGTCGCTCCGAATATCGTACTAATGGATATGGATTCCAACCTTTATTGATAATCGTCTCCTCTAATTGCTTGTCGGCCAGCGGAATACCATCCAAATTAACATTTTTAATTTTGTCTCGTACAGTATCCACCATCACCTTATCCACAATATCGTCAATGTAACCCAAACATACGTCTGTTCGGGTTCGACGTCCGACCTGCATAGCCTCAAATTTAAGCCCTGGGTCCCGCAAACGCCGGCGCACCAGACCTACATTTGTAAGCATTGTTTCAGTAAACCCGTCGCGAGCACCGCGCACAACCCGCTCCAAAGAAGGTTCCTCCGGATTACGCACCGGGTAATTACGAGTATCCAGAATAAGGGAAAAACGCTCGCCTTCCATGAAAAAGGCACTCAGTCCCGTCAGCACCTTGTTAATGACCACAGACATCTTATCCGTCTTCTCCACCTGAATATGTGGAATAAAATTTTCAAAATACGCTTGTAGTCCATCCGAAGAGAGATCATCCGGCGTCAGATAGGTGAGCCGCTTTAGCACTTCAAGCATGATCTGATCCTTCGCAAAGGAATTTAGGAACAGATATCCGGTATGACGCCCACCCAGTGTCATTTCCCTGAATACGACATCAAAGGTCTCCCCCAAACCTAATACTGTTTCAAGTGTATTCTTATTATCCTTCATCCTCGGCGATATATCATCTTCGGCCTGCCAGTAGCGAACGGACTCCTCTACGTTATCAGACCGCTCACTCTCTTTTTTGTGTTTAAAACGTGCTGATTCCTGCGCCTGCTTTTTCTGCCATGGACTCAACTCTTCTCCGCCGGTATGGTTTTCCTTTCCAATTCCCCCGTCTTCTTGATGCTGCTCCTGATGCTCTTGATCCGCTCTGTGATCCATATTCCTTGCCCCCTTCGCTTTCGTTGTTAACGGTTGTATACAAACCAGTCAAATAAGGAACCCGTCACCTTGCCAAGCACCATTGCCATCAACAGACCGAGCATATACACGGTCATGTGGAGTCGCTTGGCGAGTATAGGCAGGAGATTCAATACCTCCGTTAGAGCCGCGGCGAGCAAGCCAATAAACACTCCGCAAAATAACCCAGGTATCCATGTAAATATGCCCGGTAGTGGCAAGCAAATGTTCCAAAAATCGACCACAGTTCCCAGTACTGAGCCTACAATCATTGCCTTTTCGTATGCACGTGATTTTTTATACGTACGGGTGAGTTGTGCTAATCGCGGCATGATATCCAGCACAATAAAAAAAGCAATTACACCGCTACCCACCGCAAGGCCCCCAGCAATACCTAAAATAATCTGAAGTGCAGCCTGTACAAATATCATGGTTTCTTATCCTTTGTCTGCAGACGGGCCATCTTTTCATATTCCTCTGCCACAACATACTGATCCACATTTTCCTGGTACAGATACATCTCCACCTCCAGCGGCGTCGGCTCCTCGTTCCAATTTTTCTTGAACAAGTGATTAAAAAAAACGATCATGCCAAAGCCGATGCCGATCGAGTAAGCAATTTGAAACAGGTACGGATGCTCATCCTTACGTCCCGTAATCATCTCTACAATCCGAACCTGTACCTCCATCATGCTAACGTCAGCATGAAAATTCATAATTGTCAGCGCAGAGCCAAAAAACAGAAGCACCCATACCAAAACAAACAGTATTTTGGACGGCTTACGGGGTTTCTCCACAAGTTCCACAAGTACATGCGGCTTCCCGAGAGATTCAACTACGACCCCCGGAATATGATCTCTAATTTTTGCTATAATCTGCAGCATGTCTATCAGTATCAGATTACCGTCCTGGTGCTGCGGCCGCTTGAGAACAAGCTCAAGCAAATCCTTTTCCCATTCAGGATTAGTCAGCAGTTGGGCTACATCACCCAAATGTAAATCCTGCCCTTGTATCATGCGGACACGGCTGCGGAGCCGCAAGTAGACAATAGGAGCTACTGTAGGAGCCGGACTATGAGTCATCCGATCCCCTCCTTATCCTCGTAATTATCGATTAGTATGGAACGAAGCAAGGAAACCTATTCTGTGTATTGTCTTTTATCCCACGCAAAAAAGAGTACCCCTTGCCATTAAAATGGCTTTGGAATACCCTTTAGTAATACGTAAGCATAAGGATTTCACTAAGATCCTGACTGTTATTATTGGGCAATCTGATCGCGGATCAGTTGTAAAATCTTTTTTTCCAGCCGTGATACCTGCACCTGAGAAATACCAAGCCGACTTGCAACCTCTGATTGAGTCTGATCCCGGTAGTAGCGCAGGTACACAATCAACCGCTCCCGCTCAGATAGTCCGCCAATGGCCTCATTGAGTGCCAGCTTGTCGAACCATCTTTCCTGTGATTCGTCAGCAATCTGATCCATAAGTGTAATCGGATCACCGTCATTTTCGAAAACCGTTTCGTGAATTGAAGTAGGCGGCTTATTGGCCTCCTGCGCAAAAACAACATCCTCCGGTGTCACTCCCAGCTCATCAGCAACTTCCTTGACTGTAGGCAGGCGGTTGAGTCGTTTGGATAGCTCGTCCTTCATTTTGCGGACCTTATTGGCCGTTTCCTTCAAGGAACGGCTAACCTTGAGTGTACCGTCATCACGCAGAAACCGTTGAATCTCACCGATAATCATCGGTACTGCATATGTTGAAAATTTGACTTCGTAGCTGAGATCGAATTTATCCACCGATTTTAACAAGCCGATGCAACCAATTTGAAAAAGATCGTCAGGTTCATACCCCCGGTTCATAAAGCGCTGCACGACAGACCAGACGAGCCGGATATTACTATTGACCAGTGTCTCACGAGCCTCATTATCACCAGATTGACTCAGTGCAATAAGCCGCTTGACTTCCGCATCCTCCAAATAGCTGTGCGAAGTTTTTTTTCCTCCTGCTTCCATAGGATCAACTCCTAATTATATAAAGCTTTCTTGGATTCAATCCTTTTCTTCATCCGGACCGACGTGCCTCCGCCCGGCTCACTGACTGCTTCAAACTCATCCATGAAATTTTCCATAATCGTAAAGCCCATGCCGGAGCGTTCCAATTCAGGTTTGGACGTATATAGAGGTTGCTTGGCTAGCTCTATATCCTCAATTCCTCGCCCTGCGTCCTCAACAACCAACGTGATCACGTCCGCTTCAATCCCGACTTTGATCGTTACGACACCTGACGGATCGCTGTCATAACCGTGAATAATACTGTTTGTCACCGCTTCAGACACCACGGTTTTCAAATCGCTTAGCTCATCCATTGTGGGATCAAGCCTGGAAATAAAGGCCGCGACAGCCACACGAGCAAATGCTTCATTCTCCGATTTGGCAGCAAACTGCAAGCTCATGAAATTGTTTCCCGTGCCTTCTCTCATGACACAACCTCCAGTTCCGTGAGCGCATTTCCCTCGTTGTCATATATGGGCATGATTTTGAACAGCCCTGACATATCCAGCAGTCGGTGTACTGGCGGATTGACATCACAGACTGCCATTTTTCCGCCCTTTTGCTTGATCAGTTTGTACCGTCCCAAGATAACGCCAAGGCCGGAGCTATCCATAAACTGAAGATTCTTCAGGCTGAGCACAATATGCTCGCATTGCCGGCGCTGAATCGCCTCGTCCATTTGCATACGGACCATGTCCGACGTATGGTGATCAAGCTCACCAGACAGCCTTACAATCAGTACCCCCCGGTGATGCTCCATTTCAATTTGCAGGTTCATGCTTACTCACTCTCCTCCCGGTCTTGGACAAGGATTTCTACGTAGCCGCAGACGATTCCTGCCCTCCGACAAAACTAGAAGAAAACCCCGTAAAATCTACAAAGAAAATAGGTTCGACATGGTACGTTTAAACAATTTCCACCATCCGGCCTTTTCGATAGCCACAGGCGAAGTGATATTAAACTCCTTAAGCCGTTGTCCATCCTGATAGACGACCAGCTTACCGATTGGGTCACCAGCCCGGACAGGAGCTTTGAGGCTTGGGGCCAGTTGCAATTCATGACGCAACGTTTGTTTGTTGCCACCTTTTTTCACCAGTACACTGTAAGAACGGTCAGCCTGAATTTTCAGCTCTGGCAATACGCCTTTTTCAACTTTTACGCTGCCCAGCAATTCACCCGGCTTGTATATGGATTTCATTGTATATTGAGAAAATGCATAGTCGAACATGGAAGATACTTCATTGTTGCGTATCTTCGTATTTGGCTCCCCGAGCACCACAGCTACGACACGCAAGCCATCACGCTTCGCAGTAGCGGAAAGACAGAACTTTGCTTCTGCCGTATAGCCTGTTTTCAGCCCGTCTGCTCCAGTATAGAAACGGACAAGCTTATTCGTATTCACCAGCCAAAAGGGTTTGACTGAGGATTTGCGCAAATAGTCCTGATAGGCTCCCGTATATTTCGTAATTTGCGGGTATTTCAACAACTCTCGGCTCATAACCGCAATATCATGCGCAGAAGAATAGTGATTCTCTACGGGTAAACCGTTGCAATTGGCAAAATGCGTATCCTTGAGCCCGAGCTGCTGCACCTTCGCATTCATCATCTCGACAAAAGCCTGTTCAGATCCTGCAATTTTCTCAGCCATCGCCACAGAGGCGTCGTTGCCGGAAGCCATTGCAATTCCCTTCAGCATCTCATCGACCGTCATTTCTTCACCGGGCTCCAAGAAAATTTGCGAGCCTCCCATTGAAGACGCATATTCGCTGGCCCGAACTTTATCGGTCAGCTTGAGCTTGCCATCTTGAATAGCCTCCATTGTCAGCAACATCGTCATAATCTTGGTGATGCTCGCTGGAGGAAGCTTTTCACGACTGTTTTTTTCATAGATGACTGTGCCCGTATCTGCATCCATCAGGATCGCCGAGAGAGCCTCGGGAGCCAGCTCAGCCGCTGATCCCTCTTTGGTTTTGCCTTCAGGTCTGCTTTCTTCGGCCCAACCGCCGACAGGGACGGCAGTCAAGGCTACCAGACAAGCCAGGATGAACGCCACCACTTTTTTCTTCACAATCGGTTCCCTCCTCAACATATTGGCGTAAAGCACCGGAGCCCATTTACTTAACTCTCCGGCCTATTCGCGTGCTGCTAACCATTGTCGTCAGAATGAAAGAAAAATATTCCATATGAATAAAAACATCAAATAGCACCAAGCTGAGTCAGCATGGTGCGCATATTCCAATATATAAATGACAGAACATCTATCGTCTGTGAAATAATTGTTTAAATTCGGCTTATAGTGAGATATGTGATTCCTCCACCGGGTAGAATATCCATCGTATTTTGACTGAACACCCGTATATCAATAAAAGAATTCGCTTCCAATCTAAGTTCCATAGCTCCACTCAATGCACTATAGTTCAGTCCGCCAATTACCCTATCATCGAGATACGCATAGGCGGAACTTCCGGTAAGCTGCTCATCATTCAGGTGAAGTGCCAGCCGTGTGCGATTGCCATCCACTTGGGGATCGGTCGAAATGTAGACTTGTATTCTGTATTTCCCAGCTCGCTTGGCTCGCCATCGGCTATTCACCGCATCGAATTCGATCAGCTCATCATGGTTGATTTGATTAAACTTCACCTTCTGCCAGCTACCTGCGGGAAGATTTTGCCTTGCTCCCAGGTAGGCTTTAACAAAGGTTTCGTCCAAATGCTCAATCCCGTTGTTTGAGTATTTCTCGACAAGCAGCAAAGCCTGCCCTGTCCCATTATTCTCGTCATAACGATTATTGCTATAGCTAAAATCCAAATGTGAGCGAAGTGTCACCTGCTGTGTGGAAGAGCTACCAGAGAAAGAAATAAGCTTCTTTAGATTACGGGGATAACCTCCCACCTCGTCCACCAAAACTTTTTTGCCAATGACCACATCCACAAAATAGTTACATACGGATTGGGTGTCATCGAATTTGTCCGCTATCGCTAAAATAGAGTCACGCAAAGCCACATTTTTTGTTTCTTTGGTAGCCCCAATTTGAATAAAAGAAGGCACTGTCATCTTATGCTCTCTGCTTAGTCCCTCAAACCAGCAACCTATAAATTCAGCGTTCATAAAATCATTAATTAGAATGGGAATATCTTTGGAGCTTCCATCCTTAATGTGCTGGCTAGCCAAAAATCTGGCCCCATTGGAGCTATTCAGATCCAATGCCGTATCGTTCCCCAATGTAAAAAGCGCTATGCTAGTAAACTGTGAACTTCTGTTCTGCAAGTGAATCCCTGTTTTATTGTAATTAATCTCCGTGCATTTAAATAAATTCACATCACTTTCATAGCCCCAAAAAGCCGTTTCAAAATGCTCAATTAGGACGTTATCCAGGACAACTCCGCCACCCTTCCAATCCTGAATACCCAAAGTACCTTTGCCATAATATCCACGCTTCACTGACTGCGAAAACGGATTATTTAATGTGCCTATGTCAGCCCCCTCGTACCGGATCGATAAGTCATGAAACTGCACATTTTGATATCCGCTAAACGATGGTAAACTTTCATCTCCAATTTGAAAACAAGGACCCGTACCATAATATTCAATCGACGTAACACCTTTGCCTTGTCGGTATCTGCCCTTATGAATGCCAAAAATGCGCACACCCTGCTTGCGAATCTGTAAGGTAGAGGTTATTTTGTATCGTCCACTGGGGATGTGAAGAATGGAATAATCGGGGGTCTTATTAATCAATTCCTGCAAAGCTGCCGTGTCATCCTGAATACCATCACCAGCAGCTCCAAACCAGCTTACGTTTACACTGCGTTCAATGAATTCTTTTTCAATGGTTTTAAAATTTTCATTTAATTGCTGCGGCGTTAACTCTTTGCCCGTACCACTCAAATTCAACTTCAAACGGTCTGTAAAATGATCCGCCACCCGAACACCCCCATGTTTAAAAACGTAAATAGTTCCTTTTTTGACCAAGCCGAAGAATTCTTCATTTTCTTAGCATGGACTGAGTATATGCACAAGAGGGCTTGCTCTAGGCTTGAGAAAAATGAAAATAAATATTTTATTATTATTGTACAAGAAGATACGTTTTGTATATTATAGATACATAATGTATCCAGGTGGTGAAATCGTGAAACATGTACTTACAGTAGCTGGTTTACTGGCTTTTTCGATTCCTTATGCTTGTCAGGGTTTGTCCCCCAGAGTTATCACGATTTCCGTGCTTATCCTGTTGTTCAGCTATACCATGCTACTACCTTCACTCAAGTCATTGATCGCAACCTTAGCCGACAATCCGTTACTGACTCTACTCACGCTGTACATCGCTGCCTCCTGCTTATGGGCTGAACAAGAACAGACCTCTTCCTTGCTGATGGTTCTCAAATTCCTTGCCTTCTCTACCTTTGGGCTCTATTTGGTCACCCATTATACAACTCAGGGCTGCATTCGCCTCTTAGTCGTTACGTTAAGTATTTTGAGCATACTCAATCTACTCGCCGTTTTGCTCGTTCCCTCCTTTGCCATTCATGGTGGAGTAGAACATACTGGGCTATGGAAGGGCATCTCTGGTCATAAAAATACACTTGGAACTCTCTCTCTGTTAAGTTTTGTTTCACATGTCATTTATTTTTTCAGGGGTAAACGTAAAGTTTTGCATATTGGCTTTATCTTACTCAATGCCCTATTGCTCATCGAGTGCCAATCTACCACCTCTTTGGTACTGACATCTTCGCTCTTCGTATTTATATTGTTTATACTGCTATTCAAGAGAATCCGAAGCATTGCGTTGCGCGGTTTCTTCATTAGCTGTTCCTGCTTGCTCGTTCTTTTGGGTTTGGTACTCACCTTTACTTATGGAGATGCGATTGCGTCGGAATTCGGAAAAACAACGACCTTAACTGGAAGAACGGAAATCTGGCAGGGGATTGGTGGTGCTATTCAGAGCCATTACTGGTTCGGACATGGTTACGGCTCCTACTGGGCAGCCCGACCCAGTATCTATGCGAACGGCATCCGATTTGATCTGACAAGCAGCCATAGCGGTTTCCGTGATCTGTGGATCGATGTGGGCCTTACAGGACTACTGGCAACAATTACACTCGCCATAACAACTTTATTTAAATTCAGAATTGGCAAAGCAGATATGTATACATGGCTGACGGCAGTGGTTTTTTTCCTATTTATCGTATTGAACAATATAACGGACAGCCGTTTCCTGAACTCGCTAGCCATTTACTGGATCATTTTTATGGTTATTGTGATCAAGGTGCAAGAACGACATAAACTGGCTGTAGCAGAAAAGGCGAATTCAACTGCATTGAGCACACCCCCTCTTCATTAGGAGATCATACTCAGCTCAACCGTTGATGTAAAAAAGAACCCCATATCCACGCCATCAAAAGGCGATCGGATATGGGGTTCTTGGGATATATGTCCACCGCTTCGGTTGAACATGATCCCCAATCTACATTTGTGGAATAATCGCTAGCACAAGTTTTAAAAATTGCTCACGTACTTTCTCTGCCGTCTCCATCACTTCACCATGGGACAAAGGCTGATCCAGAATGCCTGCGGCCATATTCGTGATACAGGAGAAGCCCAGTACCTCAATACCTGCATGACGGGCTACAATAACCTCAGATACGGTCGACATACCCACCGCATCTGCACCCAGTGTACGCAGCATAACGATTTCAGCAGGCGTTTCATAGTTAGGCCCCAGCAATCCAGCATATACACCTTCTTGCAGACTGAAGCCCTGTTGGTTAGCCGTTTGCTTGGCAATTTCACGCAAGCGGCGGCTGTACGCCTCCGACATGTCTGGAAAACGAACGCCTAGACCAGCATCGTTCGGTCCGATCAATGGATTTTGTCCTGTCAGATTAAGATGATCCGAGATGACCATCAGATCGCCTGCTTCGTAGGAAGTGTTTACACCACCTGCTGCATTCGTCACCAGCAGACTTTGAATCCCCAATTGCTTCATCACCCGAACTGGGAAAGCCGTCAGCTGCGGGCCATATCCCTCATACATATGAAAGCGCCCTTTCATCATGACGACAGCGCGACCTTCAATCGTGCCTAACAGTAATTCTCCCTCGTGACCTTCTACCGTCGATACAGGAAAATGGGGAATATCCTGATAAGGAATACTAATTCCATCCTGAATTAAATCGGCCAGAATACCGAGACCTGATCCCAGAATAAGACCAATCTCTGGACGTATTCCGCTCTTGGCACGGATATAATCTGCTGCTTCCTGAATTGTAGATTGGTTGGCTGTTGACATTAATATCTCTCCTGACTTGTACAATCGTAAAGTTATAGTCATTATCACATTTTCTATGAAAGCAAAGTATCGTTACGTTCGATCTTTGCTTTCATGAGAAGTGCGGTTGCCGCCGTGCGGGTGATGCTTTTCATATACTTCCTTCATATTCCGTCTGGCCGTCTGCGCATATACCTGCGTCGTTGACAGATCAGCATGACCCAGCATTTCCTGTACAGAGCGTAAGTCCGCTCCGCCCTCCAGCATATGTACCGCAAAGGAATGCCGCAACGTGTGGGGCGTGATATCCTCGCTTATGCCTGCTTCCTGGCCGTACTTCTTAATCATTTTCCAGAAGCCCTGTCTACTGAGACGCTGACCAGATACGTTCAGGAACATGGCTTCCTGCTCTACCTGAGCTTCTTCACCCTGCCCGGATCTCAGCAATAGTAGACGCTGCTCGTCCATGTAGACTTGTGCCCACTGTGATGCCTCACGGCTGATCGGTACAACACGCTCCTTGCCTGCCTCGCCGCCACAGTGCACAAAGCGCAGATCGGTGCGGACATCACCCACGTTTAGGGCAATCAGCTCCGATACACGAATGCCCGTCGCATATAGCAACTCCAGCATCGCCTTGTCTCGCACCCCTTGCGGGGCAGTCACATCCGGCGCGTCCAGCAAACGCTCTATCTCATCCTGCGTTAGCACCGAGGGCTTCTTTTTAGTCGCTTTGGGCAGCTCCAGCAGAACGGACGGATCATGGATCGTAATTCCCTCCCGAATAAGAAAATGAAAAAAGGAGCGAATGGAGGCGACGCTACGTGATATCGTCGCCGCAGCTTTTCCCTGTTCCTTCAAACGGCCCAAATACAGTACCAGATGTGACCGTTGAACGTTATCCGGCTGCTCAATACCACAGCTTTCTGCAAACTCGGCAAACTGCTGTACGTCCCGTTGATACGCTTCCAATGTGCTGCGCGACAAGCCCTTTTCCTCTTCCATATATTGAACGAAAGGTTGAATGTACATTTTCATGAGTTCCAAAAGTCTCCTTGTTCTGCATACAGCGGTTCAGTCTCAGCCTCTGCTTCTTCGTGTGCTGCGTTCATATCATAAGCTCATCAAGACCGATTACTTAGACTATTCACCATACCAGTAAAAGAAACGTAAACGTTCCAACACTGCTATTCGATGCTCGGACCCTTCATTTACTTTTTGCCCGCCAAATACCTTAACTGCATGTCCTTCCGGTATTCGGTAATGATCTACAGGTGTTATCCAATCTGTAAACAGCCTGAGGCTATAAAAGAACATACATGCCAGCACCCCGAACAATATTACCAAACGCAGCCATTTTAGTCCTCTCCGCAACGATAGTACCATGTGAATCAGCCGCCTTTTCCCCAGAATATAGTCCCTATTAGGACTCTCTATGGAAGGGTATGACAAGCTATTCCTTTTTATACCACTTAATCTCGAACAACAGATTCCTAACCAAAAAAGCTCTCCCGAACGCATCTTCGTCGGTGAGAGCTTGGGTAGTCAGCTTTTAGTCCTGAGATTTGTGTTTTCTGGATTTGCCCAAAGATTTCTGAGCCGTCGTATCGTTCTTCGCCTTACAACGATAACAGATACCGTGGAAGTCCAAACGATGATCCACTACGGTAAAATTATATTCCCGTTCCAGACGCTCCTCCAATGGTCCAAGCCAATCTTCCAGTATTTCATCTACACTGCCACACTGCACACATATCAAATGGTGATGGTGATGTTTGGTTGTATCGCCGCGCAAATCATAACGCGCAACGCCATCACCAAAATTAATTTTCTCCACGACATGCAGTTCACTTAGCAGTTCTAGGGTACGGTATACGGTTGCCAGACCGATTTCGGGAGCTTTCTCTTTGACGAGCATAAATACATCTTCCGCACTCAGATGATCATCTTCGTTCTCAAGTAAAACTCTGACGGTGGCTTCCCGCTGAGGCGTTAGTTTGTAGCCCTGGGATTGCAGCTGCTGCTTAATTTTTTCGATCCGTGCTTCCATGTGTCTCCCTCCCCCTGCAAAGCTACTGCCTACTGCACTTTTTTCACTCCTATTATTATAGGGGGTCTATACAAATAAAGTCAAACATTTTGAAACGGATCAAGATGATACGGAAGCTGTCAGCATAGGAGTGACCCATTGCATCATAACCGGGGTGATCCAAGTTTCAAAGGACGCGCTACCGATAAGAAGCACCATCATCACAGCAGTCAATCCTGCATAAGACAGCAACGGACGCAGCATACCGTCTGACGGCCGGGTAGCGAGTATTTTGGTTTTGATCATATGGATGGAAAAAGTCATCGCAGCCACGCTGCAGACGAGCAGTACCGGAATGACGAGCAGGTTATGGGGAGCAACTGAAACCAAAGAAAATAGCAGTCCTTTCCACGAATATTGCCCCACCATATAACCTACTGAAAATCCGATTAGCACACCCTTGAGGAAATTCAATACAAGAATGCCCGGTAGACCAATAACCGAAAGGCCACACACCCAAATTAGGCCGACCCATTTCAGATGTAAAGATACGCTATCCCAAAAGGTCGAAGCCGCCTGCGAATCAGCGAAGCCCTGTTCGTTTTGATTGACTGTTACAAAAAAATCCTTCAGGTAACGGGACAAATCCTGTAACTGCTCCAGCGAGAGTGCGTTTACCATAAGTGCGCCAAAGACGACTCCCACCAGAAACAGCACAGCCAAGAAAACATAATACGGCGTCTGATCTTTTAACGTATGACGAAACCATTGCATCGGCGTCCTGCCCCTTTCATCTGCTTGTTTGTCCAAAAAACAACCGTAATCCGACGGCTGATGGCTAGAAATGGGGCAGCTTTCACTGCAGATCAAGCATCACGAATGATGTGCCAAGCCAGCGGCATAGATAATTTATGGTTATGAACAAGCAGACGCTGATATGCCTTTAGAGGGACAAGACTTTACTAGGACTTAGCTATTTTGCCGTATGTTCCACCACCACCGGATACAAGCGACAGTCTCCCCTCACGTGAAAGCACAATTTGCTCTGCCAGCACTTTTCCGACGACTGCTGCTAACTCCTCCTGTGTAACCTCATGTAAAATATTCATTTCTGTTCCAAATGCAGCCAATAGCTGGTTCAGCTTGGCTTTACCCAGACCTGGAATAAACTCCAGGGGAATCTGGTAAATGTACGGCGGACGATGGGAAGGAATCATAGGCTGTTCACGGTCAGCAATGCTCCATATTCGATCCAGCACACCTCTCACCAGCTTGGTATGACCACAGTCAGGACAACGTTCATCCGCCATCTGTTGCTCGTCAATAATCGTACCGCAGCTTTGACAGTAAGAACGATGGTATTTGCCCAGTTTCGGATTTAATCCGTAGTTGGCACGCACCCGTCGTCCTTCCCGCCGCTCCAAAGCCATTCTGAATTCATCAAAACACGGCTTTGCCAGTGATAATTTGTTGTATTCTCGTCCGATTTTCCCAAGTGAATGGGCATCTGAATTCGTGAGAAAGCTGAAGCGATCCAGTTCCGAAATCAAACCGGCCATAGATGAATCTGCGCTCAGCCCCAGCTCCACCCCGCTAACGAGCTCCATATCCAGCAGTTCCTCCATACGGGCCGCTGAGCTGCCGTATATGCCCTTATGAGGAGTAAACACGTGCGCAGGCACCATAATGCCTCCACGTCCGTAAATTTGCTGCTGCAACTCGCGTGGCGGCGCATAGATTCGTTGTGAGCTAAGATTAACATTTTTCATATGCCGGGCCAGCCATTGGGTAAAATCCTCCATCGCCGCCAGATCTGGAAAATAGGCCAGTACGTGCGCCTCAGGGCGACCTTCAGCACGTATTTCTAGCTCCGTGCCAAGGAGAATAACCGTATCCCGGTAAGCGATACCGCCGCCGCTGATTTCCTTCATTTCACCCGTATGTAAATAGGTACGAATATCCTCCTGTACATTAGGTGCATGGCAGTCAATGATACCGATCAGCCCAATTCCTTTACGACCGGAGGCTTCCTTAGCTATGTTAGCAAAGGTCAGATCGCGGCTGCCACTAATTTTGACCGGATTTCCCTTCTCTGTTCTGCCAATATGAATATGCAAGTCTGCAAAGTAGTCGTTAAGTTCTACTATATTTTCATCCATCCGATTAGAAGCTCCCTGTATGTTGGCGGTGTTGCCACGCATAGACGGCCAGAATCGTTTTGGCATCACTAATCCGTCCTTCACGAATGAGCGTCTGTGCTTCTTCCAGCGTCACCTCAAACAGCTCCAGAAATTCATCCTCATCCGGTTCCATCTCACCTAACTCCAGTTCTTCGGCCACATACAGATGGATGATTTCATCCGCAAAGCCAGGAGAGGTATAAAAGGAGTGCAGCAGCTTCAACGACTTGGCAGTATAACCTGTCTCTTCTCTCAGCTCACGCCCCGCTGCTTCCATCGGGTCTTCACCCCGCTCTAGCTTACCTGCAGGAATTTCTACCTCACAGCGCCCCATCGCCTGTCTGTACTGGTCCACGACCAGCATTTTCCCTTCATGTAGAGCCAAAACAGCCACCGCCCCTGGATGCTTTACGATCTCACGCTTTCCAGTGGAGCCGTCGGGAAGCTCTACCGTGTCTACCTGTAATGTAATGACCTTCCCCTCAAAGATAGGCTGTGTAGACACGGTCTTTTCCTCCAGCGCAGGATTGGAATAAGGCTTGCGATGTGCATCGTTTGTTGGTTTGTTTAATTGTCCGTTCGTTTGCTCGTTCATCGGTAAGTTTCCTCCTTCATATCTATCTTTCTTTATTAATTATCACCAAAGTTAGTCTAACTTGTCCACTTTGTACATATGCTGGTGGTAGAATAACAAACTTCCTGTCATGAGGAGATGCAGAAATGAAAAGCTACCATACTGAAAGCACCCTCCATATCGTTGGTAAAGCCTGGCAGATTCAAGCACTTTTGCGTCAGTGGCAAAAGGAACACGGACCTACCGCCACTATCGCTTCGCTAGCCGTTCCAAAAAAGGTTCAGATCTAAAGACGAAGGAACGCTGTTCCTGTCTTTAACCTGAACCTTTTTTCAGTATGTTGCAAGTGTATGATACAAGTTTATTTTGTGGTTTCTTGAATCAGAGCTATGACAACTTCAGCAACCTTCACGAGGTCATCGGCCTTAATCTTTTCCTCTGTTGTATGGATGTTCTGGTAGCCCACAGCCAAATTCACCGTTGGAATTCCAAGCCCGTTGAATACATTAGCATCTGAGCCACCACCGGAATGGAAGGTCGGCGTTGCCAGTCCCAGTCCTTGAATTGCACGCTGTGCAACCTGTACAACTTCGTCATGCTCCGTAAAGCTGAATGCCGGATAGATGACTTCACTGCGGAACTCTCCCTGTGCACCAAATTCGCGTGTGGTGGTTTCCAGCGCTTCACGCATATGCTGGATTTGATGATTAACCTTTTCCTGCACAATACTACGTGCCTCTGCACGGATCAATACAAAATCGCATACCACATTCGTCGCGCCGCCGCCCTCGAAACTGCCGATGTTAGCGGTCGTTTCCTTATCAATCCGTCCTAGTTTCATTTTAGAAATGGCTTTAGAAGCGACCTGAATGGCACTAATGCCATCTTCGGGATTTACCCCCGCATGAGCGGACTTCCCAGTTATCTTCATTTCAATACGTGCCTGCGTTGGGGCAGCTATACAAATAGAGCCAACTTCACCATTCGAATCCAAAGCATATCCGAAATCAGAATCTAGCACTTCTGGCTTCATCGCCCGTGCACCCATCAAACCAGATTCCTCGCCAGCCGTAATCACGAACTGGATTTGACCATGGGGAATATTCTGCTCGCGCACGACACGAATCGCCTCGAACAAAGCAGCAATTCCCGCCTTGTCGTCAGAACCCAGAATCGTTGAACCGTCACTACGAATCCAGCCATCCTCACCCAACTGTGGCTTAATGCCTTTACCCGGAGTAACGGTATCCATATGGCAGGTAAAAAATAATTTGGGTGCTTGCTCCACACCTTCCGCTTTCCAGGTGACGATCAGATTGCCTGAACCATGTCCGGTTCTTTCACGAGAATCGTCTTCCATTACTTCCAGCCCGAGTGCATTAAACTTTTCTTTTAGAACACGTGATATTTCCTGCTCATTTTTCGTTTCACTATCCACCTGTACGAGTTCCATAAATTCCTGTACAATTCGGTCTTTTACTACTTTTACTGTCATTAAACTTTCCTCTCTTTCCCGATTACGCTACAATACGGATAGATGTTCTTATCTATGACTTAAACCTATCCTAAAGGAGTTACACATGTCGAACAAAAAATGGGTTCGTTTTTTCGTCTACATTATGCTCGCAGCTATGATTGGTTCTACGCTGTTCATGGTAATTGAGCCGTTTATTATGCCACTATAATAACTATACCGCTCAAGGTATCCGGCTGCTCTAAGGCACTATTGAAGCCTTGAGTGGACGAGCTGTTACGTAAAGCAAACAGGCGGGCTTTCGTGTACATACACAATAGCCCGCCTTACCTTTATTGGAAAGAATGCGTTTGCCATTGCGCAGCAAATGAAAATTGCTGTTCAAAGAACGGTACAATTTCCTTCGCAATCTGCTCCACCGACATAGGCTTCTGTATGCAGTCCTCCAATGATGTCACACCGTATTCCTGAATTCCGCACGGGACAATGCCCTCAAAGCCCTCTTGCTGTATCCCTGATTTGATGTTAAAGGCAAAGCCATGGCTGGTTACGAAGCCCCGACGGTGCTTACACTTGTTGAATTTGACGCCAATGGCCGCAATTTTTAGATTCCCGATCCATACCCCCGTATATTCAGGCTTACGGCTTCCCTCAACCCCATAAGATGCCAACAACTGGATGATCACTTCTTCCAGACTTCGAAGGTATCCGTGCAGATTCAGCGCCTCCCGGTTGCCGAGCATAAGTAGAGGATATCCGACAAGCTGCCCCGGCCCATGATATGTAATGTCTCCCCCACGGTCAATCTGAAAGACGCTGATTCCCTGCTCCTTCAGTTGCTCTGGTGTGAGGAGCAAATGTTCAGGATGCCGCTGAGAACCAATCGTGTAGGTCGGTGGATGCTGGAGAAGCATAAGCGTTTCTCTTGCCTCTCCCGCATCCAGCTTTCCCACAATCTCCTTCTGGACATCCCATGCATGGGCATATTCCATCCTATTCGTATAGGTTACATCAAGCGGTCGTCTGTTCACGGCCTGTCACTTCCTCTCCGTACATTTCCCCCACTGTTCGGATGATTAGTACAGCTTCGTATCCAAAGTGTAGCCTTCTAGATTTTCTTTAACCCGTTGCAGGAATCGTCCGCAAATCACTCCGTCCAAAATGCGATGATCCAGCGACAAGCACAGATTAGCCATCGAGCGAACCGCAATCATATCATCAATAACCACTGGTCTTTTGACAATGGATTCAAAGGTAAGAATTGCAGCCTGCGGATAGTTAATTACCGGATAAGATAAAATCGAACCAAAGGAGCCTGTGTTGTTTACAGTGAACGTTCCGCCTTGCATGTCGTCCAGTTTGAGCGTGCCTTCCCGGGTTTTACGTGCCAAATCGTCAATTTCACGAGCTAATCCAGCAATATTTTTCTGGTCCGCTTTTTTAATAACAGGAGTAAGAACGGAGTCCTCTGTACCCACGGCTAGCGAAATATTGATATCTCTTTTGACGATAATTTTGTCCACAGCCCACACCGAATTCATGATCGGATATTCTTTGATTGCATTCACGACTGCTTTCATGAGGAAAGCCAGATACGTAATATTGATGCCTTCTTTTTGCTTGAACTCGTTTTTGATCTTGTTGCGGAGCATTACCAGGTTGGTCACATCCACCTCAATCGTCGTCCATGCATGTGGAATTTCGGAAACGCTTTGTCGCATATTGCGAGCAATTGCACTGCGAATGGGTGTAACATCAATAAAATACTCGGATCTGTTATTGTTGCCACCCTCAACTTCGATCACAGGAGCCTTTGGAGCCTCCGTCAAATGAATCCCACTGTTACGAACCGGAATAGCAGGGTCCATATTTTGAATCGGTGTGCTGTGCTGAGTGGCAGACTGCTGTCTTCCTGCAAAAGGAGAGCCTTGTCCTGATGTTGTCGCAGTCGGCTGTCCAGATACTCCAGTGGGAGCAGAGCCGCCCTGCTGCACATAATTCAGCACGTCTTTGCGGGTAATTCTTCCCCCCATGCCCGTGCCTGGTACTTGGCTTAAGTCGACATTATGCTCAGCAGCCAGGGTTTGCACCGCTGGGGAAAAACGTCCTCTCATGGACTGGTCCGATCCAGCACTCTGCTGAGATTGTGTTTGTACGGTACTTTGAGATGCTGGTGCAGCAGGTGTCGCTCCTGATGCCGCCGCAGGTGCAGCCGACTTCGTCTGGATACGGCAAATTAACTCGCCTACCGCTACTGTCTGACCTTCCTCTGCCAACAGATCACCCATAATGCCGTCCAATGTGGATGGGATTTCTGCATTCACTTTATCTGTAATAACCTCGCAAATCGGCTCGAATTGCTCTACCGTTTCACCAGGTTGTTTGAGCCATTTGGCAATTGTCGCCGATACGAGCGATTCTGCCAATTGTGGCATGGTCACGTCGTTCCATTGTGTTTGGTCTGACATTTTTTCAACTCCTTAACATCATAGGAGGGAGCGTTTTACCGCTGCCCCCGCTATACTTTTGGAATGCTTTCGTCCAATCTGCCTTTTATTAATACATTGCAAGACGGCGCATGGCTTCCTTAACTTTATCCTTGTTTAACATATAAAACTTCTCCATCGGTGGACTGATCGGCATGGCTGGTACATCAGGAGCACATAGACGCTCAATCGGCGCATCCAGCTCAAACAGACACTCCTCATTAATAATTGCCGATACCTCGGCACCGATGCCGCCCGTTTTGTTGTCCTCATGCACGATTAATACCTTACCTGTATGTCGTGCAGCCTCAATAATGGCTTCGCGGTCCAGCGGTTGGAGTGTGCGCAAATCCACAACATGTGCGGTAATGCCCTCTTCCTTCTCCAATTCCTCAGCAGCCTGCATGACAAAATGCAAAGGCTGGCTATATCCGATGACTGTAATATCGTCACCCTCACGTAATAGATTAGCCTTGCCAATCGGAACGATATAATCATCCTCAGGCACTTCACCCTTGATCAGCTTGTAGGATTTTTTATTTTCAAAAAACAGCACTGGATCAGGGTCACGAATGGCTGCTTTCAACAATCCTTTTGCGTCATAAGGTGTAAATGGAGCAACAATTTTCAAACCCGGCGTACCAAAAAAGATAGATTCTGGACACTGAGAGTGATACAAACCACCAAAGATACCACCACCGATTGGCGCGCGGATTACCACAGGACAGTTCCAATCGTTGTTAGAGCGGTAACGGATTTTAGCTGCTTCACTAATAATCTGATTCGTCGCCGGAAGCATGAAGTCCGAATATTGCATTTCGGCAATCGGCTTCATTCCGTACATGGCTGCACCAATCGCAACCCCGGCAATAGCCGACTCAGCTAATGGTGTATCCATGACACGTTGCTCACCGAATTGGTCCATAAGCCCCTTTGTCGTTGTAAAGACGCCGCCCTTCACCCCGACATCCTCACCTAATACAAAAACCGTTTCATCCTGCTCCATCTCTTCTTTCATGGCAAGACGAATCGCATCAATATATTCCATAATCGCCATCGTTACCGGCCCTCCCCATCGCTATCTGCATACACATGCAGCAGCGTATCTTCGGGCTTTGGAAAAGGCGCTTTATCTGCATATTCAATCGCTTCCTTGACTTCGAGCAGCAGCTCAGCCGACAGATCCGCATCCTTGGCCTCATCCCAAATGCCGCATTCAATCAAGTAGTTTTTCATACGGGCTACGCCATCCTTGGCCCAGTTCTCATCCACTTCCTCCTTGGTCCGGTAAGCCAGATCATTATCCGAGGTGGAGTGAGGAGACAGACGGTACATCATGGCTTCGATTAGTGTAGGACCTTCACCGCGGACAGCACGTTCCCGTGCTTCCTTCACCGCCGCATATACCGCCAACGCATCATTACCATCGACTCGAATCCCTGGAAAACCATATCCCAAAGCACGGTCGCTTACCTTGCCTGCCAACTGTTTATGAATCGGAACCGATATCGCATATTGATTGTTCTCGCACATAATGATGACTGGCAGCTTCTGTACACCAGCAAAGTTACAGCCTTCGTGAAAATCTCCCTGATTGCTGGAGCCTTCCCCAAACGTAACAAACGAAACAAAATCCTTTTTCTGCATTTTGGCAGCCAAAGCTACACCTACTGCATGCGGAACCTGTGTCGTTACTGGGCTGGAGCCTGTCACAATACGCAGCCGTTTACTACCAAAATGTCCTGGCATCTGGCGACCGCCGCTATTGGGATCATCTGCCTTGGCAAATGCCGACAGCATTAGTTCGCGCGGCGTCATTCCTACCGCAAGCACGAATCCATAATCCCGATAATAGGGAAGAAAATAGTCCTTTTCCCGGTCAAGGCCGAAAGCTGCACCTACTTGTGCCGCCTCCTGTCCAATGCCAGAAACGTGGAAATTAATTTTCCCTGCCCGTTGCAGGAGCATGTTGCGCTCGTCAAATCTTCTTGCGAGCAACATATATCTGTACATATCAATAACTTGTCCGTGAGTAAGTCCCAGCTGTTCATGTCTGAAGCCAGCGTCTACAGCGCCTTTAGAACTCATTGAGGCACCTCCTTAAGTGTCAAACATCCTACTTCCAGTACCTAGTACCATCTTGTCTTAAAACCTGGTACTAAACTCTGGCTAACCCCATTATAATCCTTTTCTCCCCAAAAAGAAAAGCACCGATTTATTTGAAACGTTTATATGCCAATCGCCTGTCCATCAACGGCCAACATCGCTTCTCCCAAAATCTCCGACAACGTCGGATGCGGATGAATAAGTTGTCCGACTTCCCATGGCGTAGCATCCAGCAGTTGCGCAAGAGCGGCCTCGCTGATCAGATCCGTCACATGCGTACCGATCATATGTACACCGAGAATATCATTGGTCTTCTCGTCGGCCACTACTTTGACGAAGCCGTCCCGACTGCCGTATACTAGCGATTTTCCGATAGCTTGAAAAGGGAACTTCCCTGTCTTCACCTGATGTCCACGCTCACGGGCTTCTTGCTCCGTTAAGCCGACGCTCGCGGCTTCAGGACGTGTATAAATACACCGCGGAATCAGATGGTTAGGTACACTGTGAAACTCTTCGCCCGCCATATGATGAACCGCCTGCAAACCTTCATGGCTCGCCGCATGCGCCAGTTGTAAGCCGCCGATGCAATCTCCAATGGCGTAAATATGCGGTTCATTCGTCTGCAAATGCTCATTAACCGAGATAAAGCCACGCTCTACGCGGATATCCGTATTTTCCAGCCCGATATTTTCCACATTTGCCTGACGCCCTACAGAAATGAGCAATTTGGAAGCGCTGAGGGTTTCGGTTTCTTCCCCTTTTTGCACGTCAATCTGTACGCCTTCCTCATCTTTGCCGTATGTTTTAGCCAGCACTTGTGAACCCGTCAGCACCTTGACACCACGCTTGGTTAACAAGCGCTGCATTTCACGCGAAACGTCTTCGTCTTCCGTGGGAATAAGTCGATTCGCGGCTTCTACCACCGTAACCTCCACGCCAAAATCATTTAGCATGGAAGCCCACTCTACGCCAATAACACCACCGCCCACGATAATCAGGGATGCTGGTAGCTCCTCCATAGTTAGCGCTTCGTCACTGCTCAGGATAAATTCGCCATCTGGCTCCAGTCCGGACAGCACACGCGGGCGTGATCCCGTTGCGATAATGAGATGTGTAGGAACAATCGTTTCCATCTCACCATTTTCTAGTTCCACAGCAACTGCCCCGCTTTTTGGAGAAAATATAGACGGCCCAATCACGCGTCCCTTACCGCTCAGCACCGTAATTTTATTTTTACGCATCAAAAATTGAACGCCTTGATGCAGTTGCTCCACAACGGCTTCCTTACGCTCCTGAACCTTAGGAAATACAAGCTGTGCTCCCGATGTCTCAATACCGTATTGTGCACTTTCCTTAATCGTCGCATATACTTCCGCACTGCGCAGCAAGGCTTTACTCGGAATGCAACCACGGTGCAGACAGGTTCCGCCAAGCTTGTCCTTTTCGATGATAACCACTTCCTTGCCTAGCTGGGCGGCACGAATGGCTGCTACATACCCCCCGGTTCCTCCACCCAAAATAGCGACATCACAATGTATAGTCATGTTTCTCCTCCATTAACAATTGATTATATATAGCTTATTGTACTCTCTTTATTTCACTGTACAAAATATAGCATTTAGGCATAGGCTACAAAAAAGATAACCCTTTAATCCAGATATCTTTCCATATCATTCATACAGCGCATCTCGTAATTTAGTAGACATCCTTGGACTTTGTGCTGATTTGGCTCGCAGCGCCTTGCGAAATGATTCATTTTGCTTGCGCAGAAAGTTCAGCTCTGTCTCCAGCTCAGTGATGAGTTCTAGAGCTTGCGGGCTGATCAGCCCTTGCTCCAGTAATGCTCCTTTTTTGGCACTATAATCCGTATTTTTTTCGTCCATGCCTTTCACTCTTCCCTTCATTCCACTACGCTTCACCATATCATGCCAGAGGCGGCAGAGCAATGACGACCACATTTACGTTTTAGGAATAGACATACAAAAACATGTCGAAAAACAATATATTTTCTCTAGTCTGTATGCGGCTGGTTATGGTAATCTATAATGGCGTTTTCTTTCGGAGAAGAAGTTTTACAGTGTTATGTACATGTTACAGAGAGGGGAATTCGCTTTGCCTACAGGACGAATTACGATTATTACAGGCCCCATGTTCAGTGAAAAATCCGGCGAATTGATTCGCCGCTGTCAAAAACTAATCCAATACGGGCATCGTAAAGTGGTCGCTTACAAACCCGCTGAAGATAACCGCTATGCCGAGGACGAAATAGTAAGCCGGATCGGATATCGGCTGCCCGCTATCTCTATCCCCAGAAAACTCACAGATGAGCTCGTTCAGCGTATTTTACAAGAAACAAAAGATGCCGACGTGGTTGCCTTTGACGAAGTCCAGTTTTTCAGTCGTCATATTATGTCGCTCGTACAAGAGTTAGCTTATTGCGGCAAGCATGTAATTGCCGATGGGCTGAATCTGGATTATCGGGGCAAGGAGTTCGGCTATGTCGGTGGTCTGCTCGCCATGGCGGATGACATCGAGAAGCTGACTTCCTTTTGCGCTGTATGCGGTAGCTCGGAAGCAGTATTTACGCAACGTATGGTAAATGGTAAACCTTCCACTGTAGGACCTATTGTGATGATCGGTGACTCTGAGGCTTATGAGCCTCGCTGTCGAAATTGCTTTATACCTCCTCATAAAGTGAACTGCGATTAGTAGACAGATAGATCGACAAGCTGCAATATGCCTACGTGAGTACCAGTTACTTTTTTCTTGCATTTTTTTGGAACGATTCGAACCATTGCCCCGTATATCCGGTTAAGCTGTACAAGTTTTTAGTTTTCGTTTGTATATCATGACCATGAGGTTATCTGGGGGGACGGAATAATGAGTTTTTTCAACAAAATCTTAGCAAGCGCAGGAATCGGTTCAGCTAAAGTCGATACACTGGTAGATCAAGCCGTATATGTGCCTGGGGAAGAACTTAGTGGCATCATGCGCATCAAAGGCGGCAAAATTGATCAGGAAATCGGCAAAATTGACATTGAGCTCAAGACTGAATATATCGTGGAGCACGATGATAAAAAAACTACCACCACCTGCTGCATTGCACGGATCAAGGTATCAGATGGCTTTCATCTACAGCAAGGACAGGAGCTTGAAATTCCTTTTTCCTTCAGATTGCCGTTGGAAACTCCTGTTACTCATGCCAAACAGCCCGTCTGGCTGGAAACAGCATTAGATATTGGCATGGCTTTGGACCCAACCGATCGTGATTCACTCAAAATCGAGCCACATCCCTATATGAATACAGTCTTTGAGGCGGTTCACCTGTTGGGCTTCCGATTCCGTTCCTCCACCTGCGAACGTCACCCTAAGCTGGGACGCGGTGTTCCGTACGTACAGGAATTTGAATTTACGCCCGGATCAGAGTATGCACGTGATATCGAGGAGCTGGAGCTGATTATGCAGTTGGAACCCGAGGGTGTGCATGTGCTTGTAGAAGTAGACCGCAGGGGCAGAGGGTTATCTGGTTGGCTGGAGACTGCCTTTGATATGGATGAGCGTCATGCCTGGTTGAGCTTAAGCCGGGAAGAGCTATCCTATGGACCAGATCACATAGCAGATGCGCTTGAGGAATTGATTGACAGGCAAATTAGATAACAATGTAAAGCACAAACAAAAAAACTCCTAACCAATTTACTGCATCGGTTGGGAGTTTTTATTAATTATAAGAATTTTTTAATGATGGTCCTCAATCGTCTGTATAGACTAAAGTGGCAACATATCCTGTCTTTCCGCCTTATGCTTACACTCTTTGCATACCCCATACAGCGATCCATTGTCATCCGCATAGAAGGTTAATTTGTCTTCTTTTTTACAAAAGGAGCATTTTTGCTTGCCTGTGCCCTGGATAGAGTCAGACAGTCCAAACCCAGTTTGCGCCTGAATACCTGCTGCTTTTTCATTCGCGCGTGAACCGGAAGACACTTTAGACTTAGATTCATTTCCTGTGCGGGATTGTCGAGCGGACTTACGAGGACGAAATTCAACGACATTACTGCCCCGCTGTTCATGCACTTGTTTGTTGCTGCTGCGACTACGCCTTGCTTTAACAATCCAACCCAACGCCACCAACAACACGCCGAAGAACACCCAAGTCAGACTATTCCACATGCTCTCATCCCCGCCTTTGCTTTAGAATCAATTGGGTTAATACCACTAGCCCGTTCAATGCGATGACTTAGCCTATAGCTTTATTCATTGAAATTATACCCGTTATACAGCCTCTGTGCTGTTCATCCGATTGTCTACCCATATAAAAAACGTACCCTCCAGTGCAATATCCGACTCGCCTCTAAGCAAGAAATTGAGCATATTAGGTAAATCATCTTTTCCTAAGGAGTACATTGCCCCGTTTTACAAATTGTACATCATCCTTTTGAAAAACGATAATATCCCCCCCATTGAATTCGTTCTCCTTATCAAAATGCTTACCTACTGCCCAATGGTGAGAACAAAAATGTCCCAGATGGCTACATTACTCCCCTTGATAATAAAAATCAATGAATCTTTTCGTCAAAGGATTAAACTTATCAAAGCGTTTGCGATGCGGTAAAAAGCCTGACTTATGTACTTGTTCTGCTAGTGTTTCTACATGTTCAAATCGCTTGAAAAAGGGCAACGCGAAAGTGTAGATATCTTCAATAATCTCTTGGATCACCCGTTCTCTTTCTGCTTCTGTGGACACAAGGTAATCCCTGTTTCCCGTATATTTCTTGGTGAGAGCAATCAGCTCACTGTGAAAACAAGCCCCAGTACTATACTTCTTTTTTATTCTTTTGGATTCCACGATAATATAAACTTTTAATGCACCATATTTCGTCGCACCAAAACAAATTCCAAATATAAATTCCTTGGTTTCTTTTTTCAAAACTTTTCTGCTTTTCAGATATTTAAAATCATTCAAAAATGGTGTAGCTATGATTTTTTCTATCGCTAACTGACGTAGGTCACTTGCTTTAAGTTCAGTCTTATAGTCCATGATGTCACTCCAACCCAAAGAATTTCCCACCATTATATCATATCTTTCCAATTACAGATTCCTCATATCTCCACCCTTTAATCACAATATATTAATAAAAAAAGAAAAAAGCCGCTCACAATAGAGCAGCTAGTTCCTCTGAAACATAAAAAGCAGTATACGAATTATACTTTGAATTTACCAATTTGCCCTTGCAGATCCTCTGCCATCGTAGACAGGTTTCTTGCAGATGAAGCAATTTCCTCCATGGACGCCAGCTGTTCCTGAGTTGCGGCAGATACGTGTTGTGTCCCTGCTGCGGCTTCCTCAGCAATCGCTGAAATTTGTCTGACAAAACCAACAATCTCATCTGTACTTGCAGACATTTGTTCTGATCCGGCAGAAACCTCTTCAATTTCACTGGCCACTTTATTTACGGTTTCCTGAATTAGTTCAAAGGATGCGCCTGCATTTTGTACAACTTCACGACCTGTCATGACATCCTTCCCGTTAGACGCTACCGCCTCAATAGCATGGGTAGTATCCTTTTGAATCAATCCCACTAGCTCCGTAATTTGTTGAGCTGAATGAGCCGATTGTTCAGCCAACTTGCGAACTTCGCCTGCAACTACAGCAAATCCGCGACCATGTTCTCCTGCACGGGCCGCTTCAATCGCAGCGTTCAAGGCAAGAAGGTTGGTCTGACTAGAAATATTGGTGATAACATCAATGATCTTGCCAATTTCGTCTGAGCGCTCTCCCAATCCAGCCATGAGATCTGCCAATCCATTCATCGAATCATTCACGGCATTCATCTGCGTAACTGCCTGTTGAATCATCTGGTTACCTTCAGCCGATTTATGGGCCGCATCTTGCGCAGATGCGAATACATTTTGCGCGCGGATGGCGATTTGCTCAACACCGATAGACATTTCCTCAATAGCTTGGGACGATTTCGTCACCATATCTACCTGGTCTCCTGTTCCAGTAGCTACTTCTTGCACCGTTTCGGTTATTTGTGCAGAAGCTTGGCTATTTTGCTCTGCGCTGGCCGTCAATTCTTCTGAGGAAGTGGTTACCAACTCAGTCGTCTTACTCACAGATTGAATCAGTTGACGAAGGTTCTCAACCATGACATTGAAGGAATGTGCCAACGTACTGATCTCGTCCTTGCCCTTCACAATGATAGCTTCACTTGTAAGATCACCCGATGCAATACTTTCAGCAGCACGACTGATCCGCAAGATAGGTTTAGAAATAATTTGGGCTATGATGATTGCCATGATCAATGCTAATATAACGGCTACTATACTCAAAACGATGACCAATTGTCTCCCTGAAATAAAATTGTCAACTGCTTCTTTCGTAGTCTGTTTAGATCCATCTGCATTCAATTTAATGAGCTGACTGATCATATCGTTTGAACTATACCACAACTTATAGGTCTCTTGATGAAGGATGCTTGATTGAGCATAATCATTGGCTTTACCTGCTTCGATCACTTCAGGCAACTTAGCCAAATACTCCGTATAATTTTTAGAGAATTCTTCGTACATTTCGCGTTCTTTAGGGGTAGCAATTAATTTTTCGTATGTTTTGCGGCCGTCCTCAACCTTTTTTAAAACCTTATCATATTCGGCCTGAACCTTCTCCATTTCCTCTGGGTCACGTTCTACAATAATGTTTAATGAAATCCGCTCTACATCAGATACATCACCATTTAGTGTTCCCAGTATGGTCACACTTGGCATCCAATGGCTATCAATTGCCATCGAAGTGTCACCTAGGTTTTTCATTTTTGAGATAGATACTGTACTAATCACGATCAAAAGGATTATTACCGCTAAAAAACCCAATATCAATTTTGTTCGAATGTTAAATTTCATATATACGCTCCTCAGTTCTCTTTATATTAGATACTATATCGACAAGAAACGACACTTTGTTTATATCAAAATTAAAGAGAATTTCAGAACTGTTTACAAAAGGAAAATTTCCCTTCGTGATGGTTGGTGCAACTGATTCAGGTTTATTTTATAACCTCGTGGAGAGCATTATGTTTTATAATCCCCAACAATTGTACCGTCATATAGGGAGGGAGATGCTGAAAATCTTTATTCACTTATTCCATCAAACTTATAAGTTTTAAAAAAAGGATACCCAGAAACGGGTATCCCTTTATGTTTTACTTCCTAGCAATCACCATAAATCGTTCTGAATTTGTCCTTATTCCTATTTCGGTTTGATTGTCTATAATAAATTGTTGGAGTATTTGAAAATCAATTTCTTTTTCTCCGAAGTTAGAAATAATCGGAGTGTGTTTCAAGAGGAATATTAAGTCAGCAGGAGTCTGATAATATTCGTTTGCATTGAATTCAAATGACTGTATATCGTTAAAGCCCGCATCACTTAATTCGGTAATATATTTAGCTTTTAACGAGTCTTTCTTAGCACCCCATGCCTGTCCTCTTCCAAACGCTTCTTTAATATTTAATTTGTCGTTTTCGCTTACTTGCTGTGTCAGGAACATGCCACCCTTTACTAACACCTTTGCTATTTCTTTTGCATAAAAACATGAATGTCGAGAAGAGATTACATTAAAGAAGTTCTCAGGAAAATTTAGATTTTCAGCATCCATCTGGAGAAAACGAACATTTGCTATGTCTGATTCAGCAGAATTCTTGGTTGCTGTTTCAATCATTCCGGTGGAATGGTCAATCCCAACTAGAAGTAATGCAGAATCTGCTATTGATAAAATTGCTTCCCCACCGCCAGTACCGATATCAAGCAATATATCCGACTTCTTGCATGTCTTCGCCACTTCATTGTAGAAGTCCCATTTTACTCCTTTGGAGATACATTTCACATTGCTGAAATCCCATCCGTTGATTTTTCCAACCTTATCATAAAACTCTTTATATTCTATTGAATTCATTTTTCTTCCACCTTCCAATTAAGGATAAAAACTACGAGTTAGCAGACCGATATCATTCAGAATTTTAGTTTTTGTAGCCAAAAGGATAGACTTCTCCCTTGACGGCTGGTACGCGTTTTTTCCAGCCCGGAAACTAAATACCTCGAACAATACGGAATGACATCCGATTCACCTCATTTGAAAGATTGTTTTAATTATATTTCTTATAGAGCTTGTCGATCAAGCAATAGTTCAATAACAATTCCAACTCTCTCCCTTGGTAGAACGACGACTGATAGCAATGAAATGACGATAATTGAAGAAAACTTTAAATTGTCCAGTTGAAATTGAAAATCGTTCATAAAAAATACCGCTCCTTTACTGGTTCTTGGAAGAACCAATAAAAAGGCGGTATTAGTTTTCTACTATTCAGAAGTTTATCGGTAATCTGGGCGGCTGTTTTGGAGATTAGAAGCCATCCCTGCAATTATCATTGATAAACAAAAATCCCTTGCTTCATCAATCATTCTGACTCTTTCAGGACACCTTATTTTCAATCCGCAGCTTATCTGCCACCATCGCTATGAACTCTGAATTAGTTGGTTTGGACTTGCTGATATTAATGGTGTAACCAAACAGATGTGAAATGCTGTCGATATTTCCTCGGGTCCATGCTACCTCGATAGCATGACGAATGGCGCGTTCTACGCGAGATGCCGTTGTTTTGAACTTTTCGGCGATTGCCGGATATAATGTTTTGGTGATGGCTCCCAAAATTTCGATATTATTGTACACCATCGTAATGGCTTCACGTAAATATTGATAGCCATTGATGTGAGCTGGTACACCAATTTCATGTATGATGGCTGTGATACTGGCATCCAGGTTTTTCGTCTTACCCATAGGTACTACGTTGGACCGCATGGATGAAATGGTCACCGGACTGCTGCTAACTAACTGCGGTCCCACCAATTGGCGAACACGGTTAGCCAGCACTTCCATGTCAAACGGCTTCAAAATATAATAAGATGCCCCGAGCTGTACGGCCCTTTGTGTAATATTTTCTTGACCGAATGCAGTCAGCATAATGATTTTCGGCTGTGGAGTCAGGTTCATTTCTCTCAAACGCTCCAACACACCGAGACCATCCAGGTGAGGCATAATAATATCTAAAATAAGTACATCAGGTATGTTGCGGGATTCTGCGATGCGTTGGAGCACTTCTTCGCCGTTATAGGCGATTCCTGTAACTTCCATATCCTCCTGATCGGAAATATATTCAGCAAGCAAATTCGTAAATTCCCGGTTGTCATCAGCCAACAATACCTCAATTTTTTGCAATGTACTTCCTCCTCATTGAGTGATATTCCATTGTGATATCTGTTTACAGTATATAAATATTTCTTGTCGGAGTATATGATTTCGACATCGAATTATGAATTCCTTCTGTCGAAAATTATTTTTATTTATTTTTTTTAGAGTTTCTATTATAATTGATTCTTTATCTTGCAATTATGAGTTATTCCCCTGCTTTTCGACAAAAAAATCTTAAGGCCACTAGCTCGCCTTAAGATTAGAAGATGATTTCAAGCTTACGTTATTCTGCATGATTCCAGCATCGCGCAGCATCCATTCGATAAAACAACCGTAACCTGATTTAGGATCATTCACAAATACATGTGTCACAGCCCCGATAAGCTTACCATTTTGGATGATCGGACTACCGCTCATTCCTTGCACGATTCCCCCGGTTTTATCCAGCAGTTTTGGATCTACAATGCGTATCACAAGTCCTTTGGTTGCCGGTTTGTCCTGCTGAGAAATGTGTACAATTTCCGCCTGAAACCGCTGAATTTGTTGACCTTCCAGTACAGTCAAAATTTCTGCAGGTCCTTCTTTTACTTCATTCGCAAGAGCCACCGGAATAGGAGTCGAATACAATCCATATTGCGGCTCATCTGACATTTTCCCAAAAATTCCGAAATTCGTATTTCGTTCAATATTTCCTAATACCCGATGATCTTTGAGAAAATGAGCGCGTTTTTCTCCTGGTTCCCCACTTTGGCTTTTCGCAATTGACGTCACATTGGACTGCACAATCTCTCCGCTCCCCACGACAATAGGGGTTTGGGTATTCATATCGGTAATTACGTGGCCCAAGGCCCCGTATACACCCTGGTCCGGTGCGTAAAACGTTAATGTACCTACACCTGCAGCCGAGTCTCTAATATACAACCCAAGCCGCCACGCTTTATCATCTTGATCATATGCTGGTGTTAACTTGGTGGAAATGGTCTGCTCCCCTCGACAAAGCGTGATGTCGAGCGGTTTTTTGTTCTTACCTGCTTCGTCTACTGCCTCAGCAACCCTTGCCAGGCTATTGAGTGGCTTGCCGTTCATGTGTGTAATTCGATCCCCTAGGCGAATCCCTGCTGTTTCACCAGGTGACACCTTACGATCATTACTTTCCTGAATGATATGGTGACCGACGACAAGCACTCCTGAAGATTTTACTTTGACCCCAATCGTCTGCCCCCCCGGGTATACTTTTAAATCGGGAACTACACTTTCTTGGGTTGTCCTCATGCTTTTAGAGCCGAACAAATCCAAAGAAGCTTGTGGAGGCAGCGCTGCTTGCACATACTGAGCGTTACCGATAGAACACATAAGAAAAACAAGCAAAAGACCGAGCAATTTGATCCTGGAGTAAAAATTCAATGGCTGTCACGCTCCCTTTGCTTCTTTCGCTTGACGAGTAAAGGTGGTCGCCAATTGCGTACCTATAAGGTAACCTTGCCCCCAGGCTTTTATAACTGTTAAACATTACGCCAGCCGCTCTTTTCAGGCTTTCTTTCCTTCCGCCAAATTCAGCATTTCCTGTGCGTGATGCAATGTTTTTTCGGTAATTTCCACGCCGCCCAGCATCCGTGCCAATTCCTTGACACGCCCGTCCTCCGTAAGTCCCTCAATTTGAGTCATGGTCCGTCCATCATGAACATTTTTCTCAATAAGGTACTGATGATCTGCCATACATGCCACCTGTGGCAAATGAGTAATGGAAAACACCTGACAAACGGAAGATAAACGATATAGCTTCTCGGCAATGGATTGAGCTGCACGACCACTCACCCCGGTATCCACCTCGTCAAAAATGAGTACTGGAATTTGATCATGACGCGCAAAAATACTTTTCATCGCCAACATGATACGTGATAGCTCACCGCCTGAAGCGATCTTACCAAGTGGACGTAGTGGCTCACCTGGATTGGGTGAAATAAGAAATTCCGCATTATCAATTCCTTGCTTGGTAGGCCTTACCTTCAGACCTTTATACTCATATCCGCGTGGATCTTCAATTGGATCAATGCGCACCTTGAGTGACGTTCTTTCCATCTGCAGGTCTTTTAACTCCTGCTCCACTTGCTCTGCAAGCTCTTCAGCACAAATTTCACGTGCTTCTGTAAGCTCTTCTGAAATCTCCAGCAAATCGGAAAGCAACTCATCCCGTTTTGCAATGAGCTGCTCCAGCCGCTCATCTTTATTTTCCAGCAGATCGGTTTCCTGCTCAATACGGCTATAGTATTCCAAAATCTGCTCTATACTATCACCATATTTTCGCTGTAATCCGGTAATTTGATTCAAACGTTGCTCCACTTCATGCAGCTTGCCTGGATTAAATTCAATATCCTCACGATAAGAACGTAATTGGAATGCTGCGTCCTCTAACTGGTAAAAAGCAGACTGAATCTGCTCCGCAATGGGCTGAAGGCTTTTGCTGTCATAGCTTTGGACATCGTTCAATCTAGACAATACGTTATTGATCGTATCCAGCCCACCTCTGCCGCTTAGCAGTTCGTATGCTCCTGATATCCCATCCATCATTTTCTCACTATGGGATAGCTTGACCCGTTCCTCTGCCAATAATTCATCTTCTCCCAATTTCAACTCCGCCGCAGCGATCTCTTCTAATTGAAATCGGTACATATCCAAAAGCTGATAAGCCTTTTGACTGGAGCTTTGCAGTTCTCTTACTTCTTTTTCCGCTTTGACAAAAGCATTGTAACGCTCACGGTAAAGCGTTTTGACTGGACCGATCACCGAATCACCGAACGTATCCAGCAGCGCCAGATGGCGATCTGCACGTAGCAGGCTTTGATGCTCATGTTGCCCGTGGATATTGACGAGCTGCTCACCTACCTCACGCAGCATCGTTAAATTAACCATCTGACCGTTAATTCGAGAAGAGCTTTTCCCCTGAACCGTAAGTTCGCGACGAATCAGCAAATGCTCCTCCGCATTGGCCTTAATCCCTTGTTCCTCAAGTGTTTTCCAAACTGGATGTTTTACCGGCAGCTCAAACAAGGCTTCCATCTCTGCTTTATCACAACCGTAACGCACTAGATCAGCAGAGCCCCTACCGCCTGCAATCAGGCCAAGCGCATCGATAATAATGGATTTACCAGCACCTGTTTCCCCGCTCAAGACATGAAACCCT
Organism: Paenibacillus sp. FSL M7-0802; assembly: GCF_038004945.1. Classification (NCBI taxonomy): domain Bacteria; kingdom Bacillati; phylum Bacillota; class Bacilli; order Caryophanales; family Paenibacillaceae; genus Paenibacillus; species Paenibacillus sp. FSL M7-0802. The sequence goes on along the minus strand of NZ_JBBOSD010000001.1, from coordinate 5,252,363 downwards.
TTATAAAAATGAACATCGACGGCCTCTACGACCGCCAAATTCCGTATAGACAAAGTGACCAGCATCGTTCTTTCACCTCTATGATGTACAAATTAAAACGCCTAATATGCGTAGCCATTATAATTAGGAAATGTAGCCCATAAGACGATTCACGATAGCTTCGCTGTTTTCTTCCGATCGGCAAATAATCAAAATGGTGTCATCTCCGCTAATCGTACCCATAATCTCGGACCATTCAATATTGTCCAATAAAGCAGCAATCGAGTTGGCTGTTCCCGGCAGACACTTCATCACAATCAGATTGGTTGTGTAGTCAATATGCAAAAAGTTATCGACCAACGTACGTTTCAGTTTCTGGGCCGGATTGTAGCGCTGATCTGAAGGCATTGAATATTTATATCTGCCATCGTCCATTGGAACCTTGATCAGCAGCAGCTCCTTGATATCACGCGATACGGTCGCCTGTGTGACCTGAAAACCAGCCTTACGCAATGCTTCAACCAGATCATCCTGCGTCTCAATCTCATGTTGTGAAATAATTTCCCTAATTTTAATATGTCGTTGACCCTTCATATAATCCTCCTATGGATTAACCTTCATATTCCTCTTCTTCGAGGTCTTCCACTAATGTAATAAGGCGAATACTTCGCTCGTCCGTATCAACGTACAATACACCCGCGCAACCCGGATAGAGCAACAAATACGGCATGAGCCTGTCCCGTAAATCAGGACCACTCCACTCCATTGGTTTCTTGCGGCGTGACGTTTTGACCATATATGTCGAACCGTTTCGTACAGCCACGTAGTCTAGAAACAAACGGCTATACACGGTATGTCCATTCACTTTAAAAGCAAGCGGTATTTTCATTTTCCCACCCACTACTTCATAACCTGCTTCTTCGAGTATATCTATAGCAGGCCCTTCATCCAAATCCTCGTTAATCGGTATTGTCTTTAGCACAAGCGGCCCTGGCTCCTTCAACCAGGCACGCAGGCTATATAAAGCCCATATCCCTAATATCACCCCGATTACAGCGATGATAATCGTATCATATCTTGTGTCCATGGACCGATCACCTCATGGACATATTCTAGGACAAGATGTAAAATTCCTTTTCCTTTGTACATCTCATTATAGGCGAACGTGAGTTCTATAATCAATCCCTCACACCAAAAAGAGGTTCCCTTAAGTTCACAGAACTCATGGAGAACCCCTGAATGTTACTTACGCGATGGACCATTATTAAAAGTCTGCCCTGCTTCCTGAACAGTACGTTCAATTAGTGGTCTGAAATCCATCTTCTCCAGCTGCGATTCTGCAGCAGGAAGCCCATCCAAACGCCAATGCGCTAAAAATTCAATATTGCCTTCTCCACCTGTAATAGGCGAATAAGCCAAACCTTGCAGCGTAAGTCCAAGCTCATGCGCAAACATCAGAATGGTCTGCAACACTTCTTTATGCGTAGCAGGATCACGGACCACACCGGATTTTCCGACCTTTTCGCGTCCAGCTTCGAATTGCGGCTTGATTAGAGCTACAATATCAGCAGGTTGATGCAATAAGGCAAGCAACGGGGGCAAAATAATACGTAATGAAATAAACGAAACGTCAATACTTGCGAAATTCGGGACAGAACCATTCAAATCCGCAGGTGTCATATATCTGAAATTCGTTTTTTCCATTACGCATACTCGTTCATCATTACGAAGCGACCAATCCAGCTGATTATAACCCACATCAATGGCGTATACGTATTCCGCTCCATGCTGAAGTGCACAATCCGTAAAACCTCCAGTGGACGAACCAATATCCAGCATTGTCCTGCCCTTCATATCCAGCTCAAATTGACGAATGGCCTTCTCTAGCTTTAATCCTCCACGGCTTACATACGGATGCACCGAACCCTTAACTTTAAGCTCGCTGGCGCGTGGTACCTTCATACCCGCTTTCTCTATCCGTTCGCTGTCCGCCAGCACTAGACCAGCCATAATCGCAGCTTTAGCTTTTTCACGGCTTTCAAAAAAGCCTTGTTCTACAAGTAATACATCAATGCGTTCCTTCGGAACAGACATGTTAATCTCCCTTTAGGCAGCCAGGCTGCTCTTGTCATACTTTTTATAAACGTCATGGTCTTCGCTTCAAGTTACCCTATACGGACTGTCCCATGCCATATGCTGGTTCAGCAGCCCATTTACGCAGCTTTAAGCATACATCTTCAATGGTAAGCCCTACTTCAGCACGCTGCTCTTTAATGGAGCCATGCTCCACGAACAGATCGGGAATCCCCATTAGGCGCACCTGCGCCTCTTGTATTTCGGCTTTGGCGTAAAATTCCAGTACAGCGCTACCCAAGCTTCCTGCTTCAGAAGCTTCTTCCAATACGATCAGCTTCGTATGCTGACGAGCCAGCTCACGCAACATATCCTCGTCCAAAGGCTTCAGGAAACGGGCATTCACTACGCCCACTTGCAACCCTTCACGTTTCATCGCCTCCGCAGCCTCTGTCGCCACCTGGAGCATCGGTCCTGATGCAATTACAGCAAAGCCCTCACCCTTACGCAGGAGCTCCCAACTGCCGATGGAAATAGCCTGTAATTCTTTATCCAACGGCACGCCAACCACATTAACACGCGGGTAACGATAAGCAATTGGACCGTCTTCATAATCGAGCGCTGTTTTCATCATATGGCGTAGCTCGTTCTCATCCTTTGGCATCATAAGCACAAGATTCGGGATATGACGTAAGAATGCCACATCAAACACGCCATGATGAGTTTCTCCGTCAGCCCCAACAAAACCTGCACGGTCAATCGCGAACATTACGTTCGCATTATGACGACAGATATCATGCACAATCTGGTCATAAGCACGCTGCATAAAAGTCGAATACACCGCAAACACCGGTTTCAGCCCTTCCATTGCCAACGCAGCACACATGGTAGCTGCATGCTGTTCAGCAATGCCGACGTCAATCATACGGCTAGGAAACTCTTTACTAAACGGTACCAGTCCTGATCCACCAGGCATAGCAGGCGTGACCGCAACGATGCGCTCATCCTGCTCAGCCAGCTCAATCAGCGTTCGGCCGAAAATTTCCGTATACATCGGATTACCTACAGCTTTGAGTACCTGACCCGATTCAATCTTGTAAGGGCTGATTCCGTGCCATTTGTGTGAATCTGCCTCTGCAGGTTTATAGCCCTTGCCCTTGGTGGTTACGACATGCACCAATACAGGGCCAGTGACATTATCAGCCTGCTGGAAGGTTTCGATTAGCTTCGGCAAATCATGCCCGTCCACTGGACCGAGATACGTAAGTCCCAGTTCCTCAAACAGTACACCAGGCACCATCATATATTTAAGACTGTCCTTGACACGGCCAGCCGATTTGGCAAGTTTACCGCCGATCGCGGGTATTTTTTTCAGCAAAACTTCCAGCTCATCTTTTGCTCGCAAATAATGACGGTCCGAGCGGATTTTACTCAAATAATTATGCATGGCCCCCACATTAGGTGCTATGGACATTTCGTTGTCATTCAGAATGACCATTAAATTTTTGCGCTCATGTCCGATATGATTCAACGCTTCGAAGGCCATCCCCCCAGTCAACGCGCCGTCTCCGATCATTGCAATGACTTTATTGTCCTCGCCCTTCAAATCTCGAGCCAAAGCCATTCCCATTGCGGCCGACAGAGAAGTGCTGCTATGACCGGCTTCCCAAACATCATGCTCACTCTCGCTTCTTTTTACAAAACCACAAAGTCCATCACGCTGACGAAGTGTATCAAAACGATCCATTCGCCCTGTCAATATTTTGTGTACGTAGGCTTGGTGCCCAACGTCATAAATCATCTTGTCCTTCGGACTGTTATAGCAATAATGCAGGGCGATCGTGAGCTCAACCACTCCCAGATTCGATGCCAGATGCCCCCCAGTCACGGACAGCTTCTCAATCAAAAAGCTCCTGATTTCCTCGGCCAGAGAAGCCAACTCCTCAACCGACAGTGATTTCAGATCGCCTGGTTGCTTTATGTGTGGAAGCAGCACGCATATCTCCCCGCTTTCCTTCAAGTTTGTGTGTAAAGTTAACAAGTATTATATCACACTTTTTGACTGTGCTTAAACGCAGACAAGTCAAAACAGCTCTAAGGCAACTAATGATCACGCTTCATCAGGTAATCGGCTATCTCCAGCAAACGAGAAGAATCGGGAATACCGCTCTCTGTTATCACTTTTTTAGCAGATGCGGTGAGTTTCTCCACCTGCTGCAAAGATGCGTCCATACCAATGAAATACGGATAGGTAACCTTCTCCTGTTCAACATCACTTTGCGTTTTCTTACCCATTTTGCTCTCATCGCCTATGAGGTCCAGTATATCGTCCTGTATCTGAAAAGCCAGCCCCAAGTCTCGTCCAAAACGGCGAAGCGCCTCTAATTGACTCTTGTCCGCCCCACCAATCCGTCCACCTGCCAAGAGCGAGAAAATAATCAAATCAGCAGTTTTATGAAGATGGATATATTCCAGTTCCTCGATCCCCGTCATTCCTTGCTCGCCTGACATATCGGCAACCTGTCCGCCTACCATGCCCCGCGCGCCACTCATTTCGGACAAATCCTCGACAATGGACAATAGCGCATCGGATGAAACACCGTGACGCCGTCCTGCTTGCACAATGCTGTAAAAGGCATGGGTCAACAAAGCATCACCCGCAAGGACAGCAACCGCCTCGCCGTATACCTTATGATTCGTCAGCTTACCTCGCCGATAATCATCATCATCCATGGCTGGCAAGTCGTCATGAATGAGGGAGTACGTATGTACCATTTCTACCGCACATGCCACTGGCAGCGCAGCTTCCCTACTTCCACCGAATGCTTCAGCAGCAGCGATCACAAGCAGAGGCCGCAGCCGTTTTCCGCCTGCGGTGAGTGAGTAATTCATGGATTCTCGAAGAACAGCGGGAATGTTCCAATCGACCGGGAACTGCTCGATCAGTGCGGATGAAACTACATCCGTCGTCCCGGTCAAATATTCCTTGAACGACGGTCTATTCAAGCCCTTCACCGCCGTTTTCATCCAATCCACCGCCAAAAGGCTTCTTGCGCAAATCTCCATCCTCTTCCACGATCATTTCAATTTTACGTTCAACCTGCTCCAGCTTCTGACTGCAAAGCTGAGACAGCTTCATCCCCCGCTGGAACAAATCAATGGCTTGCTCCAGAGGAACGTCTCCATGCTCCAGTTGTCCGACAATTTCTTCAAGAGCGGCCATAGCCGCTTCAAAATTCAATTCCGTTTCATTCGCCACCGTGCTTCGCGTCCTCCTTCATTCCCCATACTTGGCAGTCCAACTGCCCATCACTTACTTTAATCTTGATGGAATCTCCCGGCTGTACGTCTTTGAGCGACTTAATCAGCCGTTTCTCCTGCTCATCGTATACCAAGCTATAGCCTCGGGCCATGACTTTGAGTGGGCTCAGCGCATCCAGCTGACGAATTCCCGTGTGCAACTGCTGCCGTCCCGTTTTCGTAATAGCACGCATCGCAGACTCCAGCTGACGTTGCGCCATATCCGTCTGCTTGCGTGCCGAACGAATTTGTTCACGCGGATTAAACCGCTCTAGTACCTGACGCATACGTGCGTTCTTTTCTGCGTTCAAACGCGAACGGTTACCCGCTGCGCGAATCAGCCGCTGATGCAGCATGTCCATTCGCTCTGCATGCTGTAGCATATAACGGCGTGGGTGCAGCAGGACTGGCGAACGCTGAAGCCTCGCCAAGCGTTCACGGCTGGTTTCCAGCCGCTGCCGGAGGGCGTTGCGCAACCGTTGCTCACGTTGGAGCAGCTGATCCCGTAGCTCTGCCTGATTAGGCACAGCCAACTCGGCTGCTGCGGTTGGCGTTGCCGCACGCAAGTCAGCCACAAAATCGGCAATAGTAAAATCCGTTTCGTGTCCAACTGCCGAAATAACCGGAATGACCGATGCGTAAATGGCGCGCGCAACCGCTTCCTCATTAAAAGCCCACAGTTCTTCCAACGAGCCACCTCCCCGTCCGACGATCATCACCTGAACCTCTTGCATACGATTCATAGCTTCAATTGCCTTGATTATCGAGGGTGCGGCACCTTTTCCTTGTACGAGCACAGGATACAACACAATTCCAGCCTGCGGGTATCGCCGTTGAAGTGTCGTAATAATATCACGCACAGCCGCTCCGGTCGGTGACGTAATCACGCCAATGGTTGCCGGATGGGCAGGGAGATTACGCTTACGAGCAGTATCAAACAGTCCCTCTGCATCCAGCTTTTGCTTGAGCTGTTCGTAAGCCAGATAAAGGCTTCCTATGCCGTCAGGCTGCATTTGAGTTGCATAAAACTGATATTGTCCATCTCGTTCGTACACGGATACGTTTCCCCGGGCAATAACACGCGTACCTTCTTTCGGTACGAAAGGGAGCCGCTGATTATGGGTTGCAAACATAATCGAACGTATGCGACTCCCCTCATCCTTGAGCGTAAAGTACATGTGACCACTCGAATGATGCGTAAAATTAGAAATTTCCCCGCGTATCCATACATCAGATAGCACCTGATCCGATTCCAGTTTCATCCGGATATAACGATTCAGGTCCTTTATAGAGTAAATACGTTGTTCAGCCACAGGCAGCTGCCCTTATGCCAAACCGTGCGACCGCTTGGCCGCTACAAGCGTATTTTGCATCAGCATCGTAATTGTCATCGGGCCTACTCCGCCGGGAACAGGCGTAATCGGACCAGACACTTGCTTCACGCTCTCAAAATCAACGTCCCCCGCCAACTTTCCGTTCTCCAGACGGTTCATCCCCACATCTATCACTACCGCTCCGGGCTTCACGAACGAAGCATCAATAAAGTTGGCTTTGCCGATCGCAACGACTAAGATATCCGCTTGTCGACTTAGATCCGCGATATTCGCTGTACGGGAGTGGCACATCGTAACCGTAGCATTTTCACGCTGCAACAATAAAGACACTGGCTTGCCTACGATATTACTGCGACCAATAACTACCGCATGTTTACCAGCTATCTCCACTCCAGCACGCTTGATTAACTCAATGACTCCAGCAGGAGTACAAGGCAATAGACTATCGTCACCGATGACCAAATTTCCTACGTTCACCGGATGAAATCCATCCACATCCTTCTCCACTGCAATCGCGTCAATGACAGCTTTTTCATGAATATGCTTTGGCAACGGCAGTTGTACCAAAATTCCATGGATAGTACTTTGATGGTTCAGCTTGTCCACCAGTTCCAGCAATGCTTCCTGCGAAGTATCTGCTGTTAACCGGTGAACCTCTGAGTAATAGCCGAGATCATGGCATGCCTTTTCCTTGTTTTTAACATATACCTGCGAAGCGGGATCTTCGCCTACCAATACAACAGCCAGTCCCGGCTGAAACCGGTGCTCTTTCAGACGAATGACCTCTTGCTGAATGCTTGCGCGAATATCCTGAGAGATTTGTTTACCATCAATGATCGGTGCTGACATGTTTATCCACTCTCCAACCTGATTCAGTAGTCTCTACTTAAAAACGTGCTTTCAATTGCTCCAGTTCTTGAATCACTCGTCCCAGTACACCATTAACAAATTTACCGGATTCCTCGGTACCAAAGTGCTTCGACAATTCAATCGCTTCATTAACAGCTACCTTAGCTGGAACATCCTCACGGAAAATCATCTCATATGCCGCAAGTCTCAAAATTTGACGATCTACACGTGAAAGTCTGCTGATCTGCCAGCCTTTAAGATAATCCACCAACAGCCCATCAATGGCTTCCTTGTGCTCCCACGTACCCCGCACATGCTCCAAAACATACGCTCTTAAAACTGCCGCGTTTTTAACGACAACTTCCGCTTCGTTTTCCTCAGCGGCTTCCTGAAGCAACATGTCCACGGCTGCTGCCGCATCCACTTCATTCATTTCCATATGGTACATACTCTGTACCGCTAATTCCCTCGCCAGACGTCTTTTCATGCCCTGCCTCCTACGCTTGCCTATATCTATTTTTCATTCTAACCAATTTCCACAAAAAAACCTGTGAACGCATCCTCCAAAACGTTGGGCGCAAAGAAGCTACAGCTCTATTTTGGAGAACACGTATCACAGGGTTCATTTAAAAGGACGCCAACGCTGCGACAACCAATCGCCCCATTCCTTCCAAGGGAGGAATGAACCAAGCGCTGAATCGCTACGTCTTCCTAGCGTATATCCGATGAACACCATCAATGCAAAGAACAACATATTCCAAAAGCCTGCCCACAAATAAATAAAACCGAAAAAAATACCAGCCGTGATCCCCATGATCCGGCCCTTGTAACTTCCCCATATTTCTTTCCAGGGCATCAGGGAAAATCACCTCTATTCCACACGACTCTTAAAGCTGGGTGACTGAGAAACATTAGCGATGTACACCGACACATTGGACACAGGAATTCCTGTAATTTCTTCCACATGATCGTGTACCCCCTTCTGTACCTCGGAGGTTAACACCGGAATGGAGCTTTCCCCGTCTACAACCGCCCGAATCGTAATATCAAGTCCCGATTCTAACACGCGAACGCGTGCTTTCAAATCCTGCATCCCGCGAAATCGGGAAGCTGCTTTGAGGCACAAATTTTCAATGGTGTCCACTGAAATCTGAATGTCACCATATTCCGTTCGTTGATCAATAGAATGCTGTACGGTTTGGTTCCGTCGAATAGAGATATAAAAAAAACGAAGACTCAATAACAACAGAACCCCTGCAATAATCAGGCTGGTAAACCACACCACTCGCTCATCCTCAATACTTAAAACATACGGAATGGCCCCGCTCAGGAGGAGGATGGCGAGAATGGAAATAATTCCGATACTTAAGCTGTACAAGAACAGCAGAAGTCTGTCCATAACTTTAGCCACGAAACGCACAGCCTCCTTAAATTAGAGTAAACCCTCGACCCATAAGGGTCGGGGGTTTGTACAAAGTATCGCTCTATTTAACCCGTCCGGCGCCCAGCACTTCCGGCTCTTCTACTTTTTCGGCACTTTTGAATTGAACATCATGAATTTGCACGTTCACTTCAACAACGTTAAGACCTGTCATGTTCTCAATCGAACGCTTAACATTATGCTGAATAGCAGCAGCCACCTCAGGCAGACGGTTACCGTACTCAATAATGACGGAGACGTCTACAGCAGCTTCACGCTGTCCGACTTCCACTTTTACACCTTTAGATAAATTTTTGCGGCCTAGCAATTCGGCAAACCCACCAGCAAATCCGCCACTCATTCCCGCAACGCCCGGTACCTCAACGGTAGCCAGTCCGGCAATGACTTCAATAACTTCTGGGGCAATTTGAATCTCCCCAATTTCTGTACGTTCGAATTCGGTTGGCACTGTGCTCATACCTTCAACACCTTTCGGTCAAAATAAGTTTCATTCCAGCTTTGGATTTCAAAGCAGACATGCTCACTTATTATCCATACTATATCATTTGGCGTTCATTATGACAAACTGAGGAAATATACCGATTAAACTTCGTTTTCCTCCAAAAATTTAATATCAAAATCGCCTTTAATAAAGGTAGGATGCTCTAGCAAGCGCTGATGAAAAGAAATCGTTGTGGGTATGCCCTCAATAGCAAACTCAGACAAAGCCCGCTTCATTTTGGCAATTGCATCTTGCCGTGTAGGTGCCCACACAATCAGCTTGGCGATCATAGAGTCATAATAAGGAGGAATGCTATAACCTGGATATGCTGCGCTGTCTACCCGTACTCCAGGACCGCCTGGAGGCAGATAAAATCCGATTTTACCCGGTGCAGGCATAAAATTACGATCCGGATCCTCAGCATTAATACGACACTCTATCGCCCAGCCATTGATGGTGACTTCTTCCTGCGTAAAGGAAAGCGGATGTCCTTCAGCGACAGAAATCATTTCCTTAATCAGGTCTACACCAGTAATCATTTCTGTTACTGGATGTTCTACCTGAATACGTGTATTCATTTCCATGAAATAGAAATTATTGTCCGGGCCAAGCAAAAATTCGAGAGTACCTGCACCAGAGTATTGAACGGCCAAAGCTGCACGAACAGCTGCCTGACCCATTTCTTCACGAACATCCTGCGATAGTACAGGACATGGTGCTTCCTCCAATAACTTCTGACGACGACGCTGCACAGAGCAGTCCCGTTCGCCCAAATGGGCAACATTACCATGCTTGTCCGCTATGATCTGTATTTCCACGTGTTTCATACCGGTCAAGTATTTTTCCAGGTAGACACCCGCATTGCCAAATGCTTTTTGCGCCTCCTGCTGAGCGGTAGTGATTTGCTGAATGAGGTTATCCTCATCTTCGGCGATACGAATACCTTTACCTCCGCCACCTGCTGTGGCCTTGATAATTACCGGATATCCGATATCACGTGCGATGCTGATCGCATCCTGCAAATCCTCAACCAGCCCGTCTGAACCCGGAATAACCGGAACTCCGGCATCCTTCATGGTCTGTTTGGCTACGGCCTTATCTCCCATTTTGTTAATGGCTTCAGGAGAAGGACCAATAAACGTAATATTACACGATTCGCAAATTTCAGCGAAGTCTGCGTTTTCCGCCAAAAATCCGTAACCTGGATGAATGGCATCACATTCAGTCAATGTAGCAACGCTCATCAGATTCGTAAAATTAAGGTAGCTGTCCTTAGATAGCGTCGGTCCGATACAGTAAGCCTCATCTGCGAGACGCACATGTAACGAATCCTTGTCAGCTTCCGAATATACGGCAACTGTCGAAATATTCATTTCGCGGCAAGCGCGAATGATACGAACCGCAATTTCTCCACGATTCGCAATCAATACTTTTTGAAATGTCATGACTTTATCCTCCCTGGGAGTAGTCTTGCCGAACCCTCAAAAGAGGGTTCAAACAAGCTTTTTACTCCGGTTTCACAAGGAACAATGGCTGGCCATACTCGACCAACTGTCCGTTTTCGGCCAAAATTTCCACAATTTCGCCCTTCACTTCAGCTTCCAGCTCGTTCATCAGCTTCATCGCTTCAATGATACATACCGTTGTTTTTTCGCCCACTTTGCTGCCGATACTCACATACGGAGCCGTATCCGGAGATGAAGAACTATAGAAAGTGCCTACCATCGGAGATACGATTTTATGTAGATTGCTTGCATATTCCCTCGATTCCCCAGCAGTTGCAAGTCCAACATCGGACTGTACTTGTGGATTTGGAATAACAGCTTGTGGTGCGACTGCATAAGCAGGTGTTGCCACAGGAGCCTGTACCGTAACGATCTCGCTTTTGCCCGGTTTCCGGATCAACAGGCGAGTTCCTTCATTTTCAATTTCAAGCTCATGCACAGACGTTTCATCCACCAGCTTGATCAATTCCTTAATCTCGCTTAATTTAAACATCTCTATTAATCACTCCTTCAGCATTTTGCCGGTTGCTGATAACATTGTTGAAACAGCTTTATGTATTATATCACAATCATTAAAAATAGAAAGAGCCCGGAATAATGCAGAAATCCGGGCTTTTTCGCGTTTTTTGTCTTATTGTGTAACATACTGGACACTGATCTTATCCTGCGTTACATTCAGTTCCTTCATGACTTTATCGACAATTGTTACCGCTTGCTTAGCATCCAATTTTTCACTCAGAACCACTACTTTGTATTTATCAGCATCTTCCTCACGGACGACCGCATTGGCGAACTGCTGCTGAAGCTCTTCTTCAATTCCAGTAATTTTAGCCTGTTTATCTTCAAGTACATGTAATTCCTTTTGAGCCTCCGCAGCTTTCTTTGGTGTGCTGTCGTTCATTGCGGTAGTCAGTTCATCATTTTTCTTCTGATTTTCCACATCCCGTTCCAGCAAATAGTTGTCAATCACTGCTGCTGCTGTAGGTTGGGCAGCTTGATCGGTTGCCACTTGATCCAGTACCTGCTGGTCGGTTTTGGCTGTAGAGGTTGCTTTGTCGTCACTTTGTGCTGTCGCGTCCGTTTTAGTCGCAGTTGTGTTTTGATCGGATGTCGCCGGTTCAGTAGTAGGGGCAGCTGCCGTATCTTTATCGCCTTTTGAGTTTTCCGTTGCTGGGTCAGTTGTGGAAGCCGTATCCGATTTTGTGGAAGTTGCTGATGCTCCATCAGTTACTTCGCCATTCGTCACTACTTCATTTACCTTCAGTTCGTTCAATTGTTCCTCTGCCTTCGTCGTTGCTTCCTGTGCGGCATCCTGCTTAACCTTGCTCACTTGCTCACTATCGGCTACTGGTGGATTTGCAGGGCTCGAGTCCTCCGTAAACAAATAATACGCAGACAGCACGACCATTAAACTCAGCATGGACACCAGCCAAACGGTTTGTCTTTTATTATTCATGTTCCGTCCTCCATATTCATTAATGGTTTAAAATATAAACTTCTTTGTTCCTCAATTCCATATTATCCCTGCTTGCGCGGTACGACTGAAATTTTGTAGGAAGGTACATTTAGTCCCTTCTGTACAGCATCGACAATTAGCTGCTTCACTGTAGGGTTTTCTGCCCCCATAGCCACAACAAGCACTCCCCTCACCTGCGGTTTTACTTTTTTTGTCACAATCGGGGTGTGCTGACCACCTGATGACTCATAGGTGACAATCTCGCCATCACGTGTATATTGAGTAGTGTGCCGTTGTCCACCATTGGCGTCCGTCTCGTTGTTCTCTTCCTGCATATCTTTTACATTGCGTTGAACGATAACTTCTTCGGTGGAATCTACCGTAACCATGACATCGACGGTTCCTACGCCAACAATCTGCTCCAGCATCTGTTTCATATTGTCCTCAAAAACCTTCTCGATCCCGGCAAAGGAACTTTCTTCACCTGTTGTTGTCTCTAATGTAGGCTCATTTTTCATCACGCCAGGCGGCTCACGCCCTACGTTTTCTGGATCGACCTTTTTCACATTAACGAATGAATTAAAAAGCATGATCGCTACACCGATAAGGCCAAGTATAAGCAGCCAACGAAATGAGTTGAATCTTTTCGCCCCATCCGCCCCTCCACCCAGCCATCGCTCGAGCTTTTTCAGCCATTTGCTCATTTCTGCTCACCTCCTGTTACCATTCATGTGTTCCATCCTGCGAAGAAACCACCTGAACATTTTTGCTGTCTATCCCCCATTTTTCACGTAGAAGTCCTGTAATTAAGTCAAAAGCTTTCGTATCCGTTGGCTTTCCGTCCTCAGCAGTTTTATCAGGATTACGATCATCTTCTCGCGTTCCTTCATTAAAATCTGAAGTTTTTGTATGTGTCGGCTCCACACGAATATTCACTGTCTTTTCGGCCACAGGCTCCACCATAATCGGCTTAGCATCTGCACCAGGCGAGACGTCTGTGTTTTTCTTTTCTTTTTCTGGCTGCTGCTCCGCCAATTTGACCACTACCGACTGGACACCCGTTCCTGCCTCCAGCCCCGATTCCTTCTGTTGAATCTTTGCAAGGGTAACCTGGACCGACTGAATTGCTAACCCAGTATACTGTTCCAATTGTCCTTTCATTTCCTTAGCTACCTCTTTGCCAGCCCATTGCATGGAGCTTTGTTCTTGCTGTTGCTTTAACTGGCTGCCTTTTGCCAAAATCTCCTCCAATGTCGGTTCCCTCTTGCCTGTCTCAGCCTGACGTTGAAGATCCAATGCTCGCCCTAAAACCTCGGAGGGGCTGCTGCTCAGTAAGCGCACGACCGGAGACAGCAACGTCAGCAGAATAAGCAGGCTGAGAACGAGTTTGACATACCTTTCCATAGATCGGCTCGGTAAGATCATATCGACAAAAGAAGCCAGCAACACGATTAGCACCAGTTCCTTAAGCCAACCTCCCAGCCAGGTCACGTCACTCCCCTCCCCCCTTGTTGGTTTACGTACATTGGTTCACCTCATCATGACCGTCATATTTCCTGCTGCGAGCATGATTGTAATCGCAAGGAAGGACATTAACCCCACTGCCGCCAGTGCCGCGAAAACATAAATCATGCTCTTGCCGATCGCATCGAGACATTCCACGATAGGCGTATCACCCAAAGGCTGCATGATCGCTGCTGTCACTTTATAAATGAGAGCCAGTGTCAGAATCTTGAGAGCAGGAAATGCGCACAGGAACAAAATAATAATGACTCCTACCAGACCAATGGCATTTTTAACGATCAGCGAAGCCGAAATGACTGTATCTGTCGCATCTGCCAACGCCTTGCCGACCACCGGAACAAAGCTACCTGTAATATATTTGGCTGTGCGGATCGTTAATCCGTCAGTAACTGACGATGTCAAGCCTTGTACCGAAATGACTCCTAGAAATATGGTCAGCAACACTCCCAGCACTGCTACTCCAGCGTTCCGCAACAGATCGGCTAGCTGGGTCAGTTTGTATTTGCCTGTCAGCGAGTTGACCAAGTACAGCACAGCCGAGAAAAACAGTAGCGGGAAAACCAGCGTATGAATGACTGTTCCGACTGTGTTGATCATAAATACAATCAGCGGGTGGGTCACCGAAACTGTTACGACGTTACCCATCGAGGCTAACATGGTAAACAACAAAGGCAACATTGCCATCATGAAGTGAATCATGCTATCAATCGCTTCTTTGGCATAACCAATCGCTACACTAAAGCTATTAATCGCCAGAATGATAATGACCATGTATACGATAGCGTAGGCCACTTTGCTGACCTGTTTGCTTTCAAAAGCACTTTGCAGCGTTTCCAGCACCATACTCATAATGCTGAGCATAACGATGGTGACGAGCAACTTGGCGTTTACTCGGATTTCATGGATGAAAAAATCAGCTATAGCGCTCAATACACCCTTTATGCTGAACCCTTCACCGCCTGGAAGCAGCATGTCCATGAAGGAAGGCGTTTTCTGATCAGGGAAAAATCCGCCGTATTGCTGCATGAGCCCGTCCCAATAATGTTCTACTTCATCTTTGGGCATTTGCTCTGCCTGCTGTCTGATCCATTCGTTTGTCGGTGTATCTGCAAAGAGGACCGCAGCTGAGGCACACCAGAGACATAGCAGCAACATTGCAATTACTTTGAGATTCGGCATGCCCCCTAGCCTTTTCATGGCATCACCCCCTCAGGCGGGCATCAGCTTCAGAATGGTATCAATAATAATGCTGATAATCGGGATTGCGAGCACCATAATGAGTACCTTTCCGGTAAGCTCAATTTTGGAAGCAATCCCGTCTTGTCCTGCATCCCGAACGATTTGCGCTCCAAATTCAGCAATATAAGCGATACCGATTATTTTCAATACGGTTTTAAAATAGATCATATCCATGCCTGAAGACCGGGCCAGTCGCTCCAGTACAGCAACCACAGATCCGATCTTGCCAATCAGCAGCAAAAAAATGACGATTCCCGCAGCTGTTGCAATCAAAAAGGCAAACATCGGCTTCTGTTCCTTAATGACTAAAATGAGGACTGTGGCAATGAGGGCGAAGCCCACCACCTGAATGATTTCCATGTGTCCACCTACTGAAAAAGAAAGATAGATTTGATCTCTTGCAGAAGGTTATCCAGCATTCGCACCACCATGAACAGGACCACGACGAAACCAATGACCGTTACCCAGTGGGCCATGTCTTCTTTGCCCATTTGCTTTAATACGGTATGAATCATAGCGATAATAATGCCAATTCCGGCAATCTGGAAAATTGCGTTCACTTCTAAATTCATTCGAGCACCCCGCTAATAGATCAAAATGACGATCAATGCTCCGATCAGCAGTCCCAGGCTCCTGCTCATACGCTCGTACCTCACCTGATCTGCCTGCGCCTGCGCTTCCTCATGGGATAACTGTTGGATGGTCAGCGCAATGTGCTTGATCTGGTCTTCACGGTCGCTGGTTCCAAGACTGTAAGCAAGCTGCCGCATCGCTTCCTTCTCGGCTTGCTTCATAGAGGAACGGCTCCACGAGTCTTCAATAGCTTTATGCAAGCTTTCTCTGGCAGTCAGGCCAAAAGAGGGGTGCATCCAGCGTGAGGCTTGCTGAAACAGAGTGCGCAGCGGCTCTCGCAAGGGCTCTCCTGTCTTGGCGAAAGCATCTGGTAGCGGAGACACCCCGTAGGAAACCTCGGTGGTCAATCTTTGCAGCGCAAGAATCAACTCCCTGATTTGCCGCGGCCTCATCGCAAACTGCCTTGCCCGCTGCCAGCCTGCCAGCGTAGCGGCCAGTATAACCAAGGCTGCACCCAGCAGCTTAAGCATAGGAGATGCCCCCATTCTGCCCTTCTCCAGGCAGTGTAAGCCTGCGCTGCTTGGCATCTGCCAGCCGAAATGAGACGCCCCGGCTCGTCCGCTCCAGCATGACGTAGAGTTGAAACAGCTCTTGTCCTGTAGTTAATCCAGCAAACGCAGACCGGGTCGCCATTTCAGCCACATCGCGACCATGTGCGGAAGCAATGACTGCAATGCCTGCATGAAGCGCTTCGCGCACCGCCTCCGCATCTTCCGGTCGTCCGATTTCATCAACAATGAGGACATCCGGTGACATCGAGCGGATCATCATCATCATGCCTTCTGCTTTCGGACATCCGTCCAATACATCGGTGCGAGGCCCGACATCAAAACCGGGGATACCTTTGTGACTACCAGCGATCTCAGAGCGTTCGTCTATAATGCCTACCTTGAGTCCATTCCGTCGCCCCCCGTTGCTTTCCATCCCTCCGTAACTGAGTTGCCGAGCCAAGTCCCTAAGCAGTGTCGTTTTGCCATGCTGAGGAGGGGACAAAATGAGGGTGTGCCGGATTTTCCCGGACATTCGATCTGCTACATAAGGCAATATCCGATCAGCTATGCCGGGAATTGCACGAGCAATTCTTACATTAAAGCTGCTTATATCCCTCAAATGCTCCACTCGTCCTCGGTTGAGCACGGTTCTCCCTGCCAAGCCAATACGATGACCGCCAGGGATCGTAATAAACCCTTTACGAAGCTCCTCTTCCATGGTATACAGGGAATGATTGCTGATAAAATCCAGCAGTCGGTGGGCATCCTCACGGTCAGGCTTATAGGCTTCCACATGGTTCAAAGTCAGCCGACCAGCAGACGTTACAAAATGATGATCACCATTTGCATTAATTTCCAACGGCCTTCCTTCCCTGACCCGGATTTCTTCCAGTTGCTTAAATACCGTTTCTGGAAGCCTTCCGAGTATACCGTGCAACGGTTCGGGAAATAACTCCAGCCATTCCATACCGATGCCGCCCCCTCACAGTTGTCCTTTTTCTTTAAGACAAGTCTATGGTTGACTCTCGCTTTTTATGCCGAAAATATATTGAAAACCTAGGCAAACTTTTGCTAACTCCTATCAACACTCAACAGACCTTTCTCCCGCTTGTTTAAGCACCATTCTCTAATTCGCACAAATAAAAAAGGGCCTCTCAAAGCCTTGTCGGCTAAGGGATACCCTTGGGTAGAAAAGATAGATTCAGCAAAAAAAGAGGCTGCCCCTCAGTCTAACTCTCACTGATGGAACAACCTCTTATCCTACTGCTGTATTCTATGATTTATCAAACTATAAATAGAGGGCCTGTATCAACCTTTACCTATCATAAGCATCGTTCACATTAGACATATTCAGTGTCTAGATCTCACGTTGCAGTTATTAACGACGGTCCTGCGGTCCACCCACAAACGCTTGCTCCTCGGTGTCCAGGTTATAAGCTGTATGCAACGCCTGAATAACCTCATGAAGTTTACCCGCTTCAATTACACACGATACTTTGATCTCAGATGTGCTTACCATTTTAATGCTAACGCCTTGCTCTGCCAGTACGGCAAACATTTGCGCAGCAACACCCGGATGGCTAACCATTCCTGCACCTACAATGGACACCTTCACCAGGTTTTCCTCAGACGTTACTTCACGGTACGGAAGCTCTCCACGAATACCTTCCAGCGTCTTCAGTGCTGCTTCACGATCCGTCAGAGCTACTGTAAAGGAGAAATCCGCTTTACCAGCTTCAACCCCGCTCTGTACAATAATGTCTACATCAATTTTGGCTGCCGCCAGTGTTCCAAATACTTTCGCCAGTACACCGGGGATATCGGCGACGCCCAAAATACTGATTCTTGCTACATTTTTATCATATGCAATCCCACTGACTACAACGCCTTGTTCCATTACTGCATCCTCCTTTACGACCGTTCCTTCATTATGGTTAAAACTGGACCGCACAATCAGCGGTACCCGGTTATGTTTGGCATATTCTACCGCACGAGGATGCAATACAGCTGCACCCAGATTAGCTAATTCCAGCATTTCATCATAAGAAATTTCTTTTAGCTTACGAGCAACCTTCACGATCCGTGGATCTGTTGAATATATGCCGTCCACATCCGTGTAAATTTCACAGGCGTCCGCTTGAATCGCCGCCGCCAGCGCAACCGCCGTCGTATCAGATCCACCACGTCCCAGCGTCGTAATGTCTCCCTCTGCAGACATCCCTTGGAAACCAGCTACAACAACGATCTTGTTGCTGCTCAGTGCATCCAGCACACGCTGAGGTTGAATATCCGTAATCCGTGCTCGACCAAAGTCAGATTCAGTACGGAAACCAGCCTGCCATCCCGTAAACGATACCGCTTCATGACCCAACTGCTGAATAGCCATCGACAACAAGGCGATTGAAATTTGTTCACCTGTCGTCATCAACATATCCAACTCACGTGCAGGCAACTGCTCATTCAACAATTTGGCCTGGTCAATCAGTTCGTCTGTCGTGTCTCCCATTGCGGAAACAACCACTACACATTGATGCCCTTCACTCTGTTTCTCCACAACGCGTTTTGCCACGCGTTTCATGCGCTCCGTGTCACCGACGGAACTGCCTCCGAATTTCATGACATACAAAGACAACGATATTCACTCCCTCAGACTCAACAGTATGTAACCTTGAGATGGCACCAAACGACTTGAACGTGACATCCTGCGGCATAACTTTAGTACAGTATAATACGAAAGTGCTGTACGGAGCCATTGTTTTTTAATATTAGTGCTTATAAAAATATCCCCTGCCCTTAACAAGGACAGAGGAAATCTAAAAGCTGCAAAATTTATGCGCGGGAAATGTATTTACCATCGCGTGTATCAATCAGCAATACGTCGTCCTGGTTGATAAACAATGGAACCTGAACGTTCAGTCCTGTTTCAACTTTTGCATTTTTAGTAGCACCTGTAGCGGTGTTACCTTTAATACCCGGCTCAGTGTCAATAACCTTCAGCTCTACGCTGTTAGGCAGGTTAATCCCGAGAATTTCACCATTATAGCTAATGATGTTTACATTCATGTTTTCTTGCAGGAAGTTAAGTTCCCATTTCAGTTGATCGCTGGAAAGTGTGAATTGATCGTATGTTTCGTTATCCATGAATGTATGCTCGTCTGCGCTCGCATAGAGGTAAGACACACCACGGTTTTCAATTTGCGCGCGGCCGATCGTTTCACCCGCACGGAATGTACGTTCAACAGTGTTGCCGTTACGCAGGTTTTTAAGCTTGGAGCGCACGAATGCCGCACCTTTACCCGGTTTTACGTGTTGGAAATCCAGCACCGTAAAAATATCTCCGTCTACCTCGACGGTCAATCCTGTTTTAAAATCATTAACGTTAATCACTAAAATACCCCTCCTACAGGACTGTTATCGTTATTAAACGACTGTAAATTCTTTGCTCGAATGTGTTAATACCTTGATGCCGCTATCTGTAATAACGATATCATCCTCGATCCGTACACCGCCCAATCCAGGCACATAAATACCTGGCTCGACCGTTACCACCATACCCGGCTCCAGAATATCATCGCTTGCCTTAGACAGGCGTGTTGATTCATGTACTTCCAGACCCAGACCATGACCTGTGCTGTGACCGAAATTGTCTCCATAGCCATGGCCAGCAATAATATCCCGGGTCAGTGCATCCGCTTCACGGCCTGTCATGCCCGGCTTAATATGTTCGAGTGCGTGAAGCTGCGCCTTAAGCACAATATCGTAGATCTCACGCAACTGAGGCGCTAAATCCCCTTGTGTAGCCACTGTACGTGTCAAATCGGAGCAGTAGCCATCCAGCAACGCACCAAAATCAAACGTAATTAGCTCGCCTGCTTGTACTAACTTAGCACTGGCTACGCCATGAGGCAATGCCGAACGAACCCCGGAAGCCACAATTGTGTCAAATGAAGAGGATGTAGCTCCCTGCTTGCGCATGAAGAATTCCATTTCCAGATCCAGCTCACGCTCGCTGACACCCGGCTTGATGTAAGGTAAAATGTGTGCAAATGTAGCATCTGCCAAATCCGCTGCCCGCTGCATCACTTCCAGCTCTTCTGCATCCTTGTACACCCGTAGCTTCTCCACAATGCCCGACACCGGAACCAGTGAAATAGGTGACAAATCTTCGCTATAAGCTTTATGCGTCGCAACAGTTACAGCGTCTTGCTCGAAGCCTGTTTCGCTGATCTGATGGGAAGACAGTAATTCTTTCACCGTTTCCATGACCTGTGCAGCGTGCTGCACCACCGTGAAGCCTTCGGCTTGTTCGGTCGCTTGTGTCATATAGCGAAAGTCAGTCAGCAAATAGCTATGGGATTCCGTAATCAGCACATAACCCGCCGAACCTGTGAAGCCTGTCAAATATCGACGATTGACAGGGCTAGTAATCAGCATAGCCCGCAGATTATGCTCGCCCAGCGCCTGCCGCAGCTTTAACACCCGGTCATTCTTCATCTTTCATTCCGCTCCCCTCTGTCAAATAACCAAATGCTATTTTAACACAGGGGATAGGCGCTTGAGAAGTTTTTGTTACGTTCAGCCCTCAGCTTTCTCAGGCTCGCGCTTTCTTTCATCCGTATACTCGACAGCAACGGTATATCCGATAAATAGTCCCCACAGTATAAACACACAAATTTCCGTATATAAGGAATTCCATGTTAACCGATCAGGAGCATTCATCATTCCTAGCTTAGGACCTGTTAATACAAATAAAACAACCCACCAAATCAGACCATACACAATTCCGGGTATAGGACCCTTAAATCTGCGCAGCAACAGAGTGTACACCAGTGAAGCTACGACGGATAATCCAATAAAAAAAAGTAGCCCTACCAGATGTCCCGCCATGGTGTTCATAAACGAATGCTTGAAAAAAGGCTCCGCGAGAAAGCCAGGCGCTACTACCGTAAAATGCAACTTATAAAACAGCCAGCGCAGCAATCCCCAGAGTAAACCCGCAAAAAAACCCAACTCAAGTGCAAAAGGAATGAGAGGCGTATGTATTTTGCCTGACTGCTGCCTGCCTCTACCACTGTCGTTATGATGACGTTGATCCTGAGATCCGCGAGACTGCTCCTGTTCATGTCCTATCTTGGGTATAGAGTAGGTTTCACTCATGTTGTTTAATCCCCTTTCAATATGCAAACTTTTCCCATCGTAAAGACAATTGCAATCGGAAATGCATGTACGTCCATCGGATTCTGCATTCCATTTTGCTAGGTAGTATGCTCCAAGGGGGAATAGTTTAACAATGAACAGGAATGCTGAATAATGGCAGCTTTCCAATTGAGGGTACGGACCCGTTTTTTACATTGACAAAATTTCAATCCTCTATCATAATATAATGATGAAAATGATAATCATTATCATTTCCTAAAAACATATATACGGGAGAACGCTTCTATGAAAAAGGGATTAATCGGGATTTTATTGTTAATGGTTTTTACGCTCACTCTGGCAGGTTGCGGAGCAGCCGACAAAGCATCGGATAAAGATCAGGCAGCCACGTCGGGTAGCAAACCGACTGACACAGCGACTGGTCCTGTGACGGTAAAGCATAATCGTGGTGAGGTCACGCTCAACAAGCCCGCACAGCGTGTCGTAGTGCTGGAATGGACATTTACAGAGGATTTGATTGCGCTGGGCGTTCAGCCGGTTGGTAATGCAGACAATGCCAACTACAAGGTGTACGTGACACCGGAGGCGGCTCTCGATAGTAGCGTGGTCGATGTCGGCACGCGTAACGAGCCGAATCTGGAAGCGATTGCTGCATTGAAGCCGGATTTGATCATTTCCAATGTTGATGGAAATGAGGCTATCTATGAGCAACTCAAGGCCATCGCTCCGACGATCGAATATAATCTGAACGATGGTAACGGCTACGATCATGATAAAATGGTAGAAATTTTTAATAGCATCGCAGTTGCTCTTGGAAAAGAAGACAAAGCTAAGCAGGTGCTTGCCGAACTGGATCAGCATTATGCTGAAGCCAAAGAAAAGCTCACCGCTGCTGGCAAGTCGGATTATCATTATATACTGACACAGGCTTTCACTTCGCAAAATGCGGCCAGCCTTCGTATGTTTTCAGATAACTCAGTCGTCGTGGCAACACTGGCGAAGATCGGCATGATTAACGATTGGAAACCGAGCAAAGTTGAACAGTATGGCTTTTCAACCGTAGGCATTGAAGCTCTGTCTGCCGTTCAGGACAGCAACTTTATCTATATTGTTCAGCCGGACGATAATGTTTTCGGCGCACCCATGAAAAATAATTCGGTCTGGAACGGTCTGAATTTCGTTAAAGAAAAACGTACCTATTCACTGAGCGGTACGACATGGACATTTGGCGGCCCCCTCTCTTCAAAAGGGCTGGTTGACCAGGTTGTCGGGGCAATTACGCAATAAGTTGTCTCCAAATATTCATTCGGTTTTATAATGAGTAGCATTTATGTGAGCAGTCTGAGCTCCATAAATGCTTTTTTTATAAGCCTGTGGCATGAGCTTTCTCCACGATAAGAATTTCTACCTTCTCCGTTAAAAGCAGAATCTTAGCTTGGAGTGGCCTAATTACTACACTCAGTTTCATCTAACTAGATATTCCCTTCCAAATTCGATACAATATACAAAAAAGCATGTATTAAGAGAGGTGAGACGGTTGTCACAAGCATCCAAGCCTGTGAGCTACGGCGGTCAGGCAGTCATTGAAGGTGTCATGTTCGGCGGCAAGCGTGTCAATGTCACGGCAGTTCGCCGCAAAACTGGCGAAATCACATATTTGGAAGTACCACGCAAGGAGCAATCCTGGGTATCCAAATTCCGCAGAATTCCTTTATTGCGGGGGATTGTAAGCATCATCGACTCCAGCGCCAAGGGTACCAAGCATTTAAACTATTCAGCCGATGCGTATGCTGATGATGAAGTAGATCCGGAAGAACGCGCTGAGCAAAAGAAAAAAGAAGAATCTCGCTGGAGTCTGAGTATGATGATCGGTGTGGCGGCAGTCGGTATTTTGTCATTCCTGTTTGGCAAAATTGTATTGACTCTCGTTCCGGTTATTGTAGAGGATTTCCTATTCGGTAGCTTGTTTCACAGCCAAATTTTGCATAACCTCGCAGAAGGAGCTATTAAGCTGATTCTGCTACTGGCTTATTTGTGGGGTATTTCCCAAACTCCGTTAATTAAGCGACTGTTTCAATATCACGGCGCAGAGCATAAAGTAATTACAGCATTCGAAGCAGGGGAAGAACTAACCCCGGCCAATGTACAAAAATACAGCCGTCTGCATTACCGCTGCGGTAGTAGCTTTATTATGCTGACCGTGATCATCGGAGTACTTGTCTATTCCCTATTTACCTACGATAATCTGTGGGAGCGCATGGGGCAACGGCTTCTACTGCTTCCGATCGTACTGGGGCTTTCTTTTGAATTTCTCAAGCTGACCAATGCTCTTCGTGAAATTCCGGTACTTCGTTATTTAGGTTACCCCGGTCTGTGGCTGCAACTACTTACCACCAAAGAACCGACTGATGATCAAGTGGAGGTATCCATTGCCTCATTTAAGCGTATGCTTGAATTGGATGCTGAGTTGGAAAACGTACCTGTAAAGGAGACCTTCAACAGTCCGGTCCTTGATCCTGTGAAAGGATGAGTGAATAATGAACAGACATGCCGTTATTTTCTGGCTTACCCTTGCTTTGGGTGCATATGGGATTGTGGATATGCTATGGAGAGGAAGCTGGGGCTTTCTCATGAGTTTACTAATTCCCGTCCTTGTTTTTGCAGTTATATTTCTGCTATACAAATACCTGCCAGGGCAACGCAATCGTACTCCCAAAATCAAACCCTCTGTGCGCACCATGGCCAAAACAGCCAACGCACGTAAGCAGCAGACTACAGGCAAGCGCAAAGCGTATCCTTTTCATGTAATTGAAGGTTCCAAGGGCAAAAATGAAGAAGAACAACCTAAATATCATTAATGATAATCATCCTTTAAAATGTAGCACAAAGGAGCCATCACCCGCGTATTCAAATATGACCGGGAAGAGGCTCCTTTTTTACACCCTTTTAAATTAACTTTAACTGCGAGTTAGTGTTTATTTCATAGCGTACATGGTATCCTTCATCAATTGGTACTTGCTATACTGCTGCTGGTAAGAAGTGATGCTCCATTTGTGGAAAAAAGCATCCCCTGCCTGCACACCGGAAGCATACAACAAATCACTTTGCTCTGTAGAAATGTTAAATTGTGCAGTGCGGATACCCAATGTTGGAATTTTAATCGTCCGATACCGATTCTCCTGCTCAATATATCGTTCATCGTGTGCTGATAGCATGGTATCAAAAATAGCCTGCAGCATGGTCAATGGACCCCGTATATAAGAAACTTTGGTCTCCGTCCCCGTTTTGCCCACCATTTGAAACCCTACCGTTGGAATCGTTTTGGCCTCACGTTCATTTACAGGCTCATCAAAAAGCCACAACGGCAAATTGCTTAGTAAAGCCCCATCAACTACAAATACAAATTGCTGAGAAAAAGTCTTTCCCTTGGCAAGTGCAGAATCAAGCCTTAACATAACGGGATCAAAAAAATAAGGGATACTTGTGCTCATCCGAATGGCTTTAGCTACCTCCAGTGAAGAGGGATTGATACCAAAACGTTTGATATCCTCAGGAAGCACCAGAATGCGTCCATTCGTGATATCTGATGCAATAATGCGCAGTTTGCCAGGAGGTAAATCCGCGAACGTACGCACTCCCTTAGCTCGTAACAGCTCACGTACCCAGTGCTCCAGTGCCTCCCCTGAGTAGAGCCCTTTTTTAAGAAAGATACGAGCTGCTGGTCCAACCCACTTAATATTGAACACTGGAGAACGTCGTAACAACTTGACCAAGGGGGTTTTCTCAATTACGGCTTTCATTTCATCCGCAGAGTATCCCGCAGCCAATAAAGCAGCTACAATAGCACCTGATGATGTACCTGCCAAACGATTGAATACAATTCCATGCTCCTCCGCAGCCTTAACTGCACCCGCCAGCGAAATTCCCTTAACCCCTCCACCCTGGAACACAGCATTGATCAGCATAGATCAAAAAACCTCCGTTCTCTTGGGAGTAAGCAGTTCTACTGCTTATGTATGAGAACGGAGGCCCAAATAGAACCTATATGATCCAATTTATATCACATTTGATAATAATTTTGAAGAAGCTGAATGAGTCCGTATGGATTTTTACGCAAATGCTGTGCACTAAAGTAAATATCCCCTTTGACCTGTTTATAATCTTCGTTCAGTTCAAGCTGCTTAATTAGCTCTTGAGCCGTTTGCCAGCCCTTTTCAGGGGTGCCGATCTTATAAGGAGAATGACCGATATACAGCTTAACATCTGAGTTTTTGACCTCATTGGACCACCATGCGACAAGCTTGTCATATCCCGCCGCTGGGAAACCGATACTCCAGTAAATTTGTGGAGCTACATAATCAATCCATTCTTTGTTAATCCAGGTTCTTACATCCGCAAACGTCGTATCATACGCTGTAACGCCTGCCTTCGTGTCTGAACCCGTTAAGTCCTGAGATTTGTTACGCCATACCCCAAAAGGACTAATTCCGAATTGAACTTTAGACTTGCTGGCATGAATGCTTTTGCCCAAATCGCGAACAAAACTGTTCACATTATCTCTCCGCCAGTCGCCCTTGCTAGAGATTTTGTTGGTATTATATGCTTTGAAGGTCGCATCATCATCAAAAGTCCCGCTGTAAGGATAAAAATAATCGTCCAAATGGACGCCGTCAATGTCATATCCGTTCACGACCTCCATAATCGCCGTAATGACATGCTGACGTGCAGCCGGAATTCCTGGATTGATGTACAATTGGCTACCATTCTTAACAATCCAGTCTGGATGTTGATTAGCCACATGATTTGCAGCCAAGCCGCTGGTTGTTCCTGTAGAATTCGCACGGAACGGATTAAACCAGGCATGGAATTCCATCCCTCGCTTGTGCGATTCGCTAATCATAAATTTCAAGGGATCATAGCCTGGATTTTTACCTTGGGTGTTGGTCAAATACTTGCTCCATGGTACGAGACTCGACGGATAGAGCGCATCGCCGCTGGCACGAACCTGAACAAATACTGCATTGATGCCCATCCCCTGCAAATCATCGAGCATTTTAGTAAACTCCTGCTTTTGCTTCTCTGAGCTGCTTCGGGCAGCGGAAGAAGGCCAATCTCCGTTAATGGTAGAAATCCATGCTCCACGCATGGAAGTTGAAGCCTTTACCTGAACAACATTTGCCTGTGAAGAACTTGAACCGTCCTCACTAGTAGACGTTGACGGTGAAGTGACAACCGCCTGCTCATCATCGATGGCTCCCTGATCTGTACTTACACTCTCCTGATTGCCAGATGCAGGCGTATCTGATATAGAGCCGCTGCTTCCTGCAGAAGTGTTCCCGCCAGTAGAGACACCTTCCTTACCACTGCTTAACGTAATAACTCGCTCTGAAGCTTGCCAATCCACTTTTAATCCCAACTCTTCCCCAACAAAACGCAGAGGCACCATGACTCTCCCGCTTGTCATACGGGCAGATGCATCCAGTCGAACTGACTTGCCATTCACTGTAGCGCTTTGTGCACCGTTCTCCATAGATATATTTTTGTTCTGTGCTGTAATCGTTACCGTACCGGACGATTCCGACCAGTTGACCTGAGCGCCCAATCCCTCACTAATCACTCGCAAAGGAACCATCGTAACATTGGCTCCCTGTACAATATACGGTGACGCGTCACTTTGCAGGGACTGTCCGTCCAATATAATTTCAATATTACCAGTTGGAGCTGCTTGAACTCCAGGAACGATGGCAGTCTGCACTGCTAAGAGTAGGCCAGCAGCCAATGCCACTATTTTCTTTCGATTCATATTATTACAATCCTCCGCTAACCCTGTTAATTTTAACCCCTATCTTGTCCTGCTATATAATGGATAGACGCTAATAACCGGATATTTGTTGCGGTCGGGACAAATAAAAAAGCATCGTCCGTAAGGACAGATGCTTTTAGGAATCTCCACTCAATTCCTTGTGTATGTCATGAAGCTGGCGCAAGCGATCTTCATCCCGACGAAAATACTCAACCAATGTTTCGATACGGGTGATGGAATCCCAGCTCAAATGATGCTCAATACCTTCCACATCTTTATATATCAGGTCCTTGTCAACCCCAATCATATCCAGAAATTGCTCTAATAACTGATGGCGATCAACCAACCGTTTGCCGACCTTTTTCCCTTTCGGTGTCAAAATCAGTCCCCGATATTTCTCATATACAAGATAATCGTCCTTATCCAACTTCTGAATCATTTTGGTGACGGACGAAGGATGCACCTCTAACCCCTCTGCGATATCCGAGACACGAGCATAACCCTTCTCATCAATCAGTTGGTAAATGCGTTCCAAATAATCTTCCATGCTTGGCGTTGGCACTTGTTTCCCTCTTTTCTGTTATTGAACGGGCGCTTACCGCCTTCATTTCCTGCGTTAAACCTACTATGTAATGATACATGTTATCATTGCCCATTGGCAAGTCTCATCCCTCCACTCACAGCTATTGCCACGATTTGTTCAATTTAAGCGGGGCACACTAATATCGTCGTCCCTGTATCGTTTATTTCTGCGGCAATATGTTAAAGTTGGACACCAGAGCACTGTGGATTTATTTCGAAAGGAGCGTTAGTCATGTCTACGCTTGAGCGTACTCCTGTCCAAACCAGAGGAACCAAGCCATTTTTGCCTGATCTGGTGTTTTTTGAGCCAGACGCACTGAATTATCCTAAGGGCCAGCGTATTATGGATTGGGTTAAAGCCAAGGATATTCCGTATCGGATGACTACCTCTCACAACCGAATTACCAATTTACCAGGTGAAACTGAAGTTGAAAAGTACCGAATGGCAAAAAAAACTTTGGTTGTCGGTATCCGTAAAACGTTAACTTTTGACCAATCCAAGCCCTCTGCCGAATACGCCATCCCCATTTCGACTGGTTGTATGGGGCACTGTCACTACTGTTATTTACAAACAACCTTGGGAGCAAAGCCGTATATTCGTGTATATGTCAACACTGACGATATCTTATCAGCAGCTAAAGCTTATATCGAGGAGCGTGCGCCTGAAATTACCCGTTTTGAAGCAGCTTGCACCTCCGATCCAGTTGGTTTGGAGCATATCACCGGAACGCTTGAAGACTTGATTCGTTTCATGGCAGATGAAGAATTTGGTCGTCTGCGTTTTGTTACTAAATATCATCATGTTGATCCATTGCTGGATATTAAACATAATGGTCATACTCGCATCCGCTTTAGCATTAATTCCGATTATGTTATTAAACAGTTTGAACCTGCAACTTCACGCTTCGAGGAACGTATTGAAGCCGCTGGCAAAATCGCACGAGCCGGTTATCCACTGGGGTTCATCATCGCACCCATCATCTGGTATGACGGCTGGGAAGAAGGTTACGGCGAGTTGCTGCGAAAATTGGGAGAAACCTTGCCACAGCATGCTACAAAAGATTTGACGTTCGAATTAATTCAGCATCGCTTCACCAAAACATCCAAAGCTGTCATCGAGAAACGTTATCCGAAAACCAAACTGGAGATGGACATAGAGAAACGCAAGAAAAAATGGGGCCGCTGGGGACAAAACAAATATGTTTATCCCGATGAACAGCAAAATGCACTTCGAGAGTTTATCACAGAGCGCATTTTTGAACATTTCCCTTTAAGTCGTATTGAATATTTCACATAACTAGCATCCAATCTGGGGTAATCCGTTGTAAAAATAGCGTTACATCGGTCATATGATCCGTTACCAGTAAAATGCCCGTAATAACTAGTAGTATGCCACCTGTTTTGATGAGGATGGAGGTATAGCGAGAGGATAGTCGAACAGAGCCTACCAGCAAAGCTAATATAAAAAATGGAATCGCAAAGCCAAGCGCATAGCCTGTAATCAGTTTGAACCAAATGTGATGCTCTACTGCCGCCAAAGCGATAATAGCTGTTAGCATGGGACCGATACAGGGCGACCAGCCTGCCGCAAATCCAATTCCGATTACAAAGGAACCGGCGTACCCGGCAGGCTTCCATGTCCAGCGAAGCTTATGCTCCCTCATTAGAATCAAAGGGCGCACCACACCAAGAGATACCAGCCCCATTAGTAAAATAAGTGATCCCGCTACCACTCTTAGCGCATCCCCATAATTGGCAAACCATTCTCCAAGCAACCCGACACTTGCACCCAGTGAATAGAAAACCACCGAAAAGCCCAATACAAAAGCAAGCGTATGTCCCATCGTACGATAACGAACCTCAGTCTTGTGCCGTCCTTCAGCTAGTTCACGCGCAGACATCCCTGTCATATACGATAAATAAGATGGATACAGCGGTAAACAACACGGTGAAAAAAAAGAAACCAGTCCGGCTATGATCGCCAACCCAGCGTTGATATTTGTCATCATCATTTCCTCCCACCTGTCTTAAGTGAACACAAGCAAACAAGCCCTGCCTACTAAAACATACGTATAGCGGGAGCAAAATATGATGCAAGCCAAAAAGCGCATGCCCAGGAAGAATAATTCCCGGACATACGCTCATTACGCTCTTTTATTTTTACATAGCGTTCTACTTTACAACCGCACCATTCGGCATACCTTCCGGTACGGTGGCCAGCGTAAGCTGATCTCCATGTGATGCTGCCAAAATCATACCTTGCGACAACTCTCCCCGAAGTTTTACTGGCTTCAGATTGGTCACACAGATCACCTTGCGCCCAATGATATCTTCAGGTGTATAAAACTTCGCAATCCCTGATACTACTTGCCGCTGCTCATAACCAAGGTCAAGCTGAAGCTTCAATAGTTTATCGGCCTTCTTCACAGGCTCGCAGGCGACGACCTGAGCAACGCGCAGTTCCACCTTGGCAAAATCCTCAATGCCAATCTCTTCCTTTGCCTCCGGTGCTTCCTGACTCGTCTCAGATGCATTCTGCGGTTGAGCTTGTGTCGTAGCTTCCTCCGGCTTCTTACCTCCAGTCATCGCTTCCACGATAAAAGCAACCTCTTGCTCTGAATCCAGACGCGGGAAGATCGGATTACCTTTGACCAGCTGCGTTCCTTCCGGAATACGACCGAACTGTTTGCCGCTATCCCATGTAGTCAACTCACCTTGGCTAATACCGAGCTGCTCCCAAATTTTATGAGGAGCACGGGTTAAGAATGGCTGGAGTAAGATAGAAGCGATGCGCAAGCTTTCTACCAAATGCAACATAACAGATGACAATTCGCGACGTTTTGCCTCATCCTTAGCCAAATTCCATGGTTGCGTCTCGTCAATATACTTGTTGCTACGGCTAATAAATTGGCTAATCGCCGTTAATGCCACGGAAAACTCCATGTTTTCCATGGCTTCTTCTACTTTACTATAAGTCGATGTTGCCATGTCTTCCAAAGCTCCGTCGAATGCTGTTACATTCGCTTCATAAGCTGGAACCTTACCATCAAAATATTTATCTACCATCGCCACGGTACGATTCAACAAGTTGCCCAGATCATTTGCCAAATCCGAATTAACTCGATCTACAAAACTTTCTGGTGTAAATGTTCCGTCTGCCCCAAAAGGCACCTCGCGCAGTAAGTAGTATCGTAGTTGGTCCAGACCATAACGGTCAATCAACGTCACTGGGTCTACAACATTGCCTTTAGATTTCGACATTTTACCGTCTTTCATGAGCAGCCAACCATGTGCAAATACTTTTTTAGGCAACGGAAGATCCAGCGCCATCAGCATAATCGGCCAATAT
The DNA here is from genome assembly GCF_038004945.1 of Paenibacillus sp. FSL M7-0802. Classification (NCBI taxonomy): domain Bacteria; kingdom Bacillati; phylum Bacillota; class Bacilli; order Caryophanales; family Paenibacillaceae; genus Paenibacillus; species Paenibacillus sp. FSL M7-0802. Next base: position 5,221,167 of record NZ_JBBOSD010000001.1, on the reverse strand, counting down.
ATCGTGTGGAACCGTACAATCTCTTTACCTACGATATGCACATTTGCAGGCCAGAATTTATCATACAGCTCGGTATTGGAAGAGCCATAACCCAAGGCTGTGATGTAGTTGGAAAGTGCATCAATCCACACATACACGACATGCTTCGGATCCCCCTTCACCTTAATGCCCCAATCGAAGGTAGTACGGGATACAGCCAAATCCTCCAGACCCGGCTTGATGAAGTTATTGATCATCTCTTTTTTACGTGATTCCGGCTGGATAAACTGCGGATTCTCTTCATAAAATTGCAGCAACCGATCAGCATACTTGCTCATACGGAAAAAGTAACACTCTTCCTTGACCAGTTCTACAGGGTGTCCACTATCCGGGCTTTTTCCTCCAGCCACATTGCCTTCGGCGTCCTTCACCACGTCAACCAGCTGAGTTTCTGTGTAGTACGTCTCGTCAGGGATGCTGTACCAGCCTTCGTATTCTCCCTTGTAAATATCGCCTTGCTTCAGCAAACGATCAAAAATTTCTTGTACAACAGCCTTATGGCGTTCCTCCGTAGTACGGATAAAATCGTCATTGGAAATGTCGAGCTTCCGCCACAGTTCTTGAATACCTGCCACAATATCATCTACGAAACGTTGCGGCGTTTTGCCTGCTGCACTTGCTTTCTGCTCAATCTTCTGACCATGCTCATCCGTTCCTGTCAAATAGCGCACTTCATAACCGCGTAGCCGCTTGTAACGGGCCATTGCATCTCCCGCAACCGTCGTGTAAGCATGACCTATATGTAGCTTGTCGCTCGGATAATAGATCGGTGTCGTAATGTAAAATGTGTTCTCATTGGACATGTGTGTTGCCTCCTGTTTTGTTCACGGCAGCTATAAGACCTGCTGACATGATGGTACTCCAATTCATGTATTTGGCACAAATTGGGCACAAAAAAGACCCCCGCCCCTATGGGACGAGAGTCACCTCACGCGTTACCACCCAATTTTCCTGTATCCTCGCAGACTACAGGCTTCACCGGTCACATCTGACCGCCCATTAACGCTGGAACACGCCTCCCCCTTACGATTGCCTCCCAAGCACTAATAACTGAGGCAAATACGCTCGAAAAAGGTTCCTCCAGGACCATATTCAGGCTTCGCTCCAGACCGGTTTGCAGCTAACCCCGGCTCTCTGTACTGGGCGTTTTACCCTACTCATCCCTTCGCAGGAAAACAATATTAACCAAAATATAACCAAATCCGCATAGCGCTGTCAAGTCAGACCCTTTTCAGAGTGGGTAGCCAAACGATCTTCGCTAGACCTATCTGTTCCCTTTTTTGCAGGAGGGACCAAATCTACGCCGCCCGGATGAAAGGGATGGCACTTGGCTATACGCTTAGCAGCAAGCCATGAACCTTTGAGCGCACCATGCATCTCTACCGCCTCCAACGCGTACGCCGAACACGTTGGATAGAATCGGCAGGTAGCCGGCTTTAACGGTGAAATATAGGAACGATAAAACTTAATCGGAGCCTGTACCACTCTGCGTGTGGTGATTTTCATTTCAGTAGCCCCCGTGGCTGTGAGTGTGACTGCTCGTCTGTCTGAATCCCCCATCCGAATTACTGTCAGTATGCCCATTCTTCTGTTGACAATCTTTGCAATAACCAAAAATTTCAAACTTGTGCTCGACGATTTGGAATTGATCCGTTGTATCCGTCATTTGCATTGGGCAAAAAGAAATCGGTAATGTTTTCTGACAGCTCAAGCAAATCATATGGTGATGGTGATGATGCTCATTACAGCTCACCTTGAACTTCATTCCATCCTCAAAAGATACCTGTTCCAGTACACCCAATTCCTGCATTACACGCAGATTACGATAAACCGTATCAAAACTAAGTCCACTGTACTTCTTACCCATATATTCATAAACGTCTTTGGGGGACAGATACCCTTCATTCTCGGAAAATAACGTGGCCAACGTCTTGCGCTGATCTGTAATACGCAGCCCCTGAGCGGACATTGTTGCAATAATTTCATCCTTTGTCAGCATGCGTTTCACCCTCCCCTGTCTGTAGTTTCAGGTTTTCTGATGCAGGCTTAGGCTTGCATCTATTTATTATACCACGATTAAAGTCAATATTATAAGAGATATTCGTATCTATACATAAGAAAAAGACGCTCTCCGGCGCTACGATTAAATTCGCAGCAGGAGAACGCCTATATTCTGCAAGTGACATCGACTTTTAAACGGTGAATGACGAGACCCAAGGTCTAAGCCGGTAAACAGCACCGGTTAATTCATATTAATTTTTAATAGCTGGTAAAGGCATGACTACTACGGAAACTGGCAAGTTACTTCCTGCAGCAGCAGTGAAATACATCTCTACACTTTCCTCGATATGCCCTGTGCGATACAGCACACTCATCTCATTTGGAGCCCATACCGCGCCGTTCGTCGGGATACCCACAACCTGATTGTTTACCATCGCATAACCGGAATATTCGCCTCCACGCGGGTTGAAGGTAATCAGTGAATACGGCGCTACATGATCCAATTTAACTTTATATACAACACCAAAATTACCGGCATTGGAAGCAGAAGAGCCATCCAGACCGTCCGTACCAATCAGGTTCGGATCTACCTTATTATCACCAAGAACGATACGTTGAGCTGTTTTACCAACCTCTTCGGTATAATTGAGCGAGATATCAGCATTAGCGTACGTTCCACGGTTGTGAATTCCGTCTTTCGGAAGTTTTGCCAGCGTGGGCAGTACGGTCATAGGATCTGCATTCGCATCCACCATAATGACCGTATATTGGATTGGTTGATCCGTGTATAGATCGGACAATAGAGAAATGACCTGCTTTTGCTTCATTTTTTTCTCGTTCAAATCCTGCAAAATAATACGGCTTTCACCCGGATTCAGAACTGTACTAGAACGCTTGCTTCCATCTATCATAGATTGAAAATATTTTTGAATTGAAACTTTACCCGCAGCCGTGGCAAAATCAGATGGACCGGCAAAACCGGAATTTTCGACATTTATATTGGCAGGAGTGATATTGTTGTTGGTCGCAATCACGTACATCTTCACATCTCTCCCCGTTTCATTGACATGATGGACGAGTATGCGCGTGCTGCCTGATCCGGTTTCCTGATACACAATTCCGTCCTGAAATACACGTTCCGGGCTGTTAGCACGGATCAAAAGACGCGGTGAAGATGTACTAGTCAAAGGAATGGTAGCCATGGTAGGCACCTGACTGCCGTCTACTGTATATTTATCACCATATGGTGTGAAGATTTTATTGAAATCATCTTCGTTGTACAGCAATTCATTCGTAATTTTAATTGTTTCACTTTTGGTACCTGTTGCGCCGTGCTTATCAGTCACGGTGAGTGTGATTGTTACATCACCTGGTTGGAAGAAGGCAAGTTTCTTATTCTCCCAATCACGCTTAGTGATAGCATTCTCATCATCTGTACTCAGGTCGGTAATGGTGATTTTCTCACCCATTTTGTACTCTTTTTTATCAGTTGTAAACAGAGCCACTGGCGGCTGATTTGGTGGTCTTACTGTAAGTGTAACTGAGTAAGGATCACTCCAGTTCCCAGCAGAGTCAAGAACAGAATAGGTAACTACATATGTACCTGGCTCCTGAAATACGTCCTGCTTCCCTTCCCAACGTTGGTTCACAATCGGAAGACCTGTAGGAGAAGATTCCTTCGTCAAATACGTAACTTGGGTTTCGCCCGCATAGATATCTTTTTGTTGAACCGTGAAGGAAGCTTTAGGCTTCTGATTCAAATCCATGATAACTTGTTTAGTCGTATTATTCACAGTATAAGGAATATTTAAGGCCTGTGTAATCGAGGTCAATGGCACCATAAATACGTTCTTTTGCTGAAAAGCCGGTCCCTTCATTTGTCTGGCTTCACCGTTAACCGTATAAACCTTGCTGTCTGTTTTGAAGCGCATGACATTTGTTCCTTGTGTGATTACGGTTTCTTTGGTGGCAGTGTCATAACTAAACTGCAATCCGACACGGCTGACAAGAGAACGGATAGCTACATAGGAAACTCCGTCCTTAACAGTCATCGGCTGAGTTGCTGTGTACACCTGTCCGTTTTGTTCCATTTTCGCGCTGTTTAAGTACAAAATCAATTGATTAGCACCCATGGATGTTGGAGCTCCACCAGGATTGGTGATAATTCCGTCTCCACCGTATACATCATTGGAAACGTTCGATCCGTTGGTTGTATCCGTAGGCAGGCCAGTCAATGGATCATTGGATACGCCTGTGTTATTAGGTGTAACCGTGTCATTTTGTGTGCTAGTTCCATCTTGATCTCCGATGCTATTCTGAACGCCTGAATCAGCAACATTGGCCTGAGCCTGCTGTGCGCTAACCGAATCGGTGGATTGAACGGTTGTTGATGCTGCTTCTGCTCCTACAGGGGCTACTGCGGCCACCTGAGCCACCGCAAGGGCGGTGAGCATGGTCCATTTCTTGAAATTCATTGTCTGTCTCCTTCTATCACCAAATTATTATCATTCCCGTAAAAAGTCATACTATTAGACGCGTCAGTTGTTAAAAAGTTTCTGGAAATTTTGCTGATCATGAAAAAAAGGGAACTTTCTCCTGTGACTGCAAAAAATTCAACAACAAAAAACCGCCGCCCATCTGACCTGATGTGGCGGCGGCTTCATTACTAGGAAATAGCTTTTGAACCATTTACATTATGATGGACGACAGACAGCATTCTTTCCTGCAGTCTCCAGACGACCCTCTTCAATGAGTCGGTAAGCACGTTGAACTTCTTCATCTGTAGGAGATGGAACTCCCTCCAACGGATACTCCTTACCGAGCATTTCCCACTTGTAAACACCCATTTGATGGTAAGGTAATATTTCGAATTTCTCGACTCCGTTCAACGTTCCGATAAACCGTCCCAAATTCAATAAATCTTGCTCGTCATCATGAATACCCGGTACAAATACGTGTCTAATCCACATTTTGCGCCCTTGCTCAGACAACCAGCGAGCCGTACTTAGCATACGGTCATTAGACTTGCCTGTAAGCTTAATATGCTTATCATTGTCAATATGCTTAATATCCAGTAGCACCAAGTCTGTTACGTCCAGCAGTTCATGGATACGGCCCGCGTCATTAAAGCCGTTACTGTCCAGTGTCGTGTGCAAATTCCACCGACGTTTCACTTCTTTGAACAGCTCTGCGACAAAATGAGCTTGCAGCGTCGGTTCTCCACCGGATACGGTCAATCCGCCTCCTGAAGAACGGTAATAGGCTAAATACGGCTCAATCTCAGCCAATACCTCCTCCAACGTCATCGGATTACCTTCATTCAAGGCCCAAGTGTCCGGGTTATGGCAATATTGACATTTCAACAAGCATCCTTGCATAAAGAGCACGAAGCGGATGCCGGGACCATCGACGGTCCCGAAGGTTTCCAATGAGTGTATGTGACCTTTCAACATGTTGCATCATCCTTCCCGCATCCGCTATGCGTGCGTCATTGTAATACTTATTTACATTGTACCGTGGAAAGTACGGTTAATAACATCCAATTGTTGTTCACGAGTCAGCTTGATAAAGTTAACGGCATAGCCGGAAACACGAATCGTCAGCTGTGGATAGTTTTCTGGGTGCTCCATTGCATCCAACAGTTGTTCACGAGCAAACACATTGACATTCAGATGATGTGCGTGGCTTCCAAAGTAGCCATCCATCATCGAAACAAGGTTTGTTTTGCGTGTTTCTTCTTCTTTACCCAGTGCTTTAGGCACGATGGAGAAGGTGTTCGAGATACCATCTAGACTGTGTTCATAAGGCAATTTGGCTACGGAACTCAGAGATGCCAAAGCACCTTTTTTATCACGGCCGTGCATTGGGTTTGCCCCTGGTGCAAACGGTTCGCCTGCTTTACGTCCATCCGGTGTTGTACCTGTTTTCTTACCGTACACTACGTTGGAAGTAATAGTCAGTACAGATTGAGTAGGAACCGCATTACGATAAGCTTTATGCTTGCGAATCATGCTCATGAAGCTTTCTACCAGTTCCACAGCGATGTTATCTACACGGTCATCGTTGTTACCGTAGCAAGGGTATTCGCCTTCGATTTCAAAGTCAACAGCAATCCCTTTTTCGTTACGGATTGGTTTAACTTTTGCAAATTTAATGGCACTCAAGGAGTCGGTAGCAACTGACAGACCCGCAATACCACAAGCCATGGTGCGGAGAATATCACGATCATGCAACGCCATTTCAATGCGTTCATAGCTATATTTATCATGCATGTAGTGAATAACATTCAAAGTGTTCATGTACAGTTTTGCCAACCATTCCATCATAGGTTTAAAGCGGCTCAACACTTCTTCATATTCCAGAACTTCGCCTGTAATGGCTGGGAATTCAGGCCCTACTTGGGCGCCAGATTTTTCATCTTTACCACCGTTAATTGCATACAGCAGAGCTTTAGCCAAGTTGGCACGAGCACCAAAGAATTGCATTTGTTTACCGATTTTCATTGCCGATACACAACAAGCAATACCATAATCGTCTCCATAAATCGGACGCATCAGATCGTCATTCTCGTACTGAATGGAGCTAGTTTCAATAGAAACTTTCGCACAATATTTTTTGAAGCCTTCAGGCAATTTTTCCGACCACAGTACAGTCAGATTCGGCTCCGGTGCAGGTCCCAGATTGTAGAGGGTGTGCAGGAAACGGAAGCTGTTTTTAGTTACCCGAGTTTCTCCAGTTACGGACATACCACCAATGGACTCAGTAACCCAAGTTGGATCTCCACTGAACAGTTCATTATAGTCAGGTGTGCGCAAGAACTTAACAATACGCAATTTCATAACAAAATGATCGACCAGTTCTTGAGCTTGTTCTTCTGTCATTGTACCCTCTTCCATATCACGTTGAGAGTAAATATCAAGGAAGGAAGATACACGTCCTAAGGACATTGCTGCACCATTTTGTTCTTTGATTGCTGCAAGATATCCAAAATATACCCATTGGAAAGCTTCTTTCGCATTGTTAGCAGGTTTTGAGATATCAAAACCGTGTTCAGCAGCCATTTGTTTCAGTTCATTCAAAGCACGAATTTGTTCGGAAATTTCCTCACGCAGACGAATTACGTCTTCTTCCATGGAATCAACTTCAAGGCTTTTCAGTTGCAGTTTTTTATCTTGGATCAAGAAGTCTGCACCATACAAAGCTACACGACGATAGTCACCGATAATACGACCACGACCGTATGCATCTGGGAGACCAGTAATGATACCAGCTTTACGAGCTGCTCTCATTTCATCTGTATAAGCGTCAAATACACCTTGGTTGTGAGTTTTACGAATATGAGTGAAGATATCAATGATACTTTCCGGTACTTCAAAACCATAGGCTTTGCAAGCGTCGATCATCATCCGAATTCCACCAAACGGCTGCAAAGAGCGTTTGAATGGAGCATCTGTTTGTACACCGACAATTTGCTCTTTATCCCGGTCTAGATAACCCGGTTTATGTGAAATAATAGTGGATGGCGTATTCACGTCTACATCAAGCACGCCGCCGTTTGCCAACTCTTTTTTGGTAAGATCGGATACAATATCCCACAATGCAGTTGTGTTGGCGGTAGGACCAACCAAAAATTCTTCATTGCCAACATAAGGTAAGATATTAGTTTCAATAAAATCGTTGACGTTGACTTCTTTAGTCCATTTGCCTTTTTTAAAACCTCTCCAGCCAGATTGTTGCTCTTGTAATTCTCTCTCAATCACCGACATGTAAATCCCTCCAAATTGTTTGGTCTTCCGGACTTGTGATTTTTTTCACGATAAAGCTATTTCTTGAGCCCGGCCTGTTCACCGATGCCTTACGCTCAGTGTCGGGACCTTTCTTACACCCTTATTGTAGAATAATGATAGAGTGTAGTATGTGATAAAAATCACAATATGAGTGATTTTTATCACTTTATTTTCCCTAGCTTCACGCCTATATCCTTAGCCTTGCCGTTCACCTCCCTTCCCAAACCAACAGGCCCTCTATATAGAGAGCCTGCATCGGTATTGAACGAGAAAATGCTTTTTCACAAGCCTCTTCGTACCTATTATATTATTGGTCAAAACGTCCGTAGAAGGCATTGCGATAGACATCAGCCAACTCAGTAACCAGCGGCAACTTCGGATTCGCAGTTGTACATTGATCTTCAAATGCGCGGTCAGCTAGATAGTCTACACGTGATTCGAAATCCTTCGCATCGAAACCGATTTGTTGGAACGATTCCTCGATACCGAGTGTTTTGTTCATCTTACGGATTGCTTCGATCAAGCTGTTAACCCCTTCTTCGGTGGTGCGTGCAGGCAGTCCCAGTATGCGCGCGATTTCTGCATAACGCTCATCCGCAACAAAGTGCGAATATTTAGGGAACGAAGCAAATTTTGTCGGTTTTTTCGCATTATAGCGAATAACGTGCGGCAGCAAAATGGCATTCGTGCGGCCATGCGCTGTATGGTATTGTCCACCCCATTTATGTGCAAGACTGTGGTTAATACCCAAGAATGCATTAGCAAACGCCATACCAGCAAGTGTGGAAGCATTATGCATTTTTTCACGAGCCAGCTTATCACCGATCAGAGCCGATTGTTCTAGGTATTGGAATACCAATTGAATGGCTTTAATTGCCAGACCATCTGTGTAATCATTAGCCATTACGGACACGTAAGCCTCGATAGCATGTGTCAGAACGTCCATACCTGTGTCCGCTACAGCTGTTTTAGGCAGCGAATATACAAACACTGGGTCAATAATTGCCACATCAGGAGTCAACTCATAGTCAGCCAGCGGGTACTTCGTGTTACCCAGGTTTTTGTCCGTAATTACTGCAAACGATGTAACTTCGGAACCTGTACCCGAGGTTGTAGGGATAGCTACAAATTGTGCTTTTTGGCCCAGACGTGGGTACTTGTAAATCCGTTTACGGATATCCATGAATTTTTGTTTTAAGTTATTGAAATCAGTATCTGGATATTCATAGAACATCCACATGCCTTTAGCCGCATCCATTGGCGAACCGCCGCCCAGTGCGATGATGCAATCCGGTTGGAAACGTCTCATCATTTCTGTACCACGTTCTACCGTAACTGTCGATGGATCTGGCTCTACTTCAGAGAACACTTCGATAGCTACCGGTGTTTGGCGTTGATGCAGATAATGAATAACACGATCCACATATCCCAGTTTTACCATCATAGGGTCCGTGATAATGGCTACACGTGTGATATCAGGCATTTTAGCAAGATACTGTGTCGAATTTTTTTCAAAATAGATTTTGGAAGGTACTTTGAACCATTGCATATTCACCGTCCGTTTCGCCACCCTTTTCACATTAATCAAATTGACTGCCGATACGTTCGACGAAGTCGAGTTACGACCGTACGAACCGCAACCGAGTGTCAACGAAGGAAGATTGGTGTTGTAAATGTCGCCAATCGCACCATGTGTGGAAGGTGCATTTACAATGATACGTCCTGTTTGCAGACGGTTTGCGAAGCGGGCGATAACGTCCTCATCGTTCGAATGAATAGCGGACGAGTGGCCCATGCCCCCGAATTCCACGACTTCAGCAGCGCGTTGAATACCTTGTTCCGCATTTTTTACTTTATAGCAAGCCAATACAGGACTCAATTTTTCCGCAGACAATGGGAATTTTGTTCCTACCCCTTCAATCTCAGCGACCAAAATTTTAGTTCCTGCTGGTACTGTGATACCACTCATTTCAGCAATTTTCACAGCAGACTGCCCGACGATTGCTGGGTTCACTGCACATTTCTCGACATTCATAGCTCCTTGAGTGAGCTTAGCTGCTTCTTCTTTATTTACAAAATAGCAGCCGTTAGCGATCATCAATTTTTTCACTTGTTCGAAGATTGGCTCTTCGATAATAACCGCTTGCTCGGAAGCACAAATCATACCGTTGTCAAAAGATTTAGAGAGGATAAGATCGTTCACGGCCTGCTTGATGTCTGCTGTTTTTTCAATAAAGCAAGGCACGTTACCTGGGCCTACACCCAGAGCAGGTTTACCGCAGCTATATGCCGCCTTAACCATGCCTGATCCACCAGTTGCCAGAATCAGAGCCACATCCGGGTGATTCATGAGTGAATTTGTCTTATCCATCGATGGAGCTTCAATCCATTGAATACAATCAGCTGGAGCACCATGTTTGACGGCTGCTTCGAGCAAGACGCGGGCTGCTTCCGCACTACACGATTGAGCAGATGGATGGAAACCGAAAATGATTGGGTTACGTGTTTTAATGGCAATCAACGCTTTGAACATCGTAGTCGAAGTCGGGTTTGTCACTGGAGTGATCCCCATGATAATGCCGACTGGCTCTGCTATCTTTTGAAAACTGTCAAAATCATTGTCTTCAATGACACCGACGGTTTTTTCATTTTTGATACTATGATAGACATATTCTGTTGCAAACATGTTTTTGGTGATTTTGTCCTCGTACACACCGCGTCCTGTTTCTTCAACAGCCAACTTCGCCAGGTACATGTGTTTATCCATCCCTGCGAGTGCCATAGCTTGTACGATTTCGTCAATCTGTTCCTGATTCATACTCATGAAAGCTTGCTGTGCCCGGTTCCCCCGGTCAATCAGCGTTTGAATATACTGCTCTGCGCTTTGCTCTTTTTGGATAACCTCGTTTTTAACAGCCATTTCCCTCATCCTCCTGTTATCTCGTGTACTATCTCTTGTTCACGCACTGATCGTAACACAGCTTTTCAAGATATATTGTGATTTTTTTCACAATCTATTTAAAATTTTATTTTATGAAGTGAATTAAATCACAAAGTTTGGAATTCTGCCACTTTTACCCCCTCTTCTTGCCCCAAAAACGCATTGCGCAGGTATATAATGAATTTGAATTGATCAAGTTGCAGATAAAAAACATAGGATACAAAGGGGAAATGGACGATGAGAAACCCTACAAATGTAATGGAAGCCCGCGGCAACACCTGTTGCTTCTCGGAGGCCAGCTTCAACCGGTTGCAAGTGATGATGAAAGATCGAGTTATGCCAGAAAGCTCGCATCTGTTCTGGGAAGGAGATACAGCGGATAAGCTGTTTTATATTAAGCGCGGACGCGTGAAAGTAACCAAAACAACGGATGAGGGTAAGGAACTTATTCTATATATGTATCAAAGCGGCGATCTTGTTGGTCAAGCCGATCCATTTTTCGGTACTAAGCATTCCTTTTCTGCTGAGGTTCTGGAAGACAGTGATATTGGCGTAATCGATCATACAGATCTGGAGCTACTTATTTGCCAGCATTGTGATTTTGCGATTGACTTTATGAAATGGATGGGTTCGCATCATCGCATTACTCAGACTAAGTTCCGCGATTTGATGATGTACGGCAAGCCTGGCGCTTTATGTTCAACACTCATCCGTCTATGCAATACCTATGGTGAGCCTCACGGCGAACATATCCTGATTCATAAAAAAATTACTCATACTGACTTATCAAATATGATCGGTGCGACTCGGGAAAGCGTAAACCGGATGCTTAGTGATCTACGTAAGAAAAATGCAGTTGAATATGATAATGGCATGATTGTTGTCAAGGATTTGGAAATGCTGCAAGGCGTATGTCATTGTGAATTGTGCCCTCGTGAGATTTGCCGCATATAATAAATCGTTTTTTACGTAAAAGGGAGTGTTATAAGCCATTATAGCTTATAACACTCCCTAATTTATTTCCACTCCTCTACTTATACAGAAGCAGTTGCGAAGCATTTTAACAATAGTCCTTCTTCTGGCAACACACTTTTTAAAACTGTAAGCATAGATAACTTAAATTCCCCATCTCATAGCTTCTATGGATGACCTTGGCTTTGTTTGCAGGATTACCACTCCCCATTGCAATAAACAACGGTACAAAGTGCTCTGCTCTTGGTACGGCCTGGCGAGCATACGGTGCTTCGCTTTCATAGTGATCCAAAGCCTCTATATCTCTACTTTGCACTTTTTCAATAATCCAATCATCAAAATCTATAGCCCAAGGTTCTGTTTTCGTTTCCCCCCATTTGACGATACGCAGATTATGAACAGTCACTCCACTGCCAATGACCAGAATATCTTGTTCTCCCAGTCCACGCAGCACTTCACCAATGGCATATTGTGCTTTGGGCGAAAGATATGGATTTACTGAGATCTGAACTACCGGAATGTCTGCCTCAGGATACATACGATGCAACAATGTCCAGGATCCATGATCCAGTCCCCTCACCCGGTCAGTTTGTACGTCAATGCCCTTTTGTTCATATAATTTTCCAGCTTATTGGCCAGTTCCACAGAACCATGTGCTGGATATTTCACCATGTACAGTTCCGGTGGGAAACCGCCAAAATCATAAATGGTATCGTACACGTCATCCATCGAACTGATCGTCAACGTTTGCGCTTCCCAATGAGCAGTAAAGATAACAACCGCTTTAGGGCGAATGCTTTTCCCCAGTTGCTCTAAAAATGAAGTATAGTCCGTCTGTTCAATAGCAAGCATCGGTGAGCCGTGGGCCAAAAATAAAGATGGCATCATATAAAGATCCCCTTATCATCAATAGTTTATTTTATTCATTAAGTAACTTTATGTAAGTAATAATACATAAGTAACAAAGTAATGTCAACACAGATTTCAACATACACTTAAAGATCAGAGATTCCATAAATAAAGATTGATATAGGTATAAGGTCATAGTAATATGTAACTAATAAATTTAAAATTTCACTATATTTCGATACAAAGGACTGGTTTCTATGGAGATACATACTTCTAATTGCCCAAAATGCGGTTCCGTTTTTCGTCAAAACCTTAGAAACCTGTGTAGTTCTTGTATTCAGGAAGAAAATATATTCTTGGACCGCTGTTCTAACTATCTATGGAAGCATCCTTCTACTCATACTCGCCAGCTCAGTGACGTAACCGGCACACCTATAGAATTGCTCACAGATTGGGTAAGAGCAGGCAAGTTTCCCTCCACATACAGTCAGCTTGATTATCCTTGTGAATCCTGCCGTTCCCCCATTTATGCAGGAAGACTATGCCATTCATGCTTGGGTACATTCCGTTCGGCCGCTCTGGATATTCAAACCCGTGTGCTCCGCCGTGCAACAGCAGGATTATTCTCAGTTGCAGGGAGCGTCAAAGGCTATTAAGCCGTGCTGCCTATGCACATCATTTCTGTAAAATGGATAAGTAGCCCTATACACAAAATAAAAAAACAGCCTTTTTCCTAGGAAAAGGCTGTTTTGCTATGAGAAACGCTTATTTAGTTTGGTGCTCATCTAATCCATTCCTCAGCCCAAAATTGAATCTGTTCCATAACCGGCTGAAGTGCACGGCCTTTGGTTGTTAGCTCGTATTCAATGCGGACAGGAGTTTCCGGATATACATGACGTGTAAGAATTCCTTCATTTTCCAAATCTTTCATCCGCTCTGATAACATTTTGTCACTCATTGTGGGAATCAGATTGGAAATATCCTTAAACCGCTTAGGACCGCTCATCATGGATTGAATAATTAATCCATTCCAACGCTTACCCAAACATGAAAAGGCGGTTTCAAAACGCGGACACATTTTTGTACATTGCGGTTGACTCTCCAAATTTTTCACCTTCTTTTGCATTTCGGTTTGATAAAGCTTTCCTTTTGTTAGTATATATCATTTTAGCATACTTTATCCCGAAAGAAAACACTTTCTTCTTAAATTAAATACCTGCGCTGATAAAGTTGCCATGACCAAAACTGATTATACAACAAACCAACACAACAGGTATATGTCTAAATCGTTAAATACAAAAAGGCGGAATCCCAAGAGGTTCCGCCTATCAATCTGTTCATTATACAGCTCATCAAAATGTGATGATTTTCATTATACCAACACTCCACCGAGAGGTCTTACAGGTTCACTTCTTCCATATATTGGTTTGTTAATATTTGTCGGAGAAGTCCAACGAATGCTGTTGGCGATAACTTTCAAAATATCAGGCTGGTAATAAGTCGGATAGGTCTCATGACCTGGGCGGAAATAGAATATCTTACCGCTACCTCGGCGGAAAGTACATCCGGTTCTAAATACTTCGCCGCCTTCAAAGTTACTAACAAATACCAATTCATCCGGCGCTGGAATATCAAAGAACTCGCCATACATCTCTTCCTGCTTCAACAAAATTTTGGCGTCTATGCCTTCTGCAATAGGATGTGACGGATTCACCGACCAAATAATCTCCTGTTCACCTGCCACCCTCCATTTCAGATCACAGCTAGTGCCCATTAGGGCTTTGAATGGCTTTGAAAAATGGCCCGAGTGCAGCACGATCAAGCCCATTCCTCCCTGCACTCGCTTTACAACACGCGCCGTAACTTCATCGCTCACCTGATCGTGGGCTTTATGCCCCCACCACAGCAGCACATCTGTGGAATTCAGGATCTCTTCTCCCAAACCATGCTCGGCATCATCACGAAGAGTAGCTGTTCGAATGGCAAATCCCTCTCCTGCCAGGCCGTCAGCCAACGCTTTGTGTATCCCGTCAGGATATATCTGTTTGGCTTCATCATTCAACTTTTCGTTCAAAAATTCATTCCAAATGGTGACGTTAATCATCAACATTTCCCCCTATTAGGTTAGACCCACCACATCTCGCTCAGCGGTTCTTCAATCAATACCTGGCGAAGATTGTGGACAGCCTTAGTAAAGCCTTCCTCCACGGACATCAGACCATCTTCATGCTCAATACTCACTACATAATCGTATCCCACCAGACGCAGAGCACTGATAATATCTGCCCAGGTTTTTACATCATGTCCATAACCCACAGTACGGAACTGCCAAGCGCGATCTAGCATTTTCGTATATTCCTGCATATCGGTAAGTCCATATTTATTTACATTGACCGGATCAATCGTCGTATCCTTGGCATGAAAATGGTGAATGGCTCCCTCTCGGCCCAAAATTTGAACCGCCTGCACTGGGTCAATTCCCTGCCACCACATGTGGCTCGGATCCAGATTAGCACCAATGACCTCTCCCGCAGCTTCACGCAAACGAAGCAAGGTCGCTGGTGTATGAACGGAGAAGCCTCCGTGTAGCTCCAGCCCAATTTTAACATGATGATCTGCTGCAAATTTTCCCGTCTCAGTCCAGTAAGGAATAATTTTATTCTCCCACTGCCACTTCAACACTTCCTGAAAATCATTAGGCCACGGAGCCACAGGCCAGTTTGGATATTTCGCATCCTCATGATCACCCGGACAGCCAGAGAAAGTGTTCACAACTGGAACTTCCAGCTTTTCTGCCAATCGAACGGTTTTAAGAAACGTTTCATGATCAGCTTGGGCCAAATGCTTTTGCGGATGAAGAGGATTGCCGTGACAGCTAAGCGCACTAATCGTTAGTCCGCGGGACTCTACTGCCTTTTTAAAATTTTTGAGCGCTGTATCATTCTCCAGCAACTCATCCGGCTTACAATGCTTATCTCCTGGGTTGCCGCCTGTACCGATTTCTACAGCATCCAATCCTTGAGAAGCCACATAATCCAGTGCCTCCTCCAGCGAACGTCCGCCAAACAACACCATAAATACTCCAAGTTTCAAAAGAAATCCCTCCCTGTATCATATGTGAAAAAAGCTGCTTTCATTATAATGATGGTCTATTCGGGATAATTACGTGCTTAGTCAAAATAGACAGCTTTCCCGGTACGGGCCGATTCATAGATAGCTTCCAAAATTTCAGTAACAACCAGTGCCTGTTCCGGCTTCACAAGAGGTTCTTTGTCGTCCAGAATAGATTCGATCCACAGACGGGCTTCGCGGTCTGCTTCATTTTCCGTTTCTCCAGAGTAAAAGGCAACACCGCCTGCATCCAGATCTATTTTCGTATCAAACAAGCGGCTGTTCTTTTCCCCGTTAATGCGCAATCCATCCTGCATATCGGCTCCGCCTTCGGTTCCGCATAACAGCGTCTTCGCTTCGCCAAACTCTACGACGTTCAATGCCCAGCTGGATTCCAGTACAATCGTAGCTCCATTTTGCATCGTAATAAAACCAAAAGCTGAGTCCTCTACCTTAAATTCCTCAGGATTCCAAGGCCCAAAGGCATTTGCCGCATCTTTACGATCCCCTAGCTTATGGAAGGTTGAACCTAGTACACTTTTAGGCTTGTAATTATCCATCAGCCAGAGTGTCAGGTCGAGTGCATGCGTGCCAATATCAATAAGAGGACCACCGCCCTGCTTCTCTTCATCCAAGAATACTCCCCAAGTCGGAACCGCGCGACGACGTAGAGCAATGGCTTTGCCCAGATAAATGTCTCCAAGCTCTCCTTGCTCAACCAATTGCTTCAGATACAAACTGTCATCACGATATCGGTTTTGATACGCAATAGACAGCTTCTTACCTGTGCGGTTGGCTGCATCGAGCATCTCCCGTGCTTGCTCAGCAGTTTTAGCCATCGGTTTTTCACACAGCACATGCTTACCTGCCTCAAGCGCCGCTACGGTAATTTCTGAGTGCGAGTCATTGGGTGTACACACATGTACGACTTCAATGTCTTTATTTTCTAGCAACTGACGGTAATCACTATAAACTTGCGACCCTTCAACTCCAAACTTTTCTGCTGCCTCTTCAGCGCGCTCCTGAATGATGTCACAGAATGCAACGATTTCTGCACGCTTCTGCTTGGCAAGACTCGGCAAATGTTTGCCGTTGGCAATGCCTCCACAACCAATAATCCCGATTTTGAGTGTTTTAGACATGAATATTTCCTCCCTGAGCTGCGTATTGTTGGAGCCATTTAATGCTGGTTTCAATGCTTTCGATTGGAGGGTTTGAGCAGAAATCCTGTTCCACGACGACCCAATCCACACCTGCCTGAATAGCGGCGTCTGTAATGGCCTGAAGCTGCACTTCGCCTTTGCCAAGCTCTACAGTCACTGCTTTTTGTTGCTCGTCACGTGCCATATCCTTTAAGTGAATGATAGGCAGGCGTCCATTATAACGTCCGATGTATTCCACTGGATCATAGCCCCCATAGTATACCCAACAAGTATCCATTTCGACCTGTAACAAATCATCGGAAACCGCATCATATAAAGCATCGAATACAGGGCGATCATTGATTTTTTCTGTCAATTCAAAATCATGATTATGATAAGCCAGTATCAAGCCCTGTTCTTTCACTTTTTCACCAATACGATTCAAATTAGCAAAAATTTCATCCCACTGTCGCTGTTCTTCGGTTAAATAAGGAACGATTAGGTACTTATTGCCCAATTCTTTGTGGTATGCAATCTCCTCATCCAAATGATCCAGCAAACGAGAATATTGTATATGAGTTCCGACAACTTCCAGATTTAGCTCATCCAAAAGCGCTCTGACATCCTTGGCATTGCGTCCGAAAAAGGTATGAAATTCTACCCCTTTATAGCCAAACTCAGCTACCTTGCGCAATGTACCTTCAAAATCCTGTTCAAGCTCTTCCCTTACTGTGTACAATTGCAATCCTACTTTAGCCATTACCCTTCACCTCTTTAATTAGGATGAATTTTCCATTATATCTGTTCCATAATACAAATCCTCGTCCGGCTTGAACGTGCTTTCCAGCGTAATGTGATTGCCTTCCAATGATGAGCGCTGAAAAGCATGCATGGCTTCTAACACATGGTAGGCCAGCTCAGCATTAGCACGATGGTCCGTGAATTTCAATGCGCCAAAGGCTTTTCACTGTACACATGCTTGCCTGCCTCTAGTATCGCCACATCTGTCAGTGCATGGCTGCCAGGCACGGTCAGATTAAATACAAGCTCAATCTCAGGCTGACGAAGCAATTCATCCACCTTGTATACGTTTTCAATGTTGAATTCATCGGCCCTCTCCTTGGCCCTCTCATCTAGTAAATCAGCGACGGCCACTACTTCAATAAGTGGGCTCTTTTGGAGATTTTCAAGATATACCGAGCTAATAGTACCGCATCCGATAATCCCGGCCTTCATTCGTTCCACGTCGTCACACTCCTTGGCCTCCAACATGTACTTTCTCATCTAACATGTAAGCTTTACAGTTCACATAGTATTCTATTTCTGTTTCGTTTAAAATGAATAATATGATTAAAACATGAACAATCTGGTCAATATTTGAAACAGCCATATGTCCAAAGGAGTCATCATCATGTCTATCGTCGAGCCTTGTCAGGTTCTTACCGCAGGCTATTCCTTCCATCGAAAGCCCTTTTATTCGAACCAGCCTGATGGGATTAAAAATTATTTATTCCGTTTGCAAACAGATGGACGCTGCCAGGCCCGCATTAACGGGGAAATGACACGGATTGAGGCGGGTGATCTACTGCTATTCAATCCTACCGAGCCTTATGAACTGGATATTCATAGTGAGTTGAATCCCATGGGAGATCTGGTCGTGGAAAGTGGAGATTATCACATTTTTTTCGGTGGTTCCTGGGTAGATGAGTGGTGGAACCATCATAAACGACCCAACAGAATTAAGGTTCAGCTCACAGAAGCCCTGCTTGGCCTATTTCGTCAGCTTGTGATGGAGCAACGACGTATTTCTAATCCTTACCCGGAAATATCAAGTTATTACATGCGCATTTTATGTTTGGAGTTTGACCGTATGCTATCCGATCATCCTATCGCTACTCA
The DNA here is from genome assembly GCF_038004945.1 of Paenibacillus sp. FSL M7-0802. Taxonomy (NCBI): domain Bacteria; kingdom Bacillati; phylum Bacillota; class Bacilli; order Caryophanales; family Paenibacillaceae; genus Paenibacillus; species Paenibacillus sp. FSL M7-0802. The sequence goes on along the minus strand of NZ_JBBOSD010000001.1, from coordinate 5,202,427 downwards.
TCATAACTATCTTGCTTATCAGATTAAAAATTATATTGAAGAAAATGCATCCTCTAACTTCAAGCTGGATGACGTGTCTTCACACGTAGGTATCAGCGTATCCCGAGCAGTACATCTGTTTAAGGAAACATTCGATACGAGCATTATGCAGTACACGCTGGACATCAGGCTTAACATGGCGAGAGAACGAATCATTTTCAGTCCCATGTCACTGGAACAAGCCGCCGAATCGTCAGGATTTGCAAATTACACGTATTTTCATCGCGTATTTCGTTCCCGCTTCGGTATGTCGCCCAAAGAATTCAGGGTGATTCACCGCGAGCAATTGTAGGTAAAAGAGAGCGTTCACCTGAACGCTCTCTTTGTTCATAACCAATAATAATGAAATTGTGCTTACATACCACAACCCAGCTTTTTTACGGAGCAATTGTCAGCATCACTACCGACATTGGTGGCAGTGTAACATCCAAATGCTGACCTTGCAGCTGATAGGATGTGAAAGCTTCCTTTTTCACACGCTCTGGCTGATCAAACTTATTATGTGCCTGCATATCGTCGCTGGCAAGAACAACACCGCTGATCTTTTTAACCTCTTCCAGTCCTCTTAGCTCCAAATTCAAGTTTGCCGACTCGCCCGGATGGATGTTGCAAAAGCTAATATGAATATTGTCATCCTGCGCCTTGGAGGCGGACACGCTTACTTGTGGGATGGAATCCCCATCATATTCATAATCGCCCACCTTTACATGAACAGCCAGTGCTTGTGCATCCTGATGCACCTTAAACATTTCAAATATATGGTATGTCGGCGTCAACAGCATAGCAGGGCCTTCGGTCAGAATCATTGCCTGTAAAACATTGACCATTTGAGCGATATTCGTCATCTGTACTCGGTCATGGTGATTATGGAAAATGTGTAGGTGCAGCCCAGCTACCAGCGCATCGCGCATCGTGTTTTGCTGATACAGGAAGCCCGGATTGGTCCCCGGCTCAGTCAGGAACCAGGTTCCCCATTCATCGACGATCAGTCCGACCCTTTTGTCAGGATCATATTGGTCCATAATGGCTGAATGACGAGTAATCAATTCATCCATATGCAATGATTTTTTCATCGTCTCGAACCATTCCGCTTCATCAAAGCCGAGTGCTTGCCGTTTCCCTTCCCAGTTTCCCGGGATCGTATAGTTATGCAGGCTCAAACCGTCCATAAGATGCCCAGCTTCACGCATCAACACTTCGGTCCAACGATAATCATCCACATTCGCCCCCCCTGCAATCCGATAAATGCGGTTCTCGCCATAGTTACGGACATATGTCTGATAGCGGCGATACAGGTCGGCATAATATTCTGGGCGCATGTTACCGCCACAACCCCAGTTTTCGTTACCCACTCCAAAATATTTGAGCTTCCATGGTTTCTCACGACCGTTTTCCTGACGCCATGCAGCCATAGGGGACTCTCCATCGAAGGTCATGTACTCTACCCACTCCGACATTTCCTGAACTGTACCACTGCCGACATTTCCACAAATATAAGGCTCTGCATCTAACAGTTCGCACAATTGAAAAAACTCATGTGTGCCAAAATGATTATTTTCAACCACACCGCCCCAATGCGTATTTACCATTCTCTTACGGTTTTCTTTTGGTCCGATACCATCTTTCCAATGATATTCATCGGCAAAACAGCCTCCCGGCCAGCGCAATACAGGAATGTTCAGCTTTTTCAGGGCTTCCACTACATCATTTCGAATTCCGTTTGTGTTTGGAATCGGTGAGTCCTCTCCAACCCATATGCCTTCATAAATGCAACGTCCAAGATGCTCAGCAAATTGTCCATAAATATTTTTATTAATAATGCCTTGTTTCCAATCGGTATTAACAACAATAGAACCCTTCACAACAAACCCTCCCCAAAATATTAAGATTGTTGGAACACCCTTACGAATGTTTGCGCTTTCATTTTTGGTCTAAATATCACTCATATTACCGATCTTCTTCCGATCTTAATTTTTACGCAACATCTCATCTAGAAAACATTAATATAAATATTAATAATTAAATAAAAACATTTCACGTGTTTAATATATTTTATTGCCTACTTTTTGTCAATCGTTAAGAAAAGGTCCAATCAAACCAAAAAGCCTGCCATTAGGGCAGACCAAGGTATGACTACTTTAACCCGTAATCCAGGTTCAGCCGAGCCTGAGCATTGTATCTTTTAGGCTGTTCCTATCCAGCGTGAACCATGGTAACTGGGACAATTTTGAGCTGCCGCCAAAGCACGTACACGAACAATACTTCCGCTGATGCCACATGTATGCCCGGACATTAACTCTTCACATTGTGAGCAGGCCAACAGTCTGGCTTCGTACACTTCATCGTTTACACATTCCATTTTGGGTCTCATGTTGGTTAGAATTCTGGTAATTTGCTCTTCCGATATCGAGATATCTCTTTCACAGCCTTTACAGGTACTTGGCATAGGTATATCTTCCATCGTAAGCTTACCCTCCCCATCAACAATGTCTTAAGTAAATACAGTGAGTCCATGATGCCATAAATGATAACAGTATATTGTTTATTCTGGCTAGCCCTATTTCCGTTCCGACGAAAGGCTGGCAGCCGCCTCAGATACGACCATCGCCAAGTCCTCATTTCCGAACATGGACAGTACCCCTAATACCGTATCCAGCGGAATATCACCCGCTTCTTCACGCGATACAGTCAACTTGCGTACTCGTAGCAGACGCTCGTTACTATCCTGATGCGGATACGCTACACGATATAATTCCTCTGGCTCCAACCCGTGATTGATACACCATTGCGCAAATACAAGGATCATCATATCTTCTTCTTGCTTATAATTTTCAATGATGGCTTCTTCTAGCTGTTTACCACGGTTATCTTCTTCCATTCATTCATTTCTCCTTCAACCTAATTCTTGATGTCTGTCTGGACTGTTAAGATCACGTTCGGACGTTCCATATTAAACACTCAAACGGCTGATCAGTTCGTCAGCCAGCATATGGCTTTCCAATACTTTTCCAGCCCGTACAGCACACTCCTCCGGACGATGAATATGCTCCAGAAAATGATTCACGACTCCGGTGAATCCCCGTCTTTCCAAAATCGTATCCCAGCTTCCAAATGTTTGCGTTAGTGGTGAATGATTTTTTTGCATAAAAACAGCCTGTTCCATATTTATTACTTCAACAGACCGTCCTGCCCCGTGAAGCTCCAGCTTCTCTATGTCAGCCCCTGCCCGTCTACTCATACTGTAGCTTCCGGTAGCATTCCCCAAACGTACGGTCCCGAACGCAGCATCCATATATCCATCACTCGTCGTATTCATACTACTATGCAGCAGCTCATAATCATCGCCACCCAACCACAAAAGCAAATCAAGCATGTGAATTAAATCATCATAAACCGTCTGTGCCGCCGGTCTTCGATCATATCCAGTACGGTGTTTAATGGCCGCACATTGACTGAATCCACCTGCTTCCTCTAACCATGCTTTAGCAGCTACATAATGCGGGGCAAAACGTCGATTAAAGCCTACCGCCAGCAGCACGGCCTGCGCTTCCGCAAAAGCGGTCATTTCCAGATTCTGACGAACATCATAGGACAACGGTTTATCCACATACACAGCAATCCCTTTTTCAATACACGCCATAACTAGATCAAAATGAGCTTCGGTCGCGGCATGTATAAATACAGCTTCCGGTTCCCATGCTAGCATCTCCTTCACATCAGTCGTTCCTCTTGGCAATCTATATTGCTCCATAATGGAACTCACCGGCTCCTGTGAACGGTTCATGACACCTACAATGTCTACACCTTGGTGTGCTGCCAGTAACGGTAAGTATACTTTTCGAGCAATACCACCCAGTCCTGCAATAGCTACCCTTGTCTTCGTTTGCTTGTCCATTTCGCTCCCACCTTTAATCACTCATTATCTGTTGTCTAGTTTACATGGAAGTCTGCTGACAAGCAAAGAAAAGAGACTGCTCCGGGTCCAGTTGGACCTAACAGAACAGCCTCTACGGCATGAATGTTCAGCTTCAGCTAAGTTTACTTAATGTAAGTTAGCTTAGGCGTGCTGCGCTTGCTTTCTTGTTTTTTCACTTTTAATTTTTTTAACACGCATCCCAATGGCTACAACCAGAACCACAACCAGAACCTCAAAGCCGTATTTAATGACCCCGTTCATAAACCAGTGTGCAATCAGCGGTTCCGCCACCACCATTTTGGCGGCAGTGTAAGCCAGTACAGCAGCACCAATCGTAATAACTACTGGGTAACGTTCAGTCAGCTTCAAGATAATCGTACTTCCCCACACCATGATTGGAACGGAGATTGCCAGACCCAGTATAACAAGCAGCATGTTTCCATGAGCTGCTCCCGCAACAGCAAGTACATTGTCGAGGCCCATCATCGTATCCGCGATAATAATCGTGCGGATCGCTGCCCACATTTGATTCGTAGCTGAAATTTCATGTTTTTTCTCTTCGACCAGCAGCTTATAGGCAATATAGATAAGTGCGAGTCCCCCAATCAAACGCAATCCATAAATTTGCAATAAATACGTGACCAGCACTGTAGCAATCACACGAATGATGACCGCTCCGACCGTCCCCCAAATAATGACCTTCTTTTGATTGGCCTTATCAACATTGCGAGCCGCCAAACCGATTACGATGGCATTGTCACCAGCTAGCACCAGATCAATGATAATGATGGATACTAATGCGGTTAAAAACTCAATTGACAAAAAATCCATACGTTTCTCCCACCTTTTTTATTTATTTGTTATACTGTACATAGTTCAGCGCTTTATACTAAAAAAGCGCCATTTCACGGAATCCGGAAACGGCGCTTGACCCAAATTTGGCATCAAAAAAAGACCATTTACCCGGATTCCTAAAATCCTGGCAAAGGTCTCGCTTACAACATTACGTTGCCAATAAAGCCGGGGATTAAAAATCCCGTAATGACGACTTTACTCGTTGAGCTACTCCCCTTTGGGAACTATTCTATTAGTGGCAGTATAGCACACATTATTGGGAATGTGAACCCTATTTTTTTCTGTATAAGCGATAAGCCGAACAGGGATATTGAAAGAGGTATGTAAATGAAAAAATGGCTACTCGTCGCGGCTTATGTTTCGCTGCTTTGCATCGCGTTTATCTACAGATATGATTGGCTCGCCTGGGCGGACAAGCAAACCTCCTTTCCAGTTCTGCTACTGCTCGCATTTTTATTCGCGTTAATACCGTTTGTGCCGTACAAGCTGATTATCGCTTCTATTGCTTATGCCGCAGGCCCCTGGCAAGGTGCTCTGATCTGCTGGCTGGGCACTACCTTGGCTGCGCTGGTCGTTTATAGTGCCGTACGTACCCTGTTCCGTGACAAAGGACGTGCCTATTTGGAGCGGGTTCCCGCATTGGAGCGCTTCAATCGGGTCATGGAGAGGGAGCCTTTTGCTGCTGTGCTGCTGGCTCGCCTGATTCCGGTCATCCCCCAGGCAGCGGTAAATGTATACGCTGGAGTAGCAGGGTTTCCGTTCTGGAGCTTTATCCTAGGTACAGCTATTGGCAAGCTTCCCGCAATTGCGGTGTATGCTTATGCAGGCGGCACCTTTGCAGAACATCCAATCACCGGTTTGCTCATTTTGGTGCTATATACTGCACTGGTGGGCGGCGGCTTTATACTCTACCGAAAAAGGCTTCAACGCGCCAATAGAATATAATGCGATAGTTTGCCACCGTCTCTGTAGGATGTTTCGTTGCGATTTTTGAGGACAGAGCCAGTTACACTGCTGTTTGGTTTCTGACGTTTCGTTGGATTTTGCAAAAATCTCGTATATAATTTAATTGTAAGCTATTTAAATAACAACTAATTAAACATTCTCAGATTGGAGTGAAAAATATGAGCACCAACAATCCACACACAGTAGAAAAAGCAACTTTTGCAGGTGGCTGCTTCTGGTGCATGGTTTCCCCTTTTGAGGAATTACCCGGTATTTTGAAGGTTAGATCTGGATACACAGGGGGACATACCGAAAATCCTACCTATGAAGAGGTGTGTTCTGAAACAACGGGGCATGTGGAAGCCGTACAGATTACATTTGACCCACAAGTTTTCCCGTATGAAAAACTGTTGGAGCTATTCTGGCAGCAGATTGATCCGACGGATGAAGGTGGACAGTTCCACGATAGGGGTTCATCCTACCAAACGGCTATTTTCTATCATAATGAAGAGCAACGAATCAAGGCAGAAGCGTCTAAAGAAGCTTTGGCTCAAAGTGGCCGCTTCGACAAGCCCATTGCTACACCGATCCTGCCTGCGGCCACTTTTTATGAAGCAGAAGAATATCATCAGGACTATCATAAGAAGAACCCCGCTCATTACAAGCGCTACCGCAAAGGTTCGGGACGTGAAGATTTTATCGAGCAAAATTGGTCCGGCAAGGTTGATAAATCCGATCTTAAAGATCGGCTGACGCCTATTCAATACGAAGTAACACAAAAAAACGCGACCGAGCGCCCTTTTCAAAATGAGTTTTGGGATCATGAAGGTGAAGGCATTTACGTGGATATCGTATCAGGAGAGCCTTTGTTCAGTTCATTGGACAAATTTGACGCAGGTTGCGGTTGGCCCAGCTTTACCCGTCCATTGCGCAGCTACAATGTCAAAGAAAAAACTGATCTCAGCCATTTTATGATCCGTACCGAGGTGCGAAGTCGTGAAGCTGACTCCCATTTAGGGCACGTATTCGATGATGGTCCTGGTCCAGATGGTTTGCGTTATTGCATAAATTCCGCCGCGCTCCGCTTTGTGCCTCAAGAAGACTTGGAACGTGAAGGATACGGAGCATATAAGTCATTATTTGAACAGTAAATAGCCATGGAATCATTGGGGCTGACCCGCGATCTATCTTTAATAGATGATCACGGGCCAGCCTTTTTTGGGATGTGGCAGCACATCATTACGTAAGCTAGCCATTTAACTCATTACCCATCCAAGCCAAATGGCTAGCGGTACTAGCAATAGCTGGGCTAATAAAGTACCTGCCAAGCGCGAGATGATCATCCAGCCGTACATGCTGTTCATCCGAGTTAAGGGTAGCTCCCCTCGTAGCGTTTTCTCCGACAGAACCGCCAATCTTGGATCAATTAACAAGGTTAATAATACCGTTGCGACGCCATTGATTAGACCTGACGACATTGACATTGCTGTACCTTGAGCAGGCCACAGGAATGATGCATATAAAGCAGATACTACTCCTGTTGTATAAATCGCAGTGACAGCTATATTCAGAATAATTAGACGCTTGGGTATCGCTCCACTAATCAGTGAAGTAAGCATTGACCAGGTGGGGCGCTTTATGTAGTAGCCTGCATGTTTCCAGCGACTTCGCAGCATTAAATGACGCACCAAAGCCGGAATAGATCCGGTATGCTCCAAATGCACAATCCATCTGGCTGACATGCGTACCACTGTTGGATACAGTAATATAGCAAGCATGGTTCCAACGGTTGCTGCCAGCAGTACCCCATGCATATATAGTTCCAGTCTAATATCCGTTCCGCCCACTTGTGTTGCAGCTTTAGCCTGATCGACCATCCCTCCAAGTAAAGGCCCCTGCGCCATGTTAGAGGTGCGTGAAACCAACAGCAGCATCCCCGCAACGGTTAACGCCAATCCAATCCGACTCGCTCGCAAACCACCAAGTCGAAGAGCATAGGACAAGCTATCTGTAGTATGAATGATGATAGTCAGCAAAAAAACAAAACCCCAGGCAAGCAAATGCTTCACTCCTTTTTCTGGTATTCTGCACACCATTATACGCTTTTTCTCAAGATACATTTTACAATATATTCATTTCTTTGATTTCCGTTTGTTTAAGCCGACAACGGGTAATACATAATACATCATCTGTTATAAGGAGTGTGCAACTATGCCTTGGAACAAACATGATTACCCTCCATCCATGAAAAACCTGGAGCCTCGTGTGCGAGAAAAAGCCGTCGATATTGCTAACGCCCTACTCCGTGACGGCTATGAAGAAGGGCGCTCGATTGCGATTGCCACTTCCCAAGCCGAGGAATGGAACGATAATCATCCAGCCGAGCAAGATGAGAAACCGACAAAACATGAAAAACAGCATTCAAGCGAAAATCTGCACAACCATCATTCCACTTCTTCCGATGCAAAGGAACCCATTCATGTGGTGCCGCACGAGGATCGCTGGGCAATCAAAGAAGAGGGACACAACCAGCCCATTTCAACCTTTAAACACAAAAATGAGGCGATTGACGAAGCTCAAAGTTTTGTAGAACACCAACAGATTTCTGCAATTATTCATGACCGGAATGGACGCATTCATTCAACTTTAAAGCCTTCCTGATAGAAGCTGAATACAGCGAAAGGGTGTTACGTAAGAAGATTTCTCTCCTGACGTAACACCCTTTCCTTATTGACGAAGGCTGTGGACGACCGGCACTGTTTTGGCAACCACCTTTTTAGCGGGAATAGCCGCTGGCAGTACCTTTTTCACAGGTCGGTGCAGTTGGAACGTGGTCGTCCATGTAATTATTTTTCCGGCAAGCCACACAGCCAGTATTGTAAACATTGTTTCCTTCATAGGCAGATACAACAATGATAATCCCAGTACGATGATGTCACTGACAATAAACACGTTGCCGATTTTCCACCCGCGCCACTCACTGATCAGCAGAGATAAGATATCATCGCCCCCGGTTGCTCCACCGAATCGCAGTACGATTCCGGCTCCCAAACCTGTAAGCACCCCACAAAGTAGAGCAGCTATCAGCAGATTTCCATGTAGATCTATAACCAGAGTCGAATACTTCTCAAATCCTGCATAAAACAGTGAAAAAGCGATGGCTCCGATTAACGCAAGCAGCATAAATCTTCTGCCCTTCAGTACCCATGCCAGCAATATGACGGGAATATCAAGCAGCAACATACTCCATGCTGGAGATATGCCAAACGCGTAATGTCCCAGCAGGGCCAAGCCTGCAAATCCGCCTTCTGACAAATGATTTTGAGCATTAATGTGATAATACGTAAAAGCTAAAATGCATGTTCCGAGCAACATGACAGCAATCTGTCTCAGTGCTCCATTGTTCACGATAGATTCGTAAGTTTTCCTCATACAGGCTCCCTCGGTTTCTCGTAAGTTTAGATGTGGATGAACCCACTCTTACGGAAGCTACCGGGTAAGATGTGCCTGGAGGACTTGGTCCTTCGCATGTACAATCCCCTCTTCCGCAGAGTTGGCTTTCGCAACTTGACGTTACTCCGCGGAAAAGCTAAGTATAAGACAGATCAAATCGTTTCCAAATCGTCCTTTGGGGAAGTATCCTTCGGGGACACATGGTATCCTGATCCTTTCTTTTGTGGAATAAAACTCCGACATTTCTGTGGTACATATAATTCTATAATTTATTATACCACACCTTGTCACCTGCTAAACAGCTTGCTTTTTTGCTGCACCATATTTTATTTTATGTGTGAGCATGCTTTATTGTATGTGCGAATTAACGCATTATACCGTAGGTTTGGCGAATGCACATTTAATATAATAACCAAAGCGTATTTTATTTCTGTTTAGATTATTATCCACTTAATTTGGCGGTTCTACGCTGGTTGGCCATAAACACGCCTCCAAGTATAAGGACCAGCCCGGTCAGAACGTTCCAGCCGATATGTTCATTCAAGAGCAAAAAGCCCCATACGATGGCACTTACTGGTACAAAATACGTCACCGAAGAAGCAAATTCCGCACTCCCCCGCAAAATCATGTAGTTGAACAAAATATATGCTACTCCTGATCCCAAAACTCCCAGTCCTATAAGAGAACCCAATACACCTGGGTCAGAAACAATCGACAAATCAGGTCTCTCCACAATTGCCATCATAATGCCACCCCCTACCGCAGCACCAAACAGTGTCGAAAAAGTAGCCTGATACATGGAAAGATTGGAGAGAAAACGTTTGGAGAGCTGTGTTCCAAATCCGTAGCAGAGAGTCGCAAGCAGCATACATCCAAAACCCACAGGATCAACAGAAATAATAGATGCAGGATTAATACCCAATAAAATAATGATTCCTACAAAAGCGAGACCCATTCCTAACCACTGCATTCGATGAAAAATAGCCCCGAAAAAAACAAGCCCCACCAACATGGTCCATATTGGCGTGGTGGCATTCAATACAGAAGCCATGCTGCTAGCTATTCTGGTCTCGCTAAAACCGATCAATGTCCATGGCAAAACCATGTTGACCAAAGCTACCAGAATAACCGATTTCCACGGAATGCTTTTGATTTCAAACGGCCTGCGCATAAGTAGCATTAATAAGACGATAAAAATAAATCCAAAGCTGGATCTGAGAAATACAATCGTCCACGGCCCTACTTGATGTAGCAACAACACCTTGATAAACATAAACGAACCGCCCCAAATGAGGCTCAACAATAATAAAGCTGCATATAACGAACGTGACAATATGTATACCTTCTTTCTCTACTTTCTTAAGTTAAATAGTAAAGGCTGACCGCAGCCAGAACGATCTCCCCTTTTATGTAAGTTTTTATCCAATAGCTTAACATAAACTCTGTTTGACTGTCATTGGCGATAAACGCATGAATTCTTTACACAAAGGCACATAGGATATCGCTCCCTACCACTTTTCCATTAATTGATGATTGCTTTAGTAATGGAAAAATTCCTATGATGGGGGAGGTATAAACAGAACGTATGTTCTATATACTGATTATATATTGTATTCTTACTCGGAGTAAAGGAGATTTTTATGCCAAACCAAAAGACACTAAACCACAAGAATAAAGCTCCTTTGCCTTCTGAAGAAGACGCAGGGCTGATCAAGATCTGTGTACTTCTAACTCTTGTGCTGGATGTGCTGGAACGAGACATTCGTATTATAAATACCTCTCCTCTAAAAATGCCCGATTTGTATGTTCGTAGCCTGACTGGAGTACAACAGCGCGTAGCTGTTCAATTAGCAGAGACAAAGGCGCGAATGAAAACACTAGGGGTTAAAATTTACAGCGAAATCCGAAATCATGAAGGCATAGAGGTTTTGTATGTATGCCGCGGCTATCAAAGGCGTTTTTTCATGCTTTCATCCTTTGCCCGCAGCGAGGTCCGACGGAAACTGGGACATTATCTGGGAATTGACCCCACCCAAGATTAAGCCCCCTTGTAATCTCGTCTCTGGTTCTTGCACGATTAATTTTCATTCCCTGCAAAATAACCAACCCACCTCCCATTTATCAACCTAAATTAAATTCTAGTATAAAACTATTGCGTTACGTGAAGTGAAGGTGATTCGAGAATGGATAAGTCACCATATCATGGATAAACTCAATCCATTTGACACACATTATGCCTATCTCATCCAAAAAGGAGGTGCTCTCTTGGCTGGACATGACGCAGCTTCCGTTGAATTAAGTAGGAATGTTTCCTTTATTGAGCAAGCCCTTTTTTATACGGATGATTTAAAAAAGCAGGCGATTTCCGTTGACGGCAAAGACGGTATGCTGCTCTATATTGATTCGCTCGTAGATCAGGAGATGATTCAAACTCATATCCTGAGTGCCTTATATGAGAAAACCGATGCAGTCTCTCATCAAATGTTCACCACCTTAAGCAGTCAAAAAGACACCGACCTTCAAAATGCTGCTGATTCGCTTATCCAGGGATATTGCATTTTTATGATAAATGGAGCGGAAGGATTTTTTATCCTTTCTTCCGAAAAAACGTATGCTCGCAGTACGGACGAACCAGAAAACGAAGGGATTATTCACGGACCGCACAATGGATTCATTGAGCAGTTATCCATCAATCTGAATCTGATTCGCAAACAAATTGTCACACCGTCACTGGTTGTACGCTACTTTTATGTGGGATCTAAAACCCGGACTAAAATCGCTATTGTCTATGTTCAAGACTTGGCTAATCCTGAGCTAGTGGAAGCAGTGAAAACGAGAATTAAAGCGATCTCCTCCGATATGGTGCTCCCCCCCGGTTTTATTCAAGAGTTTATTGAGGACAACCCTTTTTCCCTCTTCCCTCAACAGCTCAGCACGGAACGACCGGATCGTGTGACCGCCAATCTAATGGAGGGACGCATAGCGATTTTGGCTGAAGGTAGCCCAACTGCTCTAATAGCTCCCGTCTCTTTTTTTGCATTTTACCAAAGCCCAGATGATTATCACGGCCGTTGGATTATTAGTTCATTTCTAAGAACGATTCGAATGATGAGCTTTTTGATCGCTTTTACGCTACCTGCCATTTACATTGCGACGATTGCTTTTCATCCAGCTATTTTGCCATTAGAACTGGCGCATACCATCAAAAAATCACTGGAAAACGTTCCATTCCCAGCGATTGTGGAGGCTATGCTGCTTGAATTGATCTTTGAGGTGCTACGAGAAGCCGGGGTTCGTCTACCCAGTCGGGTTGGTCAAACTATTGGAATCGTTGGCGGTCTCGTCATCGGAGATGCTATCGTTCGGGCTGGTCTCGTGTCGTATACGATGATCATCGTCGTCTCGTTAACAGCCATTTCTTCTTTTTTAGTGCCTTCTCATGAAATGAGCTCAGCGGTTCGTATCCTTCGTTTTCCGATGATGATTGCTGCAGCCTTGTTTGGATACATTGGCATTGCTTTCGGTTTACTTTTTCTTACCATCCACCTTTGCAAGCTGGAGACCTTTGGTACGCCCTACTTTGCTCCTCTTGCACCATTCCGGCTCGGTGATATGAAAGATGTTTTTATCCGCTTTCCGATTTGGACATTCCATCAGCGACCATATGATTCCCAAGCCCAAAAATTGAAGCAGCAGAACGACTCTAGGAGCTGGAAAAGACGTGAATAAAGAAAGTACCATTGCATCGGGTCAACTGTTTTTTCTCATCATTAAGTTTGAGATTGGCGTAGATATTTTGTCACTTCCCTATCAGATGCACCTTTCAGCTAAAGGAGGGGGTTGGATATCTGTCATTATTGGTGGCCTTTTGATTCAACTCATTATTTTGATGTGCTGGCTCCTGCTAAGACGTTTTCCCTCCTCTTCGATTTATCAAATATTAACCCAGATTACTGGTTCCTGGATTGGAAAAGGATTGACTGTGGCTTACATTGCTTACTATCTGCTCATGGGTACCTCGGTTCTTGTGAACGCTTATGACGTCATTAACCGCTGGATGCTGCAATATACTCCCCGTTGGGCTATACTTGCCCTGTTTTTGTTCAGTAGCATATATCTGGTTCGCGAAAATTTAAGAACGATTGCCCGAGTACTTGTTTTAATTTCATTTCTGATTTTTCCCATGATGCTGTTAATTAGCTATGGTATAAAGCAGTCCAACCCGCTTTATCTGCTACCTCTGACTGAGGCGGGATGGCCCCGTATTATTGTCGGTTCAAAAGAAACGCTCCTAGCGATGTTTGGTTTTGAGTTCATTCTTGTCGTCTTTCCCATGGTTGAGGGCAAAAGTACAAGCAAGCTCAAGTCAATTCTGGCAGCTAACGCGATCGTGGTACTATTGTATTGTTTTACCGTATTTACCTGTAAACCGTATTCAGCCCCCAACAGCTTGAATTAATGCCGGAGCCAGTCATTTATTTGCTCAGATCCATTCCACTGGGAACGATGGATCGGGTCGATTTTATTTTTCTGCCGATTTGGCTCATTTCGATCTTTGGAGCTATAAGTGGTTATTATTATGCGGCGTCTTACGGAATAAGCTATCTATTCAAGCAAAAAAGTCACAAAAAGGCGGTTTCCTTTGTTGTGCTCGCCTCATGTTGTATTGCCTATTTGCCTCAACGAAGAGAAGATTTCGAGCTTATTGGTTCCATAGCCAATAATTCTGCTTATATTTTCCTAATTGCGTTCCCTTTTCTGCTGCTGATCCTCTCCTATCTCTTCAAAAAAAAGGAGGGACCTGAAACATGAAAAAAAAGAGCAGAGCGCTTGGAATGCTAACTCTACTCATTTTTATAACAGGCTGCTGGGATCAGGACAATTTGAAGGATGCCCGATTGGCAAATGCATCGGCTTATGATCTCACTCCTGAAGGCATGTTGTTGCAAACGCTAGAGGTTGTAGACGATTCTCAAAGCAATCAAGGTAAAAGCACCAATGAAATTCACTCAGGCACCGGCCATTCCGTTCGGCAAAGTACAGACAAAATCCGAGCCAAAGTAACCGGGGATATCCGCTTTTTCAAATACGGAGTTATTCTGTATGGTACAAGCTTGGCCCGAAAAGATTTATATCCCTATCTGGATGTGCTGTATCGTGAGCCTGACCATCCGACTTCCCATGTCAAGGTAGCTATTGTAGATGGATTAGCTGGGGAAATAATAGATCAAAAAAGCATAGGTAGCCTCTTGATTGGCGAATTTATAACCAAAAAAATCAGAAGCCTTGAGGAAATGTGTATGTTCCCGGAAATGACACTGGAGACACTGCTCCCCCCAATGCTTGATCCGGGTCAAGATTTTGTACTCCCCTATCTTTCCAAAGAAGGAGAAGATATTACAGCACGTGGAATTGCCTTATTTCACGGACAAAAATTCACAGGAAGCCTAAGTAGTGAGCAAGGTGTTTTATATGTCTTAATGACTGGAAAGTGGAAAAATACAGCTCGCTTTGTAAAAAGGATACATCCCGGACCTGTCGGTGATGTGCAAAACTTTATTACGTATCAGGCTAAAATCCAGAATGTCAAACGTAGCCTTAAAGTGAACGTTCAGCGCGATGGACAAATTGATGTGGAGCTTAACCTAAAATTGCCTGTCGATATTGTTGAATATGCACGAAACCATCTTCAAGATAAAGCTAACGTACAGCGTCTGAACCGTCAACTTTCCGAAATCATGACCCAGGATGCGGAACAAATTATCCGTACACTTCAGGAAAATGGATGTGATGCCTTTGGCGTAGGCAGACAGTTGATCGCTCATTATCCAGCAGTATGGAAAAGTGTAGATTGGAATAAAGAATACCCCAATATCCATTTTCATCCGCAGGTCACTGTAGACATTGTCGGGAACGGCATTTTAAACTAGGCCGTTCCTGTCGTTTAGTTTTTGGGTTGATCAGATATTATTTCAGGATAAACAACTTCGTCAGATTTGGTTTTTGGAGTCTCACTCTGGCTTTGTGATTCAGAAGGAGTCACCTGCTCGTTTTCAACAGAAGGTTGCGGAGTATCTGTAGATGGCAAATCTTCATTCTCATCAGGCATATCTATCTCTGTGCCTGCGTCAGGAACAGTAGGATCCGTTTCCTCTGGTGGAATTTTCTCTTGATCTATTGCAGGTACCTCAACCTCTGGGACTTCTTTTTCCTTGATATCTGGTTTAGACGGGACCACTGGTCTAGCAGAACGCGGAAGCTGTTCTCTTCCAACTTCGGTAGGCACATACTTTTGATTAAACCAGTCAGTCACGAGTTGACCCGATTGACGGGAATAACGCCCTGGCAGCTTACCTGTAAGGCTAGAAACCGTAACTCTTACAACACCTTCCGGCCGTATAAAGTGCTTTTTCTTAAAAAGCTCAGGCTGGTCCTTGACCGCCTCATTCATGATCAGTGCCCACACTGACTGTGCTCTGGAATGGCCTTCTTGAGATAATGTATTAACCTGTTGGCGGTAACCAGCCCAGACGCCTAGTGTAACGTCAGGTGTGTACCCCATAAACCACACATCACCAAAGTTTTGTGTCGTACCGGTTTTACCGGCGATATCAATGGCACCGTAGCTTTTAAAAGCATTTTGCAGGCGTTTGCCGGTTCCCCTCGGATCTGATATAACCGTTTTGAGCATATCCGTCATCAAAAATGCGGTTTGCTGCGAATATACACGCTTCGTCTGCGGTTTAAATTCATATACGATCTTCCCGTTGGCATCCGTAATTTTGCTGATCAGATGAGGTGCATTATATACACCCATATTGGGAATCGTTCCATATGCTGCGGTCAGTTCCTCGACGGATACCCCTTTGCTTAGTCCACCCAAAACCCCTGTCTGAGCATGTTCATCCTGCGGCTGAATCGTCGTAATTCCAAGAGAACGCACAAAATTCCAAGCATTTGGAATTTTAACTTCATATAGGAACAGCCTCAGCGCAGGGATGTTGATTGACCGATTGAGTGCTTCACGGGCTGTCATAAGCCCCTCGTACCGTCTGTTATAATTTTTAGGAATATGATAACCTTTACGCCCGTCTTTCAATATGATTTGTGAATCATCAATAAGACCGACTGGCTGAGTGTAGCCCTTTTCCAAAGCAGGTAAATAAGCAGCAATAGGCTTCATGGCAGAACCGGGCTGACGTGTCATTTGAGTTGCATAGTTCATTTGCTCGGTATTAAAATCCCTGCCCTCGATCATACCGAGTATAGCCCCTGTTTTATGATCAATCATGATTGCTGCAATCTGCTCTAATCCCTTCTTCTTACTGTATGGAGAAAAATTTTGTGGATTGGCTGCAATCTGCCGCATATTGTTATAAATTTTCTTATTTATCGTTGTATAAATTCGATAGCCGGACCGTTGCAACTCTTCTCGCGTATTTTGAAGAAGCTCGGCATGCTCAGGCTTGGAAATCTCGGCTGCCGTGATATCGGGATTTTGCTGGAGCGCTAACAATTGGGCGGCTTCCCGCTCTGTCTCCAGCATCAAATAAGGGAATGTATTATAACTTTTTTCGCGATGTGGCGCAAGAGTGGCTTTCACATCAAATTGAAGCGCCTCGTTATATTCGGATAGCGTAAGTTTACCTGTTGCCAGCATTCTTCCCAACACGACACGTTGGCGCTCCATCGCTTTATTGAAGCCTTCTTCATCGAAGTTCCCTTTACCATCAAAAGCGGAATAAACAGATGGCAGTTGCGGGAGACCTGCCAAATAAGCCGCCTGAGCAATATGAAGCTTATGTAGATCACTTACATTGAAAATCCCTAACGAAGCAGACTTGATTCCATATAAATTGTAACCAGCGGAACCATTACCAAAAGGCATTTTGTTTAAGTAAGCCGTTAATATTTTATCCTTGCCCATAAACCGCTCCATACGCAGTGCCAGTAGCATTTCCTTCACCTTGCGACTGTCCGTCTTATCCAGACTGAGAAAAACCCTTCGGGCTACCTGCTGCGTCAGTGTGCTGCCGCCTGTTTGGCGGTTTTCATTCAAAAGCTTCTGCTTAACGGCACGAGCAGTTCCCTTTAAATCCACACCACGATGCTCATAAAATTGGCTGTCTTCCGTTGAAATGAGGGCGTCCACAATAGACTGAGGAACATCCTTCAGATCAACGAGCTGTCGATCCTCCTCCATGCGCATTCTTCCAACCGGAGTTACCTGATCATTAAAAAATACAAAGCTGGTCAGAGCGTTCTCATTTACCTTTTCATATATCAACTGACGTGATCGTACAGGTTCATCATGAACCAGTGCCGCCACATAACCGGATATAAGACCTCCAGCAAACAGCACTCCAAGTACACCCGCAAACGAGAACCACTTGATATTAATCAGCAAAACTCTGCCAAAAATACGCCACCTACTGCGTTTTTGAGATGATGGTCGACGTTTTGGGTTCATAAAAATGGTTTTCTCCCCTCAATATTCATTCATTTCCACTTGTTTTTGCTCAAGATATTATGATACGCCATGTTAGGTTTTCCGTAAACTGTAACGTTCCAAAAAATACATTTGTATTAGGAACACTTGTTCTGTATATAATACTACTATAAGAGTATACATTCAAGAATATTTTGGAAGGATGACCCACACATATCAGGAGAGGAGGTCGGATTTTTGAAGGAAAGCAGAAATAGAACCATATTCTTATCGGACTGCCAAAGTTTTTATACCAGCATCGAAAAAGCAGATGATCCCAAATACCAACATAAGCCACTCGTTGTGGCCGGTGACCCTGCACTTCGTTCAGGCATTATTTTAGCTGCGTGTCCGCTGGCCAAAAAATACGGTATATCTACAGCAGAACGCCTGGGAGAAGCGGTGAAAAAATGTCCTGACCTTATCATTGTACGCCCACGTATGCAGCATTATATCGATGTCTCATTAAAAATAACAGAAATCTATAATGAATATACGGATTTGGTTGAGGTTTTCAGCATTGATGAACAGTTTCTGGATATGAGCGGAAGCCTCTCCCTGTTCGGGGATCCGGTGAGTATTGCAAGTGAAATTCAGCAAAAGGTACTGGCACAAACAGGAGTATGGATTCGAATTGGCATCAGCTCAAACAAAATGCTGGCTAAAACCGCAACAGATATATGGGCTAAAAAAAATGACAGTGGCATTTTCTTGTTGCCTACATCCGATATTGCAGCGTTGCTGTGGCCTCAGCCAGTACGTCTTATGTTCGGCATCGGTTCGCGCATGGAACGGCATTTGGAGAAGCTTGGACTACACACCATTGGAGATATTGCACGTACTCCCTTACCCCGGCTACAGGACAGATTCCGGTCTCATTTCGGCAAGCAGTCCGATATTCAGGCAGAGGTGATATGGCGAACTGCTAACGGGATCGATCACAGCCCGGTCAAGCCGGAAACATTTAATACACCTCCCAAATCCATCGGTCATATGATGACTCTTCCCCGCGACTATCTCCAGCCTGCGGAAGTGGAAACCATCCTGCTTGAACTAACAGAGGAGGTGTGTCGGGACGCCCGCCGCAAAGGATATATGGGCTCGGTTGTGACTGTTCATTGTATATGCAGTCCCTACGAGGCACCAACCGGATTCTCCCGACAAATGAAGATACCCGATCCTACAAACCATACCCAAAAGGTATATGAAACCGTTAAAAAAATCTTTTATACTTTTTGGAATCATATGCCCGTGAAGCGCGCAGGGGTTACTTTAAGCGGATTGGTGGATGATCAACTGTATCAGCTGGATTTTTTTGAGGATCTGGAGCGATCCCGTGCTTTGGAAAAGGTGACGGACACTTTAAAGGATCGGTACGGTCAGTCCATCATCATGCGCGCATCGTCGTTAACAGATGCCGGGCAGGCCATGGAACGGTCTATCAAAATTGGAGGTCATTACAAATAAAAGTCTCATGATAAGCACACACTAGCTATTGCCCGGGGAATGAACTAATACAAACCAAAAAGGATTGCCTGATATCAGGCAATCCTTTTTCATCTCTGCTTCACAAAAAAACATGGAGAGCGCTTTGAAGCACCTCTTCAAATAGCAATCAACGGAACATTCCCCACAGCTTGATTAGATGGAATGTATTGGACGGATCAATTTTTTGTGCCAATACGAAGGCGGTCAATTGCTCCTCCTGTGCAGCCGTCAAACGCTCGTTTAAAATAGCAGAAGTGGACTTCACAAGATGACGCACCTTAGCTTTATTTTGCAGGTCCGCTTTAGTCACACCTTCAATCTGCTGCTTAACCCGCTCCTTGAGCGCACGATTCTTCATTTTCAACTTAATCCGCTCCACCAGTTGCGGACTAATTCCATATTGCTGATAGCTCAATGTTGCCACACCTCCCATATCATTCGGTCATTCCCAAATATATGACGGCCAGCCTGTCCATTGTGCCTATCTGTTTAAAACGTTTAGAACAACCTCATGATTCATGGTGGATTAGTCGATGAGATCCCCCTGGAAAATCTGTTCTTTTTGCAAATAACCGCGCAGTGCTTCATACTGCGGAGATGTCCAAAAGGACGAATCCTTAATCAGATCGGTTGCATCCTCCCGCGCCTTTTCCAGCACCTCAAAATCCGCTACCATATCTGCTAAACGAAACTCGGGTAGCCCACTCTGCTTGGTGCCAAAAAAGTCACCCGGCCCTCTCAAATCCAGATCGCGTCTAGCCACCTCAAAACCATCGTCCGTATCGGTCATAACCTTCATCCGCTCCTGACCAACCTCCGACTTAGGATCAGCGATCAGTACACAATACGAGGCATGTGCTCCCCGTCCGACACGTCCACGTAATTGATGTAACTGGGACAGCCCAAAACGATCCGCGTCCATAATGATCATTAGCGTCGCATTGGGAACGTCTACCCCCACCTCCACAACCGTCGTTGAAACGAGTAACTGAACCTCATTCGCATAGAAAGAACGCATAACTTCTTCCTTTTCTGCGGGAGTCATTCGTCCATGTAATAGCCCAACGCGGTAATGTGGAAAAGCCTGTTGCATTTGAATATGCAAATCGATGGCATTCTGTACGTCCAGCTTCTCCGATTCTTCAATCAACGGGCAAATCAGATAAGCCTGCCGTCCCTGATCTACCTCGCGGGAAATAAAACCAAGTACCCGATCCATCAGTTCGTGCTTCACCCAATAGGTGGAAATTGGAATACGCCCCTTCGGCCGCTCTGACAACGTAGAAACATCCATATCGCCAAACGCAGTGATGGCCAGCGTACGGGGGATCGGTGTGGCCGTCATCGTCAGCACATCGGGATTATAGCCTTTGCGACGCAGTACACTACGCTGATTCACTCCGAATCTATGCTGCTCATCCGTTACAACAAGCCCAAGCTGGCGAAAATATACATCCTCCTGAATGAGAGCATGGGTGCCTACTACAATGTCCAGCAGACCCATTTGGAGAGCAGCTAGGAGCTCCTTACGCTTCTTCCCGGTTGTACTCCCAGTCAATAGGCCCACACTGATTCCAAAGGGCTCAAACAGCTTGTGAAGCGATCGCATATGCTGCTCGGCCAATATTTCGGTTGGCACCATCAGCGCTCCCTGAAAACCGGAACGTACTGTGGCAAATAAACCGATGGCAGCAACAACTGTTTTACCTGACCCAACATCTCCCTGAAGCAGACGGTTCATACAATAAGGTGAGCGTAGATCGTGCAGTATTTCAAGCTCTACCTTCTTCTGTGCATCCGTTAATTCAAAAGGCAAAGCCCTTACAAATTCACGAATCGTGGCGTTATCCACCGTATGTACCACCCCGTCCGCTCGACCACGATTTAACGCCCGGAATGCCTGCATTTTCAGCTGAAATAAAAATAGCTCCTCATACACCATCCGCCGACGAGCCTCTTGCCCCTCGCGGTTGTCCTGAGGCTGGTGTATACCCGCAATAGCCTGCTTGCGCGGCATCATACTATATTTACGCACAAGCAACTCAGGCAATATTTCGGGGATCATTTCACCAAACTGCTGGAGTGTCTGGCTCATTGTTTTTCGCATCCAGCTTTGCGTAATCTTACCGCCTATAGAGTACACCGGTTGAAGTGTCCCCGAGCGGGCTACTCCTTTATCAGGAAACTCAGAATCTGCAACAGTCATCTGCATCCGTTTGAGATCCCATTTACCAGTCACCACAATTTCACGACCTGAGGTTAGCTGCTCCTTCATGAAATGCCGATTAAACCACGTCGCGGTAAACATCCAATCCTCGGCCATCAATTTACAAGTCAACCTTGATTTGCGCCCGTAACGCTGAAGCACCGGAATGCCCATAATTTTGGCCTGTACTGTAATCTTATCTCCATCCTTCACTTCACTTAGCGAGCGCAGTCGGTAATCTTCATACCGAAACGGATAATATTCCAGCATGTCCTGTACGTTAGAAATACCAAAAGCGTGAAGCTCTCCCTCTTTGAGAGCACTCACGCCATGTATTTGTTTTAAAGGTATTTGATCCAATTGCAGCATATTACCTCTCATCTCCGGCCGGCCATACAAAAATGCCAATCGTACCTGGCCCTACATGGGTCCCAATCACAGCGCCAAGTTCAGTATATATTCGATCTCCCAGCTCAAAATGCTCTGCCAGCTGAGCCACGAACGCTTCTGCCGCTGAGCGATCTGCCGTATGACCCACAGCAATATTAATTTTTTGGCCTTTTAAATCCCGCTCCAGTAGTTCAATTATACGTGCTGTCGCTTTTTTATGCCCTCTCGCCTTATCAACCGAATAAATAGTGCCTTCTTTGTCAATCGAAAGAATCGGCTTAATGTTAAGTAACGTACCAACCATTGCCGCTGCCTTGCCAATACGTCCGCCTTTTTGTAAGTATTCCAGGGTATCCACCAGGAAATACAAACGACGGCGCTCCCCACGACGTTCCACAGCCCGAACGATATCAGCCGGGGAATGCCCGGCAGCCGCCAGCTCTGCCGCATAAACCACTAGCATGCCGTATCCGTATGAAGCTGATTTGGAATCCACCACAGTCACTCTATGTTCATGCTTCTCCAGCATGGATTTGCCCAGCAGAGCAGACTGATACGTTCCGCTCACACCCGAGGATAAATGGATAGAGATAACCTGGCTCTCGGGGTATTGCTCCAATAGCGTCGTGTATGTCTCCAAAAAACGGGCTGGTGAAGGCTGTGATGTCGTAGGTAGCTCATCAGCCCGTACTAGTTCGCTGTAAAACTGCGACGCTGACATCTCAATGCCGTCCAGGTAAGCTGTGCTGCCGAACATCACTGTCAATGGTACAACAACTATACCGAGACGGTCTGCTAATTCCGGTGGAATATCAGCCGTGCTATCCGTCAAAATGATGGTACTGCTCATCAGTCAGACCTCCTTTTGTTGTGGACTTCCATGGGCGTGCTAAAGCACATCAGGTTTCCACTGAGAACAAATAAGGATAAATCGGCTGACCACCTTCATGAACTTCCACTTCAGCATCCGCATAATTTTCTTTAAGCCATGCAACAAGCTGATCTGTGTCTTCTTGATTCGCGTCTGAACCTGTGAGAATCGTAACAATTTCATCGCCATTCACCAGCATTTTCGCTAGCAAAAGACGGGACGTTGCCATTAAGTGTTCCTCGGTCGCTACAATTTTGGAATCCTGAATACCGATGTAATGCCCGGCTGTAATATGCAGGTCATCCAGTGTCGTATCCCGTACCGCGTAGGTCACTTGCCCAGACTTCACCCGGGTGACTGCGTCACGCATATTGTCCTGATTTACCTGAAAAGCCTCTTCCTCCTGGAAGGCAAATGCTGCCGCAATGCCCTGAGGAATTGTTTTGCTCGGAATAACCGACACCATACGTTCCATCTCTAGCAGTTCACGTGCTTGTTCTGCCGCCAAAATAATATTGGAATTATTCGGAAGAATAAAAATATGTTGAGCCGCAATCGAGCGCGCCGCATTAACGAAGTCCTCTGTGCTCGGATTCATTGTCTGGCCGCCAGAAAGGACAACATCGACGCCTAAACTTCTGAAAATATCAGCAATTCCTTCACCGGAAGCCACAGCTATAAAACCAAAGGATGCCAGTTCATGAGCAGGGGGCTCAGACGGCTCTTCCTCACGTGCAGGCTCTGTTGGTATTTCAGCAAACCACTCAGGCTCAGGAGCAACATCCATACCCGCAGACAACAAATCACGATGCTGCTCGCGCATATTTAAAATACGAATCTGTGTAATTTCTCCGTAGCGCAGTGCCAAATTCAGCACTTCACCAGGAGCCTTAGAATGCACGTGAACCTTGATGACATCATCGTCTGAAATTACGATAATAGAATCACCATCTACTGCTAACGCTTTCCGGAAGGCTTCCTCATCAAAATCGGTACCTTGCGCTTCGCCCAATTGTCGATTAATAAAAAACTCCATATCATACAAAAATTCAATATTATCCGTTTCGAGCTTCGCTTGCGCAGAAATCGGCGCATCTGGGGAAGGAACAACTGCAGTAGCAGTAGGTCTCTCCGATACGTGAGGAGCAAAAACCGTGCGTACATTATCACTTTTTGCAGTTGAAGACGTCACCAAGCCGCTTCCAAGATGCTGCATAAAACCTTCATAAATGTACACAAGACCTTGCCCACCCGAATCTACAACTCCTACTTGCTTCAATACAGGGAGCATGTCCTGCGTCATGGCAAGCGTTTCCTTCGCTTTGGCAAGCACTTCTTCCATCAGTTCCGTGATGTCGTTCGTCCGGCGCGAGAAAAACACAGCATGCCTGGCCGCTTCCTTCGCCACGGTAAGAATTGTACCCTCCACCGGCTTAACAACCGCCTTGTAGGCCGCATCCACCCCGCTCTGCAATGCCGATGCGAACTGAAGGGTATTCAATTCCTCGTATGGGGCAGCGTAACGGCTGAAGCCACGAAACAACTGAGACAGGATAACCCCTGAATTGCCGCGGGCTCCCATCAGCAAACCTTTGGATAATATGCCGGACATGACACCGATGGAGGAAGAGTCCCCCCTCTTTAATTCCGTTACGCCCGCGCTCATCGTCAAATTCATGTTGGTTCCCGTATCACCGTCTGGCACTGGGAATACATTTAGTGAATTGACATGTTCCGCATGCTGCTGTAATTGTTCCGCCCCGGCTAAAACCATTGCGGTAAAATCTGTTCCATTCAAAGAACGATTACTCAAGAGAATTCCCCTTCCTAGCTTAATACACTTGTTTTTCTATCAACCTTCACAACACCTTATTCAACTGTGCGTACAGGTTCAATTGAATTATACTAAAGCCAGACGACGAATACGAATATCACACTTTCGTAAGCTTTTGTACTCACGTCTGGTCGTTCTTCTACAGGTCATATAAAATGAAAAACCAGTCAACTGCCTAACAATAAATCATCGGCTGGAATGATGACTATAGTCCCGCCTCTGAACTGCCGGCATGACTGGAATAAGAATTCACATTCCATTTTAATACAAAATAATCGCAGCAATAACTATCCCATATTGTACTATAATGCGAAAGAGAAATAAATAAAGTTTTTGAATCAGTTGACGGAGCTTTTTTGACTATGATATTATATTTAAGTATTGTTTTGTTCAGGTTAGTGACTTACAAAGTCCGGCTGACCCAGTCGGCCTGAAGAGAGACCCGTTCCATATGGAATTTGGTTATTTTCAGAATAGGAGGTGGAATCATGTCTCGTAAATGTTCTGTAACAGGCAAAAAGCCTGGCAGCGGTAACCACGTATCTCACGCTAACAACCGTAATCGCCGTACTTGGGGCGTCAACGTACAAAAAGTTCGCATTCTCGTTAACGGTAAACCGAAACGCGTTTATGTCAGCACTCGTGCATTGAAAGCCGGTAAAGTGACTCGCGTGTAGTCGTAAAAAAATATCGTTATAAACAAAAGGCACCTCGTTTTAAACGGGTGCTTTTTTGGTTATTCGAAAAGTAATATCCATCTGGTTCAGGAGAACAAAATGTCAGGCACCTTCCCGTGCGTTCCTATCTTTTACTGCCGAGCTACCTATCTGTTGTGCCCGGGAAGCATGCCCTGTGTACTGTGTACCTCCAGCTTTCATCCTACATCCTGTGTTTACATTACGTTGAATTCAGTTTTTCTGGAATGTATTCAAAATGGCTTTAACGAATCCACCCAGAAATTTTGGCAGCTTGATTGTGTAAAACTTCATGCCTCACCCTCCCCATCATCCTCCTGCATCCGTTCTCTGTAGTTTATGCAACCTGTCAAGGGTTGTTGCCCCACAAAAAAAGGCTACATGAGAATCCCGCTCATGTAACCATATTTATGCGCAACCATCCCAGGCTATACCATCAGACAAGTCCGCGAACATAGAGATATGCTGAGAGTATGAAAATAAACAGGATATAATAAAGTACGCTGCACACCACAAAACCTATTCGTAAACCACGCCGTTCATTTTTTCGAAAATAAAACAGTACAATTAGAACAGCCAAAAGTGAAAGAACAGCATTCCAAGGAGCCTTCACTAGCGAGAAACAGCTAAGGATCAACCCCGTCGCCATGCTCGCTACAGTCATCCACAATGCTTCAGTCAGCTTCACTTGGACAAACGAGCTGCACTGTCCCGAATCGCAGCAATAGCCGCTGCGCGGTCTGCTCTGCCAAATACCGCACTACCAGCCACCAACACGTCAGCCCCCGCTTCAAATACGGCTGGTGCCGTCTCCTCCGCAATACCTCCGTCTACCTCGATATGTACGTCTGGACGACCCAATTCGTTCAGCCAAGCACGGATTTGTCTAATTTTATTTAACGTCTCTGGAATGAAGGACTGACCTCCAAAGCCAGGATTGACCGTCATCACCAGAATCATATCCACATTTGGCAGCACTTCCTTGATCGCGTATGGTGAAGTACCCGGATTGAGAGCCACTCCAGCCAGAGCGCCTTGCTGCTTGATCAAGTGAAGGACACCATGCAAATGAACACAGGCCTCAGCATGAACAGTGATGATGTTGGCTCCTGCTTTTACGAAATCGCCAATATAGCGTTCAGGATGCTCAATCATCAGATGAACATCTAAGGGAAGAGTCGTATGCGGACGAATAGCCTGAACGATAGGTGGGCCCAGTGTAATATTGGATACAAAATGTCCATCCATTACATCCACATGAATCCAGTCTGCCCCTCCTGCCTCAGCTTCCGCAACTTCACTGCCCAAGCGAGCAAAATCAGCGGATAAAATCGACGGTGCTATTTTTAACATATACTCAGTACCTCCGCTTTTTTTCTTTTAATTCCTGATAGAACTGCAAATAGCTATCATATCGTCCCTGTGAAATATGGCCTTCTTCCAGGGCCTCTCTTACTTTACAGCTAGGCTCGTGAATATGGGTACACCCCCGAAATTTACATCCTTCCGCATACTGCTGGAATTCACGAAAACAGGGAGATAACTCATCCACACCTAGCTCCAGAAAATCCAGCTGGCTAAACCCCGGTGTATCTGCTACAAACCCTCCGTTGTCTAGAGGAATCAGCTCCACATGACGAGTTGTATGTTTTCCTCGGCCCAGCTTATTGCTTATGGCGCTCGTCTCCAGCGTTAACCCAGGCTCCAGAGCATTAAGCATGGAAGACTTTCCTACACCTGACTGCCCGGAAAACACGCTGATTTGACCAGCCAACAGCTTCTTAAGCTCAGCCGTCCCTTCTCCGGTACGGGCACTGGTTACCAGCACCTCATAACCGATCTTCCGGTACATTTCCTGAACGGCCAGCACGGTGTCATCCTCTGAAGGGCTGCCTTCATACAAATCGCGCTTAGTCAGACAGATAATCGTATCCAGTCCGGCGTGCTCAATATGGACTAAAAATTTGTCCAGTAAAGGCAGGTTTAAATCCGGCTCACGCAAGGAAAACAGTAGCACGGCTAGCGTGGTATTAGCTACTGGAGGACGAATTAGCTCTGTCGTACGCTTTCTAATCTCCTCGACCATACCTTCCCCGTTCTCAGTCAGTTCGTAAACGACCCGATCACCGACAAGAGGCGTAATCTCTTTTTTCTTAAAAATGCCGCGTGCTCTGCATTGTACCGTAGCTTCGCCAGATACCGGACGCCCATCCTGATCCAGGCTGGAGACATAATAATATCCGCTAAGCGCCTTGACGATCAGACCTTCAGGCATGTGTAAGATGTCCTCCTTCATAATGTTCAAGTTTCATTGCGTATAACAGGTTGAGCATCTTCCTATTGCAAGTTTACTGATGCTGAACAGCCTCAATCACTTTTTCCTTCTTTGCGTGGCCTGGGTTGTTTTTATGACTAACCGCCAACTCACTGCGCGTACTCCCCGTGGAATTCGTTCCAGGAACAAAGGCGGAAGGGTCACCATTACCTCCTGTGCCCTCCTGATTGTTCGAGTCGCCTCCACTATTGCCAGTATCATTAGAAGATCCCCCGCTATCACCTTCCTCGCCGTTTCCACTTCCATTCTGCGAGGAAGTACCATCAGGTGTATCCGTTGGTGAAGTTCCAGCAGGCGGAGCAATTTGGGGCATCGTCACCGTTCCATTTTTCGCCTCAATATAAGAGACTGGATACGTATCAATAAAGTCACCATCTCTAAATACTGAGACAACACTGTCTTTGTTCGGAGCCATTAGCAGATTGATAGTGAACATCTGTGTCGTATTAATCGTACGGCTTCCCCATTCCTGATTTTCTCCACGCGCATCCGTATAAGTGATACGAATTTTGCTGTTTTTGCCCTCTTCCTTCGGCGCAACAGGCACATTAAATGGTAGTGTAATCGCTTCTGGCGGGTAACCCGTGCTTACATAAAACGTAATTTCCGTATTTGGTGGCAACTCACTGCCTGCCTCTGACGGCCACTGTTTGGTTACTCTTCCTTTTTCCTGCTCATAGCTAAATTCTTCTTTAATCGAGCCAACCTTCAGCCCTGCCTTTTTAACCTCATTTTCTGCTTGGTTCTGCGTCTTCCCTATCAGGCTTGGCATTTTCACAGTATCAGCGCCCTTGCTGACTGTGAGCACAACCTGGACTGAGTCCTTATCAAATGGCTCATTTGCAGCGGGTGTCTGACTAAGGACGGTCCCCGCGGCCTGATCACTGAACTGCTCATTTTGCTGAATCTGCGTCTCCTTAATTTGCTGGGCGGTCAGCAGCTTAACAGCATTCTCGTAGCTTTGGCCTTTGACATCCGGCATCGGGGTGAGCGGCTTGGCAATCCCGACTTTCAGACTAATCTTGGTTCCTTCCTTGACTAAAGAATCTGCAGGATAGCTTTGATAAAATACAACTCCAGGCGCGATTCCCTCTTTGTATTCATGCTGGATTGGCTCCTCAATGAGTAATCCCGCTTTACTAAGATTAACCTTCGCTTGGTCTTCTGTTTGTGTCAATACACCTGGTACTTTTACCTCAGGCACGACAAGTACACTTTGCACATAGTACACCACTCCGCCCATGCACAGAAGTAACACCAACACTAGTGTTACCCACAAGATCGCTTTTTTTCTATTATTTTTGGACGATTGCTTGCTCGGAAGCTGTTCAGACTCACGCGGTTGAGCAGGTACATCATCGCCACTAGAAGACATCCCTAATTGTTGAGGCTTAATAGCCGGAATAACCCGTGTTTGATCCTCATCATCCAAATGTGTAAACTCCAGCTTGGATTCATTACGCCGTCCCGGCAGCAAACAGGTTTCCAGATCTTTTAGCATTTCGTCTGCCGATTGATAACGCTCTTCTGGATTTTTGCGCATGGATTTTAGAATGACATTTTCCACACTTTGCGGAATCAACGGATTAATTTTACGTGGTTCCTCAAATTCCTCTTGCAAGTGCTTGAGCGCTACACTAATTGGACTTTCTCCCAGGAAAGGGAGCTGCGCTGTCAGCATTTGATATAAGACAATACCTAAAGAATATAAGTCCGATTTTTCGCCGGTGACGACACCCTTTGCATGCTCAGGTGAAAAATAATGAACAGAACCCACAACAGAACCCGTCTGGGTAATGGTCGTTGACGTAACAGCTCTAGCAATCCCAAAATCAGTTACCTTAACCCGTCCATTACGTCCAATTAATATATTATGAGGCTTAATGTCTCGGTGAATGATCTGATTTTGGTGGGCATGCTCCAGCGCATCACAAATCTGGGAAGCAATCCGTACTGCTTCATCCACTTGCAATGGTGCACGTTCTTTAATAATCTCATTCAAATTTTTACCTTCTATGCACTCCATTACAATATAATGGATTTCATCCTCTTGGCCGACATCATAAATACTGACCACATTCGAATGCGAAAGCGAGGCCGCAGACTGCGCCTCACGCCGAAATCGGCGAATAAATTCCTCATCATGAACAAATTGCTGGCGCAACACTTTAACTGCGACATTGCGATTCAGCAAAATGTCTTGAGCCTTATACACCAGCGCCATACCGCCGCCACCGATACGCTCAATAATTTCGTATCTTCCCCCTAGCAGGTGCCCGATCATGCGTCACACCCCTTTTCACTCAATGAAACCGTGTCGTCGGGCAATTCAAACAAAGCTACAGTAATGTTATCGTCTCCTCCGGCAAGCAACGCCAGATGTAGCAGACGATCCGCGCGCTCCTCCAAAGGATTCTCTGCGGCACCTACTACTTTGCTGATTTGTTCTTCCGTTACCAAATTGCTTAATCCGTCGCTACACAGTAACAGTACATCGCCTTTTTCCAGCGCAATGGAGTCAATATCCACTTTCACCTCGGAATCAGTGCCCAGCGCCCGTGTCAGTACATTGCGACGAGGATGGTTCTCCCGTTCTTCCTTACTGATCTGACCGTTTTTGAACAGCTCATTAACCAAAGTATGGTCTTCTGTAAGCTGACGTACCGCTCCTTTGGAAATGACATAGGCACGACTGTCACCGATATGTCCGATAATTCCGGATGCGTCGTTTAATAAAACCGCAACAACTGTCGTTCCCATATTATGATACTTTTCATCGCGTGCAGCCGTCTGGAAGATGACTTCATTGGCATGCAAAATAGCGTCGCTGAGCGCCGCCGTCAAAGAATGTGCGGATAATCCGCTCTCCAGCGTCGCCAAATCAGCGGCAAGTGTCTCTACCGCAAGGCGGCTGGCCGTATCACCGGCCAAATGCCCCCCCATACCATCGGCAACAATCCCAAGGATATAGCCTTGCTCCAAGTGCCTGATCCAGGCAGAATCCTCATTCACCGAACGTACACGTCCGACATGGCTGACATGAACTGTTTTGATCAAATGGTTTCACCCCAACTCCATATGCTTTGCACGCAACTGACCGCAAGCAGCGGCAATATCGTGACCCTGTTCACGCCGGATCGTCACATTGACGCCTTTTTCGGCAAGAATACGTTGGAAATTAAAAATATCACTGCGTGATGTGCGTACATACTTGCGCTCAGGCACATGATTGACTGGAATCAAATTGACGTGACACAGCATGTCCTTTAACACATCCGCTAGCTCTTCAGCATGTTCTGCCTGATCGTTTACCCCACCAATCAGGGCATATTCAAACGAAATTCTCCGCCCCGTCTTAGCAAGATAGTAACGTAGAGAATCCATAACATCCTTAAAGGGATAACGCCGATTTACAGGCATCAGCTTCGAACGAAGCGCATCATTAGGCGCATGAATGGATATTGCCAGATTAATCTGGGTATCCTCGTCGGCAAATTTATAAATATTCGGTACAATACCGCTGGTCGACACTGTGATATGACGTTGACCAATGTTCAGACCTTTTTCATGAACCATTGTACGTAAAAACGTCATGGTCGCTTCATAGTTTTCAAAAGGCTCGCCCGAGCCCATAATCACGATGCTACTCACTCGTTCATTGGTTTTATCCAAAATTTTCTGAGCCTGCACCACCTGTGCAGTAATTTCACCAGCCGTCAGGTTCCGTTTAAGGCCTCCGAGCGTCGAAGCGCAGAAAGTACAACCAATCCGGCAACCCACTTGAGTCGTTACACAAATGCTGTTTCCGTAATTGTGTCTCATAATGACCGTTTCAATGGCATGATCATCGTGCAAACCGAACAGGAATTTTACTGTACCGTCCTTCGATTCCAACTTTGTAATTTCACTAAGCGTCACAAAACTAAATTGCTCCTCAAGCTTCTCTCTCAGCGCCTTGGACAAATTCGTCATCTCGCTGAAATCATTGACTCGCTTCACATACAGCCAGTCAAAAATTTGTCCTCCACGAAAAGCAGGCTCGCCATTGTTCTTGGCCCAGTCCTGAAGCTCCTCCAGAGTTAAATCATATATAAAAGGTTTCATCAATGTTTGCACCCGTTCCTTCTTCATTAAGTTCTGTTTGATCGCAGATAGTATTTTTCATTCTTCCTATTTTAGCACAAATCCCTGAGGGGGTAAAAATTTTTCGTCTTCATGCAAAAAACCGCCGGAAATGTTCCGGCGGAATGTGGAATTACTGGTGGAAAGCTGTCTGGAATTCTCTTCCGCGCTATTTCACCCGACGCAGGCGTGCGATATAAAATCCGTCGCTGTGGAAATGCTGCGGTAACAGCTGTACCGAGCCTCCCTGTATACTATCCTTTTCGCGGCTCACGTCCGGGAAGGAATGACCCTCTGCCAATTCATACTCTGGATGTTCGCTTAAAAATTGAGTCAATTGTCCTTCATTTTCGCCCGGTTCAATCGTGCATGTGCTGTATACCAGAATACCACCTGGCTTCAACAGTCCCGCCACACTATCCAGCAGCTCATGCTGAAGCTGTGTAATGTCGCGAACATCCTGCGCAGTTTTGCTCCAACGCAGGTCCGGTTTACGACGAATCACTCCAAAGCCAGAGCATGGCGCATCCAGCAAAATACGGTCAAAAGAAGCTGGAGCATATCGTTCCTTCAGTTCTAGCGCATCACCAGTGACTGTTTCCACGGCATCCAGGCCAAGTCGATTAGCCTGTTCACGAATTAATTGATGCTTATGGGCATGCAGATCATTCGCAACTATCCGTCCGTGATCCTTCATCAGCTCAGCCATATGAGCTGTTTTGCCACCTGGAGCGGCACAGCAATCCAGTACCAGCATGCCAGGCTCAGGAGCGACTGCTTCGGCAACGAGCATGGAGCTTTCATCCTGTACGGACAGCAAGCCGTCCGTATACCACGAGGTAAGCGCCATATTTCCACCGCTACGAACAACAATCCCATAGGAACTAACTGCCGAAGGAACAGCATCAATCCCTTTTGAGCGCATCTCGTCCAGCAGATGATCACGGCTGGTCATTGTCGTATTCACCCGTACGCTGACCGCAGGGGGTTCATTATTAGCCTGACAGATAGCCTCAGCAGTATCTGCACCGTATTGCTTAATCCAGCGCTTAACCAGCCACTGTGGATGGGAATGTTCTAATGAAATCCGTTCCTCCGGTGACAAATCGTCAGGAATACGCAGCTTGTCCGGCTCACGTAGCATGCTGCGGAGCACGCCGTTGACCATACCGGAAATCCCCTGATGCCCACGCCGCTTGGCAATGGTCACCGCTTCACTAACGACTGCATGATCCGGAACTCGATCCAGATACACCACCTGATACACACTCATCCGCAGCAACGAACGTACCCAAGCCTGAAGCTTGGCCGTTCCTTTTTGAACAAATTTATTCAAAAAATAATCTAGTGTATTTCGGCGTGCGACTGTACCGTATACAAGTTCCGTCGCCAAACCAGCATCACTTGCAGACAAACCTGCCTGCTGAAGCCGACGATTTAGCTCAAGATTGCTATACGCACCCTCTTGCTCCACACTGGTCAACACATCAAGTGCAACTTCCCGCGCCGTCTGATTGCGAGTCTTGCCGGTTCTGGCACCCACTCCCTTGCCTTGGCCTCCCTGGCGGGAGTGACTCCCGCTCATCCGAGCACCATGCCTGGCTTCATCTGTCCGCCGCGTGCAAAGGTTCCGGCATCCATAACCTTTTTGCCAGCCGGTTGAACCTGAGTCAGCCAGAGAGTTCCTTCGCCTGTCTGCACCTCAATGCCACGAGCGGTCAATTGAAGAACCGTCCCGGGTGCTGGGGCATTTGAGCCACTCACTTCATTATTTATGAAAGGCTGCTCAGCAGCCCATATTTTAAAAACATTTCCCTCCCAAAGCGTAAACGCGCCGGAAAAAGGAACAAGGCCGCGAATCCGGTTGTATATCTGCTGTGCATTGTCACTCCACGAAATACGCTCATCGTCGCGGTTCAGGTTAGGGGCATAGGTAGCCTCGTCCTCATTTTGCGGCGTACGGTCTGATTGGCCTGCCAGCAACTTAGGCAGCTCGTCCTGCAAAAGCTTTGCTCCAGCTACGCTTAACTTCTCAAAAATCGTACCGGAGGTATCCTCCGGCTCTATAGCAACCTCAACTCGCGATATCATATCGCCAGTATCCAGTCCTTCCGCCATATACATCAGCGTCACACCCGTCACGGTCTCACCGTTAATAATCGCACGCTGGATCGGTGCACCTCCCCGATAACGGGGAAGTAACGAACCATGCACATTCAGACAGCCGAACCGAGGCAAGTCTAGTACGGACTTAGGCAAAATTTGCCCATAGGCTGCGGTTACGATCAGATCAGGACGCAGCTCTGCCACCTGAGCCACCGCTTCTGGCTGGCGCAGGCGGGTCGGTTGCAGTACAGGTAATCCGCGTTTTTCTGCCGCTTCCTTGACTGGTGTAGGCGTCAATATTTTTTTTCGTCCCTGTGGCTTATCGGGCTGTGTAATCACACCAACCACGTTATAACCGTTGTCCAGTAACATGTTCAGCGATGGCACTGCAAACTCAGGCGTACCCATAAAGATAATACGAATGTCTTGAGTCATCGAACCTCACTCTCCTATCTGACGGTTCGGTCCTGGCTGTTCCAGCGCAACCTCATATACTTTTTCTGCAATATCCGTGAATAAAATTCCATTTAAATGGTCAATTTCATGCTGAAAAGCACGAGAAAGCAACCCTGTCGCTGTAATGGTAATGGCCTTACCCTCGCGGTCCAGTCCCTTGACTGTAACCTTCTCGGCACGACGCACATCCCCGTTCAACCCAGGTATACTCAGGCAGCCTTCAGGACCCAATTCCTCCCCTTCTTCGGCTACGATTTCTGGATTGATCATTTTAATCAATCCATGCTCATCTCCAGCATCTACAACAATGAGACGCTTCAAAATACCTACTTGCGGAGCAGCAAGACCTACTCCCTCCGCTTCATACATCGTATCTGCCATATCGTCGAGCAGCTTTTGCACGTTAGGCGTAATTTTAGTGACTTCCTTTGCTACTTTGTGCAATACGTCATCCGGCTCCAACACTATAATTCTAATTGACATGACAACAGAACACCTTCCTCTTTATGTTTCATTTAGGCTTAACTGTATTCATCACACACGCGACTGCTACATTATCCTATGTACGGACGGCTTGTCCGCATTAATTGTGATAATAACTTTTGTGGCAACACTCTACATAAGCATTTGCGGATCAACATCCAGACTAATCAGCAACTTTTGTGCCTGTGCGGATTCGGCCATTTCATCAGCTACTTGCTGAGCCAAACTAATCGCATCGATATTTCCACGCCATTTTATCATACATTGAAATCGGTATCTATTCTTGATTCTCGAAATGGGTGAAGCTACTGGCCCCAAAATGTCGAGTACATCCGATGTAAGACGATCCATATTCCCGAACCAGCCCCGTTGTCTGGCCCGTCCCTGTAGTGTTGCTGAATAATTCTCAGCCAGTCGGACCAGCACCGGGAGTTGTTCATGAGAAAAGGTCACCAAAATAAGACGACAATATGGTGGATAGTGCAAATTGCGGCGGTGTTTCAATTCTTCCCTCACAAAAGAAGCATAATCATGGCGACTTGCGTGAATCACCGAATAATGCTCTGGAGTATAGGATTGTACGAATACTTCCCCCGGCAATTGATGTCTCCCAGCCCGTCCAGCTACTTGTGTTAACAGCTGAAATGTCTTTTCCGCAGCCCGAAAATCCGGTAAATTGAGAGCCGAATCCGCAGTAATGACACCAACCAGTGTCACATCGGGAAAGTCCAGGCCTTTGGCAACCATTTGAGTACCGAGCAGCACGTCCGCTTTTTTATCACGAAATTGCTTGAGAAGCTTTTCGTGGGCATTTTTTTCTGTCGTTGTATCAACATCCATTCGAACAACACGTATACCGGGGAATAGCTTCGCCAGCTCTTCTTCCACTCGCTGGGTACCTGTACCGAAATAACGAATATGCTCACTACCGCACTCAGGGCAAGTCTGAGGCACGGGCTCGGAATAACCACAGTAATGGCAACGTAAATTGTTCGACCGCTGATGATACGTAAGCGAAATATCACAATGCGGACAACCCGCGACATAGCCACAGCTACGGCACATGACGAACGTGGAGTGCCCACGCCGATTCAACAGTAGTACCGTCTGCTCCTTACGCTCTAACCGCTCTGCAATTCCATTATGCAACGCACGGCTGAACATAGAGCGGTTACCAGCACGCAGTTCCTCACGCATATCCATGATATGTACTTCGGGTAACGTGTTCCCCAATGCGCGAGTTGGCATTTCAAGCAGCAACGGCGCAAACTCGTCGTTGCTTTGTGATCGAGCCGCATAGTAGCTTTCCAGCGACGGTGTTGCCGAGCCGAGAATAACGACAGCCCCATGCTGATGGGCTCTGCGAATGGCAACATCACGCGCATGGTATTTAGGTGTCTCTTCCTGCTTGTAGGACGTTTCGTGCTCCTCATCCATAATAATAAGACCTAACTCACGAAAAGGCGCAAATACTGCCGAGCGAGCACCAATCGCCACTTTCACACGGCCTTCGCGTATTTTGCGCCACTCATCGTACCGTTCCCCCCCGGACAACCTACTGTGCATCACTGCTACCTGATCGCCAAACCGGCCTTTAAAACGCTCAACCATTTGTGGGGTTAACGATATTTCAGGTACCAGCACAATGGCCTGACGATTCTGCTTGATACAGCGCTGAATCGTCTGCAGATAGATTTCCGTCTTACCGCTCCCTGTGACTCCATGCAACAAATAAGCCCCTTGCTCACGCGTGTCCAGCTGGCGAATAATCCGTTCATATACCGACTGCTGCTCTACTGTGAGAGGGAGTGGCTCTGTAGGCTTGAAGTGTCTGCCCCGGTACGGGTCGCGGAACACTTCGACATCCTCCAGCAACACATAGCCCTTATCTTCCAGCGCCTTAACCGTTGCAGCAGACACACTCAGTGAGGTCATGACTTCCTTCAGCGACAGAGGCAGAAACTCGCTACGTTCCAGCAAAAAAGCAAGTACCTCCCGCTGACGCTGCGCTTTGGTAGAAAATTGCTCCAGCGCCGTTGATGCCTCGTCTATGCCGATAGCCAGATCAACGGATTTCATGGTCTTTTTGCCAAGTTTGTCTTTAATAACTTGACTTTCCTGAAGCACACCCCGGCGTAACAGTGATTTAATAACCTCTGCTTCCTCAGGGAAATGTCGACTGAGTTGCTGCAATGGGACTTGCTCCTTCTCCTGAATGAAGCTAACAATCCGACGCTCCGTCGGATCACTCATACCATCGTCGGTCAGAAGTGCCCATTCGAGTTCATCGCCCTGATTCGGTTGTATAGTACGCTGTGGATGCGTTAACTCATGCTGTTCGGCAATTGAGATATAACGTTCTGCCTTGCCCTTGAGCGCGGTAGGAATCATCACTTGCAGTGCCATAATTTGATTACAAGCATAACGTTCGCTCATCCATTTGCCCAGTTCGACTAGGTCACCAGATAAGGGTGGTACCAAATCCAGCAACTCCTGGATCGCTCTCATCCTGTATTTCGGTGGATCATCAGCTGGGACTACCGAGATGACAAAAGCCTGCACCGTCCGTTTGCCAAATGGTACAGCTACCCGGCTACCCGGCTCAATCCAAGGTCTCATTGAGTCTGGTATCAGATAATCGAAGGTGCGGTCCGTATCCTTGGCAGGTACATCGACAATGACCTTGGCAACTAAATTGCCCGTCTCCATTAATGCAGCACCCCACCCATGCGTCCCGCGGCTATAGTAAGCAACTTACGCGCAACTTCTTCCTTTGACTGTACAGGAATACGCTCTACGATCCCGCTTCGGTCATAAATTTGAACAGCATTCGTATCGACGCCAAAACCAGCACCATTCACAGTTACATCGTTTGCCGCGATCAAATCACAATTTTTACGTTCTAATTTATCTATCGCATACGTCTCCAAATGTTCGGTTTCAGCTGCAAAGCCAATTAAAAATTGATGTTTCTTACTCTGTCCGAGTGATTCTAGAATATCGACGTTCTTCACTAGCTCTAGCGTAAATACACTATCTTTTTTCTTGATCTTGGTCTGTGCAATCTCACGTGGTCGATAATCTGCAACTGCAGCAGCCATAACGACCATATCGCTCGTTTCCCATTGCTTTAATACAGCGGCGTACATGTCTTCAGCTGACTGGACTCTTTCAAGCATAATACCAGCAGGCGGTTCCGCGCTGGTATTGGCAGCAATCAAGTGCACCTCTGCACCCATCTCCTGAGCCACTTTTGCAATGGCAAAGCCCATTTTGCCAGATGAATCATTTGTGATATAACGCACTGGATCAATTCGCTCTATCGTGCCTCCAGCCGTTACAATGACTTTTTTGCCTGAAAGCACCGATTCATTCTCATTCACAAGTGACTCAGGCACTTGAGCCTCCATAGATTCGCCACCAAACCATCGTGGTTCAGACTTGATGTTGGTTTTTTGTTCCTGAGCTTGCTGATCAAAAAAGCGCTCTATGGTTTGCACAATTGTGTCCGGCTCTTCCAAACGTCCTTTGCCAACGTAACCGCAAGCCAGTAATCCTTCACCAGGCTCAATCATCTTCACGCCACGTGATACAAGCGTCTCCATATTTTGCATGACTGCCGGATGAGTGTACATATGTACGTTCATCGCAGGGGCCACCATAATAGGCGCTGTTGTAGCCAGCAGCGTTGTAGACAGCATATCATCAGCAAGACCATGCGCCATTTTCCCGATAATATTCGCAGTTGCAGGAGCAACAAGCACCAAATCAGCCGCATCCGCCAGATGAATATGGGATACGACTGACGGCTCTCTTTCATCAAATGTGTCACTGTACACCGGATTACGAGAGAGCGACTGCAACGTAAGTTCGGTAATAAACTCCTTGGCAGAGGCCGTCATAATCACATGAACCTCGGCTCCCTTTTGCGTCAACCTACTGCACAGCGCAGCCCCTTTGTAAGCAGCAATTCCGCCAGTTATACCAAGAATAATAACTTTTCCCTTCAACATCGTTAACTCCCCCTGACCTAAAAAAATAACAACCTTGCGGTTGTCAAAGGAATTGGCATTGCGCCCGGTTATAATAGTTGTGTATAATTCTTACTCGTCTTCGCCGCTTTCAAGACGCAGATGATCCGCGTAAATCTCTTCCAACGCCACTCCAACCTGTTTGTGGGATTTAGGATTCTTGAGAGTCGTCTTTTCACCCTCGCGCAACTGTCTGGCACGACGTGAAGCCGCTACAACCAACGAATACTTACTATCTGCCTTTTTCATCATTTCATCAATGGAAGGATACAGCACGAATAGACACCTCTTCATGTAGTTTTGGGACTGTATAAGCTGAACTCCAGTGTACACCTTCAACCTCAGCTTATACAGTATTATTTCTCTTTAGGTACGCTTGGCATATGTAAAGCCCTCGTTTAAGGATGAACCTTACAATGTTCGGCGATAATAATGGATTCTATTCGTTTACAAGCGAAATCAATCTCATCATTGACGACCGCATAATCATAGTGACGCAACAAATTCATTTCATCCACAGCTACCGACATACGGTGGTCTATGGTCGCTTGAGTTTCTGTGCCCCGTCCCCGGATTCTATCCTTTAATTCGTCTAGCGAAGGCGGAAGCAGAAAGATGAATATGCCTTCTGGAAATTTTTCTTTAACCTTTAGCGCTCCCTGAACTTCAATCTCCAGAAAAATATCTTTTCCCTGCGCAAGCGTCTGATCTACAAAATCACGTGGAGTACCATAATAGTTCCCTACATACTCAGCATACTCCAGCATTTCATCTCGTTCAATCATACCCAAAAATTCTTCACGCGTTTTAAAAAAATAGGTCACTCCATCCTGTTCGCCTGAACGAGGTGTTCGAGTTGTAGCAGAAACGGAGTATGTTATCTCTGGTAGCTTATCACGCAATGCGTTGCCTACCGTCCCTTTACCGACACCCGAAGGTCCGGATATTACAAATAATAATCCCTTAGCCATAGTACACTCCATTTTTATTCGTCATTGTCATCATCTTTAGTGGATAGGCGATGAGCGACCGTCTCCGGCTGCACCGCAGACAGGATTACATGATCACTGTCTGTAATAATAACAGCCCGCGTCCGGCGGCCATAGGTAGCATCAATTAGCATATGACGGTCCCTGGCTTCCTGTATAATCCGCTTGATCGGAGCAGACTCCGGACTGACGATGGAGATAATTCGGTTGGCCGACACGATATTGCCGAAACCAATATTGATCAATTTGATTGCCATATTCAGGTCTTTCCCCCTATACATGTGACTCTTGCAGCCGTGCCGCTACCAGGTAGCTACTCAATATTTGCAGCCTGCTCACGAATTTTCTCGAGCTCTGCTTTCATCTCAACGACCAAATTAACCAATGTGAGATGATTAGCCTTGGAGCCGATCGTGTTGACTTCCCTGTTCATTTCCTGGATTAAAAAATCTAATTTGCGACCGGCCGGCTCGTCTGACAGCAGCAATCCCTTGCACTGTCCAAAGTGACTTTGAAGCCGGGTAAGTTCCTCATCAATATTGCTGCGATCCGCGAATAACGCAATCTCCATTCCGAACTTATGTTCATCAAGCGTAAATGAACCGTCCTGAAGCTCTTTAAGCCTGTGTTTCAGCCTGTTACGGTAGTCGCTCACAACATGAGGAGCCAGCACCGTCATTTCATGATGCAGGGATTCCAGCCGTAAAATACGGGATTCCACATCTTGCGCCAAATGCCCGCCTTCTCGCCTTCTCATCTCCAGTAAACCTTGCAAAGCTTCATTCAAAGCTCGCTGTAGTTGCTCTTCCCAGTCCTCTTCGTCTCCATGGCAAGCCTCTCCAGGCTCACCCAGAACGTCAGGCAAAGCAAGAATATCGCTTATCCCTAACGTTCCTTTCACTCCATAACGATCCGCCAGCTGCTCCGCTGCATGCAGGTAAGCCTGCACCACAGTGTCATTCAACCGCGCGGCGGGCATCTGTTCTTCATCACGTTCTCTGTGGATGAAGACATCGATACGACCGCGTTTAATCTGCTGTTGAACCGTTCTTCTCAAGCCATCTTCGTAACGAGTCCATTCGCGCGGAATTCTCATCATCACTTCGCAATAGCGGTGATTCACCGATTTCAATTCCAAGCGCACTTTATAGCCCTCATAATGAAGGATGGCTTGACCGTATCCGGTCATACTCAATGACATCGGCATCACATCCATTATACTATTGTAATTGATTATTATAGTCGAAACAAGGGGGCCTGTACGCGGCCTGATTTTTGCCATACGTAAGAAGTCAATTCAGCTGTCATTTCATAGAACATAAATGGAGTCATAAAATAGATACCATTAAAATGTTCCATTGCCGTATCGAGTAACTCCTTGGCAATAGACACGCCCATTGCTCGTCCTTCCGGACCCTCAAGACCAGACATACGTGCACGTACCTCATCGGATAACTGAATGCCTGGCACTTCATTGTGCAAGTATTCTGCATTGCGCCCACTAGCCAGCGGCATAATACCGATAAAAATCGGTACTTCCAAATGTCGTGTCGCTTCCGCGATGGCTGCAATGAGCTCGTGGTCGTAAACGGGCTGAGTCATAACATAATCAGCTCCGGAGGCAATTTTCTTCTCTAATCGCTGCACGGCTTTACCCAAATGCTTGACGTTAGGATTAAATGCGGCACCTACCACAAAATTAGCCTTCTGCTTCAGTGGCTTACCGGAAAATGCAACACCATCATTTAATTGCTTGATCATGCGTATGATTTCAAAAGAGGTCATATCATACACCGAACTGGCGCCTGGCAAATCACCAAACCGCGCCGGATCGCCAGTAACCGCCAGTACATGGTCAATACCGAGCGCGTCAAAACCCATCATGTGGGATTGAGTACCAATCAGATTGCGATCACGACAAGCTATATGAATTAATGGGCGCAAACCTGTTTCAATACTGACCAAATGTCCAAGCGCCATGTTGCTCATACGAGTAACTGCAAGCGAGTTGTCAGCCAGTGTAAGTGCGTCGGCCCCGGCTTTCTTCAACGCATGAGCACCTTGCATAAACCTCGTAATGTCCAGATCGCGCGGAGGATCCAGTTCTACAATGACCGTATGTCGTTCCTTAACCAGATCCACAATGTTGGGCTCGCTGGTATGTCTGCCATTTCCTCGTTCCCCTTCATCTGCAATCTGCTCCGCCACTTGAAAGGACTCTTTCGACAGAGCTTCTTTTGAAGCCAGCGGAGGCGGTTGCAAACGGTTCAAAGCTTTTGAGATAGCTGCAATATGGTCCGGTGTAGTTCCGCAGCAACCACCGAGCAGCCTCGTCCCCAGGTCTACAAAGGACTTGGCACATTCCCCAAAATACTCAGGTGATGCACCGTATACATAGTGACCGTCCACATAATCTGCTAGTCCCGCATTCGGATATACGGACAGCGGTACAGACAAAGGGCCATCCAGCTGCTCCATTACACTCATAATTCCCTGCGGACCCGAGTGACAGTTAAATCCAAGGATGTCTGCCCCCTCATTACGCAGCACCGAAAAAGCTTCCGCAACTAAAAAACCATCCTGGGTACGACCAACCTGATCAACTGCAAACTGACAAATTAC
This sequence comes from Paenibacillus sp. FSL M7-0802, assembly GCF_038004945.1. NCBI lineage: Bacteria > Bacillati > Bacillota > Bacilli > Caryophanales > Paenibacillaceae > Paenibacillus > Paenibacillus sp. FSL M7-0802. Next base: position 5,160,103 of record NZ_JBBOSD010000001.1, on the reverse strand, counting down.
CGGAATGTCACTGTATTTACGTACACTGTGAAGCGCAATGCGTATTTCATCCAGTGAATAAAACGTTTCGCACAGAATGCCGTCGACTCCTTCGGAGAGAAGGGCATCAATTTGCTGCTCATAGTTTCTTGCCAGCTCCAGCTTTGATATGTTAAGCCGTTTGCCCCCACATATGGAACCCACCGCACCTACCACATAATGTTCAGGTCCGGCCGCAGCTCTGGCAATTCTCACACCGGCACGATTGATCTCTTCTACCTTAGATTCCAGTCCAAAACGGGCTAACTTATAATCATTTGCAGAAAATGTATTAGTCTCCAGCAATCGAGCTCCTGCACTTAAATATTGACCATGCACGTCTGATATAACGTCAGGCGAAGTGATGTTCAGTTCTTCGAAAGACGTATTTACTGGAAATCCTAGCTGATATAAAAAAGTCCCCATTGCGCCGTCTCCGACAATAATTTCACGATTCAGCACAGTACGCAAATCCGGTTTCATGTCCTCTGCTCCACCCCGCTCTTTATTTTCATACTAATGTAACATAAAGAGACTATAAACATAAGCCAAAAACAAAAAAAGCCGCCCCACTCCCCGACAAAATGATATCAGGAGTGAAACGACTTGATTTATCTTTTCTATTTCCTACTACATTTTCATGGCATTTTCTCATCAGAAGAATGAAGAGAGTAAGCGTAAAAAGTCCCTTTTTTATTCACTTTAGCCACAATAGAATCCGTTCCCTTTTGCTGCTTCGAGAACGTATATTGATTCCCTTGAACTTTCACTTTATAGCCCGACACATTGATATTAAACAACATTTGAGCCTTGGGCTTGACTAGCTTCAAAGCTTCTGAGGCAGTATATTTCGGGCTTGCAAATGTTTTTTTGAAATCTGCGTCATCATTCCAGTCCACCCCATAGGTGGATACGGCCAGCACTTTACCGGTTACCGCGCTAATTTTGACCTCGCTCGCCTCGTTTGCATCCTCGAACGACCAATATGAAAGTCCCTTCGTCTCGTCCTTGTACCGTGAAGCGTGCTGTACCTTGATTCGCTGTCCACTCACACGCTTAAATGTGTTCATTGCACGGTTCAGTAACAAAGGGTCCACCTGCTTCAGCGCATAGTCCGCGTTGATGGTAATAGCGTTACCTCGATCCACATCCACATACAACGAGGAAGCTTGTTCTCCTGCGCCCCAAAATACCCAGTAATTTGAAGGCTTGTTGGACTGATAAGGGGATTTGACCCGCCAGAATGCTTCAAATTGCAAAGGACGCTTGCTGTCAAACGCTTTGGCGCTGTTTAGCACTTTCGTCTTGAGTGGCGCGTTCATCGCCTTTCCTAAGCTGCTTATTTTATATCGTATGGTTGTAGAATCCACTCTGTTTTTTTCTTTATTATATTCTGTCTGCAACGTAGCAGTTCCATCTTCCAGTTCGCCTTCTACAATCCAAGTTTTCCCCATATCTGTCACATCGTCAAATTGAAATGCTGTCTTTGAACCGATGAGTTCTTGCACCGCTTTTTCTAAACGGCTTACCACTGTCGGAGTTAGCGAGCCAACCTGCTTGTCCGTCGTTTCCGCGCCAGCAGGGATGGTCGCCGCCTGAACCGGAAGCGCGGTGGCTACAAATATGAGGACTGCAACTGCTGAAATCCAACGAAATTTCCGCACTATGAACGGCCTCCTTATTGTTTTCTCATTTTCTATATTATACATCGTTCAGGCGCCAAAAAAAGACAGAATGTTGCTTTGTTCATCGTATTCCTTGTATACAGTGGCATGTAAGTCCAAAAAAAGAAGACCTACTAAGGTCCTCTTTTCACTCACTTCTATACGATTCATAGGCCAGTTGCACGCTATTTTTAAAGTTCACATGATTTAGAACAGACGACCTTCGTACACGATCTCAGCCGGGCCCGTCATATATATGTGATTATCGTCCTCGCTCCATTCGATATCCAGGTCGCCGCCCTTCAGGCTTACAATGGCGTGACGGTCGCTGTATCCATTTAGTACAGAAGCAACAAGTGTAGCACAGGCTCCGGTTCCACAAGCTAGCGTTGGTCCGGCTCCCCTCTCCCATACTCTCATATCTATATGCTTCCGGCTACGTACCGTGGCGAACTCAACATTTGTCTTTTTAGGGAACAGCGGATGGCATTCCAGCTTCGACCCCCAGGCTTCCAGATCAAAGCTTGGCGCATCCTCCACATAAATGACACAGTGCGGATTCCCCATAGATACAGCCGTAAAACGAAAACCACTTCCGCCAGCTTCAATGGGCTCATTAATTACGCTAGACAGATCCAGTGTAGTTGGAATCTTCAAACCCTCAAGAATCGGCTCTCCCATATCCACCTTCACCATACGAACAAGTCCGTTCTCTACAGTTAGTTCGACCTGCTGTACCCCTGCACCCAGTGTCTCGATCGTGATCTGTTCACGGTTGATGTGCTTACGGTCATATACGTATTTAGCAGCACAACGGATAGCATTACCGCATTGCTCGGCCTCCGAGCCGTCCGAGTTAATGATACGCATGCAGAAATCCGCTTTTTCTGACGGCAATATATATACCAACCCATCGGCACCAATACCAAAATGTCGATCACATAGCCGAACAGCTAATTCCGAGGCGTCAGACGGCAAATCCTGATGCCCAAACCAAACGATAAAATCATTACCTAGACCGTTCATTTTTGTGAATTCCATAGCTTACCTCCGCCGTTGCTGCTGATATCATGTTCCTCATGAAGCTTTGATCCCATGATATCATACAGGGCAATAGTGGGAAAGCGATGCGGTATACATGACCTGATTTCTAGGCTGAAAACTTCGTACGTCCCGCTGAAAAGTGTGTATTTCCGCCGCGACGACGGTTGCGTCGACCGCCCCATACACTTCCCGCTCCCATAAGAAACGTAGGAATCCCAGCTGCCACAATGGATAGCGCCCACTCACGCAATCCAAGCGGTACCGTTTTGAAAATAGGTTGCAGCACAGGCACATACATAACCAGCAGCATTAACACTACGGAAGAGAGCACGGCAAGCACGAGATAACTATTTTGAAACGGATTACGATGGAAAATAGAACGGGAACTACGGCAATCAAATACATGAATTAACTGTGCCAGAACTAGCGTAGCAAAGGCAACGGACTGTGCTTTGATCAATTGTCCTGCGTCATCCGGTGCAATACGTAATGTCAGCCAGAAGGCCGCTAGCGTACATAAACCAATCAACAAGCCACGACTAATGATTTTCCAGCCCAGTCGACGAGCAAAAATATTTTCCTTTGCGCCACGAGGTTTGTGCTCCATGAGATCCTTTTCTGGCTGGTCCACCCCCAGAGCCATCGCTGGTAGGCCATCTGTCACCAGATTCACCCATAAAATCTGGATCGGTAACAAAGGTAATGGCAGCCCGGCCATCATGGCAAAGAACATCGTCAAAATCTCACCAACATTGGAGGCGAGTAGATAACGGATAAATTTACGGATATTCTCGTAAATATTCCGTCCTTCCTCAATTGCGGCTACAATCGTTGAGAAATTATCATCACTCAGTACAAGCGCAGCCGCTTCTTTGGTCACGTCCGTCCCGGTAATGCCCATCGCAATACCGATGTCCGACGCCTTTATCGCCGGAGCGTCATTGACGCCATCACCGGTCATGGCTACGACATGTCCGCGTCTTTGCAGTGACTTGACGATCCGTAGCTTGTGCTCCGGCGAAACCCGTGCATACACAGAGACGGTATCAACAGCTTTGTCCAGCGCCGCATCATCCATCACAGACAATTCCTGTCCTGTCAACACATGGGATCCGCGCTGAAGAATGCCCAACTGCTGTGCTATGGCTTCTGCAGTTGTACCGTGATCTCCGGTAATCATCACAGTGCGAATGCCAGCACGACGGCACTTGCCAATGGCTTCGCGAACCTCGCGACGTGGCGGATCAATCATGCCTGTCAGCCCGATAAAGATCAGCTGTGCTTCAGCCTCCTCAACCGTGGAGACACGCTCATGCGAGCGGATATCACGGTAAGCGACACCAAGTACACGCAGCGCCTCTGAGGCCATTCCTTCGTTAGCTGCCAGTACCTTTTGGCGCAGCGTGCCCGTTAACGGAACGACATTTCCTTCCCATAAAATGTAGGAGCACTGACCCAGCAGCACATCCGGCGCACCTTTGGCAAAGACGATGTGTCCTCCCTGGTGGCGTACGAGTACCGACATTCGCTTCCGATCCGAGTCAAAAGGGAATTCTCGCTCCCTTGTGTACAGCTCATATAGCCCTTGTCTCGTGACCCCGCCCTTGGCAGCTAACGTGACCAGTGCTCCTTCCGTCGGGTCACCCTTCAGCTCCCAAACGGCGGACGGCGTCGGCTCTTTGGTCTTCTTTTTCGAACGCAACTCCTCTGTATCAGCTTGAACAATTTCAGCATTGTTGCAAAGTACACTGGCTTGTAGCAGTCTACGCAGAGATTGTCCGTTTTTAAGATCAGCAGGAAGGTCTCTATCCATAATATGCCCGTGTGGGTCGTAGCCCTCTCCCGTAACTACCCAGAAGCGACCGTCCAGCCATAGCTTGGTGACTGTCATTTTATTTTGGGTCAGGGTGCCCGTTTTGTCGGAACAAATGATAGATGCACAGCCGAGCGTTTCAACAGAAGGCAGCTTACGCACAATCGCCTTTCGTTTAATCATACGCTGCACACCCAATGCGAGCGCAATCGTCACAATAGCCGGCAATCCTTCCGGTATAGCCGCCACAGCCAAGCTCACTCCGGCCAAGAACATGCTCATGGCTGGCTGTCCATGTAAAATGCCTGCTACGACAACGAGCACCGTTAGCGCCAACGCTACGATAATCAAGATTTTGCCCAATTGCTCCAATCTGTGCTGCAACGGTGTCTCCTGCGACTCCGTATTTTCAATCAAGTCTGCGATCTTACCCATTTCGGTACTCATACCTGTACGTATAACCATTCCTTGTGCGGTTCCTCTGGTCATCATCGTGCCCATAAAACCGATGTTTTTTTGATCCCCGAGTGGTACTTCGGCGGCATGAATAGGGCGGCAATGCTTACTCACCGGAACTGATTCCCCCGTCAGGGCAGACTCCTCTACATCACAGCCGTTCGTACTCAACCACCTTACATCTGCAGGAATGCGATCACCACTTTCCAGCAGCACAATATCACCCGGAACCAGCTCTCTGGCCTGAACTTGAATTCGTTTGCCGCCCCGCAACACTTTGGCGGTTGGAGCCGACAGTTGTCTCAAAGCTCGCAATGAACGCTCAGCTCTGAATTCCTGTACAAAGCCGAGAATTCCATTCAGTACAACAATAGCAATAATGGTAATCGCGTCCAAATATTCGCCAAGCAGGCCGGATATCAGGGTCGCTCCCATCAATACGAGCATCATAAAATCCTTGAACTGGTTGAGCAGCAGCAAGATTGCCGAAACTCGCTTCCCCTCGCTCAGCTCATTCCATCCTGACCTTTCTCTTCGTTCCGCAAGCTGTTCCTCCGAAAGACCCTGCTTCGGGTCGACTTCCAGACTTGTTGAAAGCTGTTCATTGCTTAATTGGTGCCAGTGTGCTTGTTCCATTCTCCCCAATTCCCTCCCGGTCAGATAGTCCGTTTCCGTCGGTTGTGCGTAGGATGGCTGCCCGTTATTATATTTTTGTGCCGCGATTGCTGATAAGCTGGACAGACTTTCTAGATTCAATCTATTCGGACAGGACCTGAAATATCACAAAGCCGCTTAAGTTTTGTCCCAAAGTTATGTATCATAGAAGGAAGGCGAAAATACATTTGCTTCAAAGGAGAACATAATTATGGCATTGGACGGAATCGTAACCCGCGCTATCGTACACGAACTGCAAGGCATCCGGGGCGGGCGCATTAATAAGATACATCAGCCAAATGATCGCGATATCGTGCTGAATCTGCGGGCACAAGGCGGAAGCGTAAAGCTGCTGCTGTCGGCTAATCCGACCTTCCCGCGTGTACATTTTACAGAACAAAGCTTTCTTAATCCGACAGAAGCCCCTATGTTTTGTATGCTCCTTCGCAAGCATTGCGAAGGAGGCGTTATTGAGAAAATCACGCAGGTGGGCATGGAGCGTATTATTCACATGGATATACGTCAACGTGATGAACTGGGAGATATTTCACTCAAACGAATTATCATTGAACTGATGGGTAGACACAGCAACATTATTTTGCTTGACCCGGAAACAGGCGTGATGCTGGATGGCATTCATCATGTCACACCGTCTATCAGCAGCTATCGGGTCATTATGCCTGGCTTTCAATACACGGAGCCTCCTGAACAAAACAAGCTGAATCCACTAGAAACGGAAGAGGCAGCCTTCATATCCTCGTATCAAACAGCGATCGAGGCCGAAGAAGCTCCCAAACGCTGGATCGTGAACACTTTTACTGGACTCAGTCCCCTCATTGCTGAAGAGATACTAGCTCGAGTAACTAATGAAGTATCTGGTGATAGTGATCGTTCACTATGGAGGACATTCAGTCACATCATGGATGACGTGCGGAATCATCGTTTTCAGCCGGTATCTGGACTAAACGCACAAGATAAAGTGATATTCTCAGCCATTCCACTGACGTTGATCCAAGAAGGACGTAAGGAGTACGCTACTATTAGTGAGTGTATGGAGGACTTCTTCGGTGAAAAAGCAGAAAGGGATACGGTTAAGCAAAAGGTCAGTGACCTACTGCGGTTTCTGCAAAACGAGCGGAGTAAAAACCTAAAAAAACTCGACTATCTCCATCAGGATTTGGCCGAGGCGGAAGATGCCGATCAATTTCGCATTTATGGAGAGTTGCTGTTCGCTTCGCTGCATGAGGTGAAAAAAGGGGACAAAGAAGTGACGCTCACTAACTTTTATGATGAGGAACAGCGTCCAATGACCATCCCACTGGACCCACTACTCAACCCGTCGGATAATGCACAACGGTATTTTAAAAAATACAACAAATATAAAAACAGCTTGGCTGTCATTGATGAACAACTGGAGAAAACGCACGAAGAAATCCGTTATATGGACAATCTTCTTCAGCAGCTAGCCCATGCCTCTATGAATGACATTGAGGAAATACGTGAAGAACTGGTTCAGCAGGGCTATCTCAGAGATCGGGTCAAAAAAGGAAAGAAAAAGAAGAAAAACGACCGTCCAACCCTGCACGTCTATACATCATCCGAAGGTATCGAGTTACTGGTCGGCAAAAACAACTTGCAAAATGAATATGTGACAAATCGACTGGCCGGACCAAATGACACCTGGTTGCACACAAAGGATATTCCGGGGTCACACGTCGTTATACGTGCTGAGCAATTCGGGGATACGACGCTAGAGGAAGCAGCTCAACTCGCTGCCTATTTTAGCCAGGCCAAGCAATCCAGCAGTGTACCTGTGGACGCCACCCTGATTCGGCATGTACGTAAGCCCAGCGGAGCCAAACCCGGCTTTGTCATCTACGACCATCAGCGTACGCTCTTCATTACACCCGACGAGGAGCTGATCAAAAAGCTGCCGAATCGCATCAAAAACGGCTAAGTATCACTAGCCTATTGAATCCACAAAAAAAGCCCTTTGTTCTTTGCACGGTACACTTCTTGTGTTCCATGCATAAGGCAAGGGGCTTTTTATTTACTTTTGTCCAACAGCAGCCTTCCTCAATTCCTCGACAACCTGACCTTCCACACTACGGCTACCCAGATCACCGTGGAAAATAACACCTTGGCGTGCGCCGTGAAAATCCGAGCCGCCAGTTGCAATAAGCCCATATTGCGCCGCCATCACAGTATATCGGCTCTCAGCCTCAGCATCATGGTCCGAATGTCGCACCTCCAAGCCCACAGGCTTCGCCTCCTCTATAATTGAGCGAACCAGCTCATCATTTCCGTACAAGCCAGGGTGGGCCACCACAGGTACCCCTCCTGCTTCACGAATCCAGTTTATGGCCTCCGCAGGCTCTACACGGGGTACAGACACATATCCGGGCGCTCCTTCCGCCAAGTAACGGTCAAACGCGTCTCGCATATCCTTCGCATATCCCTTTTGAACCAGCGTATCCGCCATATGCGGACGTCCAATGCTTTCATCTGGTGCCAGCGGTCTGCCCATCGTAGCCACCACTTCATCCAGTGTGATTTCCACGCCCAGACTACGCAATTGACTTAAAATCAAATCATTACGGGTATCCCGCGCCTGGCGAAGCTTTTCCAACCGCTCCAAAAACACTTTATTGCGGTAATCCATAAAATAACCGAGTATATGAATATCCTTACCGCCAGCTCGAGTACTAATTTCCACTCCTGGCACCACAGTAATTCCTATGCGTTTTCCCTCCTCCAGGGCTTCTTCCAGGCCAGCTACCGTATCATGATCTGTAATGGCCACACCTGCCAGTCCTTTTTCCTTGGCCCAGCGCACATTATCTACAGGTGGCTGCATACCGTCAGATGCTAGGGTGTGTGTATGTAAATCATATCGTTTTACGCTAATCTGCTCCTTCATTATGCATCCTCCTTCTCTTTCAGCTTTGCAAGCTCGTCCTGCGAGTCCCTCTGCACGTCCGTTCCCTGATCATGACGACGCAAGTAAGACAGGAAGGTTACTACCGGAATCGGCAACAACGCCGACTTCAAATGAATTGCATAAAATTCTCGTTTGAACGTGATATCTGAAATGTTTACAATTTTCAACAATCCGAGCGCAACTTCATGCTTCACCGAAGAAGGTGATAGCATGGTAATACCCAGTCCAGCCTCTACCGCCGATTTGACCGCTCCAGTGCTCCCCATCTCCATTACAATACCAAGTCGGGAGGCATCCACACCACGACTTTTCAGCTCATCTTCTATCACTTGACGTGTACCAGATCCCTTTTCTCTGGCTACAAAAGGATGCTTAAACACATCTTCCAGAACCACTTTTTTAGCCTTGGCCAGCGCATGTCCTGAAGGCACAATCAGTTTCAGTTCGTCCTGCATCACAGGTTCCACCACGATATCTGGATGCTGGACTGGGGCCTCAATCAGTCCTAAATTCAACTGATGTTTTAGTATATCATCCATAATTTGAGTCGTATTCATCACATTCATCGCCATACGTATATGAGGGTATTCCTGGCCAAACGGCCCCAACATTCTTGGTACAATATACTCACCAATCGTTAGGCTAGCGCCAATATGCAATCTTCCCTCCAGCATGTGAGTAAAAGCAGACATCGCCTCGTCAGCTTCCCTGATCAGTTGCATGCTTTTTTTCGCAAAAGGCAATAGTGTCGCTCCCGCCTCTGAAAGCTCGATTTTTTTAGTCGAACGTTGCAGCAGCTTCGTGCCGAAATAATCTTCTAAAGACTGAATTTGCATCGTCACCGCAGGTTGTGTCATATGCAGCGCTTGTGCCGCCGCCGAGAAGCTTCCGCGCTCCGCTACGGTATAAAAAATGTGCAACTGATGAAAGTTCATACTGACAGCCCTCTCCCCTCTGATCTCCCTATTTTAACATAAGAAAAACATCTGTCGAAGCATTTCCAAGTAAACTTACCGAATTGGAGAGTTATATTGTTGGAAATAAAAAAAAGCATGCAGCTAATAACTGCATACTTTCTACTTAAAGTTGACGGTAATCATAAGTTCGGAGATTTTTTCGCCTAGGGCCGACCGCCCAATCACCGTCTATTTTTGCTTACGAGTGCTTTTCATCAGTGTCATGCGCCGCGAATGGCGTAGCCATGAATAGTATGACTTCAAATCCCTTAATTCAATGGTCTCCGACATCCGGCCCAAAAAGGTAATGACAATCATCTTGTGCAGCGGATTCCCCGCAATATCCATCTCGCCGGGCAACTCTCCAAATTCGGCCACGACGACCAGATCACCATCAATTAAATATACATCCTCTTCGTTATGATAGTAGGACTCCATCCTGTTTTGCTTCAGGCATTCCCAAAGCCAGGCGGCGATATGATTCGTCTCGGACTGTTTCTGCTCTATCCGATCTAAGTAGCGAGTTTTCGCATGATTTGTAATCACGATATCGGCGACTTTTTTATCGCCCATCTCCACGTAGAACGGTTCGTATGTACTCCATCGCTGCATTGCTTTGTCACGCACGGGATCACTCTCCCCACCAGATAGGTCTTTATATCTACCAATATATTCATATGTTACCTCAACAGACCCGGGACTACAAGTTACAAAATTGAAGTTTATGGGTGATTTTTAAAGATTTTTTAGGTCTAACAGCATTAAGACCATTATGCAAAAGTCCTGGCTTTACAAAAAAAAGCCAGCCCGTAGGCTGACCTTTTAAGAATATTTTACAATTTATAGACATTAGAAGCTTATATTTCATATTCTTTCATCTTTTCCTTATCGTCGTTGTACTCCGTCCTAATCTCATTTCGAAAAGAGCGCTCGACCTTACGCACATAGGAAAGTCTGCGAATATTTTTAACGGTATCTTCTGCCCGATCCGCATTCATATATATAACTACATAATGCATACGCTTTGAAATAAAGTGGACATTTCCGTATTTCTCCAGATTGCGGGCAGCCTTGATATCGCTTACCCAAATGATGTACCCTGTCCGCTCGGCAAACATTCGCTTCATCTCCCCTCCACTCGGTATCATTCCTATGACCTATCCACAGGAGCATTTCCCTCCGCTGCCACATCCGTCCTTTTTCACATTCGGATCATTGCTCGGCACCTTAATGGTCTCGGACACGGAATATGCAATCGTTTCAGACATGGCATGAAGCATATCATCCAGCGCCTTTTCGGCTCGTTTGAACTCCTTAACATCCACGAATTGTTCCAGTTCCAGCTCAACGACCTGCACTGCATCCTTCGCTTCATGATAGTTCGGATGAAAATGCCCAAAACGCTCCGTTTCCGCGAATAGCTCCTTTTTGGCATCCAGCTTGCGTACACACGCCTGAATAGACGGGTTCAATTCCACACGCTGTTTCCAATATAAATAATCCGATACCTCAAAGGATCGGTTGACCATATCGCCCAATTCATAGGCGTTAATAAGCACTTCTGCCATATTGACCGTATTCAATTCGGCTACGCTCATGAATGTTCATCTCACTTTATATAAAGTTCTACCCTGTAAAAGTAGACTCATTTATCATACCACATCCTTCTTTTGAGAAGAAGGAGTTTCATGCACTTCCTGGCTCTACTATGTAAAAGGAACCAGCAGCCGCATGTCTGACCATTCACTTGGCTGTAAAGTCGCAGGAGAAGGTGCTTCGTCATCCATTCCTGAGGCGTACCAGCCTGTGACACTCCATGGTGCACCGGGAACCACCGCCTCCGGTATCCATTTAACCTCTTTCCCACCGATTCGCAGTCCCACAGCAGCCTGCCAACGAATCGCTTGCTCGATCAACTGCCGGGCAGTGGAAGTATGGTAACTCCTCCATTCTTTTGTCCATGAGGAGGGGACTGTAGATCTTTCTGGAAAATAGTCAGACGGATCAGGCAGCGTGTGCTCTTGTTCGTAAAAATGCAGCGTGCGCCCAGTATAAACAAAACCTGCTCTTCCCTCTTGGGAAAATATAGAACAGGCTTGAGTAGGGTCGGACTCCATTTCACTGTTGGGACTGCCTGAACTTATGTTCTCTGGTTCCAAAATCAATGGATAATGATGAGTCGGATCGTCCACACCTTTCAGTTCACGACGTGGACCTAATCCAACTGCAGCAAGCGTTTTTCGTATTTTGACAGCAGAGCTCGCCGGAATAATAAAGTCCCTGTCACCGAGCCGTTCCAGCAATCCTTCCAGCGCGGGATGGCGTGCAACCATGTCTGCATCCTCCTGTGTGCCACATCGCAAAAGTGTTACCGTTGCAAAAGCCGTCCGTCCGACATCGCCTGCCCACTGTTCTACCGTCATGCGTACATGATCAGGCACACCTGTCCGGCTGAACTTGTGCAGAAGAGCAGGAATTGCTTTGGCCTCCATTCCTAACTCGATTGCCTCTGTAACACTTTCTCTGGTGATCCGGTATACTACCATCCGATCTCCTGTCACACGTTCACAGCAGCATTCCAGTCGCCAGCGCACATCATATGCCACATCTGGTGGAACCAATATTTCAAAATCAGGTTGTACATAAAAAGTACCTTGTTCTTGATGTGTATCCTCGTAATTATTGGGACGAAGCATATCTATCACAGATACATCCCAGCGAAAACACAGTTCGCCCGATGCAGTCTGGCCCCAATCGCCCATTCCAAAAGCAGTCAGTGCCTTCAGCCAACCCTTCAATTCCTCCATGAAAGGTCCATTGAAATTAAAATCAGATACCGTTTCTCCCGCAAACCCTTCCGTATTTGAGATTGTAGGAACAAGGTCTAAAAGGGCACCGTTCTTGGGATCAGCTCCGTTCGTACTCTCCTGCTGGATCAGACCTACCTGAAGCATCCATTGCAGCAAACACTTGATAGATATCCACCCTTCTGATCCTACATACTGGGAGACGGCACACAGCATATAGCGAAAATGCTGCATAGACGCTTCGGCCTTGCCGTATCTTTCCATGAGTGTAGCAAAAATATGCTTGCGCATTTGCCAAGCAGACAAACGAATCCAAGTCTCCAGTTCCGTTTCCTGAACGCGAAAAGACACAGTTTCCTTCACTAACAGACCCAAACTGAGTAGCAAATCCATCATTACCACCGTTTGCACTGGATACAGCTCTGCATGCGCATAATGCAACCCAAGACCTATCAGGTCCTCTGGGCGAAAGGGGGTCAGTTCATTCAATTTTTGCAATGACCGCTTATGTATGGTTCCTTTGGCCGTCAAAGGAACGCCCTGTACCGCAATACGTGACAACGCATGCAGCAAATCCGACTCCAGGCCTGTCATTGATTCATGTACCATTATCGGATGATCCGAATGCATCATGTTCATTGGATTTTGCTCTAACAACATATCGTACAGATCCGGTAGCCGATGAACCGGAATATATAAAATTCGTTCGCCCCACGATTTGGTAACAGCCTCCAGCCAGCCCCGGGCACGTAATCCACGCAGTGCCAGTTTCGTTTCGACTCCGCTTAACGCTCCCCGGGTAAGCTGTATAGGTTCTTCTTCCTTCATGGGCTGTCCCGCGTACCGGATAAAGCATTGTCTAAGCACCAGCAGCTCATCTGATGAAAGCTCATTCCAGCTGTCTTGCGTGTTCGTTACGCCCATTCTTGATTAGGCCTCCTTTTTCTTTCCACGATCTCCAGGCTTATCATCCCGGCCTACGATAGCCTCTGTCACACTAAATCTGCGAACCGCATATTCATAGCCTTGCTCAATCAGAAACAGCTGACGACGAGCTGCAAAATCCGTCTCCTTGCTATTCTCCGTCACTAGCGCATAAAAATAAGCTTTATTCTCGCCCGACTTTGGTCGCAAAATGCGGCCCAGTCGCTGCGCTTCTTCCTGACGAGAGCCAAAGCTACCCGATACCTCTATGGCTACTGCCGCATCCGGCAGATCCACCGCAAAGTTTGCAACCTTGGATACCAATAGGGTCCGAATTGTACCCTTGCGGAACGCATCAAACCAACGCACCCGCTCCGTCTGGCTCATTGAACCCGTAATCAGTGGGACACCGAGCTCCTGAGCCAATATACGCAATTGGTCCAAATATTGACCAATAATAAGCGTGGGCAAGCCGCTATGCTGCTGCATCAGGCTACGTACCGCCTCCAGTTTGACCGGATTTTCGGCTGCAATTCGGTACTGCTGTCTACCCTCGGCACTCATACTGCACTCCAAAAGTTCAGCTGTCATTGGAAGCCGTAGCTCCACACAATCGACCTGAGCGATCCAGCCCTGTCGCTCCAGTTCCTTCCACGGCATATCATACCGTTTGGGTCCAATTAAAGAGAACACATCGCGTTCACAACCATCCTCTCGAACCAGCGTGGCTGTTAACCCCAAACGACGGGTAGCCTGAATGTCAGCCGTCGCCCGGAATACTGGCGCGGGCAGCAAATGAACCTCATCATATATAATAAGTCCCCACTTCCGCTCACTCAGCAGTTTCATATGCTCAAAATCCCCATCTTTGGTGCGACGGTGTGTCAATATTTGGTAGGTCGCCACCGTAATCGGACGCACCTCTTTTTTCTGACCACTATATTCCCCAATGGAATCGGGAGGAATATCCGTCTTTCGTTTTAACTCTTCTACCCATTGCCGTACAGAAGTAGTATTAGATGTTAGAATAAGCACCTCGCACTGAAACCGATTCATTACCGCCATACCTATCACTGTTTTTCCGGCTCCGCATGGAAGCACCAGTACACCACTACCCCCTAATCCGTCCGCTCCTTCAAACGCATCAGCGGCCTTTACTTGATAATCACGAAGCTGCAACTTTGTTTTTCCCTTTCCCAAGGTAAAACTAAGCTGATTCCCTTCAAGATAGCCTGCCGTATCCACAACGGGATATCCCAAGCGCGTTAATTCCTGCTTGAGCAAGCCCCGATTTTCGGACGGGACCGACGCGCTTACCTCATCAAGTCGAAGTAAACCAAGCTGTTTAAGCTCTTGCTTGGTCAGTAGCTCACCCAGTAAAGCGGGGGTCTCTGCTGCCAAGATCAAGCGATCACCCATTGTATAGCTGTTGGCTTTCCCTGTCTTTATACCTCCGTCTGGCTCATGCTCAGCACGGTATGCGCCAATCATATCTGTGCTATAAGTTCGCTCTTCTTCCGTACCCTCCCGTGAAAGCGTCAACGTCCCATAACGAGAAACGAGCTGTTCAATATCCTTCAACAAATCACGTGGAATATCCCAACGGGACATGGAGTGCAAACTATTTTGAATGTCCTCAGCACTCCATCCGAGGGCAGCTGCGTTCCACAAAGACAATGGAGTGATGTGGTATGTATGAAAAGCGGACGGGCTTTTAACCAGCTCCGCATAAATCTGCAACTGTGAACGAGCCCATTCTGAACCGGGCAAGCCCATCTCCAGCAGAACGGTAAAATCACGTTGTACAATACAAGGATGATCTGGATTCATAACTACCTCCTGATAATCTAACAATACATCATTTTAAACTTATATAATAAATAGCTTATCCGTTTATTGGCATATCAACCAGAATAGCAAGGAGCCCAACCCATATTCGGGTTGAACTCCTGATTAGAAGCTCGGGGTAAAGATCTCCCCAAACTAATGCTACCTTAATTATTCTTCTAGTGGACCTGCTCGGAAATATGACTAAGCGCCTCTCCAGCGTTGTCTGCAAAAATATTACGAACAGCCAAATCCCCGATCGAGACAATCCCGATCAGACGGTCTCCTTCCGTTACGGGCAAACGACGGATTTGCTGTTCTGCCATGAGTTCAGCTGCTTGGTCCACCGACATGTCCGCACTAGCTGTACGAATACCTGTCGTCATGACGGTATCGACCGAACCCGAACCCGAATTTTTAGCCGCATAACCGCGAACGACAAGATCACGGTCCGTTACTACACCGATCAACTTATCACTGCCTTCGCTTTCCACAACCGGAATAAAACCAGTATCATTGTCCTTCATTTTGACCGCAATTTCATAAATATTGTCCTGCGGGGTAACCGTTACGCATTTTTTAGTCATAACTTCCTGAACCTTTTTCATGGGTACTCCCTCCTTTTCAACAGTAGGGTACCCCATTTCATTAACCTCATACTCCAGATTGAACCGTTCCCAATTCAACTCATTTTAGCCCTTAATTGCCCCTGCGTTTCGTTCCGCAGCGTATCCCGTAGACATCGCAATAAACAAACGAACCGCGTTAATCATAGCATCCTCATCAAAATCAAATTTTGGATGATGGTGTGGATAAACTGCTCCTTTAACTGGGTTACCCGCTCCTACGAACATGAAGCAACCTGGCACACGTTCCAAATAATACGCAAAATCTTCAGCAGGCATCAGCTTCGACGCTTTCTGCACATTCTCCTCGCCGAAAACAGATTTTGCTTCATTAAAGAAACGAGATGCTTCATGTGTGTCATTGACAACTGGTGGGTACCCCATAATATAGCGAACCTGTGCTGTTGTACCGTATGTTGCGGCTGTAAGCTCGGTCACCTCATGCAGTCGCTCCTTCATTACCGTTCGTGTCTCCTCATCAAACGTACGAATCGTTCCACTCAAGCGACACGTTTCTGCGATCACATTTTGCGCAGAGCCCCCTTGGATGGTTCCCACCGTCAGCACGGCAGGTCGTAATGGGTCGACTGAACGGCTTACAACACTTTGCAGTTGCATAACAAGAGCTGAACCCGCCACGACACTATCATTAGTGGACTGGGGCATCCCACCATGCCCACCCTTACCTGTGATTTCAATATAAAAATCGTCTGCCGCCGCCATCAACGGCCCTGCGCAACTCGCGGCCGTCCCGACCGGAAAAGGTGTCCATAAATGGATGCCATAAATGACATCCTTACCTTCCAATATACCATCCTTTATTACACTGACCGCTCCGCCAGGCAGCAATTCCTCCGCAGGTTGGAACAACAAACGAATTTCTCCTTGCAGCTCGTCCCGATTCAGACTGAAATAGTAAGCCGTTCCAAGCAACGCGGATGTATGTCCGTCATGGCCGCAAGCATGCATGGCTCCGTCCACGCTGGAGCGATATTCACATTCCTTTTCATCCTGAATAGGAAGAGCATCCATATCGGCGCGCAGCAAGACGACAGGCCCGGGTTTAGCACCACGAATGGTGCCTACAACACCGTGTCCCCCTACCTGACGGCGAATCTCGATTCCCCAACTCTCCAACTTATCCGCTACAAAAGCTGCGGTTTTGCTTTCTTGAAAGGAAATTTCGGGATTCTTATGTAAATGTCTACGCCACTCCACCATGTTTTCTTGCAAACGATCAAACCAGATCTTATCTATCGCATGTTGTGTCATTCTGCTCCACCTCTCCTTTTAAAGCACCGGGCAAGTTCCCGAATTAATCATGCAGCGTCACCACGTATGCACCGCTGCTCTCAAGTCTTCATTTTCATCCTATTGTAGCAGATATGGAATTGTTGCGATATCTGTTGCTCCAGGGAGGTTGCAGAAGCCCAACAAACATAATATGATAAAATGGATAAACGATAAAATGATAACCGTCTGCGAGGAATATACCTTGTGGCGAATACCGGGGGAAGCTGATATGAGAAATACGAAGCCGGAGACTCGAAGAAGAGGCACACCGGATTTTCAATTGCTGATCCTCACTTTGTTATTGGTTGGATTCGGTGTAATTATGGTATTTAGCTCCAGCTCCAGCGTAGCTCTGCTGAATAAAGAATACAATTTTGACTCTTTATATTTTGTGAAGCGCCAATCTGCATTTGCTGTACTTGGACTTTTTATTATGTTGGTAGCTATGAATATTAAGATGGAAAAATATAAAAAGCTTTTTGTACCTTTATTTTTCATAACTATATTACTGCTAATCATCGTTCTTTTTACAGGCTCACTTAACGGCGCAAAAAGCTGGCTCAGGTTTGGTAGTGTTGGCTTCCAGCCAACGGAGCTTGCGAAAATTTCCATCATTCTTTACTTATCCGCACTTATTGTCAAAAAAGGAGATCGCTTTAGAGATCTGCGGACTGGCTACATACCTGTAACAGTCATTGTAGGCTGTGTTGCAGGACTCATCATGCTTCAACCTGATTTAGGCTCCTGCTTCATTTTGGTTGCTACCAGTGGTCTGATTATTTATGCCGGTGGAGCCAGTGTCAAGCATATTACAGCATCAATTGTTCTGCTCGTGCTAGGCGCTTCCATCGTATTTGGCATTGGGTCGTTGTTTGGAGGAGATTCTGGAACCACAGATGGACAAGCTGCTGCCAAGCAAGATTATAAAATCGGACGCTTTCAAGCCTTTCTCAATCCCGAAAAATATAGACAAGGAACAGGATACAATCTGGTACAGTCCTTGCAAGCTATAGGCGAAGGCGGTTTAAACGGGTCAGGATTTGGTAAAGGTATTATCAAGCTTCACTATCTTCCTAATTCATTTAATGATTTTATCTTTTCTGTAATTGGTGAAGAATTCGGATTTGTCGGAACAGCCATATTCCTGATGCTATATTTGTATTTCATTTGGCGAGGCATGATCATTGCTCTGCGTTGCCATGATCCGTTCGGAACGTTGGTAGGCACTGGCATCATGGGTTTGATCGCTATTCAGGCCTTCATTAATATCGGCGGTGTAACCCAAACGATTCCAATCACTGGCGTAACGCTTCCATTTATCAGCTTTGGTGGCTCCTCCCTACTTGTCATGATGTTTTCCATGGGCATTATGCTCAGTATTTCTCGTGAGAACACCAAACAAGCGGTGCAAGAACGCACCACAGGGGTAGCTGTCCGTAATGAAGTACCCAATCGCTTTCAAACGCGTAGAACCAACCGTTTTCGTTAAAAAAAGAACTTCCATGGACCACTTACAACGGTGGCTTTGGAAGTTCTTTTGGTTATGTATAAAATATGGGAACCCTCTGCAAAAATGGCTATACTGTTGATTCACAAAACGAAAACTGGCGATTCTATAACCACCAGTTTTCGTGTTTTTATTCGGGTTATCCCACGGAATTCCCGGCATGTATACAATTGGTGAAAAACGTCAATTTATCGGTTCCTAATTCTTTTACACTGCGTCGTCCTTGAACGCGACACCTTCCACTTTTACGTTCACTTCCACGACCCGCAAACCCGTCATACTTTCGACGGCTTCTCGCACATTTTGCTGAAGAATTCGGGACACCTCATGAATAGGTGTTTCGTAGAGCACGATAATACGTAGATCAATGGCAGCTTCCAGCTGTCCAACCTCCACTGATACGCCTTTTTGCACATTTTTACCGCTCAGCCTTTTGGCCCAGCCTTCCGATAAACCGCCTGACATTGCAGCAATGCCCGGTGTCTCTAATGCGGCCATCCCGGCAATTTTACCTACGACATCGTTGGAAATCTTGATGTTTCCTGCTTCCAGTTGTTGAATTTGCTCTGCCATGACCTATGTCCCCCTTCATCCATCCTTTATTTGTATTGTAAAGCCTCAGCCACTCCAAATGCAAACCCTACGTATGAAAAACAACTTTCGTTTACAACCTATATCATTTTGGGTATATTAATTTAGAAAATCCATACAAGTGACAGCTTTCACCAAACTTGTACACATCTATTGATATCGAGGTGCTCTTCATTGAAAAAATGGTTATCTCCCGCTTTGCTTATAGTGACATTTGCTCTTAGCGCAGTCGCTCATTACACGCATTGGAACGCTATAGCCCAATTTGTCATTTGCGCAATTTCTGTTGTATTCGTAGCCGGTTTTCTCGGCAGGGCGACCGAAAGTGTCGCGCATTATGCTGGCCAACGTTTAGGCGGATTCTTAAATGCCACCTTTGGTAACGCAGCCGAACTGATCATCGCCATCTTTCTTGTTAAAGAAGGTCTTTACGATATGGTAAAGGCCAGTCTTACCGGTTCCATCATCGGTAATCTGCTGCTGGTGCTCGGAGCAAGTCTGTTCGCTGGCGGTTTAAAGTACAAAGTGCAAAATTTCAATATATCGCTGGCTGGATTAAGTGGTTCTCTGATGATTGTGGCTGTTATTGCCTTGTTCGTTCCAGCTGTCTTTCTGAACACACACGTTATCACGGATAACGAATCAGATACGCTCAGCCTCATTGTCGCAGGCACGCTCATTGTCGCGTATATTGCGTGGCTTATTTTTTCTATGATTACGCATAAGGACTATTTAGCTGATGTGACCGAACAAAAAGATGAAGAATTGCCACATGAGCATGCCCCTGTGTGGTCCAGAAACAAATCCATTGCCTATTTGGTACTCGCTACTGTCATGGTCGCTTTTGTCAGCGAATGGCTGGTAGGTACACTGGAGGTATTTACGACCCAATTTGGGCTCAGCGAATTGTTTGTAGGTGCCTTCCTCGTCGCTATTATTGGTAATGCAGCCGAACACAGCGCTGCTATTTTACTGGCGATGAAAAACAAAATCGGTGCATCTGTCGAAATAGCTGTCGGCAGCAGTTTACAAATTGCACTATTTGTTGCCCCTGTGCTGATTTTTATCAGTTACTTTATGGGAAACACGATGAATATTGTTTTCACCACAATTGAGCTGGTCGCCATTGCTGTCGCTGTATTTATCGCCAAATCCATCACCCAGGATGGCTCAACCAACTGGTATGAGGGACTCATGCTACTGGTAGTGTATGTATTGTTAGGTGTATCCTTCTTCCTTGTGTAGCTTTTAAGGTTTTAAAATGTGCATTAGGATGGTGGAAGGGCGATGCGCTTTTACCATCCTTAAAGAACATTTTTTAAAAAAAGGCATCAAAAAAAGCATGCTCTCAAACTCCGCATGCTCTCATCAATTCAACCGTCTTCCTAATTGGCCTTATTATTCATGGCCTCATATAGAATAGCCAGATTGCGTTCCAGCTCACTGACCAGCTGTTTACCTACCATTTCCGGAAGAAGTCCAGCGCGAACCGCAAAATCCACTTCCTTGGAAAATCCGTACATCTGAGTATCCAGCACTTCCTCATAGAGAGGGCAATAACGGGTTGCCAGATTCTCCATCTGTACTTCAATAAGCTTCTTTATTTTATCTGCATCTTCCTGAAGCAGATTAATAGCCTTGATATTCAATTGTTCCTGCAAATCAGATGAAGTCATGGATTCTTCCCCCCTATGTCTCAATGTCGCACAAGACGTCCTATCCTTAATATTAGACCAAATTGCAGGCTAATACAAGAACCTGACAAAAAAAGCATCCCTACAGTTACAGGTAGGGATGCTTTTGCTTCAAGAATAAAGTTAGCTGGCTACTGAAATATGAAGTCCGTGCTTCTCGAACACCTCGATGATCGCTTTCTTAGCTTCCTCCGCATCTGGTCCATGAACGTGTAGTTCATAGCTATGGCTGCTGACTAGGGTCGTAAACAAGCCCAGTATACTTTTCACATCAATATACTTATTTTCGGAATGAAGGACGATGGAAGAGGTGAACTTGCTCGCCGTCTGTGCAATTTCAACAACAGCCGCGTTATTATTGGACATAGAGATCCCTCGCTTTACTGAATTGTCATGTATCGTTACTCATCCATAATAATACATTGAAATCGCTTTCTCAGCAAGAACGGATATCGTTATTTTAAATTTTCAGGGTTTAATGGCTCCAGCTCAGGCAGTACAAAGATGCCGTCTTTACGAATCAAAACATCGTCAAAATAAATTTCACCACCGCCATATTCTGGACGCTGAATCAACACCAAATCCCAGTGGATGGATGAACGATTACCGTTATCCGCTGTTTCATAAGCTTGACCTGGTGTAAAATGCAAGCTGCCAGCGATTTTCTCGTCAAACAAAATATCCTTCATTGGATGTAAAATGTGCGGATTAAACCCGATGGCAAACTCGCCAATATAACGTGCTCCCTCGTCAGAATCAAGAATATCATTCAGCCGCTTCGTATCGTTACTCGTCGCTTCCACGATCTTACCATTTTCAAAACGGAATTTAACATTTTCAAAAGTAATACCATTATACAGGGTTTGTGCATTGTAGCTGATAGTTCCGTTAACGGAATCACGTACAGGTGCGCTGTATACTTCGCCATCCGGGATATTGCATTGACCTGAACACTTGATAGCTCCGATTTGCTTAATAGAGAAATTCAAATCCGTACCCGGTCCGCTGATCCGTACCTTGTTCGTCCGATTCATCAGGTCTGCCAATGCATCTTGAGCTTTGTCCATTTTTGCATAATCCAGATTACACACATCGAAATAAAAATCTTCGAATGCTTCTGTGCTGATATTCGCCAATTGAGCCATGCTGTCATTCGGATAACGCAGCACTACCCATTTGGTGTGTTTCACCCGTTGTTCGCTATGTACCGCATGCTGATAAATGGAATTATACATTTTCATTTTATCTTCCGGCACATCTGACAGATCATTTACATTTTCCCCTGCACGAATTCCGATGTAGCAGTGCATTTGCTTCATCCGGTTAAGGTCAATCTCAGCCCAGGTCTCCAGCATTTCCTTTGTCGCGTGACGAAGCATGGCGCTCTGTACCTTACGGTCTGTAAGTTGTACAAAAACATTTCCACCTTTTTTACCAACTTCATGAATGATGGCGTTAAGCAAGTCACGCTCTGTACCAATCATTTCGATCAATACATTTTCTCCAGGCTGCACCTCAACAGAGTAACCTACCAAATTTTCCGCCAGCTTAAGTATTCTAGGATCTTTCATGTAGTGACTCTCCTTCTCTATTTCATTCTTTTTGAACAATGGTTAATTCAAAATTCATTGTATCACGCCCGCTCCTTTACTTGTAGTCCTCAAAAGTAACTCTGGTTATCAAAGCCTCTTGATGCAGCTCTTCATTCACTCCCTGTCGGGAAATCCTGCATTCCGATGAAAGCTTTAAGGGTAAACCTGTTTGGCGATCTATGGTCAGATGATACACAGTACGCACAATGGATTGCTCCAACTGGTTGCTCATATCCTCACAACTTTGTGACCATACTTGAGTCAGCTTCTTTTGCAGTTCTCGATTCGTTCCTGTATGCTGCGTTTTTAATATCCCGATTTGAGGGTTTAACGTATTCATTTCTTTTATTAAACGATCTTTCAACCAGCGCTTTGCCGAAGCAGATTCCGGTTCAATCCTCAACATCCAAGTTCCCCGGGCAGCTCCCGTTTCCATACGAATGCTCTTATTCAGTGTATTTAATTCCTCAAGCTCCTGAATCGGATTGAAGCGATTTAACATACCATTTCCACCCAGAGGGGGATAACCGGATGTCAGCGCAACCCATTTTCCACTCTGACGAAGAAAATGTTCTTGTGTAACATCATGCTCGGACTTACCTTGTTGCAGGGCTACGTAGCCACCTTGCTTACGAAAAGCTTCTGTAGAGCCCCAATGCATGATCAATTCATCGTGATTTCTTAGCCTACCGCGATATTCAAACTGCTTATTCGTTGGCAGACCACTGTCAGCTCTAATTGCAGTCCGTCCAGTAAACGTTACCATCTCTTTGCCAGCCATTCCTGCAACAGATCTCTTAAAAATCTGCTCAGGAGTATATTGTCGATCCAGTGCACAACCACTTAACACACCTATCACAAGGAACACACCACAAACCTGCATCACCCATTGCTTTCTCCAATGCATCCCATCATCCATCCTATCCTGAACATAACTGTACTCATGAGCAATAATCCTGCTTCAAGGCAGTTATGCTACCTGGTTCACTTTATCGTGTTTTCCCTATAGTTCAAACATACACACGATAAAGCTACGTTTAGGATTACCTGTCTGCAATGGGTTATGCAAGACAAAAAGAGAACATTCCCTAAGGAATATTCTCTACACATTGGCTACATGATCAACAACTATTCGATTGCGTCCTTCATTTTTCGCTTCGTACAAGGCCATATCAGCGCTATAAAATAAAGATTCAATACTGATCTGCTCGTCCAGCCAGTTCCATTCAGCAATCCCGCAAGAAACAGTCACCTGAGGCTCGGTTTCATGCTGTACACGGTAACGTATTTTTTCTGCATATCCGAGCGCCTGCTGTACCCCCAGCTGCGGTAAATAAATGGCAAGCTCCTCGCCGCCCCATCTGGCACATACATCCTCATCGCGAGTCGCCGAACGAACGATATTGCTGACGCTTTTCAGAATTTCGTCACCCGTCTGATGCCCATACGTATCGTTCACCTGTTTGAATTGATCAATATCTACCAAAATAAGAGATCCACAGAAATCCTTTTCCTGATGTTGCTGAATGATTTGGTCCACATAATGACGTACATACAGACCTGTTAACATATCCATATTAGCCAAACGTCGCACCTCAGCGTGCAGCATAGCATTGGTTACCGCCAACCCGATGTGAGGGGCTAGCATTTGCAGCATTTTGTAATTATCATAAGAGAAAAAGTGTGGAAGCTTGCTGGACAATAGTATAACCCCTCTAGGAGTACCGCTGGTCTTCATAGGTACAGCCATCAAAGACTGGGAGTCCGTCGCATCCATAAAATGAGAGGTTATCTTCCCATCCTTTCTATAGTCCGACACAATCACTGGTTCTCCTGTTTTGCGTATCAGTCCAGCAAATCCCTCTTCATGAGGGTAACTTTCTAATTTTAAGCTTTCCACATTACTCGACATGACCTTAAAACAGCTTCCATCCTGATCAAGCTGTACAATACAACAAAAGTCAGCCATGAACATTTTTAATAACTCCTGCACGGCAAATTCAAATATTTCATTTAACTTCAGGCTCTGATTCAAGCGCTGAACCAGTTCATTAATGAGACGCAATTCATGAATAAGTACATTAGATTGCTCAAGCAGCTTCGCATTTTCAAATGCAGTGCCAGCCGTATCCGCCATCATGGCAATCAGCTCTACATCCACTTTTTTCATACTATCCGCACCCGATGGAAGGATCATATGGAAAACACCGTATACACCCTGCTTGCCACGTAATGGGATGCCGATTTCAGTCATTTCATCTTGTGTACCGACAGGCTCATTCACAGCCATTTGCCCTTTCATAAATGCACGGACGCATACATCTTCGTCCCGTTCATGCAGCAGCAAAGGTTTGACCTGCGGATTGCGACTGTGTCGATCCTGACTCATATACAAGGTGATATCTACATGGGGAAACAAATAGGCGATGCTCCCGAATACCTCATCCAGCACGCCTTCCACGTCAATTTTGTCATGCATCCGTTTTACAATCTGAAATAAAATAGAACGGCGTCTACCTTCACGATCGCTTCGATTCTGCATCCCAAGGATATCTTCCATAAATATATACTCAAACTTCGAGTAAAAGCAGGATTTAAAATGTAAAGCAGCTGCTAACAATGTGTCCTGATTTGAGACAGAATGTTGAGCAGGCCGTGTAAAACGAAGAGCGGCAAAGGGCTCCCTCTTGTAATTACGGCATAGTATGGGAACCATATACACAAACGCAAGGCTTCCATCACGAAGTTTGCGCTGACTCACTTCCATCTCTCTAGATATGCAACAACGTTCGACCAAATCCAAATCCTCGTCATCATCTTCTTCCCTACCAGCAACACGAACACCTATAAAATTAAAAACACCAGTATATTCTTCGTTAATCCAGGATATACCATTGCTCTGCTGTAACCAACTCCGATATCCTTGGACAAGCAGCTGGTTAATATAGGGGAAATCATAGGGTGTCATATCCATGTTCTGGAGCCAGGCAAAAGACGTATATCCTTTATCATCAAACAGCGGAGCACCGCCAGCCTGGACTGTTTTACTGTCAAGCATTTGCTGATCCGTTGTTGAAAATTCCGACATATTAAGGCGCTCCTTCACAGCAAAATTAGCTGTACCAAGACAGCGGCTATACACCACTATAGCTCATAATATGATCTATTTTACTCTCAACTCTAGAAATTTGCATCCATTTTTCAGAAATTCGTCCCACTTTTTTAGTTCTTAAGCCCTATCGACAAATTCTGACGTTTTCATTCTTTTTCTTTTCTTGACATTGACCCACTCTTACATATAGTATATATTAATGAAAAAGACTGTACGGCAGAACTATCTACTGTGCGGATCTTAAATTTTGGGCGTAACAGTTTGTGTCACCCTCATCTTTTTTGTTGCTGACAGGACAGCGGCTGAACTTTTCTGTCAGTAGTGCGTCTTACCTTAATTGGTAGCGCCGAACAAATTGGAGCGCAAAGAGAGCCCCAACTCAAATTTTAATTATGAAGGAGTTAACTCTATAATGGCACGTTACACTGGTCCTAAATTTAAATTGAGCCGTCGTCTCGGTATTTCCCTGAGCGGCACAGGTAAAGAATTGAAACGCCCTTTCCCTCCGGGACAACATGGTGCAAACCAACGGAGAAAAATCAGCAACTACGGTATGCAGCTTCAAGAGAAACAAAAGCTGCGTCACATGTACGGCTTGGGTGAAAAACAATTCCGTACCCTGTTCAACAAAGCTCAACACATGCACGGTATCGCTGGTGAAAACTTTATGTTCTTGCTGGAAAGCCGCCTGGACAACCTTGTGTTCCGTCTTGGCTTTGCTAATTCCCGTGCAGGCGCACGTCAATTGGTAGCTCACGGTCACGTTACTGTGAACGGTAAAAAAGTTGACATCGCTTCTTACCAAGTAAGTCTTGGCGACGTGATCGGTCTTCGTGAAAGAAGTCGTTCCCTGTCTTCCATTAAAGAAGCTTTGGAAAACCGCAACCACTTGGCAGCTTACCTGGAGTACAATGACGCAGCTCTGGAAGGTAAATTCATTCGTTTGCCTGAGCGTGGCGAATTGTCCCAAGATATCGATGAAAAACAAATCGTCGAATTCTACAACCGCTAATCCTTGTATTAGCACCAAAAAGCACCCGAATTTATTCGGGTGCTTTTTTTTATATTCCCTATGCATCGAGCCTGAGGGTTTTATTCAATGGGGATGTATACCTTCATACTCAAGTGATCTGGATAGGAGGAATTCATCACGTCCGTAATTTCAAAATCAGGCCCCTCCCTCCGTTCAAAATTAGAATTAGGAAGCCATGTGCCATAGATAAAGTCTCGTATATTCTGAACCCGTCCATCTGAACCCGAAGCGTCAAACTCAGCATACTTCCCTGCTGGAATCTCCATATATACGAAACCCTCTGCCAGTTCTTTTGACTCTTCTTCAACTGCCTCGCCCACCACAAATGAAAATGCACCGTTGTCTTCAAATCGACAGGCAACCCCATATGACATTCCCGGTGCAATTTTGTTCGGGATAAACATAAAATATTCATTTGCTCCAAAGTGCCCATAAAACCCTGGGATTTCTTTATAGTGCTGCTCATTATTCAGATTTGTTTTATATTCATATCCTACAATTTTAACTGTTTCGAGCTGCAATATCACCGGCTTATTCACATCCAAATCCCCTATCGTATTTTTTTGGTAATCCAGAAAATTGATTTTACTTTGCGCAGGAAACTCGATATCACCGTTACGATACTTCCCAGGGGTGATCCCAAAATTCTTTTCAAAAGCGCGGGTAAAAGCTTCTTGTGAGTTGTACTGATACTCAATAGCAATGTCCAACACTTTTTGATTGGATTGTTTTAGCTGTTCAGCCGCCTCGGACAATCTTCTCCTTCTTATATATTGTTGAACCGTAAAACCCGAAATGGCCTGAAAAACCCGTTGGAAATGAAAAGCTGAAAAACAGGCCTGTGAAGCAATCTCGGCAATTTTTAAATCCTCCCGGAGATTCAATTCAATAAACTCAATCGCACACTGAATTCGTTTAAAATAGTCCATATAATCCTTCCCCGCACTTGTAATTGTTTTGGTTATCTATCCTACACCCAAATTGTGCAACCCACGTTTTCATTATGTATAACTCTTTACCTACATGTTTGATTATTTGTGCTAAGTTTACCATGACTTTTCACTTGTCAGAAATAAAAAAGCAGCGCTGAGATCGATACAATCTCAGCGCTGCTTTTGAAAATATTTTCATTATCCAAGCTTGATTTTAGCAAATTTCCGTTTACCTACCTGCACAATGTCGCCTTCCTTCGGCGTGTATGCTTCGTTCACATCGGTCCATTTCTCTTCGTTAATTTTGACCGAACCCTGCTGAATACTGCGCTTGGCTTCACCATTAGATGCTGCAAAGCCCAGATGAGTCAGCAACTGGATTACACGAATGCCACCTTCTTCTAACTGATCAGCCGTCAAGGTGAACTCTTCAATATCGTCAGGCAGCGCACGTTGCTGGAATACGGTCACAAAATGCTGCTTTGCTGCTTCCTCTGCTTCTTCACCGTGGTACATGCGCACTAACGTTCCAGCCAGCTTCATTTTGGCATCACGTGGATGTACTGAGCCGTCCTTAACACCTTTCGCCAGCTCTGCCAGCTCCTCGTTGTTGATATCCGTTGCAAGCTCAAAATATTTCAGCATCAGCTCGTCAGGAACGGACATGGATTTCCCGTATATTTCGTTCGGCTCCTCATCAACACCAATGTAGTTCCCCAAACTTTTGCTCATCTTCTGGACGCCATCCAGCCCTTCAAGCAATGGTAATGTAATAGTAGCCTGCGGCTCAACTCCGTATTCTTTTTGCAGGGTTCTGCCCATCAGCAGATTAAACTTCTGATCCGTCCCCCCCAATTCAATATCGCTTTGGAGAGCCACGGAATCCATGCCCTGCATCAGCGGGTAAAAGAACTCATGGATGCTGATCGGCAATCCGTTTTGGTACCTTTTTGTAAAATCATCTCGTTCCAACATACGGGCAACCGTTACTTTGGCCGACAGGGTTACTACATCAGCAAAAGACATTGGCCCTAACCATTCGGAATTGTAGAATACCTTTGTTTTTTCAGGATCGAGAATTTTAAAAATTTGTTCCTTGTACGTTTGTGCATTACGCTGTACATCTTCCTCAGTCAGTTGCTTACGAGTCTCCGATTTACCTGTCGGATCACCAATTCTGCCTGTAAAATCTCCGATAATCAGTTGCACTTGATGGCCTAATTCCTGGAACTGGCGCAGTTTGTGCATAACAACCGTATGTCCGATGTGAATGTCGGGCGCAGATGGATCAAGACCCAGCTTAATTTTGAGCGGCTCGCCGCTAACGACCGATTTGATTACCTTACGCTTCAGCTCATCCTCCGGTACAATTTCCGCCACACCCCGCTGTATCACCTCTAGCTGTCGCTCGACCTCTACCTGTTGCTCCGGCTTCAATTCTTCCCACTTCATCCTGTATACCTCCTATTTTTCATCCAAAATATTACATATTAGACAAACCAAAAAGCCCCTTTCATCCCAAGGGACGAGAAGGAGCTACTCGCGTTACCACCCTAATTAAAGAAACGCATGTCAAAGACAGACATTTCTTTCACTTCATTCCTATAACGGGCCTACACCCGGTACTGGATTACTATGGTAGCTTCGCAAACCTGCAAATGCTTTCCATTCATCCAGACAGCTCCAGACGGTAATTCAAAGGAGGGACGCTACCGATTCACACCACCCATCGGCTCTCTGTACAACGTGAATCCGCCTTCTACTGAAGTCTTTCTCTGCTTTTCACGATATTTACTTTGACCTATTTATAACACACTGCTTTTATGTAGTCAACGACACCAAAAGACAGGCTTTTTAGCATATGGGTTCATTTTGTAATTTTATGCTATAATAATGGCTGTTATAAAGGAGGAAGACTTAATGGTTGAAGAAAAAAACAATGTATCAGCGCCAAAGCCTTCCCGCTTGAGGACAACCATGCGAAGGCTCGGCCGTGTCATAAAGTGGGTCATCATCATCGGTTTTATGGGGGCACTATTTGCAGGGGGGGCCGCCGCTGGCTATGTCGCTTCTATTGTAAAAAGCGAACCCGTGCGTTCCAGATCCATGATCCTACAGGAAGTAGATAAGAATGCAATTACAGGCTTCGCTTATTTCAATGATGGCTCTCCCATCGGACAACTTCGGACAGAAGAAGATCGAAGACCTGTCACGTTTAAGGAGATTCCACAACTCGTCATTGACGCAGTCATTGCCATTGAAGATAATCATTTTTATGAGCATAAAGGTGTCGATTTGTCGGGAACGCTGCGTGCTGTGAAGCAAAAGGCGCTGCATGAATCCGTACAAACCGGGGGTAGTACCCTCACCCAGCAGCTTGCGCGTCGTGTCTTTCTAAATCTCGATCGCACGGATGACCGCAAGGTCAAAGAAATTTTGCTGTCTCTGCGCCTTGAGCGCTTCCTGAGCAAGCAGCAAATTATTACGGCCTATCTCAATAAAGTACCTTTTGGTAACGGTTCAAGCGGTTACAACGTCTTTGGCATTAAAGCAGCGGCCAAAGGTATTTTTAATGAGAATGATCTGAACGAGATTAATGTAGCCCAGGCCGCCTATCTGGCAGGTTTGCCACAGCTTCCTTCTTCTTATTCTGCTTACAACGGTAAGGGCGAGTTTAATGAAGCTGGCTTTAAAAGAGCCATCAACCGCCAGCACCTGGTGCTCAGTCGAATGCTGGAGGAGAACAAAATCAATAAAGCACAGTATGATGAAGCGATGGCTTTTGATATCAAAAAATCTCTCGCACCACGCACTGTTAAAGCTTATAACACCTATCCATACCTTATGATGGAAACAGAACGACAGGCTGCGCAGGCACTCATGTCTGTCACCAATCCGGGTCAAGCAGCTAATGCCAGTGCAGATGCCAAGACCAAGGACGATAACGATTTACTCAAAGAAGCTGAACAGCAGCTTCGCACAGGCGGTTATATGGTGTACACCACCATTGATAAGAGCGTCTACAAATCTATGCGTCAAATTGCAGAAAATAAAAACAACTTCTCTGCCACTAGTAAAACCAAGGGTGACGAACAAGCAGCGGCTATTCTGATTCAGCATAAAACAGGCGCCATTCTTGGAATGATGGAAGGTCGGGACTTCCAAAAGGAGCAGATGAATTATGCCACGCAGATGGTACGTCAGCCAGGTTCGGCAATGAAACCGATTGCTGCCTATCTCCCTGCATTGGACAGCGGTCTTGTGCAGCCTGGTAGTATCGTGGATGATGCCCCTATTATTTTGAAAGATGGCAGTAATGGATATCACATTCCGAAAAATGCTAACAACCGCTATCAAGGATTGGTTACGGCGCGTTATGCACTGAATCAATCGCTAAATACGATAGCACTCAAGCTGTTTAACGAAAAAGTAGGGATTAGCAACGCTTGGGCTTTTGCTAAAAAACTGGGTATCACCACCTTGGAATCCAGTGATAACAACGCTCAAACGGGTGTACTTGGCGGCTTGGCCCATGGGGTGACTGTCGAGGAACTCACGAATGCATATGGAGCCATTCCAAATGGCGGTGTGTTTAATGACGCCTATATGATCGAAAAGATTGTGGATTCGCAAGGCAATATTGTATATAAGCATCAGGCTAATCCTGTGCAGGCCTTCTCACCGCAAACCGCCTACCTGATGACGGATATGTTGCGTACAGCCGTGTCGGAAGGCACAGGCAGACTGGTGAAGCGGAACTTTGATCAATCCGGCAAGATTCCGATTGCCGGCAAGACAGGCACTACGCAATCCTACACTGATGTTTGGTTCGAGGGCTTTACGCCTGACGTCACGCTGGGTGTATGGGTTGGTTACAAGCAACCTGTCAATAAGCTTGAAACGAAAGTCCAAAAAGAGCGGGCTCGTCGCTTATGGGCTCTAATCATGAATGAAGTAACAGCTAAAGATGCCCAGCTGTTCCAAACGGACAGCTTCAAGAGACCTGACGGCATTGTAAGCCGTACAGCATCCGCGTATGGTTCGGACATTTATAACAGTAAGTATCCACCTAAAAACAGTGAAAATGGTGTGAGCCGTGCGAAATATATTACCTACCAAGGTGTGAATTATATTCCACGCGATGGTACACCGGATGATATGTTATATGAACGGACCGTTAGGAAACGGGAAAAGCCCATCTCAGAATTGATTAAAGAGCTTCAGCAAGCCTTTAAGGTGATGAGACGACATAATTCGTTGTCCTACTATCTGCCTCAGGATGCAGATAAGGAAGCTCCTACTCAGATTGATCCACGCAAGGACGATGGAGCAGCCCCTAACGCTCCATCTAGCATCAACGTAAGCTATAGTGACGGCAAAGCCATAATCAGCTTTAGCCCAAGCGGAAACAGCGACGTCGTAGGATACCGTCTGTATCGTTCTACAGATGGGGGCAGCTTCCAACGGCTTGGCAAGGTTGTTATGGCTGACGGCTCCAAGGTGTTCTCTGACAGCCCCGGGGGCAGCAGCTCCAGCTACTACGTGACCGCCGTTGATGTAGGCGGCCATGAGTCTGGGCCAAGCACGAAAGCAAGCGCAGCACCTGTGGTGCCACCTGCAGATTCTGAGTCTCCAGACGTTCCGGGCGAGGGAGATGGAACAGGTGCACAGCCTACAGAGGTTCCTACTGCCCCTGGACAGCCTCAAGCTAAAGCCGCTGGCTCATCCGTAGCGCTCCAATGGAGCGCAGGTAAGTCTGCGGACGCTATTACAGGCTATAACGTGTATTACAGCGAAAGCGGTGCGGAGCCTTTTACAAACATAGGCTCTACCGCATCTCCCAGCTTTGAATATAAGTCGGGGAAAAAGCCAAAAGGCTGGTTTCGTGTCACTTCCATGAATACCATAGGGGAATCGGCTCCTTCCGGAGCCGTCCGTCCATAACTGAAGACAAAAGCAGAAAGTGATAGGTTGGGTGAATATGAGATTCACCCTAACAAAAAGGGAGTCCCCTTAGCCATTAAGGCTTTGGAGACTCCCTTTTATAATTCTAATATGCACAGCACTTCAATCCTCTATGGTAGATAAGTCACCTATAGGAAGGTTAAGCTCCCAGGCTTTCAACACGCGTCTCATAATTTTACCGGAACGGGTTTTGGGTAGCTTTTCCTTAAACTCAATTTCGCGTGGAGCAGCATGAGCAGACAGCCCTTCCTTAACGAAGCGATAGATGTCCTGCTGTAAAGCTTCAGACGGTGCATAGCCTTCACGCAGTGCAACAAAAGCCTTGATAATCTCTCCCCGCACGGTATCTGGTTTTCCAATGACTCCGGCTTCCGCTACTGCAGGATGCTCCAGAAGCTTGCTCTCCACCTCAAAAGGGCCAATTCGCTCCCCGGAGGAGTTAATGACATCATCAATCCTACCCTGAAACCAGAAATATCCGTCCTCATCCATGTAAGCTGAATCACCCGATACATACCAACCGGGAAAGCGGAAATATTCCTGAAACTTGTTCGGATTGTTCCATATACGATTCATCATGGATGGCCATGGTGTACGGATCGCCAAGTGGCCCATCCGGTCAGGAGGCAACACCTGCCCTCTGTCGTCCAAAATAGCAGCCTGAATACCTGGGAGTGGCTTTCCCATCGAACCCGGCTTAATTGGCAGCTCAGGGTAATTACAGATCAACTGTGCTCCTGTTTCCGTCATCCACCAAGTATCATGAATGCGCTGTGTATACACTTGCCATCCCCATCGCACCACTTCTGGATTCAACGGTTCCCCAACGGATAATACATGCCGCAGACTGCTAAGATCATATTTGGAAACAACCTGCTCCCCTGCGCTCATCAGCATCCGAAACGCTGTAGGAGCACTATACCATATGGTCACTTCGTGACGCTCAATCGTGCGGTACCAGTCTTCCGGGCTGAAACGCCCCCCACGAATGACATTCGTCGCTCCATTTAGCCATGGAGCAAAAATACCGTATGATGTTCCCGTGACCCAGCCAGGATCAGCAGTACACCAATACACATCATCTTCCCGCAAATCCAGCACCATTTTGCCAGTATAGTAATGCTGAATCATCGCATTTTGCACATGATACACGCCTTTGGGCTTGCCTGTTGAGCCTGATGTATAGTGAATAATTAATCCATCTTCACGATTCAACCATTCTGGCTCAAGTTCCTCTGAGGACATAAGCATTTCTGTCTCGAAATCGATAATTCCCTGCTCGCGTGCATCCATATCACCAACCACAAAAATATGTCGCAGCTCAGGAAGCTCCTCACGTTTTACCCGTGACAGAAGCGCAGGTGTGGTCACTAATGCCACCGCCCCACTATCCTCCAATCGATCCTTAACCGCAGTTTCCATAAACGCCTCAAATAATGGACCGACAACAGCTCCAACCTTTAGAACACCAAGTAAACTAATAACCAGCTCGGGTGAACGTGGCATGAAAATAAACACCCGCTCCCCTTTACCAATACCGTATTTCCGCAGCACATTTCCGAACCTGTTAGAACTAGCACGAAGCTGAGAGAAGGTGTAGGTTTCGTGACGGTTTGCGTCACAATACAATAGTGCCGCTTTCTCACCTCGTCCTTCCTGTACATGTCGATCAATGGCTTCATGTGCCATATTGACCTTGCCTGTTTCATACCACGTAAAATGACGCTCTGCATCCTCCCACTGAAAGTTGTTGTAAGCTTGTTCATACGGGCCCATGTTGGATGTGGGAACTACAGTCTGGAGTTCTTCAATCTTCATGCGTTAAGCCTCCTCACAATGGATTAATGAGAATCACACAGAACAAGATAACGCTTACAAAATCAATAAAGCAGATGAAGTCCTTTGGTGTACTGGTTGATTTAAGCACTTAATTGTGAACATTTTATGTCTAAAACAGTATATCATAGGTCAGGATGTGACGACCATCCTTTTCATTTAATTGTTTTTTTGCTATAAGTAGGGGATATGAGGAACGAGCTCATGGCGAACAAGGAGGGCGTACACATGCAGCATTTAAAACTGTACCACTTGGACACGCTGGATCATAACGGACAAACAATCTATGTAGAAGGCCCCGTATCCGCGGATCAACTGCGTTCATTTCAAATGCACAAGCAATTAGATGCCTTTCGCAAACCAAAGGAACAGTTCGACGCGTTGGTGGATATTTCAGAACTGCCAGAAGGCAGAATTATCATTGCCCACAACGGGGAAACCCTTCTGGGATATGTTACTTTTCATTACCCAGATGAGATGGAGCGCTGGTCGGAAGCTGGCATGAAGGATTTACTGGAACTTGGAGCTGTTGAGGTAGCCGATGACTATCGTGGTCTGGGCCTGGGTAGCCGAATGATTCGGATTGCCTTTGAGGACAGACAACTTGAATCCTATATTATTTTTACCACCGAATACTATTGGCATTGGGATTTAAAAGGCAGCGGTCTCTCCGTATGGGAATACCGCCGCATGATGGAACGTCTGATGAAAACTGTAGATATGGTCTGGTACGCCACGGATGATCCTGAAATATGCTCACATCCTGCTAACTGTCTGATGGTACGAATGGGAAAGGATGTGCCCCTCGCATCACAGGAGCAGTTTGACCATATCCGGTTTGTCCGAAGATTCATGTATTAAAAAATTATACCCTTATCCCAAATGCTTGAGCATGAACTCCACAATACGATGCGAACGATGTGAAGCTTCTACCGTAAATTCAGCATAATTAACGTGAGCCGATCCATCAGCCTTATCTGACATAGATCGTAGGACAACATAAGGCACAGCGTTCATATGAGCTGTCTGAGCCACAGCTGCACCCTCCATTTCGGTACAAGCACCGTCCATTTCCTGATGCAATGCAGTCACTAACTCACGATTTGCAACAAATTGATCGCCAGAAAGTACCTTGCCGACAATATACCGATCGCCAAACGATTTGCAGGCTTGCTCAGCTAGACTTGCAAGCTCGGGATCTGCCACAAACTCTGAGGTGTCCTGATAAGGAATGACCCCTCTGGCATAGCCCAAAGGCGTTACATCCATATCATGCTGCATACATGTTGATGAGATGACAATATCCCCAATGTTTAAATCGGGATGAACTGCCCCTGCCACTCCCGTAAATATAATCTGTTCTACACCAAAATGATCAATCAGGATTTGTGTTGTTACCGCAGCATTAACCTTGCCTACACCGGATTTGCAGACAACGACTCTTTGCCCGTGAATGATTCCTGTGGTGTACGTGATTCCAGCCTTGACCGTCTTGCTCGCTTCCGTCATCGCTGCCAGCAGCAATTCAATTTCTTCATCCATAGCACCCATTAATCCATAAAGTCGGCTCATTACGCATCCCTCTATTCTTGGTTTGATGATGATGTCCATAAGAAGCTTTATATCCGCGAAAAAAGCTCCATCAAAGGAGCTTTCATCGAAGGTATATCCTATTCAGCACTGCGTCTAGTCTAAATAATTAACTGACAACCGCAAAATAGTTTCATGCGGCAAAATAACGCGAGGATTCTCCACGTTTTCCTTTTTCATCAGCTTGGTCAGCAAACGCATCGCTACCGCACCCAAATCGTACATCGGTTGCGCGACGGTTGTCAGCTGAGGACGAACCATAGAGGCCATACGAATATTGTCAACACTGATTACCGAAAAATCATCAGGAACTTTCAAACCCTCATCCTGAATACTGTGGATCGCACCAATTGCCATTTCATCCGTAGCAGCAAAAATCGCACTTGGCTTCTTCTTCAGGCCGAGAAAATATTTCATTGCTTCGACACCGGATTCATAACGGTAGTTCCCGATTCGCACGAGATCCTCCTGATAATCAATTCCGGCTGTTTCCAGTGCTCTCTTGTAACCTTGGAAACGTGCATAGCCGTTTGCAGGGTCTTGAAGCGTACCACTGATCATTGCGATTTGACGGTGTCCATGGCGGATCAACGTGTTTACTGCATCAAAAGCAGCGGCTTCATGGTCGATATCGACCGAAGGATAGCTTCCTTTTTCATCACTCGTTGCACATAGAACAATAGGGACCGCAGCTGTATGGAACGCCTGAATATGCTCGTCCGTTACTGTACCACCCATGAACAGAAGACCATCCACTTGCTTTTCAAGCAATGTGTTGATGACACGAATCTCTTTTTCTTTTCGCTTGTCGGCATTACACAAAATAATATTATAGTGATACATATTCGCTATATCCTCAATACCGCGCGCAATTTCTGCAAAAATTGAGTTCGATATATCCGGTATAACCACGCCGACGGTCGTTGTCTTCTTGCTGGCCAGACCTCTAGCGACCGCATTTGGGCGATATCCCAATTGTTCAATCGCTTCGTACACCTTCTTGCGGGTCTGAGGTTTCACATTAGGATTATTGTTAACTACGCGGGACACTGTGGCCATTGAGACACCAGCTTCGCGAGCTACATCATAGATCGTTACCGTCACATTCCTTCTCTCCATTGCCAATAAATTTTCAACCGAATCCTAGATCAACTAATTAGAACCATGATACGACAAAATACTACTTTATGCAACGACAGCACACATTCTATCTATGTGAGATGATCGTGGAGTGCACGGGCTGTAATATTCGAATGGGATGTATGCCAAACAGCCTCTCCGCCCTTGATTAAAATGGCCTGCGGGGATTCATGCTTCACCTGAAGCCTGTCCGCGGTTTCATTGGACACCGGCCGATCTTCTACTACATAAATGATACCGTATTCAATATTTTCGTTGGGAGCGCCATGCAAATAGGACTCCACTTCCTGATATGCGCCTGCACTTATCGGACAACGTGTGCTATGTTTAAAGAGAAGCAACGGCTTGTCTGATGACGCTTCCAGAGCCGTATTTAATTGTTGAACAGTAGTCATTTTTGTCATCGTCGCCATTGGATATACATTCCTTTCTGTGTCTTGTCGTATGGCCTATTCACATCGTAACAAAAAGAACATGTAAAATCCAATGGTGACCATGAAAATTTTCATATTTTTTAGTTTTTTGTATTCGTAAATACCGATTCACTGGTAAAACCGGATAATTGAACCAATTTTTTCTCTACATCATTCATCCAATCTTCGTCTCCCAGACTTCTCGCATAGCGATAAAGATCCAGTAAGAGATTAATTCGAAGCTCCATGCGCTCCTCCAAAGCAGATTGCCAATCCACATTGGGATTGTCCGCTTCCTCCAATACAAGCTTGCGAATTATTTCTGCCAGTTCATTGTTGCGAGCAAAAGATATTCTCCGTGCCGTAGGTTTGCTCCCTAGACTTTGTAATAGTGCCTTAATGTCCTTCGTCACATGCTGCAAAACCTCACTGGAAAAGCATGACGAGCATGAGAATACAGGGACGTGCAAAATTTCAACCTTGCCCGCATAGATTACCTTTCGCAGTTCCAGTCCCATCGGTTTGCCACATTGACATTGCTTCTGCATTTAACCACCTCATTACGTAGGATCAAACTATACGAGGATCTCATCAGAATCCAAATATATCTATCTACTAGTCTAATAAATATTTGTTAACTCCATTAAATCTATCATACCTTGTTTTATTTCGACTTTGGGACCTCAAATCCTTCCACAGATTGCAGCTATGAACAAATTACCAAAGCTTTGGCGGGTCAGAAAATGACGACAATTGCTGTCAAAGAGCAGACTACTAACATAAGAATCTGCGAAGGAATGGACTTCGAGCGTTCTTTTTCTTAAGATGTAAAAGTACAGATTACAAAACAGAGGTGTCATCATGTGACGCACGAAAGGATGGTTGGATGTCAAGACTTGCCGGAAAAAAGGTTATCGCCCTGGTGGATGAGGAATTCGAGGATCTGGAGCTGTGGTATCCGATTTACCGTGTTCGTGAAGAAGGCGCAGAAGTGCATTTAGCCGGTGCTGAAAAAGGTAAAAAATATATTGGAAAATATGGCGTACCTGCTGAAGCGGAATATGCCTTTGAGGAACTGAATAGCAGTGATTATGACGGGATTCTCGTCCCTGGCGGTTGGGCACCTGATAAACTGCGCCGCTATCCCAAGGTAATTCAACTCGTACAGGAGTTTCATGCTGCTCATAAGCCGATTGGACAAATCTGCCATGCAGGCTGGGTACTGATTTCTGCTAAAATTTTGGATGGTGTTACGGTAACCTCCACACCAGGTATTCGTGATGATATGGAGAATGCAGGAGCTATTTGGAAGGATGAGGCAGTTGTGACGGACGGACATATTGTATCTGCTCGTCGGCCGCCTGATCTTCCACCTTACGGAAAAGCGTTCTGCGATTTGTTAGCAGATAACACCCGGAAATAAGAGATTAAGTTAATTTTCCGTAATCTCAAGAGGCTGTCAACAAGATGAAAAAAAGAACCTTCAAAACCATGAATAAGTGGTTTTGAAGGTTCTTTTTCGTCCAAGCCGTGCTACGCCATTAAGGTTTGCTACGACAAGCTCAACAGTACGGGGTGTTGGCTGTGCAAAGCTTTGCGGACATTATATATTACTGCCGTCCAGGCCCGGCCGGAGTGCAGCTGACATTAGCTGCAGTCAGCTTGTCTTCGATCGCTGCACCAGTGGACATGCCAAAGCAAACCTGAGCGACTGTCGTTGCCTCAGATGCAGTCGTATTCAGCACACGATGCTTGACCCGCAACAAAGATTGGGGAGACATGCTGAGTTGATGTATCCCCAGTTCCAGCCAAAGAGGAACGGAACGTTCATCTCCAGCCATCTCACCACATACACTCACATCAATTCCTGCTTGATGTGCCGCTTGTGCAGTCATGCGCAGCATTCGAAGTACAGCTGGATGGTATGGATGGTACATATGTGCAATCTGCTCATTCATACGGTCTACAGCCAGCACATACTGAACCAGATCATTCGTTCCGATACTAAAAAAATCTGTTTCAGCTGCCAATAGATCAGCGATCATCGCTGCAGCCGGTACCTCAATCATAATTCCTCGCTGAATGTGTGGATTATAGGCAAGCCCTCTTGCATCCAAATCCGCCATAGCCTCCTTCAAAAGAGCATCTGCCTGGCGGACCTCCTCCACGGATGAGATCATCGGATACATTACCTTGATATTTCCCGTTGCACTGGCTCTTAAAATTGCAGTCAACTGGGTTTTAAACAATTCCTTCCAATCCAGACTGATCCGTATAGCACGGTAACCTAGAAAAGGATTTTCTTCCTCTGGTAGTTGAAGATAGTCCAACGGCTTATCTCCACCGATATCCAATGTACGGATGACTACAGAGTGGTTTCCTGCCTTTTCCGCTATCAGCCGATATACTTCATACTGCTCCTCTTCATCTGGAGCAGATTTGCGATCCATGTATAAAAACTCCGTGCGGAACAGTCCCACACCTTGAGCGCCATGCTTCAAAGCTGCCTCCAGCTCTTTAATCGAACTAATATTGGCCGCCAGCCTCAGGGTGGTTCCATCCTTGGTCACGGCATCTACAGAAGCAAGTACCTGAAGCTGCTCTTTTCTGCGTCGCTGCTCGTCACGCAAAATTTTATAATGATCAGTTACCGTTTTTTCCGGATTCACATAAACTTTGCCCAGGTCTCCGTCCACAACCATCATATCTCCCGTTTGAACGGGCAAATTCAGATTGCTCTCCAGTCCTGAAACGAGTGGAATACCAAGTGCGCGGGCCATGATCGCAGAATGTGATGTTTTACCACCATTCATAGTTACAATCCCTAAAACATAGCTAGGATTCAAGTGTGCCGATTGGGAGGGTGAGAGCTCCTTGGCTACCAGAATATAGGGCTGTGTATCCTTGGGAAGAGTCACTTCCGGTGCACCCAGCAAATGCTTGAGCAGCCGGTTTCCCACATCTTTGATATCAATTGCCCGCTCCTTCATATATTCATCATCCAGTAAATCAAACATTGTTACAAAATGATCAATGGCTTCCTTCACGGCCACCTCGGCCGCCTTATACTGACGCTCAATAATTCCGCGAATTTCATTCATGAATTCTGGATCTTCCAATATCGCAAGATGAGCATCAAAAATGCTGGATTCCTCCGGCCCCACCATCTCTCGAAACTCATCCTTAATAAACTGGATCTCACTTTTGGATGTGCGTATCCCTTCATACAACCGTTCAAATTCCTTTGCAAGATCTACCGCATCCATTTTTTGATCAGGTAAATCCCACTCCCAGCTCGGCAGGACAAATGCCTTCCCGATTGCCACACCTGCTGCGGCGCCGATGCCTTCTATCATGTTTCTACCCCTCCAACATTCCTGTCATGCAGCACAACGGACATTACCGAGGCCTGACCTTTTTTCACTGTTTTAAACGGAGCAAAGCTCCACGACTTGACGCGATCCGGATTCGTGATGACCATAGGAGTCACCAGCGATGGAGCTTGCTCGCGCAGCGCCTGCAAATCAAATTTGATCAGCAATTGCCCCGGTTCCACCGTATCGCCTGCTTCTACCATAGCAGTAAAATTTCCTTTTAGCTGTGAAGTATCAATCCCTATGTGGAGCAGAACCTCAAGTCCCTCTCGTGTGGAGATGCCTAAAGCGTGCATAGTCGGATACAAGTGCATCACAGTACCATACACTGGAGACACAAGTTCACCACGTTCAGGAACAAAAGCAACACCGTCCCCGACCAGCTTCGTCGCAAAAATTTTGTCAGGCACTTCATGAATCGGGAGCATTTTTCCATGTACAGGAGCGTTGAACAAAATTTGAGGGAGATCACGCTCCATCAGCTTCGCGATTTCCTCACGAATCAGTTCTGAATACGTTCCGAATACAACCTGCAAATTACCTCCACCCAGATTGATAAGCCCGGCCGATCCCAAAGCCTTCATCGCTCCGGTATCGATCAGTCTGTCATTGTGGACGGTCAGCCGCAAACGTGTGATGCAGGCCTCCACCTGCACAATATTTTCCTTCCCGCCAAGTGCTTCCAAAATAAGCGGAGCACTATAAGGAATATTGCCGGCCCAATCCTCCAGAACCGAACCTTCCTCGCGCCCAGGAGTTGGAATACGGAACCGCCGGATAGCCCATCGAAACAGTACATAATACACAAGCCCATACGCCACTCCCACTGGAATTAACAACCAGGCGTTACGTGAGAGATGAAAATTAAGGACATAATCTATAAAACCCGCCGAATAGGAAAATCCGTGATGAATATCCAGCTCAAAGGTAAGCCACATGGCCAGCCCAGACATAACCGCATGAACGAGGAACAAATAAGGTGCTGCAAACAAAAAGGCGAACTCGATCTGTTCCGACACTCCGGTAAAAAAGCAGACAAGCGCAGCCGTCAAAAATGTTTTTTGCACCTTTGGCTTCAAATCTTCACGTGCTTCCTGAATGATCGCCAGCGCAATGGCAGGGATCGCAAACATCATAATGGGGAACAACCCGGACATGAAATAGCCCGCTGTCGGATCGCCAGCAAAAAACCGGGGTAAATCTCCCTGCACAACGTTGCCAGACGGCGTTTTATATGTACCCAGTTGAAACCAAAAAATATTATTAAGCAGATGGTGCAGACCAAAGGCCGCCAGCAACCGATATAGAATACCGTAGATAAACAGTCCAAAGCCGCCCAAGCTCGATTCCAGACCTACTATAAATTGCAGCCCTCTCTGTATGAGTGGGGCAATAATTAGCATGAGTCCTGCAAACACAGCCGAGAAGAGGCCAATAAGCAGCAGAACAAATCGGGTACCCCCAAAAAACTGAAGCACCTCGGGCAATTTGATGCTTTTGAAGCGATTATAAGCCACCCCTGAAATGACCCCCAAAATGATACCAATGAGCGTCGCCGGTTGAATGAGTCCGTTTCCAAATCTCAATGTGACCTGATCATATATAGCCATACCAGCTAATGCTGCCAGTCCCGCCTGACCTGCCTGATTCGACATCCCCAGTGCAACACCAACCGCAAATAAATATGGCAAAAAATAAAAAATCCCATGTCCCGCCGCATTTGCCATATCAGACACCATAGGGAATCCCCATGTGGACCAAGGAAGGCTGCCGAGACTTAGCAATATTGCAGCGGCTGGTAGCACCATCGTCGGGAGCATGACAGCACGACCGAGCTGTTGTAAGGATCCGAGCCAATTCATGGCATTCCTCTCCTTTCTATCCCTGATGGTAAGCCGAATAAATACTTTTGTCAAAGCAATGATTCCATCTGCCAAAATATTTATTTACACTTCTACAGGTCAAAAAACTTTATCACCACAACAGATAACACTATGAATCCGTCTAGACCATTTTCATCATCAGGCATACATACATTATATGGATTGCTAAAAGTATAATATACTTTACCATATTCCTCATTTCGCACCAAAAACCTTCAACCCTGTGAAGCAAGGGAAGAAGGTTTTCATGTGCGTATAGCACGGGTCACTGATCCTTGTTTATCCTTTACGTACAGCCTGGGTCACTGAGTCCTCCACCTTAATGCAACGATCCATAATAACCGTCATTCCATGCTCCTGCGCAATGTCAGCGGCTTCCTGGCTTATAATCCCCTGTTGAAGCCATAAAATCTTAGCTCCAATAGCTGCTGCTTCACGCGCAACCTCTGCACAGTATTCACTGCGGCGGAATACATTGACCAGCTCCACAGGCTCAGGTACTTCAGCAAGACTGGCATAACAAGTCTCCCCAAGAATCGTTTGCCCTGCCGCCGCAGGGTTAACCGGAATAATCCGGTATCCCCGCTTCTGCATGGCATAAGAAACCATATAAGAGGTTCGATCTGATTTATCAGACAAACCAACAACCGCAATATTGCCTACTTGTTCCAAAATGGTTTTAATCTCTTCTCTCGACGGATTTTCAAAAGCCATCCTGTTCCCTCCTATTCGCATCTTCGTTTGCTTTTATTTTACCCATTCTACAGAAGCACCAAGCGTCGTTAGATGATCAAAATACTGCGGATACGATTTGGCGACATGATGTGCATCCTTGATCACTAACGGCTTCTGTGAACGCAAACCTACAATCGTCAAGGCCATAATAACACGGTGA
The DNA here is from genome assembly GCF_038004945.1 of Paenibacillus sp. FSL M7-0802. Classification (NCBI taxonomy): domain Bacteria; kingdom Bacillati; phylum Bacillota; class Bacilli; order Caryophanales; family Paenibacillaceae; genus Paenibacillus; species Paenibacillus sp. FSL M7-0802. The sequence goes on along the minus strand of NZ_JBBOSD010000001.1, from coordinate 5,116,523 downwards.
TCAAAATGCGCGTTAATTTCCACGCCACCTTCGACACCCTCCGGTCTGCCATGTACGATAATTTCCGCTTGGCGTTCTTCTACCCGAGCTCCAGCCTTGGTCAGCTCATTCAAATAATCGGTAATGCGGTCACATTCCTTATACCGTAAATTCTCCACGTTATAAAAGCGGGACGTGCCTTCAGCAAATACAGCCGCAGCCACCATTGCAAGCACAGCGTCTGTTGCAGCATCACCGTCAAACTCGACAGCTTTCAATCGGCCATTGCCCTTCACGACAACGGTATCGTTCTCGTGTGTCAGTGGCACTTCCATCATGCGCAGCACATCTACGATAGCGCGTTCTCCCTGTTTGCTCTGCTCTTTAAGACGATGAATGGTAACATCAGAATTCGTTACTGCAGCAGCCGCTAGCACCGCTGCACTCCCTGGATAGTCTCCCTGTACAGTATACGTACGTGGCTGATAGGATTGCCGCCCCGGGACACGGAAAGACATGTAATCATCGCTTGCATGAATGATAATACCAGCCTCTTGCAATACCTCCAGGGTCTGCCCAATGACCACCTTGGATTTCAAGTCATGCAGCACTTCGATTTCACTGTCTTCCTCCAGTAAAGGCGTAAGGAATAGCAAGGCGCTCAAATATTGTGAGCTAACCGAGCCGGACACCTGAATTTTACCGCCCTTCGCCTGACCACCCTGAATACGAATTGGCAACTTACCTTCACGATGATCTACTTCCACACCCAGTTGCCCCAGTGCATCGATTAGATCATCATGTGGTCTCTTACCCAATGAGTCGGGATATGTATTAACAAATGTAACATCCGGACATAGAGATGCAATACCCATCAAAAAACGGAGCACCGCTCCTGCGTTTCCCACATTCAATTCCTTCACAGCTTGAGGATGGCTACCAAAACCTGTAATAACTATTTTTTCATCATCCTCTTCCAGTACTGCACCCAGATCGGCGATACAACGACGCATAGCATCACTGTCTTCACTATGGGCTGGATAATAAATGGTACTTTGTCCCTCAGCAAGTGCCGCAGTGAGCAGATAACGGGTAGTGTAGTTTTTGGAGGATAGGGCCCCAATCTCTCCTTGCAAGGAAGGGGTAGGTCTAACGATAACATCCATAATGTACATGCTCCTTTTCGGTTCAAACCATCCTATTTTACGTTAATTATACAAGTTGTAGCATTCATTTCTCCACCCAAAAAATAAGAAATATTAATCTAGGTCGCCCGAGTGAATCCCGTCGGTTAATTAATCTATACCTGCCTTTAGGATTAAGCCGATTGACAGCCTAGAGATAGCTTAGCTATCATACATAGAGTGTGTGTGACATTTTGCACACGTCAAAAACATACGTAGCACCCATTATTTATCAGAAAAGAGGTCCGGCCATGACGCAAATCGCCCTGATTGAACCTTCTGAGTTGCGCGCACGTCTGCAAGCAGGAGAGCAATTGCAATTAATCGACGTCCGCGAAGCGGAAGAAGTAGCGGAAGGCATGATTGAAGGTGCCAAGCACATTCCGCTCGGACAACTTCCGGGTCGTCTTGAAGAAATTGAACGCACCGGTGAAATTATCTTTATTTGCCGGAGCGGTTATCGCAGTGAACGAGCCTGCGAATATCTACAGCAGCTAGGTTATGAAGGCTGTACTAACATGACCGGCGGCATGCTGCAATGGGCACAGGAGCAATAGAAAACCTACTTAACAAAAGAGACGGGAACTTCCCGTCTCTTTTGTTTTAACTCAAAGCTTAGACGCGGTAATGCATTAAAACGTTCTGTCCCTATCATACCATAGCCTCAAAAGATTACACAATCCTCTACTACCCTAGAATGATATCCATAATTAAAAATTAAAAAACGGAAGCTTCTTCTACCCATAGGGCAAAAAAGCTTCCGTTGTATTACATAATGCTATTCATGCATATCCGTCCGTTCATTAGAACCATTGATGATGGAATACGCCTTCTTTGTCCACACGTTTGAACGTATGGGCACCAAAGTAGTCACGTTGTGCTTGCAGCAGATTTGCTGGCAAACGCTCAGTCCGGTAGCTGTCATAGTATGCAAGCGCGCTGGAGAAGCCAGGCACTGGAATACCTTGAGATACAGCTACGGAAATCACTTGACGCCATGCATCTTGATACGTTTCAACTACATTTTTGAAGTAAGAATCCAGTAACAGGTTTTTCAAGGCAGGGTCGCGGTCATATGCATCCTTGATGTTTTGCAGGAATTGCGAGCGGATAATGCAACCGCCGCGGAAGATCATAGCGATTTTTCCGTATTTCAAATCCCAATCATATTCATCGGAAGCTGCACGCATTTGAGCGAAACCTTGAGCATAGGACACAATTTTACTTGCAAACAGTGCTTTACGTACGCTTTCGATAAATTCTTTTTTGTCGCCACTGAAGGACTCAGCATTAGGACCGCTCAGCACTTTGCTTGCCGCAATGCGCTCGTCTTTCATAGCAGACAAGAAGCGGGAGAATACGGATTCGGTAATCATGGACAATGGCACACCCAGATCCAAAGCGCTTTGGCTTGTCCATTTACCTGTACCTTTTTGACCAGCAGCATCCAAGATAACGTCTACCATTGGCTTGCCTGTTTCAGCATCGTATTGGGAGAAGATGTCAGCTGTAATTTCGATCAGGTAGCTGTCCAGTTCCCCTTTATTCCATTCCGTGAAGATTTCATGAAGCTCTTCCGCATTCACGTTCAGGACTGATTTTAACAGGTGATAAGCTTCACCGATCAATTGCATGTCGCCGTACTCGATACCGTTATGCACCATTTTCACATAGTGACCAGCACCGTCGGGACCGATATATGTACAGCATGGGTCGCCTTCCACTTTAGCAGAGATTGCCGTTAGAATCGGCTCTACCAGTTTATAGGCACTTTCTTGTCCACCTGGCATAATAGCAGGACCATTCAAGGCACCTTCTTCACCACCGGATACGCCTGTACCAATAAAGCGAAGTCCTTTTTCCTCCAGCTCCTTGCTGCGGCGCTGTGTATCAGGGAAGTAGGCATTGCCTCCGTCTATAATAATGTCGCCCTTGTCCAGATGAGGCACAAGCTGTTCAATCGTGGCATCTGTAGCTTTACCAGCTTGAACCATGATCAGGATTTTACGGGGTGACTCCAATGAGTTCACAAATTCTTCAATAGAGAAAGTACCCGTCAGTTTTTTACCTTCTGCTTCTTTGATAAGATCGTGCGTTTTTTCTGGAGAGCGATTAAAAACCGAGACGGTGAAGCCTCTGCTCTCAATATTAAGGGCTAAATTCTTACCCATTACCGCCAGGCCGATCACACCAATTTGCTGTTTTGCCATCTGGTTCCTCATCCTTTGCAACATATTTTGTCTTCTACATCGCCGCTTTACCGCATTACACTTTATGTGAATCGGAACACGTGCACTTCTATTTTAACGTTTTTGGTGTCAGAAGTGAACCCCTGTCTATTCACAGATCAAAACACCCCATTTTCATGAGGTGTTCAGATGTATTACACTTCCATCATCAACAGTTGGTGGGATAGCGTTTGCAGGCGTTCATGGCAATTCCCGATTTTAGCCTTATCTCCGTCTGTCATCGCTGTGAACAGTTTCTCCAATTCATCGTCTACTTCCATTTTGAGCAGCAGCAGCCGGGTTTCCCCTTCATTGGAAGCGTACATATCCTCCATTTCCTGTGCGGACAGCACCGGTCCTTTCTGATAAATGACACGCTGCTTAAAGCCAGTAACCTCGACCAGACGAATAACCTCACCGAACAAAATATTTTCTACTAAAATATGATGATCCTTAACTCTTTTGACAATGGCATGACCTCGGGTGCTTCCAATCAGCTTCTCCAACCACTCAGCCAGCTTGGCATCGCGGATTACATAATCTCCAGCCAACTTGTAGTGTCCTGTGCGCAGCTGTTGAAAACGGAGCTTCACCAGCTTGCGCCCGGTTCTCACCGACAAAACCAGGTACGACTCATCCTCGCTCCAGTACAGCGAATACCCTTCCGATATCAAATCCTTGATCAGATTATGGATATGCCGACGGCTAAACCGGAGCTCTAGATTGCAATATTCTACCTCACAGCCCTTGTTCACGGCATTCCCTCCTTTTTCAAGTCCGATTCAAGAAGTCCGGCTACAGCAAGCCTGCGGCTTTCCCGCTTGATCTTCCCTTGCTCTATTTTATACTTCATTTTATGTAAGGGTACTTGGTTATTTGACCTATTTTTATGAGTAACAGCGCACAATCCTACTTTTGCCTTATATGCTTGTTTCAAACCTGGTCTAAAGTCGGCCACGCCCGGCGGCATTATGCTATAATCGGACATATTACGCCACACGACATGGCCTAACCCAGTTACAGGAGGAAAAGGAATGACATTTAGTGGATTTACTGCAAAGGACTTCGATGTTTTTGAAATACCGGGGTTGGAGCCTCGTATGGAAGTGCTGATTCAGCAGGTTCGGCCCAAGCTGGAGGCAATTGGCGAGGAATTGGCCCCGTTCCTGACAGACTTATGTGGGGAGCCTATGCACGTTCACGTTGCCAAGCATGCACGACGGAAAGTCAATCCCCCCAAAGATACTTGGGTTGCCTGGGCGGCAAACAAGCGCGGATACAAGGCGCTGCCGCATTTTGAGGTAGGCATGTTCGCTTCCCATCTTTTCGTCATCTTCGCAATTATTTATGAAAGCCCGAACAAAGCTACATTTGCCCAGGCGCTCGAAGCCAACCTGAGTGATGTACGTTCTAACCTACCGGATCATTTTTACTGGTCCATGGATCATATGGCTCCAGAAGGCACAGAACAACAACACATGGATAATGAAGATTTTCAAACGATCATCCACAAGCTGCAACAGGTAAAAAAAGCGGAGGTCATGTGTGGAATCCGTATTGACCGAGAAGATCCACTCGCCAGCGACGGGGCTGCATTATTACAGGCTGTGCGTTCTACCTTTGAGCATTTACTGCCGCTGTACCGAATGTCTTTCTCGAAAGAGTAGCCCTCGCCGCTTTTCAAGGTGCTGTTCAGGCCTCCACAGTCTTCCTGCGTGGATTACGCGCCAGAGCCAGGTGGCAGCCAAACATGAGCAGCATCACGACCCCACTGATGATAAATGGTGCTGTGTGTCCGGCACGGTCCCATAGCACTCCTGAAACGAGCGGGCCTATAACCATGCCGGAGCCTTGAAGTGTTAAAAAAAAGCCCCATACCGTTGCTCGCTCGCTTTCCGGAATCAGTCGGGCAAGAAATGTGTTCCATGCAGGCAAAATGAGCGCATATCCCAAACCAATAAGCGCTACGGATACAAACACCAGCGGAATAGAGCGAACGATTGAAAAGAGAAACAGTGTAATTCCGGCTAGCAAAAAACCAACATGTAGAAAATACTCCGTTCCAAGTCGGTCGACCAACTTGCCGCAAGGGATCAGTGCCAGCACAGTCACCCCACCGCCTGCAATCAGGAGGACGCTGTACAGGTTTGGTGAAATCCCGAGGTCCGTCCGAGCGTATAGCGTCAGTACCGGGCTGATTAAACCGATAACAAAAGACTGCAAAAACAGCGCCGGGTAAATTAACGGATTGACGTTAAGCTTTGTTTTGAGCACGCCAATCGTCTCCTGGATTCCTTTCAGAACTCCCCGCTTCTGCTTTATGTGCCCATCAGACGACACTAGAGCGCTCTGTTCGAGGTCACCTTTGTTAGCAGACCTTTTCGGTCCTGGCAGCATGAGAGCAACCAACAACAATACAACACTGCATCCTATCAAAATCATGAACACCATGCCGTAAGAATGCCCATAGTGGGATATGGCGAAGTTCATAATGAGCGGACCCAATCCCGTTCCGCCCATAGACGCAATTTCCAGTGTGCCCATCGCCGCGCCATTGCTGTTATTAGGCCCGGACATTTCGGTCGTTCCGGTCATAACACAAGGCCAGAGCGGAGAAGTACCCAGACCGAGCAGCAGACACGCGACGACGAGCCACACGGGCTCTGACAGTACGCTCAGCATAATAATAGCTACAAGCGTAAACAACAGTGCGGTCGACATCGTTCCACGGTAACCAAGCCGTTCAGCCATCCAGCCCGCCGGTGCCCGGAACGCATTGTCTCCAAAATATTGAAGTGAAAAGGCTAAACCAATAATCCCGGCTGACAAACCAAGCGTTTCTCCCATATATACCGGAAGGATGGATACCAGAAGAGATCCTTTCATAAATTCGACTAGAAATACCAAAACCCACAATTTGCTAAAAAAAGGAGTCCACAGCCGCTGCGGAGCTTCTTTTCGTCCTTTTTGCCACATCTAATCCACATCCTCCACCTTCGTTTTTTGGCTATAAAGACCGGGTTCTCCGCCTACTCCACTCTTTCGCAAATAAATGCGCCCTCAATCGCTTGCATTCCTACTTCAAACTGCTATACTCAATTTTGTTCTATTATCACTTGCACAGGATTGTCGAAATCCTGCACGAAAGGTTGTGACAACACTAATGAATCAAAGCAACACCCCGCTTTTTACTGCTTTGAAGAAGCACGCTCAGAGCAACCCGGTTCAATTTCACATCCCAGGTCATAAAAAGGGAGTCGGAGCAGATCCGGAATTTCGCGAATTTATGGGGGATAATGCCTTTTCCATAGATATGATCAACATCGCTCCATTGGACGATCTGCATCAACCAACAGGTGTCATCGAAGAAGCCCAAAAGCTTGCAGCAGATGCCTTCGGAGCAGATTATACTTACTACAGTGTACAGGGGACAAGCGGAGCCATCATCACCATGATTATGTCCATTTGCTTGCCAGGTGATAAAATTATTGTACCCAGAAACGTACACAAATCTATAATGTCTGCCATTATCTTTGCTGGTGCAAAACCAGTATTCATTTCTCCAGTCAGTGATGAAAATCTCGGTATTCACCACGGGGTTACAACCAAGTCCGTACGCCGGGCATTGGAACGCCACCCTGACGCCAAGGGCGTCCTTGTTATCAACCCGACATATTACGGTGTGTGCGCCGACTTAAAAGAAATTGTAGATCTCGCTCACAGCTATAATGTGCCGGTCCTGGTCGATGAGGCTCACGGGGTACTGATTCATTTTCATCCTGATCTACCGATGTCCGCCATGGAGGCGGGAGCAGACATGTCAGCTACAAGTGTCCACAAGCTGGGCGGTTCCTTGACACAAAGCTCGATCTTGAATGTAAATACGAAAAACGGATACGTTAACCCACAACGTGTACAAACGATTTTCAGTATGCTGACAACGACATCCACTTCGTATCTCCTGTTGGCTTCCTTGGACACATCCCGACGCAACCTAGCACTTAACGGTCATGAAATAGCACAACGAGCCCTTGATTTGGCTGAATATTGCCGCTCAGAGGTTAACAAGATTGAAGGACTATATTGCTTTGGTAGTGAAATTCTCGGCACGGAAGCTACCTACGATTATGATCCAACCAAAATTACGGTTCATATCCGTCATTTAGGTCTTACCGGATACGATGTCGAAAATTGGCTGAGAGATCACTACAATATCGAGGTTGAGCTTAGCGATATGTACAATATTCTCTGTTTGGTGACCCCTGGTGATACCAAAGAGGAAATTGAAATTTTGTTGAAAGCTCTGCGTGAGCTGGCTTCTCTGCACTATTCCACAGGTCAGGAGCATGAACTGGTTGTAAAGATACCGGATATTCCTCAGCTCTCCCTTATTCCAAGAGACGCTTTTTATGGAGATACGGAAATCGTGCCTTTCAAGGAATCTGCTGGCCGCATTATTGCAGAATTCATTTATGTGTATCCACCTGGTATTCCGATCTTACTGCCAGGAGAAGTTATTTCGCAGGACAATATTGATTATATTGTTGATCATGTAGAAGTAGGCCTGCCTGTTAAAGGACCTGAGGACCGAACAGTACATCAGGTGAAGGTTATCGTCGAGACTGACGCTATTTCATAATATTGAACTGTCAACACATGCTTACAAAATATGTTGATAGCCAACAAAAAAAGCCCCCATTTGGGGGCTTTTTCTTAAAGAGCTATGCAGCTGCTACATCCAATTCTATTCGTATTGGGCAACAAGCTCGCTATATGCGGCTTCTACACGTTTCCACTCATCTTCGTCCTCAATATTGTAAAGCACCATTTCTTCGTTTTCTTCTTCCATACGAAGAATAATGCCATCCGCTTCGGGATTGCCTCGCTCAAGCAGAAGAGCATAAACGTGATCTTCTACGTCAAAGGTCTCTACCAGCACCATTTCTACATCTTTACCATTTTCATCAGTTAGCGTAAGAACCATTTCTTCATGTTCGTGGTCATGATCGTGGTTGCAGGCTTCACCGTGTTCATGTTTGTGATCACTCATGGAAATACCTACCTTCAAATTGTTTTATTTTCCCCCGTATCGTAACATGATCAAGGGTGCAGGTCAATTTGTGGTATGCCTAATTTATCGCTGTAATGACTTTTTCGGACACCAGGGTATAGCTGCCGTCTTTGCTCTCTTTAATGTAGAAACCAACCCGGTAATTCCCTGCTGTTTTGAAATCATACGTAAAGTCGTTCGTACGGAACCAGAAGTTATCCTTTTGCGCTCCTTTGATATCTTGGGACTGAATATCCTTCACGTTGCCTGAAGGGTCGGTGATCGCTACCTTCACTCCAGAGATATCTGTTTTCAAGGTATCAATTTGACTGAATACATTAAATTTCACTTTATTGCCTTTATTCACGTTACCAAACACCGTATCTCCCTTGAACAGGAACATATGCACGTTAGGCTGGTCGAAAACAACTTTTCCACCGGATGGATCAAAATTTACAAGTCCGTTAAAATCACGGATGGGCACATAGGTTTTCCCATCAATGACAACTGCGCCATCTTTTGACACTTCTCCATTAATAATCAACTGCACTTGGTCCTTGGCGGATTCCGCCGAAATGGCGGTCCCTCCCATTATTGAAAAGGCCATCACTAGGGCCATCACTTTTCTCCATTTCATCACTACTAATCCCTCCATCGTTATCTGTTTAAAACCTTCTGTCGTACATTTATACCTAGCTCAGCCGCACAAGTTGCGCTGTGTTTCACAAATTGTCCAAAGTTTTTACATAAGGAGCCAAATCTTTAGTTCCAGCAGCATAGGTGATAAAATACGACTGTAGAATGTCCTAGTACACAAAGTCCGGAGGGATAATCCATAATGAGCCTAACGATACAAATGCTTGGCACAGGCAGTGCCTTTGCCAAGCATTATTACAACAACAACGCGCTGCTGGACAGCGGAGAAGGTAAACTGCTGATCGATTGCGGTACAACCGCTTCTTTAGCATTACACCAAATGGGCGTCCCTTTGCCTGATATTGGCGCAATTTTAATCACACATATTCACGCAGATCATGTCGGAGGTTTGGAGGAATTCGGTTTTCAAATGAACATTCTCCATCGTCGCAAGCCTCTACTTTATATCGCCGAACCACTAATCCACCCTTTGTGGGAACATACGCTCAAGGGCGGAATGTCACAGCAAGGTATGATTGACAAGCTTGAAGATGTATTCGAGGTAAACGTAATAACGCCTGGTGTACCCACTACATTAGTATCGGGTATCCAGGTGGAGCTAATCCCTACAAGGCATATTCCGGGTAAAAACAGTTATTCAATATTCATTAATGACCACCTTTTTTATAGTGCAGATATGGTTTTTGACCCTGATTTGCTTCATCATCTGGTGCATGAACGAGGATGTCGGAGTATTCTGCACGAGGTTCAATTACAAGGCGCTGGAGAAGTCCATACGACGTTGGACGAGCTGCTAAGCTTGGCGCCATCTCTTCAAGAGCGGATTCATCTGATGCACTATAGTGATGATATGGAACAATTCAGGGAGAAAGCAGGAGTCATGTCCTTTCTGGAGCAGCAACGAGTATATCAACTTACAGAGTTGGAACGTGCAGAGTAGCATGCTAAATACAGTTTGAACAATTAACAAAAAGCCGCCTGGCTTTCCTACAAAGGATAGCCAGGCGGCTTGCTGTTCTTGAATATAATGATGAACTTGTATTCTAATGTTGTAAGGTCAGAACAATGGCAGTTGATCCAGGTTATTAGATGGATCTCCATCGGCATCTCCCCGAATTCGTTTGCTTCCATCCTTGGCCTTGAAAACGTTAACGCCTGCAATTGAGCCTGCTTCAATCTCGTTCAATGCTTGGTTATAATCTAAAACCCGACCGGTAGATGTCTGAAAAGACGTAAGGTCGCCATCCCCGTCTTTACGTACTGCTGTAATTTGCTCTCGTTCTGTATCAGCCATACTGTATCGCTCCTTATCCATAGTATTATAGTGGAGGAACTTTTACTAGCATGCACATTGTACAGATTTGTATGCACCTTACGCTGTCGACTACAACTTTTTGCGCATACGTACATGCGGTATTCCCGCATCGTCAAAAGGTTCATCGGAGATCGTCTCATAACCGAGCTTTTCGTAAAACCTCTCGGCTTGGCATTGGGCATCTAGCAGCGAGTATCTTAACCCCAATTCACGTGCACGTTCCTCCAGTGCTAGCAGTAATACACGTCCATAGCCTGCCGCACGATGCTCCTTGAGAACGGCAATACGTTGCATTTTAGCTGTATCTTCCTCATAGTATGTCAATCGACCAGTGGCCACCATTTCACCATGTTCACAAATTAGCAAATGATGGGCCGTATCTCCCAGCTTGTCATAATGGTCAATTTCTAAATCAAGAGGAACCTTTTGCTCCTCGACAAACACTTTGGTACGGATCGATATTGCCTCCTGTAGCTGTTCCTCTGTTGTTACACTTATAATTTCTGCGGCCATCATCTGTTCCCCCTATCATTAATTCCAAATTGCAAACTCGCTAAATTCGAATTATATATATAAATGATCATGAAGTACAGGCTGACTTCTATTTTTTCACTTTACATATATGGTTAATACATGATATTATCTAGTAACCGCAGGACGGTAGCTCAGCGGGAGAGCATTATCTTGACAGGGTAAGGGTCATGGGTTCGATCCCCATCCGTCCTATTCGTCAAAAGCCTTGATTCTCAAGGCTTTTTTTATTTGTCTAGAGATAAAGCGAGTTATCCTGAGAAAAGAAGATAGGTTATTGACTAAGATTTAGTCAATAACCTATTTTTTAATTTAAATCATACATATAAGATAAAAAAGCCGCCCGAAAAAATAGGGTCGACTTTTCTGTATACTGAGATCATTGCACTTTAACAGCACCACTTCTTCAACAAAGCCTTTCACCTTGATCCTTCTATTATATAGAAGAAAAAAAGCAGAACCATCAGCACAATACGTATAGAACTCTTAGATTACGATATAAACCGCCCCGCTCTCACTATCAATCTCCGTGGGGTAAGCAGTCACACATCCAGTATCCGGCTCTTGCACCCGGCCAGTGGAAAGGTTAACTTTCCAGTCATGGAGCGGACAATGGACCGCTGAGCCACATATCATTCCTTCGGATAACCGCCCCCCTTTGTGCGGACAACGATTCTCAAGCGCATGCACGCTGCCATCGCTCAGACGGAATACAGCTATCTCTGTATTATGAATGCGAACTGTCCTTGCTCCACGTCGGTCAATTTCGTTCAGATCAGCTATTCTGACTCTGTTGGTTGTCGTATTGGTCTCCATTTTGTCAGCCCCCTATTCCGTTACTGCCTTAAGTTCCGGCAACTGTACAAAATTTTTGCGCAGCTCTTCGTTGTGAATAATTTCGTGCCACGGATCAGTCGTCGTGCTTAACGTCTCTTCAATTCTGGTCACCAGTTGTTTCCTCGTCTCTGCATTCGCGAGTGCCTGTTTGATGGATTCAACTCCGACCCGTTCCACCCAATGGGCTGTGCGTTCGTTCCAATTGGCCTGCTCGCGATAATACTGCAGATAGGCACCGGTCCATTCCATTACTTCATCCTCGGTTTTAACGGTACAAAGCAGTTCAGCTGCCCGAACCTTAATACCGCCGTTACCTCCAACGTAGATCCCCCAGCCACCGTCAATAGCAACGACGCCTAAATCCTTGATCGTCGCTTCAGCGCAGTTACGCGGGCAACCAGATACAGCCAGTTTGACTTTGGATGGCGCATTCAGCCGTTCAAATGCCTTTTCCAACCGAATGCCCATACCCATAGCATCCTGAGTGCCAAAGCGGCAAAAGGTGTTACCTACGCACGTCTTAACCGTTCGCAGCGTCTTTCCATAGGCATATCCAGACGGCATATCCAACTCGGCCCAGATCCCCGGCAAATCCTCCTTTTTCACACCAAGCAGGTCAAGACGTTGGCCACCCGTAAATTTAACCAGAGGCACATTGTATTTTTCTGCGACAGCAGCAATTTTCTTCAGGTCGGCAGGTGAAGTAACTCCTCCATAAATGCGGGGCACGACAGAATATGTGCCATCTTTCTGTATATTGGCATGGTACCGTTCATTCGTGAATCTGGATTCCTTCTCATCCTCATAATCCATCGGCCATACCATACCTAGATAATAATTGAGGGCCGGCCGACATTTCGTGCAACCTTCCGGTTCGTTCCATCCCAGCACATTCATCACTTCTTTGACGCTCTTCAATCCCATCTCCCGAATGCCATCAATGATCGCTTCCCGGTCAAGCGTCGTACAACTACAAATCCCCTCTTTCAGCGTTTCTCCGGCTTCTGCGCCTGCGTATAGCTGTAAGAGTCCCTCCACTAATGGCTTGCAGCCGCCACATGATGCCGATGCCTTCGTACATGCCTTAATCTCCCCGACACTCCGGCAGCCAGCCGCAACCGCCTCTCCAATGTCACCCTTGGATACACCATTACATCCGCATACAATTTCGTCATCAGGCATCTGCTCCAGCATCATGGCGCCACTAGCTTCAGGTTGACCGGGATTGAAGCCAAGTAATAACTCTTTCTCTCGGCCAACCACCGACTCGCCACTTTTGATCAAAGAAAACAGCATGGCTCCGTCAGACGTATCCCCAAACAGAACGGCTCCGATCAGTTTTTCGTCCTTGATCACGATTTTTTTGTAGACGCCGCCAATATCATCCTGATACCGCAGGGAACGTGTTCCCGGTTCATCCTTGTAATGCCCTGCTGAAAACACGTCGACACCCGATACCTTCAACCTTGTAGAAGTGACGGAACCACTGTAGCCGGGAGTCTCCATTCCCGCGAGCCGCTGAGCCAGCACACCACCCTGCTCATATAATGGAGCTACCAGTCCGTAAGTGATTCCCTGGTGTTCTGCACATTCGCCAACGGCGTATATGCCAGGGACATTCGTTTCCATGTAATCATTTACGATGATGCCACGGTTTACAGGAATTCCCGCCGACACCGCCAGTTCAATGTCTGGTCTGATGCCTACCGCCATAACGATCAAGTCTGCTTCCAGCTCACTGCCATCGGCAAATTTCAATCCTTCCACGCGACGACGGCCCGTAATAGCCGCCGTTCGCTTATTGACCAGAAAAGTCATTCCCTGCTCCTCCAGCTCGCGCCGGAGCATAAGGGAAGCAGCCTCATCCAGCTGCCGATCCATAATATATCCGTTAATATGAATAACTGTGACGTCCATCCCCAAGTTAAGCAGCCCCCTAGCTGCCTCTAGCCCAAGCAATCCGCCGCCGATAACAGCTGCTTTTTTGTGCGTCTTTGCCGTCTCCATCATCGTTTCACAGTCACGAATATCCCTAAAACCGATAACACCCTCCTTGTCGGCCCCTGGAAGCGGCAGAATAAAGGCTTTAGAACCTGTTGCCAACAACAACAAATCATAAGAGATGCATACGCCGGAGCGCGACGTCACCTGCTGCTTTTCCGTATTGATGGCTGTGACAGGATCATCGGTATACAATCGAATATTGTTGTCTTCATACCAACTCCAGTCGTTAATGACAATATCCTGCAAACCAGCCCCTCCCGCCAGAACGGAGGACAGCATGATCCGGTTATAGTTTGGATGGGGCTCGGCCCCGAATACCGTAATCTCATAGCTACCTGGTGCAAGCTTCAGCAAATGTTCGAGAGTGCGTATCCCCGCCATTCCGTTGCCGATCAACACTAACTTTTGGATATCGTTCATCAGGTCACTTCCCTTCCATTTGTATCCTCAAAACATAAAAAGCCTGCTTCACATATGGGGATTCAAAATATCCCTCCACATGAGAAAACAGGCTCCATTGCCGTTTCATCGAATACGCCGTTGTATCCATCAGAGTATGGAATTAAAAAGTATTGTAGCTAATATATAATGCTTCAAATGATATGTCAACATTCCTTACGCATTAACTTATAAAAAATTATATTTTATCACCATGTAACATATCTATGACGTATAAAATATCACTCCCCTACAAAATTAGGATTGATTTTCAGTCCAAAACACGCCAAAATGGTTTAAAAGTCCGTTTTAGCTTGATGATGATAAAAAAAATAAGCAGGCAGACAAAATCTTATGTCATATTTGTTATCAATGATTACTATCCCCATCGCTAACTACCCTTCATGTTACAGAGAGGAGGAGCCCGCTTGCGTTCCTTGTTGGTAATTCACTTACATTCTGACTATGTATCTGAGCAGACACACGCCGTTTCCTCATGGCAGGCAGGACCTGAGCACCTTTTAGAGTCCAACGGATACCTAACCCTGCCCTGCCGCAATGAATCTGAAATCAAACAGCTAATTCTTAATGCAGACGCGGCGGTACTAAACATACCTGTCGGCACTATCAGCATATGGAGTGGCAGGCTGGAGCAAGCCAAAGCGATCCCATTGCTCTGGTGGTGCAGCGCAGAATCAGCGCTATCATCGACAGAGGCCTGTGAAGCTGATGTCACTGTCGATGGCATTCTAACCCCTTCTATGGCAGCCCATGAGCTGAATTGGGCTCTTCATTTTAGCGCCAAACGCTTTTTTGAACGCCAGCACTGGCAAAGTGAACGCAAGCAACTGACCGCTCGGCTGGAAGAACGCAAATGGATTGATATGGCGAAAGGAATACTTGGGGAAGTAAACGGTATCCCGGAAGCGGAAGCATATGATGTGCTACGCAAAAAAGCAATGAACGAACGCAAACGTATCGTTGATGTGGCCATCTCCATCGTCAAAGCACAGCAAATGCTAAAAGCATAAATCTGAAAGGGGCCCGAACATGAATATCATTGAAATATTAAAAGAAGTTGGTCGCGGCAAAAGGGGCGCCCGGGATCTGAATTACGCCGAAGCCGAAGCTGCTGCCGAACTTATTATGACCCAGTCAGCAACCCCTGCTCAAATCGGAGCTTTCTTTGCCGCGGAGCGCATTAAAATGGAGAGTGTTGCCGAGTTGGAAGCATTCGTAAACATCTGCCGTAAATATACCCATCGCTTTCCGATGCAGGAAGGGATTGATTTCGCCGGTCCGTACGATGGCAGAAAGTCTTCATTTATCGCCACCTTCGCAACGGCCTTTCTACTCGCCTCATGCGGAATTCCTGTAACGATGCATGGCAGTGCACCTCTCCCTCCCAAATGGGGTGTTACGCTCCCGCTTTTACTGCAGGAAATGGGGGTAACGTCCCGGAACATGACACGTGAAACCGCCATTCATGCCGCGAAGCTGACTGGTGTACTGTTCGTTGCCTCCGAACAGTGGTGCGCGCCCCTGCGAGATATGCGGCCCATTCGCGAAGAGCTGGGGCTTCGCACAGTGCTGAATACTGCCGAGAAACTGGTTGATTACGGTTCTTCCCCGTATATTGTATCCGGCGTTTTCCACAATACTGTGTTCGAGAAGACGGCAAAACTCATGCAAAATCTGAATTACCGCAGGGCTCTGATCGTCCAGGGGAGCGAAGGATCGGAGGATCTGTTCATCGATCGGCCGACCCGGACTTACCTGCTTGCTAACGGCGAGGTATCACTACAGGTTATTGATCCGGAAATGTACGGGCTGGATTCGGTGGTACCAGAGCATAACTGGACCCCCGCTGAACAACTGCGCATTACGGAGGAAGTGCTACAAGGCACAGCTTCTATAGCCTTTTCGAATCAAGTGTTACTCAACAGTGCGGTCCGACTGTTCGTTGCAGGGCGAGTCGACTCCATAGAGGAAGGTTTGTATACCTGCAAACCGCTGTTAGAAAACGGGGACGCCTGGGGTTTGTATTGTCACTGGCGGGAAGCTATGCTCAGAAAAGAAATAAAAACGGGAGCAAGCAGATCCGAAACCCGATTGCATTTATAATTATTGGCGTCACGCAGTCTAGGGATTGCGGGCCCTAAACTATCCAAGTCAAATAGGCCAGCCCCTCACTCATACAAAGGGGGCTGGCCTTTTATGCAAAGAAAAAGTCACTTACTCAGTCCTGCTCTAGAACTCAGACCATTCCCCATTATCTGCACTTGTTGCAACTGCAGCCAGATGAAGGGGACGGATACGCACAGCAGCCGTTTTGAAGCCAGGCATCCGGCAGAACGGATCAAGATCGGGTCGAGTCGCCCGATTTACATTTTGTATCCCACCCCAATGCATGGGCACGAAGAGCGTATCTTCGCGGATATGTGGTTTGATCCGGCTGCGGACAGTGAAGCTACCGCGCTGTGATGCTATTTCTACCCACTCCCCGTCCCTGATATGCCAGCGTCGCGCTGTCCGCGGATGAATTTCTACATAATTTTCAATCTCTCGTGCGGCCAGCGACGGACTTCTGCGCGTTTGTGCACCAGTCAAATAGTGAGCCAGCACGCGGCCGTTCGTCAAAATAAGCGGGTACTCCTCTGATATCTCCTCTCCTGCTCCACAGCTTTCAACCACCGTAAAAATAGCCTTTTGATCGGAATGGGCAAAGGTTTCCCGAAACATCGTATCCATACCGGCTCTGTCCGTAGACGGGCATGGCCAATATACCCCTTCTTCACGACGCAGCCTGTCATATGTGATCCCATAATAATCGGCAGGACCGCCCCGGCTGGCAAGCCGCAGTTCTTCAAAGATATGCTCAGCATCCCTGTACGAGAAATAGCTGCCCTTGTTTAGCTTTGCAGCTACCTGACACAAAATATTCCAGTCATCTCTAGCCTCGCCTGGTGCGGACCTCGCCGCTTCCCGTAGCAGAACGCGGCCCTCCAGATTGGTCATCGTCCCCGTATTCTCCAAATAAGACGTCACAGGCAAAACAACGTCGGCCATCCGCGCGGTTTCAGTGAGAAACATATCCGCCACAACCAGCAGATTCAGCTTTTTGAGGGCTTCCTCCACCAGCCGGACATTCGGGTTAGATACAACAGGATTAGAGCCCATCACGAACAAAGCTTGGATTTCTCTCTGATGGACAAGCTCCATCATTTCATAGGCGGACACTCCCTTACCCGGTAAACTGCTTGGTTTTACTCCCCACACGGACGCCACATAGGCTCGATCTTCTTCATCCTCAATTGATCTGTAACCAGGAAGCTGGTCAGCCTTTTGGCCGTGCTCTCGCCCCCCTTGCCCGTTTCCCTGACCTGTAATAGCTCCATAACCGCACCCTTCCCTTCCAATCTTGCCAGTGGCCAGCACCAGATTAAGAAATGCACGCACCGCCATATGTCCATCTGTCTGCTGTTCAACACCCCTGGCCGTAAAAACGATGCCGGTCTCCACACTGCCAAAGGCACGTGCTGCCTGCTGGATCATTTCTACCTCAATTCCGCACAACGCAGCCGATTCGCTCAGATCCACACCCTTCAAATGAGTCAACAGCTGATCATAGCCGTTGGTCCGCTTGCGGATAAACTCTTCATTCGCAAATCCTTCGTCCACGATGACCTTTAGCATGGCATTAGCCAGCACAGCATCCATACCTGGCTTGATTTGCAGGTGCAAATCGGCAGCCGCCGCCGTTGGTGTCGCGCGCGGGTCAATTACAATGACAAACGCGCCGTTTTCCTTCGCCTGATGAAAATAAGGCATTAAGGTCGGCTGGCATTCAGCGATATTCGTGCCTGCAAGCACAATACAACGAGCCCACGGAATATCAGCCAGTCTGCAGGTCAGTCCGCGATCAACGCCAAACACTTTACTGCCAGCGGATGCCGCTGCCGACATGCAGAAGCGCCCGTTATAATCGATATATCGTGTACCTACAGCCACTCTTGCAAATTTACCGAGTAAATAAGCCGTTTCATTGGAGAGTGAACCTCCACCGTAAATTCCGATTGCATCGGGACCCTGTGTGGACAGCAGCGTAGAGAAACTGCTAGCTATAGTATCCAACGCCTCCTCCCACTTGACGGGAACAAGTTTGCCCTCTTTGCGTATGAGGGGCTGTACCAGCCTTTCCGCATGAGTCGCATGCTGATGCGCATTCATTCCCTTGATGCACAGCCTACCCTGCGAGGCTGCATTAGGCTTCCCTTCCGCCTTATACACTGTACGGATGATACCCGCAAGTGTCTCCGTACCCGCACTAACGGTCATCTTACATTGCACGCTGCAAAACGGGCACTGCGTATCCATTACTGACGATACATGTAGCCCAGCTTCCGGTTTGCCTTCTCCTGACTGACACATCAAAGTCACCTCCCCTTCGCCATTTTTCGGAATTTTATTGTCTGCACACGATAGAATATCGCCACAACTGAACTCAACCCATCACATCATCCTGTCAGCATTGTGGTCCGCAGGCTACCCGCCAGTCCACTTCGAAGAGCAGCGTCAAGCACACTTTCCCGTAATGCCAGAACGCCAGTCCTTTCAATCCACTCCCACATTTTCTCCCCATACCGGGCACTATGTCGGTATATTTGCAAGCAGGCTACAGCCATCAGGACCGCTTCTGCCGGGTCTTCCTCCAATCCAAGCAGCTGCCCCTGGCGAACTGGATGCTCTGCATGGCCACCGGCATAAACCTCCCAGCCTACTGGAGATCGGGATATTCCAATATCGTGGACAAGTACACCTGCCGGATACGCCGATCCAGGACAAATAGCAACTGTAACCAACGCGGGCAATGCGAGACTTCCCCATAAAGTTACCAACCGCTCTCTGAGCCAGGCTACTTCTACAAATGCCTGATCCATCAGGTCCGACTCAACAAAAGCCCGATTCTCGGCATTTAGGTTCGTGAAGCGCAGACCCGCAGAGGGCGCTTCTCCTCCGTACTGCGGTGTGACCTGAACCACAACACCAGCACCTAATGGATTTGTCGCAGATCTGTCGCGCAACCCAAGGGATTCCAAATAATAAAGTACAGCCGGCCGACACAATTCACACCCCTGCTGTCTAGTCCAACCGAGACGGGACACTACTTCATCTGGAGTCTGACAGGCTGCGTCCACCATAGCTGTTTTAAGCGAATCATGATCGTAATGCGTACATCCACACACAGGGACTACTTCTTGGGCGGTCGGAGTAACTACAGGTCCGGAAACTGTCGATTGGGACAAACTATTTTTGACCAGTGCAGCCACCAGCGGCCGACAGCCCCCACAGGAACCGGATGCTTTGGTCCGGCTCTTCACCTCTTCCACCGTCTTCAGCTTATCCGTAGTGATCGCTCGCAAAATAGCCCCCTTACTCACGCCGTTGCACGCACATACCGTTTCCTCTTCCGGCAGTGCGGCTGCCGCATCCTCCGCTTTGCTTCCGCTGTTATCCCGGGATGTAAGCTCTGTAGCGGGCGCTCCGCGCTGTACCATTCCGAGCAGCGAGGTACTTTCCGCCGTATCTCCGAACAAAATGGCGCCAGTGACAGCACCGCCGTGCATCATCACTTTTTTATAAACCTCCAGCATCCCGTTATATTCCATGACTGCTGTCTCGTTTCCCTCATCACGAATGTCTCCTGCGGAAAACACATGGATTCCCGCTACCTTGAGCTGCGCATACGGAACCGTCCCTTCATAGGGAGCCGTTTCACGACCACAAATAACTTTTGCCAGCACTTTGCCCTGCTCATATAGCGGCGCCACTAGCCCGTATGAAATCCCGCGGTGCTCAGCACATTCGCCGACGGCATAAATACCAGGAATACTCGTGCGCATATAATCATCCACGACAATGGCACGGTTTACGGTCAGACCGCTGTCCTGAGCTAATTCGATATTCGGTCGGATACCAACCGCCAGCACAACCAAATCCGTTTCCAACCTGTCCCCGTCCGCAAACATCAATCCTTGCGCCCTGTTTCGGCCTATGATGTTGACCGTTTCCTTCGCCAAATGAAACCTCATGCCCTGTTGCTCCAGCTTTCGCTGCAGAAGCACAGCCGCCGTCCGGTCAAGCTGACGGTTCATAAGATACTGCGCATTATGAACAACCTCAGTTTCCATCCCTAGATTCAGTAGGCCTTGAGCGGCTTCAAGTCCTAACAACCCCCCTCCGATAACCGTGGCCTTGCGGTATGTTTTGGCATATCTCGCCATGGTTTCACAATCATTCACATCACGAAAAGCGATTACTCCCTGTTTTCGAGCTCCGGGAATGGGCGGCATGAAAGGCAATGAGCCCGTTGCCAATATGAGCATGTCATAAGGTTCTTTCATACCGGATTCCGTTTCCACCATCCCGGCTGCAACATCAATACGACAGACGCGTTCACCCGCGTACAACTTTACCCCGTTCTCTTCATACCAGTCCCAGTCATGGGTAACGATATGTTTAAATGAGCTCTCCTCCTGAAGCATTTTGGACAGGAGCACTCGGTTGTACCCGGGACGGGGCTCTGCACCAAATATCGTGATTTGGAACCGCTCTGGCTCCAAAACGAGTATTTCCTCCACACATTTGATGCCTGCCATACCGTTGCCGACGACGACCAGTTTTTTCATCATATTAAACCAGCCCCATTCTCCGAATAAAATAAGACAGAAAAAGCCCTTCTCCATTCAATGGAAAAGGGCACCGTTGCCGTAAATGTCGGCACATCGTTGTGCCGATATGTATCTAAGATTACTGAATCGTGAATGTTATGTCAATATTTAATACATGAATGCTATATTTTTCGCCTTATATTTAATTTTTTTGCGATTTCGTGTTACGTATATTGACATAAAACAGATTCTTTTTTATAATTTGATTAAAATCACTCCAACGTGATCATACCAAGTCGACTCACAATGAGGTGTGTCAACCACGGCAATGAAGCCGCAAACCGTTTCCTAGATACCATGTAGGGGCGATTTGCGGCTTTTTCATGTTCAAATTACATTTTGCAGACAAAGAACAACAATTAGAACAGGAGAGATGGAGAATGAACAAAAAAAATTTCTGGAAAAGCGGACACAAGCCCACCCTATTTGGCTCCTTTCTGTATTTTGATATCAGTTTTATGATATGGGGAATGATCGGACCGTTGGCCGTTGTAATTGCTAATGATTATCCAATGGACCCTGTACAAAAAGCCAATCTTGTCGCCCTACCCATACTCGGTGGTTCCCTGCTGCGGCTCGTGCTCGGATTCATGTCAGATTATATCGGTCCGAAGCTCACAGGACAGATTGGTATGCTTGTTACGATAATCCCTCTCTTGCTCGGCTGGCTGTGGGTTGATTCGCTGGAGCACTTGTACGTTGTTGCCCTGCTCCTGGGCGTAGCCGGAGCATCATTTGCAGCTGCGCTGCCGTTGGCAAGTCAATGGTACCCCAAAGAGCATCAAGGCTTGGCTATGGGAATTGCCGGTGCTGGTAATAGCGGTACCGTCCTTGCGACTTTGTTCGCCAACCGCATTGCTCAACATTTTGGCAGTTGGGAAGCCGTTTTCGGATTGGCTATCCTCCCCATCTTAACCGTCTTCATTCTGTTCAGTATTTTTGCCCGCAACAGCCCTCACCGCCCGGCACCAAAAAGTCTGTCGCAATATGCTTCGGTGCTCAAACAGAGGGATGCCTGGGTATTCTGTGCCTTTTACTGCGTGACGTTTGGCGGATTCGTTGGTCTTTCTAATTATTTGACTATTTTCTTCAATACCCAATATGGCCTCTCCGCGGTACATGCCGCCGATTTTGCGACCGTTTGTGTGATTGCCGGAAGCTTCTTTCGTCCTGTAGGCGGCTTTTTGTCCGATCGGATTGGTGGTTCACGCATGTTAATGTACTTGTATGCGGGAGCCGGGATTATGCTCGCCGGCATTGCGTTTTTACCGCCACTTACCGTGGTAGTTGTGCTGCTGTTCGTAGGCATGATGTGCCTTGGCGCTGGCAACGGCTCCGTATTCCAGCTCGTTCCGCAGCGGTTCGGCAACGAAATCGGGCTCATGACCGGCATTGTCGGCGCTGCTGGTGGCATAGGTGGGTACTTCCTCCCCCTTATACTGGGTCATCTGTACAAATCAACGGGTTCCTATATGCCGGGCTTTATCTCTCTGAGCCTAATCACGTTCTGTGCCTTTACCCTCGTCATCATAATGCAATTGAAATGGCGTAACAGCTGGATGCGACGCTCTGCTACAGTTACTGATGAAGCCGTCAATCGCATCGGAGAATTAAATGCCTGATGTTCATTAAACATTGAGCTGCGAAGCATTGAATTTTGTCCCTCAACCATCCCTATAGCCAAAAAATAGCTTAACTTCGTTTATATAAAATGAAGTTAAGCTATTTTTCATGCACACTTAATCGAACTGCGCCTATAAAACTATGATAATTATCACATTTAATAAATATTTTCCGAAAATATCATGAAAATTAAATGAAATTTTCATTCGAAAAACATTGAAAATCGCTTTCATTTTCATAATTTTTCTTATGTAAACACTTATATAACCATTTTTCACACAACATACTTGTTCACTTGGTTTAAAATAAGGCGTATACTTGTTCACGAATTGTTCAAGGATTAATTAAATGTAATTTTTTAGAAAGAAGGAATTGGAAATGCGTGCTTTTCATTTTACGGAAGACGGATCTATCGAAACTAAATTAACCGGAAAAGATCTACTTGCCAACCCACTGCTGAATAAAGGAGTAGCTTTTACCCTGGAAGAACGGAAACAGCTTGGACTTGACGGTCTCCTTCCTCCTACGATATTAACTATTGAGGAGCAGGTTCAGCGGGTTTACGAGCAATTTCAGAGCCAACCGGATAATTTGCGTAAAAATGTTGCGTTAAATGATCTTTTTAATCGGAATACCGTTCTTTATTATCGTTTGCTCTCTGAGCACCTAAGCGAAATGCTCCCGATTGTTTATACACCAACAGTAGGCCAGGCTATACAGGAATACAGTCATGAATATCACAAACCTGGTGGTATGTATTTATCTATTGATAATCTGGCGGGTATTGGAGAGGCTTTTAAGAATTTGAACCTAGACCCTGATGATATCGACCTGATCGTAGCCACAGATTCCGAGAGTATTTTGGGAATCGGGGACTGGGGAGTCGGAGGTATTAATATCTCTATTGGTAAGCTTGCTGTGTATACTGCTGCTGCTGGTATAGATCCTAGCCGAGTACTGGCAGTTGTTCTTGATGCAGGTACAAACAACGAGAAGCTATTGGAAGATCCTTTATATATGGGGAATCGTCATAAACGTGTACGTGGAGAACAATATGACCAATTTATTGACACTTATGTTCAAGCTGCACTTTCCTTTTTCCCGAATGCCCTGCTGCACTGGGAAGATCTGGGCAATGTCAACGCACGGAACATTATCAATAAGTACGGAAATAGTATTTTGACTTTTAATGACGATATTCAAGGTACTGGAGCGGTTACGCTCGCAGGTGTAATGTCCGGTGTTCAATTGTCCGGAATCCCACTGAGCAAGCATCGGGTTCTAGTCTTTGGCCCAGGAGCTGCTGGAATCGGCAATGCAGACCAAATTAGCGCAGCCATGATGCTGGAAGGACTGTCAGAAGCAGAAGCAAGACGTAACTTCTGGGCTTATGATTACCGTGGCCTGCTTACCAACGAAACAGAAGGACTTTTTCCATTCCAAGTCCCTTATGTGCGTGATGTTGCAGAATGCCGTGACTGGGAACATGCTGAGGATGGCAAAATCCCACTGCTTGAAGTCATTCGCCGCGTAAAACCGACGATTATGATTGGTACTTCCGGTGTTACTGGGGCATTTAGTGAGGAAATCGTTAAAGAAATGGCCAAACATACAGAACGTCCTATTATTATGCCTATGTCCAACCCGACTCCACTGGCAGAAGCAACTCCGCAAGATTTGATCCACTGGACCGAAGGAAAAGCCCTCATTGCAACAGGAAGTCCTTTTGAGCCGGTGATCTATAACAATATTAAGTTTGAAATTGGGCAATCCAACAATGCTTTCGTGTTCCCGGGTCTTGGTCTTGGCGCAATCGTGGTAAAATCCAAAATTATAACAGATAGCATGTTTGCAGCAGCTGCCCATGCAGTAGCTCAAATGGTTGATTTGTCGCAGCCTGGTGCTTCCCTGCTGCCAAAAATCAATGAATTACGCGAAGTATCTGAAGCGGTAGCCGTGGCTGTGGCCAAGGCAGCAGTTCAGGATGGAGTAGCCCGTCATCAACCGGACGATATCGCACAAGCGGTTCGAGATGCGATGTGGGACTGCAAATATAAACCAATCAAACAATATGGTCAGGAAGCGGTCCTGGTTTAAAAAATAGCGACAACATCAAATTTGTACTTGCATACGCAAAGAGATTATTTAACTGATGTCCGCCATTTTTGGCGGACATCTTCATTGGAGGCGACATCATGGCTACAGGTCATATTTTTATTATCTTAATTCCTATTTTCTTTGTCATTTTAATTGGTTATTTCGCAGGATTGTTTAAGGCTTTTAACCCTGCTTCTTCTAAGGGATTAAATACACTCGTGACGAAGTTTGCTCTACCTGCACACTTGTTTATTGGTATTACGACGACACCAAGAGAGACATTGATTCAAAAGTGGCCCTTTCTTGTGGCTTTGCTACTTGGTGTAATCGGCTTTTATATTGTATTGCTCATTGTTTATCGCTTAATTGCCAAAAAAGGCCTGACTGAATCCTCCATGTTCGCATTGAATTCAACACAGCCTTCTTTCGCATTCATGGGAATTCCGGTTCTGGGAAGCTTGTTCGGAAGTGCGGCAGTCGCCATCCCTATTGCGATTACTGGGATCGTCGTTAATGCCATTCTTGATCCGCTTGCAAGTATTTTGGGAACGGTCGGTCAGCGCAAAACAACAGAATCCGACGGCACTAAAGGCAACTTATTTAAAGTCACTATGAAATCAGTCCTTCATGGACTCAGCGAGCCGCTTGCCTGCGTACCCTTGTTTGGTGTCGTATTGACTCTATGTGGATTCCACGCTCCGAAACTTTTACAATCCATGTTTGATCAAATCGGCAATATTACTGCTGGTACAGCCCTATTTGCCATCGGGGTAACCATTGGTATCAAAAAGATTACGTTCAGTCCAAAAGCACTTAGCATCGCTGTACTGAAAGCCATCGTGATGCCTATTGTTATGCTCGGTATTGCTGTTCTGATAGGACTATCCCATGAGGATGTAACCAAAGCCGTACTGCTTGTCGCTTTTCCCGGCTCGGCTGTCGCCGCTATGATTGCTACCCGTTATGAAACACTGGAAACGGAAGCTGCATCTGCATTTGTTATTAGCTCAGTCTTATCGCTCATTTCACTACCCTTGCTCATTTCACTTCTTTTATAAGGGACAGAAACTTAAGAACCCTCAATGCAATCCAGGTATTTATAGGTATAAAGCATACCCGTTCGCTCTCATTTATCTTATTTTTTAAATATTGTTTGAACAATAAAATGATTTAGTAAGATTATTCGGAAAAACAACATAAAATCCAGTTTTGCCGACAAGCGGCGGTCCCATCGTTTCATTCTCTAGGGGGCCGCCGTTCTTTTTAAATAACCTTCTTCTCTCCCTTTTAATAAATACCTAACATTTAGAAAGCAAATTGTCGAAATATATATGGGGTAGGTTGTATATGAAACTAAATTGCTAATTCAAAGGAGAAGAAAACGTGAAAAACTTGAAGTGGAGAACTATGTCCTTTTTTGGTAAAAATCTATTAATCTCTTTTCTTAACATCGTATTAATAGGTGCTATTCTCATCACATCCAGCTATATACTTCAAAAAAACATTCTCACCACGCAGCTGCAAGACCAAGTTAAAGTATTGACTAAAAAATGGGCAGAAGATGTTGACAAAACAAAAGTACAACAAGCATTAAGCGAAAAAGATTATAACGGTTCTGCTCAACAGGATTTACGCAAATTCCTAGATTCTATCCACACATTTTATCCTAATGTTGCCCAAGCTTACATATTTGGCACAGAACTAACAGAAGGAAATCAAACTTCCATTATTGGCGTTCCCACAAATTTAGTCCAAGCTTTCCAAGACTTGAAGTTGGATATTGGGGATATGTACACTCTTCCTGACGAAAATGCACAAGCTGTAAATAAAATGCTTCAATCCAATAAATCATCATTGAGCAGCTTTTACTCGGACGAATATGGTACATGGACTACTATTGTTTACCCAATTACAGATGAAAGCGGTAAAATCACAAGTGCGATATACTTTGACGTAGACGCGAGCTCTGTACCTACCGGACTTCATAAATTGCTTGTATATGGTGTGTCATTGCTCATTCTGTTCCTTGCGATCTTCTTAACGATCCAATATTTATTGGTAAAACGGACCCTATCCCCGATTCGTAGCTTGATGAAGGGAATTGAGGAAGTCAGCGAGGGTAATCTGAATGTAAAAATCAAGACAGGCGAGGACGACCTTGGCATTATCAATCAAAAATTCAATTCTATGATCAAACGCCTTAACGATACAATGGTGAAAGTACAGGATACAACACAAGAAGTTACGGGATCTGCCCAGGAATTGTTAAGCATTAGCGAGAAAAACAGTACGAATACGAACGTCATTAACAGCAATATTCAGGAAATAACCCAGGGACTTGAAGCTCAGGATCACGCAGCACTTGAAAGTTCCAGATCTATGAATGAAATGTCGACAGTTATCCAAACGATTGCCGAAAGCTCCTCTTCCGTAGCGGATCAAGCTTATTCTATGGAAAAACGCTCCGTTGAAGGCAATCAGGTAGCCCAGAAGCTTTCCGCTCAAATGGACTCCATCTCCACTACAATGGAAAGTACAGCTGATTCCGTTAATGCGCTGCAGAACCGTTCTAACGAAATCAGTAATATCGTCAGCATCATTACAGGCATTGCCAGTCAAACGAATCTGCTTGCATTGAACGCTTCTATCGAAGCTGCCAGAGTCGGTGAAGAGGGCAAAGGTTTTGCAGTCGTAGCAGGAGAAGTGCGTAATTTGGCTGAACAGTCTCAAGAGTCTGCCAAACAAATTGCAGAGCTCATTGAAGAAATCCAAAGAGAAATTGAGCAGACTGTAAAAGGCATCAGCCTTGGTACAAAAGAAGTTCACATTGGGCTGGAAGTTACGAAGCAGACAGGCGAAATGTTCTCTGAAATTTTAGATGCGTCTAATAAAGTGTCGTCACAAATTCAGGAGGTATCCAGCGCAACGGAGCAGATCTCGGCCAGCACGCAGGAAATGTCAGCTACCTCTGACGAGCTGTCTTCGACAGTTAGCAAAACAGTCGGCAGCAGCAAACAAATCGAGCATACCATTGGAGAACAGGCTGAGTCTATGGCTTCTATTGTCCAAGCTTCTGACAAGCTTACATTGATGTCCGGGGAGCTGGAAGAGCTCATTTCGTTCTTCAAGGTGAACCGGGAAGCCTAATTTTATAACTTCCAAGTAACTCAAGATAACAATAAAGAACCTCTAGTCTGCATAGAAAGCGAACTAGAGGTTCTTTGATATACTCTTACATACTTCTTAATTTACAAATCCTTCCAAAGCTGAGGTTGGCTTACCGTCAGCCTGCCAAGCACCTTTGTTATAACCCTGATTGTAACCTGGAGTTGCAGCCGGCTCCCAATAAAATACCCCTGTACCTTTGCCGCCTCCGATGTTCCGAACCTTTGTTTTGATTGCAGAAATAAATGCCTTGGAAGCTGCAGGTTCGTTATATTCCATCCCGATTTCACTGATGACAATACCTTTACCGTATTTGGCAATGAGGTTATTGGCATTGGTAATCGTCTGATCCACCTTGCCCTGCCAGTCAGAAGGAGACGGATACAGAGACAGCCCGATGAGATCAAACTGAGCTCCATTATCAATCAGCCCGCCGATATTCCAGTTCAACACGGAACCGTTATCCCCGTTGGCTAAATGTACTATCGTTTTAGTACTGCTGCTTACCGATTTTACAGCATTATTACCTGTATTGACGAGCCAGGCATAGTTTTTCATGTTCACCGAAGCTTTGCCGTCTTCCCAGAGCATTCCATTGTTCGTCTCATTACCGATCTGCACCCAGTCCGGTGTTACCCCCTTGCTTTTCATCGTGTTCATAACATAGACCGTATGAGACCAGACTGCATCCATGAGTTGTGTAAATGTGAAATTGCGCCACGCATAAGGTTTGTTCTGTTGCCCTGGATCTGCCCAGGAATCACTATAATGTAGAGTCAGCATAACGCTCATACCCAATTTTTTAGCTCGCTGCGCTAGTTCTGCTGCCTTTTCGGCATTCATGTATCCGCTTGCATAATCTTTCATGTCAGGATTTACCCACACACGGATACGTACCGAGTTAATCTGATAGTCATCTCGCAAAATTTGCAGTATATCTCGACGAACACCCTTTTTATCCTTCCAAGTCATACCTTGCGCTTCCATTCCTGCTACCCAGCTTATATCTGCTCCTTTGGCGAAAGCAGGGGCGGCCGAAGCCGCACCCAACCCTACAGAGCCGAACGGATACAATAAGCTGGATAGCAAGATCAACATCGCAAATACCATCGTGCGGTTACCTGTTTTCATAAGTCATCTCCCATCCGAATTGTATACTTCTCATTGCCTCTGACCAATCTACCAGTTCCCTCACTCGGGAAAACGACAGAGATCACACTTTAATATCATGTTCTATTTATTGCGCTCTGTCTTTAAAACCTTAACAGCGTAGGCATCCAATTGAACGCTACCATCTTCTATCGCATGATTTTCAAGCATATCCGCATAAGTTCGCCCATCCAACGTAATCTTTTGCGACTCATGCGTGAAATTTAGTATAAAAATATAATCATGAACCCCATCGGTACGAATCGCCGTATTCACTCCATGAGGCAACTTCACATTGAGCGCTTTACTGATTCCTGCATCATCAATTAAACTTCTGTAAAAATGACTGTGAAACAGTCCGGTGTTGCGTGATGCGATGTAATAAGCCTTTCCCTCTCCCAAACGGTTCACCGTCAAAGCCGGGCGTCCTGCATAAAAGTCTGAGCCGTACACAGCCAGTACCTCTGCACCCTCCGTATGAATGAGATCACACAATTCTACAGCTTCATACTCCCCTTGCAGATCCAGCTCATTGCCTTCAACCGGCAAAATGTGATTACGGTCATGATCATGCAACCCGTCAATCTCTTCCGACCAGATCCCCAGCGTCTTACGAAGCGGCCCCGGAAAGCCTCCAAGGAAGCACAAATCATGTTCATCTACGATACCAGACCAATAGGTTGCTACGAAAACGCCACCGTTTTCAACAAACTTCTGTATACGCTCCCCCACACCGCTGCGGACCATATACAACATCGGAGCTACCAAAAGTTTGTATTTGGAGAAATCTGCATCCATATGAATGACATCTACAGGTACACCCTGCTCCCAAAGTGCCAAATAATGCGCTTCAGCTGTCTCTTCATATTTCACACCTTTGTTGCGTGGTCCCTGTGAATCGTTGATTCCCCAACGGTTCTCCCAGTCAAAAATGACTGCGGCCTCCGCCGGTACCGATGTACCGATAACCTCCTCCAGTTTTTCCAGCGCATTACCGACCTCTGTCACATCTCCAAATACACGAGTGTGCTCATGTCCGACATGATCGACAACCGCACCATGCAGCTTTTCACTCGAACCGCGGCTTTTCCGCCACTGAAAATATTGAACGGTGTCTGACCCGTGTGCCACAGCCTGTAAAGACGATAGCAGATGCATTCCTGGTCGCTTCAGCTTGCTTACGTCTTGCCAGTTCGTCAAACTCGGCGTACTCTCCATGAGCATCCAAGGCTTGCCTCCCTTGATTGAACGAATAATATCGTGCATCATGGCCACTTTAGCAGCCTGACGGCTATCATCTCCCTCACGGTCATGCCATGTTGGGTAACTATCCCAGGATATAACATCGAGCAGATCAGCAAACTTCCAGTAATTCAACCCTTCAAAAAACTCCATTAAATTGGTTGTGACCGGAATTGCTGGATTTGCAGCCTTGAGCGGCACAATCTCATGTTTGATAAAATCTGCGGTCTGATCGGTCACAAACCGTCTCCAGTCCAAATTCAGGGCATGGACCTGTGTTTCACCGTGAGGTGCTGGGGACTCAACTTGGCTCCAATCTGTAATCGTATGACTCCAAAAGGTTGTCCACCATGCGTGATTAAGCTTGTCCAGCGTACCGTATTTATCCTCGACCCAAGCACGAAATGCCTCCTGACAATAATCACAGTGGCAATCTCCACCAAATTCATTGGAAATATGCCAGCCAATCACAGCCGGATGGTTAGCATAACGCTCGGCCAGCTTCGTATTCATGATACGTACTTTTTCCCGGTAAACAGGCGATGTAGAACAGTGATTATGGCGAAACCCGTGCAGATTACGGACACGGTTAGCCTCCACACGCAGCACCTCAGGATATTTTTGTGACATCCAGGCTGGTCTTGCTCCACTAGGAGTGGCCAAAAAAGCATAGATTCCGTTCTCAGCAAACGAATCCAGAATACGATCCATCCACTCAAACGTAAATACACCTTCCTCAGGCTCCAATGAAACCCATGAGAAAATGCCGACAGACATCACGTTGCATTTGGCTAGTTTCATTAGACGGATATCCTCCGCTAACACTTCAGGGTAATGCTGCCATTGCTCCGGGTTATAGTCCGCGCCATGCAGCATACGTGGAACTCGCTCACTAATGGGAGGGTACTTGATTATGTTTTGCTTCGTCACTACAAATCATCTCCTTCTATGAATTCTGTTACTCTTTGACGGAACCTAGCGTCATACCTTTAACAAAATACTTTTGTAAAAATGGATATACAATGAGAATAGGCGCTGCACCAATGAAAATTTGCGCAGCATTAACCGTCGTTTGAGAAAGTAATTCCATCTCTTTGGGACTCATACTCATGGAACTCATGTCCTTCTGAATAATTACAGTTTGCAGGAACGTCGCCAGCGGATAGTCCTTTGCATTGCTCAAATAGAGCAGACCGTCAAACCAGGAGTTCCAATGAAATACCATACTAAACAGCGCAATCGTGGCAATGGAAGGCAGGGATATCGGTAAAAAGATACTAAACAATGTCCGAAAATGTCCTGCTCCGTCGATCAATGCGGCCTCTTCCATCTCTTTAGGAATTCCTCTAAAAAAGTTCAACATAAGGATGACCAAAAATGTGTTGACCGCTCCCGGCAAAACAAGTACCCAGAAGCTGTCCATAAGATGGATCTTTTGAATAACCATATAGAATGGAACCAGACCACCGTTAAAAATCATGCTGAATACGAACAACCATGAATATACGTTTCTGCTACGGAACACAGATGTTTCCTTTGAAAGTGGATAAGCAGCTAAAAAGGTAATAAGCAATGTTAAGCCGGTTCCCAATACAGTCCGACAGACAGAAATCCAGATAGAGTGCAGAAAAATTGGGTTATTCATCGTCTTCTTATAGGCTTCTAATGAAAATTGCACCGGCCACAGTCCAACCAGATTGGCATCTGCTGCTGATTTAGCACTAAATGATACCGCCAACACATGAATCAGCGGAACGATACACATGATGGACAAAATCACAAGCAAGCAAATGTTAAACACATTGAAGATGCGGTATGGCGTTGTTTTATGATACATGACTCTCCCTCTTTCAGCCTCGTGGAATCAAAATATGCGGTAACCTGCCCATTTGTAAGCAAGTCGATAAGATATCAGAATGAGAATCATACTGATAACGGATTTGAACAAGCCGATTGCGGTGGCAAAGCCCATTTCCCCATTGATTAACGCTGTCCGGTAGACGAATGTATCAATAATATCGCCTTTTTGGTAAACCAGCGGATTATAAAGGTTGAAAATCTGGTCAAAACCGGCATTCAGTACATTGCCAAGTGCAAGCGTTCCAACAACGACTACCATCGGAATTAACGAAGGTACAGTGATGTGCAGCGTCTGTCTCCAGCGGCTCGCTCCATCCATTTCAGAAGCCTCATACAACGAAGGATTAATACCCGCCAGTGCAGCAAGAAATACGATGGTGTTGTATCCGAACTCCTTCCATATATCCGATACAATGACAGTAAACCGAAACCAGTTATTTTCTCCCAGAAAAAAGATAGGCTGGATCCCGAAACTACCGAGAATACGATTCATAAATCCATCTGTAGCCAACAGGTCAATCAGAATTCCGCCCAAGATGACCCACGAAAGAAAGTGTGGCAGATAAACCAGTGTCTGAATGGATCGCTGAAGGCCGACCTTGCGAATTTCATTCAGCAGTATAGCAAAAACAAACGGAACCACCAGATTGAAAAACATCTTTAACACAGCAATAATTAGTGTATTCCAGACGACTTGAAGACTGTCCTCCCGTTGAAACAAAAAGCGGAAGTTATCCAGTCCAACCCACTCGGAACCAGTTATGCCTAGCCAAGGTTTGTAATTTTGAAAGGCCATCACGATGCCGCCCATCGGAATGTAGCTGAATACAATTAAGAAAATGATGGCTGGCAGCAGCATGATATGAAATGGCCACGTACGTTGCAGACTTCTCATTGCAGTTCCTCCTGTAACTCTCATGGTATACTTCAATTATAAAAGCGTTTTCGCTGTCCCAACAGTTCAAAAAACCAACATACATGGCACAAAAGCAATCATTTTTTAAGTTCGCCAAACGAATGAAAATTTTTTTTCACACACATCATAATAGCGCATTCATTTCTACTCAATCCTGATAAAGCTGTAGTAAAAAGGCTGTCCACCTTGGGACAGCCCTCCTAACTATTACAACATCATGATTTTACTTTTCGACGCTTTTATACCATTCGTTTACTTCATTTGTAATTTGTTCGCCACCAGCTGTTTTCCACGTCTGTACAAAGGTATCAAAAGCAGAGATCGGCTGCTTGCCATAAATAATTTCATTGAAGGTCTGACTTTCAATCTTATCCAGATAGTCCTTTTTAGCCTTCATGGTTGGCGTAGTAGGGCCCGTGAACTGATCTTTCATGGAGATATCCTTCTGTTCCATAAGCACTTTGGCAGCTGCAGGAGTATCTTTCCCGTAATTCACCATTACATCTTTCTCCAGACGGGTCTTCGGTTCTGCGCCGTTAGCCAAACTTAACAAAGCCTTCATTTGGGCATCAGGTATACGCGCGCCATCACGAACCAGCAAATAACGAAAAGAGTTTACATAACCGCCTGGTATTTTATCGATAGACATTAGCTTTCCGCCCGCATCCAAATCATAATCGTAGCCCTTAAACAGCCCATTCGACAAATCACCGTCCGGTTTAGCATTAGCATAATGGTCAAACAAATAATTTTGATAAGTGAAAAAAGCTTCAGGATGCTGCATTTGTTTGTTGATTAGTACAACACCATTGGTATATTGCGTTCCGTGGCGCATGGCTTTGTTGTCAGGACCCACTGGAATCTTGATCGGCTTCCACACGGCACCCGGCGCATTTTTGACTGTATCCTGAAGCGGCCAGCCGCTCATCCAATATGGTCCAGGAATCATACCGGCTGTTCCTGCGACTGTAGGTTTTGACGTTTTATTTTCATCCCACAATGCTGCTTCCTGAGGAATATATCCCTTTTTGAGCCACTCGCTCAGCTTTTGCAAACCCGGCTTCATGCCAGGCTGCACGGATCCATATTCCAAACTGCCATCTGTGCCTTTGTTCCACTGCTGAGGTAGAGTGCCATATGCCCCGAAAATCCAGGATGGGTCACCCATCCAAGTGTTCATGGATGTTTTGAAACCGATGCTGAGCGGAATCACTTTGTTCGGAGCCAGTCCGTCCGGATTTTTATTTTTAAAGGCGTCCATCACTTTTTCCAAGTCATCCATCGTCTCTGGAGCCTTCATACCCAGCTTATCCAACCAATCTTGTCGTACCCACAATACATAATCATGGTTATAGGCAAAATCAAGCACAGGAATGCCCATTTTTTTGCCATCTCGGCTATACTGATTCCATACGTTCGTATCCTGATTCATCGCCTGCTTCCAGGAATCCGAAGCGTACTTGTCAAACAACGGACCAGCCTCTGCAAACATACCGGAATCAATCATGTCCTGTGCCAGTTGCTCATTCTCCGTCCCCAATACAACCACGTCTGGCATCTCCTGACCGGAGGACATAGCCAATCGCAGCTTCGTAGCAAATGCACCATTCGTATCTGTGACGGACCAGAGTGATTTGATATTAATACCGAATTTCTCTTTAGCCCATTTTGTCGCAATGTTATTTTCGATAGATTCACCATTTTTAAATTTTAAGGCGGGATCTACACCCCATACCGTGGAAATTGTGACTTCTGGATTGTATTTTTCTTTGTATACGTTTTCAGTTTTAGCTGTGCTGTCCGCATTCCCATCATTTCCTGCTCCTGAGCAGCCCACAAGGCCAACTCCTAATACCATAGTTGCGGCGAGCAACGACAACAACTTTTTTTTCGAATGAACTCGCATATTGTTCCCCCTCTAAAAATCATTTTCTACTCTTTTATTATAAGAGGGCTTTTCTTCGCAGCCTATGTCACAAAATAAATATTTCTGCACCTTTCCCAACTGATCTTTGTTGGTTTCGTCCTTACTGGTCCCATCTTTACTGGTCCCGAAATTCATGCGGAGTCATTCCGTAATGCTTTTTGAACATCTTACTGAAATATTGGGGATTCTGATAGCCCAGTTCCGTCGTAATTTCGTATATTTTTTTGTTGGAATATTTAAGCAAATAAAGAGCCCGCTCCATTCTCATTCGGATAATATAGTCACCCAAACCTTCTCCGGTTTCAGCTTTATAAATTTTAGACAGATAGACTGGATGAAGATAAACCTGATCGGCAATCGTCTTAACAGACAGCTCCTGACCTTTATCCTGGGAGATGAGCTCCTGAACCTGCTTGACCACATAGCTTTTAGCGCTTTGCTCGCTTGCGGACCATTCAGATTTAAGTTTGTTCATCATGGAAAGTATCCACTCTTTGAGGTGAGGGAACGAATGAACCATTTTCTGCGCATGTAACGGATCGAAGCCTACTTGATCCATCTGTGTAATGAAACGTCCTTGTTTGTGCGCTGTATACATAAAGGCGCTCGTCACCGAAATAAACAGCTCATATAAATGCTCGCGTGTGTATCCCACCTCTTCCATTTTTCCAAATACACGGCTCACTTTCGCTTCGGCCTCTTCCCATTGCCTGGACTCTAGCAGATGAGTAAGCGTAGGGTGCATATAAAGCCCCTCCAGTGACTTAACTGAACTGTGTGGCTGTTCTGTCTGTTCTTCTATGAATAGCAGTGTATCCGTCTCCTCCTGATGGTTCCAGTATAAGGATCTAATTGCTGTCTGATATAGCTTAGGCAGTTCCTCTGGAAACTTAAACCATCCGGTTAATGCAACGTAAATTTCCCCTTTCAAGTAATTGCTCACATTTTTTCGAAAGGTCTCAATCGCCGCACTCAAAAAACGATTCTGCTCATCCGCACTCCGTTCAGGAAATGAATTCCAATTCCCTTCTATTAATACAATTAAACAATCATGCGGCGCTTTGCAATGCCAAACGTGAAAATCAGGTGCGAACACTTCTTCGGCAATATTTCCAATCGCATACTCAATTAAGGAGACTGAATGATAGTCCATATCAGAAAAATGCTTCCCTAGCTGAATAAGCAGCATACTGGCAGGATGTCCCGTGCGTAGCTTGATTTCGTACTCAGACATTTTGCTCTCTATTTTTGGTACTGGCAAATCACGCCCGAGTAGCAAATCATGCATCAAATGGGTCCGCAGTACACCAAAATCGTTTCTGCGGCTATATTGTAATTGATGAACCTTGTCAAATGCTTCCCATTCTTCCTTTAGCGAATCCATGGCAGCTGACACACATTTGATAAACTCTTCATCATCCACCGGCTTTAAAATGTAATCAAAAGCCTTAAGCTGGAGCGCTTTTTTAGCATATTCAAAATCGGCATAGCCTGTCAGTAACAAACTTCGGATATGTGGCCATCGTTCGTTTACCTCAACAATCAACTCCAGTCCCGTCATGCCAGGCATACGAATATCCGTAACCAGAATATCAATATCGTACGCTTCCAGCACATCCACCGCTGCTAATGCGGAAGCCGCTTGATGAACCCTCTCGATGCCTAGCGTCTCCCACGGAATGGTAGCTGCCAGACTTTCTGTTACATAACTCTCATCATCTACTAGTAATATCTGAACCATCTGGTCCCTCCGTTTTAACTATATTCGAATTTGGCGAAGGCTCAATTAAACCATTCGCATGCTCTCCTTCTGTTGAGATCGACCATTTTAAAACTGCACGCAATCCTCCCAATGGAGACAAAGAGAATTCCAGTCCTGCATCTTCCCCAAAATGTAATCGCATGCGTTGATGCACATTCCACAAACCGTATCCATGATCCTCTTCCACAGGCTTGTCAAGCGTTGACGTCAGGGCAGTTATAGCCTCTCTACTCAAACCGAGTCCGTTATCATCCACAATCAGGTACATATACGAGCCAACACGCTCGGTTAAAATATGAATTATACCATCCTCCGCTTGAGGCTCTATCCCGTGCAGCACCGCATTTTCCACCAGTGGCTGCACTACAAGCGGCGGAATCAGCAGACTGCTGGCTTGTGAAGAAACATGAATTAAAAACGTTAGCCTTGGCATACGCATCTGCTGTATGTTCAAATAATATTGAACAAACTCGACTTCCTCTGACAATGGAACCAAATCCCGCTCCTGTCTTGTCGTATACCGATAATACCTGGATAAATTTTGAGCCATGGCTACAACCGCCTCATGATTGCGCAGCTTTGCCATACTTGTAATAAACGAAAAACAATTATAAAAAAAATGCGGATTGATTTGTGACTGGAGCTGCTTTAGTCGCGCTTCCTTGACATGTAGCTGCTCAACATACACCTTCTCAAACAGCTCCTGAATCTGTTCGACCATCAGATTAAATTGACTAGACAGGAAAGCAAACTCGTGACTCCCCCTTAGACTTAATCGAACAGCATAGTCTCCATCCTTTAATCTCCGAAATGCCCGCACAAGCTGAAGAATCGGCACTTGTACCTGTGAATGAAGCAAGTAAGCACCAATCAAGCCTACCAGCAGCGAGCCAACAACAGTTATATAAAACAGTCGATTCGATGAGTAAATCGGAGACATCATATCGGACAAAGGCATGTAATCAATCAAATACCAACCAGTCGTTTGCGAAAGAACGGCATGAACCAGGTAGCTTTCTTCTCCAATTTTCACAGTCAGATTATCAACTTCATGGAGTCCCATTTTTTCCAATTTAGAAATCAGCTTTCCAGACAGCTCTTCATTTGCAGTACGATTAAAGATCACTCCTACGCCTTTCTTATAATAAAAAGGCTCCTTTCGACCATCACCTTTGAAACGGTCAAGCATGTCCTGAATATTACTGCTGTCAAATTCAACCTTAATAATCGTGTTAGCGGTTTCTGGATTACCAAGTGAAGAAAACGGGGATAATGTATACAATGAAAATATAAATTGGTCTTTCCCGTATGATCTTTTTTTGGATACCTGCCAGCCGTCTTTTATCAGCTGATTTAGTTTTTTCTGGTCATATAAACCTGCTCCATTCTCCGATACAACCCGTCCAAGCGAAGGAGAATAGATACTCAGCCCGGTTCTCCAATTAGAAGAGCTTTCCTGAAGCCCAAGCTTGGTTTGGATCCGTTTGACAAGGTTAATTCCATCCAGATTGAGAACCTTGTCCTTCAAAAAAATCGCTTGAAAACTGGCTACATCGGGATCATGAATCAGCAGATGCGGCCAGGAGGAAATCATTTCAATATTCGTATTCACCTGGTTTTGAAAAAAAGTCAGCTGATTATAATTAGATTGATTCAGCTCCTCACGTAATACACCTGTCGTTGTCTGATTAGAATAGACATACAGGATCAGCATAGGTATAAGCAATACGATAACGATGGAGACGATTTTAGTATAAAAATTAAATTTAAACATGAGTTCTACACATCCTCTGCACAAAAAACAAGCATACTTAAATGGTATGCCAGAGCCCTGACCTTCGTTGCCGTCAGTACATACTATACATTATCAATGGTTGGCGGTGATAATATGTTTGATGCTAAGCAAATGGAATGGTTTAACCAACTATCCGCTGAAGACTTGGCCATTTTAGGTGCCGGCTTCAATACACTAGGTGATTTTTTTGATTTTCTGGCGTTGATTAAGGCCAGACAGGAAACAGCGCAAGGTAATAAAAAGTAATAGCACTATTTCACAACAAATTTCACACGAGTTCCATCCTCATACTCATCCAATTGGTGACTGACCCATGATCCTGCCCCACGATTATCCTTAGGGGCTATGTATTTGATATTTGCACCTTTGCCACCTTCTGAGCACATAGCCATCGGCCATTCGTCACGATCGTATCCTTTACGAGTGGGAACACCTGCAAGCGAATGCTTGCGATTTTGCTCGGCTCCTTCACGGTCAATTGTGCATACCGGTGATTTTCCCGCCTGAATGGCTTCCTTAATATGCTGCGCCGTTTCAGGGTAACGACCTGACGGGAATTGCAGCGTAACCTGAGCCGATGAAGGCGGGTTCTCTCCTGTCATTTTTGTAAGAAGATTGCCTCCTTCAAACCAGTACGCGCCCAAAGCTAGCAGCACTAAAGCTATAAAACTTAGCAATTTTTTCTTCAATT
Source organism: Paenibacillus sp. FSL M7-0802 (assembly GCF_038004945.1). Classification (NCBI taxonomy): domain Bacteria; kingdom Bacillati; phylum Bacillota; class Bacilli; order Caryophanales; family Paenibacillaceae; genus Paenibacillus; species Paenibacillus sp. FSL M7-0802. The sequence continues at coordinate 5,077,342 of NZ_JBBOSD010000001.1, read as the reverse complement.
TCCCTCTTCCCTTCAAGCTATTCCAGTAGATGCCTTCAACTAAGGTAATCCCTGGATTTTATTTTTTGTAACCCCTTACTGACTATAAAAAAAGGTTGAATATTCGACGACAAATAGTATAGAGAGGAGGTTGTACGAATGAACGATGAGATCAAACTGGCCGTGAGCCAAATGCAAGCCGTTGTAATCCGATTACTGAATGGAAGTACCGTAATTGGCTGGCCTAAGCTCCTATCTGACCAAGAAACTCAGCAATTCAAGCTCTATGATGACGAACACGTATATACGATTTCCGTTAATGACGTGGATACAGTCGCAAGAGTTATTGTATAAGATACAGGAAGCGACTTAATGAGACATCCAGCGGACAAGCCCAAACAAGGCACACCACAGGAGAAGACTGATCAGAATCCCCCAAAATAAACCTTTAAAAAGCTTCATACCATACTGACAACCTTTCCTACTGGGCTTTTCCCCCATTATAACATGTCAGAAAGACAGCTGTCGCAGCTTGCTCTTATATCATCTTCGTGTCATATATATTAAATTTTAAAATCACGACACAAAGGAAAGAATGAAATAATTCCGAAAATTAGGCCTGATCACCAGTGAAAATGCAATCATGACATAATAAAAGTCACATTTTAATCAAAATTTAATGAAAGTTTTCCGAAAATGATGTATAATTATTGACATAACAAAACGCACGAGGTGATCATCATGGCATTATTAAACAGAGTTCATGAATTAAAATTGCAACTGCCTAACGAGCATCATAGCATTTCCCAATACGTGGAGCATGCATTGCATTCGATTGACAGTTTTGTGGAGCAACATCGTCAATTTATAGCCGCTCAGGCTCTATATGGTGAAAAAATCAATGGTACGGAAGAAAGACTGTTCCGAGACACAATTTCTGAGATTAAAGCCCAACTGGTAGCTACTTTGGAAAAGACAGTTGAAGACTTCGCACACAAAGGCGATAAGCACTGGAAAAATCATTATCAGGACGGCGTAGAATAAGCTGAAAATAACCCCCGGTCTTTGGACCGGGGGTTATTTTGTATAAGTGGATGTGGCAATATGCGTAGACTATTTTAACACTCTGGCCGATGTCGCTACAGTCTTACCACCATAGACTACTTTGATACTGGAACTTCCGGTATCAATCGCCTTCACCTGACCGCCAGTAACCTGTACGATCGACGGTTTGGAAGATGTCCATACCGCTGAGCTTGTCACATTGGTAGTAGCGCCTGAATCATAAACTGCATTCACACTAAGCACTTGAGAGGAGCCTTTAGGCAGCTTCAGGTTTTTATTGCTCAATACCAGTTTGAGCAGCTTAGGTGTGACCTTGATCTCAACGTTAAACGACTTATCCTGATATGTGCCCGTAATCGTTGCTGTTCCAATTCCAACGGCTTTAATGGAAGAGCCTTTTACGATCGCTACGGAAGCATTCGATGATGTCCATTTCACTTTACTGCTCAGCGTAGCTTTTTTACCATCCGTATATATGCCGATGACTTTGAGGGACTTACTTCCTTTCAAATTCATATCAGCACTCGAAAAGCTTGGTGTCAATGTAGAAATGGCTCCTTCCACAATGACAGGTACTTTCACATATTTGTTCATATACATAGCCTTGATTCCAGAGTTACCGCCACTCACCGCTTTTACTTTACCATTTGCTACTGTAACTGCGGCTGTTGTACCTACCCAGCTTACCTGACTGGTAACATCCAGGATTCCGCCACCAGCCATGTGTGCTTTTACTGTCGGAATACTTGCTTCTTGGCCTGCAACCAATACATATTTTTTCTCAGAAGCGGTCAGCTTGAGCACTTTGTATTGCACAGTCACTGGAATATCCAGTTTGAGTGCACCTACCGTTGCTGTCAATGTTGCACTGCCTGGGTTCACTGCAATCAGCTTACCATTTGCTATTTTAACTGCACTTTCACTGCTTAAGCTCCATTTTACATCGGATTGAACTGCTTTTTTAGCCCCATTGACCAAATAAGCAGATATACTCGGAAGAGAAGTTTTGCCTCCTGTTTCGAGAGTCAGACTGGCTTTGCTTGAAACCAGTTTTTCAACCGTCGGAAGTACATTAATCTTCAGAGTCTTGCTCAAACCGTGATAGGACGCTGTAATCGTCGAATTGCCTGCATCCATCGGTGTGATTTTACCTTGCTCGACTGTGGCAACCAACGGATTGGAGGAAGTCCATTCTGCCGTGTTGGTCACATCTGTCTTGCCGCCAGTCAGGTTGACATCGGTTGCACTAACCTGAATTGGGGAGCTACCCAGAAAGACCGATTTGGACCCAGTTGCATTCAATACTAATGCCTGAGAAGAAGAACGCACATACACAATCGTTTGTGCTTTGAGTTCATCTTTGCTTGCTTTAATGTAAGTCACGCCTTTGGCAAGTGGACGAACCAGACCATCTTCAACGGTAGCAACAGCCGCATTCGAAGAAGTCCATTCGACACCGGATACATTTTCCGTCCCACCTCCAGTAAGTACACCTTGAGCAGTCAATTGCTTTGATTCTCCACCAATCGTCAAATTAATGGGACTAGACGGATTTAATTGCAGCTTGCTGTAAGGCGATTTTACTGTAATCGTTGTACTTACCGTTTGCTGCTCATATGTGGCAACAATCTTAATCTGCCCTTTTGACACAGGAGTAATGAGTCCCTTATCTACCTTTAAAATGCTTGAATCCCCAGAGATCCATTCTGCTTTTTGTGTAACATCTTCTTTGCCCTTTTCTGTCAATGACCACACTTTTAATTGAGCGGGGCTTCCACCCAGATTCAATGTAGTCGGATTTTGACTGTCCCACTGTACCGTGGAAGTCGTGCTCTCCTCAGCCCGGATCAAACCCGCTGGCCATGCTGCAAATACAAACATCAGCAAAGCAAGTAAGAAGGTACTCCGTTTGCTCATACGTTTCATACGCTCCATTCGTTTCTCTCCCTTAGTTTCATCTCTATAAAATAGGATATAATTAACAATCCCATTACTTTTATCGGTTAGCAGCTAACTAAATTGAACCCTTCATCAAAAAAAGGTGAATAATTACAGTTAAAGTTCTCCACGTAGTGACCTTACTACAAACAAATGCTCTTCTTTAGATAAGGTTTGTCCATCTTCAAGAATTACATCGTGTGCCGAGTGGCTAACCAGCTTTACATTATAAGCAATCAGCTGATCCTCTCTCCAAATCGTCACCGCCGACTGAAAATGAATGGCATTATCAAACTGTAACGGAACGCTCATTACATAACCGATAGCGTTCAGCTTCGCCGGATGGCGGCTTCTACGTTCACGCCCCGGAGGAAGCATGGTAATATGCGTAATATTTTCAAAAGGAATAGCCAGCATTTTCGGGCCTAAAATAACACACTTTCGTATATCATCCCATTTTTCAAGCGTGCCGCGCACCTTCTGGGTATGACCGTTGTTGCCGTGATATAAAATGACCTGACGTCCCTTCCACTGACGCATGTCCTCACCTCCAGTGCTAGCGGTTAGGAATCTCCCACCGAATAGGCTCCATTCCATGCTCCTGCAAAAATGCATTGGTACGCGAAAAAGGCTTGCTGCCAAAAAAGCCTCTGTGAGCCGCCAATGGACTTGGATGAACGGATTTCAGCACCAAATGCTTGCTGGTATTCACGAAGCTTGCTTTTTTCTGAGCATGGCTCCCCCACAAAATAAACACTGCTGGCTGCTCGCGTTCATTAATCGCTTCAACGACAGCATCCGTGAAACGTTCCCAACCTATTCCCTGGTGAGATTGCGGTTGTCCTTCACGCACGGTTAACACGTTGTTTAGCAGCAGCACACCTTGCTCAGCCCAAGGCACGAGGTATCCCTGATTCGGAATGGGAGTGCCGATATCATCGCGAAGCTCCTTGTATATATTTAGTAGAGATGGCGGTGTTCGCACACCAGGTCTAACAGAAAAGCTCAAACCGTGAGCTTGTCCCTCTCCATGATATGGATCCTGTCCCAATATAACCGCTTTGGTCAGATGAAATGGCGTTAATTTAAGTGCGGAAAACAAGTCTTCTTTTGGAGGATATACCTTATGTAACTTGTACTCTCTGGCTAACGTATACCTTAATTCATTAAAGTATGGCTTCTCGACCTCTTCTCGTAGTACATCATCCCAGTCATTCCCAAACATACCCCTGTCTCCTCTCAATATGTAGATCTGTGAAAACGGTAAGCTTTTTGATCCAAAAAAATAAGCTGAACTCCTCATCCGGAGCCAGCTTATTTATTCGTTACCTGTGTTATATGCCGAAGGACCAGGAAAATATCCTTACGGTAATCAGCTACCGCAGGTCTAAATTCGATTTCCTTATTATAACATTAACGATAATGATGTCAAGTAACTGAAAGCTTAATTCCCTCAGAAGAAAAGCTCTTAATTGCTGTATTTATGACGATTTTGTATGAGCATTCAGGTATTCCAATGCATTATATAACATAACAGCAGCTTCGGCACGTGTAATCTCGCTTTTTGGATGAAACTTTTCATTTGCATCCAAGGTATTGACCTTGTAGACTAGCGAGCGTTGAATGCTACCTTGGTAAGAAGGCTCCAGTTCGCTGTCATCCGCAATATTCGCAGGTGCGATTTTAATCATCGGAAGAGCGCCTGCTTTTTCCATGCCCTGAATCAGCATGTGGGTGAACTCTTCCTTAGTCAGGGTTTTTGAAGGAACGATATCTTTTGGAATCTCTACGCCATTATAATGCGCGTTGATAAAGGCTTCAGCATACCATGCAGTATCCTTAACATGGGTAAACAGTCCGCTGGCCTGTGGCGCCTTATTAAAATCAATAGCGGCCAAACTGAGCTGGAGTCCGCCGGAGATCAACTGAATGCCCTGGGCAGCGGTGACTTTAGATGACGGGAGAAACTGCGTGTCAGAGGCACCTTTGAGCAGACCCTGATCTTTAAGGGATATAATTTTTTCTTTGCCGCTTACGTTGTCCAAATCCTTGAATTGACGGTCTGCCGCAGACATTTGACCTCCAACGGAGAAGGACAAAATGGCTACAGTTGTAATGGCTGCAAATGCACTTTTTCTCATGTTCATGTCAAGTTCCACCTTGTAGTTGAATTAGGCCGCCTGGCCATTAACAACCTCTTTGACGTAGTTCAGGATGGAAAGGTTGCAAGCGATATCTAACAGAGATTTGGATGAAGATTGCCCGAACGCTCAATTCTTATCTTTAACGCCAATCACGATGACATCCCCCTCAAAATTATGCATATCAATAACCGTTACATTGCCCCGAAACGCTACCGAAGCTGCTGCAAATCGGCGGTATTCCAGGTCGATAATCGTAAAGTCATATTCTCTGAGATCGGCGTCTAGCTTCAGGACCGTGTTCACCGGCACATAAATAGCAATTTTTTCGAAGCCTCTGGTTGAGGCAACTCGAATCTCTTCCGTGTTTTTAAGTACTATGTTCCAAGGCTGCAAATCTACCAGTCCGTACATCTGGAACAGCCACTTCGCGAATCCATAATCCCACGCTCCCTCAAATTTAAGGGCAGCCTGCCATTCATAGGGGCTATCAAAACCTTCCCCGGTAACTCCAAAGCGTTTCCCTTTTTTGTGCCAGCTCCATATTCCATGTGCTCCGTAGGTTACGCCGGCTTCCGCACCGGACAAAAGACTTTGCCATGCAGCTTTACGCACGTCGGCACGGCCGAAACGACCGTATTCTCTCCGGCTGTATCCCATCATCTCGTAGCAAGGTTCCGAGTTTAGCACAGGCCGTGTTACCCGCTTGTTGTAGAAGTCCAACGCCAAGGTGTAGGCCTTGGACTGAAACTGCGAATTGTGACCTGATTGGTACATGTAAAAGTCCAAATTAGGATCGTTAATGAACTCATCCGGCAGATCCGCCAGTCTCCCCTGAATGTGGAGAGTAGTCAAACACTCCGGACTATGTGTCTTCACAACGTGAAGTGTGGTGCGGTAATACTCGTTCGCTCGCTCTGACGGGAAGTCGGTATCCCCGCTCACAATATAGATAGGGTGATACTTTGAGAATCGGTCTGCCGCGTAACGCACATACGGTTCTACCGCCTCCAGAGGCATCTTTTTCTCATCACGAAGCTTGGCCGCCCATGTATCCGGGATATAATTGCACCAAAGCAAAACAAGCGCGGGTACAAATCCCTTGCTCACCGCCATCTCGACCATTGTCTCCGCCCTGTCAAAATAGTCTGGATTCAGCGAATAAAAATCGTAGCTCCCGTCCTCAATCCGTTCGAACGGTTCGTAATCCAAATCACTGCCGCTGGCATCCCACTGCCGCAGCAAATTGATTTGCAGAACATTAAACCCCTGGCTACTTCTGTAGTCAAGATAATCAGCCCATTCCTCCAGTGAGATGTTGGTAAATGCGCTCCAGACGGTATCCGCCAGATAGAAAAATGGAACTCCTTCATTGACAAAGTAACGTTTATTCTCCGCTATGCCAAGCTTTATCATATGGCATCCCCCTTATTGCTGTAATGACAGAAAACGGCGAACAGTTCGCCGCTTTCCCTTTTATTGCTCATTTATGAAGTAACGATACTAGCTTGGGCTCCAGCCGTTCCCTCCTGCTCTGACTTCTCCTGTGCTTCGCGTTCCCTGTTCAACGCTTGTTTATCAAGCGTTCTAAAGAACGGATAGTAAATCAGCATACAAACGGGAATGAGCAAAAGCTGTGCAACTGCAAGTCTCCAGCTCCCCTCAATAAAGCCCAGAGCAAAAATCGGAGTGCCAAATGCCGGGTAAATTCCGATGGGCGCAGGCAGCAAGCCCGCAGTTGTCGCAAAATAACCGAGGACGGCGCAGACGATAGGAGAACTGATAAACGGAATAGCCAGGAGCGGATTCAAAACAACTGGAATTCCGAAATTGAGTGGCTCGTGAATCGAGAAGAAAGTCCCCGGAAGGCCGAGCTTGCCAATCGTGCGTAATTGCTTGCTCTTGGCCAAGAAGACCAGCAGGAGAGCGAAGCCCAGCATCGGCGCATAGTTTGAGAAGATATACCAGAAAGCCAGCCCGATAATGTTCGGTAGCGGAGCTCCCGCCTGGAAAGCGTCGAGATTGGCAAGATCCAGGCTCATCCAGATCGGTTTGACGATGGCAAGCGTTACGATTGCACCGTGGATTCCGAACATCCAGAGCACCTGCATAATGATGAGGGCGACAATCATAGCCCCCAGTGATCCACCCAGTCCTTCTAGCGGCACTTGCAGATAGGTATAAATAAACTCATGGACCGTACCGAATGACGTATGCATGAATAGACCGGAAACGATAACGAATACCATAGCTACGAGTATCGCCGGAATTAATCCTGAGAATGTTTTGACAACGGTAGGCGGTACTCCTTCGGGCATTTTAATGGTCCAGTTGCGATCGACAATCCAGATATACAATCGGGAAGCGAGCAAGCCAACCAACATGGCGACAAACAAACCCTGCGCACCGAGCCACTGAAGTGGAAGCGCCCGGACTTTATCGAATGTTTGGATCGGCGTCAAAATAAGAAACGAGAGCAGTGCCGTTGCTGCGGGAACCAGTGGGTCCTTGTCAAAAGCTTGTGCCAGTCTGTAGGCGATGAAGAAGACTGCATAGAGGGCGATGATGCCAGTTGTCATCGTCGATCCTAATCCTATAATACCCTTAATGGGTGCGATGAGGGTCTGGTAAGGCTCCCAGGCAAGTGCGGAGAAAAGCGTCGAAAATGCTCCAATAATCAAAAAAGGAAGGGTGGACATCAGTCCATTTGATATAGCGCTCATATAGCGATTTTGCTGAATTTTCCCAGCGTATCTTTGTAATTTATGCGATAGTTTTTTTTCGTTAGCCATATTCCTTCAACTCCTGCTTTAGAGTTTCATCTGTTGTACTATAATCTAGAGAACGCTTCCATTTGAGGAAATCACATTTTTGTACCAATGGAAGCTGTTCTTGCGAATCCGCCGCAATTGTCTCAGGTTGAACTCATCCCGGTCAACATAGACGAATCCGTAACGTTTACTTACTCCCTGGTGGGTGCTGACCAGATCAATTGCGGACCAAGGACAATAACCAAACAGCTCCACCCCGTCCGTAATAGCAAGCTGGCATTGCTTGATATGCTTGCGCAAGTAATCGATGCGGTAATCATCTCTTACGACATCGCCCTCTTCCAAGGAATCAAAAGCCCCCAGTCCATTCTCGGTAATGATCAGCGGTAGCTGATAGCGGTCATAGATCTTCCTAAGAGTAACACGCAAGCCTGCCGGATCAATTCCCCAGCCGAACTCTGTTCGTTCCAGGTACTCATTTCCACTCCCGGCAAAAACACCCACTTCTCCAACTGAGATTTGCTGATCCCCCATCCCGCCTTTTTCTGCCGAATTCTGGGTACTGGCTTTGACCGTTGCAGAGCTGTAATAATTAAAAGCGATAAAGTCTGGCTTTGCGGCGGACAGAATACTCATATCACCTTCTTGAATCTCAGGCGTATAGCCTTTTTCCTCGAAGTATCTCCAGACCAGCGTATTGTAACGGCCAAACACCGCCATATCAAGGTATAACCAATTGCGGATTGTGTTGAAGTTATCAGCCGCCAGCACATCTTCCGGACGCGAAGACGCTGGATATACGCACGAGATGTTAGGAGCCGGTGCCACTTTAGCTTCAGGTAACATTTCTTTGCACAGAATCATCGCCCTGGCTTGAGCCAGAAGCATATGATGATTTTGCTGATACAATTCCTTTTTCGGATTCTTCAGGTTCGGGTCCAACGTTCCCAAAGCGGAACCGTGCAAAATCATCATGTTTTGTTCGTTAATAGTTAACCAATATTTCACCCGGTCCCCAAAGTGTTCGAACAATGTCTTCGCATACGTTTCAAATGCGTTGATTGTACTACGGTTCGACCATCCGCCTTCTTTTTCCAAAGCTGCCGGAAGATCAAAATGATACATGGTCACGATCGGTTCGATCCCGTATTTTAATAACTCATCAATTAAATGGTTGTAAAACTGTATGCCTTTCGGATTCAATTCCCCTGTTCCCTGCGGATAAATGCGGGTCCAGGCCACCGAGAAGCGATAAGCCTTAAAGCCCATTTCCGCCAGTAAGGCAATGTCTTCCTTATAGTGATGGTAATGATCGCTTGCCACCTTATAATCAGTGATCTCTTCCCGGGGCGGACGGGTGTCAATAACAGACGGCCCTTTTCCGTCCTCGTTCCATGCTCCTTCAAACTGATAGGACGAGGTCGATCCACCCCATAGAAAATTGGAATCAAACGCTTTCAATTTATGATATTTCATTTAACACCTCCAATGAAAAAGTGTTGATCTATATGTACAGACGATTATAGATTTAAGGCTTCGGCAAGTACTTTTTCACCATTCATCATGCCATAATCCATTCTGTCGATTACGCTTACCTTGATGCCTTTAGGCTCGTATTTGGTTTTAAAATCGTCTTCCAAGTAGCCAACCTGCGGTCCTATCAGCAATACGTCCGTTTTGTCCGCATACTCTTTAAAAGAGCTTTCGGAAGTAGCTCTGATTTCAACCTCAACATTTTGAGCCTGTGCAGCCTTCTGCATCTTTTGTACCAACATACTTGTAGACATTCCTGCTGCGCATACAAGCGTAATTTGTTTCATTGGTTATTCCTCCCCGATAATGGTGTGATGGATACTGTTGCTTCGTAACGGTTCAATCTGCTGTAAAGTTCCACGATATGTCTCGCCAGATCCTTGGTCGTAATGGCAGACATGAGATGGTCTTGTGCATGCACCATTAGCAGTGTCACTTCATGAGCTGTCCCACCCGCTTCCTGCTGGATCAGTCGCGTCTGCGATTTATGCGCTTGGACCAGCTCGTTCTTGCATTCTTCAAGACATTCTGCTGCCTGCTCCGCATTACCCTTCTCGGCAAAGCTGATAGCTTCCATAGCTTTACTCTTCGCAATACCCGAATTTGTTATAAGTCCCATTATGATTTCCTGATACTCGTCCATTGAATTCACCTCATGCATTTCATCTCTTTAGCTTACAGATTCAGTGTATACGATTCTTGCCGACTTCTAAACGCAACCCTTTTCCACTAGAAGCGGAAATGCTTACAATGGAAAAAAATAGAGAAGCTCTGCACGATGCTTGTTCAAAATCCAAGCAGATGTCGTGCAGAGCTTTATTTTAATACAGTTTATGTTTGACAATAATTTGAGCAAAATCCCCGTAGGTTTTGCATTCCAGCATTTGCTGGATAATATCCGAGTCGTCGAGTAGTCCCATCAGATGCTTATACATTTTCGCCGGAGGCTCGTCGCCGTTTTTGTTAATACTGAGCAGGCAGACGAACTGCACGGGCTTGCCGGACCAATCTATGGGAGATTTCAGTGTACAGACCGCCCATACCGTCCGGTTGCTTTGCGGAATAATAGGATGAGGAATGGCTATCAGATTTCCGTAAGCCGTAGGAGCAGCATTTTCCCTTTCCATCACCAATCCGATGAATCCCTCGGAAGAGCGGATCAATCCGGAAGTATGCATTCTTTCTCCCAAAAAAGTAATAACCTCTTCTTTTGTAGTAAAGTTATGTCTCAGAAATACAAGCTCTTCCATAATGTAGCGGAAAGTAAATTCGTTTTCATCCGTCAGCAGCTCTTCAATCTTATCGATGTCACCGCCGCCAAGCAGAGTCTGAACCACCACGACCGGAACGGATAATGTCTGCGGGATTGGAACTGTGCTTACCACAAAATCAATGCCATGCAAAGGAACCTGCTGCAACTTGTAATACTCGGTCGTGCCAGCAACCTCAAGCCTTTCACCGAACTTGCTACGTAGCTTGTAATACAGCAAGCGGGCACTTCCAACACCCGAAGTGCATACGACAAGGCAGCGTTTAGGTCTGTTGTTCATCTGCTGCCTTTCCATGGCGGCCCCGATATGAATCGCCAAATAACCCATTTCTGTCTCTGGTATGGTCAAATTCAGTTTGCTCTCGATTAACTTGGCACCTATGACCCCCGCCTGAAAAGCCAAAGGATAATTATTCTTCACATGATCCAGCATCGGATTACGGATATTCATCCTATATTTTACGCGGTTTAGCGCCGATTTCAGATGAAGACATATGCCCATTAACAGTTCTTGATCCCGGCTGATATTCAGGTTAAAGCCCCTGTCAATTTCAGCCAGCATTTCTCTGCCAAGCTCATAAATTCCCCGATCCAAGAGCTTCTGAGGCCCTGTCTCTTCTGTCTGTTGCTCCGTAACTCCCTCAAACCACTTGTTCCCGGCCAGATGCATGGCGATATAAGCAACCTCATCCTCCGGAAAGGTCAAATCCATTTGCTTTTCAATGTGGCTAACAATATGTTCAGCGGCTCGAAATTCCTCGGTAGCCCGAAAATCTTCCCTTTCATCGGAAAGCATCGCGACCCTGTTCCCATCGCGAATACGCTTGCAAGCTATAGCGATATGAATGGACAGGTTGTTGAAGGCAACATCCGACAAAGTGACCCCGTGGTTCTGGATTTGCTCCAGAATAATACCTCGAATGAGTGTCATTTCCCAAGGGGTAACCATTCTCGATGCGGCCTCCACGCCCCCAGTCCTTTCTTCTTCAGAACGGTTGACGATGAATTCAGACATGCAGAAACGTAAGCGAACCTCGTCGCCCCTCAGCTTGACACCGTAATTCGGGCGCTTATCAATGCCGATTCCGTAAGCCTGTAGCATATGCTTAACCTCTTTGAAATCATTTTGTACGGTGGATTTGCTAATGTATAACTCATCCGCCAACTCTTCGAGCTTCAAATAATTTTCTGTAAGCAGGAGGCGCGAGATTAAATAACGCTGTCGGTATTCAGGAGAATTGGGATCATCCGGTTCGTTATACAGGAACAAATGCTGTAGGAGCGTACGAAAGCTGCGGTCGTCCGTGATTTTCAGTTCATACCCCCTTGAACGAACAGGCTGAATCGATGCTCCATGCTTGGCCAGAAATTCATCCAGTTCTCTGATATCGCTACGTACGGTACGTGAAGTAACCTGGATCAACTTTGCCAGATGCTCGCTGTTGACAGGAGTGTCCGCAGCCAGCAAATGCTGTAGAATCGAAACCATTCGCGTATTCATTCAAGGTGACCCCCCGTTCTTTTGTCAAAATCTATCCTCTACTCAGGCCTGCTCGGTTAGCTCGCCTTTAGGTACGAAAGTGGCAGGAGCAGCACAGGAATTGCGCTCTACAAATTTCGTATCCACTGTGATTTTTGCTGTAACCTGCGTTCCCTGCTCAATAGTATCGGTCAGGAGATCGACAGCCAGAACGGCCATTCTTTCTTTTTCTACATGAATGGTCGTTAGCTCCGGCGTAACAATGACCGATTCCGTAATGTTGTCAAAGCCGATAATTGAAGTATCCTGCGGCACCCGGATGCCAAGCTCGCTCATGGTCTTCATAGCGCTGATAGCAATATAGTCGCATTCGCAGAACCAGGCCGTCGGCAAAGTTTTCCCGCTCTCCAGATAAACGGTTAACTGCCGATTCAGATCCTCCTGCGAAGTAAGAATGGTTGGCGCTACAGCCAGCATTTGTGCCTCCGGAATCTTCAGCCCCCGTTCCATGAGTGCCGCCAAAAATCCGCGTTTACGTTCCTCAAAATTATGAATTCGTACATTTGAAGCAATATAACCGATTGAGGTATGACCCATGTCGCATAAATAAGCTCCTGCCTGATAAGCACCCATAACATTATTAATCTGGATAAATTGTACGGGAAGCGTATCAAAGCAGGTATCCAGCACAATCAGATTCGGCAGCTTGCCATGAATATCACTGATCTGCTCACGGGTCAGATTGGTTCCCAGAACAATGGTGCCTGCACTGCGTTTCTCCTCTGCAACCATCTGGATATCCCTCTGGAAAAATTCTACGTCGACCGTCGAGAAGATCAACGAATACCCTTTTTGTCGGCAACGTTCCTCAATAAACTGGATTAATTCTTTAAAAAATGGCTGTTGATAGTATTCCTCAAGGACAATGCCCGAATTTGTACACACGAGAAAAAGCAAGGACTTATCACTTCTTGAAGCCGTTATCGTCTTGCTTTTGGGACTGTATCCTGCCTCGTGGGCTACCTGGAGAATACGTTCACGCGTATCCGGGCCAATACCCGGCTTGCCGCTGAAGGCCAGTGAAACAGCTGATTTGGATACGTTGGCCAACTTGGCAATGTCTTCCATTTTCATGCCCTAATTCTCCATTCTAAATAAGATGAACACAGCAGTGAAGTGAATAAATGAAGTTTACACCGATTTGAGATGCGATGCAATAATTAGCTGAATTTATTTATATTTGTTTAGTTATTTTTTAGTTTTTATAACTAAATATCACTAAATAATTAATTGACACCGTTTTAATTCGATGTTACTATGGCCTCGACATAGAAATAGTCATTGAATTTAGTTTTTACAACTAAACTAATTTGGTTTTGTTTAGTTTATTTATTCTATTTTGTTCAGCAAATGTTGTTTATTCAAGTACAGAGGAGACATGATCATGAAGAAATTAAAGTTGGGTTATGCTCCGACGCGCCGATTTACGTTCAGCGCCGACGATGCCTTTAAGTACAAAGTGGAAATTCGCAAGAAAATTGAGAGTTTTGGCATGGATATCGACATTGTAGACCTGGAGGGCCTTAATGAGGAAGGCTTGCTGTATGACGACCATATAAACGCGGATTTAATTGCAAAGCGATTCAAAGAAGAAGAAGTCGACGCTGTTTTTTTCCCACATTGCAACTTTGGTACAGAAGATACTGTAGCTCGTGTAGGCAAGGCGCTCGGCAAGCCTGTCCTGCTGTGGGGACCGCGGGATGAAGCGCCGCTTGCGGACGGCATGCGCCTTCGCGACACCCAATGCGGTATTTTCGCCACAGGTAAAGTGCTGCGAAGATTCAACGTTCCCTTCACCTATGTAACGAACAGTTGGGTGAATGATCCGGTTTTCGAAAGAGGCTTTACCAACTTTGTGGCGGCTGCCAACGTCGTGCGCCAATTCAAGAGCTTACGCATTCTCCAGATTGGCCCCCGCCCCGCTTCATTCTGGACGATGATGTGCAATGAAGGCGAACTGCTGGAACGCTTCGGCATTGAGATTCATCCCATTACCATTGTCGACATTCAGCTTAGAACCAAAAAAATCGCCTCCAGCAATAGCTCAGAGCTTCTGGAAACGATGGATTACATTAAAGAAAAACTCGATTACAGTGAAGTGACCGAAGATGATGTAAGACGGATAGCCGCTTTAAAGGTCGCCATGAAATCCTTCGCCCGTGAGACGGGAAGCAGCGCTATCGCAATTCAGTGCTGGTCCTCTTTGCAGGATGCCATATCTATTATGCCGTGTCTGGCCAATGCAATCCTGACTGACGAACAAATTCCGGTTACTTGTGAAACAGATATCCATGGAGCCATTACTTCCATTATGGTGCAGGCTGCCTCCATGAACACATTGCCAACCTTCTTCGCAGATATTACTGTTCGACATCCTGAGAATGATAACGGCGAACTTCTCTTCCACTGTGGCAATTTCCCGGTCTCGCTCTCCGTAGAGAACAAACCGAAGTTACGCAAACATTTTCTCTTCGACGACCATTCTCCCGGAACTCATGAAGGCGAAATCCGCGGTGGCGGTATGACCATTGCCCGATTTGACGGCGACCACGGTGAGTACTCCATGTTCCTCGGGCGTGCCCGGGGTATTGAAGGTCCTTATACCCGCGGCTCCTACGTATGGGTGGAAGTAAACGATTGGCCGCTGTGGGAGGAAAAACTCGTAAAAGGGCCTTACGTCCATCATTCCGTAGGTATCCACGCCAATGTGATCCCGGCCATTTATGAGGCCTGCAATTATATACCCGGCCTGACGCCTGATCCGGTCGATCCCACGGAACAGGAAATTCAAAGCTGGCTTAGAGGATCCGATCTCGCCCGTAATAAGCGCCCGAACCTTCACGTTTGAGACGTCTAAAGCGACAAAGCCCATCCCTATAATACCTATCTTGAGGAGGACATTATGGAAATCCAGGAACTGAAAGTAAAAGCCGCACAAATCCGCATGGACCTGCTAACCATCATTCACCGCGCCAAAACGGGACATACGGGGGGATCGCTGAGCAATACAGACATTTTAACGGCTTTATATTATGAAATCATGAACGTTGACCCTGCTAATCCAAAATGGGATGACCGTGATCGCTTTATCGCCAGCAAAGGGCATTCCGTAGAATCTCTATGGTGTATTCTGGCCGACCGGGGCTTTTTCCCAAAAGAAGAGCTGGAGACCTATAGCCAGTTCGGCACCCGACTCATTGGCCACCCGAACAACAAGGTTCCAGGGATTGAAATGAACACCGGGGCCCTCGGCCACGGCCTGCCCATTTCCGTAGGCATGGCACTAGCTGCCAAGCGGGATGACCGTCCTTACCGTGTATTTTGTTTAATGGGAGACGGCGAACAGGCCGAAGGCTCCAACTGGGAAGCCGCTATGGCAGGCTCTCATTATAAGCTGGATAACCTGATCGGCATTATCGACCGCAACCGACTCCAGATCAGCGGTGCTACCGAAGAAGTCATGGGACTGGAGCCGCTGGAAGAGAAGTGGACTGCCTTCGGCTGGAACGTCGTCTCTATCAACGGCAACAATATGGAAGAATTGCTTAAGGCATTCAGGTCCGCCCCTGAAGTAGCCGGAAAGCCAACGTTAATTATGGCCAATACCACCAAGGGCAAAGGCGTATCGTTCGCCGAAAATGTCCCGGCATGGCATCACCATGTGCCTAATGATAAAGAGTTGGAGCTGGCTCTCACAGAGCTAAAGGCAACGATCGAAGAATTGACGCAGAAAGGGCAGGTGCATTAAGCATGAATAAAATTCCTAATCGCCAAGTAATCTGTGACACACTGCTGGAGTTGGCCAAAGACGACCGTGATATCATGGTACTGGCCAGCGATTCGCGCGGTTCTGCTGCAATGGCTCCCTTTGCCAATACGTTCCCGCAGCAGTTCGTCGAGGTCGGCATTGCCGAACAGAATATCGTAGGCATGTCTGCAGGCCTGGCCCACAGCGGCAAAAAACCGTTTGTGACTTCACCAGCCTGCTTCCTCAGTATGCGCAGTATTGAACAAGTCAAAGTTGACGTTGCTTATTCGCGGACAAATGTGAAGCTCATCGGCATTAGCGGAGGCGTCAGCTACGGGGCGCTTGGCATGTCACACCACTCCGTGCAAGATATCGCAGTAGCTCGGGCAATTCCGGGACTGGCGATTGTCCTGCCTGCTGATCGTCACGAAACGAAGAAACTGACCGAAGCGCTTGTAAAATATGACGGCGGCGTATACGTGCGAATCGGGCGTAATCCCGTTGAGGACGTTTACGAAACCGATGATTACCCATTCGAAATAGGCAAAGCTATAACTGTGAGAGAAGGCAACGACGTTACAATTATTGGTGTCGGTGAAACCGTGCGAATCGCACTCGATGCCGCCAAGGCACTCAACGACGAAGGCATATCCGCCCGGGTAATCAACATGCATACAATCAAGCCGCTGGATGAAGAGGCGATCATTACCGCTGCACGTGAAACTGGACGCATCATTACCGTTGAGGAACATAGCATTTACGGCGGTCTCGGCGCAGCCGTGGCAGAAGTTGTTGTGCAGAATCACCCGGTTCCTATGAGAATGCTCGGCATCCCGGATGAGCCGGCGATTGCCGGTAAATCGGCGGAAGTTTTCCACCACTACGGCATTACGGGTGACAATATCAAACAAATTGCATTCGAATTGATTAATAAGTAGAGGGCGAAGCATATGGAGCACAATCAACAATATATATTGGCCATCGACCAGAGTACTTCAGGCACCAAAGCACTCCTTGTAGACCATCAGGGTACAGTAATCGCCCGCAGCGGGATGGAGCATAGGCAATATTACCCCCATCCCGGCTGGGTAGAGCATGATCCGCTCGAAATTTATGAAAATGTCAAAATAACGGCCCGCAGCGTATTGGAGCAAGCCTGCGTCCACCCGTCCGCACTAGCTGCGCTGACAATCACCAATCAACGCGAAACGGCATTGGTGTGGGATAAGAGGACTGGTCAGCCAATATATAATGCTGTTGTCTGGCAATGCCAACGTACGGCGGACCTGTGCGCCGAGCTGAAGCAAGCTGGCCACGAAAGAACCATCCACGCCAAAACAGGGCTTATGCTTGACCCTTATTTCTCCGCTGCCAAGTTCAAATGGATCATTGAACATACGGAAGGAGCTGCCAACCTGCTGGCTGAAGGGAGGCTACTTGCAGGGAACATGGACAGTTGGCTGGTCTGGAAGCTTACCGGCGGTAAAAACCATGCAACCGACTTTACAAATGCCAGCCGTACATCGCTGTTCAATATCCACACGTTGGAGTGGGATGAAGAGCTTGCCCAGCTGTTCTCCGTTCCTTCTTCCCTGCTGCCTGAGGTTAAACCATCCGACGCTATTTTCGGATATACGGCAGATTGCGACCTTTTCAATGAGAAAATACCGATTTCGGGCGTCATTGGGGATTCACAAGGGGCATTGTATGGGCATCTGTGTTTCAAGCCCGGAACAGCCAAAGCAACCTTTGGCACGGGTACCTCTGTATTAATGAACGTAGGGAATCATCCGGTGGATGGCGGTGACGGACTTGTAACCGCTATCGCCTGGGGGGCCGGCGGAACTGTTACGTATGCGCTTGAAGCCATCATCCGGACAACAGGCGACAGCATCAAATGGACGCAGGACAACTTAGGACTGTTCTCTACCTTTGAGGAAATGCAGCGCTTAGTCGAAAGCGTTCCTGCAAACGATGGCGTCTATCTTGTGCCTGCCTTTGTCGGAATGGGCGCTCCCTATTGGAATCCCTACGCCCGGGCAGCAATTATCGGTATGAACCGTGGAACTGGCAAAGGACACATCGTCCGGGCTGCGCTGGAGAGCATCGCTTACCAAGTACGGGACGCTATAGAGTTTATTCAGGAACAGTCCGGGATTGAGTTGGTCGGCCTGCGCACGGACGGCGGGGCTTCCTCCAACACTTGGCTGATGCAATTTCAGGCCGATATTCTGGGCAACATTGTGACCCGATCCACATGTGCCGAGCTGTCGGCCATGGGTTCGGTCTATCTCGGTGGGCTCGGCACAGGCTTTTGGTCCGATCCAGAGCAAATCGCTTCCAATCTTAAAATGTATGAAGCATACGAACCAAAGATGGATGAGGCTACCAGAGAGAAATATTATACTGGCTGGCAGCGGGCTGTTCAGTCTGTATTGCAACAACAGCATGAATCTCCCGTTTTATAAATAATCTCTGTACTCCATTCCTCATATCTCCCCAATACAAACCAAACAAAAAGGGCCCTTGCTTTTACAAAGGCCCTTTTATTAAGTTACTCACTCGAACGATATAACTGACCCAACGCTTTTACAAACTCACGGGCTGCCGGGGTCGCTTCATCAAAAGAATGCGCGATAATTCCGATATCCCGCGAAATTTGGGGAATGATCTCTTTAACGATTAGTGTATGGGACACCGAGGAAAGCGTAAACTTCGATATAATGCCAATGCCCAACTTTTTTTGGACCATATGGACTAAGGTTTCAGCCGTTTGGACCGTGAGACTCTCCTGGAAAGGAATTTGCTGCTCATGCAAGGTGTTTAATACAGCAGATTCATGTCCTCCTTTACAGAAGATAAGGTCGTTCCTGTTCTGTTCCAGAGAAACCTCATGTTCTGCTTGCAATGGATGATTCTCCGGCATGATAGCAACCATGGAATCGTGTTCAAGAATATGGACGTCATAATGATCGAAAGGAGAAGCTACTATTCCAATTTCAACAGTGCGATCCTCCACCCATTGTTTAATTTGATTCGAGTTTCCTTCCATCAGTTCAATGGTGACATCGGGGTATTGGGAGCGGAATAAGCAGATCGCTTCTGGAAGCAAGTTCGTAGAGGCTGCCGGGAAGGAGCCTATTTTTACTTTACCGCGTAAAAGCTTATTCTCCTGACACGCAAGCTGAACCATTTTATCTTCGATTTCCTTCATTTGTCTGGCCAGACTCAGCATTTCTTTTCCCACTTCGGTCAGTACGAGTCCATTCTGCTTGTCGCGAATAAACAATTTCACCTGCAAAGTATTTTCAAATTGGATCAAAGCCTTGCTAACCGCAGGCTGGGAAATAAACAGCGCTTTGGAAGCCTCCGTCATATTCATTTTCTCCGCAACCTTCATAAACACTTCAAGATGATTCATATTCACAGACATACACCCGTTATAACCATGCGGTTATTCCCTCCATGAAATAATAGTATTTCAGTTATATCAAAATATACCTTTAACTGTCGTTTTAATTTGGGTGCTAGCGCATAATATTCTTTACACCTATATCGCTCCCTATCTAAATCAAGCTGGACTGGCTTCCCAAACAGATGTGGTGCTGCTTATTTTTGGAATAACTTCGGTTGCCGGAATCGGGTTGATCGGTGTATTCATTGACCGCTGGCTGCGTCTACTGGTACTTGTGAGTACCTTCGGCTTCGCTATCGCATCTTTGGCGCTGGGAATCGGAAGTCACCAACCTGCTGTTGTCTATTTAACTGTTGCCTTGTGAGAGCGCAGATGTGGCACAGTCTATGCTTGTAACCGCTTGGAATTTGGCCATTGGTGGAGGCGGTTTGCTTGGCGGAATTCTTCTGGAGACACTTGGAAGCAGCTCTTTCCCGTGGGCGTTACTGATTCTTATGCTACTTGCCTTCATAGTTTCGTGGCGTGCTAAGAATCACGAGTTCTCCCCCAAGAAATAGACCTATTGCCCTATAAAAACATTGACGGTTAGATGGCTGAGAATCACATCCACACTTGGCAAGAAGCTCAACGAATATGTAGATCAGGTTATAAAGAACCTTCCTGTCCATCTAACTTCATGGATTGGAAGGTTCTTTATCAGAAGTCATACAAGTTCTAAGATCCTTTTAATATAATACCTTCTCCAGACAGCGTGCCAACTCATCATCGGGAAGGGGCTTGCGATGCGTATTCTCCAGGTAGATATATTTCTCTGTTTCTGGCATTAAATATTGTTTGGACCACAGGAACATATCCGGACTGTCTCCCTGAAGACGAAGAAATCTCCGCACAGTGTCCGCATGAGAAATAGTGTTATCTAGATTGGTTAACCAATCTGCCCGGTAGAAATGCTCCCATCTTCCAGTTCCTGCGAGCGACAACGCTTCTTTACCCATCCGGTAGCTCCAAACGGCATGAGAAGCTTGTATAAATGCTCTTGGGTAATCTTTTTCAAGGAACAGCCCATAAGCGCTACATAAGCTTGCCAGTCCACGTGAACCACTCAGATGCAGTTCAATCTGCACAAGCAGTTGATTATACAGCCTGCGACATTCATCTTCAGACAACTGCTTCATTATTCGTAGACACCGCTCTCGTAGTTCAACCCAATCCGGGATTGCCGACTCGGCTTTTTCCTTGAACCAGCGTACCTGTTCAGGAAAAGGCCTTTCTCCAGTAGCCCAGTACAGCCGTTCATCACTGCTTTCTTTGCCTTGTAGCCAATACCCCATAATTTGCCGAGCCGGATGGTGATAGAATTCCTCCCCTGCTCGATCATCCTTATGCGGGCCATAAACGATAGTGCAACGGGAATAATCCCGGTATAATTGGGAAATCTCTTGAAGCTGACTACTGTACAGCCGCCCGATAAAATCAGTAAGCTGCTCTTCGGTATCCACGTTACCCTTCGTCCATAAATTTGCTACTAAATCCAGCGTATATACATGTGGCAAAATATTTCCTGAATTGACCAGCAGGTACTCGTCCGCCCCTGTAGTAAACGCTGCTGTCAATTCCTCTACAATCAAGCTGGCTGAGGAAGGAAATTGGGTAAGATGGTTCGACGCTTGCAAGTCGTGGAAGGTCACATGGTAATATACTCCATTCTTACCCCCATCCAGCGCCTCGGGCAATGCTGGTACACGATAATTGAGATTCCCATGGCGCCGAGATACCATTTTACCGTAACCATTGTCTGCCCATATTTTGATCACCCCTTCGGGTACTTCAATATGCCCCTGCTTGTATAACTCGGCAATCTCACCATACATCGCCATACAGCACACGGGCTGCTCCACAAATTCACAGATCATATTGTACTGCTTGCGAACCACATACGATATTAATTGTCCGCGTTTGTCCGGCGTATTAAAGGAAGGATCATCTTCCCAAAAAGGCTTGTCACCCTGCCCGCGAAAAGACAATACCCATACAATTTTCTCTTCCTTCTGCCGTTCAATCGCTTCCTGCCACAGCTGTTCAAACAACTCGGGATGCTCTCTGTAGCTAGCTTGTTTACCCGGAAAGGCGCGCAAAAACATTTCCGCCCCCAACGGCTCGGCATGATGATGTGTGATCCATAAGCCCATGTCTGCTGCAAGCTTATGATGGATACCTGTGCGTGGTAAATCGGTTCCGGGAATCACCATATTTCCACCGCACCGCAGTAACGCTTCAAAAACGGGCTGCCACACCTGCTCCGTTGGTGGATAATCTTCCTTCCAGCCAATCAAGCATACCTCATCATTGACAAACCATCCCCGATATCGGACCTTGGACGGTATACTGTCAACATTCTGACTTGGCAAAACGATGGTATCCCGCTTAGGCGGGAGAAGCTCCGCCCAGAACCAGAACGGCTCCACACCCAGAGCGAAACGGCTGTAATGAAGCAGTCCATAAATAATTCCTAATTCATCACGGCCAATAATATGGAGTACCGTTCCCTTGCTACCAGCAACAAAACGCAGACAATAGCCCTCTGGCCAATGCGGGCAGCTATCTCCTTCCTGCGCATAACGGATAATGATCGAGGGCTCTACTTCTGTTTGCAATGGCTTGCGGCCAAACACTTGCTTATGATCTCGCGCAATCATGTTCCAAGCGTGGGCAATGGGCACACTTTCATCGGTTTGAAGATTGTATCCGCTTTCAGATGAAATAGTTAGAGGTTCACAAGCTTTCATTTATTGTCATCTCCTATTTTTTTCAACTATGAGGATTCTTCTTGTCTTTATTTTATAGGTTGGCAACATACATATAAAGCTGTTCCAACGTAAATATAGCTTTTTTTCGGTAAATCACTTGAGAGTTGAAGCTTAATTCGAGAAAGAAAAAAGTAAGGAACAGGAGAGAAATAAGAAAGACTTGATTGCTACACTAAAAATGTTCCAAAAAACAGACTGCCCTTAAAGATTCAAGTGCAGCAAAAAGGAGACTTGATATGAAATTGAAAAAACGATTTGCCTCTTTGTTCCTGTTGGCATTGATGGCATTTATCCCGGTCCAGGCATATGCTTCTGGGTCCGTTCCAACCACGCCCTCTGGAATTCCGATTTCCGAAATCGAAAACAGAACAGATCAAATTATGAAAAAATATATAGGAACAGCGATTCCTGGTGCTGCGGTTTCCATAGTAAAGGACGGGAAAATTGTTTTTTCAAAAGGTTACGGATACTCAAACATCGAGAAAAAAACACCCATGAGTACGGAAACAACCTATATGGAGGCCGGTTCAGTATCGAAATTGTTCACCTGGACGGCAGTAATGCAACTGGTTGAGCAGGAAAAGCTGGATTTGAATACGGACATCCGCACATACTTGCCTGACGGCTTTCTCAAGCTTTCTTTTGATAAGCCTATTACCCTGAAATCACTGATGAGCCACACGGCAGGTTTTGAGGAGCACCTGGAAAAACTTTTGGTTCATGATCCTGCTGATCTTAGGTCTCTCAAGGAGCATATCGCACCCAGAAATCAGCCTGAACAGATTTATGAGCCTGGAACAGTGATTGCTTATTCCAACTATGGGACCAACCTGGCCGGTTATATTATAGAACGTGTATCCGGAATGCCTTTTGAAACCTATATTCAGAAACATATATTTGAGCCTCTAGACATGAAACATTCTTACTTTACACAACGATATGATCTTATCCCGGAGGTTATCGAACATAAAGCAACAGGCTACTCCAAGAAGGATGGAAACTGGGTGGCAAAGCCCAATGTTTTCTTTAATGATGTGCCGGCGGGTGCGTTAAACATTACTTCGGAGGACATGGCTCATTTTATGCTTGCTCATCTGAACATGGAGCATTCCTTAAAATATTCGCTATTCAACAAGAATGAAACCCTGCGAGAAATGCATGAGGCTTCATATACCCACTATCCCGAGCTTCCGGGGAATGCCCATGGCTTTTGGGAACGGTTCGCGGGAGATTATCGTGTTATCGAGCACGGTGGAAATACAGATTCATTCTCCTCTCTGGTCTCTATCGTGCCGGATCAAAACTTTGGGATCAGCATCCTGACCAATGTGGAAAATGAAATGTCCGGTGCAAGAAGCGAACTCATTGACCTGTTTGTTGGGGATTCCCACGCTACTCCGCAAGCGGATAGCACGTTGAAGCATAGCGCGGATGTGGCGGGAAAATACCGTTCTGCTCGTGCAGTATCATCTGGTATATTGAAGCTTATACCCGTATTATCCAATGCGGAAGAAGTGGTCACAGCCAACGGCAATGGCGGAATCACTCTGAGTATTCCATCCATGAATATTCATGTTGATTATGTAGAAACCAAACCCTATTTTTTTGAACGTGTGACTCCTGGGAGCACTTCTTATGATTACGCGGGCTTAAACATCAGTCGTCTTTTTTTCTTAACCAATGCCGATGGTAAAGTGACGCAGTTGTCATATGGAGTGATCGATGACCAATTGCCGATCTCCTTCCTGCAAACATCCATTTTCAGTTATATTCTAGTGGGGGCATGCGGCATTTGGTTTGCGCTTGGGTTTGTTTTTGGTATTACAGGGTGGCTGCGGAAGCTCAAGGACGCAAGAAAGCAGAAGAATACTTCGCGGCTTCCCTTCCCTGACAGTGTAACCGTAATACCATTGCTGGGTCTGCTTGTGATCGTCAATCTCATTGCTTCCAGCATCCAATTGATAGGCGACCCCTTTCAGCCTATGTCCAATTTCAATTTGAATATTATCTTTTTCTGGGTACTTGGGCTTGCCTTTGTACCGGCTGCCTATCTTGCTGTAAGAAAATGCAATGTTTCCAAAACAACATTGTTAAGAAAGGTATACACCGCGACGCTGATTCTTTCGTTTCTAGCTATTTCGATTTTCCTGTATTCCTATAATTTCTACTTTTTGGCATAGCTCCACTTGATAAGCCTGCCATACCTTCTAGTATACCGATGAAGATTGTCATCGTGAACAACCCCAATCTGAGCTAAATAAAAAAACTCTCCTCTGCATCTAGCAGGGAGAGTTTTTAACACACTCAATGAGATTCAAATACGTGCCGATTTCAGCCTTTGCTTTCAGTATGTTGTTGAATCTGTTTATTCTGTTTCTGGCTGAGTATTTACCAATTTTATATGAACATCTCTCAATTGTTTCTCAGTAACCTCCGAAGGTGCTCCCATTAATAGATCCTGCGCTTTGCTATTCATTGGAAAAGCAATAACCTCTCGGATATTCGATTCATTTGCAATGATCATAACAATCCTATCAATTCCAGGTGCTATACCTGCATGAGGCGGCGGCCCAAATTGAAAAGCATTAAAGAGTGCAGGAAATTTACTCTTGATATCTCCATATGTATAACCTGCAATCTCAAAGGCTTTTACCATAATCTCCGTATCATGGTTACGGACAGCACCCGAGGACAGTTCAATCCCATTACATACAATATCATATTGGTACGCTAGGATATCAAGAGGATTCATATTCAGCAGCGCATCCATACCACCTTGTGGCATCGAAAAAGGATTATGACTAAACCCAATTTTATGAGTATCAGGATCCAATTCAAACATAGGAAAATCAACTATCCAGCAAAATTTATATATATCCTTTTCCAGCAAATCCAGTCTTTTTCCTAATTGATTTCTGACAGCACCGGCTATTTTTTCGACATTTTCAAGTTGATCAGCAGCAAAAAACAGTGCATATCCTGAACTAGCTTGCGTAACATGTATTAATTCGTTTTTCACCTCTTCAGAAATGAATTTTGCAATAGAGCCACTAAGAGACATATCATCATTGAACTTAATCCATGAGAGGCCTTTCGCTCCAGCCTCAACAGCAAAGTTTACTATATCGTCATAAAAGCTTCTTGGCTGTGCTCCACAACCAGGAACAGCAATAACTCTTATCGTTTTATTTTTAAATACTTTAAAATCAGTCTCTGTAAACAGCTCTGTAACATCATGGATAATTAATGGATTTCTTAAATCAGGTTTATCGCTCCCGTATTTGAGCATGGCTTCTTGATATGGAATCCTGGTAAAAGGCTTTGAGATTTTAAAATTTGTAAATTCAGAGAAAACTTCATATAGCATATTTTCAACTACATTAAAGACATCTTCCTGTGTTGCAAAAGCCATTTCCAAATCCAGCTGATAAAACTCGCCGGGTGATCTGTCTGCCCTTGCATCCTCATCTCTAAAGCAAGGAGCAATTTGAAAATATTTATCAAAACCCGAAACCATTAATAATTGTTTAAATTGTTGAGGTGCCTGAGGCAAGGCATAAAATTGGCCTGGATGTACTCTACTAGGAACTAGATAGTCTCTGGCGCCTTCTGGAGATGAACTTGTCAGGATAGGTGTCTGGATCTCTAAAAAATTCAAATCGATCATCTTTCTTCTGATACTTTGAATTACTTTAGAACGAAGTATAATATTATTGTGTATTTTTTCATTCCGTAGATCCAAGAAACGATACTTTAATCTTAAATCTTCCCGAGCTTCATTTGCTAAAGATACTTCAAAAGGTAATGGATTCACTACCTTCCCTAAAACTTTTATCTCATTAGCAGCTAACTCAATATGCCCGGTTTTCATAGTGGGACTAATCGTATTTTCAGATCTGTTACATACAGTACCTGTAACAGAAATGGTTGACTCTCTGGTGATCTTTGATACAAAATCTTTCAATTCGTTATTATCAGAAACAACAACCTGCGTTACTCCATAATGATCCCTAAGGTCAATAAAAATAACCCCGCCATGGTCACGCATATTTTTTATCCATCCTGCAATTCTCACTACTTCGCCGACATGTTTTTGATCCAATTCTCCACAGTTATGAGTCCTATAACTATGCATGAAAAACCCCACTTTCTTTTATCCCTATCATCTTAATGATTTCTATTTTTCTCCACACATATACTCACATTATCGTTAAAGCTTTATACCTCTCATTCAGGTATTCCGCAGTTTCAACCATTATTTTTTGTCCTATTTCATCAACATGCCTGTTCTTCCAATTCTCAAAGACTGTTCCCTTGACCCATTGGTTAAAAGCGCCAAGGGCTGGTCCGCAGTGTACTTGATAATCAACCTTACTGTGTTTGTCTCCATTCATTGCAAGTCGTCTAGAATAAGTAAAGTACCATCTAAATATCAACGCCATCTTACGTTTAGGAATTCTTTCAGCTTTTTCAATGATCTCAGCCGGGTAATAAGCTTTAATATCTTCATATACTTGTTCAATACTCTTCTTAAAATACTTTTCTTCGATATATTTTTTGGTTCCGCTATCAATTTCATCTATGGAGTTATAATTACGGTAAAGATCATATAATTTATTCGCCCTGGCCGGGAAAAAAACTCCTTTTTTCATAACCTGAATTTTTGCTCCCATTTCAAACATATCTCCTGCGGGAGCGTAGTCTGTATCCTGTATATTTAACTGCTGGAGCAAATCCTTTACATCATCACTTGTCCCTGCTTCAACCGTACATTGGTTGATTGAGCCTGTCATGATAAAATCCGCACCCAGTATAAACGCTGCCGCAGCAGCTTGTGGAGTCCCTATCCCCCCGGCTGCCCCTACCCTTATACTTTTATTGTATTTATACTTAAGTAACGCTTCATCCCTCATTTTAAGCATTAACGGAACCAGTACATATGCAACAGCATGATCAGTATGCCCGCCTGAATCAGCCTCGACACACAGATCGTCTACCATAGGAATTTCCATCGCCATCCGGGCCTCATCCCGGCTTATCCTATTTTCCTCGAGCAGTTTATTTACGATATTCTGAGGCGCAGGACTCAAGAATGCCTCCACAACCTCGGGTCTTGATACTTTCGCTATAATCCTGTTCTGCGGTGTTACGATCCCCTTTTCATTTCGTTTCAAACCCTTCAATCTGTACCTTACCAAAGAAGGCGTTATACTCATGAACGCAGAGGCTTCAATAGTTCTAACACCGTATTTTATGTACAAATCAACGATGTTATTTTCTATTTCCAGGTGATCGGGAACATGAATAAGATTCATTCCGTAGGCTTCGCCTTGGTTCAATTCTTGCTGAATATACTTTATAGCTTCCTCAAGGGCCCCAATCTTGACTCCCCCTGCCCCAAAGAATCCCATCATTCCTGCCTTACCTGCTTTTACGACCATCTCTTTTGAAGATATTCCCTTATACATCGAACCCATAAGATACGCGTATTTAAGTCCATAATATTTTTTGAATTCGCTATGACCAAGAGACTCCGCCGTAAATCGTTGGCCGGATATACTATTCTTCGACTTTACTTCCTGTACCTGCTCGCTACGTTCCTCATCCTCCCTCACAATCAGCGGTTCTGCGTCTCGTTGTATTGCGTTAACCAACCCTGTTATGACTTTTCCAGGCCCAACCTGTATGAACTGGGTTACATTTTTACCCATTAGATATCTTATACTTTCCGACCATTTGACTGGACTTACGATCTGGTTGATCAGCGTACTCCTTACATCTTGCTGCCTGTAGGGTCTGGCATAGATATTTGAAATGACTGGTATTTTCAATTTTGAGAATTCGAACTGTGACGCATAGGCCTCAAATCTCTGTCTGGCATCTTCCAAATACCTGGAGTGAAATGCTCCACTTACATTTAAAATCACATAGTTTGTGGCTCCTGCATCCTCAAAAATTGGCTGCGCCTGCTCAATCATGTCCTTCGGTCCTGAGATGACAATCTGGCTTGGCGAATTAAAATTAGCAACATCAATCTCCCTTAAATTATTTTTCTCGATAACTTCTCTAAATACTTCCTCGTTCAAGCCTATGACCGCTGCCATACCACCACCGGTAGCCTTGACCATCAGTTCTCCTCTTTTTTTAACCAGCTTCAAGCCCGTTTCAAAGTCAAATGCCTCTGCGGCAAATAAGGCATTGTATTCACCTAGGCTATGTCCTGCAACATAATCGGGTTTTCTTCCAGTCTCTTTTAATTTATTAAGATAACTCAAAGCGTTTACGACAAATAGCGCCGGTTGGGTAAAATCCGTTTGTCCTAGTTGATTGGCAGGATCTTCAAGACACAGTTTCTTAATAGAATAACCAAGAATAGCATCCGCTTTTGCAACCAATTCCTGAAATTCGTCAAATAGTCCTACTCCCATGCCTTTGGCTTGAGCCCCTTGTCCAGGGAACAGATATGCGATCATTTGTGTCCTCCTTTTTGCTAGTGAATGCATATTAGTCGAATATTTCAAATAGACGATCCAAATTTTTCATATCGTTTTGAAAAGGTGAAAGAATAGAACAAATACTTGCCATTTTCTTGCTACCAAAATTGTACTTCACAAAATTAGCAAGAGTGCCCGAGGGGCCAAGGTCAATATAGATGACCCCGTCCCCGTCTCCCAGACATTTTAAAGCGTTCCGAAAACGGATAGGTTTTCTAGTGACATCCCAAAGAAAACGGTTGTCAAGGGATGTCGCCTTTCCTCCGAACATAGATGAAACCATATTTAGAGTCGGATTCCTTAGGGTCTTAAGCTTTAAATACGCTGTATATTCCAAGGCTATAGGGTCCATTAAGGAAGAGTGAAAAGCAAACTGAACCGGTAACCTTTGACATATAATCTCATTTGCTATCAAGTAGCGTTCAATTTCTTCCAGTTCCTCACAGCTTCCAGAAATGACAAAATGCGAGTCATAGTTGATTGATGCTAACTCTGAGTTGGCATTCAATACGGATATTTGGTCATACAGACTGAGGTCGCCAATTACGGCCAGCATGCCACCCTTTGGACAGTAGGTTTCTACCACTTCTGCTTGCTTGACAAGGCATTGAAGAGTATCTTCATAACTCATACAACCAGCCGCAGCAACAGATGCAAACTCACCGAGGCTGGAACCTAAAACATAATCAGGATAAATCCCCTTTTCCAGTAATACCTGTGTGAGGGCATACTCCACCATGAAAATTGCAGGGTGAGTATATAACAGGCTATCAAACACGTCTCCCCTCCCACGGTTGTCGTCGTACAGCATTTTTAATACGGACCTGCCTGTAATATCCGTATGAATCTCATCCAGCTTGGTCATCCATTTTCGGAAAACTGGATTTAACTTATATAATTCTCTTCCCATGCCGTAGTATTGTGAGCCTTGGCCTGAAAACATAAAAATCACAGATCTGTCCATTCTAACCTCCCACAACATACTCATTGATAAAATCCCAATAACACCATTTAAAATACATATTTCACAGTAAATTACGAACTAATTGCATTTGGGAAGCTGTGGGATTGCTTTCGTTAAGAACATTCTCCATATGTTGTCTTATTGCAGGTTTGAATTTCGGCTCTGTTATGATATATAGCTGCCCTTTTTTGATTCCCTCAAACATCTGATTTGCTACATCCTCTGGAAGTATTCCATTCTGGACAGCCTTGCGGGCCAATTGATTAATGACTTGTCTTTCCGGGGGAAGATTTCCTAGTCCGGTCTGCTTACTCAGCTCCGTCGGTCGGTTCCGTTCCGCATCCATAATTTGGGTGCGTACGAACCCGGGGCAGACAACCGAAACTCCTACATTGGAACCTATCAATCTGAGTTCTTGGTGTAGCGTTTCAGACAAGCTTAAAACGGCATGTTTTGACGCGCTATATATGCCATTACCAGGGCCGGACAATAGCCCGGCGATGGAAGCTGTATTCACAATATGACATGCGGTTTTCTGTTTCAGCATAATAGGAACAAAAATTTCAGTTGCAAAGAGAATCCCCCATATGTTTACGTTTATTACCCACTGCCAATCCGCCACCGTATTTTCCCATAATAAGCAGCCCGTGCCGGCGTCCACCCCTGCATTGTTGAACAAAAGATGCACAGCCCCAAATGTCTGAACCGTTTTTTGCGCTAATGCACGTATATCAGCTTCTTTGGAAATATCCGTCACCACGGATAACGTTTCTGCACCCATGTCTTTCAATTGTTTTTCGGCCCTTAGAAGGGCCTCCTCCTCAATATCCGCGAGGACGACCTTCATGCCCTCATTTACACATCGATCCGCAATAGCACGGCCAATCCCACTGGCGGCTCCCGTAACTACGGCTATCTTATCTTTAAATTCCCTCATGATTTACCTCCAGAATATTTTGTATTTTCCATCTGATAGTGATCGGTTCCCTGTTTATGTTTAAAACAGGGTTATCGGTAGGGGGATTCTGCGAACATCTTTATCCTCATGGAGTGCCTCCCATGAAATCCTGCCCCCCTGGCTCCAATACATCGCTATATTTTCCATATTTTTCTCCTCTAGCAGCAATTGAGAAACGGTCTCTCCTATTTTCCCTGAGAGAAGCGCACTCGTATTTGAGTCTTCTGCACTTTCTCCTATAAATAAAGGAATAGATGCCCCTTCGGGCCCGTTGCCGCTATCGGCTATTTCGAGAAGTTCCCTAAGACCCGTGAGTAGATCCTGCCGCGTATTCGCTACGATTGCCGCCCGGCATGTCATCGCTTCGCGGCCTGTCTGAAGTGTAAAGGCAATATCTTGTAAGGCATCATCGCTCTGCTGCTCCAGATATCC
The DNA here is from genome assembly GCF_038004945.1 of Paenibacillus sp. FSL M7-0802. Lineage (NCBI taxonomy): Bacteria > Bacillati > Bacillota > Bacilli > Caryophanales > Paenibacillaceae > Paenibacillus > Paenibacillus sp. FSL M7-0802. Next base: position 5,046,287 of record NZ_JBBOSD010000001.1, on the reverse strand, counting down.
CAGTAATTGATTGGCAAGCGCCATCAGTCTCTCACGATTTATGTCCGAGAGAATCACCACTTGGGGCTGATCTGCCACTCGTAAATGAATGTTGTCTTTTTCTGAAGGGATATATTCTTCCAGAATGAAATGCACATTAGAGCCTCCCGCACCAAAGGAGCTTACGGTTGCCCGCAACGGGAATTCCCGTTCTTCTCCCTGAATCTCAATTACAGGCCGCTCCCATTCCTGAACCTCCCGTTGCAAATAAAATGGAGTATTACTGAAATTAATATTAGGGTTAAGCTTCTCGGCCTTAATGGTAGGAACCAGTTTTCGATGCCACAATTGCAATATGACCTTGGTTAGCTGTGATATTCCCGAAGCCGCTTCTGCATGCCCTATATTGGATTTGACTGAGCCAATGGCACAAAATTGCTGCTCAGTCGTAAATTTCTGGAATGCTTTATTCAAAGCAGCAAGTTCAATAGGGTCTCCCAATGTAGAACCATTTGCGGCTGCCTCTACATAACTGATCGTCCGGGGGTCTATACCGGCTTTCAAAAAGTTTTCTTCGACTAGTTGCGCCTGCGCATTTGGGTTAGGGATTGTATATCCATTGCTATGTCCCCCATGATTGGTTGCCGTGGATTTAATAACCGCTAAAATGCAATCTCCATCCTGTACAGCCTTATGAAGCGGTTTTAAGAGTACCGCTCCAACTCCTTCCGCTGGAAGGTACCCATCCCCATCTGCAAAGCTTCTGCTATCTTCATGACTTCCAATCAACTGATTTTGACTGGATTCAATATACTTTTTGGGACTGGTCAATAGATTCCCCCCGCCAGCTACCGCTATTTGACACTCTCCCCTGATCAGGCTTTCACATGCCATATGGACAGCTACAGCTGAGGAAGAGCTCATCGTATCAATGGATATGCTCGGTCCCTGGAAATTGAAATAATGCGACATGGGGTTTGCGACTGCAACAGACCCAAATGATGTTACCCGTTGGGCAGAGTCCGGTTCGATATCACAGGAGCAGTATTTATGATACGTAGCGCCCACATAGACGCCAACTTTATTCTGGTGTTTCTTCTGTATTGCCTCTCGCGTATATCCTGCACTTTCAAGCAAATTCCATATTATCCCCAGGAAGAGTTGCTCCATCGGGTCCATTAAACTGATCTCATAAGGGGTGAGATGAAAGAATGCTGGCTCTGACAAGCTTATTCGTTCCATGAAACCGCCCCACTTGCAGTAGGTTTTTCCCGGCTTGTTTCTCTCCTTGTCAAAATAAAGATCGTGCTCCCAACGGTCTTTTGGAACTTCGGTAATGCAGTCCTTGCTATCTTGGAGATTGCTCCAGAACTCCTGAAGATTTTCCGCCCCTGGATATTTCCCGGACACCCCGATGACAGCAATGTCCATCGCTCCTGTTTCTTGTTTCTTCTCCTCCTGAGGCTCTACCTCGGTTGCCGAAAATTGGGGACGACGGAATATCGGAGAAGGGGCTTTTACCTGCTCCATACCAAACCATTCAATCAATTCGCCTCGATGCGATTCCAGAAAATATTCTATTAAACTCTGGATATTCGGATATTCAAAAAGTAAGGTCCTCGATAGCGGTCCGAAGTTTTTTTCCAGCTCATCGGTTAATTCCATTGACTTTATGGAGTCAACACCGTAGTTTTCCAGATTTTTGTCCTCTTCAATGCGATGTTCCGGCAGTCCAGTGGACGAAGAGAGCAGGCTCTTTAGGTAACTTGTCATTTTTTCACGCAGCAGCTCTTCTTCCTGGCTGGACACTACCTTATTTGTTATAGAAGTTGTGTCGGCTTTTGCACCCGCTGCTGCTGCCTGACCTATGCCAAACAAAGCGATCAACTCGTCTCGATAGGCTTCCACAAAATATTCCGTCAAACTCCGAATATCTGGATATTCAAAAAATAGAGTCCTCGACACCTGATAGAACGTTTTCTCAAGCTGGTCGGTCAACTCCATAGACTTTATAGAGTCAACCCCATAATTCTCAAAAGGTGTATTCTCTTCGATTCGATATACGGGCAGGCCAATGGACGATGAAAGCAGAGTCTTCAAGTAATGGACCGTCTTTTCACGCAGCAGGTCCGCTTCTCTGCCGGACACTTCCTTGTTTGCTGCCACAGTTGTGTCAGCTTTCGCGCCTGCCACCGCTACCTGATCTATACCAAACAAAGCAATCAATTGGTCTCGATAGGCTTCCACAAAATAATCCGTTAAACTCCGGATATCCGGATATTCAAAAAATAGAGTCCTCGACACCTGATCGAACGTTTTCTCCAGCTGATCGGTCAACTCCATAGACTTTATAGAATCAACCCCATAATTTTCAAAAGGTGTATCCTCTTCGATTCGATATACGGGCAGGCCGATGGACGATGAAAGCAGAGTCTTCAAGTAATGGACCGTCTTTTCACGCAACAGGTCTTCTTCCTGGCCGGACTCTGTCTTGTTTGCTGTGAAGGGAACGATGTTAGCTTCTGACCCGAGCGCCTGATCCCGAGATGCTTTACCGCTTTCTTCAAGCTGTCCCTCCATGACCATCATTGTGCTGATTAGATCTACGTCTCCTTCGATCACCATGACCTGATCCGAAATACAGGCTATGCTTTGGTACAGGGCGCTCATTCCTGTCTCTGTCCTCATCGCATACATACCCACCTTCTGCATGGCCTTCTCCGTCTCCTGGTCAGGCCGCATTCCGCCATCTTTCCATAACGGCCAATTGATGGACAGCGTTTTGCCTGTACGCTCCATGGAGGATACCAAGGTATTGCGGTACCAGGCATATGCGTCCATAAAAGCATTCGCGGCAGCATAGTCAGACTGACCTGCATTACCACCCACTCCCGAACCTGACGAAAAAAGGATAAAGAAGTCAAGAGCAATGTCCTTACTGGCTTGGTCCAGATTTACCAGTCCCGCAACCTTGGGCGCCAGCACTGCCCTGAATTCCAGGCTAGTCTTTTTAATAATATAGTTATCCTGGATGATTCCAGCACTGTGCAGGATGCCGTTGATTCCGCCGTATGTCTGTTTGATATCTTCAATTAAGCCAACCACAGCTTCCTTCCGCGTGACATCCGCCTGCTTGTATTCTACCCGGGCGCCCAATGCCTTTAATTCCTCCAATGAAGTCTGCTTGTCCTGATCCAGTAGGGAACGTCCAGTAAGAATCAAAGTCACTTCCTTGGCCTGATGCGCAATCTCTTTAGCAAAAATAAGACCTAAACCCTTTGCTCCTCCAGTAATCAAATAAACCCCGCGGTCTTTCCATGGAATATCCGATGTCTCTGACGGCATTTCTGCTTTACTCCAGACAGGAATCCAACGTTTGCCTTCTGCAAACCGGATGCGGCTATCCGCAGGGTGTCGGCTGTTCGTCTTTAGTATTTCGATGAGCCCTTCCATTTTTTCTGTACCCTCAACTTCAATTAACTGACCATCGATCTTTGGATTTTCCTTTTGCGCAGTTTTGAGTATGCCGCACAGCCCAGCGAAGAGCAGCTTTTCATGCTGAGGCATCGTTACAATCTGCACCAGCACCTTGCCTTTGGGTTTGTCATTCAGGATACTTTTTATTTTTTCAAAAACCTGGACGGCATACTTTTCGAAGCGCCGATCAACCTCTTCCATACCGGATTGCAGAGTGATACATTCCATTCCTGCCAAGGAGAACTCGATATCTCCTGCAGCAATGGTATCTGTTTCGCAAAGCATTACCACATGTCGTTCGTAAGTGGGAACCATCGTGTCCTCCGCAACCGCCTGTTCTTTCCAGAAGGGTTGGAGCATCATTACACCAGGTGTTTTCTCACATGCGCCCACTACCTTGTAGGAGCATCCTTTTATACGCACGCAGACTTGGCCTGCCTCATCACACAAATCAATGTCATACTTCTGCGTATTATGACCAGCCCCGCTTCCTCTGCTATACCGGATCAACGCCCACATTTCACAGGGACATTCCCGAAAAATTTCGAGTCTCTCAATGGCAGTCGGCCGTATTTTCTGTAGAGGGTCAATGCCTGAAGGCCGCATGATATTTTCATCATTCGAAAACAAGTATGCCGGCGGCATTTGCAAAGCAGCATTTATTATAAAGGGATGCAAAACAAATAAGCCCTCAGTATTCCTAATACCGGAAGGCAACGATAGCTTGGTCAGCACTAACCCCTGTCCTATATGCACTTGTTCATTGGCCTGATGTTCCGGACTGTAGTCGGCTCCCATGCCCCACACTGCTCCATCGTCTATCCCAGGCGAAACATGCTGAAAGCACTCCATCTGCAAAGCCTGTATATCCCACGTTTCCGCTTCATTTAACATCTTCAGTTCGGCACTACCCTGGCTGTGTAAGACAGGGTCCCCGGCTTCTGTTAATCTGCTATAGATTTTGAAGCCAATCGCTCCTTGATCTCCCGGAAAGAGCCCTATATGTATTTCTAACGGCTGATCTCCTATAGCGGGAGCATGTGTCCATACAATATCTTTAATAATGATGTTTGCCTGACCCTTCTCCTGTACTGTTAACGACTGCTCCACCGCTGCCCGCACCATTTCAAGGCATGCCGCTTCTGACAGGACAAGCTTTCCGTCAACTACGGAGTCCTTCAGATAAAACTCCTGACCGCTAAAGGTTGAACTAAATCTTTGCTCAGAAAGTACGGAGGTGTTTTGATGCAGTAATGGATGTAGATGTGCAGCCACATTGGCGAACGGCTTTTCTTCATCTACATGTATCCAATATCGTTCTCTGGCAAAAGGATATGTGGGTAAAGGGATACGGCGGGGCTGGACATTACCGTAAAGTCTGCTCCAATCAATACGGACACCCTTGACCCACAAGTCTGAGATTCTGCCGTACTTTTCCGCTAGAATCTGTAAATCAACCGTTTCATCGAGCGTTTTCTCCTCTGAGGCCATGTTCAAGCTCTCCTTGTCCCGCTTGGCCTGTCCCCGGTAAAGGTGTGCAATACTCTGTCTTCCTCCAATAAAGTCCCGCAACTTGTTTTTAAGTTCCTCCACTGACTCAACGACCACAGCGAGGCGCTCTTCCATCGCCTCACGTCCTGTTTGCAAGGTATGAGCCACATTCACCAGATCGTGATCGGAAAACTCATTCCGATCCATTGCAGCAGCCAATTGGCTTACCTGCTCCTTCAATGCTCCGTCACTTTTTGCCGACAGAACTATGACGACCGGTCTTGGAGGAGTAAAGGGATTTTGAAAGTCATCCTGTTCCGCAGGGAGGTATTCCTCAAGGACAATATGGGCATTAGCCCCACCGGCTCCAAAGGAAGATATCCCGGCGATCCTCGGGTATTCCCGTTGCTCGCCATCCTCCTCCACTATCGGACGCTCCCATTCAGAAAGTCCCTGTTGGACTACAAATGGCGTTTTGGAAAAGTTTATATTAGGGTTCAGTTTTTGGGAATGCAGGCTAGGGGCAATTTTCCGGTTTTTCATTTGCAAGATGATTTTAGCGATGCCTGCAATCCCTGCGGCCGCCTCTAAATGGCCTATGTTTGATTTTACCGAGCCGATAGCACAAAACCCCGTGTCCTGCGTATCTTTCTTAAATGCCTGGGTAAGCCCGGTGACTTCAATAGGATCACCGAGCTCCGTTCCAGTACCGTGGGCCTCAATATAACTGACTGCCCGGGCATTTACGCCTGCTTTATCAAAAGCCTCTCTAATCAGTTCACCCTGTGCTACCGGGTTAGGCACGGTATACCCGTTTGTTTTTCCTCCATGGTTGATACGGGTTCCCCGAATAACCGCATAGATATGGTCCTTGTCTGCAATGGCTCGTGACAAAGGTTTGAGCAGCACAACCCCTGCACCTTCGCCAGGGACAAATCCATTCCCGCCTTCCCCAAAGCTTTTACACCGCCCCTCAGGCGATAGCATTCTCATCGTACTGAGAAAGATATAGCTTGAAGGATGAAGATATAAGTTGACTCCTCCAGCAACAGCCATTTCGCATTCACCGTTAAAGATATGCTCACAGGCCTCGTGGATTGCAGTTAATGAGGAAGAGCACATGGTATCAACCGGGATACTGGGCCCCTTTAAGTTCAAGAAATAGGATATTCTGTTGGCTACCGAGCTGAAGGAGGTTCGCGGAAATACGGGTTGTCCTTGTTCCCACAGCTTTGGTCCATATAGATTGAACCCCGTTCCGGTAATTCCTGCAAAGACGCCAATCCGGCCATTATACTGTTCGGCGAGCTGTTCCCTGCTATATCCTGCATCCTCGAAAACCTTCCAGCATTCTTCCAGGAATATTCGCTCCTGAGGATCCATACTCATTGCTTCCCGGGGAGATATATTAAAGAAGAGAGGATCAAAATCTGCAAAACCCTCCACGAATCCTCCATATTTACTATAGCTTTTGCCCTTCTCAACCGCTTCTTTGATGTCGGAACAGTAGAACCCTTCCCTCTTCCAGCGTTCCGCAGGGATTTCTGTTATACAGTCTTTGCCCTGTTCCAGGTTGCTCCAGTACTCTTCCATATTTTTGGCCTGCGGATATCGTCCGCTTATACCAATAATCGCTATTTGCTCGTGTTTCACACGGTCTCTGTTAGTAGCCGTGTTGCGGATACGATTGTTTTCTTCCTTTGGCAGGGTTGACAAAGAAAACTCGCTGGCAGCATGCAAGGTTGCGGAAATGGAGACGGATTTCTCTTCCGTCTTTATCGGGCTTCCGAGTCCTGTCCACCGTACGCATTCCTTGTGATAATCAGCAATAAAATATTCGGCCACTGCCTCCAACGTCTGATATTCATAAAACAAGGTCATTGATATTTCTCCAAAAATGCCCTGCAGCTTTTGATTAAGCCTTGTAATCATGATGGAGTCAATGCCATAGCTCTCCAAAGGCTCGCTGACATCAATCTTGTCAATGCTCAGCTTGGTAACTTCTCCAAACAATAGTTTTAGCTGATATAAGGTTTTTTCCAGAAGCAGTTCAAGATTCACCTCTGAAGAAGCTGACTCTTCAACATATTCTTTCTCCTGTGGTTGGGACGCCAGGAAATACTTTTGCAATTTGGATTGCTCACCTTCTATTACTAATAACTGATTCAGTCCGACGGCCAGACCGTTATATAAAGCCTGGATACCGTTTGAAGCTTGCATGGCTACCATGCCAATACTTTGCCAAGCCCTCTCCGTGTCATCGTCCACATGCATCCCTCCATCCTTCCAAAGAGGCCAATTGACAGATAGCGTCTGCCCTTTGCGCCCCTTTGAGGATACAAGGCTGTTTCGATACGCGGCATAGGCATCCATAAAGGCATTAGCGGCAGAATAGTCGGCTTGACCGGGGTTGCCCATAATCCCAGCTATTGAGGAGAAGAGAATAAAGAAATCCAGATGTAGCTCCTTGGTCTCCTGATCTAAGTTCACCAGTCCGGCAACCTTTGGTGCCATTACTTCCGCGAACTCTTCCTGTGATTTATTCATAATAAAACGATCCTGTATTACTCCAGCACTATGAAGGATACCATCAAGGCCTCCATACTCTTCCCTGATCTCAAGGATCAATTTGGAGACCTCTTCCTTCCGTGCTACATCTACCTGTCTGTACTCAACGCGGGTCCCCAGCGCCTTCAACTTCTCCAATATGGCCTGTTTGCCTTCGTCTAGATTTGAACGGCCTACAAGAACTAGCGTGGCTTCCCTGACTCGCTGGGCGATATCCTCCGCAAAAATAAGTCCTAAACCTCCTGCACCACCCGTAATCAAATAAGTCCCCCGATCCTTCCAGGGTACTCTTCCCGTTGTCTCAGTGGGTTTCATCTCGTTCCAGACGAGAACCAAACGTTTACCATCCTCATACCGTATCCTTTTATTCTTTGGATATTGACTGTTCTCTTTTAATTTCTCAATCACCTCTTCCAGACCTACAGATTCCAATTCTACGAGTTGCCCTACGATTTTCGGGTTTTCTTTCTCAGCTGTCTGCAGTAATCCCAATAGTCCTGCGAAAGGTTGCTGTGCGCTTTGTGCGGAAACTGCAATCTGTATCAGTACGCTACCCTTGGATTCCTCTGTGAGAACCATTTGCACTTCCGTGAGCAGCTGGAGGGCATACGCCTGAAAGCGTTCATCCATGCTGCTTTGGCTGGCATGCAGCTTGATGCAACGGGTTCCTTTCATGAGCGATTCAATGCTTCGCTCCGCGAAATGATCCAGTTCGCAAAGCATCACCAGATGCTGGCTAAATTCAGGGCGTGCCACTTTCTGATGAGCAACTTGCTCTTTCCAGAAAGGCTCAAGCATAAGGACTCCCGTATCCGCCAAGGACCCCGCAGTCCCTGTTCCGCTTTGCGGGGCCTCATGTGAAACCATTTGAGCTTGAAATTGGCGTATTTTTACAATGGCATCCTCTTTCTGTATCCGTCCGCTTTTTACCTCGCCTAGAATATATTGAAAAAAATCCTTCATCTTCTATTGCCTCCCAGCACGTAGAAACTTCTCATTTACGTATACATATATTGAGGATTTCACTGGCAGCCTCATCAACAGACAGGGTATCGTTCATCATTTCATCCAAGAGTCTGCCGCACAATATATCATCAAAGTCTACATCGCTCTCACCTTGCGAAAATAATGCATAGGCTTTTACTTGATCCTTGCTTTCAGAAGCCCAGTAATGCTCTTTAGCAAAAGGGTAGGTAGGCAGGCTGATACGGTGAGGCATCTTCCCTGTGTAAAGTTTTTCCCAATCCAAATTTATCCCTTTGGCCCACAGCTCCAAAAGCTTGGTATATTTCTTTTTGGAAATCCAAAGATCGATCATTTGTTGCAAGTCTTCGTCCCCCGAAAAAATAGACAACGATTCTCTGTTACGTTTAGCCTGTCCCCTATATAGGTTGAGCATGTTATGGCGTCCATCCACAAAATTCTTTAATTTTTCCTCAAGCTCTGCGGTAGATTCCACAAGTATGGCTAAACGCTCCTCCATCGCTTCGCGCCCCACCTGAAGCGTGTAAGCAATATCCGATAGGCTTGCGGAGAATAGCTGACCCTGAAGAGCATTCAGCAGCTGCCGTCCCTTTTCCTTAAGCTGCTCCTCGCTCTTGGCTGACAACACGATCATGACAGGTCCCTGAGAAGCGGATTCTGCTCCAGACTGTTCCTGATACTCGGGAATATACTCTTCAATCACGATATGGGCGTTTGCCCCGCCTGCACCAAAAGAAGATATTCCAGCCCGTCTTGGATATTCTTTTGTGATTCCATCAGTTGTAATTACCGGTCTCTTCCATTCCTCCAGGCTTTGCTGAACGATAAATGGAGTATTGTTGAAATTAATTTCAGGGTTCAACTTCCTTGAATGTAAGGATGGTACTAGCTGGCTGTGCTTTAGCTGCAACAATATTTTAGTCACTCCTGCAATGCCTGCTGCACTCTCACAATGGCCTATATTAGATTTGACCGCCCCTATGGCGCAGAACTGCTTATCCTTTGTGAATTTTTCGAAAGCCCTTGTCAGTCCTGCAATTTCAATAGGATCTCCCAGAGCTGTACCGGTTCCGTGGGCTTCAATATAACTGACTGTCCTTGCATCGACATCCGCACGCTGGAGCGCTTCTTCAATCAACCAGGATTGAGCTTGAGGGCTAGGTACTGTATAACCGCTGGTTTTACCTGAAGCATTAAGCATGCTCCCTTTGATTACTCCATAAATATGGTCGCCATCTGCAATCGCCTTCTCCAACGGCTTCAACACGATCGCGCCGACACCCTCTCCGTCGACGAATCCATCTGCCTGATCTCCGAATGACTTACATTCACCCGTTTTAGAAAGCATCGTCATAGCCGACAGCTTGATATAGTGGATAGGGTCTACAATCAAGTTGACTCCCCCGGCAATGGCACACTCGCTTGTACCGCTATACAGGCTTTCCAAAGCCAAATGGATCGCCGTCAATGAGGAAGAGCAAGCGGTATCTAAGGACATACTCGGACCTTGGAAATCCAAATGATAGGAAACCCGATTCGAGATGGAATTATATTGAGGTCCCAAACCGTAATTCCCGTTCATAACGCCTGCAAATACACCGACTCTTCTACTCTCACAAAGATTGGCAGGGGTATACCCAGCATCCTCTATGCTTGCATATGCTGCTTCCAGGAAAAGTCTTTCCTGCGGATCCATTGTTTCGGCTTCTGCGGGAGAAATCTTAAAAAATAGCGGATCGAATAAATCAATGCCTTCGATAAAACCGCCCGATTTCGTATAGATTGTGCCCCTTTTCCCTTTTTCTTGGTCAAAGTAGGTCTTCCAATCCCAACGGTCTTTCGGAATTACAGTTATGCAATTTTTACCTTCTCTTAGATTATTCCAATATTCCTCTATATCACGAGCTCCCGGATAGCGTCCTGACATCCCAACAATCGCAACATCCCTAATTTTGGAGGATCGTGTCGTTGGCTTTTCCTTTGTGCTGTCAGAAGGCTTAAGGAAACGCCCTCCCCGGTCAAACTTCATTGGGACAGTAGCGAGTAATTGTGAAGCAGGGACCTCTTCAACTCTGGAAGTCTCTTCGGTCAACTCCTGTTCCTTCATTCCTACCAGCTTCTTCAACGAGTCCTTTTGCGTTTGAAGAAGGTATGCTACTAGATCATCTATGGTGTTGTACTCAAAAAACAGCGTGCTGGCAAAATCCTCGATGACTTCACGCAAAACATTTGTGATTTGCACAACCAATATCGAGTCGATTCCATACTCTTCCAGGGCAACCGTTGAGTCGATACTTCCCGGTTCCATTTTTAGCGTCTCACCAAGCAAATGTTTAAAGTACGCCGTACTTTTTTCACGCAGCACATGTTCTACCTCTATTTTGGGTTGAGTTCGTTGCTTCACTGATACCGTTTCTACGGTTCTTTTCTCTATCAATATTGATCTTCGTTTGTGCTGTCGCTTTTGCCGAACCAAGCCATCGCTTTGGGCTGCAACAATCTGCTGGCCCCAATCATGCGCCTCTTGCGCCGGGAAGAACGCTGCATGGAAACCTTCTTTGTCCAGTACGGTTTCCCATATTTGAGGGTGAAGCCCTGGGCATCCAGGAATACGCCATTCCGGATCCTCATACGCCCACCAGCCATCTAGCAATCCGAAGGTAAGGTGGGTAAACACGCTACTACCTGTGATTTCATTGAGCAGGAGCAAGCCGTTGCTTTTCAAAACCGCTTTAGCATTACGTAACGCCTGGCGGATGTCTTTTGCGGTATGAAGTACATTAGCGGCAATGACAATATCATATTTACCCGTCTCAACACCTTGCCCAGCAATAGGTTCTTCAACATTAAAAATCTGGTAGCTGAGATACGGATTATGCGGCCCATACTCTTTTTCCGCGTGCATCAAAAAGGCTTTGGAAATATCGGTATAGCAATATTCCTGAATGTGTTTGCGGTATGGGCGCAATTTCAGGAATAGCGTGGCACTGGTTCCTCCGGTGCCCGCTCCGATTTCCAGAATTCTGATTTTCGCAGTGGAGTCGGCCATAATCCTCTCCTGAATATAAGCGGCAGTAGTATCGGCAAGTACTTCATTAAAGTAGTCCACCACCAGATTGTTCTTGTAAATTCCTTCCACTAGTTCCATTGAGGAATTGGGAAAGATGACTTCAGTCGCAGGCGATTTTCCGGTAAGCACTTCCGGTAAAGCCCGTAGCGTTGTCTCAACCAAATTAACCCTTGCTCTCATCTGCGGATATTGTAGCCATGTACGCTTGCGCTCTTCCCATTCCTGCCAGACATCATCTCGATCCGTCAAGCTGGAGTTTCTACCTGATAGGTCGTTATCCATCTGTGTCAAAATCTCCATGCTCTCTTTCAGCCATTTGCCATATAGCTCAGGTAGTCCGAGTTTATTTTTGAACTCGTCGACGGACTGACGATCTGTCCCTGATAACCCCATGGACAAGAGCTGCTCCCGCAACAACCTGCTTAGGAGATGTTCCATCTCCCTTTCCTGGAGGTCGCCCATATCGTCTGCAGCATAGTTTTCGATAAAATGGCTTCTTGATTGTATTGCTGTAGCAATATTTTCCTGTATATCCCTGAGATTCGGATCCGAATTAGGCGGGTAGAGATCAATCTCTTCCGTCGGATTAGTCCCTTCCATCTCCAAATGTCTTGTTGTTTTCATAAGCCCCATTTGGTCAACTGGTGAGGCAAGAAGCGTCTCAAGCGCCTCCATCCCCTCCTGCGGGTCAATGAGCCCAACACCTATTTGCGCCAGTCTGGAGTAATTTTCTACCTCCTGCCCTCCATTTTGAGAGGCATTGTTTTCGCCGCTCCCCCAGTATCCCCAGTTCATGACCTTCACCGGACAACGCCATTCCTGCGAAAGACGATGCGCAAACGCGTCTTTAAAGGTACTTCCGGCAGCATAGCTACTTTGTCCCGGATTCTTTACATAGGTAATCATGGAAGAGAAGAACAATACGAAATCCAACGGCTCATTTTGGAAGACCTGAGCCATGCGTACACTTACATCAACCTTTGCTGAAAGCCCTGACCGGAGCTCTTCCTCCGTCAAATCTTCCAAGCCCTTCTCCAAAAATGAAATGGCTGAGTGGACCACTCCGTTTATGTTGGAGTACCGCTGTTTTATTTCCTCATATGCCCGCTGCAGCTCCCTTTCGTCTGCTACATCCGCCGTGATATAGCATGGAACAGGTCCCAGGCCTTCAAATCCGTCCAGTTTGTCCTGGATAGAGGCATCCTTTTGCCTTCTGCCTAGCCACACCATCTGGGCCTGGTAGGTACAGGCCATATACTTGCTCCAAGCCTCTCCGATAGTGCCGGCGCCCCCGATGACCACATAGACGCCTCCGGTTTTATATAGCGTCTGTCCTTTTAAACCTGAAGTCTGTTTGAATGGGATCAAGTGCTGCCGGTACCACTGCCCATTTCTGTAAATCCACATCCGTCCTTGCCGATCCGAAGGCAGCGTAAACATATCAGATAGCGGCCAGTCATCATCGGATTGCAGGTCAAGGATACGGATTTTCCAGTTCGGATATTCTTTAGCCATGGTGCCTACCAGCCCATGAAGACTTGCGTGAGTCGGGTTGACTGTATCGTTCTGATCCATCGGCTGAGCTTGATTGGTTATCGTTGTCCAGCCTAGCTTTTTCGTCCCGTATCCCAATAGAAGCATCGCTTTGACCATTCTAAAGAAGAGAAGGACTCCCTGCTCCTGTTCCTTGATCAAGGATTCGGGAGTCACCGATTCGACGGAAGCACAGGGTGCAATCCACAGGATATGGTCAACGGCTCCATATTCTTCTACCTTTGAGGCAACTGTTTCAATGGAATCGTGCGCTTGAAGCTCCAAGAAATGCGCCCTAGGATAATACTCCCGGATGGCCTGTCTGACTTTGTCAGTACCACCTGCAATGACCAATCGGTCTGTCGGTGACGGGGAAACGACATCTTTTTTTACAGCAGCCGGGTCCCATTTCGGGATGAGCATTACGGATCCTACAAGCGGGTCGGCGGCACTTTCTCCTGCCGCTGCGCCTTGTGCATTTTCAATGCCGACTTCTCCTTCCAGCGCCCGGGTGGATAATCCTGTTATTCTGACGCAAATAGTTCCTTCCTCATCACACAAGTCAATATTAAGCTTCTGTACCTTGTCTTCTTTCTTGCTGCCCTCGCTGTATTGAATCAACGACCACATGGTCGGGGTGCATGCCCCATAAATCTCAAACTCTTGGAGGGCAAACGGCATGTGAGGCGTAGCTGGTACAGCGCTACCCGGTAGCCCTCCGTTCTCTTGGCCCATGATTAGCCCGATCGATGCATGCAAGGCCGAATCCAGCAAGCTGGGGTGAAGGACCAAGCTGTCCGTCATATTAGAAATAAAGGAAGGCAATGCCAGCTTGGCTAGCACCCTGCCCGGATGTGTATATACCTTCTCCACACATCTGTATGCCGGGCCATAATCCATTCCCATTTCCTCGAAGATTTCGTAACATTGCGATCCGTTAAACCTGTGTTGACCAAAATCTGCCTGTAACGCCTTAAGGTTTAGTGTCGGTTTTTGCTCTACGCAAACCTGCACCGCATCACCTTGGCTATGCACGGTATGCCCTCTTTCGCTTCCTACTTGCCCGCTATACACTTCAAAGCTGATTTTTCCGGTGTCTTCCAGAGAGAGCCTGGTGTGTACAGGAACTGGCTGGTTGTCCACCACAATGGGCCGAATCCAGTTTACATTTTTCAAACGGATTCCTGTTGTGCTGTTGTCCATATCTCCTGTGGAACGTTCTACAGCCGCCCGTACCATCTCAAGATAGGCTACGCCAGGCAGAACCTTTTGGCCTTTCACAACATGATCCTTGAGGAAAAATTCCTCGCCTGTAAACGTTGAACTGAACCGCTGCTCCAGAAAGTCTGAAGTGTTCTGATGCAGTAAAGGTGTCAAAAAGGATGATTGGGACGAAGCGGCTTCTGTTATTGCGGCGCTCTTTTCCTCATGTACGGGTATCCAATAGCTTTCTCTGGCAAAAGGATAGGTTGGCAGACTCATCCTGCGAGGCTTCACATCCTCATAAAGCTTGTTCCAATCCAAAATCAGTCCCGTAACCCAAAGTTCAGCGAGCTTTCCATACTTCCCTTTGTCCACCCATGCATCAATCATTTTAGCCATATCTTCATCGACTTCCTGAGTGACAAGCCCTCCTCTATTACGCTTTACCTGTCCTCTATACAATTCTTCTACGCCTTCCTTTTTTTGTAGGAAGCCTTCCAATTTCCAGTCAAGCTCTTGGATGGATTTTGCAATGATCGCCAGACGTTCGTCCATCGCTTCTCGCCCGATTTGCAGCGTGTAGGCGATATCTGAGAGACTTGTATGCGGGTCATTCAGTTCTCTGAGTGCAGACAGCAATCTTTGCACCTGCTCGTCCAGCCTTTCCTTATTTTTGGCCGACAACACGACTATGACAGGATTCAGGGATGCAGGAGCAGTTTGCTGCTGACTAGCTTCTTCTGGAATATATTCTTCGATGACCACATGAGCGTTAGAGCCCCCAGCACCAAAGGCCGATACTCCTGCTGCCCTTGGGTATTCTCTGGTTTCACCGTTGATAGCAATTACTGGTCTTTTCCACTCTTCTAACCCCTGCTGAACTTTAAAGGGACTATCGCTGAAGTCGATATTGGGATTTAAGGTACTTGCATGTAGCGAAGGCACGATTTGTTTATATTTCAACTGCATAAGCACCTTTGTCACCGCGGCGATACCAGCAGCACTCTCACAATGCCCGATATTAGACTTCGCCGACCCGATTGAACAGAACTGCTTATCGCCGGTATATTTCCGGAAGGCCTTCTGTAAGCCTGCAATTTCAATCGGGTCTCCCAGTGGAGTTCCTGTTCCATGGGCTTCTATATAGCTGATGGTTCTGGGGTTGATTCCTGCCTCCTTAATTGCCTGACCAATCACACGGGCCTGTGCGTTGGGGTTAGGTACGGTATAGCCGTTGGTTTTTCCCCCGTGGTTCACTGCAGTTCCTTTGATAACTCCATATATCCGGTCTCCGTCTGCTATGGCTTTGGCTAATGGCTTGAGCAGCAAAGCCCCGACTCCTTCTCCCGGTACATATCCGTCTCCCTGTCCGAAGCTTTCACATCTCCCATTGCTTGATGCAAAACTTCCCTGTCCCAACAATAGGTATTTGTTAGGATGGATGGAGACGTTGACCCCTCCTGCTACTGCCAGTTCGCATTCTCCATGCTGTAGTCCATGACAGGCCATATGAATTGATGTCAGTGACGAGGAGCACATGGTATCTACAGCGATACTTGGCCCTTGAAAATTACAAAAATACGATACCCGGTTGGCAACCGCCGAGGCATTCCCGAGAAGTCCAATCATCCTTCCCTTGGCTTGTTCCTGGGCTCCATAGAGTTGATACTCATGGTACATCACTCCGACGTAAACCCCGACATTGCCTTCTATGCCGCCAAGCTCCCGCTCTGCACAAAGGGTTTCTCTCGTATAACCTGCATCCTCTATCGTTTCATAAACGCATTCCAGGAATAAGCGCTCCTGCGGGTCCATCGTTTCCGCTTCCCTTGGCGAAATATTGAAAAACAACGGGTCAAACCAGTCCACTCCATCGATGAACCCTCCCCACTTGCTGTAGGTTTTTCCGGGCTTGCCTCTGTTTTCATTAAAGTACAGACTGTGATCCCAGCGTTCCTTAGGAATCTCTGTAATGCAATCCTTTCCATCCCTTAGGTTGTCCCAGAACTCTCGGATACCCAATGCTCCCGGATATCTCCCCGACACGCCGATAATTGCAATGTCTAATGCCTTCTTCTCCTGATGTGGCTGTATACCTGTCGGGAAAAGCCATGGACGCCTACGATTAGCCGATATCGAGACTAAAGGCTCTATGGTTGCTTTTATAGGTACTTTCGGGCCTGCATCAGGAGCCGTATTCTTCTCTGTCGCTTCTACAGCATCAATCAGCCGACCGCGATACGATTCAAGGAAATAACCCGTCAATGACCGGAGATTCTGGTATTCAAAAAATAATGTTTTCGGTAATGAGCCGAAAGTCTTTTCCAATTCATTGGTAAGCTGCATAACCAGTATGGAGTCAATCCCATACCTGTCCATTGGTGCATTTACATCTATACTTTCAGCGGGCAGCTTGATCACGGTTGAAAGTACCGTTTTCAAATAACCCTCCGCTTTTTCCCTTAGCCATTCTTCTCCGATAAGCGGTGCTCCTCCGCTTTCCATTACAGATCGGCCTGAGACATCAGTTTCCGAGAGCTGGCCTAAAATTGCCGCTTTAATCCTTTGGGGATACCCTTCGATCACCATAACCTGACTTCTGCCGGAAGACAGGCTTTGATACAAAGCTTTGATTCCATTCTCCGTTTGCATGGCAATCATGCCCAGGTCTTGCATCGCCCTTTCCGTTTCCAGGTCGACATGCATGCCTCCATCCTTCCACAGAGGCCAGTTTATCGACAGTGTTTGCCCCTGGCGCTGCTTTGCTGTCACCAAAGCATTTCGATAGGAGGCATACGCATCCATAAAGCCATTAGCAGCGGAGTAGTCAACCTGCCCTACATTGCCAAGGCTTCCTGCGCCAGAAGAAAATAAGATAAAGAAGTCCAGAGGCAGGTCTCTGCTGGCCTGGTCCAGATTCATCACTCCTGAGACCTTCGGAGCCAGCACTTCTCTAACCTCTTCTTTAGTCTTCTTGATGATGAAGTTGTCCCGAATCACTCCGGCTGTGTGCAAAATACCGTTAATGCCGCCAAATTGCTCGACGATGCCATGAATTAGCCCGGTAACCGATTCGTTGTGGCCCACATCCGCCTGTTGATACTCTATATGACCGCCCAGCACTCTCAGTTCGCTCAACAGAGCCTTTTGGTCCGCAGAAAGTGATGACCGACCCACCAATACGACGGTGGAGTTTTTCACATTGCGCACAATGTCTCTGGCAAAAATGAGCCCCAGGCCGCCTAAGCCACCAGTAATGAGATAGATCCCACCATCTCTCCACGGCAGGTCTGCATCTTCACGTAAGGCTTCAATTTCTTGCCACATTAAAGCCTGTCGTTTGTCCCCTTGGTACCGTATCCGTTCGTTATGCCGGTCACTTCGGTTCCCTTGTAGTTTCTCAATGATTCCTTCGAAATCATTCTCTACATCAAGCTCAAGCAACTGACCCATGACATTCGGATTTTCTTTTTGAGCGGTTTTCAGCATTGCAAAGAGCCCGGAATAAACCTGTTGGTCCTTCCGAGCGCGGGTTGCAAGCTGTATCAAAACTTTCTGTTTTGGGATGTCTAGCAGGATGCTTTGCAATTCTTCAAATATCTGAATGGTATAATCTTCAAACCGACTGTCCATATCCATGCTGGAGGACTGTAAAACAAGGCAGCGAGTACCATCCATGTGGGCTTCAATATCCTTCCCGGAGATACCATCCACTTCACACAGGATCACAACATGCTGGATATCTTCGTTAGCGTTCACCCCTGTGGTGACAGGCATCTCCTGCCAGATAGGCTCAAGCATCAGTGTACCCATGTCCTCAGTGATGCTGGCTTGCCGCACATCTCCTTCCAAAGCTCTGGATAAAAGCCCTTTGAGCTGCACGCAAATCTTCCCGGTCTCATCGCACAGATCAATATCCACCTTGCTTAATCCATTCGACGTCTCTTCACTCCCATGTTGCGAGATCCGGGCCCACATCACTGGAGTGCATTTTTCGGATATCTTCAGTTCCTCCAAAGCAAAGGGTAACGCTGGCTTGCCTACAGGCAAATTTTCTTCCGAACCCATTACCAAGCCGATTGTGGCCTGCAAAGTTGAATCCATCAAAGCTGGATGCAGTACAAATTCAGTTTGAGTATGGAGTACAGCGGATGGTAGGGACAGCTTGGCCAGCACGTAATCCTTTCCTCGAAAGATTGCCTCAATGCCACGGTGTGCGGGTCCATAGTCTATCCCCATGGCTTTGAAAGCTTCATAGCATTGGCTTGAAGAAAGTGGTGTGCGGGTACAGTCTGCCCGTAAGACATTCAGGTCCAGATACTGTAGCTCGCCAGCCCTCTCCAGCACAGCCATTCCCTGACTGTGTATAATGCCCTCAGCGTCGGTTCCTTCCATCCCGCTGCATACTTCAAACGCAATCTCTCCATTGTCCTGGGGATATAGACTGATGAGTACCCTGACCGGTCCGTCTGCTACAACCACAGGCCGAGCCCATACGATATTTTTCAGCTGAATATGGGTCCCGCCTTCTACTACGGCCCCCACTGCCTCTTCTACAGCTGCTCGCACCATTTCGAGGTAAGCCACCCCGGGTAATGTTTGTTGACCCTTGATTCTGTGGTCTGACAGGAAAAATTCCCGGCCTGTAAAAGTAGAGCTATAACGTTGTCCGGAGAGATCGGAAATATTCTGATGCAATAAAGGATGAATTTGGGCAGTCATAGCCAGATTTACACTGCCTTGTCCAGTGTCTGTTTCGGATAACCAATAGCGTGCCCTTTCGAAAGGATAGGTCGGCAGACTGATTCGTCTGGGCTTGATATCTCCATAAAGTGCGTTCCATTCAATGCTTGCGCCATTGGCCCACAATTTGGCTACCTTATCAAGTCTTTTCTTCTCAGTCCAGGCCCGAACCAGGGTTCCGGTGTCTTCGTCCGAATCCAAGAGTTCGATTCCGCCACCTGGATAGTTCACACGGCCGATCAGCACTTTTTCCGACGAGTTTCCGTTAATAAAATGTTCAAGTTCATCTATCAGATTTTCTCTTGAATCCGTCAAAAACGCGAGACGCCAGTCCATGGCCTCTCTTCCCACTTGCAAGGTATAGGCCAGGTCCGTGAGATTAACGCTTTCGTGCAACTTAACAAAATTCATCATATCTGCTGCATAGGTTTTCAAGGATTGTTCACTTTTAGCGGACAGCACAAATAGTCCCGGGTTGTCTTTACCCACTGGGGGTAGATTCACCGCAGAGACTACAGGAACATATTCTTCAATAACCATATGAGCGTTAGTGCCGCTAAATCCGAAAGAACTTACGCCCGCACGCCGGGGTACTCCCGGTTCGGGCTCCCAGCTTTGCAGGCTGGTGTTAATATAGAACGGACTATCCTCCAGAGAAATATGCTCATTTAAGGATTCGAAATGAATGGTAGGCGGCAATTGGTGGTGCTTCATGGCCAGCAGCACTTTCATCACACTGGCCACTCCGGCCGCAGTCATCATATGACCCATATTGCTTTTCAGTGACCCCAATGCGCAATAGCCCTTCTTGCTTGTATAGGATCGGAATGATTCCGTAAGTCCCTCCACCTCGATAGGATCACCCAGCTTTGTTCCTGTTCCGTGGGCCTCTATCATGGAGATGGTTTCGGGATGAATGTTAAACCGTCGATATACGTCTTTTTCCAGCGAGATTTGTGAATTTACACTTGGGGCAGTTATTCCGTTGGTTTTTCCATCCTGGTTCATTCCCCATCCCCGAATAACTCCATATATGGAGTCCTTGTCTCTGACTGCATCAGAGAGCCGTTTTAATAAAATGACCCCAACTCCTTCTCCGGGGACAAACCCGTTTGCACGGGCATCAAAGGTAAAGCACCGTCCATCCTTGGACAGCATTCCTGCCTTGCTAGTCATAACATGCATCCCCGGACCAGCCATAATCATGACTCCGCCTGCCAAAGCAAGGTCACTTGTTTCTAAAAGGAGACTGTTGCAGGCTTCAGCAATAGCCACCAGAGAGGAAGAGCATGCGGTATCAATAGCCAAAGAAGGACCTTTCAAATTTAGCAGATACGAAATCCGAGCGGATAGAATTGAAGGCGACCCTCCCATAAGAACCTGCGCATTTAGCCCCTGCCCACTCATGGACCTCCCATAATCACTGGCTGCACAACCTACAAAAACACCGCAACGGCTCTCCGACAGTGAGGCTGGATTTAATCCAGCATCTTCAATGCATTTCCAGCTGCTTTCAAGAAATAGGCGCTGTTGAGGATCCATCATCTCTGCTTCTGCAGGGGATATATTAAAGAACAACGGGTCAAATTTATCTACATCCTCTAAAACACCCATCCATTTGCTATAGGTTTTTCCCTGAGCCTTGGGATCGGTATCGTAATATTCATCGATTGACCATCGCGTTGAAGGGATTTCCGATATACAATCCCTGCCCTGAGCCAGATTGTCCCAAAATTCAGCCAAAGTCCTGGATTCGGGGAATTGCCCTGCCATACCAATAATTGCGATAGACTCCTTATGTTCCTGACCGCGCGGCATATCTGGCATAGCTTTTTTAGAATCAGCATGCTTGACCGTTTTGTGGGAATCATTGCTATTCGGCAGCTGTCCATAGGCGAATTGAATCCGTTCTTTAACTTCTTGCTGATTCACAAACGTCTTATCCTGCATTTTTATTTCTTTTTCAATAGTAGCCGCCAGCTTTTCTCTTATCGATTGGGCCATATGGTTTTTCAGCTCAATTAATGACTCCCTGGGAGACTCAGACAGTTTTCTTGCCAGCTGCATGGCGTGCGGCACCACTTCATTCCTCGGTACAACCGGAAAAGGAACCCCTTTGGTTTCCAGTTCCGAACCACTATATCTAGTACCTGTAAATAGAATTTCCTGTGCCATACTAACCCCGAATTTCTCAGGGAAAATCAGGGTCGAACCCGCTCCGGGAGTAAAGCCGTACTTCATAAAGTTAGTAGTATAGATGCTTTCCCGACTCATCACGATAAAATCGCAAAACATCCCCATGCACCAGCCAGCACCAATCCCATGTCCCTGCATAGCAGCGATGACGGGCAGCTTGCAATCCAAAGCAATCTTGTAAACATTGGTATCGCTATATTTCGCCTTTCCCTCATGGATAGCCAGCAACCCCTCTTGGGTGCCTCCTGTGGCAAAGTAGGTGTCATATCCCGTCAGAATCACAACTTTATAATTCTCGTTAGCCTGCACTGTCTCAAACGCCTGATTCAGGCCGATAATTAGTTCATCGGAAAATGTATTTTTGTGCGCCGTGTCCTTCATTTTCAACAAGACAATCCCGTGCTCAAATTCCTGCAATTCAACCACAGACTGTACCTTCATTTGGGAGGCGCTTATCTCCTGCCCATCCTCCGACGTGTGGAAGCTGTCCAATGGTTGCAACGTGAAAGCCCGTCCTTCTGATAATTCCTGTGGACTGGCTTCCAATGATTCATCCGGGAGCTCGCCAATAAATTGAAGCAATTGTTTTTCAGCATCTTCATAATTGATTTCCCCTGCTTGCACCGCACGAAAAATATCTTTTGAATCCATAAACATGTCCTCCTAGCTGTATGAAATAGGACAAATATCGTGTTGGCTGTCTACGAGTGTAATTGGTTGAATAACTGGTCGGCCTGTTCAAAATCTAACTCACCCTGCAGTACTTTCTGTAACAAGACTTGCATGGGCTGCTTAGGCTTCGGCTCTGTAGGAGCCTGATTTGTATCTCCCGCCGACTTGTTCAATTCCTTTGCCAAAAATTTGGAAAATTCTTTAATGTTAGGATAGTCGTACACTCTGGTTGCTGGAATAGCTGTTCCAAAGCGTTTATTCACAGCCTGCACCCACTCTACGCCTATAATGGAGTCCAGTCCCATATCAATAAATTGATCATCCCGGCCAATATCCATTTCATTCATACTCAAGGATTTCGCAAGACTTTCTACCAGTTCCTTCTCCAATGTTTCTATCCGTACAGCCGTTGGCGCATATGTCGACCGCTTTCCCTCATCCCTGGCAACAACGGGCGGCGGCGAAGAAGGCTTGGCCTCAGGTTGCGGCGGGGCAGGCTTGGATTCTGCCAGCACAGCTGACTTTTCTGGCTTATCTGCTACCATCTGGATGTTGGAAACGGAGCTTAGCAAAATGCCCTGCGGTTTTTCAGGTACTTTCGCCAAAGCCTGTCTCTGCACATTATCGTTGCTATGGTTAACTGCAGGAGGGCTGGAAACGAACTCTTGTACCGACACATCGACTACAGGAGTTTCCGCCTCGACGTCCCGGGATTCGCCCCCACGCGCGAAGATCCAATAGCTCTCCTTGGCAAATGGATAAGTTGGCAGACTAATCCGACGAGGGCTGGTATTCTCATAAAGTCTAGTCCAATCGAAGAGTAGCCCCTTCACCCAAAGCTCCGCCAGCTTTGTATACTTCCCCTTGCTTATCCAACTATCCACCATTTTTGCCATGTCTTCGTCTGCCTCAAGAACAGCTAGGATGTCTTTATTCTTCTTTGCCTGACCCAAATACAGCCCGTCAATATCCTCATTCCCCGCTAAAAAACTCTCCAGCTTTTCTGTAAGCTCACGGGTAGACTTAACTATGACTGCTAACCGTTCTTCCATGGCTTCCCGTCCCACCTGCAGAGTAAATGCTATATCCTCCAGGCTGGTTTGCGAGTATTCCGGCGCTTTGAGTTCAGCAAGCAGTCTTTGCACCTGTTCATCCAGTCGATCTTTATTCCTCGCCGACAGCACGATCATTGCCGGATTTTGCAGTGGAATGGTAACTTGTCTAGTCTCCTGCTCCTCAGGGATATATTCCTCAATGAGCACATGTGCGTTGGAGCCTCCGGCGCCAAATGAGGAAATACCTGCGATTCTTGGGTATTCAACTGTCTTCCCATTCATTGTGACGACGGGTCTTTTCCACTCTCCCAGCTCCTGCTGAACTATAAAAGGACTATCGCTAAAATCGATATTCGGGTTTAGTGTTTTTGAATGCAATGAAGGCACGATTTGTCCGTATTTGAGCTGAAGGAGCACCTTTGTAACTCCGGCGATCCCTGCCGCGCTCTCACAATGCCCAATATTTGATTTTGCCGATCCGATTGCGCAAAATTGCTTATCCTCCGTATATTCCTGG
Source organism: Paenibacillus sp. FSL M7-0802 (assembly GCF_038004945.1). Lineage (NCBI taxonomy): Bacteria > Bacillati > Bacillota > Bacilli > Caryophanales > Paenibacillaceae > Paenibacillus > Paenibacillus sp. FSL M7-0802. The sequence goes on along the minus strand of NZ_JBBOSD010000001.1, from coordinate 5,022,799 downwards.
AAAACTTTTTGCAATCCGGCGATTTCAATGGGGTCACCTAAGGATGTCCCGGTGCCATGCGCTTCGATGTAACTAATGGTTCTGGGGTTAATTCCTGCTTTCTTAAAGGCCCTTCCAATTACACTGGCCTGCGCATTGGGATTAGGAACTGAGAATCCGTTTGTCTTCCCTCCATGATTCACCGAGGTCCCCTTTACGACCCCATATATATGGTCGCCATCTGCAATAGCTTTGGACAGTGGTTTGAGCAGTACGGCTCCTACGCCTTCTCCCGGCACATATCCATCTCCGCCTTGTCCAAAGCTTTCGCACCGTCCTTTACTCGATACAAACCTGCCTTGCCCAAGCATCAGGTATTTGTTCGGATGAATGGATACATTGACGCCGCCAGCAATGGCAAGCTCACACTCGCCTTGTTGCAAGCTTTGGCAGGCCAGATGAATGGTCGTCAATGAAGAAGAACACATGGTGTCCACAGCCATGCTCGGACCGTGGAAGTTACAGAAATAAGATACCCTATTTGCGATGGAAGCCGGATTGCCAGGAACGGCAATCATTCTGCCCCTAGCTTGTTCCTGTGCCCCATAAAGCTGGTATTCTTCATACATGACCCCGACAAAAACACCCACATTCCTATCCTGCCCAAGGCCCCGCTCTAGTCCAAGCGCTTCCCGGGTATAGCCTGCATCCTCTATCGTTTCATAGACGCATTTCAGGAATAGACGCTCCTGAGGATCGATTATCTGTGCTTCTCTAGGAGAGATATTGAAAAACATGGGGTCAAACTGATCCACACCTTTGATAAAGCCTCCCCACTTGCTGTAAGCTTTTCCGGACTGGTTCCTGTCCTCGTCAAAGTGCATGCTGTGATCCCAGCGATCTTTGGGAATTTCCGTAATGCAATCCTTCCCATCGCGCAGATTGTTCCAGAATTCCCGTATGTTTTCTGCATCGGGATACATGCCCGACAAACCGATAATGGCAATTTCCTCTGATTCGCCTGCTCTTTTCGGTTGCGGTTGGAAACTTGCCTGAACTGGCATGAAACGCGATTGCTTCCGACTATCAGAAAGTGACCTTCCCGGGTCGTTTTCCATCGTAGAAGGCTTGAATTCTTTCGCAGGGTTGACCTCTGTCTCGATTCCAAGCAATTTAATCAGCTGCTTCTGGTGGACTTTAAGGAAATATTGGGTCAATTCCCGGATATTCTGGTATTCAAAAAATAAAGTTTTGGGCAGTGTTCCAAACGTTTTCTCCAACTCACGGGTTAGCTGTTTAATCATAATGGAATCAATGCCATACTTCTCCATAGGGGCATTGGTTTCAATCTGCCTTGCCGGCAGCCTGATGGATGTAGCGAGTAATTGCTTTAAATAATTTGCCGCTTTTTCGGCAAGCAGGTCTTGTCCGATGACCGAACCCATCTCGCTTTCCCTTATCATAGAGGAGGCATCTCCAGCCTGATTCAGGGACGGTTGCTGCAGGAGCGTTTCTCTTAGCTGACTGGCATGCCCTTCCAACACCATGACTTGATTCTTTTCGGAAGCCAGGCTCTGATACAAAGCCCGAATTCCTGCACCAGTCTCCATTGCAAACATCCCCATCCCTTCCATGATCTTTTCTGTTTCCCCATCAATACGCATTCCGCCTTCTTTCCAGAGTGGCCAATTGACTGAAATCGTCCGCCCCTGGCGTTGTTCTCGCTCTACCAGCGTACTACGGTACTTGGCATAGGCGTCCATAAAGGCATTGGCAGCAGCATAGTCAGCCTGTCCTATATTCCCAAGGCTCCCTGCAACGGATGAAAAAAGGATGAAGAAGTCCAGCGGGATTTCCTTGCAAGCCTGATCCAGATTCACCAATCCCGTAACCTTTGGTGCCAAAACGTTTTGCAATTCCTCCCGTGTTTTTTTAATAATGAAATTATCGCTAACCATTCCTGCGCTGTGCACAATTCCGTCCAGCTTCCCAAACTTTTCCTGAATATCCCGAATCAAAACTTCAACGGCCCTTTTATCGGCGACATCGGCTTGTCGGAATACTACTCTTGCACCTAAAGCCTCTATCTCCTCAATCCTTGCTTTGGTGTCACCACGAAGCGGGGAGCGTCCGACAAGAATTAAAGCGGTATCCCTGGCCTGTCGTGTAATTTCTTCGGCAAAAATCAAACCGAGACTTCCGGTTCCGCCGGTAATTAAATATACTCCCCTGTCTTTCCACGGAATGCTGATCGCTTCCCCGGAGGCTTTAATTTCCGTCCATACGGCAACATGCCGTCTACCTGATTGATAGCGGATATGTGGTTCTATAGAACCGCGACTGTTTTCTTGCAGGATATTTATCATACCTGCTGGATCCTGCTCCACATCCATTTCTATCAGCTGGCCAACCAGTACTGGATTCTCCAGCCATGCTGTTTTTAAGAGTCCGGAAAGCCCCGAGAATACCTGTTGGTGATCCTGCACCGGAACGACAAGCTGAACCAATGTTTTGCCTTTGGATTCCGTTTTAAGAATATGTTGAATTGCCGCAAACACCTGTGTCGCATAAGTCCTAAACCGTGCATCAATGCTCTTCTCTTCGGATTGGAGAATGAGGCACTGCACCCCGTTCATTTGCGATTCAATAATTTCCCCGGAAATATATCCCGGTTCGCATAAAATTACCAGATGCTGTTGATAGTCAGGTGCTGTTCCTTCCAGAGCAATCGCTTGTTCTTCCCACACAGGCTCAAGCATCAAAGTCTCAGGTGCAGTCCATTCATCTGGGCCACCTGTTCCTCCTTCAGCAACTCGTGATAAAAATCCCTTCATCCTCACACAAACATTCCCCTGCTCGTCACACAAATCGATATCTAACTTTTGCAGCGGGCCATCTTGCCTGCTGTCTTCACTATTACGGATCCAGGCCCACATCTCTGATATGCATCTGTTAAATACCTCTAACTCTTCCAATGCAAATGGTAAAGCTGGCTTAATGGAAGCTTTGCGATCACCTGCACTCATAATCAAGCCTATCGTCGCCTGAAGAGCGGAGTCCATCAAACTGGGGTGCATCACATAATGTTCCATCGTATGGTAAACGGAAGAAGGCAAGGACAACTTGGCAAGCGCTTGACCCACTCCGATATATATTTTCTCAATTCCCTGATGTCCCGGCCCATAGGAAATCTGCATCGCCGCAAACGCCTCATAGCACTGACGGGATGAAACGGAGCCCAGACTGCACTGCTCCAGCAAGGTTTTAATATCTATAGCAGGGACCTCTGCCACCGGAACAATTACTGCCCTGCCTTCACTATGCACCACCAGCTCGGTGTCCGTTGCTCCAGACTTGCTGTAAATTTCATAGGCGATCTCCCCGCCATCTTGCGGATAGAGCCCAATACTGACATCAACCGACTCCTCCCCAACCACAACTGGACGGATCCAATCCACATCTTTTAACCGGATGGACGTCCACTTATCTTCTGGAGATCCTGCAACCTGCTCTACTGCCGCCCGCGCCATTTCAAGGTAGGCCACTCCAGGCAAGAGCTTCTGCCCCCTTATCACATGGTCAGACAGGAAAAATTCCTTCCCCGTAAAAATGGAGCTGAACTGCAGTCCATAAATATCGGACGTATTACGCTGAAGTAAGGGATGAATGCCGACTGCTGTCTCCCGTTCCAACACAACACCGCTTGCTCCCGTCCGTTTATTGATATCGGTTATACAATATCGTTCTTTGGCAAAGGGATAGGTTGGCAGACTGATACGGTTTGGTTTAGCCTCTCCGTACAACAGGGCCCAGTCAATTGCGACTCCTTTTACCCAAAGGTCTGCGATTTTTCCATAGCTGCCTTCGCTAACCAAAACATCAATCGTCGTGCCTGCACCCTCTCCGTCTTCACGAGCTCTAATTTCTTCTTTATGGCGTTTGGCGTGTCCCACGTGTAAGCCGTGGATACCATCCCGGCCTTCCACAAATCCTTTCAATTTCTCTTCAAGCTCCCGGAGAGAGCCTACAACGAAAGCCAAACGTTCTTCCATTGCTTCGCGCCCCACCTGAAGGGTATACGCTATATCTACCAGACTGCTGTCTGTGAACGGATGCTCCCCGATTGCAGCAAGTAATAGCTGCGCCTGCTCTAGCAGTTGTCCTTCACTCTTGGCTGACAGCACCACAATAGCCGATTTTGGGGTGGTAAGGGGAATAGAATTCTGCGCCTGCTTTCCAGGAATGTATTCTTCGATTATCAAATGGGCATTGGCACCCCCGAATCCAAAGGAGCTAACACCCGCTCTTCGAGGAATATTTTTCCCTTGAGTATCCCGCTGTGGCTTCCACTCCCGCGCCTCCTGAACGATATAGAACGGACTACCTTCAACTTTTATATAGGGATTAATTGCCTCGCAATGAAGGCTTTTGACCAGCTTTTTATGCTTTAACTGAAGCAGTACTTTTATGACACCCGCGATTCCAGAAGCCAGTTCCAGATGTCCGATATTGGTCTTCACCGAGCCCAATCCGCAATGGGATTCTGTGATCCCGGGTCCCTCTGTATTCTCATAAAGCTCTTTGAAAGCTGCTTTCAGTCCGTTAATTTCAATCGGATCGCCCAGCTCGGTGCCTGTCCCGTGGGCCTCAATGTAAGAGACAGTCCTTGGATCGATTCCGGCCTTTGTATATGCATTTACCAACACATCCGCCTGAGCCCTCGGATTAGGAGCTGTCAGGGAATTGGCCCGGCCTCCGTGATTGACGGCAGTACCCCGAATTACACCATAAATATGGTCTCCGTCCTTCTCTGCATCCTTCAGCTTTTTCAGGAAAAGCATGCCGGCCCCTTCACCACGCACGTAGCCATTGGCCTTATCGGAGAAGGTTTTGCACCGACCGTCCTCACACAGCATTCCTGCTTTGTTGAAGCTGATATGGAGTTCAGGCGTGATAATCACATTGACACCGCCTGCAATCGCCATCTCGCAGCTTCCATCCTCTATGGCTCTAACGGCTCGGTGAATGGCCACCAGCGAACTGGAGCAAGCCGTTTCGATAGGCTCACTCGGACCATGAATATTAAGGAAATAGCTCATTCGATTGGGCCCAACAGACGGTGCCATACCGCTGGAGGAATACGCCTCGACACCCACATTTCCCTGATAAATCATACCGCTGTAGCCGCTGTTCGCGGTACCTACAAAGATTCCTGTGCGGGTTCCCGACAGACTCCCTGCCTGAATGCCTGCATCTTCAATCGCCTTCCAGATATAGGTCATCAACAGACGCTGCTGCGGGTCCATGAGTGCGGCTTCCCGTGGTGAAATTCCAAAGAATAACGGGTCAAACTCATAGATCCCCTCAATAAACCCGCCCCACTTGATGTTTGTTTTATTGGCCTCCTGCTCAGGGTCACCGTAATACGTCTTCCAATCCCAGCGATCTTCAGGGATTTCAGTGATACAGTCCCTGCCTTCCTCAAGATTTTTCCAAAACTCATCCACATCCCGAGCCATGGGAAATACACCGCTCATTCCCACGATGGCAATAGGTTCAGGAACAGCCTGAGTCTGTTGCGGCATGGACAACACATTCCCGCCTGCAAACCGGAAACGCTGCCGTCTAACGTGGGTACTGTCTTCCCTATCATCCTCCACGGCCTGGACAGCAGGCTCAATCCGGGCATGCACGGCAAACTGCTCGCCAAGCACGGCATCATATTCGTCCACCAAATACCTGGTGAAGTCATGAATCGTTGTGTATTCAAAAAATATGTCCGGCGTCAGCTCAAGTCGGTATAAGTGATTGATGTTGTTGGTAAATTGTGTGAGCAGGATGGAATCGAAGCCATACTCACTTAGTTCTACGTGTTCATCAATATCTTCAAGTTTGACTTTCAGCAATTTTGACACGGCCTGTATCATAGCGGCCTGTACCTTGTCCAGCAGATCCGGTACGGCATTGCTTTTAGGGGAAGCTTCTGAAATTCCTGTCACCTTTTCAGGCTGCCTAATCTCTGGAGTCGTGATTAAACCCATGCTTTTCTTCATTTTTGCGAGATTGCCTTCCATCACCATAACCTGATCAACGCCCGCGATCATGCCACGATACAAGGCCTGAACGCCGGAAGAGGTTGACATGCCGCTCATGCCTGTACGCTGCCTTACCAGCTTCTCCGTTTCCTCATCAATACGCATCCCACCCTCTTTCCATAGCGGCCAATTGATGGATAGCGTTTGACCCTGGCGCTGCTTAGATGCTATCAGAGTGTTCCGATATCCGGCATAAGCATCCATAAACGCATTAGCTGCAGAATAGTCTGCCTGTCCCTGATTACCTAATCCTCCGGCTACAGACGAAAATAGAACAAAGAAGTCAAGCGGCAGATTCTTGCTTGCCTGATCCAGATTCACTGTCCCTATTACTTTGGGTGCGAGAACCTCCAGCATTTCCTCGCTATTTTTTTGGAGTATGCGGTTGTCGCGAATCACTCCTGCACTATGAATGATGCCATTGATGTTTCCGAATTCCTCCTGAATTTCCTGGATTAAATCGGTCACCGCCTGCTCCTGAGTCACATCGACCTGTCTGTATATGATTCGTGCCCCTAATGCCTCCATTTTCTTTATCTCAGCCCGTTTGCCCTCATCCAGCGTGGAACGCCCCGTTAAAATCAAGACAGCTTTATGGACTTTATCCGTAATCTCTCTGGCAAAAATGAGCCCCAATCCACCGGCACCGCCAGTAATCAGGTACACTCCCCCATCCTTCCAAGGGTTACCCGCCGCTTCCTGAGAGATGTGAACTTCGTTCCAGCAGGAAACCCACCGTGTCCCTTTCTCGTACCGAATCTGGATATCCTCGAGGCTACGGCTGTTTTCTTTTAAAATGTCTATGATTGCTCCCCAGTCCTCATCCTGTCCCAGTTCTATTAACTGACCTACCAGTTTTGAATGCTCAAGCCGGGCCGTTTTTAAAAGACCGGAAAGTCCCGAGAAAAGCTGCTGCTCCTCCTGTCCGCTTATGGCAATCTGGATCAGCACCTTACCATTGGGTTTTTCCCTGAAAATGCTTTGAATCTCTTCAACCACCTGGACGGCGTAACGCTGGAACTGTTCCGCGATTCCGTTTCGGTCGGGTTGCAGTACAATGCATTGCACGCCGTCCATCCGAGCTTCAACTTGTTCACGGGAAATCCCGGACGGCTGGCAGAGTAACACGACATGGCGATCATATGCAGGCATTTCGCCCTCTAGAGCAATCCCTTGCTCTTTCCATACGGGTTCAAGCATCAAGTTACTAGAATTAGACTGAACATCCGAGGAAATCGAGTCCCTATTCAGGATTCTTGATGAATATCCTTTTATCCTGACACAGATGGCTCCGGTTTCGTCGCTCAGGTCAATATCCAGCTTCTGTGCCTTTTCCTCAGCTAGACCGTCTGCATTATAGCGAATCAGCGCCCACATGATGGAGCTGCAATTTTTTATAATTTCAACTTCTTGAATGGCGTAAGGCAAAGAAGGTTTGATCTCGCCAGACCCCAGCGTCAAGCCTACGGTTGCCTGCAAGGCCGAATCTATCATACTTGGATGCAGGACAAATTTGCTTTGGTTGTCAGAAACGGAAGCCGGCAAGCATAACTTAGCCAGCACTTGACCCTCTCCCGCATACACCATCTCAATCCCTTGATGTCCAGGGCCATAATCCATTCCCATATCCCTGAAAACTCCATACAATTGTGTGGGGTCGAAGTTCCGACTGCATACATTCTGCAAGTCTTTAATATTCAGTGCTGGGACCTCCGCAGCCGATCTTCGTGTAGCACTGCCGTAGCTATATATCACAATCCCTGCATCAGCTTCTGCGCTCTCCCTATATATTTCATAGGAAATCTCTTCATGATCATCCAGGAAAAGTCCGATGTGTAGCTGTAGTGGCCCATCCTCTACGATAATAGGCCGTGCCCAAACCACGTTTTTAAGGCAAATCCCGGTTGGCCCGCCCTCATCAGATCCTGTTGCCTGATCCACGGCCGCCCGGACCATTTCAAGACAAGCAGCCCCGGATAGAACCTTGCGTCCATTCACCACATGATCCTTCAGGAAAAACTCCTGGCCTGTAAAAGTCGAACTGAACCGCTGCTCCGAGAAATCGGAGGTGTTTAGATGCAGTAAAGGATGGAGCGAAGCAGCAGTGACAGAAGTCATGCCTTTGCCTGCCTTGCTGTCAAGCTCAGGCGCCCAGCAGCGTTCTCTCGCAAAAGGATAGGTCGGTAGACTGATCCGGTAAGGTTTGATGTCCCCATACAGCTTGTTCCAGTCAATAGTTAGCCCCTTTACCCACAACTCCGCTATTTTTTTCAGTTTTCTCTTCTTGATCCAGGTTTCAAGCAACGATTTGGCATCTTCATCCGCCTCAAACATCACAATCCCGTCTTTGCTCTTTTTCACCTGCGCCGTTAGGACGCCAGAAACCAGATCATGATTCGCAAATCCTTCGAGCGCTTTTAGCAATGCCTCTTTTGAATCTGCCACAAAAGCCAGCCGGTAATCCATCGGCTCGCGGCTCACTTGCAGCGTATACCCCATATCCGAGAGGTTAAGATTTTCCCGGGATGCAATAAAGCTCCTCATTCTTTCGGCATACGTTTTTAGTTGCTTTTCACCTTTAGCAGACAAAACGAAGAGAACGGGATTATGGATATCGGCGGCTGCTGGTGATGTCGCAGATGTTCCAGTCCCGGGACGATATTCTTCAATAATAAGATGGGCGTTCGTACCGCTAAATCCGAAAGAGCTCACAGCGGCGCGCCTTTTGTTCCCGCGGGAAGGTTCCCAGGCGTTCAATTCTGTATTGACATAAAAAGGAGAATTATCAAAATCAAAATGCTCATTCGGGTTCTTGAAATTCAGTGTCGGTACTAGTTTTCTATGCTTCATGCATAGCAACACCTTTTGCACGCTTGCTATGCCCGCTGCTGCAGAAGTATGCCCGATATTGCTTTTTACCGAACCTATGGCACAGTAGTTCTTCTGATCGGTTTTCTCTTTAAAGGCGGTTGATAAAGCTTCCAATTCAATAGGGTCGCCCAGCTTGGTTCCTGTCCCATGCATTTCAACATAGCTAATGCTTTCAGGCTCAATCTGATATTTGTTGTATATTTCCCGCTCCAGCTCAATTTGGCTGTTTGTGCTTGGAGCGGTAATCCCGTTGGTTTTTCCATCTTGATTGATTCCGGACCCAATAATAACTCCGTATATATGATCCCGATCAGCCTCAGCATCCTTCAGCCGCTTCAGAACCAGCGCCCCTACTCCTTCCCCCGGAACAAAGCCGTTGGCGCTATTGTCAAACGTTTTACACCGGCCATCTGGCGACAACATTCCGGATGCAGACATGCCTACATACGATTCAGGAGTCAGATATAGCGACACCCCGCCAACCAACGCCATTTCTATCTCTCCGTTAGATAACGCCTGGCATGCCAGATGGCTTGCCACCAGCGATGAGGAGCATGCCGTATCTACGGATATGGCCGGACCCTTCAGATTGAGGAAATAAGAGATACGAGCCGCTGCAATAGCGTTACTGTTCCCAGTAGTATTGGTGAACTGCGCTTGATGCTTGTACCGCAGCATACTATATTCATTATTTAAAATTCCAAGGTAAACCCCGCATTTTTTATTTCCCAATTGTGAGCCACTATAGCCTGCATCCTCAATTGCCTTATATGCTTCCTGCATAAAAATGCGCTGCTGGGGATCCATCCCTTCCGCCTCGGTAGGAGAAATATTGAAAAATAACGGATCAAAATATTCCATATCCTCTAAAACACCCAGCCACTTGCAATTGATTTTCCCCTCTTGCGCTGGACGAGGATCGTAATATTGGCTTACATCCCAACGGTCCTTCGGGATTTCAATAATGGAATTTTTGCCTAGAGCGAGATTATCCCAATATTGCTGCACATCTTCCGCACCAGGATATCTTCCCGAAATCCCGACAATTGCAATTACTTCTTTATTTTCCGAAGGCATAGGCGATGAATCTTCTGCTACCTTTACCAGGTGGAATGGCTCGGAATCCTCCTTAGACGATAGCCTTGGGGAACATTGCAGCGTGTCAGGTCCCTTCGAATGGACTTTCGCAATAGGCTTATCCGTGTCCGGGACTGTGCTCAAGGACTGTTGATTGGAGCTTCCTCCACGCTTATTGATTTCTTGTGCCAAATATGCAGCGAATTGGCGAATGGTCGGATAGTCGTAGACCTTGGTCGCTGCTATAGATGTACCATATCGTTTATTAATGTTTCGAACCCACTCTACGCCTATAATGGAATCTAGTCCGGTATCTATAAAGTTTTTATCCGCCTCAATCTCGCTCCGTTCCATATACAAAGCCTCAGCCAGGCTCACCGTCAGTTCTTCCTGTAACAGCTCTGCAGAGGCGCTGCACTCAGCCATGCTGGCCTGCGCCTGCTTTTCAAACGAAATCGGCATCAAATTCACCTGAATGGAAGCCTCTGCCGATTTCTCCGGCTCTAATGCAACGGATGACGGTGAATACTCTGCTGGAGAATGATCCGAAATAGACTGGGCAGAGAATGGCGCAATTGATTTGCTCAACAATTCCTTCTCAACAAATTTGCTAAAATCCCGGATGGTTGGATAATCGTAGACTTTTGTCGCTGTTATGGCTGTATTGTAATGCTTATTAATGCTACGAACCCACTCTACGCCTATAATGGAATCCAATCCAAGATCAACAAAGTTTCTAACCGAATCGATATCGCTCCGATCTATATATAAAGCCTGCGCCAGGCTTGTTGTCAGCTCCTCCTGCAATATTTCCACCGATATTGCAGAAGGAATAGACGACAGCGCTTCCGTCTTCTTCTCATCCTCTAATGTGTGCGATGTCTCCTCCAGTGAAGTTAACATGATCGTTGTCCCCTCCTGGTTGGCAGACTTGCTTAGGTGCGGCTGATGGTCCAACAAATTCGGTAAGGATATGCCGCTTGGTTTTTCAGAACTATTCAAAAAACCGGGTTGTATTAGGGCTGTTGGCTGCATCGCATGAGTCTGGACGGGAATTGCCTTTTCCTGAGCTTCCGTAACAGCTCTTTCTACAGAAGAGACTCTTTCTACAGATGGACTCATAATATCCGTGATCCAGTACCGCTCCCTCGCAAAAGGATAGGCCGGCAGGCTAATTCGTCGCGGCTTGGCGTCCCCATAAAGCATGTTCCAATCCATTGCCAGTCCCTTGACCCAGAGATCAACAACCTTCGAATATTTCCTTTTCCCTATCCAGGCAGCAATCATTTTCTCCATGTCTTCATCTTCTACCAGCGCCGTCAGCGCCTCCTTATTCCGTTTGACCTGGCCCCGGTACAACTCAGGGATTCCGTCCCGTCCTTTCAGGAATCCTTCCAGCTTGTCCACCAGCTCCTGCATAGACCCTGCAATCACTGCCAGGCGCTCTTCCATGGCTTCGCGTCCCACCTGCAGCGTGTATGCCACATCGGCCAGACTGCTTTCGCTTAGCTTTCCTTCCCGCATAACAGCTAGCAATCTCTCAGCCTGCTTTTTCAGTCGTTCTTCATTTTTGGCCGACAATACGATGATCGCAGGCTTTTGAGCCGTAACGCTCATCGGCACCTTCTCTTCTGCAATGTACTCTTCGATGATGACATGTGCATTGGAGCCTCCTGCTCCAAACGATGAAATCCCGGCAATCCTCGGATATTCCCGCGTCTCTCCATCGATCTCAACCACCGGCCGCTTCCATTCCCCCAGCTCCTGCTGGACGACGAACGGCGTCTGACCGAAATGGATATTCGGATTCAATTCTTGGGCATGCAGGCTGGGAACCAGCGTCTGGTTTTTCATCTGCAAGATGATTTTCCCAACCCCGGCGATGCCCGCTGCCGCCTCCAGATGTCCGATGTTGGACTTCACAGAGCCTATGGCGCAGAATCCCGTATCCGGCGTATCCTTCCTGAATGCCTGGGTCAGACCCGTCACTTCAATCGGGTCTCCCAGCTCCGTGCCTGTCCCGTGGGCTTCAATATAGCTGACCGTCCGCGCATGGACCCCCGCTCGCTCCAATGCCGCCCGAATCAGTTCCCCTTGGGCTGTCGGATTCGGCACCGTATAGCCGTTGGTCTTGCCTCCATGGTTGATGCTCGTCCCCCGAATCACCGCATGGATGAGGTCCCCATCAGCGATCGCCTTGGACAGCGGCTTTAATAGGACGACCCCCGCGCCTTCTCCAGGGACAAATCCATTGCCTCCTTTGCCGAAGCTCTTGCACTGCCCGTCTGCTGACAGCATGTGGTTGGCGCAAAGTCCGACATAGCTGAGCGGATGGAGATACAGATTTACTCCGCCTGCAATAGCCATTTCGCATTCTCCACGGTACAGATGCTCACAGGCTTCATGAATCGCGGTCAACGAGGACGAACACATCGTATCGATCGGCATGCTTGGCCCTTGCAAATTAAAGAGATACGAAATCCTGTTGGCCACTGAACTAAAGGATGTGTGAGGGTATATTTGCGTTCCTTTTCTCCATAAATCAAGTCCGTATAGATCAAAACCCGTTTTGGTAATTCCGGCAAATACGCCTACCCGGCGGTTATGCCGCAACGCAAGCTGTTCCCGGGTGTAGCCCGCGTCCTCCAGCGCTTCCCAGCAGGCTTCAATGAACAACCTTTCCTGCGGGTCCATACCGAGTGCTTCCCGTGGCGCAATATTGAAAAAGCGCGGATCGAAATCCGCAAATCCTTCGATAAAGCCCCCCCACTTGCTGTAGCTTTTTCCATTCGCCACCGCTTCCTGTGAATCAGGATGGAAGAATCCTTCCATCGTCCAACGCTCACGCGGGATTTCGGTGACACAGTCCTTCCCTGCTTTTAGATTTTCCCAATATTCGTTCATGTCTCTGGACCAGGGATACTTTCCAGCCATCCCAATGATCGCTATCGGTTCACGCATTTCCGCAGGGGCAGACCCCGCCAAGCTTCGGACGGGCTTCGCTTCCGCCTTTGCCGCAGATGGCACGGCTTCTTCTTCGACATACAGCGGTGCCACAAGTGTTTCCTCCACAGGCTGTATGTCATGGCTCATCCCGGTCCACTGCATGCACTCCTGCGGGTATTCCGCTACAAAACATTCCGTCAAGGCGCGCAAGGTCTGGTACTCATAAAACAGCGTCTGGGACAGCTCTCCAAAGAAGCCCGCCAGCTTGGCATTGAGCTGGGTAATCATGATCGAGTCGATTCCATACCTCTCCAGCGGCTCATGGGCTTCGATGCTGCTGACGCTCAGCCGAGTCACCTCTCCCAATAGCACCTTGAGTCGATATAAGGTTTTATCGTAGAGCAAGTTCGAATCCAGCTTAGGCGCAGTTGCCTGGATAGCATGGACATCGGGCTGTGAAACGGCTTTTGCCAGGTAGGCCTCAATTTTCTCAGGTTCTCCTTCCATGACCATCACCTGCTTCTTGCCAGAGGCCAAGCTTTGGTACAACGCCCTCATTCCCGACCAGGTCTGCATGGCTGTAATACCCATGTTTTGCGTCATGATCTGTTCCGTGTCCGCATCGATCCGCATTCCGCCCTCTTTCCATAGCGGCCAGCGGATGGATAACGTCTGTCCCCGCCGTTGCGTGGCCCCTACCAGGGCATTCCGGTATTCGGCGTATGCGTCCATAAAGGCATTGGCGGTCGCATAGTCAGCCTGTCCCGGATTGCCTATGCTGCCCGATATGGAAGAAAAGAGCACAAAGAAGTCCAGGTTCTGGCCACTGCTTGCCTCATCCAGATGGACCAGTCCGCTTACCTTCGGTCCCAGCACCTCCATAAATTCTTCACTAGTTTTTTTAATGATAAAATTATCGTGAGTCACCCCTGCGCAGTGGATGATCCCATGGACACGTCCAAATTCCTGCTGAATGCTGTCCAATAAATCGATAACGGTGTTTCTATGGGTGATATCCGCTTGCCTGTACACCACGCTGGCGCCTGAAGACTCCAGCTCCTGTAGCCTCGTCTGCTTGTCTCGGTCCAGCGGCGACCGCCCCGTCAAAATGAAGGTCGCTGCTTGCGTCTGCCGGGCAATCTCTTCTGCAACCAGCAGTCCCAGACTGCCGGAGCCTCCAGTGATCAGATAGACCCCACCATCTCTCCATGGAAGCCCCTCTTCTTGCCCAGATGTTTCGAGCCTGCTCCAGCAAGCGATTGTCCGTTGTCCGTTCTCATAGCGAATCCAGCTATTCATCGGGCTACGGCTGTTGTCCTCCAGCTTCGCCATGATGCCTTCCGCCTGTTCTCCCTGATCCACTTCGATCAGCTGCCCGATGAATTTCGGGTTTTCCAGCCGGGCTGTCTTCAACAGTCCCGAAAGTCCCGAAAAGAGCCGTCCTTCCCCGGCGTTCCGCACCACAATTTGGACCAGCACCCTCCCCTCAGGCTTGTCTTTGAGTATGGTTTGAATGCTCTCAAAGGCCTGAATAGCATAGGCCTGGAACCGTTCATCAACCCGGCTCTTCCCGGATTGAAAGGCAAGCACCTGCACAGCTCCGTTCAAACTCGCTTCGAGGCGCTCGTGCAAAGCTTCGTCTGGCTCACAAAGCAAGACCATTCGCCGATCATAGGCAGGGACTTCGGCTTCCAGCGGTATCTCCTGCTTTTTCCATGTAGGCTCAAATAGCAGTGTACGGCTACTCGTAACGGCAGGCGCTTCCGCAGCTCTGGCGACCGTAAATTTTGGTTCACGCTCTGCCGCTCTGCCGCCTGTAATTTTGTCCTCACTCCTAGGCGCCCAATACTGCTCTTTTGCAAAAGGATAAGTTGGCAACGGAATCCTAGAGTACTGTTCATTTGAAAATAAACACTCAAAGTCTAACGAATATCCCTGAACATACAAATCTGCAATCGTAGTCAAAAGCTCCAAATACTCGCGGGTATCGCTTGCGTTTTGACAATTGTAAATACATTCATCCCCGTATCTTTTCAAAGATGTTTGTATGCGTTGATCTTTTTCATGCAGTTCAGAATGATAAACTTGAGAAGCACTGCCTTTTTCCAGCCACTTTTTAAGGGACATGGCAAGCTCGCCTTGATTACGGGCAACACAGGCAAGCCGATGATTACAGTGCTTTCTCCCAAGCAATAATGTATAACTCATATTACCGCAATCCGCCTTAGGCTCCTGTTCGCAATAGGCAAGCAGTTGCTCTACCTGCTGGCGCAATTGTTTTGAAGTCCGTGCCGACAGCGGAATGAAATAACCAGGCTTTTCGGAATGTGTCCGTTCCGTCTCTGGAGCCTCCTCTATGACCATATGAGCATTCGTACCGCTGGCACCAAAGGAGCTGACCGCAGCACAGCGTCTGGCTCCGGGCTCAACCTCCCAGTCCTGCAGATGCGTATTGACATAAAAAGGACTATCCGCAAACTGAATATTTGAATTGCCCGACCGGAAATGAAGTGTAGGAGGAATTTGCTTATTCTTTAATGACAATAAAAGTTTGATCATTCCCGTAATTCCTGCCGCAATTTGCGTATGGCCAATATTCGTCTTAATGGACCCTATGGCGCAATATTCCTTCTTGTCGGTATACTTTCTAAAGGTTCGAGTCAGTGCCTGATATTCAATGGGATCTCCCAATTTGGTGCCAGTTCCATGTGCTTCCACCATCTGGATTTGCTCTGGGTGGATATGAAATGTATCATATACATTTTGCTCGAGTCGCTCCTGAGATTTCTGGCTTGGCGCAGTAAGTCCATTCGTGGTGCCGTCCTGGTTGATCGCTGAGCCTGAAATCACTCCATAGATGTGGTCTCCATCAGCAACAGCTTCATGAAGACGCTTGAGCACAATCGCGCCAAGCGCCTCTCCCGGAACCATTCCATCTGCCCTGTCATCAAAGGTATAGCAGCGTCCCGAGCGAGACAGCATCCCTGCCCTGTCACCATACAAATAGCAGCGGGGGGTCGTATGAATATAGACACCACCCGCTAAAGCCATATCCGTTTCTCCGGTCCATAAGCTTTGGCAAGCCAGATGAACTGCAACTAACGAACTGGAACAAGCTGTATCTACAGCTATTGCTGGTCCGTGAAGATTCAAGTAGTAGGAAATTCTAGCGGGAATCACGGAACCCATATGACCCCAAAGCGCTTGTGGAGGCAGGTCTTCACCCAGCAATTGTTGGTAATCTCCCTCGGCACAACCCACATACACTCCACAGCGGCGACCCTCCATCCCTGTACCTGCATAGCCAGCATCCTCCAGAGCATGCCACGCTTCCTCCAGAAACAATCGCTGCTGCGGATCCATATAGGTCGCTTCCAGTCCCGAGATATTGAAAAAAAGCGGATCAAACTTATCAATATCCCCCAAAAAACTGCCGTGATTGCAATAGCTTGCATGTTTTTCCTGGTATTTCGAAAGATCCCACCGGGTTACCTCTTCCACTAAATCGTCACCGTTCTTAAGGTGATTCCAAAGCTCATGTACATTATCTGATCCAGCAAACCGCCCGCTCATTCCAATAATCGCAATGGGCTCCCTTGGTGTTAAAGCTCTCTCTTTATCCTTCTTATTGGGTCTCTCCTGCTCAAAGGATATACTTGCCGTTTCAACAGGATGAATCGTATAATCCGTGTCTTTAAGTTTTTGGATGTCGCGACTTGCATCTTCCATGTTGTCTATTGGATTAGCGCTCTGGTCCAAGACTTGTGAAACTTTATCTCCATATTGGCTTAAAATGTATAGCGTCAGTTGTTTTACCGAACTGTAATCGAAGATGTCGGTGGTTTGCAAATGAATCCCCAGCCCCTGATTGACAGCCTGCACAAAGTTGACGCCAAGAATGGAGTCCAGGCCATAATCTGCGAAAGACTCATGAATATCAATCATAGTAAAGTCCACATTCAAAGCCTCTACCAGCTTCCCTACGATAAGCTCCTGGACATACTCTTCAGCCATCTCGCTTGTTACATCAATATCTGATCGAATTCCTTCGTCACGCTGTTTCATTTGAGATTTGTCGTGTTCAGGCTCCTGTTTGTTCCGAATCAGACCATCGCTTTCCGCCACAATAATTTGTTGACCTATATCATGCGCTTCCTGAGCAGGGAAGAAAACGGACCGGAAACCTTCCATTTCCAATACCTTTCGCCAACTTTCGGGATATAGCCCGGGAGAGCCTGGAATGCGCAGCTCCGGATCATTATAAAGCCACCATCCCTCTAAAAGGCCAAAGGATAGATGGTTTAACAGAGAGTTACCGCTGATTTCATTTATAAGAATCAGACCGTTTTCTCGCAGCACCGCTTTGACATTGCGTAACGTTTGGCGAATGTTCCGGGTGGCGTGCAATACATTGGTGGCAATCACAATATCATATCCACCTGTATCAATATCTTGTCCCTGAGCCGACTCTTCCACATTAAAAATCTGATAAGTCAGGTAAGGATTTTTCGGACCGTACTCTTTTTGTGCATGTAATAAAAATGCTCTGGATTTGTCGGTATAGCAATATTCTTGAATATGCTCCCGATAAGGTTCGAGCTTCTGGAAGACCAAAGCGCTAGTACCTCCAGTGCCTGCGCCAATTTCAATGATTCGAATCGGTACCGACGGGTTATGCTTAATCCGCTCATTCAGATAGGAAACTACGATATCTCCCAGCACTTCATTAAAGTAATCCGCTGCAGGACTGTTCTTATATATACCTTCTACCAGTTTCATAGAGGAATTAGGAAAAATGATATCGGTGGCTGGTATTTTCCCGGTTAAAATTTCCGGCAGCTTGCGCAAGGTTGATTCTACCAAAAATACCCAGGCTGAGAGATCCGGATTTTTCAGCCATGCCCCTTTCTTCCATTCCCACTCCTTCCATACAGCCTGCAGATCGACCGAAGCGGTACCCGCTACGCTATATGACTCTCCATTGCAATACAAATACTGATTCCGTACCAAAATCTCTATGCTTTCTTCAAGCCAACGATCGTATAAATTCAGTAAGGCGGTTTTTGTTTTAAAATCTGCGATCATAGCTTTCTTTTCCATTTGCGCATATGGACATAATCCCATCAAGCGCAAATGGCTCCATAACAGCCTGCATAAGATATCATTCATTTCCTTCATCTGTAAGCCTCCATTCCCGTTCAGCCCCTCGTGTCGCTCCGTCCTGTTCCGAGTAAGCTTTGCTGTCGACTGTAGTCGAGGACATTGTCTCGTATGCAGCCGCTAGGTAAGAAAGATCTGGCATCTTCTTTATTTTTACACTGGCAGAAATATGACTCTGGATGTTTTGGATATACGAAGGAATAGCTTTGGCATTTGAAGCATCGATGTCTTCCTTATTCATTTCCGAAACATTTGCCATTTTGGCAAGTGTCTTTTGGGCAATGAACGAATCTGTTGGCTTTACAGCATCTGCAGATTCAATGGAAGCCAATTTAGTTTTAATATCCGTGATCCAGTACCGCTCTCTCGCAAAAGGATAGGCCGGCAGGCTGATTCGCCGCGGCTTGGCATCCCCATAAAGCATGTTCCAATCCATTGCCAGTCCCTTGACCCAGAGATCAACAACCTTCGAATATTTTCTTTTCCCTATCCAGGCAGCAATCATTTTCTCCATGTCTTCATCTTCTATCAGCGCCGTCAGCGCCTCCTTATTCCGTTTGACCTGGCCCCGGTACAACTCAGGGATTCCGTCCCGTCCTTCCAGGAATCCTTCCAGCTTGTCCACCAGCTCCTGCATAGACCCTGCAATCACTGCCAGCCGCTCTTCCATGGCCTCGCGTCCCACCTGCAGCGTGTATGCCACATCGGCCAGACTGCTTTCGCTGAGCTGTCCTTCCCGCATAACAGCTAGCAATCTTTCGGCCTGCTTTTTCAGTCGTTCTTCATTTTTGGCCGACAATACGATGATCGCAGGCTTTTGAGCCGTAACGCTCATTGGCATCTTCTCTTCTGCGATATACTCTTCGATGATGACATGTGCATTGGAGCCTCCCGCTCCAAACGATGAAATCCCAGCAATCCTCGGGTATTCCCGCGTCTCTCCATCGATCTCAACCACCGGCCGCTTCCATTCTCCCAGCTCCTGCTGGACGACGAACGGCGTCTGACCGAAATGGATGTTCGGATTCAATTCTTGGGCATGCAGGCTGGGAACCAGCGTCCGGTTTTTCATCTGCAAGATGATTTTCCCAACCCCGGCGATGCCCGCTGCCGCCTCCAGATGTCCGATGTTGGACTTCACAGAGCCTATGGCGCAGAATCCCGTATCCGGCGTATCCTTCCTGAATGCCTGGGTCAGACCCGTCACTTCTATCGGGTCTCCCAGCTCCGTGCCTGTCCCGTGAGCTTCAATATAGCTGACCGTCCGCGCATGTACCCCCGCTCGCTCCAGTGCCGCCCGGATGAGTTCCCCCTGGGCTGTCGGGTTCGGCACCGTATAGCCGTTGGTCTTGCCTCCATGGTTGATGCTTGTCCCCCGGATCACCGCATGGATGAGGTCCCCATCAGCGATCGCCTTGGACAGCGGCTTTAATAGGACGACCCCCGCGCCTTCTCCAGGGACAAATCCATTGCCTCCTTTGCCGAAGCTCTTGCACTGCCCGTCTGCTGACAGCATGTGGTTGGCGCAAAGTCCTACATAGCTGAGCGGATGGAGATACAGATTTACTCCGCCTGCAATAGCCATTTCGCATTCTCCGCGGTACAGATGCTCACAGGCTTCATGAATCGCAGTCAACGAGGACGAACACATCGTATCGATCGGCATGCTTGGCCCTTGCAAATTAAAGAGGTACGAAATCCTATTCGCTACCGAACTAAAGGATATTTGGGGAAATATTTGCGCTCCCTTCTTCCATAATTCCGGCCCATAGAGTTCGTAGCCCGTCTTAGTAATTCCGGCAAATACGCCTACCTGGCGGTTATGCCGCACCGCAAGCTGCTCCCGAGTATAGCCCGCGTCCTCCAGTGCTTCCCAGCAGGCTTCAATGAACAGCCTTTCCTGCGGGTCCATACCGAGTGCTTCCCGTGGCGAAATATTGAAAAACAGCGGATCGAATTCTGCAAATCCTTCGATAAAGCTCCCCCATTTGCTGTAGCTTTTTGCATTCACCACCGCTTCCTGTGGATCAGGATGGAAGAATCCTTCCATCGTCCAGCGCTCACGCGGGATTTCGGTGACACAGTCCTTCCCTGCTTTTAGATTTTCCCAATATTCGTTCATGTCCCTGGACCAGGGATACTTTCCAGCCATCCCAATGATCGCTATTGGTTCACGCATTTCCGCAGGAGCAGACCCGGCCAAGCTTCGGACAGGCTTCGCTGCCGTTTTTGCCGCAGATGACACGGCTTCTTCTTCGACATACAGCGGTGCCGCAAGTGTTTCCTCCACAGGCTGCATGTCATGGCTCATCCCGGCCCACTGCATACACTCCTGTGGGTATTCCGCCACAAAATATTCCGTCAAAGCACGCAAGGTTTGGTACTCATAAAACAGCGTCTGGGACAGTTCTCCAAAGAAGCCCGCCAGCTTGGCATTGAGCTGGGTAATCATGATCGAGTCGATTCCATAGGTTTCCAGCGGTTCATGGGTTTCAATGCTGCTGACGCTCAGCCGGGTCACCTCTCCAAACAGCACCTTGAGACAATGCAAGGTTTTGTCGTAGAGCAAGCCTGCATCCAGCATAGGTACGCTTGCCTGGTTAGGTACAGCTGCCTGGATGGCACGGATACCAGCCTGTGAGAAGGCTTTCGTCAGGTAGGTCTCGATCTTCTCGGGCTCCCCTTCCATGACCATCACCTGCTCCTTGCCGGAGGCCAAGCTTTGGTACAACGCCCTCATTCCCGACCAGGTCTGCATGGCTGTAATGCCCATGTTTTGCGTCATGATCTGTTCCGAATCCGCATCGATCCGCATTCCGCCCTCTTTCCATAACGGCCAGCGGATGGATAACGTCTGTCCCTGCCGTTGCTTGGCCCCTACCAGTGCGTTCCGGTATTCGGCGTATGCATCCATAAAGGCATTAGCGGTCGCATAATCAGCCTGTCCCGGATTGCCCAGGCTACCCGATATGGAAGAAAAGAGCACAAAGAAGTCCAGGTTCTGGCCACTGCTTGCCTCATCCAGATGGACCAGTCCGCTCACCTTCGGTCCCAGCACTTCTATAAATTCTTCCCTTGTTTTCTTGATGATGAAGTTATCTTGAATCACCCCTGCACAGTGGATGATCCCATGGACACGCCCATATTCCTGCTCGATGCTGTTCAGTAAATCGATAACCGTCTTCCTATCGGTGATATCGCCTTGCCTGTACACCACGCTGGCCCCTGAAGCCTCCAGCTCCTGCAGCCTCGTCTGCTTGTCTTGATCCAGCGGCGACCGCCCCGTCAAAATGAAGGTCGCTGCTCGCGTCTGCCGGGAAATCTCTTCTGTAATCAGTAGCCCCAGACTGCCGGAGCCGCCGGTGATCAGATAGACCCCACCATCTCTCCATAGAAGCTCCTCTTTTTGCCCAGATGTTTCGAGCCTGCTCCAAAAAGCGGTTTTCCGTTGACCTTCCTCATAGCGAATCCAGCCATCCATCGGGCTTCGACTGTTGTCCTCCAGCTTCGCCAGGATACCTTCCGCCTGTTCTCCCTGATCCACTTCGATCAGCTGCCCGATGAATTTCGGGTTTTCCAGACGGGCTGTCTTCAACAGTCCCGAAAGTCCCGAAAAGAGCCGTCCTTCCCCGGCGTTCCGCACCACAATTTGGACCAATACTCTTCCCTTCGGCTTGTCTTTGAGCATACTTTGGATGCTCTCAAAGGCCTGAACAGCATAGGCCTGGAACCGCTCATCGACCCGGCCTTTTCCGGATTGAAAGGCAAGCACCTGCGCAGCTCCATTCAAGCTCGCTTCGAGTCGCTCGTGCAAAGCTTCTTCCGGCTCACAAAGCAAGACCATTCGCCAATCATAGTCAGGGGCTTCGGCTTCCAGTGGTACGTCCTGCTCCTTCCAGGCAGGCTCAAATAGCAGTGTACGGCTAATCGCAGGCGCATCCACTGTTTCGGTTCTTACTGCTCCGGCCTCAACCTCAGGAGCCCAACAGCGCTCCTGAGCAAAAGGATACGTAGGTAGACTTATTCTTTTCGGTATGACATTGGAATATAGCAATCGCCAATCTATATAGAAGCCTTTGGTCCACAACTCTGCCAGCTTGTTCATTTCACGATTTGCAATCCATTTGCTCATTAATTCCTTGAAAACTTCTTCCTGTTCAAATAATTGCACTGAATCTTTTGACTGATTGTTTTCTCCCCTCCAGCAATTCTCGATAGATTCTTGTTCATTCGTGAACGATTGGAGCTTTTGTACCAGCTCGCTCGTATTCTTTACGATAAAAGCTGCCCGGTTTTTCATTGCCATTCGTCCTGTCTGAAGCGTAAAGGATACATCCGACAAATTAATGTCTTCAGAAGCTATCAAAAAATCTGAAAGCTCTTGTGCATACACTTTAAGACGATGATGATGCCTTGCAGATAATGGAATCAGATAGACAGCTTCTTTGTTCACAGAACTATCTTTAAATCGTTCTGATTCAGCATTGACTACAAATTGTTCGAAAATGGCATGAGCGTTAGTTCCGCCTATTCCAAAGGAGCTTAACGCCGCCCGATGAGGAGCCGACGCATTCTCCCATTTTTGGAGACTATCAACAACATAAAAGGGTGAATCAGGAAAATTGATATCAGAATTCGGTTTTTCGTAATTAAGTGAAGGAGGAATCTCATTATGGTATAAGCTTAAAGCAACTTTAATGCACCCCGCCAAACCTGCTGCAGTATCCAGATGCCCGATATTGGTTTTGACCGATCCAATACCGCAAAATTGTTTTTTGGTTGTATACTGCCTGTACGTTTCATTTAAGGCGGCAAATTCAACAGGATCGCCCAATTTGGTTCCAGTTCCATGCGTCTCGATATAACTGATGGATTCGGGATGAATTCGGGTTGATTCTATCGTCTTCTGAATAACCTCAGCCTGACCTTTGACACTTGGGGCATAAAACCCTAATTTGTCGGTTCCATCGTTGTTCACACCTACTCCCCGTAAAAGCGCATAAATATGGTCACCGTCTCTAATGGCATCTGGCGCTTTCTTCAGTAGAACAACCCCAACCCCTTCTCCGCCAATCATTCCATCTGCCGACTCGTCAAAGGCTTTAATATGTCCGTCACTGGAAAAATTCAAGCCGGGTTGATGCACATAGCCTAAACTGGTGAAAGGAAAGATCGTGGATGCTCCGACTAAAGCGTATTTGGCTTCACCGGATAACAGGCTTTGCGAAGCCAGACGCAATCCGACTAATGAGGAAGAGCAGTTCGAGTGCACAAACAGACTCGGACCTTTAAATCCCAATTTATGAGAGATCATGGTAGGAATTGTCCCACCCTGTGCTAAAATCCAGGTTACATATTCATCCGCGTTCTTCAGGACATTAGGTGATTGCGACGCCAAATTTGGGATAAATGCTTGATAGAAACTGCTGCTTGCCGACATATACACACTGGTTTCAGGAATTTCTTTGCTAATATAGCCAGCATCCTCAACGGCTTTCCATGAATGCTGCAACAGCAATTTCATTTGAGGATCCATAAACTCTGCATTTTTCTGTGATAAGCTGAAAAACTCAGGGTCGAAATACTCTTTTCCTTCAATCGTGCATCGTCCGGGAACATAGCCTCGATTCCCGACGATTTCTTTTTCCAGCCCTAATCCAACCAATTCTTCCTCGGAAAAGAAGCGGACACTCTCCACCCCTGCCCTCAAATTGCTCCAAAACTCGGCATGGTTTTTGGCCCCTGGAAAATGACATGAAATCCCTATAATTGCGAGACTATCCTCAAAGTAATCTGGGTAGGGTGGCTTGAGGTCATCTTCGCCTGAAACCATTTTCGGTAAGGCTGTATTTTCAGCTGTATCTGTTTGTTCCGGTGTATGTGATTGTTCCGTTTGAGAATCAACATTCTCGCTTCTTGTTTCTGTAATGTAGGCACTGAGTTCCTTAACTGTCGGATACTTGAACAATGCTGTCACCGAAATATCGCATTCCAACAATTCCTTGACCCTTCCGATCATCTCTGCTGCTGAAAAAGAATTCCCGCCTACGTCAAAGAAAGCATCATCTGTACTTAGATCATCAACATTCAGAAGTTTTTTCCACACCACTAGAACCTGATGTTCAACATCCGATTGTGGTAAATGGATCTTTCTTGTTGTTGCTAACTCGATCCTGCGATTCATTAATTCTTTTCGATCTATTTTCCCATTAGGGGTCAAAGGCAGCTTATCTAGCTCTATAAAAAATGCTGGTATCATATAAAAAGGCAAGAAAGTTTTTAAATAGTTTCGCACTTCCTTCGGATCGAGAGGAGGCTTACCGGACTCGGAATTGTTCAGCAAACAGTAGGCAACAAGCTGCTTATTTCCCTCCTGTTCCTTGGCAATCACGACACAATCATCGATTCCTGGATATGTTCTGACCTGACCTTCAACTTCACTCAGCTCGATCCGAAACCCGCGAATTTTCACTTGATAATCCATCCGTCCCACATACTCAATAGAGCCGTCCGAAAGCCACCTGCATAAATCTCCAGTTCTGTAGAGCTTGGTTTCCGGATTGAATGGGTTGTCTATGAACTTTTCAGCCGTAAGCTCTGGCTGGTTCCAATAGCCTCTGGCCAATCCGCTGCCCGAAATAAAAAGCTCTCCCGGAAGACCGACAGGCACAGGTCTAAGATGTTTGTCCAAAATGTAAATCTGGGTGTTTGCGATAGGCTTACCGATCGAAATAGGCTTATCTGCGTCGATCTTTTGAATTGTAGACCAAATTGTGGTTTCAGTCGGACCGAACATATTCCATGCGTCACAGCTGTTATGAACAAAATAAGATTTCAACGTTTCCGAAAGGGCTTCCCCTCCGCAGAGAACTTTCATGTTCTCTTCGTTCTTCCAGCCGGCTTGAAAGAGCAGAGTCCAAGTCACAGGAGTAGCTTGCATGATTGTCGGTTTTATTCTTTGAATTTCCCGCTTAAGTCTTTCGGCATCCTTTATGTTTTTGGAGCTGCAAATATAGCATTGAGCCCCCTTAATCAAAGGCAGATATAATTCCAGTCCCGCTATATCAAAGCAATACGTTGTCACCGCAAGTAGTTTGTCCTGCTCTGTTAAACCGGGCTGCTCTCCCATGGAAATAAGAAAGTTGGTCAACGCTTTATGTGAAATCATGACCCCCTTGGGTTTCCCTGTACTTCCAGAGGTATATATCACATATGCCAAATGGTGAGGTTGCACTTCCCGTTTGATTGTCTTTCTACCCTTCACATCACTTTTCAGATGATCCCAGTCTTTATCAAGGACAATACAGCTAACGTTGTTCCCTTCCAAGCGTGATACTTTCTCCAACAACCCCGATTGCGTAATAACCAGTGAAACATTGGAATCCTGAAGCATATACTCCAATCGGTCCTCCGGATATTCCGGATCGAGCGGTACGTAGGCTCCACCGGCCATCAGGATTCCTAACAGCCCAATCACCATATCTAAAGAACGTTCCATGCAAATCCCCACAAGAGTATCAGGAGTTACCCCATGTTTCTGCAAATATAAGGCCAGTAAAGTGCTCTTTTCTTTTAGTTCCCCATAGGTAAGCGATTCCTTTTCATATACAACTGCAATAGCTTCAGGTGTTTTTCTTGCCTGTTTTGCGAATAATTCAGGGAAGCACTTATCAGGATAACTTGTTCCGGTAGCATTCCAGTCATTAAGGATGATGTCCTTTTCCTCTGGTAAGAGTAAGGAATGCTCCTCCAAGGGCCAAGCGGGATTCTCCATAAGTGCTTCCGCTAATTCTATATAACGCTCTGCCATCTGTATGATGGTTGAATGATCGAACAAATTGGAGCGATATTTAATATTTAATATCATTTCCTCTTCCTGCTCTTGCAGTTCCAATACCAACTCGTATTCGCCTTCCTGGTGAATTTCTTCAACCAATTCGACGAAAAAGATATCTTTATATGGCTTGCAAAGCTGCTGAAAGCTTGAAGTTGGAAGGAAGTTTTGATAAGAAAAGGCTGCTTGGAAAACAGGTGAGCTCGTCTGCTTCCGCGGCACATTCAATTCTCGGACCAGAGCCGGAAAAGGATACGAGGCATGATCCATTCCATCGACTACTGTCAGCTGCAATTTTTTCATAAAATCCAGGAATGTCTCTGTTTCCGATATCTGACTCCGGATTGGAAGCATATTGACAAAATAGCCGATTAAATTATCAAAACGCTGCTCCGGGCGCACCATAACTGGCATTCCAACAATGATATCTTCCTGTCCCGAATACTGGTTAAGCAATACCGTATACATACCTAACAAGACTGTAGACAAGCTCGTATATTGCGCTTGGGCAAAAGACTTTACCCGTTTGACCCATTTAAGCGGAAGCGGCTTGGAATATGTTTGTGCTTCCATGCTTTGAGCCGGAAAAACAGAGCGGTCATATGGCAGCTCCAGGGTCGGTAAAGCACCTGACAGCTGTTGTGTCCAGTAGGAACGATACTTCTCCCCTTCTGCACTCGCTAACATCGTTTGCTCCCATTTAACAAAATCGCCGTAGCTCGCTGCGGGTGGAAACACTGTCGATGTCTTTCCCTGTACCACGTTTTTATAGGCATCTAAAAAGCTTTGTGTAAACATGCCGAAAGAACTTCCATCAAAAATAATATGGTGGATGACAACCAGTATGAAATGTTCCTGTTCAGATCTGGACATAACATAAATACGCATCAAAGGATCCTGTTCCAGCACGAATGGTTGCTTCGCTTTATCCCTAATAAATGGAATAATCTCATCTGCTTCCAAGGCTGAAATATCCTCCACTTGCACATGAAGCGGCTGCGTGGGCTGCAGCTTTTGATAAGGTATCCCATTTTCCTCTTCAATCACACTTTTTAAAATAGGATACTGTTCTAAAACGATGTGAAAAGCCCGTTTAATGCTCTCAATCTCAATCTTCGTATTAAACCGGAGGCATATTGGTATATTGTAAGCATTCATCTCAGGGGACATTTTATGTAATAGCCACAACCCTTTCTGAACTTCAGAAAGCGGATTCCTTCGGAAACTGAGCGAATTTTTCTCAGTATTGACCTGTACAGTGGATTTATCTTCTTCCACCTTTTGGGCTAAATATGCCGATAATAGTTGAATCGTCGGGTTCTCTAAAATTTCTCTTGCTTTGACCTTGATCGGATAGGACTTCTCAAGGCCGCGTATAAGCTTCATGACAAGAATAGAATCGATGCCATAACCATGAAGATTTGTATTCAAATTCATTTCCTCGTGCTTGAGATTCAGTTCCCAACACAAAAATTGCACTATATACTCCTGAATCTTCGATTGAACCAATGAAACGGCATTTATGGTACTGTCATGGTTTTCTGCGGCGGTTTCTTCCATATTCGAATGTGATAGTGAGAACGCACTCCGATATTGATAAAGTGCTTGAAGCTCTTGTTTGATATAAGCATTGCGGCAGATCTTTCTTTGAATTTTCCCACTTCCAGTTTTGGGTATACTTCCCTTAAGCAGCAAATAGATATCGTAAATTTCAAGTTGATGCGTATTGGATACGGCATTCAGTATGTTTTCGACCAGACGTTTATATTCCTGCTCATGAAGAGGCGCTTCAATTTCCTGTACGACGATTACTTTTTCCTGACCATTGATTTCAGAGGAAAATACAGCGATGGGCAAGGTCAACTCTGGCATATTTTTTTGGATGGTCCATTCAATATCGACGGGATGATGGTTTTTGCCGCGAATAATGATGACTTCCTTCTCTCTACCGATGACATAGATATGATTATCCGCAATAAAGCCAAGGTCCCCGGAACGAAAAAAGCCGCCTTCTTTTGTATCTGAAAGGGCTACCTCAAAAGTGCTATTCGTTTCTTCCTTCCTGTTTAAATATCCCTCTGCCATCCGTGCGGATTTAATCCAAATCTCGCCGACTTCCTCCGGTAAGCATTGTGTATGCCTTTCAGGATGAACAATTCGTATTTGCGTCGGATCTTCAATCTCCCCACAGCTCACTACGGACTTCGATTTATTCTTTTCATCCGTGTATTGGACTCTTCGTTGCTCCAAGCTAGGGATATCCAAGTTAAGGAATCTCATCGACTGACCTGGTTTTATACTGGCGACAGGGCACAGCTCCGATAAGCCAAGGAGGGGACAAAATATATCCTCTTGTAGCCCTAATTCCCGGAATTTATGGATGAAGTTCTCGTAAGTTTCCTTCCGGATGGGCTCACCTGCACATATAATCGCTTGGAGATGGCGAAGTGAATATTGCTTAATTGAAGCTATGTCCAGTGTGGAGCAGCAATAATCGAACGCAAAATTTGGCGCTGCCGTATGGGTAGCCTGATACTTGTCAATCATATGAATCCAATTTTCCGGATTTTTAGCGAAGCTTTCTGGCGGGAGAATAATGCTCGACGCCCCGTTTAAAAGTGGGACTAAAATATTGTTATGCAGTCCAAAAGCATGAAATTGCGGCGTCCAGGAAACGACACGACTATTCCGGTCAATTCTCCATTGCTCGGCCTTGGCCTGATTCATCACACAGCTGTGACTGAGGATTACGCCTTTTGGCAAGGATGTCGAGCCCGATGTATACATCAAAAGAGCAGTATCCTGCGGCGCTGGCATTCTCATCTCTATCTCAACGTCAACGGTGTCTTCTTGAAAGATTTCATCAATATTCAGGATACGGATTGAATTAAACTCCCTCCGTGTTTGGAGAAATGCTTTGAAGTCCGTATTGGTTATGATACATACGGCTTGGGAATCCCTATAGATAGGCATCATCTTCTCAAAGATTTTTTCATCCGGCTCCGAATCTGTAATAGGTGTAGGTATGGCCACGATATTTGCATAAAAACATGCCAGCATGCTGCTGATATATTCCAGACCCTGAGGAAATACAAGAAGTGCCCGTTCCTGCTCAGCCAGTTCTTTCAATAGGATATTGCCCAAAGCCTGTATTTGATGTAGAAGCGTATTTCCGGAAAGAATTTGAGGACTCTGGCCTTCTTTCTCAAACGTAAATAACTCTTTTTCAGGAAATTTCCGGCAAGTTTCAATAAAAGAAGCGATCGGAATATCAAGGTTCCATGTTTGGTCATGTTTTCGCATCATTCTCCACCAACTCCTCAAAACACAAAGTTTATATAACATGAGCTAAAGGCTTATCACCCTGTCCATTTTGAGCTATTATTCACGTTTGAAGCATTGCCAGGAGTTGCCTGCTAAAATATATCAAAGAAAAAACGAGTGATGAGGAAGGCTATATGCCTCTTTCACACTCGTTGCTGGTTCGCATGAACAACCGCAAAGGCGTTCAACGAATCTCTATTTGGTTATTTTCCAAACAAGTTGATAATTCGTTCTTTAACCTCCGCTTGATGAAAGGTCTTCTCATGCATGATAAGCTCTTGTTCTACGATTTTGGGAAGCTGTTCCCGGAGTGGAGCAACCAAATGATCCTTTAGCGTGATTAAAGAAAATCTGGGTTTCTCGGCTAGCTGCCGGGCAAGATCCATTACATAGCCCATCACTTCTTTGCGGGGCAGGGTCGGAAATGGAACTCCTCGTTTTTCCAGTTCAACACCTCGATAATTGCCCCCATTTAACAATAACTCTTCTCCCAAGCTGAACCCTAGTTTTTTAGGAATAATATACGTGGCACCCATTCCCGGTGTGAATCCGTATCTCATAAAATTAGTCGTGTACACACTTTCCCTGCTTAGGACTACAAAGTCAGAAAATAGCCCCATTACAAAGCCTCCGCCCACCGCATGTCCCTGCATAGCAGCTATCACTGGAACTTTACAGCCCAATGCAAGTGAGTAAATATTTTCATCGGTAAACTTCGAGATTCCTTCATGTAAAGCCAACAGTCCCTCTTGCGTCCCACCCGTGGCAAAGTAATTATCGTATCCTGTTAGAATTACGACTTTGCAGGTTGAATCTTCTTGGATCGTCTTGAACGCTTGTCTTAGTCCATGGGTCATTTCAAGCGTAAATGTATTTTTATGAACTCTATCTTGCATTTTCACTTGAATAATACCTCGTTCGATTTCAAGTAATTCAACCACGGATTGTGACATTATGATCTTCTTCCCTCCTACATCCCCATCTTGTGGCGTAGACCATCAGTCCATCCACGGAAATTGCCCCGTTTCAACGTATCGGAAAATGCCCTTAAGATTTTGAGCGTCTGAAAACACCTCTTGATTGGACGCCAACGCTAGTGGTTTACACTGACGCAAATCGTTGAGTTCATCCATAAAGCGCTTGTAGCGTAAGATCCCATGCTTGCTCAATCGTCTGAGGCGTAATAAATGCTTGCGTAGCACCATCTCGCTCTGAACATCGTACGCATCAACCAATCCCCATACATGGGCCTGTTGAACCGAAACGGGCTGCGTCATTAGTGTTAAATAATGCGCTTTTTGGAATCCAATCCTGCGGACTAAAAATGGTAGAACGCAAGCAGGGAAAAGTCCGAATAGCAATTCTGACAAGCTGAACTGTGCCGTCTCGTCGGCTATCACAATATCGCTGGCAGCAATAAATCCGACGCCACCAGCGTTTGCTTTTCCTCGCACATGAGAAATCGTGATATAGGGCCCAGTTGCTAATTTTAACCACAGATCATACATAGGCTCTGGACTCATTGCATGTTCTTGTCCACTTTCCACTTTTTCACGCATTCCCTCAAAATCCGCGCCAAAACAGAACACCTCCGGCAAACCTTCCAAAACTACGATCGTAACTGACTCCTCACACAGTGCAAGTACATGCAAGCACTCCTCGATGAGGGTATTATTAATCGTATTATTTGCCTCCGGTCGGTAAAAGCGAATATAACAAATCGATTCTTGAAACCGAACCTGAATCGTTTGATAACTCATGATTCCCACCTGTATTTACGGTGGAATTCATAGATTTCTTCCAAATACAACCGCTGTCTCCCTTTCCCGGAAGCTATCACCCCCGGAATCAATTGAAAATCCAGCTTGGCGTTGCGGGTTCCAAACCGTACAGCGCCACTGCCTTTTAGCAGGGATTCATATTCATCCATAGTTAACTGATAGCGATCATTCAAATTACGCTCAATTTCAAAACGCCGCAGATGTTCCTGGCTTTGCGGCATAACAACCCCGCTATAAAATTCAGAGCAGCAGCCTGACCCGTAGGAAAAACAGCCGATTCGCTTTGGAGCATCGAATGTACCCTGATCAATCGTACCTGCCAAGGAGAGGTACAAAGTCGCCCCCATAATATTACCGACTCGTTGGCAATACGCCAATCCGGGCTTAACACGTTGTAAATAATCTGCCTCAATCTCATTTGGTTTGGATTTAGTCAACCTTCGCATCATCGTGCGATGCGCTCCTTTTACCATTCCGCCAAAAGGAGTATGAAAGGCAAGATACTGAAAGGTATCTTTATAATCCACTCCTTGCACCCGTTTTTGGTATTCCAAAAACGCTTGCTCGCAACAGTCCAGATAGGACATTAAAGACATATCTGCATCCCCAGCCTCGCTATCTGGAATCGGCCGGCAAGTATCCATCACCTCATAGCCGTAATATCCATTAGCGCCTGCATCGATTTGAAAAACATGAGGATTTTCACTAATGAGCATTGCCACGGCCCCTGCGCCTCCACTTGGCTCAGCATAAGACCAATCCTCACTCAAGACATCCCCGCCTTCAGCAGCAATAAATCGTGAAATATCACTGGCAATTACAAGCGCTTTTGCTCCTGGCGAGACCTGAGAAAGAATAAAATTCACCGCCATTTGGAGTCCAGCAGTACCGGAATAGCAGGCTTGCTTGAGCTCGAATAATCTGCAATTCCGATTCAACCCCAAATAGTGGTGAATATATGTACTGATTGATTTCCCAAAATCAATACCTGATTCCGTACAGGTGATAAGCATTTCGATTCGGTTTTTTTCCGCTTCTGAAAGAGCGTCCACCAGCGGTTTTGCCGCATTTACTCCAAAGGTAACTGGATCTTCGTAAGGTAGGGCAACCGCCTTTTCTTTCATTAATAAATTTTCGAACCTTGCAGGATCCAATTGCCTGTGTTGGGCTAATTGCATAACATCCAGATAGGCAGAGCCACCAAAAACGTTCATTGCCTCAATTCCCACGACAACCATAATCGTCCCCCTCTCTCAAATACGCGACTCACATTTTTGCATACAAATGGCAGTATTGATTCCACCAAAGCCCATGCTCAGATTCATAGTATTGTGAATAATTGCTGGTACGGACTCATTCTTCACCCAATTGCAGTCCAATTGGATAGGCTCCTCCAAATTACGGGTAGGGTGAAGTCTCGACTCCGACATTTGTAAAAGAGTAGCAATAATTTCAACAGTTCCTGCCGCGCTCAAGCCGTGACCGATAATGGATTTAGTTGCATTGATATAGGCATGTGACAATTTACAATCCTGTAATGCCTTTATTTCTATCTCGTCTCCAACGACCGAGCCTGTCCCATGGGGATTAATATAATCAATCTCTTCCGGTAGCAGCTTTGCTTTCTCCAAAGCTCTTCTAATCACTCGGGCTTCGCCTTCGTAGGAGGGATTGGGATTCCGGTTTCGATCCATTCCCATATCCCATCCTGCAAGTTTGGCATAAGGTTTCTCCCGAAGCCTCACGGCAGAATCGGCCCGTTCTATGACTACAACCCCGCAAGATTCCCCATAGATGAACCCGTCCCGCGACTGATCAAATGGTCGACACGCCATTGCAGGTTCATCGGCATATCGGTCGCTTCCCATCGCTCCCAAGGATCGCAATGCCTGGCATTCCATATACGAAATATCCATCAATGCCCCCATTGCAATGCAAACATCAACACGATCTGCTTGAATGGCCTCAATTGCTTGAATGATTGCGACTTGTCCACTCGCGGATGCACCACCGACGGTATAAGCTAACCCCTGAATACCGAACTGTTCGGTACATAGTCCGCACAAATCAGTATCCATAAAGGAAACCCCATAGGTCGGCGGTACAAAGCACATTTTGTCCCGATAGGCCTCATAAGTCTGAAATAGCTCCCGTTGCTGAAAATTGGAGCCTCCAACCACCAGTCCAATACGGCTAGGATCAACGTTATCCAATTGAGCATCATCCCAGGCTTCTTGAAGGGTTACCATGGCCACC
This sequence comes from Paenibacillus sp. FSL M7-0802, assembly GCF_038004945.1. Classification (NCBI taxonomy): domain Bacteria; kingdom Bacillati; phylum Bacillota; class Bacilli; order Caryophanales; family Paenibacillaceae; genus Paenibacillus; species Paenibacillus sp. FSL M7-0802. Next base: position 4,989,476 of record NZ_JBBOSD010000001.1, on the reverse strand, counting down.
TGCCCCGAAAATGATGCTGTACGTAACATTCGTTTGGATAATGCCTTCGGATAAGACAAGGGTGGCAGCTCCGCACCTATAAATGAAGCTTCACCTCTTCTGCCCGGGCGTTGCATGACGCCAAATGCATGCTGCCCTTTGAACAACGCCGAGGCAAAAGCAGCCTTCCCCTGCCCAATCGCCGAAGTCACGCCAATCCCCGTAACGACTAACTCAGACTCTTCATAATTTTTCATAATTTCGCATAAAGTGCATCTGTCAATTCCCCTATATTTTTCACGCCGGACAATTCGACGCGCGGAATATTAAGAGATAATGTTTCCATCGTCTTGTTTACAATTTCAGCCCGATCTACTGAATCTGCACCCAAATCCACCAATCGATCGCCATACTCGAACGTGTGATCTTGTAATTCGGGAAGCACTTCACGAATACAACGTTTAACGATATCGAATACTTCTTCCTTATGCATAGGTATCCTCCTAAAAAATAAATGATTTAAAACTCAACAAACCTAGTGTTCAGTAAACATGATCTACAAACGGATTTCGATGAAAACTTGCATTGAATTTTTCATAAAGCCGAGAAGTATTCATACTCCATTCCGTCTTCCTCGGTGCTACAATCGTGCAGATATAGTCACCTAACTGGTAAGACTGGGCAGCATATTGTGGAAAATGTGAAAATGTACTTTGGAAGTATCCATCCACAAACCTGGTCTCATTCATTTCAAGTACATGCAGCGATGTTGTAAAACCTGTACGTAATATTTTCGACAGGGCCTCCTTCACTGTCCAAAAAACCGTCAATAAAGCTGAGTACTCCCCTACTCCCCGCACGACAGAGATTCTTTCCTTTTCTTCCACCGTCAGTTGGCTTTCAATTGTCTTATTTCGCTTAGAATCAATCCTCTCAATATCAATGCCCATGGGATGTGCTTCGGGAAAAACAACAGCCGCTCCGATATAGTCGCAGTGGGCAATGCTCACCTGATAGCTGTGGACACCATTGATTCGAAGCATGGGCTGGCCGAAGACACCTGACTCCACACTTACGTTGCGCAGGTCTGGCTCGCTTAACAGCACCGAAACTGCTTGTTTGGCACTTAGCCTGCCAAGCACAAAGTTGGATTTCCGCCGATGGAATACCAAACTCTCGAAGTAACTACACTCATCCGAATGAAAGACTTCTCGATCAAGGGGAGCGTCTGCGTTATAATCTGCATGGACAAAACTGACGGCCGCCTTCATCACGGCATCTTCCCGCTTCAACATTAGTTGTTCTGCATACGAGGCTACGCATATCCCCCCTAGTAAACTACTAACTTAGCAGTCCAAATCAAAAAAGGCCTTCAAATCCCTTAAGGGTTCTGAAAGCTTCCTCATGGAGTATGAACTCGTCACGAGTTCTCCACTTTAAACCTTACTTATAATTTCCAAAGCTACTCTCACTAACCTGATATCACCCATAAATTCTAACTGAATGACCGCTTGTCGTTTATGTCTATCTATTTTCTTAACTATACTCCCCCTTCCTTTAAGTGGGCCATCTAGGATACATATATTGTCTCCTTCAATAATTCCAGTTGATGATTCTATACAATAGCTATCATTGCATAGACTTTCTAACATTTGTTTCTCCGAATCTCTCATTGAAGCTTCAAACTTCGAGTATCTCAATAAACGAATGATATCACTAGAAGTGCAAATCATTGAATTTGTACTGGTTACGAACTGCAAGTCAGGTAAATTCGACTCAATAAATACATAGCTTGGGAACAAAGGAGCCCATTCTTTCTTTACTATTCCTGCTACTTTAAAGAGTCTCTCTTGGAGTGGTATAAAGGGTTTGTAGACTTCAGAATCCAACCACTCATTAATAAGCTGCTTGACCTGTTCTTCCCTACCCGTTCGCACAAAAAACACGTACCAGCTCACTTAACTCATCTCCTATAAAAACGTACTGCCAAATCATCTCCTATAATGTCTACTACCCATATACATAGCTTCGCCCTTTCACTTATCCTACTTGATAAGCTACAATCTCTCACGATATATCCCTCTTTGATGGTTAACGTGACCCGCCAGCGATTAACCACAGAAAAGTTCCTTTATTTTTCATATAATCATATAATTGGAATAATGTTTTTCCATTATAATCCTCTACTCAAACCCTGTCAATTCACAGTTGATTGGAAACGGCCAAGTTCAGATTGGATTCGCAAACCTTTCTGAAAATGCTTAATTTGAAGTCATTATTATCTTTCGAATACAGCTTCAACGTTTCTGGCGGCTTATAAAAGAACTGATCCGAGTGTTTTACTCTAGTTAACTTGAGCATCTGGGGCACAGACAAATGATAGATCGTTATGTATTATTTTTTATATTTAAGATTTTCTCTCACCATTAGAACTGGGCCACAATACAGACTCATTTGAAATCGAACAGGCCCTTTTGGTTCGGACGCATTCTAAATTTAATAAAAGATTCCTTACTCGTAAATTGAAAATAAATATTTTCATCCATGAGGTGATTGAGTGTAAAACCAGGCGCTTTACCAAATGAATGAGCAGGATAAATTTGAATAGAGTCATCAATTTCTCGCTTTATTTTTTGAACACTATTATATAATTCTATTGGATTTCCTCCATTTGGGTCACAAAAGCCACAACCTTCAATGAATATTGTATCCCCAGTAAATAAGCGATCTGATAAAAGATAGCATACACTTCCCGCGGTATGTCCAGGAGTCAAAAGACTTTTAATTTCTGTTTCACCGACCTGGATTGAATCCTTGTCTTTAATTGAATGTAAATTTCTACATCTAAAATGATAAAAATCGATTTCGTTTGTTGACATGAATACCTGCGGGTTATATTTTTCCAGGAGTGGATTTACCAAATTAATATGATCCCAATGTGAGTGAGTTAATAGTATCGCTTTGAGATCGCCATTCAAATGTTGAAGATAGGACTCTACCTTTAATAAATCCCATGATGGGTCAACAATAGCTATGTCTCTTGTTTTCTCATCCATTACAAAATATACATAATTGATGAAATTCATAAAACAGACTCTTAACTGTTCCATATGAAAAGTCAGATTCATATCAGCTTCACCGAACCACCTTCCCAATGGTTAATTAAAAACAACAACATTCTGATTTAAGGTTTTGGGCCACTTCACTTTTTAGAAATACTTACTATTTAATTATAAAGGCCTAATTTCGTTGTCCTATGATTATAACAATTGATGCAATAGAAAGGCTCCAACTCTCTGTTACAAGATCGCTTAATTTTTCCAAAACAAAAAACGCCTCTCCGTATGTTAACGGTGAGACGTTTTTTGTTGATCCTACATACCTGTTACGGAGTATTCCGCAGGTACACAGAACCTCGCGTTATTTTCGTTCAATTAACTTTGATGTGTCCATGGTAATTCAAGAATGCCGAGGACCGGGATCGAACCGGTACGGTAGTCACCTACCGCAGGATTTTAAGTCCCTTACGAATAGTAAGCGTGTGAAAACCGCGCTATATCAACGTTTTAGACCGATTATATACGTTAAATTGACGACAAGTACCCGAGGACCTCACCGTTCATTTATGCGTGATGTGATTTCGTAGGCTCCCGCTCCTGTGCGGTTGCTACCGTTATATTATACGGTAAATATTTCCGGTATACAAGCATCTCATAAACGAAGAAAAGCGCCCGCCCACGAATCATAACCGTAGACGAGCGCTTTATAATTCTCGGAAGTTTATTTTGATACGCCGATTTCTCACGCACCAGATTCCGGACCGACGCGCAGGGGCATTGGGGGTACGGCCCTCGCAATCTCCGAGCAAAAATACGCTTATTCATTCGCTTTTGATAGCGTAAATAAGCGTTAATTTCGATCGGACACACGCAGCCATACGTACCACCCGGTCGCCTTTTATGCAGCGGCTATTCACGGACATGTGCACAAAATCCATATTATGCGAATATGTCTGCGCCCGGAACCCGCGCCGCTATGCGGTTGATGCCGCGCTGTATAAACGTACCCTATGCACTGTATATACATTACCAGCGTATAATCCGTATAAATCCCGTAGCTGCGCGGGTTTACGCGTTATCCGCCCATCTACTCGCTGGTAACGTATGCAGTGAAATACGCTGGTTTCCACGCCCGTTATACACTGCGTATGCAGCCGGAATGTGTAGCGTAAATCCGCCATTACGGAAACCTCGCGCCAGTCAACCCCCGAGTTGTAAGGCGGACGTGCGTCGGAAGCTTCGTGTAGGTAAAACGGGCTATATGTCCGGAATCGTCGGATCATTCCGCCAACATTCGGTCCAACTCTTCGATATCTTTGCGGATAGCTTCGTCCGATCTACGTTTGTTCTCGACCTCTTCACGCATATCGACAACCTCCGTCCGATCCGTTAGCAATCCGTATCTACGCATGAACAAATCGATTGCCTTTACGGAAGGCATACCGTTATTGCCGCCCATAATCGCTTTCATTAACTGAGTGTACACGGTCGACCGCATCGAATCAAGTTGACGCTCGGCTAAGTAGTTGACGTAGGCAGCGAACGTCGTCTGCGCCTTCCACTCGTATAGTGTTGAGCGCGCTATGCCGAGTTCGTCCGCAAGCTCCTGCATTGTACGCTTCTTTCCAACGTCGGAAAGTAGTTCGCCCCACTCGTTGGATACGAGTAATTGCGCGGCCCGTTGCTGCTGCGGCGTAAGTTGTTCCTCAAGTCGTTTACGCTGTGAGCTCATTCGGTCTCCCCCTCTATACGTTTCTTCACGTCGGCTATTGCGGCTTGAAACGTTTCCTCATCGCTAAATGCTCCCGCCTTTTTCATTGTGTCCCTACTCGTCAACCACTTAAGCGCAATATGAAGACTCCGCACTTGAGCGTTAACATCGAGTGTATCCAGCTTATCTTCGTCTATTGCGTTGTTTACGCGGTTGATAACTCCGAGAGATAGCTCAACGCCCAAGCCCGGTACGCCGTAAAGTTTCTCCTCCGCGTGTTTCAGTAGCTTTGTATACTCAACGTATTGGGAAAGCCTGTCCGTATCAATACGCGTAACCTCGCCCTCGGCCAGTATTCGGGCGTATTTGACCACGATCGCGGTAAACGGTTTGAGTCGGCCGATTATAGCGAGAGCCAGCGGCGTGCTAACGAACTTAGGAACGGGCTTCGGGTACGCGTCTAATCCTTGTTCAATACGGAGTTTACGTATGCACTCCGTTAAACGTGTGACGCCGTTCATACAATCATGTCCCCTTTCGTAATAAAAGAGCGAGCCGCAGCCCGCCCGTTATTAAATCCGCCCCAACACGATATAACGTTGTCCCGCGCCAAACGACGCAACGGCCACTCGGTCGCCCGCCTTCAACTCGTCGTGAAACGTAATCTCGAACTCGCCGGACGTGAATGAACCGAAGTTAAACACGTCGCTGAACGCTTTGGACGTAACCGGTGCGGAGGACTCCGTTTCCTTCGTTACGCGCGTATATCGGTTGAGTTCGAGCGTAGTCGGCTCCACTGCTTTAACGGACACCTTGCGCGTGTGTTCACGTAGATGCTCCGGTATGATTACGTCGTCTCCGTCGAGTTCGATCTTCATGTTATCGACTTGCATGCGGAGAGCTGGCGGAGGAGCGAGGATTGTTGCGTATTCGATATCGACCTCTACGTTGTGTCCGAGTTGCTTGATGACATCGCGGAACTGTGATACGCCGTTACCTTCGATTAATTTAATCACTGAATTGTTCTCCTTTCGTTAGATAGCGAGACGACGCGCCAACATACTTGCGAACCGTTCAACGTCCATGTCGTTAGTGATCGTGACGTTCTGAATGACGATTGACGGTGCGTTGCTGCCTTTACCACGCTGCTGATCACGCCACTCGGACGCTTCATGCTTCGTGAGAACGGCCTCGTCCTTATGAAGACGCGCCGGATAACCGTTATAAGGTACGGTGTCGAGTCCGCCTGCGTGTCCGGTCGCAAAGTTACGGATGGCCGTACCTGTATCAACTACGGAACCCCACGCTTTCTCGCCCCAAGTCTTCTTAGGTGGGGCTTTGATCTCTCCACCTTCAATGAGCGGTTTGCCTGGCTTGTTCTTTGCATTCTCAACGGCCGAGTTTTTCAAAGAATCATAGCTGGAATACTGACGTTCGATCAATTCTTTCGCAGCATTGTTAGGATTCAGAGCTTGGACGAGGTTAAAGTGCTCTTTAATCCCTTTCATAACACCGTACGCGATTGCCTGGCCTACGCTCAATGCTGCGCTTGCGATTTGAGGTGCTGACGCTTCTACAACATCTATCATTACGCCCAATGCGCTTGACGTGATTGTCTCAAATCCTACGCGTCCGCTCTTGTTCCACCAGCCATTGAACGTCTCAAGGAGCGTATCAAAGACGAAGGTGACTTTACTCTCCAAGTCCGGAAGCTTGTTGAACTTCGGATTGTTGATGAAGTTTGATTTAATATAGGATTGCGCAGTCGTTACCGCCTTTTGTACGGCTGCTGTAATTTGCGGAGTGTACTTCGTTACAAACTGGGATGCAGCATTTGCCAGTTTAGCAATAATCGGCATTGTCGGAAGCAATGCGGAAATCTGCAACGTCTCTATGGCTCCTCTGAAATTTTCGAGACTTCCCGCTGCATTATTCATTTTCTCCTTGGCTACTTGAAGCGCTGTAACGTTGCTCATCTGGCGGTAAAACTCTTTGACACCCTTGGATCCCGCCTTATACAACGTAGTCGCCGCCTTCACACCGTCCGTACTAAACATGTCCAGCAACGTAGCGGTTCGGTCCTGCTCCGACATTTTACCGAGGGTCTTTTGCAGTACGTCAGCAACGCCCGCGAGGTCTTTGATCTTGCCCTTTTCGAAGAACTTATTCGCCTTGCCAACGCCGATACCGAGCTTTTCAAATAAGCGCGTAGCCTTCTTCGTCTGTGGCTGTAGGTACATCAGCATAGACTTGAAAGACGTACCTGCGTCTGAACCGGATTTCAAACCGTCATTGGACATGAGACCGATCGCTGTATTCAAGTCTTTAAATGACAGACCGACCATGTCCGCAACGCCGCCCGCGCTCGCAATCCCGTATCCTATATCTCTAACCCCGGTAGCCGCAGCGTTAGCCGTACCCGCGAGTATGTTTGCCGTCTGCGCCGCAGATAGCCCGTCTTTCTTGAACGCATTCATTGACGTTGCCATAGTTTCCGCAGCTTCCGCAAGCTCAAGACCGCCAGCCGTCGCGAGATTCAGGGAAGCGTTGAGACCGCCCGCTTGTACTTGAGCGGTGGACATTCCCGCCTTGAGTAATTCCTCGATCGCTTTTGATGCTTCAAGTGCTGAATATTTAGTTTCAGATCCTTGTTGTAACGCGAGCTGCTGCATCTGCTTCATTTGTGTATCAGTCGCACCGGTTAACGCCTTGATCGTGGACATTTGGCTTTCAAAATCCATTGCTTTTTTCAAAGAATCCCCGGCAATTGCGACCGCAGATACAGCCGTACCTAATCCCGCAGCCACGGCTCCAAACTTCATCATGCCGCCCATTGCCCTACTAAGCTTGCTAGATAGATCGTCCTTGAGGCGTAAATGCCCGATTAAATCGAAGCTCAATTACGGATCACCCACTCCCGATAACGGTCGATCGCACGCAGCAACTTACGCAGCGCATCGTGTACGGTTAACGTTTGACGTATTGCATTTCGACCGCGATCCACAGCCTCGTCCGCCTTCTCAAGCGCATCCGAAAGACGACGCATGTGGTAGCCGACGGTCTTAATCGAGTGAACCCCGGAAGCCTCAAATTGTGCGGCTGTCTCCGTCCACGTTGCGTACTGTTCTGCGTGGTTTGTCCGGAATGCATAGTTACCCGGGCGTGTATACGTAATGATCTCCGCCAGTAGCGTCGCGATCGGCACTACCCGCTCAAAAGCTACCGTAATATTGTCCGACATATTACTCCCCCTATCGTTGTTGCGCCGCCTTCGCTTCCTTCGGCCAACTTATAAGTACCAACTGCCAATAGCTTTCGGCTTCACTGGCTCTACTGGTGCAAATAAATAACCACTCCTAGTCCTAAGTGTTTCAATCGCGTCATCAACTCCCCACACCTTGCCGTTATCGTCAATGGATACGCCGGACAAGTCCGCCAGTGTGTACGCGGCGTCGAGTGCATCCGGAAGCACGCCAGCATTTCTTGACACGACCAGAAACTCCGCCCGGACAAGGCGTTTATTTGCGGTCTCTAAAACACCATCGCTCATTACTCCGCCGCCTTTCCTGCCCCAACGCTTAACGTCTGATTCTCATCGTCTTTATAAATCCAAGCCAAGTCCTCCTCAGTTTGGCGGATACGGTCCCCCTCTTCGTCCACAAACGGCTCTGGCGTGTATTCTGGATGTTTAACAAAAAACGAATCCGTATCGTTGATATAGCGCGCATAATCCGCCCCAAAAGTTTCTTCTGCCGCGCTGTTTACGATAACGCTACGGTGAATGCGTGAATCCTCAACGAGCATTTGCGCAATCTCAAGGACTTCGCTGGCCCCGCGAAAATCCTCGCTTTGAAACGGCCTCATCAAACCGTCGTACATCTCGCCGAGTTCTCTACGGACGGAAGTCGTTACCGCCGCAGCGCCAGTGCCTTTTTGGGAGTTACCGTCCCCTGGAGTAGCGAGGACTTTCGTTGTGAGCTCCGCAAAGTCGTCCCGGACAAGCTTCGCAAGGTACGGGTCATCCAACTTTTCGACGAAGCCGCGCAGCTTATCAAACGCCGACTTCTGCGACGTGGCGAACATTAATTCCGTTTTCAGTGACCGGAAAGCGTCCTCAAATCGGCCGAGTTTCGTCGCATCCGGCTTTCTCGGCGGCGTGTAAATCACCTTTTCGGCTTCCTGGATTGTCTTTTTGATGTCCGCGACGTACTTTTGTCTCATCGTGTGTGTTTTTTGCAAGAATTCAATCGCATACTTTTGTTTAGCTTCGGCTTTGACCTCCTGCTTGCCCTCTTCGGTGAGGCGGCGGTCCGATTCAATCTGTGAAATTTCAGCGGAGAGTTTCCTTTTATATTCCAGCATCATACCAGTTGAGGATTGTTCAATTTCGCGTGCTCTCTGTAAACTTGCCTTTGCTTTTGCGTAACTCATTTTCATTTCCCCTTTTAGTTTAGTTTGCTTGTACGTCCTTCGCCGCAGGCTTGCCGCCTCTACCCTCCGTTAATACGTAGCTCACGTGCAAGCCGACCGGCACCTCCGCCGCATCGAACGATTCGCAGTCGGATAGATGGAAGAATACGCGATCCTCACCGGACGAGATGAACCCGTAGCCCCGATCGCTAAAGTACGAAACTACACCGGATTTACGCTTTACTCTCGCCGGCTTATCCGACTCCTTCCGACTGATACCGAGTGACGGGCCGATGCTGGCGATCTCGTCGCCGGTACCGACGCCGCCTGTCCACGTTTTTGAGTTAATGAATTTGCTCACGTTGATTCCTCCCCTTCAAACTCTTTAACAAACTGGTCCACCGCTCCATTGACGTTCGACACCACGGCAACCGGATACTTCCCGAAAAGGTGACGCCGGTCTTGTACCTCGAAGTACCCGGACCATAGCGCATCAACTGCGCTTTCTAGCGGTGTCTTCTCTGCATTAACAGGCCAGGTCCCCGTCAGCATATCAACGCCGGACGCATCGTAAATTTTAACGATATCCTGGCCGCCCTCTTGCTTATGGATAACTTGCGTACATTGATCGCTCATTTCCGTCTCCCCTTTCGTCTACGTCTCCGTTCCTCTTCCGCGATCATAGGCGCAGCAAATCGAATCCATGCGCGGGATACGGAGTCACCGAATGTAATATTGATACCGTCAGCGAACGTTACGACTGTTTGATATTGCGGATTCACGTTTACTACCTCCTCGCTACTTGTGTGCTCAAATACCGACATTGTACGGAATCATCGCCGCGCCAGGCTTTACACCGCTTATCCGCTTTTGACATCGCGTGAAGTAATACGCAGCTCGAATCCAGCTTGTAATACGGACAGTATGTAGCCGCGTCCTCTCGTTCACTCACTAGCTCACCTCCCGTTAAAACCGTGCATAATCCGTACCCATTTCCGTGTTTTCGCTTGATTTCAGACGCGCAAAAATAAGCCGAGGGTCATAGTTCCTCCGCTTGTCTAATACGCTAATACCACGCTAACTCAACGTATAGGGTACTGTCCTCATTCGCGGATTTGGCAATTTAACAGCCGCTTGATTGACCGTTTCCGCGCTTCCGGTACACGATACTGAATCGCAATTAACTTGCCGAATCGGAAATACTCAGCCATGACGTGAAAATCCGAATAGCTACGCTTGATCTTCGCCATAACGGTAGCATCCTCTGTGTAAGCTGCGAGGTTGTCCGAGTCAATCCGCCATATCTTGTTACACACGTAAAGTCCTCCTTGCTTTTATGATTTAAAGCAATGAAGTGAAAAGACAAAAATAAAGACGCCTGTTAAAGCGCCAGTTTAGTTGATTCCTTTGCCCGCTGAATTGCAGCTAAAACGTCGTCTCCCGTTCCGAAAACCTGTGCGATCTTGATTCGCAGGTCACGGGAAACAGTTCGGCGACCGTTTTCGACGTCAGATATGCAGGACTGACTTACGTCTAAAGCCTCCGCAAAGCCTGCCTGCGTCATGCCGACCATAACACGAATGCCGCGAACTCCCGTTCCGTCCATTATCACAGACCCCCTTGTCCTATTTGTAATAACGCCTATCCCTTAAATAAAATTAACGGGAACGTTGGTTCCCTTCCCACCTTAGGCGGAAATGTGGACAGTACGGGGCTTGCGGCATTCTACAAACTCCTCTGTCAATGGTTGTTCGTACATGTTATACGTGACTACCGGCCCCCACCATATGGAATGTTCATTGCCCTTGTATTTGTTTCGGTTACTCGTCCACCTATATTCCCCATCCAGGTAACCCGCGTTCTCAGTTCCCTTCTTATCTACGAGCTGCACAGTATTCTTTCGACCGTGCCCTTCCTTCCGCTTCTTCGCATCAATCATATTCGCGATTTTCTTTGGGTTTCCAAATGACCGCTCAGAGCGTTCCTGTAGGTCCTCCATCTCCTGGGGATTGTAGAAACCATACTCTAATTGCGTGCGGTTTCGCTCACCCTCAAGTTTGACTGTTCCGTATCTGTCCTGGCGTTCCCACAGCGTCTTAGATACTCGGCGGCAACTTGGTCCGCAATCCACTTTACTCGAGCGGCCCTCGAAAGGATAACGGCATACGCGACATAGCTTGACGCCCATTTTCTCGGCGATATCCTCTGCGTCAGCCTCACAGTAAATCCGTACATTGTGCCTCCTCATGAAGTCTCGCGCGCCCTCACCTGGCGGAACATCAACGTCACGATCACGAGGTTTGTCGTATGGGTCGCGTAAAATTGACAACCCGTTAACGTGATCCTCAGCGAGAATATAATCCGCCAGCCGTTCCAAGCGCTGTTTATCGAGCCGTGTCCGAAACCTGCCGTCACCGCCTATGTGAGCATCGAAATAATAAGCGTCATATAATTCGACCATTGTCTCCGCTACCTTCAGTCTCAGCTCAAGCGGATGCTTGGCGTACGCCCTATAGTTGGTACGTGTCCAGTTCGGGAACAATTCGCAGGAGTCTCCAGAATAATCATATCTGTCTACGCCTGGCGTAACGATGAGCTCAAGTTGCGGACTATGTTGGTACTCAACTAACTTTTTGGCTGCTTCCAATAAATCCCCTCCTATAATGGAAACTTAATATTTTGATGTCCACGTATCTGTTGTTCTTCCTTAGTGGAAGTTCTCACGCAAAAATCTATATGTGACTATCCTAATGCGCGCATGATACTTCGCTAGGAATGAGCGTAAGCGAATGACGACGCGTGAGGGATAGTGGCCTTCTATCCCGAAACAGGTCTTATCTCCGGAATTATTTATTATTCTCTCTTGTTACTCTTTCTTCTTATTCTTTCTCTAGTTAAATAAGTGAATAACGGATACTAAACGTCTTAATCTTGGTTATTAAGTAATTTCACATCGACTAAAAAACATCGGTACCGGCTATCTGCTTTCGTTCAAATTCCTCCTGCTTCTCTGTGAGACGAGCGCGATCGGCTTCCAGTTCACTCTCTAGCCTGTCAAGTTCTCTAGCGAATCTCTCTATTTCCGCCTTGTGTAGTAGCCTAAATTCTGCCTCAGTTAATGGCTCTAGCGGTTCATATATTAATTTGTTTGCGGTTCGGGATGACTTCGTAACCCTGAGGAGACCGTGTTCTTGCAGGATGTCGACGTGTTTACGTATTCTATATGGTGACATACCGGTCTGTGCGGATATTTCTTTTTGATTCAACCAAGCTTTCCCGTACATACGGTGACTTGATTTATTCTGGCGCCATGATTTGAGATACCCGTATAAACCGACAGTTTCCAACGTAAACCCGTCCAATAGCGGGTACATTCGGTATACGATATTCGGTACACGTGGAAATCCCTCATCATGTGCGAGTGATTTCGTTGTATCAATTGCCATCGTGTTCCCTCCTGCATAAGATAATTGAGCGGCAGCCCACAACGGAGCCGCCGCGTTTTCGTTAGTTTTCACGCCCAGTTACAGTAGTAATAACCTTCTCCAAGGTCGTGCATATCAGAGGGAGCCCCCGAGCCTGTCGCAAAACGGCAGATGCCATAATACTCAAGTGCCTTCCGAGAGAATTCTAGTATTCCTACAGTTGCCTTAATTATGGAGCGGACGGCCTCCACATCACCGCGTTCTGCTAATACGTCAAATACTCTCTGCTCAATACCTGTTGCGATTGCAAGGAAGTCCGTATCTACCCTTAGAAGGTATTCACCTGTGAGTAACTCACCAGAAGCCACACATTCCACGACCGTCTTTAAAAATTCAGACTCGTGTAAAACCGTGCCTTCTGCCATTACTGGATAATCCAACGGTACGAAACGGTCAACACCAACCCATTCTGCATATTTCTCCAATTTATCTTGCTCCATCTGTGTTACCGCTTCTTGTCTAATGTTTGTCATAAAAAATCGCTCCCTTTTCGTTTGGTATTATGAGATGCGGTTTCCCGCGGTCTACCTAGTTAACCGAATGCGCGGCGTCGTTATGCACACTTTCACTACGTTTGTTTCCAGCGGAATGAGTTTCGCGCAGTTGAGCGTATTGTTTTCCGCCTTACATTTACTCCAACGACACTCAACGCCTCATGTCGTACTTTTGCGGAAATTTATTTTCGGACTCACTTACTACAACGTATACCGACGGCCGTTTCGCACATCGGATACAGTATTATCTACAGCGAATTTTGACTCCGCACAGGACTGCGAGAATTTTTCCCCCTATATATAAATAGGACACGGAATCGCAAAAACGGGACACGTGACTACCGCCGCACATTAACGAACAACTTTTTTCGCAATAAAGTGGAACCTACGTTCCCATTCTGCGTATTACTGGATATAACAAGCAGACGACCGGTGCCTGAACCGGATTTACCGGCCGATCGTCCGAGGATGAAAAATTTATATGAACTACGCCTGCCTGACGGATATTGCCGTATCCGGACGTAGGAATTATTGTAAGGAACCCGCCAGCCTACAGAGACGTTGGCGCGTCTGACGTAGCCTGACCGAAGAACCACCGAGCAGTTAGCGCTACTCAGCGTTAAAGAAGCGACCTGTTAGCGCAGGCCAAGCGTCCGCATGGCGAACCCTCCGATTGGCGTCGGAAAGTACGGACATTAGATTTGACCGCTCGTTGGCGCGAGGCAGTCTGATAATACACGCGCGTCTCCTCCCCATATTGGCGTTAGGTTCATCGGAGCGGCGTCATCCCTTCTTCTTAACGAGATTTAATTCGATATCACCGCGGTCGTCGAGCCATAACAACTCGTCGATTAGAAACGTCAATCCGTCCATACTGCGGAGCCGATCGAGTGTTTCCATGACTACTTCCAGTAAATCGCGCTGAACGTTTCCTGCAAGCTGAAGGCCGCCCGAGTCTCCGTCGATAAATAAGTGCGTGTGTTCCGGATGGTCAACTTTGCGGACGTGACGAAGCCATAAAATACCGTTCTCAAGGTGGAAAAAGTAGTGATCCGCGTATAAAACGCCCTCTACGACTTCATACATATGTGGCAGATCGTAAGGTCCGTAGGCCAGCGCTGCCCGTTCTAATTCGGTTGACTCGCCCATACTCAAACGCCTCCATTCGGAAATACGTTGTTAAACGCTGTATTTAGTTCTTTTAACGTCTCAATTCGTTCGGCATCGGTGAAGTGCGGACTTTCTAATACGTTGCCGACCGCGAGAACATAGAACCGAAACGCGATCATTAACGCCTCGCCCGTCGTTTCGGAACCAAGCCGATAATCCGTGAATATTTCCAAGTAAGACATTACGTCAACACCTCTCGCGCAATCAGTACGACAGTGTAGATAAACTTAAGAATTGCGACGATACGCTTGCGATTTTTACGTGATAATACGTTGTTACGCGTAGTTGATAAACTGCTTACTGCGTTCAACCTGGACGCCTCCCTTCCCGACGATGAATCCGAGTTCCTTCATTACATCCATTGACAGCGTTAAGCTACCGAGCGGCGATCGCCGACTGACTCCCGTTATCCTCCAGAATGCGCGCGGTTGTATGACGAGTTCCTGGCGCGTGCCGACGTACCGAACTATGTAGTTCCCTGTGATCGGATCGAGTACGTAGCGAACTTGAGCCGGAGTAACTAGCGGGCGTACAACACGGAAGACTTCGCGCTTCATTTCTGCGTCCAATTCAAAGCCGAGTTCGACGAGTTGTGCCGGAGTAGCTCGGACAATGTCACCGTAGAGATACGGATTAGCTTGCGGTATAATAGTGAAGAATAATTCCGATGTAACGCGGAGTTCTTGACGAGTGCGGCCGCTTCCGACAGTGAGGATGACGTTACTTTCGCGACGATTGCGGATGAAACCTAACGTGATTGACATATGATTGCGCCTCCTAGCGGGATCTATAGGATAAATTGCGTTGATGCTTCGTTACGGTACGATGTTGCGCAGGATAAAGATGAAACCTTCTACTAACTCAATACGTTATTAACCTAATAAGATAATAACCCGTCGAGTTAATATAGTCAACCCCTTTTATAATAAAATAAAATTAATAACAAGGAGGATCGCGAATGATTCGTTTTACACTTGAAGAGATGCTCAAGAAAAGAGAAATGAGTATGTACGCATTGTCTAAAAACTCAGGTATCCGTCCAAATACTATAAGCCAGTGGGTAACAAGCGAGGGTGCTGACGTAAAGTCTATAACTATCGAGACTCTAGATCGAGTTTGCTCCGTATTAGACTGTCAACCGGGGGATTTGATTAAATACATACCTCAGAATGCGAAAGAAAGTACCGAGCAAAAAGAATAAGACCGTTAATATCTCTTTCTTAAGAAAATAGTATAATTTAAAAGGAGTGGGTTTGTTTGAAATTAAACTCTCACGTATTAACTGAAATTAAAAATGCGCTTGATTACTCATGCTTTTCCAATGAAGACTTTATTCTTCAAAATGACAATGATCATATAGCCAGCCTTACTATTAAATACAGGTTTCATACTAATTTCTCATTCAAGTTAGATATTTATTCGAGTTCTTCTATAAAAGCTACCTTTTCCCCAGGCTCTCTTCTCGACATCGAAACCATAGGAATCCGAGACCAAGAAGATATTGTCTCATCAATAGTAGATTGGCTTGAGGCTATTGAAAAAGACATCGGCTCTTCCCCAATTCTCAGGAAGTTAAAAGACAAAAATTCAGAGTTCCAAGAAAAACTAAATAAACTCGAAGAGAACATTAACCAATTTAATTTGGATAGTCTTTTTACTAGAAATGAAAGTCAGGATATTAGTGAACGTTTAGATCAATTAGAAGAAGTATTCAAACAAAAGCTAGAGGAGGAACAAAAGACGCAAGAGACTCTATACCAAGAAATCAACAAGTTTTCTAAGGAAATAGATATTCTAAAAAAGCAACTTGATTTCCTAACTAAAGAAAATTGGCTCAAATCATTTTTCACCAAAACATTTAATTGGGGTAAAAGAAATCCTAAAACAGTCTTAGCTATTGGAAAAATGGCTTATGATCTGCTCCCGGAGGAAGTTAAAACACATATCCCTGAACAATTACTAGAATTAGAGGTAGGTGACGAAGCCCCAGGTACCGATTCATTAGGCGTGGCATCTGGAGAGTAATTATATATTTACCTACGATAACTGCGGAAATCAATGCATTCAAGCGCGTTGCAGGCGAAGCTATCTTCGAAATAGGACGCCTCCTCAAGTCCGTACGCGATGCGAAATTAGATAGTACGGACCGGGAACTAAGGAAACTCGCTCAACAACGTGAAGAAGCGGGCGGGTGGATACGCTGGCTTGAGGAACACGTAGACTTCGATCGTTCACACGCACACAGGTTCATTTCGGTTTTTGATGAGATGGGCGATGTTGGTACGTACCAACGTTTAGGGCTACGCGCACTCTACGAGATCGCAACGCTTCCGCCTGACGAACGTACTCGGGAATACACGCTGAAATCTGGTGTTACGAAGGGCCCGGACGAAATGACCGTCCGCGAGCTACGGGAAGTTAAGGCTGCGCTGAAGGCAGAACGTGAGGCACGAGAACAAGCGGAAGCACTATATAAACAACGAAAAACCCGTAATCCTCTGCGTTGAGGACACGGGCTTTTAACTTTAAATTAGGCGTTTATGGCGCTACCCTTACGTGGGTATTCAGAGCGAAGTGACGGCGCTTATTTACGGTGAAAATACGCTTAATAACTAGGTGTGCGCTTTGATTGAAACCCATCCATCGAATTATGTCCATACAATTTGAATAATTCTGTTATAAAAACATCAACGATTTCAGGGGCCACATTTGCCATTCTCTCAACGGTTTTATTACTGTAAATTTCTGATTTATACGAGGAGCTAAAATGTATAATTTTGTTTCTTATCTTTGTTAAATCACGGTACTTATTTTTGGTATTTCTCTCAAATTTTTTATCCATTAATCTCTCAATTGTATAAATTTTAGCTGGTATAGTTACAAAGTTTTCGGGTGTGTTACTACTTCCATTGAGTGCTTTTAGTAATTCAATATCTACATCCTCTTCAAGTGAGGATTCGTTCTTCATTAAGAATTTATGTACTATTGTTGACATAGCTGCTTCTCCAGATGTACAGAAATTTACAATTGCAGACCTATGGAATCTATTTCTTACAAATATATCTTCGGCTTCGTTTCCTTTATGTAAATAAAATAATCCGTCGTTAAACATTTCTGCCATATAACTCTGCCCAGCTACTGTAGCTAACTTTTCCGATAGCATAGTTTCACTCCTTTGTGTATGCCTTTTTATAAAGTGAAAATAACTCCAATCATAATACCCAAAAATCCGCAAGCAACTGATAGCGCCATGATTGCGACTCCCTGGACGTCCTTGCCAGACTTTTTCGCCAAATATCCGAATACAACTCCAGCAGCTCCGACAAGCAACGGGAAGAATATCAGCGATACGACAGCGCAAAGCCACCCGAGCACCGGATATACGTTAGGCTGCGTTTTCTTCTGTTCAAACCGCTCCTCGAACTTACCGCCTTCCAACCGAATCCCTCCGTATCTCACGTTACGTATATCCACATAATACCATCGGACTAGGTCCATGTCACTACGGATATTCGAAAAAGCGGACCCATCTCTGCATAAATGAGTCCGTTGTTATCTCCATTATTTCGGCATCCATACGTCAATCAACACGACGGACTGGTTCGCCTCTATTACGACGCTTACCAATCGAGAGGGTTCCGGAATATCGTCGCCATCCGCTTCCATTCCGTAGAGATGCAGCGCAAGGCAATCCTTCGCCATATATAGCGCTTCTTCGTCCGTGTCGCCGCATGTGTAGGCGCCTGGCAAGTCTGGGAAGCTGACGGAAATGCCATCGTCTGCATAATCGAATATGGCGGGGTATACGTATCGGTTTTTCATAAGTGACGCCTCCTACTGATCGTTAAGAATTGAATTTACCGGTGAATATTTCGTATGCTGTACGGAGATATCTGGCTGATACATCTCTGCGTAAAGCTTCACCATCTCTAGCGTTTTATGGCCCATGATCGACATAAGCGAAACAATATCACCACCGTTCATTAAGTAATTGCGCGCAAACGTATACCGAAGCGAATGGCATGATACGCGAACTCCCTTGATATTCGCCAGTTTTCCGTAATCGCTTATCTGCTCCTGTACATAGCGGCGTTTAAGCGGCTGTCCCTCCGCATTCACGAAGAAAATATCGTGTTCCTGTTCTCCGCGCATCTCCTGATATTCACGCAATCTTAGCGCCAAAGTTTCGCTGAATGGCACAACGCGTTCTGTGCGGCCCTTCCCGTAAATTTGAATCACTTGCTCCTGCCAGTAAACGTCATGGACACGAAAGGTCAGCGCCTCCTCCAAACGTATTCCCGTATCCAAGAGAACGAGTAGGAAGACGTATGCGCGGAAGCCGGCTATCGTACCTCTATCAGGCGCGTCCAATAACGCAACAACCTGTTCGCGACTTAGCGTGCGATTAATGCGCTTTTCTTCAACGAGTTTGTCGATCGGTTCCATTGGGTTCTCATTTAAGTAGCCTGAGCTATGCAAGTGATTAAAGAACGCGCGCAAACCTCTTATATATTTGTTGACTGTAGACGCTTTATTACCTATGTCTAATCTACGTTGTATAAATTCGTATACGTCCTCCGTAATCACGTCTATAGGGCGTGATACATCGTTTTCGGCCAGGAACTCTTTGAACTTACTCAAGGTTTGAAAGTAAAAATCATGTGTATTTTCGGTCAAATTTTTGAGTTTCCTTGACTGAAGGAACCCAGTTATAGCTTCGTCCATCTCCAATAGCTCCTTGTTCTGCTTTTGTTCAATGATTTTCTTTCTTTTCTCTTTGTAGTCCATATTCAAACTCCTCTCCTATTATTAAGAGAGTTTAATCTAATAGCTCATCGAATACAAAAACGGACTCACCTACGCAATATCGCGCAAATGAGCCCGCTTGTATAGACGCGTGTTCAAAGTGAACATGCGTTTTACATCGTTGTCTCTTCCGTCTTGAACGTCGAGTACACGCCAGTCCCGATTAACGCGTACGAAACGAAGTCGACTCTACACTTTTTAATTATCTAATCGATTAGACAATTGGGATGAGATTGTGTAAACTAAAAATGTAACGCATTACAAAAAGAAAAAGGCCGCTAATATCGCAAGACATAGCGCGGCCCTGTTTTGGTATTACTTATGGAAAATAGCCGTTATCTTTGCACGGATGGTCGGCTATTTTCTGTGTGTCATTACAAAAACAAGTGTTGCAAAATTTATCATAAGTGACAACGTTTCATAGACAGTCATAGGCGGTCACCTCCCCTCAGAGAGGACCGCTTTTTGCTATGCCTTGCTTTCTAAAATTATACATCATATCCCCTCTGACTGCCTACCATTTTATACTCATAGAAAAATAACGCCCACCTCCGAAGAGATGAGCGTTACGCACATACGTTTTATATTTTCGTATTTCGTTTCGCCTTCGTATTCTTAAACAGCCGATCCACCGGACTCGCCTTCGCATGTTCCGTTTTTAAATCATCGTTTACAAGCGATACATAACGCCGTGTCATTTCCATCGTAACGTGACCGAGAGCCCGCTGTGCCGCGAAAGCATTCGCCCCGTTACGCAAGAACTCCAACGCGAATACATGCCGCAAATCATACGGTCGAATATGCGTCCCGATCTTTTTGCAGTATATCTCCATTCGGTCGCCCCACGTATGGCGGTTGAGCGGCCGCCCTTCATACGAGCAGAATATCGGAACGTCATCGACCCATTCAGGCGCACGCACCGATATCAGTTTCCGCAGTGCCTTCGTTGTAGTCTCCGATATAGGAAGCGTCCGCGCAACACGACCCTTCGCCACCTTCGCCGGCACGTAAATTTCCCGCAAAGATGCGTTAAAATCCTGCGGTATTAGCTTCGTACCCTCCGACGGACGGATGCCTGTATCTAGCGTTAAAAGGATGAGCGTATAGTCGCGTAGGCCGACGAACGTGCTTTGATTAGGCGCGGCCAGCAACGCATTAAGTACGTCTACCTCGACCGCAACGGCTCGATTTTCTGTCTTGCGTTTCTTTACACTTGCGAGCGGATTCATGGATAGCTCGCCCTCTCTCATACAGTAGTTAAAGAATGTGCGTAAATAGACGAGTCGATTGTTAAACGTTGGCGGCGCGATGTCTTCCGCCAGATGCTCCATTACCGCGTCCCTTAGCGCTTGCTCCGTTTCCCATGCGTTGGGGAACCGTTTGAATAGAAGCTTAACGGTCCGATCGTAGTCGTGCAACGTATACTGACCAACTCCGTCCTCTAGCTTCTTATGCGCTAGGAACTCCGTGAGAAGCTGACGCCAGTCTGTCCGGTTGCCCGCCGTAGGTTTTATACTTCGTAATCTTGCCAAAACAAAAACGCCTCCTCCGCATATTAACGGTGAGGCGCTTCGTTGGTCCTGTGTACCTGCGGATTACTCCGTTACAGCTACACAGGACCTCGCGTTATTTTCGTCCATTTAACTTTGATGTGTCCGTTATAAATCAAGAATGCCGAGGACCGGGATCGAACCGGTACGGTAGTCACCTACCGCAGGATTTTAAGTCCTGTGCGTCTGCCAATTCCGCCACCCCGGCATAAATTTAGGAACGCTAATCTTCACACTTACTTGTCTTACAAGTATCTGAGAAACACGCATCTGATTAAGAAGTGTTCTCGTTATGTAAATGTCGTTCAATTGGGCACCAACATATAATACGATAATTTTATCGAATTGTAAAGTGTTTTTTTAAAAAAATAATAAAATTCTCTTTTTGTATAACTTGTGCACATTTGAATTACACTAATAAACGTCTTTCCAAACTACCAGAAGGGGTGTTACGAATGCGTGAAGGTATGATTCCAGCTGTTCTTGGAACGGTAGTATCGGCTTCAGGCGCTGTGTTGCTGAGCAGTAAGTACAAACTTGCAGCTACAGGCATTCTCGGTTTCGGACTGGCTCATGTTGTTCTGGGAGCGATTGATCTGATTGAGCATCGCTAGTTGTTTGGGAAGTACCGGGCGGGAGTTACTCCCTCCCGGTTTTATTTTTATCAACGTTTAGTCTGGAGCACAAGCGTTTATGTAAAGTATAGAAGCTGAATATGCCTAATAAAAGGAGCTGTGATGTGCTATGAGAGATAATAACTCTGAAAAGAATCGTACTGACGATCAAATCGAACATAAACAATCCCTGGACAAGCGCGAGCCAGGATTTAATCGCATTCCTGACACCGATGCAGATACACCTGCTGCTACTGATATGATTGATGAAGCCATAGGTCGCGGAATAGACAAGTTACGTAACGATTTCACAAAATAAAGCATGGGTAATAAGACACAGGTTTGTGAGCATTCCTTAATTCATTTGTTTTGATATGTACAGTGATTTCGTAAAATCACTTAAAGATCAGCATGATCCAGCCAATGATTGATATCCACAGCACGATGCTGATTAAGAGTCCACACATGATACCAAAAGAGAAATTACCTTCACTCTTCGGTACAGCACTACCAAATTTCAATCTAAGCTTCATTTGATTCCAGTTCATAGAACCCCCTCCTTAAGTTCTATTTCGGAATATGAAGCTTATTTTTGTAGACCTATAGTCATGTTTTCAAAAATAAAATAGGGTTTTTCGTCCTATCATCCTGATCGCGGAAATAGGATTACAGCTATACCGACCAAACAAATCAATCCACCAATGAAATCGTACAAGTCGGGTGTCTTTTTATCAATCCACCAGCCCCATGCAATGGAAAGAACAATAAAGACACCTCCGTATGCTGCATATACACGCCCAAAGGAGGAAAAAACCTGAAAGGTAGCAATGATTCCATACACAGCCAAGATTACTCCGCCGCAAAGTCCGACATACCATGTCTTTCCTTCACGCAGCCACTGCCAAATCAAATATCCTCCTCCAATTTCAGCGATGCCAGCCAATATAAAAAGTAAAGCTGCCTTTAACACCATTTCACATCCCTAATTCTTCAAATTCTTTTCGATTTTTTTGGATATCTCATTAGAGCACTCGACCTAAAAGGATAATCAATGCAATCACGCTAACCAGAATCAGCAGGTTGCTGACCTGACGCCATAAGCTAGGCACTCCCTCGGAGAGAAGCTTCCGCTGATTGGCATCAAAGTTCGCTTTGGCTCCTTCAGCATCTGCTGACCTAGAGAATGGTCTGTTTTCTTCATTCATAAGAGCACCTCCTTTTCAATCCACTTTAATCATACCAAACTTTTCCGTCGATTTCGCGTTGCTCTTATGCATATACTTCACATATATTTCTGATTGCATCTTCATATATGTGAAGTGTACATCCATATGTCAATATTTCGCTGAATATAAAGTATGATGTCGAATCAAGGTAGAGTGGGTATTTAGACGTCTTTCATTGCAGGACGGTAGTTATGGTATAATTTAGTCAACTTGTTCAAGATCGTAACCAGCGCTCAATTGTTTACTTAACTTGTAATTAAATTGACATCTAAGAATCCACATCCCGGTTACAACCTGCATATTCTGTTTGTAAACCCAGGAGGAGGATACCGATGTCCCCAATCTTTATAGCAAGTTTAATGATGATGGGCATATTTTTATTTCAGGCAGCCATCGTTTTCGGCATCATACATTGGATTTCAAAACGAACCCAACGTCCAGCACAAACCAAAATGTATCTTGCAATGGGTTTGCTCGTTGTAATTTTAGGTTTCCTTGTATGGGACAACTGGATACACTTACAGGAATTCAATGGATGGGCCACGATTAGTCTGTTGGTGATTATTATTAGCGCCTATATACAGCTTAGAAAGCAAAAAGAAAAATACTAATCCCATTACCATGCATCAAAGGAGGAGCGCCATGAAATCTCACTCAACACGCTTTTGGTTACAGAGGGTGCTACTGCTAATGCTTGTTTTACTCTTCAGCGGCTCTCAGCAATCATTCATTGTTGCCGATGCCGCCCCGCCAATTAATGTTCAGGCCTCTGCCAAAGCCAAGCAATTACTTGCCTACCTATCTAATGTACCGGATGATATGCTAATTTCCGGGCAGCATGATTACTTAGAGGCACCGGATGAACAAAATAACAAGCTACAACAAATCAGCGGACAATACGCAGGACTTCACGGCTATGAGTTTGGAGGATTGGCTAACCAGTCCCGTACGGCCCTACGAGAGCAACGTCAGCATGTTGTGAATAGTGCTATCCAATGGAGTCAGGACGGCGGAATCGTAGCTGTTACCTTCCATCAGGCGCTTCCTGGCAAACCCAAAACGTGGAAAAACGTACAAGCAAAAATTACTCAAGCTGAATTTAATCGTTACATCACGCCGGGTACCCCGCAATATAAACAACTGATCGCTGATCTGGATGAGGTGGCTTTGTCCCTTAAGACCTTACGAGACGCGGATGTACCTGTTTTATGGAGGCCCTATCATGAAATGAACGGCAACTGGTTTTGGTGGGGAAACAAGCAAAATTATGCTAAGTTGTGGAATCTAATGTATGATCGGTTCACTCATGTCCATCATCTGGATAACCTGTTGTGGGTGTGGAGTCCCAATGCTCCAAACGCATATAGCACTCCCTATAATTTGTCCTTCCCAGGTATTAACCGAGTAGATATTCTTGCAGCTGATATCTATAACAATGATTACAAACCCTCCTACTACACCGAATTGCTAAAGCTTGCGCAGGGCAAGCCTATGGGAATCGGAGAAAGTGATATTCTGCCAAGTGCGAAGGTGCTGCAAAATCAGCCAGCCTGGGCCTATGCCATGACATGGGGAAAGGAGCTGTCTGCAACCAATTCACAAGCAGCAATCAGACATTTTATGAACCAAAATAATATCATCACACGAGACCTTCTTCATGAGTCCCTACGCTGAAAGAAAAAAGCTTCCACTTCGCTCTAGGAGCAAAGTGGAAGCTTTTTTATACCAAATCCAAATAAAGCTCTCTAACTATTTCTAATAACCTCTTCTAGATCAATATCGGCATACGCCTCTTCACCAAGATGTACGGATACAATGGTGTAGATCCGCTTGGACAGTCTAGACATCAGCCGATCACCCGGTGCTACAGAATATTCTTCCCGATAATCTCCAATTTTGTGAAAACCGCTGGACATATGGATGTACAAGTTGCCCCTACGTGTTTTACCATGCACCAACATCAAATCTCCTCCTGCTGTGTAACCAACCTAATTTCCCTGTTACATGTATATCGGTCAGAACAAGATAGGATATAAGTCCCTGGTACCCTCTTTCGTTTCACATGTTAGTGCACGTAAACGAAACGGGTCTGCCAGTGATGTGACAGACCCGTTTTTGTAAACCCATTTTCGTGATTTAGGAAGAAACTATTCTTGATAGGATTCTGCTATTGCATTCGCTGCAATGATTGCATTGTACACGTCAGCAGGACTAACCGGGAACGGCATGTTGACCATTGTATCATTCGATGCACAAGCAGCTTCAGCCACTTGGCGCCATTCAGCCTCAACAAATTCCTCTACACCCAAGTCACGAAGCGTCAATGGAAGGCCTACATCCTTAACCAGTTTAATCACGGTTTCCAGTTCTTCTTTCGGTGCATTTTCCAGCACTAGCTGAGTTAACAAACCGAATGTAACTTTCTCACCATGCTGTGCTTTATGAAGCGAAGGAACAGCCGTCATGCCGTTATGAATGGCGTGTGCTGCTGCCAACCCACCTGATTCTGCACCAACACCGCTCAGATAAATGGTAGCTTCAATCGTATCCTCCACCGCACGAGTATATACTTTCCGATCCACAGCACGTTTGGCCTTCACAGCATTTTCCAGCAACGTATCATAACAAAGACGAGCAAGTCCCAATCCTGTAGTGGAAGGCTTGTTCAGAACCAGGTTATCCCCGTTAGCCTGATAGCAAGCACGAGCTTCAAAATAAGTGGCCAGTGCATCACCGATTCCAGCTGCAAAGAAACGTGCAGGCGCTGCTGCCAGAATGCCTGTATCCGCCAGTACAACGTCTGGATTAGTAGGCAGGAACAGATATTCATCAAAAGAGCCATCTTTTTTGTATATAACCGCAAGCGCGGTACAAGGAGCATCTGTAGAAGCAATCGTTGGGAAAATAACAACAGGCAGCTTTTCATAATAAGCGGTTGCCTTGGCGGTATCCAACGTTTTTCCCCCGCCAATCCCTATGATAATGTTCGAACCATGTTTACGCACCAATTCACGGTTACGATCAATCTCTTCTTTTGTACATTCATATTGGAATTTCTCGAAGACCACTTGGTTACCAGCTGCTTCAATTGAAGCACCTGCCTCCTTTTGGGCCCTTTCAAGTATGAACTCATCACAAATGACAAAGGCTTTATCGCCATAATCCTTAATATAGTCATTTAACGACGAGAGTAGATTTTGTCCAGAAATAAATTTCTTGGGTGAAGTAACGGACCTTACAACGTTTGCCATGTAAATTCCTCCTCAGCTTTGACTCATACTCAAATTAATAATGATTTGGGCATGTGACCCTTTAACTATAAACCTCTTTTCACGTTATTAAAAGGCTTATTATGGAATATTTTATGAACAAATTGTGTATCTATTATACTTGAACAGTCGAGCGCCATTCAGAATACAGGATACCCATCATGATACGATCATAACTGTTACCATCACGAAGAACAGCAGAACGAACTCTACCCTCAAGCTGGAACCCCGCCTTCTCATAAGTTCGGATCGCTTGTGTATTGTACTCAATCACATCCAAGCCGACCCGATTTAAATTGAGCTCATAAAACGCATAACGAAGAATGAGACCTACAGCTTCTGCCCCAAAGCCCTTGCCACGGTAGTCCGTATTACCTATACCTATTGCCAGCTGCCCGCTGCGATTATTCCACTCAATTCCGTGGATAGCAACAAATCCGATCAAGACATCATCTGCCAATGTTCTTAATCGAAAATAGACCTCGTTAGAGCTGGGAGATCCTTCTGACTCCATCTGTTTCAACGTGTAAGGGAGCGCCAAATCCGTATCTACATTTCGCAGATACTTCGCATCCTCACCCCATTTGAACATCACTTCGGCATCTTCTTCCCTGACTGCGGCCAATTTTATTCGTTCTCCATAAAATAAATTTTCGATCTTAATGCCCCTTCAGCTCCTATTATGAATTGTGTGCCATGTTTCTGTCATAATTGTCATGCTATCCGATGTCCGCAATATAAGCTCTCCCTTATGTACTCAATGTTTAAATTTTACAAAATAATCAAACATAACACAACCAAATCATTACAGTTGTCATTGTGTGATACACAAAAAGACCTTGCAGCTGCAAGGTCTTCATATTCCTAGTATTTAAATAACATAGCAACCAGTTGATATCCAGCTCCAATCGTCCAGAACAGTACATAATCACCGCGCCGGATACGACCCGATTCAATACCTTCATATAGAGCAATGAACGGGCTACTGGTACCTGTGTAACCATATCGATCACCCACATAAATCATTTGGGCATCCTCTAGCTCCAAGTGATCCTGAATCTTCAATACATTTGCTAACGAGAACTGAGACAGACAATAAGCCCGTACATCCCGAGGCGTCAGCCCATTCTTTTTTAAAATGCGTTCAAGCAGATCAAATGTAGGAGGCAAGGCCATATTGGCGTCGAACGGAAGCCACTGAATATATTTTCCGGGGGCGTTCCTTTGGAGTGTCGCCGCTAACCCCTGAGCCGGGTACAAAATTTTATCTATATTGACTGGGTCCGTAAAATACATAGAATCTATAAATCCGGTGTCTTCTTCTGTACGCTCCAAAATAGCCGCACATGCAGCATCTCCATAGTTCGCATAAGTAATCTCATCCTCCGGACCGGAAATGAGTGAATTATAATCCGAACCGATAATAAGCGCTGTCCGCACGTCAGGATTAGATAACATCGACCGACTGACTTGATCGACAGCGACTGTCATCCCTGCACAATTCGCGTTGGAATCCATCACGGCCACATCATGTCTGGCCCCAATCGCCTGGTGAACAAACAATGCATTCATCGGAAACAGTGACTCAGGAACTTGAGTGGAGAACACGATCATATCCACGTCACGGCCTGTCATACCAGCCTGTTCCAGAGCTTTTTGCGCAGCCGCAATTCCCATTGTTAGACCGTTTTCGTTCGGATCATCAATGATATAACGCTGTTTTCTACCCATATGCTCCATGAAGCGTCGAATATCTTTGCCCTGCTCGTCAAAATGGCGAACATAGTATTCGTTATCCAACGAATGGGACGGATGATACACACCCAGTGCTTTTATTTTGATATGGCTCATCAGGCTTCCCCCTTACACATACATCAGCGCATTATTGTACAACAATATCTACGTTGTTTAATCCTGCTTCGCGTGCTACTCGACCAAGCTGCATTTTAATAATGGTTTGTTGAAGGCTGATGCCAAAGATTACTTTGGTAAATCCAGTTTCTTTATAACGTACAAATGAGCCCTTCAATTTTTCCACTTCTCCCGGACCCAAAAGTGCCATCTGGGTACAATCTACCTTGAGTGTAAAGCTGGACGCCTGAATGGATGAGGTTTTGGCTACATAATCTTTTACAAAGCTATCATACTCCTCCTGGCTAAAAACTCCATTCACCGCCATATGTACCGTTTTCATGGCTTGATCTACTTCGATAGTGTAAGGATGTTGACTCATTTTAGAAGGACTCCTTTAATTTCATTTTTTTGTCTATTAAGAGTATCGGAATAATAGGTAGAATTTTTAATATTAAATCAGATAATTCACCACTAAAATATTACAAATTTGTGAATATAAAAAACCGTCACTGCTCCTAGAAGAAGCAACTGACGGCTAGAAATTTGCGTATTCTCATATGAAATTAATTCGTAAACGTATGGCGACCGAGTGAGATGACAGCCGGGCGACTTTTACTCCATTTGGCTGTAGCAATGGCCGGGTTGTAATAAAACAAGGACCCATTGGTCGGATCAGCACCATTAAGTGCCTGTCTGGCTGCACGGTACGCAGTCTTGTTGGGTTTCAGGCGGTATTGACCATCCTGTACAGCGGTGAATTGACCAGGCTGCAAAATAACGTCCGGGATCGAGCTTGGAAACTCACCGGACTGAACACGGTTTAATACGACAGCGCCGACAGCCACTTGACCTTCAAACGATTCCCCGCGAGCCTCAGAATAAATGATACGAGCCAGTTGATCCAGCGCGGTTACGCGCACCTCTCCGAAGGATTCCAGCTTGGCTTGTGTAGCCGCTCCGGCTACTCCATCAGGTGTCAGACCGTTATCCCGTTGAAAACGAGCCACCGCTTTACTGGTCAGAGAACCATAGTACCCAGTAAACCCAGCCTTGAAATAACCGAGCGAATGAAGCTGCTGTTGAAGCTCCAGCACCCGTTCGCTTTGAACCCCTTTCTTCAAAGCTGACGTTTGTGCTTGTGCTTGTCCTGGTGCGACTGACAATACAGTACCTAACATACATGCGCAGGACAGGATTAAAATAGATAACTTTTTCATATTCCAGACAACCTCCTCTTTCATGTTCTGTCCGGTGCAACCATTCCGGCCTGTACAACTCAGGGACGTTTATCCGATGATGTTTCTTATGACATAACTTATGCCTAGCTGCAGAAATGACGCGTGGCTACATACGGAATGGGACAATCATGCTTTCACACGTCCGTTGCAGTATACCATAAGCCGCATTTACGTATCATCCGGCTCTGGTCCTAAGACTACCCAAGCAAATAAAACGCCATCCCTAAAGGGATGACGTGTATTAAGAACAATGGATCATGTTCTGACCACACTTGAATACGTGACTTTTTTCGCTATTTTTCGCTTCAACTTGCCCGGGACCGGAGCCTGATTTCTACTAATTCAAATCACATATCCGCGCACACATACATGGGCGTATGCATAGGGTAGCGTACGATCATCAAATTTCGAATAATAGAAAGGCAGGAAACGACGCGTGGATTCATATATGGATTACACCTCCCCTACTGTACAATTTACCTATGATTTAAGAGACAATGTTTTGTTTCAGAAGGATGCTCAAAACTCGATCAACGAGCTGTCGATCCAGCAGCTGAATACATTGGCGAATGTATCGCTGCTGGATATTCGCCTTAGCACAGCTAATGTTGTGGAGCCTCACTATCACCAAAATGCCACAGAACTGGTATACTGCATCTCTGGAGCAGTAACCGTGTCACTGATTAACCCCTTCACCCTCGAGTTACGACATTTTCCGATCACACCTGGCCAAGTGGCTAACGTTCCTCAGGGATGGTGGCATTATCTGGTCGCCACGATGGACAACACTCATTTGTTGACCATTTTTAATGCTCCGACCCCTGAATTCATACTGGGCTCCGACATTTTGCGGCTAACGCCAAGTAACATTCTGGCTCATACTTACTGCCTGAATGAGAATAAGATTCAGGAAGCACTCGCCCCAATTAAAAAGCCTGTCATCATCGGTCCTCCCAATGACTGCAAGCAGCAGCCCCCCCGAAAACCTGGGATACATGTAAGGCTTGCCGATACTTCACCCCACCCTCAGGTCGCCCCCCAAAGAGGTTACGCCCATACCAATGGATATCCTGGCTTCTCTTTTAATCCCTATCAAGAATAGGCTAACTCTAGTCAGGCCTTAAGTTCGAGGGAATACCTTTTCCCTGTATGTTCGCCGTTACCATAAGACCGTCCCTCTCATAAAATGCCAATGTATAAGAGGGGGTGATGGAATGGACGCTTATTACAACTGTTTGAACTGCATGAATAAAAAAGTGCGTATTCTCACCGTTGACGGAAAACAGTACGAAGGAACCATTATGGATGTGGATCGTAATAATGTGTACTTAAAAAAAGAACGGAACGGACGTGTACAAACGTCTGCCTTTTATCCTGGCTACGGGTATGGGAATCAAATCTTAACTTTGAGCTTGTTCACCCTGCTGGCGATTGCGTTAATTTAATCTCTGTTCCATTGTCCGTTCCTGTCTATAGATGCCAATGTACCTCAAATGACAGCTGCCCAGCCCGGCACAGTTTGTGTAGGGCCTGTACGCTGTTATTTGAGGTGTTTTATCATACGTTCCATCCTCTAAAACACTTAACCCCCCATCGGTTATATACCGATGGGGGGTTAAGCTACTCATTTCAATTTAAACCCATAAAGACTTAGTAATGATAACGAGCAAAATGAACAGTACCAGGATAGCTCCTGTCGATGTCCATACTCCTGGGTAGCCCCCTACTGAACCGCCACCACAACCTCTTTCACATTCACTCATGGTCATTGCCTCCTTCAATTCAAGGTACAACATAGCTTATGTATTGAGCTTTCCTATGGACCGGGCTTTTCGGCAATGTTATGAATGTTTTCGCTGATGGGCATTAGCCTACACCTTTCCTAGGCAGGAGCATAGGATAACACAACTAATCTTGAAGGAGTGAAGCAATTGAATTCAAATCAAATGCTCAATTACAACGTTAATCAACCTTTTCCTCACCATCCTACCTCTCACCACGTCGTGGTGCACCCTGTAGATCCATACGTCGTAGAAACATTAAAATCGGTGATCGGCAAGTACGTTGTACTTGAGACAACACGTGGCAGAATTGATGGATGCGTAGTCGATTGTAAGCCCGACCATGTCATTTTAGATGTATACGGAAAAAAATTCTTTGTTCGAATCAGCGAAATCGTATGGATCATGCCCAACTAAACAAATCAGACATTAAAAATCCTCGCAGATCCCGTTCCGGATTCGCGAGGATTGATCATGATATGATTTGGCTAATCGAGCTCTCCTGCCAGTGAAGCCCGGAGTTCATCTATCGTTCCGTTGTATTCATCCAAATCGACTTGGCCTTGAATACCCGGAACACTGCCTGTGCTACTGTACTGCCAAGTCCACCAGTTATTCCAAGCTGGAACCGCGGTCGGCTTTTGCGTAGTGCTGTATCGGGCTACCCACAGTTTATACATAGAAAATGTAGGATCAAACTTGGAAGCAAAAACATTGCCCGTGTATACGATTGGCTGACGCCCGGTAAGCCTCTCCATTTCATCCAAAAAGGCATGAGCCACTTCACTAATTTGTGCAGGAGTAAGACCTTTGGGGTTATTTTCATAGTCCATCACAGGGGGCAGATCTAGCCTGCCTCCTGCTGAATCTATAGCCCTGGCAAAATTAGCTGCTTCCTGACGAGCTCCATCCGCGGTAGTAGCATTCAAAAAGTGGTAAGCGCCAACCAAGATGTTAGCATCTCTGGCACCCTGTACATTTATCAAAAATTGATTATCTTGATATTTTGTGCCCTCTGTAGCTTTAATAAAAGCAAATGTCTTACCTGCCGCTGCCACTTGCTGCCAATCAATATTGCCATTATAGTGTGAGACGTCAATTCCTTGCGCGTGTCCATCAGAAGAAATCGCAGGTACAACAGGTATGGTAGGTATAACGTCCTCGGTAGTTGATGGCTCCTCCGTTTCCTGATCCAACGCTATAACAACCTTACCATCATCCGCATTGAGTACATGAAAGGGTGTGCTGTGATTAAGATCAACCACAATACGTACCGATGCGGGGGTTGTACTAAACATGGAGTATCTTACTTGGGAAACATCTGGATCTTCAGTGACTGGAAAACTTCCTTGTCCACTACTGTCAAATGATTGCGATGCTAGAAATTCCTCAGAAAACGTTGAACTAGGTATGTCTACAACAATACGGTCTGCATGAGTCAACGTAGTTACTTTGGGGGTTGCTTTTCCATTAACAGCTATAGTCAATTGGTGATTAGCGAAGCTAATTTGGTTTATAGCTGTACGCGCACTCTCTTTAGGATTACTTACAGCTGAAGTAGCAGAATGATCATGAGTGGACTCGCTATTGTCGCTTGAAGTAGGCGGAGTCGTCAGGAACACAGTTTTAAGCTCGTTGTTCCAGGCCACATCAATCCCTGTCTGTTCGGACACAAAACGAAGCGGAACATAAGTCGTCCCCTCTCTAAGCAAAGGAGCTACAGCCAATCCCATTTGATGATCATTGACAGAGGCTATGGGATTGTTGACCTGAAGACTGAGGTTAAGATTTTGCTTATGTATAGTTATGGTCCCTGTCTTGGACTCCCAATTCACGCTATAACCCAATTCCTCTACAATGAGACGGAGTGGAACCAGTACATTCCCCTTTACTTCTTGAATCTGAACACCTTTGCCAACACTTATATCTTTACCATCCAACTGAAGATGTGAACTCGAAGATGCAGCATGACTTTCTCTTGGAAATGCTAGTAGAAACAGAAACAAAAAAGCAAATAAACAAATTTTCTTCATTATGTACCCTACCATTCTCTAAATTTTCGCTTATGAAATTCTTGCACTCTATGATTCTCAGGACCTCCATTTTGATAGACGCGAATCATATGTAAAAAGTTACGATTAATTCAGTATATATTTCAGTCTTATCATACAAAAGTACTAAAAAACTCTGCCAGCTATACAGCAAGCAGAGCTTTTTCCAGTTTTATTAATCTAGTTTACTAGCAATCTTATCACAAACGAATACTTCATGTTCACACTGTTAAAAATGTTAACCCTATAAGAATGATCGAAGTAACAGACAGTACCAGTAAGGGAAGCATTGCTTTCTCCCGCAAAGCCTTAAAGCTCACATTCAGCCCCATGCCTACCATAGCCATCGTTAACATAAAGGTGGTAACTTGAGAAATTCCGTTCGTCAGACTAGATGGAACTACAATATATTTTCCAAAAACATAGCTGCCCACAATACTTGTAGCCATAAAGCCGATGAGGAACCAGGGGAACTCCACTTTAGCGTCTGTACGAATTTTTCCAGTTCGTTTCATCCAAACCATTAAAACAAAGCTGAGCGGTATGAGTAAGAAAACACGCCCCAGTTTGGCTAATAAGCCCATTGCAAGTGCATCCTGTCCGGCAGGCGCTGCAGCTAAGGCCACATGTGCAATTTCATGTAAACTGATACCCGACCAGATTCCATATTGCATATCCGTCAAAGGAAGCCAGGGCCGAAGCACAGTAAACAAAATGGCAAATACCGTTCCAACCAAGGCAATGAGTCCTACCCCTATGGCTGTATCCTCATCTTTGGATTTTAACAAGGGAGAAACCGCTGCAATCGCTGCTGCACCGCAAACTCCTGTTCCAATACCAAGAAGAAGCGAAAGCGAAGCATCTGCCTTGAAACGTTTTGCCAACCAAACCGTAAAAAAGATGGAAAATACAACAGTGCCCACATCACGCAAAAGTAAACCAAGTCCATGATGAATGACAACATCCATGTTCAACTTCAGCCCAAATAACACAATAGCTCCACGTAGTATTTTCTTTGCTGAAAACTCAACTCCCAAGCGCACAGCTTCAGGGTATCCCCACAACTGTCGGTACAGAATAGCGAGAAACATGGCACAAGCCAATGGACCTACATAATGAAAGCCTGGCAATTCGTTCAGGCCATAGCCTGCCAAAGCAAATAACATCGTGAGGACAATGCCAAATATACGCTGGAATAATCGACCTCTGTTCGAAAATAATTTGGTGTGTTGTGTATGACTGTTCATGGTGAACCCCTCCAATTCTACATGCATCCAGCTTAATATGTTTTTTGTCATAAGAAAAATAAATCATTATAATAATGATAATAAGTAAATAGATATGATGAATTTGGAGGAATGGGCCTTGGACCAATCTTTAATCGTATTTGTTATGGTCGCGGAGAAACAAAATTTCACACGAGCTGCCGAGGTGTTACACATGACCCAACCTGCGGTAAGTCAATATATTCAAACGCTGGAACGTAGCGTAGGAACCCGCCTCCTGGAGCGTAGCAATAAGTATGTACGCTTAACCAAAGCAGGTGAAATTGTGTATCATCATGCTCAGGAGATTATCCGTCTCCATACACGGATGCAGTATTTGGTGGACGAGCTGATGCATACAGCAAAAGGAAACCTGTCGATCGGCGCAAGCTACACGTATGGCGAATATGTGCTGCCGCATGTGATCGCGCAAATGAGGGTCCGGTATCCACTCATTCAGCCCTCCATTACCATCGGCAACACCCAGGAAATTGAAAAACTCATGATCCATAATCAACTGGATGTAGGCATTATCGAAGGAGAATTTCAGCATGACCATTTACACATCGAATCATTTGCTGATGATAGAATGTATATCGTCGTTCCGCAAAATCACCGTTTGGCTGGTAAATCTCAAGTGGATGTAAGTGAGCTGCAAGAGGACATCTGGATTCTGCGGGAAGAAGGTTCTGGAACCCGGGAAGCGGCTGAAAAAATGTTTGCACGGTTTCAGTTCTCCCCTTCTCATATGATGAATTTTGGCAGTACACAGATCATCAAAGAGTCTGTAGAAGCAGGCTTGGGGATTTCTTTGCTGTCCCAATGGGTCATTCAGAAGGAACTTGCTCTGGGAACATTAAAAGTACTGGATATTCGTAATCTTCCGGTTATTCGAAAATTCTCCTTCCTAACTCCTTCTTCGACATTTGAAACGAAAGCAAGCACCGCTTTTTTGGAGATTTTGCGAAGTTATAATGTGAAAAGGTAAAGTGCAGAAACAACGAAAAAAGCACCCATTAAGGTGCTTTCAACATAATCATTATCATGTTTTTTTATGAGGAAAGATGATCCTTACCATGATAGAAGAAATGAGAAAAATCAGCGTAGCTTCCTTGGAATTGTTGCATATCATGAGCAGCAATACCTACAAAATTTCCTGTAAAACCCCCGGATAAAAAGCTGATATCCTGCATTTCAAAAAGCCGCTTCCAAGCAGGTTTGTCTCCGACTCCATAATAAAATTGCCCGTGGGATGCATGGACTTCCACAGCTAAATGTATAGGAAGATCGTCCTGAAGCGTAATTGCTTGAGGAACTAAGGTAAATGTATTGGCTTCACATCGCATCATGCGCAGTACCTTCCCTTGCCCCTCCTCATAGCTAATATAGGCATACAAATAATCTTCTTCATTAAGGTACAGTAGTAGCCCCGCCATTTGTAAATAGCTTGTCGGCTTATACTCCAATGCTGTTTCTACCCGGAAATGATGATCCGTTTGCCGAATGGCAAGCACGTGATGCTGGAACAGACTTTGAATGGATTCTCCAGCCAGAATGCGAAGGTAGCCTGGGCGCTGGCTTAATGAACACCAGCTATCGTCCGCCAGGATACGCAATGTGTTCCACGTTTTATCTAATGTGGGTCCCTCGAAAAAATCCTCAAAAACATAACTCTGCTGCTCTTGCTTAACCGAGAACATCCCTTGAGGTGCGGGTACCTCCAATTGAGGTGTATGGCCCCCAGCAGTTAATCGGAGCCAGCCTTCATCATTCCAGTACACTTGCTGCAAGGCTGTTTCCCGTCCTAAAATGGCATATTTCCCCTCTACTGGACGTGTGCATAAATGAGCCATGTACCATTCGCCGTCTGGTGTTTGTACAAGACTGCCATGTCCTGCGCATTGTAACGGGAAATCAAGTTGATCACGTGACGTAAGCATTGGGTTGTGCGGGTCTACTTCATATGGCCCGGATATCTGCTTCGAGCGTGCTACGGTAACGGCATGCCCCGTACCCGTTCCGCCTTCCGCTGTAACAAGATAATAATATCCGTTTTGCTTGTAGATGTGAGGCGCTTCTGTTTTCTTTAAAGGAGTACAATCAAAGATTTTAACAGGCTCGCCAATGAGCTGTTGTTGCTTGCTGTCATACTCCTGCATGACTATACCGGAAGATTTATTGCTTTCCAACATGCGGTAATCCCACAATGCGTTCAACAGCCATTTACGTCCGTCCTCATCATGAAATAAAGACGGATCAAATCCGCTACTGTTAAGATAAACGGGGTCCGACCACGGTCCTTGGATCGTAGGCGCCGTCATCACAAAATTATGAACATCCTTGAACGGACGTTTGGTGCTTTTCACATCCGTATAGAGCAGATAAAAAAGGTCATCTGCATAGCTAAGCTGCGGTGCCCAAATGCTACAATTTTTAGGATTACCTCTTAAGTCAACCTGATCGGTCAAAATATCTGTGCAATGCTCCCAATTTGCCAAATCTTTGGACTGGTACACCCGCACTCCAGGCAGCCACTCAAACGATGACACCACAATATAGTAAGTATCTTCGACACGTGTAATACACGGATCGGGATTAAAGCCTTTTAATATGGGATTTTGGATCATCATGAGACCTCACTTCTCCTTACTTCCAAAATGTAACTTCAGCAAAAAACTGTTCCTTGCTCCATGCTTCTGTTCCCGCTTCAAAACAATCCGCCCACGGAACACGCTGCTTACGTAACGCAGCAACTTCATCGTGTCCGTTATATTCCTGATAACAGACGGTTTTCTCGTTCGCAACATTGTCCCAATTGTCCCAGCCACGTGGGTCAATATGATCGCCCATTTTACAATCGACAAATACGGTCTTGGCATACTCCCGCCACGGACGCCCCAAAAAAACCGGGGTAATATCAGGCTCTGCAGTTAGGTAGCAATGGTTGAATACATAACCATACGCTTGTCCTTGCGGCGTAGAGGCAGCTGTAACGTAGCTCGTTTGGTTCTTATGATGGCGTAAACTGCGAATTTCGCAATCTTCAAAATACGCGGTAGCCCCACCAAAAATAAAGTCCACCGTACCCTCTATATAACAATGCTGATAGAGCTGCCGATAGTGCCTATGATGCTCCTTCAAATGGATTCCACCAAACTGGAGTCGTTCTTTCGGTGCAGGAGGTAGAGGGCCTGTAAATAAAGTATCCTGGTGCCCTTTAAAGGTACAGTTTCTAAAGACCGTTTCATCACAATGAGCGTATACCGCAACAGCCTGCCCAATGGCTTCTCCCTGTCCTGCCGTGTTGGAAATCGTGAGATTTTCCAAGATCAGATGGCTACCGCCTAAAAATAAAGTAGGTGTCGCAAAGGTCCCTATTTCCTCACCCGCTTCATCCCTCTCCTTGGCATACCGATCCATTCGAATCTCTACCTGCCCGATGCCTATAATATGAAGATATGAACGGTAAATTCGTACCTCTTCCTCATAAGTACCTGATAAAATAGTTAGCGTTTCCATTTCGTTGGAAGCCGACTGCTCCAATACAGCAATCGCCTCCTGAATCGTATGGAAATCACAAAAGGATTCTTTTCCAACTAGCATGGTTACCCCGATCCCTTCATTTGATTTACAGGTGTTCGGCTAAAAATAACTGCCACGCCGTTCGCATTTCCAACGTCTCCATATGTCCACCGCCCGCAATCACAGGCTGCCAATGCTCAGGGTGACCTGCCTCCTGGTAAGCTTCCAGCAGCCCTTTTGCCAAATGCTCGACTCCTTCAATAGGACACATCCGGTCATTTTGACCTGTTATACTCATCCGTGGACGAGGTACGATCCGCTTTTGAATATCCAAGGTGGTAAAATGCTTCAGCAAGCCGGGGACATAGGAGTAGAAGCCATGATGGTCCAATCCCCTTTTGGCGATCAGCGTATGGGCATCTACCTGTCCACAAATATCAACCGTGACCTGTATCCGTTCATCTAACGCAGCCATCCACCATGCCATGAGTCCACCCATCGACATACCGATTGTTCCGATACGAGAAGCATCAATGTCCTCACGCTGGCACATATAATCCACCAAACGACGGTTATCATACAGCATCATGCCCCACAGCACTTGGCCCTGCCAGAGCATTTCCTTTACCAGCTCGCTCTCGGTTTTGCCTCCACGTTCATTAAATCCCCACATGTCAATGCAGCATACACAGTACCCCATGTCTGTCAGAGTTGTAGCAAACGAGGGCTGCTGTAAGTAAGAACTGCTATGGATCAGTTCCTTGCGCCCGTTCGTATAATTGCCTCCATGCGAATGGTTAAAAACGACCAATGGGAACGGACCGTTCCCTTGTAAGGGTGTAGCTACATAAGCGGGTACAGACTCGATCCCGTTCAAGTCCAGCAGGAGACACTCCAGTCGATATCCCTCACGCTCTTCTTGATTCAGCAGAGTTGCCGTTACAGGGCGATCTGCCGGAAGGTCTCCCAACAATGCTTGCAACTTATCCACGTTGTACCTCCTTTCATGCCCTCCTAATTCATCATATTTTGTTCAGAAGGTTGTATCGTTACTTGTTCTATCAGCTTTTCGGGCTGAGCTGTATTCTTCGAATGGCAACGATTGATTTCAACGTCTTCCCCATTTTCAATATAAAAGGCAGGACCTTCATGATTCTCAATCGTCACATGTTGAAAACGAATATCCTTCACGTTACCTAGATAAAAACCACGGTTGTTCATATCTTCTATCCCTGTCATCATGGCCGGACGACCGGGAATTGCATTTTTAGCCATAGAAATATCAATATTGGAAAATGTAATTTCAGCAATATATTGTTCTGCAAGTCCGTATAAGAATCCAGCAGCCGCATGAACCTGTCGTGCCGTAATATCGGAAAAATGGATTCGTCTAAAGCACGGGGTTTCATCGGTAATCGGATAGGGATTTTTGTCCCACACATATTTGTCTTTGCCCCGAGGGCCGCAGAAATAATAAAGATTCAGAATAAATGGACAAATTACATCTTCCATCACAATGTTGCTGACGCGAATATCCTCGATGGTTCCGCCACGTCCTCGTCTGGATTTCAGACGTATGCCCCGATCCGTTTGCTTGAACACGCAATTGCTGATCGTAACATTACGAATGTCACCACTCATTTCGCTTCCTAGTACGACTGCGCCATGTCCATGCACCATCGTACAGTTGGTAATCGTAATATTTTCACATGGAATTCGCTCTTGTGTATCTTCGGTTCCTGCTTTGATCGCAATACAGTCATCGCCCACATCTATATTGCAGTTGCTAATACGAACATTGGAACAGGATTCAGGATTAATGCCATCCGTATTGGGGGAGTCCGCCGGGTTAAGAATGGACAAATTATCAATTGTAACGTTATAGCAAGCGATGGGGTTTACAGTCCAACTGGGGGAATTTTTTAACATAACATCTTTAATGGTAACCCGCTGACAACGGTCAAAGCTGATTAATTTGGGTCTCGGATACTGTAACTCCTCTGGATGATTGCGGTGCTTTTCCCACCACGGCTGACCATTTCCATCCAGCGTTCCGCTACCTGTAACTGAAATATTCTCAAGGTTCTGCCCATAAATGCATGACGCATGCACTTCCCGCTGAACGCCTTCCCATCTGGATTCTACTACAGGGTAATCAGCCAGTTCCGTACTAAAGGACAGAGTTGCGCCAGGGCTTACATGCAGCTCAATGTTACTTTTCAGAAAGATAGCACCTGTCAGATACGTCCCAGACGGAACAAAAACGGTTCCTCCTCCAGCATTGCTGGCCGCTTCAATCGCAGCCGCAATCGCTCCCGTAGCCAGCGTCGTGCCATCCTGAACTGCTCCATAATCTACAATGTTATACAATTGCATTTCGTTCTCTCCTGTCTTTATATTTTGTGAATGTTAGATCCATTTTGTATTGGGAAGAAAGCATAAGCTGCCCCCGGATTTCAACATCCAAGAAATCATTCAAGGAGTCAGGGGGCAACAGCCATGCTCAACTATTATTTTTTCGTTTTCTTATACGCTTCCTCGTACTCAGCAGTAATCCGTGATCCACCGGAGTTTTTCCAGTTTTCTACGGCTGCTTTAAATCCGGCTTCGTCAAGCTCACCCATAATAAATTTGAAGGAGGCGTCGGTAATGATTTTCTCCAGCTCTGTTCCTTGCTCATTAGCGGTGACTGAATCCAGTGGCACGGTTGGGTCCAGAACAGCAAATTCATTATTTTCTCGGACTAATTCATTAGCCAGTTCCTTCTCTGGATTGGCATCTTTTAAGTTGTAGGTCACTTCACTTGGTCTGGAGCTTGAAAACGGCTGAACATCTGCTTGCCACAAATCTGTATTCGTAATTTTGAAGGCTCCATCTTTTTCGATCTTATAATGAGTGCCTTCTATACCGCCGGTCATATACATATATACATCTTTGTCAATTAAATCATCTACAAATTGCAGCAGTCTCTTCAACTCAGCTTCTGTTTTTACTTCGGATTTCGGAAATGCCAGCAAACCTCCTACCCCGCTTCCCTCAGACCATACGTGGTATTTGCCATCTCCATTCGAAATCTTGTTAACCGGTACCAGCTTCAGTCCCTTTTGTAAGCCTTGGGACAAGGTTCTGAGGTTAGAGATATCGATCATGCCTGTATAAATACCTGCTTTACCTTGTGCAAATTGTTGCTGCTGGTCCGTTTTAGCGGTTACAGCAAAGTCTTTAGAGAGATATCCATTTTTGTATAATTTATTGGAATACTTTAAGGTCTCCAAATATTGAGGAGTATCAAATTCCGGCGTAAATTTTCCGCTTTCATCTACTTTCCAGCCATTAGGTGTGCCAAAGTAGGAACTTAAAGTTTTGAAGCTACTGTAGCGTAGATCCGATCTGTCAACAAACCCAGTCGTATCATTTTTTCCATTTCCATCCGGATCATCTTCTGTAAACGCTCTCGCAACTTCATACAACTCATCCAGTGTCGTCGGCACCTTCAGTCCCAAGCGATCCAGCCAATCCTGGCGAATGACCAGACCCGCCCGAGCCAGATTCTTCTGGAACGGAACGCCATACAGTACCCCTTCAATGGATGCGGCTTCCCGAACTTCAGGCGGGATTTTTTTCAAATTTTCATAATCATCCAAATACTTTCCTACATCCCAGAATAGCCCTGATTTCAAAGAGCTTCGTACTGAAGAATTTGTCATCATCGTCAGAGTCACCATATCGGCCAATTCGCCGGATGCAAGCGCGGTAGTGATTCTCTCTTCTTTGGAAGCGTCAGGCACCCAATTGAACGTGATTTTAGAATTGGTGTATTCTTCAATTTTGCTTTTGATCGTTTCTGTAGGCGGAGAAGCTGTATGCAATACGTTTAACCAGGTAAATTCCAGTTTGGACTTCGGATCATAGGTTTGGCCGCTTTGATCCTCAGCTCCCTTGTCACCGCAAGCAGCTAAAAAAACACTCATGACCATTAGTACAGCAAGAAGGCCCGATACTCCCTTTTTCGTCGTGATTCCCTTTTTCATCGTGTTTGCTCCTTTTCTGTTTATATATTTATGCCATATCTTCCTCTTTCACCAGAACCTCTCGCTCTATTTTGCTGAACACCTGATGCGTCATCCACATCACGAGATAACCCATAATACTTGCTCCGGCAAAAGTTAGAATTCCTGGGTACAAGCCTAGAATCAATGCAAAAAGCACGACAATGGCTACAAAAAGAACAAGCGTATATTGTAAATACGAAAATCCAATCACTATCGACATTTTGACCTTCAGTCTGATACCTTTCCAATCATAGTGAGCCAGCAGCGGGAAAATGTAGGCCAAAGAGATGAGATACAAAAAGGCTCCAATAAGCGTCACCACACGAACATACCAGGACGAGACGTTGACTATATCCACGTAGAGCACGTAACCCACAAGGCTGTAAAGCCCGCCAATGATTGCTGCTTCTTTAAAGCTTTCTCTAAAGTAACGTACAAACGTCGAGAAAATGGCGACTTCCTCATTGCCCCGAATCCACTGCCTTAAAATACTAAGCATAGCAACGGTTGCAGGCCCAACGCCTATAAAACCCAAGCCCAGAATCGTCGCAACCGTCCAAAGCAAGTTAAGGTAGACCAGGCGCAGCAGGCGCATGCACCATTTGTTCATGTTTTCTACAAACCGTACCATTTTGCATCCTTCCCGTCGTCATTAGTAAACGCCGTCTTCACCAAATTTCTTGGCCAGTCGATTGGAGCCCATAATCAGGATTAACCCTACTACACCTTTAAAAAGTCCTACCGTCGTACTGAAACTTAATTGTCCATTCTTTAAGCCCGCAGTATAAATGTAGGTGTCAAAGATTTCGGCAACCTCGCGGTTTAATGAGTTCAATAGCAGATACATATGCTCAAAGCCCAAATCCAACGTGCTACCGATCTTCAAAATTAATAATGTAATAATGACTGGGCGGATCGCAGGCAAGGTAACGTGCCATGTCTTTCTCAGGCGTCCAGCTCCGTCCATCTCTGCTGCCTCATACAATTGCGTATCTACCACTGTAATCGCAGATAGATAAATGATGGTAGACCAGCCAAGTTCCTTCCAAATCACTTGCCCGATGTAGACGGTTCGCAGCCATTGAGGAGAAGTTAAGAAGCTGATCTTCTCACCGCCCAGCGCGGCAATCATTTCATTCAGCACCCCACCGTC
Source organism: Paenibacillus sp. FSL M7-0802 (assembly GCF_038004945.1). Lineage (NCBI taxonomy): Bacteria > Bacillati > Bacillota > Bacilli > Caryophanales > Paenibacillaceae > Paenibacillus > Paenibacillus sp. FSL M7-0802. The sequence continues at coordinate 4,946,787 of NZ_JBBOSD010000001.1, read as the reverse complement.
TACGGTTAGGAATACATAAGAAATCGAAACAATGATAACCCATGACATAAAGTGCGGGATGTAGATGATGGTTTGAATAATGTTTTTAAAAAACATCTTCCTAACCTCGTTCAACATGAGTGCCAAAATGATGGGCAATGGAAAAAAGATTACAATGTTCAGCGCAAACAAAACCAGTGTATTACGAAGCAGCATAAAAAACGTAGGCTCGGTAAACAAACGAATAAAATGCTTCATTCCTACCCATGGACTGCCCGTGATTCCCTGAAAAGCTTGATAATCCTGAAATGCAATCACCAATCCCCCCATAGGAAAGTACTTAAAAATAATGAAGTACACCAGTCCGGGTAAAACCATTAAATAGAGCAACTTGTGTTTCTGCATTCGTAAAAGGCTTTCTGTCGTTCTTTTGTTCTTTTTCATTTTCATGTTTGGTGCGGGGACACTTGAAACTTTCATTAGTTCGACCTCCTTCAAACGTTCCTGTATACGTTTTCAAGAGTACGCGATTATCAGCATTCCGCATATAATCATCAAATGATAGCGTTTACAAAATTGAGTATACAGCCTACTTTTCAACCTTTTCACCTTAGCTAATGATTACAACACAACCTAATGATCATCCGCTTTTCTCCATGATTAGAGAACACCTCAAGATTTGATTATATACGGAATTCTTTCCTCTTGATAAGGTTGACATGTAAACGATTACGAGGAGGTCAACCACATTGACGCAACCATTACGAAAACAAAAATTACGAAAAAAAGAATCGCTGGGCAGCCGTATTTTCAACATTGTAAACAGTACACTATTGATTCTCATTGCCCTCACTTGTCTCTTACCTTTTTTGAATATCATCGCCAGCTCTTTTGCCTCAACTGAAGAAGTGATAGCCAAGAAGTTCATTTTATTCCCAGTTACTTTTTCCTTGGATGCCTATCGCTATATTCTGTCGACTCCCACCATTTTTAGAGGTCTCGGGGTTTCGGTTGGAGTAACGGTCGTCGGTACAGTTGTAAGTATGATATTTACTGCTTTTATGGCTTATGGATTATCCCGAAGATATCTACTTGGCCGCAATACGATTAACTTCATTGTAGTGTTCTCTATGTTGTTTAGTGGGGGGATGATTCCGACATTTCTGGTTGTAAAAAGCATGGGGCTTATCAATTCGTATTGGTCCTTGATTCTTCCCGTGGCCATTAATGCGTTTAACCTGATTATCATGCGTAACTTTTTTCAGGCGCTGCCAGATGATTTGGAGGAATCAGCCAAGATGGACGGGTGCAACGATTTTGGTATCTTCTTTAAAATTATGTTGCCGTTAGCCCTGCCTTCTATTGCAACCATCTCTCTATTCTACGCTGTTGCCTACTGGAATACGTATATGCACGCCATTCTCTATATTAATGATTCTGCAAAATGGCCGATTCAAGTCTTGCTACGTCAAATTGTAATCGTTTCCAGTGGTATGCAGGCAGAAGGTACTGCTGTAGATGTCATCCCGCCTGCGCAGACGATTAAGATGGCAGTCATTGTCATTGCGACCGTTCCGATGTTAATCGTGTATCCATTTGTGCAAAAGCACTTTGTCAAAGGAGCTTTATTAGGAGCGGTTAAAGGCTAATTGGCTTGCTTCATCTTTCGGTAAGCTCCCGGTGTAACCTGTTCCTTTTTCCGAAAAGAGCGGATAAAGTTTTGCGAATTATGATATTGCAGTCGCTCAGCAATTTCTTTAATCGTCATATCGGTCTCAACAAGCCATTTCTTGCCCATTTGTAACCGGTAGCCCATTAGATATTCACTAAACGTCGTTCCGTATTCTTTTTTGAAAATACTGCTTAAATAATTCGGATTGTAATGAAGTCGGTCTCCAATGAGTTCTAATGATAATTCCTGGTCATATTCAGCACGGATAATAGCCGCAATTTTTTCCGAGAGACAGCGGAATTGCTGGTTGGTCTTCTCCTTCATGCTTTTTACCATGGGGAAAATAACTTGCTCTATCAGCATACGTTCTATCTCTTCCGGGTTACGGATGTCCAGCAAACGATGATACAAGGCATGATTGTCTTGCGTCAGCAGCACTTCAATCCCTAATAGCTGCTCCAATTGGATGAGGTTATTCACAAACCGTACCAACAGCACTTCAAAGTTCATGGAATGATTGTTTTTTATCATCATTTCCTCCAATAAAGAGTGCACGGTATGGTATACCTGCTCTTCGTCCCCTATTCGGATGGCATCAAACAGTTTTGATTCCAATTCCGTAGGATAATGAAGCAGCACCGGACCTGAAATGACCATGGAAATATCTTCATAAAAAATAATTGATTCTTTGCCTAAATTTAAACGGTGATGCAAAGCTTGCTTGCTCATCTCACAGGCTTCTTTACTTTCTAATAAGTTATCATACGCAGTACTAATGCCGATGCTGATGGATACATTCAAATACTCTTTTACGTTTCGAACCAAAAGGGTCGCATCATCTAGGACTTGCTTTCTCATTTCCTGTTCGCTCTTACCTGTCAAAATTAATATAGTGGCCTGAGTGTTATCGTTCAAAATGATGGGAAGCATTCGCTGCTGCTCTGGAATCGTTTCTTCTACGATTTTATTAATAGCCAGCAGCAAAACATCTTTATCCGAGGGCTCTCGATCTCCCAGATTATCCAGTTGGACTAACAAGGTAATATACATTTGATTCTCGATCTGCGGATAACCCAAGCGTGGCATTTTTCGTGCCAATTCCTCTGCAGAAATACGTTTGCGGAACAGGTTGAGAATCAATTGGGTCTCCAACTGTGGCATTTCGGACTGAATGAGACTTTCCAAGCTTTCCTTCTCGGTTACAATGTTATCGATTGAATTAATAATCCATTCAATTTCATTTTTAGAAGGTTCATTTTTGAAAGCGAAATTAGGATTTTTAGGCAAGCTTCGTTTTATTTGCTGAAATGGCTTTGTAAAGTAAATGGCAATGAAGTACGCCACTACCACCATTAAGAGCGTTAATACAAGTCCCATCATGATGATCCCAAATTTGGTCGTTTGAAAGGCATCCGCAATTTCTTTCTTATCTAATACCGTTAAGTAAGTCCAATTGTTGTAAGCAGATTTGGCATAAATGACTTGTCGTGCAGGCTGCTGATCCGTTTTCTCCAAAGTTAACATACCTGTGTTGTTCGGCTTCACTGCAGCTTCTGAAATATGCTGAAGCTGTTGGGTGGACAATAATTGTTCAGCAGGCTGGGTTTCATACATTAAATCGCCTTGTTTATTCAAAATAAAAACAGCCATATGATCCTCGGTTTGAATCGTATGATTTAACGTTTGCAGCGAAATATCCGACAAAGCAATGGCTTGCTTCTTCTTAGAGAATACAGGCAAGGTATTAACAAAACGAATTCCTTTATCTGTTTTAACCCAGAATAGTCCCTTCTCTTGGTGGTCGATATAGGTACTAATCAGCTTTTCTCGTTCCGTTTTCGTCAAATAGGACAGGCTTCCATTGGAGATTCTCCAATTCTGATTTAGACTGATTAGCGAATATTCCGTTCCCTCTAATCCCATCGTAGCAATATAATTGAGCTGAGTATTCACATTCCGATACGCTATAAAATCTTTTTCTGTAATGGGATTTTTCACAACATCATTAAAGGAACTGGTCGTGCTATACGTATTAAAAGCATATTCAATCGTTTGAATTTTCTGCTCCAGACTATTTCTGATCTGTGCCATGTAGCTTTGCTTGGTATTGGAAACTCTCTCCACAACGGAGCTAATTGTTGTAAAATAGATGTAGCTGCCAAAACTGGCCACCAATCCTATTCCCAAAACCAGAATCGTAATAAAAATAGTATAGAACATTCTTCCTTTTTTCATTGCGCTCCCCCTCTGGCTCTTTGCATCACAACAAAATTATAGCGCTTTCATAACAAGGTTTAAATCATTTTTTTCACGTGTGCATTATTTTTTACATCCGTATCATTCCAATTTAAGTCGATTTTGTTTGGTTTGCGGCAGTTAAAAAGAAATTTGGAGGAGTTATTTATGTTACATGTTGTTAGTCCTAAAGAACCGATTATAAAAGAAGAATTTCCGTCAGACACTTCCTTTCTCTCCCTCTATCCCGTAGCAGTTCGTGAAGCTCGTCCTTTTATATTGGTATTACCTGGCGGTGGCTACGAGCATTTGGCCTCACATGAAGGAGAGCCTATAGCTCGGTGGTTGAATGATCTAGGTATTCATGCGGGTGTGCTGGAGTATCAAGTCGGCGATTTCGAGATTATTTCCTTGTTGAAGGATGTAGAACATGCTCTGCAATGGATTCGCCAAACACCGCATGATTGGCTAGTCATCCCTGATCAAGTGGGGCTCATCGGTTTTTCAGCAGGCGGTCACTTGGCCTCCATTGTCTCCACTATAGGGATGGTAAAACCAGATCTTCTGTTGTTGGGATACCCTGTAATTTCATTTCATGAGCCTTATACACATATCGGAAGCCGTACACATTTTTTAGGGGAACAGCCGACGCTGGAGCAGCTCCAAGCCTTTTCATCCGATCGGCAAGTAACTTCACAGACACCTCCAACTTTGATGTGGACTACAGCCAATGATGGCGCTGTACCGGTAGAAAATAGTCTGTTGTTCGCTTTTTCATTATCCAGAGAACGTATTCCGTTTGAACTGCATGTATTTGAGGAAGGGCGACACGGCTTGGGACTGTCAGAGGACAACCATGAATGCCATCAATGGCTTAATCTGGCGGAAACTTGGCTTCAAAAACATGGATATGCTCAGGCAAGGCAACAGATGACAACTCGACTGTTTATCGCTGGGGACTCCACTGCAGCTCAAAAAGGGGCTACCGAAAAACCGATGACAGGCTGGGGCGAACACTTGCAAAGCTACTTGGCACCGTCTGTTCATGTGGACAATCGTGCCGTCAATGGACGAAGCACCAAATCTTTTATAGCAGAAGGCCGGTTAGCTGATATTGAAAAAGATATTCAAGCTGGAGATTATCTGTTTATTCAATTTGGACACAACGATGAGAAAAAAGAAGACCCCACTCGCTATACCGATCCTGATGGAGAGTATCGTCAAAACTTAATTCAATACATTCAGTCCGCTCGGGAGCGTGGTGGAATTCCAGTGCTATTGACCTCTGTAAGCCGCCGCCGCTTCAAAGCAGACGGTGAACCTGATCCGCTGGCTGTAGGAGCCTATCCTGCTGCCATGAGACAAGTAGCCGCGGAAACCAAGACACCCCTGCTCGATATTTTTGAAGCTTCTCAGCAGCTATATCGTTCAATGGGTGAAAAAGAGTCACAGCAGCTATTTATGCATTTGCCTGAAAAAGCGCATCCTAATTACCCCGCTGGTGTAACGGATAATACCCATTTTTCTGACGAAGGAGCCAAACAGGTCGCCCAGCTTGTAGCGGAAGCAATTCGACAGTGTGCGGAACTGTCTGCATTAAAACAGCGTATGGTAGAAAAGAATCTAGATAGCGATGAGAGGCTTGCACACCAGCTTGTCAACTGATATCAAGAACTAAATAGATACAAACACAAAACGGACTTGGAGCAAATCACTCTGACGTCCGTTTTTTATTTCGTGTGATCAAAGACTATACAGCTATGAAGAATAGTTCAAAAGTATGGTAAATAAAAAACTTAAATTGTTATATTTTAATTCTTTTGTATTTTATAGGACTTTAGAATCGTTTTGTTGTATTATTTTGACAACATTTGTCGAATGAAGTGAAATCAATAATTTTACATGGTATATTTTAGGAGTTAAAATCATACATCAGGAGGAATTCTTTATGAATACTAAGAAAATATTATTATCAACAGCTATGTCTCTGGGACTTATTGGGAGTATTATCGTCCCTAGCGCGTCCGCATCTGTAGGCCCTTCTCCGGTAATTACGCCTGTCGTAGAAGTTAACGGAGTATACTACAGAACGGCTACGTTGCCACGTAATTATTCCTATGCGTTGTCAAATTACCCAGGGGATACTTATAAAGTGGCGAGCGGAAATGTCACCGTCTCCGCTTCCGGGGTGGTAACAACTAGTACTGCAACGAATGCAAGAGTTGAGATTTACGGCGGTAACGGTAAATTGAGAATGGTGTACACTGTTAAGGTATCTTAAGATAAAAACGGTAAAAATAGCACTGTCCGTTTATTGGGCGGTGCTATTTTTATGGACGGGCTGATGTCAACCCCTATTCTCATAGCTATTCAATGTCCTGTTCTTTGAACTCTAAAGATCATGTTTAAACCGAATCCAATTAAAACGAGGCCCGTAGCTTTATCAATAACATTTTGTACTCTCGGAGACATTAACCATTTCCTTACATAACTCAACAATAATACGATTGTTGCAAACCAAACAATGGAAACAGCTGCACAAAGTAAAAAATGAAGGCTTGATTGTAGCCAGGCATAATAAATTTCGGTAAAAACGTGAGAAAAAATAGTGAAATTAGTTATTTGTAAATATTTATAGAAAAATAGATCTAGTTCTGATAGACTATTGCTACTATATTTTTATGCTGGAGGATATTGGGTTCATGAAAAATAAAGCTTTTTTCTCTCTTTTGTGTGCTTTTATTATTTTTATAATGGGATTAACAGCATGTGGAGTATCATCAAGTAAAGATCATTCATTATTATCTAAAGAAGAATTTGAACAAATGTACGTCAATGCTGATCAGTTTGAAGACCGCTCTATTGATTTTTATGGACAAATCACTAATGGTCCTAAGGAGGATAGAAATGGGATTTATGTTCAAGTGAATGCTGATCCGAAAAATAATAAAAAAAACACTTTTGTCTACGGCAATAGTTTTTCCAGCTTCTCTAATGCAAAAGAGAATGATTTTATCCACGTAACCGGTACTGTCATTGATAAATATCGCTATAGAACGACCTACGGCACCTACACCTCAGCTCCTGCCATCTCGGCAAATAAAATAGAAAAATCTATGTTTATTGATCCTACATTGAGCACTATAGAAGTAAATAAGTCAATAAAACAAAAGGGCTATATCATGACTCTTCAAAAAGTCGAGTTTGCTGAAGAGGAAACACGGATTTATATGGCAATCGAAAATAAATCTAAAAACACGATAAATTATTATGACTTTTATACTAAATTGGTTCAAGGAAACAAACAATACGAACCAACAACTGATAGTGTAAGTTATACTTATCCTGCGTTACAGTCTGAAATACTACCTGGTATGAAGACAGAAGGAATTCTGACATTCTCAAAAGTTGACTCTTCTACGGACTTAACCTTAATTGCAAAGGGGTCTGCGGAGGATTTTTCCATTGAATATAATCCGTTCAAGTTTAAAATCTCAAAAAAATAGTCTTTTGGGAGCTTCTCCTAGCCTATAGATTGCATCCCCTAGATTAGATATTGATCCCCACTGAGTAGTTTAATATATTCTAAGGGGGCATTCTTCATGGCAATGAAAGATTAAAAAAATTAAATCACATTTAGAAAAAGTGAAGAAAGAGAAGGTTCGCTGCAAATTATAATCGCTCCCTAATAAAGGGGCTATTTCCCTCCATTTTCTCACCCTCTATAAACAACAAAAAAACCCTTGCTACGCAAGGGTTTTTGAGGAAATGGGCCCTGAGGGACTCGAACCCCCGACCAATCGGTTATGAGCCGACCGCTCTAACCAACTGAGCTAAGGGCCCTCAAAAAAATTTGTATATTCACGTTACACATTCATAACAGCAACGTTAATTAATATACAACATTTTCTTGTGTTTCGTCAATAGTCTTTCGAAAATTTTCTTTTACAAAATTATTTTTGTGGACTTACGGAATAAATCGGACACCATAACGACCTTTGCGCGAGCGGTACACCTCCACTGCGCGGGGATCATTGTAGCCATACATCCAGCCGTCGTGCTCCAACCTTTTTGCCAGACATCCTGCCTGAAATTTAGTCGTGTACAGTCTGCCATAGTAAATCCAATACATCCGAACTCCCTCTTTTCACATGATGGTAGGAGTTAGTGTAACCGGATCGAATTCGATTTACACGGCCTGAGCCATAACAATCTACAATGGTTAGCACGAGTACGAATCGCTCTAATCATTAGCTCTGTTGGCCCCTATAGCTCATCTTATTTGCCAAAGGAAGTCGGATCCTGACGCCAGGAACGCAGCAGTTCCATCTCTTCTTCCTGAATAGTTCCTTCACGCAAGGCAACGTTCATCAGGGCTGTATAATTGGACAAGCTTTGCAGCTCCACACCTGCTTCTTCAAAGGCTTGAGTCGCTTTGTCTAGCTGGTAGCTGAAAATAGCTAGTACCGCTAACGGCTGAGCGCCTGCTTGTGCTACGGCCTGTGCTGCTTTAATGGAGCTGCCTCCTGTAGAAATGAGATCCTCGATGACCATAACCTTTTGTCCTGCGCCGATGCGGCCTTCAATTTGGTTCTCTTTCCCATGTCCTTTGGCTTTGTCCCTCACATAGGCCATTGGCAGATTTAGCTTTTGCGCCACCCAGGCCGCATGAGGAATCCCTGCTGTAGCTGTCCCTGCAATGACTTCGGTTTCGGGATATTGCTCACGAATGAGGGCAGCAAATGAGTCTGCGATCAGCTCGCGTACCTCCGGGTAGGACATGGTCAGACGATTGTCACAGTAGATTGGCGATTTAATGCCGGATGTCCATGTAAAAGGCTGTTGCGGGCGCAATGCCACCGCCTGAATACGTAACAGATGGGATGCGATTTGCTCGGGGATACTATTGAATGTGGTCATACTTGTATCATCTCCTCAATAATGTGTTCCGCTGCGGCACGTGGGTCTGCTGCTGCGGTGATAGGACGTCCAACAACAATGTAGCTGCTGCCTTGGGCAATGGCTTGCCCAGGTGTAAGCACACGCGACTGATCGCCTGCAGCACTACCTGCCGGGCGTATGCCAGGAGTTATCGTCTTAAAGTCTGATCCACATACAGCACGAATGGCAGGCACTTCCAAAGGTGAAGCTACCACACCATCCAGTCCCGCCTCACGGGTCAGTTGTGCGTAACGAACTACTGCATCCTGTACCGTACCAGGAATACCTAACTCCTTATTCATGGTCGTCTGATCCGTGCTGGTCAGCTGTGTGACTGCAATAATGAGCGGCATGGAAAGCGAACTGTCTGCGGAAATAGCTGCTTCTGCACCAGCTTTAGCGGCTGACATCATATTAACGCCTCCAGCAGCATGTACGTTGAACATATCCACACCTAGGCGGGTAATGCTCTCTGCCCCTCCCCGCACCGTGTTAGGGATATCATGCATTTTCAAATCCAGAAATACGGAGTATCCTCTGGACTTTAGCTGTTCTACAAAAGCTGGCCCTGCATTATAAAACAGTTGCATACCTACTTTTATATAACAGGGAATCCCCTCTAGCTGCCGAATTAACTGCTCAGCCTGTTGTGCATTGGGATAATCTAATGCAACCATCAGCCGTCCTGCCATCTGCTGAAATGCTCCATTCACCGTTCTACATCCCCTTTTCACGTCAATTCGGGTACATTTGCCCGTGATAAAGGACATCCGTCAGCCGAAGCTGATGAATGTCCTTCCCTGTGCTACTTATTTCCTCACATCTATTCGTAACGCATTAGTTGCTCAGGACCGGCATGGATTCGGATGTGAAATTGATCGTTTCCAGCATTCTTAGCAAAGCGCGTACTGTATCCAGTGAGGTCATGCAGACGATGCCATTCTCAACCGCTTCGCGGCGGATACGGAATCCATCACGCTCTGGCGTTTTGCCTTTGGTCAGCGTATTGAAGACAAAGTTGGCTTCACCCGTACGGATCATATCCAGGATGTTCGGGTTACCTTCGCTCAGCTTGTTGATCGTGTTCACCGGAATATTGGCCTGCTTCATAGCAGCCGCCGTTCCACCTGTTGCAATAATTTTATAGCCCAGTCTGTAAAAGCCCTGCATCAACTCGACAGCTTCTTCTTTGTCCTTATCTGCCACTGTAATGATGATTGCTCCAGTAGATGGAATTTTCATGCCAGCCCCCACAAGTCCTTTGTACAGTGCTTTGGCATACTGAATATCGCGTCCCATGACTTCACCTGTCGATTTCATTTCTGGGCCCAGCGTCGGCTCTACACGGCGCAGTTTGGCAAAGGAGAATACCGGAACCTTAACCGAGACATAATTACTTTCAGGCCAAAGGCCTTCTGAATAACCTGCATCTTTAAGCTTACCGCCCAAAATAGCCTGTGTAGCCAGATTCGCCATCGGGATATTCGTTACTTTACTCAAGAAAGGAACCGTCCGCGAGGAGCGAGGATTAACCTCGATCACGTACACCTGGTCTTGATGAATGACAAACTGGATATTTACCAGACCGATCGTTTTTAATTCTTTGGCGATACTGATTGTAATTTCCACAATTTTTTGTTTCAGCTCGGCAGACAAGTGCTGTGGTGGATACACCGCGATCGAGTCACCTGAGTGAACCCCGGCCCGTTCTACATGCTCCATAATGCCTGGTACCAATACTGTCTCGCCGTCGCAGATGGCGTCGACCTCAACTTCTTTACCCAGCATATAACGGTCGATGAGCACCGGATGCTCTGGATTGATTTTAACCGCTTCTTCCATGTACCGCAGCAATTCCGTATCTGAGTACACGATTTCCATAGCGCGCCCGCCCAGAACGTAGGATGGACGTACCAGGACCGGATAGCCTAGCGCCTGTGCGGTTCCTACTGCTTCATCTACCGATGTGACCGTGTTGCCTTTAGGCTGTGCGATAGCCAGACGAGACAAAAGTTGCTCGAACTTTTTCCGGTCTTCCGCTTCATCGATACTTTCCAGACTCGTACCCAAAATATTCACTCCTGCCGCACTCAGCGGAGCTGCGAGATTAATGGCCGTTTGACCACCGAACTGGACGATAACCCCGATCGGTTTTTCCTGCTCGATGACATTCATTACATCTTCGAAGAAGAGCGGTTCAAAGTAGAGGCGATCGGATGTGTTAAAGTCCGTAGATACCGTCTCCGGGTTGTTATTGATAATCACTGCTTCGTAGCCTGCTTTTTGAATAGCCCATACCGCATGTACGGTGGAGTAATCAAATTCAATCCCTTGCCCGATCCGAATCGGTCCGGAGCCGAGTACGATAACTTTCTCTTTGTTAGATGGAATCACTTCATTTTCCACCTCGTAAGAGGAGTAGTAGTACGGAGTTGTGGCTTCAAACTCGGCTGCGCACGTATCTACCATTTTGTAGACCGGACGCAGGTTTTGAGCTAGACGGAATTCACGTACCTCACGCTCGGTTGTCATACTGTCGTTTTGGCCCATACTGCGAATCTCGGCGATAGAGCGGTCGGTAAAACCTTTACGTTTGGCCTGATAGAGTGTTTCGTAGGTCAGCTCAGACTCTCCAGCGATGATGGCTTCGAACTTGACGATTCCCTCTACCTTATCGAGGAACCACCAGTCAATTTTCGTCAAATCTTGAATCTCCTGCTGCTGCCAGCCGCGACGGAACGCCTCGGCTACCAAGAACAAACGCTCATCATCTGCTTTAATCAGGCGATCCTTGAGCACGTCATCAGACAGCTGTTCGGCTCCCTTAAGATGCAGACGGTTTACACCGATTTCCAACGACCGTACCGCTTTATGGATGGACTCTTCGAATGTGCGTCCGATGGCCATGACTTCACCCGTTGCTTTCATTTGCGTGCCCAGCTTGCGGTTGGCAGAAATGAATTTGTCAAATGGCCAGCGTGGTATTTTGCTCACGATGTAATCCAGTGTTGGCTCAAAGCAAGCATACGTTTGTCCCGTTACCGGATTCACAATTTCATCCAACGTGTAGCCCAGTGCAATTTTGGCAGCCATTTTAGCAATCGGATATCCAGTTGCCTTGGAAGCCAGTGCCGAGGAGCGGCTTACGCGCGGATTTACTTCAATTACATAGTATTGATAGCTGTGCGGATCAAGCGCAAACTGTACATTGCAGCCGCCTTCGATATTGAGGGCGCGGATAATTTTCAGAGAAGCGGAGCGCAGCATCTGGTATTCGCGATCTGACAGCGTCTGACTCGGAGCTACGACGATACTGTCACCAGTATGCACGCCGACTGGATCAAAGTTCTCCATATTACAAACAACGATGCAGTTATCATTGCCGTCACGCATGACCTCATACTCGACTTCCTTCATACCTGCGATACTTTTTTCCACCAAACATTGTCCGATTGGACTGTATCTCAAGCCAGAGCTGACGGTTTCACGCAGTTCTTCTTCTGTAGAGCAGATACCACCGCCTGTTCCCCCTAGCGTATAAGCAGGGCGAACGATAATTGGATAACCGATTTCGTTAGCAAATTCTAACGATTCCTCTAAGGTTGTTACAATTACACTCTCCGGGACAGGCTGTTCCAACTCGCGCATCAAATCACGGAACAGATCACGATCTTCGGCTTGTTCTATCGAATTCAGTTGAGTTCCCAGCAGCTTGACGTTTTCACGCTCCAGCACTCCGGCGCGAGCCAGTTCCACTGCCATATTCAGACCTGTCTGTCCTCCCAGCGTAGGAAGCAGACCATCAGGACGCTCTTGACGGATAATCTGTGTTACAAAATCAAGTGTAATCGGCTCGATGTATACTTTGTCTGCCATGTTGGTGTCTGTCATGATGGTTGCCGGATTACTGTTGATCAGTACTACCTCGACGCCTTCTTCTTTGAGCGCTTGACAAGCTTGTGTACCAGCGTAATCAAATTCTGCTGCCTGACCAATGACGATAGGACCGGAACCGATCACAAGTATTTTTTTAAGTTCTGTATTTTTCGGCATATTAGCGCTCTCCTCTCACTGCGGCGGCGATAGCAGCCTGACGCGGTTGCTTTGGATGATTTCTTTTGTGCTCACGGATCATGTCCAGAAAACGGTCAAACAGGTAGCCATTGTCGTAAGGTCCTGGTGCAGCCTCTGGATGATATTGCACCGAAAACGCGGGATGCTTGGTATGTTTAAGACCTTCAATCGTTTTATCGTTGTTATTAATATGCGTCACTTCAAGCTCAGTTCCTTGGATCGAATCCTCATTTACCGTGTAGCCGTGATTTTGCGATGTGATAAAGCAGCGTCCGCTCTCCAGTTCTTTCACCGGATGGTTACCACCGCGATGTCCGAATTTCAGCTTTTCCGTATCCGCTCCCGAAGCTAAAGCGAACAACTGGTGTCCCAAGCAAATTCCGAAAATCGGATATTCCCCTAACAGTTCAGCTACCGTACGAACGGCATGGGGTACGTCTTTTGGATCTCCAGGGCCGTTAGACAGCTGGATACCGTCCGGGTCCAAGCGACGAATTTCCTCAGCCGTCGTATCATGTGGAACGACAACTACATCGCAGTCCCGTTTGTTCAGTTCGCGCAAAATGCCGCTTTTTGCACCGTAGTCAATCAATACGATCCGCTCTCCGTTGCCAGGACTGCTGTACGGATGAGGTGTGGAAGTCATAGGAACCTGATTACGCAATTCTTCAATGGTGAGGTCAGACATCATTTCTTTCAGTTCTTCCAGCGGCTGGGAACCAGTCGTCAAAATGCCCTTCATCGTGCCGTGATGGCGAATAATCCGGGTAAGCATGCGGGTGTCGATGTCGCTAATGCCAATGATGCCATATTCCTTCAGCAAATCGCCCACGCTGTATTGAGCACGCCAGTTACTTGGCGCCGGCTCGTAATGTCGAACAGCAAAGCCATGGACATAAGGCCGTACCGATTCAAAGTCATCCCGAGTAATTCCGTAATTGCCAATCAGCGGGTAAGTCATCGTTACGATTTGTCCGCAATAAGAGGGATCAGTCAGCACCTCTTGATAGCCTGTAATCCCTGTGTTGAAAACGACCTCGCCTGTTTTTTCACCTTCCGCACCAAATGATGTGCCTGTAAACAGCGTGCCGTCCTGAAGTAACAATCTTGCCTGCATCCCGTCTCACTCCTCTATATTGTTTCCTGCTATTAGGTTCTATTTATTTAGTGATTTCTATTTATTTTGCTTCGTCAGCAGACCATACCAGTTTGCCATCTACCCAAGTTTTCACAGGCCAGCCTTTGAGCTTCCAGCCTGTAAAAGGAGTGTTGCGTCCTTTGCTGGCAAACGTTTGCGGATCAACTGCCTGCTCCTGCTCCAGATCAATCATGGTCAGGTCAGCTGGAGCCCCTTCTTCCAGGCGTCCCGTATCAAGGCGGAAGACACGCGCTGGATCAGCAGTCATACGACGCACTAGAAAGTCCAGCGTCCACTGTCCGGTGGCTACGAATTTTGTGTACAACAGCGGGAAGGCTGTCTCAAATCCAACGATTCCGAATGGCGCCAGCTCCATACCTCTTGCCTTCTCTTCCTCACTGTGCGCTGCATGGTCGGTTACGACGATGTCAATCGTACCGTCTTCCAGTCCCTCGATGCATGCCTGCACATCACGTGGGGAGCGGAGCGGAGGATTCATTTTCCAGTTTGCATCCAGCCCAGGGATGTCCTCATCTGACAATACCAAGTGGTGTGGGCATACCTCAGCCGTTACCTTGATGCCAAAAGATTTCGCGTGGCGGATTAACCGCACTGACTGCTCCGTGCTGACATGGCATACATGATAGTGTGCCCCGGTTGCCTCGGATAGTAAAATGTCTCGTCCGACGTGAATGGCTTCGGATTCGTTCGGAATGCCTTTAAGTCCGTGGCGCTTGGCAAATTCTCCGTCCGTCACCGCCGCTCCTTCAACAAGCGTGTTATCCTCACAGTGTGCAATAACCGGCATATCCAGTGCTTTGGCCCGCGCCATGGCATCCTTCATCATTTGCGCGCTTTGCACCCCGACACCATCGTCAGTAAAGCCGATTGCACCCGCTGCTTTGAGCGCTTCAAAATCTGTCAGCTCACGCCCCAGTTCGTTTTTCGTAATGGCTGCGTAAGGAAGAACCTTGGCAAGCCCGGCTTCCTGTCCCTTTTTCAATACCAGCTGGACTGTGTCCACATTGTCAGTCACTGGACGTGTGTTTGGCATGCAGGCAATCGTCGTAAATCCGCCTTTCACCGCCGCACGGCTGCCTGTTTCAATCGTTTCTTTATATTCAAAGCCAGGTTCTCTCAGATGCACATGCATGTCGATTAAACCGGGAATGACCAGTTTTCCCTGGGCGTCGATTTTTTCAACTTCGCGCTCCTGCTCAGATGCCCCTTCTTCTATAAGTAGGCTGACTCCAGCATCTGCATTTGCGATAGCCAAAATTTTTCCGTCGGCGATTAGGATGGATTTCAATTCAGCCTCGCCCTGCTCGTTCAATACGCTTGCATTCATTATTAATTGTTTCATCTGAAATATTCCTCCGCTCAGTTTTCTGCAACTTTTTCCTACGATTCTACTGACAGCTTCTACAGCTTCATTGCCCGTTCCATAACCGCCATGCGGATCGGAACCCCGTTTGCCATTTGCGGAAAAATTCGCGATTGTTCGCTTTCCACAACTGCACTATCAATTTCCACATTCCGATTCACTGGAGCTGGATGCATGATAATCGTTCCGGGCTTCAGGTTCGCTGCTCTTTTTTCTGTCAAACCGTACTGCTCTCGGTACTCATCCGCTGAGCGCAACATCCCTTCAGCATGCCGTTCCAGCTGTACCCGAAGCATCATGACCACGTCCGCCTGTAGTGCCTCTTGCATCGGAACATAAGGCGCGTACGCCGCAAGATCAGGTGCTTGCATATTATCAGGAGCGCAGAAGCTAACCTTGGCTCCGAATTTTTGCAAGGCCCACAGATTCGAGCGAGCGACACGGCTGTGCAGAATGTCTCCTATGATGGATACTCTCAAGCCTTTAAGTTCACCGAAAGTTTTGCGCATGGTGTACAGGTCCAGCAGAGCCTGCGTTGGATGCTCATTGTTGCCGTCCCCCGCATTAACCAGTGGGACACTGACCTTCTCGGCGAGCTCTTGCAGCACACCGGCTGGCTTTAACCGAATGACTCCTGCATCAATGCCCATGGATTCGAGCGTACGTACTGTATCGTAAATGGACTCCCCTTTTTCCACACTGGAAGCCGCAGCGGAAAAGTTCAAAACCTGAGCGCCCAGCCGCTTCTCTGCCATTTCAAAAGAAAAGCGGGTGCGAGTGCTGTTTTCAAAAAACATGTTGGCCGCAAAGCGTGATTGCAGTACTGGAACCAGTTTTTCTGGTTGAGACTCCCAATAATGAGCGCGATCCAGAATGGACTCGATTTCATTTCGGCTAAGTTCCTTTAACCCGAGCAGGCTACGTTCTTTAAGTTGACTGGCTGTTGTGATCATAGCTGTTCCCCCCGGTTCTGAATGATTGTCACTTCGTCCTTACCGTCCGTCTCTTGAAGGGCTACTACGATTTCCTCAGATTTGGAGGTCGGGATGTTCTTGCCGATGTAATCCGGACGAATCGGAAGCTCACGGTGTCCGCGATCCGCTAGCACTGCCAGCTGGATCATTTGCGGTCGTCCGCAGTGCATCAATGCATCCATCGCCGCGCGGATGGTGCGGCCTGTATACAGCACATCGTCAAAGAGAATGACTTTCTTATCATGAACCGATACGTCAGCAGGATTCATCAAAAGCTCTTTTCCATTTCCTTTAGCTTCGGCTACGCTGCTCCGGTCATCCCGGTAGGCTGTAACATCCAGCTCTCCCCATGGAATTGGTGCGCCTTCAATCTCAGCAATTTTTTCAGCCAGACGTTGCGCCAGATGAACTCCACGTGTTCGAATACCTACTAGCACACAATCGTCAATACCTTTGTTTTTCTCCAAAATTTCATGTGCAATCCGTGTCAATGCCCGACGAATCGCAATTTCATCCATCAGTACATGTGTTTCATTACTCATGCTTCCAGCCTCCTCAGGTGATGTTCCCTTCAGACCTGGTCCCGTGTTCGGATACAAAAAAGACTCCTTGCCCAAGTTTGGCAAGGAGTCTCGTGTGAACAGTCTTCTACTGTTCTCCGATCTCTCGGACACACTGAAGACATACCGCCGCAGCGGATGCACTGATCAGTGATCCATTCACGTTACCTTGCCAGCCTCACGGGACTGATTTAAAGGTGCTATTCAGGATTTCCTTTGTCCTGCTTCTCATAGTGTGAGATGGTTAGCCATCTCTTGGACAAAGTTCATCGCAACTACGAGAAGTATGACAGATTGAAAATCGTGTGTCAACACCCGTTCAACCGGAACCACCGGAAGCACTCTAATAATTATACAACTTCATTGTATAATTATCCATAGTTGTTTTTACCCATACCTTATCCCACAATAAAAAAACCGCCATTTAGGCGGTTTAACTTAATAATTTATTCAGGTTTGTGAATAGGAATGCAAATTGTCATTGTTTTAGCGACTACGCAAGGATGCTAACACATCCTCCATATCAGGAGGGATCGGTCTGTTGAATTCCATGTACTCTCCAGTGGATGGATGCTTAAAACCCAGTACCGCCGCATGCAGCGCCTGACCATCCATACGAACCCCTTTGCTGCGTCCATACATAGGGTCGCCAACCAATGGGTGTCCAATAAATTTCATGTGAACACGAATTTGGTGTGTGCGTCCTGTTTCCAATTGAAGTTCAAGCAGGGTATAATCCCCCAACCGTTCAATGACGAGAAAATGGGTGACTGCATGCTTGCTGTTACGTTCCGTCACTGTGAACAATTTGCGATCACCCGAATCGCGGCCAATCGGAGCATCTACCGTTCCCTGATCGTGGCTCAAATGACCGTGAACTAAGGCTATATATTTCCGAGTCACACTATGGTCCTTAAGCTGTGCTGCAAGTGATGCGTGAGCCTGATCATTTTTAGCCGCCATCAGCAGTCCTGATGTATCCTTATCAATACGGTGAACAATACCAGGACGTAATTCCCCGTTGATGCCGGAAAGATCGTGACAGTGGTACATCAGTGCGTTAACCAATGTTCCCGAAGAGTGTCCCGGTGCAGGATGCACGACCAGACCACGTTGCTTGTTAATAACAATAACGTCCGAGTCCTCGTAAACGACATCCAACGGAATATTTTCCGGTACAATATCTACACTTTCTGGCTCCGGTACCGATAATACAATACGATCTCCTTCAGCCAGCTTGTAGTTCGCCTTGATCGCCGTACCGTTCACCAGCACGCGACCATTTCCGATCCACATCTGTATCTGAGAACGAGACACTTCCTTCATTTCTTCGGCGATATATTTGTCTATACGCGTCTTGGCATCCACGGCATCCGCTGTCCATTCCAGAGACTCACTCTCCAGTTCGTCCTCATAAGACAGACCTGCGGCTTCGCCGTTTTCATTCACTTCGCTCATGCTATGACTTCCCTTCAATGCTATCATTGCCACTTCCCTTTTCCCGACGCGATTCCAGCAATGTATCCAAAATAATCAGTGCTACACCGATGACAATCGCCGAATCTGCCACATTAAAAATGGGGAACGTATAGCTTCCAAAATTAAATTGTGCAAAATCAACTACTTCCCCTGAAATAGCTCGATCCAAAAAGTTACCGACTGCTCCCCCCAGCACCAAACTTAGCGCAACAGGAAGTAGCTTTTGTCCAGCCTTGACTGTTTTTCGCAGGTACCAGACGATACCGATCACCACTACAATTGTAATCACGATAAAAAGCCAACGTTGACCTTCCAAAATCCCAAAAGCGGCTCCACGATTACGATGGGAGGTGATTAAAAAGAAATTGCCGATGACTGGTATTTGCTCGTACAATTCCATCCGCGTAGCCACCAAATATTTTACTCCCTGATCAATCAAAAAAATAATTAGCGCAATACCAAAATAAATCACAGTCCTTCGTCACTCCGATCCGCTTATATCCGTTGTTGAACCCATTTATTGTAGCATAAGCGTTCTCAGATCGTCCACGAAACCCGCAAGCTATCAAGCACAGATCATCCATAAAATGAACTCCACTGCATTTGATTAGAATTTCCTATGTAAAAGAGGCCTTCCCGGTGCAAACTACAAGGAGCATACTCGACACAACGCATGCGCATGTAAACCTAGAACAAGGAGAGGATTCCATGTCCCCATTGACGGAGCAACAATTGCAGGGCTTGCGTAACGAACTACTGGAACGCAAAAAAGAAATTGAGCATCGTTTGCAGGACAACGGCCATTACGGACTCGGCGATTCCCAACGCGATCAAACCGGCGAGCTTTCTCCTATTGATAACCACCCAGGAGATCTGGCTACCGAAACCTACGAGCGAGCCAAGGATATTTCCTTACTGGAGCACGACGAATTCCAATTAGAACGCATCGAATCAGCTCTGATGGCCATGGAAAAGGGGACGTATGGCATTTGTGCCGCCAGCGGTAAACCCATTCCCTATGAGCGCCTGCTGGCTGTTCCCTATACCATTTACTGTAAAGAGTACAGTCCCGAAACAGAAGTGTCTAACCGCCGCCCAGTGGAGGAAGAATTTCTCGCTCCCTCGTTCGGCAGAACAAGTCTGGATGATCGTGATGATCAAAACGGCTTCGACGGTGAAGATGCCTGGCAGATCGTCGAAAATTGGGGTACCTCTAACACACCAGCCATGGCCGAAAGTGGAGACATCCACAGTTATGATGATATGGAAATTGAAGCAGGCGACGATAATATGGGCTTCGTAGAACCATACGAAAGCTTTGTTGCTACTGACATTTATGGACAAAATGTATCTGTTATTCGCAGCTCCATTTATCAGCGTTATATCGAAGATGGCGAGGGCGAAGGTCTACTGGAGCCGGATACGCACGAAGACGAATCGTGAACTTCAAAGTGGAGATCGCTGCCTAATAGGTAGTAAGCTCCAATTGTCGTTGTACAATTCGTACAATATCAGCGATATAATCACCGATAATCGGCAAATTCAACGCTCCGAGCACTTGCAGCACATAAATAATGGTAGCGGCAAAAAAAGTAAAACCTAGCGCGATGCCGATTCCCCTGGAAACGCCTGATATTAGATTTAGCCAAAGTAATCGCCAAGGCTTGTTCAGCAGCAAAGCATAATCTGCAATACGTGTCCGTTCCATCTGCTCTGACACAGCACGTATCAGCTTTTCAACACGACTTAATTGCTCTGCCTGATTACCTGTTTTGCTTTTATCTGCGGCTACGGCTGCTCCTTCTCCGTTCATCTCTCGGAGACTTCTCCCCTGTCTACGCCTTGATCGTGCCGTCATATGCACAATCCCCCTTTTCCCATGGCTGCCCTGAACGCAGCAAACGAGCCGAAGCACGTAACGGAGAAAAACCGTTTCCGATGCTTAGGCTCGTTTTTATATGCTGCCTGTTATTGTATTATGGGACAGGGGGCTTGTAATTATTCTCCAATATGAACGCCGATGGTTTTACCGTTCACATCCACATGTTCTGCCGGTTCGGCTTGACCAAATGTCACAGTAGTAACCAATACGTTCTCACGCAACACAGAATCGAAGCTTTCGATGGCCTGACGCAGCTCGTTATCTACATCCAACGTCAACGCCACATACTTTTCAATCGGCAGATCCAGTTTTTTACGATAATCCTGTACCGCACGAACCACTTCACGTACCCAACCCTCTTGCTCCAGCTCTGGCGTAATGTCTGTGTTCAACGCTACCGTTAAGCCATAACCGGAAGCAGAAGCGAAGCCTTCTTTCGCTTTTTTCTCCACCAGCAGTTCTTCGGCCGTAACTTGCAGCTCTTCACCTTCTGGAGAAGCGACGTTTAACACTCCTTTTTCTACAACAGAACGGGTATCCTCAGCAGACATTCCTTTGAAAAAGTTTTGTAGGAAACCGACATTTTTGCCGTATTTCTTGCCTGCTACTTTCAAATTCAGTTTCAGTGTAAAATCTACAAAGCCGCTATCGTCCGTCTCAACATGAATATGCTTCACGTTAATCTCATCTTTGATGATTTCCTCATAGCCACTCAGTTCAAAGTCCTGATCCATGGACAGAATCAACTCGGACAACGGTTGACGCGTTTTCAAACCCGTTTCGTTGCGGACGTTACGCGCCAATTCAACGACACGGCGTGCCGTTTCCATATCTCGTTCCAGTTCCAAATCGATCAAGGACTCATTGGCAGTCGGATAATCATCCAGATGAACACTTTCCCCGTTGCTTAGGTTGAGGTAAATATCCTCTGCAAGCAGTGGTGTAAACGGCGCAAGCAGTTTGGCAGTCGTTAACAACACTTCGGTCAGTGTACGGTATGCATCCAGCTTATCTTCTGTAAGACCATTGCCCCAGAATCGGTCGCGTGAACGACGGATATACCAGTTGCTCAGCTCATCAATAAACGATTCAATTGCTTTAGATGAGTTCAGGAAGTCATTTACAGCCAGCGCTTTGTCCACTACCAAAATGAGGCTGTTCAGACGGGACAAAATCCAACGATCCAACTTATGAGCCGATGGTTTGAACGGATGCTGTGCCGGATCAAATCCGTCGATATCCGCATACAAAGTCAGAAAAGCGTGTGTATTTACAAGCGTATCCACCAGCTTCGATTTAGCCTCACCTACAATGCCTTTGGAAAAACGTTTGCTATTCCATGGTGCACTATCAGACAGCAATGCCCAGCGGAAAGCATCTGTACCGTACTCGTCAATCACTTCCCACGGATCAATAACATTACCCTTGGATTTAGACATTTTCTGCCCCTGCTCATCCAGTACATGGCCTGTCGCCATGACAGCTTTATAAGGAGCTTTGCCAGTCAGCATAGTCGAAACCGCAAGCAAGCTATAGAACCAGCCACGAGTCTGGTCAATCCCTTCACAGATCATATCTGCCGGAAATTGCTGCTCGAACGTTTCATTATTTTCAAAAGGATAATGATGCTGTGCAAACGGCATGGAGCCACTATCGAACCATACGTCGATTACTTCCGGTGTACGAGTCATTTCGTATTTACCGCATTGGCTACGAACCTTAATATCATCTACATATGGTTTGTGCAGCTCGATGTCCGCTGGTACATCGCCAATCGCACGTTCCCTCAATTCAGCAATACTATGCGGAGCGAACTGTTCTCCAGTTTCCTCACAAACCCAGATGTTTAGTGGTGTACCCCAATAGCGATCGCGACTGATGTTCCAATCCACCAGTTCCTCCAAAAACTTGCCAAAACGTCCTTCACGTATATGCCCCGGGTACCATTCGACTTCGCTGTTGTTGGCAATCAATTGATCCTTGATCGCAGTTGTTTTGATAAACCAGCTGTCCATAGCATAGTACAATAATGGAGTATCGCAGCGCCAGCAGAACGGATAGCTATGCTCGTATTTTTCCTTGCTGTACAGCAAACCTTTTTCGGACAGCATTTTAACAATATCTACATCACAGTCTTTCACAAAACGGCCTGCAAAATCAGTGATTTCCTCTACATAGTTACCTTGAAGATCCACCACGTTGATGAATTCAACACCATTTTCACGACATACCCGGTAATCATCCTCACCATGCGCTGGAGCCATATGAACGATACCTGTACCACTGGAGTCTGTTACGAACTTCGCACCCAGAATCTGATTACCCTTCTCAACCTGAAAATACGTAAATGGCGGGGTATACGTTTGGCCAACCAGTTCTGAACCGGATAGTGTGCCAATCACTTCATGATCGCCTTTAATTACGTCCTCAACCAGATTTTTAGCAACGATGTATACACCGTCTTCCTGCTTCACACGTGCATATTCCAGTTCAGGGTTGACGGCGAGCGCCACGTGACTCGGCAAGGTCCAAGGTGTTGTCGTCCAAGCCAGTACATATTCACCACTGCTATGCAGCTTGAATTTCGCCGTGGCACTCAGATCCTTCACATCTTTGTAGCCCTGCGCTACTTCATGAGAACTTAGCGTCGTCTGACAATCCGGGCAATACGGACTCACACGATGACCACGATACAACAGATCTTTTTCATGAATTGTCGCCAAAATGTTCCATACGCTCTCGATGTAGTTATTATCCAAAGTAATGTACGGGTTATCGAGGTCTGTCCAGTATCCGATCGCTTCGGTTAGATCACGCCATTGTTGCTCATACTCAAACACGCTTGCCTTACATTTCTTAATAAACTTTTCAACGCCATATTCTTCAATTTCAGGCTTGTGGGAGATTCCCAGTTGCTTTTGTACACCCAATTCTACTGGCAAGCCATGCGTGTCCCAGCCTGCCTTACGTACGACGCGGTATCCCTTCATTGTCTGATAGCGGCCTACAAAATCCTTAATTACACGTCCCAGCACGTGACCGATATGCGGTTTACCGTTAGCTGTTGGTGGGCCCTCATAAAATACAAAATTTGGCTTTCCTTCACGATTTGTGATGGATTTACGGAATGTGTCCTCTTGTTTCCATTTGCTCAGGATGCGCAGGTCACGGGACCGTGCTTTTTCTTTAACATCCACTCTGTTCATACTGTCATACTCCCTCTCTGCTCATCATTGATTTCCCTAGCATTTCCTAAAAAAAGCAACAAAAAAAGCCCCATCCCTGTAAAGGGACGAGACTGTGCTCGCGTTACCACCCTGATTCCGTAAAAACAGACCATTCTAAAAATACAGTCTCATCACGGCTCTCTGAGCCCCACTCAACTACAGCAGGGCGCCATTATAACGCATGGCAAACGGTGATTGCTTACACACGCCATAAAAAATCTTAAGCGCTTCAGCTCACTTCTCCGGGAGGATCTTCGGTCATGTTCTGAACGTTGGCTTGCACCGGAAGGCCAACTCTCTGAGGGACAAATCATGACGTACTCGTTCCCATCAACGAATTAAACATGTTAAATTCATCGAATATTAAATCAGCAACATCGTTGCCTTGAATAACAACCATCAGCCGACGGACGGATAATCATTGAATTCAGTATAGTATTTACAGTTATAGCCTGTTTAAAGATAAAAGTCAACCCTAACAAAGCCTAATAAAAGCTTGTCAGAAATGAAATTAGTAAATTTCTTTCATCTCACGCTCGCGCTCCAGTACTTCGCGTTCCCGGTTTTCAAGGGCTTCCCAGCCGTCTTGGCTTAACAAATCAAGCTGTGCTTCCACCAGTGTACGAAACCGTGCTCGGTAAATTGATGCCTGCTTCTTCAGTTCTTCAACCTCCAACGCGATCTTGCGGGATTTAGACAATGCTTCGTTCACAATACGGTCCGCATTTTTTTCCGCTTCCTTCACGATCAGTTGGGATTCTTTCTTGGCGTTGTTACGAACTTCATCAGCCGCTTCCTGCGCCACGATAATCGTCTTACTCAGCGTATCCTCAATCGTCGCGAAATGATCGAGCTTCTCCTGTACGTTCAACAACTCGGTGCTCAGTTCTTTATTTTCACGAATAACGCCCTCGTAATCTTTGATCACCTGATCCAAAAATTCATTAACCTGATCCTCATCATAACCGCGAAGCCGGCGGGCAAATTCCTTGTTATGTATATCCAATGGCGTTAATGGCATGCCGTCCACCTCCTATAAGATTGACAAAAAATACATTTTCCGCGTCACGACGCTCACTATCATCTATCGGTCATCATACCCCGTTTTGTGAATACTGTACAGAGCAAAATCGTTCCAGTTCTTCGCTATAGCTTAATTCTTTCGACAGAAAGCTCGTGATTCCTGCCTACAGCTATACAAACTTACCAATTTTGACACGGAATCTTCCCTTTTTTGTCATCCCGTCTGTTTCAAGCACTTTGAAACGCCCAAAACCCTGCATGGAAATAACGTCCCCAGCTTTAAGTGGAGTGGATGGATTCTCCTCCACCTTCCAATTTACCCGGCACCGTCCCGCCCGAATCGGTGTTAATATTTTACTGCGGCTTAGCTTGTACACATCGCTGGCAATACCGTCCAGTCGTAAAGAAGCGACAGTCAGATCTAGCGCCTCTAATGCAACTTCCTTCGTTCGCAGACTCGCTACAGGCAACAGTTCTGTCCATACATGGACACGATGTACCTGCTGCAAATGCATCGTCATAAAATCGACAATCTCTGAAGCTACCAATACATGGCACCCATCATCAAGTACATGAATGTCCCCGATTTTCCCACGTTTGATTCCAAGTCCCAGTAGGGCACCTAGATAATCACCGTGCTCAAGGGTACCTATTTTATGATCGTCAGATGTGATGGAAAGGACCTGAATCCCCATCTCCTCACCGTCCAAATACGAATAATCGGGCGCAATAAGCGCCCGCTTTCGTTCCGAAGCCATGTATCCGCCATCTACCCTAATCGTGACCTTGTCTTCCTTCGAAGCAAGTGTCTCCAATATGTACTGTTGGCGCGGGTCCAAAAAATCAGTCAGCTTCTGCTCATGATAAGCTCCCGCATGACTGATCCATTCGGAAGCGCGATCCACATAATCCCGTTCATCCGGGTGAAAATGCTCATAAATCTCAGTTCGCATAACTCCTCCTAGACGAAATTACCAATTAAAGAAATCAAACCGTATGACGCAAAACGCAGAGCAATCAGCGCAACGATGGGTGAAATATCAATCATCCCGAAGATTGGCGGTATAAACCTGCGAAACGGAGACAAATACGGCTCCACAAACTTGGCAAGTAAATCACCAATTACACTCTCTCTGGCATTAGGAAGCCATGACAGCAGAACATAT
Organism: Paenibacillus sp. FSL M7-0802; assembly: GCF_038004945.1. Lineage (NCBI taxonomy): Bacteria > Bacillati > Bacillota > Bacilli > Caryophanales > Paenibacillaceae > Paenibacillus > Paenibacillus sp. FSL M7-0802. The sequence continues at coordinate 4,921,053 of NZ_JBBOSD010000001.1, read as the reverse complement.
GCAATGATCATGTACGAATAAATCTGAAATAGCCAGTAAATTACCTCGATCAAGAAAAGTTCACCTCATTCTGTTAAGTTCTTGTTCAGTGTCAGCCAGTATTTCCGTAATAGAGCCTTGAATCTCAACCGTATCTGGTGTACACAGAAAAATATTGTTCCCGACCTTGGAGATACCACCACCCAGTGCATACACAGTACCACTCAAAAAATCAATAATGCGCAGCGCCTGATCCTTGCGAATTCGTTGCAAATTAACTACGACGGTGCGATGGGAACGGATATGGTCGGCAATTTCCTGTGCTTCATCATAAGAACGCGGCTCATACAGGACAACTTTCACATTTTTCTGTGAATGGATGCTGACAACATTAGTGCTCTTCTGGTTCTTACGTTTATCAAAGCTTGGGGTTTCAATTTCTTGATCTTCCGGCGTATTCATAACCTCTCGCTCTATAACTTCCTCTTCTTCCTGAAGCCCCAGAAAGTTCATGAACTTATTCATTACGCCCAATGGAAATCCTCCTCTCGTCCGACCAGTACGGAACCAAGCCGCAGCCAGGTCGCTCCCTCTTCAACCGCCACTTCAAAATCATTGGACATCCCCATAGACAAGTGAGCGATGGGTTCTCTGGTCAAGGCTTGTCCATTTAACCTATCCCGTAATTCACGTAATCCCCGAAACACAGGCCGAGTTTTTTCCGGGTCTTGCTCATGAGGAGCCATCGTCATCAAGCCAATCACGTCCACATGCTCCAACTCGCGAATTTGTTCCAAAAAGGGGACAACCGCCTCAGAGGACAAGCCATATTTGGATATTTCCCCAGAAATATTGACTTGCACAAAAGCTTTAACTCGCAGTCCCAGAGCGGCTGCCTTCTTGTCCAATTCCTGAGCGAGCGATAAGCGGTCAAGCGAATGTATAAATTTAAATTTTCCAATCACATCTTTAACCTTATTCGTTTGGAGATGACCAATAAAATGCCACGTTCCCCGGTCACCCAACTTGCTCCATTTATCCGCAGCATCCTGCCAGCGATTTTCGCCCACATGCTCTAAGTCGCTATCCAGTACCGATGTCATTGTCGCCGCCGAAACATATTTCGTGACAGCGATCACATTAACTTCATCACACGAACGTCCGCTTCGGGCACATGCCGCTTCTACACGGGCATTCACTTCTTTAATTCGTTCCTCCAAAGACACGGGAGGACTCACCTCTCTTCCAGACCAATCCAACTCGCCATTCTTCCTGTGACGCCGCCTTCTTTGCGATATGAAAAAAACAAATCGCTACGGCTACTCGTGCATAAGGTAGTACATTCGATATGGCTCGGCAATATTCCTGCTTTCATCATAATGTGTCGATTGCATTGTTTCAAGTCAAGTAGTGTTTTTCCGTCGGTTAAGGGGAAGTAAACAGAACCTTCCCATTTATCATTACCCGGGCAATCATGCTCCAAAACCCGAATTTGGCTCATCACATGCTCATCCACCTCATAGGATTCAGAACCAATGGAAGGACCAATAGCTGCTAGTATATCAGACGGCTGAGATCCATATTCGTTTTGCATGGTCTGTACCATTTTCAATGCGATTTCCGCAACGGTTCCCTTCCAGCCTGCATGCGCCAACCCAATCACACGGCGGACTGGATCACAAAAATATAATGGTACACAGTCTGCATAAAAGGACGTCAGCAAAATGCCAGGTACATTCGTCAAAAGTCCATCTGTGTCCTGAAAAGCGGATGCACGATCCATAAAGCCCCGCCCGCGATCAGCAGCCTTGACCACAGCAACATGATGACCATGAACCTGTTCACCGCACGTCCACGCTTCAGCAGCAAAGCCAAGCTGCTCAGCAATGAGCCGACGGTTACGAATAACTTGCTCGGGGTCATCCCCTACATGGAACGCACAGTTCAGACTAGCGTAGGGCACCTCACTGACACCGCCATGACGACCTGTAAAACCCGCTGTTAATCCCTGAACCTGCCGCTCCCAAGATTGAATATATAACAACTCCGGTACGGGACGTCCGCCATCTTTCATAAGCGCAGCCCCCGTAGCCTCGGTGTTCACTACAAATGGTTCCATTCATTCTCACCTCTACTGCCCAGTGTACCAAAAAGCCGCCGCCGTGTCTTCACAACACACTAAAATACGTAGATCTGCAAGTTCAGAAGCCCCGTCGGTCACTCCGCTCTTGACGTTCGATATACAACTTTTCCTCCCCTTCACCCGACGGCTCATGCAATCCTTCCAGTCGTACAAGCACAACATCCGAACCAATTTTCACAATGTTGCGCCACGGAATGACCAACTCGCTTCCGCCTCCAAACCAGCCCATAAAACGACTGCTGCCTGGAACCACAATGGCTTCAATTTTCCCCTGCCGCACGTCAATCTCCAAATCACTGATTTGTCCCAGACGTCGTCCATCTACAATGTTAATGACATCCTTGGTTTGAAACTCGGAAATTTTCATTGCTCTTACTGACGTTTCTGGTGCACTCACACGCATCACATCCTTTATTTCACTATATGAGCGGAAGAGCCCAAAAAATGTCCTGTAAACGCAAAAACGATCCGGGTAGGATCGTTTTTATCGCTGAATCATTCAAGCATTCATTTCATTAGGACTTTACATGTTTTTGCATTTGCTGTATAGCCGACTTCTCTAATCTTGAAACCTGGGCTTGAGAGATACCGATTTCGTCGGCAACCTCCATTTGCGTCTTTCCTTCATAAAAACGCATAGACAATATCATCTTTTCACGCTGGCCCAGGCGATGCATCGCTTCCCGCAGAGCGATTTCCTCAATCCATGAGACGTCTTTATTTCTGTCATCACTGATCTGATCCATCACATAGATTGGGTCGCCCCCGTCGTGATATATCGGCTCGAACAGCGAAACCGGATCCTGAATCGCATCCAACGCGAACACAACGTCTTCTTTGGGCACATTCAGTGCCTCTGAAATTTCAAAAATCGTTGGTTCTCGCGAGTTCAGATTCGTCAGACTGTCCCGCACCTGAAGCGCCTTATATGCAATATCCCGTAACGAACGAGATACACGGATCGGATTGTTATCCCGCAAATAACGGCGGATCTCTCCGATAATCATCGGCACCGCATAAGTGGAGAACTTTACGTTTTGCGAAAGGTCAAAATTATCAATCGCCTTCATTAGGCCGATACATCCTACCTGGAACAAATCGTCCACAAACTCTCCCCGATTGTTAAATCGTTGAATCACACTCAGGACGAGTCGGAGATTGCCGTTGACCAATTTTTCTCTGGCTGATCGTTCATTATTTTGCTGAAGTGATGTGAACAACTCGCGCATTTCTGCATTGGTTAATACCGGCAGTTTGGCGGTATCCACACCGCAAATTTCCACTTTATTTCGGGTCATCGTGTCTTACCTCCCAAGGAGCAACATTAATGTACATTATCTCCTGAGGGCATTTTTTTATTCGCCGTTTCCATCGCTTCCGGATATACCCATGCATTATACCATTTTATTAAATTCTTTTCGTAAGCGCTTTATAATTCGCTTTTCCAGACGCGAAATATACGATTGCGAGATACCCAACAGGTCAGCAACATCCTTCTGTGTCTTCTCTTCTCCGTCTTGTAAGCCGAAGCGCAGCTCCATAATCAAACGCTCTCGATCCGTCAACTTATCCAGTGCCTTATGCAATAATTTACGGTCCACCTGCTCCTCAATATTACGGTAAATGGTATCATTTTCCGTCCCCATCACATCGGAAAGCAATAATTCATTACCGTCCCAATCAATATTCAGAGGCTCATCAAAAGAAACTTCCGTTCTCGTTTTACTATTGCGACGCAAATACATCAAAATCTCATTCTCAATGCATCGAGACGCATATGTCGCAAGTTTGATTTTCTTCTCTGGATCAAAAGTGTTAACCGCTTTGATTAGTCCAATAGCACCAATGGATACGAGATCCTCAATGTTGATTCCCGTATTCTCAAATTTACGGGCAATATATACGACTAACCGCAAATTTCTTTCGATTAGCATCGACCGTACTGCTGCATCTCCAGAAGAAAGTTTCCCCAGCAAATATTCTTCTTCGTCTCTCGTCAGCGGTGGGGGGAGCGCCTCGCTGCCGCCAATATAATAAATTTCTTCACTTTTCAGCCCAAATAAAAATAAAATACGATAATATTGCAATTGCAACGCTAGCCTAATTTTCATCTTCAATTTCATCTGTTCCCACATATCATTCTCCCCCTTTTGAAAATAGTGCAATTCCAGCTGTGCTCCGCCCATTTCACCATTGGATATTTCTCGTCGCCTTCAAACATCATTTTGTGTTTATGCTCGTCATCCTGATTCCGTAAAATGCTCACTAAAATGTGCATCTCGTTTCTGGTTGGTATCAGCACTGCCCTCTTCTTGTGCCGTCACATCCGGGTGGATGATGGCACGATACTTACCCTCTGCTGACAATGTTCCCTCATCCAAGCCAATCAACACTCGATGATGTACAAAATGAGCCCCATTCATCACCACCTCTACTCGGTCTGGTTTGAGGGCGAGCATAAAGGAATGACTGCGGTTAATTCCACGATAGGGGACGAGACGAACACGATCCTGCCAGCTAAACGATTCGTCCCCCAGTTCCATCACCAGTTGGTCAGCATTACCCTCAGAACATTTTCGAAGCCAGGAGGCGGGCAAATACGATTCCCACAAGGCCGCCTCCATGACCATCACGGGGGTTCGGGTCAAAGGATCATAGAGCTGGTTACCTGTATCCAACAAGCCTGTACACTCAATATGATCCTGCCCAATCCACACCTGCACTTGTCCCAGAAACCCACTCATCCTTTCTGTGCGCTGCTTTGAGGACTGCACAATACGAAAGAAAAGCATCACTCCGCCAAATGCGCATAAAATAAACCAGAATGCGATTTTCAGTTCAAAAGACATTCCTCCCGAAGCGGTGTACCAGATACCATTAAACAATTCCCCCGTATTTTGGAGAAAATAATGCATCCCCAAAATACCACCTGCAGCTACAAAATTGATCATGTAAAAAGCACCCATTGTACGAAGATACTTTTGCATGCTGCCAAATCCAAAAGCCACCAGCAGCATTATGACCGATAATGCCAGTTTGATCAGGAATGTAAATAAAAAGGACAGTTCCGGCACAAACATCATGACCACGTACATTGCGCCGATTCCAGCTGAAGCCATCAACCTCCACCACACCGGACGAATTTTTCTCATCCAGGCGGTGACCATCAGCAGCACAGCATCAATGAACAAATTGGCCAAAAAAATCAAGTCGATATAAACAACCAAGGCTTCACCCGCCCAGCGTTTGCAGGATAGGCTTAAGTATAGTAGTCATGCTGTTCAAAGTCTGTCTAACGGTGGGGACGGTGACCGACTAATTTTGTCGGAAAGAGGAGAAGCGCCTGAACTGCAGGATACGGAAAACAGAAAGAAGCCCGCATCTCCAAGGAGAATGCGGGCAGTCTGAATTGAAACTAGTTATCGTTATTATTATTGCGCGAACGGTTACGTAAGAATGTAGGAATGTCTAATTGGTCACTGCTTTGAGTGTTACCAAATGGACGCAAGTTAGGAGAGCCTTTTTCCGCCGGTTCGGAAGTAGCCGGGTTGGCTGCCGGTTTACGTCCCGGTGCCGGTTGACTTGGCTTGCCTTCAAAGCCAGTGGCAATGACGGTAACCTTGATCTCTTCTTTCAACTCTTCGTCAATGATAGCACCGAAAATCATGTTTACTTCCGGATCGGAAGCCGATGTTACAATTTCAGCTGCCTCATTAACCTCATACAGAGACAGGTTGTTGCCACCAGTGATGTTCATAATCACACCACGAGCACCTTCAATGGATGTCTCCAACAACGGGCTCATGATAGCCTTGCGTGCTGCTTCAGCCGCACGATTTTCACCAGTTGCTTCACCAATCCCCATCAAAGCGGAGCCACGCTCCGTCATGATCGTCTTAACGTCAGCAAAGTCGAGGTTGATTAGACCCGGTACAGCGATCAAATCTGAAATACCTTGTACCGCCTGACGCAGAACATTGTCTGCTTCACGGAATGCTTCCAACATTGGGGTTTTCTTGTCCACAATTTCAAGCAAACGGTCATTCGGGATTACTATCAAAGTGTCTACTTTTTCTTTTAATCCCTCAATACCAAGTTCAGCTTGATTGGAACGCTTACGCCCTTCAAACGTGAATGGTCGGGTTACCACGCCTACAGTCAGCGCGCCGCATTCCTTGGCAATTTCAGCAATGACAGGAGCCGCTCCGGTTCCAGTACCGCCACCCATTCCCGCCGTTACGAATACCATATCCGCACCTTTGAGCGTATTCATAATGAGCTCACGCGATTCTTCAGCCGCTTTTTTACCCACATCGGGGTTAGCACCGGCACCCAGACCGCGGGTCAGCTTATCCCCAATTTGAAGCTTATGCTCAGACTTCGCTAAATGAAGTGCCTGGGCATCTGTATTGACTGTGATGAACTCCACACCCTGAACACCATTTTCGATCATTCGGTTAACCGCATTGCTGCCGCCGCCTCCGACGCCGATCACTTTAATTTGAGCCAAGCTCTCCATTTCAAAATCAAATTCCAACATACTATTCCATCTCCCCCTCAATGTGCATGGATGGCCCGTCCATGATTGGCATAATTAGCAATGAACGTTATATAAATTCACTGAACATATTTTTTAAGCGTTCAATCAACCCCTGCTTTTGCTCGCCTTCCGCAGCGGGACTACTGCTTTTGGTTCGGTTAGTCGGCTTCTTGGTACTTCCGCCACTGTTGCTAACGCTAGTCGATCTTCCGCGATAGTAACGAATAGCATTATGCAAGATTCCAACTCCGCTCGTGTAACCCGGATCCCTTACACCGATAAAATCAGGTACGGCGATCCTTACGGAAGCGGCCAGTTCGCTTTGTGCCACCTGAAGTACACCAGGCATGGAGACGGTGCCTCCGGTAAGTATATAACCTCCCGGAAGCTCTGTGTAACCCAAGCGCTTAACTTCCGCCTGAATGAGTTGAAAAATTTCCTGCACTCTCGGCTCAATAATAGCAGCCAAATCCTGCTGGTTGAACTCCTTATCCACGTTACTGCCGATACGCGTCACTTTAAAGACGACATCGGCTGCCGCATCATCATACCATGCGCAGCCGTACTTAAGCTTTACTTTTTCGGCTTGATCGGTAAGGGTTCTCAGTCCGTAGGCAATATCATTGGTTACAAATTCTCCACCAATCGGAAGTGTAGATGTGGCAACAATCGTTCCTTCCTGGAAAATGGCAACATTCGTAGATCCTGCACCAATATCCACCAGCACTGAACCCATCACCTTTTCATCCTTCGAAAGAGACAATTGTCCGGCTCCAAGAGGTAGCAACACCAGATCTTTAATCCTCAAGCCAGCTTTCTCAACGCAGCGCAACAGATTATGTATCGGGGTCTTGCCTCCAGTAACAATCGTAGCCTCTACTTCGAGACGAACTCCAATCATACCGCGAGGGTCCTGAATGCCTTCAAGGCCATCCACGACATACTGCTTGGCTACCACGTCAATAATTTCTCTCTCTGGTGGTACGGCAATAACCTCAGCTGCCTTCAGTACACGCTCAATGTCCTCCTCACCGATTTCACGGTCCTCGTTGGACACGGCTACTACGCCATGACTATTTTGCAGGCCAATATGATTGCCTGAAATCCCCACATACACTTCTGTTATTTGAATACCAACCATGCGTTCTGCGTGATCCACGGCGTTACGGATTGATTGCACGGTTTGATCAATGTCTACAATTGCACCTTTGCGAATCCCTTCCGAGTCGGCAGATCCAACTCCAATAATATTAAAGGTTCCATTATTCATTTCCCCAATAATAGCCCGAACTTTGGATGTACCGATGTCCAAACTAACAATGATGTCATTGTTGCTCAAGTCTGTGGCACCTCCTGACTCCAAAATGAATTTCGTTCTTTAAACACACTCTGTACATATTCAACAAACTCCATGCTTTCCCTCTTTTTTCTACAAATTTTTTAGAAGCCAATTTATGGTTGCAGTCACATAAAAATTTGAAGAAAAAAGAAGGAGGCAAGTCTATTACCCATAAAATCAATTCTAGCATTTTTTCACATCACTGAGTAGTATCTTTTTCTTGGCCCTCTTCACTCGTATCCGGTTTGAACGGAACGTAGGAATCCGCCTCCAACATGGTGATCAAACCTGGATCTTCTGTTTCTAGCACCTGGTTCAAATAGCTGATTTTAGAATTCAGTAGAGAAACGGTTGTAATAACCTCAAACTGGGAACGTGTGTACATTTTGATGCGGTCCGGAAAAGAAGGAATCGGCGCGGGAATAATTTCCGAAATATCGGCTGTCCATTCCCCCGGAATGCGTGATAAAGCATCACACAGCTTCGCTTTGTACGGATCATCAGATTTCCATTTGGTCAAAATAGGCTTCTCAACGGCTATTCCGCTACTCCCCACGCCCACGCTTGTCCCGTTCGCTAGAATAGCACGAAGGCTCCCGTCACTCTGCAACTCGTAAGCAACCGTAGCAAACTCTTTAATGTGAATAGCAATAATCCCCGGAAACTGCTTGTCCACTGTGACTTGCTGTATCGATTGAATTTCCCGCAGTTTCTCAGAGATGTCGGATGAACTGACTCCGAAATACTGATCTCCAACAGCCAGACCGCTTCGATTAAGAAGCTGATCTCGGGTCGAAAATACATTACCATCAAAACGAATTTCAGAAACCCGACTCAACGAAGAACGGAAAAAGAGAACAGCGAGCAGTACGATAAACAACAAAATGAGAAGAATAGCAATCTTCCGGCTTGTACTTTTTTTCGTTCTGTTCTTTTTAAGAACAGGTATTTGAGCATTTGGCATAGCTTCTCTCCACAAAAGCCTTTTGTCCCCCCGTTAACGGAGGGACATTACAGGCATTAATTTACGAAATCCAGCTGCTCCGGCACCGGAGACTGACGGCTCATTCGGGCACCCAGTCCCTGGAAAAGACGTTCGATTCGGTCATACCCTCTGTCAATATGATGAACCTGCTCGACAATGGTACGTCCTTGAGCCGCTAGACCCGCTATGACCAGCGCAGCCCCTGCCCGCAGATCGGTAGCCTCTACCGTAGCCCCGTACAGACGAGAAACTCCTCTTATAAAAGCAGCATTTGCATCAACCGTAATATCAGCACCCATTACATTTAGTTCATCTACATGTTTGAATCGGCTTTCGAAGACGGTCTCTTTCATGACACTGAATCCGTCCGCCAAGGAAAGCAGAACCATGACCTGAGATTGCAAATCCGTCGGAAAAGACGGGTAAGGGGAGGTAACGATCCTCTCCACTGCTTTGGGACGACTCATACAACTTACGGTCATTATATCATTCAAGATGCCGATTTGAACACCAGCCCGCCTGAGGACGTGAATCAGAGCAGACAAATGGGATGGATTGCAGTGGGTCAGCGACACACTTCCTCGTGTAGCTGCAGCTGCAATCATAACCGTTCCAGCTACTATGCGGTCAGGAATGACCTCATACGTACACGGATTGAGGCGACTGACCCCCGTAATTGTAATCGTGTCGGTTCCAGCACCGATAATGCGGGCTCCCATGGCATTCAAGAAGTTTTGTAGATCCTGAATTTCCGGTTCCCTCGCTGCATTGGTGATCGTTGTTCGTCCTTCAGCCAACGCAGCAGCCATCATAATATTTTCCGTTGCACCTACACTCGGGAAATCCATGTGGATGTCCGAGCCGATTAGCTTGTGGGCTCGAAATGTAATTTGCTCGTCTTTTTCCTCTATCTCTGCGCCAAGAGCTTTTAAGCCCTCTAGGTGAAGATCAATTTTGCGCTCGCCTATGGCGCAGCCTCCGGGCTGGTAAATGGAAACTTCTCCATATCTGGCGAGCAGCGGTCCCATCAGAAAGATAGATGAGCGCATTTGCTTCATCAAATCTTCTGGAATTTGGAACGTTCGGACGGACGACGTATCCACGTATACCGTTTCCTCTTCATGTCGGCATGTACAGCCGAGTCTTTCAAGGATGTGCAGCATGACCTTAATGTCTAAAAGATGGGGCACATTCCGAATTTCTACCTTACCTTGTGCTAGTAAGCTCGCTGCAAGAATAGGTAGTGCCGCATTTTTTGCCCCATGGATACGTATGGTGCCTGACAGGGGACGGCCTCCCTCAATCACCAATTTGTCCAATGTATCACCTCCGAGTTTACCGCTCACCCACTACGAAAACCTCCGGAACTAGCTTGATGCCGGTTTGAGATGATATTGTACTTTGAATATGCTTCATTAGGGTAAGCACGTCCTCTGCTGTCGCTTGACCGGTATTTACAATGAAATTGGCATGCTGTACAGATACCTCTGCGCCTCCCGCCTTCAAGCCCTTGAGACCTGCGCTCTCAATAAGACGAGCAGCATAGTCTCCTGGAGGATTACGAAATACGCTTCCTGCACAAGCTAACTGTAACGGCTGGGTCAGCCGGCGGCGGTCTTTAAAAGCCGCAAGTGCTGCTGAAATTTCCTCGCGGTCGCCCCGCTTCATCCGAAACACTGCCTCTGTCACCATTCCACGTTGCTCATGCAACACGGAGTGACGATAGCTGAAATGCATATTCTCGGCATCGTACACAACCAATTCCCCTGTATCCAGCACAATCTCAGCGGACTGGAATATTTGTGACACATCAGACCCATGGGCACCGGCGTTCATGTAGACAGCCCCACCGACTGATCCTGGGATACCACCAGCAAATTCAAGGCCGGACAGGCCCTGCTTGCTGGCCATAACGCACAGTTTGACTAGTGAAACGCCTCCTCCAGCAACGATCTGTTCATCTTCAAAATGAACATAATCAAATCCTGGCCCCAGCTTGATCACAAGTCCCCGTATCCCTTTGTCAGAGACGAGCATGTTGGAGCCCCGACCCAACTGCATCCAGGGAATTCCGTGCTCGCTAGCCAGCTTCAATACTCTTGCCAGCTGCTCTTTGGTATCCGGGATGACGAGTGCATCCGCAGGGCCTCCAATCCTCCATGTCGTATATTTGGACAGCGGCTCATGCTCCAGCACTTTTCCGATATCATGCTCCGCTAATAATGGCATCCATTGCTGCATTGTACTGAAACCTCCTTGTTGCTTGCCCCGCATGGTTATAAGGCTCTCACCTGACAACCGGCAGCCTGAGTGATGGTCACAATCTATAGGGTATCCTATGTAAATACCATCCGGTGTGTGACAACCGCCCAATTCTGCGCTGCAGACTACCTTTTATGGGCAAGACGTTCCATTTCTTTTACTAAAATATCTGCTGAGTCAGGCTTGCCAAGCGCAGACGCCGACTCTGCCATGCGACTCCGCCATGCCTCATCCTTCATAATTCCCGCTATAGATTGAAACAGGGCCGGGCCACTCAGTTCCTTTTCTACAATCATGACGGATGCGCCTGCCTTTTCAAGTGTACGAGCATTAGCCTCCTGATGGTTATTCGTCACATTAGGTGATGGGATCAGAATGGACGGAATGCCCAACGATGTGATCTCTGCCAAGAAGGACGCACCTGCGCGATTAACAATTAATGAGGTACAAGCCAGCACCTCTGGCATATTGTGAATATAGGGAAGCACGTGTAGATGATTGGGCAATGAGCCGATCTGATTCCGTATGCTATCCAGCGTTTGCTCATAATAAGATTCACCGGTTACATATACAAAATGGACGTCTTTCAGTTGCGAAAGTTGCGGAGCCATTGCAATCATGGCGTCATTAATGGCCTTCGCTCCCCTGCTGCCACCGACCACAAGGACGACCGAGCTGTTCATCGGTACCCCAATAGTAGCAAATCCCCGATCCCGGTTAGCCAAACGAACTGTTGTAGCACGCGGGTTCCCGGTGTACAGTACATTTTTAGCTTTGGGGAAAGCTCCTTCTGAGCCTTCAAAGCTAACAGCCACTGTATCCACATAGCGACTCAGAAATGTATTAGTCAGCCCTGGAATTGCATTTTGCTCATGAATAATGCTGGGAATTCCCAACTTGGAAGCTGCATAAACGACGGGGCCGCATACATATCCCCCGGTGCCAATAACGACATCTGGCTTAAATTTCTTTAATAATGCTTTGGATCTGCGAACCCCTTTGAAAAAGCGCATGATCGTTTTTATATTTTCCACAGACAAGCTGCGACGAAATCCTGTGATATCAATAGCCTCAAATGGAATTTTTTCCTGAGGAACCAACTTGCTTTCGAGTCCTCGTTGACCGCCAATGTATAAAAATTCAGCGTCCGAATCAATCTCTTCGCACTGTCTGGCTACGGCCAGCGCCGGATAAATATGCCCTCCGGTGCCGCCGCCGCTCAACACGACGCGCATAAACGTTCACCTCGCATAACGTGATAAATTTAGTAAAATGCCCAGAGCAGTTAGCATTAAGGTCAGAGAAGAACCTCCATAGCTGATTAAGGGCAGTGTTATTCCTGTCACCGGCATTAAACCGATAACGACACCAATATTAATGACGACCTGTACGGCGACCATTGCGACAATACCCACCGCAAGCAAACTACCATAGGTATCCGGAATGGTTATAGCGACACGCATTCCTCTCCACACGAGAACCAAAAAGAGCCCCAACACCGCCATTCCACCGATAAAGCCAAGCTCCTCCGCCAAAATGGAAAAAATAAAATCAGTCTGCGGCTCAGGAACGTAGCTATATTTTTGTCGACTCATGCCAAGCCCCAAGCCCGCCAGGCCGCCTGGACCAATCGCATATAGCGATTGAATAATTTGATAACCTGCGCCAAGCGGATCGGACCAAGGGTCCAGAAAAGCGGTGATGCGCTGAAGCCGATAAGGCGCAGCTGCAATCAGTGCAGCAAACCCTGCTGCTCCCGACAAAGCCAGCAGACCGAGATGCTTCATACGCGCGCCTGCCGTAAATACGATGAGCATGGACGCTCCCATCATTACCGTGCCAGTGCCCAAATCGGGCTGGAGCATAATAAGCCCAAAAGCCAGTCCCATGAGTCCAAGCGGGGGCAACAGGCCGCGCGTAAAAGAGCTAATATCATAGTCAGGACGACTGAGCCAACGAGCGAGAAAAAGAATCATACCCAACTTCATAAACTCGGAAGGCTGAATGCCGAAAGAGCTAATACCGAGCCAGCTTCGTGCCCCGCCTCTTACTACACCAATGCCGGGAATTAATACGGCAACCAGCAACGCAAGACAGATCAACAACACAACCTTGGCATATTTCTGCCAGATCCGGTAGTCCGTTCTGGCAGTAAAGTACATCGCTACAAGACCGAGCCCTGCAAATAGCAATTGCCGCTTTACAAAATAGTAGGAGTCCCCGTACTCGTGAAAAGCGAGGACGGCGCCCGCACTGTATACCATAACCATGCCGATGGCTAATAAGCTTACAATACAAACGAAAAGCCATAGATCCGGCGCTGGACGAGATTGCTTCATCAGGAGGCCACCCCTTGCATAAAAGTAGGGGCTTATCCAACCCCCCTACTTACAATTTATGCGCCGCCTCTTTAAAAATACGTCCACGCTCTTCATAGGATCGGAACATATCCCAGCTTGCACAGGCGGGTGAGAGTAATACTACATCTCCCGTCTCAGCAAATTCAGCAGCCTTGTTCACAGCCTCCACGAGCGTAGCGGCGGCATCCTCCCCATTATCGACGACCTTGACATGCTCTATTCCGGCCTGCTGGGCGCGCTCAGCCAACTTATGCCGTGTCTCACCCAAGAGCACAACGGCTTTCACACCTTCCTGCAAGGAAGGTACGAGCTCTGTATAATCAGAACCGCGATCCAATCCTCCGGCAATGAGTACAATGGGTTGCTTAAAGGAAGATAAGGCCATCATTGTTGCTTTCGAATTGGTTGCTTTGGAATTATTGTAATAAGCTACACCAGCGTGTTCTAAAACATATTCAAGCCGATGTTCGACGCCGCGAAAAGTACTTAATGGTTCCGCCAAATTCGCTGGTTCTGCGCCTGCAGCAATGGCGATTGCGCAAGCAGCAAGAGCATTTTCTACGTTAAAACGACCCGGAAGTCCAATCTCAGCTACGCCTATAATGGGATGCAGCACACCATTTCCATCGCGGTATACGATGCTACGTTCAATATCATCCGTCACATCCGGTATGTATGGCGGGTCAGCGAACAACCCTTCCTGCAAACGTTCTGTCATAGAGAACGGAAGCAGCTTCGCTTTTATATAGGGTACGAGCTCCCGGCAGACGGGGTCATCCCAGTTCACCACCGCAGTATCCGCCGCCGTTTGATTGGCAAATAGACGCGCCTTGGATGCAACGTAGTCCTCCATGCCTCCGTGGTAGTCCAAATGGGTCTCAGCTACATTGAGCAGGCAGGCCACAGCGGGCTTGAAATCCTTTGTTCCTTTTAACTGAAAGCTGCTCAGCTCCACAACCATCCACTCGTCCGACTTGGCGTCCACAGCCGCCTCACATAAGGGCGTACCGATATTACCAGCCACGATTGGATTCATGCCGGATGCCTCCAACAGCTTGCCTACCCAAGTGGTCGTGGTCGTCTTTCCGTTGGAGCCAGTAATTCCGATGATCGGAGCTTTACATAGATGGTAGGCGACCTCAACCTCGGTCACGACCTCAATGCCGAGCTCGACAGCTTTCTGTACGGGAGGAGCCGTATAAGGAATCCCTGGATTTTTGACAACCAGCTTCACTCCAGGATGAATTAGCCCCTCTGGGTGACTCCCGCATAAAACGGAAATTCCCAAAGCCTCTAATTCAGAAGCTTCGGGACATTGTTCCCTATCTTTTTTATCATTGACTGTCAGCTTGGCTCCGGCCTGGTGCAGCACCTTGGCAACTTGCACGCCGCTTTTGGCCAGCCCGATAATGACGACTTCCTGATCTCTGTATGCGTCTGGATGGTTCATTTGTCTACAACCCCTTGTTGAGATAAAGTCCGAGTCCTGCCAACAACAGTCCTACAGCCCAGAATGTAATAACTACGCGCCATTCGGACCAGCCGGACAGCTCGAAATGATGATGAATCGGGCTCATTTTGAAAATACGCTTGCCACGTGTTTTAAAAGAAGCTACTTGCAAGACCACGGACAGCATTTCAATTACGAATACACCACCGATAATGAGGAACAAAATTTCGCTTTTCGTAACGATGGCAATGGCACCTATGGCGCCGCCGATTCCCAGCGAGCCTGTGTCACCCATAAACACCTTGGCAGGATGAGCATTATACACGAGAAATCCGAGTACAGCGCCAATCATAGCCGCTGAGCATACTGCTGCCGGAAGCGAGGTCGCCTGAATCGCGACAATGGCATAAGCAGCAAAGGCAATGGCACTTGTACCGGACAGCAGCCCGTCCAGCCCATCCGTGAAATTGACAGCATTGCTAATCGCCAGCATCATGATAATGATGAACGGATAATAAAACCAGCCGCCCCAATCAAAAGACCATGACGTTCCAGGGATGCCGATCGCAGTACTATGATCATTACTAAGCAGAAGCCAGCACATGATCGCGCCAAACAATAATTGCCCAAACAGCTTTTGACGCGCCGTCAGACCTAACGAGCGTTTGAATACAATCTTGATATAGTCGTCCAAAAAGCCGATCAGCCCAAAACCCAGCGTAGCAACCAGCAGAACGTAAAAGTCCGTATTTTTGATAGCTGAAAACTTAAGAAAGGTCAGCGTAAAAGCCACCAGAATCACGATACCGCCCATTGTAGGCGTACCTATTTTTTTAAGATGGCTTTGTGGCCCGTCATCCCGGACCTGCTGGCCGAATTTCATTCGCCGCAGCAGCGGAATGAGCAGTGGAGCGGCAATGACCGCCAATATAAACGATACGACGATCGTCAGCAGTAATAATTGAATATCCATGGGAGTCTCCCTCTCGTCAACATCAGTTCTGTAGCGGACCGTTTTTCAGCGCATCCACAATTTCTTCTAGTCGCATCCCTCTGGATGCCTTAACCAGCACAATATCATTGGCGTGTAGATGATCCAGCAAATACTGGATCAGCTCTTGCTTATCTGTATAAGCGTGAACGTTAGCAGTTGGCATCAACTCTTGCGCACCCTGCGCAATCGAAGTGCCTAACGCACCGTAGGTAAACAGTACTTCTACGTCGTGCTTTGCCGCGAAAATTCCAATTTCCTCATGGAATTGCTTTTCCTCAGGTCCCAACTCCAGCATGTCACCAAGCACGGCGATTTTACGTCCGTCCGTTTTATACGCAGACAACGTCTGAATTGCTGCCTTCATTGAAGCCGGACTGGCATTATAAGCGTCGTTTAGCACGGTGAGTCCATTAGGACAGTTCACGACCTCAATGCGCATGCCCGTCAGCTTTAAAGACGACAACCCTTTACGTATATGGTCTGCATCGACATTGAAATGACGCGCTACCGCCAGTGCTGCCAAACCATTTACAACATTGTGCTGTCCAAGCAAGGGAAGCCGGAAAGCCTCTTTGCCATATTGGGCTGTTATAAATAAGCTGCCTTCTCCATCGGAAGTGATTTCAGTGGGATAGTCATCGTTACCTGCAACTAGCCCGAACGTAAACAATTTTAAACCTTCAGGCTTGACCGTTTCAGACTCCGCCAACACTTGTGAAAGCAGTGGTTCATCTCCGTTGTAGATCAGCAAACCACCAGCCTTAAGGCCACTTGTGATCTCCAACTTTGCACGAGCGATTTCCGCACGAGAACCAAGCTGCAGCAAGTGCGATTCGCCTATGTTCGTTATGATAGCTACATCTGGTTGGGCAATATTAGCCAGCAGACGAATCTCTCCACGTCCACTCATGCCCATCTCCAGAATGAGAATATCTGTATCCTGCGGCATGGACAGTACCGTTAAAGGCAAACCGATATGATTGTTATAATTCCCTTCGGTTTTGTGTACTTTAAAAGTCGTGCCCAGCAGAGCGTTTACGATGTCTTTCGTTGTCGTCTTGCCGTTGCTTCCCGTGATCCCAACGACAGAAACGCCGGTTTCGCGTAAGTATGCAGCTGCTAGATGCTGAAGGGCTTCTAGCGTATCCTCTACCTCAATAGCGTTCTCAGCCGGAGGTGCTCCATGATCCTTTTGCCATAAAAATGCAGCTGCACCTGCCTCGCTTACGATCTGCTGCACATAATTATGCCCATCAAACCGTTCGCCCACGAGTGGAACAAACAACCCTTGGCTCTGCGGCCTGCGAGAATCTGTAAAAACGCCTTCGACCATCTGTTCGGTGTCCGCTTCTCCGTGAAGTATTCCTCCACACATAGATGCAATCTGACCGATTGTTCTTTTCATCACTTGGATAAACCCCTTATCGCTTCTTTGGCTACGATGCGGTCATCGAATTCATGCACCGTTTTTCCGATCAACTGGTAAGTCTCATGACCTTTTCCCGCAATCAATACTACATCGTCAGGGCTTGCCATTTCAACAGCTTTATGAATTGCAGTTCTGCGATCCACGATCAATTCGTATCGTTCTGCGGGTACACCTTCGTCGATCAACCCTTGTTCGATGTCTTTCAAAATCACTTTCGGGTCCTCTGTTCGCGGATTGTCGGAAGTAATAAACGAGTGATCGCTGTAACGCGCAGCAATTTTCCCCATCAATGGGCGTTTCGTACGATCTCGGTCGCCGCCGCATCCAAATACACACCATACTTTACCGACCGCAAATTCCTTTACGGTGCGAAGGACATTTTCCAATCCGTCCGGTGTATGGGCATAATCTACAATAACAGCAAAGGGCTGACCCGCATCTACAGGCTCTACCCGCCCATCTACGCCTGCAATAGACTCTAGACTACGCTTGATATCCACCAACGAGATTCCTTCCAGCAAAGCAGCGGTAATGGCCGCCAGTGCGTTGTACACATTGAACTTGCCTACCATTCGAAGCTCAATATCGGTATCTCCTTTAAAAGTAGACACATGAAAGGAGGTTCCCTTGGAACCTATAGTGATACGAGATGCCTGCACATCAGACTCCTTTTCCACGCCGTATGTAATCACTTGGGCCGCAGTTTGAGCCTGCAAATAGGAAGAAGCCGGATCGTCTGCATTCAGAACAGCATATTTGCTATCGGATGCATCCCGCGAGAAAGCATTTCCCAACCTAGAGAATAAAAGTCCTTTTGCAGCACGGTACTCCTCCATTGTGTTGTGGTAGTCCAGGTGGTCCTGCGTCAGGTTTGTAAATATAGCGGTGCGAAAATCAGTTCCTTTGACGCGGCCCTGCTCCAACGCATGTGAGGATACTTCCATGACACAGCATTGAACCCCCTGCTCTGCCATATTTCCGAGATAACGTTGCAGTTCCACCGCTTCGGGCGTAGTGCCAGACATTGGGTAAGACTGACCACCGTAACGCATTTGAATCGTACCAATCAGTCCGGTGTTCACCCCCGCATCCTTCATGATCTTTTCAATCAGATAAGTTATCGTTGTTTTACCGTTGGTTCCGGTTATTCCGATCATGCGCATGCGTCGGCTCGGTGAATCAAACATATAATCTGCCAAAACAGCCATGGCATGTCGTGCATCCTTAACTACAAGCTGCGGAACAGGTACATCCAGTTCACGTTCAACGACCAAAGCTGCCGCCCCGGACGCAATTGCCTGCTCAGCATAGTCATGTCCGTCCACTGTAAAACCTGGCAAACACAGAAATAAATCCCTCTGTTGCACTCGACGTGAATCCGCCCCGATTCCTCGGCAATCCACTGTACCGTCACCCACCACACGGGAGACGGCCAGCAGTGAAGCCAATTGTTGAAGCTGCATCTTTCATTCCTCCATTGCTCTCTCGTTATTCATAGTATGGTATAAAATGAACCTATCAATCCCCCATGTAAATACGGATCGTTGATCCCCGCTCCAATCTGGAGCCCGGCTTCGGCGCCTGACTCACGACCGTCTTGCCTGACCCAGATTTCACGAGCATAAAGTTCATATTCATATCTTCGTACAAATCAGCTGCAGTAGCACCTACCAGATCAGGTACCGTTTCGATCGGATTTTCTCCATACTTGTACTCTTTGGCAATTTGATTGGTGCGAGGCGGTATTTTCAAGGCAATCAGCGCGTCCTTTAAAATATTTTGCACGATTGGCGCAGCAACCACCCCGCCGAATTGAATGCCCTTCGGGTTATCGACAGCGGTATAGACGACGATTTGCGGATCATCCGCCGGCGCAAAACCAATAAAGGATACAATATGCTCCGAGGAAGAATAACGTCCGTTAATCACTTTTTGTGCCGTCCCCGTTTTACCTCCTACCCGGTAGCCTTCAATAAAAGCAGGACGACCTGTACCTTTAGCAACGACGCTCTCCAGCGCTTCTCTTACCTGTCGGGAGGTGTCCTCTGAAATGACCCTACGTACTAGTTCTGGTTCTACTTTTTCCAGCACTTTTCCGGTTCCCGGCTGAACCCAACCTTTTGTAATGTGAGGCTTATAAAGATTACCGCCATTGATTGCCGCCGATACTGCTGTTACCTGCTGGATCGGAGTGACAGACACCCCTTGACCAAAAGCGGTTGTCGCCAGTTCTACAGGACCGACCTGAGGTAGCTTGAACAAAATGCCGTTGCCCTCACCAATCATGTCGATTCCCGTTTTGCTGCCGAAGCCGAAATTGCGAATGTACTTGAAAAGTGCTTCTTTACCTAACCGCTGCCCCAATGTTACAAAACCGGGGTTGCAAGAATTCTCCACCACTTGAAGGAACGTTTGGCTTCCATGTCCGCCTTTCTTCCAGCAACGCAGGCGTGCTCCACCGACTTCAATATATCCCGGATCAAAAAAACGGTCATTTTTGAGATTGACCTTCTTTTCTTCCAAGGCAGCCGCCAGTGTAATAATTTTGAAAGTAGACCCAGGTTCATATGTCATCCAGATAGGCAGATTTCGATTATAGATTTCAGGCGCATACTGCTTGTATAGTGCTGGCTCATAGCTTGGTCGTCCAGCCATGCCTAATATTTCACCCGTCTTGGGGTTCATAGCAATAGACAACGCGGACTTCGCCTGAAATTTGACCATGGCTTGGTCAAGCTCCCGTTCCATAATGGACTGCACAGACTTATCAATGGTTAATTGTAAATTCAGTCCATCCTTCGGTTCAATGTATTTTTCAGAAGAACCAGGCATCAGACGACCACCTGCATCTGATAAATACGCAATGCTTCCGTCGATTCCCCGAAGCTTACTGTTTTGCTGCTTCTCTACGCCTGTCAGCCCTTGATTATCAATTCCTGTAAACCCAAGAATATGAGCCGCTAGATCACCATAAGGATAATAACGTTTGTTGTCTTCAGCAACAACGATACCCGGCAGCTTCAAATCACGAATTTGCTGCGCTTTCTCCATCGTAATTTTTCGTCCGCCGGGCTGAAGTTTTTGGCTTGCTGTTCGTTTGGTAATCAGCTTGAGCACTTTATCCTCACTCATATCCAGCAAGGGCGCCAGCCTGCGTGCCGTTTCTTCCGGCTTCTTAATTTGCACTGGTATCGCCATGACTGTCGGCGAACTGACATTGTAGGTCAGCGCCGTACCCTGCCGATCCAAAATTTCGCCGCGCTTGGCGGCAAATGGAATATTGCGGCGCCACGAATCCTCAGCCTTGGCCGAGAGCTCGCCTCCTTTACCCAATTGAACATAGGCGAGCCGGATCGACAAGGCCGCAAACAGTACAAATAATCCCATTAGCCCCCATACCAGCCTCCGCCGCATGGTCACGTTAGATTTTTTCAAACGCGCTCCCTCCGTTCCTCAAATACTCATGACATGTCTTACCTCATGAATATTCAAAAGAACGGACATTAGAACAAGCTATCAGTTATCCTCGCCTTTAATCGCAGCAGCACTTTTCTCATCTGCAACAGCAGATATTCCTCCCTTAGGAGCTCCCGCGTCTGTTCCAGCATCAGCAGTAGTACTGGATTCGGTTTTAGTATCGACCTCCGTTTTTGTTGCGCTGCCGGTCTGGTTAGCTGCAACTCCATTGGTCGAGTCCTGTGTTTCCTCCGGTTTCACTCCGGTCACCGTTTCTTTGGCCGGCTGAAGCGTCACGCTGACGATCCGCTTTCCATTTACCATTTGCGCCTTTTGAGAGACAACATAACCTTCGCCGCTTACCTGCACACCAACCTTCATAAGGGTCAGAACTTGAAGTGTGTCACGCAACGAAACACCTGTAAAATCAGGAATAGTCATGTTGGCACTATCCTCAGTCAGCAAGTAAATGCGTTGTCCGGGTTTCATTTTGACGCCTGCTTCAGGATATTGGCGAACAATTTTGGAGCCTTTGCCTACCGTTTCATAGGCAATTCCCTGTTTGAGCAATGCATTTTGCGCATCTTTCTTCACCTGACCAGTTAATGTTGGTACCGTTGGCAAATTCACTGTTTTTACAACAGCGCCACCTGATTTATTCGTTTTAGTTCCTGTTTTTGGAACCCCCATATATTGCAACGATTGAGATACGATTTTTTTAAATACAGGCGCTGCTGCTGTACCGCCGCCTACTGATTTGTTAGGTTCATCCATAACAACCAAAACAGCTATTTTCGGATCATTTACTGGTGCAAAACCTATAAAGGACACGACATCCTTCGAATGGTCATATACTTTTCCGACGACCTTCGTCGCTGTACCTGTTTTACCAGCTACACGATATCCGTCAATATAAGCAAGGCGTCCCGTACCAATTTCTTGGTCAGATACGACCTGCTCCAGATAGCTGCTTGTCTGGACTGCCGATTCCCGAGTAATCACTTGGCGGACTTCCTTCGGTTGAATCGTCTGAACTTCGCCTGTATCTGGGTTCATGATTTCTTTCACCAGATGAGGTTGCATCAGCTTCCCCCCGTTAGCAATTGCCGAGATTGCAGCTACCTGCTGGATTGGCGTTACCTGAACACGTCCGTGTCCATACGAAGCCGTTGCCACCTCGGATTTGTACTGGGTATGGAAAGTAATAGCTCCGGTAGACTCACTCGGAAGATCAATGCCTGTTTTCACGCCGAATCCAAAGTTATTAATATATTTCTTCAGCCTTTCGCCACCCAACTTATCCAATCCCAGATGGACGAAACCGACGTTACTTGAACGCTTGACCCCCTGAAGATAGGTTAACGTTCCCCAGTTACGGCTTACGTCACGAATATCCCAGCCTCCGACCCGAATCATACCAGATTGGTAGGATTCATTTGGATTGAACACCTTTTCTTGAACCGCAGCTGCCAAGGTGACAATCTTAAACGTGGAGCCAGGCTCGTAGATAGATTGAGTAGCATTATTACGGAAATATTCCAAGGGTGTACTCCCATATGTATTGGGATTAAAATTCGGGTAAGTCGCCATACCGAGAACATCCATCGTTTGGGGATCAGCAGCTACTACAGTCATCGTTTTCGGGTTGTATTTTGCAATAGCTTCCTGCATGGCATCCTCTATATAATACTGAATCGTATCGTCAATCGTCAGCTTTAAATTTTTACCATTTTGTGCCGGCTCATAGACACTTTCCGATCCTTGAAGAGGAACTCCCTTCCGATCCCGCTGATACAGAAGCTTTCCAGCCGTCCCCGAGAGCTCTTTATTATAATAAGCTTCCAACCCCATACCTGCTGTGCCATCTTTTCTTTGATAGCCAAGAACATGGGAAGCCAGCTTATTTTCCGGATAATAGCGTTTGGATTCTTGAACGGTGTCCACAGCTCCAATTACTTCATACTTATCCTTCAAATACTCTTTGAACGTATCCACTTGTGCCTTGACCTCAGGATCTACCTTCCAGCCCCCATTACGAATCTCGCGATTTTTTAAGTAGTTCCCCTTTTTATCCTTTGCAGAAAGATGTCCTCTCAGCTCATCCTCAGGCGTTTTGAGTAACTGGTGCAGCTTAGCTACAACCTCATTCTCCAAATCATACTCCTGAATGATGCTAGGATTGACAACTACCGTATAAGCCGGTGCATCCGTAGCTAATACGTTTCCTTTACGGTCCGTAATGGTTCCACGCTTGGGCTGAATCACCTGATCTCTTTCCACTTGATTAACTACCAGGTTATGCCAGTACTCCCCACTCACAACTTGAATCCAAAATACCTTAAGTAGCAGAACAAGAAAAAAGAGGGTAATACATCCCCCTATTAGCAGTGTGCGAAGCTTTATTCTTTTGACCATAGCTCAAACCTCTCTGCAAAAAAATGTACGTCAGAGCATAGCTTGATGCTATGCCCTTAACTATTTGGCAGCCTGCTTTTCCACACGAATGGGCTCTCTTGTTGGTTCGATATATCCCTGTTGCTTTGCAGTCGGCACGATCTGATTTTCCAGACGCTCCTTTTGAATCTTCAGTTGGGCGATATTGGTCTGTAATTTGGAAATGTCCTTGCTTGCCGTATTAATCGAATAATTGATTTGATAAATGTGAGCGTACCTGCTAATCAACATACCAGCAATGACAATGCACGCTACAAGTGTCAATAGATACAGCAGCTTTTCTCGAATCGGCAGCTCTCTGCGGCGTGTAACGACTTTGGTGGTCTCACGATACCGTTGTTGCTGAACCTGTTCCTGACGGGCTCTTTCTTTTACAGCCAAATTACCGCGTGTATAAGCCATGTCGCCTCTCCTTCTCCATTAAATTTACAATTTCTCGGCAACTCTCAGCTTCGCTGACCGGGACCGTGGATTAAGCTCCAATTCCTGCTCTGACGCCACAATCGGCTTACGGTTCACCAGCTTCAGATCGCCTATCATTTTGTCCTCCAAAATAGGCAAATCAGATGGATAGATACTTTTCGCCAAATACTCCTTGAAAATATGCTTGCATATCCGATCCTCCAGAGAATGGAATGTAATGACCGAAATTCTGCCTCCTGGAGCCAGACATCTTATTGCCTGATGCAAAGTATCTTCCAGTGCACCCAACTCATCATTCACAGCAATCCGCAAAGCCTGGAAACTGCGTTTAGCCGGATGTCCCCCGGTTCTGCGTGCCGCAGCCGGAATTCCTTCTTTGATAATATCGACAAGTTCCCCTGTTGTGTGAATAGGCTTGTTCAATCGACGTTCAATCATGATCTTTGCGATCCGCCGTGAAAACTTCTCTTCTCCGTAATGAAACAAAATACGCGCAATCTCTGCTTCCGACCATTCATTGACAATTTCGTAAGCCGTAAGCGAGCTACTCTGATCCATCCGCATATCAAGCGGTGCATCATGATTGTAGCTAAATCCCCGTTCCCCCTCATCGAACTGGGGCGAGGATACACCCAGATCGAACAAAATACCCTGGACTTGCGGGACGCCGTCTTTTTCGGGCAATCCCAGCTCGGTCAGCTTGTCCTGCAAGTGGCGGAAGTTGGATTTCACTAAGGAAATCTTTCCTTCATAGGCTGACAGCTTCTCTCGCGCATTGTTCAATGCCCAGTCGTCCTGATCAAAGGCAATGAGCCTTCCCTCAGGGCCAAGCTGTGATGCAATGACGGAACTGTGTCCTGCCCCTCCCAACGTGCAGTCCACATAAATCCCGTCCTGCCTGATGTTTAGTGCCTGTGTTGCTTCTTCTTTGAGTACGGTAATGTGGTGAAACAAACGGCTGACCTCCTAAATTACAATTCAAAGTTGAAATCAACCAATTTCTCAGCAATGTCGTTAAATGCTTCTTCTGATTGGTTGAAATATTGCTCCCAAGTATGCTTGCTCCAAATCTCTACACGGGTGGACACTCCCAATACGACGCACTCTTTAGTAAGCTTGGCGTATTCGCACAAATTCCCCGGTAAATTTACCCTGCCCTGTTTGTCCAATTCGCATTCAGTCGCCCCCGAGAAAAAAAAACGGGTAAACGCCCGCGCATCGGCCTTCATCAGAGGCAGTGCTTTAAGTTTTTTCTCCATGACAGCCCACTCATCCATGGGATACACGAAGAGGCATTGGTCCAGCCCGCGGGTAACCACGAACGAGGCACCGAGAAGTTCACGAAACTTGGCCGGTACAGTAAGCCGACCCTTCTCATCAATGCTATGTTGGAACTCCCCCATAAACATTGGTTTCGTCACCCCTTACCCCATTCTCCCACTTTGGCCCACTTTCCACCACCTAAGCATAATAGATTCGCTTTAAAAAATCAAAGACCTCTTTTTCATTACCAAAAAGTGATAGAAGCCGGATCCATACCCTTATGTCTGTTATTGTAGCCCTGCGTCACAAGATGCAAAAAAGCCCCTTACCCCATGAAGCCGGCCCCCGACAATATGCATCAGGTTTCGAAACAACACGGAATAAAGGGCTTACTCTCTGTCCATTATGCCAACCTAAACAAACACTTGCATTAAAAACGCAACACTTTTGCAGCGAAAATCGTGATGAAATAATCCGATTACGCGTTCCAGCTGTCCAAATAGATCTTTTGGTCTTCAGTTAACGTGTCAATTTGGATTCCCAGACTATCAAGCTTGAATCGAGCTACCTGCTCATCAATTTCATAAGGTACATTAATAACAGCTTTGCCTAGCTCATTGTAACGATCATTCACATATTTCAAGCCAAGCGCCTGAAGCGCAAATGTCGTATCCATAATTTCCGCAGGATGACCATCAGCAGCAGCCAGATTCACGAGGCGTCCTTCTGCCAGCAAATACATTTTACGTCCATCTTTAAAGCGATATTCCTCGATATTGCGACGCACCGTACGAATGGATTCGGAACGTTTAGCAAGCTCAGGCTTACTAACCTCCACATCAAAATGCCCTGCGTTACACAGCACAGCTCCATCCTTCATCACATCAAAGTGTTCTCCTGTAATTACAGCCTTGTTTCCAGTTACTGTAATAAAGAAGTCGCCCAGTTTGGCAGCTTCTACCATCGGCAAGACATGGAAACCATCCATATGGGCTTCTACTGCCTTGATTGGATCAACTTCGGTTACAACAACGTTGGCTCCTAGCCCTTTCGCACGCATTGCAACCCCTTTGCCACACCAGCCATAACCTACCACAACCACTGTACTTCCGGCTACAACCAGATTAGTCGTACGAATAATGCCGTCGAAAGCTGACTGTCCTGTACCATAGCGGTTATCAAACAAATATTTGCAGTAAGCATCATTAACAGCCACCATCGGAAAGTGAAGTTGCCCTTCTTTTTCCAAAGCCTTCAAACGAATAATGCCAGTAGTTGTCTCCTCTGCTCCCCCACGGATCGTAGAAATCAGATCAGGCCGTTCGGATTGCAACAGAGTAACCAAGTCACCACCATCATCTATAATGAGATCCGGCTTTGTTTCCAGTGCCTTGATTTGCAAATTTTTGAATTCTTCCGGGTCCGGATTGTATTTAGCTAATACTGTAACGCCATCTTCAACTAATGCGGCGCAAACATCATCTTGTGTGGACAACGGATTACTACCCGTAATAGTTACCTGCGCTCCACCTGCTTGTACCACTTTAGCCAGATAAGCCGTTTTGGCCTCCAGATGTAGACAGATGGTTACCTTCAGACCAGCAAAAGGCTGCTCTTGCTCGAATTGTTGACGTATACGGTTCAATACTGGCATATGGGCTTCTACCCAATCAATTTTCAAATGACCTTCAGGGGCCAATTTAAGATCGTGAACTATGCTATTTTGCAGAGAATGGGAAGTCATACTTTGTTTCCTCCTTCATATTGGTTAAATTTGAACCATGATAAATCCTATATAAAATAATAAATCATACATAAATAACGCGATGCGTACCCGTCAGATCCAATGGTGCACTCATAATCATATCAATCAGGCTGAGACCATGACGGTTCAGAAAATGATAGATCGTATACGCCCGCTCCTGCGGCTGTCCAAATGGAAAAAGCGACCACTCAATACGATCCCACTGGCGAAGTGCTGTTTCATTTTGCCGAAGCAACGCTTCCTGAACTTTTGCCTCCAGATAGGCGATCTGTGCCAGAATCTTATCGCGGTTGGTTTCTCCGAGCGGTAGCAAACCTTTTTCAATCAAACCTGTCTGCTGCACAAGCGGTTCGTACATGCGGACAAAAGCTTCCTTAGCCCCGGAAAACTGATCCTGCATTCCAAGCTGATCTTGAGTGGCGATCCATTGCTTTTTCCGTTCCTCAAGTCCGTCTCTAACTTGACCAAAACTCAATTCATACTTAAGCATATGCTTCTCCACGCCTGGCTCTACCAACGTAAAAGACATTCGTGGCAGCAGTATCGGCATCTGCATCTCCAACACCCCGAAAGCATCCCGTGTAATCGCCCAGTAAGCAATCTCTCCTAGACCCAGCACAGATGCCAGCACCGGAAACAGTGAATCCTGCATTAGAGGACGAGTTAGCACATTGTTACTAAAACGTTCGGGATGTCTATCTATCTCTTCAAGCAGTTCATCCACAGTAAACACCACCAGACCGTGTCGATCCGTGAATAGTCCAGCTTTTTTGAAAAGCAGCAAGCGTTCATCTTCATGGATATAAAAGAGATTCGCGCCACCTTCATGCACATCCGCTTGTAAATGATATCCATAATCTACGATCCGCGCAGCAGTCGTCCGGTAAGCCTGCTCCAACTCATCATTGTGCTGAACCAGTTGCTTAAAAACGGATGCTTCCAGCTTGCGTAGCGAAGGATCTGCTGAATCCAAGAGTACTAATCCATAGGTGCCGAACAAAAGGCCCAGCAACTTGGCAAAGGCTTCACTCAGTCCATATGAATCCGTTAGCCCGTTCTCAATCATGCGCATTATTTCAGCCTTATGTTCTGAATCTGGCAAGCTTTGCTCTATATCCGCTATCGCTTGCTTCCACTCAACAGCCTCAACTTTAATGGCACTAACCGAAGAACGGCGTTCAGGTTGCTTATTCAGCTTGATTTTGACGGCTTGTGGGTCATTTGCCATTACGTATGTATGATTGACCTCGTCCCAGTCATGATCTTCGCCAGCAATCCAGAAGACGGGAATAACCGGACGTCCAAGCCGTTCCTCAGCTTCTCTCGCCGCCTTAATTAGGGTAGCAGCTTTGTAAATGACCAGCATCGGACCTGTGAACAATCCGCTTTGCTGCCCGCCAGCTACTACTAAGGCATCTGGACTTTCCAGACGGTCCAATGAAGCACGAACCGCCTCATACGAATTGTATTTCTCATTGTATATACGAAGACATGCTACGATATCCTTACGGTTTAATCGCAGATGCCCCGTCTTATCCAGCCACTTCGCCCGTTGGGCATAAGCATCGGCGTGCAGCACATTATATTCATACAAGTCGCTTGCGCGTCCTGTACCCTGTATATAATCTTCTGCCAAAGCCGACCCTACGCGAAGCGTTTCCGGAATTATCTTCATGGGTCTGCCTCCTGTCTCCACCAAAACCTTACTGCTTGATTGTACCGAAAGCCCATGTCCACGTCAAAGCTTCCTACAAAAAAAACCGCCGAATAACTCGGCGGTTGGTGCATAAAACAAGATCAGGCGTAAGGCTCAGCTACAAAATGTCCTTTAGACACTTCGATGAGCGTGGCATTTTCCAGGTTATAAGCCCCTGTCTTGCTACCAGATGCATCATGAATCGGGCCTGCTTGGTCGCCTGGCATAATAATCCGTTTTTTGTTGGCTTCTACTTCTGGATCAGGAAGTGGGATCGCCGACAAAAGCATTTTCGTATAAGGATGGATCGGGTTCGCATACAATTCAGCACTTTCTGCAAGCTCGACCATTCTACCCATATACATTACAGCTACCCGATCACTGATGTGCTTGACCATCGACAGATCATGCGCAATGAACAGGTATGTCAGACCCAAACGTTCTTGAAGCTCTTTTAACAGGTTGACAACCTGAGCCTGAATAGATACGTCAAGAGCTGAAATCGGCTCATCACAAATGATGAATTTAGGATTAACTGCTAGTGCGCGTGCAATACCGATCCGTTGACGTTGACCACCAGAAAACTCATGCGGATAGCGTGTTGCATGGTCAGGGTTCAAACCAACCAGATCAAGTAACTCTTCAATCCGTTTCTTACGTTCTGCACGGCTACCCGCCATGTTGTGAATATCCAGTGCCTCACCAATAATATCAGAAACGGTAAAACGCGGGTTCAATGATGCATACGGATCTTGAAAGATCATCTGCATATCACGGCGCATTGCTTTCATTTTACTCGGTGACAATTTGTAAATATCCGTACCGTTAAAACGTACGCTACCTGCTGTAGGTTCATACAAGCGCAAAATCGTACGACCCGCTGTAGACTTACCACAGCCGGATTCGCCAACCATACCCAGTGTTTCACCCTCGCGAATATAGAAATTCAGGTTGTCCACCGCTTTGAGCACACGGTTTTTGCCAACATTAAAATACTTTTTAAGACCTTCAACCTCAATTAAATTGTTGCTACTCACCATGATCTCACCTCCTATTTCTTCAACTTCGGATCAAGCGCATCACGCAAGCCGTCGCCAAAAAGGTTGAACGCAAGCATAATCAAACTGATCAAACCTGCTGGGAAAAGCATCCGCCACGGGTAATACATCCACCCAGTCAGAGCTGATTCAATCATTGAACCCAGCGACGCCTGAGGAGCCTGTACCCCTAATCCAAGGAAGCTCAGGAATGCCTCAGAGAAAATAGCACTTGGAACTGTCAAAGTCAGTGTGACAATGATTGGTCCTACCGCATTAGGCAACAAGTGACGGAACAGCAAACGACCTGCACCTGCACCCATTGAACGGGAAGCGAGTACGAATTCTCGGTTTTTAAGTTGTAACATCTCACCACGTACAATCCACGACATGTTAATCCACCCCGTTACACAGAGCGCAATAATAATTGTAGTGATACTTGGCTCCAGTACAACCAGCAACAGGATCGTAACAAGCAAGTAAGGAATGGAGTACAAGATTTCAGAAAATTTATTCATGATTTCATCAACGCGGCCACCAAAGTAACCCATAATTCCACCATAAATAACTCCAATCATCAAGTCAATCATTGCAGCAGCCAAACCAATAATCAAGGAAATCCGAGCGCCCATCCAAGTACGTACAAACATATCACGTCCCAGATCATCTGTTCCGAACCAATGTTCCGCCGAAGGAGGAAGATTGGTGCTCAACAAATCATTGGTGCGGTCATCGTATGGGGACAGCATCGGCCCAACAATTGAAGCAAGCACAATGAGAACCAACACACTCAAGCTCGTCATTGCCAGTTTATTTTTACGAAGTCGTTCCCAAGCATCTCGCCAAGCGGACAAGCTTTCGCGCTGAATAACTTCAGACTGCTTTTCATCCGCCCCGACCTTCTGGAAATCTTCCGGTTTTACCTGAAGCTTATCCAAGTTCACAGCATTATCTTTAACAGACATAAAGTTATCCCTCCTTCCCGCCAGTAAGCTTAATCCGCGGATCAATAAATCCATATGCAATATCTGTAATAAAACGCGCCACCATCAGCAAAATACCGTAAAAAATAGTAACTCCCATAATCATGGTATAATCGCGGGTTGTAATACTATCTACGAATACCTTACCAATACCGCCAATCCCGAAGATACGTTCAATAACAACTGAACCCGTAATAATATTGGCCGTCATGGGTCCCACATAGGTAACAACCGGCAAAATAGCATTACGTACAACGTGTTTGAACATAATTGTAATGGATTTCAAGCCTTTAGCTTTGGCAGTCTTAATGTAATCCGCATGAAGTACTTCCAGCATGCTGGAACGCGTTAGTCGAGCGATAAACGCAATTGGGGAAGCAGATAAAGCTGCAACAGGCAGAACGTAGTCCATCGGACCGTCAAAGCCCATAACATTAAACCAACCTAACTGTTGAGCGAAGAAAAATTGAATCAACGATGCTAGAACGAAGCTGGGAACCGCAATCCCCATGATAGCTAATACCATTGCAACGTTATCTATTAGCCTACGATGATACAAAGCTGCCAGCATACCTAGCAAGAGACCGACAATTATCGACACGATTATGGCAACAAAACCTAGTTTGAGGGAAACCGTAAAAGTTTGTCCGATAATGTCAGTTACACTTTGATTCAGCTTTTTCATAGAAATACCAAAATCACCTGAAGCAATATCACCTAAGTATTTAAAATATTGGACATATACAGGCTTATCCAGCCCATATTGCTCCATTAACCGGGCTTGAATCTCAGGAGAAGTCGCTTTTTCACTCATGAAGGGGTTACCCGGAATTGCTTTCATGAGAAAAAACGTCGCAGAGATCAGAATGAACAAAGATAGCAGCATATAGAAAAATTTACTGATCAAATAACGCGTCATTGCCCGTTTACACCCCCCATAAATTTTTTTCGACACCATTCGATTTTATCGAAATAGAATTGGACTGTCCAATCTACTTATTTGCATGGTTACATGATGATGGAAAAGACCATGACACACAAAAAAAACGGGATATATATGGTTCTATCCACATATATATCCCGAAGTAACTATCAAACTTCAGAATCGAGCTTCAGTTACTGTGTAATATACGCTCTTGTGAAATCAACTGCTCCACTAAAGTCAAGCCCAATGTCTTTTACATTCGGTTTCGTTAAAGAAACATTTGAGTAGTAGTAGATCGGAAGCATTACCATATCATCTTGAACCAGAATTTTCTCCGCTTTCGCAAAATCTTCCATGCGTTTTGCTGGATCAGTTTCTTTCTTAGCTGCTTCAATCAAAGCATCATATGCTGGGTTAGCATAACCTGCATTGTTGTTGCCATTGCCTGTTGTCCACATATCCAGGAATGTCATTGGATCATTATAGTCAGCAGACCATCCACCACGAGCGATTTGGAAATTCAGCTTGTTACGTGTTTGGATAAATACGCCCCACTCTTGGTTTTGAGTTTTGATGTCAACACCAAGGTTTTTCTTCCACATATCAGCAACTGCCAAAGCAATCTTTTGGTGACTCTCGCTGGAGTTATACAGCAATGTTACCGGAGGAAGTGTAGTTACGCCTTCTTCCTTCATACCTTCTTGAAGCAATTTTTTCGCTTCAGTGAAGTCTTCTTTGAAGTAATCATCTTTATTCTCAGTACGGAATTCTTGAGATACTCCTTTGATACCTGGAGGTACAAAGCCGTATGCAGGAATTTGACCGCCCAATGTTACTCTTTCAACGATTGGTTGGCGTTCAATAGCCATCGCAAACGCTTTACGGATTTTAACATTATTAAATGGTTTTTCAGTTACATTAAACAGATAGTAGTACGTACTTGCAATCCCTTTTGCCTTAAATTCGTTAGGCAGTTCTTTTTTCACAGCCGGAATTTGGTCGGTAGGAATTTCACCGTTTGGCATACCTGCGTAATCGAGTTGTCCACTTCTATAAGAAGCCAGCTCTGTTGCACCGCTATTTACAAGGGACATCGTAATTTTATTCAGCTTGATATCATCTTTACCCCAATAGTTTTCACTTTTGGTTACTTCGATCTTTTGACCGCTGTCCCAAGTCGTTAATGTGTAAGGTCCGTTAGTGATCATGCTATCTTTCTTAACAGCCCACTTATCATTACCTTTAACGGAAGGATTTACAGGGTAAAAAGTGTAGAAAGAAGTCAATCCCAAGAAGTAAGGAGTTGGGTGCTCCAGCTCTACTTGCAATGTATGGTCGTCAACAGCTTTAACACCTACATCTTTAAAGTCTGTAACTTTAGTGCCTTTAAAAGATTTCGAAGTGCTCAGGTTGTAACCCTCAGCATTTTTGATATAGTACAATTGGTAAGCATATGGAGGTGCAGGAGCCGTGGAAGGATCCAATACCCGTTGCCAAGCAAATACGAAATCGCTTGCTTTGACTGGGTCGCCATTACTCCATTTTGCAGTATCACGAAGCTTGAACGTATAGGTTTTGCCGTCATCGGAAATTTTCCAAGATTCAGCTACGCCAGGGATTTCTTTGCCGTCAGGACCCATACGTACGAGACCTTCATACAAAGTTTTCAGAACCGTGTTAGTTTGACTATCCTGAGCTTGTGCCGGATCGAAGGTTGGCGGCTCGGAAGCAAGGTTAATGCGCAAAATTTGCTTGTCGGCCGGAGCCGGCGTAGTCGAGGTGTTTTCTTGTGCGCCCTTACCATTATCGTTCTTGCTGGAGCCACAACCTGCGAGCAGTGCACCAACTGCAAGAATGAGTGTCAAAAGGACTAAAAAGCTTTTCCTTTTCATCTAGCGTTTTCCCCCTAGTTCTAAAGTGGTATATGTTTATAGATTATACAACCAGCGGTCAAAAAAATCTACATTACATTTCTTCAAATTGAGCTTTTTTTTCAAAAAAACATGATTAATTCATATTTTTTCACCTTTCCATGTCACCTTATATCACATGATGTTGAATATATTCTTAAATATACCAACAACAGTCAACAAAATATACGCCAATGTCATCGCTATAAAAGTTAATCTCCAGACCGCTCTACATAATCTTTTACCATCAACCTTCCCTTTTATTCGATTTTGAGCTCCTCCAATTAAACCCAAGGCCAGTAATAGGAGCAGTAGAATCAAATAAAAACCGAATCGAGATGTAAAAATGACGTTAAAGAGTGCTGCGACGGAAAATATCAGAAAAAACGTGGTAATATCCATAGAAGTAAGTAACGATTTCTTTTTTTCCATTTTAAGAATGTAGCGACAAACCGCAAACACGATCAAAAACGGAAAAAAGGGAAGAATACTGAAAGTGATAATAGTACCTTGTATAAGACTCAACTGATCACCCCTCTTTTAGCCGCATGCCTTCAATTAATTGCCACAATACCTCATGAGTTGGTGCAGTAACTCCAGCCCGATCTGCCATCTGCACCAGTTGTCCGTTAATTGAAGCAACTTCCGTCATGGACTGTGCAAGTACATCAGCTAGCATGGACGAGTGATTTTCTGCCGTTACCCGGCATACATTCATAATTTGCTCCCACCATGCGTTTTCCCAGTGGATACCATGAGCTTCATACACTTGAATGCCTTCATCGTACAGCCTGCGCATCATATGTATTCGAATAGGGTCCGAAAGCAGCTCGCCATTACGAACTCGCCATACCGCTGTCAGCGGATTGATCACAGCATTGATCAACAACTTGCGATACATACCGTTCTCGATTTCTTTCGACAAGCAAACGTCAAATCCTGCTGCAAGCAGCCGATTTAGCACACATTGATTAAAATTATTGTTCTTCGCCTCCTCCCCTTCCTCCGAACTACCAATTTCAGTAACACCCGATCCTGCATGTACAATAGATGCTACTCCCTGTCTCTTGGCTCCTTCAGTCGTCACAGCAGGGTATACCACAGCTTCAGGCCAAGCCTGTCTAATGCGTTCTATATGGCCGATTCCATTCTGCAAGCAAACAATTCCTGTATCTCTATCCATTTGAGCTGCAGGCTGGATCTGTTCTAATACTTCCTCAATCGCCCCCTGTTTGGTCATAAGCATTATCCATCGTGCTGGAGCCTGTGAATTTAACCGTTGCCAATCTGCCAATGGCGCTACCTTCAATTTATCCCCGGAAACATGTACTGCCGTCTGTCCCTCCTTATCAAACACAGTAATCCCTTCACGAGCAATGACGCGTGCCTGCTCAAGTGTACGCGTCCACAGCCTTACTTTTGTACCCGAAGCAGACAACCTCCCGGCAAACAACAATCCCAGCGAACCCGCTCCAATAATATCAATCACCTTTGTATCGTCTCGCTTCCATCTTTTTTTCTACTATATCATATGCACTCTAAAGAAATACAAAAAACGCCAACTACGGCAAAGCGCTAGTTGACGTTTTATTTCAATATTGCAGAAGTAATCTTGTTACTCAATGCGCTCCAGATTCCCATTGGCGTCCATTTTGAATCTGGATTTAAGCTCTTCCTCATCTTCAGTGATTAAAGCCAAGCGCCGAGCTCGGTCCATAATCTGAATCAGAGCTTTATAATCATCATTCACAACACGATAGTCGGTTTGTACATCATTCACTTCTTTGGACAGCCGGTCATTAATGGAGCGAAGCTGATTCAATTCTTCTTCCTTTTCCCGTAAATCTTTCTCCAGCATCTTAATCTGCCGATTCGTTTCCTGGACGGATCCCTTCCATTGGCGCAAGAAGCGAATTACTGCATCAATAGATAATGTATCCTCACTCGCACCATCCGTTCTGTATCCACCTTCGACTGTATCAAGCGAGGCAAAAGCCGCAACCTGTGATACACCCACCGGGTTCTGCTTACGGATATAACTGCGCTTCTGGCGCTGTGCTTTGGCAATACTAATCGCTTCATCGTAACGTTTACGCACGCAGCTATTCCAACGAAAGCCACATGCTGCAGAGGTTCTTCCTATTTTTTGTCCAACCTCCTCAAACGCAGCGAGCTGCGTTCCACCTTCACGGATATGCCGCAATGTCACCTCCGCCAATATCAAGTCATCTTCCACACTCCATGCATCTTGTCTTATTGCAGTCATGCCTCTAGCCCTCCTAACAACATCCTGAAATAACCGTCTTCATGAACCGATCTTGCCGGTATTTGAATAGGGTATAAAAGCTGTTTATTCATTCCTATGCCTCTCGTAGAGTTCATAGAATCTATTTGATACTAAATTGTATTTCCATTTCTGCAAGAACTCATACGTGAACGTAAACAGTTTCGGGTTTCAAGCATGCTCAGACTGCTGTACAATAAAATGAATGGTTAAAGAAACAGAAAGGATCATATACATTACCATTAGTTTTTTTCGGGAATACATAAAAGGGGAAACCAAATGAACAAACGAATAAAAATCACAATCAGCACCCTGCTGACCACCATTATGTTGCTAACTTTCATATATGTACGTCCTACCCTGGCCGCTCCCTCCCATGAAGAAAGTCAGATTTTACAAGATAGCCTGTCGATTGTAGAGATAGACCATGAAATTGAGCGAATCAGTCAGGAGCAGCATACCCTTTTGCAGCGTCAGCAGGAACTGCGAAGTAATCTCACCGTTCAGCAAGAGCAAATGACCATACAACGGAAGCGTGCAGGTTCTGTGCTGCGATCTTATTATATGGGGGAAAGGGACAAACTGTTGAGTGTGGTGCTAGGGGCGAAAAGTATAAGGCAACTTCTCTCTCTGTACGATTACTACTTATTATTGATTAGTCACGATCAGGATGTGCTTCAAGAATACGAATCCAATTATCAATCTATGCGAAAAACAGAACAACAAGTCACCCAAGCCTCAATGGAACTGGAGACTGTCAAAACAAACTTACTGGCACAACGTAAACGCATTGCCCTGCTTCAGTCGCGTGTAAATGACGGCGTTAACGCCAGTAATGACCCGGATACCCTACGTAAGCTAATTGGCGAAATGACAGCTTATTGGGAGAATGTAGGTGTCTACGAGGTAAATAAGCACTTTAAAGCATTAGCTCAAGCTATGCAGAATTTACCACAATTCATTCAACAACAACAAGGTGCCATGGTTACAAATGGAAAAGTCATTACGATAAGCATTCGTGAAGAGGACTTTAACCGTTTTTTAAAGTCAGAAAATGAATTGTTTAATCACTTCAACTTTACATTTGCGCAGGATCGAATTGTGGTAGAAGGTCAGCAGGGAACGATGAAATTAAGGGTAGAAGGTCACTACACGCTAGAGAATGAGCCGAAAAATGCAATTTTATTTCATGTGGATCGATTGGTATTTAATGGTCTGGAGCTACCTGATACGACCCGCAACAAGCTGGAAAAGGATTTTGATCTGGGTTTCTACCCACAGCAGCTTATTTCCTATGTCAAAGCCACAGAAGTACGCACTTTAGCAGGAATGCTTGAAGTTAAGCTCGAATTAAACTTTAAGTAAAATTTTGCTCACCTTTCATTGTTCTGAATTTTTACGTGTATAAAACAAGAGACCCCGGGAGATTCCCGAGGTCTTTATTATTGTAATAACGGTAGGGATTTTATAGTAGATCGGCTGCCAACTGCGCAAGCTTGGAGCGTTCTCCTTTTTCCAACATGATATGCCCACTAATCCCTTCTTGCTTAAACCGCTCCACCACATAGGTTAGACCGTTACTGGCTGCATCCAGATAAGGGTGATCAATCTGCTCCGGATCTCCCATCAAAATGATCTTGCTCCCCTCACCCACCCGGGACACAATCGTTTTGATCTCATGTCGGGATAAGTTTTGCGCCTCATCGACTATAATAAATTGCCCAGGTATCGAACGCCCACGAATATAAGTAAGTGCCTCCACCTGAATACTGCCCAAGCCCATCAAAATTTTGTCGATATCACCTGATTTTTTGGCATCAAACAGATACTCTAGATTATCGTAGATGGGTTGCATCCACGGGCGAAGTTTTTCATCCTTTTCTCCCGGTAAATAACCAATATCCTTACCCATAGGAACAACAGGCCGAGCAATCAGCAGTTTCTTGAAGCGATGTTCATCCTCTACCTTAAGCAAACCTGCCGCCAGCGCCAGCAGCGTTTTGCCCGTACCCGCTTTTCCTGTAATGGTCACGAGAGGGATATCGTCATTAAGCAAAAGCTCCAATGCCATCCGCTGTTGAGCATTACGCGCGCTGATTCCCCACACCGATTCGTTACTTAAGTACAGCGGCTCTAATCGCTCTGCCTCCTGATTCACTTTCAGCAAAGCTGATTTTCCAGTTCCCATTTCATCTTTCAGAATAACAAATTCATGCGGATACAGCGTATAAGGTAGTTCCAGTGGCTTGATTGGTAAAAAACGGTTAGAGTAAAATTCATCTATGATGGACGGGTGCACCTGTATTGCCGAGTATCCGGGATATAGCTCACTTAGATCGCCTGTTCTATCGGATAGGTAGTCTTCGGTCAGCAGTCCCAGTACATCTGCCTTGATCCTGACCAGCACGTCTTTACTGACCAAAACGACCGAACGTGGTTCAGGCTGCTCCTGCTCTTCCAGATGATAATTCAAGGCGACCGCCAAAATCCGGTTATCGTTCGAAACCTCCCCGAACATCTCCTGAACTTTCAAAAAACTTCGGTGGTTTAACTCAACCTTAAGCCTCCCACCCTGGGGAAGTGGAACGCCACTGTGCAGATGACCTACTTCTCTTAACCCGTCCAACAATCGCGATACATTGCGGGCATTCCGTCCAATCTCATCCGCGTTGCGTTTTTTGGAGTCGATTTCTTCCAGAACAACAGCTGGAATGACAACTTCATGTTCTTTGAAGGTAAAAATGGCTTTCGGATCATGCAGCAGCACATTCGTATCCAGCACAAAAATTTTCTTCATTAAATCCCCTCCAAAGCGGCGTGGACAATCTCGTGTTTCATACCTATACCTATTCACCGGGTACCCAATACTTGCTGATTCCCTGAAAAAAGAACCCCAAAGCAGATAAAGCAACGAAAAGTTGTAGTGAAGATAGCTCTGAGCCTGTACATTTTTAAAATTAGACACAAAAGGCCCAGTGATTGCTCACTGGACCTAGACTTGGTTCACTATAACTTTAGACATACCTCAACCCCCTTATGTTATATAAGAGCTTTACTCGCTGCGAGTATAACATAAGAGAGGAGAAAGATACATACTCAGGAATTGGAAGAAGCTGCAGTAGTGTCGCTTGCTTTTTTAGCTAATTCCTCTTGTAGCGCTTGTTTGGCCAAATCGAGCTGTTGCTCATCAATGTACACATACGGGCTACGCCACGTTCCTGCCACCGGATTGTATTTCACATTTTGCTTGGAAATATTCCAATAGGTTTGTACGATATTTTTCATTTGCTGTGACTCGATATCTGTCATCATATTCTTATCAACCGATTTAATAATTGCGCTAAACTTGGTCAAAGCGTTAAAGGATTGCATTTGGTCAATTAGGGAATGAAGCACCTGATTTTGTCGACGATTGCGATCAAAATCGTCAGATTCAGCTGTTCTTGGACGACAATTCGATTTGCGGTAGCGAACAAAATCAAGAGCCTGATCACCGTTCAAATGCTTGGCTCCAGCTGTCAGGTTAATATCGGTACCATCTGCACGGTCACGATAACACATGTTTTTATCAACCGTCACATCTACGCCACCCAAATTATCTACTACATCTCTAAAGCCCTGGAAGTTAATAACCGTCACATAATCGATATCAATGTTTAAATATTTGCCGATCATCTTCTTCATTTGCTCTTCAGCAACTTCACCAGATTCTTTCTCTCTAGCCTTAAACACTGGATAATACTCATTCAACTTGCGTGGTTTATATCCATCCATTTCTAGACGCGTATCGCGCGGTAAAGACACGATGGTAGACGATTTGGTATTGGGGTTTAATGTAGCTACCATAATAACGTCTGACAAATAAGTCGGATGATCAGGGCGGTAATCGGTTCCCAGCAATAAGATAGTCAAAGGCTTAGCTTCAGCCAATTGTGTTTTGGGTACTTCCTTGTTGATCCCCGTATCCAAAACTTCCTCTACCTGATTGTAAATATAGTAGGTATAACCACCTACTGCCAAAATACCTATAATGAGCAAAAACAAGACAAACTTCATAAACGATCTGAAAAAGCTTTTTTTCTTTTTCGTTTTTTTCGGTTTGGCGGATTTTTTCCCGCTTTGTGTCCGGGGAGGCAATCCGTTCGAAAGATTACTCATGCTTCAACACCTTTTCCTGCGTTTTGAGAAATATCGCTTTCTCCAAGTTTACAATCCTAAAACACATACAGCGGCGCATCCCGTTCCCGGGCGTCGCCGCTGTGGCCAAAGACCAATCCAATCAATTACGTATTTGCTTGTGCTGTTTTACGTTGTTTCTCCGCACGCTCGCGTTCACCTTTGTTCAAGATCTTTTTACGCAAACGGATGGCATTAGGCGTAATTTCGCAATACTCATCATCATTCAGATATTCGAGCGCCTGCTCCAGAGAGAAGATAACAGGTGTTTTCAGTTTAACTGTATCGTCTTTTGTTGCTGAACGAACGTTTGTCAATTGTTTTTCTTTACAAATGTTAACGACGATGTCGTTATCACGTGTGTGCTCCCCAACGATCATGCCCTCATAGATTTCAGTACCTGGCTCCAGGAACAAAATACCGCGATCTTCTACGCCCAGCATACCATAAAATGTAGAGCTGCCGTTTTCCGTTGACACGAGAACACCCTGATGACGTCCACCTACTTGACCGCCAACAAATGGTCCATAGCTGTCAAACGCATGGTTCATTACGCCGTAACCACGAGTCAAAGTCAGGAAGTTTGTAGTGTAACCGATCAGACCACGTGCAGGGATCAGGAATTCCAAGCGAACCTGTCCGGTGCCGTTATTAATCATGTTAACCATTTCGGCTTTACGGGAGCCCAAACTTTCCATAACCGCGCCCATGCTTTCTTCCGGAATATCAATGAGGAGACGTTCGATTGGCTCCATTTTCTTACCGTCAATTTCCTTGACGATAACTTCCGGTTTGGACACTTGCAGTTCGTAACCTTCACGACGCATGTTTTCAATCAGGATACCCAGATGCAACTCACCACGTCCGGATACAATAAAGGCGTCCGGGCTATCTGTTTCATCAACACGTAAGCTGACATCCGTTTCGAGTTCTTTCAGAAGACGCTCACGCAATTTACGGGATGTTACCCACTTACCATCGCGACCTGCGAATGGGCTGTTGTTAACCAGGAAGGTCATTTGCAGCGTTGGCTCATCAATCTTCAGTACAGGCAATGCTTCAGGATGATTTGGATCGGCAATGGTTTCACCGATGTTGATATCTTTAATTCCCGCAATCGCCACAATGTCACCAGCGCCCGCTTGGTCAGTTTCAATACGTTTCAGACCTTGGAAGCCGAACAGCTTCTCAATACGCGCTGATTTACTGCTACCATCACGCTGCATAACTGTGACTGCTTGCCCCTGTTTAATGATACCGCGGTTTACACGACCTACTGCAATTCGGCCAAGGTATTCGTTATAGTCCATCAGTGTTACGAGGAATTGAAGAGGCTCATCTACTTTCTCAGTTGGAGCCGGAATGTGCTCTACAACTGTTTCGTACAATGCTTGCATGTTGTCGTCTTGCTTTTCAGCATCCATGCTGGATGTTCCGTTCAGCGCCGAAGCGTACACAACAGGGAATTCCAGTTGCTCATCATTCGCACCCAGCTCGATGAACAGATCCAGTACTTCGTCAATGACTTCTGCCGGACGAGCTGCCGGACGGTCAATTTTGTTCACTACAACGATAGGCGTCAGATTTTGTTCCAGCGCTTTACGCAGTACGAATTTCGTTTGCGGCATGCAACCTTCGTAAGCATCAACGACGAGCAAAACACCGTCAACCATTTTCATAATCCGTTCCACTTCGCCACCAAAGTCGGCGTGTCCCGGTGTATCTACAATGTTAATCAGGTAATCTTTGTAAGTGATTGCTGTATTTTTAGCCAAAATCGTAATACCGCGTTCACGCTCCAGATCGTTGGAGTCCATGGCGCGCTCCTGAACAGCCTCGTGTTCTCTAAATGTTCCGGACTGTTGAAGCAGCTTGTCGACAAGCGTCGTTTTTCCGTGGTCGACGTGGGCAATAATCGCAATATTGCGAATGTTTTCTCTTGCATGCATGGTTTGTATCCATATCCTTTCCGTATATCAAAATAGTGTCTCTATCCTGAAGCAGTGCTGATTCAAGGCTAACAATCGTTCTTTAGGCCCACTCCCTGCCAGCCTTCTATATGTTTCAGGCTTTGTACAGACAGCTTCTCTCTCCGATTCGCGTGAAAACCTTAAAATAAGCGTCAGAAATCTCCGACGCTCTTATCATATCCATTATATTATAGTTGAAATATGTCATAAAGCAAGACATTATTGCCTGTTCCGTAATTTACCGCCATAAAATCTCACAGCTTGTCGTTTTACCTTTTGCGTTTGCCACGGTTGTTTAGGACCAACCAGATTCCAGCTCCGATCAGTAAAACTGCAATAACATATATGATGCCCGTTCTTAGCAGGGTAATGACCAATAAAAACACCGATATCAACCCCAATATCACGCCCCCTGTATAAACATTACGAGAAAGCGAAATATCATTAATGGCGTACTGCCATAATCCAATCGCCACACCTAGAAGTAGCAAAGGCCATAAATAGGCCATTAAATTCCAGCCCCAAATATTGCAGAGCAAAAATAAGAAGCCATAAACCGACAAAATCCCTGCCGGCAGCAACATAAAGGGTGAAACTTTACGCTTCATGTACATTGCATGCAGTACGATTCCAGGTATTAAAAACAGCAAAGGCCAAAAGTTTCGTCCCAAGAAGGAGAACGTCCCCAGTTTCCCCAACAAAATAATCAGTCCTACGGCAACAATGCCCACTCCGATCATACGCTCTTTTCCGGAATTCATCGTGGTCTCCTTTGTTTGCTGAATTTGTTTTTAGGTCTTTTAATGTGATTGTTTTTAAGTATATTTTAGCCGATGTTTTCCAAAAAAACTACGTTCAAATATGGCGAGCTCGTAACTGACGATATATTCCTACAATGACAACTGCTGCGGCCAAAAGTCCCGGTAACCATGCATGTATTAGCTCCCCCGCACCTGCTAACCACACACCCAATCGGGGATCACGGAGTAGCATTTCTCCTGCCGTAAAAGCCAGGATTGCAGATCCAAGCAAAACAAGTACAGGGAACCGATGAAGCCAGATCGCAATCACGTTGCTGCCCCAGACGACAATCGGAATGCTAATTGCAATACCAATGACGATAATGGCGATATCCCCATCTGCTAGGGCTGCAATAGCTAATACGTTATCTAGACTCATCACAAAGTCCGCTACCAGAATCACCTGTATAGCCTTCCATATGGTTGTTTCTGCTCTGACTCCCACATGATCCTCATTCTCATAAAGCAGCTTAAACGCAATCCATAACAGAAGTAGACCGCCTGCCGCCTGAATAAAGGGTATGCCCAGCAAAATGACAGCTACAAAAGTCAAAACACAGCGCAGGAGGACTGCACCGACTGCCCCCCACCATATAGCTTGACTCCGCTGCCTTGCAGGCAAGTTTTTGCTCGCCATGGCTATAACAACTGCATTATCACCGCTTAATACCAAATTAATCATTAATATTTTCAACAGCAAAATGATATGCTCCATGTGTACAAACACCCCCATCCTACTTGTATGCGAAATAGGACGAGGCTATGCTTATAAGCCTTGTCAAATAAGTCATCATTTATTAAAAATTGATGTCAAATTTGTTGAGTAAAGACCTTGAAATCAATAACAAACAGCAATATAATGAATCGTATTTCCGAAAAACGGGTATTAAAATAAACAACATACAATGATTTTAGGATGTTTAATCAGGGAGATGAGAACGATTGATATGTCCGGACTTCAGTTCTTTTGGCTACTGCTTAATGTGATATTTATTGATCTTCTGCTCGCAGGAGATAATGCGATTGTAATTGGACTTGCCGCCAGAAAGCTGCCTCCTGCCACGCAAAAAAAAGCGATACTGTACGGTACCGGTGGTGCCCTGCTCATTCGCATAGCAGCCACCATTGTGGTACTCTGGTTGCTTCAAGTACCGTGGTTGTTACTCATCGGGGGTGTCATGTTAGTCTGGATCGCGTATAAGTTACTCGTAGACCAGGAGGACCATACCGAAGTCAAAGCGGGAACAACGTTATGGGGTGCTATCCGCACGATTGTTGTAGCCGATGCGGCTATGGGTCTGGACAACGTGATTGCGGTTGCTGGCGCGGCCCAGCAGCATTTGCTACTTGTAGTGCTTGGCCTGTTAATTAGCGTACCGATCGTTGTATGGGGTAGCACTCTTTTTATCAAACTGATCAATAAATTTCCCTGGATTATCTATTTGGGATCGGCTGTTCTTGGTTATACAGCCTCTAATATGATTACTGAAGAACGTAAGCTGGAACCCTATTTTACCGAGCACCCTGCGCTGCGTATCTTGTTTATTGCCGCAGTTATGGCTGGTATTTTGCTCACAGGATATCTTCAAAATCGCAGAGCAGTATCCAGTCGAGAAAAAGCCGTCTAAAATGATTCAAAAACTGTTTTAACTAAAATAAAAAGGCAGACCCAAATTAGCTGGTGGGTCTGCCTTTTTAAATTAAAACCAATCTTCCTGTATAACTTCCTCTTTACGCCCCTCTATAGCTCCACCTGCCTCCAGGACAAGTGTCTCCGTTGCAGCCACAGCCTGTTCAATCAAGGCATTTAAATCCCGAATAGAGGCTTCAATCTTTTGAACAACCCACAAATTCGGATTGGTGGTTGGGGATTTGGGAACAAACAATGTGCAGCAATCCTCATATGGAAGGATGGATAGATCGTAGGTGCCAATTTGCTTTGCGATTTCCGTGATTTCCTGCTTATCCATCATTACGAGAGGTCGCAGCAATGGTAATTCTGTCGAACGGCCAATCACATTCATGCTGGATAACGTTTGACTAGCGACTTGCCCCAGACTGTCGCCCGTCACGAGTGCCAGTGCTCCTTCACGCTCAGCCAGCATCGTTGCAATTCGTAACATAGACCGTCTCATTAGCGTAATAATCAGATTATCCTGTCCAGTACGCGTAAAGGCCGTCTGCACCTCTGTAAACGGCACAAGGTGGATTTTAATCCGACCCGCATAGCCTGCTAAGACCCTTGCCAATTCAATGACCTTTTCTTTCGCACGCTCACTTGTAAACGGATAGCTATAAAAATGCACA
Organism: Paenibacillus sp. FSL M7-0802; assembly: GCF_038004945.1. Taxonomy (NCBI): domain Bacteria; kingdom Bacillati; phylum Bacillota; class Bacilli; order Caryophanales; family Paenibacillaceae; genus Paenibacillus; species Paenibacillus sp. FSL M7-0802. Next base: position 4,876,123 of record NZ_JBBOSD010000001.1, on the reverse strand, counting down.
CATTCAATTTCCAATCCTCTACGCATGGAAGACCACCCTGCTACCGGGCTGTCAATTCCACCAGACAGCAGCAGCATAGCTTTACCGTTCGTTCCTAACGGAAAGCCCCCTACAGCCATAATAACATCGCTGAATATATAGGCCGCCTGCTCTCTAACCTCCACACGTAACTCAATATCTGGTTGATGTACATCGACCCTCAACGCTTGAAACTCTCGCAAAATAGGAGAACCAATTAAATGGTTCATCTCTTGTGAAGAATGAGCAAATTCCTTCCACACTCTGCGGGCATTTACCTTGAATGTCGTTCCCTCGTCCACATTCAGCTCACGCATCAAAGCTACAGCGGTCTCAATTATAGCACCAAGCTCGACAGGAGCCATTTTGACAGGACTTATTGTCGTGATGCCAAACACTTTTTGTAACACTTGAATGATCTGTTCATAAGGCTCTCCTCCGAGAACCACATAAATCCGTCCAAATTCCTTCCGCAAAGAAGCACCAGGAAACGGTTTGAGTAGCAGCTTCACGTGATTCAGTACTGCCTTTTCAAAACGAGTCCGATTCTTCCCTTTTAATGTAAATTCACCGAAGCGAAGTAACAACATATCATAGTGCATTTTAACGTTTCCACCTTTCAAGGGATTCCAGCTTGGCTACAGCCTGTCGCAGTGCAAGTATAAGCTCATCGATATCCTGTTCCGTATGCTCATCACCGAAGCTGATACGAATGCCGCCAGACGCTTCCGCCTCATTGCATCCCATCGCCAGCAGCACCCGACTGGGTTCAGCCAATTTCGAAGAGCAAGCCGATTTGGTGGATACTACCACACCCAATTGCTCCAGCGTATGCAGCATTACCTCGGCCTTCATGCCCGGATACGAAAAGTGGACAATATGCGGCGCTTCTTCCCCGCTGTTCAGCCGCAGTTGACGGATTGTCTTCACTTCTGAGACCACCCGTTCTCTCCACTCGGTCATACGGCGTGCTGTCTCTACTTGCCGTTCGCCCGCCAACCGTACCGCCTTAGACATACCGACTAGCAGCGGTACATTTTCCGTACCTGCACGAAAACCCTGCTCCTGAGAGCCGCCACTATGCAGTGGGAAAAGCTCCACACCTTCCCGAACGAATAGTAATCCAGCACCTTTGGGTCCACGTAGCTTATGCGCAGAGAGGCTGTACAGATCAGCCTGCCAGCCCCGGATATCAACCGGTAGCTTTCCAAACCCCTGTACACCGTCAATATGAAATAGCACACGGGGGAACTGTTTCTTCAACACAGCTCCGATATCATGCAACGGTTGCACCCTTCCCGTCTCATTATTGACATGCATAATACTGACTAAAATCGTATCTTTACGGACAGCGGCACAAACCTGTTCGGTGCTCACATGCCCCTCCGCATCGACAGGTAAAAATGTAACCTCAAAGCCCAGATTTGTCAGTTGTCTGCAAGCTTCGTACACAGACGGGTGCTCTGTCGATACAGTAACAATATGCTTGCCTCTGGTCTGATACTGCAAAGCTGCTCCCTTAATAGCAAGATTGTTGCTTTCCGTTGCTCCGGATGTAAAGACAATCTCTGATGGATACACTCCCAAAGCCGCAGCACATACTTCGCGCGAACGCTTAAGCAACTTATCCGCGTCCTCTCCATACCGATGCATTGAAGATGGATTCCCATAGTGGCGTCTCATGACCTCGGCAACTGTTGTAATCACCTCTTCAAAAGGTGGAGTTGTCGCCGCATAATCAAAATATTTCATTGCACTCCCCTTTTCCGCCCTATAACTACTGCAACAAAAAAAGACCAAAACAGGGAAAGGCTGCTACATTATAGCGACACGCTTTCCCCATATTGATCCTGTCTGCGGACCTAATCTAATTGAAATTACGCACTTTTTTTCGTTATAAGCTATAGGGCTTAGATCGTATATTTTTCACGTGCATTTTGAATTTTGGTAATATATCTTTGCGTTTCCAGCGGAAGCTTGTCCAGTACAGCCATTAACTGTTCATCACTATTTACACCAAGCCGCTGCACCCGTCCGGGACCTGCATTATATGCAGCCAGCGCCATATTTTCTTGTCCGTTAAACCGTTTAATCTGGTAAGACAAATAACGAACACCTGCATCAATATTTTGAACAGGATCATATGGGTCACTGACTCCCAGACCTTGAGCCGTAGCATCCATAAGCTGCATAAGCCCTTTGGCTCCGGCCGAAGAAGTGACCGACGGATTGAATGAAGATTCCGTATCAATAACTGCTTTAATCAACGCTACTGGAATGCCGTATTTCTGACTAGCCTCGTTAATCAAATCATCATATGCTGTAGGTGTTGTGGGTCCGTCTGTTGCTGTACTGGAAGGAGCGGGATACAGTGACGAAGCCGTTCCCCTGGAAGGTCCCAATTGAAGCCATAGTAAACCGTTTTCGTCTCTGGTAACATCACTTGAATTTTCTCGAGTCACAGCACCATCTGTTTCCAACTGACCTACTTGTTCCAGTAATCCGGAAAAAGCGTCCGTTGTACCCGTCTGGGTTGTAGCACTCATATTATTTAACAGCTGCATGTCTAACATGGACTTGGACACGCGCGGATCAATTTGCATGTGGTGTTCCCAACTTTCTATAGTTGTTGTATCCCAAATAGCTTGTCATTACTGCTATGATACAACTTTTTACTATGTACTTCCATACCTTTTAATGAAAAAAAGCTCCGTTTCTGTCGAAAAGACAGCGGAGCTTTATAGATCAGCTTTAATGTAATTATATCACTAAGATGATTTTTCTCGGATATACAAAAGAAAACTGAGCTTTTTCCTCCAGTAGGCTCAACGAACGAACGGGATAAAAGCAAAATAACTCAATGTTGCCAGCGCCCCAAGACCAATCGACCAAATGCCGGTCGTTTTGCTGCCATTCACATAAGCAAAAAAACCTAAAACTGCAGCAATAGGCCCCAGCACAATTGACCACATAAACAATGAGGCAATTCCTGCAGCCAGACCAATATAGCCAGAAATACGACCACTATTGTTTATAACCTGCTCTTCACCCTTGACCTCATGTCGAGTCACAACTGATCCGGGAGCAACCTCTGCTGCATATTCTTCACGATCATTACGGCGCTTGGCAGATCGTTCATGAATGTGACGGGGGTAATCTACACGTTTGCGGCTAACATGCTCTTCATTCTGATGCTTGTCGTTTTCATGATCTTCCATAATAAACTGCACCTCCAAATGCGAAATGAATCGCGTAATAAAATTCACACGGACTTCGGCTTAAAAGTGTGGCAACAGGTTGCGGCTGACGTGGCAGCCTTATCACGTTCTTCTGAACTGAAGCTTTCCCCCGCATATTCTTCTTTAAATTTCTTTCCGGCATGACCATCAACTTCAATCATGATCAAATCTGCCTTGCACAAGTTATTTTCTCCCCAATAATGGCAATTGGCTACGCTACACTTAACGATTGGCTTGGCCTCTTGGCTCATGATCATCACCTCGGATTCATTGTCCCCCCGCTACCCTGCACCTATGCGTTCATGGTATATGGCAGTTGGTGACATACGAAAAAAGCCGCTTCCTTCACCTCCTCCAAAATGGCAGGAAGCAAGTAGAAAACGGCTTGCTTGTCTTGTTTTAGTTTTTGATTAGAAATGATCTTCCCCGTTGAATGCTTTAGGCATGAGTACGTCGAGTCTGCATCCGGCGCTGAGTCAAATAGTCACTTTCATAATAAGTCAGATCATCACGCAATTCTTCAAAATTTTTCGTAATGTCCATGATCACTTCGCGAGCGGCTGGCACTGGCGTTTTACGGAAGCGGATAGCATCTTGTCCCGTATACGCATAGCGTCCATCCTCTGCGTAAGATTCATTTTTGGGATAAAAAAAGCTGTTCACGCAGTCATGGTAAACGTTATACAATGCCTTTTCCGCAAAATCGACGTCAAAATTGGCACGGCGTAAAGCCACACCCAGCTTTTCATAAGATACTTCGGAAAAAACAAGGACATGACGGAGATCCGACAAAAAGCCTTTGTAAAAAAGTACGGACTCCTCATTGCCATCTGTAGCCAGTTGCGGCAGAGCATGCTCATTGAGGAATGTTTCCACCCGTTTCACGGCAGTTTTCAGTCTCTCCTGCGCCGACTCACATAATTTTTGTACGTTGACTGCTGACATCAAGGCAGCTCCCCCTTATTTGTTGCTTGTTCATCAATTTGGTTACCCGAAAATAGTCCCTTCTAACCGAAAGAGCTGTAATTTTCAGTATTTATCCTACCACAAATGAGCATTGAAAGGTATAAAAACATGCCAACCTCCTCACGCTAAACCATAAATTTATGAATACTCAAGGAGGACGGTCCCATGTCTCGGCGAAAATGGTTAAAACCCCTGCTAGGAGCAGCTGCCGGGGTGCTTCTCATCACACTGATGCTGCCTTCCCGTGATCATCGCCCTACACCGCAACCCGAATATACGGCCAAGATGGTGCCACAGCAAGAGAAGCAGCTCAAAAAAGGAATGTTGGCTTTGGACCTGTCCGCTACGGATACCCTCACACGCATGGATGCAAGGCAGGATATTCAATACGTGATGCGGGAGCTTGATGGTAAAACTGCTGATCAGAAAAGACAGTTTACTCGCACGCTACAGCAATCGCACAGTCATCTTCATACGTTACTGTGGATTCACACACGCGACGGGAACACGAGCACCTACACGGGCAGCAAAGCACAAACTCGTCTGCTCAGTCATCCTCAAATCAACAGCAGCTTGGCTGCGGCTCGTCGTTCCGTCATGCAAAATAAATCCTACGAATCTGCTGCATTTCAGGCTGAAGGCGGTAAATATTTTGTCATGGCAGAACCATCGGCTGACGGAACATGCGGCGTTGCTGCCCTGGTCAGTCAGCAAGTATTGCGTGACGTGGAGAAGCATCAGCGGAAGAATTTACGTTTGATTCCCTATCCAAAAGAAGGCAGCTACAAAATCGAATCCGTACATCCCGACACATTGCACGATATTACTGTCAAGACGGGCCATGACAACGAAAATGCAAGCCATTATTTCGAAAACGAAATTGTCGTTCGCTTCCGTCACAATCCTGATTCACGACAGCTGCAGGAAATTGCAGCAGATTTACACTGTGCGCCAGGCCGCAAGCTTGGTTATACCTATGTATTTCATTCGGATAAGATGAACTTCAAGGAACTAAAGCAATATTTTTCAAGAAAGTGGAACCCGCTTTATACTGAGCCTCACTATATGTATCTAACCAATGAGAAAACACCTATCAAAGCGGACAGCTCTATCCCCAATGATTTGCTCTTTTCCCGCTATCAATGGAATCTGCCGGCTACTGAAACCAACCGGGGTTGGAAATTAAGCAAAGGCAGCAAGGACGTAATTGTCGCTGTCGTAGATACGGGAGTAGATTTGGATCACCCCGACCTAAAAGGTCAAATCCTTTCAGGTCATAACGTGGTAAATCCGTCTGAAAAGCCTTATGATGACGTCGGTCACGGAACGCACGTCGCTGGCATCATTTCTGCCCTCGTGAATAATGGTGAGGGGGTCGCTGGCATGACATGGTACAACAAAGTCATGCCGATTAAGGTACTTGACCAATCCGGCTCCGGTACGACTTACTCGGTTGCAGAAGGTATTATATGGGCAGCTGATCATGGGGCCAAGGTCATCAATTTGAGTCTGGGCAATTACGCACAAGCTGAATTTTTGCATGATGCGATCAAATACGCCTATGATAAAGATGTCGTATTAGTTGCAGCTACAGGTAATGACAATACGGAACGACCCGGCTATCCAGCAGCGTATCCTGAAGTATTTGCCGTTTCCGCTACAGATTCTTCTATGCACCGTGCATCCTTTTCTAACTATGGAGATTATGTAGACGTCATGGCTCCAGGTGCAAGTATTGCCAGTACGTACCCAGGGAACCAATATGCTGCACTGTCGGGTACTTCAATGGCCAGTCCCCATGTATCAGCGCTTGCTGCACTGATTCGATCCATTAACCCCGATCTGACCAACAAAGAGGTTATGGATTTAATGAGAAGCAGCGTAATTGACTTGGGCACACCCGGGCATGACAAATATTTCGGATATGGTCAAATTGACGTGTATAAAGCGTTGAAAGCAGCACAACGTCCATATGTTCCTTTGCAATTCTATCCACAGCATTTAAGTGACAAGTTAAAATCAATATTAAAGAAACTGGAAACGTAAGATTCCTTATTGGAAAAAAGCAGCCATGTTGCTCCATGGCTGCTTTTTTGGGCTTTATTAACGCTTGGAACTGCTTCGAACAGGACGCTTGCCATGGCTGCGAGTATGACAGCAAGGTTCTCCAGGGTCCTTTATACTCACCGGAAATACGTGATGAGGTACAGGTACAATGTGCGTCTGATTAACAATTTCAATCGGATGAACCACAGGCACGACTTGTGGGAAAAATTGATGATTTACAAATTGGATCGGCGGGCACACGATCGGGTCGTAGGGGCAATGACTCATAATGTGCAACTCCTTTCGGTGAATTAGTACAGCATATTAAGAAGGCGTGTGCTGTGCTTGGATGTTTACCCCCTAATACAAATATCCCTTATAAAATAGGCTTCCGTTCAACAATGACCGAATGATCAAGCAGTTCGCCCAACAAACGGCACAGTTTGTGAAGACCTGTTTTAAGTGTTTCCTTGTCCGCATACGAAAAAGAAATACGGATATGATTACTGTCCATACCACCTGCATAGCATACTGCACCAGGTAAAAAGGAAACTCCTTCTCGGTCAGCCAGCCGCTCCAATTCTGGAATATCAACATTAGGTGGAAGCTTAATCCACACATTTAAGCCGCCTTCGGGAGCATACCAGCTGACCTCTGGCGGAGCATAGCGCTGGAGCGTATGCAACGCGACTGTCAACCGATCCCGCATTTGTTCCCGCAACCAAACAAGATGCTGATCAAGTCGATTCTTGATAAAGGGCAGTAGCGCTTTTTGCGTTAATAGAGGGCTCCCCAAATCCGTAGTAGACTTGGCAGCCACCAAACGATCCATTACACTGCCAGTGGCCGCTACACAAGCTATACGGCAGCCGGGAGCAACGGTTTTGCTAAAGCTTTTGATATATATCACATGTCCGGACTGATCATGCGCCTTGATAGAGAGTGGCGGCTTTGTTTTATAGTATAGGTCGGAAAATGGATCATCCTCAACAATGAGGCAATGATAACTTTGAGCTAGATCCAGTAATTGTGTGCGTCTGGCCATCGTTAAAGTTACTCCTGTAGGATTATGAAAGGTGGGTATCGTGTAGATCAGTTTTGGGGGATGAGTGTCACAGAGACGCGTGAGGATATCGATCCTCATGCCCTGCTCATCCATCGGAATCATAATTACTTTGGCACCACGACTGGTAAACACATCAATGGCCCCCGTATATGTAGGAGCCTCCATGTAGACAACATCACCAGAACCAACAAAGGTCCGTGCCACCAAGTCAATGCCCTGTTGGGCACCACTAGTCACGAGCAGCTGTTCTGCCACTGTGCATATACCGCGTTCGTTCAGGTGATCTGCAAACACTTCCCTCAGCGCTAAATCACCTTCAAAAGTCCCGTATGCTGCCATTGCATCGGGATTTCCAGAGGATAGACGTTGAGTATCAGCGATGATTTCGCGTGTAGGAAGAAGCTCCGGTTGAATTGCTGCTATATGAAAAGAATAAGGAAACTGTCTGCTATGGTTAAAGTTTCTCCATAACTGTGCGCGCGGCAAATAATCGATCAGCGACATTTGCCATGACAAGTCCTGTGCTCCCTCACGTTGAACAGCTACCGAAGGCTCCGCTACATAGCAACCTTTTCCCTGTGTACAGGTAACCAAATGAATAGACTCCAACTCAGCATACGCCTTGCTTACAGTTACGGGACTTACCGCAAGCAGACTGGACAAATGACGGACAGAGGGAAGCTTTGTGCCCTGAGGCAGCAATCCAGACTGGATGCGATCTGCTAATGTTTTGGCAATCTGTAAATATAATTTGACACTGCTATTGCGGCTGAGATCAATATGCATCGGAACCGTCCCCTCCAAAAATCAACTGTTACATTTAGACGTTTACTGTTATACTTCATTATCGATATAATACAACAAATTTCATAGTACAGTATAGAACACAGGAGATGATTGGATTGGAACACAAATTTTCGGGTATGGCTCGTACTCAGGGCTCGTCCATGGTAAGGGACATTTTAAAGCTGACACAGGGAACAGATGTGTTATCTCTGGCAGGCGGCCTTCCGGCCGATGCCTTTTTCCCCATCGAAGCTGTTGCTAAAGCCTATGAGCGGGTATTTCGTCTCGGCGGTACTACCGCTCTTCAATACGGCCTAACCGAGGGCTACATTCCTCTACGGGAACGTCTTGCAGCAATCATGTCATCCCAAGGCATCTCCGTCACCAGAGATAATATCATCATGACGACGGGCTCACAGCAGACCATTGATCTGGTTTCGCGTGTGTTGCTCGATCCGCAGGATACTGTATTGGTGGAGTCCCCTACTTATTTGGCAGCTCTTCAGGTATTTAATTCCTATGGTGCCAACATTGTAAGTGTAGATACAGACTCTAACGGTATGCGATTAGAAGATCTTGAAGCCAAGCTCAAAAAACATCAGCCTAAATTCGTGTATGTCATCCCCACCTTCTCCAACCCGGCAGGAAGTGTTTGGAGTATGGAACGCAGAACGGGCGTTGTTGAACTATGCCGTAAATACGGCACTTTGATTTTTGAAGATGATCCTTACGGACGTCTTAAATTTGACGAAAACCTTAACTTTCCATCCCTTTTCTCAATTGATCAACAACTAGGTGGAGACGGTCATGTGATGTACACTTCTACATTCTCTAAAACCGTTGCTCCTGGTGTTCGCTCTGGATGGTTGGTAGCCGATCAAGCTATCGTCGTTAAAGTCGCGAATGCCAAACAATCTGCCGATCTGCACTCCAGCAGTATTGATCAACGTGCTTTGAATGAGTTATTGGACTTTTTTGACTTGGACGGACATATTCGTACCGTGTCCGCCGAGTACTACACTCGTATGCTACGTCTCACATCGCTGATGAAAGAACGTCAATGGGAAGGAATCACCTGGAATGATGCACTCGGCGGTATGTTTATGTGGGTTACTCTACCCGAGGGCTTCCGTTCTGATCGGTTGCTGCAACTCGCAATTCAGGAAGGAGTCGCATTTGTCCCCGGACAAGTCTTCTATGCTGACCTAAGTGGCAGCAACCACATGCGGATCAACTTCACGCATACGGATCCTTCCCTGCTGCCTAAAGCGGTTGACCGATTGGATCGAGCACTGAAGATGTACACAGAGGAAAGTGTGGTAAAAAGCGTGCGATGATGGAGTTGGCAGGATATGTACGTGAGGCCGCTTCACCAATCATTTGATTTACGATCGCTGTTACCCCTGATTCGTTTGGAATTTGAATAGTATGGTGGAATCTGGGACAAAGGTGCAGGCCTCGCTTCTACAGATTCAAATGCGTTGCTACACTAACTACGTGCCTCATCCTCGAACGGTTTTACGGTAGAGGAAGTAAAAATTAAAATGAAAGCCCCAGTAATTATGCTGGGGGCTTCATTCTAAGAAGGCACTATTTCTGCGTAAATACGGTATGTTAAAAAGGGTGTGCCATGATTCCCGTTGGAATATGACACACCCTTTTTAATTCAATAAATACATTTGGATTAAAAGCTTTCATGCAAACAGGTCATTTACAAAAGTTAAATTTATACATTTTAAGGTGTTGCAGTGGGGAAAGTTTTCCGTAAGCCGGGTTCTGTGCTATTCGTGGTACAGACGGGAACTACCCTCCCACTACAAGCGACAATCATCTATCTAGGCCGAACATTGCTATCCAGCTCCAGCGACCAACCTAGACACGCCTCGGGCTAAGGCTGCTTCGCGAAGAAGCTGTGTCCCATTAGGTCTTGCTCCAGATGGGGTTTACCAGGAACGAAGTCACCAGCGTTCCTCGGGGTCTCTTACACCTCGGTTCCATCCTTGCCTGTGCCGCAAGCGGCCATCGGCGGTCCATTTCTGTGGCACTATCCTTCAACTCGCGCTGACTGGACGTTATCCAGCATCCTGCCCTATGGAGCCCGGACTTTCCTCTCGCGGCTCACGCCGCCAGCGATTGTCTGTCAAACTTTCCGAACAACATTACATAGTATACAGGGAACGCGCGTATGATACAACCCTGAAAATATTGTAAAAAGTAGAAAGCTCCCTTTATTTTCTCATAGGCGTTGATTTTACAAAAATTGAAAAGGCTCGGTTTCTACCTGAGATACATGTACTTCCGTTGAATAACGACCTTCTGCCAAGCGTTTGCGCATCCATTCTACGGTTTTAGGCTTCATAATCTTTTCAGCGTTATGTCCAGGGTCAATAATAGCAATCCCCGCCATAAGGGCATCCTGAGCCGTGTGATAGTCAATATCCCCCGTGACTAATACGTCAGCTCCCTTAAAGAGCGACTTGTTCACATAACGGCTACCAGAGCCCCCAAGCACGGCTGCCTTTTTGATCGTACGATCTAAGTCGCCCACCACACGTACATGCTCGACGTTGAGACCGTTTTTTACAACATCGACAAACTCCCGTAACGTGCAGGTTTCCTTGAGCTTGCCGACCCGCCCCAAACCAAAGCTACGGCCTTGCAAATCCATATGGTACAGGTCATAAGCCACCTCTTCATAAGGATGAGCCTTCAGCATCGCTTGAACAACTTTACTTCGTACACCCTGCGGTACAATGGTCTCGATACGAACCTCTTCACTACGTTCCATTTTACCCGGCTCACCCAAAAACGGCTGTGTGCCTTCACCCGGCACAAAAGTTCCGTAGCCGTCAATGTTAAAGCTGCAATGGCTGTAGTTGCCGATATGTCCAGCTCCCGCCCCTAATACGGCATCAAGTACCCGTTGATGATGTGTTTTGGGTACGAAAACAACAAGCTTGAATAATTGCTCGGTGTGAACATCCTCCAGCGTACCTTCACTTTGAATACCCAGAGCTTCCGCCATCCAGTCATTCATGCCGTCCTCAGCCGTATCCAGATTCGTATGACTGATGTAGACAGCAATATCATTCTTGATCAGCTTTTCATACAATCTGCCCGCAGGCTGATCCGTGTTCAATGCTTTAAGTGGGCGGAATATAATCGCATGATGTGCAATAATGAGATCAGCTTTTATGCGGATTGCCTCTTCGACAACCTCATCATTAACATCCAGGGCTACTAATATGTTTTTGATTTCCTTTTGCAGACTACCCAGCTGAAGCCCGATTCTATCGTCCGGAACTGCCAAGTATTTCGGAGCCAGCTGCTCCATGTAGCTAATCACTGTCTGTCCTTTGGCAAACATGCAAGTACCTCCTCTAGCTGTTCAATTTGCTTGCGCAATTGCTCCCGCTTATGCTGTGCGGATTCCTGATCTGATCGTGCCACTTGTGCCAGCACATCCTCAAGCTTGCGAATCTCCAATTTCCATTTATAAAAAAAGATTTCATTCGGTGCTTTGACCAATAGCGGTCCAAGTTGCATTAACAAATCCTGTGTCAGTACCAGCGAACTATCGGGAAGTTTCCATGGTTGATACAGCTCATCCTGTTTCAGTGGGCTTATCGAATCAGGTACGGCCGTCAGAATTTCATATATTTTTCCGTCTTCTTCCATAATATGTTCACTTGTTAGTACCCATTGATGTTCGATGAGCCAACGGCGTAAGATATCCTCGCCTACGTTAGGCTGTAGAACAAGCTGTTTCACTGAAACAAGCTTGTCTTTCCCTTGCTCTAAAATGGAAGCGATCAAGGCACCACCCATGCCGGCTATCGTAATAACATCAACCTCATTGGCCTTAATTACAGCCAAGCCATCTCCCTTTCTAACCGCAATGCGATCAGTAAGACCTGCTTCGGCCACCTGCTTTTGAGCCGCACGTAACGGACCATCGTTAACCTCACCCGCCACGGCTTGCGGTACTCTGCCACTACGCACTGCAGCCACAGGGAGTAGTCCATGATCCGAGCCAATATCCGCAAGTCTGCTCCCGGCAGGAATTTGTTCCATAATATATTGTAATCGTTGAGAAAGTTTCATGACGTCACCCACGTAATCCATTTTTTTCGAGTCCAAAATAAAATTCCTACAACAAATGCCAACTTCAGTATGCTGTAAAATACCACATCACCCGCCGCTTGATGGCGCAGGATAATCATGTCTGCTTCAGCCATGAATGCTAGTGTCATGCCTATAGCGAAATAAATCAAAGCGAGACGCGGAAAGCGGCGATGTACCCACCAGCTTAGCCAGATCAACAATACTGCGTGCAAAATCCAAAATGCCTCAAGCATCACTAAAGTTGCTGTAGGCCAGTAGCGGCCTATAAGGACCGCGTACACTAAAAGCAGCCCAGCAAGACCACAGTAATGAAGTAAGCTGATCCGCAAAGTTAATCCCACAAGACACCATACTACACCGCATAGGCCTACGAGCAAAAGAAACCAAACCCTAGCTTCACCTTGATGGAGCTGAATGATCCACACACCCGAACCCAACATAATCGCACTGCCTAAAGTGCTCAACATCGCACTCATACTCTTTTCGGAAGACCGCCAAAATGCGGCCACTCCATAGCAAATCGCAGTAACTGCACTTGCCGAGAATATTTGCATTGCCAACGGAAAAGCGGTAAAATAAAAACCGATCAAACAAATGCAGGAAATAATGACAAAACCAAGAAGCCAGGCGATCCCATGCCCGTGTCTAAGATATGTAAGCAGCCCGGTGTTGTTACGGTTCTGGCTCTGCGACGGATCTTCGTCCTCCCGATACAGGTTAGACAAAAAATCGCAATATTGCTCAGGGAGCAGCCGACTTCGCCGCCAATGCTCAATTTCATGTAACAGTATTGCCCGTTTTTTCTCCTGGTCCAAGCTTCTTCCCCTCCACCAAGGCTGCCATGAGATAAAAAAAGACCTCCTGCGCGCTTCAAGCCGCAGAAGGTCCGCAATGTTACGCTTCTATTCGAGGAAATCCTTCAGTCGCTTACTGCGGCTTGGATGGCGCAACTTACGCAGCGCTTTGGCCTCAATCTGACGAATACGTTCACGTGTAACACCGAACACTTTACCCACTTCTTCAAGGGTTCTGGTTCTTCCGTCGTCCAAACCAAAGCGGAGACGCAAAACATTCTCTTCCCGTTCGGTTAACGTATCCAGTACATCCTCGAGCTGTTCCTTCAGAAGTTCATAGGCAGCCGCATCTGCAGGCGCCAATGCTTCTTGATCCTCAATGAAATCCCCCAGATGTGAGTCATCCTCTTCACCAATTGGTGTTTCCAATGAAACAGGTTCTTGGGCAATTTTCATAATTTCCCGTACTTTTTCCACGCTCAGCTCCATCTCGGCAGCCACTTCCTCCGGCGTAGGTTCGCGCCCCAACTCTTGCAACAGTTGACGCGATACGCGAATCAGCTTGTTGATCGTTTCCACCATATGCACCGGAATACGGATTGTTCTCGCCTGATCGGCTATTGCGCGCGTAATGGCCTGACGAATCCACCAGGTTGCATACGTACTGAATTTAAAGCCTTTTTCGTAATCAAATTTTTCTACTGCCTTAATCAAACCCATATTACCTTCCTGAATCAGATCCAGGAAAAGCATTCCGCGACCAACATAACGTTTGGCAATACTTACAACCAGACGCAAGTTCGCTTCTGCCAACCGACGCTTAGCTTCTTCATCGCCGTTATTGATCCGTTTGGCAAGCTCCACCTCATCATCAGCAGAAAGCAACGGTACACGACCGATTTCCTTCAAGTACATCCGGACCGGGTCATTAATTTTAATACCGGGAGGCAGGCTCAGATCGTCATCGAAATTAAAATCATCCCCATCATTGTTTTCCGGGTCGTCATTTTGACGCAATCTGGTAACTTCTTCGTCGTTGTCATTCACAACTTCAATCCCCAAGTCACCCAGTTGCTCATAAAACTCATCCATTTGCTCGGGGTCCTGATCAAACGGCGACAGTTTTTCCATGATATCTTTGTAGTTCAGAGAAGAACTTTTTTTACCCAACTCAATCAGTTGATCTTTGACCTGATCCAGTGTTAGTTCCGTCTCCAGTTCAGTATGCTGATCATTCGCCATCTTTCGACTCCCTCCTCCCTAGAAACATCCGACCTCTGTGTGTTCATTGTCTCTCTAGGGCTATAATCTCACTTGCAATTTGTGCTGCGCGCAAAAAGTCACCCAAGCGCTCAGCGGCTCTCATTTCTTCCCTTTTCAAATCCAGTTGCTCCTGCAATGGAAATTTTCGCACCTGATGAATATAATCATCCAAAATGTGCGGTGCCCATACGCCTGGAGCATCCATCATCATGATCGAACTTACGTTCTTCTCCAGCCGGTCGTCTTGCAAAGATGAAATAAAACGGCTTGTATCTGGTAACTTCCCTTGCGCGTAATAGGCATATAGATAAGCAGCAATTGCTGCATGATCCTCAATATTAAAGGCGTCGCCCAGATGCTTTTCTACATACTCTGCAGCTTCTAAATCCTGCATCATCCAGTGAAGCAGCCTGCGCTCAGCCACATGGTAAGCCGGCAACAGATTAGGTGTGGAGACCTGCCCTTTTTTATGCCTACCATTATTCCACCCATTTTCGTTATTATCCCCAAAGTTCTGTTTTTTTTGCAGGGATTGACGCAGTAAATTGCATTCTTGCTTCAAGGTTTCAAAATCCACCTTGACTTCGGCTGATACTTCGCGCAGATACACTTCCCGCTCAGTCGGGGATGACAGAGGTGCAATGACATTTAATGCTTCGCGGGAATACGCGATTCTTCCTTCTTCCTCTTGCAGTATATGGTTTTTTTTCAGATATATAAGCTTAAATTTCACCGTTGAAACAGCACTTTCAATAATTTGACGCTGGAATCGTTCGCCGCCGTATTGCCGGATAAAATCATCCGGGTCCATACCGTCACTGACCAGCGCTACTTTCACGTGAAGTCCCGCATTTTCCAACAGCGGAAAATTTTTAAGCGCAGCAGCTTGTCCTGCCCGGTCACCATCATAACAAATAATGACCTCATCGCACAGTCCTTTTAACATCGTAGCATGGTGCTCCGTTAGAGCAGTGCCCATGGCGGCCACCCCATTTTGTACGCCCGCTTCCCATGCCGAGATGACATCACCGTAGCCTTCAAAAAGAACACTCTGGCGGAGCTTGCGAATTGAGGTTTTAGCATGATGAAGATTGTACAGCGTTCGGCTCTTGTTGAATAGCTTGGTCTCCGGTGAATTCAAATACTTCGGCTGTCCCTCACCAAGTATACGGCCTGCAAAGGCAATAACTTTTCCGTTGCGATTCCAAATGGGAAACATGATACGATCTCTGAACCGATCCACATATCCATCACCCTCATGCCGGGGAGAAATAAGCCCTCCCTTTTCCATCTCCACGGGATCAAAAGAACGCTTCTCCAGAAACTGAACGATCGTATCCCATCGGTTGGGTGCATAGCCAATTTGAAATTGATCAATGATCTTGTCACTGAATCCCCGTGAACGCAAGTACTCCATCGCTGGTTTGCCGTGCTCCGTATTTTTAAGCAAAAAATGGTACATCTTAGAAGTTAACTCATACGCTTGCAACAGCCTGTCCAACTCAGGATGCTGATGCGATGAATCACGTCCCTGCCATTCGCCGAGCGGGATATGACTTTCTTCTGCCATTGTCCTGACAGCTTCGGGAAAGGATAGTCCTTCGATTTCCATCATAAACTTGATGGCATTGCCTCCCGCGCCGCAGCCGTAGCAGTAAAAAATCTGACGATCCGGTGTCACGGTGAATGAAGGGGTTTTTTCGGAATGAAAAGGACAGAGGCCTTTCATATACTTCCCCTGCTTGGTCAAATGCACGTACTTGCTTACCGTATCTACAATATCATGATGTTGTAAAACCGACTCAATGATATCGTCCGGTATGTTACCTTGTCCGGCACTCATATTAACCACCTTCATCTCTTTAGCACGTAAATATAATTCGATACCGTTACTCATTCTCCTGCAAGCGAAGTAAAAGTTTTGTCAGTTTATGTTGAAAAACTTCACGATCCTCTAATGTAAACGGTTTAGGACCTTTTCCATAACGTCCTTTTTTCCGTTCTTTGGCAGAAGTATGACGTCGGTCAAGCATGAAATCTATCGAATCGTTTCGATACATAGCTCCGCGAAAAGACATCACTTCACAACCTTTTGCCAAGGCAAGTGCAGCAAGACCATAATCATTGGTGGTTACAATATCGCCGCGGCGGATATGATTGGCAATATAGAGATCGGCACTTTGGTCGCTTCGGTCTACTTTAACGATGCTTACGCCTTTGCTGCCCTGAATGAGATGATCATATGAAGATACCATAATAACCTCAATATGAAAACGGGAAGCTATCTCCGCAATTTCACTTTTAACAGGACAAGCGTCCCCGTCAACAACGATCCGCACATCCAGTAAAGTTCCGGTTCCCTCCATGAGCATCCCCCATCTCCATCCGCATTCGAGTAAAATACGGAACGGCTGCAAGATTACTCTTACACCGTTCCGTATATTTATACCCATTTTTTCAAGTTGTTCATACTACCACAACTGACGTTTAAACTACAAGCTTGGAAAAATCGGCAAAACGCTTCAGTTCTGAGTCAATAGCAGCCAGCAATGCCAAACGATTATTACGAACAGCATCATCCTCAGCCATAACCATAACGGAATCAAAGAACGCCGTCACCGCAGGGGTAATGGATGAAGCAAGCGCTAACGCCCGTGTCGCATCACCTTCCTGTAAAGCTACGCTATAAGATTCATAAGCGCTATACCATGCTTCGTAAAGCGTTTTTTCGCCTTGCTCCGTAAACTCACCCGTATTAACTGACTTATGAACTGCTTTAGCAGCCAGATTACCTACACGATTAAAGGACTCAACTGTTGCTTTGAATACCTCACCTGTTTGTACGGCAGTCATTAACGCAGTTCCGCGGTTAACAACGGAAGCAACATCGTCATATCCAGCTGCAAGTACAGCATCCACAACGTCATAACGAAGTGTCTCAGACAATAGTTTCTTCACGCGTAATCCGAAAAACTCATGTAATTCTTTACGTATTTCATCAGCGGAACGTTTCATATTTCCAAGGTTGCCATGCACCTCGAGCGCGATATTGAACACATCAGACAACGTAGCCGAAAGCTTACGATCCAACAATATCTGCACAATACCTGCTGCCTGGCGACGAAGCGCGTAAGGGTCCTGTGAACCTGTTGGAATAATACCGATGGAGAAGCAGCCTGTAATGGTATCTATCTTGTCTGCGATACTTACAATCGCTCCAGCATTCGTTGAAGGAACTGTTTCTCCTGCAAAACGCGGCTGGTAATGCTCAAACACCGCTCTTGCCACTTCTTCCTTCTCTCCAGCCTTACGAGCATAATCCTCACCCATCACACCTTGCAGTTCCGGGAACTCATATACCATTTGTGTTACCAGGTCAAATTTACAAATATCCGCTGCACGACTAACCGATTCCTGTGTATCTGGGGAAACGCGAAGCTTCTCTGCCAGAGCATCAGCAATACGGCGAATCCGGCGCACTTTGTCTCCAACCGTTCCCAGCTCTTCGTGGAAAACGATACTTTCCAATTTGGAGAGTGCATCCTTAATTTCCAGCTTCTGATCTTCTTCATAAAAGAATTTGGCATCAGACAGCCGCGCACGCAATACTTTTTCATTCCCTTTAGCAATGACTTCCAGCGATTGACTTCCTCCGTTACGTACCGTAACAAAGTATGGCAATAGCTCTCCTGTGTGATCCAGCACTGGGAAATAGCGTTGATGTTCGCGCATGGAAGTAATGAGTACATCCTTCGGAATGTTCAGGAACGCAGGATCAAAACCTCCGAACAGTACTGTTGGGGTTTCCACCAAATACAGCACTTCTTCCAGCAAATCATCCTTGACCGCAATCGTCCAATCTTTTTCGGCAGCCAGCGCTTCAATCTGCTTTACAATAAGCGATTGACGTTCCTCAATGTCCACAATGACATGCTGCTTGCGAAGCACTTCAACATAGTCAGCTGGACTTTCTACTACCGCATCCTGTCCCAGGAAACGATGCCCTCTTGTCACATTTCCTGACTGCACGCCGGCAATCTCCAAATTAACAATATCGCTACCAAACAAGGCAATCAACCAGCGGATCGGACGAACAAATTTAAAGTCATAACTTGCCCAGCGCATGAATTTAGGGAATGTCATGGCATGTAAAATGTGCAATAAACCTTCGGACAGTACATCCGCTGTTGGTACACCTATGCTGCTCTTAGTTGCGTAAATATATTCCACGCCTCCAAGCTCCTTGAACGTGAACTGTTCAGGATCAACACCTTGGCTGCGAGCAAAGCCTAGTGCAGCCTTGCTCCAGTTACCAGCCTCGTCGAGTGCGATTTTGCGGGAAGGACCTTTAACTTCTTCGTTAATATCTTCTTGCTTCTCCGCTACTTCCTTGACAAGTACCGCCAAACGGCGAGGTGTAGCATAAACCTCTACAGCACCATAAGCAATACGCGAACTGTCAAGCCACGCCGTCATACGCTGCTTCAACTGCTGAATTGCATTCGGGATAAAACGTGCAGGGACTTCTTCCAACCCGATCTCAAACAATAAATCCTTAGACATTTGCCGCACCTCCTTTCTTCAACAGCGGGAAGCCCAGCTTCTCGCGCTCCTCCAGATAGGTCGCAGCCACCTGACGCGCCAAATTACGCACTCGTATAATAAACCCAGTCCGTTCCGTCACACTGATCGCTCCGCGAGCGTCCAGCAAGTTGAACGCATGAGAACATTTCAGCACATAATCATAGGCTGGAAATACAAGATGCTGCGCCATCGCTTTATTTGCCTCTTCTTCGTACATATTAAAAAGAGTAAAGAGCATTTTGACGTCAGATACTTCGAACGTATACTTGGAATGCTCAAATTCAGGCTGGTGGAAGACATCACCGTACGTAATTCCATTGACCCACTCCAAATCGAACACATTCTCCTTGTCCTGGATGTAGGAAGCAAGACGCTCCATACCGTACGTGATTTCTACGGCAACCGGACTGGCATCAATACCGCCCACTTGCTGGAAATAGGTGAATTGGGTAATTTCCATACCGTCCAGCCATACTTCCCAACCTAAGCCCCACGCTCCCAGCGTTGGTGCTTCCCAGTTGTCTTCAACGAAACGAATATCATGCTCCAAAGGGTTAATGCCCAAACGGCTCAAACTCTCCAAATACAATTCCTGAATGTTATCCGGTGAAGGCTTCAAAACTACTTGAAACTGATGATGCTGATACAGGCGGTTCGGGTTCTCACCATAACGTCCGTCTGACGGACGACGAGAAGGCTCAACATAAGCTACGTTCCACGGCTCAGGTCCGATCGAACGTAAATACGTCATCGGGTTCATCGTGCCTGCCCCTTTTTCCGTGTCATACGGCTGTACAATAATACAGTTGTGTTCAGCCCAAAATTGTTGCAGCGTTAAAATCATCTGCTGAAAATTCATTGGTACACGCTCCCTTTCCAATTCCCTCAAATGTTGGTGATTTCTTCTCATTAAGCTCGTATGTACAGGGCTATTTTATCCCAAAAGCCTTGCTAGAGACAGCAAAAAACCCCCGCCTCTACGCCTGTACAGACGTAGGGACGAGAGCTGACTCCCGCGGTTCCACCCTACTTGATTGCGATCCTACATCACCAATCAGATCGTAATCCTCTTTTCCGTGTCCATTCAGACGCTCCCGAGTGCCTTGTTCACGAAGAATTCCCACTGGGCTTACACCGTCCCCAACTCGCTAATTACAGAGAATACATCCCGCTACTTTCTCGTTCAATGCATCTGCTCCCGAAGGAGATATATAGTAGGATATTACACGTTTTCAGCAATACAGTCAAGAGAATAGGGCGTTTCACATATCGTACTTGTCGAGCTGATCCAAGAAATTGCGGGATTTCAGCTTGACCTCCAACTGCATATCCATGAACTGACGCATGACATGTTTGATCTCCAGCTTTGTGGAGTCCTTTACGTCAATGTTGCCGAGCCGATTCAAATCCATTCTGGCGAACAAGCGCAGCAACTTCAATGTACGTGGAGTCACGCTCAATGCAGCTGGATCATAATGCTTGTAGCTCCGACACAAAACTCCGCCCAGCCTCGGACTGACAAACATATCTTCATCAGCACATTGTTGACCACTTGAAATACATGCATCAAGCTGAGGAGCATATCCGGCCGCCTGCAATATTTTAAATTCATAAATACTCATGACGATCAGCGGATCTTTGCCACTCTCCAGCGCCTCCAAACATGCTTTAAGCTGCTTAAACCAGAACGCGCCTGTTTCCTCATCCTGTAGCACCCGATCGAGTAATTCACAAGCATAAGAAGCGTAAGCAGCTTTAGTAATATCCTCGCGTAATGTATGGTGGGATTGGATGATTTCACCGGCATTCAACGTGCCTAAACCTGTGTTTCGAAAAAAAACGAATTCACCGTACGTAAACGGCTGCGTTAAAGCAGCGTGACGGCTTTTGGACTTTTTTGCACCTCTGACCAGCACGCCTGCTTTGCCTCCGCTTTCGGTGCAAAGCGTAATAATTTTGTTCCCCTCACCGTAATCCATGCTGCGGATGACGATTCCTTCCACCCTGTAAAGCATGCCTCTTCCCCCAAACATTCGCGAAGAAGCCAGTGGCTTGTACTATTCACGGGCTTCTTCATGCTCGTCCGACTCTCCCTCATCCGTGTCTTGCTCCATTGTCACGGCGCTCTCCCGATATAACAGATACGCACCGACATCTCCAGTCATCGCAAAATACTTCCACGAAAAATCTCGCAATCGTATTCATCCTTTCTTCGGAAATGACGTTTGCATCTCAAAAATAGGATGATGCGAAGAGGGGAGAAGTATGCGATGAAATTAATGGATTACGTTGAAAAAGGCTACTGTATGAGGGTTATAACACCGCTCCGCTACAATGTGCACACAGTTACAATAACTCTTTTAAAAGCACTCCTTATTTCATCACTGGAAGAAAGGGGTAAAAAGAGCAAGAGTTAAGCGCCGCATATGCGCGGCGCTTTGAATGACGAAAAAACTGTTACTTATCTCAGTCATAGAGATCGGGACGGCCTTTTTATGATGCTTACAACAACTATACATATTTATTTAATATCAATTTTTTTAGCCTCAATAAACCCTTGAACTAAAGTGACGTAGAATCAAGTTCTGTTTTTAAGCGTCGCGATGGAAGCCAAGGTCACGAAGGACGCGTTCCTGGTTGCGCCAGTCTTTTTTGACCTTAACCCAAAGTTCCAGGAAAATCTTGGAGCCTAGCAGGTTTTGGATATCCTGGCGGGCCTGTTTGCCCACTTCTTTGAGCATGGCTCCCTGTTTGCCGATAATGATCCCCTTCTGGGAGTCACGCTCTACAAAAATAACAGCCATAATATGCACTACCCCATTATCCTGCACTTTCATGTCTTCAATCATAACCGCAATAGAATGGGGTACTTCCTCACGTGTCATATGCAGAATTTTTTCCCGAACCAGTTCGGAGATGACAAACTGTTCTGGATGGTCGGTAATTTGATCATCCGGATAATATTGCGGACCTTCTGGCAAGTATTTTTGCACCTGCTCCAGCAGGGTGTTTACATTGTTGCCCATTTTGGCCGAGATCGGTATGATTTCTGCAAAGTCGTACAACTTGCGATACTGCTCAATCAGTGGCAACAACGCTTCCGGCTCAATGCGATCAATTTTATTCAGCACCAAGATAACTGGCGTTTTTACTTGTTTAAGCTGTTCCGCAATAAAACGGTCGCCACCGCCTAGACCCTCAGCAGCGTCAATAAGAAAAAGCACCGCTTCTACTTCACCCAACGTATTAAAAGCAGTCTGATTCATGTAATCGCCTAATTTTGACTGGCGCTTATGAATCCCCGGTGTATCCAAAAATACAATTTGTGTGTCCTCTGTAGTAAATACGCCGTGAATTTTGTTGCGTGTAGTTTGCGGCTTGTCCGACATAATGGCAATCTTCTGCCCAATGACATGGTTCATCAGTGTTGATTTTCCGACATTGGGTCTGCCAACAATTGCGACAAAGCCTGATTTAAAGTGTTTCTTAGCCATTTCATTTCCTCCAGCGCGATTAAGCACCTATTTTATTTTGGTTTTTCCATTAAAACAGCGAACTAATTAACGTTAACATAGGCCTATAAAACACAAATATACCAATAATTACAGCAAAAACCGCTGCCAGGAGCACGGCTCCGGCGGCGGTGTCTTTAGCCGCTTTGGCCAGCGGATGAATATCAGGTGAGATGAGATCCACCGCTGCTTCAACAGCGGTGTTGAACAGTTCGGCTACAATGACTATAGCGATAGCCACGCAGACGAATAACCAGTCGAGCCGGGAGATGTGCAGAGTTAAGCCTGCTACAATGACAAAGAGCGCCATGGCCACATGTATCCGCATATTTACTTGCGTACGCAGAGCGTACATCACGCCTTCTGCCGCATAGCGAAAGGTCATTCTCCAAGGCTGACGTCTCATTACCTTGTCAACCCCGCTTGAGCCAGTACAGCTTCCTGTTTGCCCATCATTTCAGCTTCACTCACATCATCCTGATGATCATAGCCTAACAGATGCAGAAAGCCGTGAACAAACAAAAAACCGATTTCACGCTCAATCGAATGTCCGTATTCTTCGCTCTGAGCTTGCGCTGTCTGTACAGAGATTATAATATCCCCCAGAACATCCGGTACATCATTCATTGAAGTTTCTTCATTCGGTTCGTAAATAATTTCAAGCTCTTCATCCAGTGTCTCCTTCATAGCAAAAGACAACACGTCGGTGGGACGATCAATTCCCCGATAGTCCCTGTTCAACTCATGAATTTGCTCATCATTAACGAAGGTAAGGGCTACCTCACCGTCTGTGACTCCTTCCACTTTGCCTGCCTCCTCCAATAAGGTGTTCAGCAACGTAATCAAGGATTCGTTAATTACCATATCGTTTTGTTCATTATTCCAAGCTAATTGAAGGCCCATGCCAACCGCTCCTTTTAATTCTAGTGCTCTAACCGTGCTTCGTGCACAAGTTATATTAAGCTTTTCCGTTTTCAGACTTGGGCCTTTCCTCTGGATACTCAATACGGGAATGGAAAATCCCCATTACTGTTTCCTTGAGGGTTTGAGCCACGATATCAAGCTCCCGCATGGTCAGCTCACAGTCGTTAAATTGGTGATCATCAAGACGGCTCTTAATAATTTTCTCAATCATGGATTCTACCTGTTCCACCGTCGGCTTCCGTAAGGAACGAACTGCTGCCTCCACACTATCAGCAATTCCCACCACAGCAGACTCTTTAGACTGAGCCTTCGGTCCCGGATAACGGAAATCATCCTCCGTGAAGTCAGGCTCTACCCCTCGCTCTTCAGCCTCACGCAACGCCTTGTGATAAAAATAGTGCAAGAATGTCGTTCCGTGGTGCTGCTCGGCAATATCGCGAATTGGCTTGGGTAGCTTGTAATCCAATTGCATTTCCACCCCGTCACGAGCATGGGCGATAATGATGGATTTGCTCAGCTTGGGCTCTATTGTATCATGTGGATTTTCCAACCCATTTTGATTTTCAATGAAGTACGAAGGCCTCTTGGTTTTACCAATATCATGATAATACGAACCAACCCGGCACAACAAGCCGTTTGCTCCTATAGCCTCCGCTGCGGCCTCTGACAGATTGCCCACCATTACACTATGATGATACGTTCCCGGTGTCTCCGTAAGCAGCTTGCGGAGCAAGGGATGGTTGGGATTCGACAGCTCAACAAGCTTCAGTGCCGACAAGATACCAAAGGTAGACTCAAAAAATGGCATTAGCCCAATAACAAGTATTGCTGTTATCAGACCGCCTGCAAAAGCAAAAGCTACCCCATAGAGCGTCGTCGTTTGAGTCCAATTCCCTTGGTCAATCAGTGCCAGAGAAAAAACAGACAGGGCCCCGAACAGGCATACCATGATCGCCCCTTTGAACAGTGTTGAACGCTGGCTGGCTCGATGGGTAGAGAAAATCGCCGCCAGACAGACCACAAGAGCAAAAAACCCAAAATTAAAGTCAAAAATTTGTCCCTGACGGACATTCAAAATAACACTAGCCAATATACTGAATATAACGGCACATATGAAAGCCAGCGACATATCAAGCAACAGCGTTACGAGCATAGCTCCAAGCGCGATAGGCGCCAGATAGCCGAGATAGGAACGTTCACTGTTCTGCAGTATGGAAATTAACATCATTGCCCCCACTGTAATCACAATGATTAATACTAGCATGAGCAACTGCGCATTATTATACTTGAAGTTTCGTGTTCGTGATTGGAATTGACGAATATACATAAACAGGCCCAACGCAAGCATCATAGACAGCATCAGTAGGCCAAATTGTGGCCAATAATTGATTTTATCCTTGAGCAATTCATTTTCATCAAGCAGTGTGTAGATTTCCTGGGTAATAATCTCACCCTTCTTGACGAGTACTTCACCCTGTTTAATGTAAACTGTCGGTGTATCTTCACGAGCCTGTACCTTGGCGTCCTTCGTAGCTGTATCATCATAAAACTTGTTGGCGGTAATCACAAGCCTTGCAAGTTCCTGAACAACCTCCCGTGAAGTACGCTTGGTAAGCGAGCTTGTACTAACCCGCTCCGCTACCTTCGCTCGGGCTGTCTGGGCATCCGTAATTTGATCATTCATCAACCCTGTCACAATCTCACGGGCGACAGGCCGCATTTCAGCAATATCCTCAGATGTAAGGCGCGGAATTTTAATGAATGTCTCCTCTGGAATTCGGTACGTTTGCTCTTTCGTTTTTTCCAGCACTTCATCCAGCAACTTATCTGGGTAGGCATCCGCATTACGGCTGTTATTCACAAAATTTTGCACAAATTCCCGTGCACGTTGCGGAATCTCATCCTTATAAATCGAAATCTTATCTGCTCTGGAAACCTGATCATCCTGATTGAGCCGTTCAATTCGATCCAAAATACCAGTAATCAGGTTATCGTTGCGAACTGGCACAATGGTATACATGGGCTGCACACGTTCAGCTGATTCCTCTTGAGCCTTCAAAGTCGCCTTACTGTTAGGAAGCTGCATCGGGGCGACAATTTCCTTTTCACTCGGTTGATTTACCCGAATGTCATAACGCTCGGGAAGCAGCTTGGATGCAAAGCCTACATAAAAAAGAACCACCAAAAATAAAAACAGAAGATAGCGTGTCGCCACGCTATACTTCCATCCATTCATTCTATGCTGGAACGTTTTCCCTTTAGATAATTCCTTCGAGGTCATCTAAAACAATCCCTCTCCATCATCTTTTTCAAGGCAGCTACACTGCTCATTTTATACTTTTTCTGATCGTACACACCATACTCGTGATTGAATGGCTATCCATGATTTTCGGCAATACGGTCATAAGCAACAATGATTTTTTGAACTAGGGAATGACGGACAACATCCTCTTCTGCAAACTGGACAAAGCCTATTTCTTCAATCCCTTGTAAAATCGCATTCGCTTCAATCAGACCGGATTTTTTGCCACGAGGCAAATCAATTTGCGTAACATCGCCGGTAATGACCATTTTGGAGCCGAAACCAAGTCGAGTCAAAAACATTTTCATTTGCTCGGGTGTGGTGTTTTGCGCTTCGTCCAAAATAATAAATGAATCATCCAGCGTACGTCCCCGCATATAAGCCAAAGGAGCAATTTCTATTAACCCGCGCTCCAGTGCCTTTGCAGTCTGCTCTGGGCCCATCACATCGTATAGGGCATCATACAATGGGCGTAAATACGGATCAACCTTTTCCTGCAAATCCCCTGGTAAAAAACCTAAATTCTCCCCTGCTTCGACCGCAGGACGAGTCAGTACAATGCGCTTGACTGAACCTTCCTTCAGGGCAGCTACAGCCAGCACTACAGCCAGATAGGTTTTACCCGTACCCGCCGGGCCAATTCCAAATACAATATCGCGTTTCTTAATCGTGGTTACATAGTGCTTTTGTCCAATCGTTTTGACGCGAATCGGTTTCCCCCGGAACGTCGTCGTAATTTCACCCTTGAACAAATCGAGCAGCTGATCAGCACGCAAATCTTTTGCCAATTCAATCGCATAATGGACGTCCCTTTCGGTCAGTATATACCCATTGCGAATTAACTGGAGTAATACATCGAACAATTGTTCGAGCACTTCCACCTCGTGAGCATTACCAAAAACATTAACTTCTGCCTCACGAGATGCTATTTTTGCTGGAATAGCGGCTTCGATTAATTTTAAAAAGGAATCCTGCGGGCCAAATAACGCCTGTCCTTCTCCCGCATTGTTCAATGCAATTTGTATGCTGCGTTGTTGTTCTGCCAAATAGCCTCATTCTCCTTGGTTATGAACTAACGGAAGTTCTTCCGCAATATCCTGCTCCACTTCAAAAAGCACTTTCATATAAACTTTACCATTCTCTCTCTTCTCATGCAAAATTTTTTGGCTCATTATTTTCGTTCCTTTGCCGTATTTAGCTAAAATATCAGCTCGCGCGCCTTCTATTCCTGACATTTTCGCTTCTGCTTCCGTAAGCTTCTGCTCTTGTATCTTTGTCTCCCTCACACTTTCAGTCATCCAACCCATCGGAAGTTTGAAGGAACGCCAAGTTAACGGATCATGTTCAACTGTTGTTTTATGTGTAGAATAAGGTATTTTCCCATATCCCCACAATTGTATCGCACGATTGCCTAACACCAGATACAAGCGGTCGTGACTGTTACCTGTATACGTGCTGCTGCGTTGCACCGTAGGACTGCTAATTTCGTATTCATGCCATACAAGACCCTTAACCTCTCCTTTGGCTACGACCTGCTGCTGATTCTCCTCATCTCCAAGCGTTCCCGAGATGAGGATGGCTCCTTTTTTGACACGTGTATTTTTATGCACGACAGGACGACCCTGCTCGGCAAAAATCTCAGTGACTACCGCGTCTGCCTTACTGATGATATGACGTGGGCTGTAGAGCGGCGCAGGGGTAGGCTGTGAAGCTTCAACAACCTGAATCGTTACCAAAGTACCCTGCTTTTCCACACCGATCCAGGATGCCTCTGGAAGCTTCAGCATGAGCGCACGGGAAAGCTTGTCTTGACTGGAAAGACGAAAGCTCCATTGAAACGGATACAGCCCCTCCTGTCGGGCGGCTTTGAGAACGGAGTCCGTCGAGAGCTTATCATTCCCCTTCACTTCAATGTCCCAGATAAGCGAAGACATCAGCAGGAGACCTATCCAGAACAAAGCCAATCCAGCCATAAAAAATTTACGTTTGGCAAGCCGTATAACAGTAAAGGGAAGCCCTTGCCGCTTCAGAACATGCATTTTACAGCCTGTCCTTCTCAAAAGCGGGCGTAGGAGGAAGACGTGCGGCAGCAGAAGGTTCATTTCTGCATGTCTAGTACCCATCGGCCGCACGTTCCAAACAGGTATATGGTGATCGGTGAGTAAATTAATGAAAGCTTCCACACTTTCGCCCTTGACAGCAAGGGTAACCGTGCCACGCAGCATTGCTAAAGCAGGATGTTTCACGAGCCTTCCTCCGTTCCTTCCATTTGGATATCTGTTATATGTCCCTCCACACTTACCTGCTCTGGCAGAATAGACGTAATGACTAAATCATGGCCGGACACCCTCAGCCTGCCTTTCTCAAGTGCAAGTACGAGCTGATTCGGTGTGAAATCCACCACGCCCCGGTGATTCTCCACATAAAGCTGGCGGCTGCCGATGAGGGTTAACCGCGGCAGGTCAAATAGAATGTCCTGCGGAAGCTCCAGCGTCTCGCTGGCCCACTTTCGCAGTTTGCGGCTCATCCGGCTCATACGGCGAAATCTCCTTTCCTGTCATCAAAACATCTGTTATCCAACGGCTAATGTTGTTTTGATGACAGCACGCTGCTATTTTTTCATCTTCTGTTATTGCCATTCGGTACCCATAGATGTTTCATGGCAGCTACGCTGCTAGCTTTTCATCTTATATTCTTATTATCAGTGAACGCCATTACACCAGCGCCACAGATATCTGTACTGTACATTTTATGATCCAGTCCCCGCATTTATGAGGCTAAACTTACAATTCGCAGCAGCTGCTATATTGCAGAGGAAAAAGATGTGTCCTTTTAAAATTCAAACAAAAAAGACAGCCTCGTTTTCATATCGAAAACAAGGTTGTCTTTTTTTGATTTTCATTAGATGACACGGTTATTTTTCGGTATCTCGATTCAAAAGAGAGTTTTTTCTAGAGTATAAGAAGTAAACAGCCATACCAATGACAAGCCAAATAATAAAGCGAATAAATGTCTGACCATTCAAATTAAGAATGAGCACCCCACATGAAACGATAGCCAGGATCGGAATATACGGAACTCCAGGACATCGGAAGGCCCTTGGCAAGTCAGGTTGTGTTTTTCTCATAACGATGACGGCGACCGAAATCAGAATAAATGCTGACAAGGTTCCAATGTTCACTAAACTTGCTAACTCATCCAGCGGGATCAGCCCACCCATTAATGCAGATAAAGTACCAAAAAACAACGTGTTAATGTAGGGCGTTTTATATTTGGAATGAACCTTGGATAATATTTTGGGGACTAAGCCGTCACGTGACATAGCAAACATAATACGGGTTTGACCATAGAGCATAACCAGCATGACCGTTGTCATCCCTAAGATGGCTCCTATATCTACAATACCCGCAACCCAGTTCTGGCCCGCAACCTGCAATACCAATGACACTGGATGAGAGATACCTTCAAATTGCATAAACGGTACTATACCCGTCATAATCGCGCTAACAATGACATACAAAAACGTACAAATAACGAGTGAGAAAATAATGCCTCGCGGTAAATCACGGGCGGGATTTTTGGTTTCTTCAGCCGCTGATGAAACAGCATCAAAACCAATAAAAGCAAAAAACACAAGAGCTGCGGCTCCAAACACCCCACTGAACCCAAACGGCATAAATGGTGTCCAATTATCTGGCTTCACATATTTAAAAGCAACGATGATAAATAATAAAATAACAATAATCTTTACAATTACCATGATGTTGTTTATCCGTTTTGATTCTTTTATCCCAAAATAAAGCAAGAACGTGATACCCATCAAAATTAAAAAAGCTGGGAGATTAAAATAAGTAGTTTGGTCTTTTAAAGTCCCCGGTGCGGCAGTGAATTCAAGCGGAATGTGAAGGCCAATTCCATTCAAAAATGATACAAAGTAACCCGACCAACCTGCGGAAACGGCGCTGGCTGCCAGCATGTATTCCAAAATTAAATCCCATCCAATAATAAAGGCCAACAGCTCCCCCATCGTAGCATATGTAAAAGTGTAAACAGAACCGGATACTGGAACGGTGGATGCAAACTCCGCATAAGCCAATGCCGCGAATAAACAGGCGAGTCCCGCAATCACAAAAGAAAGTACCAAGCCTGGACCAGCCGTAACTGCTCCCGTACCTGTCAACACAAATATCCCCGTTCCGATAATGGCTCCAATCCCAAGCATCGTTAAATCAAACGCACCCAGTTCCTTTTTGAGTGCTTTTTCCCCCCGCGTAGCGGCAATCAACTGATCAATGCTCTTCTTTCTGAACAAGCTATTTCCCATCTATCCCATCCTCCTAGAAATTAATTTTCCATTTTTATAATCTTGTTTTATCACCTCGATACAAATCAAATTTTAGCTAAATTTGGAGTAAATTTCATAAGTATCTATCATTGAGAACATTATATATAAAAAAGAAAAAATGAAAACTGCTTTTGGAAAGCTCCATTCATATTGTTACATTTGATCATTTTTCACGAATATATTTTCATAAACGAGACCCTAAATTAGACAAAATGCCACCATTTTAGATGACAACAAATGTGAGAAACCTAGGGCGCACAAGGGATTATCACATTCGTTGTCAGGTAATTAGAGCATTTGTCGTTAATTCATTTTTTATTCTGAGCATGCTTATGTATTCCTAAAGCTCACAAAAAAAGATCCGCCACAGCCAAAGCCGTGACGGATCCACTATCATTTTAACGTCCTCCTCCACCCATATAGCGCTTGGAACGCGGAGGACCTAATATTTCTGCCCAAATCACACCTCTGCGCAGATCAGCCGTATCCACCGTATTACGGTCTTGCGAAGCTATCTCTGGCGCATCTGTAATTTCCCCTGACTCCCTCGCGTTGGATATACGATCGAGACGGGCTAAAACCAATCTGCGTTCTTCTTCCATAGCACGGATCCGATCCTCTAGAGTCGAACCGTTATCTAATGAATCCCGGTCCATCCGTTCTTCCGTTTCTGACCGATCGCCCACTTCTTCTATACGACGAGCTTCCATAACCACCCGTCGTTCATTAGGAAATTGACGTTGCAACTCCCCAGTAACATCCTGTTGGCGCTGCTCTTGTCCATGTTCCGTTGTGAAGGGTCTGGATGACGTCGAGGGCCCACGAGAACCATGATCACCACCAAAGGTGGGCATACCTTTTCGTGGCGGAGATTTCCGCCCTGTGCCTTGGATGCTTTTCCCCAAAAAGGACACCAAAGCAAAGCCAATCACGATCAGGATATACAAATGCTCAAAGATCCAGCTGATAAAGTTCATTACTCACCACCTAGCTGCCGTAATTCATCGGCTATGTCCCGTTATTAATCCCGGTTCTTGTTATCATTCCCCGAGTTCTCATTCGGTTTGCCTAAGGAGCCACGCATTTGCGTATCCGCCTCAATATTTTTCAAATTCATATAGTCCATGACGCCAAGTTTCCCGCCACGCAGTGCTTCAGCCATTGCCAGCGGCACTTCGGATTCGGATTCCACCACGCGTGCTCTCATTTCTACGACACGTGCCTTCATTTCCTGTTCCTGCGCTACAGCCATCGCACGCCGCTCTTCTGCTTTTGCCTGCGCAATACGTTTGTCGGCTTCCGCCTGCTCTGTTTGCAGAAAAGCACCGATGTTTTTACCTACATCAACGTCCGCAATATCAATGGACAGGATTTCAAATGCTGTCCCAGCATCCAAACCTTTGGACAATACAGTTCTCGAAATTGAATCCGGATTCTCCAGCACGTCCTTATGCGAATTACTGGAACCTACGGTTGTAACGATACCTTCACCGACCCGTGCAATAATCGTTTCTTCTCCGGCACCCCCGACGAGTCGATCAATGTTGGCACGCACGGTAACACGAGCTTTAACCTTCACTTCGATACCATCCTTGGCGACCGCTGCAACAGTAGGTGTCTCAATAACACGCGGATTAACGCTCATTTGGACCGCTTGCAGAACATCCCGTCCCGCAAGGTCAATCGCAGCCGCACGTTCAAATTCAAGCGGAATGTTAGCACGCTGGGCAGCAATCAACGCATTGATCACTCGGTCTACATTCCCTCCTGCGAGAAAATGGCTTTCCAGCTGGTTGATGTTCAAGCCCAGACCCGCCTTGGTTGCCTTAATGAGCGGATTGACAATTCGGCTTGGCGTGACGCGCCGTAACCGCATAGCTACCAGCGTAATGATGCCAATACGCACACCCGAAGCCAATGCTGAAATCCACAGCATCACCGGGAAGAAACTGAAAAATACGCTCAATACAATAATCACTACAACGGCAATCAGCAAAACGCTGACAATACCCGATTCGAACACTCGCATCATCCTCCATTAATCTAATTCTTTGTTATTTACTTGTTTAGACGCTAGTGTCAGCCTTGACCACAATTCGCCCACCTTCTACTTTGGATACTATAATCGGCATATCTGTAGCAATAAACTCGCCGTTCGTTACAACATCGACTCGCTCATCAGCGATCAGCACCGTTCCGGCTGGACGAAGTGGTGTCAGACTGACACCCCGTTGACCTAATAGCATTTCCCGGTTCACAACTGAAGAAAAGCCTTGTTCAGCCGTTAAACTTTCTTTAAGTATAAAACGGTTCCATATCCCTCGGTCCTTGAATACAACCGCGATAATCGCCACAACAGCAACCGCAGCTGCAAAGGCAATGCCCAAAGATATAAACGCATGCTGCATGTTGTATGCTGCCCGAACAACTCCGGCGACAAGGCTGACTGAACCCAAAATGCCCAAAATACCAAAGCTTGGGATGAACATTTCAAGTATAAGCAGAGCCAGACCGATAATAAACAACAACCACGTCTCCGAGCCTGCAAAACCAGCGATATAATTGCCGAAAAAATACAAACCAAATCCGAGTATGCCCAAAATTCCCGGTACACCAAAACCGGGTACGAGCAGCTCAATAACGACACCCGCGATACCGATAAATAAAAGCAACGTCTGCACAATTGGGTTAGTCAATATCTCGGCTGCTTTTTCAGCCCATGTTCGCTCCACATGAATTACATCATCCGTGCTGTAACCCATCCACTGGATAACTTCTTGTTCGGAAGACGCGATGTGATCCGCATAACCCAACTTCAGCGCTTCCTCACTGGTTAAAGAAATGATCTGACCATTTTCCTTATTAAAGTTCATCTCTGGAATAGATACGGTCGTTTTGGAGTCAACCATACCTCTGGCAATATCTGGATTACGTCCACCAGCTTCTGCGGCAGATGCCATGCTACTCTTCCACCAAGCTACCGTTTTTGGATCTGTGATAGCCTGCCCCCTACCATCTACTAACGCTGCTGCTCCGATAATACTCCCCGGTTTCATAACAATCTTGTTTGCGCTCAACGCAATATAGCTACCCGCTGAGGCCGCTTCGCCCCTTATATAGGCTACGGTCGGAATTGGACTGTCTTTAATCAGTTTACCCAGCTTCTCCGCTGTATCTACCCGTCCACCGGGAGTGTTAATATCCAGTAAAATCAGACCTGCTTTGGAATCGGCTGCTTCTGCAAATCCACGTTCCATAAATTTGCCTAGACCTTGCTCAATTTCCTGATCAACTGGTATAACAAACACAGCTCCACCTTTAGTTTGGGCCGCCGCTGATTCAGAATGAACTAAGGGTAACAGCAAAACGGATACCATAATCCACAACGTTAAAAAGATCAATTTGCGACTGGAGTGGTGATGTTCTCTATGCATTTCTCTCCCCCCTTTCGACCTTTCTATGTTACAGCATACCAAACTTTGTTAGACAAACTATACAGTTTTCAGGATTTAATGTGAAATTATTGGGTATATTGCTAATCCTGACGGCTGTCAGATACTTTACGCACCCAACGGACATCACGTTTCATACAATTAACGATAGCGCTTACATATAAGAATCTTCTCACCATTACATTCTATGGTAGGCATCGCATATATAGAAATAACACCCTCTGTAAACAGAGGGTGTTGTGTTTTCCTGTTTGTCGCAGGTTTATTGCAGAAATTGCTGAACCGCTTGGTTCACGAGCTTACCGTCAGCGCGGCCTTTTACCTTAGGCATCAAGGCCGTCATTACTTTCCCCATCTCGGCTTTCGAAGAAGCACCGGTTTCCTGGATGGTCTGCTGTACAATAACTTTAATTTCTTCCTCAGAAAGTTGTTCGGGAAGGTACTGAGCGATGATCTCTATTTCTGCTTTAGTGCTTGTCGCAAGTTCATCACGACCGGCTTTTTCAAATTCATGGAGGGCATCTTTTCGCTGTTTGATCTCACGACTCAGAATATCAAGCACTTCGTTGTCGTCCAAATCCCGTTTCAAATCTATTTCAAGATTTTTAATCGTAGAACGAACCATTCGAATGGTGGAGAGTTTGAACTTGTCCTTACTCTTCATTGCTTGCTTCATATCTTCGTTCAATCGTTCGCTCAAATTCATGATTGCTTAGATCCTCCTAGAACTTTCTCTTACGAGCAGCCTCGGACTTTTTCTTGCGCTTTACGCTTGGCTTTTCATAATGCTTGCGTTTCTTCACCTCAGCCAATACGCCATCCTTAGCAATGGAGCGTTTAAAGCGACGAAGTGCAGCATCAATTGTCTCGTTTTTGCGAACTTTAGTTTCAGACACCAGTTTTCCCTCCCTCCGACCAGACCGTCCAAGAGCAATAACACGGTTCATCAAATTTTATTATAGGTGAAACGGAAACCAGGTGTCAACCTATAAGAAAAAATGAATACATAAAGGGCCATTTTTCTCCATTCACATCCGTATTACTGAAAAGACAAGCTCTGTCATTTTTTTAAGAATGTGAGTCCGAAATACCTGTCAAGGCACCCAATTTGGCGCCGCCCAGTAAGTGATAATGCAGATGCCCCACCGCTTGTCCACTATCTGGGCCACAGTTGTTAATCAACCGATAGCCAGACTCGGCAATTCCTAACTTTTTCGCAACCTCAACCGCAACACGATGAATCTCCGCGATAAGAGGAAGATCCTCCTCTGTCACAGCGTTCATCGAAGGAATATATTTTTTTGGAATAATGAGCACGTGTACTGGCGCCGCAGGCTGGATGTCATGAAATGCGAGCACATTGTCGGTTTCCAACACCTTCTTACTGGGGATGGTTCCATCCACAATTTTCAAAAACAGATCGTCCATTCAAAACCCTCCTTTGGCAGTGAGCCGATCATAAGCAAATAGACAAAAACAGCCCTTGCTCTCGGCATTCAAAGTTATGTATTTCCCACACTGAATAGAAACATATACAGCCATGTTTGGTTATACTTATGTTTCTTTATGTATCATAACGGAAAAAGGGTCTTAATACCAGTTTCCCTTACTAACTTCCTCTATAATAGCTTTCACCCCTGCATCAATTTGATCCAACTGTGCGCGCGAAATACTTATGCGCAAAAATTTCTCTTGTTCCCTATAGCCTGATAAATAAA
Source organism: Paenibacillus sp. FSL M7-0802 (assembly GCF_038004945.1). Lineage (NCBI taxonomy): Bacteria > Bacillati > Bacillota > Bacilli > Caryophanales > Paenibacillaceae > Paenibacillus > Paenibacillus sp. FSL M7-0802. Next base: position 4,840,983 of record NZ_JBBOSD010000001.1, on the reverse strand, counting down.
AGCCTTTGCCAGATACAACCTGGATGTTCCTCGCGGAAAGACACTGTACCAAGCGTTCCAAATTCACCGTCCGAGGCAGTTTAAACTGCATATAAACTCCTGAAGTTACAGCTGAAGTCTGAACGTATCCGGCCTGATTGTATCGTTCCACAGCCTTGTTAAGAGCACGAACGCGCTCCGAATACAGTTTATATATCGTGTGCTTGTGGCGTTCATACATTCCATTTTTAATATAAATATCAAGCGCCGCCTGAGACAAAATAGATGTGTCGACATATCTTTTATAAGTGTTAAACGTCTTCAATAGGACTTCTGGCAATACCGCAACTCCTAATCGCAAGCCGGGGAAAATGATTTTCGAGAAGCTTTTCAAATAAATAACATGGTCCGTCTGGTCGTATGCATAAATGGGATCAAAAAGATGATCGGCCCCCAAATCTGCCATATAGTCATCTTCTACGATGTACACGTCATATTTGGCGGCTAAGGCAGCTATCGCTTTTCGCTCCTCTGTGTTGTAAGAGACTCCTAATGGATTATGATATCTTGACATGGTATAAAAAAACTTGATGCTCTCGTTCTTAAATTGATTCTCCAATTCGTGAAAATCCATACCTTCCGCTGTCCGGACGATGGTACTGACGGGTATGTTCTCTTCCTCCAGAAAACGCAAATATATATCGTAACTTGGCTGCTCGACCAAAACCTTTTCTTTGCCATTGGGAAACGGCATTTTAGCGAGTATCTCCAATGCCTGCTGAACACCCGAAGTAACGATAATCCGATCCATTTTTGCAAACACCTGAGTATCAGCCAAATGGGAAACCAACGTATGACGCAGTGTTTCCAGTCCTTGCGAATCGCCATAAGTGAACAGATGATATTTGTAGGTGTCAATAGCCTGATTCAAACAATGTTGGAAATCCAGATAAGGGAATACATTCAAATCCGGGGAGGCCGAAGCAAAATTAACGGAGTCTTGAATATGGCTATGGTGTAAATCGCCCGAATTTTCCACTACATAGTATCCACTTTGCGGTATGGAATAGATGGCGTGTTTCTTTTCAAGTTCAGCATATGCCCGCAGAATCGTGCTTTTGCTGCACCTGTATAATTCAGAAGCCTCACGGACCGACGGCAACTTGTAACCTGATTTATATTGTCCCTCACGAATTTTAAGTTCTATATCCAATAAAATTGAAACGTATTTTTTCACAATATCCTCCCACCTGCTCTTTACATACTCATTACATGCTTATTCCGTCTTATGTTTCTTTACACGCTAGATGTTACCATGGTTTATGAATAAACAGGATACCTCATTTCATTGAACTGTACTAATACAGTTTCAATCATTGAATCATATTCGGGATGTTTTACGTGAAAAAGAGGCTGTTTCTTCATAATGGAAGAAGCAGCCTTGCATGGTGATAATGTATGGATGCGCCTTAAAGTCACTTGTACTGCACAAGAACTGTAGGCGGGAGAGAGCAGGAATTCACTATGTCTGACGACTAAGAAAATAGGATTAGTAATAAGGCAGCAAGCTAATCGCTGTCAACGCTGCAAGTGGCAGAATCAAACGATTAAAGCGACGGCGTCCGTATGGGAACCCATATGCATAAGCGGGTGCTGGATACGGGTACGGGTACGGGTACGGATACGGATACGGAGGATAAGACGCATAGCCACCATAAGCACGGGAGCCGCAGCCACAATTATTAGGCGGATATGGGAGATTAACATTGACATTCTCCATTTCGTCTCCACCCATAGGAACGGCTAAGTATATCTTTTCATCATCCACATGCTCTACAATGCCGTCATACATTGTCCCGTCCTTCACCCATACGCATACATAACGATGCATATGCTTTTGACATAGTGTTTTAGCATCCGTCTGTTCCGGTGCTGTAACTTTTTCGGTTGTCATGCTTTTTTCCATGGTTGTTTCCTCCTAGGCTCTTGCATGTATACCGTATGTTATTCAAAAACGGGCTATTTGCTACATCAAATTGGGCGAATTCCGGCTTGCAAAAAAAGAAGCACCCCGGGAGCTCTTGGCAGAGCCCCTCTGAACGGACGTATGATGGGAAGATTTCTTCCGCAGCATACGTCCGCCGGGGTGCTGTATGATTAACTTGTCGGCTTGGCTGTATTATAACAATAGTTTGAAACTGTATCTGTGACCTGTATCACATTGCTTCAAAAAGTTTCCATAACCACACGTGAGCCGCCTCCAGCCTGCTCTGCTGGCAGAACAACTAGCTTGCGCGGAAGACGGGCCCGTAGTTCAGGCACATGACTAATCACACCAACAGACAATTGATCATGGTGCAGCTTTTCCAGTGAGGTGATCACTGTGTCAAGCAACTCAGGGTCCAACGTTCCAAAGCCTTCATCCAGAAAGAAAAATTGCAGAGGGTATTGGCCCCGCAATTGAATTTGAGCCGACAGCGCAAGCGCAAGCGACAAGGAGGTCAGGAACGTTTCGCCACCGGACAAGGTCGATACCGGACGTTTGACCCCACCGTTGGCATCGTCACTAATGACAAATCCACCGCTGGAATCTACCTCTAGCGCGTAACGCTGCTTGGTCAGAAAACGCAGGCGGCGTGAAGCCGACTGACTGACCTGCATGAGCTGCTCCTCGGCAATATATTCAACAAAGGCATTGCCGCGAAAAACAGACTGGAGCTTGGACATTTTTTCCGCTTCGCTACGCAAATGTATACGATTGGACTCCAGCTCCATCCAGCGGACATGTCGATGCTGCAAGTCCTCTAAATCACGCTCAGCCTTCGCGCGATTCTGAAGCGCCTCTTCGTCGCGTGCACGGCAATCACGTAGCTGTGCAGTGGCCGTTTCCCACTGTTCCTCTGTTACCGTTGCTCCATTCAGCTGCTCTTCGACATGTTTTAAGCGGGAAGACAGCTCTTTTTCCCGTTCTCGATGCAAACTCACTTCACGCTCATAGCGTGCGGCTTCTTCCGGTCCCAGGCAGCATTCCATGACCTCTGCTTCCGTAGCGAAGGAGGATGCTTCCAGACGGCTGCCCCAACGGGACTCTGCCATCTGACGTCTTTCTTCTGCCGAGTCGGAGGCCTGCCGGGCAATCAGTGAAGCATGAACGGCTTGCTGCTTGCGTTCTTCCGCTTCGGTACGGCGGCGTGCCGCGGCTTCGGCTCCGTTTTTAAGTCCCAACAGTCGCGAGGTCGCTTCTTCCAGCAATGAAGCCGCTTGGCCATCTCCAACCCACTTTCGGAGCTGTGCTAGCTTTTCACGAAGCGAATCATCTTTGCTTTGGAGCCCTGTACGGCGGGCAATAATGATTTTGTCCTCCTCGATGATACTCTGCTGTATCTGTTGAACACGCGCCGCCTTTCCTTCGAGGAAGGTCACACTCGTCTCCAGCCGGGACCGCAGCTCTTCCGCACGCCCGTCGCGCTCCTGCATGGCGCGGTAACGCTCCGCGGCTTCGCCAGGAGCGACATCCGTTAGCTGCGCCGCCCATTCGGCGCGCAGCCCCTCGCTGCGCGTGGTGCATGCCTCGCGCTTGCTGCGTGCCTGCGTCAGCGCTGCAGCTGCTGCCTCCTGCTCGGCGGCAGCACGGATACGCCGCTGCTGTCCGGCGGCGTCTGCCTCGCGCAGCGCCTGTGCCTCGGCAGGCAGCATATGCGCACGTGCGGCTAGCTCTGCCGCAGCACGCTCCAGCGCCGTGCAGCGCTCCGCCCAAGCGGCGGCACCGCGCGACTCTGCTGGTGCTGCCGCAGGCGTGAAAGGCTCGCCTGTGGCAGCAGCGCCGCTGTCTGCGGTGGCGGGCTGGGCCAGCAAGCTGCGCTGCTCGTGCAACTGCTGGCGCAGTGTGAGGCGCAGCTCCTGCAAACCAAGCCGCAGGCGGTGCAGCTCATCTGGCGCAGCGGCATCCGCGCTATGCGCCGCGACGACGGCAGGCGCGGGGTGATGCAGCGAGCCGCACACTGCGCACGGCTCGCCTTCGCGCAACTCGGCAGCGAGATGCTGAGCAAGACGGCCCAGCTCCTCGGCACGGAGCTCGTGGCGCAGTTGCTCTTCCTCGGAGGCCAGTGACGACATATCGACGGTGATCTCTGCCTCCAACGTCAGCAATGCCTCAATGCCATCAGCTGCCTGTGCAGCAAGGGCAGAACGCCGTGCCTCTGTCTCCTGTGTCTCCTGGTCCGTCAGCTGTAAACGTTCGTCAGCTTGCGCAAGCCGATTCTCCTGAGCGGTGTACTCCAGTTCAGCTTCACGCAATTGCTCATTCGCGACTTCCAGCTGTTGCAGCCGTTGCACAGCCTCTTGCAGCATACGCCGCTCATCTGCCCGCACTTCATTTTGCTTTAGCTCCTGTTGAAGCTCTTGCTGTCGCTTCAAGCCTCGCGTCTGTAGCTCTTGTTCCTTTGCGAGTCCTTTTGCATGTTCAGCAAGGGTTTGTTCGCTTTGCACAAGCTCGGCCGCCAGACGTTCCCGTTCGGTCCGCAACGCTTCCGTATCACGCTCCAGTTGAAGCGCCTGCTCTAGTTGGTCGATCCGAAGCAATAGCTTCGGTTCTTCGGCACTGAGTGCTTGCCGGGCCTGCTCATCTGCTTGCGCAGACACAAGCGCAGCCTCCTGCGCGGTAGCGGCCAGGACTTCCATTTCTTCGGCAGTCTTTTGCCGTTTTTCCGCTTCAGCAATGGCTTCCTTCCAATCCGTCAGCGCAGGCAGCAATGCCTCGGCTGCAGTTGCTTGTCGAAGCTTGCGCTCCAGCAAAGCAATGCCCGGCTCCTGTGCTGCCAACTGCTCCAGCTCGTTCGATCTTTGGCTGAGCTCGATGACCAGCTCACGGGTTTTGTTTAGCGCCTCCGATTCACGTGAGACACGCTCTAGCTCGCGACGCGAAGCTTCTGCATTGGCAATCGCCTCTTTGAGACGCAACTCTACATGTTCAAGCGCTTCAGCACTCGCATCCCCCAGCCCTTGCTGCTCCGCCTCTAACGCTTTCAGTGCGCTATCGTTATCTTTCACACGACGGCTTAGCTTCTGTGCAAGTTGATCTCCGTACTTCTCCAGATGGAATAAACGCTGTAGCATCTGTCTACGTTCACTGCCTTTTAAGGACAAGAATTCCGCAAACTTTCCCTGCGGCAATACAACAGCTCGTGTAAAATCGTCCATTTTCAGGCCGATATACTCCTCTACACAGCGCGTCACATCCTGCACCTTATCGGCAAGCACTTCCTCGCCATCCTCTGTTAACGCAATAAAACGGCTAAGCGTATTATTAACCGATACGCCTCCAGCACGTTTGAAACGTCGTTCTACACGGTAACGACGAGGCCCTTGAGCTGACATTAATTCAAACGTAAACGCAACAGACAACGTATCCTCAGCATGATTCATAATGCCTTGTGTACCATTCACTGCCCGCTCCACTTTACCGTACATAGCCAACGTAATGGCATCCAGCAGCGTTGATTTTCCACTACCCGTTGGGCCAAAAATTCCAAACAGTCCAGTTTCGGTCAAATCGTCAAAGCGAATTTCCTGTGACTCCCGGTAGCTTTGCAACCCCGCCAGTTTTAGAAGGATTGGTTTCATGCGTCATCCTCCTCAGCGTGCTCTCTTGCATCATCCTGTTCCACCAGTTCCAGAAACAACTGCACTAATCCGTCATCCGGCTTTGCTCCACCTGTCTGCCGCTGATAGAATGCCCGGAACAACTCATGCACTGGCAGTTCTGATCGTTGGTGCTCCAGCTGTGCGGCAGCCATTTCTGGATACATTGGGCGAATATGAATGATGCCTTCACGGCTTTTGCGCAGCCGCTGAATATCTCCCATCGACATCGCTTCATCCAGCGTAATTTCCAGATCAATAAAGGCATCGGCATCCAGTCCTTCGTCCAGCCAGCGATATACTTCCTCCAGACCTCCCCGTGCACGCCACCTCACTAATGGGCGTCCACTGGTAATATACAGTTCCTCGACCTGAGCAGGCTTGCCAGCAACCACGTCAATTAACGTAACCGATTTGGCTTGTCCGGCTTCGGAAAAGCTATAAGCCAGCGGCGAGCCACTGTAACGCATCAGCCCGTCTCCCTTCACATATTGGGGACGATGCAAATGTCCTAGAGCCGTATACTGTGCCCCAATGCTCAAAGCAGACGGATCTACGGTATACGCCCCCCCGACCTGAATCGGACGTTCCGAGTCCGATTCCAGCCCGCCGAGCACATAAATATGGCTCATCGACAAATTAACGGTGTCAGGCCGAAATGCTGTACCCAGCTGTGACATCAGCAAGCCCACACGGCGGCTGTATGCCTCGCGCAATACTGTTTCATCTCCGTCTTCAGACAATAGCTCGTTCAGACGAGACTCGGAGGGATATGGCAAGGCTGCAATGCATGCCATTTCACCCGTTCGCGGTGTATGAACGCGTACCGCTTCCCCATGGGGCAGTCCCAGCAATGTAATTCCGCGCCCGCTCACCAGCGGTGTGACCGAGGATACCCTTTCCGGCTGATCATGATTGCCCGCAATGACGACTAGTGGTCTTCCTCCAGCCGTAAGACGGGCAGACGTTTCATAAAACAATTGCTCGGCTGCGGCCGATGGATTGACTGAGTCGTATACGTCTCCAGCCATCATAATCAAATCGGCCTGCTGATCGTCAGCCATTTTCGCCAATTCTTCCAAAAACGCCTCCTGCTCCTTTAAACGGCTGCGTCCTTCCAACGTGCGGCCCAAATGCCAATCACCTGTATGCAAAATCCGCATGCTATTCCTCCTCTCCCTATCTATATAACTACAGCCGTACACTCTCTCCAGCTTCTAAAAAATACAGCCACTTCTCAGCAACCTTTTTGCCTGTAATCTCTTCGATCACACGGGCATACAGCTCCAATTGAAATCGATATTGGTCTGTTAAATGGGACAGTGTACGATATTCAGATATCCGATCTGTTTTATAATCTACCAGTACGAGTCCTTCAGGAGTTTCAAATAGACAGTCAATAATCCCGTTCATCAGCACCTTATCGCCGTCCTGTCTACCTTCCGAATCTGTTTCTTGTCCTGGTGACATCGATGGTAAGCTGTGGTTCCAGTAATCGTTTGCCCGCATGGTATAAGTAAACGGAAGCTCTCTTTGAACATGGGATGCTCCCAGCATTCTGCTACCCAGCTCACTAGTGAAAAAGCGTAATATTTTATCCGTATCTAGCGCCTCTGCATGAACATCCAGTAACATACGCTGATTGAGCAAACGAGCCTTGGTTTCCTCAATAACTTCGGCGCTCATCCCCCCATCTAGTGGCAAATGCAGCATCAACATATGATAGACTGTTCCTCGTTCCGTTGGAGTCAGACGCTGATTCCCCATAAACTTAGGTCTGCGCAAGTGTAATTGACTTCCCCCAGTGTGAGAATCCTCCCGATCCTCCGGTAACTCTGCTAGTAGGGAGGTAGATAGATTCAGCCAATCGTCCGAACCCATCTCCTGCATTTCCAGCCATCTTTTCATCTCAGTAACCGATGTATTGGCTGCCGTCTTGCCAGCCCGTTCATACGGATAAATCCAGGAAAGAGCAGCTTCAATATCCGTTTCACTCTCTTCGTTCAAATCGATTAGCTCCGCATTTCTCAGTGCTTCTGTCTTCTTTTGGCGCTCTTCTCCCGACACCTCTTCCTCATGATCTGAGTTCACACGAGAGCCGGAAAGTGTTTCCGAGGCCACGATTTTAAATAACCAGTCTGTTCCCGGCATATGTTCCAGCCTGTGATAGTACCCATCCTGATCACCTGCGGCTTCCCTCAACAAAGTAGCAGAAGGATGCCGAATCAAAGCGGGACCTACCCAGTCCAGATAGCTGCGGCCTGCCGCCAGCATATAGTCTGGTAAGACAATTTCCGTATGTTCTTTGGCACGTGCCCAACCCGCTGCGCGCGAAGCGAGATCCTTCACGGTTCCGGTCATAATCAGCTTTTCGCGCGGACGTGTAAGCGCCACGTATAACACCCGCATTTCCTCAGCCAATAGCTCCAGCTGTGAGCGTCGGCGGATCGCTAAATTAGGCAGCGTAGGGTAGCTGACACGATTTTGTTCCTCCACATATTTAGGACCAAACCCCAACTCCTTGTGCATAAGAAACGGCGCATTGAGATCCTGTTGATTGAACATTTTTGCTGTCCCGGCAATAAACACGATAGGGAATTCAAGTCCTTTACTTTTATGAATGGTCATAATGCGGACAGCCTGATCGGGTTCAGTCCCTCCGCTAATTGATCCTAAATCACCGCCTCGCTCCCGTAGACGGGAAATGAAGGTCAGAAATCGGAACAATCCTCGGTTGGACGTAGAAGTCTCATACTGTCTCGCTCGGTCATATAGCGCCCGCAAATTGCTTTGACGCTGTGAGCCGCCAGGCAGTCCACCGACCCAATCCAGATATCCTGTTTCCTCCAGCACATTCCAAATCAATGCACTTAAGCTGCCTTGTCTGGCTTCCTGCCGCCAGGCTTCCAAATTACGCAAAAATGAACGTAGTCGGGCAGACAACGTATTCCCGTCATTTCTATTACCAAAGTCAGATGAAGATAAAGAGTCCTCTGGGAAAATATCCAACTCCATAATCTCAGCTGAAATCCCTTTTTCGCTTTCTTCCAGTGGGTCAGCCTCAGCCGCCGCCAGCAATGCGCCATAAAACAATCCATCCGGCTTCTCCAACCGAATTTGTGCCAGTTCATCTTCGGTCAAGCCGACAATCGGCGAACGAAGCACTGATGCAAGCGGGATGTCCTGCTGCGGATTATCAATAATATGCAGCAGAGACAACATTACCTCAACTTCCGTTGCTTTAAAAAAGCCTGTCGTCTGCTCCCCGGAGGCCGGAATGCCCTCAAGCCGCAGTTCCTCCACAATTAGGGGGGCCCACACGCTTGCGGAACGAAGCAAAATGACGATATCGCCGTAGACTGCCGGACGCACCGCTTTTAATCCTCTGTCGTAAATCAACAGTGGTTGTCCAGTGTCTCCGGTCAGTTCTTTAATCCGTTGCGCGATCGCACGAGCCTCTAACTGTGCCGTTTCCAGCTCCGCAAGCTCAGCCAGCTCACTTTCCTGTAGAGCAGATTCGTTCTCCATTTCGGACAGCTCCGAAGCCTCGGAAAGACCATGTCCACCCTTATCAACTAACAGCAGCTCAGGTGCGTATACAGATGCGGCGTCTTGATCCGACTGGTCGGGATAGGATGCGCCGTGTACCAGCCACGCTCGTTCATCGTACTCAATTTCCGCCACATCCACACTCATAATCTGGCGGAACACCAAATTGACCGCATCGACAACTTCCTCCCGACTGCGGAAATTACGCGCCAGATCAATTAAAAAGCCATCTTCCTGCTCCTGCATGCCGTACCGTTGATACTTATTCAAAAACAGACCCGGCTCCGCCAGCCGAAACCGATAAATACTCTGTTTCACGTCGCCCACCATAAAACGGTTACCCGGTTCCTCCCGTGATACCAGCCTAACGATATCTTCCTGTACGGTATTCGTATCCTGATACTCATCCAACAGCACCTCGTCGAATTGCGCCTTATATTCGAGCGCAGCGTCGGAAGGTAGTAGCTTGTACGGAGTAGAATCGGGATGTCGTAATATTTTCAGACAATAATGTTCCAAATCCCCGAAGTCCACCAACCCTTTTGACTGCTTGTGTTGTTGAAATCGTTCCCCGAATACAATCACGGTTTCTATCAATTCGTCCATCAGCGGAGCCGCGGCGTGCAGCTCCTCCCAATAGGCTTCTGCTCTCCTGCCAAACAGGGAAGCCTTCATATCTGTAATCATTTTTTTGGCTGCTTCACGAAGCGTTTTAACCCGTTCCTGCAATGCAGGCTCGGTCTGATCTTTTTTGACGGGCTTGAGCTTACCGAAGGAAGCTGTCTGAAAATGATCATATAGAGATGCCCACGGCTGTGTCTCCAGCTCCTGTAACAATCCCTTCACCATCGCCGCATCCTCTTGCAGCGTCACGGCATAAGGTGCAGGACCGCCGGGCTGCATAGCTGTTTCATGCGCCTGTTCCAGCAAGCTCGCTGCTCCGCGCAATGAAAGTGCAGCATCCGCCAAAATGCTGCGAACCCAGGGAGTCTCTCCCAAAGCGGCTACATCCTGTACACGAAATGCTGCCGCTGTCTCCCGCAGCCAATGTTCTGGCCAAGGATGACTTTGAGAAAAATCATACAGCCGCTGAACAAGCACGTACATTGCATCATCGGTGCGTTCTCCACTGAACCAGTCGACCAGTCTGCGGAATGTACTGCCTTCATCATGAGCCTCATATTTCTCCTCAAACAGTTCTTCTAGAAGCTCCTGACGCAGCAATTCTGTCTCATGCTCATTCATAATCCGAAAACCGGGATCAAGGGGAATGGCCTGATAATGCCTGCGGATGACCTCCATACAAAATGAGTGAAGCGTCGTAATCGAGGCCCGATTCAGCAACGATAGCTGGCGGCGTACATGCTCACTTTCCGGTTCCTGCTCCAGTACACGTTCCAACGCTTCGCGTATCCGTTGACGCATTTCGGCGGCGGCAGCCTTCGTAAAGGTCGCTACCAGTAACCGATCCACACTGAAGCCGAGCTGGGGATCGACGATTTTACGAATAATACGCTCTACGAGCACCGCTGTTTTACCAGACCCTGCCGCTGCCGCGACCAGCATGTTGTTACCAGATTCCGAAATTGCACGCCACTGGTCATCGCTCCACATACTGCCTTCCGGCTTCGGCATGCCTTTAGTGTTTGACGTGCCTATCATTGGTCCATTCCTCCTTTCCCTTCCTGTGTATGACCCAGCAGATTCCAGATCTGATCCTTACCGGGTTTACCCCATTGATTGTAGCCACTACCGTCCAGACTGTCGTCAAATTGACAAACAGGCTTAAAAGAACAGAAGGTACAAGCCGTCTCTTGCTGGATTCGATAAGGTTCAATGGCCACATCGCCCTCTGTCATCCGTGTGCCAATCGTCCGAATATTATGACGTACCGAAGCTAGCAGGCTGTCCCACTGTTCCGGCGAAGCAACCGAAGCACTGCTATAAAAACTGCCGTCTGCTTTCACCGCAACAGGTAAAATAGAGGAATATCCCTTGTCCAATGCTGTATCCATTTGCCCAACTACATCCCGATCCGCGAGCAATAATCCCTTCATCTTAAAACGTTTTAAAAGCTCCTGACGGGCCTGTTCTGCGCTAAGACCGTTAGGCGACTGCAACATCGGATTGTGGACGTGAAAATACAGTGTACCCGCTGGATAAGCTGTCTCGCCCAACCATTCCTCCGCCGCATTCAGCAGCACATCCAGGTAGGTGAGCATCTGCAAGGACAGGCCATAGTACACTTCATGCAGCTTGAGATCCTTTTGGCTAGATTTGTAATCGATGACACGCAAAAGTAACCCCTTTTCTCCCTCTGCCACATCTACACGGTCAATCCGTCCGACAATTTCCATCACAACGCCGTTATCTAACCGGAAGCTTAACGGAGGAAGCTGCTGACCCGGCCCAAAGTCCAACTCCAGCCCAATCGGCTCAAAGCTACCTCTTCGCGCATGTTCACCTAAAATCAACGAGGCACGGCTCACGATGTCTTTCAATTTACGCAAAATGTAGCCATACCGCTTGGAGCTCATTAAAATCTCGCCTTGCAGACGAGGAGCCAAACGCTCCACTGTACTTTCCGCCTCTTGGCGGCATTCCTCCGTGCTGAGACTGCCCCAGCTGACATTGCGTTTACGCAAATTGATCGCCATCTCTCCAAGCGCTGCATGAAATAATTGTCCGATATCCGGGGCCTTCAGGCGATACATTTGACGTTCCTTCAAACGAAGACCGTGAGAGGCAAAGTGCGAAAATGGACATGCCACAAAACGTTCCATACGAGATACGCTGGTACGCAGCTTGCTGCCGTACAGACGGCGGCTCGTTTCCTTCTGCATTTCGGCATGGTTCTCGTAAAAAAGTGAGGTCAACAGCTGACGCAGCTTGTCCTTCTCACGCCCTTGCTGGCTTGCGTACCAGTTATATACCTCCCACCAAGGGGATAAAATGTCACCGCCACGCCGCCAATGCCGTAATTGCGCAATGAGCTGCGGTAAAGCCTCGGACGGATGAGAAGCATACTCCCATTGCGTCGTCCAAGCATCCCCAGGCAAAGGGTATCCAGCCAGTGGACGCTCGTCCAGACTAGGAAACAGGTGCCGCACATGTCGTACTAACTCAGACGGCAGCAACGACTTCCCTTCTTCATCAGTCACTGCATAGCTCATCCACAGGCTTTTACCGGCTGAGGTAAGGGCCGTATAAGCGAGAAAACGTTCGTCCAACAGACGTCTTGTCATATCCGGCGCCAGCTCTACGCCTCGTTCGTTTAATGCCATACGCTCCTGCTCATTCAGCACACCGTCCTCATGGAACACAGCCGGCATCACACCTTCGTTCATACCTAGCACAAAGGCATGTTGAATACCGGACACACGTGTACGGTCCGTGTTTCCGACTAGAACCTGATCCAGAGCTGGCGGAACAAGTCCCATACGGAACTCAGCCAATCCCGTTTCCAGCACACCCGCAAACAAAGAGGTATCCAGCCTCTCGTCACCCATCATTTCGACAATTTGATCCAGTAGTTCAAGCACCGCATCCCATACTTGACGATGCTCCTTCGCCTGCTCAGGTTTTCCTGCTTCCCCTGCCTGATGAATGAAGGCGTCCAGCTTGTGGCCAATCTCTGCATCCTCCAGTAACAGATATACCGCTTCACACTTCTCAAGTGCAGTTCGTGCCTTGCCCACACGTTTCTCAAACGCACGTAAAGGCGTCACGATCACATCCCGGCACAGCTCCATCAAATCCAACGTTTCATCCCGCCTACGGCTCCGTTCCTGCTCCTCCAGCTCCAGTGACAAGCTGGGCACAGCCTGCCACGGGCGACCGTCTGTCCAACGGCTGCCTTGTATTCCGCAGGCTAGTACATAGTTTTCCAAACGGTCCATCTCCTCACGGCTCACCCGACCATCCAGCGGCAGGAGAAGGTCTGTTTTGACCGCACGGAATACATCCTCATATCGCCAACGACGCTGCACGATATCCAGCGAAGCCCGAATCAATTCCACTAAGGGATGATGCAAAACACTTCTCCGCTGATCCAGAAATACTGGAACCTCATATTGTTTGAATATCGGTTCCACCCATGGCTCATAATCTTCAATATGACGTACAAACAGGGCCATCTCCCGATAACGAGCGCCCTCATCTCGGGCCAGACGACGCATTTCGCGTGCAGCCCCTTCCAGCTCTGCACGGCGATTAGCCGCAGTGTACAGTTTTATGCCTTCCGGCTGTTCTTCTGTCCACTGCTCTCGTAGCTGCTGCAGCCGCATCCATTGTTCCTGATTCCGTAACCCTGTACGATGTTCAAAGTTAGCCTCCAAATACGCCAACGCCGGACGCTCCTTAAATCTCGGCAGCGGATCAGGGCGCAGTAATTGTGTCTGCGTCTCTATCATCAGCTCGTCTGCCATTCCTTTGAGCTTTACATACGCAGCCGCTGAGGGATGAAACAAATCCAGCTCATGCGGAAGCTGTCCGCTCTCGTAGCTGCGGTTGCAAGTCAGCGCCACCGTCAACGAAGAAGCGTGCAGCATAAGCTGCTCCACCACCTTGTATTCATGTGGTGTAAACCTGCGGTAGCCATCCATCCAAATATCTGCCCCACGCACAAGGGAAGACTCAGCAATCTGTTCTGCCAGCATGCGCAGCGTATCTTCACCGTCAATATATTTAAGCGTCAGCTCTCGTTCAAAATCCTCATAGATTAGACTGATATCTTTGAGCTTGCCACGCAAAATCGGAGTTGACTCTCCAGCAGCGTTCATTCGCTCCAGTTGCTCCGGTACAGACCGAGTATCATTTCCATACTGCTTTAGCTCTGTAAACAATGTATTCAACCGATCCACAAAGCCGAGCTGGTCTCCCGAATCCTTAAACAAACTCAGTTCATCCTTGCGACGACGAATAATTTTATATAAAAGCATCTTCTTGCCTTCTTCCGTTACAGGCACCAGTGCTGAACCCCCGGTTTCCTGCATAACTAAATAGGCAAGACGATGAAATCCCATCACTTGGGCGCGCACCGACCCCTGAATACCGTCTCCGGCTTCTGTAAGTAACGCATGCTCAGAAGCAAATGACGATTGCTCCGGTACAAGTAACAGCATAGGCTTACCTAGCGGCTCCTCGCGTAACATAGACGTCATTTCATTGCGGATTAACGTACTTTTACCACTCCCAGAGCGGCCAATCAACAAGCGGACCGACATGATGCGGCCTCCTTTCCAACGAACAACATTCTATTAAACAGTATAGCATATCAGGCAAGGGAGAAAAGAACGTACGTTTGCCATGTTGTAGCAATTCTTCCTCCCTCTAAAAAAACAAATCAGTCCCGCAGATTGGCTTGGTGCACGCCTTCTCTACAGGACTGATTTATACCTAAACGAGTCTATTTTACCTATTTAATCACCAAAAAGGCGATTGACTTTGACCTTGTATGAAACCTACAGCTGTGTCCGGCTGCGCACCTCAAAGATGGCGAATTTCAAGTAATGGCCTTCCTCCACACCCAAAATTTGAGGATGGTCCTTACCAGCCGCTCTCCAGTCTACCAGACGAAGGATTTTGCCGGCATCTGCCGCCGCTTCCTTAATGGTATCTAAAAACAACTCTGGCCGCATATGGAATGAGCAGCTCGCTGTCACCAGATAGCCGCCCTCATTGACCAGCTTCATCCCGTGCAGGTTGATATCTTTATATCCACGTGTAGCTCCTTTGACAGCGTTCTTCGTTTTGGCAAAGGCTGGCGGATCAAGAATGACCACGTCAAAGGTGCGTCCGCCACCTGCTGTCAGCGGCTTGGATGTATCTCCTTTGCCCCCGGCTCGTGCATTGCGTTCCTCTACACCTTTCACTTGATTGCGCAAATATTGAAAAGCATCGTCGACGACAAACTCAACGCGTTCCTCAAAACCGTTCAGCTTGACATTATCCCGCGCACTTTCAATCGCATGCTCAGAAATATCAAGACAAGTTACTTTTTTAGCACCATGTTTACATGCATTGAGCGTAAAGCTTCCCGTGTGCGAAAAACATTCCAATACGGTTGCGCCATCCCAGAATGGGAATTCAACAACCTTACCACTTTTATTCACTGGCTTCATGACCGTTGTGCCCGCATCCCCTGAGTCTGCAGCTACTTCTTGTAGCGTAATTCCACTACGTGCTCCCCAACCTGTCATCAACGGTGCTATGGCCGCACGATTTTCACGCTGGTCAAAGAAATAACCCGTCTTCTGGCCCTCTACGATATCAACCTTGATTTGCAGGCCATTTTCCGTCACTACCACATGACGCGGGCAATCACCGTACAAAGGACCCTTCGTTTGTTCCAATCCTTCCAGCTCACGGATGGATACATCACTTCGCTCATATATACCAACAGGACCCACTACTTCAACGAGCGCATCCCTGATTTCTTCCCTGCGCCGATCCATGCCAAGCGTTAACAACTGCACGACTAACACATCACCAAATCGATCTACAATCAGTCCAGGCAAAAAATCAGCCTCGCCGTACACCAACCGATAAGCGTTTCCCCCGGTCACAAAACGTTCGCGGTGCTCCAGACATTTGCGAAAGCGTTGGGCAAAAAAGTTTTGATCCATTGCTTCCAGCGGCTCGTAGGACATCACACGCACTGTAATTTGTGAAGCTGGATTATAGTAACCTGTCGCCAAATAACGCCCCTGATGGTTAACGATACTGACCAAATCGCCTGCCTCTGGGTTCCCTTCGATCTTGGCTATTTCGTTTTTAAACACCCAAGGGTGTGCGTGCTCCAGCCTTTTTTTACGGCTGCGTTCTAATATTACTGAAGGCAAAATCCTTCACTCCCATTCTTGGATTACTCAAAGTCCTTAATATCGTTCCGTAAAAAAGAGCTCAGCCATGCTTGTCATGGCTGTCCCCGACAGATCATAGGCTGTTACATAAGTATTTTCACCTAGAAAAGGGGGCTATGCCCGTGTTTATACATGTTATACTCCCACTGTGCGGTGGGCTGTTTATTTTTTTGGGCGGGATGAAGCTGATGGAAGCAGCCCTCCGGCATTTGGCCGGTCCCTTCCTCACCCGCTGGCTGAACCGCGCCACAGTTTCACCTTGGCGGGGCATGCTGTTCAGCTCAGGCATTACGGCCCTGCTGCAAAGCAGCACCGCCGTAACGGTGCTGACGATCGGACTGGTCAACGCCGGGCTGTTGACCTACGGCCGCACGCTCGGCATCATTCTCGGCACCAATATCGGCACCTGCCTGACCACTGAGCTGATGGGGCTCCAGCTTGGCATGCTGGCTGTTCCGCTGCTCTGCGGCTCACTGCTATGCTGGAGCACTGCCGTCCTGTGGGGTGAAGCTGTCCCCAATCGCCAGTATGCGTCCGCCGGAGCTTCACCCGGCTCCAATGGGCTTAGCCGTCCGCAGGCTGTACAATATATCAGCCTCGTCTTTGCTGGATTTTCGCTGATTCTGGCAGGTATCCGCGTAATGCAAACAGTCGGCCCCTGGATTGAGCAGGCCGGACTATTCCGCTGGTTTCTTGATCACGCTGCGGCCAACATGTGGTGGGCCTTCGCTGCTGGAGCCTGCCTGACCGCGCTGGTTCACAGTAGCGCAGCCGTCATTGGCATGGCGATTAGCCTTGCCGCTGCGGGAGCCTTGCCAGCCGATGTGGGGATCGCCATCGTCATCGGCTCCAATGTAGGCACCTGCGTAACCGCCCTCATTGCCGCTGTTGGCGGCAGCGTGTCCGGCAAATTTGTGGCCTGGTCCCACGTGCTGCTGAACGTAGGCGGAGCCTTGCTCTTTATGCCGTTGATCCCTGGTCTGGAGATGGCCGCTGCCTGGATATCTACCGAGCCCGGAGCTAAAGTAGCCCATGCCCAAACTCTGTTTAACGTTATTAGCTCTCTGCTGGTTTTGCCTCTCTGCTATCTACCTGTGTGGACGCGTTTAGAGGATCGTATATCTCCCCACAGAATCAAACGTTAATTCCTAGCATGGACAGCGCCTTGCTTAAAATGACATCATTATTGTCATATCCACCCTGGCGCTGGAGACGCCATGCTTCCTCAGGCGTATGCCACGCAACTCCTTTAATTTCTTCAATCTGTGCCTGTAAATCCCCATCCAGTGCCTCTACGAGATAATAGTGTACTTCTTTATCTACTTCCCCAAATTCTGGATGATGATACGTATAAGCAATCATATCTACATGCTGGATAATCCGCCCGTTCAACCCTGTTTCCTCGCGAATTTCACGTAAAGCCGTCTGTTCGATTGTTTCTCCCAACTCCATTTTCCCTTTAGCCAAGGATACCTTGCCATATCGGTCAGTAATGAGCTGAATTTCAAGTTGCTCCCCCTGTTTGCGAAACACAACGCCGCCTGCGGAAATTTCCTTTTTTGCTGCCATCCTGTAATCTCCCTTCCTTGCGCAACAAGGATTCCGTCCTCTCTGTAAGGAAAGGCGAAATCCTTGTTTGCCATCTCTATTGCCTGTTCAGGCTTTTTTTGTTCTTACAGAGCTGTTTGCAGCCCATTCTCTAGTACGCGAACCAATTGGCCTTCACTTTCATTAATGCCCGCCTTCGTCAGCTTCACGCGGCATACCTTGCCAACCAGATCCTCAGTACCTTCAAACGCCAGTTGAATATAATTGTCACTATATCCATGGAGTATGCCGCTATCTTCGGTCCCTTTCGGTGCAACTTCCGGAATGACCTCCAGCACCTGACCTACAAACTTCTCAGCATACGCCAATTGCATTTGCTCTGACAGTTGTATCAGCTCATGCACTCGTGCATTTTTCACGTCTTCGTCCACCTGATCCTCCATACGCGCCGCAGGAGTTCCACTGCGCTTGGAGTACGGGAACACGTGCATTTCTGAAAAATCGATTTTTTTCATCAGCTCATAGCCATTGCGGAACATTTCATCCGTCTCCCCAGGGAAGCCGACAATCACATCCGTAGTAATCGCTACATCTGGCATTGCCTTGCGAATCATAAGCATTTTGTTATAAAACTCTTCTGTCGTGTACTTGCGACGCATCCGTTTCAACACGGTGTCGTCCCCCGCCTGAAGCGGTATGTGAAAATGACGAACCAGCTTGGTGGAACGGTTCAGTACATCAAGCATTTTTTCATCAATCTGGCTGGCTTCAATCGAACTGATACGGATACGCTCCAGCCCTTCCACCTTCTCCAGATCCCACAACAGATCAGATAGGTCATAATTATCCATGTCGTCACCATAACCGCCAGTGTGGATACCTGTGAGTACAATTTCCTTGTAGCCTGCGTGTACCAGTTGACGCGCCTGTGCAATAATACTCGCAGCATCACGACTACGGGATAGACCCCGCGACCACGGAATGATGCAGAAGGTACAGAAGTTATTGCACCCATGCTGAATTTTCAAAAAGGCCCGAGTATGATTAGCAAAATCAGGCACATCCATTTCCTCAAATACACGCGTTTTCATAATATTGCGCACGGCGTTCACCGGTTGACGCGTTTCTTGAATTTCCTGCACGAACGGAATGATTTTGTCCCGATCCTGAGTCCCGATAACGAGATCTACGCCAGGAATATCCATAATTTCGGCAGGAGAAGTTTGGGCGTAACAGCCCGTCACTGCCACAATGGCATCTGGATTCCGGCGAATCGCGCGGCGAATGATCTGACGACTCTTTTTATCACCGGTATTCGTAACGGTACATGTATTGATAAGATAGACATCAGCAGTCTGCTCATCAAAGTCCACCTGTTCATAACCTTCATTTTTAAACAGCTGCCAGATCGCTTCTGTATCATAAAAGTTTACCTTACAGCCCAATGTGTAAAATGCCACTGACGGCATATTAAACCCCTCCCATTTCTCCTGTCTCATATAAAATGCATGCCAATGCAGCCATTCCTGCGGTCTCCGCACGCAAAATACGTCTTCCCAGTCCTGTAGACTGTGCCCCGGCCTGCTCGGCCTCCAGGCTTTCCGCTTCAGTAAAGCCGCCTTCCGGGCCTACCACCAGCAGAACTCGCGGCATGTCCGTCGACGCCCATTGTCCTGCCAAAGGCTGGATTACATCCCGTAGCTGTTTACCCTGCTCTTTTTCATAACAATAACATATCAAATCATACCCAGCAAAAGAAGCCAGAAGTTCTTTCCACGTCATGGGCGCGCTAATTTCTGGAATCCGGTTACGGTGGCTTTGTTCAGCCGCTTCCTTCACAATCTTGCGCCAACGCTCCAGTCGCTTGCCTTCTTTTTTGGCATCATACTGCACGACCGTACGCTCGGACAAAAACGGTACAAACCCGGTTGCTCCGATTTCTGTACATTTTTGCATCACCGTCTCCATCTTGTCTCCTTTAGGAAGACTCTGAGCGATAGTGACCTGCACATGCGGTTCAGAGGTCATCTTCAGCGGCTCAATAATCGTCGCCGTAACATGATCCTGCTCAATCGTATCCAATGCAACCAGCGCTTCCCTAGATATCCCGTCACTAACTATAATTTTGTCACCACTACGGCCCCGCATGACTTTAGCGATATGTCGCGCGTCCTCACCCGCGACAATCACGTGATCTTCTAGAAATTGCTCTGCCGGAATAAAATAACGCTGCATTCTCTCTCACACCTATTCCTGGATTTTGCAAAATCCTCATTCTAAAAATAACTGTTATCCACTAACGTTCCGTACAAAATCCGAATAAATCACCAAGCAACATCATATCATCTTTTGCGCCTGTATGACCAGTCTGTTCCCTCTTCTATTCAGGTTATACCTACCTATTCTCGTAAAAAAAGGAGCCCTTAGGCTCCAAACAATCCAGTGATATAAAAAGAGAACTGCAAAAACTGTATATAAATCATCTGGGCCAGCGTGTAAAGAGGTTCAATTGTTACAGCTCGAACCTGCGGAATGACCAGGATAAGCAGAAAAATAAAGATCGACCACTGTTCAAATTGCTGAAGCTTACGGCGTACAGGAGTGGGGGCCACATCTTCCACAATCCGGTATCCATCCAGTGGAGGCAGTGGGATCAAATTAAAGATAAACAAAAATAGATTTAAATTGATCAGAGCATTGATAAACAAATAGATTGCTTGAGCTACCCGTTGGTTCTCCATCCCCGGCAATACTTGAAAATGAAGGAGCACGGCATAGATCAAAGTAGTAACAAATGCAAGCAGCAGATTGCTCAGCGGACCCGCAGCCGATACGATAATGCCCATGAGGCGCGGACGGCTAAAATTGTCACGATTAACCGGAACTGGCTTGGCCCAGCCAAAGCCTCCGATCAACAGCAGCAGCGTACCCAGCAGGTCAATATGCACTGCCGGATTTAAAGTCACGCGCCCAAGTAGCTTGGCCGTAGGGTCACCAAATTTATTGGCATAATACGCATGTGCAAACTCATGAACCGTGAACGATATGATCACAGCCAGTAAATAAAAGGGAAGAACATTTAAATTTACACGAAAAATATTTTGTAGAAAATCCATACTTACCTCTTTCTCGCCACAAACGCCAGCCAATCTTCATCCCGGCTTATTTCGGCAATCTCAAAGCCAGCTGCTTTCAAAGCAGTTTCGACAACCTCTTCTTTGTTCTTCCAAATCCCTGAAGCAATATAAATACCACCTGGTTCCAGGGCTTTATATACATCATCAATGAACAGCAGAATAATCTCTGCCAATATATTAGCTACCACTAGCTTGACCGGTAACTGGATACCCAGCGTTGGATCGCTTGCATTAAGCACGGATAGCAAATCACTTTCTTTAATGGTAATGCGTTCCTCCAGTCCGTTCAAACGCGTATTTTCCCGCGCACTGGATACTGCCACCGGGTCCAAATCCAAGGCAAGTACATGCTTCGCTCCCAGCTTTACAGCTCCAATGGCCAAAATACCGGAACCCGTGCCGACATCAATAACTTCTTCTCCACCCTTAATCACAGACTCCAGCGTTCTCAGACAAAGGGATGTCGTAGGATGTGTTCCCGTCCCAAAGGCCATACCAGGGTCCAGCTCAATGATTTTTTCGTCTTCACTCGCAGGCTCATAGTCTTCCCAAGTGGGTTTAATCGTCAGACGGTCCGACACACGCAAAGGCTTGAAATATTGCTTCCAAGCATTTGCCCAGTCATCCTCATCAACTGTTTTCAGCTCATACTGAACCTCACCAGGATCAATATCGAAAGTTCTCAATTCTTCGACGCGCGGCTCAATCTGCGAACGAATACGATCCATATCCACTTCTTCGGCAAAATAGCCTTTGATGATCGCTTGTCCTTCAGGTATGTCGTTCAAAGGCCGATCATACCACTGTCCATAGGACGTATCCCGCGGCTTGTTGAGCGAACCGGATTCTTCAATGGAAACCCCTCCTGCACCTGCTTCGTGCAGAAAATTCGAAATCATTTCGATGGCTTCTTCGGTTGTATGTATTGTAATTTCATTCCACAACATGGTTTTCATTTCCTCCTCATTTCACATGCATACATTACATTGTACTATATACATGCACAGGAGTTCAAAAAAGCTAATATTATCGAAGTTCAAAATATTTTTTGTAGAGCTTGTATATATTGTCCACTCTTTTAGTCCAAGCACCCTTAACTCTAGTACATACAATACAATATACTAGAAAAGGAGTGATTTAGTATGGCAAAGACGGTGTTAGATTATAATGCCAGTGTTATTACACCTATCACTAATGGTATAAATCTTCCTGTTCCGATTTCTCCAGCCGGACTTGGAATTGCTACGACGTCTGTATTTATTGATCCTGCTATTTCTGGAGCTGTCAACAACCGAGTAGAGTTAAAAGCCTCGATTGGACTACGTTTTGTCGGTGCCGGCAACATTAGAGTGCTTGTACGGATTTGGAGAGCCGGCAAGGAAATTTATTACGGACTGGAATCCAATGTCTTCGATAACAATATTATTCTTAATGTCGAAACGGTAGACGTTGCGCCTCTGGGCGTACAAAACTACCAACTGATTATTGAAAATCAAACGCCTGCGACTACTGCTTTCGTCGCCGGTCCTCTTGTTTTTAGTGCAACAGCATACAGCGGATAATGAATAGAAAAAGGAAAGAACACAAATAAGACGGGCTATCCCACAAATCATCCTTATTAATGGAGATAACCCGTCTTATTAAATTCTACTCATTGTCGATTATGATACGCTGCTGACGACGGTCAGCTACTTCGCTACGCCGGATCGCTTCTAGATCCTCAGCATCTGCCTGATCTGCCGAGAACTCTACATCTTCATTTTTAGCAGATTGCATGCGTTTGATTTTCTCCGTTTTGGTCAGCACTTTATCAAACCGTTTGTTTTTGGACATCGGTCACTACTCCTTCCAAACTTTTCACAGCATTCCACCCGCTTGTTCCACGATGGACATCGCCTGATGATGAATGGATTCATCCACCACAGCAGTCAACAAAATATCACGGCCCGTCGGTCCGCCCTGTCCTCCATCACTCATGCCACTGGCGGACGGATCAGCTGCAGCCAGTATTGCTGGAGTTGCATCTGTAAAGTCCACGCCCTGTGTCAGTGAGGACAAGCTGCTAATCTGTCCTGAAAATACAGGCAATCCGGCGTTGCCAGTAGACTGCCGCGGATACCGGCTAAATCGGTCTATCGACACATCGGCTACCCGGAGAGCTTCCAGTTTTCTAGCGGCTCCCTGTGCTTCCTCAGGACTTTTGAAATACGCCAAAATATTTTTTTCGCCCATCTCAAAATCTCCCTGTGTAGTATTGAGCGCAACTGCTCTTCAAGAGCATAGAGCGTTACGCTTTGTTATATCCTGCTCATTGGCACGATTTTATATTCCCTACGAAGGCTAGACGGATCAGGCGGTATCGAGAACAGCAGGCCAAGACTGTGAACCATAGTTTGTGAAGAATATAACTTTTACGGGTGTAAAGTAGCAGCCGGAGCTTCACCTGACTTGGCCACTCCTGTCTCCCATGCAGCACGAATGACAGCATCCCGTACCTTTTGAACCACCTTCGGATTAAAAACATTCGGTATGATATAAGTTTCACTTAGCTCCTCAGGACAGATCGCATCAGCGATGGCAAGTCCGGCAGCCAGTTTCATTTCCTCATTAATCGTCGTAGCATGGCAATCTAGAGCACCCCGGAAAATTCCCGGGAAGCACAGCACATTGTTAATCTGATTTGGAAAATCGGAGCGGCCAGTAGCAAGCACACGTACATGAGGTGCGGCTACAACCGGATCAATTTCCGGCTTCGGATTCGCCATGGCGAACACGATAGGATCAGTTGCCATGCTCTGTATATCCTCCACAGTCAGTATATTCGGGCCTGACACACCGATGAATACATCAGCTCCCACAATCACATCGGATAAACTTCCACTTAAATTGTGCGGATTAGTCATGTTCGCATACTCTGTCCAATGCGGGTTACTGTACTCCACGTCACGATGAATAGCTCCCTGTCGATCAACGCCAATCAGATTGCGTACACCTGCCTTAAGCAGCATACGGGAGCAGGCCATACCCGCCGCACCGATCCCTGCAAATACAACTTTGACATCCTCCATTTTTTTGCCACATACCTTTAATGCATTGACCAGACCCGCTAATACAACGACTGCCGTACCATGCTGATCATCATGAAATACTGGAATGTCCAGTTCCTGCTTCAACCGTCTCTCGATTTCAAAACAGCGTGGCGAAGATATATCTTCCAAATTAATGCCGCCAAAGGCAGGAGCAATCATTTTGACAATTTGAACAATTTCATCAGCGTCCTTTGTGTTGAGACAGATCGGGAAGGCGTCAACACCTGCAAATTGTTTGAACAACACTGCTTTACCCTCCATCACAGGCATAGCGGCCTCCGGTCCGATATCTCCTAATCCAAGTACCGCAGTTCCGTCTGATACGACTGCTACTGTATTCTTTTTGATTGTTAATTGATACGCTTTGGCTGGGTCATTGGCGATTTCCATACAGATTTCAGCTACACCCGGCGTATAAACTTTGGACAGCCCCTCCATCGTTTCAATTGGCTTCTTTGGTAAGGTCTCCATTTTGCCACCTGCGTGTAATTCTCTAATTTCATCTATTAAACTGCTCATATTTTTCTCCGTCCTTCCATGTCTCTATTTGGAATGAATCTCAGTCCTGTGTATAAAACTCATCAGCTCCATAATTGGAGTAACAAAGTTGCTAAAATGACCGTGCCTGCCCCTCCAATACGTGTTGCAATTTGCGCAAAAGGCATCAGTTCCATCCGATTGGACGCAGACAGAATGGCTACATCTCCCGTGCCCCCTAATCCACCGCGACAGCTAGTCACTAAAGCAGCTTCTACGGGATACATGTGAATCCATTTTCCTGTGAAGTATCCGGTAACAATCAATGCAACTACAACAGATGCGCAGGTGATGGCATAAGGAACCGTTAAAATCCCAACTACACTATCCAAAGGTACATACAAAATACCCAATCCCACCATCAAGGGCCACGTCAGACTTGCCGTTATACATTTGTACAAGTGAAAAGCTCCCTGCTCCAATGTGTTCGGCATGATCTGAATACACTTAATTAATGCCGCCGCCAGAATCATGAGGATCGGGCCTGGAATATGGAGATACGGCTCCAGCAACTTACCCACAATAAAGAAAGTGCAAGCTAACAGCAGACCTCCTCCCATCAATGGAAAAGAAATCGATTGCTCCAAACTTGCCGGAGCTAACTTATCTGCATCTTTCTCCAGTTTTAATAACCTCCCGTTACCTGAAGTTTTCGGATTTTTCTCTGCTAATCTCTTCAGAACACCCGCACCTATGATTGCAACAATGTTCCCGATAATTGCAGCCGGGATAAACTGGGATACGAATACTGCGGAATCCTTGCCCAGCACCAATCCATACGAAATGGACAACGGTAAAATGCCTTCCCCAATCCCACCGGAGATAATCGGAATGATGATGAAAAAAAATGTATGATAGGCGCTATAGCCAAAAGCCATCCCCACCACCATCCCCACGGCAACAGCTGCAATAGATCCTATAATAATGGGGGCAAAAATTTTGACAATTCCGTTCATCAGCATTTTCCGATCCATGCCAAGAATACTTCCCGTTACTAGACATGCGATGTAGAAGTAAAGAAAATTCGAGGTTTTCATAAGCGTGTGTACAGCACCCATCGCAGATGGACTGAACATATTCCAAAATACCATTAACGATGGAACCATAAGAGATAAAATGGCCGGCCCGCCAATATGCTTAAGCAACGGAAGTTTGGCCCCTAGATCACTGAGAAGTATACCTAAAATCATGATGACGGCAAACCCGCCCAAAAGATCGTTCGGAAGTCTTTCAGTAATTGCAGCTGCATAAACAATTAGCGCGATCACGGCATAGAGTGGAAGAGGAATAACCCCCACCTTTACCCTACCCAGCATTCTGATGCCATCTACAAAATTTTTACTCCATCTTTGCCCCTTTTGAATGACAGGCTGATTCGTAGCATTTTCCATAAATCTCCCTCCATAAAGTGAAGAATGATGACCATGTTTCCATTCTACACCTTGGAAAACGCTTTATTTGGTTTTAAAACTAATCATTCACTTTTGTAATTAAAGTAATCAGAAAGAAGATTTAAATAAAACTATTCATGATGCCTTCTGCCTGTGGCAATATTCGGTATTGGTAAACAGGACGCCCTATGGTACCGTATATGGTTTCCATGGAAAGAGCCTCAATCTCTGTCATAAAAGCCAGGTACTTGCGCATAGACACCCTGGATATCCCTGCGCTCTCCGCAATATCCTCGGTGGAAAATAGCACCTTATTATGCCGCTGGATACAATTCCATATCATAGCCAGCGTGGATTTAGTTATGCCTTTGGGCAAACGTGCCAATTCTTTAGTCAAGCTTTTATGATAAATCAGTCGGTCCAGTTCTTCCTGCGAAAGTAGGCTGCGCTCACGCACGATGCTAATGTGCTCTCGGTACCCCGTGAGGGCCTCCAAAAAACGGTTAAAGTGGAACGGCTTAATCAAGTAATCCACCGCACCGAAGTTCATCGCTTTTTTGACACTGTTCATGTCACTTGCAGCCGAGATGACAATGACATCTATATTTACACCTGTCTCCCGTATGAATGACAGTAAATCGAGGCCATTGCTTTCCTGCATATACACATCTAGCAATATCAAATCAATGGCTTGTTCAGCTATATATTTCTTAGCCTCTTCCACAGAAGAAGCCCAACCCCCACATCGAAAACCTTCTACCTGCTCCATATATTTGCGGTTAAATTCCGCAACCATCGGATCATCTTCTACAATCAGGACATTAATCATGTTCATCATTCCCCGCTATAATGTATGGAATCGTAATCTGAAAACAGCACCCTTGCTCGGCTGGGATCAACTTTATACTTCCCTGTAATCTTTTCACGCTTTGCGTCACCAGATAAAGACCCATCCCTCGTGACTCTCCCTTGGTCGAAAAACCTTTTTCAAATATAGCCTTCACAAGCCCTTCCGGTATACCCGGACCATTATCGCACATGATACAGGTCAGATAGCCGTTCTTCTGGCTTTCCTCAAAATAAAGTGAAAGGGTAATCCGTTTGTGCTCCAAAGATTCCATCGCCTCCACCGCATTATCAAACAGATTGCCAAGAATAGTAATCAGTTCATGCGTCGTTTGAGTTTGACTGGATTCGGGCAAGTAACTACCTGGAGTCAGTTCAAAATTCACCCCTACTTCTCTGGCCCGGCTTAATTTCCCCAGCACAAACCCTGCCATAACTGGGTCCCTGATCTGCCGGGTGATGGAGCCAATCTCCACTTGATGATGCTCGACGGCATCCATAATGTAATGCTCCAGTTTATCGTACATTCGCAAGTGTACCATCCCCATAATGACATGCAGCTTGTTCATAAATTCATGAGCCTGCGCACGTAGTGCTTCCGTGTACAGGGACACTCCTGTCAAACGTTCCGCAAGCTGGTTCATCTCCGTTTTATCCCGAAAGGTTACAATTGCTCCCACAATTTCCCCTTTGACCCGTATCGGAACACTGGTGGTCAGCAAGGTTATTCCACCCAGCTCCATTTCCTCATCCATCTGTGGAGTACTCGCTTCCAAGACCTCTTGCAATCGAAAAGCGGATAAATAAACGGTAATCTCCTGTCCGGAGAATGAGAAATCTTCAATCCCCGCTTGCGTAAGCAGACGTATCGCTTCTGCATTCATCAGCATGACGCGACCGAATTCATCTACCGCAATAACCCCTTCCTTGATGGATTGCAACATGGCGCTGCGTTCCTCCAGCAAGCGTGCGATTTCCGGCGGCTCCAGACCGACTAGCATATTTTTGATTTTACGAGCCAGCACAACCGCACCTCCAGTGCCAATCAACATTCCAGTGCCAATGGCGATAGCAATAAGACGGTTGTTGCCTTCCTGAGCCATCTGTACATCTTGCATGGATATACCCACAACAATCGCCCCTACCTGTTTCCCCGTTAAACTGAACACGGGGGAAAAGGCTCGCATGGACAAGCCCAATGTTCCCTTCGCAACGGACACGCTCTCATGGCCATGAAGTGCAGTATACTCGTCTCCGCCGACAAAAGCTTTGCCTATCATCCTAGCATCCGGGTGCGTTTTACGAATTCCCTTCATATCCATAGCCACGATAAACTGGATGTGATTTGCTGCTGAAACCCTCTTCACATACTCCTGCATAGAAGGAGACGAACCCGTCCCTTGCAATTGCTCGACAATAAGCGGCGTATGGGCGAGTGTACGCGCGATGGACATTGCCTTTTCTTCCAGTCCCTTCTCAGTTTCATGTTCCACTCTCTCAGCAAATAACAGGGTTACAGGCAGAAGCACAAGTGCCATAACTAGACATACTAGCAGTGTAATTAGGCCTCTGAGCTTTAATAGTGGTTTACCCCGACGTAGCTTGAGCTGTACATTTCCGATGGAACTCACCCCTTTCTACTTGATATTAAGTCTCAACAGTTCAACATGCCTATACAAAAATGGTTATGTATGTGTTTACGTGAAATAAAAAAAGGAACTATCCCGCAATTGCGGAATAGTTTCCTTTGATTCATGGTTGAAGCTCCGCGATTCCTAATTGGGCTTAGTCGCCTCGGAAGGCGCGCTTCACACGGTCAAAAAAAGACTGCTCATTCTCATGTGTCTGCTCTCCGCTAAGCGAAGAGAATTGACGCAGCAAATCCTTTTGTTCCTCACTCAGCTTACTAGGCGTTACCACAACGACCTTAATATGCTGGTCACCCTGACCTACGCCACGCAGTTTTGGCACACCTTTTCCTTTAAGACGGAAGTAAGTACCTGTTTGCGTACCTGCTGGAACTTTCAGCTTCACTTTCTCGGTCAACGTTGGGATCTCGACTTCATCTCCCAATGCTGCCTGTGAGAACGTCAGCGGAATTTCACAGTAGATATCGTCTCCCTCACGCTCAAAGAAGTCGTGCGATTTCACACGGAACACAACGTACAAGTCACCTGCTGGTCCTCCGTTGACACCGCCTTCGCCTTCACCGTTAATACGCATTTGCGCGCCGTCATCCACACCCGCTGGAATACGAATATGAATTTTACGTTGCTTGCGTACACGACCCGAACCGCTACAAGTCGTACATTTTTCTTTAATGATTTTACCGGAACCGCCGCAATTGGAGCAGGCGCGTCGATTAACCATACGACCAAACGGTGTATTCTGCACCACTTCTTCCTGTCCGCTGCCGTGGCAGACGGAGCAGGTTTGTGGTTGAGTACCCGCTTTGGCTCCCGTACCGTGACACGTATCACATGTTTCCGTACGTTCAATATGAATGTCGGTTTCTTTACCGAACACCGCTTCCTTGAATTCAATCGTCATCGTATATTGAAGATCGTTCCCACGCTGCGGTGCATTCGGATCACGTCGACCATTGCCGCCGCCACCAAAGAACATATCAAAAATATCGCCAAACCCGCCACCGAAGTCGGCGCCACCACCGAAGCCGCCTCCCATGCCCTGGTTCGGGTCTACATGACCATACTGATCGTATCTTGCCCGCTTCTGACCATCGCTGAGAACATCGTAAGCTTCTTTCACTTCTTTAAATTTAGTTTCCGCGTCCGCAGCCTTGTTCACGTCCGGATGATACTGACGCGCAAGCTTACGGTAAGCCTTTTTGACTTCTTCATCCGAAGCGCCCTTCGCGACGCCCAGCACCTCATAATAATCACGCTTATCAGCCAATGTTCCACCCCCATGCCTACAACGTGTCTGCACTACATATAAAAGGAAAGCCAAAGGCACGGGATGACCCGGCTTTGACCTTCCCATCATTTCAAGGCAGTACAACCCGTAATATGCTTATTTATCTTGGAAATAACTGTTACCCTTCGGCTAATTGTTATTTATCAAGGCAGCTACGCTGCAATTACTATTCAGTATATCATAACGCATCGGTGTACCGTAAAGCTACCACTACCCGATCCGTAGCTTAGTCTTTCTTCTGTTCTTCGTCAACAACTTCATAGTCCGCGTCAACCACATTGTCGCGGCCTTTGCTGTCTGCTGCGCCATCTTGAGCTTGTTGAGCCTGTGCTTCTTGAGCAGCTTGCTCATACAACTTCACAGACAATTGCTGAACGATTTCAGTCAGTTCTTCAGTAGCTTTTTTGATGTCTTCCAGGTTGTCGGTTTCCAGCGTTTTTTGCAGATTTTCTTTAGCTGCATTTGCTTTTTCGACTTCGCCTGCATCCGCTTTTTCGCCCAGATCTTTAATCGTTTTGTCTACAGAGTAGATCAGTTGATCCGCAGCATTTTTCGCTTCTACCAAATCTTTGCGTTTTTTATCTTCTTCCGCATGCAACTCGGCATCCTTCATCATACGTTCTACTTCCTCGTCGCTCAAGCCGCTGGAAGATGTGATCGTAATTTTTTGGCTTTTGCCTGTGCCTTTATCTGTAGCGGATACGTTCACGATACCGTTCGCATCCAGATCAAAGGTAACTTCGATTTGTGGTACACCACGTGGTGCTGGAGGGATATCTCCCAATTGGAAACGACCCAGTGTTTTGTTGCCTGCTGCCATTTCACGTTCACCTTGCAACACGTGAATTTCTACGCTAGGCTGATTGTCGGCATATGTCGAGAATACCTGCGATTTGCTCGTAGGGATCGTCGTGTTACGATCAATCATTTTAGTAAACACGCCACCTGCGGTTTCAATACCGAGGGACAGTGGAGTTACGTCAAGGAGAACGACGTCTTTCACATCACCAGTCAGTACACCCGCTTGAACTGCCGCGCCCAAAGCTACCACTTCATCAGGGTTTACGCCTTTGTGTGGCTCTTTACCTGTCAGCTTTTTGATTGCTTCTTGTACAGCCGGAATACGTGTGGAACCGCCGACCAGAACGATTTTGTCGATGTCGCTGGCACTCATTCCTGCATCTTTCATTGCTTGACGA
Source organism: Paenibacillus sp. FSL M7-0802 (assembly GCF_038004945.1). Classification (NCBI taxonomy): domain Bacteria; kingdom Bacillati; phylum Bacillota; class Bacilli; order Caryophanales; family Paenibacillaceae; genus Paenibacillus; species Paenibacillus sp. FSL M7-0802. The sequence continues at coordinate 4,810,268 of NZ_JBBOSD010000001.1, read as the reverse complement.
GTAGGTCCCAATGTACGTTCTACCAGACCTTCAGACAATTCTTCAAATTTCGCACGAGTCAGGTTCAACTCCAAATGCTGTGGAACGCCATCAGCTACTGTGATAAACGGCAAAGAAATCGTCGTTGTCAGTACGCCGGACAGTTCTTTTTTCGCTTTTTCCGCTGCATCTTTCAGACGTTGTACAGCAGCTTTATCTTTGCTCAGGTCGATGCCTTGATCTTTTTTGAACTCATTTACGAGGTAATCAATAATCACTTGGTCAAAGTCATCGCCACCCAGCTTGTTATCGCCGCTTGTTGCTTTAACTTCGAAGAAACCGTCGCCCAGTTCCAGAATGGATACGTCAAATGTACCGCCACCCAAGTCATACACGAGGATCGTTTGGTCTTCGGATTTTTCCATACCGTATGCCAATGCAGCTGCGGTTGGCTCGTTGACAATCCGCAGAACTTCCAGACCGGCAATTTTACCTGCATCCTTGGTTGCTTGACGTTGACCGTCATTGAAGTAAGCTGGAACAGTAATAACAGCTTGAGTAACCGTTTGTCCCAGGTAAGCTTCAGCATCGGATTTCAGCTTTTGCAAAATCATAGCGGAAATTTCCTGTGCGGAATATTCCTTGCCGTCAATGCTTTCTTTATGGTTTGTACCCATGTGACGTTTGATGGACATGATTGTACGATCCGGGTTCGTAATTGCTTGGCGTTTTGCCGTTTCCCCTACAGTACGTTCTCCATCTTTTTTGAAACCAACAACGGAAGGGGTTGTGCGTGCGCCTTCCGGATTTGGAATAACGACCGCTTCGCCGCCCTCCATAACAGCCACACAAGAGTTGGTTGTACCTAAGTCAATACCGATTACTTTGCTCATCGGACAATTCCTCCTTCTGTATATACGAGGCCCGCAGGCCAGAATGGTTGAATCAAAATGATGTATTTCTAATGTATATTGAAAAAGCTACATGCTCACTTTTACCATCGCTGGACGAAGCACCTTGTCCTTCAGCATGTATCCTTTTTGTACCTCTTCAACGACGATGCCTTCCTCATGCTCTTCGCTCTCCACCTGCATAATAGCCTGATGGAAATCCGGATTAAACGGTTGTCCCACCGAATTCATGGCCGTTACACCCTCTGCCTGAAGCACACTCTCAAACTGGCGGAAAATCATTTCCACGCCTTTGCTGAATGACTCAGACTCCGCTCCTTGCGGTGCTGTTGCCAGCGCACGCTCGAAGTTATCCAAAACAGGCACCAACTCGGTAACCAGCTTCATAGATGCATATTTGGCAAGGTCTTCTTTTTCTTTCAGCGTACGACGGCGAAAATTATCAAAATCCGCCTGAGCGCGTAAAAACCGCTGTTGATGCTCTTCCGCCTGGGCGCGAAGCTTAGTCAGCTCTGTTTCGCTTTCTTGGTCTTCCAGTGCTGCCGCTTCATTAACCGGCTCTTCCTGCTGGCTCGTTTCGGCGGCTTCCTCTGTGCTTACATTTTGTTGTTTTTCTTCTTGGAACGCTTGTTCTTCCTTCAAAATGTTTCACCTCCTTCAAGTCATAACTACCTTTACAAAAACACGCAACAATGCACCCGCGCAGGATACAAACCGTATCCCGGCGCGGAACATATAGTACCGCAACCTATGCGGTCTTGTTCTATTTAAACCGTTGCGTTAGCATTGCGGTCAAATCCTTAGACAGGATACCCAAAATATTAATAACTCTCGCATATTCCATCCGTGTCGGACCCAGTATGCCTATAGTGCCCAACGCTTCTCCGTCTACTGCATACGTAGCAGTAATCAGGCTGCAATTGGCAAACGCCTCATGATCATTTTCAGTGCCGATGCGGACTTGAATTTCAGGTGCCCCGGCAACAGGTGTCATTAGTTTAAGCAGCGTTGGTGTTTCCTCCAGCAGATCGAGAATATGTTTAACCTTTTCTACATCTTTAAATTCAGGTTGATTGAGCATGTTCGTCGCACCGCTCAAATACAAGCGCTGATCCGATTCATTATCCAGTGCTTTATCCAGCACCTTCATAGCGTCCTCAAAATGAGACACATGCTTCTCCATCTCCTGACCAAGTGCGGTGTAAAGGCGCGATTTAAGCTGATAAATCGGCACACCGACCAGCTTGCTGTTCAGTAAATTCACAACCTTCTCCATCTCGGAAATCGAAATTCCCGGTGGAATATCTACCGTTTTATTCTCCACCTGACCGGTATTGGTCACGATTATCGCCACAGCCGTCGTTTCGTTGAGCGGCAGCAGCTGAAAATGACGCAATGAAGTATGAAAAACCTCCGGCCCAAGCAGGATGGAAGTATAATTGGTCATATGGGACAAAATGCCTGACGCATGCTGGATCACTTGCTCCATTACATTCAGCTTTTCGGCGTAAAAGGCTTTCAGTTCCCGCATTTCCATAGGCTTCAGCGTATTCAGTGGCACCAGATGGTCCACATAATAACGATAACCTTTATGAGACGGGATGCGTCCCGCTGAAGTATGGGGTTGCTCCAGATAGCCCTGTTCCTCCAAATCCGACATTTCATTACGGATCGTGGCCGGGCTGAATCCGACATCCTGCCTTTTGGATATGCTGCGGGAACCCACTGGCTCAGCCGAACGAATGTAGTCATCAATAATCGCATTCAGAATGAGTCTCTGACGTTCGGTTAACAAGCGAATCCCCCCTTGTTGTTTATCCATAATAGCATGATTGTTAAATGGAATCATTAGCACTCGTTCGCGATGAGTGCTAACCGTTAATACAAAAATACCAAACCGACCTGATCATTGTCAAGTCAGTTCAGTATTTTCAATAAACAAGATTTATCACAACAGTTTAGTTTACTGGAATGAATCCACAACGTTTACACTTTTTCACGAAAAATCTCAATATCCAGCGTATAAAAACCGTATTTATGTATAGTGACACAGAAAATAGAAAAATTCGAGACTATGTCTCCATACCATTATAGCTTCTTTGTCCTTGAGGAGGAATTAAATTTGAGAACTAATCGCCGCAATCTTTTATACGCATCGATCGCACTTTTACCTACAATTTGTATGTTTCAGATTTTAATTGAGTTGTTTCCGTATACAGGACTAGGAAGAATAGTTGCTTTGCCATTGGTTTTCATCCTGAATGCAGCCCTTATTATTTCAGTCATCCATCTAATTCGTAAATTAAGCCCCCTGTGTTGTGCCTTAATCTTGGTTCCTACAATACTTTTAAGCATATGGAATACCATTTTGTTTTACCCTCAAGAATTCAGTCCAAGTATTCCCAAGCAAATAAAATACAGTATATCGGCATTACAACATTACGATGATTTAACACTAGCCGATTGGGAAGGATATACATATAGTCCAAGCAGAAGCGGAGCGTCTGAAAGATATGTTGTCGCCTTGTATAAATATAAACACCGAGTTCCATTAGACGGCACTTCATACTTTTATAATGATACTGATTATCATAAGGACCATCCCATAAGAAGCCTGAATGGAATACCTTCCGAACTGGAGCCTCATCATCAATTCATTTGGTGGTTGCTCAAAGCATATGAGAAATGAACCAGGATTAAACAATGTAGGCTGTATAACAAACGCACGATTATGGCCTGATGAAAAAAGAACTGACCTCATTATTGACAGGTCAGTTCAGTACTTTCAACACTGCGATTTCATCACAATTGTTTTGTTTACTACAGTGAATGCAGTCGGTCCATACCTTTTCAGGGAAAATCTCTTTACTTACTACATCAAAACCGTTTTTTATAAAAAAGGAGACCTCGTAGGTCAATGCCATAATTTTAGGAATACGTTGCCGCCGTGCTTCTATAATAAGGCCCTCCACGAGCTTGGAGCCAATACCCATACCTTTATGTCCCTCAGAGATGCCAAGGGAGCGAATCTCTACCAGATCAGCGCCCAATTTGCATAAAGAACCACAACCAACAACTTCGCCGTCCACCTCTGCAACAATAAATAGCTCCAGTTGGCGCGTAAGCACTTCCCTCGAACGTGGCAGCATAATCCCCCGCTCTGCATAGCCGCTAATCATTTGATATAAAGGCTCCACATCCTCAGGAACCGCACTTCTGCACAATACATCTTTACACACTGAAGCCATCTTGCTCTCCTCCTGCCGCATATAATGAATAAATATACAACATCACGCATAGAATCGCAATACTCCATTTACCCTGCTGTGACAGAATAGTGTTATAAAATGATTGTCCCAGCTTACGAAGTTGAAACGTACTGTATTGAAGCCTACGACTTACGACTTATGAATTTACCGTGATTGAACCGATGAACTCTGCAAATACATCATTTCCGAATAAAATGCCGCGTTCACTCAAACGATAACCGTCCTCAATTGATTCGATTAACCCCGCATTGAGCATTTTTCCGAGAGGAGCAGTAAACGTATCCTCCAATGCCTGACCGAATTGAGCTTCAAAGCGGGACTTGGATACGCCCTCTAGCATTCTCAAACCGACCATAAGAAAATCCTCCATGGCTTCCGCCGCCGGCACCTCAAAGCTATCCAGACGTGGTAAGCCATTACGACTAGCCTCCACATAAGGGTTAATGCCTTTAATGTTCATATGACGCTCTCTGCCAACATATCCATGTGCCCCAGCGCCGAGACCGTAATAGTCCTCATTTCGCCAATAGGTCATGTTGTGCTTGCTCCCCAAGCCTGGTTTTGCGAAATTACTAATCTCATACTGCTCATACCCCGCTTCTTTCATGCGACGCATGAGGAGTAAATACATTTCCAGTTCGTCATCCTCATGTGGAAGTGGCAGCTGATTTTTCTGGTACAGCGTATGGAAGAGTGTGTTTTCTTCAACCTTCAAGCTGTAGATAGAGTAATGAGGAAGCTCCAGCTCTAGCGCTCTACTGACGCTTTCATGCAGCATCTCCACCGTTTGGTTCGGCAAACCGAACATCAGGTCAATCGACAGGTTGTCCAAGCCAACCTTACGGGCGTTTTCCAAACTGCGATATACGTCATCTGTACTGTGAATACGACCTATGCCTGTGAGTAGCTCATTCTGAAAAGCCTGTACACCAAAGCTGAGTCGATTGACGCCGCCTTCTTTCATCACAGAGAGTTTTTCAAAATCAGTGGTGCCTGGATTGGCTTCCATGGAAAACTCAATATCTTCCGCCCAATTTGGGAAATAGGTTCGGACGCTCTTCAGGAAATATTCCATTTCTTTCGGGTTTAGGGTAGTTGGTGTTCCGCCCCCGACAAAAATGGTTTTAATCTCTCCTGGCGGGTGAAGCTTGACTGTATGTTCCATCTCCCGTTCCAGTGCATACAGATATTCCATAACAGGTTGATCCTTGAGCACATAAGAGTTGAAATCACAGTAAAAGCATTTATTCGTGCAAAAAGGTATATGCAGGTAAACCGCTTGAGGCGCGGATGAATGTTCATGTTTTTGTATGGATGCGGTCATACCGATCCTCCTTGTCAATTCAGTGTGTGGTGATTGAAAAAAAATGGCGAAGAGGGGGGAGAACGCTCCGTGGATGGATCATTCTTCCGATCGCTGTTACCCTCGGATTTTTTCTTTGTAAATAAACTTAATAGGGTAAAATCCGGGGATAAAGGCGAACGCTAACGCTTCTTCAGAACGATTCCATCCACTCTGCTGCTGCCCACCACCATCGGTCATTTTTTGTGATGTAGGTGTTGCAGTAAGAGTAAAGTATCTTTAGAAATACGCTAAAGATACTGTTGTTATACTATTTTTGCAACTGAGATAACAAATACTCCATCTCTGGATAGCTTGCTCAAATAAATAACGTCCATTCTCCATGCACGGCAAATGCCCCATGAAAGAATGGACGAATACTTCAAGCAGCTTTACTCATCTATTTTCAGTACCGCCATAAATGCTTCCTGTGGTACTTCTACGTTACCGACCTGCTTCATACGCTTCTTGCCCTCTTTTTGCTTTTCAAGCAGCTTCCGTTTACGGGAAATATCGCCGCCGTAGCATTTGGCCAAGACGTTTTTACGCATCGCCTTAACGGTTTCACGCGCCACGACCTTTGTTCCCACAGATGCCTGGATTGGCACCTCGAACATTTGACGCGGGATTAGCTCGCGCAGCTTCTCACAGATAATACGTCCGCGATGATAAGCCCGATCTCTATGCACGATGAACGACAGCGCATCGACCTGCTCGCCATTCAACAAGATATCCATTTTCACCAGGTTGGACTGGCGATAGCCTGAAATCTCATAATCAAAGGAAGCATAACCTTTGGTACTTGATTTAAGCTGATCGAAGAAATCATATACGATTTCAGACAGCGGAATTTGATACGTAATGGTTACCCGTGTCGTATCCAAGTATTCCATATTTACGTACTCACCACGTTTGGTTTGACAAAGCTCCATCACCGTACCTACGTAATCATTAGGGACGATAATACCTGCTCTTACATAGGGCTCTTCCACATGTTCAATCCGTCCGATTTCCGGATAATTCGATGGATTGTCGATCTGGATCGTTTCCCCATTCGTCAACTTTATGCGGTAAATAACGCTTGGTGCCGTTGTAATCAGTGGAATGTTAAATTCACGTTCAATCCGTTCCTGAATAACGTCCATATGAAGCAGACCAAGGAATCCACAACGGAAGCCAAAACCCAACGCGCTTGATGTTTCTGGCTCAAAGCTGAGCGAAGCATCGTTCAGTTGTAGCTTTTCAAGCGCCTCACGCAGATCGTTATACTCCGATGTTTCGATTGGATACAGACCGCAATATACCATCGGATTAATTTTCCGATAGCCTGGCATCGGTTCTAATGTTGGATTTTTTGCATCTGTCACCGTATCCCCGACACGCGTATCACCCACATGCTTGATACCAGCAACGATAAAACCAACATCACCGATGTTCAGCTCGTCCACGATGCTCATACGTGGCATGAAAGCACCAACTTCAATAACCTCAAACGTTTTGTCAGTTGCCATCATTTTAATTTTGGAACCTGCCTTGATGCTACCATCTACGACGCGGACATACACAATAACGCCTTTATATGGATCATAATGCGAATCGAAAATAAGCGCCTTCAGCGGATTATTCGGATTCCCTTGCGGAGCAGGTACGCTTCTGACCACCTGTTCCAAAATTTCCTTGATACCGATTCCAGCTTTGGCCGATGCGTGGACAGTCTCGCTCGTATCCAAGCCGATAACATCCTCGATTTCCTGCTTCACCCGTTCAGGATCGGCACTTGGCAAATCAATTTTGTTAAGCACCGGCAGAATTTCCAGATTGTTGTCCAACGCCAAATATACGTTAGCCAATGTCTGTGCTTCAATACCCTGTGCCGCGTCTACAACTAGCAAGGCCCCTTCACAGGCCGCCAAGCTTCGGGAAACCTCATAGGTAAAATCGACGTGTCCCGGTGTATCAATCAGATTCAAAATGTACTCTTCGCCGTCATCGGCCTTATAAGTGAGTCGCACTGCCTGGAGCTTGATTGTAATCCCGCGCTCCCGTTCCAGATCCATCTGATCAAGCACTTGCTCCTGCATTTCACGGGATGTGAGTGCACCGGTGTATTCCAAAATCCGGTCAGCCAGCGTGGATTTACCGTGGTCTATATGTGCAATGATACTAAAGTTCCGAATTTTACGTTGTCTTGCCAATATGTCAGTCATGCCTTACCCCCACACAATGCCTAGTGTCAATCAGCTTATTATAGCAGTTGTATAGGGGGTCAGCAATATTTCTATTCTGTCACTCCGTCAAAAACAGACACAACCCATCGAATCCCCTGTCTTGATAGGTTTTGCAGCAGCCCAGCCGTTTTGTCCGCCATGGTATCCACCGAAGCTTTTTGTCCCTTGACGGCTAATAGTTCACGCGGTGTCTCCAGGTCCTGAGTATTGACATGCTGCGCAGTCGTCGAATACCACCTGGATGCCCCGAGTTCCGTCTGCTCCTCATTTTCTTCCCTTCCACTAGCTTCATTTATACCCGCTCCCGTTTTCGGCTCAACCTTAACATTTCCACTTGTGCTATACGTACCGCTATATGCACGAGCGTTAGCTGCGGGTGTATCCTCAATAACCGTCTGTTCATATCCGACTTTCTGTTGATTTACCGATTGAATCGTATCCCCGTTCCATTCCGGTCCATACACTGAACGCAGGCCAGATCCTGCCAGTTGCATACCCAGTAGAATACCTGCCCCCATGAGCAATACAAATCCAAGTGCTTTATTACGAAAATGTCCAGACATTACCTTCCCCCCTTACCGCTACCTCATTTAATTGCCGCTGTTGCTCTTTTTTGTATCCGATACGTTAGTGCCCGCTTTCTGAGCTTTCTGATCTTCCCAATACACTTCACCGATCATGTCCGCCAAAACGTCTGAGGTGCGTTTCAACTCCTCCTCGGTGTTGTCAATACCCCCGATTTCAATTAAAATGCTATGCGAAGATAAGCTTTGATTGTATTCACCGTTGTTGCCTTTGCCACCATCTTTCCCCCATACACCACGTGATACGCCATGATACGATTTTTCCAGCTTTTCATGAATACGAGCAGCAAAAGCTTCATTTTCGCGCCAATTTTTGTTGTCATGTCCGATAATAAAATACACCTTGGCATAAGAGAGTCCATTAATGGTTGCTGTTGTTTTTCCGTGACGTTGTGAATCTCGATGAATATCAAGCAAATAAGTTAAACCTTTATTTCCAGCTAAAGCTTCCTTGACTGTTTCGCGTGAATATTTATAGGAATAGTTCCAATTGTAATTTTGAACTGTAGTGGCATAATCCTTGTTTACATGCAGTGTGGATATCCCTTGCTTTTCCAGCCTCTTCTTTACGAAGTCCCCTACCCTTGACACATTGGCTGATTTAGAACCTGAATTGGGGTTGGAACTGGTTTTGCTGAGTAGTGGGTTATATGCTTCTCTGGGATGAGAATGGTAGATTAATATACGCTTGTCCCCTTTGACCGTATCACCTGGATGATCCTCACGTACCGGATCTGTTTGCGGTGTTGTCGGAATATCCGGCGTAGTAGTCGGTGGGTTCTCAGATGCATCTGAGCCACCAGGGGCATCCGTCGTTCCCTGATCGGGCTGATAATCCGTAGGACCCTCTACCTTTGTGTTCCCCGAACCCTTGCGCAGCAAGACAGGCGCTCCCGCAGACATGCCAGGAATTTCACGAGAAATGAGACTTTTGGGATCCTGCGGATTAATACCTGTAAGCATCTGAAAAACAAAAGGCGACCATTGTTCACCCGACAACGAAGATTGCTGCTTCTTTTGTGCCAAATGAGGTACTTCCATACCTAGCATATCCGCAAAAAAACCGCTAGACACCGAACCTGCCAATCCTTTCATCGAAGAAACAGGAGATGTTTGTAGACGATTTTCTGCCAATCCCCCTAGCCCCAAAACGACAAATAAAAGCGCCGAGCCCATGATCAGCAGCACAAGCGTATGTCCCATCGCCAAAATTTCGATACCTTTTCTTCTCCATCTTCCGACGTTCCAGGTCTGAATTTTTTTCATGTGAGCCTTGTCCTCCTTCGTCCCGTCGAAACCCGCTTTATATTCGGAACATAGGGTTCCTATCTGCTGCGGAAATCTCTTATACTTCAACTCTATGAACGGAGAACAATTGCTAGAACACAAAAAATCTCTACTACAGGTATATCACCTCCCTTTTTGAAAGAGATTAGATTCCTGTTAAATAGAGACTTTTGGTATGAAATACGATTTTACCAACCCTTGATTAATGCGTATACGCGGCGACATTGCCAGGATCAACAGCTTCGTGCAGAGCAGCGTTCAATCCAGTAGCAATGATGTTCGCGATATCTTCAATAAATTCATCGATCTCTTTAGGAGTCACAATCAGATCATGCCCCAGCGGCTGCAGTACCTCTCTCACCAGCCCAAGTCTCTCAGGTTCTGAAATATCGTCCAACATCCCCAGAATTGCTTTTGTAGAAGCCTTTTCTTTGGTAAAATGTGTTTTCATCAGTTCGATTACGTTATTGACAATGGTAGAAGCGTAGCATACCGTCGGAACGCCGATAGCGATACACGGAACACCCATAATATCCTTGGTGATACCGCGCCGCTTGTTGCCAATACCTGAACCTGGATGTATCCCGATATCGGCCACCTGAATGGTCGTATTGACGCGCTCCAGTGAACGTGACGCCAGAGCGTCAATGGCAATAATCAGTTCTGGCTTTGTGCGATCCACGATGCCTTGAACGATTTCACTGGACTCGATCCCCGTAATACCCAGGACACCCGGTGCAATTGCGCTCACATCTCGATAGCCCGGGTTGATTTGATCAGGTGTCAGTTCAAAAAATTGACGAGTCACCATCAAATTTTCAACGACAAGCGGACCCAACGAATCGGGAGTGACGTTCCAGTTGCCCAGACCTACCACCAGTACCTTTGCCGTATTAGAGATCCCTATTTTTTGTATAAAATGTTCCATTTCTTTTGCAAATGCAATAGCTACACGTTGCTGGAGCCCCGTGTCGCCTTCACGCAAGCCGGGTACTTCCAATGTGACGTAATGCCCTTGTACCCGCCCAATACGGTTGGCTCCTTCTTCATTCAGTACGTCCAGCCGTGTGATTTTGATTCCGTTATCTTCCTCCACGTTCTCACTTATGCCCGACAGAGGTACAGGCTGATCCCGTTCGGCCAGTTCTCTTGCCTCTAATGCCAAATCCGTGCGTACCGCATACTTCTGCAAATCCAGATCCATCTTTTAAGCCTCCTTGGATACCATCTTTGACTATAGTGTGCGAGACACCCAACAGGTTTATGCACATCCATTTTCATCCTGTAATTCGCATCGCCTCAGAATGTTTTCTTATTGCAATTTGAGGTGTGGCATGCTAAAATATTTTAAGTTGTGAAACGTTTGTGTTCATAAGTAATGCCTTTACAGGAGGTGAATGTAATGCCAAACATCAAATCCGCTATCAAACGCGTTAAAACTAGCGACAAACGCCGTGCGTTGAACGCTTCCCAAAAATCCGCGCTTCGTACAGCAGTAAAAGCTGCCGATACAGCGTTGGTAGGTAACGAAGCTGAAACTGCTGCTGCTGCTTTCAAAGTAGCTTCCCAAAAGCTGGACAAGGCTGTAACTAAAGGTCTGATCCACAAAAATGCAGCTGCTCGCAAGAAATCCCGCTTGGCGAAAAAACTTAACGCTCTTACAGCTCAAGCGTAAGCAAGAGCTACTTTCATACGTTAATGAAAAAAACCTGACCAGCCTTGGCTGATCAGGTTTTTTTAGTTTATAACTTTTATTAATTTATAGAGTCAGCTTTCCACGCTACATGAGCTGACTCTACAACAGCACATGGGAGATTAGATTGAAGCCCCTGCACCCATTTTCATCAAAAATAGCTCCAGTCCCAGTACCTTGTCAACGACACCTGTTTTCATATGATAATCGAGCTCGCCCAATTCGTAGAGAAGCTGACGAAGCTGCTCAGGACGGAACCTCCGCGCTTGGTCCCCTGCAACTTTCACCCCATAAGGATGCAAACTAAGCTGACTCGCAATTTGTTGCTGGGAATAGCTTTGACCTGCCAGCTCTTTGACCTGCAACATAATACGGAACTGTCGCGTGATCAAAGCGGCAATCTTAATCGGTTCCTCTTTTTGCTTAAGCAACTCATAAAAAATACTGAGCGCCTTATCCAGCCGCAAATTAGCCAGATCCTCAACCATCGCAAATACGTTTTGCTCTGTGTTACGAGGCACCAGGGATTCTATATCAGCGGATGAGATCGTTCCCTGTGCTCCTGCGTACAAGCAGAGCTTGTCTATCTCGGCAGCCAAGGATTGCAGCCCGGTACCTGTGAATTGAATGAGGCTTTCAGCAGCTCCTGCAGCCAATTGCACTTCTCTTTCTCCTGCACGCTTATGGATCCAAGCTATAAGATCATCTCCACCCATTGGAGCAAAAGCAATAACCGAAGCATCACTTTTCAGCTTTTTGACAATCTTTTTCCGTTCATCCAACTTTTCAGCCTGAACCGTAAAAACGATGACGCTATAGTCAGTCGGGTTATCCATATAAGTCAACAGCGTCTCAAGCCGGTGCTCTATCTTACCGCTATCTTTGCCTGCTGCAAATACACTGGTATCCCGTACAATAATCAGCTTCTTTGGCACCAGAAAAGGCGCTGTTTCCGCCTCCTCCACGACCACCTCAATTGGCGTTTCGGTTAAATCATAAGGAATGATGGCGAAGTCACGATGCTCCTCTTCCACCACTTTCTCTTTAAGCATCTCAACAAACTGCTTCATTTGATATTTTTCACTGCCGTATAGCAAATACACTGGCGAAATGTCGCCTTTGCGAATAGCCTTAGTGGCTGATTTTACATCCATTTTCCGTTCCCCCCACCCACTGATCGTACCCGACATCCGACCGGAAGGCAAGTCATGATACAAACGAAGGGACCCTGCCTATAGACAGGATCCCTTCACCACCATCTATATCAACACGGCAGCAGAAAGCTCTAGAAACTTTCGGCCGTCGGGATACGACGTCGGTTCATATAGTATATTCTCTGTTTTTAAAAGTGTGCCAACTTACGGAAACTATTTTCCAGTGCTGCGCGGGACGGTGTACGTATATTTACTTGCTGTCCCATCCTGCTCCGTCTCATACATAAAGGTCTGGCTGTCTTCTGACCAGCTTCCTTTGACCCAGGCACCTTTTAGAGTACGGACTTCCAGTGTTGTTCGGTCTACACCGTTATCGGAAAGCTTATACACTTTCAGCTTTTTGCCCTCAATAGCCACCGCATAGCTACCATCTGGCGAGTTGAGCTGATCTGTAGAGCCAGATTGGGCACTATAGCTGGAAGCATTATTGTTGTCCGGAGAGACCAGTGAATTAGATACAAATCCTTCTTTACGAACCGGGTCTTGCGACACGGATGATTGCTGATCATCAGAAGCTGCATTGCTGCTATCCGTTCCCAAGGCATTGCCCGAATCCTTGGTGATGCTTTTGGAAGTCGTTTCTTTCGACGTTTCATTTGACGCAATTCGATCCTGTACCTTCAAATCCTGACTAAGCGACGAAGAAGAATCATTCGTACTTGTGTTACCATTATTATCGTCCTGAGCGGTACCCGTACCCGCTAGGGGTGCTTTTTCCATTTTCGGTTCCAACTGTTCAGCAGGAGCAATCGTGGATGGATCAGATTTTTCCTGACTTAACTGTTTGTCCTCAGATTTAGGAGCATCTCCAGCAGACGGATTTTCCTTTGTCACCTGACGATCCGTACGTAGCTGCCCCTGCCCTTCATCCTGACGAGAAGAATGTTCAGCTGGTGCAGACTTCGTCGAATCTTCCTCCCCAGCTCGCTGATCTTCACGTTTCCCAGCATCCCGTTTGGAAGAGTTCTTTTCATCGTCTGCATTGGTTGCACCTTGTTTGCTCAGGTCAGGATCTTTATCCGCAGGTAGCTGAGATGCATCCGTTCCTTGCCCCTGCTCTGACGGCTGCTGTGTAGAATCCGAACCAATGGCTGCATCACGGCCTCCACTGCCATTGGCTGTACCTGGAAGAATTTCCGTCTGATTCTGCGGATTCGTCACTTCGGGCGTCTGGGTTGTAAGTATGCCTTCCGCATCCTGCACTGTTTTAGGCTCGAAGTTAAACACTACAATCCCCAGTACAACAGCAGCGGCAGCCACGCCCATGGCAGCGCGCCCAGCCATTCGGTTCCACCAAGGTGTAGGCTGGGTACTTTGTCTAGGCACTGGTCCAGGTTTTACAGCCACAGGCTGCATTTCCTGAAGCGCACTTCCCTGCTCTTCACGTGCGCGGTCAATGGCATCAAGCTGAGGCATGATGGAATCCACCAGGCTGAACGCCGGGGAAACCGTAGGCAATTCCTCCAGCTCGCGAGAGAGTGTCTGAAGAATAAGAAATTTTTCCGCACAGTCCGGGCAAGTCGCAATATGGTTCATTAATTGGGACGTCTCTTCTTCGCCCAGCTCATGATCCACATAACGCTGCATCCAATCCATCACCTCTTCCCCACACTTCATCCTGATACACCACCTTTCTGATATTCCTGAAGTAGCCCTTGCAATTGCTGTCTTGCACGATATAAGTATGACTTGACCGTATTTAGCGGCAAATCCAGAGAATCTGCAATCTCGTTATAGGAGAAATCCTGCAAATATCTTAAGACAATTACCGTCCGGTGGTGCTCCGGAAGTTGTTGTATAGCCTCACGAACATCCTGTGCCATGTAAGAGGTCAACACCTCGACCTCCACGTTTTGGGGATCGTTGAATATCATGTCGTGCTCGTCAATGGAAACCGAGGGCTTCGTTCTTCTGAATTTGTCAATGCATATATTCGTTACAATGCGTTGGACCCAAGTTTTAAACTGCGCTTTTTCCTCATAAGAGTTAATTTTGGAATAGATCCGTATGAGGGCTTCTTGTGAAGCATCCATGGCGTCCTGCTCATTGTTTAGAATGTAATATGCCGTACGGTACACATGCTGTTCTATCTCTCTTAATAGGGTAATGAGAGCGTCGCGATCGCCCGATTGAGCGGCTCGAATGAGTCCCTGCTCTACCACAAAGGATCCCCCTCTCCCTGCAATATTACAGACGTATCCCTTTTGCAAATTGTTGCAGGATAGACGTCTGACACTAATTTTATTTTTTTAACAAAAAAAAATTATACCAAAAAGCCCAGATTCCCCAGCGTATCCTCCCTTAGAATAACAGAAAAAGGGAAGGTAGTCACCTTCCCCTAGCTCCTACATACATCTAAATGCTAGCCTATCGAGCTGCAAGATCATATTGTTACTTCTTGGAAACCAAAAAATCAGATATGAGTTCTAATTGATAAGTCAGAGCAATCGGATCTTGAAAATAAAAATCGTCGATTGAGTATTGATATACTTTACCTGATTTAACGGCAGAAAGGTTCTTCCACACACTTTTAGATAAAATATCTTTTCCTTGGTCTGTTCCGTCGCCTCTAATACCCAACATTAAATAATCGGCATCGCCCAGCATCTCCGGTAAAGCCTCTATTGAAATGCTGGCCCATCCCTTCTCGAACGCTGCCTTTTCTACCTTCTCAGGAGCATGAAGTCCCAGCTCATCATAAAGTATGGCTCCTCCACGTCCATAAGATTTTCCATATAGATATAATTCTTTTCCTGTAATCTCAAAAATAGCGATTTTTTTGCCCGAATCAATGACGTCAGACAAAGCCTGTTTCTTCTCAGCAATCTTGGTTGCAAAATCAGCCAGGCAATTCTTCGCTTCCTGCTCCTTGTTTAACACTTTGCCCAGCTCCATCAGACGATCCTTATATTGATATTTACCATATGGAATATATACTGTAGGTGCTATTTTTTTCAGATTTTCATACGCTTTCTCATCATAGGTAATGATCAAATCCGGCTTCAGGGTGATTACCTTTTCAAGGGACAATGCGGAGCTGTCACCGATATTTGCAACACCATTCAAATATTTTTTATAGTATGGAGCATCAAATACAGTGTCTGGAGCCCCTACAGGTGTAATACCAAGTGCTAGCACATCACCTACATAATCATCGACTGCCACTACGACACGCTGGGGATGCTCAGGAAGAGTAATTGTACCTTTATCACTTTCATATGTACGTGTGGCAGCTTCATCTCCAGTTGATGTGGTCTTGAGAGCAGTCGATTGACCGCTTTCTGTTACAGTCCCACCCCCACTTGTAGCGCATGCGCTCAATACCAGCATTAACGAAATGATGAACAAACAAGCTGATGCTCTGAATTTAAAATAACTCACAATATTCCTCCCATTAATAATGATTCTCATTTTCATCACTCATATGATTCTATCAAAGCTTACAGCTACTGTCCATGCAGATTGGATTCAAAGCAAACAGCCCACTCCTGAGAGTGAGCACCCGTTTTAGTGTGTTGTTGTACTGATAAAAAAGGATTGAAAAAACTATTTGCGTTGGTACCGCACACTCAGTTTTCCTTGCTGTGCTCGAATCTGTATCTCTCCCATCGTATCTGTTCGATATATAGCAGAATTAACTGCCGATAAACGTTCCAATACCGCTTCATTCGGATGTCCGTAAGTATTGGTCGCACCGACCGAAATAACAGATACTTTCGGTCGCCAGTAGGATAACCACTCTTCCGAGGTGGAGTACTTGCTGCCGTGATGTGCTATTTTCATGACATCTATAGCTTTCCTTACTTCCCCCGTTGCTCCCTCATCTTTCACACTTGATGAAAAACGAGTTAATTCAGAGAGCAACGACGACTCTGCTGCATCATCCATATCTCCTGTGAACAAAAAAGAGGCTCCCTCCATCTCCAATATCATGGCAACAGAGTAATGATTCTGTTCCTTCATAACAGGCAACTGCTCAGATTCGTTCTCCGGTAGTGTAAACGGATAGAGAAAGCGGATTTTCGTAGCCTGGTCTGGTTCCCATTCCATACTATGATGTGCACCATACAGCTTGATCTGCTTGTCTAAAGCCGTGTTCAACAGCTTACGGAATGGGGTTTTATCTGTCAGGGTACCGTTAAAAAACAAGGTAGATACAGGAATCTGGTCAAGCACAGCCTGTAGTCCTCCGGCATGATCATGATCTCCATGCGTTAAAATGACAGCGTCCAGGCGATGCACACCTCGTTGCTTTAGCAAGGGTACAATCGTATCTTCACCTACCTCGTAGGGATCTGCACGCTTGCGCCAAGCATTTTTCCCTGTCGCAAAATCCATTGTACCCCCGCCATCAACCAAGATATGTTTCCCGCCCGGCGTTGTAATTAAAATGCTGTCACCTTGGCCCACATCCAGATATTGAACAATTCCCGTATTTCCCTCACCAGGAGATTGGTAACCTGTATACAATATTCCAAGCCAAGCAATAACACTTAGAGCCAGTGCCAAATGACGATAACCATTCCACTGTCGACTTGCAAATTTCCCTGCTCCCTCAGGTTCAGGAGCCGTATGCAATATAGCCGCCCATTCTGGAGAAGCTGCTAATCCTGTATATATAGGTGATGAAATGGCAGTAGAATTCAAGACGGTAATGTCGTTCGTTTGCCTGCGGGATGTCAGCCACCTTTTGAGCCAGTACAAAACACTGTACAGAGCTGCGTAATACGCCATGACCCACAGGATGGAAGAAGACGGCCAAATACTCACATAAGCATCATCTACATTCAGCCATTTCACTAGTAAAAAGGTCAAATCGTTCAATTGCTCTGCCGGCCACGCAAGAATACGAGCCCCATCCCCCCACAAAAAGGAAAGCCCCATCGCCACCGTACCTAATGGAAGCACGATATATGTAATAAGGGGTACAAGCACAAAATTGGCCGCAAATGATAACAACGAAAATTGATTAAAGTAGAATACCGTCATTGGAAACGAAACAAGCTGTGCCGTAATTGTAATCGCAACTTCACCGCCGATTAGGAAAGGCCATTTGGCGAAAAACGGCTTCATAAGCGGCATATAAATGAGCAACCCACCTGTCACCAAAAAGGAAAGCTGAAAGCTGACGCTAAGTAGATAATATGGATTCCAAATCAGCATGAGCAACGCGGATATACTTAGAATATTAAGTCCGTCTTTGAGCATACCTCGTCGGGCTGCAAACAAGCCGATCATCGCCATAATTCCCGCCCTCACAACAGAGGGAGAAGCACCTGTCAGCAGGACATAAGCCGGAATGAGTATCATCACGACCGTAAGAGATGTCTCGCGGCTAACTCTTAGTAGCTTGAGTAAATATAATAGTGTAGCTGCATATACCGCCACATGCATGCCCGATATTGCTAAAATATGCGTTAAACCAAGCTGCGTAAACTCGTTATACGTTGCTGGGTCCAACTCATCTGTTACCCCAAGTACCAGTCCTTTCATATATCCTGCGTGATGAAGTGATGTAAATGCCGATTCCATTCTCTGCCCTAGCTGCTCCCTAAGCTGATCATTCCATCTGAACAAAGTGTAGCGGTTCCACAGTGAAGCTTCCTGCTTCTGTAGCGAGGCTGCCCCATCGCCTTTGAAAAGCCAGTGGATTTCCTGTGTGTGCAGGTATTCACTGTAATCAAAGCCACCAAAGTTCCCCGCTTTTGCAGGAGCCTTTAAGGTGCCACGCAGTAGGATTGCATCTCCACGTTGCCACGCTGCCGAAAGTTGCTGTTCCTGCTTGGCAGCCAACTTGATATGAACAATGACCTGTTCAGAAATTAGTGCACGATTCTCGTCCTTTTTCGAATGACTTCCGTAGTGATTGATTGAGGTGACTCTCATCTCAAACTGTGTTCGATCACCATCTACCTGTACTTCAGAAGCGATAAGCCCTGCTACTTGAACAGGCATGTCTTCCAACATAGAAGACGATACATGAAGAGCATCGGGAATACTGCTAACATTATGCGTATCATGCCAATACCAATGAAATCCACCCCCGCTGATTGCAAGCCAAAGTAATACCATATGCCGGATGGGGATTTTCATCCATAAAGCTATAAGCGGAAAGATCAGGGTAACCCCCGCCCAGAGCAACAAAAGCATCCGTCCAGAATACAGACATGCTCCCGCACTTCCTGTAATCCAACAAACAGTAAGGGTCAATATAGGTCTAGTTAACACAAGCTTAGCTTGAATACAATCACCTTCCGGTAGCAAACATTGCTTTTTGTCCAAAATAAGCAAAACAAAAAGAACCTCTGACAAAATAGCATTCGTCAGAGGTTCTTCCTCGTTTACTTTTTAATTCATTACATCCATCAGCGTTTCTTTCGGTGGATGATAGGTCTTCAGCATACGAAAGGCGATTCCCTTTTCCTCCATCATAGCACGAACCTTGTCGGCATCTTTGGGATAAGGTCTGTGGTATACAATCTCCACAATACCGCTGTTCGCCAACATATTGGCACACGTCCAGCATGGCTGGTCAGTGACATATACTGAAGAGCCTTCACGATCAATTCGGTCAGTAAACAGTAGCAGGTTCTGCTCCGCATGAATAGTGCGAATACAACGCTGCTTCTTAACCATTTCCTCGCGCCCATCACGGTGAACGACCTCATACTCCTCTGAGATCATACAGCCTGCCTCAGAACAGTCAGGCACCCCGGATGGTGCTCCATTATAGGCCGTCCCCAAGAGCTTTTTACCTTGTACAAGTACGGCTCCAACATGACGCCGCGCACAGCGCGAACGGGTGGATACCATATAAGCGATATCCATGAAATAGGTGTCCCAGTCCTTGCGTACATCTGCACTCATTTCCATCTCTCCCGTATAAACAAGTTAAAACGTAAACCATATCCGCTACCGCCGTTCTCAGGGCCTGTACATTGTAATCTTATATAAGTTACAAGCTGACATACGGCTTCATTTTCGCCAACATTTTAGCTCCGATTCCCTTTACATGATCCAAATCGTTCACACGTTTGAACGCCCCATGCTGATTACGGTAGTTCAAAATAGCCTCGGCTTTTTTAGCCCCAACCCCTGGTAGCTCCATTAACTCGGCAGCAGTCGCCGTGTTGATGTTTACCTTTTTTTCGCCGGAAACGGGTGTAGTAACCGAATCACTTACCGTATTGGTCCTACTCGTCGTTGCACCACTCGAACTAACAATACCTGTGTCTGAGCTCGGATTCGCAACACCTGACTGCCTTACGGTACTTGAATTTCCCGCAATAGAGTTTTCGCTCACAGCAGCAGATACACCAGTAGAAATCTGCACAGTATCACGTTTCACATTGGCAGCGGCTTCGGTATTCGTACTGCGCTCAGCTTTGTCTGAAGGTTCTTTTACAGCAGGCTTTTCCTGGGTATAGTCACTGCTGCGCTGCGACTCATTTGGCTCTGAATCCATCGCCACAGCCTGCTCCACCTTATGGTTAAGTAAAGTCCACTCTTCTTGCGGCTCAGAGCGCTGTCCTCCGGCAAATAAAATAAGTCCACTCCCGATTACAGCAAGCGTTATCGCTGTTCCTGTCCATACGCGTTTCATTTCCGTATCGTCCCCTACTCCACATGGATTTCGGGAAATTGAGCCGACTGAAAACACCGTCTCAATCAAACAGAGCAAGTCTGTCCAATTCCCGTTAAACCGGAGGGTGCAAACAACCTCCATACGGTTTCGCTGTGAGCATTTTCACAAATAAGTGGTACGACCCCGGGCACGATCTAACATGCTCAGACATAAAATTCGTCATGTCGGCCAAGACCAGGCGCATACACTAAGAAGAATGACAGCTGACAGCACAGCGTCTATACCGCAAAGTATGAAAGGAGGACGTTGAACAATGAAAGTTGGATTTATCGGGACTGGCAGCATGGGAAGTCTGCTAATTGAGTCTTTTATTAATTCTAACGCACTCAAGCCGCAGCAAATATCAGCAAGCAATCGAACGCATTCCAAGGTAACCGAGCTAGCCCGTCGTTATCCAGGTTTGCATGCAGCCCAAAGCAACCGTGAAACGGCAGCGGAAAGCGATGTTTTGTTTATCTGTGTGAAGCCGCTGGAATCAAAAGCCGTAACGGATGAAATACGCAACGTCATTACAGAAGAGCAAATCGTCGTATCTATCACAAGCCCGGTGCAGATTCGTATTTTGGAGCATGCACTGAAAGCCAAAGTGTCCAAAATTATTCCCAGTATCACCCACCAAGTGGGCAGCGGAGCCTCACTATGCATCCATGGAAGCCGGATTACAGAGGAGGACCGCACCCTTCTGGAAGAGCTTATGTCCCACATCAGCAGGCCGATTCGGGTTAAAGAATCTTATACTCGAATCACGTCGGATTTTTCGAGTTGCGGTCCTGCTTTCTTGGCCTTTTTTATGGACCAGTGGATTCAAGCCGCAGTTCAAGCTACAGGTATAGACCGTACGGAGCTATGCGCCCTGGCCGGTGAAATGATCATCGGCACTGGAAAGCTGCTCACGGAAGGCGGGATGACACCAGCCGAGTTACAGGCCAGAGTAGCGGTTCCCGGAGGTATTACTGCCGAAGCTCTCGCACTGTTGGACATCAGCCTGCATAGTGTCTTTCCCGAGCTGATACAGGCCACGCACAACAAGTATGAAGAAGACATGCAAAAGGTGGATGTCTCCTTCGGCTTAAAGCCAATTAACCGGCAACAATATTAACCAGCTTACCTGGAACAGCAATTACCTTGCGGATCGTTTTGCCGGCCAGTGCCTGCTGAACATTGTCCAACGACACAGCGAATGCTTCCATCGCTTTAGCATCAAGATCCTTGGCAATCGTTGCACGCTGCACAATTTTACCATTCACTTGCACAACAATTTCCACTTCGGCGTCCACCGTCCATGCTTCATCATAAGCAGGCCAGGCCGCGTAGGTAATGCTATCATTGTGCCCCAGCAGCTGCCACAATTCCTCGGCCAGATGGGGTGCAAGCGGCGACAGCATTTGCACGAAGTTTTCCATTGCTGCACGCGGCAGAAGGTCTGCTTTGTATGCATCGTTGGTGAAGATCATCAGCTGGCTGATCGCTGTATTGAAGCGCAGTGCATCCAGATCTTCGGTTACTTTTTTCAGCGTTTTGTGCCAAGTACGATTGAACTCATCGCTACCGCCGTCATTTGTAATTTTATCGTTCAGGCTACCATCCTCGGAAACAAACAGGCGCCATACGCGGGACAGAAAACGATGTGCTCCCTCTACCCCATTCTCATTCCATGGCTTGGTCGCTTCCAGCGGCCCCATAAACATCTCATAAATACGCAGCGTATCGGCGCCAAACGTATTGACAATATCATCAGGATTAATGACATTACCGCGTGATTTACTCATTTTTTCATTGTTGTTGCCCAAAATCATACCCTGGTTGACCAGCTTATAAAAAGGCTCTTTCGTTTCCACTACGCCGATATCATACAGTACCTTATGCCAGAAACGGGCATACAGCAAGTGAAGAACCGCATGTTCCGCTCCGCCAATATACAAATCAACAGGCATCCATTCACGTTGTTTCTCTTTGGATACAAGCTCTTTGTCATTTTTCGGATCAATAAAGCGCAGGTAATACCAGCAACTGCCTGCCCATTGCGGCATTGTATTTGTCTCGCGGCGTGCTTTCATACCTGTCTCAGGATCAATGGTTTCGATCCAATCTGTTGCGTTCGCCAGCGGGGATTCACCTGTACCCGAAGGCTTGATATTGTCCATCTCCGGCAGTACGAGCGGAAGTTGGTCCTCAGGAACCGTTTTGATCGTTCCATCTTCCAGATGAATTACCGGAATCGGCTCGCCCCAATAGCGTTGACGGCTGAATAGCCAGTCACGCAGGCGATAGGTGACTTTGCCGTGTCCTTTGCCCTCGGCTTCCAGCCATTCAATCATCTTCGGAATCGCTTCCTCGTTGGTAAGTCCATTCAGCGGGCCGGAATTGACGTGCGGTCCATCCTCAGTATATGGCTCATTAGCCACATCTCCACCTTGGACAACCTCAATGATATTCAATCCGAATTGCTTGGCAAATTCCCAGTCACGCGCATCGTGAGCAGGTACAGCCATAATCGCTCCAGTTCCGTAGCCTGCAAGTACATAGTCAGCAATCCAGATCGGCAGCTTTTCGCCGTTCACCGGGTTCACTGCATAAGCTCCTGTGAATACGCCTGTTTTATCCTTGGCCAGATCCGTACGCTCCAGATCGCTTTTACGAGCAGCTTGTTCACGGTACTGTTGTACAGCATCCTTTTGCTCAGGCGTAGTGATAATATCTACCAATTCCTGCTCTGGTGCCAGCACACAGTAGCTTGCGCCGAACAGTGTATCTGGACGGGTTGTAAATACTGTGAGTTGCTCGTCATAGCCTTCAATTGGAAAACGAACCTCTGCCCCGGTAGACTTACCGATCCAGTTCCGCTGCATATCCTTAATACTCTCAGACCAATCCAGTTCCTCCAGATCCTCCAGCAGACGATCCGCGTATTCCGTAATTTTCAGCATCCATTGACGCATTGGTTTACGGACGACCGGATGACCGCCACGCTCACTCTTACCGTCAATAACTTCTTCATTCGCTAGCACCGTTCCCAGCGCCGGGCACCAGTTCACAGGTACTTCAGCTACATATGCAAGACCGCGCTTGTACAGCTGGATGAAGATCCACTGTGTCCATTTGTAATAATCAGGATCCGTCGTGCTGATTTCACGATCCCAGTCGTAGGAGAAGCCGAGCGATTTGATTTGACGGCGGAAGTTATTTACATTTTTCACCGTAATTTCGCGTGGGTGCTCCCCTGTATCCAGCGCATGCTGCTCGGCAGGCAGACCGAAGGCGTCCCAACCCATCGGATGCAGTACGTTGTAGCCGCGCATTCTTTTATATCGTGAAACAATATCCGTAGCTGTGTAGCCCTCTGGGTGGCCTACATGTAGGCCGGCTCCAGATGGGTACGGAAACATATCCAAAGCATAAAACTTCGGTTTGCCCGGCTCTTCCCCGGTACGGAACGTCTTGTTCTCATCCCAATATTTCTGCCATTTTGGTTCAATACTTTGCGGTTGATAGCCGTGCTTCGGCTGTGTGTCTGTCATTGTCTTTTCCTCCTCAAACGGTATGCAACAAAAAAACCTCTGCATCCCGTAGCGTGTCAGCGCTAGGGACGAGAGGTTATATTCCCGTGGTACCACCCTAGTTAGCAGAAAGCGTTCTTCGCGTTCTACTCCCTTTGCACCTGATAACGGAGGTGATCCGATGCGGGTTAATAACAGGATACAAGCACCTGTATAGGGCATTCCTGCGTTGGACGCATATCTCCGAGGCGAGTTCACTTTGCACTGTCAACCGGCTTGCACCACCCGCCAGCTCTCTACATGTCCAGACAAAGCTACTATTCCTCATCAGCGATTGTTTAACCGTTAATAATGGCACTATTATATTGAAAACCGCGAAAAAAGTCAAATAAGGACTACCTTTGGTGTTAAAGACCCTCTTCATACTAATTGTTCATGACACATGCATACGAATGTTTTATAATGATTTCGAATTAAATCGCTTCAAGTTGAGATGAGTTGAGATAAGAAAGGTGAGCTGAGAAATGGCACAGATTAAAATTTACGGAATAAAAGAAACTCTAAATCCAATCAAAAAGCAACTTTCAGAGGTGATTCATTCTGCTGTGGTGGATGCGTTCAAATATCCTCCTGACAAGAGGTTTCAACGTTTTTTTCCTATGGATCAGGAAGACTTTATATATGCCGATGGTCGCTCTGAGGCGTACACCATTATTGAAATCAGTATCTTTGAAGGCAGAACGACAGAAGCTAAGAAGCAACTCATTAACCTGTTATTCCAAAGAATTAACGATCTTTTGGGTATTTCTCCACAGGATCTTGAGATTACTATATTTGAAACACCCAAACAGAACTGGGGCATTCGGGGTGTACCGGGTGATGAGCTTCAGCTGAGCTATAAAGTGAATATATGAGTGCAAAAAGACGCCCTTCATGTCATCATGAAAAGCGTCTTTCTTTTCCCATACTCGCTAAATGAAGCCTTGCTATTTTACAGCAACATAAAACAGTCTCGCCGCGTCATCTTCTGCTTCTACCCATTCAAAATCCGCATATACCTTCACATCACGAAAACCCGCTTTGGACAATTCTGCCTTCATCCAGTCTGGGTCATAGGCACGTTGAACATGTATTTCCTCGAAACGCTGGTATAGATCGCGTCCTTCTTGTTCTGCTTTCGCAAAGATACTAAGATGATGCTCAATTTCACAACGGGGAGTGTCCAACGCACATGTCCAGATATACGAGATAGAGCGTTCGTCCAGTACGAAAGGCTGCTCTTCATCATAACGTAAAAACGTCTGGGGATGATGTACATCGAACAAGAAGGTTCCGCCAGGCTTCAGACCAGCATGCGTTCTGCGAAAAGTAGAAATTATATCTTCTTCCTCCAACAAGTAATTCAGACAATCGCAAAAAGAAATTACAGAATCCACAGGCTCGGGTAAAATCCATTCTCTCATATCCTGCTGTATCCAGCGAACGCTTCCCTCACGAAACAATCGCTGTCCCTGTGGAGTGGTTTCCATTTTGCGGCGGGCTACTGCCAGCATGTCAGAGGATAAGTCGATTCCAGTCACCTCGAAGCCCGAGTTAACTAGAGGAATCGTAATCGAACCCGTTCCGCAGCCCAGCTCGGCCACCGTATGCGGCATCCCGTACTGATCCCAAGCCTGCCGTGCAAAGCGCAACCAGTCCGGGTACGGCATGTCCTGCATCAGCTCATCATACACATAGGCAAACTTCCGGTAAGAAGCCATTTTTTATTCCCCATTCCCGTCCTTCGGTTCAGGTATATTCTCCACCAGGTAGGTCCAGTTTTCCTTTTGTGTAACCAGTCCTTCCTTCATCAGCTTGCCCATCGCACGCTTGAAGGCGGATTTACTGATACCGAACCGTTGTTTGATAATATCCGGCGGCGTTGCGTCGGAGTAAGGCATGCCGCCACCCGGACGCTCTTTCAGAAAAGCAATCAACCGCTCCGCATCCTCATCACGGCCTACTTCCTTGCGTGGTGACATCGCCAGATTGACCCGACC
Organism: Paenibacillus sp. FSL M7-0802; assembly: GCF_038004945.1. NCBI lineage: Bacteria > Bacillati > Bacillota > Bacilli > Caryophanales > Paenibacillaceae > Paenibacillus > Paenibacillus sp. FSL M7-0802. Next base: position 4,784,580 of record NZ_JBBOSD010000001.1, on the reverse strand, counting down.
GTCTTCCCGAACAAGCGTGACCCGTACCTTGACCTCTTCGCCCAAGCGAAGCATCCGGTTACGCTCCGAGGAATGAATCATTCCAATCGCGCCAAAACCAAGCACACCTCCGTCCACCAGGACGAATGTGCCCATCTGAAGCGGCTTGTACACAGTCGCCTGCACCCACGTATTCAGCCACGAATCAGGGGCGTGGAAGCACAACGGAGCCAGCTCCTGTTCCCCTGCCAGCTTAGCTCGCAATCTGCCTTGCTTGTCATGCTCCATAATGGCATACACGTAGTCGCCCACCCGAGGATGCAAATCTCGGTTTTCTGGCAACTCACGAATCGGCAGCAAAAGCTGACGACCCAATCCCATCTCCAGGAAACAACCCAAACGCGGATGCACATCAGCCACTTCAAGCTTTGCCATTTCGCCCAACGACAAGAACGGCTTTTTCATAGTTGCGGCCAAGCGGTCCTCTGTATCGTGAAAAATAAATACCTCCAACCGTTCACCAACTTCGATTTCACGTGTCAGCTCCGTATAATGCAGCAGCACATCCTGCTCACCAACAGTGAGAAAGTAACCGAAAGGAGATACCTCACGATCCACCATAATGGTGACATAAGTACCGGCGATCAAACTCATACCTTTTCCACAACCTTAGCATCCGACCAGAGTCGTTCAATGTTATAGTATTCGCGCTCGTCGCGATGGAAGACATGCACTACGACATCCCCCAAATCCATTAGAACCCAACGGGCGGAATCCATTCCTTCGATTCCTTTGATGGTTACACCTTCATCATGAGCGCGTTTGCGAATTTCTGTTGCAATCGCCTGTACCTGTGTATCCGAATTACCGTGGCAGATGACAAAATAATCAGCTACTAGTGATATTCCCCGCAAATCCAGTGCGACAATATTCATTGCCTTTTTATCATTTGCAGCATCAACCGCTGTTTGCATTAATTGCTCATTAGTTAGGGTCATTCATGAACCTCCGTTTTTCTCTGTTTTAGTTGTTGAATCAAGTCATTGCGCGACAAGACTGTCAGTGGAAAAATAACCTTTTTCTTTTCCAGCAGCAATGTAATCGTGGAGTCAAATCCAGCGATAAGGCCCTGCTCCAAGCTTTTCTTTGCCTGTTTACGGATATGCTCAACCCCCGGAAAATCCCGTCCCGGTTCGATGTAATCAGCGAGACACACGACTTTATCCAGCAGGCTCATATCTACGCGTCCTGACGTATGCCAGCGGATCGCATTCCTTATTTCCGGATCATCCACTCCGTAATCTCTTGCTGCAACGCAGTATCCTACCTCTGAATGCCAGAGCTGCTTGTCATGTTCCAAAAGCTCCTGATCACATTCGGGATGACTGCGAATCACCTCTTCCATCTGCTGGACAGGCCAATATTTCGCTACATCATGCAAAATAGCCGCCAGTTCGGCCTTATCCGGATCTGCTCCATATCGCTGCGCAAGCTCAACTGAGGTATGCATAACACCTAGTGTGTGCTTCCAGCGCTTTTCAGGCATTTGACCAGATACGGCTTCCATTAATTGCTCACGGCTGTACTTCATACAAACCGCCCCTTGTAATATAGTCATGCACACGATCAGGCACAAGATAACGGATGGTACGCCCTTCCGCAGCACGCTCTCGAATATCCGTCGACGAAATGTCCACCACTGGCATATCCGCCAGCAGTACCTTGTCCTGCAAATAATGCGGCAACTCATCCAACGCAAGCTGGAACCCTGGGCGCCGAACACCAATAAAATAAATTCGCTGCGCCAGTTCCTCAATTCCCTGCCAATGAGGCAAGTAGTTCACCATATCCGCACCAATAATAAAATAAAAATCCACAGCAGAGTGCAACTCCTGAAGCTCCTTGATCGTGTCAATGGTATAGGATACTCCCCCGCGAAGCACTTCAATATCCAGCACTTCAAAAGCAGGATGACCCGCTACCGCTTCACTCGTCATCTCCAGACGCTCCTTACCGCTCGCCCCCGCCTGATGCTTGTGCGGAGGAATATGAGAAGGCATAAACCATACTTGATCCAGATCATAGGCATCTCTTGCCGCTTCTCCAGCCAGCAGATGTCCAATATGAATTGGGTCAAATGTACCACCCATAATACCGATTTTCATAATTTTCTCCCCGCGTGTTATCCTCTAGGCAACTCGATTTCCTTATGATCACGGGATTCTTTGTACAAAATAATAGTGCTCCCGATGATCTGAACAAGCTCAGAACCTGTCTCCGCGGCCAGTTCTTCCGCAATTTCATGTTTGTCGTCCAAACAGTTGTTCAAAATTTGCACTTTCATCAGCTCACGCTTTTCAATCGCATCGTTGATGTGACGCATAAGATGCTCATTCGTACCGTTTTTGCCTACTTGAAAAACCGGGTCCAAATGATGCGCCATTGAACGCAAATATCTTTTTTGTTTACCTGTTAACATGTATATTTAACCCCTTCGTCGCCACATATGCAATGCAGCATTTCCATAATTTTAATGTACAATCTTACTTACGACAGGCTACTCAGCACAGCCGCTCTCATTTGCTCTACAGCAGGGACAACCCCTGTAAAATACTCAAAAGCCACAGCCCCCTGGTACACGAACATGCCCAAGCCCCCATGTACAGTGCAGCCGCGCTGTTCACGGCTTTCCCGTAAAAGTCTCGTTTCCAGCGGATTGTAGATCAAATCACTCACAATGATTCCCTCCGGAATCAAGCTCGTTTCCAGTGGAAGTTCATCCGATAAAGGGGACATTCCCACCGAGGTTGTGTTAATCAACACATTCACTGTGGCGAGCACGCTCTTGGCATCCTCGTTAGAATAACCCCTCACTGGGATCGCCTCCGTCGTCCACTCTAATGCCAGTTGCTCAGCTTTGTCACGTGTTCGGTTCAAAATAATAACCGATTCCGGTTGCTCCTCCAATAGAGCATGAATTACGCCACGAGCAGCCCCTCCGGCTCCAAGAACAGCAATTCTTGCGCCCTTCAAATCGACAGAAGTCTCTTCTTTGAGGGAACGTACGTAGCCAATTCCGTCCGTGTTATAGCCCTTGAGCCGTCCATTGTCGTTCACTATCGTATTGACAGCGCCAATGAGTCTGGCCCCTTCATCAATCTCATCCAGATATTTCATAACCTCGACTTTATGGGGAATCGTCACATTGACTCCGCGGAAATGCATAGCGCGAATCCCCTTCATGGCATCTTCCAGCTGATCCGGTTTGACATGAAGAGGTACAAAATCTCCTTCAATCCCCGCTGCCTGTAAAGCTATTTTATGCATAAGAGGCGATTTGGAGTGCTTGATCGGATCACCCAATACGCCCAATAGTACAAGACCTTGTTCGGTCGCTTCAGACTCCCCGCTGTTCATCGTTGCTCTCCCCCATATTGCAAAATATTAGGCCGCACAAATACATGAATGGCGGCAGGAACCAGTACCTGTTCCTTGCCGCCCTATAACATGGTTACAGCAACGTTATATCAACGCAGGCCGCAAAAGCACACGGACTCCCCGAGGAGCATGAACCGCAACCAGAGCTCCGTTCTCGCTATTCACTCTGATCCATCCCAAACCGGAAATGTAGATGTCCGATGGAGATTTGCGTGGAACGCGGAACTCATGTCTTGTCCATTCCGGCATTTCTGCCAATTGATCGCGTGTTGGCGGAGATAACAATTCCCCGGCATGATCAGCGAACAACTGATCAGCCCGCTCCAGCTTCGTGCGATGTATTTTAAGACCACCGTTAATATAGCAGGTAAATGATTGGTGCTGACCCTCCACAAAATCAAATCGGGCCATACCGCCGAAAAACAATGTTTGTCCGGCATCAAGCTGATACGCAGCAGGCTTCAGCGGCTTGTCCGGCATAATAGCACTCAAGTCCTGACGGGAGACAATCTCACTGAATCGCCAAGGGTATACAATACCCGGAGTATCAATAATGTGCTTGCCGTCGTCGAGCGGAATATTCACCATATCGAGTGTAGTCCCCGGGTAACGGGACGTTGTGAGTTCCTGCTCCATATCGCTATAATCACGAATCAAGCGGTTAATAAGCGTCGATTTACCCACATTTGTCGCTCCGACTACATATACATCACGGTTACCACGGAGCTCAGATACCACATCCAACAGACGGTCAAAGCCCTGATTTTTTTTAGCAGAGCACAGTACGATTTCTTCTGTGCGTAGTCCTTGCTCCTTCGCTTGCTTTTGTACCCAGTTACGCACCTTGTTCCAATTCGTTACCTTAGGCAGCAAATCGGTCTTGTTCACAGCCAGTATAACCGGATTGGAGCCTACAAAGCGTTGCAGACCGGAAATCAAGCTACCTTCAAAATCAAAAATATCTACAATGTGGATGACGAGCGCATCCTTGTCCCCAATCTGGCTGAGCAGCTTCAAGAACTCATCTTGATTCACCGTCACTGAAGACGTCTCATTATAGTTTTTGATCCGGAAGCAACGCTGACATATGACAGGTTCGCGAGTAAGCAATTTTTCAGGAATATATCCCGGAAGCTCCGGGCTAGTGGTCTGCACGGTGATACCGCAACCACTACATTTGACGGCAGTGCCGCCGTCAGGTCTTTCAGTCATTCTTCTTTTCCTCCTCAAGCCATAAGCCTTTCTTACGTAACCTTGTGAGCGCGATTCGCTCCAACCTCCGATTAAATCGGGTCATGACTCCTTCATCATGAATGGATATCGGTAGCACCAACACCGTATGCAATCCCAATCGGTTACCTCCCAATACGTCCGTCAACATTTGGTCTCCGACCATAATAGTCTCTTCCGGAGTCAGCCCCATCATACGGATGGCTCTACGAAAAGACGAGTTGGAAGGCTTCCGTGCGGCATGTATAAATTCAATGTCCAAAGGCGTAGCAAACACGGATACACGGTCCATATTGTTGTTAGACACGATGACAAGCTTAAAACCCGCCTGTTTGACCTTCTCAAACCAGGCCACCAGCTCGGGAGTCGCATTCGGCGCTTTTGCGCCGACCAGCGTGTTATCCAGATCCGTAATAATGCCGCGATATCCTTGAGCATACAAGCCTTCAAGATCAATATCAAAGACGGTATTCACCCGTAATTTGGGCATCAGCATTTCAAACAACGTCGGTCACCTCAGTTTCATACGACAAACTATACCATATTACTATGGCTTAGTAAAAAGCTATCCGCAACAAACGGACAGCTTTTTCACTAAATATATAGCTAAAGATTAAAATAGACGGCAAATTGAACCAAATCAAAAATAGACTAGTCTTGATCCTTCTGATCCGTCGCAGCTTTTCGTCCAGCCCATCGTTTTATCCATCCTTCTTTGTGTAACAGAGAGGCTTGCTGGCGAACCATATGCCAATCTTCTGCGGTTACGGATGAGGGACTATAACGCGCTTGTTCAAATCGTCCAAGCAACTGATGTAAAATAGAAGCTTGTTCCGGTACTTCTAGCGACCATCTATCAACTGATTCCCTCAGCGTCTCGTGACTGGCGCGGACAAATCCCTTTCTTCGCATGTACCTTAACCAGTGCTCAGTTTCGACGACCACCTTTTCATCCGGGGTCAGCGGCTTACCTCTGCGTAAACGCAGCAGATAAAAGTGAATGTCTGCCCGATTACGCCAGACGATATAAGCAGCCCACAGCAGCAGAATTGCAGCAGCAGAACCTATAATTACAGGATGAATCTTTGAACCTTCCTCCGGATCAGTCTGCGGGTTCTGCTCAGGCTGTTCTGGTTCAGGCTGATCTTTAACCTCTGGGGCTTCTGGAGTCTTTGAATCCTCCTGTTCCGTAAGCAGCGGCATATCAAAGCCAGGCGTAGCTTCTACAGGAACCCAACCGTATTCACCTAAATATACTTCCGCCCAGGAATGAGCATCCGCATTTGTCACGGAGTAAGAGGACATATTTTCGTCACCTTCGCCCGTTGTTGCATCATCTGAAAACGTCTGCTGACCAGGTGCATACCCTTTAACCCAACGGGCTGGAACCCCAACAGAGCGAGCCATCATGACTAATGAGGTGGAATAATAATCGCAATAGCCCTCCCGAATCTCAAACAGAAAGGCATCCACAAAATCTCTGCTTCTTTTCCGTGAGAGGTCCGGATTGTTCGTATATGCATAATTTTGCTGCAAATACTGCTGTAGTAATCCGACTTTTTCATATGGCGTTTTCGCCGTTGACGTTACGTTCTGAGCCAAATCACGAACCCGCCGTGGTAACTCATCTGGAATTTGTAGATAGGCTTCCTGTTTGTTTTTTCTGTACAACTCATTAAAAGTTTTTGTGCGTAGCTCTTTCTCAGGGATCACAGGGACATGTGATACCAGAGTATACGTTTTAGGATAAGCAGTTCTTCGGGAGGATGGATTCCAAAGCAGTTCCGCCTGTTCCGGGTTCCAACGTAACCCCTCTGCCCGTGAATCTCTGTCCACCGATTGAACACGCTGCACCGAATAGGCGCCAAACAGAACAGGATAGCTCTGGTCATTTTGCATCGTAATGGTCTGAACGACCTGCTCAGTCGAATGCCGCGTTTCTTGTGTGTTTTCAAGCTCTGCGGTCATCGGCACATCATTTAGCGTTTGATCATCGTTTCCCCCGTCACTCCAGCCTGTACCGGAATAGGTTCGTTTCGTTTCCCCCCGCCAATAGCTTCGTTGAGTGGTCGTGATGGTCATGACAGGAGAATAATCAAAATTAAAACCTCCACCCAACCGATTATCCTGGCGACTATACCCTGATGCGGTGTTCATCCGCTGATTCAGTGCCCCAGATCCATTGCTAATCCCGGCGGTGGTTGAGCTATTTCTCTGGGTCCACGCTGTATAGGGATCCGTCAAAGCTGGCTGTACCTCGGGCATATTGACACCAGCCATAATAATGAGCGCAAAAATGACCGCAATATTGGCTGCTATTTTATATGGATAGCGTCGAATATGCTTCCACCCTTGAGGATAATGCTGCCGAAAATACTGCAGATGCTGTGTCACTAGCCAACCCATACCAGCAAAGACGATCCAGGCAACCTCCTCCCACAACACAGTTGGCGTAAAGGAATCAAGCACTGCCAGCGCGGCGATATTAATACCCACAAAAACAAGAATCCGCTGTTTCGTTGTAACGATGAGCGGCACCATTTCAATAACTAGCCAAGCGATGAGGGAAAACCAAATATAAGGAGACATATTGGATATAAATTGGTCCAGGCGATTGGCTACCCCTCCGAAGGGGATAATGATGGAGTAAGACACCAATGTCCGATACAAAATAAAAAACAGCGCCGCCGCCTTAACAATAAATTCAATCCAAGGACGAAATGGTAGTACAATCTTCACAAGAGCCAGCATTGTAATGGTCATCAGTACAAGTGCTCTCGTCTCTTCCAGCCATAATTCGGAAGCAAAAGAAACCCATTGCATGGCAATAATAATAATCCATAAAAATGTAAAAGCGGGGGCCCAGGAACCCTTTAACGATTGTAACCAGCTCTTCATAGTGTCCCTCCCCCCATTACAGCCGGGAGCTCTTCAAGGCTCTCAACATCGTAGCCCTTGATTCCCCTTGCACGAAGCATGCTCATCCATTCTTCAGCTTCTCCCTCAGCAGAACCTTCTCCGATATAGACATGGCACGGAGTCATCCCTCGGGTATCGGCCCAACGAAGAAGCTCCATCGCCTGATAATCATTCAGCGGACTAATCAGTATAAAATAACAGCCTTGCGGAAACTGGCGCACACTGCTTTCTACAGCGGATTTCAAGCTACCTTGTGAAGTTGTGTGTATGTCTACCAAGTGATGCATCATTCGTTGTCGTTCCATTGTCTGCTCACTTGGCTGAAAGACAGTGCCTTTTTCTCCAGCTGTGCACAATCCAACCCCCATTCGCTCCCGTCCACCATATTCCAGCAATGAAGCGGTAGAGGATACAGCTAGCTCAAACTGTTCGGCGTTTACATAATGCTTCATGTGTACGTCCAGCACAAGCATCGTTTTTGGAACGGTCTCATGCTCGAATTCCTTGGATTTCCAGCTACCTGTACGAGCCGTCGCATTCCAATGGATGCGCGAAAACCGATCTCCATATACATAGTCCCGTACACCGTTAATTTGTGTCGTCTCACGCCGCGTTCGAGTTTGAACGGTCTGCGGTCCAGACATCCTTGAGCGACGGTCATTCATCTGCCAATACGGAATGAATACCGTTCGGGGCAGCACCCGAAATTCACCGCGTGCGTTCAAGCTGCCTTTGTGCTCCAACAGACCGAAGATGTCCTCACTCACACATTCAGTTTCCTCAAAGTGGTAGCTTCCTCGCTCTAAAGCGGGAGTCTGAAATGTAAGCTGACCGCCCCCTTTTAGACTAGGAATGACACTGTCCTCAAACGACCAGGATTCACCTGTATGCCGCTTGAGGACCTCACGGACAATGACATAGGGTAACGGAAGAAAACCAGGAATGCTGAGGCTCAGCTTTACATGCACCTGATCTCCCGCATGCAGCAGTTCTCCAAACTCCGAGCCTTGCGAAAGCTGCCGGGAGCCTTGCACACGGCGAACTCCACTCAGACCAACGATCCATAAATAAACGATTAACAGCGTAACCATAGACAACAGCATGACCGACGTCTTGCCGCCCTGAAACAACAAATATAGCAGGCACACCACCCATATGACCACCAGAAGCCAGATGCGGCCTGACAGCCGGGGAAGCCTGCGCTTCCTTTTGACCATATTCATTCCCTAAGGACGCTCCATTCGTACGGGTACATGAACCTGCCGAAGGACAGCTTGGAGCACGGACTGGGCATTGGAACTGTCCAGACGCGCCTCGGGACGCAGCAACAAACGATGCGTTAGCACATAAGGTGCCAGCGCCTTCACATCATCAGGCAGCACATAGTCACGGTTGTCCAGAAAAGCGTATGCCTTCGCAGCCATTACAAAAGCAAGCGCCGCCCGGGGGCTAGCTCCCAGCAGCACGGATGGATGTTCTCTTGTCGCACGCACGATATCAAGTAAATAGGACGTCACTGCTTCGTCCATATAAATTCCTCTAATTTCCTGCTGGATGTCAGCAACCTGCTCCATATGAGCTACAGCCTCCAGACGGTCTGCTGGCTGGCCTGCCTGATGATGAAGCAGCATGTTTCGCTCCGTCTCCATGTCAGGATAACCCAAGCTGATTTTGAGCATAAAACGATCTAACTGTGCTTCCGGCAGCATATAAGTGCCTTCAAAATCAATCGGATTTTGTGTCGCACACAGCATAAAAGGATGAGGCAACATATGAGTGTCCCCATCCACTGTCACACTGCGTTCCTCCATAACCTCCAGCAGAGCCGACTGGGTTTTCGTCGTCGCTCGGTTAATTTCGTCCGCCAGCAAAATATTAGTCATCACAGGACCCGGACGGAAATAAAAACGCTCGTCCCGTGGATGAAATATGGATACCCCTGTAATATCACTCGGGAGAATATCAGGATTACATTGAACACGGCGGTAATCACCGCGCATGGATTTGGCAAGCGCCTTGATCATTTGCGTTTTCCCCGTACCCGGAACGTCCTCGATCAGAATGTGTCCACCCGCCAGCATAGCCGTAAGCAGTAATTTTATTTCAAAGGATTTACCTAATATACATGATTCCAGATTAGAACGGATTGCAGATACAATCTGCACAGATTCTTGACGTACGGGCATAGCTCTGTAAACCTCCTAGATAGCAACATGTTTCCTATTATTGTACATGAAGGCGGGCACAGAGTACACTTAACCCCCTGCCCGTATTATTCAAACTCCATCCTTCTTTCGATCTTTCATGTGCAGAACAATTAAAAACCCTTCGGTCATTAGATCCGAAGGGCACATGTATATAATCATTTATTTTTATGTCATTTCTAAAGTACGCTGCTTTTATATGCTTCCTTTTGGACGAACAAACAAGCATGCCAGAAAAGAGAAAATAATCGCAGAGGAAATTCCTGCACTTGTCAGACTAAAGATCCCTGTAATGACACCCAACCATCCGTCCTTCTCCAATTCGGTTAATGCGCCGTGTACAAGTGAGTTACCAAAACTGGTAATTGGAATGGTCGCACCCGCCCCTGCAAATTTAATAAGCGGATCGTATATCCCAACAGCATCAGCAATTGCACCTGCAACTACCAACGTACTCATCGTATGTGCCGGCGTCATTTTGAACACATCCATCATCAACTGGCCCACGACACAAATGGCACCACCCACTAAAAAAGCCCATAGAAATATCATACCGTTCCTCCCGCTTCAAAAGCTACAGCATGTGCAACACAAGGAATGCTTTCACCCTGCTGTGTAGTCAAAGGAGATAATAACGCTCCGGTCGCCACGACCAGTACCTTTTGCAGCTCTCCTTTTTCGATCCGCTTCAACAAATGCCCGTAGGTTACAACAGCCGAGCAGCCACAACCACTGCCTCCTGCAATGACTTTCTTTTGCTTATTAATATCGTAAATCAGTAAACCACAATCATTAAATTCCGTCTGATTCATATCGAATCCATCTTTTTTGAGCAGCTCCTTGGCAATCGGTAGCCCCACTGAGGCTAAATCGCCCGTTACAATGAGATCATAGTAACCAGGGTCACGGCCAGTATCTCGAAAATGAGACAACAACGTATCCGCAGCCGCGGGAGCCATGGCTCCCCCCATATTAAAGGGATCTTTAATACCCATGTCCATTACACGTCCAATGGTAGCACAATCCACCACCGTCCCTGACTTGGCATGTCCTACAATTGCGGCGCCTGAGCCGGTAACAGTATACTGAGCCGTAGGGGGCTTCTGTGATCCGTATTCATTAGGATAGCGGAATTGTTTTTCTACAGTACAGTTATGGCTGGTCGTACCCGCCATCACGTAGTCACCGGCCTCTGAGTCCACAATAAGTGCGGCTAAGGCTAAGCTTTCCATTGATGTTGAGCAGGCTCCAAAAACACCCAAATAGGGAATGGCCAGCTTGCTAGCCGAGAAGGAGCTACTGATAATCTGATTCATCAGATCACCACTAATAAAAAACTGCACTTCTTCTTTGTTCAAATTGGCATTAATTAGCGCCAGCTCTGTAGAATGCTCAATCAATCTACGTTCCGCTTTTTCCCACGTTTTCTCGTTGATTTCTATATTGTCATAAATATAATCAAAATCTGTGGATAACGGTCCCTCTCCTTCATCCGGGCCCACAACGGTGGCACTTCCAATGATGCGCGGTCTTGATTCAAACTTCCAGGTTTGTCCTCCCTGTCTTCTCATAAGTGATTGCCTCCCACACCAAGGATGGCATATATAACGCCTACGATAAATGCGGCCACCACCCCGAATACGATAACTGAGCCTGCCAGCTTGAACATATTCGCGCCCACTCCGAGCACCAGTCCCTCAGAACGATATTCCAATGCAGCCGAACACATGGAGTTAGCAAAGCCTGTAATTGGCACAGCGGTTCCCGCGCCCGCCCATTGGGCAACCTTATCGTAAACCCCGATACAGGTTAATATGACCGCCAGCAAGATCATCATGGATGAGGTTGGCGGGGCGGCCTCCTTGGCTGATATGTGCATTCCTGCCATAAAAGCCTCTTGAATCGCCTGTCCAATCACACAGATCCCGCCTCCAACCAGAAAAGCGCGCACACAATTGGCAAATACTTTTCTCGAGGGTTCATGCTTTTGTGAAATATTCTGATAGTCCTTCTCATTTATGGACAGCGGCGACGTATTGGTACGAAAACCGCGCTGCCCTGATTTAGCTGGCATCATTCACCACCCCTTGTCTGTAAGTTTTCGCGCTTGGCGGTTCGAATTGCTTGGGTCTTTTTCATTATGAGCTTTTTGGAGAAATGTTATGTCAGGAAAATGATATCGTGGACATTCGATACAAATCCATTCATACTGAATACATGACGACCACTGGTTAATTAATAAGGAGTGAGGTATACATCATGGAATCAAAAACATTGGAATTGTTTAAAACCTTAACGGAGTTTCCTTCCATTCCTGGACATGAGCGTGAGTTGCGGGCATGGGTTAAGGAACGGATATCCGGTTATACCGATGAAATCGTGCAAGATCGATTGGGGAGTCTTTTTGGGGTGCTACGCGGTCAAGAGAGTGGACCACGAGTAATGGTGGCAGGCCATCTGGATGAAGTCGGTTTTATCGTGAATGGTATTACGGAAAATGGAATGATTCGTTTTCAGCCGGTTGGAGGCTGGTGGAGCCAAGCCATTATGTCACAACGTCTTCAAGTATTAACTCCAAAAGGCCCAGTTATCGGTGTAGTTGGCTCTGTCTCGCCTCATTTGCTGGATGAATCGCAACGCAGCAAACCTATGGACATCAAGCATATGTATCTGGATATTGGCGTAGACAGCAGACAAGAAGCGCAAGATCTGGGGATCGTACCAGGAACGGCCATTGCGCCGATCTGTGATTTCACTCCACTGGCAAATCCTAAAAAAATCATGGCTAAAGCGTGGGATAACCGCTACGGTGTAGGCTTGGCTATTGAACTACTTGAAGCGTTACATAAAGAAAAAGAAAAGCTTCCCAATACATTGTATGCGGGGGCCACTGTTCAAGAGGAAGTGGGACTGCGTGGTGCACGCACAGCGGCCAATCTGATTCAGCCGGATATATTCTTTGCACTGGATTGCAGTGCGGCTAACGATATGGGCGGCGACCCGAATGCTTACGGGCACCTCGGTAAAGGCGCACTGCTGCGGGTATTTGATCCGGGTATGATTACACATCGCGGAATTGTGGAATACGTGCAAGACATGGCGGAAACTCACAAAATCAAGTATCAATATTTCATCTCCACAGGGGGAACCGATGCAGGCCAAGTACACTTGAGCGGAATTGGCGTGCCATCCACCGTCATAGGCATCTGTGGACGATACATCCATACTTCCTCGTCCATTATTCACACTGATGATTATGATGCAGCCAAAGAGCTGATCATCAAGCTGGTTCAAAATCTGGATCGTACAACGCTGAATACCATTATTGAACGAGCCTAAGGTGTAACAGAGAATCGCAATCTATAAAAAAACAGTCAAGACACGTACAACGTGCATTGACTGTTTTTTTAATTTAATAGAAACAAAAGATAGAACATATCAAATCAAATGCTTATAACGAAGCAAAGCAATCACTACAAGTACAGCAGTTAAAGCAACGCAGACGTTTTCTACCTTAGCTCCCTTCCGGGTTCCAGTACTCATCAATTTAAATCGCAGCTTCCATTTAAACGGCGGCAAAGGTTTAATTCCATTATTCGTCAAGGAATCTGCCAGTAAATGCAGCAAGTACGCCATACCTCCAGCCAACCATATGCTGTCACCGTGCAAACGTGTCGTACCATAAAGCAGCGCAGTCCATGCGACGGTTCCGTATACCGTATGTGTCAGCCCCCGGTGTGGGACTAACGTACAAATGATCAGCAGACACCCGGCGATATAATTCCAAGGTGCATATGATTCTCCATACCAGGCTAGGCCGATACCAATTAAAAAGATAATAACCTTGCGCATGGATCGTGAAGGCATAAAAGAAGCACTGATCATCAGCAAAGCCAACACAAGATTCCATGGCGGTGGAGCCAAACGGGTGAAAAACACCCAACCAGCAGCCCCAATCATTAGAAGCTGTACGAGCCTAAGCATTTTGGTTGGTAGCGCTCGGCTCACGAGCATGGAGTTAGGCTCGTCAATATCCGGCAACAGTGAACCGACCACAGCAGCTGCCACGGCAGCCGGGGTCACTTCGTATCCACTTAGAGCTAATACCGACAGGGAGACCCCGGTTCCAATAATCAAATGGGCTCTTCCCATCATGGTGCAAAACATCCTTTCGTTGCAGCATACAACAGAGTTCAACATCACTCCATTTGAATCAGCATGATTCGATTGTATACGACAAACAAAAGGAGAACAATAGTTCGCTTATTCTATTTAAAAGACTTCATTCAAAAGTCCTAGTTTCGTCCCCATTATTAAACCCCTCCTCTGTGCTTACTCTCCAGTCAGCCCTGCCCTCTGTTATAAGGCTACATCTTCCTGACCTTATCGCGGCTGCCCTGCAAACTTTCTGCGAAAAAGAGCAAGTTCAACCATTTCCCAAAAAACAAGACATATGGCCTATGAGTATGTTGACAAACATCTTCAATATTTTCTTTTTGCCTCAAAGTCCTATTGTACAATTTGAAATATTAGGTAATATAGTGTTTATATTTACTATATGAATCTATTAAATGAATAAGGAGGAAATGATTATGCAAAAAAAATCGACGTTTCGAAAGTTCAAAACCATCGGTCTGACATCGTTGCTAAGTCTTGTATTATTCGCCCTTCCCGCTTCAGCTGCTTGGAATGATACATACACGGGGTACGCCACATATACGGGATCAGGATACTCTGGAGGGGCATTACTGCTTGATCCCATCCCTTCGGATGCCAAAATTACAGCGCTTAACCGCACACAACTGAATTATAACGGAATCAAAGCTGCATTAGCTGGAGCCTATTTGGAAGTTCAAGGTCCCAAAGGGAAAACAACCGTATATGTAACTGATCTTTACCCTGAAGGTCCAAGTGGCGCGCTCGATCTGTCCCCAAACGCGTTCAACCTGATTGGAAATCAAATAGACGGAAAAATCAATATTTCATGGAAAGTTGTCAAAGCTCCGGTTAACGGCAATGTCTCCTACCGCATTAAAGAAGGCAGCAGCCAATGGTGGGCAGCCATTCAAGTACGCAATCATAAATATCCGGTCTTGAAGATGGAAGTCCAACAAAACGGACAATGGCTCAATCTCGAAAAACAGGATTACAACCACTTTCTAGGTACTAACTTAGGAAAACAACCTCTGAAAATACGGATTACGGACATTCGTGGTGTCGTGCTGAACGATACAATCCCAGCTCTAGCGGAAAATGGTACAGGCGGAGCCTATATCGTTAAAGGTAACGTTCAATTTCCTGACTAATTGTAGTACCGTCATCTTTCTTCTTTTATTTGAATAGACAAACCCGGCCGGGAACCGACGCAATCCAATGCGTATAAGTGTTCCTGGCCTTTTTACGAAAAAACATTATTTTTCACAAAGAATCGGTTTGTTCACTGTCCTGTTCACAAGATCACACGTATAATGAATACATAAATAGGGTGTACTTTACAGCTACGTGCACACAGACAGGAGGCCTGTTCATATGAGCAATTTCAAAAAGCATCACAAGCTTCACAGCAAATTGCTGGTCAGCATTACGTTATGTATTACGCTAACGTTGCTGGTATCCACCACTGTGTATTATTTTTACTATATTCGCGTGGAAAAGGAGCAGGCATTCGAGGCCAATCACAACAGCTTGACGTTGAGAAGCAGAGAGGTTATTAACATGACATCTATTGCTCAATCGTTGGCATTCCAAATGTATCGCAGCAGTACCCTGTCCAAGTTGTTGTATTATCCAAAACCTAATGTATATGATGTAACCGCTGCCATGACCGAATTGAACAATTATCTTAACTCCATGCCGTATATCGAATCCATCTACGTGTTTAACCCTAAAAGCGGCACCTTCTACATTGCGTCCTCACAAGGTCAAAACGGGTTATTCAGCAAACATGAACTAGCTGATACAGATATCATTCGCGTGCTGGATCATTATCAGGACTATAAACCCTTTACGCCTATTCCACGCACGTATCCGCTGCTGTCTGCCTCAGACTCCAGAGCTGGAGTAGAGCAAGCAAGCCCAGATATCGCAGCCTATACGTATTTATGTTATGACGCAATTAACTCGAACGAAGCGATAAATTCGGCTGTGATTGTGAATGTGTCGGCGGCCTGGATGAACAAGGAAATGGCTGCGAATCCAATCTCAGGCGGGACCGCTTATATTTTAGACGATCAGGGCAGACTGTTGTCTGGTACAACATTGACAGACGAAACTTTGAACGAAAAAGAACAGCTATGGCTGCACACGAGAGTCAAAAAACAAGAAACAGGCTATTTTGTAGAAGACTTTCATGGTAAAAGATCACTCATTTCCTACACCTCTCCGGATGGACTAGGTTGGCAGTATATTAGTGTAACACCATATGAAAGCGTTATCAAAATGGCAAGTGTTATTCGTAATGCGATGTTACTGATAGCCGCCATCATTGCATTGGCAGGATTCGTGGCTTCGTGGCTGCTGTCCAAAATGCTGTATACGCCTATTGGCCAAATTGTTGTGCATATGAATTCACTGGAATCAGAGAAACGAAACAGTATGTACACGATCCGGCAAAACATTTTAAGAAATGTGATCCGGGGAATCCGAAATCTTCCTGCTGGGGAAGAACCGGAACGATTGCGCGAGCTTGGGATTACGTTCCAGTTCGACAAAGACTACCGCCTTGTGCTGCTGCGCATAGATGAATATACCCGATGGCAAAGCGAACGTGGACCTGATCTGCTACCCTATAAGTTTGCAATCATGAACATTGCTTCTGAAATATGCGGACAGACGTACCAGGTGGAGACCGTTGATATGGATGAGGACAGTGTACTGCTGATGCTTAACATTCTCGATCCCGCAGAACATACAGACACTGTACTGCTAGAAACTTTATTACGCCAAATACGTGAAGCTTGCTTTGAATATTTGAAGCTGAGCGTTTCACTGACTTACAGTGCCATCACAAGTCAACCAGAACGGCTGCATCGGCTGTACCGCCAGGTACAAGACGCATCTATGCACCGATTTTTTCAGGGGCACAGATGCATTATTAATGCGCAAAACACTACAGAGGAGGATATCCAAAATACTTACGTATATCCAGCCGATAAAGAGAAAAAAATGTTAGATATGCTACTGTCTGGTCATACGGAGGATGCACACAGTATGTTCAAAGAATTATTGATGCATATGGAAAAAAATCCTTTTTCCTCTGTTCAAGTGGCGATATCCCGGCTCATCATGAGTGTGAATAATGCTGTTCGGCATATCAGTGAGCTCAATGGATTTGCTATAGAATCTAAACCTGAATTACCATCCGCTGATCGGTTAGAGACCGCTGAGAATCTTATTGATCATTATCAATTGGTCTTTGATCATATTCGCTCCAGTCTATCGGAAAAACGAAACACGAAACAGGAACGACTGGTACGGCAAATTAATGAACGAATGGAGCAAGCCTATACGGATCCCAATTTTTGTCTCAATCAGATTGCGGAAGAGCTGGATATGTCGCCGATCTACGTCAGCAGGCTATATAAGCAACAGACCATGTCAACTATCGTGGACGTCATCCAACAACTTCGTATTCGCAAGGCCTGTGAGCTGCTGGAACAGACCGACTGGTCCGTAGCTGACGTAGCAGAACAAACCGGATTTGCAAGTAGCTCTTATTTCCATCGTATGTTCAAACGTAGCTTGGGCGTAACACCGACAGATTTTCGCCGTTCTAAAGCAAATGCGCAATAAGTAAACTGCTCTACACGCCTGCTCCGAGAACGGAACATTTCTCCCAAAAAATAGACTGACTTAAAAAAAGCAAGCCTCCAACATTCTGGAGACTTGCTTTTTTCTTTATCACAATTCTTTATGTTTTATTTAATCCCCTTCTCCTTTACATAGGCTTCCCATTGTTTTGTATATTCGGTTTGAATTTTCTCCAAACCAGCTTGGTTTGCCTTTTGCAAGAAGGTCTGCAAGCCTTGATCTACATTGTCGATCAGTCCAGCTTGGAGCGGATACAGATATTGCTTCTCAACCTGTTCTAGAGCTGCTTTTTCTGCTTGATATGTCGTGTAGTCTTCTGCAAAGCCGGTAAACAGGTCAGGCTTCTGGATTTTATCCAGCTCGGCAAAAATTTTCTTCACACGGTCAAAGCCAGAATCAAACAGCATGTATTCCGGGTTACGCCAAGCCCAACTATTCATACCTTCGCGTGAAAATCCATTAGTACTGCCGCTACCTATCATTTGGTAGTAACCATCTTTGACTTCGTAGTTTTTGCCTTCAATACCATATTGCGTGAGCAGGTTATAGCGTTTGTCCGTCACCAGCTTTTCATAAAAGGCCAATGCGCGCGCTGGATTCGGGCTGCTTTTTGGAATCGCAAAGCCGTTATGAATCGGATGCACTGGAGTTGCATAACCTGTCGTCAAAGGGAATGGGTAGTACTCGAGCTTCCAGTCCGGGTGAGATGCTTTGAGCTTAATGACCATATCATTAAACCGGGTTGGATTGTCACCGAAAATACTCGCTGCTTTACCAGAAGTCACTTGATCCTGAAGCGTATCTTTTACGTTTAATACGTTTTTGGGAATGAATCCTTTATCGGCCCAGCGTTTGTAAGTGTTCAGCTCTTCCTTTTGTTCATCCGAGCCCCAAAATTTATATACCTCTGTTGGTTTTTCGTATTTAATACCGATACCGTAAGGCAGTGTGCCCACACTCTTCGTTACTAATTCGGTATATCGATCATGCAGATTTCCCTTGATATCGCTGTTCAGAGATACGGTTTTCATATTTGGCTCATGCTGACGTATCCCATCCATATAAGCCTCATAACTTTTCATATCTGTCGGTTTAGGCAAATTGTACTTCTCACGTAAATCCTCACGCCATACAAAACCGTTTGTGACATATTCTTTATACGTGCCAGGCACGGTATAAATTTTGCCTCCGATTTTAACTCCATCCCACATGTCCTGAGGCACAAATTTTTGCAAGGCAGGTGCAGCCTTAGGCAGCAGATCGTCTAGCGGCAGGAATGCGCCCTTTTTGGCATAGGCCTGATACTGCGTCCAATCTGCAGTGAAGATCAGGTCGATAGGCTGACCCGAAGACAATAACAGCTTATATTTTTGATCCCAGTCTGTCCACGTCGTATAGTTAAATTTGACGGTGGCATTCAGATCTTTTTCCGCCAACTTATTGATCTCTGTCTCAATGGTAGGCAAGTCCTTAGGAGCATCCCCCAGCATATAAAATTGCAGCTGTACTTTCTGGGATTTATCATCCTCTCCATTTGCTTTTTGAGCGCTGTTTCCACTACCTCCTCCACATCCGGCTAATAGCGCCGTGATGACCATTACTGCAATCAGGATGGACATGCGTTGTTTTCTTTTCTTTGTGAATGTCATGTGAATCCTCCCTTTGAAATGGTAGTCTGATTAAATAAAACGCTTACAAAGAGTGCTATTTAGATGGCACAACGTCAGCACGTCATGCCATCACAGTCCTTGAGTGCCACTTTAGCCTTTTACCGCACCAATGGTCAATCCCTTAACAAAATAGCGCTGTACGAACGGGTACAGCAGCAAAATAGGTCCGGTAACCACGATAGCCATTGCCATTTTGGTCGACTCTGTCGGCATATCGTTGGAAAGGGTTACGCCAGTACCTGCACCCATTTGAGCGATAAATTGCATGGAGTTAATTACATTATACAGATAATATTGCAACTGGTATTTATGCGGATCGTTAATAAAGAGTGAGGATGAGAACCAGTCATTCCAGTAAGCCAAGGCCAGAAACAGTCCCACAGTGGCAATACCCGGTGTAGATAAAGGCAACACAATTCGATAGTAAATTTTAAAATCACCCGCACCGTCAATTTTAGCGGACTCGAACAGCTCTTCCGGCATGGAGGAACGAATGAAGTTTTTCATTAAAATGATCAGAAACGGAGTCATCAATCCCGGGAAAATAAGCACTGTATACGTATCAAGCAATCCTAAATACTTCGTCAGCATAATGTACCAAGGTACCAAACCGCCTCCGAACAGCGTCGTAAAGTAAATATAGAATGAAAACGCATTACGGTATTTAAAATCTTTGCGTGCCAGCACATATCCTGCCATCGTCATCAGGAACAGGCCCAACGTCGTACCTACAACCGTGGTAAAAATCGTCACCCCGTATGCCCTTAACACCTCTTCAGGAAAGGTGAACACCGTCCGGTAACCTTCCAGTGAGAATTGCTGTGGTATAAAGTGATATCCATCCCTGATAATCGATTCATTACTGGTCAGTGAAGCCGAAATAATAAGTAGAAACGGGAGTAAACAAGCAATGGAAGCAATAATGATAATCACATAAGAGATAATTTTAAAAATTCGAGTGTATACATCCTCTTTGATCGCCATCCGTTTGGGTCCTCCTTTCTAGAATAAGGCATACTCGTCGTTCAACTTGCGGATGATATAGTTCACGGTCATGATCAGTACAAAGCCGAATAATGATTGGTATACGCCTGCCGCCGAAGCCATCCCCACATCAAAAGTCACTTTCAGCGAACGGTACACATAAGTGTCCAAAATATCCGTCGTATTGTACAGCACCCCATTGTTGCCGATTAACTGATAAAAAAGATCAAATTGTCCTTTCATAATACTACCAAGCGCAAACAACAGCAGCACAACGAATGTCGATTTAAGCATAGGAACGGTAATGTACCAGATTCGTTGAAAAATGTTGGCCCCATCCATTTTAGCTGCCTCATAATATTCGTCACTGATACCTGTAATCGCTGCCAGATAGATCACCATACTGTAGCCGAGATTTTTCCATAAATAGAACAGGATAATCAGGAAAATCCATACCCATGGTTTGTTGTATACATCCACGCGTTCACCACCAAATTGCAGCAGCAGCGTATTCAGGAAACCATTATCATAATTAAATATGTTATACACGATAACACTTAGAATAACGAAAGAAACAAAATAAGGCAGGAACATCACGGATTGAGCGATCTTTTTAAAGTAGCGGCCTCGCAGCTCATTCAGCAAAATAGCGAGAACAATCGCTAGCACGTTACCGAGTAAAATAAACGCTGCATTGTATCCGACCGTATTCAATGTCAGTTTTGTCAGCGTGCCGGATTGCCATAGAAAGCGAAAATTTTGGAGTCCGACGAACTTGGCATCAAACAGGCTGGTATTAAAGTCGAACTGGGTAAATGCATAATAAATACCCACCATAGGAATGTAGGAATTAATGAAGAAAAAAATTAAAGTGGGCAACAACATCAAAAATAATACCCGATTGCGGAACAGTTCATAGAAGAACCCGTGTTTCCTACCCGTTCCCAGCCTCTTACCGTTCAGGCGGGAATCCGTTGTAAGCATTGCAGAATTTTTGGGCATAGGCTGATTCAATGTGAGTCACTCCCCCTCTGTATACGTTACCGACAGCAAGGTTTGTAGCACCGCCGCCGTATAACTATATATTATGTAAGCGCATTCAAAATGAAAAGTGAAGCCTCTCATGCTTCATGAACAAAGGAGTGTCCTGAGGAGTGAACAATTCGGATATTTGTGAAGTTTTGTGTAATATGAGGCGTCTAATCGACGCCTTAAGCCTATTCATAAAGCATATTTGAACGATCTATTCTACTCCTTTTGCCCACCCTGGAATGTGGTTTCATCCTGTTTTACCCGAAATCCGATTTTCTTGGCCTGCTCCAGCAGCTCAGCGGCATTATCCTGCGGCTTATATCCGATTAGTTCTTCCAAGTAGCCAATGTCATAATAATTATCCGTATTGGCTGACGTACCGTACAAATTAAGATAGCTCATCTCCGGACGAGCTTCGATACAGCAGACAGTCAGACGGATCATATCGCGCTCGGAGATCCAAATATGAGCGGCGCGCTCCGAATGGGGCCGATCATCTCCAGGAAAATTTCCGATACGGATATTCATTGAAGATATTTTGCCCTGATCGGCATACAGCCGTCCCAACAGTTCAATGTAGCACTTGCTCAATCCATAAAAACTGTCTGGTCGGTAGGGATCTTCTACATCTATGCTTTCACCTACTTTATAAAACCCTGTGGCATGATTGGAACTGGCAAAAACAATGCGTTTTACCCCATTTTTCACCGCAGCTTCATACAGCTTGTAGGCTCCACTAACATTGCCAGACAGCACTTTGCCGAGGAAATCCCCTTCATCCTTGATCCATGCAAAATGCAGTACCGTATCCACTCCGCGTGTAAGCTCAGCCAGTCGTGCAGCATCATGTATATCCATTTCCACAATCCCTGCCTCTTCATCCCTCTTCACATCAGCAGCGATTATTTCATATTTACCTTCCGCTTTTAGCCCTTCATACAATACTTTCCCAATTGTACCTGCTGCACCTGTAATCAACAATTTTCGTGCCATCGTCCGCATCTCCCTTCTTTGCTTGGTTGTATGCTGTCATCCATATCATAATCTTAACCAACTCCCCAGGGAGGAAACCCCTTAAACTCTCGAATTAGGCAGGTCAAAGCCCACGTAGCTGTGTCTCCTGTCGGCATATAAAAAGGGACCCTGCTACTGTGCAAGAGTCCCTTGTTGTTACTATAGTTTCAAGTTCTATCTTTCAATCTCTTGGTTTCAACTACTACGCTCAAGCTTGTCGTACTACTCTCGCTCTGCGATTAACCAAATAAATGCTAAGCCCGATTAAGATTAACCCGATAAGCAGGAAAGCCGTAATCGCTTCGCCCAGCACCAACGAGCTGACAAACACCGAGATCACAGGCACCAAAAACGTATAAGACGCAACTTTACTCGCATCCCCTGAATTAACAAGTGTGAAATACAGCAACCAGGAAAGTGAAATTCCCAACACCGTGCCGAATATCAGCCCTGACACATACGGGACATTCCATACGATATCCGACCAGTTTTCCGTCACCGTTCCAGCTCCCGTCAGCACGATGCCTCCCAGTGTACATTGGAATGCAACCAGCCACAGCGAATCCACACGCTGGTTTACCTTTTTCACATATACCGTTCCCAATGCCCAGCTCACGGCTGTAATAATGGCGATGATTACACCTGCCACAGCCACATGCCCTGAAAATCCGCCCACACTGACAGCTGCAACACCCAAAAATCCGATGATCAATCCAATCACCTTGAGTCTGGACATCGCTTCCCCTAGCCACATCCATGCAAAAATACCGACCAACACAGGCTGGAGATATACCAGCACAGAAAACAAGCCGGAGGGGACGTACATCAGTCCCACTGTTTGCAGGCCATAAAACAGTACCACGTTAAAAATACCTGAAATAGCATACACCCGCCAATTTTCTTTCCAACGAATGCGATTCCATCTCGGTACTAAAATCACTCCCAACAGTAGTCCACCCAGCAGTGTACGTAGTCCCGCAAACAACAGTGGAGGTGTGAATTCCAATGCGACTTTATAAATGGGCCAAGAAATGCCCCATAATACAACCAGCAGCGCGATCATCATCATCCGCTTGGCTGTCGTTAACTCTCCCATGACGCTATCGCTCCTCTATGAAAAAAATCACTAGACTTTATATACTACGCCTACAGAACAACTTTATCAAACAAAAAATATGTATTGGAAAGCTCCACCTTTCATGCCCGCTTGTTCATCGAGGTATGTCTTCGGACAGAGGAATCCAGTCATTTTCCTATGTTACAATATACCAAAAAGATAGATAAAGCTTATAAGGATAGGAGGTTGTCTGCACTTGATTTATATCATCAAATTTTTGTACAGCTTTGTGCTCCCTCCCGGTTTGTTCATCCTGGTGATGGCAGGGCTCGTGATCTGGCTATGGAAAAGGGCACGTATACCTGCGGTCGTACTGCTTCTTGTCACATTGCTGCTGTATGTTTCCTCGACCAATCTGGCTGGAGATTTGTTAATCAGTAGCCTGGAAAAACAGTACCCACAACCCCGTACCGTTCAAGGCGATGTCATTGTCGTACTTGGGGGCGGAGCCACACAGGGAACCCCCGACATCAATGGACAAGGCAATCTGCTAGGATCTGCGGCTAATCGACTGCTCACTGCGGCCCGACTGCACGAAGCAACAGGCTTACCTATTCTTTTCTCCGGCGGGCAAGTGTTTGGAGACAGTGGTAATGAAGCCAATATTGCGCAAAGGCAGCTACTAGGACTCGGTATTCCGGCAAAGGACATTCTGATCGAAAACCGTTCTTTGAACACACAGCAAAATGCCGTATATACATCGCAAATTTTGGGAAAACATCAACTCACTAGACCTGTTCTGGTGACCTCCGCTTTCCATATGCCACGTGCTGCACTGGAATTTCAGCGTGCAGGCATGCAGGTCATAGCTTATCCTACCGACTATCTGGCAAGTGAAAAGCTGGCACTGTATGCTGGCAAGCTCTCGCCGTCTGCTGGGGCCATGTCTACAACCGGAACAGCCCTCAAGGAATACCTAGGAATTCTTGCATTAAAGCTTAAATAATGTGATGTCTAATTGTATAGCGGCACACAGCACAAACAAGCGTCTTGCGCTCGCAGGTATAAGCCTGTAAGCTAGCAAGGCGCTTGATCTACCATTTCATATTTAATCCAAGAAAATATCCGATATTTGTTCTTCCGATATGACCTTAAAGCCTTCCTTTTTTAACAAAGCCGAGGTTACCCCGTTACCTGCTATTTTACGGTTTTCGAATGACCCATTATATATTGCTGCTGATCCGCAGGACGGGCTATTTTCTTTTAAAACAACAAATTTTGCGTTAACCTCTCTGGCTATATTCAGGGCTTCGTACGCACCTCTAATGTACATATCGCTGACATCGTTGCCTGAAAACTCGACCACCTTGGCTGTGCCGTTCAGCACATCCTCCCCTGTCCCTCCAACAATCTCAGCAGGCTCTCTCGGAGTCACAAAGCCCCCCAAAAGCTCAGGACAGATTGTCATAGCCTTCTTTTCCTCTACCAACTTCTGAATATGTACATCCAGGCTATCCGTCCCGTTATATCGTACCTTCATGCCCGCCAAACACGAACTTACCAGAATCATTAGTTCCACCTCATATCCATTGCATTCACTATTAAGTAGTTAAAGTATAAACAAATTTTCTCGTAGAGTCATCGTGCGAAAATTTAGACTCGCCACTACGTCCGCGTTCCGTAAGGTTATTCGTCCAGCTGATGTCATAATCATGATCCTGCGCTCTACCCATACCCTTTTGAATTCTGTTCGAAATACAAGTAATGAAAAAAGGCCCTGATTAGGGCCTTCAAATACTGCGGGAGTTCAACGGATCTCCTTTGTCATTTATCCCTTCTGTTTGACTTTCAATGGCCTTGATCAGTCCGATGGTACCGAAGGATATGAGGTCCTCCAAATCTTCACTGGTTTATCAAATTTAAGGAAGGCGGAACGTGTACTCATCCAAAATAACCTGATAAAAACAAGCCGGAGGCGCATGTTGGGCAGCACTACGGCTTAATTTTATTGTTGAGGTTCACCCTGCTCGTAAGTAAGATAAATTCACTCTTGCTATAAGTCGTAATTTAAGATATATTATTAATTAAATAATCAATCATTTAATTAATAAAAGTTTAGTTTAGAGAGAGGGGAATACATTTGGCAAGACCCATCAATGAAGAAAAAAGACTGGAGCGGCGTAAACGTATCCTAGAAGAAGCTGTTGTCCTGTTCGCAGAAAGTGGATATTCTAATACCACAACGGCAATCATTGCGCAGAGTGTAGGAGTGACTCCTGGAACCATTTTTCAATATTTCCCTAGCAAAGAAGCTTTATACTACGCCGCTGTTCTTGAGCCGCTTGCTGATATTCAGGCGAAATCGCTTGCTTGTCTACAACAAGAGGAGACGCCGGGCGTATTGATTAAGAACATGGTGGCAGAACAATTCAACCATATCTACTTCTATATAAATGAATTGCGGCTTGTTCAATCTGTCTTAGGACAACGAATAAGATTCCCTGAACTTACACAGAAGGTCCTTGAAAGTATAAAGGTAATGACAGATGCGATCGAATGCGTCTATGCCAAGGGACAGTTAATGGGAGAATTCAACAAAAGCTTTTCTCCAGCAATGATCTCTCGTGCCTATATCTCTTTCTTAAATGGAGTGGGCTTAACTCTTGCAGAAAGTATTATTCATCATCCCGAGTGGGAAAATCTGAAGGGGCATGCCTTTTATTTGTTCGCACCCATACAACCTAAAGAAAAACTGGAGGAGTCTGAATGAGTCAGGCATCATTACAACCCGATCTGACATTTAACGTTCGTGTAAAAAAACGAAAGAAAATTTTATGGAGCCTAGGGATCGTGCTTTTGCTTGTGATGGCTCTTATATTTTTTATATCTTATAAAGTAGTAGACACCTTGTTGCACCATCCTAGAGACACTAATGTCAGCTACGGATTGAATATCGATAAAACTCCCTACGAAGAGGTCGAGTTCAAGAGTTTGAAAAATGATAATACGATTAGAGGCTCCTTCTTTCCTGCAAGTGGTCTTTCTAGTAAAGAAAGTAATAAGACGATTATTGTCGTCCATGGATATACGAGCAATCGTTTAGTCAAAGGGCGGACCCAAAAGTTAGTAGAGCATTTCGTTCCGAAAGGCTACAATGTATTGGCATTTGACCTCAGCTCACAAGGTAAATCCGATGGTGATTTGATTACACTGGGCCTCAATGAAAAATACGATTTGCTAGGAGCTGTAAGCTATTTAAAATCGAGAGACCATACGGGTGATAACATTGGAGTTATTGGCTTTTCAATGGGTGCTGCTACTACTTTGCTGGCCGCAAATGAAAATGATGACATCAAAGCCGTAATTGCAGATAGTCCTTTTCGTAATGCTGGTCTATTTCTGAGAGAGGGTTTGCCCTTCTTTTCAGGTTTACCTGCGTTTCCATTCAGTTATACATCGACATGGATGGCAAATTGGGCCTTTAAGGTTGATCTTGATTCCATATCTCCTATGGATGCGGTAAAAAAGATGCAAGACAAGCCAGTTATGCTTATTCATGGTACTGGAGATCAGCAAATTAGTTATAAAAATACAGAAATTATTTACGAGTCCTTAAAAGATAACCCAAAAGCAGAAGTATGGTACCCGCAAAATACGGAGCACATCGATGCCATCAACCATTACCCCACTGAATATTTCAAAAGAGTAGATCGCTTTTTGGATGAGTATGTAGGAAAATAAATTCAATCCAAGAGAGCCAACTAGCGAAGGAGCTTGTCCTGATGAAGTGAAAATACCCAATAATATCAAGCATTTTTATCCTGTAGTGTAGAAAAACACTACAGGCTTTTATTTGCGTTTTAAATGAAAATACATAGCAAAATAGTTATTATTTAAGCGAAAAAAAACAGTGTACGAGTACTGAGCATGTTGATAAAAACAAAAAGACAAGCGTATGCTGTTCACTGGTCAGGAGAAGATCCTTTTTAGAGATCATTTGAACAAAGACCCGGAATCGAATTAATGAACTAGAAAACAACGCGTTCTCTACATGAGCAACAAAGAATAGTTCATCTGATATTTCCCATCTTGACAGTATTAAAGATATTCGGGAATTAAAGCTTATTGAACGAGTAACCACACTTATAGAAAAATTGCCTAGCGCTTTTCAGCGTAAAGGAGCAGTTGTTTTTATAGGATAACCTTATATAAGAATATTGGATGGGCAGAGGGGGATGCAATTTAAACACGCCTCTGAAAAGAAGCAAGTAATTGAACTATGAAAAAGACCTAAAAAGGCCCTGTTAAGGGCCTCAAGCGGCTTCATATATCTCCTTATCCATTACCCCTTCTGCTTGTAAAATTCATGGTACAGCTTCATTAATGCACGCTTTTCAATGCGGGACACATACGAACGCGAAATCCCCAGCTCTCTGGCAATTTCCCGCTGTGTTCGTTCCTCTCCTCCGGCTTCCAGGCCGAAACGGCCAATCACCACTTCTTTTTCACGCTCATCTAAAATATCCAGGTTGCGATAGATTTTACTCTTCTCGATTTTAAGTTGTACTTTATCTACAATATCGTCCGCCTCGGTGCCGAGGATATCAATCAAAGTAATTTCGTTTCCTTCCTTATCAGTCCCTATAGGATCGTGGAGAGATACGTCTTTGCGTGTTTTTTTCAGAGATCGCAAATGCATCAGGATTTCATTTTCTATACAACGGGCTGCAAATGTTGCCAGCTTGGTGCCTTTCCCGGTCTGAAAGCTTTCAATGGCCTTGATCAGTCCGATGGTGCCGATGGATATAAGATCCTCCAAATCTTCGCCGGTGTTATCGAATTTTTTCACAATATGGGCCACCAGCCGTAGGTTATGCTCAATGAGTGTGTTACGGGAGTGTGCATTGCCTTCGGCAAACAGCTTTAGGTGTCGAGCTTCCTCTTTCTCAGTCAATGGCTGCGGAAAGGCGTTGTTTTTCACGTAGGAAACGAGTAGCGTCAATTCCTTGATGAACAGAGCGATAGCGCTAAATAGTCCGGGCACGGATGACACCTCCTGAGGTAGTTGCGAACTTACCGGCCTTTGTTACTTACCGGGCTTGCGGTCTGTTTATTGTATGTAGGCAGGTGCCCATCCGTGCCTGTACTCCGAAAACTGCTCCGTAACAATTTGCCGGATATCTTTCTGGAGCAACCTCCAATACTTAATTCGAAGCATAGAGATCTCTTCGACACAAATCAACGCACTCCATATAGCCAGAGGAAAACCCGGGATACGCTTTACATTATTCATCACTTGGTTTCCCCATTTTCTTTCAGTAGAGTATTAACTTCTTTCTAGATATGACAATGGAAGTGGCGAATAGACCATTGTATCTCCATCTTCATCTCGTTTTAAAATAATAGCAAACTCAGCACCATTACTTTCATCGCCTCTTGGCAACGGAAATATCATAGCCGGACAACGCAACTCATAATTATGAGGAAATTCTTTTCGAAAGTTCTCTAAAGCATAATTCAGAATCGCATCTATTTTGTCGGTAAGCACATTAAATCCACCTATTACAAAATCATTATATTCTTGGGAAGCGGTGTACTTCTCAAATAATTTTCTTTTATATTCCTCAACAGTACTAAAACAAACTTCCCAATCCAAAGGGAAAATGCCATCTCCCAAATAATAAGTGTATAACTAGTATACATTCCATCATCAAGGAATATATTCATAGAGAGTTTCATATAAATGATATGAATCAACCTTTTCGACACATTCAAAAATTAAACTTAAGGAGGAATTTCAACATGGCAAAATTCAGTCAAAATCCAGACGACTATACTTTTTCCGTGGATCCTGTTGTTATAGCAGAGGAAAATGTTTCAACGAACGGAGATTCTAAAAATACTTTTCCGAAAAATGTTTTAATCGATAATAATCTATATTGGGAAAGTAGTTTAAGCGGTAAAGGTGGAGAAATCATCTTCAAATTAGATACAGGTAAGACGATCAATGATATTCTTTTAGCTCAGCCATCTTCTCGAGCTTTTATACTTTCATTTTCTTTTCACGGCTCTAATGACGGAGAAAACTGGTTTAGGTTAGGTGAAGTCGAAGCTTTGCCAACCATTGCAAAAACAACCTATCAATTTAGTAATGAGATTCCTTTTTCATATTATAAAATAACTGTACTTTCATCTGGGATGAGTAGTACAACCTCCTATTATGGTATACGATATATTCAGCTAAAAACCGCACTCATTAATGGTGTTCCTGCCTACAGAGCATCCAATATAAACCCCGCTATTGCGGAATAAGTTAAGTTAGTACACACAAAAAAAGGGGCTGGCCAACGCCGCCCCTTGATTCGTTCTATTTCATTTGAAGCATGTTATAAATCATCTCAGCCGCTTCCGCACGTGTGACCTCCTGCTTGGCCCGAAAGCTACCATCTGGATATCCTTGTACTAAATTTATCTCCGTTAGACCAAGTACATCCTTTCTGGCCCACTCGACAATTTGAGAGGAATCCGAGTATGCACTGCTTTCTTGCTGTGGTGTAGCCTTGATAATGTTATTCACCATTTTAGCCGCCTGCTCACGGTTAATGACCCGATCTGGGCCAAATTCTCTATTACTAAACCCGCGAGCGACCTGATCTTTAATCGCCGTTTTGAGAAGATCAACGTACCACGCCGATGGATTGATATCCTCGAAACCTAAAGTCACATCTGTTTCGAGCGGTAATTTCAAGGAACGGACCAGCATAGAAGTGAACTCCATACGCGTTACAGGTCTGTTCGGCTCAAACAGCGTGTGGGTTATTCCCTTTACTATACCCAAATCGGCAAGCACATTTATTTTTTCTTTATTAAATATCCGATCAATGTCACTAAAATGATTTGGCTTCTTCTCAACGGTTGAATCCTGAATGTGCTCTGTTTCTATCGGTTCCTTTATAACAGGCTGAATCGGTTTTACACTCTCCGCCCCTCCTGCTCCGCCACCTACGTCCACAGTATTACCCGTTGTTTTTCCATGCGCTTGTTTTGCCTCTGTGCGTTTTCCTTGACTATTTTCTGCCCAAAGTTGAACTGTATACAACTGCTTCTCTTTAAGTTGTCTCCAGATATAGCTTCGATCCTTACCACGATATAGCTCTGTTCCTCCTTCACTGGCAAGGACGAAAATATCATTCTCATGGTCTGATTCCCAATGGATGATAAATTCACTATTCGTTGTTTCCGTCTTCAAAAACGCAAACGCTGGAGACGGCAGCGTCTCGACCTGACCTTCTGTCTGCTTACCTTCACCACTTGTGTTCACTGGCTTAATGGTAATACGATACACTGTAGAACTGTCCAATCCATCTACTTTAAATTCATGGGTGGTCGTATGACCGATAAGCACCTCGTTTTGGTAGACATTGTAAGCATCTGCACCCGAAGCTTCTTTCCACGTAACAACCAAATCGGTATCTGTTACTTCTTTCACTGTCAATCTATTGTCTGGTATTTGACCTGGTAAAGCGCGATACGTGAAGGGAGCTGTATTACCTTCCCCCGTTGTATTCACAGCCTGTATACCAAACGAGTAAATCATACCAGGCTGGATATCTGAAAGTTTAATATGAGCATCTCTGGTGTTAAAAACTTCCCCCGTATCTTTACGGGTTACAGTATATTGATAAGCGCTCTTGATTTCTTCCCAGCTCAGTGAAATCTGGCCACCCTCAAGTGCTGTAACATTAACATTTTGTACTTCAGGAGGAAGTGTCAGCAGGTCACCCAACGCTGGCTGGCTGAAACCACTACTGTTCCCACTGCTCACTTGAAAATCATAGTTTCTCCCACCTGTTAAACCAGAAACAACCACACGTGGTTCCGTACTATAATAATTTTGACCGTTGATCGTTACCTTATATTGAGTTGCCCCATCAACCGGGGCCCATATCAATGTGGCATCGTGCTCGCGAACATCTTCAGCTGCAAGTTGTATAGCCGAATCAGGTAGTGTTAATGCGTTGATAGATGTATCTTCACCCGTGCCACTTCGATTGTAGGCTCGTATTTTAATATTGGCAGATCTACCAGCAGGCAAGCCCTCAAACGTATAAGAATGGATACCACGCGCAACCCGCACCTTCGGTTCATCGTTAACATTCAAGATGTATCCTTCAGCCCCCTGCACATCCTGCCACGAAACACCGATAGCATACACATCCTTCGTCACACTCGATAATGTCGTTACTCGATCAGGTAAAGTGATAACTCCCAGATGGGCATAGTCTCCGAATCCTGTTGCATTTTCAGCGGAAACGTTATAACCATACTCTGTTCCCGCCTGAAGATCAGTATCGGTGAATTCTGTATACACATCGTTATAAACCGATACTTCGTCACGTTCTAGGGCGTAGTAGGTGGCAGTGATTACAGAATTCCACTTCAAGTCGATTCCATCTTCTCTTACAGTTACATTCCGAAATCCGTTCGGGCTGTCTGGTAGACTTAAAAAAGATACATGCTTTGCTGTACCCTCTCCAGTGTCATTAATAGCTGATACAGAAACATCGTAATATTTACCAGGCTTCATTCCCGTAATTGGATTATACACATCCTGTGTAACCGTATCCTTAAATATGATTTCTCCCGTACTTACGTCTGCTGCTGTAATATTATATTTGTTAGCTGATGAGACTGGCGTAAAGTCAGCCATGATTTCTGCAGAATGACGAGAGACAGGTCGTAACTGGACATGCTCAGGGGCATCAGGTAACGTTAATATATGGACTCGATTGGAATAGGCATTGCCTCCTACATGATTACTAGAACGGACTTCATATTCGTATTGCCGTCCTCCTTGTAGCCCTCTATCTGTAAAAGAATTTGTCGGATGCGTAACATCCCAAACCTCATTAGTTGTTAGATTTCGGACTGTATAAACGTAACCATTATCAAGACCAGACGGGAGAGTCCACTGCAAATCAGCTTCTGTATTTCGTATGGATGTCGCAGAGAGCACAACCGACTGGGGCTGCCTTTGAATGCGAAGTGCACTGCTGACCGTTTCATAAATGTTACCCACCCTGTCTTTGACCTTGGCATGAACATACCATTCACCTTCATCTGAAAGATCCATCTGGATTGTTGTATCGGCTGCAACATCCCAGTTTTCTGGTGAATCAGGGCTGTTCGTGATTTTATACTGCATTGTGGATGACTCAATCCCCGAATGCTGATCGGCATATCGTATCCTCACATGAATATGGGTATCTTTCCATTCACGCGAATCCGGCATCAGTTGGATCGTCGGTGGTTCCAAATCAATATAAGATATTGCGGATACTGGATCACTTCGATTCCCAGCTGAATCTACAGCTTGAGCAGTCAATTTTACGATACCCGAACCATTTAATATTCCAGACGAACCAGACACATAGGTGCCAGAACCCAATTGATATTCATAATGTACTGCTGTAGTATCCGTCGCACCCGATAGAGTAAACTGCACTGGCTTATTGGTATATCCGGTAGGTATCGTCACCTCGGAAAACGTAACTTTCGGAGGCGTTGGCTTGGTTCGATCAATCATGACCGATTGAGTCACGATTGGACTAGACACGTTGAGATTATTGATCGTCCGCGCTGATAATTCGTAAATCCCTTCTGCGTTTAATGTAAAAGTGCCATTGTATGTCTGCCATTCCCCTAATGGGCCCAAGCGATACTGTGTCATCTTAATTCCATTTGTAAGGTCACTTCCTGAATCAATGGTAATATTCACATCATGGTTCGTTGGGCCTGTTTCACTAGCCCGGATGACAGGAGCAGTCGGTCCCTTTTTATCAATGGTGACTTCTTTGCTTACTTCTTGGCTCACATTACCGACGCCGTCAATGGAGCGTGCATGTACCGTGCTTTTGCCATCTTTATTCACATGAAACACTCCATCATAGTCCTGCCAATCTTGATTCACAACGCCCGTCAAACGAAATTGAGTATGGGCTAGTCCAGAATAATCGTCTGTTCCCGGTTGTAATGAAATCGTATAGTCATTACTGTTTCCCGTTGCGTTTAGGATGGGTGGAGTTGGTGACATCTTGTCTATTCGGACATTCCCGGAAGAAAGACCACTATACTGGTTATTCACGTCTACTGTCCGGGCATAGATCGTATTTACACCGTGATCATATACAGTAAAGGGACCTGTGTATGGCTGGAATGCTCCTCCATTCAGGCTATATTCATAGTATTTTAGCCCTTCAGGAGCCACGTCCCCATTTATCCACACGGTTACGGGTTCTTTGGTCCATCCTGTAATCGCTTGTCCCTCTGTACCTGCATGGATCTGAGGTGGTTTAGGCATTAGGTCCGATTTGGGAATAACACGGATTCCAAACTTGGATATTTCATTGCTTGTCTGTTGGTTAGTTCCCATCGCTCTGAAATATCGAACATCCCTTAATGTAATAGAGTCGGTGATATCTATCCATTTTCCCTGGTAAAATCTATCGGCATAGAATTTCGTTACATTAGTCCATGTGTATAAGTTCGTTCCGTTAGGCCTCCAACTGTCGCCTGCTGCGTTATTAGATGTATATATATCAGTATGATACGACCCTTCAATGTAAACAAAAATTCTATAATCAGAAGTCTTAATAGATCTTCCAATATCAATAAAACGATTTGTCGGCTGCGTAGTACCATCACATTTATACCTGGCCGAACCCATGCCAGTGTATACTTCCGTTGCTCCTATCCCACTTCCTGACCAAGAGCCCCAACTGTCGCCTCCACCCGGCAAATTGTTTTGGCAAAAAGGTCCTCCCATGATCTCCTGAGTAGCAGCTGATACCCTTTCCGGAAATATGGGAATTATCGTTAATAGTAGGACTACAGCCAAAAATCCGTACACCCACTTCCTATACTTCCTTACCTTTCGCTTATTTTTTCGATACATACACTTCTCCTTACTTTATTTTATTTTCAAAGAGTTTTACAAACTCGCTTCGGATAAAATAGAAAAAGCACCTCAAACGAAGGCGTTAATGCCTAAGTTTGAGGTGCTTCCTCTATATCACGAGTATGTTTTGAAGCTATTATACTTCGTTCCAAGCAAGTTGTAAACAGAACTGACAAATTATTTGAAAGTGTTAATGGACCTGAACGCCTAAGTTCCGAAAAAATCCTCGCATATTCTGCATGTAAGAATCCTGAGTAGCGGAAGATTCCTTAAGAAGATTTTGCATACTGTTCATAAAAGCAGAAGCTGATGTCGTATCCGCTTTGTCAAACCGATTGTTTAGCGGTGTGTTATTGAGCAACTCTGCGTTCTGTCCCGTACGTTCCTTGTATTTCTCAATCCAATCGGGATGTTGAGGAACCTTTTGCGCAAAATTTAACAGTTGGCTCAGCCCATTTCCTCCACCTTTAATATCATTCATGTACGCAGTATATTTTTGAGGATCAACCTGCTTCATCACTTCCGACAGCTTGACATAATCCTCAGGAGCACCTGACGGACGATCTATTGGAGTCGTGTAGCTAATATCTCCGGTCTCTGGATCAGTGGATCGTGTCAAAGCAATACTAGCAATCTGGTTCATGGTTTCCAGAAACTCTTTGGCCTTGTCGCCTTCCATGTAATGATCGGCAATATACTTGGATTGAGTAACTCCCATCTCCAGCAGCACAGCTCGTTGACTCTCATCCGTTACTGTTCCGTCGACGATAAAATTAGATTCAATCATACTGTACACTGCATTAGACACTTCTTCTGGCTGACCTTCCAAAACCCGGTTTAATGAATCATTGATCTGTGTTGTACCGAAATACTTGGCAGCCTGTGATACAATAGCTCCTTCCGCCAACTGTCTACCGGCTTCACTAATCTCCACGGAGTCTTGAACTACCACTCTGGAGACCTGTTCTTCATGAAGCTGGGGTGGTGGAGCTTGCTTGCTTGTCGGATTGATCCGTAAGCTACTTGCATTAAGAATCGCTTGCTGTGCTCTAAGAGGTCCAAAATTCATTCTATTTCCTCCTGTCATGTTTGTAACAGGCAATCTAAGGCGTATGTATAGTGTAATGTGACCCTGTTTCTATATATATCGGACAAAGCATATATGGAATGAACATATGCTTTGTCCTAAAATTGAACAAATATTGAAACGAACTACTTTTGTTTCAGATATAAAATATTCAAGCAACAAGTTACCTTAAGTGTTAGCTTAACCCGTCCATCAGCCGCCATAAATACTATAGGCAAAGTGATATACAATATCTGTGTCTATAATCGAAGTACCTGACACCTGAACGGCTACCCCTGATAGATCATAGTAGTGTGTAAAACTGATGGCTCCAGACAGGTATTCCGCTATACTTCCAGTGGAAGATGGCAGGGAAAGAGTCACACTAAAGGCTCCATTCTGGTCCGTATAAGCTGTGCCTGTACGAGTACGATTTCCGCTGCTTTCAGTCCAGTTCTGATTCAACCAAGTCACATCAACAGGCGCATTTGCCACTGGATAACCATCAGTTGTCTTAACTACCCCCTTCACGGTAAGGTTGCTGCGTTGATTAACCCGATAATGACGACCATATGAGTAGTTCGGATAATCATTAGGACCATTAACAGAATCATAGCCGGTAATTTCAATTTTGCCAGCCCGAAGCACTGGCTTCAGTGTAAGTGTGTATAAATGATTGGGTGAATACTGATTGGTTGTGTACACTCGCACATAGTAGGTTCCTGTATTTAAGCTGACATTATGGTTCGTTTGCGGCAAAAGCGCCATTTGGTTTCCTGTAAGAGCTCCGTAGACTTCCGCTTTGTAGCCATAACCGTCCGAAACACTATCAAGCTTTACGTTCAAAGCATCATAATTGCGGCTGGCAGGGATCGTAACTTGGTACCAGTCATTATCAATGCCTGAATGAATGGAGCGTGAATTAAGCGATGAACCGCCCGTACTAAAGGTAAAGTTATAGGCATGGAAAGCACTCTCATCTGGTTCATATGCATCGTAGCTGGAGCTTGTATCGACCGTTAGATAGAAAGGATCATTGATGCTGGAACCCTTTTTGGCATGAACAGCAATCGCATATGCCTTTTCATATCCGGTAGCGTTACGGGTTCCTACGTTCTCAGGAAGTGAGGCAGCCCCCTGTTCATAATTGTTAAAATAAGTACCATAGGTGGATGCGTCAATGGCATTAGGATTAATGTCACCTGTCGTCATATCAAACTCATATAAGTATAAGTCATAGTCAAGCTGGGCTGAAAATGGACCATCCAACTGGGACTGCAACAATTCACCAGGCTGCAAATAGATCGGATATAAAAATTGTGTGCCTCCCTCTTGCGTAATCGTACCGGAATACGTAGCAGAGGAAACTGTGGCTGATGCAGCCATTGGGTTTGCCTTCAGCGAAGAAATGGGTTCCCTTTTCAATGATGTTGTCTCTGGTGTCTTGAAGTTGAGATTTTCTTGCATGACATAAACCGAAGACGTAACGTTGTCTGGCTTGTCTGCTCGCGTTAAACGCTTAATCACGTCTTCATTTCCAGTTGTTAGCTGAATCTCGGATTCCGCCTTAATCGCTTGATCCGATGCAGCCTCCGTGCTTTCACTCGCATTCGCAGTCATTCCGAAAGCAAACAGGAGCATCATGCTTAACATCACTGCAATAGCCTTTTTGAACCTCTTCATACTGAAATCCCCTCTCAAATAGTTTAAGGAATTCCCGCTATCCCCGGATAAACCAGGGTGATTTCTAGGCTGTATGGCTCTATCATAAATCATCTTTGGTTCTATTGGAATATATTATGCAAAACAATTTCTATTTGTAATCTATGAAAACAAGACCATTTTCTTATTCTTGGTGAATAAACATGAAAAGTCGCTCTTTCAGAAATGGAAAGCCTCAGCTAACCATTCAAAAAAAGCGACTCTCATGAATCAAAACTACATTAAAGCATATCTTAATTTCTCAAGCTATAAGCAAACAGATAAACAATGTCCGTCGCACTAATCGAAGTTCCATCGACCTGAGCGGCAACTCCTGTAAGATCATAGTAGTGTGTGGAACCAATTTCACTTATATAATCTACATTTTTTCCTGTCGATTGTGGAAGAGAAAGGGTCACACTGAATTTACCGCTATCATCGGTGTACGTAGAAGCCGTTCTCGTACGGTTACCGCTGCTCTCGCTCCAGTTCTTATCCAGCCATACGACCGTGACAGGAGCATTGGGAACCAGTTGACCATCTGTTGTTTTCACAACACCGTTCACGATCAGACTGCTGCCTCCGTTAATACGATAATGACGACCGTAAGAATATGTCGGATAATCATAATAGCCATTGGAGTTATAGCCGGTAATTTCAATTTTGCCAGCTCGAAGCACTGGTTTAATCGATAGTGTATACAAATGGTCGGCTGAATACTGACTTGTGCTGTGCACTCGTACATAGTAGATCCCTGTGTTTAGGGTAACATTATGATTGGTTTGCGGTAGAAGCACCATTTGATTGCCAGTAAGAGCTGCATATACTTCCGCTTTGTACCCATAGCTTTCCGAAGTGCTGTCCAGCTTCACATTTAATGCATCATAATTACGACTGGCCGGCACTGTAACTTGATACCAATCGTTGTCTTTAGCGGAATGGATGGTGCGGAAGTTAATCGAGGAGCCTTTGTCGTTAACCGTAAAATTATAAGCATGAAAGGCACTGTCATCGGGCTCATAGGCATCATAGTTGGAGCTTACAGCTACAGTTAAATAGAAAAGGTCATTGATGCTAGCCCCCTTCTTGGCATGAACCGCAAGCGCGTAAGCCTTTTCAGCTCCGATCGAGTTGCGAGCTCCTACGTTTTCAGGAAGAGAAGCAGCTCCTTGCTCATAATTGTTAACATAATTCCCGTAGTTGGAAACGTCTATGGGATTGGAATTAATATCGCCTGTCGCCATATCAAACTCATACAGGTATAAGTCATAGTCAAGCTGGGCTGAAAATGGACCATCCAACTGAGCCTGTAACAATTCACCCGGCTGCAAATAGATCGGATATAAAAACTGTGTGCCTCCCTCTTCTGTAATCGTACCGGAATATGTAGCAGTGGACGCCGTCGCTACGGTCGCTGCGGCTTTAGATGATACTGAGTTTGCACTGGCTTTGAGCGAAGGGGTAACTCTCTTTTTCAATACAGATTTCTGTGGTGTCGCCAAGTTAATATTTTCTGTAATGGTGTACACCGAATCTGTGATACTGGCAGGCTTGTCCGCGCGTGTTAATTGTTCAATAACACTTTCCTTATCAGTTGTTAGCTGCACATTGGAAACTGTTTGAATCGTTTGATCCGTCTTCACCTCTGGGCTTGCACTCGCGTTCGCCGTCATACCGAATGAAAGCAGGAGCATTGAGCTTAGTGTAACTGAAACCACCTTTTTAAATCTTTGCATACTGAAATCTCCTCTCAAATGTATTAAAAAAATCAACCATTCCCCAAATATATACAGGGAAATTCTAGGATGTCCTTTTCTATCATAAAGTAATTCTGGTTCAAATGGAATATACTTCTTAAAAAATTCTTATTTGTAATTCCATGTGAATAGGTTTAGGTTAATCAACTTAATTTTGACACTATTTTACCATAAAAATCCTACCATTCTCTTATTTATACGATATAATCAAATAATATGGATAGTTCTTTAAGACTATTAAATAAATCGAATTACCCATAACATACATAAAAAAGGGGAATACAGATGAAAAAACTTAGCGTGTTTATGTTAGTATTATGTTGCTTCTCCATTTTGGCAGCCTGCTCTACCGATCCGATAAAAAAAGATTTAATCACGTATGTAAATGATGGAATGCTTCCTTTGGCACAAGATGAAAAAGCAGTTACTGATAAGTATGAAGCTGTGACTGGAGATAACTTTACAGATGATGTTACACTATATAATGCTTTAAAAGACGATATCATCCCGGAATACACCAAATTTGTTGATAAGTTAGAAGCTGTAAAGACGGAAACTCCTGAGGTAAGAGCCGTCCACGAAACCTACATCAAGGCCGCTAGTACTCAAAAGGAAGCCTTCATTAAGATGCTCGATGCGTTGGATAAACAGGATCTGAACTTAGTCAATGAAAGTAACACCAAGCTCAGCGAAGGTAGAAAGCTATTCAGAGATTTTGGTGAACAAGTCAACACACTTGCTAAAGAGCATGATGTGGAGATGAATAAGAAATAAATAAAAACTCCCTTTATGGGAGTTTTTTTTATACTTCAGGATTTTGCAAAATTCTCACTTATGAATATTCGAAGCAAATTACCGCTTTACTTAATTCTTGGTCGTAAAATAAATAGACGGTATCCGCCCCACACGCTTGAAAATAATACCCGGTAATGGAACCGATATAGGCAAAAGTCTCACCATTGGGACATTTAGGCACATGAAGCAGATTGGTTTGCTCGAACTGGAGCATCTCTTCCAGAGATTCGTCATATTCCTTGATATAACTTTGAGCCTTGTCAGACTGAAAAGCGATATCATCCAAAATTCCGTTAACTTCAGGGAAACTCAGCCCCCAACCGCTGGATTGCTTTTCCTCAAAATCACGGGTGAGCTCTTCCACAGGCTTTTGGGCCTCCCCAAAGGAGGAATATGGATAAATTTTATTGTTTTCCAGGAAAAATGCTTTGCGAGCTTGGTAGTCTTGTTCATTAGCCATATACACCTGTTCCAGTCCGTCCAACGCCATAACTTCTCTCTTCATACGTAGGTACGCTTTATCCCCGGTAGATTTCAGCGCTTCATAGGTGGCTTCCAATTGCTCTTTCTGATGAAGGCTAAAATAATTCCAGTCCGCTTCAAATTTGTATTTGCCGTCAATTACATCGAAACCCAGCATATCTTCCTTGGTATATGAGGTATGAAATTGCTGAGTATTTTCACCCACACAGCCTTCGTGTATTTCTTTTACGGAAACAAAATGCAGCCACTCGTCCTGCTCCGGGAATAAAAACTGAAGATTAATCGAGCAAATCGGCAGAAAGTGCTTGCGATGATGTTCAAGATCGCTGGCAAATACGTCCTCGTATGCTGGAAAACGTTTGATGAATCTCTCAGGTATGTTCATGGTACTCCCCCTATATTGAATGGTTTTCCGGCAGCCTTCTGATCTGAAACGTTCCTTCATTGGAAATCACACTATAGAGTTCATCAAATCCTTCTTCGTAGCTTGGGATCTCTAGTTTACTCATTACACTTTTAATACCGATTTCAGGAATATACTCTTTGCCTGTGCGCTGCTCATTACGCTTAATAGATTCTGCAAAATCGGGCTCAAAATAGTAGCCAATAATTTTAAATCCCTTATTTATACAAGCATCTATATATTTCTTCCGTTCTATAACAGTGGCATTTGTATTATCTACAACAAAGCGCTGCATTGTTTCGATGGAGGCATGTAGATAAATATTTTCCCTATTCCGTGTTTTAAGCATATCAAGGTTTATTCGCATATGTGTTTTGAAGAAATGTTCTTTATAAAATGTCGACTTGCCCGAAGCCTGAATTCCTATAAAAATGACACATTCCAAATCTACACATCCTTGTCCAAGTATACATATTGGTTAATATAATCTCTATTCTGTGAAAAAATCGGTGTCTCATGATCAACATCCCACTTGCTTCTGACGGCTTCGCCTTTGTTGTACTGTTGTTTGGTAATGCAAATTCCCC
Source organism: Paenibacillus sp. FSL M7-0802 (assembly GCF_038004945.1). Lineage (NCBI taxonomy): Bacteria > Bacillati > Bacillota > Bacilli > Caryophanales > Paenibacillaceae > Paenibacillus > Paenibacillus sp. FSL M7-0802. The sequence continues at coordinate 4,743,495 of NZ_JBBOSD010000001.1, read as the reverse complement.
GCTTTTGCCAGACTGGAATATCGTTCCAGTTTAGCCCTTTTCCACAAAAAGCTTGTCTTGTAGCTGATTTCCGTTCAATCCTTCTAATTCTGAATGCCTGAAATGGGCTTGAGCCACCATAGAAATGCTGTTTTTAGTAGCATCTTGCTGTCTCCATAGAAAGTAGTTTGTAACCTCATCCTGGGGCAAGACCCATGCTCTTGCATCAAAAGTGGCTAAAGGCTGACCTGGGTAAACCTTTTGGATTTCCTCATTAAATTTGGCTGTAGCCAGAGAAGCAGATATGGACACCATCTTTTGAAGATTATTTTCAAACCAGGATTGCGTCGTTAATTTGTCATAATTCGTAAGAAGCAATGAAATTTCATCGCTCTGATGATACACCAGTTTACATCCCATAATGTTATAGGCCAAATATTTACACGTCTCCCATAATGCAAAAATTAGTTTCTCATCAAAAGGTTTCGTCATCCCACGTGTAAAGGTATGAAAATGCGCACCATCAATTCTGATGATTACGGGTAAACGGCGTGGTAGGCTTAATCTATAGGCATTTTCATATTCCTTCATCCTATTTCCAAAATCATTTCTTTTCATAAACTATGTAGGTTCCTTTCATGATCCGTGATTTGCGCATAGAGTAAAACAATGTCTATCTTCCCCAATTGACATATATAAGAATTGTAACAAATTGGCTGATACATCGCTAGGAATTAAGAAAGACAAAAAAACTTAGCAGATGGACTTGCAGAGTCTTTCATTTTTTCTTGGTATCTATTCTCCAAATGTTAGGCTATAATAATTTCAGTTTTTACTTTATTCCGATATGAAAAGGATGATATATATGAGCCAAAATCCATCTTCCATTCCGCGTCCGTTAGTCAGGGCTAATCAATGGGTAATTGTTTTATCTGTAGTTTTTACTTGGATTACAGGGGGATATGGGGTGCTAGTTATTCCTCTTATCGCGGGGTTGCTCGGCGTCCTTTTTAACTTCAATCCAGTAATGCGGATAGCCAAGCTTTTCTTGAAGAAAAGCCCCTCCTCGTATGTGCAGGAGGACCGAGAGCAGCAAAGGTTTAATCAGCTTCTTGCCGTCTTTTTTCTGTTGGTCGCTTGGGTAGGATTTATGCTCCAGTGGAGTATTGTCGCTTATGTATTCTCGGCCATGGTCCTGGTGGCGGCCTTGGTGGCTATCCTTGGTTTTTGCATAGGATGTTTTGTTCTCTACCAATGGTCCCAATATCAATATCGAAGAAGAAAAAACGTGTAAACAGAAACAGCTCTCTTTTCATTCCATTAGGACATCGTTAATTAAATCGAAGGTGCAGCCGAACTCTCCGACAATATGGATGCTATGTCGGTTCCGCCTTCTTTTTATTTTGCAGTAATATTATCTTCAAATACAAAAACGGAGATGGCTATATCTTCCTCCACTTTAATATCTGAAAAGAGGTGCAGCAGCCGGGAATCCATGTAATCCTCCAGTTCTTTATTGAAGTGTGTGGGATATATTTTTTGAACCATTTTGGTTCGGGCTGCATGCACCATCTCTTTCCCGGATTCTTCTTGTGCTAGAAACTTTTCAGATGGGGTTAAATTTCCATACAGCATCGTGATAGCCATATTATCTACAAAGGTCGTATGTATGCGTTCCGGGCCTTTCCCAAACAGCTCTTTACGTACTTTTCGAATAATTTCGTTAAAACCCGTTTCCCTTCTCATATCGCACCGCTCTCCTAAAATCTACTAAAATCCCTATTACTATTTCCATCATAACCGATTCCTATCATATAAAACAGAGACTAGCGAAAGTGATTTTTGGAACATGATTTTATCTGCAATTATAAGCGTTCATTAATTTTGATTAACATTTCCTCTAAAATTCGCTTCTCCTCTTCGGTCAGGGCTTGAACAATTTCGTCCTCCACCTTTTGGAAAGAGTCACTAAAAGCTTCAATCAATTCAATGGCTTTTGGTAAAACATAAATATTTTTTTGCCGTTCATTATTGGCCGGGATTTTGCGCTCGATGAATCCTTTTTGCTCAAGACCTTGAAGTATGCTTGTAATGCTGGCTCCGCGCAGATGAAACCGATCGGCAAGATCCTTCTGAATTAAATCATTTTCTTGATTCTCGTAGATATATTTAATCATTTTTCCTTGTTGAGCATTTAATCCCAACTCTTTTATGCTCTCGTCCGCTCTTTTCTTTAACTTAAGACCAATAATCTGAAACAAATCCAGATAAACCGTATCCTTTTGGGTTTTCATAATCATATCTCCTCAAATTATTAGAAGTCTAATTGTCAGTAAATAAACTATATAAATCTCTAAACTGTTTGTCAAATGAAAATTAGTTTATTGACAGTTATAAAACTAATAGTTAGAATTCTAAGTGTTTAAGATTGAACACTAAGGAGGAACGACATGAAGAATGTAACTCAAAGCTCTACGGTAGAAAAAGTTACAGCGATTACGAATGTACGTATTTTCGATGGTGAAAAAGTTATTGAGCCCAGAAATGTTGTCATCCATGGGGAAACCATTATTTCGGTAGGCGGAGACCTTCCGACACATGCAACGATCATCGATGGGGAAAATGCGACATTATTGCCCGGCCTGATTGATGCGCATGTCCACACTTCAATCGGTGGGTTACGAGATGCTTTAAAATTCGGCGTCACGACAGAACTCGAAATGAACGGCAGTTTTACAGAAAGAGGGCGCAAGATCCAGTTGAAAAACGTGAATGACGTCGCCGAAGTCCGTTCTGCCGGCACAGCGATCACTGCTCCAGGTGGTCATCCGGATGAATTATTGCAGGATGAGGATGAAATTCCGGAGTTCGTATTAAAGGAATTGGAGAAGTTACCTAAGGAAGACCGGGAAGCTATGCTAGCCGCCTACGCTCACGATCACGAAGAGGTGCCCCAAGTGACGACAGTGGAAGAAGCGATCAAACATGTGCATACCCAGGTGGAGAGTGGCGCCGACTATATTAAAATCATGATTGAAGAAGGGACGGTCTTGGGTGCCCCTGGACTACCTATTTTAAGCGACGAGATTTTAAAAGCAGCCGTGGCAGAAGCCCATAAATTCGATAAAATTGTCATAGCCCACGTCTTGACGGCTGATTCTTCGCAAACCGCCATCGATATGGGAGTCGACGGATTGGGTCACTTATTTCTCGACAGGCCCGAATGCACATCCGAGTTGGTGAAATCCATAGCGGATTCAGGCGCATTTGTTATACCGTGCTTAGTATTGAACTCATCCATTCTGGGAAATCCGGCATCAGAATTGGCGAATGATTCACGTGTTTATTCCAAATTAAGTCCAGAATGGATCGATATTTTGAACTCAAGCTTCCATACTTTCCCGCAAGGCAATTTGGAGAATAGCTTTAAAAATGTGATGGATCTTCACCGTGCCGGTGTGGATATTCTGGTCGGGACGGATGTCGCCCCCGTTCCTGTTCCCAATCTTGGCGGTCTTGCTCATGGAGCCAGCGTTCATCATGAAATGCAATTGCTGGTTGAGGCCGGATTTACTCCCATAGAAGCGCTTCAGTCGGCTACTGCGAAACCGGCCCGTTGCTTTGGGCTTTACGATCGCGGCTGTATTACCGAAGGTGCGCTCGCTGACCTTATACTAGTAAACGGTGATCCGACAACCAACATCTCGGATACCTTGTCGATCAAGTCCGTATGGTTCAAAGGTGTACAACAACTATGTTAATCAGAGCCTCTCGAACAGAAACAACCATCTAATCTCATTTGTACGACTTCCATTTTTACTTTCCGAGGATAGCTTAATCTTGTTGCCAACGCAAAAACACCTCCAAAGTTTATCCTCATATCTTACGACATGGGGATTCTCTTTGAAGGTGTTTTAATTGCAAGGAACATTGTAAAAACGTACAAGCAGCGGCCCCACATAGATTCGCTATGCACTAGTCATAAAATATAAGGCTTACTCGTAGGCACCGATGTTCACCGCGGCTCCCTGTACTCTGGGCTTCCCGTCAATATCCAGTGTTCCAATGATGGCACGGTCCGTGTTCCCGGCATCGATCGCCGGTGACGAAGACTGCAAATGGAAGTCGCTGTTCGCGGCATTCACGAATTTAGGATCGGCAAACAGAGAATGCGTATCGTTGCCGGTCCCCGATTTGTACGCGGAGAATCCCGTATACTCTTTATTTTTCCAGATCCAGTTAGCTTCCGAACTGCCGCTCGGAGCAAAGTATAAGTTATAATCCACAACATTGCCGGAATTTTTGGTGTATCCATTGGAGATCAGCATATCTGTGGAGCTGGCCACGAAAATATTGTTTTTGATCACATTGTTTCGCGTATCGTACTGAACCAAAAGCTGGCCGCTTCCGTCGTCAAATGTATCGTTCTTGTATAGCGTATTGTTCACGATCTTGCAGTTTACCGTTGAGCCGCGCTCCTCATTGTAACCGCCCATGGCAATACCAGTCAGCCGGTTGTTATATATCACGTTGCTGCGGACTGTAATATTGCTGGTGGCTTTGCCGGCATGCTCAGAGGCCATTTCGACGCCGATGTCGTTGTTGTAGCTGTAATTCTGCTCGATAATACTGTCCTTGCCTCCATCCACATAAATACCACCGGCCGAGTTGTCATCGCTCTTGTAAGATGGGTTATTTTGAACAGAATTATTGTACACCCGGTTGCCCTTCACTAGCCCGTTTCGCGCCTGATCGTAAGCAGTATTCGGCGCAGTTCCCTCAAAACCGATCAGATCAATCCCGATGTTGTCATTATCGTGAATGAGGTTGTCGGTCACCGCAAAGCCGTCCACGTTGCCGTTTAAAACGAGCGATTCGCTGGAGCCCAGCACGAGATTGTACAGCTCATTACCGCTGATCGTAAGGTCGTGAATCGAAGCCGGAGCTTTCGTGCCATAAACAGCGATACCGTGAGCGTCCCGGCCCAGCCGATCTTTGCCGGTCGGGGTGACCGTGTTTTTGATGTCATGGATTTTGTTGTTGGACAGATTAATGAAGCCGCCCGAACCGTGGACATAAATACCTACGGGCACCGTGTTCTTGGAAGCAGTGGTAAAATTACGGATTTCAAACCCCTGAACGGTAACGTGATTGACATCGGCCAGTTCGATCAGCCCTTCGTTCCCGCTGACCGAAAGTCCGCTGCCATCAATAATGGCGGTCTCTGTCCCATAGTTGGTGAACACAATTGGACCCTGCGAAGCGGAGCCAGAGCGGGTAATCTTTAATTTCTGCTTGTACACGCCGCCTCGGACGTAAACCGTGCTGCCCGCAGGAGCCACGTCAGCCGCGTGCTGCAACGTCTTCCACGGCGCATCGTTCGTTCCGGCATTAGAGTCGCTGCCGCTCGTGGCCACATAATATTCTGTACCGGCCGCGGAAGCGACGGGAGGTTGCACATTTCCGGCCACCAGACCAAGCCCGAAAACCATGGCTAAACCTACCAGAAACATTTGCCCGAATTTCTTCATGTTCCTCATCCCCCTTTATTTTTCTTGTAAATTGTACCATAATTCCACTAAATCTGTTCTATAGCATCGGCCATTAGTGCAACCTAATGCGCCATACCAAGGACCGGGAGGTCACCGTAATCGCTGTCGAAAGAAACAAGAAACCCTGCGTTTTAGTAATCGCAGGGTTTCTTGGTGATCTAAGCTGCTGACGTTGCCGCAGCTGCCCTATCGGCAGACTACGCATGTTCTTACTCCAACGGACTAATCCTTTACCAGTCGATTAGAAAGCATCAACATAATAAAAGAGAATAAAATGATGACAGCTACCCAGCTCCAAGAGAGTGTCATATTTCCGACCTCGGACGCGGTGTAAATCGCTGTAGGCAGGGTTTGGGTCTGTTCAGGAATATTACCTGCAAGCATCAGCGTAGCGCCAAATTCCCCTAACCCTCGGGCAAATCCGAGAATGTATCCTGAAATGAGCGGTCGGTAGGCAAGGGGCATCGTAATGTGGCGAAACACTTGCCATTCGTTGGCACCTTGCGCACGTGCAGCCTCCTCTACCTCTGGGTCTACAGCTTCAAAACCTGCTTTAATGGTACGGTAAGCCAGTGGAAAAGCAACAACTACGGCCGCCACCACTGCAGCTCCCCATGTAAATACAATCGTCTGCTGGAACAAGCTTTCGAAGGCAGTGCCAATCCAGCTTTTCCTTCCCAGCAAGATGAGCAAAATAAAGCCGACAACAGTGGGAGGCAAAACGAGCGGAAGAAGTAGGACGGTCTCAATCACGCTGGTTCCCCTCCGCGGCGTGCAGTTCGCCATCATCCGCGCTACCACAGTAGCTAATAAAAAGACGATGATGCTGGCGACGACAGCAACTTTAACAGATACGATAACCGGAGGAAGAAAAGCTGACCAATCCAACGGAACCCCCTCCTTTATCTGTGAATTCTATTTTCCCGCCATTTCTGTAGGGGCTGAAAATCCATCTTTACTGAACACACTCATAGCTTCATCTGTCCGTAGAAAATTAAGAAACTCGCCTGCTTCCTGGCTGTGTTTGGTTGCTTTTACAATGCCTTCAGGATACAGGATGGGTGCATGCAATTCCTCAGGCACTTCCAGTGCTATGACCGTTTTATCAGATGATTTGGCATCCGTCAGATAGACGAGTCCTGCATCGGCGTTGCCTGTTTCAACATAATTTAATACCTGTCTTACGTCCTTGGCGAATACCATCTTAGGTTCCAGCTTGTCCCATAGTCCAGCCTTCGTTAACGATTCTTTGGAATACTGTCCGGCGGGAACGGTAGTAGGCTCCCCAACAGCCACTTTCAGGTAAGAAGGACCCATCAAGTCATTGAGCGTAATGCTTTTGTTATCTGTGCTTTTCGCCTTATCTTGTGGAACAACCACAACCAGTTTATTTTGAAGCAACACGTTATCCTTTTCCACCAATGAAGCATCCGTTAATGCCTTCATTTGCTTCATGCCCGCCGAAATAAATACGTCAGCGGGTGCGCCTTGTTCAATTTGTTTTTGTAATGTACCAGATGAAGCGTAGTTAAAGGTAAGTTTGATATCTGGGTGCTGTTTCTCATACTGGTCCTTGAGCGTATTCAGACTATCTTGAAGACTTGCAGCGGCAGATACGACTAGTTCTGTCTTGGGTGCAGACTGTGCCGACTGTACAGCAGCCGGAGACGAGCACCCCGCCAGAACCCATGACAACAATCCAACGAACGTGAATATGTACCCAAATTTCTTTTTCAATTTGTTCTTCCCCTATCCTATAAATTCCAAAATGAGATGACGAAAATGTGATGGCGAAAATAAGAAAACATTGTACATCTCATAACGGTTCGAATCTATTGGGTCAACCCAAATATTTGTGATAAATCGATCTCGCCTCAGCGATGTCCTTCGTGCCATGAATTAAGACGCGTCCATCCTGAAAAAGAACAATTCGATGCGTTCCGATAACAACGGATACCAGGTATGGATTATGCTCCACTTTGCCCCCCTGACGGGATAACAAACGTGCCGCTTCATTCAGATCACGTACAGTACCCGGGGCCGGGCGGATTTGAACCGTATCTCGTCCGCACAAGACAGCCGTTTTAGCCTGATGCTCCGATTGTAAAAAAGGATACACAGGGTACTCACCACATGTTGGACAATCAGCTTTCTTCATGGCGCTGATTTGGATCGCCTGATGCTGATTGTTCCACAGATCGAAGGAAATCAGCTTACCCTGTAAGGCTGATTCGTTCCCGGTGAGCAGCTTCAATGCCTCGCCGCTTTGATAAGCCGCCACCATCTGTACAGCCGGGCTAATCACACCGACCGTATCACAGGTCGCACCGCCGAGCGGTACGGTTCCGAGCAGGCAATGCAGGCACGGTGTCTGCCCTGGCACGATGGTAAAGGTTGTCCCATAGCTGCCCACACACGCCCCGTAAATCCAAGGGATTCGATGCTTGACCGCATAATCGTTCATAAGCATACGTGTATCGAAATTGTCGGTGGCATCTACGATGAGATCCACCCCTGCTGCGATATCGTCGATTTCATCTAGCGAGACGTCCCGGACTAGCGCACGAATGTCCACGTCCGAATTGATTTGCTGCAATCGCTTCTGCGCGGCCACTGCCTTGGGGATCTGATCACGGGCATCCGCTTCGTCATAGAGCTGTTGGCGCTGCAAATTGCTCCAATCTACATAATCGCGGTCTACCAACGTCAGCCGTCCGATGCCCGCTCGCACCAGCATGTCAGCATTGGCAGTGCCCAGTGCGCCGGCCCCCACCATCAGCACGTGCTTACTACGGATATTTTGCTGGCCTGTCGGTCCAATTTTCGAGAATAATTCCTGTCTAGAATAACGGGCATGAGACGCATGCGCATGTGCTTGTGCAGCAACTTCTATTTTCTGGATTTTGTCCATTTCTGACATCGTTGGTTTACCCTCCATACTTATCCATTGATAGCTACAAGTTGATCAGACAAGCTAAAAGCTCAGATGTCCTCGTCCTTATTCGAAAGCTTTGGGGTATTTTGAGGATTCCAGCCACCCAGCTGATGCCCCTTCCATTCTGAGCCGTCCTCCCACACTTCCTTTTTCCAAATCGGTACGATTTGCTTTAACTGTTCAATGGCATGGCGGCTGGCTTCGTAGCAAGTATCGCGGTGTGCAGCAGAGACAGCAATCACCACACTCGTCTCTCCAATTCTGACCGTGCCAAGCCGATGTGTAATCGCAGTACGTGTAGAAGGCCAACGCTCTGCAATTTCGTCACCAATCTGCTTCATCGTGTTCATGGCCATCGGGACATACGCCTCATATTCAAGCAGCACCGTTCGCTGACCTTGCGTGAATTCCCGAGTCGTACCATTAAAGGTCAGCGAGGCGCCATGAGAAGGGTCGAGCACCTTTGAGGTTACTTCATCGGCATCAATCGGGTCGTACGTAATGGCAAATAAACCACATTTTGAAACGACCGTCTCCATCCCGGGTGCTGACTGATGAAGAGCAATTGCATCTGATGGAAGCACAAGTTCATCTGGAGAAGCCAGCTTTTTATGATGGGTAAAAAAAGAACCTGGCAGTTGTGAAGTCACTTCCGGGTACAGCTCATTCAGCCTTTTTCGAATGTCTGCCATGGTCACCGTTTCATGTGAAAGTTCTACCGTGATCACATCACCAAGTTGCTCCGCCATACCTGCGAATAGCTGAATACGGTATTGCATATGATCTGCCCCCTTGCACCTATTCTATCGAATTCATCTATCTATATAATAGAATTTACCCTCCTGAAACCGGAGGAATAATCGCAATCTCATCATATATACTCACGAGGTCCTCAGGAGCGGCGTAGGCTTGATTTCTGGCAACAAAAGAACCCTGCAACTGAGCTGCCGATTCAGGGAAACACTCGGATAGCAAGTCTTTTAACGCGGCAACGGTCATCGTTTCTTGCTCAGTAGGCACCATAATTATAGGCCCTCCCATCTGTTCCGCAAGTCCGGCAAATACTTGAATATGATAGTTCATTTAACATGCCCTCCTTTTCAGTACAGTGAATGTCCACCACATATGTACCAAGAAAAACCAACATGAATGAATACCCCGAAAGGTTTTATTCCATGCTGGTTAACTATGACGGTGTACATTGAAAATTTTTATATTATATTTTAGATTCGACCAGTTCATCAATCCGTTCAGTATGCGTATACACATTCAGAGAACGACTGCGTATAAAGCCGACGGTCGTAATTCCCAGATCCTCAGCCAACTCAAGTGCAAGCTCTGTGGGAGCTGATTTGGACAAAACAACTTCACAGCCAATCTTCGCAACCTTCAACAAAATTTCAGACGAAATGCGTCCGCTGAATACTATGATTTTGTCTTGCAATACAATATCATGTTTTAAGCAATGTCCATAGATTTTATCCAGCGCATTGTGTCGGCCGATATCTATTCTGGACAGGATCATGCCGTCTTTATCGCACAACGCTGCATTATGAACACCACCGGTCTGTTGGAACGTAAGTGCCGAGCTTTGCATTAAATTCATCAAGCGGAAGCAATCGTCAAAGGACAGTGTAACATGGGTGTCATTCATTCTTTTTGCCACTTTGGCATCATTCATAAAATAAAAGCCCTGTCTACTTTTTCCGCAGCAGGAGGTAATGTACCGTTTGGAATGAAAGTTTTGATAAAACTCATTCATTCGACGGGTTTTAATATGAACAAAACCTTCTTTTTCCTGAACCCAAATATCTTCAATATCATCGTACCGTTGAATGACGCCTTCAGAGGCCAAAAAACCTACCGCCATATCCTCCACATACTCCGGTGTACAAACCATGGTAGCAAATTCCTGCTGATTAATTTTGATGGTCACCGGATACTCCGTCACCACAGTGTCTTCAAAACGCTTGATCTGACCGTCACGATAACGTAGAATCTCACGTTTTACCTCAGCTGGCTTTTCCATGTGCTCCACTCCCTTGTTTCTGACAGGCTGGCTCTTCGGCTCACCCGCCGATGTGTGACATTTCAATTTTAGATGTTGCTTGCTGTGTATGATTCAGCCGTTCCTCTGAATAGCGATCGGTACGTTCTCTCCAAACACGCTCAATGTAAGCTCTAATCTCGTCATCGGACTGTTCGGAACGCAGCATCGCGCGAAGCTTGTACCCTTGCGAGGCAAACAGGCACGTGTACAAGGAGCCTTCAGCAGAAATTCTCGCTCGTGTACATGTGGAGCAGAAGGCGTCCGTAACAGACGAAATAATGCCGATTTCCCCCTCTCTGTCCTGATACCTGTAGCGCGTCGCCACCTCACCTTTGTACTGGGGTGGGACAGGCTCTAACGGCATATGCTCGTGAATGGCTTCGATGATCTGCTGCTTGGAAACGACCTGATCCAATTTCCAGCCATTGGTGTTGCCTACATCCATAAACTCAACAAAACGTAAAATATGCTTTCTCTTTTGGAAATAATCGGCCATGGGAACAATATCCTGATCGTTAAAGCCCTTTTGCACGACCATATTTATTTTCACCTGCATCCCTGCTTGAGCCGCAGCCTCAATACCATCCAGCACCGCCTTTACACTGCTTCTGCCCCCGTTCATTTGGCGGAACCGATCATCATCGAGCGAATCCAGACTAACCGTCACTCTCTTTAGTCCCGCCTCTCGCAGTGCTACAGCATATTTAGGCAAAAATACGCCGTTTGTCGTCATTGCAATATCCTCAACCCCATCGAGTTGAGTTAACGAATGAATAAGCGAGGATAAATTTTTCCTCAGCAACGGCTCACCACCAGTAATGCGCAGCTTCGTAACACCCAGCGAGACAAAAATACGGGAAAGGCGCGTAATTTCCTCAAAGGTCAATATTTTTTCTTTTGGCAAAAACGGATAGTCATGGCCAAATATTTCTTCCGGCATACAATATCGGCACCGAAAATTACATCGGTCTATGACGGATATTCTTAAGTCCCGTAACGGACGATTCCATTGATCGTCGCTCCGGTTCGCCATCCTGTTCACCTCAATCCGTCTTCATTAATAAAACTCTTTACACTCTAAATTGGAACGGTATTTCCATTCATTTTATACTGAACCAAAAAAACCGGCATCACAACAACTTCTTCGCTTATGAATATCGAAGAATCTGCTAAATGCCGGTTAATTTATCTACATCAGGATTTTACGAATCCCACATCATGTGATATAGAAAAATCAAACTAACAAGCGCTGCGACAAATAAAATATACGCGATTCCCACGTACACTCCATTTACGATTGCTCTGAAATAGGTTACATTCCTATTGTTAGCAATCCTGGAACGTTTGTCAATGATTTTTCGATTTCTCAGACGATAATCATTATCAATTAAAAAATTAATAATGTACCGTTGAACTATCTTAAATTTTACGTTATAGTTACACGAGATGACATGCAGAAAATGACATATCTAAGTTATTCAGAAGTTATTGATATACAGACGGTGCGTACTGTTTGTTATTAATACATATTCAAATGGCGGATTGGCCTCCAGGACCTAGAGCTTGGTCACTACTCCACCATAAACACAAGTGCTGGAACACGAGCACTTGTGTTTATGGTGGAGTTTTTTTATTCCTAATTTTTAAATTTAAAATCTGAAAGGAGCCTGAACCGTGACTGATAGTGCGATCAAAATTACATTAAACGGACAGGAACTGAAAACGAAGAACAGCGCAACGATTCTTGAAGTGATTAACGAAAATAACATCGCCCATCCCCAGCTGTGTTACGTTCCAGAAGTCGATCCGATCCGTACCTGTGACACATGTATCGTGGAAGTGGACGGAAAACTTATGCGTTCCTGCTCGACACTGGCTTCCGATGGAATGAATATTCATTTACATTCGGATCGCGCGAAAGCAGCTCAAACCGAGGCTATGGACCGATTGCTGGAAAATCATCTCCTCTACTGCACAGTGTGCGATAACAACAACGGTAATTGCACTTTGCATAATACAGCAGAGCTAATGGAAATTGAACATCAAAAATATCCGTATCAACCGAAAGTTGGCCCGACAGAAGTAGATATGTCTCATCCTTTCTACCGATATGACCCCAATCAATGTATTGCATGCGGCCAATGCGTAGAGGTATGCCAAAACCTTCAGGTCAATGAAACGCTGTCCCTCGACTGGGAAGCTGAACGCCCTCGCGTCATATGGGATGACAGGGTTGCGATTAACGATTCCTCCTGCGTTAGCTGTGGTCAGTGTGTAACCGTCTGCCCATGCAATGCCTTGATGGAGAAATCCATGCTGGGAGAAGCAGGCTTCATGAGTGGCATGAACAAGGATTTATTAAATCCGATGGTGGATTTAATAAAGGAAGTGGAGCCGGGCTATAGTGGGATTTTTGCTATTTCCGAAGCCGAAGCAGCGATGCGTGAAACCCGTACGAAAAAAACGAAAACCGTCTGTACGTTTTGCGGTGTAGGTTGCAGCTTTGAGGTTTGGACCAAAGGCCGCAAAATTTTGAAGGTACAACCTACCTCTGAGGGACCTGTTAACGGTATCTCGACATGCGTAAAAGGGAAATTTGGCTGGGATTTTGTGAACAGCGATCAGCGTTTGACCTCCCCTTTAATTCGTCAAGGGGACGAATTTGTGGAAGCTACCTGGGAAGAAGCCTTGAGCCTGATGGCCAGCAAAATGGGAGCTATTCAAGAAACTTACGGTGGCGAAGCACTCGGCTTTATTTCTTCGTCCAAATTTACCAATGAAGAAAACTATTTGATGCAGAAGTTGGCTCGTCAGGTCTTCCAAACGAATAACGTCGATAATTGCTCACGGTATTGCCAATCTCCTGCGTCATGGGGGCTGCAATACACCGGAGGCATCGGTGGGGACAGCGGTACGATTAAAGACATTGCCAAAGCAGGTTTGGTCATGCTGGTCGGTTGCGCGCCGGGAGAAGGACATCCAGTGCTGGCTACTCGTATCAAACGTGCGCATAAGCTGCACGGTCAAAAGTTGATCTCGGTCGACCTGCGCAAGCATGAAATGGCAGAACGCGCAGATCTGTTCATTCGTCCGAAGCAAGGTACTGATTATGTATGGTTATCCGCTGTAGCCAAATACATCATTGAGCAAAACTGGCATGATGCAAAATTCATTGAAGAGCATGTAAACTTCTATCCTGAATATTTGAAGTTGCTAGAGCGTTTCACCCTGGAATTTGCCGAACAGGAAACTGGTATTTCCAAAGAGACACTGATTGAGGTAGCGACTTTGATTCACGAAGCCGACGGCACTGCCATTTGTTGGGGCATGGGTGTGACGCAAAACATCGCAGGCTCTTACACTTCGATTGCAATTGCCAACCTGCTGCTGGTGACTGGAAACTTTATGCGTCCGGGTGCAGGCGCATATCCGCTTCGCGGACATAACAATGTGCAGGGTGCTGCCGATATGGGTACGATGCCGGATATTTTCCCGGGCTATCAGCCCGTGACGAACGATGTCGTTCGTGCCAAGTTCGAAGCGGCCTACGGCGTACAAATTCCAGGTCAACGCGGACTAGACAACATTCAGATGCTGGAAGCTATTGAAACAGGTAAGCTCAAAGCGATGTATATCGCTGGAGAAGAGATGGCATGGGTGGATGCCGACTCCAACCATACCCAAGAAATGCTGGCGAACTTGGATTTCCTTGTCGTTCAGGATGTATTTCTAAGCAAGACAGCTGAATTCGCTGACGTTATTTTGCCAGCCGTACCTTCACTCGAAAAAGATGGAACCTTTACGAACACCGAACGTCGTGTTCAGCGTTTATATGAAGCACTCCGCCCTCTAGGAGACAGCAAACCAGATTGGTGGATTTTCAGCCAATTTGCCAAGCACATGGGATTTGATTGGGATTACAGCCATCCAAGTGAAATTTTTGAGGAAATGGCGTCGCTCACTCCATTTTTCTCCCAATGTAATTATGACGTTTTGGAAGGCTGGAATAGCTTCCACTGGGGATCGCCGGATGGTAGCAATACACCGTTGCTGCACACCAACGGCTTTAACTTTCCGGATAAAAAAGCGCGTTTGGGACTTTTCGAATATGTACCACCGAAAGAGTACCCCGTTGAATTCGATTTGACCTTAAATAATGGTCGACTGCTCGAACAGTTTCATGAAGGAAATATGACGACCAAATCAGCGGGTATTCAGCTCAAACTTCCAAAAGTATTTGTGGAAGTGTCACCTGAATTGGCTGAGGAGCGCGGAATCACTAATGGATCGCTGGTTCGATTGGAATCCCCTTATGGTGCGGTCAAGCTACGCGTTCTGGTTACAGACCGCGTGCAGGGAACTGAAATTTATGTGCCAATGCACTCTACCAGCCATGATGGTGCGGTCAATCTGTTAACTGGTGGAGCGTTCGATGTGGTCACCCGTACACCGGCCTATAAACAAGCCAAAGTACGGATGCAAATTTTGGAGGTAGACGGTCAAAATCCACTACCACGTATCAATCCGCGTTACAAAAAACGTCATCCGCAAAATGGGGTTGAAGTGGACCGTAAGTGGAACCGTCCCGGTTATGTCGATTTAGTGGATCAAAAATAAGGAGGTCAAGCCGTGGCTAAGCCTATTTCAATTGTGAGAAAACGCGTTCTGACAGAAGAAGAACGGCAAAAACAATCGCTGGATCAGCTTACTGCTGATCTGGCGGACAATGGGGCGGCATTGCAGAAGACGCTTGAAATCGTACGCGAGCTGCACGACAGTGGTCTTCTCGAAGCAGCTCAGTCTATGCTAAAAGCCAAAGAAAGCATCGTCAAAATCGCTGTAGGACAAGCGACGCGTAAGCCTGTGACGAACATCATCAATAATCTCATGGGAGCAGCAGGGATGCTGTCTGAGGTAGACCCCGAGCTGATGAAAAAGCTGACAAATAGCGTTACCAATGGCCTGAACGAAGCCGAAGAACATCTAAAGCAGAATAAAAAGACTCGTCTGCGCGATCTTATGAAGGCAATGAATGATCCAGATGTAAACCGGGCAATGGGATTTGGCATTCATTTTCTCAAAGGAGTGGGAAAAAGTTTGTCTGATAAATAACTCATAGAGCGTGAAGTTGGAAGACTAGTAACAACAGACAATAAAAAGAGCTGGCTCCGAAAACGGGGGCAGCTCTTTTTATTTATTTTTTATCCACCTGCAATAGCGTCACCGTTTTAAGAGAAACGGCATCTTTTATTTGCTCCTCTGCGATGACCTTGAGCTTAAGCAAACTGGCAATCTTCGACGTATCCGGCTTGGAAAACAAGCGCCATAGCTGCGGATCAGGCAGTGAATCATACAGCTTTGTATGATCGTATTCCTTGCGGTGCTGCTGTATAATCTTGACTCGGTAGTTGCCAATTTCCCAATCTGATACTTCCTGCTGTGCACAATGAGCGGTAATGTCATTACGCAAATCAGTCAGTTCACCTTCAATTTCTTTTTGCTTTTGCTTTAACTGGTAGTAGCGACGCACCTTGTTTTCCAATCCCATCACGCTCCTCTGCTTACATATGTATGTTTGCAGAAGCGTTTTAGGACAAGTTTTGTAATGTTAGGATTGAAGGTATAACTGCAAAAGCATTTCCCGGGTAATGGAAAGGTCCATAAGTTGAGATCATTATCATCCAAACTTTATTTAGGTATATTCGCCCCTGGATTTACAGGCCCCGCTTCTTGGGATTTCCCCTTACGCTTCATATAATTGGCCCAGTATGCCGTCAGAATAGGTACCAAAATCGAGGTCACAATGACCGAAGCAGCAACTAAGGCCGTTGCAGATTGCGCAACAGGCAGGAACTCAGGCTTGATATTGGCGACAATGACTGGATTGGCTACTGCTGCTCCTGCTGTACTAGAGGCTGCAATTCCTGCTGTACCGTTGCCACCACCGATATATTTGTCCGCCAAAATCAGTGGAATACCTGTAATGATAATTACAAAAATACCCAATAAGATACCAAGCATACCTGTCTGGACAATGACACTCAGGTCAATGGAACAACCAAGTGCAAAACCGAAAAATGGAATCAAAGCTTGCGTTGCGTTCCCAAAATATTTTCGGAAATCATGATCCAGATTGCCCAACATAAAGCCGACCAAAAATGGTAATACCGCCCCCACAAATGTCTGCGGTTCAAAAACGGCCAGCCCGGTGCTACCCAAAATAATCATGGTCACCAACGGACCCGATTCCAGTGACATCAGTACAAATGCTCCTGCCTCTTCCTTGGAGCCATACTGCTGCATAATGGAGGCGTATAACCCGCCGTTCGTCATATCCATAGCCGAGATCAGCGCCAGCACTGACAAACCTGCAAATAGTCCACTTTCTACACCACCAACAGGCAGCAATCTGGATGCAATGATCGCCACTACCCACGCGACCGCGATTTTAGTCAATACGAGCGTTCCTGATTTACGCAATACAGTACCCGTCGCTCGCACATCTATAGAAGCACCCATACAAAAAAACCACACTGCTAAAATGGGTACCGTACCTGTCATCAGCCCCTTGGTAAAAGATCCAAAATAGTCGCCTGCCCATGGAGTAAATGTATGAAAAAGTGCGCCAATAAACAGCGGCACCAGCATAATGCCCCCTGGAATTTTATCAATGTTTTGTTTGATTTTCATTACTTCGTTCAACCCTTTCGTTTTTGCCAATGCAAAAACAAGGCCGTATTACTTGCGGCTCAAGCCGAGCTCGGGAATCAGTCTTGCGAAGGTATCATGACTCTCCTTCAGTTGCTGCGCGAATGCCTCTGCATCCTGGACACGCAATCCCAATCCATGCTTGCGCATTTCCTCCCTGAATTCCTCGTCTTTCGTCCCCTTGATCAGTGCATCCGTCAGCGTTTGAGCAACTTCATCCGGTGTATCCTTGGGTACAGCCAGCCCTCTCCAAGTGCCAATAAAATGTACACGCAGCCCAGTGGCTTGCTGTAGTGACGGCACTTTTGGAAACGCTTCCGAAATAGTGTCTGCCTGGATCGCCAGTATGCGAAGTTTCCCTTCGTCCACGTATTTCTTCACTTCTGCGGGACTGACGGGTACAGCATCCACAAATCCGCTCATCAAAGCGGAGACGGCTGGGCCTGCTCCCTCATAAGGGATATGGGTAAAGCGGACTCCGCTTTTCTGCTCCAGCATTGCGGCAGCAAGGTGCCATATGCTCCCCGTGCCTGCATTCCCCATTTTGAGCTTGCCGGGATGGGCCCCAGCATCCTCCAGAAATGCCTCCGCTGTCTTCCATGGTGCATCCGCCCGGACCGTAATGGCGGAAGGGTCCATATTGGTTTGAAGCAGCGGCTTAAATCGCTCATAGGTGAGCGGTAGCAGTCCCAAATGAGGCAACGTAGTCAGCTCAGCGACCAGATACGTTACAGTATAACCGTCCGCCTGCGCCTCAGCCCCTTCCATCAGCCCGACAGAACCGCCTCCTCCCGTTCGATTAACGACGATTATCGGCTGACCGAGATGCTTTTCGGCGGCTTTCGCCAACGCTCTCGCGGTAATATCTGTACCGCCTCCGGCCGCATAAGGAACGACGAGTGTTATTGGCTTCGTAGGAAATATACGGCTGTGATCCTGCAGGGTGCGGTGATCCACATATTCACTGATACTCAAGGCAGAAAGCATAGCTACTCCAGCCGCAACCAGCACATATTTTTGCCATGGCTTTTTCTTCATTATGTTTCCTCTTCTCCAAAAATGAACTGGGCCCGTCATGCGCCCGTTTTCACCTCCAACGTTTTCGGTCTTGTTGTTTGCGTTTACATGAAGTCAATGTACCGCAACGTGGAGGGCTACAGCTATCGCTTAATCTTCGTATTTATCTTCTATTTCGCCAAAGTATCGGCCTTTTGACCGATCTGCATATTCATTGGAAGATTTGCTGATTTGTCTGAATTTCCCTGGGGTCACTTGTTTGTGCTTGCGGAATACCCGAATAAAGCTGTTCTCATTTCGGTATCCGACCTGTTCTGCAATTTCACCGATTTTCAAATGGGTTTCACATAGTAATGTGCATGCCTTTTTTACGCGTAATCCAGTCAAATAATCGTAAACGGTGGTCCCCGTTTCTTCCTTGAACATGCTGCTCACCGAGGACACGCTCATGTGAACATGATCCGCAATTTCCTGAAGCCCGATGTTCAAATGCAAATGATGTTCCATATATTCGATCATCTCTTGTACACGCACAAAATCTTTGGACTGAATGCGACCGTGCCATTTTTCTTCGATATCAGTCAACATAATGACCAGCAATACCTCAATGTCTTGAAGGTCTAGTGTCAGAATCTGATTCCAGTGGTAATCAGCAAGCTGATCCGGCGGCGTCACACTCTGAGTGGTACACCATTTTAGCAAATCTTCCAGCAATTCATGAACAAACAAGTAGACCTGGGCTGGGGATGTTCTGTGGAGTCGAAGTTCTTCTACCCAGTGGCTGATTAACTTTACACTTGCACCAGGTTCCTGTGACTCCAGGGCACGAATCATTTCCACACGCCGATTGTCCAGCAATGTTGAATCCTGAATCTGCTCCTTTGACTGTTCATCCACTGTGTTATCCTTTTTCACACTTATGCTGCTGTCTATATTCGTATATGAACGTCCATACCCCTCATACAAACGCAAATTAAGGGCCTCTTTTCCTTTTATAAAAGACGCCCGTGCCTCTTGAATATCCGTGACCATATGACCAATCCCTATAGAAATAGTCAAAGGAAGATACTCACCGACAACCTGAATCAGCCTATCCACACTTTTCTGAAGCAAAATGCTCTCTTGGAGGTCAGTCTCTGTACCAACTTCATTCGAACTCTCACTGAACTGTAACAGCACAGTAAAACCACTTTCCTCCTCCGGCGAGCATACTGCTTTCCAGTGAGGTTCGAGCATCTCTAGCAAAATATTGTTCAGCGCATACTTGAGCAGCATTTTATCTTCTTCTGGAAAGCTTGCAGCCCACGCAGAATACCGGTCGATGGACACGATCATGACAAACAAAGAATGGCCGTCCCAATCGGAAAAATACTGTTCCCATTTCATACGCATTTCCTGTATGCCCATTCTACGCTGGATGACATCTTCCATATATTTGGAACGCAGCTCCGGCAGGCTTCGCTCTACCACCAATGATTTGCGGTGAAACTCTCCAACCAGTTTGCTAATCACAGGTTCCAGGTCATACAATCCTCCTTGGCGCGTTCCCTTATTGCCCGAATTTAATAGGCTATTAATTTTTTTCATGGGGCGAAAAGCTGCATAATTGTAATAGTAAACTGCTGAGCACCCAGCCAGTATGGAGATAAAGGCAAGCCACAGCATCATATTGCGCGCCAGCTTTACATTTTTCAGCAGCTTGTCCATCGGAACGAGCGATACTAGACGCCAGCCCGTTACATCTGAAAAGGTTTGGTTGGCCATATATTCCATGTCCCCTATCTCCACATAAGCATAGGGGCTCACATCCAGCTCTTTCAAAATCCTGCCCATATCATTTAAGGGTAAGGACGATTTCAGCTTGGGATAGATCAACTCGCCGTCCAGATCATACACGTATTGCGAGTTGGATAAATGAATATATAGTTTGGAAAAAAAACGATCGTAATCCAGATTGATTAGCACCGCACCCATGACCCGACCATTCTTTACTATGGGCCTGGCCAGCGAAAGCAACTCTATCGTCCCCTGCTCACGATCAGTGCCATACCATCGCCGCTTAATCAACAACGGCTTTTTTTGAATGTCCTGAATCCAGGGAACCCATGTGGTATCCGGTGCCTGCTTCCAATCAGGCATGTAACCATAATTGCTGGATACGAGAGCATGATTGTCCAAAGAAATAACTTCAACCGAATAAATTTCTTCGTGCGAAGAAAGGGTTTTCAAGTATTTCTGAAGCCGATCTATGACGGAGGCGTTGTCTTCCAGCGATTTCCCGTCCGTTTGGACACGTACAAAAGCCTCTACATCCGGATGATAGGCTGCGTCCAGCGCCTTGTTATCAGACTCACGAAAAGCCCGATTGGTCACATCCAGATTGATTTGCAATAATTCTATATTGGGTGTGTTCAGCTCGGTATCCAAACCTTCACGGTATCCTGAATACGATAGCAAGCCGATCACGCTAATCACAAGCGACACGCACAGAGTAAGCAGTAGAATCAATCTTGTCTGTTTATTTTTCAGTATCAATCGAAGCTTAAGTCGCAGCATTCCCGTAACTTCATCCTTCCGGACTTCGTTGTCCATCTTCCTCTGACCCATATACTGGTTACATATTCTCCCTATTACTATTTGACGCAAGAGTCGGAATTCCCTGCCTATGTAATTCAAACTTAATATAAGGAACAACATTCATATAAAAAAGAAGAAGTCTCCCTGTACAAGGTAGAACTTCTTCTTTGGCACTGCTTGTATTCATTATTCAGCAAAAACAGATACTTGCTTCACAGGTTTTAGCTTGTCTTTTCCACCTGAAAACGATCTAGCTCCCGCTGCATTTCCTCGCGAATCTGACGAAGCTCTTTTACCTTCTCAGCCGATTCCTCAAATGAACGCTTCTGCTCTACCGTGGAAGCCGTAATCTCTTCACTGCCTGCGGCGGATTGCTGAGTGATTGCGCTGATATTTTCGATAGCTTGCTGTACCTGTACGCTCAGTTCTCGCGATACATTCATGTCCGTTGATAACTTGCTGACTTGGCCGGCAATTTGCTGCACTTTGCCACTAATCTCTGTAAACGATTCGCCGGTTGAGGAGGTTGCCTTCTCCTGCTCACGGAACAGCTCCTGACTTTGCGCCACAGAAATCTTCACCTTATCCATAGCCTGCGTGATACCGTCAACTGCGGTATAAATTTTCTTTACAGCAGACTCTGATTGATTCGCCAGCTTTTTCACTTCATTGGCAACAACAGCAAAACCTTTTCCTGCTTCACCTGCACGTGCAGCCTCAATAGAAGCATTCAAGGACAACAGCGATGTTTGGCTGGCAATTTCGGAGACATATCCAGTCATGGTTGTAATCTCGACTGCATTAGCCTCCAGCTCCTTGACCGTCTGCTCCACTTCGGACATGGCTGAACGATTTTCTGCAACAATACGCAGTTGATCGCTCATGACCCGCGTACCCTGCTCAATGACACGCAAAGCATCCTCACTATACGCGGTCGATTGTGTGGTTTCCAGTAGATTCGATTCAAACTTCTGCTGCATCTCGTCCACAACGCCAACTGTCGACGACAGATCCTCAGCAATTTTCTGACTGCCTATTGCCAGTTCCTCTGTTGACGTGCTGACTTGTGTCACAATTTCCTTCATGGCCTCATTATGCTGATCAATATCCCGAGCCATCAGATCGACACGATTACCCGCCTGATCAATGGAGAGTACAATGCTGCGCAAGTTCCCGATCATCACCCGGAAAGATTCATTGAGCTCGTCCAGCTCATCGCGTCCCTTGGTTTGGGCAAGCTGCACTGTCAGATTTCCCTCAGCAATTTGCTTTGCGGCATCCGTTAATTTGCGTGTTCTAAGGGCAAGCTGCCTGGATGTATATGTATTATATAGCCCAACCGCCACCAGAAGTATAACTGCACCTGCCAAGGCCAATTGCCATGTAAAACGAATGCTCTTGGTCAAATCTTCTGTGTATTGGTCATAACGTGCCTTGGTCAGCAGATCCAGCATAAATACATCGTTCTGAATCCCTTGGGCACGCATGGCCTCCCGCTTGGACTCCGGGCTGTTTTGGGTACTCATGGCTTTCTCCGTTGCTACTTTCAATTGGCTGAATTTTGTTTTAATCGTATTCAGTCGCTTTTGCTGCGCTTCGGTTTGCAACATGCCCTGTGAAAGCAAAGCAATCGTCTTTTCAGACTGAGTCAGTTGATTTTGCACATCGGCTTTGTTGCTCTCCGTCATGGAAGCTGAATAATTTTGCAGTGCCTGCCCTGACTGAATCAAATAGGCATTGAGCTGCTGTACATTCAACATAGCCGGAACCAGATTACTACTTTGCGAGTTAATACGAATTAATTCAAAAATGATATAAGCCACTAAAGCCAGGCAAGCGATCAAGGAAATCATCGCGTTCAGCACCAGTTTACCTTGCAGTTTCATCAGCTTTCATCCTCCGTTTGCGAAAATTTATTGGGTGGGAACAGTCAGTGTGCCGGATTTGATTTTTTCCTTTAAATCATCCAACAACTTTTGCTGATCCGGACTCAGTGTCACGACACGAATAGGCGCTAAACCTACACCATCTTCCGCAAGACCAAACACCATATCCTTCTCCGTAAATTTTCTTTGATGATCTGCAAAGCCTTTGACTGCTGTATAAATTGCAATGTCTACATTTTTAAACATCGAGGTCACTACCGCTTTTTCCGCAATAAAAAACTGGTCGCTATCGACCCCGATGGCGAATTTATGCTGCTTTTGCGCTTCCTGCAGCGCACCTACACCCGTAAGACCTGCGGCTGCAAAGATGACATCAATCTGATCCTGATTAATCATGTCATCTGCAATTTCCGTACCCAGTTCCGGCTTTCCAAAATCTCCTGCATACGTTGCAGTAACTTTGGCATTTGGCTTGACTGATTGCACCCCTGCGCGATACCCAATTTCAAATTTTTTCAACAAAGGAGATTCCGCACCTCCGAGAAAACCTACCTGTTCGGTTCGACTCGTCAAACCCGCAACGACCCCAGCCATAAAACTGCCCTCTTCTGCTTTGAAGCTAATAGAGGCCACATTCGGTAAATCTGATTTCTCATCCACGATTAAAAATTTACGGTCTGGATATTTTTTAGCAATGGATTCCAAGCTGTCCTTCACCATGTAACCCAGCCCAATGATTAAATCCGCTTTTTCTTGAGCAAGCTGTTCAAAAGCCGCATCATACGTCTTGGTCTCCGTTATTTCTCGGTATTCAAAAACAATTTTCCCCTCATCCCGTGCTTTGACCAAACCTCGAAAAGCAGCGTCGCTGTAAGATTGGTCACCCAGACCAATATCTGACAGTACGATTCCCACCTTAATGGGCTGAGCCTTGGTTTGTGCTGCCGATTGCCCACATGCACTTAGCAATAATGCAAAGATTGTGACAATGGGAATCCACCTAAAATTTAATAATTCAGCTCGCTTTTTCATGACATATCACCTCAGCATAATTTGGAAATCCCCAACATCTTTATATCGGTTATAAAAGCATATTTTTTCATAAGAGTTTCTGTAAATTCATTGTAAATAGAACATGATAAATAAGATTATTTTTCTCTATATGTAAAAAATGTATATTTTTATGCTTCTTTTATTATACGAACTGTCCAAATTCACTTATTTTCGTTTATATCGTAAGAATAAAGTGTAATTTGGAAAACATAGGTACTCTGAAACCATCACTCTATTTCAATTCGAAAGGAGCAACATTAAAAATGACTTCGACAGATTTAATTCCACAGCCCAAAACTTATGGTCCCTTAGGTAATCTGCCCTTGATCGATACACATGCCCCTGTCCAGTCTCTGGTTAAGCTTTCTTATGAGTACGGTCCAATTTTTCGCATGGATCTGCCTGAAGGAACGAACATTTATATTTCCGGTCATAAGTTGGTCGCAGATGCTTGTGATGAATCCCGTTTCGACAAACAAGTGTGGGCTCCATTACAAAAAGTACGAGCTTTTGCAGGAGACGGACTATTCACAAGCTGGACTGAGGAACCGAACTGGCGCAAGGCCCACCAAATTTTGCTGCCAAGCTTCAGTCAGAGGGCTATGAAGGGTTACCACAATATGATGCTTGATCTTGCTGTTCAGCTGATACAAAAATGGTCTCGGCTCAATCCCGATGAAAGTGTAGAGGTTCCGGAAGATATGACCCGGCTGACTTTGGATACGATCGGATTATGCGGCTTTAATTATCGTTTTAACAGTTTCTACCGCGATCAGCCCCATCCGTTCGTGACCAGTATGACACGCGCATTAGATGAAGCGATGGGTCAGCTGCAACGCCTCAATCTGCAAAACAAGCTGATGTTATCGAAGAAAAAGCAGTTTAAACACGATATCGAAACGATGTTTTCGCTGGTAGACAGCATTATTCAAGAACGCAAAACCCTTGGCAACCAAGGAGAAGAGGATTTACTGGCACGTATGCTGGAAGGCAAGGACCCGGAAACTGGTGAGACGCTGGATGATGAAAATATCCGCTATCAGATCATCACTTTTCTCATCGCCGGTCATGAAACGACCAGTGGGCTTTTATCCTTTGCTATTTACTATTTGCTTAAGAATCCGCGAACGCTAACCAAGGCCTATGAAGAAGTGGATCGCGTGCTCACCGATTCGCTGCCTTCTTATACTCAGGTTCGTGAACTCAAGTACATAAGGATGATACTGAATGAAGCTCTGCGACTATGGCCGACAGCGCCCGCCTTCTCTCTCTTTGCCAAAGAAGATACGTTGCTCGACGGAACCTACCCACTTAAAAAAGGTGACAGCGTCAATGTACTCATTCCAAAACTGCACCGTGATACCGAGGCTTGGGGCGAAGATGTTGAGGAATTTCGACCGGAGCGCTTCGAGGACCCATCCGCCATTCCGCAAGATGCCTACAAACCGTTTGGCAACGGTCAACGCGCCTGCATTGGACAGCAGTTTGCCTTACAGGAGGCCACTCTTGTGCTGGGTATGGTACTGAAACATTTTGAGCTGATTGATCATACTCATTATGAGTTGAAAGTCAAAGAAACGCTCACACTCAAGCCGGAGGGCTTCACCATTCAAGTACGCCCGCGCAGCACACAGACTGCCGTTATGCTGCCAGGTGCCGCTCAAGAACTTCATGAACAAGAGGAACAAAAGGTTGCACCCCCCCATGCCGAAAAGCATGATACTTCTTTGCTGTCTTTGTACGGCTCGAATCTGGGTACAGCTGAGGGACTTGCAGGTGAACTAGCCGATTTAGGTCGAAATTGGGGTTTCAACAGTAGCATAGCAACTCTGAATGATCGTGTGGACAATTTGCCTAAAGAAGGCGTGGTACTTATTACAACCGCATCTTATAACGGGCGTCCACCGGATAATGCTGATGCCTTTGTACAATGGTTGGAGCAGGCAGGCGAAGGGCAACTGGCAGGCGTAAGGTATGCTGTATTCGGCTGCGGCGACCGCAATTGGGCCAGCACGTATCAGCGTATTCCAAGGCTGATCGACGAGCTGATGTATGCCAAAGGGGCGAAGCGACTGTATGACCGGGGTGAGGGCGATGCCAGCGGTGACTTTGAGAAGGATTGGGAAGCCTGGAACCACGGCTTATGGCCGGATTTGTTGAATGCTTTCGGGGTAGAGCACAATGATACAGAACCACAGGACAGCAGCAGTCTGAGCATAGAGTTCGTCAGCGCCATACTCAGTACACCTCTTGCAGACAACTACGGAGCAGTTACTGCCGTCGTTACAGCGAATCGTGAGCTGCTTGCTGCTGAAAGTGAACGCAGTACACGACATCTGGAGCTCAAATTACCAACCGGATTGTCCTATCGCGAAGGTGACCACCTTGGTGTGTTGCCGCGTAATCCTGCTTCGCTGGTCAAAAGGGTGATGCAACGCTTTAAATTACAGGAACAGGATTACATCGTATTGAGAGGCAGTGACCGGGATGCGGCGCATCTCCCCTTAGATCGGCCTGTCAGCATAGAAGATTTGCTCACTCTCAGTGTGGAACTGCAAGAACCGGCAACGAGAGCCCAGCTACGGCAACTGGCATCCTTTACAGTGTGTCCACCGCACAAGAAAGAAATTGAAGCTTTGCTGGAGGATACTACCTTTGATCGAGAGATACGACAGAAGCGCGTCACGATGCTGGATATTCTGGAGAAGTATCCAGCCTGCGAGCTGCCATTTGAAAACTTTATCTCGCTGTTACCACCACTCAAGCCTAGGTACTACTCCATCTCAAGCTCTCCGCTTGAATCGGATAATTCGGCGAGTATAACAGTGGGCGTCGTGCGTGGACCAGCCCGTAGCGGACAAGGTGAATACCTAGGAATTGCCTCCAATTATTTAGCACAGCTCCAACCAGATGATTCAATTGTCATTTTTGTGCGTAAGCCTCAGTCGGGCTTCCGATTGCCAGAAGACCCGACCGTGCCTGTCATCATGGTCGGTCCGGGCACTGGAGTGGCACCATTCCGCGGATTCCTCCAGACACGCCATGTACTTAAGGAGAGAGGAGAACAGCTCGGCGAGGCTCATCTATACTATGGCTGCCGTAATCCTAAGCTCGACTATCTGTACAAGCAAGAGCTGCAAGCCTGGGAGCAAGAGGGAATCATTACGCTTCATACAGCCTTTTCACGTCTGCCCGATCAACCCAAAAGATACGTGCAGCATGTCATGAAGGAAAATGCGGACGCTCTGATTCACTTGCTTGATGAAGGAGCGCATCTGTATGTATGCGGTGATGGTAGCCGGATGGCTCCCGATGTAGAAGACACCCTTTGTGCTGCTTACGCGGAAGCACACCATACCAGTAAAGAAGAAGCACAGCAATGGTTGGATCGTCTCCAACAGGAAAAACGCTATGCCAAGGATGTCTGGACAGGCATCTAATGTTAACAATATAAGAGCAAGCATCATGTTAAAAAATAAAAGGGACTGATTACTGGGCTTCGATCTCGTCGCAGTAGTTCAGTCCCTTTTATGATTATCTTTCACTCCATTTGGAAGCAATCACATCTACTTTGCTTTCTATTAGGTCCATAACCTCCTCGCGCTGCCTAGCCTTGAATAAATCAATCATGTCGATCAAGTCGTTGCGGTCTAATAATTTAACCCCGTTGACAGCAGCAAGTGTTTTACAGGATTCCGTATAACGGCCGGAGGTGATGACGAGGGACTTGTCAGCTGCATAATAACGCATAGAGGTATAAATCTCCTGCACTGCTCCCAAGCCTACCGGATGTTGTACCCCATAACGTTTGGCCTGTATGACAACTCTGACGCCTTCACGGTCTGTAAAAACCAGATCCGCTCCAAAATCCCGGCTACTGGTTGTTTTATAGATGTCCTTATAGCCAAGCGCGGATAATAACCGTTGCAAATAAAGTTCAAATTCCGAGCCATCCTCCATACGATCTATATCCTGAATTCCAATTTTGCGTGGGTCCAGATCACGTAAAATCCGATTTCTGCGACTACGTATCAGTCCTCTGATGATGAGCGCAAACAACACTAAAAGTACAATGAGTCCTATTCCTAATTCCTTGTATGCCAATAATTTCTCTAGCAACATCCAACTCTCCCTTTTCTACCATAAGCGTAGCCATATCATCCTTGACAGGACACTCCCCTATGCACGCTGGCACCCGTATTACATCTGTGTTATCACATAACAATAGCCCCGCCAGATTCGACGGGGCTATCTTCGTCTTGCCTCAAAGCTGTCTAAACTCCATACTCCGCATCATTATTCGCGATTCAGCAAAGATTCTCCGGCAATACCAGGCTGAGTCATTTGGTACGGGTCCAATATAATGTCCAGCTCCTCCTCGGTCAGTACATTGTACAGCAAGCACAACTCACGCACCGATTTCCCAGTCGTAATTGCTTCGCGAGCAATACGTGATACCACCTCATATCCAAGATGCGGATTAAGCGCTGTAATAATGCCTACACTGTTCTCTACATATTCACGACAACGCTCCACATTCGCTTCAATCCCTTCCACACAATGAATGCGGAAGACGTGGAAGCCCTGCTTCATAATTTCCAGCGATTGCAGCAGATTGTAGACCAGTACAGGCTCCATCACATTCAGCTCGAGCTGACCAGCCTCAGAAGCCAAGCAGATTGTATGATCATTACCAATGACTTGGAAAGCAATTTGGTTAATAACCTCACACATCACCGGATTTACCTTGCCCGGCATAATGGATGACCCTGGCTGACGAGCAGGCAGACTCAGTTCTCCCAGACCTGCACGAGGTCCGGAAGCCATTAACCGGATGTCATTTGCCACCTTAGACATATTCATCATACAAATTTTCAAGGCAGCAGACACTTCAGTATAAGCATCTGTATTTTGTGTAGCATCTACAAGATTTTCGTCAGCTTCCACAGGGAAGCCACTGACTTCTGCCAGTACCTCTGCGACACGCTGAATATAACGACGGTCTGCATTCAGGCCAGTACCCACCGCAGTTGCACCCATATTAATCGTTAGCAGGTGCTGCTTGGTCGCACGGACGCGTCCGATATCACGACCCAGCACACGCGCATAAGCCTGAAACTCCTGCCCTAATCGTATGGGCACTGCATCCTGCAAGTGAGTCCGGCCCATTTTAATCACACTATCAAACTCATTTGCCTTCCGGGAAAATGCTTCCTGAAGCTCACTCATGGTAGCTAACAGCTTATCAATCATACTTAATACAGCCAAGTGTACGGCTGTAGGAAAAGCATCGTTCGTCGATTGCGCCATATTAACATGATTATTAGGACTGATCTCCTGATAATCTCCGCGTTGCTTGCCAATCAGCTCCAACGCGCGGTTCGCAATCACTTCATTTGTATTCATATTAATGGACGTGCCTGCGCCGCCCTGAATCGGATCGACGATGAAATGATCATGCAACTGTCCTTGTATAATCTCATCAGCAGCCTGAATAATGGCCTCTGCTTTGGGGCGATGTAAACGGGTTAGTTCCATATTTACCGTCGCTGCTCCCTTTTTCACGATCGCCATGGCTTTAATCAACTCAGGGTGCAGTCTTTGGCCTGTAATTGGAAAATTTTCTTTTGCTCTCAGCGTTTGTACACCGTAATAGGCATCTGATGGCACTTCCTTGGTACCTAAAAAATCATGCTCCAACCTCATATTCTCTGATTCCTCCGCTGTGTTTGCTACGTTTTTCAATTCAGTACAGCCAAATTGACATAAAAAGACCTTTTCTGATCCCCTCTTTATTATACGTTTCTATTCCCGAGCTTTTCCAGTCGAATAAACGCGGAAAAAGCTATGTAATCCTCGGACAAGTTATGATTACCCGTATATACCACACTTATTCGGTAAATGCTCAGCTATGACTAGAATACAGATTTAATGGCTTATAATAATATCGAGTGGCATGAAGCTGACCATCGGCTGATTGAGCATAACCCGGAATAACACCAGCTTCTATGAACCCGATCGACTCGTATAGTCCATTGGAGGGATCACCCACCCGCGTATCGAGCACCAGTAACGTTCTATCCTGACTTAGTGCCTCTTCTTCCGCTACCTTCATTAACTGTCGTGCGATCCCCAGTCTGCGTCCGGACGGATGCACCATAAGCTTTGCAATTTCCGCACGATGAATAGCGTTAGCTTTTTGAGCCAAATGCAGCTGGACCGTCCCTACAGGTACTCCGTCCTTCTCAGCAATCCACAGAACTACACCGTCCTCAAGTACATTGTTCCAATAAGTTGCTGCTTCCTCATAACCTAATGGGGGTAAGAAACCTATAGATGCACCGTCTGCAACCACGTCGATTAACAGTCGACTCAGTGAATCTGCCAGGGCTTCGCTCAGAGCTTGAACAGGGTAGACTCTCATTTCGTTAGACATTGTGATTCCTCCCGGTGAGTTCAATAACACACAATAAAGAAAGCAAACTATCTTTTGAGGATAGCTTACTTTCCATAATACTTCGTTTACTTCATCATTCTTATTTCTATTACTGCTCTGCCATATAAAAGAACTCCCACAAATGACCATCCAAATCCTGAAAGCTCCATCCATACATAAAACCATGATCTTGAGGTTCGTTCGAGGGCTTGCCGCCTGCTTCCAAAGCCTTGTGGACGATCTCGTCCACCTTTTCTCGGCTCTCTACCGATAAGGCAACAATCGCTTCTGTACTTTTTGTGGCATCTGAAATTTCTTTTGTCGTGAACGCTTTAAAACGTTCTTCAACCAATAACATGACAAAAATATGCTCACTAACAACCATACAGGTTGCATGTTCATCAGTGAACTGAGCGCTGAATTCAAATCCGATGGTAGTGAAAAAATCAATGGACTGTTGCAGGTTTTTAACTGGTAAATTCACAAAAATTTGTTTAGCTGTTACTCCCACGACATTTCACCTCTTCATTCGTAATTCATTCTACTTTATCATACTACCTCTCCACAAAAGATAACTTAACTATCGTATAAAGTCAATCAATCTGACATTTGTGTAGTGAAGTCTCCTATTCCCAATGTAGCTTATCCAGTGTGCGTGATAATACAATCGCTGCTTCTGCCCTCGTCACAGATGTATCCGGGCCAAAACGGCCTTTCTCGTCTCCCTTCATAATACCTAGTCCAGACAAAGTCTTCACAGCCGGAGCTGCCCATGTAGAGATCTCCTGCGCATCCGATAATGATACAGATATACTTTCACTCACTTCTCCTGTATGTTCTTCTGTGTTCCCAGCGAAGCGCAAGGCTCTCTCTATGATCACAGCCAGTTCCTCCCTCGATACCGGTGTATTAGGACGGAAGCTTCCGTCAGCATAGCCGTTGATCAGCCCGGCTGCTGCTGTGGTACGTACGGAATCCGCATACCACGATTCGGTTTGAACGTCGTCAAAGCTCGTCAGCGTGCGATCTGTACGCTCCAGTCCAAGCACACGAACCAGCATCGCTGCCAGTTCAGAGCGTCGCATCTGGCCTTCAGGCTCAAAATGCATGTTCGCTAAGTCCCTTTCACGAGTCGCACTAGCTGTAGACGCTGTTGAATCGGTCCCCGTCACAAGCAGGCGAGTCGCCAGCCGTGTAATGTCTTGCTGCGCCCAATGGCCGGATATATCCATGAACGTTCTGACTTCACCAGAAGCCCCGCCATCAAGCACAGCGTAAGTCCCTCCCGAACGTCCATACACGGTTATTTCCTCACTCGCAGCGTGAAAAGGAACAGGTTGATAGGACAGCTGTCCGGCTTGGTTGGTCGATACCTTCACTACAGCAAGCTGGTCTGCATCAACCGTTGCAGGAACACGTAACAGATAACGTTCATACCCACTACCAGAGTCTCCGTTACCTGCCAAAAGCTGTTTCCGTCCATCCTCACTTCTCAGTTCAGCTGTGATATCCAAAGCCTGTAACAGTTTGCGCCCTGTCGGAACATCCAAGCGTTTAGCCAATTCTTCGTTCAAAGCGACGGAAACATTCAAGGAAATTTGTTTTACAGGCACCTGCCAGGTATCAGCCAGTTTCTGAAGAGACAAACGACTTGTTGCTACTTCATATCCACCCTGTGGCGTTTCCACTCGAAGAGTACGAATACGGTCGTTCAAGACGGCTCCCAAAGCTTCACCGTTTAAATGAACCTCGTACGTCCTCGCTTCTACTTGCTCCCCTGCACGGATCACAAGCGTACCCTTCGCGCCATTTTGAATGGCCTTTTGTATTTCAGCAGCTGTTACTTGAGCAACTGCCTTTTTCAGTCCGTTTTGCTCCACTCCGATCATTACAGACTTGACTTGCACCACATTTGTACCAGACAGGCTGCTTCCATTGGGTTCACTACTGGCAGTCTGACCCTGCCCATTTACCGTTCCATTCATGTTACTGCTACTGCTATTCCCAGCGTTGGCGTTTCCAACGTTATCCTGCTGATCCTCATCGTCATCGTCATCGTCATTTCGGCCACTCCCACCATCTGTTGGTGGTTCTTCCGTTTTGCGCGGCAAATCTATTTGCGCAACCAACGGATCATGATCGCTGACCCGCCCGTCTGCCGTACTAAAGTCTGCATTCATATGAACGATATCCAGCACGGATGTTTTGCTTAGTGACGGGCTGATCAGCATATGATCCAATGTTTGCGAATTACCTTCATAAATATAGGAGTACCGTTCCTTTTCATCCAAATTGTCAATCAGATTGGTCAATTCATGCCCCCGTAGCAAAGCCAGCGTTTCAGAAAATTGAAAATCATTCAGGTCACCGAGCACCACCATATTGGCCTTGGGGTTTACTTGCAGTACCGACTTTACAAAGCCATTCACAATCGTTGCAATCTTCGCACGCTGTATTTCGCTGCTTCGCACAGGCGGCTGAATTCCTCCAAATGGCGCTTGATCGCCCCCTTTGGAATTAAAATGGTTAGAGACCACAATCACCTGCTGGCCTTCAAACTCAAATTCAGCGGCCAACGGCTTGCGCGAGTCTTCAAATGACGCATTCAGGGGATCAATCCGACCCGGGTTGAGAGAGAGTCCCTGCACTCCATAAGTGACAGACGTAACTGAATCCCCCTTGGGCTTGTCGGTCAGCGTAACACGTTGCGGATTGTACAAGAAGCCAACACGGATATTGCCACCGGGGGCACCGCCATC
Source organism: Paenibacillus sp. FSL M7-0802 (assembly GCF_038004945.1). NCBI lineage: Bacteria > Bacillati > Bacillota > Bacilli > Caryophanales > Paenibacillaceae > Paenibacillus > Paenibacillus sp. FSL M7-0802. The sequence goes on along the minus strand of NZ_JBBOSD010000001.1, from coordinate 4,710,543 downwards.
CTTATTATTTTCAGGGGCAATATCTGTAAAAGCGTACTCCGGGCCTCCATGAGCTCGAATCGCCTCTATGAGCACGCGGAAGCTTTCGGAAGCGTCTGTGGTCCCATCGTCTTTCTCACCGTTATTATCCTGCACTTCCAGCAATCCTATGATATCCGGATGATTCAAATTTACGGCAATAGCCTGCCCCAGCTGATCTATTCGTTTTCCATCACCGGGATCAAAGTTTTCCACATTAAAAGAAGCTACTGTCAGCTTACGATCATCGCGTATCAAACGCGTGTTGGTTGGCTGGAGGCCACCTGATACAATACCAGGCAGACGTTCTGGCAACAGCTTATAATTGCTAAAGCTATAGCTCACCACACCTGTGATAGGACCCGCAAAACGATCGCCTGTTTTCAAAGGAGCCGAAGGCTTCGCATCAATCAGAATCCGTTGCGGGTTCAGACTTCTTTCTGTCAGCATGAGTCCGCCTGCCTCCGTTACAACCTCACCTGTGTTTGGACCGTTATCAATTCGGACTGGAATTTCATAACCATAAGGACCAATCACAGTGGCATCCTTCAACTCTACACGCATGCCTTCCAGGCTTTCGAAAAAGTCCAAGCCATCCTCCTGTGGATCAAACACCGTCATTCCGTCATGATCCACAACAGATGTCGGCATCACACGTCTCTGTTCACCTAGCAAAATTGGAGATGGCAATGGACGGTCATTGGCAATTACCTTAACCAAAGAAGCCACAATTTCTGTGGTCGTCAAGTCGATTGGCTTACTTGCATATGTTCTTTCCGTGTATTCCTTCACCGAACCGCTAACCCTTACCTCATCCCCTACCTGTGCACCGTGACTAGGCTTGTACACTAAAATGGCCTCGGATGTTTTTTCATCCTGATCCACTTGATCATCCAACTCTTGGATATAGAAGCTGCTCCCCTTCACCATCGTGACAACGCCTTCAATATCCGCTACTTTTTGTCCTTCATATGGTGAACGGTGTGCTGCCCCCTGTATATCGTGGATGCGAAGCTTTTTAGGAAAATAGACATCTGCATATACACTTGCCCCTACAGTTACGGGTGAAGGTTGCACCTCTTCTCCTGCAAAAGATGCAGGCTCTGCCGAAGCTTTTCCACTGGACAACCCTACCGGCCCTCCAGCTGAAAGCACCAGTATGACACTGAGCCATGTGATCCCGAACCTTTTTAATTTCGTGGGTAATATTTTTACTATGTATTCTTGTTTCATCAAAAGATACTCCCCTCCCCATTTTTACTATGATTACGCTTACAAATATATTCTTCTTTTAAGATACCATAAATTAGTCAATTTAGTACCTTAATTATGTAAGGATTTTGCAAAATTCGATTCCAGTCGCTCCAAAGTGCAATATATAGACGCACTAGACCACTTCGGTCTATATATTGTTCATTGGAAGTCGCTTATTGGATTTTTGCAAAACCATCATATAAAAATGAATTCTTCTTGCCGTAGCATATTCAGATCAAATTATTGTAAACTTGTTCTAATACAGAAAAAGGTGGCACATACGCTATGGAGCATTTGCTTAACGATCAGGTTAAAAACATTCAAATCAGCGGCATCCGCAAAATCGCCAACAAAGTTGCGGCATTACCCGGAACCCTGTCATTAACGATCGGACAGCCGGATTTCCCTACCCCTGCGCATATTATGGAAGCTGCCCATCGGGCGATTAACGAAGGACGCACCTCCTATACACCTAATCCGGGACTGCCGGAATTAAGAGAAGCCGCAGCGGCGTTTGTAGCTCGTAAATACGGCCTAAATTACCGTGGACAGGATGAGGTTATCGTAACGAACGGAGCCAGTGAAGCGCTGGATATTACCTTACGCACGATTTTGTCACCTGGCGATGAAGTCATTCTGCCAGTGCCGATCTACCCAGGGTACGAGCCATTGATCCGTTTGTCAGGCGGCATTCCTGTGTTTGCCGATACCCGCAGTAGCGGCTTCAAGCTCACGGCCGAGGTGCTGGAGCCTTATCTGACCGAACGGACAAAAGCAGTCATTCTCGGATATCCTTCGAATCCAACCGGACGAGTGATGAGCCGTGAAGAACTGGAAGCGGTCGCGGATTTACTGAAGGAGCGTGATCTGTTTATCATTTCGGATGAAATATACAGTGAACTGATTTACGATACCCCCCACGTGTCCATTGCAACTCTGCCAGGTATGCGTGAGCGCACCATCGTCATTAACGGTCTGTCTAAATCACATTCCATGACGGGATGGCGCATTGGTTTTACACTTGCACCCGCTGAAATTACACAGCACATGGTCAAAGTCCATCAGTACAACGTAACCTGTGCCAGCTCGATTAGCCAATATGCTGCCCTGGAAGCCTTGACCACTGGTGTCGATGATGCACTTCCGATGCGTGAGGAATACCGCAAGCGTCGTGATTATGTACATGGAAGGCTGACAGACATGGGTATCCCGCTGGAGAAACCCGAGGGAGCCTTTTACCTTTTCCCTTCCATCGCGCATTTTGGATTAAGCTCTATGGATTTTACCTTGAAGCTGCTGGAAGAGCATGGAGTGGCTGTCGTACCTGGAGATGCCTTTTCTTCCTATGGCGAAGGATACATTCGCTTGTCTTATGCTTACGGGCAGGATGTGCTGGAGCAAGGGTTGGATAAAATAGAGAGGTTTGTTAAAGGGTTATAGGGAGTTAAGGCGGGAGAAGGCGCTACGCAGTCCATTTGATCTTCCGATCGCCGTTGCGGTGGGATTCTTGAATTGGATAAAACATTTATAGGTAAGAATCCCACAGCAAAAGCGAACACTACCGCTTCTCCAGATTCAAATGGCCCGCTTCGCTCACTGCCCGCCTTAAAATCCCACAATTCTCTAACGTGTGTGTGGAGTATGGGGAAAAGAAGTACAATACTCACCCGCTTTTACACGGTGAATAAACAAAACAGGCCCTTGAACCACCTGTACGGATGGTTCAAGGGCCTGTTCGCTCTTCCTCTACTCCCTCATCTGGTGTGGGATTAATGGGTGCGTACCTTTAAGCACGGTGCAGCGGAGGGGGCGGAATGGTGCTGGACAAGCGAAGCGGTCGCCTTTAAATTGAGATTTTAACCTTTAAATATTCAATCATAAAAATCGGAATTTAACAGCGATGGTAAGCACCATCCGCCACCGCAGCGACCTTTAAAGCACCAACCCCTAATCTCAACGCCACTCCCCTACTTTAAATGCATTTTGAATTGCAGGAACAATTCATTGTAATGAGCGAGCATACGCTTGCCTAGATTGTTGTATACTTCAAGCTTATCTGTAATTTCGGACGGAGGGTAAAAACGCTCGTCGCCAGAGATATCTTCAGGCAACAACTTCTTTCCATCCTCGTTGGGTGTGGAGTATCCTACAAACTCGGCATTTTGAGCGGCTACATCGGGCTGCATCATGAAATTGATGAACTTATGGGCCGCATCCACATGCGTAGCAGTTTTTGGAATAACCATATTATCAAACCACAAGTTGGAGCCTTCATCCGGCACGATGTAATCGAGCTTCTCGTTCTCATCCATGATTTCAGACGCATCACCGGACCATACAACCCCGGCAGCAGCTTCCTCGTTTGCCAGCAGCATTTTAATCTCGTCACCGACAACCGCCTTGACATTGGGCGCTAATTTCTCCAACTTCGTCAAAGCCTGCTGTAAATGTGCCTCATTCGTATCGTTCAAGGAATAGTGAAGGCTGTTCAGTGACATCCCTACGACTTCCCTCGCACCATCAACCAACAGTAGGTTATTACGCAGCTTCGGATTCCACAGACCGTTCCAGCTATGAAAATCAATGCCTTTCGTCAGCTCCGGGTTAAACACAATCCCGACTGTACCCCAAAAATACGGTACCGAGTATTCATTATTCGGGTCAAACGACAGGTTTAGAAAATGAGAATCCACATGCTTCAAATTCGGCAGCTTACTGTGGTCCAACGGGAGCAACAAGTGCTCCTGCTTCATTTTAGCCAAAGCATATTCTGAGGGAACCGCTACATCAAACGAAGTTCCTCCCTGTTCGATTTTCGTCAGCATCGCCTCATTGGAATCAAAGGTCTGATAAATGACAGTAATCCCCGTCTCCTTCTGAAACCGTTCCAACAGCTCGGGGTCAATGTAGTCTCCCCAGTTGTACACCGTCAGTGTGTTGCCACCGGAGTAGCCTTGACTGGAATTAAGCCATGCTGCAACCCCCATCAGACCAAACGAGATGATGAAAATGGACAGAAACACGCGCACAAGTGACTTCATCTAGGCACCCCCATTTCTGCCGCAGGCTCTTTTTTACCATTACGATTCGCCTTGCGCATAATAAAGTAGTAACCCACCACCAGCAGCACAGTAAACAGGAAAATGAGCGTGGATAGCGCATTGATGGACAAGGAAACCCCTTGACGGGCACGTGAGTATATTTCCACCGATAAGGTCGAATAGCCACTACCTGTCACAAAAAAGGTCACCGCAAAATCATCCAGCGAGTATGTTAACGCCATAAAGAAGCCCGCATAAATCCCTGGCTTGATAAAGGGTAGAATCACCTTGGTCAGCACATCCATTCGGCTGGCACCCAAATCACGCGCGGCATCGACCAGAGATGGACTCATTTCCTGCAACCTCGGCAAAATCATAATGACCGCAATCGGTACACTAAATGCAATATGGGATAATAAAACGGAGTAGAAACCCAGCTTAATCCCGACCATCGTGAACAAAATGAGGAAGGAAGCGCCAATAATGACGTCCGGGTTCACGATCAATACATTATTGAGCGACAGCATCGTGTTTTTGACTCGACGGTTCTGCATCTGATGAATAGCCAGCGCCCCCATAATGCCAATAATCGTAGCCAACGCAGACGACAGCAAAGCAATCACCAAGGTGTTAATGACAATAATGATCAAACGGGTGTCTGCAAACACCTCTTTGTAATATTGGAGTGTAAAACCTTCAAACTCATGCATCGTCCCGCCACTGTTGAAGGAATAGTACATCAAATACAAAATAGGTGCGTACAACACGAGAAAAACAATCACCAAATAAATATTCCCGAATCGGTTTTTATTTACCATGCCGCACCCTCCGTTTCGTTCCCGAGGTGAGCAGCATAATGATCCCCATCGCCAAAATCAGGAACACGGCAACCGTAGAGCCCATACCCCAATCCTGAGTAACCAGAAAATGCTGCTCTATCGCCGTCCCCAGTGTAATCACACGGTTACCTGCAATCAGGCGGGTAATCATAAACAGCGACAACGCTGGAATAAACACAGCCATGCAACCGGATCGCACACCCGCAAGCGTTAACGGGAAAATAACCCTGCGAAACGCGGTCCATTTGGAGGCTCCCAAATCACGGGCTGCGTCCAGCAATGACGGGTTTAACCCTTCCAGCGCGTTATAGATGGGCAAAATCATAAAAGGCACAAAAATATAAACCGACACAAACACAAAGCTGGAGCTGGTAAACAATAATTGCTGACCACCCAACCCAACCATACCTAACACCGCATTCACCGGGCCATAGGTACCAAAGATCCCGATAAAAGCATACGTTTTGAGTAGCAAGTTAATCCAGGTCGGCAAAATAATGAGCAACAGCCACAGTTGCTTATGCTTGGTGCGTGTGAGCAAATATGCTGCCGGGTAAGCAACTAACAGTGAAAATACAGTGATCAGAAATGCATACCAGAACGAGCTAAGCGTCATGCTCAAATAAACAGGTGTCAGAAACTGAGCGTAGTTGTTGAAGGTGAGATGACCATCCACATCAAATAATGAATAGTAAAACACAAGTACAACCGGAGCTGCCACGAACAGCACAATCCATAAATAGTAAGGCAGCAGATACGCTGCTCTTGTATTACCGGACATGCTGATCCACCTCTTCATAGGCTTCCAGACGCCGATCAAATTCTTCCTCTGTTTCCCCGAACCGCATCACATGGATCGCTTCCTGGTCAAATCGCAGACCGATTTCACTGCCCAGCTCCGCCTTTTTGGTAGAATGTACGAGCCACTCCTGACCCGAATCATCATAGCAGCTTATTTCATAGTGAACACCTCGGAACAATTGGGTATCCACTTTTACACGTAGCTTGCCTTCAGCCACACTCGTAATCTCCAAGTCCTCTGGCCGGATCACAATTTCAATGGGCTCGTTCGGACGTAATCCTCCGTCAACACATTCAAACTGTCGACCGTTAAATTCCACTTGGTAATCCGCAATCATCCGTCCTGGGACAATATTGGATTCGCCGATGAAATCAGCAACAAACCGATTAATCGGCTCATCATAAATATCATTAGGCGTACCACTCTGCTCAATCTTACCTTTATTCATAACAAAAATTTCGTCCGACATGGCCAGCGCTTCCTCCTGATCATGCGTAACGAAAATAAAGGTAATTCCAAGACGCTGCTGCATTTCGCGCAAAATGTACTGCATTTCTGTACGCAGCTTTAAATCCAGTGCAGACAACGGTTCATCCAACAACAGAACATCAGGCTCATTGACGATAGCCCGTGCGATGGCTACACGCTGACGCTGTCCCCCGGACATCTCAGAAATTTCTCGCTCACCGTAGCCTTCCAGATTGACAAAGGACAACGCCTGTGTCACCTTCTCCTGAATGTCCTTTTTGTTCATCTTTTTGATGCGCAGACCAAAGGCTACATTTTCAAACACATTCAGATGCGGAAATAGCGCATAATCTTGAAAAACCGTATTGACCTGCCGCTCATTGGCTGGAACACGATTAATGAGTTTTCCATTTAAATAAATAGAGCCTTCTGTCGGCTCCGCAAAACCTGCAATCATACGCAGAATCGTTGTTTTACCACAGCCGGAAGGACCCAGCAGTGTATAAAATTTACCACGCTCAATCTCAAAGCTGACGTCCGCCAGCACTGGGGGATCGTTGTCATATTGCTTGGTCACCCGTTCAAATCGGATGATGGTTTGCTCTCCCATAACACCCTCCTTCAAAAATTCGACTTCATTCCATTTCATTCTTTTCATTAAACATAATTATTCAGGGCGTATCATTTACCCTTGAGACTTCCATGTAAAATAGTCTGTCAGCACACGAATGGCTACACCAATCGCTTCCTCCGCAGGTTCCAGCTTCGCATGATGCAAACCATAAGGCGTATCAACACCAAGCCAGAACATCAGACCGGGAATTCGCTCCAGAAAATACCCAAAGTCTTCTCCCGTCATCGCTTCTCCGCATTCAATAAGCTGCACATCCTGCCGATTACGGACCCAGTTCATAAATTCCTCGGTCACCTGAGCTTCATTGTACACTTGCAAATAGTTTGAGCCATAGTGAATCTCTGCATGGCATTCAAATCCAGCTTCAACACCGCGTACCAGCGCTTCAATCCGTGATTTAACCAGCATCATTGTATCGGCTGACAACGTTCGAATCGTACCCTCCAAACGGGCGGTTTCCGCGATAATATTTTGCTTCGTGCCTCCGCTAACCTTACCCACGGTAATGACCGCTGCATCGAGTGGATTCACATTACGGGCTACAACCGTCTGTAATTGTCCCACCAGTTGGCAAGCAGCTACTACCATATCATTCGCCTTGTGTGGATACGCAGCATGCCCGCCCATACCCTTCAGGTCGATGAAAAGCTCCGACGTATTGGCAAATAGGATGCCCGGGCGAGTCGCAATTGTACCGACAGGATATTCAGGTGCAACATGCAGCGCGACAATTTCATCGGGTATCCAGTCTGCCAGCTCCATGCTGTCCCGCATAGGCAAGGCTCCGCCCGGCCCTTCCTCAGCAGGTTGAAACAGCACAACCAGGTCATCCTTAATCGGATGGCTTGCAAAGTGAGTAACAATTCCCAATCCAATCGTCATATGTAAATCGTGTCCACAAGCATGCATATAGCCGGGATGGTTCGAACGAAAATCGTACCCTGTCTCTTCTTCAATCGGTAAACCATCCATATCACAACGATATCCATAGCGGCGTTCAGGAGCTGTTCCATGAATGAACACTAACACGCCCGTACGCCATGTACGAATTTCCAACCGCTCCTGAGGGAGCGTTTCCAAATAATCCAGCAAATATTGCTGTGTTTTGTATTCCTCAAAACCTGGCTCGGGAATTTGGTGTAAATCTCTTCGTATTTGGACAAAAGAACGATAGTCGACCGTACTCATTACCGCTACGCCTCCTCTTTATAGCTCATCAGCTCTTATCTGGCAAAAGAACAAAAGGACAAAAGCCCGGCGCAGCCGCCGAGCCTTGTCCGTTGTGCTTCGTCCCTAAGTTATGCTGTCAGTGCATCATGCTTCTGACAAGGAATCGTTCACCTTTGGTACATAAAAAACTTTTGCCTTCTTACAGAACGCGCAGTTCTTTCAAAATCTCAGTTTTAGATTTGGTCTTATCGTCGACCTGTTTGATCACACGTGCAGGTGTACCCGCCACTACGGAGTATTCAGGCACATCTTCAGTTACGACAGCTCCGGCTGCAACAACTGCACCTTTACCAATTCGCACGCCTTCCAATACAACCGAATTCGCACCGATCAATACATCGTCTTCTACTACAACTGGCTGTGCAGATGGTGGTTCAATGACACCCGCCAGGACAACGCCTGCACCGATGTGACACATGTTACCTACTTTAACACGACCGCCCAGCACAGCATTCATATCAATCATCGTGCCTTCACCAATGGTGACACCGATGTTAATCACTGCACCCATCATGATGACTGCGTTGTTACCGATGCCAACCATATCACGAATATATGCGCCTGGCTCAATGCGGGCATTGATGCCTTTCAGATCGAGCATAGGAACAGCAGAGTTACGGCGGTCATTTTCCACCACGTAGTCTTCTTCTTTCGCGTTTGCGCTATCCAGTACAGGCTTGATATCAGCCCAATCCCCAAATACAACACCACTGTCTCCAGAAATAAAAGCTTGAACATTCTCGCCAAAAGATGCGGAAGCCAAAGCTCCTTTTACATATACTTTAACAGGCGTCTTTTTCTTGCTGTTTTTAATCACGTTGATGACTTCTTGTGTATTCATTTCGATGGACATAGTAAATCTAACAACTCCTTCATCGCTTCATACGACTTCGCAAGCCGGAATGATCTTATTCTCTCATCCTTTATAGCACAAAAGTGCAGGTCTCGCAATTATAGATTAGACCCTTATAGCTCTAACCTAGCCCTTAAAATAACTATTTTCAGCGGCATGACTGCCTTAAATTCATAATTGTAAGCCGCCGACCACCCCACACCAAAGTAGGGTTATTTATTAGCTTGCAGGCTCTCCAGCGATGTATAAATGAAGGATTCGAATCCTTCAGCAGGTTCACCTTGTGGAATGTTCACTTTCACGATGAAACCGCCTGTTTTATTTTCTACAACAATATATTGTTGTGTCATCTTCGAACTGCTCGCTTGTAAGAACAGACGGCTACTGGACAGCGCTTGAGGGACGGATGCTTTGTCCAGCTTTTGCACCTTGCCGATGGAAGCTAGATCCTTTTCGCCTTCTTTTTGAAGCTCATCCAGATTAAAATCGGAGGGCAGCTTTGTAATTTCAGCATAATAGTTATCATCTACAGCCAAGGCAACACGGTTTTGATCGGGAAACAGGGACATCGGATCAAACACATACAGTGAATATCCCTCTCCTTTTGCCAATGTTGCTGTCTGCTTTTCCTTTTTTCCTTCAAGGGTAAGCTCAAAAGCTTGAGTTTTCGAGCGTTCCCCGCCTACTGCTTGACTGGAACTTCCGTTTTGACTGCTATCTGTTGCAGCCTCTGTTTTTTGTATTTTCGTTAAAGTCAGTTGCTTCGCCGTCGCGTCGCCCTCTACTGCTTTCTCGTTATATTCAAACGCTACTGTATCGCCTTCTTTAAGACCAGCTATTACCGTGTCCAGTCCCTCCCCCAATTGGAAGGATTGGGCTTCGCCATTGGTTTCAATCTCTACCGTATGCGGGTCAGCAGCTCCATTGTATACACCTGTGCCTTTTTTAACCTCCGGCTCAGCGACTGGCTCCGGTTTAACTTGCGGCTGCTGTTGCGTTTGCGGTTGGTCTGCCCCTTGAGGTGCGTTGTTATTGGTTTGCGGTTTCGTTCCACAGGCTGACAGAGCCAGCACTGCTACTACAGTCAGTAGTATGATTGAAAATGTGTTTTGTTTTTTCATAAAATCCACCTCCACTATGATAGACGAGCTTGTGCAGCAAAAGTTCTACGCAACGTCTCACTTAAAATCCTACCTCCTGCTCCCGTTTATAATATTCTCAGGATTTTGCAAAATCCTAATACCACGGGAATGTCAGGTACGGTATAATGGGCTGTATTAAACCTATTTTTCGAGATACCGCTTGGAAGGAACATAGACGTATTTACTTTCTTCCATACGGATGGAGCTGCCACATGAATCAAGCACACAAACCGTCGTTTTCCTTTGAATTATTGTACATCATAGGTATTATCGCTATTTCGTTCTCCTCGATCTTCGTAAGATGGTCTGAAGCCGAGGTGTCCGTCATCGCTATGTACCGTTTGTACCTAACCAATCTGATCATGCTGCCTTTGGTCTGGAAATACCGCACTGAGCTGTTTAGCCTGACCCGCAAGCAGTGGATGCTGATCCTCTGGTCCGGCATTGCGCTAGGGCTGCATTTCTTGCTCTGGATGGGCTCACTGCGACTAACCACCGTTGCAAGCTCTACCGTTATTATGACATTGGAGCCGATCCTTGTCATGCTCGGTTCTTTTTTGTTTTTCCGGACGGGCACGAATCGCGCTATGCTCATCGGAATGGGTATGGCTTTTATCGGCTCACTGGCCATCGGAGCTGGAGACTTCCACGTATCGGGACAAGCCCTGCTCGGGGATGCACTGTCCTTCTTGGGTATGGTAGCCGTGTCCATCCATATGCTGATGGGCAAGCATCTGCGCGAGCATTTGAGCGCGTTTGTGTATAATTTTTGGGTTTTCGCCATCGCAGCCACCTCACTTGCGCTGTATAATGTGGTCAATGCCATTCCTTTTACCGGATACGCTCCACGGGAATGGGGACTGTTCCTGCTGCTTGCCATTGTGCCTACGCTGTTCGGACATTACCTGTTTAACTGGCTGCTCAAATACATTAACGCCACCGCGGTGTCGATGGCGGTACTCGGCGAACCCGTTATTTCTTCCCTGCTAGCTTGGGTGCTGCTCGGGGAAAGGTTGTCTACTTTACAATTTGGTGCAGGCTTTTTCATCCTGTTCGGGGTATGGATTTTTATCCGATACGGAGCGGATTTTAAAAAGAAAGTCATCCACCAAAGTGAGTTGCCCGACACTGAGCATCCCCTGAAGGTCAGCTCTTAACTTATTTACCCCATTTTCATAAACCATACTCAACGGATTAAATTTACTGTTAAATAAAGGAAGGCGGAATCCTCTATGAAATCCATCGTATCCAAACGCTGGCTGCTGGCCCGATTGTATGAGCCGGACATGATCATTGCTGACTGCCGTTCCCTGCTCGGACAAGCCGGGGCTGGACGGACTCAATTTAATGAAGACCATATTCCAGGGGCGGTTCACTTCGATTTGGAAGAAGACCTTACTGCTCCTCTTGGTGAGCATGGTGGTCGCCATCCATTACCTGATGCGGATACACTTGCCGCACGTCTGAGTCTTGCCGGGATCAACGCATCTTCACGCATCGTCGCTTATGATGACCAAGGCGGTATGATGGCTTCCCGCTTCTGGTGGCTCCTGCGCTATCTCGGGCATGAGCAGGTGTATGTGCTGGAAGAGGGCTACAGCGCTTGGAAGGAAGCAAAGTTTCCCGTTACGGCAGACCAGCCGATTCGCATTCCAAGTACATTCACACCGAATGTACAGCCGCAAATGCTCACAAATATGCAAGAAGTGCAACGTGTATCCGAAGATTCTGTTCCTGTTGGCTCCTATATCGGTTTTTCACCTATATTGATCGACTCCAGAGAGCGGCTGCGTTACCTGGGACTGGAAGAGCCCATAGATCAAGCTGCGGGGCATATCCCCGGTGCGGTGAATTACTTTTGGAAAGAAGTATTGGACGAAAAAGGCAGCTTTAAAAATGCGGAACAATTGCAGCAGCACTTTGCCGACCTTGATCCAAACGCAGAAATTATCGTGTATTGCGGTTCTGGCGTATCCGCCTGTCCCAATGTACTGGCCCTGAATGAAGCTGGATTTAGTAAGGTCCGTTTATATCCGGGAAGCTGGAGCGACTGGATCAGCTATGAGGAGAATCCGGTGGCGACCGGAGAGGAATAAAAAGTTTTCAACGGATATACAGGTTCTAAAGACAAATACACTGTCCTAAGCGATTAGGCTTACGGCAGTGTATTTGCTTTGTTCAAAAAGCACAAAAAATCAACTTGAGCTGAGTGAAGCAATAAAACGATGTAGTTGAAGTTGCTTGCTTCTTAGAATAGCTATCAAATCTTTTGAACAAATATATATCTTAATTCATATTTTTTCTGTTGTTTTTCTGCATATATCAGAGTCTCTCTTATGGAACCCGTTTCTAATATATTCAAATCATTAAAATGTCCTTTTAAATCTTCTTCAGTAAAGAAGTGAGCATATTTCCCTTTCTTGTATTCATATGTTCCTTCTTCAATTTCCCTACCCACACCATTATTAAAATCACAATCAGAAAAACATGTGAAATACATTACTCCCAATTCCTTCAAATGCTTCACGCAATTCTGTATCAGTTTTTTTCGATCTTCTAACAAAAATAAATGCAATAAATCATAACAATATATTCCATCATACCTTTGGCATGTACTAAACTCTAATACCGATTCTTGAATAAAATTCGTTTTTAAGTCCCATTCTTTTGCTAGATCTATAGCTGAACTAGATATCTCAATTCCATCAACCTGAAAATAAGAAGAGAACGCCTTTGTATTTCTTCCATATCCAGCACCAGGAACCAAAATATCATGTACATTATTCTTTTTGAACAAATCTATAGCTTGGGTTACAGTTTGACTTGGTTCACAACCCCAAATCATCCCTTCTTCAGTAAATCTTTTGTTCCAATAATCCCCCACATGATTCACCCGCCTATATACTCACATAGCTTTTCTTTTAAGTTCATCAATCTGTCTGATATGATGTTGATCATGCCAGATAAAATCTCTTAAATATGATATTACAGTAAACTTCCCGTTAGCATATTCTTTAGTAAACTTATCGTCTTCAAAACTCTCTATACTCTCCAATATCATGTTACGGTACTGAATAGTCATTTTAATTAATTCTTCTTTCGTTTTTGTTTTTCCATATTCAATAGCATCCTGATTAAATTGTTCAAAATCCATATGTGTTAATGTCAAAGGTTTATTGTTTAATATCGGATTTATTGCTGCTTCAAAAAAGTATTTATCCCACAGCAGTATATGACTTACGACATCCTGAACTGACCATTTACCTTCAGCAATCGTTATTTGCCAATCCATTTCACGAATCTCAGAAACAAAACTGATCCATTCTTTGAACTCCTCTAGTAACCGTGACTTCTCATTCATGGTATCACGCTCCTTTTTTCAAATTGCAATTATTTAGGATAACGTTTTTGTATTCACGCTCCCCCAAAGGGGTTGTCTGCTGAAAATCCTTTTTCGAGACTCCTTCTCGCAGACCTAGGCTCCGTAAGGAGATGCAGTTGAATATTAAGTATAGGATATCCACCACATTTTTTTGAGCTACTAACATCTTCTAATCCCACATAACTCACCTGATAAATAAGACGAATATTCTGTCCTAACCAAACCAGAAAATCACTCTTACATCTTCAGCATTCCCTAATTTCAATAATTTTGGAATTGTTTCATTGATGAAGTTCGAACATGTATTCATAATATTTCTGTATTCCATAAATTGATCACAATAATAATTTTCATCCCATTTAAAATTAATTAAATCCTTCAATAATAGCCAACTGTGGTCATAAAAATCATCTTTATCCTCGAATGCAACTTCACTCAATGGAGGGGAAATATCCACTGGAAGACCTCTTGGCAAAGATATAAACTTTAGATTATGATCATTCCTAGTATTCGATAGAATACTAAATAAATCATAGTTTCTATCCCCACTGTAAAATTCATAAGGATCACTTGGTTTCAATTTAGAAGTCTTGTGTTCTGGATACAGATAGTAATAAGGGTTAACAGTCCACTTATCTACACTTAACCAAGTAGCAGTATCATTTAATTCTTGCTTACTCTTTTTGATTTTTCTCCAAGTACCATCAATCTGTTCACATTCGTCTCTGAAGTACCTTTTCTCTACAAAAAACCAAATGTCTGTACCCACATATAGCCTCCCACAATGTTTTTTGCATACACCCTACTTTAAAAGTCTCTGTACCGTACCAAAGGAAATCTTCATATTAGGTGTTATACTAACCAAGATTTATCACTGAACTCTTTAGAAAAAGTTGCTTCTGCTTCATATTGTTTTTGATATTTTATTGGCTTGCTTAATTAATTCCATGCCTTTGTCAATGCCAGTATATGTTGATCCATTTGGTAGCAATGGAAGAAGCTTTAGTCCTAAATATCCAAAATCGCATCCATAATCTATGATCTTTACAGGTTTATTTATCTTCCAAACCCTTTGTATAAGAAATTCCAAGTAATCATCGTTATAGTACAACCAGCGGGTATTTCTTAGATAATCAATTTTATTGTCCCAGTAATATCAGACATAAAAATCCCCCTTGTTATTTAATTTGGCGATTTTCAGCTAACGTTTATGTATTTATCCCCCGAAAGGATTAAGGTGCTTCAGCACCGAGTCAAATACTTAGCCTTGCAAGGTTGATCGCCTGAGCCCCAGAGAGATAGCTTGGAGAAGTATAAATTTCCGAATTTTCAATTCGAAGATGTACATCTGCCCAACCAATATTACTTAGTGTATAAGTAAATTTCATGTATACTCTCCTTTTCAATATTACGGTTATTTCGGCTAACGTTTGTGTATTCACGAACATGAGAACCTTAAGGCTCTGAAGGAGCTGCCCGCTACATGGTTAAGTTCTCAGACGGTCCACTGAATTTGCTTCTTGAGCCGCATCTAGTGGACCAAGGAAGCGAAAGCGACTACAGTGTGAATACGATGTTAGGTGGAATGCACTGAAATACTCACATAATTAATTCAATTTTCCCTTTAGGCTCTACTCGAACTAATACCTCTTCTATAGTCATTTCTGGAGTTATAATTATCGTTTTGTTTAGGTTCCGACTTAAATCTTTTAGAAAGTTCATGAGTACATCTATTTTTTTCTCTGAGTCTATCTGTATTGGTGAAATATCAAATTCAATAACGCTTCCTTCATAAAAATGCCCACAAATATCAATTTCACTATATTCAATAGTTATCCCAATACTTGCTTCTTTTTTAATTCTTAACAATTCAGCAATATCCCTAATTCTAGTTAGTAGCCCATCTATAGTTACCTGATAATTAATCTCACTACTTTCTAGGTAATTAAAAATTAAAGCCCATACTTGGATGTCTGTATCCAATATATAAATATCCCTTAGACTTCCATCTTTAAAGAATACTTCATTTAATACTTCATCGTAATTCATTCAAGCCTCCTAACACTTCGCATTTCACCTAAACGTTCTTGTATCTACGAACCCTCACCACCTTAAAGGAACGTTAGCGTCTGGCGCATCATGGTTAGATGGTGCAGGTTGTCTGCTTGATTCCGCTTCCTCGGGCAGAACAAGAAGCGCCCTCAACGCAGCGTCAGATACTGTGTTAGGTGATGTATGTTCTTCGTAAAACTACTATCCCCTTCTATTCTTTATTAATTCTATCCGCTCGTATCCAATCCATCTCTTGAATGTTTAATAATTCTTTAAACTCTTCTACTAACTGATGCTTAGATTCCAGTTGTGTATAGTAATTATTATTCAAAATATCGTCTAATTGTTTTATTCGCTCATTATCTAGTTCAAAAAATCTAAATGTTTTTAGATTGCAATTTGTAAACTGTTTTGCTATTTTCTCATTGTATTCATTAGATCTCAGAACTTCTTCAATTAATTCAGTTCTGATTTTGTCCCCTCTAGGGTCTACATATAAAAATTCAATGTGATCTTCCTCTGGATATCTTTCTTCTGCAAGCTTAATAATTGAAGTATCTAATAACACATATGATATATGAAGACTTGCTATCTCTTGTGAATTGTAAACTACACGGTATCCCCAACAGTGATCTTCAAAATTATAAAAATATAACACTGGGATTTTTTCTGAAATTTGAAATAGACTTTCTGGAATTTCTTCACTTTCTTCTGTATCTTTGGTTACGAAAACAAACCATTTGTCATTTAAATCCTCCGCGTATATAGGATCATGCTCAAGAATTGCTTCTTTATATTTCAATAGTGATAAGCTTCCTGAAGTCAATTCACTCATTGTTTTGGCTCCTTTTTGTTTTTTTAGTCATATTTCAGCTAACGTTCTTGTATTCATGAACCTCTAAGGGGTTGTCTGCTGAAATTCCTCTCCGAAATCCACCTCGCAGACCCATACTCCGTAAGGAGCCGCTGCTTGGATATGATGTTAGGCGATACCCTTGATTTCTTTTGAGTTCCTTAAAATAGTCTTATTACTACTGTATTTTAACTTCTCAAATCGACAACCATCGTGATTGATGAATCAACTTTCCCAACTTCTTTAAATCCGAATCTCTCGTAGAGTTTCATTGCGGCTGCATTGCTCGGATCAACACTGAGGGATAATTTTTTTATATTCCTCTTCCTAGCTTCTTTAAATAATTCATCCATTAAGGCCATTCCGATTTTTCTTCCCCTGTATTCTTTTAACAAAGCCATTCCTAGTTCGGGTACATCATTATCAATAAATCCAAATCCCTTATTATCCTCGTTAAAATATCGAACTGTTATTGATCCGACGGGTTCACCCTCATGGTTCATTGCTATAAATCCAAAATCCCCCTCTCTTCCCCAACCTTCAATATACTTTGATATATAAGGGTCTTTTATTATCGCTTTATCGAATGGCTCTTGACCTTCTGGGACAAATAATGATTCATATAACATCTCCCATAAAAAAAACACATCATCTTCTATTATTGGTCGGATTCTGTATTGCATCATTAAAGTTACCTCATTTCTAGATTCTCAAAGGTTTCACCTAACGTTTCTGTATTCATGAACCCCAAAGGGGTTGTCTGCTGAAATCCCTCTTCGAAATTCAACTCCCAGACCTAGGCTCAATTGTGGACGCAGCTTGAATATAATGTTATGCGATTCCTCTATCCTCTCCGAATCAACGTTCCAAAGATTTGCTTGCTTCTGTTAATTCATCATTTACCTCTAAATATTTCAATGTTTTTTCAATATCGTCGTGGTCCATTGTATTCGTTATAATTAGATGTTTAATATTAAATCCTGGTATTTCCATTTCTTTTTTAAAGTGATTTACTAATTTTTGAGGGGTTGTCACCAAACTCCACCGTTCACTTCCATCCGAAAAGGTAAGGGTCACCTCCACCAAATCAAACTCCTTTGGATCATCATCAAACTTCCATGTTTCTAAATAAGGCACTTCTATATTTCCTTCAATAAAAAATGCTTTTGATATCCAAACTGCTTTCCCGTGGTTTCCAATGATTCTATACTTATCCCTGTCCTCATTTTTTACGATGTATTTATTACCTCTTGTAAGTGCATGAGCATAAACGCCTATACTCATACAAGTTATGATTGGTCCCTCCATCAATTCACTTCCATACCGTATTTAATTTACTGAGGTTTCGCATAACGTTCCTGTATTCATGAACCCCAAAGGGGGTGTCTGCTGAAATTCCTCTTCGAAATCGACCTATCAGGCCAAGGCTCCGTCAGTAGCTGCTGCTTGAATATGATGTTAAGCAATGTCATTGCCTTCCATGATTATTCTGACACATCTGTTCCAGTCTTTATCATCTGTATTGATTTCTCTTGTAGGCACTTTCGATTGTTTGGCTTGTTCTCTTAACATATTTTGTGTTTCCAATAATTCGTTTACTGACATTTTTACTGCTTCAGGCTTGTTTATCCATTCACTTGGATTTCTGCTTATAATTCTTTCTTCAGCCATTTCAGGAGAAATAGTTAGCAATATGCACTCTGCACCTAGAGATACGAGTTTTTCTTCAATTGTCATGACTTCAATGTGGTCTGAGTTGGAGAAAGCTACCCTGTGATTAAGGTGGAATCTTTCTAAAACGTAAAATAGTCCTCTGGCCCTTCTTGATGCAGGCCCTAACTGTACAGCCCATTCATTGAGCTTTGTTAACATTTCTGTTCTTTCCTTCAGTAAGGTTAAATGCTCTTCTTGAGATAATCTTAAAAACTTCCCATGCTTGTTATTCAATATTTGTGTGTAATGTTCACCAAGAATAACTACACTTCTCTCTGCCGATTCATCCTGTGATTGGTACTGCTTAATAGCCCTCAATACCGATGTCTTACCCGCATTAGAAAATCCCTCAAGAATTACTCCTTTGATATGCATGCTTTTCCCTCTCTATACCCAGCAATGACTTCGCTTAACGTTCCTGAAATCATGAACCCCTCAAGAGGTTGTCTTTGTCTGCCTGATCAAACCTCCCCGGAATGCCTCTTGCAGACCAAGGCCGTCAGGCTTGCAGCAATAATAGTTTGTTATGAGAATTTACATTGAGTTACCTACACATTATCTACTCAAATCTTCTAAAAGCCCTCTGATATTCTTTCTAAAATCTTCAACCTTCATTTTGTTTCCATAATGGTCTAATATGTCTTTAAATATCCCACTTTCGACACATAACTCAAAATCATTCAGTTGGTCAATTAATTCATTAATGACTTCACCTGATTCCATTTGTTTATAGAGCTCTGTATATTCTTTCAACATTTTTATATCTGAATCATAATTGCTATAAAACATTGCGAAAAAATGCTCTAATGTAACGTACTCTTCATCCGTTGTATTCAATGTTTGTCACCTCATAAAATGTAGTGTAACTCCTATTTGTTTTGATTTTTAATGTCCTTCGCAATTTCTCATAACGTTTCCGCATTCATGAACCCCAAAGGGGTTGTCTGCTGAAAACACCTCCCCAAAATCCTCCTCGGTTAGGCAGTAAAGGGTTATCGGCGAATATACTCTCCTGCTAATAAATCTACTTCTTCGAAACCGCTACTTTAAACTTCGCTCCGGACCAAGAAGTCATAGCCACACAGCGTTGAATATGTTGTTATAGGATAGGGACGCCTACTGATATACTTACTAATATTCTTCAAATTTGTATTTTGTTAATTTATTTATTTCAATTACTTGTTCTTTATTAAAATAGCCCATTAGGCAACCTTGATCTAAAATTGAAATATACAATTTCATGGATTGTTCAGTCTTTATTAGTTCGTTAAATTTCTTGAATATCTCCATATCCAACCAATCATCATCTACTTTCATTTCCCATCTGATAAGTTCATTCATATATTCAAAAGAAACCCATGCAGTACCATTCTGAATATCTACGTAATCCGTTATATTATTTAAATTAAGTTTTGTTATATTCTCTAATCGTATTATTATTCTTGCATAGTCTCCATGGTCCTCAATACATTCAGTATCTAAATACCAAATTTCCTCAGATACATTTATAAATTCACCATTCACTTCAACTTCTCCACCTAAAGTAAGTAGTAGCAAGTTGTAGGGATCTTCTTCATATTCATTTCTCGAAAATTCTTCCAAAAGTAATTCTTTCTTTAAATCTGCACTCATGAAGATGCCCAATTCAGAAAGTTTGTTTAGTTGATTTTCAAATATTGTTTTCTTTTTCTTAAATAAACCAAACAACTTAAACACCTTCTTTTTATGGTTTGCGTCCCTTTTCTATAACGCTTGTATTCATGAGCTCCGTCAGGGGTTGTCTGCTGAAATGCCTTCTCGAAATCTATCTCGCAGACTAAGGCACCGTAAAAGTCGCTGCTTGAATATGATGTTAAGTGATGTCTTTGCCTTCTACAAATCAGTGTACATTATTATTTTTCTATTATTCTAAAAGTATTATTAATAACTCTTTCATAGTTTTCCCATTCAAAATAAAAGGGACCTAGATTTATTGATTTGTTCTCATGCTCCAACTTGAAATCCTTCCATATTACAATTTCTTCTTCCCTGTCAATTTTCACTGAGATATAACCACACTCTTCATCTCCACACCAAGGACATACAAGTATTGGATATCTATAATACATATGCTCATGTGGTTTCTTTAGCAAAAAGTATTGAATCATTTCTTTTTGATGATCTTCGCTTCCCCATCCTAAGGATGGAACCATATCGTGCTTCTTGAGCATTTGGCAAAGTGATCTTCCATCAATAATTAAATCTGCAAATTTTGTGTTCTTATTCCCATCTTGCTCTGGGTCAAATTCATCATATCGGCTGGAAAGTTTAGTTTGTAGAGTATTTATCGTTGTCATTGGTTTCTCCTTGTTGATTATCATATATAGATTTCACTTAACGTTGATGTATTCACAACCCTCACCGACTTAAAGGCCGAAGGCCTGGCGTGATGCGCTTAGTCGGTGCAGGCTTGTCCTATCAGTCACTTCCTCGCCTAATGCTTCTTGGACCAATGGTCGACTTGCCTCGGCCCTTAGCGTTGAATGTAATGTTAGCTGAAGCATTGTAACTTCTTTGAATCTGCTTTAATTATTATTTTTCTGATTTGCTCGCTCTTTTATCGTTTTAATTACTCCTCTATATCTTTCTACATCATATTGAAAATTCAAGCCATGCGTAATCATTATGCTCTTTAGATCATCAAATTTATGTATTAATTCTTCTAAAAAATCTATTATTTGGTCCCAAGAGAAAGCAAATTTATTAGAAGTCTTAACGAATTGTTCCTTAAAAGGCGATTGCTCAGTTAACCAAAACAATCTATCATCCTCATGACTGACTTCAACATTGTATCCCCCACAACCAAATATACCGCAAGTACAAGTGAACATAGGATACTTTCCTGGACAAATTAATGATTTTAAAAATTCGTCTTCAACAAACACTTCATCTTCGTGCAACTTATTTCCGTTTATATATAAAGCTATCCTCCAATCAATAACATGGACCATTCGCCCATTGTGTCTTGTTATATTTTTGTATTCTTTTCTTATGTCAATTTCCATATTTACTGACAGTACATCAAGTTTATTTTCATCTACTTTTTTTAAGAAAATCTTCATCGCTCTCCCCGAACTTCATTGTATGATCACAATATTTCGCCCAACGTTTCTGTATTCATGACTCCCTCAGGGATTGTCTGTCTGCTCCTGCCTCTTCGAAATCCCTCTGGCAGACCAAGGCCATTGCAAGACCCGAAGCATGAATATTATGTCATATGATCATTACATCTTCTATGGAATACCTACAGTCCTTAATTCAGCTTCCATTATTGCAAAGTATACATCCATGGCAATTTAAATAGATGTTATGCTTTTCGCATTTGGGATACCCTCTTGGAATTGTAGGATTATCATCCTCCTCTTCAATTTCTGACCATTCTATATAATTGTCCATGTCAACATCTTCTTTATTAAATACTTTAATCATTAAGCCAAATTGATTCAAACAATTAACAACCCAATCTTGACGTGGTTTATAGCTTAATTTGTCCCACCCTAAGCCATCTGCTGCATTTGAAATCGTATCTAGTATAAAATTTTTCTCGCTTTCAAAAGAGTCTATAGTCCAAGGCATTTCATCAATATCAAAACCAACTGTTCCTATTCCAACTACAGACTGATCCCTTTGTGCTAGCCAAATAATTATTTCTTTTTCTCGATTCGTTTTAGCTAGTATTGATCCACTAATAGCTAGAACTTCAATAAAAACTGAGTTTATCCGTTTGACATACCTATGGGTTCAACTACATCATTTAATTCTTTTGGTAATGAAATGGTGTTCGCCATACTATGCTCCCCACTTTTCAACTTGGTTTATATGGTGATTTTCATCTAACGCTTCTGTATTCATGAACCTCAAAGGGGTTGTCTGCTAGAATGCTCTGCGAAATCCATCTCGCAGACCAAGGCTCCATTCAGAGCCGCAGCTTGAATATTATGTTATATGATGTATCTGCCTTCTTGAACTGCTGGCATAATACCTATATGGTGTTATAATAGATGTTCTTTATGTATATATGATCCCCATAAGGAATCTCTTTTGGATAATCTTCACTGTTGATATCCAACTTCAGTAAATCATCATCACTCTCATTTATTTTACTTTTAATCTCTGCCCTTAAGTGAATATTATTGAAGATATCCCTTATTCGCTTATCATGATTAATTTCACAGCGTACTCCTAATTTCACCATGTTATGCTGATCAGTAAAGTCATTGAACAAATCTATTAATATAAAAATATTCTTATCAATATTTCGTGAAAAACACAAAAACATCTCCCTTCCCTACTCTGGAAACACCCTCTCCATATGATAAATACTGGTTATATAATTCCATAATATTAAATCTTATATTTAGTTGTCTCATTAATTCCTCTAAACTAAACACCCCATCTGTATCATCTATCAAATCAAAAAACGGTAAATAGAAAGAAAATTCAATATATCTCTTCATTCTTGCTTCCTTTCATTATTTCACAAAGTTAACTTTTGCATATATTTCATATAACATGATATATGTTATCTGATGTACGGCCTTCTTCGAGTGCTTTCTCTAATATTGTGTTCTCTGTGTTGTGGACTCCTTTAACCATTCATTTAATCCATCTGTACTTATATAAATATCAGTTCCAATTCTAATAAGGGGAAACATCTTACCAGAATATGAACCAGTGGTCTCTAACATATTTTCCTCACTAGAAATGATTGTCCTTACTTGGGGTTCAGTTATATTTAAGTAACCAGCTGTTTCTTTGATTGTCATTAGTGGTTTATATTCTTTATGATTTGTTCCGTTTTTGTTCAGTTCTCTGTCTCCGGAATGACTAATAAACAAGCCAGTAATAACAATAGAGAGACCTAATATGAAAGAACTAATTATTGTACTTAGATTTAGTCGATTCATTGCTCTTGCCTCCTATAAATAAATCAATTGTCGTATTTCAGATAACACTTCTTTATTCATGGGCCCCGTCAGGGGTTGTCTGCAAAAACCCTCTTCGAAATCCAACCAGACCTAGGCTCCATTGGAGACGCAGCTTGAATATTATGTTGTCAGATGTCAGTACCTGCCTTGATTTACTCAACGTCAATTTTTGTTTAAATCCTTTTTCAGTATTATTTCCAGAGGTTCATTCTCAAACATTAAACATCCAGCATCTCTATATCCAAGCTTTCTATAAAAATGCTGAGCTCCTTCATTCGACTGTGTTGAGGTCATGACCATTTCAAATCCTTTTTGTTTCATTAATTCTTCCCAATAGTGGACAACTTTTTTACCAATACCTGTTCCTCTATACTCCTCATCTATCCATATCATATTCATAAATGGTGTGTTGTCCCAAAAAAATCCATATCTCATCCAACCTATTTCTTGATTGGATTCTCTAATTATTAGAATTTCATTTTCTTTTATTTTTGGTCTTATCAATGTCTTATGTATGTGCTTGTCTCTTAACGAGATATACTCATAATCTGATTCAATCGCAAAATCAATCTTCATTGTAGATCCTCCCATTTCACTTTCATTGAATATCTTCTTGGTAACACATAGTACTGATGTCTCATAACGTTTGTACATTACATAAGTTTATAAAGTCTTTTTAAAAATGTATAAGTCACCTTCTTCTCTAACTTTAGTAAACCCACACTTTGAGTAGAAGTGATGATTCTTCACACTCCAGCTAGGAGTATCCAGCCACCATTCAGTGCTGTCTGGAAATTTATTTTCAATTTTCTCCATCACCTTCGTTCCGATTCCTTGATTTTTAAAATTTGGATCAATAAAGATTCTTCCTAGATTATGCACTTGATTACATTCTACGAATATCAAAGCTCCCCCGATTATTTCTCCATTAAAGAGCACCTTGAAATATTCGCAATTTTGCATCATCTCTTCTTGCCAACTTATGGAGTCATATCCTATTGGCCCAACGGTTTCGTTGTTATTAAAATGCTTTGACTCATCCTCAAAACTGGCCTTTTGTATTTCAGCAAGTTTTTGTGCATCATTTTTTCTAGCTTTTTCTAGTGTCAGCACCAAACATACCTCCATTTTCTTTTTACTTTTTTCCTTACACAGGTTTCGCCTAACCTTCCCGTACTCATGAATTCCAAAGGGGTTGTCTGCTGAAATCCCTCTTCGAACTCCATCCCAACAGGCCAAAGCTCCGTGAGAATTCGATGCTTGAATATTATGTTATCAGAAGTTACCGAACTTCTTCACTATGCATTCAAAATCAATCTGCAAATTTTTTTATCAGCGAATTTTCTTATATGGTCTTTTTCCATTTTGTAGTTTGATTATTAGTTCATATGCATCTTTTCGAATTATATTAATTCCAATTGGCAAAGAGTGTATCCATAAAGTGACCTCCAGTTCTTTCGCGTTCTTTATACTATAGCTTTTAGTACTTTTGAGATCTTATTATTATGTTTTAGTAATTCAAGAATTTCTGATAACGTTTGTGTATAAAACCTCTAAATTAGAGACTCAAATGGACGATGTTCGTTCGTGTCCCTCGACACCACGGTTCAGCAAATTCCAAAATTGTTCAACCATGACCGATGCCGGATATGGCATCGAACGAGTAATCCACCATTCCACTACCCCCACCGCTGCTGAAATTAAAAATTGCACCGTAATGTCCCTGTTCATTTCCTGATCGAGGTTGATCGAATCCAGATGCTCGCTCAGACTTTGCCGAAACATTGTCTCCATTTGGTTCCGAAAAACCGTACTTCCCTTGTTCGTTAGCATTCTAGAGTAGAATGAAGCATGCTGCTCCAAATATTCAAACGTGCGCAGTAGTGCGGTTTTGGAAGGGAGATGAAAGAAATTATCTTCAGACATACAATTGCGCAGTAACTCGTTAATTTGAGCTTCCATGCATTGATCGCGTAGATCGTACTTGTCAGCGAAATGCAAATAAACCGTTCCGCGATTGACATTCGCTTCCTCCGCAATTTGATTGATCGTAATTCTCTCGAATTCCTTTTCTGACATCAGCCTCATAAAAGCATCAATAATGGCTTGCCTCGATTTTTGAATACGCCTGTCCATATCCTTCTCCCCTTTGTACCATCCGAAAAAATGAACATTTCGAAGTCCTCTGTTGAAAAATCAACAACCACGCTTGTTTTAACCATTGAACCCCATATACCGCTCTGTTACATTCACTTTATAAAATTTATGTTGATGATTCAACATATGTTCAATTTTAGAGGAGCTGTAATCATGAAATCTATTGTTTTACAATGTTTGGATAATTTAATTTACATTGAATTAGGAGGGTTTAAAAATTGAAACTTACAGGAAACACGATTTTTATTACAGGCGGCGGTTCGGGAATTGGACGTGCGTTAGCAGAAGCTCTCCACAATCTTGGAAACAAGGTTATTATCTCCGGTCGACGTAAAGAGCGTCTGGAGGAGACGATCAAAGCGAATCCCGGCATGTCCGCAGTGGAATTGAATGTACAAGATCCTGCCAGCATAGAGGCGGCCGCCAAGCAGCTAATCGAAGAATACCCGGATGTGAATGTCTTGATTAACAACGCCGGCATCATACAGTCCGATGACGCGGCGGGCATGATCGATGAGGATGTTTTGATTTCGACTGTCACTACAAACTTGCTAGGTCCCATTCGGTTGACTTCTGCATTCATCGAGCATTTGAAGTCCAAAGAAGAAGCGGTTGTCATCAACACGACTTCAATACTTGGATTTGTACCATTAGCGACAACTGCTGTATACTCCGCGACGAAGGCAGCACTTCATACCTATACGCTGTCCCAAAGGTACATGCTTAAAGACACATCGGTAAAAGTAATAGAAATTGTGCCCCCATGGGTTCAAAGCAACAACGATGAACCACGGGCGATGCCACTTACTTCATTCATTGATGCAACAATAAAGATACTTGGTACGGATACAGACGAAGTTCTGGTGGAAGAAGCGAAAATGTTTCGAAATAACCCCGGCCGGAACGAAGGTGATTTTGTGACGCAGCTTAACGATAGGATGAATTCTGAACCTCCAAAGATCCATTGATCCACCTGTAATTCAATTTTCAAAAGTTTAGGCGAACATGAAGTAGACACTCAGCTCTATCTACTTCATGTTCATTTTATTGCAACTTGCTCGTGGAGTAAGAAAAAGCGCCAAGCGGTCACACCTATGTTTGTCTCTTAAATAATCCCGTTGATTTCACATAGCGTTTGGGTATTCCTGAAGTTCAAGCAGTATAAGGTGACCATTAGGAATACTCTTCAGACTTAACAGGTCGAATGTGTCCGGTGAATCGGCTCCTCCGAAACACCTCTTCCAGACCAAGCGAAGAGCTTGTCCTACTCGGATGCGTTTAATTCGATGTTAGATGATGTTGTCCACTTCTTCGAGTTGCATTCAAAGTAATTATTATTCTTGTTTCCATTTATGTGTTTCGAGTAGTTTTCCAGTTTCATAATAATACTTTATTACTTCAATCATAGGAATTAATTCTATACAAATGTTATCGCAATAATTGCTTAACTGACCACCAGCAACTAGAAGAATTTCATTGTTTCCCTGTTTATCGTTCATAAGAGTATATATATTACCATCAATTGTAATAGACACTATGAAATATTCCGTTCCGCCTCCAACTAATGCTGAATCTGTGTCTGGTACCTCAAAAAAACTAATGTAAATTTATCTCCATCGAGTTTTCTTAAAAAACTTAAAATGTCTGCCCATGTAGGATTCATAACTATTTCTTCATTGAATGTGGTCCCAATCCATTCATCAATGCTAATAGATTTTATCATTTTTTCTTTTCACCCTTTTTAGATGGTTTTATTTATTTGGGTGATTTCATCTAACGGTTCTGTATTCACGACCCCAGCGAATGCTAGGGTGTCCTGCAACTATCTCCTTTTCCGAAATCCTTCTGCCGGGCCGAGGGCGTATGTCCGATGCGTGATACTATGTTATCAGATGGACTATGACAATTTTGAGGGTATTTACAAAATTTCTTCTCCCTTTAATATTTCATTTGAGAACTGGTCCACAGCCAACCACGTTGAAACATCCTCTTTGATATTCTTATTCCAAGCAATTAAAAAATGTACTTGGCATATCTCATTAGAATCAATTAGTGTCATAGGAATTTTAATGCCTTTATCAGAACTTAAGATAAAACCGTACTTTTCAAAGTCAGAGTTCAAACATAGCGATTTAGGAATCATATCTCCTTGATTTCTTCTTGCCATTAACATATCCCCGTCTTGTGTTCCCAAGTGTAAACGGTATACCTGATTCTCGTATTCGACAGCTTCAAGATCTTCCCCAGTATTAGATCCATAATCTGTCCAACTGTAACCCTCTTTCCAAGAAGCAGAAAAGCTGCACGTACTTATCTGAGCATTCATATAAGGCTTTATTCTAAATACTGCTCCCCAACACTCTTCTACTGTCAAATGTAAAGCGTGATTGAGCTGGGGTCTACAGACAACTAGCTCACAATCAAATGAATCATAATAATATTTATATAATGACCCACCATTTTTGAGTTTATAACTTTGTTCTGGATGATAGAAGTTATCAGAGACTGTGAGTGAAAATTCAATTATTCCAAGAGGAGTATGTATTTGTGGCTGTAAGAGATTGTTTTCTTTAATTAAGACTTGTTCTCCATGAAATAGCTTCATTATATTCCTCCTCGTAGTCTTTCTGATAACATTTCTGTATTCATGAACTTAAAGGGGCAATCCCTATTCGAAACCTAGGCTCCGAAGGAGACGCAGCTTGGATATTTATGTTATATGATGAGGATGTCTTCTTCGAACTTCCTACAGTCTATTTTAGTATTCTCCATTGTATTCAATAAAACTGGTTTGTTTAAAGAGTGTAATATGATATGGGGTATAAACATACTTTGAATTCGGACTTAAGACTTCAATAAAACTAATTGCTGCATCTATATAGTCTTCTGATGAGAAAACATCTTCATCTAGGAATCCACTTAAGAGTGCTGCATCTCCTTTATATTTCAAACAAAGATAGCCATACCCAGGGTCAACTATAACTAAATTTATTATGTCATCTTCTTCTTGTTCTTTGGAGCTATCGAAAAATCTAACTATTATGTCCTTATCTTTGTAATAAATCTCGGTGTCACAGGAGAAATTCTTATAGCTAAACTTCATTGTACTATCTCTCCTTCTTTTAGATTTTTTTAGCTGTTTTAAAAACTAATTTTTGCATCCCACATAACGTTCCTGTATTCATGAACCCCGAAGAGTTGTCTGCTGAAATACTTCCCTGAACTCCTTCTCGCAGACCAAGGCTCCGAAAGGGGCCGCTGCTTGAATACTATGTTATCTGCTGTTGCTACTACTTAGAATCAGCATCTAATATATTAATCTGTTGTGTATTTTCTATTCTTAGTTTTTCTATGTGTTCATTAATCATACTTTGCCCTTCAATTGAATTGAATTGAGAAATTCTCTGACTTCATTATTTATTGTCTTTCTCCTATTCTCAATATTGCTTTTAAATGCGGCGGGGATGATTGCAGCAGTTTTCTTTCTATCATTTCAATATACCCCTCTGGGTACTCTAATAGAAGAGACACTTCATCGAAACTTATAGAGAGTTGTACCATTGAATCATCTTCGAGAAATATAATTTTAAATATCCATACTACATCTTCTAGCTTCACAGTACTGTTATATTCATTGATAATATTTGAAAATTGAATTATTGACAGTAATGCTAGCTGAACTACTTTCAAACGCTCATCATAATTACTCTCAAACTCAACTTCGAGATATGATTCATTTCCCTCTTTATAAGACTTATCTTCAATCATAATTGAATCTTTTAATTCAAACGCTCTTATTCTTGAATCAAATTGCTCATAATAAGTATTAAGATCAAATACAACAGTTTCAGGAACATACCTCAATTCTCTTTTGTATTTTGAAAATCGTATTAGTAATATATCGAGTGTTAGGTTTGTAATTAACTTTACAAATAGTCTCAAACTATAAATTTCTGCAATAACTTTATCTAGCTCTTCCAATGTAATTACTTTTCTTTTATTGTTGCTATAAGTGAAATCAATTTTTTCATTGCTACACTCATAAGAAGAATGTGCTGCAATGTTTCTCCATTGATTTATTGAGATATTCTTAAGATTTTTTGAATCAATATTCTTAAAGTATTCAAATGGAAGCATAAGCAGAGTTTCAATAATTTCGTTTAATTTCACATCTTTCACTATGTCTTTTTCATTTGATACTTGAAACGCAGAGTATAATAGATATGCTTCACGTTTCAACATGTGCTCTAAAATTTGGTGAATCATAGTAAACCTATAGGCAGTTTTCTTCCTAAAAGATAAATTTTCATCTCTTATCAGCTTTACTGTACAAATGTACTCCCAGAAAAAGTATAGTGCTTCATCACGCTTTTTAAATGAATCAGCTACTAAATCATTCATAGTTGCTAATTTTAAATCATGTGTCTCTATAATAAATTTAACTGATTCTATTAGCGATTCAATCAATATATTACTTTTATGTGGAGCTAAACAAAAGAGAAGTCTTAACAACTTATAATTGTGAAAAGATGACTTCATGTCAATTTTATATAGGGACTGAAAATAGTCTAAAATTTTCCTTGTCGTATCTTGTGATATATCAGTTAATTCTTTTGGAAAATTATCTTCTTCATATTCAAAGACTGCTTTCATTACTTGCCTCCTTATTAAAACGACACCTAACTTCTCTGGATTACGACCCAAGAATCAACTTTAGCTTCCGAGAGTTAGGTTCTTAGGTTATCAGCTGAATCAACTTCTCGAAAATTCTTCTTATTGACCAAACGTTGTTAGTCCAAATACATGAAATCTATGTTCGATGATTTCTTCTCCTTAGAGAATACTTGTATGCAATTATATTGATTTTTCCCCCCTTTATCTCCTACTCAAGTCACTATGCATGATTGTATCTCCTAATTGTATATGATCAGTTTTAGATAACGTTCCTGTATTCACGACGCTTGGCGAATGCCAAGTGTGTCCGGCTCCTGCCGGACCGAGGACGAATGTCCGGTGCGTGAATATTATGTTAGATGCTGCCTGCGTCCTTCCAAATTCTCTTAATCTTATTAATTTTTTACCACCTTTAATTTTATGTCTTCTCTCTATCTATCCACAATGCTTTTTCATCCTTTCTTCTATCTTTAAATATTTTTTCCAATCGTTATTTTTAATTTTCTCGATCCGAAGCGTCTTCCATCTTTTCTTCCCAAATTTTTATTTCTACTAGACGGAGAGCATATTTCTACAACGCGAATGGATGTTACAAGTTGCTTACATCTCAGACCCTCTCCACCTCTTTATCTTGTTCTTGTCGCTTTTCATAAATGTCAATTACGCAATTAATTCCTTCAATAAATTTATTTAACAATTCCTCTAGCAGTTCATACTTTTGTTCATTACCTAAAGAATAGATAAAACTTCCGTTATGTACAATATCATTCCTTAATTTGTGTAATACCCATAGTGCATTAAAAATTTCTGTAGAAGATTCTTTTAAACCTTTATCCATCTCCATTACTTCTTTAAGAGCAAAATTATAATAAATATCAGTGAAACCTCCATTTTTTTCATTATTATTTTTAATCTCTTTTTTGTATTTTTTCTCAACTTCTCTACGACTTAAACCAAATTCTTCAATAATTCTTACTAAAAAATATTCGCTAGTCATAGCCATATTTAATACAGACATCTCAAAGTTTCCTACTCTAAAGTAATGTAAAGCTTGTCTATATCTATGTTGGAGTATATCTTCAAGTTCCATTTCTTTATTAAAAAATCTTTTTGTATCTTGAATAGCTTGTTCAATATTCTCTAGTTTAAGAGTAAAAAATTCAGGGTTAGGATACGTTGCTTGCCAATTAAATGTTTCAACTTCAAAAGGGATTATGAAGTCTTCTCCATTAAAGATGTTATAAATCCCCCCCCCTCTAAGTGAGGAGCCAAGAATTCTACAAATGCTTGCATCACTATTCCTACATGTTTAACTACTTGATTGTATTCTTCATGGAAGTCATGAACCCCCCTGTTATCAGCAGTATAATTTACTTGTATGATTTTAGAACAGGAAGAATTCTCATTTAAAACAAATCTTATTTTAACGTCGTCTAAATGTATGATTCGATTAGATTTGAAATCTATATTGAATTTAAAGGGCATTTTAAGCTTCCATTGATAATCAGTTTTCATTTTCATTATCCTTTCGCTGGTTATTTACCTTTACTATAAATCATCAATCATTTAAGCAACAGGGCAAAAGTATTACAACACCTATCTCTGTTACAAATAATACATTTATAAATTTATCTATTCTCCAAAATTTAATTCTTATTTGGATTATTCAAACTCAATAAAGTAGAGAGTCAACCATGAATATAAATATTCAAGATCATATAGAAGAAACCTAGCGTTTAGGCACTCGCTATGGTTTTATGTTTCCTTTCTTTCAGGTTGCATATAACGTATGTACATTCCTGAAATGCCTCCGGCGACCAAGGGGCGAATGCCCCGCAGTAGAAATGTGATGTTAGGCGATGCGGACAGTTATACCCGAAAAATTCCTGACTTCAGTCTTACGATCTCATAGTTATTAGATCTTATATATTCCCATACCGGTTCTCTAAATACTTTATAAGAACTTATTACTTTACTCTTCGGATGTATAGTACATATTCGTTGATTTCCCATATCACAGACGTAAAGAAGTTCATCGTAAAAGTATATACTTTCAGGTAAGTTAAATAAGGTTCCTTCAATGTCTCCTATAGAATACAATTCTTTGTATGTTTTAAGGTTATAACATTTTATTATATTCCTTGTTGGGTAAACAACCCAAATCAGATCCTCAGAAACAGCAAAACCATAGACTGTATCAAACATATCTTGATGGATAAATTCTAGATTTCCGTTACTATCAAACTTATGAATGTCTGATTGTTGGTAGTTTGATACATAGACGGAGCCATCTAATGACCTGCATGAATCAGTTAGATTGTCCTGAAAGTAATTCATAATTTCAACATAGTATGGACCGTACTTATGATAAAAGTATTCTTGTTTAGAAATAGTATTCACCTGTGAATTGGACCACTTAGCATAACCGAGCTCTTCACCTTTTTCACCCATTAGGTGAAAATAAACCTCTTCTTCATCCTCGAATATTCCCCAGCCTCTTCTATGTATTAACTGCATTATATTCCTTCTTCCTTAAGCTCAGTTTCGCCTAACGTTTCTGTATTCATGAACCCCAAAGGGGTTGTCTGCTGAAATGCCTCTCCGAAATCCTTCTCACAGACCTAGGCTCCAACGGAGCCGCAGCTCGAATATTATGTTATGTGTAGTTATCACTCCATTGATTGACATTCTAATTTTACGCCTTCCAACCCATCTCTTTATACAATTTTCTAATCTGTTTTATAAAACTATCATCTTCTCTTCCCTTATTTATAATCTCTTCATCTGTGGTTACAGCCCACCTAAAAATTTGTTCAATGCTCCCGTAGCTACGTTTAAATCCTTTGGCCAACTTCAGTATGTTTTCTTTAGTTGGTGCAAATGATAATACTACTTTTAACTCTTCATCTGTCCAAGGTCTCCCCTTATTTTCTGTACTATACGCTTGTTTTTTCTCATATTCAAAAATCAATAATTTCGTTTTGTGGATTACTTGGTCTGTTGTTAGTTCTTCAATTCCTTCATTAATTAATTCAATTAATCTATCTTTATATTCTTTCTTTTTCATAGATTTCCCCTCCATGATCTTTTCAATAATTACACATAACGTTCCTGTATTCATGAACCCCGAAGGGGTTGTCTGCTGAAATGCTTCTCTGGAATCCTTCCCGCAGACCAAGGCTCCTTAGGAGCCGACGCTTGAGTATTATGTTAGACGCAGTTGCATTTGCTTCTTCGAGTCATAAATAAAAGCCATAGAATTCACTTCCCAATTCCTTACTTATAGCTTCTATTATTTCCTCTGTAAACTCAGTTTTCATCCTAGACAACAATATTTTATTTATCTTTTTAGAAAAATTACTTCTGATCTTTATTATGTCCCTTTCGTCTTTCGAAAGCATATGATCTGAAATTTTATTCATGTCAAGAATTAGATTTTGGTACTCCAATATCTGCTTTGCAAAAAGGTATTCCAATTCAAATCTATTATATTTTTTAAGTTTATCCAAAGGAACTGGAGTAATGTTATCTAGAAAAAAACTACTACCCAATGTTCTATCCTGAAAGTATATTTTCCCCTTTCCATTATTTATATCGAGAGTGTTATCACTAACGTAACGAGTCATATACTCAGTATTAAGCATAGATTTATCTAGTATCGGCTGATATAACTCAACCGGGGAGCCAAAAACACGCTTCCTTAACAAAGGAAACATAATTCTTTCAATACCTTTTTGTAACTCTCCAACAACCATACCCGCATAAATTTCTTCATCTGAATAACTATGATTCGTTATGTAGGGAAATCCAATTCTTCTTGAAAATAATGAGTGAGTTGAGATATTGAGAAAATAATAATTGTTAATAATTAATCCAAAACACGAAGGTTGATAATGAAATGCAGGAAGATTTACTCCTCTAAAACCTATCCCTTTCTGCGAATCATTAACTTTATATATGGCGACCATTCTATCAGCGTTTGAAACCCTTGTTGAAATAAAATGATGGGGTTGTACCTCAAAAAAGTCTGAAGTTAATGTTATATATGCAAGCCATAAACCAACTCTGACTTTATCTAACCAATCAAGAAAAATATCAATATCCATCTGGTTCAAACTCTCATCATTATCAATTTTAAGATATATTTGTTTTACTTTCCCTTCGAGCAAACTAAATTTAGAATTGCAATCATAACATGCAGGGAATACAAATGAGTCAAATGAGTAAGATAGTGCCTTTTTAGTTCTCCAGTTCACTCCTACATTAATATTTCTTTTTAAGTCCCCTGTCTCTGATATTAACCATTTGGGTATAATATGTTCTTTATTTTTATCTACTGGCTTTTCCCCACAGAATACACAGAATTTATACATAAAGATCTTCCTTTCGTGGTGTTTATTCTTTCAATGCAATTGCGTCTAACGTTCCTGTATTCGTGACGCCCAGCATATGCTGGGTGTGTCTGCTGGAATTCCTCCCTGAAATCCATCCGCAGACCAAGGCTCCCTTGGGAGCCGTAGCATGAATATTATGTTATACGAAGGATCATTTTTCTTTGATAGACTCTCTACCTTAAAACTTAAATCTTTCTTTTATCATTTCAGCTACCTGATTTGCTTCCAACCCACTGTTGTTAATCCTTATATAATTTTGTTTAGTAATCTCTCCGGGTAATGAATTCAACCTATGTTTTTCATGAGTTTCAATCAACTCAGCCTCCGACCACTCCACATTTCGTTTAGTTGGTTTATGTATCAATCTATTCTCAGTCGTATTTCGTTTTTTTCGTTCTTCCAAGTCGGCCTCTAGTTCAACCAAGTACACGGTTCCTCCTCTCGATTCAAATAGGTTTGAAACCTGCTCAATGTAGTTCCAATCACTTTGAAGATCAAATGCCCATACAAACGTAAATATGAGTCCTTCCAGTTCACTTTTGGACACTTCTTCAAAAATCTCTTGCCTGATTAGACTAACCAGACGCTTTCCGGCAGGTGTGCCGTAATCAAAAAATAGAGACACAAAATCAATAGACATGTGATTATGAAATAGTTTTAAATCTGTTGTTGCTTCTAAACATTGCCCTACTGTCATTTTCCCCACTGCTTGGGGGCCAAAGATTATAACCAACTTCATTTAAATAACCTCCATCATAAATTTCACTCTGATGATCTTTCGTATAACGTTCCTGTATTCACGACCCAGCGTATGCTGGGTGTCCGGCGTATGCCGGGCCAAGGGCGTATGCCCGCAGCGTGAATATTATGTTAGGTGATGTTCACCCCCCAACGGGTATACTTACAAGATTGGTATAGTATCTAAATTTTCATACTTGTTAAAAATAGTATAAAAACAGCTTTCATAATAATTATATGCTTCATTAAAAGTTAGTTTTAGATGTTCATAATCAATACCGTAATTGTGTTCTTTATCTCCTATCATTTGTGCTTTCTCATATTTATCATCAAAAGGGTATCTAAACATCATAGAAGACGAATCAATGCTGTCCAAGTCTTCAATAACAGTCTTCATCAATACAAGTGGGGATTTATCTTTTTTAATAGCTTTACTCAAATATTCATGAAGTATGTTTTCTGTTTTATTCCACAAAGATTTTAAACTGTGTCCTTTTAATTTTTCTTGAATTTTCTCTCTTTTCATACTCTGATCCATTAAATAATGTGTCAAAAGAATAGCCTTCAAAATCAACTCCGTTGAATGACGATACAGAAAAATGCTTGGAATAATCGCTTCATCAGCTTGCTTTGTAATATTACTTCCAATAGAACTTATTAGTAGATCACCACATTTTTTATACATCTCAGAATAAGTTTTGAATTCCCAACTTGAATAATCGCTTCTTCTCCAGTTAGGATAAGCATTTTTGTTAATGTCCGAATTTCTTTTAAATAATTCTCCCATGAAATTGCCTCCAACATATAGTTTTTTTGTGAATTTTACCTAACGTTCCTGTATTCACGACTCAGCGTATGCTGAGTGTCCGGCGAATGCCGGACCAAGGGCGTATGCCCGCAGCGTGAATATTATGTTATGCGATGCAGTTACCATCTTTGAATCAGCCTTCAAATCTGTATGTAATTCCTCTTCCAAAGTGCTTCTAATACATCTAGTTGATAGTTATGAGACATTCCATTTCCTTCTGTTACTTGATTCCAAAGTTCCTTTTTATCGTTCAATAAATCAGGCTGTTTCTGTATTATACTTACAGCCTTTATTGCATATCCTTTATTCTTTGAGTCTTTTCTTGAATTATAGATTCCTGTAGAAACACCTTTTACATAACCTTCTTCGCATAAGCCTAGAAACGCATTCTTAGGGCATCCTTTTTTTTGCTCCCCAAGTTTCCTCACCAAATACTTCTGCCGTGGCAATTTCCCATGCTTTAACAGGCGAAATACTAATGTTTTGATGTATCAATTCTACGGCTCTAATAGCCGCTTGGTTATACTTACTCATACGATTCCCTCCTTAATACTTTCTAATCTACTTCTGTAACTGTTTCGCATAACGTTCCTTTATTCACGACGCCCAGCGAATGCTGGGTGTGTCCGGCTGTTCCTGCCTCCAGAAATCCCTCTGCCGGACCGAGGGCGCATGCCCGATGCGTGAATATTATGTTAAGTTGAAGTTACCGACCTCTTTGAAATTCTATCTAAGTACTTATTATCTTTACATACGTCCTTACTGAGTCAGACCCAGCCTCAATATTTTTATCATTTGTTTTATTCTCAATTATTTCTAGCCCATTAAAACATGCGTTTTCTTTGTACCATTCAATTAATTCAATTAGGGGTATACTTTGTTCTACCACACTCGTATCTTCATAGTAAGAAGCTAATGTAATTATAAATGTCGGCGCCAGAGCGTCGGCACTTAAGTAAAATACAAATTCCTTATCTGTATAATGCTTTTTAAGATATAACTCTACTTCTTGCTCAAGAAAAGAAAACGCTTCTAATAATTTATCTGATGGTACTCTATCCTTCTTTATAAGCCTATTAAATCCATGAATATAAATAAAATTATGACTTTCTTCAATGCCAATTAACTTAGGATCATTTGAAAATAAAAAAACTGGCGAAGTTATTATTTTAGTGATTTCTCGGTATGCCTTCTCAGCATGTTTTTTTAAGTAATCTAGAATCAAGTTCTTACCCTCTCTTTGGTAATTTCACTTAACGTTCTCGTATTTACGACGCCCAGCGAGTGCTGGGTGTGTCCGGCTGCCTCTGCTTCCCTGAGATCCCCCTGCCGGACCGAGGGCGTATGCCCGATGCGTGAATATTATGTTATATGCTGCCTGTGTCCTTCCAAATTCTCTTAATCTTGCACGTTTGTTCCTTATCTTAATTTTATGCTTTCTCTCTGTTTTTTCACAACCTCTTTTTTAGCACTGCTCTATGTTTTCCTATCTTTAGTCCTGTTTGAAAATCTTCTTTCTGTCCTTTCTTCTTCTACATTTACCTTGGCCAAAGCGTCTTCGTGCTTCCTGTTTCCCAGATCGAATCTTATACTTAATTTTTCCTCTGTTTTTAACCTTCTTTTATCTTGTTTCTTAGACGTCTTTTCCCTTTGCGCCTTAAACAAAAAGCGCCGAAATGGCACTCGGCGCCCACTCATTTGTTCTTCTCTATGTTTCCCCTGTCTTTCAGGTTGCATATAACGTTCTTGTATTCACGAACCCTCACTGGCTTAAGGAGCGAACGCGCCGGGTCCGACGGACTTAGCCAGTGCAGGGTTGTCCGGCAGCTTCCACTCCCCCAAAATGTCTCTGCCGGACCGAGGGCGAATGGCCCGATGCGTGAATATTTTGTTATCTGATGCCAATGCCTTCTTGATTAACTTTCAAATGTTGCTTTGACTCGTTTTGAGTTTTTAAAATACAAAATCCATATTGATCCAAAAATAATTGTAGAGATTAAACTTGGGAGTTCATCTATTTTGTTAATTGTGAGAATGAAGTTTAAAAATCCAAATATTATAGTGATTATTTCAATTTGAATTATTATATTTGGTCCTTTCCTTTTCTTCTTCAATATAAGCACTAGAGAAACAATAATTAAGACTTCAGAAAATAAATATATTCCGACAGAAATAGTTCTAGCAAGATTCCAACCAATTGTTCCAACTAACATATAAATATAAAATTCGAAATAAAGACCTATTAAATTACTTATAAGTAGATAAAAAGAATAGATCACAAAGAAAAGCAGCCCGCCTTTAATTCCACTCATACTATTCTGAGATAATTGCATTATTGGCTCCTTAATTTTTGTCTTTTATTTGCATTGAGCATTGGTTTCAGAAAACGTTTCTGTATTCATGAGCCCCAATAGGGTTGTCTGCTGAAATGCCTCTTCGAAATCCATCCCGCAGACCAAGGCTCCAACGGAGCCGCAGCTTGAATATTATGTTATACGACGGAATCGCTTCTAGACTCTGCCCTCACTATTGATTTTCTCTAGGTACATATTCAATCAGATCATATAATTTGCAGTTAAATGTACCCCATAACTTTACTTATAAGCTATTTTCATGGTCTATATCCAATTCTAGCCCAATGATGCCTTAGATATTTAATATTTATTGGTATTTTAGAATCTTTAATAGCTTGACCATTAGATTCTATTATCTGATTTATTGGACTATGATAATAAGATAGTCTTTCAATATCTATAGAAAC
This sequence comes from Paenibacillus sp. FSL M7-0802, assembly GCF_038004945.1. Classification (NCBI taxonomy): domain Bacteria; kingdom Bacillati; phylum Bacillota; class Bacilli; order Caryophanales; family Paenibacillaceae; genus Paenibacillus; species Paenibacillus sp. FSL M7-0802. The sequence goes on along the minus strand of NZ_JBBOSD010000001.1, from coordinate 4,671,763 downwards.
AGATAAGTTATCATCTAAAGTAAATAAGCCAATTTCAAATGCTTTATCATGAAATAAGCAAAGGCACAATCCATTGGATGTATCTCCTCTTGATTCTGAATTATCAGACCATCTAGCAATATGAGCTCCAATCAGAAAACTGCTATCAGCAACTTCACAATTTGGAAAACAACAAATATGATTAAAATTATCGCGAACATTTTTAGAAAAATTACTTTGCCCTATTCTAATAGGTAGAGTTTTTTGACTTTCATATGTATTGGACTGATCAATTACCAATCTTTCTCTAACAGTAGTATTAATATTACTGTTACTAAATAAAATGTTGTATAATTCTGAATCCACTTCAGATAGATATGCCCCATTTTGTCTACGTAAATTTCCGTTTTGAATTACATAAAATAAGAGTTTCTTTTCGTCTGAACTCTTAGCTTTATTTACATTGAAATAATACATCAATTGATTTTCTTTTTGAGTAAAAAGTGTACTTAATTCGATTGTCTGATCAAATGGTTCAAATTTTTTCAAATTCACTCTATAAAAAGTATCAGCGTAACTCCAATTTGGTCCAGGATCAGGTGGTCTTAGTGTTGTGGTAAAGCCATCTGTTTCAGCAATTGAATGTCCGATGAATTTAGAATTTGAGTCTCCTCTTAAATGTAAGATAATATCCCCTTCTTTTACTCGCATTAAACTATCCCAATATGCCCATATACGTCTGGTATCACCTACTATTTTATATGCTGGTGACCAAAGGCATTTTGTAAATCCCCATTCTCCTCCCCCATGTACTTCGTCCTTTGACATCTCTATCCAAATCATAACCCTAGCTCCTTTATGAAATATTCTCAGGTTGTAATTCATGCGCCCTCGCTAGCTTTAGGGGAAAAAATTAACGTAATACATGCAGTCAGCAAACCGTACATCTGTTTTGCTCTGCTTCTCTAAACCAGAGTACTCAGAACTTTGATGTACAATAAAATTACTCGGTTCTTTCGGATAACGTTTCTGCATTCATGTACCCAATGGAGTGGTCTACTGAAATACCTCTCCAAATCCTAATTCGCTGACCAAGGCTCCAAAGGAGCCGCTGAATATTGTGTTATACGATGAAATTGCTTCTCGAATCTGCCTTCACTATTGGTTTTCTTTCGGTACATACTCAATTAAATCTGATAATTTGCAGTTAAATGTATCGCATAGTTTGAATAAGGTTTCCAGCTTTGTTGTTTCTATATTCGTTCCCCTATACAACTTGTTGATTGAATTCCGACTTAAGCCCGATTTCGCCATCAATTCTGTTATATCATCTATTCGATGTTGTGCCATGAGTTCTCGTATATTGCACTTGATTACGTTCATCTTTTCCCCTCCATAGTTCTATCTTATCTTCCAAATTAGCAATCATCAACGAAAAGCGAAGTTTTAACTCTATAAAGTCAAATATTCACCTTGTAATTAACTTTATAAGGTTATATAATAACTCTATAGAGTTAATCAAAGGAGGAATAACATATGATTAATACATTAGAATCATTAACAGAGCCGCTTATAAGAATACGTTTAGAATTACTCTATACTGAGCTTCTGGAGTGTCATAAGGAGTACACTCAGCTTTCTTCGGAGACAGATCAATATTTCAAAACGCTTCGTGATGCTTTGCCCGATCAACTTCAACATACGGTTTTTCTTTACGAAGACGCCCAAATTTCTCTCCAATCCATCCTAGAAAGAAGTATCTACATACAAGGTTTCAAAGATGCTCTACAACTATTCAGTGAATTGCAAAATTCTAGTATTTAGAGGGCCATATGACCCTCTTTTTCTATTGTTTTTGATTCTGTCGTCTAACGTTCCTGTATTCACGACTCGACGCATGTCGGGTGTCCGGTGAATGCCGGACCAAGGGCGTAATGCCCGCAGCGTGAATATTATGTTATATGAAGTCCCTTACTTCTTTGAAATACTACCGTATCTTTGATGCTGATGGTTTATTAGTTCTCCTAGCATCAATAATAATTGTATTAATTATAAATTTGAAATTACTACTTATTTCATCAACTTTTTCTATCAACTTATCTATGTTTTTCTGTTCTTCATCGTGCATTAATATAACAAGATAATACGCGTGATCAACTTTTTCTGATTTCATATATTGAACTGTTTGATTTTTCAATCCTTTAATAAGGTCATTGGAAGCTAATTTAATTTCTACTAAAGCTCTAAAATCATTACCAAAAGAAAATTTAAAATCAACTGGTCCTCTCCCCGTTTCAGCTTCTGGAGTTATATCAATATTATTATCTTCACAATATATTCCACTCATAAAGTGGAAAAGTTGCTGTGCACTTTTTTCTTTCTTTGCAAGATCATTATCATTCCATAATAGTTTATAAGCATCTTTAAGAGTAATTGAATGCACATAATAGTTAACAATACTTTCAATATGATCTAAAAAATCTTCTTGTGAATGAATAGTTTTTCTATTTAAAACTTTAATATTGGCAGGGTAAAGAGAGTTTTTAATGCTGCGATATCCTTCTCTAATATCAGTCGGCATTAAATCAAGATACTCATCAAGATCAACATCTCGATTTTCCACAAAGTTTATAGGGTTTTCAAAAAATTCGTTCAGATAATCTGCTACCCATAAAAAATCATGATCTTGAAATAAAATGTCTAAATAGAATTCTATATTGTCTGGATTGCTCAATATATACTCGTCTTCAGTTATATCTTCCTCATGAGTTTCTTGCACTACTTTTCCTCTTTCAGTTAATTCAATATTGGTCTGGTGTAAAACTCGATACAATGCAAATTCATGAATCGGTTTAAGATGGTGTAAGTATTCATCTCTTGTCCACGCATCTAGTTCTATCATTGTTTTTATACATTTCCCTTCATCCTCAATCCATATCATCGGTGGGAATAATGAACGAAATCCTTGTTCAGGTCCTAGATCTCTATAAAAAGTCATATAAATATCTAAATAGTCGTTAATTCTTTGATTTACTATAATTCTTGTGTTTTTCTCTAACTCACAAAAAATATTAATCATTTTGTTCTCCTTATACTATTTAATTAGGGATTTCATATAACGTTCCTGTATTCACGACCCGACGTATGTCGGGTGTCCGGCGAACGCCGGACCAAGGACGAATGTCCGCAGCGTGAATATTATGTTATCTGTTGTCGAATTTTCTTTGCGAATAAATTTGTTTAGTTTGCTAATCTTTTTAGTTATTCGTTTCTTCCCATGGTTCTGGTTGATTACCTAAAACTAGCAAGTTAACATATTGTCCTCCGTATTCATCTGTCATTTGTCCGATCGCTTTTCTTTCTACCCACTCATTACTAAACAAAAGCTTTTCTTTGCTCTTAATTTTAATTATTTGACTTTTTTCAACTTCTGCAATTCCTCTTATTTCCCTAAAATACCTGCTTAATTTAGGGTTATTGAAATCACTTAGAAATCCTTCATAAATCATTTGGACGAAGTATTCTCTATCAAATAACTCAATTTGCTGGCTTTTTAATTGCTGTTCATAATGCGACACTATCATTGGCTCTGGATATAAAGATTTTATTAAGGCTGTAGGAGAAATTCTTATTAAATACATTACAATTTCTAATATATCATCAGTTATCTTTAGTCCTTTTTGTATTTCCTCAATTTTTGGAATAACTTGATGCGTTATCAATCCATCATAGTATTCACAACCTAATGCGCCGGTCATTATAATATCATTCAGTAAAAAACGAAATAGTTCAACAAATATATCATCAGTATTTTTATTAATGTAAAATAAAACGTCCTTACAACATACAAATTTCTTTTCAATTAATAATTGAATCTCTTTATTAAACTCTGTTTCTTCACAAGGCACATACTTATCATTTATACTTTTTGTTAATTTTTCTTTGTCCACTTCTCCGTTTTCTAACATGAGTTCTGTCAAAATTGCTTTTTGAATAAATATAGATCTTCTTTTTGCTTTTTGTTCTTCTTCTATATTCACATAAGAACCTGTAGAGAGAGACTCTTCTATCATTGAAAGAATGTGAGCGTCACTTGGCTTTAATATCCCACCATTTGAGTCAAGCAATGTGTATTCATCATTATTGAATGCAATAACGAAATAAACAGAATTTCTATAATAACAAATATCAATCATTCGAATTGGTCTATCTGTAAAATTGCTAGTAATATGAGTAATACTCTCAATATCAGCAAGACTGTAAAGTTCTCTAGTAGTTTCTAAGAGATTCTCTCCAGTAATTAAAGTTATATTATTTCTATGTTTCAATAGTTCATCATAATTTCCTGACACATTGCCATTTACACCTGATAAAGCTATAAAACATCCCAGTACCTCACTTTTGTTTCTAACTTCCTCCATAAAAACTTTTCCTAAAAATTTCATCCAACTTGTTGTATCAATTACTGACTTGTACGCTTTACATTCGCAAATCAAACGATTAGTATGATTTCCTACAATTCCCGGTCTTGAAAAATCTGCAGAAACATCAATCTCTGCACCACCTGGACCTATATGATTTGTAACTATGTTGTTATAGCCTTTGCTTACTAAGATACGTTTTGTAAGCTCTTCAAGTTGAGTTCCTCTATCATCAGAACTTTCCCCTAAAATAATCATCAATGATTAACCTCCCATAAAATTCGATTACAGATAACGTTCCAGTATTCACGACCCGACGTATGTCGGGTGTCCGGCGACTGCCGGGCCAAGGAGAATGTCCGCAGCGTGAATATTATGTTATAGGATGTCAGCAGCTTCTTCGAATCACTTATCCCTCTTGTACCATTCCCTTTATATCAACTATATTTTTCTTTTAATATTTCTATATATTTGAGTGGGATTTCTGTGATTTTCAAGATGTCTGATACTTCAAATCCCAGTTTTAAAGCGCTTCTTGCAGTCTTCAAATTATACTTTACTTTAATCATCCGATCTTTAAGTAATACGTCTCCAAAATCCAGGTAATCATCAGCGATCTCACCGTTCAAAAAGAACTCTATATCATAAGTTCCTATTTGCTCTTCTATGTAAAAGATATTAATCGAGCAAAATACCACTGCTTCTGTTGTATTAAAACTATATTTTAGGTATATAGCACGCTCTTCAAGACTTATAAATTCATCATATAACTTTCCCATAAAAGTATCATGATAATCGCTTTTGTCCTCGTCACGCCACTTCCTATAGGTTTTCCAGTAATTTTCTTTGGTGCGTTTCATCGCACTATGCTTACTGTCCCATTCAAGTAGAATGTCTTTATTCACTCAATCACTTCTCCTCAAAAAAAATATGTTAAATAAAACAAGTTCTCTTTGTGTGTTTGCTGATATCCTATAACGTTCCTGTATTCACGACCCGACGTATGTCGGGTGTCCGGCGAATGCCGTACCCAGGGCGTATGCCCGCAGCGTGAATATTATGTTATGTGGTGTACCGGGCTTCTTGAATCTACTTACAAATGATCGCTTCTGTATTTACTTATGTGCTCTTCTAATGTCTTTCTCGCTTCTTCATAGGTTCTAATCACTTCATCCAATTCGTTCTTCAACTCTTTATGTTCTTTCCAATATTCTTTCTCCACTTTGAGTATCGAACAAAATAAATCTCCGATATATAAATCTCCTGATCCGAATGGGTTCTGTATTAATTGCTCTAAGGCTAGAGGTAAAAGAAAATCTAGATTCATTTGTTGCCCAATCAAAAGTCTTAAATCTTCATTATTCAATTCACAAAGAGGTTTCTTCCTTAATCGATGTACTTGGATCACTAATGAAGAAGCAAAATTCGGTTCGCCCCAATATTTTCCTTCAAGTTCTTCAAGGGTTTTGGTTAGATCTATTTTTTGCATGGCTTCACCCTCTTAAATAAATGGTTTCCGGTATGTCACATAACGTTTTTGTATTCACGACCCAGCGTATGCTGGGTGTCCGGCGAATGCCGGGTCAAGGACGAATGTCCGCAGCGTGAATATTTTGTTAAGTGAAGTCATTAATGATTAACTAAAAAATCTTTCAAATATATCGTTTGCTATGTTAATTTCAGGCCATAAATCTTTTACAACTTTTTCTAGCTCTGTCTCAAGTTCTTTAATAGTTGTGATAATTGATGAGACGTCAAATGATTGAACAACGCTATTTAGCTTTTGATAACTTCCGCTATTCGTGTCTATTATTTCTGGCACTGCCTGAAAATGAACAACTTTATTTCTTAAAGAAATTATTTCAAGTATTTTATTTACAAGTTCTTTAGGTAAACCTACTTTTGTAGTAATTTTGTAAAACCACCCAATTTTATCTGGAAGTTTTAGCGAACCAATCACTTTATTTATTTCTCCTTGATCTAAGTCAAAAAGAAGAGGCAACACATCTTGATAAAAGTGATTCATTATATGTTCTATACAAGTTCCACCAAGCACTACAGCAGTCTTCAACCTTGATTGATCTATTTCCGATTTCATTCCTTCAATAAATGAATGATACTCTGTTACCTGTATTTTCATCTCATCTATCAAGTGTAAGTTCTCAGATATTACTTTCCGAATATATTCTTTATCATCTAGCCGAGCTGTATCAATAAGGTCGTTAATTAATAAATTACTAATTAAATTTGGATACAAAATATCTAAGATTTTTTTTTCCAGTTGTTCTGAATCTTCATTATCATACATTTAATTAGCCCTCACTTGTTATGATTTCACTTAACGTCTTATTTACGAACTTCAGAAAAAATGTTCTCTTCGTCATATTCACGAACTTCGTGAATCCTGCACTTTTCTCCTTATTCCGGCACTTTCTGCGTTTCAATCCTCCTGCCCGCTCATCCGATCCAACGGACTTTGAATCCGCCCAATGTCCCGCCTGCTCACATGTGTATACCGCTCCGTCGTTCGCACACTCTGATGCCCTAGCAGTTCCTGAATATAGCGAAGATCAATCCCATTCTCCAGCAAGTGGGTCGCAAAGGAATGCCTTAGCGAATGGATACTCACCTGTTTGCGAATGCCCGCCTCAGCCAGCGCTTTTTCAAACACTTTCTGCGCTGAACGTTCCGTCAGGTGGCGGCCTTCCCTCTGCCCAGGAAACAGCCAGTCTGCTGGCTGCTCCACCCCTATATACTGCTCGACCACCGCAAAAGCCGCTTCGGATAGCAGCGTTTGCCGATCCTTTCTGCCCTTTCCCTGACGAACTTTCAGTACTTTCCGTTCACGGTCGCAGTCTTCAAGACGCAACCTCACCACTTCGCTTACCCGCAGCCCGGATGTATACGTCAGGTACAGAATAGCCTTATGCTTTAGATTTTTCACTACTTTCAACAGACGCATGACCTCATTCAGGGTTAGCACATCCGGTAGTTTACTCTCCTTTTTCGGACGAACATAGGCGGAGGATTTGGGCTGCTTTAGCACATGGCGAAAATAAAATTTCAACGCACTGATCGCTTGGTTAACATAAGCGTGCGAAAGACCTTTTTCGAGCAGCACCAGCGCATATTTTTGCACCACCGCATCATTTATGCTTGCTTCGGTCCCTTGCAATCCGGCAAAAAAGCGTTCCGTTTGCGATATGTATGCTTTTATCGTCTTGCTGCTGTAGCCCCTTGCTACCAATGCATCGCGCAATTCTTTCCGCTGATCCGGATTCCATTCACCTCGTTCCGAAGAAGAGGGAACCGCAATAGCCTGCGTGTCCCGCCGATCCAGCCATTCCCGGATGAACGGCAGCTCTTTATTCAAGCGCTCGTCGCACTCGAACTTGCAGCTCCGATACGCTTCCAACATGCTTTCTACAGCCGAGATACTGTAAGGAATGGTCCATATTTTTTCGTCTGGAACCCATTTCCTGCTCGGTATGGATCGAATCCCTTCTCGCTCCTTGACTCCGTATCGCTCCAACCGTACGCCGATCGTTTTTTCATCCCGATAAAGTAGGTTTATCTTCATCTCACTTGCCTCCTTAGTATATCAGCCGTTCAAAAAATTGGAAATCCAATTTTGTACAAAAAAAAGGACTTAAGATGGATATTCATCTTAAGCCCCTGATTCTTTCAGAGTAATTTATTGATCCATTAAGTCCAATTTACATTATCATAAAATGTCTTACCTTTACTTGTCCAGTTCCTCCGTCACATCATACCATAGCATCGCCTCCACCTACCATGTTACTCAACCTTGAACTGTTTTAATTCGTCTTGAAGCTTATTGGACAATTGGTTTAATTGTTTGGATAGTTCAGCAACCTGTCCGAAGCTTTCCAATTGTTCCTGCGTGCTGGCGCTAACCTCTTCGGTTGAAGCGGAATTCTCTTCTGTGGTAGAAGAGATGATCTCCAACGCCTGTAAAATCTCATCTTTGTGCTTGTGGACTTTGGAAGTGTTCGTGCTGATCTGGATCATTCGCAATTTCAAATCTTCCAAATCCTTGTTAATGCTAAAGAATACTTGCTTCGTGTCCTCCACCGATCTCGCGTTTTCTTCTGCAATTTTCAGACCGTGAACCGTATGCTCAACTGATACACTGGTTTTTTCTTCGATGACACGGACCTTCTTGTAGATTTCCTGTGTCGCCAGTGCAGTCTGCTCAGCCAGCTTGCGAACCTCCCCGGCAACAACAGCAAACCCTTTGCCCTGTTCTCCTGCACGTGCAGCTTCAATGGAAGCATTGAGCGCCAGCAGGTTGGTCTGCGTTGCAATTTGGTTGACCGTATCGACGATGCTGGAAATCTCATGACGGCTCAGATCAATCTCCTGAATAATAGACGACATCGCTTGTGTGGAATTGTGATTTTCTTCCGCCCATCTGGATAACTGATCTACTACCGCAAGCCCCTGTCCGCTTTGCTCAGCAGAGATTTGTACCATCGTTTCAATGGCTTTGGCATCATTGGCAATTTCGTCAATTTGGCCGGATAATGCACCAGTTTTTTGTAAAATGTTATCCGTTTCGATGGATTGGTAGTTCGTTGCATTGGCAATTTCATTAATTGCTGTCGCAGTATCATTCATCGTGATCGCGGTTCTGGAAGAAATGGATTGCAAATCATGAGAAGACTGATTCAAGACTTGAGCTGAGCCGCCCACCATTTGGAGCATGCCTTGAATTTTTTGAACCATATTGTAAATCCCTTGAGAAATTTGCCCGATTTCATTGTTGGATTGCGTATCAAACTGAACGGTCAAATCTCCATTTTCAATCAGCTTGATTTTTGCAAGCAATTTCGGGATTGATCTCAACAGATAACGGAGCGTTATATAACAAATCACAACAAGCAGGATGGTGGCTGCCGCAAAACCGCCAATGGTAAGCCAGGTAAAGGTTTTTAATTCTGTGAGCACCTCTTCTTCAGAAATGGTTAAGCCTACAGACCACCCCGTATCTTTACTGGTTGCATACCCAATATAACGAGGTTCCCCATTATCATTAATTAGCTGTACTCCGGACTCACCAGCAATCATTTTCTTTCCAATCTCCCCAAGATCACCTGTGCTTTCGTTAATCTTTTCTTTCAGCACTTTATTTTGATCGGGGTGATACAAAATATCACCTGTTTTGGACGCAAGAATCGAATAACCTGTGCTTCCAAGCGAATAGCTTTGCATAACGGCAGGGATGTCTTTGAAAGCAATATCGACAGCAGCAAATCCGATTAATTGGTTACTGCTATCTTTAATCGGATAGAAAATGCCCATGAGCACATTACCCGAATTGACGTCCTTATAGGGTTCTGAGTAGTATAAACCGTCTGCTTCAACAGCTGGCTTGAAGTATGGGCGTGTATGAATATCAAAATCCGGTTTAGAAGCAACACCATCATTCTGAAGAAAGAAGCCTTTACCAGATATTCCTGCAATCCAGGCGTCGGCAAAAGATGGCTCTGCCTTTACAATGGCTGCCAGAATCGCTACTGTTTCCGCAGCATAAGGAGAAGTTTTCACCATTTCTGCCGATGGGGTGGTTTCTAAATATTGCTTAAAAAGATTGTTCGTTGACATTTGTTTGACAAGCGATCCCTTTTCCTTAAACAACGCATCGAATTGAGTGACAACGGCCTGCGTCTTGGTCTGGAGCATGGCCTCTTGCTGCTTGACAAGTATGCTTTGCGTGCTTGCAAACATGAACGTCCCCAAGGTTGCAAAGACGACAACGATAATGACTAACAAGACCATGGCCAATGTGTTGGCGATGCTGGATGATCTAACTACGCGCTTCTTAATATTTTGTGACATGCTGCCATCTCCCCGAGGAATATTGAGCGAAAAGCTCTTAGATAATATGTCGGAAGTTTGCAGTTGTTTTAATAGGTTTTTAGTATACACAATTTAAAGTTTCGCTATCTGATTCCTCATAGATTCCCTCCCAACCTGTTCGGTAACTCCAGCAAAAGATTAGGACAGCACAAAGAGCCTCCGTCAGACGTAGGCTCTTTACTAAAAGCTGTATATGAGAACGCAGAGTTTTGCGGATTTAGAGCGTTTCAGCGATCCGTAAGCTCAACCCTCATCCTCCGTCGTTAACCCAACTGCATCGTTGTGATACACGTATCGTTTTTCTCATATGTAGAGAATTCAGTTTCAGCCGTTTTACCTTCATGATTCACGCTAATGCGGTATGTTTTATCCCTCGGTAGCCATAGATCAATAAAACCATTGGATTGTGATTTCATGGCGGCATTCTCCATGATGACTTTCCCTTCGGAGTCGTGAACGGTCACATTGAACGCTCCGTTTTTTATTTCGCCTTGGCAGCCCGTTAGACTATGAGTTGCACAAGGGTGGGTCTGTTCCACATATGGTGCAATCGAAACAAAAAACTCGTTGTCAGGCAAATCATAATTCATGGTCTGAGTATCGTCCCCTGTGACAATCAACTGACTGGAATTAATGGAAGCGGACTGGGCTGTTGCCTTGCCTGCACTGATATCATGCACCAATTGCTTGATATCTGTTGTCCCGAGCTTTTCCGCTCCTTCTCTCTGAATATTTCCTGCAATTAGGTACGTCCCCAATGCGGCAACAACCAACCCTGAAGCGACCAAGATTCCTTTTTTCATCTGGAGTTCATCTCCTCGTCTATTTTGTATTATTATAAGGGAGAATGCACCATAATGGGCAAAATGGGGTGCTGAAGTCACCAGATATTCACATTCAACGTAAAAATACCCTATTACTCTTGTGGAGCATTGGGGTACACTCGTTTTTAACGGTCCCTGTTCACGACATAATGTATTAAGTGCTTCAGAAAAGCAATATTACGTGGGATTTCTTCCAATGCTTCCATCGCGAGGCAATAGTGTTCCCACATCTCTTTACTGGCACCTTCAAGACCAAGGATGGACACGAAATTCGAATTGTTATTATCAGAATCTTGGCCAACAGGTTTTCCGAGTAAGAGCATATCTCCTTCCACATCAAGCAAATCATCTTTAATCTGAAAAGCAATCCCCATATGATAGGCAAATTTCTTCAAAGCAGCAATTTCCGACTCCTTGACCTGTGCAAGCATGGCTGGCATAACCAGACAAGCCTCAAACGCCACTCCTGTTTTGTAAAAGCACACCATATTCAGCTGCTTCAAGGTCAGTGCCTTTCCTTTGGAATCCAGATCCATCGCCTGCCCCATACACATATCTTCTGCTTTCTGGGCCGAGTATTGTATCAAAGCAAGCACCGTTTCAGCATTGAACTGGTCAAGTGACGATTGTTCCCCAATCGCCTTCTGGATCAGATACAGACCGGTTAATTCCGCGGTAGCGCTATTGTGCACCTGATGCAAGGTCTGACGCCCTCTACGAGTAGACGCATTATCCTGGGAAGGAAGATCATCAAAGATCAGGGATGCGGTATGCATATACTCCAGTGATCTCAGAAGAGGCACGATTGCCGATGCATCTAATCCATATTCGTTCACGCCCATGACCCAAGTCAATATAGGCCGTATCCGCTTCCCGTCCCCTTCGAGACTGTAATTTGCAGCCTCAATAAGCTGTTCTTTCATGGCCGGAATCCCTTGAGGCTTGGTAATTTTCAATTGGTTGTTAATCTGCTCACGGACCATTTTGACCGTATTGAAAAAGTCTTCCTTTTCCCTCGCATCGTTTTTCAGATGGGTAATCATCTGGTCCCGAAGCAGCTTATCTAAGAAATCTACATCATCCGCTTTTTGTACCATCTTCTGAATGAGATTATTAAATTCCGGATTTCCGGATGCAAAGATCTCCATCGTTTCATTATACTTTTCAATACCTACACGTTCTTTATAACGTTTGAGTCCATTCATTGCACGATCCAGTATCACCTCACGAGCCATGGTATCGGAGTCATATACGTTATGGATCAAATAGGAAATAACCGCCCAGTATAATTCAAAGGGATTGATAAGATCAGGTCTCTGATGATGATATTTTAAATAGTAGGTATAGGGTGTTACCGCACCGTCTCTCATATCGTCAACCATATCCGCAAAATCATCAGCAAGCTGGTTATAGATGCCATAAAAGAATGTTCGTTGCTCAAAACCCTCATCCGCAGGAACACTAATCACGGAACGGACAATCAATCGGGACGAAGAGGACTTCAAAATAACGGGTATATAAAGCTCTTCATTGGTATAAGTAACTCGCGTTAGGTCCTTAACACGGTCAATATCTTGAGCATGAAAAAAAACATAGGACTGCTCGAAAAATGTTTGCTGTGTGTCTGGCCGCTGATGTTCCTTAATATACTCAAATGCATCCGAGAGCTCCGAATGTATGTATTGAATCAACTCCATATGATTTCCGGTCCAATCGCCCAACTCAGGCACAGATCCACTAAGAAGCGCGGCACGTATCATACGGGAATATTGTTCTTTTTCTTCAACCGTCAAAACCTGGGAATCGAGAAGATCATCAATGAAAGGATAGGTTAGACCATAGGAGTACCCAAGCCTGATGGCTTCATCAAGTCTGCGAGCACGTTCCACAGGCAACACTGTATCGTCCATTTCTTCCATCACATGCAGAATAACCCCGATAATGATCTTAATCAGTTTGCGCTGGGCTTGCTCGGCATCCATCTCCATGGGAATATGGGAGGATACGGACCTAAGTTTGTTGATCACCCAAATTATCGCGGTTTCTATACCTTCCCTCTGGGCCCACCGATACACCCCGGCCAAATTCATAAATTCCGGTTGGTCTCCCCCGTTTGCACTGGTGGATTGGATCAAGTGTTTTTTTACGTCTGCAATGACACGCTGAATCCGGGTATGTGTGTCAGGAGAATTCAGAGCTTTGCCTAGGTCCCTCATATAAATATAGGAGACACTTCGGTCCAGATAATCATCCAATTTGCCTGTATAATTCAGCCATTGAATGTATCTATTATAGTCCCGAGTATCAGGTTTTCTCTTTCTCCGTGAAAAAAAGGATAACCATGAGGAATGATGAATATGATTTTTTTTCCACTTTTGAATGTCTTCTGTCAGGGTGGTCACATAAGATTTGTCTAAGACCTGATCATACAGTAATGCAAAATACTGAATCGCCTTCCGCTCAGCCAGCTGATATCCTGTATTGGCTTGTAATTTTTCATTCATATAATGCATTACCTCAACTTCTCATTTTGTTAAACATGGTTGCATTTCTCCCTGAGGGAACGAACTTGGATCATGTTTTTATCTTTATACGGAAAAAAAACTGTAAGGTTACGAAATTATCATGTTGCTTATCGATACCCCCTCTTTGGCAATATCCATGAATTTAAAACAAGAATATAGGCTCAAATTACTTCCAATCAACAAAAAAACCCACGTCTGACGTGGGTTTTTATAATAACTCTTCTATCGCCACCTGGTACAACAGAGAACCTTCACGGAGCAGCAGGCGGTTTTTTCTGAAATCCTGTTCGTGCGGCTGAAGAAACTCTTGATCGTCATTTAAAAAACGGATGTTTTGCCCTTTGCTCAAACTACCTGGCTTCACATTCTTTTTCAGGACATATTGTCCACTCTTTCCATACCCGCCATCGAATAAAAAGTGATATCCATCTGTAGCCACCCCAGAGCAGCCAGAAATCCTCGGATTCATTAACGTAATATTCGTGTGGTCACTACCGGAAATACGTCCTAATGAAAAGTCTGAATAGTAATAAAACCAGATTTCCTGTTCGCTGACTACGTTTAATGCATAGCAATCATCAATGGCTGCTGCTTGGTTCTCATATATTTTATCTCCCTTTTCATTCCAGGCGACAAGACCGGAGGACCCAACAGGCTCAACCCAACCATAATTGCCAAATATACCTTCGTCAAAATAACTGGTCCAGATCGTACCTTCTTCTGTTACCTGAACACTCTGGATGCCGTCTCCAAGCAACATCTCATTGACGGTATGACCTTCATAATCAAGGATTTTACCATTTAGATCGTATTGACCAGGTCCGTAATAATGGCACCGTGCTCCGACGAGTAACAAATGATTTTTTAGAGGCTGTACATAATGATAGTTGAACTGCTGCCCCTCCACACACACTTCTTCGATGTGATCGTCTAGGATGAGTACCTTGTAAGTATGTCTGTCTTTAAGAGAGGCAGGCGTGAACATCCCCCGCACTCGTTCTGGGGCTTTATCAATCAGCAAAATATACACGCGCCCATCAGGGCCAAATTGAGTCGAAACGATCTCAAATCCTTTTATGTCGTTGGAAATATCAACAAATGAATGAAGCTGTTTATGTGGATGTGACAAGGTAGTTCCTCCTCTGAAAGGTCAATAAAGTGAAGTGTTATTTGTATTGAACTCATTTTGTCATAACGGCATGTTGCTGAGTAGGGCGGAAGTATGGCGATATAGCAAACAAAAAAACAAGCTGGGCTCTGCTTCATAAGAAAAGCAGCCCAGCTTGATCTTTATAGATGTTCCCCTTGGAGTGTTTGATCCTTCTCGACCTTATGCCATAAAGCCTCAGTCAGCTCATCTATCGTCTCCTTCATCGCCAGCTTCTCGCGCCAGTGACTCGGGATACCGCTTAGCCCGTAATAAGCTCCTGCAATCTGCCCGTACACCGCCCCGGTTGTATCGGCGTCATCCCCCAGATTCACCGCCAGCAGTG
This sequence comes from Paenibacillus sp. FSL M7-0802, assembly GCF_038004945.1. Taxonomy (NCBI): domain Bacteria; kingdom Bacillati; phylum Bacillota; class Bacilli; order Caryophanales; family Paenibacillaceae; genus Paenibacillus; species Paenibacillus sp. FSL M7-0802. The sequence goes on along the minus strand of NZ_JBBOSD010000001.1, from coordinate 4,656,638 downwards.
CCCCCTCTTCAAATGAATTCGAATGGTGGAATGCCCACAACGCAGCCTCAAGGGAACGAATGACATACCCGGTTCCTTGTATTTCAGGCGGCTCTTTATGCTGGTAAGATCCCTGAATGATTTCTTCAATAGCTGTCGAATAAGCTGGCTGTTCCTGCCGCCGCCACTTATAGCAAACGTCGGGTGATAACATGGTTTCTTTGTCCTCTCCCCGCAGACCTGCCACAAGGATTGGAGCAAGCACAGCACAGGCCTCCACACTTTCGACTGCTCCATGGGTGGTTCGTGAGCTCATCTCAGCATACATCACCGCCTCTTCCGGACGGTTCGCATAGGCCATAGCTACAGGTGCAAGCCTCATAATAGAGCCATTGCCGGCAGTCATGGGGTCAACGGACCCACTGTACGGATCTCCGGTAGCTTCGAAGCGATGCAGTGCTGCTCTCGTTGCACCACCGATATCAAAGCACGTTCCCGTGCTGCTCATATATCCCAAGTGGTACCAATTGGTGTATCGGCGCATTTGATCTGCCGGATCAAAGCCATCTTTTCGCACCATACTCTCGGCCAAGCAGAGCGCCATCGACGTATCGTCCGTCCACTGGCCCGGCTTTAACCCAAAGACACCGCCGCCCACGATATCCGTTACAGGTTCAAATGTACCTGGACTGCTGAATTCCACAGTGGTTCCCAAAGCATCGCCCACGGCCAGCCCAACCAGGCATCCCAAAAAACGATCCTTGATAAGTGCCATTTTGGTTTTACGCCCCTTTTCAAATGTAATAACTACCGCATATTTTCCCATCTCGCCAGGAAGGAAGCCCGACACTGCCATTTATTCGTAGCTTAAGGCTTTACAGCGGCTATCCGGTTTCAATTCAATGAAAATTCCTGCTTCTTGATGGTAAACGAGTGGAAACCGCTCCGTATCTACATATTCCCGCACACCGCTTGAAAGCCGCCATACCTGAAGCGAGACTCCTTTTCCCCATAAGAATAATCGGTCACCACAAATGGCCATATCCGCTTGGGGAAAAGGAAAAGTCCCGTCTTCAACAGGCTCACAATTTAGAGATGGAATCGCTGGAAGCACACGTCGGTACCCTGGCTGGGTCATATCGAATAGGACAACAGCCGGTTCAACTCCTTCCTCTCCCCAATCTTCCTCCTCCAGTAAATCAGCATCCATCTGTCCCCAAACCGCCAATGTATCGGGTCCTGTCCAGCACACTGGCCCATCCCAATCTATGGTTTGCCAAAGATCGCGAACCGACGGCCCCTTCTCCGATTCCCATGGATTCAGCAGCCAATCCGATAACGACCAAGTTCGGACCACTCCAATCGGAGCCCACACCCATCCCGTATCCGCAATCCACTTTCCCCCTGGTGAAATCAGCAGCCTCCCATGAAAATAATCTAGATAATGTTCATTTTTGCTGTCGCTGTTATAAACAGGGGTAGGCCTTGCTGTCAAAAGCATGCCTGTTTCTATATCCGTCAGGTCAAGCCGGTTCCATTCCGTCCCATGAACAAGAATGCATGCACCATCTTGGTGTACAAATGCCAGGGGAAACATACTTTTATCGTAGTGATATTCGTCCCGTGATAATTGCATTTTTTCTTGAGCATGGACTAAATCATAAACTGCCGCATGCCGTCCAAAACGATTGGAGATAGCTACGTAGCTGCCGTCAGAACTGGTAACCATTTGGACAGGTTGCATGGGATTAAAATCAGGAATACAAATACGTGTGCACAATTCTGCGCTGCCAGAGCGAAGTTCTAGTCTCCACAGTTCTGCTTGTGTGTTTAGTGCCAGCAGGGTTATGCTTTCCTGAGAGTCGCCCTGTAGTGGATGAATGGCTGTAAGGCGTCCGATAGACGGTGGTAAATCAGGTAAAGAAACGTGATGGAATGGCATCATTAAACCCCTTTTATTCTTGATAAATAATAATCTATACCCGCATTTGTGAAGCTTGCTTTATCGACAAAAAATCTGATTTCAAGCAATGCAGTTAATATTTTCATAAAAACTCCCGGTTTTTTCTTGCAAAACAACTTAAGATATGTAATTTCGCTAGGATTACTTTTGAGAACAAAATAGGAGTAATTCATCAAGATCAAGTTGGAAATGAACTGCTCTGTTGGAGATTGATGCTCATTTATACAGTCGATCAGCACCTCTAATACCCTATTTTTATTAGAGTTATAGGCTTGTATAAACATCGTTGCTTCTACAAACGGCTTGTTGAAATCATCGAATGGAAAATCATATACATCATGACTACCCAGTATGAAGTTAACCCATTGGCCTTGTAAAAATTTTATTTTTTCCAGCGCTGCTTGTGTATCCATATCCATCTTACTTTTGTTAATATGTTCATGCAAAATGTTAATAAGAATGTGCAGATCATAATATTGTGCGTCTTCCATTCTGTACATGATCCTATTATTTTCAATCGTTAGACGATCATAAATGTCGTCACCTAAACCCAGTTCAAATAAAAGATGTTGGAGGAAAAGTAGTCTGTCCTGAGCAAACGTGAATTCATTGCCTCTCTCTCTTAGATGTGAAACTTGATATTGATAATAAAAACAAAATACGTTTTTTCTCCTATAAGCAACATCTTTATGTATATCAAAAACATTAAAAATGAACGAAAGCAATCGAATCAGGCGTTCAGCATCCAGTTCGCTTCGAATGACATCATCCATTTTTGTTAATAGCGACCTGTCAAACAGATCATGCCATCGCACTAGAGAAACATAATCCAGCTCGTTTATATTCAGGGTTAATATTCTTAAATTTTGTTCTTGATCGGGATAAGAATAAAATAGATATTCATGACTTAAATCAGAAATACGCTCATTAAAATAAGCTCTTAATTTGTAATCGTATATTTTAGAAAATGACATGCTTATCCTCCTTACAAGTAAGCCTGAGCATATTAAACTAAGTACAAAACATTTTCGAACTCCTATATTGTAAAATTAATCTGGATAGACTGGCAAGGCGGCACAATTACAGAAACATATGTTCTCCATATCTATATTATGATATCTTTACGATAGAAGTAAAACGTGATGTCGGAAATCATAGCCTACGATTAGAAAGGAATGACAACCTATGAAACAGCTAAGCGAAGCTCTGGCCCGTTTTGTACAACAACAAAACTTATATAATGAAGCCTACGGGCTGTTCCAAAACCACGACATCCAGCCCCGGATGGAGAAACTAGCAGATTGCTGGGACAGTCAGATTCCTGTATCCCCTGAGCTTAAGTACCTGTATAGCCATTATGAAATGATCGATGCCAAGGCAGCGGGAACACACAAATTAAAAAATGCAGCAGTTGAAATCGGGGATGCCGCGGTTCTCTTTTTTGCCGCACCAGAACATCTGTATCGCCAACAGCTGGGCTATCGCTGGATTACATCTGGTGAGCTTGTCCAAGAATCTTCTTCGTGGCCGCCCCATCATGTCGTGATTGCCACTTTTAATGACGATCCAGTCATTGTCGATACTAGCGCACTCGGTTCCCCTGTATATGCTGCATTCGAAGGCGGTGTCCCGCAGCAGATTGCTGACTCTTTAGCTAACTTCTTTACGGCTCTCTCCATCCTGATTGAAGGTGCCTGTACCTTTAAGGGAGAATTGAAAGATGAGGAGACCTACGAAACCAAAGCAGAATATATCGAGCACGTAAAACCGCTGCTGCATCCGCTGTTGAGCGAAAATCAAACCACGTATTTAATGGAATACCTATCCCTTTGTTAGAAATCCTTTTTTTTGAAGAGAGGTGGGACTTTTTATGATCTATATCGCATTACTGCGGGGCATCAATGTTGGCGGCAACAACAAGATCGAGATGAAGAGGCTCAAGCAAACGTTTGAAAATGCAGGTATGGGGCATGTGACAACTTACATTAATTCTGGAAACATTATTTTTTCTAGTCAGACCCAGTCTAACCAGGAGCTTTCACTCATATTGGAACAGGCGATTCTGGAGGATTTTAGCTTACCCATCCGCGTCATCGTCCGTAATATGAAAGAGATTCAGAGCATTATGGAGGCACTGCCGAATGAATGGTCTAATGATACACAGATGAAAAGTGATGTAATGTTTCTGTGGGATGAAATTAACGATATTTCCGTTCTGGACAAGCTTCCTTTGAAACCGGGAATAGGCCATGTAATATATACGACCGGGGCCGTTCTGTACTCTGTCAGCAAAGAACAAGTCACAAAAAGCGGGTTAACGAAATTAGTCGGAACCAAGCTGTATCAGCAAATGACGGTGCGGAATGTGAACACAACTCGTCAGATTTATAAGCTGATGCAAATGGCTGAACAGGAAGAGTTGCAGGATACGAGTTCTTGACTGTAATCCAAAAGCAACGTTGGAAGGGTAAACTTAAAAAGGAGCCTTTTTAGGGCTCCCCAACTGTTTTTCTTCGATGTAAAGTTTTCCCTAGTCTTTATATATTGTCTCGTTAAATTTTAAAGCCTTCGACCAGTTCATTCAGTCGGGCAGCGCTTCCCTTCACCTGATCAGACTGGTGTGCCACTTCAAGAGATTTCTCCGTCGATGAAACCATATTCTCTGCAATGTGCTGAGTGGATATAGCGGACTGTTCGCTGGCTGTTGCAATCTCATGAATCGCTCTCACCATCGTTTGGATGGTTGCATTCACCTGCTTAGAGGTGGCGTTCAAATCATTGACCGTGTTCGTATGCTCCACGGCATCATTGTAATATTGTCCTGCTGTATCCTCAAGCAGCTGATAATCCTTGCCTACCTGGGCTTGCAGGAAGTGCAGTAATTCTTCGGCATTAGTAGTTAAATTCTCTACCGATTGCACAACTTCTTGAGTAACACTCTGAATTTGGTCTACCGCGTGTTTGGAGCCGTCTGCCAACTTGCGAATCTCGTTAGCCACAACCGCAAACCCTCGACCTGACTCACCCGCACGAGCCGCTTCAATGGATGCATTTAGAGCCAGCAAATTGGTTTGTGCCGTAATTTCTAAGATGGACTGAGAAAGTAAACGAATTTGGTCTACGGCCTTGGCTCGTTCTAGCGCTTCCTTCATCTTTTCATTGGCCTTCCGGTAAATTTCCTTGGCCGCTTTATTGGATTCACTTGCCGCATGCTTCAATGTTTCGGCTTTTACACTTGTATCATGGGCAGACTGAGCTCTTTCTTGAGTTTTGACCGAAATGTACTCTGCTGCCCGCTGCATTTCTTCCGCCGAATGGTTCATATTTTCGGTGTATGCCGAAGTCTCTTCCATAGCTGCTGACAGCTGTTCGACCGTGGCAGATACATCTCTAATCCGCTCATTGAGATCTGTCATATTATGATTCGTCTGATCACTCAGTTGGTTAATTTGGCGTGACTCTTTGATAACCCCCGTAATGACCATTGAGGTTGAATCTGTCATTTGTTGAATGGCACGCGCAATCACAGCGATCTCATTATTTCCTTTAAGCAAGGCAGGATCAAGTGCTGCCGTTAAATTTCCTTGGGTAATCTCCTCACAGTATTTCGTAATTGTACTCATCCGGAAACGGATATTTCGAATGGCCGCAAAGGAGATGGTGATAAGAATAGCCAGCACGAGGGCCAGAACTGTGATCAAAACAATTGTACGCATTTTAATCTCATTTTGCGTATTTTGATATAAGTTGGCGGATTGCTCATTGTTATAATCTGAAATCGTAGTCAGCATCGTAACAATTGCCGTACTGGATTTATTAATCCGGCCTCTCTCTTCCGTGTCATACGTTCCGCTATTTTTTTTGACTGCCATGATTTGCTCAATATCCTGATAATATGTGTCTATACTCCCCCGTAGTTCCTCGTACATTTTCTGTTCCTTAGCATCCAAATTCCTTTGTGAGAATTCATTTAGTCCGGTTGTAACGCTATCTTTTCCTTTCTGCACCTGCTTATACTGTTTATCTGTGTACTCCTTATTGTCGAGTATTTTTGTATAATTAGCCCGCATATTATAGAAATCACTTTTGACTTCAAGAATATTCGTTTGGTGTTGAAAGCGATCCACATACAAAATACCTTGACCCTCTTTAGCTTGATACATACCGATAACCCCTACCAACGATACAATGAGTAAACCCACTAAGCTGATTACAATCATGGAGATCATCGTTGTCGTAACCTTTAAATCTCTAAAACCCTTCCCTTTTTTAGTCCTGTCTGATAGCTTGTTACTCATCCAAACCCCTCCAGATCGTCTATGGATAATAGTTCACGCTGCTCTCAACTTTCACGAGTTTCCGCTCGGTCTCCTTGACATTGCCCTCCAAACAACACAATGAAGCAGATCACAGAACGTGATGATATCTATATTTATATATATCGGTAGAAAGCGCTTAAATTTATAAGTAAGATAACAGTGATGCAAAAATAAAGAATATTATAATAGGCAACTTCATAGTTGGACTTGCTATGTAACTCAAAAATTTTGATGCTCATGGGCTTAAAGAATTTGCTAAACCTATCTACTATTTACTTTTAGCCATATGATAACAAGCCCCGATGATAAGTTATTCCATCGGGGTATATTATCCTATTGCTATGGCCTTCTTCTCTTTATTATTAAGTCTTCAATTTAAAACCTAGTGTGATAATTTCATGCGGCTTTACAGACTGAAGTAACTCATCAGAAGAATCCATTACGATGTCTTCTCCTTGTTCTTCGAGGATATTACTTTTATAAAAATCGTACTGTTGCGTCCTGGGCTTGATAATTAATTCGGCCATACTATGACTCATATTGTACCAGCGTAACAGCACATCCCCCGACAGCTCATTCATTTTCATAGAGGAAAAGGCAAGCTCCGTGCTTTTCCAATCAAACGGCGCATAATCTGGAGCAACTGTACCCTCATGAATCCCCGTTTGTTTTACAATCCAAGGAATTTGGTATTGATAGGCTTCTCTATACGCGCCGGACTGAATACCGTCGCCATCATGTGGAATGATTTCCAGACGGGCGGTATGCTCACTTGGACATTGCGCTTCCGGCGTCGGGAACCATCCCCAATCACCCAGCTCGCCAACTGAGCGAAGCAGCGTTACTGCAATCGTGTTACGTCCATCACGCAGCACTTCATATTCATTCAACCCGAGATTGGCCACGGTCAGACCGGTTTGTTCCCCGCTTACATCCACAAACGCCTGCTGATGCTGTGTGTTGCTTGGGTTTTCCCACTCAGGTGAGGGTTCATTGTCCCGGATTGCAATTTCAAACATGGAGTCCACCCGATGCTGACCAGAGTGTATTTCTGTCGGAAACAGCGCGCGTAGTCGGTGATCCTTGGCTTGGTTGTTGAAGGTGGTTTCCATGGAAACACCCCTGCTGTTCCGAGATAAAGAAATGACAGTCCGTATCGTCAGCGGAACAGTCTGTCGGGAGCGCTGAGCCTGACGATACGGATAATAAACTAGCTCTCGCTGCTCCTGCCCCAGCGTTTCATCCGCAGAGGCCGGTATTTCCCAATGATGGATAATCTCCAAGGATGCGAGAAAAGGTGTATCTTCAAGCACACGGATGTCAGCGATCAAATCTTCGGTGGTCAGCGCCTGCTCTCCCTCGGGCTGTCTGAACATATACTCGTTGCCGATATCACCAACATTTTCATATACGCCAAGGTCTTTGTAGCTGCAGCCTGTACGCTTATCCCTCAGGGTAAAAGAGCCGTTATCCGCAATTTCGACGTGAAGCAAATCATTTTCCATACTTCGACTGCCTTGAAAAAGTGAAGAGGAGTCAGTCTCGACATTGCTTCTCAGCCAAGCATAGGTTTTTAAGCCTAGCAGGGGCACACGTTCTACCTCAAAGGTAAGGCGAACCCGACGAGACATGTAAGGCTGGCGGAATCGATCATCCGGCAAATCATAACCGAACTGTAGCCCGAGGTCCTCCACCTTGCATGCCACCGGACACCCTTCACTGTCCACCAGTACGCGCCCGGAAAGATCCACTTTCTTCGCTCGATGAGAGGCCTCCTCAAGCGTGTATCCTTCACGGAAGTACAGACGCACCACTTCCAGTTCTGCCGACACTATACCACTGCGTTCCCATCCTGACGTATTAAAAATCACGAGTGGCAACGCATCTTCTCCAAAGCGACTGAAGCCCGTCGTATCCACTGCTTGCGCAATGACTTCAATGCTTTCATCCACAATGCTCTCGGCTACATGACGGCTCTTATCAAACCGGGTCACCATCTCACGGTGCACCTCGTCCACACTACAGCCGCAAATACTGTCATGCGGATGGTTCTGCATCAGTGTTTTCCAGGCATAGGTGAACAAATGGTGAGGGTAAGCCTGCCCCAACAGATGCGCGAAGGTTGCAAGCGGCTCAGCCACTTTTTCCAGCATCACTTGTCCCAACTGGTTCATCTGTTTCAAATACACCCGGGCAGAAGCCGTATTCACCAGCGTTCCCCAGCCGTCCGTGCGCTGACTGCGAAACTCTCCCTTCACTGACGAGAGTTGCCTTTGGGAAGCCCGTTTCAGAGAGGTCAGATAATCGTTGAAATTGGAATGAATAAACTCCATATCCGGATAAAGCTTCTGTGCCGTACGGATTGCTTCCGGTAAATCAAGCTGCAAAGGCTGATGATCGCATCCGTTCATGAACAGCAGCTCGCCAGTTGAAGCATATTTTTGCGCATCATCCAGTTTACGCTTCCAATAAACCTTGGCTTCCGCCTCATCTACCGGAACCTCATTGCCGTTAGAATACCAGTTAGCGAATAAAATACCGAGTACCTCCGATCCGTCTGGCCCCGTCCATAACAGTTCCGAAAAGGAGGACTCGTAGCCTCTATCCGACACTGTATTGTTAAACCCTGTGGGCTTTACGCCCCTTCCGAAGAAAACATTCGTAATCCCCGACTGTAGCATTAACTGCGGAGTCTGCCCAACCAGACCAAACGTATCGGGGAAGTATCCGATCTTGGACGGATTGCCGTAACGTTCAGCATCGCGGTGCCCGATCTGCATATTACGTACATTGGCTTCGCCGCTGGTCAGAAAAGCATCCTGCAAAATGTACCAGGGTCCGATAAAAATACGACCATTGCGAATATGCTGCTCCAGCCGTTCCTTATGCTCGGGGCGAACCTGTAGATAATCCTCCAGAATGATCGTCTGCCCGTCCAGATAAAAGCTTTTATAATCCGGGTCCTGCTCCAGCTTATCCAGTAGAGAATCCATCAGGCTAATCAGGCGCATATGGTGCTTCTCATAAGGTAAATACCACTCCCGATCCCAGTGGGTATGCGAAATAATATGTGCTGTCGTCTTGCTACCCGTGTATGTGTCTACTTCCCTGCTTATCGCTTGATTGTTGGTTGATTCATCCCTTTGCTCGCTCATTGTATATCCCCTCACCGTATATCTTGACCTGCCATTGTTCACTGCATCACTTCAATATTCACTTCCTCGGGACGATATACCGCTAGCAACTGACCTTCTCGATCCACAGCAAACAAGACAGAACGGCTCCTTGGCAACAGAAAAGCGTAGGATAATCCAGTCGCCTTATCTTGAACACGCACTTGCGTATCCCGGGAAAACTCCGATACGAAAATATACAAGCCTCCATTCTCGAAATTCAGCTTACGTCCATATAGTCCCGGCTGATCGCCACCGTCTATCCACTCCAGTTCTCGCTCCACCCCGGCGGCAGTGAGGGCGTAGCAATATAGCTCAGCAATCGGCTCATCCCTGCCATTCAACTCCAGTGGAAGCGGACTCCAGATCAAGCGCCCCTTGCCAAGCGGCAGGTTCACGACTTCATCCCCCATCGCTCCATCCGCTTTTGGTGACAGTTGTTCCTCCTTAGCCACCTCAGCAATTCGCCGCTGACCGAATGAGACAGGGAAGGTTTGACCCTCCAGACTCATCACTTCCTCCCGTTGGACGTTCCCCAGCGTACGCTGCCCAATAATATCATCGACTCGGTCGCTCACTTTCCAGTAAGGATCAAGGCCCAACGGTCCGGTGACTAGTAAAGTCACACCGAAGGAGCGCACCATTTCGAGAAGATGTTCCAGCGATGTACTGTCGAAATTGTGCGCGCTAGGGATCATAATCAGTTTCGGTAACTGCCGCTTGAGCGAGTCCAGATGATACTCGGAGACGGCACGGAATGGCTGCTTGAGATCATAGGACATCACCCGGGTAAGCCGTGTCGTGGCATCAAAGGCAAGCGATCGGTTGGAGAAATCATTCGAGTACGGGAATACAACAGCCGTTTCCTCCAGTTTTCGGTCTGTAAACAGATCGCGAATATCATTCATAAAACGCCCAAAATCGTAAGATACCTCTGCTTCCGGCTTCTCGGTCCCATCCGCACGTAACGCACCGATGTGAGATTCATTGGCATTATCCATATAAAAGTTCGTATTCCATATCCAATGAATCGCACCCGCTCCGCCAGTCGAAAAGGCATACGCATACTTGCGCTCCAGCATGTCGCGCAGCTCCGCCTCTGAACGCTTGGCTCGACCATCCGGCGTCTCAACATACATCATTCCGGTTTCCTGCACGAGATTCGGTTTGTCTGGTGTTTTGGCAAAAATACCGTCCCACACCAAATGGTCATTCAGCCACCATGAATGCACCGTCGTATAATCCACCACAGCCTCATAAAAAAACGGAGACGGCCGCTGCGCGCCCATTGCCTCGTCCTGTCCTACAGTTACCAAATGCCCGGGACAAAGCTCTCGAATCGTAGTCGCCAATTGCTCGGCCCACAGATTGTGCATATCCATTGAAAACAGACAGTAATCCAGCCACTTGGCTCCCTTTTTGGCCTGATGCATATCCTGAACGTCGAAGTTTATCTCCTCCGGCTCGGGAATTGTGGCAGAAGCAAAACAGGGAAGCTGCTGTGGCGTCATATTCCATGCTTCCTGCAAACCCTCAATGCTGCCGTGCCGTTGCCCCAGCCATGTGCTGAATGCCTCCTGTTCCCATGAGTTCCTCGCAGAACGCGGACCATCCGCGAAAATGCGCGACGGATCAAACATGGAAGGCTCGTTAATCAGATCCCAGTCTACATGGGTTGTAGTCGTGTGACGGCTGACAATACTGCGAATGAACCGCTTTTGTGCTTCCACGCTTTGCGGATCGAGATAAGGGTTAACCCCTTCCCATGTTTCCGGTGTAAAAGAAAAGAACGTGAACGTCACCTGCAATCCATGCCTTTTGGCTGTCAGCAAAAAAGCATCAATTGCGCGAAGCGCCTCTTCCGAGGCGTGCCCGTCTATCTGCATCATGTTGCGATAAGCCGTCCATACCCCTGTACGAATCCAGTTGATGCCCGCTTTGGCCATCTGGGCCATATCCCGGTCCCAAATTGCTGCATTGGGCAAAAACAGAAACTTCCGTGCTACATCTGAGGTCATATAGGTCATGCCGACAACAGGCAACGGGCGCCCATCCTTTATAAAATAGTCCCGACTGCGCATGATGATCTGTCCTTCAGCCAGCAGTTCGGCATCCTGCCCCCAAAAGCCCTGTCGCAATATACGCACTTCACCATCCGATGACTCGGCTCGGCAAATGACCCGATATAAACCGCTTAGGATGGAAAAGGAAAGGGGAATACGTACAAAGTCCTGTTCTCTGCTAACTTCAATTTGCAAGCGCTTGCTCCATACCTGCTGACTGTGATCATCCAATATTTGCTCCACCGTCAGGTCAAAGCTCCATATCTCGTGATATCTGGGCGTGGCTCCTCCTCGCTGCAATCTTTGGGTTTGAAGTGTCAGTACGGCTCGTTCCCCAGGCTCATAAGCAGCATAGTTTGGCTTGATAGATAGCTCCGTCATCCCCTTGGCGCAAAAACGTGCCCATTGGGCAAGCAACTGCTCCCCATCCTGTTCCCAAAAGGAAGCTATCAACGGCAATTGGACAAACATCCAGCGTGCGCCGGCAAACAGACCTCGGGCATGCTCCCATAGCACCACTGGGGCGGCAATGTCCCGTCCGTCCTTACTTACTCCCTTGAGCAAAGGATAAATTCGCGTATTCATCGGCCCGGCAGAGCCCATTTGGTGCGGCAGATCGCTGCTTTTGGTCGTATGTGGAACGAGATTCCACGTATCCGTCACCTGGAACAGAGACTCCTGACCACACAGCACAGGAATATCCTCTGGTGCGACCAGGGAAGTCACCTTCGACGCGTCTACTCTCAGCACCTCATGAATATGCAATTCCTGATGATATGCAGTCTGCTCAGTCTCAATTACCCAGTCTCCATGCTCATCAGCAGGATCGCGGACCGGATTCTTAAAGGGTGCTCCCCCGACGTTAAGCAGCCCCCCTCCCCTGTGGAGAAATGCCACGATTTCGGTCCAGGCGGACTTGGGGAAGTACGGTGCATGCAGATTGACAAAGCAGCCGTTGTCCATATGCTTTAGCGTTTCAGCCAGTTCATCGGCTCGTACGACCACCACGTCTGCAACTCCCTGAAATGCCTCGTCTGGCAACAGGCTCCCTATAGCGGGAAAGCCTTGCTCACTGAAAACAACGATGGATGGGTTTACTATGGATTCATTCATAACAAGCCATCCTTCATGGCCTTATACACAAGCTGGGCAAACAGACTGTTGGACCAGGCGAACCATTTTCTCGTATAAACCGTGGGATCATCTGCATGAAAGCCTTCATGCATATATCCGGTGTCGCCATCGGTCGCTTCCAGCATCCGGATCATCTCCAGCTTTTCTTCTGTGGTCTGGGCCGTTAACCCTTGCATAGACAGGGACATATGCCAGATGTAACCCGGCAGAGTGTGCGGACTTCCGATGCCTTTAGCCGCCTTGCCTTCATAGTAAAACGGATTCTCCTGACTTAAAGCGAAGAGTCTCGTATTTTGATAGATAGGATCGTCCGCCGTCGTATAGCCCAAATACGGAATGGACATCAATCCTGGCGTACCTGCGTCATCCATCAGGCAGTAGTTGCCAAATCCGTCCGTTTCATAAGCATATATAGGCCCGAATACCGGGTGGCGGTAAATACCGTACAAGCGGATACCGTGCTCCACCTCAGCCTCCAGCTCCTTCAGCTCGTTCAGAAAGTCCATATCACGAAATACCCACTCCGCAAACTCCTGCATCTGCCGTAGAGCAACTACGGCAAACATATTACCGGGTATATTGTAGTGGAAATCGCAAGCATCATCACTGGAACGGAAGCCCGACCAAATCATCCCTGTATAATTTACAGGCATACCGAGTCCCAGATTGCGCAAGGAATCGGTGAAAATGCCGTTATTACGCGTAAACCGATACGCAGATTGCTCTTGGTGATGCTGCTCCGTTTTGAACACATCCACCATTTTACGCAGAGCCATCTTGAATTTTGAATCAAAAATATCGGTAAGCTCCGTTTCCTTCCAGTACATATAAGCCAGCCGAATGACAAAGCAAAGCGAGTCGATTTCAAATTTTCGTTCCCACACCCATGGCGACATTTCCGTCTCATCAGCCGCGTTCCAGTGCCAGTCATTCGCCGTCTCATTGAACGCATTCGCATACGGGTCTATGAGGACATAATGAATATGGCGCTTGATCAGACCACCAATGATACGCTGTAAATCAGCATCCTCCCTGGCTAACGGCACATAATGAATGACCTGCTCTACGGAATCCCGCAACCAAAGAGCCGGAATATCACCTGTAATGAGAAACGTTGTCCCATCATCCATTAGTTTGGTCGTCGTCTCCAGCGAATTCGGAAAACAGTTTTTAAACAGCTTCAGCAGCTTCGGCCTGTGAGCCAGTGCTTGCTCCGCTTCCTTAAGTACGTCCTGAACAGCCTGCGGCAAGTCAAGGTCGGGCATCGGTATTTTGGGAAGTCTGAATTGTTCCAATAGCTTTTTCGCTCCTTTATCAATATCTATTGCAAGCGTATCGTTTTAATTTCATAAGGTGTAAAAGACAATGTGAGACAGCTACCTTCCAGCTCAAGCGGCTGAAGGGGTTCCTCCAGCGCATTCGACACGTAGGCTGCGTTGAACGTGTAAGGCCAGATCAACTTGATCGTTTCCCGTCCCCCAGAAGATTCGTACAAACGAAGAATCGTCCCCAGTCCATCTTCGGCCGGCTTGATCGTATCCAGCACAACGTGACGGCTATCAAAGTTAATGAACGATCCGCTGCTCGGCAGCACTCCAGTGCTGCGCTTTTGCTGTTGCACAACAGGCATATCTTGGTTCAGCTCAGCCGCATGACGCAAGGTATGGGCGCTGCGCCAGTCTCCCACATGCGGATATAGCGAATACGTAAAATCGTGCTCGCCCAGATCGGCATCTTTATCCGGCCATTTGGGTGCACGCAGCAGAGACAGACGGATGGTGCTGTCTTGAATGTCGTAGCCATATTTGCAATCATTGAGCAGACTCACGCCATACCCGTGCTCGGAAACATCCGCAAATCGGTGTCCACACACTTCATACTGCGCCTGCTCCCAGCTCGTATTCCGATGGGTCGGCCGCTCCAAAGCACCAAAAGGAATTTCATATGTCGCCTTGTCCGTAACCACATCTATAGGAAAGCCTACCTTTAGCAACTTGTGCGCTTCATTCCAGCTCACATGCGTCCTGAAATCAATTCGCCGCTCATGATGATAAAAAATCACATCCTGTGTCATTTCAGATTGATGGATTCGCCATCGGAAGCGCAGCACATCCTTCGTTTTCCCCTGGAGCACTACTTGTTTTTCCAGCAACTCGGCTTCTCCTGCTACCTGTTCCTCATAGCGGTCATCCAAGTCCCATGCATCCCACAAGGTCGGACGGTCATGGAAAAAATGAAAACGGTTTGCCCGTGCCCCGTGCTTCAAGATTTCACGGTTTGCCGCTTTATCCAGCAGACGAATCATTTCGCCCCGCTCATTAAATTGCACCTTATAAAATCCCGTCTCCCAGATATCCCCCAGCGATCCAGATATCACATCTAGCTCGGGCTTCTCACCTGTTTGAGCCTGTTCTCGCTCCAACCAAATCGTTTTGTAGCCCAGTGCAGGAACATCCGGAATACGGACCGAAATGCCGCCTTCCTCCATATCGATGTCCAGCCGCTCGGCTTCATCATTAGCGTAGTGGTAGGCATACAATCCCTTTGCCGATTCCGTAGCAATATGGATCACGGCACTACGGCTCCAGCCCAGGCTGTTAAACACAAGATACGGCATTCCTGTTCTCGAGCCTTCCGTGTTCACTTGAGCCGCCAGCGTCGTAATCCCCTGTTGAAGCCCGACATGTCCCCATTCGAAAATTTGCTGATACTCCTTATCCGAAGTGCCGTAAACCTCGGTAATCGCAGAGCCGGGGATAATATCGTGGAACTGATTCAACAAAATCAGCTTCCAGCCCTCATGCAATGCCGAACAGATGTCCTGCACCTGCTTCGGCTCCAGCTTTGGTAATGCCAGCGTGCTCCATAGCTCTGCCTCGCGGTAGACTCCCTCCGCTTTCCGGTTATTACGTTTGTTGCGAGCATGGGTCGTGTAGGTTCCCCGGTGCAACTCAAGGTACAAGTCACCATGCCATTGGGGAAGCTTCGGATGCGCCTGATCTATGCCTGCGAAAAACTGCCCCGCCGTGCTGAACCGACTCGCAGGCAGTCCCACCATTAGCGGAGAACGCTCTATATATTCCAGCATTTCACGCGTAACTCCACCGCCGCCGTCTCCATGTCCATAGAGCAACATGTGCTCAGGATGAGCCGATTTTTCACGATAGGACTGCCAATGGTCATGAATGTCCTGTGGCCGTGTATTTTCATTCACGCCATGATTGAGGTAGGACAACATCGAAGTACCATCGATGCCCACCCAGTGGAACAAATCGTAAGGAAACACATTCGTATCATTCCAGCCGAGCTTGGTCGTCATAAAATAGTCTATCTTCCCATGCTTTAAAATCTGCGGCAGGGACGCACAGTAGCCGAACGTATCCGGTAGCCATTCGATATGAGAGGTTTTGCCGAATTCCTGTTGGTAAAAACGCTGACCATACAGCATTTGGCGGATGAGTGATTCGCCACTGGGCAGGTTCAAATCAGGCTCTACCCACATCCCCCCAACCAGCTCCCACCGTCCTTCGGCGACTCTCGCTTTGACCCGTTCATACAGCTCTGGATCATTTTCTTTTACAAAAGAGAACAGCAGCGGCTGGCTCTGTGCATATTGATATGCCGGGTATTCATCCATCAGCGCATCCACCGTTGAGAAGGTTCGGCTTGTTTTCCGTACGGTCTCGCGCATCGGCCACAGCCAGGCAATGTCAATGTGCGACTGTCCTACCATGTGCTCCAAACCTTGCGCATTCCCACCGATCTCCTGAACTTGCTGAATGAGCTCCTTTTCTGTCGCTGAGATCGCTCCCCCTTCTCGAATGGCGTCTTCCTCCAAATTCGCAAAGCAATCCATCACCCCATACAGAGCTTTCAGCAGGCGTATTCTGCGGATATCGCCCTCAGGCAGCAGTAGAGCGGCTTCGCTAATAACGGTAACGGTATACATCAGACTCTGCACGGGCTTGTTTAGCCGTACAAGATAGCTTGTAATAGAAGAAATCGGAGGTTGAATGACAGCCTGCCGATTAAGTGGATCAACGGGTTCGGGTACAGGATCAAACAGTTCTATATCCAATACCGGTGAAGGCCCGATGACCTGCGGATTAAGCGTGACATAGGTATGATTGCGATCAAGCCCGTGATAGGCAGCACCATTGACCCGCAGCAATCCTTCTCCCCCGGACTCAAACACCAATCCAAAAGGTTTTCTCAACCACGCTGTCGGTACATCCAACTGCGTTTGAAAAAAATAAGTCGTCCCCTGACTGCTGGGGAATCGCTTGAGGTCCAGTCCTTCCGATAAAGGTGCGTCGTCTTCGTATTGACCTGGTGTTTGGTAAGTGGAGCGTGTAATGTTCCAGCTTCGCAAATCCAGCTTCTCCAGCCATTGGCATTCCGACAATTCCCGAATCAGGCGTTTGATACGCTCCATTATTCATCCTCCCGTACGATCAACTCGGCACACAGGGTATCTTTGGAGTGCCTGCCTACTTGAATAGAAAATCGCCCTGCCTCAACGACCGGCTGTAGATCACGCCCTATATATTGCAGCTTGTCGGAGCCTACAACAAACTCAACCGTCCGTGTTTCTCCCGGCTTTAATACAACTTTGCAAAAGCCCTTGAGCTCCCTGATTGGGCGGGTCACCAAACTCACCGTGTCCGAGATATAAAGCTGTACTACCTCAGCTCCTTCCCGTTCACCCGTGTTGGTTACATCGACTGTAACCGTAACGGATTCGTCCGCTCGGATCGAGTTGGTGCTTAATGTAAGCCTTTCATAGCTAAATGTCGTGTAGCTGAGACCGTAGCCAAACGGATAGCAAGGCTCGGAATCGTCCTCCAGATACCGCTTGCCCCGGGAACGCTTGCCATTGTAATATACCGGCAACTGGCCGACATGCTTAGGGATGGAGAGGGTCAAACGTCCCGAAGGATTTACATCCCCAAATAAAATATCCGCGATTGCATGTCCCCCCTCCTGACCGGGATACCATGCTTCCACAATGGCGTGCGCATGCTGCTCCACCCACGGCTCAGCAATCGGTCGCCCGTTCATATAAACGACGACAAGTTCCTTTCCCAGCCTGTAGACTTCCTGCATGAGTTGGAGTTGTACCCCCGCAAGCCCCAACGTCATCCGGTCGATGCCTTCGCCGCATTCCATGTCGTTCCAATCGTGATCCGATACCTTCGATGCGCCGGTTTTAAGATCAATCGTCCCTTCCCCGAAATCGCGGGCGCTGGATCCTCCAACCACCATCACCACTGTATCGGCCTCAGCCGCACATGCCAGTGCATTTTCAAAGCCTTCCCGGGATTCTCCCTTGATCCGGCAGCCAGGTGCGTACAGAACGCTAACCTGATCCTTGCCCAGCTTGCCACGGATACCATCAAGTACAGTTATCACGCGGGATCTAGGCTGCGGTGATGTATAATCTCCCAACTGATTGTAGACCTGATCCGCATTCGGGCCGATGACCGCAATACGCTTGGAGGTTTTCGGCAGGGGGAGCGTTCCATCGACGTTTTTGAGCAGCACAATCCCTTCTGTCGCAATCTGACGAGCCAACCGAATATGCTCCGCCTGACCAATCACCTGCTCTGCTCGTTCCGCATCCACATACGGTTTGTCAAACAGACCCAGCCTGAATTTTAGCGTGAGCACCCTGCGAACCGCCCGATCCAGCACACTCGTCTCCAGCTTGCCAACGCGAACCGCCTCGGCCAGATGACTTCCGAACATTTCGCCGGACATTTCCATATCAATCCCTGTGCGAATCGCCTGCACAGCGGCATCCAATCCATCCTCGGCCACATCGTGCCCGCTCGCCAACATTTCAATCGCGCCACAGTCCGTAATGATCACACCGTCAAATCCCCACGCCTGACGAAGAATATCGTCCAATAGCTCAGCATTCACTGTACACGGGACCCCATCGATTTCGTTATAGGCTGGCATAACAGATTGCGCCCCTGCTTCCACCGCTTTTTGAAATGGATACAGATCCACCTCCAAAAGCTCGCGCCAGCCCATATGCACAGGTCCGGCGTTACGTCCGCCTTCCGAGCTGCCATAGCCTGCAAAATGCTTTAATGTGGCAGCTACGCTATGTTCGCTGAGTAAGCTTTTCCCCTGAAGCCCCTCCACTGCGGCAACAGCAAATTCACCGATGAGATAAGGATCTTCGCCGAAGCATTCCTCTGTGCGTCCCCAGCGCGGATCACGCACAACATCAAGCACGGGCGAGTACGTGACCGCCCCACCCTGAGCGCGGGTTTCACTCGCAACCGCACGGCACATATCGCGGTACAGATCGACATTCCATGTGCTGCCGATGGACAGCGGAACCGGAAACACAGTGCCGTCAATCGCCATATGCCCATGAGAGCATTCCTCACCGATCAGTATCGGGATGCCAAGCCGGGAATGCTCTACTGCATAGCGTTGGATCAAGTTCACAGCCTTCGCCCCTTGCTTGGCAGATAAGCCATTCTCCAAGGTCACCCCGGTCCACGGATCAGCGCGAAGTACCCCGTATAAGGAACCGACTCCCCCATTTTGCACCTGCTGCTTGAAATCATGATGTAGGGACAATCCCCCATCTGTGTGCTCATACACTTGCCAGCCAAAGGGCTGCACAAGCTGTCCCACCTTTTCCTCTATTGTCATCAAACCGATTAAGTGCTCCACCCGTTCTTCGATCGGTTTGCTTTTATCTTTATAAATCAACATGGTCATGCCCTCTCCTCCCCTGTTATTCCTTCACAGCCCCAACCGTAAGCCCCTGCACAAAATAACGCTGGAAAAATGGATAAGCGAATATAATAGGTAGCGTCGCCAGTACTACCATCGCCATTCGTGAAGTATCCTGCGGAATGGATTGAAGCGCAGCCAGGCTCATAGAGCTATTCTGCGAATTTTGCTGGATGAACTGAATGCTGGATTCAATCCGCATCAGCATGGACTGAAGTGGCACCAGATTGGGATTGTCAATATACAACAGGGCATTAAACCAGTCGTTCCAGTAACCAAGCGTGCTGAATAAACCAATGGTCGCAAGTCCAGGCAGAGAGAGCGGAAGCACCATTTTTAAAAAGGTGTAAAACTCGCCTGCCCCATCTATTTTGGCTGATTCGACGATGGCATCTGGCACGCTGGTGCTATAGAATGTGCGCAGGATCATAATATAAAAGGCATTCATAGCCAGCGGTAAAATCAAAGCCCAAATCGTATCCTTAAGCCCGAGCAATTGGGAAACGACCATATAGGTCGGGATCATTCCGCCATTAAAGAGCATGGTTAAAATTGCAAAAACCGAAAAAAATCTTCTATAACGGAAGCTCTTTCGTGAAATAGCATACGCATATAATGAAATAAGAATGAGACTGATCACCGTACCGATGACCGTTACAGCAATCGTCACCCCATAGGAGCGCAGTAGCGTATCACTGGTACGAAATATGAAACGATAAGCCTCCAGACTCCATTGGGACGGGAGTAACCGATATCCGTCCCGCGCCAGCGTTTTCTCATCGGTTAGGGAAATAATGACGACGAATAAAAAGGGAAATACACACAAGAACGCGAACACCCCTGCTACCACATTCAGAACAACATTCCAGCCCCGTGAAATATGATGGAAATCTCGTTTTTTTCTTTCTTTTCCAGAAGCCACAGTCCACACCCCTCTCCTCTTTTTTAGAACAAAGCGCTGTCTTTATCTATTTTTCGCACAACATGATTGGATAGGATGACGAGAACGAAGCCAACCACCGACTGATACAAACCTGCGGCTGTGCTCATCCCAATTTCCCCTGTCGTTTTCAACCCGCGATATACATAGGTGTCGATGACGTTCGTTACCGAATACAAGGTGCCCGAATCTCTTGGAACCTGATAGAACAAACCAAAATCCGCATAAAAAATCCGACCAACCGCAAGCAGCGTCATTATGATAATGATTGGCGAGAGCAAAGGGAGCGTCACATTACGAATTTGCTGCCATTTGCTGGCTCCATCTATCATGGCTGCTTCATACAAGGATTTGTCGATCCCCAAAATCGAAGCCAGATAAACGACACTGTTATATCCAATCGCCTTCCATAGACTGACTAGAATCAAGATATACGGCCAATAAGCAGCCTCCGAATACCACTGAACCGGCTCGATGCCAAACCCTGCGAGAATTTGATTCAGCATCCCCCGATCCATGCTCAGAAAGCTGAAGGCAAAGTAGCCCACAATGACCCATGACAGGAAATACGGGAGAAACATGCCTGTCTGGTACAGCTTCGCCAATCGTTTATTAATCAGTTCGGAGAGCAGAATAGCCATAGCTACCGAAAACACAAGTCCGAGAATAATAAAGACCAGGTTATACAAAAGGGTATTTCGCGTGATGACATAGGCATCGTTGTTATTGAACAGAAACTTGAAGTTATCCCAACCCACCCACTTGCTCGTATAAATACTGGCCCAGAATCCTTCCCTGTTAAAACGATATTGCTTGAAAGCAGCCACTGTCCCGACCAGCGGCAGATATGAAAAGAAGAAGAACCAGATAGCGCCGGGTAGCACCATGAACAGCATAACTTTGTTTCTAATCACATTTTTGAAAAATGCGGCCATAGGTATCCCCTCCCAATCTGTTATGAGAAAAGCAGCTAAAATAGCTATTGGAAAAAGACCGGGCGTAACTTACACCCGCCCGATCTCTCCTATATTTCACGAATTAAAATATTATTTGCTGTTTTTTTCCTTCCAGGCATCAAGCTGGGATTGCGCTTCCACCATCACCTTATCCAGACCAGCCTGCTTGAATTTTTCAATCACTTTCGGGAGATTCGTTTCCGGGTCCAGCGTACCTGTCATCAGCGAAGCCCAAAATTGCTCTTTGACGTTCTGAACGGCTGCCATCTCCGCAGATACTTTACTGCTGTCAAAGTTGAAGCTTAGGATTGGAGAGTTTTTTCCTTCCGAATTGAACTTCTTGAATTGCTCCCATTTATCAGCCGGATCATTCGGATTCAGATACAACAGCATATTGTTGCCGAGTGAATACGAAGGCATATCATAGTTTTTGGAATTAGCCAGATTTTCGATATACTGGCCATCTGTTTTTTTGTAATGCACTCCTTCAATACCGGAGTCAACCATATTGCGTAATACCGGATCTGTATTCAGCAGGTTCAGGAACTGCATCGCCTTTTCAGGGTTTGCCGAGTTTGCCGAGATCGCCATAATGGAGCCCTGTACAGACGTATTGGTCACAATTGGATCGCTGGCAGGTGTCGATATCACTGGATAACCGTAGCTTGCAGACCACAGGTTATCGGCCAGCGGTTGAGTTTGCGCACGATCCAGAAACCAGTTCCCGGACGTAGTTAAATCATTGGTCGAGCCTGTGGTTGCAGCTTCCGGTGATACGTATCCGGCCTTGTAATACTTATGCATCGTCTTCAGCGCCTGCTTCATTTCAGGCGTTTCCAAGATGTTTACGATCTTATAATCCGTGGTATCCAGTTTGACAGCCATCGGCAGGTTTTGAATGATATAGTCATATGAAACATAGGGAACATAGTTTTTGTCCATGCCGAATGCAGTTACGCCAGGCTCGTTTTCTTTAATCGTTTTGAGCAGAGGCTCCAGGCTATCCAATGAGCGGACATTTGAAAGGTACAGCTTGTATTGGGTCAGCAATTTGTTATTGAACCGCCATACCTCTTGCTGTGGAAGCTCCTTATTGGCAGGAATGCCATAATGATGTCCATCCACCTTAGAGCCTTCCAGAAACGCAGGGTCAATCGTCTTTTTAAGATCCTGGCCGTACTTGTCAAGCAAGTCGTCCAGTTCCATGAATGCGCCCTTTCTGGCATTTTGCACATAATCAAAGCCACCGGAAGCCGTAAATACAATATCCATGGGCTCTCCCGAAGCCACGTTCACCTGCATTTTTTGCGGGTAGTCTCCCCAATCGACCATTTTCATTCTAATCGTGGCGTTTATTTTCTTTTGGGTATACTTGCTAACCTCTTCCATCACCCGATCTACATCTTTTTGAGGCGTACCAATGGTGTACCAGATCAGTTCTACCGGTTTTTCCGCTCCTCCATTCGTCGTTTCCCCGCCACCGCTGCTTCCTCCACAAGCACTGAGAACGAGCGTCAACACCATACACATCACGAGAACAAGCGAGTAGCTTCTTTTGCTTTTACCCATGTATGATCCTCCCTTATGAATTGGAATTTGACCCTATCTTGTTCATTGGAAGTCGCTTATGGGATTTTTGCAAAATCCTCATTTATGAAGCAACTACGTTAACCTTAACTAATGTAAGCACTTTCATAAAGAAGATAAACTTAATAAACCAAGGTACAAATTAAAAAAATCCATGTACACCTGGTATTTATCCCAATCCTTTATAGTCTGTCGGGGAAATGCCCACATATTTTCTGAACTGCTTATAAAAATATCCCGTCTCCCAATACCCCACGTTCCGCGCAATTTCGTGTACCTTGAGATTGGTATTTTTAAGCTGTTCCTTGGCTTTTTTAATCCGGTACTGATTGATATATTCAGCAAAGGTTTCGCCCGTTTCCTTATGAAACAACTGACCGAGATAAACGGGATGAAGGTGGTACTGGTATCCTAATATTTTTAATGATAGCTCCTTGGCATAATGAACATGGATATAGGACAGCACCTGACTTACGATAGGGTTTTTCATATCTTGCAGCAGTGAATTCACCGTCTCTGTCGCCACATGCTGAAGCGCACTCACCAGCTCTGCCAATGTCGTACAGCATTTTATCTGGTGAAGCCCCTGCTGAAACCGTTCCGACTCATTGGAATGCTTGATGCTCTCCAGCTCCATCTTGAACCGGATCACCAGCTCCAGCGCCATATTCCGCAATTCATCCGGGGTAACACTTTCAAGATGCTGAAGCTGCTCAAAATCACTCTGAATTCGTGCGGTAAGCGCATCTAGGTCTCTTGCTATAATCAGCTTCACATAATCCTTCCAGTCGATGGAACAAGTCTCACCAGCGTTGCCCTCGCTCTCCTCCAGCATTGTATAGTCAATGATCCGGCGGTCATTATATATCATAAAATATTCCAAAGATTTTTTAGCTTCATTATAGCTGCGTGGAGCTGCAGCAAGCGAACCGGCGCTGCCTATCCCGATATACACCGTTTCTTCCCCGTCCGTCGACCACTGAACAGAAAAATCCTCCAACAGCGTTAACAAGTCCTGTCTGCCCTCTTCATAATTCGGTAGTGCGGCAATGATTACACTAACCGCATCAACATCGCGAAACAATGTTAAATCGGGCTGGTGTTGAATGTACTGCCTTAACTGTTGATGCATTCCTGCCGAATTCCCTTCCGTCCGTAACACAGCTACCTCCATGAAGGGGATATTTAACGAAAAACCTATCAATTCAGCACGTTCCTGGAATTCTGTAGGCGCAATCTGTCCTGTCAGCCAACGGTACAACGTATTTTCCTTGAGAACTTGCACCCCAAACGTCTCATATTGTTGATCCAACCGGGACCTGTCCAACTTCTCCATTGTATTGCATAAAGTGGATTCCAGTTCCTCCACATTAATCGGCTTCAAAAGGTAATTTTCGATGCCCAGCTTCATGCCTTCCTTCAAGTAATCAAATTCATTAAATCCACTCAACACAATCGCCTTCAAGTCAGCATACAGCTTTCTCGCCTCATGAATCAGCCTGAGACCATCCATCGTCGGCATAGAAATGTCCGTAATCAGTACGTCCACGGGTCTGGAGGCCAGCGCTTCCAGCGCTAAAGATCCATTTTCCGCATGTCCGACAATTTCTAGCCCAAAAGAGGTCCAATCCACAATATCGTATAATCCCTCAATGATAAAAGGCTCATCGTCTACAATAAATACTTTATACATATATGGCATCCATCCCTTCCCTGTTAGGGCATCGTACCCGAATCGTCGTTCCCTCGCCGCTGCGGCTCTCCAGTTCAATCCCGG
Organism: Paenibacillus sp. FSL M7-0802; assembly: GCF_038004945.1. NCBI lineage: Bacteria > Bacillati > Bacillota > Bacilli > Caryophanales > Paenibacillaceae > Paenibacillus > Paenibacillus sp. FSL M7-0802. Next base: position 4,631,988 of record NZ_JBBOSD010000001.1, on the reverse strand, counting down.
AATCGGCTCCGTGTAAAAACCGAAGTCGGGTGTGCACACTGCGTAGTCCAAACATTTGTCCGTCTTCTTCCTGGCGTTCCAGTTCCTCCAGAATCTGTTTCAAACGCTCCCCTTCAATGCCCTTCCCATTGTCACGGATCTCAACCAGCAGAACCTCCCCCGTTTCACTCACTTCAATGGTCAGCACATTATCATTCCGGTCGCTTTGGATACCATGAACAATATAATTCTCAATAATGGGTTGAAGCATCAGCTTCATGACAGAACGAGTATACAACTCGGGGTCGACCGTAATCGTGTAATTGAACCTTTCCTTGTAGCGTATTCTGAACAACTCAAGATATAATCTGCAAGCCTCCAATTCATCTTTAAGCGTGTATATTTTTTTCTGCTGAACCAGGCTTTTGAACAATACCGATAAGCTATAGATCATTTCTCCTACATCCTTGGCTCCCTGGGAAATCGCCCTCATACGTATCACTTCAAGCGTGTTATACAAAAAATGTGGATGAATACGTGCCTGCAAGGCAACAAGCTCCGTTTGCTTTTGCTTGATCTCTGCTTTATACACCCGTTCAATATATAGATTAAGATCGTCCAGCATATCGTTGAAGCTTCGAGAGATTTGTCCCAGCTCATCCTCTTGGGGGTCTTGGATACGAGCTGTAAGATCGCCATTTTTCACCTGACGAGTGAATTTAATAATCCGATTCGTTCGTTTAGCAAAGTTAATGACGAAAAAGGCAGGGAACAGCACAGCAAACAGAATACAAACGACACTGATTGTCAAAATCGTATTACGGATACCCCGGTACGATTGAGCCATTTCCTCATTGGGGACTGCCCCAATCACGACATATCCTTCGTCCGGAGAAATCAGCTTGTTGATGTACATATTTTGCTTCGCCTGAATGATCCCGGCATCGGAATCCACATCGTCATATAATGATCGGGTCACTTCGACATAAGGATACGTTTTCCCGTAATAGTTACTCCTTGAATCGAACAGAACCGTTCCATGGGTGGACAGAACGATAATTTCGCCCTTTAGGTTGTTCCCGTAGCTGGAAAGTGCATTGGAGATACTTTTGGAATTTAGAAACACCAGAAGCTGACCGGTATTTTTGAGTGTTTGCTTATTGTTAATGGGGACTTGTAACGAATATAACGAGGGGCTCCACTGATCGATCGCCTTCCGAATCCAGTAATTCGGAGCAGAGACGCTTTTGCTTTCGGCAGCCATCACATCCGGTACAAAGGAACGCGCCGCATGCACCGGGAATTGCTTGAATTGCTTGCTCTCATTGAAGGTGGACAAATATTGCTGGTCGGCACTGTACAATATCAAATTGTTAATATCGCTATTTTCATCCAGCCAATTTTTAAAATAGGTGAGCACATCTGTTGAATAATCATGACTCTCCATGTACGTTTCGTCCATGCGGTGCTGTACATATTCGGAATACGCGTGGTCCATAAAAAAAGAAACGTTCATCGAGAGCGCCTCATTCCGGTACATATCCCGCACCATGTTCTGAACGGATTCATGCCGGAGATGGATATAGCGGTCAACACTCTCCATCGCTGCTTTCTGGGTATCCAGTTCCCGTCGAACCATGGATTGCGAAATGGATATATACGTGACATATGCAATCGTAATAATTGACAAAATGGCAATACAGGAGAACAACAATAGTATCCTCAGGAACATGTTGTTTTTAAAATAAGCTGTGTATCTATTGCCCCTTTTCATCGTATAAGCCCTCCAGGATCGTTCATGCGTAAATAAAGTATACCATGTCCTTCGCTGGATATAAGTAAGCGCATTCATGAAAATGAGGATTTTCTTTAATTTAAACGCCATATCTTTAATTTAGCCTCTATGTAAAAACCGTTTTATTGATTATCTTTAGGGGGATAAATACTCGTTAGGGGGATGAGCTATGAAACGTAACAAGGTTCACAAGTTCGCTTTAAAATGGACTGCGCTGGTTTTGACTTCTGTCCTGTTAAGTCAAACCCTCTCTCCATCCGTTTATGCAGGCGATACCCTCCCATATGAAGGAGAAAGCGCCAAAGGGCCGAATCAGCCTTATCAGCACGGATACGCCAGCTCACATATTTTGGACTGGACTCCTACCAAAGATGTCTATGGAGATATGCTTCGCGCTCGCGTCCCTCTGCAACAACGTAACAGCTCCTTCGCCGCTACACAGGCCCAACCTGCTTTAAGCCCTGACACGCAAATGTTTACACTTAGCGGCGATTATGGAAACGCTTTTTTTGATAGCTATTCCTATACCAATAAATTCAGTCAATACTTGTTTAACTATTGGCAGTATACCGACTATTACGGCTATTGGCACGGCATGCCTACCGCCCGTGTACCCGAAGAGCTATACGATCCCCAAAAGGATTGGACGGAAAAATGGTTCGAGTTCGGCATTCTGAACATTCCAAATCCGGGTTATACAAATGCGGCGCACAAAAACGGCGTTCTCTCCATCGCCTGCATTTTTTTCTCGGATAATGACCGTGGACCGCAAACGTATAAGCAAATGCTCGTACAGGATACTCAGGGTGGATTTCCGGTAGCCAAAAAATTGATCGAAATGGCGAAATATTATGGCTATGACGGCTACTTCATCAACCAGGAGGAAGCTTCAAAAGGCGTAGCTACAGAGGACATCCCCCGTTACAAGCAGTTTATGAAATACTTGCGAGATCAGGGCATGTATGTGCAATGGTACGACTCCACCGTAAACGAAACCGGTAAAATTGCTTATCAAAATGAGTTTAATGCCGTGAACAGCCCGTTTGTCAAAGACAAGCAATACGGACAGGTGTCCGATTCTATTTTTCTCAATTATTGGTGGGACAAAGCGAAGCTGAAAAGCTCCCGCGACCATGCCAAGCAATTGGGTCTGGACTCTCTTAAAACCGTTTTTGCTGGGATTGAGGGCGGGAACGGTGACTTTGGCAGATGGAAGCAAAAATACGATCTTCGTCTGAATATCGGTGATAACGGGCAGCCAATGAACAGTATCGCGACGTTGGGAGCAGATTTCACACATAATGCGCTGGATGAAGAGTTTGGCGGACAGGACACCAATCGCAGAGCTGACAATGCGTATCAATGGATGACCTTTATCCGCGACCGTGTCTGGTGGTCAGGTCCGAATCAGAATCCCGTCCGTGCACAAAGAAACCCAAGTGTAGATTTGTCCGATGTAAAAGCTTCGGGCGCAAACTGGGACGGTATCGCGGCATATATCGCCGAACGTTCTGTCATCCGTGGCTCCCATTTTAATACCAGCTTCAATACCGGACATGGCTTGCAGTATGTCGTGAATGGAGTCATCTCCAATCCCAAGGAATGGTCCAACATCAATATTCAGGATATCCCGGTAACTTGGCAATGGTGGCTCGATACCAAAGGTAAACCGCTCTCGGTTGACTATGACTATGGTCCGAATTATACCAAAGGCACTCGGTTTACCTATCAGCCTGTGGGCGCTTATCAGGGTGGCAGCTCCCTCGTCGTTAACGGAGAGCTGAATTCAGATAACTTTTTACGCCTGTATAAAACGGATCTGTCGGTAAATAAGAATTCAAACTTGTCCATCACGTACAATAAGCCTTCCTCCGATGACAGCTCGGTGCTGAGTATCGGACTTATTTTCAAAGATAACCCCGGCCAAGTCGTAAAAGTCAGCATCCCTAACTCTGGTAAACAAACCACGGGCTGGGTAAGCCACAATCTGGATTTGAGTGCCTATAAAGGAGAAACAATTGTAGCTTTCGGTTTATCTTTTGATAACGCGAATAAAACAATCAAAAACTATCAGATGAATATCGGCCAAATCAAGATAACAGACCATTCTGTCCTGAAACCAGCCGCGCCGACGGGATTCAAAATCACCAAGGCACTGACCGATACGAACGAAATGCTCGTAGCCTGGGACCTTGAGGATTACTCCAAAGTTAAACAATACAATCTGTATGAGAACGGCTCCTATATCGGCGGAATTTATGACTCATCCTATTATATTAAATCCCTAAACCATAAATCCGGTGAATTAATGCTTACTGCAGTTGGGGCTGATGGAACGGAAAGCGAACCGGCTCGATTAAGCTACGATCTGAATGCTGCCGTCAGTCATATTAAGGTGGAGACTCAAGAAAACGGTGAGGCTACAGTAACGTGGAAAAATCCCTCTGAAGCGGACGGAACGGTTAAATTGACCTTGATCACCGACTATACGGACACCGTATTCCATAAAACCATTACGGCGGACAATAGCGCTGAAACGGCTACGTTTACCGATCTGCCCACAAACGGTGATAGCTACACACTACGTATCGCTATCGGCAATCATGAACCTGTAGCATACACTGGGTATCTCGCAGACACGACGATAGAGCCTTATGTAGAAGAGAATGTGACGGTCACTGGGTCAACGTATACGCTTGCTCTACCAACCTTGAAGGACTGGCATCGTTTATATGTATACGAAAACGATGTGCCCAAGCAATTTGGCGTAACTTATGTATCGAAAAAGTTTCCTTACATTGTCCGGGGAAGAACAAAATTAAGTGAACTGACTTTTACCCCTACTTCTCGTACCAGCTCGCTAAAGATCGTGCTTGAAGATTATGCCGGCAATCAGGCCACAACATATGTAAGATAGCTTTGTGCAAGAATCCCATGGTCCTGATTGTGTATCGCATATCCGCTACAAACAGTCCCAATGAAGAGTTCCTTCAATGGGACTGTTTGTAGACTTCTCACTATTGGCTATATATTGGGCAGAATCATGCAGGTATCAATACAATGCCCATTTTTCCGTACACAGCTCTATAAATGAATGGGCAACCTGTTCACATTCGTCATATCCCAGACTACCAGAATGAGCAAAAAGAACGGGATACTCATTGTTTCTTTTTTCCTCTCTCATATCAAACATATAGTGGTTTCCGCACCCATCCATCGCAAACGACACAGCACCCGGCATATATTCCGGCAACTCGTAGGCGAGGTTCATTTCTCTCAAATCTTCGGTATTGAAAAACTGAAAATAACGTTCTCCATTTTGAAACTCCCCACCATTAGAATATTTCAAAAACTCCATATAGCTGTCAGGAAATTGTCCTTGGGGCAGATGCCAGCCAACAGGATCTAAAGGTTTATATTGATCATAGAAAGGAGACGACTTTGGAAAAGGGTTCACTTGTCTTTGCTTGATTTCGTGAATCTCTTGCTCGGATAGCTTTATGTTCCATGTTTTCAAAAAATTCGCGATTTGTTCATCAGTTGCTTCCTGACTTATTACAAACGGTTGTTCAAATTGAATACTCCACATATGTGCCAACCTCCATGCCTTGATGCCTCTAAGAGTTGTTATTTCTACCGAGCAAGCTATTCCTTATCCACTACCGCCTGCCATGCTTTTGTAATGTCTATAGGCGACTTGCTGCTGGTCTCCCCTCCACCTTCTTGGGTCCATAGCGGCGGATAATATGCAAATACCTCTCCCGGCTGAAGTTGCTCCATATCCTTCTGCCAACCGTTCCAGCGGAATGTCTGGTAGAACAAGCCCAAATCTCCCTCAGCCAACCAGCTCAAGAAACCGGAATAGGCCAGCTCAGTGGATTCCCATTCCAATGCATCTGGTGCAAAATAGTAGATATGACCGCTACGTCCGAATTTCCCTATATCCAATCCAAAAAATCCACCTGCTGCATCATAGGCAACAATCAGCATCCCCTCAAGCGCAGGAACACTTTCCGGTTCTTGAAGCCCGTTCCATGAGGTCAAGCTACCGAAAATTCCAGAGCCACCCGCACCCAGCAAGGTGATCCAACCGTAATCAAACACGATTCCTCCTGTCTCATAGGCAACTGTTCCCAAATACGATTTCGTACTCACCTGCAAACGGTACAGCGTGTCCCCTGGAGTGGATTCCGATTCGGCCGATACAATGTGATGTGAATTCCGGCCTTCTTTCAGAATATTTCTGACCTCTTCCCATGCATGGTTATCCTTATCCACCAGTTCATCAACCGTTAAAGTATGCATGTTCATTCCCCTTCCCGCATATCCCAAAATTCACTTTCAACCTACAAACTGATTTTTGAAAACCTGCGTTTGATCTAAAATCACCCACTGATTCACTTCGTCGTATCCTTTTACAATTGCCGTGACCTCATGCTTCGGATACATCCACTCGGATGGTGTCTTTTCCTCATATGTACGAGTGTCTGACAATCCGACCGCATGATGCTGGAAAATATGAATAAGCGTACCGTGTGGGAAAAATACTTCAATATAACCCTTTACCTTAGTTCCAACGGGCAGTGCATTTTTGATTTGATGCCATTCCTGGTTGAAGGTGCGAAGATAATTGGACCAGACTTCTTCAAACTCTTTTTTTGTAATTTGCGTATAATAGGGCTCTGTATATTCAATCGCTTTCTCAGCTAATAAGAAATGATACTGCTCGTGCTTGCGATTAGAGGCGATATACGTGCCGTCATCCTGGATAACAATTTGCCGATAGGCTACGCCATCCGAATCTATTTCAAAATACCAGGTTCCCATGCCTGGTTCCGGACAATCTTTAAGATATTTCATAGGCCCCTCCTATTAAAAAATTCAATTCGTTTGTATCACTTTTTCCCGCCATAGGTTCTTGCCAAATATGCGAGATACTCCGAACGCGTCAGTCCTCCCGTTTGACGGTTGAACTCATCATACGTAATGTCTTCCGGGAATCCGAATTCGGCCAGTGCTTTTCGACGCTCATCCTGATGTAACGGATTATCCAGCGTTTTGTGCCACTCCCGCTCTTCCCAGGAGCCAAAACAGTCGGCAACGATACCTGAATAAGCACCGTTATTTGAAAATTTTCGCGAGGACTTGAACACGGTCTCCCCTTCCGGTTTGGAAACCGTGCCCGTTCCCCAGGACAGACTATATGTTTTTTCTTTTCTACTATCCGTACTACAGCCATAGCCGATGGGGAACACAATATCCTCTTCCACTAACAGCTTATGTCCAACCCGCTCATAGGCACCCCGCATAAAGGAATCATCCATAACAATCCAGGTCGTTTCGGATAATGGGGCGGATGTGATAGATTCCAAAGCTGTTGAACGGTCACGACTCGTAAACAAATATGGACGTACGAATAAAGGCATGGTCATGACACTGTTCCAAATGCTCTCCTCTGCAAACAACTGATCCTTTTGCATTTGGCGCAAATCTCCAACGACCAGCACATATCCATCTGTGAAAAGGTCTATTTCCACGCGGAAGATGTCTCCTGGGACCGTTTTATAACGCTGGTTTTTCATATGCTTCAACCGGTGCAACCTGCGATCGTAATCCTTGGGCACAAGTGACGGATATTGCTGAAGCCAATCGATGATCTCTTCTTTACTATGTAAATGCTCACATCCCGTAATAGGGAGTTTCACACCCGTTTTGCTATTCACAGCAGTAACATAACTAAGAGGACGATCCCTTCGAATGCCTGCTGAAAAGGTCACGCCTTCTGCCTTGATACTCGAAACACTTGTGTAATTCAGCTTTTTCTCTTTGCCACGAGCCGTTTTAGGCAAAACAAATGCCCGATCACGAGTAAAAATCTCTACATCGGTTTCTCCATAAGTATCCTCAGTGGAAGAAATTCGCTTGCGAATTACGTCTCCATCCACACAAATATAGTATCCTTCTTTAATTTCTATCACATCCCAATGCTCTTCCAGCACCTCCAGCCCGAAGTACGGTCGTAACGCGTTCGTTAGCCAACTATTCATCTGTTCCTCCAGTTCCAAGTACATCTCAATGCACCCGGGTTCAATTTTCCCAAAGATTATAACATAACGCGGCATTTAGCTCGTTTATTCATACACTGTTCCAGCTTGGACCAACTCTTCCTGAATCCAGCTACTGCTGGTGGAAAGCTGGCGCAAGTCGGCAGAGATCTGTTTGACCTGCTCTTGCAATACGTGTGACTGATCCGTTCCTTCCAGAAAGCGACTCAAAAAATGAAGAAATACGTCTACCTTCCTAAGCAGCATCAATATAGGCACAGCATCAATCTCGGTGTGGCTTAAATGAACCTGGCGGCTGAAGCCCCGGCAAAAATCCCGAACTGCTGTCGTCTCCTCTGGTTGTCCCAAAAATCCTGATAAGATGACCGCCGGCTCCATGACCCGAACGTCTAGCGTACAAAATTCGAAATCAAGCAGTGCGGTTACTAGACTATGATCAGAATCCTTTACTAACAAATTGGAAGCGTTCAAGTCTCCATGTACAAGCTGATGCGGCAACTCTTCCAATGCATGAAGCGAATCTGTAATCTCTTCATAAGCTTCCCCTATTAATCGCAGTTCTTCATGCAAATCCTTTAGAGGCTCAGGCGGATGTAAACAAAAGCCCTGAACCGTTTCCCGGTTACACAACGGATAGGATTGCTGCAAAGCATAATACGGTCGATAGACTGGAGTCATATCAAGATTAACTGTCGCAAGCACAGCCGATAATTCCCCCGTAGTCTCGCCCAAAGAATAGGCAAAGCTTGAATCCTGCTCCAGGGGTGATATGCCTTCTATGTATTCGAACAGACATACATATTTACCGCTTTCCTTCTCCAGCTGAGCGAGCGTCTCTCCCCTGACCGTCGGAATAGGCGTGGGTGTCCTGAACGATAGTGAATGCTTACTCAGCTCCTGCAAAACTGCATGCTCAAATTCAATTTTGTCCCGATCCTTGTGTGTATCGTAGACGCGCAGCACTCCGTTTCGCCCACCACTCTTAACAAAATACGTCGTATTATTCCAACCCCCGGTTTGTTTCTGCAGCGTTCCGTTCCACTCTGGCCAGTGACGTCTTAGTATTGCCTCCAAGGATGTACCCTCCCTTATAAACACCAGCTTATGAATTTGCAGATATTATAACAAATATAGACGCCCATTAGAATTGGACGTCCTTGTATATCCTTCATTTCCTCAACTGTTTGTTTCGGATATTTTGCGGGGTGGCACCATATGCTGTTTTAAACTTTTTATAGAAAAAACTCATGCTGTTATATCCCACCTGTTTAAATATCATTTCGAACGGCAGATTGGTATTCACTACCAAAGAATAGGCTGCATTGAGTTTAATGTTGGCAATAAGCTGAGTGTAAGTAAGACCGGTTACTTTTTTTAACTTATTACTTAAATACGTGCTATTGTAATTAAAATGGTTAGATAATTGCTGTAGGCTTAAATGCTGATAGTGCTCTTCCATGTAATTCAGAATAGAGGTAATATTATTTTCCTGCTGGTTTAAGTGAATATTATGCTCGCTTTCCAATACACGGACCAATTCTCCAAATACAATTTGCAAATAAGCCTTCACCAATTCCATCGAATCCTCTTGCCTGGAATAATATTCGATTAAGATTCTACGCAATATATATTGAAGGTTCTCATTATGCTGCGACTCAAAAATAATAAAGTGATTATGGTGCTGATGCTGGAGGACAGAGTTGGCTAGAAATTCGCCAATCAGGCTTTTTTTCTTAGATAGCCGCTGCAGAAATAGGGATGAAATTGTTTCTCTTTGTAGCAAGATATTAATCAGTATATCGTCTTCTCCCAAAGGAGCGATGCTGTGCGGCACATCCTTATCCAGGACACATACTTGGCCTTCACAAAGCTGAATTTCTTTGCCTGCTATGATTTGATTGCACTTACCTGAGTAAACATAGTTTAATTCGATAAATTCATGCATGTGCTCCAGCATCGGAGCAAATCTATTGTGCTTGCTAATATAAATATCATGTTCTCCAAAGAAAAATAAAGCGGGCATACGGTATATATTCTGATTTATATCAAAAAAACGCTCATTCTCCGATTCTTTGGAGAGATCATTAATCACCTGATTGTTTTGCTGTTGTAAAAGTTCAATTTCCGTTTTGTTTCTCAGCAACTGATCCAACTCATGAAGGTTCATAAACACTGACTCCTCCTTCACTATATGATGGAAAACGGGCGGTTCTCCGCCCGTTGAAAAAATTACTATATCGGATACATCCCATTAACTGTGGACTGCCGCTTGAGTTTTGCTTCCCTTTCCTCTAATAGCGATTCCCAGACAAAGGAGTGCCGCAATCGTAAATACAATCGCAGAAACAAGGAAGGAAAATGAAGCCGTTTCATTTCCAGACAACACGCCAACTAACTTGATCACATAAGGCGAAGCAAACGCTCCCAAATTGGACCCTACCATCGCAATGGAAATGGATAAAGTCTCACTGCCTTTAGGTACGATTTTAGTTAGTATGGTAAAAATATAAGGAATAAACAGCGCAAAACTAAAGCCAATGATCAGCATGGCAACGGTAACCATGGTAACATTCTGAGCAAACCATAGTAGTACAAAACCAGTTGCTGTTAATAGACTGGAGATAAAGGGAGCGTAATTTCTAAACCATTTATAGATTCTACCAAACAGGAAGCCCGCAATCATGGTGGACAAGGAAAACAGCGTTAACGCAGTTCCTAAAAAACCAGCATTGGGCATGCTCTTTTCAGCAATCATAATGCCTGTTTTGGTATATACAATCATGATAAAAGTCATAAACAGAAAAAGTGCAGCCCCTAATCCAAGTACAGGTATGGATATTCCCCCGCTCTTGTGACCCTTTTCTGTCGAGTTCTCTACTGTAGGCTCCCCGCGCTCTGGTTCGGGAATGATCAGAAAGAATAATAGCGCAATAGGAATGGTGATTCCATAGCATAAAAAAGCGAACTGCCAGTCAATTAGGGCGAGCTGCCCTGCCACAAAGGTAGCCAAGCTGCTTCCGAGTCCTTGAACGGCGCTTTGAAAGCCTACTAATTGAGCACGTTCATCCCCTTCAAAAAAATCACTAATTAAACTGACGGCCAGTGAATTGAACATCCCGAGACCTGCACCTAGTACCAAACGCAGCGCAAGAATCCATGTAATATTCGTCGTGAACATGGGAAGTATTCCGCCGATGACTACGAGCAAAAGCCCTAGCAGGACTGTATTTTTTTTACCCAATCGAGAAGAAATCGGGCCACTCAATAGCACAAACAGCATCATCGAGAAGGATGGAATCGTGACTACGCTTTCAATCAGCGAACTGGAGACGCCTGATAATTGGTTCAGCATCATTGGTATGACAGCCGAAATGGCACTCGCTGACGTCAGGACTAAGGAAATGGATAGCAACGCCGTTTTAAACAAAACTTTGTTCTTTATATTCATTAAGCTCTCACCTCTAGTCTATGTTATTTAGCCTCTAGTTGCATCTGTACTGGAACGTATACTGTCCAGAACCGACCGTAAACGTCATTTCATGATCTCCGCTCCTTTGGAAAATCGCCTGTTCCCCTGTAGAACCTAATTTCCCGGCCAGCTCCTGTGGCACATCACCAGGCGGATACTGAATCGACGGATATTGCATAGCAATGGTCTGCTGTAGTGCATCCGGCTCCATAACGCCCGGAAGTGTAATCTCAGCCGTCGTATTATGTGGTACGTGAACCGTCATCTTCATTTCTTTATTCACGATTTCCCATTGGACTTCAAGCGTGCCATATGGCGTCTCCAGCTTGCCATGGGCCGAAGTAAGATTGGCAGGCGGTTTAGGAGCTAAACGTGATTTTTTATAGCCCGCTTCAAGCACATCGATTCCGGCAATATTTTGGTACATAAAGTCTCCTACTGAACCGTACGAATAGTGATTGAACGAGTTCATATCGGTGCTCCAGAATGAGCCGTCCACTTTAATGCTATCCCAATGCTCCCACATGGTCGTTGCTCCCCGTTCAACCTGATAGAGCCATGAAGGATAATCATTTTGAAATAAAATGTTATAAGCGACATCCGTATAGCCATGGTCGGATAAAACCAGACATAGATAGGGGGTGCCCACAAAGCCGGTATCCAGATGCATATCATTTTTTTCGATGAGCCGTACGAGCTCCTGAATCACTTGCGTTTTATACTTTTCTGGCACCAATCCGAAGTGCAAAGCCACAACCTGTGCAGTCTGGGTATTGGAGGTTAATTTGCCCGCGTCATCGAAGTAGCGGTTCGCAAAAGCCGTTTTAATCCCCTCATGTAAGTTTTTATATGTGTTGTAATCGGTATAGCGATTCAGCAGTTTGGCCGTCTGTGCCAATATATGAGTCGAATACGCAAAATAAGCAGTAGCCACCAGCGTTCCGTCCGTCGCCCCAAAATAGCTTCCTTCCTCGCTATCCAGCGCCAGCCAGTCTCCCAGTTGCAAACCGGTATCCCAAAGACATTCTTCGTCCCCCTGGGCGCGAATATAATCCACCCATGCTTTCATACTGTCATACTGCTGCACTAAGATTTGCTTATCCCCATAGCATTGATATAGGGTCCACGGACATATAACCGCCGCGTCTCCCCATGCTGCCGTCGTTTTGTCCATATTATCGGCAAAGGTTCCTTTGAGGACATCCGGCACTACAAAAGGCACTGCCCCATTTTCCAGCTGGTTGTAAGCCAAATCCCTAAGCCACTTTCGGAAGAAGGAAGCCGCATTCATATTGAAGCTGGCAGTTCTAGCAAAAATCTGTGCATCGCCGGTCCAGCCTAATCGCTCATCACGCTGCGGACAATCGGTTGGCACATCCAGGAAGTTCCCCTTTTGCCCCCACACAATATTGTGTTGAAGTTGATTCAGCTTTGGATCAGATGTCTCAAACACCCCGATCGTCTCCATGTCCGAATGCAGAACAACGCCCGTAAAATCTTCAATCGTAACGCTATCAGGAAAGCCCTCAAGCTTCACATATTGAAAGCCTTGAAAAGTGAAATGCGGCCTAAATATCTCCGTCCCCTTCCCGCTGCAAATGTACGTAATCTGCTGCGCTGCATCCCGAATATTATCTCTGTAAAAGTTCCCTTGCTGATCCAGCACTTCACCATGAACCAGATTCAGAACCGTACCTTCGGGGGCTTCAACTTGAAATTCCAGCCAGCCTACCATATTTTGACCCAAGTTAAGCACCAGCTCACCTTTAGGAGTTCGAATGAGTTCAACAGGCTTCAATCGGCTCATCACACGGACAGGCTCGTTCTCCTGAGCAATCAGATGACTTAACGGGAATGAGACGACCTGCATCATTTTCCGTTCGGTTAAGGAGCTATGTTCGGCTGCCTGCTGCTCAAGTCGGGCATCATAGATTTCGCCGTTATAAATATCCGACATTAAAATGGCACAGCTCGTTTCCTCCCAGGAAGAATCAGAGCAAATGACTTCAGAGCGGCCATCTTCATAACTAATCTTCATTTGAAATAACAATGCATTCGTGTTCCCGTAGGTGTCCTTGCGCTTTTGCCAGCCCAAATAACCGCTGTACCAGCCTTCTCCCACCGTGGCTGTGATTCGATTATGTTGTTCTCGAATGGTAGAAGTCACGTCATATGCTTGCACCTGGACACGATCGTTATAATCCGTCCATCCCGGGGTAAAGTAGGCATCGCCCACCCTTTGTCCATTGAACTCCAGTTCATACAGCCCAAGACTTGTAGCATAAATGACTGCTTTTTTCACTTTTCCCTCAACCGAAAAATATTTGGAAGCGGCAAAAGGAGCTCTTGTCTGAAACTGTTCATGGATGCTCCGCTCCTTCACTGTGATCCATTGTGCTTTCCAGTCCTGCTCATGGAGCAGCCCCATCTCCCAAAAGCCGGACTCACTCCATTCCGATTCTTCCGGTTCTGTGTCACCTGCTCCCTGAGCCCATACTTTTACCCGATAATAATATCTTTGTCCTGATTCCAGCGGGGGGCCTTCATAGGGAAACAAAATGGATTGATCCGAATAGGTAAAATGATTCCAAATCAGCGGTTCAAAAGTGGGATGAACGGATACTTGCAATTGGAAACGTTTTTGAGAAACATACATTTTTTCAGATTCGATCTGCCAACTTAACCGCGGTTTTAGACAACCCAATCCAATCGGATTATTTAAATGCTCGCATCTAAGCGCTTTCACTTTTAGCATTCTTATGTCCTCCCTGAGGTCTTCTTTTGTATTTCTATATTCAAATTAAAACGCTTCCATTGATTGTGCGCAATGTTGTATCCCTGCATGTTATATGCTTGATTTACAGGTGTTGAAATTCCACCCCTTATATTGAATCTTAAAATGGATTTATTAGAAAAATATGTGCGTTTGCAGAGCAGCTACACTTAAAAAAGCCTGAATCCGTTTGAGAAGGATTCAGGCTTGATTCTTGCTAGAAGGTCTATCTATTCTTTTTCAGTTGGCTTATGCTCGTCCGGCTATCGCTTGTTCCGGCGTGGAAGCTGGATACAAGTGACAGGCTACCTGTCGCCCTGGTGCAGCTTCGGCAAAGATGGGCTGTACTTTGCTGCATATCTCCATGGCTGCCGGGCAGCGATTATGAAACGCACAACCACTTGGCGGATTTTCTGGACTGGGCACATCCCCTTTAAGTACAATCCGATCACGCTCCGCTTCCGGATCAGCTACAGGTACCGCAGACATTAGCGCCTTTGTATACGGATGCAGCGGCTCTCTGAACACTTCTTGGGTCGGTGCGAGTTCGACCAGCTTGCCCAGGTACATCACACCCACGCGGTCGCTGATAAATTTGACGACCGACAGATCATGAGAAATGAACATATACGTCAGGTCATATTGTTTTTGCAGGTCCTTCATCAGATTGAGCACTTGCGCCTGAATCGACACATCGAGGGCCGAGACTGGCTCGTCACACACGATAAATTTGGGATGAAGCGCCAGTGCACGTGCGATCCCGATCCGCTGGCGTTGACCACCCGAGAACTCGTGCGGATAACGATGTGCGTGATAAGGAGACAATCCGACCACTTCGAGCAGCTCTTCCACCCGCTCTTTGAGCTGCGTTTTGCTTAGCTTTTCATGCGTGATGAGCGGTTCTTCCAGCACCTGCTGTACCGTCCATCTGGGATCAAGCGAAGCAAACGGATCTTGAAACACCATCTGCATATCCGTTCTGAATTTGCGCAGCTGCTCTGTGTTTAGCTTACGTATATCCGTGCCGTTAAACAGAATCTCTCCATCCGTCGGTTCGATCAATCTGAGAATTGCCCGTCCAGTTGTGGATTTGCCGCAGCCGGATTCTCCCACGATTGCCAGGGTTTCACCCTGCTGTACAGTCAGGTTAATACCATCCACCGCTTTGACTGCTCCCACTTGTTTGGAAAAAAGTCCTTTTTTGATCGGATAGTGTTTTTTCAAATTACGTATTTCAAGCAGTGTACTCATGATATCCCTCCTGCTGTAGCAAGCAGCGGCTTTTGTGTCCGGGTTCCACTTCTGTAAGCTCCGGGGCCTCTGCACGGCAAATTTCCTTGGCAAACTGACAACGTGGTGCAAAGCGGCAGCCATGTGGCATATCAAGTGGGTTGGGAACCTGGCCCGGAATGGAAGCCAGACGCTCCTGATCACTGTTTAATTGTGGCAGTGAAGCTAGCAAACTTTGTGTATACGGATGCTTGGGCTCTTTAAAAAGCGTTTTTACATCGGTTTCTTCTACCACTTGTCCGGCGTACATAATCACGACCCGATCGCACATTTCAGCAACGACACCAAGGTCATGAGTAATCATCAGAATGGAAGTTCCTTCGGACTTCTGCAGCTCACGCATCAAGTCAAGAATCTGTGCTTGAATGGTTACATCTAGTGCCGTTGTCGGTTCATCGGCGATCAGCAGCTTCGGATTGCACACCATCGCCATCGCAATCATCACCCGTTGGCGCATCCCGCCCGAGAGTTCATGCGGATAAGAAGCGGCTACTTTTTCTGGACGTGGAATTCCCACTTTCGTCAGCATGTCCACAGCCATGTCTTTCGCTTTGTGTTTGCTTACACCGTGGTGGTATCGGGCAGACTCCGCAATTTGCTTGCCGATTTTGAACACAGGATTTAGCGAAGTCATCGGCTCCTGAAAAATCATGGCCATCTCGTTACCACGAATCGAGCGCATTTTCCGCTCCGAAAAATCCAGCATGTTTTCACCGTTAAACCGTACTTCACCAGCGGCTACTTTCCCAAGTCCCTTGGGGAGGAGCTGCATAATGGAAAGGGAGGTAATGCTCTTGCCGCACCCGGATTCGCCAACGATTCCGAGTGTTTCGCCTTTGCCAACCGATAGATCGACGCCGTCCACAGCCCGGATGGTGCCAGCCGCAGTCTTGAACTCCGTCCGGAGGTTGGTTACTTCAAGCAGTTGTGCCATGCCCTCTTCCTCCTCCTTGTCCATCATTGAACCTTCATGTTCTTTTTAACTTAGGGAATAAAGCTTATTCAGACTTGCCCATCGTTTGCAGATGCTTCATGGTACCGTACAGTTTAGTAATATGTTGAAACTCCTTTTCCGAATGAAAAGAGCATTGCCCACGTCCATAAGCTTTGGCTGTTTCTACAGCCAATTTAGCCGCCAGCGCAATATCGCTTTCGTGGCTGGCCCCCGTTGCACTGCCTGGGACAGGAGCAGCGGCCGTGATGGCTACACCAACCACTGGAGCGGAAGTTGCCACCGCTGGTTGCAAAATGCTGTTGATGTGATACAGGTCGTTACCATAAGGTGTGATGTCCTGCGTAGTTACAGCAAACGTGACACACGGTTCGCCAGTAACGGTCTGAACAATATCGACGAGGTCTTCACTAATTCGTAGCACATAGCCTTGACGTACCGTCGGGGAAATGGCAATACCTTTATGGTTAATGACCCGATTCCCTTTGGTCGTATCAATGGATAGGATCGCTTCCATTTCGGGTGTCACTTCATATTTGTTCATCGTCAAAATATCTACGGGTGAATCCATAAATGGAACCGGATCATGGGGCTGAGTGGGTGCATCTGGACAAATATGTGTACATATGATCACGTCTCCATCAAGCACATCTCCTTTGGACTGCATGCACAATAGTTTAGCCGCCGCCGAAATTGCCGCTGCCGCACCGTCACCATCGGATACAAATCCGATCATTTCCGGTCGTGCTCCAAGTCCACCAAGTCGCCCTACTACACCCAAGGTTGGAGAATCGCCCCCCTGAACGCGACCCGTTTTACCGGCAATGACAATTTTAATAAAATCCGTAGAGCCCTTTTCACCTTTCACGGTGGAGACCGTAATCTCAGCTTGACCCAGTTGTTCCAAATAAGCTTTGACTTCTGCCCCGCTGGCAAACGGACTATCCAAAAGGTCATAGACTTCAAAAACTTGTTTCATCATACGGCAGATCCCCTTATGCTTCTTTTTGTGTTGTTTTCAGATATTTAAGCGCCGTCAAGGCGTATACTTTCGCAGATTGAATGATCTGCCATACCGGAGCTTTTTCATTAAAATTGTGAATGGTCGACAGTTCGGCAGGCCCGTATTGCAATACCGGGATATTGTATTTGCGGAATGCACGTGCATCGCTGGTTGCCCATTGCAGTACGCCATAGGCCTCTTTACCGCTGACCTCAGCGATAGATTCCACAAGCTCCTGTACAATCGGCTCGGTTGGAGGGGTCCAGTTGGCATTACCATAAAATCCGAATTGTTTGGGTTCCGCGTCAATGCCAACACTTGCAAGCAGTTCTTTGGCTTTGGCCAGTACATCGCGGTGGTCTACGCCAAATGGAACACGGGAATCCACTTGCACTGTGCAACGGTCCGCAACCACATTGACTTTGGTGCCTCCCTGGATCGTACCAATGTTCACTGTTACATGATCAAACGCTTGTCCATAGCTTGGGTTCTCCCGTTCACTTGCATAACGCTTGGAAATTTCAATGATCTCTTTGACTTCTTCCGGGATGTCCGGCTTGATGTCCCACAGTTGTTGCAGCGCTTCAATCCCTTTTGCTGCCTTCAAAATAGCACTTTCACCTGCTATCGGCTGCAAACTGCCATGACCCGGTGTGCCTTCAACGGTAAATTCAAACCAGCAGCTTCCTTTTTGCCCGATGGTCGGGTTTTGTGGGCCTGAAGGCTCTGCGATCACAGCAGCTGTTCCTTCAATCAGCTTTCTTTCCAGCACCCAAGGTACTCCAAGATGTCCCCCGGTTTCCTCGTCTGGAACTACAAGCAACGACAACGCACCTTCGAGTGGTACGCCTAGTTTGGAGAAAAGCGCAACGGTAAATATTAATCCGCCCAGTCCTGCTTTCATGTCCGAAGCACCGCGACCCAGGAGGTAGCCATCACGTATCTCACCACAAAACGGATCAAAATCCCAACGAGTACGATCCCCTGCCGGCACAACGTCTGTATGCCCACAGAAAATCAGTTTTTTTCCGTCCGCCGTTTCAGCGCCATAATCAGAAATGAGATTCCACATATTCGGCCCGGATTCATGCACCGTTGTTTCTATACCTGCTTCTTTAAGATAGTCCATAATGAACTGACTAATTTCGCGTGAATCACCTGGAGGATTTTCCGAAGGAAACTGAATCAACCGCGAGCATAGCTCAAGCAATTCGTCCTGCCGTTTATCTATTTCATCAAGAACCAACGTTTTCCAATCTGTCATTTCCATTCAGTCCCTTCACGTTTTTCATTTAGCCAACTAAATTTTTTACGATCCATCGGGATCAGCTTCATACTTCAGGTGTAAAATGATAGCCTTCGGCTGTAAAAACCGAAGGCATAAGGTAAGATCACAACTTACTCTTTATTCAATGAATAGAATCGGATAACCTCATCTGGGTAGTAAACATATCCAGTGACGTCTTTGCTCATGCCAACAACCCGATTGTATTCATACAGGTACGCCCATGGCGAATCTTGATTTATAAGCTCTTGTGCTTTGCCATACAGCTCTTTACGTTTATTTTCATCTTGCTCTTTGCCTGCTTGTTCCCAAAGCTTATCCACTTCTGCATTAGCATAATGCATATAATTCGAAGAACCGCCGCTGTACATCAGGAACCCGAGATGGTAACCAGGGTCGTTGACGAAGGAAGTCCATTTGGAAATGTATGCTGTCAGGTTGCCTTCTCGTTGCTGTTCAAGGAACTGTGCACGGGCAACATTGACAACATTCATCTTTACGCCAATCTTGGCAAGTTCAGCTTGAATCAATACAGCATCATCTGCCCAGTCCTGGAAGCCGGAACCCAGTGTCAGATCAAAATTAAACCCATTAGGATAACCCGCTTCTGTAAGCAGCTGTTTTGCTTTGTCCAAGTCGTGCTTGTAGCTGTAGCCCGCATCGGTGTAGCCAGGCGTGTTACTCGCTACAGAACTCTTCATTTGCTTTGCTTGACCGTACATGACATCGTCGATTAATTGGTCGTAAGGAATAGCATAAGCAATGGCTTGACGCACTTTTGGATCATTAAAAGGTTTGACTTTGTTATTCATGGCGAAATACAGAATCCGGTTACTTGCATTGGATTGAACCTTCAGATCAGCGTTGGTTTCCAGCTTCGAAACGTCCTTTGCAGGAATTTCAATCGCCATGTCCACATCGCCTTTATCTAGCAGAAGTACACGGTTGGAAGCTTCCTTGGTAAACTTCATCGTTACTTTGCTCAGATTTGGCGCTCCTTGCCAGTAGCTGGCATTAGCATTAAAGACAGCTTCTGTCGCAGGGTCCCATTTTTCAAGCTTGAACGGACCTGAACCTGCCGCATGTGTTTTCAAATAGTCGCCATCGCCATTTTCTTTGACAAGCACATCATCCACAATAGAGAAGTTGTACAATGACAGGATTTGCAGAAACATATGATTGGGTTGGGACAATGTAACGACAACGGTGTGCTCATCAGGCGCTGTAGCGGTTTTAATGGAGCTCATACCATACAGGAAGCTACCGGAATCGGAATTTTTAAGCCGCTCAAAGGAATACAACACAGAATTGGCGGTCAGCGGGTTGCCGCTTTGGAATTTAACGTCTTTACGCAGATGGAGCGTATAAGTCATGTTATCAGCGGACACATCCCATTTTTCAGCCAGCATGGGCTTAATTGCTTCCGTATCTGCCACTTCACCGCTATCCGTAGACTTTTTGCCGTAGGTCACAAGCTGATCATAGAGCGCAAGCACAAGGGTGTCCGAGGTAAGATCACTTGCTTCAGCAGGGTCCATGGTTGACCCTCCCTCCGAGTAAGCAAGTGTAATCGTCTTTGGTGGGGATGGGGCATCTGCGCCTTTCTCTCCAGATGAAGCGGACGGGCTGTTAGCATTGCTCGCACAGCCTGCCGTCCATAGCAACGTAGACAAGACGACAATTAGAGAAAGACTTTTTTTCAACATGGCTTACGTTCTCCCCTTTAATGATCTATTTATTTTTATTTGCTAGAGCGCAGTCTAGGATCAAGAACATCCCGCAAACCGTCTCCAAGCAAATTGAAGCCCAAAATAGCTGTCGCAATTCCAAGACCTGGGAAGGTTACAATCCACCACTCACCGGAAATGATATACGCTCGCCCTTCTGAAATCATTGCACCCCATTCAGCAATCGGGGGTTTCACACCGAGCCCCAGGAAGCTGAGACTGGCTGAGGTGAGGATGGCGAAGCCCATTCCGAGCGTTGCATTCACAAGCAGTGGGGCAAGTGCATTAGGCAAGATGTGGCGAAACAGGATCGTTCCGTTCGTTACACCAATTGCCCGGCTGGCCTCAACAAACTCCTTTTCCCGGAGAGAGATGGTTTGTCCGTGAATCAGTCTGGCGAATTCGGGTATGCCTACAATGCCCACAGCGATGAGTGCACTCATCAGTCCTGGTCCCATCGCTGCAGCAATGGCCATGGCGAGTACCAGCGACGGGAAAGCCAACAGAATATCCATACAGCGCATAATAATGCTGCCCATTCGACCGCCATAGAAACCTGCGATGGCTCCAAGCGGTACGCCGATGATAAATGAGATCGACACGGCAATCATCCCGGTCCATATGCTGATTCTGGCTCCGTAAATGACACGGCTGAGAATGTCACGTCCGTAATTATCGGTCCCAAACCAATGTTCTGCACTTGGCGGCAGCAGCTTGTTCGCCGGGTCGGTTACATAAGGATCATGTGGAACGATCCATGATGAGAGGATGGCAATGAGCGTCCAGCCAACGATAAAGATGAATCCGATTAAAGCGAGTTTATTGCCAAACAGTAATCGCCAAAAGGTCTTGCGTTTCGGTATAGCGGCTGCATTGGGCTGAGGTACAGCCGCTTTTGCCACCAAATCACTTGCAGTGCTCATCCGAGTACCTCCCCCTACTTTTGTGCTTCGTTCATTATTCGTACCGGATACGTGGATCAATCAATCCATAAACCAAATCGACTCCAAGATTGATAAAGCTGTAAATCAGCGCACTTACGAGGGTAAATGCTTGAATCGGTGCGTAGTCAGCCGCCAAAATGGAGTCCGTCACATAGCTGCCCACTCCTGGCCAGGTAAAAATGGTTTCGGTAATAACCGCTCCACCAATCAGGTAACCGACCTGCAAACCAAGTACGGTAAGTGTTGGAATAAAGGCGTTAATGAGTGCGTGCTTATAAATAACAATTCCTTCGCGCAGACCTTTGGCTCTGGCTGTGCGAACAAAATCCTGACCGATCACTTCCAGCATGCTGGAACGCATCATCCGTGCCACAATCGCCATAGTGCCTGTACTGAGACAGACTGCTGGCAGAACCAAATGGGATAAACTGCTTTTTAAAGCTACAAAATCACCGGTCATCAAACTATCGAGTACATAAAGTCCCGTAACGTGCGTCGGCGGATTGATGTCACCGCTAATTCGACCCATGGGCGCAGGAGCGATGCCCCATTTAGCATAGAAGATATAAATGAATAACAGGCCAATCCAGAAAATGGGCATACATGCACCGATCAAGGAAAACACACGTGAAATGTGATCCACAATCGATTCTTTACGGGTTGCTGCCAGGATGCCGATTGGGATTGCCACCAGAATCGCAATAACCAAGCTTGCCAGCGCCAACTCGATGGTTGCTGGAAACCGGGTAGCAAAGTCGCTTGCCACTGACTGTCCGGTGTGATAAGCCTGACCCAGATCACCTTGGAACAATCCAACTACATAATGAAAAAATTGAATGTACTTCGGTTGATCCAGTCCCATGCTGCTTCGAATATTTTCAATCGTCTCGGGTGTAGCCTGTTCCCCCGCAAGCATCACGGCAGGATCACCCGGAAGCACTCTTGAGATCATGAATGTAATGACGACAATACCAAGCAGTGCCGGAATCATTTGTATCAATCTACGTAGTGTGTATACGGCCACAGCCTGTCCCTCCTTATCCGTAATTCCTCGTGTCTTTGTCACCTTTCTTTTCATCACTTGTTATTTTTATTCATTGTACTAAGGAACAAGAACGGTTTCCACGTCCTGAATAACTAAAAATAATGACGAATTTTGTCGTTTGCGCACTAAAGTTACTCACCATGTTATTTAAATGTCGTGTTTTATTCGAATATAGAAATCAAAATCAGCATGATGCCAAAAAAAGCGGTCCCCTTTCAAAAGGAAATCGCTTGTTTTTTATATATAGATTGTAGTATTAGGCCGATCAGGAAAGGAGAAATAATCGCGAGCACTGCAAAGAACGAGGTGTTCGACTCAGCAGCTTGCTGTCCGGTCGCACCTTGAAGCGAGGGGGAGCGAAAATACGTATTGCTTTGTCTTTCTCTATAGATTTCCAGTCACGATAATACCATTTGCTCGCTTCAGGTGTGCTCTGACCCAAGCTATAAAGGAATCGATAAATATGCGCAATTCCGGCTCCTTGGCAGGCCAAGCATCCAATTCTGTTAATATCTCATGCCATATCGACTCCGGAATCGGATTATCCCAACAGGGATCAAAAGCCTCATACGTTTCCCCCGTATCAGGATCGTCAAGTGGATATTTGGACTTTAACGCAGACAACACGATATCAAAGTCATCTGCGTAGATAAAGATTATCTCCTCCAGCTTTGGTTCATCCGTATCCCCATAACGCAGCGGTTCAAAAGTATATCCAATATTGGCTCGTGGACCACTATAGCGATAGATTAGTGTCTGAATCTCTTTTTTGTCCTTCTTACTCAATCTCACCACTCCTTTCTTCGGCTACAACTCGAACCAATCCGCAGCGCATTTCTCTTCTTCCAGCACCCTGCACATTCCTTCCCTCCACTTCACCGCATCTTCGCCACCAATATGAAATAGACAATAGATATAAGGTTCACCATCTTTTAACCCTTCAATATTCCTTGCCTCTTCCACAGACACCTGGAACGCCTCAGGCCAATCGGGATCATTTTGAAGCAGGACAAAGCCATCCTCATCCCTTTGCATCCGATATCCGTCAATCCTAGGCAATGCTTCAGCTAAACGATCCATTAGCACTTGAATATCCTTAACATCTGCGACTTTAATTCCATACTCCCAACCCATCTGCATCCCTCCAATTTTATGAACTCCTCCTTAACTAGCCCCCCCTAAATCGGATTTCACCTTCTCATTCACCTCAGGAGTTCAGTCGTAGTCCGCATATAAGAGGTACTTTTTTGTTTAAAGCCACCCACTTTTGCTGGATTTCCATGAGCCTCCCACTTTCCTTCTGCTTTCCCTGAATTTTCTTAAAACTTATTATAATAGATATCTAAACTATGTAGTTTATGAATTAGCAAATTGAGACCTTTTGACTATCATTCAAACCAGCAAACAAAATAGGCTTCTCGTGAATATAGCACGGAAGCCTATGGGTTCATCAAACAATTCTTTTATTTATTTGGTCCTCTGAGATACCAGCTCACTATTCCCTTTTCTCTTTCTTACCCCCAACATAATGATGGCCATAACAGCTACTAGAGCTGCTATAAGAGCAAAAGGAATATATTTGTCCACCCGATATAGCGTCGTTGTCAAAATAGGAGCAATAATTGCAGAAATCCCTTGGACAGTGGCCACCAGACCAGCGGCTCCCCCTTGCTGTTCTTTACTAACAGAAAGAGAAGCCCCAGCCATAAATCCAGGCATAAGCAAGCCTGTACCTATACCAAACATAAAGAACGCTAAATAGTAAACAACCATGCTGGCTGACATGAGGAATATCAGCATACCGGCAATAAGGAACAGAGAACCGAGCAAAATCATCGGCTTGGGTTGCCATTTAAGCCATTTCATCTGAACGATCTGTACAATCAACATGGCTGCACCGGAAAACATAAGTCCAAAGGAAACCACTCTTGCTGTTTCTTCGGATGAAAGGCCTAGTTGATCTTGAAAATAAAATCCGCCTATAACCTGGATGGTCACAATACTAATCATCGTAACCAAACCTGCAAACAAATACATTCGTAGACCGGGTTGAAACGGGTTAATCCGAGCTGGCTTTTGCTGAATAACGGGTTTGGCAGACGGAATTGCCAGCAAGGCCACTACAAATGCTACAGCCGCAATCACGATCCCAAAATATAGAGGCCACAGCAAGCCTATTAAAGTAAAGGCACCTGCAATAGCAGGCCCAAATACTAATCCAAGTCCATTGGCTGCGCTAATGATCGCCATCCCACTGCCTCGATCTTCTCCCTCGGTCACATCTCCCATATAAGCTTGGGAGGATGACAATACCGCCGGGATAAACCCGCCGATCAAACCGCGTGTAACAATTAACAGGACTAACAGCAGCCCCCCGCTGAGCCAACCTTTTAATCCTACAAAAAGAGTAAGCGTAAACAGCAAGCAGCTTACACACATCCCTATGAATCCAAGCAGAATCACAGGCTTGCGTCCCTTTGCATCACTCAGATTTCCCCATATTGGGGCCATTAAGGCCATCGTTATGGAGCCAAGCGATATAATTAACCCAGAATGACTTTCTCTTAATCCCAACTCACGAATAAGGGGCGGCATAATTGGAGCAATGAGCATGAGCCCAAGCATAGCCACAAATACACTGAAAAAGATGCTCCCTTTTATTCTGTTCATCCTCGCACACTCCTCTGTTATAGATTCTCTCTATGCAGAAGTATACGAGTCACAGCACCACTCTACTGCCTATATACGGATTATTCTACGGTTAAACGGATTTTTATTTTAAAATACCTTCTTTAAGGACGATGGCTTCACTCCGTATTCCCGGAAAAATTGCTCTGAAAATGCACTCACATTGCTATATCCTACAGCCATCGCAGCTTCAGTCACATTGCTTTCTTGGCTTCGGAGCAGCTTCATCGCATAATCAAGACGAATTTGGCGCAAATATTCAAATACAGTAGTTCCAAAGCAGGCTTTGAATCCTTTTTTTAATTTAAAATCGTTTAATCCAACCTTTTTGGATAATGTGATCAGTGAGGGTGGATCAATCATGCTGAACTCAAGTATCTCCCGAGCCATATGCAGCTTTCTGACATCTTCTTTAGACAAACCTTCGGGCATAGGTGTTAAATCAAATAATTGAATCATAAATCGATTTAAAATCTCAAGTGCCGCTGCTTCCATTAACAAAGGCGATTTATGCACACTTTTCAAGTCTTTGATCAAATGTTCAATCATCACTATACTTCTGTGATCCAGTTCAAAACTAAAGTGATGGAATGCAGCTCCCTTAAGAATTTGATTAAATTCAATAGCTACCTGCCGACGAGCCGCTAACTGTGAAGCCGCATAATTAAACAACGAAATCGGAATGCCAAGTGCAAATGATTTGTATTGTTCGTTAACCGGAGGATGAAAGCACGCTTTAAAATCCTGTAAAAAAATAAGTGCCCCCTGTCCCATCGGGAGTGTATAATCCAACCCAGCCACATTCACATGACGTTGACCCGAAAGCGCAAATTGGAGTTCAATCATTTGTCCACTGGAAGCAAAGTTCGTCGGATACGGCTCGTGATATTGAATATGCGAATACACGATCTCAATTCCGCTATAAGTTGTAACTCGGTAGATATGTCCATGGCCCGCTTCCGGTAAAATCATATACGTATGCTCGTTCTGCTGTCTGAACGGAGTCTTTTCCAAATAATGCTGATATATTAATGATAACGAATTTGAATTCACAAGCGTCCACCTCAAATGTTTTCATTCATCCTGATCCTTCGAATGAGAATCGTTATCAATAATAGTAGCTGAATTTGAATGGTTTGACCAGACCTATTGGAGTAAGCTGTGGAGACATTCGGGGGCTTTTATAATAAAAAGCCCGCCGTAAGAGGCAGGCTCGGCTAATTAGCTCTAAGGCGTGTCAGCTCTTAATTCCCTTTATTAAGACTTTATCTATCCCTTTACGAGATTTGCTGAATGAGTGACCCGATTTCTCCCGCCACTTTTGGAAGTATACAGAGCCAAATCCGCTTGATGAACAATCGTTTGTTCCGTATCCTCTTGCGTCACCGTTGCCACACCAATACTCACAGTAATAGCATATTCTCCCCAATCCATCGAGGCCGTCGTGGAGCGGTATCTTTCCGCTGTAAGAATAGCTTCTTCTTGATCGTTGCCCGGAAGAATAATTACGAACTCCTCGCCGCCATACCGAGCGACAATGTCCCTATCCCGTGACATGGATTGCAGTAATTCTGCCAGATTCGTAAGCACTAGGTCGCCCACTGGATGACCATAAGTATCGTTAATACTTTTAAATCGATCAATATCAATGATAAGCAGCGAAAAAGATATTCCACTCTCACGAAAAGACGCGAGGCTAGCTAGTAATTGATCTTGGAAATACCTTCTATTTTTAAGACCGGTTAACGGGTCCGTTGATGCCATCGTTTCAAGCTGGAGATTAATCCTTTCTAGCTCCTGCTGTTTGATTTCATATTCTTCGTGCAACCGTTCAAGCTTCTGGTTCGCTTCATTCGTAGCCTGATATAATTCCTGAAGCTTGGTTTTGGTCTGCAGAATATCTCTCTCATGTTCAATTCGCTTACGCATCATAAGCACTACACAATCAATAACAGTTTCTCCGTTGCGTTCCTGGCGTACCCCGTTTAGAAGTACAGGCACATCCTGTCGATCACTTGTCCGAAACGAGAAGTACATCTCATCGACATGCCCGTACAACTGAATATAGGGATAAAAATAAGTATGAAAAAATAGCTTGTTGGTAACAGACATTGTGGATTCAATCGGCCGTCCGAGCAATTCATTACGATCATAAAGTAGCATATCCAATAAAGTTTGGTTTACCGATTGAATGAAGCCAGAATCCGAGATTGAGAAATATCCACAGGGAGCTTTATCTAATTGAATATCCATTTCATGACTGCCTTTCTCCTGATATTACACACTGGCTAAATACTCTTTAATCAGATCGCTTGTTTCTCCAGGTTGACTTAAGTGAGGATAATGCCCCTTTGCCCTCATCTGTTGAAGCCTGCTGTTTTTAAGATGAGTATGTAAATAATTCCCTACTTCAATTGGAGCAATGCTATCGTCCGAGCACTGGAGAATCAGTGTAGGAATCGAAGCATGCTGGAGATCGACACGGCAATCCGAAAAAAAAGTCACTTCCGCAAATTGTCGTGCAATATGAGGGTCTCTTGAGCAAAAGGTTTTCTCCAACTCTTCGGTTAATTCCTGTCGTTCAGGATTCTGCATAACAATGGGTGCCAGGTAACTAGCCCAGCCAATGAAGTTCATTTGCATCATATCAAGCAATTCATCGATGTCACTCTTATCGAAGCCTCCATAATAATAGGGGAGGTCATTCACATAACGAGGAGAGGGACCGAGCATGACGATGCGCTCAAAATATTGGGGATTGCGGATAGAAGCAAGCATTCCGATCATACTACTAACGGAGTGTCCGACGAATATGACATTTCTTAATTCTAGCGCTTCCATAATATCTAGCACATCTTGGGCATACCCTTGTAAGTCGCTGTATTTTTCTGAATCATAGTACTTAATTTGAGAATCTCCAGAACCTACGTAATCAAATAAGACGATTTGGTAGTTGTCGATAAAGCTAGGGACGATATAACGCCACATATCCTGATCGCATCCAAAGCCATGAGCAAATACGATCGTTTGGCTGCCTGAGCCCAGCACTTTTACATTATTACGTACGAGGATGTCAACGGTCATTATAAATCACCTCTCTGAGGTAGTATCTGTTCTATCAGCTTCTTTTCATTATTATATCGGAAAAGATTTGATTATGGATAATGAATCTCATTCAGAAATACATGTACCCCATATTTTTCTAGTTCGGAGTAACTCTGTTCATTTAACTCATTCAAATTCATATCTGTATCCTCTCCGCGGCATTTATTCATCTAAATGAAAATATTTTTTTATAGGCAAGGGCATCGCAGAGAATATTAATTCGCCTAATTGCTCTGGAGATTCCTTCATGCCATTCTCAAGCCAGTCCTTAGTCACATTCACTCCTCCATAAGCGTTAAATCTTATAGCAAAAAGGATGTCGGGAGGCAACAAAGTCCTATTTGTTTTCTTAAGAATATAATTGGTGTGGCATTCAACCGTATAGTTAAAGATATTATTATAAAAAGACAAGTGCGTATTGTCGTCAAAAGCCTTTTTAAAATAGATGTAATCCTCTTTAATAAACTCAACAATTCTCCCGGCAACACGTCCCCAAGGCTCTTTTTCTATATATTGTTCAATAATTTTATCTGCCTTATCACTATATATCCATGAGATCAGGTCATATTTACTGGAAAAATGATAATAAAACATCTGTCTGCTAACCTGACAATTGTCAGTAATATCCGTTACGGTGATGGACTGGATTGGATGTATTTTGGCTAAGTCTATCAAAGATTCAGCAAGAAGTTCCTTAGGAGTTGTTTTTCGAATCATGTTAGCCCTCACAAAATTTTATTTTACATTTGTACACTATGAAGCATTTGTCTACATTTTTAACACTCTTAAAAATCAGTCTATTATTATTTAATTGCCTATATTTTATACTAATGATGTAAATAGAAGCTGGACAGCCATCTACCAAATGAAAAGGTAATGGTTCAAAATCTTTTTTATAAAGGAGAATAACAGCATGAATCCCAAAAAGATTAAAAATGTAACTATTAATGCTTCATTCAACAGCGAGAATGAAGTTGCTAAAAAGAACATGGATGTCATTGTAGACTTTTTTTCTTTATATTTAGGAGATACGGACAAATTTTATTCTTTGTGGGTTGAAGATAATCCGGCTGTAATTACCCCATTTACCACTGATGATGTGGCAGTTTTGCACAATTCTGTTCAAGAAGGCTGGGATGCTGTAAAAGGCTTCTTTAATCCCATTTTTAATGATATGAAAGGGAAATTCGAATGGACCATCGATGAGTTTATAGTCGGAGAAAATCCTAACACGATTGTGACAAAAACACGCAGCCATATTGATATCACAGCGAATGGACCATGGGGAGAAAATAAAAAAATAAAATACAACGGGATCTATGTCCAGATCTTTAAATTTGAAAACAATAAAATCAAATCTTTCGAAGAGTATTATGATACTGCACTGTTAAACCAACAATACTCGTAAATATTTACTATTAGAAAAAGTCTCGGCCTGTAATCTACATTTCCATACGGAATGTACAATTCACAGACCGAGACTTTTTTTCATTCTTTATTCTGCTTCAACATCATCCGTGATTTTTTCTACTAACCCTCTCAAGCCGTGGTTGGTTACATTTAATTGATCAATAATATTCATAAATTCCGTAACAAGCTTGGCTTGCTCTTGGGAGGATACCGCAATCTGTGTGATTTCTTGTTCCATGTTATAAACCGATTGTCTGACGGCTTGCAAGGACTGCTCAATCCGTCCGGTTGCTTCCTTGGTGCCCGTAGACATTTTTCGGATTTCTGTAGCCACAACCCCAAAACCAGCTCCTGCCTCACCCACTCGGGCTGCTTCAATTGCTGCATTTAATCCAAGCAAGTTCGTCTGCTCTGAAATTTCCTTAATGTAGCCGGCCACCTCAGTCACGTTACCGGAGTCCTCAACCGCCTGTTTAGTATTGCTTAAAATTTCTTCGGCAGTCGCACTAAGCTCCTCCGAATGGGCCGCCACATGCTGAATCCCTTCAACTAGCTTGCTTGTAACATCCTCGGCTTGAGTCATCAACTTCTTCAGTTGATCTTGATTATCCATACTATAGGTGATACACATTACGGCCTCGATCTCATTCTGTTCATTCTTAATCGGATGAAAGTAAGAATCAGCAGCGATGCCGAAAACTTCAGCAGCGTAACGCTCTCTGGTCTTTTCACCGCCTACTAGCATTTTGAAGTCTCTGTGTACATCAGGAAGAGGATCGCCTGCTTTGAAGTCATAAACTAAGCTTTTACCCGACTGAAAGAACAGAAATTTTTCCCTGTCCATTACGGAAATTGAAACATCTTGTCGTGCAGCTTCTTTGATAAATGGCATGGCGGTCAAAACAGCTTCTACTTGATTCATAATATGTATCCACTTCCTTATATTTTGATATAAGTCCTATCTTCTTTTTCGACATTTTCATCCCATGTGTTTAGTGAATTTTAAAATACATGGATGATGTTGAGCCCCTACCTATAAACAATCTCCGTAGTTTCCTGAAGGGAATCCATTTTCACAGCCGGGATGAATATCCATTTAAGGTATTATTTTCGTTTCATAATGTAAATTCAAGCAGCGCGTACCGATTAAAATTGGCACGCGCTGACGGTATGACTTTTATGAAACAGGCGCTAAGATTTAATCCAACTGCTCTCCATTGGTTTCAATCACATTCTTATACCAATAGAAACTCTTCTTTCTGGATCTGGCAAGTGTCCCTTTGCCTTCATTATCCTTATCTACGTATATAAACCCATAACGCTTTTTCATTTCACCAGTTCCCGCACTTACCAGATCAATACATCCCCAAGGCGTATACCCTATTAAGTCTACTCCATCAGCAATCGCTTCTTTCATTTGCTCAATGTGTTGCTTTAGATAATCAATTCGATAATCATCGTGAATGGTGCCATCTTCTTCCACTGTATCTACGGCGCCAAGGCCATTTTCAACAACCATTAACGGGATTTCGTATCGGTTGTAAATGTTATTGAGGGACCATCTCAATCCCTGTGGATCGATCTGCCAATCCCAGGCACTTGCTTTCAAATGAGGATTCTTTAAGCCCATAGATAAATTTCCTCCCACCTTCTCCTGGTTGGGATCGGCGCTGACACAAGTAGAGGAATAATAGCTGAAGGTATAGAAATCTACGCAGCCTTCCTTTAAGATGTCCTCATCCTCTTCTTGCATTTTGATCTGAATGTTATGATCTCTAAAATAGCGTTTGGCAAATCCCGGATAAGCGCCTCTTACTTGAACATCTGAGCATAAGAAATTACTTAAGTTATCCTTTTGTTGAGCTAGCAGAATATCATCAGGATGGCATGTAAGTGGGTAGGAACACATATAAGCAATCATACAACCGATTTTAAAGTCCTTATTGATTTCATGACCCAGCTTTACAGCCTTTGCACTGGCAATAAATTGATGATGCAACGCCTGATACAAAACCTGCTCATCCTTCACTGTAGCATGGGCAAGCTCTCCATTCCCCTCCGGCATCATAGCTCCAGCCATGAATGCGCCAAATGACAAGGTTAAAATATTGATTTCATTAAAGGTTAACCAGTATTTCACAACATCTTTGTATCTGTTAAAAAGCACTTCACAATATCTCACATAAAAATCTACGACTCTGCGATCTGACCAACCATTATATTTTTGGGTCAAATGAAACGGTGCTTCATAATGTGAGATTGTAACCAAAGGCTCAATATTATACTTTTTCAATTCTGCGAATACACGATCATAGAACTGCAAGCCTTGCTCATTCGGCTCTGCATCATCTCCGTTAGGAAATATTCTTGACCACGCAATGGACATTCTAAAGACCTTGAATCCCATCTCTGCAAATAAGCGGATATCCTCTTGATAGTGGTGGAAAAAATCAATAGCCTCGTGACTCGGATAGTTCACTCCTTCTTCCAGTATAGGTGTAATTCTTCGGGAAGTCGTATGCGTTCCAGCCGTAATCACATCCGCAGTGCTTAAGCCTTTACCTTCTTCATTATATCCACCTTCAAATTGGTTGGCAGCCGTTGCACCTCCCCATAAAAATCCTTGTGGAAATTCCAATTTAGTTGTATTTTCCATTGTTAATTCCTCCTCAACATTTAATTAAGATTAGACTACGACGGTCAATAAATCCTCTTGATACTCAATCGCCTTCTTCTCTGTTTCAATGACATCCAGGTAATTCGTAGTATTGGCAACGATAACGGGTGTGGTCAAAACATAACCAGCCTCTTTTATAGCTTCCATATCAAACTCCATAAGCAGCTGGCCTTTTTTAACAGCATCTCCCTGTTTTACTTTAGGATAAAAATGTTTACCTTTTAATTTGACCGTATCTTTGCCTACATGGATGAGGACCTCAACACCGTGATCACTTGTAATTCCAATCGCATGACCTGACGAAAATAATGATGTTAATACACCATCTACAGGTGAAACGACCTTACCTTCAGAAGGTTCAATGGCGATCCCTTTACCCAGAGCACCTGTCGAAAAGGCTTCATCTGTTACTTCAGATAAAGACTTCACTTCACCTTTTAATGGACTCATCACCGTCTCTTGTTTTACTAAAACTTCTCCTTTTGCCGCTCCTGGTGCACTATCTTCCTTTTTTGCTTCTTTCACTTCATCATCTTTAAATCCGCCAAAGAACATAAGCAAGAAACCTAATACAAAGCTTATCAGGATACCGATAACAGCCCCATAAAATCCGTTGTCTATTCCTGCCGGACTGATATAGCTCGGGATAGCGAAAATACCCAATCCACCAATAATGTAACCTTTAGTTCCCATCATTCCTATAATACCGCCGCCTACTGCGGATGCTATACAGCTTAAAATAAATGGTTTCTTACGTGGTAATGTAATCCCGTAAATTGCTGGTTCTGTCACACCAAAAATCCCCGAGATGACAGCTGGAATGGAAAGTGATCTCAGTTTTACATTTTTGGTTTTAAACAAAATCGCCAGTACGACGCCCGTCTGAGCAAAGGAAGCTCCCAGTGTAGCCGCAAGAATCGGATCGAATTTAAGCACTGCTAAATTGTTCATAGCGATAGGAACAAGTCCCCAGTGTAATCCAAAGATAACAAACACTTGCCAGAAAGCGCCCATGAGCATACCTTCAATAATCGGACTTAAGTTATACACAAAGAGGGTTCCAGCACCAAGCAGTTGACCTGCCCAAGTCGAGAGAGGTCCAATCGCAATCAACGCTAAGGGTACAATAACTAACAATGTGAAAAACGGAACCAAAAATGTTCTTACTACGCTAGGGATTACCTTTTTAAAGAAGTTTTCTATTTTTGAGCCTACATAGGTGGATATGATAATCGGAAGAACGGTTGACGCATAACTCATCAGAATGACCGGAATACCTAAGAAGGTGATATATACCGGTGACTCAAATATAGTACCGCTAAATAGAGTGTATAGCGGTTTGCCCGAGGCTGTTATCGTGCTAAATGTTGGGTACACAAGCGATGCACCTATAGCCATACCTATAAAAATGTTGGCATTGAACTTTTTAGCTGACGTATACCCCAGGAAAATAGGAAAGAAGTAAAACAAACAATCACCTAAAGCATTGAGAATTTGATAGGTACCCGATGTAGTGGCCAGCCAGCCCAAAGCTACAAATAAGGCGGTGAAGCCCTTAATCATACCTGTGGCACTTAAGACACCCAGCGTGGGTGTAAATACACCTGAAATGGTATCAATGAATCTATTGAACAAACTCATTTTTTCACCTGATGCTTCTTCTGAATCTCCTGTCTGAAAACCGCCTACAGCAGTAACATCAGCATAAACCTCAGGTACATGGTTACCTATAACAACCTGGTATTGCCCGCCACTCTTTACCACAGTGACAACACCATCCATATTTTTCAAAACCTCTGTATTGGCTTTACTTTCATCTTTTAATTTGAAGCGCAAGCGTGTAATACAATGAGTTAGACTATTCACATTTTCTTTGCCGCCGACATTTCTGATGATGTCTTTTGCTAATGTCTCATACTTCATTGTAACTTCCCCTTTAATTGTATTTATAAAAAAAGGCAAAACCAAAATAGATCAAATTCGATCTAGGTTGGTTTCGCCTGCATTACCAGTAACAATCCAAGTGTTATTCAATTTTCTCTTTGGGTCACACGCTGAATATGAATCGTTATATACAGCTTTTCCTCATCTGACAATACCATATCCAAGTATTTCTCAATCTTCAGCATGCAGCCATAAGCCTTTTTGTACTTTGCTTTCACTTGCCTCCACAAAAAATCGTCTTCCAGTTCTACTTTTTCTTTTTTATTTAATCGCTGAAAGAAGAACCTTAAATGCGTAATAAATCGCTCATAACTGATCGAGTGTTCATCTATGGTGGTATTATAAGAGTATTTAATAATATTCAAGATGTCGTGTATTTTTTGAGTTTGCTGAGCAACATCTGCTACCTTGTTGTAGGAGCTGTTTACTTGAGCATTTATTAAATGAAGAGCAATATTACCTGCTTCATCTTCTGACAATCGTTTGCCTGTTTCGTCTTCAATGAACTCCAGTGCTTTTAATCCAACCGCAAATTCTTTGGGATAAAATTTTTTAATCTCCCAAATTAATGGATTTGCATTTTTAAACCCTTCATCAAACATTTTAAATGCATTGTTCATGTGATCCGTAAGCGAAACATATATATAATCGCTCAATTGTGCTTCTAATATGCTTTTTCCATATTCAATGATGTCATAGCATAACGAAACATATTCTGTTGGAACATCCTCTAACAATAACTTGAATTTCTCTGAAGCATCTTTATGTTTAAGCACAAAGACCTTTTCAATTAGATGCTCTTCTACTTGTTCACCTGCACTCTTTTTGAATGCAATACCACGACCCATAACAACAAATTCATCTCTTTTTTGATCTTTGGCTATTATGGCGTTGTTATTAAATATCTTCGTTATGATCATCTAACTGCCCCCCTTATCCCATCAAATTTAAAAAAGGATTTAGTTGCTGGGCGAAATTTCAGATAGGTCACAAGACGGTAATAGCCGATCAAACCTTCGTCGTAAATCAAATGCAAATGTATTGATTTACAATTTCGTGTTATGAAAACGCATTCATAATGAGAGACAAAGCCTTACGTTTTCCCTGAATGATCTTGAGTGCTTCCAAACCGATCTGATATTCCGTTTTGAAAATGAATATAGTCGGTTAACCACGTCCTATGACATCATTTTTCGGATGTCGATTCGTTGGTCGACGTCATCATCTTTGTTGTTCAGCACTTGTAAGGCTTTATATCACTCACCTTTCTGCGTTATGGCTGGGCCATATATTCATATCATGCAGGATATCGTAAAGCTTGTATTCTAAAAAGAAAAGGCAAAACCCAACACATGGAAATCTAATTCCATGCCTCGGGTTTTGCCTTTTCAGTAACAATCCCAAGATCATAATAACATCGAATTTAAGTTTTGCCAACAAAAATGTTTGCGCTTTCTTTTTCGAGGCGACCACATCAAATACAGCACATTCTCATGGTATAAAATGTCAGCCGCCAATGTAGGACATGTTAATCTTTTTTTTGTTGTTGGCTGTCTGCTCCGTACGTTCATCGGAATACCGATCTGTGCGTTGTTCCCATACTGAAGTAATCACATCGAGTAATTCCTGGTCATTCGCTCCATTACGAAGCATCTGACGTAGATCAAATCCGCCTGAAGCAAACAAACATGTATAAAACTTGCCATCGCACGATAAGCGGGCACGTGTACAAGACGAACAAAACGATTCAGAAACCGAAGTAATAAAACCAATCTGTGCGTCGCTGTCTTTATAACGGTAACGCTTTGCTACTTCTCCAAAGTAATCCTGATCCATCGGCTCCAGCTCGTACGCATTCTTAAGTCGTTCAACGATTTCTTTTTTGGTTAGTACCTTTTTGAAGCTCCATCCGTTGTCATTACCTACATCCATAAACTCGATAAAGCGAAGGGTTATTCCCTGCTCCTTAAAATAAGCGGCCATCGGCAAAATCTCCGAGTCATTAGCGCCTTTTTGAACTACCATATTGACCTTGATTTCAAAGCCGATTTCTCTTGCATATTCGATCTGCTTCAAAATAATATCAGGCTTAATCCCCCGCCCATTCAACCGCCCAAATAGCTCGGGGTCCAGAGCGTCCAGACTGACATTAAGCCGTCGTAGCCCCGCGTCATAGAGAGGCTTAGCCTGCTGTCCTAGCAGCACACCGTTGGTGGTCAAGCCGACATCTTCCACTCCGTCAATGGACAGGATTTGGGAGACCAGGTCGGGTAGATTCCTGCGCATTAATGGTTCGCCGCCCGTGAGTCGGATCTTTTTTACACCCAGGGATACAAAGAGCTTCGTCAGCCGGTGAATCTCTTCAAACGACAGACATTCATTTTGGGGAAGAAAGGCGTAATCGTCACCGAAAATTTCTTTAGGCATGCAATAGGAACAGCGGAAATTGCAGCGGTCTGTAACCGATATACGCAGGTCACGAATCGGCCGCTGCAACTTGTCTTTCAGTGGATGAAAATTCATACGCCCCCTCCTTTCTAGTTGTTTAGCATCGTTATCATTAGCCGCCGCTGACTGGGGGAATGAAGGCTGCAATGTCTCCATCCTGTAATACATCCGTAGACAACGCATACTCCTCGTTTATCGCAATTCGCACAGACTTGATCGGCATATCTGGATATTGATCTGTTATCCAATTGGATAAATCGCCTACCGTTTGGCCCGCCAAATCTGCCAATTCTTCTGCTTTTCCCGTCACCTCACGGAGTCCCGCAAAGTAGTACAGCTTAATCATGACTGATCTCCCCCCGGCTTTTTCTTTTGATCTCCGACCCACTGCGTTCCATCTTCCCAAATCTCTCGTTTCCAAATAGGAACTATTTCTTTGATTCGTTCGATCGCGTATTCATTCGCCTCATACGCATCCGAACGGTGAGGTGAAGAAACGGCAATGACAACGGCGACATCACCGATTTGAAGCTCGCCAATGCGGTGCGCGATCGCCACTCGCGTTCCTTCCCATTTCTGTTCGATTTCGCGACCAATCTCTGCGAGTTTTTTTTGAGCCATAGGGACATAGGCCTCATAAGCAAGGTATAAGGTCCGTACGCCTTGAGTCCATTCTCGTACGTGCCCTGTAAAAATAGTCACCGCTCCTGCTTCCGGCCTTAGGACATAATCCGCATAAGCCTGCGGGATAATGGGCTCCGTTACGATTTCAAACACACTCATCTTTTCCACCTTCCAGCCACCGGACAAGCCACTCTCCGGTGACAGACTCTTTTAAATGTTTCTGCTTTTTGTATCTACATCTCATTTAACCGAACAGCTGATGATATAGTTTTTGACCGTTGGCAACACTCCGGACACCGTGTATGAGAAGCCTTCCGTTTTTGAATAAAATCATTCGATGCTTAAAAGCATAAAACTCAACGAAATAAGGGGTTCTTTTTACACGATCTGCTATAAGCCTGCCCATTTTCTCTGCATCATCAAGCGTGATCGGACGTTGTGGGTCTGGAAGAACCTGTACCACGTTCCGTCCGCACAGAGTCGCATACGCCGAGCGACGTGATGCTGTCAGTGCAGGAAACGTAGGATGTTCTCCACAGGTTGGACAATCTTGGTTACGGATGCGGGAAATCCCTATGTCCATCTGCGTATTCTCCCATAGATCAAATAGATGAACCTTGCGGCGCATCTTATCATGTCTGCCACTCAGCCACTTCATGGCTTCTGCACATTGGAGGGCAGCTGTCACCTGGACTGCGGGTGAGATGATTCCAGCCGTATCGCAGGTCTGATTGATCGCAGGCAACGATGGCAGAAGGCAGCGTAAACAAGCAGACTCGCCCGGCACGAATGGAAAAACAACGCCTGTGCTTCCAACACAGGCTCCATAAATCCATGGAATTCCTGCCTTCAGTGCAGCGTCGTTGATAAGCAGACGAGTTTCAAAATTGTCCGTAGCATCCATCAGCAATTTACTTTTGCTGGCAAGTTCTTGAACAAGCTCGGCATCCAAATTATCGAGATATGTGTGCAACCGCACGTCTTCTCGTATGGCTTTCAGCCTTTTTTCGGCTGCCATGACCTTAGGCTGCATTTCCGCGGCGTCCTGCTCCGTGAACAGCTGCTGACGTTGCAGATTCGACATCTCCACATAATCCCTGTCGACAAGATGAAGCTCCCCAACGCCCGCTCTTACCAATGTTTCGGCAATGGCGGAACCCAGTGCCCCGCAACCGATAATGGTGACGACAGCAGCGGATAAATTACGCTGCCCTTCGCCACCAATAGGTCTAAATAAGATCTGTCTGGAATAACGCTCATTCATTAGATTGTGTCCCTTGATAATACAGCCATATAACGAGGATCAGGCTAGCCAGCGCCACTTGGGAGAGGAGCATGAATCCAATGGAATATTGGCCAGTAGCGGCATGAATCGTCGACAACAAGATCGGAGGGAAAAAGCCACCGAGACCGCCCATCATGGATACAATTCCGTTAACTATACCTGCCTGTTTATTAAAATAAAATGGAACTAGCTTGAAAATGACGCCGTTCCCCATTCCAGCACATACAGCGATCGCCAAGCAGCCTACTGTATAAAGGGTAATCCCTGGTGAAAAAGCCAAAAGAATCGCAGCGACCGTATAAACAGAGAACGTGCCTACCAGCAGGAACAGGGGCTGAAACCGATCCGCCAGCCAGCCACCGATGGGGCGGAAGAAAGTGGCAATCGCTATAAAGCCTGCTGTACGCATCCCTGCATCCACTTTAGTCAGCTCAAAATTCGATACCAGGAAATTCGGCAAGTACACCGTGAACGCTACAAATGAGCCAAATGTAATAAAATAAAAGAGCGAGAAAAACCAAAGCTTTTCATTTTTGTAAACCCCTTTGATCTGTTCCATAATGGGCGTCTTTACTTTAGCTTCATGACGATCCCCTAAGAAGAAATTCAAAGCGATAAAAACAAGCAGCAGAATGAGATACAGCTTCACTGTAGGGGCCCAGCCAATTTGAGTAGCCACAATAGGGGCCGAGAAGGTAGTGACGGCTGTTCCCAAATTCCCTATGCCATACATCCCATTTACAAACCCATGCTTTTCCTTTGGATAATACTTCGGCAGCGAAGTCACCCCAACCGAGAACACAGCTCCCCCAATCCCAAGGAACAAGCCACCGATAATTAAATCCATCATCGTAGAAGCTTCACTGATATAGTAGACGGGAAACAAAAGCAAAATAAAGCTAACGAGAAAAACGATTCTTGCTCCGAAGATGTTGGCATAATAACCAAGCGGAATGCGCAGAATCGAACCAAGCACGACCGGAATTGCTGTGACCATGGCCAATTTTCCGGGTGGAATAGCAATATCCTCCGTAATGAACGGCATAAGAGAAGAAATAATAACCCATACCATGAATCCAAGAATCAAGTTCAATGTTTGTAGCGGCAACTGCATTTTTCTAATCATTTAACTCACCTTTTCAACGTTTTTTCTGTCGAATTATTGATTTGAATTTTCTGTCCCCATTGTAGCCGCTAGCCCATCCATTCGAATATAGGGGAGTCCCCTTTACCTAACAGGGGACTCCCTGAAAATATAAAAAACCGCTTCTATAGGAAGCGGCTTGGTCAATTCAAGAGATAAGCGTATTTAATTTGTCACATAACTTGGTCAGATCATTCCGATTGATCTGTTGCTCTGCCATAGGAAAAAGTACGGCTTCTTCTTTTATAAAATGTACAGTCAGGACTTCGAAGGCCTCCCCTGCGTTCTTGGTCGCCTCTCGAATCTCATCAAGCGTGAGCAAACTCAGATCGCCCTCCGTCTGATAAAGAAAATGATCGATATAGCCCTCTATTTCACGGTGCTCCTCCTGTATACCGACGAGCGGTCCCTGTTCAAAACCAATATAGGTTCCTAGCAGAGAAAAGAAGTATTCTTCTTCCTTATCGGTATGTTTCTTGAGGGGTACCCTAAAATCGATAATCTGCATTCTCAGCTTTTCCAGTTGCTTGCGGCCTTCTTCCAAATCTAGTATTCTGTGCTGCTCAAACCACAATACAATAGCATGCCATTCATCCATCAGATAGGTTAGATATCGATGCTCATTTTCAAGAATACGCATGGCAGGTTTGGAAAAGCGCAATTTCTCATTTTCCAGCACGCGGATTTCCTCCATTCATCGGCTAAAAATCCAGCATTTTTTTCTTTAATGCATATTGGACCAGTTCAGGCCGGCTTCTTAAATTCAATTTCTCCATGATTTTCGCTTTGTTCGCTTCCACCGTCTTGACAGAGATGAACAGCTTTTCCGCAACTTCCTTGTTACCGTAACCTTTTGCGACCAGAGGCAGAATCTCCAGTTCCCGCTTGGACAGGATCTCATAAGGATCTTCTGATTGTGACGCCGTATCTTTTTTGATGAACTCACGAACGAGAGAAGTAGCCATTTTAGGATGGATATAAGTCCCACCCCCATGAATGGTTCGTATAGCAAGCAATAGCTCCTCATCTGGAGCATTTTTCAAAACGTATCCTGAAGCACCATTCTTTAAAATATGAAAAAGATATTCTTCATCGTCATGCATGGTCAGAATCAGAATTTTAGTATCAGGGTGGTCCTCTTTAATCTTGCCTGTAGCGATCAATCCACTTTCGCCTGGGGGCATGCTGAGATCCATGATTAGAATATCCGGACGATATTTAGCTACCATCGTATACGCTTCAATGCCATCCGCAGCCGTTCCGACAACCTCCATATCCGATTGGAAGTTCAAAATCATGGAAAATCCGCTTCGTACAATAGCATGGTCATCCGCTAACACAATTTTGATCAAGTCTCTATTCCTCCTCTTGGCCAATCGGAATTTGTAAAAAGACTTTAGTTCCCTGACCAACATTTGAAAGGACGCCAAAACTTCCGCCTACCAGCTCTGCTCGCTCCTGCATGCCATATAAACCTAATCCCGTTCCAATAGGCTTATTCCCCTTTTCAAAGCCAATTCCATCGTCCTCTACAGTCAAACGAAGTGTATGATCGTGCTCAGTCAAAGAAACTTTAACCATATCTACCTGGGCATACTTCAAGGCATTGAGAACAGCCTCCTGGCAGACACGGTAAATGACCGTTTCCTTTTCACTTCCATATCGCTTTTGGGAAAGATCCGACACAAATTCAACTACCAGACCAAAGCTTTGTTCAACCCTCTTAAAGTGGGAACGAAATGCCGCTTCAAGCCCAAAATCATCAAGTGTGGCAGGGCGTAATTCCACAGACAGGTTGCGGATATCATCCAGCAATCGTGTCATGGATGCTTCAGTCTGCTTCATATTTTTGATGAGCTGTTCATCATTCGTCATGTATTTTAACACCCGTAGTTCAACAACCGCGCTCATCAATTCCTGGGCCACACTGTCGTGCAGTTCCCTGGAAAGCCGTTTGCGCTCATTTTCCTGCGCTTCAATGACATGCTTCATCATTTTGTTTTGATACAATTTTTCTTGCGTCTGAAATTGTGGAGTCAAGTCTCTCAACATCAACACCCGTGTTCCATGTTCAGAATCAATGGTGTGAAAAGAAGCGGCATAGGGAACCATTCGGTTGCTCTTCGTTTCCAGATACACCTGAAAAGAAGCGAAATCCTTGGATTCTGGCATATTGAAATAACAGTCAAGGCAGGTACGGGGCTCCGTTTCGCTTGTATAGCCCCTGCATGTTCCACATAAAGCTCTTTCCTTCCCTTCATAGAGTTGGATGAGGACGTCATCGCCCACAATCTCCTCAGCTGCCGGATTCATGGCTAGGGTATTCCCTTGCCTATCAAAAAAGAAAATGGCTTCCGTACTGTTCTCAAACAACTTCACCATTAACGCACTCAAAGAGCCAGTCCCTAAAGACAATG
The DNA here is from genome assembly GCF_038004945.1 of Paenibacillus sp. FSL M7-0802. Classification (NCBI taxonomy): domain Bacteria; kingdom Bacillati; phylum Bacillota; class Bacilli; order Caryophanales; family Paenibacillaceae; genus Paenibacillus; species Paenibacillus sp. FSL M7-0802. The sequence continues at coordinate 4,589,919 of NZ_JBBOSD010000001.1, read as the reverse complement.
TCAATTCACATCACTTCCTTCCCGTTCAACTCTCCAATTCCTCTATGTGCCAAGGCTTTCAAATCACGCATCATGGCTTCGGTCATGAGCTGTTCTTCCCGAAATCCACCAAGCAGTACGCCCGCGACGCGAGCATCATTCCATAGGGGAACAGCCCCGAGACTCTTGAGCTTCTCGGATTGAACGATCGGATAGTTAAACAGGTTGTCTGCCCCCACATATTGATAAATAGATGGAATGAAAACGGATTTCCCGGTTTTAAACACGATTCCTGCTATGCCCTTACCGGATTGCAGCACAATCCGCTTAAAGCGATCATTTAAATTACCGGCTGCATTTTTCCATTTAATTACGTATTGATATTCGGCCGGTTCAACCAGAGCAAGCGCCATGAAATCATAACCGAAATGTTCGCGTATTCGCTCAAGCTCCCTTTGATAATCCATCCTATTATTCATCGCTCTCTCCTAATAGAATTAGGAAAGAAGGCAGAGCCCGCTTTCCTAATTCGATTTATGTCTTCTGTAAAGGATATAACTTCTGCGCACATAATTCAACGGAACACTCCACACATGTACAAGCCGGGTAAACGGCCAGAATGCAAAAATCGCAAAGCCCATAAGTATATGAAGCCTGAAAGACATCGGTACGTCTCTCATCAGAGTCGGGTCAACACGGAATATGAATAAACCGCGGAACCAGATCGAGATCGTCTCCCGATAATCGAATTCCGGCTGTACCGCATTCGTTACGAGAGTCGCGAACATCCCCATGCATACAATGGCCAAAAGCAATACGTTTACAATCATATCAGACGCTGTACTTAAACGGCGCACATTGCGCATTGTAAAACGACGAGAGGTAAGAATCAACATACCGAGGAATGTCATCGCTCCAAATATTCCACCAACATAAACTGCTCCAATATGATACAGATGATCGTTTACACCCAGTGCATGCATCCAGGTTTTTGGTATACCCAGACCGGATACATGACCCATAATAACTGGGATAATACCCAGGTGGAATAAGAGACTTCCGATCATCAATTGTTTTTTTTCAATAAACTCACTTGATTTTGCTGTCCAATTGAACTGGTCGTTTCTATAGCGGAAAATATGCCCTACAATAAAGACCACCACGCACATATAAGGGAAAATAACCCATAAAAACTGCTCTAGCATCATCATTGCGCGGCTGCCTCCTGTTCTACGCAAACTTTAAGCGTTTCACGCAGTCCCTTCACCAAATGAAAATACGGGCTTTCCATTTTTTCCAGCGCTTTAAGCAAATGATATGTGCCGTCTTCCAAGATCGCGATTGGCATGCGGAAGTTTTCTGTCGTCTTCGGATCTTGCGACCATTCGGCGGCATACAGAAATTCACACATGAGCGGCAGGTAATCTGGCAGCTCTCCATCTGGCATTTCAAGACCATACATCTCGTATAGCACCTTTAACTTGACCAACATTTGTCCCCGTTCTTTTGCATCTTCGAATTTAAAGTAAGTCATATATAGTGCACAATTTTTTTGAAAATCAAAGGTTTCCGTATACATTTCCTGAATCTCTTCCATACTGAACTCTTGCATAAGGGACCAGTAGGTGTTCGCATACGTATATGCCGGATGGTTCGGATCAAACGATGTTTCCAGAAAAGCCGGATGAAAATCCAGCTTTTCCGGGTACATGAGTTGCTGAGCGAAAAACCCGAATGATGGCTTGCATTCATACAACTTCGCTACATTAATCACGCCAAATACCCCCGTAGAAGTTTTCTTCATACATTTCTTTGCCCGTTTTCAAAGGCTCTTCCATCCCCATCGAACTTGCCATACTACAGCCGTCACATCCAGAGCCAGAACCCATGTTTCCCATGGTATCGCCGTAACCAGCAGATCCTTGAGCCCGATACGGATTCGAGTATCCTTCTTTATGCGATGTCGGAATGACGAAACGATCCTCATACTTGGCAATCGCCAGAAGTCGATACATCTGCTCAGTCTGCCGCGGTGTCATGCCGATGCGCTCAAGACGGCTTTCATCGAAAGATTGTCCTGTGGATTGGGCACGCATATAGGAGCGCATCATAGCCATTCGCTGCAAGGATTCCTTCACGGTTTGCGTGTCGCCCGCCGTCAGCATATTGGCAAGATACTGAATGGGGGTGCGCATCTCTTCGATAGCCGGAAAGATCATATCGGGATTCTCAATCGAGTCTTTCCCTTCAAAGTAATTCATGATCGGACTAAGTGGTGGCACATACCAGACCATTGGTAATGTGCGGTATTCCGGATGAAGCGGGAATGCCAGCTTGTGCTCAATGGCAAGCTTGTAGACTGGCGAGTTCTGCGCTGCTTCAATCCAGTCCTCCGAGATACCGTCTTTTCTCGCTTGAGCAATCACTGCCGGATCACTTGGATCCATGAACAGGTCGCACTGCGCTTTATAAAGTTCTTTCTCATCCTGCGTAGAAGCGGCCTCAAGCACTCGATCCGCGTCATACAGCATAACGCCGAGGTAGCGAATTCGTCCTGTACATGTCTCGGAGCAGACTGTCGGCAGGCCCGCTTCCACACGTGGGAAACAGAAGGTACATTTTTCCGCTTTGTTCGTCTGCCAGTTAAAGTACACTTTTTTGTATGGACAGCCCGTCATGCAATACCGCCATCCGCGGCAGGCTTCCTGATCCACGAGCACGATTCCGTCCTCGTCTCGTTTGTACATGGCGCCCGAAGGACAGGACGCGACACAGCTTGGATTTAGGCAATGTTCGCAAAGCCGTGGGAGATACACCATGAACGACTTCTCAAAGTTAAATTTAATCTCTTCTTCGATTTTCTGAATATTTGGATCAAGCGGACCGGTTACATGCGCACCCGCCAGGTCATCTTCCCAGTTTGGGCCCCACTCCAAATCCATTTTTTCACCTGTTACCGCAGAATGCGCGCGTGCCACAGGTGAATGCTTCTGTTCGCCGGCGTTGGTCAGTTGCTCGTAATTGTAAGTCCAGGGCTCATAATAGTCTTTCATTTCCGGCATGTCTGGATTGTAAAAAATCTTACCCAGTGCTATCTTGGACAGCTTGTTGCCTGACTTCAGTTCCAGTTTCCCTTTGCGGAGCTGCCAGCCCCCTTTATATAATTCCTGGTCTTCCCAGCGCTTCGGATAACCGATACCGGGTTTGGTTTCCACATTGTTAAACCACATATATTCCGCACCTTTGCGGTTCGTCCAGGTTGTTTTACATGTCACGCTGCACGTATGACAGCCAATACATTTATCCAGGTTCATGACCATGGCAATTTGAGCTTTAATCTTCAAGCCAGTTAACCTCCTTCATTTTACGTACCGCAACGTACACATCACGCTGGTTGCCGATCGGACCATAATAGTTGAATCCATAACTAAGCTGAGCATATCCACCGACCATCTGGGTTGGTTTGAGATGAATTCTTGTCGGTGCGTTATGACTACCGCCGCGTGTATCCGTGATTTCGGAGCCTGGCACTTGAATGTGCTTATCCTGAGCATGGTACATGAACATCGTTCCTCTTGGCATCCGGTGGCTGACAACGGTCCGGGCGGTTACGACGCCGTTACGGTTGTATACCTCTACCCAATCATTGTCGGCCAGATCATGTGCCTCTGCGTCTTCATTGTTGATCCACACCGTAGGACCTCCGCGAAACAGTGTAAGCATGTGCTGGTTATCCTGATAGGTGGAGTGAATATTCCATTTACCATGCGGTGTCAGATAACGAAGCACAAGTGAATCTTGCCCGCCTTTTATTTCCCGGTCGCGAGGGCCGAACACCATCGGCGGCAAAGTCGGTTTGTAGATCGGCAATGATTCCCCAAATTGTTGGAAAATCTCATGATCAATATAGAAATGCTGTCTTCCCGTCAAAGTACGAAACGGAACGAGACGTTCAATATTCGTTGTAAATGGTGAATAGCGGCGTCCCTTCTTGTTCGATCCAGTGAATACCGGTGTCGGTATAACTTCACGCGGCTGTGCCGTGATACTTTGGAAAGTAATCCTTTCCGCTGCCCGATCGGCCGAGATGTCTTTGAGTTCCACACCGTGAAGCTCTTCTGCCTGCTCATAAGCCTTTTGCGACACCCGTCCATTAGTCGCGGATGAAAGGTGAAGAATTGCATTGGCCACTTGGCGAGCTGTCTGGATTTTGGGCAGCCCATCTTTAATGGACTCATCGTAATAAACTCCGTTCAACTTTTTCATTTCCTCATATTCGTCCGCTACGGAGAAGCTGACGCCATGCGCACCTGCTTTCCCAGTAGTCAAATTAGGACCGAGTGAGATAAATTTATCGTGAATTTTAGTATAATCGCGTTCGATGATGCTGAAATTCGGCATGGTTTTACCCGGAGTCGCTTCAATCTCGCCCTTCGTCCAATCCTTTACAAGACCCATCGGCTGTGAAATTTCGCCTATACTATCGTGTGCGAGCGGCGCGGTCACAAGGTCTTTATATATTCCTGGTAGATACTCTTTTGCCATATCCGAAAAGACTTCGGAAAGCTGGCGGTAAATATCCCAGTCCGCGCGGGATTCCCACAGAGGGTTAACAGCCGGATTAAATGGATGCACGAAAGGATGCATGTCTGTTGACGACAAGTCTGTTTTTTCGTACCAGGTTGCCGCCGGAAGCACGATGTCCGCGTACAATGGAGTTGTTGTCATCCGGAAATCAAGTGCAACCATCAAATCAAGCTTTCCTTCTACATCTTCTCTCCAGACGATTTCCTCAGGTTTCTGTTCTTCGTTCGGCCGGGCAAGCAGGGCATCAGATGCTCCGAGTAAATGTTTCATAAAATACTCTTGTCCCTTCGCCGAACTGGAAATCAGATTTGACCGCCAAACAAAGAGTGAGCGCGGGAAGTTCTCGGCTGCCCCAGGATCTTCTACAGCGAAGCGTGTCTTACGTGATTTAATCTCTTCCACAGAATGATTAATGATGTCCTCGTTGGACTTCTTGCCTAATTGCGCAGCCTCTTCGGCGAACAGTAGACTGTTTTTATTAAACTGTGGATAAGAAGGTAGCCATCCCAGACGCGCTGCGAGCACGTTGTAGTCTGCTGGATGTCTGTAACTGACATCTCCGCCAATCGGTGACTTCAAGGAGTCTGTTCCACTTTCTTCGTAACGCCACTGCTCTGTTGCAAAGTAGAAAAACGATGTAGCATTTTGCTGTCGAGCCGCCCCTTGCCAGTCTTTTGCAAAGGCAATCGTTGACCAGCCTTCGATTGGGCGAAGCTTTTCTTGACCCACATAATGCGCCCAGCCTCCACCGTTTACACCTTGGGAAGCAGTCAACACGACAAGATTCAAGATGGACCGATAGATCGTGTCACTATTGAACCAGTGGTTGATACCCGCACCCATAATAATCATGGAGCGACCTTTAGTATCGATAGCATTTTGGGCAAATTCCCGAGCAATCTGTACCACAACAGACGCCTTCACACCTGTGATCTTCTCCTGCCAGGCAGGGGTATAATGCGAAGCTTCGTCGTAATAATTCTTGGCGTTATGAGGGCTGTCATTGCGTGCGACACCGTACTGGCTCATCATCAAATCGTACACGGTTGCTACGTAACGTTCCGAGCCATCTGCCAAGCGTACTTTTTTGGCTGGAATTACACGTTTGAACGTTCCATTACCGGCGTTATCAAAGTAAGGGAATACGACTTCTTCCCATTGCTCGCCATGACCTTCCACAGTGAGCGCGGGCTCAACCTTTGTTCCGTCTTCCCGTTCCAGAATCAGGTTCCATTTCTTATCCTGCTCCCAGCGCTGTCCCATCGTACCGTTCGGGACCAGCATTTCCCCCGCCGCTTCGTCATATATGACCGGCTTCCAGTCCGCATGCGGCGAAACATCCCCCAGGTCACTCGCCCGTAGAAAACGTCCACCTTTCCAAGCTCCCTCGTGCGGATCAAGCAGAATCATAAACGGCATATCTGTATATTGTTTGGCATAGTTAATGAACATCGGTTCTTGGCGCTCTCTGTAAAACTCATCCAAAATAACATGCGTCATAGCCTGGGCTATGGCAGCATCTGTACCCGGATGTGGTGCAAGCCAGTTGTCAGCGAACTTCACATTCTCCGCCAAGTCGGGAGCCACGGATACGACTTTTGTTCCCTTATATCGTACTTCCGTCATAAAATGAGCGTCTGGCGTCCGGGTAAGCGGTACGTTCGATCCCCACATAATCAGGTAACCCGCATTGTACCAATCAGAAGATTCCGGTACATCCGTCTGTTCACCCCAAATTTGAGGAGATGAAGGCGGAAGGTCGGCATACCAGTCATAAAAACTCAACATCTGTCCACCGAGAAGCGAAATGAATCGGGCTCCTGAAGCGTAGCTTATCATTGACATCGCCGGAATTGGCGTAAAGCCCGCGATCCGGTCGGGACCATACTTACGAATGGTATAGATGAGTTGCGCCGAGATCAGGCGTAGGACATCGTCCCAAGCGACACGGACATGACCACCTTTTCCGCGAGCTGCTTTGTAGAGCTTGGCTTTCTCCGGATCTTCCACAATGCTTGCCCATGCTTCCACCGGATTGGCATGTTCCTGGATGGCTGCCTGCCAAAGCCGCAACAGCTTGCCGCGCATATAAGGATATTTCACGCGTAATGGACTGTATTCATACCAGGAAAATGTAGCCCCACGCGGGCATCCGCGCGGTTCAAATTCTGGCATATCTACACCGCAGGAGGGATAATCGATCTGTTGATTTTCCCAGGTAATGATGCCGTTTTTTACAAAAACCTTCCAACTACAGGAACCGGTACAGTTCACTCCGTGAGTCGTCCGAACCACTTTGTCGTGAGACCAACGCTGACGGTACACGTTTTCCCATTCTCTATTTTTTTCCTCAAGGATTGACCAATTTCCCGAATAGCTTTCGATCGGTTTAAAAAAGTTGAGGTTGTATTTTTTTTTCATCGATGACCAACACTCCTTTTTAGAAAGAATCATCCCAACGCAAGTTCCAAGGTAAGACTCATTCGCTTACTCTCATTATGTAATTCATTCATCTCTGTTCCCATTAGGGAATGTCCTATAGCGCTACAGGAAATCCCTCGTTCTATGGAAAGATACAAAAAAGCCTCCCCCTGCTAAAGGGAAGCTTGTATGGAGTAATTAATTGTTCTTTTGACCCGTTAACAGGAGCATGATAAAAGAAATGAGTATGATAGAGCATGTCCACGCCCAGGCCATAGGAAGATGACCAGCATCCACCGCAATATAAATGGCCGTCGGAATCGTTTGTGTTTTACCCGGAATATTTCCGGCAATCATCAGCGTAGCACCAAATTCGCCCAGGCCGCGGGCAAAACCGAGTATAAAGGCAGCCTTAAAAGAAGGGAAAATTAAAGGGAAGGTGATGTATCGAAAAACCTGCCATTCACTTGCACCCATCGAACGTCCCGCGTTTTCCAAGTCCCGGTCGACAGAAGACAGTCCCATTCTCAGCGTCCGATAGACAAGAGGAAAAGCCACTACCACCGCTGCTATAACCCCAGCCCACCACGAGAATATAATAGGCTCGCCAAACCATTGCTCCACAAACCGTCCGAACCCGCTTTTTCGTCCAAGTAATATGAGCAGTAAAAAACCAACAACCGTCGGTGGGAGTACCAAAGGCAGCATAAGCACGGTTTCAACAACCGTTTTCCCTTTAAATAATCCCAACCGCGACATTGACCATGCCACAAGCAAGCCTAATATGATTACCAGAACGCTGGATAACAGTGCAACCTGCAACGATAATCGGATAGGAGGCCAATATTCATTCCAATCTATATCTTGCATGCTCACTTCGGTATGGTAAATCCATACTTAGCCATAATATTCAGAGATTCTTGCGATTGTAGGTATGCATAAAAGTCTTCGGCTTCTTGAATGTGCTTTGAAGCTTTGACAATCCCGATTGGATACTCAACAGGTAAATAGGTTTTGGGATCCACCTCAAAGGCGATTTTTGCCTTCTGTGAAGTCAACGCATCTGTTTTATATACAAATCCGACATCAGCATTCCCCGTTTCCACATATTGCAGCACTTGTCTAACGTCTTTTGCTTGAACCAGCTTGCTCTGTAACGTGTCCCAAAGCTTCGCTTTCATCAGCGCTTCCTGTGCGTAGTTGCCCGCAGGGACACTTTCAGGAATTCCGATCGCAACTTTCTTCACTTCTTTTTTTGTTAAATCGGTTACACTCGCGATGTTCATCGTCCCGTCTGCAGGGATAACCGCGACCAATTCGTTCGTCAGCCACGTTTTTTGTTTTTTTGTATCTATTAACTGCTGATCAACAAGGGACTTCATGTTTTTGGTCGAAGCGGACAGAAACAAATCCGACGGCGCTCCTTGCTCAATTTGTTTTTCCAACGCACCAGAGCCGCCGAAGTTAAAATTCAATTTGATGCCTGTATGGGTTGATTCGTATGAATGCTGAATTTCTTTGAGCGCATCCGTTAAACTTGCTGCTGCGGATATGGTAAGCTCAATAGTTTCAGCCGTTTTCGAAGATGTCTGGCTGGAAGATCCGTTCTGACCCGCGCTGCCAACATTTGAATCTAGTTGTTGTTTCGTACCGCATCCTGAAAATAATAAAATAATGGAAATAACCATAACGAAAACAGTGCTACTTTTAATTAATTTATGCATTTGGTTCGGCTCCTCATGTTCGTTCATCATCAATTAATGGGTTTCGCGATTAGCTGTGCCTGTCTTGTACGTTCGATTAGTGTACAATTTTCAAGAAGAATATGATTAAAAATATCTGCTTCCAGGTCTTCTAACCGCTTCAATACGAGTCGGTGCGTACCACAAGCTTCCTGCATTGGCTCAAAGCCGTTTGTGATCAAACGCATTTCCTTCAGGAATTCCACCACTGTTTGATGTTCGTCTTGCAACTTGGATAAAGTTGGATTTAATGCATCTGCTCGTTCCACTGTTGATTCTTGTAAAAATGCTTCAATCATCGGAAACACAAGGTTCTCCTCATTTTGAATATGTTCCGATAATTCCTGTTTAAGCAAGGTGAACAGTTCATTAACCCGCTTTAGATGCGGATAACGTTCGCCGTGAACCCGCGTTAGTTTGGTTACATACGGCGTTAACGCCGATAGTTCTTCCCGAAGCTTCGTATGATACTCATTTTGAATATAGGCGATTAGTTCTTTTGGTTCGAGTGAAGGAGGTTGCATTTGCTTATGCTGTGCCTGCTTTTCTTCCACTTCATGTATCTGCGTTAGCAGTTCACCAGCGTGGAGGCCTCGATTGGCTGCTGCTTCACGGAGCGATATTTTCCCTCCACAGCAGAAATCAATCCTCAGTTTGCGGAACAGATCTCCCGTTTTGGGTACTGCTTTCACAATGTCCGCCACCCATGTTTCTTCCGTTAACTGGCTCATCTTCCATTCCTCCATCTTACTTCGATTTTATGCTTAACTTTCATTCTACGTCTCCCTTAAAGCTGAACCAATCAGGGGGTTCCCTCTTTCACTAGTGGAAAGAGCCTGATTATAAAAAATCAGAAAGCAACTGTTCAGCCGCTTCTTTCCCTTGAGCGATGCAATCTGGAATTCCAACGCCCCCATAGCCGGCACCGCATAGAAAAACACCCGGTAAATACTGTGCAAAGTCCTGTCTCATCTTCGCCATATGCTCTTTGTGTCCAATCGGATATTGCGGCATCGATCGATCACACCTACTGACTTCTGTGAATTCCGGTTCCGCTTCCAGGCCCATTAAATCTTTCAAATCCTTGCGCGCGGCATCCACAAGTTGATTGTCTGTCATTTGAACCCACTCCTGTGCACCTGCATGTCCGATATAGGTCCGTAAAAGCGTATATCCTTCAGGAGCCGTATGGCTCCACTTCGTCGAAGACCAAGTACATGCGGTAATCTTTTTGCCTTCTTTGCGGGGGACTAGAAATCCCGTTCCCTCAAAAGCAAAATTAAGATCTGTGTTTTTATAAGCAAGGGCAATATTGGCTACGGAAACATAGTGAATCTTGTGTAACCAGCTAGCGCTTGCAACGCCGGAAAATAATGCAGCCGCTTCAAAAGCTGGAACAGCACAAATCACCGCATCCGCATCTATTTTTTGTCCATGTTCTAAAATGACCTGATAACCGCTTTCTTTCCTTACTTCAACTACACCTTGCCCCATAACAAAACGTACGGTATCCAGCCTTTCCTTTAGCCGCTCCACGATCGTAGATAATCCTAGCCGATAAGAAAGAAACATACTTTTCTTAGCGATATCCGGCAGTTTGTCTTGTACTGCTGGCTTTCTTCCCGCCCCTTTAGACATACCCTTAATCAAACTTCCATGCTTTTGTTCCATTAGTTTAAATTGAGGGAAAGTTGACATAAGGCTCAGAGAATGAGTATCCCCAGCGTAAATTCCAGACAGCAGAGGTTCTGTAATCTGATCCAGAACTTCTTTGCCGAGACGCCGTTTGATAAAATCCCCTAGAGATTCGTCCTCATCACCTTTCTTCGCTGGAATGAATAAATCCAAGGCTGCCCGTGCTTTTCCCAGCGGAGAAATAAGCCCTGTCCGAATGAAGGGGGTGAGCTTTGTTGGAATGCCCAGAATGAAGCCCATCGGCATCGTATGAAGTTTGCCCTTATGCAAAATGCAAGCAGATTTGGCTTTTGGGTTTGTCGATACCAGCTCTGCTTCCAGCCCCAACTCCATGGTCAGATCCAATATTGCCGTCTTTCTGGCCAAGAAAGCATCTGGTCCTTTTTCGATCATAAAATCGTTTTGGCGAACGGTTTGTAGCTTTCCTCCCAGACGTTCACTTTTCTCCACCAGTGTAATCTCCACTTCAAGCTGCCGATCCTCAGCCAGCTTTTTCACATAAAAGGCAGCACTTAAACCGCTTATTCCTCCACCGAGTATAACGACTTTTTTAGAACTTTTTTTCATGAAAACACTTATCCTCTCCAACCCCGGGTATATAAGCGCAATAAGGGTCACTCTCCAAATAGTCTCCTGTTATTGCAAAAGCCCTTGCTCTAGAGCCCCCACAGACGGCCTTGAATTCACAGACTCCACATTTACCTTTAAGTAGGGACTTATCTCTAAGATTCATCATGATCGGAGAGTTGCGATAAATATCTGCCAGGCTATCCTTTCGTACATTCCCGCACATAAGAGGCAGGAAACCGCTCGGGTATACTTCGCCGATATGACTAATAAAAACAAATCCATCTCCATCATTTACGCCTTTAGGAGCACGTCCTAAAACATCTGCCCTCTTTTGTCCGTCTGCTACACTGCTCTCACCTGCTCTGTGCTTTTGCTGCAGTACGACCCTCCGGTAGTGAGGAGCTTCTGTAGCCTTCACGCCGTACGGCATCTGTTGCTGTATTTGATACAGCCATTTCATTACGGCTTCATGCTCATCAGGAGTAATCATATCTTTCTCCATGCCACGTCCGGTTGGAACAAGGAAAAATAAACTCCATAACACAGCCTGCATTTCCTTTACCCTTTCTGCAATTTGCTCCAGATCATGAAGGTTGTACCGGGACACCGTCGTGTTCACTTGAATAGGGATGTTCAGTTCCTTCAAATAACCAATTCCTCGCATGGTCGTATCGTAAGAACCCGCTGTACCCCTAAAATGATCGTGAATGTCTGCACATGAACCGTCCAGACTAAACGCCCATCGCGATAACCCAACTTGCTTTGCTTTCTCTACCGCTGCTCGTGTCACTTTAGGGGTGGCACTGGGGGTCATTGAAACCGACAGATTTTTCTCTTCAATTGCATATCGTGCCAGTTCAAACAGATCAGGACGCATTAAAGGATCTCCGCCTGTGAATACAACCAACGGATGATTCATTTCAGCAATTTGATCTATCAGCTTCTTACCCTCTTCTAATGTCAGCTGGCGAGGATCAGGTTTGTACTGTGCTTCCGCTCTACAGTGAAGGCACTTTAAAGCACAAGCTCGTGTAACCTCCCAGATGACTATAAACGGGTCTGTATGATAATCACGCGGCGTTTTCAAAGATATCATTGATGTCTCTCCTTTTAGAAGTATAAAAACAACACAAAAACATAGAGCATCATTGAAAATCCAATTTCCGCCATGCCAACTTGTTTTGCCTTTAATCCGAGTTTAGGAAGCCATATGGCTCGTATCAAAAAAATCAAAAAAGGAACAAACAGAGGTAACTTTAACCAAGTAGCAAACAACAAAATCACCAAATGATAGATGACGGAAGCATAATGGTAACGTATATTTTTTCTTTCACGAATGATCGTTTTGACATACAAAGCAGTTCCGATAAAGTAAAGCACCAAAAGCAAGAATAGCTCTGTTGCTACTCTCCAATTCTCTCCTCCCCCCATATAAATAACAGGGTATATAAAAGAACAAAAGAGTAGAATTGCAACAATGTCATTGAGTAAAGCACGTTCATTTTTCGTTTTTGCAAAATAAATATTAGCCATAAAAAAGAGCAATAGAAGAACTCCATACCAGATCAAGGCAGGCTCAAACCATATCAGTGAAATTAACAAAGGAAGTAATATCACTCCGTATACAACGGCGGGTTTGCGGTATCTTGCACTGCTGCCTGTTTTGATCCATTGGAGGACAGGAAAACTGAATAAGTAGATAAAAAACCAGCACACAAATAGGGGAATATGAATAAGTTCCCCTCGAGAAGCAGCTAAACCGAATAAAAATGGAAGAATGAGCATGGCCCAGGCTCCATGTTGATTAGGTATGTATCTGCTCATTCCCTTCAAACCCTTGATCCTTTTTTCACAATCTTTTTTATGTCTGTTATTTCGGTTAATCGATTCATCATCCATTCCCCCAAAATTGAGTTTTATCTTCTAACTTCATTCTAAGTATTATATGAAATTGAACCAATTAGGGAGTTCCCTTTTCCTTAGCGGGGAATATCCTAACCGGAAAAATAACGCTATTTTCTTATGCTATACTGTACTAAAAAAGGGAACAAAGAAAGGATGAACTGTTATGGGAGGACCTTCTTTACGTCAACTGCATGCTCATCATGCCATTCATCAAGGCGGGCTAACTGGCGCTCTAGATAAGACGAGAGAAGTAGAAGAATTACTCGAAGCAAAAGAATTCAAGGTGGCGCGTCAGGCTGCCGACCACTTGATCGAATATTGGGAAACCCGCATTCTCAGCCATGCTGATGCAGAAGAGGAAGGATTCTATCAGGAAAAGGTCGAGAAAAAACCGGAACTGCAGGAGGCTGTCGTCAAACTTACACGGGATCATGACCTGCTCCGAATCATTGTAAAAGAGCTCAAAGCCGGGATCCGTGAAGAAGGGCTTACGCCTGAAGTTCTTCAGCAGTTCCACGCGCTTCTGGTTGTCAATGCTATTCATAGTCGGGAAGAAGAACGTTTGTTGTTTGAGGAACCGTCATGATCAAGATGTGGCATAACGATTCACTTTCTCTATAAAAACGTACCGAAGAAATAGTCCAACGCCTCCTGCGAGTATCTGTCATCTCCTTGCCAAGCTGCTACGGAATAAAAATCATGATTGCCGTGCTGTCGTTTACGAGGCGTGTCCTGTGGGACCAGCAGTCCGGCATATCCCCACACCTCCATGACTACATCACGCTCGTTTTTGCTGGATGGAAACACATCCTTCCAGCGCTTTTCCAATTGACGTGCACTGCTTTGGGCATCACAGTTCTGAACAGCTTCGAGCATGTTATGAAGTATAGCTAGATCCTCATCGGAAACCTGAACATCCTCTTCTTGACTGAACAATTCAAGGTCCATCCAGCAATATAGAAGGTGGTTCAGACGAATACCGCCCCATTTGATTCGTTCAAAATTCAGTACATTCAAATCTTCATTGACGTATTCATTATCAGACATCATTTTATTAAAATTACAATCCCCACAGCTACTGTAATTGGGCAGGACGACAGGCCGCTCACCATAGGTGTGCAAAGGAAGCCCAGCGGTTAATGCCCAGCTCGATAAGGCGCTTCGTAAATGAACCTTTTTCGTGGAAAGGCTGTGCAAAAATGCTGCTGCCACTCGCTCTTTTGTAGCCTTTTGCTGATGCAGCTCATGTAATCTGTTTATAATCTCGTTATGTGTAATGGTGATCGGATCGAACATCAAGCCCTTACTTTTGGCATATTCAAAATCCTCACCCGAAAAAGATCCCCGCTCCTGCTTCCAGCCGCTGGAGGACCAGAATGTGTTCATCAGTATTTTTTTTGCCTTTTTATCCACAACACATCTCCCTTACTCATCTCAACCCCTTCACCTCCAATACAAAGCTCAGGGTTGTCGTGTATTTTATGTAAGATTGCTATTCATCTTTATATTTAAAAGCAATGGCCGTATTTCCTGACCGGGGGTCAAAATAAGAAGAGATTTTCCCCCAGCTCAGTTCATATTCCATATAGGGGTAAGGCTTGGTTTGACGATAGCTTGGCTTCACGGACAAATGTTGCTGTAACAAACGGTCATGCTCCCCTTGCCGCTTTCTCTCCCCTTCCTCAGACCAATTATCCCAAGAAGTTGGAAATTCATTGCCCTGAAGCGAAATCTCCACGACAATTAGGCTTGTATCCTTAAAGCATACAGACACAAAAAAATGCCGACGCAGCAAAGAAACCTGATCGAAATGATACCAGATGTAGTCATTCCCTAGCCTTCTTACAGAATGAAAATATTTCGAATACCAAGTGGTCTCTAACAACTGATCTTCTGTTAAAGATGAGTAGATCGCACGCTCACCATCGACCTGAATGATTCCTGATTCCCAGTCATTCATTGCTGCCACTCCTTCAGCTATTATGCCAATCTCCTACAGTTACTCTGTCCTCATATGTACACATGATTGAAAATGGCCTGCCAAGCCCGCTCTAGCACGCGCGTATGTAATTGTTTGGCATAAACATTTCTAACGATGGCAAGAACGATCACACCCACGAATACAACACTGAGCAAAGTGATAGAGGGAACCCAATGGTCAAACATGGCATTCGCCAGCACTTGCAGCAAATGTCGTTCGGGTTGTAAATATTCCACCGCCGCAACGATGCCTGCTGCCAGCAATATAATCACAGATATGGTCATAAGCATTACATTGATTACTTTGTATTTGGCAAGCCCTCGCTGAAAAACGCGAGTTCCAGCATATTGCTCCAGCACGATGATCTGTTTGTGAAAATCATTTTCTACCTGTTCTACAGGCAGATCGTGCTTCTGAATAAATGCATGGGCTTTCTTCAATTCGGATTGTATAAATAAACTACTCTGGATAGCAGATCCCAGCTGACCTAAAACATTCATATCTTTTTACCCCACTTCAATAGTGTCTAACTTACGAGTATATAGGGACATACCGAACATGGCAATGTATGGAAGAATATAAACCAATAATCAGGTATAATGGTCTATTATTATTAAACAGAAGGGGTAGCATGCCGGAGTTACTTTTCAGGAAAACTTTGATAGGCTCAAAAGTATTCGAACCATGCTCTACAAAACGATCGGTTCCAGACTGCTCTCTAAGTGAGCTTATCAGTAAAAATCAAAGTAACCCCGCCAGGCTCCTTCATTCTGATGCTTCGCAAAATAAAAACTGCCCCCATCGACAATATTCAATTCGGCTTTGGCATCTGAAGCAATCTGAAACACAAATTCATAGCCCTCGCCAAAGTCGATGCCCGATTGAACAAAGCTGGGATAGCCACCGATTTTGTGAACCGCATATATTTCCTCTACGATGTCCTCAAAATAGTCGGGTTCCTCCTCGTCCAAATGGTTGAGGGCATCGCCATATTCCTCAGGAATGTCTTCACCGTCCCAGACCGGATAGTCATTCTCTTTGAGCTCAGGGAATAGCGGGAACGCCTTGATTTGCATAAATGCCGGACCAAAATCTTTTTCGACCAAATCCTCTACCGACGTATACTCACGAATACACATATATCCTTCCATGTCCTCATGATCCAGTACATCGGGAGACAGAAAGACCGTCAACAGCTTGACACTGTGTATAGCCGGAGGAACAAAGGGCAAGGCAGCCAAATACAATTGCATGATCGGAGCCATAACATTCCCCTGTCCATCAATGGGTTGCTCCTCCGTTGGCAAAGCCACTGTAACTCTACCAATCCAGCTTTGTTCAAGGGAATCCGACGGTCTACGACCCCCTGTATGGAAAATAGTAGCTTTACGTTTTAGAATCGTTCTTAGCTTCTCAATAGAGTTGCTGGACAACGAAATCACTCCTTTCTAAACTAGAATAGAAACGCAACAACATCCTCGCCTGCTTTAAATCCAAACTCACTTAATCGATCTTCCATCTCTTGAATCTGATGTAGATAATCTTCCTGCACAGCTGGCAGACCCTGTTCATTCACTAATGTCCCGCCGAGTCTGGCGCATGCATATTCGGCACTTTTCCACATCGTCTCAAACACAGTTTGCGGCTGCACGGTCCGTACCCCATCCATACTGAAAATCAAATCTGCAAAGCAATCCTCCGCGAGTGTACTCAACCAAAAAAATCCAGGCTCGGTTCCCGTATGTACACTAAATAGTTCATCATAGCCTCCCGGCCCGTGATGGTGTGCATGGAAAATATCCATATCTCCCCACTCCATTCCGAGACTCAGCATGACATCCCAGATATCCGCTCCACGGTAAGATTGGCCTTGATCCGCCACCAGCCTAAGCATGACAGCGTGTTCCCTTTCACCTTCCTGATCTGTAAATGCTTTAAGTTTTTCCGCTTTTGCACGTGCACGGGCAGCAACCTCCCGAGGAAGCACATGAACGGTGCCCTTCTCCTGAAAACGCGCTGGCAGTGTGTTCATAAAGTCTGCAACCTTGGCTTCATCTAAACGAATCTGCATCTCTACATTATCGAATATATCCATACAAATACAGATTTTATCAAAATGGCATTCGCCTGCCGATCTGCGCCCCACACTAGTCCACATCTGTAAATCATGGACATGTCCATACACGATATATCCTTTGAGCAATTGCAAAATATCCTCATCTGACAACGTAAAACCACTGAATTCCACATCAATCAGCCAATAGATATTTGCATCAGGCTCCACTTGATGGATTCCTTTTATGGTCTTCACAGGCTCATGTTCCAACTCCACGGCAAGGATGCTAGATACATCCTCACCCCCATGTTCAGGTAAATTCATGAATCTCCCTCCTAGCTAGCTGTTTTCACTTTACAGTTTCCTATAATTCTCAATCTATATTAAACTATAACTCACCAAGCACAAAATAGTATAAAAACGGTGCTGGGTTGTTGAACATAACTTTTTAGAAACTTCACAGCTTCGAAAGGGGAGAACTCATGATGCAAAAACTTTGGCAACAAGGGAAGGCTTTGTCTCTGCCTATTATGGTGTCCGCATCGCTAATATCTGGAGCGCTGTCTGTAAGTACACCTGCGGCGAATGCGGCTGCAACCAAGGAATTGCTTCAGCTATCCGGTCAGACTACTTACTATGGAGAGGTCGAGCATGGGCAGCCCAACGGACGTGGTACGATCAAATGGAGCGAATATAAGCAGTATTCGGGTGATTTTGTGAATGGCAAGCGCTCAGGTACCGGAAAATATATAAATCAATACACCGATGCAGATGGACAAAATCATAAAGTCGTATACAACGGTACATGGAACAATGATACGATGAGTGGCAAGGGTACGCAGACTGAAAAAGTGACCCAAATGGACGGAACCGTACGTTCGAACGAGATCCAAGTAGGTACCTTTCAGAACAATGGATTACAGAGTGGCTACCAAGTGATCCACGCTGTGGCAGATCCAGACTACAGCTTCACTTATAAAAATAGCAAAGAAATACTAAATATCTTGCACAGTAATCAAGATCTGGTCCAAAGATGGCAAAAAGGAGATCTCTTCTCCGTAAATTATAAAAATGGCTCTGTCCAAAAGGAATACTCTATGTTCCCTGAAGAGACTGCTACCAAAGAACGTCAAAGACAAGCGTCCATCAAGTATCTCAAAGGAATTACTGCCAAGGTCACTCCTTATTTGCAGCAGTTTGAAAAGCTGTCCAAGCAGATTCCGCTAAAATAATTAAAACGACGCGAAATATGTATTAGCTTCTACGCAAGAAGGCCTCTCTTTCTAATGGAAAGCTCCATTTGAAAAGAGGGGCTTTTTTCGTTTTCGTTATGAATGGCATATAAGAACTTCGGAGCATAACACCTCCTACTATTCTCCCTTATGAATCCTCAGGAACTCATACAAATGACTTATTTTTCACTTAAATACCCTCCTTTTTTTGCTAACCCCCACTAGATTCACTAGAATATAAGTAATTATTTTAATCATCCGAGGTGGACATCATGGCTAAAATTATGGTTCCTCCTGAGAAACTAGAGGCGGTTTCCAGGCAGTTCGCACAAGCACGTGAGCTGGGGGCACAAATTTGCGGACAACTGTCACAGCATATTCAGATGTTGGAAAATAGCTGGGCGGGAACAACACAGCAGCGCTTTTATCAGGATTTTCATAAAGCGCGTGGACAAATGGATGCTTTCACTCAAACTGTCGATTCTGTCAGCACAGAGCTGCGTTCCATTGCAGTAAAATTCAAGGAAACAGACACCCAAGCAGACACGGGTATTCCCAAAGGAGATCACAGCGGACAGATCGGCAGCAGTGAAGGGGCAACTTCCGGGAAAAAAGGACCCGATCCAGCAGATATAGCTATTAACAGCATTTCAGAAGCCAATAAATGGCGCGGGCAACTGGGATTTGCCGGAACAGCTATCTATAGCGGTCTGGCTTCCACACTTGTGCTCACCAAAACAGTAGAATTCAAGAAAAGTCTGAAGAATCCCACTCGAGCGGTTATACATAATGCGGCATGGGTGAATGGCAAGGGTAACAATGCGTTTATGCGTAATTTGGGCAAAAGCCTAAACCGCCAATTCGCTAAACCCGGTATTGTGATGAAGGGTTTAAAGGGCTTTGATCGTTTAGCTGGAAAGCTTCAAATGGGTAAGCTCGGCCTCGGATTCAACAAAGCCAATAGCTTTCCTCAGTGGACGCGGAACGTCATCGCCGGGGTGGAAAAAGGCCGTTACGGCATAGCCACCCGCCAAATTCCCGGCATGATTGCCAAAAAGCTATACCCTATTAATGCCACCATGAATATTGTGGGCGAGGGTATCAGTCTGGCTGGAAAATGGAAAAGCGGGAAGCTTACCGGAACGGATGTGGCTGTATCTGCTTCTAACGTAGCGATTAAAACCGCTGCAACTTATGGCGGTGCTGTTGCTTTGGGAGCCGTAGGCGGCGCTATCGGTGGTCCGGTCGGTGCAGCCGTCGGTGCTTACGTCGGCGGTACGGTGGGAAGCTGGGCAGGTGGAAAAGTCGCCAAATTCGCCGAAAAGGGGATACGTTGGGCCAGCAAACTATTTAAATGACATACACCTAACAGATGGAGAAGGAGCCTGACTATGGACAAACAAACGGTAATTTTAACGCTTGAGGAACTAGGCTTTGCCTTGACCGCACTGGGCGCAGAAGATATGGCTTCTGGTCTGCTCCAATCTTATTACGGGGAACTAACCGAAGATCGCTGGGAACTGCTTTTTCATGCCGCAACGCATAGCCTGATATCCAAGGGTTTGATGGAACAACGGGATGACGGGCAACAACAGCTCGAATTTGATGCGTTCATTGTTGAGATGCTAGCTCATCTGGTACAAAGCCGCCAGATGCTACGTGGCTACAAGGAGCAACAGGACAAGCAAAATACATTAACGATACACCATGGAAATGAACGTTTTCTGTATCATTTTTCCAGCCACAATGAACTCCATTTCTTTCGCTGGTCTTCCCCAGAAGACTGGCATCACGACATTGATCAATTGTTCGGCCTGCTTGCTTCGAACTTCAATGAGCACAGCCGATACGTCGATCTGACAGAAGAACAGTGGAATGAGTTAACCTCTTCCAGCTTCAGCATGCAGCAAATGACAACGTGGAAGCTTCATGAGTCCGCTCAGCAAATAATACAAGACTGGCGAGAGGATTTTGATCGTAATCAGTGTAGCCTAGATAATTTGAGCCAGATGATATACGCGGATACGGATGAAGATGGACCTTCCGTTACAAATCTACTATTTGTTCTTAAAGGAACGAATGATGTGTGGATCGTAAGAAATACAGAACTGGATATGCAGGCCACCCCATGTCTGCGTATTGAAAGTGTAACCGAAGCTGACTGGAGAGAACGAATAACTTATTTCATTCAGGAGTTTGTACGCGACGAGGCGGTATTCCGTGGATAAAATTGTATATCGAAGATCTTTGGCATTTTGGAAAGCCATGGGCAGCTTGATGTTTGTGCTGATTTGTCTGCTTTTGCTGCTGCTCATTTTTATCGACGAAGATATCTCAGCTCTACAAATCTTCTTCTTTATTACGTCCGCCATTGTCGGACTTCCTTTTTTCGGTAGCTATCTTGTGGTTTGTTTGAGCAGAACGCTTCGTAAGGATACCTATCTGTTCATTTTTGACGAGCACAGCATTTCCGATGGTATTCGAACTGTCCCATGGTCTGCAATCACTAAAGTCGAATTCGAAGGGGCCTCCATCCGCAAATGGTTGCGTCCTCGCTTTCCCGCCTTTATTTTTCATCTGAATGACCACAGCACCTGGGAAGTCAGCACCGATTATGTGTTGAACGATGTTGAGCTAAACCAAGCCGGGAAACAACTTCGAACTCTCATTAACCAGCATGGCAAGCCAAAGAAAAAACGTTCCTGAATAGTGCCATTGGATATGTCAAAGCTTGTCTCTATCATATGCAGCTACAAGAGCCACAACCACTGCTGCCGAGTTGGCCGCAGCCAAATCAAGATTGGAGTCAAAAGAATCCGCCGCTTCTACACCGGCAAGATCAGACAAAGAACGGACAGCCAAAAACGGAACACCAAACTGGTACGCAGTCTGAACGACCGCGGCCCCTTCCATATCCGTCACTTTCGCTTCAGGAAACTGGCTACGGATAAAATGGGCGCGCTCAGCCTGGGAGATGAAAGAGTCAGCCGTCGTAATCAATCCGTTGACGATCTGCCCCTCAATCCTGGTCTCCGCCAGCGCTTCTGTCGCAAAAGCAAGCAGCGCTGGATCGACAGGATAACTTGCCGGCATCTGTGGCACCTGTCCGTAGGTATAGCCGAACGCCGTTCCGTCCACATCGCTGTAAGTCAGCTCGGTCGCCACTACAACATCGCCAACATGCAGCGCTGGATCGAGCCCACCCGCAGACCCGGTATTAATGACAAGCTCCGGGCTAAATCGCTCAATCAGCAGCGCCGTAGTCGAGGCTGCGTTCGCTTTGCCAATTCCTGATTGCAGCAGAATAACCTCCTTGCCCTCAAGCTGGCCTGTATAAAAAATCCCGTTCGCAATCTGGGTCATCTTTATCCCTTCGATCTGCGCTTTCAAATCTGCTATTTCTTCCTCCATGGCTCCGATAATCGCTATACTCAAAGTTCTTCTCGCTCCCTCCATGAATTCCTTGTATTCCAGCTTATACTTGAAAAATACCCGTTGCTGCGATGCGCTGCACCGCCTCCAGCAGCCTTTCTTCACTGTTCACCAGACTGACCCGCACATAAGAAGCTCCCGCACGACCAAAGCCTTCTCCAGGGGCGACCGCAACATGTGCCTCGTCCAATAAAAAGTCTGCAAATGAAGCGGATGTGTAACCCTCTGGCACCTTGAACCAGGCAAAAAAAGACCCTTGGGGAACAGCTACATCCCAGCCAATACCTCGTAACGCTGCAATGAGAATATCACGGCGCCGCTCATATAACGCCGCGAGTTCCCGTACCGGTTCCTGCGTGCCCAGCAATGCCACAGCCCCCGCATCCTGTACCGCTCCAAAAACAGTGCTGTAGGCATGCGTATGATAATGCTTGAGCGCACCAATGATGGACGAATTTCCCACTGCAAAGCCGAAGCGCCATCCAGCCATGTTATACGTTTTGGAAGCCGTATACGTCTCGACGCCATATTCCTTGCCGCCGGGGATTTGCAATAAACTAATCGGCTTATGCCCGTCAAATCCAAGAGCACCGTAAGCAAAATCATTCATAACCGGAAACTGATATCGAGCGGCATAATCCAGCGTCTTTGTCAGAAAATCTGCAGTAGCTACTGCTCCAGTCGGATTGTTCGGATAATTAATCATGAGCAATTTGACCTGCTCTGCGATTTCTTCCGGCACGGTTGTATAATCAGGCAAGAAGCCATGCTTCTCATCAAGCGGAATCGTATGAATATGGGCTCTTGCCAGCGCAGCAGCGGAATAATATTGGGGATATGCCGGATCGGTGGTCAATAACCAATCACCGGGATTCAGCAGCGCCTGTGGAATCCCCATTACGCCTATGGCTGAGCCGTTGAATATGGCAACCTCCCGGTCAGGATCCAGCTCCACCTGATACTCCCGTTTATAGAACGCGGCGACAGCCTCCAGCGTGCTTTTTTTCCCATGAAAAGGTGGATAGCCCTGATTGATCGGTTGATCGACCGCTTCCTTCAAAGCGCTGATGATATGCGCCGGTGTTGGCTGATCCGGGTTGCCGGCTGCCAAATTGATTACATCTATTCCTTTGCTTTTATACAGATTCACTTTGTCATCCATTGCGCTAAAATAGTTGTCAGGCAGAGCCTTGACGAGATCAGAGGATGAAAAAATCACGTTCATCTCCACCTTTTATCCATAAGATACAGGCTGACAACGTCAGCCCGCAGAAGATAATACCCCATATTATTTGAAATAGCTTGGTAGCTTGTAGCCTTCATAAACAGGATTCGATTGGATGTACTTTTGGAATTCATCTGAATGATATCCTTCAATAATGTCTTTGACGAAGGGCTTATCCTTGTTCTTGTTGTCCACAGCTACCACGTTCGTGAACGGATCTGTCATATTTTCAAGCTTTAATGCCGAGGTCAGCTTTATTCCATTCGATACAGCAAAGTTCCCTTGTATAGCCGCAAAATCAACATCCTCTAGTGCACGTGGCCCCTGTGCCGGGTCGGTAGCAACAAATTGCAGATGATGCGGATTAGAGGTGACGTCATTCACCGAGGTTTGCAATGGATCGATTTTGTCCTTTAACGTAATCCAGCCTACTTCCTTCAAAATATTCAGCGCACGCAGCATATTGACTGGCTCGTTGGGCAGGTTGATTTGGGCTCCATCGCTGATTTCGTCAAGGCTGGTGTGCTTGCTGGAGTACAATCCCATTGGAGGAGTCGGGACCTGCACAGCACCAATCAGATCAATATTCTCCCGCTTATTCATAGAATCCAGGTAAAGCGAATGCTGGAACACATTAGCATCAATATCCCCCTTAGCCACGGCTACATTGGGCTGAACACCGTCTGTAAACTCTTTATATGTAATCGTATAGCCTTTCTTCTCCAAATATGGAGCCACACCATTCTTAAACTGATCGCTATATGGACCGGGATTAAAGCTGATATGCAGTGTTTTCTTTTCTTCACCCGCAGCGTTGCCCAACGTATTCTTGCTGCCGCAACCTGAAATAAAAAGCACGACTGCTCCCAGCAGCAATATAAATGAAATCCATGGTTTCTTCATTTTGATGTCTCCCCCTGCTCCTTGATATCATCTACTTTTGGTGAGTTAGAATGTTACAGTCGCTCAAAATACCAAGTAACTTGATGCGTTTTATAGATATTACAATGATTTTTTATTCACTGTCAACAACATTTAATTACGCATCTTCTGCATAACAAAAAAGGGGTCACAACAGGAGATCCCCTTGAAAGCAAAACACTTCACAAGTTTGTCATATACATCCGTTTTAAATATACCCCATAGGGGTACATTTAAAATATGTAATTAAAACCCTAAAGGAGCTGTAAATATGAGAATGCAATGGGCTTTGCTCGCTGGTACAATCATGATTATTTTGAGTGGGTGCGGGAACAGTAACACGCCGAACCAGGAGCACACGACAAACAGCAGTCAACAGCACGACACATCGGATATGAACCATTCCACTTCCAGTGAGCTTCCTACCGGACTAAAAGAAGCTGAAAATCCAGCCTTCAAAGCTGGTAGCCAAGCGACTATCCAAGCCGACCATATGGCAGGCATGAATGGGGCTACTGCCACGATTGTGGGTGCTTATACGACTACTGCTTATACGGTCTCATATACTCCAACCACTGGAGAAGAAAAAGTGAATAATCATAAGTGGGTTATTCATGAAGAGATTAAGGATACAGGCAGCGAGCCCTATGCACCGGGAACGGAGGTTATTCTTACAGCAGATCATATGAAGGGGATGGATGGGGCTAAGGCTACCATTGATTCCGTCGAGCCAACGACCGTATATATGGTAGATTATACGCCGACTACAGGAGGAGAGCCTGTCAAAAATCATAAATGGGTGACGGAGAGTGAGCTTTCAGCCCATTAGAACTCTTACAACACAGGCGCTTATGATAGCAAAAGGGAGCCTTACATCGGCTCCCTTTATACGGCTTATTTGAGTTTGGACAAACCTACTTTGCTAAATTCAGCTTGGCATCCTTGATGTCATACAAAGTCCCTTTGTTGGTTTCTACAAGCTTTTTCATTTGTTTGTTGGCTAGTCCATTTGCAGGCACGATTGCATTAAAAATAACACCATTTTTCTGTAATTGCTCGTTGATTTCATCTACTGAAAAACGGGCTTTACCCAGAGCTGTATTTTTATCATGAACTGGTGCATCTGTAATGAATATAATTGTTTTGGAATTAGAATTCTTGGGAAATTTACTTATAGCTAACTGAATAGCCTCTAATCCCGATTCCTTCAAATCCCCGCCAGCGGAAGGGCGCAGCATATTCAAATTACCTTTTAACTTGTTTTTATCGGTCGTAAACTCCAAAAATTCTAAATCTTTATCTGCCTTCAGATTGATATCCCGAAATGCAACGACAGCAAATTGGGAACCTGCTGGAACGGAATCAACAAAGCCTTTCACCTTCTGTCTCACATAATCCAGCGTCCCTGTCATACTACTCGTAACATCTATGACGAACACAATATCCGTAGATTTGGAGAAGGTGGTGGATATCTTTTTCAGAATCGTTGGATTGGAATGTGATTCGGAAGCATCTTCATTTTCCTCCATTAATTGTTCACTTTCACTGGTTGTCAAAACCTGCGGTGGAGCAAGAAAAATCACAACGCTCTGAGCTGCAATATTCCATTTTACCTTCGCACCCAGCGCCTCACTTACAAAGCGAATAGGAACCATTACTTTGCCATTAATGAGTCTCGGCGCCGCATTGAGACGCACTAATTTACCGTTGATATAGGCATCTCTGGAGCCTACAGTTAACTTAATCGTTGTATTTCCCTTGGTTGCAGTAACGGTCTTGGTAGCTCCATCCCATTTCACTTTCGCCCCAAGCGCCTCAAAAACGGCACGAAATGGCACCAGCATACTTCCGCTAATAGAGGTCGCAGGCTGCTCATATTGTTGCAGTTTCCCGTCTATAAACACCTCAACCTGCTGAGCCTTGTTATTATTTATGGGAACAAATTGGGGTACAGATGCTGCCGAATTTCCCGACTGATCGATCATTTTGATATAAAAGTAGTATCCACCCGTAGATAAATTCAGGTTACTCAATGGGTAGCTAAATGTTGTTTCCGGATCGAACTGAATCCGTTTAATTAATTGAGCATCCGCATTTTTGACCATAACGTATGAAGTGTACGTGGGTTGAATATTTTTCATTTTCAAACGAACCGAAAATGACGTACCTGAAGAGTTGATTGTAAATGTACCCGGAAAATCTTCTCCAGACGGGATAGACAAAGGGATTTCCGGTGACTCATCCACCTCTTGGTCCACTTTAGGCTCCACGACAGGCTGGGTTACTTGAGGTTCAATGACTTTCGGTTCATCCACAGGTTGAGCAACCTCGGGTTCACTGGGAGTGGGAATCTCTTTTATATTGGTCTCCACCTCAGGCTGCGTTACTTTCGGCTCCTCAGCAAGTGGAGTTACTGTAGATTCATCGACTGACTGCACAGTCCCTTCCATAGTTGTAGCTATAGGAAACTCTATATGATTTTCTGATCCTGGCCCAGGTGCTGGTCGTGAATCCGCAATTGAAATTGTGGAGTTGGCATAATCGATCGTAAAGTCACCCGGAGGAATTTCAATATAGTTGCTATACAGACGAATTGGTGTATCAGGCTTAATCGTAAACGGGAGATCGAATTTAAACACTCTGTTTACTCCATTACCATCACCAAGGGTAAGCTTAAGCTTATCTCCATCTCTGAATACTGTCGAATTGGCAGCATGAACACTTTCTGTACACAAAGTGAACAACCCTACGAGTATCGTTAAAAACGAAAGTAGGAACATCATTCTTTTGAGCTTCATTCTTATTTCCCCTTTTGAATCTATAGTCTTGTCGGTAAATCATAGCATAGGGTTAGATGAAGTTCATGCCATCTGATTACAGTTATGGATATGCGAACTCACTTTTTCCATCATTCGCGCTCTGTTCATCTGTTCAATGTTCATATGTATCTCCTTGGCCCGCTTCTTCAACGTGGCATACGTAATATGGCCGCCTTCAGTGCTTTAGTGCCTTCTTCGCTTTTCAAATAATCCGACGGTGTTTCGTTGCCGAGTGCGGGGACTTTTCGATCCATCCAAGTCAGCAAATATTCCCCCATATCGGGCAGCAGCACAATCTGAATCTCCTTGGGAATTTTACTTTCGACCACTTTTGCTCTTATAGCCGGATCTACCTGTGCATACCGCTCCTGATAGATCTGAACCATGTTGGCCCAGTTCTCCGGCTTAAACTCTTTCAAATATATGTCTCTCATCTACGAACCCTCCTTAGGGCCTCAGACAACGCTTTTCATGCTGGAGCAACCATTCTTTTCTCCATAGCCCTCCTGCATAGCCCGTTAGTTTCTGATTGGAACCGATAATTCGGTGACATGGAATCACAATGCTCAGCTTATTTTTTCCATTAGCACTGCCTACGGCTCGGATCGCTTTTTCATTTCCAATAGCAAGAGCAATATCTTTATAAGCTGTCGTTTTACCGTACCCCACGGACACCAGAGCATTCCATACTTTTTGCTGAAAATCCGTACCTTCAAAGGCATAAGGAAACGTAAACTCAAAGCGCTCACCTTTAAAATACTCGTCAAGCTGGATAGCGCATTCCGCTAATACTTGGATTGGAACCTCTTCTATAGCCCTCGTTAAGAGCTCATTCCGATTAGAGAACATAATAGAATAGACAGCCTCATTTGTGCCCTGTATCTCTATCTCTCCAATCGGCGATACATACTTCAATACGTAAAGTTCACTCATAAAAGGATACGACCTCCTTCCTTTCCTATTCCTTACTCAACTTTCTATACTCACTAGGAGAACAATGGTTCAAGCTGCGAAACGCCTTATAGAAATGGGAGGGACTTTGGAAGCCCGTCTCATAGCAAATCTCAAGATTCGTAAGATTTGTACTTTTAAGAAGATAGGCTGCCTTATCTACTCTTATTTTTTCCAAATACGTACGCGGGGTTTCGGCGGTTTCCTGTTTAAAGATCCGATCCAAGTAAAAGGAGCTTATTCCGATATGGTCCGCAATATCCTGCAATACAAGTTTTTCCTTGTAATGATTGACCAAGAAGGTTACTACATTCTGCACAAGTCTGATATACGGCGAATGGTCTGTATGGGGCTGGCATCTTTTGCAAGCACGAAAACCCGCCTTTTCCACTTTGTCCAAATCAAAGTAAAACTCCACATTTATTTTCTTCGGCTTTTTGGATCGACAGGAAGGTCGGCAGTATATGCGGGTTGTTTTCACTGCGGTAAAAAACAACCCGTCATACTTACGATCACACGCTATAATTTTCTCCCACATTTCTTCAAAAGAAAGACTAAGGTTAGCCATGATCGAATGCTCTGTCCTTTCTATAGTTCATATTCATCTAGCTCAAGGATTTTGCAAAATCCTCATATAAATGTGATGTATCTTGAAGCTCTATCAACTGTTCTGCATTCTTTTGCAAAGCAACTATTATCTTATCAGAAAATGCATTTCCAAAGCTAAACCGTTTAACTCCTAACTGCTGAAGCTGGTGGACATTCGTCAGACCCGGCAGGGATAAAACATTAAGCGGAGCATGTATATGAAACACAACTTCCCTGATCTCTTCATCACGCTTTAATCCTGGAACAAAAATTCCGCTCGCACCACTATCCACATACGCTTTGGCCCGCTCTATGGTCTCTGAAAGTGGGGCATCCATCTGCAAATATGTATCCGTTCTTGCGTTTATAAAAAACTTTTTAAACCCACGCGTATCCAATGCTGTTCTTATTTTGGACAACAGGTTACTGTGCAGGCCCACTTCTCGAAGTCCCTTTTTCGTTTTCAAAGAATCCTCAATATTAATCCCTGCAACTCCCACATCGGCTATCCTTAAAATATGCTCAACAATCGTTGCCGTATCCTCCCCATATCCTGCTTCAATATCTGCCGACACTGGAATCTGAACATGCTCAGCAATCGTCCGAATAATGCTTACATGCTGGTCAAAATCAATAAGCTCTCCATCTGAGAATCCAAGCGTATTGGCAATTCCCCAGCTCGTCGTACCTATCGCCTTAAAACCTGCCTTCTCCAGAGCCACCGCAGATAGCATATCCCAGGCGTTCCCTAAAAATAAAAGTTCCTCTGATGTGTGAAGTGCATGAAACTGATGAATTTTGTTCATAAATATAGCCTCCTGATATGTGATGTAACTCATTTTATCAAGAGGCTATCTTTGTTTCGTCCTCATTCTTGCACTTATGGTCTGTAGGAATCTAGGAACAACTAGGTCCATTTATTCACATATAAATCATAATTTTTGAAAAAAACGGTTATTTAAGCTCTATTCAATCATATTCTTCTTATCTATACTCTTGCTAAATCAATTCGAGTTAGATGCAAATCTACGCTTTTAGCTTTTAGCCTTTCACAATTACATTATTATAGGAGGAGTTATATGTATAAAATAAGCAATAAGCTCATTTCCAATAAAACAAAGTTTCTTATGATCTTGCTAAGCTTTACTGTAATTGCTTCTTTCTCTAGCTTGTCGGGCCCACCTGCCAAGGCTTTTGCTAAAGAGAATGGAACTCCAGTACAGAAAACGATCGATTTAAATGAGGGCTTCGACAACTCAAATGAAGCTAGTATAGAGCCATTATCCCTTACCAGCGAAGCAGCTACTAGCCAAGAAGCGGTTACAGCTATTGATCATGATGCTAATTTCTCACCTTCAACACTTCAGTTTCTGAAGGCTAATACAGGACTCGACGGTGAGCAATGGGATAATATTATGAAGCTAGTGAACAAACCAGAGCAAGATTCTTTGAAATGGACTGAATTCTATGGATATGCTGAAGATATCGGCGATAATCGCGGATACACCATTGGTATCTTTGGAGCAACAACAGGCGGTTCAAATGATACGGGACCCGATGGTCCGGACTTATTCAAAGCTTTTGATGCTGCTAGTGGAGCTAGTAACCCTTCCATTGCAGGTGGATTAACACGTGCTGGCCTGAAGGGGAAAATGAGTGGTTCGATTCTAAAGCTCAGCGATAGCGATAGTGTTATCAAGAAGAAGATCAACGCTCTCCAAAACAATGAAGCTTGGAGAGAAGCCATGTGGCGTACGTTCTATGACACCTATATCGAATATAGTGTACAGCAAGCACAGAAACGTGGATTTAATACTGCTCTGACGATTGGTTCATTTGTCGACACAGCACTCAATCAAGGCGCTACTGGTGATTCAGGTAGTCTTGAAGGAATCCTCTCACGTTCAGGCAGTAGTACGAATGAGAAGAAGTTCATGACTAGCTTCTATGCTAAGCGTACATTGGTTGTCGATACCAACGATTATAACCAACCTCCCAATGGTAAGAATCGTGTGAAACAATGGAGCTCTCTCTTAGCTTCTGGCGAAACAGATCTTAAGAACGCAGATGCAGCTGTGATCAAAGCAACGAATTGGGAACTGAAGTAAATATAATATACGTCATTAGGAGGGCATATCGTATGTCCTCCTTTATCTATTTTTTATGAACATTGAGTTGGTGTTGACTGCTAACAACATCCCATTCTCCCATACAGTTCCTCTCATCATTCGAGTATGTAGGTCGCGTGTACAAATAGAGAGACTGTCCCAAAAGCCCGAAAGTTGCAAGCTCCTGAAACAGTCTTGTAAAATGGTTTATGAAGTCGAAATAAGGCCGTTAGATGATTCGATAGCCAGATGGCAGTCTACCGCTACTGCGGATATTACGGATTTGCTGCAACGTCAAACGTTGATTGGTAGAGATAATAGATTCCACATCATTCCCGCGAATCAGATCATCCAGGTCGGCGATGTTGCGATTGCCTCTAAACACACGGAAGTTACCTCTAAACCGCGTGCCAGTAAAGAGTACAAGTGTAGCATTGCTGCTAGTAGAAAAGAAACGCAAACTTTCGATGCCGTTGAGAATGTTATCGGTATTACGAATGCCTAGGTTTCCTCTGAATACTCTCCTGGAACCCCGAAAATTTTCTTCGTTGTAGACTGTAAGACGTGGATACGTTTGAGATACATATGCTTTGTTGTCCATGTTGTAATTCCTCCTTTCAACTTTATCTTATGCTTCACCATCCGATTGGCGCGGGCCTCGCAGCATCCATCTAAAAATAGTTATGTGATTGAATAGAGCAGATGCAGACTTGAAAAAGGAACATATGTTCTGTATAATCTAGCTTAGCAATTTGGAAAATCCTGAACTAACGGAGATGCGGACATGGACGATAAATTTATTGAGGAACTACGTGAAATTAGCAGAAACGACAAGCGAAGATCCGAATTTCTTATTAAGGGTATGAAGGAAACACTTCAGGAAAGAAAAGAAAAAAACTTTATCGAAAGATGGATTTGGCGACAAAAAAATAAGAAGCTTATAGCGCGGAAGTTTAAATCCTAGTAGATATAACAACTGAATCTTCATAGATTTCTACTTTTTGTTTAGGTCATAGCTCATTTTTAGGAGGCAGAGTCATGATTGAGCTACTAGTCTCAAACGACGATATATTAAATCAAAATCAATTTTTGGCTGATGAAGTTCGATACAATTTGATCCATCGAATTTGTGAGTCAGAAGAGTCAACATGCCTCAAAACGTCCGATAAAAATATGATCTTTGCTCAATCACCCGGACATAAGGCTTGGCTATGGATCTCACAACAAATCACAGATGATTATAAATTGACCTATATAGAAGAACTCTTACGTTATTTAAAAGGAACCACCCTATACCCCGCCTAATTTGCGAAAGAAAGGTTTTGCCAGCGCAATGGTATCCGAGCTATGTTGCATTTTGGAAAATGAGCATTTAGTACCCATGCTATATGCAGATTTAAAAAATTCGGTTTCCAATCAAGTTTATAATAATATCGGCTTTGAGGAAGGCGGCAAAATCACTGATATTGCGTTTGAATAAGCCTTCCTACTGCAAGAGAGCATGTTATTGCTCATTCAAATCAAAGAAGGCCGCAATGTCACCTTCATCACTGGGCCTCCTCTTCACTTATCTATACACTTTACTCCGTAACACCCACTTGTGTTTGAACTGAGGATCTTCGTGTAAGTAAATACGTAGCCACAATAGCGATACCAACCCCTGCTGCTCCAAACCAGGTGATGGAAGACAGCGAAACCTGACCAACAACTACACCGCCAATTCCGGCTCCGGCTGCCATAGCAAACTGCATTGTAGATTGATTGAGACTCAGCATCACACCGGAAGATTCAGGCACAAGTGTGACCAGATTATATTGTTGAGTAGGTCCAGTTGTCCAGGCTGCGAACGACCAAAGGATCAATAAAGCAAATACTGCGATCAGGGAATGAGCGGCAAAAGGAAGCAAGAGTAAGGAAATACCGTGCAACACCATACCCCCTAATAATGTAAAGGGTATACCCTTTTTATCCGCACTGTACCCACCAATTTTTGACCCGATTAGACTGGCAATTCCGAAGGCGAGCAATACTGAGCTTAGCATATCCTCTCCTACACCTGATACATTCAGCAAATACGGTGAGATGTAAGTATACGCGAGTGAATAACCACCTAGCCAAAAGAAGGTAATGCCTAATCCCAAAGCAACTTCAGGCTTTTTCAGAAGAGCAAACTGTTGTAGTAAGGGGACAGGTCGATCTCCTTTTAAGCGGGGAATTGTCATAGATATAACAATTAGGGCAATAATCCCTGTCAACGCGATGCCGAGAAATACGGTTTTCCAGCCATATGCAGAAGATATCATTCTCCCAAGCGGCACCCCAATAATCAGCGAGGCTGTAAAACCCATAGTAACCGTAGCAATAGAACTGGCCTGCTTGCCGGCTGGGGCAATTTTCGCAGCAATGCTCAGTGCTGTAACCACGACCATCCCCGCCCCGAGGGCCATAAGAATACGTGCGGCGATAAACATTCCAAAACCCGGCAGAACAAAGGAGAGGACATTGGCTACTGCAAATAATCCGAGGGAACTCAAGAGCAGCTTGCGTCTGTCCCATTTAGCGGTTACTGCCATCAGGATCGGCGTGCCAATCGCGTAAGCAAGGGAAAAGACTGTAATCAGCTGGCCCGCTGCGGACACCGTAATCCCCATGGTTGTTGCAATCTGATCCAAAACGCCTGAGATAATGTATTCGGATGTGCCTACCAAAAAACTAACAATTGCCAAAATATACACTTTCCATGTACTCTGCATTTTCTAGTAACGCCTCTTTCTTTTTATATTTTTATATTTTTACAAATATCGAAATTAAGACTAAAAAAATTTATGTTATTAAGAACGGGGCATATTTCTGCGCTGCTTCCACATCCAAGCTGTAATAAATAAACGTCCCCTCTTTACGGTATGTGAGCAACCCCGACTCTGCCATTTGCTTCAGATGGTGCGATAGCGTTGAAATAGCTACACTGTTCAGCTTCTCGCCCAGCACAGAGCAGCATTGGTCGCTTTCCTCTTTTAGCAGAAGTGCTATCTTGAGACGAGTCGGTTCTCCAAGTGCTTTATATATTTTTACAGCCTGCTGCATCTCTGTTGTATCTTTCACCCTGTTCGGCTCCCTTCTGTTCCAGTCTTAATTTCGATGTTTGTCGAAATAAAATTATCACAAACATTTGTAAAAGTAAATACGTTTATTATAAAGGTACAGCTATTTTACACTCTGTGGTGTAAATGATGTTCTTTCTCATCCGATAAATAACCCCCCATCCATAAAGGATGGAGGGAAAAATGATCTGAGTAGAGAGAGAGTCATGGATGCCATGGCGTTAATTCGGGCTTGCCGTGGGTCTGACAATAATTTCATTAACATCTACATCTGCTGGCTGCTCCATGGCATACAGAATGGAACGGGCAATGGCATCAGGCGAAATCGAAATACGACGGTACTCTTTCATTCCTTGCCGGGCCTCTTCATCTGAAATACTGTCAGCAAGCTCAGATTCGGTTACTCCTGGCGATACCAGCGTCACACGAATATCTCCCCCCACCTCCAAACGCAATCCTTCAGAGATCGCCCGAACCGCATACTTCGTTGCGCAATACACCGCTGCAGTTGGGGTTACACTATACGCGCCAATAGAGGCGATATTGATAAACTGACCAAATCCTTGCTTTTTCATAATCGGAAGCCCTGCCGCAATCCCATGCAGAACGCCCCGTATATTTACATCAATCATGCGATCCCATTCCTCTACCTTCAGGGCTTCTAATTTTGAAAGAGGCATCACTCCCGCATTGTTCAAAATGACATCCACACGCCCAAATGTTTTTTCCGCGTACTTAATGAACGCTTCCATCTGGTCCCTCTTAGTCACATCCAGTTGCTGATAATCAGCCGATCCACCTTTAGAACGAATCTCAGATGTCAGAGCCTCTAGTCGCTCTGTGCGTCTGGCCCCTAATATTACATGAGCCCCATGGTGAGCAAGTAAACGGGCAGTAGCTTCACCGATCCCACTGCTTGCCCCCGTAATAGCTACGACTTTCCCTTTAATATCCAACATTCTTATTCCTCCTCTAGTTAAAAATATCACTGAAACAGATTACTTTTTTACTTCCCTGTAAAAAACCATCCCTGCATGATACAAAACACCATTTTTGAATACACCATCTGCCGTAAATCCGGTGTCGTCCACATATTCGATATAGTCATCTTCTAAGATATAGCTGCCTGTATAGGCACTTTGTCTCTGACCCCGTGCTTCATCATAACGGCCATTAGGCAAGAGTTCGTGACGGATATTTCCGTCTTCAGTTACCCACATCCCTATATAGGGATGCTGCGAAGCGTGTACACTTTTTTCCGCTTTGTTACTCTCCATGACTCCCACTCCTTTGTACTTCTATTTTTTTCTCAATTGCTCATTAGGTGTTGTATCTGCATCTTATTATGAGAGGAATGTCCATCAGCCCGGTAGAAGAATCAGAGCAAATTATTGCCTAATCCTCCAAAGCCCCTTAATATGTAATAAACTACTGAAAATGAAAACGGGCTACGTTGCAAAGAAGGGATGTGTCATGATGGGGGCAACCAAAATAGAAGGTTCTACCCTGGAAAAACAAGCCGAGTTGGCAAGGCTTATAGAACGATTTTCAAATCAGGACGGAGTTCTCACTACAGCCATACCTTCGCTTCATTTCGTCCGAAGTTCAAATACAACCGTACCGATACATCAAGTCCATGAACCTGCTTTATGTATTGTGGCACAAGGCAGAAAAGTCGTGATGCTCGCAGAGGAAAGTTACCATTACGGCACATCCGATTACCTTGTTGTGTCGGTGGATTTGCCGATTTCCGGGCAGGTCATTCAAGCGTCAGCAGAAGCTCCTTATTTGTGCCTCCGGCTCAATTTTGATCCGCATCAGGTTTTGGACCTGATCAAGGAATCTGCTTTTCCCACAAGCCCAATGCCTGATTCCAGACGAGGCTTGTATGTAAGCCAAACTAACTCTCTACTGCTGGATGCCGTGGTAAGGCTAGTGCATCTTTTGGAAAACCCGCAAGATGTTCCGGTGCTGGCTCCATTAGTCATTCGTGAGATACTGTATAGGATTTTACAGGGGAATCAGGGGGAATCCTTAAAACAACTGGTCATGACCGGCAGCCATTCCAACCGGATCGCAGAAGTCATAAAGCGGATTAAGCAGGATTATGATAAGCCGTTACGTATTGAGGAATTGTCCAAACTAGCGAATATGAGTCCTTCGTCACTACATCGTCATTTTAAAGAGGTTACGGCTATGAGCCCAATGCAATATCAAAAACAATTACGTCTACAAGAGTCCCGCCGCTTGTTGTTATCTGAATCAGCGGATGCGGCAGATGTCGGTTTTCAGGTAGGTTACGAGAGTCCCTCACAATTCAGCCGCGAATACGCCCGCTTGTTCGGCCTGCCTCCAATTAGTGATATTAAACGCTTGCGCTCAGATCAGGATCACCAGACCACTTGAACCCATTGTTAGATGAACATCTGAAACCAATGGTTCTACTAACGTTAATCCCAATCATAAATGCCAGGATGTAAAAAACAGCACAAAACAGCCGCTCCTCCGGTAGAGACGCGGCTGTTCAATATATTCCTCTATGCATGTGGTCATCACTATTTGAGCATCAATACGGATTATCCAGCTTGACGAACAAGGCTCGGATGACATCCTTCTCTGCCGTAGTAAGCTTTTGTCCTGCCTGCCATTGTTGAATCTCTTTCTTGACTTCCTTGGGTTCTCTATAGCTGAGAGCATACCCGATGCTTCCTATACCTTGTGTGCGGTTGGTTTTGTCCATATTTGCCAATGCTCGAGTCATCGCAGTTCTATCTCTTGTAAACAAATCTCCCATAAGACCAGCATAGCTTTCGCTTAAAGCTCCATCCAATCCGTCAGAAGCCTGAATCAGATTTGCAAAGCTTTCCGATGGAATAAAAGCACGCTGCCTATACAGATATTCGATAATTTCCAGGCTTTGATGTTCTTTGATTTCGTTTATCTTTCCCCATTGGATTCCTGCTAAATGGTCCGTCATATGACGTACTTTTGCTTCATCACTGAGGGATGAATCCTTATAAAAGGACAGTACAAGCTCCTCTTTACTTTGCTGGGTGTGCTGCGTATTGGCTGCAGTTTGCTTGGACTCCCCATTGTTTGCACCGGACGGCGCCGCAGTTTCAGCATCCTGTCCCACTGGATGAGGAGTACACCCTATGGTTACAGCCAGCAATAGTGCAGCACAAGCTACAGAAACGAACCCATTACCTTTTAACATGAATCCACTCTCCTGTCTGAACAAACAGTGGTCGTTATAATGCCCAAAATCCACTCATAACCTCGTTCATCTATCGTTATAACGATAGGAAGATTCCATCTAGACTTCTACGCGTCACGTCCTACCGTGGGCTTACGGATCACAGAGACGCTCGATTCCCTCACGATCAGACGAGGCTCGAATTGCACACGCTCATAATCCCCAGGTGTCTGTTCCTGAATCCGCTTGAGCAGCAGCTCCGCAGCCAACCGTGCCACCTCTTCCCCCATGATGGAAACTGAGCTGATCTGAGGGGTCGTTACCATAGCCCACAAATTGTTATCAATACCGACTACAGCAACCTCATCTGGCACCTTTACACCCAAATCCTTAAATCGATTGACGATCCCTATCGCCACCATATCATTAACCGCATAAATAGCATCCGGCATATGTTTCAGGCTGTAAAAATAATCGGCTGCGCGCAGCCCTGTCTCAAAGGAGAAATCATCGCCAAAATAAACGAGTGAAGGGTCCACATGCTGGAGAGACTGCTCATAAGCGAAGTATCTTTCCTCGATTTTGTCCTTCGCAGCACCTGCATAGGCAATTCTTGTTCTGCCGATTTTAAGCAAATGCTCCATCACGAGTCTTCCCTCTTGCCGGGCCAGACTGACGATATCCGCTTTGACATCTTCGCCCAGCTTCTTGCCATAGTTAATAATGGACACGGGAACGCTGGCTTTGTTAATCAGATCTACCAACATTTTGGGATACGCCAGCGGCATAATGATGAGCCCGTCGACATGCAGCTTCTTGACCTCACGAACTGTTTCAAGCTCCATTCTGGCATTCCCAGCAGTATTGATTTGCACGACACGGTATCCATGCTGCTTGGCGGCCTGCTCTACGGACCAAGCGATCTCTGGAATAATCGCGTTACGAATGTCCGGCACGGCTAGCGCGATTTGTCGTGTCTGACGAACTTTCAAGCTCTGAGCCGAGGTGTTGGGCGTAAACCCCATCTCTTCAATCACTTGCAAAATTAAGGCTTTCGTTCTCGGGCTGATGCCCTCACTATCATTAATAGCTCTGGAGACAGTCGCTATACCGACTCCTGCCCGCTTGGCTACATCCTCTATGGTTACTTTCTTTTGATCTGTCACGCCCAAAATCCTTTCAAGAACGGAATCGTTTTCTGACTTTCTAAAATAAAGTCTTAATGTTGATATTATACCACAGAATGAGTGTCTAAAAATTGAAGTCGTTTTCTTCTTGTCTTTGCTTCACCTGAAAAATTCACAAAATCTCTTTGTATAAAAGTAATGAGCCAAATATAGCACTGTAGTCACAAGTGATTATATTCACAAAAAAATCAAGTGCTTTTTGCATTAAATTGGTTTGACAATGTGTAAAAATTGTGACATATTATTTTTCGGAAACGTTTCCTAATTCATTCACTTTTATAGAGGCAATGATCATATATTCGTCAAGGAGATGACAGACATGCAAGCATTGAGATGGCATGGAGTAAAAGACTTACGATTGGAAAATATTGAGCAGCCCGCTGCTCTGGCAGGAAAAGTAAAAATCAAAGTAGAATGGTGTGGCATTTGCGGAAGTGATCTTCACGAATATGTAGCAGGACCGATCTTCATTCCCCAAGATGCTCAGCATCCATTGACTGGCGAAAAAGCGCCGATCGTAATGGGACATGAATTCTCTGGACAAGTCGTCGAAATCGGTGAAGGTGTAACCAAGATTCAGGTTGGCGACCGTGTAGTTGTAGAACCGGTTTTTGCATGTGGAGAATGTGATGCATGTAAACAAGGAAAATATAATCTTTGCGATAAAATGGGCTTCCTCGGTCTGGCAGGCGGCGGCGGTGGATTTTCTGAATATGTCGCAGCTGACGAGCACATGGTTCACAAAATTCCAGAAAGCGTATCTTTCGAGCAAGGCGCATTGGTAGAGCCTTCGGCCGTTGCTTTGTATGCTGTTCGTCAAAGCCAACTGAAAGTCGGCGACAAAGCCGTAGTATTTGGCGCTGGTCCTATCGGATTGCTGGTTATTGAAGCATTGAAAGCTTCGGGTGCATCTGAGATTTATGCAGTAGAGCTTTCCGAGGAACGCAAAGCTAAAGCTGAAGAGCTGGGTGCTATTGTGCTTGATCCTAAGACTTATGATGTGGTGGAAGAACTGCACAAACGGACTAACGGCGGTGTAGATGTAGCCTATGAAGTCACTGGAGTACCTCCTGTACTGACTCAAGCTATTGAATCCACTAAAATTAGCGGACAAATCATGATCGTCAGCATTTTTGAAAAAGAAGCTCCGATCAAGCCTAACAATATCGTTATGAAGGAACGCAATCTGACTGGTATTATCGGCTACCGTGATGTATTCCCAGCTGTTATCAGCCTGATGGAAAAAGGTTATTTCCCTGCCGACAAGCTGGTTACCAAACGTATTAAGCTCGAAGAAGTGATTGAGCAAGGTTTTGAAGGTCTCCTGAAAGAGAAAAATCAGGTTAAAATCCTGGTATCTCCGCAAGCCTAATATCGAAAATAAACCAGATGTCTGCTTTATGCAGACATCTTTTTATAAAAAAACGCTCTCCTTCCTGCGACATGCTGTCGTCAAGATGAGTAGCGTTTTTTGTTTACCATTCGGATTACTTAGTTACATTTTTCAGAACATCGTCAATCATTTGACTGTTTGCAATTGTACCTGTATATAACCAGCTGGAATCCTTACCAAAATCGTATACGTGGCCTTCTTTAACGGCTGGGATTCCCGCCCATACAGGATCTTTTACAATATCTTCTTTACTTACATTTTTGCTATTCACGATAAAGATATAATCCGCATCCAGCTCGGCCAGCTTCTCCAGCGATAAATTACTCCAGTTCGCCTTAGCCGTTTTGGAAATCTCCTGTACGACTTGTGGAATCTTGAATCCCAAATCCTTATACAATACATCACCGCTGGATAGATTCTGGTTTACGACATACACGTTTTTATCCGTTACCCATAATGCCGCCGCAGTTTTTTGTCCCACCGTCTGGCTCAGCTTGGCCTTAGCCTCTGCTGCTTTTTTGTCGTAGTTGCTCAATGCCTGCTTCGCTTCATTGCTCTTATTCAGCACCTCACCCACGGTCAGCAGCTCTTGACGCCAATCATTGTTCATATTAGTGCCTACCACGTAGGTTGGAGCAATTTTAGAGTATTGATTATATTTGTCGCCTTCCACCATGCTCGCACTGTCCATAATGATCAAATCAGGCTTGAAGTTCAGAACCGCCTCAAACGGAAGATCTGAAGCAATGGTAGGAACGTCCTTCAGTTCTTTTTGCAGGTAACCTTGAACTGAATTTTTGCCTACCGACCATTGGGCTACGGGTTTAACACCTAGGGCCACTAGATGATCCTCCAGATAAGAAGCGATCACACGCTGAGGCTGAGCCGGAACCTTCACCTCATGCCCAAGTGCATCCTTCAGCACCCTTTCCTGTGATGTTGGTTCCGCTGATGTATTATTGTTCCCTTGGGAAGCGCCATCGGTTGCCGCAGGACTGGATGTGCCTGAGCACGCGCTGAGCAGCAGGGTAAAACTAAGCAATAAAATAAATGCCATGGAATGCTTTGCGTTTCTATTCATTCGTAAAATCCCTTCATCATGATTTTGATAATGATTATTATCCTCAATAACAGTATGCAGGGCGCCACTTGCCGAATCAATGGAACATTCGGACATGCTTAATGGATTATCCAGACTGGTATCTCTCACAAAAGCAGATGAATATAGGCTGTCCCGGTAATGAACCGGGGATACCCCCGTATATTTTTTGAATGCCCGGCTAAAGAAATAAACATCCGGGTACCCCACACTGACAGCGATATCCTGTAAAGTCGCATCCGTCTTCCGCAAAAGCTCCTTAGCCTTGTCCATTCGCAGTTGAATTAAGTACATAATCGGGCTACAATCCGTTTGTTTTTTAAATAACCGAGTCAGATGTCTCGGACTGCATTCCAACAATCCGGCCAAACGTTCGAGCGTTATGGACTCCGCGTAATGATCCTGCATAAATCGAATCGCCTGTGTCACGATATCCCGCGCAGAAGTTCGAGCCTTCGGTTCTTGCAATTGCCGCATACATTCATATGCAAAATCATAGAACCGACCCTGAGCCTGAATCTTGGATAGCGCCTCATGATCCTGCCATGCGTACTCCAGTAGTTGCAGCTTTTGGTACAGTATAACCGGATAAGGCGGTACAAAACCATGAGCTATCGAAGGATGATTATACATCGTGTGTCCGGATAGAGAAGTCGCTTTATATAGTACAAGGATATATTCTATCCCGTATTGCGAGGGTTTCATATTCAGTTCAAAGCCTTTGCTGCCATGCAGTACGTACCCTGAATGTGGCGTATCCTTCCAATCACCATCCAAACGCACGCTACCCTGCAATACAAATACAAAAGCCTGCGCAGGAAGACGATACGGTTGAAGCAACTCTTCTGGCTCCAGTCGAATATGCCGGACATCCATGACACGGATCGACGAATGAAGCCATAGGGACAGCAGTTTGTTTAACTCATCAGCTTCATGTCCCTTGCTCATCCCGGTATGGGAACCTGCCTGCTTTTGCCGATCCTGCTTCACGTATCAAAGCCTCCGCTTCATAAATATCATACTTTTTTTCCAAACCAACCTTATTATATATCATCTTTTACTGCGTCTACCATGAGACAAATATTCCTGCACGAAACAAGGTGAATATACCATTTCCATGGTACAATTTGTATAAATACAAGATTTAAAATACATAGGGGGTTTGACAGCATGAGCGGTCCCAACATTGCATTGAGTACAGGAGCTAATGCACCATTCGGTAAGGAAGATACGGTGCGG
The DNA here is from genome assembly GCF_038004945.1 of Paenibacillus sp. FSL M7-0802. NCBI lineage: Bacteria > Bacillati > Bacillota > Bacilli > Caryophanales > Paenibacillaceae > Paenibacillus > Paenibacillus sp. FSL M7-0802. The sequence goes on along the minus strand of NZ_JBBOSD010000001.1, from coordinate 4,548,492 downwards.
GTCACCATTACATGGAAGCATGCACCTGCCGAACTGGATGTTAGCTGTTTTATGGTAGGAGCAGACGGAAAGGTTTCCTCAGATGACTATTTCATTTTTTACAATCAACCCGCTGACCCGCACGGCCATGTACGGTTACAGCGTCCAAATGACAGAACCACTGAGTTTACTGTAGCGCTCCAGGAACTGGAACGAACCGGAGTGGAAAAATGTGTGTTTGCGGCCACACTGGACGGCCCGGGTACTTTTGCCGATGTGGTCGGCTGCTCACTTACTGCTCAAGGCAAGCAATCCCATATCACCTACAGTATCACCGAAGCCACCAGTGAGACATCACTTGTGCTGGCAGAGGTGTATCGTCATACGTCTGGCTTCAAGCTTCGCGCAGTTGGGCGTGGTTTCAATGGAGGACTAAAGCCGCTCGCCGAGGCTCATGGTGTCACCGTAGAGGAAACGGAATCACCAGCAGCACCGTCAGCGGATAAAGCCGGCGTGAAGGAGCCTTCTCCTGTGAATGGAAGAATTAATCTGCTTAAACAGAAGGTACAAATTTCACTCCAAAAGAAGCAGATAGACCGTGAAAAAGCACGAGTAGCGGTTGTATTCGATGCTTCTGTTTCTATGTTCAAATTGTACACGGGTGGGACGGTGCAAAAAGCCTGCGAACGTGTGTTGGCTGTAGCCGCCTGTATGGATGACAATGGTGAAATGGATGTATGGTTTTTTGCAGACAAAGCCAAGCGTGCTCCAAGCGTCACAGAGAGGAATTTCGAGAATTACATTCATAGGAATTATGCTGAGCCTAGTGAAGATAGTGAGCTGGGGTGGGGCAATAACGAGCCGGAAGTCATGAAGGATATCATACTTAAATACACAAAGGAAGATCCCAACGATATAATCCCGACCTACATTATCTTTTTCAGTGATGGAGGTATTTATGAACAGAAAAAAATAGAACAGCTGCTGATTAAAAGCTCAAGCACTCCGATTTTCTGGCAATTTGTAGGTCTTGGTAAAGCCGATTACGGAATCCTTCGAAAGTTGGATAAGATGCGCGGCCGCGTAGTGGATAATGCAGATTTCTTTGCCTTGGATGACATTGACTCCGTGACAGACGCAGAATTGTACGACCGTCTGCTGAATGAGTTTCCTGGTTGGCTCAAGCAAGTGCGGGCTAAAGGAATATTGCGGAGCTAATTCTTCACCGCAATGCGATACTCCTACATGATCACTTAAATATCCGCCGAGCAGAACAATAAAGGCAGAATGACCGCAGATAGAGCAATCATCAGCGCCAGCATGCTGCCTCTGTTTTCCTCGGTTTTCTTCAGTTTGTCCTCTAGCGATTTCAATCTCCCTACCAGATCCTATTTATTTCATTTCCTAATTGGATATTTTCATGTAGTATAAGTCTAATTGAAGTAACCCTGTTTGGGCCATGCTGAAGCTATACACTATATGAAGGAGGATTTCATATTGAAATCAAATGAAGCAACTTTGCACAAAAAGCTGCTCCCACGGCACATTACCTTTATGGCTATGGGTGGAGTTATCGGAACGGGAATTTTTAAAGGAAGTACCGAAACGATTAGCTTGGCGGGACCTGGAGTTATTTTATCCTATGTCTTCGCAGGACTCTTGCTCTTAGTCGTTATGGGCGCAATTGCCGAGATGGCTACCGTCTACCCCAACATGAATATGAAGGATTTTATTCGCAAAGCTTTTGGAGAACGTCTGTCCTTTATTATCGGCTGGTTGTATTGCTTTATGTGGCTGGCCGTCTGTATCATTGAGGTCATTGCTGCGGGGAGCTTCCTGCAATATTGGTTGCCAGATGTTCCTCTATGGGTACTCAGTTTAGTGAGTGCGGCTTTCATTATTGTCGTCAACATGCTGAGTGTCGGCGGTTTTGGGGAGCTGGAATTTTGGCTTGCGGGTATTAAGATTGCCATGATTATTATCTTCATCGCCTTGGGTGGCTGTATACTGTTCGGGATTATTCCCACTGAAACTCCACCTTATCTAAGCAACTACGCGCAGCACGGCGGATTTCTACCTAATGGCTGGTTAGCTATCTTTTCAGCGCTGCTGGTCGTTACCTTTTCATACGGAGGGTCCGAGCTGATTGGACTGACGTTGACGGAGACAGAAAATCCGGAAAAGGTACTGCCTAGAGTGGTTAAAAGCTTTATTCTTCGCGTTGTTTTGTTCTATACGTTGCCCATTCTCATCATTTGTGGCTTGATTCCATGGAACCAACTGGATGCGAATACCAGCCCGTTTGTACAGGTATTGTCTTCTGTAGGGCTTCAAGGCTCGGCTCATGTTATGAACTTTATTCTGATCACTGCTGTACTGTCTGCCGCCAATTCGGGAATTTACGGGGCTACACGTATGCTGCATTCGCTGGCTATCAATGGAGAAGGTCCCAAATCACTCGCCCGCTTATCTTCAAACGGGGTTCCGGTAAATAGTCTCAAATTGTGCGCTGTAGTCCTGATTGTCGGTTCCATGGTTGCTTATGTCGCTCAGGACGGGCTGTTCCGTATTTTAATGGCTGTACCTGGCTTCGTCGTGTTGCTCGTCTGGAGCTGCATTTGTCTGTCCCAATTGAAATTGCGCAAATCTTATCCAGTGGAGCCTACTTTCAAGATATGGGGATTCCCTTATGTAACGGCGGTTACAGTGGGATGCCTATGGGTCATTGCGTTTCTATTCTTGCTTGACCCGCAAAATCGCATTAGCATTAGCGTATGCGTGGCTTTCATGGCATTTCTGGTCATCTGGTCTTTGGTGAAATTCCGGAGAAAGCAGGCGTAAGCAGCACATGATTCAATCTTACCTGTTTCCTGTTTCATATGCCTTTCTTGCGTTTCCTTTTGCTGCCTTATTGTTCACACTGCCTTTCCTAATCGTGCAATATCGCAGGCATGGCTATATTCACAAGGCTAGAGCATGGCTGCTTTACTTGATGCTGTTATACTTAATGAACGCCTTCTTTCTGGTCATACTCCCACTTCCGGCATCGCGTCATAATGCTGCATTAGCCGGGGGAGCGTTGCAGTTGATGCCCTTGCAGTTCGTTCATGACATTATAAGAGAAACATCCATCTCACCCGCCCATCCCTCCAGCTATGTTCATTTGCTGAAGGAGCGAGCTTTTCTGCAAGTCGTTTTTAACGTAGTGATGACCATGCCTTTCGGGATGTTCTTACGTTATTATTTCCGTGCACGATGGGGATGGTGTCTGATTCTGTCCTTTATCCTCTCCCTCTTCTTTGAGGTGACGCAGCTGACAGGACTGTATGGATTTTTTGACCATGCGTATCGTGTGTTCGATGTAGACGATTTGATGGCTAATACATTAGGCGGTATGCTAGGCTTTCTATTAGGCGAATGGTTTTCACGCTTCCTGCCCCGCTTGGAACATCTGGACAAGCATGTGGACATGGCAACGAAGCGAGTGTCCTATACCCGACGGGGCGTAGCCATTTTCGTGGATTCTATCATATGGACCGGGCTACTCGGAATCATGGAGTCTCTGCATGTGCCTGCTGCTTTCTGGGTTTCCAGTGGGGTATACTTTATGGTGGTTCCTTACCTAACGAATGGACGAACTCCAGGGAAATGGCTGGTGCGTATTCATCTCACAGGGACAGGACAACGGATTTCCCTATGGGAGCTCATAAAGCGTTACAGTCTCTTGTACTGGGTGTATTTTGGACTTAATTACGTACTGGGTGGGCCTGTCCTATGGTCTCAAGTGTCCCCTTGGCTAAGTGTTCTGATTAGCCTTTTGCTGTTAGTGATCAACGGATGGTTCTTTTTCCATCTGGTCATACGCCTATTTAAGAAAGACCCGTTATTTTATGAGGAGCTTAGCCATACTTCACACCAAATTATATGGCCCAAGCACTATCATCATCCTCAAAATGACACCGCTGACTCGGCAGAAACGTCGGGAGCGAATACCGTGAAATGATAACTGAAAGACTGACAACGTGATAAGCACCCGCGATCTACGTTGCATCTAAGCAAATAAAAAAACAGGCGAAGCAAAGGATTTCCTTTGTCCGCCTGTTTTTTATTTTGCGCATAGATATTAGTTCGTTTCCCTTATTTCCACTGTGCAATTTGATCAATAGGCAATCGTGTGGACGGATGACCATCGTTGATACCTTTACCCATGGAAATGAGCATAACAGGGACATAACGATCTTTTTCCAGACCAAAGGCTTCAGCAATTTGATCCTTTTCAAAACCGCCAATAGCGTTAGTATCATAACCATGAGCGCGCGCTACCAGCATAAGCTGCATGGATACCAAACCACCGTCAATCAGGACTGTTTCTTTGTTCACAACTGGATCAAGCGCTGCAAAATGAGCTGCCACTTTTTCCTGTTGCATTTCTTTAATGTCTTTTGGCATATAGCCCAGTTCTACAGCTTCTCCGAAAATTTGTTCGAAATTATCAAAGTTATTCAAATCCCCAAATACAGCGATCACTGCCGAAGATGTTTCTACTTGACGTTGGTTGAAACGGGCCAATGGTGCCAGTGTAGCTTTACCTTCAGGGCTGTCAATGACGAGGAAACGCCAAGGTTGCAGGTTAATGGAAGATGGTGCGCGTGTAGCTTCTGTCAAAATCTCAGTCATTTCCTCACGGCTGATCTTCACGGACGGATCGTATACTTTTACAGAACGGCGTCCTAGGGCGATTTCTTTAAAATCATTCGTTTTGACAATATTGGATGTGTTCGTATTACTCATTCAAATCTCTCCCACTATAAATTAATATTTTCTCATGTTTTCTCACTCGTTCTTCGGTTTTCAGCCATTGACATATCGAGCACTGGAGAAGTCATGTAAGGATGTCATTATTTTTCGGATGAGCCGGTGGCAGGAATAGAGGTTGAGACATTTTTCCCAATCTATGGATCGACTTCTATAATCGCACCTTGGATATCCACTCCTGACTCTTGACGGCTTACCCTCCCATATCACGCGGGGTCTTTGCCCTTATGGAAATGATTCCTGCGGCTGCTCCGTGCTTCCTTTGTCTCTGCTTATTCCTATCCGATGAGAAACATGAATCCGGTTTTTCTTAAGCTGTCTTCTGTAACTGGGCCTCACGTACTGGCCCTAAAACGTCGTTTGCATCGTACCGAACTTGCTTGGTGCCGAGCGTGTGAAGAATGCGAATCAGCTTCCCGCACAACGCTACAATCGATTGCTTTTTCTTCAGTGGATTCTGGCTTCGTTTGGTAAAGTATTGGTGCAGTGCCTTAAACTCCGCATTCTTCGCCACCATGAGCACCACGGCCCGAAACAGTAGCGCTCTTAGCCTTGCGCGTCCTCGTTTGGTTATACTGGATTTTCCTTTTTTCTTCCCCGAGCTGTTCTCTTTGAGATTCAGTCCGGCCAGCCGTATAATCTGCTGTCCATGCTCGTAACCCCTTAGATCCCCCACTTCCGCCAGGAACCCCGCCAAGGTGACCACAGCCACGCCTGGCACAGTAAGCATCTCTTTCGTTCCTGGGATTTGAGGGAGTAGACGTTCCACCTCGGCTAGAATCTCTTCGAGCTGTCTGGCGAACATGTCGTACTGTTCCAGAAGTGTTTTAATCTCTATTTTTGCTGCTGGAAGTCCTTCGGTCAGACCGATGGAACTTCTCGCCGTTTCCACCAGTTGCCGGGCTCGTTTCGTCCCTACGGCTCGCTTCACGTCTTTCTTCCAGCGCTGGACGATGGCTTCTGCACCTAATTCTACGATCTCACCTGGCGTTGGAAACTCCTGCAAGGTAATGCGCGAAGCTTTCCCTTCCCAGTCTTTAAATACCTGCGTGTACTCTGGAAAAAAGCGATCCTGCCAGTTCTGTACCCGTGCATACAGGAGGCGCTTTTTTTGTTCAAATCTCAAATTAATTCATTACAGAAATGGCTCCTTACCTTAAAAATGAATGAACCCACTTCATCTTCTGACATTAGCGATCAGATAATAATTTTCCTCCCAAACCAATGTTTTCTTTTTCGCTTTCCTTAATCAAAACAATAAAAGCCGACTCGGGTACATTCATTATGGTTGAAGCTGATGTGGTAAGTTCAGTGACCAACGATCTTTTTTGTTCTTTATTTAATTTGCCTGCTTCAATAGTAATTACTGGCATGTAAATTCCTCCTTGTTTCCCCTATGGGTATAATGTAATTGGGGTCAGTCCATATCGGACATATGACCATTCATAACTTGCAGCATATCGGCTAGCTGGTGCCGCTGAGTCTCGTCGAAACTTTGGAGCAACCGGGTCACAAACTGTGAGCGTTCCTGTTTAAAAGTAACAATACGTTCACGCCCATAATCGGTCAGGCTAACCAGCGTAACTCTGTTGTCCTCCGGCTTGGTTCGTCGTGTGACCATCGCTATCGCTTCAAGCTGCTTCAAATGGCGCGTTACGGCTGCAGCGTCAATGCCAACCTCTTTTTGCAGCAGAGTTTGACTAATCTCCTCCACTTGATACAACTTGCACAATAGCTGCAATCTGGATGCGCTGACTCCTGCGCAACGCTCAAACTTGGAGCTAATCTGCTTGTTCAGCAACAACAGCATGTCAAAAATATACTCAGGCTCGGATGGTGTCTGGGTGATATCAATCTCTCCTCCCTTAAGCATATCGCTGGGCTTCGTGATCCGACCTTTGATCCATCAATTATTGATCTATCAAGTAATATACATCCTCTTTAAAAATAAATCAAGTCCCTGAGAAAAATAAAGTGCTCTTTGCAAATAAAAGCTGAGCGACTCGCACAAGAGCCGCTCAGCTTCAATTTAACTTTATTATGTTCCGTTGTGCTAAATAATCCCGTGGGACAGCATTGCGTCGGCCACACGCACAAATCCTGCGATATTGGCTCCGACAACCAGATTGCCCGGCACGCCGTATTCCTCAGCCGCCTTCACGCTGTTAGCATAGATATTTTTCATAATATCATGCAGCTTGGCATCCACTTCCTCAAAGGTCCATGACAGACGCATGCTGTTCTGCGACATCTCAAGCGCCGAGACCGCTACTCCGCCTGCATTGGCAGCTTTGGCTGGCCCAAACAGAACTCCATTGCCCAAAAATACTTCAATGGCCTGTAACGAGGATGGCATATTGGCACCTTCGCCTATAGCTTTTACCCCATTGCTTACCAGCAGCTGGGCTGCTTGCTCGTCAATTTCATTCTGTGTGGCACATGGCAGTGCGATGTCGCATGGGATCGACCAGATCCCCGAACAGCCTTCTGTATAGATTGCGCCTGGACGCTCTTGAGTATACTCGCTAATCCGCAGACGGCTCACTTCTTTCAGCTGCTTCACCAGCTTCAGATCGATACCGTCTGGATCATAGATGTAGCCATTCGAGTCACTACATGCCACGACTGTAGCGCCAAGCTGCTGTGCTTTTTCAATCGCATAAATGGATACGTTCCCCGAGCCCGACACGACGACGCGTTTTCCTTCAAAGGACGATCCCTGCGCCTGCAGCATCTCGTTTACAAAATAAACACAGCCATAGCCAGTCGCTTCCGTACGTGTGAGACTGCCTCCGTAATGAATCCCTTTACCCGTCAGGACGCCACCTTCATGTCCTCCGCGAATCCGCTTGTATTGTCCGAACATGTAACCGATCTCGCGGCCACCTACTCCAATATCCCCAGCCGGAACGTCGGCATCTGGACCAATATATTTATACAACTCAGTCATGAAGCTTTGTGTAAAACGCATCACTTCGTTATCTGATTTCCCTTTGGGATCAAAATCCGAGCCGCCTTTACCACCACCGATGGGAAGACCCGTCAATGCATTTTTGAAAATCTGCTCAAAACCCAAAAATTTGACGATTCCCAGATATACAGACGGATGGAAGCGAAGTCCACCTTTATAAGGCCCTATCGCACTGTTAAACTGCACACGGAAGCCACGGTTGACCTGTACAACCCCCGCATCATCCACCCAAGGTACACGGAAGGTAATGACTCGCTCCGGCTCCACTAGCCGTTCCAGAAGCCCCTGCTGCATATACTTAGGGTGCTTAGCCAATACCGGAATTAGCGAATCCAATATTTCCTTGACGGCCTGATGGAATTCATTCTCATGAGGATTGCGCGCGATAACCTTCTCAAAAACGGACTGCACATATTCGGCTGCTGCTTGTTGACTCTGCTCTGGACGGATCATGGTCATTATTTAATACACCCCTTTTATAATTAGCCCCTCTGTTAAATGACGGAACGACGTTATTCTGCACCTTCGAGAGTGGAACTTTATGTATTCATAAAATTTAGTTAACTATACATGATTTTTTATAATAATACATCTAATTCGCCTATAAAAAATTTTTGTATCCTTCATTAAATAACTCTATGAACCTCTCATTGTCTGTTAGTTTCCTAAAGCTAAATCCCTTGATTCATGGGCTTTTTTCACGATTTCTGAGGCCCTAACACCTTACCCTACATGGCATTATAATGTGAACAAATTGAAACTAAAACATACATTATGTCTGGAATATGGAAATAAGAAAAAGAGGCTGCGCGCAGGGCGTAGCCTCTTTTCCCATCCTATAAGGGTGCAACAACTCACCATTACAGAAATGATCTTTTACACATAAAAGGCTTCAAGCTGACGCACAATTTCTGCCTCGTCATGCTCTACCACCTGCTGATGCTGTGATTTGGAGAACAATTGTTCAATTTGCGCTGGGAACTCCTGCTTGATGTCCACCAGACGGATGGCTTCATCAAATTTGGCCGGATGTGCTGTCGCAAAGGTCACACATACTTCGTCCCCACCATTATACGCCTCATACGCGGCAATACCGCATGCCGTATGGGGATCGAGCAAATAATCGTATTCGGCCTTGTATTTCTTGATTAGCTCCAGACACTGCTCATTCGAAGCGCCGAGCGCTTCAAAATCCTGCTGTACCCGTTTCAAATCCTCTGCACTGATCACAATCCGTCCCTCGGTTTTGAGGTTATTCATGTATTCAGATACCTTGGCTGCATCTTCTCCGAGGAAGTAATACAGGTATCTTTCGAAATTGCTCGCCACCTGAATGTCCATCGAAGGACTGTATGTGCTTTTGAAGTCGCCTGGCTTGTATTCGCCTGTCTTCACGAAGCGCTCCAAAATATTATTTTCATTGGTTGCAATGATCAGCTTATGGATCGGCAAGCCCATTTTCTTCGCAAGAAAGCCGGAAAAAATATTGCCGAAGTTGCCAGATGGCACACTGATATTGATTTTTTTCGTACCCGTAGACTCCTGCGCCCGGAAATAAGCATAGAAGTAATATACGGTTTGCGCCAAAATGCGCACAAAGTTAATCGAGTTAATCGCCCGCAAATGATGTTTACCTTTGAAATCCAGATCGGCAAACAGGTCCTTAATGACTTTTTGACAATCGTCAAAGTTCCCTTTTACGGATAGATTCAGTACATTTTCATCGTCTACCGTCGTCATTTGCAGCTCTTGTACCTTGCTCACCTTTTGGTGTGGATGCAAAATACAGATTTTAATGCCTTCCTTGCCACGCACGCCCTGAATCGCTGCTGCCCCGGTATCGCCCGAGGTTGCACCCAAAATGTGGATAATCTCATTCTGCTTTTTGGACACATAGGAATAAAACTCACCCATAAATTGCAGCGCCACATCCTTGAACGCGAACGTAGGCCCGTGGAACAGCTCCAAAATAGACAGGGAATCATTGATCTTCTTCACTGGCGTAACTTCCGGGTGACGGAAGCTCGCGTAACTGCGCTCCACCAGCTGCTCCAAATCTTCACGAGGAATCTCATCATTGATATACAGCGCAAAAACTTCCAGCAGCAGCTCTCTGTAGCTCAATGTTGCCCATTGCTCCAGCGTAGCTGCCGACACGGTCGGAATCTGCTCAGGTACCATCAGACCTCCATCGTCAGCTAACCCCATGAGCACGGTATCAATAAATCCCTTGGCTTCTACTCGACCTCTAGTGCTTATATATCTCATATACATCCCCCAATAAAAATTCAATTCGAACCTTTTTTCGAATATATTATTGTCTATAATACCCTGTCGCGGTGCTGTAACCAAGCCTTTTTTTCATATTTCAAAGACTTTCTCCTACTTTACCATACCCTGATGCATCAGGCATCTGTAATCGCTAGGCAATCGGAACGTCAGAAACAGGCCGTGAGACTGAAAAAAGAAGGCTGCTCCAGTCATTAGGAACCTGAAATCGAGAGTGCAGCCAGCTTGAGCGAAGGCGATGTGCAGCTTCCCGTAAAACGCAAATCATTGCCAACTTCCTCTATCTGCTGCAACACATCAAAGAAGTTGCCCGATACAGTGATCTGATTGACTGCTCTGACCACTTGCCCCTGTTCAATCCAGTATCCCAGACAAGCCAGCGAAAAATTACCGGACGCCGTATTCGTACCCGCATGCAGCCCCTGCAGCTCTACGATCATCAGCCCGCGATCCGTCTCGCGAATCATGTCCTCCAACGTAGACGTGCCTGGTTCCACATACAGATTATGATACGACACACCAATTTTGCCGTTATAGCTACCCTTGGAAGCATGAGAGGTACTTTCCACCCCAGCCTTGCGAGCCGTCTTGCGGTTATGGAAATACGTCCGTAGTTCTCCGTCCTTGATGATCTCATTACGATGCGTTGCGCTGCCTTCGGCATCAAACGTACTGCCTGCGGGAACGTTCTCCATCAGCGGATCATCAATCAGCGTAATACGCTCACTTGCCACCTTTTGCCCTAGTTTCCCAGCCAATCGCGAAAAGCCTTTATCCACCGACTCCGCTGAAAATACCGACGTATACGCAGCCAGCAATTGCGCTGCTGCATCATGACGGAAAATGACCGGATAGTTATCCGATTGGATCGTGTGCGCACCCAGCTTGGAAACAGCCTCTTTTACGGCTTTATGCGCCACATCCACAATATCGATTTCCTCCACGCTCCGCAGGGAATAATCATGCCAGCCCCCGGTAACGGTCTCGTCATGGTCTGCTGCAATCACATACACATAAGCGGTCGCCAGACTTTTGCGACGATGGCAGTGCAGTCCTTTTGTATTTACTATCAGGACTTCATTTTCACGAATGCCGACCGAGCAATGCCGAGCCATCACAATCCGTGGATCTGCGGCAAGCGCTGTGCGCTCCATTTCCAGCGCCGCTTCGATCAGAATCTCAGGAGCCGTGTCAGCTAACGCTGCGGCATAGGCAGGCTGCTCAGGGTAGCTCTCAGAGCCTGCGAACAGCTCATCCTGCTCCTCGCTCTCCAATATGTCCGCGTTGCTGCGTGCCTCTTCCAATAAAAAGTCGATCACGTCCGGTTCCAGCTTCTCCGTAGAGGCATAACCCATTTTCCCGTTAATGACACCCCGGAAGGAAAGCCCACCGTTTTCGACGATGGTATATTGATCAATTTCTCCCTTCAGTACCTTCACTGAGGTAGAGCGTCCATTTACATAGTAGATTTCCATATCCGCGTAGCCGATTTCCCGACCTTTTGTGAACAACGCTTCCTGAAATTGCTGAATATTCATCGCCTATTCCCCCTTCCGTCCGCCGACGGTCATCTCGGACACTCGAATTGTCGGCTGTCCGCAATTGACCGGAAGACTTCCGCTGACCGAGCCGCACATCCCCTGACCATGATCCAGATTGTTGCCGACCATATCAATATTTTGTAGGGTTTCAATCCCTTTGCCGATTAGCGTTGCTCCTTTGACCGGCTCGGCAATTTTGCCGTTGCGAATCATATACGCCTCTTCGACTGCAAAATTGAACTCGCTCGTCGAAGTATTCACCGAACCACCACCCAGCGATTTGGCATAGATCCCGTACTCCGTATTGGCAATGATCTCTTCACGGGTAGACTCGCCATTCGCAATAAACGTATTGTTCATACGGGATGCAGGCGCGAATTTATAGGACTGTCTTCGTCCTGACCCTGTCGCAGGTACACCCATCTGGCGCGAGCCCATGCGGTCGATCAGATATCCTTTTAGAATACCGTTCTCGATCAGTACGTTACGCTGTGTCGGCGCTCCTTCATCATCGATATTGAGCGAGCCCCACGCGTTCGGAATCGTTCCATCATCTATAGCCGTGACGAGCGGTGAAGCTACCTGCTGCCCGATCTTATTGGCAAACACGGAAGTTCCATGCGCCACCGCCGTAGATTCCAGCCCGTGTCCACACGCCTCGTGAAAAAGAACGCCGCCGAAGCCGTTCTCAATTACGACCGGCAGTCTGCCACTAGGCGCATATCCCGCTTTGACCATCGTGGTCGCAATACGAGCGGCGTGTCTGGCATTTTCTTCGATATTCAGGTTCTCCAGGAATTCAGTCCCCGCATACGCTCCCGGCCCACGGAACCCGGATTGTCTATGCTCTCCATCAGTCGCAATCGCGCTTATTCTCATGCGTGTATACGTACGGGTATCCTCCACCAGCAGCCCGTTGCTATTGGCGATCAAGACGTTCTGGATCGAGTTGCTAATCCCAATGGAGGTTTGCGTGATGGAAGGATCATATTGGCTTGCCGCCTCATGCGCCCGTCTCATCATGTCGATCTTGGATCGTTTCTGTGAACCGTCAGGAATGATCGCAATCGGATGTTGGTTAGGGATAGCATGAGGATGGAGTGTAAGGGTGTGTGTACCTGGCACTCCACCTCCGCGAATGGCCTTGGCGGCCGATTTGGCCAGTCGGATAAGGCTCTGTTCGCTCATGTCGCTGGTGTAGGCATACACCGAAAAATGCTCCTTCATGATCCGAATACCAATCCCAAAATCCCGGCCTGACAGCGCCGTATCCACGACGCCTCCGGTCATGCCCAGTTGTCCATTGGTACGGTCCTCGACGAACACCTCTGCAAAATCTCCGCCCGTCTCCAGCGCGGCTTGCAGCATATCCTGAATCTGTGTTGGATGTATCATTACGTTCCTCCTCGTTTTTGCCATGTTTCTTATTGTACGTCTAAGCGATCAAGAACATATGCGGGTTCATGTTCATTTCCCATAACTTTACTATACATGATGTTGGGAGTGGGTGTAACTATCTGGGTGGCAGTGTTGGAAGGGTAAGATGAGATTTTAGTCGTGAGGATAGGGCTGTAAAATGAGAAAACCCGAGTAGACCGTGAAGGGTCATGTCGGGTTATTGAGCAAATTGATTGCTGGTTGGATTGAGCAAGTAAGTGCAACTAAGGACGCTACGTAGACGGATCATTCTTCCGATCGCTGTTGCCCCCAGATTTTTTTGATTATATTTTAACGGTAAAAATCCGGGTTCAAAGGCGAACGCTTTGCTTCTTCAGAACGATTCCATCCCCTCCGCTGCTAAGCTTGGGTTTGCTTTATTTTGTTTCAAATCCTAACTGATTAGTTAAAATGCTTTTCTCTAAACGGATATAGTACAAAACATGGTTTAGTTCAATCTCCGTTGAGTGTAAATAATAAGCCGCTTCCTTAACTGAATCCATGCTCAACGCTCCTGCTTTGGCAGCGATAATGTTAAAAGCATCTCCAAGTAATTTAATACAAGTTTGAATCCTCTCTGTGTATTGCTCTTCAAGTTCTACTAACTTTTCATACTCCGCTACCATGTCACTCTGAGAAGTCAAAATATTCCCCACCTTTTGGTACGTATATGAGTACCAGTTTTACAAAAATTATATGTTACGTTTATGCGTATCGTCAAGAAAAATTTGTAAAATAAGGTGGGAAACCTAATGGCAAAGAAAGTAGTTGTGAAAATTAACGAAATTACAAGACAACACAATATTTCCTTGAGAGAACTCTCACGTTTATCTGATGTACGACACGCTGCTCTAAGCGAACTTCAATCCGGTAAACGTGAAAGCATCAATTTTAATCATATTGAAAGAATAGCCGAAGCCATGAATATTGAAGATATTCGGGAAATTATTGATCTGGTTGAGATGGAAGAAAAGAAATAGTCATCATTTGCTGAAAGAAAGTTTTTTGTGGAACGAGACCATATAGAGGCCTAGCATCGATTGCTAGACCTTTAAACTTGATCATCAATTTGATTGGTTTGAAAAGATGGAATAATAAGATCTCTCCCACGCAATGCATACAGAACAATATTTTCTGACCTATCGCTGACAGTGGAGAGATGGGGTCTTGTAAGATAAAAAAATGTGAAGAAAAACCGGGACAAGGCTTTTTTGAATTTCTTGTTTCACTGTTGAGTGCGCCGTAGCATTCAAGAGCAAAAAAGTGTGGCCACGAGGTAACCTATCAAATATTAGCAGCAGTCATATCTAATATTTTCTCTATTTCGTTTATTTTATATAAAATTTTTTTGTCTGTTCTTGTTATAACCTCAGGAAGAACTCCTACGCTATCAAAAGGTAACAAACCAAGTAAAAAAGATCGATAACCTGCTAAAAAGTTATGAAGATTGGGTATCTTGATCTTTATCTCAAGGTTCTTTTCGACCTCAGTTAGTAATTCTTCAAGAGTCTTGTTGGGAGAACATTGATAGTAATAAATGAATGAAGAAATAATTGCTGTTTTTTTACGAGATAAACGAATGTTTTCACCCACTACAAAGCCATTTAAGCATATCTCAGACTTCGTTTTCCGAACCTTTTTAGGATTTAGTTGAAATCCTTGACTCTTAAGAATTTTTGTAATCCCATTAATAAATACTCTCTTATGGATAAATAAATTATCAGATGAAAAGAGTAGATCATCAACATACCTAGTATAATTTATACCAAACTTGCGGCAATATCTAGATATTCTGATGTCTAGGAACCTGAAATAAATATTAGAAAGGACAGGTGAAGTTACTGCACCTTGGGGTAGGAACTCATTAACAGTAACAACTTTAGTAATAAAATCTAAAATAGTTAAACTTTCATTAATACTAACATCATCAACGTAATATTTTAAAACCTCCCTTAATTCCTTTTCTTTGATAGAGTGAAAAAAATCTTTAATATCCAACTTCATATAGTAGCCGTGTTTTACATGTGGTTTAAGATAATCGTAATATGACTTCCCCTTAACATATCCGTATGCATAATTAGAAAGAGGAATGAAATCAAGAAAATTATTCTTCAGTTGTTTTTGAATCTTATATATCAAATGTTCATTATCTATACAATGAATAACTCTATCGGACTTATCCTTCTTTTTAATTATTTTCGTATAATATGCTGTAAGTAGTTGCTCTTCAGTTAGAAGGTCAACATAATGAGATACACTATCACGAAGAACTTTTTTCTCGAATTTACTTAAACTCTCAATACGCATTTAAATTCTCCTAAAAAAGCAAGGGTAAGTACATCCCAGAACCTCGAAATTAATGCATAGGCCAATAAGCGTATACTAGCGCGACAATTAGCAGGCCTCAAACCATGGATTTTCCCTACACCCGTTACTAAGCACGTCACAAGAGATTTTTAGTTTCTTGTATAAGGGATAAAAAAACTGTCATCATGGCATCTATAGTCAATAAATAACTACTTCAGATTTTACTACTTACCCCATTGCTTTAGAATTAGTTTATAACAATTTCTCCAGTTTCTCAATAACTTTTCCTAATTCGGGAAAGCTCGCTTGAAATAAGCTTCTATTTACAAATACATCCTCGGACTTTTCTATTTTTAATTTTCTATCGAAGAACCAATTAAGATAGTTAGTAACCCAACCGCTTGTCTTATCTCCAAAATCAAGTGTAGATTCTTTTAATTGCTTGCGTATCTCTTTTATAACTTTTAATTTTTTCACGAACTCTTGATTGTTGTTATTTCCTTCTTTATCACTACTGAACCAATCTGTTTTCCCAAAAAAGACCAACCTAAGAAAGGTTGTTTTATGATCTTCCGTCTGTAAATCGGAGTACAGATTATCAAAATTCTCTTGGTTCCAATCATGTTCTTTAATCCATTGCCAGAAGAGGTGGTAGTTTCTCTTATTGATAATAGTACCTTCAATAGTTGTCTCTAATGGCATAAAGTTGTACTGATCATAATATTGCTGGATAAGTTCGATTAGTTCAGCTCGTTCCTCACTTTGTTCAATACAAAGTCCTGTGGAATCTACCTCAAATTTATTTGAGTTTAATCTTTGTGTTATCTCGCTTCTGACTCTAAATGTATCATTAAACTTCTTTGTATAGTGATATTTTTCACGTTTAATAATGTTTCTGTTTTTAATCACATTTAAATAAGCACTACCTGAAAGCATATATTTTTTCTTTTTAGGAGAGTAGTTCAATATCTTGTCCATATCAATCATAACTAAATAATTTATTTTAGTTTTTCTATCATTCGGATTAACTAATTTAAGTTTATCCTCCTTTCCATCAAAAGCATATATATCTATTTTATTCAATTTAGGATGCAGAATACGCAAATTGTCGTTTCTAAAAACCTCTAATTCTGTATCCCCTTCTACAAAAAAACAAACCTCTGAGAAGAATAAATTAGCTTCATTATCTGATATTAGTTTATGTTTTTTTTCCTTAAATCCATTTATTCTCGATACATAAGATTTATTAAAAAATTCTGTATTGGTTACGTGAAACATTTCGTAGTTCTCATGTTCAACGATTATGTTCTTTACAAAAGTCGGGGAGTGAGTTGCAAATATCCATTTAGTTGTTGAGAATCTCTCGTATTTTTTGATTTCTCTTGTAAATTGCTCTATTTTTTTTAAGTGAAGATGAAGTTCTGGCTCGTCTATCATTATCAACGGGCTCGATAAATGTTTATTATTAAAAAGGCGTAAGATTAATTTTACATATAAGCTCATAAATGAATAAGAATTCATTCCATAAGAACCAATTTTTAAATTATGAGCTTCGTACTCAAAGCCATTACCCCCTAATTGAAGCTGTATAATCTGACTGATTTTTTCATATATATTTGACTGCTTAACTCGTATATTTGATTTTTCAATTTCTGAGATAATATCTTGAATCACTGTACTGTAATTATCTCGTCCCTCATCATCTAATTCAAAAATCCCTTCAATATTTCCTGTTATAGAGACTTTTTTTCTGAACGGAGCTATTTCTCCTATGAGCTTCCAGATGGATTCCCAATTATAAAGGTCAATATTTCTAGACTCTAAAAAAAAGACAGGGAACCTCACAGAAATAAATGCTCGAAACTCATAGTCTTTTATATTCCAATTAATTGATTTATTTTGACGGTTGTATTTTAGAGTAAGCGTACACTTATCTTTTTTAATATATTTATCAGCATATTTTTTTACTTTCTCTACTATATCATTCAAAGGATCCAAACCACTATGAAATTGACTGAATTTAATGTTTGAAAAAAAGTCATCTAAAAATCCATTATTGACATTGGTATTACCTTGTATTTTATCTAATAACCCTTTGAAATTATACTCTATAGAAATTTCAACTTCATCGTTGTAAGGGTTACTTTTACTAAACATTGAATCATCATAAAATTCCTTAGTTAGATTGATATAAAAAAAATGAATAATTTTCATAATATTTGATTTACCAACATTATTAATACCTATAAAACAATTGATATTCATATTCAAGTTCAGTTCAAGAAACTCAATTGATTTGCAGTTTTTTATTGTTATTTTCTTAATAGACATCTTAACTACACCCTTTTTCTGATATCAAATGTGAGATAGGAGATCAATTCAATAATGGGTTCTGATTTTAGTAAAGTCTAAAGTGGTTTTTCATTCAAGCTTTTAGGCATAATCACAACTTCACCGACTTGATTTTCCATTTTTCCTCTCCGCTTGCTTCAGAGAACTTTATATTTTTTTGGCTATATTATTTCTTGGTAATGTATCCACCCTAAGTCATTTAACTTTACTTTGTTCTCCAAATAAATTTCTTCATTCAACACAATACACAGTAAATCAGTAGGTCTTGTCATAGCGACATACGCAACACGTATGTGTTTTTCAACGTGCTCCTCAATGGTGGAACTTTGTTCCCCAATCAAAAATTTAATAATACTTTCATTTGTTCTAGAAAAATAAAAAGTTTCCAAATATAAAGTGGCATTATGCGTTTGTCCTTTAACTCCATGAACACTGTCTAACTCAATTCTTAAGTCATCATATCTGTACATGTTCACTTCTTCTTCATTAACAGCTATTGTTGCAACCAAAGGAGTTCCGTTCATAAATTCATCCTTATATATGTTAACTTTAAAACGGAATAGACGATTCACAATAATGGCTAAAATGTACTTAAAACTAGCTAATACACATTTCCCTTTAGCTATTGCTAAAACTATTCTTGCAAAGTATCTATGCGTCGTTTTATATAATCTCACATCGTTTTCACGTAAATACTTCAAAAATGATACTTTAGAGAAAAGCCTGCCTTCGTCAGTCCTAATATCATTTATTCGCAAGTACTTTAATATTGCTAGAATGAATCTATCATAATACGCCTTTATACCTTCTTTCTCAATTACCGCTCTGTCAAGCATAACTAAGTAACTCTTAAGATCAGAAAAATCTTTGTTTACATTACTCCTAATCTCTAATTTTTCGAATACTGGGAAATAACTCGTAATAGATAGCTCTTCATTTTTGTCCTTTACCATGCCAACTGCTTTAAATATCGCATTATCCAGTTCATTCAACTTATATTTGATAATCAACTTAGCAAAAGATTCAAGTACATGTGATACATCATTATCTTTATAACTGATAATCACTGGCGAAAGTAGGTTTCCTTTTTGTGATTCTCTGCCTTGCATTCCATAAGGTTTTAATGCTACAACATCTGCAACTTTTGCGATACTTTTACTCAGTCTATTACTGTTTTTTATGAATAAAGGATCTTTGGGTTCCCATGAACAGCCTTTATCATCGGATTCATAAATTGTTTGCTGCGGATCACCAAAACATTGGAAAATCATTTTTTCATTGTCAAAAATTTTTTCTAATACTTGCAACTGAAGTAGGCTAGTATCCTGCATTTCGTCTACAAATACAAACGAAAATCGCTCTGAAAAAATACTTTGTAGTTCTCTTGGAAAATCATTTACATACCTATGTGCGAGTCCTTGAAGTTCATTGTAGGAGTATATACCTTCATTTTGAAGTTGATCAATTAATGTAATGTATTCTTTATAAGCATCCGAGTTTGGATTCTTTAAAACAGTAGTTTTTTTGTTAAAAGTGACTTTTTTTATCGTGTTATCTGTGTAATCCAATTCTAAGGATCGTAGTAAATCATCTTTTGCCTTTGCTATTTTAGAATTGTCTTTTGATTCTTTTATTTTTTTATTGAGTCTTCCATAGAGGAAACCATCTAGTTTACTTCCTGAGAATGGAGGATACAGGGACTTATATTTTTTTATTAATCGTAATTTATAATCTACAGGTTCAAAAACTCTTGAAATTCTTCCAGAGTAGTAGTTAACAAACGCAGGATTAGCTAAAAACTTACTGATAAATGAATGTATTGTTCCAACAAAGTTTGGATAAGTGAGTAATTCATTGGCTTTATCACCTAGCCGTTCTTTAATTTCGTCAATCGCTACATTTGTATGAGTTAAAATACAAATTCCTCTATTATTTTTTAAAGGTATATGTCTTGCTAGAATTAATAACTTAGCGAGTAATACTGTAGTTTTTCCACTCCCTGGGCATGCAACTACATCTCTACTCTCCATGCACTTTATAACGTTAACTCTTGGGGTATCAAAACCATTTGGTATATTTAAAACTTTAGCTGCGTATTCAATATCTTCATCTGTTACGGTTAACATTTGCATTATCCTAAGCTCCTGTCACATAATCTATAGCATCAACTAGGTACTTTAGATAACTGTCGCTTCTGATATCTTCTAATTCCTCCAATGTAAAGCTACGTTCATTCAAAATTTCAGAAAAGCATTGAGCAACAACCGCTTTTGAAATGTTTTTCTTCAGTATTACATCTCTAACTATGTTTGAAGCTAGCATGAAGGGTTCATAGGTGCTCCATCCACTAATCTGTGTTTCAGCTTCTTTTAAATAATCACCGATTTCCTTATATGTCTTTGCCGCTCTCCCCTCTGTTAATTCCTTATCTTGATTAGCATAATCCCTTGCCATGAGAATTGAGGCGAACAGTTCTTTTTTTAAGCAACTACAAGCCAAATCGAATTCTAAAGTCCACTCATGAGATATATAAGCTTTTACATTTTGATCGCTATATTTGACTTTCTTTTCAGACTTTATTTTTTGGGGTTTTCTAGCTGGAAGCATGACAATACCACCAGACTCTTTATCGATCTTTGATACTGGCTCGTCACAATCGGTAACTATTGCAACAGGTAACTGCATAATAGGATCTAATTCTCTAATAAATATTTTTGAGTATCTCAACAATGCAGTACTCCCTACATTGACAATGGAAACTCCATTTTTAGCAAAAGATTTTCCTAATTTATCCGCTAATGTAGGAAGCAATAGGTTCTCTGCATCACCTTCGACAATCATAACTCCTTTAGCAAAGAAAAAGTTAGCTTTTGTGGAGTCTAGGAATCTTTCTAAAAATCTATAGTCTCCATTGTGTAGTTTAGTATTACCTTCAGACAAAGAAAACGACTTGCCTTCAGCAAACAAAATTAAATTATTCAATTTGATAACTGAAGCTAATGTGACACTGTGAGTTGTTAATAGTATTTGCATCGGAGATGTGCTACTTTCACTTAATTCTTGAAGGTAATCTATCACTCTTATCTGAGCCTGTGGATGCAAGTGAGCTTCTATTTCCTCAATGAGTGCGAGGTTAATACCTTCAGTTTTTTCAATTTGTAAAAGTAATAACTCAGCCGCAATGTATAGTTGATTAAGGGATCCTAAACCTGATTTCGTAGTAACAAGCAAAAGATCAATTTTCTCTAAGATCATTTTTAGGTTAACTGCAGCAATTTCTATATTTGAACTCAACAAATTTTTGTTATCAGAGAACTTTGATAAGTAAAAATTGATTGATTTTAGAATCTTTTTTTCCTCACTAGTTAGCTCGTCATAATCAAAGTATCTCTTGATTTTTTGATTAGCCTCCTTAATGATTTCAACCAGTCTATGATCTTCACCCGTAGAAAACTCGGGATGTGAATATAATATTTGAGATAATCGTGAGTTTCGTTTAGCAGCAAGTTCATTTTCTGCATCTCTCAATGGTTTAAGATAAATCGTTCTAAGTAAATCACGTGCTTTACTATGTAGTATTTGCCCTTCGCTATCACTTCCTGCATGCACATCGTCAATTAATATCTTTCCTTTAACATCCTTTTTGGCAGTTAGAAAAACACGAAGACTATATTGTTTATCTGAATCAATAGTAATCCACTCTAAAAAATCCTTTGCTTGGTTTACTGAAAACCCCTTAAAGATGCATTCGATTTTCAGTTCATTTGAATCAGCATGAAAATCATCTTTTTCTAGTCTAGAATATTCTCTGCTTTGTGTTAATAATACAAATTTGATTGCATCAATTACTGTCGATTTTCCTGCATCATTTTCACCAATGAGAACATTCAGCCCTTTATTTAAAACGAGAACCAATCCGGGTTCACCATTTGTTCCTTGACCAAACTTTCGAAAGTTTGTAATTCTAACTTCTAAAAGAAACATAGAAAAGCCCCCCCTTTAGTAGATAGTCAACCCACTACATTAGCACTACTGTTTCGTCATTTTCCTTTTCAAATAAAGTAGAGGACTAATAACCTATAGTGATAAGCAGATCAAGGAAAAAGAATTCTATATTATACCCCTGATACCTACTATGATAGGCAGTCCTCTCGAGAGACTGTAAAGCAAATACGATTTTCGTATCCAGCATTTTGTTTTTTTATACTCTAATCTTAGAAGGCTCTTTTACGATCGAATATTAAAACGGATCATTGACCCACCTATTCCATTATTCTGTCATCGTTTCCGTGTCTACATTGATCCGAATATCTCACTGAGAAATATCCCTTCAGCATAATACGTCCTTGCCACTGACCTTTACCCCATCGCAATATTCCAAATAATATAAAAGGACTATATGCCCATGACCAAAGAAACAACTAAGTCACACTCCTACTAAAACCTGCATAAATTTTCTTTATTTCTTACACTATAGCATATTGTTGGAGATATATGGAACAAAAAGACCCTTTAGTAATACCAAGGGCCTAATATTGAATACCGCTTAGATAATATAACTTTTTAGGGAATTTCCTAATTATATAAAATGAGGATAGCAAATCACCCTGAACAAAAAATTAAAAATTGGTTGTTTTTGTTATCTCCTTCGCTTCTCTAATATCCAACACAGGTGCAAAATTACGTGCAGCCTTTTATTTCAGAGGCTCTGAGTTTTTTATTCCACAATCAAATTCACTCAAGCTAAAATTACGTGATCAGTTTATTCAGCTCTCCAAAGAAGCTTATGGTATTACAGATGAACAGCACTATTTAATTCCCTATGAAAGAGGCTATCTTTCCGCTTATCGTCTTTCGGCAGAAAATCCGAAAAAGACTTTGGTTTTATTTGGAGGTTTCGACAGTTATATCGAAGAGCTTTTCCGAATGTCTATGGTATTCAGAGATGCTGGATATGATGTTATTATGTTTGAAGGTCCAGGACAAGGAAGTGTCTTGGACACCTACAATATTCCAATGACACATGAATGGGAAAAACCAGTTAAAAGTTTGCTGGACTATTTCAAGGTTGAAAATGTAACACTTATAGGCCTCTCTTTAGGCGGCAATCTTGTTTTGAGAGCAGCTGCTTATGAACCGAGAGTAAAAAAAGCAATTGCCTATAATATATTAACGGATTTTTATGAAGTGGTAACGCATCAAATCCCCCCTTCCTTCCGGGATAAGATTAATATCATGATGGATGAAGGAGATTCGCAAACCGTAAATGATACCTTAGCTCAATTGATGAAGCAGAGTTTAATGCTAAATGGGCTCTTGCTCAAGGCATGCATGTTACAGGAAGCAACACCCCTTATGACTTCATTAATGGCACAAAGGCCTACAACGCCAATCACTTCTCTCATTTAGTAACTCAGGGTGTCTTGCTGCTTGCAGGACAAAACGATCATTACGTGCCAATCAATCAGCTTACAGATCAAATTTTGATGCTAACAAATGTTCGATCACTTTCAGCAAGAATGTTTACTCCTCATGAAACATCTGCTACTCACTGTCAGATTGGTAATATTGGACTGGCTTTGCAAGTTATTCTAAATTGGATGGAACAAACAGACTAAGTCTTAGAAGCTGCAAACTATAAATTTTATACAAGAGCTCCCTTTGACATACATCACATATGTATGACTATTCAAGGGGGTTTTTGCTACGTCCCCTCTCCCATTTTCCCTATCTCCAAAAATACACATTGAAAATCCCCCAATGAATGGGTCATTCTGTATACTAAATCTCTCTTTTAACCGATAAATACATATGCTGGGTTGTTTATTAAATATCACCTCTCGTCCCTTTATAGCGTACAAACCTTGTTATACATATTTATATTGACTCACCGTTATACTCATCTGCAGCTTCTTTAATCAGAAGCGAATTCAAGATGACGTGCTTTACTTGGAAATACCCATCGCATCTAGAAAGGAGTCTTGAACTCACTTGAGCGTATTATCAGATGGGATCGGATATGAAAGCCTACGCTTTTATGGTCCCTTTCAGCCACTACACATCGAACAACTTCAAATAACACGTGCTATCAACGACCATTCCTTTTTACATATCAGTGGGTTGCTCTCTGAAGAACAAGGAGCTGCATGCATCGGACAGGATATGGAGCAAGAGCCCATTGTGATTCGTCAGTTGAATGATCAGGGACAATCGCTGAGAAGATTGTTCCATGGGATTGTTACGCATATGTCCGTACACTGTGTGCGAGGCGTGTATACATTTGAACTGGAGGCCGCTTCCCATTCGTACCAGATGGATATTAAGCGTAAAAGGCGCTCCTATCAAGATATTCACCGCACCTATGATGATCTGGTCACTGCGCTGGTTCGAAAATATCAATACGGAGATGCCATTGATACGGCAAGCAACTATGCCAAACTGGAGACTTTTGTTTTACAATATGAGGAGACCGATTGGGCGTTTTTAAAACGTCTCGCTTCTCGCTTTGGCTCCGTACTTGTGCCAGAGGTAACCGCAGCCTCGCCCAAGGTTTTCTTCGGGATGCCCGAAGGCAAGCAGCATAAGGTGGAGCGAGATGTATTTTATCGAGTACGAAAAACGTTTCATGAACTGGATACGGAAAAGCCAGGCGAACGTGCTGGCTCGTATATCACCTATATGATCGAAAGCCTGCAATACTATGCGCTGGGCGACCTCATCACGTTACCCATTGGACAAGGCAAAGAACTGGTCGTGGTTCGAGCCGTGACCACACTAACGGATGGCTTACTGCGCACTCGCTATGATCTTCAAGCCGAACAGGATATCCGCTATGCCCGCTATGAAAACGATCAGGCCACCGGGATTTCGTTGACAGGAACGATACTGAAGGTACAGCAGGATTTTGTACAGCTTCAACTGGACATTGACCCGAAGCAAGATCCTTCCAAAGCCTGCTGGTTTCCAGTGGTCACCCGTTATGTCGCCGAAGAACATAGCGGCTGGTACGATATGCCTGAAGTAGGAGAACAGGTGGAATTGTATCTGCCTACCCACCGCGAACAAGATGCCTATGTAACGGATTCACTGCGACAACAACGCCACACCAATGGTCAGCCGAATGTGAAGGTATGGCAACATGTGCAAGGTAGCGGCGTAGAAATGTCTGAGCATGAACTGACCCTATCCACCTCCGGTGAATTTTCCATTACACTGCATGAAAGTAGCGGAATTACGATCGACAGTCCGGGGAATGTGCAGATTCAGGGTGGTCACGTGAAGCTCGATGCTGGCGAGGAGCTTTCACTGGAAGCTGGAACGGCGCTATATCTAAAAGGCGGAGCCAGCGGCATGGTACTAGATGGTGAGACGGATACCAAAGCTCCAGTGATATATCAGGAAGGTACGGTGAAGGCTCCTGTTTTCGTGACTGACCTCCCTCCTGTGCCTGAGCCGCCACTCATGAGCATCAAAGCATACGAGGCGGCGCAAGCTCCATCAGCTACTAAGACATCAAGCAGCACTCCTACCGCCAAAGTGACAAGTCCGGCTGCACTTCAACAGGCCAACTCTTTGTTGGGTACGGTGTCCAAGCTATTAGGCTCCATTCCAGTGATGGGAAAAGTGGCTGGCGTTGTTGCGGGAGCTTTAGGTGGACCTGCGGCGGGTGTCATTCTGAAAGCAACCGCAATGATCCCCGTTCGGAGCAAAGGAACTGCTACGATTGGAGGCGGAAAGGGGAACGGTATTCATCCGTTGAAACACTTGGCTGGTCTAGCACTCCAAGGATTGATTAACCAGTATGAACATGATCAAGCGAGACAAGCCTACTATAGCAAGTGGATTCTTGGGAAAGTGTTTACGAGTGCACGTCATATAGCGCATTCCGGTGGCCCACTGGAACTGGTTCAAAACCTGCTGAAAGAGTCTAATGCAATGGTTCATGCGTATCAGCAGATTCCTATAGATCTGAGACAACGCTGGAGAGCCAATTATGACAGCTACATGGCAGCTGAAAAAGCCAAAGTATCCTATAATTTTGATGAGTATGATAAAGAATTTATGGGTACTATGTGGGTCCTCAGTAAAAATGGAGTTACCGATCAGAAAGCAGCCCAAGCCACTCTTGCCTATAACGAAGCTATCAAAAATGGAGAAATCAAATTACATCACGAACCAGAAAATGTGGATATTTTCGTAGAACAGATTAAAGCAGCTAAAGAAGGAAAGAACTATTGGACAGGCGAAGAAATACCAAAATGGCAGGCAAATGCAATTATAATCAGTAGCGTATTTTCTGAATTTCAGATGGTTGGAAGTTTATACGGTGCTAAATTTGGCAGGAATATAAAGATACCTTCTAAATCAATTAAAGCTCCAAAAGTTAATGTTGAAACACCGGGGACAGGAGTAATTAAAGTATCTCCGGCCGAACAAATAAAACAGCGAGTATTACAAAACATCGCTCAGAGCAAAGCTGCAAGGGAAGCATCAAAGTTTGGGGATTATTCAATTAAAGAAAAGCTTACCTTTGATGATATTAAGAAACGACAGGCGTTAGAGGGGACGGGTAACCCTAACAGAATACCTAACTCCAAAATTCCAAAACAAGTTGGTTATGGAGAAACAGATTTAAGTGCAATGACGAAAAAGTATCGAATTGAAAATCAAATATTCGATTTAAGAAATCTAGTAGTAGCGGAAATTGAAATAGACGGTGTTCGTTTTCAGAAGGTTTTTGAAAGCACAGAAAGATCAGTAGTAAAGCCGAGTGGAAAAGTAGAAGTAAAAAAGGTCCATTCTGAAAAGGTTTTGGTTGAAGAAAAAATTGCCGCTGAAAAAAACGGGCAGACGTATATAGTTCATCGAGTTTATACTGAAAGAGAACCATGCATCCTTGGTGGTCATAATTGTAAAGAGCTACTTTCTAAGGAATTACCTGATGCTGAAGTAACTTATAGTGTTGAGTATGGGGATAAGGCTTCAAGAGATCGAGGCAATACTGGTTTAGCCCAAGAACTTGAAAAGTTAAAGGAGTGATAGTATGGATTATGATATTCGAGAAATTCGTGAATATTATGACTCAGAAATACGAGACTATGATTTTAATGAATTGGTAGGTCTTGGAGTAAGTCGTGAAAATGCTGACTTTATGATTGACATTGGAGTACCAGAAGAATTTGATGATTTTGTATTTTATGAACTGAATGATTTTAAAAAGTTGTTAATTGGTGAGGTACAATTTATCAAAATCGGTCATTATGCTTCATACGGATATGGACTTTACTTAAAAGAAGGTGAGGGTGGGCTTTTTACTAGTTCTTCTTTTCATCATCCATTTGTTTACATGCTTAATAAGAACTTAAGAACATTTTTTTTGTTTCAATTAATTAGGCAGGAATTGTCATCGGAAATGAGACAACGAGAGATATATACTTCATACAAATATGCAATTGAACTACGAAAGCTTTATGAACAGATTGACCCAGCTGCATTGAAGGATGTTGAAGGATATTGGTCACATTTGATAGAAGACTATGAAACTGGATTATAAAACCATATAAATAGACCCATGGAAACTATTCAAAAGAGTCTGTAAAAATTTTCATACCGTATGTAAAATTAAACGCCATAATACGTGCTAGCCGCGTGTTGTGGTTTCTTTTTATCCGCTGCAATAAGTTAAACAATACAAAAGTATAAGTTGCGGCTGCTCAAAAAGCCCCCCCAGTGCCGCATGAACCCATCATCCATCCATGAACACATCTAACCCATGTAATATCCGTATAAAGATTTCGACATTTTGATTGTACGTCAGACATTTTTAAATTAAATTATTTATTGATTTTTTACGGTAAAGCTTTAGAGAAATTAGAAAGTTCAACTAAACAGACAATTAAAGAAATTTTAATGGTGATTAACGATGACGATCCAGATTTATATTTAGATAGGGCTAATTCTCTATTAGAAAAATTAAGTTAAAAAGGGGGGTCTGGCTGAATTGTATACAAATAGTTAGCCCTATAACAGATTTCACAAAAATAATGTCGTGATCACGATCACGTTTTAGACTGTAAATTTAAGTTAAAATACAAACAATTTTAATTTGATTTCATCTAGAACCAAAGATACCGTGACCGATCACAAAGAAAAAACAAGGAAGTGTACAAAGATGAAAAGAACTGATTTACCTCTTGTTTATTCATGTTCTGGATGTTCCTCCGCAGCACAAACCGCTAACATGATCGCTATACAAATGGATCGAGAAAAAGTCGCTGAAATGTCCTGCATAGCTGGTGTTGGTGGTGATGTCAAACCACTTGTCAGAACAGCAAAATCGGGACGTGACATCATTGCAATTGACGGCTGTCCCTTGTCCTGTTGCAAGAGTTGCTTAGCAAGGCATGATGTTCAACCCAAACACCATTTCCTGCTGTCTGACTTTGACGTACCCAAGATAATAGGAGAAGATCCTAACCCCGATCATTATAGGAATGCTTACACACAAATCTTAGAACAAATTGGACAATAATTCTTAGTCAAAATTAAGGTGTGTATCGAAAGATGGCTCACCCATTTTTTTATTCCTTTGAGGTGTTGGTACAATATACAGTAAAAGTATAGTTGGCTCTTATTAACAATATAAGTAAATTAGTTTTTACTGGTGGCTCCTATCGCATCTTTAAGGGCCACCAGTATTTTTTTACTCCCAGTTTAATCCAGAGTCATTTTTTAAATTTTTAAGTAGCTCATGCAACATCTGGCAAAGCGTTTTTCGAACACTTTTCTTACAAGTACTAAACATTTATTCTCTTTTTTTAATTATTTTCAGATAACTAAGGTTCCCCCTCCTATATTACAAGCTCCCCCGCTCCTTGCTGCCTTGTAAAATTACTCGTCGTTACCATCCAAGCAACACAGCAACTATGTACCTGCTTACCAGCCTTGAGTTGGAGTACTATATCATTCTCAACATCACGTTTCCAGCATTTGCACTGAACGGCGATTTTATAGCTCTCTTTGCCTTTGAGAATTACTTTGCGTAATAGCGAAGAGCCTAAAAATAAACGTAATGATGAAATCGGTGAATATCACAATATGACAACAGATGTTATATTATACTTGATTGAAGTTAAGCAAAGGAGATGCTTATAATGAATCAAGAACCAAGTCAGCAATTAGGTGAGATTATTGAGCAGTTCATACATTCATTTATAGCAGAAAATAACAATATTCGATCCCGAAAAGTAATCAACACTGCAGATGGGGATACAATAGCTCATTTAAGGGGAATTGGTTTTCCGAAAAAAGGAAGACCGATACAAGAGGTCGTCGATGAAATGAGGAAAAACGTCTATCCTCACCAAACCTTCATGCAACACCCTCGCTTTTTCGCATTGGTTCCTGGTCCAATGTCTCTTTACTCGTGGTTAGGAGATATCATGACCAGCGCTTATAATACCCATGCCGGAAGCTGGATGCTGAGTTCGAGCGCAAGCCTTTTAGAGGGGGAAGTGATCCGGTGGATGTGTGACCAAGCAGGATATCCCAATACTGCTGGAGGCTTATTTCTGTCGGGCGGATCGCTGTCGAATTTGACCGCTTTAGCGGCTGCACGCAATGCAAGGTTATCCGAGCAGGAATATGCCATTGGAACTGCTTATGTTTCAGATCAAACTCATTCATCGGTCGCCAAAGGGTTACGCATCCTCGGATTCCGTGGTGATCAAATCAGAAAGATTCCAAGTGATAAAAATTTTCGTATGGATGTTTCAGCCTTAGAAAAAAAAGTAATGGATGATCAGGCGGCTGGCATGAAGCCTTTTGCGATCATTGCCACGGCTGGCACAACCAATACGGGAAGCATTGACCCGTTGAACGAAATTGCTGACCTATGTGAAAAACATAACATTTGGTTACACGTGGATGGAGCTTACGGTGCATCGATTTTGGCTTCTTCGAAATATAAGCCCCTTTTGAGCGGTATATCGCGTTCAGATAGCATTACCTGGGATGCACATAAATGGTTAATGCAGACATATTCCTGTAGCGTAGTTTTAGCCAAAGAAAATCAACAGCTTAGAAACTGCTTCAGCACACATCCAGAATATTTGAAAGATGCCGAGACTAATGAAGAATATATTAATTATTGGGATCTGGGCCCTGAATTAACGCGGCCTGCTCGAAGTTTGAAACTATGGGTGACACTACAGGCTTTAGGAACTAATGCTGTCGGTGAAGCCATAGAGCATGGAGTTCAACTCGCAGAATGGGCTGAAGATGAAATCAAAAAACATAATCATTGGGAAATTGTATCCCCCGCACAGTTAGCGATTGTTAATTTTCGATATGCGCCAACTGGATTATCTGAGCAAGAATTAGATTCACTCAATAAAAGGATCTCCCAAGAAATGATGACAAACGGATACGCCTCTGTGCTTACGACACAACTTAATGGAAAAACTGTTCTCCGAATCTGTGCAATTCACCCAGACACTACGGAACATGAGATAAGGAATACAATTCAGCTTTTATCGAATATAGCACGCTCATTGAATGAGACAAAAGCCTTTTTGTGATGAAAAATCTTGAAATGAAATGCTACGCTTTCTGTAAATGAATAAAAATGCTCAACATCACACAAATAAAAGGGGCTCGCGGCCCCTCTTTACCGTTTCTCCCTACCTCTTCCAAATTAATGTCCTTGTTCAGTAAAAATGAACAGCACTCAATCCTAAAACGTTTTTTTGGAATGCAGGAACATATTCAAATTCCCCTCTATCCCTCGTACATCAATGCTTCTTATCTCGATATATTACTACCACGCACTCTACATGTATCGAGACGATGGTAAGGATATACCTCTCGCTTAAGTTGAAAATACTTGCTTTGAAGAACAATACACCATACTAAAAATCTGGTAAACAAATTCTCAAACCGACTTTCTAGGTAGGTATACATTTTTAACGAAAAATAAGTGTTTGATTAAATAGCAAATCATTTCTCTTTAAGTAATTACCATTAAAAGTAATAGGAACCGAGGTTCCATTGAAGTAATCTCTCTTATTGTCATGTTTTATAGCATGAACATGAAGATGCGGCTCACTACTGTAACCTGAGTTCCCTACTTTCGCAATTTCCTGTCCAACCTTGACAAAATCATTTTTCTTGACTAATAGACTATTTTTCTTCAAGTGTAACAACAGAATATTATATCCTTGGTGTTTGATGATAATCATATTTGTAGTACTACGGCCCAGGGAGTTTGGGACATTATCTTCTACTCCATCCACAACTTCGATAATTCTACCCTCAACCGGACTATATACTGAATCATTATAAATGGGATAGGATTTTAAAGATTCAGGATTATCAAATATCCCTTTTCTTGAACCTAACGGGGTGAGCTTAGTTATATCCACCGCATATTTCAGAGTACGATGCGAAAAGTGATAGTTCATAGATGAACTCATTCCACCATTCACTACCTCGTAAGCCCCTCCTTTCAAAGGGAACGCTAAATCGACTGCATCTTCGTGTTTAGGAGTGGATGTAATGTATGAAATACTAAATAAAATACATATAAAAACTTGATATATTGCTAATAAACCATAAAGAGAAAGGAATATTCGTGTTTTTCTATTTAAGCCATTAAATTTAAAAGAGCGTAAAGTAACCATTTGACGGAATAAGGAACATCCAAACAATACGATGCAAACCGGTCGTAAATAATAGCTAATTTCTGTCCAATCATTTATGAATAAAATCATGAACGTATATGCACTTGTAAACAAAGTGTGTATATACCACGAAATACGATTTTTAAATGGAAAGTAAGCCATGATCCAGTAAAGTATAAGCGGAATCAGCAGCATTTTTACAAAATAAAAAAACATTCAATTTCTTCCCTTGTCATATGATAATTTGCTTCTTACCTCTTCTTGAAATGCAGTATCCGTTAATAATTTGTAAAAAAACAAATCCAGCTTCTGCTTGAGCCAAATATGATCCACCCCAGAATCATCTTGAATAAACATGGCTAGTTGAATGTCATTTCCTTCCCGATCCGTACAATATAAAGCCTCTGTTAGAACAGAAATGGTAGATCCACCTTTGTTTCCAAACTCTATTAACTTGGAGTTATCCACTTGTCGCTGAATTAGCATCTTTAGATATGGATTTATAGTAGAAGGAACCAACTCCCCCTTGTGTATAAGCTTCATGAGGTAAGCATACTCTTTAGTCGTTGAACGAGGAAGCTTGCGCGATTCCAGCACTTGAAGCTTTCGTACATAATTCTGCCTGGTGTTCCATTTCTGAATACATTCTATCCCCTGATCACGATTTAAAATCTGATGAATTTCAATAGATTTTTTCATATATTCCTCGTAGCTCATCTCACTTATCTTTTGTATCGACTCTTTAAAGCCTATGTTTTCGGTCTCTTGGATATAAGGAGACATGAATCCCGCAGATGAAAAAGGAAAGATTTTATCATGGGAAGAAAGTGAGAGCTTCATAATATTCTTATTTATCTTATCCAAACCCATTTTCGCCATCAGAAATTCTGTATTGGCATTGGAACTATATGCTAACATGCCGTGAGTAATATCCAATAACGTAATTTTCCCTCGAACCTCTTTATGGTTTGAGCGAATGGATTTGATCCAGTTATGATGAGCGTTACCATCGGAACCAGGGATATAAAATTTATTTAATTCCTCTAAAGGAACAAGTTCCTGCTCGTCTAATATTTCCGCCGCAACTTGGCGAGCAAATTCGATAGCAATGATCACTTTGACCGTGCTGGCAAGCGGCATTTTAACTTCTGAGTTATAGCTGATTTTCTCCATACCATTTTTGATCATAAACAAGGATGCTTTACTCGGATTTTCCTTCAAAAAACTTAGAACATCCATTTCTGTTTTCTTATTATTTTGGCGCTTCGCAATGAGCAAAAACAGGATACATATGAGAACAAATATTAAAATTATAGCTACTAACAATAAAATTATTTTCATACTTTGCTCCTTAATGGACACGCTTAGGCTGAAGTTCACATAAGTCGTCACAGTTCCCCACGGGAATCACTTTTCTTTTAGAAGCTATATAATCATACAAATAACCACCAATACCCATTTTTTCGAAAATAATTATAAAGGGAACCGCCCACCAAAGATACGGTATTCTTGTACAAATTTGTGCAATAGAGTCAATTCCACGTTGTATTTTACTGGAATCATTCATTGAGAAACTATGCATTCGCCTTTCTAATTCATTAACATCTAATTTGTATGCTTGAACCAATGAAGAATTCCGAAAACTAACAAGCCGTAGCATTCTAAAATAATCTAGCTTGTACAAATTGTCTTTTATATTTGTACAGACAGGACACCAACCATCATAGAAAACCAGAATTTGTTTGTGTTGAAAACTTACATATCCTAATTTTCTTGTTTTTCTTCGAATTGTAATTGATATTTTCCTGAAACTGATCTTTATAAAATGGTATAACTTTTTATATTCTCGATCCGTAAACAACAATAATTCCATAACAATCATAATTAGTGAAAACGTCAGTAAGCCCATGCCTATACCGATTCCTGCATGAAACAATATCATAGCAATAACTACAAACGGTTTAAGGCTTTTATTAATTACAGCAAAAGGAAAAGCTATTTTAACAATTATAGATAAATAAGTGAATAAAATGGTGAGTCCAACATAATGGTTAACCATATAATCCAAAATAGGTCTGCTAAACTCTCTCACCTGAGAGATATAATAAAGTGCCGTTCCGTTTTGCCACATTTCTCCCATAAGCTGATACATTCCTGAGAAGAAATAAACAATACACAGTTGTATAATACAAAAAAGTACTGCAAAATTGTGAATTATTATGGATAACTTATAAATCAAAGACTGCTTCGAGCCTTTTCCATGTAAGCTATTCAATTTAGAATCAAAAGAGAAATATGCAGTATTATTAGAGAATAGGAGAAAAAACATATTTACTATCAGTAAATTGTCTCCTCCGTCACTTATATGAAAAGAACGAACATACAGTGAATAAAAAAATAGATAGGTCAGAATTGAAAAAAGGCGGCCTTTGTATCCAATTAAATAAAAAATAGTAACCACAATTCCTAAATGATAGATAAAGTCAAAAAATAAAGGTGATGAATTCAAATTATATAAAGACCATGTTAATGACTTGTACCCAGCAGAATATATATTAATTCCAGATTCGTGCCAAAAAAAATATCTTTGTTTATAATGAATAAAATAATTGAAAAGTAATATCAACCCGATACATATCCGAAGGATACTTGTGCCAATAAGAAAGCGTTCATTCATAAAAAAATTACGGTAATTCAACAACATCCTTTACAACTCCTTTCCAACCATATACGACATTATCTTCTTTCACTTTAAAATGAAGATCATCTCGCTTTGAATATGGAATTGCATCCGATATTGAGGTCATAAACTGGACATCGGTTATTTCATGTTTCAAAAACTCTCTTTTCGCAAACGCAGAGGCATAGCGGTATATGATTTGTTCAACTTGATCCGAATCCTTTTCTAAAGAAGCATTTATTTCTTTGGCGACATTATCTTTTTTAGATATTTTCTCCATTAATTTATATGTTAGATCATCTTTTCCTCCTATATATAATTGATGTATGTATCCACTTCCAATTCTGAGCATCCTATTATAAGGTGAAAATACTGTCGTCTCATTCGTCCTGATCATAGGTTCAGTAACATCATACCAATTGCTTATAACAGTTTTGGTACTGCCCTCCCCCTTATACTTCACACGTACATATAATTTTAGATTTTGAGTCATAGGCTGGGGAGCAAATAGATGCCAGTTTTGTTGAAAAAACCGTCCAACATAGTTATCAGTTACTGATTTCAATGAAACAGAGACCGGGTTAAGCGGTCCAGCGTGAAGAAAAATAAAGAAGAAATGAACCATCAAGAACAACGATAAAGAGAATAACGTAGCATTTAAAATAAACGCTTCACTTCTTTTTTTCATTTAAGCAATCACCTCTTTTAAATAACATCAGGGAGAGAGAAATATAAAAATCTGATCCTCTCCCTGATGTTTCAGCTATTTATCAAAAATTACATCTGCATTCTCTACATCACTACTAGAAGCACCTGTACCTAATAGACTTCCTAAGCGGGTCGCTTCCCTCAAAGCATCCTTGTTAGCTTCATAAGCTGCTTTACCAACTTGTACTGCTTTACGAGCAAGGGATGCTATTGCTTGAGGCTCAACAGCAGCACCATTTGCATTCACGCTAATTAAAGGAGAAGAATTTCCAGAGGAAACGTCATAATCAGAAGCGTAAGAAGCGCTTAAACTTACAGTAGAGAAGGCTGTGATGGCTAAAGCTAGACTAAGTATTGTTAATTTTTTCTTCATAGATAATTCCTCCTAAGATGGTTAGTAACAAAATAATTTCAATTCCTTAGTTTATGACTTTTTTATCATAAATACTATTATTCAATATAATTACTTAATATATCACTCCCTTCCATATTTTATATCTTATTTTCCCTTGCCAAAAATCATAAGCATAAATTTTTAGTAATTAAAATTAAAAATTATTTCGGATTATATCCTATTCCAGCAGGTGTCGCGCTTCATTTTAAAATCCATCAAAAGAAGAAAACAGCAATGTCTACAAGTTACAACAAACTCTGTGCCTTAAATAGTTTTATGTCTACATTTGGTCTACAATAAGGGTGACTAAAAGCAAAAACCCGCTCAATGAGCGGGTTTCAGTATAGAGACATGGGGATTTGAACCCCTGTTCCAAACTTTTTGATATACATTAAAATTGCTACTCCTCAAACTCTACGACCCAAGATTTAAAGAGCAATTAGTTTTACCCATTTCAAAACTATCAAGCATTATTTCTTAATGTCAACATGTAATGTTCCATTGATCGTAGTTGAATTTACTGTAGCTCCCAGAACTTCCGAAACAAATCTAAGAGGTACCATAACCCGATTTGGATATTCCGGCATAATGGGAGCACTCGGCATCATCTTTTCTTCATCGTTCACGTATGCAACTTTGCTACCCACGGTTAATCGTATAATTGTACCATTCTTCGATTTAATTGTAACTTCTTGTGTAGGCATGTTCCATGAGACAGACTCTCCTAGCCCTTCAATTATGAATTTAATAGGAACATATACGGTGTTTGTGGATCTCTCTATATACGGACTGACGTCTGTCGTCAAGGTGCTATTATTTTCGTTTGTGGCTCTCTCTAGAAATGGATCTAATGTCAAAGCGCTGTTATTTACAGAAACTTCAACATTATAACTAAATTTAGATCCCGCATGTGCTCTCTCAACTGAGACTAAAGAAACGAACACAAAGATAACAGCTAAGGGTAAAATTATACGTTTTAACATGGTTTACCTCTCTCTATTTATCGACTAGACCCTCATTGAGGAGCTAAAACACCACCTATGCATCCTGTATTCAATCTTTCCTTACTGACAGTGAACAGCGCTCAACATGCCTTATGTGGTGATAAAGATGCCGTATTTTCCGCCAACTAATTGCCACCAGAATTTCGATTACATCATTTTAGCAGATTGTCACTTTAATACATTTTACCAAAAAAGTTATTGCATTTATTCTCCACTAAAGCTTTTAGCCCATTCAGCAACCCTACGACTACTTTCTTCTTCTGACAAATCCTCGATTCTGGTCATAATAGACCATCTTACTCCGCAAGGATCCAATATACTTCCGAATCGATCACCTGAAACAAAGTTTGTAACTGGTTCCCTTACTTTCGCTCCTCTTGCTACCGCATTTTCAATGACCTGATCAGCATTCATGACGTAAATTCCGAAAGAATAACACGCATTGTCTTCATCTGGCGGCAAGACCAATTGATATGCCGGATTCGCTGCTCCCAGCTGCAAAAAACCATTTCCAAAATCTAATTCCGCATGAACAATTATTTTATTGCCATTCTCATCAGGATATTCAGTAATATCCTTAACCCTTGCATTGAAAACCGTTGTATAGAACTCTATTGCTTCCGAAGGATTCTTCACTGTAATAAAAGGGGTAATAGATGTAAAGCCGTTGGGCATTCCATTCTTTGTATATTTACCTGACACTCCCGTATATTCTCTGCTTTCAGTCATTTTAACTCCTCCTTTAAATGATCGTAATAGTTCAATTTTATGCTTATACCTTCATTGGATTGAATTCATCAACTCATAGTAATATTTGGATTCACGAGTTTTGTTAAGACTATACCAGGCTTCTAATGTTTTTGAAGAAAACACACCCAGAGCTTTTAAGACATGTACAGAAAACTCCAACGGAGCTGTTCCAGATGCAGTGATCAGTTTTCCATCCGTTACAGCAGACTCCACTTTGTAATAATTTTCGCCCGTGTAGTTGGGACAGATCATTTTAAGGTATTCCAGATCATTGCTTGTATGCCAACGTGAATTCAGCAATCCTGCCTGGGCAAGTCCCATGGTAGCACCACAAATCGCTGCAACCCATATCCCTTCCTCTAAACACCTCTCAGCTATTTTTAAGATGGGTTGGTGAATGGTTTCTGTCCATGTATCTCCACCGGGTAAAATCAATGTATCTGTGCTTTCAATTTTGCACTCATCCAGTTTGATATCTGGCAGGATTTTCAATCCGCCCATTGTAGTTACAGGAGTCTTTTCAATTCCCACGGTAACTATTTTGGATGGGACCAGCCCCTTTTTATAATATCTCCCCGAGTTCAGTTCGGCAGTTAAGTAACCGATCTCCCAATCTGCCATGGTGTCAAACACATAAAGATATACTGTATTATTCATTTGCAAATTCTCCTCATTTTATAATTCATCGAGTGATACCAATCATCCTTCGGTAATCAATGATTATCATCATTATAAAAAAGCTTCACTGACATCTGCTGTCAGTGAAGCTTTTAACGTTGATAATATTCCATTAACTCCGACGCAACAGCAACAAGTTTTCCCTTCAAACTCTGTGGTTCGATGACTTGAATGGATTTCCCATAGGGTAAGAGTAAATAAGGGACATATGTATGAAGTGATTTTTCCTCAAGCAAAAAGATGGCTTGATTGGATGTCCTCTCTTTCAGATGATGCCCCAAAAACCAATGCAGACATAAGTCATCCAATGCCTCTGACCTGCCTCCGATAGTTAAAGAAATTAAACTGTCCTTGCCCACTAAATCAGGTAATAGATTTTGCATAAAAAATTCACGGGCTGAAAAAGCTTCAGAACGCTTAAATATGATTGGAGTACGCTTGATTTGTAGAATTCGATCTGCCCGAAAGCAACGGATCTCATTTCTTAGGTGACAAAATGCAACAGTATACCATTTATTGTTCCAGTAGACCATTCCATAGGGGTCTATCACCCTATTCTTGGGTTGCTCTTCATGGCTTGTGCGATAATCTATTTCTACAGAGAATTCGTTGGCTACAGCCTGCTCCAATTCCGCCAATATCGGCTGAAGAGAAGGGTCTCCCATGCGGTTAATAACTTCAAATCCGGCTAAATGACGGCTAAGTATACTTTCCTGCTCTTGATTCGAATACATTTTCAATTTTGATGTCGCATTGTCTAATGCCTCACTCAAAGGGTATCCAGCTTCTTTTGCAAAAATAGCAGCATGAAGTAGTGCTTTTTTTTCTTCAATATCAAATAGTAAAGGCGCTCTGATAAAATTATTCAGCAGGCTATACCCGCCATTATGACCTGTGTCGGATATTATAGGCACTCCACTGGCACAAAGTGCATCAATATACCGATAAACTGTCCTTATATTTATTTCTAACTTTTCGGATATTTGTTTTGCAGTCATCTTTACGCCCGAATTCAGCATCCATAGAATGGCCAGCATATTATCGTTTTTTGGCATAACATAAACCCTCATCTTTCATTTAAGCTCAATCTTTTATAAATATCTTTTGATACTCCCTCTTACCATCTATTATATGCTTTTTCTGCTCAAAACTCCCCTCCCATATCTTCTGCTTCCAGAAATACACATTGTAAATACCGCTTCTAATGGTTCATTCTGTAAACTAAATCTCTCTTTTAACCGATAAATACATATGCTGGGTTGTTTATTAAATATCACCTCTTGTTTCTTTATAGCGTACAAATATTGCATTGCATTACTATTTTGACTCACTGTTGTACCCATCTGCTGCTTCTATAATCAGAAGCGAATGCAAGATGGCGTGCTTTACTTGGAATTACCCATCGCATCTAGAAAGGAGTCATGAACACACTTGAGTGTATTATCAGATGGGATCGGATATGAAAGCCTACGCTTTTATGGTCCCTTTCAGCCCCTACACATTGAAAAACTTCAAATAGCACGTACCATTAACGATCATGCCTTTTTACATATCAGTGGCATGCTCTCCGAAGAACAAGGAGCTGTATGCATCGGACAGGATATGGAGCAAGAGCCCATTGTGATCCGTCAGTTGAATGATCAGGGACAATCGCTGAGAAGGCTGTTCCATGGGATTGTTACGCATATGTCCGTACACTGTGTGCGAGGAGTGTATACATTTGAACTGGAGGCCGCTTCCCATTCGTACCAGATGGATATTAAGCGTAAAAGGCGCTCCTATCAAGATATTCACCGCACCTATGATGATCTGGTCACTGCGCTGGTTCGAAAATATCAATACGGAGATGCCATTGATACGGCAAGCAACTATGCCAAACTGGAGACTTTTGTTTTACAATATGAGGAGACCGATTGGGCGTTTTTAAAACGTCTCGCTTCTCGCTTTGGCTCCGTACTTGTGCCAGAGGTAACCGCAGCCTCGCCCAAGGTTTTCTTCGGGATGCCCGAAGGCAAGCAGCATAAGGTGGAGCGAGATGTATTTTATCGAGTACGAAAAACGTTTCATGAACTGGATACGGAAAAGCCAGGCGAACGTGCTGGCTCGTATATCACCTATATGATCGAAAGCCTGCAATACTATGCGCTGGGCGACCTCATCACGTTACCCATTGGACAAGGTAAAGAACTGGTCGTGGTTCGAGCCGTGACCACATTAACGGATGGCTTACTGCGTACTCGCTATGATCTTCAAGCCGAACAGGATATCCGATATGCCCGTTATGAAAACGATCAGGCTACCGGGATTTCGTTGACAGGAACGGTACTGAAGGTACAGCAGGATTTTGTACAACTTCAACTGGACATCGACCCGAAACAAGATCCTGCCAAAGCCTACTCGTTTCCCGTAGCCACCCGTTATGTCGCGGAAGAACACAGTGGCTGGTACGATATGCCTGAGATTGGGGAACAGGTGGAGTTGTATCTGCCTACCCACCGCGAACAAGATGCCTATGTCACGGATTCACTGCGACAACAACGCCACACAAATGGACAGCCGAATGTGAAGGTATGGCAACATGTACAAGGTAGCGGCGTAGAAATGTCTGAGCATGAACTAACTCTATCCACCTCCGGTGAATTTTCCATTACACTGCATGAAGGTAACGGCATTACGATCGACAGTCCGGGGAATGTGCAGATTCAGGGTGGTCACGTGAAGCTCGATGCAGGCGAGGAACTTTCGCTCGAAGCTGGAACGGCGCTGTATCTAAAAGGCGGAGCCAGCAGCATGGTACTGGATGGTGAGACGGATACCAAAGCTCCGGTGATATATCAGGAAGGTACGGTGAAAGCTCCTGTTTTCGTGGCCGACCTCCCTCCTGTACCTGAGCCGCCATTGATGAGTATCAAAGCATATCAGGCAGCACAAGCTCCATCGACAGCTAAGACATCATCAAGCAGCACTCCTACCGCCAAAGTAACAAGTCCGGCTGCACTTCAACAGGCCAACTCTTTGTTGGGTACGGTGTCCAAGCTATTAGGCTCCATTCCAGTGATGGGAAAAGTGGCTGGTGTTGTTGCGGGAGCATTAAGTGGACCTGCGGCGGGTGTGATTCTGAAAGCAACCGCAGTGATCCCTGTTCGGAGCAAAGGAACCCCTACGATTGGAGGCGGTAAGGGGAACGGCATTCATCCGTTGAAACACTTGGCTGGTTTAGCAGTGCAAGGGTTGATTACTCAATACGAGCATGAGCAAGCGAGACATGCCTACTATAGCAAATGGATTCTAGGAAAAGTGTATACAAGCGCACGTCATATAGCCCATTCCGGTGGCCCATTAGAGCTGATTCAAAACTTGCTGTCAGCATCAAAAACTATGGTTCATGCCTATCAACAGGTACCTAAAAGTGTTAAAGATAGAATGCTGAGGGAATATAAAGAACAAGAAAAAGCTAGAACTGAAGCTGCCCTTAAAGCAAAAAAAGAAGCTGCGCCACCAGAGCTGACAGAAGAAGACTACGAAAGAATCTGGCAGGATTATCTTAGGGCAGCATATACCGAAGACTTTACACCCAAACTTAAACCGGGGAGTTATCGAGGAGAAGATGGTCTTGTACGTACTCGTGACGGTAAACCGGATCGCCAATACTATAGTGAATGGAAACATAATTATCCCGGCGATTTCTTCATGCTAACTAGGAAGCAAGGAGTATCTGAAGAAGAGAAGAAATGGATGTTCTATGCTATTATCACAGAAAACCCTCTTATGTTTGGTGGTCGAGGGGGGATAGACCATACTAAAGAATTAAAGGGGATACTTTCAAAACTGGGTAGAGGAAAAGGGTTCTTTAATATTTCTTCTGGAGTAAGTGCAAAAGTAAGAGTCCAGGAATTATTAGCGAGACAACAAATAGAAGCTAGAGAAAACATAGCTAACCCAAAAAATAACCAAACTCTTGAAACCAAAGGCTACAAACCACAACCAAATGAAAGGTTAACAACGAAAAACCAATATAAACAACAGGATCAACAGGCAAGGAAAACGCTACGAGAGACTGCCTCCAAGGCAACTAGAGAAGAAAATAGTAAAATTCAAAAGAAGGTCATATATAATGTAGCTAAGAGTACAAATACAAGAAAATCCTCAAATATAAAAGAATATTTAAAAAAGGAAAAAGAAATTGTTAAATCATCAATAACAGCAACTCCCGAGTTGGAGACTCATATAAAACATAGAGAGTTTGTGGATAAGAACGGAAAAGAGCACCCAAACAAAAAAGGAATCGTTGGTGCACACAATAGTGAGGAGTTTTATAAAAATGATGTAAAAGTAGTAAACGAGTATAAAGTTTATGACGTGAATGGTAATGAAGTAAGGGGAGTTAAACAAGTAGAGTATAGCATGCCTGAATTAGATCCTAAAACAAGACAACCGACTGGTACTTATAACAAGAAGGTGCTAAAGAAAACTATTTATGATCCTAATGTTATATCTGATAAAAAATATATTGAGAGAGGTATCGAAGCTGCGAACAATGCTTTAACAAAGGAGACGTCAGGAACTTTACCTCGTGTTTGGATGGGAGTAGATTCAAAAGGAGTATCATGGGTCGGATATTATGAAGATGGAAGAATAACATCGTTATTCCCAACCACACCTTAGGAGGAATGAAAAATGAAAAATATTTTAAATTCTGAAGATTTGATTAGTATTGAACACTTGCCATTGGAAGGGCTGGTGAATTTTTGCTACTTATCAAATTCATTTAAAGATGCAATGAAGTATTTAAGTAGGGAAGTAGGTTTTGGGACAGATTTCGGCGGTTTTACCTTTTGGAGTGATCTTGATGAAAGTGATAAAAGTTTATATCATGAAGAGTTCAAAGGTATTGAAATCGAGTACGGAGATGATTCGATAATTATTGCTTATGAAAATCTATATTATTATTTTAAATTAGCAGCAAAGAGATACATTGAAAAAAATCCGCAAGATGAGCAAGAAATCGAAAAGTATCTTAAAGAAATGAGAAGTAACCTAAATGTAGAGCAGGAAAATTGATTTATAAATTTTATAAGAATTAACTATCAGTATGTATATTGTATAACACCATATGTATAAAGATTTCTCCATTTTGATAGTACGTACAATTTATACCCCAAATAACGCAATAGCATTACATTGAACAGGTCGACTATGGTCAGATACCACCATGATTGACCTGTTTTATGTTATATTCGTTTTTTTCACAGTTTTTCAAAATCCTTCAAACTGTAGAGTATACCTCCCCGATAGGGAGAGTGAAAGGATAATACTGCAACATCCAAGCAATATAGGCCAAAAACTATAGTGCAAGGATTAGAATAGTTCCGCAACAATCAGAACAGCATCCGTATTAGACTTTACTGCTAAGTGCATATTTGCTTGAGTATAATATATAAAACTTATTCCAATAGAGTTAGGGTTGGAGTTATCTAAACGTATAGAGAGATAGCAACTTTCCCTGATAATATGCTACAACCATAATTTTAAGGAGGATATTTAATGTTTGAAGAAAAAGTAAGAGCAATCTTGGGTGCACGGGCATTACTTGATGATAACGATCCAAGAATAGAATAAAAATGGGATGAATTAATTAATTTACTCAGTGAAGATGAAAACTCAACTTTGAATTTCTTGCAGATATGCAATAAAACAGAGATTTCATTTTTAAGTGAGTTTTCGAAGAAGTGGCGTACAATTTACAGAGCAAAAAGTATATCGACATATTATATTCTTTAGA
The DNA here is from genome assembly GCF_038004945.1 of Paenibacillus sp. FSL M7-0802. Taxonomy (NCBI): domain Bacteria; kingdom Bacillati; phylum Bacillota; class Bacilli; order Caryophanales; family Paenibacillaceae; genus Paenibacillus; species Paenibacillus sp. FSL M7-0802. Next base: position 4,505,126 of record NZ_JBBOSD010000001.1, on the reverse strand, counting down.
TAAGAGATATCCAGACTTAGATTTAATAAGACATATTCACACCGCTGAGAGCTACATGGATTATCGATTTGAAGCTCACAGTATCGATTATATCAATATTGAATAATTTACAAATTTTACTGTATAATACCTATTCCAACTATCCCTTCGCTTTTTACGCGTACGACAGCAAAATATATCACTTAAATAGTGGAAAGTAGTTACATAGAATAGGTCAGTTATGGTGAGAACCATCCATAATTGACCTTTTTCTCCACAACACCGTTACATTTAAAATAGATAACCCCCATTAGAATGGATATAGTAAAAGCTAGCCACCCTAAAAAAATTATTTTAGTGAAGTTCTTGTTCTCCCAAGCAAATAGTCCAAAATTTAATTTCACACAAAAGAACAATGGCTCGCAATCATCTTCAACTCAAACTAGACTCGCATAAAAAAGCACCTCCTAGCATTCATCGGACAAACCAAGAGGTTTGTTCCAATGTCTACACTAGGGGGCACTCTTCTAATCTGGGGAATTTGTTTTATCCCTTAACCGACCCGGCCGCGATCCCTTCCACAATTCGGTCACTCATGATGAGAAACACGAGCAAAATGGGCAAAATGCTGATCATCAACGTAGCTCCGATAGCTCCCCAGTCGGTCGTATATTGTCCAATAAAGTTTTGGACGCCTACAGTTAGTGTTTTGTTTTCGTCCGAGCTGATGAACGTATTGACGAAAATAAACTCATTCCAGTTATAGATCATGTTAATAATAGATGTCGTTGCCATGACGGGGGTTGTCATGGGCAGTATGATCCGAAAGAACATCCGGTTGACGGAGCAGCCGTCCATAACGGCCGCTTCTTCCACTTCACGGGGCAAAGCGTAATAGAAGCCCAGCAAGATCATCATCGTTGTCGGTAGATTAAAAGCAACATACGACAGGATGATGGAGAGTGAAGTGTCTGTTAAATGCAGTTTGAGAAACATACTGAACAACGGAATCAAGGTAGAATGGACCGGAATCATCAGTCCGACCATAAAGAGCCCGAGGACCAGTTGGCTTCCTTTCCACCGCATACGCGTAATAGCAAACGTTACAAAGCTGGCTAGCAGCACCGTCAACGCCACGGATATGACCGTAATCCACACACTATTGAAAAAGTACCGCCCGATGTTGCCGCTGGTCCACACATTCATATAGTTCTCCCAATGCGGCTGGGACGGGAGTGCAAACGGCGGAAGGTTAAACACTTCCTGATTATTTTTAAGCGAGAACAGCATCAGCCACACCAGCGGTAAAAGCTGCGTCACCGCCAAGATGATTAAAATGATATACAAAGCGGCATAACCGACCCGATTTAACATTTTGCCGCGGCTAGCGACTCCAAGCGGATAGTTGGCGGCTGCCTGGGTTTTCATATCCGTTCCTCCCTCTTCCTGTCCTTTGTTACCCTCATCTGTTTGCAAGACTGGATTATGAATACTGGATGGTTTCACTTGTGGCCGTAACCTTACGGATCAGCCACGTAGCGATCAAACAGATGAACAGCAGGGCGAAGGCTGTAGCGCTGCCGTATCCAAAGTCAAAGCTGCGGAATGCCTGGTGGTACATGTATGAGGCCATCACTTCACTGGCTCCATTCGGTCCACCGTCCGTCATGACATAGATAAGGTCAAAATATTTAAGCGAGCCGACAATGGACAATATGATCGTAACGTTAATCACCTCGCGCAGCAGGGGCAATTTGATACGAGTCGCAATCTGCCAGGCACTGGCCCCGTCGATCCGGGCAGCCTCCATCAGCGTTTCGGGAATGTTTTTCAGCCCGGCATAGTAGATCAGGATATAAAAGCCTGCATATTGCCAAATAATCGGGATAAACAAGGCAATCAACACCAGAGACGGATTAGCTAACCATTCAGGTGGGTTGTGAACGCCGACCGACACCAGTAAGGAATTGAGCACTCCGTTCGTTGGATGATATATTTTGAGCCACAGCTGTGCGATCGCTACAGATGACAACAGCATGGGAATCAGATAAATTTTCCGCAGCAGATTCGCTCCCTTGATTTTTCCTGACAAAATCATCGCAATGACCAGATAACCGATCAGACTGATGCCTGAAAACAAGGCCAACAGCAGCGAATGCCAGGCACTTTGCCAGAATGCACTGTCTGTGAGCAAATGTTGATAATTGTCCAGTCCCACAAAAGTCATAGAGCCGATTCCATTCCACTGATTCAGGCCGTAATAGCCGGTCAGTACGATGGGTACATATATTACGGCGAATAACAGCAGCAGAGAAGGCAATACATATAGAGCAATGACAAGCTTATTGGACATGACCTTTTCCACGGTCGGACCTCCTTAGGTGGTCAATTTCAATTTCCTTTCTCGATGGCAGCCTTATGCTGCTCGGCAAATTGTTGCGGTGTCACCGCTTTACCAAACAACGCCTGAATCATATTCAAATGTACCTGTGCTGCATTCGGCTTCATCTGTACATCGGCGAACAATGTAATGCTGCTGGCTTGATTCAGTCCGTTCAGCAAATCGACATACAGCTTGGGCAATTTTTCTTTGGAGGTGTCCACTTTCGTCGCCGGAATTACGCCCGCCTGTGTGACCGATTGCTCTCCCCATTTGACTACGAAGTATTCAACGAACGCTTTGGCCTCTTCTTTTACCTTGGAATTTTCCGAAACGAACAAGCCTACTCCCGGACCTCCTACCCAACTGTTCTCGTTCCCCTTGCCGCCTGCAACCATCGGAAATTTAAAGAAGCCAATTTGATCTTTAAATGCTTGTGGGATTGCGGGATTGGTCGTAAAATTCGGCAATTCCCAAGTAGCCATCAAATACATAGCTGCCTTGTCGTTCATAAACTCGGATTTTCCCTCATCATTGGACAAGCCGTTAAATCCTTTGTTAAAGGCATTCATATCCACAAGCGTCTGGACTTCGGAGGCCGCCTGAATTAAACCAGGGTCATCGAACGATCCTGAACCGTCAATCGCTTTTTTCAGCGTTTCGTTACCCGCTATACGCTCTGCCAGATACATGTACCAGAGTGAGCCGGTCCAGCGGTCTTTATTGCCCAATGCAATCGGTGCAACTCCATGATCCGTAAGTGTTTTCACAACCTGCTTAAACTCGTCAAATGTCACAGGTACCTTCAAGTTGTATTTTTGGAATATGGCTTTGTTGTAATAAATAGGTGTTATGTTCAATTCAATCGGAAGCGCATACGTTTTGCCATTCAGCGCATAAGCTTCGGTCGTTCCCGGTACAAATTTGTCCTTCAGCTTGGAACCATTCAACAGGTCATCCATCGGTGTAAATAATCCACCTTTAACGTAAGGCTCCATAAAGCCCGCTGCCCAGGTGATTCCGATATCCGGCAATTCATTGGAAGCTGACAGCACTTTGAGTTTGTTTTTATATTGTTCATTTTCCAGCACTTCCTGCTGAATGACGACATTCGGATGATCCTTTTGGTATTGATCTATAATCTGAGTCACAAGCTTGCTCTGCTGTGCCGAGCTTCCCTCTGGCCACAGGTGCATCATTTTGAGTGTAACCTTTCCCCCTTCTCCACTGGAACCGCCTTGACCATCCTTACCAGCACCGCAACCGGATAGCACCAGCATGAATGACAGCAGCAGGGTCAACCCAGCAAACCATTTTTGATGTGAGCGCTTACGTAAACCATACTTGTTGGACATCGTTAGACCTCCGTTTGTTGTATTTATATTTTTTGTAACCGTTATCATTTGTAAGTTTAGCACTCCATTCCTGCTTCCAACAGGGTACGCTCATTGGGTATAATTCCACTTTTATTGGGTTTGATCTGCCTATACGTCAGTCGATATTCTCCGGCCCTGTACGCATCTGCTGCCTGTAGCGGCTGGGGCTTACCCCCTCGGTCGCTTTGAATACTTTAATAAAATATTTATCTGTTCGGTAGCCTGATCGCTCGCCGATTTGGGCAATCGTTAACTGGGTATGCAGCAGCAACTCCTTAGCCCGTTGGATCCGCAGCCGATGCAGATATTCGCTGAAGGACAAACCACTTTGCTCCTTGAATAAAACACTAAAATAGCTGGCATTCAGGTGTGAATGCGCGGCAGTCTGCGCCATCGTAATGGATTCGTGAAGATGCTCCGCCATATAGGTGAAGGCACGTCGTACCGGATCACTAAGAGTAGTTGCCTGGAGATCAAGCTCTAGCAGAACAGGGTCAGCCAGCTTGTCCAGCTTCTCGTACCGCTGCCGCTCCTCTTCCAGCCGAAGCGCTTCATTGACCGCATTCAGCAGCTCCTGCTTATCAATCGGTTTGAGCAAATAATTGACGGCTCCCAGACGAAGAGCCTGCTGGACATAATCAAACTCCGCATAACCCGAGATGACAATGATCGCTGGTCGTCGTGAATCCCGTTCCAGAGAGCGGATTAAATCCAGCCCACTGAATTCCGGCAACCGGACATCCGTAATCAACAGATGAACTGTCTCCGCTCGCAGTATATTTAATGCTTCCAAACCATTATCGAATGTTACAATCCGGTATTTCCCGGCGGCCCATTGCTCCAGTGTCTGGTGTATCCCCTGACGTGTTCGCTGTTCATCGTCTACAATGACAATGGTTTTGGATGAAACACTCATTCCTACCGCCCTCCATGTTCATCAGGAATTTCAAAAGCGACCACAGTTCCTTCCTGCTCAGCACTATGTATCAGCACACCATCCGTTGAATAAGATGCGCTGTCATAATAAAGAGCAAGCCTGCGCTGCACATTCACTAGTCCCATACCGATTCCCTTGCTCTGGCAGGCTGCTCCCCCCATCAACGCTGTACGCACAGCTGCAAGTTCTTCCAGTGTCATTCCAGGTCCGTTATCTATGACCGCGATCTTGGTCCAACCCGTTCTGGTCGAAGGAGTGACACTAATTTCAACACGGCCGTTGCCGATGCGATTTTCGACACCATGCAAAATGGCATTCTCTAGAATAGGCTGGATCAGCAGTTTAGGAAGCGGAATTCTGGCTGCCTCCGAAGGCATATGAATTTGCCAGCTCAGACGTTCACCCAGACGCATCTCCATCAGTTCCAGATAACGACGGATTTGCGCCATTTCTTCCCCGAGTGTCACCCAAGAGTCATGGTGAGCCGGTTCGATAACATAACGAAACAGCCGCGACATGGACACCATCAGCCCGGCAAGCTCCTCTTCTCCCTTCTCCTGTAGCGACCAGTTGAAAGCATCCAGCGTATTAAAAAGAAAATGCGGATTGATCTGCGCCTGCAGAGCTTTAAGTTCGGTTTGGCTTTGTAAAACCTCCTTCTCGCAAATAACACGGATCAATTCATTAATATCGACAATCATTGTGTTGTACTCTGCATTTAATTCTCGCAGCTCGACCGCTGCTGCCGGTTCTGGATTCAGTGCCAATGCCCCTTCCCGTGAACGACGCATCGCCTGAATCAAGTGACCTATCGGTCTGGTAATCAACGTAGACAACATAAAGGACATGAACAGGAATAGCACGGCACCAAGAGACGCGGAAATGATAAGTGTAGTCCGTAAAACCGTAATTCCGTCTGTGACGACGCTAACCGGAATCAGGATCAGCAGCGACCAGCCCGTCCGCTCCGACTGCTGAACTGCCTTCACATATTCCCGCTCCCCAATATGAACCGTCTGTGTCTTGCTGTGCAGTACACCTGACAAATCCGTCTGGTTCATTGGTTCACCCGACAGCAGCTGGCCTTGTCGATCTACAAGCAGCATAGTTTCATCCGCTTCTTCATTGACCGCTGTCGCACCATTCAGCCCAAAATAACTTCGCTCCATACGGGTAATCAAGTACCCTCCACGTGAGAACCAGCGATCCACCAGGCTCACCTGCCGAATTGCCAGCAGTGACCGGGAGTCTTCGGGATCAATGCCGATCCAGACCAGTCTTCCCTTCATCTGATTCGCTTCCCGGATGTCTGCTTGTCCAATACGTTCCTCCAGACTGCCCTCTCTAATCGGAAACAACATCTTTCCTTCGGCGGTATACAGCTCCAGTGAGCCGACACTCGGCATATATGCCTGATAGCTATGCATCACTTGCAGTAGTGATTGACGCTGTCCGAAATTCACCTTGACCCCGTTGCGCTCCTCCAGCAGAATATGCTGAACAGACGGGTGATTCGCGACCTGCTCCGTCAAGCTATCCATCTGGCCGATTAATGCATCCAGCCTACCGCTTGCTTGTACCGCAGTCTGACCAATATGCCGCTCGGCACTGTCTTTTAACAGGTGAGACACATTGAGATAAATGAACGCCCCCGCCACACTCATCATAATGAGCATCACCAGTATAAATCCGATAAAAATCTGATTACGTAATGTGTTTAATGGCTGAAACCTTGACCTTGAACGCATAAGCCTTCTCCCCCTGAACCATCGCAGAAAAATGGGTGATGATAACGCTTTCCTTTTCCTATTCTATCGCATCGTTCGTCTTTGTTGGCATATTTTCAGCAGAGATTAATCAAAATGGGCAGGAATGCTATGAAATAGAAAGGTCGTAGGGTAAACGAAAAAAATGACTCCCGACAAATGCAGGAGCCATCTACTGACCAGTTACACCGAAGCTTCTTTCAAATCACCCAAACTAAGGTACCGTCCAGGCTCCGAAGCTTGCATATGAAATGGGTATCCTATTGGAGCGCAGCCAAAATGCGGTCGCACAGCTCCATCGTTTTCACGTTATCCCGTCCACTTGAATCAGGCGTCCGTCCTTCTTGGCAGCAGTTCATGAAATGTGCGATTTCACCAACAAAACCGCGCAAGTACAAATCACGGTATCCGCCCGACATCGCGGAAGCTGATGGTGTCAGAACCGTATCGTTTTCCGCAAGGGATTTCCAAGGAAGCTCTGTATGACTCTCCGACTTGTGAATGATCAGTGTATTCACCTCATCCGCGTTCGCAAAACCATGATCAAAGGTTACCGTGAACCCTTCGCTCTCGCGTGTCCATGCTGTCATACCTGCGAAGTATAGGCTACCCACTACACCATTTTCAAATTTCAGGGCAATCGTATGGGAAATACACTCGCCGTTATCGTTCGCAAATCCGGTAACCTGCACCACTTCTCCAAACAAATAACGTACCAGATCGACCATATGAACCGCCGCCAGCTTCATGAAATCTTCGCCAGTTTTGCAAAACAGGGTACTGTCCACGAGGAATTTCGCCTGAAACGAGCGTGCGGCTCCAAGCGAGCCACCCTCAATCAATTCTTTTAATTTTATGTATACAGGCGCGTAGCGCTTCATGAAACCGACCATCAGCACGACCCCCGCTGCTTCTGCCGCATCTGCAATTTGGGCCGCTTCCTCGGCATTCCAGCCCAGTGGCTTGTCTACAAAAACATGTTTTCCAGCCTTAATGCAGTCCAGTACGAGCGAAGGATGATCTGCCGCTTGTGCAATCACGACAACTCCATCACAGTCTTCCTGCTCCAGCATAGCCTTGTAATTGTCATAAGGTGTGCCACTGCTTCCAAACCGCTGGAGTGCCGTCTTCGATCTGCTTAGATCTCTAGTCGCAATCGCCTGAATTTCAGCACCTGCCCCAATAACAGCAGGATATATATTCGTTGAAGCGTGAAAGCCAGCCCCGATAAAACACAGCTTCGCCTTGCTCATGTTAGTCCCTCCCATGTACACACTAAAATAATCCGATCCCATCGTACCATATTGCCGAAGTATATACAGTGGCATAAAGATAAAGGACATGATTCTTAAGGAGAACAAGATAAAAAAACCTTAACAAAGATAATCCCTTATCCTTGTTAAGGCTCTGTCTGTATCACCAACAACAATCCTTAAAAATACATTCAATTACAGGGTTCAGACATTATCTTGTGGATAACGAAGCCCATTTTTGCTCCAGCCACTGATCAAATTCAGCACCCTTGTCACCTTCATAGATGTCATAAATATCGACTCTCATCTTGTGCAGCTTCTCGCGAAAATCGTTATAGGTATGGTCGGCTGGTAAGCTTTTTTTAATCCGCACCAGAATCTTCGTCAGGCCCTTAACAAGCTCACCCTCTTTGCGCACAGGCGGCTGTACATTCTCGCCCCATTCCTGAAGTCTGCGGTAAGCGGCTTCCTGAACGGCATATACCGTATCATTATTCAAACGGTGTGTCAGCAAGTCAATCGTCTGCTGGTTCTTCCATGCACCCAGATCATTTACCGCGGCTAGGCGTGTTTTCCAATCGGAGGTTCGGTTTGCAGCTACTTTAAGCTGCTCATATACATCTGCAAATTCTTGCTGAGTTTCGTTGTTTTCCAAAATCATCTCATCCTTTTCTAAAAATCACTATATTACTGTTCATCACGATTGCCGTTTGTTAAATATAACATACTTGCAGGCCTTCTTCTAAAAAAAGATAAAAAGAAATGTATCGGACATGACATGGTCAGAAGGCGTTCATTCGCCTCTGTTGTCTGCCGCTGAAAGGCATCGTAAATTCCTCCAGATATCGGGGTAGATAAACCGTATTTTGAAAGGGGAATTTACAGAAAATCTGCACGTGCTGGTGTAAATGCATCTAGCAGAATACCGCCATCCTCCAGTGGGATACAGCCATGAAGAGTATCGGATGGAAAATGGATGCTGTCTCCTTCTTTGACAGTCTGCACTTCCTTTGTTTCGCCATTATCGATCATGAACTTAAAGCTTCCCTTTATTACATAAGTGACTTGTTCATGGACATGCTTATGCAACAGGATCTCCCCTGTTTGGGCTTTAGCAAACATCACTTTGACATACATAAGCTGGTCACTGTGGGCTAGCACTTTCCGGGTTGTATTACTGTCAACGATATCAATTTGAATATCTTGATCGTTAAAAAACATGGATAATTCCTCCTCTTTTTAAGCACAAATGATTTAGACGCAAATGATTTAGATAAGTTATTTTGAAAAAAATCATAAATCGATTTAGTTTAAAACCAGCGAAAAATAAGCCAAAGTACTCCAGAAAGAGTAGTAAAGTCGGGATCGGCGAACGTTACCCCTTCGGCACCCAAAAAAGAAAAGAGCGGCAAGGTGAGCGCTGGCAGCAGACAGAGCAAGAATCCATTAAGACAACTGGAAATAACAGCTCCTCTGAAACCACCGCTGGAATTGCCGAATATCGCGGCTGCACCACCAGCGAGGAAGCAGGCCATGATCCCTGGCACAATGACAGGCAATCCGATAAACGGGAAAAGAAAGACGCAGGCAACGCCTGTGAAGAAGCTAACCAAGAAGCCTACCAACGCGGAATTGGGTGATTTGTCGAACAGTACCAGAACATCCACACCAGGGATTGCTCCAGGTGCGAACACTTGGGAGAAACCTTTGAAAGCGGGTACAATTTCAGTTGTGAACAGCTTAACACCTGCTTTTGCGATATACAAGCCGGCAGCAAAAATAGCTGACTGTTCGAGGATGAAGACGATGTATTCTTTGCCATCCGATAATTTGCTGACATAATCAGAACCAGCAACCAGTCCAGATACCAGTAAAAGCACAAGCATCGTCAAGGTCGTTGCAACATTGGGGTCGCGCAAAAAACTGATGCGGTCATTAATTTTTACATTTTCGGTGTCATTTTCACGGTTGCCAAAAACTTTCCCTAAATAGGTACCTAGAATGTAAGAGGTCATGGAAGCATGAGCAATCGTATATTCATCCGATTTAATAATGTTTTTGCTGGCATTCCGGAGTAGGTAAGGAAACACCGCCATATAGCTCCCAATTACCAAAGAACCGACGATAATCGTAGTTAGCGAACTGAGACCCAGACCTTTCATAACGGCTGTAGCGGCAAAGCTCATAAACAAAATCAAGTGAAGAGACAAATAAATGTACTTGAACTTGGTCAGGCGTACAAGCACGATGTTAAGGATCATGGAAAAGAGCAGAATGAGCGCAGCATCCGCCCCGATCTGATCAATGGTCAGTGCCATAATGGCTTCATTGCTTGGTACGACACCTTTAAGGTTGAACGCATAAGAAAAAATTTGACTGAAGTTGGTGAGAACGCCACCTAAAATGCCGCCGCCGACCTTGATCATGGTGAAGCCCATAAAAGAAAGGGTAGTTCCAGTAATGATCTCTGATACTTTCTTCCTCTGGAATATAAGGCCGAGTAATGTCACAATCGCGATAATGATGGATGGCTCCCTGATAATGCTCATAAACATTTCCATAGTGATCTCCGACTTTCTTTTATTTATTTTCCATTCTTACTAAATCGATTTAGTAATACTCGAAAAAAATTTCCCTCTCGGGAATGTAAAAAGAAGCAGAATCATTTTTTGTGAATTAATTCACAACTCACTCCATACATTATTCGTTAAGCTTCATTCCTCCCCTCTCTTCAATCACAATCATCACTAAAATCAGGACATACATAAATGAAAGGGTATTCATGACTCGAATCATAAGATCATTATAGCTCTTTATTTTCTTTTTACAATAGAATTTATAAAAACGTTTTCAAAAAGATGAAAAGGACATATTCAATCATTCAGTTCAGTTTTTGAACAGATTCTCTGTGGTTAATGACCGGATTCATTCGGATGATTTCTGACAGATCCTCATGATCCTGTTCTTTTTGATCAATTTTCTCCAGCAGTAGCCTGGCACTTCTTCTCCCCATTTCAAAACTCGGCTGGGAAACGGTTGTGATCGGCGGATTATAAAAAGATGCAAAGGATACATCATCTATGCCAATCAAGGAAAAATCATTAGGTATGGTCAGATGATTATTTTTTGCATAAATCAGCACCTGCTCCAAAATCATGTCATTCGTAGCAATGATTGCGGTGGGCGGATGCTCCATATGGAATAGTTGTCCAATCAGATTAGGCATTTCATCCAACCTGCCGCTTTTGATATAGTTTTCATTCACTGATATGTCATGTTTGCCCAACGTATTTCGATAACCTGACAGCCGCTCACTTCGTGTGGTAATCGCTTTTTTGCCTAAGGGGAACGTGATAATCCCAATGTTGTTATGACCATGCTCAATGAGTGCTTCAACCGCAAGCTCGCTGGCCTTTTCATTATTCAACAGCACTGTGTCTACGCTGATTTCATCGATTTTTCGGTCCACAAACACGAAAGGATAGCCATTCTTGGCAAGGGAAACATATAATTTCTTGTTCTCTTCCGTCGGGAAAATGATAAGTCCATCCACTTGCCGAGCAATCATCGACTGGACATACTTTTTCTCTTTGAGCGAATCATCATCGGTATTGCAGACAATGACCTGGACATTTTCCAGTTGGCATTCATCTTCAATTGCACGCACGACTTCTGTTGTAAATCTCGATAAAATGGTTGAAGAAATAACCCCCACAATGAAGGTCTTCTTCTGCTTGAGACTACGTGCCACCTCATTAGGTATATAACTGAGATCCTCAATCGCTTGCTCGATCTTCTTCTTAGTGTTTTCACTCATATAGTTGTATCTCTTTTGCAGAAACTGCGAAACTGTACTCTTCGACACCCCGGCACGTTCTGCAACTTCCTTCATCGTTGTTACCATAATTACCCTCCTTTCTTTTTCTGCATGTCAGCCGTATTAATTTTCAAATATATATATTCTGCAACCTGTATGTAAAGTGAATTTCACTTTATTATATACCTTCTTTTACAGCAGGAAAATATAATAAATGAGGAGTTAGAGCGTGCCCTCCACCTCATATATAACCGCCCCTACAAATGCTGGACACTTAGCTTAACCATCCGTTGTTACGAATCTATTGAATTCGAACGAAATCTTAGAAATATACGAATTTTATGACTTGTTTGATGGAAGATTTGAACATAAAATGAGAATGTAATCGGTTACAATTTCTTTTAAATAAAGGAGGAAGCAGAATTATGAAGAAAAAAGGACTGAAAAAAACATTTTTCATCATTACCTCCCTCGTAATGGGCTTCACACTGTATGGCTATACTCCCGCTTCAGTAGATGCAGCCAGTGTGAAAGGATATTATCACACCCAAGGAAACAAGATTGTAGACGAATCCGGGAAAGAAGCGGCATTTAACGGCCTGAACTGGTTCGGTCTAGAAACTCCTAATTACACCTTGCATGGACTGTGGAGCCGCTCAATGGACGACATGCTGGATCAGGTGAAGAAAGAAGGCTACAATCTGATTCGTCTGCCTTACAGCAATCAGTTATTCGATTCCAGTTCCCGTCCAGACAGTATTGATTATCACAAAAACCCTGACCTGGTCGGATTAACTCCGATTCAAATTATGGACAAGCTGATCGAAAAAGCTGGACAACGCGGTATTCAGATTATCCTTGACCGTCACCGTCCAAGCTCAGGTGGGCAATCCGAGCTGTGGTACACATCCCAGTACCCTGAGTCTCGCTGGATTAGCGACTGGAAAATGTTGGCTGATCGTTATAAAAACAACCCTACCGTCATTGGTGCGGATTTACACAATGAGCCACACGGTCAAGCAAGCTGGGGCACAGGCAATGCCTCCACAGACTGGCGTCTGGCGGCACAACGTGCAGGGAATGCGATTCTGTCCGTGAATCCGAATTGGCTGATTCTCGTAGAAGGTGTAGACCACAATGTACAAGGCAACAATAGCCAATACTGGTGGGGTGGCAACCTGACAGGTGTAGCCAACTATCCTGTCGTTCTGGACGTACCGAACCGTGTCGTATATTCTCCTCATGATTACGGCCCTGGTGTGTCTTCGCAGCCATGGTTCAACGACCCGGCCTTCCCGTCCAACCTGCCAGCGATCTGGGATCAAACCTGGGGCTACATCAGCAAGCAAAACATAGCTCCGGTGCTGGTCGGTGAATTCGGCGGTCGTAATGTTGATTTGTCTACTACTGAGGGGAAATGGCAAAATGCACTCGTAGACTATATTGGTGCCAACAACCTGTACTTTACGTACTGGTCCCTGAATCCGAATAGCGGCGACACAGGCGGTCTGCTGCTGGACGACTGGGTTACCTGGAATCGTCCGAAGCAGGATATGCTGAGCCGGATTATGAAGCCTGTTATTTTTGTAGCGGAACAAGCGAAAGCAACCGCCGAATAGGCACAGGGCTTCACTTCACTTATTGAAAAAGCCGATTTTCCTCCTTCAGGCCAGATTATACTGGGCTATGAGGATGTGGAGAAACGGCTTTTTTTTGTGATACCTGCAAACCTCCAGGATTACACTCCACGTGTGTACATGCTTTCCTCCCCTTCTTGACGCCTTCTTTCCAGTTTTACACATTGTAAATCCCCCATCTAATGGGTCATTTTGTAAACTAAATCTCTCTTTTAACCGATAAATACATATGTTGGATTTGAATTCAGGAAGGAAGATTTCATGTGATTATTTGGAAGGGTTTTGGTATTTTAAACATCGTTATTCCAGGGATCTTATTTGTTATTGTCGGGAGTTTAGTATCCGCTCTAGGGCTTGACTCCATAGATTCCCGGCTACCGATGGCTTTTGTGTTCATTGTGTCGGGGGTTATTATCTGGTACTTGGGAAAAGCGCTTAACGCCGACTCGGACAAAGTGCTAGTTGATATGGAAACGGGGCAACGCTATCGAATGGGAACCCAGCACAGTCTGTTTTTTATCCCTATGCATTATTGGGGCCCTGCCGGTCTAGCGATCGGATTTATTTTAATCGTTGCATCGATATTTATATAACGTTGATTGCAAACATGAGCTATTCCGAACACCACAATGCGAGCCAGTTGCTCCCATTGTGGTCTTTTTCCTTTTCGCAGGTCAATTATGATCAGATACCACCATGATTTACCTGTAGGCCAATGAATTTGGGGCAGGCAGGTGAAAACCTAGCTCATATTTCGCCCCAGCTGCTCCACCTTGCTCAGCCAATCGTTGCGCTGCTGATCCGATAATTTATTCATGAGATCAATCGCAGTAGAATGCACCGGTTTGACACCACATAGATGCAGCGTGGAATCCTTCATCATCCGATGCCCAGGCTGTCCCTGGAAAAATCGGTAGTACCAATGCGGACCGTCCATCGTTGTAATGAGGCGGGCCGTTCTTCCTTTTAGAAGCTTGTCAGGCAGGGGTTTTCCTTTTTGATACTTAAACGCAAATCCCGGCATAAAGGTACGGTCAATGAATCCTTTCATTAATGCAGGCAAGCTGCCCCACCAGATCGGAAAGACAAAAACGAGATGTTCTGCCCATTTAATCGACTCCTGTGCTTGGATCAAATCAGGTTCCAGCGGTAATTTATTACGATATCCACCTAGTAGATTTGGATTAAAGTCCAACGCGGATAGCTGCAACAAACGAACCTCCGCCCCTGCAGCCTTCGCTCCTTTTACATAGGATTGAGCCAGCGCTTCCCCATAACTGCCAGCGACCGGATTCCCTTGAATCACCAATATTTTTTTAGACATATAAACCACTTCCTACCTTCATATTATGATTTTAGTTAGAAGACACTAACTTTATATTTAAAAAGAAAAGGTCACTACTGACCTTTACTTAATAAAGCAGTTAAACGTTGTTTGACCTCTGCTGCAAATGGAACCAACTGCTGTGGAAGTTCACCTTCCAGGCTGGAGACGGACAAGCGTGTAATGGCTCCAATGATGAGCACACCGGATAGCAGAGCATCCTGCTTCGGCAGTTCACCTTGTTGAATCCCCTGTTCGATGAATTCAGTCAACGCCTCCAGCGGCTGACGCACATTCTGGCTCTGGCTTGCTTCAACATACAGCTCATGATGTTGTGATAGTAGAAGCAAACCATACTGGTCCTCATCATGCATATCCAGCACTTCATCCACCAGTTGATGGAAACGACTAACGAAGTTCCCACTCTGCTTGCGATAGAAGTCAATTAATGTGGTGTAGCTATTACAATACTGCCCGAATACTTCCAAGGCCATCGCATCTTTACTCTTAAAATGCTTATAAATCGCGGCATCCGTCACACCAGCAGCCTCTCCAATTTCTTTGACTGAAATGCCGTCAATTCCTTTGGTTGCAAATAAGCACATTGCTGCCTGCAGAATATCTTTCTTTTTGCTGTCTACATGTGTTTTCTTATTCATAAGCTTATAGTAAGTGATAACTAACTAAAATGCAAATTATATTTATGCAGGCTCATTCTGTCTTCATACTTTCATTTGAAATATATTGAATTAAACCTAAAAACCATGTTTTATAAGCGATTAATCATAAATACCCTAAATAATACGTGCATCATCCCATTTTATTCATATAAAAAAGATATGTAACCGAATAAAACGGGCGCTAGGATAGGTGGGACTCATTATGCTTGAGGTGCATGCAGTCACCCAGCAGGGAAAAGACTCAGGCAGTCTTGGATATGGAGCGACGAGTACATTTCCCCGCTGCAAAAAGTCGTACAAGCCATCCATGACCAAGGCCCCAAAGCCGATCTTCAGCTTTGGCGTGTCGGGCGCAAAGGCTCGTTGCCCCAAGAAACAGCTGTATCTGCCTCTGGGTTGCCTCACCGCAAACAGTATCATCCACTGGATCGCACACTAAATTGGACAATTTCCACAATAATAGGTGTGCCGGAGAGAATTGCCTCTCCTTCGTTAAGGCGAATCGTCAGCGATGAAGGTGTTAGGCTATACAATGTGCTTTCTTGTATCATTCCATTAATGTATAGATTGGCATAACTGTTGCTTCCGACATTAAAACGCTTAAAGGCCTCCTGTACACCATCTACAGAAAATTGATCCGCCATTATCGTGATTGAAGATTCAATTGTAGCAGGTGCAAGATAAAAATACCGCTCAGCTATGGGTATAATTTCAATATTTGAAATGTCAGGTGCCGGGCCGGTTGGCCCTGTTATACCTCGGGCTCCAGTAGGACCAGCTATGCCCTGCGCTCCAGTAGGGCCGGGTACTCCTGTTGCACCTGGACTTCCTTGGACTCCAGCCGGACCTGGCACTCCTGGCGCTCCCTGTGTTCCTGCTGGACCCTGTATTCCTGGTATTCCTTGGACTCCCGGTGTTCCCGCAGTTCCCGATATACCTTGGGCTCCTGCTAAACCTGGAATACCTTGTACCCCTGTCAAACCGGGAATGCCTTGTGCTCCTGCCGAACCCGGTGCAGCTCGCTTTCCCGTCTGGCTCATGCTCTTCCTCCGCTTGCTAGGAGTATTTCTGCACCTCCGTTGCATGATTAGCTTTGGATGCTTTTTGGCATGGAACCCCGTTTTTGTTCTACCTTTGAATGAATAACTTGTTTTACACTTTTTACGTTTGTTGATCTTGTAATGTACGGTCCTCTTTCCTAGCCTCCTTAGTGATGAATCGCGTCTCCTCATACCAGCCGTATACACCTCCTTCTCACATGCTTATTTATGTAGTGTATGCACATCCCCCTTTAGGGTTTTAGGCATTTGTAACCTTCAGATTCCAAGTATTCGCTTCCATCTATATTTGTAGCAAAATAGGGCCTTCTCCATTTACCCTATTATTAATAGAAAGGTTAATATGCCGTTTCCGAATAGGTTGAACAATCATTTATTGATTAAGAGCCAGCGAATGCAAATGGCTCATTACCAGTAAAGAAAGGAGATGAGAACTATGCCAATCATAAAACCTGTGTTTACAGCAGTAGCTACTGCTCCCGTATCAACGGGTGGCGCCATAGCCACGACCGTAGCCCCAGCCACGACTCGCTTTTTTGCAACGATTACAGCTGGAATGATCGGAACAACAGAAACAACCGTTCCTGCTGCAAGCTTTGTAGATGACGCCGATGCTCCAGTTGTTGCTTTGCCGACATTAGCAGCTACTGATTCTTCTAATTTTTATATTAACGGAGTTATTCAGCAGAGCTCCTTATTCACCCTCACCACAGCAAGTCTGGTCATTGCCTCCGTAGATATTACACCAGGTGTCCCAGTTGTTATAGAAATAACAGATTTTAGCGGCACAACTTCCATTATCGCGACTCAGCCTACCATCTCTGCGCCTACCGTCACTATTATCACTTAACACTTTTCATATTTTTGATTCAAGTTGGACTGAACGGTCATTCACGCTGTACATTACCCCGTATAAGCTAGAAAAGACCGATTCAGATGTCGATATCTGAATCGGTCTTTTAGATTATATAATCGTTTTCAAATGACTGGATACTGTATGATTAAGGCAAAATAGCAAAGGAGCGCACCGGAAATCCAGGGGAATCTTGAATGCTCGGAACGATATTATATATGACCGCGCCCGTCGGGGGCAGCTTGTCCAAATTCGTCAGCACCTCAACTTGATACCGATCCTGCTCCAATATGTAATATTCCCCTACCAGCTTGCCAGCTTTGCGATAAGCTACAGAGGAATCGGTATCTAGCGTTTCATGCCCAATGGCAGCCACATTCCGTTCTTCTACCAAAAAGCGCAGCGCCTCCAGCGACCAGCCCGGGCAGTGTGCATCTCCGGCGTCGTCCTTGTTCGAGAAGGCATCTGAATCAGGCCAACGTTTGCTCCAATCACTGCGAAAAGCGACAAAGGACTGATCAGCAATGCGTCCATGCTCTTTCTCAAAGTCCAAAATATCCGCAACCGTAAGTTCATAGTCAGAATTGGCTGCAACGGCTGCTGAACGGTCAATGACAACTAGCGGCAAAACCAGCTCCTTCAACGAAAGCTCATGCAAGTAACGTTTGCCCTTCACAAAATGAACGGGTGCATCAATATGAGTCCCATACTGACCGGGAAAGCAGTATTGTTTTACAAAAAAGCCATCATCGTGGGTAAACAGGGTATCCACCTGAACATTATCGAATACTGGAAAATGAGGGATTTCAGGATAAAAAGCGTGGGACAAATCCACCCACTCTTTTTGCTTCAACAACTTCAAGATATCTGCTAAATGCTCTGCCATGATGCCCATTCCTCCTCAGCTTTATTACAAGCCATTTTACCTGAGGATTCTGCAAAAATCTATAAATCGATCTGCTCTTCTAATATATAGAAAGAAATCTATTTTGTGCGACGGTATGGACGAAGAAGCTGCCATCCCAGTCTACGATGAAATGAGCAATTTATTAACATTTGATATTCATGAATGGCCTGTACCAGGCAAGAACTCCTCCAGCGACTTTTTAAGCCTCCCTAGAGATCGGTTAAGCGCGAGCCAGCTTCCCGTCTATTCAAATGCTGATCAGTTCTATCTTGTACAACAGCAAAAAAAAGACGTTTCCAGTTTATACTGGAAACGTCCTCTCGTGCCGATCTGAGCATCAACAAAATTGTACCTCTCTCTAATACTGACAGCCTCATACTTTCCATTCCTAGCACGTATATTTTCGCAAAAACGAACGAATACTGTTAATTTTCAATGTGCTATTTTATTCAACTCCTGTGCTTTTTGCGGGCTGTCTGCACCTTTACCGTTCATTAATTTGAAACTATCCCAAAAGGGGAACCTCTACTTAAATCAAGCTCTTTTGCTTCGGTTTCTCATTCGTGTAACGACTACGATCAAGAGTAAGGGAAGAACATATGCCAGATTATCGAATAAGGTCCAAGCCATGTATCCGTCCTCGTTGAAGGACGCCTGATCATGGTACATGGTAACTGAAAGAAGCAAGCAGATATATGCTATCGGAAACGTTAAAATACGGTAATTTTTTACTCTAAAAAATCGCGAAAATAAATTCGTCAATATAAATACCATGATCGAGGTTTTCATGTACGAACCGGCAATTAATGAAAATCCGATTACAGGCTCAATTCTTTCGATAATCTCCTGTATATAGATTAATCTGGCCAGCTGATACATGGAATAATTCATCTCGCCTGCTAAAGGTCCTAGAGCCAGAATGGTGCAAATAATAGATGCAATTAATGTGACTCCGTTCATTATAATAGCAAAGTACATATATTTTCCGAGCATTCGCTCTTCGCCTTTACGTGCAAACGGAAGAAGTGAAGAGTACAATACGACTTCTGCGAATGGAAACCCATAGGTGATATAGGCTCCATGAAGAATCGGTTTCATTCCGTCCGGCATGATCGGCAGTAAAAATTCTGGATGGTAGTTGGCAGAAGCCAAGACCAAAACCAATAAAATAAACCCATACATCATAATCAATAAAATGAAAAACATTCGGGCCATAACTTCAATTCCAGCCCGGGCTGTCAGTGCAGCCGTCACAAAAAACAAGGTATGGACAACAGTTACAGGCGTTTTTGTCATTATAGTACTATTGAAAAAACCGCCAACTTCAATAATTATGGCGGCGTTCTGCCAGAACAGGGCACAAGTAAAAGGAATGATCATTAAGAGGGTCAACCATTTTCCCAGCGCTTTACGGCTGTATTCGACGAAGAGCAATCCGGGATATTGGCTGTGCAAATAAAGGACGCAGGCCAATAGACACATCCCCATTACCCAAGCTATTAATAAGGAAATCCATGCTCCGTTTTTAGCAGCGCCGATTACTGAAGCAGGGATCAGAACGATGGCCGATCCCGTCATTCCGGCAAGAAACAACACCGCTGTCTGGAGCGCACTGATACTCTCTTGATTTTTCATGAGATTCCTCCGCTGATATGAAGTGAGTTCAGGTCGGGAGCCTGAACCATGCGACGATGCGTTTGGCCGGAGCGAGAAGAAAGAAATCAATAAGCTCGTCAAGATTTGGCCACGGGAGATTCGTAATATAGAGTAAGCCAAGATAGGCTATAGGCAGCATAAGCGATAGATACAGGATACGTGCTCTGCGATTTGTCCGTTTCCACTTTGGAATATCAGTGATCAGCATTGCAGCATTACAAATCATAAAAAACAAAAATTTAGCAAACATGGCTATCTCCTTTTCTAAAATGGTACTCCTATCCCCATTCCCGTACTCACAATATTAACTTCAACGGCTACATTAAACTCAGCCTTGGCAAACCGTTCGTTCCAGGTTGGCTTCCAGCGTTTCCATAATGCCGAATTTTTTTGAAAAATCTGATTGCCGATTCCTATTGCATCTAATCGTTCCTTCTGAAGAAGGGAAATCGTTTCCCTCAATTTCTCCTTAATCTCGGCTTCGAGTCTGCCTTTAAATTTATTTTGCTCCTCTCTGGTCATCACGGAAGAGCTATGCAGCTCGCCGATTGCCCCTATGATTTTGATATGTACACGAGCAACGACATCCTCTCCTTCGATAAAAGGTACTATCTTCGTTTTTAAGGAGATAACCTGGAGGCTTTCTTTGGTTTTCTTTTTTTCAGACTCTGCATCCTTATCCGCAATATCGATAACTCCGCTTTTGAATTTTCCAAGCAGCATCAATAATGGTTGGGTATTTGTCGGGCTGATAACACTTTTTACCAGCTTTCCTTCTTTAAGCAGCGCAACTCCGGCAATGGAAATCTCATCGAGGGGCTTGTCTTTGAACACATTAGGAAGCGTTGTGACTCCGGTTTCGTTTTTTAGTTGAATCGCCAGATCAAGTAACGGAACTCTGGAAGTTTTGGCAGAAAACCGTGCTGTCGTTTCTTCAATTTTCCGTAATTGCTGACCTATGGTGTTCTCAATATACGGCTTGGTTTCTAAATAGTCGCTTGCTTTCCCCCGAGCAATCAGGACAAGTATGGTTTTTCTAGTTTCAGGATCTCTCATGAAAAAATCAAGAACGTCTTCTAAACCTCGTTGTCGGGACATTTCTTCCCCGATGATAAGAATGCGCATGTGATCCAATTTTGCCCTTCTACCAAGGTGGATGGGAATGTCTTTTATCGCTTCATTCATGTTATCTCCTTTTGTTAGGATATTAAATGCTTTTGAGGACTGCTTGGGGGCTCCTCCCATCTCCTGCGAACCCGAGGGATTGTAAAAATGGGTAGTGAGATATATTTCTTCACTTTGGTCCAGGTCAACCGCTATCGCTTGTGCATACCCGAATTCCACCAGCTCCGCCTTGTCCCAGCAGCCCGCGAGCAGGATGACAGCCAATATACAGAAACCAATGGATATTCGCGTTCTCATGTTTTCCCCCCTTTTCTTTTATGCAAATGGCGGTTTCGCGGTTGGTGAAGCAGTATTTTTCGCGGGGCAACAATGAATACATCGCGCAATTGATTGATTCTAAGCGGCCCCAGTGGTGCAAAATAGGGTTGACCCAAAGAGCGCAAGCAAACTAAATGCAAAAATATGAGGAGAAGTCCGAACATAATTCCAAGTCCTCCCAAAGTGCTAGCAAGGATCATTAAAGGGAATCGCAGCATG
Organism: Paenibacillus sp. FSL M7-0802; assembly: GCF_038004945.1. Classification (NCBI taxonomy): domain Bacteria; kingdom Bacillati; phylum Bacillota; class Bacilli; order Caryophanales; family Paenibacillaceae; genus Paenibacillus; species Paenibacillus sp. FSL M7-0802. The sequence continues at coordinate 4,483,841 of NZ_JBBOSD010000001.1, read as the reverse complement.
CGGATCGATATGGCCATACTGTATTGAGGCAGTGTAAACGATGCGATACCGGTCAGAGCGACGACTATGACCATTACCGGCGAAGCAATCTTGGCTTGAATCGCAGCTTGACCGATGACAAGCGCTCCGACAATGCTTACAGCAGAGCCTATCGGACGGGGCAACCTGATTCCAGCTTCCCTAAGAAGCTCGAAAAAAACCTCCATAATCAGTGCTTCCACGAAAGCGGGAAACGGAATCCCTTCTCTCGTATCCAGAATGGCTAGAAGCAGAACGGTCGGAATCATCTCAGAATGGAAGGTTGATAAGGCAATATATATGCTTGGAAGCAGGAGTGCCATCACGAATGCACCAAATCTTAGTATACGTATCAGCGAAGCGAAGATGGTTTGCTGATAGTAATCCTCACTGGAGGCGAGGAACTCAAAAAAAATTCCCGGACATATCAATATTGTTGGAGTTCCATTCACCATTACGATAATCTTTCCATCCAACAGGGCAGACACAACGGTATCTGGCCGTTCCGTGTAGCGCACCTGAGGAAAAGGAGAATAGACAGAGTCGCTGATCCATTCTTCCAAATAAGATGTTTCAAGAATCTCTTCCGTGTCGATGTCTGCAATTTTTTGTTTAAACTCTAATAGCGATTCAGGATTGACGGCTCCATCCAAATATCCGTAAGCAATTTTTCTCTGACTTATTTCTCCTACCGTGAAATACTCAAATTTAAGTTTGGCTGATTTGAGCAAGCCACGAATGATGCCTATATTCACATTCAGTTCTTCAATTGTACTTATATGAGGCCCTTGAACGACCGGTTCTGTGATCGGCTCACTAACTTGTCTAAAGGGAAGCCCACTAGCAGCATAGCTAATTGCTTCCTCCCAATGATCAAAGAATATAACTATGGCTCCATTTAATATCTGTTCATTAACTTGATCAATGTCTTTCAACAGCTTGGGAGAATGACCAGTTATTCCATGTTTTTTGAAGAAACGCATCACAGCTTTGGGAGTGACCGCCTCCGCCGAGCCAGCTTCATAAGTGATTAGATCCTCCATAGCAGATTTCATGTATTTTAAATGTTCATTTTGAATCATTGTCTCAAAGTAAACAGAAAGAGCATTATGTTCAAAACTCGAACCATAACTCCAAGGTATGAGAACAAGATCGGTACAATCGGAAAAGCTGTCCTGAATTTGTTTTAAATTTTCGGCCAAGCATTTCGATATCATCACCGTTCCCACCTCTTAGCTATCCTTATTTAAACTATTTTTAATGTGCTGATTAGTATCTCTTTAAGATGAATCTTTTATGCAAGGCTATATCTAGTTTCTCACGAACAAATCAGCCTCTCCATATGGCAAACCCCGCGATAAATGGGTGAGGGGAACACTCCATTTTTTCTCTGGCCACAGGGTCGTTCTCAACATCTCCATAGATCCGTCTCTCCAGATGAGGTCTTAAATTTTGGCACCATGCTATCATCACCGACAAGTGTACCGTCAATGTCGATAAACACAAATGACATGATTGTTGTTATGTACTACATTTACACCGTAATTAGTGTAACGCATTACAGGTCAAATCTTTTTTGAGAAACTGATACGTTTTAAAAAAAAGCCGCCAATATGGCGACTTCCTATATGACTAAAACCTGCTTGGAGTGTAATTGCTGTTTTTTAAATACTCGATTACGAATTTGTCTAAAAATAAAAACAGATTTTCATTCATCACTTTGTAGTCACTATTTCTCAGTAGTTCTGGCTGCTGAATGAATCTGTGGCTACTACGTTCAGATAGTCCGGCTTCCGAATTCTCGATTAGAAGCTCTACCAATTCATGTTTAAACTCCATATGGCATTGAAAACCGTAGACAAGCTTCCCGTATTCTCTATAATCTGCCTCGGACAAGCCTCACTGTAGGCTATTATTTTGCAATTTTCAGTTAATCCAGGCTTATCATTTATGCCAGTGTCCAACAATACTAGTATTGTCAAAATGGGCAAATTTATCATTGCATTTTCCTTCATCTGTGAAGATTATGAAAAAAAATCCTGCTTCTAACTTTTTCAGTGTACGATTGTACGGTTATGTGTTATCCAATGTTTTTAACATTCCGCTTCGGGCGTTGTAAGATCCAACACATACTTTCTGAAAGTACAATATTCGCTAGCTCCATCAGGGTTTTTATTTCAAAGGTTGGTTGAATTGCAGATGTGTTTATTTTCCCGGTAGGGTTGAACCAACAGCTATCAATTCCGTTATTGTTCCCTCCCTGAATATCCTAAGTCAGTGAATCACCGATCATGAGAGCCTTCCTTTTATCCGAAATGACCCGCTTTGTAAATACATAATCAAAAATAGCAGCTTGTGGCTTTTGGTAACCTACTTCTTCCGAAATAATCACCTGTTCAAACACATCACGCAGTGTTTGATCTCCCAGTTATTATACAGAAGCTGGTCGTGCCATCAAGATACGATCAAGAATTGAAATCGTTAACATTCTGATAAAAATACAAAAACAATTCCATATATTCATATATACATTTCCTATTCCGTGTGATTGTTAACGTTTTCATTATTACATATACGTCTTGATTGGAAAAAGAAGGGGGCTATTGAATTATATAAAAAATTCGACAAAAATTTTAGTATGTAACTTTTATTATATTAACAAATACTGGAACAGAAAGTATGATAGAAAATGTAGAAACCACAGGAGCACCCGGGACTCCCTTCGTTCATCTACTCCAATAATCCAATATACGGAGGTATTTTATGAAAAAGAGATTTTCACTCGGAATCGCAGCGGCTCTACTGTTCACTACTCTGGCTCCTATAGGTGCACCTGCTCATGCAGCCAGCGATATTGGCAAGGAGACGCTCGGCAGCAAAAACGGATGGGCAGCCTTTTCTACAGGCACAACAGGTGGAGCTACGGCGACTACCTCCAATATTTTCACCGTAACGAATCGCAAGCAACTTGTCGATGCTTTGGGCAAAAACAGCAATAGTACGCCTAAAATCATTTATGTCAAAGGCACGATCAACGCCAACGTCGATGACAATAATAAACCGTTAGGATTGAACGACTACAAGGACTCTAAATATGAGTTTGACGCCTACCTCAAAGCGTATGACCCGTCCACATGGGGTAAAAAGGCCCCGTCTGGCACATTGGAAAAGGCACGTGAGGCTTCACAAAAAAATCAGGCCAGTCGTGTCGTCATTGAAATTCCGTCCAATACTACGATTGTCGGTCTGGGAAGCGACGCGGTCATTAATGGCGCAAACTTCCAACTAAAAAAAGGGACAGACAACGTTATTATCCGTAATATCGAATTCCAGGATGCCTACGATTATTTTCCTCAATGGGACCCGACGGACGGCAGTACAGGCAATTGGAATTCGGAATATGACAGCATTACAGTTAACGGCGCCACACATGTATGGGTAGACCACAATACCTTCAATGATGGGTCTCACCCCGATAGCCAAAATGGCACCTTTTACGGCCAAGAATACCAGCATCATGATGGACTTCTCGATGTGATTAACCAAGGCGATCTGGTTACGGTTTCTTACAATCATTTTTACGATCATGATAAATCATCGATTATTGGCAACAGCGACAGTAAAACAGCAGATGAAGGGGCTTTACGTGTAACTCTGCATCACAACTATTATGAAAACACGGTACAACGCACACCACGCGTGCGGTATGGACAAGTCCATCTGTACAACAATTACTATACTGGTGATGTAAAACGCTCCGAATATCCTTCACTGTATATATGGGGCGCAGGTAAATCCTCCAAAATCTTCGCCGAAAACAATGTCATTGACGTTGCCGGTTTAACTGCAGCTAAAATCGTGACTGTCTTTGGAGGAACTGCCCTGTCAGATACGGGCACAATCCTGAATGGACAAGCTGTTAACGCAGGCTCCAGCGCGGGTCTTAGCTCCTCTGTAGGCTGGAAACCATCGCTGAACGATAAAATCTCCCCATCCGCCAGTGTGAAGGCAGAAGTCACTTCCCAAGCCGGTTCCGGTAAGCTGTAAGCACTGCCTGCTAACACAAATAACCACAGGCGCCTACAACCTGCGATTTTACACCAAAAAGGCTGTTTCCTCCGTAGAATGATTCCACACGGAGAGAACAGCCCTTTTTTTATTTTTCATTTGTTTAATTACAAATTATAACACGCCTTAACTGCCGTATTGTTCTACCAAAACCGGCTTTTCAAATGCGTTATCCAGCTTGCGAAGTTTAGCCTTTACAGCTTCTGGTGGCTCAACCGCAGGCGCATCTGGATGCAGCAACCATGATTTCACAAAGTGCGTATCGGATAATTGAAAGAGTGGAGGCTCTTTCTCAAAGTCAATTTTCATAGCATAAGAACTGCGGGCTGCAAAAGCATCCCCTACAGGTGGGTGAAGCAGATCCGGAGGTGTTCCCGGAATAGCTGCCAGCTTCTGACCATGGCTGTCCAAACTTGGCATAGAAGCGAGAAGGCCCCATGTATATGGATGTTTCGGGTTATAGAAAATTTCATTAACCGTACCTGTTTCCACGATTTGTCCTGCGTACATAACGGCAACGCGATCAGCCATCTTCGCCACAACACCGAGGTCATGAGTAATAAAGATGATGGAAGTATCGATCTTTTTCTGAAGATCCTTCATTAACTCCAAAATTTGAGCTTGAATCGTTACGTCCAACGCAGTCGTCGGCTCATCGGCAATCAGAAGTTTCGGATTAGCAGCCAATGCCATCGCAATGACGACACGTTGACGCATACCGCCACTAAATTCATGCGGATATTGGTTAAAACGCTGTTCAGGATGTGGAATACCTACCAGATTCAGCAACTCAATACCCCGCTTGCGAGCAGCATCCTTGGATATTTTTTCATGCTTGAAAAGCACTTCCGTGATCTGCTTACCCACTTTCATCGTCGGGTTAAGCGAAGTCATTGGGTCCTGAGAAATCAGGCCAATTTCCTTACCACGAATTTTTTGCATCTGCTTCTCTGTTTTATTAATCAGCTCTTGTCCGTCAAACATAATTTGACCCTTTTGATAAATGCCCGGAGGGGTCGGAATCAACTTCATAACAGCTTGTGAGGTTACGCTTTTGCCTGAGCCGGATTCGCCCACAATCGCCAGCGTCTCTCCTTTATTGACATGAAAGTTTACGCCACGAATGGCCTGCACTAGTCCCTGACGGGTCTTGAAAGATATCGTTAAGTCCTTCACTTCCAAAAGGCGGTTCATCTCATCACTCTTTCATTTATTATTCATCACTATTATTGACCACTATCTAAAAAAACGACGTCCATGAGTCAAGGTATATACGATTAATTTTACTCAGTTTAGTACCTACCAGTCAAGCAATATCTAAAATATCATCAAAAACCTTTCACACCATGTTATATAAATGGAATGTTTGTCCGAAAAAACGATCATTTTTAACCATTTCTGTACTCATTTATAACATGCGCTGGATATAGCTGAAGCGTGCTCCACCCCATGGCGAACGTGTGCAGAGTAGTTCTCCGTTCAATCGGGTAGCAATTTGACGACAAATAGCTAATCCAAGACCTGTGGCACCATTCGAGCCCGCATAGAATCTTCCAAATACCTCGGCTGCCTCTTGTTCAGTCAGCCCTTCCCCATCATCATCCACATGCATAACCCATACAACCTCCGGTGTTGTCCCTGTCTCCAAATGAATGACAACCTCCGTAGAGGTGTGCCGAACTGCATTTTGCAACAAATTCAATATCATACGGAACAATTGCTCGGCTGGAACGGCCACATGCAGGCCCTCTCCCTCCACTCGAAGCGAGATAGAACGTTCAGCAGCCACCGGCATCAATAGATGAACAGCATCCTCCGCCATGCTTCTAAGATCAACCAGAGAGACAGGCCATTCTTCATTCAGCGCCTCCAACCTCGATAGCTGCAGCAGCTTTTCCACCATATCAATTAACCGCTGGGACTGCACTTTGATGATACTCAGCCCCTCGTCCTGGGATACCACTTGATCCTGAATGGCATATACATAGCCTTGAATCGACATTAACGGTGTCCTTAGCTCGTGAGATACATTTTGCAGGAATTCAATTTGACCGTGGTGATGGTGCTGAATACGGGCGGACATGGAATGAAAGGTACCGATCAGCTCGCCAATCTCACTTTTATCCGCCTGCGGAAAATCACTATCCTGCGGCTGATTCGGTTCGTAGTTGCCTACCGCCTCCTTCAATCGTTTGAGCGGACGCACCAGACGTGAGACAACCATCAGACCAATGACGAGAATCACCAAAAAACCCGCGATGATAGACAGTAATGTGGTTCTCATTAACGGTACATACAGTGCTCGCAAAGAAGATAAGGGTGAGTATACAAAAATACGAAAAGGTTGTCCGGGCAATTCTTCATTCGTAAACAGTACCTTTTTACCTTGAAGCACAGCCACCCCTTCATGTGTAGCGGTCAGATCCTGGGCAGACGGATGAACCGATGCAAAAAATCCTTGGCGGATCAAAAGCAAACGCTCTATCTTTTTGCCTTCCATTCCAGAGACGCTTGAGTCGATGATGCGGTTATCCGTGCTTAAAATAAAGTAATCGGCAGATAAAAGCACGCCCTTGATAACATAGTTAAATTCAGCATTATCCAGTCGATCAAAGCCTCCGTCACTCATAATATGGACGGCTTTGCGCGCCTGCTCATGAAGCTTGGATTTGGCCTGATTCACCAGAATGTCGTCGATAAGCCTGATGAATAAGACCACCGTAATACAGACGGTAATAAGCATGGCGATGGTCAGGGAAAGCAGTATTTTAGCTCTCATCGTACGCATGGTTACAACTCCTGAACCGTTGCTTTATATCCGAAACCCCATACGGTGTTAATGACGAGCGTAGAGTGATATTCAGCTAACTTTTTACGAATCCGCTTGACCAGATCATCCACGACTCTCACATCACCTATAAAATCATAGCTCCACACCTGCTGAATCAGATGTTCCCTGCCGAAAGGTCTTTCCAGATGATTCGCAAGAAACAGCAGCAGGTCGAATTCACGTGAGGTCAAATTTAGCTCTTGTCCGCCCACTGTGACTTTACGAAAGTCAGCAAAAATACACAGATTGCCCGCATGGCATATATCTGCGCTTTCTGCCGCTTGCCTATCGTCTGATGCAGACATTCCGGCCTTGCTCAGTCTCAGCATCGCTTTGACCCTTCCTACCAACTCCCTTGGATTAAAGGGCTTGGTCAAAAAATCGCTGCATCCCAGCTCCAGCCCGTGAATACGGTCGTTTTCTTCTCCACGGGCAGAGATCATAATGATCGGCATTTCCGTAAACTCACGAAGCTGAGTCAGTAGAGAAAGCCCATCAATGCCAGGCATCATAATATCAAGAACGAGACAATCCGGACGGTTCGTACGGATATGCTCTACCAGTGTTTTACCACTGGAAAAGGAAGTGACCTCGTAGGATTCTTTTTTCAAATATTCAGATATTAATTGCAGAATGAACACATCGTCATCCACTACTACTATTTTTGTCATGACCTTAACCCCTTGCCGTTGTTCTGGATGCTTCCATCCTCTCTTTAAGCTTAACAGAAGCCTAGCAGAATAGACAAAAGACGGGTATACCGTTCCCGGTCCCGTCTTTCTTATCATGAATCGCTGCTGTATATGCCAGGCGAGCTGAATGCTAACTGCATATCAATCTTATTTCTTGGTTGTTACTGTTTTTGGAGCTGTTTTGACTGTTTTTGAAGCTGTTTTGGCTGGGACTGCTTTTTTAACTGGAGCTTTGTGGGTCACTTTTTTAGCTACGACATGATGTGCACGAGTTTTATGAGTTGTTGCTTTGTGTTTAACAACATTATGTTTTTTTGCATGATGTTTAACTGTACGGTGCTGCACTTTCACTGCTTTTGTTTTGTGGCTTGCCACTTTTTTCGCAACGGATTTTTTGGCAGGGGCTTTCTTCGCTTTGGTTGTTGTTTTATGAGCTGTTGTAGCTTTTTTAACGGGTGCTTTCACTACAGGTGTTTTCGTCACAGGTGATTTTGCCGGTGTTTTGGTAGCCGGAGTCGTAACCGCAGGAGCTTTGATTGCTGGTGCAGTGTTCGCTGGAGTCGTTGTTGCTGTAGCGGCGAATACGCTGCTTGCTCCTCCCAATACACTTACTACGGTTAATACGGCTGCTGCATTTTTAGTCCATTTTTTCATGATTGAATCACCTCTCCTTTAAAGTATCTTTAGCTTATCAGGAGAATTCGGGATAATTGTGGAGCAAATGTGTGAAAAGTATATGAAAAAGCGTGCAGCCCTGTATTTAGAAAATACATGAGTCTGCACGCTATGAGTTTTACAATAACCATCTTCACTAACCAATGGCGATCCAGGAAATAATACCGTAGTTATGCGCGGTTTCGTTCCACTTGGTTACGACGATCACTGCTCCATTCGGCGTCTGAGATTTCAGCGTCGCATGAAAGAGAGGGTGGTTCGTCATCGCTACCAACGTGTAGTCCGGGTTTACAAAAGGCTCCCCGAATACAATGGTCACTTCCGTCTCTCCTTCACTGCCTTTCAAAAGAAACGGCGCTCTGCCAAACTGCTGCAATGCTGGCTGATTCGCACAAGTACGGACCGGAGTGATGCTCAAATGCTCCGGCTTCACTGCGTTCAGCTCCAGCTCACGTGAGCCTACCGAGCCTTCCACCAGATGATGACCTTCAATGCTCTGCTCTGCCACATGATGGCTTTGTACCGCAGCCGCTTGCAGATGCTCTGGTCCCACGGCTTCTGGGCTCAGCACCTCGCTGTCGACGGCCTGAGCTTTCAGATGGCTGCGAGATACACTGTTTGCCTGAAGTCTGTCGCCACTGACGCCTTCCTCTGGCAAAAGTCCCGAGAGATGTATATCTGTGGACAGCTGAGCCAGTGTCACCGAGCCCGGCTTTAGGTGATGCGAATCAATAACTTCCTCTCCAATGTGGTGGCTTGCAATAGCCTCCTCAGCCACATGGCGGGACTGTACCGTTCCATCTGCCAGCTTGCTGGACGTCACCGCTCCTTCCTGTATAGCATCCTCAGCCACTGCCTGCCAGCCTACATGCTGTGGCTGAATAGCCCCTGCCTGCAGATGCTCCGACTGGACTGAATCTAGCGCGATATGCCTGGACTGCACCACGCCTTCTGCCAGTGCGGACCCTTGGATCGCCCCCTCGGCCAAATGCTGAGCGTGTACGGCATGCTCCGTTAAATGCACGGAGTTTATGCTGGCTTCTGCCAGATTCGAAGCACGCACTGCCCGAAGCGCAAGCTTCTCAGCGTTCACGCTGCCTGCCTGGAGCGCGTGAACCGATATACTCCCTGGCGCAATATGCCGAGTCATCACTGCCGAAGCCTGCAAATGAGCAGAGGTGACGGATTCCGGAGCCAGATGGCTCGACTGGACGGCCTCTTCTGCCAAATGATTGGCTTGCACAGCTTCGTCCGTAATATGCCACGGCTGGACCGAATGAGGAGATATTTTGGCAGCAGTCACGCCATCATCCGCCAGTTTGCCGGACGTAACCGACTCATCCTGCAAAGCATCAGTTGATATTGCTTGGGATGCGATATGCACACCCTGAATGGTTCCAAGGTGTAGATGGTGCGGCTGAATGGACTCCGGTGCGATATGCACGGACTTCACTGCCCCCTCTGCCAGCGCCCTGTCCTGTACTGCGCCAGGTGCCAAATGTCGGGGGTATACGGCATGCTCAGACAACTGTGAAGGACCGACGCTTCCTTCCGCGAGATTCGTCGCTTGCACCGAGCGTGCCGCCAGCTTTTCCGAGGTGATGCTTTCTGCTTGAAGCGCACGACCTGACACACTGTCAACGGCCAGATGTCTCGCAAACACCGAGGAAGCCTGTAAATGATCAGAGGTGACGGATTCCGGAGCCAAATGGTTCGACTGGATGGACTCTTCTGCCAAATGATTGGCTTGCACCGCTTCGTCTGTAATGTGCCACGGCTGGACCGAGTGGGCAGACAGCTTGGCGGCAGTCACGCTCTCATCCGCCAATTTGTCGGACGTAACAGATTCATTCTGCAAAGCATCGGTCGATATCGCCTGTGAGGCGATATGCACACCCTGAATGGTTCCCATTTGCAGATGATGCGACTGGATGGACTCCGGTGCGATATGCACGGACTTTACTACCCCTTCTGCTAGCGCTCTGTCCTGTACTGCGCCAGGTGCCAAATGCCGGGGGTGTACGGCATGCTCAGACAACTGTGAAGGACCGACGCTTCCTTCCGCGAGATTCGTCGCTTGCACCGAGCGTGCCGCCAGCTTTTCCGAGGTGATGCTTTCTGCTTGAAGCGCACGACCTGACACACTGTCAACGGCCAGATGTCTCGCAAACACCGAGGAAGCCTGTAAATGATCAGAGGTGACGGATTCCGAGGCCAAATGGTTCGACTGGACGGCCTCTTCTGCCAAATGATTGGCTTGCACCGCTTCGTCTGTAATGTGCCACGGCTGGACCGAGTGGGCAGACAGCTTGGCGGCAGTCACGCCCTCATCCGCCAATTTGTCGGACGTAACGGACTCATCCTGCAAAGCATCGGTCGATATCGCCTGTGAGGCGATATGCACACCCTGAATGGTCCCCGTTTGCAGATGATGCGACTGGATGGACTCCGGTGCGATATGCACAGACTTTACTGCCCCTTCTGCCAGCGCTCTGTCCTGTACTGCGCCGGGTGCCAAATGCCGGGGGTGTATCGCCTGCGTGGACAGATGTGAAGGGCCGACGCTTCCTTCCGCGAGATTTAACGCTCGCACCGAGTGTGCCGCCAGCTTTTCCGAGGTGACGCTTTCTGTTTGAAGCGCACTACTGGATACGCTATCCGAGGCCAGATGGCTCGCAAGCACCGCCGAAGCCTGCAAATGGGCAGAGCTGACGGATTCCAGGGCCAAATGGTTGGACTGGACAGCCTCTTCTGCCAAATGATTGGCTTGCACCGCTTCGTCTGTGATGTGCCACGACTGGACTGAGTGGGCAGACAGTTTGGCGGCAGTCACGCCTTCATCCGCCAATTTGTCGGACGTAACGGACTCATTCTGCAAAGCATCAGTCGATATCGCCTGTGAGGAGATATGCAAATCCTGAATGGTTCCCGTTTGCAGATGATGCGACTGGATGGACTCCGGTGCGATATGCACGGATTTCACTGCCCCTTCTGCCAGCGCTCTGTCCTGTACTGCACCCGTTGCCAAGTGCCGGGTGTGTATCGCTTGCGTGGACAGATGTGGAGGGCCAACGCTGCCTTCCGCGAGATGCGTCGCTTGCACCGAGTGTGCCGCCAGCTTTTCTGAGGTGATGCTTTCTGCTTGAAGCGCACTACTGGATACGCTATCCGGGGCCAGATGGCTCGCAAGCACCGCTGAAGCCTGCAAATGGGTAGAGGTGACCGATTCCTGGGCCAGATGATTGGACTGAACGGCTTCTTCTGCCAAATGATTGGCTTGCACCGCTTCGTCTGTAATGTGCCACGGCTGGACCGAGTGGGCAGACAGCTTGGCGGCAGTCACGCCCTTATCCGCCAGTTTGTCGGACGTAACGGACTCATCCTGCAAAGCATCGGTCGATATGGACTGTGATGCGATGTGCTCTCCCTGAATGGTTCCAATTTGCAGATGATGTGGCTGGATGGATTCCGGTGCGATGTGCACGGACTTCACTGCACCCTCTGCCAGTGCTCTATCCTGTACTGCTCCAGCTGCCAGATGCCGAGTGTGCACCGACTGCGCAGAAAGATGTGAAGGGCCTATGCTACCTTCCGCGAGGTTCATTCCTTGTACCGAGCGCGCTGCCAGCTTTTCCGAGGTGACGCTTTCCGCTTGAAGCGCACGACCGGATACACTATCCGGGGCCAAATGTCTCGTGAGCACCGAGGAAGCCTGTAGATGCACCGAGGTGACCGCTCCTGCAGCCAGATGTGCCGAATCCACGGCCGCCACAGCCAAATGGTTGCTTTGTACAGCTTCGTCCATAATATGTCCGGACTGCACGGCATGGGCAGACAGTTTGGTGGGAGTTACGCTTCCCTCCGACAGTTTGGCAGAGGTGACCGATTCATCCTGTAAGGCCGGAGTCGCTATAGCCTGCAATGCGATATGCTCTCCCTGAATGACCCCGCTTTGCAAGTGCTCCGATTGGATGGATTCGGGCGCAAGATGTGCAGACTTCACAGCATTCTGGGCTAATTCCGTCTCCTGTACTGCTCCTGCTGCCAAATGCCGAGTGTGTACGGCTTGCGCAGCCAAATGTCCGGGACCCACGCTATTTTCCGCCAGATTGAGAGCCTGCACAGCACGGGCCGCTAGCTTCTCAGAGGTGACACTTTCCGACTGAAGCGCATGACCGGATACACTGTCGGGGGCGAGGTGTTTGGTTTGGACCGATGCAGATTGCAAATGATTAGAGGTGACGGATTCCGGAGCGAGATGATTCGCCTCCACCGCTTCAACAGCCAGATGGTTACTCTGCACTGCTTTATCCGTAATATGCCACGGCTGCACGGAGCGAGCAGACAACTTAGAGGAAGTGACACTACCCTCAGCTAACTTAGGAGCCGTAATCGCCAAATCATTGATTTTATCCGTGGCCACACTTTCCGGCGATAGTTTCAGCGAAGTAACAGCATGATCCTGCAAATGATGGGAGTACACCGCTCCGCTGGCCAAATGCGCGGTTTGAACAGCGCCTTCACCTAGTATGTCCGCGGTAACGGACTGTTCTTGCAAAGCCGAGGTTCCAACACTGTCTTCCCCAAGATGTTTGCTCAAAACAGAACTCTGGGCCAGATGGGCCGAATCGACGGATTGAGCCTGCAATGCCTTTCCACCCACACTGTTGTCGGCAAGGTGGTTTTCACGAATTCCCCCCGTTGCAATGTGTACGTGTGTAATGGCTTGAGAGGCAATCTTATTTCCGGTTACCGCCCCTTTGCCAATTTTAGGTTCTGTCACTGCTTCGTCAGCGATTTTGTCAGACTTAATCGCGCTCGAAGCAATGTGATTTTCCTTGACAGCCTGATTCGCCACATGGTGTTCCAGAACTGCTCCCTTCCCTAATTTCTCGCTCGTCACAGCCCCGGAATGCAAATGTTGCTCCGTAACCGCCTCCGATGCAATATGATTCTTTCGAATGATTTCGGACTGGAGGTGTACGGAAGAGACTGCCTCCGGAGAAATTTGGGGACCTTGTATGGCTGCTGTAGCAATATGTCTGGTAAGTACCGCCTCGTCGGCAATTTTGTGTGGTAATATGCTCTGATCCGATATCTTGGATGAAGTGACGGATTGATCGACAATTTGCAATGAGCCTACAGACTGATCTGCCAGTTTATTGGACTGAATACTCCGATCCGCCAGGTGACGGGCTGTTACTTGGCCCGTTCCAAGCTGCTCTTCCCCAATGGAGCCAGGACTCAGATGCTTTCTTTCAATCGCTCCAGCCTGAATATGCGAACTGGTAACTGCCTCCGACTCCAGATGACGCCCGCTGACAACACCTTCCTCCAATTGTTCCTTGCCCACAATTCCATTGGATAGCTGCTTGCGATTAATCGAACCGGGGGCCAGATGCCTTGCATGAACGGCATGCTCGGTCAGGTGTGCACTCTCAATGCTGCCAGCTTGGATTTTAGCCGCATCCACAGCCCCATCCCGCAGTTTGGAAGTGGTCACAGATTGATCGCCCAGCTTGGAGCTATCGACAGCTTCATTAGCCAAATTGTTCGATTGAATCGTACCACTGCGAATTTTATCAGATGTAACCGCCTGATCTTGAAGCATATCTGAAGACACGATCCATTGCTTGAAGTGACGGCTCTCAATGGAGCCATTCGCAATATGATCGCCGCTGATAATCTTATCAGCCAGCTTTTCTGGAGTGATGCTACCATCTCGAAGTTTTTCACCACCGATGGAGCGATCCTGCAATTTACTGCCTGCCACCGATGCGTCCGACAGATGTTCCACCGTAATGGAGTCCGGGGCAATCTTCGAAGAAGTCACAGCACCGTCGGCTATCTTAATCGTTTGAACGGCATAATCCGCCAGAGATTCCGTGTGGATACTCTCTTGCTTCAGCTTGCTGGAATCTATGGAAGCGGGAGCGATCTTCTCACCCGTTACAGCGAGATCGCTCAAATCGTCTGTATAAATGAAAGCGTTGTTTACATGCGGAGCCTTCTTATTGCTCAAAATTTCCTCCACATCAATTGGATCAGGTTCTGGTTCTGGCTCTGGCTCCGGCTCTGCTTCTAGCTCTGGGGGTTCCTCCATCGACACTTGAGTCTCCTCTGCATCCGCAAATTCAACCTCCGTCTCATGCGAAGCCTCGACTTCAGGTTCGACAACAGTCTGTAGCTCCGGCTCCTCTTTGGTTGGGGGAGGCGGAGAAGCAACTTGATGAAGTCTTGCTTCTGTCTCCCTCTCCGCAGGCTGTGGCTTCACGCGATGTATCATACTTAATTCATTCATATCCGGGTCAATTACACTATAGAGCGGCTTTTTGTTTCTTATGGTTTTGCGGCTCTTATTCTTCAAGCAACTCTCTCCCTTCTCATATTTATCGTTACAGCATCATATGCAGGCACTTAGGCACTTGCCACCCCGTGCAAGGATACACTTTTGGGTAAAAAGGATACTTACTAAAATCCACGTTTGAAAAAAAATAGTTAAAAGTTAAAATAGTAAGGGTGAAGATCGCTACAAGAAGAGAGGAATTACAATAACATGATTATCAAACCAAGAACACGTGGCTTTATCTGCACCACTGCTCATCCGGTGGGCTGTGCCCAACATGTTCAGGAGCAAATTGACTATGTACAGGCCCGTCCTGCTATCCAAGGACCCCGTAATGTACTTGTGATCGGGGCATCTGCCGGATATGGGTTGGCTTCTCGCATTACTGCCGCCTTCGGTGCGCGTGCCAATACAATTGGTGTATATCGCCCTAGTAATGCTACCGCCACACGTACAGCATCGGCAGGCTGGTACAATTCTGCTGCATTTGAAAAAGCTGCTCAGGAAGCTGGGCTTAAATCCTTAAGCGTAACAGGCGATGCCTTCTCGGATGAGGTCAAATCCAAAACGGTGGAAGCCATTCGCGAAGAACTGGGACAAGTCGATCTGGTGATTTACAGTGTCGCTTCAGGTCGTCGTACAAATCCCCGCACAGGCGAAACGTTTAATTCCGTGCTCAAACCTATTGGTAAGCCTTACACAAACAAGACCGTTAACTTCCACACCGGGGAAGTCAGCAGCGTGACGCTTGAACCCGCAACAGAAGAAGAAGTACAAGCAACTGTAGAGGTTATGGGTGGTGAGGACTGGAAATTGTGGATTAACGCCTTGCGTGAAGGCGGTGTATTGGCTGATACTGCAACAACCTTTTCCTTTTCGTATATTGGTTCAGATATTACGCAAGCCATCTACAGAGAAGGCAGTATCGGAAGTGCAAAGGATCATTTGGAGGAGACAGCACATCAGCTGAACGATCAGCTGAAAGTTACAGGCGGACGCGCCTTCGTCGCAGTCACCAAAGGACTCGTTACCCAATCTAGCTCCGCTATCCCTGTCGTTCCTCTGTATATTTCTGCTTTATATAAGATAATGAAGGAAAAAGGGCTGCATGAAGGGTGCGTAGAACAGAGCTACCGCCTGTTTGCTGAGCGTCTGTACGCACCAGAAACTCCTGTAGATGAAGAAGGACGTATTCGTATTGATGATTGGGAACTGCGCGAAGACGTACAGGCAGAGGTTGAGAAGATATGGGAGGCGCTGACGACCAACAATATCTACGAATTGTCAGATCTTGAAGGATATCGTCACGAATTTTTCCAACTGTTCGGCTTTGAGTTTGAGGGCGTAGACTATGATGCTGACATCGATCCCATCGTAAATATTCCTAACGTGCGCTAAGTCTTTTCATATCGTCATTATGTCAGAAAAACAAAAAAAGCTGTTCTCCAGCAGAGAAACATTTCGTTCTGCATGGAGGACAGCTTTTGTTTTTTAATTAAAAGGGACACTTGTGTCCGCTTCGAACTGCAAAAAGAAGCAAACATTGCAATTTTAAAATTCATTTGATATTGTACAAGTAGGCATAGCAAAGTCCCTCTTCCTAACAAGAGGGTAAACACAGTTGGACAAGTCCTACCTTGACTGACCGTGATTATATTTGCTCAGCCCACCACATCCATATAAGGAGGTGTACAACATGGCAAAAGACGTTCTGTGTGAAGTCAATTCATGTACGCACTGGGCCCAAGAGAATAAATGCAGCGCTAGCTCCATTTACATCGTAAGCAACAGACCTGAAGACACTCACAAGTCTGAAGAAACAGACTGCAAAACCTTCGAAGCCAAGTAAATCTTTGATTTCAAGCCTAGTTTTATAATGAAGGAGCCCATGCCCGGGTTCCTTCTTTCTTATGATATTCTAACAAGAATGATAATTATTATCAAGTCCTTTTTCGGTACAGAAAAACGCTATTCGCTTGTATACAATCATTTCTCTGCTACTTTATAAATCCAAGCCGAAAAGGACACTGCTGTTCTCTCTAAAGACAAAAAAAGAAGCGTCGCTCTGAACGATTCGCTTCTTGTGCTTGATCTTCTGTAATTGTTCTTGCTTGGTCGGCTTCATTCGTATGTGCTGTGAAATCTCGCCATAATGGTCATTCGTTTTGCGGCTTTGTGCCGCGCAATAGATTCCAGCGCGTTTTGCCTTGCTCAACGCTTTTTGTGTTTGAGTACGTGCCATATGGCTTCAATCTCCTTCATTGGACTCCTTTTATCATAGCATCCAATCGTCAAATCGTGAATGGTTTGTCTGACTCAAGCATTCTTCAATTGATTAAATGTCTGAAAAAATATCCGGATCGCCACTGGAGGCCGCTACAATAAAAACAATAACTATAAAAATGATGATCAGTGTATAAATCAGTGTACCGATAATACTACATACCAATCCAGCAATGGCCATACCTCTGCCTTGCTCGCCATGACGGTTAATTTCCTTCAAGGAAAGACTGGACAAAATAATACCCACAATTCCGATAATCAACCCGATATAGGGAATGACAACAGATAAAATCCCGAGCACCATCGAGGCAACAGCTTTACTATTCGTAGGTGGAACTACTGGGGGCGGGTTAAATGGGGCGTTATAATCGTTCGTCTCCTGAAAAGGATCGGAAGATCGAGGCTCCTTGTACAAATCACTCATCTGTTAAATTCAACTCCAATACGAAAAATAGCAATTATATAAGTTCTAGGGTACCACAATCTTACAAATCAGGACAGTACTTATTTCGAATTTTTAAATTAGAACGTTAAAAAGAAGAAACCTAGCGATATTAGCACTTTTTGAGGTAACCGGGCATACAGTATTTTACCTGTTACAGATCAATTGCGCTCCATGAGAGCATCCTGCCAAGGAGGTCGGAGCTATGCTATATCGTGCAACATCCCGCAGAAAGGGCTCGCCTCACAAACGTTTAAATGCAGACACACTTAGGAAAATATCCGCTGCCATGCTGCCATTTTACAAAGCTATTGCAACTCGCCGTGCTTTTGCCGTCCAATGGTCACGAGCTGTCGTTCAGGGCAACTTGGATCGGATGAAATCCCTTCTCTGCTCAGTAGCGCCATTTGCCGCCAAACAAGGCTTAGGCACGAATGGCATCGGCTACTTTATTTCCTTTTTAGCTCAGCCACCGATGCTCTATTATACGAATGGAACGACGATTCCACCGGGGACTGTGCAGTTTACGTTTGAGCCGAGAGTTCATCGCGCCATTGCAAAAGCCGTTTTTCCGCTGTATCGCGAATTGGCACGCAATCCATGTTTTGCTTCTGCCTTTGCCAAAGCGATCAACAGACAAGACCAGCGTGCAGTTCATGTAATGATCCGTAGTTTGATTCCATCCTCTGCGCTGAAATCTGTACACATTGAGGATGATGGCTTTGCATTGCTTTTTAAGTATCCCTTTAGTAAGTACCCATATCGCAATCTGCTCTTTCGGGAGTTCACTTAAAAAGGTCGCTACTAGCGTGCTTGCTTGAGTTCTCCAATGAGCTCTTTCCCCAGTTGTATAGCCATATCTGTCAGCACTCGGATTTCGTCCTTGGTTGCATGATCTAAATGTGCCCCGCAGCAAATGGCAAAATTGCCTGCAAACTCTTTTCGCAAGCGAACTGCAATTTCTTCGGTAATATAAAACTCCTTGTGATTTTGCAATTGCACAGTTTGAATCGGCTCGAGTCTGGCCCCTGCTGTAATCGTTCCCAAATGAGGCTGATCACCGCCTGAAATGAGTACAATGATATCTTCCCCCATAAAATAGGCATCCAGCTCTAGACGGATACGTCCGCTTTCTTTTTGCAAATGAATCAATAGGATCCTCTCCTGCTAAAAAATATTATTCAGGATTTTGCAAAATTCGATTCCAGTCGCTCCAAAGTGCAATATATAGACGAACTAGACCATTTCGATCTATATATCGTTTATTGAAAATCGCTTATTGGATTTTTGCAAAATCCTCTATTGTGAAACGATTCACTTTATAGAGTTCTACTCATTGTACCGCTTCTTGAACGGTTCGACAATTTAAAAATGGCCCACAGCAGCCTCTATAAACCGTGGCTTGCTGTGGGCCTTCATTGTTATTCTAAAAGAAGCATTTCCTTTCCTACTGGCTGTTAACGGATCGTGATCGTATGCACAGTCTTACCACTTGCGCCGTCATTATCCGTCACCGTTAGCTCTACGGTATACGTTCCAGCTGTGGTGAATTTATGCTTCACCTTGGAACCGACCGCCGTATCGCCATCGCCAAAATTCCAGCTGTAACTAACGATCTCACCGTCTACATCACGGGAAGCTTTGGCGTTAAATTGTACATTTTTGTTCTTCTTAGCTGATTCATTAGCCTGAATAATGGCTACCGGCTTCTCATTGGATGGATTCGGATCAGGGTTCTGTCCTCCACCATTGGCTACATACAATCTTCCCAGTGCCTCCGTCTCCACTTCATTTCCCGCTGCATCCCTTACCCGGATCACGATGACTCCGCCTTCCAGATTCAGAGAAGATGAAGTGAAATAAGTACCTTCATAGTGGCCTGACGAAGTTTCATTTAATGGAATATCGTTGCGGCCCAAAGTGGACAGGTTGAAAGGCAGCTCCACATGGAAGGACGCCTCCAAACCGGATGCACTGTCAAAGGATACTCGTACCGGCTGCCCTGGAGTAATACGCACATCCTCAGCAGGGCTAATGTTTTCAAGCTTCGGCAGAGCTGTATCGACATACACCGAGCGCGTAACACTTGTTTCGTTTTCGGCAAGATCCTTGGCCGTCACCGTAATTTGATTTTCACCTTCGTTGATAAGCAACCGCTTGTTAAAGCTGCCGTCACTTCCAAATTCAGCGGGCTCACCATTAATCGTCAATTCGGTGAGGAACTCGTCATACACGGTACCGACTACACTGACTACACCCGCGTTTGTACGGGCCCCTTCATCAGGTGAAGTCAGGATCAGACCCGGTTTAGTCTGATCGAGTGTCACAACCACCGTTTCGGAACGATCCGTTAATTTGCCGTATACCGCTGCTTGAACACTTAGCGGATTAGCACCTGGTTGAAGATCAACCGACAAACTGAAGTGGCGATCCTTCACTTTCGTTGTGCCAGCCAGCTCCTTACCGTTAAAGAGCTGAATATCGGCTCCTTCTGCCGGGGAAGTTCCTGTTACGGTAATCGACTCTTCCTGCGTATACGTAGCCTTCGTAGGAGTCGTAATCGTTGGAGCATTCACCGGATATCTGACGATAGCCCGGATCATGTAATTCCCTTCCTCCTCAGGAGATTGGCTCCATGCGCCGCTTACACCTTGCCAGCTGCGAAGTGCATTCGGGCCACTCTCATCTGTAGCAAGACCCGGCGACTGTGTGCCTACAGCAGACTGTGTATATACGATGTAGAAGTCACCTTGAACCGTCACCGGTTCTGGAAGCTGCACTGTCGTCCATTGTGACTCATCCCGCACGGCAGTCCCGTCGAATGGACCAGCCAATAATCGTCCAGGCGCTCCTGCCGCACCAGAGGCGTCATAAACAGAATATTGGAATGCCGTTCCTCCCGGATTCGGGAAGGCAGAGTTCCAGAACAAAAGCGATGCTCCTGTCACTTGAGCCACTTCCGACTCAGGCGTCATTCTGACTGCCCATGAATTGCCTGCCGCATTAAAGGCTCTGGCATTTTCTCCTGTCCCGTCATCGTAGGCGATGCCTCCCTGGAACCCGATGAAAGGTTTCAACGTGACATTCGCTTCCACGCTACCATTCGGAGGAGCAATAACGGATACACTGTCGCTATAATAATTCTCAGCTGAAATGGACAATGTGTATGTTCCTTCCAGCACGTCCAGCGTAAATTCTCCAGCCTCATTCGTCTCTACCGGAGCAATACGTGCATCCTCCAGCACCAACACTTTCGCTTTTTGGATCGGTTCACCGGATTGCTTGTCGGTAATGACCCCGTGAATCGTACCGTGAGGTATGGCCTGAAGGCTAAAGTTTGCTCTAATGACTTTGTTATTCTCAATCGTGACTGCTTTCGTTTGAGGCACATAACCATAGGCTTCAGCCTTCAGCGTATAGTCGCCTGCTACATGGGTGAAGCTGTATTTGCCCGTGGTCGGATCCGTTTTCACCGAACGTCCGGTTTCCAATACCGTAACCGTAGCGCTGGCTGGAAGACTGTCGAGCCCGACACGTCCACTATCCATCGTTGTTTCTGCCGGCTTCACTTTCTCCTGGAATTCACTCTTTTCAGTGCTCGTAATTTTGTACAGCGGAAACTGTTCTTCCGCCTTTTCCAGCTTGATATTCGACTCAGGTACAATGTCCTTGGTCACTGTCGCAGCTGGAATGCCCAACACACGGAAATCGTCAATGTACCAGCCGTTCTTGTTCACACTGTTATCCGATTTCAAACGGAAGCGAATTTGAATCTCATTGCCGGTGTAGCTATCCAGATTGTAATAAACTGGAGTCCACTTTTTCCCATTCGTATTGTGAGAGAACTTGCCCAGCTCGCTCCACGTGTCGCCATTGTTTTTGGACACTTCCACATAACCGTAATCATAGCTGGCCTCAATTTCAAACCAGTGATTGAAGGTCAGTGTTGCATTGCGTACAGCCTGCAAATTAATTTTTGGAGAAACCAGCGAAAATTCAGCCCCGTTCTCATAATTGCTATCAAGATCGGTTGCCCACACATTCGGTCTGGACACTGCGCTCTCTGGTCCTACTTCCTTCGGAATGCCACGTTCCCACTCATCCTTGGTACCGGAATGAGTCCAGCCATTATCCGAGCTGCCGTCAAAATGATCGCTATACAGCGTATCCGGCACGTCTACTCTCAGAGAAGCCTCATTCGACTTGATTCCTTCATTGCCACTATAATCCTCAGCCGCCACTGCATAATGATAGGTCGCTCCACCGACCGTGATGGTATCTGTGAGTGTCAGTGCTGAGGTTGTACCGATGGAAGTATAATTTTTGCCTGATTGGGTAGAACGATACACCTTGTACTGCTTCACATCTTCATCGGAGGAAGCATTCCAGGCCAGTGTGACGTTGCCCACAGTATCGGCTTCAGCAGTCAAATTGCTCGGCGCAGCAGGTGCAACGGTGTCTGGCTCCTGAATTGACAGATCGTCAATATACCAGCCATCTTTCACAACCGTATTGTCACTCGTAAAGTTGAAGAGGAGGTATACCTTTTGACCCGCGAATGCCCGCAAATCAAGATATTGTGTTTTCCAGCCGTTGCTGGTGCCAGTAAACGATAATACCTGCTCAAACGCATTCTGATTGTTTGTGGTTGCTACGTATACTTTGCCGAAATCAGAATTGTTTTCAAGATCGTACCAATGCTTGAAGCTGACCAGTGCCCCTTTTGAGCTCTCGGTCAGATCAATCGGAGGGGCCATAAAATAACTGTTGGAGTTGGCCTGATATTGGCCTTCGAGATTAGTCGCGATGACCTTTGTACCCGAATTTGCGCTTTTAGGGCCGCTTGTCGGAGTTCCCCATTTCCAAACACTGCCCTGTCCACCGATATTAATACCGGCAATGTCTTTTTCAAAGTCTTGTGTGTAACCTGGTTTTACGCCTTTGGAGATTTTAACCTTGTATACTTCAGTTTCAAATCCGTTATTACCGTAATCATTTACACGAATATAGTATTCCAGACCAGCGCTGTCCACCAAAAAAGTCGGGATGGACGCTTGATATGTACCATCTTTGCTGTCGCCGGAGGTCCGTTCCAACGGAATATATACATAGTTTGACGTACCTGCTGTTTTGGCAAATGCCTCAACGGCTGTCACGCCGACATCATCCGTTACATGAGCAGTCAGAGGTATATCAATACCTTCGAATGCCGCTGCGGGCGGTGTATGCTCGAGAACAGGTGCTTCCAGATCGTCGCCACCCGTTACAACTTTACCAGACACGGAGCCCAGACCTTGCATGACCGAACCGACTGCATCCAGCGCATTAATGACACCATGTCCGTAGCCATTGTTTGGCGAAGTAGGATATGTGCTGTCCGTGCGCGGTGTAGCTGTGTTCATCAAAATTTCCTCAAGCTGATCTACGGTAAGCGAATGATTCGCTTGCAGCAACAGGGCTGCAAGAGCCGCAACATGAGGTCCGGCCATAGAAGTACCGTTATATCCGCCTTTATAGCCGCCACCAGCGACAGATGACCGGATATTAACACCCGGTGCGGAAACTTCGGGCTTCACCTCACCATAGGGTGATGGTCCTAACAAGGAGAAGCTGGCTAGATTATCATTGATATCGGTGGCTCCAGTAGCGAAGGATTCCGGATAGTTCGCCGGATTGGCTACCGAAGCAGGTCCGCCCGGATTGGAAAGAGAGGTATTACCTGCAGAGAATTCAGGGAAGATTTGAGCATCCCGCCATGCCTGAACCACAGGCCGGAACCATTCATCAAGACCCGGTCCGCCTCCCCACGAGTTGTTCACTACGTCTGGAGCAAGCTCGGGATGAAGATTCCCTTGGGCATCTTTTGGCGCAAGCAGCCATTGACCGCCATCCAGTATAATCGCATCCGTCGTTTCCGGATTAAAAATCCGAACCGCAATCCACTTCGCACCAGGTGCAACGCCAACTCGGTTCGTTCCGTTTTCCTCAGAGCCGACCATCGTGCCCATCGTATGTGTACCATGGGAATCGTCTTCCTGATCGACCGGAAGCGTCGCATGACTATGCGGATCGTACCAGCTCAGTTCGGGATTCACGACATTGCCTGCCGCGTCCAGCCCCCGCCATTTGCGATGAAGGGCCGGATGTGTATAATCTACACCTGTATCCAGATTGGCAACCACGATTCCGGTTCCGTCAATTCCCTTTTCCCACACTTGTGGTGCGTTAATATGGGATATGTTCCATTCCACCGTAGATGGGTCTACAGCGTTCTTACCTGCATTGCCAGGCTTAGCCGATGTTTTGCCATCGTCCTTCTCCAGCTCTACAGCTTTCTCTACCGTCGTAGACTTCGCTGCGGCTGCTGTCACTGTTTCAGCTGTTTCAGCCGTTTTGGCATTTGCTCCTGCTTGCTTGTCAACCGTCACCTTTTGCAGATAACGCGTTTCATTCGGCAAGACTTTATCGACCTCAGGCAGCTGCGAAATATGATCCAGCACCTCCTTGGTGCTTGTTACAGCCAATGCATTGACAATAAAAAAGCTTTTATATTCCTTCACTCCGCCGCTCTCTGATTGCTTATCCAAATAATTTTCAAGCCCATATTGGGTTCTTGAAGCCGTTTCACGCAGAGAACTGATCACATGGCTGCGTGCAGCCATTTTGGCAGCGGAAGGTGTTATTTTCTCAAGTGAGGCCTTTTGAAGAGCATTTTTGGAAACCTTGTTGGTGTCTACCTGTTCTTTTAATTTGACCAGATAGGTAACATAGTTATTCTCCTCAAACTGTTTGGTCAGTTTCGGGGATACCTTCGCGGTCGTGACCTTATGCGAGGCGGATTTCAGCTCCAGCTTGGAGCCATCTGGTGTGTTATTCGCCAAAGCGGGTTGAACAAAGGAAAAGGCCATTAGCAAAGATAGTCCAATAGATAGTGGTTTCTTGAATCGTTTAGGTTTAATCAATTACTTCTCCACTCCTTTTACTAGGTTTAATGTTTCTGGAATAACCTGTACAGAGTAAGACCTCATACCTTACACATCAAACACACGGGTTGCGCAACACGATGTGGTTGGCGACCACCTCCTTCATAGAATATAGAGGCACAAAAATATTTGGCTGTTCATAGGTGGTGGTACTTCATAGGTGAGTTTACAATCCCAATAGGAAGCGATGAAATTCAGTAGAAACCAAGGAGAAAAAGCAGGAGAACTTCGAAGAAAAACATGTTATATCATTACATTTTATATTAAAAATTGATATATAATCATATATTATGGAATAGTATAAAGTTATCAAAACAGATATACAAGTCATTTTTTTGCATTTTTCTTGAAATTCTATGACTTTTATATTCTTTTATGTACGAAAACCCCTTTTTGCGGCTACGTAATAGTGCATTACACGGTTAATAGGTGTATGCAATCTCTGTACGAGCCGCTCAAAGGGATTTTCGGGGGTCTTTCTTAATCCTATCTTTCGCTCTATATCTTGTTCATTGGAAGTCGCTTATAGGATTTTTGCAAAATCCTCACTTAAGTACGGAGTTCACCGCAGCAAGCGCGTCGATCAGACCATATCCGTAACCATTGTTCGGTGAAGTCCGATACTGGCTATCTGTCAGCGGAGTCGCTGTTTTTGAAATAACATCCTCCAGTTGATCCACAGTCAAAGATGGTTTGGCCTGAAGCAGTAATGCTGCTAATCCAGCAGTATGCGGGCCTGCCATAGAAGTACCGTTCCATCCCCCCTCATACACTCCGCCCGGTACAGAAGAACGGATGTTCACACCAGGAGCCGAAATTTCAGGCTTCACTTCGCCATAAGGAGAAGGACCGCGCAGCGAGAAGCTGGCCAGCTTGTTGTTAACGTCCGTGGCTCCTGTCGCATAAGCTTCCGGTAGATTCGCCGGATTGGCTACAGACCCAGGTCCGCCCGGATTGGACAGTGTTGTGTTGCCTGCGGAGAACTCAGGGAAAATCTGAGCCGCTCTCCACGCCTTGGTGACTGGACGATACCATTCATCCAGGCCAGGTCCACCGCCCCAAGAGTTATTCACCACATCCGGTGCAAGCTCAGGGTGCTTTTTACCGTTTTTATCTACAGGAGCAAGAATCCACTGTCCACCGTCCAGTAAGATGGAGTCGGTGGTATCTGGATTGAATACTCGAACCGCAATCCATTTGGCGCCGGGAGCAACACCGATTTCATTCGTACCGTTGCTGTCCGAGCCAACGCTCGTCCCCATCGTATGTGTACCATGTCCATTTGAATCAGTTGGCAGCGATGCTCCATTAACCGCATCATACCAGCTCAGTTCTGGATTAACGACCTGGCCGGAAGCGTTCAGACCACGCCATTTTCTTTTCAGTGCCGGGTGAGTATATTCAACGCCTGTATCCAGATTGGCGACAACAATGCCTTTGCCGTCAATGCCTTTGGCCCAAACCTGTGGTGCTTTGATTTTAGAAATATTCCACTCGACACGGCTTGGCGTTACCGCATCCTTATACACGGATTCTTCCACCGATTTTTGCGCATTCTCTTCCGTCACAGCCGTATCTACAGCGGCTTGATCTGCAACCGCTTGGTCAGCTGTAGATTCCTCAACTACGGGCTGGGCATCCTTATCTATTTCTACCTTTTGCAGTTCCCGCTTTTCATCCGGTAAAATTTTGTCGATCTCAGGAAGTGTGGCGAGATTATCCATGACCTCTTTGGTGCTGGTTACCGCAAATGCGTTCACGATAAAGTAACTCTTGTATTTTTTGACGTTTCCGTTATTGACTTCCTTCTTTAAGTATTCTTCCACGGATTGTTGCGTTTTTTCTGCTGTATCCATGAGAGAGTTCACAACCGTTGTACGTACAGAAAGCTTAGCAGCAGCCGGTGAAATTTGCTCTGCAGAGGCCTTTTGGAAAGCATGCTTGGCAACTGACTCCGTATCCACCTGATCCTTCAATTTAACCAGATAGGTGACATACTCACTGGAACTGAATTGTTGGTTCAGCTTGGCTGAAACCTTGGCGGAAATGGTTGATCCTCCTGCTGAGGTGGTTGTGCTGGAATCTCCATATACCGGAGAAATTAGAGAAAAAGCAAGAAGAGCGGTAAAACTGACCGACAGCGTCTTTTTGATATTTTTCGACTTAATCAATACTTTCCATCTCCCTTTACTTGGTTTTTTAATTCTCAAGGACAGCCTCCGAGTAGCTACGTCAAAAGCTCACAAAATAGCCTCTGGTACTCACCTCCTTTAAAAAATATAGATTCCGCTGGGGTGAAATCCATAGGTCATCATTCTGAGGTGAATAACCCTTGGTGCAGACCGCAAAGAACGAGCATCGGGTAGGAACAGGTGGACAAGTTTGAAAATAGTAAGTGAAAAAAATGAAGAAAAAGGTAGGGTAAGAAACTAGAAGTGATCGAGGAGGTTGATAAGCAAGTATTAAAATACAATTTAAAACAAAAGAATGAAACATATGGTATCTTTTGAATCTAGTATAGTGTCATAAAATCAGATATTCAAGCATTTTTTTGAATTTTATTCCTTTTTTTCTTTAAGAAGAGAAAAATCTCTTCCATTTTCGAAGCAAATGCAAGTCTTCATTGTGCACTTGGTTTCGGAGATTAGAAGAGATTTTTCGGCATTCAGCAACAAATTTAAAGAGTGTTATCTGCCGCTATTTACAGGTATGGGAACCGATACGGCTCCATCTGGAAAGGAAGATTTGGTTTGCTGCGATCTGCGGCACAGACTTGTACATTCCCGAAAAGCCATTTGCCTGCATCCACAGCATTGATCCTGATTCACCAGCGCAAGGGCAGCCGTAAGGGCCTCTCCTGTATGTTCGAAAAAATGCTTTTGTCCAATCATGTCGTAGCATCCGGTCTTCTGTAGTAATGCCAGCGGTTGAGGCTGGAGTCCGGAAACAAGCACCGTCCCGCCAGACTTCCGGTATTTCTGAATTAATGCGGTAAAGTTACCTTCTCCCGTCATATCCATAAAAGGGACCTTTCCCATACGCAACAACAAAATCCCTTGTAGGTGGTCAGTCTGACCTCCCACACCTGAGTTTTCCAATACCGAAGCTGCACCGAAAAATAGAGGGCCTTCCACATTGTAAATAGCCACCTGTGGACAATCATGCTGATCTGTGACCATATGCGCGCCTACTTTTTCATGTTTTACAGAAGGATCAGGAAGTACCTTGTCTACTGAAAGTGTATTGCTCATACGTTTAACAAACAATACAACCGCCAGAATTAAACCCACCTCCACAGCCGTTGTCAGCGTCGTAAAAACCGTCAGCAAAAAGGTGACAACCAGTACGATAGAATCCGCTGTCCGCGTTTTGAGAATGTGCGCAAAATGCTTGCGCTCACTCATATTCCACGCTACTACCATCAGCACCGGAGCCATACTGGCCAACGGAATATTAGATGCATAAGGTGCAAAAAGCACCAGAATGAGGAGCACCACGAACCCATGTACGATGCCTGACATAGGAGAAACAGCACCGTTACGGATATTTGTGGCAGTGCGGGCAATTGCACCTGTCGCAGGAATACCGCCGAACAGCGGTGTCAGCAAATTAGCAATCCCTTGTCCAACCAGTTCACGATTGCTGTTATGCCGAGCTCCCGTCATACCGTCAGCTACCACCGCTGAAAGCAGAGATTCAATAGCTCCCAGCATTGCAATAACAAGTGCTGGCGGCAAGAGTTTCACGATCAAATCCCACGTCATCACAGGAATATGTAGCTCAGGTAAAGATGCTGGAATTGCGCCATACGCAGATCCAATGGTAGCCACCTGCCCTGGAAAAAGTAAAGCTGCCACCAGCGTTGACAAGAGTAGGCCAACCAGTGAGCCGGGTATCTTGGGCCATTTTTTTGGCACCAAAATAAGCGCGGCAAGACAGATACAAGCCGTCAGGATACTATATACATTCAGTGAAGGAAGTCGATGGATGAGCTCTGCCATGGAAGGCAGAAAAGTTTCATGCCGCTCTACCCCGCGCAAGCCGAGAAAGTTAGCAATCTGACCGCTGAATATCGTCACGGCAATTCCGGCCGTAAAGCCAATTGTTACTGGCTTGGGAATAAACTTAATCAGTGCCCCCAGCCTTAGCACACCCATTAAAATGAGCATAATGCCCGCCATAAAACCGGCTATGAGTAGGTTCTCATAACCGTATTGCATGACAATAGCCAGCAAAATCGGAATAAATGCACCAGTAGGTCCTCCGATCTGGAATTTGGACCCTCCCAGCAGCGAAACCAAAATCCCCGCAACAATGGTCGTATACAGCCCATATTCCGGCTTTACTCCTGATGCAATGGCAAACGCCATACCGAGCGGAATCGCCACAATTGCTACAATACTTCCGGAAATTAGATCCTTTCGCAAAGCCCCTGCGTTATAGCCTTCGAACCTTCCTATCCACTTCATTCCTATAACCCTTCTTTTCTGTAATAGCATTACTTCTCGTTACGTATACCTTCCAGCAACGAGATAGCTTCGACCAAATGATTGTCAAAAATCCGCCGCGCCACCGCAAGCAGCTCCGTCAAAAGCGGATCACGTAGTGAATATACAACCGATGTACCTTCCTTGAAGCTGTTCACCAAATTTTTGGCCCGTAAAACGGCCAATTGCTGCGATACGGCAGAACCTTCGGAACCGAGCGCAGTCTGCAGCTCGTTCACATTCCGTTCCCCTTCACTCAGCACCTCCAAAATGCGGATGCGCAGAGGGTGAGCCAATGCTTTGAAAAAGTCGGCCTTAAATTTCTGGAGATCTCCTTCCATGCCTGCTCCGTCCCCCTCACAGAATTGTCCTATAAACGATCAACAATATCTGAATATTTGAATATTCAGTACAATAACAGCTTTAGGCCAATTGAACTATGATGTTACTCACACTTCACCATGAGTAAAGTCACATTCTCCCACACTTCTATCTTTCAGGGGTTGACAGCTTCCACAGGTTTCCATTAACATAGCAATTAACTTTAAGAAAAGGGGGCCGACAGACATGACCGAGCTTTATATGATAACGACAGACAGGCAGCATGATACAATCACATATTTGTGTTTTCGTCTCATCGGCCCCGTTCGGGCGACATGATGGGTGATATCACGCTGTCTGACGGCGTGATTAGCCAGGCTTTTTTATTTTTTTATGCTATTGGAAGAACAGGTTATTTTACGTATTTATGAGTTGATCATAAAATGTAATGACACTTTCGGTGCAGGAAGCCGTAGACGACAAGTCTGCGGTTTTTTTTGTTTTTTAAATCTTTTTATGCAAGTATTTATGAATTTACATGAAGAAGGGAACTACCCATTTATATGAATATACAACATACAACCAACTCGTCCTTGCATGAAGGACCATACAGCCATCTGATGAAGCTTCCGGCAGGTGATCTAACCGTATATGCTTCTCAGCAACTTTTCTCCTCACTGGATTACAAGGTGTTCGAGATGGCTAATAACAATTTACAAATTCCTGGTATCCGCTATATGGGATACACACCAGATGTACATGTAGGCGTCGGAACCTGCATCGGTACGACTGCTGTATGGGGAATGGAGGACGGCTATGTATCTCCCTCCATCGTCGGCAGCGATATTGGCTGTGGCATGCGCGTACACCTGACCAATCTGCACAAGGATGCTTTGAAGGAAACCAAGCTGCGCCGTAAGCTGGTCAAAACCATCGACAAATACTTGCCCATGGAAGTCCACCAGCGCGGGCATTATTCGGATATCCGACTGGAGCATATTGTACGCAAGGGTCTGCACGGCTTACCCAACAAATATATTCCGGACAGCTACACTCCTAAGAAATCCACCTCACTCACCCATGTAGAGCACAGTAAGTTCTCCTTTGACGAGGAGGTGCTGAATCTTGTCGAAGACCGTACATGGCATCGGGCTCACCGACAGCTCGGCACACTGGGTGGAGGCAATCATTTCGTCGAAATTCAGGCGATTGAAATCGCTGAGGAAAACCGCGAAACAGCTGAAGCATGGGGTATGTTCGACGGTCAGGTGGCTGTGATGATTCATTCTGGATCGCGGGCTTGGGGTGGAGCAGTCAGCCAGGCCAGTTCATCTGCTATTGCCAAGACGATGAGCCGTCTCGGACTCGGCACCTCTGACCCGAGACTGGTATTCGCACCGCTGGACCATCCCGAGGCTGCACATTATGTCGATATGATGTATTCGGCGCTGAATTATGCCGTGGTAAACCGACATCTCATCGCATACTCGGTGCGTGAAGCCTTCCGCGATGTCTTTGGTACAAAGTGCGAGTTGCGTACTTTGTATGATCTAATGCACAATTATGCTTGGGAGGAATCCCATCCGGATCACGGCAGCGTGTTTGTGCATCGTAAAGGTGCTACGCGTGCTCTTCCAGCAGGACACCCTGACAATCCGCGGCCTTATCAGGCGACAGGGCATCCGGCCCTGATCCCCGGCTCTATGGGGACAGCCTCTTATATTATGGTAGGTTTACCGGGCGGTCAGGATAACTTCCACTCCATTTGTCATGGAGCAGGCCGTATTCGTTCGCGTTCTGCGACCAAACGACTCGTCAGTGTGGACGATTTTGCAGGGGCCCTGGGTGTAGGGACAGACGACGAAATTGTGGTCAATCAGGCATCACTGGAAAGCATTATCGACGAATCTCCGCAAGCCTACAAAAATGTAGATGATATTATCGAAAGTGTCACCGGGGCAGGACTCGCAGCAGTTGTAGCCAAATGCAAGCCGCTAGCCGCCCTGAAAGGAGCCAAATAATTTGAGTATAGACATCCCAGCTATTTACGAATTTGATGAACGTACAGATGGGCGCATTACCGGTTATGCCGCTTATGCCCGTCTGATCGACGGTATCAGTGAAGCACTCTATAACCGCTACGGCGTAAAATACGTGCTGTATGCCAGCGATGATCCCAATATTGAGTATTGGGATTTACTGGAGGAGGACATTCGTGCAGGCAGTCCCGATCTGGAGCATGTAGCACGGGTCTTCGATCGTCTGGAGGAACGCACCATCCAGTATGACGATGACGGGCCGACTCCTGAATATGGCGTGCATCTGTCGATGCGTAATAATGTATTCGCCTATCCCAAGTGGGGCATCGCGCTGGCGCGAGTTCCCTTTTTCCGTGAGAATGGCGTGTACAATGAAGATTACGTATTTGCGATAGGCGACCAAGAGCTGCAAGGCTTCCTCGCGGGAGTACGCGGTCGTGAACGTAAGCAGAATATGAAGCGTGTCACCGTTTTTACCGACACAAGCCGTGGACTTTCTCGGCAGGCAGAGCCGATAACCCGCGCAATTACGCGGGATGACGTGATTTTGAAAGCGGAAATCAAACGGGATATTTTCCGATCACTCGATCAGTTTTTTGAAGCGGATCGTACCTTCTATCAGACTTATAACATTCCTTACAAGCGTGGTATTCTGCTATACGGCCATCCGGGCAACGGTAAAACAACACTTGTAAAATCAATTGCCAGCAGTGTACCGGGTCCGGCAGCCTACTGGCAAATTACGGAGTATACAACCAGTGAATCGGTCAAAGAGGTGTTCGAGGCGGCTACTCGCCTGGCTCCGATGGTACTGGTTATTGAGGACATTGATTCCATGCCTCAGGAGGTGCGTTCTTTTTTCCTGAATACCCTCGACGGTGCTACATCCAAGGAGGGCATCTTCCTGATCGGAACGACCAATTATCCCGAAAAAATCGACCCAGGTCTGATGAACCGGGCAGGGCGTTTCGACCGGGCTTATGAAATCAGTTTGCCTGACGAAGCGCTGCGACTGGCATATCTCAAGCTGCGCAACTTCCTTGTTTTTGCAGGGGAAACAGGTACACAGAAGGCGGCAGCCATGACTGACGGGTTTTCGCTGGCACAGCTCGGAGAACTGTATGTCAGCACTGCTCTGGAGTGGCATGAGCAGGGAAAAGCCGATATTGAACTGATTATCAAAGGTATGCGAGGCGAGCTCGATAAGAGCCGTAAGCAGGACTGGTTAAAAAATGTGGCCGAAGGACGAGTCGGGTTCTTCTGAGTTATCCTTTCATTGCCTTATCAAGAAATTTATGTTACGTTTATAAATAATAAAGTATCGAAAGGGTGACCTTAAGCCAATGATCTACTAATCCTATTCCACCGAAGAAAAAAATCGTAATCTTACGAATTTTCTGGATAGGATTAGTGTAGGCTTTGGGTATTCACGATAAGAGCATTGCTTCTTTGACGGGAGCAGTGTATCTTCTTGTTCGCACGTCTACCTCCTATCCAGAAACCAATGGATAAGGAGGTTTTTTGCATGAAAAGAATACTTGGAATCCTAATGATTAATATCTTCATCGTTATGGTGGGCGTTGGTTTAATTACCCCCATCCTGCCAGAACTGATCATTGAGTTTGGAGCCAGTGGACGGGCGATCGGTTTATTGGTAGCAGCCTATGGCATGACACAATTCCTGCTCTCTCCCCTGACTGGACAGCTGTCTGATCGATATGGGAGAAAGGCATTCATCGTCGTAGGTGTCATTGTTTTTGCTGTGGCTAAATTTATCTTTGCTATTGGAGATGAGCTGTGGATGCTGTATACCTCAAGACTTCTGGAAGGAATGGCAGCAGCCCTGATTGTTCCACCCATGATGGCATATGTAGCGGATATTACAACAACCGAAGAACGCGCCAAAGGAAATAGCCTGCTAGCCGCAGCCATGTCATTCGGATTTGTTATTGGACCTGGACTGGGTGGTCTTCTTGCAGGATATGGAACGAGAGTGCCGCTTTACGCAGCGACAGGTGCTGCTATGGTTGCAATTATTTTTTCAGTGTTTTGTTTGCCTGAAAGTTTATCGAAAGAGCAAATGAAAGCAGCACGGGCAAGAATGATTCAGAAGGAATCTATTTACAAACAATACGCGAGATCGTTGAAGTCAAAATATACGATGCTCTTTGTACTTGTCCTGGTGATGACCTTTGGACTCGCTAATTTTGAATCTGTTCTTGGTTTATATGTAACGAACCGCTTCCAATTCTCACCTCAAAATATTGCTGTCATTCTGACCGCAGGTGCTGTGATCGGAGTCGGTATGCAAGCATTAGTTGTTGCTAAAATAATCAATAAGTTTGGTGAACAAAGGGTGATCAAAGGATCGCTTCTTTTCACCTCAGTTGCTTATATTTTATTTCTCTTAGCCAAAGATTTTTGGAGTATCTTCCTTGTCACTTCCCTTATTTTCTTTGCCACAGCTATGCTTCGTCCAGCTCTTAATACACAATTATCGAAGATGGCCGGGAATGAGCAAGGATATGTAGCGGGTATGAATAATGCCTATATGAGTGTCGGGAATATTTTAGGCCCTACTCTAGCGGGATTTTTATTTGATGCAAATCTGTTCGCTCCATTCATAGCAGGCTGTTGTATTCTGTTGATTACTTTTTTGCTTACATTAAAATTGAAATAAAAGAGGACAACTGATGAGCAAAAGGCAGCTACGGGTGCGAGGCTTATTTTTCAATGCCCGGCTGTAGCTGCCTTTTTATTCAGTCTAAACGCTTATTTTAATAAATACTGTAATTCCCTTTATTCCGCTTCCCCGCTCAGACGATTCAAAAACTGAATAGCCCGTGGACTGGTGGGCTGCTCCAGAACCTCATGCGGCGTACCCTGCTCAACGATTACACCCTGATCCATCAAAATCACATGGTCCGCGACCTCAGCTGCAAATTTCATTTCATGGGTGACAATGACCATGGTCATCCCTTCGGCGGCCAATTGCTTCATGACCTTAAGCACCTCGCCTACCAACTCGGGGTCAAGCGCAGAGGTCGGCTCGTCAAACAATAGTACCTCAGGTTCGACCGCCATTGCCCGGGCAATACCGACCCGTTGCTGCTGTCCTCCCGATAACTGATGCGGATAGGATTCCGCTTTATCAGCCAACCCCACTTTTTTAAGCAACTCCAATGCACGTTTGCGCGCCTCATCCTTGCTCTTTTTCTGAACCGTGACTTGGCCCTCCATCACATTTTGTACTGCTGTCATATGCGGGAAGAGATTGTAGGATTGAAATACCATCCCTGTCCGCTTGCGCAGCGCCAAAATGTTTTCTTGCCGGAGCTTCGTTCCTTTCGCAAAATTCAGTACAATATCCCCTACTTGGATCTCTCCTTGGTCAGGAATTTCCAGCAAATTCAAGCAGCGTAAAAGCGTTGTTTTACCAGAACCTGAAGGACCGATGATAACAAGCACTTTCCCCTTACCCAACGTCACGTCAACACCCTTAAGCACTTCCAGCGAGCCGAACGATTTGTGTATATTCCGAATTTGGATCACCGGTACAATCTCCTTTATCTGACGGAAAAACGGCCTAGTCGCTTCTCCAGGTAATTTTGCAGCACAGTCAAAATAGTGCTAAACAGCAGGTAAATAACCCCAGCCTCGGTATACACCAATAGCGGTTCGTATGTGGTAGCTACAATCTGGTTAGCCGTTCTGAACATTTCCACATAAGTGATGGTCGCAGCCAGTGAGGTATCCTTCACTAAGCTGATGAATGAATTAGCCAACGGAGGTACGGACACACGGGATGCTTGCGGAAGCACGATACGCCGCAATACTTGCCAGCGCGTCATACCCAGAGAGTATCCCGCCTCCCATTGGCCTTCCTGAATGGATATGATAGCCGCACGCATAATTTCAGAGCTATAAGCCCCTACGCTGAGGGTAAAGCCGATCACTGAAGCAATAAACGGGTCCAGTGTAATACCCACGGAAGGTAAACCATAGAAAATAATATACAATTGCACCAGCAAAGGAGTTCCTCGAATCACCCATACATAGAAGCCGAAAATCAGCTTGAGTATTCTCCATTTGGACAGCCGGGCCAACGCTGTAATCAGCGCCAGCACGAGTCCCAGAGCAAAGGAGATAAGCGTGAGTGGAATCGTAAAAGAAACCCCTGCTTTTAGCAGAGGCAATAATGAATCGATAATGATTTGTATTTGACGATCATCCATTGTACAGACATCCTTTGAAAAGATAGGTTTGAGAAGATTCAGTTCGACTTGGCGAACGTTTGGTCTTCATTTATTATTTGGATACGTCAGCTCCAAAATATTTCTCGGAAATTTTCAGGTACGTACCATCAGCCTTCATATCAGCCAGCGCTTTGTTTACTTCCTTGATCAAATCTTCGCTGCCTTTATTGAATACAGCTGCGCTGTGTGAAGCATCTGGAGATTCGTCCACCTTTTTGATGGGTGCGTCAGGCTTTTGCTTTTTCAGATCGAGATAGGATAATCCATCATTGACGGTCGCATCCACCCGTTTGGAAGTGAGGAGGTCGATGGCTTGGTTGAATCCCTCTGTTGCCACAATTTCCGCACCGTTGCTTTTCGCGATTTGAGTCAGGTTACTGGTCAGGGACTGCCCAGCCTTTTTTCCTTTTAGATCAGCAAATTTCTGGATGTCTGTATTGTCTTCGCTTACGATCAGAACTGCCTTGGAGACAATGTACGGATCGGAAAAATCATATTTTTGCTTGCGTTCATCTGTAATGGATACTTCATTGAA
The DNA here is from genome assembly GCF_038004945.1 of Paenibacillus sp. FSL M7-0802. Classification (NCBI taxonomy): domain Bacteria; kingdom Bacillati; phylum Bacillota; class Bacilli; order Caryophanales; family Paenibacillaceae; genus Paenibacillus; species Paenibacillus sp. FSL M7-0802. The sequence goes on along the minus strand of NZ_JBBOSD010000001.1, from coordinate 4,447,866 downwards.
CACCGTGTCAAACCGCTTGGAGTTCAATCCTGCGAATATGCCGTCCCATTGCGTCTCGATAAACTCCGGTTGTACCCCCAGGCGTTTACTCACTTCAGTCGCAATATCGACATCGAAGCCTGTCAGCTTACCAGCAGCATCATGGTAGGTAAACGGAGCATAGGTACCTTCCGTGCCAATTCTTAGCTTGCCGCTTGCTTTTACAGATTCAAGAGTAGCTGTAGCAGTAGTATCTGCTTTTCCATTATTAGATCCGTTATCTCCGGTAGATGCATTATTGGTACTGGCGCCTTTATCGTTGTTACCGCAGGCCGAAACCAGCAATGCCATCACGATGAGTACAATCGGCAAAAAACTAAATTTTTTCATGGTATCCACACTCTTTCCCTTTTTCTTGATAACCTAGCACGCGGCTGGTCATTGAATAGTACATCATTCATTTTCACGCGTCAATGCTTTTATCCAATAATCCCTATGCAAAAGGTAAGTTATATATCTTTGCAGCCTAAAGTTATTCTAGGTTGACTCTTTCATTGGCAGGCTATTCATTACAACTCCCCTCACAGCAACTTTTTCTGTACCCTTACGTTAGAGATTTCGTATAATAGGTTTTAATATGCAGTTTAGAAATATACCGGAGTGTGATCATGGATACCCAAAATTCAACCTTATCCTCTACATCACCTGAAGGAAGTCACTCGGCCTGGGCTACCTTCACTTCACCTTTAAAACAATCCAAAGCGTTCACCTTGTTGTGGCTTGGACATTGGATCGCAATGTTGGGGAGCTCAGTCACCACAGTCATTTTGCCACTGGTTATCTATTCCCTAACAGGCTCGACTACTATCATGGGACTGGCGATGACTGTTTATATGCTGCCTAACGTACTTATTCTGCCTTTCGCAGGAATGATCGTGGACAGAATTGACCGAATTCGTCTCCTTCTGTTTACGAATATCGCCCGGTTTGGACTGATGTTCATTGCGGCAGTGCTGATGTTTACAGGCGGGATGAAATTGCCGGTTCTATTCGTTGGCCTAGCGTTGTACGGATTGATGGACGGTATCTTTAATCCTGCTTATTCTGCCTTACGCGCACAGGTGTTCACACCGGACATACGTAATGCAGCTAACGCGCTTAGTCAGATCAGTATACAAGCCGTCCGTCTACTTGGCCCTCCGTTAGGAGGCTTCATTGTATCTTTTTCCTCACCGGGTGTCGGCTTTGGACTGGATTCCATCGCTTATCTGATATCTTTTGCCTGTTTTTGGATGCTGAGCGCTCATTTGGCCTCCATCATCGGCAAAGGTCAGGTAGATCCAGAACAGCAAGATCAGGGTGGACAGCATTTTCTCAAGGATTTTATCGCAGGCTTTATCATTCTCAAAAGCCACCCCTGGCTATGGATTACGATTCTTGCCTTTTCCTTCATTAATATTTGTTATTCAGGCATTATCGCTGTACTCATTCCGTGGCTGTTCAAGGTTCATCATGGCTACAATCCAGTCGTATACGGCATTGCGATGGCAAGTAGCGGCATTGGCGCCATGCTGGGGGCCTTTGTGTATGGATCACGCAAACATTGGAAGCATCGCGGTCTGCTCGCATACTTAGGAGCTTTTGTCAGCGGCCTTGCTTTACTACTGTTGTCTGTAGTCACTTGGATGCCAGGACTGATTATGAGCATGATGCTCGAAGGATTTGGCATTATGATATTTGCGATTATCTGGGAGACAAGCCTTCAGGAATTAGTCCCAGCCGAGTCTTTTGGACGTGTAGCTAGTCTGGATCTAATGTTTTCCTTTGCCCTGCTCCCTGTCGGCTATCTGGCCGTAGGTGCTGTAGCGGATAAGCTTGGTGGTATGTTCACAATTGGCATGTTTGCAACCATCGGCATGTGTATCGTGCTCGGCGTTCTAAGTGTTCCTCATATCAGGCGTTTTCAATAGGAAAAATTCGTCACTTTTCCTCAAAAAAAGCTGCTCCCACAGGTTCTTTTTCGAACCTTGCGGAAGCAGCTTCTTTCCATTTTTAGCCTTGTGCCCCATAGGGGCTAGTCTATTCATTGATTCGTAAAGTTAGCCTCTACTTCGTCCAACGGAACGGAAGATCAAGCTTACAATCACGACCAGCACAATCGCACCAATTAATGCAGGAACGATGTAGAACGATCCGATTTCAGGACCCCAGTTTCCCAGAATCAAGCTACCCAACCATGCGCCGATAAAACCAGCGATGATGTTACCTATCACGCCACCCGGAACATCACGACCTGCAATAATTCCTGCCAACCAACCAATAATACCACCAACAATCAATGCCCATAACCAACTCATTTTGCGTCACCTCGTTTAAGTTTTTATCGTTGTGTTCTATTATTAACCACTCGAACTCCTTTTGAACACACAAAAGACGATTGGTTAATATTACCACAGAACGGAACACTGATTTAGGGACTTGATACCATCTTACGTGCCTCTATGACTATTTATACCCCTTGTGTGAAAAGTGTGTCTCATATGCGTTTATCCTTGTATTCCTGCTTTTTTTGTGCCATCCTCACATTATGGCTTCATTAATGTCACTTCATGCATAAGTTACAAAAATAACAGATTTTAAGGAGTGACCCCAACTGGAGTGTCGAGTAGGATGTGCCGCGTGCTGTATTGCCATTACGATTTCTTCCCCTATTCCCGGCATGCCAGATGGAAAACCAGCTGGTGTTCCTTGCCCTCAGCTCACTTCCGATTACCGTTGCCGATTGTTTGGCAAACCTGAGCGCCCAGTTGTATGCAGTGGATTCCATGCTGATGAGGATACGTGTGGAAGCACTAATGAAAGAGCATTTGAACTGCTGAGAAAGCTGGAGGAGTCAACTTTACCGGGTAAAACTTAAGGAGAAGTTCATTCTATATGAAGGAGAATTTTAATTATGAATGTTATTGAAAAAAGAATTGCCGAATTAAAGCAATATCGGCCCGATCTTACCGCCCCGAAGGATATCGATTTATTCTGGGCCAAAACATTGGAAGAAGTACACACCAAACCTGTACGTGCGTTCAAAGCTCCCGTAGAAACACCTTATCCTCATATCCTTGCCTACCGGGTTACTTTTGAGGGTGTCGATGATACGCCTCTGCATGCCTGGTATGTACGCCCCCGATTTGCCGGAGATCAAAAGCTGCCGTGTATCGTTCTGTTTCATGGCTATACAGGCGGAAAAGGCTATCCTGAAGATTATTCCTCTTGGCTCATGCTTGGCTTTGCTGTATTGGCAGTAGATGTACGTGGTCAGGGAGGAGAAACGGGAGACCGTCTGGGTGATCCTCACGGTACGGTTAAAGGCTGGGTAACGAAAGGAATATTGGACAAGGATACCTGCTACTACAAAACGATTACAACCGATGCCCTTAGAGCCGTAGATTGGGTAGCGGAGCAGTCGGATGTTGATTCGGCTAAAATCGCAATCAGTGGCGCCAGTCAGGGCGGCGGACTTTCATTAATGGTGGCTGCGCTCAGCGATAAAGCTGCCATTACGGTCGCGGATATCCCCAATATGTGTCATATGGATTTTGGTATGATGAATTCTACCAGTTCACTGACGGAAGCAGCTGAATTCGTCAACCGATTTCCGGAGCATTTGGAGCAGGTACTACATACATTAAGTTATTTTGACGTGATGAATCTTGCTCATCGCATTCGTACCCCGATCATGGTATCGGTAGGGTTCAAGGATACTGTGTGTATGCCAGAGACGATTTTCGCCGCTTATAACCGTATTGAATCACCTAAAACGATTGAAATTTATCCGTTTATCGGACATTGGGTTGAAGGCTTTCAAAGACGCAAAACGGCAGAATTTTTAGTTCAGCATTTTTCATAATTCGCTTCCCAACGCTCGAAAGTACAATATATAGAATGATTCCTCCGGTGCACAAAAAAAGAACACCACGCATCAAACTGCGTAATGTTCTTTCTACTGCATCGGGGTCAGTCCCGCTTACGCTAGACAAACTCCTCGACACTTCACACGAAAAAATCTTCTAAGATTACGATGCAGCCCGCTGTTCTGCTGCCGAATCCCCTGTCCATTTTCGCACCCAAACAAAATCCATAATCATCAGACCAAACGGGATGAAGGAGGCAAACATAATAAAAAGAGGCCGCCGTATAGACCAGTGCAGTGCTGTTTTTCCATAGATTAAAGCAACGAGGAGCAACAAAAAGCTCACCCGGTATATGTTACCAATCACCATAACCGCCTGGGTCATGCCCGCAGCTTGCAGCGGCTGGTGGGTGAATAGTATCGCCAAATAAGCTATAGCTTGAAGCCAAAGCATGAGTCGGACACGCCCCAAAGGTGTTCTTAACACAAATTCAATCCCCTCTCCATAAGCAAGGATGTTCTCTCATCCTTTACACATCCTTTATTATAACGAAAAGGTCCCCAAACTCCAACCTATCCATTTTTGAGTTTTGACCTAATGAGTTGTGTCTGATACAGTTGTGTAAGAGGTGATTGCAAAATGCTTAAACTGGGTATACTGGACCAGTCTCATATTCCTGAAGGCGGTAATGCTCAGGATGCATTATCCAATACAACAGATTTAGCGCGTGAAGCTGATCAACTGGGATATAGCCGTTATTGGGTATCCGAACATCATGCGTCCAAAACACTAGCGCACTCCAGCCCTGAGGTGCTGATTGCGCATTTGGCTGCTCACACATCACGCATTCGTGTAGGTTCAGGCGGTATTATGCTGCCACACTACAGCGCGTATAAAGTCGCCGAAAACTTCCGCTTGCTGGAGGCACTCCATCCAGGACGCATCGACCTGGGAATAGGGCGTGCTCCCGGTGGTTTACCGCTGGCTACTCGTGCTCTGCAGGAAGGCAAGTACCAATCTGTCGAACAATATCCACAGCAGATTCTCGATTTAATCGACTACTTCCATGATTCGGTGCCTGACAATCATCGATTTGCCGGTCTTCATGCCTCCCCGATGATATCGACCGTCCCTGAATTATGGTTGCTTGGCTCCAGCGGAGAAAGCGCTAGATTGGCTGCGATGATGGGTGCCTCCTATGCCTTTGCCCAATTTTTCGGGACTCCAGGTGGTGTAGAAGCTACCGCACGTTACCACGAGCAATTCCAGCCTTCGATCCTGGGTGATAAGCCCCATTCCATGGCGGCAGTTACGGTGGCCTGCGCGGAAACCGAAGAAGAAGCTGAACAACTGGCGTCCAGTGCTAGTTTGTATTTCCTTTTGCTTATGCAAGGTAAAGAAATGAGTTCTCTTCCGTCGGTGAAAACAGCAATGTCCTATCCGTACACGGAGTTGGATCGTGAGCGGCTGCGTCAATCCGCAGCATGGCGTGTTGTTGGTACCCCTGAACAGTGTAAGGAACAGCTGCTAAGACTGGCTGAGCAGTATCGTACCGATGAGTTGCTGATCGTTTCATCCATACATGACTTTGATAAACGTGTTCAGTCCTACCGTCTGCTGGCCAAAGCTTTTGATTTGGTATAGACACAGTTGAACGGAGGCTGAGCTTCAGAAACATAAAAACCCCCGCCTGCCTATAATGGCAACAGCGGGGGTTTGTCGTAGAGAAGGGTCCATTGGAACCAACCCCTCTGCACTATAGAAGTAATTCAAGCACCACAAAAGTCGAATATCATATGGTACTTTAGTAGTATATACACCGAAACTAAAGTGTCAGTCGTTACCTTCTAAAGTTCCAGTCCTCATATACAAAAGGCGCATACTCTATACTCCAAACCTTGGCAAGATTGCACCCAAAAGTCCCATATCTTTACTCATTCCGATAAAGTTAGTAACGATTAAATTCTAAGGCTCTATCCCCCAAACCAGCTTACCCTGCTGATATACAGTACCATGGTCCCAGTCTGCGAATGCTGTTTGGGTAGCACCATAGGAGTAATCGTTGGTCTCATCAAAATTGCTCCAATTTGCAGCATGAATCCGGGGTTGAATTTCTCCGCTTTCCCCTCCGGGCTGAATCGTTCCCGCTCCATCTGTGAAAGAGATCTCCATATATTTATCAGCCTTAGCCTTTGGATTCGGCAATGTTACAAATGTTGCTTTTACCTTTTCATTGCCAATCCTGGCCCAGTCTACAAAAAACTGCTGAGCTTGTTTGCTTTCATCTGTGTAATAGTAGCGAATTTTTAGATCACTCAACTTCACAGCTGTTTTCCCTGTATTTTTGATATTAAATTCAGGACGGATTGCGTTATCCTTGGCGTTCGTGTCACCGGTGCGATACTGAAGCACAATCCCTTGATCGTTACTGCCTGGTGTACTTCCTCCGTTACCGTTATCGCCGCCGTTGTTGCCACCACCGTTATTACCGCCAGTGTTGCCGCCATCTCCGCCGTTATTCCCACCGTTGTTTCCGCCTCCACCATTGTTGCTGGAGCCTTCCAGAATCGCCTGTTTTACGAATTTGCCGGAAGCGGATAATTGTGAATCAGGCCATCCTCCCTTACGGTCAGCACCAGGCAACAGCGCAGCAGAGGTCTCATTTTTATCTGCCAGCGACCAGTTAGCCCAACTGATTCCACGGCTTGCCAGAAAATCAGTCCATACTTTGGATTCATTCAGGAACGGACCACCGTTACCCGAAGCATCGCTTGTACCCCACTCGGTAGCAAATATGCCCACGCCTTTGTTCAGCGCATAATCGACCCGATCGCGCAAGTACTGTCCATGCGTACCCGCATAGAAATGTACGGTATACATTGTATTCTTGTCTGGAAGTGGATGGTCTGCTGCATCATGTACATCCTGACTCCATGTGCCTGTTCCTACAATAATAATATTGTCCGGGTCCTTAGCACGAATAACCTGAGATACCTCAGACGCATAAGGTCGGATTTGATTGTTCCAGTTCACATTCCCATTCGGCTCATTGGCAAGCTCATAGATTACATTAGGCAAATGGCCGTACTGAGTCGAAAATTCATTAAAGAAAGCTTTGGCTTCATTTTTATGAATGTTCGGATCGCCATCTGAGAGAATGTGCCAGTCAATTATGACGTACAAGCCCAGTTTCTGTGCTGCCTCAATCGCTTCCTTCACTTTATTTTTCAAAGAAGGATTGGCGATATAACCATCTTCTTCAGTGTACAGTGCAACCCGGAATACGGAAATGCCCCAATCGTCCCGTAGCCATTTCATAGAGTCCTGATTTACCAGATCCCCAAACCATTGGACGCCGTGAGAGCTAATACCTTTGAGTTGTACAGGTTTACCGTTTTTATCCACCAGTTTGCCATTCTTTACTGAAAGTTGTCCGTAACGTTCCACAGGGGTCGTCCCAGCAGCCTCTGCTGTTTGCGTATTCCAGTTGAATCCGTTCGTTAACGTTAACAGTAATACTGCTGTTAGCATCACCGCTACTCTTTTTGCGATCCTTGGCAGGATCCATTGCCCATTCATCATTTACACATTCCTTCCTTTTTATAAAGTAGATGAGACTTATCAGTACGTTGTTCTCCGCTCTTTTGCCCCCTCCTTCATACAACAAGAGGATCAGGTCCAAACATAGATGTCACTTACCTGTATATGGATGATACTACTATTATAGTTAGTTTCATGTTACATTTCGACTTTATGATAGAAAATGAACAGGAAGTCACGGTTTTGGGATGTGTTCTGCTTAGTTGACTACTATAGAGTACTAAAGGGACAAAAGACTCATTTTCCAAATGCAAAATTTGGAGAATTTTAGTTGTTTAATAAAAAAAGACTGCTTCCCGATGCTTTAGCTCGGTATAGCAGTCTTATAGATGATCTTATATGTGATCGAATAATGTTACAAATATCGTCTTAACGTATGATCTCCCTATTACCCCTGAGCGGTTGCTTGAGGCTCTTTGGTCGTCTGATCTTCCTTCATATCGCCGCCATCCGTCGCTTGATCTGTCAGTACAGTCTCAGATGAGTTACCTATTACCTTGTCTATAAGTTGCAGCCAAGGTTCTTCACTACCTCCACAGCTCTCAATATCACCGAGCAGGGACTCTAGCGTGGTTCCTTCTTCTGGCAAATCAATAACTAAACTGTCTTCGTCAACTTGGATGGTGCAGCAGGTTTTCATTGTAAATCCCTCGCTTAATTCATATTTGAGCATGCAGTAAGCTAGCTCAGATGGGATGAACTCCCATGGATTCCGGGATAAGCCCTTTGAATCCGTCTGAAATTATAAACCTAATGCACATCAATTGCAATGAACAAAACTTGAATTTTTAAGAATTAGCGAGTGTTACAGAATGGATATCTAAACGAAGTGTTCGCTACAGTAATTTTGGATATATAGAGAATCATTTCAAACACTCAGCGAGCTCCGTAAATATCACCCCAAGCGCATAAGCCCCCGCATCTGGATAACCGAGGCTTCTCTCTCCGACCGTTCCGGCACGACCCATGCGCGCCACGATGTCTTCCGTCTTTTTGGCCCCTGATACAGCAGCTTGAGCACCACTTACAAAGGCTGCCTTCACATCAAAATCTAATTTTACGCTCTCCAACCAGCTATCCGCACATGGCACTAATGCATCTATAAGCGTTTTATCGCCAACGACGGCTCCTCTGCCGAAAGAACGTTCGCCTGTTGATTGTATGCCTTGCACCGCAGCCTGCATCATATCCGCGAATTCGGAAACGGTGAGTTCGGTTCGTTCGCCCGCAGATCGTGCCGCTGCGCGAAATGCTGAACCCCAGATCGGACCCGAAGCGCCACCGCAATATTCCATGATGACGAGCGAGCATGAATGAAGAAAGGCTCCCATCGTCAAAGAATCTTGATTCAGGATGTCTCTCCATTCCCGTTTCAGCTGACGAAATCCCTTAGCAACGCTCATGCCAAAGTCGCCGTCGCCTGCATGAGAGTCAAGATCGCAGAAAGGTACCTCATTCTTGATGATAACCTCGCTCATCTTATCGACTAAATAGATAAGATTGTTCAACGTAACTTTGTTGTTCTCAATAACCGCGAAGGCAGGGTCCGTTTCCACCTCAAAGGATACTTGCCGCTTTTCGTCTGCTACAGTTGAAATATCCGTGAATACGACATGATCAACAGGTCCAGCCACCTTGAACGCAGGTGCGTTGCTTTCATGGGAAAGGAGCGTTTTCAGTTCGTTGTCCAGCTTCATGATGGAAACCGAGATGCCTGCCATATCGATACTCGTCATATAATTGTTGACAAAAGTGCGATCGATCGTGATCCCCTTCGCTGCTAGTTCGCGAGTGACCGAATGATTGAAGAGGTACAGTTCTTGCAGAGGGGTGCCGCCGAAACCATTGATCAACAGGGCGATTTCTCCGCCGAATCCAGTTTCAATCTGCATGTCTCTAAGGAGATCGGTTACCATTCTGCCTGCCAACGTATCCGCATCCGTCAGCTTCTCACGGCTGGTCCCAGGCTCGCCGTGAATGCCGACGCCGTACTCGATTTCATCATGCCCGAGCTCTAATGTTGGCGTACCCTTCGCCGGCACGGTACACGAAGTCAATGCGAATCCGATACTGCGTACATTCGCAGCGGCTTTCTCGGCCACTGCTTTAACTTCCGCCAGACTCCGGCCCTCTTCCGCCGCTGCACCCGCAATCTTATGGACGAGTACCGTTCCCGCCACCCCGCGCCGTCCGACCGTATATAGGCTGTCTTCTACAGCGATGTCGTCTTCAACCTTTACATAGTCCACTTCCAGACCGTCTTCAGTGGCCAGATGGGCGCCGTTTCTAAAGTTCATAATATCGCCGCTGTAATTTTTAATAATCAGCAGCGCACCTTTTTTCCCGGTTGTCGCTCGGATGGCCTGATATACTTGAATTTGTGAGGGAGAGGCGAAGACATCACCGCAGACCGCGGCATCGAGCATCCCTTTTCCAACAAAGCCGGCGTGGGCGGGCTCATGACCACTGCCACCGCCGCTGATGAGCGTTACTTTCTCCGCGTTCAATTCCTTTTTTTTGAGCACTTTGTATTTTGGCAGAAATTCCAGCTCGGGATGCGCGAGCGCAATACCGCTGCACATCTCAAGGACCAAATTTTCCGCACGGTTGATGACCTTTTTCATGCTACTTTACCTCCGCTTTGTACTGGCTCCCGATACGGTCGGCCGCAGCGATTGCCGCTGCAACCTGCTCCACTGTGACCGGAAACGGCATGGAATGAATCGATTCCTCCAGAATGCAGGCCTTTGCAGCTACTTCCATGAGTTCTTCCTGGCTGATATGATCGACGCCAATATCGGCCAAGCAGACCGGTAAACCGACGGCTAAACAGAAATCAAGTACCTGATGTAATTCTTCCGTCGGTGCGTTTTCGAGCACCAGCTGTGCGATCGTGCCGAATGCAACTTTCTCTCCATGATAATAATGATGCGTGCCTTCCAAAATCGTGAGTCCATCATGAATCGCATGGGCCGCCGCAAGTCCGCCGCTCTCAAAGCCCAGGCCTGAGAGTAAAATATTAGTTTCAATGATATTTTCGAGTGCTTGCGTAACTTGGTTTTCATCACATGCCGCTTTTGCTTTGGCACCGTCTTTCAACAGCATTTCATAGCATAGCGTTGCAAGTGCAATCGCCGCATTCGTACCTACTGCTGGCGCACACTGTCCTTCGCGTACTCCGTTAGGCAGTCCGGCATTGACCCTGGAGTAAGAACGGGAGGTCGCACGGGCTTCAAAGTAAGTCGACAGTGCATCACCCATGCCTGATACGAGGAATCGGGTTGGTGCATTGGCAATTACGGTGGTGTCGACTAATACGACACTCGGACTTTGCTTAAAATAGGCGTAATCGTCGAAAGCGCCTTCCGGGGTGTAAAGAACGGCCGAGTGACTTGTCGGTGCATCCGTCGCAGCAATCGTCGGACAGATGATAAGCGCTTCCCCTTGGGCCACGCATTTCGCCGCGTCGATCGCTTTCCCACCGCCGAGACCTACGATACAATCGCATCCATTCGCAGTAGCAATTTCCTGAAGTCTAGACACTTCCTGTCTGGAACACTCACCCATAAAACCGCTTTCAATAAAGGTCACGTTATATTTATCCAAAGTGGAATCAAGCTTATCTTTTACCCGCGCCACATCGGCAGGATGCGCAATCAGTAAAGCGGATTTGCCGAAGGTGCTCACATAGTAACCCAAATTCAACAATTCGTTTTCACCTTGTACATATTTGCTTGGGCTGATAAAAGCTTTTCTCATCTATAATTCCTCCTTATGATTGTGTTGGCTTCGTTCTGATTAAAACTATAACCGAACCATGTAAACTTTACATTGGAGGAATCAAGGAATATATTATAATCTACAATCGTATTTTTTTGCACTGAAGATCACAAATTGTACTTTTTTGTTATCGCTTACAGGATAATTTACCATTAAGGGATGAGAATCTTGATACGTGAACATTTGAGCATCCAGAAAATCTTTGATTTGAAAAAGTGGGAGCAGTTGCAGGATTCATTAGCATCCGTTACCAAATTAGCCATTCTCACCGTCGATTATAAAGGGAATCCCGTAACTAGCCACAGCCAATGCCAATCGTTCTGCAAGAAGGTTCGCCAGGATGAGAGTCTCCTTCCCTACTGCCAAAAATGTGACTCTCGCGGTGGACTTGAAGCGGTGCGTTCCAACAAACCTTATATTTATCTCTGTCATTATGACATCGTCGACATCGCGGTACCGATCATTATTGACGATAAGTACATCGGCGCCGTCATGGCAGGTCAGGTCCGCTTAGCCGATCCTTCGAGCGCCTTACAGCTGGAGCAAATCCTCACGTCAAAAAATGAAAAATTGTACAGTTCCAAATGGGAGGAACTTAAGAACGACTACGCCGATCTGCCATCCATGACCTATCAGGAAATTCAGACGATCTCCAACATGTTATCCTTATTGTGTAATTATATTGTTGAAGAAGCCATGAACAAAAATCTTCTCGCAGAAATGTTCGAGAAGGCGTCGGCCACACAGTCCACTCCGCAGTTGTCCGAGATCCTTCCTGGCTACTCGCTGGAGCATATCGAAAGCCTTAAGAAAGAAATGAATAATTTCTTAGCAGATGCCTATCTGAATTCCTCAGGAGATGTGGATATTCCGTGTGGAAATCCCGTACTAAAACCCGCCTTTGAATATATTTTTCAGCACAAGGGTGAAACTTTTTCTCTCAAAGCCATGGCTGACTTGTGCCACATTAGCCCAAGCTATTTTAGTCGGCTGTTTGCCAAGGAAACGGGGGAGAACTTTTCCAGCTATCTTTCCCGCCTGAAGATTAAATGGGCGAAGCAATTGCTCGAAGCTACAGATATTCCTGTATCTCAGATCAGTAGCGAGCTCGGCTTCAATGAGCCGGGATATTTCATTAAAATATTCAAAAAATATGAAGGCACAACGCCCGCGGTGTACCGAAAGTATTACAAGGGATAAAATAAACGAAAAACAGATGATTCACGGGTCTATCGTCTCCATGATCATCTGTTCATGTAAATTAGTTCTGCTCAAGTTACGTATCCAAGTGTGCTTCCAGGCTGCCTGAGATTGTGTTTTGCGCTCAATCATCATCCCCTATTTATCAGCAATTTTATAGAGTGTTTTTTATCTTTACTGTAGTGTTTCTGACTGATCCTGGGCGTTCGTTTCATTGTGCATGGATCCCGATTTTTTCTTGCGAAATAATTTGGCGAAAAACTTGCCTATTACACCAAACATACCTGCACAAGCAGCACCAATAAGTAGGATAAGCTTAATTCCCGCGCCCTTAAAAAAAGCAATGAGTAATGCCAACAAGCCTACTTTTTTAGCTACTGCCAAGCCTGCTCCTCCCAAAATCAATCCGGTTAGGCCGTATTCGGAAATTTTGTCCGTTGAAGCATTAAATTCCTCGTACCGCTCACCTGATTTGACTGTCAGCTTGGGTAATATGTTCTCATTCAAAAACTTCTTATCTGCGTCCAAATGCGCAGGATCGGACACTAATATTGCAGAGATATAACCCTGACGAGTGAGCAAGCGAACATTATAATTGATCAGTTTTTCCTTGTTCCCATCCTCCGCCAGCATAGACCAGGTTAGATTATGGGTCGCCTCATTATAAAAAGGCTCCACATCCCAGCCCGTAACATACAGACGATCACTTTCCGCTTTTTCCTTGTTACTCTCTTCCGTACCCTCTTTATAATTATCTAGAATGGCATCCGCATCGATGTCTTCTTTTTCATCATCCTTGATGTGTCCAGTTCATCGTATTCAAAAACAACTTCCCAATTTTGATTTTCATCTTTCGGAAATATACTCCCAATCTCCTTACCAGATAGCTTATCATGATTCATCTCGCTTACCTTTGCTGTGTTAGCCGCATCCAAGAAAAGAAGAGATGAGTCCAGTTCAACCGTAGCCATTTTTCCCAGGTCTACCTTTCGTCCACCCTCAATCCATTTTAATTGTTCATTGGATGAGGCCCACGCATTACCCCCACTGAGTAACACCAGACTAAGCGCCAACAGCGTTCCAAAAATCGTTTGGCCCCATTTCATTTTGTTACTACATCTGTTATCTAGTCTCTTGTTCAAAACTCATTACCCCTTTATAAATTCCAATATCTCCCGTGTCCCCAACCATATTAGCCACTGCTTCATATTTTGTAAATTCATAGTAGCAAAGGGAGTTTCCGAGACTTAATACTCATTTTTATACACATGTATGCAAATATTCTAATCTAATCGAACTGAATTTATAATATGTGAATGAGCGATAAGAAATACTCATAAAGGACAAGCACAATTGCGCAATGGCACTACTTCTCCGTTCCAGTTTCCTACTTATGAATTCCTAAACGGGGCTTATTCCTTGATACGACAACCCCATTGACTTCTAGCTTAATTTCGAACAATCCATCTAGCATAAAAAATGTCGAATTTCATCAGATTAAGGAATGTATAATTCATCTAACAAGAGACTTTAGTCTTAGTGACTTTTTGCCTGTTTTTAAACATATGTCAACTTTTTTATTTAAAAGAATGTATAGGCTTTCATAGAGTTGATTGATTAGAAATAAGCTAATTATTGAAAAGCCCCCATACAAGTTTACTGCTTGTTTTGGGGGCTAAGAGTTATTCACCAGTATTTGAATGAGCACACAACTGGTCATTCTCTACAAGTAAAAAAACTTATTCCTCTCATATTTCGAGTGAAATAAGTTTTTTAAAGATCAATTATAATTTTTGGAGTCAATTAATTGAGTAACTTCATTTCACAATCTGTTATTTTTGCTCTCTTTAATTAGCTATTAACATCCTTGTTTACATGTATTTAATCTATTAACTTTAACAATATCATTTACGTTATAATCATCAAACTTTTCAAGAAGAGCATCAAAGCCTTGTGATAATTGATATTCCATTTCTTCCTGGTATATTGGACAAGCAACCAAAAATTGTATTAATTTGTCCTCACTTAACATTAACGAACTAAATCCTTCATCTTCACGAATTGGAGGTAATAATAGCATACAAGTAAAATCATTGTTATTTGCAATTGGTTCTGGAGGATCGCCATTAGGTATAGTGTCTCCATAACAAAACCAAGTGCTTCTTTCATTCGGGAACTTGCCAAGTTTTCTTAGCCAACCAAATGGCCAATAATCTTTAAAATCTTTAATATCCTCTTTAGCCACAGGCCATGATTCCGGAAGATACATGATGAGTTCTGTACATTCCCAATCTTTATTATCCTCTGAAACTTGTGCAGGTAATAAGCTCATTCCTGACGTTATAATAGTATGATAGTCTCGTTGTTCGTTTGCTCGAAAAATGATTAAGTTTATATTCAAACTTTCTGAAGCGGTCTCTATGTTTATTAAATCTGGCTCACCAATGTATTTCTTATAATGTTCTAATAATTGAACATTTATATCCAATATTTTCACTTTCCTCTTCTAAGCAATCTCTTTATATTAAGTCTCCCCATAGGTTGTTAGAATATCAATAGGCTTCCTTGAGGCCACTTACCCTTCCAACCACAAGGTATATGCCCTGAATTATATATTTCCAATAATTCTGTATGAAAACCTGGTTTTACATATGTGCTATATGCATATTCCATCATTGCAGTAAGCAAATCCCACTCAACGCTCTCATATATACAATTATTTAATTTATTTTCTTGTATAAATGTAGAAATATTTTTAAGGTCTCCGTCCTTAAGTAATAATTTAGCCTCCATAGTAATATTATTCCACTGTCTGTACCCTTCTCGCCAGTTCTCATGCAGAGTCGAAGTTAATTGATTTCTTATTTGGAGTCTAACATTATCCCAAGTAGAATTGACTTTTTTTTCAACATCAACCCAGTTGCGTACTTGCGTAACATTAACATTGAATGTAGCATTAATAGCATCCCCACAGTTACTGAAAAAGTCAATTTTAGATATTTTATTATCATAAAAATCCTTTACTTCGTTCATTGTCTTCCCCTTATTTTAGTTTTATTTTTTGAAACAAATATTTATGTGCGACCTTGCTGCCTATTTTTGGAGTGCTCTGATTATTTTTACTAATGCTTTTAGATATAAAAAAAGCTTATTTCTCTCATTGGATCAAGTTGGTTGGAATAAGCTTTCTTGATTTTTTCAAGTATTTGTTTAAGTTTGGTATAACGTTCTACTTATTGATTGTATCTACAATCCCTTAGTCAAAAAAAGTAAACAAAAGCATTACTGTTTTTAAGCAAAGTAAGCAATAAGTTTTCCTTCTTCTGGGTAATCACCATCCCACCCACATGGAAAACCACCAGCCTTATAGATTCTAAAAATTTGTTCGTAAAAATTTTCAATCTCACCATTTATTGCACGATTTATTGCGCAGTTTCTCAAATCTACTACAACACTTTCAAAAAAATCACTATAAGAGTCCGTTATTTGACTTCTAAGACCATCAGCTATTAATCCAGTTAATTCATCCAAACCACTAGGTTTTTGGGAAGAATCTAATTTATACAACTTCCCCTTAACTTTTCCCATTTCAAGTTGTCTTATATCGGACCAAGTATATTCATCTTCACCGAAAACTTCAGTAATGGCTAGCCTTTTCGCCTCTTCATATTGATTAATTGTAACAATATTTTGAGGTCTCTGTGTTTTTGGAAAATCCATCATAGAATTTGAGAATTGAATAACCTCTTCAACTAAATTACTGTGTACTCCGTAATTCATAGCTTATCAAACCACCTTTCCCACAAATCTATTGTTACGCCCCCGCCTCTGTCCCAAACAGGCTCACGACTTAGAAACAAAGGTAAAGTTAATTTCGGATTGTATTAGAGGGTAAGGGTGCTAACCTAAAACTTATCCTTTTACCTGTATCGGTTGACAGGTCGTCACCAAATGGTTTTCTCACACAATAATCCCTGCTACGCGTAGTTGAACTGCGATTAAAGTAACTTTCTTTGTCTACCTTCATTACTATAGTTGTTGTACTAACCTTATTAAAAGTTGCAATTCATGTCCGCCGTCATCTTGCCTAGGTTCCTTTCAGCCGATAGCTGAACTTTATTATTCTACCTCTTCTGGTTTTCTAAATAAACATAGAGTATCTAGTGCTTCGAAGATGTTATCTCCGAACTTGAATAATGAATATCCATTTTTTCCGTATACCTTCCCGGATTTCGAAATAAACATTATTAAATTTCCGCGATATGCTTCTCCAACTACAACAAGCGGCTCTTTTACTCATGCCTCAAATTCCTCGAAGTCTTCTTTTTCATAATAATCCCCTACAGCTTCTTCAGGACTAAAAATAAAGGTTTCCAAACTTCCATCGGGATGCTTAAATTTATATTCGACTCCACCAAATACGCTTAGTGCATCAATCACTGAATCGAATACTTGATACCCCATTGCTTCTAATAACTTTACTGTTGCGGTTAAGTCAACCTCATTAATTGGTTTCCATCCTGCTGGTATTAGTATTTCTCTCGCATCATATGATAAGTTATCCATAAGCATTCTCCTATTTTTTCAAAAATACTATTCATGAAAGTCATCAATAAAATCAAAAAATGTCTTTTCACAGTTTTACATGGCTGGTAGTACTTCTCTTTACCTTTAAAGATACTTACTAGTATATTTTCTATTTTTAATGTTGACTATAAAAGTCGATGACCGCCTGAATCTCAGCACAATTTTCAACATGCCATGATTTGAAACTTTCATCATCCTTGTACGGATTTTTGGGGTCGTTTTTGGCTTTCCTCTTGTTTCTTGTACTTTCTTAATTAAGTCAGGATTCCATTACACTTGGATTGAATTGTTACTCTCGTCTTTGAGGAACTGAACATGCTTCTCTAACTGCTCCCTAGCAAGATCTCTAATTCTCAATTAGCTTTTGTCTTTAGCACTACCCGTTCCCTATGTTGTAAAGCTAATCTATTGAAAAGTAAGATGGTTGCTAAAATACTAGCATTTCCATCTGTTTAGTTTTCTTTTTTTCTGCTTGTTCAGGCATGCGGAATACTGTTTTGTCCTTCATCATGCCGTAAATAATGTTGACTACTATCAGCGCATCTTAACTGTCCGCCTGTTGCCGTGACCCTTGTACTTTCTGGCAGTAGCCTCTTATCTCCTGATACTCTGCTTGTGTCTGTGAAATCAATCCCAATTTTTCTTCTCCTGCCTGAACCTGCTTTGCCATTTCTCTTGCCCTCCTTTGATTTTGAGCATGCAAAAAAGCTCATTCCCCCTCATCATTCAAGTTGGAACAAGCTTTGGAAAGTTTACAAGGAGTTAGATCAGAGATTTATAGTACGAAAGTGGGGTTAATAATAATACTGTATACATCTTTCTTTGGGAGGTGTCCATTCATCAACCAATAGATCTTCTCGCAGCAGTTTAGATTTGTGCTCCAGTTTGGCAATAAATAAAGCATAATAGTCGCCACCAGTTGGATAAGCAAACAATCCATACTTTTTTGGATAAATGAGATTATTGACTTCTTTTATCTTGTCAGGCACATACTCATATTCAAATTCCCCCAATTTCTCCAATTCCTCCTGGGAAGCCAATTCAAGGTTATGAGCAAATTCATAATCCAAAATATAGTTAACAATCTCCATAGATTGCTCACCTCGATAATCAAGATAGAGAAATTTCTTCGTAGACAGACCATATTTTAATACACTTTCGTAGATACTTAACTCCTCCAAATCACTTAGAATGACTTCCATGTCTTGGCGATCTTCAAATATGAGCTGTACGATTTCCTCATCAGACATGTTGATTTCCTCCGCTTATAATTATTGAAACAATTCCCCATGTTTATTCGGAATATATTCGGGATAATTTTTACGATAAAAGTTATCTATGAGGCGCAACAGCGTGTCCCATTCCGGATAAGATTCATGATCTCCAATTTCCATTTTCGCTTCTGGCGTGTTCATCAATACATCGTCAAAATGATTGAAAACAGGTAGACTCAATTTATTCCTTACATAAAGCAAGAACAATATTTCATATGGATAGAATCCATATCTAAAGTCGCCAAATTCCATGGACTCGCCTATTTCTGAGGCTAACATCGAGTGGTAAAGTGACATTTCACCAATCAGGCGGTTAATTACTTCCGAATCACGAGTTTTCCATTGCTCCAACACTCCCTTATAAACATCCAGGTCTTCCGGTATTAAATCGTATCGAAGCCCAGCTTCCTTGAATTTTTCTTTCACAGCTATATGCAAGTATTGACTCGTTCCCGCAATAGTTTTATTTCTATATTGTAAGTATAACTCCAATAAAAACCACGTATGTTTGTTCCATTCATTAGCTTCTAGTATATTACTTCCAAGGTTGTTCTCTATAAAGTCAAATAATATGTTTTCTTCTTTCTCCCACCCAAACATCGTGAAATGAATTAAGGCTGTTATGACTTCCCGAAACGAGTATTCTGGCATCATCCCAGGGTAACGGATTTTATAAAGATCTTGCCCCATACACTGGTAAAAAACGACCATTTGCATCTTTTTCAATTCTTCTACTCTATTTCCACCATTAATTAAAACATCGTACTTCCATTTTGAGAGGTAATATGAGAAAACTGAGTCTAAATCTATTAATAAAATATGATCCTTCTCTACAGCATTCAAATCGACGATATTAATTATTTCACTTTGGCACTCTTCATATTCATTTTTAATTTCTTCAAATTTGATCCCGTCAACAAAGTTTTTACTGTATCTTCTATACGCCATTTCTAGTTTTTTTGGATTTAGCATTATGTCCTCCTTAAGGTTAGTCTATTGCTTTGTTCCAATCTTTTATCTTTAATTCGTCTACACCAAATCCAGTTTTGGTTATCTTTAAATCTGTTTCTACCCTAATAAAATCAAATTGCAATCCAGGATACTCCTTTTTTAGTTTTTTCAATTTAGTCTGAAAAGCCGCATATATTGAATTGCTACTTTTTAGCATATCTTGAAAATAAGCTTCCCCTCCTAATTTTTGTTTATTAGAATAACTAAAACTGGCGGAATCTGATGCTTTTGATTCAATCATTGTTAATTTTGGTGGAGGACCCTTTGATAAAAATGTCGCATCTACACCGTTCCTACCTATTTGGAAAAAATCTGAAATGTCTTCACCTAAATTGTTATCTTTTGCTACTTTTTTCGCTACTTCTTCTCCAAAATCACCTTTATCATGACTAAAATATTTAGAGTTATCGATTTTTCTTTCATGTTCTTTTGCGTCTTTCAAGTCAAAATTATCACTAATTTCATCTTTAGTATCTAGTTTGTTTGCCAATTTGTTTCTTTTACGTGTTAATCTTTTGAGGTCATCCTCATTTCCTTCTTTTTTCAATTTCGCTATTTGTTCATCTAAAGTTTTAATTTCTTTTTTGATATTGTCAGCCTTACTACCACCTGAATCACCTTTACCCGTCCCCTCAACCTTTTTCGCCGAGTTCTCTTCCATTTCCTTCATGACCTTGTTGTAATTCTTCTGCACATCCGTCTGTGGAAGTGGTCCGCTGTCCATCTTATTAACGTGCGGAACTGGCGCTCCGTTGGCTGTGGCCAACTTCCCGGGGCTGAGGCCGTCTGCCATTTTACTTAGTTGCTCATTGAACTTCTGACCCAGTTTACTGCCGGTCTGCTCCAGTTTGGTTACAGCTTTACCAAAGCCTGCCCCGACTGCATCTACACCTTTGCTAATCCATTGCGGTGTAACTTTGCTGCCTACCTTTTCCGCGAATCCGCCGATGGCCTTGCCTACTTTGGAATCCAGTACGCCTACGGTGACAAAACCTAGTCCTGCGTCTTTTGCTACTGAGCCCCAGTTGATCTTTTCACCACTTAGCACCTGACTCGCCAAATTTTCCGCGGCATTTGTTACACCGCCGATCGCTGCTTTTCTTAGCAACGTTCCTCCTACACCGAGTGGACCAAAGATCGCTCCAGACACTGCCCCGATCCCCGCTTCTTTTAAGCCGGTCAGGGCATAGTCACTAAAGTCGCTCACTTCCCCTCGAGCGATATCCGATGCCGCCAAACTCGCTACGCCCAAACCACCCGCCAGCAGTGCTCCTCCGGCTACCGCCGCAATGACCACCGTACCCGCTCCAAGCGTCGCTACCGTAATGGCTGCTACCACGGCTACGGCTGCGACAACCGCCAAACCGCCCAAAATATTCATCCCCAGCTTGCCCCAGTTAAACGGTTCAGGGGGTGGCGGCGGTGGAGGTGGCTGTCCTTCCTTCGGCTCATCGTCGAACGGCGGGTACGCGGTTCGGTCGCTACCGTCCGCCCATACATTTCCTCCCAACACGTGGTATTCGTTCTCTACCGAAAGTCCCGTGCTTCCTCCCGTCTGGTACGCCATGACCTGACTGGTTCCGTCAATAATGATTTTCTTCGGCGTATTCAGAATGATTTTCTGCTCTGCTTCTAGTGTTAGCTTTTTGGGACTAGTTATTTCAATCCCAGTAGCATCGTCCAGACTCATCTGCAATGTCCCACCCGGATCACCCATGATATGGATGCGACCCGGTGCCATTTTCAGCTCACTTCCATGCTCCGTACCAAAATATCGATCATTGGGATTACTCGTTTTCGCGCAACCGTCTCCATTTGTACGAACCGCACCCAAAATCATTGCTCTGGAACCAGACGCATCTGGAAAATACAGGCTTGCCTGTGTTCCCACCTTCGGCATACTGTACATCGCACTTCCCGTTGGGGGAGCGAATGGATACCAATGCGGCTCGGATACCCCATCATCCTTATCAATCGTCAGCCGCAGCTTCACTTCCTCTCCCCGAACCGCGAGAACCTCTCCTTCCAGTGAAATCCCGATTGTTTTGGGATTGGGGATGAAATCACTGCGAATGCCCTCCGCGCGGGCCAACACATAACTGAATAGCAAATGCCCCTTTTCCATGCGGCTTCGCAATTCAGTTACAATCATTGTTTTCTGGCGAAATTGCACCTCGTCTCCAAGAGCATACCGTTCTCCGCTTTCGATCTCGTATTTGAAAAAGTCGGTATCATGTAGCCCGGCTGACGTTCCGCCTGCCCACTGATAGCCCTTTAAATCTTTACTTGCCGTATAAGGCGTATCCTTCCGAATCGTTCGTTGGGTGCCAGCAGGCATGCCGAAATACAGCTTCGGCGCTGCGGACTCCCATATGTCGCTGACCACCACTGTATGTAAACGGCTCGCCATCCGTTTCATAAGCTCCCAGTCGGTTTCATCATATTGTAAAATGGCTTCGCCTACCGACTGCTCTCCGGTCTGGAACAAGACATCACTTTGCTCATAGCCTTGAGCAAGCTTGTGCACTAACTGTCTATATGTTTGTTTTTCCTCAGGAAAAGACCGCTTTCTTTTGACAATATCCAGCTCAAATGAGCCACTGATTCCTTCCAGTGTAAGTGTATATACTCCATTATGGTTCTCAACTTCCACCGTATGGACGACACCCTTAAACAAGCTGATTTCTTCTTGTCCATTCTGCGCATACACATGTAGCTGATCCTCTGAGGTCGCATCTAGCGCAGCCGTGGCATGACTCGACTCCTTACAAATGCCTGTGAGTGTAATACGCCCATGCTCACTCGGCTTCCACTCGATCTGAACATCCTTTAAGACCTGAATGGGGTAGGGGGAATCTATTCGAATCTGATCATATCCTATCATGTTTTCAAACCTCCCTTCCAGCTACTCCTCCTGCTGGCCATTCGTATGAAATTCGATAAATCCATGATATAAACAAGTCTGAAATGAAGAGGTCGTCAAGGCTGGCTGGCCTTCCACCTTTGTCTGTTCTTTTGTGTTTTTCCACTTATCCGTCAGCATCGGCAGGCATGGCTTTCCAGAAATAGTAGAGCCATCTTCGGCGATCAGATAAATAGTTTCGGCACTCGGCTGTTCCGGACTATTACAAATTCCAAAATGAGGAACATTTTCAGGAGAATAATCTCCTTCATTCATCATGGGTTTACCATTAACAAAAGCCCCGTGGCTGTTCGGCAAGTTGATCTTTCGAGGATGGGTCCCGCAAGTGCAACGCATACAGGCCCCCCGTACGACATAATACTCATTGTCTGACATGTGCCCTTTCCCTCCCTATTTCACCTCGACTTGCTCCAAAGCGATCCCTGTGTAATCACGCCGCAATATACTTTCCGCCACGTCTAAACGGACGATGATCATCGGGATAGCACTCTCCTGGATTGTAAATATCTTGTGGCTCCGAATAGCATCTGCTTGTAATACCAGCTTTCGAAACACACTTTGATCCAAATTCCATTCACTTTCCGGATGTACAGCTGTGAGCCGCTCCACAAAAGGAATATAGTAATTCTTCTGTATCCTCTGTTCGATCTGAGTAAGTATCGTTAATTTCATAGGCATCTCCGGCACATAGGCCTGGACAAGACGCTTTAAAGCATCTGAAATAAGAGGAATGGGACCTTCTAGATAATCAATAAAAATACTTTCTGCATCTGCCTTCACGTGAAACATCAATGGCTTGACAATATCCTCCGGCTGCAAATCATACAGCTTCCACGGATCAATCGTTTCCATCACCTTTTGTAGCGTAGGAACATTGGTATACCGCACATCCTGCTTTAAGAGGAAATAATCCATGAAGATTCCCCCTCTCGTGTCTCGGCTCCCTCACTATGCGTAAAACGGCACAATATTTCGCTATCATCTCGATACTCTCCGGCAAATATCGTGCATATGTCAGCTTTCGGCAACCTTTCTAGTGAAGGGGAAGCAACGAAGGCGGGCATCTGACTTTTCAGAAACTCAACGGTGAGCAGATGGTATTTAACCGCTTCAATTTGTTGAATTTGCTCAATATCCATCGTCGTAATCTTACGGGCATAATCGGACTTGAGCTTTTCCAGCTTAGCCATGCGATTGAACAGAGGCTCGAAAACAAAGTTTGCCGACCATTCCACAGCGCATTCAGCCTCATCCAGAAACCAATTCTCATCATAGGCGTCTATACGATAAACCGCTCTATTTTTCATAACACGGGTTCTGAGCAAGGAGATATAAATATATCGAATATCCCCCTTGCGACCTTGCTCGTGCTGAAGGGTAGCGAGCTGGCATAGCGACTCTAAAGCTGCTAAAAGCTCCTCTTCAATGGCTTGCTGCCGTGCCAGAAAGTTGTTTTCAATAAGTGCCAAATCATGTAGCCATTCCGTAAATACGTGCTTTTCCAGCAAATCCTGCAACGCAGCATCCCGATCCATGAGCTTCATTCAATGTTCACCTTACCCCCGGTTAATCTCACATCGTCCATGATGTCGAGTTTGGCTCCGGATTGAATAAAACTTACGCCTTCTTTCCCCTCCATAATAATTTTCGCTCCCCCTGTAATTTGGATATCTTCCTGAGCAGACAGGGTTATTTTTTTGTTACTATTAATTTCAATCCCGCCTTCATCCGTGAGACGCATGAGCATTTGCCCACTGTTGATAATTTCTACTGCACCAGGCTTGAAAACGACTTGTTTGCCGTACTTGGTGCTGATACTTTTGACCGCAGGATCACTCCTTTTAACCGGATCAGAGGAGGCAAGATCGACAGAACTGGCGGCAAAAGCATGCTGCTCCCGTTCATCCGGAAAGTACAGACGAATTTGATCCCCTGCTTCTGGCATAACATACCAGCCGCTGCCATCAGGAGAAGAATAAACCGTAGAATAGGGAAACCACATAGCCCCGGATGCAGTCGAGTCTTGATCAATTTCCAGCTTGATTTTCACTTTTTCTTTGGAAATATCAATCACCTTGCCAAACAGAGAGGCTCCTGACAGATCATAGGCATAGACGGTTGGGCATTTTAACCCATGTGCATCTCGTAAAATGTAACGATTCACGATCAGATTTCCTTCTGTGGTCGTTTCCGCCTTGGCTATGTAAAGAGTTCTTTTATGAAAAATGACGGAACTACCGAGTTCTAGCACTTTGTTGCTGGTCACTTCATAGCTCAAGCTGTTAGACTCGCCATATTCCGGCAGTCCGTTGCGGGACATGAGCTTGTGCTCCTTCAAGTCTTTTTTTATGGAATAGTTATGTTCGTTCAGCGGTTGAGGGGCACTAGAATGGGGGACACCAATCACATATTTCAGTCCTTGTTGCATCGTAATTGGAATTAAAGCAGCATGTAGCCGAGAAGCAATTCTTTTGACAAAAGCCCAGTCCGTTTCATTGTATTGCACTAATAATTCACCGATAGCTGCGCCATGAGAAGCCTCATCAATCACTTCTGCATCAGTATATGAACTTGTAACATGCGAAAACAGTTTGTTATACGACTCTCCTGTTTTTTGGAATGAACGACGTTTTGGGCGAATATCCATCATTAAGGTTTCACTGCTAGCCTCAATCGTAAGCTCGCGTACTCCGTTTACAGCTTTTACAGCAATATTCGTGACGATTCCCTGAAAAAACCGGATCTCCTTGCCTTCACTTTTTAAGAAGACTTCAATGTGCTCATCTTCATCCGCTTTTTCTACGTATTGATCCAGCTTGTCCTCCGAAACAATTCCACGTATGCAGAAGCTCACATGTTCGTTTAACTGTTTAATGAGATGGATACTTAATACACGCTGAAACTGATAAGGGGCCACCTGAACATCTGCTGTGGTGTAAATGGGGTTACTCATTCATATCCCTCCTTTTCTGCCTCGTCAACCGTTTGAATGGTACGAATCATCTGCAGGGCGACATCCCGCCATTCAGCATACTGCTTATACGGACAACAAAATGTTCCCATGACCGTCTTTCCTTCCAACTCAAAGTAGAACATATTGTGGTAGATGGGCTGGTCCAGCGCAGGACTTTTAAAGTCAAAATAGCCAATCTGCTTACCATGTATCTCTTCTATTTTTTCTTCATAAAATACGTGGGCAGGATTCATATTTTTCATCATGGCCTTCATGCCAGAAGTGAGCTGCTCCACCCATTCATCTTGTAACGTCTGGTCCACCCGATTCAGGGTAACATCCACACTGCCCAAATCATTCGTCAAAATCATTTCTGGACGTTGCTCATGAGGATATTTGATCTTTTGTAAATGCTTGGGCATTGGAGTAAAGATAGAGGGGACATGCATTTTCAGCCGATCCTCAAAAAAAGATCGCTCTTCAAACACATAGGATTGACCGTTAATGATTATGGGTCCTGCTAAAATATTGTTAGACCTCTTCAGCTTCTCCATCTCACGGAGCCGATCCAAAATCTTTTCATCCTCATATTTCATAATGCACACTCCTCTACCTGATTTTCTAATCCACAATCATCCGTCCTGCTCCGCCGCCCTGCCAACGGCCTGCTGTTCGTTTTCCACGTCCGGCGCCTTCTAGAATAAGAACTAGCTGTCTATGCAACTGAGCATGAGAATAATCTCTGTATTCCGCACCATTTCGGTTTGCAATGTAATGCTGGATAGATTCTCTGTCCACGGCTTCCAGGTTCAGGCACATAAGCGCAAACATACAATCCATCGGATCTGTGGCACCACTTTTAAGCAGTTCGGATGCGAAGTAGCGCATCATTTCCGGGCGCAATGTACTCTGCTTCAAACCCGCAAAAGGAGCATAAATATCGCTCCATGTATTGAATTCGGTAGCCATGTCAGCAAAATCCTGATAATCCGAGCGAAGCACGGCTCCATCTTTGAGCTTGAATCGGCCCAGCTCCATCTCATCCAGACCGATCTCTGCCTCATCCTCCAGCACGATATCTGCATGATGGGCTGTGAAATCCGGGCGATCTGTTTGTTCCAAAAAGAGCAGCTTCAACACCGACAGCCGCCCCGTGGCCGCATACGGCACTTCCTGCTCCTGCTCCAGCAGGTATAGTCTGTCCTTGTGCTTCACGATGCCTCTACCAATGGTCAGCGTGTACTCCCCTACAGTTACGTTCATTCCGGTAATAATGCCATCCGAAAAATCCTGATACCGGATATCCAGAAAACTGCGAGGGTAGTCTCGCAGGTTCTCTAGCATCTCGGTTTTAAGAATACGGCCCTTCTCAAACTTCGGAACGATATGCGTTAACATGGTACTCCCCTCCTTTCCCTATTCTTCTTTATTTAGGGGAACAGATAGCCGATTCACACCGGGTGCAGGAGGCGGAACAGGAACTGCATCATCGATGGGTTGAGCTTTACTTACTCCAAGTAGTCCAGTAAATAGGCGAATATTCTTTTCTAAAAATCTGCGTATATCCATCGTGCTCCCCCTGATTGAAAACTACGGTTCATAATAATCTTAGAATCTATTTATCCACCTTTACATCCCGGCTCCCCGTTGAGCCTGCTCACGAAGGATATAGTCCAGCTCGCGTTTGTCCACAACATAGGTACGGGCAATTAGATCGTGGAGGGCCTGTTTTCTCGCCGTAAAGGCTGCCATGATAAAGCCGACGAACAAAATGATGACCGATATAAGCTTACTCCAGTAGCGGGCACTTGCACGTCCAAAGCTGAGCTTGTGATTAAACTCATCTACCACAACGATGCCGAGAGCCAGCTTGCCCACCGTGGCTTTGCATTTGGATGATTCCATAAGCGCATAATATAGCCATATAGCCCCCCAATTCAGCAAGGTCTGTCCTAATAATCGCATTGTAAAAATAGCAGACGGCCCGTCTGTCAGCATAGAGTTTTCTGCTGGGGACGGTATCCAATCCCCTAAGGCCCGAATCACAATCCAGATCAATCCAATTATTAAAAATACAAACCATAGAATAAGACTATCGATGATATAAGCTAAGGTGCGTTTCCAAAAACCCGCATACAGCATGCTGTCCCCTCCAAATGTGTTTACTTTTCTTATTCAATTATTTCGTGCCGTCAAAGAAATCCAGCTCGGAGAGATCATTTTCGAAGGCAAAAAAGCGTTTGGGACCCAGATGCAACAATTCATCTCGACGGGTAATCGGGACCACATAAAAGCCCCAGCGGCTATCCCCGACAAAAACAAAATATTTCGTTTCCTCATTGCGGATGGAGTCCGTATCATCTTGCGGGATATCCCGCCCATACAACACGGCAATTTCCTCATACGGCATGGGTTCAAAAGCTTCTGGCCGACTACGATACACATGCCGCTGACGCAGCTTGCCACCGTCGGCCGTCAGGAAGAACTCCACCTCAGCCGCATGGGACGGCCGGGAAATAGAACCGCGTACCCGGTTGCTCTCCAAACTCGCAATCAGCTCCTTCTCGCGTCCCGTATGTGTCCATGCGCTGACCGTATACGGAATAGCCGGAATATGATTGGTAATGACAGGCTCAATCGTGCCCATTTTTTTAGCGTTCAGGTAACGGATAGCCCCGCGCAGACAGGCCATTTTCAACTCAGGTACCCGGCTGAGGTCCTCTGCCTTTTGACGAAACTCAATACTGCGCCCTGGTACAAATTCCTTGAGTGCTTCGCGAAATACGTCAATCCGGCAGGACTGCCCGGTTAGCTTGATAATCGAATAATCCTGCAAGCGCCCCTCCAGATAAAAATCATCCAGAAACTTGCGCACAATATTGTAGATGTCTGCCTTAAGAAGTTGCTGTATCTCCCGAATGTTAAACACCACATCAGGCAAACCATATTCATCACGAAACCGTCCGTTCTCGATGACTGAAACCAGCCAACGATCCATCACTGCAATGTTCAGGTCGCTTTCAGCAGATAATACCTGCTCGGATTCGAAGCGGCTGCGCAAGATCCCCGTACGTAGAAAAAATTCCTTTTTCATATTTTCTGCCGCGCTCCACAACAGATGAAAATTACTCAGTACCCGCTGATATTCATCCCGTGTAGCATGCTCATACTGTTTGAATGCGGTAGGCAAGATGGCCTCTGCCTCACGGTAGCGTTCCTCCAGTCCCGCATATACAGCATCTACACCAAACTCATCCACATGACGGTACAAATCTCCCGAAGGAATACCGATCAGGGCATCAATATCGGTGTCAGGCAAACGAGTCTCCGCAGCATAATAACCTGCAAATACAATTTTCATAAACTGCATAATCCGATACGTCAGATTGTTTCCGCCAAAATTGGTATCCCCATTTTCATACGTTGTGTGAATATCCAGCTTGTAAGCAATACGTCCGTCCTCAATTCGGAATCGGCAGGAAGACAAATCTGTCGTGCCTCCACCACAATCAATGACAAGTGCCTGATACTCCTCACCGTCCGCAAAAGTCCCTCGTTCCATCTGGTCTGCCAGCGTGTTGTACAGCACCGCCAGCCCTTCGTCCAACGCATCCTCCGCTTCAATCCGGTAATCAGGCAAAATATCGCTAAACATCTCTATAAACTGGGGCTGCAGCTTGACCGGAGCAGAAAAGTGCAGATTGCGGAACCGACACTTAAATTGCTGCTCGGCTGTAGCAATCACATAACGGATAAAAGCAGCTAAAATATCGCTGCGGGAAGCAGTTGCTGTATTCCCCTCGGAATCCATTAATTCCTCGATTCGCTTATAATCGTTGACCCACCGCTTGATCCCTCGCAATACTGTCGCACGGCTGCCTGCCACGTCAGATCCACGTAGTGCATCCTCCCCAAATACATAAAGGATACGTTCTGGATTGGAGCAGTCTGCGACGCGAATAGCAGTCGGCAATACTTCGATCCAGTCGCCTTCTGCTCCTTCTGGGCCGGGGAATGACACATAATTGATGGCGTTCAGCCTTACCGTGCTGCTCATACCTGTATCAGGGGCCGTAACGTAGGAACTATCCAAATAAGTACCTGCTGTGGTGTTCGAGGTGCCAAAATCAATCGCAAGTACCGCATCTGTTGTTTCCGTACCCCGAATGATCAACTCTGCCACCGGAATCCGGTGACCTTGAAGCTTCAGCGGCAGCATTGGCTTATCTCCATAGTAGAGGTTATAAAAATATTCTGATTCCTGTCTTCGCAAAAATAATAGGCTATAACTATGATTGGACGTCTCTCGCAGTTCAGCATCACGATGACGAGAAAGATAATATACGCCTGTTCGTCCCTCATCCTTCACCAAATTCAAAACACCGCACAGTTCTCCTGTCGCATTCACCAGCAGCACATTAGATGAGCTCAGCCAAGGCAAATCGGATTCGATCCGGTAGTTGTCCATGCGACCTGTGCGTACACCCTGATACAGCGTGATTTTGGCGGGAACCCGGATACCGCTGCTCTCCTGCCGACGGTCGTTCCAGTTTCGCTGTAGTGCCGATTCCATGCGTTCAAAACCACCAGGATTCGGCCTTGTGATGAGTAAATGCTCTTCCGCGCTCCGAAAACGCAAAATCACGCGAATCAATTCTTCACGTGCCAGGCGATTGGCAAAGCCCTCGACCAGTCGTTCCTTATCGCATATTCCGCGTAACTGAAAGGTCGTCATTTGTTCCAATTCCGCCCGCGTGTATTTCGCCGTGAAGCGTATGCTTTTTCGATCGGTGAGCGGGTCTAGCAACCTGTATGTATAGGGTCCGTTCATCGTTCACATGTCCTTTCTTAGCCATTTAGCCTTAATAGAGGGCGATAGCGTCTATTTTCATCGTAGGATCTTCCTCTAAAATGCCGAAATGACTTGTCCAATACAATTCCGTCGTAAAACGTGCCGGAAGAAACAAATCCAGAATCAAATCCACTTTAATCCGTGACAACGGTGTCTCCTCTTGGCCGATATAGATGAGCAGTTCGTCTTTTTCCTCACAATTGGTGTAAATGATTGAGCGATGAAAGACGCGCCGCATCGTTTCTTTTAGCAGATGTACGGCTTCTCCCGTCTCATACAGGCGCAGCAGTCCTTCAGCAATCGCGTCCTGATCCTCACGGTTTAATTGTCCAAAGCCTTCCTTTACCTTCGGGCCAAAAATGCCCTCTGCAATATCACACCGAACAAACCGGATATGGTACTCCCGCCGATTCATCCCTTGATACAAGTCCATTTCCGCCAGAAAATGCATCATAATATCAAATAGCGATTCTCTCAGCTCCAGATACTCTTCAGCATCCGGTGGAAACAGATCCCGAAATATAGAATAAAAGCGGTAGTACGGATTTATTTCCACTACCTGCTCCAAATGGGAAGTATTCAACTCTGCCAGACTAAGCTCCATATACGGAGAGTAGCTGACAGCGGGTACGAAGCGGAATTTATCTACATCCAGCCCCTGTTCCCTCGCGCGCATGAGCAAATCCCAGACGTAATTCACACCCATTCTCCTTCACACTTGTACTCCGGAAAATACATCTGCACTTCCGATACCAGAAAGCTCATTAAATCGGATAAAATATAAGCAGGCGCGGTGGGCAAAACATCGTCAGAACCACGCCTGAACCCCAAACGCATGATCTGCTTGCCTTCCTCTGTCCGCACGTTATCGCTGACAAACGGATTTAATGGATACGTCTGGGTTTTGGTTAACAGGTTGCTTACATCATTTCTCCCTGCACCTCCCCAGATGTCCACACGTTCCAGCTCCAGCCCCTGCGCTGCTTCAAACGAGTTTACGATGCGCATGATTTCCGCTTTGGCACGGACAATCACGGCCTGTTTTCCTGCATAGCGGCCCAAAAAGCTGTCCTGTCGCCGATTGGACAATAACGGATAAGTCTGACGACTAAGTCTCGTTGTAACAGGCTTCGTAACCTTCAACACATTCCATTCGCCAGACTTATCACGTGGTGTGACAATCGTCAGTTCCTCTTCTGTACGCTTGATATACCGGATATCACCTTCAGTCCCGTCAATCAAATAACCATGCTCAGGACCTGTTTTTCGCAAAGGCAGCACATGCTCATAATTCACACGATCCATAGCGGGTATAGGAAAACCGCTGTTCTTTAGAGATAGCCTTTCAATGTTCCAAAGAGGAAAAACGTCGCCCTTCTTAAAAACATCGAATTCCTCCAATGAAATTGTAATTTCATGAATTTCTTCATGGGCAGCCGGCTCGCCGTCTCCACCAATCAATACACAGTCCACAAACTTATAAGCGTATGGGTGATTAATTGTTTTCCACGGCATGCCATTTTGCATAAAGGTATGATATAACTGCTCAATCTCCAAAACATAGGAACGGTTATGCTCCAAACGAAAACGAATCGGATAATTGCCGGTTTCCGTGACCAACATTCCTGAGAAAATTCGCTTGCTGCGCACCAGCGCTGAGATTCGTTCGGTCTCCATCTCAAGAAAAAGCGTAAACAGCGGCATCGCACCGCCTTCGCGTACCACCTCTGCCACACGGCTGATGTCCATCTGCTTTTCCTCCGTATCAGACGGTAACACAGGATATAAAAATTCATGAATCGGGTCATAGTCCTCACGCGATGTCAATGACACGTACACATCAATCTTTTCTTCCGTATTCTCAATTTCCTCAAATACCCGCCGTTCTAGCTGGCGGGTCATTTCTTCCTGATATTCGACGAGGTTCATAAATACCCCCGCCATCATATTTTTCAGTAAACGTCTCTGCTCTAAATCGTCCATCTTGCTCAAACGGTCCTGTACCAGCTCTTTCACGACGTCTCACTCCTTTCCGGCTCCAGCTTCAGTGAACATGAAAAACTTAACTTCCGTTCGCAGCAGCCCGATCTTGGTTCTCTGAATCAGACGCCCCTGCTGCTTTAGAAGCAGAATCAGCAGTTCCTTGCTCTTTGTTGGTATCCACCTTGGCCGAAGGGGCAGTTCCATCGCCTGTACCCATGCTCTTTGCAGCCGAAGAGGCTTCCTTCTTCGCGGGTGTAGTTCCCGCTGAAGCCGTTGGCGCAGCCTTCGTTTGCGATTCTGCAGCAGGGATTGCAGCAGCGGAAGATGAAGCTCCACCCGCTGCGTCCCCTGCGTCCGTGTCGTTCAACGCTCCGTCAGACAATCCCAATGCAGCAGGAAGCTGACCGTTTTTCTGCTGCTCCGCGCTCTGCTTTTCCTCCGCCTTGGCTATGCTCCGCTCCAATGCCAGAACACTTTCGAGCTTATCGATCTCCTGATAAATTTCCTGTGCCCCGCTATAGGCATCAATGGCTCCTTCATAATCGAGATCCTTCATCATCCGATCCCCTTTGGCCTGAAGTTTGCCAGCTTGAATCTCCTTGAGTTGCTGCTGAATAGCTGTCAATTTATCGTTGGTCTCGGTAATTTTCTTCTCCAGTTCTTTTTGCGCGGACGTATAACCGGATTCCATCGCAGCCTTGTTCGCTTTTTTGTACAGCTTAAGCGCATTCGTGTAATCTCCGCCCTGAAATTTTAAATCTCCGTCCTTCATCCAGCTCGCCGTCTCGGCATAGCTGTCCAATTGATCGATTTTATGCTCAATATCCTTCACATTAAACGGTGGATATAGCCCGGCACTTTTCCGTGCTTTAGCGTAGCTGGCTTCTGCTTTGGTGAAGTCCGCCTTTTCCACATAGCCGTCACCATCAACCATTAATTGAGACAGTTTCTGCTCTGCAGTATACAATCGCTTGTGAATCTTATCGTTAATTTTAACCGCCGCGTTTTTCGCTTCGCTGTAGGACTTAAGCGCCTTCGCATAATCTCCTGTCCTTGCATAATCGTCTGCGGCTTGGGCTGATTCGATCATCGTTTCCAGTGCAGCTGCCTTATTCGCAGCCATACGAGCCAGCGTAATCCATGCTCCCCCGCCCACAACAATAAAGACAAGCAACGCAATCAAAATCCGTTTGATCAGCTTACGGCGGTTTTTAGGCTTTTCCTGAAAAACTTTATTTACATAAATGGCCGCTGCCGTGTAATTATTCACCGTCCGGTGCTGTTTGCTTAGCAGAACCTCTTCCAATGTATCCGTCAGCATGACCGGGTCCTTCGCTTCCTCTAGTGCCCCCAGCATTTCCGCCAACTCGACGTCCTCCCACATCCCTGACGTAGCGAGCAGGATTACATCTCCATCTGCAAGCTGCGTCTTTTTGGCGTAATGGGCATGAACTCCATTGGGATTTCCCAAGTATTCCAGCAGATTGCCTCGTTCCTCATGTGTGCTGGTCGCTTCGTCTGGAATGCGTCCATCATCTGCCAATGACTGAGCCAGGCTATGATCCTTACTGCGAAAATTAAGCCTTCCATTGCGAAAATGATATAGTCGCACATTACCGCACGAAACATACACCATTTTGTTGTAGTTGGTCACTACCATCAGCAGACTGGCTTTGAGCCGAACACGACGGCTTTCAAATTGCAGCCAATCCTGCGCTTCACGCAGATCTCTCATCAAGCGCCGTTTGGACATGGAAGGCTTCTCCATGAAGTTTTCCAGCACCGTTTTGACAACCATTTCTGCGCTGCGCAGCTCCTGATCCGAATCCAGACCGTCTGCGAGGACATAACAGGCCATGTCGTCCGTCTCCATGAATGCAAAATAGTCCCGGTTGTCTATGTAAGAGCCCGCTTCCGACACAAAGGCGGTACTAAAATCGCTGTTGTCCTTGCGCATCGCTACCCCCGTCTTTCTTGTTTCATCCTATCGCCAAAATAAGTACTGTCGCATTATCCTGACTTTTAAAGCCTTTATCATTAATGGCGTCGATCATGGCATCCGCTGTTTCCTGTGGTGTTCCACCCTTGCGCATAATCTCTTCCAATTCAATCTCCGTCAGCGCCTCCTGAATGCCATCGCTGCACAGCAGCACATGATCGCCTGAATACAGACGAATCGGTGCACTACCCAGCTCCATGCTCTCAAAGCCCTCATAGCCCAAGTAGTTGACCAGTTGATTGCGCACTGGACTCGTTTTGGCTTCCTCCGAGGTCATTTGTCCAGCAAGCACTCGTTCCTCCAGCAGTGTTTCCGCTGTATGCTTGGAATTGACTGTTTGGAAATGACCATTACGGTAAATCGTAATCAGGCTGTCGCCCACCGCTCCGTAATACAGCTGATAGCCGCACACAATGACCGCAGCCAGCGTCGTTCCTCCGCCCTGTCCATTCAAATTTTGCAAAATGCCGCGATTGCTTTGAGTTGCCGCCTCTGCAAAATATCCGTTCAAATTCGTTGCATCTTCCAGCTTGGCAAACGCCTTCGTAAAAGTCGTCACAGCCAAGGTACTGGACATACGTCCATTGGCCAGTCCGCTAATACCGTCTGCGACAACAGCCAGCGTACCGACAGGTGTCGTCATACTGGAGAAATAATCATCCTGCTCGCTCCGGCTCCCGATCGTTTGACCATTTCCGATCTCAATTCCACTCACGGTACGGCTGCCGGAAATTCGCGTCAGTCGTATACGGATCATGAGCAGAACAGCGAATAGTACCGCAGCTCCACTTACAACAAAATAAGGCTGCATATCGTTACCTCCCTGCACCATTGCCCAATTCCGTCCTAGTTTTCGTTATCCCACTCAAAATGGGCGCCACACAGCGGGATAAAGATAAATTTGCTGTGTCCCAGCTGAATCACGTCATAGGCAGCCAGCTCTGCTGGTGAATATACCGCTTCGTTATTGTGGTACGCCAAACCTGATGAATCGCCTGGCAGCAAGTAAAAGTTACGTTTCTTCGGATCATACACAATGACCGCATGATTTCTACGGGAAATCGTGTTGTCCCCGATAATGCGGACATGCATTTCCTCTGCGCGCCCGATAAAGTTTTTCTCCGCCATAATGCGATAATCTTGACCCACCTGTGCTCCTTCGATGCATACCAGCCATCCAGTTACTGGATGAATGCCTACTGTCTCACCCAAATACGGCATTGTTTTGTCGTTATCTCCTGCGACGTTTGTTTTCGCTGCTGCTGGCTCTACGCTCTTGGGTGCAGCTACATTTACTACCGTGTTGCAATATGGACACGTATTTCCGTGCTTTCGTGTACTGAACATGTGTCCGTTCGGGCATCTTGTCAAACTCATAGTCGGTTCCTTCCCCCATTGTCATGATTGTCTTTTCAGCGATCTAAGGATTTTGCAGCATCCTCATCTATTTAACGAGCAGTCTCGTATTGGCAATATATAATAAGTCACCTGAGTAAATCCGGTATGGCTCACCGCTTTCCAACTTCTTGGTTGCACTTTCGTTGGCAGACCGCAAGCCTGTACCATTACCGGAATCCACATCCTCCACAAACCAGTCGCTGTTCACCCGGTTGAGTACCGCATGCTCCACACTTACCAGGGAGGCATAGTCTGTACCTACCAAATCAATATCCGCCTCTGAACGTGACGTTGTTTTACCGATTAAGAGCGACGTTTCGCCTTCGATATACCATTCTTTAATGGACTCGCCCTCTTCATCAATCAACACCAGCTTGGCAATCCGATGACGTTGTGCCTTTGGCTTGGCCACGGGTACAACGGACACCAGATTGCGCAATATGTATACAAGCACGCCGATTCCAATACCTATCGCGACCACGGTTTTCAAACCGCTGTAGCCTGTACGATTAAACACATAAAAGGCGATCGCCAGCATCAGCCCGAACATGGCAACATCTATGATGAAAACCCATCTGTTCTGCGCCGTTTTCACTGCTTGCTTCCCCCATTTCTATCCTGAAATCATCACTTTTTACGAATACCGAAAAATTGGTTAAACATCGCTGAGGTATCCGTCGGATCACCGGGTTTTTTCGTTTTTTTCCCTGGTGAGCCCTCCTTCGTTTTCGGATGAAAACCAAAAAATTGCTCAAAATCAGTACCTATATCAGCCGGATTGAATCCTTTGGCTGCCGTACGCGCACCGCCGGAGGATGCAGCCCCTCTGCCTCTCTCTCGCTGTTCCCCGCCAGCTCCCTCAGTTTTTCGGATGAGCTCGGCATCGTATGCCTGCCGCAATGCTTCGTCACGCAAGGTATTATAAGCCTCGTGAATTAGCTTGAACTTGCGCGTTGCTTCCTCGCTTCCCTGGTTGGTATCAGGATGATACTTTTTGGCCAGTTTACGGTAAGCCTGCTTAATCTCTGCCTCCGAAGCATCCCGGCTGACACCGAGCAGCTCATAGTAGTTGGTCATTGTGTGATGTTCCCCTCTCCGAAAAAAATAAATATTAAGAGACCCGTAGGCCTCTTAATATTTATCCACCCTGCACTTGTGTGCCGGGTGAGTGTGTGTTTAAGCTGCACTTAACGTGAAGACGTTAAGCTTAAACCGGATATCCGCCGTCGATTGTAGCCAGCTCGGTTTTGTCTTTCTTTTGTTTGATGTAGAGTGTAAATGCACCTACACCTTCTGTGTCGCCGAAGTGCTCGTTGTAGTCTACAACGAAAGCATTCGGGAAGTGGATTTTACGCACAACTTGATCAGCTGCGATAACTTCCAGTGTTACTTTACGGTAGCTGTCTGCTTTTTCAGCAGGAACCAGAGACCACAAAGCCAGTTTCAGCGTGTCATCCGCGCTGTCACCGTCTACTGCTGTGATGATTTTGCCGCTGATGCGCAGCGTGGAGCCTACGTCAGTGGAGCGTGCATTGGAATCGTCCGGTGTATCGGTGTCATAAATAACCGTTTGGATGTTATCCAAGCCCAGCTCGATTGTTTCTTGTCCTTCTACTTTCAATCTGAATCCCATGTGTGTTGCCTCCTTGAAATTAGGTAATATGATGGCGGGAGATGCAGAGCTTCTCCGCGATTTATGTATAAAGGCGGTTCTGGATAGAAACGCCTCTAACATCTTTCGTAGTGCTCGGATCATGATTTGACCGAGCTGGTTCCCTTAGTGATCATGACTTCCAGGTTCTTCACATTACCGTTGAAGACCAGATCGATATGGCACATATTGCTTTTCTCATCAATAATGAAGCTCATATCGTCTCCGTCCTGAATGATCGAGTTAACAGATCCTCTGCTGCTCAGCCACTTGCTCTTCTGACTGCTCGGATTGTTACTGAAGAAGCGGACGATATTTTCGTGTTTGAAGTCCCCTGTCTGGTAGCGCAAAATACGTTCAATGTACGTGCTGACCAGCGTCTTGTAGATGGAGTCAAAGCCGTCCTCGGACATCGCCATGCTTCTCGCCTTGTAGACGGTAATCCGGCGGATATCCTTATCCTGAATCTGGGCATTCTCCGACGAGAATACAAAGCCGAAGTTTTTACGGTTGATGGCATCCTTGATCGTGTTGGTGAAACCGGTGATTTCCTTGGCCATCGTCGTCACCGTGCGCAGACTGTTGTCTCCCGCTTCAATGTCGAAGCGTACGCCAGGGAAGTTCTTATTGACCGTTTTGAACGTCTCACGCAGGTATTCAGGACACTGATAGGAAGCGACCAAGCCGGCGGCAACATAGGCTGCACCCACATAAACGCCCTCGATCCACAGCTTGAGAATATCCTCTTTCTCCTTAGAGAGCTGTACACCGTCTTCGGTCTGTAGCATTTTGCTGTCGATAATGACACCCGATTTATCCTTCGGAATAATCGTAAAGTTCGGTACACAAGGAATGGCAAATTCGCTATATTCTCTGCGAACGAGACTGGCGCATTTATCGACATATTTATCGATGCCTGCTGTCGCCATACTGTTGAAAGTCGTTTCTTCACCGGATTCAAAGTTAAAGAACATTTGAATTTTGTAATCCTTCACGACTTGCAGCAGCATCGAGAGCGATTCCATAGAATTCCCGCCCTGCTTAACGACCTTCTCGTTACCCTTGAAGCGTTCACGTGAAACCTTTACCTTACCGGCTGCTTCCAGCTCGACGGATGGAACGATACCGAACCAGATCGTGTCGCTGAATTCATTCTTAGCATTCACAGTGTTCAGGTACGTTTCCAAGCGCGGGATATTGCTGCTTTTCACCAGCATGTCCAGCTTGTTGTTCGCCACCAGCATTGTCGGCAGCATGCCTTTGCTCTTCGTTGCATATTGATCGAAGAACATTTTGACACCGAGGATTTTCTCCACAAGCGGCTTAACCGCCTTTACGAAATCGTCCTTGGCATTTTTATAGAACTCCAGATACGTGTTGTAGTTTTGAACTTCAACCGCTGTATCCACCTTCGTCTGAACAGCTGGCAGTGGCACAAATGTG
This sequence comes from Paenibacillus sp. FSL M7-0802, assembly GCF_038004945.1. NCBI lineage: Bacteria > Bacillati > Bacillota > Bacilli > Caryophanales > Paenibacillaceae > Paenibacillus > Paenibacillus sp. FSL M7-0802. Next base: position 4,409,325 of record NZ_JBBOSD010000001.1, on the reverse strand, counting down.
CGAACCACCAAATCCTTCACATAGTCAGAAGGCGTATCTGTGATGGAGTTATAATCCTCTTCGAATACTTGGGAGAGATCGCCAGTGCTGTTCTCATCCAATAACATCAGCTCAGTACTGTCGCTCTTCGGCGCTTCAATAATTTTCAGTTCGCCGCTTTCCCCAATGGAGAGCATACCCACCTGAATCAGCTCGCCGGAGTTTTCCTCTTGGGCGCCACCGAGCAGAAGGCGGGTTTTGATGTCCTCAATTGCCAGTGGGAGCATAGCCATAACATTGTTATAGTTCTGACTCGCTTCCTCGAACATTCCATTCAGCTTGTCACCCATGTCGAGTTTCTTTGGATCGCCATCATCCAGCTTGTCGTATTCACCATACATATAGTGAATCTCTTTGCGGACTTGACGAATATCATCCATGACCTTTTTCGGTGAAATCATATCCAGCAGATTTTCAAATTTGAAATCTACATTTGTAATTCCTTGACTGCGCTTGGTATCGATGAGCGTAAACAACATTTTCAGAAAGTCATTACTTTGATTTACACGAATTTCAGAAATGCTATCCTCATCAATTCCCTCTGGCTTTTTAAGGGTGTAGACGACTTTTTGATTGGCCGCGTTAAAAAACGAATACACGGTTGGTGAAAACTTATCCAAAAATTCGTCAAAGCTGCGCACCAGAAGGTGCTGATTAATTTCCTTGATCTTTTCATCGCTCAAGCTGTCAATACCCTTCACATCACCTACAATGGTGATCAGGTCCAGCTTTTCCGGGTTAATCTCTTCAAAAAGCATTGTACGGTTGGTTTGATAAATGATTTCCATCGCTGTCGGCAAATGAATAAAGTATGAGTTATAGGTCCATTGCTCCATATACGGACACGGGATGTCCAATTTGAAACGGACGAATACTCATTTTTAGTTCTTTTGCCTCCTCCCCCCTACTTAACATTTAAATTCGTCAAAGGATTGAGCTTATACCACATTTACGGTACAGGCATGTAACCTCGAAAATCGGTCCGAAGCGTTATTCGGCTTTTAACGGCAAAGCATACAAATGAGATGTTTTTCAAATTCAAAAGTCAGATAACACAGAAATTTTAAATTTATGATTTCGTATTCCTAACTTCAATCCCAATTTTTGCCGTTGATACGAGAGCTATCATACAAAGTACCCTTCAGTTTTGTCAATTTCTGTAGTCTCAGATTGAAACAGGGCATTTTGACTCATTTTATGCGTGAATACGTAATTTTCATGATATGTTAGACCTGTTTCTTCAGGGAAATATTCACAAATGGAACCCAATTACCGATAGAAGTCCATTGGATATTTCTGATAAGCGTAAAAGAATCAAATTCATGGCTAATGTGAGGGTTATCAGCTGTTTTGATCCTTTATCCCTTATATCCCAAGGATTAGGAGAGTTGATCCCCCCATGTTGGTCTCGACGATGGAGGAGCTTATGTTCAGAATAAGGAAACTAGGGATTATTGTTTTCATGACTTTTGTACTATTTTTACAAATGGGCTTAAATGGGGTCATTTGCACTGTAAATCAGGCTAATGCAGCATCTTTGGGTGCTGTCCCGATCGAGGGTTATGATGCCGTTTTTGTATTGGATACCAGTTATTCCATGAGGGATACTGATCCTGAGGGCATTGCCGCCGAAGTCATCAATATGTTTATGGATTTGAGTGATGCAGACCGCACACGCGTAGGATTCGTTGCCTACAATCACAACGTGGTCGCCTCGAAACCACTGACTTCGATTGCCGTGGCAGCGCAAAAATCCCAAATCCAGCAGGATATCAGAACGCTAAACCGTTCCGGTTATACGGATTTGGGACTTGGGTTGCGCAAAGGCTCGGAGCTGCTAGCGGCAGGAGCATCCCAAGGGCGTCAGCCTTTTATGATTCTATTGTCAGATGGAGAGACTGATTTTGGTGCCTCCTCTGGTTCCCGATCTAAAGGTGACTCCAATAACGATGTGTCCTCTGTCATCAAATCTGCACAGACCAAGGGATATCCGGTGTACACGATTGGTCTGAACCATGATGGCACAGTGAACCGACAAGAACTCGAACGGATCGCTTCTCAAACGGGTGGAGCTTCTTTTATTACGAGTAGTGCCGAGGATCTGCCGGAAATTCTGAACCGTATTTTCGCCAGTCAAATTCGCTCCAAGCTCGTTCCAATTGCTGCAATTACGACCACTGGCGAGATGCAAGAATTAACTGTAACTCTACCTGATTCTAGTATGGAGGAAGCCAATCTGGTGCTTTTGTCGGAGCATCCCCTTCTGGAAACACAGCTATATTCCAATTCAGAAAATGTCCGCAGGTACAAGTCGAGCCGATATGCGATTTTAAAAATCGAGCATCCACAGGCAGGTAAAGTGAAGTTGAAACTACGGGGCATACGCGGGGATTTGGTAAAAATCAATTTACTTGGCAGCTATCGACTGGAAGCCGAAGCTACCATGGGAGGAAAGCAAGCAACGGCAACTCATGGCGACAAGCCTGTGCAGTTGCTGAAAGGTCAAGCCACACCGTTTCAAGCTCAGCTCCTGTTACCCAACAGTCAAAAGCTTACGGATGAAGCCGTATATACGTCTCTCCAAGCCCATATTATAGTTACTCCAAAGGGGGGCACAGCCAAAAAGGTGCCTATGACCTATAAGTCAGGAGCCTTCCATACCGAATATGCGTTCCCTCAAACCGGGGATTATACATGGCAGCTATCCCTGGATAGTCCGCAATGGTACCGTAAGGGAACTGTACATAAAGTTCACGCGGCCAATGCAGCGCCACAAGTCTTGAAAGACCTGACGATTCGCCTGGTAAAAGAAGACGGCGATTCCCGTCGAAGTTTATCGGATTTTATCATTGACCCGAATCATGACAAGCTGAACTATAAGCTGGATTCAGAAGCCTCTGGGGATGCGGTCCATGCTGAGATTAACGGTAATGATCTGCTGCTATCCGAGCTCCACACAGGTGACACTCAGCTAAAGATTACCGCTACCGATCCGGAAGGCGCATCCAGCAGCGCTACACTAACCGTTTCCGTACAATCCCGGTATACAGCCATTAAATGGACGGTAGCCATCAGTGTCGTGGTAGCCGCTTTTCTGTATTGGTTCTTGCGGCCGAAGCCGCAGTTTGCCGGAAGAATCGAAGGATATTTTCTCGCTACAGCAAGTGGACAGGAGATTCCGGTAAAATCTTGGCCGCTCACCTCCTTTCCGGGTCGTAAGGTCAGCTTACAGGAGTTGTTCCGTACGCTTGACGTTCACGAACCGTTGCCAGAAGCGGAACGGATTCTATTTTCCGCAGGCAAAAAAGGGAGCCTAATCGTGAAACATGATACACGCTGTGCCTTACAGCATGGAAAGATCAGATTAGCCCGCAACAAAAAAGCGGTCATGGAGTACAGCGACAAACTGTACATTACATTCGAGGATGGTGTGACTGAAATCGAGCTGCGATACAAAGCGATTAAACCGAATACTTCAGTGTACACCGACCATATCCAAGCTCCGACAGGATAATGTCCGTCACAACGTAAAAAAGAGAAGCACCGTCTCTTACGATTAACGAACCGTAAGAGTAGGGCGCTTCCCTTTTTTTATCCAATATTCCGCACGTAGTGCGGCTTTAAACCATCTAAGTGAGCGGCAACGCTTGTTAGCCTGTACCTCCAGACCACGCCGAATGACATACGGCAGCAGAGAAAGTCCCGCATTTTCAATCTGAATCCGCTCGGAATGATCTGCAAACAATCGGCCTGGCACATCTGGCGGAGGTGTTCCTTTTCGGCAATAATACAGCGTGGCGGCCAAACTATAGATATCCGATACAGGCCCCTGCTGCGAACGATTAGAGTAAAATTCCAGCGGAGAATAGCCCGCCGTGGTGAAGATCGGATGCTCTTTACCTTCAAAATGCACAGCCGAACCAAAATCAATCAGCTTGATGTTGCCATTTTCCCCAATCATAATGTTGCCCGGCTTAATATCCCGATGAATAATTCCTTTGTCATGAATGTACTCCATGGCATCAATTAAAGGTAGCAGCGTATGGTACAAAAAAGTGGGATCATACGTTGGCACAGCCTCTTCTTTCATCATTCGATCCAGTGTCTTGCCTGCACAGTATTCCATGACCAGATAGGCAGTTCCATTTTCCTCAAAGTGATCTATATAACCGACAATTCCCGGATGACTTAACTCCTTCAACATTTGCCCTTCACGCAAAAAATAATGCATAAACTCCACGTATTTGGATTGCATAGAAGCACCGCAAGTGACCGTTTTTCGATCCATCCCCCGCAAAGCCAGTGCATTCGGAAAAAATTCCTTAACAATGACCTTTTCTCGGTTATCCAACAGCCTTGCCGTATACACGATGGCCAGCTCACTGCGGGACAAGGCGCTTCGAATTTGATATGTATTTCGCAGCTTCGTATTGCGGGCAAGCAGATTCCCGCTTGTATCCACGATCATGACTCGTCCTCCTGTCAGGTTCTTAGCTTATGTCTTTTGTATATATCGGCTTATTACACATCTTTTTATTATACCGTAAAATAGATTATTGGAAAAACAAATAACCTGCCATAATCTCCCTTAGAGAAATGATGACAGGTCTTTTGGCATTCATCTGGTTCTTTTTTCTCAAATCGTTTAACCCAGTTTCGTTCCGGGCTTCATGCTGCGCACACTGTTCGTATTTTTCTTCCGTTCACTGCGCAGTTTGCCTTTGCCTTGTTCTGGAGTGCGAATGGTGAGGGCAATTAGGAACGATACGACACACAGCACAGCAATCGTGGTAAAGGTCGGGATGAATCCACCGAGCAAGGCTGCAATAAATGACCCCGCCAGCGCACCGAGGCCAAAGCCTTGATACACAATACCATAGTTTTTGCTTTGATTTTTCAGACCGAAGAAATCAGCTACAATGGCAGGAAAGACTGTAATGTTGCCGCCGAAGCAAAAAGCAATTCCTGCTACACAGGCAAAGAATAAACCATAATTCAGCGGTACCAGACTCAGCACTGTGACTGCGACCGCCGTTGTCAGCAACGCACCCGCTACTACTTTCAGACGACCTACTTTATCCGATAGTGCACCCAGTATGATCCGGCCCGCCGTGTTGAAAATTGCGACCATAGCGACCGCATTAGCAGCTGTTGCTACATCTAGGCCGGCCATCCGTACGCCGATATCTTTGACTACCCCAATCAGGTAGAGACCACTCATACAAGCGGTAAAGAACATTACGAACAACAGGTATGCCTGCTTGGTGCGCAGCATTTCTTTAACGGTGTAGTCCCGCTGTACAACCCCATTTTGTACCGAAGGCTTGTTCACGACTACAGCTTCTCTTACCAGGAAAGAACCACCCACAATCATGATCAGCACGATCATTCCCCAATATAAAAACGCTTGTGATACGCCAACGGACTGAATCAACGAACCATTAATATACTTGAATATAAGACTGCCTGTTCCATATGCCCCAACCGAAATACCGGAAATAAGTCCTTTTTTCTCAGGAAACCATTTAATCAGATTCGACAGTGATGTAATATATGCCGTTCCATCCGCAAAACCTACGACAATACCCGCCAAAATGTAAAGCAGGGACAGCGATGTTACCTGCGAACTGAGCATGAGACCGGCTCCTAAGACGACACCTGCACACAAAATCAGACGACGTAGTCCCCATTTATCCTGTAGTTTGCCTGCGAATAACGTAGCAAACGCCAGTGCAAAACTGGTAATTGAAAATGTAATGGCAACCGAACTGAGATTCCAGCCAAAGCGGTCCACCAACGGTTGATTAAATAAACTCCATGTGTAAATGGTTCCTAATCCCATCTGGACAATTATCGTTCCAAGCACGACAAGCCAACGATTTCCGCTGTTTGTTTTCATATAAATCTCCTCTTTTCATTCCGGCTCTACAGCGTCAGTTTGTTATCATGATAACCGGGAATCCAGTACGCTTTGCGCCTGTGGAGGAGCAAGTCTGTAAGGATTCTCTCTACATCGATTATTATAACCCTGCATGTTAGCCAGAAATCGTTTGAGGAATGAAATGCACATATAGCGGAATGAAATGCCTTTAAAGTCGCATAATTTGCCGAAATTCCTTGGCTTTACTACGGCTCACAGGAATCTCTGCTTCTAGTCCACGCAAACGCAGGAGATACGTATGGTTGAACCAAGGTACAATTTCACGGATCTGCGATAGATTCACCGTGTATGATCGGTGACAGCGGAAAAAGTCCTGCTGCGGCAGCCGGGCATGAAATTCCGAAATGCTCATCGGCATCGTATATTCTTCGTGCCTTGTAAAGACACGGGTCACCTTTTCCTGCGCACACGCATAGTAAATATCGTTTGCATCCGTTACGATGATTTTGTCATTTTTCAGCAGATTAATACGACCTGGCGCAGCAACTGTGCTGGCTTCAGCAGCTCGGGGTTGCGCCGTCTGGACAGGCTCCTGTATTGGAACGTTCTGCTGCTCATAAGCATTTTCCAGCTTACGCAGCATAGATGCGATCCTTTTTTCATCATATGGTTTGAGGATGTAATCGAACGCCTCCAGCTCAAAGGCTTGCGCCGCATGTTCTTTATAGGCGGTCGTAAAAATAATATAGGGCTTTTTGGCAAATTTGCTAATGTTCTGTGCCAGTAGCATCCCGTCCAATGAAGGAATGTTAATGTCCAGAAAGATCGCGTCCGTCTCCTGATCTTGCAGAAACCGAAACACATCTAGCCCATCCTCGAAACTATCGGTCACCTCAATGTTGCTATGAGTCTGAATAAGATACTCCAGCTCTTCACGCGCTGGAAGTTCGTCTTCTACAATTATGGCCTTCATGACTTCTCCTTTGGTATGTCAAAATAAACTTCGGTGCCCGGCTCATGCTTCAGAATAATAACTCCTTCGCCGTACATAAGCTTGAGTCGTCTGTGCACATTGTACAAGCCGATCTGTTTAGCCGGAACCCGATCATGATACAGGTTATCCACAACATCATCCCGTATACCCACCCCGGTATCTGCCACAGAAATACGCACCTTTTCTCCACGATCCTTTACAGAAATGGTTACTGTACCTGATCCTTTTTTCTTGAGAATTCCATGATTTATCGCATTCTCAACCAGGGGCTGGATAATAAGACTTGGAATACGCACAGACACCTCATCCATTACATACTCTACCTGAAGTCGGTTGCCGAAGCGTGCTTTTTCAATTTCCACGTAATCAGACACCTGCTGAAGCTCTTTATGAATTTCGATCAAATCATCATTCAGCTCCAAATTATAGCGCAGATAACCCGATAAATTAATGATCAGCTCTCGTGCCTTATCCGGCTTGGTGCGTGTCGTAGAGGCAATGGCATTCAGCGCGTTAAACAGAAAATGAGGATTAATTTTCGTTTGGAGCGCCTTTAGCTCGGCTTTATTCGCCGCTTCCTTAATTTGCTCCACACGCGACACTTCCATTAACGTGGAAATGATTTGAGACAAGCCAATCGCCATCGTCTGCAACGGATACGTGATTTTATAAGCTTTGCGATAATATATCTTCAACGTGCCGGTTACTTCTCCGCGCTCCTCTAACGGGATAATGAGCAGAGACTGGATTTGGGGTGTTTTATCGTCTGCAATATGGTTGCGGATCGTGATTTTACCGCTGCGGATCGTCGTTTTAGTCACATCGCTAATGATCTCATCTCCGATGTGATAACGCTCTTCGCCAAAACCGACATAGGCCAGCACATCTCTGGTATCCGTAATCGCCACCGCGTCTGCCTTGATATCTTCTTTTATGATCGAACAAATGGTGTGTAAGGATTCCGCATTAATGGAGCGGAAATAAGGCAACGTCTTATTGGCAATGTCCAGTGCCAGCTTGGCCTGTCTGGCCGCGATATTCTCCTTTTCCCCCTCCACACTCTGGATCAACAGAACGATTAAACCGATACTGACTTCTCCGATAATCATCGGTAGACCAATCTTAGAAACGATGTCCACTCCAAGGTTATGGGGTTGTGCCATCACCAGAATGAGCAGCATCGTCAATGCTTCGCAGACCATACCTGCGGCGATACCGACTAGCCATCTCTTGGAACGGTTGACCCGGCGGCCGATGTATCCTGACACCACACCTGCCAAAATACTTGTAATCAGACACGGAATCGAGGTCACTCCCCCGATATCAATTAGATAACGATGGATACCTGATACAATACCTGTAACGATCCCAACCCATGGTCCGAACAAAATACCGCCTGCCATAATTGCAATGATTCGAACGTTAACAAGCGAACCTTCGACTTCAATCCCGGTGTAGGTGCCGAACAGCGCAAACATACAAAAGATCAATGTTAATATGGCCAGCTCTGCCGGAGAATGGCTGTTCTTTTGCAAGGTTTCCTTAAAGCGCGGGATACGTGTAATAAAAAATAAACAAATCAGTAACAACGCTGCGCGCTCAAATAGCTGCATCAGCATTTCCAACAAGGCGTTCACCTGCGTTCCTCCCAAATAAAAATGGATATGCCTACATAAGTTGTGTTAATTATTCACATATTTCAGTACTCACCCTGCCATTACGGGCATGGATGCTAGCCTTCCCACCAATCGGATATGTAAACTGCGGCGTAGTATGACCAAAATCAGCATCTGCAATCACTGGAATGGAGGCCAATTCTCTTTTCGAGCTAATGATTTGCCGCAGCAATTCTTCTGTCATATGCGACGCCTGCTGAAATCGTCCTATGATGATCCCCTTAACCTGATCAAATCCAGGCTGGTGCAACAGTGATTGCAAATCCCGATCAAACGTAGCGGGAGAGCTTTCGTAATCATCCTCAACAAATAGAATGCTTCCTTCCAGACTCGGCATATACGGAGTCCCCTGCAACAAATTCAGGGTACACAAGTTTCCGCCCACAATCGTACCCGTTGCTTCACCTTCATGAATCGCATACGGACCCGCATTGCGGTAAAAGCTTCTTTGATCCTGATCTAGATACCAAGTATCGTCACTCCACTCCGACGAAGACTGGATTTGAATGCTGCCCTCTTCCAACATCAACCTTTGAAAATACGCCGTCGTATAATCATTTCCTCGCAACATGGCAAACGTCAAAAAATGAGGTCCTGCATACGTGATAAGCCCCGTTTTTGCATAAATCGCATGGCTTAACGCTGTTATATCCGAATAACCACATAATCGTTTAGGATGAGCTCCAATCAGTTCATAGTCAAGATGGGTAAGGAGCTGATTGGCATTATAGCCCCCAATTGAAGTCAGGATGCCCTTTACCTTTGGATCGACAAAAGCTTCGTGCAAGTCTGCGACTCTGGACTCTATCGAGGAAGATGTAAAATCATCATTTTCCAGCACATGTTGCGAAAAACTCACTTTAAACCCTAGCTCCTCCAGTCGTTGCTGGGCAATCAAGCGATTTTCCTCAGAAACGATCGACAAGCTTCTGGACGGCGAAAGAATACGTATCTCGTCTCCAACTTTTAATTTGGGTGCTTGCTTTCCTATGATCATGGTCATCCCCCCTTAGTTACAAAGCATTTAAACTGCCACAAATTATACCATCAACTTCCATCTAATTATAGCTTCTAGAAATCCCATCTTCATTTCCCTTCTTCAAACACAGTAAAAAACCGGAGAGTACCGCTAGATAGCGATAATCCCCGGATCTCTAGTCCGAAAATGAAGCATTTCGGTTATTTGCTTTTGCTGATTTCGGTAGGAATGTTGTCCTCCTTCTGATCATGTACCAGTTCTTTTAATTGGATAATCAACGCCTCCAGCTCACTAAACCCGGTCACCATATTGGAGGTTATATTTCGTTGCTCCTCTACTCCAGCCAAAATTTGTTCTGACGCTGCACTCGCTTGTTCCGTTACACTTGAAAATTCCGTCATTTCTTGAACAACCTGAGATGAGTATTGCTGCATGCTATTCGTACTGTTTTCCACATCTACGGCCTGCTGCAGCACTTTATTGGCATTTTGCAGGATATCCTCCAGTACAATTTCGGTCGAATGTGCCGATTCCATACTTTGCTGTAGCCTTTGCTGTCCCATGTCAAATTGACTTACGACAGAATCCATCTGAGTTCTCAGTTGAGTCAAGATACCTTCCATCGCCACCGAGGTGTTCCCTACCATTTCAGCCAAATTACGCACTTCTCCAGCCACGATGGCAAATCCTTTTCCATGTTCTCCCGCTCTGGCGGCCTCAATGGATGCATTCAAGGACAGCAAATTAGTTTGTTTTGAGATTTGAGTAATATCTTTAAGCATGGCAGACATGCTATCACTTTGTACTTTAAACTCATCCAGTTCTTCTTTGGTACGACTCATGACCTGACCCAAATCCTTGATTTGAGACGTTAATGCCAGCAGTTGACTGCTCCCTCTGTCCCCGGCATTTTTCGTATCTTCGGAAAGCTGCTTCAGTTCTCGGGAATGATCAGCTACCTCTCGCACGTGCTGGTCAGATTGGGCCAAGTTATCCGTAACCTCGGTGATATTCGAAGCTTGCATTTCTACCCCTTTGGCAACCTCCTGAAACCCGATAGCGACTTCATTCGTCACGCTGCCCGTAGCATCCACTTGATTCCTGAATCGTTCTGTAAAGCTATGCAATCCAGCCACTGCTTGTTTAACTTGCTCAAACAGAAATTCAATTCGTTGCCTTGTAGCATCGATATCTTTATTTTGCTCTTCACTTTTCTTAAACTGCTTTTGATTTAACACCGATACCACTAACAGTAGTAAACCAATGAGTAAAACAATAATAAACTCATGCACATAGCGCAAAGAACCGGTAGCTGGGGGAACTGCGGGCGTACCGATTGTTATTTGCACAAAAATATTACAGAGATTTAAGGTCATAGCTACCAGAAAATATCGGTAAGACGGATACAGCAGAAACAAAGAGCAAATTAATATGGTGGTCACTACCTCGACGCTAGATAAGTTCAAAAATATACACATTAATACGCTAAAAAACGTAGTAATCCATGGAATAAGGCGGATTCCTTTCTTTTTCATATTCAGGATCGTTAAAACTGCCGCGACTACAAATCCTACACCATTAGATACCCACATCGAGGGATTAGATAATGCCGGGACGATGCCGCTCAAGGCCATAATCCAAAAAATAATGATCACCAATTTGTTTCTTTGCCACAACAATTCACTCGTTCTGTCCATGATTGTGTACGCGCTCCTTAGATATATATTAGGTATTTATAAAATAAAAATGTAAATGCCATACTTTATATATCGTCATATCAGAACACGTAGTGAATGAAAATCGTACAAACACCACATTCCTTTTAAACACCAAATCACAACAGGACAACTTTTTTAAAGAGAAAGAGTATGTAATTGTAAATAAATGAATGCAAAAAATCGCTCCCAAGCAGGGAGCGATTTTGAATTCATTTTTGATGATCTTCGCAATTGGAAAAGGTTCATGTACCAGCTGACAACATTAGGATTCCTTGTTTTCGGAAGCCTCTTCAGCGCCTTCGGTTGCCGCTGCATCACCTTCCACAGCAGCATTTTCTACTTCAACTGCACGCGGAACGATAATAGAAGCAAGCAGTTCTTCTTCAGGGACGTGCAGCGTTACTCCTTTAGGGAGCTTCAAGTCGCTAGCGCTCAGCTTGTCGCCAACATCCAGTGCGGATACATCTACCTCAATGGTAGATGGTAAATCAGCAGGAAGACCTTCGACTTCTACTTCCGTTTCCTGAACTTGCAGAATACCGCCTGTTTTTGTACCTACAGGTGTACCCTGATAATCAATAGAAACACGCACGCGAAGCGGTTTGTTTTTGGCAATTTTCAAAAAATCGGCATGCAACCACTGATTGTCACGCTGTTGATAATCTTTAATAATAACTGGAATGGTTTCTCCACCCTCTACAGTGAGGTTAAACACCTCTGAACGTCCGGTTCTGACTACTTTATTAAATTCCTTGGCATCGACATGTACAGGGGTTCCTTCAAGCTCAGAGCCGTAAACCACAGCTGGAATCCGTCCTTTTAACCTCAATTCACGAATAGCCGAACCCTTCTTCTCTGTTCTCGGCTGGGCGGTCAGTTGAATACTTCCTCCATTAGAACTCATGATATACAACCTCCTTCAGGTTACCTTACAAATGATTTTCCTCCAAGAATCTTGCCTGTTTACCAGTCGTACTACAGGATATAAGCCAGCAAGCTGGCAAAACTAAACAAGTCCATAATTCTATTTTACCCCTTTTTTCTGAAACTGACACACGTTTGCATAAAAAAGTAGCATTTCTCGAAATGATCGAAAAATGCTACTTTCGTGTATATAGCGACCAAGCATACAAGTCTATCCGGCCCGATTATCATTTACCAGTAGCAAATATTCTTCTCTGCCACTATGAATCAATACCTGCATCACAGACTGGTTCGGGTCTATATCAATATATCGATCTGCCTCAACATCCTTGGCATCCCAGTGATTAAGCCGGACAATGTAGCCGATTCGCTGTATATCAGGAGCCACCTGAATACGCGCTACTGCACGACCATCATCCAAATCACGGAATTCGACATGTCCGTCGCGGTGCCCCGTTCCCCATACCCATACGTTCCAGCCAGTGTATTGCCGATCCGCACGCTCGTAGATCAGTTCAATCGTGCGAAATGGGGCGACTTCACTATCTTTTCCAAGCTGGACATCTGTCAACGCTATGGCTGTACCTGCAATTTCTTGATCTGTCCCTTCATCCGAGTCTTCCAATTCGTTCTCCGCCTGACGATTAGCCTGATCTTGTTCAGTCACAAATGAGACTCGTGCAGGTTCTTCCTGATCATATAACACCATCATCGACCAACGTGATACGGTTACACGATGGCCTACGACTTCATACCGTGTCTCATTACCAGCCCCGTGTGCGTCCACGACCACATGCCAACGATCCGATTCCGCAGGCAATGCTATCGTCTGCTCTGCATCCGAGCCGTTATAAATCACCACAATATGATTCCAGGCATCACCGTTAGCATGGTGCCTCAAAGCAAAAGCCACCACATGCCCACTGCTTTGCAGCACTTCCATGTGCTGCTCCACCAGCTCACGATGATCCATTCGGAATGCCGGGTGGCTGCGTCGCAAAGCAATTAAGCCTTGGTAGTAATCAAACACTGGGCGAAACCTCGCCTTGTTATCCCAACGGATGGCATTGACTACATCTGAGCTTCGGTAGCTATTATGGTCTCCACATTTGGAGCGCAGCAGTTCATCCCCTGCATGAATAAAAGGAATACCTTGAGATGTGAGTACCATGCCGTTAGCTAACAGGGACTTGCGTACGGTTTCGTCCTCTAGCAAGTTATTTTCATCCAGTTCCCAATACGGGTCTGCTTCGGCAACAGCTTGTTCAGGTGTCCTCCCATCCTGTGGCTTCCCCTGCTCCCATTGTGGAAAACGACAGTGCTCCCGCAATTGTCTTACCGTCAAAATTTTATCCCACAGATTGAGATTATCGTGGGCAGTTACATAATTGACGGTCTCCGATGGCTGAGCTGTGAAATCATGAATCGCCCCAAAAGCACCTTTGAGCACCTGTTCCTCCTGATGTTCTGCACCTGTGGCAAACCCGCTCCCAGTACCGTCGCTATCCCCCTTAATAGCAGAACGGTAGTTGTCGTTAAAAACAGCAAAGCCTTTGTCCCGTTGCGTTCCTTTTAGCGTAAGCAAGGGTTGCGGAGATTCTCCTCCCGTCCAAGGCTCACCATAGATAAGCAGATCCGAACGCACTTCAGAGCGAAGTTCTTGCGTAAGCTGCACCACGGTTGGGGTATCAATCAGACCCATCAGATCAAATCGAAAGCCGTCTATATGATATTCCTCTGCCCAATAGCGTAGTGAATCCTTGATATACTTGCGCACCATCGGACGTTCGGTTGCCACCTCATTACCTACCCCTGATCCATTGGTGAGCTGCCCTTGTTCATCTGTACGGTAATAATATCCAGGTACAACAGGCTCAAATGGCCCCTGTTCCACCGAATAAGTATGGTTGTACACAACGTCCATAATGACACCGATGCCGGCAGTATGCAAAGACTGTACCAGCAGTTTCAGCTCTCGTATGCGTGTCTCCGGATCAGCCGGATTGGAAGAATAAGACCCCTCCGGCACATTATAATGCTGCGGATCATAGCCCCAGTTATATTCAGTATCTAATTCCGCAAAGTCATTTACCGTATGAAAATCAGCTACTGGAAGCAAATGAACATGTGTAATGCCCAGCTCCAGCAGATGATCCAGCCCGATGCTGTTCCCCTCAGTATCCTTCAATCCCGTATACGTAAAGGCCTCAAACCGTCCCTGAGCAGCAAATAAGTCTTTTTTCCCCGTATTAAAATGGGGATCCATCGAAAAATCACGTACATGAAGCTCATAGAGAATGGCATCCGTCGGCCGCTTAAGTGGAGGCCCCGCATCCAATTCCCATCCGTCCGGGTTGGTTTGAGCCAAATCAATGATCGCTGTACGCTGCCCGTTGGCTGATACCCCTGTGGCATATGGATCGGCAGCATAATGAATGGTGTTGTCCGCCCACTCCAGCCTGTACATGTAATAATATTTGTTCCAATCCCCTTCCAGCTCTATAGACCATACACCTTGATCATCACGGTTCATGAGAAATTCTTGACCACCGTCGTGCTCCTGAACGTTCCCCTCCTGATCGTACACCCCCGCATCGTTATACAACGCTATATGGACCTGCTGCGCAGTCGGTGCCCATACCTTGAACTTGCTGCCCACAGGCGTATAAGTAAGACCCAAATCATAGCCTTCATATATGGGATATGTTGTGTGCTCAAGCTCTTTGAGCTGATTGAAATCTGACATTCCTGTTCACCACCCATTTCTGTACATCGGCTTACAGCCTCTGTTCATCCATCATTTATGATGTTTATGACTTGTCAATATACCTCAGGATTTTGTAAAATCTTCACCTAATAGGCTATCAAAATAAGACAAGCTTGAAAAGCTGGATGATTTAAATAAGGATGACGCTTCCATTTCAACGCACACTCCATTTTATGACAAAACCATGAACAGGCTACAGCTTTTGCCCTCAAGCATAACAATAATTTCCTAGATTTCATCACTTATCGCTAAATAAGTACGTTAAAAAACACGTTAGAAAAGTCAGGACAATCTACGGTTATCCATTTCAAAAATATCGTCTGCAATCCGCATGGTAGAACTTCGGTGCGAAACAAGGACAACCGTTTTATCTTGCTGCTGTTCCTTTAACGATTTTAAAATAATCGCCTCGTTCAGGCTGTCCAAATTGCTGGTAGGCTCGTCGAGCAGTAAGAGAGGCGCATTATGGACAAAGGCTCTCGCCAGTCCCAAGCGTTGGCGTTCTCCACCGGACAGCCTGTCCCCCAATTCTCCAACTCGGCTGTCATACCCTTGAGGCAAGGTCATAATAAAATCGTGCACGGATGCCTTACGTGCTGCTTCCACAACCTGCTCATGTGTAGCATCAGGCTTTCCGATTTTGATATTAGCTGCAATTGAATCATCAAACAGGAACGTATGCTGGTCTACATAGCTCTGTAACCCTCTCAAATGTCGGGTTCCAATTTCCTTCAAATCGTGTCCGGATAGCAAAATTCCACCTTGCTGCGGGTCCCTAAATCGCATCATCAACTTCAGCAGCGTAGACTTACCAGAGCCGCTTTTACCCTGAATGCCTAGAATCCGCTTATGCGGTATCGTGAGACTTACATCATTCAGCACCGTTTGACCATCGTATGCAAAAGTCACCTTGTCTACTTGTACCCCAGTAAAGGCAACACTCATCCCTTCGATATTTTCCTCTACCTCCGGGGTTTCCTCCAATAGACTCAACACTCGTTCCCCGCTCGCCAGCGTTTGAAGCAAATTGTTGGACAAATTGCTCAGTGCGACGACAGGACCAAATGAACTAAACAGGGCAATGACAGAAATTAGCATACCTGTAAATTCAACCTGACCATTAGACATACCGTACAATCCAGCCAGCAGCATCAAGAATGAGAATCCAACTACAGCCGCATCTGTGATGGCTCTTGTGATACCTTCATGATGCTTCAAGTCCTTCTGCTTGGCATCCAATTGATCCGTACGACGGTTAATCTCATTCAAACGTTGTTCTCCTTGCCCATATTGCACAATTTCCTTCATACCCCGTAAGCTGTCCAAAAAATAACTGCTCAGCTTGCCAAAGCTACTTCGGTATTCCATCCCCTGACGTTTGCCCATACGTGACGTGAGTAAAGGAATAAATAAACCGACAGTTAGGTAAGCAAGCGCAGCAAGCCAGCCTAATAGAGGCTCATAAGAACCGATAAAAAACACCATGAGTAGTGAAGTGATGATGCCGATCATAACAGGCGCTATCGTATGCGCATAAAATACTTCCAGTAGCTCAATATCACTCGTAATGAGTGAAATCAGATTCCCCTTGTCCTTGCCTTCCAATTTGGCTGGAGCGAGTCTGCGCAGGGCTTGAAGTACCTTATCACGCAGTACAGCCAGCAGCTTGAAAGCGAGATAATGACCACTCATTTGCTCGCCATAACGGAATACGCCGCGTAGTACGGCACAAACCACGATCGCCGTCAGCAAAAACGACATGGTGTAGCCTGTCGTGATGCCCGTTGCTGTAAGCAGAGCTAGGGCTCCAAACACTATAATGCCAATAGCACAAACAAAACCAAGCACTCCTGTAACAATCGTGATGAGTAGCACAGGTAAAAGAGGCCCCGCCAATACCAATAATTGGCCCATGATCCGTAATCCATGTCTACGCATATACAGCCCCTCCTTTTACAAACTGCTCTACCCGGTGTTGACTGAGATACATCTCCGCATAATGTCCCTGCTGGCTCAACAGCTCATGATGCGTTCCCGATTCTGCCACCAAACCGTATTGCAGCACATAGATACAGTCGGATTGAACTACGTTTTCCAGTCTGTGAGAGATAAGAATCACTGTTTTTTGACCTGCCAGCGCATGTATAACCTCCATAATGCCTTCCTCACTTTCACTGTCAATGTTAGAGGTGGCCTCGTCAAAAATGTACACACGACTATCATGCAGCAATGCTCTGGCTAGTGCTAGCCGTTGGCGCTGTCCTCCTGACAGATTTGCCCCTTGCTCCTCCAGTTCTGCTTCCAGTCCTCCTTCTGAAAGGATAAAATCATACAGCTTCACTTGTCGCAAAGCTTCCAGCATTTGTTGCTCATCCGCGTGCTCATTGCCCATTTTTAAATTTGCTTCCACTGTGCCTTTAAAAATATAGCTGTTAAAACCGATCCAGGTCATGTGACGCATGCGGCTTCCTTCTGAAATATCGGTAAGCTCTTTTCCTCCAATCGTCAGACTTCCTCGATACCCCTCGTGATGCCCAACGATCAATCCGGCTACCGTACTTTTACCAGAGCCTGATTCCCCAACAATTGAAACAAAGCTGCCCTGGGGAATATCCATGGATATATTTCGTAAGGTATCTCTTTCGTCGTAGGCGAAACTCACCTGTTCCAGTCGAATATCTGTGTTTTCTATGCTTTCTTGTCCTTGTATAAGATCCTCAGTACTCAACATTTGAAATAT
The DNA here is from genome assembly GCF_038004945.1 of Paenibacillus sp. FSL M7-0802. Classification (NCBI taxonomy): domain Bacteria; kingdom Bacillati; phylum Bacillota; class Bacilli; order Caryophanales; family Paenibacillaceae; genus Paenibacillus; species Paenibacillus sp. FSL M7-0802. The sequence goes on along the minus strand of NZ_JBBOSD010000001.1, from coordinate 4,391,607 downwards.
TTTGTCGCTTGCTGCCATTCCGTTCATGGCGATATGAAAGTAAGAACCCAGCAGACGCAGAGGAATGAAAAATTCTGCCGACAGCAAAACAATGATGATTGCTCCTGCCAAGCCAATATGGCCTGAAGAATATTCGCTTACCGCGACCAGTACACCCGCAGCGGCACCACCAAATGCGATAAGATCCATAATGGCCACGGAGTTAAGCTGCATAGTCAGCACTTTCATCGTCATTTTTCGAAAATCCTCCGCTGCTGTGTTCATTTCCTGATGTTTATCCTGGTCTGTTCCGTACATTTTGAGCGTAGTCAGACCTTGTACATTCTCCAAAAAGCTGTGGCCCAGATTGACGTAACTACCCCAATATTTCCGAAAAAGCTTTTTAGCCATCCTCATAATGACAATGATCGACACTGGAATTAAGGGAACGCAGATCAATAGTATAATGGCTGCTTTGAAGCTGACAAAAGAGAGGGTGATGAATAACGTTACGGGGGCAAGCAGACTGTAAAATAGCTGAGGCATGTATCTACCGAAATAGGTTTCAAGCTGCTCTACCCCTTCTACAGCAACCTGTATAACCCCCGAGGTGGAGGTATGATCTGTATATGCGGGTCCCATTTTGAGCAACTTGCCGTAAATTTGCGAGCGCAGCGTTTTTTTAGCATTTACCGAAGCACGATAGGATAACATACTGGCTGCATAATTGCTCAGACAGCGAACTGCAATAGCAGTAATAACAATGACCGTCATAGATAGAATCAGCTTGCGAGTCACTTGTCCTTCCCATGCCTGCTGCATAACAAAGGCCATAGACAACACAGCGGCTATACTCCCCAAAAGACCGATCCACTGCACAAGCACACCCAAGACGATATATTTCCGAGAATGTTCCACTAGACCGAGCAGACGGCTGTCGACCATTTTAGACCTTTTTTTCAGAGTAGGTGCAGGTGAAGATGAAGACGTTTTTTCTGCTGCAGCGTTTCCCAGTGTTCCGATTCGGAATATAAAGTAATAGTATTTAAAAAGGATGACCAAGACGATGAGCGTTCTGCCCCACACATTAGGGGTGAAAATAAAGCCTGTAATCAGCATCGCTGACGCTAAGCCCAATGTCGTGATTTTCGTAGACAGCTTCAACGACCTTGTTTGAACAAAACTCTCTAGATGCTTTTGGTACAGAGCGGTATTCGAAAACCACTGGTGAATCCTTTCGGATCCCCGCATAAAGAAAAAGGTCGCTAGCAGCAGAAACGGTGTAGTCGGTAGCAACGGTAGCACTACACCAATAACTCCAAGCGCCAAAAATAAAAACCCTAAGGTAATATAGATCGGTTTCACTATAATCCTCCCTAATACTTATAATAGTAATGATTTCATTTTATAGATAATGATAATCATTATCAATATAAACAATTTAAGCAGGTTGTTATGTGATGTAAATCACGCATATAAAAATCCTCTTGAAGCACATCTCTACAGAACACGTTAGTGTTGATGTGGATGCTTTATCTTCAAGAGGATTATCGAAAATAGATGTTGATAATTCGTTGTTTTATGAATTTATAATATCATATTGCTCCAATATCTGCCGATGTAACGGGTGATCTGCGGTTATGGAAGTATAACGCGTCAGCGCCACACCCAGTCCTTCACTGCGGATCACCTGCTGAAGCTCGACTGCCTCGGGGTCTTCCGTAATATCAAATTTACAGGCAGCCGCCATTCCTAACGCCAGATGATCCGTCGGGATGCCATACTCCTGCGCTTGCAGCGCGGGACGTACAAGACGGTCATTGGGAGACAGCTTACGCAACGGTGAACGTCCGACTCGAGTAACATCGTCTGTCAGATTAGGGTTGCGGAAGCGATCCAAAATTTTAGAGATGTACTTCTTATGCTCCCCTTGATCCAAACCGAAGCGCTTCACAAGCACTGCTCCTGTCTCCTCCAGTGACCCTTGTATCGAATCCACCACCTTGCTATCCTTCATGGCCTCCTGGATGGTAGCATAACCTGCGGTATAACCAAGATAGGCTGCCACGCAATGCCCCGTATTCACCGTGAACAGCTTTCGTTCAATGTAAGGCTCTAGATCCTGCACGTACAGGATGCCTTCGATTTCTTCATGCTTAGGTGCCATTTGTGAACGATCCACCACCCACTCGTAAAAAGGCTCTACCTGCACATGTAACGGGTCCTCGTGGTGTTGGATCGGCACAATCCGGTCTACAGCAGCATTGGGGAAATATACCGAAGCCTCTGCCTTGGCACGAGTCGCCTCATCCAGTAGCGCAAAAACATGCTCTTTCAGTTGGGCGCTGCCTCCGATTGCATTTTCGCAAGCAATCACATGCAGCGGGCCTGCCCCTCGCTCCACCCGCCGCGCTATTCCCTCGGCAATACCTGCTGCAATATGCCTGAGGATGCTAACCCCTACCGCGGTCGTTACCAGATCAGCATGGTCTACCGCATCCGCTACAGCGGATGCATCTCTGCCGTCAATCGCCGTTACATTCGTGACCAGCTCCGTATCCTTTGTATCATTGGCTAGCTCTACGGTGTATTGTTTACGACGACGTAACTCGGATACAAGGGTGTCGTTGACATCTGAAAAGACAACCTCATAGCCTGCACGCGACAGAATCAATCCGATAAAGCCGCGACCAATATTTCCTGCTCCAAAGTGGACGGCTCTCATAGCTCCATCTCACTTTCGAACAGATCTATAATTTCCTGTGGGGTCACCGCGTTGCGAAGTTTATCCATATTTTCTTCCTCCGCACACACCACAGCGATACTCGTCAAAATCTCCATATGATCGCCGCCTTGTGCTGCAATGCCGATTACCATGTATGCTTTTTCTTCCCCAAAATCTATGCCTTGTGGAAACTGAACGATGGAGATGCCTGTGGATTGAATAAGCATCTTGGATTCCTTGGTGCCATGTGGAATAGCCAACCCGTTCCCGATATAGGTGGACACGATCTCCTCGCGTTCCAGCATCTTGTCAATGTACTCACTTGAAATATGTCCTGCATCCAGCAGGATTTGTCCAGCCATACGAATCGCCTCATATTTGTCTTTGGCGGTTGCGTTCATTTTTACTTTGTCTATCGTCATAATACTCACGGTAGGTTCCTCCCTGTCCCTAATTTACTGTGGAAAAATTCAGCTAGCTCACTCGATATATAATTGACAATATGATCCCTGCTACCGTGTTCCAGTAGCGTAACCATGTCTTCCTGCAAGAGTAATGCACTAATCTCGCTCAATACCTCCAAGCTTTCTCTCGGCAGCTCACGAGGTCCCAACATGAGCAGCACGCATTCTACCTGTTCGCCTGTATCCGCCAACAGCGGCTCTGCCAGCTTATACAAGGTAAGCGAAGGCTTGCGAATATAGTGGCTGCGCGTATGAACTAAAGCAATGGAGGTATCAGAGATCACCTGACTACCTTGGCGCTCTCTTTCCATGAGCTGTGCAGCAACCGCAGAAGGCTCTGTAACATTCCCCCGCCCCGCCTCCAACATGCATATAGCCTCTACGGTCGCCGCCATATCCATCCCCTGATTTTCCAGCGGATACACTTGAAATTGCTGTACAATGTGTACAATTTCCTCAAGACTTTTCCGCAGACCGGTAAGCCACTCTATATCCTGACCAGGCTGAACAGCCTGTTCCTGCTGATGGTCATTGGGATGATTGAGTGTAATATGCTGGATGAATTGACGCAGGCGATCACTCTCCTCCTGCGTCAGCAACGGGCTGATCTTAAGATACCGATCCGGTTCAAGCGGTAGCTCTACTGTCGAAATGATCAGATCATAATCCTCCTTGGGAATCCGCGCCGCCTCGTACCATGAAGCCCTATCCACAATTTTGATCTGTGGGAGCTCTTTGGCGAGCCTTGTTGCCAAAAGTCTGGATGATCCAATACCGCTCGTGCAGACTACGATGGCCCGCACCTCCCGCCGCAATTGTCGTAGCCGCTCCAGCGAAGCGCCAAAATGCATGACGAGAAATCCGATCTCTTCATCTGGTACTTTCATTTCTGTCATGTCCGCCGCAGCCTTTTTCACTGAGTCGAATAAGCTGCTGTAATCCTTGCGGATTTGCTGAAGGAGGGGGTTACGAATCGACCTGCCTTCCTTCAAACGTTTGAACACCGGGGCCATATGGGCAATCAGTCCTTCACGCAGAACACGGTCCTCTTCCAATGGCGTGCCTGTCTCTTCCTCCACACGACGAATCAACTCATGAACCGACTCCAACAGTACGAGATCATCCAACGGCAGTAGTCGGGTAGAGTGATCCTCGGCATCACGAAATAGCAGCCTGAGATAAGATCGTTCCGGCTCTGGAAATTCAATATCCAGCGCCTCTGACAACTCCGTGCATATGCGTTCCACCATAGCTGTTCGAAGCATGATATTTTCATCTGAATCTGTTTTTAAATATGAGAGAAGAGGATCCATAACATACCCGAGTCGCAGACGTACCAGCGAAACGCAAATTTGAATCAGCAGCTCCATGTATTTGCTTTCCACCATGTTTTCCAACCATTTTTCATGGGGCTGCCAGAGGGCCTTTTCCACAATCAGCAGGTTATCTCTGCCAATCATCTCCAGCAACTTGTCGGCGACACGGGTTACAGAACGAAGTTCTTCCCGGGCTGAAAACAGATCGGATTCATCCAAATATTCGAGAGCCAGCTCGGAAATCGCCCGTCTTTTGTCTGTCTCCCGCCCTGTAATCTCGACCCCGTACCCCCGTCTGCGCACAAGCATGAGTCCCCGTTCCCCAATCCAGCCTTGCAATTCGTCCAGATCATGACTGACCGTAGTTACCGTGACTTTCAAGTCCGAAGCCAGCGCCAGCAGCTTGATCGGCTCCCGTGTATCCAGCAGCATGCAGAGAACCACGATCTTTCTCTCCTCAGCCGAATATTCGTCTGACTTCGTATGCAGCAATTGCCTTCGCAGGCATACAAGCTGAGCTGGGTCAGCATCTATACAGATACCAATCCCTGACTTTTTCTCCAGCTTCACCTCATGAGCAGCCAGCCAATGCTCGACTGCGCCCAGTTCCCGATGAACCGTCCTTGTGCTGACATTGATCTTCGTGGCAATTTCCCCGGCTGTAACCTCTTTGGACTGCTCCAGAAGATATTCCACGATGTCACGTTGTCGTTTCGTAATATTCATAAGCGCATACCGTTCCTTCCCAAGCTCATCCCTCCAGCAGGAGACGTACACTGCATACGACGGGGATTAAGAATCGGATTTCAGACGTTCAACCAGCGCTTCGTATTCAGGGCTCTTCAGAAAATTGTCAATGGAAATGTGCTCAGCATTCGGGGCTACTGTTTTAGCCCGGTCTGTCAACGTTTTTTGCGTAATGACAATATCCGCATCCTGTGGAATTTCACTGATTGCCGTATTCGTAACTGTTACGCCTACACCCGCCTGCTTCATTTTTTTGCGTAAAATCGAGGCGCCCATAGCGCTTGAACCCATACCTGCATCACAGGAAAAGACGATCTTGTTCACTTCGGATTTATCCTTGAGCGTTCGATCTGCGGCAATCTCAGCAGCACGTTCAGATTCGTGATTATCTTCCATTACAGTGGCGTTAGCACTTGCACTCTTGCTTTGATTTTTCATATCTTTCAGGCGGGATGCAGCTTCCTCCAGCCCCTCTTCTTTTTGCTTACTAGTCTTGAGTAACACTGCGGCAACAGCAAAGGATACGACCGCAGCAGCGATCACCCCGCTCAGCATTGGCAAATATCCGCCTTTTGGCGTCATTAGAAAATAGGCGATGATGCTGCCCGGTGAAGGAGCAGCAACCAGTCCGGCACCTGTCAACATAAAACAGAAGGTTCCCACAACGCCCCCAGCTATAGCAGCAAGAATCAAAATCGGCTTCATCAAAATATAAGGGAAATAAATTTCATGAATCCCGCCGAAAAAATGAATGATGACCGCTCCAGGAGCCGATGACTTCGCAGAGCCTTTGCCGAACAGGCAGTAGGCTAGCAAAATACCGAGCCCCGGCCCAGGGTTGGATTCCAGCATAAACAGTACGGATTTTCCTGTTCTTGCAGCTTCCTCTAACGCAATCGGACTCAATACTCCGTGATTCAGCGCGTTGTTTAAAAATAATACTTTTCCGGGCTCAATAATGAGGTTGACAAGCGGCAATAGCCCTGCGTTCACGAGGAACTGTACCCCTGCCGACAACACTTGACTGATCATTTGTACAATCGGACCAATCGCCACATGGGCAAGCAGCGCTAGAATGGCACCGATAATTCCGGCCGAAAAGTTATTGACCAGCATTTCAAAGCCTGATCTGACTTTGCCTTCAATGGCCTTGTCGAACTTCTTCAATATCCACGCAGCCAGCGGACCAGCTACCATCGCGCCCAGGAACATCGGGATATCGGCTCCCACTATGACACCCATCGTCATAATGGCACCAATCACACCTCCACGCTGTCCGTGAATCATCGTGCCCCCTGTATAACCGATCAGTAACGGCAACAAATAATTTTTCATCGGGTCAACCAATTGTGCAAAACCTTCATTCGGGAACCATCCGGTCGGAATAAAGAGTGCCGTAATCAGCCCCCACGCAATAAATGCTCCCATATTGGGCATAACCATACCGCTAAGAAAACGGCCAAAACGCTGTACGGCGACACGAGTGCCTCCTTTTGAACTTGGCTTTGCGTCCAATGTACTCATATTCAAATCCTCCTTGTAGGTAAGCATCACTACCTTTTCTTAAAATTCATACTAAATGACAGCGCTATCTTCATCAACGAAATGAAAACGTACTTTCGTCATGAACGTTGATGACAACATTTAAATTTAAATTATCCGGGAAGGTATTATACCTGCATAATTCTTCTTAATATGACCTGTAGCTATAGAAATTAGTCGAAAAACCGTGCTGGATTATGTATGATTCTTATATGGGGACAACCCTCTAAATCAGAATAAAACACGTAATTACGTTTGCAAAAAGACAAAAAAATAGCCGCTACGTCAAATCATAGCGACTATTTTATACAAAAATCGAGCAGACAAATAACCCTCTTACTCCATACTACAATGCTCCATTATTGCTCATCGGAAATCAACTGCTCATACTGATCCGCAGACAGTAGCTTGCCCAAGGCTTCCTCCACATCTTTATCCATCTCTACTTCGATCATCCAACCTTTTTCATAGGGAGATTCATTCACTAGCTCAGGTGTACTTTCCAGCGTTTCATTCACTTTTAGTATGGTTCCCGTCACCGGAGCAAAAAGGTCGGATACTGTCTTCACCGATTCAATCGTACCGATCTCCGCTCCCTGCTCAATCGTTGCTCCCGCCTCAGGTAATTCTACAAAAACAATATCACCCAGTTGATGCTGTGCAAAGTCTGTAATACCAATTCGTACCGTTCCATTCTCTGTCCGCTGAACCCACTCATGTTCGTCTGTATACCAAAGTTGCTGCTTTACTTCACCCATTCTGTTCCCCTCACTTCCATATGAATAAAATCGCTTTTGCTCACTGTACTAGACAGGTTAAGATTATGACAACAAGAACACTCATGTCAATAATACTAACAAAAATACTTCATATCACCTCATATAGCGTACTATATAAAAATATGATAGCTTATAACAAACGCTTACATATCCTTATTTATATATTAAATGTTTTTTCTATTGTTTTTGATGACATTTTTATTGACATTTTGAATGAATTTGCGTATTAATGGGTTATAGCAAATGCTTTGGGAAACACCCCGACAACTGCAAACGCGGATGAACGCGGAGGGAGAGACTGCCAAAAAGATTCGCATAGCTGTTGCCGCTTGTGAGACATAAGTGCACGCGAATCGGATCAAGTTGTTATCTGCAAAGCCAGGTAATATACCGTTGATCCCGAAGGTAGCGCCGAAGGAGTAAACCTGCATTGCAGGTGAATCTCTCAGGCAAAAGGACCTCTGCCGGACGCATCTCTGGAGAGCATTCGCTATTGGAGCGGATCACCCAAGGGGAAACCCGGTACATACCGGGGTAACTTTCTGGTATCAAGGACAGAGCTGAAAAAAAGAGTGTAGACTGCCGTCTATACGTTTTTTTCGGCCTGTCTTTTTTGTTTAGCCGATCACACCGGATAGGAGTGGAATAATGACTAATTTGCGAAAAACACCGCTATATTCGTCCTACGGGACGCAGTCTGGGGTTCGTTGTATTGACTTTGGCGGCTGGGAGCTCCCGGTTCAGTTTAGCGGCATTCAAAAGGAGCATGAGGCCGTCCGGCAACGTGCGGGTTTATTCGATGTATCGCATATGGGCGAATTTTTGGTTGAAGGCAAAGAAGCCGAAGCTTTTCTGCAAAAGGTGACCACGAATGATGTCAGCCAGTTGGAACCAGGTCAGGCACAATATTCACTCCTGTGTTACCCCGATGGAGGGGTAGTAGACGACCTACTTGTTTACTGCAAAGGACCGGAACGCTACATGCTCGTTGTGAACGCATCCAACATCGATAAGGATTGGGATTGGCTAATGCGCCATATGCCTGCATCCGTTCACATGGAGAATGTGTCTGATGCGATAGCATTGCTAGCGTTGCAAGGACCGGAGGCAGCACGTATTGCCGCAGCCGTGGCAGATACGGACATTACGAATCTGGCATCTTTCCGCTTCCATGAGAATGTGCCATTGTTCGGAGCAAAAGCACTGGTCTCACGAACCGGATATACGGGCGAAGACGGTTTTGAATTTTATATACCTGCTGCGGAAGCACCAGCCGTATGGGAGGGTTTGCTTCGTTCCGGTGAGTCGTATGGGCTGATTCCCGCTGGACTTGGTGCTCGGGATACCCTACGCTTTGAGGCACGGTTGCCGCTATATGGTCAGGAGTTATCTGCCACGATTTCACCACTCGAAGCTGGTCTAGGTTTCTTCGTCAAGCTGAATAAAGGAGATTTTATCGGTAGAGAAGCACTGCAACGTCAGAAAGAACAAGGGATTCCTCGCAAATTGATCGGGCTGGAAATGATTGATCGCGGTATCCCACGCGCCCATTACCCGGTATTCGCAGAAGGACAACACATTGGTGAGGTCACAACGGGGACTCAGTCGCCCACCTTGAAGCGTAATCTGGGCCTCGCCTTGGTGGACAGTCGTTTTAGCGCCCTCTCCACACCGTTGGAGGTTGAGATTCGTGGCAAACGCCTGCGTGCCGAGGTGGTGGCAGCACCCTTTTATAAACGCCCGCGCTGATCTTAAACTCTTTTTATTTCTATAAAGCAAATATGTCAGATATGAACTTCTGGGTTTTTCATCTCACACACTTTTTTATTAGCTAATTTACGATCTAAAATCTTGCTTTTCGAAAGGAGTCAGAACCTATGAAGCAGCATCGTTATCTCCCTATGACTGAACAGGATCAAACCGAAATGCTGCGTGTGGTGGGTGTATCATCTATTGATGATTTATTCAGTGACATTCCAGAGGCCATTCGATATCAAGGGGAACTGCCTCTCTCTTCTCGACTCGATGAGAAAGCCTTAACCCGCCACTTGGCCGAGCTGGCCGGACACAACGCCAATACAGACACACATGCCAGCTTCCTTGGCGCAGGAATTTATGATCATCATATTCCGTCCGTCATCCAGCACATCACTTCACGCTCGGAATTCTATACAGCCTACACCCCCTATCAGCCGGAAGTAAGCCAAGGCGAGCTACAAGCCATTTTCGAGTTTCAGTCGTATATTTGCGAATTGACGGGCATGGCTGTAGCTAATGCCAGCATGTACGACGGAGCGACTGCACTGGCGGAAGCGGGCTCACTGTCCGCCGCAGCTACCCGCCGTAAACAGCTTATCGTATCAAGGTCCGTCCATCCGGAGGCACGTCAGGTATTGGCAGCCTATGCACGCGGATTGGATTTGGACATCGTGGAGATCGGCTGTTCGGACGGCGTAACGGATGCTGATGCGCTAGCGGCAGCCGTATCGGAACAGACCGCGGCTGTTTTGGTCCAAAGCCCCAACTTTTTCGGAGCCGTGGAAAACCTGAAGCCGATGGCTGACCTCATCCATGCGCACAAAGGTCTTTTGGTCGTCAGTGCCAATCCACTAGCACTTGGCTTGCTGGAAACACCCGGCAAACAGGGCGCGGATATTGTGGTAGGAGATGCGCAGCCACTTGGCATCTCCTCTTCTCTCGGCGGTCCGACCTGTGGATACTTTGCCGTTTCTCAGGCCCATATGCGCCGTATCCCCGGCCGTATTGTGGGTCAGACCACAGACCGCAACGGTAAACGCGGCTTCGTGCTGACCTTGCAAGCGCGGGAACAGCATATCCGCCGCGAAAAGGCCACCTCTAACATTTGCTCCAACCAAGCGTTGCTAGCTTTATCTGCATCTGTATACTTGTCTGTCATGGGTAGACAGGGGATCAAGGAAGTAGCCGAGCTAAATTTGCATAAAAGCCGTTATGCTTTAGAGCAATTGCTGAGCTTGAAGGGCGTAACTGCCTCGTTTAACGCACCAACCTTTAATGAGTTTGCCCTTAGACTGCCTGAGGGTACGGATATGAGCAAACTCCAGGCCGAGCTGCTAGCTGCTGGATTTATCGCTGGCTACGATTTGGGCCGGGACTATGAGGAACTTGCTGGTCACATGTTGATTGCCGTGACGGAGCAAAGGACCAAAGAAGAGATTGACCAATTTGTACACACCTTGGGGGGATTGCTATGACACACACCGGACAGGATCAGAAACAAGGGCTGTTGAAGGAACACGATCAAGCGCTCATTTTTGAATTGAGCCGTCCGGGTCGCATCGCCTATTCCCTTCCCGAGTGCGACGTTCCCCGTCGCCCGGTGGCAGAGCTTTTGCCAGATTATGCGCTGCGCAGCGAACCTGCGGCATTACCCGAGGTATACGAAGTAGACGTTATTCGGCATTATACTGCCTTGTCCCGGCGCAATTTCGGCGTGGACAACGGATTTTATCCGCTCGGCTCCTGTACGATGAAATACAATCCGAAAGTGAATGAGGATGTCGCCCGATATACAGGCTTCGCCAAAATCCATCCATATCAGCCCGAGGAGAGCATCCAGGGTGCCATGGAGCTGCTGTATACGCTCCAAAATGATTTGGCTGCGTTAACTGGCATGGATGCCGTCACGCTTCAGCCCGCCGCGGGCGCCCATGGCGAATGGACCGGGCTGATGATGATTCGCTCATACCACGAAGCACGTGGTGAGCGACGTACCAAGGTGCTCGTGCCGGATTCCTCGCACGGAACGAACCCCGCCAGCGCAACCGTCGCGGGCTTCGAAACAGTCACCCTTCCCTCCACCCCTGAGGGGCTGGTGGATCTGGATGCGTTACGTCAAGCCGTAGGCAACGACACCGCGGCGCTCATGCTGACCAATCCGAACACGCTTGGGCTGTTCGAGAAGCAAATCACTGACATTGCTGCCATCGTGCATGAAGCGGGTGGTCTGGTTTACTATGACGGGGCAAACTCCAACGCCATCATGGGGATTACCCGTCCCGGAGATATGGGCTTCGATGTAGTGCATCTCAATTTGCACAAAACGATGAGTACCCCGCACGGAGGCGGCGGCCCCGGCGCTGGGCCTGTCGGCGTAAAGCAACGGCTCATCCCTTATTTGCCCAAGCCGCTTGTCGTACGGGATCCGCAGGGGGTGTACCACTGGGACCGGGAACAGGGAGATTCTATTGGACGGGTTAAAGCCTTTTACGGTAACTTCGGTATTCTCGTTCGTGCCTATGCCTATATCCGTAGCTACGGTCCTGACGGCTTAAAGCGTGTATCGGAATGCGCTGTGCTCAATGCCAATTACATGATGCATCGGCTCGCTCCACATTTTGACCTGCCCTACCCTGGACATTGCAAACACGAATTTGTCATGTCAGGGCGAGGCTTGAAAAAATTTGGAGTGCGTACGCTTGATGTAGCCAAACGGCTGCTTGATTTCGGCTACCATCCGCCTACAATTTACTTCCCTCTGAATGTAGAGGAGTGCATCATGATCGAGCCCACGGAGACGGAAAGTAAGGAGACACTTGATGCTTTTGTTGACACTATGATTCATATTGCGCGGGAAGCAGAAGAGAACCCTGAGCTGGTGCTCAATGCACCATATACTACTCCAGTCACACGATTGGACGAAACTACCGCAGCTCGCAAACCTGTACTGAATTGCTCATGCAGTTAAAAACAAATTCTACTTAAAGCATGCAAAAAAGCCGGTATCTATTAGATACCGGCTGCTGTATGTACACAGCAATTTTTTTGTTGGAAAAAGATATAACCTTTGAAATGTAATACCCTTCCTTAACCTTCGATGCTTTGAACCAATTCAACAACCTGTTCTGCTGTTTGCATGTCCAGAGCTTTTGTAGCCAGTTTTTCCATGTCCGCACGGGACAACTTGGAGATTTGACTACGTGCTGGCAGAATGGAAGTTGCGCTCATACTGAACTCATCAAGTCCCAGACCCAGCAGCAACGGAATTGCTGTTGTATCTCCTGCCATTTCGCCACACATACCAACCCAACGTCCTTCACGGTGAGCGGCATCAATAACCATTTTCACCAGACGCAGAATGGATGGATTGTATGGTTGATACAGGTAAGAAACCCGCTCGTTCATGCGATCCGCTGCCATTGTGTATTGAATCAGATCGTTTGTACCGATACTGAAGAAATCCACTTCTTTTGCGAATTGGTCAGCCAATACCGCTGTAGAAGGAATTTCTACCATGATGCCCAGCTGAATTTCTTCAGATACGGATACACCCTCGGTTACCAACTTTTCCTTTTCTTCCAACAAAACAGCTTTAGCTTCACGGAATTCGTTCAGCGTAGCAATCATTGGGAACATGATGCGCAGGTTACCATGCACACTCGCACGCAACAAAGCACGCAATTGAGTGCGGAAAATATCCTGGCGATCCAGACACAGACGAATAGCACGGAATCCAAGGAACGGATTCATTTCTTTTGGCAGGTCCAGATAAGGAAGTTCTTTGTCGCCACCGATATCCAAAGTACGGACTACAACCGGTTTACCTTCCATTCTTTCCAGAACGGTTTTGTACGCCGTATACTGTACTTCTTCGGATGGAAGCTTATCGCGTCCCATGTACAAGAACTCCGTACGGTACAAGCCAACGCCTTCACCACCGTTGTCCAGAACACCAGCTACATCATTAGGCGTACCAATATTGGCTGCCAGTTCGACATGGACACCATCGACAGAAACCGTAGCTTCGCCGCGCAGCTTACGCCACTCTTCGCGTTGCTTGTCGTATGCCACCTGTTTAGCACGGTATTCCGCAACAATCTCTTCGGTAGGGTTCACGAATACGTGACCATCCAAACCATCAACGATAATCAAATCACCGCTTTTAGCTTGAGACAATATATTTTTCGTTCCCACAACTGCAGGAATTTCAAGTGAGCGAGCCATAATAGCCGAATGCGAAGTACGTCCGCCGATGTTCGTTGCAAAACCTTTAACAAATTCACGGTTCAGCTGAGCTGTGTCGGAAGGTGTCAAATCTTCTGCAAGCACAATCGTTTCTTCGGCAATTTCTGCAGGACTAACAAAATGAACACCAAGCAGGTGATTCAGGATCCGCTTGGTTACGTCACGCATGTCCGATGCGCGTTCTTGCAAATAGGCACTTTTCATGTTTTCAAACATGGAAATGAACTGTGTAGCTACTTCATTCAAAGCATAGTCAGCATTAAGCTGCTCGTCTCTGATTTTAGCTTTAACCGGATCGATCAATTCAGGATCATTCAGGATGAGCAGGTGAGATGCAAAAATTTCTGCTTTTTTCTCTCCCAGCTCCTGAAGCGTTTTCTCCTTAATCGATTCCAATTCGGTTTGAGATTGTGCCAAAGCCGCATCCAATCTCGCGATTTCAGCTTCAACATCACCAACCGCGCGTCTCTCTACAGCGTAATTCGGATGCTCCAAGATAAACGCCCGGGCAATGGCTATGCCTGCCGAAGCGGCAATCCCGGAAATTTTAAGCATGAACTTCGCCCAGCCCTTCGTTAACGATTACATTTTCAAGAGCTTTCAGTGCTTCGGCAGCTTCAGCGCCTTCGCAGATAATGTTAATAGTATCGCCTTGTTCCAGACCCAGGGACAATACACCCAGAATGGATTTCAAAGTTACTTTTTTACCGTTAGCTTCGGCAAAAGATTCAGCACCGCTGAATTTGTTAGCTGTATTTACCAGCGCAGTTGCAGGACGTGCATGGATACCGTCTTCATCCGTAATTCTAAAAGTTGTTTGCATAATTTGTTCCTCCCACTTTCCTAAAGATAATATTTGTTTACACGCAGTATACCAGATCATTGATCAGACGGCCTAAGCCGCCTAATCAACTAATCCGAAACACATAGAGTTTATTTTATCGTAATTATACCATCTTCGCCAGCCTTCAATACTCCAGTTTTGTTTAAAGTTACCGAAGAACCTTCTGGAAGGTTAGTAAAAATGACAGGTGAGATGATGGATTTAGCGTTTGCCTTCACGTATTCCAGGTCTACTTTCATAATAGGCTGGCCAGCTGACACAAGATCGCCTTCGTTCACCAAAACGTCAAATCCTTGGCCTTTAAGCTTCACAGTATTCACCCCGATATGAACAAGCACTTCTTTACCGCCATCGGATTGAATACCAATCGCATGCTTGCTTGGGAATACATTGAATACTTTACCATAAACAGGGGACACAATCGTTCCATCATTTGGCACGACCGCAAAACCGTCACCTGTCATACGTTCTGCAAATACCGGATCGGGAACCGTCGAGATATCAACCAATTCGCCGTTAACAGGCATTACAATATCTTCTACAATAATGGTTTGTTGTTCTTCTCCAGCTTCCTTCTCCTCTTGTGGAGCAGGTTGCGCCGGAGCTGGTGCAGGTGTACGTCCAGCCATGATATCAGCCATTTGAGATTTAATGGTGTCGGAACGTGTACCGAAAATTGCCTGTACGTTGTTACCGACTTCAAGGACACCCGATGCGCCAAGTTGTTTCAGACGAGCTTTGTCAACGTTCGATTTCTCATTAACCTCGATCCGAAGACGTGTGATACAAGCATCCAGATGCTTGATATTCGATGAACCACCGAAAGCTGCCAAAATGTTGTGCGGGAGCTCATCACTACTACCGACTGCTGCGCCATCCACATTATCTGTAGCTTCTTCACGTCCTGGTGTTTTCAAGTTGAACTTCCGTATGATGAACCGGAATCCGAAGTAGTAAATAACTGCCAAAATCAGACCGACGATAATTACATACCACCAAGGCGTACGGGTTGGAATAATCCCGAAAATCAGGAAGTCAATAAATCCGCCTGAGAAGGTCATACCGATTTTGACATGTAAAATTTGCATGGTCATAAATGACAGACCTGCGAATATACAGTGTACTGCAAACAGCAGTGGAGCTACGAACAGGAAGGAAAATTCCAGTGGCTCCGTAATACCTGTCAAGAACGAAGTCAATGCTGCTGAACCCATAATACCTGCTACATATTTTTTGTGTTCTGGTCTTGCTTCATGGTACATTGCAAGCGCTGCTGCCGGCAAACCGAACATCATGAATGGGAATTTACCCACTTGGAACGTACTTGCTGTCAACGCCACTCCGTCGCGAAGCTGGCTGAAGAAGATCTGCTGGTCACCGTGAACGGTTTGACCTGCCTTGTTAACATATTCACCAAACTCAAACCAGAACGGTGAATACCAGATGTGATGCAAACCAAATGGAATCAGCGCGCGTTCGATAACACCGAACAGGAACGCCGACAAAGTCGGGTTGGAATACACCATAAAGTGAGATACTGCGTTAAGTCCTTGTTGAACTGGAGGCCAGATCAGAACCAGTGCAAGTCCGACAATCAGTGAGGATACCGCCGTTGCAATTGGAACGAAACGCTTACCCGCGAAAAAGCCCAGATACGATGGAAGCTCAATTTTGAAAAAGCGGTTGTACATGGCCGCGGCCAGTATACCGATGATTATCCCGCCGAACACCCCGGTTTGAAGCGTTGGAATCCCCAACACGTTTGCATAACCCGGTATTTTTTGAGCAATCAGACCAGGTGTGACACCCACGGCTGTACCCAGAGTAATGTTCATAACGAGGTAACCGATGATGGCAGCCAAACCTGCTACACCCTCACCGCCCGCCAGACCGACGGCTACGCCGACTGCGAACAACAGTGCCAGATTATCAAAAACGATTTGTCCGGCATTCATCATGATCGTCGCTACCGATTGAACCCAGCCCGCATTTAATGCCGGAATGTACTGGAGAAAATCAGGATTGACCAGCATGTTACCGATACCCAATAAAAGCCCCGCAGCTGGCAAAATCGCTACAGGAAGCATTAATGCTTTACCGACACGCTGTAAAACGCCGAAAAGCTTTTTAAACATACCTTCCACATCCTTCTCTGAAATTTAGAACAGAGGCAAAACAACAAAAAAGGCATGAGCCGATTTAAGTATGTTTGAAAACAACCTTGGGATATAGCTTGCCCCAGTAGGCTGTAAACAATCATAACTTAAAACAACTCATGCCTGATCGAATCAGTAACACGTTTAATGTTCAGTTGTTGTCTTCCTCATTGCAAAATTGATTATAGCACCCCGCTAAATGCGAGGCAATACTTTTTTATTCCGGTTTTATCACTTTTGTTGCTCCCCCTGCTCTTTGCGTTGGGACAACCGCTGCAGATGCATTGTCAAATAACTAACCTCAGCTGGATACACAGATTTACGGAGTCTTTTTTCCATAATTTTCGTGAGCTTCCAGGCCAGCATATACATTTCCGGGTACTCCTCATTCAAAAGCTTGTCCAATCGATAAATCTCCTGCACAATTTCTCCCCGGCGCACACGTTCAATCGCAAACCTCAGATGAGTCAGCAGTCGAGAATAATCAAGAGATTGGAGAGGAATACGATAATCCAGTGTGGTCTCGACAACCTGAACCATATCCGCAATCAGACGAGAATCCTTCCTCACCTCGGAGATATGCTGGTTTGTCATGGCGCTATAAATATGCAGGGCCACGAATCCGATTTCATCTTCTCCCAGATCTACATCCATCTTATCCCTGATTAGAGCAACAGCCTGCTCAGCCATCTTGTATTCCTGAGGATATATTTCCCTAGTCTCATACAAAAACGGATTATGAATCGTAATTCCCTGTTTATGACGGTTGATGGAAAAAGCGATATGGTCAGTTAAAGCAATCAGTATGTGCTCATTTAGAGGCTTCTTTGCTTGAAGCTGAACAAGATGAAGTACCTCACCGATGACCTCAATGAGCTTTTCATCCAGCTCAGGAAGCAACCGTTTGTATTGCTCCTGTTCTTCATGGCTTTTTAATATAAATAATTTTTCAACTGAATCCAACGGCATAAGATCACCGGGTCTGCGATTGAAACCGATTCCTTTTCCAATCACAACAACCTCATCATGCTCGGGATGCATCCCTATAATCACATTGTTATTCAGCGCTTTGGCCACTTTTAGGCTGCTCACATCCGCACCTCTTTTATCAGAACCTTGATCCTAAGAATTATAGCATGAAGCTCAGAGGAATCCACGTTAAAGTACCAAATATTCGGCTAAAGGTCAATAAAAAGAAAACGCTTTTCATCACATTGCCGGGAAATGCTGTGATGAAAAGCGGTCTTTTGGTTAGGGGTAGATGCTCCCTAAAGACTTACCGTTATTCTTTATCTGTTAGTGCTGCCTCCACCGAGGCTGGAAGATGCTGCTTATTCCCTTCACCGGAGGACGGCACGGAATGAAGGCCTTTTTTCCCAGTCGTCAGCCCCTTGATTAACTGCTCCACATCAATGCCGGATACACTCTTCAGCATCTCAGGTGCCGTAGCCATCAGTTCGGTGACATAATTGCTGACACGCGCTGCTCCCTCTCCTTTTCCCGTATCAACTACGGTGAGTTTATCAATGGACGCAATCGGTTCGGCAATACGTCCAGCCAGATCAGGCAACATTTTTACGATAATATCGAGCACGGCGGCCTCTCCAAACTTCTGGAACGCCTCCGCCAGTTTTTCCTTGGCCTCCGCTTCTGCAAGTCCACGCAAACGGATGACATCTGCGTCTGCCGTACCTTTGGCGCGTTCGGCATCCGCTTCTGCTTGCCCGTTTAGACGTTTTTGTTCAGCTGACGCTTTAGCCTGTGTCTCAATCGAGTATTGCAGCGATTCAGCCTCACGCATTTTACGCGATTTATCTGCTTCCGCCGCTTGCTCGACCGCATACCGATCAGCTTCTGCCTTCTTTTTCACTTCCGCATCATATTGCTTTTCACGTACCTGTATTTCCTTGGATTGAAGATCAATTTCCCGTTCTTTGCGCACCAGCTCGACCTTCATCTGCTCCTCGACAGCAGTCTGCTTGGCACGGGCCTCCTGAATGTGATAAGCCTGATCGGCTTCTGCCTTCGCTGTATCCTGTTCTTTCTTAAACGAAGCCACTTTCAGTTCCTTCTCCTTGGCTGCCTCCGCAATGTTGGTATCCCGCAGCAGTTCGGCCTTCTGGCCTTCCTGTTCCGCACGCGCCTTCTGAATCCGGGCATCCCGCACAGCCTCGGCTTCTGCAATCTCAGCATCCCGTTTCACAGCGGCAATTCTCGGCTTACCAAGCGCATCCAGATATCCGTGCTTATCACGCACATCTTTGATGGTGAATGAAACGATTTGCAAGCCCATCTTTTTCAGATCACGAGCAGCCACACCCTGTACTTCCTGCGCAAACCGATCCCGATTACGATAAACTTCTTCCACTGTCATCGAACCGAGGATTGCGCGCAAATGTCCCTCCAGCACTTCCTGAGCCTCTCCTCTAAGAGCCTCCAGTGGCTTCCCGATGAACTGCTCGGCTGCTGTAGCCACATCCTCAATAGAACTGCCGACCTTGATGATCGCCACACCATCCGCAATCACGGGAACTCCTTGCTCCGTATACACTTCCGGTGTGGTTACGTCCAGTTTATGGGACAACAGAGAGATGAATTCGGACTGCTGAAAAATAGGCCAAATGAAGGCCCCCCCGCCGCGTACAATTTTAATTTTTCGTCCAGAGTCATCCTCGGAAATATTTTTATTTCCTAGAAAAGAACCCGTCACGATCATTCCTTCATCCGGCCCTACCGTTTTGTAACGGGCCCAAAAAGCGATCCCTAATATAACGATAACGATGACAACAATCCCAGGGACCAACACAATATCTTGCAAATTTGACACTCCCGATCACGCTCCCTTCAAGTTAAGCGAATGCGCCGTCTATGTGTCCAGGTACGCTACGCGGACGACGCCCTCTGCGACCTCAACCACGACGATACGGGTTCCCGCAGCAAGCGGTTTGTGATCGAAGCTAGATGCTGTATGTATGGTGTTGCCTGCACCCAAGCGGATCATAACCTCCCCGTAACCAACCTCAGGTACAGGAATGGTGACCTCACCGATCCGGCCAGTCAGCTCACGCATGGAGAAGCCGCTGGATACCTCCGAATTCGCCATGGGTTTGATAAACGCAAAGAACACGAGTATTCCGATGACAAACGCAATCCCTAGAGCAAGCACGACGACCCACCCCATGCTCAGCCCGGTATACTTTGTCAGCAGTACTCCAGCTCCGCCAAAAGCGGTCATGGCTCCAAGTAAAACGACAGGTCTGAACCAATCGAGGCCCGGTAGCTCCAATGCACCATCCAGCCAACCACCGAGTACATCTCCAATCAGCACACTGACCACGGTAAAGATAGCGCCCCCTGCGAGTAACCACCAAAATATGGTTTCCATGCGACTCCTCCTTCCATGTACCTTTTCAGTCTGGTTTCCAGTCTATAACTATGTTTACGTATTCAACCTTAAAAAGTTTCAAAATTTTCCTCTAATATCCCAAATTAACCCCAAAAAAGCACGTTCGTACGTCTAATGACGCACAAACGTGCTTAAAATGATACAAATGTCGGTTTACAGGGATGCTTTGTAAATTTCGACTACATCTTCCCGATTGAGCTTGTTAAAGCCACCAAAAGACCCGAATTTCACAGCTTTATCAGCCATAACATCGATTTTGGACGCATCAATATCGTAATCAGCCAGACGGCTTGGTGCACCAATCGAGTTCCAGAAATCACGCAACGCCTGAATACCTTCCAACGCCACTTCTTCATCACTCTTGCCTTCTGGTTTCACATGGAACACATTGACCGCCAGTTGCTTGAAGCGTTCAGGCTTCACATGCAAATTGTGTTTCATCCAGTTCGGGAACAGAATAGCCAGTCCTCCACCATGTGGAATATCATAAACAGCAGACACCGCATGTTCGATATTGTGAGTAGCCCAGTCACCTGTCAGCCCCATGTTCAGGAAGCCGTTCAGCGCCATCGTACCACAATACATAATCGTTTCACGCAGCTCGTAGTTTTCCAGATCGTTGACCAGACCTGGAGCCGCATCCATGACCGTACGCAAAATCGTTTCGCACCAGCCAAGTTGGACCGGAGTATTGGATTCCAAATGGAAATAATGCTCCAGCGTATGTGACATCATATCTACGATTCCGTAAACGGTTTGATTTTGTGGCAGTGAGTATGTGTTCACCGGATCAAGAATAGAAAACGCAGGGAACGCAAATACGCTGCCCCAGCCCAATTTTTCCTGTGTTTTTTCATTTGTAATAACAGAACCCGCATTCATTTCAGAGCCGGTAGCTGCCATGGTCAAAACCGTACCTAGTGGCAATGCTGCCTGTGGTGCCGCTTTACGCTCTGCAAAATCCCACATGTCGCCATCATATTTTGCACCAACAGCAATGGCTTTGGAGCAATCCAGCACACTACCACCGCCTACAGCCAGAACGAGGTCGATTTGATGTGTTTTACACAATTCAACGCCTTTATGTACTGTAGATAAGCGAGGATTCGGTTCTACGCCAGCCAGTTCCGTTACCTCTGCACCGATTTCACCAAGCAAACTTATTACATTATCGTACAAACCGCTGCGCTTAATGCTGCCGCCGCCATATACAAGCAGTACACGTTTACCATATTTAGGAACTTCACGCTTGAGAGCCTCCAATTGTCCTTTACCGAAGATCAATTGTGTAGGATTATAAAATTCGAATGCTTTCATCGCAAACGCTCGCCTCCAATAGTTCTAAAGTTTAATGTTAAGAAACTACTCTATTATAACCTTTTCGGTTACAGGAAACAAATCTGCTTTATTTTCAGAAAAAAACCACACTCCTTGAGGAGCATGGTTCCATGTCATATCTTGGGAGGGTTCTCGTAGAGTATTATGTGCTGCGCAAGCAATTTTATTCTCCCAAAGTATATCCCAATTGTTTCATAAAACGACCAAAGGCCTGATGACCGGACGGATTTCGTTTATACACTCCTGCATGCTCTAAAATTTCACTGAATTTCAGTCCAACCTCATTTTGTACGGTACGAACAGCCGTCTCCTTGTCAGGCAAACGACCGAACCGGGTGTTTAACTGATAAATCCAGTCTGCATGCTTAAACAGTGGATGTCCTTCCTGCTGCATAGCCACAGCCAGCTTGTCATCCCCACACAAAATATCTGCAATTCCATCCAGTTCATCCTTGAGCCGCCCCGGTAATATGGCAAGTCCCATAACTTCGATCAGACCGATATTTTCCTTCTTGATGTGATGCATCTCGCGGTGAGGATGGAAAATACCTTCCGGATACTCTTCACTCGTTCGGTTGTTACGCAGTACGAGATCCATCTGGTACCTGCCTTCGGCATCACGGCGCACAATCGGCGTCACGGTATTATGCGGAATCGTTTCCCCTTCCTGCTCTGTATGAGAGAGGACATCAGCTACAGGATCACTATAAACTTTCCAGGCTTCAAAAGCAGCATTTCCCGCTTCCAACAGCGCCTCGGCATCTGTTGACGTAAAACGGATGACCGACATCGGCCAGTTTACAATCCCCGCTGAAACCTGCGGGAACGATTCATTATGGTATATGCCGTCCACACCCGCTTTTTCAATTGGGAATGTATGACGACCACCCTGAAAATGATCATGGGTCAGGATCGATCCGCCAACAATCGGCAGATCCGCATTGGAGCCAATAAAATAATGCGGAAACGCTTTCGTAAAGGCTAGCAATCGGCGCAGTGTATCCTTCGTAAGCTTCATCGGTACATGATCATGATGGAACACAATGCAGTGCTCGTTGTAATACACATAGGGTGAATATTGAAAAAACCACGGTTCCCCATTCAATTCCACCGGAATAATGCGCAAATTTTGACGGGACGGATGATTTACTCTTCCTGCATATCCGACGTTTTCACGGCATAATTGACACTTGGGATAAACAGGCGGCGGCAAAAGCTTCGCCATCGCAATTTCCTTGGGACTTTTTTCTGGCTTGGACAAATTAATCGTGATTTCCATATCTCCGTAAGATGTCGACTGATTCCAGTACACATTGCTGGCGACCCGATCCATTCGGATGTAGTTCGAATCGATGGATAATTGATAAAAAGCATCTGTCGCCGCCTCTATGCCTCGTTCAGTCTCCGTTTGATGAAAGTCACGGATGACTTCAGACGGTCTTGCCATCAACAGTCCCATGATTTTGGAATCCAGCAAATCACGATACGTATCTGTGTTTTCAGGGATAAGTCCTATGGCAAAACCATAATCTATCAATACATTAAGCACAGGCTGGAGAGCTTCGGGGGCCATAACGCCCCCTGCTTCCCCACCTGAATAAGGCTCCGAAAACCCAAACTGCTCCAACAGCAGATTACGGCTGTAATCTGTATCTTGCGGACCGATCAAGCCCTTGTTTTGTGCGAATGCAACCAGTTGCTCCACCGCATATAGAGCCGATTGCTGCACAGTTTCGTCGATGTCATGGGCCAGATGCCGGGAAAGTTCCCGGCCTTGGCCTTTATCTGCGGATTGGCGCTCGCTCATATGTCATCGTCTCCCGTCTATTCGTCGCCGTAGCCGTGAGGGTGCGACTGATGCCATCCCCATGCTCCGCTAATAATATCCTCTAGTTGGGTACGTGCTGGACTCCAGCCCAACACCGAACGAGCCTTGTCAGAAGATGCAACCAATATCGCTGGATCGCCTGCGCGGCGTGGCTCTGTAACAACTGGAATGTCGAGTCCAGTGACCTTGCGTGCCGTCTCAATAACTTCTTTCACAGAGAAGCCCTGTCCATTGCCCAAGTTGAATACGTTGCTGTCATTGCCTTCGCGCAAGTAATTTACTGCACGCACATGAGCATCCGCCAGGTCACTCACGTGAATGTAATCCCGAATACACGTGCCGTCAGGTGTCGCATAATCCTCACCAAACACAGCGATGTGTGGACGCTGTTTCAAGGCTGTCTGGAGCACCAACGGGATCAGATGGCTTTCTGGTCGGTGATCTTCACCGATCTT
This sequence comes from Paenibacillus sp. FSL M7-0802, assembly GCF_038004945.1. Taxonomy (NCBI): domain Bacteria; kingdom Bacillati; phylum Bacillota; class Bacilli; order Caryophanales; family Paenibacillaceae; genus Paenibacillus; species Paenibacillus sp. FSL M7-0802. The sequence continues at coordinate 4,368,025 of NZ_JBBOSD010000001.1, read as the reverse complement.
GCCGCTCTCATGCGCACCAGCCGCATTAAAATACCGTAAAGACACATATTTGATGCCTAAAACTTTGTCAAACCACGACATCATGCGCTCCATCATCAGCTTTGTTTCACCATACACGTTGGTTGGCTCTGTACGGTCACCCTCTTCAATCGGTACCTTTTCCGGTTCGCCGTAGGTAGCCGCAGTAGAGGAAAACACGATTCGGCGCACTCCAGCATCCTTCATTGCCTCCAGCAAGCTCAGCGTGCCAAATACATTGTTGTCATAATATTTACCAGGATTTTGCATACTTTCTCCAACCAGCGAGTTGGCTGCAAAATGGATAACTGCGTCGATACTATTTTCAGAGAACAGTTTGGACAGTAGTTCTTTATCCCTCAAATCCCCTTCATACAACTTGCCTCCAAGCAATGCTGCTTTGTGCCCGGTTTGCAAATTATCCAGAACCACAACTTCTTCTCCCAGATCCAACAATTCTGCTACGGTATGTGAACCGATATATCCAGCTCCACCTGTGACTAAAATGGCCATGTTATTCGTCCTCCTTCAGTTCTTTAACTCCGTCTCCTGCCTTGCATACATAAAAGCTGGCTTCCAGCCCTGTGCGGGTCTGATAAGCTTCGCCGACTTCCTTCACAAAACGTTCCACATCGTTCTCATGAACCAATGAAACCGTACAACCTCCAAATCCGGCTCCTGTCATACGAGCACCCAGCGTGCCAGGAATGCGCCGTGCTTCTTCAACCATGACGTCCAGCTCCGTGCAGCTGACCTCATACAAATCGCGTAATGAATCATGAGAAGCATTCATTAACTGACCAAAAGCTGCAAGTTCATTCGCCGCGAGAGCATCAACAGAGGCCAACACACGAGCGTTTTCCTCCACCACATGCTGTGCCCGCCGACGCACTGTTTCGTCCGCGATGTGATGCTGAAGCTCTCCGAAACGCGCCTCATCCAGCTGAGCGAGGTATTCCAGTGACGGTTCCTGCTGCTGCAAAATGGACAGTGCTTCGGCACATTGACTACGACGCTCGTTATAGGCTGAGTCCACCAAACCGCGACGCTTGTTTGTATTGCCGATCACGAGCTTATAAGCCCCCGTGCGGAATGGCACTTTACGGTAATCCAACGTATCGCACATCAGTAGAATTGCATGATCAGCTGCTCCGTTCGCTACAGCGAACTGGTCCATAATGCCGCAATTGACACCAACATAATTGTTTTCTGCCCGCTGGGACAACAAAGCGATTTCGACCGTATCTGTTTTCTGTTTTTCGATCGTGAGGAACGCGTATCCTGTAACAACCTCAATGGAGGCTGAGGAGGATAATCCAGCACCATTGGGTATTTCTCCGTGAAAGAGCAGATCATATCCGTTAGACGGATAAACTCCCTTATCAGCTAGCTCCACCAGCACACCCACCGGATAGTCCACCCACTCATCCGTTTTTGTTTTACCTATTTCTCCGCGGGAGATAGATACTTCATACGACAGGTTTGTTGAAGCAAAATGAATTTCATCATCATTGCGCGCACGAAGGATTAGCGTCGTTCCGAATTCCAGCGCAGCCGGGAGTACATAACCACCGTTATAGTCGATATGCTCTCCAATCAGATTGACACGTCCAGGTGCATGAAATATCCGCAGTTCATTGCTGCTTTCACCATATTTTTCAATAAAATGTTTCTTTAATTCAGTAGAGTTCATATCCGCATCCACCTCATATACCGTTAGTAAAGGCCCTCCTGATTTCCCTGTAACATCTTAATCAGGTTGACATCTCTTATGATTTCAGTATAAATGAAAGCGTCACACGATGTAATGCATCCATGTGTTTAAGCTATGGATAAATGTGACTTGGATATGTACAATGTAAGTATACCGCATCCGCTAAACCATTCACAAATGCAGGAAGGATGACCCTATTTTGCAAGCGCATTCATATAGTTATGCCGTTGCCTCTAATCCGGTGTTTTATGAAAACAGCCCGCTGCATGTGCTTTTTGCAGGAGAGAGCCAAACCAAATCCGGTCATGCCGTGGGGCCGAAAATCTATGATTACTATCTGCTACACTTTGTAGAATCGGGCAGAGGTATCTTCCGAACGGAACAGCACACATATCAGCTTGAAGAAAACGATTTTTTCCTTATTCATCCCGGTCAGCTGGTGAGCTATACCTCTGATGAAGAGAAACCGTGGCGTTATCGTTGGTCTGCGTTTACCGGGCACCATACTGAGCAGGTGGTGCAGGAGGCCGGGCTACGTGTTCACCAGCCTGTCTTTCATGCTTCCGATCAAAGTCCCATCCCCAATTATTTGGAGCAAATGCAATTGGCCTTTTATAGCAGAAAATCTAGTTCTCATCTATCAGCCTTGGGCTATTTGTATCTGATTATGGGGGAAGCAGGCAATTACCTGAGTGACTGGACTGATCCGTCCGGGGCGGATTCGCAAATTCAACGTACAGTCAAGCAGATGGTGCAATATATGTCCACTCAGTACGCACATCCCGTTTCCATTGAGCAAATGTCTGAAGGACTTGGTTATAATCGTGCATATTTGTCACGGATATTCAAAAAGGAAACGGGCATCTCCCCCGTCACCTATCTGCTTAAGCTAAGAATCGACAAATCACGTCAACTGCTGCGTGAGCGTCCTGAACTATCAGTAGAGCAAGTGGCCGCTTCGGTCGGACTAACCGATGCCTTATATTTCTCACGTCAATTCAAGCGCTTCTGTGGTCAGTCTCCAACCGAGTACCGAAGCAAGGTTAAGCAGTACCCACAGTCGTAAAGCAGGCTTAAACAGCCCGCATCCTTCAAACGGATGCGGGCTGTTGGTTATATATTGTATAAGAGGATGCGAAATTAGGCCGATGACTACAGATTAACTTTCACCATTAGGCTGTGCCGCCGTCCTGTCAGTTCCCAGCATTCAGAATCGAATCAATTCGATCCAGTTCCTCTTGAGAAAAGTCCAGATTGGATAAGGTAGCAACATTTTCTTCAATTTGGCTTACACGGCTTGCCCCAATCAAGACAGAGGTCAGACGTTCGCCGCGCAGAGCCCAGGCCAGCGAGAATTGAGCCAAACTTTGTCCGCGTGCAGCAGCCATCTGATTCAGGGCGCGTACCTTGCGAAGTGTCTCTGGCGTTACATGGTTCTCATTCAGGAAAACCGATGTACTCGCTGCACGTGAATCCTCGGGGATTCCGTTCAAATATTTATTGGTCAGCAATCCCTGAGCCAGCGGACAAAAGGCAATGCTGCCTATCCCGTTTTCGTCCAGTACATCTTGTAATCCGTTTTCAATCCAGCGGTCGAGCAAGGAGTATTTCGGCTGATGAATCAGAAGCGGTGTTCCCAGCTCCTTCAGAATGCGAGCTGCTTCTGCTGTTTGCTCCGCACTATAATTGGACACACCCACATACAGCGCTTTGCCTGAACGTACGATATGATCCAGTGCTCCCATCGTTTCTTCCAGCGGCGTATTAGGATCAAATCGGTGAGAGTAGAATATATCGACATAGTCCAGCCCCATCCGCTTCAGGCTCTGATCCAGACTAGATATCATATACTTGCGAGATCCCCAGTCACCATAAGGCCCTGCCCACATATTGTAGCCCGCTTTGGTGGAGATGACCAACTCATCCCGGTACGGTTTCATATCACTGGCTAGGACTTGTCCAAAAAATTCCTCAGCTGATCCCGCAGGAGGGCCATAGTTATTAGCTAAATCAAAATGCGTAATTCCCAGATCAAAGGAGCGAGTAATCATGCTGCGGCCATTCTCCGCGTTGTTAATTCCGCCAAAATTGTGCCACAAGCCCAGCGAAATAGCCGGCAGTTTTAGACCTGATCTCCCTGTACGGTTATATTTCATACTTTCATAACGATCTTCGCCAGCTAAATAAACCATGCTATCCCAGCCTCTCTCGAAACATTGTAATGTCCATCAACATCATCATAGCGCTTTTATCCGAGCGTTGACAAGAAAACGATTACAGACCTAATTGATGAGCAAGTTTTTCCATAACTTTACCGATAGGATCGGTGATCAAAAGATCCGCCTTATGATCATACGAGGTGGGATCTGTATTCAGCAGCACCGTATGTTTACCACGAAAATAAGTAATCAAGCCCGCAGCAGGATGTACTGTCAGCGACGTTCCTCCAATTAACAGCAAATCAGCCTGCGAAATAGCCTGAACGGATTGAATAATGGTATCCTGATTCAGCTCCTCCTCATATAAAACGACATCCGGTTTGATAATTCCTCCATCTATCGGACATTTGGGTACAACCTCAGAGCTGTTCATCACTTCATCTAGACTGTAAAAGCGTCCGCATTCCATACAGTGGTTGCGATGCACCGAGCCATGAAGTTCTAGTACATTCACACTACCTGCAGCCTGATGTAGACCGTCAATATTTTGTGTCACAACCGCTTTTAGACGGCCTTGCTTTTCCAATGACGCGAAGAAATGATGACAACCATTCGGCTCCGCATCGGGATGCAGCATTTTGCTGCGATAGAAGTCGAAGAACACCTCAGGATGCTTCACAAAAAATGAACGGCTCAGCATAACCTCAGGGGAATAAGGCAATTTCTCCTCACTTTGATACAGGCCTGCTGCCGAACGAAAATCCGGAATACCGCTTTCCGTCGATGTCCCTGCTCCGCCGAAAAAAACAATATTCTGCGATTGCTGTATCCATTCCGCCAACGTATTAACTTTCATACCCTACGCACCTCCAGCTCTTCATATCCACGAACAACCTTATCCGCATCCAGCAAATGACCAGAACGTTCTGCTTCTGGCGCAAATCCAATAGCGAGCCGTACTCCGGCACGCTTGCCCATCTGCATATCCCCATTGCTGTCTCCGATGACTACCACGTCCGCCGGCGACAATCCTAGTAACGCGCAGGCTTTTTCAGCCATTTCCGGGTCAGGCTTGCCGTATGTAACCCTATCATGTCCGATAATCTCGTCAAAATAGGATGTCAGCCCCATCCACTCCAAATGCTCCTGTGCAGCCTCTGTACTGTCAGAGGTCACAACCGCCAGCTTCAGCCCGGCATGGCGGCTTTGCTCAAGCAACGTCCGCAATCCTGGAAACACCTTCGCTGCCCGATGTCGCCGAATATCAGCCATCGCCGTTTTATTAAAGTCGCGGACAATCCGCACAGCCTCATTCCACGGTACACCAGCAGTATAAAGCTGCCAAGCCAGTACCCCCGTACTTTCGTCCACCGTCCCCATGGCCAGCGGGCCAGAAGGATCGTAACCGATCACACGTCCCTCTAGATCGTGAACAGTACCTAGAACGGTACCTTTTTCCACCGTAAAACCGGCACCCGCCACGGTAAGATGCTGCTCCATCATATCCAGTATAGAACGAGCCCAGGGGCCCCACAACTGAATAAAATCCAGCAACGTTCCATCTTTATCCAATAAAATACCACGGCATGGGTACCGCTCCCCCTGCACGATCAGCTCAGACATGCAGCACACCTCCTTTACTGGTTCTTAGGAGCCCCATCCACACTCTCTTTCATCCAGTCCTGTAAAGCCGTTACCGTCTGATTCCATTGCTCGACAGCGCTAATTTTCGCAGGGTTATCCCCTTTTTGGACACCATAACTGCCGAATTGGGCATGATTTCCCCCTTCGACTGTAAAATACAGCGTGTTGGCTGGTAAATAAGTTCTTCCACTTTGGACATTTTCCATCTGGACGACTCCATCATCACTTCCCAGTAGAGAAATAACGGGCAGATTTTTATCCTTTAAATTACCCTTGTTATCCGGGTAGGAGGCGAGGAAAAATACACCTTTGACCTGATCAGGATATGCAGCTGCATATCGGGCCGCCATCACACCGCCTAACGAATGGCCTCCAATAACAAATGCTTCTTTCGGATATGCCTTTAGCACTTCATTCGCTAGATCCGGGGAGATCAATGCAAGGTTCAGTGGCATTTTTGCAATGATCACATGATGACCCTTTTCCGCCAGACGGCGTGCCAAGGGCGCATAACTTTCGGGCTTCACCAATGCCCCTGGGTACAAAATGACTCCGGCTCCGCTTCTTTTTGCAGGCTCAAAACCGCCCCAATGTTCTTGTTCATTTACTTTCACAGCATCCGCTACTTCAGCTAATGCAGCAGCAGCCGTCTCGTCAGGCTGATAAGGCGTAAACACCTTCCATGCTCCCCACCCTGCGATCAGTGCAATAACAATCAGGATGCCTAAGAGAACTTTCCATATTTTCCGAGGACCACGTGTCCCATATGAATTGTATGATCTTCTTGTTCTTCTTCTCATTGTAAAAGTTCCTTTCGCCTTTCGTACCTCGTAATTCGTAATTTGAATATAAAATGTATCGCTGTATTCATCAGCGTAACTAGCCTTGTTAGGGTAACATCGTTGCACATACAGGGTCAAATCAGCATACATTTCCACGTCTTAGCCCATCTTTGTCCGGTGTTCAAGCTTTCGCCACACAATAAGGTTATGATAACGCTTACTATTGTGAATAAAATCACAATGATAAAGTCCAGAGTATCGTACCTTGTTCCTTGTAAAGAATTATTTTTTAAATAGTTTAGTCGGCAGAAGCCGTTCGGAGGGAAACACATGACGACAAGCCATGATGTACAAGGGGAAAGCTTCTTTCTCAATTTGCGATTTCTGTTGATCATATGCGTATTTGCAGGGAATGCTCTGGAGCCTCTAGTCGGTTCACTTCATATTGCCCAACAATGGTTCAGCTGGATATTCATGTTTCATATGCCGTTGTTTGTACTCGTTACAGGCTACTTTGCCCAAACTTCTTTGACCGGATCAGCAGGCCGAAAAGTTCTGCTTCAGATCGGTATGCAATATCTTATTTTTCAATCGCTCTATTCGATCTTGGATGTTGCACTCTTCCACGTTCCCCATATCCATCATTCGTTCTTTGCTCCTTATCTGCTACTCTGGTTCCTTGCCAGCCATATCTGTTGGAGACTGCTGATGCTGTCTTTTCAGAAAATACCACCTGTCCTCCAATTGGGTATATCCGTGCTGCTGGGTATCCTCGTCGGGTATCTCCCTGTGGATGGTATATGGCTGAGCGTATGCAGAACCTTTGTTTATTTGCCTTACTTTGTAGCAGGTTATCATTTGAATTATGCAGACGTTCGACGGTTCTTCACAGCTCCAGTCCGCATAATCGCTGGCGTTGTATCTCTTCTGCTTATGGTACTGGCGGGAACGTCGTATTTCGGCATCCCAGCAGGCTGGCTGTATGGCAACATGACTTACGGTGAATTGGGCCATACCGAATGGTACGCAGGAATTTACCGCATCGGCATTTATGGAGTTCAATGGATAGCATCCATGGCGTTCCTAAGCTTTGTTCCAGCTGTCACAGGACGTATAACTGAGATGGGGAGACGGACACTATATGTCTTTTTACTCCATGGTTTGATCGTCCGTACCGTCGTTGCAAAGGGAGTCTACGAATATATAGATACTCCAGTGGAAGTCATGTTGATTGTAGTGTGTGCTGCAGGTCTGTGCTGTATGTTGACCATGCCTTGGGTTCGAACTGCAACACGACCTCTGATTGAGCCACAGGTAGAGTGGATGCTAAAGCCAGCTCCTTATCCTTTTAGACGGTCCGCGTAATCTTTTTATCCATTTTTTATTTAACATTGAACACGCGACAACCCACTCACAGACGAACATGTAAGCGAGTCTACCCCCTCTTTACTCCACTTGGAGCCTGTTTCATACAGGCGTGATGTGGTAAGTAAAGGATGCGCGCAACAAAAAACAACTTTTTTATTAAGGAGTGATTTGTAATGGCACGTAATCAAAATCAGGGGAAAATGAGTCGCGAAGAAGCAGGTCGTATGGGTGGAGAAGCTACTTCCAAGAAGCACAATAAGGAATTTTATCAGGAGATTGGTAAAAAAGGCGGGGAAGCAACCGCAAACTCTCACGATAAAGAATTTTATCAGGAAATCGGCAAAAAAGGCGGCGATGCTACAGCTGAGTCGCATGACAAAAATTTCTACAGAGACATCGGTCGTAAAGGCGGCAGAAATTAAGGTGTAATGTCATCCTCCGCCCTCCTTTAACATAAAACAAGCTTGAGCCCATCCGCTTTATTGCAGAATGGGCTCTTTCATATTTTAACTGATGTCAGTATACATATTTTTAATAGAATCAAATTCTAACTCTTCTAAATGCAATATATAGACAAATAAAACTGGTCATATCTATATATTGTTGATAGAGAACACTTCTTGTACTTTTTCAAAATCTTCATATATGTAGAAAAAAGCTCACATCTATGATAGACTCTTTAGAAAACATCTGCGCTATTACGGCGTCCATTGAACGCCATACTATTTTTATACTTTGGGGGGAAACCAGCATCATGACAGCTAAGACGAAAATGCGTTCCGATATGATTAAAAAAGGCTTTGACCGCGCTCCTCACCGCAGCTTGCTGCGCGCAGCGGGTGTCAAGGAAGAAGATTTTGACAAACCGTTTATTGCGGTATGCAACTCGTATATTGATATCGTACCGGGCCACGTCCATTTGCAGGAATTTGGCAAAATTGTCAAGCAAGCCATTCGTGAAGCAGGCGGTGTACCTTTCGAGTTTAACACCATCGGTGTAGATGACGGCATTGCTATGGGACACATCGGTATGCGTTATTCTCTGCCAAGCCGCGAAATTATAGCTGACTCTCTGGAAACTGTCGTTTCCGCTCACTGGTTTGACGGCATGGTTTGTATTCCTAACTGTGATAAAATTACCCCTGGCATGATGATGGGCGCATTGCGCGTTAACATTCCAACTATTTTCGTCAGCGGCGGTCCTATGAAAGCTGGTAAAGACAAGAACGGACGTTCTATTTCCCTGACCTCCGTCTTCGAAGGCGTAGGTGCATATCAGGCTGGTAAAATCGACGATCAAAGCTTGCTTGAATTAGAACAATATGGCTGTCCGACATGTGGCTCCTGTTCAGGGATGTTCACAGCGAATTCCATGAACTGTCTCGCAGAAGCAATGGGTCTGGCTATGCCGGGTAACGGCACCATTCTCGCAGTAGCAGAAGAACGTAAAGAATTCGTTAAACAATCTGCACGCCAATTAATGGAATTGATTAAGTTGGATCTTAAACCACGTGATATCGTGACTAAAGAGGCTATTGATAATGCATTTGCATTGGATATGGCAATGGGCGGTTCCACGAATACAGTATTGCATACATTGGCACTTGCCCATGAAGCAGAAGTTGACTACCCTATCGAACGTATTAATGAAGTCGCAAACCGCGTACCTCATTTGTCCAAATTGGCACCTGCTTCCGACTATCATATTGAGGATGTCCATAATGCAGGCGGCGTAAGCGCAGTGCTGAATGAATTGTTGAAGAAACCGGGCGCACTGCATGGAGACTGTATTACTGTGACCGGAAAAACCATTCGTGAAAACGTAGAAGGTCAGGAAATTCTGGATACTAACGTCATCCATAAACTGGACAACCCTTATTCTGAACGTGGCGGCCTAGCTGTATTATTCGGTAATCTGGCACCGCAAGGCTCCATCATTAAAGTCGGTGCAGTTGATCCTTCGGTTGGTGGTTATCACAAAGGTCCTGCTATCTGCTTTGATTCACAGGAAGATGCACTGGCAGGTATCGCCAACGGTAAAATTAATGAAGGACACGTTGTTGTTATCCGTTATGAAGGTCCAAAGGGCGGACCTGGTATGCCTGAAATGCTCGCTCCAACTTCACAAATCGTGGGCATGGGGCTTGGTGCCAAGGTGGGTCTGATTACAGACGGACGATTCTCAGGTGCTTCCCGCGGTATCTCCATCGGTCATATTTCCCCTGAAGCCGCAGAAGGCGGACCTATCGCTTTTGTTGAGGACGGCGATATCATCGAGCTGGACTTAAACAATCGTAAGATTGAGCTCCACATTACGGACGAAGAATTTGAACGTCGTCGCGCCAACTGGAAAGGCTTTGAGCCGAAGGTAAAAACGGGTTACCTGGCACGTTATTCCAAGCTGGTAACGAACGCAAGTAACGGCGGAATTATGAAAATCTAAATGCGTTGCCAAGATAGGATTACTTTATAAACAGCTAAAAGTCCTCTCGACCCTAACAAAGGATCGAGAGGATTTTTTTATTAGGTCATTAGGTTTAGCCTATTCAGTCATTTCGCTGTTGAGTGTATGGACATCATCTCGCTGTGCTGTTTGCTCAAGAGCTTCGTCTGAGCGGTGTAAGCCTCCCTGATGAAAACGGTCAAACAAGGTATCCATTGGCATCACAATCAGTTTCGGTACCATTACATCTTTTTTTTCACTCAATTGCTCTGAACCCAAAGGATGGATAACACGAAATAACAGCTTTAGATATACAGTGGACACATGCTTAAACAGTCCTTTGGGAAGCTCCCGAACTTGAAATCCCAACTTCTCTGGTCCCCGATGAATCATACTTACTGCGTATATCGCCTTTACACCCTTCATTTCAGAATCATGTACAATGCGTTGGGCCAGATCAGGAAGTTGTTTTTTTACAATCCGAATTAATTGAATAGCTAGATGTACCATCGACTTTGCCGTCGAACCCAATTGAAATAACTTTCTATTATCAAAATGAAGCTCAATTATCGGGTCCCCTTTTTCTAACCACCTGCTGTTCTCCATATTTACATTTGGCCCATGATAGATACGGCGACGATAATAAAAGATCGTATCCTCCTTGCTTACGGGACGAAGACGAAACAAAACATGGAATAGCCGCTCATACTGGAGCCATCCAAATACCAGCGTTCTTTTTAACCAGCCCGTACTGGACATCTCGGAGGCAGTAGGTTTATTGACAGACTGACGGCAAAACAATGTATCCACCCGTACGCTGCGTAATTGTCGTTCTTGGGCGACCCTCAGCAGCTTCTCCAGTGCGATTAGCATATTCTGGGGCGCTTCCACGTCTGCCCCCAATGTCGTACCACAGTCATGGAGCAGCATCACCTCGCCACCCCTCAGCTTTTTGAGCATTCTCTCCGCTAATTGTTTCGCTCCGATGCTGGCCTTCCAGTCCCCGAACATGGAGGACCATAATACGATTCGACGACCATGGGTGTTGGAAATATCAAAAAAGTTCACTATCCCCCAAGGTGGGCGATAAAAGGTCGTTCCCTCGCCAGTTACTCGACGAATGACTGACTCTGTCTGAGCAATTTGTCTTCTGACGGTAACAGGCCTCATAAGCCAATTCGATTTGTGCACATAATTATGAATACCGATTAGATGACCTTCATCATGCATGCGTTTCAGAAGCTCAGGGTGTTTTTCTGCATTTATCCCAACAACAAAAAAAGTAGCCTTGGCATCAAAACGCTTCAGTAAATCAAGCAGCTGTGATGTATACACTGGATCAGGGCCATCATCAAAGGTGAGTGCATATTCTTGCTCACTTTTGCCGCGCCTGAACACCCGGAAACCAAATATACGACTAACCAGCGCCGGAATAAAAGCATAAAAAGTTGAAATGTAAAACATCCATAACAGCAAAGTCTGCACGTTTTATCCCCACTTTTCTATTCTGAACTCCCCAAGCAGGCTTCCTGAGGAAAACTCACTTACTTATATATTATCACAATGAAGCAAACATGCCGAGATTTCGCTATTGCATATGGTCAGCATTGAGGTCCAATTTAGTGTACAATAAATAAAAATCTAAAAGGAGTCGTTGTATACATATGCTTCCCTTGTACAAAAAATATTGGCGTACCGTTTTTGATATCGGTTTGATCGTATTAACCGTGTATTTAATTATGTTCGTATCCAGCAAACTGTATCAACTTGCCGCACCTGTGTTCCTTTCGTTCGTCGTGTTCTGGTGCATTGAACCTGCTGCCCGTTATTTTCATCGGAAAGGAATGAAAAAGCCTTTTGCCTCCGCACTCTCCGTATTGCTATTTATCATCCTCTTACTTGCTATTTTTTTCGGATTGGGCCTGATTCTAGTTACGCAATTTACGAAAGTCGCGCAAAACCTCCCACAATATACTCAGATTATCCAAGCGGAATTCACGCGATATCTTCATCTTTCTCAAGATAAAATCGCTGCTTTACCTCCGAGTGTTACTGAACGTGTGAATGATTATTTTGCGACTGCCACCACCATTGCTACGAAGTGGGCACAGCTAGGATTATCCTTTTTCATACAGTTCCTCAGTTCTTTCACTGTTTTTATGGGCAACTTTGCCATTGCCATCATTTTAGCGTTCTTTTTAAGTATGGAAATTAATCTTTGGAAGGGCATTGCTCGTAGTAAAACACCCAAGACACTAAAAACTGCTTACCTTTTTCTAAAAAATCACGTACTTAAAGCTATCTCCGCTTTTCTCAAGGCTCAAGCTCTACTGGTAGGGATTACCTTTGTTCTCGTATTTATAGGTTTACTCATTTTGCAAGTGGATAATGCCCTCTCATTGGCGCTCGTGGCAGCTTTGTTTGATATTCTGCCCTTGCTGGGTGTGCCTGTTATTTTTATTCCGTGGGCCGTGTATCTGTTCATCACAGGCAATACCGCCCTGGCTGTAGGCCTGCTTATTGTCATGGCTGTGACGGTGATCGTCCGCCAGCTGGCAGAGCCTAAAATCACTGGTAATTCCATCGGTGTTTCATCTGCCTATCTGATGCTTTCCTTTGCCATTATATCGTTGTCCATCTTTGGACTGGCCGGATTAATCCTGTCTCCCATTCTGATCATTTTGCTTAAGGAATTGTGGCAGCAAGGCTATCTGCAGAAATGGATTCGGTTTCCGACAGAGGAATTTGACGAGCCCCCGTTTATCGTAAAAATCCAGGAGGAAGATCGTGAAGCTACTCATGGTACTCAAGAGGATTGAGCTAACAGATCCATTACTTGACCAAACAGTGCTGTAGCTTGATTTGCAGAATGTGTTGAAGCATTTTGCACAAGGACGGCGACCGCATAACGAGGCCGCTCTATCGGACCATAGCCTATAAACCACTGGTGATTGATAGGTTGACCGTTCTTTAAAGCTTGGGCCGTACCCGATTTGCCGGCCAGATTCCATGATTTATTACGCAAGGAGGCACCAGTTCCCTGTGTCACAACCTTTTCCATTGCTTCACGAAGCGTGCGAGCCGTCGATGTGTGAATCGAGCGGCTGCCCTCGGGTGAAGATGCAGCATGAGCAGGTAGTTCCAGTAAGGTGCTACCATCTGCGTAGCTAATGCGTTTGACAATGCGTGGTGCATGTACTTGACCCTCGTGCAGCAAGGTGACGATGAGATTGGCAGCTTGGAGAGGCGTTACCAGCACATCGCGCTGACCGATAGCTGTCTGTACACGTACGCCCGGATCATACGCGTTCGTATGGGAGCCGAATACGGCTCCCTTTTCTTCGTGATCCAGCGGTCTGAATTGAGGTAGTCCTGCAAGATTCCGCTCCTGCCAGCCCACAGTTCGGCTCAATCCCAGTGCAGAGGCTGTGGCCTGAATTTGCTCAGGATTAAGCCGTTCGCCGAGATGAGCGAATACACTATTACAGGATACGGCAAGCCCTTCCTCCAGGTTCAGGGTACCGTGTCCTTCTTTTTTCCAGCAAGCCAAACCGTACTTGCCATAAGTTCCATGACAATGGAATTGTTCCTGCGGTTGGACAACACCTGATTCAAGTGCAGCAGCAGCCGTAACCAACTTAAAAATGGATCCAGGCGTTATCGCCTTGAGGGCACGATTAGACCAGTCTGTTTTTTTCTGGGGATCAACATGACCGGGATTATAAAAAGGGCGAGACACCATCGCCAGTACATCCGCGTTGCCTGCATCGAGCACTACCACCGCCCCTTCTGCCAAATGACTAGATTCCGTCAGCTTTTCAATCTGTTCCTGTATAGGTAGATCAATTGTAGTCTGCACTTGTAAAGGATAGTGACCATTGGATGGAGCACTGACACGCAACGGTATATGAGTCAATGGACGACGCTGCGCATCTACAAATCGGGAGACGAACGTTTCACCGACGCCGCTCAGCAGCGGCTCCAGCGTTCTTTCCAGCCCGGCTGCCCCCATCGGCAGTTCACTCGCTCGGTCGGCACGTTCATACAGAAAGCCAAGCCATTGCCTGCCATTGGGCAAATCCCTGTAACGTTTCGCATAAGGTACAAGCTCAATAAGCGAAGGGGCTAGCTTCAGCAGCTTGCCTGCTTCATTCGGATTGATTTGTACGGGCTCTCCGCGCCCATCTCGCCATATGAGCGGGGATTGCAGTCCTTTCCATCGTGTCAGTAGTTGCTTTTTATTCGTACGCAGTAGCTTGGCCAGTTCTTCGCCATGTAAAGCCGCTTTGCCATCTACATCGGGAAAAAGCACTGGCGCCCATACGACTCCGCCAGTCAAGGGTTGCCCATGCCGGTCCGTAAACTGTCCACGTCCAGAGTCGATAGAAATGCCCTCCTGTCGCTGACGTGCTGACATTTCCTTAAGCGAATGCCCCCCATAGACGGACATATGAATGCCCGCTGTCCCCTGAATCCAAGCCAGTCGGAATAATAAAATCAGCAGTAGCGCCATCACCCCCAAGCCCATATATGCAATTCGACGTTTTCGTATGAAACTGCTACCACGCCTCGGCACACCCATCCTTCTTTCATCTTTTTTCCAGTAGTATGTCCTGTAGTTGAAAAAGAAAACCCACTCAACTTTTAACGTGAATGGGTTTCCGAATTTATTTGTATCTTGTGATGTCTGCTTCTGGGCTCCAATTTAAAAACTCGTCTAACGAATAAAAAACCGTAATAAAAATGGTAATGGCCAGTACAACCCAAGCTACCTTTGTGTTTGTATTCATCTTTTGCTTTCCTTCTTGAGTGATTTTTAAGCACATCTACTAATAAAAAGTACAAAACCACGGAGATCAGTGACAATCCTGATTTCCATGGTTTTGTTATATCTACACCGTAAACCGCGAAAGCTGTTCCTTCAAGTTCACTGATACTCCTTCCAGCTTATCCGACAAACCTACCAGTTGATTACCAATATTAGCCTGTTCAGTGCTGAGCGAAGCGACTTCCTGCGAAGTAGCTGAGGATTGCTCGGCTACCGCACTTACATTGGTCATTGCCTCGGACAAAGTGGTCTGCGATTCACTCAGATGATGAATGGAGGCAGTGACCGTTCCCAATCGTAGCGCGAACTCTCCCATTTGCTGCTGAACCGATTGGAAAATGTCCGTTGTTTCCTGCACGGCTCCCATCTGTTCCCGGAACAGCGGGTACACCTCAGATAATGCCTGTACCGTTTCATTCATTTCATTGACGATGTTGTTAGTAATGCCTGTAGCCGTACGAATAGCTTGACGTGATTGTTCAGCCAACTGCCGAACCTCATTAGCTACCACCATAAAACCACGCCCAGCCGTCCCCGCTCGTGCTGCTTCAATCGTCGCATTCAGTGATAGAATGTTCGTTTGTTTAGCAATATCCTGTAATACGTCCAGCACCTTAAAGACATCGGAAGTTGTCTTCTTCAGTTCATCTACTTTGCCCACCAGAGCATGCGTAGTTTCTTCCGTAACCTTAGTCTTGCTCAATAGATTTTTCAGCTGAATGGTCCCTTGTTCACTGGATTGTTCAACTTCTTGTGCGACCAGACTCATTTCATGATTGGAAGCCATAACCGTATCCATTTGCTGAGATATATTCCCGGTAAGTCCGCTGCCACGTTCAGCCTCTGTTGCCAAACTGGCGGCGCCATGAGCAATCTCTTCCGTTGCTGCTGCAATTTCTTTGGCTGAAATGGCTGTCTTCTTCGAGGCATTGCCTAGTTCCGTCGCTGTATTCAGAACCTCCTGAGCTGAGGCATTCGTCTGTTCTACCAGCAATGTAATTTGCTCCATCATCGTATCAAAGCTTTCTGACAATTGCCCAATTTCATCCTGAGCCTTATAGTTCGTTCGGATTTGCAAGTTGCCTTTGGCACCTTCGACCATTAAATCCTTCAGATGTGTCAATGGCCGAGCCACGAGGCGCACGATCCACAGGCCAATGAACAATGCAATGAGTGCAGCCACTGCGGCAAATATCCAGGTTGTAGTTAGTATCCCCTTAGCGTCTTTCACCAGCTCAGATACAGGTACTACACCCACGAGAATCCACTTGGAAGTTCCCAGTGTATTATGAACCGCAAGCACACTTTGCTTTTTGCCGTCTGCTTCCTGCTCCATAATTTGATTTCCTTCGATCCCTTCAAGCTTGGACACGTAATCCAGCTTTGTCTTTCCTCCTGCCAAGCCCTCATTGTTAGAACCTACAAACTCACCCTTGTCTGTCACAAGACTAATCATACTGCCTGAACCCAAATTAATACCTTTTAACTCGTCCTCCACCGCACTGGACTTTAAATCCATAACCAGAACATAAGTCCCTCCCAACCCAGACATGCTGTTCATGGAGCGTGCCAGACGAAAGGTCTTGCTACCATTGTCATTCACCTGCGTAGGTAGCCAAACAATTCCTTTGTTTTTCAAAATATCCTTAAACCACGCTTCCTGCCGTACATCCTTTTGTGTTCCGGTGCCCATAGCAGCTAAATTGGTTTCTTCCGGGTACAAGTACATTGAATCAATCGCTTTATTCGTAAAAGCAAGATTCGTTAGCTTCTTATTCACTTCGCCCATAGCAACAAAAGATGCAAAGGGATTTTTATCTTGCTTTACTGCCTTTTGCAACTGATCACTTAATTCAGTATCGAAAAATACCTGTGTCGATGTGTCTTGAAAGCGCTCTAGAATAATATCAAGCTTTTCTGAAGTTTGCTGGACGGTCTGCTGATAAGCCGTAGCTGCATTTTGCTCAATCGTACTTTTAGCCTTGTAGTATGAGAGCATCCCCAAGCTGACCACAAATAACATAATTGCCGCAAAAAAGATCAGAAACAACTTCATTCCAACCGAACGTATCGGATTATAGTTTTTGACCAAATGCATGAAATCTTTACTGTACCTTTCCGGCTTAAGTAAACGCTTTAAATTGTGTGTACCTTTACGAGTTGCCTTAGCTACCCAGGGGGCAACCTTCGAAGACACCGCAACCTTTTGTTCCTCTTTATCCGTTGTCACTTTACTGCCTTTCAAACCCTGCATTTGATCCGTTTTCTTGGGTTGCCTTTTTGCTGTATTCCCCTCTTTTTTCCGTAAACCCATTTCTCTCACCTACCACCATATAATTAGTTTCTAATTCCACGTCATCCATTATGTATCTATTATCTATATAACTTCTATCGGAACTATTCGACAAGGAATGTAGCTTTCCTTTGAGTATCAACTAAATTTTGTGAAACTTTTTTCCTAGAAAACTATTCAAAAAAAAGCCTCTCCAACCGATAGGAGAGGCTTTTGAATCTTTTCACCTGTGACTTAAGGCTTATTTACTTCTTTTTACGCATCATATCAAAATACGATACGGGCTGATCTACCTTCATTCTAATTCGTTGAAGCGGGTGACGAGCAGCATCCAATTCGTTGCCTTCCTCATCCCAGATCGTTCCGACCGTTTGTTTAAAGAATGTTCCGTTCGGACCGAAAAATTCGATTTCATGCCCTGGTTTAAAATGGTTCCGTTGTTGAATGGTTGCAATGCCACTCGCGGCATCGTAGTCCATGACCAGTCCGGCAAAATCATAAGGGACTGCCTTTTCTTCCGGCTCATAAATATGATCTTCATGATCCGGTGTATCGTAGAAAAACCCTGTATTCAACGGACGATTGGCTGCCTTGTTAATTTCTTCAATCCATTCTGGTTTGAGCACATAATTTTCAGGATCAGCCATGTAGGAATCAATCGCTTGACGATAGACATTCACGACGGTAGCCACATAGTGAATGGACTTCATACGTCCCTCCACTTTAAAGCTGTCTACACCTACATCAATCAGATCAGGGACATTTTCAATCATACACAGATCCTTGGAACCCATAGAAAAGGCATTATCGCTCTCTTCGAACAGTGGAAGCTGGTTAACACCAAGCTGGAACTGTTTCAGTGCATTGCTCTCCTGTGCCTCTTCCTCAGATATCCAAACCTCACCTGGGCGGGCATCCTCAAACAAATCGTATTTCCAGCGGCAAGACTGACAACATCCTCCACGATTGGAATCACGGTCTGTAAAGTGATTGGACAACACGCAGCGGCCGGAAAATGAAGAGCACATCGCACCATGGACGAATGCTTCGATTTCGATGTCCACATGCTTTTTAATTTCTTCGATTTCCTCCAGACTGGTCTCACGTCCCAGTACCACACGCGGTAGTCCCTCGTTTTTCCAAAACTTTACCGCTTGCCAGTTCAGTGTGGACTGCTGTGTACTCAAATGCACTTCCAATCCAGGAACAGCACGCAATGCCACGGATACAATAGCCGGATCAGCGACGATAACGGCATGAATTCCTGCCTCGTACAGATTGCGCAAGTATTCTTCGATTCCGGCAATATCCTCATTGTGGGCATAGATATTGGTGGCTACAAGCACCTTAGCACCGTACTTGTTAGCAAATTCTACACCTTCGCGCATTTCTTCAAAACTGAAATTATCGGCGTTAGAACGCAGACCATATTTTTGTCCACCAATATATACAGCATCCGCGCCATAGTGAACGGCAAACTTCAGCTTTTCCAGATTTCCGGCAGGAGCCAATAGCTCCGGCTTATCCAGACGATTCCGTTTACCTATATATTTTCTTGTTTTGGTTATCGTCCCCATGACGTTCCCCCCTCTGTGAATTCATTTTAAAATTAATAAACCTGCTCTTTATAGAAAAATCCGAAGGAAAGTTCCCGTTCCGGATCTTGAAGACGGCGAACTTCATCCAGCCAGCTTTCATCATAAGCATAAGCATCCGGGTCAGCTGTATAATTATCTATGGCTTTACGATAAGCACGAACAACCGCCTCATTGTAAGCCGTAGGTTTCAATAAGCCCTCGATCTTAAAGCTATGCACGCCCGCCTCCATCAGAATATGCAGGTCCTCCATGATACAAAAATCATCTGAACTCATAATATGTGTCCCATTAATATCCTCGTAGATGGGGAACTTCTCTTCCTTTCGCTCTGCTTCAATCAGAAACAAGCCGCGCCCTCTACCCAAATCGCCTTCTACATTACGTCCCTGGTGCAGCATATAACTTTGAACAAGCTTACGCTTGGAGTGATAAATATTGGTCATGCCATGTACCTGAACCTGTGCTTCTATGTTCAACTTTGGTATCATTTCGGTAATTTCATCCATACTGAGCTCACGAGCCAAAATGACCCGGGAGGCTCCTTTTTCACCCCAATAGTTGGCGGTTGCGAAGTTGGTGGAGATCATCTCACCGTTCCAGAACAGCTTAAGATGCGGGGCGTACTCCTTCACGGCCATGAGCACTGCGGGATCATTAAACTCAATGGCGTCTATGCCGCATCCAGCTAGGGTCTGCACATATTCGGGAAGGAGCGGCAATAGCTCGTTCGTCATCAAATTCGTCATGGATACGTATACCTGCGCCGTATGCTTCCGTGCCTCTTCCACCACTTCACGGATTTGGTCCGGTGTAAAATGTCCCGGCAGCCGCATTCCAAAGCGGTCATCTCCAATAAGTAATGCAGTAGCTCCAGCCTCCAGCATATGGCGGGCATCCTCCGGAGAGCTGGCAGTTGCCAGTAGTTCGGGTTTGTAAGCCATAGGCTCACCTCCTAATTTGTCTTACGGTTACTTACCTGAATGTTATGCAAATGTTCTTTATACGTTTTGGCAAACAAATGTTCATGTGTCCCATCTTTTTTGGTCACGTAAAACAAATAATCTGTAGCTTTCGGCTGTAAAGCCGCTATCACTGATTTCAGACTGGGACTTGCAATCGGCCCTGGTGGAAGTCCCTGATGCATATACGTATTATAAGGGCTTTCCACAGCCAAATCCTTGTAATACAGCCGTTCCTTTTGCTTATCCAGCATATATTGAACTGTAGCATCAATTTCCAGCTTCTTATCCTGTTTGAGTCGGTTATAAATGACGCCAGCTACTACAGACCGCTCATCTTCCACAACCACTTCGCGCTCTACGAGAGAAGCAACTGTCAGCAGTTGATGCAGCGTTTCACCCCGCTGTTTCAGCTTCGCATCCAAATCGGAAACAGTTTCCAACCGCTTTTGTGTCTGTTCTAGCATCACCTGTATAATATCTTTGGCCGTACTACCCTTTTTCAGCTCATAGGTTTCCGGGAAAAGATAGCCCTCCAGCGCATAGCGAAGCCCCGCCTGCTTTGGAATGTCCCGCACTAGCGCGACGTCAAAAGCGGACGGATCGTTGGCCAGCTGCAAAAATTGCTGCCGGTCTGCCAGTCCTTCCTTTTGCAGCTTATCAGCCATCTGTCTAATCGTAAAACCTTCCGGGATTGTAAAACGAATCATTTCCTCTTTGACAACATCTCCAGCCGATAACTTAGTAATCAACTGATCAAAGGTTGCGCCAGGCTTCGCCTCATATTTTCCGGCCTGAAATGCGCTTCCTTGCTGTTTGAATTTTACATAAGCCTTAAACACGAGCGCATTACGTATAAGTCCCTTTTGCTCCAGCGTATCTGCAATAGCCGATGTTCCTGTTCCCTGCACCACCGTAAAAGCAACAGGTTGTGTTTGGGGCTGAACAGGCTGCATGGCATTCCAAATATAGAGGGCTGCACCTCCTGCTATAATGATAAGCAGTAGAAATAACGTAAACATCCTTGTCCTTCGCTTCACATCCACCCAACTCCTTCACAGCCAAAAAGGGCGGACTGGTCCGCCCTTTCAGGTTTGATCTCATCGTTATCCAGACTTACAGTTCTTCCGGCAACGTACATTCGTCGTACAGCTCGGAAATATCTTCCCACTCATCATCATCTTCAATGGTGGTGATGGAGATTTCGCCGTCTGTGGATAAGCTTACATGGTAAAGTTCATGTTCGCCAACAGCAGCCCCAGGTCTACGCAATACGGCGTACCGTTGCTCACCTACCTTGAACTCTGCTTCCAATTCCATGCGCATCGCATGGCCCTGTTCATCCTGCAGCTCTACATCGCCGTCGAACGTTTCCTTCAAATCAGAGGTCCAACTCAGGTCTTCACGTGAATAGATCGTCATTTCCCGTCTTCCTCTTCATCTTCTTCTACAAATGTATTAAAGGTCTCTTCGACGATTTCCCATTCGGCATCGTCTTGGATCACAAACAATTTAATATCATCGCCTTCTTCCTCGTAACGGAAGGCGTACACATCGGACTCATCAGCTTCAGGGTCCACTGGCGCAACCATCATGTACTTCGCTTCGGAACCATCTACCTCAAACTTCATAATGACCTCGAACTCTTCCTCGTTGCCCTCGTCATCGGCAATATAAATAATTTCCGGCTCTTCTTCCATACCCACTTGATTTTCAGCCATTACGAAATCCCCCTCACCCTGTACTGTGTGCGTCCAAATAGTTTTGCAAGATCAGGCTTGCGGCCAGTTTATCTACCACCTGCTTGCGTTTTTTTCGGCTGACGTCGGCCTCCAGAAGCGTACGCTCCGCCGAACGCGTCGTCAGCCGTTCATCCCAAAGGTGAACGGGTAAACCCAGTAACTCCTTGAGTCGGTTCGCAAACTCGATGCAAATCTCACCGCGTGGACCCACGGTTCCGTTCATGTTTTTTGGCAAACCTACAACAACCTCGCCCACCTCATTGTCACGAACTAAATTTGCAATTTTACCGAACTCGCTGTCGTCACCGCGTCGTTCTATGACTTCCAATCCTTGGGCGGTCCAGCCGAAGGCATCACTTACGGCGACCCCAATTCGGCGATCCCCGTAATCCAATCCCATTACTTTCATGCCTGTCTCCTAACGGTGCTTGGCGAGATAGAAACGAACCAACTCTTCAATCAACTCATCGCGCTCTTTTTTACGTACCAGGCTTCTGGCATTATTATGCCGTGGCACATAAGCCGGATCACCGGATAGCAAATAGCCGACGATTTGATTGATCGGATTGTATTCTTTTTCCACCAGCGCATCATATACGGTCAACAAAATCTCCTGAGCAGAAGCTTCCTTCTCATCTGCCTTGACATTAAATTTGACCGTTTTGTCCATGGAATCCATTGTTGACACCTCGCTTCCACAAAACATGTGTACATGTTTATGCCAGCTTATTCTTTTACATCATACCATAAGCAAAGCCCTACAAGGAAATATCTAAGCCCGTTTTTTCCCAAAAATCCGCAAAAATTATCGAACTTTATCCTTGTGAGGCTGCCGACACCAGTTCATGCGCACGTTGAAGTGCTTCGTCCAGCTTGCTGGCATCCTTACCACCGGCTTGCGCCATGTCAGGTCGTCCGCCACCACCGCCACCGCATACGGCAGCAATTTCTTTCACGAGCTTGCCTGCATGAAGTCCAGCCTTGGTATGCTCTGCCGGAACTGCTACGACAAAATTAACTTTGTCGTCCATTGCAGCGCCGAGCACCAGCACAGCAGCCGGAAGTTTCCCTTTCAGTTCATCAGCAATCGCACGCAACGCATCCATGCTGGAAGCCTGCACGCGTGCAGCCAACAGCTGCACCCCGCCTACTTGCACGACCTGATCGGTCAGCTGGCCCGCCTCAATAACGCTCAGCTTGCTTTGCAGCGATTCATTTTCACGACTGAGGTCTTTAATTTGTTGCTGCAAAGATTCGATACGCTTTGGCACCTCAGACAGCTTGGATTTTACAAGCCCAGCTGACACCTTCAACAGCTCTAATTGACCTTCCATATATTCAAAGCCAAAACGTCCGGTCACCGCTTCGATACGACGTACACCTGATCCAATGCCGCTCTCGCTGACAAGCTTGAACAAGCCAATTTGCGAAGTATTGCTGACATGACAGCCACCGCATAGTTCAATGCTGTAATCGCCAACCTTAACGACCCGTACGATATCTCCATACTTTTCACCGAACAGCGCCATTGCTCCGAGAGCCTTGGCTTCATCAATCGGTTTCAATTCAATATTAACGTCCAGTTGGCTCCAGATGGCACGGTTTACACGCAGTTCAATATCCGCCAGCTCTTCTGGTGTAATGCTTCCAAAATGGGAAAAGTCAAAACGCAGACGCCCAGGCTCAACCAAAGAACCCGCCTGATTGACATGGTCACCCAGCACTTCTTTAAGCGCTTTGTGAAGCAAATGTGTAGCCGTATGGTTTTTCTCAATTTCTCCACGTGAAGCTTGATCTACTTCTGCTTTCACCGTATCGCCCACGTTCAACTCACCAGCTTCTACAACAACCTGATGCACATGCTGACCTTGTGGCGCCTTAAACAGTCCTTCGACCTTCGCGGTTACCGTACCTCCACGCAGCAAGCCTTGGTCACTGACTTGTCCTCCGCTTTCGGCATAGAAAGGAGTCACATCCAGCACGACCTGACAAGACTGCCCTTCACTAACACTGTCCACCAGTACATCTTCATATACAATCGCCACAATTTTAGACTCAGTTACGAGGTCATTATATCCAACAAATTCACTTTTAACCGCCAGTCCGGACAAAGCTCCGCCCTGAATCTTCATGCTCGCGCTGTCCTGATGAGCATCACGAGCGCGTTTGCGTTGCTCCTGCATCGCTTCATCAAAGCCTTCACGGTCTACTTTCAAGCCCTGCTCGTCCGCATAATCCTCTGTGAGATCGAATGGGAACCCGTACGTATCATACAGTTTGAAAGCATCTGCTCCGCTAATGACATTGCGACCTTCGGCCTTCGCCTGAGCACTGATATCGGACAAAATTGCCAATCCATCTGTCAGTGTTTCATGGAAGCGTTCCTCTTCCGTTTTGATCACTTTGATGATGAAATCACGCTTGTCCACTACCTCAGGGTAATACACACCCATGACATCCCCAACGGTTTTCACCAGCTCAAACATAAATGGACGGTTCATGCCCAGCATTTTTCCATAGCGCACAGCCCGGCGCAGCAAACGGCGAATCACGTAACCCCGTCCTTCATTAGAAGGCAGCACACCGTCACCAATTGCAAAAGCTACGGTGCGGACATGGTCAGCAATAACCTTAAGAGCCACATCACTGTCCACATTTTCGTTATATTTTACTCCCGCCATCGCCGCTGTTTTTTGGATTAGTGGCTGGAAGATATCCGTATCAAAGTTGGAATCCACATTTTGCAAAATGGATGCAAAACGCTCTAATCCAGCCCCTGTATCAATATTTTTGTTTGGAAGCGGCGTATAGCTACCGTCTTT
This sequence comes from Paenibacillus sp. FSL M7-0802, assembly GCF_038004945.1. Lineage (NCBI taxonomy): Bacteria > Bacillati > Bacillota > Bacilli > Caryophanales > Paenibacillaceae > Paenibacillus > Paenibacillus sp. FSL M7-0802. The sequence continues at coordinate 4,343,655 of NZ_JBBOSD010000001.1, read as the reverse complement.
GTTATGGTTGAATTGTGAGAATACGAGGTTCCACACTTCCAGATAACGCTCATTTTCTCCCCCCGGATACATTTCAGGGTCCGTCATGTCGCTGCCGTAGGCTTCGCCACGATCATAAAAGATTTCCGTACAAGGTCCACAAGGGCCTTCACCGATATCCCAGAAGTTATCTTCCAATTTGATGATACGCTCGGCAGGAAGTCCAACTTTTTCGTTCCACAGCTTGTACGCTTCCTCATCCTCAGGATACACAGTTACAGCCAGACGTTCCGGATCAAAACCAATCCATTTTGGATCCGTCAGAAACTCCCATGCCCATGTAATGACTTCTTCCTTAAAATAGTCACCAATGGAAAAGTTGCCGAGCATTTCGAAAAAGGTGTGATGACGGCGCGTTTTGCCGACATTCTCAATGTCGTTCGTCCGGATACATTTTTGCGAATTGGCAATACGTGGATTTTCTGGCTTCACACGTCCGTCAAAATAAGGCTTAAGCGGTGCCATACCCGCATTAATCCACAGCAGGGAAGGATCTTTATGTGGAACAAGCGGCGCGCTTGGTTCAATCACATGTCCCTTGCTTTCAAAAAACTCCAGCCATTTGGAGCGGATTTCACTAGCTTTCATATAAGTAGCCTCCTAATTATGGTGTCACTGGTTCCTGGCACAGGCCATAAAAAAACAGAAAAACGCCCCTGAACGGATCAGGGACGATTGTATCGCGGTACCACCCTGGTTAACGCCGTCCCCTCTGTACGAAATGCCCATGCGCAAGCTGCACACCAACATTTGCTTAACGGACGATCGATCGCCTTGTTTTCACTGGTAACGGGAGCATCCCGGCGGGTTCAGCCCGCACTTCGAAATGAGCTTTCCCTACTGGATAAACACATTTAAACATACTCAACTCAGTATATCCGTGTCATTTAGCCGTGTCAACGCGATTTCAGACAAGATACATACGGTGTATGGACAAAATCAGATTGTTTTCCGCTTCACGTAATAAGCAAAAAAATGCTGAAGTCCTACCTTTAAGACTGCCATCACGGGAACCGCTAAAATCAAGCCGGTAATTCCCGCAATTTCCCCACCCACTAGCAGAGCGAAAATAATGGCTATCGGATGCAGATGCAACGTTCGTCCCACCACCTGGGGAGAAATGACATTGCTCTCCAACACTTGAATACAGGTGTTAACGACCACGACCAAAAGCACCATTTTTAAGGAGACCGTAGAAGCCATGACTACTGCCGGAGCGGCTCCCAAAAAGGGGCCCAAATACGGAACGATGTTAAAAATTGCAACCACTCCTGCCAGCAACAGCGCATAAGGCATGCCAATGAGCATATATCCGAGATAAGCCATCACTCCAATAATGACGCATACCAGTAATTGTCCCCTGACATAGTTGCCAAGCGCCTGATCAATTTCCTTAAGTACCGTTACAATCGCCTTGCGACGAGAACGCGGGAGGTAAGACACAATCGTCCGCTCGAACACATCAAAATCCTTCAAAATATAAAAAATGAGGAACGGTACAATGAACACATTGAACAGCATATTGATCATCCCGCCGATGTTATCCATAAAGTTAGAAATCCCTGTTGCCATCCGATTCTCTAGTTGGAAAAACCATTGATTCATACCCGTTCGCACCCCTTGGGGCAAAATGCCGCTATCCATATTCGTCATTAATCCTTGTGCATGCATGGTCAGCTCAGGCAGATGCTCATTCAGCTCATCCAGTTGTTCAATGAACATCGGAATCAGGTTCATCAGAATCACAACGAGACTGGCTAAAAACACAGCATAGATGAGCAGCACAGCTACGCTTCGAGGCACCTTGCGACCGCCCAGCATACTGACAACCGGATTAAGTACATAGGAGATGATCATCGCTACCGCAAACGGAGCAATGATTGTTTTCAGAAATTCGTACAAATGCAAAAACAAAGGTCGCAGCAGCCAGATAAAATATAGAATGACAAGTCCCAGCAGCGTCCATATTCCGTACCGGAACAGTCTACTTTTCGTTAATTGCTCCATTTCGTGCCCCCTTACTGGACTAGCCTCCTTTAAGTATATGCCTGTACCTCTACTTTAATCCTTCCCGCGAGTCTGGAATGCCCCATAGATTACCATTGTAAAAAAATGATGAAAACGGATGAAAACAATTAACAAAGTCATTCCATCTGACGATATAAGTACAAAGCACTACTTTAAGTTTTCACATTTCTGAAACATCGGGGGTCGTTACATGAACTTAAAAATCAAGCTTATTCTCCTTTTCACTTGCATTGTTATCGTTGCAGCTGGGCCATTGTCGATCATTAGCATGACAAGCGTTAAAAATCAGGCCAATCATGATATCCAAGAGCTTATGAACAGCAAAACCTCCGAAACCGTCAATCAGCTCGACGGATGGATAGGTGGTAATGCCAAAATTATTGAAACATTGGCTGCAGGTCTGGAATCCAGCGATATTTCATCAGATGCCAAAGCCGTATCTCTGAAGGCAGCTTTTCAAAACTATAAAGATCAAAATATTTCCAATATTTACGCAGGCTTTGAAGATGGAGCCTACTGGGATGGATCTGGCTGGTTTGAAGCAGGTTATGATCCTCGCGCTCGACCGTGGTACAAGGATGCCAAAACCAAGGGAGAAATGTATTACTCGTCCCCGTACATTGATGCAAATAGTACGAATTTCACCATTTCTATTGCGAAGCCTCTCAAAAATTCGAATGGCTCCGTCTCTGGTGTGGTCAGCGAGGATATAATGCTCAACGATATGACAAAAATAATTAAAAGCATAGACCTGAACGGATTGGGCTACGCATTTTTGATTGACCAAAATGGAGCCGTGATCGCGCACCCAGACAACAAGCTGGCTGGCAAAAACCTCAAGGACAATCCCGAGTTGGGTTCATCAACCGCAGCCCTGCTGAGCGCAGCTTCGGGAGAAACAGACTATAGCTATAATGGTAGTGACCGTCAGCTTTATTTTAAAAAGATGCCTAGCACAGGCTGGATTGTAGGGTTGTCCATTTCCAAAGATATTGCTTTTCAGGAGTATTACTCCACTCGTAATATGTTGATTATAACGGTTGCTATCATCTTGGTTGTCGCTATGCTGCTGGCGATCTGGGCGGCAAACAACTTTATTAAGCCGATTCGCAGACTCCAAGCGAATGTCAAACGTATAGCTGAAGGCGATATGACCGCTCGTGTGGATGTTAAAGGTAAAGATGAAATTGCCAGCCTGGGGACAGATTTTAATATCATGTCTGATAATCTCTCTCACCTGTTGCGCAAGGTATCAGATACGGCGGGCGATGTCAGCTCAGCTTCCCATGATATGCATCAGCACGCTAAGGATACCGGAACCATCGCGTCACAAATCTCCAGTGCAGTTCAGGAGCTTGCCCAAGGAGCGAGCGATCAGGCTGAGGCTGTATATTCCGGCTCTGAGAAGCTGACTCACATGACAGGCTCCATCGACCAGATTGGCGAAAGTGTTAAACGGACCCAAACTGCCGTATTCGAAACAGATTCTGCCGTGCTTGCAGGGTATGAAACAGCAGAACGTCAAGCGAAACTGGCCGCCGAGTCCAGACAAACGACGACTGCGGCAGGAGAAGCCGTAGATTCGCTCGCGCTGAAAACTCAGGATATTGAGCGGCTGGCCGGGGCCATCCACGATATCGCCGCACAAACAAACCTGCTGGCCCTCAATGCATCCATCGAAGCGGCACGGGCCGGAGAACACGGACGAGGTTTTGCCGTCGTCGCGGGAGAAGTGAGAAAGCTGGCTGAACAAGCGGGCAGTTCCAGTGACAGTATCATGAGTAAGCTGGAAGAAATTAAAATTGCAGGAGTACAAAGCGCGGAGGAAATGAAGAAGGCTCTTGCTGTAACTGTAGAACAGGAGCATGCTGCCATTGCAACGAGACAGGCGTTTGAATCCATTCGTGGGGCTTCTCAGCATATGCTTGCCCAAATTGAGGACGTTACCGCCGCTACAGATCATCTCCGTGTGAATGCTGGACATATTTCCGATGTCATTTCCAGCGTTGTCGCTGTTTCTGAACAAAGTGCAGCATCTACAGAGGAAGTGGCTTCCTCTGTGCAAGAACAAGGTCATGCCATGAACAATATTGCCGACCTTTCTGCCAAACTCGATTCTCATGCAGATCTTTTATTGGAAGAGGTCAAACGCTTTAAATTGTAGAACTAACCATCTTCACAAAAACGGTATACAAAAGAGGGTGCCCCAGCCAATATGGCCGTTCGGGGCACCCTCTTCGTTGTTTTTATCAAGCATTATCCAACCTACTAAGCGTATGTAGATCACACCTCTTAGCAAGCAGCCTGTCCACTTTCGGTGTCAAGCTTAGGAAGAAGCATGAATTTGCGGCAAGTCCTGTTGTGCCATCTCATCTCCAAAGAATAGGTCGTCCAGCGAACTGAGCGTTCCATCCTCTTCCACTTGGTAGACAGACATTTTTTCACCATTCACCTGAAGTTCGATAAAGCATCCCCAGCAATAAAATTGATGGGAGCCGATTTTGCCGATATCTTTGGAATTACAATTCGGACATCTCAATAAACTCACCCTATCCATTAACAGAATATATGGCTTTTTCCAGACGCTGCTCGCTTAACGGGGGAACCATAACAGCATTTTCCCCGATGGACATATCTTCGGTGCAGGGCAGCCATTTCCGCCCCTCTATAATATCCGATACAAAACCATCGCTGATTTCCAAGCCTATTATGTTATTGCCCATTTCCTGGTCAAAATAAACATCCGAGATGTGCCCGAGCATAAGCCCTTCCTCTGTTAGCACGGATAGATCCTTCAGTTTACCGGGTCCAAGCAAGTACGTATGTTGTATATCATGGGCCTCCGTTTTACGGACAGCCTGCTGATTGCGAATCATGATCGCATCCTCACCGTAAGCAACGATGTCATCCCAAGCAACCATTTTCACGTGAGAAGAAAAAAGCCCTTTTCCTTCCAACTCGATCCCTGTGATCCGCCAATCAGCTGTCACCATAAAGTCATGTATTTTACCAATCTGCTTCCCGTCCTCCACATCGAAAACGGCAAGTCCGATCATATCTTGAAGCTTCATATATAGGGTACCTCCTCATTCTGCAATCCGAACGAAGGTGCGGTCCTTTTCCTACATGCCTGTCAGACCTTGCTTCCGTTCATGCAATGAAATGGAAAACCGCCCCTCCCTTCTTATTAAAATGCGGAGAAATCCCTAGTACCTAGTACGCAGCCGCTTCCATATGGTTTCAATTTTCTTGGCCGTGTATTCCATTTCTTCCGTAGTATTACCCAAACCGAAGCTAAACCGAATCGCTGAATGTAAAACATCTTCAGGAAGATCCATCGCCTGCAATACATGCGATAGCTCTAGAGATCCGGAAGTACAGGCTGATCCGCTTGCTACTGCGATTCCTTCCATGTCAAGGTTCATCAGCATGGTCTCTGTACCAATGGCCGGAAAGCTAACATTAAGGACATTAGGTAAAGAATGATCAGGATCACCGTTAATTACAAAATTTTGGCTACCCAGAGTGTCTTCCAACCCTTTAAGCAGTGTCTGGCGAAGAACCGTATCGTGCACCCCACGCTCCTCAATGGAAGCATTAGCTAGAGTTGCGGCTTTAGCCAGACCCGCAATACCGGCGATGTTTTCTGTCCCGGCACGGCGTTTCTTTTCCTGAAGTCCCCCATGCATTAGCGGCTGAATGCGTGTACCTTGGCGGATATATAATGCACCCACCCCTTGTGGTCCGTTAATCTTATGACCCGACACACTCAGTAAGTCAATTGGGAGATTCCGGCAGTCGATGGATATATGACCGTAAGCTTGAACCGCATCTACATGGAATACAATGCCATGTTCTCTCGCAATCTGCCCTACTTCTGAGATCGGCTGAATGACGCCCACCTCATTGTTGGCATACATCATGCTGATCAAAAAAGTGTCCGGACGAATGGCAGCCTCGATATCCGCAGGGTTCACGCGTCCAAAACCGTTGACCGGGACATAAGTCACCTCATACCCCGCTTTTTCCAGCTCATCACAAGCATGAAGCACTGCGTGATGTTCAACCGCGGTTGTAATCATATGCCCGGAAGTACGGCCGTCTGCCGTAGCCGTCCCAAACAGGGCCAGATTATCGCTTTCTGTCCCTCCGCTCGTAAATATAATTTCTTCAGGCTTGCAGCCCAAAGAGGCCGCAACGGCATCCCGAGCAGCGCTGACGGTGCGCTTGGCATCGCGGCCAAAGGCATGAACGCTCGAAGCGTTGCCATATTGGCCGGTCATGATGTCCATCATAGTCTGCGCAACCTCAGGATGCATAGGAGTCGATGCGGCATGATCCAGATAAATTCTGTTCATGTTAATCCACCTCAAATATAGAACATGTAATTGTCCAATTCATCATGTTCTTGGTATGTGATCAAGTCCTTAAGTGTAGTAGAATCCAACACTTCAGCGATGCTGTCACGAATCCGCAGCCACAGCTGACGTTTTGCCGGATCGTCTTCTTCCGTGAAATCTACCGGAGATATCGGACCTTCCAGTACACGAATGATGTCTCCCGCTGTTACTCCTGCCGGTTCATTCGCCAAAATATAACCGCCGTAAGCACCACGGATACTTTTTACCAAACCTGCATTACGCAAAGGCGCGATGAGCTGTTCCAGATAATGCTCTGACAACTGATTTTTTTCGGCAATACTTTTCAAAGAAGTTGGACCTTCGCCAAACCTGGCTGCAAGTTCCATCATAATGGTCAGGCCATAACGGCCCTTCGTTGATATTTTCAATTGTGCCACCTCACTTATAGTAACAATTCCGTTAAACACGCGGAATAACTGGTGTTGTAAACCTCTCTATTCCGATCCTAACCCTCAGCTTATGTTAACATATTAGGGCAGGTAAAGGGAAACATTACGGTAACAATCTTAAAAAAAGTTGCTTTCGAGCGATTTGGAACAGCTTTAGCCCATTTTATATAGCTTTCTTCCATCGTTCGCCGTGTCGTTTGATCGTCCAAACATCGTATCTTATTATCGTTTATGTTACAATAGGTGGGTTCTACAACAATATTGAAAGAATTGGGTGATGACCATGGCTAAAGCCAATCATGAAACCCGTGTCGTCGTCGGGATGTCCGGTGGCGTCGACTCATCCGTTACCGCGCTGCTGCTGAAGGAGCAGGGCTATGACGTAATCGGCATCTTCATGAAAAACTGGGATGACACGGATGAATTTGGCCGTTGTACGGCTGAGGAGGATGCGGAGGATGTGCGCCGCGTCTGTGAACAGATCGACATTCCTTACTATACCGTCAATTTTGAGAAAGAATACTTCGATAAAGTATTCTCCTATTTTCTTGATGAATATAAAGCTGGACGCACACCCAACCCGGATGTCATGTGTAACCGTGAAATTAAATTCGGCGAGTTTCTAAATAAAGCGCTGGATTTGGGAGCAGATTATGTTGCTACTGGACATTATGCACGGGTTGTGGAAGAAGACGGCCACTTTACTTTGCTGCGAGGTGTGGATAGCAACAAGGATCAGACTTATTTCCTAAATGCATTAAGCCAAACACAGTTGTCCCGAGCGATGTTTCCCATCGGTCATCTGCCGAAACCAGAAGTACGTAAAATTGCGGAAGCTGCGGGACTGTATACGGCCAAGAAGAAAGACAGCACAGGCGTATGCTTTATCGGCGAGCGTAATTTCAAGGAGTTTCTGAGTGGATATCTGCCTGCAAAAGGTGGAGACATGGTGGATATCGCTACTGGTGAAGTCAAAGGACGTCACGATGGTCTGATGTACTATACACTGGGTCAACGACAAGGCTTGGGCATTGGCGGATCGGGTTCAGGCGAACCGTGGTTTGTAGCGGATAAGGATCTGGAGAAGAATATTCTGTATGTGGTACAAGGTGATCGTCACCACAGTCTGTATTCTACCAGCCTGATTGCAACGGACGTGAACTGGATTGAAGGCGCAGATACTCGTCCGACCAGCGAATTCCGTTGCACAGCCAAGTTCCGTTATCGCCAACCTGATCAGCAAGTAACTTTACAATGGCTTGCGGATGGAACCGTGCATGTCATATTCGATGTACATCAAAAGGCCATTACGCCTGGACAAGCTGTTGTATTTTACGACGGGGAACGCTGTCTGGGTGGCGGAACCATTGATAAGGTTGAAAAACTTCAGCCTGAAACAGTTTAAATAAAATGACCATTTTGCATTGATATAGCAGGGAATTAAAAAAGTCGTCTCTCCAGATTTGGGAGGCGACTTTTTTAATGAAAGATGTTTTTAGTAATGGCTTGTAAAGAATTGATAATCTGCTCTTTATGATGTCTGTCATGCTGGACAAACATTCCTTGCAAAAATTTTCCATGGTGTATGCACGTCCCTTTTTTAATCCATTGGTATGCTTCCCATTTTAAAATAGGAACCGTCATATTTAAATAAGATCGCTACAAGGGACTTCTAACTTCTTCCCTATGTAATCCTTTTCGAATTAACTTGAAAGACCATTAATACATAAGGAACTTTTGATAACATCCTCATTTGGGTATATGATGTAGACAAGATCATACTTCAATTGAAAAGGAGCGTGCCTTTATGTCTGATTCATTAGGAATGCTGACACCGGGTAAAAAAGTTTCTTTGAAAGAATGGGACCCCAAGGATACGAAGAATATCAAAAATAAAGAAGAAATCCGACAGGAAACAGATCAATTGAAGGAACGCTTCACGGAATTACAAAGCAAATTATTTACAGAGAAAAAACAATCCGTTTTGTTTGTATTTCAGGGTATGGATTGCAGCGGCAAAGATGGCGTCATCAAACAGGTATTTTCCAACCTTAACCCTGCGGGGGTGACTGTCCACAGCTTTAAATCACCTACGGCTGAGGAATTAAGTCATGATTTCTTGTGGCGTGCTCATAGCGTTACTCCAGGACGTGGATATATTGCAGCATTTAACCGTTCTTATTATGAGGATGTGCTGATTACACGTGTTCACGGACAGATATCCGATAAGCAGGCCAAACGGAATATTAAGCATATCAAGCATTTTGAACAGTTGTTGCTGGATAATGGTGTAAAGGTGGTTAAAATCTTTTTACATATTTCAAAGCAATTTCAGTTAGAAAAGCTGATCGACCGGATTGAAAAGCCTCACAAAAACTGGAAACTCGATCCAAGTGACTTGCAGGAACGAAAATTTTGGAAGCAATATACCCAGTATTATGAGGATGTATTAGAGCTAAGCGCAACCAAACAAGCTCCTTGGTATGTCGTTCCTTCAGACAACCGTTGGTATAGGGATTATACTGTGCTACGGATTGCCGTCCAAACGCTGGAGGAAATGAAGTTGTCTGATCCTGATCCAAGACCTGAACTTGAATCCCTTTTACCTGAATTGTACAAAGAACGAGATAAAAAATAGCTGTATAGGTACAGCACTAAGCTTCCGAAACCTTATCACGGCTGAAAATGCCTTGAGTACGGGATTGGAAGCTTTTTATTGCATTTTTACGTGTTATTTCGAAAATGTATAAAGCTTAACTGACTCTGTACCCGATAGCCGCAGCTACAACTCCTATCACGACAGAGGACAGTACATACGTAGCCATGCGTCGGTATTCTTTACGCTCCATCAGTTGAAGAGATTCATAGCCAAATGTGGAAAAGGTGGTGTAGCCGCCACAAAAACCTGTTCCTAGCAGCATCCAGAGTGCAGGAGACAAATGGTTTTGCGTAAACTCGCCATAGAGCCAGCCTAGCAGCAATGAACCGCTGACGTTAATGATCCACGTCCCCCACGGAAATGCGGTACCAAACCTCTTTCCGGCCCACATGCCAAGCCCGTATCTCGCCAGTGTACCCACGATACCGCCTGCCGCTGCCCACCAGATCATAAGCGTTCCTCCTTGGGAGCAGCCTGCGTCATTTTTGAACCTAGGCGGATACCTATCCATGTCAAAAACAGCCCTCCGCCTACGCTAAGCAGCAGGTACAACACAGCCGTCATCATACGATCGTGAACCGTGAGGCGGACAGCATCCACTGCAAAGGTGGAAAAGGTGGTAAAGCCCCCTGTAAAGCCTGTTCCGATGGCAAGTCGCAATCGCGGCTTGATCCGCCATGATCGCAAGGTTACCGTAAAGAACCAACCAAGAAACAGGCAGCCGATCCAATTGATTAGCAGCACACCAAGTGGAAAATCCGCACCCGCCGCAGGCAACAGCGATTGCAGGCCATAACGGGTAGAGGTTCCAAGCGCTCCGCCCGCGGCAACGAATAGCACGTCTTTCATCTTCTTATCCCCTTCTTCGCTCTTGCACGATCATGGTGTAACGTGACGATTTCGTACACACTCTGTATATTAAGTCGTACATATATATTAAGACTGGGAATCCCGCCACCGCTGGTTTTGCCTGATTTTGGATTCATTCCCCTGCTCAGTAGCCTGGTAGAAGGTTTGGTCTGCTATCGAATCGGGCAAATATTGCTGCTTCACATAATGATTCGGATAATTATGTGGATATTGATAGCCAACATGACCGAGCTTTTCCGAGCCTTTGTAGTGTGCGTCACGCAAATGGAGTGGCACCTCGGCCGATTTGATATCGTCCATAGCCGACATGGCCCGTGAAATCGCCGTATATACGGCATTCGATTTGGGGCTTTCCACGGCGAACAAAATGGCCTGTGCAATGTTCAGTTTGGCCTCGGGCCAGCCGTTATTGCGATAGGCTTCAAGCGCACTCACCGCTTGCACCATTGCCTGCGGGTTCGCCAGGCCAATGTCTTCACTGCTCGCCGCGATGAGGCGGCGGATAAAGGTCATCGGGTCCATGCCGAGCTTTTCTACGGCATACAGGAACCAGAACAGCGCGGCGTCGCTAGAGCCGCGAATGCTTTTGTGAAAGGCCGACAGCACGTCATACTGCGTGGATTCATCTGCTTTGACAATCGGGCGGCGAATGGATTCCTCTGCGACTTCCAGTGTCACGTGAATCGTGCCGTCTGCCAGCGGAGGCGTCGTGAGCGCCGCCAGTTCTAGCGCGTTCAAAGCGCGGCGGATATCACCGTTCGCCATGGACGCGATGTGAGCCAGTGCAGCTTCATCTACCTGAAGCTGCATGTAGCCGAGCCCTTTGTCCGCATCACTCAAGGCGCGGCGCATAGCAGCCAGCGAATGCTCCTGCGTTAGCGCTTCAAGCTGGAACAGCGTAGAACGGCTCATTAAAGCGCCGTTGACGTAGTGAAAGGGATTTTCAGTCGTGGCGCCAATAAACACGATCGTGCCCTTTTCCACCGCAGGCAGCAGTGCATCCTGACGTGAACTGTTAAACCGATGTACCTCGTCGAGAAACAAAATAGTTTTTTTGCCATACATCGATTTATTCGTCTGTGCACGGTCAATGACTTCTCTTACGTCTTTCACAGATGCTTCTACAGCATTCAGACGTACAAAATCGCCTTGCGTGTGTTGCGAGATGATATGTGCCAGCGTTGTTTTGCCGCACCCCGGTGGTCCGTACAACAAAATAGAAGAGACCTGATCTGCCTCTATAGCTCTTCGCAGCAGCTTACCCGGACCCACAACATGCTCCTGTCCAATATATTCATCCAGCGAAGTCGGACGCAAGCGATCCGCAAGCAACCGATTGCTTGGCGTTGACTCTTGGGAATATGAAAATAAGTCCATTTCATTCACTTCCTTATGGTTTATGAACGAACACTTTCTCTTTTTCTTCGAAAACCTACTATATTATGTTCGCTCATACGGTTAAAAATCATGAAAATTCAAGTCATCTATAATCCTGATACAGTGTAAACCGCCTCTTATTCTACCATATCCGTTAACAAGTTGCAGATAGCATGGTCACGGCACAGCTGTAGATCTCCAAGTCAGTCGCCCACAAAAAAAGAAAGAACAGCCTTAGACGAAAGATGAATTTCGTGGCTGTTCTTCGACTGACATGACTTCCTAATTTCCATCACTAAGATAAACATTAAACAAAAAGGAATACAACAACTCAGGCGATGCTTTACAACGCTTTTCTGTTTACTCCGTCTGTGCCTGTACGTAACTAGGAAGTGAGCCATCATGCAATAGCCACAGCTCATGCAGCGCACGGGTACATCCTACATACAGCAGCTTGGCATCCCATGCCCGTTCTCCATAATGCTCATGGTCGGCATCCGCCACAATAACTGCATCGAACTCCAGACCTTTGGATAGGTACACAGGCAGTACCGACAATCCGCCTTCATATTGCTTTTTACCACCGTCAATCAAATTCACATCCAACCCCGCACTTGTGAAAACCTCATGTAGCTCCACAGCCTCTTTTAAGGTACGGGTCAGCACAGAAACAGTACGATACTCCTTGGAGGACAGCTCTTTTAGAGCGGTGAGCAAACTCTGCTCACGCACCGATGAGTCGTAAGACATCGTACGCACCGGATCGCCACTACGAAATACCGGAACTGCCGTAATACCGCCGCGAACTCCCTGCTCCAAAATCGTGTTTGCAAATTCTATAATTTCCAAGGTTGATCTATAGCTCCGCGTAAGTGCAAAATACCCTGTATGTTCCGGCGCAAAAAGAGAACTCATTTCCTCCCACGCATGTACGCCACGGTATTCATGAATACCCTGCGATAAATCGCCCAGTATAGTGAAGGAATGCCCTTTCACGAACAAATCCAGCAATGCGATATGAAAAGGTGAAAAATCCTGCGCTTCATCAATGACCACATGGTCAAAACGTTGAGATGACTCTACCTCATGAATCAGCACGTGAAGATACACTAACGCAGTCAGATCTTCTTCACGGATAATCTGTTTTCGCAGGTCCGACTGTGTGGTCTTAAAAATAGCAGTCGGCAGAGAAGCCTTCATCTCCGCAGCCGTATCTGCGGGTAACCCTTTAGCTGCCTGAAAAAGCTGCTTATAGAGCGTCAGTGCGTCATATTGTGGCCATTTTTTAGCATATGCCTTTTCCCGTGTCCCTGCCTTTTTCTTGCGTTCCTTGAGCGCTGCCGCCGAAGGCGACTTTTTCAGTTCCATTTCAATCCAGCGGTGCACTCTTGCCAGCACACGCTCCTTCCGCTTCGCGAGCGGATAAGGCTTATATTCCTCATTAAACCAATTCAAAATCTCAGCTTGTGGCAGCACCGCTCCATCCCATGGTGAAAAATCCCCCTCGGGCACGGAGATGGGCTCCAGTCGTTCAACAAAAGCTTGAAGCAACTCCATAAAGTGAACCGAGCCCTTGAATCTTCCCGGCGCCTCATCCATGGATTCCTTTCTCAGACTGCCACTCTCAAACCAATAAGATAATGTTTCGGCAGGATCAGCCAAAGGTAAATCCAAACCCAATAAGTCCAGTGCCCAGTCTGCAAATGTACTTTGCTGAATATTCCCGACCCCCAGCTCTGGAAGTACATCTGAAATATAGTCAAGGAACATATGGTTTGGTGCGAAAATTACCATTTTGTCCGCTGATACCTGATCCTTGTATTGATACAGCAAAAATGCGAGACGATGCAGCGCTACCGTCGTCTTGCCACTACCCGCTACCCCCTGAATAACGAGGGCTGTATTTTTGGCCGCGCGGATGATCTGATCCTGCTCCGCCTGAATGGTAGACACGATATCCCGTAAACGGTTATCCTTGTTTTCTCCCAAACGATAAACGAGAAACTCATCAGAAACGGCAGGCTCGTCGCTTTCACGATTATATGTATCGGCTACCCGTTCCAGGATTTTTTTGCGAATGACAACATTACGCTTCAGATAGACCAAGCCCTCAATGGTTCCCTCAGGAGCTTCGTAAGACGCGGTTTCTTCACCACCTGTAAACGAATAAAACAAGCTGGCAATCGGTGCACGCCAATCAATCACCAGCGGATACGCTGACGTTTCTTCACGCTCCACTCCAATTTTACCGATATAAAGCGGCTTCCGCTGCCCTCTGCCACGCTCGTCAAAATCCATACGACCAAAATAAGGCTCCTGTGAGCTTTTGGCCAAAGCCTGACGTTTTTCCTCCCGTGCCGATTCCAGCACTTGCTCCGTAAAATCATGCCCGGTGTACACCGGCGTATTGCGAAGCCGTTCCAATCTCCGATCAATTTCCTCCATAGCAAGCGACAGCCTATGCTGTTCTTCTTGATAGGCACTTTGAAACTCATTCTCCATTTCAGTTACCTCCTAAGAATATCAAGTCTCGATTTCTGCATCGCATTCACTTGCTCCGACACAAAAAAAGGAAAGTAAGCGTAACACATTTAACCATAAAAATCCAACCTTATTTCCTAATACGCCTTTTTCCCTATTCTTTTACAAAAGTATGAAGCTTTGCGGCACCAGTGGAGCGTGTGACTTGAATCCGAAGAAGCGGAGCGATCGGAGGATCAAATCACACGCGAAGCGGCCTCTAATACTCCATACTTCTTTCCCCCATCTCCACAAACTGCTTTTGAGCCAGCTCACGGTACACCTGATGGGACTCTAATAACTCAGTATGAGTTCCTGCACCGGTCACCTTGCCCTTGTCCAACACGATAATCTGATCGGAGTGAACCACTGTAGACAAACGATGAGCAATGACAATCGTCGTGCGTCCTTCCATCAAGTTCGCTAGGGCCTTCTGTACCTCATGCTCAGATGAGCTGTCCAGACTAGATGTAGCCTCATCCAGCATGAGAATGTCAGGGCTACGAAGAAGCGCACGCGCAATAGCGATCCGTTGACGCTGCCCTCCAGACAGCTTCATTCCCCGTTCTCCCACCTCAGTGTTGTAGCCTTGAGGTAGATCCATAATAAATGTATCCGCATACGCCATCGTGGCTGCTCGTCTCACTTCTTCCAAGTCAGCTTCGCGCCCCAAGCCATATGTAATGTTATCTCTGACCGTTCCGGTCATCATTGAGCTTTCCTGCGATACATAACCAATTTTGGAGCGCCAGGAGGAAAGTGTATATGACGATATCGGTTCGTCTCCATAACGAATTTCCCCTGTATCCGGCACATAAAAGCGTTCCAACAATGAAAACAAGGTGGACTTCCCACTTCCACTCGGTCCCACGAATGCTGTCGTCCGGTTAGCCGGGATGACCAAGTTCGCATTATGAAGGACCTCTTCACCTTCAGTATAGGAAAAGGCAACATCACGAAGTATAATATCTCTGCTCTCTTTTGCCGCTTCCTGCTTCAACTCGAGCGGTTCCTCTTCATGATCTAAAATAGTCTGAATCCGTTCAGTAGCCCCAACCACCTTTTGTAGACGTGAATACAGGGTCGTGAATTGTGCCATCGGTGTGATCACCTGAAACAGCAGCAAAATAAAAGCCACCAAATCCCCAGCGGTCAGCACACCCGATGCGACACGAACACCACCAACACCCAATATAATGACCAGCACTGCAGTCAACAAGAAGGTAGAAATGGGACCTACAAGGGCTAGGATGCGTGACTCTTGCAAACCGAAGCGGAACATCCGGTAAATACGATCCTCACCGGCCTGAGCCTCTCTGCTTTCGGTTCCATAGGCCTTCACCAGTCTGATTTCGCCGATAACCTGACTCAACACTGAGGTCAGATCTGCCATCTCATCCTGCTGTTTTTTGGAGATACGGTACATTTTTCTGCCTACAGGAAATAAAATTAGGGCTGTTAGCGGAACAATAGCCATAATAATGAGCGTCATCACCCAATCCAGATAAAATAACAATGCAATACCACCAATAATTGCAATCACATTAGAAATCAGATTGACTAGATACTCCGTAATTAAGTTCATAATCAGGCTTGTATCATTGGTGACACGACTCATCGTATCTCCTGACCGATTTCGATCAAAGTAAGGGATAGGTAGAGATAAGATTTTATGCCATAAGCGTTTGCGCAAATTAGCCACAATCTTATGCCCAGCATAGTTCAACATATAGATAGAAACCGCCGAAGCCACCGCTTGAAGCACAAAAGCGCCAAGCAGACCAACAATGACCATACGGTTTAATGAAGAAAAGGTCAAGCCATCAATCAACCCTTTGGTCATCATGGGTACGATTAAACCAGCAGTGGTCTGAATCAGCGTCAGAATCAGGGCGATGATCAGAATGGCCTTGGGCGGATGCGCACTCGCAATCAATTTGATAAACCGCCCCATGCCAGCCTTATCGGGTCTTTTACCCGGCTTTTCCTTCATCCGGTCCTCCTGCTCATCTCGGTGTATATGATGTTCTTTTTCCATATACCATCAACCTCGCTTCCTGTCTGACCATTCTTGTTCAAACAACAACACCCGCGCTCTGCGCGGGTATGAACAGTACAATCTATCTTCGAGTTTACTACACCAGAGAATGAAGCACAAAGTTAGCCACAAACAGTACAGAAATGATATATAATGCGACAGGCACTTCCTTGCCCCGTCCTGCTGCCAGCTTGGCTACGGGGTATGCAATAAAACCAAATGCCATCCCGTCTACAATACTGTAAGTAAAGGGCATCATTACCATGATCAGAAATGCAGGAAACGCTTCAGTAAAATCACTGAAATCCATCTCTCGCACATTTTGCACCATTAGACCCCCAATGATGATCAACACGGGCGCAATGGCACTGTCAGGAATATAAGCCAACAGTGGAATAAAGAAAAACGTCGCCCCGAATAAAATAGCAGTTACCAGCGGTGTCATTCCCGAGCGTCCCCCCGCTGCAATACCAGCCGTTGATTCCGCAGCGGCTACCGCCGGACTGCTGCCCAAAATACCGGCAAAGATATTGGTTACAGCCAACACACGCAAGCTGTTTTTAAATAAATCCGGTCTTCCGATCATGTTGGTTTGTGCAGTAATCATACCAATATTCTCGAATAGTACAATGAGTAGGAGCAAAAAGACAGCGATCCAAAAAGCTACCGAGACAATGCCTGAAAAGGAAAGCTCTCCAAACAATTGCCCATACTGTCGCACCGTTTCTGAGGTTCGTACCGTGCTTGTAGGCTCTACAGCTCCCAGTATATAAGCAAGCCCAGTTCCCGCCAAAATGCTAATTAGTAAACCTCCCTGAACGTTACGCACAAACAATACAATAGCGAGCAGCAACGTTACACAAGCCGTAATTACCTTGGGATCATTAAAATGGCCAATAGCCACAAAAGTCGTCTGATGAGCAATCACGATGCCGCTTTTTTGCAATCCGATAAAGGTTAAAAACAAACCAATGCCTACCGTAATTCCGTGCTGCAAATTATGGGGAATCGCTTGGCTAATCAGCTTGTACAATGATGTAAAGGCCACAATGGCGAATAAGATCCCTGTGATGGCAACCACCATTAACGCTTCCTGCCAACTCAGCTTCATAGAATGTACGAGCGTATAAGTGAAAAAGGCATTAATCCCCATCCCTGGTACAACGACCATTGGAGATTTCCCACCAAAAGCCATAAGCAGGCAGCCAATCATTGATGTCAGCAGTGTCCCGAGCATCGCCCCTTGGAGAGGAATCCCGGCATCTGCCAAAATAGTTGCATTAACCATAACAATGTATACAACGGAAAAATAAGAAATGGCCCCAGCGGCTAATTCCTTTTTCCAATGATGCTCGGGCTTGAAACCGAGACTTCTGGACCACAGTCCATCCTTCATACCAAAACCCTCCAGCAAGTTGTTCAATCTGTTTGCAGTAAGCTGCGCTTTTTCAAAACAAAAAAGAGCTGTAGCAACTGTGACACAAAGGATGTGATGCACAGAACTACAGGTCTTAAAGTGAATACATACTGATGTAAATCTACGAATGAACTGCCATGCTATTTTTGCAACTTACACACCAGCATGTTCTAACAAATCCTTCACGGCTACACTAACCATGATCAGTCCTGCTACCGGAGGTACAAATGCATTGCTTGCAGGCGGCTGCTTCGCCTTCCGGATTTCAGGTGCGTTTGCAGGTACAATTTTTTTTGTAATTTCTTCACGTGGCTTCATTGGTTCTTCATCGGAGAATACAACCTTGACGCCTTTGGTAATACCTTCCTTGCGCAACTTGGTGCGGATGACACGGGCAATCGGGTCCATTCTCGTCTGGGAAATATCTGCAACTTGAAAACGACTCGGATCCATTTTGTTCGCAGCCCCCATACTGGAGATCATCGGAATCCCCCGTTTCAGGCATTCCTTAATCAAATGAATTTTGTAAATAATCGTATCCGAAGCATCCAGCACATAATCCAGTTCGTACTTGAACAGCTCCTCATATGTTTCTTCCGTATAAAACATGTTCAGTGCAATCGCTTCACATTCAGGATTAATCAGCTTCACACGCTCTACCATCAGATCAGCCTTTTTTTGGCCTACCGTCGTTGTCAACGCATGTATCTGGCGATTAATATTGGTGATATCTACAACATCTTTATCAATCAAAATGATACGTCCAACACCCGTGCGCGCCAGCGCTTCCACTGCAATCGAACCGACACCGCCGATACCCAGCACGGCCACCGTGCTATTTTTCATAACCTCTAGACCTTCAGTTCCGATGGCCAATTCCGTTCGTGAAAATTGATGCAACAATATGGTATATCCTCCCTCACTGATTTAAACTCTATGCCTGAACTCCAGCATACAAACCACGAACCCATTATCCATATGAGGGTAACGGGTTCATGGCATTCTATAAGCTATCTCATGCCAATGGATGGCACTTGCAAACGTCTTAAGCTTTAGGAGCAACAGGCTTCGGAGCAATACGGATATGAAGCTGTTCCAATTGAGCTTGATCTACTTCGGCTGGTGCATCCATAAGCAGGTCTGTCGCACTAGCTGTTTTCGGGAATGCAATCGTTTCACGCAGGTTTGTACGACCTGCAAGCAACATCACGAGGCGGTCAAAACCGAAGGCAATACCACCATGTGGAGGCGTACCATATTCGAACGCATCCAACAGATAGCCGAATTTATCAGTAACTTCTTCCGGCGCCAGGTTGAGAGCTTTGAACATTTTCTCCTGAACATCACGTTTGTAAATCCGCATCGAGCCGCCGCCCACTTCGTAGCCGTTCAGTACGATGTCATAGGCTTGAGCACGAACTTGACCTGGATCGGTATCCAAGAGGCCAAGGTCTTCGTCCTTCGGACGGGTGAACGGATGGTGTTCCGCCACATAACGTTTTTGTTCTTCGTCATAGCCGAGAAGCGGGAAGTCTACAACCCAGGCAAATTTGAATTTGTTATCGTCGATCAGTCCCAAATGACGGCCAATTTTCAGACGAAGTGCGCCCAATACATCAGCAACTACCTTTTTATTATCCGCAGAGAAGAGTAACAGATCGCCTTCTTCGGCTCCTGTGCGCTCCTTCAATGCTTCGATTTCTTCCGGTGTGAAGAATTTAACGATAGGCCCCTTGAATTCGCCTTCCTTCACTTGAATCCAAGCCAAGCCTTTAGCTCCATAGCGTGCAGCGTAAGGACCCAGGTCATCAATCTCCTTACGACTCCAAGTGCCACATCCTTTGGCATTGAGGACTTTTACTTCGCCACCCTTTTCAATTACGGAAGCGAATACTTTTACACCACTAGTTGCCACGATATCATTGACTTTAATCAACTCAAGGCCAAAACGCAGGTCCGGCTTGTCCGAGCCGTATTTGTCCATCGCATCAGCATGTGTAATCCGTTGGAACGGTGTTTCCAGTTCTACCCCAACGGTTTCTTTGAACAATTTCACCATAAGACGCTCCATCATTGGCAGCAAGTCATCCTGTTGCATGAAGGAGGTCTCGATGTCGACCTGCGTAAATTCAGGCTGACGGTCAGCACGCAAATCTTCATCACGGAAACAACGTGCAATTTGGTAGTAGCGCTCCAGGCCACCCACCATCAGCAATTGCTTGTACAGTTGTGGCGATTGCGGCAAGGCGAAAAACTCACCTTCATGCACCCGGCTAGGTACCAGATAATCACGTGCGCCCTCTGGGGAGCTTTTCGTCAAAATTGGTGTTTCCACCTCGACGAACTCTTCTCCGTCCAGGAAGTCACGGAATATTTTTGCTGCTTTGGAGCGCAGTTTCAACGTCTGGTACATTTCCGGACGACGCAGGTCCAAATAACGGTATTTCAAACGCAGAGACTCGTCCACTTCTACACCATTTTCAATGAAGAACGGAGGTGTTTTGGACGCATTCAATACTTCAATTTCAGTGACACGCACTTCAATTTCACCTGTAGGCAGGTTCGGGTTAATCGTTTCTGCATCACGCTTAACAATAGTACCGGTAACCTCAAGCACGTATTCACTACGAACACGATCCGCAATTTGCAGCGCGTCACCGGAATATGCCGGATTAAACACAATTTGTACAATTCCGCTACGGTCGCGCAGGTCAATAAAAAGTACGCCCCCCAAATCACGACGGGTTTGTACCCAACCGTTCAATGTAACTGTTTCTCCGATATGCGCATGAGTCAATGCGCCGCATTCATGACTCCTTTTCATAATACACACTCCTGTTTATGTTTAGTAGTTAATGCTATATGACAACCAGAGGAAGCTCCACCGATTGATGTTACACCATTTTCTTTAGCCTAATTCTTCCACCAGCTGATCCAGCTTAACGGTACGCTGCTCGCCAGTTTCCATGTTTTTCAGTGCGATTTCACCTTGAACCAGCTCATCCTCACCCAGAATCGCAGTATACCTTGCTTTAAAGCGATCGGCTGATTTCATCTGCGCCTTCATTTTACGTCCCAGATAATCTCGCTCCGCGGAAAATCCGGCTTGACGCAACTTGAATAGTTGTTTGGTTACTTCCGTTTCTGCTGCTTCTCCCAACGCTACCATATAGATATCTAATGGCTTGGCTTCGTTCAGTTTGACACCTTGATGTTCCAGGATCAGCTGAATTCGCTCCAGTCCAATGCCAAAACCAATGCCCGGCTGATCCGGTCCGCCCAAATCTCCAACCAATCCGTTGTAGCGGCCGCCTCCACCGATCGTATCTATGGCACCAATTCCTTCAGCTTTGAATTCGAACGCTGTCAACGTATAATAATCCAGCCCCCGTACCAAACGCGGGTTAACTGTATATTCCACGCCCATGGCATCCAAATTTTGCTTCACTTTCTCAAAGTGTGTGCGAGATTCCTCGTCCAAGCTATCCAAAATCGAAGGTGCACCTCCAAATTTGTCCTGGTCATCTTTGCTATCCAGCACTCGCAGCGGATTACGCTCAATGCGTGCTTGGCTCTCCTTGGTCAACGTATCCTTAATTGGCATCAAGAAGTCCACCAGATGCTGACGATAAGCTGCCCGGCTGGCTGCATTACCGACGGAGTTAATCTCCACCTGTACTCCTTTCAAGCCCAGCTCACGGCAGAATTGATACCCGAAAGCAATAACTTCTGCATCCAGCGCCGGATCGACCGCACCAAATGCTTCAATTCCAAATTGGTGAAACTGGCGCTGACGCCCAGCCTGTGGACGCTCATACCGGAACATCGGGCCGATATAATACAGCTTAGTTACATCCGGCTCCCCGTATAGTTTGTTCTCCACATAGGAGCGGACAACCCCTGCTGTTCCTTCCGGACGCAAAGTCATGCTGCGCTTCCCTTTATCCTCAAAAGTATACATTTCTTTTTCCACCACATCCGTCGTTTCACCCACACCTCGAACGAACAAATTCGTTTGTTCGAACATTGGCGTACGAATCTCTCGGTAATTAAAGCGGCGGCTAATCTCACGGGCTTTTTCCTCGACAACTTGCCACTTTTCTACACTGCCCGGCAGCAAATCCTGTGTTCCTGTCGGTTTTTGAAAGGCCATTAACGTATCCCCCCATCGTTGTATTTCGTATTGTGCACTTTCTTCTTGCTCCACTTTCAATATAAAACAAAAAATCCCTCGTCCTGTTAACATTAACAGGGACGAGGGATTGTCGTTTACAATCACCCGTGGTACCACCCACATTCCGGAGTTTGCCCAGACAACCAGCATAAGAATCACTCATTGCCCGTCAGCATTATGCTGACTCCGCTCATACGTATAACGCCCGTAACGCGCAGTACGGCTATTATGCAGGACCATCCACTGTAGGCACAGTTGCAATGCACTTTCAGTAGGGTTTCCTCAATTGTTCGCCGCCTGTTCTCGGGGAGGTCATTCATCCGCTCATCAAGGGAATTTTTACAGCCTGGAAATTCCTCTCTGCGCTTGTGGGTTCGGAGTACTTGGTCCCGTCATCAAATCATTTTTCATTATTTTATGATTTTAATGAACCGCTTCGACAAAGTCAAGACATTCTCCCTATAATCAGACAAATAAGGCTTATAAAAAGAAAATAACCTGCGGAAACGGTCCGCAGGTTCAAAAAGATATATCAAAAGGGGGTCATGCTGTTATTATAAACAACGAATATTAAGGAATGATGTTTCGAATATTACAATTGTATTACAGTCACTCTTTTGCGGCTAAATCCCTCAAGTATCGACAATCTTGTGGCGCGCTCTCAGCTTTAATCCAACTGCGATACATATCCACGATTGGAACGTAGCTTATAAATGACCTCATCATAATCGGCGTCATTCACCTTTGCTGATAATACATACCGCAATTCATCTTGATCACCGTTAATATACACATCTGTCGCACGGAGCAACCCCCCATCATGATTCGTTGTTCCGTTCCGATCTTCATCCAGATCCCTTTGGGCTGAGCCAGAGTTAATCTGGTCATCCTTCGCATCTGGTAGAATATTCTCGCCATAAGCACCCGCCGCAGGGATTGCCGCACCCGCAGAGCCTCCTGTGCTCACAGAGCCTGTATTGTTATAGGGGACCAGCGGAATTAAAACTCTCGTCTCCCGGCCGAGCGTATCACCCAAAGCACCTACTTCCAAATGTTCGGTTCTATAAGCTTGAAGCGAAGCTCTGGCACCCTCAGCTTCATCTTCTGTGCGAAAATAAGCCTGAATCTGTTTTGCCATATCAAATCCTCCTCGTTTGGGAATTGTACTGGCATTAATCTAAAGAAATATTCGCGTTCAGCTTACAATACTTTTAATAACTCACGCACAAAGGCAGGCTCATCCTTAGGGGTCCGAGACGTAATAAAGTTACCATCCACAACCGCCTCTCGATCCTCAAAATGAGCACCCGCATTAATCAAGTCATCTTTCAATGGAGGATAAGCTGTAATCGTCCGGCCTTGTAACAAATCAGCACTCGCCAAAATTTGTGGTCCGTGACAGATAGCGCCTATCGTTTTTTTGGACTCATTAATTTCAGTCACAAATTTCAGAACATTTGCATCTAGTCGTAGATTTTCCGGGGAGGATCCGCCGGGAATAACAACTGCATCATAGTCACTTGATTTCACATCTGCAATGGCTTTTTCAATAGTGTAGCTTGCTTTACCTTGCTTACCGCTCACTTTTTCACCTTGCTTCAGCCCAACAATATCTGCCTCATGTCCAGCCTTTTTTAATTCATCATAAGGTACCTTCATTTCGGAATCTTCAAATTGGTCAGCCAATAAAAATGCAATTTTACTCATTAATGTTCAGATCTCCTTTCCGGTTATCCTCAAAACAAGTTTAAAATTAAGTTTGTTTGTCTATCACGCTTTGTTATTACCCGCTTGATTAGTTTTTATAACAATTCGCAGCGGTGGAAAAGAAAAAGGAGCCTTTCGGCTCCTGCACTAATTCAATGCTACATATTTTGTTTTTGACCTCTTTGTGCTGCTTTCGGGTAGAACCTCATTAACGCTCCATTTAACCCGATGTTACCTGCGCGGCAAAGCACCGCGTCCCGGCTTGTCGATGGCTGTTGCAACATGCTGCAATAACGTATCAGCATTACGAGTAAGGCTGATTGCCTCCTGCATACTACCGGGAAAAAGCAGCACAGTGCTTCGATGCCCGTCCATTTTTGGGGTTTGACGCATAGCTTCGTCTCTCCTGTCACCCTTAGGCTATCCGCCTGGCTAATCACCAATCAGGATGACATTATGGTCCCTCTGAACAGCTATTTTATTCTACTCAGATCACGCCATGAATGCATAGTTACGAACGTTCGGTATCCAAAATCAGTGTCACTGGGCCCCAGTTCGTCAATGAAACATCCATCATAGCCCCAAAAATTCCCGTTTCTACCTCCAGGCCCTTGGCTCGAAGCTGACTGTTGAAGAAATCATACAGCTTCTCCGCTTCCTCTGGTTTGGCCGCCCCCATAAAGTTAGGCCTTCTTCCTTTACGGCAGTCACCATACAACGTAAATTGAGAGACAGACAAAATGGCTCCACCGACATCCAGAACGCTGTCATTCATTTTACCTTCAGCATCCTCAAATATACGTAATCCCGCTGTTTTATCCGCCAAATAAACGGCATCGGCTGCTGTATCTCCCTGACCAATACCAACCAGCAGCATTAATCCGGTTCCAATCTTGCCGACCACCTTTTGATTCACCGTCACCTGAGCGTCTTTACAGCGCTGAATAATGATCTTCATCGCCTATCCGATATCTCCTTTAACCTTCCCTTTTAAAAGGTGCTCACAGCCGTATTACGGCTCTTTTCGCAGCCTATGGGTCTTTCTACCCAAGATGTGTTACAAAGGCTATAAACCTATCTGTACGCTTAATAAGGTTATTGCATAATCCGATGCACAGTGTATACATCCTTCACCCGTTTAATCCGTTCGACAACAGAATGCAAATGATCCGTGTTGCGAATGAGAATCGTGATGTGAATCATCGCCATTTTATTTTTATCTGTACGACCTGTAACGGCCGAGAAGCTGGTTTTGTTCTCAGAAATGGCCTGAAGCACTTCATTCAGCAAACCGTTGCGATCATGCCCCGTAATCTCAATATCGACGCTGTAATTGACTTCCGCTGCTTCTTCCCACTCCACTTCAATCACGCGCGCCTGATCTTCGCCCGTACCCGAAGGAATATTCGGGCAATCCGTCCGGTGAACGGATACGCCGCGTCCACGTGTTACATAGCCGATGATGTCATCTCCCGGTACGGGATTACAACATCGTGCAAAACGAACGAGCAAATTATCGACGCCTCTGACGCTGACACCGTTGGTCGGTGTTTTTTTCCGTTCGCCCTGCGGCTTGTACTCCTTGACCTCGGTCGTCAATTCGATCAACCGTGCCTCTTCTTGTTCCTTACGCAGCTTCTCTGTCAAACGTGTACAGACCTGCGCTGCGGTTATACCACCAAAGCCAATCGCAGACAGCATATCTTCGGAATCGTTAAAAGAGAACTTCTGTGCCACTTCCTGAAGCTTGTCGTCGCTCATCCACACCGATGGCTCGATATCCCGTTTTCTTAGCTCACGTTCCAGATTTTCGCGGCCTTTTTCAACATTCTCCTCACGCTTTTCTTTCTTGAACCATTGTTTGATTTTACTGCGCGCGTGAGAGGACTGAGCAATTTTGAGCCAGTCCTGACTAGGTCCATAAGAATGCTTGGACGTCATAATTTCGACAATATCACCGGTTTTAAGTCGATAATCCAAAGGTACGATTCTTCCATTTACCTTAGAGCCAATCGTTCGATTGCCAACTTCGGTATGAATACGGAAAGCAAAGTCCAGCGGAACGGATCCGGCCGGCAACTCAATGACCTCTCCCTTAGGAGTAAACACAAACACAAGGTCTGAGAAAAAGTCCATTTTGAGCGATTCCACAAATTCCGACGCATCCTTCGCCTCATTTTGCAGCTCCAGGATTTCTCGAAAAAAGGTGATTTTATCCTCAAAGTTAGTGTTGTTTGCTCCGTTGCCTTCTTTATAGGCCCAATGGGCCGCAATCCCGAATTCAGCGGTACGGTGCATATCCACTGTGCGAATTTGTACCTCGGTAGGCTCCCCGTTGGGACCTACTACTGTCGTATGAAGGGACTGATACATATTGGCCTTAGGCATAGCGATATAATCTTTAAACCGCCCCGGCATTGGCTTCCACAACGTATGGATAATCCCCAGTGTGGCGTAACAGTCTTTAATGTTATCCACAATAATTCGAATCGCCAGCAAATCATATATCTCATTGAATTGCTTGTTCTTCGTCGTCATTTTTTTAAACACACTGTAAATATGTTTAGGGCGTCCGGACAGATCAGCCTGAATGCCCATCTCTTCCAGCTTCTCTCTGATACGCTGTATGACATTATCAATAAACTGCTCCCGCTCGGCCCGCTTCTTATGCATCAAATTAGCGATGCGATAATACTGCTGAGGATTCAGATAGCGTAGAGCAATATCTTCCATTTCCCATTTAATGGCTGAAATACCCAGTCGATTCGCAACCGGACAGAAAATCTCCAACGTTTCATAAGCAATCCGACGCTGGCTTTCCTCTGACTGATATTTCAAAGTACGCATGTTGTGCAGACGATCTGCTAGCTTAATGACGATGACACGAATGTCCTGCGCCATAGCAATAAACATTTTTCGATAATTTTCGTTCTGTTGTTCTTCCTTGGAACGGAACTGGATACGCTCCAGCTTCGTCAGACCATCGACAAGCATCGCACATGTATCGCCAAAATGCTCGCGAATCTGCGCCAAAGACACCGTCGTATCCTCCACAACGTCATGTAAAAGAGCGGCGATAATGGAGATGGTATCCATCTGCATATTAACGACGATATCAGCAACCGCAAGCGGATGCAGAATATAAGGTTCACCGGACTTACGAGTCTGGCCGGAATGGGCCTGCTCGGCAAAATCATAGGCGTCCCTGATGCGGATAAGATCTGCTTCTCTGGTATAGGCCCCGGCCTTTTTAAGTAATTGCTCTATCCCCATTCTGCTCTATTCCGTGTCCTTTCTATGCAAAATGGAACCCGCCGATCAATGTCGCGCAAAGGTTCCCTTTTAAAAGTGATTTCCTACAATTATGACGGTTAGCACGTCGCACGTCAACTATTACAGGTTTGGCATTGTCGCATTATTCTGTCACACATGGATAAGTAAAATGAGGATTGTTGACGAAATGAAACGAATTATATTGAAAAAATTACGAAAAGTAATTAATGTATATAAGAATAATTGAAAGAACTAAGGAGTGAACTGCGTTGCAACGCGAAATTCAAGTTAATGAAAAGCTACCGGCAGGACCCGGGTTCCTGCTCAGCGTACAGCATTTGTTTGCCATGTTTGGCAGCACTGTGCTGGTACCGAATATTTTCGGCGTCGATCCCGGCATGATTTTGCTAATGAACGGTATTGGCACATTGTTGTACATATGGATCTGCCGCGGCAAAATTCCCGCCTATCTCGGCTCTAGCTTCGCTTTTATCGCTCCCGTCAGTCTTGTGCTTAAAAACAATCCCGGCGGCAACGGCTATGCTATGGCCCTCGGTGCTTTCATCGTTACAGGTATTATTTTCTGCCTCGTCGCACTGGTAATTAAATATGCCGGAACCCGTTGGCTGGACGTCGTTTTTCCTCCAGCTGTTATGGGCTCCATCGTAGCCTTAATCGGTCTGGAACTGGTTCCGGTTGCAGCAGGCATGGCAGGCATTATCAATGCCGATCCTACTAAAGCCTGGACTCCAGATCCCAAAACGATTACTCTTTCGCTCGTTACACTCGGGGTCACTGTTCTGGGTGCAGTGTTGTTTCGCGGGTTTGCCAAAATCATTCATATTCTGATCGGTATCGTAGTGGGCTATGTGCTTGCTTATTTTATGGGCATGGTCAATACACAGGCCATTGCAGACGCTCCTTTTTTCGGACATCCTGCAATTACCACTCCCGTTTTTAATACCTCTGCTATGCTGACGATTCTTCCTGTTGCTCTGGTTGTCATCGTAGAGCATATTGGTCACTTACTTGTGACTAGCAACATTGTCGGGCGCGAGTTGTCCAAAGATCCTGGTCTCCATCGCTCTCTGCTAGGTAACGGTATTTCCACCGTCATTTCCGGTTTTGTTGGTTCTACACCTAATACGACTTATGGTGAAAATATTGGTGTCATGGCATTAACTAAAGTGTACTCTGTATGGGTCATTGGCGGAGCGGCTGTCATTGCCATCTTGCTGTCCTTCTCAGGCACGTTCTCAGCGATTGTTTCTAATATTCCAGCTCCAGTTATGGGCGGCGTATCCTTACTATTATTCGGTGTCATCGCTGCCTCCGGTCTAAGAATCTTCGTTGAGCAAAAGGTGGATTTCGCCAAGCCAACCAACATGCTGCTTGCGACCATCGTGCTTGTTGTCGGAATCAGTGGTACTACGCTCACTTGGGGTGCTGTAACCCTGAAAGGTATGGCATTGGCTACAATCATCGGCATCATCCTCAGCTTGTTCTTCAAGCTGATTGACGTGCTCGGCTGGTCCAACGATAAATCGCAGGAACCTTTAACCGAGAAAACACCAGATTGATATCTGTTTTTAAACTTTAAAACGCTGCTCCATGAGTCACGTATCAATACGCTTGAGCTGTTAAGATAAGCGTGTAAGGATCCGTCTCCCATGGTGTCGGCGTTTTTTTATGCACGGCCTTTTTAAACCTTCATCCATCTTCAGAGCACCCCATCCAAGTCAGTTGCAATAACTGCTTTAACCCTCGATAAGCAACGAGCAGCATTTTTGACTTATTTCCGTATCTAGCTTCTGCTTACAAAAAATAAAACAAAAACTGATTGAAATCAGTATGACCACTATGCTCCTTATGACCACCTCTGCTCCTTTTTTTATTGTTCATAGACATTTACGAAATTTTTTCATACCTATTTTCCAACAAAGAAACAAAATAGTCCGATGGAGCAACTCTTTAGATAAAGAGATGTTCCATCGGACTATTTAGGCGATCCGCACATAATTATTTCCCGGGAAACCCGGGTTTCAAAATACTTAATACGTAATCAGGGTGAATACATCTACATCAGTCAGTTTCGCCCGACCGTTTAAGTCAGACAGCTCGATAAGAAAAGCAGCCCCTGCCACATTACCACCAAGCTGGCGTACCAAGTTCACGGATGTAGCAATAGTTCCACCTGTAGCAAGCAGGTCATCAGCAATCAGAACATTTTGGCCTGGCTCTATAGCATCCTTATGCATCGCCAGCGTATCTTTACCATACTCCAAACCGTATGCTTCCTCAATGGTTTCCCCAGGGAGCTTGCCACTTTTACGGATGGGAATAAAACCAACACCAAGCGCATAAGCCAAAGGAGCACCAACAACGAACCCACGTGCTTCTGGCCCTGCAATCAAATCAATTTTCAAATCCGATACCAGTTCCTTCATATCGTTGATAGCCTTGCGGTATAGTTCACCATTTTTCATCAGGGTCGTAATGTCCTTAAAACTAATCCCTGGTTGTGGAAAATCGGAAATCACCCGAATATATTCTTTGTAGTCCAACTTAGTTCCTCCTACTGTAAACTTCAAATTAGTATATACATTTTACAACATAAATTGCGAAATAGTATCTCAAGACGCACCCTTCATAAGCGACATAATCCAGCTCGTCATCTGGGTAGTGTCCGCATCCAACAAGTACTTCTCCATCTCAGCCATATTATACAATTCCTGATATCGTGGAGAAGCTGTTAAATCCCGCTTAGGCGGATTGGATACAAAACAGAATTGACCATCTGTACGCGTCATAAACTCAAGTTCTTCGAAGATGTCCAACACTTTGGATAACATGCGTACTGAACAGGAGCACTGTCGGCTAAGAGCAGGCAGCATTGCTTTTTCATCAACAGGCTGTGTCCCCATTCGGGAAAGCACAACGTAAATACGCTTGAACAGCTCTCTGTCGGGGCTTACGAGTCGACCGCCACGCTCACTGACCGAATGAAGGAGAAATACGTTCTCTACATTCTCAAAGGTAGACCATAATGCCTGAAACTGATCCGGTGTATCCGGCGGCTCTAGTACGAACAGCGACTTTACAGAGTGCTGTGCATCTCTTTGACCATCACTGGGAATAACGCTGCCATCTTTATCGTACAACCATAAGGATTCAGCATCCACGGAGCCCGAGGGACGAAGCCTAGATGACGGGTGGATCAACACCGCAACGTCTTTCTTTCTTTCCTCTATGCGTGGATGAAAGATCTTGAGTCCCCGCTCTAATTCGGCAAAAGGGTCCGACACTCCACGATAATCAAAAATTTGCGGCTCCTGCACTCGAATGTCCTGCATCATTAGCTGGAGAGACCTTTTACCGTTCCATTCGTTAATTGACAATTCACCCAGCAGATCTATCTCCGTTTGTTGCTGTAAAAAATCAGCCAAATCGCCACGACGGAAGGCAATCGCGTCCAGCGATAAACCGTTCTGCTCCAGCAAGAGCTTCACATGATTTTTCTCACGTCCCATTTTACGAGCTTCACGCAATTGCAGTCCCTGTAATACGAATCGTGGAGAAGGATTCCCCATACCAAAAGGCTGAAGCAACTCCAGTTCTTCAACCACTTGCAAAGATACCTCGTCCAAACGACAGACCATATCAGCTTCAGCTACAGGAATGAGATCTTCTGGTGTCAGAATGGAACCCGCATAGCGGTTCAGCTGCTCTTCAAACAATTCCAGATTGTCACGGGACAGCGTCATACCCGCAGCCGAAGGATGACCCCCAAAATGCTCCATAAGCTCATGGCTGTCCGTAAGAGCACTGTAAATATCCAATGCAGGAATAGAACGGGCAGAACCTTTGCACATGCCTGTCTCAGCATCTATACCAAGAATAATGGTCGGTCGATAATAACGATCCAATAGCTTGGATGCCACAATTCCGACAACGCCGACATTCCAGCCTTCACCAGCTAACACAATAACTGACGGAAGCTTGCCTCCATTCAGTTTGGATGCCAATTGTTGCTCGGCTTGCTCCACAATACGTTCGACCACCTGTTGACGCTCACGATTGAGCAGGTCCAGCGCATGCGCAAGTTGATCTGCTTCTTCCTCTTTTTCTGTCGTCAGCAGAGAAACTGCTCGTCCCGCATGATCCAAGCGCCCGCTGGCATTAATCCGCGGAGCCAATGCAAATGCGATGTTGACTGAAGTCACTGTAGATATATCCACGCCCGCTACATGGAGCAACGCACGAATACCCGGAAATGCAGAGTTTCTCATGGATTGAATCCCTCTGCGTACCATCGTCCGATTTTCACCATGTAGTGGCATCAGATCGGCTACCGTGCCGATAGCGGCGATTTCAAACCATTCCTCCGGCACCTCACCCAACAGCGCCTGGGCGAGCTTCAGGGCAACACCAACACCTGCAAGACCTTTAAATGGGTATGGGCAACCGGGTAGCTTCGGATTAATCAAAGTATATGCCTCGGGAAGTACAGCAGGCGGCTCATGATGATCCGTCACAATAACATCTATCCCCAAGGAAGTTGCATAAATAATTTGCTCTACTGCACTAATTCCCGTATCTACCGTAATGACCAGCGTAACTCCCTGCTGATGAGCCCAATCAAGGGCATGATTATGCAGACCATATCCCTCATTAGAACGATGGGGAATATAAATATCATAAGAAGCCTTCAGAAAACGCATGAGCTGAATCATCAATGATGTACTGGATACGCCGTCCGCATCATAATCGCCATAGATTAATATATGCTCGCCACGTTCCAGAGCCTGGCGAATTCTCGGCACGGCTTCTTTCATACCAAGAAGCAGAAAAGGGTCGTGTACATCGTCCACACTTCCGTACAAAAAGCGGTTTGCTTCCCCGGCGGTAGTGACGCCCCGGTTCACTAAAAGCCGGGACAACAATGGTGAAATCCCCAGTTCTTCTGTCAACAGCTGAGCCGCTTCCAGGTTAGCCTCTGGGGTCTTCCATCTGTACTGCGAATGAAGCAATCCTATTCACCTTTCTTTCATAGTCGTCCTGCCCTATTGAAGCAAAGACGACACATCATTATCTGGCAGTTCATGATTGGATTTGTAAGGATACCCGGCTTGATAAGAAATGAACTGCATTTGTACATGGGTCACCTGTGGAAAACGGGCTAACAGTAAATTTTTTGCTCGATCGGCAATTTCCTGCGCTTCCTGTACCGTAATCCGCGGGTTCACACTTATCGTTACATCCACTGTTATGAAATGGCCTGTTTCCTGGGCATGTAAGTGTTCAACCGTTACAATACCATACACCCGTTGAATCGTCTCCATAAAGCGTCGGGAGTCTTCCTCCTGCAAGGGCTGTGCAGGAACCTGGTAAGCGGTATTCATTACCATCAAATATCCTTTACGCAGCACCAGACAGGCTACCAGCAAAGCTGCGGTTGGATCAAGATATAATAATGCAGGCCATTCCATTGCTTCGCCAGTCATTGCACCGATCATGCCGATCAATGCAATCAACGATGCATACAGCGAGTAACGTTCATGGTTAGCGTACCGATCTGCTTCCGCTTTATGACCATGTTTAATCGAGTAGCGATATTGAAACTGAAATAGCGCCTCTCTCAACACCAACGCAATAAATACGGTAATTAATGCATACAGACCGGGAGCCTCCGGTTCCGAACTGCTTAATGAACGAACCGCCGAGATAGCTAGCTGAAGACCGCTCATCAGCACTAAAATAGCCAGCACCACAGATATGACCGTCCGAACCTTTTCACCGTTCCGCAACCGTGCCAGCATTCCGTGCCCTGTAGCACCCTTGGAAAACAGAAGCTCCTGCAAACGGGAAGCACTATCCGCAGCCGTGTGCAGTGCATCCCCCAACAACGCCTTGCTGTTTGCAGCATAACCGACGGTTCCCTTTAGAACAGCCAGCGCGAGATTACCTACAATCCCGCTCAACGCCGCAGTTTCCAATGATCGGCTGCGTTCGCTATTCACAACGTTTCCCCCTCAATCCTGAACTAACCCTTTCCCAATAAAGCTCATTCTAAAATAACCGAATTTCTCAAAACCAAAAACCATTCACATTTAAGTGCCACTACTGTGCCTTACTCAAGGTAAATCTCAAAACCTTAGAAAACCGCGCCCAAGCAGACGCGGCTTTCTCTTTAATTTATACTACTGGTATTTGCGTAACTTAAGACTTTGCAGTTTTGACCGCGCCCCCGCCAGCTGTCGGGGATTTTTGTTTTCCTTTCAATGCCACCCACAGCGGGCTGGCAATGAAAATGGAGGAATAAGCACCAAACAACAAACCAATGACCATTGCAAGTGAGAACATACGGATCGATTCGCCGCCAAATATGAACAAACATACGGAGGCAATAAACACCGTAAACACGGTTGCAAGTGAACGAGTCATTGTCTGCGCAATACTGTGATCAACTACCTGCTCTAAGTCGTCTCTGGACTTCTTCTTCGCAAATCGTAGATTTTCCCGAATACGGTCAAAAATAACGACGGTGTCATTAATGGAGAAACCAACAATCGTTAGAATTGCCGTAATAAAGGTCAAATCCACCTCAAGCCGGAAAATCGAGAAAATACTGATAACGAGGAAGGCATCATGCAACAACGAAACGATGGCTGCAATGGCAAACCGCCATTCAAACCGGATCGAAATATAGACCGCGATGGCTACACATGCTAGCAAAATCGCCCATATTGCATTCCGCTCCAGTTCTTGTGCCATTTCCGTATCTACTGTATTGACCTCAAAGGAAGCCTTTGGATCAAGCTCTTTATTAAAGGAAGTCTTAAAGTCATTCACTTGCTGATCCGTCAAAACCTGTGAGAAGCGAATGCCGAAACGCTCTTTCCCCGGTGTATAATCCACCTCTTTACCGATCTTCTGCTTGTCCAGCAAAGTTTGAATCTGTTCCTGCGTAACGACTTTAGTCAAATTGACATCCACATTGGAACCGGAACGAAAGTCTACCCCGTAATTCAAGCCGAATATCGACAAGCTCAGAATACCAAGCAGTGTGATAATAATCGAGAACGTGTAAAACCACTTGCTCATCTTGATATATTTATAGTCCCAATTAAAGCGCACTAATATCACTCTCCTTCACACCAAAATACTTGGGCTTCTTCACAGCATCCGCTTTAACCAGCAGATTGAGCAAGAAGCGGGAGAAGAAGATATTCGTCAAGATACTGGTGACAATATCAACGATAAGCACCAGAGCGAAACCTCTAACGGAGCCTGTTCCGAGACCAAACATAACCGCTGCCGCTATAATTGTCGTAATATTGGCATCCATAACGGTACGGAACGAAGCCTTACTACCTGCGATAACGGAAGAACGAATCGTTTTGCCCGTCTTGATTTCTTCTTTAATCCGTTCATACGTAATAATATTGGCATCGACTGCCATCCCGATCCCGAGCACGAAGGCGGCGATACCTGGGAGCGTGAGCACGAATCCACCCAAGTAGAAGATCGCAAGCACCAGCCAAGTATGAACGATGAGACAAAAACTGGCCACTAATCCTGGTATACGGAACATCGCAATCATAAATACCAGAATAATGATTGAGCCGATCAACCCAGCACGAATCGTCTGATCCAGTGACAATTGACCCAGCGTAGCACCTACACTCTGAGAATATTTTTCCGTCAGTTTGAGCGGAAGGGCACCCAGATTAATCGTATCCGCCAGTTTATTCGCTTCATCACGAGTGTAGCTACCTGTGATTGACGCGCTACCGTCCGTTAATTCCCCACGTACTGTAGGTGCAGACAGCAATTCCTGATCCAGGAAAATAGCTAATTCTTTATTCAGAAGTCGCTTTGTGATTTCTGCAAATTTAGCTTTGTCCTTCACTTTGATACTAATCTCAGGTTGATTCAGCTGGTCATAGCCTACAACAGCGCCATTCTCCACAAAATCATTACCGCGGAGCTCAATTTTGCTGTATTGGCCTGGCTTTTTAGCATCTGCTGCCGTTGCACTGCGGAACGTTAATTCTGCAGGCTTTTTCAGCATGGAGCGGACTTCTGCCTCATTAGTGACACCAGCAAGCCGCACGCGAATTCGGTTGCTTCCCTCTGTTGTTACTTCCGGCTCAGTCGTACCGAGCGCATTAATCCGTCTCTCCAGACTTTGAGCTGTTTGTATAAGAGACTGTCTGGTTACACTCTGCCCGGCTTCCAAAGGCTGGGCTTCATATAAAATCTCAAAGCCTCCCTTTAAATCGAGGCCTAATTTTAAACTGTTCAGTAGGCCCGGGCTTGTCCCGATCATAACACCAGTAGTTATGAGCACGACCACGATGAAACTTAGAATTCTCTTCATTCCGTCCCATGTTCCCCTTTCATTCTCAATATTCCTATTATAGCTACCCCTCAAAAAGCAGTCAATTTGAACGCAAAAAAAGACCCCCTTCTATTCGAAAGTGGAGCCCCGTAATGCGGACATAGTCAAATAGTTCATAAAGCTCGTCGCTTTAAGGGAAAGTATATCGTTAACGAGCTTGTGCAGCGGAGGGATACCCTCCTTTTCATATTTATGGCTGACGCAATTCCACACGTCCTTACTTGTGACATGCTCATAACCTACGAGAATCAACTCGTCCGCCTTACTTTGACAGAGCATCTCAATTGCGTCATCCCAATCCTGCTCATCCAGCTCTTCCATACCCACGATGGCCGTTCCTCCTCCCAGCGACTACCGGTTCCGCAGATCAGCAATTAGCGGGGTTATTGACTGCTTTGTAGAACATTTCTGTCCTGATCCTGGAAAACCCTTCTTTTCGTTGAAAATAGCCTTAAATCAACAATATATGCATTCATTTCGCTCGTCAATAGCAGAATTCACCACTCTCCCTCTTGTTGTCTAAATCACTTTGTTTCTGAACGGAAAAGCTTGTCATGAAGATGGACAGGTCCAGCATATCTTCTAAAGTAATGTATAGACGCAGAATTACATTTTGGGGAAGAGGGAGTTGCGATTGAAAAAGCAGACATTCATCCATGGAGCAATTATTTTATTGGCAGCAGGAATTATCAACCGGATACTAGGTTTTATTCCCCGAATCGCACTCCCGCGTATCATCGGCCCCGAAGGAGTTGGCTTGTACCAACAGGGGTATCCCTTTTTTATCGTTCTGGTGACGCTTATTACAGGGGGAATCCCTCTTGCGGTAGCCAAGCTAGTAGCCGAAGCCGAAACGGCGGGACAGCCCGAAATGTCGCGGCGTATTTTGCACACCAGCCTGCGCTTCACCATTACACTCAGTCTGATCGCCATGGTGCTCTGTCTTGTGTTCGCGCCTTGGATCACAAGCCATCTCCTGACCGACAGCCGCGTGTATTATACATTCGTGAGCATGAGCCCAATGATAGTCATTGTAGCTGTTTCCTCAGCTTATAGGGGCTATTTTCAGGGAAAGCAAAATATGATTCCTTCTGCCACCTCCTCCATTGCGGAGACCGTTATGCGCATTTTTTGTGTCATTTGGTTTGCTTACTTGTTACTTCCTCATGGGGTAGCCTACGCTGCTGCAGGTGCCATGCTCGGTGCTCTGGCGGGCGAATTCATTGGCATGATTGTGCTGCTATGGCAATACGTGTGTAACCATCGAAAAGATCGCATCCTTCAGCCGAAGTCGCCTATCCCCTCCTCTGAGGTTCAACCCGAGCAATCATCCGTTTTGTCACGTCTTATGTCTATATCCGTTCCCGTTACTGCTGGAAGGCTTGTTGGTTCCTTATCCTATTTGCTCGAATCTATCTTGTGCATGCGTAGCCTCGCCGTAGCAGGCATTGCAACTGGCGTGGCAACCGCACAATATGGAGCCATGCAGGGCATGGTCATTCCTGTATTATTACTACCTGGGGTTCTTACCAGTTCGCTAGCAGTTTCACTCGTTCCTTCGTTATCCGAAGCAGCAGCCAAGGGGCATATTACAGCCATTCACAAACGTCTACATCAATCGCTTCGGCTCGCTTTGGTTGCAGGAGCCCCCTTTGCCGTAATCATGTATGTTTTGGCAGAACCTCTGTGTCTGCTACTCTATAATAATGGCGATATTGCAGGCATGCTTAAGCTCATGGCACCTTTTGCTCTTTTTATGTACATTCAGGCCCCGCTTCAGGCAGCACTTCAGGCATTAGACCGTCCTGGAAGTGCCTTATTAAATACCTTTATCGGAGCCGTTATCAAAATTGCGCTAATCGTCTGGCTTGCTTCCCAACCTCAGTACGGTATCTACGGAGCTGTCATCGCCATTTGTATTAACAGTGCCATTGTTACACTCCTTCATGGCTTCAGTGTCAGCAGACTGCTTCGCTTCCGCGTACGTTTGCTCGATTTCTGGAAGACCGGGATAGGTATGATCATCATGGCAGCAGCAGTATTATATACCTACAGACATCTAACGATGTTCAACCAAATGTGGCTTCAGTTTATTTTTGCCGCAGGTTTGGGAATTATACTGTACCTTTTCCTAATGACCTTGATCAAAATGATTGATTGGGACAACCTTACACGCATTCCAATCCTGAGAAGATGGTTTAAAGCATAGGAAATCTAATCCGAAGATTTTCCATAGGCCGGTGGTGTAATATACACATCACCTCTATGGTTAACCGAGCATAAAAAAACATCCTTAAAATCTTTGTGTCCCTTTGCTTGAATCTGATTTTTAAGCCAAAAACGGTTCATATCCATCCGTTCCAAATTTCGATCCAGCACCTTGCCATCCATGATTAATGGAATAGGCAGTCCCTCATATCTAAACTTTCCACCGATTTGTGGAGAAGGATGGACCTTATTCACCTGTTGCTCTTTGTTTATCAAATCTGTTCCGTTTAATTCTTGCTTCATTTTTCCGTGTTCCACTCCATCGTTATCATCCTTACCTATAACCGTTAGCTTACCTGTCGTTTCCAAAATAACATATTCGACTTCGTCCAGACTTTCTATATTTTGTTCACGAAGTTGTAACAGCAAGTCATCTAAATTGTAACGTTGTTTCACCATTTCGTCCTTGTTTAATTGTCCATTGGAGTACAATACACTGGGCCTACCATCAAATAGTAAGCGCAGTCGCCGACTTTTCAGACTAAAAAATGAAATCCCGATTTGCAAAATTAACAGCACTCCTAAAGGAATCAGCCCTTCATAAAGTGGACGTTTTATATCCTCCAGGCTGAATACAGCAAT
The DNA here is from genome assembly GCF_038004945.1 of Paenibacillus sp. FSL M7-0802. Lineage (NCBI taxonomy): Bacteria > Bacillati > Bacillota > Bacilli > Caryophanales > Paenibacillaceae > Paenibacillus > Paenibacillus sp. FSL M7-0802. The sequence goes on along the minus strand of NZ_JBBOSD010000001.1, from coordinate 4,305,489 downwards.
TTCTGCAATCATAATCGATATGACGAGATCGAAAACAGACAATTTGCCGATCTCCCTTTTACCCATCAAGCGCATCACCAGATATACAATAAAATACATGAGCAGCGTCCGAAAAATATGAGCAAAAATATCGTGACTCAATATGTTCGCCTCCTCCCCTGTACTTGCAATAAGACATTAGTCGTTCATTGTACACGTATTCTGACCGTTCCTCACTTGGCTCATACAAAAAACCAAAGGCTAAATTATTGAAATAAAGAGAAAGACTGCTTGCGACTTGGTACTAAGCCGAGAGGCTTGGCCATAGAATGATAATAGTTCAAACCTTGGTACAGGAGGAATTATCAATGGAGCTCATTCGCCGCTGGTGTTCGTTTCGTCTGGCCCATCCCATTTTATCCGGCTTATTTTATGCTTTTGCATGGATGCTGCTTGGCGCATTGATTCTTTCACTACTCTTGTGGCTGACACAGATGCAGGAACAGGACTTATCATTGTATACGTACATCGTCCACGCATTCGCCATGCTATCTGGCGGCTTCGTCGCCGGTAAAAGATCCACAAACAAAGGCTGGTATCAAGGCGGTATTACAGGCATCCTGTATGGACTAATCGTTCTTCTGGTCGGTTTTCTGGCATTGGATGCGGGCATGAACGGCAAGGACCTGTTACACTTAGCTTTCGCGTTTGTCATAGGTGCAGGTGGTGGGATGTTTGGCATTAATCTCAGCAAGTAATCAAAATGTTTGTATCCATGTAATAAAACAACACAAAAAAACCGAGCCTCCTCAAAGGCTCGGTTTTTGCATAACGGTCAGAAGCATTTTACGATTTGGAAACAACTTCCTCAGATGCCGTGTCTTTTGCAATCGCATTACTAATTGCACTGCGGTCAAAGGTCAGCTTCGTGACATCATTCACACGCAAAACTACTACATCATCCGTAATCTCCACAATTGTACCGTGAAGACCTCCGATCGTAATTACTTTATCTCCCTTTTTCAAAGCTTGAAGCATCGTTTGACGCTGCTTTTGTTTTTTCTGATTCGGGCGAATCAGCAAGAAATAGAAGATTACAAACATCAGAGCCAGTGGCCAGATCATTTGAAAAAGTCCGCCAGTTCCACCGGGTGCAGTAGCGGCTGTAGCAAAATGAAACATGTTAAATCCCCCTTTCGTATACTCTCCCTAAAACTTAAAAGCCTTTATCATTATCATGAAGACCGTACTGCTCAAAAAATTCATCTCGGAAATCAAGCAGCCTGTCATCCATAATCGCTTGTCTGACATTACGCATCAATTGTATTAAGAAATGCAAGTTATGATACGTTGTCAGTCGGAGCCCGAAGGTTTCATCCGCTTTAATCAAATGCCGCAAGTAAGCACGTGAATAATTGCGACAGGTATAACAATCACAAGCGGGATCGAGCGGGCCAAAATCACTTGCATATTGGGCATTGCGAACGACAAGACGACCTTGGCTGGTCATCGTTGTCCCGTTGCGAGCAATTCGCGTTGGAAGTACACAATCAAACATATCCACACCACGGATAGCGCCTTCAATCAAGGCATCTGGAGAACCTACACCCATCAAATATCTTGGCTTGTTGGTGGGAAGCAGAGGCAGCGTGTAATCTAGCACTTCATACATCAAATGCTTCGGTTCACCTACGCTCAGTCCACCAATAGCATACCCCGGGAAATCCATGGAAGTCAAATCCGCAGCGCTTTGCTTACGCAGATCTTCATGCATGCCTCCTTGAACAATGGCAAACAGCCCTTGATCATGAGGACGCGCGTGTGCCTCCAAACAACGCTCAGCCCAACGGCTGGTACGTTCCAGTGACTTTTTCACATACTCATATTCAGCCGGAAATGGCGGGCATTCATCGAAGGCCATCATAATATCTGAGCCAAGCGAGTTTTGTATTTCCATCGCCACTTCAGGCGAAAGAAACTTCTTATCTCCATTTAAATGAGAGCGAAAATGAACACCCTCCTCTGAAATCTTGCGCATTTCACTTAAGGAAAACACCTGGAATCCACCGCTGTCCGTTAAAATAGGGCGATCCCAATTCATAAACTTGTGCAGTCCACCTGCTTCACGAATAATATCGTGGCCAGGACGAAGAAACAAATGGTACGTGTTACTCAAAATAATTTGAGCATCCATCGCTTTCAGTTCCTCAGGACTCATCGTTTTAACAGTAGCTTGAGTTCCCACAGGCATAAAGGTTGGTGTCTCAATAACTCCATGAGGTGTGTGTACACGCCCAAGACGGGCTCCCGATTGCTTGCAGGTTTTAATATGTTCGTATCTTATTGCTGGTGCCATATTTTCTCTACCATCCTTAATTAATAAATGAACATTGCGTCCCCGAAGCTGAAAAACCGATATTGTCGGTCAATCGCCTCCTGGTAAGCATGCATAATATTCTCCCTGCCCGCCAGTGCGCTGACCAGCATAACCAAGGTGGATTTAGGCAAATGAAAATTCGTAATCATCGCATCCACCACACGGAATTCATAGCCTGGATAAATAAAAATCTGTGTCCAGCCACTACTGGCCTCTAATACTCCATCTAGGAATTTATTGCCCACCGTTTCCAGCGTTCGGCAACTGGTCGTCCCCACCGCCACGACTCTTCCGCCGCGCGCCTTGGTTTCATTGAGTACATCCGCTGTTTCCTGTGACAATGAATAGTATTCTTCATGCATCACATGTTCTTCAATCGTATCCACAGACATCGGTCTGAACGTCCCTAAGCCAACATGAAGTGTGATAAAGGCAACGGTAACGCCCTTCTTTTTAATCTGGTCCAGCAATTCTTCTGTAAAGTGCAGCCCTGCCGTTGGAGCCGCAGCAGAACCTTCATGCCGAGCATAAACTGTCTGATAACGCTCGCGGTCATCCAGTTGTTCCTTGATATACGGCGGAAGCGGCATCTGCCCCAGACGGTCCAAGATCTCCTGGAAAATACCGTCATATGAAAATGAAAGTACCCTTCCGCCCATATCTCCTTCTTCCTCAATTACTGCTTTCAGCTCATCACCGAAAACGATAACAGCACCCTTTTTCAGCTTTTTACCGGGTTTCACCAGTGCTTCCCATCGATCCCCTTGCAGTTGCTTAAGCAGCAAAACCTCAGCCTTAGCTCCCGTGTCTTCCTTGATGCCAAACAAGCGTGCAGGAATCACTCTCGTATCGTTTAACACCAGCGTATCCCCTGGTTGAAGATACTGCACAATATCCGAAAACGTATGATGACCCACTTCACCATTATTTTTGTTTAACGTCAGTAATCTGGAAGCACTCCGATCAAGCAAAGGTGTCTGTGCAATTAATGTTTCAGGCAGTTCAAAATCGTAGTCGTTTACATTCATATATTGGTCAGTCCTTAACTATATCCACATTTTTGTAATAGTGTTGCAAAATTTTCTTGTAATCATACCCCTGCTCGGCCAAACCGTTGGCACCCCATTGGGATAAGCCCAAACCATGACCATTTCCTTTACCTGTAAAAATAAAGCTTTGTGTTTTGTCAATGACCCGTGCATGACGATCTTCATTCATGACGATCACCCCGTTACCACTTGAAGTACTACTGCCAGATGCGGACAGGATTTGAGTGCCTTGTGTACCACTTACATGAGAAGTAGCCCCATCAGCGCCTAATACAGTATAACTTCCGGTACTCGCAATATCAAACAGTGTGCTTGGGAGTCCGCCCATCGCTGAGCGAAACATATCCGGATATTTCACTTTCAAAGGGGATCCGTCCGCTTCAACCTCCAACACTCGCCCTGATGGACCACGTTTGGTGACATCAAGGTGATTAATAGAGGAAGGCACTGTGCCCGTGACTTTCCCTTGCAGGGATTTAGCAAGCTGAGCTGACGTAAAGGGCCCCCGCACCCATGCATAGTCTCCGGACTGAGGCACCTTTTCTAATACAATTATCTCTTCGCCCGGCTGCGCCTTGGCTATTGGTGTAACTGTCGATTGGATTTGGGGAATAGGACGCACATTTGTATTTTCCGCAGTGACGGTGATTTTGTCTAACCCCGCTTCTGTGACACCCTCCAGTTCCTTAGCATTATCCTCACGAATATAACCTGTCTTGCCACTGGAGAGAAGTACATGATACCATTCCTGTGCTCCTTTTTGTGCCGAAGTATCCCCCGAGCTGTCTACGCTGGCAAAGGCTTCGCCACCACTGTTCCACACTTCGGAAGCATCTGCTGTCACACCGCCCGCATTAGATGAAAATACAGCTTCGACCACTTTGCCGCCACTTTTAATGACTTCACCAGCTGTTGCATCTACAGCCTCATTGACATTGGCATGTTCCGAGCTCTTACCGTTGTAAGCCTGGCTTAACGTACCATCTACTACATTGCCGATCTGAAACCGATTGCCTTGGGCAAGCGCGTAGCTACGAGCCGCTACCGCTTGAGCCTTGAGCGCTTCATCTGGCCATGAGGAATAGACCTCTGCTCCTACCACGGAATACAAATACTGCTCCAAAGGAACTTCGTTCACAAGCGCCAGCTGGCCTGACGTCATGCCGATCTCCATCTCGCCGCGATATGTACGCTGGGATCTTTCGACCACTTGTATTCCATTATTACCGCCGTTAACAATTACCTTGCTATTATCAGAACCACTTAGAATGTAATGAGACATCACCTGCGAGCCAGTCGTGACTCCTGCTTCCTGTCTTATAATGAGGCCAGTTTGAGTAGCATTAACTTTAGACAGCGTGAGTCTTGGTTGCTTGCTCTCCAGCTCTGTTTTCAAAGCCGACAGCTTGCTGTCATTACTTTCTTCTCCAACCCATACAGCATACTGGCCTCTTGATTGAATCACAGTAAAAGCATCAAAGCCTGCCGCAGCAATTGTCGTTCGAACGAGATTAGCTTCCTGCTCGCTTCCGTAGCTTCCTGTGGACCAATGCTTGTTTCCCTTAACCTCGGGCTGCGCTCCGGTTGCGGAGGAAATCCGCTGTACAGCAGCCTGCGCAGACTGTTCACTAGCATATATTCCCGCGTACACTTGATACACAGAGCTACCATTTTTTGAACCGATAAAAACCGTAGGTTTATCATTAGTCTTTTGCAGGGCTTGGGCCGCTTTTATCGCCGCTGCTTCATTTCCTTCAAGTACCTTCACCCGATAGCTGTCTACACTAAAACGAACCGTACTGTCTGGCAGTCCCATCCAAGTTTGAAAACTGCCTCCACTGTTCTGTCCAACACTCAGACCTCCTGATGATTTCAAGGTTACAGCGGGAACTGTCGCTTTATATTTGCTACCTAGATCCGCAAAAATCACTACACGAATATCCTCTTGGGCGGCAGCAGCGTGAACGCCCGAAGACCAAGGTATGCACACTGTAGCTAATACCATAATCGCTGCTGCTCGTTTGGCCCGGCCCATCCATGCACCGAAAATACTTTTTCGGTTAAATGCTTCTCCACTCATTTCTGGCTCCCCCAATCTAGCTGTCTAGCACTTATATTGCGTAATTTATCGGGATCTCGACCCTTGTCTGTCCCTTTAAATACATCGGCGGAATAAACCAAAATATGAACCCGCTCGAATCTTACTTACATTCTCACTTCCCTCAATCATCCGTCAGCCGATATCGTATTCACCATACTTGCGTGTAACCATGCAATGATTTTTTTAAAAGTGCTTCATGTTTCCTAATCACCGTGGATCCGTTGGCATTGGAATTCCAAGGTGGCCATATGCCGCCGGAGTCACTGTTCGTCCCCGAGGTGTTCTTTGTAAAAGGCCAATTTGTAACAAATAGGGCTCGTACACATCCTCAATTGTCTGGCTCTCCTCCCCAATGGTCGCAGCAATTGTGTCCAATCCTACAGGCCCGCCCCTGAATGAATGAATCATGGCCTTAAGCATTTTATGATCAATTTCATCAAGTCCGAGTGGATCTATTTGAAGCCTCTTTAGCGCCTCTGCAGCTAACTCAGAATGAATAATACCGTCTCCAGCAACCTGGGCAAAATCACGCACCCTTTTTAACAGTCGGTTGGCAATACGCGGTGTCCCCCGTGAACGCAATGCGATTTCCTCTGCCGCATCCCCGACAATTTCAATCTCCATAATATCCGCGTTCCTGGACACGATGTAAGCCAGCTCGTCTGTCGTATAAAACTCTAATCGACTAATAACACCAAACCGATCACGCAATGGCGCAGAGAGCAGCCCAGCGCGCGTAGTGGCCCCTATAAGGGTAAAGGGTGGCAAATCCAGACGGACCGAGCGTGCACTCGGGCCTTTACCAATCATAATGTCCAGCGCAAAATCCTCCATTGCAGGATACATGACTTCTTCCACCGTACGATGAAGGCGATGAATCTCATCAATGAACAAAACATCACCCTCTTGAAGATTGGTCAGCAATGCTGCCAAATCTCCCGGTCTTTCAATTGCAGGACCTGAAGTTGTACGCAGATTAACCCCCAACTCATTGGCAATAATGTTAGCAAGAGTTGTTTTACCCAACCCCGGCGGTCCGTACAACAGTACATGGTCCAACGCTTCTTTACGCATTTTGGCCGCTTCAATATATACTTTCAGATTTTCCTTAACCTGATTTTGGCCGATATATTCATTTAGATAACGGGGGCGAAGGCTTAGCTCCGCCGTCTGGTCTTCCATCATCAAATTGGCGGAAATAATCCGGTCATCCATATTCCATCGCTCCTCTTTTCACCAGACATTTGTTAACGGACATCAGCGTCCTATCCGGCAAACAACAGTTGCAAAGCCCGCTTCATCAAAATATCAGCAGATTCATCAGGTTTCGCATCTTTCTTCATTCTGCTCCATACCTTATCCAACTCAGCATCAGTGTAACCCAGCGCCTTGAGCGCCTCACGGGCCTCGCCCCAATATGAACCTTCGCCTTCTTCTACGACAGGCTCAGCAAACAATCCGGTTGCCATCCCCAACGAGCCAATACCGTCGAGCTTATCTTTCAAATCCAGAATCATACGTTGTGCCGTTTTTTTACCGATCCCCGGTAACTTGGTGAGAAATGTGATATTCTCCTGATAAATCGCCGTTACCACATGAGCAGGCGTACCGCCTCCTAAAATACCAAGCGCAACACGCGGTCCAATACCAGATACATCAATCAGTTTACGGAACAGCTGCTGCTCCTCACGAGTCGCAAAACCGAACAGTAAAATAGCATCTTCCCTTACATGATGGTGAATGTAAATGACCACTGAACCTTCAGTTTTGGCGAACGCGTAAGGATTCGGACAAAATACCCGGTACCCTACACCCTGCACATCTAAAACGACATATTCATTTTCCAAATGGGCCACAGAACCACGCAAGAAATCTATCATTTTCGCAATACCTCATTTAATTTTGAATTTAGTCCATAAGAATGCGCATGACAAATAGCCACCGCCAAAGCATCCGCTACATCGTCCGGTTTGGGCACAACTTGAAGCTTTAGAAACATTCTAACCATTTCTTGTACCTGTTTCTTCTCAGCCTTACCATACCCTACAATAGCCTGCTTTACCTGCATCGGCGTGTATTCACCTATAGGCAAATTACGTTGTTTTGCAGCTAGTACCAGCACCCCACGTGCCTGACTTACAGACATAGCGGTTGTAACGTTGCGATTAAAAAAGAGCTTTTCCAGTGCTACCGCATCAGGCTTATATTTATCTATTAATTGCAACATGCCTTCATACACATGAAGCAGCCTTTCTTCTTCCGGTGTATGGGCCTCCGTCTGGATGCAGCCATACTGTACAGGAACCACCTTGCTGCCAATCTTGTCTACAAATCCGAAGCCCACAATGGCAATGCCCGGATCAATTCCTAAAAAACGCAAAAAAATCTCTCCCCTATCGCTCAAACATGGCTTAACTAAACAATAGCCAGACGTTATCCTTAATATAATCATGGCCAAATACCATATAAAGCGAACATATGTGTCGTTCTTTTCATTATAACAAAACTTTGTATCTAATAGAGGAAAAAATTTAAACGTGAGTAAAAACATAAAAAGAGACGCTTCAAGCCTCACCTCATGGGCAATGCCTAACGTCTCCGTAGTTGTAATCAATAGTGCTGCTTTAATACCCTTTGTGTTCGCTCCACGGCAAAGTCACTAAAAGTGGAGATTACACTGTTATACTCATTTATATCCTGTACACGGATCCCCTGCTGAAGTTGTTTATACACCCCTTCTGGCAAGGCCGTCTCCATGGAACCCACATCCAATTGAAAAAAAGTGCGGATAACTTTTTCTCTTTTAGGTAGCCCTTCATACAATGTAAGCTGGCCGTCAGTGCTCAAACCCATGTATCCACGCTCTTTGCATGACTCTGACAAGTCTTCCACCCTGCGCTCCAGCCACACCTCTCCTTTGGTATTAAGTCGCCCCTTCCAATCGGGATGTTGCTTCAGTAAGGTCTCTAGCTGCTGTGAACTTAGTGTTCCCAAGGAAAGTGTTTCCGTACCACACACGTAGGTGGTTAATAGACGGGTCTTCCTGCTTATACCGGAAGCACGAATACTTTGCAATAGTTGCGTCTGTGAGGAGTGATCTTCAGTTGGACTCAGATGTGAAGCCTCCTCCACGCTCTCCTCTGCCATGACGGTAGTAGCGAGTGGCTGTGACAACATAGCCTGCAAATAATTCGAAAACAGAATACCCAACCCTGCCAGCAAACAAGCCGCACCAAAAATGCTACAAGCCCACACTGTTCTTCTCCACTGTTTCCAGCGCCGTTTCATCTGTTTTTTCCAACTTAATCGCTTCACAGTAATCCCTTCCGTCCCACTTTTTGTGTTAGTGTGACCTGACGATTACTGATTTATACAAAAAGATATGAATATAACAAAAAAGCCGCTGCTTCCAGCGACTTTCCTTTTGAATCGGGATGACACGATTTGAACATGCGACCCCCTGGTCCCAAACCAGGTGCTCTACCAAGCTGAGCTACATCCCGAAATAGATGCCGGTGAGAGGACTCGAACCTCCACGGTTTCCCTCACGATTTTGAGTCGCGCGCGTCTGCCAATTCCGCCACACCGGCTTATGAAGTTAATGGCGCGCCCTGAGAGATTCGAACTCCCGGCCTTTTGATTCGTAGTCAAACGCTCTATCCAGCTGAGCTAAGGGCGCAAATATGGAGCGGACGACGGGAATCGAACCCGCGACCCTCGCCTTGGCAAGGCGATGCTCTACCGCTGAGCCACGTCCGCAATATCATTATATCCATGACATATAAGTTCATGAATGGTGAGCCATGAAGGACTCGAACCTTCGACACCCTGATTAAAAGTCAGGTGCTCTACCAACTGAGCTAATGGCTCCCAACAGGGTAATATAACTTTGTAAAAATGGCGGAACTGACGGGATTCGAACCCGCGATCTCCTGCGTGACAGGCAGGCATGTTAGGCCTCTACACCACAGTTCCATAGCAGTTTACATTCAAAAGTTAATTGGTTGCGGGGGCAGGATTTGAACCTGCGACCTTCGGGTTATGAGCCCGACGAGCTACCGAACTGCTCCACCCCGCGATAATATTAGGGACTTCTATTTAAATAAATGGTGGAGGCTGAGGGGCTCGAACCCCCGACCCTCTGCTTGTAAGGCAGATGCTCTCCCAGCTGAGCTAAGCCTCCATACTACTTATGACCCGTAGGGGATTCGAACCCCTGTTACCTCCGTGAAAGGGAGGTGTCTTAACCCCTTGACCAACGGGCCATACAATAAAATAATTATGGCGGAGAGAGAGGGATTCGAACCCTCGAGACGCTTTTGGCGCCTACACGATTTCCAATCGTGCTCCTTCGGCCAACTCGGACACCTCTCCATATGGCTCCCCGAACAGGACTCGAACCTGTGACAACTCGATTAACAGTCGAGTGCTCTACCAACTGAGCTATCAGGGAATATTAATCATAAAGCTCTGCTTGGCGACGTCCTACTCTCCCAGGACCCTGCGGTCCAAGTACCATCGGCGCTGGAGGGCTTAACGGTCGTGTTCGGGATGGGTACGTGTGGAACCCCTCCGCTATCGCCACCAAACATGAATTTACATCGTAAATTCTATCGTACGGTTATTCGCTTCATCACATATCGTGTGAATGAATAGCCATGCGTTTATTGTATGTCACTTGTACATACCTTCAAGGTTACACCCTGAAAACTGGATCCGAAACTCATTTGCGTTTTATTCTTAGGATAAGCCCTCGACCGATTAGTATTGGTCAGCTCCATGCATTACTGCACTTCCACCCCCAACCTATCTACCTCGTCGTCTTCAAGGGGTCTTACTAATTGGGAAATCTCATCTTGAGGGGGGCTTCACGCTTAGATGCTTTCAGCGCTTATCCCTTCCGTACATAGCTACCCAGCGGTGCTCCTGGCGGAACAACTGGTACACCAGCGGTACGTCCATCCCGGTCCTCTCGTACTAAGGACAGCTCCTCTCAAATTTCCTACGCCCACGACAGATAGGGACCGAACTGTCTCACGACGTTCTGAACCCAGCTCGCGTACCGCTTTAATGGGCGAACAGCCCAACCCTTGGGACCTACTTCAGCCCCAGGATGCGATGAGCCGACATCGAGGTGCCAAACCTCCCCGTCGATGTGGACTCTTGGGGGAGATAAGCCTGTTATCCCCAGGGTAGCTTTTATCCGTTGAGCGATGGCCCTTCCATGCGGTACCACCGGATCACTAAGCCCGACTTTCGTCCCTGCTCGACTTGTAGGTCTCGCAGTCAAGCTCCCTTCTGCCTTTGCACTCTTCGAATGATTTCCAACCATTCTGAGGGAACCTTGGGGCGCCTCCGTTACTCTTTAGGAGGCGACCGCCCCAGTCAAACTGCCCACCTGACACTGTCCTCGCACCGGATCACGGTACCAAGTTAGAACCTAGATACGATCAGGGTGGTATCCCAAGGATGCCTCCTCTCAAGCTGGCGCTCAAGATTCAACGGCTCCCACCTATCCTGTACAGATCGTACCCAAATTCAATATCAAGCTGCAGTAAAGCTCCATGGGGTCTTTCCGTCTTGTCGCGGGTAACCTGCATCTTCACAGGTATTAAAATTTCACCGGATCTCTCGTTGAGACAGCGCCCAAGTCGTTACGCCATTCGTGCGGGTCAGAATTTACCTGACAAGGAATTTCGCTACCTTAGGACCGTTATAGTTACGGCCGCCGTTTACTGGGGCTTCGGTTCATAGCTTCGCCCGAAGGCTTACCACTCCCCTTAACCTTCCAGCACCGGGCAGGCGTCAGCCCGTATACTTCGCCTTGCGGCTTCGCACAGACCTGTGTTTTTGCTAAACAGTCGCTTGGGCCTTTTCACTGCGGCCCCCTCGGGCTATTCACCCTACCGAGGCACCCCTTCTCCCGAAGTTACGGGGTCATTTTGCCGAGTTCCTTAACGAGAGTTCTTCCGCGCGCCTTAGAATTCTCTTCTCGCCTACCTGTGTCGGTTTGCGGTACGGGCACCTTCTCCTGGCTAGAGGCTTTTCTTGGCAGTCTGAGATCATGACCTTCGCTACTACAATTTTCGCTCCCCATCACAGCCCAGCCTTAACGATGTGCGGATTTGCCTACACACCAGCCTCACTGCTTAGACGGACATCCATCAGTCCGCGTCACTACCCTACTGCGTCACCCCATCGCTCATAACGGATTACGGTGGTACAGGAATTTCGACCTGTTGTCCTTCGACTACGCCTATCGGCCTCGCCTTAGGTCCCGACTTACCCTGAGCGGACGAACCTTCCTCAGGAACCCTTAGGCTTTCGGCGGATCTGATTCTCACAGATCTTTTCGTTACTCATACCGGCATTCTCACTTGAATGCAGTCCAGCGCTCCTTACGGTACACCTTCAACCCGCATTCAACGCTCCCCTACCCCTGATGCAAGCATCAAGCCATAGCTTCGGTGGTGTGTTTAGCCCCGTTACATTTTCGGCGCAGAGTCACTCGACCAGTGAGCTATTACGCACTCTTTCAATGGTGGCTGCTTCTAAGCCAACATCCTGGTTGTCTGTGCAACTCCACATCCTTTCCCACTTAACACACACTTGGGGACCTTAGCTGATGGTCTGGGCTGTTTCCCTTTCGACAATGGATCTTAGCACTCACTGTCTGACTCCCGGAACTAAATCTATGGCATTCGGAGTTTGACTGAGCTTGGTAACCCTTGCGGGCCCCGCACCCAATCAGTGCTCTACCTCCACGATTCTTTTTTCCGAGGCTAGCCCTAAAGCTATTTCGGGGAGAACCAGCTATCTCCGGGTTCGATTGGAATTTCTCCGCTACCCCCACCTCATCCCCGCATTTTTCAACATGCGTGGGTTCGGGCCTCCAGTGCGTGTTACCGCACCTTCACCCTGGACAGGGGTAGATCACCCGGTTTCGGGTCTACGTCCACGTACTCATTCGCCCTATTCAGACTCGCTTTCGCTGCGGCTTCAGCTCTTCACCTTAACCTTGCACGGGAACGTAACTCGCCGGTTCATTCTACAAAAGGCACGCCATCACCCATAGATCGGGCTCTGACTTCTTGTAAGCACACGGTTTCAGGATCTATTTCACTCCCCTTCCGGGGTGCTTTTCACCTTTCCCTCACGGTACTGCTTCACTATCGGTCGCCAGGGAGTATTTAGCCTTGGCAGATGGTCCTGCCGGATTCATACGGGGTTTCACGTGCCCCGCACTACTCGGGATCCGTCTCGGAGAGAACAAGTTTTGAACTACAGGGCTTTTACCTTCTCTGGCGGGCCTTTCCAGACCTCTTCATCTAACCGGTTCCTTTGTAACTCCATGTGAGACGTCCCACAACCCCAAGGAGCAAGCTCCTTGGTTTGGGCTAATCCGCGTTCGCTCGCCGCTACTGACGGAATCACTATTGTTTTCTCTTCCTCAGGGTACTTAGATGTTTCAGTTCCCCTGGTC
>NZ_JBBOSD010000001.1:3917500-4290000 GCF_038004945.1 Paenibacillus sp. FSL M7-0802 | reverse complement strand
TTAAATAAAGAGACCATTATTCCCACAAGCAGAATAACAGTCTCTTTAACATTCATTTCTTTCTCTTAATGAATAATAAAGCCGGGGCACTACTAGGAGGTCCCTCTCTTTTTACATTTAGCCACGTCAGTCCTTAATCCATGGATTTTTACGTGAACGAGCATTATAGGATGAGGAACGGGGTTCTCCTCCACTTGAATTATGGGATTTTTGCTTCTTATTGCTAGCATTTTTACTGGAAACCTTGGCTTTGGACGTCTCTTCTTTGGATGTACTGCCAGAACCGTCTTTTGATTTACCTTTACGTACGCTACGATCCTTTGGTTTAGAAGAAGAAACATCTTCATTTTGGGATGCAATAGTCAGATTGTTACCCATCTCTTGCGTTCCTGGAATTGCTGGTGCCGACTGGGCGTTCTCTTCCCGGCATCCACAGTCTGGCATAAACATATAGGGGGTTGTATATCCCTCTAATGGATACATAGGTGCATTCCCATGCGCAAACGGATGATAAGGGGAATTCGCAGATTGTTGTCCTTGTAACTGGCTATAGTCGGACACGTTTCCACCCGCAGGCAAACCATATTGAGGTCCTCCCCATGCCTGGCTCCATTGACTGCCCTGGACTGTACTCTCTGGATACTGCTGTGGATGCCCTTGATGGATAAATGGAGGATAGACAGGGTAGGATGCATTTTCAGACGCCTCATGACTCGGATAATATCCGGGGGCGCAGCAATCTGAATAGGCAGGATAAGGTGTTGGATGGGCATTTATGGGTGATGTCTGCATAGGCCCCCAGCACCATGGATGCTCACATTCATGATGATAGCCCTGATCAGAAACTACAGTAGGAGAAGCATATTCTGCTAAGGAGGTATTTATAGGCGCATTCCCCAAAGTTTGTGGAGACCCAATCCCCGGATACCACGAGTTCGGCATTGCATTTATTTGTGGGCTATAATCAAATGTCGGCTGTTGTATCGACCACTCGGAATTTACCATCGGCTCCGATTTTGTGCAGCCGCAAAATTTTTCTACTACAGGTTGCTTCACAACAGTTGTAGGAAGCTGTGGCTTAGATGCAATCGGTTGGGTAACTATAGGTTGCATTTGAGGTGGAGCAGGTGGAGTAACTATGGGCTGCATTTGAGGTGGAGCAGGATTTACGGGTGCCATAGGAACTTCAGGCAGTTTTAATTCAGGAAGCTTAGGAGGATTCACTGTTTCTTTTGGCTGTGTCATCTCTTCTTTAGGGCTAGGCATATTCTCCTGCTTAGGCTGCGTCAACTCCGCCTTGGGCTGGGTAAGTTCTTGCTTGGTTGGGGATTCAGGTTTAGGCTGTGTCATCTCTTCTTTGACTGCGGTATTTTTTTTATTCTCAGTAAAATCAGACGCCTCTTCTTTGTAGTGTGGAATATTAACTGTTTCTCCAACCAGAAGTGCGTTCGGGTTTTTAAGCTGGGAATTGGCATCAATAATTAGCTTAAGCGGTACATTCCACGCCTTGGACAACTTCCACAATGAATCTCCTTGCTTAACCTTGTGTTGATATACCGTTGACGGCTGTGTTTCCATCGTAACAGGGTCTGTTGGAATTTTAATTTTCTCGCCGATGCTCAACTGATTAGGGTCTGCCAATTGGGGATTGGCGGCAATAACTTTCTCCAGCGTCACATTATACTTCTGTGCCAGCAAGTACAGAGTGTCACCTTTTTTGACGATGTGTATTTTCACAGGTCACAAACCTCCTAGACTTTCGTTCGGGCGGGATAAACGCCCGGCTTCTGTTATTACATCCTATGCACCTCCCGGGCGAATGACCCCATACAAACAAAAAAATCCTCTCAACCGAATACTCTCACGAGCATTCAGCTAAAAGGATTCGGTTTTATTTTAGTCCTGCCACACTTTGTAGCCATCCTTATCCACGATCTTCCGGAACTCAGCCAGGAGCTCCAAAGTCACTGGGCCAGCAACACCGGAGCCGATCGTACGACCATCCACTTCATAAGCTGCAATAACTTCTGCCGCAGTTCCTGTAAAAAACACCTCGTCCGCAACATATACATCATGCAGTGTAAAAGGTTGTTCCTTAAGGGGGTATCCAAGCTTAGTACACAAATCGATAATAGCATTACGAGTAATCCCTTCAAGCGCTCCCAAATAGCAAGGAGGTGTATATAACACTCCATTTTTGACAATGAAAATGTTGTCCGCAGAGCCTTCTGTCACATACCCTTGGGAATTGAGCATAATAGCCTCACCTACACCAGCATAGTTAGACTGGATCTTCACGAGGATATTGTTGAGATAGTTCAATGATTTAATCTTCGGATTCAAAGCATCTGGGATGTTGCGACGCTGAGAGACAGAAATTGTCTTCAGGCCAGTCAAGTAAGCTTCTTCCGGGTAAATGGCGAGCTGTTCCACGATAATGATGACACTCGCCTTCGCACAACGAAGAGGATCTAAACCTAGATTTCCTGCACCTCGGGATACAATCAGACGGATATATCCGTTACGCATTTCGTTAAGACGAATCGTTTCAGCCATTGCTTCCAACATCTCATCAGGAGACAACGGAATGTTTAACTGAATGGATTTCGCAGAATCATACAGACGCTCCAAGTGCTCCTTACATTTAAAAATATTCCCGTTATAGATACGAATGCCCTCAAATATACCGTCTCCGTACAAGAATCCATGATCATATACGGAAACCTTTGCGTTTTCCTTAGTCACATGCTGCCCATCCAGATAGATCCATTGTTCTGCCATTAAAACCACACCTCCGATTAATGTTCCTTTAAAATAGGTTCGATCGCTGCTTCAACATACTTGTAACTTGGATAAGAGCCAAGAATACGTACATGGCATCCCAAAGCCTCAATCTCTGCAAAGGCTGCCGGAAGCAGAACGGAATGCAGAGATTCCAAAACTTCAATGTAAAAATAATAATTCCCCAATTGCTTTTTGGTCGGACGCGATTCAATACGGGACAGATTTAACCTGCGCCATGCAAATGCGGATAAAACCTGATGCAGCGCTCCCGGGAAATCCTGCGGTGGCGTGACCAAAATACTGGTTCGCTGACCTTCAGGTGTACCCGGGAGACTTATAGGTTGATGGCCGATCAAGACAAAGCGGGTAAAGTTGTTATCGTGATCCGTTACTTTGCTGGCCAAAATATCCAATCCGTGTTTGGCAGCCGCGAGCTTGGTTCCGAGAGCGGTCCAGCCTTTACCGGGGTTATGTTTAACAATTTCGACGGCTTCTGCCGTACTTCCTGCACCCTCCAGCTCGGCCTGAGGAGCGGAAGCCTGTATGAATTCTTTACACTGGGGAAGCGCTACAGGATGAGACATAATTTTGACCACTTTGCTCAAATCCAGCTTGTCCAAATCCTTCGTAAACTCACTACGATGTCCAATAAGATTTTGAATTGAAGGATATACCCATTCCGCCTGCATTTGAATGTCTACTTCATGTACAAGCCAATCCATATGCAAACTTACAGAGCCATCAATCGTATTTTCAATGGGAATTACACTATAGTCTGCCTGTCCCTTGTCTACTGCCTGAAATACGTCCGCAATATGCTTGTAAAACAGTAATTCATGGGGCGTATCTCCTAACAAATACTTAATCGCTTCATGAGAAACGGTCCCCTCAGGAAGAAGTGCAATTCGTTTCATATCATAAGTTCCCCTTTAATCATATCCATAAAAGGGAGTGTATTCCCTTCTGTATATACTTTAACTCCTTCACTCTCAGGGCGCAATTTTAAAACAGAAGCAGTGATCCCCTCTTTGTTCATGGTATCCGTTAAATACTGCTCCAGCTCCGCTTTCCGATTCACCCGTTGATCCGTCAATGCCAGCAGCGTCGGTCCAGCCCCACTGAGAGCCACACCCAAGGCACCATAATGGTGCGCATCCTGCAGGATCTCTGTCATACCCGGCACAAGCGCCGCACGGTAAGGCTGATGAAGCTGATCACGCATCGCTTCGGCAATTAAATCGGTTCTTCCCGACGCCAATGCTGCTACTAGCATGGAAGCATGACTTATATTATATACGGCATCCTTCAATGATACATGCGCGGGTAGAACCTCTCTGGCTTTCGACGTGGATAGCTGAAAATCTGGAATAACTACCATAACCTCCAGATTAGCATCCGGTTCAAGTCGTAAATGCCTAGCATTCTCGCCATCCCACATCGCTGTAATAATACCACCAAACAGGGAAGCTCCAACATTATCCGGATGTTTTTCAATGGCGCTTGCCATATCGAACAGTTTGGAATCCGGCAGAGGTGAGCCAATCAACGTATTGGCAGCGACCAAGGCGCCCACAATGGCAGAAGCACTACTGCCCAAACCACGAGTAAGTGGAATATCCGAGTACATCGAAATATCGAGCTCAGGAACAGATACACCTGCTTCCCGAAAAACCATTTGTGCTACCTTGAAAATCAGATTAGTTTTATCTTGGGGAACACCATTCATTTCATTTCCGTATAAATGAAAAGCCGTCTGTTCGGCCTCCTTCATTTCAATCCATGCATATAAGGACAATGCCATGCCCAATGTATCAAAGCCGGGACCCAAGTTGGCCGTACTCGCAGGCACACGCACTCTTGCTGTTTTTAAAACGGTCATACAGACAATTCCTCCTGCTTTTATTGACTATCCCTCTACTCGATATACGCTCTTGATGCGACGGATGACGTCCAAAGTTTCAAAATGCTCCAAAACCTTTTTCATACTCGCTTTACTGGCTAAATGAGTCACGATAATAATTTCAGCATCGGGGTTAACCTCATTCGGTTGCTGCACAACAGATGCCAGACTGACATCAAATTCAGCAAATACTTGCGTAATCCGTGCCAACACCCCTGCTTTATCATCCACATGCAGAAGCACGAAGTTTTTGAAATACACATCTTCATCGTTACTAATTTTTTTGGGATTGTAAGGAACGATGGCTTTAAGCCCATTGACACCAAGTTTGAGATTTTTCACTACAGCTACTAAATCGGCTACAACCGATGTTGCCGTCGGCATTTCACCTGCACCCGCACCATAAAACATGGTTTCACCCACTGCTTCACCATGCACATACACCGCATTGAATACCCCGTTCACCGAAGCCAATGGATGCTGCTTGCGTACCATAGTCGGCTGAACGTTAATCGTAAATTCATCACCTTGGCGCTCTGCAATCCCGAGCAATTTCATTTCATATCCTAGTTTTTTAGCAAAAGCAATATCTTCACTGGTTACCTTTGAAATGCCGCTGACACTTACATCCTTGAGCTCTACATTAGAGCGGAAACCAAGCGTGCCGAGAATTGCCATTTTACGAGCTGCATCCAGTCCTTCCACGTCTGAGGTCGGATCCGATTCAGCATACCCAAGCTCCTGCGCTTCCTTGAGAACTTCCTCGTACGAGGCCCCTTCCTGACTCATTTTTGTTAAAATAAAGTTTGTCGTACCGTTCACAATCCCCATAATGCGGGTAATGCGATCGGAGGAGAAGCCTTCAATTAATGTACGAATGATCGGGATACCACCTGCTACACTAGCTTCATAAAAAATATCACACTGCTTTTCCTGCGCCTTTGCTAATACTTCAGAACCGTGCAAAGCCATTAAGTCCTTATTTGCTGTTACGATGTGTTTCCCCCGCTCCAGCGCTTCAAGAATGTACTCCTTCGTCTGATCAACGCCGCCCATGACTTCAATAATTACATCAATTTCAGGGTCCCGAATAACTTCCCATGGGTCCTCAGTAAGCTTGGCTGTCTCCACTTCAATGGAACGATATTTTTCTATGTTTTTTACAGCTATTTTTTCAATGATGATCGGTGAACCGACTTGTCTGCTCAAGTCTTCCTGATTGCCTTCTACGATTCGAACGACTCCCGTTCCAACCGTCCCCAAACCTAACAATCCTACTTTGACCGGTTTCATCCATTCCCCTCCCGCGAACTTATGTCTAATGAACTGAATTGCCTTAACCTTGCCCAATCAGGCGAACACGTTTAACTCCAGAAATATCTTCCAAGCCCTCCAGTAGAACACCCAACTCTTCACTGAGTCTGGACATTTCTACCGAGATGACTACGTTGGCTCTGCCTTGCAGTGGAATACTTTGCTGGATCGTCAGCACATTGCCTCCGAAATCAGCCACTCTGCCAAGCACCCTGGACAACATTCCGGATTGATGCTCTAAATCAATAGAGATATTGACAATTCGCTCACGCTCCAGCTGATTAACCAAATGTATGCCATCCTTATATTTATAAAAGGCGCTTCGGCTTAGCCCAACTTGCTCCACAGCATCATGCACGGTTTTAACATCTCCTGAAGCCAGCAGCAGTTTCACCTGTATGGTCTTAACAATTGCTTCAGGCAAAATATCTTCCCGTACCAAGTAATAGCGCTCTTTCAAGAACGTCCTCTCCTCAAAGACTTATGTTTTTGTATAGAGGACATTATATCGAAACTCTTGAAAATCGGCAAGCAAACAATGCAAAAAACGGCTACTGCCTTCTATAGAGTTTCCTATAGTACAGTAACCGTTCAGGTTTTAGACCTTTATTTGAAATTTAGTAGTAGCTGCTGCCTTCAACAAATTCGAACTCGAAATCAGCAATGCGTACAGATGTACCATCTTTGGCGCCACGCTTGCGTAACTCAGCATCCACACCCATATGGCGTAACGTTCTTGCTAATTTCAAAATGGCATCATGCGAGTTCAACTGCATGCGCTTCATCATGCGCTCAATTTTAGGGCTCTGCACCACGAATGTGTCGTTTTCACGCACAATTGTAAAGCCATCGTCTTCTGCTGTATCCAGCTTAAATACCTTACGTTCATTGACTTCTGCTACTTCCTCAACAACCGGCTCGTCCGGTATTTGATCCAGCAAATCAGCAGCCCGGTAGAGCAGTTCCTTCACACCTTGACGTGTCAGTGAGGAAATAGGCATGATTTCAAGATCAGGACGTATAGAAGCAATCTGCTCTTTGAAGTGAGTCAGGTTTTCTTCCGCCTCCGGCATATCCATTTTATTGGCCGCCACAATTTGTGGACGCTCAGCCAATGTTGCATTATATTGCTTCAATTCGTCGTTAATTTTAGTCCAATCTTCAAACGGATCACGTCCTTCGGAGCCCGCCATATCCACGACATGGATAATAATACGCGTCCGCTCAATGTGCCGCAGAAATTCATGTCCCAGCCCAATACCTTCATGAGCTCCTTCAATCAAACCAGGCAAATCCGCCATCACAAAGTTACGATGATCACCCACATCCACAACGCCCAAATTCGGAGTAATCGTTGTAAAGTGGTATGCCCCAATTTTCGGTTTTGCGGAAGATACAACCGACAACAAGGTAGACTTCCCTACACTAGGGAACCCGACCAAACCTACGTCAGCCATTACTTTTAACTCAAGCGTGATATAACGTTCTTGTCCCTCTGCGCCGTTCTCAGCCAACTCAGGCGCTGGATTATTCGGTGTAGCAAAACGGATGTTCCCGCGTCCTCCGCGTCCTCCTTTAGCTACGACGACTTGTTGACCATGACGTGTCATATCTGCTACTACTTCACCAGTATCATCATCTATGATGACCGTTCCCGGTGGTATACGTACGATCATGTGCTCCGCATTGGCTCCGTGTTGGCTTTTGTTACGACCTTTCACTCCACGTTGGGCTTTAAAATGACGTTGGTACCGAAAATCCATCAAGGTACGCAAACCCTCATCTACACGGAAAATTACGTCTCCACCGTTCCCTCCGTCACCACCACCTGGGCCACCTTCAGGAACGTATTTCTCACGGCGAAACGCAATTAATCCGTCCCCACCGTCACCGCCTTTAACAAAAATCTTCGCTTTATCTACAAACATGGTTACACCTTCCTTATGTCTGGCACTGCATCCGAATTTGAAACATTTCGCCCGTAGGGAGCTTCTCTGTTCGAATGCGTTCACTTCCGAGTACGGATCTGACCCGCTTCAGGATATTCAAATCCGCAGGTATGTCACTTCCTTCAAAACGGACGATAACATCATTCTGATCCATACCGAAAAAAAGTGTCAATCTGCGCACTTCTCCCCAGGACGACCGGCCCCCGCCATATTGATACGCACGCACCGTTTCTATGACGGCCGAGGCAAGCGACTCGCCGTCTTCGGGAGACATGACAGCGTCTAACTTTAACTGCTCCTCAACCTGTACCGACAACTGTAAATTACCGGCGTTCACGCGAAAAGACTGCAAATAAAACACCAGTGAGGGAATACCCAACTTAGATATTTTACTGTCTTCCGCCACGCGCCCTTTTATTGTTTCCACATAAGCAACAGATTTATCATGCTTATTCATACGAATATATCCATAAAGCACTTGCAAGTCATTCATCCAGTCATGCCGATGATGGTTAAGCATTGAAATCGCTGTACGCTCAAAAGAACGCAAAGCAGCTTTCCGCTCATACTCGACCTGTCTTTGCGTATACCACATACCAAAGCATGCAGCAACTACAGACCATACTGCTAATAAGATAATCGTTAATACTTCAGGATAGAGCAGTGAAAAAACCAAAGGAATCAGAATGGAACCCAACGCCAGATAAGGCGCTCTTATCCGCTGGAACATGGCTTCTCTCCGTTCTGCGAAATTAAATGGATTATTAAAGAACCTTAATCCAGTATAGCACAGACTAACTTTCCAGTTCATTACCATCATGCAAAAAAGCCTCCGACAAAAGTGCCGGAGGCTTTTCAGCGTGTCTAAGCCGCTATTAAGCTTCTACAGTAGCTGCTACTGGAGCAACGTCGATCGGGTAGATGCTCACCTTTTTGCGATCACGGCCCCAACGTTCGAACTTCACAACGCCGTCCACTTTCGCGAACAGAGTGTCGTCCTTACCGATGCCCACGTTCGTGCCCGGGTGAATTTTCGTTCCGCGTTGACGAACCAGGATGCTACCGCCGGTAACTGCTTGACCGTCAGCACGTTTCACTCCAAGACGTTTCGATCTACTGTCACGTCCGTTTTTTGTGGAACCTACACCTTTTTTCGATGCGAATAATTGAAGATCCAATGTCAATTTCAACATGATGTCTACCTCCTTCTTTGATTATTTTCTATTTGAATATACTTACCGTATGATTCAGCAATACTTGTCAGCATAATCACCATGGACTCCAGCAACAGTTGAACCTGTGCGTTCGCATCATGATAACTTTCAGGAGAAAGATACGCGCTTAAAAAGCCGTTTTCCATTTCCGTTTCCATCTCAACGTCCGTAAGAGCTTCAATCGAATTGACAGTTCCTACCGTTACCGCTGAAACGCCAGCACATACGATATCCTCGCCAGATTTAGCGAAATTCGCATGCCCTTTAACGGAAAACCCCTGTATGCTGCCATCCTCCAGTCGTGTAATACGCACGATAATCACTTATCGCACCCTCTTACGCTTGGATTTTTTCAATCGTCACTTTCGTGTACGGTTGACGATGACCTTGCTTCACATGGTAGTTCTTTTTAGGTTTGTATTTGTATACGATGACCTTTTGACCTTGACCATGCTTCTCAACTTTAGCTGTTACAGAAGCTCCAGAAAGAAGCGGTGTACCTGCTGTCAAGCCATTGTCGCCGGACACTGCCAGAACACGATCGAACGTTACAGTTTCACCATCATTAGCTTCCAACTTCTCGATGAACAATACGTCGCCCTCTTGAACTTTGTATTGCTTACCACCTGTTTCGATAATTGCGTACATTTGCTTGCACCTCCTTATGTCTCAGACTCGCCTAATAGCAGGTGACAGATTCCCTTAGGATACTGCACTTCAGTACCTGATTGGAGCGGTTACAGCATGTGCAGCCAATCTTACGCATCACACATACTAAATGATTGTAGCACAAGCTTTCTACACATTCAACCTTTAGTTTTAAAATGATTTTTGATTACGCACCGCTCTACACGAGCGTCTTTTCCTCACGCACTTTTTTACGGGTCATTTCCAGCAAACCTAACCGCGTCCAACCGACAACATAAGATTTGGTCCGATCCTTCTTCAATCTTGCTTCCAGCACAGAGGATACTTCCCGACGATTCTCCTCTTGTTCCATGTCAATAAAATCAATGATGATGATACCACCAATATCACGCACACGTACCAGGCGGGCAATCTCTTCGGCTGCTTCAATGTTAGTCTGGGTCACCGTCTCTTCCAGATTACTGCCTCCCGTAAACTTCCCCGTATTCACATCAATGACGGTTAATGCCTCCGTATGATCAATGACAATATAACCGCCGCCCTGCAACCATACCTTTCGCGCAAAATCGCGTTCCAGCTGCTCATGAATGCCATAAGCTTTAAAAATTGTTTCTTCTGCACCACGAAATATACTTACATGAGCTTTCGCAGGACCAATCTGTTGCAGCATTATTTCTGCGTCCTTTGCTTGCTCTTCACTGTCAATAACCAGTTCATCCTGTTCAGGTGTAAACACATCCCTAATCAATCGCTGAACGATACTTAAATCCCGATGTAATTCGCACGGAGCCGAGTGTTCACCAGCTTTACGCTGAATAACCGCCCACTGCTTACGCAGTTGATTTAAATCATTTTCAATCGCCTCTATACTCATGTCTTCCGAAACGGTACGGATTATGAGTCCTTCCTCACTTGTGCGTAGCTGCTCTCCCATTGCTTTCAAACGGGTACGTTCGCCCTCACGTTCGATCTTCTTGGATACGGCCACATAATCAGCACGGGGCATATATACGATCCAGCGACCCGGAAGTGAAAAATGAGTGGTGACCCTGGCTCCCTTGCTACCAACAGCCTCTTTTAATACCTGCACTACAATTTCCTGCCCCACCTTTAACACTTCTGAAATGGATGGCTTTACCTCCGGCTGCTTGTCCAAATGAGCATGAAGTACGTCATCTACATACAAAAAGGCATTCTTTCGCTGTCCAATGTCAACAAAGGCGGCTTGCATACCTGGTAGCACATTGACCACCCTCGCTTTGAAAAAAGAACCTAGAATTCCCCGTTTTCGCGGTAGTTCAGCCGCATATTCAACCAATCGTCCCTCTTCCAACAGCGCCATTTGGGTCATCTGCTGCTGGCATTGTACAATCATTTGCTTCATGGTTTTTCAACCTCTCTGGATACAGCCTCTTCCTTAACTCATAAAACATTATTTGGGCTTGGGTTCTCCACCATCTGGCGGGCGTGTCGCAAAATAAGAGCGAATAAGACGTTGCTCCGGCAGTACGGCTACAATCCGTCCCTGTTCATTCATTACATAAACCATATGATACCGATCTCTTCTGAAAAGACGCAAAATAGGCTCCAAATGTTTCACTGGCAGGGATACAATAGGTAAGGCAATACTCCCCTTAGCTACTTCGCGGTAAAAAAGCTCGTCCCTCCCCAGCAAAAACCGTATAAAACGGTAAGGGATATTCCGATAATCCACAATATTAGAATAAAGCAAAAAAATCCCTACCGCCAGCAGATTTAAATGCATAGGTCCATTTTGCCTTAACAACGGTGAAATACCATACATACAAAATAGCAGACTCGTTACGATACTGGCTCTAAAAGTCCACACTAATGTGCGGTGATAAGAACAAGATAAGCTAATCAATGACTGTAATATTTTTCCACCATCAAGTGGTAAAATGGGCAGCAAATTAAACAGTGCAATAACTGCATTCCCCTGAATTATATAATTTACATAATCATACTCCAGCCCACTCACATTTCTGAACCACAAAAGGATGATGATCATGATTCCGTTTTGCAGGGGCCCCGCTAGCGCAATGACAATCTCCTTCCACGCATTGAGCTTCCCCTGATCCTCAATGACCGCCACTCCTCCAAAGGGTAACATCTGTATGGAAAGCACCCGCGCACCCAACAACGAAGCAGCTGTCGCATGACCTAGCTCATGAATAAACACCAATGTAAATAAAGTTATGATCTCGATAAAATGTCCAGTTAATATAGAGGTCAGCATAACCAATACAAACAGTGGATGTAATGATAAGGTCACCCCTCGGACATTAATCAAGGGCTACCACTTCCGACGGGTCAATGTATTGATCCCCTCTCTGAACTGCCAAAAACAAAGTTGCCGCCTCGCTGCCACTGTGACTTGCTGGCAGTACACCGATCTCATCTCCCTCCTGAACCCAGTCGTTCACTTTTAAGGTAGAGCGGGAAAGCCTTCCGTAAGTTGCTGTGATACCGCCAGTGTGTCGAACTGTAACCGAAATCCCGCTTTTGGGATGATTTAATATGTCTAATACTCGTCCTGCATCTATACTTTTAACAGCGATTGCCCCGTTGTCGGTAACATTCGGCGTAATTTCTACTCCTTTAAGGCTCAGTACAAAAGGCTGTGTTATGTTGCCTTCGATCGGTGGAGATCCCTTTCGACTTGCATCAACCTTGTGCGTTTCATGCTCCTCGCCAAAAATCGGCAAAAAGGAAGGAGCTCCGTCAAAATAAGTTTCATACCATTGTCCGACGGCTGCAAAATCCATATCCTTATTCAAGGCATCCGCAATAAACATTCTCAAATTCACTGCATAGGGAATATCCCAACGAAACATTCCCCATACCATTCCAAATAACACCGTTGCTATGACTGATCTTCGCCAAAAGGAAGTCCAAAAAGACGGACCACGATTCGTCCCAAAAGATTGCTGCCAGCGTTGCCGCTCATTTTTCCACTCAGTTTCTGGGTCTCTGGGCGAGTTGGCACTGACTATAGGCATCGACTTCATATCTTTATCCCCGTGCCTGTTCTGATATATGCCAGAGGGATACGTCTCCGCTTTGCTTCCCGCGATTAGCTGCTGTATACGTTCTTCTCTGCGCTGCTTGATTCCGGAATTTTTATTCATCCTGTTCAGCCCCCTCAGCGAGGTATGTTTGATACATCTTATGAGGACGGGCTTCAACTTATGTTGTCCGGTTAGGGAATACGCACCTAAAAATCAAAAAAAACCGGCGCTCGTGCACCGGTTATGTTTTGTATTTATGATATTTATGTAGTGACCCTAAATTTTGAGAAACTGTATTATGGAAATTAAAAAAACAAACCAAAAACACTTAAATAAGATTACTACTTATTTAAGTGTCTAGTATTACAAATGAATACTACTACAGCTCCTACCTTAGAACCAATGGAAAATCACGTAGGAAGTGTAGAAGCAATTTACCAGTCATAACTTCCTGTTTTCCTCATCCACCCATACCAAAAAACTTCTTAAAGCGTGTCATCACGCTTTTCTTCTGGTCCAGTTGCATGAGGGGCACTGTATCGCCCAAAATCCGTCTCGCAATGTTACGGTAAGCAATCGCAGCCTGTGAATCTGGATTCATAACGGTAGGCTCCCCTGTATTAGCTGCTTTAATTACCATTTCATCATCCGGCACAATCCCAATAAGGTCTATGCTAAGCACTTGTAAAATCCCGTCAATATCCAGCATATCTCCGGATTTAACCATGCTATTGCGAATGCGGTTAACCACCAACTTGGGTGATATCACATGTGAGCTTTCCAGTAAACCAATTACCCGGTCTGCATCCCGTACGGCTGCATTTTCCGGAGTGGTCACAACAATGGCCTGATCCGCTCCGGCAATGGCATTTTTAAAGCCTTGTTCAATACCCGCAGGGCAGTCGATCAATATATATTCAAAATCCTTTTTAAGCTCCAAAATAATATCCTTAACCTGCTCCGGCGTAACAGCACTCTTGTCCTTGGTTTGAGCGGCTGGCAGCATATACAGCTCCTCAAAACGCTTGTCCTTAACCAGTGCCTGATTTAAACGGCAACGACCTTCCGCTACATCAACAAGGTCGTAAATAATCCGGTTTTCCAGACCCATCACAACGTCTAGATTACGCAAACCGATATCCGTATCCACCAAACATACCTTTTTGCCGAGCAGTGCAAGCGCTGTTCCTATATTGGCTGACGTCGTCGTTTTGCCGACGCCGCCTTTTCCTGAAGTGACGACGATAGCCTCTCCCATGTGCTACACCCCTTTGAACACGTTAAAATCGCGGCCCAGACGCACAATATTGCTCATTTTATCTATTTGCATAGCGCCATCCTTGAGATACGCAAATTCCATACCGGATTCACGTGTCTCCCATTCGTCTGGTGGACGGCTGATCATTTCGGAAATTCGCAGCTGTGTCGGTGCAAAATAGGAAGCCGCAATAATCGCTTCACTATTTCCCTCCATCCCTGCATGCGCCATGCCTCGCAAAGCGCCGAGGACATAAATATCACCAGTACATGTTATAATTCCACCCGGGTTTACATCTCCCAAAAAGAGTAGGTTCCCATTGTGATGAAGCACTTGACCAGAACGGATAATCCCTGTCACCGTGTGAATAGGGGGCTTTCCCTGCACTTCCACAGGCAGTCCAGGTGATTCTACAGACCTGATGAGCAGATTCCCCTTCTGCTTCAAAATCTCCAGAATACTTTCCTTCTGTTCCTCTGTCACTTCTCGGCTTCCCAGCTTAATATCCACATGAATGATCGGGCCTGTTAAAATATTTTGATGACTGTGCTCCAGCTTAAAACGCAGCTCACCCAGCAAATCCTCAAACTCGCATTGATCGTCCAGCAGGAATACCAGGCCATCTTTGATGCCTTTAATCGTGACATGATTCGATTTCACCGCCATTAGCCTGTCCCTCCTATCTCAATCATTTCGTCCCCGGGACGTCAAATCCCTGCTAACCCGGACAAAATGTGTGTAAAAAGACCTAGACAGCCTCTTCCTTTTTCACACGGGTACCCAAACGCTGCAATTGCTTGCGAACTGGGACATAAATGATGAGGGCGAACAGAAAATGGATAAATAAATCAGGAATCATATACTGAGCAAGTGCCCAATTGAAAGTCTGATGATTCAGCTGGAACAGCTGATCAATAGCAAATAGCATAGAATCCAGCAGGAAACTACCAATCAACACGGCTGCCATCATAATGGGCATCTGCGCACGTCGAGCTGTAAAAACAAGCCCCAATAAGTATGCAGACAACCCCATTGCAAAAGAATAAGGTCCAATGATAAACCCGTAGAACACTACATCATGAATAAGTCCAAAAACAATACCTAGCACCAATGCTGTATGACGGCTGTAATACACAGACACAAACAAGATCACGACATACACAAAATTCGGAACCATTCTTGAATGCCAACTATCCGGAAGAAGCCATGGAAGAATCGTCCCTTCAGCTATAAACAGTACAAACAGCAGCAGTATTAGAACCTGACCGCGCATCTTCATTATTCCGGTACCTCAGGAGTGTAGAGGATGAGCAATTCTTTCCAATCCACAAAGCTGGCTGCCGGTTTAATAATCGCTGTCCGTGTTTTGCCAAACTCCCCAACCTGAATCTTCTCTACCGTTCCAATCATTAGGTTTTTGCGGAATTTCCCGCCTGCGCCAGACGTAATAATCTGATCACCCTTTGCGATTGGATCTTTTTCCTCAATGCGAGTCATTTGAAATCTGTTCGTACCCGGATCATAGCTTTCAATCATACCAAACGATTGATTTTCCTTGCCCAAGACTGTCGCTGCAATGGCATAAGAATTCGGATTTTTAGGATCCAATGTAGTCAACAGTGTAACGGTGGACGTAAAATTCCCCGTTTGACTAATGACTCCTACAAATCCTTCAAGCGAACTGACTTCCTGACCAACCTTCGCTCCGTCCTTCTCACCAATATCGATCACAAGCGTTTTGGAATCATTGCTGACACTGTTCACTTGAGCAACACGATAATCATAATTATTCTTCGCCTTTTGCGTTTGGGTGAACTTCAGTTCATTCTGCAGTCTGGCATTTGTTTCAACATAATTATGGGTCTGAATCTGGTCACGAGTCAGCTTTGCTACAGCAATTTTTAACCGTTCATTTTCTTCGTAGATGCTGCGCATATTTCCGATATCTTCAAAGAAGCCCGCTATTGCTGAAGCGGGCCTGTAAAAGATACCTTGCACAAAGCCAATTGAATCTCTGGCGAACTTCTCGGGCCAGGTTAAGGAATTTCTCTGTCCAAGTGTAATCCCCATAAGGGCAATAAACAGAACGATTCCGATCAATAGAACAAATAGTCTTTTATTGCCAAACAGCTTAAACAGTTCCTACACCCCCGATTCAACGTTTGGAACGGACGGCAGAACTGCTGCGCGATTTGAACAAATGAATATTTTCCAGCGCTCTGCCTGTACCGATTGCCACACAATCCAGAGGATTTTCCGCTACGATCACCGGCATTCCGGTTTCACCTGCCAACAGCTTGTCCAGATTACGCAGAAGTGCTCCACCACCAGTAAGTACGATTCCTCTATCCATGATGTCCGCTGCCAACTCGGGAGGGCATTTTTCCAGTGTTACTTTGACCGCATCCACGATTGCATTGACTGTATCCGATAACGCTTCGCTAATTTCATCAGAAGTAATCGTAATCGTCTTCGGCAAACCTGTTACCAGATCACGTCCGCGGATTTCTGAGGTTTCCACTTGCTCTAATGGCATAGCTGAACCAACTTCCATTTTCAGTTGCTCTGAAGTCCGTTCACCAATCATCAGATTGTATTGGCGCTTCACGTATTGGATGATGGACTCGTCCATTTCATCGCCAGCCACACGCACGGAGCGGCTTGTTACAATCCCGCCCAGGGAAATGACTGCCACTTCGGTTGTACCTCCACCGATATCGACAACCATACTGCCTGTAGGCTCCCATACAGGAAGATCAGCGCCAATTGCTGCTGCAAACGGCTCCTCTATCGTATATGCCTCTCTTGCGCCTGCTTGCTTCGTCGCATCTTCAACAGCACGCTGCTCCACCGCAGTAATGCCTGAAGGCACACAAACCATCACGTTCGGATGGCGCGGAAACAAAGAGCGTTGTGCTTGCGCCTGACGGATAAAATATTTGATCATCGTTGCTGTCGTATCAAAATCAGCAATGACACCGTCCTTCATCGGACGAATCGCACGGATATTTCCCGGTGTGCGACCGATCATTTTTTTCGCAGATTCACCAACAGCCTCAATGGTTTTTGTATCTGTACGCAAAGCGACTACAGATGGTTCACGAACCACAATTCCTTTACCTCTTACGTATACAAGCGTGTTTGCCGTCCCCAAGTCTATTCCCAAATCTTTTGTAAAGCCACCCAGCATGATGTAATCTCCTTTTCTCTTCCCTGAAATCTGTTATCCATGTATAAACGGTTTATTCAGGCCGGATTATCCGGTCGTGTTTAAATGTTTGATTTAAATATTATATTATATCAGACCTTGTTCCTTCAAACTTACAAAGGTCCCGTCCCCGATCACAATATGATCAAGCACGTCGATACCTACGATGTTGCCCGCTTCCATCAGGCGGCGAGTCAACTGGACATCCTCCGGGCTTGGCTTCGGATCACCGCTCGGATGGTTATGAGCGCAAATGATTGAAGCGCTGCTGCATTTGATTGCTGCCCGAAATACTTCACGAGGATGCACGATGGCAGAATTCAGGCTACCCATAGATAGTGTTTCCTGAGCAATGACATGATTTTTAGTGTTAAGGAACAAGCATACAAAATGCTCTTTCTGCAAATAACGAAGCTGCTCAAACAGCAGATCAGCCACATCCCGCGGGCAACTAATCACCGGGGTCTCCAAATGGCGAGACAATGCTAATCGACGCCCCAGTTCGATACCCGCTTTTAGCTGTATCGCTTTAGCATCCCCAATGCCCTTAATCTGGGTCAACTCGCTCAAGCTCATATCCACCAGTTGACGCAAATTTCCTGCCTGCTGCAAAATACGCTGCGCTAAATGCACCGAAGACTCATTATGCGTTCCTGTACGCAGCAATATTGCCAGCAACTCCGCGTTGCTTAAGGCATCCGCCCCATATGTCATCATGCGCTCTCTTGGTCGTTCTTCATGGGGGAGGTCGCGAAGCATCAGTATTGGCGACTCCAGCATATGTTTATCCCCTTTATGGACGCAACACATTCACTCCAAAATCGGACAGCATGTCCGACAGCAAGGAAAGCGGCAATCCTACGACGTTAAAATAACAACCCTGAATAGATTCCACCAGCGTAGCACCCATGCCTTGAATGCCATACGCTCCTGCTTTGTCAGACGATTCACCAGTATTCACGTATGCCACAATTTGCTCTTGACTCAGAGGCTTCATTGTAACCTCCGTTTGGCGATGTCTGACAAGCATTTCGCCGGTTCCGGTATGTATGCAGGCTACCCCGGTGTACACACGGTGTGTCCTTCCCTGCAATGCAGTCAGCATGCGAACCGCGTCCGCATGGTCGGCAGGCTTGCCCAATACCGAACCATCCAGCACGACAATGGTATCACTGCCAATCACCAGTCCGGCTTCCTTCGACTGAGCGGCAGTGTTCACGACCGCTTCGGCTTTGCGTGCCGCAAGGGTCTCCACGATTTGCTGAGGCGTCCAGCTCTCAGGCGTGCTCTCATCCGCATGACTCGGCACCACCTCAAAGGGGAATCTCAAAAATGCGAGCAATTCCTTCCTTCTTGGTGAAGTCGATGCCAGAATAATGCGGGGCGTAATTTTCCCGTCCATAAGGGAAGCTCCTTTTCATCAGTTAGAGCCTGCGGTACAGCCAGAACGCGGCAATGATGCCGATCAGACTAAGCAGGCTCAATTCAAAATTTATCGTTATGTTGTAGCTGATAATATCCAGGTCCGCTCTCGGCGACCAAGATATCCTAGTGGGGTGGGTCAGAAAGGAAAGGAACTTGATCGATTGAAGGGCTTTGGCAATCCATGCACCCAAGAGCCAACCGAGCAACAAAAACAGTATAAGCATTCCTACATTTTTTTTCATCCTGATCTTCCCTCGCCATTTTTTGACACCTTCATTATTATACGGTGATTTGTACTGCAATACAAACAGAAATCCGGCATGGGGAACTATTTCCAGTTCCTTGCCGGAAAATATGGTTAGCTTATTGTTTTATGAATTGGATAAATTCCCTCTCACGCAAAACATATTCCATCATGGAGGATTGAATCTCCCAAATGTGTTCCTTGGCTGTGTTCTTGTTATATTCCCCAATTGCAGAGATCGCACTGTTCATCGCCTTTTCAAGTGAGGTTGCGGAGACAGCCGCTTCCTTCGAAAGCCCAGTGGGAAGTGCAGTGATATTTTGTGTCCACTGCTGATGCAGGTCGTTCAGCTCCTTCATGTCGGAGGCTGGCACCGTATTCGGACCTCCTTCTCCGAGCAAGGTTGAGGAAAGTCCGCTCAACTTACCCACCAATGAACTGCTTAACTGAAAAAAGCTAGTGAGTTTATCACCTTCGCCTCCGTAAGCTGCTTTTTCGAATCCAGGCAATTCAAGCTCACGAACATACAAATCGACTCCTTGTGTTTTCAACTGATTGCTGAGCAACTTCGCTTGCTCCCTATCCGGCGATATTCCTGCATATACCCGGTTTTGGTCCTCGGTATCCCCTCCTGCTGCAATGCCTGCCTTCAACAGTTCTTCTTTTGCTTGTAAGGCCCGTTCTGGAGTGCTGAAAACCCCATATTGCAGCAAATAGTAGGTTTGTGGAGGTACCTGAGCCTCTATGACAGTGACAGGGACAGAATTCTCTTTTGCAGATATTGCATCCACACCAACAGATTCTTTAAAGACCGGTACTGCCTCCTCTACTGAAGGATCTGATCCCGGGACCATGCCTCCTCCGTTAAACAGTAACAACATAATATATCCAAACATGCCTCCGGTCACCAGCGCGCTGGCTACAGAGCCAACCAGTTTCCATCTTGAAGGGTGGGGCGGACGCTTTCTGTACTCTTGGACAGAATGATAAGCTTCCTCATCCTCTTCCAGGCTATCTGGTAGAACTTCCGCATCTGACCAGGAAGCCGCCGAACGACCAAAGGGGTCATCCCATCCCTCTTGTACTCTTAATGTTGGAGCAAAACGCCGACTTGAAATGCGTTTGTTCAGATCCTCAGGCTCGTTGATCTCTGATTCTTGCGTAGCTACAGTATTTTTCTTCATTCCTCTGTTCCGTTCCGTTCCTTTATGCGAGTTATCAGTTTCACGCTGTTCGTTCGTAATCGACTCGTTTTTGTACGGAAGCACCTGTAGCTTATCCTCCCGGCTTGTCTCCGGCAACTGTTGGTCGAACCGGAATGTCATCTTGGTCTTGTTCATGGATGCACTCCCTCCTTGTCCCATACTTCCTCATAGTCTGTTGTATGAGTCAAGCTAAGAATATATGCCCCAGCATTACAAAAAAAGGGTATCCCGAAACACAGTCGTGTTCGGAATACCCTCGAATAAATGTAATTCATTGGCGTAACAGCTCATTTTTATACGTATTACACTTGCTGTCCGCGAAGATGGCGCGCTAACGCGTCACCTGCTTTCCAGATATCTCCCGCTCCCATCGTCAGCACAAGATCACCCGGCTGTAAGCGATCTTTCAACTCCTCGATCACAGCTTCTTTGGTCGGCAAATAGATTGCATTCGCATTGCTGTTTTGGACGATTAAATCCACGAGCTTGGAAGAATGCACGCCTTCAATCTGTTTTTCTCCCGCTGGTGAATAAATATCGGTAATTATGACTTCACTAGCCTCGCTAAACGCGCGGCTGAACGCATCGAGCAGGAAAAAGGTGCGGCTATAGCGTTGCGGCTGGAATACAGCAATAATACGTTTGCCAGTCGCTCTCGCTGCGCTAATCGTAGCCTCAATCTCTGTTGGGTGATGCGCATAGTCATCAATAATCAGTATGTCATTGCTTTCACCTAGTACTTGAAAACGACGCTTCGCGCCGTGAAATTCCACAATTGTCGCAGCGATTTGATCGAATGGAATCCCTGCTTCCAAACATGAAATCACAGTCGCCATCGCATTATACATGTTATGTTTACCCGGCACTGATAGTTCGATCGTTCCGAGTGCTGTTCCCTTGCGGCTCATAGTGAAGCTTAATCGACGGTCACCTAATTGGATATCTGTCGCCATATAATCCGCTTCATGCTCCACTCCATAAGTAATGACCCGAGTCTGGAGTTGAGGCAGCATTTCCCGGATGTTCTGATCATCTGCGCATACAATAGCCGCCCCATCCGGTCGAATTTGACTCAAAAACTGTACATAGGCACTTTTCAGACGATTAAAGTCGCCATCGTAATTTTCCAAATGATCCGCTTCAATATTGGTTACGATGCCTTGCCAAGGATGATATTGCAGGAAAGAACCATCACTCTCATCCGCCTCAGCAACGACAAACTCGCTTTTACCTGCTTTGGCATTCGTTCCCAAATTCGTGATTTCGCCGCCAATAATATACGTTGGATCAACGTTACATCTCTCCATAACCAGAGCGATCATGGAAGAGGTTGTCGTTTTACCGTGCGCACCCGCAACAGCTATTCCCTTACGTTCGTTAAGCAAGCGAGCCAGCATCTGCGAACGGTGCAGAGTTGGAATATTCAATTCCTCCGCTGCCACCCGCTCCACATTGTCACGTGACAATGCTGTTGAATAGACGACGATATCCGCGCCTGCAATATGCTCAGGCGTGTGTCCAATATATATTTTTGCGCCTTTTGCCGCCAGTTTTTCTGTCAGCTCTTGTGATGCCACATCTGAGCCAGTCACGGTATAACCCATCTCCAGCATGACCCGAGCAATCGCGCTCATCCCGTATCCGCCGATACCGATAAAATGAACATGTTCCGAAGTAATCAACAAATTTCACCAACCTTTTTCCGAATCGGTTTGATACATAAGGGTAGCCCGTACATCCGCAATAAGGTACAGCGTGCCGGACACCACCCCCAGATCTTCCGCTTCCGTATGTGACTGAAACAGGCCAAGAGCCTTTTTCCAGTCACCTTCTACAATTATTTTTAAATCCGTTTTGGCATAAGACGGCCGCAGCTTCTCCACGAGATGAGCCAATTCAGCGGCATTCATTTTGCGGCGAAAATCGGGCTCGGTCAGGATAAGCGTATCCACTAGTGGCAGTATATGCTGCAAGTATGCTTCATGATGCTTGTTTGACAGCATCCCCATCATTAAAACCAATTTTTTGTACGAATACACTTGAGGAAGACTCTTGGCCAGCGTCTGTGCTCCTTCTGGATTATGAGCTCCATCAAGGACAATCCTCGGCGAGGTACTGACTTGTTCGAGACGCCCTGCCCAGGCAGTTTGCCTAAAGCCCTCCAGCAGTTCTGCATCATCCAACACAAAAGCCATATACTGACGTAGGACCTCAAGTGCCATCATAGCTCCTGCCGCATTAGAACATTGGTGCTCGCCTAACAACGTGATGTCAATTTCCATATGTCGGAAGGGCCCCGCGAATGAAAAGGTCTGAGCTGTTTCATCCCCATTTAGCCGTTCATACGTAAACTGTTCTCCTGCCAGGTACAAGGTAGCTCCTTGCTTTGCCGCCGTTTCACGTATGACCTGAATAGCCTCGGGTTGGGAAACACAACTGACGACAGGTACACCCGGTTTGATGATACCAGCCTTTTCCCTTGCAATCTGTTCGAGCGTATCTCCCAAAATATCCGTATGATCATAGCCGACATTCGTAATAACCGAGACGATTGGACTCACGATATTAGTTACATCCATCCTTCCCCCGAGACCTGTCTCCCATACCACAACATCTGGGAAAGATACCGTAGCATAGTATAAAATAGCCAACGCTGTCGATACCTCAAACATCGTAGGTGATCCCAATTCACTATCTGCGATTTCTTTCACCAACGGATACAAGCGATTGGCAAGCAAAACCAGCGTTTCATCGGGAATATCGGTCCCATTGAATTGAAAACGGTTCGTAAATCGGGTGATGTACGGAGATGTAAAAGTTCCGACATCGTACCCACATTTCAGTAGCACAGAGGTCAGAAAGGCACAAGTCGAGCCTTTACCGTTGGTTCCCGCAATATGCACAAACTTCAGATGTCGTTGCGGATCACCCAACTTACTCATTAGCTGTTCAATTCGTTCCAATCCGGGTCTGATGCCAAACGGAATCAAGCCGTTAATCCATTCCACTGCTTCATCATAGCTTTGTAAAGGAGCCGTATCTCCGCCCCTGATCGTATCTGACATCCTCTTCACCTTCAGGTCATTTTATTGTGAGTGAAATTATCCCTTGAGTTCTTCAATACGTGCGATAACTTTAGCGCGCTTATCTGAGTAATCGGCTTGCTTGGCCTTTTCTTCCTCGATGACTTTAGCTGGTGCCTTCGCCACAAAGCCTTGGTTAGATAACTTTTTCTCCACGCGCTCCACTTCACTGTTCAAATGCTGAAGTTCTTTTTCCAGTCTGCTAATTTCCTGGGCAATATCAAGCAGTCCGGCCAGCGGCAGGTATAGCTCTGCGCCGCTAACTATAGATGTCATCGCTTTATCTGGAACGGTGAATTCTAATCCTGCGTCGAATTCAGACGTATTACAGAATCTACGTACATATTCCCCATTGCGGTTAATGATATTGAGAACGGCTTGATCGCCGGGTTTTATGAGTAATTCAATTTTCTTACTCATCGGCACGTTGACTTCAGCGCGGATATTGCGTACAGCGCGAATTACGTCGATCAGCAAATTCATTTCAGCGACTGCATCCTTATCCTCAAAAGCCGGATCATAAACAGGCCAAGCGGCCAGTGTAATCGTTTCTCCCTCATGCGGGAGATGCTGCCATATTTCCTCAGAGATAAACGGCATGAACGGATGAATCATGCGCAGCGTCCGATCCAATACATATGCAAGTACGGATTGCGTTTTCTTTTTCGCCTCTGCATTGTCGCCATATAGGGAAAGCTTCGCAAACTCAATGTACCAGTCGCACAAATCATCCCAAATAAAGTTATACAGAAGGCGGCCTGTCTCGCCAAATTCATAAGCATCTATTAGACGCGTGATGTCGCGTGAAGTTTCGTTTAGACGATGCAGGATCCAACGATCAGCGGTGCTCAAGTCACCAGTAATGTCTATATCTGCCGAAGTGACGCCTTCCAGATTCATCAGCGCAAAGCGTGACGCATTCCAGATTTTATTGGCAAAGTTACGGGCCTGCTCCACCCGCTCCCAGCGGAAACGAAGGTCTTGCCCAGGCGTGCTACTGGTGGAAATCATATAACGCATGGCATCGGTACCATATTGGTCAATCACGTCGAGCGGATCAACACCGTTGCCGAGGGATTTGGACATTTTTCTACCGTCCGCATCACGAACCAACCCGTGCATAAGTACGTCCTTGAACGGAATCTCTTCCGTAAACTCCAGCGCGGTAAAAATCATACGCGATACCCAGAAATAAATAATGTCATAGCCTGTAACCAAGACATTAGTCGGATAGTAGCGTTTGAGGTCCTCTGTCTGCTCAGGCCAGCCCAGTGTCGAAAACGGCCACAAAGCCGAGCTGAACCAAGTATCCAGCACATCCTCATCCTGTTTTAGCTTTCTGCCAGCGTACTCAGGCAAAGTTGTAGGGTCCTCCGCCGATACAATAACTTCTCCGGTTTCCTCATCGTACCAAGCCGGAATACGGTGCCCCCACCATAATTGACGGGAAATACACCAGTCACGCACATTTTCAATCCAATGCAGATAAGTACGTTCAAAGCGATCCGGTACAAAGTTTACCCCGTTGCCAGCCTTCTGCACTTCAATCGCTTTAGCTGCCAGAGGCTTCATTTCCACAAACCATTGTGTGGACAGATAAGGTTCTACAACTACACCTGTACGCTCACTGTGGCCTACTTGGTGTACGTGCTCTTCAATACGAATCAGTACGCCTTGCTCTTTCAGATCAGCGACGATTTGCTTACGGCAATCGCTACGATCAAGGCCCTGATATTTGCCTGCTTCGGCATTCATCGTTCCCGTTTCGTCCATCACCGTAATTTGTGGCAGCTGGTGACGTTGTCCCATTTCAAAGTCATTCGGGTCGTGAGCCGGTGTAATTTTAACCGCGCCGCTACCGAAATCTTTATCAACGTAGTCATCCGCAATGACCGGAATTTCCCGTCCGATGATTGGGAGCACAAGCGTTTTGCCAATCATTTGCTTGTAGCGTTCATCTTCCGGGTGTACAGCTACTGCTGTATCGCCCAGCATCGTTTCAGGACGTGTAGTAGCTACCGTAATAAATCCGCTACCGTCTTTCAGTGGATATTGCAGGTGATACAGATTTCCGTTCACCTCTTTGTATTCCACCTCAATGTCCGATAATGCAGTACGTGCAGCGGGGTCCCAGTTAATGATGCGTTTACCGCGATAAATCAGACCCTTCTTGTACAGTGTAACGAATACCTCGCGTACCGCTTGGGACAGTCCCTCATCCAACGTAAAACGCTCACGAGAATAATCGAGAGAGAAACCCATCTTTTCCCATTGATTATGGATATTATCCAGATAAAGTTCCTTCCACTCCCACACTTTCTCCAAAAACTTCTCGCGGCCCAAATCATAACGTGTCAGGCCTTCTTCACGCAGCTTTTGCTCTACCTTTGTTTGGGTAGCAATACCCGCATGGTCTGCCCCTGGCAGCCACAAGGCATCATAACCCTGCATCCGCTTGGCGCGAATAATAATATCCTGCAAAGTAAAGTCAAGAGCATGTCCAATATGCAACATACCTGTAACATTCGGTGGTGGAATAACGATTGTAAAAGGCTCTGCCTCTGGATGTTGCCCGGCGCGGAAATAGCCCTTCTCCATCCACGTTTTGTACCATTTTTGTTCTGCTGATTTTGGATCGTACGTTGTTGGCATTTCCAAGGTTGTCTTGTTGTCTTGTTCTGACATATCAGGATACCTCCATGATTTTTCAATTGGCAAATAAAAAAAGCCCTTCATCCTCAAAGGACGAAAGGCTGTTCTCTCGCGGTACCACCTTTGTTTCACCCCTAGTGTATGTATCCACTGATCCATTACACATGGTGTGACACTTTATGCAGATAACGGTTGCGGACCGGCCTTATTCTACCGTGAACCTCTTATCTTCCGTAGGAATTAAATGAGGAACCGTTCAAACAGGCGACTCCCGGGTGACTTCGGCCAGTAGCTTCCTGCGGAACCTCACAGCGCTGCAATTCCACTCTCTGAAGGGCTTGCTGCCTACTCTTCCCGATCTCAGTCTTTCAATAACTATACCACATCATACATTTCCCATTGACTATAGTCAACACCCGCTGTGCATTTTTCAGCAACCGGATCAAGGGATGTACAATACCTGTCCTTCTTCCACATGATGCTCCGCCAATCTGTTATACAGTTGAAGCTCACGTGTGCTGAGCTGATAACGGTCAGCTATGGTTTCCAGTGTATCCTCGCGCTGTACAATGCATAAGCGCACCTTGCGAAAAGGTGTTTCATCTTGTGTATGAAAAAAAAGGTTCTTCCACTTGGCATTCTCCCGCTCTTCTTCGGCTTTCTGATCCTGATCCTGCGGCTCCTGCTCCAATTGCTGCTGGTATTCGGCTTCCTTCACCGAACGGCTGGATTGGAGCAATGATGAGTAGACAACCGGGTCTGGCTCGTCTGCCCCTTCATCCTTTTTACTGTTAAGCGCCACACGCATCTCTGGCTTATCCTCAGTAAAGGTGTCATGGGCCTCGTAGTTCACCTGTTCTGACGCTTCAGGCCTGAAGTCGAAGTTATCTACTTGACTCTCCTCCAACTGTGGCTCCAAATAGACCTCGGACTCCGTGGCAAGATGCGGTTCATTCAACAAAGGGTCATATACTACATTGGGAGATGCGGAAGATACTTTAGGTTCATTCCCCCCTGTCCATGCTTCCTCTTGCTGAAATCCCCACACTTCCGGAGACCCATGCTCATGCTTGACCTCTGGAGAGCTGTCTTCAACTGCTTTACCCGTCCAAGGCTCATAGAATCGGTTAGGATCTACTGCCGACTCATAAGCTTGCTGTTCCGACGATGCCTTCTGTTCTCCTTGGCCCTCAGACAGCTGTTCCCATGAAACGGACTCCTGTTGTGCTGGCACTCTGTAGGAGGTTTCAGGGTCTGTAACGTAATCGGAGGTCGAGTCATTGGTAGAATAGACCTCTGCATGGCGATGCTCTCCATCGGCGGAATGGGATTGAACCGGTTGCTCAGGTGCATGCACTACGGTGAATTCCTCATCCAGCCAGACCGCCGTCTCCTCCGCGTGCGAGCTTTCCACGCCATGCAAAGAAAGAACACCTGTAATGTTTAGACTACGTAAAGAGAGCAGGTCCACATCAAAATTTTCAATCTCGACAGAGATATCTTCCAATCTCCCTACGCGGTTTAGCGGAATGGTAATTTCCACAGGGATCAAATGATGAAGCTCGCTCGTGATCTGTTCAGGTGTGCGGTACACGCCCTCCAGCAGCAAATGCCCTCGCAAAGCGGCATGGTCGCCGTGGGTTACAACCTGAATGCGTGGCAGAAGCTCAATTTCCTCCAACTCAGCAATCCCGGCAGCTTCCTCCGTCAAATGAATGCGTTCATAAATATCAAAACGCAAGCCTTGCGGCTGATCATTCTGTTGTTTGTTCAAGGATGGCATCCTCCTTTGGGCAGTCTCCGCACATCCTCTGACTTCTGGTCAGGCGCACGGAAACTCCATATTGCAAACCGTTTCTAGGTTCAAGTATATGCGCCAAAATAGAAGGCATGCCATCTTTTATAGCTGTTTGTGCAGCTTTTGAAAATCATCCGGCCAAGCATCCTCCACGGTAATCGTTTCGCCACTCAGCGGATGACAGAAGATAAGACGCTCTCCGTGCAGCGCCTGCCTGCCAAAATCAGTAGCCCGCCCCCCGTATAATACATCCCCAAGCAACGGGTAGCCAGCATGACTAAGATGTACGCGAATCTGGTGCGTCCGGCCTGTCTCCAGCGTCAGATATACGAGACTCACTGCACTTGAACCGCTTCCCCATACTTCCCCAAGTTCAATATGGGTAACCGCCTTCTGCCCAGTCGGAGATACACGGCGGCGCTGCTTATGATGCCTGTCCTTGCCAATAGGCCAATCCAACGTTCGCAGCGATGGAGGTACTTTCCCTCGTACCAAAGCTACATACCTGCGGCCGATATCCTTAGCTCTCATTTGCTCGTCCAGCTTGAGCAACGCAAATTCATTTTTGGCATACAGCACTGGGCCCGTCGTATCCACATCCAGACGATGTACATGCCGTACCGCCGCATGTATGCCATTCATCTCATAGTAGGATGCGACAGCATGATCCAACGTCAGCGGACCATCCTGCACAGCGCCGTCCGGATGTACTGCCATACCTGCTGGTTTATGCACTACCAGGCAAAAATCATCTTCATACAGTACCTTCAAATCATACCAACGAGGGGTGATGCCAAAGTTCATTACAGGAAAAAGGGCCAGCCGCAGCCGGTCCCCTGTAAGTTCAATCTCTTTTTCATGACGCAGTCTGCGCCACAGCTTTTCCGGTAATTCCAAACGATTCAGCAACCACTGATCTACAGCATCAGCGCTGTTTTTTTCCCCGTCTGTGACTTCCCGTCCTGGCGTGACTTCCAGCCACGGTCCTCTTCTTTTCCAGCCACCTTGCCAGCTCATAGACGTTTGAGCGCGCGATAGTTCGCCTCAATGGTAGCATCAATATCCTCTACCGTATGCACGCCCGACACAAACATACCCTCAAATTGAGATGGTGCCACACTAACTCCCTCATTCACCATTTCAGTAAAGTAACGGCGGAAGTGGTCCTGATTACTCGTTTTAGCTGTGTCAAAATTGACAACCTTTTCTTCTGTAAAAAATGGACAAACCATAGAACCCACGCGATTGATCGTGACAGGGATACCCAGCTCGCTCGCATTACGTTCGAATCCGGCTTGAAGCCTTGCTGCCCGCTCTTCCAGACGTTCGTATACTTCTGGCGTCAGCAATTTAAGTGTCGAATAACCTGCTGCCATAGCCAGCGGATTTCCGCTAAGCGTACCCGCTTGATATATT
Organism: Paenibacillus sp. FSL M7-0802; assembly: GCF_038004945.1. Classification (NCBI taxonomy): domain Bacteria; kingdom Bacillati; phylum Bacillota; class Bacilli; order Caryophanales; family Paenibacillaceae; genus Paenibacillus; species Paenibacillus sp. FSL M7-0802. The sequence continues at coordinate 4,260,873 of NZ_JBBOSD010000001.1, read as the reverse complement.
GGTCCCGATGGAGCAATCTGCTCCAGAATATCGCGACGTCCGCCGTAAGCACCTACAGGGAGTCCACCACCAATCACTTTACCCAGACAGGTAAGATCCGGCGTCACACCAAAGCGACCTTGAGCCGAATGAAGTCCAACCCGGAATCCAGTCATTACTTCATCAAAAATCAGCAGACTTCCGTACTGCTGGGTTACCTCACGCAAACCTTCCAAAAATCCAGGCTGTGGCGGTACAACGCCCATATTGCCTGCTACTGGCTCGACAATAATTGCGGCAATCTCTTCGCCAAATTTCTCAAAAGCTAGCTTCACCGAAGCCAAATCATTATAAGGGACGGTGATTGTATGGGTGGCCACGACTTCAGGTACACCCGGACTATCGGGCAAGCCTAAGGTCGCAACACCAGAGCCTGCTTTAATCAGCAAGCTGTCCGCATGACCGTGATATGATCCCTCAAATTTAAGAATTTTACTACGGCTCGTAAATCCGCGTGCGAGTCGAATCGCACTCATAGTCGCCTCAGTTCCGGAGTTAACCATACGTACAATATCCATGGAAGGAACACGTTCACAAACGAGCTTGGCCATTTCAGTTTCTGCCAACGTTGGTGCGCCGAAGCTGGTTCCTTTTACAACAGCAGCCTGTAAAGCTTTAACCACTTCGGGATGTGCATGCCCCATAATAAGCGGTCCCCATGAACATACATAGTCTAAATAGGATTGACCATCAATATCATATACGCGCGATCCTTCGCCATGGTCGATATATACAGGTGTAATCCCAACAGATTTAAAAGCCCGTACCGGGCTGTTTACGCCACCCGGAATGTATTGTTTTGCCTCATCGAAGGCTACTTTGGAGTTCGTATCCTTGCGCACTGTTCGTTGTTCATCGATCAATCTGACCACTCCTATCTTCTGAAAATAGACTTATTGCTTCAACCATCTTGCCGCATCCTTGGCCGAATAGGTAATAATCATATCTGCACCCGCACGCTTCATGCTTGTCAAAATCTCTAGCACCATTGCTTTTTCATCAATCCAGCCTTGAAGAGCTGCTGCCTTGACCATGGCATATTCACCACTAACGTTGTAAGCCACCATAGGCAGATCAAATTGATCCTTAATCGTGCGCATCACGTCCAGGTAAGAAAGAGAAGGCTTCACCATCAGCATATCCGCACCCTCCAGCACATCAGATTCCGCTTCTCGCAATGCTTCACGTGCATTAGCAGGATCCATCTGATAGGATTTACGGTCACCAAACTGCGGTGCAGAATCAGCAGCTTCCCGGAAAGGACCATAAAAAGCAGACGCATATTTGACGGAATACGACATAATCGGAATATGTGAAAAGCCTTCTAGATCCAGCCCCTGCCGAATCGCCTGTACAAAACCGTCCATCATATTAGATGGCGCGATAATATCCGCACCAGCTCTGGCCTGAGAAACGGCTGTACGTACCAGCACCTCCAGAGATTCATCATTCAATACTTCACCGCATACCTCACCATCATGCTCATGCATGTGTACCATACCGCAGTGTCCATGGTCCGTAAACTCACACAAACAAGTATCAGCCACAACCAGCAGTTCGGGATAACGAGACTTGATCAAACGAGTTGCTTCCTGAACAATACCATCGTCCACAAAAGCCGAAGTCCCTACACTGTCTTTTGTTTCCGGTATGCCAAACAGGAGCACGGCGGGAATGCCAAGCTCACTAATCTCTTTCAGTTCTTCCTCCAGCCGATCCAGAGAAAAACGGTATACACCTGGCATAGAGCTAATTTCCTGTTTCACTCCAGTGCCAAATGTTACGTAAATCGGTTGGATAAAATCAGCGGGATTCAATACCGTCTCACGCACCATACTGCGGATTGCAGCTGACTGGCGCAAACGACGATGTCTAGTAAAAGGAACACTCATGAATACAAACCTCCATTTTTTATACATTCATTAGCAAAAACAAAAAATTATAATGTCATAAGAGTACTTGATCGTTTCCAGTCACATAACGATTGAATCAGACTTTCAATGGTTGCCTTCTCTGACATAAAACTCACAGTCAAACCGGCTTGGGTAGCTGTCTCACCGGTCAAAGGACCGATCACAGCAATCGTAACTCCCTCCAGCAGCGACAACGGATCATGGATCCCCATTTGTCTGAGCGCTTCCAGAAAAAAGGTGACGGTTGAGGAACTCGTAAACGTAATCGCGTGAATGGCACGTTCCTCAAGCAGCTTGAGGAGCTCGTCATCCTGTGTGTTGGCTGCCAGCACCGTTTGATACAAATCAGCCTCGGTCACATGAAGGCCCATCTCCCTCAGCTTTTCTGGCAGCCACGACCGAGCTAGATCACCCCTTGGGAGAAATACATTCTGCCCTGCCTGCAAATCCTGCTCAAACCCTTCGAGCAAGCCCTCTGCCTGAAAAGGGCCTTCGATCTGTTCTGCCGCAATTCCGTGCGTCCGAAGCGCGGCTGCTGTAGCCGGTCCGACTGCGGCAATACGCGCTTTGAACAACGCGCGTACGTCCTTGCCCTGTTCCTTTAAGTGCGTGAAAAAGTATTCCACTCCATTAACGCTGGTAAAAAACACCCAATCATATTCAGGCAGTCGTGCAAATGCCTCTTTAATTTCCTGTTTGGTTGGCTCGTCCGAAGGGGCGACAGTCTGAATAACTGGAAATTCATAAGGCTCGCCACCAAGCTCTTCAATCCGGTGAACCAGACTGCTGGCCTGCGCACGCGCGCGAGTAACTAAAATCCGCTTGCCAAACAAAGGCATGTCCTCAGCCCATTTTAACTGTTCACGTTGATTGACCACTTCTCCGACAACGATGACGGCGGGAGGCTGAAAATTCGCGGCCTTCACCTTAGCTTCAATATCCGCCAGCGTACCCACCAGCGTATCCTGCTCGGCGCGGGTCCCCCAACGGATCAAGGCAACAGGAGTATCTGACGGCTTGCCGTGTTTTATGAGCTGTTCACTGATATAGCCGATCTTTGCTACACCCATCATAAAGATCAGTGTGCCCGTTGCGTTCGTCACTTTATCCCAATGAATACTTTTGTCGAGTTTATCCGGACTTTCATGACCTGTAATGATAGAAAGCGATGAGGCCATATCTCGGTGTGTGACTGGAATGCCCGCATAGGCGGGCACACTGATCGCTGATGTGATGCCGGGTATAATTTCATAGGAAATACCGTGTTTACGCAATAGCCCGGCTTCCTCGCCGACTCGTCCAAATATAGTGGGGTCTCCCCCTTTAAGACGAACAACTGTTTTGCCCTCCAAGGCCAAATCCACCAGCAGCTGATTAATTTCCTCTTGCTTCATGGTGTGACGATCTGGCAACTTGCCGACATATATTTTTTGGGCACCTGGCTTCATCAGTCCCAAGAGGCGTGGGCTTGCCAGTCTGTCGTACACAATGACATCGCCCAATTGAATGCATTCCCAACCCTTGACCGTAATTAATCTTGCGTCTCCGGGTCCTGCACCTACCAAATATACTTTTCCTGCCATGCTATCATCCCCTCACCTGCGCCAGAATCTGTTCCGCTCCGTTGGCTATCAAACTGGCCGCCACCGCTTCTCCCAGCTTTTGCGGATCATTTCCCTGGAGCGTTTCCTTCAAAATAACCTCGCCATCTGGCGATCCTACCATGCCCGTGAGGCTGATTTCTTGACCAGCCCAGACCGCATGAGCCCCGATCGGCACTTGACATCCCCCATTTAACACGCCCAGAAAGGTTCGTTCTGCCGCAACGGTAGCCGAGGTATCCCGGTCGTTGTAAAGGCGCAGCAAGGCCAATAGCTCTTCGTCGCTCGCACGACATTCAATACCCAGCGCTCCCTGCCCAACCGCCGGCAAACAGTCTTCTTCCGGTATATAGGACGTAATTCGCTCTTTCCAGCCCATCCGATGCAAGCCTGCTGCCGCCAAAATGATAGCGTCAAAACCTTCCGTCTCCAGCTTTTTCAGACGGGAATCAATATTACCACGCACAGGCTCCAATTGTAGATCAGGTCGCATGGACTTGATTTGACTGGCTCTGCGCAGGCTGCTCGTGCCCACCTTTGCCCCTTGAGGCAAATCCTCCAGGCTCTTGGCGCCCAATGTGATCAGGCAATCACGTGGATCCTCACGGCGCGGCACAGCGCCGTTGACAAGCCCTTCCGGTAATTCGGAAGGCATATCCTTCATACTATGTACTGCCATATCAATCTCACCAGCCAGCATGGCCTGTTCAATTTCTTTGACAAAAAGCCCTTTGCCACCCACTTTGGACAAGGTTACATCCAATATTCGATCACCCTTGGTCAGGATTTTCTTCACGACAAATTGCAAATCCATTCCATGCTCCGCGCACAGCGCGTTCAAATCTTCAATGACATGCCCGGTCTGAGTTAACGCCAGCGCACTCTGTCTGCTGCCTACCACAATTGTTCGCATGTTATTCCTCCTGATTTTGCGCAATCCATAGGTCTATTTCTTTTTCGGTCCAAGCCATAAATTCATGACGGCGTATTTGATCCAAAATTCCGCTACTCGCCAAGCGCCTCAGTAGTTTGGTCCTTTGCTGTGGAGAACTTATCTTATGTTTGATGATCTGTCGCATATCGTGCATGAAATCCAGATATGGCTCGTATTCGCTACCAAACAACGTATCCAAAGCTGATGTAATATCAGCGGTCACAGCAGGGCCAGCCCCTTCTGTGGAAATACTAATCGTCAATCTTCCTCGTCGAATGATACCCGGCGTTATAAAGTCTCCATCTTCCGATCGATCCGCCACATTTACCAGTATACCCCTTTGTCTGGCCTCATGCGCAACCTCATTATTCACTTCTCTCTGGTTCGTCGCCGCATATACAAGAAAGGCTCCCTGGAGGTCACCCTCGCGATATACGCGATTTACCCAGTGGAGCTGCTTGTGATCCGCCAGAACCTGTAAATCCGGCGTTATATTCGGGCTAATGACGGTAATGAATGCCCCACTTTCCATCATCCCCTTTACCTTTCGTTCCGCAATCCTACCGCCACCTACAACACAACAGATCCTATTCTTACAATTCAACGAAATCGGGACAAAATGCTGCAAAAGGCTTTTCACCCTCCCGTCCACTGATGAAATACAGACCAGGAATTCAGCAAAAAATTAAGAATCAATAGCGTGTAGCCCACCAATGCCCACTTTGCCATCACAAGCCCTGAACGCTGATTCAATCTTTTGCTCACTAAAAATACAATATACACGCACAAGGCAATCGCTGTCATCAGCACCTTGGTATCGAGCAAGAGACGCCAGCGTTCCTCGGCAATAATAGAAATAACGGCAACTACAATAGAGACTCCCAGCAAAGGAGTACCAATCAACAGCGCCATATGCGTATACCGATCCATCATTTCCAGACTCGGCAGGCGCCTGATCGTGTCATTCCATTTCTTTACTTTCAATTTACGATGCAAAAACAGATATAACCCCGAAAATACAGCCGCTACCGTCATTGCTACAAAACCAAGATTAGCCAGCGCAATATGAATCAGGAGCAGCCCATGCACTGTATGCCAATTTCCAAGCGGGTTGTCGAGAGGCTTCATCCATATATTGTTGAGCACTAGCACTGCAAAACTAATAATATTAAGCAGCAATACCGCAAATTCGGATCGCTGATAACGTGTCAGAATCAAAGAAATCAGTACCAAAATAACTGAGAACAGAAATAGAAAATCATAGGTCACGAAAATAGGAAGATGCCCTTCATTCCAGGTTCTTATCCCCATATAAGCAAGCTGGAGCACCAGAACGACAACAAGAAGCCCTGTACCTGTCCGTTTAGCATTCGCATTGCGACGAATCCCATCCGAGAATACAAACAGAAGGCTCAGGGCAAAAACATAAATCATTGAATCATATATAAGCATGCCTGAAGCCACGTCTGTTCACCCACCTTTACAGGCTGGCCGGCGCAAACGACGCTGGCAAAGCCTGAGCCTGAACGGTCTTTTCATGAACACCGGCTTCCGGTTTCATTAACGCAGATGCATCGCTTTTATCTACTTTCTGAGCGGCGTCATCCAAACGATCCTCCAGAGCAAAAATGTGGCTAAACATGTCTAGGGCCTCATTTCCCTGCTTTTGGACAGCCAGTTCCTTTACCCGATTGATCGGATCATGCATCATCTGATTCAGCATACTCTTCGTCAAGCGGCTAATCACTTTGCGTTGCCGTTCATCCAGCTCGGGAAGCTTATTGAACAAGCTTTCCAACGTATCCTGATGTACAGACTCCGCTTTTTCCTGTAATGCACGAATCACCGGACGCACTCCCATCGTTTTCAACCATTGATAAAACTCGCTAAGCTCATCTTCGATCATATGCTCGATTTTTGTAGCTTCGGTACGGCGCATTTCCAAATTGCTCTCCACGATCCCTTCCAGATCATCAATATCGTACAGGAAAACATTCTGTAATTCACCAATAGCCGGGTCGAGATCACGCGGAACCGCAATATCAATCATAAACAAAGGACGGGACTGTCGACGTTTCATACTTGCTTCAACCCGAGTCCGATCCAGAATATAACCCTGGGCACCTGTCGAGCTAATAACAATATCCACATCCGCCAACCGATTCATGCCTTCCTCCATCGTAACCGGCGTTCCATGAAACTTGGAGGCAAGGTCTTCCGCACGGGACAAGGTTCGGTTTGCTACAATAACCTCGGCTGCTCCGCCGCTGTACAAATGCTTAACAGTAAGCTCGCTCATTTTACCAGCACCGAGAATCAGTACCTTTTTATCGGTAAACATCCCGAAAATCCGTTTGCCCAGCTCAACTGCTGCATAGCTGACAGATACGGCACTTTCTCCAATAGACGTCTCCGAATGGGCACGCTTGCCCAATGTGACGGCCTGCTTAAACAACATATTAAACCACGTTGCCGTAATTTTCTGGGATTGAGCCTGAAGAAAAGCGTTCTTTACCTGTCCCAAAATTTGTGTTTCTCCGATTACCATAGAATCAAGACCACAAGTCACACGGAACAAATGCCGAATCGCCTGCTCGTCCTCATATATATATAAATGTTGTGTAAATTGATCACGCGGAATGCCAAACCATTGCTCCATAAAACTGCGTATAAAATAACCGCACATGTGAAGGCGGTCCACCACAACATATATTTCAGTCCGATTGCAGGTTGCGACAACTACGCCTTCCAACACACTTTTGGTAAGTTTGAGTTGTTCCAGCGCTTTTGGCAAATCTTGTTCTGCAAATGTAAAACGCTCTCTGACTTCCACAGGCGCCGTACGATAATTCAACCCAACAACGACGATGTGCATTGCAAATTCACCTGCCTAAACTGTAATAAGAATAACCACTGTTATCATAAACTATGTTAATTATATCACAGAAGTCCGAATCTCCTCCGGCTGTTTTATGAATTGTTTATGAAAATTGGATGGCTTTCATGAACATCTAGCACGTTCTGTATGATTTGATTTAGTGTAAACCACTTTTAAAACAAATAACCATGGAAATGTTCCATGGTTATAATATAGGACGCACAAATGGCTCCATAAAGAACGATTTACACTAACTCGGCCAGCTTGCACTCCGGTGATTCCACCTGAAGTTCTCCCAAGCCGCGAATCAGCTTCTTCGCATATGTTTTTTTCGGTTTTAGAACGGATACCAGGTAATCAATAGCCAGCTGCGGATCGACAGTCTCACTGCAAGTATAACAATCAATAGCGGCAAATCCTCTCTCAGGATACGTATGAATAGAGAGATGACTCTCCGACAACAGTACAAGCACGGTAGCTCCCTGTGGTTCGAATTGCTTGGATTGAACGGACATCACCGTTGCTCCGCAAGCTTCAGCTGCTTCAACTAATTGAGCCTCCAAAAACTGCGCATCATTCAGCAATTCAAACTCAACACCCCAAGTATCTACGGCAACGTGTCTTCCGAAAGTTGAGTACTCCAATTCCATCTTTCGGTTCCCCCTTCCTAGGAATAAAATGTTTGAAAAAATTTCATCCGCTAGGACCTACGTCATTCACTTCCCGAGGGAATAACCTCTCGCAACATTCAATGTCCTGAGTGAATCCTGGTTCCTATATTCATTTTCAACGAGATTAAAAATAACATCTATGTGCAGCAAATGCAATCATTTTTTTGGAATAAAAAAGCCCCTTTCGGTAAAGAAAGGGACTACACTGCATAACGATTCATTCCATATATTCATGCCTTATTAAGCTTCCAGTGCAAATAATTTCGAGCAACTCATTCGAAGCTTGTGGTCAATCTGTTCCAACTCCGAGAAAGTACGCGCCAAATTCCGCTGGTCAAGCAACGAATTAATGAGATGATATACATCTGATATTTCATTTTCGACGTTCTGATGCTGAAAAAGCTGTTGCAGTTCCTGTACCGTATTTTTATATTCAAATACCAGCTTAGAGCCTGCGGCATTCTTCTCCATAATTTTACGAACCGTACCTTCATTATAAAAATACACCATAGTGAATCCTTGATACATTCGGTAAACGATGCCTTCACCCTTAAAACGAACAAAAAGTTTGCGTATAAACAGGGTTAGTTGCGGATGAATTAAGCGGCAAGTCAATTCACACACTAATGCTCCCTCTTTGGCTTCAAAAAACAAATGAACTTCCTCACCCGCACTATGCTCCAGAACGATTTCATGTCTTCCGTTATCCAGAACTTTAATGTGATAATGCACCTGGGGATCATCCATTGCCCGCAAAAATTCGTCCATTTGAGTTTCTGACAAGGTCAAAGTGGTTTTAACATACTCTGTGGCTAACCGCTGAGCCATACCAATCTCCTCAATTCTTTCCTGAACCTATAAGTTTAAGCTTTATGCTTTATTATACATCAGACCTACAGTGCTTTTCTTGCACATCAATCATAAATTTCCGCCATACATCGAAAAAAACAGAAAATAATGAGGTTGAGACTGCATTATCCTCCATATACACTCACTTTTCTGCTTAAAGTCCACGAGTTCCTTTAGTTATTATATATTATTCCTACCCTTTTAATAAGTTTATTTTTCCGAAGCCCGAATCATGAAAAAAGGACGCCCTTAAGGACGTCCCTAGCCTTACAATTCCGTCTGCTCTTCGTCGTCATTCTCTATATAGCTGGAGATGACAGACCACAGCTCTTCCTTGCCCATACCTTCTTCGGATGAAAAGGGGATAAACAATCCCCCGGGAAGTATTCCGAGTTCCTGCTTGATTACTTTATAATGCTTTTCTCGTCGCGTTTTAGGGATTTTATCTGCCTTCGTGCCTACAACACATACGGGAAGCCCATTATGACGCAGCCAATCATACATCATGATATCATCCTTGGACGGCGGATGGCGTAAATCTACCATTTGAAGCACCAGTTTGAGTGGCTCACGCTCCAGCAAATAAGACTCAATCATCTGCCCCCAAGCCTTGCGGGACGTTTTGGATACTTTGGCGTAACCGTAACCGGGAAAATCGACAAAATAAAGATCATCATTAATCCGGTAATAATTGAGTTGCTGGGTTTTACCTGGCGTAGAACTGGTACGCGCCAAATTCTTACGGTTAATCAACCGATTAATCAGTGAAGACTTTCCTACATTGGAGCGCCCCGCCAGAGCAATCTCTGGCAAAGCGTCCACAGGAAACTGATCGGGGCCAACCGCACTTATTATAAATTCTGCTTTTGTTACTTTCATTATGTCCTTAATTCCTCTCTAATGTACCCTTGCCTGCTCAACCAAAGCATGCTTTAGCACCTGATCCATATGGGCAACGGGGACAAATTCAACATCCTGCCGGATACTGTCGGGAATATCCTTCAAATCCCGTTCATTATCTTTGGGAAGCAGAATTTTTTTGTAGCCTGCCCGGTGGGCAGCCAGCGACTTCTCTTTCAAACCACCAATCGGCAATACACGACCACGCAGAGTAATTTCGCCCGTCATAGCCACATCTTTGGATACATGACGGTTGGTCAAAGCTGAAATTAATGCGGTAGCAATAGTAATTCCTGCAGATGGGCCATCCTTCGGAATCGCACCCTCAGGAATATGAATGTGGATATCATTTTTCTCATAAAAGTCCAGTTCAATGCCCAGATCAACTGCTTTCGAACGAGTGTAGCTGAATGCCGCCTGTGCAGATTCCTTCATAACGTCTCCCAGTTTACCCGTAAGAATCAGTTTACCGCTACCAGGTACGACCGTCACTTCAATCATCAATGTTTCACCACCGACTTCTGTCCATGCCAAGCCTGTAACCGTACCGATCTGATCCTCCAGTTCTGCAACACCGTAACGGAATTTAGCGATACCTAGATAATCCTTCAGATTATCCGGTGTGATTTGAATCGGGCCTTCGCCACCAGATACAACGGACTTCGCCGCCTTGCGGCACAGAGAAGCCATTTGCTGCTCAAGATTCCGTACACCGGATTCACGGGTATATTCGCGAATGACACGCAGTAGCGTATCCTCCCCGATAACCAGTTGTTCCTCGTCCAAGCCATGCTCTCTCTTCTGCTTGGGCAATAAATACCGATTGGCGATTTCCAGCTTCTCCAGTTCGGTGTAGCCAGGAATATATAATGTCTCCATGCGGTCCATTAGCGGACGCGGGATGTTGTGCGCAGCATTGGCTGTCGTTACAAACATCACATTGGACAGATCAAACGGCAGCTCGACAAAATGGTCACTGAACGTATTGTTTTGTTCAGGATCAAGCACTTCAAGCAATGCCGCCGATGGATCCCCTCGAAAATCGGAAGCCATTTTATCAATCTCATCCAGCAAAAATACCGGATTAGACGTTCCTGCGGTCTTCATCCCTTGAATGATCCGCCCTGGCATCGCGCCAACATAAGTCCGGCGGTGACCACGGATTTCCGCTTCATCCCGCACACCTCCGAGAGAGATGCGAACAAATTCCCGACCCATGGATTTGGCAATCGAACGGGCCAACGAGGTCTTGCCGACCCCTGGCGGACCTACAAGACACAGAATCGGTCCCTTAATGGTCTTCACTAGCTTACGTACAGCCAAATACTCCAATACACGCTCCTTGGGTTTATCCAGTCCGTAGTGGTCGTTATTGAGTACCTCTTCAGCTTTGACGATATCCAGATCATCATCGGTAAACTTGTTCCATGGCAAGCTTAACAACCAATCAACATAATTACGGATGACGCCACCCTCGGCAGAGCTTGCTGGCATTTTTTCCAGACGGTCGATTTCCTTTTCAACCTTCTCCTTCACCGGAACAGGCAACTCCAGTTCACTTAGCTGGTTGCGTAGTTCTTCAACTTCTCCTGCGCGACCTTCCTTCTCACCAAGTTCCTTCTGAATTGCCTTCATTTGTTCACGCAGATAATACTCCTTCTGCGTCTTTTCCATCTGCTTCTTCACACGCTGGTTGATTTTACGTTCCAGCTCCAGTACTTCACGCTCATTGTTCAAAATATCCAGAAGCTTCTCCAGACGCTGAGTAACGTCGATCGTCTCCAGTATATCCTGCTTTTCCTTAATTTTGAGCGTCAGGTGACTTGTGATCACGTCTGCAAGCCGTCCTGGCTCCTCAATATCGGATACCGCAGCGAGAGTCTCTGGTGTTACCTTTTTGGACAAGTTGATATAATGCTCGAACTGAGTTAATACAGTGCGCATAAGCGCATCCGTCTCAGGCTGTACGTTTTCTGCCTCGTGCAGCTCCTTCGCCATTACCTCGTAATATTCTTCATTGTCCGTATATTGAATAATCTCGGCGCGTTCCAGCCCTTCCACCAATACTCGAATGGTTCCATTAGGAAGCTTGAGCATCTGACGTACCTTGGCTACCGTGCCGACTCGAAAGATGTCCTCTTGTGTGGGTTCTTCAATATTTACTTCTGATTGAGAACACAGGAGAATCAAATTGTCTTCAACCATCGCTTTTTCCAAAGCCTTGACCGATTTTTCCCGGCCCACATCGAGATGCAGAACCATGCTCGGGTAGACCAGAAGCCCTCTTAAAGGCAACAAAGGAAAACGACGACCTTTTGTCTTGGTGGGTCCCATCGCTTTCGCACCTCCAGTGATTCTCAGGTTCCGGATTTTACAATCCTCACGTTGCTATCTTTCATATTTTATCAAATGTTTTATGAAAAAACCAATGAAAGGGTGGTTTATCAGCAAGATCCTGTATCTGATATCGTCCCGTTATGCGTTCCATCAGCCTGTAACAAGGAAGATTGGGATGGGCGAAAAGTCTCAATTGGCGCATGTACAGGCAAATCCGACGTCATCTCTTCCCCAAACACATGTCGGAACACTTCTGTAACCGACTGTACGGGGATGACTTTTAGACCCTCAATGCTGTCAAAAAGAGCTTGCCAGTTATCCTGCGGAATGATCACTTTTTTGGCTCCCGCCTGAAAAGCGGCTTCAACTTTGGCTAATACACCACCAATCGGTTTGACACGACCATGGATGCTAACTTCGCCGGTCATAGCAATTTCATGATCCACCGGAATTCCCCGCATCGCGGAAGCAATAGCTGTTGCCATCGCAATTCCTGCGGACGGGCCATCTACCGGCGTACCCCCGGGGAAATTGATATGCAGGTCGTAATTCGACGGAGCCAATCCGAGCGTACGCAAAACGGTCAGAACATTTTCCACAGAACCTTTAGCCATGCTCTTACGGCGCAATGTGCGGGACCCACCTCCGATTTCTTCCTCGTCCACGACCCCCGTAATATTATAGCTTCCCTTCCCCTCAGGAACCGGAACCGCGGTAACTTCAATTTCCAGCAGCATTCCCATGTTTGGGCCATATACAGCTAATCCGTTAACAAATCCGATTTGCGGCAAGCCCGGTATTTTTCGGTCAGGACGCGGCTGAATTTGACTGCTGCCCGCTACCCATTCCACGTCGGAAGCATTGAGACGTTCCCTTTTCTCGGTAAGTGCCAAACCAGCAGCAAGCTGGATCATATTGACCGCCTCCCGACCGTTCGTTGCGTAACGCTGTACAACTTCTACCGCCTCAGGACAAGGACCAAAGCCTAGCTTGTGGACAGCATCCTCAGCAATACGGGCAATCTCCTGTGGCTGCAAGGCACGGAAATAAATTTCCATGCACCGGGAGCGAATCGCAGGTGGCAACTCATGCGGCGAACGGGTCGTCGCACCTACCAAACGAAAATCCGCTGGCAAACCGTTTTGGAATATATCGTGGATATAAGCAGGAGTATGCGAATCTTCCGAGTTGTAATACGCACTTTCCAAAAATACCTTGCGATCCTCCAGCACTTTCAACAGTTTATTCATCTGCGTTGGATGCAGCTCACCAATCTCATCAATGAACAGCATACCCCCATGTGCCTTCGTTACAGCTCCAGGCTTAGGCTGCGGGATACCCGCCACCCCCATCGCTCCTGCCCCTTGATAGATTGGATCATGTACTGAACCTATCAGCGGGTCCGCAATACCGCGCTCGTCAAAGCGGGCCGTCGTGGCATCAATCTCCGTGAATTTGGCATCTCCCTTGAACGGGGATGACAGATTCTTCTTCGCCTCTTCCAACACCACGCGTGCAGCAGCCGTCTTCCCTACACCCGGCGGGCCATAAATAATGACATGCTGCGGATTCGCACTACATAACGCCGCCTTGAGCGCGCGCAATCCGTCCTTCTGACCCACGATATCCTGTAATGTGGCAGGACGTGTGCGTTCAGCCAATGGTTTGGTAAGTGAAATTGAACGCAATTTGCGTAGCTTATCTAATTCCTTCCGGGATTCTCGATCCACCGCACTACGGTTCGTTTTCTGGCTCCGCAGGAGGTTCCAGAAATACAGACCAATAACAATCCCGAAAAACATTTGCACCAATAACAAAATCATAGTCAAGTCCATCGTATTTCCTCCGTTTCTCATCTCAGCAATTTGAAAAATGCCGCTCTATGAAAAACAGTATTTCCTTTTCCGCGATAGCTAAACGGCGGTCTTTCAAAAGATCAGAGAGAAATACAAAAACACCGCGAAGAACAGTTCTGTAGCAGAGCTGCTCTCCACGGCGTATAAATGATGACAATAGATTATGACTATGCCTCTTTATAATAACTGCTTTTGCCTACACCTTCTCGGCGGTATGACGTTCTTCACGTCCAGGGATTTTCCCTGTTTCCTCATATGCCTTGACGATGATATCAATTTCTTTTTTCAATTCCTCGACCATATCAGCCTCAGGTACTTTGCGAATCATTTTTCCATAACGGAACAAAAGGCCTTCCCCGCGCGCTCCGGCAATTCCGATATCAGCTTCCTTCGCTTCACCCGGGCCATTCACTGCACAACCCAGTACTGATACTTTAATCGGTACCTTGAGTTTTGCAATGTAGTCTTCTACCTCGTTAGCAATAGAGAACAGATCAATATCCAGACGTCCGCAAGTCGGACAAGAAATCAGTGTAGCTGCGTTTGTGATCAATCCAAACGTCTTGAGCAACTCACGTGCTACCTTCACTTCTTCCACCGGATCGGCGCTGAGCGAAATACGCATTGTGGAGCCGATGCCTGATGCCAGCAAAGCGCCCATACCTGCCGCGCTTTTAACCGTACCCGTAAAGAGCGTCCCAGCTTCGGTAATACCCAGATGGAGCGGATATTTAATAATTTCAGCTGCCTTCGTGTAAGCGGCAATCGCCATAGGAACATCAGACGCCTTCAATGACACGATAATGTCATGGAAATCAAGCTCTTCCAGTATCCCGATATGATACAGTGCGCTTTCTACCATCGCTTCTGGCGTAGGGTAGCCATACTTATCAAGTAAATGCTGTTCCAACGACCCGGCGTTCACACCAATCCGAATTGGAATCCCTTTTTCCTTACATGCCTTAACGACAGCTTCCACTTTTTCACGTCGTCCAATGTTACCTGGATTAATGCGAACCTTATCAATTCCATTTTCAATTGCCAGTAGAGCCAGCTTGTGATTAAAGTGAATATCTGCAACCAGCGGAATATGAATCCGTTTTTTTATTTCCTTAATGGCTGCGGCAGCTTCCTCATTGTTGACGGTAACCCGCACCAGTTGACATCCGGCTTCTTCCAAGCGAAGAATCTCGGCTACAGTTGCTTCCACATCTGCTGTTTTGGTTGTACACATGCTTTGGATGATGACTTCATTGCTGCCGCCAATCGTCAGATTCCCGACTTTAACGGGACGTGTGTCTTGTCTTAAGAACATGTACTTTTCTCTCCCATTAACGCCAAACCTCCACCCCTTAAAACCTCATACAGGTTTAGTGAAGTGGAGATCCGGCTTCTCATGTTTTAGAGATCGCGAAGTATCAATCCTTAGGCGCTCTCTTCTTGTTTTTTATCCTTATCTGTACCACCGAGTTCCGGTGCGATTTTATCTTTTACAACCTGCTCATTGATGACGCAAGTAGTGATATCATCACGGGAAGGAACCTCATACATCACATCCAGCATAATGCCTTCAATGATCGCACGAAGACCACGGGCACCCGTGTTACGCTTGATGGCTTCACGGGCAATGGCTTCCAGAGCATCTTGCTTAAACTCCAAAGTAACATTATCCAGTTCAAGCATCTTCTGATACTGCTTGACTAACGCATTTTTCGGCTCAGACAAAATACGAACCAATGTGTTCTCATCAAGCGGCTCCAGCGTAGAAATAACCGGCAAACGTCCTACAAACTCCGGAATCAGACCGAATTTCAAAAGATCCTCAGGCAATACCATTGAAGTATATTCGCCTGGTTTCAGATCTTTTTGTTCGCTAGTAGCGTTAAAGCCGATGACCTTTTTACCGATACGGCGTTTAATCATTTGCTCCAAACCATCAAAGGCACCACCGCAAATGAACAGGATATTCGTGGTGTCAATTTGAATGAACTCTTGATGTGGATGCTTGCGACCGCCTTGCGGAGGTACAGAAGCAACCGTGCCTTCCAAAATTTTAAGCAACGCCTGCTGTACACCTTCACCCGATACGTCACGCGTAATGGACGGGTTTTCGGATTTGCGGGCTACTTTATCAATTTCGTCAATGTAGATAATGCCGCGTTCGGCTTTTTCCACATCATAATCGGCAGCTTGAATCAGTTTCAGCAAAATATTTTCAACGTCTTCACCCACATAACCTGCTTCCGTAAGGGAAGTGGCATCTGCGATAGCAAAAGGAACGTTCAAAATTTTAGCCATGGTTTGCGCAAGCAACGTTTTACCCGAACCTGTAGGTCCAAGCATCAAAATGTTACTTTTTTGCAGTTCCACATCATCAATTTTGTTTTGAGTATTAATACGTTTGTAGTGATTATATACCGCTACAGACAACGATTTTTTCGCTTGATCCTGACCAATGACATATTGGTCCAGAATGTCACGGATTTGCATTGGTTTCGGAATGTCTTTCAGATCTACTTCTTCTTCATGACCCAATTCCTCTTCTACAATCTCCGTGCATAACTCAATGCATTCGTCACATATATATACGCCCGGTCCAGCAACAAGCTTGCGAACCTGATCCTGAGATTTACCGCAGAAAGAACATTTCAATTGTCCTTTTTCATCATTAAATTTAAACATAGAGCCACCCCTTTACAGATTAATCGGTTTAGACAGCACCTGGTCAATGATACCGTATGCTTTTGCCTCTTCCGCTTCCATGAAGAAATCCCGGTCAGTATCACGTTCGATTTTTTCGAGGGGCTGACCCGTACGCTCTACATAGATTTGATTCAGCTTAGCACGTGTTTTGATAATCCAGTCCGCATGAATCAGCATATCGGAGGCTTGCCCCTGAATGCCACCGAGCGGCTGATGGATCATGACTTCACTGTTGGTAAGTGCGTATCTCTTGCCTGGTGCACCCGCTGTTAGCAGCAACGACCCCATACTTGCAGCCATGCCTACACAGATCGTCGATACGTCCGGCTTAATGAATTGCATTGTATCATATATACCCATGCCCGCAGTTACAGAACCGCCTGGCGAGTTAATGTACAAATTAATATCCTTCTCTGGATCTTCCGCAGAAAGGAACAATAGCTGTGCAATGACGAGATTGGCGACATCGTCATCAATCGGGCCACTTAGGAAAATAATACGATCCTTAAGCAACCGCGAGTAAATATCGTAAGATCGTTCTCCTCGATTCGTTTGTTCCACAACCATAGGGACGAGACTCATCACGACCAACCTCTTTTCTTTATTAAAATGAACACCTGTATTCATCCGCTTCCTTATGTCCCATTAAAACGGAAGCAGCAAGCATGAAACGTGAACACCTTACAAAATATTTTAACATGTTCAGAGTCTCGTGTCATATTTGCATGCGCTCATATATGCAGTGCGGGCTGTTTAAAGTACACTCTGCCGAGACCTTCTCATATTTAACCATGTTTCGTATGTATGTGCAAATATACGGTAGTGACTTATGTAAAACAAGAAAACACGACTCACAGCACTTTCCATAAACGACTAAAATTTGGGTTACCAAAGGTAAAAATAAGGCACGTAACTTTCACTACGTGCCTTATCCCTATCTAATTGCTACGTTGCAGCTTGTTACAGCATACTCCGTATATTTATCGTCTGAATTATTCAGCAGCTTCAACTGGCGCTTCTACTTCTTTGCTGTTTTCCACCAACAAAGCAATTGTTTTGCGCAGTGAAATTTCTTCTTTCAGGTTAGCGAACGAGCCGTTACCTTCCAGAATGCTGCGGATTTCCTCAACTGAACGTTTGTAAGCTTCAGCCATGTTTTTCAGTTCTTCATCAATTTCCGCTTCGGAAACTTCGATGTTTTCTGCTTTAGCCACTTGCTCCAGCACGAGGTTGTTACGTACGCGCTTCTCAGCATCAGCTTTCATTTGCTCTTCCAGGTCTTCCTTGCTTTGACCAGAGAATCCGAGGAACATTTCAAGGTTCATACCTTGGCTACGCAAACGGTTGTCAAAATCGCGAACCATGTTTTGCACTTCGCTCTTCACCATTGCTTCAGGAATGTCGATTGTTGCATTCTCAGCAACTTTCTCCACTACAGCACCCTCACGGGCTGCTTTAGCTTCGTTTTCCTTACGATCCAACAATTGCTTTTTCAAGTCTTCCTTGAATTCAGCCAGTGTGTCAAATTCGCTTACATCTTTAGCAAATTCATCGTCCAGTTCAGGAAGAACTTTGCGTTTCAGTTCGTGAACTTTCACTTTGAATACCGCTTGTTTGCCAGCGAGGTCAGCAGAATGGTAGTTCTCAGGGAACGTTACTTCAACGTCCTTGGAATCACCAGTGTGCAAACCAACCACTTGCTCTTCAAAACCAGGGATAAATGTGTTAGAGCCCAGTTCCAAAGAATACTTCTCAGCTTGTCCGCCTTCGAACGGCACACCGTCCACGGAACCGTCGAAGTCAATAATAGCTGTATCACCGGATTGAGCAGCATCTTCATCAACGACAACCAATTCAGCATGACGTTGTTGCAGGCGCTCCAGTTCTTGAGCCAATTCTTCGTCGCTTACTTCGAGTTTGCTTACAGGCACTTCTACGCCTTTGTAATCGCCCAAAGTTACTTCAGGTTTAACAGTAACCTTCGCTTTGAACTTGAAAGATTCGCCTTTAGCAAATTGATCAATTTCAACGTCAGGGCTGTCAACCGGGAAGATGTCCGTTTGCTCTACAGCTTGGCTGTAAGCTTCTGGCAACAGGATGTCAATTGCATCCTGGTACAGACTTTCAATACCATAGCGTTTTTCAAAAATAGGACGTGGTACTTTACCTTTACGGAATCCTGGTACACTTACTTGTTTTGCCACTTTATTAAAAGCTTTGTCGAGTGCAGCGGCTACACGATCCGCGTCAACCTCAACTTCAAGAACCCCAAGGTTCTTCTCTATTTTCTCCCAAGTTGCTTTCATTTTATGCTTTCCCCTCCAACAAAATCTTCACTTAGTTTTCATTACAATCAACGCACACAAAATAACCACTATAGTATATCTAACATTACTGTCTTTTTCAAGAGCAGCCCTTTGAATGCTTCACAGGTAAACGTTTCCGGTCATTAAGGAGTGTTCATTCCCGCCGCTACGAATAGTCGCATCGAGCGATACGCCTGCTCAAAACGGAAACGCAACGCATCTGTAATGCCATATATAGCACGGGTTTCTTCCTCATTATTATTTCCGTTCAAACTTTCCGAAACTGTCTGGTGGAGTGCTGCAGCCCAAATATCCGGCATTCCGTCCTCTTCCACCAACATTGATCTATAATCTTTCGTACCGTATACTGCCATCACAAACTGTGACCACAGCTCCTGTGCAAAATAGAATAGTGTAGGCTCGTGCACCTCAGTCTGATCGGCCACCCGTTCCAAAATACGCATAATCGACTCTGGAAAATCACCTGGCTGTAACGGAACCGTTTCAATGTCGATTTCCGCTTGTTCATCACCCCGTCTGATTTCTATCGTCCCTTCCGTTCCGCGTCGTCGCATGGTCTGTAGAACACGGAATTGAAGTAAAGGATGGATTTCCCGTTCCGTAATCCAGCGAAGCAAGGCATCGTCGATTTCTGGGAGTTCCAGATAGGACAACTGCTCCAATGCTAAAATCGTCTGTTCGGATAAGGGTTCATCCATAGCCATCCGCAACAGCTTGTTGCCGTAGCCTGCATCCTGCTCCTGCTTAAAGCGTGCATGACGGCGAGCTAACTCTACTTCACTGACTTCTTCTTCCACAGCGTCCGTTACCGCCCCACTGTCAGCGTACTGTGGAAATGCAGCTTCCAGCCATTGTAATAGAGCGTTCCATTCATCGTACTGCTTCTGCTCCTGTCCCTGACACTGCATTAAAAAACGCAGCATCGCCATCGCCTCTCCGTAACGTTCGTTTTCAAGCATCACAGTAAGTTGAATTTGATAATAGTCCAGTGTCTTCGGAAACAATACAATATTATTTTCTTTTGTCGTCACCTTGGAGTCCTTTATTCAAGGCACCCCCTCTCCTTCGCAAGCTCAAGTATTTGTAGATTATATGAGAAACAGTAGCCGAAGTCCAACCACTCGTCTTACACATATTCACCTGTATTCTAACATACCCTTTTATAAGGCAAAAAAAACTACGTCTACTCAGAATTTATGCTGTATTAAGCTTAAATAAGCGATATATGCAAAATAAGACTTGAATTTCTTTTATCCATATGATATATTAATATTCGCTTGAATTTTATGTCCCAGTAGCTCAGCTGGATAGAGCAACGGCCTTCTAAGCCGTCGGTCGGGGGTTCGAATCCCTCCTGGGACGTCATAACAAGTAGCTTCCATAATGGAGGCTTTTTTTGTTCTCATGAGATAAACCACGGGGGAACGTCGGGCCATCGGCATCGTTAGCCTATACTTCGCAGTCGACCATAGGAGAGTTCTCTCCTGATATATTACACCAAAAAAAGCTTCCGCAAGGGAGCTTTTTTTCATTATAAATAATGTAGAAAGAGTAGTCTGCCCAACGCTACTTTAGGCGCTAGTTTCAAGTCTCTACTCTTTCAAAAAAACGCAGAAATTGCTATCATCTATCATGTTGCACCATTTTTAAGTAAAGGAGGTAGACTGACTCCCTTGACTACGAATAACCTCCAAAAGTCGCGGGAAATTCATCGTTTTCTTGCCACTTTGCTTTCTATATTAGGTACTGGATTGGGTATGTTTTATCTCGCCATTCCTTCCTATATGATTGGAGGAGCGGCTCTTATCATCACACAGGGAATTCTGATCTATTTTACAATGTTTTCACTCGGATACCTGCTTATTATCTCGGGACCGTTGGCCATTTTTTTTCACATTTTAGGCATTGTTTTTACAGTACGATCTTTTCAAATTCCACACCATGCGGAGAGAGCACCGACAGGTGTATCCTTGCCATCCAAATGGCGCGCTTTACTCAGTCTCGCTTTGGGAGCTACACTTCTACTTCTTGCAGTCACAATGAAATACGTAGATATTATCGAGCCTTTTACACAAACAGGTGAAAATAAACGCAACGTAGCCGCAGAATCAGAGCAATATCTGGAGCAGAAATATGGAGAGGACTTTCAAATTCAAAATATTAGCTATCATAGTATTCCCTCTACTGAATATACCATGGAGGTGATCTCTAATCGTCATCCTTCCGTACTCTTTAACATGACTAAGCGTCCTTATGAGGATGTCCCATTTAGAGAAAATTATCTTAACGCCCTTTGGGAGAGTCAACTGGACATGAAGCTCAAACCCGTTATACAAAAGCTATACGATGATTCAGCCGCTGTTCATTCTGGAGTGCAAGAAGGGAACACGGATAAAATGATCAAAGAATACGACGATTTTAAACTGAATCCCAAAGCGGTCGGCGATCAGTATATTCGTATAATTGTATTCGAGGATCTAACTGACTCAGGATTGCCATTGGAAAAAGAACGAGTATTACAAACCGCGAAAGTTCTCAAGACAGTGTTGGCCGGAAATAAAGCCTCATTAGATATCGAATACTTCCCTTCGACTATGAATACCAAACGAAACCTTAAGGCAATAGAAATAAACGATTATATGTTTGGTCAGGACCATTTTGATGAAAAGACCTATGAAGTCCAGATAGAAGACATTTATAAACTTATGTCAACAAAGGATATACAAATCACATCGCTTGACCGCGTGAATTAGCAAGGAGATTAATCAAATGAAATTAATATCTTGGAATGTAAATGGCTTAAGAGCCTGTGTGACCAAAGGGTTTTATACTTATCTAAAAGAAACAAATGCCGATATTTTTTGCGTACAGGAAACGAAGCTTCAAGAAGGTCAAATCCTCATGGAGAACATGGAGGAATACACACAATACTGGAATTATGCTGAGAAAAAAGGATATTCCGGCACGGCTATTTTCACCAAAATCAAGCCGCTCTCTGTGCATTATGGACTTGAAGAAAATGAAGAACCGGAGGGCCGAACCATTACTCTGGAATTCGAAAAATTTTATCTCGTCAATGTGTACACACCAAATACCAAACGGGACTTATCCCGACTGCCCTACAGACTGGAATGGGAAGACCGTTTTCGCAGCTACCTGCACCAACTGGATGCTTTGAAGCCTGTCGTCGTTTGTGGAGACTTGAACGTAGCTCATCAGGAGATTGACCTCAAAAATGCCAAAGCTAACTACGGAAATGCCGGATTTACGCCTGAGGAACGGGAACGCATGTCACAGCTGCTAGACGCCGGATTTATAGATACCTTTAGATACTTTTATCCTGACCGGACGGATGTTTATTCCTGGTGGTCCTACATGCCAAAGGTGAGAGAAAGGAATATCGGCTGGCGGATTGATTACTTCCTCGTCTCGGAGAGACTTCGTCCGCTATTGATGGATGCGAGCATTGATTGTCATATTACAGGCAGTGACCACTGTCCTGTGATATTGGAATTGCAAGATATTTCAGCATAGGCCCCTGCCTGGCACAAGGATTTATGAAGTCTTAAAAAGCCGTCATGCTCTGTTATTGCAGCATGACGGCTTTAATTCATGGAGCTATGTCCCCAAATATACCTCGATACGGGAAATCAACCGCTCTCTCACATCTTGCGCCTCTTTTTGATCTAATACAGCCTGGCTTATCGTCTTCTTTTCGCCACTGGCGTAATGCAGTACATACTGGGTCACTATGCATTCCGGTGCATAAGTATCCTTGCGATCCTTATTTAAATAAGTCACCTGGCAGCTTCCGAGAAAACAGAAAGATAGCTCACTTGTAGCTGTGAACAGCCAGCCTGGCAGCTTGGGCTCCAGTCTCAAGGATAGGCCCCTATGATCATAGCCAAACGGTTGCCCGCCGGTCATCATCCATATCCACATATGAATAAATTCTGCCGTAGATCCGCTCAGCCTCGCAATATATCCCGTTCCATGCAAACTTGCATCAGGATTAGCAATACTAGCAATAAAGGAGCTGTTCTCCAGCGTGCTTCTTCCGTAGACCTCTGGGTCCATAAAAGGCGGTAACGCTTTTTTAATGTCTGAAAAAAATTCAGTGTATAGACCCGCCCTTAAGCATTCAAGTAAATATTTATATTCCATATGCATAAATATAGATTCATTTTCCAGCCAACCCGGTGTAAAAGCTCTGGAACGACCGAGTTCGAATGGCTGCCCCGCCAGACTTTCATTCACCTTATACATGCCCAGCTTCCCGTCGTAAAGTCCACTCTGCCTGATTTGCCGATACAGCTTCTGCCCATTTACAATGTCACCAACCACTTTCATAGCCCGGGTCGGTCCCTCCAGAAAATATGGTGTATCCTTACGTTCGAAGGAATGTATGTTTACGAGCTTGTCTTCGCAGTCATCCTCCTGTACCTCGAATTCTCTGGCTTCATAATAAAAGAAGGTTGGGTATATCCCCTCACCGATAAGCAGAGCCTTATCCATCCCCTGTTGGAGCTTACGTTCAGCCTGGCGCAAAAACACCAGCACATCATCAAACGCTAGTGGTGTTTCTACCCCTTCAAATCCAAAACGAACTGTTTCTCGATACGCTTCTCTAGCATCCGAAATTCGTGACCAGAAGCTGTAATCCTTGCTTTCATTCCTGTAATCAGCCTCATCAGAAGCGTGGTAGTATTCCTCCATTGTGAGCCTCAGCTGTTGGATTAACTTAGCAACTTCTCGCGGCAACCGTAGCACAGAATCGCCCGAAAGCTTCACCTGTGCATTTATTAAAAATCTTACGAGTCGCTGTAATTCACACAGTTCACTGAATCCAGAAGCAAACAGCCCCGGAAGTCCGTTCATGGAATCATTCCATCCCGGCTTGCCCGCCTCCATCTCAATTCCCAAGCCCTCCGGGTCCAGCGTGGACAGCTTG
Organism: Paenibacillus sp. FSL M7-0802; assembly: GCF_038004945.1. Lineage (NCBI taxonomy): Bacteria > Bacillati > Bacillota > Bacilli > Caryophanales > Paenibacillaceae > Paenibacillus > Paenibacillus sp. FSL M7-0802. The sequence goes on along the minus strand of NZ_JBBOSD010000001.1, from coordinate 4,236,914 downwards.
ATGGCTGCCAATGACAGCAGCTTTTCATATAAATTGGACTTATAAATCTCTCCGCTTCCATGTTCGGTTCGAACCCAATGAACATCGCGATCCCGGGCGTGCAGCTGAGCTTCTTTCTCCTTGCTCTCTACGACCGCCCCGTACTGACGGATACGTCCGTCCTTCATCTGCACGTATTTGTTTCGACGTGGCTGTACCCATGCAGGACTGTCGTAATACATGTACTCTCGGGTCGCGAGCAAGAGTTCCTCTTGTTTGTCTGGATAGATACTTAGATAACTTTCGATGAGATCCATGTTATAAGTCCAATGGTCGATCCAGAAACCTTCACCAAAATCAGCCTCATAGCATTGTTCGGAATGCTTGAGAGCTTCGGTTACAAACGTCTCAACCGTTTGCTTTAGCGCGATGTTGTCATGAATGATATGTTGAATCAGCTCACCCGGGGTGAACGACGATTGGAAAAAAGCACGCAAAGACGAATGATCTGCCACCTCCACCTGTCCTAGCAACGGTTCCAGCTCTCGTATTTGAAAGCTACACCCCTTTACAACAAGCGGATTATAGCCGTCTGGCTGAATCAGGCTCATAAACAAACGGATATTGAAATCTCCTACGCCGGGGTTAAACCACACATCATTTCTCCGGTTCTGGTTTGCATCGCGAAAATTACCATTTCCTTGAGAATAATATCCCGCCTGGAGCTTAAAGAAATTATAGTCCCGTTCCAGATCCCCATGCTTGCGCGAAAATACATGATATACAAATGGTTGCTCGGTGCCGTTATCCAGCAGCAATGGATAACCACCGCGTAACAGGTTATCCAGATAGTTCTGACGGCAGTATTCGTCAAATAACGGAATGGATGTCCGCGTTGCCATTTCATCCGTCAACTCTTCGATCAACGCTTTGGCTTCCTCCGCCTTCCGCTCAATATAAGACATGGTTGCAATTTCCGTAATCCGTTCATTAATAGAGTGAATATCATTCACATGCCCGATGATCGTACAGTGATTGACGGCAGTACCTGCCGCTAGTCGTGCTGTGTAGCCGCTAAACCCACAAGGCACTTTATTCGTCGTCACAGGCTGCTGTGAAACCAAGTCTTCGACGCGTGAATGGATAAAGCGATCCGGGAAGGTCAGTGCCGTATTTTCACCAAATATTACGGACGGATCGACAATTGGACTCAATAGCCTGGTCTTGCCCTCCTCCTCCACAAAGCTGTACATAAAATGTCCCGCTTCAATTTGATGAATCTCACTTGTATCCGCTGTACTTCCACGTACCTTATAGTAAGGAATGCTGTTGTTGAGATTATACACATCCATCCAGCTTTTCAGTGTATGTCCAAGCTCCTTGTATGCCCCATTATCAATACCGAAGGGCAACACGGCAGGCATGCCGTCCAGCACCTCCAGTTCAAGCTCTTGAGCGGAATGATTGACAATCTCCACCTTGCGCACCAAAGCAGCGTAACTTTCATGAGGAAGCGTGAAATATTGCACACGTACCTCAAGACCTGCGTCTGGATTGGAGCTATGTATTTCCAGCATGTGGCGGGATATCAGCATTTTTTGCTGTTCACGCTTCATAGGATGCACAGCCGAAAATGGCTCCACATAGTTCCACTCCCCCTGCATCTTCACCTTTAAAAACGTTCGAAAGCCATGTATCGGCACGAGACTATAGCTGCGGTTGGCCGGGAAAAACTCCATGATTGCTCCATTCTTATCCTCCACACCAAAGCTCGCAATTCCTTGTCCACGATTAACATAATATGCCCACAGAGGAATCCCATGAACCCCAGCAATACCGGGTAGAAAACTGGAAAAGGGCTTGACCTGCGCATAATTCTCAATCACAAAACGTCCTTGATCGTCAAAATAATACTGCTGCATCGTATCCCCCTTTTCTATTTAAAACCCGTTATTCGCCATCACTTGTTTGAACCACAGCGCACTTTGTTTGGGAGTCCGTTCCTGTGTGTCGTAATTGATGTGTATAATACCGAAACGTTTGCTGTATCCCCAGGCCCATTCAAAGTTATCGAGGAACGACCAGACAAAATAGCCCTTAAGCTGACCTCCCTCCCCAATAAAGCGATGGCATGCCTTTAAATGTTCCTCAATGTAATGCTGACGCTCAATGTCCTCAATCTTTCCATTCACCAGTTCGTCCTTCATCGCTGCTCCGTTTTCCGTAATCAGGATAGGTAATCCCTTGGTAAAATCCTTCTCAATCCGCGTTAGCAGCTTATAAAAGGATTCAGGGTGAATCTCCCATCCCATATCCGTTACCGGTTCCTCTATGGAAACCTGCTCGACCTGAAGCAACGAAGCGTCTGTAATCGCTCGAATGATGCTGCGGGCGTAGTAGTTGATGCCAAAAAAATCCCCTGGTTGCTGAATCAGCTCCATATCACCAGGCTGTACAAAATCCAATCCGTTCAAGTGCCCCCCGTACCATTCCACCATATCCTCAGGGTATTTCCCGTTAAACAATGGCTCGGCAAACCAACGATTAATAAAGCCATCCCGCCGGACAGCAGCGGCTACATCTTCGGGGTGTTCAGAGGCTGCATCGACATGCTCCATGTTTAGCGTAATACCGATGTTGCCCGTCAGGCCCTTTTCCTTGTGTAAATTCATGGCTATCCCGTGACACATCAGAATATGGTGAGCGGCAGTAAAGGCTTCCCTCCAGTTCTCATGGCCGGGGGCATGCTCGCCTGTGCCATAGCCCAAAATAGAGGCGCAATAGGGCTCATTTATCGTATTCCACCAGCTTATACGCTGTCCAAATCGATCCATGATTACAGAGGCATACGTTTTAAAATGTTGGATAATCTCTCGCTGCGTCCAACCGCCCTCGTCCTCAATCCACTGCGGTAAATCCCAATGATACAGCGTCAGCATTGGAATTAGCCCGGCCGACTCAATCTCATCCAGCAGACGCTCATAGAAAAGTAGCCCCTGTTCGTTAACCACGCCGGGTGCGGGAATAATGCGCGGCCAGGCCACGGAAAAACGGTAATGTAAAAAGCCAAGTTGCTTCATTAATTGCACGTCTTCCTTAAAGCGGTGAAAATGGTCACAAGCCACATCTCCGCAGTCCCCTCCTATCACCTTCCCGGGTGCTCGACAGAAAGTATCCCAAATAGAAGGCGTTCTCCCTTCCTCATCCACGCCACCTTCAATTTGATAAGAAGAGGTCGAAGTTCCCCACATAAACGTGGTGGGGAATGTATAGGTATTCTCACTCATACTCGGTATCATCCTTTCAGGAATCAAGACTTCACAGCTCCGGCCATTGCACCGCCGACAATAAAGCGTTGGAGGAAAATATACAAAATAACGAGCGGTAGTGTAACAATCAGAATGCCGCAAGCGAGCAGCGGCCAGTTGTTCATGTATTGTCCGTAGAAGGAGAACAATCCCTTGGTCACTGGCTGATAAGCAGGATCAGACAAATAAATAGTAGGACCTATAATGTCGTTCCACGCCCCAATAGCTGTCAAAATAATGCCTGTCGCCAACACCGGCTTCATCAGCGGGACAAGAATTGTAAACAAATATCGTGAATATCCGCACCCGTCCATTGCAGCCGCTTCATCCAGCTCTCGGGAGACAGACTTGATATATCCCACAAACATCAGGAAAGCGATGCCAGTACCTGTTGTTTTCAGCAAAATGAAACCAAGCTGGGTATTGTAAAGTCCCAGGCTATTAATGAGAGCAAATTGCGGAATCAGCGGATTCGGGAGATACATGGATATCAGAAAAAACACATAAAAGAAGGTGCTGAACTTAACATATCCCCGCGCCAGTGGAAAAGCTGCAAACACGGATATAATCAGCGTTAATAACGTAGATACGCCTGTATACAAAATGCTGTTCCACATGTATTGAGAGAAGTTTCCTTTTTCCCAAGCATCCATGAAATTCTCCAAGCGTATACTCTTGGCTAGAGCTACAGGGTCCATCAGATACTCACTTTGAGTCTTCATCGATACATTAAAAAGGTAGAAAAGAGGGAACACATACAACGAAAGCATGAGCAGTACGATAATGTAGCTCAGTATTTTGGCTCCTTTGGTACTGCTCATTACATTTCCACCTCTCTTCTACGTAAGTAATACAGGGCAATCATCGATACCGTAAACACGAACACGAACTGGATCATAGCAACTGCGGAAGCAAGGCCGTAATCTGATGTCCCAGAGCCAAAGGCTGTGGCATATACATCAAACGCAAGTGTCGTCGTGTTGAATTTACCACCTGTCAGCACATAAATAATGTCAAAGGTCTGCAATGCGCCGATAATGGACAGCAGCATATTGACGGTAAAGGACGGTGCAATCATCGGAAAGGTAATATTTTTGAACGCTTTCCATCCAGAGGCACCGTCCATATACCCTGCTTCATATAAGTCACTGGGGATAGATTGGAGTCCGGCTAAGAAAATAGTCATCGAGTAACCCATGTACATCCAAATTTGCACAAAAATAATCAACTCAAATGCAATATCGTAATCCCCGAAGAAGTTGGAGCTGGTTCCAAAAAAGTTCATCAAGGCTTGCGCAGGGCCCCCAAGCGGATTGGCAAGCAGCTGCCAGATCAGGCCGGATACCGTTACCCCGAGCACAACGGGTAGGAAAAATACAGAGCGATATAACACATCCCCTTTGAGCTTCTTATTAATAAGGATGGCCATGAACAGCCCCACTGCATTTTGAATCACAACCACCGCTACGGCAAAGTATAGGGAACGGCCAATGGAAGCGATGCGATCTCCAGAATCGGAGGAGGTGAAAAAGGTCGTGTAATTCTCGAATCCGATAAAATGCCACGTCTGCCCCGGAACCCCGGTAGCATCTGTAAAGGAAAAAAGCACGGTTACCATAGAGGGTCCAAAACCAAGAAGCAAATAGAGCAGCACCGGAATACTCAGCAAAAGATAGGGCATTATCCGGGCCGCACCCTTTCCGAAGGGATACATGGGTCTCACACCTTTTTACATTATTATGGGAGCTTTGCAGTTGCCCATTTATTTTCCTGTAAAATCTATAGATTTATTTAGGGGCTGCCGCATCCCAGTCTGCCTGAGATTTCTGGGCAAGCTCCAAAGGCGTCTTTAACGGACCGGCAGGCGCCAAAAATTCTGCATGTACGCTGGCTTCCTTAATGTACTGTCCAACATTCTTACGATTGATAAACAGCTGATCCCAAGAGAGCTTGAAGTTTTCCAGTGAAGGCTGGATTTCATTAACAAAGTCGCTGCTTATCTTCACATCAGACTGTGTTGGCAAAAATCCAGCAGCGTTCACGAAATCGGTATAGTTCTGCTTCTCGGAGAGCATTTCAAGCCATTTGATCGCATAATCCTTGTTTGGCGATTTTTCTAATACCATCCAGGTCATATCGTACTTGCCTGCAAGGTTTTTATTTTTGGCTGGATCGTTACTGCCCGGAATCGGGAAATAACCAAATTTCAGCTCTGGATTGGCTGTCTGGATCGTAGTTGCATCCCACGTACCATCCGCAATCATAGCTACACGCCCTGAAGCAAACAAACTTGGCAAGGTTCCATAGTCAATCCCCATAAATCCACCAATGGCGTTGTTCATTAAAACTTGTGTTTTTTCCAGCACTTCAAGCTGGGCGGGGTCTGTCAGCTTCGTCTTACCTGTCCACAGCCCTTTGATATATTCCAGCTGATCATCATGGATAGAGGCTTGAAGCCCTTGGACAGCAAGGTTAATAGGCCATACATCCTTACCGCCAAAACCAAGCGGTTCTACGCCATTATCCTTGAGCACCTTCATCACATTCACCAGTTCGTCCCATGTCGTTGGCACAGTAAGATTATATTTTTCAAAAATCTTTTTGTTGTAAAACAGACCTGTCAGGGCCACCTTTCCCATGTTTACACCGTATACTTTGTCGTTGTAGGTCATGGCATTTTTGACATCTGTAGGATTATAGTTTTTGATAAAAGCTTGATCCGACAGATCTGCAATGAGTCCTCCCTCAATCCACTGCTTCCACATCGGATCAGCTGCTCCCTTAGACCATTCCTGCGGTGCGCCTACGAAGCTGAATTTCAAAGGAATAATGTCTGCATCACCGGTTGAACCAGCATTCATACGCGTTTGCATCAGTTGATCATAAGTTGAATCAGCAGGAACCGTCGTATACTCCACCTGAACATCGGGATACTTCTCTTCAAACTTTTTATTAAATTCCTTTATATAGTTATTAATATTTTCTTGCTGCCAATGAATAATCTTTAACGTGACCTTTTTATTCCCGTTCTGTCCAGCTTCACCACCTTTGCCGCAAGCAGCCAATACCACTATTAAAGCGGTTACAACAAGTAAAGAAAAACACTTTTTCAGCATTGCAAAATTCCCCCTGTAATCTTAGAATAAATGCATTTACTTTTACGAAAGCGGTTTAGTTAATTACAGCTACTATTATGTATCGGATAGCCTGTATTTGTAAATAGAGATTTGTAAATTATCGAAAAAAACACAAATTATCGTTATTACTCTTTAAAATATTAGGCAACATCCTTTATTCGCACTGTTGACTCACTTCTATGAGGTAGCATAGAATACGAGTAATCATTAAGTTTGAAAAGCAAAGTCAATTTAACTAAATCAGTTTAGTTACGGAGGATTCCATGAATATAAAAACAATAGCTAGCATGGCAGGCGTTTCAGTGGCAACGGTTTCGAAAATCATTAACAATTATACGGACATCAGTGAGGAAACCCGGCAGCGGGTACTTAAAATCATGGAGGAAACAGGCTATAGACCCTCCTCCTCGGCTAAAACGCTTGCTACCAAAAAATCTAATCTGGTAGGCGTTATATTTGCCGGCAAGCTGAATGTTGATTTTAGTCATCCTTTTTTTGTAGATATCATAAATGTCTTCAAAAAACAGATTGGCTTGCTCGGTTACGATCTGCTGTTTTTTTCAAATGAGAAATTTCTGGATAATGGAGAGGACTATTTGGCTCGCTCGAAATATTTTTCAGTGGACGGGTGCATTATTATTGCTGGAGATGAGGTGGAGAAGAGTGTTTTTGATCTCGACGCCAGCCCTATCCCCTGCATCGGTGTCGATATTGAGCTAACCGGAGCTAGTTCCTGCTATATCATGTCCGACAATCAGAAGATTTCAATGAAGGTTGTTGAGCACTTTTACATGAATGGATACCGCGAAATGGGTTTTATAGGCATTGAACGCCCCTCCTTGGTTATTAAAGAGAGAGAGGAGGCTTTTATCGCTTCACTAAAACGGTTTAGTCTTGATGTCAGACCTGAATGGATCGTGTATGGTAAGGACTACGCGGCAGAAGATGGATACCAGATCGCGAAGACGTGGATACAGCAAGGAAATTTGCCAAAAGCTATTTTTGCGGCGACCGACTTACTTGCTTTTGGTGCCATACGTGCTTTCAAGGAAAGCGGCTTGAGGGTACCCGAGGATATTGCTGTAGTGGGATGTGATGATATAGAAGCCTGTCGTTATACCGAACCTCCACTGACGACGGTAAAACAAGACAAGCAAAAAATAGGCCGTCTAGCCGCTATGGTGCTGTTTGACCTGATGAATAAACAAATGGATACGAAATGTATTAAAGTAGAGCCGGAACTAGTCATTCGTAGCTCCTGCGGAGCCCGGCAACATTGGAACCATACGAAGGTCAAGAGTTAGCACATGCCTTAAAAAAGATGACTCCTGATAAATTCAGAAGTCATCTTTTTGCAATTTAATATTCAGAGACCCATCGCTTAATCTATTACTTGTAGGCCATCGTCGCCTTCACAGCCTTTTTCCAGCCTTCATACAAGCTTTCACGTGTTGCTTCATCCATATTCGGGGCAAAAGAGGTTTCCACCCTCACCCGCTTGCGAAGTTCATCCGTGCTCTTCCAATATCCAATAGCCAAACCTGCCAGACATGCAGCCCCCAGTGCCGTCGTCTCATGGATAACTGGCCGCTCCACTGTTGCATCCAAAATATCGCTCTGGAATTGCATCAGAAAATTGTTCAATACAGCTCCTCCATCCACCCGCAGTGTCTTCACTGCAATACCTGAATCAATCTCCATGGCTGTAAGCACATCCTTGGTCTGATAAGCAAGTGACTCCAATGTGGCGCGGATTAAATGCTCCTTCGTGGTCCCGCGTGTCAGGCCGAACATCGCTCCGCGCACCTCGCTATCCCAGTAGGGGCTGCCCAGTCCGACAAAAGCGGGTACAAGATACACTCCTTCTGTAGACGAAACACGGGCGGCATAAGGCTCACTGTCCTTCGCTTCACGGAACATACGCAGCCCGTCTCGCAGCCACTGGATCGCCGACCCCGCTACAAACACACTTCCCTCGAGTGCATATTGTACTTTGCCTTCCTCCAGTCCCCAAGCGATGGTCGTAATCAGACCGTGCTTGGATTCAACAGGCTGATCCCCCGTATTCATCAGCATGAAGCAGCCTGTGCCGTAAGTATTTTTGATCATCCCTTTTTCGTAACATGCCTGACCAAACAAGGCTGCCTGCTGGTCACCTGCTGCACCGGCGATCGGTACATTCTGACCAAAGAAATGATAATCCACGGTGTGCGCATATACCTCGGAAGAAGGTCTTACCTCAGGTAGCATGATTTTCGGAACATCCAGAATGTCCAGCAGCTCTTCGTCCCACTTTAGTTCATAAATGTTGTACATCAGCGTCCTGGCTGCATTGGAGTAGTCTGTTACATGTGCCGTTCCGCCGGATAATTTCCAGATCAGCCACGAGTCAATCGTACCGAATAATAGGTCACCTCGTTCTGCCTTTTCCCGAGCGCCCTCCACATGGTCCAGTATCCACTTTACTTTAGTGCCTGAAAAATACGGGTCGATCAACAGCCCTGTTTTGCTGTGAAACAGCTCCTCGTGCCCTTGCCGCTTCAATTCTTCACAGATGTCCGAGGTTTGGCGTGATTGCCATACGAGTACGTTATACACGGGCACTCCTGTATTTTTGTCCCACACAGCCACCGATTCTCGCTGATTGGTAATGCCGATGGCAGCCACTTGATTTGCTTTTACACCGGATTCGGAAAGACAGGAGGCAATGACTCCGAGAATAGAGCTCCAGATTTCATTCGCATTCTGCTCTACCCAGCCGGGATGAGGAAAATATTGCGGAAATTCTCGCTGAGCCGAGTACACTACATCTCCTTCGCTATTGAACAAAATCGCTCTTGAGCTTGTCGTTCCCTGATCTAGTGACAGAATATATTTTCCCATTGTTCATCTCTCCCCGTGTAAATCCATCGTTTTTACGCTGTAAGTTTGTGATCCGTTTTATGATTTTTATAAGTACGACTCATACGGAAGGTAATCAAAAGTACAATCACGATGATCCCTAGTAAAATCCAGAAAGCCGGAGTCACACTCCCCTTAAAAACAGCCTGATAAAATAGCCCTGCGAAAGATCCACCCAACAGCGGCCCTACAATGGGCACCCAGGCATATTTCCAATTGGATGCTCCCTTACCGGGAATCGGTAGTAAATAATGCATCAGACGCGGCCCAAAATCTCTCGCTGGATTGATGGCATAGCCCGTTGTGCCTCCAAAGGATAAACCGATACTGACAACCAAAAAACCCACAATCAGCGGTTTCAAGCCCCCTGTAAATGAATTGGCACCAAATGACTGCAGAGCAAGAACAAAGATGAAAGTACCTATCATTTCACTAAGCACGTTGGCAAACGGATGATCAATAGCCGGTCCTGTCGCAAATACACTGAGTTTGGTTGCTGTGTCCTCCGTCTCTTTCCAGTGAGGCCAATAATGCAAAACGACGATTATCGCACCCGCCATGGCCCCGAGAAGCTGAGCCACAATATAGCCGGGAACGTCCTGCCATGGAAAAATGCCCTGAAATGCCAACGCCAGTGTCACTGCCGGATTCAAATGCGCTCCGCTGATTTCACCCACTGCATACACCCCAATAGCAACCGCGAGCCCCCATCCCATTCCAATCACAATCCAGCCGGAAGCGTGAGCAAATGACTTTTTCAGAGACACCCCTGCGCACACTCCGCCACCTAGGGCAATAAGAATCATTGTCCCTATGAATTCGGCTGCGTATGGCGACATACAACCTACCTCCTCAATAGATCATCCGATTTCGATCGCTTTCATCGTGCAAAAAAAGAAAAGCCATCACAAACCAACCCTATGCTGTACCATGGGTGTCTGCGTGGCTCTCTTGTCTCCGTCACGATTATTAACTTAAATTTGATACTATATAAGCATGTAAGCGATGTCAACTACGGATTTACGTCTTTTCATAGCTTAAAATAATCGTTGACCATGTTAGTTTCTCCGATTTATGATGTAAAAAAATGGTTTAATGTAAGGGTTTCAGGATGAATACGACACTCCCAAACTCGATGAAGAAGGGAAGAATGTTATGCTGAAATTTCTGCAAAAAATCGGCAAGTCGTTAATGCTTCCAGTAGCCACTCTACCCGCCGCAGGGATTTTACAAGGATTAGCACTGATTAATTATGAAACGGATATACCACTTGGTCCCGGAGTTGGCGGATTTCTGAATCATTATGTCACTCCTTTTCTGAACGAAGGGGCAGGGGCCATCTTCGGTAACCTGGCGCTCATTTTCTCCATCGGTGTTGCCATTGGTCTGGCAGGCGACGCAGTAGCCGCATTATCGGCAGTCATTGCCTATATGGTGCTGACCCGTATTTTGGCGGCAGTGCCGGGTATATTTGCATATATTCCAGACGACGTCAAGCTGGACATGGGCGTATTGGGTGGTATTTTTATCGGTGGATGGTCTGCTTTTCTGTTTAAAAAATATCACAATATTCAGCTCCCAGATTGGCTTGGCTTCTTCTCGGGCAAACGTTTTGTCCCCATGATCACCGCCTTTACGACCATGATTCTGGCCATTCTGCTCGGTATGATCTGGAGTCCGATACAAGATGGGATTGCAGTCTTCGGCAACTGGATTGTCGGCTTTGGCGGAATCGGATCAATGATATTCATGATTGCCAATCGGCTGCTGATCCCGCTCGGTTTGCATCATGTGTTGAACTCGATCGCATGGTTTCAAATTGGTGACTACACCAATGCTGCCGGTGAGGTCGTTCATGGTGACCTGACGCGTTTTTTCGCAGGCGATACATCGGCGGGTATATTCATGTCCGGCTTCTTCCCCATTATGATGTTCGCTCTGCCAGCAGCAGCCCTCGCATTCATTCATACGGCCAAACCGGAAAAACGTAAAGCCGTCGCTTCCATTTTCATCGGTTCTGCACTGGCATCGTTCCTGACCGGAATTACCGAGCCCCTCGAATTTTCGTTTATGTTCATTGCACCATTGCTTTACGGCGTTCATGCTCTGCTGACAGGCCTGAGCGGCCTGGTCGTATACCTATTGGATGTCAAACTCGGCTTTTCTTTTTCAGCAGGACTCATTGACTATCTGGTCAATATGAAACTCTCCACCCACCCATTGCGAATGATCCCGGTCGGGCTTGTCTTCGCCCTCATTTATTACTTTCTGTTCCGATTCATCATTCTCAAATTCAACCTAAAAACTCCTGGGCGTGAAGATGATGTAGAAGACGGTCTCCTGTCTGAGGCTAACGAATCTGTACCCATTGGAAAGGCAAGCGCCACATCCGACACTCAGTCCAGTCAGGCAGGCAGAATACTAACCTATCTCGGCGGTTCAGACAATATTCAAAGCATTGATGCCTGCATCACACGGCTGCGTCTTGTCGTCAAAGACGACAAAGCGGTTAATGATCAAGCTCTCAAGCAGCTCGGAGCATCGGGAATCATCAGGCTTGGTAACGGTACCCTGCAGGTTATTTTCGGGACTCGGTCCGAAATTCTGAAAGATGAAATACAGCGATTGATGTAAGTAAGTTCAGGTTCACAAAAAGGGTATCTCTTCAATCATCGAGATACCCTTTGGGGTTGCCGTCAATACGCCAATAACTTAGATACGCCTAAATTATGATGTCATATATGCGTTGTTATCTGTATTATTTCTTTTAGGCATTTATCTTAGATCGGTGCTTTGCGCTCTTTTTTGTTTCAACAATAACCATTCACGACATACCTTTACCTTTATCTGCGCAAAGGCATAGACGATGCCGAAGGAGCATGCTACAGTCGTCAGATAAACCAAAAGCAGTGCCACAAATAAAGGAAGCTGACTTAGCAAATCACCGACCAAGCGCAGCACGATGACCAAAATAAATACGTTCGCTGTAAAGGCCCGGTACGCATAAGTAGATAACCATTTGTAATAGGGAAGTGAACGGGAATTTACGCTGATCAAATGTCTTGCCAGCATGTAAATCAGGAAAATCACTACCAAGCTGTACAAGGTCATGGATGGCTTCAGATAAATCAGATTTCCGAAGGACATATCCTCAAAACCAAAACCGAAAAATTCGTGATTTGTCCAAATGAGAATAAGAAGCATTACCGGAATGAGTATGAACTGAATCCGGCGAAGCACTCCGTCGAACTGTTTCTTATATACCCAAGCGATTCCACCTAGTAAAGCATAAATAAAATAACTAACGAAAAAGCGGTCAAGGTAACGCAGACTAATCGCATATGCTCCTTGGAATACGAAGGTATCGTACATCCATAGCCACGCTCCGAAGATCACGAAGCTCACAATAAGCAGCGGAATGACCCGCTTAGGCTTAGCCAAGTATTTGTAGCAGATGAAAATAAGGACTGGCATCAGCAATTGAAATTGCAACATCATCACCGTGTACCAAAACTGTGATGATGCATTACCGAGCACAAATGACTCGATGAGCGTCCGGAATGATGCAACGTGCTGATTAACCTGAATTTCCGGGAAGAAAATTAAGCCAGCCGCTGCCCACAGTAAATAAGGGATCACGAGCTCCCCGAATTTTTCCTTGTAAAAATGGGATACCTTCGTATGCTGATTATTTTTCACCATCCCATATACAATGGCAAAAATAAAGACTGGCGCAGTATACTTTACTATATTGAAAATGACGCCTAATAAGGCTAGGTTATCGTTAGTGTGTGCATACTTCAGAAACATCCCCAGAACGCTTTGCAAGATCGCTCCGCTGACGGCAAACACCTTTAAGATGTCGCTCTCATTAATATTAATATTCCGCTCTTCAGTGTTTTCCATAATACGCACTTCCCCTTTGACAGCTTTCCTGAAGCCAAATGGTCGTGCATTCCTCCCTTTTGCCGTTGATTATAGCTCCTTATTGCCGAGGATTCGAACGAGCTTGGGACCCGAAGAAGTTCGCAGCACCACAGTGCTGGCCCGTCTCTCAAGAATTTCGCGCAGGACGTAGGCACCGTCTCTTGTCTCCAATTGAATGTCAATTCGAACACCCAGATGCTCCAACTTGTGCACAAGTCTTTCAGCTACTGCATAATCAATAACCTCTGAACCATCTATAACAAGGTCAAGATCACTCGTTTCCTTCACAGTCGGGTATTGCGTTACTATTTCGAATCCTGCGCTCCCCGCTGGCCCCCAGCGCCAATCCGCCATCATTTCTGCTAACAAGTCCATCAACTGAAGGACAGGCTGCTGCCGTCTCTCTGTAGGCAAGGAGTTCCACATCTGACGTTTCACTATCGCATAGGGAGACACGAGCTGGGACACCCCCTTCGGGTCCAGGAATGCAGCTTCCCGTTGATTTCGCTCCTGTCCACGTACTCCGACGGGAATACAACCATCCGCCGACGGATCGGCTCGGCGAACGACCACAAAGGGGGTCCGCCTCAGCGAGGCGGTTACCCACTCCTTGTCTTCATATAAGGAGAGATATTTCAAATTGGACACTTCAATCAGATCATGTGGATGGATTACCATTGCTCCAAAAGCGCATCTCGAACGCCACGGGTTGCAGTCCGCCCACCCGCCATAGCTTCCTTAGTCTGCAATCGGAAGCTAAGGTCGCGGGGCGCTCCTTTTGTACTCTCGATTGCCTCGGAAACGGTCTTTTCCACGATGGCTACATCACTACTCTGTGGATCGTCTGCATGGATACCGCTCAGCATCTGATATAATGCCCCCAGAGTACTGTAGCTACGAACATCGTAGGCCATAGCTGGAACTTTCTTGGTAGCTTCTTCAAGCTCGGCAATCGTCCGCTTGGTAATCCGAGCAGCAGAAGCCTTGGACATGGCCTGAATATTGACCTTGCTGTCATCCAGTGCGATCAAACGATTCGATTGCAGCCCATGAGCGAGGAAGCCCCCGGAAATCGCGTTACCGACAATCACATCGATAACTGGATGGCCTTCTAATCTAGCGGTTGCGTAAGCATCTGCACTTGCAGCCAGGGCAAGACTGATACCGACCATTTCTTCCTTATAGCCATAGGCTTGACTGGGTACATCAATGATGGCAATGATCGGACGTTTGGTTTCTTTTTTCTCATCTTGACGGATTGCGTCCCTGATGATTTGAGCCACCGTCCAGCCTTCAAGCATACCAACCTCACCGTTTCTGACACGCGGGAATCGGTTGGAGGCATTCGGAACAATGGCGATATATCTGCACAGTTGTCCGTGCTTATCCACGTCTGCCGCAAGCACTGAAGGAACATCGCTGATTGGGTGAGCAATGCCCGTCAAGCGAGAGAACCAGCGATAACCTCTACTATCCGACATGTCGGCCGCACCCTCTTTTGCCAGCGGGACAGGCTGCTGCACAGGCTGTATCTGCGTGTAAAATTCGCGATAGCGCTCAGGTGTCCAAGCTTCTGTAGGATCAAGAGTGTTTAACAGGGTCAGATAGAAATCGATTTGCTCTGTTTTAGCAGGCTTCGCCGGTGCCTTGAGCGCAGTATCAATCGCTTCGACAACTGCATCCGTCGTATCTTCCACCATTTCGTCAATCAATCCGGTTTGGAAGCGCTGGTTAGCTCCGATTGTGTTCCAAATCAAGGCTTTGTCGCTTGCATCGAACTCCATGACCCCTGCTTCCTGCTCAATGACCTCCGGCCCGTTCAGACCGAGGCGCGCTTTCTTCGTAGCAATCAGAGTGGTAAACAATTCTGCAGTAATGGACATTCCCCCAAATGCCCCTACGCGGCCCGGGATCAGTCCGATAACAGGAACGTATTTACGCAGGGCAACGATCTGGGTAGCAATCTCCGAAATCGACAACAATCCATAGTTCGCTTCCTGTAGCCGAACACCCCCTGTATCGAAGATCATGACGGGATATAGTTTGTTCCCTCTCTTATTCTCTTCCAGTGCCAGTTCGAGCGCTCCGGAAATTTTGGCCCCGCTGACTTCTCCAATCCCCCCTCCTTGAAAAGCGCCTTCCATCGAAATGATCAAGACCTTCTGTTTGTGTATTTCGCCAAGAGCCAGAATAATCCCGTCGTCGCTCTGAGGAACAATGCCTTGCGGCTCTAGGTGGGGGGATTGGATTTTGTCTAACGGCCCAAGTATCTCACGGAAAGTCCCTTCGTCCAGCAGCGCTTTAGCTCTCTCGCGTCCATTCAGCTCCACAAAACTATTCTGCATAATCCAGCACCTCCAGCACTTGCGTAAATCTAAGCATTACTACACCCGGAGTAGCTCCGAAGTCATGAACTGTAATATTGGCAGTAATCGGATAACGGTTAAAAAAACGGGTCAGAACATTCTCCCATACTTGTTCAAATCCTTCACTGCCTGTTAAAATGCTGACGTTGGTGGTCTGGCCTTTTACAGGTTCTACAATAATCTCCAAATCTCCCGAACCGACAACACCTATATGTGCCGGCTTACAGATGGGCTTCGTAGTCTGGTATTGAAACTGTAATTTTTCCATCCTTCAGAAACACCTCCAATTAAAGTATCAATCGATTAGAAATAATGTGGCAGCTAGCAGATCGGCACTACCTCCGGGTGAGAGTTGTCTAACATTACAATACTCGGACAAGCGGTAGAGCAGCTTTCTGCCCGACTGGGTTCTTAATCCATCTGCTGCAAGGAAGGCTGCGGCCATACTCTGAATCGCCATCAGATCCGTCAACTGACCGCGGTGTAGGATGCAGGTATCATCCACACATGCCACCAAGGCCAATAAAGCTTCTAAGCGTGCTTCGACCTCTGTCTTCCCACAAGCCCTAGCGCGCAGCAAAGCAGGTAAAGCTTCGTCCCGGATGTGCGGAAAGCCTAGCTTCGCTTCTTCCTCTGCCCCCACTACCGCGTATTTCTTCTTAACCGTTCGTCCATTCGTATGCTGCATCGGACGGTACCGGTCATGGAACGATGCAATTCTTCCTGCAATGCTCATAATCTGATGTGGGTCCCGCTCCCTTGGAAAGGCTGCCCGTGCACTTGTTAAAAGCCCAAGGGCCCAAATGGCACCCTTATGTGTATTGACACCGTTCGTTGCACTGAGCATCACCTTCTCGCCCTCCCGCCCGATTAGAGCGATCTGCTCACGCAAAGTCTGGTCCACCGGGTGAAGGTATGACACAATGGCTATTTCCCGAAACGTATCCTCCAATGCTCTTGCGGATGCAAGCATAAGATCGATGGACATATCAGTATGAGAGCCATTGTCTCTGGCATCGACAAGTCCAGGCTTGGGCGTAAGAAGAGCCTCTTCCATCAGTGCCTTTACAGCTTTGGCAGCCAGAGAAGCCGCGAAAGCTGAATGATTCATCGTGAGCATGGCTTTAAGACCAGCTCCGGAATTTAGCCGGTGGATCATACAATCCGTCTGACCAATCTACGAGATCGTTAATCGTCTGTGCTGCCAGCATCGAGCGCTTGGCTTGTCTGCGCATGATCCCAAGATCCTCCGGATAGGCCACGATCCCTCTGTCACGCAACAGGCTTGCATCGCTTTCATTACTTTCCATTCCTAAAGGTGTTACGCCTCCGATTGCCGCGAGAGCCTTCTTTCTCTCCTCTATGCTGTCCGTCTTGTAGAGGTATGCAATGCCTTCCTCGGTAAGGACGTGGGTGACATCATCCCCGTAAATCATGATTGGCGTAATGGCGAGACCAGATTCATCCTTCACCTTGATGGCATCTAGCGAATCTACAAATACTGGCTTTTTGTTGGCACCGTATGTTTCAACCATCTGCACGACCAATTTCCGGCCTTTGGAGAGTTCCGTCGGGCGCTCGATCATGTCAAGCCAGGCAGGAGTCGCATGTCGCCGCCCCCGAGGATCATGCCCCATATTCGGCGCTCCTCCAAAACCGGACAATCTGCCGGAAGTAACGGTAGACGAATTACCTGCACAGTCCATTTGTAGCGTTGATCCGATAAACATATCTACAGCGAACTGGCCTGCAACCTGACACATCGCGCGGTTGGAGCGCATAGATCCGTCCTTGCCGACGAAGAACACATCTGAACGAGCCGCAATGTATTTCTCCATACCGACCTCGCCTCCAAAGCTGTGAATGCTTTCGACCCAACCCGATTCAATCGCCGGAATCAAAGTTGGATGCGGATTCAGGGCCCAGTGCTTGGCAATCTTCCCTTTCAGGCCAAGCTGTTCACCATAGGTCGGCAGCAAAAGCTCAATCGCTGCAGTATTAAAGCCAATGCCGTGATTAAGCGACTGCACCTGATGTTTTCCATAAATACCCTTGATCGCCATCATGCCCATCAGGATTTGCAGTTCAGTAATATTCTGCGGATCACGGGTAAACAGTGCTTCCAGTGCGTACGGTTTTTCGGCCTGTACAATGACGTCGACCCAGGACGCTGGAATATCGGTTCGCGGTAGCTCATCCACGATTTCGTTAACCTGCACGATTACGATCCCATCCTTGAAAGCCGCTGCTTCCACGATCGTCGGAGTTTCTTCCGTATTGTTTCCGGTATACAGATTGCCCTCGCGATCTGATTTGTCTGCCGCTACCAGCACCACATCTGGAATAAGGTCAATGAAGAGACGTCCGAACAATTCCAAATACGTATGGATGTCACCGAGCTTAAGTATCCCGTCATCAATCATTTGCGCAACACGCAGGCTTTGGGAGCCACTGTAGGAGAAGTCCAGCTTCCCGGCGATGCCCTTCTCGAAAATATCCAAATGTTCGGGTCTTGAAATGCTGGACATAATCATATGCAAATCATGCACTTTGCCAGGATCGACTTCCAGCAGCTTCTGGGAAAGGAAAGACGCTTGCTTCTGGTTATCTCCTTCCAGGACGACCTTCGCGCCTGGATCAATTAGCGCCTCCATCAGGTCGACAATTCGGGAGGAGTCGATGTATTTTCCGTCGAGCCACTTTTCCACCTTTCCTAACTTTTCCTGCTTTTTATCACGTTTTTGTGACCAGGATCGCAGTACTTTATTCATTCTTCTTGCTCCTTCCATTTTCTAATCAGATACTGAGTCGCTTCCAGACCGATCTCGTCCACGGCCATTTGCCGGGTATCCTTGTGGGCTTGCTTGACAAGTCTGGAAAGAGTATGACCCGGCGGCATCTCGATGAAACAGTCAGCTCCCGATTCGACGCAGACAGCCGCCATATCCATCCACCGAACGGGATATGCTACGTTTAGTGCAAGGTCCTCCGCGATTTTTTCCTTGGCTTTCGTCTTTCTGCCCGTATGATTCACCAAATATGGTATTTGAGCGTCCCGCAAAGAAAAAGTGTGTATTTTCAGCAATAGCTTATTGGCTACCTCTGACATCAGCAGGGAGTGTGAAGGAATCGGAACCTTCAGAAACGCCGTTTTAGCGGTCCCAAGCTCTTTCACATGCATAAATGCTTTATTTAACCCTACCAATGATCCGGATACGACGATTTGCTGCTCTGCGTTTATATTCGAGAGGTAGACTGGCGTCGCCTCACTATGGGAGAGAAGCACGGCTTGTTGAACCTCGGCCTGCGTAAGCCCAATAATCACACCCATTCCATAGCCTTCAGGAAAGGTTTCTTCCATCAACCGGGCACGGAGCCATACGATCCGAAGCGCATCCTCGAACGAGAGAACTCCCGCGATGACCGCCGCAGGAAATGCACCAATGGAATGCCCTGCCACGAATTGGGGCCGGATACCCTGCTCGATCAACCGGTAGGCTATTGCCGTCTCCTTAACGAAGAGTGCCATCTGAATCCAGACCGTTGAGCCCATAGCCTCCTCATCATCACGCAGTTCAGTTCCGATGATACTTGTTGCCTTTTTCACATACTCGGGTACATCTTGGAGCATTCCAGGAACCTGTGACCCCTGGCCGGGAAATGTAAAAACGATGTTCAGAATCTCACCACCTTTAGCGGATTCATTTTCTTTACATTGTTAATTGTAAGAAGTGAGTAAATACCTGTAAAATATATATATTCACATATGATCGATAACCTAGTGGTTATAAAGGAGATTTTTCACTATGGATTATTTGCAGCTTAAGTATTTTCAAGTGACCTCGAAGTATGAGCATGTCACACGTGCCGCGAACGAGTTGTTTATCTCACAGCCTGCCTTAAGTAAAATGATTAGAAACCTGGAGACGGAATTGGGTGTGCAGCTATTTGACCGCGAAGGAAAACATATCGTGCTGAATGAATATGGCAAGAAGTTCCTGAAAAGAGTGAACCAGTCGCTATCAGCGCTAGAGCAAGGCGTATCCGAAGTCAAAGAAATGAAGAACGAAAAGGTAGAGGTCATCACGTTATACGTCGCTGTCGGCTCTATGCTATTGCCCAACCTTGTCGGCAAGTTTCGCGATCTCTATCCTCAAATTAGATTCAACCTGACCCAGCACCCTGCGAAGATGAAGAAAGGACCGGCGTACGATTTTGCGATTACGTCCGAAGAGTTGGCGGACAACGAGCATGCGATCCTGCTGGAGGAGGAAATTTTGCTTGGCGTACCAAAATCTCACCCTCTGAGCGTTCAGGACACCGTATTCCTGAAAGATCTAGAGCATGAGAAGTTTATCAGCCTTACACCTGGTAATTCGCTTAGGAAAACAACGGACCTCTTTTTTACTCACATCCCTTTTGAACCCAACATCGTCTTTGAAAGTGATGATCCGGCTACGGTAAGAGGGTTGATTCAAACAGGACTTGGCATCTCCTTTATTCCTTCTATCCTGTGGAGGAACGTCGTAACCGAAGACATTAAGCTGCTTCAAATCAGGGAGCCTCGATGTACGCGAACAATCTATCTGTCCTTTCCTACTGGGGAACTGCACACCGATATAGAGAAATCGTTCTTCGAATTCATCATTAGATTTTTCCAAGATATTGCTCAGCATTGACGATTTAGATACCTTTTGACATAATATCTGCCTTATTGTTTTATCATTCTTCGGATTAGTAAGATCAATATCTTTAGAGTATTTAATTTCTATACATGCTTTGTTTCAATTTTTTTGTTTTTGGTTAAGTCAATGCACATAAATGGGTAACAGCTTCATATGATGGAGCTAAACCATTTACAACTTGTTTAGCAGGCAGATTATCTCAGACAGCAAGGAGGGAAATGATGTGAAAACAGTACAATGGCTGGTATTATGTCTTGCTTTTCTCACGATGTTCAGTGCTTGTAGTGGACCCTCGTTCTCTGAAAGTCAATCATCTGAAACTAATTTGTCAAACGGAAAAAAGATAACGCTTACATTGTGGTACTGGAACCGTTCCATTGACGATGAACTACTCGCCCAGGCGGAAAAACAATTTCCCAACATTGAATTAAAAACTCAAAAAATAGGCGGTGACTTCAAAGCCAAACTGAAGACAACGCTCGCAGCTCGTTCCGGTGAACCAGACATCGTAGCTCTGAACGATTGGATGGTGGAGCTGTTCCCCAGTGCGGATCGTTTTTATGACTTAAGGGAACTCGGAGCAGACCGCTTAAAGGATCAATATTTGGAATGGAAATGGAATCAGGGGATCACTCCTGATGGTAAAATGATCGCATTTCCCATGGATACAGGACCTACCGCCCTCTTCTACCGAAGTGATCTGTTTGAACAAGCAGGCTTGCCTAGTGATCCTGAAAAGGTTAGTGCCTCCATTCGCACATGGGATGATTACATGGCGGCCGGAGAACAACTTCGCCAGAAATTCGGAAGCCGTTCATTTTTGGCTGACAATATTGTAAACGTTTACAATCAGGTACTCGCTCAGCATACAAACCTTTACTTCAAGCCAGATGGCAGCTATATCGGCAATCAATCTCCTGACATCCGTCTGGGCTGGAAAACCGCTGTCGATTTCCACAAGAAGCATCTGCTCGCCAATGCGGATGGCTGGACTCCCGAATGGAACGCTTCAGTCAATAACGGCAAAATCGCCTCTTTTGTAGGGGCTATCTGGATGAAGCAAGTTCTCACAGAGGCCGCGCCGGATACAGCGGGTAAATGGAGAGTCGCCCGTGCTCCTGGAGGAGACGGCAACCTGGGTGGTTCTTTCATTTCTATCCTCAAATCCAGCAAACATCCCAAAGAAGCCTTTGAAGTGCTGACCTGGCTGCAAAACCCGGAACACCAGCTGGAAGCCTACCACAAAATCGGACTGTTCCCGTCCACTCCCGGCGTCTATAACGATCCTATCATGGGGACACCCGAGCCTTTCTTTGGTGGTCAGGCCACCGGACTCATCTTTGCCACCTCCGCACGTAATGTGAAAAGCAGCTATTTCGGCGAGCGCTATCCTGTCATCCACGGCATTGTGACCCGTCGTCTTGCTAATGTCGCCAAGCAGGATGCCAATTCCGATGCATTATGGACGGAAACAATGGATCGAATCGAACGGGAATTACAGCGGTAAAAACAAAATTCAAAAAAGGCGTGTGGACATTATGCTGAGAGAAATCTGGAAGCACCGTGCCGTTTATGCTGCGATCTCGCCGTTTTATCTACTGTTTGGCATCTTTGGACTGTTTCCGATTGGTTTTTCATTATATCTAGCGTTTCACAAATGGGACGGGATCGGAGACATGACCTACAACGGCTGGGGCAACTTTCGCTACCTTGTAACAGATCATGAATTTTGGCAGGCTGTAGGCAACACCTTTGTGATCTGGGTGTATGCAACGATTCCGATGCTATTCTTCGCACTGATTATTGCCTTTCTGCTTTATGCCCCTTTTGTGAAAATGCGTACCTTATGGCGAGTCGGATTCTTCCTGCCAAATGTGACGTCTATTGTAGCTGTTGCCATCATATTCGGTGCCTTATTTGCCAACAATTTTGGATTTCTTAACTACCTTCTGCAACTCATGGGGCTACCCATGGTTCAATGGCTGAATGTGCCCTGGGGTATCCAAATCGCCATTTCTTCTATGGTCGTATGGAGATGGATGGGCTATAACTCAATCATCTATCTGGCTGGACTCCAGAGTATTCCGCATGTGCTGTATGAGGCCGCCAAAATAGACGGGGCAACCGGAGCGCAAGCTTTTTTCCGCATCACTATCCCCATGCTACGCCCAGTCATTCTGTTTACGGTGATTACGTCCACCATCGGCGGTATGCAGCTCTTCACCGAGCCACAGGTCCTGGTCGGTAATGACGGCGGTTCCGGGGCAAGTGGCATGACCATCGTTTTATACCTGTATCGCGAGTCGTTCATTAACAACTATTTTGGATATGGTGCAGCCGTCGGATGGGGCATGTTCCTCATCATTGCTCTATTCTCCATCATAAACTGGAAACTCGTTCAAGGTAAAAAATAACGATGGGAAGGAGCTTCACAACATGATGCAGACACGCGCAAAATCCTTTGTTTTATATGCCGGATTGTTGGTGGGAATCATTCTGTCGATGTTTCCATTTTACTGGCTGATCGTCATGGCAACCCGTACAACCTCAGACATCTATCGTTTTCCACCACAATTGTGGTTTGGCAGCCACTTCTTGGATAACATAACGAGAGTATTACAACAGATTAATTTTGCCGGAGCCTTTTTTAATACCCTTTTTGTAGCCGGTTCTGTTACCCTATTGGTTCTGTTTTTCGATTCACTAGCAGGTTTTGCATTCGCCAAGTTTGATTTTCCGGGCAAAAAAGTGCTATTTATCGTTCTGCTAGCTACGATGATGGTCCCTTCACAACTTTCGCTTGTCCCCTCCTTTGTCATGATGGCCTCCTTTGGATGGGTAGGTACGTTCAAAGCGCTTATCATCCCGGGGATGGTAAATGCCTTCGGCATTTTCTGGATTCGTCAATATGCGGAAGAATCCATTCCAAAGGAACTGCTGGATGCGGGCCGGATGGACGGATGCAGCTTTTTTCGACTGTACTTGAATGTAGCACTGCCTATTCTACGTCCTGCGTTCGCTTTTCTCGGCGCATTTACCTTTATAGGAGCCTGGAATGATTATTTATGGCCGCTAATCGTCTTAACGGATGAACGTAAATTCACGCTCCAGATTGCACTGTCACAATTGAACGGGATTTACAATACGGATTATGCGATGGTCATTGCGGGCACCCTGCTGGCTGTACTGCCACTTATTATTTTATTTCTTTTCATTAGCCGCCAGTTTATTTCCGATCTTGCCGCCGGAGCGGTCAAAGATTAGATTTACTTGAATTCCCTTATTCATTTCATGTATAATAGCTAATCGTCATTTCAAATAGCTTACATGATGAAGTTAGGTATCCAACAGGCAATCAGGTTAAGCGATTTACGATTTGAACATGAACTATGAACTATGAACTGAGGGAAACTTACCAGATGAACAAATTCACATATTATAACCCCACCAAATTAATTTTTGGAGACAATCAAATTGAAGAACTCCAGCAGGAACTGCTGAATTACGGCAAAAACATTTTGCTGGTATATGGAGGCGGAAGTGTCAAACGAAATGGTCTATATGACCAGGTATTAAACGCGTTAGAACCGCTACATCTGAACATTCATGAATTGTCCGGCGTAGAACCGAATCCGCGCTTGTCCACCGTTAAGAAGGGTATCGACATTTGCCGAAATGAAAAAATCGACTTCTTACTTGCTGTAGGCGGTGGAAGCGTTATTGATTGCACCAAAGCCATCGCAGCAGGGGCTGAATATGACGGCGATGTGTGGGATATTATCAACAAAAAGCACATGCCGACCGAGGCTCTGCCATTCGGCACCATCCTCACACTCGCCGCCACCGGTTCAGAAATGAATCCGGATTCTGTTATCACCAACTGGGAAACGAACGAAAAATACGTATGGGGCAGCGCGGTGACGCATCCGAAATTCTCGATTCTGGACCCAAAAAACACCTTCTCTGTGCCACGTGATCAGACGGTATATGGCATGGTGGATATGATGAGCCATGTGTTTGAACAATATTTTCACAATGTTAAAAATACACCGTTGCAAGATCGTATGTGCTTTTCCGTGCTGCAAACCGTGATCGAAACTGCACCTAAGCTGCTGGAAGATTTGCACAACTACGAGCATCGTGAAACGATTTTATATGCCGGAACGATTGCCCTTAACGGAACACTACAAATGGGCTACTTCGGGGACTGGGCTTCGCATACGATTGAACATGCATTATCCGCTGTATATGATATTCCTCATGCTGGCGGTCTGGCGATCCTCTTCCCCAACTGGATGAGACATACGGTGGATCAGGATGCTGCACGCATGAAGCGGCTGATGCTCAGCATGTTTGATTTAGATACCACTGGTAAAACGGATAAGGAAATTGCTTTGGAGGGGATTGATCGCCTGAGTGCATTCTGGACAAGTCTCGGTGCCCCTTCCACCCTGGCCGATTACAATATTAATGATGAGCAATTGGAAAATGTCGCAAACATTGCAGCCCGTGAAATGGAATACGGAGGCTTCGGTAATTATAAAAAGCTGAATCAAGAAGATATTTCAGCTATTTTGCACGCATCGTTATAACATTCAAAAGGGAGTGTCCTCAAGCCTGTGATGACTGAGGGCACTCCCTTTTGGAATTTATGAATTAACCGTTTGTCCTTTTTCTTCTACTTGGATAGCTGCCCCTACACTGGCACCTGCAAGAATGCCCTTTTTCTTACTAGAATTCAGAGAATCCATATAAGTTCGGGTTTCTGCGACTACAATTCCTGATAAGCCGAGCAGGGCAATCAGGTTCGGGAAAGCCATCATTGCGTTAAAGATATCTGCCAGCAGCCAAATCGCATCCAGTTTAATGAACGCGCCCCCGGCAACCAATAGGATGAACAGATAGCGGTATGGCTTAATCCACTTGACCCCAAGCAAATATTCAACACAGCGTTCCCCGTAATAGTTCCAGCCGAGCATGGTGGTGAACGCGAACATAATCAGAATGATTGTGAGCAGTTCTGCCCCCAGCGGGAATGCGCTGGAAAATGCTTGCTGAGTCATCAGGCCCGCATCGGTAGGCCCGCTCCACACACCACTAACCAGTAGCGTCAACCCGGTCATCACACAAATAACCATCGTATCAATAAACACGCCTGTCATGGAAATTAGCCCTTGCTCCGCAGGCCATTTGGTTTTGGCAGCTGCGGCTGCAATCGGTGCGCTTCCCAATCCGGCCTCATTGGCAAAAATACCTCTGGCTACCCCACTTCGCATCGCCAGCATAATCGTAGCTCCGGCAAATCCGCCCGTTGCAGATGTAGTTGAAAATGCCGAATGGAGCACCAGCGCAATTGCGGCAGGTAGTTGGTCAGCAAACCGAATCAGTACGATGAGACAGATCAGTACGTACAAGCCTGTTTTAAAAGGAACGACCTTCGTCGATACCTTGGCAATGCTTTTGAGTCCTCCAATAGTAACAAGTCCTGTAAGGATAGCAATAATCAGTGCCGTTACAATGGGCGGAACGCCAAAACTGTTTTCGGTCGAAGATACAATCGCTTTGACCTGCGGAAACGTTCCAATCCCGAACAACGCTACCAGCATGCCCGAAAAAGCAAACAGCATCGCCAGCGGTTTAAAACGGCGTCCCAGACCTTTCTCAATATAATACATCGGGCCGCCGGAAAATTGCCCATTCCGATCCTTCACCCGGTATTTTACCGCAAGTACACCTTCCGCATATTTCGTCGCCATCCCAAAAAAGGCTGCAACGACCATCCAGAACAAGGCACCCGGCCCGCCCAGCTTAATGGCTGTCGCTACGCCGACAATACTTCCTGTGCCAACTGTAGCCGCCAACGCTGTACTCAAAGCCGCAAAACTACTTACATCCCCGCTACCTTCATTCGGGGCCTTACCGATCAGCTTGATCGCCAGGGGCAGGCGGAATACCTGCAGCATCTTCAAACGTATGGTCAGCCACAACCCCGTTCCCATGACAAGAATGATGAGAGGCGCCCCCCATATCCAACTGCTAATCGCTTCTAACACATGTACCAAATTCATTTCAACCCGCTCCTCCAGCATATTAGAAAACAAAAAAGAGTCAAATCCGCTGATTCGACTCCTGGAGAGGTTAAAGGCACGAAAAAATACAACCATCTTGCGCAGGTTTCTGCCTCTAATAGCTTATAAAAAAGCCTAGGGCATTCCCTGTCACAGGTTATTCGCGTCTCTGTCCTTTTGCCTGAGAGTTTAAGCAGATGTTCTCTGCGGTGCACCTTCGGCGCCCAATTAAGGGTCTCTCCAGAGTTCTGTCCGTTTACGGTCCCCGCTTGTTGCTGTAATCAGCCTAAGCACCTGAGAGTTTTGCCCCTTCGGTCGGAACTTTCGTTCCATCTCCCGCAAACATCAACCAGACATATGAAATTTTTATTTATTATACAGAAAACTTTCAGCTTATTACAAGTGAAAAGTTTGTGAAGCCCTCTGAAATAAATATTATTATTATGTCTATCAAAAAAGCGGGTACAGCAGATTGCATCCTTAGGATGTCCTCTGCTATACCCGCCCGAGAAAATTTGGAATTACAATTCTTCACCATTGGTTGCTATCACATTTTTATACCAGTTAAATGAGTCCTTTTTGGAGCGTTTGAGCGTTCCGTTACCGTCATCATCCAGATCGACGTAAATAAATCCGTAGCGCTTGGACATTTCGGAAGTAGACATGCTCACAAGGTCGATAGGACCCCAGCTGGTGTAACCAATCAGATCAACACCGTCGGCAATCGCTTCCTTCATCTGAACAATATGCTGACGCAAGTAATCAATACGATATGTGTCATGCACAGAACCGTCTTCTTCCACCTTATCATACGCACCCAAACCATTTTCCACGATGAACAGCGGCTTTTGGTAGCGGTCATAAAACGTGTTCAGCGTAACACGCAGGCCGATCGGATCGATCTGCCATCCCCAGTCAGAGGACTGTAAATATGGATTTTTCACGCCGCCAATCAGGTTTCCTGCTGCTTTCTCGCCTTCTGGACCTGCAGATACGGTCAAGGTCATGTAGTAGCTGAATGAGATATAATCGACCGTGTTATTTTTTAAAATTTCGGCATCGCCTGGTTCTGTGTGTATAACAACATTATTTTCTTCAAAATAACGATTCATGTAGTTGGAATATTCCCCACGGGCATGCACATCCGTAAAGAACAGGTTCATCTGATTTTCATGCTGGGCTTTCAGTATATCCTCTGGGTTACACGTATGTGGGTAGCTTTCCAAACGAGCCAGCATACAGCCGATTTGAGAGCCCGGGATGATCTCATGTCCTCGTTTTGTCGCCAGTGCACTAGCTACAAATTGATGATGCAGTGCTTGGTATATCGCTTGCTGCTTGTTTTCTACGCGGTCAATGACCACCCCGCCACCAGTAAACGGACTCATGGTCATTACATTGATTTCATTAAAGGTCAGCCAGTATTTTACTTTATCCTTATAACGCGTGAACACAGTTTCGGCATAATTTACGTAGTGCTGTATAACTTCACGACCCAGCCAGCCATTATACTTCTGAGTCAAACCCAGCGGTGTCTCATAATGTGACAATGTTACCAGCGGTTCAATACCATATTTGCGCAGCTCATCAAATACATTGTCGTAGAATTGCAGTCCCGCTTCATTCGGCTCGGCATCATAGCCATTTGGGAAAATCCGCGACCAGTTGATGGACATACGAAATACCTTAAAGCCCATTTCCGCGAACAATGCAATATCTTCTTTGTAGTGGTGGAAGAAGTCCACACCTTCACGTTTTGGAAAACGGGCATTGACTTTGCCTGCCAAAATGTCTTCGAGTCGCTCGGACGAAATCTCCATAGCATGATCGTTCTTGCGCTCTGCTTTGGGTACATAGGCAACCATGTCCGCACTGGACAATCCTTTTCCATCTACGTCAAAAGCACCTTCCAATTGGTTGGCTGCGGTTGCCCCGCCCCACAAGAAGTTTTTCGGAAATCCTTTTAGCGTCTTCGTCATGGTATAAAAACCTCTTTCCGTATTTAAGATTTTTACTTTGGTCAAGTAATCCCATCAAGTGCTGCAAATGTGAATCAATACCTAACGGTAACCGTTCTTCCTTTGAAAAGGATTGACAGATGCTTTAAAATAGACGTAATGCCTTCATAAGCATCCTAATCGTTGTAACGCGTTTCATGTCAAGTATTTTTTTCTTATGTGAGGAGAAGCATCATGTCGAATCTTGATCAAATTGCAAAACTGGCGGGCTTTTCCAAAGCTACGGTATCCAGAGTATTAAATCAGTCACCCCATGTCAGTCACGAAACAAGAACTAAGATTTTGAAAATCATGCAGGAATTGGATTATGTTCCTAATCGGAATGCCATTTCTCTATCCAAGGGTCAGACGCTTCAGATCGGTATCATTACTTCAACTATTAATGAAATTGTTCTCGCTTTTCTGGACAGCTTTGTGGAAGTAGCCGGCCAGTATGAATTCCAAACCATTATTTATACTTCGGGAGAAGACAAAAAGAAAGAGCTTCAAGCCTTTGAGGATTTAAAAAGAAAAAGAGTCGATGCGCTGGTCATCATTTCCTGCGTGAATGACACTGATTTTTTGAGTACCTATTGCAAATATGGCCCGATCGTTTCGTGGCAACGAATGGAGCATACCGATATTCGCTCCGTCGCTATGGATCAGTATGAAGGATATATGTTAGCGCTAAAACATTTGATACAAAAAGGCTATACTCGTATAGCCAATGCTTTTGGTCGTCCGAGCAGCATCAATACCCATAGCAGACAACGAGCCTACGAACAGATCATGAGTGAGCACAATCTGCCAGTGTTGCAACACTGGAATCACTCTTCTATTTATAATATCCGTGATGGCGAACAGGTCGTACGGGATTTGTTACAGCGTCGGGAAGAATTCCCAGAGGCTATTTTATGTGCTAACGATTATGTAGCAGTGGGCATTCTCTGCGAAGCACGCAGACAACGGCTGAACGTACCGGAAGATCTGGCGATTGTCGGATTCGATAACACGGAGCTGGCGCATACGATGGGGATTACAACGATTCAAAATCCCATCATGGCTCAAGCACAAAATGCTTTTTTCATGCTTTCCCCTCAGCTGATTGGACGCCAAATGGAGCTTCATTCGCTAGAGTACTGCCTCATTGAACGTACGACCACGTAAGGTAACGATTTAGTTGCAAATTAGGCAAAAGGGCCTTGATATGAAATATTTTTTGTCGAATCAGAATAAAATATGTTGAAATCGCTTTTTTTTGTGCTACAATAGCACTATATCGAAGGATTGTGACCGGTGATGCGGGCAATGCCTGAGTTCAATTGAGTGCTATTGCTAACAATAGTGTTGAATTGTGCTTAGGCATTTTTTATTGGTAAAGGATGGGAGGGGGAACTTCAATGATTATTGAGAAGGTGCTCAATAACAACGTCCTATTGACTAAAAACGATAAAGGCAAAGAGGTCATCGTGATGGGAAGAGGTATTTCCTTCAAAAAGGTGGCTGGCGATCAAGTCGATGATGATAAAATAGATAAGATTTTCATGTTAAATGAAAACGAGTTCACGGCTAAACTAACTGAGCTGCTGAACGATATTCCAGTGTCTCATCTGGAGGTCGTGAGTGAAATCGTAAAGCATGCAACGGAAGTACTGGATACGGAGTTAAGCGATAATATTTATTTAACGTTGACCGACCATATTCATTTTGCCATACAACGGCAAGAAAAAGGACTGGCACTCCAAAACGCGATGCTGTATGAAATTAAACGCTTCTACAAAAAAGAATTTGCAGTTGGACTGGATGCTCTTCAAAAAATTGAAAATACGCTCGGAGTAAAATTGGGCGAAGATGAAGCAGGATTTATTGCATTGCATATGGTGAATGCACGGATCGACGGTAACGAAATGAAATCTACACTGAAAATGACTGAGATTGTCCAACATATATTGAACATTATTACGTATCATTACGGAATTGTGCTGGATGAGTCTTCTTTTAGCTATTCGAGATTTTTGACACATTTGCAATATTTTGCGATGCGAGTGATTCGCAAAGAAGTCATTCACAGTGGTGAAGAATTTTTGTACAACCAGGTGAAGCAGACGTATACCGAAGCTTTTGCTTGTGCCCAAAAGATTAATGAGTATCTGGAAAAAACATACGATCAATATTTAAGCAAGGATGAATACGTATATCTAACTATCCATATTCATCGGGTAACTGAGCGTAATAACATATAAGATTAACAACTTCATATCCTCATCGTTCATGGATTGTGACTGGTAAGGCAGGCAAAACCTAAACTGATGGTGAAATCGACGTTCCTCTATAGGAGAGTGCGTAGTTTTCACCACGAGTTTAGGTTTTTCTTGTTTACAAGTTTAAAAAGGTGCACGCCGGCGCATCTTAGCAACAGATGTAAACAGTAAATCCTATCAGTAGCAAGAATAACCCATAAGGAGTTCTGAACATGAGTGATAAAGAACTATCTAAAAAAATAGTGACCCTCGTTGGTGGCGAAGAGAATGTCAATTCGGTATTCCATTGCGCTACACGCTTGAGATTTAAATTAAATGATCGTACAAAAGCAGACAAAGCCGCACTGGAAGCAACCCCTGGTGTCATTACAGTAGTGGAAAGCAGCGGCCAGTTTCAAGTGGTCATCGGTAACAATGTAGGTCAAGTGTTTGAGCATATGATGGCAGAAACGAATTTGCAGGATGCAGACAATCCTAATGCCAAAAAAGAAGAATCTTCCGAAAAAACGAATTTTCTTGGCAAAGCGGTCGATATCATTTCCAGCATTTTTTCTCCCATTCTTGGTGCTCTTGCCGGGGCAGGTTTGCTTAAAGGGCTACTGGCGTTAATTTTATCTTTTCAATGGATTAATGATAAAAGCGGTACGTACCTGATCCTAAGTGCAGCTTCCGACAGTGTTTTCTATTTTCTACCTGTGTTTTTGGCTATTACATCGTCCCGTAAATTTAAGACAAACACCTTTGTATCGGTGGCAATCGCTGGAGCTCTGGTCTATCCAGCAGTTATAACGGCGGTAAGCAACCCAGAAAGATTGGCGTTTTTAGGTATTCCGATCATTCTGATTAATTACAGTTCCAGTGTCATTCCAATTATTCTCGCGGTCTGGGTTCAGTCCTATGTGGAGCGCTGGTTCAATTCCTTTATCCATCAATCGGTTAAAAACATTATCGTGCCGATGCTTTCGCTCCTGGTCGTTATTCCGTTAACATTTCTGGCCTTTGGTCCAGTAGGTAACCTGATCAGTCAGGGCTTGGCAAACGGTTTTACATGGGTATACAATTTAAGCCCACTAATTGCCGGGGCTGTTGCCGGGGCATTCTGGCAAGTGTTTGTTATTTTCGGCGTACACTGGGGCTTCGTTCCAGTCATGCTGTCGAATATTGCAACATTGGGCTATGACACGATGCTTCCGATGCTTACAGCAGCCGTACTTTCTCAGGCTGGTGCAACATTGGGGGTATTCCTGAAATCCCGGAACACTCAGATGAAGGCTTTGGCAGGTTCCTCTACGCTGGCCGCTATTTTTGGGATTACAGAACCAACAATTTATGGAATAACTTTGAAATTGAAAAAGCCGTTCATTTATGCTTGTATTTCCGGAGCAATCGGCGGGGCGATTATCGCTTCTGGCGGAGCGCACGCACAATCCTTTGCATTACCGGGTCTACTGGCGTTGCCGACTTATTTCGGACCTGGATTCTTGTGGGTAGTCATCGGTTTGCTTGTTGCCTTTGTACTTGCAGTTGTATTGGTTATGATTTTGGGCTTTGATGATCCAAAAGAAGAAACTGCAAAAACAGAAGCTGCACCCGTAAAGAAAGAAGTGGCAATCGAGAAAGAAATTCTCGTAAGCCCACTGCAAGGTAAAGTATTGCCTTTGGATCAATCTTCTGATGTTGCTTTTGCTTCAGGTGCTATGGGGAAAGGAATCCTAATTGATCCTACAGAGGGTGTGCTGACATCTCCTGTCAATGGAACGATTACGACAGTATTCCCGACCGGACATGCCATCGGTATTACTTCCAATGACGGAGCAGAAATTCTGATTCACGTGGGTGTTAATACAGTGAAGCTGAAAGGACAATTCTTTGACAAGCGCGTCAAGGAAGGCGATATAGTTAAGCAAGGACAACTGTTGCTTGAATTTGATATCGAGCAAATTAAGGCGGCAGGCTATACTACGGCTACGCCGATTATCGTAACAAATTCCGCTCAATACCTGGATGTGTTGAACACAATGGAAACTGAAGTGAAGCGTGAGGATTACTTGTTGACTGTTGTGGTCTAACGTTTAACTTTCAGACTAGAGCATTTTGCATAAATCCCAGGAGCGTTTTCAAATCAGCAGTATATAGATCGAAACGCTTTAGTTCGTCTATATACTGTACTTACAAGCGTTGGGAATCGAATTATGCAAAATGCTGATTAAAGAAGCTTTCCCCATGGAAAGCTTCTTTTTTTATACATAATGAGACAAGTGTTACAGCGAAAAATGGAAATATCATTTATTGTAAGTGTAAGAATGTAAAAAAAGGAGGATTTCTGTGAAAAAAGGATATATCGCCGGGTTAAGTGTCATTGTGTTGCTTGTCATTGGTATCGCTATTTCAGCTGTAGTTAAATTTCAAGACCTAGAGCAGGTTGTTCTACAAAAAGACAAAGAAATCCAAGCGAGCAAAAGCAATTACCCAGAAATATATGACCACTTGAATGCGGTTACATTTGATGGTTTTAAGAGTTTGATTCAACAGGATCAAAGTGTATTTGTCTATGTCGGCAGACCGAGTTGTGGCGACTGCAATCGGTTTGAGCCTAACTTTAACAAGATGATCGAACAGTATAATCTAGGCTCTAAAATTACTTTTTTGAACGTTCACAAAATCCATAAGGACAAGCCCCAATGGAATAAATTCAAAGAGGATTACAACGTTAAATACACCCCCACCATTGCAGAATTCAGAAACGGCAAGCTGGTTGATAAAATAGAATGGACGCCTAAAAGAGACCTCAGTACAGACGCTGTAAAAGAGTGGCTGACCTCCAAGAAACTTATTTTATAAGTCTCTTTTCTATCCATTTCATTACGCACACAAAGAACTGTTTATGCAAAAAAAGGTATTCATTCGTGTAGCGCATGAATACCTTTTTTAGGAATGTACAGGTCATCTAAGCTCTAATAAAAAATAGTTCCTACTACTCTTCACTGCCTTCTGATAAACCTCGTTCGTATCTATCAGTCCCTATATTGTAGACACTTCATAGAGTATGATCGTCAATCGAATCATGGAAATTCATATCGGATAATATCCGTTTCGGATACGATATGTCCGATTTGTGACTCAATGAATTCTAAATCTCCCTCTACTGCCCCTATAAAATGCTTTGTACCGGGTTCTATGACGATGACCTCACCAGGGCTGACTGTCTGTGTCACGCCATTGATAGAGACACTCCCGGTTCCAGAAACTATAGTCCAAACTTCTTTACGAAACTGATGCTCATGATAGCTGATAAATCTCCCATTTGAAATGACCACGCGTTTGGTCACTGTCTGCAATCCACTTGCCGCCTGTTGATGGGATAATACGGTTTGCTTTCCCCAGAAGCGCTCCTCAAAACGCGGGCCGATTTCAATTTCTGCCACCATATCCTTAATTCCTGTTGACGACTGTCGATCCGTAACCAGCACGCCATCTGGACCAGCAACGACAATAATGTCTGGAACATTCCAGATGCTAACCGGAATCTCCAGTTCATTGATGATATGCGAGTCATGTGAAGCTTCTGAAATATATCCCGGGCCACTCAGCTTCGAACTTACTTCCCGTACCAAAGAATCCCATGTGCCCAAGTCTCTCCATTCTCCATGATATGGGAGCACAGAGAGCTTATGAGTATGCTCTACTACCGCAATATCGAAGCTAGTTTTAGGCAAGTCTGCGTAATTTGTCGAAAGAGATTCATAGTCGGCTGGTATACCCATTTGCTTCAGAATATCCAACAAAAAGCCTAGTCTAAAAGCAAACACCCCGCAATTCCATAAGGCCCCTTCACGGATCAACGCTTCTGAACGGATCAGATCCGGCTTTTCTACAAATGAACTAACCCTATAATATGGCTGGTCAAGTGAAGGAGAGGCTGAAGGCACAATATATCCGTATTTATCTGAGGGCTCCGTTGGGGCAGCCCCCATTAATGCGATATGGCTTCCTGATTGCTCTAATATCGAAGGAAGCCTACGCAGATGCTCGAAAAATTCATCCCCCGCATACCCGTCCACAGGCATGACCCCTACGATCTCATCGCGTGATGCGCCTGCAACGTCATGCAAGTAGGCCGTAGCCAGAGAAATGGCCGGGAAGGTATCCCGTTGAGTCGGCTCCTCAATCACTATAGCATCTCCGCCAATTTGCCCCCGAATCAGCTCGGCCTGAGTTCCACTCGTTGAAAAATAGGCCTCATCTGCCAAATTCGCCTCATCTAATTGCCTCCATATTCGTTGCAGCATGCTTTCTGGACGTTCATCATGACGTAAAATAGAAAGAAACTGCTTGGGGCGGTTCACATTGGATAAGGGCCATAGACGTTTACCCGAACCTCCAGATAATAAAATCATTCGCAAAGATGCAACCTTCTTCCTCTAAATTAATATTTTTCTTTCATTATAGGACTGTTCGATTTTCGCATTTCTGCCGAATACATAAGTATGTATTATCGTGGAAAATACATACTTATGCAATGTAATTGTATCTTTATCCGTACAGGAGATGTCAGTCATGCCCATAAAAATACTCATCATTGAAGATCAAAAAAGTTTGGCAGATATGATTGCTCTTCATCTGCAGGAGGAAGGCTATCATACCGAGCTTATTTATGACTCTAAACTTGCAATTCCTACACTTATGCGTTTTAAGCCCGATATTATTGTGACCGCTCTAATGTTTTCCGGTAAAGTCGAATGTGCGCTGATCAGCCAAATCCGTCAATTTACTACGGTCCCTATGCTGGTCATCTCTAATAACACCCTGCTGAATATAAGAATAAAGGCTCTGGACGACGGAGCAGATGACTTCTTATGCAAACCATTCAGCCTGATAGAGTTAAATGCGCGCATCAAAGCCCTGCTGCGCCGCTGCGGCCCCAACATGCCCATTGAATCGCAAACGGTAACTCAAAAGCTTAAAAAGGTAAGGGTTTGGGTGAATGATTACCGTCATAGCCTGTTAGTCGATGACCAAGAAATAGAAGTCACTCAAATTGAATTTTCCATTATAAAAGAGATGTCCTGCAATCCAGGTAAAGTCTTTACCCGCAGCGAGCTGATGGATCGGATCAAAGGTGGAGATGGCGCTTATCTGGATCGTACCATCGACGTACATATTTCCAGCCTTCGCAAAAAAATAGAACGTGACCCTAAAAATCCTCAGCATATCCGTACCGTCTGGGGCAGAGGCTACAAATATGAGATGTAGCCGTATCATGGCTACCCATTTCCCCACTGAGCAGCTTGCTTTTTATGGAAGATTTCGCTTCTTCCATCGCCGATAAGGAAGAAAACAAGCTGCTCCACCCAGTATCCCTATGAGGAACAGTACCCAGCCGAAACGGTAGGCGGAAGCCAGAATAACGACGACTTTCCCGTTCCCGTTACCATTGGTAATGAATCCTGTAGTCACTCCATTGACGGACAGACGGGCTCGCTGATTTTCGCTACCTAGCCTGAACTCCCACAGTGGATTGGGTGATTCGGTCTCCCGGATCAGCACCTGTTCATGCGTTGGATTATATAGCGTAAAACTGCGTTCCATGGAATTTTCACGAGTTGCCTGAATGCTCTCCGATGCATGTGGAGCCATAAAAAAGGTATCCATATCCGATCCCTCAAACAACGTAAACTGATCCACTGTAATCATGGCTTGATAAGGGATGATGGAATATTGCTTCATTTGAAATAAGCCTGACTGCTTCTTGTGCGCATGCGCCAAAATCTGAAACTGCATCAAGGCAGTTCCTGCCGGAGCCTTCACAATTTGATCATAATGATTCCATTGTTCCTTATCTCTCTCCTCCACCTCATCAATATAGGAGGTTTGGAGAACCTGGGACGCTTTATTCAAAAAAATGACCTTCATATGCCGACTTCCAATTTGTTCTGATCGCGCATCCAACTGAACGGCATACTCTTGCAGCGGCTCTGCCTTCATTTTCTTGGACGCATAAATATTCCAGTCACAGGAATAGCTAGGTGCGTAACGGATAGAGAGTCCTTCGTCCTTGATTGACAGATTCGTCTGCCCAGGTCGAATATCCGCCACACATCCGACATCCGTCGTGCTCAATGATTCCTCCGTATCCTCCCCCGGCATCACCGTCACTTCCTGCGCAGCCATTCGATGAATATCTCCAAAACGGCTCAATGACGGCACCTGACTATCCAGCACAAGGGTTAAGCGATACTTCCCCTTGGTTAGGAACAGATTTTTAAATTCGACTCGGCCGTAGTCATTCAGCAGACCGGGAATTTGTATGATTTTCTTGGCAAAACCATCCTGATCGGGCACCGTTTCAATAACCTGCTTTTCGGATAAAGAGGTCGCGGGTAGCCGCTTATACGACTCCTTCGTACGAATCGTTCTGGTCAGCACCTTTCCCGTCTCTTCATTCGTCCACTTCATCGTTAATGACCCCTGGTACCCAGCGGGGAGATTAGCCAAAATAGCTGTGGCATAGGTTCCCGTTTTGGCGACTTCCACATCCCTGCTTAACGTCCCCTTCTGATAGCTGATCCCCCGCCCCATACTAAGTCTTGGTAAAGCACGTTCCGTCTGTACATTCCCTTGTGCGTTAAAATCGCTCTCTGCCTCCAAGGTGAAAAAAAGCTTGCCCCGCTTCAATGCCTGCTCCACTGGAAAAGATAGCTGATCTAGCTGATCCACAGGGACAATCGCAAATTGATTGATCGCATTAAAGCCTTGCAGGTTATTAACCGTGACTGGAGTATCTCCTTTTGGAAAAACATGTTCTCCCAGATCCACCCATTGAAATTGGTTTAAACCATCATCCTGAGTCTTGATACTAACCACTTTGTCCGGCAGTGTGACTTGTAATTTTCCGCCTGCCTTATTCATAAACACTCTAGCATATACATGCGAGGTTTGAGGTTGATCCAGTTTTTTGTGCATCGTAAACGTATTAGGCTTGCTATATTGCCCCAAATCACGCAGCTGGATATCATGAATCCACCAGTAATTTTTTTGCTGTGGACGCTGTAGGGTTAACAAATCCATTCGCATCCAATAGCTACCGGGCGGCGACACGTATTCCCCGTAAAATTTCACACTGTCAAAATTATATCCCTCTGAAGGCGCCACGACATAGCTAACCCCCAGTTCACGCATTTGCTTATCGTAAAATCTCATTTTCACATGCATTTTGTTCGTTCCGCGACCAGAAACAGTAATTTGGAACTGATACGGATTATTTTCCTTGGCTTCCAGCAAACCCGATCTAGCGACCTGCCATATATTACTCGGGTCTCCCTTCATAATTTCGCCGTGCAGAGTTGGCACATCATTCAATTCCTCACGGGGATTAGCCTGCACACTGAACAACTGCGGATTATCCGGCTTGAAGAAGGTTTCGGTCCGCAACATGGAATCAAAGTCCACGACCGTCTTCCCTTCGATACTGCTCATCTGATACGGGGCCACATCCAGCTTCTTACTGGCAAAGGTGACCGCAATCCCTGCATCCATTTCCATATCGAACGGAAAGTTCCGTATATTTTGGGAGGATAAATACCATAACCAATCGTTAGTCGAGGCAAAGGTTTTGGACCATTTTAAAAAGGCATTACCATCCTCAATGGCATCAAAAGGTCGTAAGTAATCCTCGGCTGGAAGCTGTGACAACAACAAGTCATTAAAGGACGCCGCTTCCACATAATCCCCTTTGTTAATCATCTGGATGGTTTTTAGCTCAGGCTTTAACGCACTGAACAGCACCCCAAAGCGGCTAAAATCAAAACCAGGCAGATGACTGTAGCTCTCCAGTCGGCTAAAACCGTAAGGTGTTACAATTTTACTCGCAAGGATGTTCATATAGG
Source organism: Paenibacillus sp. FSL M7-0802 (assembly GCF_038004945.1). Classification (NCBI taxonomy): domain Bacteria; kingdom Bacillati; phylum Bacillota; class Bacilli; order Caryophanales; family Paenibacillaceae; genus Paenibacillus; species Paenibacillus sp. FSL M7-0802. The sequence goes on along the minus strand of NZ_JBBOSD010000001.1, from coordinate 4,198,399 downwards.
GCGGTGTCTGATCGAGATTGAATATGGAAAATAGCCCGTTCTGGTACGTACGTTTCAGCCCGGTCTGACCTTCCAGCTGAGACAGGTGAAAATCCTGCCGCTTCTCCTGCCCCACATATTCATCATGGTAGACCAACTGATTGACCCCAAAGGTAGAGAACAGCCAGCCTAATCGGGAGCTTAATCCATTGTCCATGACATACTGCAGAAAATTCATATAGTATGTAATGCCGGGATCATTCCCCTCATGATGAAAGATCGTATTTTTAGGAGAAGAGTATACCTGAAAATCTCCGGTTGCCTTTTCGTTTGCGGTCTTCCCTTTATTCCATTTGGGCGTGGCTACTCCGTTATAGCTCTGAATCATATTATCAGCAATCGGAAAGTATAATGCCTTGCTATCGAAACGATCCGGGTCAGTCAGCTTTTCAGCCATTTGACCATAAGCCTCCGGCACTTGTACCGGCTTGTAGTACCCCTCAATGAACTGAGTACGCAAGGGAGCAAAATATACCCCGAGGCACAAGACAACGATAACTACTGCCAGCTTTTTATATACACGCTGCAACGGGGATGATCCGAACCATTCCATAAATTGAATAACACCGAAGGTCAGCAACACCCCGAAATTAAGGGCAATCAGTCCAATAAATTTGTTAGGATCACGGAAAACCGAACCAATCACAGGGGTTTTCGTAACCAAAATGACAAACCACTTGGCAATGGATGGGAACGTCGTCCCGGTAGCTGCAACCAGAAACAGCAACGTAAGTAGCGAGAAGATCAGAATGATCGGATTTTTATGTGAACGTGTCACCATCGCATACCCAATCAATAGCAACAAAAATCCCCCTCCTACATAAAACATGCCAGGCAGTGAGGACAAGGAAAACATGGGCCACCAATAGCTCAGTAAATAACCCACATTATCTAAGCTGCTGTTACGGCTGAACAAAGACAACGTATCCACGACGTTGATATTATGCTGAGACGCTTGAGCGTCCATCAACATGCTACCGACATATAGAGACAACCAATAAAAACTGAGCAGACCGAAAAACACGCCAAAAATGATCCCTTTACGCAAAAAATTGCCGTATAACGGCTGCAAATAGGTGCGACCGGCCTTACGGTGGGTCCAGGTCAACTTGATTAATAGCAACATGGTGAACAATCCCAAATAAATCATGCCGAAGAAAAAATAATGAATTGCTGCAGCACTAACGGTGAATACCGCAGCCAACAGGAACAGGTCGATCCAGTTTCGCTGATACAACTTGTGGGGATGATAGTTTTTAATTTGTTGAATTTGAAACTTGGGGTCCACCGCACTGAAAAAAAATCGCAGCATTAACGGAAACAAACTATATCCACAGAGCAAATAAATATGCTGAATGCGGAAAATAACCCACGGATTCAGCGCATAAAACAACGAGCCGACCATGATGGCAAAAATACGGGTCTTCGTAAAGCTTGGTGAATAATACACGCTAACCAGACGCTTGGCAAAGGCATACATCGAAAATGCCGAAACAAATAACAAGCCTGTAATAAACGACTTGAGCAAGACCGGGCCGCTTTCGTCAAATAAGAGTGACAGTCCATAGAAGGGCAAGATGTACAGGATACGTGGAGCATTGAACAAGGTCGAGGTAGACCATCGCTCGTTCCATACTCCGGTTATTTCCTCCAGATACCGATGAGAGGTGGCTCCAAAAGCAATGTCGCTAAACACAATTTGCCCTGGTCCATAGATGGGTGCAAGATATGCAACAATCGCAATCAGCATCAACATCATTGCCGCCATATCGTAGCGGTAGCGAAATATCCATTTTTTCATGCTTGTCCCCCTCTCTTGAACTTCTCGTATATCTGTCGGTTATCTTGGGCCTATCTCCTCAAACGAACGATTGCCTGCAAGCCCTGATCGGTATTACGCAGCTTTAAACGACCGCCTATGGTCTTCAGGTATGCATCCATATGATACAGGCTGAACGCATGCTCCTGGGAGTTTTGGGAATAGTCTGGCTGGAAATAGCTCCAACGCATTTTATCATCAATCCCGCCGCCCGTGTCTTCAATGTTAATAATAATTTCTCCTTCTTCCAGCCGTGAACTAACCTTAAGCACTTGAGATTGCCGCTTGGACCGCAGACCTGTTCGGCCCTTTTCCTGATTCTCAGGCTGCTCTTCACCTTGGCCCATGGCCTGAACTGCATTTTCCAGCAGCCCCTGAATCGTTTTGTACAGCATGGGTGCTTGTGCTGCAATCGATGGAACAGGCTCTTGCCGCAAGATCACTTGAATGTTCTTCATGTTCAATGAACGGTTCGCCCATTTCAGCGACTCAGACAATACTTCATTCATATCTGTAAAGCTAATTCCACTATTATCATGCATCTTCTCTTCCAGCTCATCGCGCAAGCTACGGACTCCCGTCAGTAACTCTCCCAGTGAGGATTCCTGTCTGAGACGACCCTGGATGAAATTTTCATTCAACTCGCGAAAATACTCCAGTTCCTCATGAGAGGCTCCTTTTCCCTGACTGGAAGCCGCTTCAAAACGGTTTGCTAGATCATGATAAAATCCCAGCAGCTTCAAATCATCACCGCCTGTGAGACGGCTAGTCTGCTCTTGCAGCTCTTGTAGCTGCTGCTCAATCGTCTGCATTAACGGCAAATAATATGTGTCCTGCTGCTGTCGCATATCTTCATCGCGCCGTTGGTCACGCACCTGATTGTTCACGATGGCATCCTTTACAATCCTTTTGCGGAACTGTACGAGCATGGCCCACAGAATGAACAATATCAGAACCATGACCATCCACAATTGTTTGCGAAAGGAGCTGATTCGCTGTGCTGTATCCTCGCTGACATCCTTAATCGATATGTAAAGGGCCTCTTCCCCAATGCGGCTGAATCCTATTCCGTGTTTCTCACCGTCATCTTCAATGACACCTGTATTGCCCTCCAGCAGCCTACGGGTTACGCCCGTGATGTCCGTTCGGTTAATATCCGGAGTACTTCGGGAAGCTACGACCTTAAATTGACCGTTATAAAATAAAGTCTCATGCTGGTTAACCGGTTTACTTTTAATAATCCCGCTGAGCATATCAGCGTCAACCGTGCGCACCATAAAACCGCCCATCTGCGCTCCTTGAATCCTGCATGCTATATACTGGGCAGGCTGATGATCCTCTGTTACAAAAGAGCTTACTGCACAACCATTTTGCAGCCATTTAATCTGCTGGACCGCACTTTTCATCTCACGATTGTCTCGCCCGACCATCACATGATACTGCTCATCCAGCACATAAAAGGCCCCGCCGCTTTCACGCTTAAACCCTTCAGGATACTGGCGTGTTCCCTGATTCAGCATATCTCTGCCCAGACTGGACGACAGCTCCTTCAGTTCAGTCTGCCATGCGGCATAACGCTCGGTTATGCTGCTGGAAAGTTCCTGTACCTCATACTGGAGCTGCTCGTTCTGAATCTCCGCCAAGTGACCACTGAATTGCCGCACAACAAACCATTGAAGCACAGCGGCCAAGAACAATGTCACACCCAGAACGATCAGGTACAGGATCAGCTTTTGCCAACCTGGTTTCAACAAAGCCCATTGCTTCATGCTCCCCTGTCCCCTCCATTCTGTTCAAGACGGCTCAAAATAGCCTGCATCAGGCATTCCAGCTCGTAGCTGACCAGCGGTAGCCGTGCGCACAGCAACCGGGGAGTACGGCGCTGGAGTGCAGCAAACCTCGCAGCGGTTTCCGTTGCCCCGTCCGTCAGTAGGATCAACTCGCATGTTTTTGCGATATATAAGCGATCCAGCTCTTCCTCGCCGTATTCTCGCAGATCAACAACGTAAATATCATGACGATCGTCCATATGCTGAAGTGCGCTGGAGACAGCCAGGGTCACTCCTGTATGCCGTGCAGCATGATACTGATGAAGGAGACGCATACCTTTTTCCCAGAGGGCATGTTCAGCCGAATCAAATCGTTCACAAAAAAGACGCAACGCCCGTTCTGTATTGACATCTTTCAAAAATGCCAAAACGCTGATATTATACATGTAGTTCCTCATTTCTTACTTCCTGATTGGAGTTGCGCAGTTCTTATGACACCCCAAAACATTCTATTTGTTGACGACAGCCCTATGGTTCTGTCCCTGCTTGAACGGACCTTGACGCAAGAAGCATTCACCTTACATACCGCTCACACGCCCAAAGAAGCCTTACAAGTGCTGGAACAGCACCCGATTGATGTGGTAGTTTCCGATCTGCTCATGCCTGGTCTGGATGGGATTACCTTCCTTCGCATGATTAAGAAGGATTATCCACATATCGTACGAATTATTTTGTCTGGTCACCTGCATACGCAGTCCATTTTATCGGCGATTAACCAAGTCGGTGTGTTCCGTTTTTTGACGAAACCGCTGGAGCTGGATGATGATACGCTAAAAAAAATACTGTATGAAGCGCTTGATCAGGCCAAACTCAACCGAAACAGCCTACATGCAGACCAGAACGTAGCTTCCAACCTGTCAGTTTTTATAGACAGCATTTTGAATGCACCGTACCGACCCTATGTGCTGCTGAATGAACAAGATATCGTAACCGCTGTACACATTGCACTCGCTGAGCTGTATCCTGTCGGCTGCTCACTACGTCATCCTGACGGGGAAGGTATTCAGTTAACCACGCATTCATTATATATACCGTATGAGGAGTCGGAATCTTCCGATCCCGACTTATACACGCTGGATACACTGACCCTCGGCCATTCATCGTTACGCCTTATCCGCCTTAGCGAGATCGCCTGAGTGACGGGTGCCGCCCTTTAACACGGCGGCTACCCCAATCACAGTCAGGCATACATACATCCACAACATCCCCATCGTCAGCAAGGGGTGACGGATATAGTTTTTCAAATTCCCCCATGTATACAGCACCGGACGGAAGAAGTACCAACGTTCCAGCGCTTTTCGCAATCCGCCCTCTTCAGATGACATCGTACGATCCATCACCGAAAAGTAGTAGGCTTTTTTACGTAATACATCGTGCAGATACACCTGTTTTTCATCATGGTATACCCGTGTAAATACCGCCCGGCGAATGACTCCGCCAGACTCTATATAACGCAAGGTCGGCTGTATTTCTTCAAAAGCAATTTGCTCCGCATTAAACCCGCCCGTCGATTCGTAAGCGCTCATTCGCCAGAAGCGTGCCGCTTCAATGGAGCGTTTTCCCAAGGTCTCACCCGCATTGTTAATCACATTTCGCTCAAAAACTTTCACTTTGGAAAAAAAATTATTTGCTTCCGAATACGCCTCTTCCGGAACGACCAAGGCGCCAATATCCTGATGATCGTCAAAAAAGTCAATGCTCTGCTGAATCAGATGTTCGGCTAAAATCATATCGGAATCCAATACAAATATGTATTCGGCACCCAAGCGTTTCGCTTCCTCAACTGCCCTGACCCTAGCGACTCCCCGCTCCCCATGGGGAAGCTCCAATACCGTTACGGGTACTGAACTCCCTGCCGACAGCATACGAATCGTCTCAACGGTCCGGTCATTGGAGCCATCATCAGCAATTACAATATGCAGATCCTTGTAATTTTGCCCCATACAGCTTCGCAAACAAGGCTCTATCGTCCGTTCATTGTTGTACGTGGAGAAGAGAATGACCACTTTGTCCACTCTGTTCCGCCTCCTCTACCCAATCTTCCATCAACTGCTCAAACGCAGCAGCCGTATGATCAAAATGGAATCTTAACGCATATTGATACGCCCGCTCACGGATAGCCATGTAATCTTCGCCGCCCTTCGCTGCTCTTTCCATTTGTTCAGATAATCCTCGGATGTCTCCGTGAAAGCATAGATACCCGCTTTTTCCGAAATCCGTTGCATCCACCAGACCCGGTGAATTGCTGACAATGCTAGGGGTTCCAACGGCTGCCGCTTCGGTAATCGTCAAACCCCAGCCTTCACGTAAGGAAGGAAATACGAGCGCGTGGGCACGACTCATCAGCTCCAGCTTATGCTCTGCTGAAACAAATCCGTAAAAGGTAATATCGGCTTGCGATTGCCCCTGTTCATCCGGTTCTCCGTATGTCAAACCATACTGTTTCATAATCGGCACTAATTGTTCTGCTACATAGGTTTTATCGGTTTTTCCGGCAATCCATAACATAGCCTGAGGGAACTTTTCCTTGAGCTGCCCAAAGGCCTCAACGACCAGATCAATACCTTTATATTTGACGAAGCGCCCAGCATACATGAAGGTCGGATTAGGCTCCTTCGTTAAAAATTGTTCGCGCGGCCAATGATCAAACTCAATGCCTTCCGGTAAAAGATGAACACGATCCGGGTGAAAGCCCAGCTTAAGCAGATCATATCGGGTAGACGGAGATACCGTAAGCGTCCGATCCTTACGAGCCAGCTTAAGCATCAAGGGCTCCATATGAAACCCAATAACATTTAGCGGGAATTTGGCGTTCTCAAACCATATTTCCCTTGTTAGTTGATGTATGAAAAAGATCCGCTTGGATGCCTCCACCCAAAATCGGGTAAAGAATTGATGCGTATTCGCCTGGTTAATCACATAATCGATCTTCCCTCGATGACGACGGTAATAGCGCATCGCATAATAAATAACACTGTATATGTTCCCTTTTCGAATATACGTAATACCGTCAATAATTTCATGCTCAGGCATCCCCTCAAATTGGGGTGAAAAATGAATGAACTGGAAACGTCCTTGCTGTGAGCGTTTAAGCATTTCATGGGTAAAAATTTCTGCTCCCCCGCTTTTAGGTGAACGAATGTCACGCCAGGAAAGCAATAGAACTACGGTTTTACCGTCCTGTTCATGTATGGTATTCATGGGGTAAATCCCCCTTTATCTTTATTTTGAACAAATGCACATAGGCGTCTATCACAAAGTAGAGAGCCATAGCCCCGTAAACTATGAACTCAGATAGCAAAAAATCTACCGGATCTGTGTGGGCAATATGAAAGGCTACTAATAAAGCCGCGGCTCCTGCCATCAGACTGAACATAAATTTGCGTCTGCCCACCAATACGTGCACATGCACAAAAAACAGCACGATGGAAAATAGCCAGTACACCCATCCTCCCCATGGAATATAGGCCTCGGCCGATTGGTAAGAGGCTCCGAATAATATGGGAATAGAGGAAGGGAACACAAAGGTCGTGCCCACATATACACAGATTGCAGCTATAGCCATTAAACCGGCATAGACGGCAATCAACTTGCCCAAAGCTTGGCGGTCATGCCCCTGCGCACCGATCTTTGGAATAAAGGCAGCAATTAGACTATACGAAACGTAATAGACCAACTGGCTGTACTTCAGCGCAATGGCATAGCTGCTGGCCTGCTCAGGAAAGTAATGCTGTACATACAACATGTCGATGGAGATACAAAACAAAATGAATAAATTCGTCATAAGGCTATCGGTGAAATCCTGACCCAATGATTTCCATAGCCCAGAAGGGATATGTTCTCCACTGTATGTGAATAAGGACAAGCCACGAGCCGAAACGATCCAGCCGTGGAGCAGCGACAGCAACATTCCTCCACAGCTTGCTAACAGTAGGGCTTCCAGCTTTAACCCCAGTGCAGCCAGAACAAAAAACAGGCTCAGCTTCCCTAATACCTCAATGTAATAGTTCACATTGAGCGCCAACATGCGTTCCCTGCCCTGTAAATCTCCGCGGCACGAACTTACAAGAATATGCAGTCCGATCAAGCCATACAGCATGAACAGCGGGCCGGATTCGACGCCTAATAGCGAACGCAGTAACGGATGAAAGATGAGTAAAATGATCATGGCAAGCACGGTTAGCACCAGAGGTGCTTTGAGTAATAAAGAACCGAGCGGTAAGCTTCGTAGCGCAAGCTTTTGGTCTCCCTTAGAGACCAGTTTGGCGGTTAATAGCTGGATGGATAAACCCAAAACGGATAAAAGTGCAAAAAGTGCCAGCAGCGCATTCGCCTGGCCATAAGCTTGTCCGGTAAGATACCAGCTCGCTGCAATGTGGAAGAAAAAATTAAATCCGTTAAGCAGCACATTAAAGAGAGGGAACATCAACGATCGCAATCGGTTGTTCACGTTGTTATCTCACCCGCCGATCCAGTCGCCAAATATCAATGATGGAGCGTAAAAAACGAATAGAATCCTTCCAGACATGAATGTGCGATCCATCGCGGTCAATACATTTGACGGGTAATTGCAGCACACGAAGCTGGAGTCGCTTGGCAATAAACATCATTTCTAGATCCAGCGCCAGTCCGAGCTGTTCCTTTAAATGCGGAAACATCCGTTTCACTGCAACCGAACTCATCACTTTAAGCCCAGTCTGCGAATCTACCACACCTGTTGGTAAAAAAGGACGGGAAATGACCCGCTTACCAAAGCTGACAACAGATCGCAATAAAGATCGATTCTCGGCGGTCATATCCTTGGTTCCGATCACGACATCATAATAGCCCTGCTGAACAACATTAATCATTCTGGCAATATCCTCAATAAAAAAGGAGTCGTCCGCATCCACAAATACGTAGTAATCCGCACCTATGGTCCGCATCCCTTCCAGATACGTCCCTGCCTTACGTGTATTGCGTCCCAATTCCCTTGTTTGAAGCAGCGGGCTAAGATTCTGATTAATCCTGTTTACGGACAAGTCCGTTGCTGCCTCCAGCGCTTTAATCAAGGCATTGGTACCATCGTGACTGCCATCATCAATGAGATAAATCGAACCTTCAATAATATGGCTGCGGATAAAGGCTTGCAGTCGTTCAGCAAAGGTTTTGACATGAACAAAACGTTGCTCTTCGTTATATACAGACAAGATAAATGCAATATGTTGGCTTTTGGTCGAATACTCGGGATAGAGCAAGCTTTGTATTTCCGAAAGCATTTCTTCGGTGTCATTGGCTTGCCAAAATAGCAGGCGCAAACGGCCTACTCCGGTGATTTGCACCATATGCTGATCACTGAACGGAATTGTTACATCCGTCACCAGTAACAATGGCATTTGCGGAAATTGGCTACGGATCTGATTGGCTTTCCGCACCGCCTGCCCCGGCTCCCTATAATCAATCAGGCAACAACATGCGTTCTCGTAGACTGAAGCTGCCTCCGTGTCCTCGCACTGTATATATTGGTAAAAACAAATCACATTGGGATAATCAATAGCCCTGTCGTTATCGCTAAAAATGGCTATAGGTCCCTGCACACAAACCTCTCCTTTTCCTCCGAATAGTTCTATTTTGTTGAAAAAGAATTAAGAATGTTTGCTTATAGGAGTTAAATTAATGTCCAAATACTTCATATTTCCTTAACAAAATAGCTGACACTCCATGATATATAAGGATATAAGAGAAGAAAAACTGATTTTCATATTTGATAAAAATAGAGTATTTAGACCTGATTCATTAGAACCAAAACCATCAGAATTAGTTAGCGCATCTATATCTAAAATTAGTTCTTTTAGATCAACAGAAGGAAATATATATGGTTATTTTGTCATAGATAAATAGAAGAATAAAACAGATTCGCACGTCCATACTATGGACAACATGTCATCTTGAAAATTTTGCAAAAATCCGATAAGCGACTTTCAATGAACAAGATATAGATCGAAATGGTTTAGTTCGTCTATATCTTGCACTTCGGAGCGACTGGAATCGAATTTTGTGAAATCCTTACAATATGTAAATGAAGAGAAGGAAGGTCTTTCTATGGAAGCATTTTATGTCAATCGCGATGGGTCATTATCTACTCCATTACGGGGAAAGGATGTGTTGGCAAATCCCCTTTTGAACAAAGGTGTCGCTTTTACAGAAGAAGAACGCAAGGAGCTGGGTTTGGAAGGAATCCTTCCTCCAACCGTCCTTTCATTGGAGAAACAGAGCGTACGGGCATATCAGCAGTTTCTGGCACAACCCACCATGCTGCGAAAAAATGCTTCTCTCAACGACCTTCACAACCGAAATGTCGTACTCTACTACCGGCTGCTAACCGATCATTTGAGTGAAATGCTGCCCGTAGTCTACACGCCGACCGTAGGAACCGCGATTCAAGAATATAGTCACGAGTACAACCGCCCTGGAGGCATATATTTGTCGATAGATAACCCGAACGGTATTGGACAAGCATTCCATAATTCTGGTTTGAATGGCCATGATGTGGATCTGATCGTCGTGACAGATTCCGAAAGTATTTTAGGGATTGGTGACTGGGGCGTCGGGGGGATTAACATTGCTATCGGCAAGCTTGCAGTGTATACGGCTGCGGCAGGCATTCATCCTGGGCGGGTGCTGCCAATTGTACTGGATGTAGGCACGAATAATGAAAAGCTGCTGAATGATCCACTGTACATCGGAAACCGCCATAAACGAGTTCGCGGAGAAGCCTATAACCAGTTTATTGATACTTTTATCAGCAAAACGTTAGCGCAATTCCCGAAGGCGCTTTTACATTGGGAAGATGTGGGTAGCGTTAATGCGCGCCATATTATAGGAAAATACGGTCAAAGCATACTCACCTTCAACGATGATATACAAGGTACAGGAGCAGTGACCCTGGCTGCGATTCTTTCGGCGGTGGGTGTCACCAAGACTCCGCTGCGTGAACAAAAAATACTTGTTTTCGGCCCAGGGGCTGCAGGGATCGGTAACGCTGATCAAATTCGGGGCGCTATGATCGAGGATGGCCTTTCCGTAGATGATTCATTCAAGTCCTTTTGGGCCTTTGATTATCGCGGGCTGTTAACGGAAGATATGGAAGACGTATTGGAGTATCAGAAACCGTATGTGCGCAAAAAGGATGAAGTCAGCTCATGGACCCGGTCGGGTGACGGCAAAATACCGCTACTGGAGGTCATCCGTCAGGTGAAGCCTACGATATTGATTGGAACTTCCGGTGTAGCAGGTGCCTTTTCTGAAGAGATCATCAAGGAGATGGCAAAGCATGTAGAACGCCCGATCATTATGCCCATGTCCAATCCTACAAACCTTGCAGAAGCAGTACCCGAGGATTTGATCCGGTGGACAGATGGCAGAGCACTGATCGCAACCGGAAGTCCTTTTGAGCCCGTTACCTATAACGATACAAATTTTGAGATTGGACAGGCGAACAATGCCTTTGTTTTTCCGGGACTGGGTCTGGGTGCGATTGTGGTTAAAGCCAAAAGGATTACCCCTGCGATGTTTACAGCGGCAGCAGTTGCTGTTGCCAATGGTGTAGATTCGAATACGCCTGGCGGTGCGCTACTCCCTCATATCCGAAAATTACGCGAAGTTTCGTACGCTGTTGCGATTGCGGTTGCAAAAGCCGCGATTCAGGATCAGGTAGCGCAGGCGCACATTTCAGATGTGGAACAAGCTATACAAGATGCAATGTGGAAACCGAAATATGCCAAGGTCAAAGCAGTGGAAAGTGTAATTCATCACCCTCACTAAGCCCAAAACACCTAACTAGAGGAAATTTAATATTTTGTACACTATGTTTGACATAGCATATGAACGAATGTACAGTAATAGTCAAAAGAATAGAAGTCCACTAGGGGAGCCACTATGGCTGAGACAAGAGCGTATCTTGGACCCTTTGAACCTGATCTAGTTCGTACTAGCGTAGGAAAGTGGAGCCTTCGTATATAAGGTTTCAAGCGTTTTTTGCGTATTGGGCCTATTGTTGAAGCCGCTCCATTTTTCCGGGGCGGCTTTTTAGCGTTGTTCCGGAATTATATTCTTACAGGACTTCTTGCTCTTCAATTTAATGGAGGTGGGGAAATTGAGTTTTACACAAGAACTCCGTCGGCAGGCGGACGGCATTTTTCAAGCGATTTTTGAGCATCCCTTTGTGAGAGGTATTGCTGAAGGAAGTTTGACAAGGGGACAGCTGATTCACTATGTAAAACAGGACTTTGAATATTTGAACGCCTACATGCGGATATACGGCATCGCAATCTCCAAATGCACGAATCGGGAGGACATGGCTGTATTTAATGAACAAATCTCTTTTATTCTCCACAGCGAGGTTCATCCGCATCAAAATTTCTGTGCTGTCGCAGGGGTGAGCTATGAAGAGTTGCAGGGATATCCGCTCGCTCCGTCGGCTCATCACTATATCCGTCACATGCTGACGGTTGCGCATGAGGGCAGCCTGGGCGAGATCTTGGCTGTGCTGCTGCCATGTATGTGGACGTATGCCGAGATTGGTCGCAGGCTGCTGGATGAAGTAAAGCCGGATGAGTCTCATCCGTTCTATGAATGGATGGGCTTCTATGGAGACCAGCTTGATGATACAACACTCAAGTTCCGAGAACGTGTAGATGCTTGGGCGGAAGGCGCAACGGCTGCTGAGCGAGAGCGGATGATTGAGCATTTTATACTGAGCTGCCAGCTGGAATATAAGTTCTGGGACATGGCCTATAAGCAGGAAGAATGGCCGGTCCAGATACAGGCAGCGGTCTTGGAATAGTCAGCTTGGCAATTCGATGCGTGAAGTACAGTTAATGCCCTGTTGAACCACCAACTATAGAGAGGATAATCATTATGAGTACATGGGAAAAAAGTTATTCGGATCTCCTGACGAAGGTACAAAACAGCAAACCCCTCGTTCACAATATGACCAATGTGGTAGTCACTAACTTTACGGCCAACGGCCTGTATGCATTGGGCGCCTCCCCGGTGATGGCCTATGCACTCGAGGAAGTAGCAGACATGGCAAAAATAGCGGGAGCCGTCGTGTTAAACATCGGTACGCTGAACCGCGAACTGGTGGATGCCATGATCATTGCTGGACAATCGGCGAATGCACACGGTGTTCCGGTCCTGCTAGATCCGGTCGGTGCGGGAGCAACGAGCTTTAGAACTGAGTCGGCACTGCGAATCCTGAGAAAAGTCAAAATCTCATTGGTGCGGGGCAATGCAGCCGAAGTCGCGCATCTTGTTGGAGAAGCGCGTGAGATTAAAGGCGTAGATGCTGGTGACAGTGCTGACAGCGGAAATGTCGATCTGGCAATTCGGGCTGCTCGAACGCTCAATACAATGGTTGTCATTACTGGAAAAGAGGACGTCATCACCGATGGGGCCGAAGTACGAATGATTAGCGGTGGAGACGCGCTGCTCACGAAGGTAACCGGAGCAGGCTGCCTGCTGACCTCTGTGTTAGGTGCCTTTGCAGCTGTTGAACCCAACCTGCTGCTCGCAGGTACAGCAGGCTTGGCATTTTACGGTGCAGCAGCTTCCCGAGCCGCAGCACGTACCGCAGAGCTGGGGCCCGGCAGCTTCCAGATTGCCTTTCTCGACGAGCTCGCCAAACTACATACAGGTTCGCTAGAGGGGCATGTCACTGTCCGTGAAGCCGGAACAACCACAGCAGGTGGTGCGCGATGACAGACGTTCGTGTACCCAGAGCGCTGACGATTGCCGGTTCGGACAGTGGCGGCGGGGCCGGAATTCAAGCCGATCTCAAAACCTTTCAGGAGCTTGGCGTTTACGGCATGTCGGCTATTACGGCCATTACCGTACAGAATACTTTAGGGGTCCACGGCGTATATCCGCTGCCACAGGAAGCAACAGCGGAACAGATCGAAGCTGTAGGATTAGACCTTGGAGTGGATGCCCTGAAGACTGGCATGCTGTTTAATGCGGGCATCATCCGTCTTGTGAGCAAGCAGATTCGAAAGTTCGGCTGGAAAAAGGTTGTCGTCGATCCCGTGATGATTGCCAAGGGAGGCGCAAAGCTGCTGCAGCCAGAAGCGATGCAGGCTCTGAAGGACGACCTGCTCCCCTTGGCCCTGGTCGTTACACCGAATATCCCGGAGGCGGAAGCCCTGACAGGGATCAGTATCCATACGATGGAGGATCGCCGCGAGGCTGCGAGACATATTAGCAGTATGGGATCAAAATTCGTTGTGATCAAGGGTGGCCACGCTGACGAGAGCGAGAGCAGCGAACAGATTGTGGACCTGCTCTTTGACGGAACCGCCTTTACAGAGCTGAGCGGCAAGCGAGTACGGACTGTTCATACACACGGAACAGGATGCACCTTCTCAGCAGCGATTACCGCGGAATTAGGGAAAGGGATGTCTGTACCGGAGGCTATCTCGAATGGCAAAGCCTTCATCCAGGCAGCGATTGAGGAACCTTTGCAGCTTGGACAAGGACATGGACCCACCAATCATTGGGCCTACCGACGTCGTCAGGAGGTGCTGCTATGAGCGGTAGAATGTTGTCAGAGGTGGTGCGCCGCCAGCTACAGATGTACCTGGTGCTTGGAAGCGTGAATTGCCTCGCGGAACCAGGCTGGGTCGTGCAAGAGGCTCTGGCTGGCGGCGCAACCATGGTCCAGTTCCGGGAAAAGGGTCTCGGCGCGTTAACGGGCGTTCCTATGTTCGAACTTGCGTGCCAGCTACAGGAACTGTGCCGTCACGCTGGTGTCCCCTTCATCATCAATGACGATGTGGAGCTGGCTCTTGAACTCGACGCCGACGGTGTTCACATCGGTCAGGACGATGAATCCGCCGAATCCGTCCGCGAGCGAATCGGAAATCGAATTCTAGGCGTCTCTGCCCATACCATTGAGGAAGCACGTCGAGCCATCCTGCAAGGTGCTGATTATCTCGGCGTCGGACCCATCTATCCCACCATCTCGAAAGATGATGCCCATGCCGTACAGGGACCGGCAATTTTATATGAGATGCGTAAAGCGGGAATTGATGTGCCGATTGTTGGGATCGGAGGTATTACAGTGGACCGTGTTGAGGAAGTCGCACGTGCAGGTGCAGATGGTGTGGCGGTGATTTCAGCCGTGACACAGTCAGAACAGGTTAGAGGTGCGGTCAAGGAATTAAAGAAAAATATGGTATCATTTCTCAATGATCCGATCTACATGTTTGATAATGATTCAACAGATCATCCAGCTTTTTAGATTGTTCTATTACTTTGGGATGTGTTAAAAATCCATACTTTTTCTGGACCTGGTACAGTTTCTTCCTAGCTCGTTCGACACAAAGTAAAGTCACACCTTGGTTCATCAGCATGATCCCTCCTATATGTCATATTTTATGACAAAAAGACGTTTTTTGGATTTTCAAATGATGCGCCTAACAAAAAAAGAACATCCCAAAAGTTTGCATAAACAAAGATGTCCCTAAATCCACGTTAAAAGAGCCTCCGTTTCCACTAATTAAGTGGAACAGAGGCCCTTTTCATAAAGAAATCCAATGAATATAGAGCATACATGCCAATTCTGACCTAGAGATTAACCTTATTTTGTTGGCTCTCTAATAGTCGCTGAACTCCCCAAACTTGAACTAGTCGGTGAGAATTGTCTTTGTTTCTAGCCGTTTAAGCACCTCCAATTTGTACGTGAGGCGTTATTCTTTGATTTTGGTTATGCGACTGAACAGGCATTGCTAAAATAAACAAGAAGCTAGCTGCGATGACCAGCAGAATCATTTTTTTCAACATTGTCTAACCACACCTTTTCTAATAGTTTGAAATACTCTTCCCTTGTTTCGGGAAGCGCATGTGCTTGGAAATGTGCAAAAAGCCCTGTACAGTTTATAAAATAAGTCTCATTGTTTAGGAGGTGGGCTTTTACCAGTGCATATATTAAGTGTTTAAAGCCATCATTGTACATTCCCCGCCTTAAATAGTAATAAGCCAGTTCGTAACCAAACCATGCAAAATAATCCGGCATCACTTGTTGGGTGTACATATCAGTAGATTGTGATAGCAGAGCAAAAGAATTAATCTCCACTTCAAAACGTGAAAGGATATCATTGATATCTATTGCATATCGGTTAGCAGCAATCATAACGTTCAGCAACTTGGATAGCTTTTCATTCTCGGTAGTGATTGATGTGGATGCAATATATTCAACATAATGAGGAAGCACATTGGTATCTCCAGATAGGAGTCTATTTACAAACGTATTACCTTCTGCCCAATGCTTGAACAAGTTGACCCAGTGTTGGGTTTCCTGGTCTGTCTCGATCACCCAATCTAAATCAGTGTAGGCGTACGTAAATTGTAATGCTTGCTGATAATCGCCTTGCGCTTCACAGACACTCGCACACAGTAAATCAGCATAGGTAATGTACACAAACATCGGGCGACTCAGCCTCTGTTCAGACTCCTCACACTCTCGCTTTTTCTGTTGATGTTTCAAAGAATATTGGATCTCCGCTTTGGCTCTCATTTTTCGAGCAGTTGCATCGAGCTTGTCCCATTCACGCAGAGAACGATACACATTCGCCAAATCTTTTAACGCATCAAGTTGATCTATTTCATTCAGACGTTCGACAAAGGGTTCAAATCGTGTAGCCGCCTTGAGATTTCGGATCTGATTGTTCCCCACCTGAATGGTAAACAGACGATACTGACAGATAGCCAAGCGTTCAGAGTGCTGGTACTTCTCGCCTTCCGCAATCCCTTCGTAGAGCAACAATGCAGCATTGTGCTGACCTTGTGCGAATAATTTTTCTGCTGCATCAAATAACTTTGGGGAATATAGAAGATTGTCCATAATATGTCCCACTACAAGCTGGATAGCATCCAACTTGTCCAGTTCCGCACAGCGAAACAACAACGGCTCAATTCGCCTCCAATCCGGGGAGCGCTCAATGATGTAGTTATCTATGTATAGTTCGTAAAAAAAACCCTCTGGTAGTCCCATAGCCCAAGTGATTCGATCTAACTGATGTATCGCAACAGGACGATGCTTGGCAATCCAATTATTAAGTGTTCTTTGATGAACACCTGAATATTCGGCAAATTGTGCCAGCGTCAAATTATTTTCCCCTAAATAATCCTCTAACTTCGCCAAAATCGTAGGTGTATGTCCCAAGTCATAACCACCCTTCATACAAAAAATCCAAATTTTATACTTTCACCTCAAATTATTCACCAATTATTAACATGTGTCAACATTTTTCTTCCATTATTCCTACTATATAAACTTGAATATGGTAATTAATAACCACTAACATGAAGTTCCTTTTGGAATCAGGTGGTCGCTCGTTCTACTAATTTGAATTCCAGATGATGTATCGTTTCATCCAACCCTTCAAGGGCATTGCAAATCATAATGAACGCATTCTCCGCTTGCTTGTCTATCGGATAATGAATCGTAGTTAAATCAAGCAAATGCGAGATTTCGGTGTTATCAAAGCCTACTACTGCAAAATCGCTTGGTACAGAAACACCTAGTCTCCGTGCTTCAGTCAAAAGACCTGCTGCCAAATAATCGGTAGAACAGGCAAAGGCATCCGGTCTATCTGTTTGTTCTCGTTCTGCCCACCAATGAGCTATTTGTTCACCAGCTTCTATTGAATTTAAATCATAAAAATGCGAGAAGGCCTCAGCATCCAAATCATATTTTTCGCAAAAGTCATGATAAGCTCGAATGCGTTCTTTTGTGTTCAACCCCCGCATGCTGCCGTACACATTCACAATTTTCCGATATCCTCGGGCGTACAAATGTTCCAACGCCAGCGTATAGCCCTGATACTGATCCATAAATACAGACGGGATTGCCTCAATGTTTACACGCTGCCAGGTCACAATCGGACCATATTTTGTATAATGCTCAATCACACTCCACTCATTAACACGAATCATACAGACCAAGGCGTCCAGTTGCTTTCTCCGCAACATTTCCAGCGCCTCAAGTTCTCGCCCCTTCTCCCCATTCGTAATAAACAGCGCTATATTAAAGCCATGCTCCTGGGCATACATTGTAAATCCACGCACAAATAAACCCAATGAGTCATTAAAAGAAAGTGAAATAATCCCTATAAGCTTGGTCATACCTTTTTTTAAAGATACCGCATTTAAATTAGGAACATAATCCAGTCGGTCTATGACCTCCTGCACACGCTGTCTTGTCGGTTCACTTACGTACGGATGGTTGTTAATGACACGGGACACCGTAGCCGAGGATACACCTGCCAGCTTTGCAATTTCATGAATATTCGCCATTTTTCTCACCTCGTTCTTTCTATTTTAGCATGTTCGTGTTCAGCATGTTCGTAGTGCCCGCCCTATAATTGTCACCTTCCCAAAATAAGTTTTTTAAAAGCGCTTGACCTGTAATGCATTACAGGGATTACAGTGAATTTGTGCTTAAGAAAGCGGTTAAAAAACATACTTAGGAGGCACTAACCATGAAAAAAGGCATAAAGATTGCAACCATTGGCGGAGGTTCCAGTTATACACCAGAATTAGTAGAAGGCTTCATCAAACGTTATGCAGAGCTTCCCATTCGGGAATTGTGGCTGGTAGATATTGAGGCAGGACGTGAAAAACTGGAGATTGTAGGCGCCATGGCCAAACGGATGGTGAAGGCCGCAGGCATTGATTGTGAGGTACATTTGACCCTGGATCGTCGGGAAGCGTTGAAGGACGCCGATTTTGTAACGACCCAATTTCGGGTAGGCTTGCTGGAAGCCCGGATTAAGGATGAAAGTATTCCGTTAAAACATGGCATGATCGGTCAGGAGACCAATGGTGCCGGAGGAATGTTCAAAGCGTTTCGCACCATACCCGTTATCCTCAGTATCGTCGAAGATATGAAAGAACTGTGTCCGAATGCATGGTTGATTAATTTTACCAACCCTGCGGGTATGGTCACCGAAGCTGTGCTTCGTTATGGTCAGTGGGATAAAGTCATTGGATTATGTAATGTTCCAATCGGCGCGATCAAGAGTGCATCAGCTGTGCTGGACAAACCGGAAGAAGAGTTGTTCTTTAAATTTGCAGGGATTAACCACCTTCATTGGCACAAAGTTTATGACAAAACAGGGGCCGAATTAACAGAGCAAGTCATTGAAGGACTGTACGCTCCGGGCGCAAAGCCAGAGAAAGTCGTTGAAAATATTAAGAACATGCGCTTCCTGTATGATCAAGTTCGTCAATTGAAAATGCTGCCTTGTCCTTACCATCGGTATTACTATATGACGGATAACATGCTCAAGGAAGAATTAGAGGAAGCCAAAAACGAAGGAACTCGGGGTCAAGTGGTCAAACGTCTGGAAGAAAGTCTATTTGAATTGTATAAAGATCCAAATCTGGATTACAAACCAGAGGAACTATCCAAACGCGGCGGTGCGCATTACAGCGATGCAGCCTGTGAGATCATTAATTCCATTTATAACAACAAAGGCACATTGATGGTGGTTAGTACACGTAACAATGGTGCGATTGATGATGTTCCTTATGATAGCGCCATCGAAGTGACCAGTGTCATTCGCGCCCATGGCGCCGAACCTGTCAACTTTGGCAAATTCCCACCTGCACAGCGGGGCTTGCTGCAAGTGATGAAGGCAATGGAAGAGCTGACGATTGAAGCGGCGGTCACCGGTGACTATGCAATAGCACTGCAAGCCTTCACCCTGAATCCGCTCGTACCAAGCGGGGACATTGCTCAAACCGTACTGGATGAATTGCTAGAAGCACACAAAGAGCATCTACCTCAATTCTTTGCTCATAAGGAGAAGGCGACGGTATAAAGCTAGCAGCAATCATCCTGCTGGAACACAAAAAAGCTTCCTACATGTAGGAAGCTTTTTGCTATACGTCCCAGGAGTACTTGCTGGGACGTTGGTGTTATTGGGTTTGTACTTGGCTTGACAATCCGTCATTAAGCTTATTGATAAATTTGTTAGACTTTTTAAAGTATGATCTCCGTTGAAAAAGCAATAACCGCTTTCCCCGTAATTTGAACTAATACGGGTTTTCCCTGTTCCTTTTTCACATGAACATGCATTGTTCCCTCTCTTTTGATTGCCTCACCTTGTAAAATATCAAAATCAAAAGACTGCTCATTCTCATTTTGCAAAATGTTATAGTGTACCAAATAGGCTCCAAGCGGTCCGTTTGCATTTCCTGTCACCGGGTCTTCAGCTATTCCAATTGCAGGAGCAAACATTCTTCCGTGAACCAATATATCCTCTTGTGGATTTAATGTAAAAACATAATATCCATTACATCCAATATGCTTGCTAATTTCTGTAAGCTTCTGCAAATCAGGTTTCAAACTATGTAGTATTTCATTGGAGTAAATCGGAACCATTACCTTAGAATGACCTGTTGAAGATATTGCAACTGGATATTCCATGCAAATATCTTTACAAGAAATACCTAACGCATTTGCAATCTGACTTCTTATTTCATCATTTAAAGGCTCTGATACAGAAGGTTCTCCCTGTGTCATTACAATAGAATAGTCATCTTCATACTTTATAACATCAACAGGCAATATACCTGCTTTTGTTTTTTGAATAATTCTTCCAGTTTCAGCTTTTCTCTCAATTGAATAAATATAATGCGCTGCTACTGTTGCATGACCACAAATTGGAACCTCTGTTGTTGGAGTAAAAAATCTTACTTCAACATCATAATTTGAAGAATCTGTTTCAAAAATAAATGCAGTTTCCGAATTATTTAATTCTCTTGCAATTCTCTGCATCTGCTCATCTGTAAGTCCATTTGCATTTGGAACAACCCCAGCAGGGTTACCATGAAATCTATTTTTTGTAAATGAGTCTACTTGATATATTCTATATTTTTTCATAATTTCGCCTCTATAAATACTAGTTTGTCTGTCTGTTAAATCTGATATTAACATACTTTTTAGGCAGTTTCACTTAAATTAAAAGATATAATATGGCCCTTTAATAAAAACGAACTGATCCTTATTATAGAATCGCGCTCTTTTATGGAAGATTGTGATTAAACTAAAGCCGCAGTTAGCTGAAATGGTCTTCTCAATCCTTATCTAAAAGTGGAATAAATCTTTTATGATTATAGATACTTTTAGATTCTGCCACGCCTGTTGAATAACCAAAATAAGTAACTCAATTCATGAAACAAGAGGTGCACTGAAGAAGAACGCGCTGAATCTGAATCAGCCATTCAACAGGTAGTTTTGAAGAAGAAATAGACGAGAAAATCGCGCAAAGGAAAGAACGGCATGTTGGGGCCATGAAGTCTGAGCAGCAACAAATAGCCAATTGAGCAGGACATAGACGATTAGAGCACAGAATAATTGCCCATAGACCGCATTTTCAGTCGTACCAAACAGCGTTGGAATATTCAAATGTTGCTTGATCCAACGAAAGAAGACTTCAATCTGCCATCGAGCCTTATAGATCTGTGCGATTTGTTCTGCGGTCACCTG
The DNA here is from genome assembly GCF_038004945.1 of Paenibacillus sp. FSL M7-0802. Lineage (NCBI taxonomy): Bacteria > Bacillati > Bacillota > Bacilli > Caryophanales > Paenibacillaceae > Paenibacillus > Paenibacillus sp. FSL M7-0802. Next base: position 4,177,179 of record NZ_JBBOSD010000001.1, on the reverse strand, counting down.
CATTAAATCGGTAACCACCCGAATTTCCCGACCTTCAAAATCCCGAAACATCACCACACGATGACGTTGTCTGGAACGACACTGAGGGGTTCCCAACTGGCAAGTGATATCCCGAATGACGGATGAATCTGGCTTCATAAGGCGACGTAGCGCATGAGGCTTTTCCAAATGGACGTTGTCGCGAAGCCGAATGACAAACGATTGTCCATGGGTTTTGAAGTGATCCAGACGCTCCAGTTTCCCATAAGCACGGTCCATCACCAAAATGTAGTCCGGTTGAGCCAACGCTTCACTCATGGGGCCATCATGCTTGGAGCCCAGCGTTTCGACCACCTGAAGGGGTTGCCCATTTTCTGCTCGTAAAGCGACTTGAAGTTTAATACCTGCACGCTCCCCGTGATAAGGAGCCCAAGGCAAACGCGTTTTTCCCACCGTCATCGTGGTTGAATCTATGAGTAATAATTCTTTTGGGAAAGTCAGTTTCCGACGTGCTTCCCGGTTACATTTGTAAACAAGTAGATGGAAAAGTTCCTTAAATACGGAAAACGAGACTTCGGCGGCTTTGGTTGAAAAGCGTGAGTAGTGGACGACGGGCAAGCCACAGAGAGCCGCATAATCTACGCTGGATCGATAGCTACCCCATTGTTCCAACGCAGCCATGCACCAGTATTGGAGTAAATGGTACACCGTAAACTTGCGGGCTTTGTCTTCATAACCTATTAACTTCACAACCCCTTGAACTTCTTCAGGAGTCAGCATGGATTGAAGGATAGATGTAATCGTGATAGAATTTTTCATGAGATCGTCTTCTTTCGGATTCGTTTGGATGGTACCAACGATTCTATAGAAAAGACGATCTTTTTTCTACCATTTTGTGGTTATTCAACAGGCGTGCTACTATATAAAGGTATTAGTTTACTGTATGTTTCGGAGCGGCTTGGTCACGCCTCATTAGATATCACTACCTCTACATATGCCCACCTTATGAAAGAGCTACGTGAACAGGATTCAAAACAAACAACAGACATTTTTGAACGTTTATATAGCGTGTAAAAATCGTGTGTATAATTTGAGTAAACAGGTGTATTAATCACACCTTTTTCTAACGTTTTCTATCGTAACCCCAATAAAAGAAAAAACGCCCCAAACCCTTATATATCAAGGATTTGAAGCATTTTTAATTTCGTTCAAACTTTACATATCTGAACGCTTCGACGTCCCAGGAGGGATTCGAACCCCCGACCGACGGCTTAGAAGGCCGTTGCTCTATCCAGCTGAGCTACTGGGACAAGATAGTGATCAATAAAACCTTATGTATTCAGCGCATTGATTATTATATCACATTTCGGGCAACTGTCAAAAGCATTTTTTTATGATATAGGGAAGCTGGCTGCAAAAGGAATCATTTGGACGCTAACGGGGTATTATGTACAAAGAACCATGCATAAAGGAGGGGTTAATCCGTGAGAGGTCTTTTGTCGTCACTTTGTTATTTCAGCATTTTCTTCGCACCTTTTCTAGTGCCTGTCATTGTGTGGATTGCAGTACGGGACGAATATGTTCAGGGACATGCAAAAAAAGCTATTTTATCGCATATTTTCCCCATTATTGCGGCAATTCCGCTAGTGTATTTTATAATAACGTCGAATCATGCAGGTTCAGTGATCGGGTTTGTACTGCTATTCGTAGTGGTCTATCTCGGGGTTTTTGTGTATAACATCTACAAAGGGATTATGACGCTGCGTGAAGCGGCTTAGTTCAAAAAGAAGCCTCCTGCATACCGCAAATTTGGCGGGATACGGAGGCTTCTTTAGGGTCATTTTTGATGAGTTGCTGTTGCTATTTAGTTCAATGGCTGCTTATTTATTCCCAAAGCGTTTAGGACTTTTCCGTACTTCATGTCTTACGTTTTTCTCCAGCACTTCTTCCGCGAACTCATTGTTATGAATATAACTGCTGCCTTTGTTTTTCTTATACTTCGCTTTGCCGTCTATGATTTCCCCCTCCTTTCACGCTGATCCGGCGATGGCGCCGGAGCCCAAATCAACAAAAGCCGAGGCATAGCACACCATATCCTCATGCCCCGAACTCCTTGGCGAACTCTGTACTGAGCTGCCCATAGGAGAGCAATTCTTTTTTAAACTTCTCTCGCTCCTCACCAGCAGTAATGTGTGTAGAGTCGGTAAAAGCCTTGTCTGTCACTTCCTCAAATGCCGAATGCAGATTATTGTCGTACCAATCCAGCTCCAGATCGGCGTCATTGCGGATGATCCGTACCATGTCATAGTCATGCTGACCATCCGTCTGATCCTTGGCCGTGATATAGACCAGCAATTCCGGGTCATCTGCGGCACCGGGCCGCACCTCTACCTCAGCACAGCGCACTCCGTCAAGTTCAGTGAAGCGGCGTATTTTGGCATCCTTGATGTAGTACATGGTCTCCCTCCTTCCTTGCGAGTAGACGGGTTTCCCCATCTGTAGTTTTCGGAACGGACAGACATTTTATGCTTCTTTTCGGCATATATACTGATGAACTGGGGATTTAGTTTTTGATTCATTCCAACACTGGATGAACACGACAAAGAGAGGATGAACAGACATGTGCGGAATTACAGGTTTCATACAGTGGAACGGAGACTTAATGCATCAATCTGAGCTGCTGCTGAATATGACACAAACGCTCTCCGATCGCGGACCGGATGCTGCGGGTACCTGGATATCCAACCCGTGTGCCTTCGGACACCGAAGACTGAGCGTAATGGACCCGGAAAATGGCGCTCAGCCCATGATCCGGCAGCTGGAGGATATCACTTATACGATTGTATATAACGGGGAAATATATAACGCGCCTGAGCTGAAAAAAGAGCTCCAACAGCGCGGGCATTTTTTCCGTACACAATGCGACACGGAGGTGCTGCTCGAATCCTATATCGAATGGGGCCCCGAATGTGTGGATCGGTTAAACGGCATTTTTGCGTTTGCGGTCTGGGATAGTGAGCGGGAGCAGGTATTTCTGGCACGGGATCGGCTGGGAGTGAAGCCGTTATTTTATAGCCAAACCGAAGAAGTATTCGTATTTGGCTCAGAACCCAAAGCACTGCTTCAGCATCCAGCAGTAGAAGCAGCAGTGGACGCCGAGGGATTGGCCGAAATTTTTATCATTGGGCCTGCACGTACCCCCGGACACGGCGTCTATTCGTCCATGAAGGAGCTACGTCCCGGGCATACGCTAACCTACACCCGCGACGGCGTGCGCATTCAAGCCTACTGGAAGTTGGAAAGCATTGCGCATGAGGATAACACCGAAGAAACGGCGCTCAAGGTACGAGAACTGTTGCTGGATACGGTGGAGCGGCAGCTCATTTCGGATGTTCCAGTGTGCACCTTATTGTCTGGCGGGCTGGATTCAAGCGCTCTATCCGCATTAGCTGTCGATTATTATAACCGTACCGGGCAAGGACAAGTTCATACGTATTCGGTCGATTATGTGGATAACGACAAGCATTTTAAAGCCCATGCGTTTCAACCCGGAGCCGATGCCCCCTGGATTCAGCGGATGGTGGATGAATTAGGGACAAATCATCACTGGATTGAATTCGATACGCCAGAAGTCGTAGCAGCTCTGAACAACTCCACACTAACGCGGGATTTACCCGGCATGGCGGACGTGGATTCGTCGCTGTATCTCTTTTGCCGGGAGATTAAAAAAGGAGCTACGGTCGCTATTTCCGGCGAGGCTGCGGATGAAGTTTTTGGCGGATATCCATGGTTCCACCGGGAAGATATGCTGAATTCGGGTACATTCCCGTGGGCAGTTGCACCCGATATGAGAGCCAGTCTGTTGTCTCCCGAGGTACGGGACTGGATCAAGCCGCTGGAGTATTTGAACGATCGCTACTCAGAAGCGGTAGGAGAAGTGCCGAAGCTACCGGGGGAAACAGGAAAAGCTGCGCAAATGCGCGTCATGTCCTATTTGAACATCACCCGCTTTATGCCTACTCTACTGGATCGCAAGGATCGGATGAGTATGGGTGCCGGACTCGAAGTGCGGGTGCCGTATTGCGATCATCGACTGGTACAATATGTATGGAACATTCCGTGGAGTATCAAGATGACAGGCGGACGTGAAAAAGGTATTTTGCGCAAGGCGCTAGAGGGCGTATTGCCGGATGATGTGCTGTATCGCAAAAAAAGCCCATATCCCAAAACTCATAACCCTTCCTATCTTGAGGCTGTGAAAAAGCAGGCGTTGCAGCTGCTGGATGATTCCTCTTCCCCACTGCTCAAGCTGATCGATGCGCAAAAGGTACGCGATATTGCCGCCTCACCGGAGGCATCCACCAATCTGCCTTGGTTTGGTCAGCTGATGTCGGGTCCCCAGTTGTTTGCCTACTTGGCTCAAGTGGATAACTGGTTGCGCACTTACAAGGTAGCTATTCGATAAGCTACACTGAATGCTGGAGCAATAGAGCTTCTAAGCGGCAGCGGCAATTTTTCGCTGTGTACTATATGGGGAACAGAAAGTACCAAAAAGGCTATCCGCAGCTCATGACTGACGGATAGCCTTTTTTTTCGTTATGTGAATGGGGGGATGATTTCTCCCCTGTTACCAAGCTATGCCTGTGGATTACCCAGCTTTGTTGCCAAATCACGCAGAGCTATCCCTCGGTGACTGATAGCCTGCTTTTGTTCCAACGTCAGCTCGGCCATTGTCTTTTCAAACTCTGGCAAATAAAACAGCGGATCATACCCAAACCCGCCGCTGCCGGCGGTTTCAGTAGTAATCCAGCCTTCCACGGAGCCTGTCGATTCCAACGTCTCGCCAGTCTGCGGATTATATAGAATCAAGGTACAGACGAATTGAGCCGGGCTTAGCAAAGGCTGTCCCGTATCATCACCCAGCTGCTTCGATTCCAGAACGTCGAGCAGCTTAATATTGTTTTCGTGATCGCTGGCACCTTCTCCAGCATAACGGGCAGAGTATACCCCCGGCGCACCGTCCAGCAAGTCCACGCAGAGGCCGGAATCATCGGCCAGCACGGGCAATCCGAGCACATCTCCAACCGCTTTAGCTTTTTTCAGTGCATTTTCGGCAAAGGTTTTGCCATCTTCAACGACATCAGGAATGTCGGGATAATCGTACATGCTTCTGACTTCCTTGCCAAACGGCGCAAAAGCATGGGCAAATTCCCGCACCTTTCCTTTATTTTTCGTAGCGACAATGACGACCGGGCCATCCAGCCGCATTAGGCGCCAGCTCCTGTACGTCCAGCACCGATCTTATCAGCAATCGGTCCAAGTACTTCTTTTTGGCGCTCAATCATTTGCAGAATCCCTTGTTCGCCCAAGCTAAGCAGTTGATCCAATTCGTTACGGTCAAATGGGCTTTCTTCACCTGTACCTTGCAGCTCAACATATTTTCCGCTGCCAGTCATGACAAGATTCATGTCCACTTTGGCCTTGGAATCCTCTTCATAGTTCAGATCCAGCAACGCTTTTTCACCAACAACCCCTACGCTGACGGAAGCCAGGAAATCGGTAATTGGAAAAACAGGCAGCTTGTGCTGGGTGGCAATTTTATTGACCGCAATCGCCAACGCTACGAAAGAACCGGTAATTGAGGTTGTGCGTGTTCCGCCGTCCGCCTGAATGACGTCACAATCCAACGTAATCGTCCGTTCACCAAGCGCCTGCAAATTGACCACCGAACGCAACGCTCTTCCAATCAGACGCTGAATTTCCATGGTACGGCCTGTCAGCTTGCCACGCGCAGCTTCACGCTGATTACGGCTATGAGTCGCACGCGGAAGCATGGAATACTCTGCGGTTACCCAGCCTTTTCCTTGTCCCTTCATAAAGGGTGGTACGCGTTCTTCTACAGTAGCCGTGCAAATGACTTTCGTCTCGCCAACCTCTATAAAAACAGAGCCCTCCGCGTATTTATTTACTCCTGCTGTCAATTTCATCGGGCGCAGCTCATCACCGTTTCGTCCGTTAGATCTACTCATGCTTTTTCCTCCTACGTCGTATGCAACCTGTTCTTATATGTTTATTTTACCAAAGTGTGCAGGCAAAAGCACCCCAAGGACGATTCCCGCCCTTAAAGAGGGATTTCGTTAATATGTTGCGGCTTGGCTACAGGCTCTCCATAATTTTGATTATTTTGTCCAATCACGCTTTTTTCACCATTTAGTTCAATCCGAATTTTTGTTTTGACCGCATCATCTGAATTGTCTGCCGCTGTCAGCACAACCGATTCCAAAAATTCAGCAGGCACGGCTTCTCCCTTAGCAAACATATCATCTGAAAGAGATACCGTAATTACGTTGTCTTTGGAGCGTTCTACCGATTTCAGCGCCGTCTCCCCTGTCATCACTTCTTGTAGCCCATCCTTGGTCTGCGGCCCTTGAATCAATTGATGCAGCGCTGACTGGACACGATCTTTTTCAGGGCTGACCAACCGTGTTACAGGTACGTAGTATTGAACTCCAGCAGGAGAAGATGAAGAGAAATACACGGTGACTGGACTGGAATCCAGGGGTGTTACGCCATGACCAATCTCCAAATTAATACCTACTGCACGCGTCAACGGATGATCCAGCGGTGTGCCGCCAACAGGCATTTCGTTCAGTTTTTTGCCATCCACCCAGATCTGTACACTCTCAATATCGGGACGGTCGGTCAGGGTCCAGGTCAAACTCTCCATTAATTTTCGTTCTTCCTGTGGCTTATAGTTCGCGAAAGATTTATTGAACTCGACAACAGCCAGCTTGTTGTTCTTGTCCACCGTCACACTTTTCACTTCTGTACCCTGGGGTATTACACCTTTAAATCCCTCTGGTAATAATCCAGCATACGGCCCGCCCTCAACCAATGTTTCCAGCGCTGACTTGGCATCTGCCTGCACATCACCTGTAGCAATCGGTAAAGATACCGGGGCCAGCAAACCGTTATGATCTTGCAAAAAAACAGCTCTCAGTTGACCTGTACTGGCAGGTGCTTTTCCGGTTACAGCCTTAATCATGGACTGCTCTGTCGTGGACGGCGGGGGGTCAATGGATGCCGATTCGTTGCCGAAAAGGCTGCAGCCCGACAACAACAGGGGTAGGGATAGCAGTCCAGCTACAGAGGTCATACGCCATGGGTGTTTTATATTCATAAGTGAAGTTCCTCCCTAACAATTTTGTACAGATTGTACTAATATGTATACGAGCCTCGCGTAAAAAATAACTACTTTTTCAGCAGACTGGACACACTGGTCATAATTGCAGTAGAAATCAGGATCTATACGAGGAGGGGAACTTCAACTTTATGGACAAGAAAAAAGCACCTTACAGCCTGAATAGTAAAAAGGTAGCCGATGCCACCCGCGAGTTGCTGCACAAGCGTGGTGTGAACCTGACTGAAATTGCAGAACTGGTCATGCTTTTACAAAAAAAATATTACCCGACCCTAACGATGGAAGAATGTATGGAGAATGTGGACAAGGTACTGATGAAGCGCGAGGTTCAAAATGCCGTGCTCACGGGCATCCAACTGGATATCCTTGCTGAACAAGGCGCTCTTCTTCCCCCATTGCAGGACATGATTGAGAATGATGAGGGATTATACGGTGTGGATGAAATTCTGGCCTTTTCCATCGTAAATGTGTACGGCAGCATTGGATTTACCAATTACGGTTATGTCGATAAGCTCAAACCGGGTGTGCTGGAACGCCTGAATGATAAAAGCCTCGGGCCGATCCATACGTTCCTGGACGACATTGTGGGCGCTATCGCAGCTTCGGCCAGCAGCCGCATCGCCCATCGCAAACAGGCAGAGCGCGAGCAGGAGCTTGGGGAAGAAAGTGCACCGAATACAACACGTTAAATAACAAACAACGCTTGGAATACAACAGATATATACAGGGTTAGAGGAGAACTAGACATGGCAAACGTAACTGAAGGATATACATTCCGTACGATGCAGGCTGACGATTATGATCAGGCCATTGACCTTTGGAATGGCTTAGACGGATTGGGATTAAGCGAGGCCGACTCACCGGAGCGGATTGCACGCTTTTTACAACGGAACGAAGGACTTAGCTTTGTCTGTGAGCATGATGGAAGCATCATAGGCACGATTTTGGCGGGTCACGATAGTCGCAGGGGGTTTCTGTATCATCTGGGTGTAGCCACAGCACATCGTGGTCAAGGGATCGCGCCCAGACTGGTGGATAAAGCGTTATCTGCTTTGCTGAGAGAAGGCATTGATAAATGTCATCTGTTTGTGATGGAGCATAACGCAGGGGGTCAACGCTTCTGGTCAGCTAATGGCTGGGAGAAACGGGATGGAATTTTACTATATTCCCGAGGACTAGAACTAGGATCTAACGCTTGATCTATACAAATAGGAACACCGGGTCTGATTCAAGTCAAGCTATAAACGATCAGACCCGGTGCATAAAACTCACAGCTTATTCATTGGTATTCTAACATTTCAAGCTCAGATTACCTTTATTCATAAATTACAATCCATTTTGTGGACGCAGTGCACGTTCTACAATTCCCAGCGTGGATTGACGAGAGAAGAACCGGGACACCTGAGCTACCCAATAGTTTTGGCGACCGGAAATGATGTGACTACGCCCCTTTTCAAATGCTCTCAACGCGTTCTTCACAACGGTTTGGGGAGTTTCCCTAATTCCAATTGACGCTTCACTTGCGCCAACAATATCAAAAAACGGCGTTTCCGTTGAGCCTGGACAAAGGGCCAGAACTCTAAGCCCCCGTTTCCGATTTTCGGCCCATAGCGCTTCAGTAAAAGAAAGCACAAATGCTTTGGTTGCTCCATACACCGCCATATAAGGATCGGGCTGAAATGCAGCTGTGGAAGAAACATTGATTAATCCACCATCCCGCTTACGCAATAAATCAGGCATAAATGCATGTGTGATGTCGACTAAAGCAGCCACATTGAGCATCACTTCCTCATGCTGTCGTTCTCCTGAAACCTGCTCAAAGTATCCATAGGTGGCAAAACCCGCGTTGTTAATCAAGAGATCTACCTTTAGCTGTTGCTTTTGAACCTCCTGATGCAATGCTTGGGGTGCTCCTGGTGTGGAAAGATCCAACGCAATCACCGTTGCTTTTACGTTATATTTAGCTGAGAGTTCTTTAGCCAGTGTCTTTAATTTGGTTTCATTGCGTGCTACCAAAATGAGATTACATTTCTTAGCTGCGAGCGAATAGGCAAAGGCCTCGCCAATACCGGATGAAGCCCCTGTGATCAGAGCTATTTTATTTGCGTACATAAACATGATGACAACCTCCATAGTATTGTTGTTTTATTTAAGAAACATTGTTACCACTACTCTATAATGAACTGAAGTCATCTACTATGACGACCTCAGTACACTTCATATTTACGATGGAGATGAGGATGTTTTAAATGCTACGAGCGCATTCTTCAGTGTAAATGCATACACTCCTTGAGCCATATCTACATCTGAAAAATGACCTGCAAACTGAAGATGTATGACTCCATGTAAAGCAGACCAAAACATCCGGACAACCAGCAGCGGATCATGTTCTTTCAATGCTCCCTGCTCCATAGCGTGTATGACGGTTTGCAGGATTTGAGACAGGGCCGTTGTGGTACCCTCCAAGCTCTGTTCATCCGGCTTGAAATCAGATAATGCCCCGCCAAACATCATTTTGTAATAGGCTGAATGAAGCTGCGCAAATTCCCAGTACGCCCAGCATAGAGCTTCAAGATCAGCGAGTACGCTTTCGGTAACGGGTACTTGCTGAAAGGATTCAGCCAATAGCCGACATCCATCCAGGTACATCTCATTGGCAAGACCATCCTTACTGCCAAAAATACTGTAAATGATCTTGGTGGAACAACTTAGTTTCTGCGCAACTCGCCGCACGGTCACGGCCTCTGGCCCTTCTTCCGCAAGAAGGATACATGCGGCGTCAATGACATTTTTACGGAGCAATTGCTGCTGCTGTAGCTTCACTTCCGAATAGGTTTTATAGGGATGCGATGGCTCGGTCATGATTGAATGCACTTCCTTTTGCTTATTAAAAACTGTTGCTTGATGCTACTATAATAAATTAAAGATCTACACAAGATCTCAGGAAACATTGTTTCTGTTAAGAACCATAGTATTCTAAGCCTGAGTGTTTGTCAAATAAAAAAGAACGCAATGAGTAGGTACACTTACCGCGCTCTGGTTGAATGTTTAAAAATGATGCTATGTTTGGCGTTCCACGATCAGTAGGCAATGCCTACCCGTGTACGGACAAATTCGTAACTCTTGCATTGACGATAGGTAAAATCAGCCGTATCCGCGGTGGTAATTTGTGAGCCACCTTCAGGCAAAAAATCTTTTTCCACGCGATAAATACCTGTCCGCGCTCCATCCGGCAGATAGGTTGGACATACGATTGTCCAGTCTAGTGGCGATTCATGCAGCAATTCGTACACTCGCCGATGTTCCTCGGCCGCACGAGTGCTGCGTCGCCGGGTCTCGGAGGACTCGTACCGGTACAGGTCCGGTTCGGTCCGGCTTTGCAAAATCCCTGCCGTTCCTACTGTAATGAGCCGGGAAATGGACTGCTCCTGCATGAGCCGGACCAGCAGGGCTATATTAACGGATAAGGTAGTCGTTCCATCCGTATTCAGCGCACTGATTACAGCCGTCGCCCCACCCTTCAGCGCTTGTGCTACGTCCTCTGCATTAGTGGCATCGCCTTGTACGATTTGCAGCTGATTCCCGTATCCGGGTGCGTAATCCTCCAGCTTATCCGGTGAACGAACAAGGACAGTAACGGCATGACCTTCCTCTAATGCATAATCTAATATGTACCGTCCTACGCGTCCGGTAGCTCCCAGCAGCAGCAAATTCATAAAATCCTCTTTTCCGGCATGCATGCCGCTTGTCATGTTGCTTCGTCATGTCACTTGTTGGGTAGTTTTCCGCGACTATTGACGGCAAAGGGGATAGAAGCGCGTGATTGAGTCCGTCTCGCTCATAGAGGCCCGTTCACGGCGCACCAGCTCCACCAGATGAGCCAGCGTCTCGGACATGGCAAACCTTAGCTGGTGAATACCCAGCTTGCCACCGAACATGGCAATGCACAGCTCATAGGCTGTGCTGCCCTCCGGTTGGATCATCTGCTGGAATTTATCCAGCCGTTCTTCATGATGCGCCAGCAACGCTTGCGTCCGCTCCCGAAAATAACCAAACGGATTGCGGTGCCCCGGATATGCCCACGCTACCTCCAGCTCGCTTAGACGCTGCAAGCCGTCTACATAAGACTTCAACGGCTGGGCATCACTGCCCGGCAGCAGACTGATATTAGGAGAAATCTGCGGCAAAACTGCGTCACCGCAGAGGATAACGCCGCTATTCGGGTCATATAAGGACACATGTCCGGGCGCATGCCCTCCTGTCTCGACGGGCAGCCAACTGCGTCCACCCCATTCCAGACGAGCGTCCATTCCGGTAGGAATAACGGTAATCTCAGGCTGTGGATTCACTTGCAAATAAGCCTGCCGTATATGTAATTCCAAGGCCGACACTTGCTCCAAAGGAAAGCCATGCTGGACAAAAAAGCTGGGAAGCCTGTTCTCCATAGCGACCGTCGATTCTGGAGCGTCCCACATCATCATCGCTTCCTTATGGCTTCGAGCTGACATATGTACACGAGCCTGACTTTGCTGCTGCATCCAGCCCGCCAATCCGTAATGATCGGGGTGATGATGAGTTACCACAATGTCAGAGATATCCTCAAAGGACATCCCCAGCTGTTGGAAGACATGCGCCCATTCTGCCTCGGTATCCATATTGCGCGGCCCCGGGTCTACAATCGTAAAACCGTGCTGTCCCTTGAGCACATAGCTATTCACCCAGCGCAGCGGAAAGGACATGGATATTTTGACCTGAAAGCCTCCGTCTATTCGCTCACACGGTGTAAGCTCTGGCATTTTCATGGCTTCCCATCCGCCTTTCTGTTTCAAGCCCGCACGCCGACAAAAATCATTCGAGGCGAAGCATCTTCGATATATTGATCTTCATTATAGCTTCCGTGCACCTGCTCTACGGATAGTCCGGCTTGCTCTAGCAATCCACGGAACTTTTCATACGGATATAGCTTCACTCGTTCATGATACACGCGCGCGGGTTCTCCCTCAGTAGGAGTCGTACCCAGAGCAGAGGCTGCCTCAGTGGCCGTAACAGATGCGGCTGACCGAATCGCAATTTGCTTTTTCACAAAGCCATCTTCAATGACCCGATGCTCCTCAATCCAATTTCCTTCATCCTCCCGTGACGAATGCGGTACCAAATGAGCGGTTACGTAAGCAGGGTTCAAATAATCTATGATAAAGCGTCCTCCCGGCTTCAACAACCGATATATTTCCTTTAGTACTTTAAGCTGCTCCTCATCCTTTTCAAAATAACCGAAGGAGGTGAACAAATTCATCACCGCGTCATAGCTTTCATCCAGCGGCACCTCTCTCATATCCCCTTGATACCAACTTACCCGCCCTTCGGAATCAGCTGCACGAGCCTCTCTCAGCAGCACATTGGAAAGGTCCACACCTGTCACCTGATAACCTGCATCTGCGAGCGCAAGCGAATGACGTCCCATCCCACAGCATAAATCCAATACGCTGGAGCCTTGCGGTAATTTGAGCCAGGAGATCATTTTTTGCACTTCCTGATAGGCCCCCTGAAAGTCGCGATGCTTGTATACCAATAAATAATCTTCCCCAAAGCTTTGCTCGTACCATTCTGCCATATCGTTTCTCCTCCATGAACTCATTTCGCTCTATTACATACTATATTAGCTTTTTCAAACTGGAAACTCAAAAGCATTACGAATAAGGGTTTTACAAAATCCTGAACAACAAACATGTTACAATAATCGTTATTTGAATCCATTTCATAATACCTTCAGTAGCTTTAATAAAGAGTACATGATCCACCCCATTTTATCATTAAAATGATTCATGGGAACGCTTTTAGAAGTATTCATAAGAGAAAGGAGCAGCAAAGTTATGATTCAAATTGGACTTACGGGTTGGGGCGATCACGATGACTTGTATCCAACGGGCACCAAAGCTAACCAAAAACTAAGCGTCTATGGAAGCCATTTTCCGGTAGTAGAGATGGATAGTTCTTTCTATGCGGTGCAGCCCACAGATCGTATGGCACGCTGGGCGGCGGAAACACCAGACTCTTTTTCATTTCTCGTCAAAGCCTATCAAGGCATGACTGGACATACCCGCGGCAAGCAGCCTTACTTCAAAACAATAGATGCCATGTACGAAGCACTGCATGCATCCATACAGCCTCTTCGCGAAGCGGGCAAGCTCAAAGCCGTGCTGTTTCAGTACCCGCCCTGGTTCGACTGTACACGTGAGAATGTCGCTGTACTGCGAGACACGAAAAAAAGGATGGGAGAGGTCCCATCCGTACTTGAATTCAGACATCAAAGCTGGTTCACACCCGATTTTCGGAAACAAACGCTGGCATTCATGCGTGAAGAAGGCTGGATACACAGCGTATGCGACGAGCCGCAGGCAGGACCGGGGTCGGTTCCCATTGTGCCGTTGGCTACAGATGGTAATCTGACAGTCGTACGTCTCCACGGACGGAACATATCGGGCTGGAATCAAAGCTCCGCGCCTAATTGGCGGGAGGTTCGTTATCTGTATCGGTACAATGAACAAGAGTTGACCGAATGGAGAGACAGATTGCTGGAGCTGGAGCAGCAAAGCCGTGAGGTGTGCGTTATTTTCAACAACAACTCAGGTGGAGACGCCGCTGCTAACGCCAAGCAGCTCATGACCATGCTTGGCATGGACCCTAAACCTTTTCCACCTCGCAAGCCACCCGAAGAAGATAACGGGCCGGAACAGCTTGAACTATTTTGAGGAACAGGCTGAGGGTGGGAAGTTGGAAATAGCCTCCCTGAGTTTGCGTTCGTTATCCAGTAAATGCGGGTCGTCAGGTAAATAGCGTAAAGCGGTTTGGTTATGCTCATACGAAGCGTCCAGCTTACCTGCATGGGCGTAGCAATGGCTGAGCCGCACATGAGGTAACCAGGAGTAGCATGGCAGCGGAACAGGTCGCATACCCGGAAGGTGATGCTGTTGCTCCAATGCCTTTTCATACCAGTATGCGGCAGTGCTCCATTCGTTTCGTGTGAAAAACCAGTCACCGATCATGCAACACAAGTCTGATTGCGGTACACCGTATCGAAAGGAGCTTAACAGACTATCCAGCTGTTGCTCCGGCTTCCCGAGGTGAAAATAGCATTCCGCCGAGCGCGCACAAGCGGTAATCCTCTCCTCCCGGTAGCCGCTCGGCTCCTCCAACAGATGATTGAACGCCTCTGCCGCCTCGGCATATTCTTTACGGTCAAAACATTCATTGGCATGCAAATACAGCAGACGCCCCTCCAGCTTGCCGCTTTCGCTGATCCACCTGGCGAGAATACGTTGATTACGGAGCGTGTGGTCTTGCATTCGGCGGTGTGTGACTGCCACATCTGAATGAACGATTTGCCCTTGAGGTATCACCAAATCCTCATGCAGACGTCCCTCCCAGCGATATTGTCGCTCACGCTTCACGAGACGGATACGGCGTGAGGTGAACAACAGTTCACCCTGCTCCCCCTCTGCCAAATGAAGTGGCATTACCACTGCGTCGATATCCATAGACAAACGCTGCTTCAAGGCACGCAGGCGCTCACGCTCCGGCTCCAGCAGCACATCGTCCGCATCCAGCCACATGATGTAGGAACACGTCGCCTTATCAAACGATTCATTACGGGCGGCTGCAAAATCATCCTTCCATTCAAACGTATAAAGCCGATCCGTATAGCGGGCTGCTATCGTCTTCGTCTGATCCGTCGATCCCGTGTCCACAATGATGATTTCATCCATCAGGTCTGCGACCGAATCCAGACAGCGTGCAAGTGTCTGCTCCTCGTTCTTTACGATCATGCACAAGCTGATGGTCATTGGATGCTCAGTCATGACTTCACGTCATCCCCTTTACCTTTGGCTGAATCTGCCTTCGTTTTTCCGGTAGACTCGCCATCAGTATATGCACCTCTCCTTTCAGCCTGCGTCTTGACTAGCTGTTCGGCACGTACATACCTTTCCATCGGCAAAAGTTGTTCCTCCATATGCCGGATTCGCTGTACCGCCTTGTCGAGTGCGGCCTTTCGCTGATTCATTTTGCGAACATGCTGCTGCTCCACCAGTCGAAATTGTTCCTCGTCCAGTTTCATCCACTCATTCAGATGCGCTACCTCTGGTTTGACCTCACGCAGTTCTTTCGACTTCTTGCGGCCGGCAAAGCACAAATATTTGTGATGTACCTCCAGCGCTTGTTCATCAAAATAAGGATACAACACACGGGAGAGGCTCCCAGCATAGTAAGTCCGCTTGTGATCATGGAAAGGATGGTATCCATAAGGTACAGACAAGACGAGCGTTCCCTTTTTATTCAACAAGCGGTAAGCATGAGCCAGCAGGGTGTCGGGATGCGCAAAATGTTCCAAAATCTCCCCTAAAATAATGGTATCAAATCCACCGGGAGGACGCTCAAATTGTGAAATGTCCTTTAACTGAAAGTGGACTCTTCCCCGGACTGGTGCAGATTCCTGACGAAGTTCTTTTTTTGCATAAGAAATGCTGCCCTCTTCCAAATCAATAGCCGTTACCTCAAAGCCTTCCCGTCCAAGCAAAATGGACGTTATCCCCTGACTGCACCCAACATCCAGCACGGTACGCCCCTGTACATGGCGGCAAATCCAGTGAATTCTATTGCGGGTGGCTTCATGAGATTCCTCCGAATTGATCTGCCCGTAATAACGTTCGTTTACCTGATCACGGTTAGCCAACAGCGGCGCCCCCTCCATCACCGGGATGCCCCAAGATCACGACATGTCCACCTGTGCAATGTGCGGTCGCATTACGTGTATCGAAGACCAGCGGGGCATGGTCGACCAGCTGTTGGTAATCCACCACAGAATGGTCTGTCGTGATGACTACGATATCTGCACTTTCCCATAGCTGAGCATTTGTCGTTCGAGATGGGATTGCTTCACCGTTCAGCTTAAAGCTCGATACATATGGGTCGGTGAAGCTCACCGAAGCTCCCATTTTTATTAGATGTTCAAACAGGACAAGAGCTGGGGATTCCCGAACATCATCAATGTCCTTTTTGTAGGCCACACCTGCCAGAATGATTTTGGCTTTGTTTATGGCTTTACCTTTCTGAGCGAGCATGGCTTCAATTCGCTCCGCAATATACAGCGGCATACGCCGATTCATGCGATCTGCCAAGTCCACGAATTCCAGTGGAAAACCATGCTGCTCGGATTTCCATGACAAGTATAGCGGATCAACCGGGATACAGTGCCCCCCGATGCCAGGTCCCGGATAAAAAGGCATATAGCCGAATGGCTTGGTTGCCGCTGCATCCAGTACCTCCCATATATTGATGCCAATTTTCTCACAGGCGGCTGTCAGCTCATTGACCATTCCAATGTTGACGCTACGGAACGTATTCTCGAACAGCTTGGCGGCTTCCGCCACGGTTGTCGAGCTGACTGGAACAATCTGGTCCAAAAAGGAGCCATAAAAACCCACTCCCGCTGCCAGACAATCCGGCGTGCAACCGCCGATCACCTTGGGTGTGTTGCGAATATTAAAATGAATGCTGCCCGGATCAACACGTTCCGGTGAAAAGCACACATAGAAATCCTTACCTACCGTCCAGCCCCTGCGCTGCTCTATCACCGGCCGAATCAGTTCCTCGGTCGTTCCCGGATAGGTGGTGCTTTCCAGAATCAACAGTGTTTGTCTACGCAAATGAGGTATGGCCTGATCAATAGCCGTTTCAATATAGGACGTATCCGGCTGATGTCCGTCTGTCAGCGGCGTAGGCACACAAATCACGACGATATCCGCATGCTCCAGCACCTTGATATCCGTAACTGGATGCAATTGCTGCCCGATCAGACCTTCCAATGCATCATCGCCAATGTCTATGATGTAAGACTTTCCTTGAAGCAGCTTGGCTACTTTGACAGGATCGGAATCTACACCATATACATCATAACCAGCCTGTGCCATTTCCACTGCCATGGGCAGCCCTACATAACCGAGGCCGATTACCGCAACCTTTACAGTTCCTTTAGTTATTTTTTCCATAAGCTGCAAAATACCCACCTCTTTCATCGTTACTCCATGCCTCGCAGTAGCTCAGCAATTCCAGCGCGATCCATTAACTCATCGTCCGAGCGATATTGATCGAAGCTCACTCGTTCCAATCCACCATATTGGCTCAGTAAGCGCTCGTCTGCTTGCTGGGGAAGAATAACAAAATAACGGTCATCATAGCGATACGTGTGCGGCACCTCATAGGGCGAAATCAGCACCTCATGCAGCTTTTCCCCACCACGTATACCAATCTCCTTCACTTTCAACGCAGGCTGTCCCGCCTGTTCTTTCATCACTTCTGCCAGATCTGCAATATTGCAGCCCTTCATTTTCATCACAAGGGTCTCTCCCCCAATTGCCGTGACAGAAGCCTTCAGCAGCAAGCCAATCGCCTCTCCGAGCGTGAGGAAGAAGCGTGTCATATCTGGGCTCGTCAGCGTTAATTCCTGCCCTTCCGCGATCTGGCGCTTGAACAGGGGCACGACACTTCCACTCGTCCCCAACACGTTGCCGCCGCGAATACACACAAAGCGAGTACGCTCACTTAAAGTGTTGGCGCGGATCATCAGTCTTTCACCGATCGCCTTCGTCATGCCATATACATTCACCGGGTCTACCGCCTTGTCTGTAGAGACATCAATTACCTTGGCGACTCCCTGCTCTATGCTGGCCCGGATCACATTTTCCGTACCGTGTACGTTCGTCTTGAAAGCCTCCTCTGGCTGTCTCTCACACACAGGGACATGCTTTAATGCCGCCAAATGGAACACATAGTCCACTCCGCGACATGCCTCCTGCAATGCCTGAAGATCGCGAATATCTCCAATCATGAAATTCAGGCGAGGATCAGATTGAAATTGCCGCTGCATGGCAATCTGTGCAAATTCACCGCGTGAGAATATCCGGATTTCCGCCGGTCCCTCCTTCAGCAATTCAGCCGTTAGGCGTTGCCCCCAAGATCCCGTGCCTCCGGTCACTAGCAGTTTTTTTCCTTTAAACAATATAATCTCCTCCTGACCGTTACGAATTGGCAATGTCTGTTCCCAGAAATTCAGCCAGCACAGCATTCATTTCATTCTCTGACAGCCGATCCTTCGCCGGCACTTTTTTTACCGAAGTATTTGCGGCATGAATGACGTTCACATAGTTGCGAAGTGGAATGACCTCATGCGGCAGCTCCGTTACATATCCGTGCGTACCCTTCCCAGGAATGACGACACGGTAATCATTTAGAAAATCCTCCACTTGATAGCGAAACACATAAAAAGAAGGCGAACGGTGAAACACCGGTGCCATCTGCCCCTCAACCGCATCCCACAGGTAACCCATCTGGTTCACCAGCGCAACCGTCTCCGGTTGAAACTTGTAATCATGTAACTGTTGTACAAATGACTGGTGGTATAAATCGTCGGAATCTATTCGAGCAATGAGCAGTTCGTCCGCGCCTTCGATGTACGCATGAATTCGACGTTTACTTTCGATGCTCGTACCAAAACGGATGTGGTCGGGAATGGGCTCATGTCGGGCTAGTTCCTCTTCCACAATGTCACTGCATCCGCCCGCCAGCTTGACGACAGATAAGAAATCCGTATTTGTCTGACTGAGTAAACTACGCAGCGTAAAGGTTCTGAATATATCCAGTCGCTCGCTGATCCACTCACGTGTCAGGCGGTTGGGATTCATCCCATAGTTATTAAAATTAATTTCAATTACAATCTTGCGATTCATTGATCTTCCTCCCTTTCAACCGTCTTCTCTCAAGTTATGAAGACGCCTCTGAAACGGCACGTACAGATGCAACGAATCTTGTAAAAATAGGTAGAATCCAAAAAGAATAGTCGTTCATACAAAAACCTTTTCGCTTTCGACATATGATAGAATACAAAGTTTTTTGCTCCATCTGAAAAGTTGAACAAGCAGGAACGACAGGGAGGTAACATGTTATGACGAATCCAAGGTATCTGGAGATTGACGAGGTACTGAAACGATTGAAGCTGGCACTCGATCAGCACCAGTCCTTTTCGCTCATTCGTATTGGGGATGGTGAAAATTTGGTGTTGTCGCAGGACACCGTCTGGCCGATGGAAAAGGTATTACAGGAACGTTGGGCGGTCAAAGCCAATCTCGGTCAAAAGGGACTGTTTCTACCGAATACGGAACTACGGGACGCGGTGGCTGAGGCAGTGAGCAAAGCTAGCATTGCTGGCATTTTGCCATATGATGACGAATCTATTAAAGCACCATCCTATATGAAGCGGGAGCTGACCGATCAGGTCTTTGCTCACTATGCTCTTTCCCCCGCACTGACCTGCCACGCCTGCCTGAATCGGTATTTGGCTGAGACACCCGCTTTCTGGGACATGCTGAAAAATCGACGCATTCTGCTGGTCACCCGGACGGCCGCTGAAGTAAAGCCTGTTCTTGAGGCCGATCCGTACAGGCTGAATATCGCGCACACGCTGGCATTTCATCAATATGAACAAATGCCTGAAACACTCCAATGGATCGCAGCACACAAAGATGACTTTGATATTGCGCTATTCTCTTGTGGTGTCAATGCAGTCGTGTTAGCACAAAAAACAGCAGAGCTAACTGGCAAAGTAGGTATAGACTTCGGCAAGGCGATTAATATCGTCATGTTCGGCAAAGCTAATTAATGAATAAAGATAATTTGTGAAAAAATCCACTTAACAAGTAATCTTTGCTCCGTATATCAAAAAAGCACTAGCAAATTTCAGTTTGCTGGTGCTTTTTGCTATCATACATTTTCCTAAAGTCCGTGATCGAAAAGAATAATCCATATAAAGCCTTGGGCCCTTGCTTGTTTAGAAATAGAATTTGAGATTTCCTGTCACTTCTTTTACAATATTACAGAAACTAGCATTCATTTAGAAATTATGAGGAGGATATTGAAATGTCACATAACAAGAGATTGAAGACATATCCACTTACAAAAGCAAAGCATGTAAAGGTTCATGGTCGAACTACGCAAACACGTAAACCTCTTACTCTGTTTTGGACAGGCAGTGGCATTGAATTGAATATCAAAGGCTCAGAGCTGTGGATTGAAATTGAGGCCGATTACCAGGTGTATGAACCCTGGATCAGTATTGTCATCAATGGGGTTCCGATGAGTCGCCTGATGGTGACCGCAGGACGGCATTGGATCTGTCTTTTGAGAGGGTTGAACCCTGACACGGTCAAAAATGTCCGTGTGGTCAAGGATGTCCAGCCTATGAGTTCGGACTCGCGCTGCTTGTTGCAAATTCATGCCCTGAAGGTTGATGGGGAATTGCTGCCAGTCACTGATAAGCCCCTCAAGGTGGAATTTATCGGTGACAGCATTACCTCGGGAGAAGGAACGATTGGAGCGAAGGAGGAGACAGACTGGGTTCCCATGCTGTTCACAGCACTACGCAATTATACAGCCATAACAGCCGAAGCACTAAATGCGGACTACCGAGTGCTATCACAAAGCGGATGGGGTGTCCTAACAAGCTGGGATAATAATCCGCATGCGAACATACCGGCATATTATGAGCAGATATGTGGTGTGCTGACCGGTGAGAGAAATGAAGCATTAGGGGCATTTTCAGATCATGATTTTACCTCATGGCAGCCGGACGTGGTCGTAGTGAATTTGGGGACTAATGACGGGGGAGCCTTTTATTCTCCTGCATGGACGGACCCAGTAAGCGGGAAAGTGTACAAGCAACGCTTGAACGAGGACGGCACATTCAATGAAGAAGATTTACAATCTTTTGAAAGCGCTATCGTACGTTTTCTTGTCAAGCTTCGGACCTGCAATCCTGCTGCCCATATTGTGTGGGCCTATGGGATGCTGGGTACTCCGATGATGCCCTCAATCTACCGAGCGGTAGACGCGTACAAGAAAAAAACGAGGGATCGGAATGTGTCTGTATTCCAACTGCCTAACACGACGGAAGAAACGATAGGATCTCGCAGCCATCCCGGGCTCTCCGCCCATGCCAAAGCAGCAGATGAGTTGACAGTGTATTTGCGAGAGATTCTAAAGAAATAGAATCCGAGAAGCACAATCAACTCTGTAGAACACGCTCATAAAGGAAATTACAACAACTAGGTCATTTGTGCTCTGGGTGTTGTTGTTGAGAATTATAGCCACGAGTCTGCAGCAGATGTCTGTCTATGCTCGTGGCTAGTTAGCGCAGCGGACTATCCTAGGAGAACCACGAACAGGCAGCGAGCATTTACTAAAGAAATAATCACTTGATATATTTACAAAAACGGAGTCGAGGCGATACCCGTGAATACCTCTGGACCATTACGAACAGTGGTCGATACACCAGAAATATAAGAAGAATATACTGTTTGTATTGCCCAGGGAGCAGATAGATCCTGTGCATTAAAAGCTTGCGTTTCATTAGCCCCAGTCACGCCCAGTACCCCCTCGGCGCGGTAGACTACCTCACTCGGATCATAGTCGGCTCCACGCACGATTTCAACCGCATACGTATCCCCAAGCTCACCGATTAGGCCAATGGAACCGCTAAAAGTCACAATCGGACCTGGCACAAGAAAGGTTCGCAGGGTGATCAAACCGAACCGCTCCGGTATAGGACCCAGCTGTATATCGGGACCCTCACCTGTTTTTGATGAATTGGTGGAGCTTCTCATATCCAGAAAAAAACCCATACCTTATCCCTCCAAATTGCAAGATACTCCATGCTATGCAAGAAATTCTTTAGCGTATTGGACAAATTAGTAATAAATCTATCAATTCAGCTCAAAATAACCGATAGTAAATACATATGGTATAAATATTAGAAATGAATATGTAGATAGAAAGCAGGGGTTTGATGAAACAACTGAGACGACTCAAAACATTAACACTACGCAAGAAATTGACAGCAGCATTTCTACTGGTCATGCTTGTTCCAAGCATTATTGTAAGTTCTTTTTCTTATCAAGCAGCATATAAACAGACGGACCGCCAATTACTCGATAGTGCGACAACTAGCGTTACCGCATCCGATCGTGCAGTTACTCAAACGATTCAAGCCAAAATCGCTGATCTCGAATATTACTCTACAACGATGACGGCTAGTGATAACAGTGCCGAAGCAGATGAAGACATCCTGAAAAGGTTACAAGTGTATTTAAAAATGCATGCGGAAGCTGTTGATATGTTTGTAGGAACTCCCGAAGGAAAACTCATTATTGGCAAAGCCGTAGGCTCCACAAACGACCCTCGTGAACGTCCGTGGTACAAACAGGCCATGGAGAAACCCGGACAAACCGTAATCAGCCCTGTCGGACTCAATACGGCTAAGGTCCCCGTTGTATATATTTCACGTACACTTCCTGACAACAGTGGTGTTCTCGGTCTTTCGCTGAACCTAAATAATTTAAAAGAAATCACAAATTTAAAAATCGGACAAAATGGCTATATTATGATATTAGATGGTACCAAACGTATCGTTACCCACCCGACAGAAGTCAGCGGAAGTACCAAAATGGGGGAAACGATACCCGAATTATTTGCCTCCAAAGAAGGTAGCTTTAGTTACGATATTAATGGCGTAGATAAACACCTGATTTTCAAAACCAATACGCTGACAGGCTGGAGAATTGCTGGAACGATGGACAAAGCAGAAACCAGTGCCTCCGCCCAACCGATTCTTATCACGACGATCATCGTGTTGGTGATTGCAGCCATCATCATTGGTGTGCTCGCAATGTGGCTAATCAGCAGTATACTTAAGCCCATCCAAAGATTACGTAATTCTATGGATGCCATCAGCCAAGGTAATCTTTCGATAAACGTGGCTACGACCAGTACAGATGAAATTGGTGAATTATCAAGATATTTTCAACAAATGGTAGATAACCTGCGTAACATGATTAAAGAAATTCAAGCGATGACAGGCAATTTGTCGGCATCCTCGCAAGAGCTTGCAGCAGGTGCAGAACAAACGACCCGTGCCATTGAGCATGTGACCATAGCCATTCAAGATGTGGCTGCAGGCAGCGAACGCCAAGTGGGCAGCGCTAAAGCTAATCAGACACGGGTTAGCGGCATGGCAACAGACATTACCGCTATGACTGAAACCATGGCTGAAATGACCACTTACTCCGCACAGGCCATTCAGGCGTCGGATGCAGGCAGCGAGCATATCGGCAACAGCGTCGTTTCCATTGATGGCATTCGCACTACCGTGGAAGAACTGGATACCATCATCAGTGCTTTGAGTGACCGCTCTGGACGAATCGGAACGATTGTCACCGTCATTACGGAAATCGCCAGCCAGACTAATCTGCTCGCATTGAACGCTTCTATTGAGGCAGCACGCGCAGGGGAGCATGGCAAAGGTTTTGCTGTCGTGGCGACAGAGGTCCGCAAGCTGGCTGAAAACTCAGCTTATTCCGCACAACAAATTCGTGAACAGATTCAAGGGATACAGAGCGGTGTATCTGAAGCCCTGATCGCTATGGAATCCGCCAAGGAACGCGTAAGTGATGGTATTAATTCCATTGACCTATCCGGTCGCTCCTTCTCTCGCATCCGTAGAGCGGTAGCCAAATCAGCGAAGCAGCTCGATAACGTCGCAGCTTCTACCGCTGGAGTCGCAGATGGAACGAGTTCAGTCGTCAGCAGCATGGAGGAAATTACACGCATCGCTGAAGAAGCGGCATCCCATACGGAGACCGTGTCCGCAGCCGCAGAGGAGCAGCTCGCCTCCATGGAAGAGATCGGTTCGTCTGCCGCAGATTTGACCCGTCTGGCGGAGCAGCTTCAAGATTTACTGACACAATTCCAATTAGATGAAACAAAATAACCGTTCCAACCGATAAATACAGAGAAAGAGTCTTCACAATGAGGGAGGGTTGGAACATGGATATCGCAGCATTATCAACAGGTATGAGTCAGGCCAGCTTAGCTCAAGCCGTAAGTGTGAAGGTATTAAGTATGGCTAAGGATCAGGCCAGTGAACAAGGACAGGCTTTAGTGCAGATGATGGAAAAAAGCGTACAGCCTCATCTTGGCGGTCAACTGGACATTCGCGCATAAGTACATCCATATGCTTGGTTAAGGGCGATTCTGCTCAGGTCTGGACAGACCCGGGTAGAATCGTTTTTTTATCTCCCTATTTTTCGTTCAGCACAAAACGTAGTAAACTAGAAATATCGTCCACGACCTCGGTTCGGAGGATAGCGCAACATTCACACGATTTACATTGAAAAAGGAGGATACATAGTCTATGAGTTATTCTGATTATTTTGAAAAAGCCAGAGAGCAACAACTGGGCGAGTTACAGGAGTGGTTGTCCATTCCGAGTATCTCAGCATTATCGGAGCACAAAAAGGACATTAACCAAGCAGCTGATTGGCTCGCTGCCAAACTGACTGCTGCCGGTCTGGAAAACGTTGAAATCATTCCAACCAAAGGGCACCCGCTGGTATATGCGGATCATTTGCACGCACCTGGTAAACCAACGATCCTCGTGTATGGACACTATGATGTACAACCCGTAGACCCGCTTCACCTGTGGGAAACGCCACCGTTTGAGCCATCCATCCGTGATGGAAAATTGTATGCGCGCGGAGCGACAGATGATAAAGGGCAGGTTTTCTTGCACATTAAGGCAGTTGAGGCCATTTTGAAGCAGGAAGGCACATTGCCGCTGAACATCAAATTCTGCGTTGAAGGTGAGGAAGAAGTGTCCAGTCCGAACTTGCTTGAGTTTTTGCAAACTGGAGCTGAACGTCTGGCCGCGGATGCTGTACTGGTGTCCGACACTTCCTTGATCGAAAAAGGGAAGCCTGCCATTTGCACAGGTTTGCGTGGACTATGTTCACTGGAAGTCGCCATTCACACGGCGAACACAGATCTACATTCCGGCTCTTTCGGTGGCGGCGTGCCGAATGCCCTGCATGCTCTGGTGTCCTTGCTGGCAACCCTGCATGACGACAAAGGCGGCGTAAGCGTCGAAGGATTCTACGACGATGTTGCTCCATTATCGGCAGAGATGAGAGAAGAATTCGTGAAGCAAGGCTTCAATGAGAGCAAGCTGCAACAAGATCTTGCACTTGATTCTCTCTATGGCGAAGAAGGATTCAGCTTCGTTGAGCGTGTTGGGGCACGTCCGACACTGGAGCTGAACGGCGTATACGGTGGCTTCCAAGGGGAAGGCACGAAAACGGTCATTCCAAAAGAAGCTCATGCTAAAATCACGTGCCGCTTGGTGGCTAACCAGAATCCGCAAGACATTCTGGACAAAATCGAGCGCCATTTGCGCGCCCATGTTCAGGCAGGAGCTACCCTGGATATTCAACAGGGTGAAAAAGCGAACGCCTTTAACATCGACCCGTCACACGCGTTTCTGCAAGCGGCGGCCGATGCTTTTGAGAAGGTATACGGTGTGCGTGCCCTCTTTACCAAGGATGGAGGCTCTATCCCAATCGTGGAGACCTTCTCCCGTGTGCTGACTGCCCCAGTCGTGCTGATGGGCTTCGGCTTGCCAGATGAGAACCTGCATGCGCCAAACGAGCATTTTAACTTGGACAATTTTGACAAGGGTCTGCTGACGATTGTAGAGTTTTTGAAATCGGTGTAAGCACATGACAACTTCTTATGACTAAGTTACAATAGAGAGGGCGAAAGCCCTTTCTATTTTTTTTTGAGGAGCGCTACATAATATGATTATTCAGTTTATTCGTTTACGGTAATGTGAGGTACAGTTCATGAAAACTCAACCATTTTTCCGAAAATGGGTTGGGTCTATTTGGCTGTGCCTTTTTTCATTCACCAAATACGAATGAACGGGGTGCTTTTCTGTGTCCAAATGGAATAAACACGAGATGAAGGCTGACCTAATTGGAAAGCATCAACATCTCTTTAGGTGTCCTCTATGCTCTCAACCGATGCGTATGGTGGAAGGTAAAAGCCTCCTATGTACGAATCAGCATTGCTATGATCTCTCAAAATGCGGGTATTTACATTTAGCCGCCCGGTCCTATAAGACTAAATATGATAAACAACTATTTTCCTCCAGAAGAATGATGTGCAATAACGGATTTTTCGATCCCTTAAATGAAGCGATAAGCAGCACTATAATGAAATTTATGAAGCCACTGTTTGATCAAAAATCACACCTTTACTTGCTCGATGCAGGTTGCGGGGAAGGCACTCATTTGAGCCACATTCAGGATAAGCTGACCTGGAAGGGAATCACTGAGCTTACAAGCGTAGGTATGGATCTGTCTAAAGAAGGTATTGTGGCCGCAGCCAAAGAATATCCTCATACCCTCTGGTGTGTTGCGGATCTGGCTCATTGTCCGTTTTCAAATCAACAATTTGACGGTGTATTCAATATTTTATCCCCTTCTAATTATGCTGAATTTACAAGAATCCTTTCGGAGGACGGCTGCGTCCTGAAGGTCATTCCCGAACAATATTATCTTCGGGAATTGAGATGCTTGTATGAACAGAAAAAGAATAAGCCTGCTTATTCGAATGACAATATATTAAGCCGATTTAAAGATCATTTTAAACTTCTATCCGCCGAACGGTTAACCTATCGTTTTATGTTAAATGCCGACCTCATGAAACCTTTGCTCCATATGACTCCCTTATCGTGGGGAGCTACGGAAGCAGACTGGCAGCAAGTGCAGGAAATAAATTTACCGTATGTCACAGTAGATTTGCTCATCTTATGCGGTAAAAAATAGAATACTAAAAAGCATTCACAGCATGGAACCATCCATGCTTCGTGAATGCTTTTTTTTACGTTAGTCCCGTCGCTTAAGAAAAACGGGTGTAGCGCAACAGGTGAGCTAGCCGATTGAGCCGTTCTATCTCCCGATCCAACTCATGCAGCGGCTGTCCAGCCAAAGCAGCGTTTGCTCTCAGATCCCGTAGCGGGTTCAATTTCCGACCCATGAGTTTGAGCACCGTTGCCTTCCCCATGTTATTCACCACCACATATTGCGTTAGCGGATCAAGCTCAATCCACAATACATGATGCTGTTGAAAAAACGATAATAGTTGCTTTTTTAACGCCTCCAGCTCATCAATCTCACCTGTGATTTGCGGATGATGATGAAAAGCCACATAGCCCATCACCCGCAGGTCACTTATGATTTGTTCCAAATGAAGCGTTTCGTTTATGTACACATGGTTCGTGCTCATGGGGTTTCTTGTACCATTCGTATGATCTTCCCGGATGACGTTCACCACCTGACTATCGTTATATTAAGATTTATCTTTCCCCTTTTCCAATAGCTGCACAAGCCAGTAACCTCCAAACAACAATGCTCCTACTGCAAAAATAACGGTATACACCGTATATAACGTTGTCAGTTCAAACAAACTATTGTACCGATTAAGCAAGATCCCCCACAAGCATAGCAGAAAATTGCTACCATTTTGCTGATGAAAGCGATGCTTGTAGATCCGTTGAATCAAAACAGCCAGGAATCCTATCAACAAAACGTGATTCAGCAAAATACTCCACATTTCCATAAGCCCCCTTTTTCACTATAGCGCAATCGGCTTTGAAAAGTCAGGACATGTACAAACCTTACGAACAAAAAAACAACCGGCTTATACGCCAGTTGTTTCCCGTTCCACAAAATACTTATTGGTCATATAATGGGCCTTGCCTCTGGAAGTATCCACCATTCCCTTTTTGTTGTCGAGAAAAACAATCTCCCGGCATTTGGTGCAGTACCACTTGGTCCGCTTAAAGGGAGATTCTGTTACATACGATGTACCACATTTGCAATCTACTTTAATTAAGGTTTCTGTTGATTTGTAAGCCTGGGACAACTCTTTTAGGCCAGTGTCCGGCTGTTGAATCGGGATAATAACCTCCTGATAGCTTGAATACTGATTATGCACTTTAAAATCAGCCACCAGTTCCGCATGCAGTCCAAAGTACTCTTTGCCGATCTCGGTTACGAATTTTTTGCCAATTCTGTAACACTCAAGCCATTCCTGTATCTGTTGATTAGACAAAGGCACTGTGCCCTTGATACCACTATTTAATGTGTAAGTCATGATGTATAAAGTATCATCTTGTCTATGTCCGTACATGAGAAGCCTCCTTATAATACACTTGATAATGTACTACAAAGCGCAAAAAACATCAATTTTATTATTTGGCAAAAGACTTAATATATCTCGGTAAGCACATAAGAGGTGTGAGTGTATGGTTAGAAAGCAACTGACAATCTGTCAGTTGCTTTGTCTTTCCACATAGTATTTGTTGGTCATGTACCACGCCTTGCCTTTATCCGTATCCACCATGCCCTTTTTACGATCTAGGAACACAATGTTATTACACTCCTTGCATGACCACTTGGTTCTTTTATGCGGTGACTCTTCTATATAGGAAGCACCACATTTACATTCTACCTGAATTAATGTTTTATACTGGCTGTACGCCTCTACCAGTGGGTCCAGCTCTACAGCTTTGCGTTCCATTACAGGCTGTATTATGGATATGTGTTCTCTCTGCTCCGAGTATTCATTATGTACCTTGAAATCTGCTACCAACTCAGGGTTTAAACCAAAATACTGTTTCCCCACAACCGTTACAAACTTGCTGCCAATTCGATATGCTTTGATCCATTCCTGCACCTGCTTACTGGTTAGGTCGACAGTTCCCTTTATACCGCTGTTCAGCGTATAAGTCATCAAGTGTTGGTTGGGTGTCATATGTCTTAACGTTCACCTCCGATCAAGAATATACCACAGGTAGCTCTAGGCAAAAGCTACTTCCTACTACCTGAAGCAATGAGCTTTTTCTGCCTTGTGATTCTTCTTCAACACCTATATATAAAAGTATAGCTCAAAACCTGATCCATCTTCCATCCTGTCGTCATGCTGAATACTGCTTTGTAGGGATTTATATTCTTAGACTATCACCAGATGCATTTCTATCTTAGTATAACTTTGTGGTACAGTCTTATGTTTTGATCACTTCTGTTAGTTGCACTATGATCTCTAATGGTAGTTTCTTCCTTCTATATATAGTACATCATTTACACGCAAATTCCCACATATTTCAGCGGTTATTCTGTAAAACAAAAGCCTTCATCCTTTTTAAAAGGGTTACGGGACTGACCACATGGTAGAGGTTACTGCTTCCTTGCCGTCCCCCTGATTATGTTATAATAAAATAAAGCAAAAAGAGCGAGGTGAAGTCGATGAAATGGGAAGAAATTGCCGAATCACATCCGAGGCGATTTGTGTTGGTTGAGGCTATAAAAGCCAGTTCCAATAATCGCGTGCGCAATCTTGAAGACATGGCGGTTATTCAGGATTACGACAACCCGAAAGATGCTTGGAGCGGGTATAAACATTTTCACAAACTGTATCCGTCACGCGAACTGTATGTGTTCCATACCAGTCGATCCGATGTCGAGGTTGTAGAAGAGTTTTTCTCAGGAGTACGGCAGCGTACATGAAGATTAACCTCCATAATGGTTTGCCAATTGTTTCCTTAACTTTGAGACATCACAACCAAACTGCTCTATTACCAAACGTATTGTTCGATACAGGGTGCGCTGCAACAGTGTTTGATACGGATTTACTAGCCCAAATCGGCATTCACATTGATTTCATTAACGGGAGAGCAAAGCGGATGTACGGGGTGGGCGGCACAAAATTTGCTACGAACAGGTAATTCCTCATCTAAAAATCGGGCATATTCAATTAGATACATTTCCAATTCAACTAAGCTCTATTCAAGAGCCGTATGGATTTGATGGCATATTAGGCATTGATTTTATGCTAAAAACAAAATTAATTGTTGACTTTGATTTAATGAACATCCACTCCCCACTTTCACCTTTAAAATAATTCCAAGTAGGTGGCCACATGTCTCTTCCTTTAAATCTGATTACCATCATGCTCAGCCCGTAGAAGTATTACTTATACCCTTGGTTTCTCCTGCGGGCTGAGCCTTTGCCCAAGGGAGCGTGATGGTAATGAAACCTAATCAAAAAAATCGGTATCGAGCTTATTTTAGGCACCACAGAAAACGTGTTATTCAGCGTAAAAAACGGCTTTCAGCACACCGGGGATGGGTCGTCAAATTTGATGGTGTATTCTCCAAAGGAAAAATCCATTGTT
Organism: Paenibacillus sp. FSL M7-0802; assembly: GCF_038004945.1. Taxonomy (NCBI): domain Bacteria; kingdom Bacillati; phylum Bacillota; class Bacilli; order Caryophanales; family Paenibacillaceae; genus Paenibacillus; species Paenibacillus sp. FSL M7-0802. The sequence goes on along the minus strand of NZ_JBBOSD010000001.1, from coordinate 4,146,827 downwards.
CCTGCTGGATGTGCAGTAATAAAACAAAACGACTGGGCTATCCCAAATCAGAGCTAGCAAGAATAGATAACTGCCAGGAACAGCTTCAGGATTATCGTTTCTAAACTAAAAAACGATCAAAACAAGCGAATGTCCATTGCTATGACACTCGCTTGTTTTACGTTTACAATAGATTTCCCAGCTTCTCTCCTCAATTTGAAATATAGAATAAACTTACTAGGTTTGATCAGCTAACATACCACAAAACAAAAGCCTTCCCGACCACCCTTCACTGTCGAAGGATCATCGAGAAGACTTTGTACCCCGCAAGGAACGAGAGGTCAGATTTTTAATTCGCCAAGCCTGATTAATTCCACGACCGCCTGTGAACGACCTTTTACGTTCAATTTTTGCATCACATTGGAAATATGGTTTCGGACCGTTTTTTCGCTAATAAATAGCTGTCCGGCGATGTCACGTGTTGTTTTGTCCTGCACGAGCAGTTCAAATACTTCACGTTCACGGTGAGTTAACAAAAACTTGTTTTTGTGGTCGTTACCCTTCGTCAATTTCACCCCTCCTTGCTCGGGTTTTGTGTGGTGTAACAAGGTTAAGGGATACAGTCAACACATTTTATGTCATGTGCTCGGGTATGGTTCAATATGCGGATAAAAATGGGCATAGGCACCTTACTTGCTGCTTTAATGATGGGTTGGACTTTGTGTCTAAATTATGTATTGACAGGCATATGGGCCAGCCTTATGATAAGAAAAACCGCGACTGATAATCATTATCAAAATAAAAATTCGATATAGATATCGCGCAACAGACTATGGTTCAGGGCCAGTTTGGCCAGAAAGGGTGTTCATTGATTATGAAACTACGTTATGCCGTACCGGCCGGAGTGCTGGTCTCTTCTATTCTGTTCGCAGGTTGCGGACAAACCGGAACTGCTACTCAGCAGCCTGCCGCAACGACCAAAGATGCAGGAGCCACAACACAGACAACGACTCCTGCCGCTTCTGCCCCCAATTTTGATCAAGCGGTAACAGCTTACCGCACCTATGCCATCGAGCAATGCGATACATTTGTGAAGAAGACAGAAGAATTCACGAACGCGGTCAAAGCTGGCGAACTGGATAAAGCCAAGGCGCTATATGCCCCTGCACGTATGTACTATGAACGGATTGAACCGATTGCAGAAGCGCTGGGTGATCTTGACCCGAATATTGATGCACGTGACGGTGATGTGGATGCAGCGGATTGGCGCGGCTTTCACCGTATTGAAAAAACATTATGGGAAGAAAACACAACCAAAGGAATGGACGAGTTTTCCGACCGACTGCTGAGTGATGCCAAGCTGCTGCGTGCCAAAGTAGAAACAGTTAATATTGACGCCAGCCTGATGGTAACGGGTGCAGTCGAGTTGTTGAATGAAGTATCTACCTCGAAGGTGACGGGTGAAGAGGAGCGATATTCTCATACGGATTTGTACGATTTTGCTGCCAATGTAGAAGGCGCGCAAAAGATATATGACATTTTGAAAACAGATCTGAACCAAAAAGATGCGGCATTGGAAAAACAAATCGGTGAGCGCTTTGCGGCCTTACAGCAGGAGTTGGCTCCTTTTAAAGACGGAGAAGGCTATGTATCGTATACAAAACTGAAACCGGAAGAAGTTAAAAAGCTGAGCCAAAACCTCGATGCCTTGGCAGAACCGTTGTCCCAAATGGGGAAATTGTTAGGAGTGTAATGATATGAAAGGCTTTAAGCGGCAAAAAGGGCAAGAAAAGCCGCAGTATGCGGAATCCCATAATGAACAGGCTGATCTGGTAAAAAAGGATGCGAAGCTAGTGGAAGATGAGTCGTCAGGAAAAAGCAAATCCGTATCACGCCGAGACCTATTGAAGCTGGCCGGGGTAGGTGGGCTAGGCCTCCTGCTTGGCGGCGGGGGCGTGGGAGCCGTGCTGTCAGCCGGTCAACGCCTCGAAAGCATGATGACGGATGCGGATACCAAAGATGTAATCCCTTTTTACGGTAAGCATCAGGCAGGTATTGTGACTCCGGCGCAGGATTTCATCTGCTTCGCCGCTTTCGATCTAACAACCAGCGACAAGGAACAGATGCGTAGCCTCTTCAAAGCCTGGACGGAAGCAAGCGCTACAATGACTTCTGGCGTGCTGCTTGGCAACGATAATGAAAATCTCAACCTCCCTCCTTCCGATACAGGCGAGGCGGCAGGATTGTCGCCATCCCGCACGACGATCACCTTTGGCGTGGGCCCATCCTTTTTTGATGGACGATACGGCCTGGCAGGGCTTAAACCTGCCGAGTTCCGTGAGCTGCCCCGTTTTCAAGGGGATGCCCTGGAGGAGCAATGGTGCGGCGGCGATATCGGAGTGCAGGTATGTGCCAATGACTTGCAGGTAGCTTTCCATGCCCTGCGTAATTTGGCGCGTATCGCCAGAGGAACAGCGGTGCTTCGCTGGACGCAGGAAGGCTTCCAGCGAACAGCACAGGCCGATCCTGCGGGAAGCACACCACGCAATTTGCTGGGCTTCAAGGACGGTACGGGAAACCCGGACACCTCCAAGGCAGACGAGATGAACCGGCTGGTGTGGACTCAGACCAGTGACGGACCAGCATGGATGGGCGACGGCAGCTATATGGCTGTACGCCGTGTACGCATGCGGGTAGAGGTGTGGGATCGCTCAACATTGGGCGACCAGGAGGATACTTTTGGACGTCATCGCAGCAGCGGGGCCCCACTCGGTAAGGTCAAGGAGTTCGACAAGCTTGATCTGGCGGCCAAAAATCCGGAAGGCAAGCCGGTTACACCTCCCACCTCTCATGTGGCTTTGGCTCATGGGGACGGGAGCATTAATATTTTGCGGAGATCTTATTCGTATTCAAGCGGATTGGACAAGCAAACAGGACAGCTGGATGCCGGGCTGCTGTTCATCAGCTACCAGCGTGATCTGTTCAAGCAGTTCGTTCATATTCAGGAGAAGCTTGCACGCAATGACAAGCTGAACGAATACATTGTACACAAAGGCAGTGCGGTATTCGCCTGCTTCCCGGGTGTATCGCAAGGCGGCTACATCGGGGATACGTTATTTTAGCAGCAGGCAAGGAAGGGGATTTATATGAATCGGTGCAATAAAGGCTTGGGATGGGTGTTTGTGCTGGTGGCGGCTCTGCTGCTGACCGTCACTCCGTTCATGTCCGGCTCCGGGTCGGTCGCTTTTGCACAAACAGATGCCAAAGCTGTCACCAATGATCAGCTAATGCCTGTGGTGGGGGGAGCGCTGGTGGAGGCGGGACAAGCTCAATGGACGGAAGCCTCCAAGGATCTGAAAGAATTCCGCACGCTGTGGGAGGCCGCCAAAACGAATGGCGGAGATTCAACTCACATCGCGGCTGTAGATCAAGCACTCACCGATGCGGAGCAGACACTCGCCAGTGGCGGCGGGGAACCAGCGAAAGCTGCCTTATCCGTGCTGGCGCGCTCGGTCAATGAGTACGTCACTGCGGCCGAAGGGGACAAACCAGCCCCGGCTGGAGCCAAAGCAGCGGAAAAATTGCTTCCTATGGCGAAGGGCAGTCTGGCCGCCATGCAAAAAGGCGATTGGGCTGCTGCCCGGGTGGATTACGATCGAATCGTCAAAGCCTGGTATCAGGTAGAAACACCGATTCGTTTGGACAATTTTCCGGTATACAGTTCGCTCGAAACTAAAATCAGTCTCATTCGCATCTCCATGCAAGCTGAGCCCATTCGCCAAGAACAGGCTCTTAAGGAAATGCAGGAATTAACGACTCTGCTGTCTGATTATAGTCAGGGCAAGTCTGTGAACACAGGCCAAGGAACGAATGCAGGCAATACGGCTACGGGAACGGCAAATGGTTCGGCAGCTTCTCTGACCGATGCAGTCACCTTGCTCGAATCCGCACGCCAAGATGCTGTAGCTAATCAATCAGAGCAAGCGGCTGATAAGGTAGTGCAATTTATCGCTCTGTGGCCTTCCGTCGAAGGACATGTACAAATTTCCGATCCGACGTCTTACACTGCGATTGAAAATGAAATGACCGAAACTTCCGGATATCTGCTGTCTTCTCCACCGAATACAGACAAAGCCATTCAGACTCTTGATCAGATGCTGGACAGGCTCCGTCCGTTGACGGAAGAACGTTCTTACACTGCGTGGGATGCCGCGCTGATTTTGCTGCGTGAGGGCCTGGAGGCCATCCTCGTGCTCGCAGCTCTGCTGGCGTATGCCAAAAAAAGCGGCGAAGCCGTGGCTGGACGCTGGATATGGGCAGGAGCCGGAACGGGGCTGGTGCTGAGCGGAATTCTGGCAGTGCTGTTCACCACACTAGTGGCAGCAGCCGCATCGGGCAGCATGCGTGAGCTGCTGGAGGGTGTCACCGGGCTGGTGGCGGTCGTGCTGATGCTAACCGTGGGTAGCTGGTTGCATAGCAAATCCAATGCTGCCGCATGGAACCGCTTTGTGGAAAACAGCGTGGGCAACGCACTGGCACGAGGAAGCCTGTGGTCGCTATTTGCGGTTTCTGCGCTCGCAATTCTGCGTGAAGGAGCCGAGACAGCTATCTTTTATGTCGGTATGGCTCCAGCCATCGAAACCTCACAATTGCTGATCGGCATTGGCTCAGCGACGATTATTCTGGTCATTCTGGCGTTTGCGATCATTAAATTCAGTGTACGATTGCCAATTCGCGCCTTTTTCCTGACTGCCACTGTACTGATTTACTATCTCGTATTCCGATTCCTGGGCGAAAGTATTCATTCGCTTCAGGTGGCCGGTAAGCTTCCGGGGCACACTGCCTCCTCGCTTCCGTCCATTAGCTGGCTGGGAATGTATCCAACTTGGGAAACATTTGTCCCACAAATCGCTGTACTGATCTTTATGGTATGGCAGCTTGTGCGTCAGGAAATGCGCAGCTCCAAGCAACAATAAGTCGATGCTACCCTACTCATCATGTAAAAAACGCCAAATCACAGGTCCGATTTATATCGGTTCCCATGAGTTTGGCGTTTTTTTACATACTTACTGCACATCCTCAGGCAACGGAATCATGCGCTGATGATGCAGCAGGTCTGTGCGGTCACCGTGTTCACGAATGACATGCACCTCCCCACGAAAATCAAGCAGCTCCGCCGGGGTAGCATGTCCCAGAAATTGTAGTGGACTATAGCTCAATCCATAGGCACCTGCATTCGGAAAGGCAATATAATCGCCCTCGTGAATCGGAGGAAGCTGCGCTTTTTTCACAATACAATCCTCGGGTGTACAAAGCGGACCGACAATGCTTACCGTCTCAAGCTCCATGGATGCCTCTTCCAGAGGCCCTCCTATTCGGTTTGCAACCTCTTCTAATGATTGTTCGACAGCAACAGCCGTTTGAGCAGAAGCGTCTCTCTGCCCCATCCATAGGGTTGCTTCCACTTCTCGTTCTTTGGGCTCTTTCAATTCTCCCGCTTGCCTGCGCATAATTCGCACCGGGTAGTTGTCCCTAATGCGGCGTCCTCGAAAAGTAGCTGCGGCGTAGTGATTCATGCCACCATCAGCCACGACAAACTTCTCCCCCTTGGATTCCTTTGTATACAATGCTCGGCAGACATACATGCCCGATTGAGCGACCAGATACCTGCCGCTTTCGATGATTAGCTTAACCCCGGGCATGCGGGTTCGGGTCTGCTCCGCGAGTGCGTTCAGTCCGTCAATGACGTGATCCATATCGAGCGGTTGCTCATGAGCAAAATAAGGTACACCAAACCCGCCGCCCAAATTGACCGTATGCATTGCCACACCATACTGAGCCTGTACCCGTTCTGCCAACTGTAGCGTATTCGCAAATGAAGCTAAAATCTGATCCGATTTCAACATTTGCGTACCTGTATATACCTGAATACCTTGAAAATTGACGTGCGGGCAATCTTCCAGCACCTTAAAAAAGTGATCCAGCTGCCCTTCATCCACTCCAAAGGGGCGCGGAACACCACCCATTTTAATCGTTGCTCCAGACAGATCGTTATCGGGATTGATGCGAACCGCTGCCCTGACAAGCTGGCCCGCTTGGGCAGCAATGTCCTCCAGCAGACGCAGCTCCCTCACCGATTCGACATGAATACAGCCGATTCCACAGGCTACTGCCTCGTTCAGCTCGGCTACTGTTTTTCCCGGTCCGGCGTACAGCACGTCTTCCGCAGCATACCCGGCCTCCATAGCGACGAACATTTCTCCAGCCGAAGCAATCTCAACACCACAACCTAACGAGCGCAGCAACCCAGCCAAGGCTACGTTACCATTAGCCTTGAGCGCATAATGTACACGCACGGCCGGGTGCAATCGGGATAGTAACGAGCTGACATGGGCATGCAGCGCATCCCCGTCATAATAGTAAAATGGCGTCGGATGCTCGCCGAAACGCTCCAGTAAGGCTTCGTCCTTTTTATCCATCTACTGAATTCCCCTCCTCTCTTTGCCTTGATACTCAGTATTTTGCATCATTCGCTCCCCACCGCTCGAAAACACAATCATACTCATACTGCATAGATCGTCTCGCCCGAGCGTGCTGCTTCATGAATGGCTGCCAGCAGTCTGACGCGTTCAGCAGCCTCGCGAAAAGGAATGGGCTCCGCTTCTCCCCGGATGATGCTGCAAAAGGTATTCAACTGATTGACATAATAGTTCATAGGCTCGAAAACCGTTTTGGTATGCGAGGATGTCTGTGATAACACAGGCAGTGCGTCCGCATCCGTTATATTCGGCATGATATCCTTCTTTATTTCCGTCTTGAGTGTCATTTTATAAAAACCTAAATTTGCCCGAAAGCAGTCCTTTAAAGTGACTACTGCCGAATCAAAGGTCAGTACATGAGCACAGTGATAAGGGCGCTCAAATGAAAAGAGGGCAGATGCCTTCAATCCGCTCGGATAACGGGCTTGCGCACGAAATGTCCAGTCACAACCATGAGGACCATCAAAATCCGATTGACTGTGGAATTCAGCCTGCTCCAATCCAACGACGGCTTGAAGCAGCTGGAGCCAGTACACGCCCAGATCCCAAAAGCATCCCCCACCCTGCTCCGGACGAGATCTGTAATTGTCCGCATGTCCTTCTTTTGCCGGAATGCATAGACTCGTCTCTATGGAGCATAAGCGACCATAACGCCCCGATTCTACGATCCTCCGCAGCTCATGCTGCCAAGGATGGTGCTGCACCATGACTCCCTCCAGCAGGTAAGCGCTGCTCTGCTCGACTGTGGCTGCCAAGGGAGCCAGATCAGCCGTATTCAGACATAACGGTTTTTCCACCAGCACATGCTTATGAGCCCGTAGTGCTTTGCCAATCCACTCGGCATGCAAGTCGTTGCTGAGCGCAATATATACAGCGTCGATCTCCGGGTCCTTTAGCATATCCTCAGCATGCCGATAAATGACACTGACGCCAAAACGATCTGCCATTTCTCCTGCCTTGGCAACCGTGCGGTTCGCAAGCGCGGTCACGCGTGCCCCTGCTACATGTCGGATCGGTTCCAGCAAGGCACGCGGAGCAATAGCAGAACAGCCAATGATCCCAAAGCGAATATCTCGCATCGCAGGTTCTTGCGCAGCCGCGGCAGCGTTCATGACCCCTGCTCCATTCCCAGTGAGCTTGCTGACATTTGGATGCTATTCACATAGGACTCTATATAACGCGGCGTTCGACTGCGCAGCTCTACGATCCTGCGATGCATATCCTCCAGTATCTGAGCACTGCCGTCATAGGTTTGTATCCACGTATCGTACCGCATACCCAGTCCAAGCCGTTCCCATAGATCCGCATTATGCTTCTCATGCACACCAAATGGCTCCAGCATAATGAGCGGAGTAGCTGTAGCGAACGAATCGGTTAGGCTGCCACCACCGGGCTTGCTGACAATGGCCTGGACACGACATGCTTGGTCCAGCATGCTATGGTAATCCGGTCCAACCTGATACACTGTCTTCTCGCCTCTTTTCACCTCTCCGAAAGGTGGAAATGTATGCTCTCCGGCTTCATTTCGCTGCCATGTCCTCCACTGCGGGTCCATCTGAAAATAGCGTATACTGTCCCGCTGTTCATCCGGTTGATCCTGATCATACAACAGCAGGTCCAGCTCCCAGCCCGCTTCTTCCAACCGTCCAACCTTGTCGCGGTAGGTGCCCATCCCCCAACCGCCGCCATGTACGAATAAGCGGGATTGCCGTGCTTCAAACGGTACATACTCCACGGCCGGTACATCAATATAGTGGCTGACTCTATTGTTATCATTTTCAAAAAAGGTCGTTTCTCCACAGCCATCCGCAAAACGTGGGTTATGCTTGGCTAGATTTTTCCAGGAAGGAGAAGGTGTCGAATCCATATACACAATGTCCACATGCACCGACTTCGGTTCTCTGCGCTTGCGATACTCCTCCAGTACATACATCCAATGACCGGATAAGCATATAAAATACCGCCGATCTTCCTCTATCCATTGGTTCAGCAGTACTTCCATCGCTGCGAGATCCAGTGAATTACGCATATCCTGCGGAACCTTTTGTGACATTAAGGCCACCGCAAAATTGTCATGGTAAGCTTTGCGGCTTTTGTCGACCTTGAGACGGGCCGATTCTGGCAGCACATTTTCAAATACATGAATCGCCGTATCCACGCCCAGCCTGCGAAGACCCGCTTGCAACAACAAGCCAGGGGTATAAAAGCCCAATCCGAAACCGGAACACAAAATCGTTACCTTCATAAGCTTATCCGTATTCTTACGCATGCTCATACGCCTCCCGTTTAATTCAGCACTGTAAAATGATGCTCTGCCAAAAAACGCTCCAGCTTTGTAGTCAATCGCATTTTTTCCTCATCGCTCGCAGCAACCAGTTCCAAATAAAGACGACCCTTGCCTCGTGCCCGTTCGCTTCCAGCGGTTTCTTTTTTACCATTCAAGTCCGGCTTACCCAAGCCGTTCCCTTCTGATCCGCCATCGCTGGCCCCAATCCCGCTCACACGAACCTGCTTGGCAGATGATCTGCCTCCGCGTCCGGTTGCATTTCTGCTTGGCGTGCTTGTATGGCCTACAATCTTGTTCTCGCCATCTCGTCCACCTGTGTTCACATATAACGTATTGGCACCCAGAGGCATGACACCTTCTTCACGTTCACCTGTGAACAACAATCCTTCACCCTTCAGTCCTTCCAGCAGTTCTTCATAGGATAGACTGCCATCATGGGACAGCGAATAATTCGTCAGCGTGCCACGCATATTTTTCCTGGCCAGAAAGGTATCGAGCTGATGCTTGATCAAACTCATCGACTTTCTGGCATTAATTTCGATAATTGGCTCCAGCTTCCCACCACGAAGTGTCATGGAATCAATGCAAACATCGCCATAATAACCATCTTGATACAATTGCCGTCCCACATCCTGCATCAAGCTAAAATAGCCCTCGCGCTCCAGCCGCTCCAAAAATGCCCCGTCCGGCGACAAGGATTCCCGATAGGAGAATTGAGTGTTAGCCAGCCATTGTACAGATAAGATATCGACACTCCCATCATCACCAATCGTAAATTGGCATGAAAAATCCTGTTCTTTCTCCAGAAAAGGCTCCAAAAGGAAAAGCACCTGTTTGCCTTTACGCTCCTGTCCACGCAAATACGATACGATCCGGTCCAGCATTTGTGTCGAGGTAATGTGCAGGTTTCCTTTGCCCGATACGCCAAAATCATCCTTGATTAAAAAGCTTCCATCCCGTAGCAGCTTACGCCCCGCCTCAGCAACATCTGCAAACGAAGTCACAATATAGCCCGGGTTGCGCAGACCAAGACTGCGTTTCAGATCAGAGGAATACGTTTTGGCATTTACCTTGCGAATCGTTTCCAGCGGCGGCTGATGCAGTGTTATTCCCCAAGCACGTGCAGCCTCCTCCACATGCGGTAAACCCGCAAACGGGCTAAGCACACAGCCTTCCAGTTGAGGAAACCCCTCTCCGGCATCGGCCTTGCGACTGCCCAGCAGTTCAAATACTGATGCGGTCGACACATTGCCTGCACGCTCCATGCCATCGGTCAAGTCCCGTTCGTTGACAGCCGGATGAAAGCCCAACTGCGCGATATACTGACGCTGTACGGGCGAAATGGCATAACGGGTCAATAACGCATCTCCCGGCTGGCAAAAGCTGAACAGCAGTTCATCCATGGCTGCTACAATCGCAGAAGAAGCCCGGTCTGGCAGGGCTGGCAAGGAAGCTAACTGGGCATCCCGCCAGTAAACCTCCGCTTCGAACGTTCCCATATACAAATGACGCTGATTCGGTATCGCATTCATATGATTCGCTTCCTTTCCTGCTTTATTATTGGCCTACTACACGGTAGCGCTACTGGCTCGCGCTCGTATAATCACGTAGAGCAAACTGCCATATCAGGCGGATGATCGCCAGCAGCCAGAGAGGTGCGAGAAATGCCCATACCACTAACCCGGTTTCCATTTTGCCGAGAATGAACATGGGCGGAAAATTACAAATGACAAACACCGGAAGCACGAACAAACCGATACGCTGAATCAGATTACTGTACACGGCCATCGGCACATAGTTTGTCTCGAAAATGCTGTTGGACAGCTCCGTAACGCCGTTCGTGCGGATGATCCAGAAGGCTAGCAGTTGAGGGAGCAAAAATACGGAGTATGCCGTAAGCACCCCGCATCCAAGCAGCACAGAGAACCCTCCTACAGTTTCAAAATTAAACGGCAATCCGAGTCGTTGCCAGCCGACCCCTGTCATAATTCCGCCGCCAATTACATTCGGCACGGTATAGCCCAATTCAAATTGACGCAGTGTTACCATAAATTGCAGCGATACGGGTTTAGTCATGAGCACGTCCAGTGAGCCGGTACGAATTTTGTCAGGCAGGCTTGTAAAATTACTGTAGAACAATCCACTATAAAATCCGCTCATCATCGTAAACACGCCGATATATAACAATATGGCGTCAGGAGACCAGCCATTAATATCCGTCCCAGCGCGGTATGGAACCGATGCGTACAGCAGCTTGATGAGCAAATAAGCCGTTTCAACCAGAAATGCAGTTATAAAATTAATGCGGTATTCCATCTGCGACATGACAGAAAACTGGACAAACTTCCAGTACAGTCTGATGTAGCGCCTAACGTTTCGGAAAACATTTTTCATGTTAACCCCCCACCGAGACAAAGCGTTTGACCCCGGCTTGCCACACCCAGCGTGATAGGGCCGCCAGCACTACAATCCAGAGCCATTGCACGCCAATGCCTTTAGCGGCTTCCAGCACAGTCAGCTTGCCCGTCAACGCATTCACCGGAAAAAATACGGTGTAGCTGAACGGTAGCAGACTGAACAGACGGGCCAAAACATCTCCAAAAATCGTCAGCGGAAACACGGTACCGCTAGCTACGTAAATGACAAGCGACAGCGTATAAAATAGTCCCGCCGATTCCGTCACCCAAAAGGCTATGCCGCTCAGCGCATAATAGACCACAAAATTAAGCACAAGCGCTCCCGGCAACGCCAATATGTAAAGCAGGATGTACGATAGCCCGAAGCTGATTTGTCCTTCCAGGCTAAGACATAACAGCAAAATAGCAGCCGCCAGCAGCACGACCGCAGACTGTATGACTTTGCCTCCGATAAACCGGCAAAAACGGTAAGCAAAATAATGCACAGGCTGTACCATGAATTTTGCCAGTCCACCTTCCTTGATATCTGTAGCAATTTCGTATTCAAAGCCCGTAGCAATCAGTTTTCCAGTTACTCCCGCCATGACCACATACACCAGCATTTCTGGCAGAGAATAGCCCAGCACTCTTGCTTGTCCCGAAGAACCGAATACAGCTAGCCAGAGAAAAATTTGCGTCATGATCGGCAACATAAATCCCGCCATTTGGAGCCAATAATTAGCCCGATACTCCATTTCGTTTTGCATACCAAGCTGGAGTACCTTCACATATTTGTTATTTCGCATCGGCCAGCCTGCCCCCATCGTACAAATTGGCTATCCCCTCTTCCAGCGGGACGTCCTCAATCGTAAAATCAACGACAGGCAGTGCGTCCAAAATCTTTTTGGACCAAGCCAAGGTATCTTCTGCATCCAGCTCAAATACCGCCTCCAGCTCCGAGTTGGAGCGAAGTTTGCCGAGGCTCGCCAACGTTAGGCTGGATACGGGGGTCTCCAGTCGAACCTTGAGTAATTTACGGGCACCGATGACCTCATTCACCTTGTGTAAGTCTCCGTCATAGACCAATCTGCCCCCGCTGATAATGATGGATCTACTGCACAAATCCTCAATATCCTTCATGTAGTGGCTTGTCAGCAGGATGGTTGTCCGGTGCGTGCGGTTATAGGCTTTGAAAAACTCTCGAATCCGCCGCTGAGAAACAAGGTCCAGTCCGATGGTCGGCTCATCCAGCAAAATGACCCGTGGACGATGCAGCAGCGCGGCGATCAGTTCCATTTTCATACGCTCGCCGAGAGACAGCCGCCGAACCTGCACATGAAGCTGCTCCTCCACCCCAAGCAGGGTGACCAGTTCTTCTAGTGCCTCTTTATAACGGTTTTCATCGATTTCATAGATAAGCTTGTTCAGCTCGAATGACTCGCTTGCAGGCAAATCCCACCAGAGCTGGTTTTTCTGTCCCATTACAATGGAAAACTGACGTTTAAACTCTTTTTGTCGTTTCCATGGGGTAAAGCCAAGTACCGATGCCTCCCCGTCCGTGGGATGGAGAATGCCAGACAGCATTTTGAGCGTCGTTGTTTTGCCCGCCCCGTTTGGACCGAGAAATCCGACAATTTCGCCTTCCTCAATGCTAAAACTGACATTTTGCACAGCCTCTTTGGTCAGCTGCTCACGCCTGAACAAGTTTTGTAACGATTTGCGCACGCCCGGCTCCTTTTTGTAGTACGTAAATGTTTTCGACAATTGCTTTAATGTAATGGACGGCAATCAATTCCCCTCCTCTTTCCTCTGTGCAGGACACCTGATGAACGTTTCTTATACGGCCGAATGCTTGGACTACTCGGCTGCTTTCTCTGCTAAAATCATCAGTTCCTCCAGCATATGCCGCTGTCTTTCAATTAAATGCAAAGCTCGTTCCGTAATTTCAGGCATCCGATGCTTGCGCAATTGAAGCCCTGTTTTGTAAATATGCAGATTAAGCTTGTGCCAATCCGCGTACAGCGCCTGTGCCAATTCAATTACATGCTGTGTTTGTGGTCCCAGCGTGGCTTGATGCAGCAGGCAATAATCAGCTGTATAATCCGTCAAATGAAGAGCACTGCCCAATCGCAGATTGTAATAGATTTCATGACAGTACGTCCGAAAATCCTGATCCTCCATGTCTGCCAACAGACGGAAGTCACCGACAAATGCCCGGTACCCCTCATCTCCCCGCTTGACCTGCTTGCCTGTCACAGCTTTCCCCGTTTGACTTTCCGACTCATTAGACGTAGGTACGCCTCTCCAGATGGCTTCGTGTCCAGTCAAATACTGTCGAATATGATGAGCACACGCAGCATGCATCTCACTTGGCGAAAGCGGGGCAGGCTGCTCCACCAGCCATGCATACTCAATAATGCCCTGCATCAGATCGTCGAGCCGGGCTGAGCCCACATAAGTCATGGCATGTCCCGAGGAATCGAGCAGGAAGCTGTCATTCACCTGTGCTGTCCGTTCTTGCAAGTCCAACCCGCACAACTCAATCACGTGGCCCCTTGGGTAATTTTTCACATATACATCGTGATAGGTTAAAGCGGTGCTCGACGTATGCAGCATGGTACCGTAGCCCGATGTGAGTACCTGCAACAGGTTGGTTTCATCGCTGACACCAGCGACCCACGGTTCCACCCGAATAACAGGTCCACCACTGGCTGCCATTTCTTGAAGCTGCTCCGGATATTTCTCAGGTCCGAAGCGCTTCAAATCTCCACCGTACTCTGCGCACATACTTCCACACAGCATGAATAGCTCGGATTCGGCCATGTTCACCCCGTACCTCCGCAATGAGGTACGCAGGGAAGAATATACACAATGTTTCCCTGGAAGAGCGTTTGCGACTTCTTCTGCACCATAGTCCACAACGGAATCATGACGAGTCTCCATATCGGATTCCTGCATCAACCTTGTCTTTTCAGCGCCCTTATGCATATTTGCCCAGCAGACGCTCGATGCCTTGCAGTGTAGATAGATGCTCCAGCACTAGATCGTCGTCCTCCATCGTAATATCAAGCTCATTTTCCAACTCTACAATTAATTCCACAGCGGATAAGGAATTCAGCCCCAAGGTTCGCAGATCCTGATCCGGAGTCAACTGTTCCAGTTCTCCCGGAGCCAGTTTCAAAATCTTTTCCAGCAAGGGTACTACATGGTATACATCTGTTTTCATTTTTGATTCCCTCCAATTTATGAGCATCCTAATCCAGCAATAATACCTTCCAATTTGTGCGCATAAGCATCAGCTTCCTGCCAGCTGTCTGCCAAAATAAGTGTGAAAATCCGGTTCACATAGCCCCGCTTCACAGGAATACCAGACAATGTACCCGCCGTATACACAAACACCCCTTCTGGACGTTCGGGCGTATAGAGCAAGCCCTCCTCCGCGAGCAACCCGCACAAGCGGCTGTAGGTGAGAGGTGTAGCGGTAACGTTGCGGTAATAACGGGATAATGTTTTATGCTGTTCTCCCAGGACGGATGACAGGAACGAAATATAGGTAGACAACGTAAATCTACCATTTATCTCAATGACTGGAACCAGCAAACCTTCTTCGTCGACAAAACCGTCAATAGAGGCCATTCCCGTATACCCAATGGAATAGAGATGCGTACCCAGCTGATAGGCGCAGCGTCTCACTTCTTCCTCCAGCGCATCGCCAATCTCAGCCGGCACTTGAGATCCGATATATACGGTGCCATCCACGTTTTGCCTTTTTAGCGAAAACATCGTCACACCACCGCCCTCGTCAATGCAGAGCTGGTAGTTCAGATCCATCTGCTTATTGTGCCAGCGCTCCACCAGCCAACCGCCGGAAGATGGCGACGAGCCGCCAAAACGCTTCATCACACTCAGCAGTGTGTCCAGCTTGGACAGCTCGTCCAGCATATACATGCCTTGTCCTGAGGCACCGTGCGGTTGCTTGATAATCAGCTTCACAGGTCCATCCGATAAGTCAGCCAGTCTGGCACACTCCCTGCGGATCGCCGATTCGTCTGCACATACAGCGCCTTCGCTGACGGCAAAACCAAGCTTTTGCGCGGTCAGGCGGCTGAATATTTTATCATTCACCTGAGCACTGACCGCGGATGGAGCACCGATCAGCTCTAGCCCGCAAAGCTCCGCAATCGCTTCCTCCTGCGGTGTGACCGCATAGGGGACGAGCCACGCTTTGGCTCCGCCGCTGCTGTGGCCTGCATCTGCAACCGTGCGCAGTCGTGCCAAAAGCGCCTCATCCGCCAGCACCAGCTCTGAAATCGGCGTTAGCGGATCAGAAGGCTCCGGCACCTCAATACGCGGCAGGCTAAAGCCCAACCGTTGGAGCATGTCCAGAAACGCCTCATCCGGCTGTTCCCGAAGTACAATGACATCCTGACTTCGACATAGCAGGAGATTCATTTCCTCCATCCGGTTTACGACTTGCTGTTCATCCCGGTCTACCATGCCCCCCTTGCGGGGGGATGGATGCCACACTTGCTCTGCGCCGATATTAAACAGCCAAATCAGGACTCCATGGTCCCGTTCATGCGCAAGCGCTTCCACAAGGTTAATAGTTTTAGTCGTCACGTCTTGTCATCATCCCTCTCTCTTCCATCCAGTAACAAACAACATCCATAGAAAACTAAATGTATTTCAGAGAGCCTGCCCCGTGCAGATACAATACGCTGCATTTGGAGCACACCGGAGTCAATCCTTCATGATTAATCTTTTGACGAGTTTTCTCATACGCATCCGAGTTCCATATCTCCTTCAGACTGTGCTCACGCATGCTTCCAATCGTGAACTCACTGAAAAATTTGCAAGGCATGACCTTCCCGTCTGGTAAAATATCTGTTCTGGAGGTGAGCGCCAAACAATGATTGGAACAACGGCTGACCATTTCCTCGCCATGTATAAATTTATCAATTTCCTCATAATCCAAACCGGGCTGATAGCGCACGCGAATGTTCCATACTCGCTCATTGATCCGCTGTAGTTCCTGCATCAGAGGATCGATGTTATCCGGGTTGATTTTATATTTGAAAGCATGCCAGCTACTAATATTTTTTTCTTCAAGTTGTCGGAGCCAGGAGAAATTATGTGTGAAATATTCATCCATTTTGAGGGAGGTCTCTTTGGAAATGTACCAGGGGAACGTCAGCAGCACCAGATCCAGCCTTTTGTCCTCCAGCATTTGCAGAAATTCGTACATCCGTCCGATCATGTTATCGTTAATGACCGCATGGACAGTTACCCGTCCCTTGTACAATCCCTGGTCGCGCAGTTCAATCAGCTTATCCATCTGCCGCATTGTTTTTTGAAAGGTGCCTTTACCGCGAATTAGATCGTGTTCTCTTTCAAAACCTTCAATCGCTATTAATAACTCCAGATTTTCGGACAAATCCAAAATCCGGTCCAAATATTTATCAATAAGTAATCCATTTGTACAAAAGGTCATTTCTCGCCGATCTTCCGCCAGCACGTCCAAAATTTCATCAAAACGCCGGTGAAACATCGGTTCGCCGCCCCACATGTACAGTCTGGACTTGGCTTCCTTGGTTTCGCTCAAAATCTGCCGGAGCATGTCCGGAGCAAGATCCATGTTTTGTTCTTCTTTATCCATTTGGTGATGGTAGCCTTCCTCGTTCCATTCAAAACAGTGTGTACATCTCAGGTTGCAGCGGTTGGTCAGCTTAATGCCGATCGTCTGGGGCATGTCCGTTTTGAAAGTAGGGTCCTGTGTGGCGTTACGGTAAGATACAGAAGCGTTTTTCAGGTTACGCTTGATGAGCTTGAACGCTTTCTCATCAATCAGCACATTGCTTTTGGGCTGCATGCTAACACCTCGTTTAATGGATTTTCAGGCACATGTACCAAGCTGTACGTCAGACCGTCTCCATTCCCTCCAGGTGCGGCGCTTGTTCCGCATCGCTGATCCCCTGAATGTAGCTGCAAAACGCATCTACCGAGCTCAAATGCTCTAGCTCAAAGGAATCAAAATCAATCTCCACATCAAACGCATCCTCCACTTGCAGCATGAAATGAACCAACTGCAACGAATCCAGTCCGGCATCATGAATAATGTCCGAATGTCCATCCAGCTTAGCGACCAGTTCAGGATCTTCCTTAACCGCGCTGATCATTTCAATCACTTGGCTTTGCATAGCAAACTCCTCCTTGTGAATGAGATTCTGTTCGTTCCACCCAACGATGCCCTCTGCAAAGAAAGCTCCTAGAAAAATTCCTTCACTGGAACTTTATTCAATTATACTCCTCCAATGAAGAGACAAGTCAATAGGTTGTTTTGTAAGTAAAACTCGCAATATGTAAATTAATGTATGATAACTTCTACAATTTTCGCCGGCTATTTTTTCGCAAAATCTAATAAAAATTCTCCTCACATCTCTTGCATGAGCGGCAGAATTATTTTACAATACACATGAAAATGTTTTTCCTTATATTCTTCTTGTATACGATACTTTTTTTCATACAAACATTCTACAGCCAAAGGAGCACAGCTCATGTCCCCCATTCTTCATACATTAGCCCATAGACTGGAGCAGCTTCCCGTACAGGAGCGCAAGCTGGCGGAATCCATCCTGCAATCCCCGGAAGATGTGCTGCATTTGGGTATTCGGGAGCTGTCAGAGCGTTGTGGTGTGAGCGCGGCGACCGTTACGCGGTTTTGCAAATCACTACATTTTAAAGGCTATCCCGATTTCAAAATGAAGCTGGCCGCCGAGTTGTCCCACTCCAACCGTAATGGTGAAGAATCCTATCAGGATATTGTCGCCGGAAATTCACTTTCCCGAATTGTGCAGGCTATTCAGGCGAACCATACCGCATCCATTGCGGACACGACCCGACTGCTGGATTACGACAAGCTGGAGCAGGCCATTGCATGGCTGTCAGCCACGAGCCGCATTGATCTCTATGGGATGGCGACATCGTCGATTGTGGCACAGGATTTTTACCAGAAGCTCATCCGTATTGGCAAAAACAGCACTGCCTTTGCAGATTCGCATATGCAGATTACCTCTGCCTCCTCGCTCGGAGCGGGAGATGTCGCCTTCGCCGTCTCTTATTCAGGGGAAACCCAGGAGACCATTGCGGCTCTACGTTGTGCAAAGGAACAGGGGGCCAAGACATTATCCCTGACCTCCTTCGGAAACAATACGCTGGCAGGTCTTGCGGATATTGCGCTATTTTCCTCCTCATTGGAGGAAGGAATGCGACGTGGGGATATGGCCTCCCGCATCGCCCAGCTTCATATCATAGATATTCTGTTTACAGGTATGGTGAGCGCAGATTTTGACAAATATATTCCGAGATTGGAAGGTTCATATCAACAAGTGAGCAAGCTCAAAAAACAACCAGGGGGTCACTAAGATGAACATACGCATTTTGAACAGCCGTGAGGACCTGAACGCTACTGCCGCCGCTGTGATCGCCAGCTTGCTGCTATCCAAACCACAGGCCATGCTTGGCCTGGCCACCGGTAGTACGCCGATTGGCATTTACCAACATCTTGCAGATATGTACCGCAAGGGACAGGTCAGTTTTGCACGAGCCTATTCCGTGAATCTTGATGAGTATGTTGGTCTTCCCCCAGAACATCCGCAGAGCTATCGAAGCTTTATGAATGAGCACTTGTTCCAGCATATCGATATTCCGATATCCCATACACGTGTCCCTGACGGGAATGCACTGGATCTGGCAGCAGAATGTGCAGCGCACGAGCAGGCCATTCTGGACCATGGACCCGTGGATCTGCAATTGCTTGGCATTGGTCATAATGGTCATATCGGCTTTAACGAACCTGGTCACTGCTTGACTGGAGCCACACATGTTGTAGATTTGAAAGAAAGTACGCGCTCGGCGAATGCCCGATTTTTTGGCGATATAGATGCTGTACCCAGGCAAGCAGTTACGATGGGAGTAGGCACGATTCTTAAGGCGAAGCAAATTATACTGGTGGCTTTTGGTGCGGATAAGGCCGACATTATAAAGCAGGCTTTAACTGGACCTGTCACGACTGAGTGTCCGGCTTCTCTGCTGCAATGTCACCCCAACGTACTTATTTTACTGGATCAGAAAGCGGGAGGATGGTTCAATTGAAGTCAGATGAAATGAGTGGTAACGTACCCCAGCTACTGTATGGGCAAGTCGTCGTTGGGAATGACATCATTGAAAAAGGGGTTGTCGTCATTGAGGGGCAATCCATTGTATTCGCTGGTTCAGAAGAGCATTTACCCGCCGATTGGACAGCGGTAGTCTTGGCAAATCAGGAAGAAACCGCAGCGAAAACCGCAAACATTGTGCGTTTGGAAGGAGGATATCTGCTACCAGGCTTTATTGATATTCATGTTCACGGCGGTAACGGTGAGGACTTTATGGACTCCAGTTCAAGGGTGCTGGATACGATCACCTCCTTTCACGGTTCACAAGGAACGACGGCTATGCTGGCTACCACCATGACCGCGCCCAAGGAACAGATTGACCGGGTATTGAGTGAAGTTCACGCATACATGGCACTACCTATGCCCTATGCTCAGTTGGAGGGCGTACATCTGGAAGGGCCGTTCATCAGTCCGAACTGGCCTGGAGCGCAAAACCCAGAACATATCGTGCCACCGAATCTCTCATGGGTGGCAGAATGGGAGCAGCGCTATCCAGGCCTTGTTCGCCAGCTCACGCTTGCGCCCGAACGGGAAGGAGCGCTGGAACTGATTGCATGGCTGCGTAGCCATGGCATTACCGCGGCTCTCGGTCATACGGATGCTACGTATGAAGAGGTTGAACAGGCAGCGACGGCGGGGCTGAATCATGCGGTGCATGCGTTTAATGCTATGACTCCGCTGCATCATCGCAAGCCGGGAGCCGCCGGAGCCGTACTCGCTGATCCGCGCATTGAAGCAGAAATCATCGCGGACGGCATTCATGTGCATCCCGCCGCCATTTCCCTGCTCGCTAGATTAAAGCAGGATCATAATCTCATTCTCATCACAGATGCCATGTCTGCTACTGGTCTGGAAGACGGTCATTATACGCTCGGCGATTTGCCGGTGATCGTGCAGGGCGGTGTAGCACGACTGGAGGATGGCGTCACTTTGGCAGGAAGCACACTAACGATGATTGAAGGCTTCCGCTACTTGGTTCAACATGTGGGTATAAGTATTCCCGCGGCATCACAAATGGCCAGCCTGAATCCGGCTCGATCCTTGCACATTGCTGATCGTACAGGTTCGCTTGAAGCAGGTAAACAAGCAGACATCCTGTTACTGGATAGAGACTTAAAGCTGCAAGGCGTATGGATTAAAGGATTGCGCAAATAATTCAGTTATAGTTATCATTCCCCAAAACTAAAGAGCTATCCACCAGCGTATTCGCTGAGATGGATAGCTCTTTCTTTGGCATTGCACACACTTATAGGGTTTGAATTAGCGATGATTCATTGGCGCGGGCGTATGATTTTGTGGGCGTGTGGGTGCTGTATTTTCCATTGGACGGTTTGTACCAGCCGCCGGGGTCGGGAATACACGTTCAATCACATCCACCATTTCATTGCTCAAGCCTCTAATCGGATGACCATTTTGCACACTGTGTGTAAAGTCAGTGGCTTGTTTAACAAAGTCCGGGTTAGCGGATACATACACCTGTTCAATCGAAGGCGCAAATTGCTTCACTTTATTAGCGATACGGCTCTTGACTGCATCACTTGGTTCATATGCAGTTCTTGCTCCCTCGATGGTGGTGTTTCCGGTATTTGCGCGATTGTTGTCCGTCAAGCCACGCAACATACCGTACGAGCCTGTACCCATCGTACCGAATAAACCGTCATCACGACGCGCAGGTGTTCCATTCCCGGTTACTCCATTGTCTGTCATTCCAGGCGTTGTAGTATCCGTAGTACGGTTTCCTCTAGTACCATTAACGCCATTCACACTCGGTACATTCCCGTTACGTCCAATACTATTTGCACTTGGAGTACCGTCAACACTTGGAGCACCAACACCTGTTCCGTTAGCTTGGTCTTTCAAGGAAACGGCTACATAGGCATGCCGTTCACCGACCAGCACTGTCGCAGACTTTACATCCGGCATCTCGGATATACGTTTGGACAAATTGCGATCGACTTGCAGATTACGGACTGGATGTCCGGTTCGGTTGGCATTTTCATTCAATGCCATCCCGTCCATACCATTGGACTTAACCCCATAACGATTGACACCATCCATACCATAACGGTTCACACCATCCATATGATGTGTGCTTTGCGCGTTATAGCGTGTACTGTTCGTACGAACGTTATGATCGGCATTTCCGCACCCGGTCAAAGCAGCCATACTGGCGAGTAAAGCAGCAGAAATCGTAAAACTGATGACCTTCTTAGTTCCTGGCATGAACTCATCCTCCATACATTATAAAATGTGTGACGAGATTATCATGCGCTATGAATCATAGGGATATCCTGACTAAAAAATGACTAAAAAAATAAAATTTTAATGTAAATATGAAATACAATTGATGATTTACCACAAGATGGCATGTATAATAAGCTTGAAAAATACTTTATTTTACAAAGGAGGATTTTCAGTTTGAAAAAGATCACCGTTTTGATGCTCATTTTTTTGTTATCAGTTACTCTTGTCCCCGTTGGCGCTTTTGCAGGCTCCACTACACCCCAACCCCCAAAAGATCCCGCCGGAAGCTGGGCAGAAGGTCCACCACCTAATCGCGTTGATCCAGCCAAGCCCGCACTATTGTTCGTACATGGTTTGAACAGTAGCGCTGAAGTCTGGACCAAGAATGATAACGATATGCTTCAGCGCGCACGTGACGCCGGATACCAGACAGCCACCATTAATCTGTACGATACAACTGGCACATCCCAAGATATGTGGGACAATGGTAAGCTTCTGGCCGACAAAATTAAGGTCATCAGCAATCACTTTGGAAAAAAGCTTATCGTCATCGCCCACAGCAAAGGTGGAGTGGATACTCAAACCGCTCTCGTATATAACGGAGCCGCTCCTTATGTACAACGTGTCATCACCCTCAGCAGTCCTCATCATGGTTCACAACTTGCAGATCTCGCCTACAGTAGCTGGGCCGGATGGCTGGCAGATATCGTCGGGTCACAAAATCCCGGTACCTCCACTTTACAAACATCTTATATGAAGTATTTCCGAACCAAGACCGATTCACTTAGTAATGCGACTACAGTTCCATTCTTCACGTTTGCTGGTGATAACTGGTCTGGCGGCACTGCTTCCTACATACTGGGCGGACTTTACCTCTCCTCCTTTGGTAAGAATGATGGAGTGGTCACAGTCGACAACGCTAAGCTTCCCGGCGGACGTGTAGTTAAAGTCGGATCTTGGGACCATGCCAAGGTTCGCACTGGTTCTTACGTCTTCTCCCTGATCCAACCCTACCTCCAAGCGAACACTCCAGCATTGAATCAGGAAACTGAGGCACTTTCAGCATCTTCCCTGACTGCTTCTGCTTTACAATCCACCTATAGCGAGATCGATAATTCATATTTTATCCGAGGCGGCGATTATAATGGAAAAGCCTCAGAAACCCTCACTGTTGAAAATGGTGTAAAATCCATTGATCTGGACTGGATCAGCGATAAACGTGTGAGTAAACTGGAACTAACCAAGCCTGACGGTACTAGTGAAATTATTAATCTGAAAGCAGGCTATGATGACGATATTTTTGCTGGTGCCTGGCATCATAACGCCGTCATTCAAAATCCAAAACCGGGCACCTATAAACTGAACGTCACGGTTCCTGATAATGGAGCGTATCTCCTGATTGCACGTTACCAGGCTGTTCAAGTTCCTGAGCTGAAATATAATTTGAATGCAGTGGGCCCGAAGCTAAATTTGAAACCACAGGATTCCCCGAACAGCGTTACACAAGTCACCTACCAAGTTCAATATTATGGTGATCCGCAGCAAGGAGTCACTTCTGCATCCAAAGGTTTGACGGTACAGCAAAAAAACGTTAACCCTACCGGACAAATTGAGCTATCCAAAGCGGACAAGCCCGGCATCTATTCTGTAACCTATGAAATTAGCGGCACCACAGAGGCTGGATATCCGTACCGCCGCACAGCTGTTCAATCCATTTATATTGATGCTGACGGCAACAAGTATGTTGACTAAATAAATCTACAACCTAAAAAGCCTGCGAACCCCCATTATAGTTGGGGCGTTTGCAGGCTTTTTTTCATTACAAAACAGCTTGATAGACATAGTACTTTGCAATCCATTCGTTGTGTTCAATCCGTTGTCTGATTTCTCTGCTTATGAAGCCAATAGTAGCGGTGTAAATCCATAATAAAATGAAAAAGAACAAATGCCAGCATCGAGTATACACTTATCAATACTGTGGCAACTAATTGTTGTGTAGCGAATCCGAGGGAAAAATTAGCTATCAGATAACCAGCCCCAGTAAATGTGGTGATAGTTACTACAGGCGCTCTTTTGTTTTTTTCCTTAAACTTTGGTTTCTTCTTATGATTTGAAGGATCTTTGAATTTCGTTAAATTATATTTTATAAAGTAATACAAGGCCACTCCATAAAGGGCAAAAGAACCTATAAAATACCATGGAGTATCCAGATCCAACATGCCATAAGCAAACTTTTGTGTCATGATCATGAAGCCAATAGAACAAACCAAACCAAATACACCACGGAATAAAATGTAATTCAACTGCAATTTGCGTGGCATGATGACCAGTACAAGGGCCCAAATGTTTATCATAACAATCGGTGGCAACAGTACATAAACGTAAACTGCAATGTATGGATTTCCCACTAAGGGGATAACTAGAAACAGATCTAACAGTAATGAAACAAGAATGATGACATTGGAACGAATACTGTTGACTGGGTACATCTTCATACTTTTTTCAAAAGAAGCCCTGTTATCACTCATAAACTTATAAGCCCTCCGTTAAATAAGTAAACCTACGGATAAGGATAGCCAAGGCTATATCCATTGTCCACTTTTTACTGTCTTTAACTCTTGTTGCAGTTCTTCTATAAAATCAGTCACAATGCTTTGGACAGCATCTTCACGGGACATACGAATATACCGACTGGTCTTTTGAATGTCTTCCTCGAACAATTGAAGTATCCTACACATGGCCTCCTGATCTCCACTTCGTACTAATTTTAGCAATTGGACGAACTCAGCATCCGAAATAACTCTTTGAGCATTTTCTTTTTCCATTTATTCACCGCCTGTTGGGATAGCTTTAACTCTTTTGCAATCTGTGCTTCGGTTTTGTCTAGTATGTAAAGGTCAAAGATGATCATTTTTCCGATCTCAGAAGATAGAGAGTTGATAAGCTGTAGTGTGTACATATTAGAGTTTGAAGATTCTGTAAAAGATGGGGCGCTGACGGCTTCGTTCTTTTCCATTACAAATTCATGATTGGTTTGTACCCGAGCACGATACTGGATTCTCCAGGCAATGCGGTACAGCTTCTTTCGATATTGTTCCACCAATGTTAGCTGAGACTTATCCATTGTAAATCACCCTTTCTCTTTGGATTTGACTTTTTCTAAATCCTCATACTATAGGGTAATTTGCAAACCTATTTCACAACCAAAACAGAACATTTGTTCTTATTTATTATACTATTTTTACATGCAGTTGTATATGGTTCTTTTAATTTACCTTCCTTTATATATGGCTAAAAAGGAGGGAATACATTGCAAATGGATGATGCTCTTTCTCTGGTTACCAACGTAGGCTTTCCGGCTGGACTTTGTTTTATTTTGTTGCGGCACATCCTGCACACGATGGAAGAAAAGCTGGATAAACTGGATCTCTCACTTCATGAGCTGATTCAGGTTATCCAAGATTTAAACGACACGAACAGCTCTTCTTCCAAAAGCAGCAAACCTGACGAATAACGAACACAAAGAAGCTCCAGACGACGATCATCCGCCGTTGGAGCCTCTTTGTGCAGCTAATTCAATTTCTAATGATTATTTTCCAGTCTGAGCTTGGTCGTGGCCATTCTGTTCAGTACGGTTCACGTCAGATATTGACAGACCATAAGCCCAGTTACTTTGTGGCGGCACAACCCATACGGTATCTGGATCATCGTTAAGCGTCCAGCCCTGATAGACCAGCTGGGAATCATCCTTACCCAGCGATATACTCAGCGTAAAGCGGTGAACAGGCTTGCTCAGCTCGGAGGCTTTGCGCAAGGCCTGACTGCTAGCCAGGTTTTTGATTTGCTGCGAGAGGGAAGTCGCCGTGTCATTGGCTACTGACTTTCCGTTCAGCGTCCAAGATGTGGAAGCACTGTCTCCGGTTCCGCTGTTACCGGAGGATTTGAGCATCCATGAAGCATTTTGGCCTTCCCACTCTATTCCGCTCAGCTTGGTATCGTCCCAATCGAACGGCGTTGTATCTATAAAATCATCAGCACCCAGCAACAACCCTGAAAGTGTATCTATAGGTACAGAAGCTATCTCTTTTTTGTCTGATAATACATAAACAGCATCTCCGGAAGGCAACGTTTCACCGAAGGCAAAGGTACGAACGTCGCCCTTCTTGGTCTTAATCTCAATCTGATCATGGGTAGCGCTGATCCCATATTTGGCTACGTCTGTAGGGGAAGATTCCACCACTTCACCCAACTTTACATTTTGAATCGCTGCTAGCCAATTGTCTATTGTATATTGGTTTAGCGGGTAAGTCCGTGGCTTGCTCATACTCCATTGACCATCATGTTGTTCAAGTTCCACCGACTTGCCGTCCTTTCCTGTGATCGCGAAAGACGTAATATTCTCTTGCGTAAGCTGAACCAGCTGGCGAGCCGCCGGCGCTTGTTCACGAAAGAAGTTTTGGCTCTTTGCATAGATTATACCCGCTCCCAATACAACTAACAGTAGCACTGTGGGTATCCATTTTCTCATGCTCTTCTTCGCCTCCACCATAATAAGATTCCGATGACCGCGAATAGCAACGGCAATCCGATGACAGATATGGTCAATATCGTTTTTGCTTGTGCAGGAGTCAAGTAAGCTACCTTATAATCCTGCTCCTGACGAGGACGAATGGTGAGCCCATCAGAATGTTCCTGCACATAATTCAGACTGTTCAGCACAAAGTCTCGATTGCCTCCTGTGTTGATCTCAGTGTCGCTTAAAAGGGCAGACGTTCCGAGAATAACGGCTTTGGGCTTGCCGTCTTTCCCTTCTACCGCATAACCGAGATTCAGCGGCCCCTGCGGGTCCTTGTCATCCTTCTGCGTTTCGTTGTTCAGCAGCCCTTGGATATTCGTTTCGCCATAGCTGGCTGCAGAAGATTTCATCAAAAGCGTCGTCTTCCAATCCTTCTGCTCTCCTGCCTGCAAAGCAATAGACAGTGAAAGAACCGGGTACAGATTGGAAGCCGCCAACTTGTCGGTGATCGCATGACTGCCGAAGGTAGGAACCGTCCATAGAGGTCCAAGTGTATTCGTCTGTTCCTGATCCACCACGATGGCATGAGTGTCCTTCACTCCATAATCAGCCGCTAATGCATCAAGGTTTTTCCAATCGGACCCCATGTTCGGGTGAAAGCCTAGTGCCATAAAAAGCTTTCCGCCATCATTCAGATACGTACGAATACTCTTCTGTTCCGTTGCACTGATATCACGTTCTGGTCCGACAATAGCCAATACAGACGCATCTTTGGGCACGCTCCCCGCCTGATTGAGCTGAACTTCCTCTGTTTTCACATTATCTTGTGACAGTGAGCTACTTAATTCAGTCATTTGGGACAATGGGATTTCCTCATGTCCAGTTAGAAAGGCTACTTTCCCTTGACGGGTAGATGATAATCCCAACAGTCCACTAGTCAGCTTTTCTTCCCCGGTAAATTGGTATGCCCCTTCGCCACTCCCCTGAGCTTGCGTAAATAGACTCCCAATATCTATAACCCGCTTCTTATCCCCCTGCACCAACACAATAGACGCTGCAGTAACACCATATTGCTTGGCCAGTATCGGTTCCTGATTCAGATCGTATTGCTCGACCTTGAGCTTGTTGTTACGCTTGGCGTATTCATTCAGCATATCCGTAACATCCCGGTTCAGCTTCTGATTTTGTGAAGTGGATACGGTAAAAGCAATGAGCCGTACGTCTTCCTTTACACCCTGGATGGTCGTCAACGTTTGGTCAGACAGCGTATACTGCTTGCCTGCCGTCAGATCCAGTTGAAAGCCACCTAACGACCGCAGAAATAACGTCAATAAAATAAAAATCCCTACAGCAGCAATCGATAGTACCACACTATTGGTATGACCCAGCCATTTTTTCATATTCATTACCTCCACCGTTTCCGTTCAACCACTTGGATGCTGAATAGCAAAAAGAGCACCGCCACCGTCACGTAGTACATCACATCGGCTCCATTCAGCAATCCTTTGGTGAAACTGTCAAACCGTGCGGTTAGTGAAAAAGGTTCCAGCCATTGCTGTACCGCCGCAGATGCACCCGTCTGTCCACCAAACGAATCCAGCATCCAGAACACAAGTAAAATAATAAAACTGACGACCGCCGACATCATCTGATGCTGTGAAAGCGTCGAAGCGAATAAGCCGATCGCCATCATGGCTGCGCCAAGCATGAACAGACCGATCACAGATGTTAATACCAGCGTCCAATCCAGCTTCCCATAAAAGGACATCACGACCGGATACGCTAGACTGCACAGCACTAATATGAGCAACATGCCCAGCGACGCCAAAAATTTACCTACGATCATTTCCGTCACACTCACAGGTGAGGTAAGCAGCAGTTCATCCGTACCTTGCCTGAATTCCTCCGCAACCAGCCTCATCGTGAGCAATGGGACGACGAACACCAGCATGGACAAGGTGTCACCGAGTACCAGCCGATAGTCCAGAATGCTAGGCTGATACATAACAAAATTTGTGTAAAAAAGTAACCCCGTCAGCAGCATGTACACTGCAAGCGCAAAATACGTCGTTGGTGTCCACAGATAGGCTTGCAGCTCTTTTTGACAGACCGCGAACAAACGCCTCATGACCGATTACCTCCTGTATCCTTATCTTTTTCAGCCTTATCGTCGCTGGACGCAGCTTCTCCATGCTCCACCGTGATGGCCGTAGGTGCTGCAGTATCCGAGGAATGTAGGTCTTGTACTGCTGGATCGCTGACCTGACCTTCTTCCGTCTCGCGGGTCGTTAACTGCTGGAAGATATTTTCCAAGCTAAGACTTTCTTTTTTCATCTCCAAAATCGGAAGTTTCGCATCAGACAGCACATAAAATAGCTCTTCGCGAAAATCCTCACCGGAGGCTGCTGTGAGTAACAATCCGGTCATATCTGGCTCTGCGGCAGTCAGATTCGTGTTCGCTGTAGGCAGCGTAACCGCCGAAGATTCAACCTCTACTTTTCCCCAAGTACGCAGGACATCCAGCACCTGCTCACGCTTGCCTTTAACCTCCACCTTCACCTTGAATCCATCTTCCATCGAACCGCCGAGCGCGTCAGGGCGCCCATCCATGACCAGTTTCCCTTCATGGATGATGAGAACACGATTACACAAAGCATCCACCTCAGGCAATATATGCGTACTTAGCAATACCGTATGATTTTCGCCAATCTCCTGAATGAGCTGACGAATCTCCAAAATCTGATTGGGGTCCAAACCTGAGGTCGGTTCATCCAGTACCAATAAATCCGGGTTATGAATAATCGCACCTGCCAGTCCCAAGCGCTGTTTATATCCTTTGGACAAACTGCGGACTAATTGTTTTTCCCGCCCATTCAGTCCTAGCCTGGAAATCATCTCCGAAATACGCAGCTTCTGCTCTCTCGCAGGCACGTCCCGAATACTAGCTACAAACTTTAAATAGGATCTTACGGACATATCCTCATACAAAGGGGGACTCTCCGGCAGATAACCGATTTTGGAACGGGCCTGTCTGCCCTTATCCTGAATCGGGATACCGTCAATCGTAATCACTCCCTCGTTGGGTTGAAGATACCCTGTAATCATGCGCATCGTCGTCGTTTTACCCGCACCATTCGGCCCCAGGAAACCAACAATTTCACCGCGCTGCATTTCAAAATCCAGCTTATGTACCCCCCGGTTGCCCTCATACCACTTGCTCACCTGCTGCACTTTGAGCACATGTTCCACCCTTTCTTTTATCGTAATCTTCTCCCTGCTGCTCCCCTACTTCCCTCCCACCTAAAATGTTGCATGAGTAGCGGGTAGCAGCGAAGCGGAGGATTTGAAGCTGGAGAAGCGCCAGCGTTCGCCTTTGCTGTAGGATTCTTACCTTTACATGTCTTACTTAATCACAAAAAATCCCACGGCAACAGCGATCGGAAGCCCAAAGCCTTCGCGGAGCGGTCTCCTCGCACCTTATGCTACACTTTTAAATTCTAATAATAATCCCCCACATATAACTCCAGCTTAACGTCACTTAAATAGAAGCTTAAAATAATGTGTCTGAAATGTGAACACAAAAATACACATCTGCCCTCGGAAACTTGTACGGTTCGCTAGGATATGGATTCGCATCTACTATCATTACAACGTGTGAAGGGAGTGTATAAAAGCGATGAGTGTATTGTTTACCAATCTAGTTTCTAACGGCGACTTCGAGATCGGATCAACCCTTTTTTGGAGCTCTGTCAATGTGACTGTCACTAACTTATCTGTAAAAAAGACAAACTTTTATAGTGCGATCCTGGCAGGAGGCGCAGTAGATGCATCTCTTTCCCAGGTCGTTTTTGCTGCACCAGGCGAAAGCTATACATTAAGCCTTTCAGCTGCAAAAGTAGGAAGCCTGTCCAGTCCTCAAGTTAACATATTTCTGTATTACTATGACGCAACCTTTAGCTTCCTTGGCACGGGGCTAACTACCTATTTGAGCTCAGGCACATTGCCAGACGCTGTGAACGGAACATGGCAAAGCCTATATGAAGTAACGGCTCCTGTTCCAGCCAACGCAGCCTATGCCTTTTTGGTTATTAGTAAAAATGCCTTGGCTAACACTGCTGATGTAGCCATTGATTCTATTGCTCTTGTTAAAGCAAGTGCAGCTGGAGCTGTAGGACCAGCCGGACCTGTCGGGCCTACGGGCGCTACGGGCGACACTGGTGTTACTGGACCTGTCGGACCTACTGGTGCCACGGGGGACACTGGTGTTACTGGACCTGTCGGACCTACTGGTGCCACGGGCGACACTGGTGTTACCGGACCTGTCGGGCCTACGGGCGCCACGGGTGACACTGGTGTTACTGGACCTGTCGGGCCTACGGGCGCCACGGGTGACACTGGTGTTACTGGACCTGTCGGACCTACTGGTGCCACGGGTGACACAGGTGTTACTGGACCTGTCGGACCTACTGGTGCCACGGGTGACACAGGTGCTACCGGACCTGTCGGGCCTACGGGAGCCACGGGCGACACAGGTGCTACCGGACCTGTCGGGCCCACGGGCGCTACGGGTGACACTGGTGTTACTGGACCTGTCGGACCTACTGGTGCCACGGGTGACACAGGTGCTACCGGACCTGTCGGACCTACAGGCGCCACGGGGGACACTGGTGTTACCGGACCTGCTGGACCAATCGGACCGATCGGGCCTATTGGCGACACAGGCGCTACTGGACCTGTCGGACCTACGGGCGACACGGGACCTACAGGGCCGACTGGACCTACCGGACCATTCGGCCTTGGATTTACCGGACCTGTCGGGCCTACTGGCGCCACAGGCGACACTGGTGCTACTGGCCCTGTCGGACCTACTGGTGCCACGGGTGATACAGGTGCTACCGGACCTGCTGGACCTACTGGTGCCACGGGCGACATTGGCGTTACCGGATCTATCGGGCCTACTGGCGCCACAGGCGACACTGGTGCTACTGGCCCTGTCGGACCTACAGGAGCCACGGGTGATACAGGTGCTACCGGACCTGCTGGACCTACTGGTGCCACGGGCGACATTGGCGTTACCGGATCTATCGGGCCTACTGGCGCTACAGGCGACACTGGTGTTACTGGACCTATCGGACCTACAGGGCCGACTGGACCGATTGGACCAACAGGAGACACAGGCCCAGAAGGACCGATTGGACCTACCGGACCTACAGGGCCGACTGGACCTACGGGGCCTACCGGACTCTAACCTCCTTTTTCTGTCACATCATTTTTAAGCGATGTACCATACCTTATCGACAAAGCCGCACAGCATGTTAAGGCTTTGTCATCCATGCCCTGCCGCGATTGCGGCAGGGCTTCTATAAATCAGACCTCTTTTAAATCCAACTTTATGTTTGATCGGAATCCTTAAATGGTTCCCAAAGGAGTGATGCTCAATTGATCAGTATCAGCCTGTGCATGATCGTCAAAAATGATCAACATACCATTGGCCGTTGCCTGGAATCGGTCCATCATATTGTGGATGAGATCAATATCGTGGACACAGGTTCACAGGATCGGACCATTGACATATGTCGCAACTTTACAGATCGAATTTTTCCATTTGAATGGGTAGATCATTTTGCCCTTGCACGTAACTATTCGTTTGAGCAAGCTACGCAGGAGTACATTCTCTGGCTTGATGCCGATGATATTTTGAAGGAGCAGGATGCCGTCAAGCTGCTTGAGCTGAAGCAAACCCTTGATTCCTCAGCCGTACCAACCGTCGATTCCGTGTCTATGAATTATCATTATGGCTTTGATGATCATGGCAATGTCACCCTACATTTTCGCCGAAACCGCTTGATCCGAAGGTCAGCCGGGTTCCGTTGGCATGGAGCCGTGCATGAGTACCTCGCCGTTGACGGGAATATTCAACATGCCGATATCGCCATAACTCACACTAGAACACACACGGCCTCTCCAGGGCGAAACCTGCGAATTTATGAGAAGTTGCTCGCCCAAGGTCATGCCTTCTCTCCTCGTGACCTCTACTATTACGCTAACGAGTTAAGAGATAATGAAAGATATGAGCAGGCCGTGCAGGCTTACCGGAATTTTCTGGATACCGGACAATGCTGGGTAGAGGATGCGATTAGTGCATGTAGCAAAATGGCCGACTGCCTGCAACAACTGGGCAAGCTGGAGCAAAGTATTACCGCGGCTCTCCATAGTTTGACCTTCGATACACCCAGGGCAGATCTATGCTGTCGGATAGGTCATTATTTTTTGCATAAAAATGAGATTACCAAAGCTATTTATTGGTACGACATGGCTACCACTCTCAATCCTCCCGACACGATGGGCCCAGTACAGGACGCGTACCAAACGTGGTTTCCTCATATCCAGCTATGCATTTGCCATTTTCGGCTGAAGGATTACACACGTGCGAATTGGCACAACGAGCAAGCTGCCACGTATATTCCCAAAGACCCGCATGTCCTGCATAATCGACAATTTTTCAGCTCAATCCTGAATCCTCCCCAATAGAGATGTCCCCCATACTCAACCCTCAATCTTTAAGTAAGTCAAAGGAGGAGCAAGCGGAATGCAACAATCGAATCGGTACAAGATAGCTGTCTATGCCATTAGCAAAAATGAAGCCCGATTCGCCAAACGATGGATGCACACCATGCGTGAAGCCGATGTTGTCATTGTAGCGGACACCGGCTCTACAGACGATACCGTTTCTCTGCTACGCGAAGCGGGTGCAGAGGTGCATCGTATCCAGGTAACTCCTTGGCGTTTTGACAAGGCTCGCAATGAGTCCCTACGGCTGGTCCCTGACGATATAGATATTTGTGTCTGTACGGATCTGGACGAAGTCTGGGAGGAAGGTTGGCGGTCGCGGCTGGAACGCAACTGGAGGGAAGGAACTACCCGAATGCTATATGCCTTTACACATGGACAGCCTGGGCAAGATACCGTTTATACATGGTTCTGGAAAGAAAAAATACACACTCGTCACGGTTACCGCTGGGTACGCCCGGTTCACGAGGTGCTTGAATATATCGGGGAGGGTGAAGAACGCAGCATCCGATCCGACCAGCTACGCTTGTATCATGATCCCGATCCGCACAAGTCCCGCAGCCAATACCTTCCACTGCTGGAGCAGTCTGTGCGCGAGTTTCCTGAGGATGACCGCAACATGCATTACTTGGGGCGGGAATATATGTATCATGGCCGTTGGGACGAGTGCATTGCTACACTGCAACAACATCTTGCCATGCCGCAGGCACGCTGGGCAGATGAACGCAGCGCTTCGATGCGCTTTATTTCTAGAGCCTATAAGGCAAGTGAACAATGGCAGGAGGCAACGCGTTGGTTATACCGGGCTATTGCGGAAGCGCCGTATTTACGTGAACCTTACACGGAAATGGCTCAGCTTGCCTATCATACACGGAACTGGCCCGCCGTCTATCATATGGTCGAAGAAGCGCTGCGTATTTCAACACGACCGGATACGTACATGCAAGAGGATTTTTGCTGGGACGCCACACTGTATGATCTTGGTGCCCTCGCTTGCTACGAGTTAGGCCTTTTACACAAAGCTTGTGAATTTGCGAGAGAAGCAACAGAGCGCTCCCCGGACGATTCTCGCCTTAGCCATAATTATGCGCTAATTCAATCTAGGCTTCCATAGAAACCCACACCCCGTCCTGTAGGTTGAATAACTTGGTATAGGAGCTTGTGATTGGCAAAGGAGGTTATTGAGATCAAAGTTCTATTTACTTTTTATATACCGAGCGGCGGCGTAGAAACCTTGAACCGCCAACGCTGTAAAGTGCTCATGCAGGACGGGATTGAATGTCATCTTCTCTATTATCAGCAAGGTACAGGGATGCAAAACCTGAACGGCGATATTCCTGTATTCATGACTTCCTCTGAAGAAGAAATTCGAATGCTGGTAATTACTAACCGCTATGATGCAATTATCGTCTCATCGGATTATCCTATGCTCCCCAGACTGCGAATGTTGGGCTATCAGGGGGTATTAATCTATGAATCGCAGGGCTTTGGTTCTCACGAAGAGGCTGCTTGGGTGGTCGCGGATGCAGTTCCGTATCTTCAGAGACATGCCAACGCGGTGCTCTTGCCCAATACAACTCATCTGGTGCAGCTATTTACCGACATGTGTCCATGGCTTAATCGTTATGTATTTCCAAACGTACTGGATACCAGCGTATTTAATTATGTACCTAACACTCCTCCAACCAATCCGATTATTGCCTGGGTTGGGCGATTGGAGCCCAACAAGAACTGGAGGCATTTTGTCGACATTTCTTACTGGATGCTGCAAAACCGTGCGGATCTTCGAATCTGGATGTTTTATGATGACACCTTGTCTCAGCCGGAGGATAAAATACAATTCGAGAACATGCTTGCTCAGCTTGGCATGTCCTCAATTATCGAGCGCTTTAAAAGCGTGCCTCATGCCAAAATGCCCCTGTATTACTCCATGATTGGCGACTCAGGCGGCTACCTGCTATCGACCTCGCTGGTGGAGGGCTTCGGCTATGCGGTTGCTGAGGCGATGGCCTGTCGTTGCCCGGTATTAAGCTCTGATTCAGACGGAGTACGAGCATTCATTGACCACAACGAAACCGGTAAATTTTATCAGCAGGGAGACATCTTGCAGGCGATACTGCAAGGACTAGACCTGATGAACAACGTACCTCAACGCGAATCTATCCGCAGAAAAGGGCTGGAGCGAATCGTTAACCTGTTGGCACCAGACAAATATGTGCGCTCCTTCCGGCAGATGATGAACACGCTGGGTGTGAGGTAACTAAAAAACAGCTGACGACAACCCTTTTTATATACGGGCCATCGTCAGCTTTAATTTGCCTTTTATTCTTGAATATTGGAATCTATCTAATCTTTAGTAAGCGGTCTCCTACATGAATATCCTTGGAATCTTCAACTAAGATATCCGTGTACACAGCTGTATTGGTTACAATGACGGATGTGGTAATATCATATCCTTCATCCTCTATAGCTTTGGGATCGAATCCAACCAGCTTGTCCCCTTTTTGAATCGTATCCCCTTCAGACACAAAGGAAGTGAAATGTTTTCCTTTCAAGCTGACCGTATTAATTCCAATGTGAATGAGCAGTTCAACTCCATCCTCAGAAATAAGCCCGATGGCATGCTTTGTTTTGAAAACGGTAACAACAGTTCCGTTAAACGGCGCATAGGCTACTCCTTCTTTCGGAATAATTGCGGCCCCCTGGCCCATCGCACCACTGGAAAAAGCTTCATCTTTTACTTCGGTTAAACGAATTAATTCACCGTGTAGAGGACTGAATACCGTCTTTTCTTCCTCTTTGTTTTCATCTGCAACCTTAATTTCAGACGCAGGTTTTGCATTTTTATAACCGAAAAGATAGGTCAGAATAAATGCGACTACAAAAGCTACAACCAAAGATATGATAAAGCCGATGAAGCCTGCATCCATGCCTTTTGGATTAATGAATAGAGGGATACCAAAAATGCCGCCCGAAGCAAATCCATATGCCGTTGAGCCGAGTAAGCCTGCTGCAGCTCCTCCTATACCTCCAGCGATCGAGGCTAAAATAAACGGTTTCTTAGCGGGTAGCGTAACCCCGTAAATAGCTGGTTCAGTAACCCCCATCAAACCCGCAATTGTGGCAGAAGTGGCAATGGGTTTTAATTTAGGGTCCCGTGATTTCAAAGCGATGGCAAATGCCGCACCTGTTTGCGCAAAAGTCGTACAGAAAAGCATACCGTTAATCGGATCAAAACCATTCGTAACTACATTATTCAGGAGAATTGGAATGAATGCCCAATGCAGACCGAAGATAATGATGCCCTGCCAGAACCCGGCCAGAACGAGGCCAGCTACAGCCGGACTTAACTGATAAATCCACATAGAGCCTTTGGCTAACCCATCGCTGATTATAGTTGCTATCGGACCGACAACCAGAAAAACAAGCGGTGATATGATGACCAAAGTCAGAAAAGGCACTATGAACATTTTAATGGAGGCAGGTGCATACTTACTTATCATTTTTTCGACCTTAGCTGCCAAGAACGCTCCAATAATGATCGGTATAACAGAAGAAGTATAATTAATCAGAACGACAGGTATGGTCAAAAAGGACAGCGCCGTTTTATCCGTAAAGGCGGAAGTAATGGTCGGGTACACCATCGCTGCTCCCAAAACGGCAGACAGATACGGGTTTCCTCCAAATTTTTTACCTGCTGAAAACCCTAGAATCACCGGAAAGAAATAAAACATAGCATCTGCTGTCGCATATAAAATTTTATACGTGCCCATCTGATCAGTCATCCAGCCCAGGGATGTGCATAAAGCCAATAGTCCTTTTAGAATCCCCACAGCAGCGAGCACACCCACAACGGGCATGAACACACCTGAAATTACATCGACAAAGCGGCTAAATAGGCTCGCTTTTTCATTTTTTTGATCGTCTTCAACCATTTGATCTCCATGCTTTACTCCCATTGTATCTAAAAGAGCTTCGTATACTTTGGGAACCTCATTTCCGATGACCACCTGAAATTGGCCACCACTTTCCACAACGGTAATGACACCGTCAATCTGCTTGATCTTTTCTTTATCTGGCAATAGATTATCCTTCAGTTTAAATCTCAATCGAGTGACACAGTGAATGACACTGTTCACATTTTCATTTCCGCCCACGGCACTTAATACTTCTTTGGCTGTTTTTTTATGATCCATCATGTTCACTCCTTCTTGGATGCGCTTTCTATTTTTCTATCCGTAGTAGCTGGATGTGCTATAACTGCGACAATTACGGCACTGATCCCAATTCAGTAGGTATATGGAATTGAGCTGCTTTTTGAAAAAGTAAATCTTAATTTCGATCACAAAATCCTTTGATTTCTGCATCCGAGATAAACTGCCATGCTTTTACATGTTTTTCCGACCAATATCCCGATCCAATAACGCCGATTTTCCACATGTTGCTTCACTCCATCCACATTCTTCTCTGTTTTTATTTCGTTCCGATGATGACAACATCACTTTCAAAGCTGTGCATGTCTAGCACCGATTGATCCTTTTGGACGGACACGTCGGTTTGGGCAAACCGCTTCCCGGCTAAATCAATCGTTGTAAACTTGTAATCCTGCACGTTGGTACTTAGTCGCACCTTCGTGTTAACCGGGACATACAAGATAAGGGTATTCTCGTTCCCCGCAGCTCTAATTTCCTCTGTCTTGTTTAAAACAATATCTAGCGGCTTTATGCCGATAAGGTTATACATTTCAAACAAATATTTAATAAAGGAATAATCCCACGCACCTTCAAATCGCAATGCGGTTCTCCAATCGTAGGGACTATCGAATCCTTCCCCTTCTACAATGCCGAATTTCTTTCCTTTCTTGTGCCAGCTCCAAATGCCATGCGCCCCGTAGGTAATTCCCGCTCCCCCGCCTGCAAGGAGACTTTGCCATGCTGCTTTTCTGGCATCCAGTGCAGTGTATCTGCCATACACATTGCGGCTGTAACTAATTTGTTCATAACATGGCTCCCCATTAATGACAGGCCGTATATCTGATTTATGATAGAAATGTTGAGCAATCTCATGGGCTACATGTTGAAACTGGGAGTTATGTCCTGATTGATACATATAGAATCCAAGACCCTTGTGTTTCTCAAAGGCTGGAGGAATTTCTCTCAATCTCCCTTGAATATGCAGCGTAGTTAAGCTTGCAGGGCTTAATTGTTGTACAATGTCCAGTGCTTTTAAATAATAGGAATTGGCGCGTTCAGTCGGAAAATCACTATCCCCGCTAACCAGAAAAATAGGATCAAATGGAGAAAAACGGTTTACGACGTACGTTACATAAGGTTCAACGCATTCAAATGGCATTTTGTTACCCTTTTGGAACATTTCGGCCCATGTATCCGGTACATAGTTACACCACAACAGAACCAGTGCCGGAACAAATCCACGCTCTACAGCCATTTTCAACATGATTTCTGCCCGGTCAAAATAAGCTTCGTTTAATGTATGGTAGTCGAAATCCCCATTTTCCAGTAATGCAAACGGCAGTAGATTCAGATCCGATTCACTTGCGTCCCATTGTCGGAGCATGTTGATTTGCAACACATTGAAACCTTGCATCTTCCGATAGTCAAGATAATCGCTCCACTCCTCTATCGTCGCGTTGGTAAATACACTCCAAACCGTATCTGCCAAATAAAAAAAAGGTTTGTCCTCTTTTGTAAAACTTCTTTGATTTTCAGCAATGTTTAAACTCAAATGAATCACCTTTCCTTTCTTGCAACATTCACAAATCTTCCTAAACAAAAAACTAAAATAAATAACTAAATTTATATGTTTTTTCGCAAATAAACTAAATTAAAGCGCTTTACACTTGCATATTAACACTATAAATAATAAAAGGTCAACATTTTTTTCTTTTCATTTATTTAGTTTAGTTTAGTTTATAATCTAAACTTTCTTGTAGAGTAATGATATAATTTATGTAGTTTAGTTCAATAGGGGGTTCCACATTGAAAATTGATGATATTGCAAGGCTTGCAGGTGTTTCGAAATCTGCTGTCTCTCTTGCTTTTAATAACAAACCCGGAGTCAGTGAAGAAACCAAGGAGCAAATTCTAAAAATAGCCCAAGAGCATGGATATAAACCACGCACCATGAAGACAAGCAAGGAAGTCATTAAAAATCATCATGTGATACGCTTTGTGGCCTGTAAAAATACAGACATTGTAACAGAGCATTATGATTCACTTCCATTTTTCAATGAATTAATTCATCATATTACCAATCAGGTGAGAGAACATGGAAACACCTTGATTTTTTCGTCTTTTGATAGCCATAGCCTCGAAGAAGAATTATCTGCTTTGGAAAAAGATCAGCCTTCTTCAGGCATACTTCTGCTTGGCACCAATTTAACTTCCGAGATTATTCATTCTATACAATCCATTCATTCCAATATCGTGATTTTAGATACCTACTTTGAACACGTCGACGCCAGTTTCGTATCTATTAACAACTATCTTGGTGGGTATCAGGCAGGCCAATATTTAATTCAGTCAGGACACAGAAAGATAGGATACGTACAATCCAGTACCAGAATTCTTAACTTTAAAAAACGAAAGGAAGGGTTTATGGCGGCTTTAGAGGAGCACAAACTTTCCATAGAAAATGGGCTTATATTTGATATGCATCCCATGCTTGTGATGTCACAGGACGCATTTAAAACAGCTATTCATGAATTGAATGAGCTACCTTCGGCCCTATTTTGCGAAAATGATTATATGGCGATCAGCGCCATTAAAACGTTTCAGGAAATGAACATTCGAGTGCCTGAACAAATTTCCGTCATGGGATTTGATAATATTCATGAGGCCAAGGTCATTAGCCCGGAACTCACAACCATTCATGTGAAAAAGGATATTTTGGCCCGAACTGCTGTAAATTTGCTTATGGAGAGGCATAACAATCATCAGGGGCATCATACTCAGGTTCTTGTGAATACAGAGGTTATTGAAAGAAGATCTTGTTTAGCCACAGAATGACCTATAATCATTGGTTTATTATTGCTTGTTCTCTCTATGATTTTAGAATAAAGCCGCCATGTTGGCGGCCTTTTCTATCATCAGATTCCATATAGAATATTCCAATTTCTCGTCATTCGTTGAAATCTTCCTCTGTCAAATCCATATTTACGCTCGCAGCGGTTCGACTGCCGTCGGCCGCGGCAAAAATCAACTGAGAAGGCATGAAGTACGATGAATCCCCGGCAGCATATACACCGGGTATGGAGGTTCTCCCCGCTTCATCCGTCTTGATCCCGCCCGACTCCGTTCTTTCACAGCCCAAACGTTCTCCAAACGGTGTACTTTG
Organism: Paenibacillus sp. FSL M7-0802; assembly: GCF_038004945.1. Lineage (NCBI taxonomy): Bacteria > Bacillati > Bacillota > Bacilli > Caryophanales > Paenibacillaceae > Paenibacillus > Paenibacillus sp. FSL M7-0802. Next base: position 4,106,727 of record NZ_JBBOSD010000001.1, on the reverse strand, counting down.
TACAAACTGGGGAGACACAAAACCGCCGACCCTCGGGACTTGAGTGCCATCCGTAAAGCGCACATGCTCCAGCTGCCCATTGTGACCGATGAACGCTGAAACAGGTTGCTCCATTACCACAATTCCCTTGGATTGAAGCCGTTCTTTTTGTTCTTCCGACAGGGATGCATGACCGTTCGTACATACGATCAAATCCTTGCTCCAATTAAGGAGTAGTTTGGCTGTATGATATATAGCCGCCGATTCAGAGACAAGGACAAGCGGTTGATCCCGCAACTCCCAGCCGTCGCAATAAGGGCAATTAAACAGACTTTTCCCGTATAACGGATAAAAACCTTCGATCTCGGGGAATATCTCCTTTACGCCCGTCGCTAATATCAATTTTCGCGCTTGAACGCGAAGGCCTGACGAATCAAGCACCTCAAATCCGGATTCGTTTTTCGTAATCGAAACAACCTCGGTTTGCAGATGATGGACAGACGGATAACGCAGCACTTCCTCATAAGCTACACGGCGGAACTCGGCTGGCGTTACGCCGTCTCTCGTAATAAAACCATGCGACGCATGCGTAACCGCATTTCTGGGCCGATTATTATCAATCAAAGCCACATTTCTTCTTGCCCTGCCCAGCACGAGGGCTGCATTCAATCCGGCGGGCCCTCCACCAATAATAGCGCAATCGTACAGCATAACACCCAACTCCTTTTCAAAGATATTAAAGACTCTTTATATCTGTAATAAAACCAAAAAAACGCTTTACATAACTGGCAACCACCCTCTTTCTATATAAAGTCGCTTACTTTTAAACTTGCGTTTGCTTTTGCGCCAAATCGACCAATTTCGTATTTTTAAGATGTCGTTCCATTTTCTCCTCTGCTTCCCTCATTACAGCTTGAATCAGGCACTCAGATCCGTGGACAAAATCACATTCAAACAAAGAATTCGTACCTTCAATGGCACGGATAATATCCAAAAAAGTAAGATCATCTTTATGACGGGATAGGCGATAGCCTCCATTGGCTCCAGAAACGGATTCGATCATTCCAGCCTTCACAAGCCTCGTCAAAATTTTTGAAAGATAAGTTGGTGAAACATTTTGGGATTCGGCCAATTGCTGAACACCTACCGGCTTAACCGACGAATCAGCAACGAGCATGAGCATGGTGTGCAGCGCATAATTTGTAGCTTTTGTAAATTTCATAACTACACCTCAATCAAAGACTTATTGTGTCTACTATATCTCTGAATCTGCTGGTGTGTCAAGGTCATCTAGTATTTACGCTGTTGTCAACCCTTCTTTTGGTTACGCTCTAACCGTTGTATACTGTTCATCAGAACAGCTAAGAAAGGGGGCTCGTTGTGCGTATTTTTGATATTCTTCGTATATTAGTTGCTGAACAGATGGTCAAAGGAGAACACTTGGCAAATGCATTGAAGGTATCTTCTCGAACGATACGAACGGATTTAAAGGAATTGGGTGCGCTGTTGTCAAAACATGGAGCAGCAGTTAAACCCCTTAAAGGAACGGGCTACAAGTTAGAGGTTCGGGACGAACAAGCATTTCATCATCTGCTGAAGCAATTAAAGGATTATGAAAATAATGTACCCTATCCATTAGCGAATTCTTCTGAAGCCAGAAATCGTTTTTTAATGAAAAAGCTGTTGCTTACCAATGCATATGTTAAACTTGATGATTTAGCCGAGATCCTGTATGTTAGTCGATCTACTTTACAGAATGACCTCAAAGAACTACGCAAGTTATTGGCAACTTACGGACTTTCCCTGGAGAATAGACCCTATCATGGTATTCGAGTCAAAGGTAATGAGGCCAGGCTGCGTTATTGCATTTCCGACTATATATTTAATAGGATAGATGAAATAGGCAACCAGCAGATGTCCCCCCCTCCTCTGATCTCTAACGAAGAGATGGAATTCATAAGAGAAGTGATTCTGGATCGTATTGAGATCAATGATATTCAGCTGTCGGACATTGCCCTGAACAATCTGGTCATTCATATTGCTATAGCATGTAAGCGTATTCGCGAAGAAAGGTATGTTTCGTATTATCCTCAGGAGATGAAAAAAATCGAAGCGCAAAAAGAGTTTAGGGTGGCGACTGAGATCGTATCCGCCTTGGAACAAAACATGAAGTACTCCTTTCCACTTGTTGAAGTTGCGTACATTGCTGTTCATCTGTTGGGTATAAGGACCGTCGTTAGTGCCCGTATGGATGAAGTGGAGATTAAAAAGATCATTGATAAAGATATCTACGAACTGACTATTGAAATACTGGACCAAATTGATCAGCAGTTGAAAATGAACATTCAAAACGATCAAGAATTACTGATTGCTTTTTGCCTTCACCTCAAACCGGTGATTAACCGCTATCAATACGGAATGAATTTGCGTAATCCTATGCTGGATGAAATCAAAGCCAATTACCCGCTTGCCTTTGAAGCAGGTATCATTGCTGCGGAGGTCATCAAGCAGCGGCTTCATATACACATCGAGGAAAATGAAATTGGGTATTTAGCCATTCATATCGGAGTCGCGATGGAAAGAAAGAAAATGGAGGACGCGCCCAAAAGATGTATGATCGTATGTGCTTCTGGACTCGGTAGCGCTAAGCTGCTGTATTACAAGCTTCAATCGGTCTTCGGTTCCAGGTTGGATATCGTGGGAACCACTGAATTTTATAAGCTGAAACAAATGCCGTTGGATACACTGGACTTTGTTATTAGCACGATCCCCATTTCAGAACCGCTTTCTATCCCCATGATCCATGTGAATACATTTTTAGGCGGTTCCGATATTACTAAAATTGAGCAAGCCATTTCTGAGACCAGACTTCCTGCTGTGCAGTATGTACGAAAAAAATTGGTCTTTCTTCAGCAGAAGTTTGAGAACAAACTCCAAGTGCTTGAATTTATAGCCGAAAAAATACACGAAGCAGATCTTGTAAAAGGCCCCCTGCTGCAATCTGTAATAGAACGTGAAGCCGTTTCCCCCACTTCATTTGGCAACTTTGTCGCGATCCCGCATCCGATGGAACCTTTCGCAGATTCTACGTTTTGGGTCATCTGTACATTACAAAAAGCTATCGACTGGGACGGCAAGCCGGTACAATTTATTTGTATGCTCTGCATACAGCGTACTAAATCAGAAGATTTACAGACTATGTATCATATTTTGCTTGATATTTTAAATAATGAACAGCTCGTCCAGCAGCTTATTCGCTGCAAGTCGTATACAGAATTCATAGAAGTGTTGCATAAAAATTGTTGAACATGAGGAGTATGAAGAACGATTTATTTCCGTTAAGAAGAGGAAATAATGTGCGTTATGTTGAAAGCGATTCCAAATTATAATAGCTATACGAAGGGAAGATTGAAAGGAGAGAAGATCACGTGAATAATGATGAATCTACAGAGCACGACGTGAACATGGAGGACATGGATGATACAGAGATTGTATTCCAAATTATATTATACGCAGGGAATGCACGCAGCTCGGCCATGGAAGCGATTGAGCTTGCAAAGGCGGGGAAATTCCGTGAAGCCAAAGAAGAATTAGCCTCAGCAAAAAAAGAACTGGTGTCCTCCCACAAAATTCAAACCAGAATCATCCGCAAGGAAGCAGCAGGTGAAAAAACAGAGATGTCCGTCATGATGGTACATGCTCAAGATCATTTGATGAATGCCATCACCATTCGCGATATGGCCTCAGAGTTTGTAGACCTGTATGAACGCATTGATCAATTCGTACCGAAATCGTAGAGGGAGGGGCGCTATCTTATGGCTTTCAAAGACAAACTGGTTGACGGCCTCACATCGGTAGCAAATGCAATCAACAATTTTAAATATATTATAGCGATCAAATCAGCTTTTATCACATTGATGCCCGTTATTATTGTCGGTGCCTTTGCTGTATTGATTTCTAATATGGTCATGGACCCGGTCAATGGCCTTGCGCATTTTAAGCCGTTCTCATTCCTGGCTGAGTACAAACCGATTTTCTCGGGCATTAACTATGCCAGCTTGAATATCCTTACCATTCTGGCTATTTTCATGATTGGTCTGGAGCTAGGAAAAATTAACGGTGAGAAAAATCTCTTCCCCGGTTTGCTTGCTTTAATCTGTTTTATCTCTGTGACACCAACCACGATAGAGTTGATGGTTAACGGTGACATGCAAAAGGTAACAGACGTCATAGCCCGTCAATTTACGGATACCAAGAGCTTGTTTTTAGGTATTTTCATAAGCATCCTATCCGTTGAGCTATACAGCAAACTGGGCAAGTCCGATAAACTAAAAATTAAAATGCCTGAAAGTGTTCCCAGCAATGTGGCCGTTTCTTTCTCCGCGCTCATTCCTACCATTATTACGGTGACTGTCTTCTCAATGTTTGGATTCTTTTTTCATAAGTTTACGGGACTCTATCTGTACGATGCCGTCTATAATGTGGTGCAAAAACCTCTGGAGACCGTAGTACAGGGACTACCAGGTATACTGGTGCTGATGCTGGTTGCGCAAATCTTCTGGGTGATCGGTATTCACGGGAACCAAATGGTAAAGCCCATTCGTGAACCCCTACTGCTTGGCGCGATTACTGTCAACATGACTGCTTATGAGCAAGGACTGCCCATTCCGAACATTATTACGATGCCTTTCTGGGACGTATACATGAGTATCGGTGGTTCAGGGATTACGCTGGCCCTCTTGATTTGTATTATGATCGCTTCCAAGCGTGAAGATATGAAGGAAATAACAAAGCTTTCGCTCGGCCCAGGTCTGTTTAATATTAATGAGCCTGTCATTTTTGGACTTCCGATTATGTTGAATCCATTGATGGCTATCCCTTTCATTATTACTCCGCTCATCACAGGAACGATTGGTTACTTCTCGACGTTGCTTGGATTTGCAGGTAAAGCCGTCGTCATGGTTCCATGGACTACTCCGCCTATTATTAATGCCTACCTGTCTACAGGTGGAAGCATTGGCGCCGTCGTAACTCAGATCATTTGTATTGTGGTAGCCATTATCATTTATTTCCCATTCGTCAAAATTGCCAACAAGCGAACGGCTGAATAATGCGTTACTATAGAAATACATCAATTAATTGGAAACGCATTCTTTATACAATGAAAAGGAGAAACATGTCATGGCTAAACATACGATACAAATTCCGTCGAATTTCATCATGGGTGCAGCGGCTTCCGCCTGGCAGACAGAGGGCTGGAGCGGTAAAAAAGAAGGTCAGGACTCATTCCTAGACCAATGGTACAAAAATGACCGCTATGTCTGGCACAATGGATATGGACCCGCGGTTGCAACCGACTTTTATAATCGCTATGCCGAAGATATTGCGCTGATGAAGCAGATTGGTTTAACCCATTATCGGACTTCTATTAATTGGTCCCGCTTCTTAACGGATTATGAGAATGTAGTGGTGGATGAAACATATGCGGATTATATGGGCCGGGTCATTGATGAGCTGATTGCGAGCGGAGTCGAGCCGATGATTTGTCTGGAACACTATGAGGTACCCGCCTACTTGCTGAACAAATATGAGGGCTGGTCTTCCAAGCATGTGGTGGAGCTGTTTGTAAAATATGCGGATAAAGTGTTTGAACGGTACGGCGATCGGGTCAAGCACTGGTTTACGTTTAATGAGCCCATTGTTGTACAGACTCGTGTCTATCTAGATGCCCTTCGCTATCCCTATGAACAAAATACACGGAAGTGGATGCAATGGAACTATAATAAAACGCTGGCTACCGCGAAATGCGTACAGCTTTTCAAAGCAAAAAACTATAGTCAGCACGGGGCTAAAATAGGCGTTATTCTGAATCCCGAAGTCACTTATGCCCGATCAAGCGCCCCTCATGACCAGTATGCGGCACATGTGTATGATTTATTTTACAATCGAGTATTTCTGGACCCGCTTATTAAAGGCGAATACCCGCAAGAATTGTTCGATCTCATGGGCAAGCATGATATTACATTTGAAGCTACAACGGAAGAACTGGCAGTCATTAAGGAAAATACCGTTGACTACGTCGGGATCAATCTCTATTATCCCCATCGGGTAAAAGCACAGAGTAAAGCGTGGAACGAAAACACCCCCTTTCACCCCTCTTACTACTATGAGCATTTTGATCTTCCGGGTAAAAGAATGAACAAGTCACGGGGCTGGGAGATTTATCCGAAAATCATTTACGATATGGGAATGCGTATCAAGAACGAATATCACAATATCGAGTGGTTTGTCGCGGAAAATGGTATGGGCATTGAGAATGAAGCTGCTTTCAAAAATGAGGAACACATTATTCAGGACGACTATCGTATTGACTTTATAACTGAGCATTTATACTACACATTACAAGCTGTAGAAGCGGGCTCCAACTGTACAGGTTATATGCTGTGGGCCTTTACAGACAACGTTTCTCCCATGAATGCTTTTAAAAATCGCTATGGACTGGTGGAAATTAACCTTGACAATGATCGAAGTCGGCATTTGAAGAAATCCGGCTACTGGTATCAAGCCGCGATCAAGGAACGCTCATTTATTGCTGATCTGGATGAAGAGTATAAATAGTTAAAAATGAATTCTGGAGGCGCTCAAATATGAAAAAAATTATTTTGGCATGTGCTGCGGGTATGTCCACATCCATTTTGGTTTCTAAAATGAAAAAAGAAGCAACAGCAAGATCCATAGAGCTGAACATCGAAGCCATCCCCGAAAGCACCATCAAGGAAGAGCTAGAAGCCGTTACAGATTCTGTGATTGCTATTTTGCTCGGACCTCAAGTGCGGATGCGTAAAAAGGCAGTAACCGAAATTGCAGCTCCCTATGGTATCCCTGTAGATGTCATTGACACGTTGGCTTATGGTAGAGGAAACGGTGCAGATGTCCTAGATCAAGCCTTGAAGCTGGCTGGCGAGAACATCTAATTGCTATTCAAATGAAAAAGAGGCTGAGAGTTACCTCAGTCTCTTTCTTGAGTTGCGCGCTCTTTATCAAGACATACCTTCTTTGCCTGAACCCATACTGCTCACATACGTTTCCTGTAAACCGGCAGAAATGCCGTATAGCGGTTCCCAACGAAGCCAATGTCTGGCGACTGCGTTACTAAGACAGCTATGGTGAATGTCTCCCGCTCGCGCTGGTGAATACACAGGGCGGACAGACGAACCGTGCAGCTTTAGTAAATCGTAGGCCAGTCGATTAATGGACGTCGTTCGTCCTGTACTTACATGTACTGTGCGTTGGTCTGCTGCATGGATAGCCGCCATATTCGCTCGAACTACATCCTTGACGTACACAAAGTCTCGGGTTTGTGTCCCATCGCCGTGAATGAGCAAGGGACTTCCTTTTTTCAGCCGCTCCATAAAGAGAGCGACTACACCACCCTCTCCCTTCGCGGCCTGACCGGGACCATACACATTTCCATAACGCAAAATCGTATAGTTCATACCGTACAGCCGATAAAAAAGTCGAATATACGATTCTGCGGTCAGCTTGGACAGTCCGTAGCCTGAAATGGGCTCCACGGGATCGTCTTCCTGTATACATTGCTTTTGCAACTCTCCATATACACCGGACGTGGATGCAAATATAAATTTCGACACACCCGCTTCATGACAAGCCTGCAACAAATGAATCGTCCCCAGCACATTCACATCCGCGTCCTCATCGGGTCGATGGATGGATTGCTGCACATCCGCCTGTGCCGCCAAGTGAAACACAATATCCGGGCTTTCCCGAATCAGCAGCGTCCTAGCTTCAGAGCTGCGAATATCCGCAATATGCATGACCGCGCGCGGGTCCACATTTGCCATATTCCCGGTCGTCAGATTATCCAGCACATGCACTCTGATGCCCGAATCAGCAAGCGCACGTACCAGCTGAGAACCAATAAATCCGGCTCCCCCGGTGACCAAAGCCTTCACTAGCTCACCCTCCTTTTGAACCGAAGCATATGACTTCCCTTCGCATCATGTTATGCGACTCCCTATAGCTTGGCGCAGGCACAAGCACAGTCCGAAGACAATCTATAATGTCTTTCTAGAATCTCAGCACCTCAGACATGCAGTCTCACGTTTTCCAGCATATAACGCCACATCTCATCCTGACCGTTCCATATATCCTCAGGTGGCAACTCGACTGAAACCAGCCTCTCCAACCCCCAGTCCAGCTCCGTCACACCATCAGTCCCTGTATAATCCACGTATAACAAGCGAAAATCATGTGTAATCCTCTGTAATAACACATCATGTAGTTCCACCGCTTGCTCCCGACTACCCCCGAGACGAACCAGTAGCAGACGGGACGCAAGCGCGAATTGGTCCAGTAGACGTGCAATGCGGCGATCAAGCGTCGTTTTGAATGCAGGGTAGGAAGTCAGCTGCTCCGATGTATTCTGGCTAACCGGAAAATGGTGTGCTGCTGTAATCCCATAGGATGCATCCTCAACCATGAAGTTATGCTCGCCGTAATCATGCCCCGTGACACGTAGACTATCAACATCCATAAAATCGGCAAAACGGGCGTCCAGCAAACGACTGATCTGTGACAAGTTACCGGAAATCATCCAGTCCAGCGGACCCGCATAGGGACGCAGTCCGTTTTTATCCAGCTGAATGGAAGGCAAGCAATGTCCACCCAAACTGAATACAGCATCATAATCCCCCTGCAACCGCTCAAGCACGACGCCCTCCCCTTTCCGAAGACAAGGTCATCCCTTTAAAAAGAGTACGCCAGTGCGGATCACTCTTGTAATTCCATACATCGGCAAAAGGCATTTCCACCGAGCATACATGCGGAAGCTGCCAATCCACCTCCGTCAACTCCGTTACGCCGGAACAATTCACCACCAACAAACGAAATTCATTCGCTACCATGCCCGACAAAATACGTTCCAGTTCCTCTACTTCTTCATAGGTTCCCAGCATACGGACGAACAAGCTGCGCTTCGCCATCTGTGTTTTTGCAAAAAAACGTTCGATACGACGGTCTATCTTTTCCTTGAACTCGGGATAGGTCACCAGATCTGAGGACGTATTGCGTTCCTGCGGAAAATCATGTACCGAGATCACATTATAAGCGATATCTCTGACCATATAATTCAGTTGGCTCGTACCAACGACACTTAAATTAGGCAAATCCATAAATCCGGCAAACCGATTTTCAAGCAAGCGGTTCACATCGGACAGCGTGTCAGACATCATCCAATCCAGTACCCCGGCAAACGGCCGCAAACGGTTCTTTTCCAATTGAATGGCAGGTGTACAGTTTTGTCCCAGACTGAAGACCGCTTCATATTCCCCTGCCAGCTGTGCGAGTCTCATAGCCGCGCCTCCTTTTTTAATACGACCCTTCCCTCATATCCTGCTTGGCCCTTCTTCTGTAGTCAAAAAGGGACTTCAGGCCGTAGTTTGTTCCACTCTACATTACATGCACAGCACGGCGAAAAGGGTTGGACACCGATGCGCTTTTTGTCAAAGAGGCGTACAACTATCCAGTCCAATCCCGGCTATTTTTCATATCATATTAAGGCTGGTAACCTAACGGAATTCAAGGAGGCATCATCATATGTCCGTGTTTCTTTTAACCGTCGATCACCATCTCGCTTACCACAGCGCCCACATACAAAGCTGCCATGTGACCCTTTTCAATCGTGAAAAGAGAGCCGTCGATGTGTTGCTGGAAATGGGAAATGACAGTGGCGTTTTCCGACGGCAGCTCCTTCGATTGAACCCTTCTCCCGAAGCTGGCTCCGTGCTAGAACTCAAGGATATGGAGACCGCCCAAAATCCTTTTTACCTGCGAGTGGTAACGAGTATTTACAATCCGGAAACGCTGTTTATCCTGGCTGAATTTTTGGAAAACGGGAACATTGTCGCTAAGCGTACAGCCAGTCATTTTACCGTGACACCCTAATGAACGGGCAGAGGAGGAAGAAGGTATGTTGAAATATTCAGTTCAAAACAAAGCTGAGCCAGACACATATGCACTGCCTTTTCAGGTCACCGAACAGGAGAGCGTGCTCTCTACATTAATCATTCCTGCAAGTGAATCTGAAGGACGTATTGTCATTGAAGTCTCTTTGGCATGGGAAAATCCGCTGCTCAACTGGGATATCGGGGAGTTGGACATTCGATTGCGTCGCAATGATGAGCGGGGACCTATGCTGGATTGGTTGCAGGATTCCTGTTATCAGGAGGGATTTGCAGAATTAAGCTATGAGGAAATGGGAGAACAGGCAGAGCCTTATGTATACTGCTTGACCGTACAATCAGCTGACCGCCGTGCTGTTGTTACGGGGCCGCTCATAATTCGAGGCTCAGTTTATGAAGATTGACAAAAACCTGTTGGACAATGAACTGGAATAAACTAAAGGCAGGTGGGAGTTTTAAGCCCGACCTGCCTTTTTATAGGGTCTGTGCCTTCATGGTGCGGATTGTTTCAGACGTTCCAAAATGTCAGCGTCTGGCAGCTTATAATCTTCCGGCAACGAGGTGTTAATTCGGTTCCATATTGCGTAATCGACCTTCAGATCCGGGTGCGACTGCTGGATTTCAAAAATACGGTTGTACAAGTCTCCAACGACAGGAAAAGTCATGCTCTGCCTCCTAACTGTTGAATCAACATACTCAACGTACTTGATTCAGCGCTTGCCCATAAATATTCACGAGTCGCTCAATCATAACATCCAGAGACCAATGCGCGGTCCCCCATGCTTTGGCACGTTTTCCCATAGCTATCCGCACTTCATCCTGAGCCAGCAAATGCTGCAAATGAGCTGCCAGTGCCTCCACATCGCCAACCGGGGAGACCAGTCCGGTGTGTTCATGCTTCACCATTTCCGGCAGTCCGCCCGCATCCGATACCACTGCCGGAAGCCCCATAATCTGCGCCTCCATGACCGAAAACGGCTGATTATCCTGTATGCTCGGATGGACAAAAAGGTCCGCCAATTGTAAAAGAGCAGGTACATCTTCACGATGCCCCAAAAAAAACACGTCTTCCTCCAACCCTAGCTCCTTCGCCTGTGTTTGAAGCTCTTCCCTTTTATCTCCCTCCCCGACAATCCAGCAAACCCAATCCGTACGACTTGCTTTCAGCAGGCCAAGAGCGCTCATTAAATAATGCAGCCCTTTGATATAGACCAGCCGTGAAGGACAAATCATAACTTTTTTCCCCTCAGGTCGTACTATGTCCGTTCCCCGGGCGTGGACTTCCCAGAAGTGCTCGGTATCCAATCCGTATTGGAAAGTAGCAATCTGCTGCTCAGGCACTTCGAACTCACGCACAAGCGTCTGTTTCATCCATTCTGTAGACGTAATGGTAATATCCGCGGATAGAGCGCCATAGTGCTCCAGCGCCCAATAATATTTCCACATCAACGTCTCACGGTAACCCTCCTCATGATCCCTCTCCAGAGCCATCATGACTTCACGAGCCAGCGAGCCATGAATATTCGCTACCAACGCACTGTCCTTACGTTTGACCCGACTTAGAGCACGCGTCGCAATGACATCTTGCGTGTGAATAACATCATACTGCTCAACCCCGAAATACGCCGCTGCCAGCTCCATACAGTATCGATCCTTTTCCACCGTCTGCACCCATGAATCCAAATGTAATACAGGGACAGCCGATTCATTCAGCTTCGTATGCAACAGGGGCAGCAGTTGATCCTTCAGCAGCTCCCTATCTTCAAAAACAATATGGTATTTAGGTGTATCCGGTCCGTTCCCCATCAAGTCTACTGTGTGACCCAGTAGCTCCAGCCTCCGTTTAATTTGCAGCATAAAGGGCCATACGCCACCCAAATGAGGAATCGGCCAGTACGTAGCCAACAAAATTTTCAAAACAGCCTCACCTCCTCTGTCTCGTACGCTGAGCTACATTCCGTTGCTTCCGTAAATTTGCTGGAAACCCGATAACGCATCTGTCCAGACCGCAAAAAATCCATTATTCGGCACGATCGTTACATCAATAAAATTACCGATCGTAACGACTGGAACGGGACTAATCCCGTTAGGATTAAAGGAGCTGTCTGTTATTCTGAGGTTCGTAAATGTATTTCCTCCGTTCGTTGATTCGGCCACAAATACGTCTAATAAAGAGGTCGTTATTTGATTGGTATAATATACGATCTTAATCACACCGGTCACAGGCGAAACATCAATAGCCGGGAAAAAATGCTGTGCCCCTGCACTAGCCCCTGTCACAGATTGCGGCGCAGTCCAGCTTAATCCGCCATCCACCGAACGGGCGAGCAGCACATCCGCATACCCTGCCCGATTATCCTGCCAGACCGCATAAAGTGTTCCCTGATTCGGGCTAGTAGAGCGATCCACCGCAATGTTGGCCATCGGCAGCACATTGAAGCCAAACCCGGCCACGGGCAACGGACTCGGAACCGGGACAACAGAAGATACAGGCAGCGAAGAACTGAATGCTGTCCCCCCATTGAAGGACACAATGACCTGATATTGGTTAACCGGATTAGTTACAATGTACCCGACATAAATCACCCCAGTAATGCTCACGGTGATTTCCCCCCGCGTGATCTGATTAGAGCCAGCGGTGAGCACCACGGGTGTATCCCACGTGATCCCTCCATCCTGCGAACGCTGGAAAAACATGACTGATCCGCCAAAAAAGTCTGGATTGTACTGATGCGTATAACATAAATAGATGTTTCCGGTATAGGAGCTGACCTGAGAAGTATCAAATTTCACGCCGACCTCAACATTATTGACAAATGTCCCATACCCCCGCTGGGCAATCACGGGCGGATCAAATGTATTACCGTTGTCTCTGGATACATAGGTAGCGATAGTACCGCTCAAGCCGTCTGCGGTAAATACGTGACAGGCTATGACAAACAAGTTGGGAAAACCGTAGCTGACGCTATGGGATTCCGCCCCTACATAGCCGGCTGGCAGCGGTAAAATCTGCTGTGTGAAGGAGACACCGCCGTTACCTGAACGGTATACTGCTGTCAACGGCGGCCCTGTCGTAAAATCGATAGCCGCAGACACAATGGTACCGTCAAGCAGGTTGAAAGCTACACTCGGCTCCTGCGCCAGCCTTCCATTAGGCGTGAGCTGTACGTTCGGCATCAGGCTTCACCTCCCGGTACACCAGCAAAAATCGTCAGGCTGCCTGTACGCGTATCCGTCCAGACGGAAATGTAACTATTCGGCGGTACGATGGCGACATCAATATAGTCGCCGATCAGCTCTGATTCGCCTCCACCGACATTCGGATTAAAGGAGGTCGTTGTGAGACGACTGTTCGTAAAGGTGTTGCCTCCATCTGACGATTGGGCGGTGAACACATCCAGATTAAAGCCGTCCAGGCGATTGGTATAGTACACGACAACGACCAATCCCGTCTTAGGCGACACCGAAATCGCAGGAAAGAAATTTTGCGAGCCGGGCGGGCTGTCCGTCACGATGATCGGAGCACTCCAGGTACCGCCAAAATCGCTTGATTTGGACAATAAAATATTGCTGTATCCCTGACCAAAATCCTGCCAAACGGCATATAGCGTATTTGTTGTGGAAGGCACACCCGAGCAGTCCGCGGCCAAGCTAGGGAAATTCAATATCCGAAAGTCATAACCAGGAACGGGCAAAGGATTGGGCACCAGCGTTATATTGGACACAAGAATATCCCCGCTGAAAGTTGCCCCTCCATCAAAGGAGCGCCGGATAAAGAAAGCCGGTGTCTGCGGCCCTGTACGAATCCAACTGACATATACACTGCCATATTTGTCGACCGCAGGCTCAGGCCGCTCCGTGGAGGATTGGATATTGGAAAGCAATAACGGTCGATCCCAGGTCAATCCTCCATCCGTAGAACGCTGGTAAAAGGCCGCAGACCGGGCATTAAACTCTACGTTGTATTGGCGGTTATACGTAACGTAGACGTGCCCTAAATAGGGACTTGCTCCTGCATTATCCGTCGTAATATTGGTCCAGTCATTATTAATGTAATCTCCATAGCCCGGGTTAATGACCACTGGAGGATCAAAGGTGGCACCATCGTCCGTAGAGCGATAGACCACAACAGCCCCGTTCTCATTTCCTGGAAACACATGTGCGGATATGATGAAAATATTCGGGAACAGATAGGCTACCATTCCTGCCTCGGCTCCTGTATATCCCGGTGGAATTGGCAGTAAAGTATCAGTCCAGTTCGCCCCGGCGTCCAAGGAACGATACAGTCCAATGAGTGGGGGCCCACTACTAAAGTCAACAGCGACAGCTACAACGATATTCGGATTCAACAAATTAACGGCGACACTGGGCTCAAATTTGGGCAAACCGCTGGGTGTTACCTGAAAATTAAAGGGCATCGTGAGCATTCCCTTCATTATATAAATGGACATGCCTGAAGTGTTTCTATCAAAATGTACTTTTTTCAGCTCAGTCTACAGACAACCATACAAGCTTTCTTTTCAATAGATTCATAGTATAGAAGCATCCCTTCAGGGGTTTTCCAATATTCTGTTTTTTGAGAGGATGATTCGATTGGCTTTTACAACCGGATATATGACCAACACTAGAGATTTTGGTACTGCCTGCTCCAATGTTGTTGTGAATTTGGTTAATGAGGACACAGTAAATGCGGCAACTGTGACCATCCAAATTTTTTTCTCGCTTGTACCGGATACCAAGATCCCCTTGTACGTGACATCGATTAACGTACCTGCAAACTCCATTGCCCGACGTACCTTCTTTGTGCAAGGGGTACTTGCCTATGAGGTACAATACAACGTAGTCTCCGCTGCACCTGCCAATGTTGTGCTTTCCAACTTTGGACTGGATCAGTTTGGTAATGTTGTACAGGAGCATCGTGTTCTTCAGTCGGAGCTGACCACAATCCCGGCGCTGTCTCCTGTTATTTAAAGTTGCCCTGCTCCAGTGCTTGATGCAATCTGTGGGTGTAATACACGTAATTCCATTCCGGCGGTACGGACTGAACCCCTCGGCCGCTGCCGATGGTTGAGTGGTCATCTGTATAGTAGGAAAAGGCATGTGTACCCTGTAATGGGCGCAACAAATCCGTCAGATACAGCAAATCCGTCACGGCAATATATGGTTTGACACCGAAGCATACAACAAAGCGGGTTGTTGTTTCACCAATAGCCTGAACCAGTGCTTCCTGGACCGAATAATGCTGACGTGGCGTTACGATTAACCGAGGATCGAGCATCATCGACAGGAAAGCGGCGGCTCCCTGTTCTGGCGTTAAATCCAGCAACCGTACCACACAATTGCTGTAGTGCTGCTCCAGCAGATTATCCAGCAATGATTCAGCTTGAGCCATATCCGTGACAGGCATTAAAATCGTCATTTCAAGTGGGATGCCCCGACGTGCTCTCGCCTCATGCTTGGCGATTTGGAATGCGTGCCGCCAGCGTCGGTGCTCCTTCTGGCTGTGCAGGCCGGCCGATACACTAAATGTGGAATTCACCCGGTAATCCATCAGGATCTCCGGGATGAATTTCATGCTGCACGTCTCGGTCAGCCGCAGCCAGTAATCATAATCCTCAACTGGTTGCAGCCGATAGCTGCCGATTTGACGGGCATATTTGCTTTTGTACATAAATGAAACCCCGACAATGCTGGCATTCAGCAATTCATGATGCGGCTGGCCTTGGTACCGGATCAAAGCTTGCTGATGCTGCTCGTCATACAACGGGTTCCCACATGCGTCAACCTGGCGGAAAGTAGAGAACACAAGGCCGAGTGAGTCCGGTCCCTGCTCCAGCTCCTGCCGCAATCGTTCAATAAAGGAAAAATTATAAACATTGTCGCTGGATACCCAGGTCACATACTTGATCGCAGGATCTTTAAACAACTCATCGAATCCTCGATTAAGGGCGTGGGATACTCCTTTGTTCTGAGGGAGTGTAACCAACTGAACGCGCGGGTCTCCCATTGCTGCGTGGAGCGCTGGTCCCACCATTTCCGGCGCTCCGTCAATAACAATGATGAAGCGAAATGCCCTGTAGCTCTGGGCTAGTACGGATGAGATCGCAGCTTGCAGATAGCCGATATCCTGTTTGTACAGTGGCATAACAATCCCCGTATCTACCATATCAATCCCCCCTGACAGACTTTCGGCTTCATGAGGATAAACCGCTCAATACCTGACTGAAGCGATCTCGATAACGCGCTTGGGTTATGTTGTACTCCCGCTCCACAGCGGGCCAATGTTTTTTGGTTCCCATTTCATCATGCCAGCGGTAGTTAACCAAGGACTCGTTCAGAAAAGGAAATGGATATCCCGCTATCATTACTCGGTACCACATATCCAGATCATGTGTGTACGGTAGCAGTTCATCAAACAAACCGATATGTGCAAACAGCTCCTTTTTAAACATAACCGTGCATCCATTAACCGGATTTCCTTGCTGAAAAAAACGGTAAAACTCCGTCATAGACGGAAACACGGCGGCTGCCTGGTAGCTTGTGACTTGGCTGTATTGATTGATGAAATTGAAATTGGTGTGGGAGATGTACGCACCGTTTTCCACCATAAAAGAAACCTGATTATTAATTTTGTCCCTATGATAGGTATCGTCGGAGCTGAGCCACGCAATATATTCCCCGCTGGCATGTCGGATACCATGATTCAGGGCGCTGGCTGTTCCACCGTTGGATTTGCCCAAATAATGTATATACGGAAGATAGGCCTGAAGCATATCAACATGTTCCGTGGACCCGTCATCGACGACAATAATCTCGAGGGGCCCATAAGTTTGCTCTAGTGCACTTTGCAAAGCCTGATCCACATAGGCACAGTTATAAAAGGGAATGACGATTGTTACTTTTGGTCTCATATCGTTCCTTCCTTTCCAGCTCGGCGGTATTGAATCATATCCTCCAGAGATTGCCCCAGCTGTATGGTCGGCTTCCAGCCCATATCCTCCAGCTCTTTCGCACGATATGCCTCGGTGGATGCTGACTCTTCCACATCCCCCCATTGTATGGGAATAGATGTTTTGGCCAGCGCAACCATACGTTCCACGATATTGCCCAGTTCCACAATGCGGCCTGTGCAGACCGAGTAAACTTGGCCTGGCACCCCCTGTTCCAATAGCACACCGTATGCGCGAACGGCATCACGAACGTCGAGGAAATCACGTTGCGCATGTCGGGAAGATACCCGGAACGGGGCAGTTTCAGTTACGGACTGCCCCTCCAGACGTTCCGTCTGAACGATATACCCCGCGAGTAATGCACAAAATCCGGTAGATGGACCCGGACCGATCAAGTTGCAAGGCTCTGCTAGCATGACGGATTGTTCGAACAGCGCGCCCCACGAGAGCGCGACTGCCTCTTGAAGGCTTTTGCTAAGGCTGTATGGATGAGTTGGATGATACGGAGCCTGCAAAGCCGTCTTTAGCCGAGAGCCCGCCACGACAATTCTGGCTTTGGGGAAAGGTCGCAGTACATCGAGCAGATACAGGGTGGACAGTACATTGGATTCCATGTATAGCAAGGGACTCTGCCAAGATTCAGGGACGGAATTTTTACCACCCAGGTGAAGCACATAATCCGGTGCAATCTGTCTAATGACTTCGCCCAGACGTTTCTTGTCGAGCAAGTCACACACATAAGGCGTAATACAGTTACGTGTCTCCGCCTCTGGACTGTTATTTTCATCATCGCGAGCCAATAAGATCAGTTCTGAGACGGAAGCGACAGTGCGAGTCAGCGCCGCTACCTCCCAGCCGAGCTTTGCAAAATGGCGGCAGGCATGCATCCCGGTATAGCCCGCCGCTCCGGTAATGACTATGACAGGCCGACGTTGTTCCGCTGTGCTTCCGTCCATTCCAGCAGCTCCTTCAGCATGATGCTGTAGTGAGGAACATCGTAGAGCAGATCGGCCCGGGTAGAACGAAGCGTCCGGTCCTGCACCGGCTCATCTTTCGGCACGATCCGAATATCCTCCCTATTCCAGATGTCTTTGAACAGCAGCAGCAAACCATGCTTGCTGATCGGTTCAGGGTGAACCAGATGAATGAGTCCGTCCAGCGGCTCATTCATCTGCACCTGTATCGCCTTCGCTAATTCCAGCGTCGTAACCCCGTTCCAAAAGACCCGGCGATACCCGTTAACGTCTCCGCTCTGCTGCAAGAACCAGTGCAGCAGACCAATGCCTCCCGGCCGAATTTCCGGCCCGATAATGGAGGTACGGATAGTCAAATGTCCTGCTGCCTTTACTTCTCCGAGTATTTTCGTCAAAGCATAGGCACTTGTCCCATCGGGTTGATCCGTCTCTTTATATAAACCTGGTACCCGATTTCCCTCGAATACGCAATCCGTGCTGATATGAATCAGTCGGGCACCGATACTGTCCGCTGTTCGCCGGAGAAGATGTGGCAGCAATCCATTGATTTGGTATGCTGCGATCTGATTCTCCCCGGCATGCTGATTCAGTACGCCTACCGCGTTAATAATAACGTCTGGCCGTACACTCCGTACCAGCTGCTCCACCATAAAGCTGTCCTTTACATCCAGCAGCAGACCGCCTTTATTTTCGGGATCACGGGTGGTGTAGAACACGTTATACCCGCTCTGGTTTTGGAAATACTTAACCAGAACATGGCCCGCCATGCCGTTACCACCCAAAATAAGCAGCTTCATTTGATGAACCCCCCGCTTTGGAGAATGCTGCGAATCTCCTCTTTGGACATCAAATTGAACTCCGAGCTAAAGCTGCTGAACGACACCGGAGGGCACTGAGTATAGCGGTCCTTTAATTGAGGAATATTCAGCGTTGGGAGAATAACCAAATATTGCTCGTCATAGACTACCGTCGTCAGGCTTTCAAAGTCACTCATCAGAATTTCATGAATTTTCTCGCCGGGACGCACACCTTTTTCTACAATTTCTACGTTTTCCACACCTGAATCCTCAATGAGCACCTCAGCCAAGTCCACAATACGGCAGGTTGGCATGGTCATAATAAAAATTTCCCCGCCGACACTTTCCACCGAGGCTTTGAACAGGAGACTGATCGCATCACGCAAGGTCAGGAAGAAGCGGGTCATGTTCATATCTGTGATCGAAACCTTACCCTTTTGGCGAATCTGGCTTTGGAACAGATGCACCACGCTTCCGTTTGTGCCCAAAACATTACCGCCGCGCACCGTCACGAAACGTGTATCGCTATTCAGCAGATTGGCGTAAACAATCAGTTTTTCTCCAATCGCCTTCGTCATGCCATAAAAATTAGACGGATTTGCGGCCTTGTCAGTCGATATATAAATGACTTTCTTTACCTGATTGGCAACAGCGGCCTCGATCACGTTTTGGGTGCCTACGACATTGGTTTTGAGTGCCTCATAGGGCTGATCCTCACAGACGGGAACGTGCTTGAGCGCTGCTAAATGAAATACATAGTCCACTCCTTGACAAGCGGTAGTCAGCGCATCCTTATCCCGAATATCTCCAATACAGAAGCTGAGTCGTTCATCCTCAAACTGCCTGTTCATGGCAACCTGACTGGATTCTCCACGTGAAAAGATAATGACCTCTTTGGGGTTACGCGGCAGTAACTGGGCAACCAGCTCATGCCCCCAGGAGCCGGTACCGCCGGTAACCAAGATACGTTGGTTTTCAAACATGCCGTTTCCCTCCAAGCAGAAATTTAACTACCTTATCCGACACATCTTCCGCCAGATAGCCCGCAGGACATTGCCACTTATGGGTCATCCCGGTCATTATGGCTACCGCGTTTGCTATAACCTCGCCATCAAGACCAGACACGATATTGCTGCCGCAATCTACTGTTTCCGGCCGTTCGGTCGTCCGGCGCATCGTAACCGTCGGTACCCCCATGACACAGCATTCTTCCTGTACGGTACCACTGTCCGTCAAAGCGCAGCGGGCATGCCGCTCCAGCAGAACGAAGTCAAAAAAACCGAACGGTTCGTGAAATTCCACTAGCGGGTCAAGCTGGATCGGCGGATGGCTTGCGATTCGGGCGGCAGTGCGGGGATGAATACTGCAAATGACCCGCTGCCCGAACTGCTGGGCTACCCGGTTAAGACCATCTAAAATAGCCAGCAAATGCGGTGGATGGTCCACATTTTCAGCTCTGTGAGCAGTGACCAGGAAATATTCTCCCGGCGACAGTCCCAACTTTTTCAAAATTCCACTGTCCGATACCTCTTTCTTATAGTGCTGCATCACTTCGTAGATCGGATTTCCAGTCAGTATAATTCGTTGACTTGGAAAGCCTTCACGTAGTAGGTGCTGCTTGCTTTGCTCCGTATAAGGCATATTAATGCTAGATATTGCATCAATGACACGCCGATTCTTCTCCTCCGGCACATCCAGATCATAACAGCGGTTCCCCGCCTCCATATGCACGACCGGGTAACCCATACGTTCCGCAAGCAAGGCACATAAGGCGCTGTTCGTATCACCGAGCAATAACACATGATCAGGGCGTTCCTTGTTTAAAATATCCTCCATCTGCGAGTACATGACGGACAACTGTTTGCCCAGTGTCCCCGCTTTCTCCTGAAGTACATAATCCGGGGCACGCAGTCCCAGCTCGCGAAAGAACTGCCCGCTCAGGCTTTCGGTGTAATTTTGGCCCGTATGCACAAGCACATGTTCATCTGCATGGCGGTCCAGCTTCGGAATGATCAGGCTGAGCCGTATAATTTCCGGTCTTGTGCCGAGCACGGTCAATATTTTCATGGTTTTGGAACCCACCTTTGCTGTCGTTGTTTCATTGAATTGTGGCGTTCAATGAATGATAGCCATCCAGCAGACTGGCTGTGCTCCAGCTTAACGTTCATCTCAACGGTCCGGCGTAGATTCACCCGGACCGTTGTTTTGTATGCTGTCCAGCCTTGAGTGTGACTCGCTTCTGCTTGTGCGCGTTGTGCCGTCGTGACCGGTGCTTGAATTTCCGCTTGAGCTTCTGTCTGGACTTGGTTTTCGGATAAAGTCCCTTCGACAACGGGGACCCGTGAATTTTCTTGAGGCGACTCTTGCCGCCGCTTCTCTTATACCTGCGATTCCGCAATCTGGTACGCTTGCGGCCCTTTGGCCATCTCGCCCGAACACTACGCTTGCCGCGGAGCAATTCGGGCGGTGACTCAGGTAAAGGGGATGGTGGTTGTGGCAAGCCCTGAATGGCTGCATATTCGATTGGCGGCAGACCCAGCACAGGCAGTTGACACACCACCGATTCGGGAAATTCTCGAATCGTGCTGGTATATCCCTCCGGTATAGCAGTGACCTGACGCAGTCCTTCGCCTTCCCTCGTCCATACTGGTCCACCTGGCTGCTGAATCAACGGGAACCAATGCGGATGATGACATACCCATTGACTGACCATGAGGTGCAGACTGCTTCGGTAGGAATCAGGTCCGTATACACGTGTAGCCGCACTGTTGTTACGCACACCAATCCGTTCCACTTCCTCGGGATGATCGAGCAGATAGCCCACTTTTTGCGCCAGCATGTCGCTGTTGCCCGGCTCTACCAAAAAATCTGTATTTCCGGTCGCCTCCATCAATTCCACAAGTCCACCCTGCGCAAAGGCTACCACGGGCTTACCGTAAACTAGCCCTTCCAGGGCGGTCAGGCCAAAGCCTTCCTCCACCATACTTGGGATCACAACAATATCCATTGCGCTATAGGCCGTTGACACGGATTCCTCGAATGAATTGAACTGGAAGCGGCGGCTATAACGAGATTGGCGGATTAAAGAGACACATTTTACGTAATATTCCGAGTCCACCGAGCTGCCGATGATCCAGAAACGACACCGCGAATTGGTTTCGCACAGCTTTAGAGCCATTTGGACAAAAGGTAACAGCCCTTTGGCTTCGTAGATAAAGGAAGAAATATAACCAATGCAAATATGAAAATCCCGCAGCCCCAGTTTTTCACGTTTCCTTCTCCGTTCCAGCACATGCTCTTTGGGAGACGGCATATCCATATCCCGGCAGGGAGACAACACCGTATGCGGACGTGTCAGTCCCCCACCATGCAAAGGACGCATTACAGCTTGCGAAATGCCGATGACCCATTG
This sequence comes from Paenibacillus sp. FSL M7-0802, assembly GCF_038004945.1. Taxonomy (NCBI): domain Bacteria; kingdom Bacillati; phylum Bacillota; class Bacilli; order Caryophanales; family Paenibacillaceae; genus Paenibacillus; species Paenibacillus sp. FSL M7-0802. The sequence goes on along the minus strand of NZ_JBBOSD010000001.1, from coordinate 4,084,635 downwards.
GCTATAGCGATCTATGATAGAAACAGAAACGGGCGTATACGCATTCTGGTTAATGACCTCGGTTATTTTCCAGATCACTGGAATATTAAGCTCTTGGGCAGCCATTGCAGGCATGACGTTCACACAGGTATTGACCAGCACCACATCAGGTCGAGCATGCCGAAGCATTTGGAACAACGGTGCATACGCCACATGGGTCCGCAAATTCTCCGCATCTTGCGCCAATCCCTCATATGGGGTATACATGCCATGCAGCATGAACAGGTTCTGTGTCAGAACGGTGATTCCGCGCTTGCGGGCCATTGAGGTCAGCCGCCCTTCACCAGGCGTTACGAGAATACAATCGAAGTACGTACGCATGTCTAGACAAAATTGCAATAACAGTTTCTCTGCCCCCGTAATACTGCGGACGTTGCTAACATGGCTGAATAGCATCATTTTCGGCTTGATCGGAGTTCACCTCCTTTAAAATAGCAACCATCGGACGTGTGAATCACCTTATGGAAATATGACCGATAACAGTTGGTCAATCCGGTGACCATAGGTGTGCTCCCGCAGGGTTCGTTCCAGAGCACGCAGGGCAATCTCATGGCGCTCTTTTTCATGCGTTAAATAAAACTCAACCTTCTCCAGCAGTTCCTGCTGAGAGCTGTAGGTCTCTATCTCTTCCCCCGGCTTGTAAAAACGAGCCAGATCATCTCTTGTATCTGTCAGTTGCAACGTGCCACTGGCAGAAATTTCAAACGTGCGCGGGTTGGGCGAAGCCCCTGGAATTTTCAGTGAGTTGTTGTTCACCGAATCATCCTGATGGGAACGATGAAGATTAATTACGATTTTGCTGCCGTTATACGAATCATTGGTCTCGACCGGAGACATCCAGCGACCCAGCTCAATTTTGTCACCATACGACTGATAATCCGGGAGACGATCCCACCAGATTCCGTTGATTTTAATGTTACGGGCCATGAGCTGAGGCATAATCGGATTGAAGAAATAGATGCGGTTCCAGTAGGCTGAGCCTGTAAACCCAATCTCACGTCGTACCGAAGCGGGCGAGCTGAGTGGGAAATAGTGAGTCAGAAATGCCCCAAAGGGCAAATAGTGCACAGACGTGCAACCCAACTGACGGTACAGCTCCAGGCAGTTCATTTCTAACGTGAACACATAATCATAATTCGTAACGATTTTGGTCGTCGTGTCGGTGTAATACGGATCGTCCGTTAGCCAGATGGCGGTGGGGATGCCCAACTGGCGTACCGCAGTAACCTGCTCCAACGGAAGATCCATTCCATCCAGTGCCAGCATCAGATTCGGACGGAGCTGAGCGGCAATATCTCCTACCGGCTGACGTGGGTCTGTTACGGTAACCTGAGCCGTCATGCTTTGCAACGTGGTAATGACCGCCTCATCCAGCGGAGAATACGGAAGGCCTTTGCCGGAGACGACATACAGTACATGGATTTGTCGAAAAGGGAAAACTGCTTTCATCCGCCCAACAATTGCGTTAGCACGTCCGCGCAGATATCCTTCGTCGTATCCGTCATGCACTCCCGCAATTCTCCCCCTTTCCCAGGAGGCTGCCGCCGTCTGGTGAACAGCCGGGTCATACGGTCCTGTCGTAGATATCGTCATCACTTTCACTCCTCACTGTTTATGGTGTTTACTTTAGGCCATCGCCTTGTCCAGCAGTTCTTCCATGCGATTGGAGTACATATGCTTTTGCATAGTCGTGTGCAATGCGCGCCAGGCCATGCGTTCGCGTTCCCAGTCATGCTTGAGATAGTAGTCCAGCTTCACTTTCAGCTCCTCTGCTCCAGAGAAGGTTTCAATGTCATAGCCTGGTCGGTAATAACGGCTCAAATCCTTCCGAATATCCGTCATTTGAAGCGTGCCGCAAGCAGAAATTTCGTATGTCCGAGGATTGATGGACTCCGCTGAAAGCTGGTGTGTATTCCGATTATCCAGTCCGGGGTCTGTCGGGCGGTGCATATTGATGACAATTTTGGAGCCGTTATAATACTGAGCGGTCTCTTCCGGCTCCATAAAACCTGGACGGATAAAGCGTTCCAGCACATCCCGCCGGGTCAGCCGATCCCAGTGCCCACCTACGATCAGCACTCTTTTGTCCGCCAAGAAGGGAGCAAGGTAGTCGAACAGCTTCACACGGTTCCAGAAGGCATTTCCAATGAAGCAAATATCATGCTGATGTTCCCGCTCTACCCGCCGGGGATAAAAGATACGAGTTGACGCAGCCAGCGGCAAATAGTGAACCCTCGTTACTCCCTGATCGCGATAAAACGGCAGGCAAGAAATTTCGTGCGTAAATACGACATCGTAGGATTGACAGATCAACGCCGTATCCTCCGTAAAGTAAGGATCATCTACAAACCATATGGCCGTCCGAATGCCTAGGGCTCGTATTTGCTGTACCTGCTTCAGATGATCCACCGGAAAAACATGCAGCCCGTTCATGACCAGCACGAGGTCTGGACGTTGAGCCTCGGCGTCAGCTAGCATCGTAGCAGGCGTACCGATGGCGCATGAGCTGCATATTTGGCCTAATGCCTCTTGCACACCTGTGTCTATAGCTGCGAAACCTTGCGGAATATATAACACTTTCAAATGACGAACAGCAGGCTGTATTGCCACGACCTGTGACAGAGCAGCCGTGCAACCGCCCATTCTGCGTCCTTCCCGATAGCCGCATCGGTACGCTTCGCGTTCATTTCCGCTTTGTTGATCGTTCACATCCTTCACCCTGTCCTGTTGTGGGATAAACTTCTGTCACTCCTAAACTATATGCGGAGGGGTCAAACGCATCATGGACGACTGCCACTGCCCGGACAAAATTGGCGTTTGCCCGTCCAACTGCCGAACCGCAAATAACCCCAAAGCTGTTAGCTTCGGGGGAGAACAGTAATAGATGATTTGCACAGTTTACTGAGCTTTGTAAGCGAGCTGGTGTCCATCTTCATAACCTTTGGCAAAGCCTGAATTGAAACCCTCGTTGTAAGCTGCATCATATCCCTGCTGAAATGCCTGCGGATCATGCTCCAATACAACAGTCCCGGGCTGTGGATTGTCCGCAGAAGGGGCTGCCGCCGGGTTAGCTTGAGGTTTTTTCCGCCGCCGCAAAAGAGGATGTCTTCTACGTGCAGAATGAAGTCCTCTTTTACGGCGTCTTAGAGCAAGGAGACGTCTTCTTCTCCGTTTTAATCTCCGCATGCTGGAACGCCGGGCATCTTTACGTCTTTTGCGGGCTTTGTCCCGAGTGGCGCGTTCCCACCTTGTACTCATTTTCATTCCTCCTTTGCTTTCTCGTGGTGGTTTCATTTTTCTGAACAGGCACATGGAGCCACGGCTTAGTCGGTTTCCCATATACCTGTCGTCTTAATGGAATACCCGCCAACATTTGCGTGATTTCTCCCTGGTAGTTGCTGAGTATACGAATGGTTTCTTCCAGACGGGTAGCCGACATATCCGCATGGGGCGTCAAGTCCGCAAGACTGGTCAGCATCCGAGCAACGGCGTGCTGGCTGGCAGCAATAGACTCCATCATATCCAGCTTGATCTCACGTTCACGCCTCATGCTCATTAGTTCATATCCCCCGAGCCCATTCCTCCCATCATCCCTTCCATGCCGCCACCCTGCTGCTCATCCTGATCCAGCAATGCTTTGAGATTGCTGCAAAGTCCAGTCTGAAGCCGCGTTAATCCCTCCAGCATTTCCACCATTTGCTCGTGAATCTCCAAAGGTCGTCCCAGCTGTTCTTCATCGGTTTCAAAGGCGTGGGGCGCCAGATGGTTCAGCGCCCAATTACGCACTTTTTCTGCTTCGACCGCCTTGGCCTCCAGAATCATAGACACATTCCGCTGCATTTTGGAGGCTGCGTCCAGCATGTGAATCATTGCTTTTTCCCTACTCATGTGTTCACTCCCTGCCCTCGGTTGTTACGTTACTCCTCTTCCGGGTATGCCGTTTCCTTCACGACACGAACGAGCATTTCAGCCATTGCTTCCTGAAGATCGGCAATACCGTTCAGATAGGCCACAATGCTTTTGTTTACTTGTCCCGAGCTGTCGAGAATGCCCGGAATTCCATCAAAACGCGGCTCCTCATCTGGCAGTTCATGTATGATCTGCGCCATGCGCACAACCACCTGACGTTCCGCATCCAACAACCTTGACATCTGCTGCTGCGAGTGCGAAATGTGGATCAGCAAATCATCTAACTCGTTATGCATAAGCCCCTCCTTTATGTGCTCCGCCGTGCGGAACGCACGAATTACCTACGGGCTTTCCGCTACTACAGCGTATGCCGCAGCGAGTAGTCGGTTCCGCCTAAAAGCGCCTATTCAGATCATTACAGATGCCCGTGCAGCACTGGTGGAGCAATAATAGGCTGCTTCTCCACCAAAGCCGACAAATCTCCGGGAGACAAAAACTGAATTCGGTAGTCCTCTGCCCGCCAGCTCATCGCAGCGTACAGGGTAAGGAACGGCCTTTTCCAGCCGTTACCGATTTGATACAGTTGCCCGCCCTCAGCATACAATACCTCAATCCATCGCTTGCGTTGAGCCGGTATATTCAGTGTGGGCAGCATGGACATGTTCTCCAGATCGGGAGCCGCCAGTACAGGAATGGGTTCCTCTGGCGGCTCAGCTACAGGTGCATCAATGCTGCCGGAAACTGTGGCCTCCGGCTTCCCTACCAAGGGAAGCACCAACAAATCCAGCTGAGACACTCTAACAGGGCGCACATTTTCACCTCCCGCAGCACTGACTCCATGCAGATACCGCCTTCTTCCCGGCTCTAACCGAAATACTGCTCCAGACGGTCCCTGAACAACCGCTCCGATGGGATAAAAGCTTGCCGCTGATACGTGTGTTTCCTTACCTGTTGATATCTGGCCGTCCGTCTCCGCTGTACTGAATTTCAGGTTGTGGAACAGCTTATCCGCGTCCCCCCACTTTTGTACAAAAAAGGATCGGTTCCGGCTGCTTTCCTCCATTGAACCGCTTTTTTCGGTCGTTTGAGGAAAAGCATACACCGTATCCCGATCTCTTTCCTCATAATGGATAAAAGCATCTCCAGCAATTTCCATACGTATCCCCAACAAACGCACACGCAGTAGCCAATCTGCATGGGCTTCCTGAGTACTGTGGCAGCCTTCGTCCCAGTAGCCCGTTTTTTCCAGTGTCTCTCTGCGCAGCAATAAACAAAATCCGGCTAAGCTTTCGGTCTCTCGCCATGCATCCGGGTTAGGCATATTGTAGGTCATGGCAAATTGACGTGCTCCATTTTCGTTCATATAAGGAACCTCAATCTGCTGTTCTTTGAATGGACCATTCGTTACAGGCCCAACAACACCGATACGCGGATCGCTGTATAAACACGCTAACAACCGATCCAACCAGCCGGGGGTCACCATGGAGTTTTGATCCAGTACCACAATAGTTGTGCCTTTTGCCATCATCAGCCCCTGATTCAGGCTACCTATCATTTGAACATCCTTTTTTAACAGCGCATAACGCACAGCGATGCTTTTACGGAGCAAATAGGTGGATGTCCCGTCCGTCGAGCCGCAGTCCACCACAATAATTTCGTGAGGATGGCTCGTATTCTCCTCAATACGGTGAATGCATGCACGGAGCTGTTGAAGCTGATTGCAGGACGGAATGATAATACTGACGCCTTCAAAAACCTTGCCGAACGAAGCCTGGCCCAACCTGTTGCCTTGCTCCTGGCCCCTTTTAAATCCTGACCAATAGCCTTTCTTTCCGAGCCGCTTGCTGTGTTTCCTTTGCATATTCAGGCGTTTCATGCCGTTCACTCCTCCGGGTGGCATTATGCCTATACTATATGCCTGGCCCGGCCGGATGGTGTTTCATTGAGATCAGGGTAGAAGTCCTTTCATTTTCACTCCAGCTTCCTGGAGGGAATCGAAGGTTCCTGCGTCGCTCCAATAGCGCCGTAAAATATCATATTCCAGCTTGCCTTCAGCGGCATAACAGTTGTTAACATCCGTGATCTCAAGCTCACCGCGTGCCGAAGGTGTAATTTGCCGGATCTTATCGAACACGGCAGTATCGTACATATAGATACCCGTAACGCAATATTTGGATTGGGGATGCTGTGGCTTTTCTTCAATCCGCATAATGCTCTCCGGGCGCTCAGGATCAAATACGGGTACCCCGTAACGACGAGCATCTGCCACCTTTTTCAACAACACTCTGGCGCTCCCCGGGGGCTGTTGCTTGAACCGTTCGATCACAGGTCCCAAGTCTTCCTTGAACAAATTATCACCTAACAAAACAGTGAATTTCTCTTCTGCCTGCATATAGCTTCTTGCCAGTTCGAGTGCTTCCGCAATGCCGCCCGCCTTTTCTTGAATCCGGTATGTCAGTTGGACACCATAATCGCTGCCACTGCCCAAAAAATCGGTATACAGTCCGGCCGATTGTTTACCAATAATAATAAGCATATCGGAGATCCCCGCCTGTCGCAGCCTCTCGATACCATATACGATCATGGGATACTTGCCGACCGGAAGCAGATGCTTGTTGAGTAATGTAGTCAACGGATGAAGGCGCGATCCGGTTCCTCCTGCGAGAATAACCCCTTTCATATCTTCCTTCCTCCTTCGACAGCATGTTCAGTGCATACAACCCCAGCGTTTCCAGTTTCGATGAACATTCTGGGATCTATACTCCATTTCTCTATAAACAAACGATAGTTCCGCTCGATCAGCTCTTCCATCCAGGAAGTTTCCGAGCGTGAGAAGCTCGCATTCCCCTCGTGATAGACAAAACAGTCGTTGCACATGAGCAGCTTGTAGCCATGCACGCGTGCGCGTAGACAATAATCGTCATCCTCATAATGTCCGGGGCTGAACCGTTCATCCAGCAATCCGATCCGTTCCATCAGATCGCGCCGGAACAGCAAACAAAATCCGACCAACCGCTTGACCTCCTGCCATCTGGAGGGATTACTTGCATTATTCTGCTCCGCATATCTCAGACAACTGGCCAAATCTCCTTCTAATCCGTGTATCTGCTGAATACCGCTGACGTAATTCGTCACCGGTCCCACCAATCCCACTATGCTTTCGCTCTGCAATGCAGCCAACATATTCGATAGCCATCCCCGCGTAACCGTCACATCATTGTTTAAAATAACGAACTGGTCACCGGAAGCCAGCCGGAGCCCCGTATTACATGCTGCTGGAAAGCCTCTGTTTTCAGGAAGACGTATGCTGATCAGCCGCTCGGATGCGCAAAAATCATCCGTTCCGTCATTCGAAGCGTTGTCCACAACAATGATTTCATACGGTACATCTATCGTATGTGTCCGAATCGCCTCAATGCACGGCTTTAACAGATGCAGGCCGTTATAAGTCGGAATAATGATGCTCGTCAGACTCATTGTGCATTCCTCCCTTTGGCAACGTCTACCCGTGTTGGAACAGGCCCGAGCGGGGAATACCCGGCTACCTGAAACATCGCCGTCAGTGCCTCTGCATGATCACCGACGATCAACTGTTCCATAGCGTTCCCTTTGCCAACATTGAAGGTCCGCTTACGGTTTGTTTTAATGACATCGACAGCATGTACTGCCGCCACGATCATGCCATGCAGAATTGCCATGGCGTGGGCTTTTGGCGGTACGGCAAGCACGGCTGAGCCAAGCTGATCCAGTAAACGCCGAGATAAGGCATGCGGTACGGCAGTCAATGAGCTTGCTCCCAGATCCGGCCTGCGTAGTACGCGATTCAGGAATGCTTTGCACCGTGTCACGCTGTCCTGCTGGGCATAGGGCGGCAAATGTCTGCCCAGATCATTAAGCGCAACATCCGTTCCCTGATCCACCGCGTGGAGAAAAGGTAACAAATCAGATGCTGGAATCGGCAAATCTCCGTCCACGAACAGCACAATATCAGCCTGCGTCATACGCGCGCCTACTGCACGGCCAACATCATGCCCCAGTCGATCCGGCACGTTGACGAGAGTCACACTGGGATGATGTTTGGCTACGGTGGAGCGCGTGCCGTCCGTGCAGCCGTTCAATACGACAATGATATCCGTAAACGGAAGTTTTTCCAGCTCGCCCAGTACCCGGTCAATCGTTGACTCTTCATTACAGGCGCTGACCACGGCCGCTGCCGTTCCCTGTAACACAATATCTCCCGGAACTTCGCGTTCCACAGGCGGAGTCACTTCGGTCATTCCTTTCGCCCGAGGTGTGGGCTTTCTCACCCTACGGCTATGCATTGAAGTCGTCGTTCCTCGTTTTCGCTGAACACGTCTGATCCCCCAGCTCGGTTCTTCACGCTTCCCTCTGCGATACTGTCTACTCACAGTTTCACCTCGTCTCTGATCCGTTTGCGCCCCAAATCCGTATATCCCGCACGCGTTCCCAGACGCGATGTAAGCCAGGCAATGGCATCCAGATGATCCTGAACAATTACATCTGCCAGCGGGTCCTTGCCGTTCTGTTTTTTACGTGTCGCATTTATTTTACCGACAGCTATTCCATATACAGTCACCACTCGTAACCCGGAGGCGATGGACATAGCTTGAAATAAAGGAGGTTTCTCCAAGGGCTTTAGACCTATTTCCTTTAGAGCCTTTTGACTTATGGCGTGTGGAATGCCAGTCATAGATGCTCCCCCTAAATCAGCACGATTCGACAAGATATTCAATACATGCTTTGCCTCCACTACAGGATGTACGGGCGTACGATTCACAGGTCCATGGTAATCATTCAGCACCACATCCGCCCCTGCACATATGGCGTGTATAAACGGCCGGAGTCTAACGCAGGGAATGACGATATCCCCATCCAGGAAAAGCAGGATCTGTCCGGATGCCGCCTCCGCTCCAATACGACGGCCAACATCATGTCCGAGCGGTTCCGGGAAAGAAAGTACACGAGCTCCCGCCGCTGCTGCCACCTTCGCCGTTCTATCGTGTGATCCGTTCTCAACGACGATAACCTCTGTATGTGGATGGACACGGCGCGCTTCGCGAATCACAGCTCCGATTTTTTTTTGCTCATTCATGGCCGGGATAATGACAGATACGAAAAACTTTCCCACTGATGACAGTTCAGATGGTCGCTCTTCTCCGCTCTGTGCCCCTCTCTCCGTGTCGAGTACCTCCCTCATGGCAGGGGCTACCGGATTCTTATGCATGTTCGGCATTCGTAACGGCAGCCACATCTTGGAATGATAGTAAGCGCCGGAATGCCGCCTCCGTTTGATCTTGTATCCAGCTCTTCCCTGCTTCTTCATGCTCCCGTCTCACCTCCCTTCCTGCTGTATAGATGGACAGCATGATTAGGACAGTTCAACATAACCTATGCGGTCCAAAAGCCGTGTGTAACGGCAATCGTGGAGTCTTTTCGACACAGCAATTTTCGACTTTATTTTACAAAACTTATTAATCCTATTAAATAAATGAGTTATTAGGGTCTAAAGAATCATTTTGGATAAATTTGTGACATAGATCTTCTCGTCCGTCATTCTCTGTGCTAATATCAGAGCCAGATGATGGGAGTTCAAAAAATCAACATTTGTTTTTTTTGCATAAGTCATTTTTTTCCATTATCCACCATTATTCTATTTTCTTTATATACGACAGGAAAGGAGGAGTTTGTCACCTTTTTAGGCTACATGCTTCATATTGCAGTACCCTCTTTTCACGTACGCTTCATGAAAAACACTTCGGTATTTCTCTTCATGTTCCATTTTCTTCTATTCCAGACGACAACACGACCTACATAAATGGCGCAATGCCTTATTCAAGACAGGATGATTCATCCTGAAATTAATCGAGGAGAGTGAATTTTTAATGAAAAAAGTATGGGTTTCGCTTCTTGGAGGAGCTATGTTATTAGGGTCTGTCGCGTCTGGTGCATCAGCGGAGAGTTCCGTTTCGGGGCCAACTCAGCTTACACCGACTTTTCACGCCGAGCAATGGAAAGCCCCTTCCTCGGTATCGGGGGACGACATTGTATGGAGCTATTTGAATCGGCAAAAGAAATCTTTACTGGGTGCGGACGACTCTAGTGTACGTGAACAATTCCGAATCGTTGATCGCACAAGCGACAAGTCCGGTGTGAGCCATTATCGGCTGAAACAGTATGTAAACGGGATTCCCGTATATGGAGCTGAACAGACTATTCATGTGGGCAAATCTGGTGAGGTCACCTCTTACTTAGGAGCGGTGGTTACTGAGGATCAGCAAGCTGAAGCTACGCAAGGTACAACTCCAAAAATCAGCGCTTCTGAAGCGGTCTACACTGCATATAAAGAAGCAGCTGCACGGATTGAAGTCCTCCCTACCTCCGACGATACGATTTCTAAAGATGTTGAGGAACAAAGCAGTGTAAGCAAAGACACTTACGCCGAAGCAGCTAACAACGAAAAAACGCTATCTACTGATAAGGACGAGCTGAGTCTTGATAAAGCATCTGCCCTGAAAGATAGCAAAATTGAAGCGGTGGAAGCAGAAAAAAGTTCCATTGCCAAAATCGCTAATCTGCAGCCAGAAGTAGATCCTAAAGCCGATCTGTACTTCTATCCTAAAGGGGATGACCTGCAGCTGGTTTATGTAACAGAAGTCAATGTTTTAGAACCTGCCCCACTGCGTACTCGCTACATTATTGATGCCAATGATGGCAGCATCGTATTCCAGTATGACATTATTAATGAAGCGACAGGCACAGGTAAAGGTGTGCTTGGTGATACCAAATCATTCACTACGACTGCTTCCGGCAGTAGCTACCAGTTAAAAGATACAACACGCGGTAACGGGGTTGTGACCTACACGGCCTCCAACCGTCAAAGCATCCCAGGTACCATTCTGACCGATGCCGATAATGTATGGAATGATCCAGCCGGCGTGGATGCCCATACGTATGCTGCCAAAACATATGATTACTATAAGGCCAAATTTGGACGCAACAGCATTGACGGACGCGGGCTGCAACTCCGTTCGACAGTCCATTACGGTAGCCGTTACAACAACGCCTTCTGGAATGGCTCCCAAATGACTTATGGAGACGGGGACGGTAGCACATTTATCGCATTCAGCGGGGACCCCGATGTGGTAGGTCATGAACTTACGCACGGTGTCACAGAGTATACTTCGAATTTGGAATATTACGGAGAGTCCGGTGCATTGAATGAGGCTTTCTCGGACGTCATCGGTAATGACATTCAGCGTAAAAATTGGCTTGTAGGCGATGATATTTATACGCCAAACATTGCAGGCGATGCTCTGCGCTCTATGTCCAATCCTACCCTGTACGATCAACCAGATCACTATTCCAACTTGTATACAGGCAGCTCCGATAACGGCGGCGTTCATACGAACAGCGGTATTATCAATAAAGCCTACTATCTGTTGGCACAAGGTGGTACTTTCCATGGTGTAACTGTAAATGGAATTGGCCGCGATGCAGCGGTTCAAATTTACTATAGTGCCTTTACGAACTACCTGACTTCTTCTTCCGACTTCTCCAACGCACGCGCTGCTGTGATCCAAGCGGCAAAAGATCAGTACGGTGCGAACTCAGCAGAAGCAACTGCAGCTGCCAAATCTTTTGACGCTGTAGGCGTAAACTAAATCATATACGCTATAATCCTCATATCCCGTCCATAGACCTTTGCCGTTGTGCAACTGTCACTTGGCCCTGACTCATACAATGGACGAAAAAATAGGGGTGCAGTGTACAAGTCTGCGCCCCTTCCCCCCTTATTTATGGCGTCCCCTCAAAGGGGCGCCCTTTTCTTGTTCATCGGGTCCCTTCGATCATTTTCGACTAAATAAGACAAATAAACATAAATCAGGGACTAAAGATTCATTTTGGGGTATTTTGTAAAATTAACCTTCTCGTTCGACAACCTCTGTGCTAATATCAGAGCCAAGACGATGAGATTGCAAAAAAATAAACCTTAATATTTTACATAAGGTAATTTTTTTCAATCCTCTTCACGTTTCAAAGGAGCAACAAGACTTACATATATGACGAATAGCTTCTGCAAACAGGGTGTTTTTCACCACAATATTAATTAGGGAGAGTGAGTATGAATTGAAAAAAGTATGGGTTTCACTTCTTGGAGGGGCTATGTTATTAGGATCTATAGCGCCGGGGGCCTCCGCAGCTGAAAATTCTGTTCCCGATCCGACTCAGTTTACGCCAACATTCCAAACGGTGAACTGGAAGTCCCCTTCAACGGTAACAGGCGACAATCTGGTCTGGAGCTTTTTAAATCGACAACAAAAAACATTATTGAGTCTGGACAATACCCACATCGGTTCCCATGTGCGCGAGCAATTTCGTATCGTGGATCGTACCAGTGACAAATTTGGTACAAAGCATTATCGGTTAAAACAATACGTAGACGGAATTCCCGTATTTGGAGCCGAACAGACCATCCATGTAAACAAGTCTGGTCAAATCACCTCTTATTTGGGAGCAGTCATTTCAGAAGATCAACAAGCCGATGCTAAAGAAAATACAACTCCAAAAATCAGTGCTACTGAGGCTGTATATACGGCATATGAAGATGCAGCTATACGGGTTCAATCTCTCTCTTCCTCCGTCCAAATCGTTACTGAACCTTACGAGGATACAAGTAGTGTAAGTAAAGACACTTACGAAAAAGCATCTAACAATGAATTATCAATCTCTCTTGATAAGGACTCCTTGGATTTGGATAAAGCAGCTGAACTGGAGGACAGTAAATTGGAAGCGGTAGAGCCTGCATCCTCTATCCCCAAAATTGCCAATCTGGAACCAAGCGTGGACCCTAAAGCAGAACTGTATATCTATCCCGATGGAGACTCAACACGTCTAGTCTATGTAACCGAAGTTAATACTTTACAACCCACTCTGCTGCGCACACGTTACTTTATTGACGCTAATGATGGAAAAATCGTATTCAAGTATGACATCCTTAACGAAGTGATCGGCACAGGGCGCGGTGTATTCGGTGATACCAAAACATTTGAAACAACAGCTTCGGGCAAGAAGTATCAACTAAAGGATACGACTCGTGGTAAAGGAATCCTAACTTATAACGTCCACAACACCGAGACGCTCCCCGGCACCCTGTATACAGATTCAGATAACGTATGGGAAGATCCGGCTGCGGTGGATGCCCACGCTTACGCTATCCGCACTTACGATTATTACAAGGATAGATTTGGACGCGACAGCATTGACGGGCATGGCATGGCCATCGCTTCGGCAGTCCATTACGGCGCAAAGAACTACAATAATGCCCACTGGGGCGGCACTCATATGCTTTACGGAGACGGAGACGGCACGTTATTTGCCCCTTTCAGCAGCGACCTTGAAATTGTTGCCCATGAGCTGACACACGGTGTGACCGAGCATTCATCAGGGCTCGTGTATTTCGCTGAATCTGGTGCATTAAGTGAAGCCATCTCAGATATTATAGGCAACGACATTGAGCGTACCAATTGGGACTTCGGCAAAGTCGCTTATACCCCTAATATTAAGGGCGACGCCATTCGCTCCCTTTCCGATCCTGTCAAATACGGTCAAGTCGATCACTACAGCAATCTCTATCCTGATCCTAACAACGAGGATTATGGTGGAGCCCATATTAATAGTGGCATTATTAATAAAGCCTACTATCTACTGGCACAAGGAGGCACCTTCCATGGTGTCAAGGTAGATGGAATCGGACGTGATGCAGCCGTATATATTTATTATAATGCCTTCACCAATTATCTGACTTCCACGTCTAACTTCTCCACCGCGCGTGCCGCTGTTATCCAAGCGGCCAAAGATAGTTATGGTGAAAATTCAATAGCCGTAACCTCTGCTATTAAGTCTTTTGACGCTGTAGGTGTAAGATAAGTGAAAATAATACAAACTTCCCCGATATTATAAGTCTCCCCCCTTCCCTCTTATGTATACGGCGTCCCACTGTGGGACGCCTTTTTTCTAGTATGAAGTTGATTATTGGCGATTATATTTCCGGCTTCTTATTATTGCCCCATCGCAATCCAAAGGACCAACCCTTCACATAGCGGACCTGAGTGTATGCGTTCCACAGTAAGTACTGCTGAATACCTCTGACGTTGTGTGACGGATACCAGCACTCCCGGTATACTCGCACTGGCAGTGATTACATATTGTGTATCTATAAAAGGCTTCTCAAATACAACGCTCACTTCGCCCCTATCCGCTCGTGCGGGGAGGTGAAAAGAAATGCTCCCATATTGAGATGAAGCTATATGATCGTCAGAAGCCTCGTCACTGGTCGCTGATCCGTCGTGAATGGCATTCAAGTTTAATTCTTTCTCCGTATCGAAAGCTAGATCGATATCTTGCTCAGGCAAGACCACGCGTTGCTTTGGGCGGTGTCTTCCTTCCGCAATGTGAATACTGGTTATGGAACAATCCAGTAGCGAATCTTGCTCTGCCTGATCTTCCGTCGTAATAGACGGTATGTCGTTATCCGTCCTGTATTCCGTATCTGACTCAGGCACAGACAACAGCAGTACAGATGCTCGATTCATCTGCATCGCTTCCTCTAGCGTTTTGGGAAGCTTATGCTTCTTCCATGCCGCTTCCTCTACAGCTTGAACCGAGGTATCTTTCACTACGGGGGCAGGGACCGTTGCCGTCCCGCGCTGGCTCGGTCTATGACTGCCGGAAGTCGAAGCCGCTTTCTCCTTGTTAACACGGGGTGAGGGAACCGCATTGGGAAGGTTACGCCGCGCTGTTCTTTTATCCTTAGGGCTATGGTTCGTACGATGGTTCATGGTGATCGCTCCTTTGGCACAGGAGTGAACCAGCGGTCGCCCCGCTTCATTCACCCGGCTGGAAATCATGGCTAATGCCTATAAGATAGCCTATGCGCGTAACAGCACCTACGTCACTCCGTTGCGCAGTCCGTTATGATTTGTGCCCAGCGTTGTGCTGAGTGCTGCCATAAAAATCGTCTTCGTACCTCGCCAAGCCCGGCTTCTCCCATCCGTCGTCGCAAGCCAGGTTGCTGGAGCAGCCTGATGATGGCATCGGCCATTTCCTGCTCACCGTGAGACGGATACACAAGCCAGCCTGTCTCGCCGTGTTGTACAACTTCCGGAATACCGCCGATTCGTGAAGCGACCACAGGCACTCCTGCTGCCATGGCTTCCAGATTGACCAGCCCGAAGGCCTCATCCTTCACTGAAGGAACAACGGTCACATCGGCTAGCTGATATAGCGAGGCCAATGCTGGATGCGGAACATAATCTAGGAATTGCACATGCTTCCCCAACCTTAGTTTACGCATCTGCCGATGCAACGACGTCGTGTACGGCGTGAGGCGATCATGCCCGTAATAGGCACTGCCTGCAATGAGCAGCAGTACGTCCGGGCAGGTGCGGACGACATGCCGCAGGTCCTTGAGCAGTCGGTGAACGCCCTTTCCTGGCATCAGTCTGCCCGCGAATAACACGATTTGACGGCCTGACCAGCCGAAATCGTCCAATCGCGCCGATCTGGCCGCTTCTGCTACAGGAGTCCACCTTGGTAGGAAATCACCGGGATGGATACCCAGCTTGTTTATGACGATGCGTTCCCTGACCGCGTCGGGACAGTCAGAAGCTACGATTGCCCCCAAATACGCACTGTTCACGATAATGCGATCCATCGATGCCAGCAGCCTACCCATCTCCTCCCGTTTGAGGTGGGGCTCCCGGATGAACGTGGTCGAATGCAAAGTCAGCACAACCCGACTATCGGGTAAAGCCTCGCGAATTGCATACGCAACTGCCGGACGGTTGTGTACATCTACTACCGCTGGTAACCATCTCTTTAAATCAGCAATCACCTCAGAAATATAACCTGCTCCCCGCTTATAACGCATGCAGGGAATTCCGTCGACATCGCCATGATCAGGTGCCTCTGCTCCCTTTATGCCATAGATCTGCGCTTGGAGCTCATGACTAGCCAGCGGTACCATGTGGGCAATTACCCGCTCCACAGAACTGCTGCGGGGCGAAGGTATAACAAAGGAGCCCGGTGTAACGACTGCTACCTTCGGCCTCTGCATCACCTCACCTACTTTCTGACCCTATTCCAACACTCTTCAACAATCATCTTGTATCATATCGTCCGCCTCCCTGAAAGGTGCCTCGCTTCTAACTTTGGGCTTACCGCAAGGCTAGCGTCCATGCCTGGCCGGTCTTTGATACATATGATGGACTAGAATCACAGTATGATCAGTTGGAGTGACTACAAGGAGGGCGGACATACTCATGTTGCATGTCGGCGTCATGCTCAACCCGGCAACCTACCGGGGCATTCCCGCCATGAGGACGCGATATGAATCTATCGCCAATTACGAGGACGCCGGGTTAAGCTACGAGCTCATCCCCTGCTTTCTTCGTCTGGAGGATATTCATATAGCGACCGGAACATGCCGGGCTTTTGTTAAACACGGCAACGAGTATCGGCAGATGACTCTTCCGTTGCCGCCGGTCATCCACAATCGGACTCTCTATCGGCAAAATGAAAATGCTAGCGATATCAACAAGCTTGTACAAAAGGGATTCTATATTTTTAATGAACAAAACCGTTTCCACAAAGACCATATACATGCAATTCTGCAAGAAGACCCTTTGCTACGCATCCACCTCCCCAAAACATTGCAAGGCAACCTTTCCTCCATCCATACCTTGATGGAGGAAACCGGAGATGTTGTAATTAAACCCAGTAGCGGTAGCGTAGGTAGAGGAATTATGCGTCTGCGGCATTCCCGCGGAGGCTGGACTTTGCAATGTGCTCATCCGGCTATACCTGAGCGTTGGTCCACACTACGTTTGAATGTTGGGGAACTCCCATTATTTCTACACAAACGACTGCTGCATGTGCCTCATATCGTACAGGAAACCATACCGCTTGCTTTGAACAATAATCGTCCGTTTGATGTCCGTGTGTCAGTTCAGCGCGGATATGGCGGTATCTGGGGTGTGACAGGCATGTATGCTAAAATTGCTCCTTCCCACACCTTCGTTTCCAATGTTGCACAGGGCGGTACGGCCCGTTCCCTACTGGAGGTATTATCACAAACCGAGACGGTTCAGACTTCGAACGCAGTCCGGCTGATGAATGAATTGGAGCGACTCTCGTTACAAATCGTGCACCGACTGGCACAAACCCTTCCCCGTCTCGCCGACGTCGGTCTGGATCTGGGAATTACCCATGAGGGCAAGATTGTTTTTATCGAATGCAACGGTCGTGATCAGCGCTATGGCTTCAGCCAGGCGGGCATGCACAATGTCTGGAAAGAAACATACACTCAGCCGATGGCTTACGCTCGTTGGCTTCTCGAACGGATGCCTTCGTCAGACACCGAACGTTCACCAGGCCGTCCACTGTATTGATTTACGTCACATTCTGTGTCAATATAGTTCAGAGCGGCCGGACAGGTTCCGGCCAAGACGGCTCGGAAATGAACAAGGGGGATCTGTAATGGCAAAACAGTGGCTGCGGCTCATGACGGAGCTATCATCGCGCAAGTGGGTGTGCCGGATTGTAGGCTCCTTCGCGCAAAGCGGTGCAAGCCGACTTTTTATCCCCACCTTTATACGTACGTACCAGATCCAGACGCATGAGGCGGAACAGGAATGGAAGGAATACCGTTCCCTAAACGCCTATTTTACACGCAAATTAAAAGCGGGCATGCGCCCGATTGATACGAACGCCGAGGTGATGACCAGTCCGGTGGATGCACGGATTACTTTCACTGGCCCAATTACGTCCGGCACTCTTTTGGATGTCAAAGGGCAGGACTATACGCTGGAAGAGCTTCTTAACCGTTCTCCGCGTCTTGAAAAATACACACACGGCTATGCTTTTGTACTCTATCTCAGCCCGACGGATTATCATCGCATTCATGCACCAGTATCCGGTACGCTGGTAGAAAAAGAACATCTGCGCGGCAAGGTATACCCAGTGAATGACTTCGGCTTGCAACATATGCGAGCAGTTCTTAGCCGCAATGAACGACAGATTACGTACATTGCCCATGAATATGGTGAGGTGGCGGTCGTCAAGGTTGGCGCAATGAATGTGAGTAGCATCAAATATACGGATGATAAAGCCGTCTCATGGACAAAAGGAGACGATCTCGCCTATTTCGAATTTGGATCAACTGTCGTTTTGCTAACTGAAAACGGCACGTTTGATCCAGACCCCGCATTGAAGCCGGGGGATGCGGTGAAAATGGGACAACGTCTGGGTTGCTTTCGACATGATCCCAAAGCATAAGTGAATTTACCGTAACCGTATTATAGCTACACATATGAGCATCGGGATCGGATGATGCTAAATTGCTCATAAAAAAAGGACCCGGCGTAACTGCTCGGGTCCTTTTTGGAATTTATCCTTTATATTCGTTATTCGTTAATCCCATTACGCCTAAATCCGAAACAGCTTGTCCACTGTCCATAGCATTACCGGATCTCAGACGGACTTTTCCCCGTATACTGCTTGAATTGGCGGCTGAAAAAAAAGATGTCACGATACCCCAGAGCCTCTGCCACCTCGGTCACATTCATTCCGGCATGTAGTAATAGATGCTGTGCACGCTCAATCCGCATGCTGATAATATGAGATTGCGCGGACACACCCAGCAGCTCCTTGAATTTAATCGAAAAATAACGCGGTGACAGCCCCGCCCGTGCAGCCAAATCCTCGACGCGATGAGGAAGTCCCGGATGCTGACGCACATAGTTGGCCGTTTCCCGAATGACCTCGGTGAGCTGGTTACTGGCCTGTTGCTCCTGAGGCTCCTTGCGGTCCGCACGCAGCAGATGAATCATCAGTTGTTTCAGGATTAGCTTGCCTTCCTCGTCAGCTCCGTAAGCACGCTCCAGACGTAGTCGAACGTATCTGGCAAGCATATGCTCTACCTCGAACGTTTCCTCCAGCATACGGTAGCTTGCAGGGATAAGCTTTGGCTGTTCGATAAGATCAAAATGAATATAGGTAAGTATGAGCGGCTTTTGCGGGTTATGTGTGGCACGGGTATCATCCCCCGGCTTGAACAGGAAGCAACTCCCCTTGCTTACCGGATACGACGTCCCGTTTAAGATCACTGTTCCTTCTCCGCTCCATACATAAAATAAATCATAGTTTGGCATCGGCTTCTCGCGTACCTGCCACTTCCAGCCCGGCTCGCACACAATTTTGGCGAAAGCCGACAACAGGATAAACGATGACGCAGATGTATCCAGCAAAATCTGCACCTCCTCTTGTTCATCTTTGGTTGTCCTTTATCCCGTTAATTTATAATATAAGCTCAGCGCCGTCATTAAGCAAAAAAATGCGCTTTTATGTTCCAGATGCTTTTGCGTGACGCTTACCGTGTGTAATGCTATAATATGTAATCAAAATGACTTGGAAGGATGAAACGGGAATGAATCCACTGGCAGCGCAGTTAAACCAAAACATTCAGACAGGCAACGAGCATGTATATCAAATGCTTTCTCTTTTAGGGAAAGAAATTTATTTCCCAAAAGAAGGGATTTTGAGTCAATCCGCAGAAGCAGGGAAGCTTGCTAAAAAGTACAACGCCACGATTGGCATTGCTACTGAAGGCAATGGTCCTATGCATTTGGAGGTCATTCAGGAGAAGTTGTCCGCTTACAATCCCAAGGATTTATACCCTTACGCTCCCCCTGCGGGCAAACCTGAACTTCGTAGTGTATGGCGTGACAAAATGCTGAAGGAAAACCCTTCATTGGCTGGGAAAAATTACGGCCTTCCCGTAGTTACGAACGCGCTGACCCACGGTTTGAGCATCGTTGCCGACCTGTTCACGGATGAAGGGGACGCTGTCATTTATCCAGACAAAAACTGGGAAAACTATGAGCTGACTTTCGGTATTCGCCGTCATGGACGTTTGGTGAATTTCCCGTTGTTCACAGAGGATCAACGTTTTAATAGTGAAGGATTACGCGACGCGCTACTGGCACAGAAAGAATACGGCAAAGCGATCGTTGTGCTGAACTTCCCGAATAACCCAACAGGCTACACACCGGGAGTGGAAGAGGGTAAAGCAATTGTTGCTGCCATCCAGGAAGCCGCGGAAGCGGGCATCAATGTCGTAGTTGTGACGGATGACGCTTATTTTGGTCTGTTCTTCGAGGACTCCCTGCATGAATCACTATTCGGTCAGTTAGCTGGACTTCATCCGAGAATTCTACCCGTCAAAATTGACGGAGCTACCAAGGAAGAATTCGTTTGGGGCTTCCGTGTCGGATTTATTACCTTTGCTTCGGAACATCAGGATGTACTGAGCGCACTGGAACAAAAAACATTAGGGATTATTCGGGCAACGATTTCGAGCGGTCCTCACCCATCTCAAACCTTCGTCCTGGATGCCCTCAAGTCAACGGACTTTGAACAACAGAAGAAAGAAAAGTTCCAGATTATGAAGGGACGGGCTAACAAAGTCAAAGCGTTGCTCGATAGTGGAAAATACGGAGATGTATGGAGCTACTATCCTTTCAATTCGGGTTATTTTATGTGTCTCAAGCTGAACGGCTTGTCCGCTGAACGACTGCGCACACATTTGCTGGAACAATATGGGGTAGGAACAATTGCGCTGGGTGAATATGACCTCCGAATCGCATTCTCATGTATCGAGGAAGAGTATCTGGAAGACCTGTATGACATTGTTTACCGTGGCGCACAAGATTTGTTGAACACCTAATATGTAACAGATTAAATATAGCATCATTAGCGGTATGCCAGATGTTGCGCATACCGCTTTTTAATGGGCTGAATCATTGTGAATGACACTTCGAAACAAACTATCCTTCAGCAGCGAGCAAAGATTTCTGTGCGAGTGGCAGCAGGATGACTACCTCAGTTCCGACTCCGGGCTCACTCTCATAGTGTATACTTCCGTTCATGGCTTCAATGATTCGAAAGGAGACGACCGTTCCCAGTCCTGTTCCTACCTCTTTGGTTGAAAAAAACAAAGTCCCCACTCGCTCCAGGTGCTCCTGACTCATGCCTTTTCCCGTATCCCTAATATGCAGACATGCCTTCTCTTCCTGAATCGCCAGCTTTATGTATACCCTGCCTCCATCATCCGCAGCTTCGATCGCATTTTTCGTCACATGTATTAACGCCTGTAACAGCTGATTACGATCCATATGTACGTATATTTCATTCCTTAGCTCAGTATACAGTCTTACGCCTTGCTTGGTCGCCATCGGTTTCAAAAGCAAAACAATTTGTTGAACCATGCCAGACAGATCCATCAGCTCTGTGTTCCCAATCTGCGGTCTGGATAAGTTCAGATAGTCGCTAATAATTCTTTCAGCCCTATCGACCTCTGCTAGTGCCAAAGCAATATATCTGCGATTTTTCCCTTCTAGCCCTGACTGAACCATTTGCAGGAACCCTTTAACAACAGTCAACGGATTCCGTACTTCATGAGCCATAGAGGCAGCAAGTTCACCTAACGTATTCAGATGCTCAGCATATTTAACCTTCCTTCTCATTTCTTCCCGTTCCAAACTAAACTCCATCCAGAAAGAGGAGGCTCCAATGCTTAGGAATTGAATCACACCGAACCAGAGTATTGCCCGGATCAGCTCGATCTCATCCTTATCCAGCCTGCCATTGGCCCAGGAATGTATTAACAGAATTATAAGCATGGCAATATTGGTCCATATACTCATTAGCATATTCATGCCCACCCGAAGCAACATACTATTGAGCTGCATAAACTTCTTTCTCACCAAGAGAGGGCCCAAATAACACAACATCATACTGGGAAATCCTACCACAATAGACTCAGGACCTATATACATACGAGCCATCACCATCAGCGTTATATTTAGAAGTCCTGCCTTAGGACCAAAATATAAAACAGAAAGGATCAGAGGAACATATCGAAGATCCCAATATAATCCATACCAGATGTACGAAAACATAAGGCAAAGCACAGAAGACACACCCAACACCCCTCCCATAAGCAACGGGGTATGTTTCCTATGCCGATGATCTGACAAAGAGCTATATACTAATAATGGTACAAACACAAGAAATATGTTCACGAGCAGCTTATCTACCAGCATCTCGTCTTTCCCACTTTCCAAGTGATAATGACTACGTACTTCTTCTATTCTCGATAATACGTGCCTTTTCCTCTCTCCTCCCCTACATCTGATGAAAAATATAAGGCGATTCGGCAACACAACTGAGCATTGGCCCACGCAATCTGAAAATCCACTTCATAAGATACGATGTATCCTTTATCACAATGACCGAGAGGAGAATGAGCATGGGAGCAGAAGAAACAAGAGGCGGTTACGGTGGTTACGGCGCATTTACAAGCACAGGAACAATTCTGGTACTGTTCATTTTATTAGTTATCATCAGCAAAACGATCTTCATATAAGCAGACGATTATCTGCACCCACAGCTACGATAGCAGTGAGCATACAAAAAAAGGCTAATTCGCAGACAGCTCTTGCTGCTTGCGAATTAGCCTTTACTTTATTCACATAGATACACATTACACTTCTTCTTCATCCTGCCCGTCCAAACGCCATTTTTTGGCTTGAGCGCCTCGTAACAGGAACACTACTGCAACTCCCCCAAGCAGCGTGAGCAGTGTAGACAGTAGATCTTCCGTTCCTTTTGCCAGAAAAGGAAGCCACAGAACCACAGCAGCCGGCAACGTCAACCGAACAACAAAGTCGAGAAAAGACGCACGACGACTATGCGCAGGAATCGGATATAACTGAAGCCATAACGAATCCTTGTGATACTGCCTTAGTGAAGTGACCTGTACACCAATGAGGAATATGAAAAATAAATATACTGCAATCCCAATCCAGCTAGCATGGGTGATATATATAATTAACAACCCCAGAATTCCAAGCCGAATGACAATACCTGCTGGCTCTGTACGCAGGAACGTCTTAAACAGCAGGTAACGATACGCTCCCCTTCTGTTCCAAGGTATGTTACCTCCCAACCAGGACAGCCAACGACGTGGCGTCACTCTCTGCGTAAGGGCGGGCACATCGACAAACCAGCCCAAAGTGCGCATCACCCGAGCAGCCTGCATACCCTCTGTACGAATCAGCTTTTCCCAAGCCACTAGCAGCTTGACCGGAAAACGCAGAACAAGCACGTACACCACACCGACCAATATGATAAATGGCACGCTGTGTAGTGGAGGCTGCCATAGCCATGCGGCTACCATCAGCACAGCCAACACCCACCGAAGCAGACGATAGCCTACACTCCCGCCAATCGATACCATGCGAAGCTCTTGCCAGCCGCCGTAGCTGAATAGCAGCTTTAACAGCACGAACAGTAGCAGGGTCAGTAGCAGCGGCTTAGGCGCGGTATCACTGCGAATATACAGCGGCCACACGATAATAGACAGCAATAGCAAACCGAATATTTTATACACCACACCCCGAATCCGGCTGGCCTTAAAATAATCGTGCATCGCGTGCTCCTGTGGACGGAGGAAAACAATATCCGCCGCGTTTAAATACGTACGAAAGCTCGCATGAGCAATCGGAATAGCCACAATAAGCATGATCCAGCGGATGGGCAAATCCGGTGGAGTATGCATCAGCAGCGACGTGTACCATGCGGCAAAGGCAATCAGTGCAAAGCCGAAGACCACCGCCAGACCGCTCTGAATGACATAGCCCAGATAGGGCAGCACCTGTCCCCAGAACGCTACACGTCTTTCTTTATGCAAACGTTGCAAATCCATGCTCATTCCCTGCCCTGTACCAGCTCATAAAATGCATCTTCCAGCGGCATGCCCGGCTTACCCGCCTGTGCTGTCACTTCGTCCAGCGTACCCTGTGCAATGATGGCACCCTGATGAAGTACAATGAAACGATCGCAATAATTTTCAATCGTGGACAAAATATGAGAACTGAGCAGAATGGACGAACCCGAACGCTTCATCTCTAACATAAAGTCAAGCAGGGAACGAATACCAAGCGGGTCCAAACCCAAAAAAGGCTCATCTATGACATACAACGGCGGTCCCGCTAAAAATGCGCACATAATCATCACTTTCTGGCGCATCCCTTTAGACAGATGCATCGACATACTTCCACTTTTATCCCGCATACGGAACAAGTCCAGCATTTGATCACTGCGTGTGCGGAAATCTGCTTCGCTAACTCCGTACGCTCTGGCCGTGAATTCCATATGCTCCATCACCGTCATTTCAGGATACAGCTCTGGAGATTCAGGTACAAAAGCAATGGCTCCCTGATACTCCTCGGGATTTTCATCCTGCTTATGACCCTGCACACGAATTTCTCCGGCCTGCGGTGTCATCAGGCCCAAAATATGCTTCATGGTCGTACTTTTCCCGGCCCCGTTCAGACCGATCAATCCTACCATTTCGCCCGGTTTCACATCCAGCGAAATCTGATGCAGCACCGGGCGCTTGGCGCTATATCCGCCGGTCAGTCCGTTAATTTGCAACACAGGCTGTTGTTCCATGGCTCCCCCTCTTCTCCCTTACTCGTTCGGTTTTGATCCTTTTTCCTTCAGCCATCTTGGTGCACCCTTGTTTTTGCGATCACGCTCACGCTGTGCTTTTCCTGCTTTGGACAAGGCTGCTCCTTTGCTCTTGCCTGGAGCTGAACCGTTCGCGGAATTCCTGCCAGGACGTCCGTTTTCGGTACGAACAGGTGCCTTACGGTTTTCCGCCTGTGCTCCGTCAGACATGGATCTGGCCTCGGATGGTCTTACAGATGCACGCTTAGCATCCGCCGGACGCGGCACAACTACTCGACCTCCATGCAACGCACGCTCTGCGATCTCAATGCCCAGTTCACGGGAGAACTTACGCATGATGAACGTTTCACGGTCGGTGACAACCGACGCCACCAATCCTTTGCGTCCCATCCGTCCTGTCCGTCCTGCACGGTGAACATAAGCTTGACTATCCGTAGCAGGATCAAAATGAATGACCATTTCAAGTCCCTCAATATCCAGACCACGGGCTGCCACATCCGAAGCGACCAGCACTTTGAGCTTGTCTTCGCGGAATCGGGCCAACACGTTGCTACGCGTGACTTTATCCGCATCTCCATACAAGGATGCCGTAGTCAGCCCCATATGCTTGAGCTTGGCTTCAATCTCCCCGATGGCATTGGTTGTATTCACGAACACCAGCGCTTTTCTTGGATTAAAATGACGCACCAGACGGCGCAGCATATCCACTTTATCCCGTTCTTCAGATACAAAGTAATAGTGTTCCAGTCCACTGGCCGTCTTTTGGTCGGGATCAATCCCAATTTCTACGTATTCACGCATCTCCCGTTTCGCCAGCGACTGAATCTCATCGTTCAGCGTTGCGGACAGGAATACCAATTGACGATCACGTTGGGCGGTGCCCAATATGTTTGTTACATCGCCTGCTCCGCCGAGCTGGAACATCTGATCCACCTCATCAATGACAATGGCTGTAATATTGTGCATTTTCAACTTTTTCGAAGCGATGAGTTCCCGTACACGTCCTGGTGTGCCCACGACAAGCTGTGGATGATCCTTGAGCTTTTCGATTTGACGTTTGATAGCCGCCCCACCAATCAGACCGAGTACACGGATTCCGCGATGCTCTCCGTAGCGCTGACCCTCACGTACAATTTGCATGGCCAGTTCCTGGCTTGGAGCTAGTATCAGCTTTTGTGTAGCCTTTTTCTGTGGATCAATCGCTTGCAACAGCGGCAACAAATAAGCCAGTGTCTTGCCTGTGCCAGTTTGTGAACGCGCCAAAACATGCTTTCCCTTCATTATTTCCGGTATAGCCTCTGCCTGAACTGGCGAAGGCTGTGTAATTTCATGCTCAGTCAGTTTGTCCAACAGATCTTGTTCAACGCCGAGCGATTCAAAATTCAATGTCATGAAAAGGTCCAACCCCTATACGTAAATTCGTTACTCTCCATTATATGCGAAAATAGCCCTGTTACCAAATCACAAAAATAAAAGATGTCCCTCACCATAGCTAATGGCTTACGGGACATCTTTTATTTCTTATTCATCACGCCATGACCCAGCCTATCGGTTAGTCTGGGAGCTAACTGATACAGCTTGAGAAAAGGAGATACCCACCGTGGCAGATTAACCTCCTCTTTGCCAAGCTCCATCGCTCTTACGATATGCCGTGCTACCTTATCAGGTTGTAGCATAAACCAGCTTACATTTCGAACATATCCTCCTGAAGGATCTGCCAGCTCAAAAAACGGTGTGTCGATCGGCCCCGGGTTAATCGTCGTTACAGTCACTCCACTCCCGCGCAGCTCTTGCCGGAGCGCATTGCTGAAACCCAGCAATGCATGCTTCGTCGCCGTGTAAGAAGACGATTTGGCTGTCCCGATTTTCCCAGCCATTGATGCTACATTGACAATCTGTCCATGGCCCCGCTCTGTCATTTGCGGCAGAAACGCCTTGATGCAGCGAACAACACCCATGTAGTTCACGTCCATCATTTGTTCAAACTCCGTCAGGTCGGTTTCATTAAAATACTCAAACTTTCCGTAGCCCGCATTGTTAAGCAATATATCGACCCGTCCGTACTGTTCCAATACTCGTGCAGCAACAGCCTCTACCTGCTCCTGGCGGGTGACGTCCAGTTGGATAAGCTCATGCCTACCGCTGATTCCCGCAGATACTTGCTTCAGTCGCTCCTGCGAGCGTGCTGTTAAAATAGGAATCGCGCCCTTTTCGCTTAACAACTGAGCGCAAAGGGCGCCAATTCCACTAGATGCACCTGTAATCACAACTATCTTGTCCTGTAGTATACTCACGGTCATCCCTCCACATTAAGGAAACTTGCTCCTTTAATATTAAGAGATCATCACCTGAATATCCAGCTCGCCGATTCCTTCCACCGTGAGCGGAATATAAAGGGCACGCTGAGGCACAAAAGTGGTCAAGTTTTCTGATTTCATGACCTGCGGAGGCGTAATATCCACGACAATTCCCTGATTGGACAAAATCGTACTGGCATTACCACTAATCATATTGCCCAATTCTGAAATTGCGCTTTTTCCCATCTCATCAATTTCAGTCAACACAAATCCGCCCATCATCGCTGATACCATACGTAGCGCCACCTGTTCATTCAGGCCGAACACAATATTTCCGCTAAGCTGTCCGGTCATCCCGATCATAATCCAGATGTGGTCGTCCACCAGCTCGACATTTTTCACACCAAGATTTCCGGGTGAAGGAGATACTTGGATCAATTGTTCAATGACCCGTCGCGCCGACTCCAAAAAAGGATTTATCACTTCTGCCTTCACGATCAAAGCGCCCCTTTACGATGGGCTTTTAGACATACAACAAAAGTCCCATTTAAATTAGAATTTTTTAATTAAATATTACTGTAAAACGCATCGATCCTCAACAAAATGCTCTCTCTATCACTTATCGACAGCTGCCCGGTAATTTTTTATAGCTAAACCACAAAAAATGTGAATAATGTCCTATATCTTTGCTTCTTACCGATTTTAGACTGATTATTTTTGAAGGATATCAGGACTTTAGTCTTTATTTCCCAATATACCACACTTTAAGGTGCTCTGCTTCGATTCATTGCCCTTCCTGCTCGAATAACCTATAATTTAATGAAATAAAGCATAACGACGGTTTTACATATGAACCTATGGATTGGCTAAAAATATTCATTCTATACAGCTGCGACAAGATTAAGAAAAGAGAGGAGGAACTTCATGAACATCAGTCAACTTGAAACACTTATCATGATTTCCAAAACAATGAGCTTCCGCAAAGCCGGAGAACTTCTCAATTTGACGCAGCCGGCGGTGTCCGCCCAAATTAAAAGTCTAGAGGATGAGTTCAAAACCATTCTGATTGACCGCAACCAGCCCGTCACCCTGACCGACCGGGGAGCTGTTTTTTTGGAACACGCCGAGCGCATATTGGAGGTTGTTGAGGAATTAAGACAAAAATTGTACGATCTAAACGAAACACCGCAGGGTCACATTGCGCTGGGTACCACAACATCCATCGCTATTCAAATTTTACCGCGCGTGCTTTCCTACTTTCAGGATCAGTTCCCTCTCATCAAAACCTCCATTCAATCCATGGCTTCCTCAATGATTTATCAGCAGGTGGAGAACGGACTTATTGATGTTGGCATCGGCTATCTGATCGAACGTAATCCCAATTTAAGCACTTCGGTTCTGTATTACGATTCCTTCGAGCTAGTCGTGTCTCCTACTCATCCGCTGGCCTCACAACCACATGCTACCATTGAAGCCCTTCGGGAAATTCCGCTTATTCTGCTCTCTCCCGATACGGTGGGACGAAAATTCGTGGACGATGTATTTAAAAAGCACCAAATCGTACCTCATGTAGTGATCGAGTTGTCCAGCAGTGAGGAAGTCAAACGGATGGTCGAAATTAATCTCGGTGCTGCCATTATTTCCAGACTGTCGGTCACTTCGGAACTGCGTGCAGGCACATTAAAAATGATCCATATTCCCGAGCTGGAAGTTAGTCATCCGGTAGGAGTGATTTATAAATCCGGCCGATATCTAAACTCAGCCATGCAGCAATTTTTAAGTGATCTGAAGGGGATGCCGGAGACGAATTTTACCAGTTCTGAATAACGTAATTCACTATGAACAACATACGCAATATAAACTTGGTTACGAAAGGAAGACAGGCTATGAAATTTGATCTGCACACCCATCATTTCCGCTGCGGTCATGCAGACGGCAACATTCGGGATTATATTGAAGCAGGTATTCAATCTGGCTTACAAGCTATTGGCATTTCGGATCATTCCCCCTTTCTATGTAGCGAACAGGATCAGGCTTTTCCTAAAATTTATATGGCTAAGTCACAGCTTGCTGAATACGTAGAAGAGGTACAACAGCTCAAAAAGGAATACGAAGGCCGTATTGACGTGCTCCTCGGATTGGAAACGGATTATTTTCCTGATTTCGCTGAATTATATCGTTCTACTCTGGCTCCTTATCCATTTGATTACCTCATTGGGTCGATTCACAATGTCGAAGGGGACAGCATTTTTAACCGTAACCGTTGGAACAAATTAAGCGACGCTCGTAAAATTGAGGTCAAACAAGCCTACTATGCGCTCATTCAGGAATCTGCGCGAAGCGGCATGTTTCAGATATTAGGTCATATTGACGCAATGAAGGGGAACTTCCCTGCCTTTTCAGACATTCCTGCCGATACAGCCATTGATGAAACCTTGCGGGTAATTGCGGAATCCAATGTGGCGATTGAAATTAACACTTCGGGTAAAACCAAGCTGAGTGGCGGATGGTACCCGTCTGCTTCTATTTTAGAAAGAGCGCACCATTTTGGTGTGGAGGTCACTTTTGGTTCGGATGCCCATAAGCCTTCGCGGGTAGGCGATGATTGGGAAGAAGTAAAGGCAATGCTGAAGGATATCGGCTTCCGGGAATGGGTCTATTTTAAAGAAAAACGTAAAATTCCTGTGGCGCTTTAAAATTTAAGGTGGGAATTGCCGCTCCGCAAATCATTTGATCTTACGAACGCTGCTGCAATGGGATTGTTGGGGATTGTAATTTATAAGGTGATAATCCCATTGCAAAGGCGAATGCTTAGCAAGATTATGACATCTATGTGTGAGGAGAATTACATATGCACTTGGAAGATCCTATGGACAAGATCAAAAAGCTAAAGCATGACATCACGCGATTTATGCTAATCTATAAATTTGCGCTGGACGAAATGGAAACCAAGATTGAAATATTAAAACAGGAATTTCAAGCATTGCACGATTACAGCCCTATTGAGCATACCAAATCACGCCTTAAATCTCCTGAGAGTATCATGAACAAAATGCTTCGTAAAAATAGCGAGTTATCCCTGGATGCTGTCAAAAATCATATTAAGGATATCGCCGGCTTACGTATTACTTGCTCTTTTATTTCTGACATTTACGATGTCAGTAACATGCTTCAGAGACAGAGTGACTTGAAGGTGCTGGAAATTAAGGATTACATCAAGAATCCCAAGCCGAACGGTTACCAGAGCCTGCATTTGCTGGTTCAAGTTCCTGTATTCATGTCGGATTGTGAGGAGCTAGTCTGCGTAGAGGTGCAAATTCGAACCATTGCCATGGATTTCTGGGCCAGCCTGGAGCATAAAATCTTTTATAAGTACAACCAGTCCGTTCCCGAAAGTCTGACACGTGAATTAAAGAACGCAGCAGATTCCGCTAATGCGCTAGATCTCCAAATGGAGCGTCTACATCGTGAGATCAAGGAAATTAAAGACGCTAGAGGTGAAGAAGACTCCATAGAGGAGCTTCGGAAGATTATGATTAATAATCAGCAAATTACGGTGCCGGCCAATTTCTTGAAGCTTCTAGGAGAGTAAGATTAGGCGGTGCTCCACCGCTATGCGAATAATTTGATCTTATGATCAACGGATTGCATGCTTGTTCAAAAATGAAAGAATAGAATCATTGATTAGGACCGGCTTCTCTCTAAGCATGTGCGGTCGATGACTACAACCCGGAGCAATTAGATAACGTGAGTCTTGGACCCATAAGCATAATTCCAGAAGCTGCTCTTCAGTGGCAAAATCATCATGTTCACCCGCGATAAATAATGCAGGGCACGTAATGCTGCTTAGCTCGTTACGTGTCAATTGCGGATATTGGCGCCAATCCTGTGCGCTCTGTCGCATAAACTCTTGCCAATTCCCCTGATGTGCCTCCTCATGCCGTTCCATCATTTGATGGATCATTTCATAACGTTCGTTTTTGATGAGCCACTCCGGTTCAAATTCATCTGCCCCTACAGGACATGCGACTCCACTACAGCCTATGATCCTCCTCTTTTTACTTAACTGTTAGATGAACTATGTAAATAAACTAAGTATATGATAGATTGCAAAATGGCTCCTCACTAAGAACACTTCATCAAAGTATGTTAAGCTCTTTTCATTCGCTCTGTACCCTTTACAGTCATTATTTCGTCTACCTTAATATCTGAGGATTTTGCAAAAAAACAATAAGCGACTGGAATCGAATTTTGCAAAATCCTGATCTATGAAAACCATTCCGAAGGAGTGATAAAGTATGAGAAAGGTACTTGTATTGGGAGGAACGCGCTTTTTTGGCAAGAGACTAATGGAACGTCTGCTGGAGAGTTCCGAGAACTCGGTTACCATCCTCACACGAGGCCAAACAAGTGATTCGTTTGGTGACCGCGTTCAGCGGATCTGTGCAGACCGTACCGACCCGCAGGCACTCGCAGAGGCGGTAGGTGAGCAAGTGTGGGATGTTGTTTATGATAATATTTGCTTTTCTCCAGATGAAGCCAGCGAAGCCTGCCGCATTTTTGATGCTAAAGCCAAGAGGTATATTGTGACCTCCAGCCTATCCGTCTATGATTCGAGCCCGGAAGTGCTGACAGAGAGCATCTTTGATCCTCAAACTTACCCGGTTCGCAAGGGCGGGAAAGACGATTTTACATATCAGGAGGCTAAACGGCAGGCAGAAGCAGTTTTTATGCAACAAGCTACATTCCCTGTAGTCGCTGTTCGTTTTCCGATTGTATTGGGAACAGATGATTATACGAAAAGGCTTCATTTTCATATCGAACATGTTCGTGAAGGAAGAGAAATCGGAGTACCTAATTCCGCAGCACAAATCTCATTTATTCGTTCCGATGAAGCCGCAGATTTTCTACTTTGGCTTGGTCACACTCCTTTAACAGGGCCTGTAAATGCTTGCTCCGACGGTACAGTGAGGATTGGGGAGATCATTTCGATCATTGAGCAGACAACGGGAAAACAAGCTGTGGTGAAAGAAAAAACAGCAGACGAGCACATGTCTCCATTTGGTATTACACAATCGTGGTACATGGATACGTCCAAAGCCCAGTCAGAGGGGTACTCATTTCTCTCCCTAAATGAATGGCTTCCAGAGCTGATAACCAGCCTGAACCGTTCCTAAAATCATAAAAAAAGAGGACCCGAAGCTTCGGGTCCCAGCAATATATATAATTCAAAGGGGGTCATATCTATGTTGTACCCACTCTATGTTAAAGTAACTTTGCAGTTATGTTTCATCTTTGTAACAAAATGAAATGCAATTGAGTCCAGCCAAGGCAAGAACTCCACTCACTGCCACAGAAATAGAGAATGCTCTGATATAATCTGACAGATTAGCTTCTGAAAGCGTGTGATGGAGCAAGGAAGAGAACAAGATACCGATCAGAGCGACTCCCAACGAATTAGCCAAGTACATAAAGGTCGTAAACAAGCCTGAACCCGTTCCTGCCTCTTCAGCCGATACAGCACCAAGGACGACATGGGCCAGTGGCGTTGTGGCCATCCCGAGACCCAGACCATATACACCTAGTATCATGATATTTTGAATATGACATAAATGGATTGCATCTAGATGTAACGATCCAATGAGCAGAAAGCTACAAATCCCCATGATTAGCATACCTGATTTCAACACCTTGCTCCCCCACTTCTTTACTAGCCTGGACGACCATAATGAGGTGAGAAAAAAGCCAACACCAAGCGGCAAAAAGACCATACTTGTGGATCGAACATTGTATTTCAAACCGGATTGTACATAATAATTTAAAATAAAGAAGAACGAAAACATACTAAGATAGATGACAATTACCGTCAATATCCCTGCGCCGAATGAACTCTTTCTAAATATAGATAGACGAATAAAAGGCGAGCCTTCCCTCTTTTCTTTTCCCATCTGCGTAACTATAAAAGCAACCAAAACCAGAATGGACAACAGCAGACACCCCCATGTCCATAAAGCCCAGCCCTGCTTTTGCCCGGTTGTCAACGGATAGACAAACAGCAATAAACCAAGAAGCAACAGAAAAGCCCCACTCCAATCCATATTCGGCACGGATCTGCCATAGGATTCCGTAATAATAGGACAAAAGAGTAACACTAACAGCCCAAAGGGGACATTAAAAAAGAAAATGATGCGCCAGCCCAGGCCGAAAAGGTTCCAGTCTACCAAAAATCCACCCAGAATTAAACCAAGTGTAAATCCAACCCCAATGATAGCTCCGTAAATTGCAAATACCAGTCCCTTCTCTTTGGGAAGAAAGCTGCTTTGCATGATAGATAGAACCTGGGGTTGAATCATGGCAGCTGATATCCCTTGAAGCACACGAATCATAATGATTAACGTAGGCTGCGATACGATCCCCCCTAACAGAGCCATCAATGTAAACCCCAACACCCCGATACATAACATGCGTCTTCTACCATACATATCTCCAAGTTTGCCGCCCAATATCAAGGCCACAGCCAATCCCAGAGAATATCCCGTAAATATGAGCTGTGCCTCGGAAAAACTGGCATGCAGGTCCGCCTGCATCATCGGAAGGGCAACCTGCATCATATAGTTGTTCAGTGAAATTAATAAAGTAGGAAGTAAAATAAGAGCTAATGCGTACCAGCGACGCGAATCTACCTGCTGTACTGCTTGAGGATTAGTCATGGCTATGGCAAATTGATCTTTCATTGTAGTTCCTCCAACCTATAATGGGCATCTTTAATCTTTTCATTTCTTATCTCAACTGATAACCATTATCATCTATAAAGCAAGGAGGTCTCTACCTGCAAAGGTATTTTCTATCCCTATAGAAGGAGCACCAATAAAAAACCCTCCAAACATGATGGACATGCTTGAAGGATTGTTTCATTAAGATTTATTCGTAAATGTATCTGGATTACGTATTTTTTTGATATATTCGCTAGGATTACAACCATAATACTTTCGAAAGGTTGTCGTAAAATTACTGGCGTTGCTGTACCCGATTGAAAATGCCGTCTCTCCAATGTTTAATTGTTCAACTTCCAAGTACCAGAGAGCTTTTTCCATTCTTTGCTTACGCACCATTTCAAAAATAGTCATTCCGAATAAATGGGGGAATCCTTTCTTTAGCTTGAATTCATTAAGCCCAACCTTTCGGGCCAACGCTTGAATGGACAGGGGGTGCTCAAAATGAAGAATGACGAATTCACGAGCCTTATGGAGCTTTGATATATCTTCACGACTTATAAAATGGCTTGTCCCCCTTGTTACATGTCCATCCATCACCCCAAACAATGCAATAAACTCCATTGCCTTACTTTCCATGTATAACCGTTTCATCGTCCCATTGTAGTTACAATGTATCATGTCATAAACACACTTGTGCATGGCGGGCGTATCCGCGTAGGCGTCAATATTCCCTTTGTAACGTTGTAACCATGTTTCTATGCTATGCTTTTCTGCAATATCTCCGGCGTAAGAAAATAGCTCTTGTGGAGAACACCTTATTTCCACTATTTGTTGGTGAACGCCTGCCTTCTTTTCCTCATAAACCAGTTCATCCTCTAAATATAAAACATTCCCGGTCAACCGATTGGTATGACTTTCTTTGCCGTTCCATTCACAGTATATTTCACCGTTTAAGCAATAGCTGAGTTCAAAGAGCGGACAAGCCTCCTGAATATGAAGCTTCATATTCTGTTCAAAGGTGAGATCCGTGACCACGATTTCCATACCTGGACGAATCCGTGTGCGAGTCATACTTCCCTTACCTATATGCGGGGGAATCGTGAGTTGTTGCTCCGATTTTTTATGATGAATATGACCATCCACAAGCTCAGTGAATTGGTCAAATAAATGATGAATGTCTGCACTCCATATATTCAAAGCCAATGCCAGTCCTTCTTTCCTGTTCAGTTCTAACTATAGGATAACAAAAAAAGAGGACCCGAATCATCGGGTCCCAGCAACATATATTATTCAAAAGGGGGTCATGTCTGTATTGTACCCGTCCTGTGTTAGAGTTGTTTTGCAGTTATATTTCATCTTTGTAACAAAATATTCCACTGCCATTTCTACGCATAATCCCCTTGGGTCATCGAAAATACCAATACACTCGGTACCTCGCCTGAGGGATCATAAGCACCAATTGTACGCAGCAGGCGCATCTTATTTTTAATAAGCACGCGCATGGAAGCCTGATTATCCTCTTGGCAACGACTTTCGATCCGCTTGAGCTTCAAAGATCCGAAACCAAAATTCAGCATTTCTCCTACCATTTCTGTAGCCAGCCCCTGTCCCCAAAAAGGACGATCCAGAATATAGCCCAGTTGTGCCTCACCCGTTCTTTCATTCCATTGCTGAAAAGAGACGATACCGAGCAACGGTGAGGAGGTAAGCTCATTGGATTCACTAAGTAAATTGCTTTCTCCTGTATTTCTCTGATGCCATTCCACCGCAAAATGCAGGGAATCTAGTGAATCAGCAGATATTTTAATTTGCGCAACCAGACGCCGCATTCGTGTATAGACTGGCTTGCGAATTCGATTCACATATTGGATCACCAATGGATCGGATAGGATCCGTTCCAGCGCGGGATAATCCTCCGCTCTTAACTGGCGCAATCGGACTCGACGGGCGTAAAGCTCCGGTAGCCCAAGACGAAGCATTTCTCTGGTCAGCACAATGTTCCCTCCTGCGGATGGATTGGCTTTTAGAAATGAATGTTTCCATACTTAATCCAGGTCCTGAATCCCCCGATAAATTCCTGTGCGCAGCTCTCGAATATAATACGGCAAAGAAGGTACAGCAGCTTCCTCCGCTTGTTTTACCGCCAGTTCTATATCATAAGGTACACGTACAAAATGAATGGAGAAGGACGTAGGCTGCTCCTCTCCCATCTCCCCCTCTAAAATGCAGTAGGAAGCCTGCGTAACATCCAACGGATTCCCGACACTACCGACGTTAAAAAGTGTTTTTCCCTGAAAATGCTGGATAAAAGCATTGTGCACATCACCATATCCCACGACATCCGGAGCAAAAACAACTTTTCCATTTTCTTCTGCTAACGGATCGAACATGGCAAGCCGTTTTTCCGGCTCATCCCATGGCTGCACACGGTGATATACACTTTGCGGCGAGGCATGCACCAGACGGATACGGCGTCCGCTCATTCTGAAATCATAATGAAACGGTAACTGTGCCAAATACTGCACTCGTTCTGCCCCCAAGCGTTCGGCTTGCCAGCTAAAATTGAGATCATCCGTAATACTAACCAGCTCATCCCAATTCCCCCGCACGACCACTTCACAACGTTGACGGACAGCATCCAGAACCTCGCACGGGCTAGGCCCTTTGCCGATCAGATCCCCCAAACAAAACACACGGCTAATGCCTCGGGAAGCAATATCCTCCAGCACCGCCTCACAGGCAGGCCAATTGCCATGAATATCTGAAATGACAGCAATACGATCCATCTGAACCTCACTCCTTTGTCCGAAACGACTACATCTCTACACTACATTCGAGCCATCTTTATGTAGTTCCAACATATATGATAAAGATGAAAAAAAGATCATGGCCTATTGGCCGGATTTTAACGTAATGACACTAAGCTCCGGTCTGCACAGCACGCGAATCGGCAGATGTGTCATGCCAATGCCTCGGCTGACATACAGCGGCATTCTCTCCGTTCCCACATGAAATAATCCCTGGATGTACTTGCGTCCACCCGGAGGCGGCATCGGCGCTCCAATGACCGGCAAGCGTACCTGTCCTCCATGCGTATGCCCTGACAGTTGAAGATCAAAGGACATTTGCGCCGCCACATCTGCATAGTCCGGCTCATGCATCAGCAGGAGCTTGCACATCTCATCAGGTAGTCCGTGAATGGCACGCTGCGGATTGGGCTTGCCCATGATGTTATCCTCTAAACCGACCAAGGCTACACGCTGTCCCGCAAGCTCTACAATCGCATGCTCGTTTCTCAGCAACGTAAACCCGGTTTTCGGATACAATTCCTGTACTCCGGCTGGTAAGCCTCTATAATCATGATTGCCCAGAATAGCAAATTTGCCAAGTGTGGCGTGCATAGAAGCCATAACTGGAACAGCAGCCTTCATGGATACTGCATAGTCATCCACAATATCGCCTGTAAAACAGAGCAAATCTGGCTTCAGACCTGCTATACGGTCCGCAAGCTCGCGTAGATCCTGCTCATCCATGTGAAAACCCAAGTGCACATCACTAAAATGTACGACCCTGATTCCGTCAAAAGCAGACGGAAGACGAGGGAGAGACAAGTTGAAGCGTGTAATTTCCAAATGATTAGGCT
This sequence comes from Paenibacillus sp. FSL M7-0802, assembly GCF_038004945.1. Taxonomy (NCBI): domain Bacteria; kingdom Bacillati; phylum Bacillota; class Bacilli; order Caryophanales; family Paenibacillaceae; genus Paenibacillus; species Paenibacillus sp. FSL M7-0802. Next base: position 4,047,418 of record NZ_JBBOSD010000001.1, on the reverse strand, counting down.
CCCATAAGGAAGCATATCCTCCAGCCAGAAGCGCGGTTCCGGCTGTGGCTAAAGCCGCTTTTTTCAAAAAATGGCGGCGCGAAGGATTGGCTGGTTCATTTGAAATGGAACGCCGCGAAGAACCGGGAGGGATAGCGGACCCCTGATGCGGGCCATCCTGACTCTCGCGGCGGGTGTGCGGCGTCTTCTCCATATGCATTCCCCCCTGCAATCTATTCCTTGATCTCACTTTTTAGAAATTCTTACTGTCCAGAAGCTTTAGCGGTAGTTGGACAACCACTGCTCCGCATAGTCTACCAAATCACGTTGCCTCGCGAAAAAACATGAAGCCTCCCCAATGTTCACCCGCGTAAAGGCTGAGGGACAGTCCCGTTCAAAATCAAGTCCCAGCTTCTCAAAGTCATCTGAGGTAATATTAAAATCCTGAAAAGATACCCACGCTTTTGCTCCATCCACCATCATAGGAGCTTGATGCGTGATCACTTCTCGTCCATTATAGGCTGTTCGATATTCCGCCAAATGCAAGGACGTGTTGCTGTCATGTTCGCAGCCCAACAGCAGTACATAGGCATCTGCCTCATACAGCTTTGCCAAGGGCGAATGCTCACCCAGCCCAAAATCAAGCTCATGCGCCTCCAGCAAGTCTGAAGCAGCAGGTCCACGTGCCGCCAGAGAAACATGCGGATGCCCGCTGCGCTTGGTTCCCGGCAGACCACGGAACGTTTCTACAATGACGCCCATCCCTCCGGTCAGCGTCCAAGCCGGATCATAAGCGGGCATTTCCTCGCGTACCAGTTCCCACCATGACTCATCCAGAGGCGGGTTCATCCAAGTCGAGGGATCAGTCAAGTCATGAGACTGTGTCGGCATTACCAGCGTCCCTTCCGGACCAACCGCTTCGGTTAGCGCGGCAAGAATGGCCGAGGCCCCGCCTGGAACAAAGCGTCCAAAGCTGCGCATCGACGAGTGAACAAGCAATGTCATGCCGCTCCGAACTCCCAGATCCTTTAATCCCTTCATTACATCCGACCTAGTGACAGGTCGATTCGTTATCGGTTGCACAGTCACCTGTCCAGCCTCCTTTTCACCAAAAACGATACACAATACCATAATTATACCATAACTGCTATCCCGCGCTCCTTTCTCCATGTTACCCTCCATCATTCCTGAGCGCAAAAAAAACAGGCTTTCTCCAGTTTGAGAAAAAGCCTGTTTGTGCATAACCTATTCGCTGTCTAGTGCTATACAGTCAGCCAGCGCTTGAACATATGCTTGGTCGTTTCCTTGTTCATTTCGGCAATAGAAGTTGTCAACGGAATGCCTTTCGGGCAAGAGCGTACGCAGTTTTGCGAGTTCCCGCACCCTTCCAGCCCGTCGTCCGTCATCAACGCCTCCAGCCGCTCTTCCTGATTCATTTCCCCTGTCGGATGGCTGTTGAACAGGCGAACCTGAGAAATCGCCGCAGGTCCGATGAACGTCGTCTTCTCGTTGACGTTCGGGCAAGCTTCCAGGCAGACACCGCAGGTCATGCACTTGGACAGCTCATACGCCCACTGACGCTTTTTCTCTGCCATTCTAGGACCAGGACCCAGATCGTAGGTACCGTCAATCGGAATCCACGCTTTGACCTTCTTGAGCGCATTAAACATCCGGCTGCGGTCGATGACCAAATCCCGAACTACCGGGAACGTGCTCATCGGCGCGATCGTAATTGGCTGCTCCAGCTTATCGACGAGCGCTGCACAGGCCTGACGCGGCTTGCCGTTAATCACCATGGAGCATGCTCCGCATACTTCCTCCAGGCAATTCGACTCCCAGCACACCGGAGCCGTCTCTTTACCGTGGCTGTCCACCGGGTTACGCTGAATTTCCATCAGCGCGCTAATCACATTCATCCCCGGACGATAAGCCAATTCGAATTCTTCCGTATAGGAACTGGCTTTAGGATCAGCTTGACGGGTCACAACGAACTTCACTGTTTTATTCGACTTCACTGCTTGCTCCGACATCTAAATACACTCCCTTCCGTTATTTGTTCTTGGAATAATCCCGAATACGCGGCTTGATCAGCGAAACATCCACCGCTTCATACGAGATTTGTGGTCCTTCCGGTGTCCAGTCCGCAATCGTCGTTTTCAGGAAATCCTCATCGTTGCGATCCGGGAAGTCTGGTTTGTAATGGGCCCCGCGGCTTTCGTTGCGCAATAGCGCACCTTTGGTCATCGCTTCGGCCAGCTCCATCATATTCCACAGTTGCCGTGTAAACGCCGCACCCGCATTGTTCCAGCGCGAAGCGTCATTGATGTTAATGTTAGAGTAACGCTCCTTCAGCTCCTTGATCTTGTGGATCGTAGCTTCCAGCTTGTCATTATAACGAACCACAGTCATGTTGTTCGTCATCCACTCGCCCAGCTCTTTATGAAGAACATAAGCATTTTCTTTTCCGTCCATATGCAAAATACGCTCATACTTCTCCGTCTGCTGATTCACTGCCGCATCAAATACGGAAGTAGCTATATCCTGTGCAGATTTTTTCAAGCCTTTGATATATTCCACAGCCTTAGGTCCAGCTACCATCCCGCCGTAAATGGCTGACAGCAACGAGTTCGCACCCAAACGGTTCGCACCGTGATATTGGAATTCACACTCACCAGCCGCGAACAAGCCCGGTATATTCGTCATCTGATTGTAATCGACCCACATGCCGCCCATTGAATAATGAACAGCCGGGAATATTTTCATCGGGATTTTGCGCGGATCGTCACCGACGAATTTTTCATAGATTTCAATAATGCCGCCCAGCTTTACATCCAGCTCTTTCGGGTCCTTGTGGGACAGATCGAGGTAGACCATGTTCTCGCCATTAATACCCAGTCCATCATCAACGCATACACTGAATATTTCACGTGTTGCAATATCGCGAGGGACCAGATTTCCGTAAGCCGGATACTTTTCTTCGAGGAAATACCATGGCTTACCGTCCTTATACGTCCAAATACGACCGCCCTCTCCCCGTGCCGACTCGGACATGAGACGCAGCTTGTCATCCCCTGGTATAGCCGTCGGATGAATCTGGATAAACTCACCGTTCGCATAGCGTACGCCTTGCTGATACACCGCACCAGCAGCTGTGCCCGTATTAATGACGGAATTCGTGGTTTTACCGAAAATAATCCCGGGGCCACCAGACGCCAAAATAACTGCATCCGCTGCAAAAGTCTTCACTTCCATCGTACGCAAATCCTGCCCGCAAATCCCTCGGCAGATGCCTTCATCATCCAGTACAGCCTGTAAAAACTCCCAGTTTTCATACTTGGTCACCAAACCAGCAGATTCCCAGCGCCGTACCTGCTCATCGAGAGCGTACAGAAGCTGCTGTCCTGTCGTCGCGCCAGCAAAGGCGGTCCGATGATGCTGGGTACCGCCGAAGCGACGGAAGTCCAGCAGTCCTTCCGGTGTCCGGTTAAACATGACGCCCATGCGGTCCATGAGATGAATGATCCCTGGAGCCGCTTCGCACATCGCTTTTACCGGAGGCTGGTTGGCCAGAAAGTCCCCGCCATAGACCGAATCATCAAAGTGAATCCAGGGTGAGTCTCCCTCACCCTTGGTATTTACCGCACCATTGATGCCGCCTTGAGCACAAACGGAGTGGGACCTTTTGACCGGAACCAAAGAAAATAAATGAACGTGAACTCCCGCCTCTGCCGCCTTGATCGTAGCCATTAGACCTGCCAGACCGCCGCCCACGACAATAATGTTGGATGCTGCCATTTCTGCTCACTCCTTTTTTTCAGGATTTTAACCAAATCCCCTTTTACGTTTAAAAATAGAATCTCAACACGATGTATAATGGATATGACTCATTTACAGTAGCTGTTTAAAAGCGCTGCATTGCACCAAGGCAGTTGCCGTTTCCTGAAATTCCGCGCTGCGGAATGCAAGCAGGGAAGCGATGAAGCCGATAGACACCACCACGAACAGGGTCATACAGATATAAGAAGATACTTTTTGCGCACGTGGTCCCACAGTAATCCCCCAACTGACCATAAATGCCCACAGTCCGTTAGCAAAGTGAAAGGATGCCGAAACGACACTGATTAAATACAAAATGAAATAAACCGGGTTCGTCACGATGCCATGCATAACGCCGCCTAGCTCCTCATGAGTTACTTTACCCAGAGCTACCTGAAAGCGTGTGTCGTATACGTGCCAGATAATAAATACAAATGTAATGACGCCAGAAATACGCTGGAACAGAAAGCGCCAGTTACGTGAATAGCCGAACCTTTTGACATTCGGGTCAGCCTGATAAGCGATATACAAGCCATAAATCCCGTGGAACAGTAATGGCAAGTAGATGAATAACGTTTCTAGCACAATAACCAGCGGCAAACCATTCAGGAAGGCCACGCTGCGATTAAATCCTTCCTTGCCGCCCTCCACCGCTGTGAAGTTCGTCACCAAATGCTCAACAAAAAATAGAGCCAACGGAATGACGCCAAGAAGCGAATGCAGCTTTCTGGAATAAAATCCTCTCATCTAGGTCATGCTCCCTTCTCCCAATAATAGCGTTTTCAATAGTAATATAACATATAAAATGACAGTTCCCGACAGGAAATGTCCAACAAGGTGTCCCTTATTAGGAAAAACAAAAGTGTGAACATCTTGTGTCGCTTTCATGTTACTCCTTTTCGGCTTATAATGGAATTGCAATATACGTATTAATTATTATGTCTTTTTTGCATATAGAGAGGAAGTGGATGATTTGTTTGAGGATTTGAACGCTTTTGCCGTCATTGTCGAGCAGTCCAGCCTGAATAAAGCCTCCAAACTGCTGAATCTGTCCCAACCTGCCCTGTCTCGCAAAATTGCCAAGCTGGAGGAAGAGCTGGGTGTGAATCTCTTTGATCGTCGGGGCAAACGGCTCGAAATTACGTCCACTGGCCGATTTGTTTATACATTCGCACTAGAGCAACGGCAACGACAGCTTCGCTTTTTACAAAAGCTGTCCCAGCACAAAAATGAAGCCCAGAGTATGCTTACACTCGGCGCAAGCCTCACAACACTCCAAACGACGCTGCCTACCCTCGTCGAAGCTTTCATGAGCAAGCATCCTCAAACCGAGCTGAAGCTGCTCACCGGTAAAACCCATGAAATCGTCGCCTTTGTACGTGATAAAAAAGCAGACGCCGGTATTGTCGGGTCTGCCATTCATGAAGCTGGACTGCGTTGCATTCCGCTATTTGATGATCATTTGGAGCTTGTTGTTCCCATTGGACATGAATTAACCGTCAAGACAGGAACGGCCTCGATGAAAGACCTGCAAGGATTGCCGATGATTATTTTCTCCAAAGGAACCTGGTATCGCAGTCTGACGGATGACTTATTCCAGCGCAGCGGCATCATGCCGGATATCCGCATGGAAATCGACTCCTTCGAGGCAATTGTACGCCTGCTTCCAACCTGTAAGGCTTCCGCCTTGCTACCCAAATCCTATTTGCGCAGCGAACTATTACGGGATAATGGACTCACTGCATTATACTTGCCCGATTTGAAGGAGACACGCCGAACGACCTCCCTCATTTACTCGGAGACGACCGATCTCGGTCCGACAGCACGACGCTGGATTAGCGAGACACGTGCGTCGTTTGCAGGCTACCGTATGGTGTAGAGGGTTTAGCCCTCTTCATTGACATTAACAACCTCATCCTCAAAGCGACCGATATTGTCATTCGAGCCGATGATGACCATAATATCGTCTGCTTTTAGCCGATCCATAGCCGTCGGTGCGATCAGGATACCGTTCGCCGTATGAAGCGCCACGACACTACAACCAAAGCGAGTACGGGCATTTAGCTCTGCTAGCGTTTTTCCATTCAGACATGCAGGTACATTGAGTTCCACAATACTGTATTCTTTGGACAACTCCAAATAATCGAGCAAATTAGGCGTGACTAGCTGATGAGCCACCCGGATACCCATATCCCGTTCTGGATAAATGATCCGGTCCACACCGAGCTTCTCTAACGCACGCCCGTGCAGCACAGATATGGCTTTGGCTACGACTTTTTTCACACCCAGCTCCTTCAGCAAAATGGCGGTCAGGATGCTTACCTGAATGTCATCACCAATAGCAACAATGCCGCAATCGAAATTACGGATGCCCAGTGATCGCAATGAGTCTTCATCGGTAGCGTCCGCCACGACAGTATGTGTCAACATCTCACTCATACTGTCCACCACATCCTCATTCCGGTCAATGCCTAGCACCTCGCACCCCATATCCACCAATTGCAAAGCCAGGCTTGAGCCAAACCGCCCCAAGCCAATAACTACAAACTGCTGCGTTTTCATATCTACTCGAAAACTCCCTTATCTGAATCAATTTCATAAATGAGGATTTTACAAAAATCCTGAAATAATTAAACCAACGAAATGAATATGAAATGATTCATCCTATAATCATTTTGCCTTCCGGATGACGATATAATTCTTTACCCTTTTTCGGCCCCAGTGCATAAGCTAGCGTGAGTGGCCCCAGTCTACCTGCAAACATCGTCAGGGTAATCACCAGCTTGCCTATGACTGTCAAATCAGGTGTAAGCCCTATCGACAGCCCCACCGTACCAAACGCAGACACCGTCTCGAACAAGATCATCAAAAAATGATGATCTTCGGTTGCCGACAAAATCATGGTCACCCCGATCACGAACAGCAGCCCCAGCAGTGTAATGGTCAAAGCCTTGTAAATTCGTCCCTGCGCAAGTCGGTACCTGAACAGCACAATATCTTCACGCCCCCGTAGCATCGAAATCACGGCTCCAATGAGCAGCGCGAATGTTGTGGTCTTAATCCCGCCTCCAGTAGAGCCAGGAGAAGCCCCGATAAACATGAGTATGATGATAAAAAACTGCGTAGCCTGCCGCAAGCCTCCAATGTCCAGCGTATTGGCACCTGCGGTACGGGGGGTAACGGACTGGAATAAAGATCCCAGCAGTTTACCACCCCAATCAAGCGAGCCAAGAGTCTTTGGATTCGTAAATTCAAATACAAAAATCACGAGCGTGCCGACTACAATCATAGCGCCCGTCATGCTGAGTACCACCTTAGTATGCAAGGACAGTCTCTTGCGCTTGCGATATTCTGCCAGATCCGACATCACTACAAAACCAATGCCGCCTGAAATAATCAGGAACATAGCTGTAAAATTAACAATCGGATCATATACATAACCTGTCAGGCTGCGAAAGTGCCCGAATAAGTCAAAACCAGCATTGTTAAACATGGAGATGGCATGCCAAATCCCAAAATAAATCGCCCTGCCTACAGGCATATCAAACGACCAGCGAATCGCAAATATTGCAGCACATACGCCCTCAATGACCAGCGAGTACAGCAGCACCTTACGAATCAATCCGACAATTCCTTCGACAGAGGTCTGATTCATCGCTTCCTGTAAAATGAGGCGCTCCCGTAAGGAAATCCGACGTTTGAACACCAGCGCGATCAAGGTAGCCATAGTCATAAAGCCCAGGCCGCCGATCTGAATGAGCGCAGCGATAACAACTTGACCAAAGGTTGTAAAAAAGGTCCCCGTATCCTTTACGACAAGCCCTGTAACACAGGTCGCGGAAGCGGCAGTAAACAAAGCGTCTATAAACGCAAGTGGCTTTCCTGTTGTATTGGAGATCGGCAGCATTAACAATAAACTACCTATTAGAATGATAATGGCAAAGCCCGCAACGAATATCTGCGGTGGAGAAAGCCGGAGCCAGCTTGCATTGGGATTCATCTATTCATCACTTCTCTCCTAATCCTTAAAACTATAAAAACAGTGATTTAATACGGTGTAAGCCCGCTACGCGTTCCATTTGATCTTCCGATCGTCGTTGCCCCTAATTTTTTTGATTTTTCCAAACCTTTAGTAACTATAATTAGCATTCCCTGAATACAGGAAGAATGCATGTCAAGCACTACTCTGCCCCCTGTGCTATTGGCGGGCAGCAGCGAAGGAAGCAGAATTGTTCTGAAGAAGCGAAGCGTTTGCCTTTATCTCCGGATTTTAACCATTAAAGGGGTTATACAATCAAAAAATCCGGGGATAACAGCAATCGGAAGAATAATCTGCACCCGCAGCGGTCTAACCAATCCAAACACTTTTATACGCACAAAAATAGACACCGGAAAACCGAGTGCCTGACTTGGTTCCTGCTCATAGCCTACGAGGTTAGCTGACGGATTCGGGCAGCACAGTATGCCCTATTTACACATCCAATCCAGCAGGATCGGCTGTAAAATTCACCCCAGTAACATGGTTCCCCCGTTTTCTCATAGAAATTCGGCTCAACTGTATATCATTACCTATGTATTTTATAGGCATTGCCTCAAGATTATAATCCTTCTATATCCAGATCACAAAACCGATTTCGCCGAAAAAACGTGAAATTGGCTTTATTTTGCGAATGGGCATCGTTTAATCGCAGCTTATCTTATTTTATTGGAACTTTAAAGTGCTTTCACTCTATTTTCATGAATATCGCTGGTCTGTTGGCGGGAACCTGTGCAGTATGATATCTTTAATGGATGTTCTTATTTACAGATTAAGGAGGAAACTCATGAATCCTATCGGGAAACCGGTCGTGCTCACGGCCAACTTCAAAAAATTAGGCTTGCTGGGCGGGATTGGCCTGATTTGCTTTTTTATCTTTCAATTGCTTATTCCCTCGCTTAGTAATCCGAGTCCAGAATCAGTAATGAACGCAAAGGTCATCAGCAAACAAGAAGCGGTCATACACGCATTGGACTTTGCCCGCTCCGAGTTGGGCTATACTGAATCACAGCCAGAGGAGCCTGTCGTGACCTATCAGGCCGAAACAGATTTGTACGGTTATTTATCTAGAGAAAAACTGCTTCAACAGTACGACCGTACATGGAAGAAAAATTACCCTTACGAAACCTTTCGGGTTGATCTGCCTGAATCCTCAGCGAAAAGCAAACTGCAAATTCATGTGGATTTATCCACTGGGAAGGTCGTTAGCTTTAAACGGATCACCTCCAGTACCAATTACACACAGGCTGATATTTCTACGGATGAAGAAGCACGTAACAGGCTTATACGTGTAGCTGAGGACGGCATGACGCTTGAAGCCAAGGAGCAGGCGGCCGCAGTATGGGTCAAGCGCTTTGGCTTTAAGCCGTCGGACTTGAAGCTCGCCACCACTGAAAAAGAAGGTGGATTAAAGTATACCGTAGACGATAAAAAAATCGGCGCCTCGGTACTTACACTGGCTTTTACTTTCGAAGACGGTGATGTTCGCTCCTTCTCTCAAAGCTTTTCGGCCCCGTCGTCCTATACCGATTATATCGAAAAGCAAACATTTTGGGCGAATTGGATGACCTATGCGGGTTATGCCCTATTTAGCTTTGTGCTGGGTGTTCTTGCCATTGTGTATGCGTCACTCACCCGACGACATACTTCATTTGTACGCGGCATTGTTCTGTCCCAGCTATACTTTATTGCAAGTATAGCTGGGACAATGAACATGCTGCCTTTATTGCAAGCAGAAGCAGGCGGTAAGGGCATGCTTATATTTCTTATGGTGTTCCAGATTGGTGTTACCTTCTTCATGGCAGTAGCGCTCTACTTCTCCTTGGTCGGCGGTGACGGACTTATGCGTCAGGTTGGACTGAATGCATGGCCGCGTGCGAAAGAGCCGGGCTACGGGCTGTATGTGCTTCGCAGTATGTATGTTGGCTACTTGTGGGCCTTTATTTTACTCGGGGTACAATCCATCTTATTCTTTATACTGGAGCGCACATTTAATACATTCTCCACAACAGATGCCACGCAATCCCCTTACAATATGGCTTATCCATGGTTACTGCCGATTATGGCCTGGATGGCAGGTATTGGAGAAGAGACTGTCTACCGTCTGTTTGGTATTCCGATGGTCAAAAAAATAGTGAAAAACACTTTTGTTGCTTGTCTGATCACCACGCTGATTTGGGCACTGGGACATACACTTTATCCGATCTATCCGGTGATTTCTAGACCTATTGAGCTGACTTTTCTTGGTTTGCTGTTCAGTTTTGTGTTCCTGCGTTACGGTTTTATTGCCGCCATGTTCAGCCACGTTATTTTTGACAGCATTCTAATGGGGCTTAGTGTAATGAGTCTGGGAGACACTGTGAATGTGAGCGCTGGTCTATTCTGGATCTTACTTCCAGCCATTGTGGGCTACATCATTTATTGGTTTAGTCCTAAAAAGCCAAATCGAATTATGTTTGAACCTATTAAAAAAGAGGAGCCGTATTCTACGACTCCTCCTCCCGAAGGGCAGCTATAATCTGACGCGCAAGCTTATCCCCAATAGAGAGAGGCCGGAATTCTTCAACGCTGGCCTCTCTTATTTTTTTGAGTGATCCAAAATGCTTGAGCAGTAACTTACGCCGTTTCTCGCCGATGCCTGGAATAGAGTCCAACCGAGAAGTCACCATAGATTTGCCGCGTTGCTCGCGGTGGAACGTGATGGCAAAACGGTGAACCTCGTCCTGAATCCGTTGCAGCAGATAAAATTCTTCGCTATTGCGTGCAAGTGTCACGGCCTCAGAGGACTCTCCCACTAATAGTTGGGAAGTTCTATGTTTGGCATCCTTCACCAGACCACACACAGGAATGAACAAACCCAGCTCATTTTGCAGTACATCGGTCGCCGCCTTAATTTGTCCACGTCCACCATCCACAACGATCAAGTCGGGACGTTCCAGATTTTCCTTAAGCACACGTTCATATCTACGCCGAATAACCTCACGCATCGTTTCATAATCATCGGGTCCCTGTACAGAACGGATCTTATATTTTCGATACTCCTTCTTGGCAGGCTTGCCATCAATAAACACGATCATGGCGGAGACTGGATCGGAACCCTGGATGTTGGAGTTATCAAACGCCTCCACCCGGTGCAAGCTATCCAGCCCAATGGCACGTCCGAGATTGCTTGCAGCTTTGGATGTCCGTTCCTCATCCCGCTCGATCAGCTTAAACTTCTCATCCAAAGCAACACGTGCATTTTCCGTCGCCATGCCTGTCATTTGCTTTTTCAGTCCACGCTGCGGTACAAGTACCTTAACATCCAACCATTCAGCCAGAGCGAGAGCCGCCGTAGCTGGGTCCTCCAGTCCACCGGATAGTTGGGTTTCTGTTTCCTTTATCTCTGCATCTTGGTCACCAACTTGACCTTGATTCGTTGCTGCTGCATAAGCTGCTCGTTCTTCAGCCACCAGCAATGAGTCAGCAGAATGCTCTGTCTCCGTTTGTATCGCTTTGTCATCTGTCTGTCCGGTAGCATCGGCTATAGGTGCACTGTGAAGTGCAGTTTCTGCCGCAACCGGTTGATCGACATTGACCTGTTCCGCCTGCATCATCTTAGGAGAATCCGGCAGCAATATTTCCTGCGGCACTGCTGGGTTGTCACTATAATATTGCGTCACATAGGACATAAAATCACTGTAAGCCTCACCGTAGAAAGGAAAAGTCGACATATGGCGCTCGATCATTTTACCTTTGCGGACATATAGGATTTGTACACACATCCAGCCCTTATCTACTGAAAAACCGAATACATCTCGATCTTTCGCATCCGATGTGGTGATTTTCTGCTTTTCCATCATCGCGTCGATGCTGATAATCTGATCTCGCAGCTCCTTGGCCCGCTCAAAATACAATTCCTCTGCGGCCTCCTGCATTTTACGCTGAAGATCCTTTTTAATTTCCTCATGTCCCCCGCTCAAAAAGGAACCAATCTCCTGACCAATCTGCTCATACGTTTCCTTCTCGACCTCTTTCACACAAGGCCCCAAACATTGATGCATGTGATAATACAGGCACACTTCCTTGGGCATCACACCACACTTGCGTAACGGATACATACGATCCAGCAGCTTCTTCGTCTGATGTGCCGCGTAGGAATTGGGGTACGGTCCAAAATATTTTGCTTTATCTTTCAGAACGCGACGGGTCACCTCCAGCTTAGGGTGTGCCTCGTTCGTAATTTTCAAATACGGAAAGGTTTTATCATCCTTCAATAGCACGTTATAGCGCGGCTGGTACTTTTTAATGAGGTTGCACTCCAAAATGAGCGCCTCCATATTACTGCCTGTAACGATATATTCAAAATCACGGATATCGGAAACCAGTCGCTGCGTCTTGCCGTTATGGCTACCTGTAAAATAGGAACGGACCCGGTTTTTCAACACTTTGGCCTTGCCGACATAAATAATGGTGCCTTCGCTGTTCTTCATCAGGTAACAGCCTGATGCATCCGGCAGTAACGCTAATTTGTGCCGTATGTTTTCCAGCGCCTTCTCCTGATTCTGCAAGTCCTCCGCATAAGGTTTCATTCGCCCGGTTCCTCCTTCCATTCTTAATGACTGCTCAACTAACTACTTATAATATATAGGAATAATACACAAAAACGCCCCCGGTATTTACAACCGGAGGCATTGACCTTTCATGGCCGCTCCACCAAGCCCCCGCGGGAGCATGGGTCACATGCGATGATTATTGGTGTTTAGTAAGCATGCTTTTCAGCGCTTCTTTGGAGTTTAGACCTACCACTTTATCAACAGGCTGTCCGTCTTTGAAAACGATCAGGGTAGGAATACTCATCACGCCGAAACGGGAAGCAGACTCTGGATTTTCATCCACGTTCACCTTCGCGATTTTGACGCTGTCGCCAACTTCTGTGGACAGATCCTCCAGAATGGGAGCGATCATTTTGCAAGGACCGCACCATGGCGCCCAAAAATCAACCAAAACGGTTCCTGTGCCTTCGACTTCTGCGTTGAAGGATTGATCGGACACGTTAACAATTGCCATTGTATGTTCCTCCTTTATAGAAAAGTCAAGATTATTATAACCTGTAATGTCTGTTTCGACACCTTTTAATTATATCACAATAGTCTTTTAATTGTAAGATATCAAAATAGCAGACGGATAAACGCTTACCCCCGCTGATTTTTTCCCTTTACGGTAATGACATCTACAAAAGGACGAATCCGGTCCATCAAGCGTTGTCCTTTGTACATTTCCTCTCCGTCCTTGCTCGTAAAGCTGAGATGCTTCTCCAGCCCCTGCAACGAATAATTGGAAGTATAAAAAGTAGGTTTGCGGTTCATTCGGTAATTCAAAATGGAACCCATCACATGGTCCCGTACCCACGGGCTTAGATTTTCGGCACCAATATCGTCAAATACGAGCAGATCACAATTTTTGAGCATTTCGGTCGTTTCCTTCAGCTTCTGTCCATCCTGAATCATGGACTTTAAGTCCTCCACAAAATCAGGCATATACACGATCACACCGTTCAGACCCGACAGAGCCAGCTCGTGCAATAGATAGCCCATCAAAAAAGTTTTACCCGTACCAAACGTACCTTCCAGATACAGTCCTTTTTTGGATAGACCCTGACTTTTCGTTTCTTCAATATAACGGAATAGCTGTGTGACGGCAGGCATACGTTGTGAATCTTTGCGCGCAATCTCAAGAGCGTTATATCCCTCCAGAAGTGCCCGTTCATCCACATAAAAGCTTTTAATTCTCTGACGCACCCGTTGTTCATGTTGGGAAGCAACCAACTTCGCACATGGGGTCCGAATGTCCACGATTTCGGCTGTTCCATTCGGATATTCCACGCCCAGCTTACAAAAGTGGCCCTGAAAATCGTTAGGACACCGTTCCAGCCCCGGACAATTGTCGCAATTTCGACGATCCCGGGCATACTGAAAGAGCATGCTCATGTTGAGTCGCAATTGTGTTTCGTCCACATCAGGATGCGCAGCACAAAACTCCTGCACGAGCGGATCATTTAGAACTTGATCGGCTACATTGCGAGTGCGCTGGCGAAACGAAGGGTTCTGCATCTGCTGTAGCAAATCGCCCAGTGATTCCAAGAACGCTCCTCCTTTCTTAAAATGTGCAGAGTTATGGGGGAGACGCTTCGCGGATGGATCATTCTTACGATGCTGTTGCCACCAGATTTTTTCTATCGTAATAGAAATTTAAAGGTGAAAATCCGGTGGCAAAGGCGAACGCTATCGCTTCTCCAGAACGATTCCATCCGCTCCGCTACTGACCGCCATAAAGTCGACATCTATTTGAATTGGCTTCGCTTAATAGTTTCATAAAACCTAAAATTCACTAGACTTTTTTCTGTTTTCCGGATTGCATTCGTTCGGCCAGACGCAGCAGTTCATCCAATTCTTCCTCAGATACAGACTCCTCGGAAGGGTGATCCTGAACGATTGGAATGGATGGCTTGGCTGGCCCGTTATTTTTGGCATATGCGCGGGATCGGCCGCCGGAAGGAGAAGCAGAGGACTGTTTTCCTTTTACCTTGGCTTGATCCCTTATATATTGAACGGCTTTTTCGTAAGTGTTTACCTGCTTAAGCAGCATGTTGGAAGCAACGGCCTCGACAAAGTTTCGGTTAATTCGCTGATCGCTCCCCGATACGAGCAGTGACATCAAATAATGGATCAGCACATTGATGACTTCACCGGGCAGCTTATAGCTGATATCAATTTTCTCAAATATATCCAGCAGGTTACCGGGAACCGTGCCGGGGAAAAAGGTTTGCAGCAAACGGCGATAAGGCTCGTTGCGCAACATCATATTATATTGGTGAATGTCACACTTGGCTGTGAATTGTGGTGGAACCTCCACATAAAATTCCATTTCCACAGCCTGTTCTGCAGGCGGCTCTTCAGGTGTGGAAGCTTCTCTTTGGCGCAAGGCGACCACTTTGGCGGCCTGTACCTGCTGTTCCTCCTGACGCTTCCGATCCTGTCTGGAGTGCTGACTAGCCCGAAGCTGAAGCTCGTCAAGCAACAAGTCGCCTGCTTCGGTAAAAATACCATCCTCATCCAGCAAGCGACTAATATCCTGTACAGAAAGGTCAAATTTGCGAACAACGTAATTGACCATGCCTAACTGCTCGTGTTCAAACCGGAGACGCTCCACGTGCTTGCGATTGGCAGATTCACGCGGAAAACGGAGAATAATATCTGCATAATTCAATGCTTCCTCCGATTCTGACGCTAGTGGTCCAGTCTGACGGCTAGTGGACACCTCGGACAGCGCCTGTTCCAGTTCGTAATCTATAACATGGGTATTCAATTCAAATAACTCGTAGAAAGGAATCGAAATATTTTCTTTATTATAAGAAGATTGCGACCATTCGCTAGATTCCCTACTCCACAACGATTCTCTCAGAGAAAGCACTGCAAACTTACCGATTTTGTCTCTCAACAAAAGGGTGAGATGCTGCGTTCTGAAAAATTCAGCAGGTGCGAGCGGCGGCTGCATCTCATATTCATACATATAGTCGTCCGTTTCGGGTGCATACAGCCTGGACGTCTGTAACAGACCGACGGCCTCCAGCTTGGAGGTCTGTTCAATCAAATACTTGCGTCCCTTCTCACTCGGCTCCAGTCCCAGTGTCAGAAAAAGGCGACGCTGCTGTTCCAACGGCGAATAACCGATTTGTCCGACTGGCACATGCTGGAACAACAGTCGATACAGACTGACCGCAAATGCGCCTACCATCGGCTGATAGACGCTTCCCAGCATCAATTCATCCAGTGCGCTCAAGCCAAATTCCCGATAAACGCAGTAGCGGTGGTTCTCAGTATAGTGCAGCAGGTTTTTCATCCGCATTCCAACATTCTTCCTTTCCTGACATAACGGTCTCCAAGATGTTTTTCTATTCTATCATACTTGCCTTCTCGTGGGACCAACAAAATAAGGGCAATTGTTCTCCTTTTTGGCAGCCGTATTCGTCTGAGTTCTACTTTTTTCGAGAATACTAACTATTTTAAGACTTTGTGACCTGTATCATGGTAAAAATAAAATTCTTCACACTTCTTTCATTGGTGAAAAGCTTTACTTTGAGCTACAATATAATGGTTAAGCATCACGTATTGGATACAGGAATGATATAAGGAAGTACACATATTTCGGCTAAGCTGATTATCATTTACAGACGTAAAGGAGTGTAGATCGTGAGTCAACATCAACCTCAACAAACCCCAGCAACTCCCAACGAAGTAGCCTCCACACTGGAAGGCTGGTATGCGCTTCACGATTTCCGGTCCATCAACTGGACAGCATGGAAGACCGCAGACGATGAAGAGCGCGCCGGAGCACTGGACGAGCTTCAAGAGTTTATGAAGGAATGGAACGTTACCGAGGAAGCGGGTCTGGGCAGTTCAGCTGTCTATACTGTTGTCGGACAAAAGGCTGATTTTGTCATGATGCACCTGCGCGAAACGCTGGAAGACCTCAATAAACTGGAAAATGATTTTAACAAAACAACCTTCGCCAAATATACAACCAAAACCTATTCTTATGTGAGTGTGGTGGAACTGAGTAATTATTTGAGCAAGGATGAAGATCCCATGCAAAATCCACAAATTGTCGCACGCTTGAAGCCCGTATTAAACAAGGCCCGTTATATTTGCTTCTATCCAATGAACAAAAAACGTGATCTGGACGATAACTGGTACATGCTTTCGATGGACGAGCGTCGCACCTTGATGCGCAGCCACGGTTTAATTGGACGCAGCTATGCTGGCAAAGTAAAGCAAATTATTTCCGGTTCCGTCGGCTTTGACGATTGGGAATGGGGCGTAACACTGTTCTCCGATGACGCACTTCAGTTCAAGAAGCTAATCTACGAAATGCGTTTTGATGAAGTCAGTGCCCGTTACGGTGAATTCGGCTCCTTCTATGTCGGCAGTGTGTTAAATGAAGAGACATTTGAAGACATGTTGAAGCTGTAAACCATAAGCGTCGGAACTATGTCGCAACATACAATCAAGGATTCCGCGAACTCCCACTTTCGGGACGACGGAATCCTTTTTTATAAGACCTAAAGCTATAATAGAAGAGAAAAGGCCCCTCACGGGTGCCTGATTAAATCGTATTCTTTATGATTGCCAGGTCATAACCAAGGAATGATATCTCCGATTATTGCAGCACAGGCTCGCCCCCTACGGATGTATCCTCACTTTTCGCCAGCTTTCTTTTCTCCAAAGCGATCAGGATAAAGATAATAAGCAGCAAACCACTTAGTAAGATCAAAAATCCCCCCAATTCGGGAATAAAATATTTTAAGCTTCCACCTTTAAAGCCCATACCTCTTAAAAACTTGAAATGCCAGGTCAATGGGAGAATGTTACTTATATATTGCAGCGATGGAGGCAGCATAGCCACTGGCAATTGAGCGCCGCTCAGTAAAAACGAAGGCAGTATAATTAGCATGAGGCGTGGGGAAGCTTTTCCAGGATTGGCCGCATTCCACCCTAAAGCCATCGCAAACAAACCCAACGTAATCGTGTACAGGAGAAATGGAATACTGAGCTGCCATACATTCGCTTCAAAGCGTAGTCCGCCAATTTGCTTAAGTAAACCAATGGACAGGTAAAAGGACACACATCCTACTAACGCATACGGCAACACCCTAAGAATCAAGCTATACGAATGCTGAAGCTCCTCTTTTAATCTTCCTTGCTCCCGCAATCGCGGGACAATTGTCAGTACAGTAGCACCAATTAGTGAAATCATGACCGTATTAATGAACCCCATAACCGAGGTCATCAAAGTAGCATTGGTAGGATTATATAACAGGCGCTGCTGAAGCAGCATATTGGAAGTAAGCCCTGTAACCTGACTGTCACTCATTCCCATACCCTTTAATCCACCACCAGCCAGCATCGCATTTTCCGTCGCCATGATCTCTGTGACTGCCGAGCGTAGATTTCCAGTAGCCTGACCTACCGTATTATCTACATAAAAACCGATGTTGCTCTGAACTCCTTTAATCCTATTTTCCTCCAACCCAGCTGGAAGGTAAATCACCGCAAAAAACTTTTCATTATATAAAAGTAAATTCGGATCGGTTTCGTTCTCTTGCACATGGCGTACATCAATATACTGCGATGCATCTAATTTATTAATAAGCTGTCGGCTATAACTGCTATGATCTAAATCGACTACAGCTACAGAGGCATCGTTAAGCTGATTATTTTTAAAAACAAATCCAAAGGCAACAGCTACAACGATAGGAACGAGCAGCATAATAAAAACCATTTTGCCGCTGATCATCAGCTTCCATTCTTCTATAAACGCCTTCATTTCGTCACAACCTCTACCGTCATTCCAGGTAATAATTCAGATGTTCGCTGGACATCCACCCGTATTTGGAAGGAGCTGATATCCGACAGACCTTTGTCCCGACTCATTCTCATGTTGGTATACTGAGGGGCAGAAGTAATGTACCTCACCTTGCCTTGGACATCTTTATCTAAAGCTACAACGTGCGAAGTCACATTTCCCCCAGCTTTAAACTGTGATATGGAATCCTCGCCCACATAAATATCGTAGTATAGCTGATTGGTTTCAATAACGGCGCCCGTTGCCCCCGTAGAAACGATCTCTCCCATTTTAGGTACAATACGTGCCACTTTACCATCTGTAGATGCCTTCAGCACCATACGTCCGCGCTGCAATTCCAAAGTTTTGAGTTGAACACTCAATGCCTGCTTTTGTTGAGCCAGAAGATCCACATTGTATTCGCTATTCTTAACATCTTTTCGTGTTTGCGAGGTTTGAGTCAAGGCTTCCTTGGCTTTTTCTGTTTTGATACGAGCCTGCTGGCGTTCCTCAGCAGTCGCGCCAGCCTCCATTTTATCCAAAGCGGTTTGCTGCTGAGCGATCCCATTTTTAGCAATGTCCGATTGTTTGCTAGCCGCTGTAATCTGGTTATTGGCAATTTCAACCTGATCCTTAGCTGTATCTAACGCGATTTGGGCATTATCCAGTTGGTTTTTGGCGTTATCCAGTTCTGCTTTGGTTCCAGCTCCGGCATCATATAACGCTTGGATACGGTTGTAATTCACTTTAGCCAAGTCCAGAGCCTGTTGTCTGGATGCTACTGTTTTTTGCGCGATTTCCGCATTTCTTTTGGCTGTCTCTACTCCTGTCAGAGCTGCGTCCAACGATTGCTGTGCTGCTTCAATAGCCAGCTTTTGTCTTACAATATCCTCCGCACGTGTGCCTTGGTTTAATAAGGACTCTCCCGCTTGCGCGGCTTGAATGTCCAATTGCCCCTGTTTTTCTGAATTCGAAATTTTCTCCGACTGATTTTGCAGCGCGTCTTTAGCCTGTTTTATTTTCACATCAGCCTGTGCGATATCCGTTTTTAATTTCTCAATTTGCAAATCAAGGTCTACAGGATCGAGGGTCATGAGCACATCCCCTTTTTTCACCTGTTGTTCTTCCTTCACCTCAATCGTGTTTACTCTTCCCCCTACGCCCTGAAAAGCAACATTCACGGTATCTGCCGTAAGCAGTGTATTTTTTTGTTGGGCTGCCATACTCACAGCATCCTTGCCGCTCATTGCCATTAGCGTACCCCCGGTACCTAACGCGACAATAAGTAATACGTACACAATGATCTTTTTGTTCATTACAATAAACTCTCCTTCATGATGATTTAGCCAATGATAGTTAAAAATAATAGTCAAAAACAAATAAGGAGCCTGATAGTACGACGTCTAACTATTTAAGCCGGGAAATTTGATTATTCCTGTTTTATCCGTTCAACACCTGAGGAAAGCTTCTGTAAGAGTGTTGCAAAAAGATCATGATCCTCCTGCGTAAATTCATTCATCAAATCCGAAAAAAGCTGAATGAACAGTGGAATTCTTTCCGTCATTAACTGTTTTCCTTCATCAGTCAAAGAAATCGCGGTCATACGTCGATCCGTTAGCGTACTTCTTCGGATGATCCCGTCCCGTTCCAGCTTGTCAATTACGCTGGTTACTGTTGAACGTGTAACTCCGGAATACTCAGCCAACTCGGACGGAGTTAATGAACGGTCATACAAATACAAAGGCATTAGAATTTTAAGATTTCCAATAGATACCCCATACTCAGACAGTCTGGAAGACACCCCATTGTACACCTCGTGAGCTGTCTGCACGAAAAGTACTAACGTATTCAACGATCGGGAATCCACATTTGGAAACTTTTCAGTCAATAAATTTATTTTCCTGGGATCAGCATTGATGTTAAAATCAGAATTCAATGTGAAGCTCCCCCTCTGTAATTAGTAATCATACTATACGTCGTCTAATAGTTATGAGTCAATATCTTTTTTTGTTCACCTAAATAAAAAAGGTCTCCAAGCTCCTTTAGAGGAGTCATGGAAACCTTTTGGCCTTAGAAAAACCGTCCTTTTTTCAGTACCAGTGGAATTCCGCCAATGATGAATAGGTAGCGTAGATCTACGATTTTTTTCAACTGTGCTGCGATCCAGCCTTTTATTTTACGTTTGCCCACCACGGCGACGGCTTCGCCTTTTCCAAGCGAAGCAACCGTCCCTTTGTTGGAAAATACGAACTTGTGCAGCTCCTTTTTGCGAAGAGTAGCGGCCAGATTCTTGGCACAAAGGACCCCTTGCTGCATCGCAATTTGGGCAGTCGGTGGATAAGGACGTCCTTCGGGATTAAACATCAGGGAGCTGTCCCCGATAATAAAAATATCATCGTGGCCCGGTGCACGCAGAAAATCGTCAATTTTCACCCTTCCGCGCATCACTTCGAATCCGGCTTTCTCAATTAATCCGTTCCCACGAATCCCTCCCGTCCAGACCACCGTGCAGGCTTCGATTTTCTCACCCTCACCAACGATTACACCATCCTGCAAGCATTCCTTAATCGGAATTCCAATGCGGAAGGTAACTCCTTTACGCTTAAGGACATCCATCGCATACTCCACCAGTTCAGGATCGAACCCTGGCAGTGCCGTAGGAGCTGCCTCGACGTTAATGATTTGAATCCGGTTGAAATCGATGTCATAGGCTCTGGCCAGCTGTGGCAATCGATCCGCCAATTCTGCTACAAACTCAATGCCGCTAAAACCAGCGCCTCCTACGACGAAATTGAGGCGACCTGGCTTACCGTCATTTTTATACAAGGCCAGCTGGTATTCAATATGCTCACGAATCAGGCGAACCGAGTTAATACTGCGAATCGTCAGCGCGAACTTATCCATCCCCGGAATACCGAATGTTTCGGGCTCCCCGCCTAGTCCGATGACCAAATAATCGTAGGACAGCGAGCCATCCTCCAGCACGATTTTTTTCTCCTTTGGTATGATTTCCTTAACCGTTCCTTTGACTAAATCCACCTTGAACTCATCGATTAGCTGCGCAATCGGAATCCTTGAATGTTCAATCGTATCTGTACCTGCCGCAGGCATATGAAGATGTGTCGTAATATAGTGGTAATCATGTCGATTGATCAGTGTGACATCCGCCTCATTGTGCTTGAGCTCCTTTTGCAATTGCTGAGCCGTCAATATACCGCCATATCCGGCGCCCACAATGACAATTTTGGGAATACTGCTCATGCTTCTACCCCTTCCGATATACATAATCATTAATTATTCACAGCTGTTCTCTCAAAACGGTTAATTTATACTCACAGAAAAGTCTTCATCAAATATTAATCGCTTTAACTTTGCAAGCGGAACCCAGCAGTTTATAATGATAAACAGTGAATCATGCGTTCGGCGGCTATCTGAACCTCTATGCGGCTGATTCAATATCTACAAATCCCATACTATCCCTTTCGGAGGTGTTTTAGAGTGACAGCTCAATCCACAGGTGCGGAAATCCGCGATCTGATTATTATCGGAGGCGGTCCAGCCGGTATTTTCGCCGCTTTTTACGGGGGAATGCGTCAGGCGTCCGTCACCTTAATTGAAAGTATGCCCCAACTGGGCGGCCAGCTTGCAGCCCTTTATCCTGAAAAATATATCTATGACGTCGCTGGCTTTCCTAAAGTGACTGCACAGGAACTGGTTAACAATTTGGTTCAACAAATGAACCACTTTAATCCAGAGGTGCAGCTAGAAGAGAAAGTCGTATCATTAGAGAAAAAGGAAGAACGCCACTTCATCGTAAAAACAGACAAAGGTGGCGAGTATCATGGTAAAGCGGTTATTATTACCGCTGGTGTGGGTGCTTTCGAGCCGCGCAGACTGGAGCTTCCAGGTTCCGAACGTTTTGAAAAAACGAACCTGCATTACTTTGTCAGCGACCTGAGCAAATTTGCAGGCCGAAAAGTGCTAATCAGTGGTGGTGGTGACTCTGCTGTAGACTGGGCACTTATGCTGGAACCGATTGCAGAACAGGTTACATTGATTCACCGCCGTGACAAATTCCGTGCGCATGAACACAGTGTCGAAAACCTCCTCGCTTCCAAAGTAAACGTTATTACACCAACGGAAATTACAGAATTGCATGGAGAAGACACGATTACAAAAGTCACTCTTGCTCATGTAAAAACCAAAGAAACACAGGAAATCGAAGTGGACGATGTGATCGTTAACTTTGGATTTGTATCCACACTTGGCCCAATTGCTGAATGGGGAATTGAAATCGAAAGTAACTCTATCGTGGTCGATTCTCGCCAGGAAACTAATATTCCCGGCATTTTCGCCGCTGGGGACATTACGACCTATCCAGGCAAGCTCAAGCTGATTGCGGTCGGCTTTGGTGAAGCTCCTACGGCAGTCAACAACGCCAAGGTCTATGTAGATCCAGATGCCAAGTTATCTCCTGGTCACAGCAGTAACATGAAATTGTAGTCTAGTTTAGACTATGACAAAAAAGGGTATTTTACTCCAAATTTGAATCTTTGGAGTGAAATACCCTTTTTTACGGTGTGCCTATTCGTTGCAGTGATTGTCCGTAAAGTCATCCGAACCCTGAATGACTTCACAGTCGCAGTACGAGAGCTTGTCCGGTCTAATGAAGGACTACGGCTGTATTCATCTCTAACTTTCTTTTGTGAATCTCAGCCAGCAACAGTGCAATGAAGTCACATTCAAGTTTAAGCTCGATTGCCATCTGATAGGAATCCAAAAGCATTTCATCCGTCAGCATAGCCATCCTCGACACAACCTTTCCTTTTATTTCAAAATCTATTCTATCAAAATACCAAAATCGGAACAAGCGTTCTGTTATCCACAGTCAATTGTGGAAATCCTGTGTATAAATTGTTGGTAAGTGTCGTTAACCCATATATGTGACAGGGGATAATGTGGACAATATTTATACACAGAATTTTGACGCTCGAACACAAAAAAAATATTTTTATTATTTATATAAATATATTATATTTAGCGTCTTGTTAATAGATTATATTGGAATTTTTTTAAAGAAATCAGAAATTTATTGAGGTCTTGTATTAACCTCTAAAATCCATACCCGTCCACTCTGATCAAGCCCGTAATCAAATCCCAGTTGTCCGATCCCAGGAAATCTTCTTTCCAGTACAGGAATACAGCGCTGTGTAAGTTGAATGATTTCTCGCCGCTTTTGAATAGCAAGCCGCCGGGGATATATCATCCGAAGCGCCTCTGTTCCCTTCAGCAAAGTTCCCCCTTTGCACAGATTTGTAATGACCAGTCCGGGACGAGCATGACGTGCAACCACCGCACGAAAATCCCATCTCTGCCCTTCCTTCACGACTTTGACTCGATAGTCGACAGGTCTACCTTGAATACTTGCCAGTTGGATGCCTTGTTGAATGAGATATGGACGTTGGATTCGGAGCTTATTGATTCCGAATACAAGTGCTCTAAAATGACTGAACCGATGTGTATGCTCCATACGCGTACAGGCGTATCCTCTACGCTCCTTTGCCACACGCATGACTCCGATTCCTCCGCCTCCTTTTACAGGTTTTATAAATACAAAAGCATGCCGCCGCAGCATCATGCGCAATTGATCTTCACTATATAGACAGGTTTCCGGTATATAAACGGCGGTATGTGGATGGTGCAGCAGCGCCTTCGTCTTTAGCCATTTGCTTGCAAGTTGTCTCATCTAACCCTCTCCTTTCGCCGTCAGGTATACTTATACATACTCAACAGGAAGGTTCTATTCTTGGATGATTGTCGGTGGCATGTGTCTATTTCGACAAGATCATGGCGAACGGTAGCATGCACCGAACATCACTGGTACAATGACAATAATCTACTACCATTTGCACGGAGCAGCGGAAATTACCGGCAAATCGTTTTTTTCAACAAGGAGGTCAACTCATGAATAGCAAAATTGGCATCATGGACATTGGCTCAAACTCCATACGTCTGGTGATCTATGAAATGACAGAGACAGGAGCCTATCGAATTGTGCAGGAATGCAAAGAAGCTGCCCGACTGAGCGAAAAGGTTGGGGCCAACGGCCGTATGGAACGAGAGGCGATTCGAAGCATCGCTCCATTGCTGCGCCAATTTATGGCGGTATGCCATATGCACGGGGTTGTCCGTATGCGTGCAGCAGCAACAGCAGCCATCCGCAATGCCACGAATTCGGACGAAATCGTCCAATGGATCGCGGAGGAGACAAATTTAACACTGGAAATACTGAGCGGAGAGCAAGAAGGCTATGCCGGTTTTCTGGGAGTAGTGAACACTATGAATGTGAGTGACGGAATCATTATTGACATCGGGGGTGGCAGTACCGAAATTACGTTGTTCCGCGATCGAGAACGACTGCATACTGTGTCATTTCCCTTTGGCGCCGTCAATATGAATTGGCGCTTTGGACGTGAGGTCAAGAATGGCGAATGGTCTCCTCAGCAGATTGAGGAAATGGAGAGCTTTGTCCGTTCTTCCCTGCAAAATCATGATTGGATCTTCTCCAATCCGGGTCTGCCATTCATCGGGCTAGGTGGAACCCTGCGTACTTT
The DNA here is from genome assembly GCF_038004945.1 of Paenibacillus sp. FSL M7-0802. Taxonomy (NCBI): domain Bacteria; kingdom Bacillati; phylum Bacillota; class Bacilli; order Caryophanales; family Paenibacillaceae; genus Paenibacillus; species Paenibacillus sp. FSL M7-0802. The sequence continues at coordinate 4,022,590 of NZ_JBBOSD010000001.1, read as the reverse complement.
GGCTAAAATCAATCAGAAACGATTGGATTACTCACTTCCTGTGACGCACCATTACGAAATGACGATAGAAGATGTCAATTACTTCTATGGAAGTCTGCCCCATCTGCCCTATGAAAAACGCAAAAAAACAGCCGGCCTGTCCAAGGACAGAGCCGACATCATTGTACCGGGTCTTATTATATTGAAAACGATATTTGAAGCTGCTCAAGGCTCCGCGTATTTGGTCAGTGGAGCGGGTCTGCGAGACGGCCTATTTCATGAGCTGGTCAACGCTGAACAGCCCGTGGTAGCTAATCCGCTTATCACATCCATTCGCAATATCCTTTCGTTTGCTGTCCCGGTTAGCGAAGCGCATGTCAAGCGAGTTAACGAGTACGCCGTCCGGCTCTATGACACATTAGCTAGCGGAACCTCAGCTGCTATGGACAAACGCTTGTTACTGACCGCAGCAACTCTTTACAAAACGGGAGCTGCCTTGAATTACTATCATTTCCGCCAGAATTCCGTATTCTGGATCTTACATGCAGGCATTGGCGGTTTATCCCATAGGGAAACGGTACTAGCCGCGTTGATCGCGGATTACCATCCCAAGAACCGGACACCCCGTTTGCTACGCACACATGCGGATATTTTGGAGCCTTCCGACGAGGAACGTGTACATCGGCTCGGCTCGCTGCTCCAGCTCGCGATTGGCATGGATCGGAGTGAGTCCGGAATGATTAGCAGCATCAATCCCACTACAGGGGATGATGCACTGCATCTTCGTCTGGAAAGCAAGAGTGAACCCATATTAGAACAACGGGAGCTGGAATCAGTTGCCAAGGATTTCCAAAAGGCATGGAATCTTACATTGTCGTGGTCCATTCTACCTTCTTCCAATTTCTAACCTTCATCGCTTCAGATTGGCTCCTGATGGGAGCCTCTTTGTCGTTTCTGGACACAAATTGATAGCTGCCGTTAGGCATAAGCTGGCGTGCCTTCACATTATCTCTTAACGATAAATGCAGAATATCTGCCAGCATTTCTTTGATCCCGTCATCATAAATCGGGCACATCAGTTCAATTCGGCGGGTCAAATTTCGCGTCATCCAATCCGCACTGGACAGAAACAACTCGGAATTGCCTCCATTTTCAAAATAAAACAATCTGGAATGTTCCAGGAAGCGGTCTACAATACTGATGACACGTATGTTCTCGCTGAATCCTTCCACACCCGGACGCAAACAGCAGACCCCTCTAATGATAAGATCAATCTTCACACCTGCTTGGGAAGCCGCATATAGTTCATCGATCATCTCCTGATTGGATAAGGAGTTGATCTTGGCAATAATCCGGGCGGGCTTACCTGCCAATGCTTGCTCAGCTTCCCTACGGATGAGTTCAAACAGCTTGTTCTTCATTCCCGTTGGAGCCACCGTAAAAGCTTGCAAAGTCTTGAGCGCAGAGAATCCCGTAATTTCATTAAACAGTTCGGAGGCATCCTCGCCAAGTACCGGATCCGACGTAAACAATCCGATATCTGTATACACGCGCGCCGTGCTTTCATTATAATTGCCTGTGCCTACGTGCACATATCGTTTGAGTGCGTTGCGCTCATGGCGTATGACAAGAATGATTTTGGCGTGCGTCTTCAAGCCAACCAGCCCATACACTACGTGACAGCCTGCTTTTTCAAGCGTACGCGCCCAGGCAATATTACGTTCCTCGTCAAAACGGGCTTTCAGCTCCACCACCACCGTTACCTGCTTGCCCGATTCGGCCGCACGTGCCAATGCCGGAATCAGCTTCGATTCCCCGTTGACACGGTACAGGGTCATTTTGATTGCCATCACATCCGGGTCCTCTGATGCCTCAATGATAAAATCAGTTACCGCATCGAATGATTCATACGGATGGTACACGAGCACGTCCCGTTTGCGAAGCACGTTGAAAATATCCTCTTGCGGGGGCAGTTCTTCCGGATACAGTGGTTTGATTGCCGGAAATTTCAAATGCGAATACCCCTCCAAATGATCGGCAAAAGACGACAAAAACGTCAGATCCAACGGCCCGTCCATCTCAAACACATGATCGAACAGCTTGAATTCGCGTTGAAGCTCCATCAGGGCATAGGGATGAATCCCTTTTTCTACTTCCAGTCTTACCGGCGCCCCCCGTCGTCTTCGACGCAGCTCTTTTTCAATCTCTTCGAGCAAATCTTCGATCTCTTCTTCATTAATGGACAAATCGGAGTTACGCGTAACACGAAAGGCATGAACCGCCTCCGGAACATATCCGGTGAACAGCGTTTGAATGTGATGCTTGATTAGTTCCTCAATTAAAATAAATGATTTCTTCTTGCTGTTCGACCGCAAAGGCACCGTAACAACACGTGGAATATTCGAAGGCACCTGCACAATGGCAAAAAGTGGTTTATCCTCCTCTGTATCCCCGGGACGTCTCAAGACGACCGCTAAATATACGTATTTATTGTGAACGAGTGGAAAAGGACGGCTCTGATCGACCGCCATCGGCGTGAGCACCGGAAATATAATTTCATGAAAATATGCATCCAGCGACTTGCGCTGTGTCGTATTTAAGCCTTCATATTCGAGCAGTAAAAGACCCTTTTTCGTCAAGAGGCGAGAAATATCACGATAGGTCCGGTATTGTTCCGATACCATCGAGACGGTACGCTTGATCAGGCGTTTGTACAAACCGGAGGGGGTATATCCCGTAAAATCCTTTTGCATAAAACCCGCCTTGATCTTCTCGCGCGTCTCTGCAACACGTACAGCCATAAACTCATCCAAATTGCTAGATACAATCGCCAAAAATTTGGCTCTCTCCAGCAACGGTGTATCTGCATCCTGAGCTTCCTGAAGCACACGGCGATTAAATTCAATCCAGCTTAAATCTCGGTTAAAGTAACGTTCTGACCCGGCTTTATCCTTATTCTGACTCTCTATCAACATATGGCCTCCATCAATTCATGCAGTATAGTTACCCTTTATTGTACTATTAGATGAAACGCACTAGCATCACAGCAGTGTAAACGCAATGTAAAATGTGTGTAAACACAAACTGGATGTTTGAAAAGGTCAATCGGATGCTTTACAAAAATAGCATTAAGCGGTACAGTGTTTACGTCTGTTTCATAGAGTAGATTGACGAACCGTTCCTTTTTCAGTTGTTTATGTTCATTATGATGTGTAGTAACCACTTAGAAGCCACGTTCAATTGCTGATTTTCAAATGGCATGATATAGGGAGGATTTACGTTATGGAACCCAAGAAAACGCCACGCGTACTGCAAAAAAACATCGAATTTTTCACCGCGGCGCTATCTCAACACCTCGTTTCGGTCTGGCAAGAGGACCCTACAGGTGTATACTGTGAGATTGGCTGTGGATATATCGAGTTATTCAGTAGCGAGATGATTCGGGTGCGCAATCAAGATGGAACCCCAAGCCATTATGACCGCAATATTACCATGTTTCAGTTAATCACGAAGGATCAGCCGATATAATTATTATATGCTATGCCTGCGCTGTTCTTCCAGATTAGAATTGTTTTATGTTACAATTACCGATTTTCATATCTGCTGAATCCTGCAGTTTTTCCAAAAAGCGCCTCAGAGCGCTTTTTTTGTCGACTTTTTTTGAACATCGTTTCGAAAAGCAGTATGATAAGGGAGCATATTACCTAAATTTAAAGGGGAATCAACCGATGGAGCATACAACATCAGATGGACGCATCCTGGTTATGACCGCGGTTGAAGGCGAACGGGAAGCTGTACTGCGGGGCCTGAAAGGCGATACCCGTTTTGTGGTCGAGCTGGCTGGCGTGGGCGCACCGTCCGCAGCGGCTTCAACCGCGCTAGCACTGGCGGCGGCTGGTGACTACCGACTGGTTATCAGCGCCGGAATTGGTGGCGGCTTCGTGGAGGTCGCTGAACTGGAAAGCGTCGTTGTTGCTGACGCGATCATTGCCGCCGACCTGGGTGCCGAGACGGCAGAGGGCTTCAGCAGCGTGGACGAGCTGGGTTTCGGCTCAAGCCGAATTGCCGTGAATGTTGCCACCGCGCAGCGATTCGTTCAGGCGTTGCGTGCCGTTGGACAGACAGCTGTCGCGGGGCCGATCCTGACCGTCTCCACGGCCACCGGTACGGCGGCAACAGCGGAACGACTGGCCAAGCGCGTTCCCGGAGCCGCTGCCGAAGCGATGGAAGGCTACGGCGTAGCCGTGGCGGCAAATAGGCTGGAACTGCCGACGATGGAAATCCGTACGATTTCCAATGCTGTCGGTCCACGTGACCGTGTAGCCTGGCGGATCAAAGAGGCTTTGCAAGCGTTGGAAGCCGCATTTTCTACATTAACGGAGGTTATATAGATGCAAATTGCTTTTTCACCTTGTCCTAACGACACTTTTGTCTTCCATGCCCTGGCGCATGGATTGATTCCGGGCGCACCCGCGCTGGACATTACATTTGCCGATATCGACATCACCAACAATCTGGCGATCACACCAGACGGACTCGATATCATGAAAATTTCGTATGCTGCACTCCCTTGGGTGCTAGATGAATATGCCCTGTTGCCTTGCGGGGGCGCACTGGGCCGGGGTTGTGGGCCGCTCGTGCTGACCAGGGAAGGTTCCACGATCGAAGGCCCGGAAGCCCTGTCTGGCAAGCGTGTAGCCGTTCCGAGTGAACGTTCCACTGCCTATCTGCTGTTCCGCCTGTGGGCAGCCAAGCATGTGCCTGGGGGTGTCGGCGAGATCGTCGTGATGCCGTTCGACCAAATCATGCCTGCTGTCCGTGACGGGGAGATAGATGCCGGACTGGTTATTCATGAAGCACGGTTCACGTATCCGTCCTACGGACTTAGTAAGCAAGTCGATCTGGGGAACTGGTGGGAAGAAGATACAGGGCTGCCGATCCCGCTCGGAGCTATCATTGCCCGCCGTACGCTGGATCTGGATGCGATCACAAACTGGATACGCGCCTCTGTCGAATATGCTTGGAAGCATCCTGAAGCTTCGCGTGAATATGTATTGTCTCATGCGCAGGAACTTTCACCCGATGTCGCCCAATCGCATATCGACCTTTACGTAAACGATTTTACCGCCAATCTGGGCGACAGCGGATATGCCGCCATCGAAGCTTTGCTTGGTCGCGCTGCGCAGGCAGGGCTGGTACCTTCGTTTGATTTAGCCCAACTGCGCCCTACTTCCACAACAACACGTTAAAAGGGACAGACATGCCATGCATGTTTTCATGCTGAATAGAGTAGTTTAAACATATAAAACCTCCCGAACGAGCACATGGCCTAGCCAGGCGCCCCATTCGGGAGGTTTTATCATTTCATATGGCGAATCCTCATTCGGACTCGCTTGATCCTTATTCTTAGTTCTGTTCCTGCTCCACAACCTCGGTCTTAAATACGTTATCCAGTTTGGTACCCAATCTTTTGACCAGCGGCACCTTGATATCCCGGCTCAGCTCCTTGAAAAAAGCGTCCATGTCACAATTAATCTTATCCAACACGACCTTCACGGTACCCTCTTCCAAGATCTGCTCATTCAGATCCTCCGGTACGGTAACCGAGATATCATACTTCTTGCTTAACGTTTTAATGTAGCGGGTAAAGATTTCGATAAGCTCCTCATTGTTGAACTTCTCAACTGCAACTTGCCCTTTGTTAGTAAATTTCAAATTCACTCTCACGTTAGCATTTCCCCTTTTCCTTTTGACCATTTATTTTGGATAAACGTTGAACCTTTCAGAGGCTCTTCAAAGAAAGGGCCTTACCGGTCGTTTTAGACTCTTGTCCTTTGATATACTAAGTATAACACATTAAGGCCGTTTTCATTTCCCAACTTGTCGTTTTATGATAAAAAATGATACAATTTGCGCATTTTCAGCATAAATTCTTTCTTTTCATGCCAATCATTAGAAATAGTTTATACACAAATACACAAAAAAACGCCTATCTCGCAAAAGAAAGACGTTTCCGTATAGATGCCTAAGTGGTATGCATTTACAGAGGTTTCGTACATTCCCAACCGTGTGAACGATACTCACGCACAGCGTCTCGTATATCCTCAATATCATCAGAATGCAGCAAAACGGCAGGTAGAATTACCCAATATTCATTCTCCGCTAGATCAATAAATACGTCCTCGACATCGTAATATTGCATATCGCCAAATGCCGTATCCCTAATTTTCTGTCCAACCAAAGGTGTAAACTGGGAATCAAATGTTTTCATCACCTTCGTATATTCCTTCACGCCCGTTGCCGAGATCTGCTGTGAAATAATGACGCTCAATGCTGTTACCTCCCTGACCTAATAATGCTCATTATACCCTTCTCTCAGACCTTCTACAAAACCTTGTGCAAAAAAAATCATAAAAATCAATAGGCCGATGCCAATAGCTACGGAGCTGATTACGATAATGAAGATCCCCTGCGTGTCTCTTTGTTCCATCTTTTTAGTCAAAATTCCGAAAACAAGACCTATGATCCCCAACAAGCCTCCAACGACAAAAAAACTAAATACGAACCCCAAACCTGCAAAAATCCAGCCAAATAGAGCGAGCACCCAGCCCTGCGGCTGTGGCTCACTCTGTTTCATCTGCCAGCGTTCCCTCGCTGTAGGTGTATATCTGTCCATTCCTTAGCTCCCCCGCTCATTGCATCTCTTAAGAAAAAAATTCGCTCGCCTTCTCCCGATGGACAGGCTTGATATGCATGTCCAACACTTTCAAAGCTGCCAGCACAATCCCCGCATCATCTGTAAAACCCAACATTGGAATAACATCTGATATAGCATCTAATGGAGAAATAAAATACGCTAAGGCTCCGAATGCTACCCCTTTGGCATACAGAGGCGTTTCAGGATCTATCGCACAATAGTACATAGCCACCGCATCCTTCACAAAGGGAACTTTTCCAGCCGTGGACTTTACCTTATTGAAAAATCCCTTTTTCACCTGTTCTTCCTGTTTTGGATCATACTTGGCTTTGGTTACGTCAAAATCCTTCATAGGTTCCTCCTCTTGCTGACTGGTGAGTTTGAAAGTGCCACCTTCCCGCTTACCAAGCGGATAATTTTGAACCGTCATTTTCACTAACTCAACAGACTTATAGTCATATTTTACTATGACCTCCTTTGATATTCTAGTATATTTTTCCTATTCCTTGCTCCTATGTATTTGTACATGCTTTTGCTTACGATTCCAGAACAAACTAAACGACCTTTCCCATTAGAATTTCGAGAAAAGGCCGTTACTAAAACAATATGAATCTTTTACTGTTTACCGTTGCTATAAATCGTGCTTAACTTGGATGTTGCTCTGATGCCATTCGGACCTTCAATAATGGCATGTCCTTGTTCAGTATAGCTCGATCCTGCCCAGTCGTTTGACATATCCAAATATTCTAGACCTGATCCATTTCCTTTCCAAGACCATCCAAGATAACCTACACCTTTTTGTTGGGCATAACTCATAATGGTGGCCTCGTCAACATCACCATTTGTATGCTTGATTCCGAATTCTCCAATGATGAGAGCTAGATTTTTGTTTAATACATTGTCAATATTGCTTTTTACTGTTTCGGCATTTCCCCCAGCGTATTCGTACATATGAATGGAGAACATCGTATTTTTAAGCGGATCGGCATCAAACACTTGCGTTCCGTAGTCAAAAATCGACTTCGGATATTGCCCCCACCCAGCGGCGTCAACCATAATGGTATTTTTGATGCCAGCATTTCTTAGCTTTGGAATAACTGATTTGTACCCCTGTGCCCAGCCGTTCCCATCCCAAGTACCAAACCATTCATTCGCGATGTTGAGAATGACTGTATTTTCTTTTCCAATCAGTGCACTTTTCATTTCAATCCAGTAATCTGCGATTTTATTCAACACAGCAGCATTATCATTTCCCGTACCATCATGTACTTCAAGGATAACAACCAATTTGTTTTGTTCTGATAAAGTGATCAGGTTTTGCAACGCTGACAAATCATCTTTCGTCCATTGTTGACCGTCAGACAGCACGATTCTAATCGTGTTCGCTCCGGTTTTGGCAATTGCAGGTATCGCAACCGACTCTTGACCTTTGTACCAAGTGTAAGCGTGATTAACTCCTCTCATGACAAAGGGATTTCCGTTGCCATCATAAAGCGTCGTACCTTTAACATAAAATCCTGTATTTTGAGAGGAGTCGGAACTTGTTGTTACTTTTAAGACATTACTTGGTTCCGAAATATTGCCTGCTGCATCTTTCGCTTTTACAGTGAAGTTGTAGGATGTGTTCGCAGTGAGACCCGTCACTGTATAACTTGTTGTGGTGCTCGTGCCTACCAGATCTGTTCCGTTATAAATAACGTAGCCAGTTACACCTACATTGTCTATTGAGGTCGTCCATGTAAGAGTGACAGATGTGCTCGTCTTGGATGAGCTTTGGAGGTTTGTTGGGGCGGTTGGAGGTGTCGTATCTGTTGTCGTATCAATCTGTGTGAATCTCCACCTTTGCTGAGCGCTACCGTTGTCGGCCCATTGTTGAACGTTTGCACCGTCATGGGTATAACCACCGACAACATCCAATGCTTTACCACTAGATTGCGAGATCAGCTTATAATATCCACCACCAACGTCAATGATTTTCCATTTTTGCTGAGCGTTCCCGTTGTCTGTCCATTGTTGAACGTTCGCTCCGTCATGGGTATTACCACCGGCTACATCCAATGCTTTGCCACTAGATTGCGAGATCAGCTTATAATATCCACCACCAACGTCAACCACTCTCCACTTCTGTTGCTCCTTTCCGTTATCGGTCCATTGTTGAACATTCGCTCCGTCATCCTTTGATCCCCCTTCAACTTCCAGGCTTTTTCCGCTATGCTGTGCAGTAATTTTGTAAACAGCATCTGAAATAATATCCGATTGGGCAGACGGTGTTGAATTAAGCGCTAGATTAGTAACTCCATCATTGTTAGCGCTTACAATCATGGTCGGCAATATATAAACAAGCATACTCAACGAGATCAAACACGACAATAACTTCTTCATTTTGTAACCTCCAGGTAACCAGCGTTACAATTCACCGTTTGCTCGAAGTTTCCAACATTTCTATTTAACTGCATCTCGACTTACCCCTCTCCCTTAGCTTATATATTCAAATTTCCATCCCTTAGGCACGTACTACGATCTCTCCCTTCCGGCCATAATTCGGAAAAGAAAAAAGAACCAAAAAGAGCTCTATCCTAATATTAGGTAAACGCTTTCAATTATTCCAAACTAATTATGTGATTGGGAAATGAATTCTTACTCATTCTAGTTTACGTTATACTAAATGTCAATTGTTAGCATAACAAAAATACGTAAAATACAATAATTATAAAAAACAAATATCCTATAAACATAACAAATCAGTGATATTGAGTACCAAGGTTCTTCCATTACCTCCTTTTTTGCTCTGAAAAAATTATATTCATTGTTTTTTTTACACAAGGACGAAAAATAGAAAAAAACAAAAACATTTAACTTCATTTTGTTAGTCTAATGTTTTTGGAACAACCATCTTGTTAGCTAATTTTAGCACGACAAACCTCTACCATAAATTTAAATTTTTTCGATGATCTTGAATAGCATAGCAAATGAGTTCTTTGAAAATCATAGTTAAAAAAAGCACGCTATATTGGTACTACCAATATGCGTGCATGAAAGAAGATATTGAAGTTCTTCTTGATCCATCACCCCCGTTAATCCTCAAATGTATCACCGTTCTGATCCTTGGTGGATAACTCTATTCTTTCTTTAATATTTACCAGATACACACTGCCTGCAATCAGCACCAGCCCCACAACAAACGTCAAAGTAAGTGATTCATTGAGCATTACCATACTAAAGACCGTGGACAGCACCGGAATCATAAATGTATATGAGCCGACGGTTCCCGCATCTCCGTTGTCGATCAGTTTAAAATAAATCATCCAGCCCATTGCAATTACAAATATCGAAATAAACAATAAAATCGCGATAAAAGAGGTCGTCCAGTGAATATCGCTCCATTTCTCGGTCGTAAATCCAATCCCATTGAGTATGATCCCCCCAAAAATGAGCTGCATCGTCACCGCCCAAATGGAATCCAACTGCTGGCTTTTTTTCTTCATATAAATCGTTCCGAGCGCCCAGCACAGTCCTGAAGCTAGCCCCAACGCAATGCCCAGTACCGATAAATGCCCTGCCATTCCACCAGAGCTAATCACGATCACCCCGCCAAAACCCAGTACCAGTCCAATGACCTTCAGGGGAAACATGCGCTCCCCCAACCACATCCAGGAGAATAATCCCAACAGGATCGGCTGAAGGAATACTAAAGTGGAAAATAACCCAGCAGGCAAATAACGCAGCCCTACCGTCTGCAAGCCATAGTAGCCTGCAATATTAAATATGGCCAGCACAAGATAAGTCCACCCATTCTGTCTAAGGCGCAAGGTTTCCCGGCGACGCATAGCGAACAACAGTAGAATCACACCACCCAACAGGGTGCGGATTCCTGAAAAAAATATCGGCGGCGTATCTGGCAAAGCCAGCTTGGTCAACGGCCAGTTGATCCCCCATACCATCACTAATATCAAGACAAGCCACAGTGTAGCTTTAGGTGTTAATTTTTTCATAGATGTCTTCTCTCCCTTAGATTTTCATCGCTCATTGCTACCGACTAAAATCTGAATAGCCGTTTGCAAAGTTTTGCTTTACTAGCGTATACTGTGATCACTAATAAATAAAATGAATGTTTTCAATAAGGGAGATAACTTTTCACTTATGACCATTACTCAAATTATGATCTTCGTTCGCGTAGCTGAAACGCTAAGCTTCACCCAAACTGCTCATGAGCTGCATATGACGCAGCCCGCGGTCAGCCATGCCATCGCCAGCATCGAAAACGAGCTGGATGTTCAGCTATTGCTGCGCGACCGAAAAAAAGGAGTGCTGCTGACAGACATCGGGCACAAGGTACTGCTGCAATTCCGTATGATGCTGCAAAGCATGGAAAAGGTACAGCAGCAGGTGGCTGCTGAAAAAGGTCTAGACGTGGGCACGATCACGATCGGTGCCTTTCCTTCTGCCTCAGCCTATTTTCTGCCCCCGATTATTCATCATATTCGTCAGCATTATCCGAACCTTGTTTTCGACCTACATGAAGGCTCCACGAATGAAGTCAAGGAGTGGGTTCATACCAGAGAAATCGAAGCGGGTATCATCCTGCTACCAGACCCTCAGGTAGATGTCATCCCTTTATGTCAGGATGACATGGTTATTCTCCTGCCAGACGGTCACCCTCTACAATCGCACAACAAAATCGCCATTCGAGACTTGAATGAGCAGGATATGATCTTTTGTAAAGGTGGACATGAGGTCGCCATTATGGAAGGTTTTGAACGCGAGCAAAGTCAGTTGCAGGCACAGTTCATTACTCATAATATCAGCACCTTGGTCAGCATGGTTCGACAGGGACTAGGTATGGGTATTGTTTCTTCACTTGCCTTGTCCACGTTCCCTCATAATCTGACCGTCAAGGAGACTTCACCTCTGATCACACGGCAAATCGGTATCGCTGTACCATCTCTGCACAATGCTTCACTTGCTGTACAGTTATTTGTGCGGACCGCGCAGGAGCTATTTACGGATTCGAAGCAGTAGAAGCATTGGATCATGATCATAAGGAGGTCTATTCATATGCAGAGAAATCAAATCATTCGACCAAATAGCTAAATTTCTAACCCATTTCAGGTGGTTTTAGGGAAAGACGGAAACAATTCGTGGGGCCGAAATAATTGGTTGCCTATGCTGGACTACGACAAAGAGCAAATCAAAAATTAAAGGTCTATTAAGAAAAGAAAAAGAAAGAAGGCAAGCCTTACAAGGTAGCTCGGATCGCCTGCGCCAACAAGCTTATACATCACATATAATGCATTAATTCCACTGGTATATTATTCTAGTGCAGCGGGTAACCTATACTGAATACCTGCAATTTTTAAACTAGGAGGGTTTTGCATGGACCATCTCGTTATTTTGATCAGAAGTTTCTCTGCATTCGTTATACTCATGCTAATTGGTAGAATATTGGGGAAGCAAACCCTCTCCAATATGAACTTTCACGAATTCGTGACGGCGGTCATATTAGGGGCTATAGCAGCCAACTTTGCCTTTAACGAAAAAATAGAAGTTGTCCACCTATTAATAGCCCTGTCTGTTTTTACAATTACTTCTTATGTTTTATCCAAGTTTTTTTTGAAATTCAGAAACTTTAAGATGTGGACAGAGGGAGCACCCACCGTGCTCATAGAAGGAGGGTTCATTCTCGAAGATAACTTAAAAAAAAATAATATGACATTAGATTCTTTAAATCAACAGCTTCGCCAGAAAGAAATTTTTAATATAGAAGAAGTGGAGTACGCCCTCCTTGAGATTAACGGAAAACTATCTGTTCAAAAGAAAAAGGAACTGCAAGCCGTGACATTAAAAGACCTGCAGTTGAATGCAGGTAATGCCACACAGTTCCCAATTGAGCTTGTAATCGACGGACAGCTTTTACATGGCAATTTAAACTCCAATCATATTCCCGAATCATGGCTGCTGTCTCAACTGAAGGCACGCGACAAAAAGTTAGAGGACGTATTCTATGCCGTTAAAGGCAGCAACGGCCAACTCTATGTGGATGAATATAAGGATAAAATCCAGCATCCAATTGATGTGGAGTAGTATTGACTTTCGATCAATAGTTACCTGAGATTCAACGTAATCAGATAATTGTATTTGGCAGCGTGCTTAAGCTCATCCAATATGATACCGTACACCGTGTCCTTATAGATGCCAGCAGGCAATCCAAACCAGATGTTGCGGTATCGTTCCACCGCACCCAACTCTCCCATCAAGGCGCGCTGTAAACCTTCTGTATAAGATTGCACCCTCTCATATTGCTCACTACTGATGCCTGCAATTTCTTGTCCTGTCAAAGCCCGATACATCTCTCTGAACATTTTATTGTGGCCGCGCTCATCGTTACGGATGCTTTCAATAATAGCCACCTGCTCTTGTGAGGGAGCCAAATTGATCAATTCATCGTAGAACAACTCATCGTTACGCTCCCCTTGTACCGCTTCCTTTATCATTTGTACTGCTTTCGGAAATCCTGTGTTCCAGATAGGTACAAAATTGGCCCGCATATAGTATGAATTTCCCCAGTAAGAAGGTACTTGATACAAGTTTATCTCCTCCCGATGTTAGTTTTTAGAAAGTATATGCGCATCTGCCCATGTCGGTTCCTAGCATTAGGAAAATATACTGATGATAGCTAACACCGGGGAAGAACTCACTAAAAAATCAATTACAATTTGTGTCCTAGTTGAAAGTGCTGCATCTATTGCTATAAGCTACAGAGAAATAGACGAGGGACTCCTTGACAAACATTAGCTGGTTTTCTTGTCTTAATATGGTCTACTAAAAAATAAAAAAGAGTTTTCCATAAACGGAAAACTCTTTCGCACTTTAAACAAACTGCTTCTATACTTTCTTCAATGTCGGACCAATCCACCAGCCAAATCATCCCATCGCCAAGAAACCTCATGTCCATGGAGATGCAGCCCCCCAAACCACTCGTCGATCCCTTGAACTGCAATGCGGTCCGCTGATCCATTCAGTACCTCATTACCCAACTCTGTCAGAATTACCTTTCGGTTCAGAAAATCCGGAATTTGTCTGAAATCCAAGCTGGCCTCATCCCCGTCAATGATCAGCAAAGGATGTTCGCCTTGCGCCAAAGCACGAATAAATTTCCAGTATTCGAGATCACCCATCCCAAGCACATGCAGGACGTCAGTTACCTGACGAAACAATTCCAATGGCGTATTCACTCCATTATGAACGGCCTGAAGCGTGGTCTGTTCCACAATGCCAAGACCATTCTGCTGCGAGGGCAGCCGCTTGAGATGCGCTGTGAAGGCTTCATAGGCAAAAGGCAGGCCGGATGCTGCCAGTTCTGCCTTCTTGTCTTCCAGCAGATTAGCCATTTGAACAGGATCAGGAGAAGCATACGCCTGCCAAAGCTCGCTTCCAAGCTCCATTTCTTGCCGCCCAATAGTCCGCCAGGTCCCGGATAATGTTTGAAGCTGTGCCGGAGTGAGCTGTCCCAGACCATGAAACCGTTCGATTCCCGGAAACTCCCCAATACAGAGCAGGCTCAGCTTCGTGCGGCCCAGTTTCTGTCTTTTGAACCAGTGGAGCAGATAGGCGAGCATGCTCTGATCAAACAGGTCATGCTCAAACCACAATACGACTTCATCATACTTAATAAACTCTCGAAGTTTCTGCTCTTGTTCCTCACAGCTCGTAATATATTTGCTGGCCGGAATACCCATCGTTTCTTCCAGGACCTGGGCCCGCAGTACCCGTTCTTCAGCCCCCGCTGGATTTGTAAATATCGGTCCTGCCGGATATACCTCTCTCCATACAAGCACGTCACCTTGTACAACACCCTGCTTCAACATGTCACCTACAACATCACCGTTAACAATATGTAGCATGTTTTGCCCTCCCTCATACAAATGATTGAACACGGAAACGAGGTCGGCTACCGGGAGTGTACCTTTCAACTTTCGGCGGGCATCGTGCAGCCGCTTCTTAAGCGTCGGGACCGGAGTGCCCAGATAATCGGAAATTTCCTGCAGAGAGTAGCCGTAAAAATAAAACAATCGCAGAGGAACGCGCAGCTTGGCAGACAGTGCCTTCACCGATTGTTGCAGAACTTGACTCTCCTCCCTACGCTCCGCAATTTCTGCTACACCCGGTACTCCTCCGGAAACCTGCACAGCCTCTTCCAGAGGAAGCATCGAATGATGCTTGCGCCGCAGCATCCTCTGGCACTGTCTTACCACAATGGTCTTGAACCAGCCTGGAAAAGCGGACGGGTTCTGTAGCTTCTCCAGATTCTGATAAGCCTCTATGAACGCATCCTGCACGGCATCTTCCGCGAGATGAACATCCTTCAGCATGTCATAGGACACCGCATAGGCCATCCCGCGAAAATGCAGCATCAGCTGACCGAACGCTTCCGCATCCCCTAGCCGCGCCTTTTCAACCCACTCCCTCATACGTTCCTAGCCTCTTTTCTTTCGTGTTCTTAATCTTAAGTGCTGGCTTAGTGGGGAAAGGTTACAAATCATGTTGATGGAAAAATGAAATGATTGATAAATAGCGTCACTGAATACAGCTGTACACAGCAACCATATTAACAGATTCTTTCTCAAAAGAAGCATAAAGTAGCTACAGGTTGTTGGTTTTCAATAGAAATATATCATCCTTTATTTTTCACGAGGTTAAGCTCAATTCCATTATCCCTATCCTTCTGCATTAAAAGCGCATACTAAAATTATAGAGAAGATAAATTATCACTATAAGAAGTTATGCAATAACAAATGCTGATTAAATGTACAGCCATAAAAAAACACTAAAAGGTGCCCGCCTTTAATTGGCAAGCACCCATTTAGTGAGTCAATTTAAAAACTAATTAATTTACCACGTAAGAGATTGGGCTGTCTTTATGTTGTGTCATTGTCGACTCCTCTGCCAATCCATACATATGATAGAAGCAACCCTGAAGCTCTATTAATTCACAAAATGTCCCTTTCTCTATAATTGCTCCATCAGCGAATACAAATATCATATCATAGCGCTCTAATACTGGTTTTGATAACCGATGAGTAACCATCACGCATGTAGTATTGTCTAAATTCAGAACTGTTTCTTCAACAGCATTTGCTGTTTCCTGATCAAGTGACGAAGTCGGCTCATCCATTAACAATAGGGGAGTGCGACGTATTAACGTCCTTGCTATGGCTATTCTTTGCTTTTCACCTCCAGACAAAAAACTTCCTTTCTCTCCAACCTGTGTCTCCATTCCATTGGGTAGCTTATTAATTAGCATACTCAGACCAGATTTTTGAATAGCATCTTCAATTTCCTTATCAGAAAACATCTGGTGTAATACAATATTTTCCTTAATGCTACTATCAAATAAAAAAACATCCTGATGCAGGACAGACTCCAGTCTGCACCAATCCTCCATATTGATTTCCTTTAAATCTACTTCATCAATACTGATCCTGCCTTTGTAGTTCTCATATTGCTTCATTAAAAGCCGTAATACCGTTGATTTTCCTGACCCGCTCGGCCCGACTAAGGCATACTTCTTCCCTAACTCCAAATCCATATTTAATCCATGTACATTATAGCAGTCATCTTTATAACCAAAAGACACTTCTTTTAACGATACTTTATCCTGGATAGTCGGTTTGCGAATGTAAATCTTGTCCTGTTGCTCTGTATGTAAAAGTTGTGTAATCTTTGCCGAGATATCACGTAACGACTTGATTTGAGTTATATATTGAATACTCATTTGTATCGGATTAACGATGCTATTAGTTAGTTGAACACAAGCAATCATAGTTCCCAACGTGATAAGCTGCCGTAAAGTAAGGAAACTCCCAATAATAAATACTGAAATAAACATAAATCCACCAAATACTTCACTAATAGAGGTAACCCAAGCACTCAATTTCTGAAATCTATATTTTTGATTTTCCGTCTCCTGATTAATACCATCAAATTGTCCTTGTACATGCCCCTCAATGCCAAAGCTTTTAATAACTGCAAATCCTGAATACATATCATTCGTATGAATCATAAATTTTTCTAAAGCTTCAACTACTTTTCTCTTACAATTTACAAGTTTCTTTTCAAACATTCGAGGGATAAACATAGATGACAGTGTTAATAAGACAAGGGCTATGACAATTGTAGGACTGAGTAAAAACATCGCTAACAAAGATGCTGAAAAAGATATAAATGTCCCAATTAACGAGAATATATTTTTAAAATAATCATCTTCAATCATCTTTATATCATTACTAAAAATAGAAATATACTTGGCGCTATGATTTGAAGAAAATTGTGTTAGACTTTTATTTAAAATATGCTCAAATACAATTTCTTTTAGATTAAGCATGGTCTTCCTCATATAAGAAGCATGAGATAAATTCGTTAGTAATCGAAGTATTGCACCCAGAATGATTAAAAATACAGCCAAAAAAGCTGATTTAACAAATTCTTGTTCACTTCCGGTTGTAACAGTGTCTACCAATTTCTTAAAGATAAAAGCCATATACATATTCATGAGACTTGATAAAGTGATGCAAATGATAAGTAATATTAACTTAAATCTATACTTAAACAAAAAAAGCTTCATCACTAACCCCCATTAGAATATATTTTTGCTGATCATTGACTGCGAGATTTTTCTTGTATATTTTAATTTATAATTTTCACACATTAATCATCCCTCTATTTTTAGCAGCAACTACAGCTTCTAATCTCGAATGCACCTCAAATTTATTAAAAATATTAGTTAAATAATATTCCACAGTCCTTTGACTAACACAGAAGATGACAGCGAGTTCCTTATTGCTTTTCCCCTCTGCGATGCATTCCAAAATAGACCGTTCCTTGTTGTTGAGCACTACATAATCCATTACTCCTTCACGGTGATGAAGTTGTTTTAATAAGGCTACGGGTAAAACGGAAATACCGTTTAACACGTTTCTTATAGTCCAAATTAGTTGATCGTGCGAAGGATTATTTTCAATAAATGCTATAACGCCCAGGTTTAAGAGTTTATCCATCATTGTATATGTATGAACCTGTCCAATAAATAGTATGGGTATATCCTGAATTAGATGGATACATTCCAAATCTACAGGAAGCATTTTATTCAAATGATAGATACATAGATTAAAATTATATTTAGTTAAGTTCTCTTTTGCTTCCAAAATAGTTCTGATAAGTGTGACATGTATATATTGATCTTGTTCAATCCACGACTTGGTAACCTCTCCTGATTCAGGATGATCATCAATAAGTAAAATGCTGTACATTTGACTAACCTCCTGCGTATTTTATACTTACTAATATAATTCCTCGACAAAGTAGCTAAATAACCGCCTGTCTACTAAAGATAAACAGGCGGTTTCATAATAAAGAAGATTACCAGGAGAAAATAATGCAACCATGATAATACCAACAAGTACTGGCAGGTTCAACAGAACTTTGGGCTGCTTTTGGCTCTACAATCCAACGCATATTTCTCACCTCCTTTCAAAACTACAAAAGAGCGAAATAATAGAAAGTTAATACTTATACTTCAAGTCGGTGATAATTAAATTTAAGCATTTCACCTAAATTGTACTTGTACTCACAACAAACAGGCTGTTTGTCGATACTTTCAAACGCTTGCTGGGCACAACCTCCGCCACATAACGGCAGTACTGAGCAACTTCGGCATTTTTCAATTTTATATGGGGAATAATTAAGCCACTTCTCCGTACGCTCATTAGAATTTATACCATTACTAATATGACCTATCGCATAATTTGAGTTTCCTACCGTATTCCAGCATTTTTGAATCCAGCCATCTGGCTGCACTACAATTGAATTATCTGCAATAGCAGCACAAACAACAGGTACATATTGAGGGTAATAAGAAATATTAAGCCCTTTTTCCAATGCTTTCTCATACAAGCTCAGAATAACTCCAGAGAATTCTTGATTGGCAAAGCAGCTATTACTACTTGAACAACCTCCTGCCACATAATCAGTGGTGGCAGAAAAATAAATATTCACTTTTCCCCTAAAGTCTTGCTGCCCTAAATAATCCATATAATCTTCCATTGAAGCTACGTTGTTCAAATCTACATTTGAGCGTATATTAATGTGAATAAAATCACATGAATCTCTAATATTATTTATTATTTGATCAAATGTCCCTTGTTGGTTCGCCAAAACCCTTCTTTTATCATGATTCACCTTATTACCATCGATCGTAATTTGAATACTTTTCAAACCCAAATCTCTTAAAATAACGGCACGACTTTTAGTTAATAAATATCCGTTGCTAACCATGTAGTGCGCTATTTCAATATGTTTCAGCGCTGCCATAGTATTCATTTGATCCATGAGCCGAGTAACCTTTTTAAATTCAAGTAATGGTTCTCCGCCTGTCCAATTGACAGTAATATGTTTCAAATCTGTAGCTTCCATTGCACTTTCTATATATTTCAAAATATCTTGCTGAACTTGATCAGTGAAAGAATGATTACCTGTTTTCTCAGTCAAATTTTCATAGCAATAAGAGCATCTGAAATTACAATTAAACGTAGGTAAAATTGTAAGATGTAATGTGCTTTTTTGATATCTAGTTGTAGTGAATGACTTCTCCATTATCTCTAATTCATTAACGGGATTCAGATATAAAAATCGTCCTTGTATTAAATGTTCTAACTCTTCACAATTCGTTAGATAGGAAAAATCTTCATTAACGAGGGCATCGTATAAGTCCTTCTTTATTTCTCCTAACCCGTTAGTCAGGCTATTATATATTAAGTATTTCCCTTCTCCTTCCTCATCTAGTTTCAAGTACTCGTTGTAAGAAGAAATTTTCATGTGTACCCCTTCTATCATTTAGTATTAAGTACTAGATTGACCTACTTCCACAATGCACTGAACTAAATAACTATTTATTACATCATTTTACATCAGAATAATCATTAACCATTCATTCATCTATTTGATTATATTTTACCATTATCTTTCTTAAAAATCACCGCAAATTAACCGCAAATTATAAATAAAGCAAAGATAAAATCATAGAGTGTAAGACAGACTATTTAACAAAAGTGGCCCTAGTTCCCCTGTTTCTACCCACTGGCAGAAACGAAAACACAAAAAACCTCCATAACGATATAGTACGGGACTATACCGCTGGAGGTCTTAACTCACAAACCTAAAATAAATATTTACATTTCGTAATTGTTAGCGTTCATCATGCAAGATTGTACGCGCTCAAGCACACTCAATAACCACACATAATCTGCAATTTTTTGTATTAATTATCGTTCAGATTTATTTTCATACCACCACTCGAAAAACCTGAATTAACAAGGCTCTTCGTTCGGTTTCCCGGCATCCGTAGCTGTACGGAAGCTTGAACCACAGCCGCATGTAGCTACAGCATTTGGGTTATGAATCGTGAAGCCGCCTGACATTCCAGACTCTTCAAAGTCGATTTCCAGACCGTCCAGGTAGCGGATGCTTTCCTTTTCCACTACAATCTTCATATCCTGTACGTTCATATATATATCCTGATCCGTCTCGTTGTCGTCAAAGCCCATTGCATACGAGAATCCAGTGCAACCACCCGGCGTAACACCCAGACGTAAAAACATATTCGGCGTTTCCTGCTGCTCCAGCATATCTTTCAAACGCTCAGCAGCGGAATCGGTGATGTTAATCATAGCTCCATCCTCCTCTTTTACTTCATGTTCTCCTTCAGTATACTCCACTATTAGCAGGTGCTCAAGTCATGGAATGTCCTTCCCTTACAGGCTTAAAGACCTGTTTTTCTATTCGTTTGTATTGAACACCGGTGGTGTGAGGTTTATAATAGGTGAAGAGTGTGTAAAAGAAACTGTCGGAAATTTGTCATTTCAAAGGCGATATTTTGAGACATTCATCATTGTAGCCTGGCATTGTAACATTTTTCACATATCGTATATCCGCGCTGCCGGATTCTTACCGACGGAACGGGACATCCTGTGCGCACCTAGCGCTTGTGCCGCTGATTTAGCGGACAGCCTCGCACAGAGCAACTTGAAGGAGGAATAGGCATGTCCACATTAGTTACACCTTTTACAGACCGCAGAATGGCGGAAATTGTAGAAAAGGTACAGAACGGTATTCGTTTAAACCTTGAAGACGGTATATATTTGTATGAAACTGACGATATCCTCACACTGGGTCAGTTGGCTAACGAAGCTAATTTACGCAAGAACGGAAAAAAGGTTTATTTTATCGAAAACATGAGCCTGTACTTCACCAATGTATGCGAAGCGCGCTGCGCGTTCTGCAATTTCCGCAAGGATCAGGGGGAGGACGGCTCTTATACGTTGTCCGGGCAGGAAATGATTGATTATGTAGAGCAACACATCCATCCGGGGGTAAGAGAATTTCATATCGTCGGTGGTCATAATAATCATGTGCCTTTCCAATACTATGTAGACTCATTGAAGGCGCTGAATGAAAAGTATCCCCACGTTACACTGAAAGCTTACACTGCAGCGGAAATTGACTTTTTCACACGCATAAGCGGCTTGAGTATTAAAGAAGTGCTTCAGGAGCTGCAAAAGGCTGGACTTCAATCCCTGACTGGTGGTGGCGCGGAAATCTTGTCCGACGAATATCGGAAGAAGATGCGTGTTACGAAAGCCAACGTGGACCGCTATCTCGAAGTACATCGCACGGCCCACAATCTCGGCATGAAAACTCATACGACTATGCTGTACGGTTCGGTCGAATCGTATCAGGATCGTATTGAACATATGCTGCAAATTCGCGAATTGCAGGACGAAACGAACGGATTTATGGTATTTATTCCACTGTCCATGCAGCCGAAAAGCAAAAACGCCAACATCATGCGTCGTAACTCCGCTTACGAGGATCTCAAAACCATTGCGATCAGCCGCCTGATGCTGGACAATATCGACCATGTCAAAGCTTACTTCATTAATATTGGCCCGCAATTGACGCAGGTCGCTCTCACCTTTGGCGCATCAGACGTCCATGGCACGATTGTGCGTGAGCAGATCAGCCATGCCGCAGGTGCGTTAACCCCTGCCGGATTGACCCGTAAAGAGCTAATCTGGCTGGTCAAAGGTGCAGGACGCATACCTGTAGAACGGGACACCTTCTATAACGAAATCGAAGTTTTCGAATAAATGTAATATCGGATTCAGATTTCCCGCGAGCATTTCATCCCCATTACTCACACCATGCAGCATCATGCTGCCTCGGAATACGCTGGTCTGCCTGACAAAGGCAGGCCCGATTCTCGGGTTTTATAACAACAAAAACTTGTGTTTGATCGATAAGACACCAGACCATTTGCCGGGGACACGGTAGCGAAAGGAAGGCGGATTTTGATGAAAAATTTCGTTATTCTGGGGGGCGGCTATGGCGGCCTTACCATTGCCAAAGAATTGCTGGATAAACACATTCCCGACGATGTTCAAGTTATTTTAGTGGATCGAATGCCCTTTCAGGGGTTGAAAACAGAGTACTATTCCCTAGCGGCAGGTACGGTTTCTGATTTTGATTTGCGGGTGCATTTTCCAGATGAACAACGTCTTATTCGCAAATATGGAGAGGTCACCTCGATGGATCTGGAGAATAAGATTGTCCATTTTCAAGACGGTGAACCCTTGCCCTATGACCAGCTTGTCATTGCGTTGGGTTGTACCGACCGCTTTCACAATACACCAGGGGCTGAGGAACACAGCTGTACGATCCAGTCATTTAACCATACTCGCCAAACCTATCTGCGCTTGAACGAAATCAAGCCATATGGACATGTTCATATTGTAGGCGGCGGTCTTAGCGGTGTTGAGATTGCTGCGGAGTTACGTGAAAGCCGCACGGATTTGAATATTACCATTATGGATCGGGGCGAGCGGGTGCTGTCGGCATTCCCGCAACGTTTGTCTGCCTATGTACATGCTTGGTTCAAGGAGCATCAGGTAAATGCGCTGAATCATGTTGCGGTTTCCCGTATTGAGCCGGGGGCTATTTATAACCGTGACGAGCAAATTGTAACGGATGCAGTGGTATGGACGGCTGGGATTCAGCCGGTAAAAATTGTGCAGGATTTAGCCGTCCCTAAAGACCCTCAGGGTCGTATCGTGCTCAACGAGTATTATCAAATACCAGATCATCCTGAGGTGTATGTGGTCGGAGACTGTGCGAGCCTTCCCTACTCTCCAAGCGCTCAGGCGGCAGAAGTGCAAGGGGAGCAAATCGCACACATTGTACGCGACCTGTGGAAAGGTCAAACGCCTCATCCGCATCCTTTAAAGCTGCGCGGTACATTAGGCGCACTTGGCAAGAAGGCCGGGTTCGGCTATGGCTTTATGGGCAGTACCTCATTGCGCGGACGAGTACCACGCCTGCTTAAAAGCGGCGTGCTCTGGAAGTCCAAACGCCATTTTGGCTAACCGCATGCTCAACAAACAAAGAAGACCCGCTCCCAGAGCAGGTCTTCTTTGTTTGTTGAGTGTATGATGATGTATATTTCCTATACAAAAGGAAGCTGGTTAAACGGACCATTCTATTTCAATCCAAATCTAGGTTATCCCATGCTTCAGCTTCCTTAATTTTGTTCATAATCACTTCGTACAGAAGCTCTGCTGAATCTGCGGATACAATCTCACCGTTGACCATCGCATAGGGTTCGGCGTTGCACTGACCACAATTGCTTAGGCATCCGTATTCAATCACATCATAATCTGGATTCTGCTCCAGCTTGGACATGATTTCATCGGTACCCCAATGCATATTACTGGTGCAAAACTCAATAATAGGCCTTAACATTTTTTCACCTGCTTTGGATGACGGGCATTTTAATTTGGCCCGCTTTGTAATATAATAATAAAGGTATAGGAAAGGAGTTGAATTCTAATGAGCGAAACACAAAGCGTTCAAATGTATGACGAAGTAGCAGATGTACTGGATAAGCTCCGTCCGTTCCTGCAACGCGATGGTGGCGACGTTGAGCTGGTTGACGTTGAAGACGGCATCGTTAAGCTGAAGCTGGTAGGCGCTTGCGGCAGTTGCCCAAGTTCCACAATCACGCTGAAAGCAGGGATTGAACGCGCTCTTCTCGAAGAAGTCGACGGCGTCCAAGAAGTGGTACAAGTATTCTAATGCTTGATGCATAATGATCATGAGAGTCTTGACTTCGGTAACGAAGCTCAAGACTCTTTTTTGTATTACAGCGTCTGAAGGATCACTTAAGCTTATATGGTTGGCCGAATGGGATCTAAACCTCCCGATACATCCATAATATTGCCTGTTATAAAATCCGAATGCTCCTCACATAAATAGGCGATCACTCGTGCAATGTCCTCTCCGCTCCCCGGACGTCCACGCGGTGTCTCTTTATCCTGCATGCCGATGACATCGGCGATTGACATTTCCTTATTTGCTCCTCGGATGTCCCCTGGACAGATCATATTGACCGTAATGCCATAAGGAGCTTCCTCCACAGCCAGTGACTTCGTAAAAGACACCAGCCCCACCTTGGCGGCTGCGTAGACGGCACGATGCGGCCAAGCCCTTGCTTCTCCAGCATGACCAAAGCCAAAATGAATAATACGTCCCCAATGCTGGCTACGCATGTGGGGCAATACCAAATGATCCAGCAACATGGTACCGACCAGATTTCCTTGTATCATGGCATGAATCTCAGCCACACTGTAATCCGCAAACAGACGGCGTTCCCGGATGAACGGTCCGGCATTGTTCACCATAATATCGACTCCGCCCAGCCGATCCTGTACTTCACCAATCAGCCTCGTGATATCTTCCTGAACAGAGATATCCCCTTGTAAAGACAGGCAGCGTACTCCCTTAGACTCAATCACCCGCTTAAGCGCTTCGGCTTCTGCTTGGCTATGCACATAATTTAGCGCAATATTACAGCCTTCATCCGCCAGACGCAAAGCGGTCGTTTTACCTAAACCTTTGGCACTGCCGGTTATGAATGCGACTTTATCTCTCAACAATTTTCCTCCTGTTCACAGAGAACGGTCACCCCCAAGTATAAAATATTTAAGCTTCCCCTACAACTCCATCCAAAAAGAAACCCCAGTCCTCTTGTTCAAGAGAATCTGGGGTTTGCGTGCAATGCGTTCTCGTTCCCTGCTTAAAATGCTGGAATAATCGCGCCTTGGTATTTATCTTCGATGAATTTTTTAGTTTCTGGAGATTGCAAAGCTTTGATTAGCTTCTGAATCGCTTCGGAATCTTTATTATCAGGACGTGCTACCAGAACGTTAGCATAAGGAGAATCTTTATCTTCCAGTGCCAGTGCATCCTTCGTTGGATTCAGCTTCGCTTCCAGAGCGTAGTTCGTGTTGATCAACGCAATATCCACTTCAGGCAACTGACGTGGCAGCATAGCCGCCTCAAGCTCCTTGAATTTCAGGTTTTTCTTATTTTCAGTAATATCTTTTACCGTAGCTTCAATGTTGCTTGCGTCTTTCAGCTTGATCAGACCTTGTTTCTCCAACAAGAGCAATGCGCGGCCTCCGTTTGTCGCATCGTTCGGAATGGCTACAGTTGCGCCATCAGGGATTTCATCAAGCTTTTTATATTTTTGGGAGTAGATACCGAATGGCTCCAAATGAACTGCGCCCACAGAAACCAGATCCATTTTGCGCTCTTTGTTCATCACATCCAAGTAAGGTACATGTTGAAAGAAGTTAGCATCCAGTTGCTTGTCAAACAATTGTACGTTCGGCTGTACATAGTCGTTAAACTGAACGACTTGGAGACGAACCCCTTCTTTTTCCAACTGAGGCTTGATCGCTTCCAAAATTTCCGCATGCGGCACAGGAGAAGCTCCAATTTTCAGCTCCACTTCACGTGGTGATCCGCCTGTATTTTCGGTCGCATTGTTTGTATCCGATGTTGTGCTCTTTGTACCGCAAGCCGCCAGCACCGCAATTAATGTCAAGCTTAGTACAGCCAATACCCATTTCTTCATGTTATTACCCCTCCAATAATTTGTAATATTCAGGATCAGACGTCCTGATCAATAAGGATATCTATATGTTTTCCCTATTTTCGAGTATAATGCCGCACGAGACGATCTCCCGCCATTTGCAGCAATTGTACCAATACGACCATCAGCACGACCGCAACGATCATGACAGCCGTTTCATAACGATAATAGCCGTAGTTGATAGCCAGTGTACCCAGTCCACCGCCCCCGATCATCCCGGACATTGCCGTGTAGGATACGAGTGTAACGACGGTAATGGTTAATGCAGCGAGCAGACCCGGAAGTGCCTCACGTAACAGCACACGCCGGATAATTTGTCCTGTCGAGGCACCCATCGCTTGTGCGGCTTCAATGACGCCCTTGTCCACTTCACGCAGAGACGTTTCGACAAGACGTGCGAAGAATGGGGCAGCCCCAATAACCAATGGTGGAATGGTTCCCAACACCCCGGTCGAGGTACCTACCAGCGATCGTGTAAAAGGAATAAGTGCAACGATCAAAATGATAAATGGTACGGAACGTAAAATGTTAACGATGAATGATAATACAATGTATATCACCTTCATCAGAGTTAACGAGGAGCGACTCGCCAGAAACAATAATATGCCGAGCGGCAAACCAATAATGAGGGTGAACAATGCGGATGCCCCGAGCATCTGAAGGGTTTCCAGCGTAGAATTCCCTAGCTCTTCCCAACTCACTTGTGAAAAATCAAGTTCGCTCATTGTCCGATCACCTCCACATCAAGTCCTTGCCCAGACACTTCGCGCAACGTATGCTCTATATCTTCATGGTTTCCTTCAAAACGAACGATCAGCTGTCCATAGGGTACATTTTTAATCGTAGATATGGTTCCCTGCAAGATCGCAAAATCAACACCAGTGCTTCGAGCCGTACGCGATAGAATCGCATCATATGTTTTACTGCCCAAGAAGGAGATACGTACCACCTGCGCCGACTCGCCGCCACCTGCTGCCGCAATCGCTGCTTGCAACTCCTCGGGATGTTCTGACTCCCGTTGGATAAAGTCCTTGGTTACCTGGTGCTGTGGCTTCAAAAATACTTCCGCCACTGGGCCTTGCTCCACGATGTCGCCCTGATGAATGACGCCAACTCGATCACAAATGCTTTGAATGACATGCATTTCATGTGTAATCAGCACGATGGTTAAATTAAAGCGCTGATTAATATCCAACAGCAATTTCAGGATAGACCCCGTCGTCTGCGGATCAAGCGCAGAAGTCGCTTCGTCACACAGCAATACATGAGGATCACTAGCCAGCGCCCGTGCAATTCCTACCCGCTGCTTCTGTCCACCTGAGAGCTGTGACGGATACTTTCCACTGTGTTCTTCCAGACCCACCAGTTCCAGCAGCTCACGAACTTTCATGTCCAGCTTTTCCCTGGGAGTGTTTACCAACCGCAAAGGAAATGCAATATTGTCATACACCGTTGCCGAAGATAACAAATTAAAATGCTGAAAAATCATTCCGATTTTTCGACGTTGCTTCTGTAACTGGGATTGACTCACAGTAGCGAGGTTTACCCCGTCTACCCATACTTCACCTGAAGTAGGGCGTTCCAATAAATTAATACAGCGGATCAATGTACTTTTCCCCGCCCCGGAGTGACCAATCACTCCGAATATTTCTCCACGCTTTATAGAAAGATTCAACCCAGATAGCGCATTAACGCGTCGGTTGCCTTTGCCATAATGCTTGGTTAACTGCTTAAGCTCTATCAACGTGCTGCGACCCCCTTCACTTCTTCCTTACCCTTTTAACCAGTTGTCATCTCTCAGAATTGTATAAAATCGCTATTTATTTATACAAAAAAGAGCCCCTTTCACAGAATGAAAAGGGCCCCACCTTGCGAACCTTTTCTCATCTGCCAAAATCGCTATAACTCTAGCGGTTTTGTAGGAATTAGCACCATCATGTTCCCTCCCAGTGTATTACACCGGGAAAGAACGGGTTGCCGGGCTTCATCGGGCCAGTCCCTCCACCTCTCTGGATAAGAAAAATATGTTAAACTCCAGCTTTAGCTGTCCGTTAAGTTTATATAAAAAAACATAATTCAAGCATTTTTCTGAAACTAGGTTTCAGTATAGATAGTTTACATTGCTTTGTCAAAGGATATTTTCTATCATATTTTTGGGCGTACTGCCCGATTCTCCCATTGTTTCGCAGTATAAGTAAAGGCGTTTGACAGCGACCGACATACCATTTCCAAGCCCTGCTGCAAATCTTCCAAATGGTGATCGAGGTCCTCCAGTTGGATTTTTCCATACAAAGCTCGGTGTCGTTGCCAGAGATCATCCTGCATTTCCGTATTCATATAGTGTATCTCCGTATTCCGACGCTTACGCAGCCGATTGATGGCATCGTTGTAAGTATCCTTGATATCAATTAAATTATCGGTCAATACAGGATGCATTTTGAGATACTTGAGCTGCCGCAACACGGTAAAATAAGAATAGTGCGCCTTATACTGCCCTGTTTTTAAATCATACAGATCATTTAGCCAGTTACCCAGCTTATCCAAAATAGAGAAAACCCGAACAAACCCATCTTTATAAAAGAAAACATATAACGCATAATCGGATTTTTCATCCTCACTCATATCTTCAGCATATCCGGCTTTCACTTTCATACGGAAAAAGGCGGAAGCATGATGGCTCTGCTCCAGTTCATCCAGAGATGACATTAGACCGCGTGTTAAAATATCCGCCTTCCGAAAATCGTGGGTCGGATCTCCACCAGCCTGAATTTGCCGCTCCAGCAGGTTCAACATAGCTGACATGCTATTCATGGCATCTAGCAGGATGCCTTTGTTCACACGTGGTGGCTCACCCAGTAGCTTGCGTATCATGCTTACGCCTCCTTATAAATGTAAAATCCGGCTGTAGGTTTAATTAGGGCGTCAAGCGAAATAACTTGTCCATCGTTGATCTACAAGCTTAACAATATCCTCACGCGGTAACACCTCATCCGGATACCCCGGCTTCATACGCGCATCCACTACAATCGGCAGCTTATAGTTCAGATGATGCAAACGCACTTCGCTGTCTGCGTACATATCTGTAGCCGGGTTAAAGCGTGTGAATACCGTCCACAGGAACGAGGCTTGAGAGCGAACGACTTCTTTGGCATCGTCTACAATGAAGACGAGCGGCCACTCTTGCTCACCCGCTGCTAATCGCTCCAAAACACGTGCCGCCAGCTCAGGCTCCTGCTCAAAGGACGCACCCGATACGACAAGGCAACCTCCGCAATAGGGCTCAATTTCACGAATTCCCGGCAGATCGCCACCCTCATAAGCACGAGGCAATTCACGTACAGGCTCACCTATCCCCATCAGGATGGCCTTACTGCCATGATTCAGCTTGCGGCCTGTGTAATCGAGTGTATCGTGTGACGTGTGATTGAATATAAATAAATCCCTTGCTGGATTAAATCGCTCCAGAATGGTTTCCAGCAGCAGGTTAAAGTCCGATAAATCAATTACCCGATCCGTCAGCATCAGGAATTTAGTCAACGACAATTGACCTTGACCCAAAATAGTAAAACCGGATACAAGCGCTTCACGGGAGTAGCTTTCACGTACCACTGCCGCTGCTAGCGCATGTACACCCGTTTCCGCATACGCCCACAGGGACTTGACGGAAGGCATCACAAGCGGATAGGCAGGCGACAGCAAACGTTGCAAAAACTCACCGAGATAGTAGTCTTCTTGCCGAGGCTTACCTACAATGGTTGCCGGATAAATGGCATCCTTGCGGTGATGCATATGTTTGACATGAAATACAGGGAAATCATGCTGTAATGAATAATAGCCAAAATGATCACCAAACGGGCCTTCCGGACGGCGTTCATGAGGCGGTACATAACCGCTGATTGCAAATTCTGCTTCTGCTGGAATCCGGTGACCCCCAAGCGGGTCTTCTGTCATGGGCAGCTTGCCTCCCATAATAAGCGAAGCCAGCAACAGCTCAGGCAAGTTTTCCGGTGCTGGCGCAATGGCAGACGCAATCAGGGCAGGCGGGCCACCGATAATAATCGTCGTAGGCAATGGCTCATTACGCAGCTCCGCTTCATGATAATGGAAACCGCCGCCTTTATGAATTTGCCAGTGAATGCCCGTCGTCTGATCATCATAAATCTGAATGCGGTACATCCCCAAATTATGATCCTTGGGCTGACCTGGCTTCTCAGTATACACGAGTGGAAGCGTAATAAACGGCCCTCCATCCTCATGCCAACTGGTCACTTTAGGCAGTGGTGCCAGCGGAGCCTCTGTACGGCGAACTCCCAATACAGGGGCCTCGCTATGAGATACTGTTTTTAGCCCTACTTTTAGCATGTCCTTAATCAGGCCACGTTCATTCCACAATGCTTTAGGTGTAGGTGGAAACAATGTTTTGGTCGCTCCTACAATCGCATCCACCAGCTGCTCTGGGCGCGGACCAAAAGCCATGTCCACACGGCGATTTGTGCCAAACAGATTACTGGCTACAGGAAACGGGGTTCCTTTTACATTCGTGAACAGAAGTGCCGGCCCTTCTTCCTCAATGACTCTTCGATGAATCTCAGCCAGCTCCAGGTAAGGATCGACAGGTGCCTCTATAATTTTAAGATGATTTTCTTTACGCAGCGCTTCAATAAATTGGCGCAAATTCTGGTAGATCAACTGGACGACTCCTCCTAAGCAAATCAAGCCCTCGAGAAACTCGCGGGCCTGGTTTGTTTCTTATATGCTATTATACGTGTTAAAACGCCTCTTGGGCAAAAATCCGCTTGACTATGATCTATGGAACGCTTAGGTACGTTGTGCTTGGGTCGGAACAAGCTTGCGGTCCGGTGACAATTGCCATACACGATAGCTCAGATAAGCCAAGATGGAGAACAACGATGCAATCACCAGCATATGTCCCAGCACGATAAACATGTAGATTTCAGGTTTGTTGACGTACAACAAGATAATTCCAATCACCACTTGAAGCAAGATTAACAAGACCGATACGGCACCCAATATACGGATATCCCGGTGATTCGGGTGATAACGGTATGAGTAGTGACCCACAGCCAAGATAATGACGAACAGCAGACCAGCTGAAATCTGATGAAGCAGCAGTGGAGATATGAAGCCCCCAATATTTACAACCTTCTGGATGACCGAGTGACTAAGCAACGCCCCTGAATAGACAGCAATATAGGTATAGATCGTCGATAACCATATAAAGTTACGAAAGCCCCGACTGACAGGCCCAGGAATCAGACGCGGGGTGTGGCGTGAATCTGCATGCTCCTGCCAGGCCCCCAACGTCATCATAGTCGCACTGGCAAAGGCGATAAGCGCAAAGCCAAAATGCAGTCCCATGACTGCAGCCGATTGGGAAAAGACGACAGCCAACGCCCCCATTGCACCTTGTATGATGACAAACATGAGCGTGAGCAGCGAGAATAGCTGCAAATCCTTCCGATGCTTCATAAACAGCAAAAAGCCAACAAATGAGGCGATAGAAAGAATCCCGGCCATGGCACTGACGGAGCGATGAGAGAACTCAATAAGGGATGCAATCGTATGTGCCGGAACCAGCTTGCCATTGCACAGCGGGAATTCCCGGCCACAGCCGAGACCCGAATCCGTCCGCGTCACGACACCTCCACCGAAGGTAGCCAAAAACATGACAATACATGTTACGAGTGCCAGCCATTTTAATATTCTGATTTTGTTATTCAAAGAATTCACCCGTATCCTTCCAAATATAATATTTATTCACTTTATATGTTGTGAAATGATCACTTAAAGTAATTATAACTGATATATCGTTCCTTGACATACGAGCTTTGTTGACAAAATGTGAACGTGTCCGTGAGAAAGCCGCCCCCTGAGAAGGAAGCGGCTTTCTGAATGTCTTGATGTTATTTTGCCAAGCTCGCGTGGACTTCAACAGCCCGATCCAAAAATTGCTCAATCTCCTCGCGGGATTTGCGCAGTCTGTTCACCAGACGTACCAGTTCTCGCCCTTCACTGTAAGCGATAAAGCTAGGAATCCCCAATACATTTTGCTCTTGACTGACGCTTTCGGCCTGTTCTACATCAATCTCAATTAATGTAAGCTTATCTGCATATTGATGTTCCACATCAGGCATGAACGGATCGATGAAATGACAATCCTTACACCAGTCCGCCTTAAACACAGCCACCGTTACGCCCGGAGTAGATATTGCCTTATTAAAGTCTTCATGAGAGACGATTTTTTGCATGGATGATTCCTCCTTAAATTCTTTTTGTGCTGAAAAGATTGCACTTTCTATTGTAACGCCAAGTGAAGCTTTTGCACACTCCCCCATTCTGCTCACATGCCGATTGGGAGCCCTCTCATTGAGGCATACTAAAGATATACTTAAGAATCCACATAAGCGACGACATCCTAACAGCATACCCAACATACTTGGCAGGATACGGGGATGCTTGCAGTTGGAAAGGAGGTTATTTATTCATGTCACTTACCGAATGGCTCCATTCAGCATCTCGACAGCTTCAAGGAGGACTAAAGTTACTGGGTTCCGTTCCCCGTGTTGCTGAGGAAGCTTGGGAGGGCAAACGGGCGGCTTGGACCGAATCCCGCAAATTACGCTCCCCCTTGCGTGAACTAGCGTGGGATTATCATACGGCACAGGCCGCTATGAATGAAGCTGAAGCGATAATGCTGGTGAACGGACCCGCTACGCGTCCCTCTTCTCTGAATATGCCCTTATGCGAAACAGACTGTGAGCTACTGGAACGGATCAAGAACGATACAGCACAGGAGAATCGCAGCAACGTTACCCGCACTGCCGCTTACCTTGAATGCTATCGTGGCTACCCGGAGTTACATTGGGCATTACTGGCCCACCTGGTTTCTCGTAATGGCGGCTATAATATGACCGATCTGAAAGGGGGACTGATTGGCAACCTGTTCGGTGAACAGGAAAAGGAATGGCTGTATCGGCTACTGGAGCGCTGTAACGCCCTTATTTTTCAAGACGCTTATCCGCAGTTGCAACTTTACATGCACAGCCGTCATTTAGGTCGAAGTTGCTTTCATTTGTTGCCTTATTTTCACGTTTCGCCATTCATGAAGCCCTTTTGGGAACGTTTCTGGGCTTGGCGGGATAGCTCTCTGTTGACTGTGGCGCTCATCATTAATGAACAAAACTATATTGAAGGACGTGTGGTAAAAGATCCGTATTTTCAAAAATTTGTGACACACAAGCCGGGGTTTTATTTGCATGACTGGCTCCAGCTAAATCAGGTTATATTTCCACTTGGACTGAACGGTGGACTTGCTGGACTAGTAATGGAGCGTTTCGGCCATTTGGACGAGCGGATCGGCTTTGGCAAAAGTCTCTATGCTATGCTCTTTGGCCATCAGCAGGTGCTGGACCAGGTATCCGCATTCGCTAACAGTGTGCCGCATACAGGTTCACGCAGCGACTATTGGCCCGGATTGTTCACACCGAATGAACAAAAAGCGCTGCACTCTCTAGATGAAAGTGCAACGCTTTTAGCACATGAATGGCTACCGCCAGGACAACGTCTGTACAGTCCGGAGCTGAACGCCGTCTGGTCCGATACAGCTTATGATCCAATCCCCCGGTATGACTGGTTTCAGGACGGCTCCACACTTGGACATCTCAGCGAACCAAGGCGACCGCTGTTATTTGCCATGCGCCATGAGCATCGTCATGGCATTCAAAAAACAGCAATGGCCCACGTTGCCCATAACAGCTTGCAACCTTTCCACTGAAAGACTGGGGGACTCTTTTAGCCTCGTTGTCCTGTGGACTCACGCTGTAGACGCATTAACGGACGCAGTACCTTTTGCAACATACGCGGATAGTTGCCCAGCTCGTCCCTGCGCAATACGCGCAGTACAACCAGCAACAACAAGTAGCATACCAGTACAGCTGCCCCGGCAATGCAGCACGCGATCAAGAAGGCCACACGCGCAGGCATCAGATGCACCAGCAGAATACAGGCTTCATTTACACCGTATCCGATAGCTCCCGAGACGACGACTGCGGTTAAGAACCCTGCCCAGCGACGGCCCATGATGGAAAAGGAGACAATCCCTTTAAGCACACGCAAATTCAGCAACGTGATCACGAGGAAACATAATCCGGTTGCAGCAATGATCCCATAAATTCCAAGCCAACCAGCCAGCAGCCAGCTCGCTGCAAACTTGACGACGATACCGACCATGACGTTAACCATTGAAATACGCGGCTTGCCCATACCGATCAGTATCGAATTAGAAGTCATCATCGTAATCTGGAATATCGTTCCGAGTGTCAGAACAGCGATGATACCACTGCCTCCAAGCGAGCTAAACAGTAAACCATTAATAGAATAGGCGGTTACACATAAAGCCAGCACAATCGGCATCCCAGTCAAAATAGAGATACGCAAAGCCAGCGTCATCTGATTTTGTAAATGCTGCTCATCCTTACGGGCAAATGCCGCTGAAATGATCGGAATAAGCGATTGGCTGAGCGCAATGGCCAAAATCGGCGGAATTCCCGCCACACTCTGTGCCCGAGAGCCTAGATAACCCAACTGAGTAGTCGCCTGATCCAATCCCACTTGACCAGACAATAGTCTCACCACAATAGACGTATCAATAAAGTTGACCGCCGGAACCGTCAGAGACGACAATACAATGGGAATGGAAAGCTTGAAAATATCTTTGTAAATGCGCATCATCGGTAGCGCGGAGCTTTCCTCTTGGAATTGATCTTGACGATCCTGTCGATCCTGGCGACGCAATTTCACCGTGTAGTACAACATAACCGCTAGAGCGCCAAGACTTCCCATGACACCTCCAAAGGAAGCCCCAGCCGCAACCTCGCGATCTCCATAACCTAGCTTCAAAATAATAAAAGCGAGTACAATAGCGGTCGCTACCCGTGCAACCTGCTCCACAATTTGTGAAATACCGCCTGCGGTCATATTACCGCGCCCTTGGAAGTATCCACGCATCATGGCAATGGCAGGGAACAGCAGTAATGCTGGTGCCAAAGCCTGAATGGCCAAAGCGGATTGCGGAACCCCTGCTACATGCTCGGCAAAGTAAGGCGCTCCAAAATACAGCAGCGCTGTAATAATAATGCCTGCCGCGGCCGCGAATATCAAAGCCGCACGATACACACGTCGCGCTTCCGAAGGCCGATCCAGTGCATAACGTTCTGAAACCATTTTGCTCAACGTGCTTGGAATTCCGGCCGTAGCGACCGTGAGCAGCATCAAATAAGCGTTGTTCGCAATGGTAAACGAGGCGTTCCCGACGGAACCGAGCAGATGCTCCAATGGAACACGCTGTACCAGACCAAGCACTCTGGCCACCAAGGCGGCAGCGGCTAAAATAAGCGTACCTTTAAGGAATGTTTCTTTATTGGACAAAATGCGTTCCCTTCTTTCTTGCTGTTCACACGCATGCAAAAGCCCCGCACAAACAGTCATGGCCTGAGCCATCACCGGTGCGGAGCCGCATGTCGATTCTGTCTCTGCAAATCATAATAAACCAAAACGAATCTCGGGTCATAACACCCAAATTAAGAATACAATAATCATGGCAAGCTGCAAAATCACTTTCATCACGGTGCTGGTAAAAAGGCCTAATACAGAGCCAAAGCCCACTTTTATAGCTCGATCCAGTGGGGCTTTGCTTATCAGCTCACCTAGCACAGCACCAATAAATGGTCCCAAAATCAGGCCAAATGCCGGAATAACGAAGGGGCCGATAATAATCCCGATGGTACTCAGTATCGCCGACAGACGCGAGCCGCCAAATCGCTTGACACCCCACGCATTCACAGCATAATCCGCAACAAAAAGGGCAACGACGATTAGTGTTTGTATAATCCAAAACAATGCATTGTATGGAGCAAACGAGAAAAACCAGCCGTATACAAAAAATGCAAAATAGATGGCGAGCGCCCCCGGCAATACGGGATATACCGCCCCGGCCATGCCCACAATGAACAGCACAATAACAACAATCCAGCCTACAACGTCCATGGGCCTCCTCCTTCTCGTCCATTCATCCGGCCTGCTGCATTATTCATTTTATTACACAAGCACATAATCACGGATCACTTCTACAATGCCGTCGTCATTATTCGAAGCCACGACCAAATCAGCGGCTTCTTTAACCGTATCCTGAGCATTCCCCATTGCTACGCCCAGTCCAACCGCTTGAATCACAGCCAGGTCATTCAGACTGTCGCCAACGGCAACCACCTGCTCCAGAGTAATGCCAAGCAGATCGCACACTTCAGCGATTCCACTGGCTTTGGATATACCAGCTGGGTTAATTTCCAGATTTGTCATCGAAGAATTGGAAATTTCAAGTCCACCCATATCCTGAAGCTTAAGTAAAATTTGGTGGCGAATTTCGTCATTTTCCGTATTATAACCGAATTTGAGCCACTCCTGTGTGTCCAATGTATCCGGCCAACGATCCCTATTATATAATTCCTCCGTTGAGTAAGCCCAGAACCAAGAGCCTGTTTCTACAGCAATTTGGTGCATCTTACGAACGAGCTCCTTATCAAGTAAATAACGGCGCCACAACTCGTGGGGTGATTTCCACACCTCACTGCCGTTTACGGTTACCATTGGCGTCTCCAGGCCGAGTTGCTGACCGTAAGGCAGAGCATGCATCGCTGCACGTCCGGTGGACAAGCATACATGAATCCCTTCCTGAATCGCCTTGTTAATCCAGTTAATCGTTTCCAAGGAAATTTCATGATTATCATTCAGTAAAGTTCCATCCATGTCGAGCGCAAGCAGTTTGTATTTATATTGGTTTTCTCCCATAGTCTCTCTTCCTCCTGTATGTCCCTTATGTCCAACGACATTTTACCATGAAAAAGAGAAGCCCACAAAAGTATTCAAGTCCTCACTTTGCTGCCAGAGGCTTTTTAGGAGTACCATCTAGCCCATATACTTCGTCATACGCATCAAATATTTTACGCGCAACCGGTCCTGCGCTCGTCGCACCAAAGCCCCCTTCAGGAATGATGACCGCTACTGCCAGCTTCGGATTTTGACGCGGAGCAAAAGCGATGAACACCCCGTTATCTTTAACCGTACGTCCCACCAGCTGCTGGGAAGTCCCCGTTTTGCGGGCATAATCATAAGGAAATCCATTAAAGGCTTTAACATCCGTGGCCATACCTCGAATCACTGTATTCCAGTACGTATCTGAAAAAGCGACCTCATTCAGCACCTTCGGCTTAAATTCACGTACAAGATTCCCCTGATCATCTACAATTTTGCTGACCAAATGAGGTTGCATACGCTTGCCCTTTGTTGCCAACACAGTCGTATACTGGGCCAGCTGCATCGCCGTATACTTTCCCTGCTGACCAAAGGATGCCTGCACCAATCGTGTCAGCGCACTTTCATGCTTGCTCGTATACTCAAGTCTACCTGCCCACTCGCCCGGCAGATCTACTTCTGTCGGAACGCCTAATCCAAATTCCTTCATATACTTGTCCCATACGTCAATTCCCTGATGTACCCCTGCATTACTTCCGTATTTGCCATACAGCGGCTTGCCGATCATATCCACCATAAACGTATTCGACGAGACCTCAAT
Organism: Paenibacillus sp. FSL M7-0802; assembly: GCF_038004945.1. Lineage (NCBI taxonomy): Bacteria > Bacillati > Bacillota > Bacilli > Caryophanales > Paenibacillaceae > Paenibacillus > Paenibacillus sp. FSL M7-0802. The sequence continues at coordinate 3,985,222 of NZ_JBBOSD010000001.1, read as the reverse complement.
TGCCCTGCTAGGTGTCAAAGAACCATACACATGTCCGCTAGAATTCCCAACCCGGCTGGAGCGATTTTTGCCGTAGTACGCACTTCCCGTATCCAGATAAGTTTGTCCGGGAGAAAACAGGTTTTCCTTCAACCCGATCAGCACGGATAGCGGTTTAATGGTTGAACCCAGAAGCACCGAGGATTCTGGATGTGGACCCGCTTTTCCGCTAGGCACGGATTTAATGGTTCCATTTCCCATTTTATGCTGAATTTCGTCATATACCGAAGGCGAGGTACTTCCACTTTTCCATACATTAGAGTCATAATCCGGCATACTGGCCATTGCCACGATATTTCCGGTCTCTACCTCCATCGCTACAGCGAAGCCAGTGGTAGCGTCTTGATGAAGCTTCCCCGATACGGCATGAGTATGAAGCCAGCGAAGCTGATCCATAATGGCCTGTTCGGTTTTCTGCTGAATTTCCTTGTTAATGGTGGAATATAAATGATGTCCTTTTTCAGGAGGAGTAATGGATTCAATGCCCTCCGGCATGCTGCGCGGATTGACTTCTACCGTTTTATATCCGTTTTTTCCTCTCAGCTCATCCTGGTACTGAAGCTCCAAGCCATCATATCCGACCGTTTCACTTTCCGAATACACCTGTGTCGGTCTTAGAACCTCCGAATTAGCTTCATAGAGCTCTTTATATTTGGGCCGGTTCGTTCGAGCTCCTTTGAACTTGTACATATATCCAATCATTTGTACCGCCACCCGATCCGGGTCATAATGGCGTATACTTTCTTCTACAACCTCTACACCAGGGAACTCTGTCCGATGTTCCAGAAAATAAGCGATTTCCTCCCGACTCAGGTCGGATTTGACCAAACGTGGGGTAAATCCCCTATATTGATTATAGTCCGGGTCCAGTCGCTTTTTTATTTCCTCTGCATTAAGCTGCTCTCCTTCGTTACGACCCAGTTCGTTTAATTTGGCAGCAAGCTTGGCAGCAAAAGCATTGAGCTCAGGGAGCAGCTTTTCCCCCGGCTTGCGATCTTTCTCCGTACGCTTGCTATAATCCTTAGATAAAGTTACATACAGGGACTGTACTGGAGTCGAATATGCCAGCTTAACCGTACCTGTAGAATCATAAATCGTGCCGCGACTCGGGGCTAACGGGACATTTTTCGTATTTACGGATTGCTGCTGGCCCTTCAGCTCCTCCGATTGTACAAACTGCAATACAGCTAGTCTGGTAATGATCAGGGCAAACAGCACAAAAGCACTAAAAAACAGTAGGTTGGTTCGTAAAACCGTCCGTTTTTTTCGTGACTCTTCATTCTCTTCAACATTTTTCTTTTTAAATGAAAACTTTTTATCCAAACTTCCTCTGTCCATATTAGCTGGTCATTACTCCTTCCGATTAGGGTTTCATATTCCTGATCCTACCATATCTAAAACAATAAACGATGAATTCTAAGATGACAATTTTGTAAGAAAACGTAGAAAAAACATAAAAAAGCTTCCCTCAGCCCTAAGGCTAAGAGAAGCTTTCATGAAATGATATCGTATAAAATGATTATGGCTGTTTGATTGCGTTAGGATCGGTTGCTGTGGCATCCTTTTTCTTAGGTACCCCGTCCAATCCATAAACTTCGTCGTAGGCATCAAAGATTTTACGTGCCACAGGTCCAGCACTCCAGGCCCCGAAGCCTCCTTCAGGAATGACAACGGCTACGGCCAGCTTGGGATTCTGACGTGGGGCAAAGGCAATAAATACCCCGTTATCTTTTAGTTCTCTGCCCACACTTTGCTGTGATGTCCCCGTTTTGCGAGCAAAGTCATAAGGGAAACCTTTAAATGCGCTGACATCTGTTGCCATCCCTCGTATGACTTCATTCCAGTATGCATCCGGAAATTTCACTTCATTCAGCACCTTCGGCTTAATTGTTTGAACTACATTGCCGTTGGTATCTTTAATTTGACTGACCAAATGCGGCTCCATACGTTTACCCTTGGTAGCAATCATCGTTGTGTATTGGGCAAGTTGCATAGGTGTATATTTACCTTGTTGACCAAAGGATGCATATGCCAATTTAGAAAGTGCTGACTCTGATTTACTCGTGTACTCCCGCCAACCCCGGAACTCACCGGGCAAGTCTACTCCAGTAGAAACACCTAATCCAAACTCCTTCATATAACGATCCCATACGTTAACGCCCTGGTCTTCTGCGGTATTGTTGATGTATTTGTTATATAAGCGTTTGCCAACCATATCGACCATAAAGGCATTGGAGGAATGGCGAATAGCGGTTGCCGGGTCCATTGAACCGTACACATGACCAGATGAGTTGCGCACCCGTGAGGAGTTGTTACGTCCGAAATAAGCCGCTCCTGTATCTTGATAGTACGTATTTGTTGTAAATAGTCCTTCTTCCAATCCAATAAGAACGGACAGCGGTTTAATAGTTGATCCAAGAAGTACAGTAGAATCAGGGTGCTGTCCAGATTGGCCAGAGCCAACGTTCTTAATTGTGGCGTTTTGATACACATGTTCAATCTCTTTATATTTATCTGTCGAAATTGTACCCGTTTGCCAGTAATTCGCATCATAATCCGGCATGCTCGCCATGGCTACCACATTACCAGTATCCACTTCCATAGCCACAGCGAAGCCTGTTTTGGCATAAGGATGAGTCTTTCCAGAAACCGCGTGTGTATGGAGCCATCTCAATTGATCCATAATGGCATTTTCAGTCTTAACCTGAATTTCTTTGTTAATCGTGGAATAGACATTATCTCCTTTTTGCGGAGGAGTAACGGAATCTACACCTTCCGGCATATTGCGCGGATCTATCGGAACGGTTTTATAACCATTTTTCCCTCGCAACTGTTCCTGATATTGAAATTCAAGTCCATCAAAGCCTACAGACTCGTTATCCATATAGATGAGACCCGGATCATTTTCAGCTGACATGGATTTTTGAATATTCTTATATTTATCCAACGTTTCACGCGCACTTTTATAGCTTTTAATGTAGCCAACCGTTTGGACAGCTACCGTATCGGGATCATAATGACGTACCGTTTCCTCTACGACATCTACCCCGGGGAACTCGCTCTTATGCTGCATAAAATAGGCAACTTCATCTTTATTAAGATTCGTTTTAATCAGACGCGGCGTAAAACCGCTAAATCTCTGATAGTTTCGGTCCATAGCGTCCATAATTTGCTCTGCCGTCATTTTCGGTTCATCTTTATTACCATATTGAGCAAACCGATTTGCCAGCTTTTGTGTCATATTTTCCAGCTCAGGCAACAGCTTTTTATCAGGATTACGTAACTTTTCCATACTGTCACTATAGTTCTTGGAGAGCGTGATATACAGCGATTGTACAGGTGTAGAGTACGCCAGTCTGTTTTGCCCGGTGGAATCATAAATCGTTCCGCGAATCGGCGTAAGCGGTACATTTTTAGTAACATTACTGGCCTCCTGCTGCTTAAGCTGAGGTCCATCTACAAATTGAAGTATCGCCAGTCTTACAATAATGACCGTAAATATAATGAACGAGCTGAAAAAGAACAGATTGATCCGAAAGCTGAATCTTTTTCGATCAGACGTCTCGTTGTCTTTTCCCTGCTCGTTGTCTATCTTTCTCATGTGCCCTTTTCCACTCCTTATTAAATCACTTTATCCTTGATATGTGTTTGGGCAAAACCAGGCGGATTAAACCAGTCCCCACTTTGCGCCCAGGTCGGGTCTAACGGTACCCACTGATCCTGCGCGCTCAAATACACTTCATTCCATGCATGGGAACCATATCCTCCCTGTCCGTTATATCCAAGCCCTGTCACCACCTTGACCTGTAGTCCCTGCGACCGAGCCATCATCGCATACAGGCGGGCATAATCAATGCAGACTCCTTTACGTGTATCAAACGTATCTCTGGGGGTCTGTTCATGCCAGTCACCACGCTGCTCATAGGCTTCTACCTTACCGAAATCATAGCTAATACGGGTACCTACCCATTCATACAACGCTCTGGCCTTTTGCTCATCACCGCTCATCCCCTGTGTAATCTTGGCCGCAGCCTGACCGATATCGTTCGGAATTTCCCGGTCAATCATTTCGTATTTTCGCTGCAGGATACCATTTAATTCCTTGGTAACGGCCTGCGTAAATACGGGCAATTTATCCTTAATCAGTGTACCGGATAACGGCTCAATGACCGATTGCGCTCCCTGCTTATAAATCGGTGAAGCTTGGACGTAGCTGCTAAACCCGCTGTCTGGATACAGACTTACGCCGATGAATAGCAGGGCTATAACCATGATAGCGCGTGCTCCACCGATAAGAGTACCTATTCCAGCCCCTGCCATCCTGCTGAGAAAGCCTGATTTTTTTTCATGCTCACGGAGATGAGAATCTGACTTGCCACCTACCATCAACACATAAATTGCACGTAGTACAAATTGGGCGATCGCATAACTGAGCATGAACAATACGGCGAACCGCAGCAGCGGAAAACCTTCTAACCCCGCCACCAACGTATAATAAAATTGCTCAATCCCGCTTAGTTCTCGCTGAGGCAAATGTTCCATGTAAGCCGCCAGCCATTGTTGTACCTTCGGTGAAAGCCACATGGCTAATCCGAGCGAGCACAAAATACCCGCCACAGTCAGTATGCCATCCACAATGAGACTGAACAGCGCCCCTACAGATCTGGAAGCTCCTCGTCTCCAGCCCTGAATCAACGACAGCAGTACAATGACAATCAAAAACACCGTCACGCCATTCCAATGAAGAATAGGCTCCAGCCAGGATGGTTTCATTGTGTTCCTCCTGTCTCTACGGCGACTGTGGCGACTGTGTTACAGCCGAGCCTTTCGCACCTTCGATATATTTCTTGACGGTATCGCCCATACTCCACTCGCCCAGCGACATCCCCTGAAACCATACCTTGACCTTGTCACCATCAAATGGACCTTTCACTTCCAGGTTGGAGCTGGTTACCGAAAACGTACCATCCGCGTTGGATGTGTATTGGGCATCCCGTCCCTCTTTGATCATCATGTTCAAAGCCTCGCTCTGAACCTTGTTAATCGCATCATCCTTTGCCTGAGTAACGACCTTGCCGACCTGTTCAAAGGAAATGCCACTGTAGATAAGCAAGCCTGCAATTACGACAATAACAATCAGCCATTTTATGAGAGTTCTTACAACCTTCAATATGACTAACAATAGGACAAGCCCAATTAATATATACAGCCAGTTATCCTGAACGATCTGCCAATTATGTTCCAAAAACTCTGTCCAGACGCCCTTATCCATTTCGCTACACTCCCGTTTTCAACTACATCATTTAAATCACAAAATTGTCTCTGTAATTATACATGATTACGTGATGCCCTGTCAGCTTAGCTCTTTTACATACCTTGTTATTCAATTCTTGTCCATACAAAGTGGTCTATGTTCGTCCACTCCAGCGTACAACTTAGGAAGGGCCAATACGTGGTACAACATGAAAGTTTACATTAGGGAAGGGGGTCATCCCATGAAAACAGCCCTCTGGCTGTATCTCTTTTTATTCATTGCTTTTTTCGATCTGCATGCACAATATCCTATTTTGACACCATTCGCTATCTCCCTGGGTGCAGCACCTACTTTTATTGGCTGGATGATGGGGATTTACTCTCTAACTCACCTGCCTGGTAATTTGATGGCCGGCCCCAAGGTCGACAAACACGGCAGCCGCCGATATATTATGTTCAGCCTAACAGCCGCAGGCATCATTCTTATCATTCAATCGTACATCCACACACCGTGGGAATTACTTTTTCTTCGGGCGATTAGCGGTTTTGTGTTGGCCTTTTTATCTCCAGCCTGTCTGGCCATGTTGGCACAGCTATCCGATCATCCAGTTACGCAGGGCAAATATATGTCGGGACATGGTGTCGTTCACACATTGGCCTCTGTCCTGTCTCCAGCCGCCGGCGCATTTATCGTAGCCAGTTTCGGCTTTAGTGAGACGTTTAGTTCCCTTGGCATCATTCTCGTAGTCACGGGACTTATGGCTTATTTCACCTTGCCCAAAAGAGCTCCCGCTCCACAGGCCCAATTATCAGATGGTCATGCGACACCCGCTCCACTATCCGGGGCACAGAAGACGCGTTTACCATTCAATTGGCGTTACCTGCTCCTGCCTTTTGTTTTGGCGTGTGCACAAGGCATTTTATTTTACGAAATTCCATTACGGAATAACGGTTCTGCGTCCATGATGTCCACCGGATTGCTCTTTTCCATCATCAGTTTGGGAGCACTTTGTACGCTCAGCCTGCTGTTTCTGAACAAATATTCACCCATGGCGCGACTACTTTGTGGCATTATTTTGATGTCTCTAAGTTTTTACGCACTCGCCACCACGCCCGAAGCGGCGATTGGCATCATACTTTTTATTTTGGGAACAGCCAAAGGCATCATTTTTCCAGCGCTGGCCTCTCTTTTCATACGAATTGGAGGTGCGCGACTGGGCAAAACCTTTGCACTACAGTCTATTGCAACATCTATCGGCTCCTTTGCCGGACCTGTACTGGCAGGTCAGCTACCCGATCACATTTCTCCTTTTTTTATCGCATTTCTGATTCTGATGGCTGGCCTGCTATTCGTTCCCGTTAAGCGCTTATCTCCGACGCCGCCACTGTCTGCCTCAGGACCTTATCATTCCTAGCTAGTCTGAGGCAGTGGTTTGCTAATATGCTACCTTTAAAGCCCAAAATGCCGTTCAAGAGGGCAAATGCACAGTACACCATTCCCCTATCCACATAGACTATTTTGACTGAACATTCACTAACAAAGGGAGGTGCAGCCTGTGAGCCACTGTCATCCTGTAAACCCTTGCCCTGTTTTTGGAACTTCAACTGGCACCATTCTTGTTCTTTATATTTTACTCGTCATCATTCTCCGTACTTGCTGGATTTAATGTCCGAATTGCCCTAACATGTTGCCCCTTGTGCCCATGCCTGCCACTTCTGGCAGGCTGTTTTGTTATTTTTTGCATGAGAACCCTATTTGGAGCTACACTATACACATATTCTTCATTTCCCGGGGAATTTCGAGCATATGTATCAGACAAGGGGTGAGCTTACATGGCGATAACCGTGATCGTCGAAGGGAAAAATGACCGCAGCAAACTTCGCCGATTACTTGACCCGGAGGTCCACATTTTATGCACCTTCGGCACACTAAACTCTATAAAACTGGAATCCCTCCACAAGCGGGCCAAGCACGACGAAATATATTTATTTATGGACAATGACAGCTCAGGGAAAAAAATAAGGGGTGTACTTGCAGACTCTTTTCCGGATGCCTACCATATGTATACCCGCAAAGGATACGCTGGCGTAGAAGGCACTCCAGACGAATATGTGATCGCTCAATTGGAAAAAGCAGGGTTGGAAGAATACATTATATACCCGCCACCTGTTCTTTAGTCTTTAAAATAACAAAAAGCTGTCCTCAGGCCGCTTTCATGCCTGTTGGACAGCTATATGGTGCACTATAAAATGCCTCTAAAATGACATTAGAACTTATGAACCGTATCGACGATCATCAGCAAGAAACTGAGTGTCAGATGGTTAATGGAAAAGAAAAATACTTTCTTCGCCCAGGAATCCGTTTCTTCTTCCTTAATCGTAAAACCTTTAAAGGCATAGAATGCCCACAGCACGGACAGTAACACGGACACGATCATAAAAATCATACCGGCATATCCATAAGCATACATAAGGATGGGTACCGGAATCAGCAATACAATATAAGGAATCATCTGAATCTTCGTCCGATGGATACCTTTTACGACTGGCAACAACGGAAATCCTGCTGCGCGATATTCCTCAACTCTGCGAATAGCAAGTGCCCAAAAGTGAGGAGGCTGCCATAAGAACAGGAGAGCGAATAAGAGCCAAGCGCCCATATCAATACGACCCGAAGCGGCCACATAACCAATCACCGGAGGCATTGCACCAGAAATACCGCCGATGGATGTGCTCCATGTAGACGAACGTTTTAACCAAAGTGTATAAATACCGACGTAGACGAACATACCAAGTAATCCCAGTAATCCTGCCGTTACACCAGAGAAGGAGAATAGAACAGCTAACCCAACAACGCCCAAAATAATAGCGTATGACAACACCGTTGTAGGGGTCAGACGCCCTGTTGGCAGTGAGCGATTACGTGTACGCTCCATTTTCAAATCCAGCTCACGGTCAAAATAGTTGTTAAAAACACAAGAAGACGCCATAACCAGCATTGTACCTAAAAGTGTAAGAATTAGCTTTATATAGTCAACATCCCATTGCGATGCTAACCAAAAACCACCAAAGGCTGCAACCAGATTGGTACGAAGGATGCCTGGCTTGGTAACTGTAATAAAATCTTTCCAAGTGCCCGCTTTACCGGGTGGTTTAGATTTTACAGAATAGGTAGCCGCATCCGAAGAAGTCTTATAACTTATATTATCCATTGTGAGTAACTCCCCCTTAGAGATGTATGAATTCGGGAGTAAGTTGAACTCCGATATAAATTTTATCATATACCTACCCCAAAAAGTTTGACAGAAAACGCACAAAACGTTCACAATTCCGATGGCAAATCGCCCCTGCTGATCGTTTACAGTAAATTTGGGTAGTAATAAGTACAGGAAACAATACAAAAGGAGCGACAGATATGGATACAGCCACACACTTTGTCATGGGAATCGGATTGGCCGGGCTGGCCTACACTGATCCTGTCGTCGCCGGAGATCCAAAGTTGGCCGCAGTCATACTGCTCGCTACAGTCGTAGGGTCACAAGCTCCGGATTTTGACACTTTGCTTCGGTTGAAAAACAATGCAGCCTACATTCGCAATCACCGTGGACTGTCGCATTCAATTCCCTTCTGGTTGATATGGATCTTGTCCATAACAGGACTGATTTGCCTGATCTTCAGAGATGTGCCCCCAGGTCATGTAGCATTATGGGTAACGATTGCCGTCTGCCTGCATGTATTCACAGATTTATTTAATACGTACGGAACACAGGCATTCCGACCGTTTACAAACAAGTGGATATCTTGGAATATCATCCATATTTTCGATCCCTTTATTTTTGGCACCCATGTTGCTGCGATTATGCTGTGGATCACCGGATTGACTCCACCCGCTCCCTTATTTATTACGTTGTACGTTATTATTGGCCTATATTACATTTGGCGAACCTGGAGTCATTTTATAACCAGAAAAGCGGTACGTAATATGGACAATGAGCGTCAGGAGGGCGACATCTATTATATCATTCCCACCGTATCATGGAACCGGTGGCATGTGGTAAAAGCTCATCAGAATGGAAGTTATGACATTGGCGGATTAAATGGCAAACACTTATTTTGGACGAAACATGCAATTCCATCCACACATCCTGCCGTAGAAGCATCTAAATCCTATCGCGATGTGCAGGCATTTCGCTATTTTTCCTCCTTTGCCGTTGCCGAGGTGGAGGAACTGGAATGGGGCTACATTGTGCGATGGGGAGACGTGAGGTATCGACACCGGAGACAATATCCATTCGTGGCTGTGGTCGCGATGGATAAGCAGTTCGGACTGATCAACAGCTATATTGGATGGCTCAGTGACGAAAAGATGCAAAAACGCCTTTCCCTGCATACGAATTAAAACCTGCTTACAAGCTAACAACAAGCCGTATGAACAACAGACAGCAAGTTCCCCTTAATCTGGGAGCTTGCTTTTTTTGGTCATTCCCGCAAAAAATCAGATCTCATGAAAGCGCCCTCTTGACGAAGCGGACTTGCGTGATTCACAATGGTCATAAGCCATGCGTAAAAAAATCCGGAGCATGATCGCTCCGGATTTTCTTCATCACAGTTGCTCATAATACAGCTTCCAAGATGGAGTGTTTATGTGTATTACTGCAAACGGCTGCTGCCCGACAAGGATTGTTCTGCTTGTTGGACCAGCTTTTTCGTGATATATCCCCCAAGCGAACCTGTTTCGCGGGAAACAACATTACCGAAGTAACCGTCCTGAGGGATGGTGATGCCAAGTTCTTGAGCTGCCTCATATTTTAATTGTTGTAAAGCGGCGTTGGCCTGCGGTACTTGCAGGTTGTTTGAACGACGTCTGCTCATATTTGAATCTCCTTTCAGTTCTTTGTGAGTGAGGTTCATTGCAAGCTTGCAAGATTATTATGGCTCGCTTACAACTACTTATTCCTGAAATTCAACATTCGAACACTGGAGGTTTTTACCAATGAGCAAAGGTTTATCCCTATGGTTCGCCGTTTCATCCATTGTCCTGCTGACCGCAGCCGCTATATCCATCAGTTATTCCGCATGGCTTGCCATTCTACTGGGGCTATTATCTGTCGGCAATATCGGCTGGGGTTTCGTGGTCAAAGCTCGACAACGCCGCTCCTAATCCAATCTTATAAAAGGCCTAATCCGTTCGCCTCAATATGCTTTAGCGTAGACGTGGCAGAAAGCCCATGCGCTCTTTGACCGCAGACAACGTGACTTCAGCCGCTTCTTGTGCGCGCTCTGCGGATTGGGCCAAAATACGTCCAATCTCACCGGATTCCCGGATGTCGCGATAGCGCTGCTGAATCGGTTCAAGCATAGCTACAACGGTCTCTGCCAGTTCTTTTTTAAATGTTCCGTACATTTGACCTTCATAGCGATCCTGCACTTCTTGGAGCGACAAACCGGAACACTGGCTGTAGATGCCCATCAGATTACTAATTTCCGGTTTATTGGCTGGATCATATCTAACCTCACTACCAGAATCGGTTGTAGCGCGGCTAATTTTCTTGCGTATGACTTTCGGTTCGTCCAGCAGGGCAATAAAGCTGCCTGCATTCGGATTGCTCTTACTCATTTTTTTGGATACATCATCCAGGGACATAATTCTCGCCCCTACTTCAGGGATATACGGTTCGGGAACAGTAAAATAATCTCCGTAACGGTGATTAAAGCGACCCGCCAAATCGCGTGTCAGCTCCAGATGCTGTTTCTGATCGTCGCCTACCGGAACGAGATCCGCGTTGTAGAGCAAAATGTCAGCTGCCATCAACGATGGATATACGAACAGCCCTGCTCCTACGGAGTCCTTGCCTGCCGCTTTGTCTTTAAACTGAGTCATACGTTCCAGCTCGCCCATATTCGTCAGTGTTGTCATCAACCATCCTAGCTCAGCGTGCTGAGGAACATGGGATTGTAAAAAGACATTGGATTTCTCCGGGTTAATACCTGCTGCGATAAATAATGCCGCTACCGCCTCCGACTGCTCACGTAATTGGGCCGGTTCCTGCGGTACGGTAATTGCATGAAGGTCCACGACCATAAAGTAGCATTGATGATCCTCTTGCAATTTGACAAAGTTTTTCATTGCACCAATATAATTGCCCAAAGTAAGTTGTCCGCTAGGCTGAATACCTGAAAGTACAGTTTTCATATTCTTCCTCCTCCGTTTATTTCAAAATTAGAACGCAAAAAGGCCCCGCATCCTCAAGGGACGCGAGACCGTGGTACCACCCTTATTCATTGCCGTCAGCCTATTACTTGTCAGAGCTATGCTCCGTGGCTGCCTGCAATCTTAAAGCTCCGTTAACGGGGAGCAATCGGCCGTCATACTGAGGACAGTAGAATCCTGTTCTGTTCGGCACTCCAAGGTCCATTCAGCAGTGCAGGCTCACCGGTTCCCATCCACCACCGGCTTTCTGAAGAGCTTATGCGAAAGCTTACTTGTCCTCATCATCGTGTTATCCATGTCATTACTTTCTAAACTACATTAATGATAATTCCGCATAATGTTATTGTCAAATGACGATTGTGCCCTACGATCAAAAATCTGTTATCATAATGACACGAAGCTTCAACCGATTATAGTGGACAAAGGAGCATGGATATGAAACAAGTGACCAAAGAACACTGGAACGGTTACGACACGTATGTTTTACATAGTGGTGAACTCGAAGTTACGATGATCCCTCGCCTCGGGAATAATATTATCTCAGTGCGTGATCTGAAGCTCGACCGGGATATCGTACGTCGGCCTGGTGAGGAAGAATTGGCTTTCTATTTACAAAAGCCTTATCATTTTGGCTTGCCCATTTTGATTCCTCCAGGCCGAATTCGCAAGGGACAATTTGAGTTTGACGGTGTTCCTTATCAGTTCGACCGAAATACAGCCAATGACAATCATATACACGGTCTGCATCGTAATCAGTCCTGGCGCTGCAGTGATATTGAAGAGGATGAAGAAGGTTGCAGTGTTACTACTGAGCTTTTGACAGAAAGTGATCCGCACTGGATGGAACAATTCCCCATTCCTTTACGTTTGGAGATGACGTATCGCTTGCAGGGTGCTGTATTAAGTCAAACGCTGCGCGTAACGAATTTAGGTGAAAAAGCAGCCCCATTTGGCTTGGGATATCACACTTGGTTTATGGTGGACGGAGAACCTGAGCGCTGGCGCCTAAAGCTGCCTGTGAACGGCGTATATGAGCAGGATGCTGAACAGCTACCTACAGGTATCATTACTTCGTTAGATGACTTGGAGCAGCTCTCTTCGGGTCTTTCTTTGAAAGGAACAAATCTAGATACTTTGCTGCGGGCAACGGAAGGCCCTGCTGAAGCTCTTTTGACCCGTGACGACGGTTATCAAATCCGCTACACAGCAGATGAGCAATACTATAAGTATTGGGTTTTATATACCAAAGGTGAATGCGACCAGTATCTTTGCATTGAGCCTTATACATGGCTGCCTGATGCACCCAATTCACCTGATCCTGTCGGGGAAGCCGGGCTGATCCGTCTGGAGCCTCAGCAATCCATCGACCTCAAAACTCAGATTCATATCATATATCCGTAATTTTCCTCTAGTCACTTTTCTTCCTTCGGCGCATATTTTCATAACTCTGTCGCATACTAACCTCATCACAGCCGAAGGAGGTGACTACACATGAATGAAGCTAATCAAGGCAGAAGCCGTCGCAGTAACAACCTAGTTGTTCCTCAAGCCAACAACGCATTGCAACAATTGAAATATGAAGCTGCACAAGAGCTGGGCATCACCATTCCGGCAGATGGTTACTACGGTGACATGCCATCCCGTGAAGCTGGTTCTCTGGGAGGCTATATCACTAAACGCTTGGTACAGCTGGCCGAACAGCAATTATCAGGTCGTTCAGGTCAATAAGCGTCATTATTCCGCGTGAGCATTCCGTTCATCGTAATTTACCAAAATACGTTATAACGGGCATATAACAAAGGCGGTCTTCCCTAGGAAGGCCGCCTTTTCTTTACTCTTTTTTATCAGGATTTTGCAAAATTCGATTCCAGTCGCTCCGAAGTGCAAGATATAGACGAACTAACCATTTCGATCTATATCTTGTTCATTGGAAGTCGCTTATGGGATTTTTGCAAAATTCTCATATAAATGTTTATTCCGAATTAGCCGCTCGGTATGTAGGCTTGTTGTAGCGGATCATGAGATTCGCCATGTTGTAGTTTGACTCCAGTGTTGCATCTACCAAAATCGTTCCTTGTCTGATGGCAAAATCGAAAGCAATCTCACCATGAGTCCAGCTACGCTTATGATTTAGCGTTTCTAGGGCCATACGCCGAAAATCCTCCCGATGCTTTACTGATAACCCCGGTTCTACTGCTGCAAATGTGCCACCTTTACCTGCAAGCGGATTATGACGAATCCCAAATTTCCCAACTACATTGTTACGTATTTGTACAAATACGATACCTGACGACAAACCCGCCAGTTCATTATCCAGTTCTTTTAAAACGATATCCATCTGCCTTGCCAACGACAATTGACCTACTTCATCCATTACAAAAACCCTCCTATATACCTTATCCAAAAATATTTAATAGGTCTTACGGCTCAATTATATGCGAAGATTTTTAACCTTACAATCAAAACCAACATAATTGGGTATTTATAACTATTTTCTAAGTATATCCATCATTTTAAATTTCGCCAACAGGTAATGTTAATTACACTTCGACATTTTGCGACTTTGTTCATCATCTTCTGCAAAAATTACAAAAAAGGCCTCCCTCGTGGGAGACCTCTAAAGTGTAAATCCGTTATTTTGTCATTTGTAAAAATTGCTCAATATCCTGAACAGTAACTTGCGCAGCATTACGCCAGAAGTCAGCCTGTGTTAAATCGGTACCTAAGTGCTTGGAAGCCAATTCTTCGACTGTCATGCGACCTGTATCACGCAGCAAGGCATCATATTGGTCGGCGAAGCCGTCAGGATTTTCCTTCGCAAAAGCGTAAATTCCTGCACTGAACATATACCCGAATGTGTACGGGAAGTTGTAGAATGGAGTATTCGTAATATAGAAATGCAGCTTGGATGCCCAAAAATGAGGATGAGCCTCATCCAGGACACCACTAAACGCTTCACGCTGCGCTTGTTCCATCAACTCGCTTAATTGTTGTGCTCCTACGACTCCTTTTTTCCGCAGCTCGTAAAAACGGGTTTCAAACAGGAAACGGGCATGAATGTTCATAAAGAAGGCTACACCACGCTGAATTTTATCCTCCAGCAAAGCCACCTTTTCCTGACCCTCGGCAGCTTCCAGCAACGCATCTGATACAATTAGTTCTGCCAGCGTCGATGCCGTCTCAGCTACGTTCATGGCATAATTTTGATTCAATGGGTGCAATTCATTCATCACATGCTGATGATAACCATGTCCGAGCTCATGGGCCAGTGTCGAAACATTGGATGGGGATCCGGCATAGGTCATAAAAATACGGGTCTCTTTGCTCAGACGCAGAGATGTACAGAAACCACCCGGACGTTTGCCTGGACGATCTTCTGCTTCGATCCAGCTTTTCTCAAAAGCCATTTGGGCAAATTCAGCCATTCTCGAGCTAAATTTACCAAATTGCTCAACAATCGTTACAGCAGCATCGTCGTAAGGGATTTTAGTGGTTGACGTCCCCAGCGGAGCTTCAACGTCATGCCAGGACAACTTCTCTAAGCCCAGCAGTTTTGCTTTCCGCTCCAAGTATTTGACTACAATAGGCTTTGTTTCATTAATAACCTGCCACATCGTATCCAGCGTTTGTGCAGACATACGGCTGATTTCCAGCGGTTCTTTAAGCACATCTGTCCAGCCTCGTTTTTCATATAGCTTCAGACGGAAGCCTGCCAAATGATTCAATGTATCCGCGCAATAGTCCTCTACCTGAGTCCATGCCTCTTCCCAACGTGCAAATACGTCTTTACGTACGCTGCGATCTGCTTCATCCAGCTTATTAGCTGCCTGACCTACAGACAGGTTTACGATCTCGCCATTTTCTGGCACAGGGATCGTCATATTTTTGACAATGGTATCATAAAAGTCGCCCCAGCCATGGTAGCCATCCACTGCCAGATCCAATGCAAGGCTTTCCAGCTCAGGAGCCATTTTTTCACGTGCTTCGTTCCGATATTCGGTCAGGACAAAAGAAATCGGCTGGATAGCTTCGCGCTCCATCCATTTCTGCCAAATGTCTTCACTGGTTTGTGCCAGCAAGTTCTGGAAAGATACTAAAGCACTTTTTCCTTGGGCATATAGCGTATTGACACGCGCCCCCAGTTGAACAGCCAGCTTGTCGTGCTGGTTTTGAGCAGTTAGACAAGAGACAAAGGAACCCGCCTGCGACGCACCATTAAACAGCTCCTGTATGCTATTCAGTACACTATCCAGACGCTCGGTATCCAATACCGTTTGTGGTACTTTGGCTGCTTTAAGCTGAGCTTGCAGTTGTTGGACCTTGCTTTCCATTTCTTCCAAAAATGCAAGAAATGAGGCAGAGGAAGATCCTCCGCTAAAAATAGATTCCAGATCCCATGTTTGCTTTAACGGTGTTTTCATAATAGTTCCACCTTTCTTTTTTGGCGAATTCTTGTGGTTTCATATACAATAAAGCTACATCGTGATAGTAAATCACTACAATTGGGAGGAAAACAGGATGAGACCCTTACAAATTTCGCCGGAAACGGCTGTGAAATTATCCGAAAAGCTCGGCATTCCGCTGGAACACCTTATGCATACACCCCAGCACATTTTGATGCAAAAGCTAGCCGAACTGGCTAAAGAAGAAACCGCTGACCCGAACGGCGGAGAATCGGACAAATCATGATCCCTTTTCATAAAACCTGGCCTTATGACATCGTCATGGGAGACGTTTATGTACAGTCTTGTCCGTTTTGCGACCATGATAATGTTTTGCTGCCCCTGAAGCCAAAAGAACTTAAGCTCATACACGAAGGTATGAAAAAGCTGCTTGTGTTTCCATGCTGCCATAACAAGGTTACTTTAGTGGATTGTGATGACGATTATTTGCTGTCAGATACCACATTGCGTCATCATTAATTCATGAGGCAGTTGTAAGATAAGATAACCCGTTTTACAAACAAGGTGTGAACCATGAGCCTAAATCGGCCATAGTGCACACCTTTATTTCTTCAGGAGGAGCTTGCGTCTTGCATTTCCTCCGGCAGTTGGTAATTTTTAGCCAGCATTTGTTCTCGCAGTACAGACCACTGTTCACGGGAAGCCCGGATCATGGCTGCATCCATAATCTTTTTGTCATTAATGACACGCGAAAACCAGCGTACCGCTTCGTTAAAGTTGCCTGTACGTCGATGCAATTCACCAATCAGATAAAGCAGTTTGGCATTATTCGCCCCGACACCCTCCAGCTCATAGACCCGAACATAAGAATCCAGGCTAAATTTGAGAAAGCGAAGCTCCTGCTCCTCATTTCCCTGGTATCTGTACATCCAAGCGATATGCTGTAATAGACTAGCTACTACGCGTTCCTTTTCTCCGATGACCTGGGCACATAGTAAACCCAGTTTATACGTTTCTAATGCCTCTTCCCAGCTACGATGCCCGCCATATTCGCGAGACTGCCAGCGATTACCGATTTTATCCTTGAATATCTTGGTTTGCTGTTCGCTTAACTGAACGGTAGAGTGCTCTGTCGAGGTAAATCCACAATGAGGACAGACCCTTACGACATAAAAATCCGGATTTTCATTCTTATAATAAGCACAAAAATCTGAATCCGTACGAATGGCCTTCTTTAGGCTTGGTCTTACACGGGATGTCTGAAATTCTTCTTCGCAATGTGGGCAAATGATTTTGATCTGATATAACGGTTCAAGTTCCAATGTTTTTACAACCCTCTCCAAAATTCGGCAATCCCCGAAAGCTTACGGGGTATTTACAAAATGATGCGCAGGACCAGACAAACGGTTAAGTATGATTGAACGAAGCGGCTCCTCAATGCCCGTATCCGTTAACGCACCTGCCATACAAGACAACCATGCCTCTGCTCGCTCCTCCGTTACGGGAAACTTCATATGTCTGGCACGTAACATCGGATGACCATATGCATCAGAAAAAAGGGACGGTCCTCCAAAAAACTGGCTCAGGAACATATACTGCTTTTCCTTAACCGGTTCCATGTCTTTAGGAAACAGGGGACTTAACAACGGATCTTTATAAACTCTCGGGTAGAAGGCCTCAATAATAGCACGAACACCTTCCGCACCCCCAAGGTTGTCATAAATGCTCAGGCTAGGGTTCACTTTTTCTCCAACTTTCTGTGCTATGGTAATAAATATACACCCGTATTATAACAAAAAACAAAAAATGACGCTAAAAATAAGCGTCATTTTATCAATTTAACATATGAAGAGGGTGTGCTTCGTTGCACACAGCTTCGTCATTCTATAAATACCACTAATAACTCCGCCAATCCTCTTCACCGGGATGGACGAGAGAGGCACGAATAACATACACAAAAGCACATACGAACAGACCGGCAACGATACTCATCCTGATCACTCCATCCTTAAGGTTATGGATCGTTGTTTTCCTATTTTAACATACTATTTACAAAAATACAGCAATAAATGTAACCGTTTTCTTTGATTTTTTTGTACTCTTTGTCCATCCCCGACATAGGTATATTAGTACAACACCAAAGGAGGGGCCTCTATGTCGCTATACCGTCGTTACTCGCTTCCTCTGCTCATCCTTACACTGCTATTCCTGTTTATGCTTATGGCTGTATACCCGCAATCTTCTCTGAATGCCGGGCTTCGGGGGCTTGCCATCTGGTGGGACGTGCTGTTTCCGTCTTTATTCCCGTTTTTCGTTATTTCCGAGCTTCTCCTCGGTTTCGGAATTGTTCATTTCATAGGTGCGCTGTTGGATCCGCTGATGCAGCCTCTATTCCGTGTACCTGGCTGTGGGGGTTTTGTCGCTGCGGTCAGCTGTGCATCCGGTTACCCGATTGGAGCTAAACTAACAGCCAAGCTGTGGGAGCAAAAATGGATCACACGCATTGAAGGAGAGCGTTTGGTCGCGTTTACTACTTCCTCTGATCCGATATTTTTGATCGGTGCGGTTTCCGTTGGCTTCTTCCATCAACCAGAAATTGCACTCGTACTAGGCGCGGCCCATTATGGTGGCGTGCTCATCATCGGGCTGCTTATGCGCTTCCACGGTTCCCGTTCAGGGGAAACAGGTACTCGCAGCGACCGCCAACCTACTCAAAAAGCCTGGTCGAAGTCCAAGAATACAAAAGCAGCAGATCGCAATAGGCAGCCTGGACCCCTACGCCAAGCATTATATGCCATGCATACAGCTCGTTTGGAAGATGGTCGCCCATTGGGTGAGTTACTTCGTCAGGCGATTACTTCCTCCCTACGCCTTATTATTGTCGTAGGAGGGCTAGTTGTATTCTTCTGCGTCATTTTAGAAGCTTTGACGAACTCCGGTTTAATGAGCGGGCTTCATCTGCTTACAGCAAGCCTATTGACTGCATGTGGTCTTCCTCCTACGTTAACGGAGTCCATTGTGGGTGGTATTTTCGAAGTCACTTTAGGAGCGCAAGCCGCAGGTAAAGCCACGGCAGCGGCGTTACCATTCAAGGTAGCCGCAGCCGCTTTTGTTCTCTCCTGGGGCGGGCTGTCGGTTCATGCGCAGGTTGCAAGTATTTTAAATATGACGGATCTTCGTTATTTGCCATTTTTGTTGGCCCGGGCTGCGCACGGCATCATCTCAGCACTGCTAGCTCTCGTGTTATGGCGGCCTCTTATGGGACAGGGAAGCTCTCCAGTCTTTTCTCCGATATACGACATCGCGTGGTCACCTGGCTTCTCGTCCGTCATGTTGTTGCAAAGTCTGCTGTTTCTTGCCTTTATACTGGCTGGAATGCTTAGTCTCTCATGGTTGAGTGTGGGTACAAGTCGCTTATATGTACGTTTGAGAAGAACACACAGGCAATGAACGATTGTGTTCTTGCTCATAATTGATTATGATCGATATATACCCATGACAAAGGAGCTTTTCATCTTGAGATATTATGTTCTGGATCGCGGGGATCAGCACTCCATGGACTTGAGTCAGCAATTTCACCGTCTTGCCCAAGAAAAGAATTTCAAGCTGGATGCCGAATCGCCGGAAATCGTCGTGTCTATTGGAGGCGATGGTACGATGCTTCATGCGTTTCATACCTTCATCGACCGCATTCCGGATATTGCCTTTGTTGGTGTACATACCGGTCATCTAGGCTTTTACGCTGATTGGCGTGCGGACGAGCTGGAGGAGCTAATCCACCTGATGAGCCAAAGCGGATCTGAAGGACCGCTTAACCCGAGAATCGTTAAGTATCCACTGATTGAGTTGGAAATTCACAAGAAGTCAGGCAATGCTTCTTTTATTGCCTTGAATGAATTTACATTAAAAGGGGTGGATGGCACTGTCGTTGCCCAAGTAGATATTAACGATATCACCTTTGAAATGTTTCGCGGTGATGGTATATGTGTTTCTACCCCCTCAGGAACGACCGCCTATAATAAAGCACTTGGCGGAGCTATGGTTCATCCCACCATTGAAGCATTGCAATTGACTGAGATCGCTTCCATTAATAACCGTGTGTATCGGACACTGGGATCGCCATTGCTACTGCCCAAACACCATCATTGTGATATTTTTTCACGGAAAGATCAGCGTCTCTTATTGACAGTAGATCACCTCAACTTTCCTGTGGATGACTTAATCTCTGTTCGATGTCAGGTCGCAAGTCAGAAGATCAGCTTCGCTCGTTACCGTCCTTTCCCATTTTGGGATCGAGTACGCAACGCTTTTCTTAATTAGAACCTATAAAAGAGCCGAATCTGGCTCTTTTTTTACAAACAAAACGGCCCCTGAAAATTCAGGAACCGTTTTGTTGTGGAGCTGTAAATGTTTTATTCTTTTTACTACCCTCAGCTCTTTCGGCTTTAGCAGCTGGCTGGGTCTGACGCTGGCCCTCAGGTTCACGAGAGACACGAACTTGCCGTCCCTCCCGATTTTCCTTTGATTGACGCTCATAGCGTGGTCCACGCGATTCCTTTTTATCGAAACTCCCTTGCTGATTGCGCTGTCTACGTGGTTCCCGGGCTTGCTGCCCTTCACCCGGATTGCGTCCATCCTTTGCTTCACGTGGTTCTCTTGGCTGGCGCGAATCGCGTGCTTCACGTGGCTCACGCTGCCGATTTCCTTCACGTCCTTCTCTGGATGGACGACTTTCGCGAGCTTCACGCGGCTGTCGCTCACGTACTTCCTGGGCATCCTTCGATTCCCGACGTTGCAACTCGCGTGGTTCCCGGGATTCTCGAGGCTGCTCCACTCGCGATTCCTCCGTAGCTGTGGAATCCTGCTGTGATTGCGGCCACTCCTGTTCTCCAGCTGTATGTTGCAATACTTCTTGCTGCTCTTCGGGTTCTAGCGTTCCTGCTTGTTCCCTTTGAGCATCTACCAACTGCTGAATATCTGGAGCAATGATTTCATCATTGACCCCGTTTTTATTAACCACTTCACGACTTTTTTGCAACACAAAATAGGCACAGCCAAAATTGCAGTATTCATTAATGTAATCGTCCAGTATCACTATAGATGTATCCTTATTTGCTTTGGGATGACCGTCTCGATAAAAGCCCTTAAGACGTAGCTGATTGTAACCCCAATCACCAATAATGTAATCATAGCGATCCAGCACTTCACTATACCGATCACGAAACGCTTCGGGATTCCACCCGTTCTTGTGATCCTGCAACAATTCATAGTTTTTACCACCGATTTGAAACAAGCTATTCTGACCGCCTTTCCCGGATCAAGCCTGCGAAAGGGCGCCTTCTTCCTTATGCTGAGCGGCTGACTTCACCTGCTCATGCGCTTGGTAGGAGCTGCGGACCAACGGTCCGGATTCGACGTGGCTGAATCCCCGCTGTAATCCCTCTTCCTTTAACTTCGCAAAATCTTCCGGTGGATAATATTTTTGCACATATAAATGTTTCTCGGACGGCTGCAAATATTGACCAATTGTCATAATGTCACAATCGACTTTGCGCAGATCATCCATGGTTTGTAAGATCTCGTCCCACTCTTCCCCGACACCTAGCATGATGCTTGATTTCGTTGGAATAGCCGGATTTAATTGCTTCGCACGTTGAAGCAGCTCCAGAGAGCGACGGTATTTCGCTTTAGCCCGAACTTTGTCGGACATTCGCTCCACCGTTTCAATATTATGATTCAGAATATCTGGCTTGGCATCCATGACGATTCGTAGCGATTCAATATCGCCCATAAAATCGGGAATCAATACTTCTACACTGCAAAAAGGTAACCGGCGGCGAATCGCACGAACCGTTTCTGCAAATATAGTAGCACCTCCATCTTTCAAATCGTCGCGAGCCACACTGGTTACGACACAGTGCTTCAAATTCATGTTTTCAGCCGCTTCAGCGACGCGTTCAGGCTCCTGCAAGTCCAGTTCCGTAGGCATTCCCGTATTTACTGCGCAAAAACGACACGCACGCGTACAAGTATCACCCAAAATCATAAATGTAGCTGTCCTATTGGCCCAGCATTCATATATATTAGGGCATCGTGCCTCCTCACATACGGTATGTAATGTCTTGGAACGCATCATGCTCTTGATTTCCTGATAGTTATCGCCTGTCGTAAGTTTAATACGAATCCAGTCGGGCTTAGCTTCCTTCACTTTTCTAGACAATGGCATAGACCTTCTTTCTGATAAGCTTAAGCTGTCATTGCCATACATTATAACATGAAAGCCATGGAAAAACCTCCATTCATTGTTCCCTTTTTGATATGACATTGATGCCGGAAAAAGTAAACTCTTTACATGGATAAAAGCGGCGGATATGGCTCAATCTAAACAAAAGCACCCTATTCACGCTATTGAATACGGGGCCTAGAATTTACCGGGCGATTAAGCCCTTCTATAGGAGGTCGGTTCACGTGCCTTACCCTACGCGGACAGCCCGAGCTGTTCGTTTGTTATCGCTGCTGTTATGCGCTACTACACTGACAACGGCCTGTCCGCTTCCTGCCCATGCCTTTGCCAATCACTTACAGTCCTCGTCCGCCAGAAGCAGCCTGACCGCAAATGTAGATGCTTCACATGTTCAGTCTTCGTCGTATACGTCCAGGCTGGCTCTATATCATTCCATCGAAGCCCTGACTGGAGTTCCTTGGTACAGGCTGGCCGCCATCGACCAGTATGAACGCACACTTACAGTGGCCCATCCCAGGGATCGCAAGCATGCGGAACGGATCATAGGTATTTTCATCACGGGACCAGTCTGGTCCGGCCTGATGAACCCTGATTCGGAGGATCAAAATCCGCGTTCCATTGAACTATTTTCCGGGCTGGGACAAGACGGTTCGGGTGATGGAATCGCTGACCGTAATAATGACAAGGATCTGCTATTCAGCATCGCATCTTATCTCGGAAAGTATGGAAACAACGAGGATGAATTTGGTATTGCCGTTTGGGAATATTACCATAACAGCCGCGCAGTTCAAAGAGTTCAGCAGTTTGCCAAGCTGTATCGGACGTATGGCAAGCTGGATCTGGTCAGTCAAGCTTTCCCCCTTCCTTTAGGCAGCATCTATAGCTACCGCAGCACATGGGGAAGCCGTCGTAGCTGGGGCGGTTACCGTATACATGAAGGAACTGATCTGTTTGCTGGCTATGGAGTTCCAGTTCGCAGTACCTGCTACGGTGTAGTTGAAATGAAGGGCTGGAATCCCTTCGGCGGATGGCGAATCGGAATCCGAGATCTCAACAACCGCTATCACTACTATGCGCATCTTTCCGGCTTTGACAAAACCGTCCACAACGGAGACATCGTTACACCCGGTCAGACGGTTGGCTGGGTCGGAAGCTCGGGCTATGGAAAACCCGGTACCCAAGGCAAGTTTCCACCGCATCTGCACTATGGTATATATCGGGACAATGGCTGGGCAGATTGGTCCTTTGACCCGTATCCGTTATTAAGACAGTGGGAGCAGACCGAACGCAAAGCGCTCAAAACAGGAAAAACAAAAGGGACCTCCTCATAGGGTCTCTTTTGTTTTTCCTGAGCGTCTGACGTCAGTCCCCCTCTGCTCTATGGCGTTGGGGACTGACTGGAGGTGTTTTGGTCTTCCTGTACCTCTGGAACACTTACTGTGCTGGGATCTACAGCGCCGCTACTCTCTATGGAATGGGGAGGCAACGCCAACTGCGGAGCGGCTGCACCATTTTTACCCACTGGTTTCCCCTGATTGTCATAGTAGTACATCGGAACGTTGCCTACCACTAATAAATAAGAAACCGGAATTTCCGTCTCCACAATCTGAGGTTGCATCTCAAACGGTATAACCACGGACACTTCCGTCGTAATCCGAATGTACACTTCCACCAAGATCATGTTTATGCCCGCATCCTGTTGACGGGTATTTAAATCCACCTTGATTGCTCCATGCGGCTCCACCTTTAGGGGGACCGTTGGTCCATAAGCTGCCAACAGTGGACTGCCCAATGCCTGACCAATCGGAACACTCTCATCAAAATGGCTCATGCTGTCCATCGTTGCCTTGACTGCTTTGAGCGTGTCTGACGTAATTCTCATATGCTCTGCATAATTCAGAACAAAGCCGGAGGTTCTTCCTTGTGCATCCGTTCTCCATTCGATCAAATTATCAGCCGTCTTCCCCTGCTCTACCTGTGCTGTAATTGCTGAATTAATAGCCTCCGTCGCCATTTGTTTGACCCGTACTTTTGCCAGGTGCATCATAGGCGGCTTCAAATGCTGCTCCACATAAGCAGCCACCTGTATGATTCCCACCAGCAGCGCCAGTACCACAATCAAAAATACTCTACGTCTGCCGCGTCGTCTTCTGTTGGGCGCGCTGTGCCATTGCGGTCTTCTCATCATCCGATCCCCCCGCAGCGTTGAACTTACCCTACAAGGATATGCAAGGGAGGGACGAAAAAGAAGCCGCCCGTCCGGCAGCTTCTCTAGATGGAATACATATACAATTGCAAATTTCAGGTGCACTTATTATTTGAAAATGTGGTCAATCTTTTCGATATCAGCCTGACTCAATTGGACATTTAGCGTCTTCAGATTCGCCAGCACCTGCTCCGGCCCCTTCGCCCCTGGAATGAGGGCATCAATCGAATCGCGGGTCAAATACCATGCGAGTACAACATGAGCAACCTCTGCATTCAACGCATTGGCAATCTCTCGTACCTGCTCCACTTTGTCCAAATTACGAGCAAATGCATCTCCCTGAAACAGTGGATTTTTTGCTCTGATGTCCGTGAAGGTCATGTCTTTCGTATACTTACCACCCAGCAATCCTGAGGCTAGCGGGAAATAAGGCACAAACGAAATGCCATTTTCCTTGGTATAAGGCAGCAGATCCTTCTCAGCTTCCCGTTGAAACAAATTATATTGGGATTGGAGCACATCTACATAACCGTCGCTATTCGCATCCTTAAGTTGTTCAATGGAAAAGTTAGATACGCCAATAGCCTTGATTTTGCCTTCGTCCTTAAGCTTCTTCAGTTCTCCGACCGCTTCTGCCTTCGGCGTTGCTTCGTCCGGGAAATGGATATAAAACAGATCGATATAATCGGTCTGCAATCTTTTCAGGCTGGATTCAACGGATTCACGTAAAAAAGCAGGCGAGTTGTCAAAAACGACCTCTCCGTTCACAAATTTGTGTGCACCCTTCGTGGCAATAACAGCTTTATCACGCTGACCACGCTCTTTCAATACCTCACCAATCAACCGTTCCGAGTGCTCAGGTCCATAAATAAAAGCCGTATCCAGAAAATTGATGCCATTGTCCAAAGCTGTGCGAACGACTTCTTTGCCCGTTTCATTATTCAAATCGGAAAAGAGATTATGTCCTCCCACCTTATTTGCACCCAAACCAATTGGTTTTACATATAAATCTGTTTTGCCAAGACGCACTTGCTCTGCCAATTCACGTCATCTCCTTTTCGAAAGTTACTTCCATTTTATTATTAGATTCCAAAAAAAGCAAAGTGCGTACCTGGCAGTTGTCCTCATCCTTTAATCCCCGTCAAGGCAATCCCTTCCATAAAATACTTCTGTCCTATGGCAAAAAGAATAATAGCAGGCAAGACTACAATTAAAGATGCGGCCATCAAAACGCCCCATTGAGCCGAATATATTCCCTGAAATTGCTGCAGCCCAATCGCCAACGTAAATTTGCTCTCATCATTAAGGTAAACCAGCGGCCCCATAAAATCATTCCATGTATTCAAAAACGTAAACAATCCAATGACCAAAATCGCCGACCTCGACAAAGGCAAAATAATACGGGTGAAAATCGTAAAATGATTGCCTCCATCCACAAATACAGCTTCATCCAGTTCTCGCGGTAGCGTCATGTAGAATTGTCTTAGCAAAAAAATATTAAAAACGCCTCCACCAAAAAACGAAGGTAATACCAATGGAACGTACGAATTAACCATGCCTAATGCCTGCCAACCAATAAATGACGGAATCAGCGTGACTGCAAACGGCAGCATCATGCTGCTTAATAACAAGGCAAATACCTTATCTCTTCCCTTCCATCTCATTCGCGCAAAGCTATAGGCAGAAATGGTACTCGACAGAAGTACACCCGCCAAAGTACCCGCAACGACGATAAATGTATTCACAAAATAGCGCCCAAAGGATAACTCTTCAAACGGCTGTAAAAAATTCTCGAATACAAAAGGCTCTGGAATCCATTTCGGCGGGATCAAAAAAATCTGACTTAAATCCATCATGGAGCTTCGCACCAGCCAGTAAAAAGGAAACATACAAAACAGTGAGCCCACTATGAGAACTGCGTAGAGCAAAACCCTGCTCCAACTCCAACCGCGTTTTTTCATGTTCATGCCCCCCCGCCTTCGTAATACACCCATTTTCGGGCCGTCTTGAACAGAAAGGCAGTGAATACCAAAACGACAATAAAGAGCACCCAAGCAATAGCACAGGCATAACCCATATTCGAAAAAGTAAATGCCTCGCGGAACAAATAAAAGGTATAAAACAAGCTGGAGTTATTGGGTCCACCCTGAGTCATGACGTAAGGTTGAACAAACACTTGAAACCCACCGATGAAGCCCATAATCGTATTAAAAAAAATAGTGGGCGATGTCAATGGAATTGTAATATACATAAGCTTATGAAGAGCGTTTCCACCGTCAATTTCAATGGCTTCATAATAATGTCTAGGTATATCTTGCAAGCCTGCCAGAAAAATAATCATGGTTCCTCCAACGGTCCACAAACTCATTAAAACCAGAGTAGGAACTACCGACCCTTCGCTATAGATCCACTGACTTTCAGGCAAATGCAGCGCACGCAGCACCACATTTAGCAAGCCAAGATCCGGATCAAACAGCCACATCCAGATCATAGACGATGCTATGAGTGGCACAATGGTAGGGAGATAGAAAACAGTCCTGAAAAAAGCCAGACCTTTTACCTTTTGATTAAGCAATATCGCCAAAAAGAAAGCTACAATAATTTGCAAGGGCACACTCAGGAACACATAATAAAACGTAACCCCGAGTGATTTATAAAAAAATTGATCCGTACCGTCAAATAAGTGAACGTAATTATCCAGACCGATAAAATGGGCCTGTGAAGCAACCTTGTAATCGGTAAGACTGAACCAGAGACTAGCGATCATCGGTCCCAGAACAAAAATGACAAATCCGAGAATAGCAGGGGCGGCAAAAAGCCACCCCAACCAATTTTCCTTCTTACGAATAGAAGATAATGATTGCATTCTATCCCTCTCTTTCTGTCCAAACACTCACCCTATTCTTTTGGATACGTCCCTTTAAATTCCGCGTTAGCCTTTGCGGAAACCTCCTTGAATGCTTGCTCCACCGTTTTCTTGCCCAGCCATACCTGATCCAGCGCCGGGTTAATGATAGCATTGATTTTTTCCGAGTTTTTCAGATAATAGTCGTAAGAATTGACACCGTTATGCAGCGTTTGGTTCATGACAGCATCACGGTAACCATCGGCATGACCTGGTTTGACATCGGCCCATTTGCTAATCAAGTCTGGTTCGGTGTACCACTTTTTCATGACAGGCATCCACAATCCGCTGGAATGCATGTCAAGTCCGCTTTCAGCATCCAGCAAGAATTTATAAAACATCCATGCTTCTTTAGGATGTTTGGTTTTGGCAGAAATCACTTCCGGTTCGCCAAACAGGATCGTTTTGCTGCTCTTCAGCTTGGGTAACACGCCTACACCAAAATTCACCTTCGATTCTCCAAGATCCAATTGAACCCACTGTCCATCCAAATCCATCGCTACACGCTTACTTTGTAGTGCTACGGCCGGGGAAGGTATATTTTTGGACTGCGTTGGCGACGGTGCCACATGATAAACGTTGATCAGATCAGCCATTTTCTGAACAGCTTCAATCACATCAGGGCTCTCAAGATTAAGCGAGTCCCCTTTGTCTGAAATGACACTTGCGTTATTGGAAGGCACAAGCAAATGCCACATCCATGTATCAAACCGAACTCCATACTGTTTAATGTTACTTGCATCGAAATTGGGACTGAGCGCATTATTTCCCGCTTTATCAATGGTCAGCTTTTGTGCTGTCTCTAAAAACTGCTCCCATGTCCAAGCCTCCTCAGCCTTTACTGGCGGCAAAGCAACACCAGCCTCATCAAACAAATCTTTATTGTAATAAAGCGCGAAAGCTTCCTCAGTTACCTTGATCCCAGCCACTTTGTCCTTATCCCAATAGATGACTGAATTAGGAATAAGACTTTCCTTCGTTAGCTCCTTATCCTCCTTCAAAAATTCATTTAAATTATATAGTTTGCCTTGTTCAGCCCATTGCAGAGCCTGTGCTTTATAAATGGGAAATACATCGGGTGCCTGATTGGCGGCAAACATCGTCGTTAATTTGGTTACGTAATCCCCGGGGATATGCATATAGTTAATTTTGATCCACGGATATTTCTCTGTAAATTTTTTAGCGATTTCCTGCTGAACCTTCTTTTCATTGGTGCTCCCCCAACTGGCATAGGTCAGTGTCACTTGCTCGTGACCCTGCAAATCAACTGGTTTGCTGCTGCTCTCATTTGAACTACAGGCTGACATAAGCCCAACGATCAAGCACATGCAGACGATCCATAATTTTCGTTTTAACATGAGTAACGCCCCCAAACCGGTTATTTTTTTATCTTTTCGTTTGTTGCTTCGTCACTAAACTTATTTTAGCAAACGCTTACATTTTTAAAAGTCGTACTCTCATTGGATTGGTGTCATTTGATTAGATCTATGAATTTCTCCGATGCGAATCAGGACGAATGTCCCTTTACCTGCTGGCGAGTGGAGCGTAACGCCATAATCCATTCCATATAATAGCCGTACTCTTCTGTCTACATTTTTAATGCCCGTTGATCTGATTTCTCCAGCTTGAATTCGGCGTATATGATCTTCTTGAATTCCTAATCCATTATCCTCCACTTTAAAACACACCAATTGCTTCTCGATCCAGGCTGTGATCCTAATCAGACCCCCTGATTCCATTTCGGCGAAGCCGTGAATAATTGAATTCTCCACAAAAGGCTGCAAGAAAAGTTTGGGAACCTCCACCTGAAGCAAAATGGGATCAATATCATATTCCACCGTGAACTTGTCCTCAAAGCGATTCTGCATAATATAAATGTATTTTTCCAGCCAATTCAGATCGGTTTCCAAACTCCATGTATCGTTTTTATTTCGAGTAGTAATTTGCAGCATTTCCGCCAGACTAATGATCAATTGGCCTAGTTCCTGCTGTTTATGCTCTAAGGCGATCCAATACATGGTCGTTAAGGTGTTATACAAAAAATGGGGATTCAGCTGTAAATTAAGTGCCATTAACTCCGACTCTTTGGCTCGTAGACGTGACTTGTAATTTTCCTCGATTAAATCTTTAATTTTTTCATTCATTTGATTAAACCGAATCACCAGGTCTCCCAATTCATCATAGCCACGCACAGGAATTCGAATATCAAAATGTCCCTTCTCCATTACTTTCATCGCCTGTTTCATATCTGTGATGGGCTTACTGATGTAAACAGACAGTAAATATGCAAGAATAACAGCAACGAGCATCATAAAACCTAAAAAAAACACCGTGTAGGTGCGAATCGTTGACAGATGTCCCAATACATCTTCCATGGGAATGGCTATATAAGATACCCAGCCCGTCGTCTTCATCGCTTCGTAAACCAGTAATATGCTTTGACCTTTAACGTTTACCATTTTCATCCCTTGTTCCGAAGTAATGGCATCCTTAAGCCAATCCGCCACGGGCTCCCCCACTTGTTGCTGTCCATTCGAACTCATGACCATCCCATTTTTATCATGAATCATGCCATAGGATAGATGTGCAAATCCGCTGCGGGCTGCATAGTCTTCAAAGCCCCCTTTTAACAAGTCAGGACGAAAATTCAATATAAGTATAGGTTTTTCCTTTCCCTCCGGAAGCGTATGAAAGGTTCCTGCATCATCTAATGCAGTCAAATGGAGCTGCTTTACCACAGCAAATAAAGAACTAAACTCATAGGAGCCTCGTTTTAAATCCTGCTGATGGAATGTATCGGCATACGAATAAGCGGGAATCCATTGGGTAGCCCCTTCTGCTTCCACCGCCGTTGTTGCCAACGGAGAAGAATAGAACGGCTGAACGGGAATATACATCCGATCAGTGCTTCCATATGCATAATTTTGCGTCATAATTTGGGAAGCATACACTTCCTCCATATTGCCAAAGTATCTGTACAAAATTTTTGTAATGCTGCGATCAGCTCGTAACAGCGATGAAGAATCCGTAGTATCCACGTTCATAATGGTCTGAAGAAGATCATGGTCGATCGGAATCATATCTACGGTTTTTTGAATAGCTGTCAGCTTGTTATCCAGCAGCTGGTTATTACTACGCAGAACGCTTGTAACGCTATCTGTTACATTTGTAGTAATATTCCGTGCGCTCGTTTCAAAGTAAACGAAACCTAGGATCAAAACGATAAAACCAGACAACAAAAAATAGGACAGCATCAATTTCGTACGAAAGCTACTGTCCAAAAATTTTTGATACATATATTTAACTTGGCGCATCGTATCTTCCTTTCACCTAACAATCAGTTGAATTTCCTACGAAATTCTTCCGGCGTGTGCATTACGTTTTTTTTGAACACTTTAAAAAAGTATTTGATATCTTTATAACCAACCTGTCTACTAATTTCTGCGACCTTGGCGTCTGTATGCAGCAGTAAGTGCTGAGCCTTTTGCATTCTGAGCTTCACCATATATTCCGTGAACGAGAGCCCAAAATAATTTTTGAACAGAATGCTAAAATAGGACGCATTATAGTGGAAGCGCCGGGCCACGATCTCCAGACTTAGGTCTTCATGTAGATGTGCATCTAGAAATTCCTTGCACTTGTTCATAATGGGTTCGCCTTTGGAGCCGCTATGAAGCTCAAGAATCAGCTCTTTTAACCATGTTGCAACACCATCCTCAAGATTCCGAAGATAGGTTGCCCCTTCGACAGCTTTGTTCAAACGTTCCGAGAAACGTGAGTAGACTTCCTCACTCCACCCTATATTTAACCGTTGTAAACTAACCAACAGAAGGTGTACCAATTTAGCTTTAAGCGCTTCAGGTGCAGGATACCCTTGTGTCACTTGTCCAATGAAATTTTTCACCTGACCCAATAGCTGATCGGGCTCTCCATTAGAGATAGAGCTTTCAATGAATTTAAAAAAGGCCCTTTGTTCGTGTGCGCTCATTTCCTGTACTGGCTGCTCATCATCTGAAACGACAAGGTTCAAACATCTGATGTGAGGTGTATAAAAACGCATGGAGATCAGGCCAACGGCCTTTTCGTGAGATTGGTTTATTTGCATTTCATCAAAATCAAAAGGCTGACCCCAAGCAAACCAGATTGAAATCGCTTGCTGTTGCTCCAACTTTTTCAGTCCAGCTTGAAGGGCGCTTTTGGCCTCCTTGCTTTCAGCCCTATCCTTCCAATTCACTACTGCAACCACATGGTCTTTACGGGATTCGAGTGGAAACACGACAGAAGACGCCCAAGGTCGCAATATTTCAACAACCGTATTACGGAGCTGAGAATCCCACATATGTATATCCTCCGGGTGGGCCGCCGATGCTCCCAACGCGAGAACTTCTCCTACCCCACGCCATCCAAAGTGACTCTTTAATAGGATTTTCTCATTAGGCTGTAATTTGTCTGTCACGCATTTGCTAAACAAATGCTCCACAAATGCAGGCATACTCTGCTCGATCTGATTCAACGCTGTTTGATTCCCAATCAGTGCTTCCTGCTCCTCTACAATGATCTTCTCCATATGTTGAATCACTTCAATGAGCTGCTGCGATTGCACCGGTTTCACCAAATAATCATTCGCCCCGTACCTCACCGCCTGCTGTGCATAGCTAAATTCCTGGTAGACTGTCACTAAAATAACTTTGGTCTCATGCTGACCAGATGTTCTCAATTGTTGAAGATATTCAAGTCCATTCATGATCGGCATTTGAATATCTGTAAAAACGATTTGGATCGGTTTGGATAACGAAATGGTCAGAGCATCTTTCCCGTTCTTGGCTTCCCATACCTCGTATTCGGGACGTAGATCCCTGACCATGGCAGCCAAACCTCGACGCTGTCTAGTTTCATCATCCACAACAAGTACTCCCAGCGGGATCGAATTCACTGACTCCCCTCCTGTTCGTTTTCATACACGATTTTTTTTCAGTATAACACTTACAGGTGGGAGCCGATCCTATTTTCTTTTTCGCTTCATACCGCGGATAGTCGTTTTCGTTGCCTGATCCACCCGATATGATTCCGTGATTTTTTGCAGTGCTTTGTTGAAGGTAAAATCATCCAATGTATTATGACTTAAATACGCCATTGTTACCTCGGGCAGCTTGATATAACAGATCGATATCGCCCATGCTACTGCCATTTGTACATAATAATCCTCACGATGGGTCTGATCCAGTAAAGTAAATACCCGGTTCATATACTGTTCCTCAATATAAAAATTTAGAAGCATAACCACACCAAACCGAATTTCATATTCTTTCTTGGAGAATAGATAGGGCTGAATAAACTCCCATACCCGTTCTTTATGATGTTTCGTGATTTTCAATCCGGCACAAAAGCTGTCACATACGGACCAATTATCAATTTTAGGAACAAACTTGGCGGTATAACTCAAAACTTCCTCTATATCTGTTTTTACAGAACCAATCACCATACCTTGCAGCATTACTTCTTCGAAGTGTTCACTTTCAGCGGTCTCCAGGTAGAGACGCCAATCTCCTTTGGCAATATTTTGAGCTAGCTTACGCAGCACTGGCAGACGTACACCCAGCACATTATTAATCGTCGGAAGCAATGCAGCCGTAAATTTCTGAAAATCCGCATCCACATATGACAGTATCTGTTCTCTGATTGTTTTCTCCATCGTTTCCACTCCCTGATTCTTAACGAAATGAAATACTCCACAAATAAATAGAGGCCACCGAACCATAAGGCGAATAAACTCGGCGGTACTCCTCAAATTGCTGCTTGGTCAATGTATCTAGATGGTACAACTTCATCATTCCCCGTCGAATAGCCATATCGCCCCAACTGACGACATCTGGACGCTCCATACAATTAATCAGCATCATTTCAGCCGTCCAAGGTCCTATCCCTTGCAGCGAGGACAATTTCTGGATCACCTGTGCATCGGAAAGCTCATATAATTCCTGTAAATCCAACAGGCCCTGCTCGATCGTTTGGGCTATATTTAGGATACATGTGGCCTTTTTCATGGTGATGCCACAGCTTTGAATATCTAAAGCCGTCTGAACGGCTATATTTTGTGGAGTGATCACGCCTAACTTTTCCTGCATCCTTGCCCATATGGTCTGAACCGCCTTGGCCGATATAAGCTGTCCCACAATCGCATGAACGAGCGCCGCGAACAGGTCGGGAATGATGATCCGTTCTACCTTGCCCATTTGCGTCATCGCTGCACCAAGTACGGTGTCTACGTTTTTTAGATAATTGATTTCCTTTTCTCCATAATCAAAGTTTTTGGTCATTACGGTTTGCATTCGTTCTCCCGCTGCCCCCTTATATGCTCACTCTTGATTCAATGGCATGGACTGCTTTTACATCAGGGTTCGAATCCTTCTTTGCTCACATAGAGCTGCTCTTTCGGGAAAACATGGAGAAAACGTTCATAAACCGCCTTATAGGCAGCAGGATGATACCATTCTTCCAGCCCCAATGACTCGTACAACGCACCAATTTTTAAGCTACGCGTTCGTCTTCCCCCACTGCCGTCTCCCATAAAATAATCATCAATACAGACACGGTTGACCAGAGGCAACAGCTTATCTGCAAAATGTTCACTGCTTGGAAGCATCGGAGCAATCGTAGCTTGCGTCGGTACACCTGCCTCCCTTAAAAGATGCAGCGTTTGGAGACGAGCCTGGATGGGAGGAGCCTCCGGGGTAAAATGTTTGCGTATATCTTCTCGATCTGTTTCTACAGTCATACTCACACGAACACGATTCCCCAATCGAAGCAGTAAATCGGTATCCCGCTGTACCAGTGGACTGCGCGTCTGTAAAAAGAGAAAATCAGGTGGATCCTCCACCATCACCTCCAGCAGAGACCGGGTCACCTCTTCCTTGTACTCGGCAGGCTGATAAGGATCTGTGCTTGACGACATAAAAATCGTGACTTTACCTTTGGACTTGGCTCTGCGAAGCTCCTTACGAAGAATATCTGCCGCCTGTTTTTTAATATCAACCCATGTCCCCCAAGCTTCCTTCCGAAATGTGGAGACTGGCAATTGGCGTACATAGCAATACGAGCAACCAAAGGTACAACCTGTATACGGGTTCAACGAGTGTGTATACCCTGACAAAAAACCTGTCCCTTTATTCAAAAGAGTCTTGGGGGATTTGTAATACTCATTTTTCATACTGAACCGATGCCACACTTTCCTTTTCGAGCTGCAAAAGCTTCACCTTCATGTCCAACCCACCCCGATATCCGGTCATAGCTCCATTTTTACCAATAACCCGATGACAAGGGACGGTGACCAAAATCGGATTAGCACCGATGGCAGCCCCCACCGCACGAACAGAGGCTGGCTTTTGAATAGCGTTGGCAATGTCTGAATAGGATACTGTTTCCCCATACGGAATATCACACAACGCATTCCAAACCGCCATCTGGAACGCAGTCCCATGAAAGTCAAAGGGCAATGTAAATTGGGTCCGCTCCCCTTGGAGATATTCAATCAGCTCCTTGGCATAGGGCTGTAAAGCAGCATCCTCTTCAACTAAAGGACTGCCGGGAAATCGCCTTCCCGCCCATGAAAACAATTCCTCTACAGGTTGATTGGGCGAACCTACATAACATAGTCCTTCCGATGTAGCTGCAATATATAAATTCCACTCCTCATGTGTCAACAATGACCAATAGATCGTTTTATTTATTTGCTGTGCCATGCTGTGTACCTCCATTTTGTGTTGCTTTCGATTTGAGTTGGCGATATTGCAATGGGGTGTAGCCTGTATTCTTTTTAAATAACGTAATAAAGTACGGTGCATTGGACAGACCTACATTCTCCCCCACTTCCGCAACAGATATATCTGAGCAAATGAGCAGCTTCTTCGCTTGTTCCAACCTGGTCTGCTGTATATATTCCATCGGAGTTAGATGCATGATCCGCTTGAAGGTACGATGTAAATGATACGGACTTCCATGACTTATCTCAGCCAGGATGTGCAATGTTAAGTCCTTCATATAGTTAGAATTCACGTATTCTGTAACCAGTGCGATCCATTCATGATCAGGCAATCGTTGTCCTGTCGGTTTACATCTTTTGCATGGACGAAAATGCTGAGCCAATGCCTGCTCTGCTGTTTTAAATATACGGATGTTCTCTCTTTTGGGAGGTCTGGATTTGCAGGAGGGGCGACAAAATATTCCCGTTGTCTTCACAGCGTACAAAAATACCCCATCATATGACTTGTCGTTTTCTACAATAGCTCTCCACTTGTCGTCAGTTATGGATAAATCGGATGTGCTCATTCAAATCACCTCTCTTGTGCAATGTGGCCTCCCCACATATCTATGGCAGAATTTTTCTAAATCCGTCTGTCTAAATTATAGACTAAATAGTGAACATATGTACCCCTCTTGGAATGTAAAGGCAAGATAACGAAAAAAAGATGACTCCCCGCGGAGCCACCTTTGATCTTACTTATCTATCTTATTTAGGCTTGCAGCTTGCTCGGTTTGGCGGTAATCGTCAACTCATCTGAAGGAGGCTTATATTCCTTTGACCAATACTCGGCATTTGAAATACCTGCCTTCTCCGGGTCAAACACCGGGTCCAGCCCTTGCCTCCGCTGCTGTTCGTAATCCTTAAGCACAAGAAGAGCAGGCTTGGCCAACAGAATCATAGCAATCAGGTTCACCCAAAGCATAATGCCGACACCCATATCCCCCAGTGTCCACGCCAGAGCCGATTCCTTGACGACCGTTCCATAGAACGTCGAACCCAGAATAACAAGCTTTAGGACGAACATAGGCCATTTGGCTTTACGGTCGGCAACCAGGTAGGCCATATTTGTTTCTGCGATGTAATAATACGCGATAATGGTCGTAAATGCGAAAAAGAACAAGGTAATGGACAGCAGACTCGATCCAAAACCGGGAAATACCGATTCAATAGCAGCCTGTGTATATTGGGTTCCCTCTTCAACACCCGGGAGATGCTGTACAATAAAATCGCCACCAGGTCCCTTCACGTTGTACATACCTGTGAATAAGACCATAAAAGCCGTAGACGTACAGACTAAAAAGGTATCCACATACACGGAAAATGCCTGAACTAGCCCCTGTTTTGCGGGATGAGACACTTCCGCGGCTGCTGCCGGATGCGCACCTGAGCCTTGCCCGGCTTCGTTGGAGTAAATGCCCCGTTTTACGCCCCAGGCAATCGCCGTCCCTGCCATACCGCCGAACACAGAATCCACGCCAAAGGCACTGCGAAAAATCAGCGAAAATACATCGGGAAGCGCAGTAATATTCGTCATCATAATATAAAAAGAGACAAGGATGTAGCCAAGTGCCATAAACGGTATGACAACCTGAGCCACATTGGCAATCCTTTTTACACCTCCAAAAATGATAAGCGCCAGCAACACGACTACTACTATCCCAGAAACCTTCATATCCATGCCAAACGAGCTATGAAAAGCTACGGCAATAGAGTTCGATTGAGTTCCCGGCATCAGTAAACACATCGCGACCAACGCAGCAACCGCAAAAATGACGGCAAACCATTTAAAGCCTGTCCCTTTTTCAATATAAAAGGCCGGGCCGCCTCGGTACTGTCCATCGCGCTTTACCTTATATACCTGAGCCAGTGTGGATTCAACAAACGCAGTAGCCGATCCGATAAAAGCCATGACCCACATCCAAAATATCGCCCCGGGTCCACCCATACCGACTGCCAATGCAATCCCAGCAATATTTCCCGTCCCAACACGCCCCGATAGCGCCATCGTAAAGGCCTGAAAAGAGGATACACCTGCCTCTGAACTTTTCCCTTTAAATACTAGACGGATCATCTCTTTGAAATGCCTGATTTGTAGGAATCGAGTCATGATCGAAAATAATAGTCCCACACCCAAACAGACATATACCACAGGATTGCTCCAAATGACGCCGTTTACTGCCTCTGCCCACTGCTCTAACATTCCTTGTATTTCCCCCTGATCAATCAATTGATTTTCTAGTCTATGTTTTCAGAAAATTTGCATAATTACAAAAAATTATAGATTAGTTTTTACCACCATACAAGTTAATTTAATTGACATATTGTCAATTACAAGTGAGCTTACCGGCTACATAAAATGACGACAAAAAAGCTCTGATGATCCGAGAATATGGATCATCAGAGCCTTGTCCTTAAGACATTTAGGCAATGCTTTCTTTCTCATTCAGAGCACTAGACAGTTTCAACAGTGGGGCCTGCTCCGTTACCTCTCCTTGAGCGATTGGAAGGACTTCAGTATATTCGGAAGAATTCGTAATGATAACTGGCGTAATCGTAGGATAACCCTCTGCCCTGATTTGCTCAACATCAAACTCAAGCAGTAGGTCCCCAGCTTTCACCTGATCGCCTTCTTTGATATGGGACGTAAAATGTTTACCGTCCAGCTTGACCGTATCTACTCCGACGTGAATCAGAACTTCTGCGCCATGATGCGAAACAACTGCAAGCGCATGTTTTTTCTTGAACGCCACGGTGATGGTTCCATCGAACGGGGCCACGACTCTGCCCGTTGTCGGTTGGATGGCGATCCCTTTGCCCATAGCTTCCGAAGCAAATGCAGGATCGGGAACCTCCGACAAAGCGACCACAGTTCCTTCAATTGGGCTGAGTACCTCTTCATTAGAAACAACAACTGTAGAGGTCGATTCTTTAGCCGAATTGTTAGTAGTTTCCTCTTCTTCAACTGGATCTTCAAAACCTAAAATATAAGTCAAGATGGCCGACACCAGGAATGAAACGGTAATCCCTAAAATCAATCCCGGGAATCCTTGTCCACCAGGGCCGTAAAAGATCGGCAAGGTCAGCAACCCAGGTGCGCCAGAGGCAAATGCTTGCGTTCCCGCTTGACCGATAATGGCACCACCGGCGGCGCCGCCGATAATACCTGCAATAAACGGACGTTTCAGTGGCAACGTAACCCCATAAACTGCTGGCTCCGTGATGCCGAATAAAGCGGTAAGTGTAGCGGAACCCGCCAGCGTTTTCAGCTTTTTATTTTTCGTTTTCAGCATAACACCGAACGCTGCGCCGGTTTGAGCAAAGACGGAAGCCGAAGCAGCGGGCTTAATGCCATCCCGGCCGTTGACAGCAATGTTATTAATAAATACAGGTATAAGCCCCCAGTGAACACCAAAAATAACGAGCAGCTGCCAGCAAGCACCAAGGATTGCTCCAGCCAGCAACGGACTAAAGCTGAACGCAGCAACGAGTGCGGTAGCGATTGCGTTGCCCACATACACCCCGACTGGACCAAAGACCATCAGGGTCAGAGGAAGCATAATTACAAGTAGAATCAAAGGTGTAATAAAGTTTTTAACGCTCTCGTGGATCACTCGATTGCACCATTTTTCCAGCTTACTCATGACGATGACGGCTAAAATGATCGGAATAACGGTAGATGAATAACTCATCATAACAATAGGAATACCGAAAAAGTCCGTAGGTGTACCTTCCGTTTTTAGCGTGACAATGGTCGGGTAAAGCAACCCTCCGGCAATGGTCAGGGCAACGAAGATATTACCTCCAAATTTCCGTGCCGTTGTAACCGCTAACAAGAGAGGGAGGAAATAAAACAAGCTGTCGGCCGCAGCATACAAAATCATATAGGTAGTGTCTTTCGGTAGCAACCAACCAAGGTTACTCGCAATCAGCAGCAGACCTTTCAAAATACCGGACCCCGCCATAACTCCAAGCAACGGTGCAAAAATGCTGGAAATTACGTCGATTACGGCGCCAAATCCTTTGTTGCCTTTAGCTGAATGATCTTCTTTTCCAGTTTCATTCAAAATATTGGATACTTTACCGATTGCATTATATACCTCTGGTACTTTGTTGCCGACTACAACCTGGAACTGACCACCGCTTTGCTTTACCGTGATAATTCCATCGGTTTTTTCCAGCTTTCCCTTGTCTGCTTTTGCCTCATCTTTTAGCACAAAACGCAGGCGAGTGGCGCAGTGAACGAGCGATATTACATTTTTTTCGCCACCTACCAGGTGTACAATTTCCTTAGCCAGTTTTTCATTACTCATGATGGACACCTCCATGTTCTAAGGGGATTTTCACATATTTAGGCACACAAAAAACCTAAGCCTTGAAAAATGGTGGGCACTTTATTCCCGCAATTTTTCATGACTTAGGTTTTGCCTGCATAACCAGTAACAATCCCAGTTAAAACTTATTAAATTCCTGTTACTATCATAATATAATTAATCCACCATATTTGTCAACAAAAACTTTTAATCATATATTTTTGATCCTTTTTCGTCGAAAAAGTTCGACTTATCTATTCACCACCCGTTCAATATGCACGGTTAGATATAGCTTTTCTTCATTAGTCAATTCGTGGTTGTATTCTTTTTGCACAAAAGCACCAATTTTCTCTGTGCAAGCAGCTGCTTCCTTGTGCTTTTCCTTAATCATGTCATACAAATGATCATAGTTATTTTCGTAGTGATTTCCCTTAAATACGCGCTGAGCGAAAAATTTCAGATGCGTAATAAAGCGGAAATAGCTCAGAGAGTCCTCGTCAAAATCGACCTTAAAGTGATATTTTGCAATATTGATAATTTGCTGGATAAACTTCGTGATACTCATGGTCGTAATGACTTCCTCGTTCATTTCAGCATTCACGATGTGAATCGCAATATAAGCTGCTTCGTCCACAGGCAGTTCAATACCGAGCCTTTGTTTGATTTGCTCCAACGTTTTCAGACCAATCGCGAATTCTTCTTTATACAGCTGCTTGACTTCCCACAATAACGCGTTTTTGATTTCCAATCCTTCCCGGTATCTTTCAACAGCGAAATTGATATGATCGGTCAGCGAAACATAAATATTTTCGTTCAGCTTTCTGTTCAGATTATGCTTGGCATCATTAATGACTTCCTCCACAATCACGATCAAATCAAGCGGTACCTCACGCAACAACATTTTAAAGTTATCGGACGTCTGCTTGTTTTTCAGGGCAAATACCTTCTGAATTCTGGTTTCGTCTACTTTGTCTCCAGGCTTTTTCTTAAAAGCAATCCCCCGACCCATTACCACGAGTTCGGTACCGTCCGTCTGGTAGACGCTGATTACATTGTTGTTGATGACCTTTGCTATGTTCATCTTGATCCCCCGTTCCATATGCCAGCAAGAGCCACACTTGCTCCATCCTCTTTATTGTAAACAGAAAAAAAACCGAAGCACGCCAAATAAACAAGACTGTAACATCTTCTTATTTGTGGCTTAGGTTTTGCCTGCTACGCAGTAACAATCCTAAAAATGATGGAATTGCGTCAAGTATAGCCCGAAGAGGAACGATTGTCAACGCTTTCAATGAAGAAACGAAGATCGGAAATCCCCGTGGGCCCGGGACGTCCGATCCTATTTTCTTGTGGTACGATTATTCGCCCAGATTTTCGCCGTCGGAATGAATTACGTTTTTGTACCAGTGGAAGCTTTTCTTTTTAATACGTTTCAACGAACCGCTTCCTTCGTTGTCGCGGTCCACATAAATATAACCGTAGCGTTTTTTCATCTCTCCTGAGGAGGCGCTGACAATGTCAATAGGTCCCCAACTTGTGTAACCGATAATTTCGACTCCGTCTTGAAGAGCCTCACCCATTTCGGCAATATGCCGCTTGAGATAGTCGATCCGGTAATCGTCGTTAACTTCTCCTTCAGGCGAAACCACATCATTGGCACCAAAACCGTTTTCCACTACGAACAGGGGCTTTTGGTAACGGTCATGCAATTGGTTGGCTGTGATGCGGAATCCTTTTGGATCGATCGTCCAGCCCCATTCGGACTTGTCCAGATATGGATTGGCCACGGAGCCAAATACATTACCACTGGTCATGTTCTTGACGATTTCCGGGTCTGTGCTGGTCGTCCGGCTTGAATAATAGCTGAATCCGATATAGTCAACGGTATGATCTTTCAGAATGGCTGCGTCGCCTGATTCCATCTCAATGTTTAATCCATGATCCTTGAAGAAGCGCTTCGCATAACCAGGATATTCGCCGCGTGACTGTACATCAATGAAGAAGTAGGACTCGCGGTCTTTTTCCATGCCCTGATACACATCTTCGGGATTACACGTATACGGATAGAAGCTGCCAGCAGCAAGCATACAACCAATCTTGGCATCCGGGATAATCTCGTGACACGCTTTTACAGCCAACGCGCTTGCCACAAGCTGATGATGTGCAGCCTGATACTGAATCTGTTTAACGTTTTCACCTTCTTGAAAAACAAGACCGGCGCCGAGAAACGGCAAATGGAGAAGCATGTTAATCTCGTTGAATGTCATCCAGTATTTCACTTTATCCTTGTAGCGGGTGAATACTGTTTTAGCATAGGTTTCAAACAGGCCTACCAGCTTCCGGCTCCGCCAGCTTCCATATTTCTCGACCAGATCCACTGGCACGTCAAAATGAGCGAGGGTAACGACTGGCTGAATGCCATGTTTATGCAACTCGTCGAACAAGTCATCGTAGAATTGCAAACCTGCTTCATTTGGAGTAGCGTCTTCTCCTGTTGGAAAAATACGAGCCCAGGCAATGGAAACACGCAGCGCCTTAAATCCCATTTCTGCAAATAGCGCGATATCCTCGCGATAGTGGTGATAGAAATCAATGGCTTCGTGGGAAGGATAGAATTCGCTTTCAAGTGGAGTCAGCGAGGGAACATTCCCTTTCATTATGCTTCTTCTCTTCTCTCCGGTAGGCAACAGATCCACCAGACTCAATCCTTTACCGTCTTCCAAATAAGCGCCCTCGGCCTGATTGGCAGCAAGAGCACCGCCCCATAAAAAGTCTTTAGGAAAAATAAAGCTGGTCATAAACGTTCTCCTTCCAAATGTGTGATAAAGGGGTTCCTAGAGGGTGGGTGATGGATATAAAAAAAACCCAAACCAGCCTGTATACACTTGCAGTGTAAACAAGCCAATTCAGGTTATGCCCTATCGGTAACATCCCATGAAAAGGTTATACGTATTTGATTGAAACTCTAACAAAGATTTGGGAACCTGTCAAATTCATTTGATATAATAATACGCAATTAACAAACCAACAGCATTACGTCAATCGCCTATTGGGTAATGAATAGAACCATGAAAGAAACCCCAGATAAACGACTTTACGAAAGATACCTGGCTGTTCGTCTTTGTCTGGAAGGGCACATGTTTTCGGAAAGTCGCTAATTTAAGATATTTTGTTGCAAGAAATTTAGAAAATCCCTTTGCATAGAGCCAAGAGGAATAATTTTTTTGATTATCTTGAACCTCCAATGCTGTCCTTTAATGTTAAATGACCAGATTGCAGAAGACAGATATATAGAATGATATTTTTGTTCTTGTAAATCAGCTACTTCAAATTCAACTTTTTCTACTACTTTAGATGAAAATAGATTGAGGAAAAGGATGATAATCCTATCATTATTTAGGAGTAATATAGCTCGACTTGTACAAGCTGAAAGACTCTGAGGAGTTGAATAGCAGATAAGCATGTTAGGTTCTCTATGCGATTCAGTTAGCTTATTAATAGTTTTTTTGTTAATGAATATCATAATCAAATACCTTTCTATTTGTTACTATATAAACCGCAATTAAGATCATAACCTAACCAGTAGCCGACCAATTGTTTCTAGCGGTTGTTCATTGATTCGTTTCATAAACCGGCCGGCATGAACTTAATCTTATAAAACCTCTAAAAAAACACGTTATTCGCCACATTGGATTTAAGCCATAGCCCCCTCGACTGGATCAGGTTGGGACTATAGGGCGGAAGAAAGGCCAGGTGCAGGCGTGGATGTTCCTAGTCTCAATTGACAATATAAATAGTCCCATTTGATGTTATAAACCACACCAGCAGCCCCGTGTTCATTCTCTTAGTTTCGTTGTCTCATCGCCTCAAATAATAGC
Source organism: Paenibacillus sp. FSL M7-0802 (assembly GCF_038004945.1). Lineage (NCBI taxonomy): Bacteria > Bacillati > Bacillota > Bacilli > Caryophanales > Paenibacillaceae > Paenibacillus > Paenibacillus sp. FSL M7-0802. The sequence continues at coordinate 3,941,972 of NZ_JBBOSD010000001.1, read as the reverse complement.
ACCGTAGAAGCCATCGCTGCGTTCAGTGATTCCGCTTGCCCCTGCATCGGAATGAATACCGACTCATCCACCATGCGCGCGGTAGCAGCAGAAATACCTTGGCCTTCGTTTCCGATCACAAGCCAAGTGGAAACACGCAAATCTATGGTATAGCATGACAAGCTCGCATCCAGTGAGGTGCTGAGCAAGCGGGCACCTTTACTTTTGGCCTGCGGTAAAAGCTCCTCCAGACTGCCTTCAATCACCGGCAGGTGAAACAACGATCCCATCGTGGAGCGGATCGTTTTGGGATTGTACAGGTCGGCGCAGCCATGACCCAATATTACGCCTGCGGCTCCAGCAGCGTCCGCGCTGCGGATGATGGTGCCTACATTGCCGGGGTCCTGCACCCCGTCCAGCACCATCACCAGTGCATCCGGCTGCTCCAGCAATGCCGGGAATGCGCTGCGCTCCTCCTTACGCACGATGGCAAAGACCGACTGTGGCGTCTTCGTATCGGTGCATTTTGCAATGACCGCCGCTGACACGGGAACCCATTCCACCGGCTGGTCGGCTGGATCCAGGCCATTCAGCTCGGCGGGAATGCCCTTGTCCAAATCATAGGCGACGGTTTCGACAGCCGCGTCCGAACGCAGCGCTTCCTGCACCAGATGAATACCCTCGACAATATATTTATGCTGCCGTGTGCGATGCTTTTTCTCCAGCAGTTGCGCCCACTCTTTTACACGCGCATTATTCGGTGAAATGATTTCCATTCGTTTAACCTTCCATTTCTTTGTCCGTTTCTTAAAAATAAATAATGTATCACTTCATTTGTACTTGAACATCAAGCCTTCATTAGGCTACAAATGCCAGCTCCAGCTTGGTCAGATCATCCTTGTGGCCCACAATGACCAGTACATCACCCGGCTCCAGACGATCTTCGGCATAAGGTGAAATATTCATTTCCTGATTTCTACGAATCGCCATCACATTGCAGCCGAAGCGTGCACGTATGTCTAGCTCCTTCAGGTTTTTGCCAATCATGGAATCGGCGGCTCTCATCTCCAAAATACTGTAGTCCTTGGACAGCTCGATATAATCCAAAATGTTGGGAGATGTCAAATGATGAGCTACCCGTAACCCCATATCCCGTTCAGGATAAACGACTTTATCCGCACCTATTTTTTGCAGCACTTTCCCGTGCAATTCATTTTGTGCCTTGACCACAAGAGCTGGTACGCCCATGTCCTTGAGAATCAATGTCGTCAGAATACTGGCCTGTATATCTTCGCCAATCGCAACTACGATTACGTCAAAATTACGGATACCCAGCGCTCGCAGCGCTTCCTCATCCGTCGAGTCGGCAGATACCGCATGCGTCACAATATTCGACATTTCCTGTGTACGCTGCTCGTCCGAGTCAATAGCCAGCACATCAAAACCCATCTCACTCAGCGCACTGGCAACACTGGAACCAAAACGGCCCATACCAATGACCGCATACTGTTTTTTTGCCATTCCTTCTTTACCTCCCGATCACCATACTGTCCGTCATAGTATAGCATATCATGCTACAAACATAAATTTTGACATACTTATGCCAAATGCTTCTCCATGTATACTGGACAACAGCCCAAGCCATAATACATTCGACCACTACTACAACATACGGGAGGTACACATGCCCATTACAATGGATTTACGACAAGCAATTGTTCACAAAGTACACGGCAAATCAGAAGCTGATCTTACGGACATGATTATTGGGTCAGTGGACGGACCGGAGGCCGCTTTGCCTGGATTGGGTGTCATTCTTGAAATTGCTTGGAAGCATATGAGTCCAAACCAGCAGCACGATTTCGTCCATTTGGCACATGAACAAATCGATAAAATCAAACCCGTACCTTTAACCTAGCTCTAGCTATTTAACTTTTTGTTCCGATTTAATTGTGCTCATTATTTTACCCGTATTCTAAAATGAGAATAGTCCACTCGCATTAACATCGAGTGGACTATTCGTTGTATACACTAAATGACTGAGATCTAACGGTTCTGCATACTCAATCTTATGGAGCCATTTCCAAAAACTTAGCTGTCGGGTTTTTCTCCATAGCCGTACGCATGGCATACTCGTTTTCGAACAAGGCAACATAATTGCCCTTCTTATCCTTTACCAGCGTAGAGTTAATACGGAACTTGCTCGGATCAATCTGATCATCCACAATCCAACGTGCAAATTGGAATGGCATACGCTGAAGCTGTACATCAACGCCATATTCACCCTTCATGCGGTACTCAAATACTTCAAATTGCAGTTGACCGACAACACCTAGTAGCGTATCGTCAAAGCTTACCGTACGGAACACCTGAATCATACCTTCCTCGGTCAACTGGTCAATACCCTTCAGATACTGCTTGTGCTTCAAGGCATTTTTCACCGTTACCTTGGCAAAAATCTCAGGCGAAAAGGTCGGCAATTCATCAAACACAACCTCGCTACCTTGGCTGAGTGAATCACCAATACGGAAAATACCCGGGTCAAACAATCCTATAATATCGCCAGGAAAAGCCTCCTCGACAATATCACGGTCCTGTGCCAGGAACTGCTGTGGCTGAGACAGCTTAATCTCCTTGCCCATCCGTACATGCTTAACACTCATCCCGCGTTGAAACTTACCGGAGACAATACGCAAAAATGCAATACGGTCACGGTGAGCCGGGTTCATGTTCGCTTGAATTTTAAATACATAGCCGGTAAACTTTTCGTTTGTTGGCTCAATTTCCCCAGCTGTACTACGGCGCGGCTCCGGTTTAGGAGCAAGCTGAAGGAAGTTTTCCAAAAATGTTTGTACACCAAAATTATTAATCGCACTGCCGAAGAATACAGGTGTTAATTCTCCACGCTGTACTTTTTCCATGTCAAAAGGGTCACCCGCGACGTCAAGCAACTCCAAGTCTTGGCATAATTGGTCATGCAAATATTCGCCCGCCATCTCACGAATGATTGGATCATTGTAATCTTCCACTTTTTGTACTTTGATCGTGGAATGGTCATCTCCCTGAAACAGCTCGACCTGATTTTTGACACGGTCATAGACACCACACAACTCGCGTCCTGTACCAATCGGCCAATTCATAGGCACCGAACGGATGCCAAGCACCTGCTCCAGCTCCTCCATCAAATCAAAAGGACTGCGTCCCTCACGATCCAGTTTGTTAATGAAGGTGAAAATCGGAATTCCACGCTTCGCACAAACTTGAAACAGCTTAATCGTTTGCGCTTCCACACCTTTCGCTACGTCAATCAGCATGACTGCACTATCTGCTGCTGTTAATGTACGATACGTGTCTTCACTGAAATCCTGGTGACCTGGGGTGTCCAGAATATTGATGCGGTGACCATTATAATCAAATTGCATTACTGAGGATGTTACAGAGATCCCCCGCTGTTTTTCAATCTCCATCCAGTCACTCGTGGCGTGTTTGCTTGCTTTACGCGCTTTAACTGAACCAGCAAGACGAATCGCGCCCCCGAACAGCAGCAGCTTTTCCGTCAGTGTCGTTTTACCCGCATCCGGGTGAGAAATAATCGCAAACGTACGCCGTTTGTCGACTTCCTGTTGAAGTATATCTGTTGTTTTACTCATTTCACATATCCCTTCATGATCAAATCCATTGCATTACTGCTCAAGCTATTCATAAAAAGGCCATGACGCACGCCTGTTTTCATAAGTTCATCGGCTCTATCAGCTATATTGCCGTTAGCTCCAGTATTCGGCGTACTCCGTTACCATATTCATTATAAATACGATCTATTTACATGTTTTAGCCTGCCTTTAACTTATAATCAGTTGCAAACTGAAAACCTGAGACTAAGCTATTATAGCACACTCCGAACGCAAAGCATCCCCTTACGTCCTGAACAGGACATAGGGGGATGCAGGACAAATCGGGATTACTGAACGCCGCCTACTCGCCAGATGACATTATCTTCATCCTGACCGCTAACCGGCCACCACTTGAAGCCATCCTGCTCCAATAGCTTGTGAGCACCTTCCGGTCCCCATGAGCCTGCAGCATAGGTTTCCAGCGTATCTGGGGTCTGCTGCCATGCCTTGGCGATTCGATCGACGAATCCCCATGCCGTGGCAACCTCATCCCAACGCGTGAAGTACGTCGAATCACCCTCAATCGCATCCATCAGCAATCGTTCATAAGCCTCCGGTGAGTTGATACCCACCATACAGCTTTGGCAAAAATCCATAGCCAGCGGTTCAATATCTGATTCGGAACCAGGTTTCTTGGCATTAATTTTAATGTAAATGCCCTCCATTGGATTGACCCGAATCACGAGCAAGTTCGGTTCTAGCTTATGCTTTTGACCGAGATACACGTTCGTTGGCATGCTCTTAAATTCCACAACAATCTCCGTTGTTTTTACAGGGAGACGTTTGCCCGTACGAATATAGAACGGTACGCCAGCCCAACGGAAATTATCAACAAACACGCGTGAAGCAAAATAAGTCTCTGTGTTCGACTGTGGATCTACCTTGTCTTCTTGGCGATACCCCGGCAACTGCTGGCCGCGATAACTGCCTTCGGTGTATTGGCCACGTACCACATTGGTTTTCACATCCTCAGACGTTTCAAAAGGGCGCAGCGAACGCAGCACTTTTACCTTTTCATCACGGATATCCTCAGGCAACAAACGACTAGGTGGTTCCATCGCAATCATCGTTAGCATTTGCAACATATGGTTCTGTCCCATATCCCGCAAAGCGCCGGAATGATCGTAGTAACCTCCGCGTTCCTCCACCCCTACCGTTTCACTAAGCGTAATTTGCACATTGGCAATATGCTTATTATTCCACAGTGGTTCAAAGAAGGCGTTCGCGAAGCGGATCACCTCAATATTTTGTACCATTTCCTTGCCAAGATAGTGATCAATCCGATAAATTTCTTCTTCGGCAAATACTTCTCGTATTTCAACGTTCAATTCTTGTGCAGATTCGAGGTTATAACCGAATGGCTTCTCAATTACTAGACGATTCCAGCCCTTGCCATCCATCATGCCGCCATCTTTCAAGCTCTTCGACACGCTTCCGAATAATTCAGGAGCCAAGGCCAAATAAAACAACCGATTTCCCGGTATGTTAAACTTGCTTTCTATAGACTCCGTCTGCTGTCTCAGCTCATGGAACCCTTCGACATTGTTGATATCCAGCGATTTATATTCAAAATGCTCGGCAAATGCCTGCCATTCTTGATCATTTTCTGCTTTGTAGCGACTAAACTCCTGTATGGAAGCATACAGGTCATTACGGAATTCTTCCTCTGTGCGCGGACGCCTTGCTACACCAATAACGGCAAAATCTTCAGCAAGCTTGCCTTCGCGGTACAAGCTGTAAATAGCAGGAAAAAGCTTGCGACGAGCCAAATCGCCCGTAGCGCCAAAAATAAACAGAACTGCGCCTTGCGTCACAACAGATTCTTTAGCAGGTATGTCAGCCATGAAGTACCTCATTCTTCCCATGTCAAGATTCCGCAATCCACAATCCCCGAAATCCGCATGTAGTATTGTGTATATTTATACAAGATCATACTTGATTTTCGAAAAACATGGAACTAAAGATTTGATGATATTTTATCATATCCTACATGGATAAGCTATCCGATGAATCATAAATTTACCTTATAAGTCAGTATTCAATCGTGATGAGCGGGAAACCGAGCGTTATACGTGTATCCAGCTGCTCCCTATCTTCATGTACAGCCATTTGCATCTGGACCTGATGCTCACCGCTTTGAATCATTAACGGCAGTTCTGGAGCTTCATAGGATATAGCCACAGTAGTCGCATCCGTATATCTTTCTTTGGCCTGCATGGAGATGTTTCCTGCTAAGCTCGCCTCTGTCTGTTTCAACAGTTGATCTTTGGATGCCTTTGTATGCAGCGAACGCTGAAGGGCTGTGTTCCACTTCGCTTGAATCCCCATAGATTTTAATCGCTCAGCACAAAGCTTATGAAGCTGAATCAACCGCTCACGTCCTGCATCGTTGCTCTCCAGTTGAACAACTACATACCATTGTCCAGTTTGACGTTCCATCACATTTAAGCGGATTCTTAGATCCTCACTATGACGAACAGAACGATAAACCGTGTGTCCATTTTCTACGAGTTTGTTTACTGTGGGTATATTCAGCTGATCGGCTATCTGTGCCGCCACATCTGCCGGCTCTTCATGGTTAGAAATCCAATCGCCTTGCCACTTCACAACCAGCTTATCCAACGTACCCGGGGCCTGGTCCGAGATGATTAACAATGAACGTAAAGCCGTTTCTGCTTCGCGGGAATCATATCGGTTTGTCTGAAGGGTTCCGTAGCGCCAGCCAGCCAGTACCAGCACCGTTCCTAATACCAAAATTGCAATAATCCCTTTTTTAATCAGCTCTGCTTTTAACATTATCGTTCCCCCCGCTCCACAACCATCCGATTCCCACACCTACGCTCTGGTTACTTTCTTTTTCGGCTGGTTTGAAATCTATCAATCTATCAATAGCATTCCCTTTGTCAGAGGTTTTATACACACAGCAATACGGCAAAGCCCTTATAAAATATTCATCTGCCTACTGGGTGTTCGACCATACATCGTAGGCACCGTAAGAATAGACTATGATCACAATGCATCTTACACCAAAAGAGGTGAAATCATGTTTCCGATTTATCCTGTAAATGAAGCCAATGTGGCACCTCATGGTGGACGTCTGGTCTGTGCCGTTATGCGTGATGGTACACGACACATCGGCATCTTAAGTGGGTGTAGCAAAGGCAAGCTGATGTTGAACGGATATCCATCCTCCTTTCCTGGCAGTCTCTACGCCGGGAGCTACAGTAACAAAGGAAAACAATCCCCAAAAAAGAATTCCTCTAAAAAGAAAAAAAGGAATCCTAAAAACAAAGCTCGTACCTCTGCCAAACTAAATGCCTTAATTAAGCCGCCTAACGAACCTCTGAGTCCATCCTTTCCTTATGACGCAGGCGGATTTGCTGGAAATGGCAGACCAGGCTATCGCGGTGGGTACGGCGGATATGGATACGGGGCAGGGCTTGCACTAGATCTGGCTTTAATCGCCTTTTTATTCCTCCTGATCTAAACACCTTGTTATGGAACACAAAAAACCGGAGGACTATTGTCGTCTCCGTTTTTTTGTATTCGTTTATTCTACATTCTACTCTGCTAATCCGTTCTTATAGGCATAGATCGCCGCCTGTGTACGGTCTTCCACTCCTAATTTAGCGAGAAGGTTCGTGACATGGAATTTTACCGTCTTAATCCCGATAATCAGCTCATCTGCGATATCCTGATTAGACTTCCCTTGTGCCAACAGGCGAAGCACCTCCATCTCACGATCAGTCAGTTCCGTATGCGCGGGTGCCTCAGCCTGTGGCTGGCGAAATCGATTCATCATCTTGGAGGCCACCTGTGACTCTAGTACGGACTGTCCGCGTGCAGCTGCACGGATCGCATCCGCTATCTCGGAAGCACGAGACGTTTTGAGCAAATAGCTGAATGCCCCTGCCTCAATGACCGGATACATTTTCTCATCGTCCAAATAACTCGTCAGCACAATCACCTTTGTCTCTGGAAGCAGACGAGTTACTTGGCGTGTCGTTTCGATGCCATCCATGCCATCCATGACCAGATCCATCAAAATGACATTTGGCTTGTATTCGGAAGCCAACCGTATGCCTTCTTCTCCGCTTCCAGCCTCGCCGACCACTTCAATACCTTCTTCCGTCCCCAGCACCGCCGCAAGACCAATCCGTACCATTTCATGGTCGTCTACCAGCAGTACGCTAATCGGTAATTCCGTTTCCATGATCATCGTTCCTTCCGCTTTCATCATTAATAACTGGCACGGACACCTCGATCCGTGTTCCTTTTCCCGGTGCCGTTATATATTGAATAGCTCCCCCAATTTCACTGACCCGCTCCTGCATTGTGGATAATCCATATGAAGTCTGCTTTTTCTCATCCAGTTCAAAACCAATACCGTTATCCCGAATCGTCAGCCTGATGGAATCCGGGCGTTGCACGATACGAATTTCCATGCGGGTTGCTTTGGCATGACGCAATGTATTAGACATCGCTTCCTGAACAATACGAAACAAGTGGTTCTCAATGCCTTTAACCAACTGTACTCCGCTTTCAATTTCAAAATCAATCTCCATCGGTACCTTTGCCTGCAACTCCTGTACCAAATCACGCAAACCCTGCTCAAGCCGTTTTCCTTCCAGATAGACAGGCCGCAGATGAAGTAGTAACGCCCGCATTTCGGATTGTGCCACGGAAGACATTTCTTCAATTAGCGCAACTTGACGCTGCGCTTTATCAAAATCCTTATCCAGCGTCCTCCCCACAGCCGTCGCCGTCATTGAAATAGCAAATAATTGCTGTGATACGGCGTCATGCAACTCTCTGGCCAGCCGCTGCCGCTCCTCCACAATCGCAGTCATCCGTGCCTGTTCTGCCAACTGAGCATTATCCGTGGATAAGCGTTGTAAAGACGTAACTTGTTCCTGCCATTTACGCCCGATCCGTTCCAGCTGCTCTCCCAGCCTGCCAAGCTCATCATGCCCTAGGGGCGGCAACTCACGTGCAGGGGTTCCCTTTTCCCACATCAGCAACGTCTCTCTCAACATTTCCAATCTGCTTTTAAAGCGGTAGCTCTCATAAAATCCGTACATTGCCCCTGTACCAATCAACACCAGTATAACGGCTCCTGCAACTTTCAATATCATGCCCCAGGTTGGGAACGACTTCACATATCCATATGTATACAGCATATAAAAGACAACTACGCCCACAACAACACACAGGAGGATACCTTCACCCATACTGCGGGTTACCATGTTGGACGTTTTTTTATGATTCATCCCGGTTCCTCCTGATTCAATAAAATCGGACGCGGACATCGCCCGCCAAGTACGAAACGACAAACTTCACTTTATACTCACTCTGCTCAAAATGGGGAGACTTCCAAACCAGTCGATTGAGCATCCCCGCCTCATGATCCCGGTCAAACTGAATCTGTCCGAACAATACGAGCATCTCCACCTCTACACCGTAATTATCCGGTAACGTGATGTCAATGTCACCGAAGATCCCTTGTAGAAATATGACGGACTCACGTTCCTCTGGGAGAGCCAACGTCAGGTCAGCATCCACGTCCCCAACCACATGCCATATGCTTGTGCTGCGCAGACTCCAAGGCACTTCATCCCATTTATGATTGGATATAAAATTGTGCTTGAATATGGAGCTTTGACCTTTATGCAGCTTCCTTGAACGTGAATAGAATACAGCTAATGATGCTAGTGTAACTACCACAAACAGGAACAAATGATCCAGCACTAACAGTCCAGCACCAATCGCGAGCATCGTGTAACCTTTTTTGATTTTGGAATTACGGATCTTATATATTCCGGCCAACATTAGGATCAGTGCAACCACGGAGAGGAACCCAATCCACTGACCGAATAAAATGATAATCCCGATGCCAATCCCTGCCAGTGCCAAGGCTGATTTTTTTCTCTCCATGCTGCACCCCCTTTATGTTTATACAGGACGGAAAAGCCATAGTGGCGCGACATTCCGCCATATGGCTTTCCCGGACCATACAGATTGAGCACGATCATCGACCAATGTCCATTCCATACAGCATATCATAATGTCTTGTTTCCGAGTAGTCAGTCCTTCTTCATATCGACTGGTTTAGCACCTGTCTGAATTTTGGACTTAAGCTGTTGAAGCTGCTCATCCACTTTAAACTGTTTTTCAGCCTCAGCTGGATTAATATATGCTTCTCCTGGAGCTTGACGGTAAGGAGCACGCAGTACGTCAGCTTCAGCTTCCATTTGCATGATTTTTTCTTCCATACGGTGGAAGCCCAATGAAGCAGACCCACTTTCAATCGTGTGCAAACTATTGATTTGAGACATTTGCTTTTTGGCTTTCGCCATTTGAGCACGGGATACCAACTCATTGCGCTTGTTGCGCATTTTATAGAATTCATCTTTCATGTCGTGAAGCTGTTGTACCAATTCTTTTGCTTGAAGCTCAGCTTGTGTATGCAAGTCGCGGTATTCGTCCTGCTTCTGCACAAAATAAATCTTCTCTCCCAACAGCTTGCGCGCTACTTCTTCCTGACCATTTCGTAATGCGGATTCGGCTTGCTTCTCACGCTCATTGGATACACGTACCGCTTCCTCCAAACGCTGTTTCATACGTCGTTCATTCGCCATTTGCTTGGCAACCGTTACCTCAGCCTCGTGAATTTCCGCCTCCATATCGCGCAAATATTGATTCAACATAATAATCGGATCTTCCACTTTATCCAACACTTCATTCACCGATGCTCTTGTCATATCCTTCATTCTTTTAAAGATCCCCATTATTTACGATCTCCCTTCTCGAATTGCTCTACTTTTTTGCGTAACTCTGCCAATTCTTTTTTCATTGCCTTTTTCTCAATATCTTCCATCATGGAATCCAAGTCGTTGTTCTGACCTGTGTTAAATTTGGATGAGTTGCGGGCATCTTGACCAAAAAACGGGTTCGAATTGCCGTATGCGCCGCCCTGATTGTAACCAGTTCCCTGCCCATACTGCGATCTTGTATTGTTACTGCCATAATAGCGCGGGTCCTGTTGATTATAGGGTCCGCTGTCAGGGCCAAATCCTCCATCGAAAGGAGATCTCGGCTCCTTGGAGATAACCAGTGCCGCAATCACATAAATCATAAATGTGGTTCCTGCTGTAATAAAGAAACTGATCACAACCAGAATACGAATCCATGTTGAGTCCATTCCTGTTGCGTCAGAAAGACCGCCACATACACCTGTTATTACTCTATCCCGGCTTGATCTGTAAATTCGGGTCATTATCAATTTACTCCTTCCCGCTGTTGTTCAGCTTGCTTTTCAGTCTCTCCCACTCTTGTTCAAGCAACGATCCACCGCCTTGGGCATCCTGTACATGGTCGCCCTCACCCCGACGTAAATCACGCAGACTCATCGTTTCTGCTTCCATATCGGCTACCCGGTCTTCCAAGCGGTTGAACATTCGGGGAACATTTCGTCCACCGTATGTACCAGCCCGTTCGTTCATTTGCTGCTGGAGTCTCAACGTCTGTACACGTGCCGCATAATACTGACGCTTGCTGTGTACCGTTTGATATTCTGTCTTTAACGTATCTAGCTGTTGTTCTAGCTCACGTAGTGATTCACGGCTCTGCTCCCACAGTTCTCTATACTGCTCTTCTTTTTCTGCATATAGCATTTTCTCCTGAAGGGCCAGCTTCGCGATATGTTCTTCATCAGCCTTCAAAGCCAGTAGCGCCTGTTCCTCCCGTTTGGTCTGCATGGACAATGCATGATCCAACTGCTGCTTCATCTGTCTTGTGTGCATCGCATACTGTTGATGGAGTTTTTCCGCTTCGGCAATTTCCTGGCGGGTATTATACAAGAACTGGTCAATTAGTTGCACCGGGTCTTGGCTTTGTTCCAAATGCTCATTGAAGGTCGCTACCGTGATATCTCGCATTCTTCGAAAAACACTCATTTGCGTCTGCTCCTTTCACAATTCGTATTGCCATAATTTATCACTTCGTTGCTACAATCTTTTTTCATTCGTCAAACTGCTAAATCAGTAACGTCTTCTGCGGTCACTCAGCAGGGAAACACCAAATATGATCAACCCGATTGCCAGTAGCGGTCCCAGAAGCCAGGACAGTTTGCCAAGCAAAATCAGTACCCCGAGTACAAGTACGATCCAGCCGAAGAGCGCATTTCCTTTTTTCACACCGTAGTAGCCTAGCATGACCATAGCTATCGGAATTAAGTAACCAATCAGATGTCCTAAAAAGTGACCGAAAAACGGAGTAAACTTACCGAGCAGCATAATCGAACCCAACACGATCAGTACAATGGCTAACCCATTCCCTTTGTTAACTCTCATCATCTCTCACCGCCTTTCACTGTGTCTTGCTTATGTTCTTATTGTACGCTGACTTAGCGTTCGACAAAACGGACCCCAGACGGTTTTTGAACCTAGACCTAAGTCGGGGATGAATATAGACCTGCGGCTATCACCCTCTATGCTGTTCTGCTGCACGGGCTATCGAGTGTTGCTCACCCGCTTGCTTGGAGCGTAGTGACAGGACAAGACAAGCCAGTAACGCTATAGCTGCAACCATATAAGGCAGGTTAATATGAACATCGAACAACAGTCCTGCAATTAACGGTCCAATCACATTACCCAAGCTTGTATAGGACGAGTTCATTCCTGCCACAAAGCCTTGCTCATCTCCGGCCTGCCGCGATAGAGAAGTGCTTACTGCTGGACGAAGGATATCCATAGCCAGAAAAATGATAAAGGTCGTCAGCATAATCATCACATACTGTTCAGCAAATAGGGTTAGAAAAATGAAAACGCCCCCAATAGCCAAACAGAGGTGAATTACTTTTTTCTCTCCAAAACGATTAATGATCCATCCAAATATAGTTGCTTGGACAACTGCTCCCATAATGGAGCCTGTCGTTATAATGATGGCAATATCCATTGGTGTAAAACCATATTTATGGTCAACAAACAGTCCAAACACTGTTTCAAAGTTCGCTAACCCAAAAGCAACGACAAATACAATGAGTAAACCCATGAAATATGGAGATTGATATGACTTGGCAAATTGCTGCAAAAGATTTTCTTTTTGACGTGGAAGCTCTCTATTAAATTGTTGCTTTTCCTTGCTTAAAGACTCAGGCAGCACTAACAGAGACAAAATAGCCGCTATTCCCGCAGCTCCTGCTGCCGCAAAGAAGGGAATGCGTATTCCATATGTGGCAAGCAAACCGCCAATCCCTGGTCCTATTATGAAGCCTGTGTTGATCGCTGCATTGATCATTCCCATTCCCTTGCCTCTTTCCTCAAACGAGGTCACATCAGCGACATAGGCCATAATAGAAGGAGTAAGCAATGCTGCCCCTGCTCCACCCATGATTCGTGCTATGAACAGGGTAGGAATGGAATTTGCCAGTCCAAAAACAAGCTCTGATAACATGAAGATGAACATCCCAGAAACAATCAACTTTTTACGTCCATAACGATCAGACAACTTTCCTGACAATGGTGATAACAAAAGCTGTGTCAACGCAAAAGCTGCAACCATCAGCCCCATCGAGGAACCATTCATCCCTAGCTCACTTATAAACTTAGGTAACACAGGGACAACTAAGCCAATCCCCATGAATGCCAAAAAAATGTTAAGCATCAATAACAGCATTGCTCCTCGATTTCTTGTGAGTATAGACATATTTCCACCCTTCCTTTTCCGTATCTCTTTATTCAACATCAGGTAAACTTCATTATTCTTTTTCAAAAACAATTGAAACTAAAATTGTTTTATTAGTTTTCATATAAAAAAATGGCCTCTTCAAATATGCAGCATATTGTTGAGGCTATTTTTTTATTTTTCGACCAATCCGAACAACAGAATATCTACAATAGAATAAGTTGCTTCCTCTACCGTCACACTGTTATCCAGAAAGAAACGCTGATCAAGCGTTAAATTTACAGATTCAATAATAAGCTTCATGATCAGAGCCTCATTTTTGTTCACTATTATTCCTTCTCGAATGCCTTCCTGAATTAATGTTCTAATCGGAGACCAGTCATTTAAATCGGCATGTACCCTTTTCCATTGCTCAGGATAATACTTTTTCATCTGGTCCAATATTCTTAAATCGTAAAACTTATAATACAGAGGCATGACCCTAATCGACTGCTTAATCTTGTCTAACAAAGATAACTCATTATTTTCGATAATTTGCTCAGTTTTACGAATCATATCATCATTAGTACGCTCAATAAGTGTTTCTAAAATAAGCGTCTTAGACGAAAAATGTTCATACAACGTACGCTTACTAATGGCGAGTCTTTTCGCAAGATCATCCATCGTAAATTTCAAACCATTTTCATGAACTTCCTCTACAAAAGCCTCCAAAATTCTTTCCTGCATATTCGTCCTCATTTCTTTCGTGCTCAGTAAACTAGAAAAGTTTTTTCAGTACCATCATCTTACGATAAGATCAAAGCGCTGGTCAAATCCATGTTAACCTTGTTGCCAAAATCATGAATATATAATAAAAAGGATAATAAAATGCCTTTAAGCATTTTATCATCCTTTTGTGTATACCGGCGAGAGGACTCGAACCTCCACGGTTTCCCACTCGATACCGAATACAATCTTGATAATACCTTGTTTAATGAAGTAAAATAAGCGCTGCTCGTCGATTTCGACCCGCAAGGTAATCTGTCGATGTACTTTGGTATTGAGCAGCGGGATCAACTTCCGTAGCTATGGTCTGCGACAGGACTAACTCAGTTGCTCAGTATCAAGGAATTTAGAATACTTGTACAACTTCTTTAATATCATCAATTTCCTCAAGAATTGCGCGCTCAATAGCAACCTTTAACGTAATCGTAGCACTTGGGCAACCATTGCAAGCTCCCAAAAATCTTAATTTTGCTATACCGTTCTCAACTTCGACCAGTTCAGCATCTCCACCGTCACGCAGTAAGAAAGGACGTAGTTTGAGAAGAACTTCCGATACTTCATCGAATAAAACTCCATTTTCATCCATTATGTCAACTCCTCCCATTTTTTTACCAACCGTCAATTCAGACCTTTTTTCACCCTAGATCGTCTGAGTGATCCTTTGCTTTTTGCCTAAGAGTGACCTCTTGATCCGAAAGTTCCCTTATAAGCGTATGAATAGAGTCTAAAGGTATCATCACACCACAACTTGCGCTCAATCCTGACAGCATATTGAAGCAGAACTGAAGTTTTCGTATCTCTCGGGTAATTTGAGCTAGTTCTGAATCGTCCGAATTATTTTTCTTCATTACTAGCACCTCTTTAAAGAATGATAAAGGTTTGATCTATTAAATTAATGAATCAACCGATGCTTCCTTCCATCTCAAATTGAATCAACCGATTCATTTCAACGGCATATTCCATTGGCAATTCTTTGGTAAACGGTTCAATAAAGCCCATTACAATCATTTGTGTAGCATCTTGTTCTGTAAGCCCGCGGCTCATTAAGTAAAACAATTGTTCCTCGGACACTTTGGATACTGTTGCCTCGTGCTCCAAAGTAATCTGATCGTTTTTAATTTCATTGTACGGAATCGTATCTGATGTTGACATGTTGTCCAATATCAACGTATCGCACTTAATATTGGACTTGGACCCTGCGGAATCGCGGCTGAAGCTGGACAACCCTCGGTAGTTTACTTTTCCGCCCTGCTTGCTGATGGATTTGGATATAATCGTAGATGTTGTCTCGGGAGCAAGGTGAATTACCTTCGCGCCAGCATCTTGATGCTGATCTTTACCGGCTACGGCAATAGACAGGATGGACCCCTTGGCTCCCCGTCCTTTCAATAATACTGCCGGATACTTCATTGTTACCTTGGAGCCGATGTTGCCGTCCACCCATTCCATTGTGGCATTTTCTTCTGCCACAGCCCTTTGGGTTACCAAGTTGTAGATATTAGGAGCCCAATTCTGAATGGTCGTGTAACGGACACGGGAATCTTTCCGGCAAATAATTTCAATAACTCCACTATGCAGAGAACTGGTACTATAAATAGGTGCTGTACATCCTTCAACATAATGGACAAAGCTGCCCTCTTCGGCAATAATTAATGTCCGCTCGAATTGACCCATATTTTCAGAATTAATACGGAAATAACCTTGTATAGGAACCTCGCACTGAACACCCTTCGGAATGTATACAAAGCTACCGCCTGACCAAACTGCACTATTAAGCGCCGCAAATTTATTGTCGGCAGGAGGGATGATCGTCCCAAAATGTTGCTTAAACACTTCGGGGTATTGCTTTAATGCACTATCCGTATCAAGGAAAATAACGCCCTGATCCTCCAGTTCTTTCCGCATGCTGTGATAAACTACTTCCGACTCATATTGAGCGGATACGCCCGCCAGGAACTTTTGCTCCGCTTCAGGGATTCCCAGCTTGTCAAAGGTTGCTTTGATCTCGGAAGGAACCTCCTCCCAGGTCTTTCCCTGTTTTTCAGAAGGGCGAACGTAATACTGGATGTCATCAAGATTTAGCCCGGTCAAATCCGCTCCCCATTCAGGCATCGGCATTTTGTAGAATTGATTCAAAGCTTTCAACCGAAAATTGAGCATCCACTCCGGCTCTTCCTTGATCCGGGAAATTTCCCGGACAATCTCTTCCGTCAGACCTTTTCCAGATTGAAAAATAGACTGGTGCTTGTCGCGAAACCCATATTTATATTCGCCCATATCTGGTGCTTTTTTAGCCATTAGTATCACTCCTTTTTAACCTTTCAAGATTCATTTTGATTTGCTATGATCTGCCGAGCTTGCTTTCCACTAAATCTTTTAGGCGACTGCGAACACCTTCCAGCGGGATCTCCGAAATGACAGGAGCGAGAAATCCGAAAATAACAAGATGTTCGGCTTCACTCCGTGATATCCCGCGCGACATCAGATAATAGATTTGCTCTGCATTTACTTGCCCCACGGATGCAGCATGACCCGCGGTTACATCATCCTCATCTATCAGCAGGATCGGATTGGCATCGCCGCGAGCTTTAGGACTTAGCATAAGCACGCGTTCTGTTTGCTGACCATCACAATGGGTTGCGCCTTTTTCAATCTTTGTAATGCCGTTAATAATGGCCGTAGCTTCTTCAAGCATGACTGCACGCGTAATCATCTGGCTTACCGAGCTTCTGCCAAAATGCTGAGCTTGAGTTGTATAGCTCGATTTTTGATTGCCCGTGCCAATAGCAATCACCTTATTGTCGGAGACCGCCCCGTTGCCTTGTAGCAAAGTCTTGGTATCGCTGGCGGTATAACCATTGTTCATCTCACCAATAATCCATTCCACACCCCCATCAGCAAGAACGACCGCCCGTCGCTGGGTGAAATCTGTTGTAGTTGCAGCAAGCTGATGAACCGAAGCTACTTGCACCTTTGAGCCCGCCCCCGCGAAGACCTCCGTCACACCGTTATGCAATACCTTGACATCATCACCACTCGATACACAATTATCCACATAAGTGATCTTGCTGTTGCTCCCTGCCACAATTAAGACGTGAGGAGCAAAACACACACCGCTTGTATCGTTAAGAAAGATCGCTTGAATAGGTGCTTCAACCTCTACACCGTCTGGGACATATAGAAAAACGCCACCACTCCATAAGGCACTGTGTGCAGCAGATAAACGATGTTCTTCTGGCTTTACTGCCTGAAAGAGATAACGTTGAACCAGCTCCTCATGCTCTTTTGCCGCAGTATGCAGATCCGTTAAAATAACTCCCTGGGCGGCTAAGCTCTCGGACAATTTCGTATACACTACATCCGAGTTGAACTGAACGATTAGTCCGCCTTTCACCGGAGAAGCAACCAAACCTCGAACAACCTCCGGCGCTTCCTCCAAACTAGACCACGCATTCTCAGCCTTGTAATCTCCACTTTCGTAGATATCCCATTTTTCGAGATTGATTTTCTCCACTTTAGGCAACTCCAGCGTCCCTGCCAGTTCGAGTGCGTGAACGCGGCGTTCAATCAGCCAACGAGGTTCATCCTTAGCGCTTGACCATGCGCGTAAATCGTCCACATTCATTGAAACTCTAGCTTGTATATCCACGTGCTGTTCCTCCTCTCCGGCTTTTAAGCTTCCCTTACCGTCTCATCCGTAATCCCAAGTTCCTCCTTCACCCAATCGTACCCTTCAGCCTCCAAACGGTGGGCAAGCTCCGGACCGCCAGATTTAACTATCCGGCCTTGCATCATGACATGCACAAAATCCGGGGTAATATAATTCAACAGTCGTTGATAATGGGTGATGATTAAAAAGCCTCTATCCGGGCTGCGCATCTCATTTACGCCATTGGCCACAATACGCAGTGCATCAATATCAAGCCCTGAGTCCACTTCATCCAGGATCACAAACTTGGGTTCAAGTAGCATCATTTGCAAAATCTCATTCCGCTTTTTTTCACCGCCAGAGAATCCCTCATTCAAATAACGATGCACAAATTCCGGGTTCATCTCCAGCCCCTTCATTTTGCTCTCCATTTCACGGATAAAACGGATTAAGGATATCTCATCGCCTTCTTCACGCCGTGCATTGATGGCACTTCTGAGAAAGTCCGAGTTGGTCACGCCAGCAATTTCACTTGGGTATTGCATAGCGAGGAACAAGCCTGCCTGGGCACGCTCATCCACCTCCATCTCCAGAAGGTCTTCATTGTCCAGCGTCACCTTACCGCCAGTAACCTCATATTTGGGATGGCCCATTAAAGCTGAAGCCAATGTACTTTTTCCCGTCCCATTAGGCCCCATAATCGCATGAATCTCTCCGCCATGAATCTCCAGTGTGAGCCCTTTTAAAATTTCTTTCCCTTCAATCTTGGATCTTAATTCCTCAATCTTTAATGTCGTCATTTATCGTCAACTTCCCTTCGGAGTATTCTTCGGCACGCGCTACCAAATCACTCATAAATTTTCCAATAGTCTGCAGCTCAACCTCTGAATAGGATTCAATGAATTGGTAAAACCTTTCTTCTTTTTCTTTGTGCAGTTCTTTATGCAAATGATAAACGTGTCTTCCCTTATCCGTTAAACTAAAGTAAATCTCCTTACGATTGCTGTTCAGTTGACTTCTCATAATGAAGCCCATTTCCAGCAGCTTTGCACTAATTTTAGTAATGCTAGCTTTGGACAACCCCATCTTCTCCACAATCCCGGTATGATTTATCGGTTCATAATCACCAATGCAATCAATAACGTGTACACTAGTAATATTGTTGGAGAGCATGTCAATCTGGTACTTTCTGGCCTGTTGCCGAAACGAGTTAAATTCTTGTTCAGTATACAGCTCATTCAGATGTAGCATTTTAATATATTGCTCGTAAAGATGACCTTTAAAATGATTTTGAAACTCCAATTTCCCAATCTCCCCTCTCTTGTAGTAGTTGCAGACCAAGTTCAGTGTCACCATTAGATTATTTTTTGTTCACTAGTGAACAAAATTATATTAACACAATTGATATTGATAATCAATATCAATTGTGTTAAATGTGACGCAATTTTGGAGGCGCTTTTCATGAGTTTGTTATCATTGTCATCGGCCTCATGCTGTGTTTTGACTAGGGCACGTCCCGGAAATGGTTTTGCCTACCTCTGATCAATTCGGCAGCACCCGGATGGATATGGTAACCGAAGCCAAGTCCAATACCGTTGCCTATGAACGTCATGGTACACCTGCCACAGACCGGGGTCGCTACCGTAAAAAGAGGACAAAGGTGGTGCTTGGCCGAGCTGTTTTAAAGCCGTACCGCAGCGTTTGAGTACGCTATCGTGAGCATGTATGGCAATGAATAATCCGTCAGTTACCTGTGTCTGGATATGTTATGGGGCCAAAGAGTATACCAAAAACTGTGGTTTTTGCTGGTGAATCCGAACAGGCGATGCTCCATTCTAGCCAGCACCGATCTGACACTGGAGGCGACCTAGATCATCGAACTTTATACCGCCCGGTTCAAAATCAAATGCACCTTCTGGGCGCTAAAGCAATCCATCGGCGGATTCAGCTACCACTTTTGTAGCAAATCCATTCCGAAGCTCAACCGGTATTTGAAAAAGGATCGGGTTCACCCTCTGGAGTTGTTGGAAGAGGAGAAAGCGCAACGGGACATCCGCCTAACTGTAAAGATAAGAATGGTAAACGATAACCAAAATGGATCCCTACGGGGCTTAAGATAAAAGGAACCAAGAAAAGAGCCGAAATCTTGCTTCAGGAAGCCAGGAAGAATTATCATATGGAAGGACAAGCACTCGCGGTTGAAAACGAAGATATGCTGTAAGAGTAAAAGCGGCTACTCCATCCGGTAATAGCAAAAGGCTGTTCGCAGACTTTATGCTTCAATGGCTAGAGATGATGAAGAACAGTATCGGGCTTATCTCCTATATCTCCTATTCCGACACTGTAAAAGGCCGCGTAGATCCTTTTTCCGAGAGAAAGGGATGTATTGCTTGATGATTTAACTACAGAGGATTTTCAGACCTTGTATACCCATGAAATGAATGTGCAAGGTGTCAGCGCCAATACCGTTATTCATTACCACGCGAACATTTGCAGAGCCCTTCAGTATGCCGTGAAAATAAAGCTGATTGTGGCGAATCTCCCTGACTTAGTTGAAAGCCCAAAAAAGAACAATTACGTCGTGAGCTTCTACAATGCCGAGGAGCTGAATCAACTCCTCGCAGTAATCCGAGGCGAAAGAATTGAGCTTTTCGTTATCCTGGCTGCCTTTTATGGGCTAAGCCGAAGCGAGGTCGTAGGATTAAAATGGTCGGCTATTGATTTATTGAATTGGACTATTAATATTAAACATACCGCCACATCGGGCAATTTGAATGGTAGATATATTGAAATTGAAAAGGACCGAACCAAGAATAAAGCCAGTCGCCGTATACTGCCACTGGTGGACACGTTCTATGAGCTTCTGATTCGTATGAAGGAATAACAGGAATCCTATCGCTTATCTTCTGACAATTCTTATTGTCTTGAATACCTGGAGTATATTTATGTAGATGTATTAGGGGTAAGCATGAAAGAAGTTCAGGAATGGTTAGGCCACAGCGATTATGCAACAACGGCAAATATTTATTCGCATTTCGAATACAACTCAAAGGTGTCTTCAGCTCAAGCAATGAGTGGGGGACTAAAGCTCAAATAAAAAAAGCCCACTAGAGATTATCTCTAATGAACTCTTTTAGTTAATACCGGCGAGAGGACTCGAACCTCCACGGTTTCCCACTCGATTTTGAGTCGAGCGCGTCTGCCATTCCGCCACGCCGGCATATTCAATTATGGAGGCGCCACCCAGATTTGAACTGGGGAATAAAGCTTTTGCAGAGCTTTGCCTTACCACTTGGCTATGGCGCCAGAGTGTAACAAAGCGGACGACGGGAATCGAACCCGCGACCCTCGCCTTGGCAAGGCGATGCTCTACCGCTGAGCCACGTCCGCATAAAGATGGCTGGGGATATAGGATTTGAACCTATGCATGACGGAGTCAAAGTCCGTTGCCTTACCGCTTGGCTAATCCCCAATAAGTAAAGGGCGGCCGATGGGGCTTGAACCCACGAATGCCGGAGTCACAGTCCGGTGCGTTAACCACTTCGCCACGACCGCCGCAAGTAATGAATAATTGGCAGGGGCAGCAGGAATTGAACCCACACCAACGGTTTTGGAGACCGTTGTTCTACCTTTAAACTATGCCCCTATAAAACTGGTGGAGGATGATGGATTCGAACCACCGAACCCGTAAGGGAGCAGATTTACAGTCTGATGCGTTTGGCCACTTCGCTAATCCTCCAAAAATGGTGCCGGCGAGAGGACTTGAACCCCCAACCTACTGATTACAAGTCAGTTGCTCTACCAGTTGAGCTACACCGGCACATAAAATATTCAATTAAAAGTGGCTCGGGACGGAATCGAACCGCCGACACGAGGATTTTCAGTCCTCTGCTCTACCGACTGAGCTACCGAGCCTTATTATAAGGCTCTTCATTAAACGTTGTATTACTAATGGCGGAACTGACGGGATTCGAACCCGCGATCTCCTGCGTGACAGGCAGGCATGTTAGGCCTCTACACCACAGTTCCATAATAAATTTTAATTGGTTGCGGGGGCAGGATTTGAACCTGCGACCTTCGGGTTATGAGCCCGACGAGCTACCGAACTGCTCCACCCCGCGACAATAATAAATATTTAATTTTCAAATGGTGGAGGCTGAGGGGCTCGAACCCCCGACCCTCTGCTTGTAAGGCAGATGCTCTCCCAGCTGAGCTAAGCCTCCACAATTAAGCACTTCTCATATTATACCATAATGAACTTTTTATTGCAAGTTCTTTTATGATATTTTTTATGACCCGTAGGGGATTCGAACCCCTGTTACCTCCGTGAAAGGGAGGTGTCTTAACCCCTTGACCAACGGGCCATGCAATAAAATAATTATGGCGGAGAGAGAGGGATTCGAACCCTCGAGACGCTTTTGGCGCCTACACGATTTCCAATCGTGCTCCTTCGGCCAACTCGGACACCTCTCCATATGGCTCCCCGAACAGGACTCGAACCTGTGACAACTCGATTAACAGTCGAGTGCTCTACCAACTGAGCTATCAGGGAATATTAAGCATTTGTTTCAAGGTTACACCCTGAAAACTGGATCCGAAACTCATTGCGTTTTATTTTTAGGATAAGCCCTCGACCGATTAGTATTGGTCAGCTCCATGCATTACTGCACTTCCACCCCCAACCTATCTACCTCGTCGTCTTCAAGGGGTCTTACTAATTGGGAAATCTCATCTTGAGGGGGGCTTCACGCTTAGATGCTTTCAGCGCTTATCCCTTCCGTACATAGCTACCCAGCGGTGCTCCTGGCGGAACAACTGGTACACCAGCGGTACGTCCATCCCGGTCCTCTCGTACTAAGGACAGCTCCTCTCAAATTTCCTACGCCCACGACAGATAGGGACCGAACTGTCTCACGACGTTCTGAACCCAGCTCGCGTACCGCTTTAATGGGCGAACAGCCCAACCCTTGGGACCTACTTCAGCCCCAGGATGCGATGAGCCGACATCGAGGTGCCAAACCTCCCCGTCGATGTGGACTCTTGGGGGAGATAAGCCTGTTATCCCCAGGGTAGCTTTTATCCGTTGAGCGATGGCCCTTCCATGCGGTACCACCGGATCACTAAGCCCGACTTTCGTCCCTGCTCGACTTGTAGGTCTCGCAGTCAAGCTCCCTTCTGCCTTTGCACTCTTCGAATGATTTCCAACCATTCTGAGGGAACCTTGGGGCGCCTCCGTTACTCTTTAGGAGGCGACCGCCCCAGTCAAACTGCCCACCTGACACTGTCCTCGCACCGGATCACGGTACCAAGTTAGAACCTAGATACGATCAGGGTGGTATCCCAAGGATGCCTCCCTTCAAGCTGGCGCTCAAAGTTCTACGGCTCCCACCTATCCTGTACAGATCGTACCCAAATTCAATATCAAGCTGCAGTAAAGCTCCATGGGGTCTTTCCGTCTTGTCGCGGGTAACCTGCATCTTCACAGGTATTAAAATTTCACCGGATCTCTCGTTGAGACAGCGCCCAAGTCGTTACGCCATTCGTGCGGGTCAGAATTTACCTGACAAGGAATTTCGCTACCTTAGGACCGTTATAGTTACGGCCGCCGTTTACTGGGGCTTCGGTTCATAGCTTCGCCCGAAGGCTTACCACTCCCCTTAACCTTCCAGCACCGGGCAGGCGTCAGCCCGTATACTTCGCCTTGCGGCTTCGCACAGACCTGTGTTTTTGCTAAACAGTCGCTTGGGCCTTTTCACTGCGGCCCCCTCGGGCTATTCACCCTACCGAGGCACCCCTTCTCCCGAAGTTACGGGGTCATTTTGCCGAGTTCCTTAACGAGAGTTCTTCCGCGCGCCTTAGAATTCTCTTCTCGCCTACCTGTGTCGGTTTGCGGTACGGGCACCTTCTCCTGGCTAGAGGCTTTTCTTGGCAGTCTGAGATCATGACCTTCGCTACTATAATTTTCGCTCCCCATCACAGCCCAGCCTTACGATGTGCGGATTTGCCTACACACCAGCCTCACTGCTTAGACGGACATCCATCAGTCCGCGTCACTACCCTACTGCGTCACCCCATCGCTCATAACGGATTACGGTGGTACAGGAATTTCGACCTGTTGTCCTTCGACTACGCCTATCGGCCTCGCCTTAGGTCCCGACTTACCCTGAGCGGACGAACCTTCCTCAGGAACCCTTAGGCTTTCGGCGGATCTGATTCTCACAGATCTTTTCGTTACTCATACCGGCATTCTCACTTGAATGCAGTCCAGCGCTCCTTACGGTACACCTTCAACCCGCATTCAACGCTCCCCTACCCCTGATGCAAGCATCAAGCCATAGCTTCGGTGGTGTGTTTAGCCCCGTTACATTTTCGGCGCAGAGTCACTCGACCAGTGAGCTATTACGCACTCTTTCAATGGTGGCTGCTTCTAAGCCAACATCCTGGTTGTCTGTGCAACTCCACATCCTTTCCCACTTAACACACACTTGGGGACCTTAGCTGATGGTCTGGGCTGTTTCCCTTTCGACAATGGATCTTAGCACTCACTGTCTGACTCCCGGAACTAAATCTATGGCATTCGGAGTTTGACTGAGCTTGGTAACCCTTGCGGGCCCCGCACCCAATCAGTGCTCTACCTCCACGATTCTTTTTTCCGAGGCTAGCCCTAAAGCTATTTCGGGGAGAACCAGCTATCTCCGGGTTCGATTGGAATTTCTCCGCTACC
>NZ_JBBOSD010000001.1:3590000-3912500 GCF_038004945.1 Paenibacillus sp. FSL M7-0802 | reverse complement strand
CCCTTTGCGATGTGCCCAGCTGACATAGGCAGGATCTGCCTTGCTTTCTACAGTACCTTCATGATCGACGACACTGAACCACGTAGGGCTCACCACATTTACTCCAGGCATAGGATCAAACTTGGAAGGATCGGGCTTGCGATTATAGACAGCTTCCCAAGCGAGGTTTACTAATCTACCCTCCCAATGTTTTTCCGAGATGGACAAATCGTCCTTAACCGAAGGGATCACAAGCTCTTCTCCTTCAGCGACATGGTCTGACTTAATGTATCCTGCATAACCATTGTCTAACTGAACAAAATACCAATCTCCCTGTTTGGACCAAATACGCACCTTCGTCCGCTGAGATATATCTGTCAAAATGAAAGATAGGCTAGAGGCTTCTTTACGTAAGGCGATTGTAGCATCCTGTGGGCCATCCTTCTTTTCTACACTCCCCAGCCTGACCTTCTCTCCAGCCTTCATTAGGATGACAGCACCAGTCACAGGGTCTTCGTGTATAGAAACGCCGTATACTTCACGTACAGCCTCTATCGGGATATATACCTCTCCACTGATTACCTGAGGGGTTGCGCTCAGCGCATATGTTTTACCATTCAGTTCCCCTTGTGCCTTCGAAACCTTCATATAGAGCAGGTTTTGTCTCGTCGCCATAATGACGGTTTGGCTGTCATCCTCGTAGCGAACCGTAGGATCAATTTTACTTTGCACCAATTTAAGCGGCATCAGCATGTTCTTGCCGGAGCTCTGAGCTTCATACCCAGTCAACTTTCCCTGCATAAAAATAGGACGGACACTGCCCTGCCAATCGGGTTTCTCGTGAAGGGGATTACCAAACCATACAACAGTAATTGCACATATAATCGCTGCAAATAATAGCAGGCTTGCCGCTCCTTTGAATCGTGAACGTTTACGGCGGCGTCTGGAATGATTTCTGGCCAATATTGAACCTCCATTGTATGAACTTTGAATTTCCGTATTTTGTAACCTCAACAGATTACTTAAAACAAAAATAAAGTGATTTAAACAAAAAAACGCGGTAAATCCCCGCTTATGGGGAATTCCTCACGTTTCCAATCCATTACAATATATACATACCGCACAAAAAACTTCTATTCCTTGTTTCGTTACGTTTGTTTGTTACTACAAGCTTTGCATACTCCGTGTAACTCCATACGATGTCCATGCACCTCGAAGCCTGTTTCCAACGCGGCATGGCGTTCCACATCGGCCAAATACGGATAACTGAAATCTTCAATCTTTCCGCATTTTTCGCAAATGATGTGATAGTGCTCCGAAATATTGGCATCATAACGACTGGCGTTATCTCCATAGGTCAACTCATGTACCATACCCGCTTCTATAAACATCTTTAAGTTATTATAAACCGTAGCCACACTCATACTTGGAAACTTGGACTCAAGCGCTCGATATATTTCATCTGCAGTCGGGTGCCCCATAGTTTCCATTAAATAGTTTAATATGGCATGACGCTGGGGTGTTATGCGTACACCTGTCTTCTTCAGAAGTTCCAAAGCATGCTGGACGCGTGCTGCCATATATGTCCACCGCCTTATCCCTTACTTACGATCCTATCAATTACCACGCATCTATTTACAATTCACTTCTAAACCTACTCACATTGTACGGTCTACTCAAGTTTCTTGTCAACGCGCCGTATTGTCGCCGGATATTCCTATAGAGGTATCTGTCTCAGAAGCTCCCGGTTCAGCCGCAGAGCTTTCAGATGTATCGGGCGCAGTCGTACCCCCGGAATCATCCAAGTCGGGTAACGACGGCATCAGTAACTTTTTAATGGTTAAATTACTGTTGCCCTCTACGTTGATCGCATACTTGCCTGTCCCGTTTTGGCCTGAAATACTTTTACTGTCTATTTTAAATGGAAAATCGGATTGAAGATTACCATAACT
Organism: Paenibacillus sp. FSL M7-0802; assembly: GCF_038004945.1. Classification (NCBI taxonomy): domain Bacteria; kingdom Bacillati; phylum Bacillota; class Bacilli; order Caryophanales; family Paenibacillaceae; genus Paenibacillus; species Paenibacillus sp. FSL M7-0802. The sequence goes on along the minus strand of NZ_JBBOSD010000001.1, from coordinate 3,910,569 downwards.
GCTTGAACCCTCTAACTGAAAATCTCCATTCGACGGAAGATCCAATACGATATCACCGACAGCACTGTATATTTTCCAATCTCCGCCTATCTGCTCGCTATGCACTTTGATAGAGCCATTAAGCGAATTTGCATTCAGCTTGGCTGTAGAATTCAGCACATTCATGTCACCATTCTGAGTATCTACGGTGATGTCCCCTTCCGAACGAGCGAGTTGAATATCACCTACCATGGTGTGCAGTGTCACAGCTCCTTCAATATCGCCTGCTTGCATGTCGCCACGGTTCGTGCGCACATCCACATCTCCAGAAATCCGATGCAATTTAACCTGACCGTTCAGCGTGCCTCCCTTGACATTGCCGATAGCGTCATTAACAGTGAGATTTCCATTACCGCTCTCAAGCCGAATGCTGTCAATTGCATCAACTCCATTCAAGGAAATATTCCCGTTGGAGGTTCTAATCTGCACATTGAACCGCCGGTCCTCCGGCACGGTGATCAGCATGTTCACACGAGGCTGACGTTTGCTTGATGCTCCGTACGACTTTGCCTCCGGACGAATCTGGATAGTCTTGCCGTCGGTAGAAGTCAGTGAAGAAGCTTGAGCAATCTTGTCCGCTTCGGCAGCAGGCGCTTGATCCACCCACAGAGTACCTCGTACCTCTATATTGGACACAGGCCGTCTGATCAGTGTTACATCACCATTAACCGAATCAACTACTAAATCGGACGTCTGCATAGTTACAGGTACCAGCATACCACCCATATCATACCGATTCTCTTTAGCCTGGCTAAAATCCATAGAGGCTGACGTCAGATTGAGACTGACCCGGTTCCACAGATACATATAATGATTTTGCTGGGTCACGATAAAAACCGAGGCTGCCACTACCAAAGCGGACAGAATCCCCTTTAGGTCAGGTCTGAATCGCCTTCCGTTGTCAGACTTGCCTTCTTTCCGATAGTACATGGCAAAAAAAATCAGATACTCCAGTCCCCAAAGCACAAAGATTACGGGCCACCAAACGAGGAGCTGAAGCATATATTCAGTATTTTGAAACACATCTACAATAAGCAAAATGCCTACAGCCATCAACAGAAGCGAAGAGGTGTAGCGCCCGACTCTTATTTTGCGGTGCACGCCAGCTTCACCCTCTTTCTTTCAACTTTTTACGCTTAAAGTTCAGAAAGGCTTCCCTTAGAAAAAGGAATAAACCGATCATCATTAATAAAATGGCCAGCGTAAGGAATCCATAATCCTCAAAGAAATTACTCAACCAGCGAGGTTTCATGCGAAACAAAATCATAAGTCCACCGCCTGCCACCATTAGCACAGCAAAAGCAAAGCCTCTCTCCCATGAATAAAAAGGACTACTTTGCTGGCCTCTAGCATCCATTCGTGCATAACGATCTGGCTTACGCCGATAACGAACCATGTAATCTGCTGACTGTAAGACATCATATACATTATAAAAATATAAAACGGGTATGAACAATCCAAGCAAAATAAGTAATGGAATGTTGATCCTCAAGCCGTCAGAGGAAACATACAACATCGCAAAAATATCTAGCAGGAGCAATACAATAAAACTAAGCCCCCTAATAAACAGTCCTAAAAAAAGATGTCCCAGTCCGGGTAACAATGCCGCCATGATAATAGCAATCACTTTGCGAAATTTAGCGTATTTTAGACGTTTCCCCTGTCTGGGCTGTTCCCGCTGTTCCGACGCTTGTAGCTGTCCAGTCTCTCCAGACGGTAACGGTTGTTCCGAGTTCATGCCATCCTCCCCTTTGAATCCCATGCGTGGCTCCGCTGAAAATACTTCGATGCTTACATAGTACCCCAATCGGATTTAAGAGTAACTGTTAAAAAAAGGGAGACTATTACTCGACGGAGACAGCAGCTATATCTTCCCATTGTCGTAAATCAGCTGCAATACGTACGGGATTAAAATCATGACGGGCCAGCACCTCTAGGGAAACTTCCATACTCTGCCGATCTGGGTGTAATTCGTGAAATGGGACATTTTCATGTTCTTTAATCATTATTTTACGTATTTCCACTTTTTCTTGCTCTAAATAAGTCGAAATCTGCTCCAGCAGTCCGTGAGAGGACAATCCGTACAATGTAATAAGATGACGCTTGCGTCCACGCATATACCGAAGTTCAACTTTGTTAAACACCCATAAATTTAAAAATACGAGCACTGTCGCCGCTATAGACGGGAAATAAAAGCCTGCTCCCACCCCAAGGCCAATAGCAGCCACGACCCAAATGGAAGCCGCAGTCGTTAGTCCGGTAATGGATTTACCTGTGAACATAATCGTCCCTGCACCCAAAAAGCCTACGCCAGTGATCACAGCCGTAGCCAAACGAGCGGGATCTATGCGTACATTAACTTCTTTAATGAAATCGGCAAAGCCGTAAATGGAGAGTAGCATAATCAGCGTCGAACCAAGACTGACCATAATATGAGTCCTCAAACCAGCTGCGTGATTGGAACGTTCGCGTTCAAAACCAATGAATCCACCGAGAAGCATGGACAGTAAAAGCCGTAAAATGATATGTGAATCGTCTATAATCCACGGATTATTCATTCGAGTCTCTCCTCCCGGTTATGTCGTGCTTCCCACTCCGGGTGCGCGGTTTGTGGGCTTATGTGCATTTTTAATGCCAATTTAATGATATCTCAATGCTATTCCACCTTATGCAGATGGTAGGTGGTTAATTCCACGCCTGGGGCGACCTCGGCCGCAGATACGGGGCGAAAGCCATGTTTTCGATATAATGTCACCGCAGGAGTATTTAAGGTTCCTGTAGAGACGATAAACAACGGGATATTTTGATATTCACTCAAAACATGCTTCATTAAAGAGTCCGCAATGCCTTTACGAAAATGATCCGGGTGAACCATCATACGTGTAAGGGTAAGCGAATCGGGCGACTCAGACTGCACAGCCAGTGCTCCTAGCAATTCACCGTCCTCCAGCCACCCATAAAAAGACTCTCCACAGCTTTTCAGCGTATCCAATGTATCCATCAGTGGAGGAATCTCATCAAACCCAATCAGCTCAGCTTCCAACCTATAGGCAACGTGCTGTAGACGCCATATCTGACTGACGATATCATCATCTTCCAATGAACATAGGGTAACCATGCTGTTTTCCCTCCTAAGGAAACTCATAAAATGCCATCAGGATTCTAAAGCTTGTTCGCGCCAACCGTTCTCAGCGTCTATGCAAAAGGGGCCTGTCCCTAAAAGACAAGCCCCTGTCAAATCTATGCCATTAGCGGTTCAGCACTTCCGTCAGCAACTTATTAGCAAGACCAGGGTTTGCCTTCCCCTTGCTCTCCTTCATCACTTGACCGACTAGGAAGCCGATGGCCTTTTGCTTGCCAGCTTTGTAATCTTCGACCGATTGCGGGTTAGCTGCTACAACTTGTTCGACAATCGTCAGGATTGCACCCTCATCACTGATTTGTACAAGCCCTTTTTCTTCAACAATTTGCTGTGGCAGTTTATCACTTTCCAGCATTTCCTTGAAGACCGTTTTAGCGATTTTGCTATTGATCGTTCCCTTCTCCAGCAGTCCGATCATTTCACCCAAGCCCCGTCCGGTCAATTTAACCTGCGACAGCTCCACACCGGCACTGTTCAAATAACCGAGTAAATCCCCCATAATCCAGTTGGATACTGCTTTGGCATCCTTGGTGAATTGAAGGCTATCCTCGAACAAATCGGCCAATGGCTTGGAGGACGTAATCACCTGGGCATCATACTCAGGTAATCCATATTCCGAAGTGTAGCGTGCTTTACGCTGGTCAGGCAATTCAGGAATCGAAGCACGAATGCGTTCTTTCCATTCCTCATCTATATGCAGTGTAACGAGATCCGGGTCTGGGAAATAACGATAGTCATGGGCCTGTTCCTTACCACGCATGGATAAAGTTTTACCTTGCGCTTCATCCCAACGACGTGTCTCCTGTACAATCGTTCCGCCTTCGTCCAGCGTCTGCTCCTGGCGGAACTGTTCATATTCCAGTCCGCGCTGTACGCCACGGAAGGAGTTCATGTTTTTCAGTTCCGCTTTAGTTCCCAGCTCTTTTTGTCCATGCGGACGAAGGCTGATATTCGCGTCGCAGCGAAGTGATCCTTCCTCCATCTTCACATCGGATACGTCACAATACTGCATAATGGCACGTATTTTTTCCAGATAGGCCTTGGCTTCTTCCGGCGAAGATATTTCCGGCTCCGAAACGATCTCGACCAATGGTGTGCCGACCCGGTTAAAATCGACCAAAGATGCGTAGCCACCATCAACATGTGTTAATTTGCCTGCGTCTTCTTCCAGATGCAGTCGGGTAATACCGATACGCTTTGTCTCACCATTCACTTCAATATCAATCCAGCCATTTTCGCCAATGGGTTGATCGTATTGTGAGATTTGGTAAGCCTTAGGTGAGTCGGGGTAAAAATAGTTCTTGCGGTCAAACTTGCTCACATCAGCAATGGTGCAATTCAGCGCCATTGCTGCTTTCATCGCATAATCAACGGCCTGACGGTTCAATACCGGCAGCACCCCTGGATGACCGAGACAGACCGGACATGTATGAGAGTTGGGTGGTGCTCCGAAGGATGTCGAGCATCCACAGAATATTTTAGACTTCGTATGCAATTCCACGTGCACTTCAAGTCCGATGACCGTCTCATATTTGGATGTAGTTGTAGACATGAATAGGTTCCCTCCTTTTTGGCAAATTACAGCTGCGGACGCTGCTTGTGAAATTCGGTATTTTGTTCAAAAGCATGAGCTACGCGTAGCACGGAAGACTCGTCAAAGGCTTTTCCGATAATTTGTAGTCCGACTGGCATTCCATCCGCAAGACCACACGGAATGCTGATGGCTGGCACACCAGCCAAGCTTACCGGAATCGTCAAAATATCGTTCAAATACATTGTTAATGGATCGTCCACTTGCGAGCCGATTTTGAAAGCAGTTGTCGGTGCAGTAGGTCCGATAATCACATCATATTGTTCAAATACACGATCAAAATCCTGTTTAATCAGTGTGCGCACTTTTTGAGCTTTCAAATAATAGGCATCGTAGTACCCGGAGCTGAGTGCATAGGTACCCAGCATAATCCGACGCTTCACCTCGGGACCAAACCCCTGCGTACGGGACTGATGGTATAGATCAAGCAGGTTGTCCGGATTGTCAGAACGCACACCATAGCGCACGCCGTCAAAACGGGCCAGATTGGATGACGCTTCGGATGAAGCCAGCAGGTAATATGTAGCTACCGCATATTCTGTGTGAGGGAGAGACACTTCTTCCCAAACAGCACCCAGTCCTTCCAGCGTTTTCAGTGCATCCAGCACCTTTTCCTTGACCTGAGGATCGACGCCCTCACCAAGATACTCTTTAGGCACAGCGATACGAAGTCCTTTTACATCCCCGGTTAAAGCGTTCAAATAATCAGGAATGTCTACCTTCGCAGAAGTGGAGTCCTTCTGGTCATAACCTGCAATGGCTTGTAGGACATAGGCTGAATCCTGAACATTTTTAGTAATGGGTCCAATTTGGTCTAAAGAGGAGGCAAAAGCCACCAGTCCAAAACGGGATACTAGACCATAGGTTGGTTTCAGGCCAACTACACCGCAGTAAGAAGCAGGCTGGCGAATGGAACCACCTGTATCCGAACCGAGTGTGAAATAAGCCTCACCCGCTGCAACAGCCGCAGCTGAGCCGCCACTGGAACCGCCGGGAACACGTTCTAAATCCCAAGGGTTACGTGCAGGGAAAAAGCTGGAGTTCTCGTTAGAGCCGCCCATGGCGAATTCGTCCATGTTCATTTTACCGAGTGTCACGGTTTGCGCTGCGCGTAACTTGCTAACAACTGTGGCATCGTAAACGGGATCAAAATTTTTCAAAAACTGACTGCCACATGTTGTACGCAGCCCCTCTGTCACGATATTATCCTTAATACCAACCGGCAAGCCAAACAACAGCCCTCTTTCCTCTCCGGAAATCAGCTGATCATCCAGCTGACGTGCGGATGCACGGGCCTGTTCCTCGTCAACGGTAATATAAGCTCTGATCTTGTCTTCCCGCGCACCAATCGTCTCCAGAGCGTGTCCCACCAGATCACTCACGGAAATTTCCTTTTGATGCAGCTTGTTATGTATCTCGGGCAATGTGTTATTGAACAAGCTCAATTTGCATCCTCCTTTCAAATATGAGATCTATTCCAGAACAGCAGGAACCTTAAACTGTCCGTCTTCTTCTTCAGGTGCATTGCGCATCACTTGCTCATGTGTCAAACTTTCGCGAACTTCGTCGTCTCGCATGACATTGCTGACGTGCAGCACATGAGTGGTCGGTTTTACCTGCTCCGTATCCAGCTCATTCAGCTTCTCCGCATAATGGAGAATGGCGTTTAATTGTCCTGTCATCGTTTCTTCCTCAGCCGCGGTCAGATTCAACCTGGACAGCTTGGCTACGTGACGGACATCTTCCGTGGAAATGTTCATACAAAACCCTCCTCATGTATATGAGGATTTTGCAAAAAATTCTATAGGCGGCTTCCAATGAGCAAGATATAGATCAAAATGGTTTAGTTCATCTATATATTGCACTTCGGAGCGACTGGAATTGAATTTTGCAAAATCCTAATATTAAAAAATGCTGCACCGAACTTCGAAATAACGTTTTTAATTATAGGATAGAACCCTTTACAATTCAATCTTTGACGCGGTACAGAAGCAAACTGTACATCAATGAGGTAAATGTTGCTAAAAGGATATAAAAAAAGCACCTCTCGGTGCTCTTTCGAGAAAACTATAGGAGCTGAGATTGTGCCCATTATATATTTTTAAAAAGAGTCGGCAGTAGCCGACTCCTATATCCAAGCACGCAAATTGACTTGTCTGATAAAATCAGCCTGTGACAACAACTCTGCCGCGGTTTCTTCTTCCTCTTCAGTCTCTACCGAATCAAGACCACCGTTCATTACATGCTTGAACAGTTTCTCATTATGAGTAGCAAGGGCGTAATCTATCAGCGCTTCACGCTCAATCCGCTCGGCTTCCAGCTTGAGAATACTCTCTTCCAGCTCGATGTCCCCGGATGGTACAAAAAAGTTGCGGTTCACCTTCGGTACGCGAATGACATAGTCAAAAGCATTGTCCGCATTACGGTCGTAAGCAATGATATAACCATGTTCGCCCACAGGAAGATTCTGCTCAAAAGCATCCGCGACGATCATAATTCTAGCTCCTAAATGATGCATCGTTAGCCCCCCCCGTTTGTCTGAACTTATCTGCTAAGTCTACTAAAAAAAAAGTAGCTTGTCTATATCATCTATGTATCTTCATAATCGACCGTCTCCACGTCCCAACCTGTGTTCATTCAGCCTCACATGCCAGTTTTGTGAAGGGATTCCGCTCCGTCGTTTCACCTTTTTCCAAGTCATGATCTTCGGCTCGGAACCTACCACAGAATCTTCAATATCTATTATATTGGGAACACGGAAACTACCTCCAATCTCACGTTGTACCCCAAATATATGTTTTCTTTTCATTCTTGCTCCCCCTTGTGATCTGACGGCCTCATGCCTCTTTATCCTCTTAATGGGCAAAAAAAAGAACGCAAACCGGGATTCATCCACAGCTTGCGTGCTTCGCGAGTTTAGTATGTAACTTTAATAAATTTATGTTAACAAAAATAAAAACCTTTGTCTATACATAATTTATAATTTGTTGTCGAAATGGGGCAAAACCTGTCACACCTTTGATTTTGCCCCTACTGAAAACGTTCATCACATTTACCGGATATACGGATTATTAGCTTTCTCATAACCGATGGACGTTTTGGGACCGTGACCGGAATAGACTGTAACGTCATCTCCGAGCGGAAACAATTTGTTCTGAATAGAATCGTATAGATCCCGTTCCCGACCACCCGTCAGATCCGTGCGTCCGACGCCCTGACGAAATAGCACATCCCCGGAAAAAAGATCTTTGCCGCACAAAAAGCTGACACTTCCGGGTGAATGGCCCGGTGTATGGAAAACCCGGAACGTGTGCCCGATCAGGTTCAATTGCTGACCTTCTGCCAAATCATATTCGGCAGGTTCCGTCGAGATCGGAGGGGATGCCTCTGGCCACATCAAGGAACCATTCAGCTTAGGAGATGTGAGCCAGTCTTGCTCCAAGGCGTGCAGATAAACCGGGCAGCCTTTGGTATTGCGAATCTCCTCTACTCCACCGATATGGTCAAAATGGGCATGAGTCAGCAGGATAGCTTCAATGGTCAGTGGCTCAATAGCTCTGAGCAAAGGACCCGGATTCATCCCCGGATCAATAATAACGGCGCGCTGCGGATCATCCCCTTGAAGCAAATAAGCATTTGTTTGGAGAGGACCGAGATTAAAGCTGCGAATAGATAACGTCATAAGTTAAAATCCCGAGATCAGCTCGCGTAATTCCTGAACAATTACAGGATGGACCTCGGTTCCCTCCCCATATTTTTCAGCCATTTCTTTACGAGCAACTGCGATTTTTTCTTGATAATCATCAGCTTCCCGATCTGGATTTTCACGTTTGAATCCGATCATAATTTGTTGGACATGTGCAGGGCGTGGTCCCCAGTGGCCAAGTACGTGACCTCCTGTATCCGCAAAAATCACAATCGGAACAGCACGTCCGCCCATTGTCAGGAAGTCATCCATCAGCGCCTGATGGTTTTCCAAGATTAATACTTCGGTCGGAATCCCGCTATTCTCCAGCGCGCGGAACACAACTGGCACATTGCGCACCACGTCCCCACACCAGTCGGCAGCCAAAATAAGCACGCGCAGATCATCCCGATGGTTCAAGCTTTCAAAATACTCTCGATCCTCTTCGCGATTCCATACAAACTGATCGTACCCAGAGCGGAAGGCTTCTTTGTTCTTTTCCATGCCCTCCATAAACTGTTCAGGGCTTAAGCCCTTTCCGAAGTATTGCGATACATTAGTACGGCTCATGTTATACACTTCCTTTTTTGTTTTTGGACAAAATCCACTTGATAACAAAATAAATGATCAAGAGTGCAAGGGCAACCAGCAAAATCGGTTTGATGTAAGGTGCTGCCACTTCGTCAATTTGCTCCCACTTGTCTCCTAGCAGCATACCTAAATATATAAACAAAACAGACCAAGGTATAATCGCTAGCGTTGTCAAAATAGTAAAGCGCCATACGTTCATTCGAGCCAACCCGGCAGGGATTGAGATGGCATGACGCACAACAGGAATAAAGCGAGCTGTGAAAATGACCCCTGTGCCGTATTTGTTAAACCAGGCTTCAGCATGGTCGACATGACTTTTTTTGATAAGTATGTATTTCCCATACTTATCTAATACCGGTCTGCCGCCATAGCGCCCAATCCAGTAAATGAATAGCTGGGCCAGCACCCCGCCAATCGTTCCAAAAACGACTGCGCCAAAAAAATTAATATGACCCGAGGATACCAAAAAGCCACCATAAGCGAGGACAATTTCGCTTGGAATGACCTCAACCATCAAGCCTAGCATAATACCAAAATACCCAAGACTACGAATGATCTCAAACAAATAATTAATGATATTAGATATTTGGTCCACTTCTCTTCCCACTCCCTGCCTGTTTCTCTATTTTCATTAGTGTATCACAGCGGCAGAACAAGTCGCCACTTCGCCCAAATAGGGAGGTCAGTGACCCCGACCCCTCTGCCCGCATAAGTTGAGAGAGAGAGGAGGGGGTACAATATGCCTCCCGGCAAATTCCCCAAACATGACAATTCACAATCCCGTTTACCCACAGCTCGTGGTATTCGCCGCGCATGTATCAAAGAGTTGTATCGAACCTGCAAACGTCTGCCTGTTCACATTGCTCCTGATCTGGTCAAGCAGGGCGAGGAGCTATACTGCCGCAAGGTCGTCGGACACCTTATCTGGATTGCGGAAAACCATAGTAACCGCAAACTACTATGCGACTGGTGGGACGAAGATGTCAGTGAGGAGCTCGCAGCATTGTGGAAGGTGGATCGCGATGTTTTGTGCACCGCTTTTAGAAGTGCCTATGGTGGATAGATGTTTGCGTACTGCAACTATGAACTGTGAACTACAAAAAAAGTGGAGCCACCCCGCAGTGGCTCCACTTTTACTATACTCCTAGCTGTGTGTCTGCTTTTCCCCTGCTCCTTCGGGAAGCAAATCCGCACAAGCGCGTTCCAAATAAGGATCAGCATGAATAAAATTCCGAAATGCTGTGTATTCACGCCACATAACGGATTGTTCTCCCGCTTGCCCTTTGACGGCACGAATCAGAATATTTTTAGGTGTATGCTCCATGTCGATAAATTCCAACAGCTGTGTCCGATATCCCATCATATCCAGCAGTTTGGCCCGGATTCCATCTGTTGCCAGTGCAGAAAAACGCTCCTTTAAAATACCATGGGAAAGCAACGGCTCCAATACCGGATTTTCCAGTTGGCTGAACAGCTCATGCTGGCAACACGGAACCGACAAAATGACGGAAGCTCCCCAGCGGACGGCCTTTTCCAGCGCCGCATCCGTTGCTGTATCACAAGCGTGCAAGGTAACAACCATATCCACCTGTTCCAGTTCGTTATAGTCTGCGATATCACCGACCAGAAACTCCAACTGTCGATATTGCAGCTTTTGAGCCAGAACATTACAGGTTTCAATGACATCTGCCTTCAAGTCCAAACCAACGATCTGCAATGGTCGCTTTTGCTGTACAGCCAAATAGTGATACAGCGCAAAGGTCAAATACGATTTGCCACAGCCAAAATCCACAATCGTCAATGGGCGGCCTACCGGAAGGCTAGGCAATATATCCTGCACCATTTCGAGAAACCGGTTAATTTGACGAAACTTATCATACTTGCGGGCCAGTACCTTACCATCCTCATTCATTATCCCGAGCTCAATCAGGAAAGGAATTCGTTCCCCTTCTTCGAGCACATATTGCTTTTTGCGATTATGAGACAGGTCGGCTTTACTTTTGCTCGGTGACTTTGTCAGAATGGATACTTTATATTTTTTACTGATCAGCACTTGGTAGTCTGCATCCTTGGCGCATAAAAGTCCTTGGCGGAACGTGTCCTCAAACAAGGCAGTCATACGCTCACTAGCTTCGTCAGGGGTCAGATTTTCATGAATGACTTTGTTGCTATAATGAAAAGCAAACTGGTAATGCAGCTTATTTTTCAATTCTACAGGTTTGATTTGCACTTTAGTAAAAGAAGCATCCTCCCGTTTGCGAAGCTGACTCAGCGTCGCTGTGATGAGGGATCCTCCCGTGGTCAATTGGTATATAAGTTCGCGCAGTGAATCCAAAAGGTACATCTCACTTTCTTTCATGTAATTGGGTGATCTCGGTCAAACCCTCGGTGACTTCCTGGCGTGAAATTCCACCCAGCTCCAGCTCTGCATTGGTCTTATCCAGTAATTGACTATAAAACGTCTCCGCTTCGGATAGAAGCTCTGGCTGCTCCCATGCCAATCCAAACCAGACATCGGCGGCTTCGTCCAGCCTGTTTTCTCGCTCGTAATGAACAGCCAACAGTTTGCTGGTTTCAGGGGGAAGCTCATATTCACGCACCAGTTTCACGATACACGCTATTCGTTCAGGCAAGACCTGCAGATCACGAGTCGCGCCATTCGTATCGCTGTACAAATATAAATGAAGAGATTTCATCAAGATTCGTATGCCCTCGTCTGTTCTGCTGGTTTCCAGGTAAATCACGGCTTCTTCTTCCAAAATGCGAGCCACCTGCTGAAGCTTATCCGCTTCAATTCCAGGGCCCAATCGGAAAAGCTCAATAATTTGTTCCGGCGGCAATCGTCTGAGCAAATCTGAACGAAGACGAAACTGCTTGTTGAGCAGGTCATCTAGCTGTTTTAGCGCTTCGACGTGTTTATTTTCACGCCTTAGACCGAGCACCGATGCTACTGCCGATGTCAATTCTTCCATCATACTGAGCAAATAATCTTTTCTAAGCAAGCCGTTCCCTTCCTTTCATTCCGATGCCTAGACAACCAGGAACCCTGTCCCTTCTGATTGTAAGACATCCTTGTCTAAAAGCCAAATGCCCTACCATGCAGAAATACCACTTATAACCTTCACCCTCAGTTAACAACATCAATGATCAGGAAGTCAGAATGCTCACGTATGGCAGTGAAATTCCTACGGTACAGTACTTTGTAGCTGATCATGTGAATAGCGAATGATGAGTTTTTTTAAAATCAATATTGCTTCTTTGTTAGTGTCGTGATATTTTTGTTTCATACGAAACAAAAAATAATCAGTATATTTAAACATTATATAAAATAATTCATAGTAATTATTTTCTTTAGAAACAAAATTTATATGAATATTTTTGTGAGAAAGGATGATGGAGTTTGGGTAAACAATTTAGCTCGATATTACCGGAACATCAAGAGTTTATACAGCGGCAGCACATTTTCTTTGTAGGATCAGCACCGCTATCCAAGACAGGGCACGTTAACCTTTCCCCCAAGGGATATGATTCCTTTCGTATTCTATCGGACCAAAGGGTAGCCTATCTCGACTTGGCGGGAAGCGGCAACGAGACAAGCGCTCACATTATCGAGAATGGACGGGTAACAATCATGTTTTGTGCATTTGAGGGCGCTCCCAGTGTACTAAAGCTCTATGGTACTGGTACCGTCGCGCTGCCTGATACTAAGCAATGGAATGAGCTGTACCCACTCTTCAACCCGCTTCCCGGTGCAAGACAAATCATTGTTGTGGACATTCACATGGTTCAGAATTCATGTGGTTTTGCGGTTCCCTTCATGACATACACGAGCGAACGGGAAAAGCTGAAGGAAGTCTCAATTCAGATGGGAGAAGAAGCACTTAAAAGATATGCCTATGAGAAAAATTTGGAGAGTATTGACGGTTTGCCGACAGCATTTGCCTTTAACAAAAGCAACATAAATTAGACACCTTACACTCCTAAAAATAATTGACTACACAAAAAACCAGAACCTTCTGATTATCACCTCAGAAGGTTCCGGTTTTTTGGGCTTCCCTTAGTCTATTTTTTCAAGTTCTGCTCTAAAAATGTCAAGATAGCGTTCGCTAATAACTCCGGTGCTTCGAACAAGCTCATGTGACCTGCTTCCGGTAGGGTAACCTGAGTTACTCCGGCCCGATCTGTTGTAAACGTCCGCGCTGGAGGAACCGCCTGATCCTGCTCACCCGCTACTAAAAGGGCCGGCAATGCAGAAGCCGACAATACATCCCGACGATCAGTACGCTCGCGCATAGCCAGTGATGCTCCTACGGCTCCTTGTGGTGGTGTTTTGTAGCCAATTTCTTTGACTTTCAGTAATTGGCTGGACATCGACTCCACATGATCAGGAGCAAATAGCCCCGGTACAAGTCCATCTACAAAGGTCGTAATCCCCTCCGTTTGGATGGTGGATACAGCCTTATTCCGCTTTTCTTTACCTTCGTCCGTATCTGCATAAGCTGTGGAATGAATCAGTCCAAAGGCTGTAAGGCGCTCTGCATGTCTCTGCACTGCCGAAAGGGCTAGATAGCCTCCTAGGGAGTGGCCAAACCAGGCAGCCTGAGGGATGTCCAATTGTTCTTGAAGTTTAAGCACATCATCTGCCATTTGATCAATAGTATAGGCTCCTAGTGGAGCATCGCTGCGTCCGTGTCCACGCAAGTCTGGAACAATACAACGATAGCTTTGGGACAGCAATGGAACAACCTCATCCCAATAGGAGGAGCTTCCGCAAAAACCGTGCAATAAAATGATCGGATCTCCTTTTCCCTGTTCGGCATAGCAGATCGTCGTTCCTTCGCATAATACCTTTTCCATATGGAACCCTTCCTTCTCTGTATATAATCTATTGGAGCTGAATATATTATTAAGTAGAACAATGCTGATGTATATTATTAAGCAGACCATCAATATCTGAAACGGTAACCCTCCGGAAAATCTTGCGAAGCTGTTTTTAAACCAAATTCATAAGCCGCCGCATTAGCAATATGCGCAGCCATTGTCATGACCAAGTGAAGCGACGTCATTTGGAGTGTCCAATAGGGTTTGGGACTGCGCTCATTCACAATCGCTGCAACACTATAATGACCAACAGACGGCAGAGACAGCCCCACCGATCGCGCAGGAGTTAGCGGTTCACACGCAATAAGAAACGTTCCCGTTGAGCCGTGCTGTCCAAGACAAGCATCTATGGCGATCACATGATGATCTTGGGGAATGCACTCCAAGTATGAAACCAGATGATCTGCATCACAGGGCTCCGTCATTGTGCCAATCACGTGCGGAAAGCCTTGCTCCTTGAGCATGGTGCCTACCAGTGGCCCAAGTGAATCACCCGATGAGCGATCCGTACCGATGCAAACAAAAGTCAACTTATCTATAGCATGCTGATGATGAATTTCTCGGAAAAACGGCGCGAGTCCATCTCGATCTGTTTTCTTTACATTATGTTCTAAGGACGAGCGACCGGGTGCGGAAGCTCGATTATACAAAGACAACTTTGTCCATCCTCCTTGATTCGGTTGTATATCGGTAATCTGGCTTTCAGTACATTCTACAACAAAAACATGATACAATACAGGCAACTTCCCCTGTTATGAAAGGATGGAAAATTAACGATGGATTTGTCTGTACCGTCTCATGCCAACATTGAGTATATGATTGAGGGTATTAAAACTAAACTCCGTATGGCGAGTGGTGCTGCTATGCAGGCATCCGCTTTCTCGCTGGAGCAATACGAGGACATTCATGATGTCTATGATATGGTGATAAGCAAGCCTAACCTGAGCATTTCAGAGGTTGAAGCTATTGTTTCTGAACTGGGCAGATTGCGCAAGTCCTCCTGAATCAGCTTGTAGGACAGCCAGCTTAGCTGTATTACATCCTATCATCATGAGCAACAGCCTTCATGATAGTAGCCCTGTCAGCGTAAATAAAGCTCGTATCTCCGGTCGTCTCAGCAGACGTGCAACGGGATACGAGCTTTATTTTTTCGATTGCATATACGCATTTTCATACACTTCTTCACTCAAGGATGCTTCAAGGCAAATCAGCTAACACCAGTTCAGATATATCCTCATTCCCTGTAGCTCGTATCTTTAATGTACAGCTTTTTTGAATTCGCGCGGCATCACCAGGCCCTAACTGAAAATCCCCATCCTGGCACGTAACTTCCACATGACCGCTAACTACATAGATGTGGGTGCGGCGCTCCTCTTGCTGCGGATATTCAAGCTGCTGTCCTTTTTCCAATCTGCTCAGATACAGATTTATATCCTGCGCGATGGATAACGCTCCCTCCACTTCTGAACCAGACACAACAGGCTGAAGCCTATTTAGGCGTTCACTGTGCTTGAATCTTTGCACCTGATAAGAAGGCTGAATGCCAGGACTCTCGGGTAAAAACCACATTTGCAAAAAACGAACTGGTCTTTCATCCCCAGTATTTCGCTCTTCATGTTCAATTCCGGTGCCTGCACTCAGAACCTGGATCGAGCCGCTTTTCAAATCCTGCTCATGTCCTAAGCTGTCGCTATGATGCAATTGGCCTTCAATTACATAGGTGATGATTTCCAAATCGTGATGCGGATGTCTTTTGAAGCCTTGCTGCGGTTCAAGCTCGTTATCATTATGGGCTAGCATACAGCCAAAATGGGCATTGCTCGGATCTTCATAATCGGCAAACGAAAAGCTAAACTCGCTATGAATCCACCCTTTATTTGAGGTATGTCTTTCTGCCGATGTCACTATTTTAATCATCCTTAACACCTCCATGGATTACAGTTCCGTAAAGCAGCTTTGCTTCGTGATGACTATTCCACTTCCGGCCCTGGCATTACAAACGCTGTGATACGATCCCTTTACCCCGGGCTTATATGCCTCAATCAGCCTGTCGTCTCCGTCGGGTTTTGCTCTTAAGTTTATTATTAGTTAAGTTAATAGTACGAAAAATTGAATCTATCACAGCCATAAGGAGGAGATTTATTACATATGCTATCTCATGAACCCCAATCATCCCGTTTCCTACCGAGCTATTTGCGCCGTAGTCTGTATGCATCTATTACCATGATCGCTGTGTTACTTCTCGTCGCCTACTCTGTGAAATGGATTGGCACAGCTCCTTTTCTATATTGGGATGAACGCATACAGGATGCCATTTTTCCAGATACAGCAGCTGCTCGTTACCAAATGCTAACCATCGCTATATTCATTACATCTTTCGGTTCATTCCGCATGTCGTTGATCATCGCCCTCGGTGCTGCTACCTTGTGTTGGGTCAGTCTTCGTTCAAAAGCTTATTCCTTTGCGATCCTAAGCAGCTTTACGGCGATGTGGGTGCTGAATACGCTCATTAAGGAAATTTTGCAACGGGAACGCCCGTCACTTCAACATTTGGTTGAAGCCGGGGGCTATAGTTTTCCCAGCGGTCATGCGATGATTTCCATGGGATTTTTCGGAATGATATTTGCCATTTGGGCCATGGAACGAAAGATTCGTGGGCGTTCGCTCTTTCTTCCGTGTGTTCTTGGTGCACTACTGATTCTCTTGATTGGATTAAGCCGCGTATATCTAGGCGTTCACTTTCCTACAGATATTGTGGGTGGCTATATTGCAGGTATAATTTGGCTGGTGTTTACCGTTCCTGTGATCTATTGGCGAGCGCGCATGAAGCTTCCTTCCACTCCCCACCGGTAAATGTCCGAGACGGCTTTTTGTTTCACTCCGGGTCACGACGTTTATATACGAAGTAAGCAAGGCTCAGCAATATCGAAGCTCAGCCTTCATTAAAAACGTTATGGTTTTGTGAACTTAGGATAAGGGAGGCGATCCTTGTGTGGGGAATTGTACTAAGTATTGTAATGGCTATTATTATCGGATTGATTGGCGATGCACTGGCTGGTCATGAAATGCCTGGCGGCATTGCGGGCTCTATGATTGCTGGATTTGTAGGAGCTTGGCTAGGTGTCATGCTATTGGGAGACTGGGGCCCGGTCATCGGAGATTTTGCAGTCATTCCAGCCATACTCGGAACCGCATTGTTCGTGTTCTTGCTCGGACTTGTGTCCAGGCTATTAAGAAGGGCTACCTAAAATTTATATATATTTTTTATTCTATAAGAGGAGTGATATAACATGAGTAACATTGACAATCAAAATATGGCAAGTACTTCAGGTTTTGCAAAAGGTTTATTTATTGGAGGTTTGATTGGTGCTGCCGCAGCCCTGCTGTTCGCGCCGAAGCCGGGTCGTGATTTGCGTAGTGATCTGTCTGATAAAATTACAGTTGTCTCCGATAAAACAAAGGATGTGGCATCTGTAGTTAGCAGCAAAGCGACAGATTTGGCCAAAACCGTTTCCACCAAAACAGCAGATGTAGCCAAAACGGTATCCGAGAGCAAAGACAATATCGTTTCCAGCGTAACCAAAGCTTCTGCCGATGTGGCTAATGAAGCGGCCAAAGCGGATAAAGAAGTTATGGATGCAACGGCTCAGGCGGCCAAGGATACACAGAAACAATTGAATGCAAATTCCTAATAGCTACACATTCTGATGGCAAAAAAATAAGCCCTACACTGAACAGCCAGCATGCAAGAAGCTGGCTGTTTTTAAATGATAGAAAGGCTGGGATGACAATGAACAAGCCAAATTCCTATGGAGATGATCTTACCGCGAACAACAAAAGAACCTTTCATCCCCTACAGGCTCAAGATCAGCCAGATGAAGTTTCATCCAAGCAGACTTCTTCTACTCATAATCATGTTAAAACACATGATCAGGAGAGAGACTTTGATGTAAATGAGCATCCTTTTGAGCTGCGCCATGAGGTCAAGCGGCTTAACAAACGCTTAGATCAAATAGCAGATACGCTCGAAAGAGCAGAATTCAAAGATATTCTCGAGAACTACTCCAGCACTAAAAGAAGAATTATGAGCAATCTGACCGCAGGGATTGCACGTGGTCTCGGCCTTACGCTGGGTACAGTGGTCATACTCGCCTTGCTCGCTTGGTTGCTCAGTTTCCTGGTACAATTAAATCTTCCGGTCATCGGAGATTTCATCGCCGAATTATTAGGATATATCAAAATGAGCCAAGGTACTAAGTAATTGTTCCTATCTCATTTAAAAACGATCCATCGTAACCGATAATAGACTCCTCAAAGAGCCTCCAGTTACGATGGATCGTTTATTATTTGTAAATTGTAACAGCTGTAGTCAGCCGCTACAATTTGTTGCGCTTGTTAGCCTTCAATAAGTCTCCTGTCCACCCCTTCATCATCAGCCAGCCGTACATTCCCGCCATACTTAGCAGTGTGGCAATAATCACGGTGGTAAAACCCCAGCCTGTTTTAATCCAAGGCAGATTTTCAAAGTTCATGCCCCATATAGCGCCCACTACGGTTGCTGGTGTAAATACGGCGGTGACAATGGTCAGCGTCTTCGTAATCTCATTCCCTCTAAATGCGGAAATGGCGTCGTCAATGGAGATCAATGTGTCGATTTCCTTTTCATAATGCAGGAAAAGTCCTTCCATCCGAGTAACACGGTAAAGTAACTGCTTGAAAAAACGATTCTCCTCCAGTTTATCCAGATATGCCTCCCGAGAAGCCGTCACCAGCTCTGAAAAGGGAATGAACATATTGCTCCAATACAACAGCTCGAAACGTGCATTCAATATAGAATCCATCAGCGTACGAGCATTCCTTTTCTCCATGTCCTCTTCCAGTCTTCTCAGGTTGATCTCGAACTTATCCATACCTGTATGAAAGTAATGGAGCACGGCTCTCGCCAATACAAACATGCCATCAGCTGCATCCTCACACTGTTCCAGCATTTTTTGGCGTTCCGCGGTGTGCATGATTTCACGGGTATTTTGATCCAGATTTAACGTCACTAACTTCTGATTTAAGACCAGAAAATAAAACTTGTTGCAATTGCGCTGACTGTCGATCTCCTCCTGAACAGAGTAGATCAGCGACCCGTACATTAAGGGCTGATTGCCATCTGGAAAGCGCACAGATATAAAGCTGGATGGAATGTCCTCTACCTTGTCCAGCCATTCTGAGGCTTCTGGGAGCTTCTCCTTCAAATGCTGTATGACCGAATCTTGCCAATTCCCAGCACTGATGTCCCACCATTCCCATCCTCCACGAAAGGAAGAAATCTGTTCAAATGCTGTCATGGATTCCAACCTTCCTCCCAACCTTTTTCGCTTTATAAAAAGGACACGCTTCCCATATCGGAATAACGTGTCCTTACGATGTGACGTCAAATATTTTAAGCCATATAATCTGCCATCTACTCATGAAATAGAGGAATTAGACATAATCTGCTTCAGCTTTTCCGTTGCCCGCTTCTGAATACGGGAAACGCTCATCTGCGATACGCCCAACGTCTGTGCAATCGCACGTTGAGATTGACCGTCCTGAAATGCCAGAAGAAGCACCTTTTGTTCCTGCTCCTTCAGTTGGCTTAAAGCCTGCTGCAAATCCATTCGTTTTTCCACAGTGTCATAATCGTTAGCATCCGAGCTAATGAGCTCGCCTAATGTAGCTGCACTCTCTTCCTGGGATAAAGGCGAGTCCAGTGAAACATAGTGATAGCACTCACGGCCTGCAAGCACCTCAATCGTTTCTTCCACGGTAAGATCCAAATAGGTTGCAATCTCATCCACATTGGGTGAACGTTCCAATTTAACGGTTAGTTCATCAATAGCATGTTGAACAAGCGCACCCTTTTCTTTAATGCGGCGAGGAACCTGGATGTACCAGGATTTGTCGCGCAAATAATTTTTCATATGTCCCAGCATACTTTTCATAGCGTATGGTTCAAATGGGATACCCAAGCTGATATCGTATTGCTGAAGCAGACGTATCAAAGCCATCTGACCGGTCTGATATAAATCCTCGTATAAGTCCGGACGGTTACGGGAGATCTTCCCAGCAGCCATCTTGACCATCGGCTCATACTTACGGATCAGCACGGTAGCAATCTCGTTATCTTTTGTTTGCTGGTACTCCCAGATTAGACCAACGGCTTCATCCATCGACTCCGGGGGAGTTACCTTTTCATTCATACTCTTTCCTCACTTCTGGTCAGTCGCTTTACAAGCACCACTTCGGTGCCTTTTCCTGTCTCATTCAAGATATGGACATCGTCCATAAGCGCCTGCATGAGATAAAAGCCTAATCCGCCTATCTGCGCATCATTCAACTCCTTGTCATGCAAGGATGCGATACGGGACGGGTCCTCCACACGTTCAAAGCTCTCCCCTTCATCTTTGACACGAATGGACAACGAAACTTCATCAAATTCGAATATTACTTCCACGACTCCCCCCTCATGACCATATGCATAAAGGACAGAGTTATTACAGGCTTCCGATACAGCCACTTTCATGTCTTCAATATCCTCATAAGAGAATCCCATTTTCGCGGCAATACCGTATAAATTTAATCTTACAATATCAACAAAGTCAGCAGTTGCCGGCAAATTAAGAACTACTTTTTGAATTTGAGCATTCATTTCTTTTTCTTTCCTTTCCTATTGGGAATTCTCCTGGGGGACAAAGAATTTGGCAATACCAGTCATATCAAACAGCTTTTGAATTTGAGGCGGTACCTCTTGAACAGCAAAGCGAGACTCCATCCCATGCCTTGCTTTTAAAATGGATAACAAGATACCAATCCCCGTGCTGTCAATGTATTTAAGGTCTCTCAAGTTAATAATCAAATCTTGGCTGGACTCCCCCACCAAAGGCTCCATCACCAGACGAAAATCAGGTGCTACCGAAAGATCCAACTCTCCACTCAGATAAACGGTATTTACGCCATCGGTTGTTTCTGTAATTGCATTAAACTTCTCATTTTTATTTGTATTCATAGGCCTACTCTCCCGAAAAAAGATTTCCCTACATACTAACCCATTATACGATCGTTTGAATCACGGTATAACTTTTTAAACACTACCAAATGCCACCATCTAGGCTTCATTGATTTGTTCTTTACCCGGCTGCATTGGAAAATGGTCCGGAGAATGCCGTAGCAACGCCTGTTTTACACTGCTGATTTTAACGGGCTTACTGATATAATCGTTCATCCCAGCTTCAATACATCGAAGCTGAATACCCTCCATCACATTAGCCGTCATGGCGATAATGGCAGGTTGGGATCTTCCCGCCAATTGCTCACGCACTCTACCCGTACACTCCAGACCGTCCATCACAGGCATCTGCAAGTCCATAAAGATATAGTCATAGTCCTGATTCGCCATGACCATATCAAGCGCCTGTTGCCCATCTGCTGCCACATCTGAAGCTAAACCGAGCTTATCCAGTATATTAACCATCAGCTTCTGGTTAATCGGATGATCATCTACGACCAGTACAGGTTTACGGCTTGGAGATTCCCGATGTGGAATTTCCCAGTCGTGGCTGGACTCCCCCTCCAGTTCATTTTCCTGAGCAAAGCCAAGCTTCATTGTAAAATGAAACGTCACGCCCTGTTCTCCGCTCGTATCTACACGGATATCTCCGCCCATCATATTCACTAAGGTTTTACAAATGGCGAGTCCTAACCCGGTTCCACCATATTTACGCGTCATTGAAGAATCCAGTTGGGAAAAGGGCTGAAACAGCCTTCCAACCTTAGCGGGATCAATACCAATGCCTGTATCCTTCACAGAAAACTCAACGGTAAGTCCATTGTCGCTTTGCTCTTTGACAGATGCGAAGACATACACCCCGCCCCGGTCTGTAAATTTGACGGCATTGGATACCAGGTTAATCAATACTTGACGCAATCTTCCCATATCTCCATATAACACAGGAGGCATCTGTTCATCGAGGAAATAAACCAGTTCCAAGTTCTTTCGGTTCACCTCTACCGTAAATAGGCTGAAAACTTCCTTGATACAGGAAACCAGATCAAAAGGATATTCCTCTACCTCCATTTTGCCTGACTCCAGCTTAGTGAAGTCCAGAATATCATTAATGACTGCTACCAGCGCGTCTGCACTACGACGGATGATATCGGCATATTCCTGTTGGTCACTTTGCAGCTCCGTCTCCATCAGCAAATCAATCATGCCAATGACGCCGTTCATAGGTGTGCGGATCTCATGGCTCATCATCGCCAGAAATTCCGTTTTGGCATTGGCAGCAATCTCTGCTGCCTCCTTGGCGGCAATCAGTTCGCTGTTCATCTTCTCCAGCTGCTGGGTCTTCTGATGAAGCAGCATGGACTGTGTCTTCAAGCGCTTGTTTGTCAGATACATTTGCACGAAGCCTTCAATTTTGGACTTGAGAATTTGAGGGATGAACGGCTTCACCATATAATCAATACCGCCCGCTGAATACCCCGCAAATAAATGCTCCGCTTCCTTGCTGTTAGCTGAAATAAAGATAATCGGAATATCCTTCGTTTTCTCTCTGGCCTTGATTAACTTTGCGGTCTCAATTCCATCCATACCCGGCATCTGCACATCCAGGACTACGATTGCAAATTCATCTTTTAATAGACATCGCAGCGCTTCTTCCCCGGATGTGGCCTTTACCAAATTATATTGTTCACTCTCCAGCACCGCCTCAAGAGCGAGCAGGTTCTCAGGTCTGTCATCTACCAGCAATATATGAATCGGTTCATGAAGCCCCATGGAATCCTCCTAAGCATCTCTATTTAATCTTCCGGTAAATTTTTTCTATCCGGTCCAGCGGCTCGTAGGAATCACTATAATCGGTAAAATGTATGGATTCCTTGGCCCCAAGCACCAACACACCAAAATGACTCAAGCTATCATAAAACAACCCATGCACGTGGTTGCGAAGTTCGTCGTTAAAATAGATCATGACATTCCGGCAAAAAATAACATTGAACTCGTTAAAGGACCGGTCAGTCGCTAAGTTGTGCTCCGCAAAAATAATATTTTTCCGTAAAAAAGGATGAAACATCACTGAATCATACTTGGCTGTATAATATTCAGAGAACGATTGCGTGCCCCCGGACTCCAAATAATTTTTGGTATACAGCTTCATTCTGTCGATCCCGTATACGCCTTCCTTCGCCTGCTGTAAAGACAGGTTATTCATATCCGTCGCATAAATGCGGGCCTTATCATATAAGCCTTCTTCATGCAGCAAGATCGCCATAGAATATACTTCCTCACCTGTGGAGCAACCTGCATGCCATATTCGAATGTACGGATACGTTCGCAAAATAGGAATGATTTTCTGCCTAAAATTCAGAAACAGCTCCGGGTCACGGAACATCTCGGTCACCGGAATGGAAAGGCTTTGCACCAGTCTATCGAAGGCGCTGCGATCATGCAGCACCTTCTCCTGAAGTCCTGATATCGTGCTTACATTCTCGGACTGCGCATGATAATAAACACGCCGCTTAATCGATGGCAGAGCGTAGTTACGAAAATCGTAGCCGTACAGCCGATGTATACCTTCCAGCAACAGCTCAATCTCAATCAATTCCCGCTCAGTATCATTCGATTTCACTTCATTAGCAGCATTATCCGCCATATCCTTAGATGTCATAATCTCTCTCCAATTCCTAAATAGGTTTTGCCTGTGCCGCTCCAATCATGTGTCGATTTATATTACCCAATTTTTTGGGTTACGAATACAACCACACCCGCATTAATGATAAAAGCTGTTCGGTTTGAATCGGTTTTTTTACATAATCGGAAGCGCCTGCCTCAATACACTTGGAACGATCATCCTTCATGGCCTTGGCTGTCAGGGCAATAATAGGCAACTTCTCGAATTGTGGCATTAGCCGGATACGTCGCATCGCTTCATATCCATCCATTTCCGGCATCATCATATCCATCAGAACCAGATCAAAATCAGGTGTCTGTTCCAGCAGTTCCAGTGCTTCTCTTCCATTTTCCGCAAAGGTAACCTCCATACGATAGCTTTCCAGCACGCTGGACAGAGCAAATACATTGCGAATATCATCGTCTACCAACAATATTTTTTTATCTTCAAACAGTTCTTCCTTGTTGTATAGCTTCTGCAAAATTTTGCGTTTATCCTCAGGAAGATTCGCCTCTACACGATGCAAGAACAACGTTGTTTCGTCTAAAAGCCGTTCCGGCGATTTAACATCCTTAATAATAATAGACTCTGCATATTTGCGAAGTTGCGTTTCTTCTTTGCTATCCAGATCTTTGCCTGTATAAATAATGATCGGCAGATCAGTTAGCTGCTCGTTCTCTCGAATACGATCCAGCAGTTCAAAACCAGTCATGTCGCTCAGCATCAGATCCAGTACCATGCAGTCATACCGCTGGGTAGCTAGCTCATTCAGTGCTTCCTGACCTGTCGATACCGCAGTAATGGCAACATCATCATGATCGATCAGCTCAATAATGGATTTACGCTGATTATCATCATCTTCAACCACAAGGAGACGTTTGACCATTTGGTCCGTATACGATTTTATATGTGAAAATGCCTTATCCAGACTTTCCTTCGAGGAAGGCTTTTTGAGATAGGCAATCGCGCCCATCATTAAGCCCTGCTTCACATCATCTATGACCGAAATAACATGCACTGGAATATGACGTGTCGATGAATTTCCTTTCAGCTCGCCCAAAATGGACCAGCCATCCATCACAGGTAATTGAATATCTAGTATAATAGCGTCCGGCAAATAAGATTGAGCCATGTTGAGCCCATCGTCTCCTTGGAGAGCGATCAGTGCTTTAAAGCCCCGGCTACGGGCCATATCGTACAAAATATTAGCAAAATTAATATCATCCTCAATAATCAGCAGCACTTTATCCTGCGAGGTAATCTCGTTTCGGTCGTCCCCCGGATGTATAATGTCCTCCGCTTTGTTTTTCGAAGGCATCTGATATAATGGCAACCGTTTAGCAGGCATAATCATGGGAAGGTCCGTTTCTACCGAGGCTGCGACACTCTCAAAACCCGAATTCACATCCGCACCGTTAAATTCCTCTCTCGAATGAGACTCCATATCCTCAGCCGTTGGCGTTTGTTCCGGCAAATACAATGTAAAACAACTGCCCTGTCCCTGCTCGGATTCCACCGTAATAACGCCGCCCAACAATCTGGAAAGCTCGCGGCTGATCGACAGACCTAGTCCTGTCCCCCCATATTTCCGGCTGGTTGTACCGTCTACCTGCTGGAAGGCTTCGAAGATCAGATCCGTTTTATCGGAAGCAATCCCAATGCCCGTATCACGCACAGATAGAGCCAGATAGGATCTTCGTGGATTTAGCAGACCAGGAAGTTGCTCTCCGTTTGCCCGAGATACCATGAAACGAATAGAACCTTCCGTGGTGAACTTGAAGGCATTAGACAGCAAATTACGTAAAATTTGTTTGAGACGATAACCGTCACTGATAATGGCATCTGGCAAGTTCTCTTCGATTTCGGTATGCAGTTGAAGCTCACGTTTGGCTGCGACCGGAGCAAAATTCTGCTCCACAAACAGTTCCAGTTCCTTCAAATGGACCGCTTCATGGTTAATATCCATTTTTCCAGCGTCCACTTTGGATAAATCCAGAATTTCATCAATCATTTTCAACAAATCCGCGCCTGACATATAAATGGTTTGTGCATATTCCACTTGCTTTGGCTTGAGATTGCCTTCCTTGTTCTCAGACAAGAGCTGAGAAAGAATAAGCAAGCTATTTAGCGGAGTACGCAGCTCATGAGACATATTGGCCAAAAACTCGGATTTGTATTTGCTTGTAATTCCTAGCTGCATTGCCTGTTGCTCCAACTGAGCTCGTGCATGTTCGATCTCGTCGTTCTTTTCTTCCACTTCTCGAACTTGTTCTTCCAGCGCTCTAGTTTTGGCAATCAGTTCAGTATTAAAATGCTCCAATTCTTCCTGTTGACGCTGTAACAACTCCTCTGAACGCTTGAGCTCCTCTGTTTGCTCCTCCAAATTTTCGTTGGAGCGCTTGAGTTCCTCTTGCTGAGTTTGTAGCTCCTCGGACTGGCATTGCAATTCCTCAGTAAGTGCCTGGGATTCGCGCAGCAATTGCTCTACACGCATCCGTCCCTTGATATTGTTCAGAATGATCCCCAAGCTCTCTACTAATTGAGCAAACAGCTTCGTTTCCAGATCACTGAAGCGATCCAGTGACGCTATTTCTATAGCACCGATGCACTCATCCTCGAACAAAATAGGGAAAATCATAATTCCCACTGGCTTACTTTCTCCTAAGGCAGAGCCTATGGACAAATATCCGTCAGGAGCCTCTGTAATCAAGATCGGCTTACGATCCAGAACACATTGTCCGAGCAACCCTTCGCCCACATGGATAACGTCCCTAATCGAATTTTCGCCAGTCACCTTTGCATAGGAGCC
This sequence comes from Paenibacillus sp. FSL M7-0802, assembly GCF_038004945.1. Classification (NCBI taxonomy): domain Bacteria; kingdom Bacillati; phylum Bacillota; class Bacilli; order Caryophanales; family Paenibacillaceae; genus Paenibacillus; species Paenibacillus sp. FSL M7-0802. The sequence goes on along the minus strand of NZ_JBBOSD010000001.1, from coordinate 3,884,133 downwards.
GTATAACTTAAAACGGTTGTCTTCTACATCTTTTCCTTGCAAATAGATGGCTCCATAGCTGCCTCCCAAGATGGGCGTAAACTCACTAATGAACATCTGAGCAACCTGCTCCAGTGAATTTACACCACGGAACAGCTCAGTCACCCGAGCAGTATTGGCATTAAGCCAAGTTTGATCCTTCTGCGTTTGAAGGACGGAATGCTCGAATTTCCGCTTTTCTTCCAAGTCCCCGGCCATTTGTTGAAATACACGAGCGACCTCACCGATTTCATCTTTGGAGGCAACACTCATTCGGCTGATGGCCCTGTACTTTCCCTTGCCAAAACCATTAATCATGAGACTAACGATATTTAGACCTTTGGCAATGCTTGGGAGCACCCACAAAATAACCAGTAAGCCCATGATCAGACCGGCGGCCATCAGAATTGTGGTAATCTGTACAGATTCCTCATAGGCCTGATTGGCTTGCTTCATGTCGTTATCAATCTCCCGATCCTGAAAAACGGCAAGGGCATTAATGCTGTCCATTGCCTCCTCTTGAGCAGGCAAACCAGTACTATTGCGGAAAGCGTTAGCCTCATCAATGCGATCTTGTCCCAGCAAGGAAACTAACCTTTGTTCGTAACTTAGAAATTCATTCCAGGCGACGGCTACCCGATCAACCTGCTGCTGCTCTTCACTGGTGCCTGAATTTGTTTGCAGACTTGCCAGCACTTTCGTTCCAGTAGCGGAAATATCATCGAGCTCACGTTTGGCCTCGCCGACGGAGGAGCCCGGATTTAAAATCAGGTTGGCCATAACTTTGGCCATATCATTCACCTGACCACGAATAGCCGTTGTTTTCCGGACCTTCACATATCGGTCCTGGTAAACCTGATTCAGCTGCTCATTCAGGCTCCCCATACGGTCATAGCTGATTAGCGTCAGCACAAGGAGGATCGCCATAAGCGATCCAAAGCCGATCAGCAGTTTATTTCTGATTTTCATGCAAGCTCTCTCCCTCTTTCAATGAAATCCAGATCAGGCACTTATCATCATCGCGATCCTGTGGCGCCTCATTACGAAAAAATGCATCCAGCATCGCTTCTTCATTCCAATCCTCATACTTACGTAGACACTCAGTCAGATACTCCAACTGCTCTTCATATTCACCTTCCACCGCTTCCAGCAAGCCATCCGTATACAAAGCGATATGTCCAGTTCCTTCATAATGAATCGTGTGCATTTCTGCATCAATCTTATCAAACAAACCAACCGGGCTACATGCACGGTCAAATTTGGTAATGCTGCCATCCTGGTTGAACAGCAAACCGGGAGGATGTCCCGCATTTACATAGTCAATTCGCCGTGAACGGGTATCAATCACCATATAAATCGCCGTAAAATAATACTGTACCAGCTGCTTGCCCAGATCCAGTTGATTAAAACGACGATTCAGCTCTTGTATGACTTTCTCAGGCTCCACATATGTGGTCACCGTATCCTTAAGTACAGACGCAATGAACATGCAGAACAGCGAGGAAGAAATGCCATGCCCCATCATATCAAGCAAAATGATGGCATATCGCCCCTCTCCTAACGGATACCATGAATATAAATCCCCTGCCAGTTCAAAGGAAGGCTGATAGAGCGCATTCACTTGCAGCACCGGGTCCTGAATGGCAGGACTAAGCACCGCCTGCTGCACCATCGCGGCCAGCTTCAACTCATCCTGAATTCGCTGATCCCGATCCTTATGCCAGTCCTTCTCCTGTTTGAGTCGCAAAGCAGACCGGATTCGCGCCATTAGCTCTACCTTGTTGATCGGCTTCGTGACATAATCGACGGCTCCCACATCCAGAGCTTCGGCCAATTTTTTGGAATCGCCTACTGCCGTTACCATAATAATCGGGATATCTTTTAAATGCTCATATTCCTGCACAATACTGCAAGCTTCAATGCCGTCCATTTCAGGCATCATCATGTCCAGCAGCACCAAATCAATATCTGAAGGACGGGGTCGAAGACTAATGGTACGATCGCCGATTCCCAGATGCTCCAACATTTCTGCGGCCGAGCTAGCAGAGATCACATCCCGATAATTTTCTTTTTTCAGTATTTCACGAATAATAATGACATTCGTCGGGTTATCGTCAACAATTAGAATTCTCATTGGCCTCTCCTTATCTGTAACTCATGTATTATACTATACCTGCTTAAACGGCAACACCCTTGTTCATTAGAAGTAGTGTTTCCGTAAGAAGGCATTCCAAAAACATAGATAAGGAATGAGGCTGGAACCCCATTCCTTATCTATGTTTTTGGAGGACCCGCGAAACACTTGTGCTGCGGTCAACATCCTCTTTTTCGAATCTAATGCCACTCTGCTTTTATGGTGAACAGCAATATCACGCTTTTTTAGCAATGACCAGCACTTTACCCTGATCCAGTTCTTTTTCATAAAAGTCAGCTTCGGTATCTGTAAATCCCAAGGAAGTAATTTTAGCGCGAAGCTCATCGCCGCGGGAACGGAACAAGTTGGCTAATGAGTCGAAAACGCCCTCTTCCTTAATCCCGATTTCCTTGGCATCCACCGTATCAGCAATACGATCTGTCCGATCCTGATCATGAGCGAGCACGAACACATCCTCATAACGATAGCCCGTGTTACGCAACTCATTTACTGCTTCAACGGCTTGTACACCGTTATCTACCACTTTGGCATAAGATTTATGATTGGTCTGATTCATGTTTCTCACGCTCCTTTAAGGATTGACTTCTCTGACTATTACACTTCACACATCCATTTGAAACTTCCATGTTATGTCACGCCTCGGAAATATCAATTACCATTCCGTTTCATCAAAAAACTCGACATACTTAGGTTTATCAGACGTCTCATCCATAAACACTTTGATTGCACGTTGTCCGCGTACATAGACCTCTCCGTCTTCCGCCGTGAATTGCGAGCCACCCAGCGCCTGATCCAGCGTTTTCCGTTGCAGCGGCAGCCACTCATCATTTACCTTGATTCGACCGGCAGCAGGGTCTACATGCACATAAGAAACGACGTCATCACGCATACCAACTACAACATCTGGATATTGGTATTCTGTAGAAAGCAGCAGCATATCCTTTTTGACTCGTAGTGGCTTGCCCAGCTTTTTCAATACATCGGCACGTGTATCATCCAAAGATATGCCATTTAAGGTATGAAAATCTGCTGGTACAGCATGTGGAGCGGGTATCGTCTGCACAGTCCTAACCATATGCCCCGCTGTTTGCGGGGAAACGGTTTGCTGAACCGTATCCTGTCCGGAAAAGGGAGTGAGCAAACCAGCAGCTAGTAATAACGTCTTCATCATAAATCTCACCCTTTCAATGAATTTCCTGTAGTTTACGGTTCAGCCACTATGCTACTGACGCATTTTCTGCCACACCCCAGCAGCGATGTCTACATAACCCAACCAGTTTTTACCCGGCTTGGCCGCAGGCTCTTCATAAGTCGCATTGTAGCTCTGAACCGTCCGCTCCGTTGCGGTCAAAGGTCTACTCGGTGTCGTTGCCTTAATCGCATTATCCGTTCTGGAAGTATTACTCGCAGCGCTATGCGATTTCTGAAACCGTGTCATTAACGCTGTTGAAGCCTGCTTGGCAGCCAGCGTCACTTCGCTGAGTACCTCCCCCAAGTTTCTAACCGATTCCATCACTGGCTCCACTTGCTTCAATTTATGATCAACATCTGCGGTGATGTCATTCGCATGTCGAACCGTTTGTTTTACTTCATAACTCAGTTCATCTACCGTTTTTTGCACATCCTGTAAGGTTTGAGTCACCTTATCCAGTGAGCCTTGTGCTGCTTTCAACGTTTTAATGAGGAAAATAACGAGAACTGCAAATGCGATAGCAATAATAAAAATGCTGACCTGTGTTAACATGGCGTAACCTCTCTTTCGTCTTTCACGATGATGTTTATGATTACTGCATAGTTACCCTTTAGATTCAGACACGAAACAACGTCCAGGCTGGCTTCTTCTCCGCTCCAAACGTTATGATTCACGGACTCTCGCACCGTTTAAAACAACATATAACGATGGCACAGCCACGAGTAATCTATAGAAGTCACCGTCATCTGCAACCACGCTCTATCGGGGCGTGAGTATGCCACATTATATACAATTAAAGGAGGATACAGAACATGCTAAAATGGTCCGCTTTATTCTTAATTTTTGCTGTGATCGCCGGAATCTTAGGTTTTTTTGGTATCGTCGTGTCCATAGCTGCTACAATCGCTAAAATATTATTTGTGATATTTCTGGTGTTGTTCGTCATTTCACTCTTTACCGGAAGAAGACGGGTTTCATAGTTATCGGATGCTAGCTGTACAAAAGCAATATTCTAATGTTTATAAAAAAAGGATGTTCCCACCCTGGTCAACAGGGCTGTGGAACATCCTTTTTTGATGCAGCTTTTTTACGGTTAACGGCGCTTTTATTGAATCACGCTGCCCCCAAACAGGAAACGGTCCTGCCAAGGCTTGCTGAAATCCGTAACTTTTACACCGCCACCCGCTACAGAAAACGTATGGAGAAGCTTGTTGTCTCCCAAATATACAGCTACGTGTGTAATCGTTTGGGAGGAATTATCCAAGGACGTGTACGCCCCAGAAGATGCATTATAATTTGTAAAGAAGAGTAAATCGCCACGCTTCAGCGTAGTCATGTCCATATTCGGCTGACTGTTTTGCTTGATCCACTCACCCTGTGAACGGGAATCTGCCGGAAGCTGGATACCTACAGCCTGACGGAAAATTTGACGGGTAAATGCCGAGCAATCAAAAGTAGCCGTACTGTTACGATCCGAACCATATTCATATGGAGTTCCGAGATAAGTCATCCCCGTATTAATAACCTGCTCTATTGCAGCCGCTGCATCACCGGAAAACATGTTCGTAGTTGATGCAGGAGATGCTGTCACAGGTATTGCGGTAGTATCAGGAGTGGTTGTCACCGGAGCAGACACAGGCTGCTGCACAACAACGCCCTCGCCAATACGAATATACTGTGGAGACGAGCTGACGTAGCCCACTGTACCATCAGCATTGGTAACCTTGAACCAATAAGCATTACTTGGATCGGTAATCGTAACGACATCCCCTGCATTCAAATAGCCCAAAACCTCGGAAGAAGTGGATGCCTCCGCCCGCAAACGAACGGACGTTTGAATCGTGGCTTTCGTTTGACCGGCAGAACTATTCACTGAGGCCACAGCCTCTTTAGCTGAAACATTTTTAACTGACTCTGCGGCTTCCGGTTTACGGCTGGCAGATGAGGTGACAGCAGCAGCGACGCTGGTAGCGCCAACTTTTATGTACTTGTCGGAGCTGCTAGTGTATCCGGTTACTCCATCAGAAGTCTTGATCTTATACCAATAGCTGTTCGTTTTCTCCAATACCGTTACGGCCTCTCCCTGCTTCATAAAGCTGACTACATCCCCTGTAGTCGAAGGACCGGATCTAAGCTTTACAGCCGCCTGAATAACCGCCTTCTGTCCTGTGGATGCTGTTGATGCCGCTGCGTCAACCTGACCCGGCGCCACATGAATTGCTGCCAACAGCGCGGCTGACGTCATGAGCATTCCCATCACGCGTCTTCTCAATGTTGCACCTCCTGGCTGTTTTTACGAATTTGAAGAGCATATCCAATTCCGACGAATATAGCCGGACATGCCTTCATTATAGTAAAAGCAGCAGGAAGAGAGATATAATCCAAACGTCACAAAAGGAAGCGTATACGCCTTTTTCATATAGGTCTAAAGTCACTTTTAACACTAAATATTCAATAAATAATCTATAATTTGGGTTCTACATGGACATGGACATGCATCGTATTATGAACCTCTTGCAGACGTTCCTCAATCCGGTCGCTGATCCGATGCCCTTCAATCAGGCTGAGTTGCGGATTGACCTCAATGACCACATCCACCAGCGCATGATTGCCGTGTACACGTGCCTTAACGTCCCGAATCCCCTCTACTCCAGGTATACAGGCAATCGTACTCCGTAAGTCAGACAGCTCTTGCTCATCAAATCCATCGGTCAAGCTGTGCGTGGAATCCTTAAAAATATCCCACGCTGTTTTACAAATGATAAATCCTACCGCGATCGCAGCTACAGTATCCAGCCAGGGTAGGCCGAACTGTGCGCCGATAATGCCAACTGCTGCCCCAACACTGACAAGTGCATCCGATAGATTATCCTTGGCCGCTGCCAGCAAAGCCTTATTGTTAATTTGCCGTGCCAGTCTGTTATTGTAAAGGTACACTCCCAGCATAATCACTGCACAAATCACAGCTACACCCGCGGAGGTGATATCCGGTATTTGCTTTCCGCCCTTGAAAATGCTCCCGATCCCATCAATAAGCACCTGCAAACCGACGACAGCCATAATAAAGGACGCCAGCAGCGCCGCGATCGTTTCTGCCCGAAAATGTCCATAGGCATGGTCAGAGTCCGGTGGCTTTTGGGAAATTCTCAGTCCAACCAGTACAGCAACCGACACTACAATATCGGTGACATTATTGAAGCCATCCGCCCGCAACGCGCTAGAAGCAAATATATATCCGCTAATCAGCTTAAAGGCGGACAACAAGAGATAAGCAGCAATGCTCACCCACGCCCCACGCTCACCTTTTCGTATCTCTTCATAGACATTTACCACAACGTAGGACACTCCTTCAAATATATAGTTCCCAGCAGAACGATCTCACCGGGCCCAAAAATAAAAATAGCAGCGTTGCTGCCCTGAATAATATCAATTTTCTTTGGTTAACTGTTATTTTCAGGATAGCAGACGAACTTTGTGTGGGTCTAGAGAAACAGTCTTTCCGCTCTGCATCGCTGTAGTAACAACGAAAAAGTATTGCCAGGCCCCATTCCTGTAGGTTATACAAAACATTTTTTCCTTCACGCAAAAAACAGAGGTTTTCTCTTCCAACCCACCCCAGATGTGTGTTATCATTGTTGCCCTTGTCCCTTCTTTTAAAAACGTATAAAATGAGGACACAGCCGCGTTTTTATTCAATCCAGCATGATTGACATGAATTTGGCGGCAACAGGAGGAATTTATTCATGAGCGATGCTAATGAACCACGTAAAGTTAATCTCGCAGATGCCATTCGGGAAAAGCTGGCACAAAAAAAACAGCAGTCCGGCGCTTCACAGCAGGGCGGCTTTCAAGGCGGTTCCGCCAAAACACTGAAAAGCCAAAATACGAAGAAGCCGAACAACCAACGCCGTCGTACAGGCGGATCATAAGCCACCCCATAGTATATATATTGTACGCAAAATCGGACGAGGTCTATCTTACCTCACTCCGGAACCGAGTAAGCTATGGGCATGACACAAAAACGAAAAAGAGGAGTCCCCCCGCCATCTTAATGGCCTGAAGGAGCTCCTCTTTCGTTTATCTAATTGTTGAAGTTAGCCGGTTTGGATATTTAGCCGATTTCTACCGGATACATACGTTCACGCAATTTTGTGATTTCTTCATTTTCCAAGTATTCATCATAGCTCATCGTACGGTCGATTACGCCGTTTGGTGTAATTTCCACGATGCGGTTCGCGATCGTTTGAATAAACTGGTGGTCATGGGATGTGAACAATATAGTACCGTCAAAATCAATCAGACCATTGTTCAGCGCTGTAATGGATTCCAGATCCAAGTGATTGGTCGGTTCTTCCAGCAACAGCACATTGGCACCGTTCAGCATCATTTTCGCCAGCATACAGCGAACCTTTTCGCCCCCGGACAGCACACTTGCTTTTTTAAGCGCTTCTTCACCAGAGAAAAGCATACGTCCCAAGAAGCCACGCAGGAACGTTTCGTCCTGATCCTTGGAATATTGACGCAGCCACTCCACAAGATTCATATCCACACCTTCAAAATAGGTGGAATTATCTTTCGGGAAATAAGCCTGGCTAGTTGTAATCCCCCAAGAGAATTCTCCGCTATCCGCTTCGATCTCGTTCATCAACACCTGGAAGAGCGTCGATTTAGGCATGCCGTTCGGGCCAACAAACGCGATTTTATCGCCTTTGTTCACAACCAGACTGAACTCATTCAGCACTTGCTCGCCTTCAACAGTTTTACTGAGGCGGTCTACTGTCAGGAGTTGTTTGCCTGCTTCGCGTTCAGGCTTGAAGTTCAGGAAAGGATATTTACGGTTCGATGGACGGATGTCATCCAACGTAATTTTATCCAGTTGTTTTTTACGTGAAGTAGCCTGTTTGGACTTGGAAGCATTCGCGGAAAAGCGCTGAATAAAGGCTTGCAGTTCCTTGATCTTCTCTTCCTTCTTCTTGTTGGCATCACGAGTCAAGGCAAGCGCAAGCTGGCTAGACTCATACCAGAAGTCGTAGTTTCCGACGTACATCTGGATTTTGCCAAAATCAATATCCGCAATATGCGTACATACCTTGTTCAGGAAGTGACGATCATGGGATACAACGATGACGGTGCCTTCATAGTCCATCAAGAAATTTTCCAGCCATTGAATGGATTCGAGGTCCAAATGGTTGGTAGGCTCATCGAGCAGCAAATTGTTCGGACGACCAAACAACGCTTGAGCCAGGAGAACACGTACCTTGTCATTACCACTCAGCTCAGACATGTTCTTGTCATGCAGGTCGCGGGGAATACCAAGACCGATCAGCAAGGAAGCTGCATCTGGCTCGGCATCCCATCCGTTCAGCTCCGCAAATTCACCTTCAAGCTCACCGGCACGTAGACCGTCCGCTTCGGTAAATTCCGTTTTGGCATACAGCGCATCCTTTTCCTTCATGATTTCATACAGACGCGTGTGGCCCATAATAACGGTTTCCAGAACCGGGAATTCATCGTATTCATAATGGTTCTGCTTGAGGACTGCCATCCGTTCACCCGGTGTCATGTGAACCTCGCCAGAATTGGCTTCAATTTCACCGGAAAGAATTTTCAAAAAGGTGGATTTACCCGCGCCATTCGCCCCAATCAGGCCGTAGCAGTTCCCAGGAGTAAATTTGATATTTACGTCTTCAAAAAGTGGGCGTTTACCATAACGAAGCGTTACGCCGCTTGTACTGATCATATAAGCATACCATCCTTATCATTAGTAAAGTGCTAAACACAAAATTACCGACGGCAATAGTATAACACACAAAAGATCGGATTCGAACCGTAGTATAAGTATAACCGCCCCTGAATCTCATCCAATATCTTATAAATAAAATAAAAAATGCTTCTGTCTCCACCATTGTCGCCTGACAAACACATGGACCAGAACCATTTTCATGTTCTAAATTCGTTGAGATGCCGTTAGGACAGACGCGTTATTCAGTCGCGGCATTGATGTTCCATGCGCTTGTAATTGTCAGGAAACCCCGACACCTAACGGAATGAGGTACATGCCGACTTCATCATCCTGTTTGATTACGACCTCCACGTCATAGACCGTCTGGATCAGTTCAGATGTAACGACCTCTGTAGGTGGGCCGTTCGCTATAATACGCCCTTCCTTCATGGCAATCATCACATCGCTATACCGAATAGCCTGATTGATATCATGCAGCACCATCACGATTGTCAGTCCATGTTCCTGGTTTAACTGCCGAATGAGCTCTAAAATTTCAAGCTGGTAGTACATATCCAAATAGGTGGTCGGCTCATCCAAAAATAAAATTGGCGTCCGCTGTGCCAAGGCCATTGCAATCCATACACGCTGCCGTTCTCCTCCTGAGAGCTGATCCAATGTGCGAGTTCTACGTTCGTTCAGGTTAGTGCAGGCTATTGCCCACTCAATCGCCTCCTCATCCTCGTCACGCCTCGCTGTGAACATGTTCTTATGCGGCAACCTGCCGAAGCTTACGAGCTTTTCTACAGTCAAGTCGGAAGGTGCCTCGTTCTGCTGATGGACTACCGCCAGTTGACGGGCCAGCTCCTTGGGCTTGTAGTGGGCTATCTCCTTGCCGTCCAGAATCACCTGGCCCAAGCGGGGAACAGCATTGTTGGACATCACGCTGAGCAGCGTTGATTTGCCGCATCCGTTGGGACCGATAATGGTAGTGATCCGTCCCGACTCAATAACAGCATTAATAGCATGCAGACGATCTGTTTTCCGATCATAAGAGAAGGTTATATCCTTAATGTCCATAGGTGCGATCCGCCTTTCTGATCAGGAATATCAGGAACGGCCCGCCAATGACGGCCATAATAATAGAAGCCGGGATTTCATTGGGAGCAAGCACTGTCCGCCCCAGTGTATCCGCGAGCAGCAGCAGCAAGCCGCCGCATAAGGCGGAAAATGGAATCAACCACTTATGATCCGAGCCAACTAGGTAGCGGGCACAATGCGGAACGAGCAGACCGATAAAGGCAATCACTCCCGCGATGGCTGTAGCCGTTGCTGCAAGCAGCACTGCAATCACAGAAATCAAAAGTCGTGCACGCGTTACATTGAATCCCAGATTTTTAGCTGTTTTATCTTGAAGGGACAAGAAATTGCACCAAGAGAACACGAGCATGGCTAAAATTAGTCCAATCCCGCCATAGGTCACAATAACCTCGACATCTACCCATTTTTTCATAGACAAGGTTGAAGTGGTAACCTGATTAATGCTAGTGACTGCATAACTGCCTCGATAGTTAAACGACTGACCTAGGCCGGAAAAAATGGCGTTCACAGCCACCCCGATCAGAATGAGACGAATCGGATGCAAGCCAGATTTCCATGAAAAACCATAAACCATTAGACAGGCTAACGCACCGCCAATAAATGAAAAGAACGGCATCCAGAAATAAAGCGCAGGAAAGACCGTCACCGCAATCAGCGAGATCAATGCCGCTCCCGAAGAAATGCCGATAACCCCTGCATCCGCCAGTGGGTTTTTCATGACGGCTTGCAGCAAAACACCCGCTACTGCAAGTGCTGCACCTGCCATCACGGACACGAAAATTCTCGGTAGTCTCAGGTCCTTGACCACATTCACCTGATCATCTGTACCTGTCCACAATCCGGTCATCAACTGACTCAAATCCACCTTGAGACTGCCTGTCATCGCTGAATACAGCATGACGCCGACGAGCAAGACAATTACAACAATAAGGCTCCATACTTTTTTGGACATGTCATCAGCTTCCTTTAATTCGAAGGATACAGCATTTTCATCAGCTCATCCAGCGCCGAGTTTGCCGCTAAATTCCCTGTTGTGCCAAACAACGGTTCAGGCAGATCATAGACATGCCCATTTTTCACAGCGTTGAAATGCTTCCAGATATCGTTAGTTTTGAACTCTTCATCGAACATTTTCACTACTTCATCCGGCATCCCGTGTGCAGCGCGCAAAATGATATCGGGGTTGGATTGCTGCAAGGCTTCGGTATTGTGGGCAATGAACTCCACCTTCTCGCCCTGAACCACATTGGTTCCGCCTGCAATTTTAACCAGATCCCCAATATAGGAATGCTCGGTAGCCACCAGATAGCTTCCTGGTACTCCCAGCAAAATCAATACTTTAGGGGATTTCTTCCCTTTGATCTTTTGTTGAATCTGGGCAACTTTCGCATCCAAAGCTCCATTAATCTCTTTGGCCTTATCGGCTTTGCCAAACGTGTCTCCCAGCTTTTGAATTTCTTTTTGCATATTCGCGAGACTTTCAAAATTTAAAAATTCGGCATTGATTTTCAAATCTTTAAATTTAGGCTCCAGATCATATTTCAGTGTCGTCACCGACAGTACGTCCGTCGGCTTCAATGACATCACTTTTTCCATATCAGGACTCATCGGATTACCCACATCAGGCACATCCTTGTAACGGTCAGGCAGCACTTTCGTGCTTGTCGGCTTGCCTGCCAAATCCAGGCCCAGTGCATCCGTGATTTCCGCAATGGCTACCGTAGTCGCCACAATACGAGGAGCTTGAGCTTTACCGTCAGACGACTTTCCGGTTGCATTAGATGTTGCCGCTGATTTCGAACCATCGCTCTGGTTCTGCCCGGCCTGTGCCCCTCCCGAACATCCAGCCAGCAACAAGATCACGATGCCGATTAACATATACAAACAAAACGATCTTCCTTGAGCCAATGCTATATACCGTTTCATGAAAATCCAGTCACCTCAATTCAAAATATAGAACAACATTAGGAACCCCAACTTTTCGGGTATCCGGATTTTGCAAAATTCGATTCCAGTCGCTCCAAAGTGCAATATATAGACGAATTAGACCATTTCGATCTACATATTGTTCATTAGAAGTCGCTTATTGGATTTTTGCAAATTCCTCGGGTATGTAAATGCTGACAAGTCTTGATGCCGGGGCACCAAGACTTGCTCGCATACAAACTTTGCTGTTATTCAGACTACATTGATTATCACAACCTGAGGCTACTTCGCTTTTAGGCTTTCTTCATCAAATTGGAACTGAACTGTATACCAGTGATCATACGGCACTCCGCCAAGAACCAAACCAGGCACAATGACGTGTGTGTAAGCACCAATTTTCTGAGACAAGTCCCCTACCTCGAATTGAACGACACGTGTATCGTCGGATGTCGAGATTACTTCCACATCTTTCAGGGTACCGTTTTGCTCTACTTGGAGAGCTGGCATCCAGGAACTATTTTTCAAAGTAATTTGAATATAGCGCTTGTCTCCCTTTTCAATCAGTGTAGCTGGCTTGTCGAGATAACCGTCCATAACGGAAGCTTCACTCGTTTTGTCTTTAAATACGTTGTAATTAATCGTGTATTGCTTCTCAGGAGCCATTTGAACCGGTTGCTCAACTACTGGTTTTGTTTCAGCCACAGGTGTGGTCGTTTCTGCTGCCTTGTCCGTAGAGGCCGCTGTCGGTTCAGTAGCGGTTGCGGTTGCAGTTGTAGCTGCATTGACTCCCTCACCTTTAAGCGATGCACGGTCAAATTGAATCTGTCCGCCGAATTTCTCATTTAGAATGTATTTCTCAGGCAGATATACCTGTGTGTACACACTCAACTTTTTATCCAGATCAGGCACTTCGAACGCAATAGTGTGCGTATCACCTTTGGTGTCCGAACCCATAATCGTCGGATTGGCATAACGGCCTTCAAAATCCGTTTGGAATAGCTTCAAAGCCTGGTTGTCCGTAACGGTTACATGGGCCTGAACCTTACCATTTTTCACAATCAATTTCGCTAGATTTTGTACAAAAGGAGCCGCTAGAGAATCCTTGTCCGTTCCGTTCGCAAGCACACGGAAGTTCGCACTGTACTCTCCATCCGCTAAGTTGTTTTTCCCTTGCTCTACTTCGTCTGCTTTAGTTTCGTTGTAGTAAGAAACATCACTGGTGTTAAATTTAAATTCAAAATCGTATACCTTCTCTACCCGATCCTCAGTCTTAAAGACCATCGGAGTGGAACTTGCCACTTTAGGGGCTTCATAGACAACCAGTTGGCCTTTTACATTGTTTTTAAAGTCATTCACGCTAAAACGAACGTGCTTCGTATTGCTTGCTGCATCTTCCTGTGTCACTTCTGCGTCTCGGTAGTCCCCGCTTGCGTTGTCCCAAATGCGCAGCGCCTTCACTTCATTACTGTTTTGCAGCTTCAGACCTACAAACCGTTTGTCGCCTTCCACGACCAATTGCGCCGATTCGTCAGTGATGAAGCGTTGAGCCGGAGAATCCACTCCTGTGGAAAAATCAGACAAAACGATACTGAATTTCAAAGCATATTTACCATTGGCAAGCTTGTCGAAATCCAATTTAACAATGGGATCAGCTGCACCCGAAGAGGAAGGCTCGACAAAGCTGCGAATGGTAGCAGGCTCGAATTGAAATTGCACATCATATACGTGGTCATAAGGGATGCCACCCAAATCCAATCCAGGTACGATGACATGCGTATTCACTGTCACTTTATCCGACAGATTGGGTACTTCGAATTGTACTGTTCTTGTATCTGCGGAGCTCGATTGATCGACAACCTGAGCCTCTGCACCATTTACTTTGAACGTTTTAATCCAACTGCTCTTGTCCATTTTGATCTGAATCACATTTTTACCGGACTGTCTTAACAGCGTGGCTGGTTTCTGCATATAGCCATCCATCACAGATATTTCATTGCTTCCATTTTTGAGTACGGAGAAATCAATGCTGTATCTGCCGTTTTCAGTCACGGGAGTTGTGCCGCCGTCTGTTCCTTTTACCGCAATGCTGCTGCGGTCAAATTGAAGACGAAGCTTATGATCCATCTCATAAACCCCACCTGGATAGGTCGTGCTCACATGTACCTGTGCATTCATAATAGCGTCCAAATCGGCCACTTTGAATTTCACAACACGTGTGTCCGCTTTCTTGTCCACGCTTACGATATCTGCATCTGTTAACGTTCCGTTTTGTTCTGTTTTGAACTCCGTCACTGTGGCGCTGTCTTTGATCGTGAAGGAAGCTTCATACTTGCCTTTTGATACCGTCAGTGTTGCCGGAGATAATAAATATTGCGCCATTGCCGATTTTTGATCTTTTGTTGCGTGCAATGCATTGAACTGGATCGAATACGTTCCATCAGCTAAAACTTTTCCAGGCGTACCTGGCGTCCCAGGATCAACCGGGGATGTTGCATTAGTGATGCTACTCTTATCAAATTGCAGACGAAGTTTATGATCCATCTCATAAACCCCACCTGGATAGGTCGTGCTCACATGTACTTGTGCATTCAAAATAGCGTCCAAATCCGCTACTTTGAATTTCACAACACGTGTATTAGCATTCTTGTCCTCACTTACAATATCCGCATCCGTTAACGTTCCGTTTTGTTCTGTTTTGAACTCCGTTACTGTGGTGCTGTCTTTAATGGTGAAGGAAACTTCTTTTTGCCCTTTCGATACCGTCAAAGTCGCTGGAGACAACAGATATTGTGCCATGGCTGACGCTTGATCTTTTGTGGCATGCAGTGCGTTAAAGTTAATCGAGTACGTTCCATCCGCCAAATCTGATGGTGCGGGTACAGAAGCCAGCTGAAGATCTACATTATAAGTATGCACGTAGCCCAGCTCAGGCCAGTTGATGCTTACCCATGCGCTTAACTTAGCAGGTATTTCTTTAACCTCGAATTCAATAACTCGTGTATTCGCAGTTTTGTCTTCACTTACTGTAGCAACATTAGTTAATAGTCCATTTTGTTCTACCTTAAAGCCATCAATTTGCTTACTGTTTTTCAATGTAAAACGTACATACTTCTTGCCATTACGTTCAATCAAAGCGCCTGGTTTCTCTGTATAACCATCCATCATTGACTTTTCACTTGAACCGTCTTTTAACAGCGTGAAGTCCAGATTTGACGTTACTGGAGATGAACCGTTGTCCGTTCCCGAGATACTGTTTTTATCGAACTGAAGACGAAGTTTATGATCCATTTCATAAACCCCACCTGGATAGGTCGTGCTCACATGTACTTGTGCATTTAAAATCGCGTCCAAATCCGCTACTTTGAATTTCACAACACGCGTATTGGCTGTCTTGTCCTCACTTACAATATCCGCATCTGTTAACGTTCCGTTTTGTTCTGTTTTGAACTCCGTTACTGTGGTGCTGTCTTTAATGGTAAAGGAAACTTCTTTTTGCCCCTTCGATACCGTCAAAGTCGCTGGAGACAACAGATATTGTGCCATGGCTGACGATTGATCTTTTGTGGCATGCAGCGCGTTAAAGTTAATCGAGTACGTTCCATCCGCCAAATCTGATGGTACGGGTACAGAGGCCAGCTGAAGATCTACATTATAAGTATTCACGTAACCCAGCTCAGGCCAGTTGATGCTCACCCATGCGTTGAGCTTGGCAGGCAGATCTTTTACTTCAAACTCGATCATTCGTGTATTCGCAGTTTGATCTTCACTTACAACAGAGGTGTCGGTTAACACTCCATTTTGCTCTACCTTGAAACCATCAATCTGCTTACTGTTCTTTAATGTAAATTGGACATATCGTTTACCACCACGCTCAATTAGAGAGCCTGGTTTCTCCGTATACCCATCCATCATTGACTTTTCATTGCTTTCATCTTTCAAAAGGGTAAAGTCCAAATCAGCGAGTTTCTCTCCTGTATTAGGAGGCGTTACCGGTGGTGTTACAGGTGGAACCGTTGGATTCTCCGTTGAGTTTTTAAGTCTCAAACTGGAAGGATCAAACTCAATCCATTCCTTCACTGAACGGTCTGGATCGGTATCTACATACCATGGAGAACTGCTATTAAATCCAAACTCCGTATTTACATTTTGATGAAAATCATAAACATCGAAGCTTACAGTCCCGGAAGTTTTCCCAGAATCCACCTCTATTTTTGCGGGAACTGTTTCCCCGTTTTGTTCAACTAAAAATTTCGAAAGACCTTGAGATTCCACAAACTTAAATGAAAAATGGTATTTTCCATCCTTAATGATCAAATCTCCAGGATAGGTATAGTTTGTTTTGAAGCTTGAATCCCTAGTGCTACCGCTGACTGTCTTTCTTAAAGGTTTGTAATCAATCAGGTATTCTCCATCTGCATAGGTCGCATCAGTAGTGGTCACAGCATTGGTAGGCTCAGCATATGTGCTGGGCACTTCTACCGGAATCTCATAAGTAGCATAAGTAGCACTAGTGACTGTAGTGCTTAAATCGGGCAAATTCGACGAAGTGGACTCATCCTCAGGTGTTGCTCCTACGTACGGTGAAAATAAAGAAAACAACATTAAAACAGCAGCAAATGTCGTTATAAATTTGTTAAATCGGCTTTTCAAGGTGATGTATCCCCCTACTTAAAATATACTCATTTGGAGCTTTGAAACTAAGCTCCAAATGAGTATTCAATTCAAAATTATATTTTCAAAAAGAAGTCTTAGATATCGCTGTCGTCGAATTGGAATTGAACCACATAGTCGTGATCGTACGGAATACCACCAGTGTATTCTGCAGGCACACTTACATGCAGTTTAACGTTCAATTTTTGAGACGGGCTAGTTACAGGGAATTCGACTATTCTTGTATCCCCTGATGTGCTTACTACAGTCGCATTCACATACTGACCGCTTTGTTGAGTTTTGAATTCAGTAACCCAAGCACTTTTGGTAATAGCTACTCTCACTTTATATTGACCATTCGTAACAATCAGTGTGGCTGGTTTTTTCACATAACCATTTGTATCCATGTAGGATGGCTGAGTGGTTCCATCTTTATAAACGGTATAAGGCAATTGATACGTTCCATTAGGCAAAGCCGCATTCGCTTTATTGGCAGAAAATGGAGCTAGTACCACAAAAACAAGCGCTGCCATCAGTACAGTAAGCATTACTTTTTTCAAAGACAATTTTTCCATACGATTCATAATCATGTTCATGTTTTTAATCTCCTTTTACGTTTTATTTTGGATTAGATTTCGTCGAACTGCAGTTGTACATCGTACTTGCCTGTGTAGCCGATTACTGGAATTGTGATCTCAGCGTAAGCATTCACTTTTGCATTCAGATCAGCAACTTCGAATTCCACTACACGAGTGTTGCTAGCAGTATCTGTGCTTACTACAGTCGCATCTTGCAGTACGCCATTTTGCTCTACTTTGAACGTTGTAATCAGATTGCTGCTTTTCACAGTCAGACGAACGACATTTTTGCCATTAGCTACCGTAACCTGAGCAGGCTTCGTCAGGTAGCTATCCAATCGAGAAGTTTCATTGGTTTGATCCTTCAAAACAGTATAGTCTACGTTATACGTGCCGTCGGCTGCTGCCGCTTTAGCTGAGAATGGAGCAACGAGTGCAAAAACAAGCGCTGTCATGATCAATGCTACAAATACCTTCTTAAAAGAAAATTGCTCAAAGCGATTCATTACCATATTCATATCTACACACACTCCTCAATTTTTTATGCTTCAATTTGTGTTGATTTTATGAACGATAAAGATGGCTTGAATTTACTTCTTGGAAGATTTAGTTGATTTTGCTGACTGGACGGCTGCTATTTTTTTGACGCTTTTGGAATCAAAAGCGAAGCGGATCGTATAGTCATGATCGTAGTTATACGCAGGGACAGTAACATGAATTTTAGAGATTAGCGGGCTGTTCACACTCGTAATTGGAAATTGTACGATGCGGGTATCGGTTTTGGCATCCTTATGGATGACCTTTGTATCGATGATTTTGCCTTTGTAATCTACTTTAAACCCAGTTGTCCATTCGCTATGATTCAGCTTAATTTGCATGGTCATTTGACCTTTTTTTACATACAACTTAGCTGGTTTTTCAAAATAATCATTAGCCATGGACACCGAATCATTTTCTGCCTTGAGGATATTGTATTTGAGCGTGTATGTACCATCCGCCAATTTTGGAGAAGCCGCAGCGGCTACTACAGATGACGAAGTTGGCCAAAAGCTCAGCACACTCACCAGCAGAAACACAGCAATAATTGCAGAATACCCCTTCTTCATTATGACAGCAGTCCCTCCCCACGAGAATTTAAGTAATTGATTATCATTCTCAATTGATAATTAAAAAAAATAGCTCTTTTTGAGCCGTGTCTTCCCACCTTTCTATTCCAGAATTTCGCAAAATAAAGTAAACCCATCACCAATATATCTTACACTTTTCGAAAATGTCAATATGTATTTGCATGTACATAACCCCTTGATATATGCTATTTTTTAAGAAAAATTTGTAGTTCCTTCTTCTTTAATTCGTATATATCCCTTTTATTTTTAGTTCAAAATTTATTTAAAAATTTTCTTTTTTCAATTGACATTCCCCAGTGATATTCATTATCATTCTCTTATACATAAATGAAAATGATTATCATTATTGTTTAACTCGAAAATTGCAGGAGGAATAACATGAAATCTTATGTGTTGTGGTCGTCCGCAGCGCTTTTATTGGCAGTTACCGGATGTAGTAATGGTGCCTCGACCGCAGATCACAAACCAACCAGTGCATCCGTATCTGCCACTTCTGGCACGACAAGCAGTGCGGCGATTCAAGTTACTGATTTTTCAAAACGGACGTTAGCGTTTCAAAAGGTCCCTCAACATATCATTGCGCTCAGCAATGGCGATCTGGATATCATATACGCATTGGGTGGAAGTGCCGTGGGCAGGCCCAACTCCAATGGACCTGCCGTCGTACCTGCTGCTGAGAACGTCCAGCAAATAGGCTCCACTCATGAAGTCGATCTGGAGAAAATTACGATGCTCAAACCGGATGTCGTGCTAGGCAATTATCCTATGAATGAAAAAGACATTCCAGCCATTGAAGGAGTCGGTTCACAGCTGCTGCTGACAGGAGCCAATTCAGTTCACGATATTCAGTCGCAAATTACGCTGTTCGGGCAATTACTGCAAAAGCAGGCTCAGGCCGTGAAGCTGAACCAGCGAATTGACCAACAAGTAGCTAAGCTGCAAAAGGAAACCGCTTCTGCCTCCAAACCGAAGGTGTTGCTCGTCTACGGAGCCCCGGCTACGTATATGGCGGCACTGCCGAATTCACTGAGTGGAAACATTCTGGAAGCTGCAGGTGGCTCTAACATCGCCGCTGATTTTCCGGGCCTGCAAAATTTCCCGCAATATGCGCAGCTGAACACAGAACGCATCATACAGGCTGACCCTGACTACATCTTCATCATGACCCATGGCAATACGGAAGATGTTAAAGCCGCATTTATAAAAGAAATGCAGGAAAATGCAGCTTGGAACGGAATCCGAGCAGTCAAAAATAATCAGGTCGAGGTTTTACCTTCAGATCTGTTCGGTACGAATCCGGGCACACGTGTCACTAAAGCGCTGGATTTGATGCATCAAAAGCTGTATCCGGCGAAATAGGCGATGGCGATGAACAAACTACAGCGCGCCAGAAGACGCACCATCGCCTGGATTACCCTTCCGATTCTACTGCTGGCCGTCTCTGTGTACGGTCTGGCCTACGGTTCGGTGTCGATTCCACTTCAAGAAATCAATCATGTTTTGCTACATAATGATGAATCTACATATCGCACGATCCTGATGGATCTCCGGCTACCCAGAGTATTAGTAGGTTTACTGGTAGGAGCTTGTCTCGCAGCTTCTGGAGCACTTCTTCAAGGTGTTATGAAAAATCCATTGGCTGACCCTGGCATTATTGGTGTATCGGCTGGAGGTGGACTTGCCGCCGTCATTACGATGGTGATGCTTCCACAGCTCAGCTACCTTCTTCCGATAACCGCCTTTTTGGGAGCCTTTCTGAGCGCAATCGTCATTTATCTACTGGCTTGGGACCGAGGGGCATCGCCTGTTAAAATTGTGCTCGCTGGCGTTGCGATCAACGCGCTGCTGGGCGCACTCACCAACGGCGTAATGGTCATGTATAGCGACCGCGTACAGGCCGTTCTTCCTTGGCTATCCGGCGGATTAAACGGAAGAAGCTGGCATCATCTAGAGTTCATGGCGCCTTACGCCATCATTGGATTAATCGCCTCTTTCTTTGCGATTAAACCTGCTAATTTACTGCTGCTGGGCGACGATTCAGCACAGCTGCTTGGTCAGCGAGTAGAGCTTCAACGTATGCTCATTATCCTGCTTTCTGCCCTGCTTGCCGGTACAGCGGTCAGTGTAGCCGGGCTAATCGGCTTTGTAGGGCTGGTCGTTCCCCATGTCATACGGCTGCTAATCGGGGAAGATTATCGTTTCCTCCTCCCCCTTTCCATTGTAGGCGGTGGAACGCTAGTTGTTCTCGCAGATACGGTGGCACGATCCTGGTTTGACCCGATTGAACTGCCTGTAGGTATTTTGTTGGCCGTCATCGGGGCACCGTTCTTCTTAATCCTGCTCAAGAAACGGGGGAATTTCGGATGACAGCCATTCAGAGTGAGCATATCTCCTTACAACGTGGGCATTTCCAGCTGGATGATGTGAATATCACCTTGCCCGCTGGTCAGCTCACCGCGATCGTCGGACCGAACGGTTCAGGCAAGTCCACGCTTTTGCGGATTATGACCCGGCTGCTCAAGCAGGATCAGGGTCAGGTTTCCGTCCTCGGCAAGCCCGTGCAGGAATACAAGCGGCGTGATTTTGCCCAGACGATTACAATGCTACCGCAAATGAAGGATATGCTGCCGTTATTGACGGTCCGCGAGCTGGTCGCTTACGGAAGATCTCCTCATGCCAAGGGCTTGAGGGTACGCCATACCGGACAGGACCAGCAAATCGTGGACCATGTCATGAAGATCACGGGCATCCAGCCCTATGCAGATCGGATGTTCCATACTCTATCGGGAGGTGAACAACAAAAAGCACGAATTGCAATGGCCTTGGCCCAACAAACGGATATTCTTTTGCTCGATGAACCGACCACTTTTCTGGATATCGCCCACCAATTTGAAGTTATGGATATGCTGCGGCGTATCAATCACGAGTCCGGCTTGACGATTGTTATGGTACTGCATGATTTGCAGCAAGCTGCGGCCTATTGTCATCATATGATTGCGCTTAAAAAGGGACGAATCGCCGTTGCCGGCGAACCCCGTGAGATTTTGACGTCTGCTTTTCTTCGCGACATTTATGAAATGAACGCTACCATCAAATTTGAGAATGGCTATCCGGTTATTATACCGACCATACCACATCATTCAGGAGGAATTTAATATGGTTATCGTTACAAATACATCTAAAATCACACCGGGCAATGCACATCTACTCATCGAAAGATTTAACAAAGAAGGAAAAGTTGAAAAAATGGAAGGTTTTCTCGGTCTGGAAGTGCTGCTGACTGAAAACACGAAGGATTATGAGGAAGTAACGATCAGTACACGCTGGAAAGAAAAGGAGAACTTCCAAGGCTGGACGAAAAGCGAAGCATTCCGCGAATCCCATAGCCACCGTCAAATTCCGGACTATATTATTGAAAATAAAATCACGTTCTATGAAGTTAAAATCGTTCGTCATCCCATCGCCAACAGCGATTCCTCTTTGGCGAGTGATACGGAAGCAGTTTAATCCTGCATCACAGCCTAAAAACAAAAAAAGCGACTCCGCAGACAATATCAATTGTCCGCAGAGTCGCTTTTTCTATAAGGATTATGTCGAATTCCTCAGATTGTAGTTGAGCAGCGACGTCCAATTTTCAGCGTCTCTCCGTGCCCCAGAACATGAATGCGTTCCTTCGCAATACCCCTACGCTCACGCTCCGCTTCGAGCCGATCCAGCGCCTCTCTTGGCGTATCATCCGCTAGCTTGAAGGCTCCGTAGTGCATCGGAATCATCTGATCTGCGCCGCAATCTACAAACCCTTGCAATGCCTCCTCCGGTGTCACATGCTGCGAGGTCATGAACCATTCCGGTTCATACGCACCAATCGGCATAAAGGTCAGGTCAATGGCAAAGCGCTCGCCAATCTCCTTAAACCCACGAAAATATCCAGTGTCTCCCACAAAATACAACGTCGGTGTATGCTCTGAATCTGTATTCGAATGAGGATGAGGTTCCGTGACGGACGTGGCAGAGCCAATCACCTGCTGCTCATTTTGCAGAACGTATCCCCCCCAATGCGAAGTGTTCGTATCAAACGGCGTGCGTCGTGTCCAATGCTGGGCTGGAACAAACGTAAATCGTACCCCTCCTACCGTAAAATGCTCCCACCATTGCAGCTCATGACAGTTACGAAAACCTTTGCGGATCATTTTCGCCTTTAACCCCGTGGGTACGAGCATCAGCGTATCTGCACGATATAATTTCCGCAACGATTCTAAATGTAAATGATCATAATGTGAATGAGACAGCAGAATGATGTCCAGTGGTGGTACATCCTGAATACGAATGCCGGGCGGAGCCAACCTTTTATCAAGAGCCATACGCTCTGCCCATACCGGATCGGTGACGATATTCAGCCCAAGATACTGGATGAAAAAGGTGGAATGTCCCACCCAGGTGGCTGTCGCCATCTCCCGATTGCTATGCAGGAACTCCAGCTCCGGGGGATGGTTTGGCACAACGAACGTATAATCCTTTATTTTGCTGCGTCGCTCCTGCCGCCATTGTCTGAATTGCTTAATTGTTTTATCGGTATTTACATGATCCATATTGTTAAAACGAACTTTGGGCATGATGCAGCTCCCTCCCTGATGAACCCGTTCTCCAAAAAACGCAGCGGTTCAATTTAACTATATATTGTCACTCGAGTGTGAACATAAAATGATGCAATGTCCTGATATATGTAAAGTATAATTCAATCACGTCTGTAAAGGAAATTCTGCGATAATACAGCAAAAACAGACCTCCCGAATCAATCAGGAAGGCCTGTTCCACCTGTTGTTGTCAGTCTTGTGGATTTTTAAAGCGTGCCGAATAAATAAACAAAAACACAATCGCCACGACAATAATGATAGGTGACTCGTACATAATCGTAAAATGCTCGAAAGCAGCCACTCTAACTCACCCTTTCTTCCCTTCATGTCCGCGCACATATTTTGCATCGAACAGAAACAATCTTAATATCAGGATCAGCGAAGGGATCAGCACCAGCAGACCCGCAACAAACGCCGTAATCAATGCATACGCCATCGTAGAATTTGTAAAGCTGTCGTAGACATTAATGTAGGGATACAGAACATACGGGAGATGCGAGCGGCCGTAGCCATACCAGGCAAATGCAAATTGCAGCATCACCAATATGAATGAAACCCCTAGATGCCGCCGCTGCCATACCAGATAAACTGCTCCTGCAAAGCATATGAAGGATGCAACAAACATCCAGGCTATGTTCAGCATATTGGTAAAATGATCTGGATTTTGTTTGTTAATCTGAAAAAATGCGAGCAGACTCGCCAAAATCGTAGGAGCACTCCAGAGCAAGGCGTACCCTCGTACGATTTCGAAAGCAACCTTGTCCCCTGCCCTTTTGGCATAAAAGGACAAAAACATCGCCGAGATATACAATACACTCACCAGCGCCAGAATAATAACCGCCCACGTGTAGGGGTTGCTTAATAGCTGGCCCCATTGCAGATGAACACCTGTGCTGTTTTCTACAATAATGCCGCCTTCCGAAATGGCGAGAACCGTGGATAGCGCCGCCGGAATCAGCAACCCTGTCGCACCGTATAACGCCATGTAGACGATATTATTTTTACCGGAATGCCCATACGTATTGTATGCATAATACACTCCTCGGATGGCAAGAAGCACAATCGCAATACTGCCGGGAACGAGTAACGCCGTACCATAGTAATATGCCGCATCCGGGAAGAACCCGTTTAATCCCACCACAAAAAAGATGAGAAATACGTTTGTTACCTCCCACACCGGGGACAGATACCGTTGAATGATATTGTGGATTTTGTTCTGGTGGCCTGTTAACACACTGTAAAAGCTGAAAAACCCTGCACCAAAATCAATGGATGCCACAAGCAAATATCCGAACAGGAACGTCCACAAAATGGCGATACCTACAATCTCATAGCTCACTTGCCTTCAGCCCCTTCCAGGCCCAGCTGCCTTATCTCTTCTACCGCATCCTTATTGCGGAATAGCTTGCTGAGTACCTTAATGGCCGAGAAACACAACACCAGATACAAAATAACAAACAGCACCAGCATCCACCCGACACTCGTAGAAGTGGTCGCTGCTTCGGAGACTTTCATATATCCGCGTAAAATCCACGGCTGTCTACCGACCTCCGCAAACATCCATCCGAGCTCAATAGCTACCATCGCCATCGGCCCCACCAGAATGAGCGCCAACAGCAGCCATCTGGGGTATGGTTTGCGACCTGGCAAACGCTTGCGGATCAGATATAGCAGCGGAATGACGAGAATCAGCACCCCTGTGGTGATTTTGAGGTCAAACATATAATGGATAGACAGTGGCGGACGCTGATCTACGGGATAATCATTTAAGCCCTTGACCTCCGTACTGGGCAGGTTCCCGGCCAACACACTAAGTGCATAAGGCACTTTCAGCGCATACTTGATTTCACCGTTCTTATCCATATATCCGCCATATACGAAGGGCGCGTGCGTCATCGTATCAAAATGCCATTCGGCGGCGGCCAGCTTCTCTGGCTGATATTTGGCCAGAAATTTACCGGATGCATCTCCAATCATCACGGTACTGATGGCAAACACAATGGTACAGGTGGCAGTCAGCTTCAGCGCCTTTTTGAAATAAGGGTGATTACGTCCCCTCAGCATGCTGTAAGCCGCCAGTCCCATCAGCACCCCAGCGCTCAATGTATACGAAGAAGCCAGTACATGAGAAACTTTAGTCGGGGTAGCCGGATTTAGCATGGCCTGGATGGGATGAATATCAGTCATGACTCCATTTTTGAGTGTAAAGCCTTGAGGTTGGTTCATGAACGAGTTCACAGTCGTAATAAAAACCGCTGATGCAGATGAGGCAATCGCTACCGGGATGAGCAGCATCAGGTGAAAATATTTGCTTTTAAACCGATCCCAGGTATACAAGTAGATGCCCAGGAATATAGCTTCGATGAAAAAAGCAAACGTCTCCAAAAACAGAGGTAGCGCAATCGCTTGTCCAGCCACCCGCATAAAGGTGGGCCAAAGCAAGCTGAGCTGTAGACCAATGGAGGTGCCTGTAACGACACCCACGGCAACGGTAATGACAAACCCTCGCGCCCACCGTCGGGCCAGCAGTGTATAATGCGGATCACCGGTTCGCAGCCCACGCCATTCTGCTAGTGCAATCATTAAGGGTACGCCAACGCCGATGGATGCAAATACGATATGAACAAACAGGGTAATTCCGGTCAGCATCCGGCTTAGCAATACAGGGTCCAGTGAAGACAAATGGGTTTCACTCCTTTATTTCACATTTTAAACATCGCGGATCACTCTGGATTACCAACTAAGGAGTCAAGCGAGCTATGCTTTTAATTACGGCATATAGCATAATGGCCGCAATTACTATACATACAATAATGAGCGTTCTTTCCTGCTTGCGGAACATAGGAACGCCTCCTTCACTTATCTATTGGCGCATTTTGGTAACCTATTCACAGTTTGGTTCATTCTTCCGAGTTTTAACCCTGCTTCTGTATTGAAAGTAGCCGTATTTCTTTTCAGATATTGTCTTATGCATTTCAATACGTTATATTGATATATAGTTAGATAACCTAATTATATGAAAAGGGTGAACTTATGCCACCAAAACAAAGTAAGCGGGACACCGTCCAGCAACCCCTTCCCCGTCTGGGTCCAGAACCTTATCTGGAGTTAATGGATCAAACTGCCCTTGCAGGAACGGACCGACAACTTGCCCGCATTGGTCTCTTCTTGCTGTGGACGGGTGATAACGTGCTGGACGCGATCGATCTAGATCTATCTGCCTACGGCCTCACAGAGAGTAAGCTAGATCTGTTGTTGCTGTTGACACTACACCAATCTCAGGCTCAGATGAGCCCCTCTATGATTGCCGACCGTCTGGGAATCCGTCGTGCATCTGTTACATCAATCTTGGACTGGACAGAGCAACGAGGATGGATTATCAGAGAACATAATTCTACAGATCGACGCAAAATTCATGTACGCATTACAGAAGCGGGGACTCATCTTGTACAGCAGGTGCTCCCTGTATTTTGGTCTTCCTGTGCTTCTCTAGCGAGTATTTTGGAGCCAGAGGAGCAGGTCGTTTTTTCGCGGATTATAGAAAAAATCCATCATCATATGGAAGGCAGATTGGGGGTGGGTAGATAAATTTTTTTAAACATATAATTAGGTTGTCTAATATATTTAATTGCGCGTATCAACAAGCTGCTTATTTTATGATCAAGGAGTGTTCAATTGATGAGTAAATTACGAACCAATCATACCGTTATACAGAAAGAAAATGTGGCTCTCCCTTATGCATGGATGACTGTAATCCTATGCTGGTCAGCGGTTGCCGTTATGTCCAGCCTGTATGTGACGATCCCTTTGGTCCCTCTTTTTGCTAAAGTGTTTGGAAAAACGCTTGCTGAAGCAGCCCTGCCGGGCAGTATCTTTTCCTTAGGCTTTGCGGCGGGATGTCTTGTTTATGGTGGATTGTCTGACCGCTTTGGACGAAAGCAGGTTATCGTCACCGGACTGCTCGCATTAACGATTATTTCGTTATCCATCAGCTTAACCAGTCAATATTCTGTATTAGTTACACTGCGCTTGCTTCAGGGTTTAGCTGCGGCCACCTTTTCTCCCGTTGCTCTTGCATACGCTGTCGATATGTTCCCGACCGAAAAACGGGTAACGGCTATCGGCTTTATCAGCACCGGTTTTCTAGTAGCAGGTATCGCTGGTCAGGTATTTAGTATTGTCATTAGCGAGCAAATGGGGTGGAATCCGGTATTTCGGATGCTAGGCATTTTATATGCAATTACCTTCCTAATCGTCCTTTTTTTCCTGCCTAAAACCCCCTCCCCTCAACGAGGTGTTCGCATTTGGTCAGCTTTCAGTCAGTTGGGGGCCGTTCTGCGCTCGTATCCTTTATGGTTAAGCTATACGGTTGCTTTTGTTCTCCTGATGTCCTTTGTGAGCATGTATACGGTTTTGGGTAGCTATCTTGGCGGCCCTGAATTTGGCCTGAATAGCCGACAGATGCTTTATGTCAGATCCGCTGGTATCATCGGCATGCTCCTTTCACCATTCGCCGGAAAGCTAGCCCAGAAATATGGTGTGCACCTTATATTACGTACAGCTCTTATTCTTTCCATTCTGAGTTTGGCGCTGATGGGAATGACACACTCTCTTATGACTATCGTGGTATTGAGTGTATGCTTTGTCAGCGGCATTGCCCTGAGTGTTCCTTCACTCATAGCAATCGTCGGTCAGCTCGGCGGTGCAGCGAGGGCTATAGCTGTCTCACTATATACCTTCATCCTGTTTGCCGGTACAAGTCTAGCTCCTGTGCTTTCCATTCGCTTGATGGATAATGGCGGTAATCAGACAACTACATTTATGCTGCTGGCAGCTGTTCTGTCTCTAGGCTTTATCGCCTCCCTGCTCATTCGCAGCCACCAGAACGATCCGCTGAAGCGGAATGCATAGACAGCATCAAACTATAAACCGAACTTAAAAGCTACCTATAGCGCCACTGCGCAGTCGGATGGTGCTTTTCATCGCGACCGCTACGCTTGTACAGCACCATTCCGCCTACCCCGTTTTCATGTTAATTTTTCGAGTTCGGCTTATATAGCATCCTGTTTTTATTAAAAAAACCTCCATATTTATCAGCCATGTTTACATGAGTTAGTGTGAGATATGTCATTGTTTTTTCCTCAGAAACACGAACTTCTCTTTGGAGACATTCGTAGAATGAGTTACAATACAGATAAGCTATATATGGAGAACTTTTGAACAGGAGGCTGTACTGAGCTATGAAAATAACATCTATCGAGCCAACTCCCAGTCCGAACACCATGATGCTGCATCTGGATGAGCGACTGGAAGCGGGTATCCGCAGAACATATACACGGGACAATGAGCGTTCCGCTCCTCCATTTATCCGGCGCATGCTGGGCATTGAAGGGGTCAAAAGCGTGTTTCACACGACCGACTTTGTAGCCCTTGACCGCAAAGGGAATGCAGACTGGTCCACCATTCTGGGTCAAGTCCGGGATCGGCTAGGCGAGGAAGGCGCTGACGCCAATTGGGATTTGCCAGAGGAAACCTCTGGAGAAGCATTTGGCGAGGCACAGGTCTTTGTGCAATTTTTTCGCGGCATTCCTATGCAAATTCGAGTCAAGACGGGGCAGCAGGAGGAACGAATTTCCTTGTCCGACCGCTTTGTGCAAGCCGTTACCCGTGTAGCGAGTGCAACGCTGATTAAGGAACGCAAGCTGAGTGATTACGGCGTCCGCTATGGTGAACTGCCGGACATTGCACGCGAGGTCGAGCAGGAACTGGAAGCTGCCTTTCCGCAAGAGCGGCTGGAGCAGATTATCCAACAGGCGATTGCCCACGGCGCAAACAACAGCGAATTCGTGGAGGAACGCCGCGAGTGGAGCGATGCCGAGTTGGGGCAGGCCCTGCAGCACGAGGATTGGCGCACACGCTACGCTGCGCTGGATCGGCTGGAACCGACGCCCGAGCATTTGCCGCTTATCCGGCAAGCGCTGCATGACGACAAAATGCAGCTGCGGCGGCTGGGCGTCGTCTATCTGGGCGATATTCGCTCACCGGAGGCGATGGATCTGCTAGCCGAGGCACTGCGCGATCCTTCAGCGGCAGTACGCCGCACCGCAGGCGACACGTTGTCGGACATCGGCGACCCGGTCGCTACCAGCGCAATGATCGGAGCCCTGTCGGATAGCAGCAAGTTGGTGCGCTGGCGGGCGGCACGTTTTTTATACGAGGTTGGAACTGAGGATGCGCGTGATGCGCTGGAGAAGGCCGTCGATGATCCCGAATTCGAGGTTAGTCTACAGGCTAAAATGGCGCTGGAGCGCATCGAATCAGGCGAACAAGCCGCGGGAACAGTTTGGCAGCAGATGGCCAAGCGGAACTCTTAATTTAAGATTCTACGAGTGATTTTCAAAAAATTGTCGATTGTCAGAAGATGTACAGGTACGATATACTGTAGTTCGCTATACAATAAAATATCATGTCATACACCTCATCAACCCTGTTTTATGATGAGGTAGAGGTCGCGGATGTAATCAGTACACCGGAGGAGACGATAAGAGCCGTCTGAGATTCCAGTGGAAAGGTACACCCGCCGAAGTATGCGGAGCTGACTCTTTGTAAATACTCCGAATGCTGGGGCTGCTAACCGAAAGGAGCAGAACTGTCACACGCTGTCCTAACACAGACACGTGTGTTGAGCTATCTTGTTATAGAAGAAGGTATGGTGCGGAATGCATAGACAAGACCGCAGGCGTATTCCCTGCGGTTTTTTGATTTATATACTCCCCCTCCTTCTGGCTCTTGCCCTGACATGAAATACAATTTCATGAAGGAGTGTTTGAACGTGCAACACAAAGCAACACCTGACGCAACCTTGCGTAAAAGTCTCAAAGCCCGCCATATGACGATGATCGCCCTCGGTGGCTCTATCGGAACAGGCCTGTTCCTCGCCAGTGGAGGCGCGGTTGCCGAAGCTGGACCCGGTGGTGCCCTGCTGGCTTATGCAGCAGTTGGTCTCATGGTCTACTTCCTTATGACCAGCCTCGGTGAGTTGGCTACATTTATGCCTGAATCTGGCTCTTTTAACACCTATGCAGGTCGCTTCGTCGATCCGGCTTTTGGTTTCGCCATGGGCTGGAACTTCTGGTACAACTGGGCAGTGACGATTGCTGCCGAATTGGCAGCAGCGACCGTGCTCATCAAATACTGGTTCCCGGAAAGCCACTCTGCCTGGTGGAGCCTGTTATTCCTAGCCGTAATCTTCGCGCTCAACGCGTTGACCGTCAAAGGCTACGGTGAGTCTGAATACTGGTTCGCCATGATTAAAATTGTGACCGTCGTCATCTTTTTGACTGTAGGTGTGCTGATGATCTTTGGCATTATGGGTGGCCCTGCGATCGGCTTTGCCAACTTCACGGTAGGAGACGCCCCGTTCCATGGCGGATTCTTTGCTGTATTGGGCGTATTCATGGCAGCGGGCTTTTCCTTTCAGGGAACGGAGCTGATTGGGGTAGCCGCTGGAGAGAGCGAAAATCCGCGTGAAAATGTGCCGAGCGCCATCCGTCAAATCTTTTGGCGCATCCTGTTCTTTTATATTCTCGCGATTCTCGTGATTGGATTGATCATTCCGTACACTAATCCGAATCTGCTGCGGGGAGACATCAGTGACATCGGGGTCAGCCCGTTCACGCTCGTATTTGAAAAAGCAGGGCTTGCGATTGCTGCTTCTGTTATGAACGCCGTTATTTTGACTTCCGTATTGTCGGCAGGTAACTCGGGTATGTACGCGGCAACTCGGGTACTGTACGCTTTGGCACGGGAAGGTAAAGCCCCGCGTTTCCTCGGACATATCAATAGACGCGGCATTCCTATGAACGCGCTTCTGATCACGACCGCTGTCGGTATGCTGGCCTTTCTCGCCTCTCTGTATGGAGACGGTGTAGTCTATAACTGGCTGCTGAATGCCTCCGGAATGTGTGGATTTATTACGTGGGTCGGGATTGCGGTCAGCCATTATCGTTTCCGTCGTGCCTTTACTGCACAGGGTCACAGTCTAAGTGAGCTGCCATACAAAGCCCGCTGGTTCCCGTTTGGGCCGTTGTTCGCCTTCGCTCTGTGTATCATTGTCATTATCGGGCAAGGGGCGGATGCCTTCACCGGACAGGAGATTGACTGGAAAACGATGATCGCTACGTATATGAGTGTGCCGCTGTTCCTTCTGCTGTGGCTCGGCTACAAATGGATCAAACGTACTAAAATCGTTCCGTTAAAAGAATGTGATTTGAGTCCAGATGCTTCTTCGGATAAATAATAGAAAACAGTAAAAAAAGCCCGTCTCCACATATCAGGGAAAACACGCTGGTAAACCTGGTCCAAGACCGTTTATCCGCATTTTCACCTGTATATGCCCGGAGACGGGCTTTTTCTGTTTATTTGGAGGAAGGTTCCAATGAAGCTGACAAAGACATGGATAAGGCACGACGACTAAAAATACCGTATATAACAGCAATCAGCGTCAGCACTGCAGAAAACAAGTACAAATTAACGATGCCCAGATGATCTGCAATCCAGCCCATTAACAGCAGCGATATACAAAAGGTCAAACTTATCAGTGTGGCCTGGGCAGACAGCACCTTGGGCAAATCATGTACGGACACACTCATTTGCATCATCGTGCGGCGGGATACGACGGACATTTCCGCAGGTAGTCCCATCAACAACACGATAAGCAGTGTCAGCGGCGGTAATGTGTTCAGTGCATACCACGCTGTCAGCAGCCCGTAGCCTACCATCCCCGCCAGCATGGCGGGCAGCAGTCTACGCTGCAAATGCTTGACGCAGGCGAGGACAACGATGCCGCCGCCAATCGCTCCTGCAAAATACGCTGCATTGATGTATCCCCACCATGCCTCGCTCTTGTGCAAAACCTGCTGAGCGAAAGCAAGCGTGAACGCGCCTACCCAAACCGAACCCCCTAGAAGGTCAATCATATCCATAAAAATAAGAGCTTTCAGTCTGCGACTGGCTCCGATGAGGCTCCAGCCTTCACGGAGTATTTCCTTTTTACGTTTGGGAGGTAGTGCGGTGCTCTCTGATTCCGGGCCATACAGTGTATCTTCCAACCGTGCAGGAGGCAAGTCATGATGCCCTTGCCCGGACTCAGTTACAGCTTCGGAAACTGAGACATCTCCACCTCGCACCCTTGTTCCAGGTTGCAGCAAATAATGGGCTTTGCCCTCTAGTGGATCTCGAATCAGGCTGGTGAAGATCATTGCTACCATATACAGCCCGCCAGCCACCAGTAGTGTTTTTTCCGAGCCTAGCATGGCTACGAGCACACCACTAAGCCCCCATCCCGCTAATTGCACCGTCTGGTCGCTGACCGATACCAGACTGTTTGCCCGCATGAGTCCTTCCCCAGACGCAAGGCGGGGAATCAGCGCATTACGCGCAGGCGTGGTCCATCCGTCCAGAAAGGACATGGCTGCCACCAACGTAAACACCATCACCCATATCGGCTCCGTACCCGCTGACCACAAGTGGCCCAGCAGAACAGCAAAGAAAGCCAATTGCCCGAACTGAGAAACGAATAAAATAAAAGGAAGCTGGAATCGGACCAAAATGAGCGGTGCTAAAAAGCCGCTGATCATCTGTGCCCCCATTCGCAGCAACGGGACGAGTACCGAAGAGAAGATCGAGTCCGTTTCATGAAAAACCAGAGACACAAGTGCCATAATGTAAAGAATGTCGGCCGCATTGGACATAGTCTGCGTGCCAAGCAAGTAGGTAAAGGAACGCTTGTGCATATAAATAGAATACTCCTTTGTTAATGTAGCTTTTTACAGCAAGATGATTAGGTCCATTTCAGGGTTACACGAAGATTGCCGGTACTTCCTAGATCCGTAATCTGATAGGAAATGGATTTTAAACCGAGTTGATATAAGGATTGTAAATCCTCCTTGAGACTTCGCTCCGTTCCCTGATAGGCAAAGGTAAGTGTCGTCCCTCCCTTATTTACAATCTTACGCACCTGTTCCTTAATGTCGGCGGATGTTTTAACCAGACCCTTGCCGTCTTGCAGCGGATATTCGAGGGTATTGTACAGTTTTTGATACACAGCAGCCTTTGATCCTCCGGTAGCTACCAGTGCTGATAAGGTTTCCCGATACGATGTATTCGCCTGAGGATACGGCTTAACCCATGAGTGATCCCGTCGCATTTCGGTATCCGTCAACAGATAATATGAAGTGCTTACCTCGTTCGCGCGATCCGGGGTTGGATCATCCCATGTCGTATCCATGTGATACCATCGACCATCTAATAAAACAAGATTCCAGGCATGCAGCTGGCCCCCTGCTCTTCCTTCCACAATCCGGTTCGTAATGCCTGCACGTTCCAGCATTTTATAGGCCAGCAGTGAATAACCCTGACAGACCGTGCTTCCCGTTTTCAGGCCATCATAGGCTGTGTACTTTTGTTGTGCTTCATCATACTTCAGGCGAACGACGATCCAATCATGAATGGCCTTTACCTTCTCATGATCCGTCATTCCCTTCGTAATAATATCCCCCAGCACTGCTTTAACTGTGCTATCCACATATGCTGTCTGTTCCTTCGTCTCCCGGTAGCTTAAACGAATCGTAACCTGAGCGGAGGTCGTTGTGCCTGTATAGCTGAATGCGTAGCTTTTGATCGTATAATTCACATACGGATCACTCTCCATGGCCTGTTGGATGGCCGTCTGTAATTGTTGCTTGAGACCGTTCACTCGCCCTTGATATGTAAAGGTCAGCGTTTCACTCCGCGTAGCCATTGCCTGTAAAAGCTTGTTCTGAAGCTGCTGCGATGATACGGATGGAGCCGGCTTGGTCGATGCCGCATACACATTGCTGCCCCACTCCACAGCCTGCGGCAGCAACACAGCCAGCGCTGCACCCGCAACCAGACATTTTACAAGCCTAACCCCGATTTTTCTGTTCATACAGAGCGTTCCTGCCCTTCTTAGCATAGTTGTAAACAGCTATATCTTACCATAAAAACAGTTGCCCCAAACGCTCTAGTTTTGTCGGTTGCAGACGAGTAAGGGAGCAGTTCAAGACAGGGTGTGACATTATACTCGCCTATATAACAGATGGGACAATGAGCAGACTTGTCGTTCGCAGAGAGTTTTATCACAGCAATCTAGGTTTCCTCATGATATGGTACTGGCATCGGAAGTAAATGATATTGATTCTCATTCTAGATCAGAAAGGCTGAGCACCATGCCAGAATGTATCTCACTCCTTCGTACGCCACTGGGTCAGACTGTGCGTTTGCAATCTCTTGCCCCTCTTCATCCCTCATTGCGCCGCCGCTTAACAGATATGGGTATCAACGAAGGTTCCATCATACGATTAAAGAAAATCAGTTTATTGGGCGGTCCTATCGTCATTGAATGCAACGGCCAGCTGGTTGGCCTCCGTCAAAATCAAGTGAAGCAACTGGAGGTTGTTCCAACATGGACATGATCGCTCTATTCGGTAATCCCAACACAGGAAAAACCTCATTATTCAACAAGCTGACTCGTACGTATGCAGAAGTAGGAAACTGGTCCGGCGTCACAGTGGAAAAGAAAACAGGAATCCTGCGTGACAAGTCCGCCGTATTGGTGGATTTGCCGGGCGCCTATTCTTTACTCCCTCTTTCGCTGGATGAAGGTGTCGCAACCCGATATTTGCTGGAAGAACCACCTACGGCCCTGATCAACATTGTGGATGCCTCCCAGCTCCAGCGTAATCTCTATCTAACCGTACAACTACTGGAGTATGGCCGTCCGCTTGTACTTGGCTTAAACATGACTGACGTAGCCGATGCCACGGGTCTTCGTGTAAACAAGGAATTGTTAGCCGATCAGTTGAACGTTCCCATCATTCCTATGGTGGCGCGTACAGGCAGTGGAAGTAAGCAAATGCTCGCTTCTCTTCGGGAGGTAAGACGTACATCCAATGCTTTTCAATTGGACTACGGCCCTGCCGTTGAAGCTGCTATTACCGATATTTGCGACTTGCTGCCAAATGCACCTGTGCCGCAACTGCGGTGGGCCGCACTGCAATGTCTGGAAGGTAATCCTGTCGTCATGGAATGGATGACGAATGAGGTACAGCGTGAACAAGTAACTGTGCGCATCCACCGTTGCGAGGAAGAACTTCTCGGTGAAGGCCATGCCATCACCCCTGCTCAGCATATTCGTTCTGTACGAACAGCATGGATTGCTGATCTGTGCACCAAGGCACTCGACACCTCCAAACTCAGACCGCACAGCCTGACGGATAGGCTGGATGCACTATTAACTCACCGGTATCTGGGGATTCCGATCTTTTTGCTGCTGATGTACGCTACCTTCAAGTTCACCTTCGATTGGGCGGGTACGATCCTTTCAGATATGCTGGATGGATTTTTTTCAGGGACACTCAGCACTTGGATTTCTGAGTTACTCGTTCACTTGAACGCGTCCGCTTTTACGCAAAGCCTAGTCGTGGACGGCATCGTGGCTGGAGTCGGGGGTGTGCTTGTTTTTCTGCCTCAAATTGCTATTTTATTTCTGATAATTTCAGTGATCGAAGACTCCGGGTATATGGCACGGGTCACGATACTAATGGATCGCCTGATGCAATCCGTTGGCTTGAACGGGAAAAGCTTCATTCCCTTCATCATCGGATTTGGCTGCAATGTCCCTGCGATTATGGCAGCACGCACCATTGAACAGCCCAGAGAACGTCTCATTACAACATTGTTGGTGCCCTTTATGTCATGTTCGGCCCGCCTGCCGGTATATGCGTTGTTTGCGGGTGTGTTTTTCCCAACACATGCGGCAAGCATCATCATGCTGATGTATGTGTTAGGAATCATCGTTTCACTTATACTTGCCAAAATTTTTTCCAAAGTATCCATTTTGTCGGGTGAGCCCTCCCTCTTCATCGTGGAACTTCCTCCCTATCGAGTGCCGCAGGCTCTTACACTATTCCGCAGCACATGGGAGAAGGTCAAAGGCTTCGTCCGTAAAGCCGGAACCATTATCCTTGCAGGTTCCGTTGGCATCTGGCTCTTGTCCAATTTCGGTCCGCAGGGCTTCGGGGCAGACATGGATGACAGCCTGCTTGCCACCGTTGGAGGTTGGTTCGCTCCATTACTGGCCCCTCTCGGTTTTGGCACCTGGCAAGCAGGTGCTTCTCTGCTCACGGGCTTTATGGCCAAGGAAGTTGTCGTATCAACGATGAATATTATTTACCACGTTCCTGATATGCAGGGACTTGAACTACAAGTCAGACAGGCCTTTACACCGCTTGCCTCTTTTAGCTTTATGGTGTTCATTCTGTTGTATGTTCCGTGTCTGGCTACGGTAGCGGTCATTCGTAAAGAAACCCTTTCGTGGCGTTGGACCGCATTTTCTGTGATCTATCCTTTGACCGTCGCATATATCATCGCCGTCTTGATCTATCAATGTGGCAGATTATTAGGTTGGGGTTAAGTCAGGCCCTACAGTAAATAAAAGGAAGTGGATTCCATGATCAATATCATCATTTTATTGGCGATCCTCGGTTATAGTGCGTGGGTGCTGGTACGATTTTTGCGAAAAAGCCGTCAAGGCGCCTGTGCGGGGTGTTCGTCGAGCAAGTCATGTCCTGGCTGTGCCGGGAGTTCTATGAATGAAGATCATGCGAAAATCGAGAAAAGTATTTAATTCAAACTCATCATCACATGAAAAAAAAGCGGCTCCGGGGGTTTCTTACACCCGAAGCCGCTTTTCATTTACGCTCAAAACTCACCGTATTCAGCGATATACTGCCAAATGCTCACTTAGCTCTCGCGTATGCAGGTAAACTTCACGGTACAGTTCGTATAGGCCTTCATACCGTGCCACATGTTCCGGGTTTGGCGAATATCTCGCTGCTTCACGCAAAAAAGCTTCAGCACACGCTTGCAGAGATTCAAACCAGCCACTACCATAAGCAGCCAGCATGGCCGCCCCCAAGGCAGGTCCCTGCTCGCTTTCCAGCTTGATGATATCCGCGTTAAAAATATCTGCCTGCATTTGCAGCCATGCTTCATTACGTGCACCGCCACCGATGGAAATGACTTCGTTCACCGTTTTGCCCGTTCCTCTGAGAATATCAATGGATTCCTTGAGCGAAAACGTAATTCCCTCCAGTACCGCCCGTGTAAAATGCGCAAGCTTATGCCCCGCATCCATCCCGATAAAGCTGCCTCGAATGGTTGCATCTGGATGAGGTGTACGTTCGCCGACGATATAAGGCGTGAACAGCAGCCCTTGGCTGCCCGGCTCAATAGAGTTCACATCTGTCAACAGTGCATCAAAAGAATGCTCTGGTGCAAAGGTATCCTTAAACCAAGTCAAGCTGTATCCGGCCGCGAGCGTAACCCCCATAATATAATAAGCATCCTGCTCACTATGATTAAAAAAATGCGCCCTCCCCTGCACATCAATATCCTTGCGTTCCTCATAAGAAAGTACAACCCCTGAGGTGCCGATACTGCACAGGGTGCGGCCTTCGCTCAAAATGCCGGCGCCAATCGCGCCACATGCGTTGTCCGCACCACCTGCAAAGACCTTCGTTTCAGGCGAAAGCCCGCTCTGCTCCGCAATCTCCGGCAGTAGCGTACCCGTCTGATCAAAGGATTCCACTAGCGGCGGGAACAGCGACAACGGTAGGTCAAACGCGGCAGCGATCTCTTCGCTCCACTGCTTGTTCGCAATATCCAGCAGCAGCGTGCCCGCCGCATCCGAATACTCCGTCGCCAGCTCTCCTGTCAGACAGTAGCGCACATAATCCTTGGGCAGCATAAAATGTGCCGCACGGGCCAGCACGTCTGGCTCATGCTCCTGCACCCACAGCAGCTTGGGCAGCGTGAAGCCTTCCAGCGCGCGATTACGTGCGATGTTCAGCAGCTCCGATCCGAGCTTTTCTTCAATACGACGGCATTGTGCTGTTGTACGCGTGTCATTCCACAGAATAGCCGGACGAAGCACTTGGCCTTCCTTGTCAGTCAGCACAAGCCCGTGCATCTGTCCCGAAAAGCTAATACCGTCCACGGCATCTGTGCCGCCGATTCCGGCCTTCTCCACAAGCTGTTTCAGTGATGCTAACGTGCCACTGACCCAGTCCTCAGGGTGCTGTTCGCTATACCCCGCCTTCGGCTGATGGAGCGGATAAGACTGGGAGGTTTCATAAGACACCTGCCCCTTGCGGTTAACCAGCACCGTTTTGACCGCGCTGGTACCCAAATCTACGCCAATGACATAGCGTTCCTGCTCCTGATTTAGCTTCTCCTGCATTGGAGTCCCTCCTTCCTTGTTATCGTACAGCCGTTGTTTCATCAGGATTTTGCAAAATTCGATACAAGTCGCTCCGAAGTGCAAGATATAGACGAACTAAACCATTTCGATCTATATCTTGTTCATTGAAGTCGCTTATGGGATTTTTGCAAAATCCTAACATATATAAGTTCTGGTATTAGTCAGCTAAAATGTATTGATTTAATGTTGCTTTCAGATATTCCTGACGACCGGATACGTTTTTGCGTGGTGTTTCGTTCGCCAAAGCATATTCAGCAAGAGAAGCAAGCGTTGCTTTTCCGGATACGATGTCTGCTCCAATACCTTCTTTAAAGCTGCTGTAGCGCTTCTCAATAAAGTTTTCAAACACACGATCTTCGATCAGTTTGGCGGCTACCTTCAGTCCCTTCGCATACGTATCCATACCTGCGATGTGCGCAAGGAACAAGTCTTCTGGCTCAAATGATGCTCTGCGCACCTTGGCATCAAAGTTGATACCGCCACGGCCCAAGCCTTCATTTTGCAGCACTTCATACATGGTCAGTGTGGCATCATACAGATCAACCGGGAATTCGTCCGTATCCCAGCCCAGCAGCAAATCTCCCTGATTTGCATCCAGTGATCCCAGCATGCCGTTAATCCGTGCTACACGTACTTCATGATCAAAAGTATGCCCCGCCAAAGTTGCATGATTAGCTTCCAGATTAAGCTTGAAATGCTGATCCAGATCATATTTTTGCAGGAAGGCAATCGTCGTCGCCGCATCAAAATCATACTGATGCTTCGTTGGCTCCTTCGGTTTTGGCTCAATCAGGAACTGAGCGTCAAAGCCGATTTCACGCGCATAGTCTACGGCCATATGGAACATACGTCCCAAATTGTCCTGCTCCAGCTTCAAATCCGTGTTCAGCAGTGTTTCGTAGCCTTCACGGCCTCCCCAGAAAACATAGTTATCCGCGCCCAGACGTTTGCCCACTTCCAACCCTTTTTTAATCTGAGCAGCTGCGTGTGCGTATACATCTGCATTGCAAGTCGACGCAGCTCCATGCAAATAACGTGGATGGCTAAACATATTCGCCGTATTCCACAGCAGTTTTTTCCCCGTAGCTTTCATATGTTCCTCAATCAGATCCACGATGGTATCCAGATTGCTGTAAAATTCCTTCAATGACGCGCCTTCTGGTGCAATATCCACATCGTGGAAAGCAAAATAAGGTAAATTCAGCTTATCCAGCAGCTCAAAGGCAGCTTCCACACGTGCCTTCGCCAAATCCAGCCCGGTAAACTTGGACCATGGACGTTCCGCTGTTTCTACACCAAAAGGATCAGAGCCGCCTGCAACCAGTGTATGCCAATAGGCCATGCTAAAACGCAAATGCTCCTCCATCGTTTTTCCCGCTACAATTTCCTGTGGATTATAAAATTTGAACGCAAAAGGATTGTCGGATTGCTTGCCCTCAAAGTTAATTTTAGATACCTGTTCGAAATAAGCCATTATAAGTTCCTCCTTTATAGTAAACGTTTACAAAAACGATTCTAGCACAGCTAAAAGACTTTGTCTATTGCTTAAACTAAGTTTGTTTTTATGATATAATATCAGGAATTACACCAACAGGAAGTGAATTAACATGAATGTCACTGGCGATCAGGCGCTTGTCAAAAAGCTGAATAAATCCATTGTGCTGGAGCGTATTCGCCTTCATGCTCCGCTATCCCGGGCACAGTTATCCAGTCAAACTGGATTAAACAAGGCCACCGTTTCCAATCTGGTGGCAGAGCTCATCACCGATGGACTTGTGTATGAGACGGGATTAGGGGAATCCAGCGGCGGGCGTAAGCCTTTGATGCTACTGTTCAACAGCCGTGCAGGCTTTGTACTCGGTATTGAGGTGAGTGTACAGTACATCAAGGGCGCTCTGACCGATCTGGCAGGTACCATTGAAACCGAGCTTACCTTTTCCCTAACTCAGCATGACCCCGCCTTTGTTATGGAACAGATTCGAAAGCTCGTTCAGGAGCTCATGCAGGTCACTCCTCCCTCCCCTCATGGTATCGTCGGCATTGGGCTGGGGGTACCGGGTATGGTGGATGAAACCGGAACCGTTTTGTTCGCACCCAATCTGGGCTGGGAAGAGGTTCCGCTGCGGCGGCAGCTTGAGGCCGAGCTAGGTCTGCCCGTCGTAGTGGATAACGAAGCCAACGTCGGCGCGCAGGGCGAATTGTACTATGGTATGGACGGTGATCACCGACAGCTGGTGCGGGATCTGGTCTACATCAGTGCAGGGTCCGGGATCGGAGCCGGGATTATCATTGACGGCAAACCGTATCAAGGAGCTTGGGGGTACGCCGGAGAGACGGGTCATATGACCATTGATTGGAACGGACGGCTCTGCTCCTGCGGTAGTCGCGGCTGCTGGGAGCTCTATGCTTCGGAGAAGGCGTATGCAGCATCCACATTGAAACTGCCTGCACATAATACAGCGGAATTACTGCCGTTTGCTCAGCAAGGTGAAGCGAGTACATTAAGCGTCCTTAGTGATATTGGGCGATATTTGGGTGTGGGTATTACCAACATTGTGAACAGCCTCAACCCCGGAATGCTTATCATCGGCGGTCCACTGGCGGAAGCCAGACCTTGGTTGGAGCAAAGTATGCGTGAAGTGATTGACGAACGTGCTCTGCCCTATCACCGTCGGCAACTACAGATTCGTTTCTCCACGCTTGGCAGCCGTTCGACGATGCTAGGTGCCGCCTATGCAGCAACCGCTCCTTTTCTTGGGCGTGTGCGCGTATCTTTATAAGAAAAAAAGCGTACGGGAACACTCAGGTTCCTGTACGCCCCATTTTTCTTGGAATTTTGCAAAATCCTCTTCTTACAACCCGTTATTGGAGATAACATTCTTATACCAGTAGAAGCTCTTTTTTCGTTTTCTTTCAAGTGTCCCGTTACCGTCATTGTCTTTGTCCACATATATAAATCCGTATCTTTTTTCCATTTCAGATGAGGAATAACTGACCAAGTCGATCGCTCCCCAGCTGGTGTAACCCATGAGTTCAACCCCGTCTAGAATCGCTTCATGCATTTGTTCAAAATGTGCACGGAAGTAATCAATACGGTAATCATCCTGAATACTACCATCTTCCTCTACCTTGTCATATGCTCCCAAACCATTTTCTACAATGAACAATGGTACTTCATAGCGGCTGTACAGCTCACTCAGAGAAAGTCTCAAGCCGACCGGGTCAACCTGCCAGCCCCAATCACTCGTTTCCAGATAAGGATTTTTAACGCCGCCAATCGTATTCCCACTGACTTTTTCCATGCCTTCACTATCCGCACTAGCAACCAACGACATATAGTAACTAAAGGAAATGAAATCCACCGGATGCGTCTTCAAAATTTCATCGTCACCCTCGAGCTTTTCAATCACGATTTCCTTTTCACGGAAGAAGCGTTTCATATAATGGGGATACGCTCCACGAACCTGTACATCCGTGAAAAAATAGTTGAACTGATTATCTTTAAACGCTGCCAGAATATCCTGTGGATTACAGGTGTGCGGATACGTCGTTAGCCGGGTTAACATACAGCCGATTTTAGAATCTGGAATGATTTCGTGACAGTATTTTACGGCTAGAGCACTAGCTATAAATTGATGATGCAGACCCTGATAAACCGCTAGCTCTACATTTTCAAAGCGCTCCGGTAAAATACCACCGCTCGTAAACGGATGGCGCACGATACTATCTATTTCATTAAAAGTGATCCAGTGCTTTACTTTATTTTGGTATCTTTTAAATACAGTCTTACAAAAATGGATAAAGAAATCTACAACTTTCCGTTGGGTCCAGCCCCCGTAATGGTTTACAAGATACATCGGCATTTCGTAATGGGACAGGGTGACAAGTGGCTCTATCCCGTTTTTATGCATTTCATCAAACAGCCGATCATAAAATTGCAGTCCAGCCTCGTTGGGCTTGTCCTCATCTCCGTTGGGGAAAATACGCGTCCAAGCAATAGAAACTCGCAACGTTTTAAATCCCATTTCACCAAACAATGCTAAATCTTCGGGATAGCGGTGATAAAAATCAATTCCCTGACGTTTGGGATAATCATGATCTGACGTGTCCTGCATCGCCTTTTGGATATGCTCCTCAGTCATTGAATTGTGTTTTTTATAATCAGCTTTGCTCACATTCTTTTTGTAAATAGCCATATCTGCTGTAGATATCCCTTTACCATCGACATTCCAGGCGCCCTCCACCTGATTTGCGGCTACCGCACCTCCCCATAAAAAACCTTTCGGAAATGTTCTTTTTATTTCTGTCATCTCTAGCTCCTCCTCTTTAATTTCTACTTATGACTCGTTTTAAGTGAATGATCAGATACATGAGTTCTTCATCCGGGATCAAAAGTTCGAATTTGGCTTCAATATATTGTTGAATCGATAACGCACACTTCTCTTCTTCAGGGTACTTGTTCACAATTTGGCTCATTAATTCTGGATCTTGAGAATCCAACATTTTATGCTCAAGTAATCTCTGAACAAAAAATTGAAGGTGCGTTAGAAAACGCGAATAGTTGATGCTGTGGGTATCCAGTTCGATTTGGTAATGCAGTTTAATGATGTTCAAAATGTCTTTGACCGTATTGGTCATCAATAAAACCTGGTTCATATTGTTATCGGTTTGTTGAGCATTAACCAAATGAAAGGCGATATTCGCCGCTTCCTCTTCAGGCAGTTCTAGACCGATACGCTTTTCAATCAAGGAGAGCGCATACAAGCCAATACCGAACTCTTCCGGATAAAACTTTTTGACCTCCCACAGCATCCGATTCTGAATCTTCATATTTTCTTTAAATCGTTTGGTTGCCATGTACAGATGGTCTGTCAGGGATACATATAAATGCTCATTCAAGTGACTGGATAGTGTATTTTTGGCATAAGATATGATTTCGTCTGCCAGAATCAAATACTCTTTGGGGGTTTCCTTCATTAGCGCCGTCAGATCAGAAGACATGCTTTCATTTTCAAGAACATATATCTTTTCAATCTCGTTCTCATCGACGAAGTCACCAGGTTTGCTTTTAAAGCCGATCCCTTTCCCCATCACGATAATTTCTTTGTGATCCTCACGTTTGGCAAGAACAATACTCGTATTGAGAACTTTAATTACTTTCATATCCAACGACATCTCACTTTCCAGGCTTGATTCCCCCAACAAACACACTGTTAAAGTACAGTAATTAGAGGCTTCTCCGGCCCTGTCTTTTCTGAACTTTCATGACCCATGATTTCCAGATAGTCCGCCGTGTTGGTCACAATAATCGGAGTTATCGTATCA
Source organism: Paenibacillus sp. FSL M7-0802 (assembly GCF_038004945.1). Classification (NCBI taxonomy): domain Bacteria; kingdom Bacillati; phylum Bacillota; class Bacilli; order Caryophanales; family Paenibacillaceae; genus Paenibacillus; species Paenibacillus sp. FSL M7-0802. The sequence goes on along the minus strand of NZ_JBBOSD010000001.1, from coordinate 3,840,362 downwards.
TACCCCGCCCTTTGTATAGCTTCAAGTTCAAATTCAATTAGAAGTTGTCCATGCTTAATTTCGTCCCCTTCCTGTACATGCACAGTAAAATGCTGGCCTTTCAGCTTAACGGTATCCAAACCGATGTGAATGAGCAGTTCTACGCCTTCAACTGATTTTAAGGCTATGGAATGCTTGGTGCGGAATACATTTGCTACGATGCCGTCAAAAGGTGCGACCACTTTTCCGCTACTTGGTTGAATAGCCATCCCTTTACCCATTGCTTCCTGAGAGAATGCTTCATCTTTGACCTGCTGTAAGGGAATTACGGTGCCCTCCATAGGTGCGAAAATAACGGTTTTAGATTTGAAGCTTTTACTTATACTTTGTGCTTTAGCAGGCTCGGGACGAGCTTCTTTTTTAGCCGGTTCGGTAACCGTATCTTGAAAGCCGATCATATAAACTGCAATAAACGTCACAATGATCGAAATGGCCATCGTAATAAGCGCATATACCAGGTTAGAGTGATCTTCACTGATAAACATCGGCAGTGATGCAAAACCTGGACCCACAGCTGCATAAGCTTTTAAATTCATAAGACCTGCAAACAATCCGGCAACCCCGGCTCCAATCATACAGGCGAACAGTGTTTTTTTCAGGCGTAAATGTACGCCATACAAAGCGGGTTCCGTAATGCCGAATACCCCTGAAATACCTGCGGACAAAGCAATTTGTTTGAACTTGGGATCTTTCGTTTTCAGCGCGACGGCAAATGCACCCGCGCCTTGGGCCATATTGGAAGCCAACATGGCAACCAGTACCAATGTTTCATATCCTGGTGAAGCCAGCGCAGCAAAAATAATAGGATAGAATACTTTGTGCATGCCGAACATGACGATTAGCGGCATCACGATAGACATCAATACGACTGTAAGCCAGCCGATTCGTTCCTGAATCCAGAATACACCGTTGGACATACCTAAGCCCAAATACGTACCTAGAGGTCCTAAGGCAATGAGAGAAACAGATGCGACAATCAGAATGACGATTAATGGTTTTAGAAATATTTTCACAGGTCCGGGAGAGATTTTATCAGCAAATTTCTCAATATATGACATGAGCCATATGGTCAAAATAATAGGAATAACGGAGGTAGCGTATTGTACCGATGCTACGGGCAGGCCCGCAAATGTGACAGCTTTCTCACCTCCTAGCAAACTGATTAAGTTCGGATGAAGTAGCACACCCCCTAGGAGTACGGAAACGAATGGATTAGTCTTGAATTTCTGCGCGCTGGAGAAAGCCAGCAGCATAGGCAGAAAATAAAATGCCGCATCCGAGATTACACTTAGGATCATATACGTTTGGCTTTCTTTGCTCATGATTCCGGTTACTGTGCATAGCAAGAGCAGTGCTTTTAACATCCCTGATGCAGCAATGGCCGGAATAATGGGCTGGAAAATACCTGCAATCATGCTCGCAAAACTATTGAACAATCCCTTAAAGCTTCGATCCATCTTCACTTTTTCGGCTTCATCGGAAGACGATTGATTCGGGTCCAGCAATTTGACTAGCTCATTGTAGACATAGCCTACATCATTTCCTATAATGACCTGATATTGTCCACCGCTATTCACGGCTCCCATAACTCCGTCCAAAGCTTTAATTTCATCTGTTTGTGCCAATTCCGGCTTACGAAGCGTCATCCGTAATCGAGTAGAGCAATGAATGACACTGTTAATATTATCGTTCCCACCCACTTTGTTAAAAATGGCTTGTGCGATATCTTTGTAATTCATGAGTTACACCTACCTTCTTAAAATAAGGAACAAAAAAAGACCTAAAAAGGGTAGGGAAAAATATCCTACCCAATCTAGGTCTTGCCTGCCGAACAGTAACACGCCTTTATTGGATATTGTGCTATTTAGTTAATTAGAAGTCATAATTGATGGTGCATTGATGAATTGTTACATAGAAGCAACCCGGGTTTTAAGCGCTTACAATTAAAATATAGCACCGATTATCTACAGATGCAATACTTTTCGACAAAATTCTCTCTTTTTAAAAAGAAGTAAAAAGACCTCCATCGCAGCATGTAACTGCAATGAGGGTCTTATTAAACCATATAACGATCATAGGACCGTCATCTGCTGTTAGGTTGGATTAAGCGTTCAACACTTTTTCAAACTTGGTTTTGTTCATACCGGAAATACGTTCTTCCCCGATCAAAGTCAATGGAACGGCACGAATGCCCATATCCCAAACCTCTTGAGCAAAAGCTTCATTGGTTTCAATGTTGCGTTCTTCGTACTCCACGCCTTTTTCACTCAAGTAGCTTTTTACTTGACGGCAATGCGGGCAGTTTGTCGATGTGTATACAATTGCTTTTTCCATGAATATCACCTCATCATTTATTTTGTTAATCATATTTATTCATACTTAAACGGAATATTACAGGGCCAAAGCGCTGTGCTCCAGGCTTTCGATGTATTTCTCGCTGTCCATAGCAGCCATGCAGCCACTACCTGCTGCGGTAATTGCTTGTCTGTAGCGTGTATCCTGTACGTCGCCACAAGCGAATACGCCTGGCACGTTTGTTTCGGAAGTACCCGGATTTACGACGATATAACCGTTCGCATCCGTTGTAATTTGCCCCTCGAGGAAGCCTGTATTCGGATGATGACCAATCGCCACGAATACGCCGCTAACTGTAATGATCTCCTCTTCGCCTGTTGCATTATTCAGCACTTTCAAGCCAGTGACTCCGTTCTCGTCAGCGATCACTTCTACAGGAGTACGATTAAGCGCCCATTCAATTTTGTTGTTCGCACGAGCACGATCCTGCATAATTTTGGAGGCGCGCATTTCTTCACGACGATGCACCAACGTTACTTTGGAAGCAAAACGAGTCAGGAAATTGGCTTCTTCCAATGCAGAGTCTCCACCGCCGATGACAACAATTTCTTTGCCACGGAAAAAGAAGCCGTCGCATGTTGCGCAAGTGCTTACGCCACGTCCGATATTATCCTGTTCACCGGGAATACCCAGATATTTGGCAGTCGCCCCTGTGGAAATAATCAGTGTATCGGTAACCAGTTCACCCAAACCTTCTACATCCAATGTAAATGGACGAGCAGTTGTGTCTACCTTGTTTACCCAACCTGTGCGGAATTCAGCGCCAAAACGCTCCGCTTGCTTACGCATATTATCCATCAAATCGGGCCCCATGATTCCTTCAGGAAAACCTGGGAAATTTTCGACTTCCGTAGTCGTGGTTAATTGTCCGCCTGGCTGTGGTCCTTCGATCACCAGTGGGCTCATGTTAGCGCGTGCCAGATAAATTGCAGCGGTCAAACCGGCAGGGCCGGTACCTATAATAATGGACTTGTACATATCTTGGTTCCTCCTAAAATATCATAAGTATTATATAACGAGTTTTCGACACCGGGCGCTGGGCAGCTGCATATACTCTAAAAGTAATTCCACCAGAAGCTTATCCCAAAATGTGGACACCCGGATATTGCAAAAACGAATCACTTGTTTTGTAGGTTCTTATGACTTAGACTGATTCTAAATCCTAATTTCATTATGCGGAAATAGCTGTAAACAGTCAAATGAAGTTTTCATGAAGCGAAGCTTAAAGATAAATCAGGTATGGAGGGATTATCCCGATTATGAATGACGTTTTTGTAGGTAGCTTTATTTCTGCCCTGTCCACTGGACTCGGCGCCGTGCCCATACTATTTATGCGTAATATCACGCATCGGCTTCGCGATGTTTTGTTGGCTTATGCCGCAGGAATTATGACCTCTGCATCCGTGTATAACCTCATTCCCGAAGCGATCGAGCATTCCAATTGGTTCGTGCTGACTGCGGGAATCCTGCTCGGCTGTCTCGTATTACTGGTGATGGAAATGTACATTCCCCATGCGGATTTGGAGGACCCAGACTCCAAGACCTTTCATCTGGAGTCCAAATCTTTTCTCATTATCGCAGCTATTACATTGCACAATTTGCCAGAAGGGCTTTCCGTGGGAGTCAGCTATGCAAGTGAGACTCACAATCTCGGCAATCTGATCGCCTTCTCTATCGGCCTGCAAAATGCCCCGGAAGGCTTTATCGTAGCATTATTCCTTGTGAATCAAAACATTGGCCGTTTCAAGGCATTGGGCATTGCTACCCTCACCGGAGCCGTGGAAATCATAACGAGTCTAATCGGCTTTTATTTGAGTAGCTGGGTGAACGGACTGGTACCTTACGGGCTTGCTTTTGCCGCCGGAGCCATGATGTTTATCGTCTACAAGGAACTGATTCCCGAGAGTCACGGGGATGGCAACCAGCGGATCGCCACATTCTCTTTTATTCTCGGCTTAATTACGATGATTGGGCTAACCGAATGGCTATAGCCGAGCAACACAAAAAGGCTGCCTTCTGCCTGTAATCCAGACAGATAAGCAGCCTTTTTGGCATGTTCAAATAGAGATACCTCATTTTTTTTGGTTCATGGAGCGCAGTGCTTCACGGTACTGCTCGTCCTCACTTTTGTGAGTCTCCTTCTCTCCATTGGATATTTGGGAACGTCCATCCTTTTCTTCGTCTTTTCCAGCAAAACCACGTAAAGCCGCACGATAATCCTGATCTCCGTAAGCATCTTTGATGTTCTCGCGATCCTTTTCTACCTTCTTATCCGTCTGGATATCCGGCATATTGTGATGCTCCTCGGCATGATGTTCTTCGACGTCGAGATTTTTATGCTGCATCTCTCGCGTATGATCTGTCAATTCACGCACCTCGGGTTCCACCTGCACAGGATAAGGACGTTTGCTTCTTTGCCGTGTATCCTCTTCGGTGGGGTGAGTCTTGGGAGAGGACTTGCGCGTCATCTTCGTATTAAATACCAGCAAAAAAATAAAGGCAACCGCAGCTACTACGATAAAAGCAATGGTCATCGGCGGCCTCCTATTCTCTTTCAGCGCTACGGTACCGTCTCGCTATCTCAGCGACCCGTTTGCCCAAAGAGCGACCTAGTGCAAGATCATCACCCGTTGGAAGATTAGGCGGTCCATTGGGGTCTGTCTCCACCGGACATGTTATCCCTACGCCGTAATAGGAGCCGTATAACGCATTTTCCGTAATATTAGCTGGCAGTCCTACAACAATCATGCCTTGATGAAGCATCGGAGTAATCAAATTCAGAAGTGTGGATTCTAATCCACCATGAACAGTAGCGGTTGTGCAAAACACAGCGCCGATTTTATCCACCAGCTTGCCCTGTGCCCACAGATACCCCAGCTTATCAATCCAGCTTTTCAGACCGCTACTAATGGTACCAAAATGGCCCGGGCAACCCCATATGATCGCGTCCACATTCACTAGCTCGTTCACATCGGCCTCGTTCACATGCTTTAGCAACACTTCCGTGTGCTCAAGGCGCGCGCCTTCTGCGATGGAGCGAGCGAGACGTTCGGTATGCTCATTTTCACTGTCATATACAATCATGATTCTGGTCGTCATTATGCGCATCATCCTTTGTCAGCAAAATCATCCTTTTCGCATGCGCTCTTAACCTTGCCCAAAATCCATCTGAATATTATGAATCGTTTGACGCATACTTTGAAAATCCAAGAACTAGGGAGGCATGTTACACATGAATTCACGCGCCATATTAGTCAACTTGCTAGTTATTATCATTATTCTGGCAGGAGGTGGAGCCGCCGCCTATTACTATAATCAATCCGCCAACTACATAAAAACCGATAATGCCCAAGTGAGCGGACAAGCGGTTACCGTTGCCTCTCCAAGCGCGGGCAAGCTCACAGGCTGGAATGCTGAAGTTGGTAAAACCTACACCGCTGGAAGCACGCTTGGGAATGTAGAAGGAGGCGGAAGTCGAATTAGCGTTACGATTCCAACCGATGGTACCATCGTGCAGCAATCTGCGGTCAATAACTCGATTGTTGGGGCAGGCACGCCTTTAGCGAAGGCTTTTGATCTAAACAATTTATGGATTACCGCCAATATAGACGAAACGGCTGTACAGGATCTTCAAGTAGGACAGACCGTAGATGTATATATTGATGCTTACCCGGATACGTCCCTGAGCGGTAAACTCGAAAAGATCGGCCTGGCGACCGCATCGACTTTTTCACTACTGCCCACTTCCAATACCACTGCCAACTATACCAAGGTAACACAGGTCGTGCCTGTCAACATTTCCATTCAAGGTTATAAAGGGCTGGGTATTATCCCGGGAATGAGTGCGACCATCAGAGTTCACAAGTAGGAGGCTGTCATGGATCAAAAAATGTCCGTCGGACGTATTCTGTCCGTGCTGCTGCTAGGCGCCTTCATTTCGATTTTGAATCAAACGCTGCTTAACGTGGCCATTCCACACTTGATGAATGATTTCAATGTATCTGCAACGACCGTTCAATGGCTATCCACCGGATATATGCTAACCAACGGGATTTTGATTCCAATCACCGCTTTTCTGATTGAGTCATTCGGAACACGTGCGCTGTTCATATCCGCGATGGGGTTATTTACTGCCGGGTCTGTCGTCTGTGCTGCCAGTACCGGCTTTGCGCCTATGCTGGTTGGACGCGTTATCCAGGCCAGCGGAGCGGGCATCATCATGCCTGTGGTCATGAACGTGTTCCTGACTGTGTTTCCTCCGGAAAAACGGGGCGCTGCCATGGGTACCATGGGGATCGCCATGATGTTTGCCCCGGCGATTGGACCGACTTTATCCGGCTGGATTGTGGAGCATTACAGCTGGCGGCTGCTATTTTTGCTGGTTATTCCGCTGGCGATCATTGATATTCTGTTCGCCATACGCTGGCTCAAAAATGTATCCAAGCTAACAAAACCGAACTTTGACCTGTTGGGAACCATCTTTTCCACCCTTGGTTTTGGCTTTCTGCTGTATGGCTTTAGTTCAGCTGGAGACAAAGGCTGGAGTAGCAATACGGTAATACTTACACTCGCTGCCGGGATTGTGTTTATTGTAATGTTTATCGTACGTGAGCTGAACATGATACAACCGATGCTGGAGTTCCGTGTGTTTAAATATGATATTTTCACTGTATCGACCTTAGTCGGGGCTACCGTGAACATGACAATGTTCGGCGGGATGCTGCTGCTGCCGATCTATTTGCAAAATATACGCGGCTTTACACCGCTGCAATCCGGTCTGCTGCTGTTGCCGGGTGCACTGCTGATGGGTGTGATGTCACCGATATCAGGGGCAGTATTTGACCGTATCGGCGCGAGGCCGTTGGCGATCATTGGACTGATCATTACGGCAGTCACGACATGGGAATTCAGTCTGCTGACCGATGCCACCACCTACGGACATATTATGATCATCTATACGATTCGCAGCTTCGGAATGTCATTGCTGATGATGTCCGTCCAGACGGAAGGGCTAAACCAGCTACCTGCCCATCTCGGTAGCCACGGTACAGCCATGTCCAACACAGTACGGCAAATCGCTGGGTCTATCGGTACCGCTTGGCTCATTACTGTAATGAGCAGCCGGACCACGATTCATGTAGCGGATTATGCGAATGTCGCTACCACCGCCAATGTTCCTTTAACCGAAGGAGTAGCACAGTTGGGACAAACCCTCGCGCAAACAGCGGGCGTTTCAACAGAAAGTGGTTCAGCGTTAGCGCTACAACAGGTGTACCGCAGTGCTGTTACGGAATCGACGATCCATGGCATTAATGATGCCTTCATCATTGCTACAGGGATTGCGCTTGCAGGGCTATTGTTTTCCTTGTTCTTGCGACGGTCTACACCGCGACGAAGATAGACGTACAGCGTTAGCGAACTAGAGGTATGAGATGAACTTGCCTTTCAGACAGATAGGCTGGCACTGCAAAAGAAGGAGCATTCATCCCCCTGGATTTTAAGAGGTATGAATGCTCCTTCCTGTTTGTCATCTTGTAATTATTAGTCCTATGACCGCAATAAGCGCAGGCCATTCAAAATGACAAGTAATGTGCTGCCTTCATGCCCAATAACCCCAAATGGCAGGGCTATATCTTGCACAAAGTTGCTGATCACAAGCAGCAAAATGACACTTACCGCGAAGATCATATTTTGTTTGACCACCCGCTGCGCCTTGCGCGCCAGTGCTATCGTCGGAGCAATCTCCTCGATTCCATCGTTCATCAGTACCACGTCAGCGACCTCTAGCGCTGCTCCGCTGCCATGCATCCCCATGCCTAGTCCAACGGTTGCTGCAGTCAACGCTGGAGCGTCATTCACACCGTCGCCGACCATGACGACATGCCCGTACTGCTCCCGCAGCATGCGAATATGGCTGACTTTGTCCTCCGGCATTAAGCCAGCATATACGGCGTCGACTCCGGCCTGCTCCGCGATCACAGCAGCCGTTTCTGGGCGGTCTCCGGTCAGCATGACGACCCAGATCCCCTGCGCTTGCAGGCGTTTCACGGACTCTTGGGCCTGCGGACGCAGCTCGTCGCGTAGTGCCAGCATCCCGGCAATCCGATCATCCGCGAGGATAATGGATACGGTTTTGCCCTCAGCTTCCAGCCGGACCCGACTCTCCATCCACTGTGGCTCTGCCAGAGGACTAGGTCCATCCAGTACATTTGTACGACCGATTTTCCACTTCACCCCGCCTATGATGCCTTCCATCCCCCATCCGGTGAGTGCCTGCACTTGCTCGGTTGGGAGCAGCTCTCTCTGTCCCAATTCAGCTTCGGCTTTGGCTACAATCGCTCGCGCCAGCGGATGCAAAGAATAACTTTCGATTGTAGCGACAATGTGCAATAGCTCATCGGCATCGTATTCTGCGGCGGTAATCCAATCCGTGACGACAGGTGACCCCATCGTTAACGTGCCTGTTTTGTCAAAAGCAACAACAGAAGTCAATGCCATATTCTCCACATGTGCGCCACCTTTGAACAGGATGCCCCGCCGGGCACGGTTGGAAATGGCCGATAGCATCACTGGCATAATGGATGACACGAGCGCACAGGGTGAGGCCACGACGAGGAACACCATAGCCTTGTAGAACGCTGCTGCCCACGTCCAGCCTAATGCTATGGGTGCACCGGCAATGACGATCAGCGTGACAGCAACAACAATTCGAGCGTACACCGATTCGAACGTTTTAATAAACCGCTGGGAATCAGGAACTTCGGTCTGAGCCTCTTCCACCATACGAATGATTTTTGAAAATAAAGTGTCCTCCGAGGACTGACTAACCTCTACATATAGCACGCCTTCTCCATTAATGGTGCCGGCATATACTTCGTCACCTTCCACCTTATTTACCGGAACAGATTCACCGGTAATAGATGCCTGATTCACTGCCGAAACGCCCTTGGAGATTCGCCCGTCCGCCGGAATCAGTTCGCCCGGCTTCACCAGCAGCAGGTCGCCTGGCAACAGCTGCTCAATGCCGACCGTTTCCGTCCCCTCGCGAGACAAGCGCAAAGCCGTTTCCGGCTTCAACGCCATGAGCTCAGAAATATCCTTACTACTACGCTCGGTGGTATAGCTCTCCAGCGCACCACTGAGTGCAAAAATAAAGATCAGCATGGCTCCTTCATTCCAATAGCCAATGGCCGCAGCTCCTAGGGAGGCAGCGATCATGAGCAGATTAACATCCAGATCATGTTCTCGGATCAGTGTTTCGATCCCTTCTCTGGCTTTGGACCAGCCCCCAAGGGCGTAAGACACCACATACAGAATGACCGATAGCCATTGCCACCAATGTGAAATCCCCCATGCCATTAGCATCAGCAATCCACTACCTAGAGCAGCTTGCATCTCCTTGTTTTTCAGCATGCTTTTAAGCTGAAATTGCGGCTTGCGATTCGGACCGGGTCGTCCGCTGCCACTGTTTTTTGAAAGGGTTCGGTTAGAGGAAGACAATGTATCTTGTAATCGTTGAGCAGCTTGCATCATGTCACGTTCCTTTCATATTTTGTTCCTTGTACTAGCATCTCATTGAGAATGATATCCATTGTTAAGTGCCCTAAAATAGCACATGCTGCTTCGGGAAGCCCGAAGCAGCATGTTTGGCAATGAGAATGATAATCATTTTTTGCATATATACAATTATTTTGGTTTAGTGAAACTTTTGTTTTATTATATACCTTTTCTTTTCCACTTGTAAACCAGTAATAGCCTAAATAAAAAAAGATACCCGCGCAAACACCGCAGGTATCCTCCATATTTAAAGTATCCTATTCAGGATTTGCAAAATTCGATTCCAGTCGCTCCAAAGTGCAATATATAGACGAACTAGACCATTTCGATCTATATATTGTTCATTGAAAGTCGCTTATTGGATTTTTGCAAAATCCTCTATTACATGAATTCGGGTTATCTTCAGGCTAAAGGAAACTTCCACGCATGGTTGTGTGCAGTTCCTGAAGTGTGCTGACGATCTGCGGGCTGTTGCAGTTCCAAACGCGCAGCCGCAAGGCGTGCAGCGGGAACTGCTGTGTCCGGGCAAATGACCCCCGTCAGCTCATTCTCCCAGATCGAAATCCCTTCCAGAGACTGGTTAATTTCATCTATTGCTACCCATAAAGGAAGCTCGGGCTTTACACGCCGAACAGCCTCCATTATGCATTTTATCGTATCACTAGTATTCACATGACCATCGACACCGGATGGAATCAACTGATTCTCAGCCCTAATGTCATCGGATGGAGTTGGTATGACTTCTAAAATGATCGTATCGGCAAAGCGTGCCAGATCTGCAGCTTGAGCCACCTGCTTGATCTGTCGTGCGCCCACTTCGGACATGTTATTGGGGTTGGCTGACTCCCCCGACCGTGCGGCTGGCCTGTTCCCTGTTTGGCTTACGTTAGGCACCAAAGACGGATCAACTGTCAAAAGTACGCCTACCCGATATGGAATGCACCGAAGACGTTCGCATAAGGTCTGCTCCGCAACGCCGTCAATCCAGTCTCGGGTTGCCCGGAATTCGTCCACGTCAGCCGGATTGCGCACCATAATCTCCAGCTTGGGTTCCCCCCCCTGCCGCACGCTCCGTAACGCCGCACGCAGTAATGCCTCCAGCTGCATATCTTGCAGGCTTCCAAGACCCACTGCATTGTTTTGCTCAATTAGAGCTATAGTGAGTGGTGATCCGTTCAAAGACTCGAATAAGCCTTCATATTCTGTTTCCAGCAAACTGATAATTCGGCGGGACAAATGCTCACACAATCCAGGCAGGCCAGATGCCTGGTTAAAGGTTTTGTACGTGTCAGATGCACGAGAACCGGGAATAAGGATGGGATCGGGCTCCCCGTCAGGGGCATGAATCATCTGTCCAGACTCAGCTACGTCCAGATAGGCATAGCATAATTCCCCCACGCGGCCAGATGCCTGTGACAAGGGACCATGCAGAAGACTATAACCGTCAAAACTGCCTATTTCTGATGCTGTCTCTGTACTGATGCGACTCAAACTTGCAGGAGCATCGACATAAATCCGTATGGAGGTACGCCTGTATTCATCGCTCCATTTTAGGAGTGTGCCCATTGCTTGCCCAATATCGTTGCTGTTATTCAGCATCGTTTCCCCAAGTAATTCCGGATTCGCAGCCATCAAAGCCTCCGCTCGACTGATTACGCCCTGCTCAGCTAAACCAACCAGCCAGCCCAACGGATCTTCCTCCTGCGTAGCAGATACTTCATGGCTGCCTGCCCTTAGCGTCTCCATAGCCAACCTCTGTGCAGCAGCCTCCGTACCCGACTCTGGAACTTTGAGATCCCGGCTGTTTTTGCCACCCAACAGCTCTGCGAATACATGCATCAGTTTAGCCTCCATGCTATTAATCCATCCTTTCTTCCGTCAGCAAGTTGGCACACACGAATTCGAGTACCCCTCCAAACAAAGAAAACGCTTACTCATTATGGAGCAACCGAATCTTACATGGGCCTTACCTGTAAAGCCCCTACCTTAACGTATTAGGCACGCCACACATTTATACATCTGGGCACAACCACCCTACATCCCAAAATAAATCTCTATACTGCTGGCACAAGACCACTCGAAAAAGGAAGCTATAAAATAAACACCCCCGGTCTTCACAGGATGCCTATACATCCAATGCTAACCCAGGGGTGTTTATTTTTATTCGTAAGAACGAACCTTCAATACACGCATCACATTCAATACGGCTAGCAATGTTACACCTACATCGGAAAATACAGCCTCCCACATAGTAGCAATACCGAATGCTCCCAGCGTAAGAAACACAGCTTTGACGCCTAGCGCAAATATAATGTTTTGCCATACGATACGACGTGTGCGCTTAGCGATATGGATCGCCGTAACTAGCCTTGAAGGCTCGTCGTTCATGATTACGATATCTGCCGCCTCAATCGCAGCATCCGATCCCAAACCGCCCATTGCTACACCGACATCTGCCAGTGCCAGTACGGGTGTATCATTAATCCCATCGCCTACGAACAAAATTTTGTCGCTCGTTTTTTTACTTGCAGACAACTGCTCGATGGCTTCAGCTTTGTGCTGAGGTAACAGCTCTGCCCGTACTTCATCCAAACCCAGCTGTCGTCCTACAGCCTCGGCAACTGTCCGATTGTCACCCGTCAGCATGATGGTTTTCACCACACCCAACTTTTTCAGTGAAGCAACCGTTTGGGCTGCGTCTTCCTTAACCTCATCTGAAATCAGAATGCACCCAGCATACGTTCCGTCTACAGCCACATGTACGACCGTTCCTTCATCCAGCGTCCCTGCTTGCTGCGCCGCGTTAAAAGCCACATGCTCCCGCTCCATGAGCTTGGCGTTCCCGGCCGATACCAGACGACCATCTATTTGTGCCTGAATCCCGTGACCGGATATTTCACTATATTGCTGAACCCGGTCTGCTCTGAGCTCTTTACCGTAGGATTCACGCAAAGACGCAGCAATAGGGTGTGTGGAATGCAGCTCCGCCAAAGCGGCGGTTTCGAGCAAGCTTTCGTTTGTAAAATCTCCGGCAGGATAAATCCCTGTTACACGGAAAACACCTTTGGTGAGTGTGCCCGTTTTATCGAAAACAGCGTATTTCACATGATTCAGAGCTTCAAGATAGTTCCCGCCCTTGATCAGAATACCTGAACGGGAGGCTGCCCCGATTCCCCCAAAGAAGCCCAGTGGAATGGATACTACCAGCGCACAAGGACAAGAAATAACGAGGAAAACAAGCGCACGGTATACCCAATCTGCAAATTGTGCACCTGGCACAACAAGCGGTGGAACAACCGCCAACAACAGCGCTACAATAACCACTACTGGAGTATAGTATCTGGAAAATTTCGTGATAAACTTTTCAGTCGGCGCTTTTTTGGCACTCGCATTTTGCACTAATTCCAAAATTTTAGAGACCGCGGATTCACTAAATTCTTTGCTAACCTCTACCGTTAGAAGTCCGTTCGTATTGATAAATCCACTCAACACACTGCTTCCCGGCTCTACAGTACGAGGCACCGATTCACCAGTCAACGCAGAGGTATCCACATGCGATTTACCATCTATAACTTTACCATCCAGCGGGATCTTCTCGCCCGGCTTAATTACAATCAAATCCCCTATGCGAACGTCTTCTGGGGACACTCTCCGTACGGACTCAGCCGTCTTCAGGTTGGCATAGTCCGGTCTAATATCCATCAGATCACTGATGGACTTACGTGAACGGTTAACTGCAATGCCTTGAAACAGCTCTCCGATTTGATAAAAGAACATGACAGCTACGCCTTCCGGGTATTCCCCAATCGCAAATGCACCCACAGTAGCCAGCGTCATTAGGAAGTATTCGTCAAAGGCCATTCCACGCACCAGGCTGCGCGCAGCCTGCAAGACAACATCACCGCCAACGATGATATATGCCAGTAAAAATAGGGCCAGCTTGCCTACACCTTCGACAGGTAACCACCAGGCAACAGCCGCAACGACCGCACCAATAGCCAAACGCGCAATCATGCGGCGCATACCGTCCGTACCGTGATCATGCGTATGTCCAGCGTGGCCATCATCTCCATGCGAATGTGAATGAGCGTGGGTGGCTTCACCATGTTCGTGCTCTGCATGGTGGTTGTGATGCTCGTGTCCATGATCGCCGTGGTTGTGTCCATCGTGCGTATGGGCTTGCTTGCCATGTGCTCCATGATGATGACCAGCGTGGCTGTGAGCCGCATGTTGCCCGACCTCGTGTGTATGCCCTTCACCTTCACCATCATGCTCATGACCGCATGCACAATCCTCTGTGCTGTCTGACTGTACTGCACCAGCATTGCTTCGGCTGTCTTCACGCAGGCGTCCACGAGCATTTTTTACAACCATTCGAACATGCGGCTCGAGTCTGTGAACCTTCCGTTCAGTCTGGCGAAAAACCTCTTCTTTTTGATCCGAACTTGTGGTCATCGTCAACGTTTTCGTAACAAAATTGACCGAGCAATCCAGGACCCCTTCTATTTTACTGACTCCATTTTCAATCTTTAGAGCACAGTTGGCGCAATCCAAACCTTCCAAAATCCATTCATGCCGTTCCGTTCTTTTTAGAGCATCCATAATCCATCGGCCTCCAATTAACTATATATGAGCAACTGTTCATATATTATTTGTTAAGGCCATTATATTCAGGATCAGGGTCAAAAGTCAATGACTCTAGCCCCTTTTTAACAAAAAAATCGACTTCAACGGACAAACGCCAAAAGAGCGCCAATCACTTGGCGCCCTACTGTTGTTTTATTCCAAAAAATCATTGATGTGATATGTGCTGATGGGTTTGCAAAAAGATCTGCTCCACATGATTATCATCCAGTGAATAAAACACCGTCTTGCCTTCCTTGCGTCGTTTGACAATACGCAGGTTGCGCAAATAGCGAAGCTGGTGGGATACCGCAGATTGTCCCATGTTCAACACCTGGGTCAGATCATGAACACACAATTCTTTTTGTGCCAGGGCATAAATCAGCTTAATCCGTGTCGGGTCACCCAGTGCTTTAAACAGCTCCGACATTTTGTATGCGATGGAATCCTCGACAAGGGAAGATTTTATGCGCTCGATTTCCTGATCTGAACCGTGACAAGCCGGCTCGCAATCCAAAGCTTCCGTTTCAGAATTCATCCTTTTCACCCCGTGTATTTCGACTTGATGCTTCTATTATAGCAAATTCGTAGAGTTTACGAATAGCTTATATTACAGCTTGCCCTGTAACAGAAAACTTCCAAGTTTCAATGCTTGCCTAACGCTATAGCTTTACACGACATAAAGCTTAATTCAACGTCTTTAATACTTCATCACTGTAAGGAATAATTTCTTCTATTTGTTGATCACGTAACTTCACCGCAAACGCTGGATCAACCAACAAAGCACGCCCAACCGCAACCAGATCAGCTTCCTCTCGTTCTACTTGCCCCACGAGTTGTTCTAATCTTGCCTCTACACTACTGGATTGATCGGTTTGACGATTATTATTTTTTTCCAAATCACTCAAAAAGGCCTTCTCCAAACCAATCGAGCCCACAGTAATCACTGGCTTGCCTGTTATCTTTTTGGTCCAAGCTGCCAAATTTAGATCAGACCCTTCAAATTCCGGTTCCCAAAAACGGCGGCTTGAGCAATGGAATATATCCACCCCGGCCTTCACTAATGGAGTGAGAAACTGTTCAAGTTCCTGTGGTGTCTGTGCCAGCTTTTCTTCATAGTGATACATCTTCCACTGGGAGAATCGCAGTACAATTGGGAAGTTCGGCCCCACTGCACGACGGCAAGCCTCAATGACCTCCACCGCAAACCGAGTACGCTGGACCAAATTGCCTCCGTATTGATCGGTACGCTTATTCGTTTTGTCCCAGAAAAATTGATCGATTAAATAGCCGTGTGCTCCATGAAGCTCAATACCGTCAAACCCCACTCGCTGGGCATCGGCAGCGGCCTGAGCATAAGCGGAGATAATATCCGCAATCTCAGCCTCCGTCAATGGCTCGACTACCTTTTCACCAGCGGGAGAAATACCGGACGGACCGACAGGCAATGCCTCGGGATTCGGTTGATTATCTGCACCTATTTTACGGGCCGTACCCACATGCCAGAGCTGCGGTATAATCTTGCCACCTACCGCATGAACCTCCTCAACTACCTTGGCCCATCCCTCTAATCCCTCTCCATAAAAATTAGGAATGCTTGTGTGCTCCACAGCTGCAGGATGATTAATAGCAGTGCCCTCCGTAATAATCAATCCAACTGCATTTTCCGCACGGCGACGATAATACGCGGCCACTTCAGGCCCTGGAATACCTTGAGGAGAAAAATTCCGTGTCATAGGCGCCATAACAATCCGATTGGGAAGAGATAAATTACCTGCCTTAAAAGGTTTAAACAGTAATTCTGTGTTCATTAATTTTTCCTCCGCTCTCCACTAGTATTATCGTTTTCACTCTACTGTTATACAATTCCATTTTACACATATGTAAACTTGAGTTCAAGAAGCCACAGTTTTATTTTTAATAAGCTACACAAAAAAAGAAGAAGCGGCTCTAAGTCCGCTTCTTCTTTCCTAATTCGTTTTTACTTGAGTGATTTTGCAAAAATCCTGACTTATTAGTGTGCTACCATGTTGTATTCCATAATCCATACAGAACCACCAACAATGGTCAACAGGATAACTACCCCGAAAATCAAAGTCATGACATTCCAGCGTGGTCCATTGCTTTCACGAATGTGCATGAAGAAGAAAAGCTGAACCAGAAATTGCAGCACTGCCGCGGCTAGAATAACAACCATGGTCGAAGTGCGGCTCAACATATGATTCATAACCACACCGAGAGGAATGATGGTCAGTACGATGGACAGAATAAACCCGATAACATAGGATTTCACTGAACCGTGAGAATCATCATGACCATGCGAACCCGCTCCTGTTTGATGCTGTGCCATCTACATCACCCCCATCAAATAGACGACTGTCAGCAAGAAGATCCAGACAGCGTCCAAAAAGTGCCAGTACAAGCTCAATGCCGAAACTTTGCCCTTCGTCTCTGGTGTAAGCCCGCGTTTCTTCAACTGGAACATGAGTCCAATCATCCAAACCAGACCTAACGAAACGTGAAGTCCATGCGTTCCGACTAAAGTGAAGAATGCCGACAAGAACGCGCTGGTTCCAAAATTGGCTCCTTCGTGTACCAACTCAACAAACTCGTAAACCTCAAAACCGATAAAACCAAGACCCAGGATCGCCGTCACGATTAACCAGTTAATTAATCCCTTCATGCTTCCTTTGTTCATGGCCAACACAGCCAGACCACTTGTGAAGCTGCTCGTGAGCAAGAGGAACGTTTCAATAATAACGCCCGTCATGTTAAACAGCTCTGCGCCACCCGGTCCTCCGGCTGTGTTGTTCCGAAGGACGACGAAGGTTGCGAACAAGGTACTGAACAGGATTACGTCCGTTACGAGGAAGATCCAAAAACCAAGCATCTTCAATTCTTGCGGATCGTGATGCCCGTGGTCATGATCATGGCTTTGGTGTGCTGCTGCTTGTGCCATTATACAGACCCCCTTATTGCCGCTTCCGTGCGTTTTACTTCATCCGCAGGGATATAGTAGTCGCCATCATAGGAGAAGAACGAACGGCAAATCATACAAATTGCCACACCGATCAACCCTGGAATATAGAAGAACGACCATCCGAATACGAACCCGAAACCTGCAATGAAAAAGAATACCGACATAATGAATGGAATCGCCGAGTTCTTCGGCATATGAATCGCTTCAATTGGCGGTTGCTTTCTGAAAATACCTTTTGCACGTTTATCTTTTTCTGCCCACCAGTCATCACGTTCTTCTACTTGTGGAATGGTAGCAAAATTGTACTCCGGTGCAGGTGAAGGAATCGACCATTCCAACGTATGGCCACCCCAAGGGTCGCCTGTTGTATCCTTCAGCTTACGATAATTCTTGATGCCCAGAAGAATTTGAAGAACCTGGAACAAGAAACCAATACCCATCAGGAATGCCCCAACGGTCGAAACGAGGTTAAGCGGCTGCCAGCCGGTATCCCAGCCATAAGTGCTCAGACGACGCGTCATACCCATCAGACCGAGAGAATATTGCGGAATAAAACATACATAGAAACCGATGTTCCAGAACCAGAAAGCCCATTTACCAGGCGTTTCAGGCAATGTGAAACCGAACATTTTAGGCCACCAATAGTACAGACCTGCCAAGTAACCGAACACTACACCACCAATCAGAGCGGAGTGAAAGTGAGCGATCAGGAAGTAACTGTTATGGAACTGGAAGTCAGCAGGCGCTACAGACAACATGACGCCCGTCAAACCAGCAATCAAGAAGTTAGGAATAAAAGCAATTGACCACATCATAGGGGTCTTGAATGTAATCTTACCCCGATACATGGTGAACAGCCAGTTAAATACTTTAACCCCTGTTGGTATTGCGATAACCATCGTCGAAATCGCAAAGAATGCATTAACATCTGCGCCTGATCCCATCGTGAAGAAGTGATGCGCCCAGGTGAAGAAGGACAAGATCGCAATAATGAACATGGCGTAAACCATGGACTTGTATCCAAACAATTTCTTTTTGGAGAATACACTGATGACCTCGGAATAAATACCGAAGGCAGGCAAAACTACAATGTATACCTCAGGGTGACCCCACATCCAGATCAAGTTGATATACATCATCGGGTTACCGCCGAAATCAAGCGTAAAGAAGTGTCCTCCTCCAAAGCGGTCAAGGAATAGCAAGGCTAAAGTAACCGTCAGAATTGGAAACGCGAAAATGATAATAACACATGATGAAAATACGGACCACGTAAAGACAGGAATCTTCATCCAAGTCATACCAGGTGCACGCATTTTAATGATAGTAACAATAAAGTTGATCCCTGTAGCCAATGAACCTATACCCGAAATCTGAATACCCCAGATATAGAAGTTCTGACCAACGCCGGGACTAAATTGCATTTCTGAAAGCGGTGGATAACTCAACCAACCTGCATCTGGCGAACCGCCGATAACGAAGGACAGGTTGAACAACATCGCTCCCATAAAGAAAAGCCAGAAGCTCAATGCGTTCAGGAAAGGGAACGCAACGTCGCGCGCACCAATTTGAAGTGGTACGGCAATGTTAAACAAACCAAACATCAACGGCATCGCCATAAACAAGATCATGATCGTGCCATGTGTTGTAAAAATCTGGTTGTAATGCTCAGGATGCAGTAGTGTAACATCCGGTGTAGCAAGTTGAACACGCATCAATAATGCATCCACGCCTCCGCGGAATAACATCAAGATGGCCGCAAGAATATACATAATACCGACTTTTTTATGGTCAACGGTAGTCAACCAGTTTTTCCAAAGCCAGCCCCATTTTTTGAAATAAGTGAGCACAAACACGATCCCGATCGTTGCTAGTGCGATGGAAACGTCCGCTCCATAGATCATCGGGTCTCCAGTAACGAAGAAAGTGGATGCAAACTCTTTTATTTTGTCAAGCATTGGGGGCCTCCTTCCCTGTAATCATTTAATGGTGTCCGCTCATATTCATATGACTCATGTCCATTGCAGCTTCATCTTCTGTATCGGACTTGGAAGAACCTTCTGTGGATGTGTGTCCGCCATGTCCAGCATGCGGGTTAGAAGCACCATCCACTACATACTTGCTTACAATGTCTTGGAACAAGCCATCTGGAATTGAAGAATACTCATCAGGTTGGGACAAACCTGGTTTTGCAAGCGCCAAATAGCCGTCTTTCGTCAGCGGCTTAGACTGCTTCTTGATGTTAGCGACCCAGTTTTTGTACTCTTCATCCGACTGAACCTCTACATCAAAACGCATTTGTCCAAAATGCTCACCGCTAAAGTTTGCACCCGAACCAAAGTATGTTCCTTCGTGGTCGGCCTGCAAATGCAGTTTCATTGCCATGCCTGACATGGTGTAGATCTGACCGCCCAATTGCGGAATCCAGAACGAGTTCATCGGGGCGTCGGCAGTCAGTTCAAAACGGACTGGAACACCTTTAGGAATGTGAATTTCATTGACTGTAGCAATACCTTCTTCAGGGTACATAAAGAGCCATTTCCAGTCCAGTGAAGTCACTTGAATGGTTACTGGCTTTTGTGTACTTGCCAACGGCTTGGAAGGCTCCAGCAAGTAGGTATATCTCGCAGTTATAACCGCAAGAATGCAGATAACGATGATTGGAATAGCCCACCATACGGTCTCCAGCTTTTTGCTGTCATCCCAATGAGGTTGGTACTTGGCTTTGTTATCCGGTGCGTCGCGATATCGCCAAATGATGAAAAAAGTCAAAATCATGACCGGTACAATCAGCAGTGCAGCCATAGACGTTGAAAGAATGATCAGCTCTTTTTGTGCTTGCCCAATAGGTCCTTTTGGATCGAAAACAACGTATTTTCCGCCAGCATAAAAACACGTCCAAATGAGCAATGCTACCGTGAGCACGGTCAAAACCAACGCAATAATCGCTTTTGGTTTTTTGTTCATGTTGTTCCCCTCTCCTTAAATAATAAATTACTCAAAACTTACGAACTCCTGTAATGTTGCCCTTATATAAGATAGCAGAAAAGCGGCCACTTTTTTTATTGTTAACAGAATTGTCGATTATTTGTCCGTTTTTTGTGAAAAACATCTCTAAAAATAAAATTTCTCTTGCAAATTCAAAATTTCTTATTAATACAAAGATGACATAATAAAAACGTTATTTGTGTATCTTAAAGAAGTTATATTAAAGAAAAAAGGGGACTCCTTACAGTTATCATCCTACACTGCTCGAAGCCCCACATTGTTGTTTTCGGTATATATTGCTTTAAATCATTTTTAAATTGTATTAACTGCGGCCGTTTTCCTGGTCTTCCTTCTTGCGTGCAATGACAAATGATTTCCCAACTAGAAAAATAAAAATCCCGGCAACAACGCAGCCAATACCTGTCATTAAATATATATTTCGATCAGTTAAATTACCTATATCAAGCAAAATAAGGATAATTCCTGCAATACAGGCGATCCAAGCGATAACAGATACCGTGCGGCTCATTTGGTTATCATTTGATCCTGATTTCCTAACATTCGAAGCCATACCCTCCACTCCCTCTGGTTTAAAATGGTTTAAAACGCCCTCGTCAGGTATTTTTTTCAGTATGCACACTTCTTATTTTTTTATTCCTGCTGTCTCTACATACTTGAAACAACCTGCATTCATCTTGGTTATTATTACCCCAGAGGGCCTCCTATTCAAACAAAAGGGAGCAGAGACAGGCGTAAATCTGCTTTATTTTCAAAACATCTCTTCGTTTAACGTCGGGTCTCCAACCAGTTATTACTTACTACATTTCGATACCAATAGTAACTTTCCTTCGGGGTGCGGACCTGTGTGCGGAAATCGACATGAATCATGCCAAATCTCATATTATATCCCTCTGCCCACTCAAAATTGTCCATAAGTGACCATGCCATATATCCTTTGACATGAAGGCCGTCATGAATAGCCCGGTGTACCTGCACCAAATGCTGCTGCATATACGAAATACGACGGTCATCCTGAACCTTGCCATTCACGACATCATCGTTGATGCAAGCCCCATTCTCTGTGATATAAATATCGAGGTTACCGTATTTTTGCAAATAATGCAGTACCTCGTACAGCCCACGCGACTCCACTGGCCAACCGATATCCGTTACAGGTAGCCCCATATTGATTTCTTCAGATTGAAGAAACCCGGCTTCAGGATTAAAACGATTAACTGACATAGCATAGTAATTGATACCGATCATATCAATAGGCTCGCCGATAATATCCATATCCCCATCCTGAATAGGCACGGTGGCTCCCTGCTCCGCAAACCAGTCTACCAAAAACTGAGGATACGAGCCTTGATAAATAGGTTGAAGAAACCAGTCACTGTGCAGGGAAATGGTGCGCGCACAAGCGGCTTTATCTTCCTCAGATGTGCTGTAAGGAACAGCCCAGGAGACATTGGGAGCGATACCGATCTGGCCACTGGTGCCCAGCTCGCGGAAGCGGCGCACAGAAAGACCATGCGCAACTAGCAAATGATGTCCTACATCAATGGCTGTCTGAAGATTGGTCAGACCCGGGGCATGAACACCCAGCATATTGGATAAAAAGGCGATGCACCACGGTTCATTGAATGTTAGCCAATGGTGTATTTTACCGTGAAATTCGCGGAACATCGTTTCTGCAAACTGGACAAATGCTTGAATCGTGCGACGATTCTCCCAGCCTCCAGTATCCTGAAGCGCTTGAGGCAGATCCCAATGGTACAGTGTACAAAACGGTTCAATCCCATTTTCGTTCAACAAATCGACTACGCGATGATAATAGTCCAATCCTTCTTGATTGACTTCACCGTCACCATTGGGAAATATACGCGGCCAGGACACTGAAAAACGGTATGTACGAATGCCCAGCTCCTTCATTAGGCGGATATCTTCCTCGTAGCGATGATAGCTGTCACAAGCTACATTGCCGTTATCACCGTTGAATACTTTGCCAGGCGTATGGGCAAAGGTATCCCAGATCGACAAACCTCTCCCATCCTCCTCATAAGCTCCCTCGATTTGATAGGCTGCCGTCGCGGTCCCCCACATGAAGTCCTGCGGAAATTGAAAAATGGTCATAATGTCTCTTCCTCTCCTTTAATTATAATCGTATGTCCGTTCGTTATTTCCTGCTCTTTGGTAAAAATCCATGACAAAATGAATCCTCCATGCTCAGGATCAGGCAGAGCCTGACGGGCATCAGCGCTAAACGGATGTGCACTGCGAATCGTGCAGCTTCCTGCTGAGATGGATGTGGCCAGTTCAGCACGGACAAGCCGGGAACCGGACCATTCCATACCGACCGTCATCCCGCCATGTCCCTTCAATCCACTGACCCGTCCCTTGGACCAGGCCGTTGGTAGGGCAGGCAGTAACGTCAGTTCTCCCGGACGGCTTTGTAGCAGCATTTCTGCGATCCCCGCCGTCGCACCAAAATTACCGTCGATCTGAAAAGGCGGGTGTGCGTCGAATAAATTAGGATAGGTCGATCGCGACAGCAACGTGCGAACATACCTGTGTGCGGCATCGCCATCTTCCAGCCGAGCGTACAGGTTAATCAACCAGGCACAGCTCCATCCAGTATGCCCACCACCGTGATCAAGCCGTCGACGCAGCGATATACGGGCCGCCTCAGCCAGCTCCGGGGTATCACGGATGTGAATTTGTCGACCGGGATATAACCCATATAGATGCGAAACATGTCGATGCCCATGCTCCGCTTCCTCAAAATCGACAAACCATTCTTGTAACTGACCGTGACGGCCAATTTGATAGGGCATTAACCTGTCCCGTGTCTCCTCGCAGCGGTTGCGGAACTCATCGTCTAATTCCAGCAGGTCCGCAGCTTGAATGCAGTTACCCAACAGCTCCCGAATTAGCGTCATATCCATGGTGGAGCCCATAGATATACTGCATTCCTCGCCGTCCGGCGTTTTGAATTTATTTTCAGGTGATGTGGATGGGGATGTCACAAGCCAACCCTCCGGGCCTTCCACGAGCCAGTCCATGCAAAAGGCTGCCGCCCCCTTCATGAGTGGATAAGCTTGTTCTGCCAAATAGGCTGTATCCAGGGTAAACAGATAGCGCTCCCATAGATGGGCGGTCAGCCATACACCCCCAAGCGGCCAAAACGCCCAACTGGCATGGCCCCCTGAAGGTCCAGCGTATCTCCACACATCTACATTGTGATGAGCTGCCCACCCTTGAGCACCATAATGGATGGAGGCTACCCTCCGTCCCGTGCGAGCAACTTCTCCAATCATGTGCAGCAATGGTTCATGGCACTCGGCAAGATTGCATACCTCTGCGGGCCAATAGTTCATCTGAGTATTAATATTGGTTGTATAATTACTGTTCCATGGCGGCTGCACCCGGTCATTCCAGATGCCCTGAAGATTGGCAGGCTGACTCCCCGGACGCGAGCTGCCCATGAGCAAATAGCGGCCATACTGAAATAACAGCACCTCCAGCCCCGGGTCGTCCTGACCTTTCTGATAACGCTCTAATCGCAGATCGGTCGGTAGAACGGAGTCGTCGGTTAGAGTATCGCCTCCCAGTTCTAATGCAACGCGGTCAAACAGCTTTCGATGATCCTGTTCATGGCGTTGCCACACCTGCTCACTTCCCAGCGAAATTGCTTCGTCTAAAATGACTTGACATGCTTCTGCTGATTCCGTTGCATCACTATTCGGCATAGCGTGAAATCCCTGAAATCCGGTAGCTGCTGCCAAATACACCGTGATTTTATCCGCGCCCGAGATGATCAGTGCTCCATCAGCACCCTTCGTCAAGGTTCCTCCCTCGGGAATAACCCTCGCCTGAACTGCAAAAGGCATCCCCAAATCATTTTCATAAACAACAGACTGTGGATGATCGCCGTGATAATTAGATTCCACATGACTGGGCGCTCGTCCAGTCAACGTAATAAAGTCCCCGGACGGCTCCTCGGATGGAGCGTCCTCCTTATCGCTATCCCATTTGGATGAATCACCAAAATGTATATCCTCTCCAACCTCGTCTTCACAAGGATGGAGGGAAGTGATGCGC
Source organism: Paenibacillus sp. FSL M7-0802 (assembly GCF_038004945.1). Taxonomy (NCBI): domain Bacteria; kingdom Bacillati; phylum Bacillota; class Bacilli; order Caryophanales; family Paenibacillaceae; genus Paenibacillus; species Paenibacillus sp. FSL M7-0802. The sequence continues at coordinate 3,815,722 of NZ_JBBOSD010000001.1, read as the reverse complement.
ACGGATGCATGGATCTTCCCAAGCTTATTCGCAGTCAGTGACACCATAATGACTCCATCTGGCGCACTGGCGATAACTTCACGGGTATAGCAGACTCCAGCACTCTGAAAAGTGACCGCTGCCGTTCCGGTCAGCAAATCCAGTTCCCGTTCATAATGTGCAATTTCCCCTAGGCCCTCCTGCGTAATCCACAAATCTCCCAAAGGCTGATAGGCTTCCGTATCGCGACCTAGCATATTCGCATTAATCAGTTGTTCCGCTTCCTTGTATTTTCCATCTGCAATCAGCTTTCTGACAGGCTGCAAATATCGCAATGCATCATACTGAACGCCGTCTCTGGGAAATCCGGACCAGAGCGTATCCTCGTTTAATTGCAAATGCTCCTCTCTTATTCCGCCAAATACCATAGCTCCCAGCCTTCCGTTACCGACTGGCAATGCTTCCTCCCATACCTCAGCAGGCTGGCGATACCATAAAAGCAGGGACTGTCGTCTTTCGCTTTTCGTCACATCAAACCCTCCCCTATCAAGATCAAACAGAGCGCTAATCCCGTATGGACCACAAGGACAAGCGCTCTGTCATTCCGGCATTCAAAATTTCGTTAAAAGCAGTCAGCTATTTAGAAGCCTTGCCACTCCATAACTCCACTCTGTCCTTCACCAGTTGCGTGTATTGCTGTTCCATTTGGACAGCTCCGGCGGCATCCAGTTCTTTAATCATGTTGTCGTATACCGTATCAAAATTGGAAGCCGGTGCTAAAATAGCTTCCGGTATACGTTTGCGGATAATGTCTGTCGTTTTTTTGAATGTAACGTTATAGCTGGATTCATTGTCTGTTGTCAGGTTATAGGCTGCGCCCCAAGGCTTTACATCAAATTCTTTCTTGTCCGGGAACAGATCTTTCCACGTTTTTACGCCATACGCTTTAAGTGATTCTTTCTCCGGCTTCGAATAAGCCGCGATAATTTGTTCCGGGAATTTGGCAGTATAGTAGTTACCTGTAGGGTCCTTCACGCCGTCACCATAGTGTCCGCTGATGAGCGTGTACAAATCTATACCCGTAGATTTATTGAAGTTGGTTGTATTGTTCGTTTTTTGTTCCAGTACATCAGCAGGAATGACACGTTTGCCGTCTTTAATTTCATAATGCTTGCCTTCGATCCCCCAGTTCACTAGCACCTGTCCTTCATCGGAAGCTAAATAATCAAGGAATTTAATAGCCCGCACCGGGTCCTTGCAATTCTCTGTAATACCTACTCCATAACCGGACGTGAAGCCCGTATCCTGAAAGGAACGATCCTTGTATTCCTCCGAAAGTGTAACTGGAAAATGCGCGTAGCTGGATTCGGATTTACCTGACGCTTTTAACGCATTTTCGGCATCCTGATAACCCCACTCCTGGTCGATCAGACCGAGGACACGGCCGCTGGCAATTTTGGATTTGTATTGATCACTTTTTTGCACAAACGAATCTTTATCGAGCAGTCCTTCATTGTACATGTGGTTCAACCAACGGAAATATTCCTTTTCTTCCGGACGTTTGTAATGAAGCTTCGCTTCAAATGTTTTGGGATCAATAAAATATTCACCATCATCCGGCGCTCCAGTCGTCTGGAAGGCAGGATTCGTTACGGTAATCATAATTCTCCAGTCGTCTGCATCCAGCGTGAGTGGGATCGTTTTTTTGCCATTGATCGTCGGATGCTTGGCTGCATAAGTTTTGAGTACGTTTTCATAATCCTGTAGCGTTCTTACCTTTGGATATCCTAACTCCTTGAGCACCTTATGCTGAATTTCAAATCCCCCCGTCGCGTCAAAACTCTCCTGTCCCACCCCTGCATACGTAGGAAGGACATAGATGGATTGATCTTTATTACTGTATTTCAAACGATCCATATAGGGTCCATATAGCTTTTTGAGATTGGGTGCATGATCGTTGATCAGATCTGTCAGATCAATCATAGCCCCCGCATCCACAAGCTTGTTAATATTCGCTTTAGGAGAAACCAAGTCCGGGTATTCTCCACTTGCTGCCATCAAAGCAATTCGGTCATCTCCACCTCCACCGCTGACATCAAATTCCGCATTCAAGGTTACACCTGTTTTTTTGGTGATTTCCTTGCCTATTTCATCCTTCATTCCGTTCCATTGTGGGCTTGTATCTGCTCCGAAGAAGCTAAACGTAATCGGGTCTGTGCCGCTGGATGTGCCTTCCTTCGCTGCTTTATCGCTTCCTCCACAACCTGCGAGTGCGGTAAGGGACACCGCGAGCAAGGGAATCAGTGCAAATCTGGACCAGTGTTTTTTCATGTATAAATCCTCCTATATTCCTATGATGACTTCTCCTGCAAATAACTGCTATTTTACTACCGAAATCCTGTCTTTTATGATTTCACTGCCCCCAGTGTCATCCCGCCTACAAAATATTTTTGCAGGAACGGATATACCATCAGGATGGGGAGCGTAACCGTAATCGTGATTGCCATTTTAATCGACTCTGGTGAAATTTGAGCCATTTGCTTAGCCATATCGTTACTATTCGTCATACTGGAGCCGCCTTGCTGCGTACTTTGCAGTATCTTCATCAGCTCATACTGTAGCGTCGTCCATTGCGGCGCCCCACCATTATACAAATACGTATCAAACCAAGCATTCCACTGACCTACTGCCAGAAAAAGAGCAATCGTTGCCAATACTGGTTTGCACAGCGGCAAAATAATTCTCCAGTAAATCGCAAAATCATTCGCCCCATCGAGTTTGGCAGACTCCTGTAGCGCATATGGCAAACCGTCCATAAAGGAACGAATGACAAACACGTTAAAAGCGCTAATTAAGCCTGGAAAAATGTACACCCAAAACGAACCCAGCAGATGCAGATCACGCATCAAAATAAACACGGGCACCATCCCGCCAGAAAAATACATCGTCAACGCCAAAAACGTAGAAATAAACTTACGAGCGCGAAACTCGACCCGACTCAATGTAAAAGCAAGCATAGACGCGCAAATCAATCCGAGTACTGTTCCGACCAAAGTACGAAGAATAGATATTTGCAGTCCCTGAAGAAGGCCATCGTACTGGAAAATCGTTTTGTAATTTTCGAGCGTAAATTGGCGGGGCCATATATAAATTCCACCGCGAACCGTGTCCGTTGAATTGTTCAGGGAAATCGCAAGTACGTTCAGAAACGGGTACAGCGTCAACACCACGATCAGAGCCATGAGGATATAATTGAACAGGTCAAACAGCTTCTCAGACCGGGTAGCATTAAATGCCTTATTCGTCATTTCGCTTCTCCCTCCCTACATGATGCTTTCTTTGGTCAGTTTTTTGAATATACCGTTCGCCGTAAACAACAGCAAAATGCTAACCAGTGAGTTGAAAATACCAATTGCCGTCCCATAAGAGAAGCGACCCAAATTAATCCCGTAATTGAGCGCGTACAGATCCAACACCTCGGAATAATCCGTCACGAGACTATTGCCAAGCAAGAACTGCTTTTCAAAACCATTGCTCACCAGATGCCCAATCGCCATAATGAACAGAACGGCAATCGTCGAGCGGATACCCGGCAGTGTAATATGCCACATCTGTCTCCAGCGGCTCGCTCCATCCACGCGCGATGCTTCATACTGTTCTTGATCAATTCCGGTGATTGCAGCTAAATAAATAATCGTATTCCAACCTGTCTCTTTCCATATGTCGGAAGCGGTTACAATGTACCAGAACCAGCTCCCCTTTGCCATGAACTGAATCGGCTCATCCACAATATGAAGCGCTACCAATATATCGTTGACAATGCCTCCGTCAATGGACAGCATTTTCGTGACCAATCCAGCCACAACTACCCAGGATACAAAATGCGGGAGGTAGGATATCGTCTGCACAAACCGTTTGAACAGCATTCCCCGCAACTCGTTTAACAGAATTGCAAAAAAGATCGGTACGACAAAACCAAATATAATCCCCATCAGGCTCATCGCCAGTGTATTACGTAATACTAGATAAAATCGTTCGTCCTGAAATAACTCAATAAAGTTATTCAGCCCTACCCATTTCTGGTCCGTAAAGGATTTGGCTGGCTTATAATTTTGAAACGCCATCGTCCAGCCCCAAAGCGGAAGATAGCTGAAAACAAACACCCATATGACGAAAGGAATGGACATAAAATAAAGATACTTTTGCTGCTTCACACTGTCCCACAAGCCTTTTCTACCACGTTCAGGCTTCGGGCCGCGAGCCTTGCGTGGTCTTCCCCGATTGGATTCAGGAATCACAGCACCATTGTTGGAAGCGGTTTCAGTTGAAGATTCCATAACAAGCTCCTCCTCATCTCTAGATACTATTATCATACTTTGCTGGCTTGGAAGCGGGTACCCGACGAATTAGGAGAAAAATCAGTTCAAAATTAGATATATGGGATGAAAAAAATTACATTCGTGCCACTACGCATGCGGATGGTGCTTCCCATCGCTGTTGTCCCCGGATTTCTTGAATAAGCACACAAAGGTAGAAATCCGGGGACAAAGGCGACCGCTTCGCTTGTCCAGCACCATTCCGCCTGCTCCGTTTTCATTTAATTTTTCTGAGAGAAGTCTTGTAAAAAACAAAAGATCAGCAATGTAAGCTGATCAGAGGTAAAGGATAGCGCATTGCACCACAGGTGGATGATGATATATATACACATACTGTCGCAATTAACCTAATTGATTAAAGGAAAAAAATAGCTTTCTAGCATCAATGTGCTAGAAAGCTATTTCGATTTATTTTACCGTGATCGTCCCGTAGTACATGTACATGCCACAATTATACTCATATACCCCCGGCTTCAAGTCCATGACGGTAAAATAATTATTTTCGTGATCCAGGTAAACGTCCATTCCGATCTTCAACGACTGCACTTCATCAATGCAAGTAAAGGATGTCATTTTCTTGAAATTGATTTTGGTTGGAACGCCGGCTTTCACTTCAATATTTTTAGGATAGAAACCGTCCCCTTGTACACCCACTGTAACAATCTCATATTTGGTCTTGTCCGGCTCTTCCTGAGCTTGTTTAGGTTGAGTGGCCGGAAACGACGACACGCTCCCCTGAAAATAAAATAAGACAAACCCGCCCATGCTCAGGACTACAAAACCAATCAGCATCAAATGCCAATGCTTAGAGATAAGTGTTTTCATTCATATCAGCCCCTCCAGTTGAATGTCTACATGTGACGCATCAACTCTAACCAGTATATAAAAGTTAATCAAAATTTTAAATACCTCGTTTCACAGGCTCGGATGATCCAGCTCATACAGGTTGCGGTATCGGGGCTGCTCCTGCCAAAGCTGTTCATGACTGCCCCGCATGGAAATGGTGCCCTGTTCCATAAAAATCACCTCGTCCATATGCTCCATTCCTGTCAGATGATGCGTGATCCAGATCAATGTTTTGCCTTTCAGCACACGAAACATCGTCTGCATGAGTTCATGCTCTGTCAGTGGGTCAAGTCCCACTGTTGGCTCATCCAGCAAAACAATCGGGTGATTTTGCAGCAAAATCCGCGCCAGTGCAATTCGCTGTTTTTCTCCACCGGAAAAACGAAGCCCCGTCTCCTGCATTCGGGTATCGTAGCCCTCCGGCAAAGAATCAATTAGAGTTCCAAGCCCTACCTGCTCTGTTACTGCACGAACCTCATCCAGCGTAGCATCGGGTCGTCCCAGCCGAATATTGTTCGCTACCGTTGTATCGAATAAATACGGCTGCTGGTTTAGCACCGCAAATAAACTGGAGTATGCTCCACCTGTATATACGGGAATCCCTGCGACAGTGACGCTCCCTTCATCAGGCTGCAATGCACCCTGAATCAGGTTCAGCAGCGTAGACTTGCCCGCACCACTGCGGCCAAGCAATGCAACCTTGCCCCCCTGCGGAACGTGCAAGGAGATATTACGCACGCTCCATTCCTGCGTTGCCGCATAGCGGTAGCTTACGTTGTTCAGCAGCAGGTCTCCTCCGTGGCCCAATCGCATAGCGGTAGCCTGTTCCTCTAGAATGTCTGCTGTTCCGCCTGCTCCAGGTGTAGGTGTGTCTTTCTCCGAATCCTTTAACCGTCGAAGTGAATCCTGATACTCCGGCGCATGAACCACCGCTTCTCCAGCGCGAACGAAGGCATCCAGCAATGGAAAAGCCACAAGGGCAAAGGATGCCAGCCATGTGGCTTCTATACGATTCTGTGCTACCAGTCCCCCGGCCCACACAGTCATAATCACAATCCCGCCGCCTACAACGTATTGTGCGATCCAATGAGAACGCCACTCGCTCCGGCGAAGTGAATTCTCCATCACGGCAGCCCTATTGTGCCGTTGTGTAAAGGTACTCAGGAAATGCCCAGTCCGTCCGCTCAGCACCAGGTCACTCATGCCGAACAGAGCATCCGTCAGCTCCTGATAGGCTTTACTCCGTTCCTGCTTGAACATTCGCCGTTTGGCGAGTGAGGTCCATAGTGAGATAGCTGGGGCAATAAAAAGCAAAAATCCGCCATATAGCGCCATGAGCAAGGCAAAGGTTCCGTCCATCCGTCCGAGCGCCAAGATGCCTGCTGCATAAATCAGCAAAGCCGATAGCGCAGGCAGAACTAGCTTCAGATAGATGTTTTGAAGCTGCTCAATATCCTCTGCCAGCAATCCCAATAGATCCCCTGTACGGAATTTGCTGCGAATCATCAGCGCCTGCGGTTCTACTGCCCGATATAAGCGTACCCGCATACGGGACACCAGACGCAGTGCGGCATCATGCCCTACCAAGCGCTCCAGGTACTGAATAACCGCTTTACTAAAGCCAAATGTTCGCACAAGCACAATTGGAACGTACACCATTAATATATTTTCCGGTTTTAAGGCCGAACGGGTAATCAGATGACCGGACGTAAAGAGCAACGCGCCCGCACATCCAATGGCCAATGCGCCCAAAAGAGCAGCTACCAGAAAGGCCCAAAAATATTGTCTCAGATACGTCACAAACCAGCCTTGTCTGCTATTGTCCGTTACTCTCATATCGTCCGTTCCCTCCTTCCGATATCCCCGTCAGCAATCGGTAATATGCTCCCTTACGGGCAATCAATTGCTGATGGGAGCCTACTTCTTCCAGACGACCTTGATCCATCATCCAGACACAGTCCATTTCTGGCATCCAATGAAGCCGGTGGGTGGCAAGAAACACTCTTTTGTGTTTCAAAACCGATAAAATCGTCTGTTTTAGCTCCCATTCTGTCTCAATATCCAGATGGGCCGTAGGCTCATCCAATAAAACGACCGGACGATTACTGAGCAATGCCCGCGCCAATGCAATCCGTTGCGCCTGCCCTCCGCTCAGTGTCCGACCTGCTTCACCAATGGGCTCATTCAATCCACCCGGAAGACCGTCTACCAGTTCACGCAGTCCAACCGCGTCAATCGCCCACTCTATCTGCTGGTTGGATGCCTCCGGTTCATAAAAGCTTATATTATCTGCCAGAGAAGCGCTAAACAGGTATGGATGCTGTGGAATATAGGCAATATGCCGTTGCCATTCAGCTTTGGCATCCCCAGCCAATCCGCATCCATTCAGGAGCAGCTCGCCTGAAGTCGGATCAGCAAAGCCGCCAAGCAGACTAAGCAGCGTCGTTTTACCTGCACCGCTAGCCCCAACGATGCCGATCATGTTCATGTGCGGTTCAACATGTGCAGACACATGTTCAAGCCGGGCGGAACCGTCTTCATTAAGGAGGCACACATCAGACAGCTCGAGACTATCCTGTCCCGTGATGTCCAATCCTTTATCGTTAGCTGCTTGTTTATTCGGCTTGGTCGCATCATCTTCTGTACTGAGAATGGAGCGTATTGCTCCCCAAGCCTCCTTACCATCCAGTGAAGCATGATAGTCTGATCCCAATTGGCGTATGGGCATAAAATATTCTGGTGCCAGAATAAGCACCGCAAGCGCTGCCTCCAGACCCACCGAGCCACTAATCAGGCGCAGCCCCAAGCCTACCGCGACAAAAGCGACCGATAGCATACTAAAAAAATCGAGGGCAAATGAGGAAAGAAACGCTACCCGCAGCGTGCGCATCGTTGCTGTGCGGTATTGGTCGCTGACCTTCCCAACCGTTTCCCCATGCTCTTGGCTACGACCCAAAAACCTTAGTGTCTGAAGTCCACGTAGCGAATCCGTGAAATGGTGAGATAACAAACGATAGGAACGCCATTGCTTGTCTGCCTGCTTCCGCGCTGCCAAGCCGAGCAAAATAAAGAAGCCCACCAGAATCGGCATCGTAGTCGTCAAAATTACACCTGAAATGACATCCAATGTGAAAACATACACAAGCACAAGTATAGTTACAGCCATCATGTCAATCATTCGAGGAATGGACAGTTCCAAATACGTGCGAAAACGATCCATTCCGTCCAGCGCTAGCGTCACCAACTTGCCGCTGCCTTCCTGCGCTGCAAAACCCGGCCCCCGTTCGAACAAACGTGCAAGCAGACGCTCCCGTAAGGAAGCGCCTGAAGCTTCGGCAAAACGGCCGGCTGTCCGTCGTTGCAGCCAGATCATCGTATGCCTCATTGCAAAAGCAGCGAAAAACAACGCCAGTGACGGCCAAGCCATCACCAGCGGATTTTTATCAAATAAAATCGTAACAGCCTTTGCCAAGAAGACTGCTTGTGCAATCACAGCAGCCCCCTGGAGCAGGGAAAGGGCAGCCAGTAGCAGCATTACTGGCCGAATGCCCTTTAATTCTAACCATGCCTTATCCATTAGTATTCCAAATGATCCTTCTCACTGAGACGCTTATGGAAAACAAAATAGCTCCACGCCTGATAAGCCAGCACAAAGGGTAAAAGCGTTGCTGCAACAATCGTCATGGCTTTCAGTGTGTAATGACTGGAGCTTGCATTATAAATCGTCAAATCAAAAGCACTGTTAATCGAGCTCACCATAAATCTTGGGAACAAACCAACGAATAACGAAACGAAGGTCAGCAAAATCAATGCACCTGTCATCCCGAAGGCCCATCCTTCGCGGCCCTGCTTCAGGAAGTACCACGTCAGCACATAGGCGACAATTCCCACTGCTACCGCAGCATACATAAAGGGACCGCGACGTGCAAATAAATCCGTTGCAAAATAAGTCCATACCACCATGCCAGCGAGTAAAATGCCCAATACCGGAAGAAATTTGGACGCAATCACGCGAGCACGATCCCGTACTTCTCCAATCGTCCGCAGGGAAATGAACGTCAGCCCATGCATTAGGCACATTCCGACCACTGTCAGTCCAATCCATACGGTGTATCCATTGAACACATCGGAAAATCCAGCTTTCAAATCCATGTTTTGCTGAATAGGTACACCTTTCACCAAAGCCGCAAAAGCCATACCGAACAGCATCGGCGGTAGAAAGCTACCAATCAGAATGCAGGCATCCCACGTTCCTGTCCACCATTTCCCTTCAGCCTTGCCGCGGAACTCAAAAGAAACTCCACGCAAAATCAAACCTAGCAAAATAAAGACAAATACCAGATAATATCCGCTGAACATAGTTGCATAAAAATGCGGGAAAGCGGCAAACATCGCACCTGCTGCTGTAATCAGCCACACTTCGTTGGCATCCCAAAATGGACCAATCGTATTGATCATCAAACGTTTTTGTTGGTCATTGCGCGGTACCAATCCCGTGGCCATCCCCACGCCAAAATCAAAGCCCTCCAGAAAAAAGAAACCGGTAAACAACACTGCGATCAATAAGAACCATAAATCATTTAGCGTCATTATTGTCACCCCCTTGGGCAAATGGATCATGAATTACCGTTTGCTGATGTGGCTCGATATCTGGACCTTTGCGAGCCGTACGGTAAAACAGAAATGCCAGCACACCTGTTAAAATTAAATACAATGTGGTAAATGAGATGAACGAGAACAGCACTTCTCCTGCCACAACCGTGGGCGAAACAGAATCTTTTGTTTGAAGCAAACCAAATACAGTCCACGGTTGGCGACCTATTTCGGTCATGATCCAACCAGCAGTATTCCCAATGAATGGAAGGGATATCCCCCATATCATAAGACGGAAGAACCAGCGATGTGAACCTTCCAGCTTTTTACGGAACGTCAGGTAAGTACCGTATAAAGCGAGTGCAATCATGCCACATCCCGCCGCAATCATAATACGGAAGCTCCAGAACGTGGTACGTACTGGCGGGATATAATCGCCCGGACCATAGGTTTTTTCATATTCTGCTTGAAGCTCATTCATACCAGGCACAGAGCCGGAAAATTTACTATAAGATAGAAAACTCAGAGCAAAAGGAACTTTAATTTCAAAGGTATTTTCCTTCTTTTCAGGATCAATACCCGCGATAACTGTCCAAGGAGCGGGGTCACCGCTGTTCTCCCATAAGCCCTCACTGGCAGCCATCTTCATCGGTTGTGTTTTCACTAAATATTGAGCCTGACCATGACCAAACAAAGGAATAGCAATGGCACTGATTAAGGCAACAATAATGCTCAATTTAAAAGAAGGTTTAAAAAAGTCCATATTCTTTTTGTGCATCAGCTTCCATGCACTGATACCCGCGATAAGAAATGCCCCCGTTGCAAAAGCAGCAAACAACGTATGCGGAAATTCCCATAACAGTTGTTCATTCGTTAACAGAGCAGCAAAATCTTTCATTTCTGCACGTCCATTTTGAATCTCATATCCTACTGGACGCTGCATGAATGAATTAGCAGCTAGAATCCACAACGCCGATAACATCGTACCGATAGATACCAGCCACATACAGATTAAATGGACCGTTTTGGACAATCTTTCCCAACCGAATACCCATAATCCGATAAAGGTCGATTCCAGGAAAAATGCAAGTAGCGCTTCAATCGCCAGCGGCGTACCGAATACATCACCCACAAAACGGGAAAAGTCCGACCAGTTCATCCCGAACTGGAATTCTTGCAAAATCCCGGTGACTACGCCCAATGCAAAGTTAATCAGCAGAAACGTTCCCCAGAATTGAGCCATTTTTTTGTACAAGTCATTTTTTTTGATAACATACATAGTCTCCATAATTGCCACCAATAACGACAATCCAATGGAGATCGGCACATAAACAAAGTGAAGAATCGTTGTGGTTGCAAACTGCAACCGTGCCAAATCCAATACGTCCATGATGTTGCTCCTCCCCCTGCACTTCTCTTAACATTGATTTATAGTGTCTGTAATCTGAAGTCTTCTACATTTGTGATAGTATTCACATTCTTACATATGCAGCGGTCACTTTTTAGAAAATGACTCACTCAACTACCTTCACCATGGTTGTCATGATCCGGCTTCAGATTATCCCCATTATATAGAATAAATTTAAATGAAATAGAATCGAAAATGTGAACATCGTGTCAAATATGTGTCATAACGATGGCGATTTGATGAAAACGGCCTAAACTACATAATAAATGTGACATTTTCGATTGATCTATCCATTTATCCGCCATAAAAAAGAGCCTCTCTTCGTTCGGAGGTCGTACCTCCGACATCTGTAAGAGAGACTTCATAGCGTTAAACCTAGGGATTCTATCAACAGCCATCTGTTCCTCCGTTCTTTTGAACCCGATTACGGTAGGAGGAAGGTGACATTCCAACATACTTTTTAAATTTACTATGAAAATAATCTGCATTCGCATATCCTACGCGTTCCGCCACCTGGTGCACCTTAATTCCTTGAGCAAGCAATTCTCTTGCTCGCTCAATCCTCACCTTATCCAGGTAGGCATTAAAGGCCTCGCCAGTATGACTTTTGAACAGTTTGCCCAAATAGCCACTATTGTAATTGAACATATCTGCCAGTAACTCCAGTCGCAAATTTTCATCATAATGACTATGTATAAAGTCAATCATTTGTTTCATGATGATGCCCTTGCCACCAGATTCAGTCTGGCCAATCCATTGCAACACATGCTCCAGCGAGTGATCCACCAGCTCGCCCAATGTGGAATAAGCATATACATCGATTATAAAGCTGGAGTGCTCCTCTAGCACGGTTCGGCTGTGATCCTGTCCGGCTGCATACTTGTTCAACGCCAGTGTGAATGTTTGGGCGAACGCCGCCTTGATTGCAGATTCTGTGCGATAAATCCGTGGAAATTGGCCTTCCATTTCCTTAATGACACGGGTTGCAGCTTCACTATTAGCCATATCTAGCGCATAATACAGCTTTTCTGCATAACGTAGGGGATCATCTGTGGCACTATCAGACGCTCCACTCCTTTCAGTCTCGACTGTCTCCAATTCGTGTAGGTCTCCGGAAAGCATGGCTCTTTCTGCCCGGAACAAAAACGTACGTTCTAACAATCGTAGTGCCTGCTCAAAAGACCTGGGAATGTCGTTAAGAATGGCTACAGGATCACCGGCAGCCACATAAATTTCCTTTGCCCACGGCTTTAGCTCCTGTCGCCAAGCAGCCAGTAACTGAACAGCATCTTTCTCCGTTTTTAACGTGGCGGGAAGCAAAAGACCCATATATATTCCAGCCTCAAACACGATACCTCTGCCCTGCTCATGGCACAATTCTGTTAGCCGCTGCTTTGCTGCCGCCAGCCGAGCTTGCCGATCCCAGTCAGGAATACGTAAATCGAGCAGAATAACCTGATAGCTACTCCAGTCCAACGCTGGTAACACGGGCTGTTGTCCATGTTTTCCGTTACCGCTTTGATGTTCAGCTTGCTTGGATGCTCTGTGAAGAGAATCGCTGCTTTCCACAGCATTACGAGCATGCTCTTGATGAACCGGAAACAATAGTGCTTCGATCCAATTACGCTCATGGGAAGGCGGACTTCCCCATTTGCCATCTTCTTTCTCGTCCTCAATGTTTTGCCGTACCCGTTTCAACTCTGTCGTCATTTCTTCCTCATCAACTGGCTTCAGTAGGTAGCCATCCACCCCGAAGCCCATGGCTTGCCGTGCATAATCAAAGTCTGCATATCCGCTTAATATGAGAAAGTGAAACGGCTCTCCGTTCTTTTCACGTATGCTTCGTATGACCTCCAGCCCACTCATCCCGGGCATACGAATATCTACAATGACCAGCTCCGGTCGATGCTCTCCGAACTTATCCAGAGCCTCGCGTCCGTTCCCTGCCGTATCGACAATACGGAAGCCACAATTCCCCCAGTCAATAATGGAGGACAATCCTTCACGAATCGCAGGCTCATCATCTACAATCATTGCTTTATACATTCGACTCTTCCCCCCTTGGTATGGAAAAGTATACGGTTGTTCCTTCTTGTAATGCGCTTTCAATATGCAGTCCATAACGTTCGCCGTACATCAATGTTAGACGTTGATGTACATTACGCAGGCCAATACTGCTTCCTTCCGGCTCTTCCGTCCCCCTGATCCGAGCTAGCAGACGGGTCAGTTGCCCAGCTTCCATGCCAATCCCATCATCTTCTACTTTAATTTTTAGCTCTCTTCGTTCTATTGCAATATCTACCTTCACGGTAACTGGCTCTTCCTTATTTTCCAGGCCATGAATGACTGCATTTTCCACCAGCGGTTGTATGATTAAGGGAGGAATCGACAGGTCCGTCGCGCTTTCTTCCAAATTCACTTCATAAATCAAACGATTTCCAAATCTGAACTGCTGAATTTGTAAATAGGATCGCACCATATCCAGCTCCTGTAGTACCGTCGTTTTACCACTGCCAATCTCCAGATTCCGGCGCATCAGCCTGCCAAGCAAACGCACCGTCGTTGCAATTTCCGCTTCCCCATTCAGATGTGCTTTCATTCGAATGGATTCTAACGCATTAAACAGAAAATGCGGATTAATTTGGCTAGCCATCATTTTTAGCTTGATATCCTTTTGTGCCAATTCCAGTCTGTTGTTATGCTCACTCGTCTCATAGACCTGCGCCATGAGTTGGCGAATACTGTTCACCATATAGTTGAAACGGCGGGATAAATCCCCGATCTCGTCCCTTCCCTCCACACTCGATACCACATGAAAATCGCCCGCGGCTACCTTACCCAGTTCATAGCTCAACCGCTGTAGGCGTTTGGTAATCAGCCAGGAAATGATGGTGATCAGAATCAGTGCCATAACCAGCACCGCAAGAACACATAGAGCACCAATCAAGCTAATTCGGTTGGCTCCCTGTACAATATGCTCCGTCGAAAACACTGAAATAATCGTAAATCCGCTCACACTGGAGGCGGGCAGCAGCTCATCCACGATGATGTTGGAGGACTTTCCGTTGATTTTCGCTTCATATATTCCCTTACCCGCACGCTGAACATCAAAGCCCAAATGTAAATCTCCCAACGTCTGACCCACCGACTGCGGACGAGTAGCTGCGACCACAATACCATTACGATCTGCAATCAATGTTTCAAAGGGCTCCTTGCTCAGCATATCATTCAACTCGGTCTGACTCAGCGATATCATCAGAACTCCCTTGGTATTGTATTCGGGAAATGGAATTTGCCGTACCAGGCTCAGGCGATTAACCGGGTTATCTTCCTTATCCTGAATGTAAAACCAGTTAATCGCCGTCCCCTTCAAAGCCGTTTGGAACCACTGCTGCCGCTCAATGTTAGAGTCCACTGGAATAAACTCCAGATTATTGACAAGCGTCGGATTGTACGAATAGAACCGGATGGTAGCAACCTCTCTATATTGCTGAGTATACTCATTAAAATCCTTGTATTGATGATACGCATTCATCAGCTCTACCATACCCGGATACCGTCTGTTCGCCATCTCCCTCAGCCTCTTATCGAACATGAGCCCATTTGAAATATCCGTTGGCACACGCAGTAAATTTGCCGTCTGGCTCTTGATCTTTTCCACATTGTTTACTGTCTGGGCAATTGCACTATTCAATGCCTGCTCTCGCAAATAAAAAGTAACGCAGCCGCCTACCACCAGCACCGGGATCATGACAATCAGTACATAGGAGAACAGCAGCTTATTCCGCATACGCATATTATTCATCAGAAGCCGTACTCCACGATTCATGTCATCCCTCCCATAAGATAAGCGCTTACATTTTTGTGTATTTTCACATCCTCTATCACGAGCTACATGTTTCCAGTTTAAAGCTTCGTAACCTCTGTATCCATATTTTTTTGCAAAATTAAAAAAATGTGGCGAACGGAGTCACCACACTTTACGGATCATGAGCTATTTACGTACAAAAGGTTCGATATGCACTCCCTGCGGCAGCTTGTGCGGATCTTCCGGATTGATACGGTCATAGAACATAATACCGTCCAAATGGTCCATTTCATGCTGTACTACAATCGCTGCATAACCTTTGAAAGTCAATAGCTCCTGTGTTCCGTCTGGTAAAGTGGCCTTAATACGAATTTTTTCATAACGAGGTACATATCCGGCTACGTACCGATCTACAGACAAGCACCCCTCACCTTGTTCCAAATAAATCATGGACGTGGAGTGGCTGACCAGCTTCGGATTAAACAACGCATACTCTACCGTTTTGTCCCCATCTTCATAATAAATAGCGCACATTCTTTTGTTCAAACCTACCTGGTTCGCAGATAATCCCACACCCGGGCGCAGTTCATAGCGGGTAGCCAGCTCTTCATTTTGGCTATTTTTCAGATAATCCAGCATCCATTGCATCTGTTGAAGATCCTCTTCAGACAGTGGCAAGCATACCGGATCCACCTTCGTACGCAAAATAGACTCCCCTTCACGCACGATATCCTTCGTGAGAAGCATGTCCATCGATTGATTACTCATTCGTCAGCCTCGATTCATTAAAATAAATATACTTTCATGTTATTCTGCAAAAGTTAGGGGAGTTCCCAATATTCCTACAAGTTTTATCCCATAAATTATATCTATTCATGAAATGAATTGTCAAAATGAAGCGGTAGTGGAGTGTAAGCAAACAATATGGCTTTTAATAAAAAAATAAAACCGCTCCTTAGAACGGTTTTATAAACTATATTAATATACTATTTTGAAAGCTTAAAAGATGTACTATTTCCACTAATTGTGACTTGAGTATTGGCTACTTCATCTTTAACTGGTGTTTTGGCTATCCCGTCAATTGATATTTCACTTAGAGTAGAATTCATCTGCCCGCTTGCTCCGGAACCAGCAATAGTTGCTAACAACTTATAATTAACTACACTGTTCACTCCAATATTTGATTTAGAAAAGATAGTGGTCAGCTTAGTATCACCATGTCTTGAACATCCAAGATCCGCACATATAGCAGTTCCCGCAAGTTTTAATCTTACAGCGTTATGTTCAACACCACTAGTATAGTTCCTCCATAAGTCCATCTGAACTGGCTGTCCAGTAATATACCCATTTTTATATTGTACCTGATTATAACCATCAAGTAGATATGAAGTTGACAGTGGATCGTCCCCACCTATTTTAAGATAAGGCTGCCAAACTCCCGGAGCATCTCCTTTACTATAAGCCAATCCTGCATCAACTTCCAATCCCCTTGCTGTAAACCCTGTATACATATACGGGGTTCCATTTGTAGCCAGCAAAGTAGAGTTACTTGATGTAGTAATGGCCCTAGTCTCAATGTAGTTACCTGTCGTACTATTGACCAATACCCTTCCTCCAAATCCTCCTTGTATTGCTTGTGGTTTAATAACGTGTGTTTCCTCTCTACCATTTTCAACTGGTAAAATAATCAACTCTGGATCTTTAATTGAAGAATCCTCATAAAAAAAGAGGTTAGTATCGTCCAAATAACAGTAGTCAACAGTTTCATATGTAGAAGATTCAATAGATGCATTCAATGATTGACTATTTGCTTTTTCTTCTCTAACAACTTTTTTGGCTTGAATAATAAAGTTGTTTATCTTTTCCTGGCTAACCTCAGCATCATTTTTTACTGTAACATTTTTAGAATGTTCTAATCCATAAGTTGATTGCGTTACTGAATCGCTAACTTTTTCCGTAATATCTTCGTTATTAGCCGAAGCAGTAACACCAATTGAAGAGAATAACAGAAAGATAATTATTGAGAACTTTACCTTTTTCATTCACTCTCACCTCATCCTAATTTTTGAGAAAAATTTTTGCTATTCCCCTTCCCTAATATTGTAAAAATTTTCACCCAAAACATATAATAGTATTTCATTATTCATTTGTCTACATTTTTTATGGAAATAAATACATATTAGCTGGATTTATTTGCAATTTCTTTCTTGTTTATGGTTATATGATATTAGAAGTTATTTCAAAAAAGGAGAGAGCATATCTTGAAAAATCAAAATTTAAAGCAATGTTTCATAGCTTTATCAGTTATTTTATTAATTTTCTCCTCTTGCTTAGTTTCAAAAGAAGCATATTCAAACGAATATGTAAAACCATCTCCAGATATAGTTCAATTTTCAAGCAGTGGTGAACATACTTACGCTATTGACAATCAAGGAAAGCTACTTGCATGGGGGCGTAATGAAGATGGGGAATTAGGCTCAGAAGACGGCATAAATCGTTCCGTACCCTCTCCTGTGGTTTCTATGTCATCTGATACTTTTAAACAGGTCACCACGGGTCGCTTTGGTTCTCTAGCCATAAAAACAGATGGTACCGTTGTTAGTTGGCAAAGTAAAAAAAATCAAGGTCGTAGTGTTGCCCCTAAAACCTTCTCAAGCCTAAAAAATGTTGTAAAAATTGCCGCCGGAGGAGATCACTTTTTAGCATTAGATCAAAGCGGGCAGGTTTGGGGCTGGGGTGATAATTCTCGGGGACAATTAGCCAACTTTAAGTCATCTTTCATCAATGAACCAACTTTAATAAAAGATCTACCCATGAATATTGTGGGTATAGCAGCTACGAATCAGGGTTCCTTTGCACTTTCCAAGGATGGAACATTGCTCTATTGGGGCGGCGACAATGAAGATGCGAATATTAAAGAACCACAGCTGCTTAAACAACTTAAAAAAATTAAAATGATTAAAAGTGGAGATTTTGCTATAAGTGCAATTGATATGAATGGCAACGGGTGGACATATAATCCGCTAGAGAGCAAAACTAAACAGTTTAAAATTCCACAGAAGTTAAAAGATATCTCTGCTCAATTCGACCACACTGTTTCATTTGTAACAACTACTGGCGATGTCTGGATTTCTGCTGGTAATTCCAATCCAGAGAAAGTAAAGGGGCTTGCTAATATATCGGAAGTAAACTCTGGAAACGACTTTACAATCGTAAGAACGGAAAACAATAAATTATGGAGTTGGGGGAGCAACGTTAACGGTCAACTTGGAATTGACTCGACATTGAAAAATGTAAAGCAACCGACTATTGTAGTGAAGCCTATTCAATTGACCGTAGATGGCTCTATCATGGATCTGACTACCACTCCCAAATTACTGAACGGCTCAGTCTATGTTCCTTTCAGAGGAATATTTGAAAAATCAGGAGCTAAAGTCATTTGGAATAGTAGCCAAAGGGATCATGTCACCATCACAAAAGGTAAACTGACTATAGAACTAGTTGTAAACCAAAAATTCGCATTGGTTAATGGAAAAAAAGTAAGTCTCGCTGCTCCTCCAAAATATATAAACGGGAGTATTTTGGTACCGATCAGATTCATTTCTCAAACCTTGGGTGCAAAGGTAAACTGGAACGCATCAAAATATGAGGTAACTGTCAATAATCAATAGAAGCCAAGAAAGAACGAGCGATCATCCCATTAAATATGAATAGCCTTAATAGTTCACAAGCTTAACTCTTAACTATCCTTATTAATTTAACACAAGCAAAAATCTCCTATACCAATGAAATGGTCAGGAGATTTTTTGCCGTTATCATACCTTTGAAATTAATCATACGTATCTTTTCTTACTATTAAGATGGCTGCTCCAACGCACTTGGAGCTTCACTAAACAGCTGCGCCTTTGGATTCGGCTGTGTCCAGGTATTATAATATTGCGAGTTCTTGCCGTAGGAATTGTCAATGACAACATGAGGCATATCAAGCAGACAGGCCAGAATGTGACCGTGCAGCCGTGAAGTGCGAACCTCGCGGTAAGAGCTGAACAGCGTAACCGCTTTGTTCATGAGATGGTCTGTGTACTTGTACCAGAATGTACGTGTAGGCAACGGGCCGCCGATTTTCTTATCCAGTCGATAAAACTTCTGGAAATAGACAATTCCCTTCACTTCCAGCGGAGTGAACAAAGTATCCCAGTCCAGCCGGTGAGCGGCATCTGCCTCGTCATCGAACTTCTTTTGTCCACCCACCGTTTCAATATCAGTCCGCAGGAAATACAATACATCCTTCACTGTTTCCGTAGTCGGCTTCAATGGCCAGAGCTGGTGCGCCATATCAGGGCATAGTGTGATACTGCACTGGTTCAGCTTGTCCTTAGCCCACTGATAAGAGCGTGTATCCCGCACAAACATATGTAGATCCGGATGAGCATTGAACAAGGCAGCGACTTCATTAGCCTTCTGTTCAGATTGAAAGTGGATCGTCTGCGGCATAATTACAATTCGGTGGTTAGGGAAATCGCGAACGATGCGTTCTCGCAAATTTTGGTGATTTGAATAGAGATCGCCGAAGTTGCCGCCGCCGTGGCACACGATAATCCAGTCACCCGGAATTTGAAGCCGATCGGGAATATCCATAGCGCTATAACGGGCACGGACACGGATGCCATTATCCTTGAAGAACGCTTCGGTGCCTTTCATGATGAGTACATCCCCACCGTTATTATAGACGGGATAATCGACATAAATGATATTCGAACCTTGGGGGACTACGTCGAGAATGACGCTCAGCTTATTTTTCAGTTTAGCCATGGGATGCAAATTCGGCATCTTTCAGTTCTCCCTTCCTGCGCTTCTTTTGTATAGTCTGAATGACAAATGTAATGTCACTTTTATCAAAAATGATCCGTGATAGCGGAACATTGAAAAACATCGGGAATGAGAACAGTGAGAACGCCAATCGTACACAAGCGCCTACAAGCAAAGCAATCGCAATGCCGTCCAGACCAAAGATCGGTGTACAAATAAAAAATAGACCGACGGTGATCGCATAGGCTACAATTTGCCGGAACAATACCAGTCCCGGACGTCCCAGCGCGTTAAAGGCCGAAGCCAGAATCCATGAGCCGCCACCAATGATACATTCCAGTGACAGCAGGTAGAACGTTAGCGATGCTTCCAGAAAAGCGGGGCCGTACAGCAAACCCAGCATGTATCGTCCAATGAAGAGAGCAGGCACAATGACGATTAGCATCGCAGCCATAGAGATGCGAAAAGCACGACCTACTGTTTCGACAATCTTGCTGTGCTCCATCCCCGTCACCTTAGGAAAAGTAACGTTAGTGACGGCATTTTGCACCACATTGAACACACGAGACAAGGCGTAGACAACAGAGTACAGACCGAACGCTTTGGGTGATAGCAGCGCCACAATAACGATTTTGTCCGTTTGTGTGGACAGCGTCCCCATCAGCTCCATCCCGTAAACCCTCGCTCCATAGCTATAATAAGGACGAAGCACTTGACGGCTGGTAAATGGGCGGAAAGCACGCATATTCATATACTTGCGCAAACGGAGGAACGCCCATACTAGCGCAAGGAAACTCGCGGCAAAATTCACTGCTCCTGCCAGCTGCACATTGAGCAGGCCCATCAGCCACAGTGTCACCAGACCGATGAAATTCAGTAACGGGTAGTAAAACAACAGACCGTTATATACGCTAAATCGATCCAGCCCTTGCGACAATGCTGTCGTCAGCGCTGTAAGCACTGCCAACGGTATGGCTGCCGCACAATAAAGCTGGGACAGCTGGATGATATCCGCACCATAACCATTCAGCCACAGCGGCATGCATATCCAGGCCACCGCTCCCGCCAACAAGCTGGCAGGCAACTGAATCCAGAGTGACAACGTCAGTAGTTCTTCCGTCGTGCCTGTTTTCTTCTTGATGTTATAAATTAACGACGTTGGTAATCCGAAGCTCAACACACTGCCGATCAGCGTAGGCCAGAACAGAACTGCCGCCAGTTCTCCTTTCCCCTCTACTCCGAGCATACGTGCGGTCAGGATGGAAGTCAGGGTCGTGACGATTAGCACAAAAAAATTGTTAAAGCTCGTGCGCATGATCGTTTTGGCGAGACTGTCACCCGTGAATACTTTCCTTGCTGCTGTCCATGTGCTCATGTTACGTCCAACTCCTGTTCCTTATTAAGCCTCTCGTCTCTATGCTCACATTGCGTCTTTTGACGCACCTCCATCAGCCTACCGTTTTTTTGGAATTGCGTTCAGGCAACTGTCCCCCGCCAACAGGCTCCTTCGGACTTGAAAAGATCGCTTTCAACGCTCTTCTATAGCCTTGAATGGCAGTATGATTTTTCTTGGGCTTTTCTCTCAAAATCTGATACAACGTCGTCCAGTATAGTGCTGCATAACCAATCGGCCCAGATCCCTCTTCACGCAGGAGATGAATATGATTCATCACCCGCATATAAGTAACCTGCTCCATATTGTCGCGCGAGGACGGCGATTCGTGATGAAGCAGCGTAAGCGCCGGGTTAATGTATAATGGGCCGCTTTTCATTGCGATGCGTGAAAGTAATAAATCCTCGCCTACGCTATAGCTTTGCAACCAAGATACCGGCTCCAGACTGCGAATCGCTTCACGACGAAATGACATATTACAGCCATGGAAAAACTGGGTTCTAAACGTCTTCTTGGCCTTATGCCAGTTATACATCGAGCCGGACTGACCGCTGAGGGACAGCCTTCCTTTGGACAAAGACTGCTGGAATGACAGCAAGCATCGAATTGTTCCCATGAAGCTGTTACTCATTCCCTGTGCGATACCGCCGACACCAGCGGCCTGCGGGTAAGCCTCATAGGTACGCATCAACTCATTCAAATAGTTGCTCGGCAGCTCAACGTCATCGTCAAGGAACAAAATGATGTCACCCTGCGCAAGTTCAGCTGTCTTTACACGAGATAACCATAATCCCGGCTGCTCCTTGCGATGATATCGGTAGGTAATTCCCGCTCTACCCAACTGACGCTCATAACGTTCCAGCACATGCTTTGGCAGTTCTCCGTCGTCAATAATCCATAGCTCGGTTTCACATGCCTCCGGTGCTCCCCCAATGGCAATTGAATTAATGCATCGGGTCAGATCATCAACCCGATTTCGGGTGCACAGAGCAATGGACAAGCTTAACATCATACTCCCCCTTTATCCTGTCAGTGTGTAAAGAAAACAGTTTACTGAACCGCCGGGCCTAAATATTCGTTATATTTTTGCTTGCGCGGGTTCAGAATGAACAACACCCCCTGCTTGTATCCATCTGCGGCATTAAAATTGCGACGCAGCGTTTCTTTGAGCATCAAGTAGGATAAGGTCCATAAAAGGGCTCCATACTGAATCACTCCAGCCTTTTTCAAGGCAAGAAAATAATAGTGGTTAATTGCTGTAGCCTTGGCTACTTTGCCCGCCTTATCGCGCGAGCTTGGAGATTCATGATGAATGATGGTTAAGTCAGGATTGATAACCAATTTGCCGTAACGGCTCGCCAACTGGCACATGTACAAATCGTCAGCCACGGCATAACTGGTCATCCACGGATACGGCTTCATGTCCCGAAGCGCATCCCTCCGAAATGACATATTGCAGCCATGGAAAAATTCTGTATCGAAAACCTCAGTCGCTTCGCCCCAACGTAGCAAAGAACCTGCCAGACTACTAGGCGAGAGCTTGCCGAGGGATGAAGACATCTGAAATGTCAAAACGCCCAGCAGCTTTCCTGCCCGGCTCGAATGTAATCCCTTTGCAATCCCTCCAACACCCACAATCGTTTCATCCTGATCATAGGTATCGAGCAAGCGCCGGATATAGAGTTTATCGTCCAGTTCTGCATCATCGTCAAAATACAGCACAATATCATACCGCACAAGAGACAAGGCCTCATAGCGGGACAACCAAACGCCGGGACGACTTTTTTTATAATATTTCAAAACGCCTTGAGGCAATCCGGATACCATGTGACGGTACTGCTCGATCTGTTGGTCGGAAATATCGCCGTCATCAACAATCAGCAGTTCTACAGCCGTATGCTCCAATTGCTGCTGTACTGCAATAGATTGTATACAGCGTGTCAGGTCTTCGATCCGGTTGCGGGTACAAATGATGATGGAGACATCGGACATGCCATTACCTCCTGTGTGTGTATCCAGATGCTTTGGAAGAGATATTCTAAGTTTTTCCAATTGCTGGATTATATATGTTTATTGTATCTTTGACAGCGTTTTAGTGTATATACCTCTTTTGTATACTTTTTCAGTCTCCAAAAGGGTAGACAATCCTCTAAAAAGAGCAAAAAAATAGGATTGGCTTCTAGTGCCAATCCTGATTTACCCCTGGAAGTCCAGAAACAACGTCGCATTCACATACCGACGTGCCATGGACAAAAAATAACTATTTTGCACCGCTACCGCTGCCACCAGCAAAGTATTACGCACTGCTTCACACTGGTTAGGGGTCAAATGCTGTAAACGGCTGGTGTATTGATCGGCCGCCTGAACCAGCAGCTCCTCTGTCGCAGCTTCCTGGCGCTGCTGTCCTGTAACGGAATTTCCGTTGTCCTTTGCATAGCCTGCTCCAGCAACATCGAGCAGTTGGTCTCCGTTCGCATCCAGCTCCTCAAACAAAGTTGAATAGGCGGCGTACAAATCGACCGGCTGAATCAGATCGTCCGTATCATCTTCGGGTTGTTGGAACAGGATATGAAATAGCTGACGAATGGATTCAAAATCAAGACATGATTTTAAATCTTCCACAATGAGCAATATAGCTGCCTGGTTGACCGAGTATTTTTTGCCGATCTTCGGAGCGCCGAGAAATTCCTTGAAGTCGCGTTTGACCCAATTTTGCATAGATGCCAGTGAGACATGACTGTATTCGACCAGTTGACCCAGGGAAACGATCTCCTGCAGCGAAAAGGCTGCGCTGTGCTTACCCTTGATGATTTTATCTAGCACAGGTGTCACGTCGGTGTATAAAAATGTCGGCATCGTGCTCCCGGAACGGGCGAGATGGCTATGAGTGCGCCTCCAGGCGTCCTGTAGAACGGCCAAAGGCTGCAATTCGCGGCGACCTTCCATGGCCAGCAGCAAATGGGCCATATCACGACGAGTAAGGGTAAAAGACTCCATCTGCTTTCCTCCCTTTATTACATTTCAAGTTCATTTGAACTCATCATACGCCCTCAAACTAGGCTTGTAAAGTGAAGCAATGAGCCGTGCGGGTTCTATTATGCCTTATTTTCCGTGTAAATTGGAGGTAGGTGACCTGCTATGATTCCATATGAACCTTGTATATTTCCTTTTAAGTTCTTAAAATAAGTTCAAGTGAACTTAAAATGGGGTTCCTTAAAAAATTGAACGAAAAAGGGATGAGTGAAAATTATATGGGTATAGGTGTCAGTCTATTTTTGTTTGCGGTGTTGATTTTATTTAGTGCTTTCTTCGTGGCTACCGAGTTTGCGATTATTAAAATCCGTTCCAGCCGGGTCGATCAGCTGGTCGTGGAGAACCGTAAAAACGCACTGGCGCTACAAAAAGTCGTCAATAATCTGGACGGCTACCTGTCCGCCTGTCAGCTTGGTATTACGATTACAGCGTTGGGACTCGGCTGGCTCGGTGAACCGACCGTAGTCAAATTGCTGGAGCCTCTCTTTCAACAGCTCAACATCAATGGGGATTTTTCACATATCCTGGCCTTTATTATTTCATTCGTCATTGTAACTTACCTGCACGTGGTGATCGGCGAACTGGCTCCCAAAACATTGGCGATCCGCAAAGCGGAAGCTGTCAGTCTGTTAACCTCCCCAGTCATCGTGTGGTTTAATCGGATTATGTATCCGTTTATTTGGCTCCTTAACGGCTCGGCCAATCGTCTGGTTCGTCTGTTTGGTCTTCAACCGGCTAGTGAGCATGAAGAAGCGCACTCTCAGGAAGAAATTCAGATCATTTTGTCCGAAAGCGTGGAAAGTGGTAAGATCAATAACACCGAATATGGCTACGTAAATCGTATCTTTGCTTTTGACGAGACCGTTGCCAAAGAAATTATGGTACCACGTACAGATATGGTATGCTTGTTTACGAATCGCTCGCTACAAGAAAACATGCTGACTATTCACGAAGAGCAGTATACCCGTTTTCCGGTGGCGACAGACAGCAAGGATCAGATCATTGGTATGATTAATACCAAACAGCTATTCCTTGAGTATGATCGCAATCCAGAGCTTGTTTTCGACAGTCTGATTCAACCGATCTTGACCGTTCCGGAAGTTATCCCCGTCAACACACTGCTGAAACGTATGCAGAAGGAGCAGGTTCATATCGCTCTCCTGGTCGATGAATACGGTGGAACCTCCGGCCTCATTACCATTGAGGACATTTTGGAGGAGATTGTTGGCGAAATTCGGGACGAATTTGATAAGGATGAACGGAAGGAAATCGAGAAACTGACGGAGAACAGTTATTTGATGGATGGTAAAGTGATGCTTTCCGATCTGAGTGATCTGACGGGCTTGACATTGGACGATGAAGACGTGGATACTGTCGGAGGGTGGGTGTATAGCCGGGTTCCGGAACCTAGACAGGGCAAGGAATTCATAGAAGAGAATGTGAAATTTATCATTCGTGAAATGGGTAAAAATCGTATTCGTCGGGTGGAGATTATTTTACACCACACATCCCCCGCATCTGAATTGGAAGCAGAATCGGACACTTCTTCCCGGGAGTGAACCGTGTGACCTGAGCGTTTATCTTTGCACTTGACACTTGTGTTCACTCCTACTGAAATGACATATTCCCAGGGCAAACGGCTTAGGTCGTTTGCCCTGCACGCGTGTAAGGAGGAGCTAGTAAAGTGGATATTTTATCTTCTATTATTATGGGAATTATTGAAGGACTGACAGAGTTTTTGCCGGTCTCTTCGACGGGTCACATGATCCTTACGGCTAATCTTCTAGGATTAAACACAGAGAATGATACGGTCAAAACGTTTGAGGTTATCGTACAATTAGGTGCTGTGCTGGCAGTCGTTGTATTATACTGGCGCAGATTCCTGAGCCTGTTTGATTTCAGACGCAAAATCTCGAGTCAGCCACGTCTAAACCTGTTACATATTATTTTAGCCATGATCCCTGCAGGCTTGATTGGCGTACTGTTCCGTGATGTAATCAAGCAATACCTGTTTGGTCCTGAAACGGTTTTATACAGTTTGGTGATCGGGGGCCTGCTCATGATCGCGGCTGAAAAATTTCATCCGCCTATTAGATCACATACGCTGGATGAGATCACGTACAAACAAGCATTTACCATCGGTGTGTTCCAAGTCCTAGCTCTGTGGCCAGGCTTCTCCCGTTCAGGATCAACCATGTCTGGGGGCCTATTCGCACGTGTAAGCCATACGGCAGCCGCGGAATTTACATTCCTCGTATCTGTTCCGGTCATGCTGGGTGCATCGGGTATTGATATGATCAAAAGTATGGATCATCTGTCTATGAGTGATTTCCCAGTGTTCGCGGCCGGCTTTATTACTGCCTTTATCGTCGGGATGCTGGCGATCAAAACATTCCTCGGTCTGCTCAAACGCTTGAGCCTGACTACGTTCGCCATTTACCGCTTCGTGCTGGCGGCTGTGTTCTTTTTCATTATTTTATAAGCCATCGTTTGGTACCAATAAATAGTAAAAGGGATATCCATAGGATCTGAATGATCAGCCTTGGATATCCCTTTTACTATTTTGCTGAAAGGAAAGATAGTCTGGAACTATCCCTATCATGCGTTCTGATTATTGTTTGGATTCCAGCGTAGTCAAATATTCCGAGATTTGAGCTGGCGTTTTAGCGTATTTGCTGTGCAAATGAGCAATTTTTTCGCCATTACGGAACACGAGCAGACTCGGAATGCCGCGCACTTGATTTTCTTCTGCAATCGGCTGGAATTTCTCCGCATCAAGCGCAAAGAAACGCTTATCTGCGTTTTCCTCAATAATGCCGTCCATAAATTTATCCAGTGTCTTGCAATCCGGACACCAGGTTGTATCAAATTTCACGACAGTCAGACCGTCACCATTAATTAAATCCTGATATTGCTGCTGAGATTCGATGCGTTCCATTCGTTGGTCCCTCCTAGAGTGTATTTATAACGTCTCCATATTCACATATGAATTATAAACCGAGGCTTATTCCTATATTGTAATGATTCTTTTATAAATTGCAACTGGGACGGGTACATGTTTGACACTTGTCCTATACTTGCTCGGATTAGCGGTATTGCGCATCATACCGATTGGCTCGGCTGATTTGCTGTAGCGTCTGCCGCTCTTGCCTGGTTAGCGGTGCAATATCCGCAGCAGAAATATTATGCTCCAATTGTCCCAAAGAGCTTGCACCCGGAATAACAGCAGCCACAGTCGGATGAGACAGGCTATAACGGATCGCTGTCTGACCCATACTCCGGTCCGCACCTGCAAATGCCTTTAATTGCTTACGCACGTCCAGCAGCTCTGCTTCATTGTAGTCCAGATATCCCTTGGCTATCTTCCCTTCCCCTTGGTCAGCCAATACACCACTGGCCACTGGCCCACGTGCAATCACGCTAATTCCCCGTTCCTGAAGCAAAGACAGTACCTCTTCCTCTGCACGCCGATCCAGTAAACTATACTGATTCATAACACTAACGATATTCGAGCGTTTGACATATTCACGGATGACATGAGGGCGAATGGAGGAAATACCATAATAACGGATGACGCCCTCCCGCTGTAGTTGCTCAAAAGCCTCTATCGTTTCGTCTATCGGATCGTCAATTGTCCCTCCGTGCAGCTGATACAGGTCGATGTAGTCCGTTCCAAGGCGTCGCAGGCTCTCTTTAACAGCAGACAGGATATATTCCTTGGACGGATCCCATCCCCAGCCCTCCTGCCCCGGTATACGCCGGTTGCCGACCTTGGTCGCCAGGATGACCTCCTGCCGTCGTCCACGGATTGCTGTCCCCACAATTTCTTCATTGCGCCCGTGCTGGTACAAATCGGCCGTATCCAACAGGTTTACGCCCCTGTCTAGCGCTTCATGAATCAAGTAAACACCTTGCTGCTCATCCGTACCGACCGACATACATCCCAAGCCAATCTCACCTACCAGTAAATCTGAAGATCCCAAGCGGTTTTTTTTCATTTATGCTCCCCTCACTTCCAATAACGTATAACTTTAAATTTTTAATATTCCTCTATTGAATCAATTTCATAAATGATTAAACTAACGAAATGTAAACCTCATATAGACAAATTAAACCATTTTGATCTATATGTACTCTTTATTAAAGCTACTCAAGGTATTATGAAATTGATTCTATTATACGAAAAAAAATATACAAAAAAAACAACCCCAAAGGCATAGAGACTCCACGCTCTCCAATCCTTTGAGGTTGTTGTATGAAATTCGTATTCCATTCATGCTATCCGAACAGCCATCGGACGGCCTTAGGAAATTGACGCTGAAAACAATCCACACGATGCACCGCATCCTGATCCAACTCAAGGAGCATATCTTTTGCATCCAGTCCCTGTGTCCGCAGCACCTCGTGTGCCTGGAGGGTCAGCGGAACCATATCTTTTTGTACATTCGTCTTCCCTTCACCTTCACGGGTCCCGACAGATATATAAAAGCGATGTATCCCATCCCTCACAGTTGCACAAGATGCAGATTGCATATAACCAATCATACCCGGATACCAATACGAGCCTGAGACGGAACCGACGCGTCCGAATATGTCCTTATACTTGAAGACGGCATACATGGAAATTAATCCGCCCAATGAGGCGCCGATGATTCCCGTATGCTCCGGTCCGGTTTTTACCGGATATCTCCCCTCGACGTACGGCATTACTTTTGTAACCACAAACGCCAGATAGGCATCTCCGTCACCGCTAAAAGCAGGTCTTCCTTCTACTAAAGCAGCTGCCTTCCAAGGCGTATAATCATTCAGCCGATTTACGGGCTGAATACCTACCAGCACGACACGGGGCAACTCTCCCGTAGAAAAACCTCTTTCCAGCTCATCCAACCCGCTTAGAAATAAAGAGCTGCCATCCTGCACATACAGCACAGGATACAGCTCATTATGACTCACGGAGACGGGAGGTGTATAGACGTGCACAAGATACCCATCTAATGGAATTTCATCTACATGACCTTTCATCCTACACAGTCCTCCATGATGTGAATGTATTCATTACAGTGCAGCATCCATTTCCTTGATCATTTCAGACACAGATTCCAGACCATTACCTGACAGGTACCAGTAGTTAGGATCAAGGTATACAATATGACCGTTTTTAAATGCATTGGTTTTCTTCACCAGTTCATTCTCAATGGTTTGTTTACCTGTAACCTGTTCCTTGCCTTCTTCGACCACCACAGCCCCACGGTCAACGACAAAAATATAATCCGGATTTTTTTGCTGTACATATTCAAAAGAAACCTTTTGTCCATGCGTGGATACTTTAATGCCCGGATCTACAGGGGTTACGCCAAAAGCATCATGAATGATACCGAAACGGGATTGTGAGCCATATGCGCTCAGGCTTCCTTCATTCGTCAGCACGATCAGTCCTTTAGCTTTGCTCGCTACAGCCTTGTCATGTACGGCCTTGATGGAGCTATCAATCGCAGCCAGTTCCTGCTTGGCAACATCCTCTTTGTCGAAGATTTGACCCAATGTTTCAACGTTTTTCTTAAAGGAATTGATATAATCCTTGGTGTCTACAGCCATCGAAATGGTCGGTGCAATTTTGCTCAACTCTTTATATGCATCAGCTTGTCTGCCGCCGATGATGATGAGTTCAGGAGACAGATCACTGATTTTCTCGTAATCCGGTTCAAACAGCGTGCCCGCACTTGCATATTTGGAATCTTTATATTTGCTCAAATACGTAGGAAGATCCTGCTGCGCTACTGCCGCAACGTCAACACCCAGCTTATCCAGCGTATCCAATGAACCGAAATCAAAGACAACGACATTTTTTGGATTAACTTTGACTTGGACCGGGTTTTCATCCAGTGCGTGTTTGACCGAGATAGTTTTGGATTCCGTTGTTGCAGCAGAGGAGTCGTTTCCAGTCGCTTCCGGTGTTGCCGGAGCTGCTTTGCCACAGGCTGACACGATCAGTACCAATGCAAGCATCAGCGTTAAAAACATCATATTTTTCTTCATTTAACATTCCCCCTAAGTGAAATAAACGCAAATTTTATGGTCACCAATCTGTTGAATCGGAATATCCATATCGTACAAATCCTTTAATACCTGACTATCAATCATCTCGTCAGCCGTTCCTTGTTTTAGCAACCTGCCATCCTTCATCCCTACAATATAGTCTGAATAGCAGGAGGCGAAATTAATGTCATGCAACACGACCAGAATCGTTTTGCCCAGATCATCCACCAAACCGCGCAGCGTCTTCATAATCTGAACCGAATGCTTCATATCCAGATTGTTCAGCGGCTCATCCAGCAGGATGTATTCTGTGTCCTGAGCCAGAATCATGGCAATAAAAGCCCGCTGTCGCTGTCCCCCACTAAGCAAATCAATATGCTTATCCTTCATATCCTCCAGTCCCATGTAGGCCATAGACTGCTCCACCATTTTGCGATCCTCGCTGTTCAATCTGCCCTTGGAATACGGAAAACGGCCGAAGCTAACCAGCTCCTTCACGGTTAAGCGAATATTGACATCGTTGGTCTGTTTTAAAATAGATATCTTTCGGGCTAGCTCCTCACTTTTCGTCAGACTCACGGCCTGCCCGTCAATGAGGATTTCTCCCTCATCACTGTCAGTCAGGCGACTGATCATCGACAACAAGGTGCTTTTTCCAGCGCCGTTAGGTCCAATAAAGGAGGTAATCGTACCTTTAGGTACAGTGACGGATACCTGATCCACCACATTTTTATTCCCATAGCGTTTGAATACGTTTTTGACTTCTACCATGATTTATTCTCCCGTAGCAAAAGGTACAGGAAGTACACCCCCCCGATAAAGTTAATAATGACGCTGACCGTTGTTGATAAGTCGAATACTCTTTCTGCCAGCAGTTGGCATCCTGCCAACGCAATAACACTGACACAGATAGAGGCCGGAATAATATAACGATGCTGATAGGTTTTCATCACCTGATAAGCCACATTGGCCACAATTAATCCTAGAAACGTAATCGGTCCGACCAGTGCCGTGGATATGGAGATAAGAATCGCTACGATAATTAGCAGCCTTTTGATAATAAAACTATAAGGGAGCCCTAAATTAATCGCATGCTCTCGTCCGAGCGACAGCACGTCCAGATACTTGATGAACCTCCACGCATAAGCGAATACGAGAACAAGAATGAATACAGAAAGCCACAATAGCTCGGTATTTACATTACTGAAGCTAGCAAAGCTCTTGTCCTGGATTTTCGCAAATTCGTTCGGATCAATCAGTACCTCCATAAAGGTAGATAAACTGTTGAATAGTGTGCCGAACACCAGACCAATCAGCAAGAGTACATAAATCCCGCGTCCATCTTTGCGGAAAATTAATTTGTATAGCAGTCCTGCGAACAGCACCATCAGCCCCACCGACAGCAAAAAATTCAATTCTTTGCTGGTCGAAATGAAAGGTACGGAACCAAATGCAAAAATAATCGTCGTCTGAATCAGCATATAGAGTGAATCCAGTCCGATAATACCCGGAGTCAAAATTTTATTATTCGTAACCGTCTGGAAAATAACTGTTGCAAAAGCAATGGAGCCACCTGTCAGAATGAAGGCTGCGATCTTTTTTAATCGTCGTGGCAGCGCGTAATGCCAGGTATGCGGAAGATCTATAAACACGAAAGCAGCAATCAACACAAGCGCGGCAGCGGCTAATATTCCGATTTTTAATTTAGGATTCATAAGCCCTTCTCCTCAGCAGCAAATACAAAAACAACGCGCTCCCGATCACACCAACCGTAAGCCCTACAGAAATTTCATACGGATAAATGATCACCCGTCCCAAAATATCGCAAAACAGCACAAAGACGGCGCCCAAGATCGCTGTATGGGCCAGGCTTTTTTTCAGATTATCCCCCATATACATGCTGACCAGATTGGGTACAACCAGCCCCAAAAAGGGAATCGTTCCGACCGTTAAGATGACAACAGAAGAAACCAAAGCCACGATCACCAAACCGACATTGACGGTGCGCTTGTAATGTACACCCAAGTTGGCCGCAAAATCCTCACCCATGCCTGCAATTGTAAAACGATTCGCATATATGTACGCCAACGCAACCAAAGGAATACTAAGATATAGCATCTCGTAGCGACCACTCATGATTAGAGAAAAGTCTCCCTGCATCCACGAAGAAATGCCCTGGATCAGATTGTATTTGTAAGCAAAAAAGGTCGTTACCGAATTTAAAATGCCTCCAAACATCAAACCGACAAGCGGGATAAATACCGGGTCCTTGAAACGGATTTTATCCAGTATTTTCATGAAAATCAGTGTTCCCCCTAGAGCAAATCCGAAAGCCGTCAGCATCTTTGTCCAAAATCCTGCTGCTCCAAACACCATAATAGCCATCAGCACACCCAATCGTGCCGCATCCATCGTCCCTGCAGTGGTGGGAGATACAAATCGGTTCCGGGTAAGCTGCTGCATAATGAGCCCACAGATACTCATACTCGCCCCTGCGATAATGATACTGATCAATCGTGGGAATCTGCTAATCAGGAGTACCTGCGCCTGATCGTTGGTTAAGTGGAACACATCAAGTGGAGTTACATCATGAACACCGATAAAAACCGAGGCGAAGGCCAGTACCAGAAAAGCCAGTATTAAATAACGCAATTTCATGTTCTAACCAAGGGAGCCTGTTCTCCAACAACCTGTACCAAGCTTCGGCCCTCTCCTCCCCTCCAATAATGATAATGATTATCAAAATCAACTAGCATAAATTATATCAGTCATACCGTATCTGTCAATGTGATGAGGTTTTAAAACAGGACAAAAAAGCTGCAGAGAACTTTCTCGACACCCCACCTGGACAACCCAAGGAGCAAATAAGAGTAAAATCCGGTAAACTGGAAATAGAGAGTTTGGGAGCCCTTTTTTATGTTTATGGTGAGCAGTTCTGGAAACCGAGTTCATTAACTTTGGTTAGTAAAAAAATAGGAGGAGAATGATGAATCACATATTAATCATCGAGGACGATATCGCCTTGAGTAACGGTATTGTTCTTGCCCTTAAAGAACCTAACAACGTATTTACGCAAATGTATGACATAGCTACTGCAAAAGAACAATTGAACGTTACCGCCTTTGACCTAGTGATTCTTGATGTAAATTTGCCGGATGGAAGTGGACTCGATCTGTTAACCCATATACGAAAAAGAACAACTTTACCAGTCATCGTTCTGACTGCGAATGATATGGAAACAGATGTCGTCACTGGTTTTGAGCTGGGTGCTGACGATTATATAACCAAGCCTTTCAGTCTTATGGTACTGAGAGCAAGAGTTGGCGTTCAGCTAAAGAAATCCAGATACTCGCTTGCAGACTCCATTCAGCTAGACAATTTTTCTTTTTCATTCGAGAGAATGGAATTTATTAAGAATGGTACACCTATTGAACTAAGTAAAACGGAGCAAAAATTGTTGCGCATCCTAATCAACAATCGAGGAAATACTGTTTCGCGTGATCATTTGATAGATAGCATCTGGACTGATGGAGCTGAGTATGTAGGTGAAAATGCCTTGTCAGTTACGATAAAAAGGCTACGTGACAAGCTCGAGGATCATCCTTCTTCCCCACAATATATTAAAACGGTTTACGGGCTGGGCTACACATGGGCGTTGAAATGACAACACTCCTCTATATATGTATTGGAATTGCCGTTGTTGCTGTATGCACCGCTGTGGGTGCTATTATGCTTTATCGCAGGAGTATCCATAAAACAATGAAAACCATTGAGAACATGCTGGATGCCGCGATAAATGGCAGCTTCTCAGAGGATGTCTTTGATGAATCCGTTCTCTCTGCAATAGAAGCTAAATTCGCGAAGTTTCTTTCCATTTGTTCCGTGTCCTCCAAAAATCTGCTTGCCGAAAAGAATAAAATAAATGAGCTGATTTCCGATATTTCACACCAAACGAAAACACCATTGGCTAACATCCTGCTTTATTCCCAACTACTTAGCGAATACGAACTATCGCAGGATACCTCCACTTGTGTGAAAGCTCTATCTGCACAGGCCGAAAAGCTTAACTTTCTTATCCAGGCATTGTTGAAAACATCGCGGCTTGAAACGGGGATTATCACGGTATCGCCAAGACGAGAATCTGTTCAAAAGCTCCTTGATGCTGCACTGGAGCAAATGATGCCAAAAGCAGACGCCAAAGGGATTTCAGTTGTTATGGAGGACACAGTTACCCATGCTTATTTTGACCTAAAGTGGACGAGTGAAGCTGTCTATAACATTATGGATAACGCCATAAAATATACAGAGACAGGCGGAAGCATGAATATAAAAGTAATGGCATACGATTTGTTTTGCCGAATTGATATTACCGACAACGGCATAGGGATTGCAGAAGATGAACAAGGGAATATCTTTACCCGCTTCTATCGCTCCCCTACTGTAAACACGCAGGAAGGTGTCGGTATTGGACTGTTTTTAGCTAGAGAAATCATCGCTGCGGAGGGTGGTTACATCAAGGTACGGTCACGCTACGGCAGTGGCTCCACCTTTTCTATTTTCCTTTCTATGGATACTTAATTCTTTCAATACCGTTAGATTTCAGAAAGATTGTAGAAAGATTAGTGTGTTAATGTCTGTACTGTAGATGACTACGATCCAGACATTTTTTTGTGGAGGAGAACGTATATGGCTCTATTAAAAACTCAGGCACTAAAAAAGCATTATGGTAATGGGGATACTGCTGTTCATGCCTTAGACGGCGTGAATCTGGAGGTGGAAAGCGGTGAATTTGTCGCCATTGTCGGTACGTCCGGGAGCGGCAAATCTACTCTTCTTCATATGCTGGGTGGACTTGATCGTCCGACAAGCGGAAGCGTTACGATTGACGGCAAAGATATTTTTTCATTGAAAGACGAAGAATTGACCATTTTTCGCAGACGAAAGATTGGCTTCGTGTTTCAAAATTACAACCTGGTGCCTGTCTTGAATGTCTACGAAAATATTGTACTGCCCATTGAATTGGACGGTAAAGAACCGGACGAAACTTACATAGATAAAATTGTACATACCTTGGGCCTTGACCACAAAATGAATAATCTGCCAAACAATCTTTCCGGTGGACAACAGCAACGTGTAGCCATTGCCAGAGCACTGGCAGCCAAGCCCGCAATTGTCTTAGCAGATGAACCCACCGGAAACCTGGACAGTAAAACCAGTCTGGATGTGATGGGGTTGATCAAAGTATCCAGCCAGCAGTTCCGCCAAACGATAGTGATGATTACCCACAACGAGGAAATTGCGCAAATGGCAGACCGGATCATCCGAATTGAAGACGGTAAAATAGTTGGCGGTGAAGGTAAATGATCAAGGTAAAGAACAAAAAAGTAATCCGCAATCTGGCTGATAAGAGTTTCAAAGTGAACAAAACCCGTAACATTATTGCCATTGTTGCCATTGCACTAACCTCATTGCTATTTACAACACTGTTCACTATGGGGATTGGCGCTGTGGAAAACTTACAACGGGCGACCATGCGACAGGTCGGTGGAGATGGACATGCCGTACTTAAGTATATAACGGATGACGAATTTAATCATGTCAAGAATCATCCATTGATCAAGGAAATAGCTTATAACCGTATATTAAGCGATCGAGTTATGAACGATAAATTTCTAAAACGCCATACGGAGTTCTGGTATTACGACGATGTAGGGATGAAGCTTGGTTTTATTGAGCTTAAAGAGGGGCGTAAGCCTGCGGTGGAAAATGAAGTAATCGCAGACTCCAAGACGTTGCAGCTATTGGGTGTTCCACTGGAGGTTGGAGCACCTTTGAGACTAAAGCTTGACATACGAGGTAAAGAAGTACAGCGTAATTTTATCCTATCCGGCTGGTGGAAAAGCGATCCTGTGGTTAACGTAGGACAAATATTCGCTTCTAAAGCCTATGTCGATGCTCATGCTCAGGAATTACAAAGCAACTATAAAAAGGATCACTTCTATACAGGAACCATTAGTGCATATATGATGTTCGACAATAGCCTTGATTTGCGGGGAAAGCTCAGTAAAGTGATTACCGAAAGCGGGTATTCGCTTGACGAAGATGCACCGAACTATATCGCGAATAATGTAAATTGGTCATACATCTCGACCAATTTCAGTATGGATACAGAGACAATCATAGCGTTAACTTCTGCCTTGTTACTGATCATGTTTACCGGTTATTTGATCATCTATAACATTTTTCAAATATCGGTAATGCGAGATATTCGTTTTTATGGTCTTTTAAAGACGATCGGCACAAGCGGCAAGCAGATCCGCCGGATTATTCGCAGACAAGCGCTGATTCTATCAGTGTTAGGAACCCCGGTAGGATTAATAGCAGGTTTTTTTATCGGTAAATCGCTCGTGCCTTTTATCATAAATATGAGTGTGTTTAACGGTACCGAGATATCGGTATCCCCT
Source organism: Paenibacillus sp. FSL M7-0802 (assembly GCF_038004945.1). NCBI lineage: Bacteria > Bacillati > Bacillota > Bacilli > Caryophanales > Paenibacillaceae > Paenibacillus > Paenibacillus sp. FSL M7-0802. Next base: position 3,778,977 of record NZ_JBBOSD010000001.1, on the reverse strand, counting down.
AACCCATGGATTTTTGTCGGATCTGCTCTGTTCGCTCTCATTACTGTAATGATTAGCACTTTCAAACCCGGCAGAGTTGCGTCATCCGTATCGCCGGTAGAAGCAGTCAGATATACAGGTGGAGTAAATAAGAGCAATGGTAAGCTGAAAAAATCAACCGGAGGTGCAAAAATCCACCTCATGGCTCGTTCCAATTTGGGACGCAATAAAAAACGCACCGTTTTAGTGGTTATGAGTCTTTCTTTAAGTTTGGTTCTTCTGAATACAGTATTCACACTATCTCAGAGCTTTGATATGGATAAATTTTTATCCAAATTTAATGATACCGATTTTCTCATTGCTCATGCTGAATATTTCCAGGTTCCCAGTAGTTTCAGCGGCCATGAAAATGAGACCACTGAAAGTTTTATTAAGGCTGTACAGGCACAACCGGGCTATGAAGAAGGCGGCCGATTGTACGGTGATCTAACAGCTCTCACTGCTGAGAATACAAAAGGAATCATAGATGATACCCAAAACACTGACGCTCGCGGCAACTTCCTTGTAGAAGTGTATGGACTGGAAGATTTACCACTACATCGGCTGCAATTGATTGATGGTGAGCTTGATCTTAAGAAACTGGCTTCTGGTAAGTATATCCTGGAGGGAGTCGAACTGAACGACAACGACAAGCCTTACATGGAAAGCATTCATCATAAAGTGGGAGAAAACGTTACTCTGCATAGTTATGTGGGAACAGCAGATGCTCCACTGGATAGAGAGTATATAACGCATAATTTTACAGTGCTTGGCCATGTGGGTATCAAATCTACCAATTCGAATCGCCTTTATACTGGCTATAACTTCTACCTCCCTGCGGATATATACAAGTCACTTGTAAAACAGCCCGTTGTAATGAGTTATGCCTTTAATGTATCCTCATCTCAGGAAGCGTCCATGCAGAACTTTTTGAAGCGCTACACTGAAACCATCGAACCGATGATGAACTACGAATCCAAAATCACATCAAGGGACGCTTTATCAGGTATGCAAACTACTATTATAATGATCGGCGGCCTGCTTAGCTTGATTATTGGCCTAATTGGTATTTTAAATTTTATAAATGCGATTTTAACCAGCATACTGACCCGACGCAATGAATTTGCTATGCTGCAGAGCATAGGCATGACTAAAAAACAACTGCGGGGAATGCTGATTTATGAAGGGTTATATTATGTTTGGGCTACTAGCCTAACCTCTACTCTATTGGCAGTACTATTTTCTATTTTGATTGTGAAACCTTTTTGCAACTTGCTATGGCTTTTGAGCTATCACTTTATAATCTGGCCACTTCTAGCCTTATTGCCTTTACTGTTATTGCTTGGGATACTTATTCCAGTAGCGGTCTATTCTATGAACGACAAACAAAGTATTGTGGAGCGGCTTCGAGAATCAGAGTAGATTTACCGAGAAAGTCCATAATACCAGTGTGAATAATAAAAAGATGACTCCTGATCAATTCGAGGCCACCGAAAAACCAGCCTTTCGTGAAAAAAACAAGAACACGAATCAAAAAGACGACGGTTTATTCTGAATTCACAGAATGAACCGTCGTCTTTTCTCTTGCTCTCCGCCTCATGTGGCCCTTGCTTACTCCATCAGTTTCAATATTCGTTTTAAATTGACAGTGAATATCGCCATAGCCCCCTGGATTTCCATACCTATCAGACCCGAGGAGGACGCTACATCGTACCCGTGTCTGTGCTTCAGTTCACTATTCTTCGCCTCAATTTTGTATCGTTCTTTGGCCTTGGCTTTAAAGCTTTCGCTTTCTTGAAACGTAACTTCTTCAAATGCTCATGGCTTTTTATACTTTTTTGCCTTCACGCGCTCTGCGGATCGCCAGATGTCCAGCTTTGCATACGTACATTCCCGCATCTTTGTTAAACTCGAACTCGTCTTGTCGTGACAATAGGTTTCGTTCAGTTCCTCATAAATAAAGCTAAAGTCCACCAATTCGTCCATTCTTCCGTAACAGATGGTCTTTGGGAATCAACAGATTGTATAGTTCAATATATGGACTTAGGACCATGCTTTGCTGTTTCGGAAGCACCGGAACCACCCGCCTTTATTTGGATATTTTAATTATACCGAAAAAGCGAGACAGTAACCTCTGTTATGGAGGAACTGTCTCGCTTTAGAGTTTAGGACTTTTTCAGTGGCCTCGGGATATCCGGGGTTGTCTTTTTTTCATCCTTAATCTTTTTCTGAATGAGCAGCTCCACTTGCTTCTTCCAGAGAATGAATGAGAAGTCTATGATCGATCGGTGACGACATGACAAGCAGGCTCGTGTAGGTTCCATACTTATCGCACTGGTTGCTAAACTCTTCGAGGGTGCGCGTCGAGCTGGTCACTACTTTTAATAAATAACTGTGTTCTCCGCTTATACGATGGCACTCGGCAACATGTGGAGATGTATGAACAAAATCAAGAAATGCATGGCAATCTCTAGTCCGAAACAATATATAGGCTGCCGTATCCTTTCCTATTTTTTCAGGAGAGATGATAGTGCGATACCCCTTGATAACCCCTTTTTCTTCCATTCTTTTAACTCGTTCTGTTACAGCAGGTTGGGATAAACCCACGCATTTCCCTAGCTCTGTCATTGAAATTCTCGCCTGACTTTGAAGATAAAAGAGGATTTGTTTGTCTACATGATCCACTTTGAATTCCCTCCTTTAAATTTAACGTTTTTATGAGAAATTCATTTAATTACTTTGTATAATTATCATAATGGATTGATTGCGTTATGTAAAATGAATGATTTAGATTATATAATAAAACTCATATCGATAAGGTGAACCAAACATGAAAAGATAGAGAGGATGGCTGCCCTTGAGCAAATACGTTTTTAATAAGGTAGGAACAGTAGCAGATTTAGAAGTACATATTGAAGAGGCTATTGATCGTACAATTGTCGAAAAAAGGCTGGTTGGTGCTGGTATACGAGTTACGCTTAATGAGGCGCAATATTATAGTTACGCTGCCGGATGTCCAGACCGTGAACAAAAGTCTGGGGGGACCTCTCAGTGAGCCTCTCCCTCTCCCGCAAAAATATAATTGCATTGGCTGCTATATGTTTGTCCGCATTGATGTTCGGCCTCGAAATTTCCAGTGTGCCAGTGATACTGCCAACTCTGGAGAAAGTATTGCATGGCGATCTTAAGGATATGCAATGGATTATGAACGCTTATACCATTGCATGTGCCACAGTTCTGATGGCTGTTGGAACGCTGGCTGACCGGTATGGAAGGAGGCGTATTTTTATTATCAGCCTCGTCTTGTTCGGTGTTACATCCTTGATTTGTGGCTTGGCGCAAAGCACATCGGTTCTGATCATCAGTCGGTTTCTTCAAGGGGTGGGTGCTGGTGCGATGCAGATTTGCCAGATAGCAATTCTTTCACATCGGTTTCAGGAAGGACAAGAACGCAGCAAAGCCTTTGGCATATGGGGGATCGTGTTCGGTATCGGCCTCGGTTTTGGACCTATCATCGGCGGCATAATCGTGGCCGTGTTGAACTGGCACTGGGTTTTCCTGGTCCACGTTCCGTTGACCATCCTCACTTTGATTCTTGTTTTTGGTGGCATAGAAGAGTCCAGAGATCCGCAGGTGAAAAAGCTGGACATTATCGGCATCGTCACGCTTTCATTGACAGTTTTTGGCCTTGCATACTTTATCACGCAAGGGCCGGAACTCGGCTTTACCAGCAGAGCATCCATCAGCATCCTTGTTGCAGTAGCAATAAGTTTCATTATTTTTCTATTTGCGGAAAAGCTCAGCGCCCATCCGATGTTTGACTTTTCCGTATTCAAGATACGTAATTTCTCCGGCGCTCTCCTTGGCTCCATCGGCATGAACTTCAGTTTCTGGCCGTTCATGATCTATCTGCCGATCTATTTCCAGAGTGGCCTGGGTTACGGCATCGTAGCCGCCGGGCTGTCTCTCTTGGCTTATGCGCTGCCCACCTTGGTAATTCCACCTCTGGCAGAGCGTTTTTCGCTCCGCTACCAGCCGCGCATAGTCATTCCATCAGGTCTGTTCATCCTCGGTATGGGCTTCATTTTGATGAAATATGGCAGCGGCAGCGATCACGCCAGTTGGTTGACCATGCTCCCTGGCTCCTTGTTGGCTGGTATTGGGCTTGGCTTAACGAACACGCCTGTGACCAACACGACCACCGGCTCTGTTCCAAGTGCCCGTGCAGGCATGGCTTCCGGTATAGATATGAGTGCTAGATTGATCAGTCTAGCCATCAATATCGCTGTGATGGGATTCATCTTGCAGGCAGGTATTTTGTCTTATTTGAAGAGTGCCCTTTCCGGGACTCTCAGTGCAGTGCAATTGCGGTCTGTAGCCGAAAAAGTAGCCGCCGGAAATACTGTATCTCTCAGGCAGAGTTTGCCAGAACTCTCCTCTCTGGATGCGTCTGGAGCCGTCGTCCATGCGGCGCTTATGCACGGCTTTGGCTTGATAATGCTCTACGGCGGTATTGGTGTCTGGGTTCTAGCCGCGATCAGTTTTATGATTTTTGGACCTAAGAGAGCATAAAGACAATCCCGGGGATATCGAGGTACTGAAAAAGTCCCCCATTGTTGATAGTAAGAGAATATCCAAAGAAAAACGAGCCTCTAGAATCGCTTCTAAGGCTCGTTTCGCGTTCAGGGAGACATATTTGTACCCCTAAAATCTTTGTATTTTCGGAAATCAACAGTTTTTCAGTGGCCTTGATCAATTCAGAGGTCATCTTTTTATGCTTAGAAAGGTACTTTGTATGAACAACTACAGTTCCCACTCTTCCCGTAAAAGCCCCATTCGGATCGAATCATAATACTCTCCATTATAATATCTGCACTTGCGAAGCCTGGCTTCGAGGGTCATGCCTAGCTTCTCCCCCACCTTCATCATCCGATGGTTTCCTGACCATGTTGTAAAACCTACTCTCACTAGAGGTAATGTATTAAACAAATGTGTGATCCATAGTCGAAGCGCCCTCGTACCATACCCACCGCTCCAATACTGCGAATCAAAAATACCAATTCCCATTTCAATCCATTGGGAAGGCTTATGCTCCCAATAATAGCTCACTGATCCAATGACCTTGCCTTCCACTTCAATGATCCAAAAGTCATCTTGTCCGATTCGCTTTTCCTTATCTTTTAAATAATCATCCAAAGAAAGTGTCTTATGTTCATAATAAGGCGCATCCCATTGTTTCCATTCCGGTGCTTCTTCTTTATAAGTTAACGTCCAAAGAGCCCGTAAGTCTTCTTCTGTAACGGGCCTAATGGTTAAATCCTTATCCGTATACAACGAACACACTCCTTTTATAATAAAATTCATTCTATCTATATTGGGCTATATCGGGCTTTATTGTATCTGCTTTTGCATTATTTCAAATTTCTATATTCGTCCGTCTTTGGAGCCAGTGCAAATTCAAGTTGACAAACAATCAGAAATAATATATCTTAATATCAAGATAATAAATATAAAGAAAAGTTTTCCGACTGATTATTTTGTTTAGAAAAACCTAATCATATAAAAACCAAGGAGGATAATGACATGAAACTATTAGGATTGCATCACGTTTCGGCGATTACAGCAGCGGCGGCTAAAAATGTTGATTTTTACACTCAGGTAATGGGACTTCGGTTGATTAAGAAAACGGTGAACCAGGACGATGTTAGTGTGTATCACCTTTTCTACGGAGATGAGCGCGGAACTGCGGGTACGGAAGTCACTTTCTTTGAAATTCCACATGCGGGACAAACTCGTACAGGCAATAACAGCATTTCAGCGCTCTCCCTACGGGTACCGAATGACAAGGCACTGGATTACTGGAAAAACCGCTTCGAGCAACTAGATGTAAAGCATGGTGAAATTACGGATCAAGCAGGACGCTTGGCGCTTTCGTTCGAGGATTTTGAAGGACAACGCTTCTTCCTCGTTTCAGATGAGCATGATAATGGAATGCGCGGCGGCACCCCGTGGGAGAAAAGCCCTGTCCCTGCCGAGTACGGCATTGTAGGACTTGGACCGGTTCATCTGACCATTCCCAAAGCGGAGAATACCATTCTTATTCTTGAACAGGTTATGGGCTTCCGCAAAAAAGGCTCCTACCCTTCCCCTATTGCTGGACAACCGGATGTGGTCATTTATGAAACGGGTGAAGGCGGTACGGGAACTGAAGTTCATCTGGAAGAGCGCAACGATCTGCCACAAGAGCGACCAGGACGCGGCAGTGTACATCACGTAGCTTTCCGTGTTGAAACCGAGGAAGAGCTCAAACAGTGGGTAGAGCGTATTGGCCAGCTGCAAATTTCCAACTCTGGTTTTGTAGATCGCTTTTACTTCCGTTCCTTGTACTTCCGTGAGCCGAACGGCATTCTGTTTGAATTGGCTACCGATGGGCCGGGGTTTGATACGGATGAAGAACTGGAGTTTCTGGGTGAATCGCTGGCGTTACCGCCATTTTTGGAATCGCGCCGTGCCTCTATTGAAGCCAATCTCAAACCGCTTAATACCAAACAATAATTGAAGTTTAAAGATACGATCAGGTATGGTCAATTCGCCCCATAAATATTTTTATTTCATGTTATTTATCTCATGAATTGTGACCGTTTATTGTGCATAGAACGACCAGAATGACAGAGCAGATCGAACACATTCTACCATCTCCCGGATCTCCTGGACTATCTGGCCTCAAATTTCAAAATGAGCCGATAAATGAAACAAAGAAAGCTTCAGACCGATGAAGGCCTGAAGCTTTCTTTGTTTATCGCGCTTTACTTAACATCAAGCACCATACACTTTAGCTGTAACGAAGTTTACTGCTTGGCTAGCAGGGTCACCAGCCCAAAATGCATCAAAATAAACCCCTCTGCCATTATCCGCATAAACAATGCTTGCACCTTTAACTAAAAATATCCCTACAACAATACCTCCAATCCAGCCTGGTAGACCCAAAGACGAAAGAATACCGGTAAGGGTTGATCCGGATATTGCACCAATTCCCCCAGCGTAAAGGGCTTTTGATTTGATATCATTTATTAATTGATGAGAAAAATAGATACGGTATCCCCACCAAAGTAATTCATAATCCCAATAAGAGGAAGTATTAATCGAGGCTGTAGAGAATTTATTAGTAGGTACTACTTTTAAACTGTTATTATCCGTTGTAGTAACTGTTACATCACCTGAGATATTTTTCGCTTGATTATTTGCTGAATCTAAAGCTTTATTAACGAGTCCAAGTTCATCTTCAGTTAAATTTTTTGAAGCCTCTTCACTTAAAGTGAATGTTTGTGACTGTAGTTTTATGTAGGGATTTGCTTTGTTAATCAATTCTTGGCTGAGTTCAGAGGTTGATTCTCTCTGTACTGCATTTGGCGTTGTTGCTGCCATTGCTGCTGTACTGCCGATAACAAGCATTAACATAACTGATGCCATCAAAGTCGATACAAATTTCTTCATTTTACCACTTTCCTCCTAATAATATGATATAATTGTAATAACAATATATAGAGTACCATATATAAGCTATTTTGGGTACATATTTTTTAGAAGGAGTTGTCAATTTTGAAAAACTTTTCAAAAATCTTATTCATTGGATTTTTCACTGGAATCTTGACTATATTTATACTTACTGGAAAAGTAGAACTAAATGGTTTACTAGTTTGCTTTTTAAGCGCAGGAATAATAGCAGTAGGATATCTGGCTATATATTTAATAAAGAAAAGGCGTAAATGATTTAACACGGGATTGGAGACCTCGAGTGTTCCAACTCGCTTGGACTGATTTATATAATTACATCACCTAATACAGTGCTATCACATTACCTAGATGGCATATGTATAAAATCCAGCATTTTTTACATATGTCTAGCCTTCCGTGGAACAATGCAAAAAAGCAGAGATTTGGCCATCCAGCTGATCTCTGCTTTTCTCCCGGTTCCTTTGATTTTCGCCTATGCCCATTTCCGAAAAAACTCCTTATTCTGGCTTACCCTTCGGTGGAACATGGCCGTTCACTTCATCCAAAAGCTTCAGCACGTTGCCCCAATTTCTCGGCAACCGGTTTTTTACCTGTTCTGCCGGCATTTCTTCGTCGCCAAAATGACTCCCCACGGATAAACTTTCCCTTCTGCATCAATTCATGGTTAATTTAGAATAACCCAAAAAATCGTTTGTGCTTGCCGTGCAGCTCCAGCCGCGAAACAGCCCCGCAATTTCCGTGAGTTGCTGATCTGCACGTTCTTGAGCTTGGCGCACTTCCTCCAGCACACCATTTACCTGGTCACCAACCCCGGAATACGCCCACTGCTCCACAACAGCATTTATGGCGCTCTGATGCTCAATGCCACGATTCAGGAAGTCCAGCAGCGCACAAAAGGCTACTTTGTCGTGATTTACAAAGGCTCGATGCTCTTTTTCATCCTTAGCAAACGCATAGCCAGCTTCTTCAAGAGTTCTCGCATACTTATTGACCATTTACACAAAGAGGCATTCCGCTATCTGTAAGCTTTTCAGCTTTGACAGGTAAGCGAAATGCCCTTTTTAATTATGCTTACAGCTTTCTATCATCCACACTGTTCAGCCATGCTTCGATTTCTCCGATTACAGAGGCGATACAGCCATCTTGGAACGGCGAGATTAGTCCAGCCAACTCAACCAATCCGGTAAAAGATCGACTTCCCCCGGCACGGCATAGCTTCAAATAATCTTCCCACGCAGCTGTCCGGTCGATACTCATGCGTTTCCAGAATTGGAACGCGCACAGTTGCGCGAGTGTATAGTCAATATAGTAGAACGGGGATTGAAAAATATGACCCTGTTTGTGCCAAAACCCGCCCTGCTCCAGATACTCGTTGCCTTCATAATCCAGATGCGGTTTATACTTACGTTCAATGGAGCGCCATGCGCTTTTACGTTCGGCTGGGGTCCAGTCTGGATGTTCGTATACGGCATGCTGGAATTCGTCCACGGCTACGCCGTAAGGCACGAACAGCAACGATGAAGATAGATGTTCAAAGTGATATTTGTCCGTATCTTCTTCGAAGAACAGATTCATCCAAGGCCATGCGAAAAACTCCATGCTCATAGAGTGGATCTCAGCCGCCTCCATAGTTGGCCAATGGTACTCAGGAATTTCAAAATGTCGGCTTTCATAGACCTGGAAGGCATGACCTGCTTCATGCGTCAATACGTCGATATCCCCGGATGTACCATTGAAATTGGAGAAAATAAACGGCGTGCCATATTCGCTCAAAAATGTACAATAGCCTCCGCTTTGCTTGCCTTTTTTGCTGATCAAATCCATCAATCCACGTTCAATCATAAAGCTGAAAAATTCATGTGTTTCCGCTGAAAGTTCCTCATACATACGTGCTCCATTGCGAATGATCCACTCCGGGTCACCTTTAGGCGTAGGATTGCCTGACAGGAAGTTGAAGCCCTCGTCATAATAGCGAAGCTGATCTACTCCGATCCGTTCGCGCTGGCGTTCCTTCAGCTTGGTTGCCAGAGGAACGATGTGCTTCAGCACCTGCTCGCGGAAATTGGCTACCATTTTGGCATTGTAATCTGTACGTCCCAAGCGAGCATAGCCCAATTCTACGAAGTTGTCATAGCCCAGCTTGTGTGCCATGCGCGTGCGCACCTTCACCAGTTCATCATAAATCCGGTCCAGCTCGTCCTCATGCTCACTCATAAATTGATATTTAGCCTCGGAGGCTTGTTTGCGCGTCTCCCGGTTGGTAGCCATTTCAAAAGGCAGGAGCTGCGACAATGTGCGTTCTTCTCCCTCGAACGGGATCTTCGCTGAAGCAATCAATTGAGCATATTCCGAGGTCAGCTTATTTTCCTGCTGTAAATCCTCAATAATATCTGGGTGGAACGACTTGAGTGCTACCTCGGCAATACTGAAAAGCTGGCTGCCCCATTGGCTCTCCAACTCGGTTCGGAATGGAGAATCCACCAATGCCCGGTAGTAATCGGTTACATACTCCTGAATAACCGGCATGAAATCATCAGCGTACTCTTGCTCCGCTTTGTAAAAGGCGTCCTCCGTATTAATGGAGTGCCGAACTTCCACCAATTGCAATTGCGTTTCCACGTTACTGCGCAGCTTGTTAATCGCATGAATCACTTCATTTTGACGTTCTACGCTGGCCGCTTCACGAAACTGCTGCAACAGCGTTTTAAACCGCTGTTCAATTTCAGGTTGCTCTGGTCGGCTGTAAGCCATTTGGCTGAATAAGGTCATTGCTTCGGTTCCTCCTTAAATGTAATAAATCTGATGCCTATTATACAGTACGATTAGACCAAACTGGAAGCTATAATTCCAAAAAAATACAACCTCAAGAGCCGCAATACCATGTATTGCGGCTCTTGAGCCTCATCTAACTCTATATATCAAAAAAGTCATGGTCTAAAACAATCTAATATATATTCAGCCTGATGGAGATTTATAAGTCTTTCTAAGATCGCAGACCTTTATGCTTTATTGATTTTGCAAACGATGTGCCGCATGCAGGGTTGGACCGACGAATTCATTCAGCTTGAAGCTACCTTCAATGGCCTGTGTAATGAATCTCTTGGCCTGATCCACTGCTTCACGTACAGTCAGCCCTTGAGCCAAACCAGCCGTTACCGCTGCCGAAGTGGTGCAGCCTGCACCGTGGGTAAAGTTTGTTTTTACAACATCGGCTTCAAACCAGTCAAAAGTGATTCCGTCATATAGCAGATCCATCGCTTTACCTGCGCGAATTTTGCCACGGTCCTTGATCAGTACATGCTTAGCTCCACGCTCATGGATAATCGCAGCTGCTTCCTGCATCTGCTCCAGTGTCGTGATCGGTCCATTCTTCGCCAGTTGCGAAGCCTCGAACAAGTTCGGTGTTACCAGGTCAGCGCCAGGAATCAACAATTCCAGCATCGCCTCTGTATTTTCCGGCTGGAGCACTTCATCCGTGCCTTTGCAGACCATGACCGGGTCAATTACGATCCGCTTCAGATCATGCTTTTTCAAATGACTGGCTACCAGCTCGATAATTTCAACGGAACCAAGCATACCTGTTTTCATCGCATCAAAACCGATACCTTCCAATACAGTACGCAGCTGCGCTTCTACCACATCCAACGCAACAGGATATACAAGATGATCCCAGGTTTTAGGACCCATCGCTACTACGGTTGTCAATACGGTCATGCCATATACGCCAAGCTCCTGAAAGGTTTTCAGGTCTGCCTGAATACCCGCTCCACCGCTTGTGTCGGAGCCGGCTATCGTTAATGTTTTGGGAATCGTCATTTGTACATGCTCTCCTTCACTTTCTGTGCTGCATTTATCCTAATCCCGCTCGCGAAACTTGTCAACGCGCAAAACGGTCCTCTCTATGCTAAAAGTCACAGGCGACGACAGTAGCTAAAAAACGAGAACATCCCCTTTTGAAACAGGAACATCCTCGCAATAACGTGTTATATGAAGAATTCGAATGAAATTTAGAATTATAAATACCCACCGGTACTATGATCATAGGCATGATTCTTTTCATTTGCACGTACGCCTAAGCACAGACTCTGATACAACTGCTGCTGTTCCAGTGTAGCAAAATTCCGATGCTGCTCAAATAAAGCCATACAACCAATGATATGTTCTGTATAGCTATTATCGACAGACAGTTGCAAGCAATGCAGTGTTTGTCCCACTCCCTCGGGGTAATCGCCTTTTCGGAAATAGTATTCCGCATACACCTTACAAAAGGATGCAAAGCGAAATGCGTTAAAGTGCTTGCGATAATGAGTGTCCCATCGTTCCGGTGCAAGCTGCCAAAAGCTTTTGAGTTGCTGACTAAATAGTCCCAGTTCGGCATCCACGAAATAACCAAACCGGTTCGCTGATTCGAGCAAGGTGTTCAAGCCCTCCAGTGTCTCATCCGGATGCTCACGCAGGTAAGTAATATAATCATAGATTGCAGAAGTGTTGCCCATTTTAATTTCAATACAAAGTCGGTTGCCCTGTGCATATACACGATGTAGGTTGACCACTTTCCAGCCTTCCTCGTCTAAACCCTCAAACCAGCTCAAATCTGCATAACCTTCAATCCATTGCTTGGATTCCTCATATCTACCCTGAAACTCATAGCAACTGGCCTTGAGCAGATGCCCCTGAGCATAGTAATAAACGAGCGGCTTAAGCAGCTCCAGGTGCTCATCTCCAAAACGGTTCCGATTGCGATACAATGCCTGCGCCAGCTCTCTTAGCTCGTCCGCATACATTTCCATCTCGGACCATTGCATTTTTAAAGCAAACACTTGAGATAGCATATGTAAGCCTTCCAGTGCGTAAATTTCCGGTAGACGACTACGGTACAAATGGAATTGTACAGCAGCCTTCAAGTTCCGTTGGTTATCCTTAATCTGAATCTGGAATATACGGAAATAGCTGATCGCCAATCGTTCAGAGTGGGTATACTTTTCACTCTCGATGACACAATCATACAGAAGCATGGAAGCTTCATGTCTGCCATCCTCAAACATCGCTTCTGCGGTCTCAAAAATAGCAGGAACGTTCGATAAATCGTCCATCAAATAGCCAAGTACACTGCGTATACACTCCAGCTTGTTCAACTCTGAGCAACGCAGGAGAAACGGACGCAACCTTCTCCAGTGTGGTAAGGAATGAATAAAACATTCATCAACATACATCTCGAACAAAGATCCTTCTTCCAATCCCATGGCCTCGGTAATCAAATCCAGCTGATTGACTGAGATCGGCCGTGGTGGGTTCCGGTTAAGTATACCGCTAAGTGTACCCGGATTTACCTTGGAAGCATCTGCAAAACATTGCATTGAAATGCCTTCACTTTGAATATACTTTTCTATTTCTGCGCGGATCGTGGTGTTTTTTTCCAAAGGGACACCCCCTCAAACGAATGATGGTGACTTTTTCATTACCTTTTAAACCAAAATTTGTTTAATCAAAGTATATGTCTATTTATACGAGAGGTCAATAACTTTAAATACGACTCAGGACATATAAAATCACGAATTTTGTACGATTTTAAAACTGTTTTATGAAAAAAGACCGTCCTCTGTGGGACAGTCTTTTTCTATTATTTTGATGCTGTGGACTTATAGGACAAAAACAAGTTAGCAGTTTTACCGTGAACGTCCGAAATCGAGGGCAAACTTAGCGTATCCCTCTACCGTTAAGCCTTCATAAAGCAACTCCGAATAGGCATTAGCGGCATCCGTTGCTTGCGGTGAGGTCAGGAAGGTCACATGCGGACGCCCTGACCATGGGGCGAGGGACCAATGGCCATCAGCTTTTGGCGTCAACGTCTTCATATGCCGCACGTATTCAGTCAGCACATGACGGTTCTCATCCGGTGAAGCAAGTATGATTCGCTCTCCACCCGGATTGACCAGCGCAGAGGAAAACGCGCGATAGTTATTCGTAACAACCAGATAATTTCGCTGCATATCCATCGGTTCGTCATCAAAAGACATCTGATTGATTCTGTGTGCATCTGGGTCCTTTAGGCCCCCGTCAGCATCATATCTGGCTGGCTGTGTTACATCAATCTGATACCTGATGCCGTCGATGATATCGAAATTAAAGCTTGGAAAATCAGAATTAATCAGCTCTTGCTCTTGTTCTGCTGAAGGATCAATTTGCCGGAATTGTCCAGCAGACCACTCCAGCCATTCCCGGATTTCCGTTCCGCTCAGCCGAACGACATGCAACGTATTCGGAAAATTGTACAGATCGGCGATATGCTTGATCGCCAACGTCCCCGCCGGAATATGGGTATAGTACGATGGGCCATATCTGCCACCTGTTTTAAAAGGAGCTGCTGCCGACAGAACGGGCAATCCTTCGTGCTCGCTCCCTTGCATCTGCTGCTTCACATACCACATTTGCGCATCATTCACGAGCTGAACCGAAGCATCATCCATCACCTGAGCAAAAAAGCTGTTCACCGCCACCGTCGTCTGACCTACAGGTGCACGAATATACTCCAGTGTTCCGGCGTGCTCTTCTGCTACCGCCAGCTGAATGGCAGTATCCGGTTGTACCAGCGCTTCCTTGCGTATCGGATCATACACCGGGCGTACCTCGGCAGCAGATGCAGCCACTTGCCACTTCTCTCCACTAAAGGTCAGCTCCAGATCAATGATACCCAGATGATCCCCCCAAAAGCCCGGCTCCACTGCTGGGATATCGTGGATGGTACCTCGCTCTACATCAACACCTGTTTTCCCCATAAACGAAGGTCCGGGAAATACTTTATGTGCATGACCAAACACAATGGCATCGATCCCTTCCACCCTGCTCAGATGCAGCACCCCATTTTCCATATCAAGCGTTTCGGGAATATCCTCAAAGCCTGCATGGGGCATAGCAATGATGAGATCGGCTCCCGCCGCCTTCATTTGTGGAATAAACCGTCTTGCCGTTTCCAGCATATCTTTGACGATGATTTTCCCCTCCAGCCACGCCTTGTCCCATTGCATAATTTGCGGAGGGACAAAGCCGATGACTCCCACCTTCAACAGATGCTTACCACCTGCTTCATCCTCTACCGTCTTATCCAGCAATAGATAAGGTGTAAAGTAATTTCGTTCTTGTTCTCCCGCTATATAAATGTTGGCATTCACATAAGGAAATTGCGCTCCTCGAAGGCAAGTCTGCAAGTATTCCAGTCCATAGTTAAATTCATGATTCCCGATATTGCCTGCCTCATACCCAAGCAGATTCATAGCTTTATAGGCGGGATGCACCGCGCTTGGGTCCTGTTGGATTCGCTGTACAGCATAATCTCCCATCGGATTCCCCTGAATCACATCTCCGTTATCCAGCAGCAGGTGATTGGGTACCTCCGCCCGGGCTATTTGAATCAAGCTGGCTGTTTGCGCCAGACCGTAATGCAGCGTCTCCTGATCCGTATAATAATCGTAATTCCACAAGCTGACATGCAAATCGGTTGTAACCATAATGCGGAATTTCACTCTCACAAGGCTTACATTGTCCTGATCTGCCTTTTCGTTAATATCCAAAATATCCAATCTTGTTCTCTCCCTCAGCTTCGGTCATAGAGCTTGAACAAGTCTAACAGAGCACTGTTAAGAGAATGTTAAAACAAGCATTTTGCATAAATCCAGAAAATGGTTTTAAACATACGATAAATTTTACATCATTTTTACCAAAGTCAGGAGTGGTTTTTACCCTAGCTACGGGACTAGCTGTTAAGATTTGGTTTGTCACAGCATTTACAGGTTTTTTATTATCGTTATCACTATGTTTAGGGGGAAATTATTTTGTTCAAAAAAGCACTGACCTTGTGCATGACTTTCACACTGGCAGCGGGTCTAGCCGCTTGTGGCTCCAATGCAAGCAATAACAACAGCGCGTCCACTCCGGGTACAGATGGCTCTAAAAACGAAAGCACAGCCTATGTTCCTAAGGAGTTAAAGGTACAGTTCGTTCCTTCTCAAAATGCAGATACGCTCGAAGCCAAAGCCAAACCGCTCGAAAATCTACTGGGTGACAAGCTTGGAATCCCGGTGAAAGTAACTGTATCTCCTGACTACAATACGATTGTGGAAGCCATGTCTTCCAAACAGGTAGATGTAGGATTCCTTCCGCCGAATGCTTATGTACTGGCCCACGATAACCGTAAAGCAGCCGACTTGCTGTTGCAAGCTCAACGCTACGGAATTGAAGATGCTACAGGTAAGGACACGACTGAAAAAGTAAACTTTTATAAAGCAATGATCGTGGTGAAAAAGGATTCTCCGATTCAAAGTCTAGCTGATCTGAAAGGCAAGAAGGTTGGCTGGCAAAATGTAACCTCCTCCGCAGGCTACGTGTACCCTGCAGCAGAGCTGAAAAAAGCTGGCGTGGACCCGGATACGGATGTGCAGGGTGTGACAATCAAAGGCCACGATGCTGCTATTCTGGCGTTGCTGAACGGTCAAGTTGATGCGGTAGCTGTTTTCCAGGATGCACGTAACACGGTGAAGAAGGAAATCCCGGATGTATTTGAAAAAACTCGCGTCATTCATTACACAGCTAAAATTCCAAATGATACCGTCAGCGTACGTTCTGATATGGATCAAGCGTGGAGAGACAAGATCAGCCAAGCCTTTATTGACATCGCCAAAGATCCTGCAGGCGGCGAAATCATTAAAGAGATTTACACCCATGTAGGTTATGAAAAGGGCGACGATAAAAACTTCGACTCTGTGCGTGAATACGCCGAAGCCGTTGGTCAAGCGGTTAAGTAATCGGAACAAACAAGGTACTTTAATGAAGTAACAGCTACGAAACAGGCTTTACGAATGACAGGGCAGCACCGTCCATGTATTCATGGCGGTGTTGTTTTCATTCCACCCCATCGGGGGAGAAAGTTGGGAGCATATGATCGAATTCCGTAACGTATCGAAAACATACCCGAATGGCACCAAAGGGTTGAACAATATTAATTTGACGATTCAGGAGGGAGAAATGGTCGTCATTGTCGGCTTATCCGGTGCAGGTAAGTCTACCCTGCTGCGTTCCATTAACCGACTGCATGACATTACGTCCGGCGACATTGTCGTGGGTGGCAGGTCTGTCACGTCTGCTGGAAGCAGCGAGCTACGGCGTATTCGCCGTGATATCGGCATGATCTTTCAAAGCTTCAATCTGGTTAAGCGTTCGACGGTGCTCCGCAATGTACTTTCCGGCCGCGTCGGCTATCATTCAACGCTGCGAACCATTCTCGGCCTCTTTCCGAAGGAAGATATCGAACTGGCACTAACAGCGCTGGAGCGCGTGAACATCCGCGAAAAAGCCTACAGCCGGGCAGATGAGCTGTCCGGTGGCCAACAGCAGCGCGTATCCATCGCCCGTGCTCTGGCGCAGGAGGCTAAAATCATTCTGGCGGACGAGCCTGTCGCATCGCTGGATCCGCTGACCACCCGCCAGGTCATGGATGACCTTCAGCGGATCAACCGTGAAATGCAGATTACGACCATCGTCAATCTGCATTTCATTGATCTCGCGCGCGAATATGCAACGCGGATCATCGGATTGCGCGCCGGGGAAGTGGTCTTTGACGGCACACCGGAGGAGGCTACGGATGAGGCCTTTGCGGAGATCTACGGCCGGGCCATCAAGCATGATGAGCTGCTGGGAGTGGGATCATGAAGCCCGACTCTACTGCCCAGCCGCTCTCTTCGACGCAACCGTCACCGCATGCTGGACCGCCTCAGCCAAGTAAGCCGCCCGCAGGGCCACCGTTGCCAGGACGTTACAAACGTTATGCCACCTGGATGATTTTTATCGTGGTGCTGGTAGCCTGCTCCATTCATACGGATGCCACACCTTACCAGTTGATCGTCGGCTTGCCGGAGATGGGCAAATTGTTGGGGGAAATGTTTCCACCCGACTGGAGCTATCTGCCTACCATCTGGAAACCGATGCTGGAAACGATCCAGATCGCCATTGTTGGCACGACACTGGGAGCCATATTGGCGATCCCTGTCGCGTTGCTGTGTGCCTATAATGTGATGCCGCGCAAACTGATTTCGCTGCCGATGCGCACGATCCTGAATCTAGTACGGACGATTCCCGATTTGCTGTTTGCCTCGATCTTTGTGGCGGTGTTCGGCATCGGGCCGTTTGCAGGGATGCTCGCCCTGCTCTTCTTCTCCTTTGGCATCATAGCCAAGCTGACCTTTGAGGCGATTGAAGCCATTGATCCCGGGCCGCTGGAAGCCATGACCGCTGTTGGCGCGAGCCGCATTCAAGTCATCGCCTTTGGTGTGGTTCCGCAGGCTCTTCCTTATTTTGTGTCGTACTTGCTGTATACCTTTGAGGTTAATGTACGCGCAGCTTCCGTTCTGGGCCTGGTCGGGGCTGGCGGTATCGGTCTGTTGCTTGACCGTTCTCTGGGGCTGTTCCGATATGATCGGGCAAGCATCATTATTCTACTGACCCTCGTCATCGTCCTTGCGATTGATTACGGCAGTAACCTGCTACGGAGGAAATTATTATGAATGATCCTACGCTTCGCAGACCTATTGGCTCCCGCCTGCGCCTATGGGCGATAGCTATTCTGCTAATCATCATTTATATTTGGGCTTTTCGCGGGATGCAGTTTGAAGGATTACAGGGGACGGCTAAAAGTGTCTCTGTCGCTATATTGGACGGCTTCCTTCATCCCGACTGGTCGTTCGTCTACATCCCTGAAGGAGAGGATTTGCTGCGCGGGTTGCTGGATACGCTGGTCATTTCAGTGCTCGGAACCTTCGTATCCGCATTTGTCTGCCTTCCGTTCGCCTTTTGGGCGTCCAGCAATATGACCCGTCTGCGTCCCTTATCGGGTAGTGGGAAATTTGTGCTTAGTGTCATCCGGGTATTTCCCGAAATGATCGTCGCCATCTTGTTTATCAAAGCCGTTGGACCCGGCTCGTTTGCGGGTGTGCTTGCCCTCGGCATTCACTCCATCGGCATGCTGGCGAAGCTTTTCTCGGAAACGATCGAAAGTGTCGATCACGGGCCACAGGAAGCTTTGATCGCGTGCGGTGCCAATCGTTGGCAGGTGATCTTCTTCGCCGTGCTACCACAGGTGATTCCACAGTTTCTTTCGTATTCGCTTTACCGTTTTGAAATTAATATCCGTTCTGCTACCACGCTCGGTCTGGTCGGTGCAGGTGGTATCGGTACTCCGCTACTATTTGCACTCCAAATGCGCAACTGGAACCGTGTAGGCGTTATTTTGCTCGGCATTGTGGTTCTGATCATTTTGACGGATCTGATTTCCGGCTGGCTGCGCAAACGGATCGTATAATTAGAACTCTAAACGCCCAAAAAGCCTCTCCTGTGTAAAAAGGGACATGTCATGCTCCCATTCACTCGGAAGAGGCTTTTGTCGTTCAACATCTCCCTGCCAATTCATCTATGACCCGTCGGACTTCCTCAGCCGTATTGTAAAAATGAGGAGCCACACGGATAACATCCTTTCGTGCTGAAACGATCATATTTTGGCTTCTCAATTTCCTCTCCACAGCCGACACGTCGGCTACTTCAACAGCGAGCAAGCTTGGTAATGTGCCTCCCCTGTAAGGTACACGTATGTGTAACCCTTTGCGCCGTCCATATTCAACGGAAAAATCCAACAACTCACTCATATAGGCCTGAATATTCGTGACTCCGATCTCTAGCAGCAGCTTTAAAGCCGCATTGGCGGCAAAAATGCTAATGAAAGAAGGCAATCCCGTCTCAAAGCGTCGGGCTCCCGCCGCCGGAACCGGGTGAGCAATATCAAACCGGGAAGCGGGCTCCTGCCCAAGCCAGCCTGTAAGACGGGGCTTGAAGCGGTCTATTCGATCCTTGCTTACATAAAGAAAAGCCACGCCCGGAATTCCCAGCATATATTTGCGGGCTCCCGCGACCAAAATATCTACGCCCATTGCCTTAACGTCCACTGGAACGATCCCTGCAGACTGATAAGCATCCACAAACAGCAACGCCTGATTTCGGTGAGCTATATCTGCAATGGATTTTAAATCCTGCTGAAATCCGTTGGTATAGTTCACTTGTGACACCATAACGAGCGCAGTTTTCTCCGTAACATGCTCCTCATACTGCTCTATCGTCACTTCTCCCTCGATGGAGGGGATACAGCAGATGTGATCATGGAACATCTCCTGTGCCTGCCAGATGTGTCCCACCGTCGGAAAGTCGGTGTCCGTATACACAATGCCTTCTTTTCCCGGTACATAAGGAAGGGCTGTAGCCACCCCAGCAATCGCCTCAGAGGCTGAGGACAGGACCGCAATTTCGTCAGGCTCCGCCCCGATGAGCTTGGCAAAATGCCCTCTGGCCTCCTCCAAACGTGCCATAGACAGATCGCCGTTATGACCGTGTTGCAGCAAACTTCGATGATATTCCTCAATGGCAGCGGAAACCGGCCTCGATACAGCCCCCTGTGAACAGCTCCCTACATGGATATGTGAGGACAGCACTGGAAACAGCTGACGGTAGGACTGAAACGGATGTTTCATTTTTCCCTTCGCTCCTCCTGGGCACACCAACGTGCCTTGATATGATCATTTTATTATCCATATAAGCCACCTTAGAACAAGGGCCTCTCTTCCCATCTTCTCGCCGTTAACAGACGATAGACGCAAAGAGAGGCCCTGAGGGATCATATACAAAATCATAAATTAATGCACGCGTTTGCGTCCAAACCAGCTTTTAAGTACCAAGGTTGCCAGAGCAAGTAACAATAACAACGAGGCCACCGCAAAAGATGCCGAGAACTGATATTCGTTATACAAAATTTCTACATGCAGCGGCAGTGTATTCGTCTCTCCACGGATATGTCCAGAAACGACGGACACTGCACCGAACTCACCCATGGCTCGCGCATTACACAAAATGATGCCATACAACAAACCCCACTTGATGTTCGGCAGCGTCACTTTCCAGAAAATGCGCCAACCGCGCGCGCCCAGCATGACAGCCGCTTCTTCCTCCTGCTGTCCCTGATCTTCCATCATTGGAATGAGTTCTCGCGCCACAAATGGAAAGGTGATGAACAGCGTCGCTAAAATAATACCAGGCAAACCAAATATAATTTTAATATCATGCTCGTCCAACCACGGTCCAAGCCAGCCCTGTGCGCCGAACACTAATACATACATCAGCCCTCCGACGACAGGAGAGATGGCAAAGGGTAAATCAATTAAGGTGACCAGCAAGCCTTTGCCGCGAAATTGAAATTTCGTGATCAGCCAAGCGGCAGCTACACCAAATACCGTATTCAGCGGTACCGTTATCGCTGCCACCAGCAGCGTCAACCGCAATGCGGACATGGCATCCGGGTCCCGTAACGCTTCGACGTATACGCCCCATCCTTGCTTGAGTGCTTCGGTAAGCACGACGATTAGCGGCAATACCAGCACCCAGAGCAAAGCTAAAAAAGCAGCACCAATCAGCGTCCACTTCACCCAAGCGGCCTCGGTCGTGACCCTGTTGGGCGGTGCAGATGAAGGCACTGGTGCAGAAGCAAGCTCCTGCCCAGTTATCGCTTGTGACATAATCTATCCCTCCTTAGAACGTGGATATCATGCGCAGCCCTTCATGTTAACATTAGATAGTCACATTAGACAGTTGCGTTTAGGCAGTTACGTTAAACTGCACGGCGCCGTGACCAGCGCTGAATGCTGTTAATCACGAGTAACAGCAAGAATGAAATTACCAACAGCATCAACGCTACTGCCGTAGCTCCTGCATAGTCATTTTGCTCCAGCTTGGACATTATGAGCAGTGGAGCAATTTCCGTCTTCATCGGCATATTGCCAGAGATGAAGACGACAGAACCGTACTCGCCTATACCACGGGCAAAGGCGAGCGCAAAACCCGTCAACAGCGGTGGCACCAGCTCCGGCACAATAACGCTGCAGAAGATACGCCACCTGCCAGCTCCCAGCGTAGCAGCGACCTCCTCCTCGTCCTTATCCAGCTCCTCCAAAACCGGCTGCACTGTCCGTACGACGAATGGAATGCCAATAAACATCAATGCTAGCGTAATTCCCGTCTGAGAGTATGCCAGCCTCCATCCAAGCGGTTCAAACAATGAACCGATCCAGCCGTTCTGCGCATACAGAGCAGTCAAAGCAACCCCCGCTACCGCAGTAGGCAAAGCAAAGGGCAGATCAATCACCGCATCAAAAATTCGTTTTCCCGGAAACTCATAACGCACCAGCACCCAGGCTATCAATAAACCGAGAAACAGGTCGATCAGCGCCGCAGCCGCAGCACACAAAAAGCTTACCTTGTAGGAAGCCAGCACCCTAACATCAGTCGCCACGTCCCAAAATTTCTCCCACGTCAGTCCAGTTGAATTCAGAAGCAGTGCCGATAAAGGCACCAGCACCACCAGACTGAGATACAGCACACTATAACCCATTGTTAACCCGAACCCGGGAAGTACGCGTTTTCGAGTGGCTTGCACTTGACTCATGTTCTGTCCATCCCTCTCTGAATCCATTCACTATGACACTTGCGGCTACCGACCCAATCCCTACACAGTCCACCTATTTTATGAACTGCCGGGTACATAAATCTGGTCAAAAATGCCCTTGTCGCTGAAATGCTTCTGCTGCGTCTCCTTCCATGTCCCGAATACATCCTTCAAGGTCACGAGCTCCAATTTAGGAAATTGATCCTTGAACTTTGCCGTCACGCTCTCCAGTGTTGGGCGATAATAATTTTCGGCAGCAATGGTCTGCCCTTCTTCACTGTACAAATATTTCAGGTATGCGTCCGCCACCTCGCGTGTACCTTTTTTATCTACCACCTTATCAACTACCGCTACCGGTGGTTCCGCCAAAATACTGATCGACGGATACACGATATCGAATTTGTCCGCACCCAGCTCCTTCACCGAGAGCAGTGCTTCATTTTCCCAAGCGATCAGTACATCGCCAATTCCACGCTCTACGAAAGTCGTTGTCGCTCCACGTGCTCCGCTATCCAGTACCGGCACATGCTTATACAGCTCCTGTACAAACTGCTGGGCCTTGGCTTCATCGTTATTGTTCTTCTTGAGCGCATAGGCCCAGGCTGCAAGATAGTTCCAACGTGCTCCACCCGAAGTTTTAGGATTCGGTGTAATAACTTGCACATCGCCACGGATTAAATCGTCCCAGTCCTTAATCCCTTTCGGGTTCCCTTTGCGTACCAGTAACACGATGGTTGAAGTGTACGGGGCGCTGTTATGCTCATATTTACTTTGCCACCCCTCTTTAACGAGTCCTTTTTCCTGTAGCGCATCAATATCATAACCCAGGGCCAGAGTTACCACGTCCGCGTCCAGTCCGTCCTGCACAGAACGACTTTGCTTGCCAGATCCTCCGTGAGATTGCTTGATCGTAACCTTCTGCCCTTTCTCCTTCTCCCAATGGGCGGCAAATGCTTTATTATATGCCTCATACAGCTCACGGGTCGGATCATAAGAAACATTGAGTAACTCCACGTCCTTGGAACCGGCAGCAGAGCTACCATCCGCCTGCGTCCCTCCCTTGCTTGCCCCGCAAGCGCTTAGCATAATCGTTAAAACCAAAGATAGTCCGAGAATAAGTCCACTTTTCCATTGCCTTTTCATCAAGACACCCCGAATTCTATGTAATTTGTATTCATTTACGCCTGTTATTGACAGACATAATCAAAAAAAGAGCGGAGAATTCCCTGATGCAGCCCTGATAGGTCAAACCTGTCACGTGGACAGTGTCTGCCTGCTGTTCCTAGAGGTTCTCCGCCAAAATGGCGAGATCATACATTAATTCTTTAATTCCTACCTGTTTAATGAGTTATATGGATATAATACGAGAGTTTAGGAGTGATGTCAAACCTTTTTTTGGTATGTATCATCTGGACTTTTCTTTCTTTAAGGGGGGGCAGTCAGAAACATTATATATGTTTCCGACCGTTTAGAGGTCATTTACACACGAAGTACGACTTAGTTGGCAACCGTTTCAAGATTAATCGAAAAGACTCCAAAAAGCTTCGGATTGTCCGTAGCTCTTCTCAACCACAGTTCACCCGATCCCACCATGACTCCCTGATAATTAACAAACAAATCATCTGTCTTTTGATTCACCAGCGCCTCGCGAATTGCGTCCGTAAAAATCTGATCATACTTGGCCATAAAATCTTTCTTATTCGGAATCGTTAGCGACTTTTCACTATCATTAACACGCAGAGGGTACAAAATATAATTGGCCACTTTTTCCTTGTCATTGTCGGCAACTGCCTTCTGCAGCGCTTTGAACGTGTTCAAAAACGCTTTAGGATCTTGAATACCTGCTACCTCAAATGGATTTTGCGATGGATTGGAGGTTGCCGGAGAAGAAGATGTATCCGATGAAGCAGATGGAGCCGAAGGAGTTGATTTTTGTGCATCAGTACCGCTGTTTTCTGCACTCTTGCTCTCTTTCGCTGTTTTGTCACTTTGGGCTGAACCGCTACGACTACCACCGGCTCCGTTCTCGATCACGCTTGTACTGCTTCCAGTATCAATGGTTTCAGCATTCTTATCCTGACCACAGCCAGTAAGTGCTACAAAGGTAAGTGTAAGTAAAATGGCTGTGAGTGACAGCCTCCGTGACATCTTTTGATTACCGAATTCATGGTTTTTGGGCACAACGGGTCATCCTTTCTGCTTTCTGCTCTGACCTATTCTGTTCATTAAGTCTTCAACCGTTCTATTGTAACATAAGTAGACTAATGACCGCATGTCGTGCCCTTTCTGGAAGGAGCTTACAGTGTAATATATGCGAAGGTTTTAACGTTTCCTTGCGATCCATCGTCCGTACTTACTTTTAAAATCATCTCTTTTAAGGAGTCATTTGCAGCTTCATCCTGTCCCTCTGGCTTTACAAACACCAGATCGTGGCGTTCTCCCAGCTGCAACGTTCGGCTGGAAAACCCGCTCGTTGACCCTTGCAAGTCTAATCCATTCGCACTATTGAGCTTGTATTGTATGGGTTGCTTACCTGTATTCTTGATACTGATGTACAACTTGCGTTCCTCTCCACCATTTGATTTCCTCCTCTTCTTATCTTTCCTTCAGTCGTCACCGTGATTGCACAGATGGAACGGCTTATCTTCTATAAGGAAGCGATCCAGCCAGGTCATTTTGTATATAAAATCGGGTGCCGATTCGATGAATCCATTCACAATGTCCAAGGAACGCAGATTTTTCAGGTTTTGTAATTCAGGAGGCAACGTACGGATTCCGCTATACTGGACATCCAGATACTCCAGTTGTTGCAGCTCTCCGATTTCAGGAGGCAAATGCCGAAATGCCAGCTCCGCCTTGGGAATCACTTTGAAATCTGGGGCCGGACGATCATAGCATCCACAGCTGATCCTCAGGTTTTTGAGATGGGTTAGCTTGGCAATGTCAGCGGGTAGCTCTTCCAAATCCGCTACTTGTATCGTCAGTGACTCCAACGATTCCAATTCGAACAAAGCGTGCGGTAGTGTTCGTATATCCTGCTCGAAAATAGTCAGATGCTTCAGGGAATACAATTCTCTAATCCGTTCCGGTATCTCCCTCAAGCCAAACCGCATAAGCTCTACTCGATCCGGTTGATGCCGAATAGCATCGTCCAGAAAAATATCTATATTCTGATGATATTCAGGTTTGTGAATAAACACACCGGGGATAAGCTTCTCCAATTCATCCGCTTCTTCTGTAGCCATGTTTAGTCCACCTATTCGTTCGTGAGCTATGTTAATGATCCAATCCCTTCCCTCCGCATTCTGGAAGCACAAATCCTCAGGTAATTGGGGATGTACCCAGGAAAACAAACTAGACGCCGCCTGCTTTAATAATCCCCCTGCCTCGGGCGCACACTGGTATCGGTAAAATGTTCCTTGTGTGTAGGCAATGGAATGGATGCCCCTAATTTCCTCATAGGAGTGTGTGGACAGCATAAAAGGATTCAATTGCTGTAACAATTCCTTGAACAGGACATCCTGGTCGATCACTCCATTCTCATCCTCTGTCGCCCATTTATGTATGCCCAGCATAAACGTGTCTGCCCGTTCCATAGCATAATCAATCAGTCTTTCATAGGCTGCTCCCCGGACATCGCTGTATAATCTGAACATGTCTCTCCCCCTCTGTGCAACCCTCGGCCTTACAATAAAAAAAGCCGAACTCATATCTATTATGAGTCCGGCTGTCATATTTTTCAAACTTGATCAAAGACACTCAACACGACTTTATAAATATGGCTTATCGCTTACTCTGTCACTGTTCCGTAGATTAGTACTGGCGCTTCCGCGTGATCCGCAATACGGATGTTGGCGTAGATTTTCTCCAGCACTTGGGCTACATCTTCACGGTTCGCATGGATAGTAACCAGTGAATCGCCTTTTTGAACAGCATCCCCGACCTTTTTGTTCAGCATCAAGCCGACAGCCAGATCAATCTCGGATTCTTTGGTCGCACGTCCTGCTCCAAGCAACATCGCTGCGGTACCGATTTCGTCAGCCACGATTTCAGCTACCACACCGTCCTGCTTCGCAGGCACCTCAATAAGATATTGCGCTTGCGGCAAGCGTTCAGGATGATCCACTACAGAAGCGTCACCGCCCTGATTTGCAATAAACTCTTTGAATTTCTCCAGTGCTTTGCCATTGCGAATGACTTCTTTGAGCTTCTCTTCGGCGTTTTCGAGGGATTCTGCTTTCCCTGCCAAAAACACCATCTGACTGCCCAAAGCCATACACAGCTCTTCCAGATCTTTTGGTCCTTCGCCACGCAGCGTATCAATCGCTTCTTTCACTTCCAGCGAGTTACCGATGGCCAGACCCAGCGGTTGACTCATATCGGAAATGACTGCCATCGTTTTTCGACCCACATTGTTACCGATGCACACCATGGCATGTGCCAGTGCTTTGGCATCATCTACGGTTTTCATAAATGCGCCTGCACCTGTTTTTACATCAAGCACGATGGCATCGGAGCCAGCAGCGATTTTCTTACTCATAATCGAGCTGGCAATCAGCGGAATCGAGTTGACCGTCGCTGTAACGTCACGCAAGGCATACAGCTTTTTGTCCGCAGGTGTCAGGTTGCCGCTTTGCCCGATGACCGCAATTTTGCTGCGATTCACCAAATCCACAAATTCGTCCTTGCTGATTTCGACGTGGAAGCCTGCAATAGCTTCCAGCTTGTCGATCGTTCCTCCGGTATGTCCGAGGCCGCGGCCTGACATTTTGGCTACCGGAATGTCCAAGGCCGCTACGAGCGGAGCCAGTACCAGCGTTGTCGTATCACCCACACCGCCAGTGGAATGCTTATCGACCTTTACACCTTCAATCGCGGACAGATCAATGGTATCACCCGAATGAACCATCGCCATTGTCAGATCAGCGCGTTCGCGTTCAGTCATATCTTTGAAGAAAATGGACATCGCCAATGCACTGACTTGATAATCAGGAATTTCACCCTGAGTGTAGCCTTGGATAATAAAATTAATTTCCTCTGTACTCAGTTCTTTTCCGTCACGTTTTTTCTCAATCAAGTCTACCATTCTCATATGTCATTTCTCCTCACTGTGCGTATGATCGTTTACAGAGATACTGCTGTATCCAGTGCAACTTCCATCATTTCTTTAAAAGTTGTTTGCCGTTCTTCTGCGGTCGTTTCTTCCCCCGTCAGCAAATGATCGCTTACCGTCAGAATCGTCAGTGCGTTTACGCCAAACTTGGCTGCCAGCGTGTACAAAGCCGAAGTTTCCATCTCTACACCCAGCACGCCGTATTCCATCAGCTTTTGTACCACTGATTTGTCATCACGGTAGAAGCTGTCTGAGCTGAATACATTGCCGACATGCATGTTCAAGCCTTTGGCAACACCGCGATCATAAGCGCCCTTCAATAGATTGAAGCTGGCAATCGGCGAGTAATCGTAGCCGCCAAAGATATGGCGGTTCATGCCGGAATCCGTACAGGATGCCTGTGCCAAAATGACGTCACGAACGTGCACATGCTCCTTCATTCCGCCGCATGTACCCACGCGGAACAGGTTTTTCACACCATATTCGCTAATCAGTTCGTTGACATAAATACTGATGGAAGGCAGCCCCATCCCAGTTCCCTGTACAGATAGGCGTTTGCCTTGGTACGTACCCGTGAATCCGAGCATTCCGCGTACCTCGTTGTAGCAGGTCACGTCCTCCAGATACGTTTCAGCAATAAACTTAGCCCGTAACGGGTCTCCTGGCAGCAAAATCGTTTCTGCAATTTCTCCGGGTTTGGCTCCAATGTGTACACTCATGTTTTTTTATTCCTCCGTCCCATTTGTCCATGCTTGTATCGTTATTTATATCGTTACTAGTAATCTTGCTTGTACTCTTGCTGGTCCTTGATTACTGAAGGTCTGCCAAAAAGCTCGTTCCGTGTTCAGGCAGTTTCACACCAAAGTTATCCGCCACGGTCGCTCCAATATCAGCAAAGGTTTTACGAACCGCAAGCTCCTTGCCCCCAGCTGTAAAACGCGGGGAATATGCCAGCAAAGGTACATATTCGCGGGTGTGATCCGTTCCCCGATACGTCGGGTCATTCCCATGGTCCGCAGTGATGATTAGCAGATCGTCATCGGTCATTTTGGCAAAAACCTCTGGCAGACGCGCATCGTAATCGTCCAAGGCTTGACCATACCCCTGCGGATCACGACGGTGACCGTATACAGCGTCAAAGTCCACCAAATTCAGAAAACTTAATCCGGTGAAATCCTCATCGAGCGTAGCCACCAGCTTATCCATGCCGTCCATATTGGACACCGTACGCACCGCCTTCGTCACACCCTCACCGTCATAAATGTCGGAGATTTTACCCAAGGCGATCACATCTAGACCTGCATCCTTCAGCTCGTTCATGGTGGTGCGACCAAACGGTTTGAGCGCATAATCATGTCGGTTGGAGGTACGAGAGAAGTTCCCTGCCTCGCCTACGAACGGACGTGCAATAATGCGACCCAGCATGTACGGATCTTCCAGCGTGATTTTACGGCAGAACTCGCAAATCTCATAGAGCTCTTTCAAAGGTACAACTTCCTCATGCGCCGCAATTTGCAGCACAGAGTCCGCCGAGGTATAGATGATGAGCGCTCCAGTTTTCACGTGTTCTTCACCCAGCTCATCCATGATTTCCGTTCCACTGGCCGGCTTATTGCCAATAACTTTGCGGCCTGTGTGCTCCTCAATGCGCTGAATCAGCTCATCCGGGAACCCATCAGGAAATACACGGAAAGGAACAGCAATATTCAAGCCCATGATTTCCCAATGACCCGTCATCGTATCCTTGCCATTGGACGCTTCCTGCATCTTAGTGTAATACGCAAGCGGCTTGTCGGCCACTTCCACACCTTCTATGGAACGAATATTGGATAGACCGAGCTTACCCATATTCGGCATCTTTAGACCACCGCGTTCGCGGGCAATATGACCGAGTGTATCTACATCGTAATCATCAAACTGGGCAGCATCCGGCGCTTCGCCGATACCAACCGAGTCCATAACCACCAAGTGAATTCGTTTGAATTTAGACATCATAAAAATCCTTTCCTAACTCGCTGTTTTTTTTACAAAAACAACCCTGCAATCGTTGCCGACAGCACGCTAACCAGCGTTGCCCCGTACAACAGCTTCAGACCAAAGCGGGCCACCACATTTCCTTGTTTTTCATGCAAACCCTTCACAGCCCCGGAAATGATACCGATGGATGAGAAGTTAGCAAAGGATACGAGGAATACCGATACGATCCCGACCGTGCGCTCCGACAAGCCTGTTTGCTTGGTCAGATCAAGCATGGCCACGAATTCGTTGGACACGAGTTTGGTAGCCATAATGCTGCCCGCCTGAACGGCTTCGTTCCACGGAATACCCATGACAAAAGCGAAAGGCGCAAACACATATCCAAGCAGCGCCTGAAAGCTGATTCCAAACAACCAAGAGAAAATCCCGTTAACCATGGCAATCAGCGCCACAAAACCGATCAGCATTGCAGCTACCGTAATAGCAACCTTGAAACCGTCCATAATATATTCCCCGAGCATTTCGAAGAAGGACTGCTTCTCTTCCTCCTGAACCTCCAGTAAATCGTCTTCCTTCTCAATCTTGTACGGATTAATAATGGAAGCGATAATAAAGCCGCCGAACAGGTTCAATACCAAAGCTGTGACCACATATTTGGGATTTAACATTTGCATGTAAGCTCCCACAATCGACATGGACACCGTAGACATCGCAGACGCACACAGTGTATACAACCGATGTTTTGGCAGCAGACCAATTTGCTTCTTAACGGAAATAAACACCTCGGATTGACCCAAGATAGCCGAAGCTACAGCGTTGTAGGATTCCAGTTTACCCATTCCGTTTACTTTGCTCAAGACAAGCCCGATATATTTAATAATAAAAGGTAACACTTTTACATATTGCAATATACCAATCAGCGCAGATATAAACACGATTGGCAGCAGTACACCGATAAAGAACGGTGCTGCTCCTTCATTCGCAATTCCGCCAAAAACAAAGTTAATCCCTTCAGTTGCATATGCCAAAAGACTATTAAAACCTTTTGCAAAGCCTTTGACCAGAAATTCGCCAATACGTGTATTTAATAGCACACAAGCAAGCGCTGCTTGCAGAACAACCATAACTATCAGCGGACGATACCTGATTTTACGCTTGTCACTGCTGGCAACGTAAGTAAGTGCAAATACAACGAGCAGTCCCACCAGAGCGATTACATATTTCATTTAATTTCCCCCTCATTACATTAAGCGCTTACATTCCCCGTAAAAAGAATGCGCTCCAAAGAGGCATTCTTTTTTTTATTTCCCCAGATCCGCAGGTCGAAAAGCACCCGGCAGTAATTGATCCACCGTCCACTCTTCCGTGTTGCCATGAAGGTTTGTCAGATAAATTTTGGTATCTTGATGAGCAAATTCGGAAATAACCTGACGACAGGCTCCACATGGAGACACAGGCCCTTCCGTATCAGCTACTATCGCAATCGAATCAATTTGACGGCAGCCTTCGGATACCATTTTGAAAATCGCTGTCCGCTCTGCACAATTGCATAAGCCGTAGGAGGCATTTTCCACATTACATCCGTGATAAATCGTGCCATCGCTTCCGAGAACCGCAGCACCCACCTGAAAATTAGAATACGGAACGTATGCCTGTTTACGCGCCTCAAGCGCTTTCTGAATCAATTGATCCTTCATCGCGAATCCCTCCATGACTTTAAAATAAACTTAGTAGGAAGATGTTGACTGCTCGCCCTCGATGATCTTCACACCGGAACTTGCACCGATCCGACTTGCGCCAGCTTCTACTAATTTTTGCACGTCTTCCAAACTGCGTACACCGCCTGAAGCCTTGACACCAATCTCAGGTCCTACCGTTTTGCGCATCAAAGCCACATCTTCCGCAGTAGCTCCACCTGTTGAGAAGCCTGTCGAGGTTTTCACAAAATTCGCTCCCGCTTTGACGGACAGCTCACATGCCAGTACCTTCTCTTCGTCTGTCAGCAGGCATGTTTCGATAATCACTTTTACCAGTGTACCGGCAGCTGCCTCCACGACCGCACGGATGTCCTGCTCGACGAGCTGTACATCACGTGCCTTCAAAGCACCTATGTTAATAACCATATCGATTTCAGTCGCACCGTTAGCAATAGCATCTTTCGTTTCAAATGCTTTCGTTGCGGACGTGCTCGCTCCCAGCGGGAAACCGATAACTGTACAGATGGCTACGCCTGTGCCTGCGAGCTGTTCTGCTGCATAAGCTACCCACGTCGGGTTCACACATACAGAAGCAAACTGATATTTTTTTGCCTCGGTAGTCAATTTCGTAAATTCATCCTTCGTCGCATCTGCACGCAACAATGTATGGTCGATTAATGCTGCAATGTTCATATCTAAAAGCTCCTTCATTAGATAAATAGTGTGAAGACAAAAGTCCTTTATTTCTCTGTGATGAGACCATCATAGCACGCCTTTGAACATATGTAAAACACATTTTGAAATTATGTTCAAGCTTATGCGCAAGGCGTCACCTACAATTCATATTACCCTGTAGGGAAACGCCATAACCGTGTATTTTGCTGGATTGAGAACGACTTGCTCTATTGTAAAAGTGCTTGTGCCGTAAACTGATCTGTCACCAAGATATTCGCATACTTTCCACGCAGCGATGCCCGAATGGCCTCCACTTTACGCTGGCCTCCAGCGACGAGAATGGACTTCTCCTTCTTTCGCAAATCAGGCAAATCAATCCCGACGGTACGGCTATTGATTTCCTGACTGCATATGTTGCCCTCAGCGTCAAAAAAGCGCGAGCAAATATCGCCCTTGCCGATTCTTTGCAGTAGCTTCTGCTCTTCCCCGTTAAAATAACCCAATCGGAACAGCAATGCATCCTCCTTGACCGTACCCACCGTAAACACAGCGATGTTCGCCTGCTTGCCAAGTTCAATGATACGCTGGATATGCCGATCCTCCTCGACCATTTTCTTAACGGCGTGACTGTCGAAAATCACAGGCAGCGGCAAATACCGTGCTATAGTATGAAAGGCTTCTGCGAACAAATTCACGGTTTCCACGGCATATGTGTTGACATGTGAATGGCTCACGCCTCCTTTGAGCTGAACCACCTCAACACCCTTGACCTGCTTTTGTTGGAGATGAAGGGCCACGGCATGCATCGTTGTTCCCCATGTCACTCCAATAATATCAGCATCCTGTACCGTTTCATGCAAATAATCGGCTGCTTTTTTGCTGATATGCTTCTTGATCTCCTGATATTCATTTAACGGCGAATAACAGACTAACACGGTATCCAGTCCGTACTTCTTCTTCACCTGCTCTCCGAGCGCGTCCATATCCTCCATCGGGTCCACAATACTGATCCGCACGTATCCCTGTTCCTTGGCAGCCTGCAGTAACCGCGATACCGTAGGACGCGAAACCCCGAGTCTGACCGCGATATCTTGCTGACTGTAGTCGTTTAGATAGTATAATCTGGCTGCCTCGATACTTAATCGCTGCTTTTCATGATCCATTCTACCTCAACCCGCTTATCTTAAAATGTAGTGCCAGCGGACACAGCTTTAGTCCCAAACATTATATATGAAGGGAAACTTGAAGCCACGCCTTGGCCGTATAGTTGTTAATTTGGAAGATTTAACTGCTCGTTTGTGATATTCTGTGATTAACTACAACTACTTTACCGCATCCTCAACTTTATCGTTCCATCTGTCAAAACGCAATAGTTAACCCATTTTACCGCTCATTCACAACCTGTGATGGCTTATCTGAATATGTAAGGAGAATTGCTATGTCTGAATTTATTGTGTGCAGTCTGGCGGACAAAAAGTTCGCGTTAAACTTTGTGGAAGTAGAAGAAGTCATGAATGCCAAAAAAGGAACGCCGCTTCCCTTTTCCGAGGCGTGGCATGAAGGAATGGTGACTATTCGTGGCAACGTATTTACGATCCTTAATTTACGCAAAAAGCTGTTTCTTCCTGTATCAAGCGATTCCGCCGAGGACAAAATGATTTTGCTCAGCCGTGCGAAGATTGCTCTACTTGTCGATCAGGTGGAGGACACGGCTTCTGCCGAGGACAGTCAGCTACAAAGCAATGAGGAAGAGTGGCAGCGCGAGTTGTTCCCTACTGTGATGGAGCATCAGGGTACCCTCATTCCGGTGATCGATATGGACGCTTTTCTTGCATCCACCAAGACAAACTAAAACGCAAAATACTCCCAAACCTTGAGCCGGCTTGCACTCATCGTTCGGGAGTATTTTCAGTTATTGGAGTCCCTGCCCCTCTTTCATGTGAACCAGCGTGTTCAGCTGCTCCAGCAACGTATTCCCGCCAGTCAGCGAAATCGTGCCAATCTTCTCGCAGATTTTTTCCATGAATTCCAGTTCTTTAAGACGAAAGAGGGTGGCATTCTCGTCCATCAGCTTGGCCGTATTGAGCAGACTACGAGTGGATGCCGTCTCTTCACGTCGTGTGATGAGGTTGGCCTGTGCCTTCTTCTCTGCCAACAGCACGGTATTCAGAATATCCTTGATATCCCCCGGCAAAATAATATCCTTCACCCCTGCTGACGTAAAAGTCACTCCATATTCGCCGCTCTGCTCATTCAGTCGAGTCAAAACATATTCCGCAATCTCCTGCTT
Source organism: Paenibacillus sp. FSL M7-0802 (assembly GCF_038004945.1). NCBI lineage: Bacteria > Bacillati > Bacillota > Bacilli > Caryophanales > Paenibacillaceae > Paenibacillus > Paenibacillus sp. FSL M7-0802. The sequence continues at coordinate 3,745,165 of NZ_JBBOSD010000001.1, read as the reverse complement.
CATTTTCAGCAAATCATCCAGCTTCATCGTGCCAACATATTCGCGCAGCAGCAGTTGAAGCATAATGTACATTTGTTCCTCGTATGCCCTGAATTCCAACGCCCGCAACGGGTCGATGATACGGTACTGACAGACGAAGTTGAGGCGCAGCGTGATTTTGTCCTCTGTCATGATTTCCTGTCCCATCAGGTCCATCTGCTGTTGTCGCATATCTATCGTTTTGATCTCTGTATTCACTGTGGACATCCAGAAATAATATTTGCCCGGTTTCAGCTCACCCTGCAACACATTATCGTAATATAAAAATCCCAATTCATAGCTGCCCACCTGAAGTGCCTTCCAGAAGCCCGGTGTCTTGGACAAGAATGCTTGCCCCAATGCCTTATCAATCGCAGGCTGCCGAGTATCTGCACGAACAAAACGATGTTTCTTGAGCATGTTCCAAAAAGCATATTTTCCTGCCGTCAGTAGCTCCACAAATCGATTATCCTCATAATGCAACACATATTCATGGTCCTCTACATCAATGACATTCAATTGCTCAAGCAATAGGGGATCTGTCAAAAACAAACGAATGTCATGATCAGGTACAAAAAATGGTTCGGCTACATTCAAAATTTCAACTGCTTCCTGCCGAAATGTTTTCAATAGGTAAGTTCCTGGGTGCAACAACTTGTGGTAGCTTCCTTTTTTGAACAGCAGCCCGCGCTCATCAGATTTAATCGTTATCTTCTTAAACATCGTATCACTCCTAGTATTTAAAATCCTCAACTTAAAAATGTACATTTCCGCGTGTAGCGGCTTCACGTTCCATTTGATCTTCCGATCGCTGTTGCAGTGGAATTCCTTCAATTACATAAAACATTCAAAGGTAGGAATTCCACTGCAAAGGCGAACGCTTCGCTTCTTCAGATTCAAATGGTCCGCTCCGCTGATTCGCATGTTATAGTAAACACACATTTTTAAAATGAGGATTTTTTATTTTTATTTGTTGTAGTAGGGTTAGTGACCCTTGCAGAGCATCCCTTCGGTGTGGACGGCGGGGTCAAGCTTAAGGAAAAAGAAAGATACCGCCTGTTTCCGTGTTCTAGGGATGGAATTCATCAGCCCAACATCGATTGTGAATCTGTATCCCCGAAGCCTCGAACCCTGTCGGCGCTTGCTCTCTCCGGTATCCGCTGGCCGCATAGCCATCGCCCCGGTACCTGTCATCGAGACCAGACATGGGATGCTCTTATCCGGGTCTTTTCATTGTTTTTATTCGATCATTCGAATACTCTACCAGAAGTCGCGTGGAAGGCGATTGGGAATTGAACCCTAATGTTGGTGGATACATCAGAATTACAGGATACCTGACCCCATCAGGGCAGGCACTGCGGGACCTTTGGAAATCCTCGCCTCGGTAATATCTTCCTGTATCAGCCTTTATCATTATCGCGCAACCTGGAACTCACGAACATGGCGAAAGTATTACGACCCTATAAAAAAACAAAAAAAGACACAGGAGAAGCGTATTTGCTTCCCTTGTGTCTTTCTTTCTATAGTTAACTGTCGCGTTCGTATCTTAGGCCTGATCCACTAGGATGTTTTTTCGAAAACGGGATCAACGCTCGGTAGTGGAAGTTGTGGAACGTCTGTCGTTGTAGAAGCAGTCTGCTGGTGTGTATAGCTGAATGAAGGGGTCTCGTATTGCAATCCCGCCTTTTCATAGGTAAACCAATAGCTGACAGCCTTCCCGATATCGAGGTCTGTAACCCGCTGCTCCCAGACACCGCCGTTGTTTGTCATTCGGTAATTGAGCTGTTGTCCACCCGTTAAAGTATAATGCACGTCAACATAGACCGAGGCTGTTTTGGGTGTAAATTGAAGCAATGCTTCATGATCGCTGACAAAGCGAGCTCCTACTTTATAATCCTCCGTTTCTCCACCACCCTCATTACCGCCAGATGCTGGGTCTGTCGTTACCCCTACCGCATTGCTTGCTGCAGATAGGTTACCAGCTGCATCGCGAGCCTTAACGGTAAAGCTGTAAGTGGAAGCTGCATTCAGCCCTGTAATTGAAGCGGAAGTACCGCTTATCTCTGCTGCCTGAGCCCCGTTCTTATAAACGATATAACCCGTAACGCCAACATTGTCTGTAGCTGCATCCCACTCCAGAGTGACTACCGAAGCCGTTTTGGTCGTAGCTCGAACATTCGCCGGGATGGATGGAGCCTCTGTATCAGGTTGCGGATTGCCACCGCCGCTTCCATTTCCGGTATTAAAGCTATTCGGCTGCACGGTAATACTGTGCCCATCTGAGAAGGTTACTGTTTTGACTTGGTTTGTAAAATTGTAGGCCACATAAGTTTTTACACCGTTTTTATGAAATACGGCATAAATAGGTGAATTAGCAGTGATGCTGCGGTCGATGTTGCCTAAAGCATCCAAATTGTAGATCCAGTGGTAGGCATTCGCCTTGGAATTTCCCGCTTCCGGTGTCATGGCCGCTACGCGTGCACTGAATTTGGCCTTGGCATCGGACGGGTCCGAGATCGCTCTGTACATATACACAATATCTTCCCATGGATTGAAATTCCCACCGCTTTTTCGCAGCAGATCGTTATAATTTTTAGCTGCATAATCTGAATACTGCGTCAGATACAAGGAAGCCGAGGTGATCGGTAGCCAGTTGATACCATGAACCTCTGCGGCATTATTGGTCCACCATGTTGCATTCCCTACCGTTTTACCACCCCAGATCATGCTTGCCGTCGCGCTTTGCATCCCTGCTGGGGTGTTTGTGCCATGCACATCAAACCAGTATTCGTTAATCGCATTCATTTCCGTTGTGTATAGATAGATGCCCAGATCACGAGTTTGAGTATTTCCCGTCGCCTCGCCCCATAAAATAAGACCTGCCCAAGCATTCATCGCTTCCGAGGAGGATTCATTGTTGTTGCCATCACCAAATTTGGCATGGCCGGAAGCCCAGGTATGCCCGGCATAGGGATCAAAATTACGCAAATACGGAAATTTCGAATCAGACCTGTCGGTATTGGCGATGTCGCGAATGAGCAGCTGTACCATCTGCCCCCATTGGGAATTGGATGCCCAGCTCTTGTCCACACGTGCAATTTCGGCTGCGGCCTTGATAAAGTATCCATAATGGAAGTGATGGTCATTTAATTCTACCGCACTGCCAAAGCTGTCGGGATAACCGATCAGTGTCCCCCAATTGTTGTTATACACAAATAGACTGGAGCTTTTCAGATTACCCGAGCTGTCACTGGCCTTAAACCAGTCCTGCAGCCGGCTTTTGATCTCATTGCGGAACTGGGTCGCTGCTGCGGTATTGCCAGCCTGGTCGGCAATCGGCGCCAGCGCTGCTAGCTTGCCCAGACGTTTTCCAGTCCAGTACGTGTCTCTATCGCCGGAGTAGACTTCCGCTTTCGCTTCGTCTATATAACTGTTGAGCGTATTTTTATCGTAGGACCCCAAGTCGGGCAGGGAAGGCAGTACCCCTGTAAACTTCATTTTCGTTTGAAAAGAAGCACCTTCTGCTGTTTTCATCAGACCGCGTACAGAATTGTACGTATAGCCTAGCAGGGGTTGTGATGAATTTTTCCACTGATGCGGGTATAAGGCAAAAATAGTACCGCTTTGCGTGCCTTCCTTCGCTGTTGTCGCAACAGTAAAGGTGGTCGTCACTTCGGAAGAGGCTTCGTTATAGCTGTACTGTGCTTTGGAGTTTGTAACGAAAGAATAGGCGTATTGCTGAAATTTGTCCAATGTCGCGGTTGTTTTGTCAGGCAAAGCCGCCACTGTAAAATAGTTTTTCCCGTTCAATTGATTGATCAGAGTACTCGTTCCGAGGCCAGACCAGGTGCTGCCGGAAGGACCAAACAGACCATAGTGTGAGCCATTAACCGTAATGCCAAGCACAGGGGAACTAGCTGACCCAGACCAAACCTCTGGCACCCCATTAAATGAAAGCTTGGGATTGCCACCGCCAAACTCAAAAAAAACATAGGGGGAGCCGTGTCCATAGGTAGCACTCATTTTATTGCTGCCGCTTTGAAATAATGATTTGACAAACCAGTCGCTGAAACCGTCCACCTTGGCATCTGGAAATGAAGCGCTTACAGAATGGCCGACGGAAAAATCGTTCACATCATCCATCCAACCTGCGATGTATCCCGGATTTACTGTAATTTTCTCACTCGGGTTAAAGATGCGTAAACCGTTTTGCTGATTTTTCAAGGCAAGGGGATGCGGATATTGAGCCTCGGAGTACGGTACCCAGGCGAGGCTGCTCCACCAGTCATTGGTAGGCATTGGGCTGGTTACATTCGCTGTTTTGTAAATCTCGTTTTGCGGTGTTGCTGCTCCGGCAGGTAGTGTGGTTGAATATGAGCCAGCGCCTTGTGTGACCTCACCCGAAAAGGCTTTAGTAGAAACCGGTGCAGCTAAAAATATCAGACTGGCACTTAACAAGCATAATAACGTTTTTTTCACAACCTACATCCTCCTTTGAATTCTATAATCCCTTTCACTGCAAGGCTTTTCCCTTCTCTTCCAAGTTGATTTCAACTTCATTGTGCTTGATCTCAATTTCCAGGTCAATCCTTTTATTTCTATATTCTAACTAAACGAGGCGAAAGTCTCTAGAAATACATAAGAAACCAGGACGAAAAACCCAAGCATGTGTAATTATGTTATCTCGAATTCACCCCATTAGACATTTACCCTATGAGTTATTCACCCCATTAATCATTCACCCTAATAAACGTTTAGTATATAAAAAAAGAATCCTCCAGGCCTTGTAGCCCTTCAGATTCTCTGTTCTTTTAAGTATATAAGCTTTTGAGCTTTTGAGCTTTTGAGCTTTTGAGCTTTTGAGTCCTTTTGCCTTTCCCATGCTCCACACCATTTCGAAAAAATGAGTGACTTTGCGGTGGGCAGTAGCGGAGCGAAGGGGTTGAATCTGGAGAAGCGTAAGCGTTCGCCTTTGCAGTGGGATTCTTACCTTTAAATGTCTTATACAATCCGAAGAATCCCACTGCAACAGCGATCGGAAGATCAACCCCTTAGTGGAGTGCCTTCTCCCCCGCAAACAACACTCATTTTTCCCGCTCAAAATACCCTTCTAGTTTCCAGTCTACACCAACCTGTGTCACGCTCAAATCATGCAATGCCACCGCATCGCTCATCGCAGACACGCCCTCTCCCCCGAGAAATCCCGGGGCTGCGCGTCCTCCAACCAGCTTTGGTGCCATGTACAGCACCAGCTTGTCTGCCAGCCCTTGCTGCACGAAGGAAGCGTTCACCTCGGCTCCGCCTTCTACGAACACTGATGACACCTCCGCTGCCCCCAGAATATCCAGCATTTGCGGCAGGTTAACCCGATCGCTGTTTTCATCCTGAGTCGGAAATATCTTTACACCTAGCTGTTCCAACTGGCTACGCTTGCCTTCATCATAAGCGCGTCCTGTGAATATCCAGGTAGGCGCCTCCCCATCTGTAATGACACGGGCATCCAATGGAATTCGAAGCTTGCTATCCAAAATGATACGAATCGGATTCCGTCCTTCTGGTAGACGAGTCGTAAGCTGAGGATTATCGTGAATCACCGTCTGTACACCGACCAGGATTCCCACATGCTCGTTACGAAGACGATGCACATCCTCCCGTGCAGCCTCAGATGTAATCCATTTGCTTTCCGAGGTCCGGGTTGCAATTTTACCGTCCAGTGTTACTGCCGATTTGATCGTAATAAAAGGACGCTTGCTCACAATATATTGATTGAACACTTCATTCATGCGGATGGATTCCTGCTCACATACTCCGACAATGACCTCAATGCCCGCATCTTTCAAAATCTGTACCCCTCTGCCGGAAACCAGCGGGTTCGGGTCCAGCGCTGCAACCACCACCCGACGAATGCCTGCCTTCACAATGGCTTCCGCGCACGGGCCTGTCCGACCGTGATGGGAACACGGCTCCAGCGTTACGTAAATTGTCGCTCCCTGAGCGTGTTCACCCGCCATACGCAACGCATGAATCTCGGCATGTGGCTCGCCGGGCTTCAGATGAGCGCCGATCCCAACGATACGACCGTTGTTGACAATGACTGATCCGACGAGCGGATTCGGTTCGGTTTGCCCTTTAGCACTTCTGGCATTTTCCAGTGCCAGGCGCATATATTTTTCGTGAGTGGTCATAGAACCTCCCTGAGATCGGAATCCCGCAAATGGCCGGATCGTTCCACTTTTGTATTCAAATACCGTTCATTATATTGCGACACATCGCCCCAGAGCGGCATGCGACCCGCCACATTCATACCCGATTTCTTCAAGGCATCCAGTTTTTTGGGATTATTTGTGATCAGGGTTACTGGTTTTTGTCTCAGGTGACGGAGCACACTAATGGCATCCGCATAGTTGCGTGTATCATCTTCAAAACCCAATTGATGATTGGCTTCTACAGTATCCATGCCTTCTTCCTGCAGAATATAAGCCATTGCTTTACTAAACAAACCGATTCCGCGGCCTTCATGGTTAGCCAGATAGAACAATGCACCCGTTCCATGTTCCACAATCATTTTCATGGACTGGTGGAGTTGAAATCCGCAATCACAACGCTTGCTACCAAAAATATCTCCAGTATGGCAAATACTATGCATGCGAACTAATGCATTTTCCGACTGTTGAAGATCGCCATACACCAAAACGCTTGACTGTTGTCCCTCTGCCAAATCCAGTGTGGACAATCGCTTCACAATCGTCTCAGCGGTGGCATTCAGTAAGTCCTGACGATCTTCCTCATCCCGTACAGGCAACCAGCAGTACCACTGAAAAACAACCGTTTCTCCTTCCATATTAACTGGCAGCTTGATCGGTCCTACTAAAATCGTCGAAGATTGCTCTCCGCGAACGGTTTGAATTTTATCGTTAAGTAGCGTAGCTACATCTTTTTGGTTCATCTCTCTGCACCATCCTTTATATAAACTCTATATATGAAAATTCCGGTAATTCATGTTGTTGTCAGGATTTATATCCTTTGATTATCGGCTTGTAAGAAATGTTCATGAAACGTGGATTCCATCGTCAGCTGCCGTTCCTGAAGCTCGGTGACAGCCTGTCGTCGTCCGTCTTCGAACGCCTTTAGGTCTCCTGCGGTATAGCTCTTCTGTCGTAAACGAAGAAGCTCACTAGCTAGCACATCGGCATCCTTTAACGCTGCATTCAAGCCAAAAGCTCCGGTAGGTGTCATGGTATGCGCCGCATCTCCAATAAGGACCAGCCCGTTCTGCGCCCAGGTGTCACTGCGACTGCTGAAAATATCCAACGGTACGAAGTCCTTCCATGAACGAATGTGATCATGCACACTATGCTTCAAATCCGGAAAAGCCTCGGTAAGCCGTTGTATAAAGGGTTCAAAGGATTGCTTAAACAGGGTTGGAAAGCTACCTTCCTCCACATTCCAGCCAATTTGAATATAGCCCTCAGCCTGCGAGAATAAAGCCAACTGCCCTCCGTTGACCCGTGCCAGACGAGTGACGGGCTCCCACCCAGCAGGTGCTGTGATTTTCGCCCATAGCAGATCATAGCCGTGTCGAATGTTTGTCACAGGCATCTGCGCCAGCTTGCGCACAGTCGAATAGCGACCGTCTGCCCCTACAATCAACGAACTGTCAATCGTGATCTCATGACCGTTCTTATCGCGGGCGGCCAAGCCCGTGTACCCCTGCTCGCTGTTACCTTCCAAGGTAGTCACAGTTGTACCCGCCAGGTAACGGAAGGACTCGTAGGTTGACGCCTGCTTGAGCAGAGCCTCCAAAAATCGAGGCTGTGGAATATGAACCCCCACATTACCATCTACTGATGCTGGCTTGACCGTCTTCACTTGCTGCTGATGCTCCCAATATTCGATTCTTGTAGAGGCGAGAACATAGTCCTTATGAATTTGTTCGAGCAGCTTATGCTTTTGGATCACTTCCTGACCCTCATCATTCAAGATTTCACCGCGGAAAGCCTTTCCCGCTATGCTCTGCCGCTCAATCAATATCGTGGATACACCATGCGCCGCCAGTAGACAGGACAACAAAGTTCCTGCGGGTCCCCCTCCAACTACGCACACTTCACATTCCAACTTCATCTGACTTCCCCCTACGCCCAAACCACACCATAACGATTAGTTCGTATCTGTTCATTTAATTACATCATTAATAATATCAAAAATAATATCAAATTAAGTTCAAATTTTAAGTATTCATATCTCAAGCTCCGTATCAAAGCCAACAAGTTACTTTATGTAACAAAGTATATTTATATCACACCATTTCGTCAAGTAATAAATTTATGTAAAGTAAAATCATTTACTTTTAACAGTGGATCGTTAATAATAGGAGCATGAGGTGATCACATGAACATTCCGCAGATGTGCCCACGGTTTGAAAAAGCTATGGAGCTACTGAGTAAGCGTTGGACGGTGTTGATCGTATTTCAACTAACTAATGGTCCGCAACGTTTCGTCGCTATTGAGAATTCAATCCCTAATTTAAGTGGAAAGGTCCTTTCCGACCGTCTAAAAGAGCTGGAGGAAGAAGGAATCATACAACGTATGGTTTATCCTGAGAAGCCTGTACGGATTGAATACTCTCTTACAGATAAGGGACGCGATTTAGCTCCTTTGTTTGACCATATCGGTACTTGGGCTACACGCTGGATTGAGGTTCTACCAGCACTTGAAAAGCAATGATCCATATGGGCTACAGCTATTTTTCCTAAACTAACATGATAAAAACACACAGACTGCTAACATGCCAAAGAACGCCTTTGCTCTAAGTACAATTTGTACTCATAGTGCAAGGCGTTCTATTTTTCATATGAAGGAACTTTATTGATTCACCTACATATCGATTCCATTATTTAAACGTTTCCCTCACCGCTGCGTTGCATTTCCTCACGAATGGATTGCACCCGTTTTTTCCCCCAGTCATACATCATCTCCACAATGGGCAAAATCGTCATCCCCAGTTCAGTCATCGAATACTCCACCTTTGGAGGTACCTCGGGATACACTTCCCGGTGCACAATACCGTCCTCCATCAACTCCCGCAGCTGATTGGTCAGCACTTTATGCGACAGCTTCGGAAACAGCCTTTGCAGGTCACTGAAACGGTGCGCCCCTTCTACACCCAGATGCCATAAAATGACGACCTTCCACTTTCCGCTTAAGACCGAAAGGGTCAGTTCCTTTTCGCAGTTATAGTCTCCGTTGACGATCTTCTCCCGTATTTCTTCTCTTAGCGTATCGGACATATATCAATTAACTCCTTCTAAATCATCATGGTCTTGCACTCTAATAGTAACCTACAGGTAACCTCCGTACTTGAAAGTGCATTCTTCACAGCCTGACGATGCCATCCTACAATAGTAGATATCGTTTCACATTCAAGGAGGAATGAAGTATGAGTAAAAAAGCTCTTTTTATTATACCCCCAGAGCGCTTTAATGAGGATGAATTGTTTAAACCAAAGGAAGCACTGGAGCAAGCAGGCGTTACTGTTACGCTAGCTAGTACAAAAACAGGCGAAATCATAGGTGACTACAACGGTAAAGCGACAGCTGATCTTGTTTTTACTGACGCTGTGCTGGCTGATTATGATGTGGTATCTGTGATCGGCGGATCAGGAACGAATGACTATCTTTGGAATAACGCGGATCTCCAAGCTCTGCTGAAACAAACTCATGAGCAAAAGAAACTATTGGCTGGCATCTGCGCAGGTTCTGTAGCCGTGGCTCAAACTGGACTGCTCTCCGGCAGAACGGCTACATGTTATCCTGTGGATGTACAAAAGGACCTGCTCCAATCGCATCAAGCCGAATATGTGGCACAGCATGTCGTTGCGCATAGCGACATTATTACAGCCGACGGTCCAGATGGTGCACAGGACTTCGGCGCAGCACTTGTCAAAGCCCTGCAATAAGCACATCTTTGAGGTTCTAGGTGGGCACTTTAAACAGCACTCCAAAAAGCCGCATCGCGTCCTTTCTTTTGTATGGGACCCGTTGCGGCTTCTTTGTGCCATTGTCATGCTTAAGTGATTAATTTAATTGTATGGTCCTGGATTTTCGTGTTAGCTTTAAAGAATCGACGTTTAGTATAGGAGGCTTATATGCCGTGTTTATGAAAGGCAAAATCCATTTACATCAGGTAACGTCCGAATCGTTGCGACTGGGCGCCTTACTATCATTAGTAGGGGGCTTTTTGGACACATATACCTTTGTTGGAAGAGGCGGTGTTTTCGCCAACGCACAGACAGGCAATATCGTGCTGCTGGCTGTTAAAGTCATTCAGGGGCACTGGATTCAGGCATTATCCTATATCCCGCCTCTGATCGCCTTTTCACTGGGGGTTTTTGTTGCTGAAGGGATTAAACGCAAATCAACCCACCGTTTAACTCCAGACTGGACCCGCGCAATTCTTTTACTGGAAATCGCGATTTTTTTCATCGTGGGATTGATTCCGCAAGGAGTTCCCAATACGGTAGTAGTGGTGATCGTCTCATTCGTCGCTTCCGTGCAAATGACTTCCTTCCGCAAGCTCATTGATGTGCCGTACACCTCCACGGTCAGCACCGGTAACCTTCGATCAGCTATCGAGGCTGTGTATGTCGCTGTAACGACCAAGGACACGAACGCTGCCATTCGAGCGATGCGTTATGGTGTCATCCTGGCTGCCTTCTTGGTAGGAGCCTTGCTGGGGGGATTTCTGACTTTGACGATTGGGGATAAAGCCGTTTGGGGCGCTGTTGTTGCACTTATTTTTTCTTTTATTTTATTTACAGAAGAGGAAAAGTGGAAGCTTCCGCTTCGTCACTAATCCTCCATTACATCAGCCCTGAATGAACTGCCGCTGGGCCGTTTCGAAGAAATTCAAGAGGTCATTGCGGGACGAAAATGCTGCCTGCGCAGATTGGTTGCTACCGCCCCCTTTGCCCTGAAACGCGCCCAGATTTTCCTTTAAATACGCTCCGCAGCTAATGGAATGGGTACCATTATGTGCCAGAATGATTTTGTTTTCGGCTGTTGTGGCAAATAAAACAAGCAGATCATGCTCAGCGGTCAGCTTGGCAGCCAATTGCTGCATCTCCTGAATGGATTTTTGTTCAAATACATGAGCAAGAACATGCCCCTGTACAGCAGACAGCAACTCTTTCGCCTGGTACGATGCATTTTCCTCTTGCAAGAACTCCACTTGCGCCTTGAGCTGCTTATGCTCCTGCTCCCACTTTTCGAATCGAGTCAAAATATCCTTTCGTCCAGTATTGAACTTCGTAGATAACACGTCCAAAATCCGAACACTCTCATTAAAGTCCTGGAGTGCGCGAGCACCACATTTGAAATGGATTCTCGCCATCCCTTTTTGCTTTTCCCATTTCAAGCATTTAATCATTCCAATTTCCCCGGTCTGAGCTACATGTGTACCGCCGCAAGCATTATATTCAATGCCCTCGATCTCGACAATCCGAATATTTTCCGTCACTTTGGGCGTTTTCACCAGCGGAATATCCTTCAATTGCTCACTGGTTACAAAAAAACTTTTTATGTTGCGATTACTATAGATTTGCTGATTTACTTCCTGTTCGATTGCCGATAGCTGCGCAGGTGTTACATCCGAACAGTTCACATCAATCGTGGCATATTCTTGTCCCAGATGAAAGCTTTCAGTACGCGCACCCAACAACTCCAGACAAACCGCTGACAGCAAATGCTGCCCGCTATGCTGCTGCATATGATCAAATCTGCGCTCCCAATCCAATTGGCAGGCTACTTTCCTATCCTCCGGCAAATGCTCTACCTGATGCCAAATATCCCCATCCTCGAGAACAACATCTAATACACGGACGCCCTGAATTGTTCCTGTATCACAAGGCTGGCCTCCGCCATGCGGATAAAAGGCCGTTTCCTCCAGCATAACCAAATATTTTCCGTCTCTTTCCATGCTCTGTGTAATATGAGTGTCCCACTCCGTAAGATTTGGAGCAGTGTAGTATAATTTTGTCGTCATTCCAGATTCCTCACTTTTAGGTTCTTTGTCTCGTACGATATCCACTTATTATCAAGCACTTCATTGTAAATATCAATGTAGGGAAAAGCTTGAACCATGGCACGAACAACTGTAGAAAGAAAATAAAGTACTAGACTGGATATGTTGGTCCCACGCGACATTTCGAATTATAAAACCGTCAGATCTCGTAAAAAAAGTATTAGACTGGCCCTAGCTATAAAAACAGCGGCAGCCGTGGACGAGAAAACCAGCTAATAGTTGTCAAGCTACAGTGTGGAAAATATTTTAAAAACTGATATACTTTTTTTTGAGCACAACAAATAATCCTTCATTGGCGTGAAGGGTTGTGGATAATTGTGGGAATTAAATGTGGTAGGGTTGGTCTTTATTAAGGATGGCGTAAACGTGATGGAGTAGCTTGTTGGCGCAAGCAATCACAACCACCTTGTAGGGCTTGCCCTCTTTTCTTTTCATATCATAATAATCCTTTAATCTGCTATTTCTTCCACCACGTAGTCCGCATTGAACGGCTAAATATAGAGCTCTTCGAAGTCTTTTGGATCCTCGCTTCGTTATCCGATTTCTAGAGGCCGTATACTTACCCGAACTGTAGACACTTGGATCAAGACCTGCGTAGGCAACAAGCTGTTTAGCACTCCTAAATTGACGGGCATCTCCGATCTCCGCTATGATCGCCGAAGCAAGTTTGTCGCCTATTCCCGGAATGGTCTTTAAAAGTTCCACTTCTGGTAATGTCGCGGAAATTTCCTCCAGGGTTTCTTCCAGCCTACTTAATTGCTTCTGGAACTCAAGTAGGAGGGATACCATCCCTACAAGGGCCATGCTTTGCGTTATGCTCCTTTTATTATTGGCCCATTCAAGTAATGCTTGTCTCAACTGATTTGCCTTCTCTCCTACCCAATCTTTCGAATGAGACTTCCCGGTTTGTTCCTGAATGATAGATTCTACCTTTTCAAACTCGTCGTTCAGACAACTCTGCAGCACTCTAAGTGCAGTAGCTGAGAAGAGATTACTGAACACCTTCTCAAACGCGGGAAATACCTGATCCAGTAAAGCTCTCGAGTTTAGCTTTGCCTGAACATACATCGAGGTTATAAACTCATGTTGTCTCGTCACATGCTGTAGCTCGGTGTACAACTCGTCCCATGTACGATGTGGCGTTACATCACCCCGATAGTACATGTCGGCCAAGTGCCATGCATCTGCAGCGTCGGTTTTTACTTTTCGCAGTTGCGTGTTTCTCGCACGTTTAGATTGAAGTGGATTGATTATAAAATACTTGTACTCCTCACGTATTAAATAGGAAACTAATCCTCGATGGTAATGGCCGGTTGCTTCCAAAATAATAACGGGCTCCCTGCCCGAGAGTACCTTCAATTCATCAAGCAATTCTCCCAATCGTTCAAAACCGCTCTCCTCGTGCGTAATACTCTCCAATATTCCGTAAGGTTCATTCCTTCCTAGAAAAGCCTGAACGACGCTGGCTCCTTTAGCCACATCTAATCCTACAACCGGCTCCATAACACACTCCCTAATTTTAAAGTTGCCGTCACTCCCGCGATGGTTCCAAACCCATAGCTTCGCTTGTGATACGAGATCCCTGTCTCAACCAGCTCAAACATGGTCATTGGGGGCAGTGAGAGAACTGTTTTCACGACGGGGTTGACCCCAATAAAGTCCACGTTCTCTCGGCTACCGCCATCATATGACGCCTAAGAAAAAAGGCCAACCAGAAATCTCTGGTTGACCTAATAATACGAAATAAAGTCCTAGACTGTCGCTGTTTTATTGAACTAAAGTTCTCCGTTAGTATAACAATGCATCATCTTTACGGTTCCCGAAGGAGTTAATGCACAATGAGGACTGGGCAACTTGATAGCTGTGAAACCTTGTGGCTGACACTTCCAAGCATCATTTCTTTTATGCCACTTAGCCCACGGCTTCCAATAATAATGAGTTGCTGCTTGGAATCTCTTGCATAATTTAATATTTCATGTGCAGGATCTCCCTTAAGATGAAGTGTTTCCGGGTTAATCCCCGCAGATTCTAATTTGGATTTGGCTTGTTGCAACTGTTCCAAACTCGCTTTCTCCATTTCGTTCAATATTTCTTCCAAGAAATGCCCTGGTAAATATGTCATGCCATTCGATACATATTCCTGGCTGACATTAACCAAGGTAACTTGAGTTTGTTTGTTTCGAGCTATTTCAACGGTTGCATCGAGGAGTTTGTTCGTTATTTCAGCTTTATCAATTGCCACAATAATTTTGTCAAACATATTTATCGTCCTTTCCGTGGCAGCTCGTAACTATTTCGGCTACCTACAAAACGGTTTCTTGCTGCTCCTATACCGACTAAAAAGAGTAAGACCGAAGCGCCAAGCAGAATGAAAAGTGGCAGATTCCAACTATTTGTCGCATCATGCAGAAATCCTATAAGGGCAGGACCGATTGCGGCAAGAAGATATCCGATCGATTGCGCCATGCCAGACAGTTCCGCTGCTTGATGCGCATTTTCAGTACGTAAACCGAAAAACATCATGGACAAACTAAAGGCGCAGCCTCCACCAATTCCGAGTATTATAATCCACAACAGAATGATATTGGAGCTTCCGTATAGAAGTCCGAGCGTTCCCGTTAAAAGCAAAATGATTGTGATGACCACTAACAAACGTTGGCTAGACATGCGCCCAGCAATAACGGGGACAATAAAGGTAAATGGAAGCAGAGCTAACTGCATTATCGAGAGGTACCATCCTGATTGGTTTGAGCCAATTCCTTGCTGCTTTAAAATTTCAGGCAACCATGCGATCAACACATAGAAAACCATGGACTGTATACCCATAAACAAGGTTACTTGCCAGGCAAGAGGGGATCGCCAAACATTCACATCGTTGCTGGCCATCTGTTGACTCGTCGTGGTTGTTTGCTTCGTTTGATTTCTTAATTGGGGTAACCAACAGAGAATCGATACAAAGCTTAGAATCCCCCATATTCCCAATGCTCCCTGCCATTTTAGACCTGCGTTCACGGCTAGCGGTACACTGATTCCCGATGCGATTGCTCCAAATAAACTCATTGAAATTGAGTAAACACCTGTCATGGAGCCAATTTTATTTGGGATATCCCTTTTGATTAAACTTGGCAATAATACATTACATACGGCAATTGCGAATCCAAGAATTGCTGTCCCAATATATAGATTAGCTGCGCCAGATAAAGAACGTATTACAATGCCAACAGTCAGAACGATTAGGGCAATCAAAATGATACGTTCAATCCCATACCTTCGTCCAAATTTGGGTACTAGAGGTGATAATAAAGCAAAGGCAAGCAGAGGTAGCGTTGTTATCAGGCCTGCTACTGTATTTGAAATACGAACGTCATCCCTTATGAGACTCACTAAAGGACCGACTGAGGTTAAGGGAGCACGTAAATTAGCTGCAATAATAATAATGCCGAGAATTATCAGTCCTATAGAGGATGGTACGGCTTTTATATTTTGTTTGTTCGACATTCTTCATTTCTCCTTACTAAATTCATACGTAAAATTTGTTTCCTGCTGATTGAAAAACTATGAAATAACATCCGCGC
Source organism: Paenibacillus sp. FSL M7-0802 (assembly GCF_038004945.1). Taxonomy (NCBI): domain Bacteria; kingdom Bacillati; phylum Bacillota; class Bacilli; order Caryophanales; family Paenibacillaceae; genus Paenibacillus; species Paenibacillus sp. FSL M7-0802. Next base: position 3,729,494 of record NZ_JBBOSD010000001.1, on the reverse strand, counting down.
GAACAATAAAAGTATATTATAATATATTATTTTTAACAATAATTATTTTGTAATATATTATTTTTAACAATAAGTATTTTATAACACACATTAACTCATCTAAAAACAAAAATACAACTCTGAATTCCCGTCATGGAATTCGGAGTTGTATTTAATAAGTGGAATTTTCGACTTTTAGAAACCATACTTTAAGGATATATGGAGCACTGTTTCGCTATTCGTACGATTGGTATAAGAGTGAGGACAATCTGCACGAAAACTGATCGTATCATATTGATTCAATGTGTAAATCTCTCCATTGACTTGAATTTCAATGGAACCAGTCATTACTGTCGCAATTTCAGTTGTATTCACATGATGACCTTCAGGGTGATACGAGCTATTCGGCTGTAAGTAAGCCCGACACATTTCAATATCGTTGCTTGCGTTTTTAAAGACCGGTTCAATGATCCAATTTTTTTGATCATTAGAAAACCGCAGTCCTTCGCCTGCTCGATACAAACTAACAGGGTCTTCTGATTTCAACAAAGCTAATAGCGGTAAAGATATGCCTTTTGAAATTTTCCATATAATCGCCAAAGTTGGATTTGTATCGCCACGTTCGATATTCCCCAGAGTAAGTTTGCTTACACCCGTTAATTCCGCTAAGTCGTCTAAGCTCATGTTTTTTTCTTTTCTGTACTTTTTCAAGACACCGCCGATTTGTAATACAATTTGTTTTGATTCATCGATTTCATCCATTTGATATGCACCTCAACAAAAAACAATTATAGCTAGTATACTGTTTATCTAGACTCTTTTCCATACAATTAGTATGGGATGGTGGACTACACTCCTATGCAAAATTCTGACGTCTATGTAACTAATCTGCCAGTTAGCTTAATGAAGCATCGTCAGTCTAACACTTTATTTTCCTTTGACAACAACCTCCATATAGTGAAAAATCTACATGACGATTAACAAAATTTAGCTTGAAATTCATTTTTGAATAGATTAAGATTAGTCGGCTAACTAATTTGTTGATTGGAACATACTGTAAGAAGAAAGGAGAACCCTATGGATTTTGATTTACGGGACTTGCCCACTCGTGAGGCGCTGCAAGAATTTTCTAAGCGTATCCCCGAGATTGATGTAAGAGCGACAGAAGCTATGCTATTTTTTATGCGAGTATCTTCCAGTGTTTTTAAAGTCAGTTTTGAGGGCTTTGAGAAGTTCGGTATATCTCATGGAAAATTTTCAATATTAATTCTCCTGTACCGCAACATCCAAACAGGATTGCTGGCTACAGAGCTTGCGGAGAAAGTAGGAGTTAGCAAGCCTACCGTTACCGGTCTGCTTGACCGCCTGGAACGCGATGGGCTTACTATGAGATCCGTACACCCTTCCGACCGCCGTATGAGCATTGTTAAACTGACCGAACAAGGAACAGAAATGATGGAAAGACTGCTGCCTACACATTTCACAAGCACTTCCACACTGATGAGCCACCTATCCACCGATGAAAAAGAGCTGCTCCTGACATTACTCCAAAAAATAGAAAGCGGCATCCCTCAAGCAAAAGAGATATATAAAGCAGCAAAACCAGAATAAGTTTTAATTTTGCGTTTTAGTTAGCCGACTAACTTTTAAATTATTAAATAAAAGAATAAATAAAATGTACATACCAGGATATTTATTCGAGTCTATGTTTAACTCATTTTATGAATGTAAGGAGCGTATTACTCATGAATCGCACACAAGTCGCCAGCCTCATCATCCCTGTCATTTCTATTGCCTGCCTTATCGGCGGGGGGTTCCTGCTTCAGACTAACGGACAAGATCAAGTCAATGCTTCTCGATCTGTTAAAGGCACAACACTAAATGCGGATAGCATTCATGTATCGTTTGAACAAGTAGGAGGCAAAATCCTGAACATCCCGGTAACAGAAGAAACTAAGGTGAAAAAAGGAACTGTCCTTATGACTTTGGATTCCAAAGATGTGGATCTGCAAATTGAGCAGCTGCGGACACAAATCGCCCAGTTCAATACGCAGATCAGCCAACAACAACAATCCATCCATTTAGGGTATACACGAGCAGCAACTCAGGAAAAACAGGCACAGCTAGATATCGCGCAAGCTCAAGTGACTGAGAGTAAAAGTCAGGCCGCATTGCAGCGGGCACAAGCGGCTGAGCGTCAAGCCACTGCTGCGGAACAACAGGTCAATAACGGGGCTCGGGATGAAGATGTTCAGCAGCAACGAATTGCCGTAGCCTCAGCCACCAAAAACGTTCAGACAGCGCAAACCAACTATAAGCGTAATAAAGCACTCTATGATGCAGGAAGTGCATCCAAAGCAGCGTTGGATGATGCCGAATCCTCTTTGACTTTAGCGACAAATCAGTTGAGCCAGCAAAAAGAGTCTCTTCAAAAGCTACTTCATGGTGCCACTTCTGAAGAACGTATGCAGGCCAGTGAACAGACGACACAAGCAGCCGTTTCGGTAAAACAAGCCGAGGAAGAAATTCGCGGTGCTCAATTGTCCGTCGATCGTTCCAAGACCCAACTGGAAACCATTCAGCAGAGTCGTCAACAGTTGGCAGATCAGAAGCTGGCTATTGACCTCTTAAAGCAACAAAAAGACACACAGGAAGTTCAGCTTAAAACGTTGCTGCTCAAAAAAGAACGCCTGGTGTTAAAAGCACCACAGGATGGCAAGGTTACTTCGATTAGTACCAAAGTCGGCGAAAATGTGGCGCAAGGGGCTCCTGTGATTACCCTGGAAACCAATGATTTATATTACGATCTCTATGTGAATGAAGAACAAGCGGGGAAATTCAAGGCCAATCAAGAAATTAAAACTCATATCTCTGGTCTCAATAAGGACCTGAAAGGTACGGTACGCTATGTAACTGCTGCACCACAATTCGCTAATGTGAAGATGTCCCGTGAAAAAGGAGAAGCAGATACCGCTACATTCCAGGTACGTGTATATGTAACAAGAGAAGCAGCTTTGCTACCAGGCATGACAGTTGAGGTGAATACAAATGAAATCTCTTCGTGATGAATGGTCGTATCTGGTTCACTCCAAGTATCCGATCATAGCTATCATCTTCCCGTTGATTGCCGTACTGGGGTATTCACTGTTGCTCCCAAGCAGCCAAATTAACGACGCTAACGTGGTAGTGGTGGATCAAGATAACACAGCTTACAGCCGTGAGTTCATTCAGAAAATAGATGCTTCCCCGTATATGAACGTAGCTGAGATTGTTTCGTATACGGACAACCCTGAACAGTATTTTTATCATGAGCAATATTTGGCTGTTATTTCCCTGCCGCATGGTTTAGAGGATAATCACAATCGTTCCCTTTCCAGCCGCGTGGGTCTCATTCTCGATAATACCAATGTTCAATCTATTACTTCGATTCGTACAGCTATGCAGGAAATTAGCGTTTCCGAGAATATGGAACTGTCTGTTCCAGCTATGTTGAAAACCGGGATGAACGCAGAACAGGCCCAAGGGGCCCTCAATGGTATCGCCTTGGAAGTGCGTTCCCTGTTTAATCCAACGAATGACTATCAGAATACGACGATACTTGCATTCACTTGTATGTTCTCTTTTATGATACTCAATATAAATAGCTTACCTCTGGTCGCTAGACTCCGGGTTTCCAAGAGGCTGGCTGCTGAGCTGCAAAATCCGTTCAACATACTACTGCGTGTGCTTCCTTATACGCTGTTTTCGACGGCTGGCTTAATCTTCTCTCTCGGGATGCTTAAAGTGTTTGGAGGAGGCCGTTTCGAGGCCAATCCGATTCTCTTTATAATTCCGGTTGTCCTGTATGTATTCGGTACCGTTTGTATCAATGTCCTGGTTGCATGGGGCGCTGCACATCCAGGAATAGCCATCGGCAGAATGGTGATGATACTCATGCCTGCTTTTGTTTTATCAGGGGCTGTTCTTTCCAGATCACTGTTTCCACCTTTAGCGATTCAAATCGGTGATTTCTTCCCCTTTGTATGGATGTACAAATTCCTTCGTACCATGGGTCTGCGTGGTGCACCTTTGCAAGAGATGCTTCCCGAACTCGGTTCTCTGTTACTATATGTGGGTGTACTCTCCATGCTGGTGATCGCCAGAGCACTGTGGGAAAAACAAAAGCTGGCCAAGCAAACTGCTGGCAATGCTTCTGAAAAGGGATCACCACATCCCGTTGTTCCAGCAAGCTCAACTGGCGGCGGGTTATCTATGCAAGGGGCACCATCAGCACCTATGCATGAGCCTATAAAAGGATAGAGTCTCGTCTATAAAATAAAAAAGGGTTAAGTGCCGTCTAACGAGCCTTAACCCTTTTTCAATAATCAGGATTTTGCAAAATTCTCAATAATATTAAATTGTCATTGTTATCAGAATAAAATTCACTTATATGCCCGACCTAATTGATAAGCGTGCTCCAGTAAACCTTCAATGTATTCTTTCGATTCGGACAAAGTATCATAGAAGAACTCCACCTTGGACTCTCTTACTCTTGCGTAACCAGCAATGGCTTTATTCAAATAATTAGTAACTAAATCGTGATATTCATACTTGATCAGATGTTCTTTCGTTCCTCCCGCCAAGCACAGCCACAAGACCTGTTTTGTCTTGAACTCCTCAAGTAAACCTATGTTCCACACTTTATCCAGGTACCCTTTTAGCATGGAAGGAACACTGTACCACCATAGAGGAAACACAAAGACCAGAGCATCCGCAGCAGCAATTCTGTCCATCTCTCTCCGTGTTTCAGGAGCATATTGTTTATGAGGCGTATTCCAATCCAGCTCATCTGCCGCGCTATATACCGGATTAAACCCATCCCGATACAAGTCCAAAATATCTACCTCGTGCTTATTCTCTTTCAATCCCTCTACAAAACGATTCATGACCGCAAGGGTAAGTGAATCTTCTCTAGGATGCGTGACGACCAATAGAACTTTCATGTATCCGTAACCTTCTTTCTCCTCGTGATTGGTGTACCCTGTTTACAGATGCTATTATGGTTGATATATATAAAAGTGTGAAGTACGCACTTCATTGTACCGTAGGTACTTTAAGGTTCCTTAGTGCTTTTAGAACTACAAATTGGAGGGGGAAAGTTTATGGAAGACAACGCCAAAACCTATATGCTCGGGATCGAGGCAACTTTGGAGGTCATCAGTGGAAAGTGGAAAGGCATCATCCTACACCATTTAATCAGCGGCAGAAAACGTACATACGAACTTCGTCAACTCATTCCCAAAATCACCCAAAAAGTGCTCACCCAACAGCTTAGAGAGCTTGAAAAGGATGGAATCATCCACCGTATCATTTATAACCAGGTTCCACCCAAAGTGGAGTACGAGCTTAGTGAATATGGATGGGATTTTAAAGATCTGCTTGATCGTTTTTGCTTATGGGGAGAAGATCATTTGGATAGGATCTATGGAGATAAAACAAAGGTGCTGGAAGAGTATACTGTGAGGGAAAAAAACGCCAAACAAGCACCACCTCTTTAAGGAAGCGTGCTTGTTTGAAATACTATAGCCCTATGAAATGACTAACCACAGGTATAAGCCGAGTAGGGTCATAAAAAGTGTAGGAATGGTTAAGACAATGCCTGTCTTAAAATAAGCCCCCCAAGAAATTTTCACGTTTTTCGAACGAAGCACATGCAGCCACAACAACGTGGCTAATGAACCAATCGGAGTTATCTTCGGCCCGAGATCCGACCCAATGACGTTAGCATAAATCAGCGCCTCTTTGACTATACCGGTTGCATGGGTGGCATCAATGGCAAGCGCATTAATCATGACCGTAGGCATGTTATTCATGACCGACGAGATAATCGCCGCAATAAAACCCATGCCCATGGTGGCCACAAACATACCTTGATCGGCAGCCGCTTGAATCACATGGGCCAGCAGATCCGTCAAACCGGCATTACGCAGACCATACACCACAACATACATTCCGATGGAGAAAAATACGATAGCCCATGGAGCGCCCTTGATGACTTCTTTCATCGGCACTGCAGGGCTTCTACGCGCCATCAATAAGAAAAAGATAGCAATAATACCGGCCACCACCGAAACGGGAATATTAAAAAATTCGCATGCAAAGTAGCCAATGAACAAAACCGCGAGAACGATCCAGGACATACGGAACATCTTTGGATCTTTAATCGCTTCCGCAGGCCTGATTAATTGTGTCGCATCAAACGTTTTCGGAATCCTTTTACGAAAAAAGAGATACAGTACTCCTATACTGGCTGCTAAAGAAAATAAATTAGGTATAATCATGCGACTCGCATATTCCATAAAGGTGATCCCAAAGAAATCGGCTGACACAATATTAACCAAGTTGCTGACCACAAGCGGAAGCGACGTCGTGTCTGAAATAAAACCGCTCGCTATGATAAAAGGAAAAACCATTTTCTCATCCAATTTAAGTGCCCGAACCATCGCCAGTACAATCGGTGTCAGTATTAAGGCCGCACCGTCATTCGCAAAAAAAGCAGCAACAATGGCGCCAAGAATGGTCACATAAACAAACATCCGGGTTCCGCTTCCTCGCGCAGCTCGTGCCATGTGAAGCGCCGCCCATTCGAAGAAGCCGATTTTATCAAGCACCAACGAAATCAGAATAATGGCTACAAAAGCCAGTGTCGCATTCCAGACAATATGAGTAACTTCCCAAACATCATGCAAATCGACGACACCCACCAGCAAGGCGAGTATGGCACCGCCGCAGGCAGACCATCCGATGGACAAATTTTTAGGCTGCCAGATCACCAACACTAAAGTGGCTAAGAATATAATGCATGCCAACAAAATCAATGTTTTAAACCTCCATTACATCACCTTATAAACATATACTTATATTAAAAACATCTTTATCCCTGCAAGGAGTTAAACGGAGCAGCCTTTAGGATGAGCAGCAAGCCGATGAATCCGGTCCACAAGATGCGATCGGCTCCTCTTTATTCAGCCATTTTAAAATCTGCTTAGAGTCTGGCATACTCTCAAGAACAGCTTGAATATGCGGCTTGTCGTCTACATTTAAGGAATAGTATACCCACTGACTTCGTCGTTCTTCTTTTACAATCCCTTGCGACTTTAATTTTCTCAAATGTTGGCTAATTGCTGGCTGCGACATATCAAAGATATCTACAAATTCGCAAACACACCATTCTCTCTCTCTTAGCAGGGAAAGCATGGCCAGCCGAGTTTTATCCCCCAATAGCTTTAAATGATCGGCTACATAACCAAGTTGATCCAAGGTGTGCCCCCCTTCCACTTATATAACTATATGCTTATATACTAATGGAGTACGGTTTTAATATCAAGCACGAATAATACTTATTCGTTCACCAATTGCATAATCCAGTCTTTTATATCCACGATTCGCAGTGTTTTGGGACGTGTATTCGTTCCGGAAATAATTAATGGGACAAGGGAATCTTTTTCATGCAGCGATCCATGAGCTCCCCCTCCGATGTGAGTAGGGGAACTTTCGCCGACGAGTTCATATCCAGGTTGGACCGTGACGACAACATATCTTCCTTCATGTGAATTCATTGCCCCGTGTAGCCTCGCCAAAACGTCTGGATATTTTCCATATTGGATCCGGTTGTTATTCACCGTAATATCCACAAGGTCCTCTTCGCCCGACAAGGTCCACGATTGCCCATATTCATCGATGAATTTTCCACCGGGATGATACGAAAACAGCTTATCCTTTTTTCCCTTTGTAACATGAATATTGTTTTTACCATCTTTCATAGCGATAATGTCGAGCTTGTCCTCATGCTGTAAAAGCTTCGCCACGTTGGACAGCTCTACGTTATCGTTTATCGCATAGATATAGGCCATCCGTTCATTAGCGGCAATCACGATTTGGTCATCACTTCTTACAGGTTGATTTAATTTTGCAATACGGTAATGATTCAAAAGCGACTTTAAATCAACAGCGGCAACCTGTCGATCATCATAAACAGCGCTTTGCGCACTGTCACCCATGACAACCCATATCGCATTGTTTACAGCTTGTTCCCACGAACCATATGCATTCAACACAGTTTGCAGTGCTTGATCTGCTTTTTCGATTCCCTCCAGTTGAGTCGGGCCCTTTCTATGCGCTAAATTATCATTCTCTGGAAAGTATGTGATGGTTACGTCTGGAAGTTTCTTCTGGCTTATTAGAAAAGCGGTATCTTTTGCGGAAAATTCGTCGTTCATCCCAAATTTTTTCCACAAAGGAGTATTCCAGCTATTTTTCGGATTCAATTGTGCCAAAGCTGCATAAGATAACCATTTAGGCCCTGTTACTATCATTTTTTCTGGCACCCTGCTGCTATTCGCTATGAAGTCAGGCACTTTTAAGGCATGTTTCGTTTTCCCTCTGAAGACAATAGCATTGATGGACGCGGATTCTTTTCCTTTGTCAGCCAATTCCTCATGTATGGTTTTCGTTTTTTTATTCAAATGAACTTGGTTTAATTGGTAAATTGCGTCTAAGAATACTTGCAGTTGGTCTATCTTCAAGGCTTCTTTGGCACCATTGCCGTAGAGAATCATGCGTTTCTTTTGGTCGCTGTACCAAACGAGTCCGGGCACATGATGTTGGTTTGCATACGTTCCCGTTAATAATGTACTGTCGATTGTCACAGACATCGTGGGAAATGAACTCACTACTTGCGGGAAATATTGCCCTTGATGAAGGAGATATTGCATCGCGGGTGCACGGCCTTCTTGAATCGCATCTCGCAAAGGCTTATCCATTAATGAATCAATCAAGATCACAATGACAGGTTTTTTGCCCATTTGATTTACTATGATAGGTGACTTCACACTTTGTTGTTTTAGCTGTTGACTGGAGTCCGCTCTACAGCCCAAGATCATCAACAATAAACTTAGCACTAGTGCTATGGTAACTTTATTTTTCATGCCCATGTATGTGTCCCTTTCTTAGAAAAACTTGATCCTCTTATTTTTTTCTTGTACTAAAAATATTATTCCTGTATTGGATCATTGGGACAAAGGTATTTCATACAAGCAATTAAAGTTACGCCTCCATGAATTTTTTGGATCTAATAGGCCAAATTTAAGATCAAACCATTCAGGGAGGGAGCATAACCATGGCTACTACAAACATAAACGAATACTCTATGCATTACATGGATTCTGGTGAAGGAATGGCCATCCTATTCATTCACCCTCCAGTACTCACAAGCTTAAATTTTACATACCAATTCCAAGAGTTATCATCCGATTTTCGAACTATAGCTTTTGATATCAGAGGACACGGTAAAAGTCAGCCTTCCGAACAAACGGTTACTTATCCTCTCATCGCCCTGGATATTAAACATTTGATGGACCGGATGAGCTTAGATAAAGTATTTTTGTGTGGATATTCTACCGGAGGCTCGATAGTACTTGAGTTCCTCTTGACTTATCCAGATCGGGCATGGGGAGGAATTGTTATCAGTGGAATGTCGGAAGTAAACGAATGGCGACTAAGAAACAAAATTTCTTTGGGCATTGCTCTTTCCAAAATCGGCGCAGTCGGTACGCTTGCCCTTTCTATTGCTTGGTCACAAACGAAACAGCTATCTTTGTTCCGTAAGTTATTCAACGATGCGAAGCAGGGAAATCCCAGGAATGTCGAACAATATTACCGTTACAGCTTGAAGTACAACTGCACCTCTCGGCTCACGGAAATCCAGCTTCCTGTCCTGCTCGTTTATGGTGAAGAAGATAAGCACTTTCATCCCTATGCCAAAATATTGCATCAACAGTTACCAAATAGTGAGCTGGTTTTCCTTAAGAAAGCTGACCATCGCCTTCCTACGAAGGCCGCCAGATTATTGAATGAACTGATCAAGCAGTTCGTAGATCGCTTCAGTCTTTAAGGTAAATCCTACAGGAAAATTCCACATACATATCTACATCCCACTCCTGTTACGTAAGCGTCAAGTAGCCCCCACCTGTTCAACTAAATGAGGGCTAAGTTATGCTGAATTATGATTTAACAAGTTAGCGGAAGTGATGCTGACCGAGGTGTTTCGGTCAATCTCGCCTTTGAACCCTTCCATAAACGAAGCAAGAAGCTGAGTTCTGAAAATCATTTTATCGGAGATTGGAGATTGAGCTGTCTTCACAATTGTGAAACAAACAGCCCCGGCCGAAAGGCAGGAATCAGCACATTACATGCCGTTTTCTGCGCCATCGTCGCGCAACCTTACAAGAGTGTTAGGCAATTGTCATCTAGATCAATGGTATCAACCTAGCTGCTCCTCTATACTAATCCATTGATAGGATTATTTTTAAGGGGGAGTTGGCGTGAGGTTTTTTGAAATGCTGCTATTCTTTTCAAGTGCTTGTTTGTTGGCACTCCTGTTCATTATCAATCAACGTATTCGAAAACCAGCTTTGCTCCTGACAAGCGGAGCAGGCTCCATTTTTTTAGTGATACATTTGCTTGTCGAAGGATACAGGGTTCAGCTTTTATTTTTATACGGATTTACGATCCTGATGCTTATGCTCTCACTTATAGACGTTTTCATAACGCTGAAAGTCGTTCGGACTGCCTCGCGAATCCGTAGGGTGCTGGGCCGCCTTTTTATCGTGATTGGGCTAATCGCAACGGGGTGCTTCCTCTATGTGTTTCCCGTATTCGACTTTCCGGCGCCAACCGGCGAGTTGAAGGTAGGTACGCAAGTCTTTCATTTCATCGATCCAAGCCGGGAGGAGACATTTGGCAAAACCACGACAGGCAAAAGGGAATTGATGGTTCAGGTATGGTATCCAACTCAAGCTGGCATAGGCAAGTATGCTCCCTTTATTCCCGAAACCCAGATTTTACGTTATATGGCCGCGGACTATGGCCTTCCCGGGTTTACTTTTCAACACCTGAAGTACGTACCCAGTCATGCTTATTCGGGGGCCGAAGTCTCTTGGGCACAGACTTCATACCCGCTGATCCTTGCGAATCCCGGCAACGGCTCTTCCAGGTACCTCCACACGTCGCAAGCCGAAAATCTCGCGAGTCATGGATATATCGTGGCAGTGATCGACCACACCTACAATACATTTGCAACCGAGTTTCCGGACGGGCGAATCACGACCAGCACAACCAACGACTTATTCTCGCCCGACCATGATTACCAGACGAGTAGAGGAAATCGCGACAAATTGGGACAAGTTTTAACCGGCGATGTGGCGTTTGCGCTGGACCAATTCGAGCTCATCCAATCGGGACAGATTCCAAGTCATCTAAAAGGGAGAATTGATCTTGGTCATGTCGGGGTGTTCGGTCATTCCATCGGCGGAGCGACGGCCTATGACGCTTCTTACGATCCGCGAATCGCGGTTGGAATAGACCTTGATGGAGGGCTTTATCGACTGCGTGACAGAGAGGGTCTGCGAAAGCCGTTTTTGTTCATCAACTCGGAAAGCTATTTCGAAAAATTAAAAATGGTGATGGATAACCGGGTCTACACGGATGCAGAGCTTAACCATATGGGCTCAACAAGAGAGTGGGAGGATCAAGTAACGGAAGATAAAAAGTTGGAGCTTGAACGGATGCGCGAAACGGTCGACGAAGGAGGACAAGTCCTCTATATCGAAAATACGGAGCATTTGAATTTTGCCGACGTACAGTTCATTTCTCCGATTTTCAAAATGCTGGGCATTACAGGAAAGATTGCGCCCGAAAGAGCGAACTCCGTTATCAATGCCTATATGCTGGATTTCTTCGATAGGTATCTGAAAAATCAAGGCGGAATCTTAATGAAAGGACCGGATAGCCGCTTTCCGGAGGTGAAGTTCGTAACCTCGCTATTATAAATTACGGAACAGGCTACCGATTTTGATATGCTCCCCTTCAAGTAGACAGGTTTAATAAATAAACCGCTACTTGAAGGGGAGTTTTCCTTTGTCTAAGAAGAACGAATACAATGCGATTGAGAAACTAGCCATCATACAGGAGTTAAAAGCAGGACAGAGCAGCCGTGTGGAAGTAGCAAAAAACATAACATCAGCGTTACCACCTTAGTAAAATGGCTACTACTTCTTCCTTGCCTGTAGGCCATTGAAATCTGCCACGTTCTAGGCTGCGATAGTAAAGCCAGAACCCATTGTGATCCCAATATAGAATTTTGAGCTTGTTGCATGCCCGGTTACAGAATACGAATAAGCGGAGGAGAACGGATTCAGACCAAAGCTTTCCTGAACGATGGCAGCAAGTCCGTCGATCGACTTGCGCAGATCGGTGGAACCACAAGCAAGAAACACACGCTGATGCTTGGAAAGGTCAGCATGGTGAAGTAAGCGCGTGAATCACTTCGCGCAAAAGCATTGGGTCAAAGCGGGAATGAAGCTCGATACTGGCTTCACCGATATGAAGGATTAGAGAAGGAGAAACGCTGCCAGGTGGATCTACAGTGGCAAGAGGTACAAACTGTACGGGAGAAGTCTTTGGATCTGGAGTAGCTGAGGATGATACCGCTTTATTTTGTACAGCAATATTTCAATTGTTCGACAGAACAATGATTTGCGGAGCACCAAGCTTTCATCGTGAGGCCACTTGCCCGATAGGCTGCGATACGTGTGTGCCAATCTTGTCTGCGTTGTTCTTTGGCATTCATGAGTTACCCTCCGTATTCAGGTTAATCTCATGATCTCATAGCTAGGTTAGTAGTTGAAGGTATGGAGAGTTTGACTCTTAGCCTGTTACTGTATCTTTGCCTGTATATTGACCTGGTCCTCAAAGTGAAAAATAATATATAATATTTCACACCATGTAAATATACATTTTATACTAAAATCATATATAGTTTAGGAAGGATAGAAATGTTTCTGCTACTAAATCCGAAGGGGTGTAAAAAAGAAATGCTAAAGCGTATTCAAAATCTTTTCGTTATCCCTAACTACCCATTGTTCATGATCTGCATGTTATTGCAAGGCATGGCTATATCCATCAGCGCACCTTTTTTAGCTGTATATTTTACAAGTACACTTGGCGTATCTGTGGGAACCTTTGGTGTGTTTACAGCGGTGACTTTGATTTGTGGCATATGGATAAGCTCTCTGATTGCCAAACGTTCTGATACCGGATTAGATCGTAAACAAATTTTGGTGATTTGTACGTTATTTAATGCCGTAGCATTTGCAGGATATCTTGTAATCCAAAATTTTTATGTACTTTTTGTTTATATGACGATCTTTACGGCCATTGGTGCTCCTGGGATGCCGCAGTTATTTGCCAGTGCACGTGAAGCAGTAGATCGCAGTAAATCTGCGGATCACGCCTTTGCTAATTCAACGCTTCGGTCTATGTTTTCTCTTGGCTTTATTACCGGGCCGCTTTTTGGTTCCTTTTTGATTGCACATACGGGCTTTAAGGGTATCTTTATGGGAACGACCTCTATTTTTGTTCTTATTGCTGTTCTTTTATTCTTTTTTATCCAGCAGCCTCCCGCTCAGCTTAAACATAAGAATCAACTTTCACTTCATAACATTACATTACATAAAAATATTGAGATTCTGATCCCCTTTTTAGTTCTTACTCTGCTCTATACGTCTCACTGGATGAACAGTTTAAATATTTCTTTGTTCATCATTCACAATTTAAAAGGTGACACGAGTGACGTTGCTCTAGTATCCAGTATTTGTGCGATTTTGGAAATCCCATTGATGCTCATGCTAGGCGTACTAGCAGCTAAATACTCCAACCGTTTGCTTGTATTTTTAGGGGCATTAACAGGAGTTGTCTATTATATCCTTGTTATTATGTCTACGGAGATGTGGCAGCTATTCGTGGGGCAACTTCTTCTAGCCTTCTTTGTTGCAGTGATTTCTGCCATTGGCATTAGTTACATGCAGGATTTGTTGCCCTCTCTTCCAGGGTACGCATCGACGCTATATTCCAATGCGACAACCATCGGAAGACTGGTAGGGAGCTTGATGGGCGGATTAACCGCTCAATGGATTGGTTACCGAAACACCTATTGGGTATGTTTGGCCCTAATCATCTGCTCCCTTGGTCTCCTGGCAATTTCGAAGAAATTAGAGTTTGAAAAATCTGCTGCTTTAAAAGAAAGGAATCACAGTATATAGACTGCGCTTATTTTTCTATGGTGGAGAAATGACTCATAATTGTATCTGCAGCATGTCTATACCCACCAGCCTGGCGTAATGATTCGCCGATCACATGAGCCTGTTCTTTATAGGTTGGATGACTCAATACCTCTAATAAGGCAGCTCTCAAACTAGCGGGTGTAAGCTCATTTTTATCCACAACAACACCCGCTCCCAGTTCCTGCACCCGACTGGCTACGATCGGCTGATCCGATGTTAAAGGAATCATGACCTGCGGTACATTGTAATATAGGGCTTCACTTGTACTGTTCATCCCCGCATGTGTAACAAAAGCGTCCACATGCTGAAGCATTTCCAATTGCGGAATATAAGGCTTGATTATAAAATTGTCAGGGATACACGGGGCCAATGGCTCCATGTCTGTATAATTGCCTGAAGACAGCACAAACTGCACAGGCAAATCGCGAAATGCTGCAAAACAAAGCTTATAAAATTCTAAGTCTTTATTCAATATAGTACCCATTGAAATGTAAACCGCCTGTGGATGCAGAACACGAAGTTGTTCGAACGGGAAAGATGGAGCATCTTTACGCGGTACAATAGAAGGACCTGTAAAAATAAAACTGTGATCCAGTTTTTCGGCTTGCGGTTGAAAATAGCGGCTTGTATAAACTATTCTTAAGCGCCCGCCATGAGGAGCAATCTCTTCTATAGCCGGAGCGTCAACCTGAAGCTCATTAGCTAGTTGATGCGTTATTTGCATCGTAGCCGTGTACAACTTTTTTACCTCCGGATCATTGTCATTCATGCCTTGCCCCGATCCCAATGGCTCTACGAAAGCAAAAGAAGCGATAGAGCACACAGCAGGGATTCCTAGCTTCTCTGCAATAATCGTGCCTCCCCAGCCCATCAAAGAATCATAGATTAAATAATCATAGGTTCTGTTTTCAATAACTCTCAAAACCTCTGGAATAATCGGAAGAATCATACCTTTTACCATCATGTACACAAATTGATAATGATGTTTGTATTCTGCTGGCTTTAAATCAGAGTCTTTAGAAAAAGCATCATCAATAAAAGGGTAGGTGATCATCTGTGCTCCTGTCTGTTGAATTCTCGTACGATATTCTTCCGTACACACATAGTCAACATCCTCCCCACTGTCTACCAACCTTTTCACTAATCCTAGTGTCGGATTAACATGGCCTTCAGCAGGCGTGATCACTACTAACACACGTGCCATACCTTACACCTCCAAATCAATAATAAATTACAATTTGAAATAAATGCACTTTTAACATAGCAAACATTTACCATATAAACAAGTATTTTCAACACCGAAAATTAAGTATGTATCCTCTACTCAAACTATAGAAATAAGCGAGGCTGAACGCTAGAAGCGCTTGCCCCGCTTAACCATTGAACATCAAATTTAAAGACGCCAATCCCAATGGTCTGTCCCGCTCAGAACAGCTTCAACGGTGTACTGGCTTGCTTCATCGGCGGTAAGCTGTTTGGCCCAAGGTACACGCCCGCTACTTTCCGCACCTGGCCCAAAGTTGTCAAACTCTCCAAATCTTGCGGTCTGCTCATTGGATTCCTTACCCCAATTGTTCCAGCCGCCCGGCTTGATATGGTCATCCATATAGGTCTTCAAAAAAGTAACATGAGCATAAGGGCGCCATGGCCGTCCGAGATCCACCTTGCCTGTCAAGCCATTTTCTGTTGTCAGACGACATTGAATAAATACAAAGCCCGGCTTGTTCTCTTCTGTTGAAGCTGCTGTCACATATCCAGCACGCAGGCTGTGTATGATCGAATTATCAAACACGGCAGGTGCATTGCCAAATATAAAATCTACACTGCCACTGATGTAGCTGTCCTTGAAATACTGTCTGCCACGGTTCACAAGCAACGTATCCTGTAGGCCGGTAATTTTGACATTGTGATACTTACCACGATCGCCTTCGGCATATAACGCTACAGCCTGCACCTGCCCAGTTCCTTCTGTATTGGCAACCGTGACATTCTCCAACACAAAATCGGGACTTTGCACACGCATTGTATAGCTGTTGCTTGTTCCTAATTCTTTTCCGTCCACCACGGTTTTGGCCGTATCATCAAAAGAAATGATCGTTTTGTCGCGATCTTCTCCGATAATGCTCAGATTTTTTTTGGAGGAATTCACCTTTATTTTTTCACGATACGTACCGTTTTTGAGATGGATAACTGTCCTTGTGTTGCTGTCGTCAGGGACTGCGTCAATAGCTGCCTGAAGAGATCTAAAGTCAGCAGGGCCATAGGTTGCTACCACCACACTAGTGGGATGAGTTCCTCCTGAGTCTGTCAGGTTGCGGATGGTGACATTGCTGAATTCCGAAGTATTGTAATTCCATACATCGTTTTGTTGTTTGGATGCATCGGTAGCCAACCCGATCAATAGCGGCTGATTATCCGGCACATCTATAACAGTTTCACCAACCTTCTCCCAGTTCGCCACACCATCTGCGGATACCCAGCCGGTAACCTTTTGTCCTTGTCGTACAAGACGAACCGAATATGGCGTTGTAATAAAAGCCTCCATTGACGCACGTTTCGTCTTACCATCCGTTTGATCACGACTGATAAGAATACCCTGTTTGCCATATTTAACAAATGCTAAAGACATAAAAGCCATTTTTGATCCAGGCTTCAGCGATTCACGAATCATTACACCCGCTTCGGCATTATCATCCACCGGGGTAATTTGTTCCACACGGGCTGTGATCTCAGTGTCACCTTCCCATTTTTGATAAGCATAATGGAAAATATCTGCCTTACCGTCAACGTCTCCCGCTGACTTCAGTCGTATGCTCCTACCGCTTGCATCTTCTTTTAAGACCTGAGTATGCCCTTTTATATAACCATCGTTGCCCTCAGAGCCAATCTCTTCGCTGAGCCAACTTCCCGATGGCGCAGTCGTATTGACGTGAATGGTAACAGGATTGGAAAATACAGCAGTCCCCTTGCGGTCGGTCACCCGTACAATAATATTGTGGGTACCGTCTGTTACATGATTCCAATCGAGATGATAAGGTGCGGTCTCTACTTTACCAACAAGTTTGCCATCAATGATAAATTCAACGTGAGCAATACCATCTTTATCCTTGGCTGTTGCTGTTATGGTCGCATCCCGGCCTGCTTCCAAAATATCGTTATGCTTTAGTGAACGTCCGTTTGCATCCGACACCTGAACGACGGCCTCTGGATTATCCACCTCATTTCCATTCGCTAGCTTCTCAATAAGATCATTTAAATAGACCTCAAGATTCGTATAACCCTTGGCAAAATGAGCATACGCCCCTGTACCGGCAAGCCCCTGACCGTTACGGTCATCTGCATTATTGGGGTCCAGCCCATTGGCACGTTCCCATTCATCCGGCATTCCATCATGGTCACTGTCAGAAAGCTCCGTCGTCGTTACGTTATAATCGTCATAAATCCACCCTGCTTCACGCGGAGAGTTAATAAACGCACCCGTTCCATTCTTCACATCATTCATAATTCGGGCGTCCACCGCATCTCTTCTTGGCAGCGTGGCTCCTGAGCCGGCAAGCACCTCAGTATATGCGGTTTGTGCATCTGTCGCTTGATATGGACCATACGCATCTGGTGAGATTCCGTTGTCGTATTCCCCTCTAACTTCAATCGGCTCCGCCAAACGGGTGGAAGGATCAATAATTGACCCAATGGATGTTCCAAGCTGCCAGTTGTCTTTCGTAACCGAGTCATTGCCGTACATGTAGTTACCACCAATAAAGATGCGTGTTTTATATTTTTTACTACCCACGTCCACAAAGATTTGACCGCGAACGTCCTGATATGTGTTGGGGCCATACTTATAATAGTTATTTAGCACATTATACGATCCTTCACCGCCGCCGTACGAAGAGAAAAATCCCCAGTTATAAATGACATTATTGGTCATTTCCACAGCGTCGATTTGTTTTTTATCGGTTGGAAAACGCGGATTACGGCTTGCATTGTGAGCCAACAAGTTATGATGATAGGTGGAATTTCGTCCGCCCCATATGCCGCCATAGCCGTGGCGACCTTTCTGGTGAGTGGTCATTAGCATACTTTCTGACGCAATGGACCATTGTACCGTTGTATTGACGTTGTCATACAGGCTCAGTATCTCATCCACCGACCAGCTAAAGGAACAGTGATCAATCATTATGTTTTTATGGTATCTGGCTCCTAACGCGTCATCCTCACTGGGGTAACGGTCGGTCAATCGGAAACGCAGGTAACGGAGAATGACGTTATCTGCATCAATCCCTGTTGTGTAATCGCTTACAGTTATACCGTCGCCAGGAGCTGTCTGACCAGCAACCGTCAGGTTGTTTCCCAAGATTTTAAGTGGCTCCTTGAGGTGAATCGTTCCACCCACCCGGAATACGACCGTCCGATTATCGGAGCTGACCGCTGCGCGAAGAGATCCGGGTATTATCTGTTCCCCTTTGCCGTAGTCTGCCAGCGTGGTAACCTCATACACTTCACCTCCGCGTCCACCGGTAACATATTTACCGCCACCCTCAGCCCCCGGAAACGCCGGAATATCCGTCGCTACTTTCGACACCTTTGCATTCTCTGTTCCTACCGCAGTCTCCGCTTGGATTAGTGGTGGGCACAAGGTCAACAACAATGAACCCACAACCACATTACATAGCACCTTTTTCCATGTACGCTGCTTGCTCATATTCTGTTTCCTCCCTAAGATTTTCTTCCACATCAGCGCATATTTTTATAAAAACACGATTCGAGACGTTCAGAAGCGCCTTCACCTCCTTTCATCAATCTTTTCTGCTTTTATCATTGGCAGGTTGTCATATATACTGTTGGTATATGAATGCGCTTACTTATCTTAATTTGTAAAGGAAGAAGCACATGAATGAAATGAAAGAAGATAAATATGTCATTGGCGAACAACAATTTTCCATTCATCACATCTATCGTACCGGTTTCACAGTCATGCCCCGGCCTCATGTCCATGAGAACTATGAGCTGTATCTCTTACTGCGAGGCGAACGCATCTATTTTATGAATGGCAAGGTATACACCGCTCGCAAGGGGGATCTGATATTCATCCTTCCTCATGACTTGCACTCTACCGCCAGTACGCAATTGCAGGAAACAGAGCGCATCTTGATTCATTTTTCTCCGACGTTTCTCCCACAGCAGGATCATGACATTCTTGACCTGCCGCCGTATCAGCAATCCGCGTTGCTTCGCTTACCTGCGAGAGAGCAAGTGGAAGTTGAACGTTTATTCCTACAGATGAATACCGAATGCAGGAATAAGCAGCCTCTGCATGACCGTTGCGTACAGCATCTACTGCTGGAAATGCTGATCCTGGTGCACCGATCGGAAGCGATCGAGCGTAGTGAACCTGTTTCCTCTCATCCCATGCATCAGAAAATCACGGAAATTTCTTCTTTTATTCAGGATCATTACAATGAACCGTTAACTCTCGAACAAGTGGCCGCCTGCTTTTTCATTAGTCCAGCGTACCTAAGCCGTATCTTTCTAAAGTTGACTGGTTTTCATTTCAGCGAATACATCCGCGTAGTGAGGGTCAGGGCGGCCCAAACCAGACTTCGAACCACCAAGGACAAAATCCAGCATATTGCAGAGGATGTCGGGTTCGGTCATGCTTCCCACTTTAATAAAATCTTCAAAAAAATAACTGGGCTCTCCCCTCTTCAGTACCGCAAGCAGGTTCGGTAGATATTCAGTGTAAAGAATTAGACGCCGATTTTATACCTCCGCTCTTGTCTTGTTTTTCCATTTTTATATCCACTTGCTCTTTCATGGAACTAAAGACAAGCCACTTTGGAATAAGTAAAATGCACAAAAAAAACCATACTTCGCTGCAATGCATGCAACGAAGTATGGCTATTACATAGTCATTCTACATCTTTAAAATTATAAATTACTCTTTCTATGACCTTTATCGCAATGCTTTAATATCCTGAATTAGCAATTCAACATTTTCTTTCTTCGTTGCCCAACTGGTACAGAATCGAACAGCACTATGTGCATCATCAACCTTTTCCCAAAAGGAGTAAGTATATTTTTCACTCAATGCCTTTAGTATACGATCTGGTAAAATCGGAAACTGCTGATTGGTTGTAGAACGGTATTGAAAAGAAAACCCTTGCTCAGATAATCCGTTTTGAAGCAGCATGGCCATATCTATAGCGTGTTTGGAAATTTCAACGTATAAACCGTCTTCAAACAAAGTTTCGAATTGAATGCCCAACATTCTTCCCTTAGCCAGCAGCCCTCCTTTTTGCTTGATCATATATCGAAAATCTTTTTTCAATGTACCATTTAGAATGACTACTGCTTCTCCCATCAAGGCTCCAATTTTGGTCCCACCAATATAAAATACATCGCATAGCTTCGCTATATCTGCTAAAGATACATCGCTATCTTCGGCCACCAAGCCATAACCTAATCGGGCTCCATCTATAAACAGTGGTAAACCACACTCTCGACAGACTCTACTTAATGCCTCCAGCTCTGATTTACTATAGATCGTTCCATTTTCAGTAGGTTGGGAAATATAAACCATACCGGGCTGTACACTATGCTCAGGAGCGGCATCATTCCAGTGAGCGTCATACAAATCTTGTACCTGCTCGGCCCGGATCTTCCCATCCCCGCTTGGCAAAGTAAGTATTTTATGTCCAGTAGCTTCAATCGCTCCGGTTTCATGAACAGCAACATGTCCAGAAACTGCCGCAACGACGCCTTGATGTGGACGCAGAATAGAAGAAATGACGGTGGTATTGGTCTGTGTACCTCCAACCAAAAAGTGTACATCCGCATTTGGGGAGTCACATGCTTCTTTAATATATGCTCTGGCTTTTTCACAATGATCGTCCACACCATAACCTGGAGTTTGTTCATCATTAGTCTCCAGTAGTCGCTTTAATATGCGCTCATGGGCACCTTCGGTATAGTCGCATTCAAATCGTATCATTCTGTATCCTCTCCAAATTATCCAATTTCTTCTGAATTAACAACATAGAAGCATGTAATTCCTTTATCTCTTCTTCTGAAAGTCCTTGAACTAATTTTAGAATTTGTTCATCAGACCTTTCATTCAGTTGGTTATAGAACTCCTTTCCTTTAGGAGTCAAACGAATCAGATTTGTTCTATTATCCAACGTTGAATTTTCCTTAACAAGAAAGCCCTCTTTGCAAAATTTAGCAATGATCCTACTCATATAGCTGCGATCAATTTTAAGAGATTCGACAAGAGTATTCGCAATACATGGCTCGATCAACCCGATCTCTATAATGACACGGGCCTCGGTAAAGGAATATCCGCTATCCAGCACATGTCTATCTAAAACCCCCAGTATATTCGTATAGAACCGATTAAAACGCCTCATATCCGCTATGATATTAGCATCTATATTGATCATAACTCCCCCAATTTAGTGGACTTTTGCAACAATTATAGTAATGATTTTTGTGGACTATGTCAATGAAATAATAATCACAAAAGAAAAATCGTACATTAAGACACTCGTCTAATGTACGATTTCATAATAATAAGGAAATAATGAAGTATATTCTTTTCTATATTTACTTACAAGGTCATTGAGCTATCGCTATTTATAGCCTTTTCCTTCTTATGCTTCCGTTTCAGCTTCAGATGAGCTACGACCATATAAAGAGTCGGAACTACAAACAACGTTAAAATGGTTGAAAAAATCAGTCCGAATATAATGGTCGCTGCCAATGGCTTGAATAGAATTTCTCCCATCGTAGCAATCGGTATCATTCCGACGATCGCAGTTAGCGAGGTGAGCAAGATCGGACGGAAACGGGCAGAGCATGCCATTAAGATGGCTTCTGTTAATTCTGCGCCTTCACGCCGCGCATCTTCAATAAACTCGATCAATACAATACCATTGCGCACGACGATACCGGCAAGTGAAATGATACCCATAATACTCATAAAACCAATTGGCATACCTGTAATAAAGCTACCAAGCACTCCTCCTGCTGCTGCCAGGTACACAGTCGTCATTATAATGATCGGTGTGGAAACCGAGTAAAACTGCATGGTGATCAAGAGCAGAATGAGAAAAACAACGATAACGGCTAATTTGCCTAAATCCTTAAACAAATCGGTCTGCGTAGATGTTTCCCCGTCCATTTCCCAAGTGTACCCCGAATCGAAATGTGTACTTGTAAGCTTGCTACGGATGTCCTGGGTGAGCTCCGTAGCCGTACGCCCTTTTGCATTGGCGGAGATCGTTACCGTCCGTTCCAAATCATAGCGGTGGATTTGCTGAATGGAAAAGTCCGGTTTCATCGTTGCTAACTGGGATAACGGGATCTGCTCTCCTCCCGCATTAGTGACACTTAGCTGTTGGAATAACACCTCAGGATCATGGTTAGGTTTATCCATGTACATATTGATATCCAGCAGTTCCTTACCCGTGTCAAAATCCGTGACCTTCACTCCGTCACCCATTAGCAACAAAGTGCGGGTTAAGTTGGAATAGTTGACCTGATATTTATCCAAGGCCTGCTGGTTGACTTGAAAATTCAAATTATAGCTTTGCATCCCCATATTATCGGTCACATCTACAGCTCCAGAAGTTCCCGCAACAATTTCTTTTATTTTTGTGGTCATCGTTTGCAACTTTCCAAGGTCTTCTCCTTTAATACGGACAGATACTGCACTACCGACTGGGATGCCTAATTGAGGAACACGTATACTTATTAATGCTGCTGGATATTTGGCTTGCAGCGTACTTGTCCAGCTGTCCACTGTTTTTTTGATATCAAAGACTCCCTCTTTACCAACAACAGTAAGTTGTCCGTGTACCGCTCCCACGGAGCCACTACCAGCTACTATATCGCTGTACATTTGAGGTGCTCCACCACCTGCCGTTGCTGCCAAATGTTCGGTTTCTGGCTGCTTTTTAACCCAGTTCTCAATCTCGGTTATAACCTGATTGGTTGCCTGCAACGACGTTCCTTCTGGCATCGTTACGTTGATTGTGGCATCCGGTTGGTCCGATTCAGGAAATAATTGAATGGGCACAATAGCAAGCAGTCCATAAGCTGCCGTACCAATCATAAGACCAATAAGCGCAGTGAAAAGTGGTCGACGCAGTATTCTCGGCATCCAGTTTTTAGCGTATACATTAGAGAGGGACTGAATTTGATTGCCAAGAAGCCCTGGAGGCTTGGTCGGTTTGCTACGTTCTTTACCTTTATGACGGTTATCGTACCATTGACGGAAAATAGGAATGATCGTAAGCGACATAATCATGGAGGCCAGCATCGTTAACGAAATAACGGTAGGGATCGGTTTAATAAAGTCTCCCATATTGCCCGGTAGAAATAAAAGCGGGGCAAATGCTGCAACCGTAGCCAGCGTGGCTGTAATGATCGATAAGGATACTTCTTTCGTTCCTTTAATTGCCGCCTCCGTAGCATCTTCCCCAAATTCAGAGCGTCGGCGTTCAATGTTGTCGTTTACCACAACGGCATCATCAACCAGTATCCCCAGTACGATGATTAATCCGATGACTGAAATTTGATTCAGCGTCGTTCCTGTCATCGGCAAGACAATAAAACCGATGGCAATAGAAACAGGGATAGCCAAGGCCACAAATGCAGAGGTCAGCAAGTTCAAACCTAATGTACAAATCACAATAACCGATGCAATAGCAATCATCATCTCTTTGGAGAGATTACCAAATATTTCACTTACACGGTCATTTTGAGCGAAAAGTAGTTCAAAATGTACATCCTTAGGTAAACTACTCGCAAGTTCGTTGATTTTGGCTGTTGCCGCTTTGGATACCGTTGGTACGTCTGTGCCTTTATCTCCACTCAAACTGATTGAAATAGCAGGCTTGGTATTCACATACGTATAACTCCCCGTTTTTTTTAAAACAAGCGAGGCTGAACCTATATCCTTCAAGGATATAGGGAACCCTTCTTCGTTGCTTGAAATCTGAACATTATTTAAAACATTGGGATCAGTTGAAGCATCTACTGTCAACTGATACGTACGCTGATTGAAATCCAGACTTCCTGTAGGCACTCTATCGTTTTCATTTTTAATGGCTTGAACGACCTGTTCCCAGGAGATGTCATATTGCTGCATTTTTTGAGTGTTCAGGCTTATCCGTACTTCTTGTTCTGGAATTCCTTGAATATTAACTTTTGAAATTCCTGAGACCGTTTTTAATTGATCTTTCCATTTATTCATCAATTCATTTAACGCATATAAATTTTCAACTTTATCAGAAGTGATTGCGTATGACCCGATGAAGGAGCCTGCCATACTATCATTGATAATGGGCTGCATCGCATCGTCCGGAAGTTCAGACTGCGCATCCTGTACCTTTGTACGAAGATCGGCCCACACTTTTGTCGGATTTGCCTCATCCAAAGCTTCTATACTTATACTAGATTGGCCCTTAGATGAAGTGGAAGAAATAGTTTTGACACCCTCCACTTCTTTAATTTTCTGTTCCAATATCTTCGTAATGGTTTGTTCGATTCTTTCAGGTGAGGCCCCTGGATACACAGTTGTGACACTGGCTGACATAGGAATAACGTCGGGCATCTCCTGTTTAGGTAACGATGCAAAATTGTAAATCCCTAGCAAAATACACATGCCAAAGAAAATAAGTGTGATTTTCTGCTTTTTAACGATATATTTAATCATTCGGACGACTCCTCCGATTTCCCAAGTACATCATTCCCAATTAAATCACCATTAAATAAGGTTCCTGCTCCTTGCGTAACGATTTGATCGCCTGCCTGTAGCCCAGAGACCACTTCGAGTAGATTATTAGTCACTTTCCCCAGTTTAATCGCGGCTTTTACGGCCTTTCCATTCACAACTTTAAAGACATACGGGTCATTTTCCGTACTAATTACAGCCTCTACGGGTACTAAAAGCGCTTCGTTTTGATTCATGCTTTTAGAAGCACTAATGACTTGACCAGGCTTCCAATTCAGTTCAGGATTGGGAATGCTAACTTCCACATTGATGCTTCCCGTTTTGGAATTAGTCGATGGATAGATCTGGGTAACAGTCCCTGTTCTGATTTCATCATAGAGAGATATATTTACTTTTTGGTTTTTCTTCCACGATAAGATTTCACTGTCCGGTACGGGGAGAAGTACTTTTAAAGTCTTGATATTTCCGACAACAAATGCCTCACTCCCGCTGGAGCCCAATTGACCATCAGATATCTTTTTTTCAATCACAACACCAGTGATCGGGGAGGTTAAAGTAGCTTTTTTCAGTGACAAGGATGACTGTTCATAAGCAGCCAGTGCATCCTCATAGGTAGCCTGCGCCTGGGCTTTGCTGGCTATCCCTTGTTGCCTAGTAGCCCTAGCTGACTCCAGCCCTGCTCTGGCCTGATCTACCCCAGCCGAAGCTTGTGCACGTTGTTCTTGGGATGCCCCTGCAAGCAAAAGAGACAATTTCTCTTGCGCATCACTTAAACTTTCTTGTGCGTTCGTTAATTCCAACTGTGCATTCTCATTTTCCGTTAAGGATACTGCACCTGCCTGGAATAGACTTTGGGACCGTGCGGCATCCGCTTTCTTCTTGTTGTAATTATTAGTTGCTACAGTAACCGCATTTTGAGACTGTGCAATCTCCTGCTTTTTGGCGCCATTGTTCAATTCCTGCAATTTGGATTGGGCCGCATTGACCTGGGATTGTGAACTATGAATGCCCGCCTGTGCCGATTGAACAGAAGCCTCCGCTTGGCTAACACCAGCCTTTGCCTTTTCCATGGTTGCCTTTGCCCGATCCAGCTGTAATTGATAAGCAGATGTATCTAACTTCGCAAGGACACTCCCTTTTTCTACTGAATCTCCAACCTCGACCATGGTGTTCAATATACGTCCATCCGCTTCAAAGGAAACATTGGCCTCATTACTTGCCTGCAATGTCCCCGCCAAATTAAAATCATTGGCCAAAGGTTTCATTGCAAGTTTCTCCACTTTTACCGGGTGACTGGCTTGTGTTACAGAGTTCTCCGTTGCACTGGAGCAACCAGAAGCTACTATAGCTAATACAACCCCTGCAATCATTATTCTGATTCCTTTTCTCTTCAACTAATGTCATCCTCTCTGATTCTCTCTTCTAAAGGTGCTATCAGCAACCCGTGGGTCAAGTAAACTTTTTCATCCTTTTTTCATGTTATAACAATGAACAAACAAAAAAATCGTACAAAGGGGCAAGCACCTTATGTACGACTGGGCAAATAAATAACATATTTTCAGTTATTATTTCTAAAGCTGTAAAATACCACGTTCCAACGAAACAGCAACAGCTTCGGATCTGGAATCAACACCAAGCTTGTTATAAATATTCGTTAAATGTGCCTTTACGGTACGCTCGGAAATTCCCATATCAAACGCAATTTCCTTACTTTTATAACCATGTGCAACAGACTTTAATATGTGCTTTTCCTTATCAGTCAGAACTAAGTTTCTTTCGTGTGACTCTATCTCAGCTTCTCTCTTATTCGTGGCAGCGAATACCCTTGCTGTTATCTCTGGCTGAAGCAGCGTTTCCCCCCTTAGCGCAGACTCAATAGTGCGAAATAAATTTTCTCGACTGGTATCTTTTAATAAATATCCTTTTGCTCCCAAAGAGAGCCCCTTAATCATTAAATCATCTTCGTTATAGGTCGTCAGGATAATGACTGGTGTTTCATTTTGTTTTTCTCTGAGGGCTTTCATGGTTTCCAAACCACTCATTTGTGGCATATATAAATCCAACAATATGACATGCGGCTGAAGTTCTTCAATCAATTTAAGAGCCGTTACACCTTCTCCGGCTTCACCAATAACCTCATAACTGTCATTGGTCTCCAGCACCAGCTTTAATCCTTCTCTAACTACCCAATGATCGTCGACAATTAAAATCTTGTATTTCATGATAGGTCTCCTTTAGTAAGAGGCGCCTCTATTTTTATAGCTGTACCTTCTTGAAATATACTGCTAATATTGATTTTTCCACCCAGTATCCGTACACGTTCATGTATACCTATTATTCCGTAATGCCCTGTTTGCTTGGCAATAATATCCGTATCAAATCCTTTTCCATCATCGCGAATCTCGATTTCAATCTTGCCTTCGTTATCTAAAATATTAATCCATACGGTATTAGCATGTGAATGCTTCGCTACGTTGGTTAAACACTCGCTTATAATAAACAATCCATGTTCGAACACCAGTCTGGGAACTGAAGCTTTAATTTTGATGTTGCGTATTACACGAATGCTCGTAGCCATTGTAAATCGCTGTATTTCTTCCTCCACTGCTTCTGCAAAATCAACTTCCGAGATGGTTTTCGAACGCAGATTGTCTATAGCTCGCCTTGAATCAGACAATGTTCTTCGCACTTGTGACATCGATTGTTGGACGATCTCCTGAGCTCTTTGCGTACTTCCTTTTGTCAGATGGGCATCAATGGCTTCAAGTTGCATGATTAGCCCAGCAAGCCCCTGTGCCAGCGTATCATGAAGATCACGGGCCATACGTTGTCGTTCGTTAGCAATTGTAAGTTCTTCGACCTTTTGATGTGCAATTTCAAGTTCTTTAAGAACGTTTTGCGTTCGGATTCGTGCTTTGACTTGTTTGAGAAAAAGAACGGCATAAGCTACTATAACAACTGCAATTAGAAAAAACAGCGGGATGAACAACACAAATTGCTTGCCATCATTATGCCAGACCACAGCCACACAAAAAAGTACATAGGAGATCAAAAATACAAGAATAACCTTAAGCGGCTTGTAATAAATGCCTATACTCTGACCCACCAAAACTGGCATTAACCCAACCAGTACAATGGAGAAACTTTCAGGTAGAAGAAATGCACTTGAAAAGATCAATCCCCCTTGCACAACAAAATAAGCCCATGAAAAATATTTTGCAACTCTTTGAGCATGCAAGTACAAGAGGATGTGCAATATTATGATTACAGTGAATAAGACACTTTGCGGCAGATTTAGACCGCTGGACAAATGTTGAAGAATGACAGACTCACTATAAATTATAAAAATCCATATTATAGTTAACACTTTTGAAATATCTTTCTTCTCAAATTCACCTTCACTTTCACTTATTTCTGGATCTAGATTTTGAATCTGTTCATTGAATACATCAATCATAATTCCCTCCTACAATTCTGAATTCGGCTTTTCAACTTATTAGAGACAACGCCGCTATGAGAGCGCCTGGTCCATTTAGTTTGAACAGAAATCATTTATATATTATTTTACAAAAAAACAAAAAGAAAAAAACGTACACATGGGCAATATCATTTGTACGTTTGGGCATTAAATACTATTTGCTTTTTAAGAATCATCTTCATTTTGGTATAAAAGCTTAATGCTAACTCTCCTTTGTACGTTACCTGCAGCTTCATTGTCTTCAGCAATCACCTGCCACTGTCTGCCGATGAGCCCTTGTAAAGTATCAATTTCGATAGGATCAAGATACAGATTTTTCAACGTGATCCCATCTTGCTCATAATCGCGATCTAGGGCTCGATCAAAACGAAAATAAAGCAGCCTTTTCAATCCATTGATGTGTAAAAACTTAAATTCATAACCACTAAGGATCGCTTCTTCCCACTCGTCCCCTATGTCTTCTGCCGTTTGACAACGTTCTTTGAAATCCATTGTTTTTTCTTTAACCTTGTCGAGCAAAGGAGTGAAATCCTGTTTTTTGATACATTCAATGATGACGTCTTTCGGTTCACCACTCGTACGTAAGTTCTCGATCAGAAAGGCCACTGGGATGGACAATTTCACTTTACTCATTGGAGTATACTCCTTTACTCAAGTAGGAATTGAACCAAGCCACCACTTGTTCAAAGTTATCCACACGAAGGGACGGTTTACCGCTCTTTAGCAATGAATGATTGGACCCGGGATATCGAATGAGGCGTGTTATTTTACCCAACCGCTTCAGAGCCGTATATAACTCATCCCCTTGGCTAACAGGGCAGCGCAGGTCTTCCTCGCCGTGTAAAATCAGCAACGGAGTTTCAATGCTATTTACATGTGCCAGTGGGGATTTGAACCAGAGTAGCTCAGGATCTTCCCACGGGTTAGCCCCAACGATTCCCTCTGTGTAGGAAATACCAATATCGCTCAAGCCATAGAAGGAGAGCCAGTTGGAGATGCAGCGTTGCGTAACGGCAGCTCGAAATCGGTTCGTGTGAGAAATGATCCAGTTGGTCATCAGGCCGCCATAACTGCCGCCAGCCACCCCGAGCCTGGTTTCATCTATACAATCAAACTGGCTCAGCACAAAGTCCAAGGCGTCCAGCAGATCACGATAATCTCCTCCCCCAAAGTCCCCCCGGCAGGCCTGAGCAAAATCCTGACCATAACCAAAGCTACCGCGCGGATTGGTCATGAGCACGGCATATCCCTGCGCAAGGAGCGTCTGCATTTCATGGCTATACGTGCCAGTATACATCGCATGGGGTCCGCCGTGAATTTGTAAGATCAAAGGAACCTGATCCCCCGGTACCATTCCGGCCGGTTTGAAAATCCATCCTTGTACCTTGAAGCCATCCGAAGCCTCAAACCAAAATGTCTCTGGTGAACTCACTTGCAAGGAAGCCATATGATCGTCGTTATGGTGCGTAAGTCGCTTCTCTTCCCCTGTCTCCAGATTCATTTGATACAGCTCGCCTGGCCGGTCCACATCAAGTGCAGCAAAAACCAAATAGCGGCCGTCAGCAGATAGCGTGTACTGATAGATATCTCTATCACTTCCGCCAGTCACCGCTTGAACATCCCCGTCCATTGTGATGCGGTATATATGAACAGCACCCTGCAACGTCCCGAGCACATACATTTCTGGCTTCAATCGTGCAGGAGCATATAACGGAGATGGAGACGGACCAAATGATTTCATATCGCTTAAGGCGAAGTTGCCGATTTGCATGTCTAATTCAGGAACCAATAGTTCCGGGGCTCCCCCCGTAACAGGCACGGTGTATAGTCGATTCTGGCTACCACTTCCATAAATGCGATCACTAGCGATCAGAGTCAATGATTTTCCGTCTGGGGCATACGAAAATTGGCTAATCGCCAAGCTGGAATCCGTAACTTTCACCAGATTACCGCCGTCGCAATCGATCGTATACACATCCGAAAACGAAAGCATGTCTGCATCCTTCATGTCGTCGTCTACACGTTTGGACAAGAAGGAAATCTGCTTGCTGTCCGTGGACCATACAGGGTAAGATGCATTCCAAGGTCCCGACGTTATTGGCGTGATCCGGCCGTTTTCAAGCTCCAATACATATAAATGACTAAATAGACCATTCCACCAGCCCGATCCTTCAGCTTTGGGAGTGGTGCGATCCACAATACGCCCCCGCTCACCTGATTGCTTGCTATATTCCTCAAGCCCCATGGCTTCCCGCTCAGCGTGTATACTCACCATACTTGTGAATACAATATACTTTCCGTCCGGTGACCAGACGAATGCACCCACTCCCCGCTTCACCTCCGTCTGCTGCTGTCCCTCTCCACCTTCAGCCGGAACCGTCCATAGCTGTTTGCTTCCATTCGCCAGACGTAAAAAAGCTAGCTGTAATCCATCGGGTGACCAAGCTGGAGCCGAATCCTTGTGGCCACCGGTCAACGGCTGATCGTCGTTCCCAAGAAGGGATGCGACACGGATGTGTGTTTGGTAGTCATTCTTTGGGCGATCTATGCTTTTATTGACGTAGGCAATCGTTCCATCGGGGCTTATTGTGGGATCACTGATCCACTGATATCCGTACAAATCCTCCGGTACAATTGATCGTTTATTCATGAGTAGCCTCCTTTTTTTGGTTAACGCCTACTTCCAAAAGTTCATCTATTCGTGAGCCACCTGCTCATGCAGGGGAAAATGACAGGCAGCAATATGTCCTGGAGTATGCTCTTCGAGCAATGGACTCTGTAGTCGGCATATCTCTTGTGCATAGGGGCAACGCGTGTGAAAAGTACAGCCCGAAGGCGGATTGGCAGGATTGGGGATTTCCCCCGTCAATGTGATCCGTTCTTTACGCAGCCTCGGATCAGGAACAGGCACTGCCTCAAGCAATGCTTTTGTATACGGATGTTGCGGTCTTGCAAACAACTCGTCACGATCTGCAAGCTCCACGATTTTGCCCAAGTACATCACCGCGATGCGGTCGCTAATATGCTTGACGGAGGGCAACCCGTGGGCAATAAAAATGTAGGTAAGCTGGAACTGCTGCTGAAGCTCCTTTAACAAATTCAAAATCTGAGCCTGAATTGACACATCCAGCGCGGATACAGGTTCATCACAAACAATGAGCTTCGGTTTCATAGCCAGTGCTCTCGCTATGCCAATCCGTTGACGCTGCCCGCCACTGAATTCATGGGGATGCCGATCCGCTAAATGCGCGCCTAATCCTACCGTTTCCAACAGTCGAAAAACTTCAGCTTTAAGCTCCTTGCCTCTAGCGATCCCGTGTACCTGCAGCGGTTCCGCGACGATATCAAAAACCTTCATTCTTGGATTTAAAGAGGAATACGGGTCTTGAAATACAAATTGCAAATCTCGTCTGACTTTGCGGACTTCTTCGTCTGTTAAATCAGACAGGCTTTGCCCTTGAAAACGAATTTCGCCTGCCGTGGGTTCTAGCAGTTGTGTAATCATTTGTCCTGTTGTTGATTTGCCACACCCCGATTCCCCTACAATACCTAAGGTTTCTCCTGGCATCACCTTAAAGCTCAAATCATCAACCGCCCGTACATAACCGCTCTTTCTGGAAAACCAGCCCTTGTTCATCGGAAAATATTTCTTGAGCCCATTCACTTCGAGAAGCGGTGTTTTCTGTGCTGTCTCGTTCATACTGACACCTCCTCCATCCGTAAACATCTGACATAGTGTCCTGGATTCTTAGCCTGTATTTCAGGATGAATCCTTGTGCACTGTTCCTGGGCATAAGGACAGCGGGGATGAAATGGACAACCACTTGGCATCTGCATCATATTAGGAACGGTACCGGGAATGGAATCCAGCCATTCTCTCTGTTCCGTAAGCTTAGGGAGTGATCCTAGCAGTCCGATCGTATAGGGATGGCCCGGCTTTTCGAACAATTCAAATACGTCCGCTTCCTCGACTACTTCCCCGGCATACATCACGACTACCCGGTCAGCCATTTCCGCGACGACACCTAAATCGTGGGTAATAAGAATGATGCCTGTATTCTCTTCCTTGCTCAGCTTGTGGATTAAATTCAAAATTTGAGCCTGTATCGTTACATCCAGAGCCGTCGTCGGCTCATCAGCGATGAGCAGTTTTGGCTGGCAGGCCAAGGCCATTGCGATCATCACCCGCTGACGCATTCCTCCCGACAACTGATGTGGGAAATAACCTACCACTTTCGACGCGCCAGGTATACCTACCCTTTCCAGCATCTCTATACTTTTCTGCCGTGCTTCGGGTTTGCTCAGCTTCTGATGCTGCCGGATGACCTCACTGATTTGGTTGCCAATCGTAAATACAGGATTCAACGAACTCATTGGCTCCTGAAAAATCATGGATACCTCGTTTCCCCGATATTTGCGCATTTCTCCCTTGGACAATTGGAGCAAGTCTCGTCCTTCAAGCAGAATCTCCCCGCCCACGACTTTACCTGGTGCTGCCACTAAACCCATAATAGACAAGGAGGTTACACTTTTACCGGAACCGGACTCTCCAACAATAGCTACTGTTTCGCCTGGATTCACAGTGAAGCTGACACCGTTGACCGAAGGAACGATGCCATCCTCCGTTTTAAAGTAGGTTTTCAAATGATTCACTTCAAGCAATCTCGTGGTCATCTTTTCCGATCCCCCGCTTTCTGCTATTCTTTCGCTTTCATATGGGGATCTAACACGTCGCGAAGCCAGTCACCTAGAAAAATGACGCCCAGGACTGTGATGGTAATCGCCAGACCGGGAAACGTTGCCACCCACCAGCTCGTGGCTATATACTGTCTCCCATCGCTCAGCATGCCACCCCAGGACACTGCCGGCGGTGTAATCCCTAACCCGAGGAAACTAAGAGAAGCTTCCATAATAATCGTCGTTGCTACATTCATACCGGAAATGACGATAAACGAAGACAGGACATTCGGTAAAATGTGCTTCAACAAAATCCTACTATTTTTAGAGCCAATCGCCTTGGCTGCTTTAACAAAGTCTCGTTCCTTGATACTCAATACCTCGCCCCGGACAACTCTCGTATAAGAAACCCAATTTGTAACGCCAATGACGAAAATGAGCGTAGTCATGCCAGGCCCTACCACGGCCAAGACAACCAGCATCAGCAGAATAGCCGGAATAGCCAAAAAGGCGTCGGCAACTCTCATTATGGTGGCATCCACCCATTTACCATAAAACCCGGCGAGGAGGCCGAGTATTGCGCCAATGGTGCCTGAGACCAGAACTGCACCAATACCGACGATAAGCGAAACTCTCGCTCCATATACGATACGACTCCACATATCTCGTCCTAGGTTATCTGTACCAAGCCAATGTTTCGGCAATCCACCATCCAGCCACATAGGCGGCTTCAGACGGTTAAGCGGGTCAATTTCCGCAGGATTGTGACTGGCCAGCATAGGGGCACATAATGCCGTTAAACTAACGAGCAGTAAGATTACTGCGCCGACCGTTCCGGTTTTACTTCGTAATAGTTGCTTCCATATGCGTCCGATACCGGACGGTTGTGTCTGCTTTTTGCCATCCAGGTTTAGAGCTGGACCAAGGGCTTGTACATCATGAATGCCTGCCACGCTTCCCCCTCCCCTCTCTAGTTGTATTTAATCCTTGGATCAAGCAGTCGGTAAACGACATCGGTTAAAATATTGCTGACCACCACAATAAAGGCAATCACAAATACAGCAGCCTGAACGATAGCCATGTCGTGCGTATTCACAGCGACGACAAGTAACTGTCCCAAACCCGGCCATGCAAATACCGTCTCTGTAATCAGTGTACCTCCGATCAAGCTCGTAAATTGCAAGCTCATAATCGTAACGACCGGAATCAATCCATTGCGGAAAGCGTGTTTTCCGATAACCACGATTTCTAGAATCCCTTTACTTCGGGCTGTTCGAATATAGTCCTGATTCAAAATGTCCAGCATACTGGAGCGAATGAGTCGGGTCATCTGTGCAGAAAGGCCGACACCCAGTGTAAAGGCCGGGAGTATTAAATGATCCATCCCGCCCCGGCCGGACACCGGAAGCATCCCTAACATGACGGAAAATAATAAGATGAGCATAATCCCCATCCAAAAGTTAGGCATGGCCTTTCCGACTACGGATAAACTGGAAATGATTAAATCGGTAAAGGTATTCCGTTTGACTGCTGAGATGACGCCCAACGGCACAGCAATGATGACCGCAATAATCATGGCGGCTACTGCCAATTCAAAACTGGCAGGCAGCCGTTCCAATACTAACGGCAAAGCCGATTCACCATAGCGAAACGAGGTACCAAAATCTCCTTGTAAGGCACTGCCAATAAATTTAATGTATTGCGTATATAAGGGCTGATCTAGCCCCAGCGCCTGCGTTAACACTGCACGATCCTCAGCTGTAGCGGTCTCCGGCAGCATAAGGGCCACAGGGTCCCCGGTTACCCTCACCAGGATGAATACAATAAGGGAGACAATCAACAGTACAGGAATAACCTGAAGCAGTGATTTAGCGATATACGTTTTCAATCTGTCACCTCCGTAACCAGCAGGCTTTTTTTAAAAGGACGGGCAGGAACCTTCATTGAGGTCCCCGCCCGTTCATTTCTCATCTTTATTTAGCAGGTGTAATATCCTCTGCATAGAACATTTCATCGCTTCTCGGTTGGAAGTTCACACCGTTACCGGTGCCATAAATCCCTTCCATTTGGAACAAATATACGGCTGGACGATCTTCAGCCAAAATCTGTTGCACTTGCTGATACTCTTTTTCACGCGAGGCTGTATCCAAATTCGTCAGCGCATGCTGCAGCAGCTTCTCTACCTTCGGATTGTTATAATCCGTTTCGCCTTTTGCCTCTTCTACCAGATAGCGATTATAGTTGTTGGAAGCATCAAATAGAGAATTACCAATGCCGATCATAAACATTTCTTTGAAAGATTTGGAACTGTAACGCTCACTGAAAGCACTTGGCTCCAGCACGTCCAGTTTAATGTTGAATCCTTCTTTATTTAACATGGCGGCTACGACCTCGGCATACTCTTTGTATATTGAGGATACTGAAAGGGTCAATGTCGGGCCTGCGCCAGCATAACCGGCCTGCTTCAGCAGTTCCTTGGCTTTAGCCGGATCATATAATGTTTTCTCATATAAGGAAGGATCGGCACCAAAGTTGCCTGGTGTAACGGAAGTACGGGTTACAATCCCAGCACCGCCTGCGATGCTGTCTACGATTCCTTTTTTATCAATCGCGAGATCTATCGCTTCTCTCACTTTGGAGTCAGCCGTAACACTGCCCTGACTTTGACGTAAAATCAATTGCAGCACACGCTGGATCGGAGCCTTAACGATTTTTTTACCCTCTTCGCCTTGAACACGTTCTATATCCGTGGAAGGGATACCAGATGCAATGTCAATCGAGCCTGCGAGCAGTTCAGATACACGCGTAGAGGCTTCTGGAATGGAGCGGAAGACAACTTGATCCCATTTGGGCTGATCTTCGTAATACTTATTATTTTTAACGAGTACCACCCGGTCATCCTTGATCCATTGGCTAAATTTATAAGGGCCCGTACCTATCGGATTCTTAAGGAATGCCTCTATCCCATTTTTCTCAATATACTTGGAAGGTAAGATGCCAGCTCCCATTTTGGATAAACGATTCAACAGCAACGGATCAGGTCCATCGGTGATGATGTCTGCCGTATGTTCATCTACCACTTTCACTTCTTTGATATTTTTAAAGTAGGAATTTTGTTTGAGTGTGTTATCCTTTGCCACTCTTTCTATCGTGTACTTCACATCTTCGGCTGTGAATGGATCACCGTTATGGAAGGTTACCCCTTCGCGCAGATGAAAACGCCAAGTGGTATCATCTACCTTTTCCCAGGAAGTAGCGAGTCCAGGTACTTTCTTTTGCTGACTATCATTTTTCAATAAGTAGTCAAATACGTTAACCAGAACAGCTTCACTCGCCGTATTGTTATTGTTATGTGGATCAAAACTTTCAATATCCGTAGCATTAGCAATTGTCAGTACTTTACTGTCGGTCGATGTTGCGCTGTCTTTACTATCGCCTGTGGATTGGGTACCGCAGCCTGCCAGGATCATCGCAGCAATCAGTAACGTAATCCCGCCTCTAAACCACTTATGTCTATTCATCTTGTCCACTCCACTCCATTAAGGTTGTATATTGCCACACAGCTGCATTTGAGCGTCTTAATCCCAATTTTATGTTGTCTTCAAAAAATTCAGCGCGATGGCCGACATCATGGCTACCCCATAAGGCAGTACCATTTCATCTAAATCAAATCTGGGATGATGTAATGGATAGCTAGTATCTTCATCACCTCTCCCACATCCCAGCCGGAAAAACACGCCAGGTACCTGCTCACAATAAAAAGCGAAATCCTCCCCGCCTGTTGACGGTTTGATGTAGTCCCACTCCTTGGAGCCAAACAATTGCTCACTCGTTTCCGTCATCAGATCGACCATATCCGGGTCGTTCTGCACAACTGGGTAGCCCTGCTGATAACTCAGCTCATATCCAGCTCCGAACGACTCACATACCCCACGGACCACCTGTTCGATCAGCTCAGGCATCCGGTTACGCAGTTCCGCAGATAGGGTACGCACGGTACCGATCATCTCTACTTCCGGTGCAATGGCCGCTCCCATATACCCGCCACTAATTTTGCCAATCGTAATGACCATGGTTTCAAGGGGATCAACCATACGACTTGGAATGTTTTGCAGGGCAGAAATAACCTGCGCGGACACGGC
Source organism: Paenibacillus sp. FSL M7-0802 (assembly GCF_038004945.1). Classification (NCBI taxonomy): domain Bacteria; kingdom Bacillati; phylum Bacillota; class Bacilli; order Caryophanales; family Paenibacillaceae; genus Paenibacillus; species Paenibacillus sp. FSL M7-0802. The sequence continues at coordinate 3,692,324 of NZ_JBBOSD010000001.1, read as the reverse complement.
AATGGCGTCTATTCCCTCGTGTGGACGGGCAGCATGACCGCCTTTGCCTAGAATCTTAATGGTTAAGCTATCTGCCGATGCAAAAGCGACCCCTTTGCTGACCCCCAGTGTTCCTGTCTTCAGACCCGGGAACATATGTAGTCCTGCCATCGCATCCACTTTTGGATTCTCCAATACACCGTCATCGATCATAGCCTTGGCCCCTGCCAAACCTTCTTCAGCCGGCTGAAAGACAAATTTGATATTTCCTCTTTCAGGTCGCTCCAAATGAGCAAGTAACTGTGCAGTTCCCATCAGTATGGCTGTATGGGCATCATGCCCACATAAATGGGCCTTACCTGGGATCTCCGAACGATAGGGAACCGTTTTTTGATCCTGAATCGGTAATGCATCCATATCTGCCCTTAGACCGATGGTAGGCCCTGGGCTTTTTCCCCGTAACAGACCCACAACCCCGGTTTTCCCTACCTGGGTTGTCACCTCCAACCCGAGACTACGCAAGTGCTCGGCTACAATGCCCGATGTTCGAATCTCTTCATAACCCGTTTCAGGATGGCGATGAAAATCCCTTCGCCATGTGATCAATTGCTCTTGAAGTGGTCTAGATAAAGCCAAAAGCTCGTGTATGTTCATGTTTTCACCCTCCCCACTCGAATCGTATTCTTTTCTGTATGATATCGTTAGCCTTTTGCAACTACTCTTGCATAAATGGCATCTGCGGAATGTCCGATATGATGCTTCATCATTTCCCGCGACTTCTCAGCATCTCGTGCCCGAAGTGCACTCAAAATTTCTGTATGGACGTCGTAATTCACCGTCCGAATCTGATCATCATAGGGCATGAGATCAAGTGCCGGGTTAATCTTGGTACGAATCTGCCTAACCGCATCTTCACAAAATGGATTGCCAGATGCTTTGGCAATGGCCAGATGGAATTTAACATCCAAGGCCCGAAACCATTCTCGGGTACAGTCCGCTTCAATACTCTGTTCCAGGTAATGCTGAAGCAGGTCCAGTTCATCCGTGGTGATCCGCGCAGCCGCTAAAAAAGCACCCTCTGGCTCCACAATCATCCGATATTCAAAGACCTTCAGCATGTGCTCCCAATCTTTTGCAATTTCTTCCCGGGTACGTTTATGAGAGTTTGCTGTCACTGGAAGAACAAAGGTCCCTCCCTTGGCACCTACTCTCTTTTCAATGAGTCCCTTGGATTCCAATTGAGATAACGCCTCACGAACTGTAATTCTACTGGCATTAAATATTTCTGCGAGTTCCCGTTCTGTCGGTAGTTGCTCCTCGCTAAGCAATTCCTTTAAAATAATAGCCTCTTCCAACTGCTCTCTAATAAAATCACTCACTTTTTTAGCTGATACTTTTTCAAAGCGCAGAGGAGTTTGGATTAACATATGAACACTCCGATCATAAATCTTTAAGGTCTAAACCTTATACCATTGTAAAAAACAAAAAAATATAAATCTGTTGTTATCATAATACCTAGTAAACCTATATGCAATACTTTTTTTAAAAATATTTATGATGCTTTCGAAACAATAAAAAGAAGCAGCCCCTTACAGAGCTGCTAAATCTTTGGTTATCCTTATGCATCATATAAAAAGCACGCAACAGGTTATCCTGTGCGCGCTCGGTCATTCTCTATTTCTCCTCCAACTCATCCGGTACATCGTATTTATTGATATGTGAGGTCATTGCTGCAACTGCTTCGCTGGCATCCGTCGTGGCCGGCACTTCTCTAACCACATCATCCGTCTGGTCACGAAAATTCAAACGGTCTGCCTCGACTACTTTCTGTTGATTTGGTTTCATTTTTCATATCGCTCCTTTCTTATTCCAGTACCTGATCTCTTTCCGTTAACGTGTACAAAGGTACTTCCCGTTCCTCTTCTGGATGGTTCAGCGCATAAATGCGTGCCGTCTCACTCTGCTCGTTCACATGCTGAATATAAATGGGTAACCCATCACACAACACATTCGCCATTATGGAAGAGGACGCTATTTCTTGCGCTCTTTGAACATTCACTTAGAAAAAACCTCCCTTGCTAAGTAGAGTTCGCCTTTACTATGCACGAGTTAAATATTTGTTATACACATTTCATGCCAACATGTGTTTTATGATCATGAAAGGATATCATTTGAAAAAATAAATATTATTGTTATTATGGATTGAGAGATTCAGTGAAAACTGCGATCTTAATTGTAGAGAAAAGGAGTAATGATGAGTGTTAAACATATTAATGGTTAACTTTCCGGCAGAAGGACATGTAAACCCTACGATCGGGATGACGCAAGCCTTTGCAGCACGAGGGGACCAAGTACATTACATTACAACTGAGAAATACAAGGACAGACTCGAAGCCGTTGGAGCAACGGTTCACCTGCATACCGATCTGATCAGGACTGCTTCTATTGATTCCAGTACTCCGGCTGGGTTGAGTGCATTTATGAATATTCATATTCAGACTTCGATGGACATATTAGCAATCACTAAGCAACTGTCTGAAAGCACTGATTTTGACTTTGTATTCTATGATAGATTCGGAGCTGGCGAGTTAGTTAGAGACTATTTGAAAATCCCTGGTATTGCTTCCTCCCCATCTTTTCTGATTTCGCAGAATCGGATGGCTACCAATCTCTTTCGCTCTAATGGAAATGAGCCGTTTCAACTTGATGAACAGGCCACGACCTCACTACATCTCATGAAAGAAAGATTCGGTGTTGCTCCCAAAGATATGGTTCAATTTATGAACAATACAGGGGCTCTAAACGTTGTATACACCAGCCGATATTTCCAACCAGACGCTGACAGCTTTGGTGAAGAGAATCTCTTTATTGGTCCCAGCTTCCCAGAACGCAAAGGGGAAAATTCATTTCCTTTGGACGCACTACAAGATAAAAAAGTTCTGTATATTTCGATGGGAACGGTTTTGGATCATGTTGAGGACTTTTTCAACACCTGTATTGAAGCTTTTTCCGATTTTGAAGGTATCGTCGTGATTGCAGCTGGCGAGAAAGCTGACTTTACGAAAATCAATCCAGCCCCAGAGCACTTTATCATCTCGCCCTATGTTCCCCAATTGGAGGTACTACGTCATTCAGATGTATTTATTACTCATGGTGGAATGAACAGTGTGAATGAAGGGATTCACTTTAATGTACCCTTGGTTGTACTGCCTCAGGACAAGGATCAGCCCATGGTCGCGCAGCGGTTAACAGAACTTCAGGCTGGCTATCGAATAACCAAAGACCAAATCAATGTCCAATCGTTAAGAGATGCCGTAGATGAGGTAATGTCGAACGCGGCGTATAAAGAGGGCGTACAAAAAATAAATGATAGCTTCCAGCAATCTGGCGGTACAGAAGAAGCCCTCGCAAAAATTGATGCCTATCTTCAAAATAAGCTTGTGTAAATCACACGATTACAATTCTACAAAAAACAGGAGCCCTGACCATCAATGGTCGGGTTCCTGTTTGTCATGCATTTCCTATGTGGATATATCCCACTTCTGAAACGAAGCCATCGTACACTTTCCGCTCGCGAACGCTCGAATGCCCGTAGATTCCACTCCCGGATACACTCTTCCTGTGAGGACGTATTCACCATCGCCGATGAATATTTCCACCGAGCTTTTATCGACAAAAACCCGAAGCTCCAGACGGCCCTCGTTTAAGCCCACAGGCACTCTTCTCTCCCCGCCTGGGCCTATACCGGCACGTTCTCGGTTGAAACGGAACAGACCGTCATCGGGACGGTACGACAGTACAGTCTCCTCTTCACTACCCACCCGCAGTTTCAAACCGAATTCATCGGTGTTACTGGCCTCAAACTCAAATACGACCTTCAGTTCGTAGCTATCTCCGCGCGTGTCCATAATCTGCTCACCTGTCAGTAAGATATTCCGCTGCTCGAACAGATTGCATCGGTAATTCTTTACCTCTTCAAGTGGACGGAACAGCAGCCTGGCGCCGTCGATAACCACTTCCCGCGGAAGACTCATCGCACCAGCCCAATGGTGCCCCTGCTGGGTCGGCATCTCCGACTCCCACATATCCATCCATCCGATGACGATACGCCGCCCTTTATCATCCAAGGTTGACTGTGGGGCATAGAAATCGAATCCGTGATCCACCTGAGCATACCGCTCTGCCGTAAATGTTCCTTCAACGGAATTGAAATCACCTATACCGTACATGGTGGAATGCAGATTGCGGTAAGCCTCCCCCTGCGCAGGCATGCGCTGCGGGGACAGCATAAATACGTGCCGACCACCGAGCGGGAACAGATCCGGGCATTCCCAATTATCGCCAAAGCGTCCGTCACTCACGGCTAGTACATTGACATACGTCCAGCTTTTCAGGTCTTCAGAACGGTAAAGCAGTACAAGTCCGTTCCCTTTCGCATCATTAGAACCGAGAACGGCGTAATATTGACCTTCGTGTCTGAACACCTTAGGGTCACGGAAGTCTTTACGGCTGATCGTGTCCGGTATGGCGTCATAACCGATGACCGGGTTGCCCTCCCACTTTTCGAACGTTACTCCGTCTTCTGATACTGCGATTCCCTGCGACTGCTTGTAATCCTGATCTTTGTCAGGCCCGGTTACAACATGTCCGGTATACATCAGGACAAGCTTCCCGTCCTGCTCAATCGCACTGCCGGAGAAGCAGCCATCCTGGTCGAACTCACCGTCCGGTGCCAAAGCGATCGGCAGATAATCCCACTTCATAAGATCGCGGCTGACTGCATGTCCCCAGTGCATCGGTCCCCATACTGATTTATACGGGTAATGTTGATAGAACAAGTGATACTGCCCGTGATATTGAATGAAGCCGTTCGGATCGTTCATCCAGCCGAATTCAGCCATTAAGTGGTAGTTCAGGCGATAATCCGGCCGAAGCATATGCTTCGATTGGGAAATAAATTGATCTGCACGCTCTCTCGTATACGCTTTAGTCTGTTTGATAAAGCATCCTTCCCCTGCAGTTATTTAATCGAACCTTGCATAACACCCTGAATAATATACTTCTGGGCGAACAGATAGATGATAATGATCGGAAATATCGTCAGTACCAAACTTGCCATCAATGGACCATAATCCACTGTATAAGTTCCATAAAAGTTGTACGTGGACAATGGAAGTGTCCTTTGCTCCGGATCGACCAGAATGAGGGAAGGCAGCAGAAAATCATTCCAGATCCACAGCACATTGAGAATGGAAATGGTGGCCGTCGTGGGCATTAGTACCGGAAACACGATCCGGAAGAATGTCTGAAACCGCGTGCATCCGTCAATTAGCGCCGCTTCCTCCAGTTCCTTTGGAATACTCTTTACAAAACCATGATAAATGAAGACGGCCAGCGAGCTGCCAAAACCGATATACATGTAAATCAGCGACCACTTACTATTCAGCAGATCAAGAGACCCGTAGATTTTCACCAATGGAATCATGATAGCCTGGAATGGAATGATCATGGATGCAACCATCAACATAAATGTATATTGGTTGAACTTGGTGTTGTTTCTGACAAAATAATGAGCCGTCATCGCCGCGAACAGTGAGATAAACAGAACACTTAACACCGTTATGACCAATGAGTTGGTGAAGGCAGCGATGTAATTCATTTTATCGAATGCATTCATATAATTGACCATACTGAAGCTCTCTGGAAGCGATAACGGATTTGAGGTGATGGCCATGTTTTCCTTGAACGAATTGATCAGCAGAAAGACGAACGGTACGATGAACAATATGAGTATGACTGTCAACACAATGAATTTGATCACGGAGGAAGCAACTCTTTTTCTTGTCATTACGCCTCCACCTCCAACTTCTTGCTAAAATAAACCTGAAGCAGAGTGATGAGAGCAACCATCAGGAACAACACGAATGCTTCTGCCTGCCCCACACCATAATCACGGGAAAGGAATGCCTTTTCATACACATGCATCGACACCATTTGAGTACTGCTGAACGGCCCACCTTTCGTGAGCGCAAGGTTCACGTCATAGACCATAAAACCGCGCTGCAGGGACAAAAATATACATACGATGAAAGAAGGAACCATCAAGGGCAGCACCATTTTCCGCAGTCTGGTCCAGCTGTTCGCCCCATCAATGCTTGCGGCCTCCATAATATCATTCGGCACACCCGTCAATCCCGCGATGTAAATGACCATCATGTAACCTGCGTTCTGCCACACGGTTACAATCACGAGTGCCCAGAACGCTTTGTCGGGATCAGCCAGCCAAGTCGTGCTGAGCGACTGTATGCTGGCATGTTGTCCCAAATAGACAAGCACGTTGTTGAATATAAACTGCCATATAAAACCGAGTACAATGCCGCCGACAAGGTTGGGCAGGAAAAATCCCGCCCGGAAAATACTCTGTCCTTTTAACCCTTTTGTCAGCACATAAGCCAGCATAAAAGCGATCACATTGATAAGAACAACGGTATAAAACACATACTTAAGCGTCAAGCCGAACGATTTCCAAAACTCAATATCTCTAAAAACAGCCAGATAGTTTTGGATGCCAACCAGCGATAGTGTGGTGGAAATACCATCCCAGTTTGTGAACGTCAGATAGATGCCGTACAAAAATGGAATGATCATTACTGTTATGAAGGCAAACAAGGTTGGTCCGGTAAACAGCAGCCGCGTCCGCAGCCGATTCCATACTCCTTTTTCCGCAATCATGATGATCCCTCTCTTTGTCCCTGATTTCTCTCTCTATTCCGGGTAATTTGAAAACAACCTTATTTTGCGGTCTTCCAGTAGTTTTCGATTTCTTTAACCAGTGTTGCGCGATCACCCTGTTTCGCCAGATACTTTTGCATGGAAGATCCTGTCTTGGACCAGTGGTCGGCAGGCAGCATGCTCATCGACTGCTCTGACTTGCCTTTTGCGATATAATCCTGGATGGACTTGCCAAGCGGATCGGCCGCAGGCAGTGTAATATTTTTGAACGCCGGGATAATGTTTGCTTGGTTCACGAGGAAATCCTGGCCTTTCGCTTCATAGACGATCCAGTTCAGGAACTTCTTCGCCGCCTCTTGCTGTTCTGGAGTAGCCTTCTCCTTGTCAATAACAATGCGCTTGGATACAGCAGACGAAATCTCCTGATTGCCGTAGTCATCGGCATTGTTGCTGATTGGTACAGGCAGAAAACCATATTCTTTGTTAGCGGTATCAAAACTGTTGATTTGCGGCCATGCCCAGTTGCCCATGAACCAAATGCCAACTTCACCTTTGCCGAGCAGTTCCGGTCCGCGTTCATAAGTTCCTGCTAGCGGAGAAGCCTGATCGATATTGTATTTCATCATGACGTCGAATGTATCCATAAGTCCGTTAAATACAGGATTATTAGCCAAGTCCGCCTGGCCCGCTTTTAGTGACGCCATGAATTTGTCCACTTCAGCCATGTCTTTGTTCTGGCCTGCATAAGCAAGAGGCAAATAATGAGCGCCCAGGGACCAGTCCATTGATGAAATCACCAGTGCTTTCTTTCCGGATGTCTCGATTTGCTGAAACAGTTTTTCAAGGTCATTTCGGGTTTTAATTGTGGTGGGATCAAAGCTTCCGCCTACCGCTTTATCTACAACGGCTTTGTTGTAAATGAATCCGTAGCCTTCAACAGCCAGTGGAAACGCGTAATTTTTACCATCAAATGTCGTAGCAGTGGTAGCGTTTTCAACAGTGTCCGCATTCCACTTTTCCCCACTTAAATCGAGGATACGGTCCTTGAATTTCTCAACATCACCTGTATCTAGCATGATCATGGTCGGCGGGTTTCCTGATGCATACAATGCGGAGGCACGCTCAAAAGGAGAACCACCAGTCGGAACCGGCTGGATTTCAACAGTAATGCCCGGATTGTCTTTCTGGAACGCCTTAGCGGCTTCCTCCAGCTGTGGAAGGATTTCGCCTTTGGAGTTCAAAAGCGTAATTTTCACATTTTTTGAATCCCCTGATCCCCCTCCAGAAGCCGAATTACCTTCTCCTCCGGAGCCACTGCATGCAGACACCACCATAACCAAAAGAAGCAGCATTACCATCCATTGAACTCTTTTGAATTTCCTCATTGTTGTCATCCCCTTATTTATATAATGGCTCTGAACACTTAAATAAAACGCTTACAAACGGATTATATGTCAAAGGTTTAACTTGTGTCAATCGTTTGACATGTTGAATTTTTAACATGTACTAAAAAAAATCTGTTCCCCTTGTTAGAGGAACAGATTTTCATTCAGGTCGTTGCACGCTCAATTAGTTCAACAGGCAGCAGATTGACAGGTTGTGCCTGCTCCCCTTCCGCCTGCCTGCGGATCAGCTCGACCGCCAGTCTGCCGATGTCTGCAATCGGCTGTCTTACCGATGTAAGTTCCGGCGTCAGCCAGGAAGCAACGCTTACATCATCGAAGCCTACAATGCGCACATTCTCTGGCACATGCCTTCCAGCGCGAATATATTCTTTCAGCGCAAAAGCGGCAATAATATCACTTGTTGCGAACACTCCATCCACATCCGGATGTTCATGAACGAGTTTTGAAATGATTCGCTCGTACTCCTTCTGATCGAACACATTCAAGTCTGTTTGAACGATCACATGCTCGACACCATTCCTGCCCACGACATCCCGGAATGCTTTGGTCCGCTCATTGGATAGCATGTTCAGCTCCAGATTTCCGCAGATATGCGCAATTTTCTGACAGCCTTTGCGAATGAGCAGCTCCGTAGCCAGCTCGCCTCCGCGATAATTATCCGAGGATATGTAAGGAATATACGGGTCGATCTGCCTATCAAACGTCACGATCGGTGAATTCAAATGTCGGTACTCTTCTACTTCTAATGTATGGCTACCCATAATGATGCCATCCACCCGGTTCCGCTTCAACATATCGATATATACTTTTTCCTTCACGGGATCCATATGTGAATTGCACAGCAGGACCTTGCAGTCATGCTGATAGGCATAATACTCGACCTGATTGGCAAGCTCACCGAAGAAAGGATGCGAGACATTGGGAATAATAAGGCCAATAATATTGGACTGCTTACGTAGCAGAGATCGTGCTATTTCATTCGGTTGATAATTAAGCTCCTCCATTGCGTCAAACACTTTTTTGCGTGTAGTTTCGCTGATATATCCTCGGTTATTCATTACACGGGATACTGTAGTGACTGACACGCCCGCTTTTAATGCTACATCATGAATTGTCGCCATATTAACCTCTTCCCGCACAAAATAAATACATACAAACTATACTCTCTCCTCATCATTTCAACAACCTTACATAACGGAAGGCCTCAAAATGGCCGTAAATGTTAGGTGACTGAACTTTGCAAATCCAAAATTAAAGGTCACAATTGCTCTAAACCATAATGATAGCAAGGCCCCCTTAAAAAGGTCTTGCTATCTTTTCTTTAACCATCCTTCTTGGATTCAACTTCCCCGCCGGACGTAAAGGCTCTGGTTATCGGGGTGAGTAGCGTAGCGGCCCAGCGGTGCATTTTTAAACCACAACTTGATAAAATTTAGGTTTTTTTAAATTATGTTTCAAGCGTTAAGTTTGCTATAGTCTACGCCTCAATTTCAAGCTACAATGAAGATACCAAATATGGAAGCGTTTTATATTTTTTCGGTAAGCCGGTCAATACTTGAAATAATGTATCATTGTCAGCCGTTTCTTTCATGTTTGGTCAATCTTTTATGGAGGTGTAAAATGAAGAAGAAATCTTGGTTTACTTTACTGGCAACTGGAATTGTCTCTCTGTTTTTTTCAGTAAGCGTTTATGCGGGGAATGTTTTTTGGGAACCACTTAATGGTTTCAATTCTGGTGCATGGCAAAAAGCGGATGGATATTCCAATGGGAACATGTTTAATTGCACTTGGCGTGCCAATAATGTCAATTTTACGAACGATGGCAAAATGAAGCTTGGCTTAACAAGTTCTGCGTACAATAAATTTGACTGCGGAGAGTATCGATCGACGAACACTTACAGATACGGCTTATACGAGGTCAGCATGAAGCCTGCTAAAAATACAGGGATCGTATCTTCCTTTTTTACGTATACGGGACCTACTGATGGCACGCAATGGGATGAAATAGATATTGAATTTTTAGGCAAAGACACGACAAAAGTGCAATTCAACTATTATACAAACGGGGTCGGTGGTCACGAGAAGATTGTAGATCTGGGCTTCGATGCATCAAAAGGCTTTCACACCTATGCATTCGATTGGCAGCCAGGATACATTAAGTGGTATGTTGACGGGGTTCTAAAGCATACGGCAACTACAAACATACCAAGCACGCCAGGCAAGATTATGATGAATTTATGGAATGGCACTGGCGTTGACGACTGGCTAGGTTCGTATAATGGAGCGAATCCGCTATACGCTGAATATGATTGGGTAAAATACACGAGCAATTAGCCCATAGTACCAAAAGCAGCCCTGTAGTGGCTGTTTTTTTTGATGATGCATTCGGCCATGAATAAAATCGCTGGAAATCTATTCAAAGCTGGCGATCACCGATGCGCAGCTGAATATAATCAGGCATTTAATAAATCCCCTGTTTAACCCATATGTTTGCGGATGGTTAGCATTTTCCTGCTTCAATTACTTTAAAGATACCAATACAGGAAAGGGGTCATGTAACTCCAATCGGTTTATAACTCAGGAACCAACTTTAATGAAGGGAAGTCAGACAACAAGTATTACGTTTGAAGGAATCATCCCCGGTTCAGCTTCAAGTTCAAGCTTATATTGCTGTCCATTCCACCTTAGGATACTCACGCTCGCGTTTTCTATTTTCTTTCCTGACCATATACTGCTTATTGACATCTGCTTAGCGACTCGCTTTGATACATTAACATGTGCCTTTCAAGGCTTTTTGGACGTTGGCTTCAATTATGAACAGGCTAGCTTAGGTTTGAAACATGTCCCTAGCAATTCATTGACCAGTAAAAGTATGGATGATATAATCATAAAAGGAAAAAATCATTGGTATAGAGCCCTGTGTGAATGGGCTTTTCTCATAATTTCTTTTGTAAGCGCGTACAATGATTATTTTCCATATATACCACGGAGGAGGCGATCAAAGAATCCATTTTATCAAAATAAATGTCTTCTTTTTTTTTTATTTTTAATGCAACCGGTTGCATTATCTATTCCACTAAATATTATCAGGAGGTTGTTAACTTGCTAGGAAAAAAAACTGGGAGTTTTATTTCTTGGTTGATTATTTTGTCGCTTTGCTTCAACTTCTTCGGTTTACCCGGCGTAGCTTCGGCCAGTAGCACCGATTATACAGCCACCTACACGAATTCCACAGCGACTACCCTTCCCTCTACAACCGCTTCGATCACGTCTACCGTTACCGCAACGTATGCACCTACCACAATACCTAAATCAACTCAAACGGGGTTAACGGTTCACTTTAAGAAACCTTCAAGCTGGAATTCAGCGATTCGAATCCATTACTGGAATCTGAATCCGACAACCGTTCCGATAAGCGGAGCGTGGCCGGGAATCCTGATGAAGTCGGATGGAAACGACTGGTACAGCTACACCATTGCCGAGGCCACAGGCTCAAGTCTCATCTTTAATGACGGTAGCGGCAAACAGACGGCCGACTTGTCCCGCAGTGTGAAAGAGGGCTGGTATTACACAGATAACACATGGTATGATACCAGCCCGGAAATGCCTAAAATTCCGGCGATTTCCGCCTCTCCTGTACCCAAAACATATGATTCGTCCCAATCGGTGACGCTTTCCAGCACCAACAGTGACGATAAGATTTACTATACGATAGACGGCTCGACACCTACGACATCCTCTACCTTGTATACCTCTCCAATCCAAGTTGCTTCCTCTTTGACCATTAAGGCCTTCGGTGTCAACTCAATCGGTCAAACTGGAAATGCATCCTCTTTCGCTTATATGATTGACCTGAATTCAGATCTGCAAGCTCCGACAATCACAGCGAATTTGCCTACCAGACATTCCGATTCCTCGGTGACTGTATCCTTCAACCTAAATGATAACAAGGCGGCAACGACCAAGGCATACTACACGGACGATGGTACGGAACCAACCATAAGCTCGAAAGTATATATCCTCGGCAACGCTATGGCCGGATTGACCGGACCGTCCATCCTTATTTCCAAGACCACGACATTAAAATTTCTCGTTATAGACGGCGCTGGCAATCAAACCAAACAAAGCTTTGTTTATAATATTGGAAATAAAGGTGATTTTCGGGAAGATACTATTTACTTCGTGATTACTTCCCGGTTCTATGACGGTGATCCGAGCAACAACATGCACGCATGGGATGATGCCAAGGCGCGTAATCCGGATTCGGACCCGGCTTGGAGAGGGGACTTTAAGGGGCTGATTCAAAAGCTCGATTATATCAAAGCCCTCGGATTCAGCGCCGTCTGGATTACACCTGTTGTGCAGAATGCCAGCGGTTATGATTATCATGGTTACCATGCAATAAATTTCGCCAAAGTAGACCCAAGATATGAATCGGCGGGAGCTTCTTACCAGGATTTGATCAATGCGGCCCATGCCAAAGGGCTGAAGGTTATTCAAGACATCGTTGTCAATCATACCGGTAATTTCGGTGAAGAGAATCTGTACCCCATGTTCAAGAAAGATCCGGCTAAACCGGATACGGCTAACAACTTGGTGAAAACTACGGATAAGCTGCCGTCAAACTATGATACTATGACACCCGATCAGCAGTATCAGGCAAGGCTCGCTTTAATGAAGAACGCGGAAACGAACAATAACATTTACCATACAGAGAAAAGCCTCTCCTGGGAATCCTATACTGTTCAAACTGGTCAGATAGCGGGAGATTGCGTGGATTTGAACACGGAAAACCCTGCAGTTAACGAATATTTAATTGATACCTACAATCACTATATAGACATGGGTGTTGACGCTTTCCGTGTCGATACGGTGAAGCATGTGAGCCGGTATATTTTCAATAAATACTATATTCCTGCCTGGAAGACAAGAGGCGGCTCGGATTTCTATATTTTTGGAGAAGTAGCCACCCGTTACAGAGATGTCTGGAACAGTGGAATTCCGGCGATCTCGACGCCATTCTATACTTGGAAAAGCTCGAAATCGTATCCGGGCGATGGAAAGAATGATTACGCCTCCAATAAAGTGTCGGTTGAACAAGAGTGGGCGGACAACTCTACTACAGCAGGACAGCCAACCTCGAACAATGCTCTCTTAAACGGAAATACCTATCATACGCCTGACTATTCAATGAAATCGGGCATGGATGTGATTGATTTTCCGATGCATTGGGCATTCAAGACCGCGCAGGAAGCATTCAATATGAGAAGTGGCGATCAATACTATAATGATGCTACCTGGAATGTAACCTATATCGACTCGCATGACTATGCGCCCGACCAGGCTCCGGAAAATCAAAGATTTGCGGGCACACAGGACACTTGGGCCGAGAATCTCGATCTGATGTTCACCTTCCGCGGAATACCCGCTATCTTCTATGGTTCCGAAATCGAATTCCAAAAGGGGGCTGTCATTGATCCGGGTCCAAACGCACCGCTAAGCAAAACGGGACGGGCTTATTACGGCGATCACATGGAAGGCAGTGTTACAGTACAAGATTACGGCAAATACACAAATGCTACCGGCACACTTGCGGAATCGCTCAACCATCCTCTGGCAAAACATATCAGACAGCTTAATTTAATCAGAAGAGCTGTTCCCGCCTTGCAAAAAGGACAGTATTCCACAGAGAATGTAACGGGCAATCTGGCGTTTAAGAGAAGATATACCGACAGCGCCAAAGGCATTGACAGCTTTGCATTGGTCACGATTTCAGGAAACGCCACATTTACCGGAATTCCGAACGGAACCTATGTGGATGCGGTGACTGGTAATTCCAAAACCGTTACTGATGGCAAGATTACCCTGACATGCTCCGGCAAAGGAAACGCAAGGGTATATGTATTGAATGGCAGCGGTGGAATTGGAGAAACGGGAACCTATCTGAAGTAAACGGCAGTATGTCTTAGTTAACTGAAGCAACCTCAGTTCGGTATTACACCGTGCTAAGGTTGCTTCCAATTAAAAAGTATATCCAAGAGAGAGAGTCAGGATATTGCTCTGGACTAAATTTTTAACGGATGGGGAGTGAACCAAGATGCACCAACGACAGCTTCTATGTGCGTACATTCCTCCGTATATTTAATGACCAACAACCATCAAGTATTAACGGGTTCTGACCGGTCATCCGGATATGTTCTACCGCATACAACGGGTACAAGCGTTAGACCAAAAGTACCTAAAGCATATGATAATTGAGGATGTCCTTCATGAATGTATAATGCTATTGCCATAATAATGATAGGCAAAACTGTAATACAATCATTATAGTTGTTTCCTCCATTTGCATTGTATTTCACACACGTTTCTTTAACAATTCTTTCAGCTGTGTGTTCGGGTCAGCAAAAGACTGAATAATCTCCTTTATACCTTCTAGAACGTTTTTTGAAGTTGTTAGATACAAATCTATTACTTCCGCAGGCCAGCTGTTAAAGTTGGCCGTGATTTTTATAACTTCTGTTCTTAAAGAAAAAGCACTTAAATTATTAGGGTCTAATCCCGCATTATTAAGCAAATGGGTCAATCCATGCACAAGTTCTACTCTTGAGCGATCGAGATTTTCAAAAGGATTGGAAATATCTAATATATCCCTTAGCTTAGGGATAGCCCAGGTGATTTGTATAAATTTAACCCACGAATTTTTCCTTCTAAGCAACGATTTTGATTTGAATTACGGATATGAGATTATAGGGGGTGTAAAAAACGCCGGTGACCTTAAGGAGGTGACCGGCGTTTTCATATTAGCGTTTCGGCATTTTGCTCTCATCCATGTACAGCAGGTTCCAGCGGTGACCGTCCAGGTCGGCAAATCCTGCGCCGTACATCCAGCCGTCAATTTCACTCGGTTTGCCAAAGATGTTTCCTCTGGCAAACTCTACTTTTTGAATAAAGGCATCTACTTCTTCTCTGCTTTCAGCGCCAATGGAAAATATTACTTCTGCGGTATGGGAAGTATCTGCGATTTTTGAACCTGTAAATTTCTCAAACGCCGTATCCGGGAACAGCAGAATCGTTGTTTGGCCTATGGCAAGCTTGGCTCTCTCGTTACCAACGCTAGCCGCATGTAATCCAATCTCATTGAAAAAGGCAGTTGACCTCTCAACATCTTTGACCGGCAGATTAATCCATATCTCCTGTGACATGGCTGTAGCCTCCTGGAATATATTTTCAACTACTCCTACTATACTCTACTTCTGGCAGCAGAAGCGAATCTTATAAAAGAAACCGCAAGGTATCGATCTAGCCAAGAATGGATTTCGCATCAAAGTAATGACTCTCTTACAACAATTCTGCACTCTTCAAGTTCTTCGGAATCCGTATCTAGGTAAAGAAGCTTCCAGTCAGTTGGGTATATTGAATGCGCATGCCGATAATGGATACCCAAAGGTGTCACTGAAGCAAAATCATATATTTTCAAAGAATCTGATTTTAGGGGCATCATCGTTCTTCCCTTTAGCTTATAACTATATTTATTGGAAATAAGATTTTTTATATTCATAAAACAATAAAATATCCGAGTATCAATAAACCAAATACGATTCAGTCAAGAATATATTCAACTCTTCATGCGTAGCTAGAGCTTTCACACTGAATTCCGTCTTCTAACCGAGATGGGGGGCGCTGAAGCTTAATCATGGAGCTTGCAACTGGAGCACTTGCGCAGGAAGCCCTGTTCAACTTTAACATGAAGAGTCTTAGCGAAAGAATCTCCATTTCAAGTTATTACTTAGTTATACAAATTCTTTAGATTTTCTTTAGAAATATACTCATTAATTCCTTAGTTTTTTTTATTATGCTTTCTGAAAGAAAAAGAGAGAAGTTCAAAATGGTTAGATATAACCTAAAAATTTATTAATTCCTAGGGCTATCTATTCTTATTTCGCCCTCTCTCTGAGTTCTTTTAGAATACAATCCCATATGAAACTACATCTAGTATCCTCGTATCTGGCCCACGGTAAGGATGAAGCGTACGTAGCCACAATAATTGAACATAAACCCGCTTGTATACTCCCATCAACAATGCCGATCGTACGGAGTTGTTCATAGAGATTGCGCTAGGTGTAATCATCACACAGTACCCCGCAGGCAGCTTATTCACAGCCACTGCTAACTGAACCAAGTAGTTTGCTTGCCAGGCGGATATGGAAGCTATACTTAACCTGCTAGTTTATTTTGCTGACGCTATTTGTCCTAGCAACGCAGTTTGAATGAAAATGCTAACGGTTTACTGCTGGGTTCCTCCCCAAGAGTACTGATGGCTTGGGTCACGGACGAAGATCTCCTTCATTTACTGGATCTAATTAACCCCCGACCCCGAAAATGTCTGGATTGGAGGACCGCTCACGAATCTTTCACAGAAGTCCTGTCGCACTTGGTTTGACAATCCGTCTTGTATTAAAAATATCGATATTATTTTGTCCGAAGGTGGAGTCGACGACACAATGAGAGAATTGCTTCGAAAGCTTAAAATTTTACAGCTATTTTTGGCTTTGTACCGTGCTAAAATTATTAGGATACTGATTCCTGTAGCTATTTTAGTCATTATCTATGTATATGGAAGACACGAAATTCAGAATATTAACTTAGCTAAAATTATTTATGAATTACGCATGATGCCCGTTCATGTCGTTATTCAATTGATCATTGCTTCTTTTATAGCGGTATCTGTAATGAGTACTTATGATTATTTAATACGAAAACAATTTAAGCTTGATATCAATTGGAAAACGACTTATCGATATGCATGGATAGCCAATACATTTAACAATATGATTGGGTTCGCTGGTCTTACCGGTCTAGGACTACGTACATTACTGTATAAGAGAAGTGGCGTTCCTATGAAAACAATGGGAGCTGCTGCACTCTTTTTATCGCCTATCGTATTAGTCGGTCTATCTTTACTTGGCTGTCTTGTACTGGTCGGTGTTTTTCCTGTAGAACCTATTTTTGAACAACTTCCTTGGCTTCGTATCGGTGTATGGGGAGTTTCATTGTACTTACCGTTCTTCCTATTAATGCAACGATCTTCCCTGTTCGCCAAATGGTTTCATAAGGGCGATGGCAAGTTACCTTGGAAAGTAGTCATCGCTTCTCTAGGTTCCTCTGTTCTAGAGTGGGCTTGTGCAGGGGTATTATTTTGGTTATTCACTTTTAATGATCTGAATCATTTACCGTTTGCCCCGGTATTCGGTGTGTATATTGTAGCAGCAATTGCAGGGATTATTAGTATGGCGCCAGGTGGTATTGGAGCATTTGATCTGATCGTGTTGCTTGGACTTCAGACATTAGGTGTTGATCCATCACGTGCACTAACGATTTTGTTATTGTTCCGCATTTTTTACTTTGTAGTTCCTTGGTTGATCGGTCTTGTGCTAGCTACGTTTGAGATGAGTCCGAACAGTAAACAAATGCGTGAAATGATTACAACTAGTCTGGACGCTTCACGTAACACATGGGTCAAATTCTGGGGCTGGCCTTCTCATTTCGGTCTACTTAGTGATCTAGGAGCATGGGCGCTTGGAAAGTTAGTATTCACCAGTGGTATCATATTACTACTTTCTGCGGCTACCCCAGGCCTAATTGCTCGCCTACGTTTTATGGAACATGTGTTATCTTTACCTATTATGCGTTTTTCAGAACAGTTATCTGTGACTATCGGTATTATGCTTATTGTCGTATCACGTGGTATTTCAATGCGTACTCGTCGCGCTTACATATGGACAGGAGCATTGTTGTTAGCAGGTGCTATCTTCACATTTGCCAAAGGGTTCGATTACGAGGAAGCTATTATTTTACTTATTGTTGCATTGGTGCTATGGATATCTCGGGCTCGATTTAACAGTGAAAGTGCTAGTATTTCTTTACGTAGTATCTGGATTTGGGCGTTCCTTGCTTTTATCTCATCGTTATCGTATTACGTTATTGGTACACATATTCATCCAGCTATTTTGCGACATCTACCAATGCGTGCTCAACAATGGTTTTTGAACCCGCATGAATATGCAGTGACGGCCCTTGTTGGATTAATCGGTGCTTTAATTTTAATGGCATCTATATTCACATTACGCCCGCATCGCTACACAGGAATACGTCCAGATGAGGCGGGTATAGAGAAATTAACTCAATTTATTGCCAAAGAAGACGGTAATCTTTTGACTCATCTTCTCTATCTAGGAGACAAAAATTTTTATTGGGCGCAAAATGATCAAATTTTAATTCCCTATTCTCGAGTGCGTCACAAATTAATTGTACTTGGCGACCCAGTTGGTAATAAAAATCTTGTCTCTGCTGCGATTCAAGAATTTCAGAGGTATGCGGATCAGTATGCATTAACCGTTGTTTTTTATCAAGCAACACCTGAATATCTATCGATCTATCATGAGAATGGTTACAAATTCTTCAAACTAGGCGAAGAAGCTTTGGTTCCTCTAACTACATTCACATTAAGTGGGAAAAGTAAGCAGAACTTGCGAACTGCTAAAAATAAATCAGATCGTGAAGGTCAAATATTTGAAGTGCTTGCCCCACCCTATCATTCAGAATTACTGTCTGAATTACGTCAGATTTCGGATGAGTGGCTAGGCGATCGTAAAGAAAAAGCTTATTCTTTAGGTTGGTTCAACGAAGCGTATATTCAACGCTCTCCCTTAACATTGCTTCGTAATGCTGAGGGTCACATTTTGGCTTTTGCAACATTAGCTCCAGCTTATGACCAAAATAAAGTGATCTCAATTGATCTGATGCGCCATTTGAATGATACACCGAATGGAACGATGGATGTGTTATTTGTACGTATAATTGAATGGGCAAAAGAACAAGGTTATTCTTATTTCAATTTGGGTATGTCTCCGCTCTCCAGTGTGGGTGAAAATCAGAATGCGCATCGTGAAGAAAAATTAGCTCGGCTGGTGTTCCGATATGGTGGGCACTGGTATGGATTTGAGGGATTGCGCCGTTACAAGGAAAAATTCTCACCTGAATGGCAAGCAAGATATTTAGCTTATCCGGCAGGTATGACACTTCCAATGCTTACGCTGGATCTTGTCCGACTAGTATCTCGTCGTCCAGAACAAGTAGAGCTTCTTTAACCTTCAGAATAAATTCTTTGGATAGGCTACAGTTACGTGGACTGAAAAAATGAGGGCAATAGAATGAAAGCAATTATTTTTCACGGTTAGATATTCAGAATTCCTTCACATCCTAAGGTGGTCACTTGACCACCTTTTTAATGTTTTGACTCAACTATTCTACCTACACTCTTCTAGACATAAAAAACGTGGTTTATTGTATTAGATAACAGATAAACTAGAGGTATTGGTTGGATCAATAACAAGATATTTAAGGATCAGAGCTTGAAAAAAAAGCTCTTTCAGCAAAAAGAATACTGTCAGTCCTACTGCTTATTAGGTTCTTCCCAATCAGTTCATGAAATATATCTTAATTTAATATGTTTAGAAGCTCTGTACAGCGACGACTTCACGGCAGCTTCGCTCTTGTTTAAAATTTTAGCTGTTTCTTTTATGGAGTATCCTTGGACTAGGCGCAATTCGAGTACAGTCCTTTGCTCGTCATTACTTACCATCAAAAGAATTCGCTCGACTTCCTCTTGAATTACAAAATCGAGGGTATCCCAGTGATAATCAAATAGTTCTCTATGTGAAGAGTATTCTCTCATCTTTTTTCGTTTTCTTAATACATCTATAGCAAGATTTTTGGCATTACTTTTCCTTCCTGCTTCGATTGCTTTTCAACAAATACTGCACCCTCAACAATACCTATTTACGTTTCATGAACATTTTTCAATAAAATTATTCGTATCTCAATGCATCTATCGGCTTCAATCTCGCTGCTTTATAAGCTGGGTATACCCCAAATAAGATGCCTATACCTGCAGAGCTAAGAAACGAATATATGATCGGCGAGACCGTGAATTCAATGGTCATACGAGTTGTTGCTTCAATTATTTTAGACGCTCCTATGCCAGCAGCAACCCCAAGTATACCTCCCATTAGACCGAAAATGACTGCTTCGAACAGGAATTGAATCATAATATCTCTAGGCTTGGCGCCAATCGCTTTGCGAATACCGATTTCTCTTGTACGCTCTATAACGGAGACCATCATAATATTCATAATTCCGATTCCCCCTACCACGAGCGATATTGCGGCTACACCTCCCAGCAATTTGCTCATGATATCATCTACACCCAAAGCTGCACCTGCTGCTTCGGACAGACTCATAGTTTGAAATTGATCCGGTTCTGAGGGTTTTAGCTGATGCGTCACACGCAAGCTCCCCAATATATCTGAACGAGCTTGATCCATCAAAGCTGGTGACTTGGCGGAGACATCCAGGCTGGTGATATTTCTCTCACCCAGACGGTTCATCATGGTTGTAGCAGGGATGTAAATTTGATCATTTGTACTGCGGCTTAAATTCGTAACGGGCTGAGAATTCAATACTCCGATCACTTTGAAGGGGATCTGTTTAATTTGAAACGTTCGTCCCACCACGTTTTTGGTATCCCCACCAAAAAGACGTACAACCGCTTGGCTTTCCAGAATAGCAACATTCATACGTTTATCCAACTCATCGTTGGTAAATGTCCTGCCTTCAGCAAAGGAAAACTTTTTAACTTTATAAAATGAAGCGGATGTTCCTATAATAGTTGCATTATAGTTATATCGACCCCATACAACTTTTGAATTGCTCGAAATACTGGGCATTAATGCCGCAATCGAACTCTTTTGTTCCATTGCCTTGATATCAGCCCACGTAAAGGAGGGCAAGTTGTCCCCATTGACTTCTTCCTCGGTCATTGGCATGGCTGGAGCAACCATAATCACGTTATTCCCTAGACTATTTATTTCCTCCTTAATACTGGCTTTAGAACCGTTTCCGATTGCCATAATGGCAATAACCGCTGCCACCCCAATAATAATACCGAGTATCGTTAAAAATGAACGCATCTTGTTGGTGGTTAAGCTATTCATTGATACACGGATCGTTTCCATCACATTCATAGGCTTACCGTCCTTGATGAAATTCGTCTATTCGTAATTTGCTCATCCCGCTCAATATTGCCATCCCGAAAACTAATCAATCGTTTGGCATATTCAGCTATTTCCAGCTCATGAGTAACCAGAACTATAGTTTTTCCCAGCTCATTCAACCCTTGAAACAGTTCCATAATCTCAATACTCGTTTTCGTATCCAGTGCGCCCGTAGGTTCATCTGCCAGCAGAATAACAGGATTATTTACCAATGCACGTGCAATGGAGACACGCTGCTGCTGACCACCAGAAAGCTCGTTAGGCTTGTTATACATCCGTTCGGCAAGGCCAACGCTTCGTAGCGCCTCCACGGCTCGTTCCCGGCGTTCCTTGGCAGGTATACCTGCATACATCATAGGTAGCTCTACATTGGCTAATGCTGTAGTTCGGGGAAGTAAATAAAATTTTTGAAACACAAAACCTAGTTTCTGATTTCTAATCTCCGAAAGTTCGTTCTCACGAGCATCCAATATGGAATACCCATCCAGGTAGTATTTTCCGGTATCCGGATGATCCAGGCAACCAATGACATTCATCATGGTAGACTTGCCCGAACCAGAGGGTCCCATGATAGCAACAAACTCACCTTCGCTAATGGATAAATTCACGCTGCGCAGAGCCTGAATCTCCTGACCGCCTACTTCATACATTTTTTTCAGTTCTTTAATTTCGATCACCGTTTTATTGGATTGAGTTTCGCTCATTGTGCCTGCCCCCCTCCACTGCCATTCGGATCAGCACTGCTGTTCTGAGGAGGAATAACAATAGTTTCGCCTTCCTTGACACCAGACTTGATTTCGGCCTGATCCGCTGTATATACGCCTAGTTTCACCGGTCTAAATCCATAATCAGCAGGATTTGCCGCGTTCTTCGCCACATATACTCCATCTACACCACCTTCAGATCTCAATGCAAACAATGGCACAGACAGCGCGTCTTTGTGTTCAGCTAACAGAAGGGATACATCCATGTTCATCCCCGGTTGCAGCCTTATTTTTTGGCTATCCAAAGACAATTCAACTTTGTATGTAGTCACATTGGATTCCACAACTGGCTCTGGAGAAACAAAAAGAACTTCTCCTTTGAATTGCTTGTCCGGAAATGAATTGGTATGCATTGTAGCCTGAAGTCCGGTCTTCAATTTGGCGATATCACTTTCGTTAACCTTGGCACTAACCTTCATGACCCCTGTATTGGAGTTATTCATTATGATAAAAGGTGCAGTAGGACTGGTGCCCACATCGCCGTTGACCTTCAAAACAATCCCATCCCACGGCGCCGTAACCTGTAATTTATTCAGAACACTTTTCTTTTGCTCCAATTCTGTTTCGGCCTGCTGTAAAGAAGCCTGTGCAGATTGAATGTTGGAAGCTTCAGGCGGGGACTGTGCTGCCTTTAATTGAATTAAAGCGGTTTTATAACCCATTTCAGCATCTTCAATAGCCTGGTTTTGTCTGATCTGTGCCTTCTTGTATTGAAGCTCGGCATTACTCATATCCAATTTTGCCTTATCCAAGCTTTGCTTGGCCGTCGCCAGGTCACTTTCTGCGGCCGCATCATTCTGAACTAGATAAGTCTGGTCATCATAATCCTTCTGGGCTTTATCCAAGGTCACCTTGGCAACCTCTTTTTGTGCAGCGGCTTCCTCTGACTCCGTCCCGTCCTTGGCTGTTTTAATCGCCATCTGTGTCTTTAGGACATTTGCCTTCTGGAGCTCAATATCAATTTGCTTTGGTCCACGCTTGGCTTCCTCTAGCTTGGCCCTTGCAATCGCAACATTGGACTGGGCATCTTTAATTTGTAATTTGGCATCTGAATCATCTAAACGAGCTAAAACCTGGCCCGCCTTAACACTATCTCCTGCTTTGACATTGACCGCAATGAGCTTGGCACCCTCGACATTTGTAAAATTAATATTCACTTCCTTGGAAGCCTGAACGGTCCCAGTCACGGCAAGCGATTCGGTTATATTGGTTTTTTTCACCTGAACAATCTGATTCGCAGGACCCTCCACGGGCTTTTCCTGCCCCCTATTCATATAAACAGTACCACCGATTCCCACTATAATGATCAAGGCCAGAATACCTATGATCACTTTTAATCTTCTTTTTTTTCTTAATATTTGCAATGCATCTTTTTTTACTGTTTCCGGCAATGTCATATCCCCTTAAATATATTTTTTTAAATCCTATACACTCCACGGTTTGTTTAAAGCATGTTGTAACTGTGTCATTTGAACAATCAATTCATCCATATTCCGTTCTATTTGCTTCACTTTTAACTGATTAGTAGCGACCTCCGTACCTGTGGCAAATCCCCGTTCCTTTTTTTTACGAGAAATGTTTAATACTTTATTAGCGTTCTGCAGATTACTTTGCAGTTGTTCGTATTGCTCATCATTTTGCTGTAAATTAAAGTACATACTCTTCAATGTTTCTGCCAATTGGTCTTTGGTATTTTCCAGTCCACCTTGTGCTGAATCTACATCGATCTGTTTAATTTCATAATCATCATTCCCTGAGTTCCACGTGTAATATTTAACTTCCATCTTTGCCAGCTTGACAGCCTCCTCCTGTCTCCATACCGAAGGACTCGCCGAAATGGCACGTGTCACAAGCGTATCCAAATTCGTGCTATCCATTTTTCGGTAAACAGGTCGATCCACCAGTTCATAGACCGTACCTTGCGGTTGCCCCATTTGGGTATTTAGTGAATCCATCGCTTTTTGCAACGCAGCTTTTGCAATCTCTATATTTTTTTGTGCTTCTATACGAGTCTGAATAATGCTGCTTTGATCACTTGGAGAAATTTTCCCACGGTTGGCTTTTGCCTCAGCAGCTTTTTCCTCCAATAATGCAAGCGAAAGTGCATCCTCACTGCTCTTCACCTTGTTATCAGCCAGAAGTACCTCATAATAGTTCTTCATTGTAGTGTAGTCTGTCTGATCTTGGGCAAGCTCGATTTGCTTCTTGGATTCCAGATAAGAAACCGTCGATGAGGCATACCCCTTCCATGCTGAACTACTGGCCGCATCCTCTTCTCCATTACCTGTACCTGCGGGAATGAAGTCCAGATTCTTACCTGCATTTTTCAAGTTAATCCGATTGCGATCTATCGTTTGCTGGGCCTCCTTCAAGCTAAAGCTATTGGATCGCGCCCATTGCTGGGCTTGACTCAATGTTAGTTTCACACTTGCATTGGAAGCCAATTGCTGCCCCTCTGCTTGAACAAAGGACCCTGAAAAAGAACTGGTTGATAAGGCCAACAGCAATAAAATGAACATACGTTTTTTCATAGAACCCCCTCTTTCTATTTTTAAATAATTGTACAAACACATTCTTATATGAATTATCTATTGTTCTCTTTTGAGCAACTACAAATGAATCATAGACACGTGCAGATTGCTTTCTGCTTTGGCTAAAAGTATTTCGGGATGAAACGATCTAGCAATGTAATCATATGTCAGGGTTTTCTCATAAAATGAGATATGAATGAGCGTCTCTCTTTACTCAGCAGAAACATGACGCTCGCCTCCTTTCAGAGTCAGGCGATTTCTATGATTAGGTTTATCTATAGCAATGAACCCATCATAATGATAAACTCTGAAGAACTTTAGAGGATTTTTCTAAAGAATTTCTTAACATTAGTTGGTAAGGGGTAGTCCCTCTCGCATCTTATTTATAGGGAATCTTATCAACAATTTACGTAATAAAAAGCCTCGCCAACTTTTTTGTTGGCAAGGCTTTTTGGGTTCTTCAATCAGATCAGCTTTCTGATTTTCATGCACTTCTTGCAAACTTCGAGTCTGAATAGTGTACATATCTTCAGGTTTTCTTTAGATATATCCTCGTAAAATCCTTAGATTTTTTCGTTACTATTTTTATATTGATATAAATAACAAAACGAGGAGATATGGCAATATGTTTTGGATTATTCCTTCCAGTTGTTCGGTATATCATCCCTTTATTTGTTGGGTACCCAAAAGGGAGAAATTAAATAATGGGGGAAAAACAGTTGAATATCAGTGAATGTCTACTTTTTTTGCAAGGATTTCTCACAAATCCACAACGAGTAGGAAGTGTTATACCTAGCTCCCGATTTCTAGCAGCTAAAATCGTTGAGTCTATACCATGGAATGAGGTAAAGGCAGTCGCAGAACTCGGGTCAGGTACAGGTGCTATTACACGTTTCATGAAGCCACATTTAACCGGATCAACAAGAGTGCTATTGTTCGAAAGGGATAAGAAAATGAGAGCTACTCTGAAGACAAAATACTCGGATTTCGCGTGTCATTCAAACGCTTGCCAATTAATCAAAAAATTGAATCAAGATGACATCGGCCAGCTTGATTGTATTATTAGCGGATTGCCATTTTTTAATTTTACGAGTGAAATGCGAGAAACCTTACTCAATCAGATTATTAAGGCACTAAAACCAGAAGGGATTTTTGTCGCTTATCAGTACTCACTTCAAATGAAAAAAAAATTTGCCGAAGATTTAATCATCGAAAAAATCGAGTTCGTACCTTTCAATTTCCCTCCAGCTTTTGTATATACCTGTCGCAAAAGGGGGGGGCAATAATCGGTATTAATAAACTTTTCGTAGCAATCATTGGGTTTGCCTTAATTATAGAATTTTAGTAGCCGTAATCATAAAAAGTAGGAAAGGAGCATCATGTAATGGATACAATACTTGTTGTAGGTGACGATACAGAGATTCGAGATGTCATTCACGTTTATTTGCGCAATGAAGGATACTTTGTCATAGAAGCTGCAAATGGTCTGGAAGCGTTAGATTTAATAAGATCAATCTCTTTCGAACTTGTCATCTTAGATATTAAGATGCCACAAATGGATGGCATTAATGCTTGCATTAAAATAAGGGAAATATCGAGCACCCCCATTATCATGCTATCGGGGGAGGAAGAAGATATTGGTAAAATTTCGGGTCTTACTCCCGGTGCGGACGATTACATGATAAAACCTTTTAATCCGTTAGAATTACTCGCTCGAGTAAAAGCTCATTTGCAGCGACAATCATTAATAGGAAAAGAAGAATTTAATTCTGTTATATTCATCAAAGATCTTGTGATCGATAAGAGTAAACATTCAGTTACATTGAAAGAAAATAACATTTCGCTGACCCCTCTTGAGTTTTCAATTCTAGAGTTGCTTGCAAGCCACCCTGGGCAAGTATTTAGCTTTGATAAGATTTACGAAAGCGTGTGGAAAGATCCTATTGGGTATTCCGATAATACCGTGATGGTCCATATTCGTAATTTACGAGAGAAATTAGAGGAGTTCCCCAGAGATCCTCAGTATATTAAAACGATTTGGGGAGTTGGTTATAAAATTGACTGAACATGTGCAAAAACCAAAACGAAAAAAAAGGATGATTCAGGTCAATATTTTAATCAGAATGATGCTAAGTCTCATTATCGCCACAACCATAAATAACATGCTCATTTTACTTTTACTGGATATTGGCCATGGCATGGAATCCGAGTGGCTCCTCAATTTCATTCCGTATATTTTCCCCCCCCTGTTTATGGTTAACTTTATTATTACTTTCCTAGCTTTAACTCGACGAATCGTAAGAGACTTAATTTCGTTGGAGCAGGGGCTTCAAATTATATCCGAGGGTAATTTAAGCTATCGAGTGCCTGTCATGCGAAATGATGAGCTTGGGAGGGTTGCGTTTAATATCAACTTGATGGCGGAACGTCTACAACAGCAGATCGAAAAGGAACGTGAACTAGAAATCTCCAAGTTGGAAATGATAACAGGCATATCACACGACTTGCGTACGCCACTTACAAGCATTATTGGCTATATAGAACTCTTAAGAACAAATTCATTTCAAAATAAAGATGAATATACGCGATTTGTTCAAAACACTTATAACAAAGCTATTCATTTAAAAAAATTGCTCGATGATTTGTTTGAATATACCCGACTTACTTCGGTCGATACCCGCCTGGACCTAAATAAAATCGATGTATTCCAGCTTCTAGATCAATTAATTTTTGAATTTGAACCGATCGCTCAAGAGAACGGTATCCATATTATTAAAGACTTAGGTAACTCTCCTATTATAACCGTTATTGACAGTAAAAAAATTGCCAGAGCAATCGATAATCTACTCATGAATGCCCTTAAGTACTCTGTAAAGCCAGGAACCGTACGTATTTTAATGAAGTTGGATAATAAGCAAATTAGTATTGAGATCGAAAATAAAGGGAATCCCCTCACACAAGAGCAAGAAAATAAACTCTTCAATCGTTTTTATAAAGTAGACCATTCAAGAAGTAGTGAAGGCATTCAAACGGGAGCAGGTCTGGGCCTTTCTATTGCTAGAAACATTATTGAGTTGCATGGAGGAACCTTAACGCTCATTCATATAAATAACATATTTAAATTTACTCTTACTTTGCCTTTCGAAGGAGTTCTGACCCGTTCCATTGGATCAGAAGAAGGCCACTCCGGCAACCTTGATGTATAAGTAAAAAAACTTAAGCCCCGAACAATACTTTGTCCCGGGCTTAAGTTTTGATTTTTAGTATCCAAATTAAACTTACTCTGTTTTTTAAGTATAATCCTCGAGAGTGCTGACAGATAATGTGTTTATGTAAAACAAAAAAGCCGCGCTTATCACGGCCGTACCATAATTAATGCTCATATATTTAGCCTGTTCATTATGCAGCTCTTTTCTCATCTACTCTCTGAAAACAATATCCCGTATATAATGCTTCAATGATAAATTCATTTAATGCCTCCAACATGTATGCAGGTGCATCCCTGTCAGCTCCAAACGTTTGCCCGCTATCATGAAGAACGATAACAGCTCCACCCCTTAGCTTGGACAGCAGCCTTTGCTTAATTTTTTGCTTGCCGCCAGAGCTCTTCCAGTCACCTACAATAACAGACCAAAGAATCATGCGAAATTGCTTCATCAGAAAAAAATCAAATAGGTTAATGACTCCCCACGGGGGCCGATAATAGAAGGCTTTCTCTCCAATAATACGATTAATGACATTGGCCGTTTTGTTTACCTGCTCGCGAACCCTCTTAGGACTCATTAAAGCATTTGACCAATGTACATAATTATGGATTCCGACAAGATGTCCTTCATTGTGCATCCGTTGGATTAAATCGGGATATTTCTCTGCTTTGCGACCAAGGACAAAAAAGGTACCCTTTATATTATATTTCTTTAATAAATCAAGCAAAAGAGGCGTAAATTCTGGGTCCGGACCGTCATCAAAAGTTAACGCAATGGGCTGCTCGCCCGTTCCCCTTTTATAAACTCCGATTCCAAATAGTCGGATTATAAGGGTCGGGATAATCGTGTATACGAGTAATGCACTAATGAGAATTATGAATGTCTGCTTCATGATCCTGCTCCTTTTTAACAGTAATAAATCCATGCTTGCCTTTTTTCTAGGAGCATATCTTTATTTCACTGGATCTATTATTCATTGCAATAGTTCCAAAAATAACTTCTAATGAAGCAAACGCGGACTCTTTAGGATGGAACTGTTTAGTATTTTCTATCATATGTTGAAGAAGTTTTGCATCATCTAGTAATTCCGATAGGCGCTCGGTTAGATCCCCAGATGTCTCTGCATGAATGGCTACCCCAGAACGAACTAAAAATTTGGCATTATCCTGTTCTTGACCAGGGATTGGTTTACAAAGTAGCATCGGCAGTTCCATAGCAATCGCCTCAAAAGTCGTGACTCCTCCTGGTTTGGTAATCATAATATCAGATATAGCCATTAACTCATGAACATAGTTAATATAACCTGTTAAATAGATGCGATGTTTGGAAATTTTCAGACTCTCATTCAATTTCATTCGAAGTTTTTCATTATGCCCACAAACAATGATGAATTGTACAGGCTGTGACAATAGATCAAATTTCTGAATAGTAGAGCTTCCATCGCCAATCATGCCGCAACCTCCTCCCATCACAAGCACAGTAGGCATATGAGGATCTAAACCATACTTCTTAGCTGTTTTCTCTCTTTCTATGGACTGAGAAAATTGCGGGCGAATGGGAATTCCCGTATCTGCAATCCGAGTCTCTTCAACACCTAATTGAATTAAAGAATCACGTACACTTCTGGAACCCACAATATATTGATCTGTATATGGATAAATCCATGAACTATGATCCGTGTGATCGGTAATGATAGTAACAGTATGAATATCGATTGAACCATATGATTTCAACTTCGACATCACGCCTGCCGCCAAAGGGAAGGTGCATACTACAATAGCAGGCTGTATTTCATTAATCAATTTCATCATTCGTCCGATTCCTGTAGAAAAAACGGTCTTTATGATATAGGATAGGGTGTTTTGTCTCCGCGTTTTCTGATATAGATATCCATAAACTTGAGGGAATGTTTTTACGGCTTGGAGATAAACATTTCGACTCAAATGATTCATATAAGGATGGACCCATTCCATAAAATCAATAATGACAGGTTCCATATGAGGAAATCGAATTTGCATCGCATCTTGTATCGCTTGGGCTACTTGAATGTGACCATCTCCATAATTTCCGGTAAGAATCAACATTTTTTCTTTCGTTCCTTTTTTCATGGAACACAGCTCTCCTTTTCAAAAAATCAAATCTCAGAAACGGTTAAGAATTACTTTCCTTTATGTTAAGAGAAATCGGCATAAACTGAAGGCACAGAAAGGATGCTTTCATATGCCAAAGAAACGATTCTTATTATTGATGATGAAATGAAATTCGGGAGTTGGTGGGAGTATATCTGACTATGACGATTTATATTTTTAAATCAGCATTTCGCCTTATGTGAAAATCGTTTGAGCTGCTAGAATATATAGCAACAGTGAAATCATAACTTTGTTGTATTTCCTTTAAATCTATCAAAAGTGAACTTGCGAACCTTCGGGCAAATCGAAAATGTATTTAAACATGTGTCGGGTCAGTTTAAAAAAAGGGGAAAATAAAGGCTGGTCTAGCTTTAGAAAAAAATATCCCGCTTGTAATCGATTTACAAACAGATTGATACAAGTTATTACAATGGCGAAACTGAGATATGCAATGACGAGACTGAAAACTAACGCCAAAAAAATCTCAAAGCAAACATTTCTTTTGCCGTTTATCAGTTTCAATTTTCTACCCAACTCCCCAAACGGTTTTTATATATCGCGGCTCTCTTGGGAGATCATCTATTTTCTCGTGTAAATTCAGAATTTGAACTACTACCGTATTATCTAAATCTCCTAAAGGTTGATTCCACACATCACGCTTTGCTCCTTTTCCGACTTTTAAGAATCATGAATATGACAATTCCTATGATTAAGGCAAGTCCCACATATATACCGTAGTGATAAATCATTGTCCCGATTGTTTCCACATGACCACCTGCAAATTGGCCAACTACAAAAAAGACAGACGTCCAAACAAGACCGGCTGTATAGGAATAAAGAATATAACGGCGAAATGACATTTTATTAATTCCGACTAAATAGGGAACAATATGCCTCACCACCGGAAAAAAGTAGCTAAAACTCAATGCAATATTTCCATATTTATTTAGAAGGTGTTCTGATGTTTGTATATGCTTCCCCAATTTTTTTTTATGGCGAAGTTTATCCAGCACCGGCGAACCGAAAAACCTGCCTAGAATATAACCAAGAGATAGCCCGGAGATAACTCGTAAATAAGTGATAATAAATGCTGGGAAATAATGGAGTAACCCTACTTTACTAACGGCTCCGCCGGTCATAACGACAACCTCGTCCGGTATTGGCATTCCAACAATTCGAGCCATAATGCAAAGAATAAAGCAGCATAACCAAACTGCGCAATCCAATGAATTAGTGTGTCATAACTCACTTAAATCCCCTCCTTCTTACGGCATGTATAAACAAAAGCAGGAGGAAAATTGAGGGGCACAAAATCGATTTTATCAATAGCAGATCGATTTACTCGCAGTTCGATAAAGCGTGTGATAGCTCCTGTGCCAGAACCGAATTCTGCAATTGTGCCCACATCATCCCATGACACAGATTGAACCATTTTACTCGCCAGAAACCGTGAACTGGGCAAAACACTTCCAACTCGCTTTGGATTTTTAATAAATCGTTGCAAGAACATTGCATACTGATTTGAAGTCAAATGACTCTCCCCCTTTCTTCTATTTTTTTCATTTGTTCACCAGCTTATGCAGTAAAGTTGGATAATTTCGACTTGAACCACTTGGTTGTGATAAAGGTGCCAACGGCTATCATTAGAGCAACCACGGCCAATTTAGGATCGATCAAATCTAGCAAAGCCAATATATAATGTCCAAGGAACTTGCCAAAGGTAAAGAACGTAGCGGTCCAAACAAACGCGCTGGAATACGAAATCAAAGCAAACTTCTTGTATGAGGTACCGTTTAGACCAACGAATACAGGCAAAATATACCGAATGACTGGTATGAAATGTCCAAGACACATTGCGATATCTCCGTGCTGTTCAAAAAATTTCTCTGCTTTCTGAAAGTGACGGTTGTTTTGAAACTTTAGTTTAAATTTTTCTCCAAAGATTCTGCCCGCAAAATAAGCAATTGTAATTGCTGTAAATAAGCCAGCGAGAATAACAATATATACAATCCACGGGTTTAAAGCTCCGTTGTTACTCAAAATTCCACCTGTTAGTATGGTTATTTCATTTGGAACCGGGACGCCGAATGGGCCTAGGCAGAAGGCTAAGAAAAAAAAGAGATATCCATAATGATCGACTAGCTGTAAGACGATATCACTAATCATGTTCTAACCTCCTCGTTAATGTCGATGAAAGTATATTATTATAAAAATCTTAGGAGCTTATAGGGATATTTCTAAAGAAATTCTGAAGTAATACAAAAACGCCTTTAATTCTCCCCTCCAAGCCATGGCTTGACATCTTAAACTGTTTTACGCCCAATGTAGGAAAGGTCTGATCAGCTTTTAACCAAGCTAATCAGACCTCAACTTTATCCTAACACTTTGGTAATTCTACTTCTTTAGCACTGATGGAAATTGAAAAAGAGAGAATTCACTCTCCTATTCCCGCTCGTACTAGTGAAACCATAGCTTCACATACAAGTAGAAGAAAATACACGATCTCATAAACATCCCCCTCCCCAACATTATGAAGGGATACAAATTAGAGTCGCACTAGGTCTTTCTATAGCCATAAATATCATTGAGTTGCGTGGCGGAACAGTTTGCCCTTATAAAAAAGCCTTACCGACTTGGTTGGTAAGGCTTTTTGGGTTGGATGATATAGATTTTAAACCTTCTATAGATGAATCTTTAGATTTTCTTTAGAAATATACTCATTAATTCCTTAGTTTTTTTCATTATGATTTCTGTATCGAAACAATAAAGAGGTGCAGAAATAGAGGAGATTGGGCCATGTGCATCGGTATGTTCTTCCCAATCGTACGATATTTTCTCCTTATGTCTTCACTTCAATTTTCTCATTTTTAATCGTTCCGGTATCCATTCGTTTCGATAAAAGAAATAAATTTGTTAATTTTTGTGCCATATTCAGCATTGTTCCTGACAATAAAAACAGTAATGGAGGAAAATCAGTTGAAACTTAATGAATACCTTTTATTTTTGCAAAGCTTTATTCACAGCCCAAAAAATGTAGGCAGTGTTATACCAAGCTCTCGGTTTCTAGCGACCAAAATGGTTAAACAAGCCCCCTGGAACGAGATTAAGGCAGTCGCAGAACTCGGATCGGGTACAGGTGCCATCACCCGCTTTATCAACGCCCAGGTGAGTGAACCCACGAAAGTGTTATTGTTTGAGATGAATGAGACTATGAGGAATAATTTACAGACAGAATACCCAGACTTCTCCTGTCATCCGAACGCTGCTCAGTTACTAGAAGCAATGAAGAAAGAGAACATTCATCAGCTGGATTGTATTTTTAGCGGACTACCTTTTTTTAATTTTGAGCGTGAATTGAGAGATACCTTGGTTGAACAGATCTATAAAGCACTCAAACCTGGAGGCTTGTTTATCGCCTTTCAATATTCGCTTCAAATGAAAAAGCAGCTTTCCGAAAAATTTATCATTGAAAAAATTGATTTAGCACCTTTCAATATCCCTCCCGCTTTCGTTTACGTCTGTCGCAAAAAGGAAACAATTTAAATGATGATGACACTTTCATTCACTCCATTAAATGTTTCGCTTATGCCTATGTAGA
Source organism: Paenibacillus sp. FSL M7-0802 (assembly GCF_038004945.1). Taxonomy (NCBI): domain Bacteria; kingdom Bacillati; phylum Bacillota; class Bacilli; order Caryophanales; family Paenibacillaceae; genus Paenibacillus; species Paenibacillus sp. FSL M7-0802. The sequence continues at coordinate 3,658,867 of NZ_JBBOSD010000001.1, read as the reverse complement.
AAAAGTGAAGACTTTACCTTATTATCAAGATATCTATACTAGTTGCGTAATTTCAGGTACCTTAAATACCTTAATTCTACCCAGTCAAAAAAGAAGGAGCAGTCAGTAATGAATACCATTCTTGTCGTGGATGATGATTCCGAGATTCGGGATGTCATTCATGTATATCTACGTAATGAAGGATACCATGTGATTGAAGCAGCCGATGGTGAAGAAGCCCTGGATGCCATAAAGACAACACCGATTCAACTGGTTATCTTGGATGTCATGATGCCACGAATGGATGGAATCAGAGCATGCCTTAAAATAAGGGAAATATCGAATACTCCGATTATCATGCTGTCAGCCAAGGAAGAAGATATTGATAAAATTAACGGACTGACTACCGGGGCCGATGACTACATGATCAAACCGTTCAATCCATTAGAATTGCTTGCTCGTGTAAAAGCGCAGCTACGTCGTCAAACATTAATAGGAAAAGAAGAATTTAATTCCCTTATTCTTATTAAAGACCTGATCATCGATAAGAGTAAACATTCCGTAAAGTTAAAGGGCAACGAAATTTCGTTGACTCCTCTGGAGTTTGCTATTCTGGTCTTGCTTGCCAGCCATCCTGGGCAGGTTTTTAGTTCGGAGCACATTTACGAAAATGTATGGAAGGCGCCATATGGATTTTCTGATAATACCGTAATGGTTCATATTCGTAATTTACGAGAAAAATTAGAGCAGTTCCCAAGAGATCCTCAGTATATTAAAACGGTGTGGGGAGTTGGCTATAAAATTGAATGAACATGTACAAAAGTCAAAACGAAAAAAACGGATTCAAGTCAACATTTTAATCAGAATGGTGCTAAGTTTTATTATCGCCATTGCTATAAATGATATTCTCATTTTACTTTTCTTGAAAATTAGCAGTACTATGGAATGGCATTGGTTTCGCAATTTTTTTCCTTATCTTCTTACCCCCTTGTTTATGGTAACGTTTATTTTTACTTTTTTAGTTTTGACACGGCGAATCGTTAGAGACTTAATTACATTGGAGCAAGGGCTTCAGATTATTTCCGAAGGTAATTTAAAATATCGGGTACCTGTTGTTCGGCAAGATGAACTTGGACGGGTTGCGCTCAACATCAATCGAATGACAGAACGTTTAGAGCAACAGATTGTAAAAGAACGTGAAATAGAGAAGTCCAAGATGGAGTTGATCACAGGTATTTCACATGACTTGCGCACGCCTCTGACAAGCATTATCGGCTATATCGAGCTTTTAAGAACAGACTCATATCAGGATAAAGATGAATATACGCGCTTTGTTCAAAACACCTATAACAAAGCGATTCATTTGAAGAAGTTGCTCGATGACTTGTTCGAATATACTCGGCTCACTTCAGTCGATACCCACTTAAATCTGAGAAGGATCAATTTATTTCAACTCTTGGATCAATTGCTGTTCGAGTTCGAACCCATTGCTCAAGAAAACGGTGTATATATCGTAAAAGATATCGGTGACTCCCCAGTGGTTACCTCCATTGATAGCGATAAAATTGCTAGAGCAATCGATAATCTTCTCATGAACGCTTTAAAGTATTCCTTGAAGCCGGGAGGCATTTGCATTCGACTGAAAACGAGTCATGAGCAAATTACGATTGAGGTCGAAAATAAAGGAGCTCCCCTCACGCAAGATCAAGAGGAGAAGCTATTTGATCGTTTTTATAAGGTTGACCATTCAAGAAGTAGCGAAGGTATTCAAACAGGAGCAGGACTGGGTCTTTCCATCGCTAGGAATATTGTTGAGTTACATCAAGGCACCCTAACGCTCAATCATAGTCATAACGTATTTACATTCCAATTGAATTTACCTTTTGAAAACAACTCAAGTAGCTAACCGCAGTCCTTAAAGAATATTTATACAGTGGCGGATTATTATGATTTTACATCTTAATAAATCCATTTACAGCGACTCAGGATATTCCTATTTCATAACCATTTCCTCAATATACTGAATGTCGCATATAACGTGCTTAAATGATCAATTTTCTTTTTCAAAGAATTATCTCTAATAATCTGTCCATCTTTAGTCCATTGTCCATATATTTGAACTAACCGCCCTGTAGTTCGTGAGAGTTCAAGAAGAAGTGCTGTCTTCAGATGCTCTTTTTGAACTAAAGTTAGGTTATTATCCATTTTTATTTTATTAAATTCTTCTATCAAATCTCTTACTAGTTCATTATTCACTTCTTTCAATGAAGCCATTGTCTTCTCCAAGAGCTTCACGTTTCCTTTTTATCTCTTGATACCCTGGAACTAAACATACTTCGGTTTGGACATCTTTGTACTCTAATTCAGCAGATTTATAGATTGATTTTCCGCAAATAGTTAAAAGGTAGCTCAATTTATCTAAGTTTGGTTTCGCTAAATTCTTTTTCCCATTAAGTTGACCCTTGTGAACATAGTCCTTAAGCGAATCAATTATATCCACCATTAAACCGATAAACTCTTCCTTCTGATCTTCCTTAAAATTTTTTTACTCTCTCAATTAAATTGTCATAATAAACTGACAATTGGTTCTCGTTCGAGATATTTGAGACAAGTGTATTTATAAGTAACGAAAGATGCGATACGCAACAATTAGCAATAATAAGAATTTATAACAGTTTGAACTCTTCTGTCATCTAGTGAATTCAAACTATCTATTATTGGTTTAATATTAGTAGGTAATGGAACAAAGTAATCACCCCCTTCATCATATTCTTCGTAATCGAGTTCAGTTCCGTTAACGTCTTCTTTTCTAATTGTTGATTCTTCCTCTTCAATGTTATAAACCAGTTTACCAATTGCAGGTACAGGTATTATATCCTCTTCGTCTGTAATCGTTCTAACTTTATAAATTCCATTATCGTGCTTTATTACTTTTATTTGTTGTTCTAAGGCTTCCAAGGTATCTAGTGTCACGGGAGCCGCACAGTCTTCGTGCCATCATACGATATTAAAAAACCTAATGAGGTGAGCCTATTGTTCGTTCAATTAACCGTGAGTGAGATAATGATCTGAAAACAAAAAAACTGGCACAAAAAATATCTCGATGGATAAGCCTTGAAAAAACAGCATCATTTTATGATAAATCTAAATGGGATTTATGCAGGAAATGCAGGGTATAAAGAGAGTCTTAAAAATCTCAATTCAGCTTATTCGACCCCTTTTACAAAAAAAACTACCAAGCAGATTTGGATGGTAGTCTGTTGTGTTTTGTCGATTTTCCAATAAATTGAAATAGTTACTCAGCGGCACTTGACGTCAGATTCCTGTGGTGGATTTTTCCCTTTCATTTGGAAAAAAACACCCGGCAGGATGCGTACCGAGAGAAATACGGCATACACCCAAGCCGGGTAAGGGATTAGAAAATAATATCAATGGCCTCTAGCACATCTTGCTCCTGTTCGGATTGCCCGTTCAGGGAAATATCCTTCAACAGCACCGAAGGCTGTTCGCAAATTTGGGTGATGATCACGAGCAGGTCCTGAGCGAAATTGTCGATCAGATTGAGCGTAAACAACTTGGTGGCATATTCAAACTGCCCGTTCATTCCCTCATCCAGCAACGAGATGACCAAGGTAAGATCAAATTGGGAAACCGTATGAGTTTCCGGATAAGATTCGATCTTGATATCCCCGAAGCTTTGAACGTTATCTTCCTTGGTTTCCAAAGCAAACATGACATCGAATACAGGATTGCGGCTTTGATCTCGCGGCGCCTGCAGCTTTTTCACAAGCTCCTCGAACGGATAATCCTGGTGGTCGTAGGCCCCCAGCATCGTTTCTTTGACTTCGTTCAAGTAAGCGAGGAACGTCTTCTCCCCGGACGGATAATGGCGAATCGCCAAAGTGTTGACAAACATTCCGATGAGCGGCTCCAGGTCGGCATGTGTGCGGCCCGAAACCGGCGTGCCTACAATGAAGTCTTCTTGTCCCGAGTACTTGCTGAGCAGGATTGAATAGGCCGCCAATAACACCATATAAAGGGTGGCACCGTTCTCATCGGCGATGCGCTGCAAGCTGTCGGTCATCTGCTTGTCGATGCTGAAAGGCAGCACATCTCCCTCAAAGCTGCGAGCAGCAGGTCTGACAAAGTCCGTAGGCAGTTCAAGCGTCGGCAGTTCGCCTTCCAGCACGTCCAGCCAGTAGGCTTCCTGACGTTTCAGCCGCTCTTTTACAGGTTCGGACTGCTGCCAAGCGGCGAATTCCTTGTATTGAATCCGAAGCGGTTCCAGAGTCTCGCCGTTATACAGGCGCAGCAGCTCTTCGACGAAGATGCCCATCGACATGCCATCCGTGACGATATGATGAATGTCCAGCATGAGCAGATGCCGTTCCGCTTCCCATTCGACTAAGCCCACACGCAGCAGCGGCGGCCGCTCCAAATCAAAGACGCGTACAAAGCCGTCTACGATGCTCTTCGTTTCACTTTCCGTCGCTTTCGTATACTCGACGGCAAACTTCAAGTCCGGATAAATCCGTTGTACCGGTTCGCCGTCGACCATTTCGAAGCCGGTTCGCAAAATTTCGTGACGAGCTATCAATCCTTTGAGCGCCGCCTCGAATTGATTCCGTTCCAAACGCCCGACGAGAACCGTCATGCCGGACATGTTGTAGCTAAGCTCGGCGCCTTCCATCTGCTGCTGGATGTACAGCCGTTTTTGCACGGAGGAAAGCGGATAGTAATCCCTCTTATCCAGAACTGGAATGGAGAGGTGTTCCTGCCGCTCCAATTGGCTGATCGCTTCGGCCATCGCTTCGATGGTCGAGTGCCGGAACACATCGCGCAGCGGCAGGTCCACGCTCAGCTCCTTGTGCACCTTGCTGACCAGCGTCGTCGCCCGCAGGGAGTGCCCGCCGAGGTCGAAGAAGTTGTCCGTCACGCCAATCGTGACCGGCCCGAGCACGTCCTGCCAGATGGCGACCAGTTTCGCCTCCAGTTCGGTGCGCGGCGCCACGTATTCGCGGCCTGCGCTTGCTCCCCCTTCCGGTGCCGGCAGCGCCTTCCGGTCGATCTTTCCGTTCGGCGTCAGAGGCAGGCGCTCCAGCTCCACGAAGTACGACGGGATCATGTACCCCGGCAGCTCGCTGGCAATCGCCCGCTTCAGGTCTGCCGCCGTCAGTTCGCCATCCGTTGTGTAGTACGCGCACAGCGCTTTCTGCCCGTTCGCGTCACTTCGAACCAGCACCACCGCTTCGCGCACGCCTTCCACCCGCAGCAGCTGCGACTCGATCTCGCCCGTCTCGATCCGGTAGCCCCGGATTTTCGCCTGGTTGTCGATCCGGCCGATGAAGTCCACGTTGCCGTCTTCCATCCACCGCGCCAAGTCTCCCGTGCGGTACAGCCGCTCGCCCGCGGCGAACGGGCTGTCTACGAACTTCTCTTCCGTCAGTTCCGGACGGTTCAAGTACCCGCGCGCCACTCCGACTCCGCCGATGACCAGCTCGCCCAGCACCCCGACCGGCACCGGGTTCAGATGCGCGTCCACGATGTAGAATTTCGCATTCAGCCACGCTTTGCCGATCGGCACATGGCCTGTCTGCGGCAGCTTCGCCAGCTCCTCGTCGTAGAAGCTGGAGTCGATCGCCGCTTCCGTCACGCCGTAGGCGTTGATGATCCGGAACAACGAGCCGAAGCGTTCCTGCAAGGTCCGGTAATCCGCCACGCTGCAGCTGTCCGAGCTCGTGATCAACAGTTCCATCCAGCTCATATCCAGTTGCTGCTCGTGCACGTACTCCAGGAACGGCACGATCAGCGCCGGCGTCGATTCGAAGATGGTGACCCGCTCCCGCTCAATCCAGTGGTGCAGACGAGACGGATCGATCCGGTCGTCCTTCGGTACAATCACCATCGTGCCTCCGTTGTACAGCGTCCGCGCGATATCTCCGACGAACACGTCGAACGAGAAGCTTGCGAGCTGCAGCAGCCGCACCGGGAACTGATCCAACCGGTATTCCCGCCGGTAGCCCGCCGCCGTGTTCACCAGGCTGCGGTGCTCGATCATCACGCCCTTCGGCTTGCCCGTCGTTCCCGACGTATAGATCACGTACGCCAGATCCTCCGGACGGGCTTCATGGAAGCTGTCGGTGCCAACATTCTGATGGCTCTCACCGTCGTCGTCCACAGCATCCGTCAGCTTGCCGGAGACCATGCCGGAGACAATCGGCGCATTCGCCCGCTCCTCGCTGTACGACGCTTCGTCGTCCAGGTACAGCACCGCCGCCAGCGCCAGCTCCTCTTCGCCGAGCCAGGCTTCGGCGCGCTCTCGCAGCGGCGTTTGCGTCAGCAGTACCTTCGTTCCGCTGTCTTCAAGCATGAACCGCACGCGGTCCGCCGGATAATCCGGGTCGAGCGGCACATACGCCCCGCCCGCTTTCCAGACGGCCAGCACGGCCACCAGCAAGTCCACTGAACGCTCGGCGAGAATGCCGACGATCGTCTCCCGGCCGATGCCGCTTGCGCGCAGCGTAGCCGCCAAGCGGTTCGCCCGCTCGTTCAGCTCCGCATAGGTCAGCCGGTCATTCTCGTACACGACGGCCGCCTCTTCCGGCGTGCACTCCGCCTGCTCCTCAAACAGCCGGTGGAACGCGGCCGCAGGAGCCGCCTCCGGCTGCGCCGGGTTAAACGCGCCGAGAATTTGCTCTTTTTCCGCCGATGTCAAAATGCCCAGCTCGGCAATAGTCGCCGATGGGTTGCGGAGAATGGATTCAAGCAGCTGCAAGTAGTGAGCGGCCAATTTCTCCACCGTTTCGGTTTTATAAAGAGCAGTGGCGTATTCAAACAGATATTCCAAGCCTTCCTCGATCTCCGTGACGTCCAAGCTGAGATCGAATTTAGAAACAATTTCTTCGCTGGCATACGTCGACAAATGGAGTCCGGGAAGCTGGATTTCCAAATTCTCTGTATTCTGCAAAGCAAACATCGTATCGAACAGCGGATTGCGGCGTAAATCACGAGCCACGTTCACCTTATCCACCAGTTCCTCAAACGGATAATTCTGATGTTCAAAAGCGCCCAGCGTCGTCTCCTTGATTTCCTTCAAGTAGTCAAGGAACGTCTTACTGGCAGCCGGATAACTGCGGATGGCCAGGGTATTGACGAACATCCCGATCAGCGGCTGAACGTCGCTGTGATTTCTTCCCGCAATCGGCGTACCGACCACCACGTCTTCTTGCCCTGTATATTTATGCAATAATATTGTATAACCAGCAAGCAGAACCATGTAAAGCGTTGCGCCGTTCTCGGCTGCAAGCCGTTTCAGACCCTCGCTTTTCTCGCTATGCATAAACAATTGCAGCGTGCGGCCCTCGTAGCTCTGCATAGCCGGACGCGGATAGTCCGTCGACAATTCCAAAACCGGCAGCTCTCCGCGGAACATATCGAGCCAGTAGGCTTCCTGCTTGGCAAGCTGAGCTTTCTGCACGTCCGATTGCTGCCATACCGCATAATCTTTGTACTGAATGCGGAGCGGCTCCAACTGCTCCCCGCTGTACAAGCGGACGAACTCTTCGATCAGTACGTCAATCGAAACGCCGTCAGATACGATATGATGCGTATCGAACATTAGAATGTGCCGGTCCGGCGCCAGTTCGGCAAGGCCTACCCGCAGAAGTGGCGGCTTCGCTAGATCAAACGGACGAACGAATTGGCGCACCGTTTCTTCCGCCTGCTCCCCGCTGATCTGCACATATTCCACCTGGAAGGCGGCTTCTTCGTAAATCCGCTGAACCGCTTCGCCTTTTACCATCTCAAAGCCGGTACGCAGCGTTTCATGACGAGCTACGAGCCCGCGGAACGCTTCTTCAAACCGCTGCCGGTCGAGCTCCCCTTCGAGCAGCATAGCTCCCGGTATGTTGTAGCTCAGCTCGGCTCCTTCCAGCTGGTTCAAGATATAGAGACGTTTCTGAGCGGAAGAGAGCGGATAATACTCGCTAGGTTCCGCAGCCGGAATAGCCGTGAACGAGCCGATCTCCAGCTGCTCCATAGCCGCGGCCATTTCCTCAACCGTCGAGTAGCGGAATACGTCGCGAAGCGGGAATTCAACGCCTAGCTCCTTATGCATTTTGCTGACAAGCGTCGTCGCCCGCAGGGAGTGTCCGCCGAGGTCGAAGAAGTTGTCCGTTACGCCTACCGCCTTCTCCCGAACAAGAACATCCTGCCAAATGGCGGCCAGCTTCTCCTCAAGTTCGGTGCGCGGCGCCACGTATTCGCGGCCTCCGCCTGCTCCCCCTTCCGGTGCCGGCAGCGCCTTCCGGTCGATCTTTCCGTTCGGCGTCAGAGGCAGGCGCTCCAGCTCCACGAAGTACGACGGGATCATGTACCCCGGCAGCTCGCTGGCAATCGCCCGCTTCAGGTCCGCCGCCGTCAAGCCTTCTTCCGCTGTATAATAAGCGCACAAAGCTTTCTGACCTTCTTGATCTTCCCTGACGACGACGACCGCTTCCTTTACGCCACCTACACTCAGCAGCTTCGCTTCGACTTCGCCCGTCTCAATCCGGTACCCCCGGATTTTCGCCTGGTTGTCGATCCGGCCGATGAAGTCCACGTTGCCGTCTTCCATCCACCGCGCCAAGTCTCCCGTGCGGTACAGCCGCTCGCCCGCGGCGAACGGGCTGTCTACGAACTTCTCTTCCGTCAGTTCCGGACGGTTCAAGTACCCGCGCGCCACTCCGACTCCGCCGATGACCAGCTCGCCCAGCACCCCGACCGGCACCGGGTTCAGATGCGCGTCCACGATGTAGAATTTCGCATTCAGCCACGCTTTGCCGATCGGCACATGGCCTGTCTGCGGCAGCTTCGCCAGCTCCTCGTCGTAGAAGCTGGAGTCGATCGCCGCTTCCGTCACGCCGTATGCGTTGATGATCCGGAACAACGAGCCGAAGCGTTCCTGCAAGGTCCGGTAATCCGCCACGCTGCAGCTGTCCGAGCTCGTGATTAACAGCTCCATCCAGCTCATATCCAGCCGCTGCTCGTGCACGTACTCCAGGAACGGCACGATCAGCGCCGGCGTCGATTCGAAGATGGTGACCCGCTCCCGCTCAATCCAGTAGTGCAGACGAGACGGATCGATCCGATCGTCCTTCGGCACAATCACCATCGTGCCTCCGTTGTACAGCGTCCGCGCGATATCTCCCACGAACACGTCGAACGAGAAGCTTGCCAGCTGCAGCAGCCGCACCGGGAACTGATCCAACCGGTATTCCCGCCGGTAGCCCGCCGCCGTGTTCACCAGGCTGCGGTGCTCGATCATCACGCCCTTCGGCTTGCCCGTCGTTCCCGACGTATAGATCACGTACGCCAGGTCCTCTGGACGGGCTTCATGGAAGCTGTCGGCATTCGTCCCCTCCTCGCTGTACGAAGTTTCGTCGTCGAGGTACAGCACCGCCGCCAGCGCCAGCTCCTCTTCGCCGAGCCAGGCTTCGGCGCGCTCTCGCAGCGCCGTTTGCGTCAGCAGCACCTTCGCTCCGCTGTCTTCAAGCATGAACCGCACGCGGTCTGCCGGATAATCCGGGTCGAGCGGCACATACGCCCCGCCCGCTTTCCAGACGGCCAGCACGGCCACCAGCAAGTCCACCGAACGCTCGGCGAGAATGCCGACGATCGTCTCCCGGCCGATGCCGCTTGCGCGCAGCGTAGCCGCCAAGCGATTCGCCCGCTCGTTCAGCTCCGCATACGTCAGCCGGTCGTTCTCGTACACGACAGCTGCCGCTTCCGGCGTGCGTTCCGCCTGTTCCTCGAACAGCCGGTGGAACGCCGACGCAGGAGCCGCTTCCGGCTGCGCCGGGTTAAACGCGCCAAGAATTTGCTCTTTTTCCGCCGCCGTCAAAAGCTCCAACTGATTCACGCGGATGTTCGGGTTAGCCCCAACCTTCTCCAGTGCCCGGGCAAAATGACCGTGGATCAGCCTGATGTCTTCCTCTCTGAACGTCAGCGCATTGTACGTAAACCGCAGCAAAATATGCTCTTCCGGAATGACGGTAATGTCCAGGTCGTAGTTCGTTTGCTCCGGCGACTGGATATTAGCGATTTTCAGCGCTTCTTTGTCTCCGCCGACGACCTGCTCAATCTGTTCTTCCATCGGATAATTTTCAAAGACCATGATATGGTTGATCAAGTCGCGCTTTTGCTCGCTCAGCGACTGAATTTCGAACAGCGGGAACGTTTCGTAAGCTCCCGATGCCAGCGCTTGATCCTGGGTTTTTCTCAAGATATCGGCTACCGTCTCCTCGGCTTTGCCTTGAATACGGACCGGGATCGTATTAATAAACAGGCCGATCATGCTTTCGATGCCCGGAATTTCCGCCGGACGCCCGGATACGACGGAGCCGAATACGACATCCTCGCTGTTGTTGTATACCTGCAGAACCAGTCCCCATACGGTCTGCATGAACGTATTGAGCGTCACCTGCTGCTGGCGCGCCACCCGCTCGATTTGCCCGGTCAGTTCCTTGCTGAGTTCCACATCGATTTCAGCCGCTTCAAAAGCGCCCTGCTTCAGCTGCGTTTTCTCCTGGGGCAGCTTGGTCTGCTGATCGTAACCCGCCAAATACTCGGACCAGTAACGCGAAGCTTTCGCGGCATCTTGAGCTTCCAGCCATTCGATATACCGGGAGTACGAGGTAACCGGAGGAAGCTCCAGCGTCCGCTTCTCCTGGAACGCGAAGTAGGTGTCGAACACTTCCTTGATCATAAAGGACATGCACCAGCCGTCCATCAAAATGTGATGGTGACTCCAGATCACATGGTAGGACTCGTCGCCCGTGCGCAAAACTGTCACGCGCATAAGAGAGCCTCGGGCCAAATCGAACTTGTTCGCTTTATCCGCGCTGACGAAATCGGCTATCATCTTCTCCGGGTCATCATCGCTTACTGAGCGAATATCTTCGAAGTACACTTCACACTTCCGCTCACGGAATACCACTTGAATCGGCTCGTCTCTCCAGCCGGTAATAAAGTTGGTCCGCAGCGCCTCATTCCGCTGCACCAGCGTATCCAATCCTTGGGTGAAGGCTTCGACATTCAGGCTTCCGTACAAATCGAAGGTCACCTGTTCGAAGTAAGCTTCCGAATCGGCATCCAGCAGGCTGTGGAACAACATCCCTTTTTGCAGCGGAGTCAGGGTGTATACATTCTCCAGTTCGCCGAGCGCCGCCGTATGTTCGGTCAGCCGCTCCAGTTCCTCCAACGTCACATCTTGAAGCAGTACGTCGCTAGGCGTAAGCTCCGGCCGCTCTTTCGATACGCAATGGCTGATGACTTCACGCAAGCTCGAATGAAGCAGGGTGCCCAGGCGCTCTACCGTTTCCCGTTTATACTGGGTTTCCCCATAACGGATCGTGAGTTCCTGCACTCCTTCCGACACCATACCGTTGATATCGAGGACATAATCCATCACTGCATTCGGGCTTGAATCGGAGCCCGGGCTGAACGGAGACGGCCTCGAGCCGCTGCTTTCGTAATCCTGGTCGAACTGACCCAAATAGTTAAAGCTGATCTCCGGCTCCAAAGCGAAGCGCTCGCCGTCACGCGGCGCCGACAAATAACGCAGGATGCCGTAGCCGATTCCTTTGTTCGGAATGCGGCGCAAGCTTTCTTTAACCTGTTTCACCTGATGACCGAGCGCCTGGGCGTGACCCGGCTCCAGAACGACAGGGAATTGGCTTGTAAACCAGCCTACCGTGCGCGTAATGTCCACATCCGGCAAAATATCTTCCCGGCCGTGGCCTTCGAGATTCACCAGCACGCGTTCCCGGCCGCTCCAAGCTTGTACCGCGAGGCCAAGCGCGGCAAGCAGCAAATCGTTCATTTCCGTATGGTAAGCACGGTGTGCCTGCTTCAGCAGCTGTTCGGTTTCCTCCGCCGTCCAGCGAACGGTCACGAGCCCGCTGTCCTTCAGCTTGGATCTGCCTTGTTCAAAATCTTTCGGAAGCGGCTCATAGGTCAATTGCTCGATATGCTGCCAATACTCTCTCTCGCTTTCCATCGCCGGACCGTTCGCATAATCAGCGAGCTGTTTCGCCCACGTTTGGAATGAATCCGTTTTGAGCGGCAGACGGATCGGCTGCCCTTGCAGCGCCTGCTCATAGCCGGCAGCAAAATCCTCAAGCAGAATCCGCCAGGATACGCCGTCTACGACCAAGTGATGGATCGCGATGAGCAGGTGGTCGCCGTCGTCGCAGCGGAACAAGCCGAGCTTCACCAGCGGACCGTTTTCCAGATCGATGCTCGCTTGAATGTCATTCGCCTTAGCCTCTACCGCTTCTTTCACGTCGCCGACTCCCTTGAAATCGACAACTTCCAGATCGAACAGCGCTTCGTTCTCCCCGGCGCCGCAGTTCCAGGCGGTATAGCCGTTCTCGGTTTGGCGGTAAACCGTACGGAGAGCATCGTGATGCACGACAAGCTGACGCACCGCTTGGCGTAAAGCTTCTTCGTCAAAGCCTTGCTTGGAGAACTGCATGAACGCCTGGTTGCTGTGATGCACGTCGGCCGGATTTTGTTCAAAGAACCAGCGCTGAATCGGGGTCAAGATGACCTCTCCCGTCACTTCGGCCTGGCTTGCCGTTCTCTCCGCCGTTTGCAGCTGCAAACTAAGGGCGGAAATCGTCGGGTAATGGAACAAATCTTTCATGACCAGCTTGTACCCCGTTTGCAAAAGACGGGACGATACCTGCAAGGCCTTGATCGAATCGCCGCCGAGCGCAAAGAAATTGTCCATCGTGCCGACCTGATCCACGCCCAGCACCGACTGCCAGACCGATGCAAGTGCTTGCTCGGCAGGAGTACGAGGCGCCGTGTATGCAGCCTCGGCACGAATGCTTCCTTCCGGCACAGGCAGCGCTTTACGGTCGATCTTCCCGTTCGGCGTAAGCGGCATTTGATCCAGGCGCATGATGCGCGAAGGCACCATATGGGAAGGCAGCGCGGCGTCCAGATGGGCCACAAGCCCTTCCAGATCGAAGCTGGAATCCGCTACGACATACCCACACAAATATTTCTGCCCCCGCTCGTCCGTCCGGTCGATGACAAGCGCTTGACGCACGCCGGCAAAATTTTTCATGGCCGCTTCAATTTCACCAAGCTCGATCCGATAGCCGCGAATTTTCACCTGGTTGTCGATCCGGCCGATGAAGTCCACGTTGCCGTCCGGCATCCAGCGCGCCAGGTCGCCCGTCCGGTACAGACGCTCCCCAGCGGCGAACGGGCTGTCTACGAATTTCTCCGCCGTCAAATCCGGGCGGTTCAAGTAACCGCGGGCCACACCCGCTCCGCCGATAACCAGCTCGCCCAACACCCCGATCGGCACCGGCTTCAGATTCGCATCCACGATGTAGAACTTGGCGTTCAGCCACGCTTTCCCGATCGGCACGCTGCCCGTCTTCGGCAGCTTCTCCAGCGGCTCGTCATAGAAGCTGGAGTCAATCGCCGCTTCCGTTACGCCGTAGCTGTTAATAATACGGAACTGCGAGCCGAAGCGCTCCTGCAAGGTGCGGTAATCCGCTACGCTGCACGCATCCGAGCTTGTGATCAGCAGCTGCATCGAGCTGAGGTCCAGACCCTCGGCATGCACATGCTCCATGAACGGCACGATCAGCGCCGGAGTCGATTCGAACACCGTCACGGCGTAGTCGCGAATCCAGCCGTAGAGGCGGGTTGGATCAATCCGGTCGTCCTTCGGCACGATGACCATGGTGCCGCCGTTGTACAGCGTCCGCGCAATGTCGCCGACGAACACGTCGAACGAGAAGCTGGCGAGCTGCAGCAGCCGGATCGGGAACTGATCCAGGCGGTAGTCCCGCCGGTAGCCCGCCGCCGTGTTCACCAGGCTGCGGTTTTCCACCGCCACGCCCTTCGGACGGCCCGTCGTACCGGAGGTGTAGATGACGTAAGCCAAATCGCGCGGCTTGTTCACATTCGCCGGATTCGATGCGAGATCCGCCGCTAGTACGTTCTTCTCGGCTTCTGCCGTGGCGGACGTTTCGGCGGCAGCCGTTTCCGCTTGCGCCAAAGCCTCCGCCTCTGCGCCTGCTTCGCCCACAGCCGCTTCCGCCGCTCCGAGGCTGTACGTCGCGGCGTCGTCAAGCGCAAGCACCGTTTGCAGCACTAGAGCTCCGTCGCTGCGCCAAGCTTCCGCCTGCTCCAGCAGGCGGGTCTGCGTGAGCAGCACCGACGCCCCGCTGTCCGCGAGCATATACTCGATCCGCTCCGCCGGATAGTCCGGGTCGAGCGGCACATAAGCGCCGCCCGCTTTCCATACGGCGAGCACCCCGATCAACAGCTCCGCCGAACGGTCGGCCAGAATGCCGACCACCTGTTCCGGCTTCACCCCGCGCGCCCGCAGTGCATACGCCAGACGATTCGCTTTGGCGTTCAGCTCCGCATACGTCAGCTTACTGTCTTCGTAGACAACCGCCAACGCTCCCGGAGTGCGCTCCGCCTGCTCCTCGAACAGCTCGTGGAACGTTCTCTCTCTCCACGACTCATCCGCCTCCAAACCTGTACCCTCTGCGGCGGGTTGCTTCGCAAGAGCCGAAGACGACACGTCAAACCCGACCAGCAAATCATGCTTTTCGCTGTCCGTCAAGATATCCAAATCCGAAATCCGTGCACCCGGCTGAGCCAGGAGCGACGCCAAAAGCTGCTCGTAATGACCCGCCAGCCGGACCATCGTTTCCTGTCTAAACAACGAGGTAGCGTACTCGATCTTGCAAACCAGCTCGTTATCGGCTTCCACGATATCAAAGCTAAGATCAAACTTTGCCGTCTTTTCCTCGATGTCGAACAGCGACCATTGCAAGCCTTCCAGGGTTAAATCCAAGCTTTCGTGCTTTTGCAAAGAAAACATGGTGTCAAACAGAGGATTCCGGCTTAAATCCCGGCTCACCTGAAGAGCTTCCACCAGCTCCTCGAACGGATAGTCCTGGTGCTCGTAGGCTCCAAGCGTCGTTTCCTTCACTTCCTGCAAGTAATCCAGGAACGTCCGCTCCGCCGCCGGACCCAAGCGAAGGGCCAGCGTATTGACGAACATGCCGATAATCGGCTGCAGGTCGGCGTGAGAACGGGCGGCAATCGGAGTGCCGACCACTATATCTTCCTGTCCCGCGTATTTATGAAGCAATACGGAGTACGCAGCCAGCAGAAGCATGTACAGCGTCGCTCCCGAATCGCCGGCAAGCCGTTTGAGAGCTTCGCTTTTCTCCGCATCCAGCGTAAACGTGAGCGTTTGACCGTCAAACTGCTGGACAGCCGGGCGGGAGAAGTCGAGAGGCAGCTCAAGAACCGGAAGCTCGGAGCTGAATACCCCGCGCCAGTATTCCTCCTGCCGTTTGATGCGCTGGCGCTGCTCCTCGGATTGCTGCCAAACGGCGTAATCCTTGTATTGAATCCGCAGCTCCGGCAATTCTTCCCCATTGTAAAGCCGCACGAATTCACGCAGCAGCACGTCCATGGAAAGGCCGTCGGAACCAATATGATGAATATCCAGCGCGAGCAGGAATTTCTCTTTCTCCAGTTCGATCAGCAGGGCGCGCAGCAAAGGCGGCTGGGTCAAGTCAAAAGGCTGAATGAAGCCTTCAAGAATGGCCGCAACCTGATCTTCGCTTGCTTGAAGCTTCTCGACCTTGAAAGCTACGAGCGGATGAATACGCTGAACCGGCTCCCCATTCACGATTTCAAATCCGGTGCGCAGCATATCGTGCCGGGCCACCAAAGTAGTCAGCGCCTTTTCCACTTTGGCCTCGTTCAAAGCCCCTCTCAATTGCAAGGCGCTTGGGAGATTATAATTCAGCTCCAAGCTATCCAGCTGGTGCAGGACGTACAGCCTTTTTTGCGCGGAGGAAACCGGATAGTACGCTTTCTCTTCCGCTTTCGGAATCGAGCTGTGCCGCGTTTCTTCCAAGCTGGCAATAGCCCCGGCCATCGACTCTACCGTCGTATAGCGGAACACATCGCGCAGCGGAAGTTCGACGTTCATTTCCTTCTGAATCTTGCTGACAAGGTTCGTCGCCCGCAAGGAGTGGCCTCCGAGCTCGAAGAAATTGTCCAGGACTCCAATGCCGGAGTAGCCCAGCACTTCCTCCCAGATCTTCACAAGCTCGGACTCCGTCCAGTTACGCGGTGCTACATATTCGACGCCCGTCTGCAAGCTGCCTTGGGGCTCCGGCAGCGCTTTGCGGTCTACTTTGCCGTTGGCCGTCAGCGGCATGCGCTCCAGCTGCACGAAGTACGACGGGATCATGTACCCCGGCATTCCCTGGGCCAGTGAGGTTCTCATTTCGCTGACCGTCAGTGTCCGGTCCGCCACAAAGTAGGCGACAAGCGCCTTCTCGCCCCCGCCGTCCTGACGGGCAAGCACCACCGCTTCTTCCACGCCCTCGACGTTCAGCAGCTGCGTCTCGATTTCGTCCAGCTCGATCCGGTAACCGCGGATTTTGACCTGGTGATCGATTCGGCCCAGGTATTCGATATTGCCGTCCGGCAGCCAAGCCGCCAAGTCGCCCGAGCGGTACAGTTTCTCCCCCTCCGCAAACGGGGAATCGACGAACTTCTCCGCCGTCAGATCCGGACGGTTCAGGTATCCTCTCGCAAGGCCTTCCCCGGCCACGTACATTTCGCCCGCTACGCCGATCGGCACAGGGCGGCAGCTTTCATCAAGGACATACACGCTCAGCGTCGGGATCGGCTTACCGATATTGCTCTTCGCCGCCTCTATTTCGACCCATGTGATTTCCTTATATGTAACGTGGACCGTCGTCTCGGTAATGCCGTACATATTGATTAGCTTCGTCTCCGGGTACTTCGTCTTGAAGCCCTTGAGCAGCAGCGGACTCAGCGCTTCGCCCCCAAAGATCACATTGCGAATCCGCAAATCGTATGGATGATCCGTCAAGACCTCACGCAGCAGCTGGTAGAAGTACGTTGGTGTCTGGTTCAAAATGGTAACCTGTTCGCGGCCCAGCAGCGCCAGGAAATCGGCCGGATTTTTCGCCGTGAGCGGCGGTACGATGACCAGCTTGCCTCCGTACAGCAGCGCTCCGTACATTTCCCAGACGGAGAAATCGAAGCAGAACGAGTGGAACAGCGTCCACGTGTCGGACGGCCCGAAGTCGAACAGGTTCTTGTCGTTGAACAGGAGCCGCACGACGTTCTTATGCTCGATCAGCGTTCCTTTCGGTCTGCCGGTCGTTCCCGACGTGTAGATGACATATGCCAGGTTATCCGGCCCGGAAATCGGCTCCAGGTTCGAAGCGTCCAGCGCACCTTCGGAGCCCGCCCCTCTGTCCCTCCAAACGAAATCATCCAATTCGAGGCGCGTTCCTGCGAAGTCAGTCTTCTCGTGCAGATGCTTTTGAATCAGCAATAACGGCGCGCCCGAATCCTCGATCATGAAGCGGATGCGCTCCTCCGGGTAGTCGGGATCGACAGGCACGTAGGCTCCGCCCGCTTTGAGAATCGCCAGAATGCCGACAACCATATCGAGCGAGCGTTCGGCCAGAATCGCTACCAGCTGGTCCGCTTCTACTCCCGTCTCCCGCAGCTTCCGCGCAAGGCGGTTGGATCGCTCGTTCAGCTCGCGGTAGGTCAGCTGCCGCTCGTTCATGACGGCGGCCACGTTGTCCGGGTAAAGCTCCGCCTGCTCTTCGAACAAGCCGTGAATCGTCTGCTGCCGCGGGTAGTCCGCCTCCGAATCGTTGAAACCGCGCACCAGCTCGCGGATTTCCTCCTCCGTGAGCATTTCCAACGAGGCAATATCCCCGTCCGGCGCTGCTGCGATGGTTTCGAGCAGCTTGTCATAATGTCTGGCGAACCGCTCCGCGGTCTCCTGTTTATACAAAGCCGTAGCGTACTCCAACCGGCATTCGAGCTGACCGTCCAGCTCCGAAATATCCAGGAGCAGCTCGAACTTGGATGTTTGGTTTTCCAGTGGATAAAACGATTGCTCCAGCCCCTCGATGACAATTTGCTCGTTCTCCGTATTTTGTAGGGAGAAGAACGTGTCAAAGAGCGGATTCCGGCCGGTCGCGCGCGGAATGTGAAGACTTACTACCAAGTCTTCGAACAAATAATTTTGGTGTTCGAAAGCCCCGAGCGTGATGTCCTTGATTTCTTCCAGGTACGAAAGGTACGGCTTGGAACGCTCCGGACGGCTGCGAATGGCCAGCGTGTTGATAAACATCCCTACGATCGGCTGCACTTCTTCCTGCGTTCTTCCGGCAATCGGCGTTCCTACGATCAGATCTTCCTGACCCGAATATTTATGCATAAGGATGGTGTAAGCCGACAGCAGCACCATGTACAGGGTCGTCCCCGTCCGTGCCGCCAGTTCTTTCAGCTTCTCCGTCCGATCTTTCTCGATATAAAACTTCACGGTTCGGCCGTCAAAGCTTTGCACCGCAGGCCGCGGGAAGTCCGTCGGTAGCTCCAAGACCGGCAACTCGCCCGACAGCTGTTCCAGCCAATACTCCTTCTGCGGCTGAAGCATCTGCCCGTAAGCTTCGGAATGCTGCCAAACGGCATAATCTTTGTATTGAATGCGTAGCGGGGTCAGCTCCTCGCCCCGATACAGGCGGCTGAACTCGTCGAAGAGCAGCGCTGTCGAAATGCCGTCCGAGACGATATGGTGCATATCGAACAGCAGAATGTGGCGATCCTCGGCGACTTCGATCAGGCCGATGCGGAGAAGTGGCGGCTTGGTCACATCAAACGGATAATAGTAAGCTTCCACCACTTGGTCCACTTCCCGCTCGCTCGCCTGGAAATAATCGACAGAAAACTCCACCTCGTCATAGATGCGCTGGACAAGCTCGCCTTGAACCTGCTCGATCCCGGTACGCAGCGTCTCATGGCGCTGAATCAGCGCCCGGAACGCGTGCTCGACGCGCGTGCGGTCCAGCTTGCCTTCGAGAAGAAGCGCCGCCGACATATTGTAGCTGCGCTCGGCCCCGTCAAGCTGGCGCAGGACGTACAGACGCTTTTGCTCGGATGAAACCGGATAGTACTCGGCCTCAGCCGCCTTTGTGATCTCATACGTCTCCTGCTGCCTTAAACCGCTGATTCTTTGGGCCAGCTGTTCGATCGTGGTGTAGCGGAAAACTTCCCGCAACGGAACCTCGACTTGCAGCTCTTTCCGAATCTTGGAAACAAGCGTGGAGGCCCGCAAGGAATGACCACCCAAGTCAAAGAAATCGTCTTGGACTCCAACTCGCGCAATACCCAGCACCTGCTGCCAAATGAGGGCAAGTCTTGTTTCCAGCGTTGTGCGAGGAGCCACATACTCACGGCCTGCTTCTACCTCTCCGGTCGGTTCAGGCAGCGCTTTACGGTCAATTTTGCCGTTCGGCGTGAGCGGAAGCTTATCAAGAGACACCAGCCGGGCCGGGACCATATGGGCCGGCAGCTCTTGCTTCAATTGGGACAGCAGATCGCTCAGCTGCAAGGAAGCATCCGCCGCCACGTAGCCGCACAAATACTTTTGCCCCTGCTCATCCGTACGGTCGGTCACCACAGCCTGCTTGACGCCCGGGAAACGCAGCAGGGCCGTTTCAATTTCGCCGAGTTCGATCCGGAACCCGCGAATTTTCACCTGATAGTCGATCCGGCCGATGAAGTCGACGTTGCCGTCTTTCAGCCAGCGGGCCAAATCGCCTGTCCGGTACAGACGTTCGCCCGGCACAAACGGGCTGTCCGCAAACTTCTCGGCGGTTAGGTCCGGACGGTTCCAGTACCCGCGCGCCACCCCGGCGCCGCCGATGACAAGCTCGCCCGGAACCCCTACAGGAACCGGCTTTAACGCGGCATCGACAATGTAAAACCGGGCGTTCAGCCAAGCTTTGCCGATCGGCACATGACCCGACGGCGGCAGCTTATCCAGCGGCTCACCGTAAAAGCTGCTGTCAATGGCCGCTTCGGTAACGCCATAGCTGTTGATGATGCGGAATTGTCCGCCGAATCTTTCCTGCAGCAATCGGTAATCGGTGACACTGCAAGCATCCGAGCTGGTAATCAGCAACTGCATGGAGCTAACGTCCAGCCCTTCTTCATAAATATGCTGCATGAACGGCAGGATGAGCGCAGGCGTCGATTCGAATACCGTAATGTTTTGGTCCCGAATCCAGCCGTACAAGAGGTTCGGATCAATCCGGTCATCCTTCGGCACAATCACCATCGTGCCTCCGTTATACAGCGTCCGCGCGATGTCTCCGACGAACACGTCAAACGAGAAGCTGGCCAGCTGCAGCAGCCGCACCGGAAACTGATCCAACCGGTACTCGCGACGGTACGCATCCGCCGTATTCACGAGACTACCGTGCTCGATCATGACGCCTTTCGGGCGTCCCGTCGTACCCGAGGTGTAAATCACATAAGCCAAGTCTTGCAGGGCGCTGCCGGCAGATTCAAATTCCACGGCTAAGGCATCCCCGTTATAAATCTGTTCATCGTCCATGGCATAGACAGCTTGAAGCTTCAGCCGGTCATCGGCCAACCAACCTCCGGCCCGCTCCAACAGATGACGCTGCGTAAGCAGCACCGATGCATCGCTATCGCTGAGCATGTACTCAATCCGCTCCGCCGGATAATCGGGGTCCAGCGGTACATAGGCTCCGCCGGCTTTCCAAACGGCGAGCACCCCGACCAGCAGTTCCACCGAACGCTCCGCCCAGATCCCCGTAATCGTCTCCCTTCCCACGCCCTGTTCGCGAAGGAGAGAAGCCAGCCGCTCGGCGCGTTCGTTCAATTCGCCGTAGGTCAGCTGTTTGTCCATGTAGACGACTGCCGGATGATCCGGAATTTCCCGGGCAAACTTTTCAACATACCGATGAAACGCTTCTCCCTCGCTCAGCCCTGCCACCGGCGGGTTAAAAACGTTGAGAATGCGGTGTCTCTCCTCATCGCTCAGCAGAGAAATCTCGCGTACCGGCAGTTCGGGAGTCTGAAGAAACTGGTCCAGAACGGTTACATACTGTTCCATAATCCGATCAATCTCGGCCGTCTCGAACAGGCCGGTACGATAGGAAGCATGGAGAATTACATGGCCTTCATTCAGCATATGGTCGAAGCGCAGCAGCAAATCGTCCATCTCGTGCCTAGCGAAGTGAGCCTCCAGGCGTACCTTGATTTCTTCGTACTCCACGATTTTCAAAGGCAGATATTCCAGAGACGTGCGGAACAGCCCCGAAAGATCGTTGCGGCCGTGTTGTTCGCGTAAATCCTGGATCAATTGGTTATAAGGGTATTTCTGATACCTCAGATCCGCCGTATTTTCCTTGGAAACCGTTTGGATCAAGGAAAGCACGTGCCTGTCTGGATTCAGACGAATCCGCGTAGCCACGGTGCTGACGAACATGCCGATCGTTTCTTTTTCCTTCTTGCTGGTGCGATTGGCGAAAACCGTGCCGACCGGAACATCGGTGCTGTCGGTCAGCTTGTACAATAAGGCGTACATGGCGGACAGAAATAACGTATATAAGCTGACCTGATATTGTTCGCTAAAGGCCAGAATGCGTTCATACCGGGAACCGTCCAAAGTGATGGCCAGTTTATTGGATTCGCTGCCGATCGAGAATGGCGGATACGATTTAATGCCGGTCGTTTCAGGCAAAGTGTTGTACTTCGTCAGCCAGTATTCCTTGCCTTTTTGATAACGCTGCGATTGCTCATATTCACGCTCCGCGGAAATATAATCCAGATAGGAAGGGGCCTGGTAACTGCTGGAGATGCCTTTGCGCAGTTCCAGGTATTTTTCCATCACCGCATGCAGCAAAGCATTGACGGACAAGCCGTCGGCGATAATATGATTTACCGTCAAATTGAGCCATACTTGGCCGTTCGCAAAATGGATCATCGTAAATTGGTAGAGGTGTTCGTCGAACACGCTGGCCGGTTTTTCGCTTACTTCTTTCACCCAAGCATAGAATTGTTCGGTTGTGCCTATTTCGAGGCGGCTTATCCTAGCTTGGACATTCTCCGGCTCTTCGAACCACTGCGTTGGATTTTGCAAATCCCCGCTAATGCGGATTCGGAAAACGTCATAGGTTTTGACGATCTC
Source organism: Paenibacillus sp. FSL M7-0802 (assembly GCF_038004945.1). Lineage (NCBI taxonomy): Bacteria > Bacillati > Bacillota > Bacilli > Caryophanales > Paenibacillaceae > Paenibacillus > Paenibacillus sp. FSL M7-0802. The sequence goes on along the minus strand of NZ_JBBOSD010000001.1, from coordinate 3,636,789 downwards.
TGCCGCCGCTTGCTCCAGAAGCTGTGTGTTGATCTCGCCCGTAATCTGGTAGGTCGCGGAAAGCATCGTGATGGACGTTCCCGGATTCATAATTTCCATGAACCATATTCGGCGCTGGGCTTGCGTTAATCCATATTGCTCGTTGGTATTCTCTCTCACATCGACACACTCCCGGTTTAGAGATTCTTTATAGATAGGCTTTGTACCTAGATGTCACTTAGTCACTCTTAGAAGAACCGCGCAGGCCATTCCCGGAACGGCTCCTTCGGACTTTTCCTCCTTTTTCGTGTCTACGTTTTCTGGTAACTACCGGTTATAAAGTCATACCTTGGATTACTAAAAGACTCTGTCGCATTCGCAAGCAGGAAGCCGCCCGCCGTAAAGCGGGTCTAGCCGTACAGCCGGGCGTAATAACCCCCGAGCGCCAGCAGGTCCTGATGGCGGCCCCGCTCGACGACCGTCCCTTGGTTCATGACGGTAATCAAATCCGCATGTTCCACGGTGCTGAGACGGTGGGCGATCAGAATGGTGGTGCGCCCCTTCATCAATACGTTCAGGGCCTGCTGTACCCAATGCTGGGATTCATTATCCAGCGCGGAAGTCGCTTCGTCCAGCAGCAGAATCGGGGCGTTTTTGAGAATCGCCCGGGCGATCGCAATTCGCTGCCTTTGTCCGCCCGACAACGACGCTCCTCTCTCTCCCACCGGCGTTTTATACTGTTCAGGAAGTTCCTGAATGAAATGGTGAGCGTACGCCGCTTTGGCCGCTTCGATCACTTCTTCATCCGTTGCATCCGGGTTGCCGTAGCGGATGTTTTCCTCAATCGTGCCGGTAAACAAGAACGGCTCCTGCGGAACGTATGCAATCTGCCTGCGGATTTCGTCCAGCGTGTAATGGCCGAACGGTTTGCCTTGGAGCAGGATTTCTCCGCTGTCCACAGGATAAAAGCCGAGCAGCAGCTTGATCAGCGTACTTTTGCCGCTGCCGCTGGCCCCCACGATAGCGGCGACCTGGCCGGGAAACACCTGCATGGACATGTCGACAAGCACCTTTTTATCCGCCTGATAGGAAAATTCCACATCGCGAAACTCCACCGCAGCCTCCGACACGAGCTCGCTGTGAGGAGATCCCAAACTCTCCGGTTCCTCTTCCTCTCTTAGTACCTCTTGAATCCGGTGAGCGCCTGCGAGCGAATTTTGGGTCATCGACAGAACCATCCCCAAGTTCAACAAGGCGTGCGTCAGATTCACTTGCAGAACCGCCAGGGCGGCAACGCTTCCCATTCCCATCAGTCCGTAGGCATAAAGAAGACTGCCGATGACGATAATGCCGCAGAACGTGACGTAACTGATAAAATGGTTCACCGCAGCCTGCATGCCATTCTTCTGCGCGGTTTGCCGAAGCGTCTGCGTCATTTGTTCGTTCAACGCCTCATACTGGCCGTAAATCGTGCGGATGCGGAACAGCTTCACCAATTGAATGCCGCCCATAAAATCTTTGAATTTTTCGGTCATTTTACCAAGCGTTTGCAAGCCTTGTTCGGACAAGGCGCGAATATCCCGCGCAAATTTCAGGCTGACCACGGAGGACAGCAGCAGAATGACGAAGGATACGCCGGCAAACCGCCAATCGATCAACACCATAGAGACAATGGAGCCGATGCAAAAGACAACCTGAAGCAGCAAAACGAAGTAAACCTGCGAGAATGTAAACTCAACGGTCGTTACGTCGTTGTTCACCCGTGACAGCAAGTCCCCATGGTGGGTCTGCTCCAGGAATCTCGGCCGCACCCGGCACAGCTTGTCATAAAGACGTTCGCGGATATTCAGCACAGTCAGCTCGACACTGCGCTGGTATAAGTAAATGAACCAGGGAGAAATTATATTTTCCAGGAACAGGGCCGCGCCCAAAATAATAAAGGCTTCGACCATCAGGGACGTATCTCGGGACACGGCGAAATCAACCAAGTTATGTACGACCAAACTGAAGGCGATCAGGAACAATGTCTGGGTGAGCGCCGTCACGGCCAGGCCAATGGCGTACTGGGTTTTGCGCTTGCGGTTCATAAACATCAGCAAGTAGCCGAGTTCTTTCACTTGCGAGAGCCATCCGCCCTTTTTCATGTGTACGCCACCTCCCTGCGTTCGGCAGACTCGGTAAATTCCTGGTAGTACGACTGGGCGTACAGTCCCTTCATCTCCAGCAATTGTTCATGAGTGCCCTTTTCAACAATATTCCCTTGTTCCATGACCCAAATTTCGTCGGCGTTTTGTACTGTAGAAAGCCGGTGGGCAATAACCATGGTCGTTCTCTGCTTCATCAATACGCCCAGCGCTTCCTGAACCGCGCTTTCCGACTCCGGATCAAGAGCCGACGTTGGCTCGTCCAGCAGCAGAACGGGAGCATCCTTCAGAAAAGCCCGGGCCATTGCAATGCGCTGGCGCTGCCCACCGGACAAGAAGCCTCCGCGCTCTCCGACATACGTCTGGTAGCCGCCCTCAAGCTGCATAATGAAGGAATGCGCCTGAGCAGCTTTAGCGGCTTCGATAATCTCTTCCATCGACGCTACTTCCCGCCCGTAACCGATATTTTCGGCGATCGTGCCGCTAAACAAATATGAATCCTGGGTTACCACGGAAAAATGTGACCGAAGCTGCTCCGGATCGGCGCCGTGGATCAGGCTGCCGAACACGCGGATCTCGCCCTGATCTTCCGGAAGCGGATAAAAGCCGCATACAAGCTTAAACACCGTACTCTTCCCTCCGCCGCTCGCTCCGACAAGCGCGATCGTCTTCCCTTCCGGCACCGAGAAGCTAACATTCCGCAGGATCGGGGAGCTCTCCTCATACCCGAAGGTTACGTTCTGAAACTCGATGGGGGCGGCGCTCGCTTTCGGAAGCGAACGGCCATTTTCCGTTTCGGTCGGCTGCTCGACGATTTCGGAGACCCTTCTCAGGGCACCGGTCATTTCGAACGTCCGTGTGACGAGCTCGGGAATATGCTCCAGCGGCTCCAGACACAGATTCAGCAAGTACAGGAAGGCGATCAGCTCTCCCGCGCCTAGCTGCCCTTTGTAGATCAAATAGCTTCCGTAACTGACGGCGAAAATGATCGGGCTGATCATCAGCGTGGAAAGCAGCGGGTTGACCCAGGCTTCCCGTTTTTTCACGGCCAGCTTTTTTTGAGCCGTCAATTGCAGCAGCACTTGGTAGGAGCGAGATAGCATGCCGGATAGCAGGTAGCTTTTTACAATAGGCATACCCCCAAGCGTATCCTGGAGGTTGACGTTCATTCGGCCCATGTTCGCCTGGACTTCCTCCGTCAACCGCTCCAACTGCTTGCCGATCCATTGGGAAACCAGCAGCGCTACGGGAAATAACAGCAGGCTGTACAGCATCAGCTCCCATTGGAGGTAGATCAAATAAGCGAAACAGCCGATGAACAATAGCGGATGATAAAACCACTGGGCGAGGTCCCGAATCATAAACTGCTGGATGAGCTGCAGGTCGTTGTTGATCCGCGACAACACGTCGCCGGAGTGCTGCTTTTCCAAATAGGAGATCGGGAGTTTGCCGATATGACGCATGACATGGTTGCGGATATCCTGCACCGCAGAGGCGCTGCTTCGCTCCACGCCGAAGCTCATGAAAAACTTCGCCGGCACACCGATCAAGATGACCACAAAGACCGTGTACACGATTTGCAGAACGATTGGCCCCGCCCCCTTCTCGGCCTGGGTAGTCAGCTGCTCGATCAAACTTCCCGTCCATATCTCAATAACGGCGGCGGCAATCGCGGACAAGGTACCGACGATCATCCAGCCTTTGTGACGGCTTACATAGGACATCAGCCAGCGGAACGCTTTCCAGGCGGCGTAAGCGGTTTGGCGCTTGGAAGGCGCCGCTGTGCCTTGTTCTTGAACAGACGGCTGCCGGTCAGCTTCCATGCAGTACCCCGGCCTCCGCTTCGATCTGCCGCTTGACTTGCTCTAAGATGTCCCGGATGACAACGGCCGTTTCGTCCACGCGCGCGAGTTCCAGCAATTCCTCGTGCGCGCCCTCCAGCCGGTAATCGGCGTAAGCTTGCGTCGTTGCCCCCCGCCAGGACGGCAATTGGTGCTCCAGGCGGAACGCTTCGCTGTCCTTCGCAATCAGTTCGTAAATCCGGGCCGGGATCGTGCCGGAATTAATAAGCTGCGCTTCGTACGCCAAGGTCGCTTTGACCTTCCGATGAACCCGCTCCCGCACGAGCGGGTTGCTCATTAATTCCTTCTCTTCTTCGTCGAAATCAGCAAGCATTTCTTCAAGCTCTTTCTCCGACGTTTCGGAAGGCGTCAGCGCGTCCTTAATCCACGAGTCCACCATGAGCACGTCCGTTACGGAATACCCTCTTTTCTCCATCGTTTTGGCTACCTCGAACGTCAGGTTGCCTCCGAAGCAGTAGCCGAGCAGCACGTAAGGTCCTTCCGGCTGGATGCGGACGATCTCGTCCACATAACGGTTCAGCATGGCCTTGTAATCGACGGCATCGTCGATAAAATCAATGCCGTAGAGCACGAACCGGCCGTCGAGCCTGCTTGCGAGCTCTCGATAACCGATGCCGAAGCCGCTGCCCGGAGGGAAGCAGAACACGTTCAGATCTCCTGCTTTATTCAGCTTAATGAAGGAGTCTCCTCCTTTATCCAGGCCGAGATCCCCCTCTCCGAAAGCCATGGCTTCAACTGTTACATTATGGAATTGGCGGTTCAGCGGTATCTCAAATCCCGTTTCATCATAAACGGCTTGAACGAGCCTCATCAGACTTAACGAATTGCCACCCAACTCAAAAAAGTTATCCTTTACGCCGACCTGCGGAACGCCAAGCGTATCCTGCCAGACGCGGGCGATCTTCATTTCAAGCAGCGTTCTCGGCGCGACATATTCCGCTCCTCCGACCGCGGCTTCCTCCGGCGCGGGCAGCGCTTTGCGGTCGATTTTCCCGTTCGGGGTCAGCGGCATCCGCGAAAGCTGCACGAGGTGCGAAGGAATCATATACCCCGGAAGCTGCTTGGCGAGCTCCTCCTTGAGTTCATGCGCCGCCAGCCTCGTTTCCGCGACGTAGTAAGCGACAAGCTGCTTTTGGCCGTTCGCGTCGTCGCGGTCGAGCACCTTGGCTTCTTGCACGGCGGCGATCTTCAGCAGCTGCGTCTCGATTTCGTCCAGCTCGATCCGGTACCCGCGGATTTTCACCTGATGATCGATCCGGCCCAGGTATTCGATGTTGCCGTCCGGCAGCCAAGCCGCCAAGTCGCCCGAGCGGTACAGTTTCTCCCCCTCCGCAAACGGGGAATCGACGAACTTCTCCGCCGTCAGATCCGGGCGGTTCAGGTATCCTCTCGCAAGGCCTTCCCCGGCCACGTACATTTCGCCCGCTACGCCGATCGGCACAGGGCGGCGGTTTTCATCCAGGACGTACACCCTCAGCGTCGGGATCGGCTTGCCGATATTGCTCTTCGCCGCCTCCATTTCGACCCACGTTATTTCCTTATACGTCACGTGAACCGTCGTCTCGGTAATGCCGTACATATTGATCAGCTTCGTCTCCGGGTACTTCGTTTTGAAGCCCTTGAGCAGCAGCGGACTGAGCGCTTCGCCCCCGAAGATGACGTTGCGAATCCGCAGATCGTACGGATGGTCCGCCAAGACCTTACGCAGCAGCTGGTAGAAGTACGTTGGCGTCTGGTTCAAAATCGTGACCTGTTCGCGGCCCAGCAGCGCCAGGAAATCGACCGGATTTTTCGCCGTGAGCGGCGGTACGATGACCAGCTTGCCTCCGTTCAGCAGCGCTCCGTACATTTCCCAGACGGAGAAATCGAAGCAGAACGAGTGGAACAGCGTCCACGTGTCGGACGGCCCGAAGTCGAACAGGTTCTTGTCGTTGAACAGGAGGCGCACGACGTTCTTATGCTCGATCAGCGTTCCTTTCGGTCTGCCGGTCGTTCCCGACGTGTAGATGACATAAGCCAGGTTGCCCGGCCCGGAAATCGGCTCCAGGTTCGAAGCGTCCAGCGCATCGGCGGCGTCCGCCCCTCTGTCGCCCCAAACGAAATCGTCCAATTCGAGGCGCGTTCCTGCGAAGTCGGTCTTCTCGTGCAGATGCTTTTGAATCAGCAATAACGGCGCGCCCGAATCCTCGATCATGAAGCGGATGCGCTCCTCCGGGTAGTCGGGATCGACAGGCACGTAGGCTCCGCCCGCTTTGAGAATCGCCAGAATGCCCACAACCATATCGAGCGAGCGTTCGGCCAGAATCGCTACCAGCTGGTCCGCTTCTACTCCCGTCTCCCGCAGCTTCCGCGCAAGGCGGTTGGATCGCTCGTTCAGCTCGCGGTAGGTCAACTGCCCCTCGTTCATGACGGCGGCCACGTTGTCCGGGTAAAGCTCCGCCTGTTCTTCGAACAAGCCGTAAATCGTTTTCCCCCGCTCGAACCCGGTTTCGGTGTCATTAAATCGCTTCAGCAGCGTCTCCCTCTCGTCTGGGGACAGCACATCGGCTTGTCCGAGCTCCAGATCCGGCTGAAATAAAAGCACGGACAGCAGCCGAACAAGATGGTCGGCCGCCTGTTCCACAAATGCCCGCTCGTACCACTGCCCGTCAAAGCTTATTTCCAGCTCGATGGAATGGTTTTGGCGGTCGAAGCGAAAAACCGTATCGGCCGCCACCCGGTTGCCCAGCGGTTCCGGATGAATCGGTGCAAAGGATGCGACGGTGTTGATGATTGGTAGGCCGTCCCCCGTATAGTCCAGATGGAGCGGCTCCACCATTTTCCGAAAAGGCAGGTGCTGATGCTCCAGCGCCTCGCCGATGGAGGCTTTGATGCCCCCGAGCAGCGTTTTCAGCGTAGTCTGGTGGCTTACGGACGTCTTGATTACCAAAATGTCCTGCGGCGGCGGAGTCCCGTCAGGGTCTGCGCTATAAGAAGGCATGCCCACCAGCACTTGGTCCCGCCCGGTATATCTGAACAGCAGGCTTTTTACTCCTGCCAAAACAATCATGTACAAAGCCAAATCCGAACCGTTGGCGAGGCAAATGATTCTCTCTGAGAGTTCGCTCGGCAGAGTACGGTGAAGCAAGCCCGGCTCGGCCGCAGCTTCCCCGTCGGCGGATAATTTGGAGGATTGACTGTAGGGAAGGAAGCTCAGGCTGTCATCGGCATCAAACTTGCCGCTCCAGTACCGTTCTTCCTTTTCAAACAAAGATTTCATTTGTACCTCCCCTAAAAATGAAGTGACCGCATGCCCTGGCGCAGGTCCGAAAAAGCTTGCTTTCGGCCTGCGCGTTTACGGGCTTGGACGTTGTTCGCCGTCTTCCTTGGGATGCGCGCCGCTTTCGCTTGACGGCGGAGGCGCGCTTGTAGGATTAGAACGCGAATTCGATCGTATCGACGGCACTCTTTGCGCCTGCCGCCGGTTTATGACATTCAATCCTGCTTAGCTCAAGTTGTGGATTTTCCGCAATTTGAGACAGTACCCGCAGGTAATCCTCGGTCAAGGTGCGGATCATCGCCTCTTTGAACAGCTTGGTGGCGTAGAAGAAGCCCCCGCTCAGCGCCCCGTTGTTTTCATACATAAACAGCGTCAGATCGAACTTCGCTTCTTCCAAATGGTCAAGCTCGTAAGTCTTCAGGCTGACCCCTTCCAGCTCGGCGTCTCGTTCTTCGATATTTTGCAAGTCGAAAACGGCATCGAACAGCGGGAAGCGGCCCGGCTCCCGCTTCACATTCAAGCGCTCCACAAGCTCGTCGAATGGATAATCCTGGTTCTCAAAAGCACCCAAAGCCGTTTCCTTCACTTCTTCCAGGTAGGACAAGAACGTTTTGTCGCCCGACGGACGATTGCGGATCGCCAGCGTATTGACAAACATCCCGATGACCGCTTCCAAATCGGCGTTCGTTCTTCCCGCCACCGGGGTGCCCACGATTAAGTCCTCCTGCCCGCTGTACTTGGACAGCAGCACGGTATAAGCCGCAAGCAGCACCATGAACAGCGTGCTTTCACGCTCGGCTGCCAATTCGCGCAGCCGCGCAGAGAGAGAAGCTTCGACGTCGAACTCCAGATGCGCGCCTTCGTAGCTGCGAGCCGCAGACCGTTCGTAGTCCATCGGCAGGTCCGCCGTCGGCAGCTCGCCTTCGAAGGTTTGCAGCCAGTACGCTTCCTGCCGCCCGATCCGCTCTCGGTGGGCCTTTGACTGCTGCCAAACGACATAATCCTTGTATTGAATGCGCAGTGGCGGCAATTCTCCCCCGGCGTAGAAACTCGAGAACTCATCGATCACAATCGCCATCGATACGCCGTCGGACACCATATGGTGCATGTCGAAAAGGAGAATATGCAGGTTCGGCTCTAGCTCGATGGCCCCGGCGCGCAGCAGCGGCGGCTTGCCGAGATCAAACGGACGAACGAAGCTACGGACGATCTGCTCGATTTGAGCCGCATCCTCTTTATCCGCTTGATGATGCTCGATAGTAAAATCGACCTGCGGGTAAATCCGCTGAACCGCTTCGCCCTTCACGATTTCAAAACCGGTGCGCAGCGATTCATGCCGTGTTATCAATTTCCGCAAGGCGGCTTCCAAGCGGTCTAAATCAAACTCGCCTTCCACCTGCACCAGCTCCGGCATGTTGTAAAGCTGATCCGCTCCATCCAGCGTGTGCTGAATGAACAGCCGTTTCTGGGCGGAGGACAGAGGGTAGTACTCTCTCTCCTCAGCTTGAGGAATGGCCTCATGCTCCCGCCGTTCCATCCGTGCGATCGCCTCGGCCATCGCCGCAATCGTCGAGTGACGGAATACGTCGCGCAGCGGCAGGTTGACGTTTAATTCCTTAAATACCTTGCCCGCCAGCGTTGTCGCTCGCAGGGAGTGGCCGCCGATGTCGAAGAAGTTGTCGTGAACGCCAATCTCCTTCGCAAGCCCCAGCACCTCCTGCCAAATCGCCGCCAGCTTCGTTTCCAGCTCATTGCGCGGTGCGACGTACTCCGTTCCGCTTCCCGCTTCCCCTTCCGGCGCCGGCAGCGCCTTCCGGTTAATCTTTCCGTTCGGCGTCAGAGGCAGGCGCTCCATCTCCACGAAGTACGACGGGATCATGTAGCCCGGCAGCTCCTGCGCCAGCGCGCTGCGCAAATCGTTCACCGCCAGCTCCGCTCCGGTATCCGGCGTGTAATACGCGCATAGCGCCTTCTGCCCGTTCGCGTCACTTCGAACCAGCACCACCGCTTCGCGCACGCCTTCCACCCGCAGCAGCTGCGACTCGATCTCGCCCGTCTCAATCCGGTAGCCCCGGATTTTCGCCTGGTTGTCGATCCGGCCGATGAAGTCCACGTTGCCGTCCTCCATCCACCGCGCCAAGTCTCCTGTGCGGTACAGCCGCTCGCCCGCGGCGAACGGGCTGTCTACGAACTTCTCTTCCGTCAGCTCCGGACGGTTCAAGTACCCGCGCGCCACCCCGACTCCGCCGATGACCAGCTCGCCCAGCACCCCGACCGGCACCGGGTTCAGATACGCGTCCACGATGTAGAATTTCGCATTCAGCCACGCTTTGCCGATCGGCACATGGCCTGTCTGCGGCAGCTTCGTCAGCGGCTCGTCGTAGAAGCTTGAGTCGATCGCCGCTTCCGTCACGCCGTATGCGTTGATGATCCGGAACAACGAGCCGAAGCGTTCCTGCAAGGTCCGGTAATCCGCCACGCTGCAGCTGTCCGAGCTCGTGATCAACAGCTCCACCCGGCTCATGTCCAGTTGCTGCTCGTGCACGTACTCCAGGAACGGCACGATCAGCGCCGGCGTCGATTCGAAGATGGTGACCCGCTCCCGCTCAATCCAGTAGTGCAGACGAGACGGATCGATCCGATCGTCCTTCGGCACAATCACCATCGTGCCTCCGTTGTACAGCGTCCGCGCGATATCTCCCACGAACACGTCAAACGAGAAGCTTGCGAGCTGCAGCAGCCGCACCGGGAACTGGTCCAACCGGTATTCCCGCCGGTAGCCCGCCGCCGTGTTCACCAGGCTGCGGTGCTCGATCATCACGCCCTTCGGCTTGCCCGTCGTTCCCGACGTGTAGATCACGTACGCCAGGTCCTCCGGACGACATTCGTGCAAGTGATCATCCGCTTCCAGCGGCGCATTCGCCCGCTCGTCGCTGTACGACGCTTCGTCGTCGAGGTACAGCACCGCCGCCAGCGCCAGCTCCTCTTCGCCGAGCCAGGCTTCGGCACGCTCTCGCAGCGGCGTTTGCGTCAGCAGCACCTTCGCTCCGCTGTCTTCAAGCATGAACCGCACGCGGTCCGCCGGATAATCCGGGTCGAGCGGCACATACGCACCGCCCGCTTTCCAGACGGCCAGCACGGCCACCAGCAAGTCCACCGAACGCTCGGCGAGAATGCCGACGATCGTCTCCCGGCCGATGCCGCTTGCGCGCAGCGTGCCCGCCAAGCGGTTCGCCCGCTCGTTCAGCTCCGCATACGTAAGCCGGTCGTTCTCGTACACGACGGCCTCCGCTTCCGGCGTGCGCTCCGCCTGTTCCTCGAACAGCCAGTGGAACGCGGCCGCAGGAGCCGCTTCCGGCTGCGCCGGGTTAAACGCGCCGAGAATTTGTTCTTTTTCCTCTGCCGTCAGCAAGTTCAGCTCGGCGATCTTCGCATCCGGACGGCTTACGATCGTTACGAGCAGCTGCTCGTAATGTTTCGCCAGCCGTTCGATCGTCTCCCTTTTGTAGAGAGCCGTCGCATATTCGAAGCTGTAATCCAAGCCGCCGTTCTCCTCGCCCACATCCAAGCTGATATCAAACTTCGCGGTATCCAGTGCGCTCGGATAAGGAATCAGGCGAAGCCCTTCCAGCTCAAATTCCTCGTTCTCCGTATTCTGCATTGTAAACAGCGTGTCGAAGAGCGGATTGCGGCTTAAATCACGGGTGACTTGCACCTTGTCCACCAATTCTTCGAACGGATAGTTTTGATGCTCGAAGGCGTGGAGGGTCGTTTCTTTGACTTCGTTCAGGTATGACAGGAATGTCTTCTCCGAAGCCGGATAACTGCGGATAGCCAGCGTGTTTAAGAAAATCCCGATCAACGGCTGCACATCCCCATGATTCCTTCCGGCAATCGGCGTACCGACGATCACGTCTTCCTGACCTGAATATTTATGCAGAAGGACGTTATACGCCGCAAGCAGCACCATAAACAGCGTTGTGCCCGTTTCCGAGGCCAGCTGCTTCAGGCCGTCGGTTTTCGAAGCGTCGAAGAAAAACTCCAGCGTTTGGCCTTCGTAGCTCTGCACGGCCGGACGCGGATAGTCCGTCGGCATTTCCAGCACCGGAAGCTCGCCTTGGAACATGTCCAGCCAGTACGCCTCCTGACGCTGAAGCCGTTCCTTCTGCTCCTGCGAATGCTGCCAAACGGTGTAGTCTTTGTACTGAACGCGCAGAGGCTCCAATTGCTCGCCGCCGTACAAGCGGACGAATTCTTCAACAAAGATTTCCATCGAGACGCCGTCGGAAATAATATGATGCATGTCGTACATTAGAATATGGCGTTCCGGAGCCAGCTCGATAAGGCCTACCCTCAGCAGCGGAGGCTTCGCCAAGTCAAACGAACGGACGAAACGGCGAACCGTCTCTTCGGCCTCTTGCTCATCCACTCGATAGAACTCCACAGCAAAATTCACGTCATGGTATAACCGCTGCGATGCTTCGCCATCCACCATTTCGAACCCGGTGCGCAGCATTTCATGCCGCGCCACGAGCTTACGGAACGCTTCTTCGAACCTTGTCCGATCCAAAGCACCCTCCAGCAGCATCGCTTCCGGCATGTTGTAGCTAAGCTCCGCGCCTTCCAGTTGATTCAGGATAAAGAGACGTTTTTGAGCAAAAGATTGCGGGTACACCTCCCGGTCATCCGCCACCGGAATGGCAACGAATGTCTGCTCATCCAGCCGGGAAATGGCGGATGCCATGCTCTCGATCATGGAATGGCGGAACACGTCACGCAGCGGCAGATCCACGTTCAACTCTTTATGAATCTTGCTGACCAGCGTCGTCGCCCGCAGGGAGTGGCCGCCGATGTCGAAGAAGTTGTCGTGAATGCCAATCTCCTTCGCAAGCCCCAGCACCTCCTGCCAAATCGCCGCCAGCTTCGTTTCCAGCTCATTGCGCGGTGCGACGTACTCCGTTCCGCTTCCCGCTTCCCCTTCCGGCGCCGGCAGCGCCTTCCGGTCAATCTTTCCGTTCGGCGTCAGAGGCAGGCGCTCCAGCTCCACGAAGTACGACGGGATCATGTAGCCCGGCAGCTCCTGCGCCAGCGCGCTGCGCAAATCGTTCACCGCCAGCTCCGCTCCGGTATCCGGCGTGTAATACGCGCATAGCGCCTTCTGCCCGTTCGCGTCACTTCGAACCAGCACCACCGCTTCGCGCACACCTTCCACCCGCAGCAGCTGCGACTCGATCTCGCCCGTCTCGATCCGGTAGCCCCGGATTTTCGCCTGGTTGTCGATCCGGCCGATGAAGTCCACGTTTCCGTCCTCCATCCACCGCGCCAAGTCTCCCGTGCGGTACAGCCGCTCGCCCGCGGCGAACGGGCTGTCTACGAACTTCTCTTCTGTCAGCTCCGGACGGTTCAAGTACCCGCGCGCCACTCCGACTCCGCCGATGACCAGCTCGCCCAGCACCCCGACCGGCACCGGGTTCAGATGCGCGTCCACGATGTAGAATTTCGCATTCAGCCACGCTTTGCCAATCGGCACATGGCCTGTCTGCGGCAGCTTCGCCAGCTCCTCGTCGTAGAAGCTTGAGTCGATCGCCGCTTCCGTCACGCCGTAAGCGTTGATGATCCGGAACAACGAGCCGAAGCGTTCCTGCAAGGTCCGGTAATCCGCCACGCTGCAGCTGTCCGAGCTCGTGATTAACAGCTCCATCCAGCTCATATCCAGCCGCTGCTCGTGCACGTACTCCAGGAACGGCACGATCAGCGCCGGCGTCGATTCGAAGATGGTGACCCGCTCCCGCTCAATCCAGTAGTGCAGACGAGACGGATCGATCCGATCGTCCTTCGGCACAATCACCATCGTGCCTCCGTTGTACAGCGTCCGCGCGATATCTCCCACGAACACGTCGAACGAGAAGCTTGCCAGCTGCAGCAGCCGCACCGGGAACTGATCCAACCGGTATTCCCGCCGATAGCCCGCCGCCGTGTTCACCAGGCTGCGGTGCTCGATCATCACGCCCTTCGGCTTGCCCGTCGTTCCCGACGTATAGATCACGTACGCCAGGTCCTCCGGACGGGCTTCATGGAAGCTGTCGGTGCCAACATTCTGATGGCTCTCATCGCCGTCGTCCACAGCATCCGTCAGCTTGCCGGAGACCATGCCGGAGACAATCGGCGCATTCGCCCGCTCCTCGCTGTACGACGCTTCGTCGTCCAGGTACAGCACCGCCGCCAGCGCCAGCTCCTCTTCGCCGAGCCAGGCTTCGGCGCGCTCTCGCAGCGGCGTTTGCGTCAGCAGTACCTTCGTTCCGCTGTCTTCAAGCATGAACCGCACGCGGTCCGCCGGATAATCCGGATCGAGCGGCACATACGCCCCGCCCGCTTTCCAGACGGCCAGCACAGCCACCAGCAAGTTCACCGAACGCTCGGCGAGAATGCCGACGATCGTCTCCCGGCCGATGCCGCTTGCGCGCAGCGTGGCCGCCAAGCGGTTCGCCCGCTCGTTCAGCTCCGCATACGTCAGCCGCTCGTTCTCGTACACGACGGCCGCCTCTTCCGGCGTGCGCCCCGCCTGTTCCTCGAACAGCCGGTGGAACGCTGCCACAGGAGCCGCTTCCGGCTGCGCCGGGTTAAACGCGCCGAGAATTTGCTCTTTTTCCTCTGCCGTCAACAAGTTCAGCTCGGCAATCTTCGCATCCGGACAGCTTACGATCGCCGCAAGCAAATGTCCGAAATGAGTCGACAGCCGCCGGATCGTGCTTTCTTTATAAAGAGCCGTTGCGAATTCAAAACTGCACTCCAGGCCGCCGTTTTCTTCCGTAACATCCACACTCAGGTCGAACTTGGCCGTGCCGTATTCGCTAGGGTACGGGGACAATTTCAGCCCTTCCAGCTCAAACTCTTTATCCTCCAAGTTTTGTAGGGAGAACATCGTGTCAAACAGCGGGTTGCGGCTCAAATCCCGGCTGACCTGCACTTTATCAACGAGCTCTTCGAACGGATAATTCTGATGCTCGTAAGCGCCTAAGGTCGTTTCTTTCACTTCTTCCAGATACGACAGGAAGGTCTTCTCCGAAGCCGGATAATTGCGGAGCGCCAGCGTATTGACGAACATTCCGATCAAAGGCTGCGTGTCTCCGTGCGTTCTGCCCGCAATCGACGTTCCGACGATCAAATCGTCCTGACCTGTGTATTTATGCAAAAGCACGGTATATGCCGCAAGCAGCACCATATACAGCGTCGTTCCTCTTTGAGCGGCCAGCTGCTTCAAGCCTTCGTTCGTTGCCTCGTCCACGAAGGACGTCAGCGTTTGTCCCTCAAAGCTCTGCACGGCAGGACGCGGATAGTCCGTCGGCATTTCCAGAACCGGCAGCTCGCCCCGGTAACGGTCCAGCCAGTAAGCTTCCTCGCGTTTCAACTGCACTTTTTGCTCGTCCGACTGCTGCCATACCGCATAGTCCTTGTATTGAATGTGCAAAGGCTCTAATGACTCGCCGCCGTACAGACGAACGAGTTCCTCGACTAACACGTCCATCGAAACCCCGTCGGAGACGATATGGTGCATGTCGAACATCAGCAAATAACGTTCGGCTGCCAGCTCTACGAGCTCCGCCCGCAGCAGCGGAGGCTTCGCCAAGTCGAAAGGCCGGATGAAGTCCTGCACGACTTCAGGCGCTTCTTCCTCGCTCGCATGACGGTACTCGACGGCAAAGTCGACGCTCTCGTAAATGCGCTGTATTGCTTCGCCTTGTACGATCTCAAAGCCGGTTCGCAGTGTTTCGTGCCGTGCGATCAGTCCGCGGAAAGCCTTCTCCAGCAGGCTCCGGTCAATCGATCCTTCCAGCAGCAGCACGCCCGGCATGTTGTAGCTCTGATCGGCCCCTTCCAGCTGATTCAGGATAAACAGCCGCTTCTGAGCTGAGGAAAGCGGATAATATGCTCTTGCGCCTGCCAGCGGAATCGACGAGAACGACTGCTCTCCGATCCGGGAGATGGCAAGAGCCATCTCTTCGATCGTCGAGTAGCGGAATACGTCGCGCAGAGGCAGCTCGACGTTCATTTCCTTCTGAATCTTGCTGACAAGGTTCGTCGCCCGCAAGGAGTGGCCTCCGAGCTCGAAGAAATTGTCCAGGACTCCAATGCCGGAGTAGCCCAGCACTTCCTCCCAGATCTTCACAAGCTCGGACTCCGTCCGGTTACGCGGTGCTACATATTCGACGCCCGTTTGTATGCCGCCTTGCGGCTCCGGCAGCGCTTTGCGGTCCACTTTGCCGTTGGTCGTCAGCGGCATACGCTCCAACTGCACGAAGTACGACGGGATCATGTACCCCGGCATTCCCTGGGCCAGCGAGGTTCTCATTTCGCTGACCGTCAGCATTCGGTCCGCCACAAAGTAGGCGACAAGCGCCTTCTCGCCCCCCCCGTCCTGACGGGCGAGCACCACCGCTTCTTCCACGCCCTCGACGTTCAGCAGCTGCGTCTCGATTTCGTCCAGCTCGATCCGGTACCCGCGGATTTTGACCTGGTGGTCGATCCGGCCCAGGTATTCGATGTTGCCGTCCGGCAGCCAAGCCGCCAAGTCGCCCGAGCGGTACAGTTTCTCCCCCTCCGCAAACGGGGAATCGACGAACTTCTCCGCCGTCAGATCCGGACGGTTCAGGTATCCTCTCGCAAGGCCTTCCCCGGCCACGTACATTTCGCCCACTACGCCGATCGGCACAGGGCGGCGGTTTTCATCCAGGACGTACACCCTCAGCGTCGGGATCGGCTTGCCGATATTGCTCTTCGCCGCCTCCATTTCGACCCATGTGATTTCCTTATATGTCACGTGAACCGTCGTCTCGGTAATGCCGTACATATTGATCAGCTTCGTCTCCGGGTACTTCGTCTTGAAGCCCTTGAGCAGCAGCGGACTCAGCGCTTCGCCCCCGAAGATGACGTTGCGAATCCGCAGATCGTACGGATGGTCCGCCAAGACCTTACGCAGCAGCTGGTAGAAGTACGTTGGCGTCTGGTTCAAAATCGTGACCTGTTCGCGGCCCAGCAGCGCCAGGAAATCGGCCGGATTTTTCGCCGTCAGCGGCGGTACGATGACCAGCTTGCCTCCGTACAGCAGCGCTCCGTACATTTCCCAGACGGAGAAATCGAAGCAGAACGAGTGGAACAGCGTCCACGTGTCGGACGGCCCGAAGTCGAACAGGTTCTTGTCGTTGAACAGGAGGCGCACGACGTTCTTATGCTCGATCAGCGTTCCTTTCGGTCTGCCGGTCGTTCCCGACGTGTAGATGACATAAGCCAGGTTGCCCGGCCCGGAAATCGGCTCCAGGTTCGAAGCGTCCAGCGCATCGGCGGCGTCCGCCCCTCTGTCGCCCCAAACGAAATCGTCCAATTCGAGGCGCGTTCCTGCGAAGTCGGTCTTCTCGTGCAGATGCTTTTGAATCAGCAATAACGGCGCGCCCGAATCCTCGATCATGAAGCGGATGCGCTCCTCCGGGTAGTCGGGATCGACAGGCACGTAGGCTCCGCCCGCTTTGAGAATCGCCAGAATGCCCACAACCATATCGAGCGAGCGTTCGGCCAGAATCGCTACCAGCTGGTCCGCTTCTACTCCCGTCTCCCGCAGCTTCCGCGCAAGGCGGTTGGATCGCTCGTTCAGCTCGCGGTAGGTCAACTGCCCCTCGTTCATGACGGCGGCCACGTTGTCCGGGTAAAGCTCCGCCTGCTCTTCGAACAATTGAACGAGCGTCTTCCCGCGCGGAAATTCCGTGGTGGTGTCGTTAAAACGTCCGAGAAGGTCGGCCTTTTCCGCCTCCGTCACAAGTTCCAGCTCGCCCACTGTAATTTCCGGGTTATCCGTCACCTGCTCCAGCAGATGGACGAGATGCCCCTTGAGCCGCTCGATGCTGTCTTTATCGAACACTTCGGCGTTAAAGTCGAACCGAATTTCGATCTCGGCTCCCGGCACCACGGTCACGTTGAAGTTATAGTTCGTCTGCTCCTCCATCTGAACGTCAGCGATCGTCAGGTCGCCGTGTTGCTGGTCGCCCGCCTGCTCCATCTGCTCGTCCACCGGATAGTTCTCGAAAGCGATGATATGGTTGATCAGGTTCTGCTTTTGCACGCTGCGGGCTTGAATTTCATAC
The DNA here is from genome assembly GCF_038004945.1 of Paenibacillus sp. FSL M7-0802. NCBI lineage: Bacteria > Bacillati > Bacillota > Bacilli > Caryophanales > Paenibacillaceae > Paenibacillus > Paenibacillus sp. FSL M7-0802. Next base: position 3,619,412 of record NZ_JBBOSD010000001.1, on the reverse strand, counting down.
AGCGGATAGTAATCATATCGCCCGGACTCCAGCGCACGCTCTTGGAGTTTCGCCATCATATCAGCGAACACGGTGCCCGCTTCGCTCGTGACGCGGACAGGCACCGTATTGATGAACAGCCCGATCATGGACTCGATGCCCGGGATTTCCACCGGTCTTCCAGCCACGACGCTGCCGAATACGGCATCGTTTGTTCCGTTATATTTTTGCAGCATCACGCCCCAAGCGGCTTGCAACAGCGTATTGACCGTAACCAGGCGATCTTTCGCCACCCGATCCATCCGCTCGCTCAACTCCTTGCCCAGCTCGGCTGTGACGTGATCAGCCGTAAATCTGCCGTTCAGCGCCGGTTCCTTTTGTCCCGGGAGTACAGTTTGCCCTTCATAACCTGACAGGAATGCCGTCCAATAGCCGGATGCCGCCTGATCGTCCTGTTTCTCCAACCATTCGATATAGGCGCCATAATCCGATCCCTTATCTCCCGCTGGCTGCTTGCCGGATGCCAAGGTCGAGTACGTCTCAAACAGCTCCTGCGTCAGCTGCGCCAGGCACCAGCCGTCCATCAAAATATGCTGGAAACTCCACAGCACATGATAGCTTTGCTCTTCGGTGCGCAGGATCGTAACCCGAACGAGCGCGTCATGTTCCAGGTCGAAGCCGCGAAGCTTGTCATCCTCGGCCTTTTTATCCAAATACGCTTGTTTCTCGTCCACCTGCAAATGAAGCAGCTCTTCATATTCAAAGCCGACCGGCTTGTCGCGGTATATGATTTGCAGCGGCTCGCCCGCCGGTCCTTTCACAAAATTCGCCCGCAGCACCAGATGACGTTTCGCAAGCTCCATCCAGCTCCTCTCGAAAAGCTGGACGTCGAGCGCTCCCCGCATCGTAAACCGCGTCTGCTCGAAGTAAGCGGCAGTTTGCCGGTCAAGCGCGCTGTGGAACCACATGCCCTTCTGCATCGGCGTAAGCGAGTAAATATTTTCGATTTCCCCGAGATGGCCCGAGCGCTGGGCGATTTGCTCCAATTCCGCGATGGTCAAGCCTTTAAATTGCACGTCGCTCGGCGTCAATTCGGTGTTTTCTTTGCCTGCGCAGTGGGTAATGAGCTCTCGGAGACTTTGCTCAAGCCGCTGAGCGAAGGCTTCCATCGTTTCCTTGCGATACTGCTTCCGGCTGTAGCTGAGATCGAGCGATAAAGTGCCGTCCAGCACCATGCCGTTGATATCCAGCACAAAGCTGCGGGCCTGCCGGTCGCTGGCCGGGCTGCCGCTGGAATAAGAAGATATGCCGATCTCGTCCTGATTGACATCATCGTCGAACTGGCCGAGGTAGTTAAAATTAATTTCCGGCTCTGCGCCCCAAACAAAGCCATCCTCCGATTTGGAGAGATAGCGGCATACGCCGTACCCAAGCCCCTTGTTCGGAATGCGGCGCAAGCTTTCCTTGACCTGTTTAATCTGATAGGCCAAATCCCGGTCGGTTTCTGGCTCCAGGACGACCGGAAACTTGGTCGTAAACCAGCCGACTGTGCGCGTGATGTCGATATCCGTTCCGATCGATTCGCGTCCGTGTCCTTCGAGATTGATCCGCACCCGTTCGTGTCCCGTCCACTTGCGAACGGCTATGCCGAGCGCCGTTACCAAAATATCGTTCATTTCGGTGTTGTAGGCCCGGTGAACCCGCTTCAGCAGCAGCTCCGTTTCTTCGGGAGTCAAACGGACGAACAGCGATTCGCTGTCCTGCTGCGTCGTAACGTCCGCCTCCAGATCCTTCGGCACGGCCGGAACCGCAATTTGTTCCACGGCCTGCCAATAGGCCCGTTCCTTCGCCATCTCCGGGCTTTGCGCGTAAGCGGCTAACTGCTCGGACCAAGTGCGGTACGCATCCGTTTTCGCCGAGAAACGAATTTCCTCGCTTTTGCCGGCCTGCTCGTAACCCAGAGCGAAATCCTCCATCAAAATGCGCCAAGACACGCCGTCCACCACGGCATGATGAACCGCGAGCAGCAAATGATCGCCGTCCGCGCACCGGAACAGTCCCGCCTTCACGAGGGGCCCGTTCTCCAGATCGATGCCCGCTTGAATGTCCGTTGCCTTCGCTTCCACAGCCTGCGCGGTATTCTCCGCATCCTTGAAGTCGAACACGTACAGCGTGAACAGCCCGCCGTCCTGAATCGCGCGGTTCCGCGCGCTAAACCCTTGTTCCGTCTTGCGGAACACCATCCGCAAGGCGTCATGATGCTCGGCCAGCTTTTGCAGCACCTGACGCACCGTCTCTTCGTCGAAGCGTTCCTTCCGGTACAGCATCACCGACTGGTTGAAATGATGCGGGTCCGCAAAGGAGCTCTCGAAAAACCAATGCTGAATCGGCGTCAGCGCCGTTTCACCCGTTATTTCGCCCTGATCAATGGTACGTCCGATCGGTTTCACATGCAGGCTGAGCTGTGAAATAGTCGGATATTTGAACAAATCCCGGATTTCCAGCTTGTACCCGGCTTGATGAAGCCGCGAAGATACTTGAATGGACTTGATCGAGTCTCCGCCCAGCTCGAAGAAATGATCCGTTACCCCAACGCGATCGGCGTTCAATACCGCCTGCCACACATCGGCAAGCGTCCGCTCGGCTTCATTGCGGGGAGCTACGTACGCGCCGCCGGTCAGCGCGTTTCCTTCCGGAGCGGGCAAAGCCTTCCGGTCGATTTTGTCGTTCGGCGTGAGCGGCATCTGCGGAAGCTGAACAAAATGCGCCGGAATCATGTAATTCGGCAATTTTTGCGCCAGCGCGCTTCTTAGCTCGCCGAGCGTAAGCGGGCGCCCCGCGACCAGGTAAGCGCACAGTTCTTGCCCGCTTTTGCCTTCCCGCGCGATTACGATCGTCTCCTGCACGGAGTCGATCTTCAGAAGCTGCTCTTCAATCTCGCCGATCTCGATCCGGAATCCACGGATTTTCACCTGATGGTCGATCCGGCCCAAGTACTCAATATTTCCGTCTGGCAGCCAGCGGGCGAGATCTCCCGTCCGGTAAAGGCGTTCTCCCGGCGCAAACGGATGTTCCACGAACTTCTCTGCCGTCAGCTCCGGATGGTTCAGGTAACCTCTCGCAAGCCCCACGCCTGCCACGCACAGCTCGCCGTCCACTCCCGGAGGCACAAGCTGCAGGTGGGCATCCAAAATAAAAATCCGGTGATTGGCCAGCGGGCGCCCGATCGGAATGACTCTGCCCTCCGGCTGCTCCTCATCCGCATCCCAAAGCGTCGTAACAATCGAAGCTTCGGTAGGGCCGTAAGCATTGAAATAGTGGACCTTGCGTTTCCACTGCTGCACGAATTCGGCCGATACCGCCGAGCCTCCCGTTACGAGCTTCGTTAAGCTGGGAAGGCGGTCCGGGTTCAAATAAGCACTGTACGTCGGAGGCAAAATCGCCGCCGTAATCGCATGCTCGTTCATATAACTCTCGAACAGGCGGTTGTCGAGAATCGTCTCGGCCGTCGGGATGTACAAAGCCGCGCCAAAATAGAGCGCTTTGAACACTTCCCAGCAGGACGCGTCGAACGACAGGCTGGCGAATTGAACGATCCGGTCATGCTCCGTGATGCCCAGCCTGTCCGCGAACATCAGCTTCAAGCTGACCAAACCGCGATGCTCCAGCATGACCCCTTTGGGATTGCCCGTCGTACCTGACGTATAGATGACATAAGCCAGATCGTTCGGACCGCTGGCCGGCTCCAGGTTCGAGCCATCGTCGCTGTAGGCCTGCTCGTCATCCAGCGCCACCACGGTCCCTTCGAACGGCACCTGCTGCAGCAGGTGCCGTTGAGTCAGCAGCAGCTGCGCATTCGAGTTCTCCAGAATGTAGCGGATGCGTTCTTCCGGGTATTCCGGGTCGATCGGCACGTAGGCACCGCCAGCTTTCAGAACCGCCAGAATGCCAACGACCGTCTCCAGCGATCTCCTGACCATCAAGCCTACCAGCTGATTGGGCAGCACGCCGACCGATCGCAACGTCCGCGCCAGCCGGTTCGCCCGTTCGTTCAGCTCCGCGTACGAAAGCCGCCGCCCCTCAAAGACAACCGCCGTCGCTTCGGGCACCCGCTTCGCCTGCTCCTCCACGAGCTGATGAATCGTCCGATCACGGGGATAGTCCTTCTCGGTATCGTTAAAGCTTTGCAGCAATTGAAATTTCTCGTCTTCCGACAGCATGTCCGCCCGCACGATGTCCAGCTCCAACTCGTGAAGCCCCACGGCCAGCAGGCGATTCAGATGGCCGACGACCCGAGTCATAAACTCGGAGTCATATAAGTGCTCGTTATATGACAGCGCTAGCTGTATCGTCCCGTCGGTTAAGCTGAATTCAAAGGAACAATCCGTGACCACATTTTGCCCGATTTCGTCCAGATGCAGCTCCTTAAGGGATACTAGCGTATGGATGACGGGTATACCGTCTGCATATTGCAGGTCCAGCTTCTCCGTCATTTTCAAGAACGGAATATGTTGATGCTGAATCGCTTCCGGCAAGGAAGTCCTCAGCTCGCTCAGAAGCGTTTTAAAAGTCGCACCCGCCGAAAGCGAGTTTTTCAAAATGACCGTATGATTAACGGATCGACGCGTCTCCGTCGGTTTCCGTACAACCGGCATGCCGACCAGAATGTCAGAAGCGCCTGTGTATTTATGCAAGAGTGACTGAACACCGGCGAGCAAAATCATAAAAGCGGCCAGCGGAGCGCCCTTGCTCATTTGAAGGACGCGCTGCGCCGCTTTTTCCGAAAGCGAACCGCCCACGGTTTTCATAATGGGCGCCAGGGAGCTTGGAGCTTTGCTGTAAGGCAGCGGCGTCAAGGTATAATCGTCGCTACCGAATTTTTCGTTCCAAAACAACGTTTCTTTTTCAAAAGCCATCTGGATCGTTCCCCTCTCTTCATCGGTAAAAGCAATCCGGCGGAGCATATGCCGCAGCAACGCTTCAGCCTCGCTCCCCGCCTTTTCAAACATGTGACAACAATGTCAATGGCTTTCGCCAGGTCACCGCTTCGCTTGCCCGTTTGATCGCATGCGGCAATCCTCTGCCTAGCAGCTGTCCCGCTCGGCTCCCATGCGTGAAAGACAACAAAGAGCATCGTTCTACGCAAGAGATGCAGCTGCTTCCGGCTCCTCTGCTTCAATATGCTTGCTGCGGACGAGCCGCCCGAAGACGGGCTTTGGTTTAACATTGGGTTCGGAATTAGATTTGGGGGTGGACAAGGGATGTTCCACCCATCGATGTTAGGCTTGCTGTAGGGTTCCGGCCGGCCAGCAGGAAGTCGACCGTACCTCCGGATTCGGCACCGGAGCTGCCTTTGTCGAAGCCTATGTTTAAGGGATATTGATACACTCTATGTACGATTTTAGTATTCCCCCGCCTGGTGTGGATAAGTAAAGATCTGGCTGCGGGGTAGTGAGCTTTTCCTGACGATTAGATGTGACAATGGTGCTGCATGAGGCTCAAAGAATGCTCCGTATGGCATAAACGGGACAGCCCTTGGATCGGCGGTGAATTCCATGCTGCCTGACGGTACCGCAGGCAGCATGGGGAGAAAATCTTCCAATGGGATGAAAACGTTATCTTAACATCAGGGCCGCACGACCCCCAGAAGGCACTTCCGTGCCTCTTGCCGGGGCGTCCACCTGCTTTCGTTACCAGCAAATCCTGGGTCTCCTGAGAGATCACCTGCTGCATACTGGACTTGATAATGTCGCAGCCGGCGGCCAGATGCTCCATCGAGACGGTCAGCGGAGGCATGATCTTCAGCACGCAGTCTCCTCTGCCGGCTCTTTCAATGATGAGCCCGTTCTCGAAGCTGATCTCCGTCATCCGCTTCGCCTCGGCTTCATCCTTTCTGAACCTTCTGAAGTCATGGAGCAACATATTCTCGGCAGTCATTTTCCACAATTGTCGGTCCCCGCATGCCAGCTTGCTGGGTAGCCAGTGGACTGGTCTCTCGCACACAGCTTGGATAGGTATAAAAACCATCCAATTCTATTTTCTATCATAATTGGAAAGGTAACCTAGGTAAAATTATATCAAAATTCCGAAGAATGTATAGTAAAACTTTAGTTAAATTTGGTCAAGGTGTTAATATTTTGCCTAAAAATAGCGAATGGAGAAGAAACGCTGGGAATGGTTTTCCATCAATCGAGGAATTCGACGTGTGTCGACATTCAGGCGGGGTGCCGGCCGATTTGGGAGATCTTCCCTGTATACATTCTCTGCCGGTGCTCCGAATCCTTGCGCTTTGCGATAACTTAACATGATTACCTGACGAATTTCTGGAAGCCTGGCTGGAAACGTGACTGGATGTCAGCTGGATATTCTGCTGGAAAATCCGTTGGATACTCGGTTGGAACTGCCCGGCTGGAAGCTGGCCGTAGCGTCCGCCCGGATGGCAGCCGGCATAGTTTTGTATCCCGCCGTCTTCACTGCGCCTCTGCTAGAGTAAAGGGCAGATAAATTCTGCCCCTCCTCATCAAACCGTACGTGAGGTTTTCCCTCATACGCTTCTTGGCATACCATTTTGTGAGTCGCTGAAGGATGTACCAGTCACGTTTAGCCATCTTCCTTTGGCTGTAGGTCGTAACGTAGTAGTTACGCCAACCCTGTATTTTCGGGTTTAAGTATTCCAAATGTTCTTGGAATGATTTGTGACGCATATTCGCAGGGGCTAGTCGTTCCTTCACGACTTCCCTAATTCGCTCCTTTGCCTTACGGCACAGCCATTGTTGGGTCGTATAATATACTTGGCTTTCGGAAGTTTCGGCCTTCGTCTTTCGGTGAAGCATGCCTAGGAAGTCGAAGCCTTCTTCTCCTGTCCATAGTCCGACGATTCGCGTTTTTGTCGGGTGTAACGTTAACTCCAGACGTTCCATTATCGTTCGAATGATCTCGTATGCCCGATCCGCATCCTTCTTGGGGATATATTGGCGCTTTACGGGTTTCCCATACCCTGGCCTTTACCTTGTTTTATCCATTTTTCTATCGTGGTGGGAATCGGATATGCTTGAGCCATAATGCCCCTCCATTCACCTCGTAGTTTCTTAATGCAAAAAAAGCCCCATTGTAAAAACAAGGTGCCTGACTTTAAGATGTGTGATATATAATTTTTCAAGAGAGATTTCAGTACTAGGCTAGCTTCTTAATAAACTAACTTTCGACAAAAAAGCGTAAATTATAAAGGATGTATATTTAGTGAGATTATACCATGAATTGTGCTTTAAGGAATAAAAAAATAGGTCTTACCATCATAAATATCTTGGTTATCGAGGTTGATATACAATCGCTCAGCACGTAATTTTCACATCTTTGGTCTCCGTCGGATTATCTTAGGTTGCTTTCTTTTATTCTCCAATCCCTTTGAAAAATAACACTGCTACAGATAGTGTCGTCTTAGAGGAATCTTAAATTGGGTTGCTTTTTATGAAAAAATTTATGCATCCATTCGTCTTTCTCCAGCTTGGTCAGTATATATTTAGTCGTTATATTTTTTAACTGACGAAACCGATTAATCTCAGATTTTTTAAAGAAACCTTTTGCAGCATACTCCATCAATAACTCGTAATTAATACGCCCAGCACAAACTAAAGAATCCTCACTTAATTGATCAAGTGCATCTTTGACATTAAGCTGCGGACTTGGGATCACTACATTCAAGCTTCCAAAAGGAAGCTCTATTCTTTGAATTTCCTCTTTGACTACCCCGACTCATGGCTTCGCATGAGCTGTAGAAGGATATACGAGTGTACGCATATACTCCAAGGAGCACTAATATTCAAACCAGGACTCGTAACGAACATCTTATAGACGTCGGTGTGCCCATGGCATCAATTACATCTTGGATGGAAGATCCTATCGTAAATGGAGCGGCCCCCTTCTTCTTTAAGCCAATAGATACTTTCAAATTATGGTTGATATTACTCCACCCAATGATATGATCATTAGAGTCCAATTCCACATTTGATTCCCATAAGTCCATGAGTTTCCGATGATCGATGTCGAAGTTCCCATAACATCAATCACTTTTTGTTTCGGAGACCCTATAGTAAAAAATTAGGACTTTCTTCTTCCAGATTTATATGGATAGCCGTGTGTCCATCTCAATTGGATGGATCATATGTCTAATGTGAACTTAAAACATAACTACTGAAGGCTTTGCAATAATGAGTCCCCTTCACGGCTCCGCGAAAGTTCATTTATCTCTATACCGCTTTAACTTCAAATCAACAATTCCCTCTATTTCCTGTTTATCGCCCAGGTCTAACTTTCGAAATCCTGAGATTAATTTTGATTCAAGATCATCTAACTTAACTTGAAATAATCCACTATAAAAAGTTGCCGCCTCATCAAGTAATAACCAATCTAAATCAATATCGAAATTTAGTTTAAGGGCAATTACGGTTTCTAAGGATGGTTTGTACTTATCTTTTTCCAATTCACTTAATGTACCCTGAGAAATACCAATAGTAGATGAAAAGTCAGTTTGATTAAGCTTATTTAATTTTCTTATACTCTTTATCTTTTCACCCAAAGTCTTCATTGCTCCACCTACCATCCATAAAAATGAAATACATACTTAATTTATAATAGTTATATATATTATATATTCATTTGTATTTTAGATAAAAAAACATTTTTTTCATCGCGACAATAAGCTCTTGATTTCTCATACTGTTTTCAACAGAAACTTGGATTTCTCCTGCTTCAATTACTTAAGATACCAATTACAGGAAAGGGTTCAAAGCCCTTTGATTTGTCATGCAACTATACTCGCTCTGATTGAGCCAAAGCAGTCGCCTCCTGAATTTAATAAAAAAAGCCCGATGATACTTGCTCATCGGACTTTTGTTAAATACTTACTAAGAAGAGATATTATTGTTATTTTTCATTAATATTTAGTACACAACTTTATTGTCCGAAGACAAATTAGTGTCTATATACAATAAAGTTGAGTTCTGAATAGTGTTGATAAATCAACGTTTTTCGTTATTTCATAATAATAATAAATACAATAAAGTTGAGTTCTCAAATCATATTTAAAGCTTCTCCTTCAATTAAAAAGTCATTTTATAATTATCCGTTATTACTTAGCCCCTCATCGGATTTTAATTTCAAAAAGTTGGCCACTGAATCAGAGAAATAAATCATATAAATAATGTAGATAAGGGGATTAATCAACGCCTCTTTTCCCCAGAGCGAAGGAAGCACAATATCCTGATCTGACAGCCCAATTTGCGACAACATTTCTTCGCCAAAGCGACTGAGAAATTTTGAATACATTGTTGTTGTATAAAAAGAATGGGTTTGTTCAACTTTATCTCTATTTAAAAAATAAAACATGTTCTTTCGGATTTTAGTAAAGCGAATGGCTCTTTGCATGTGAAGCAGGAGCCAGTTATTGTGGGCAATGGTAAACAAGTCGTTATTAATATTTGAATGAGTACAATGAAGGAATTGAAAAAACTCGCGCAAATGTTCAATCCTGGTACGTTAAACGTAGCAAGAGGGATGACATAGCTTGGAGACAATTTGTGATTTAACAGCCCCCACATATAGCTTGATTGCGCGCATAAAAACAACCTTCTCCCCACTTTTCAGGTGCCTTGTTCAAGCGCATATCTTGTAAGCTGGACACGATTTTGAAGATGCAACTTTTGCAATATAATTTTCAAATGGTTTTTAACCATAGTATAACGAGGTTCCATTTATTTGAATGCAGGCATTCAATGATACTCTTCTCTTATACTTAACCTTGCATAATACTATCAGGAAGAGTATCTCGCTTGATATGAGGATCGTAATTGGCGACCACAAGAATATCCATATGCCGCGCAGTGCTCAGTAACTTTTGGATAATTGTTCCTTCTCGTAAACGTTTCCATATGGGGCTGTCACTCTGACCAATAATGAGTTGGGTAGTATGATATTCATTAGCTCTGGCAAGAAGAACATCTGCAAGCTTATCAGAATGCCCAAGTGGCACAACTTCAAAATGCCCGCCTAGACGCACTACCAGGCTTTCGAGTTTCTCTTTTTTCATCAATTCCTCTTCATTCATCGTATCCGTTGGGTGTACATATGTGACAATCCATTGTGCCTTTAGTCGGAATGCAATTCTAAATCCCCGCCGGATTAACCTTTCTGCATTGGAACTCAGCTTGACGCATACGAAAATGACCTCCCGCTTATTCCAGGGTCCACGTAAGGAACTTTTGCGCTCCCATGCTTCCAGACGTTCATCCACATCGTCCGCAATTTCCCGAAGCGCCAGCTCCCTTAAAGCAATTAATTTTCCAATTTAAAAAAAGTTCCCCAGAGTCTGATCTATCTTCTCCCGGGCATATATCTTTCCTTCCTTCATACGGGCTTGTAGAGCCTGCGTGCCACATCGATCAGCTCGACCTCGTCAGCAAGGCGAAGAATGGAACCCGGGACGGTTTCCCTGACACGCACCCCTGTAATTTGCTCCACTGCATCATTTAAGCTCTCTAAATGCTGAACGTTAACGGTAGAAATGACAGAAATCCCAGCATTCAAAATTTCCAATACATCTTCATATCGCTTTTTGTTTTTGCTACTGGGAACGTTGGTGTGAGCCAACTCGTCGACAAGTACCAGTTCAGGATTCCGCCGGATGATTGCCCCAGTATCCATTTCTACAAGTTCTGTGCCTGAATATTTGATTTTTGTGCGCTCGATTAATGGCAGTTCTGCAACCTGCTGGATGGTTTCTTTTCGCCCATGCGTTTCCAGCAAACCAATTACAACATCAATGCCCTTTTTAAGAAGATGATTGCCCTCTTGCAGCATAGTGTAGGTTTTGCCAACTCCAGGAGCCGCACCAATAAAGACCTTGAATCTTCCCCTTTTGATTCGTCCAATTTTCTCATCCACTTCCCGTGAATTTAAGCGGTGATATAACGGGTTTTTCTTCCGATTGGTCATTTTGGCTGGCAGAATCCGCTCTCCATGGTGCTCCGCCCGATCAGCAACGATAAAGATATCCATATTTTTGGATTTTTTTAGAATGTCATTGATGACGGAGCCTTGTCAGAAATAATGTCCCGGTTGCAGTATAACGAGCTTTCGAGCATCTTGGTGCATCTTCTTTCAATTGTTCTAGAGTTAAAGCTGCGCAAGCAGTCTTCGGCATATTTAAATAAATCAACAAAGCTTATGACTGAGACAAAATTCCTTTTACAAACAATGAGACACTGTGCTTGTAGAACTCTTCCTCGGTGACGAGTTGGGACTGATATTGCCGGTGAATCAGCTCGCTCATCTGAAATCCGTAGCACATCGAGAGAAAAGACATGGCGGCAAGACGCTCATCCTGTCTGGCTATAACTTTTTTCTTCTGCAAGCGTTCAAAATATTCAACCAGCAAGGAGTGCAGCTTCACCGGCGGATCGGCCAGCACTCTGTCCAATTCGGGAAGCATTCCTTTGTCGCGGATGCCAATCAAAATGATGTCCGCATTTTTATGGAAAAACAAACGGTACTGCTGGCTTACATTCAGCAGATCGACTTCCGGATTATCGGTCGCGTCCTCTTTTAACAGCTTCTCAAATTGCGGGATATCCGAATGTCTTTCAATGATGGCTTCCAATATGCCTTTCTTGCTTCCAAATTGCCGGAAAATCGTAGATTCATTGACTTTAGCTTCCGTTGCAATGGCTTTGGTGCTTACTCCCCGATAGCCCTTCTTTTTGATGAGCCGTGTCGCGGCTTCAATGATTCTGTCTGAAGTTTGCATTGTATTTCTCCTTTTGCATATGTTAAACCTATTCTACTACAAGTTTTGCATGTGCAGCAGGGTCGGGGATCATCATTTTCATAAACGTTTATTTAAGGCAAATCGCTTCTTTTTTCCCAGCGGCTTGGTTCCGTAATCTTGACATGATCAGGCACCAATTGCGTGAGCGTGCCTAATTTATCAAATGTAATCTGGATTCGGTCAGAGGGCAACAGCCATTGTTCGGTCTCGATTGCGCAGCAATCCGGTATCGTCCCCATTCCTATAATCGTGCCCGGGAGCGGCGTGAAAACTTTGAGAACCTCCTCCATCACTTTTGCAGGATGTGCAGAATACTCGGATGTGCTTCCCTTCCAGTGCAGTCTCTCCCCGATGCGTACATCCACATCCAGTACCAGCGGGTTGTCGATTTCATCCGGCGTAACCAGAAATGGTCCTATTCCTTTGCTGCGATCAAAATCTTTGCAGCGCGTCGGTCCGGTCAGCGCCTGGAAATCCGGCCACTGCACATCGCGGACAGTACTGTCGTTAAAAATAACATAACCTGCAATGCAGTTCCCCTTCCCTGTAACAAAGGCCAGCTCCGGCTCGATATCCAGGTAGGAAGTGTACGAAGGCCAATGAATCGTATCCCCATCGCCAATTAATGCATTATGGTTACACTTGTAATAACTGAAAGTTACTTTATTCGGATCTTTCTGGAATTTTTCGGTAATATTTCGTTTAAGCTCTTCTCTTTCCGACCCTGTATATTCTCTTTGCAGCAGATTTGCGCCAGCATTTCTCAGATGTCTTGGCGTCAGCCCAAAATCGATAAGCGCAGCCGGATTCGGAACCGGCGGCAGCAGTTTTACCGCTGCAATCGGGCAGATTTCATGTTCATTGAATTGATGCGACTGTTCGACAGCATATTGCATCAATTCCTTAGCGGCATCATAACTTGCCGGCAAATAATGAAGATAGCTGTCCATACATTCAAGACTGTCAACGAATGTTCCCTGCTTTTTCATGATTGCGGCAAAAGACACGACAAATTTCTCGTTAATTACAAGCCCAAACAAAGGTTCCTGGGATGTCTTGGTTTGAAAGGTTACTAGCTTCATGTTGCAGCGCCTCCATCCATGTAGTGTGATGTTGTTCTGTTACTATCATATAGCACAGAGAAAATGCATGCAAGTACATGCTTGCATTTCTGTTTTCCATTCTCTATAATAAAGACATAGTCAGTATGCCTTACCCCAAAAACATATACGCAAAGGAGAATTTTCATGAAGTATGGACATATTATCCAAAAACCTCGTGTTAAATTTTTTGAAGTTGCAGATGGCGTCTTTGCCGGTATTTCGCCGTATCGCGGCATCAGTTGGGCCAATGCCGGGTTCATCAACAAGGGTGAAGGGCTGGTGTATGACACGTTCTTCGATTTGTTCCATGCGCGGGAAATGCGGGAGGCTTTTATGGAAGTAAGCAACGGCGGCTCTCCCGCATATGTGGTGAACTCGCACTATAACAGCGACCATGCCTGGGGAAACAAAGTGTTTGAAGATGCTTGCATTATTATGCACAAGGAAGCGTCCAGAGAGCGTCTCACCGAAAATATCGCCTGGATGGACAGCGTCATTAGAAGAGGAAAGGATTCTCCGGAATCGACTTCGGGCGAGCGGTTTTTTGCAGCGGAATTTGAAGGATTCGACCTGGAAGGCGTAGATTGGGTGCTCCCGAATATTGAGATAAAGGACGATATCAACATCCGTCTTGGAGATACGGAAGTTATGATTTACAACGTAGCTCCGGCCCACTCTGACAGTGACTTACTGCTGTGGATGCCAAAAGAAAAAGTGCTGTTCGCCGGCGATGTCGTGTTTAACGGTTGTACGGCATACAGCGAAGAGGGAACCCTCAATTGGGTTAAAGTGCTTGATCGCATTATTGATGAAATTAAACCCGAAATCGTTGTTCCAGGACATGGCGCCATCTGTGGCCTGGACTTCGTGAAGGAGCAGAGAGACTACCTCCTGAATCTGATCAGCGAGTTCAACAAGCATTACAATGGCGAAATTGATTCCTTGTCCCTGACCAAGCAAATTGATATTTCCCGCTTTCTTCATTGGATTCAGCCAGAACGCTTGTATGTTACAGTGGATATCCTATTGAAAAGCAAACGAGGGTTACCACCCCTTCCAATTTGGAACGAGGTGCCTGCTAAGCTGGAAGACATGAAAGCTTTTTTGGCCGGAAAATATGGTAATCAAATCAAGCCATGGGACCCTATGAGTGTTTGGCAAGAATAGCAATTTGAAGCTAGCCTACGAAAAACAAAAAACGGCCCTGTCGCAAACGATGCGAACAGCGGCCGTTCTTTCGAATTGTTCCACGGAAATAAAATCGGCGCTTAGAACCGATTATGAAAAAAATGGAGATGGACTTATGACTTACTAGTAGAACTCTTCTAAAACGATATAACCAAAATTTGATGTTAAGTGTATTTCTCTTCTTTAAAGGGATTCCAAGACTTTTGGCGGTAGCCACCATCACTAACCTGCCCGTTAGCTTAATGACGAATCGTCAGTCTAAGACTTTATTTTCTCAATCTATATCTTTATTTTCTTAGTCTAGAACTTTGTTTTACGGTCTAATACTTTATTTTCTTTTAACATTTTTAAGGCATCTTAATAAGAAGCTTCCGGGAAAGATTAGTACCGAACAATCTTCAGCTTTATAAAATCAATAATTTCATCTCTATCTTCTTTAGTAAGTTCTCGAAACAAAGAAATAAGTTCTAGTTCCTAGGCTTCAATAGCTAAATTAAAAATAGGGTTCTTTGATACAGGCGTATCTCCAAAGATTAACCACTCTATATGGGAATTGAAGTTTTCTTTAATTGCTATAATTATATCAAGAGAGGGTCTATATTTATCTTGCTCTAGTTCACTCAACGTTCCTTGAGAAATTCCAATTGTATTTGCAAACTTTATTTGATTTAAGTTGTTTGTTTTTCTAATAGTTCGAATTCGTTGGCCTATTGTAGACATAATTGCCCTCCTAAGCTAAAAAGATCCCGATATAATATCATCGGGATCTTTCTTGATGTTTGTAAAATAACTAGTTCCATACTTTTTTTACTGGTTCCACAGTTTTTTTATTGGTTCCATACATTCTTTTACTGGTTCCGCACTTTTTTATCACCAGACAATTAGTTTAGCATTTTACTAAAGCTTATTCTACGGTAACACTTTTCGCCAGGTTACGTGGTTTGTCAACATCATGACCCAGTGCAAGAGAAGCGTAGTAAGCCAACAGTTGGAGAGATACAACCGAAATTGCAGCAGACAGGATTGGAAGTGTCTTTGGAATGGCAAATACCTGATCCACGGACTTCAGCAACTCAACTGCGTGCTCTTCGTACGTAATTGCAAGAACATCTGCACCACGAGCCTTAACTTCCTTAATGTTGCTCACGGTTTTCTCCAACACGGATTCCTGTGTTACCAAAGCGATAACCGGAATGCCGTCTTCAATCAATGCCAGTGTACCATGCTTCAATTCACCCGCAGCATAAGCCTCGGAATGAATGTAGGAGATTTCCTTGAGCTTCAGGGAGCCTTCCTGTACTACAGCATAGTCCTGACCGCGACCAATAAAGAACAGGTGCTTGTGGCTCGCAATTTGCTCAGCATAGGCTTTGATCGCATCTGCTTTACCCAGCATCTCTTCCACTTGCTCTGGCAGAGATTCCATAGCAGCCAGCACATGAGCTACTTGCTCATCCGTTTGTGTGCCACGCACTTGAGCGAGATACAAACCAAACAGATAGAATGCAATCAACTGTGAAGAATATGCTTTAGTGGAGGCTACTGCAATTTCCGGTCCTGCCAGTGTAACCAACACATCATCTGCATCACGGGCAATGGAGCTGCCGACTACGTTGGTAATCGCCAGTACATGAGCGCCATTTGCTTGCGCTTCACGCAGTGCTGCCAACGTGTCAGCAGTTTCACCGGATTGGCTCACCACGATCACCAATGTCTCTGGTGTTACGATAGGTGAACGATAACGATATTCGGAAGCCACATCGTTTTCTACCGGTATACGAGCCAGACTTTCAATAACTGTACGACCAATCAAACCAGCATTGTAAGCTGTACCACACGCGACAATTTGAATGTTGCGGATATTTTTAATTTGTTCTTCTGTCAGCTTCAGCTCAGGAAGAACAACCTTTTTAGTATCTTTATCGATACGGCCCAACATTGTGTCACGATAAGCCTTAGGCTGCTCGTGAATTTCTTTCAGCATAAAATGCTCATAGCCGCCTTTTTCTGCTGTTACAGCATCCCATTCGACATGAATCATTTCCCGAGAAATAAATTGGCCTTCGATTGTCATTAATTCGACAGCATCACTGGTCAAAACAGCCATTTCGCCATCGTTCAAAATAAATACATTGCGTGTATATTTCAGAATAGCCGGAATGTCGGAACCGATAAAGTTCTCGCCTTCTCCCACACCAATAACCAGCGGACTAGCTTGACGAACAGCAACCAGCTTATTAGGCTCATGCTCTGTCAGCACACCCAGTGCAAAAGCACCGCGCATAAAGGTAATAGCTTTTTGTACTGCTTTAACGATATCCCCTTTATATTCACGCGCAACCAGATGGGAAATAACTTCCGTGTCCGTTTCGGAAATAAAGGTATGACCTTCGCTGATCAGCTGCTCCTTCAGCTCCAGATAGTTCTCAATAATTCCGTTGTGAACTACAGAGAACTTTTGGCTCTCATCCAAATGTGGATGGGAGTTTTCATCAGAAGGCTTACCGTGCGTTGCCCAACGTGTATGTCCGATACCTGCATGGCCTACCAATGGCGTACCATCCAGTTTAGCTTCCAGATTCGCCAGACGACCTTTAGCCTTAGCTACTTGCAATCCTGAATCTGTAAACACGGCAATACCCGCAGAGTCATAACCGCGATACTCCAGCTTCTTCAATCCGTCAATCAATACCTCTTGTGTATTCTGATTA
Source organism: Paenibacillus sp. FSL M7-0802 (assembly GCF_038004945.1). Taxonomy (NCBI): domain Bacteria; kingdom Bacillati; phylum Bacillota; class Bacilli; order Caryophanales; family Paenibacillaceae; genus Paenibacillus; species Paenibacillus sp. FSL M7-0802. The sequence continues at coordinate 3,602,610 of NZ_JBBOSD010000001.1, read as the reverse complement.
CCAATATATCCTACAATGCCACACATATTCGTTATCCTCCCGATCATCATTTCACAAGACGACTCATCACAGGACTAACGTGTGCGGTAGATTGCGGAATAAAGTTCATTCATCTATGAAGTTGTCAATGATAACTATAGAATTTACAGGCATCTCTTCACGAATGTAACGAAATTCCCAAACCGCGCACGCCAATGATGATGGCCGCACATTCATGAAATGAATCTTATAATTTAGGTTATAAAATAATAAAGGCATCTACCGGTGCGTTGTGTAAACAGTTGCCTGTTCATTTTCCGCTGCCGGTTTACGGCTTGATGCTTCACCGGAAGGTCCCCGCCGAATGTTTCGAACACCTTCACCTCGTCAGCTTGTTTTGTCGTGAACCGATTTGCGAGCAACTTTATCTCAACTGAATCCATTGCTTCTCCACCAAGTTCCCCCGCACAAAATCAAGCTCTGGCGCTTGTATTACGTTACCTTACAACCCTCGCTTTCTCTATCTGAGTCACAACATCCCTATATTATATTCAGCTAAGTATCATTTGGCAATGACACTTTATTCATAATTACACCATGAAGGCCATAAATCGTTAGTAAATAACCGCAAACGCCGTTGCCTGCTTCTTTTTCACAGGCAACCGACGTTTACAAAATTTTAAACTAATTCTTTCTTCACGACATCTACGATCTGACCGACAAATTGCTCCAGTTCGTCCTTATCCGGGCCTTCGGCCATCACACGAATAAGTGATTCTGTGCCTGAAGCACGGACCAATACACGCCCATTATCGCCCAATTGTTGTTCCACCTGCTCAATTGCTTCTGCAATAGCAGGATTCCCCTCGTAATTGCGTTTGTCCTGCACACGCACATTTACGAGCACTTGCGGATACTGTTTCATGAGCGATTTTAGCTCACTCATTTTCTTGCCAGAAGCTTTCAAGGTATCTACCAGCTGAATCCCGGTCAGCATGCCATCGCCTGTCGTATTGTGATCCAGGAAAATAACATGACCAGACTGCTCACCGCCCAGATTAAATCCACCCCGACGCATTTCTTCCATCACATAACGGTCCCCGACCGCAGTTTTTGCAGTCTTGAGTGCCAGCTTTTCAGTAGCTTTATAAAAACCGATATTACTCATCACTGTCGATACAATGGTGCTATCCTTAAGTTTTCCCGCGCGGTTCATTGCATCTCCGCAAATGCAGAGAATATAGTCGCCGTCTACCTCTTCCCCGTTCTCATCAATCGCGATCAGACGGTCGGCATCGCCGTCAAAGGCCAGACCAATATCCGCTTTCAAGCGGCGCACTTCCTCTTTCAACTTCTCAGGATGAGTCGATCCGCAATGATCATTGATATTCAAACCGTTTGGCTCGGCACCGATGGTATGTACCTCAGCTCCCAGTTCTGCAAAAAGCTTCGGCGCCAGCTCATAAGCTGCTCCGTTTGCACAATCCAGTACAATTTTTAACCCTTCAAAAGAATGGCTAATTGTTGTTTTCAAGAACTCCAGATAGTCGTAGCGGGAATGCTCGTCTACAACAACCGTTCCCAATCCGCCGCCAATCGGACGAGGCAGTTGGTCTTCTTTTGCATCCATCAGCTCTTCAATTTTCAATTCCGTTTCGTCTGTCAATTTAAAACCGTCGCCGCCAAAAAACTTAATGCCGTTGTCTTCAACTGGATTGTGTGATGCTGAGATCATTACACCAGCGTCAGCCTTCAATTGACGTGTGAGATATGCCACCCCAGGTGTCGAAACAATACCTAGACGAACCACATTAGCCCCAATGGACAGCAAACCGGCTACAAGAGCCGATTCCAGCATCAGTCCGGATATCCGTGTATCCATACCAATAACAACTGTCGGTTTCTCTACATTACCTGCTAAAACATATCCGCCGCAGCGGCCAATGCTATATGCCAGTTCGGCTGTAAGTTCCTGATTAGCAACGCCTCGTACACCATCTGTACCAAAATATTTCCCCATGTAAAATGACTCCCTTTTTTTGTCTAATAAATCTTGATTATTTACTATAGATAAAACATGTTATGGCTGACTGTTCTCCGAGGTTCCATTCGCAGAAGAATCTGCGCCGTTATGAGGATTTGTTTTATCCTCCGCAGCTGCGTTGTCCCCGGTCTTAGCGTCAGAGTCTCCACTTTGACTGCCTTGCCCCTCCTGTGGCCTCTCCTGTCCCTTTTCGCCACTACCAGAGGGGTTTGATTCATTCTCACTGTTCGGATTCGTTACAGCAGGCGTAGAAGGGCTCTCAATGTTGACCGTTGCCTTTAGTTGGCTAGCATTTCCGGCTTGCGTAATATATTTAGGCAAGCCTACTTTCAGAGTAACCTCGTGTTGACCAGCCGCGAGGCCACTTACATCTGCCACCAAACTAATATCATCATTGGTTAAATTGTTTACCATATCCTGCGGGCCCTTCACAGTAACATCCATCGTCTTGCCTGCGGGCGCTGTAACAGTCGCAGTCGCTCCATCTCCTGCACCTTGTAAAACGATTGGGATGCCTGACAGCGTCCGTTCCGTATCTGTGACTTCATTGGAAGGAACGACGGTCACCTGAATTTGTATTGACCCTGGCTCGATTTTATCAGAACCTGAGGGGGCTGCCAAATTAGCTTGAACTGCACGGGTCCCCGCTTCCGTAAATTGACTTAAATCCAATGTAGCCGTGACGTAAGAACTAAGGCTGCCCAATACATCCTGCGATGCATACACCGCCGCTTCTTTCACGTTTGCATTGACTTTAGAAAGCGCCAATCCGTCTGGCAACTCTCCGGAATATACAATCTTAACAGGCACAGATTTCGCCTGCTGAGTTACCGGAATTTCAACGGACACAGTGGATGGCTCAATGACCGCACCTGTAAGTTCCTGTCCCTTTTTGTTATAAGCCTTCAGTTTTACACGCTTCTGTTCAAACTTTTCTGAGATGCCATCCGTATTAACAGCCCCCTGAACGGCAGTGACGGTACTCAACTGGCTTTTGGGCAAGGTAACCTTCACGGTTTGAGGAGCAATCACAGGCTTACCAAGCTGCAATCCCGCATCTGGATTTCCTTGAGGAACTATAGATACATTAAATGATTTCGTTTGTTTTTCCTCAATCGTCACTGTAACACGGTTAGGAGTCATAGATACCAATTCCACCCCGTCCGGTAAATCCGGTTCGAGTGATAATGTTTTAGTGCCTGCTCCTAAGCCGTTTAAGTTTAGCTTTGCCTGATAATTATCCGCGAAAAAGGAAGTCAGCACAGAGCGCTGTCCTCTAACTTCCATCTTTACATGGTCAGTATCCATGGTAGACAATACATATTTTGAATCATCCAGACCACTGGCCTGAATGGCCACATTATCAATCACTTTATTATTATAAGAAACGGTCAGCGTAGATGAAGGTGTACCTGTATCTAGATGGACCATTCCCCACAGCAGAACAGCAACCGCAAGCGCCAATATCTTGGAAATCGTATTATTGTTAATCCATTTGTCCATCATGAATTTCCACGGCCTCCCCTCCGATTCCAGAATGAGCCGCGTTTTTCCTTCAAAGACGGTGTTGGCCGCAACTCCTCATACAGCTTGGAGATTAGGGATTCTTCCTTAATGTCGCGCACGACCTGTCCATTAATGGCCAAAGAAATTTGCCCTGTTTCCTCTGACACCACGACAGTTACGGCATCCGTTACCTCACTCACCCCAATCGCAGCCCGGTGACGGGTTCCCAACTCCTTGCTGATGAACGGATTTTCCGATAATGGCAAATAACAGGCCGCAGAAGCAATCTGTTTATTTTGAATAATCACCGCACCATCATGCAGAGGGGTATTAGGAATGAAGATGTTAATTAGCAGTTCAGAACTGACTACAGCCTGTGTCTTGATACCAGACTCTGTATATTCGTTTAGCCCTGTCTCACGCTCAAATACGACCAAAGCTCCTATTTTCCTACGTGATAAATAATTCAGCGCCTTAATCATTTCTCCGATTAACTTGTTAATTTCTTCATCATCCGCAGACGAACGCCCAAATAGTTTGCCACGCCCCAACTGTTCTAGTGCACGACGCAACTCAGGCTGAAAAATAATAAAGATAGCCACCACACCAAAGGTGAACATCTGGTTCATCAACCACTTGAGGGTATACAAATCAAACCAGGTACTAACCGCCCAAATGACAACCAGAAATAGAATCCCTTTCAACAATTGAACTGCACGCGTTCCGCGAACAAGTAAAATAAGCTGATACATAATATAGGTTACGATCAAAATGTCGATAATATCTTTAATGGACTCTTTCCAAGTCAGGTCCGCAAAATAATCCAACATGCGCATGCCCCCGCAATTTTCTGTAGTGAGTGGGTGTAATATGTACACAGTATGCTCTCTCTATCTAGGTTATAACGATCAGGCTCACGTTGCAAGCTGTGTGACAAAAGAACCGCTAAAATCAGTAAAATACAGTACAATTCGCCAGCTTCATATACAAAAAAACGCCTTTTCCAGCGGAAAGAGGCGCTCGATATCGTCCTTGCCATTTCAAGCTTCTTTTATGGAGAAGAGGGTCCCCCGAATAAATCAGTAACCTTGTACCAAATCCAATCCAAGGTTTGATCAATACTTTTAACCTGTCCTGCAATATGAGCGGTGGACGCTTGATAATAAGAACCATCAATTACAGTTACATTTCCTTCCACATCGCCGTATACACGGGCTTCACCATTTTGCACTGTTAGATCTCCGGCAATGGATTTCCCTTCAGGCACAATCACAGTATCACCCTGAATAACGACTTGATCCAGTTGGCTTCCTTTGACTACCAATTGATGGTCCGTGCTAGAAAAGCTAGCCATGCTTGAGCATATAACAATAAGGAAGAAGGCAGCGGCTGTTACAGCGGGATGCCTTTTCACCCACGTCAGCATAGGCACCGCAGTCTGTCTTTTATGCGGTGGCAAAGCATTCATAATGCGAAATGTCAGCTCATCCGATACACACGGCACTTGATGATAGCGTGTACCGTAAAGCATCGCATCCGTCCGCTCCAGCTCTTTAAAACGCATGCGGCATTCCGGGCAGTCTAACAAGTGCTGTTCCAACTCATGTTTGTCCTGCTCAGACAGGTCGCCATCTAGATAGTCATGCATAAAAGAGACGGCTTGTTTGCAATCCATATGAGCCAATCCTTTCTAATATTCTTCCGTGTTTCTCAACATAACATGCTCCGGCTTAGAAACTTTGCTCATCTTACATACGTTACAACGAGCATTATGTTTCATAAAAACATCTACGCAGACTCTTTTCCTAGAATCTATGCGCATGATCTATAGCTTGTGCTCCAGTTTTTTGCGCAGAAAATCCCGGCCCCTGTGTACTCTTGTCTTAATCGTGGTGACTGGGAGATTGAGCACATCGCTGATTTCCTGTAAGGAAAGCTCCTGCAAGTACCGTAAAACCATAATCGTCCTATATTTATCCGGAAGGCTGTCAATGGCGTCATGAATTAAAGCCTGCGTTTCGGACAGAAGCGTACTCCCCTCAGGGGTAAGCTCTTCACTGGCGAGCATGGCGTACCCATCGACACCTTCCTGATCATTCATTTCAGCATCAAGTGAGTATGTAGGTTTTCTCCTTCGCAGACGATCAATGCACAGATTTGTAGCAATTCGATAAATCCAGGTTGAGAACTTCTGTCCATGATCGTATTTTTCCAAATTACGATACACACGCAAAAAAGTTTCCTGCACCAGATCCTCCGCCTCATGGCGATTACCTAGCATCCGGTAGGAAAGATGAAAAATCCGATCTTTATATAACTCGACTAACTCCGCAAAAGCTCGCTGATCACCTTTCTGTACCAGCCTCACCAAGCGGCTTTCCATATTATCCACTCTATACTCCCCCAGACTTGCTGATGGGTTACTTACTACATGTTTATGATTATTCATCGTAGTTTAATTTTATCCGGAAATCAACTGTAGTATTGTTACTAACTGCAAGCACACCTGCCATCAATATACAAACAGCACAATCGGGCACCCCATGAGTACCCGATTGCCTGTATTCGTACAACCACACTATATCAGCCCGTATTTCTTAAGCCTGCGGCAATTCCGTTAATCGTCAACAATACCTCACGCAGCATTTCAGTGTCATCACCGTTCTGATCCCGCAGCTCCCGTAGCTCACTTAGCAATTGAACCTGCAAGTAACTTAACGGATCAACATAAGGATTACGCAACCGGATAGATTCCTGAATAACCGGCACGTCGTCCAAAATCTCGGATTGTCCGGTTATTTTCAAAATCAACTCAGATGTCAGCTTGAACTCCGCTGAAATCTGTCCGAAAATGCGCTGCCGGGCCTCTTCGTTATCCGACATCCCAGCGTACTCTTCTGCAATCAGTAAATCCGCTTTAGCGATTGCCATTTGCAGTGTATCAATAAGTGACCGGAAGAAAGCAGAGTCCCTAAACATCGTTTGCAGCACTTTAAGGTTATCCTCATTGTTTTGATAGAAGCTTTGCAAACCTGTTCCAGCCGCATACCACGCAGGTAATAAGTAACGGCTTTGTGTCCATGCAAAAACCCATGGAATGGCGCGCAAGTCCTCAAAACGTTCGCTGTTCTTACGCTTGGACGGACGAGATCCAATATTCAGCTCGCCCACCTCAGGCAACGGTGTAGATTCTTTGAAGAAGTTGAAGAAATCTGGATCTCGGAAAATCAAATCCTGATACTTATCCAGTGATACTTGGGAAATGCGGGCGATAATCTCCTCCCAGCTCTCCTCAAACACTTCCTTCTTCCCGGAACGATGATATGCCACAGCCGTAATCAGCGCCGATGTTGCCTGCTCCAAGCTCCGGTACGCGATGCCTCTAAGCGAGTATCGGGATGATAGTACTTCGCCTTGCTCCGTAATCTTGATTCCGCCTCCAATCGTATGAGGAGGCTGAGCCAAAATACTGCGATTAAGTGGCATTCCACCACGACCCAGCGCACCTCCACGACCGTGGAAAAACTTCACTTTTACGCCAAACTCATTAACTACTTCCGTAATGCTATTCATAGCGACCCGAAGTTCCCAGTTCGCTGTAACCACACCGCCATCTTTATTACTGTCCGAGTATCCCAGCATAATCTCCTGAAGCTGGTCCATCGCAGCCACAGATTGTCGATATACAGGCAAGTTCATCAATCTTCTCATAATATCAGGTGCAGCATGCAGATCATCTATCGTTTCGAACAAAGGGACGGATTGCAGCGTACAGATAACAGTACCATCCTTCTCGATGCGGAACAGGCCTACCTCTTTGGATAAGACCATAACCTCCAGTAAGTCACTGGCTCCCTGAGTCATACTGATCAAGTAGCTTGTAATGGACTGCTTGCCGAATTCCTCCTGAGCCAAATAAATCGTACGATATACGTCAAGACATTCCTGTGTACTATCGCTATATTTTAAATACGGTGAAGTAATCGGACGAGGTTCATTCAGCAGCTTTTCCAGCAGATTTATTTTTTCTTCTTCTGACAGCTTACTGTAATCCGACACAATATTCATTTTAGAAAGAATTTCAGTCATCGCATTTTCATGTTCTTGACTATGCTGACGCACATCCAGCGTAGCTGTATGGAATCCAAACAACTCTACCTGGCGAATCATCTTTTGAATATATGTGTTTGCTACATAATCGGCAAAATGATGACGCAGGCTGTTATCAATAACATTTAGGTCTGCAATGAGCTCTTCCGCAGAATTATAACGCTCATTGGTGCCCTGTTTGCTTTCATCCAGGATGTTGTTCACTTTAGCAATCATATATGCCAGTTTAATGCGATATGGCTCTTTTTCGTTATGCCATACTTCCATCTTTTTAAGTGTAATGTGTGTACGGTCTTCTTCAATAGAAGCCAGCAGATCATCGGAAACTCGCACAATGCTGGTGCTGAAACTCAAGTAACCCATGAGTTCCTTTAACGTGTGCTGATATTCTCTCAAAGCCAACTTGCGCTGCATACGTAACGTTTCCCAAGTCACATGAGCTGTCACAGACGGATTGCCGTCTCGGTCTCCACCGATCCAGGAACCAAATCTCAGATAAGTGGGTATGTGCCATTTTTGTTCGGGATAATATTTGTCCAAACATCGTTCCAATTCTTGGTACACATCTGGGAGTACATGAAACAAGGTCTCGTGAAAATAATACATTCCATTTCTCACTTCATCTAATACAGTTGGCTTGCGATCACGCAGCTCATCTGTCTGCCACAGCGTAATTACTTCGTTTAGCAGATTCTCCCGTACCTGTTCCCGCTCACGCAAGGTAAGCATCGGATTATCCAGCAGCATGACGTCCTCGGAAATGCGCTTGTGGATATCCAGAATTACTCGTCGTGTCGCTTCTGTAGGATGTGCGGTCATGACTAGCTCCAAAGAGAGCTCTTTCAGCAAGTTGCTAACGTCCTCAGCGGAGAAGCCCCCTTGTTTAAGCTCCTGAACGGAACTTTCAATGGAACCGGGCTGAACATCTTCACCAGCGGAATGCTCATAATCCCGCTTACGACGAATACGATGGTTTTGCTCAGCGATATTCACCAACTGAAAATAAATCGCAAACGCGCGAATAACCTGGTGACGAATATCCGTATCCAGTCCGCTGACCATTTGTTTGAAATTCTCATACAACTCCGGCTGATACCCGGCACGTAACGATTTACTTGTCTCACGTATTTTCTCCACGATATCCAAAAGTTCGTTGCCACCCTGATGAACCAAAACCTCACCAAGAATATTCCCTAGAAAACGAACGTCCCGCCGTAGCAGATTGTTGGATTGGTTTTTGTTAGCGGTTAACGTAAGCTCAGTCATGCTTTTCCCCCCATCTGATCTGTTCCACACCATATACAGTTGTAGCAAAGGTACGTATACACACGAAATTTGACACTTTCTTAACATCATACAATAAAAACGCATGAAAAGCTGCAAAATTTACAGTAAAAAATCATCTTTTTGAATTACTTCTTTCGAGAAAATATTGGATTGTTATGAATAAATATGAAATTAATAAATAGAAATGAATGTATACACTAGTGATGCGTGAAACATTATGCACAGTCTCTTATAAAGAGTGTGTTTTTAAAGGTACAAATTCATGCGACATAGTGTGTATATGTTTATTATTTGTTGACAAAGTCAACTCCATTAGCCTTCTATCCACAAAGATATACACAAATTAGCCATTTTCTCAGTGTTTCTAGGGTATTTCCTCTTTAACACTTCGCTTTTTACCCACATAAATAAAGGGAAATGTGCACAACCCAAGAGCAACTGTTGAGTTATCACCATGAATTCGTACCATAATAGCTATAGGATTCCTATATTTAAAGGATTTGATCACGAAATTAGCCTTACTGCAGGAGAAAGGGGAACGTTAGAGGGGAAATTCGGGATCTAGGTGTCAAAAGTAACAAGAGCCTATGTACAATATGCACAAGTCATCCCCAACTGTGCATGACAGGAGACATAATTGCACTAGCTTATATACATAGAAGTAAATGTAATGTGGACAAAATAAAAAGAAGCCTTTCGGCTTCTAGGTAATCGGTAAGCGGGTGATGGGAATCGAACCCACGCTATCAGCTTGGAAGGCTGAAGTTCTACCATTGAACTACACCCGCAAAATAGTATCGGGATGACACGATTTGAACATGCGACCCCCTGGTCCCAAACCAGGTGCTCTACCAAGCTGAGCTACATCCCGATATAATTTTTTAAAATATGGCGCGCCCTGAGAGATTCGAACTCCCGGCCTTTTGATTCGTAGTCAAACGCTCTATCCAGCTGAGCTAAGGGCGCAAATATGGAGCGGACGACGGGAATCGAACCCGCGACCCTCGCCTTGGCAAGGCGATGCTCTACCGCTGAGCCACGTCCGCAAAAACAAGATGCGCGTGGAGGGACTTGAACCCCCACGTCAAAGACGCTAGATCCTAAGTCTAGTGCGTCTGCCAATTCCGCCACACGCGCATGTAATACAATGGTGAGCCATGAAGGACTCGAACCTTCGACACCCTGATTAAAAGTCAGGTGCTCTACCAACTGAGCTAATGGCTCTTAATGGCTGGGGATATAGGATTTGAACCTATGCATGACGGAGTCAAAGTCCGTTGCCTTACCGCTTGGCTAATCCCCAATATGCATATGATTCACAATTCCCCAAGATTTCATCCAGGTAAGAGGATGAAAAATGGTGGAGGCTGAGGGGCTCGAACCCCCGACCCTCTGCTTGTAAGGCAGATGCTCTCCCAGCTGAGCTAAGCCTCCATAATATCCTATGACCCGTAGGGGATTCGAACCCCTGTTACCTCCGTGAAAGGGAGGTGTCTTAACCCCTTGACCAACGGGCCATCCTATAACAAGCTCTCAACCGGGTTCGAACCGGTGACCTCATCCTTACCATGGATGCACTCTACCTGCTGAGCTATGAGAGCAAATGGCTCCCCGAACAGGACTCGAACCTGTGACAACTCGATTAACAGTCGAGTGCTCTACCAACTGAGCTATCAGGGAATATTAATCATAAAGCTCTGCTTGGCGACGTCCTACTCTCCCAGGACCCTGCGGTCCAAGTACCATCGGCGCTGGAGGGCTTAACGGTCGTGTTCGGGATGGGTACGTGTGGAACCCCTCCGCTATCGCCACCAAACATGAATTTGCTGTGCAAATTCTACCGTACGGTTATTCGGTTCATCACTTATCGTGTGAATGAATAGCCATGCGCTTATCATATGTCACTTGTACATACCTTCAAGGTTACACCCTGAAAACTGGATCCGAAACTTATTTGCGTTTTATTTTAGGATAAGCCCTCGACCGATTAGTATTGGTCAGCTCCATGCATTACTGCACTTCCACCCCCAACCTATCTACCTCGTCGTCTTCAAGGGGTCTTACTAATTGGGAAATCTCATCTTGAGGGGGGCTTCACGCTTAGATGCTTTCAGCGCTTATCCCTTCCGTACATAGCTACCCAGCGGTGCTCCTGGCGGAACAACTGGTACACCAGCGGTACGTCCATCCCGGTCCTCTCGTACTAAGGACAGCTCCTCTCAAATTTCCTACGCCCACGACAGATAGGGACCGAACTGTCTCACGACGTTCTGAACCCAGCTCGCGTACCGCTTTAATGGGCGAACAGCCCAACCCTTGGGACCTACTTCAGCCCCAGGATGCGATGAGCCGACATCGAGGTGCCAAACCTCCCCGTCGATGTGGACTCTTGGGGGAGATAAGCCTGTTATCCCCAGGGTAGCTTTTATCCGTTGAGCGATGGCCCTTCCATGCGGTACCACCGGATCACTAAGCCCGACTTTCGTCCCTGCTCGACTTGTAGGTCTCGCAGTCAAGCTCCCTTCTGCCTTTGCACTCTTCGAATGATTTCCAACCATTCTGAGGGAACCTTGGGGCGCCTCCGTTACTCTTTAGGAGGCGACCGCCCCAGTCAAACTGCCCACCTGACACTGTCCTCGCACCGGATCACGGTACCAAGTTAGAACCTAGATACGATCAGGGTGGTATCCCAAGGATGCCTCCCTTCAAGCTGGCGCTCAAAGTTCTACGGCTCCCACCTATCCTGTACAGATCGTACCCAAATTCAATATCAAGCTGCAGTAAAGCTCCATGGGGTCTTTCCGTCTTGTCGCGGGTAACCTGCATCTTCACAGGTATTAAAATTTCACCGGATCTCTCGTTGAGACAGCGCCCAAGTCGTTACGCCATTCGTGCGGGTCAGAATTTACCTGACAAGGAATTTCGCTACCTTAGGACCGTTATAGTTACGGCCGCCGTTTACTGGGGCTTCGGTTCATAGCTTCGCCCGAAGGCTTACCACTCCCCTTAACCTTCCAGCACCGGGCAGGCGTCAGCCCGTATACTTCGCCTTGCGGCTTCGCACAGACCTGTGTTTTTGCTAAACAGTCGCTTGGGCCTTTTCACTGCGGCCCCCTCGGGCTATTCACCCTACCGAGGCACCCCTTCTCCCGAAGTTACGGGGTCATTTTGCCGAGTTCCTTAACGAGAGTTCTTCCGCGCGCCTTAGAATTCTCTTCTCGCCTACCTGTGTCGGTTTGCGGTACGGGCACCTTCTCCTGGCTAGAGGCTTTTCTTGGCAGTCTGAGATCATGACCTTCGCTACTACAATTTTCGCTCCCCATCACAGCCCAGCCTTACGATGTGCGGATTTGCCTACACACCAGCCTCACTGCTTAGACGGACATCCATCAGTCCGCGTCACTACCCTACTGCGTCACCCCATCGCTCATAACGGATTACGGTGGTACAGGAATTTCGACCTGTTGTCCTTCGACTACGCCTATCGGCCTCGCCTTAGGTCCCGACTTACCCTGAGCGGACGAACCTTCCTCAGGAACCCTTAGGCTTTCGGCGGATCTGATTCTCACAGATCTTTTCGTTACTCATACCGGCATTCTCACTTGAATGCAGTCCAGCGCTCCTTACGGTACACCTTCAACCCGCATTCAACGCTCCCCTACCCCTGATGCAAGCATCAAGCCA
>NZ_JBBOSD010000001.1:3522500-3585000 GCF_038004945.1 Paenibacillus sp. FSL M7-0802 | reverse complement strand
ACGATTCTTAATCGTAATGGCTGCAGCCGTCTTTACTGTTGGAGTCATTTATGTAGAAACCGATAATGTTACGGTTTTTTCCGAGGAAGCACCAACCGCTATTTATAGTGTACCCACAGACAAAAAGCTGATCGCTCTCACCTTTGATATTAGTTGGGGTGATAAACGTACTGCCCCCATCTTAAAAGTCCTTGAGGATAAAAAAGTGACCAAGTCCACCTTTTTTCTTTCTGCCCCTTGGAGTAAAACACATCCAGAGCTTGTGAATCAGATTAAAGAAAGCGGATTTGAGATCGGCAGTCATGGCCATAAACACGAAAATTACAGTAGCTTAAGCGATGAAGATATTCGTAAGCAGATTTCCATTGCTCATACCACATTAACCGAACTGACGGGACAGTCCCCGAAGTTGATCCGTATGCCTAATGGCGACTTTGATAAAAGGGTCCTTCAGGTTGCCAGCACTTTAGGCTACAAAACCATTCAGTGGGATACAGATTCCCTGGACTGGAAAAATCCTGGTACTCAGGTCATAATCGACCGTGTTGTAAATAAAGCGCATCCTGGCGATATCGTCCTTCTGCATGCCAGTGATTCCTGTAAACAAACACATGAAGCCTTGCCCGTCATTATCGACAAGTTGCGCGCACAAGGCTATGAATTCGTGACTGTATCTGAACTGCTTCAACAGGGTACAGTAAAAGGCAAAGAGGTGCGCGATCAGGCACTGGGTCTTTAAGGAGTTATTTTACATCGTTCTCAGCTAAAAACCAAAAGCAAATCGACATATTTCTCCGCATTCATCCACATACTATCCACATTCATGATGAAGGAGGAATACGGCCATGAATTGGACTCGTTTGCGATTTGTTAGCACGGTATGCGTACTGGGCGTTGCACTGAGTGGCTGCGGCTCGGATCAGGGTTCTGCGCCCCCCCAGAACAGTTATAAAGAGATGAAAACGATGGTTGTCGATATCTTGAAAAGCGATGACGGAAAAAAAGCCGTAGAAGAGGCTTTAACCGGGGAAAGCACTTCAAAAGAAGGACAATCCGGTCAAAGCAGTGAAGAGGGTGGGGCTGGTGGTGGATCTGGTGGCAGCATGGGAATGAAAATGCTTATGCCCATGCAATCGGCTGAACAGATGAAGATCGCAGTCAAAGATACTTTGGTATCACCTGAATATAAAAAAGAAATCGAAAAAATTATGACTGATCCGCGTTTTGCGGGAGAATTTGCCAAAGCCATCAACAGCCAAAGCAAACAGCTTCATATGCAACTTATAAAAGACCCTTCTTATCAAAAATCAATTGAAGCGATGCTTAAGTCGCCAGAACTGACCAAGATGTATATGGACTTAACTAAAACTCCTGAATATCGCAAACAATCTATGACAGTCATGCATGATGCCATGCAGAATCCGATTTTTCGGCTTGAAGTCATGAATTTACTTAAAACTGTCGTACAAGAGGAACTCCAACCTAAGGTTGAGAAAAAAAGCGGTGAGCAAGGTGGCTCTGCTGATCAGAAGCAAGATGGTGGTGGTGGAGGCGAAGGAGAACAAGGTGGAGGCCAATAATAAAAAGGCTGGTTCAACAACCAGCCTTTTTTTCTTATTCAAATTCCGCGTGCAACGTCGTAATTTGAGCAGCAATATCATTGTAAATTTCCCCTGTCGCCGACTCGGATTTATATACGGATGGAGAAAAGTCGGCTTCTGAAGGGTGATTGTCTGGGATACCCAGCGGAATTTGCGCCAGCAGCTTCGTATGAAGGGTATCTGCCAGCATAGCCCCGCCACCGCGTCCAAAAACATAGTCCTTTTCTCCGGTGGAGGATACATAATAGGACATGTTCTCCACAACACCAATGACCTTATGATCTGTTTGGAGCGCCATAGCCCCTGCACGTGCAGCTACAAAAGCTGCAGTTGCATGTGGGGTAGTGACAATGATTTCTTCACTCTGCGGAATCATTTGATGTACGTCAAGCGCTACATCGCCAGTCCCTGGTGGTAAATCGAGTATCATATAATCCAGTTGTCCCCATTCAACATCACTAAAAAACTGTCTGAGCATTCTCCCCAGCATGGGACCTCTCCAAATCACCGGATTGTTCTCTCTGACAAAGAAGCCCATAGACATGATTTTGATACCGAATCGCTCCACCGGCTGAATGATACCATCTTCGACAGAAGGAACCTCCTCCACCCCGATCATATCCGGCACGCTAAATCCATAGATATCCGCATCAATTAAACCCACACGCTTCCCCTGTCTAGCTAAAGCAGCAGCCAAATTTACAGCTACTGTCGATTTTCCGACACCACCTTTTCCGCTTGCAATGGCAATAAACCGGACGCCAGATGCTGGGCTAAGCAGCTCATGTTCTTCCATACCGACAGCATGTCCTTTGGTCAAAACCGGGTCAGCGGCTTCCTCGGTATTCTCCACAGCTTGAATTGCGGACTTTTCATGCTCAGATGCCTCACGAATACGAATATGGACGTGGCTTAATCCCGCCTCTTCTAACGTCTGCCGGATTTCCCGCTCCAGTTCTGCACACGTTTCTTCCTGGCTATTCAGACTAATAGCGGTCAAGGATACCCGATCCTCTTTAACAACCACATCCCGAATAAAATGGAGATCGACTAGACGGCGTCCTGTTTGAGGCTCCCGCACTTGTTGAAGTAGCTCTATAACTTGCTCTCTTGATTGCATGAATTATCAGCACCTCTGCTTTAATGAATTACGGAGTGGTAAACACTTACAGTATACCACTATCTGGCCTCAGGTGCTGGTGAGATCCCCTTTTCCCCGGCACTGTAACGCAAAATCCCCTTATATATGGACGCCGCCACCCGCCTTTGATAGTTCACGTCACTTAGTCGTCTGGCTTCCTCTGGATGGGACAAAAATCCGACTTCTACAAGGGCTGATGGCATTTTGAGAGCTTTCAATAAATAAACTGTGTTCACGGTCTTAGCTACTCTATTCGTGTTTTCCAAGTTACGCTTGATCTCTTCCTGAATTAAGGACGCCAAATTCTCGTTATCTGCATGGTTAGGGACGAAAAAGGTCTGTGCTCCACTCCAACGGCTCGACGGGATACTGTTCATATGAATACTTAGAAAGAGGTCTGCTTTCTGCTCCTCAATTATACGCACACGCTGCTTCAAATCCTCCGTTTTCCTTCTGGCGTAACCTTTCGTTTCTTGCTGCGCCAGGTCGCGGTCATCCTCACGTGTCATGACAACAACAGCACCTGCTTGCTGCAAATAATCCCGCAAATAAAAAGCGATTGCCAGATTAATATCCTTTTCAATAATTCCTTCTTTGCTAACCGCCCCTCCATCAGGCCCTCCGTGTCCAGCATCTATGGCAATTACTTTACCAGTAAGGGGTAAACTCCAATGGGTCCAAGCTCTCGAAGCAGGTATCTCATACAATGCCAGTGTAATAAACAGAACGGCGAGACAACAGCCCAACAGCATTTTTTGCAACGTCCGATAGCGAATCCACAGTGTAACCTCGTGTTTACGATTATTTTTTTGCATAACAAAACGCCTCCGTCCTATACAGATACTAATAATCTATATGGGACGAGGCGTGTAGATAGTACAACTCAGGCATGAACAAATTCTTTCATACCTTCAATGAGCACTTGAGCGACTTCCGGTCGTGTAAATTCAGGTGGCGGGCAAACCCCAGAGCGCAACAATTCCCGTACCTTGGTGCCCGAGAGCGTCAAATGATGCTCCTTGGGATGTGGGCATGTTTTACTTGAGGCCATATTTCCACATCGGGTGCAATAAAAGCTGTGTTCAAAGAACAATGGAGTAATCCCCAGCTCTTCAGGTGTAAAGTGCCTGAAAATTTCCTGTGCTTCGTAGGTACCATAATAGTCTCCTACCCCGGCATGATCCCTTCCAACAATAAAATGGGTGCAGCCATAGTTTTTTCGCACAATAGCATGGAAAATGGCCTCTCTAGGACCCGCGTATCGCATGGCAGCAGGAAATACCCCTAGAAAAGTCCGATCAGCCGGATAATAATTGTCCAGCAGCACCAGATAGCTCTTCATACGCACATCTGCCGGAACGTCATCTGACTTGGTTTCACCAACGAGTGGGTTTAGAAACAAAGCATCCACAATCTCCATCGCGCTTTTTTGGATATACTCATGTGCCCGGTGTACCGGATTTCGTGTTTGAAAACCGACCACTGTTTTCCAGCCTTTTTCTACAAAATAGTCGCGTGTCTGTGATGGTGTATAGTAAAACTCACTAAATTGTGTGGGCTCCGGCCGATTCAGCACTTGCACAGATCCACCAACATACGTAGCAGGTCGATCTAACAGTTTGTTTACGCCAGGATGAGCCGGGTCATCGGTCTTGAATACTCGTCTGGCTTCCTCAGCCTGATCTACCTGATAAATACTTTCAATATCAAGTACAGCATAGATAGTATCGTCTGTTTCACCCACCAAAGCCACCTGCTGACCTAATTTCAGTTCACTGGCTACACTTTCTACAACTGCAAGAGTAATGGGAATACTCCAGACTGTACCATCGGCAAGACGCATATCTGTTACCACCGACCGATAATCAGATTCATTCATAAACCCCGTCAAAGGAGAGAAAGCTCCCACTCCAATCAAATCCAGATCAGAAATGGTCCATGAGTTTACACGGATAGGAAACAATTCTCCTGCAGCCTGCAAAAGTGCTTTTTGCTCCGGTCCTGTAATGATTTTATCAACAAGTGTTCCGCCATGCGGAAGAATTGCAGTCATAATGCACTTCCCTTCTCTTCATAAATACGACTCATAGTTACCTGAATACCATTTTATTGATGGAGCCCACACTCTGTTTTCTCATTGCCTGACCAGCGACCTGCACGAGGGTCTTCACCTGGTAGAACTTCACGGGTACATTGCTCACAACCGATACTGGGATAATTGCGGTCATGCAATGGATTATACAGTACTTCATGAGTACGGATATAGTTCCATACATCCTCGGATGTCCAGCTTGCCAAGGGATTAAATTTAACGAGTCCAAACTTTTCATCATACTCTACCTTTTTTGAATTCGCACGGGTAGGGGCCTGATCCCGGCGAATACCAGTAATCCATGCATCGTATTGTGACAAAATGCGTGTCAGTGGCTCAACTTTGCGTATACCACAACATGTGTTAGGATCTGTTTTCCACAGTTCCTCTCCATGCTCAGCCGCTTGCTCTTCAGGAGTAATTAAGGGAGAGACCCTGACAAAATCCAAATTATATCTGGCTTTCATCTGATCTCGCGTATCATAAGTTTCTTGAAAATGAAAGTCGGTGTCCAAGTAAAAAATGTCGGTGGAAGGGCTAATTTTTTGAAGCATATCTACTAGTACTACATCTTCTGCTCCGAAGCTACAAGCAAAGGTAAGATTGGGAAATGTAAGAACAGCATACTGGATAACTTCCTCTGGCGTAGCCTCTTCCAGTTCAATTGCCTTGATTCTAATCAACGCTTCTTTCTCCAATAAATTCATTATCAATGCGCCTCCATATGAAGATTCATAAATAAGTGTCATTTCAATACCGACTAAACTAATAAGATTAAATACAGTATAAAACTTTCACAATCATTGTCAATCCAAGGCAAAATGTCCTGATGTAAGCATTTATCCACCCAAATTTGCAGGAATGTTGTTCTGTCAGCATTCTTTAATGCTTTCTTGCGTATCCAACCAAGTTCATTGGCTTTATATAAAATATTCTTATACCAAACACTTGAAAATGGTCCATAGGCTCTTTGGTTACTAAAAATAACTAGTGTAGCTGAAGGTATGCTTGAATGGAGGCTTTTTACGTCAACAAAGACGGCTTGTTCTCTACTCTGCTGAAGACAAAGGCGTACCACCAGTACGCTTTTAAACAAAGGGCTTTCTTATATAACATTATATGGGAATAGTTTGGTCCTTGAAGGAATACATCCTATAGTTTTGACTTTGGAAGAGCAAGCCGAACGTGCGGATAAGCATTTTTTTGACAACCTACCTTGCTACGCAAAATTACTTAGTTGAATGATTTGTATAGCCAAAATGTATTATTGTACTATACATATGCTTGTGGATCTTCTGAGTGAAATGCTTTAGAGGCATCTAGGAGCAGCGTATCCTAATCTTGGCCTAGTGCGCGGCAGCCATCGATAATGCTGAACAGCTTTGGGTTGCTTGATCAAGCAAGAATCATCTGTAGAAGAAAGCAACATCGTTTCTGAATCTAAGATTATCGAAGGGTGCTAACCGAGGGAATTGAAAATAACTTTAGGTTTCAAAGCTCTTATTTTGCATTCCAAAGATGAAGTCCGTATGTGGACGAGTTCAGATGAAGGCAAACTAGCCTTTACTCGAATTTTTAGCCAGATGAAATCGACTACACTATTCTGGAGCTCTGGCGTCAGCGATGCTTTCATTGTGGAAATTATAAAAGAAATGACTGCGCGCTGAACTCTTATTATGCCTCTATCCAATCCTAAAGCGCTTGTAGAGGCAATTCCCGAGGGATTGATCCCTGGACACAAGCAAGACTCTTATCGCTACTGGAAGCCTATTTAAAGCCTGACATCAAGATGGGTCAATTTTATAAGGGTAGACACAGTCGGACAATACATAGTGCTCCCGGTTATAGTTTGGAGCGATTGCTGTGTAGACTATTTCCATTACCAGTAACATGTACATCGCCGTTGCAATTGCAGTAGCCTAGGAAGCAGACAGTGCTAGGCTAAGGAGCGTCCTTCTCTCAGTGCACACAAATAAAAAGAGGTATTCCTTGCCGTATCCCTAGCTGCGCCCAAAACAGCTGTACAAGAGGCATAGACAGTACCAGCCAGAACATATCAAGGGACTTTACATAAACAAGTGAAAGCAAAGTATCTCGTGAAACAGCAGTTAGCAGAGAATATTAAGATGAGGCTATATTGAATAGTCGAACATTATATTTTAGTCACAGGTTATAAACATTACAGAATAAACTCCGTGGAAATAGCAAACTGTATTTGTGTATAACAATATCGTATTCAATTACATCGTGGATAACTTTTCGTGTTCCATGCATTTGCATGCGGTTATTTATGTATTCGCAGAAACATGCTGAAGCCTATGAATTTTAGAGTAGGTCTACTTATCCACATGTGGATAATAATCAGGAAATGACTAAATAAAAAAGAACCCTTTCCATAAGGAAAAGGTTCTTCTGTATTCGAAATATTAACGTTTCGAGAACTGTGGTGCACGACGAGCGGCTTTGAGACCGTATTTTTTACGTTCTTTCATACGTGGGTCACGAGTCAAGAAGCCTGCTTTTTTCAAAGCTGGACGGAATTCCGGATCTGCTTTCAACAGAGCACGGGAAATACCGTGGCGAATTGCGCCGGCTTGACCAGAGATACCACCACCATGAGCGATAACGAGTACGTCATAGCTGCCAACTGTTTCTGTCAGGTTCAGTGGTTGTTTTACGATCAGTTTGAGAGTTTCCAAACCGAAATATTCATTAATATCACGCTTATTGATGACAATGCGTCCTTCACCCGGTACGAGACGAACACGAGCTACCGAATGTTTACGACGACCTGTCCCATAGTATTGTACTTGTGCCATGAAACTGTCCTCCCTTTTAATTATCCGCGAAGTTCGTAAACTTCAGGTTTTTGTGCTGCATGTGGATGCTCAGTGCCTCTGTAAGCTTTAAGTCTCAGCTTCATTTTCTCGCCTTGACGAGTTTTAGGAAGCATACCGTGAACAGCCAATTCCAACATACGCTCAGGCTTGTTCTTAACCATTTCTTGTGCAACCGTTACTTTCAGACCACCCGGATGCAGGGAGTGACGGTAGTATTTCTTGTTCTCCATTTTTTTACCGGTCAATACGATTTTTTCCGCATTGATTACAACAACAAAATCACCTGTGTCCACATGTGGTGTAAATTGTGGCTTGTGTTTGCCGCGAATCAACGCAGCCGCTTCGCTTGCCAGACGGCCGAGCGTTTTGCCTTCGGCATCAATGATGTGCCAGTTGCGCTCAACTTCATTTGGCTTCGCCATATACGTAGTACGCATGAAAAGTATCCTCCTTAAGTTCGTTAACAGAAATCATCATTTATCTTCGTTCGTTAAGTTGCTGCATTATTGATGGATTAGATGTTAATTTAAAGTGATTATCTTAATTGGGGCTGTGGGAAAGCCATTAAGAAAACACAACTTTTATATTACAGGATAACCATCAATTCCGCAAGGGTAAAATCAATGTTTTTTGATGTTTTCGTCGTACTCTACATTCCAGAGCGTTAAAGCGTGTCCAACGGCCGTAGGTCCGGCCTTTGAACGATTTTTCGCCTCCAAAATGGAAGGAATATCATCCGACGATTTTTTGCCTTCTCCCACTTCCAGCAAAGTACCCATAATAATCCGAACCATGTGCTGCAAAAATCCGCTACCTGTAATATAAGTATGGATAATTCCCTGATCATCCGAGTCCGGACGTGAAAAGGAATGGTCTACTGTCATATAGGCTTCGTAAATAGTGCGAACATGATTCGTCTTTTGGGAACGTCGAGATGCGAACGAAGTATAGTCAAAGGTGCCAACTAAATGAGCTAACCCTTCCTCCATCGCTCTTACATCCAGACTCGTTGGATGATGGGCCTGTGTACGACGGTGAAAGATGTCCGGAAACCGGTTCGCATTAATACTGTACCGATATGTCTTCCGCTTCGCCATGCGGCGTGCATGAAAGGACAGTGGCACCTCTCTCGCATCCGTAACGATGATATCACGAGGCAACCAAGCATTAAGTGCCAGACACCAGCGCTGTAACGGAATCGGCGATTCAGTGTGAAAATTGAATACCTGCCCGTATGCATGTACACCTGCATCTGTACGGCCTGAGCCTGTAATTTTAAGACGCTCGCCCGTCAATGAGTAAATAGCATGTTCAAGGCAGTCCTGAATGGTGTTACCGTTAGGCTGCGTCTGAAAGCCATCATAGTGGGTTCCGTCATAGTTCACCTTCATGCACAAGTTCCGCATGCTTCTCACACCTTTGTAGGGGTATTCTCTGGCCTTGCAAGGAATAACCGAACATAACAAAGGAGAAGCCCCTCAAGGACTCCTCCAAGAGAAAAAAAGGGTTGTTCAGAATCAAGCCGATTCTGTCCACCCTTCCCTCATCTTCGCCTGTTTACGCGCGGTCAACCAATTCCAGATATACCATTGGAGCGGCGTCGCCACGACGAGGTCCCAATTTCAGGATACGAGTGTATCCACCTGGACGCTCAGTGTAACGTGTAGCCAATTCGCTAAACAGCTTTTGGATTGCATCCTGCTCACCATCCAAAGTTTCACGGCGAACGAACGCAGCCACTTGACGACGTGCGTGCAGATCTCCTTTTTTCGCTTTGGTGATCAGTTTTTCAGCAATAGAACGAACTTCTTTCGCTTTAGCCTCAGTAGTTTGGATACGCTCATACAAGAACAGATCGGTTACCAAATCACGAAACAAAGCTTTACGGGCACTGGAGTTACGGCCCAATTTTTGGTATGCCATGTAATTTCCCCTCCTTCACAAAAACGTTGCTGTACTATTCTTCCGTACGAAGTCCTAAACCAAGTTCCTCGAGCTTCTCTTGTACTTCTTCCAAAGATTTGCGACCCAAGTTACGGACCTTCATCATATCTTCTTCAGATTTAGTCGTGAGTTCTTGTACCGTATTGATACCAGCGCGCTTAAGGCAGTTATAGGAACGGACGGAGAGATCCAGCTCTTCGATCGTCATTTCAAGAACTTTTTCTTTCTTGTCTTCTTCTTTTTCAACCATAATTTCAGCATCTTTTGCCTCGTCCGTGAGACCCACGAACAACATCACATGCTCGGTCAAAATTTTGGCTCCAAGGCTCACTGCTTCCTCGGGACGAATACTTCCGTCAGTCCAAACCTCAAGTGTCAGCTTGTCGTAATTCGTAACCTGGCCGACACGCGTATTTTCTACGCCGTAGTTCACGCGTGCAATCGGAGTGTAGATGGAGTCGACGGGAATGACGCCGATCGGCTGGTCATCACGTTTGTTCCGATCCTGCTTAACGTAACCGCGACCGCGATTGGCAAAAATACGCATGTGAAGTCTCGAACCCGGTCCGAGCGTAGCAATGTGAAGATCCGGATTAAGAATTTCCACATCACTATCCGCACGGATATCTCCTGCCGTTACAACTCCTTCGCCTTCCGCATCGATTTCGAGTACTTTCTCTTCATCCGAGTGGATTTTAAGCGATAAAGCTTTCAAGTTCAGAATGATCTCCGTTACGTCTTCCTTCACACCGGGAACCGTTGCAAACTCGTGCAGAACCCCATCGATCTGAACCGATGTGACTGCTGCCCCCGGTAACGAGGATAACAGAATACGGCGAAGCGAGTTTCCCAACGTCGTACCGTATCCGCGTTCCAGCGGTTCTACTACGAATTTTCCATAGGTGCCATCATCATTGACGTCAACCGTCTCAATTTTCGGCTTTTCGATTTCTATCACTGCAATATCCCTCCTTCAAAACGTCGCTCCTATATGAAACATTCACCTTATCCATAGTCTATCATGCAGTATACCTAAACATCCATTCTTGGCAGTTTGTGCCGGATCTATACTACACGCAGAGGAGAAATCTCATTAGACGCGACGACGTTTTGGAGGACGGCATCCGTTATGAGGTACCGGAGTTACGTCTTTGATCAGGTTAACTTCCAAACCAGCAGCTTGCAAAGAGCGGATTGCTGCTTCGCGACCTGCACCAGGTCCTTTAACCATGACTTCGACAGTTTTCATGCCGTGTTCCATAGCAGCTTTAGCAGCAGTTTCTGCGGCCATTTGCGCTGCAAATGGAGTAGATTTACGGGAACCACGGAATCCCATGCCGCCTGAGCTGGCCCAAGAGATTGCGTTACCGTGTGGATCTGTGATCGTAACGATCGTGTTGTTGAACGTGGAACGGATGTGTGCCACGCCAGTCTCGATATTTTTACGGTCACGGCGTTTTGTACGTACAACTTTTTTCGGTTTAGCCATTGAATGTTATCCTCCCTTCTTATTTCTTTTTGTTCGCTACAGTCCGACGAGGACCTTTACGGGTACGAGCATTAGTTTTAGTACGTTGTCCGCGAACAGGCAACCCACGACGGTGACGAACACCACGGTAGCAGCCAATCTCAGTCAGACGTTTAATATTCAAGGAAATTTCACGACGCAGATCGCCTTCTACTTTAACTTCTTTGTCGATCGTTTCACGTAATTTGCTCACTTCATCTTCAGTCAAATCACGAACACGCGTGTTTGCACTGATGCCTGTTTCCTTCAAGATTTTCTGAGAAGTCGTTTTACCGATTCCGAAAATGTAAGTCAAGGCGATCTCAACGCGTTTGTCACGTGGCAAATCCACACCAGCTATACGAGCCATTTTACGCTACACCCCCTTCTATTAACCTTGTTTTTGTTTGTGTTTCGGATTTTCGCAAATAACCATTACGTTCCCTTTGCGGCGAATGACTTTGCATTTTTCGCAAATAGGTTTTACAGAAGGTCTTACCTTCATGTTGATTACCTCCTCCAAGCTTTACCCTGGTAAAACTCGCTTCGTGAACATTCACATCGTTTTGCCGAGCAAAACAAGTTTTTTAAATGACATACGTTTAATAAAAACCTGCATGAATTACTTGCGGTACGTTATACGGCCTTTGGTTAAATCGTAAGGCGATAACTGTACAACCACCTTGTCGCCTGTCAAAATACGGATAAAGTGCATCCGCAGCTTTCCGGAAACATGAGCAAGAATTTGATGACCGTTCTCCAGCTCTACCTTGAACGTAGCGTTCGGCAGTGGCTCGATTACCGTACCTTCAACCTCAATGACATCTTCTTTGGCCAAAGTCAGTCTCCTTTCTCTTCAGCTTGGTATTCGGACGAGTCCAGGAAAGTTTTCACTGCATGGCGCAGCTTTCCATTCGTCACCCGACCGCTTTCGTTTAAACTGTTTACAATCTCGCTACTAATCTTTGGCTGAGGCACCAAATGAAGAACATTTTTCTTCTTCGCTTGATCAAACTTTCGTTTATCCCCATCCGCAATATATACAAACCTGCTATCTGCTACTGAAACGACAACCGCAATCTGTCCGGCACCTCTGCCTTTCAGAATCTTCACCAGCTGACCGATTTGCAGGTTTCCTTGCTGAATCATTCCAATCACCTACGCACTCAGTTTCGTGAAAATGTCCATGCCGCCCGTTTCGCACGTCACCGCTTGCTCGTTATGAGCACATGAGGTTACGTTCATCGTAACGACCGTCCAGTTGTCTTCCAGCGTCCCTACATGGTGAGAACCTATCTGAATCATTGATTCAATAGCCAGCCCAATGCCGGTTTTCAGCCTCGGCCCCTGCTCAGGAATACCACGGTTTGGATTCTCAATATATTGCCGAATGGCATGCGACATTGTAAACTGGCGAGTTTTCGCGATGATATCGCCTTTGTTTAACTTGCGTTTGCCGGGAAATCCGTGCACCAGTTGTTCGTTGACTGAAGCGCAAATGCTAGCAGGAAAACCGTTATAACCTTTAAAAGACGGCACAGCTCCCTGACTGCGAATATACCGATCAGCTAAATGATCAAGTTCACCGGTCGTAATACCGGGCTCGATGTGTCCTGCCAAGAGATGATCCGTTTCCGTATCTATTCTCTTAGCTTTCCTCATAAAGCTTGATTCCGTCCCCGACTTGCAAATGATCATTACAGCTAACCCCGCAACAAGGACACGATATTTTGGGAAACCACATCAATATCCTGTTCTCCGTCAATATGACGCAGAAGATTCTGGTTCTCATAAAACGTGAGGAGTGGTGCTGTTTTATTACTATATTCGTCAAGTCGTGTTCTTACGCTATCTTCATTATCGTCAGGACGCTGATAGAGTTCCCCACCGTCTTTATCGCAAATGCCTTCAACCTTAGGAGGATTAAAGACAATATGATAGCTAGTTCCGCAGCTTTTACAAACCCGCCGTCCTGTGATTCGTGCCAACAAGTTGTCACTATCCACTTTCAGGTTGATGACGTCATCTAGCTTCGTATTCAAACGACCCAAAATTTGATCCAAGGCTTCAGCTTGAGCCAAAGTTCTTGGAAAACCGTCCAGCAAGAACCCTTTCTTGCAATCTGGCTGTTGTAGCCGTTCTTCAACGATACCGATTGTTACGTCATCCGGAACAAGTTCACCCTTGTCGATATATTCTTTAGCTTTAATGCCAATAGGTGTTCCCTGTTTCATCGCTAGGCGAAAAGCATCACCTGTCGAGATATGAGGAATGCCGAATTCCTTCACAATGACATCTGCTTGTGTACCTTTACCAGCCCCCGGAGGGCCCATGATCAAAATATTCACAATCTGTCACTCCTCAAGACGACCCCTACACAAGAAACAGCACAAAAGGTGCCGGTAAGCATGCGAACATCCTAAGCCGGTACCTATTGCCTATTTGTTGATGAAGCCTTTGTAATGGCGTTTGATCAGTTGGCTTTCGATTTGCTTCATTGTATCCAATGCTACACCAATGATGATGAGCAATGAAGTACCGCCAATTTGCACGGAACGAGGCAAGCCCGAAAGCGAACCGAAGAATACCGGCAAAACGGATATGACTGCCAGAAACAAGGCTCCTGTCATTGTCAAACGTGACATTACTCGTGTCAAGTATTTCTCCGTGGCTTTACCCGGGCGAATTCCCGGAATATAACCGCCGTTTTTCTTCATATTGTCGGCCATTTGCTGCGGATTCATCTGTACAAAGGTATAGAAGAATGTGAAACCGATAATCATTACGACATACAAAACCATGCCCAGCGGCTTGTCATAATACAAGTAAGTGGTAACCCACTTAGCCCAAACATGATCTGCCCAGAAACTCGCAATAATTGTCGGGAATTGCAGCAATGATACCGCAAAGATTACCGGAATAACGCCTGCCGCATTAATTTTCATCGGAATATGCGTATTCTGGCCACCGTACATTTTGTTGCCAACTACACGTTTCGCGTATTGTACCGGGATTTTCCGAATACCTTGCTGGATGTAGATAACACCAACAATAATCAGAACAATCACCAGGGCAATTATAATTGCCTTCAGAATATTCATAAACAGCTGATCTGCCTGAATAAACTGAGATTCTACAACCGTCCGAATATGTCTTGGAATACCCGCTGCAATCCCTGCGAAGATAACAATAGAGATACCATTGCCGATTCCCTTTTCGGTAATTTGCTCACCGAGCCACATAAGGAACGTAGTTCCTGCTGTAAGCACAATGGCAATGACCAGATAATCTGCAAAAGTGGCTCCTGGAATCATCGCTGCACCGTACAGTCGATTAAAGCCAATCGACGTTCCGAATGCTTGAATCAGGCCAAGTATTACCGTACCATAACGCGTAATTTGAGCCAACTTCTTTTTACCATGCTCTCCTTGTTTAGCCCATTCCGCAAGTTTCGGAATCACGTCCATTGACAGCAACTGTACAATGATGGACGCTGTAATATATGGCATAATCCCGAGGGCGAAGATCGAAAACTGATACAATGCGCCCCCTGAGAAGGTGTTAAGGAGTCCAAACAACTCGCTTCCTGCCTGATCCTGAGAAGTAAAGACTTGCTTGTTCACGCCGGGAACCGGCACAAAGGAGCCAATACGATATACAAAGAGTATAAACAGGGTGAACAGGATTCGGGTTCTAAGATCCTCAACCCGCCATATATTTTTCAGGGTCTTGAACATTAGATCACCTCGGTTTTACCGCCGGCAGCTTCAATTTTCTCTACCGCAGATTGAGAGAACTTGTTCGCTTTAACTGTCAATTTCACAGTGATTTCACCGTTACCCAGAATTTTGATTCCGGATTTAGCGTTTTTCACAATGCCATTGTTCAGCAAAAACTCAGGGCTTACTTCTGTACCCGCTGCAAAACTGTTCAAATCTTCGATATTCAAAACCGCATACTCTTTACGAGTAGGATTTACGAAACCGCGTTTAGGCAAGCGACGATACAGTGGGTTTTGACCACCCTCGAAGCCCGGACGTACACCACCGCCGGAACGAGCGTTTTGACCTTTATGACCACGACCAGAAGTTTTACCCGTACCGCTACTAGGACCACGACCCAAACGTTTACGTTCTTTGCGGGAGCCTGGAGCTGGGGAAAGCTCATGTAACTTCATCGTTCGTTGCACCTCCTTGATTATTGTTAAAATACTTTATTTCTTAAGCCTCAATTTCTTTAACAGAAACCAAATGGCTAACTTGATTAATCATCCCGCGAATAGCTGCATTGTCGGGTTGAACTACTTTATGGTTGATTTTACGCAAGCCGAGCGTTTTAACAGTCGTTCTCTGATTACCAGGACGGCCGATCAACGAACGAACGAGGGTAATTTCTAATTTCGCCATGATATTCCCTCCTTAGCCCAGCAGCTCTTCGATGGATTTGCCGCGCAATTTTGCAACTTCTTCAGCGCGTTTCAAGCGGGACAAACCTTCCAAAGTCGCATTGACCATATTCATGGAATTCGAAGAACCCAAAGATTTTGTCAAGATATCACCTACACCAGCAAGTTCCAGTACAGCACGAACCGGACCACCAGCGATAACTCCAGTACCTTCCGATGCCGGTTTCAACAGAACCCGGCCAGCACCGAACTTACCTGTAACAAGGTGAGGAATTGTTGTTCCTACGAGTGGAACGTGAACCAGGTTTTTCTTAGCATCTTCAATACCTTTGCGAATTGCATCAGGTACTTCGCCAGCTTTACCGATTCCAGCGCCTACCCAGCCGTTGCCGTCGCCCACTACTACCAGAGCACTGAAGCTGAAACGGCGTCCGCCTTTGACAACTTTAGCTACACGATTAATATTTACTACTCTTTCAGTCAGTTCCAAAGTATTCGGATCTACACGCAAGTCGTTAACCTCCTTTTGAGAAATGTCTTAGAATTCAAGGCCTGCTTCGCGAGCTGCATCAGCCAAAGCTTGAATCCGTCCATGATACAAGTATCCACCACGGTCAAATACGATGTTAGCATGGCCTTTTTCTTTCGCACGTTTAGCAACGAGTTCGCCAACTTTACGAGCTGCTTCTACACTACCGCCGTTTTTGATTTCGCTGCTCAGTTCTTTATCCATAGTGGATGCAGATACCAATGTTACACCAGCTACATCATCAATCAGTTGTGCGTAGATATGCTTGGAAGAGCGGAATACGTTCAAACGAGGACGTACAGCCGTACCTTCGATTTTCTTACGTACACGCAGATGTCTTCTGACACGTGCTTTATTTTTATCTTGTTTTGTAATCATCTCAAGTTTTCACTCCCTTCAGTTTGCCTTTTAAAACTTTATACTAAGACGCACTGGGTAAAAAAGAAGTACGAAGTCTTTCCTGCAGAAAGACCGCACAAAGTCGGTAAGAAACTTATTTCTTCTTACCGGCTTTACCTTCTTTACGAATGATGCGCTCGCCTTCGTATTTAATCCCTTTACCTTTGTACGGTTCAGGTTCACGAACGGAACGAATTTTAGCAGCGTAGGCACCTACACGCTCTTTATCAATTCCGCGAACGATGATTTTAGTGTTCGAAGGAACTTCGAATTCGATGCCCGCTTCCGGTGTGATTTCAACCGGGTGAGAGTATCCAACGTTCAGAACGATTTTATCTCCGGATTTGCTTGCACGATATCCGACCCCAACCAGCTCCAGAGATTTTGAAAACCCTTCAGTTACACCACTTACCATGTTGTTGACAACGCTGCGGGTTGTTCCATGCAAAGAGCGGTGAAGTTTGTTGTCCGAAGGACGAACTACATTAATTTCATTGTTTTCCACAGTAACGGACATGTCTTTATGAAGCTCACGAGTCAATGTTCCTTTAGGACCTTTAACTGTGATCGCTGTGTTGTTCAAAGTCACGTCAACACCACTTGGTACTGTGATTGGTTTACGACCAATACGGGACATATCTGTTGCACCTCCTATCTTTTAAACGTTATCTTACCAAACGTAGCAAACAACTTCTCCGCCGGCTTTGGACTGACGTGCTTCTTTGTCGGTCATGATACCTTTGGATGTTGAAATGATTGCGATCCCGAGTCCACCCAATACGCGTGGAATCTCATTGCTCTTCGTGTAAACGCGAAGACCTGGTTTACTGATTCTTTTCAAACCTGTAATAACACGCTCGTTGTTCGCACCGTATTTCAAGAAAATACGGATAATCCCTTGTTTGCTATCTTCAACAAATTCCGCATCACGAATGAATCCTTCACGTTTCAGGATGTCGGCGATTTGTTTTTTCATTGTAGATGCAGGCATTTCTACTGTTTCGTGACGAACTGTGTTCGCGTTACGAATACGAGTAAGCATATCTGCAATTGGATCAGACATAGTCATTGTGTATAAACCTCCTTCCCAAACAGGACTTTTTACCAGCTTGCTTTTTTCACGCCAGGAATCTGGCCTTTATAAGCTAATTCACGGAAGCAAATTCTGCAGATCTTAAACTTTTGCAGTACCGAATGTGGACGACCACAACGCTCGCAACGAGTGTAAGCACGAACTTTAAACTTTGGTGTGCGTTGTTGTTTGACTTTCATTGAAGTTTTTGCCACTTAGCCTGACACCTCCTAAATAGTTTCGGAGAACAGGGTGTCTTTAAAATCAGACGCCCGAAACGTTATGCCAACATTATTTTGCGAAAGGCATGCCCAGCTGAGTCAGAAGCTCACGGGACTCTTCGTCAGTTTTGGCAGTCGTTACGATAACGATGTCCATACCACGAACTTTATCAACTTGATCATACTCGATTTCCGGGAAGATCAACTGTTCTTTCAGACCAAGCGTGTAGTTACCACGTCCGTCGAAAGCTTTTGTCGATACACCATGGAAGTCACGTACGCGAGGAAGAGTAATGTTGAACAATTTGTCCAAGAAATAATACATACGCTCGCCACGAAGTGTTACCTTTACACCGATCGGCATGTTTTCACGCAATTTAAAACCTGCAATAGATTTTTTTGCGCGAGTGATTACTGGTTTTTGACCAGCAATCAGCTGCATGTCGTTGAGAGCTGAATCAAGTACTTTGGAGTTTTGGACTGCGTCGCCAACACCCATGTTGATTACAACTTTCTCGATTTTAGGCACTTGCATCACTGTTGTATAGTTGAACTTCTGCATCAAAGCAGGAGTGATTTCTTTCAAGAAACGTTCTTTCATTCTTGTTGTAGCCATGAATCATATACCTCCTTTCTTCAAAAAATAATTAGTCGATCACTTCGCCAGAACGTTTTGCAATGCGCACTTTTTTTCCGTTGTCCAAAACTTTGTAACCAACACGGGTTACTTTTCCGCTCTTCGGATCAATGTGCATAACGTTGGAAACGTGAATCGGAGCTTCTTTCTCGATGATGCCGCCTTGTGGATTCAGCTGATTAGGCTTTTGGTGTTTTTTAATCATGTTAACACCTTCCACAAGCACACGGTTTTGACGAGGGTAAGCAGCGATAACGCGACCTTTTTTACCTTTATCTTTACCTGTAATCACCAGAACAGTGTCGTCTTTTTTGACGTGAAGCTTGTTGTTATGGGATTCCAGAATTTTTTTCACTTTTGGCATTTCGTACACCTCCTACGGGCACATTTTAAGGTGAGTTTAGATCACTTCCGGAGCCAAGGAAACGATTTTCATGAAGTCCTTGTCACGAAGTTCGCGAGCAACTGGTCCGAAAATACGAGTACCACGTGGGCTCTTGTCTTCTTTAACGACCACTGCTGCGTTCTCGTCAAATCCGATGTAGGAACCGTCTTTACGGCGGATAGAACGTTTAGTACGAACAACAACCGCTCTTACTACATCACCCTTTTTGACAACGCCGCCTGGTGTTGCTTGTTTTACGGAACAAACGATCAGGTCACCAATTTGAGCTGTACGACGTCCCGTACCACCGAGCACACGGATACACATCAGTTCCTTCGCGCCGGAATTGTCAGCTACAGTCAAACGTGTAAATGGTTGAATCATTTATTTATCCTCCTTTCGGAAAAACTACACTACATTAGATTATAACAGCTTTTTCAACGATTTCGACCAGTCTCCAGTTTTTGTCTTTGGACAAAGGGCGAGTTTCCATGATTTTAACAGTATCACCAATTTGTGCAGTGTTGTTTTCATCATGAGCTTTGAATTTCTTAGTTACTTTAATACGTTTATGGTAGAGATCATGTTTTTTGTAAGTTTCTACAGCAATCACAATCGTTTTATCCATTTTGTCGCTGACTACTTTACCGACTAATACTTTACGGGCATTACGTTCGCTCATTGTTGGCCTCCTTCCTAATTACAGGCGGATTTTCCACCCGGTCTGTTATCTTAGCTAATCCCAAGTTCTCTTTCACGGATCACAGTTTTAGCACGAGCAATTTCCTTACGCACAGCGCCGATCCGAGTCGGGTTATCAAGCTGACCGGTAGCGAGTTGAAAACGAAGGTTGAAAAGTTCTTCTTTAAAACCGGAGATCTTTTGTTCGATTTCAGCAGTGGTTAGGTTGCGGAATTCACTAGCCTTCATTTGCTTCACCACCCAATTCTTCACGTTTCACAAACTTAGTTTTGATTGGCAGTTTGTGAGCGGCAAGACGCATTGCTTCACGAGCAATCTCTTCCGGAACACCAGCAAGTTCGAACATAATCTTGCCTGGTTTCACTACTGCAACCCATTTTTCTACGTTACCTTTACCACTACCCATACGAACCTCAAGAGGCTTCTGAGTAATTGGTTTGTCAGGGAAAATTTTAATCCAAACCTTACCACCACGTTTGATGTAACGAGTCATCGCAATACGAGCAGCTTCGATTTGACGGTTAGTAATCCATGCAGGTTCAGTAGCTTGCAAACCGTACTCACCAAAGTTCAGTGTAGTACCGCCTTTTGCACGCCCCTTCATATGACCACGTTGTTGTTTACGATGTTTTACGCGTTTTGGTACCAACATGATTAGTTGCCTCCTTCCTGAGGAGCTTGTTTCTTAGCTGGAGGAAGAACCTCTCCACGATAGATCCATACTTTTACGCCAAGACGACCGTAAGTAGTATGAGCTTCCGCTGTACCATAGTCAATGTCGGCACGAAGCGTATGCAGTGGAACAGTTCCTTCGCTGTACCCTTCGGAACGAGCGATTTCGGCACCGCCAAGACGTCCGCCTACTTGAGTTTTAATTCCTTTTGCTCCGGAGCGCATAGTTCTTTGAATCGCTTGTTTCAAAGCACGACGGAAAGAAACACGACGTTCCAATTGTTGTGCAATGCTTTCAGCAACCAGAATTGCGTCCAGTTCAGGATTTTTAATTTCAGAAATATTGATGTGTACCTTTTTACCGCCTGCGATTTTAGTAATTTCATTACGCAGATTTTCAACTTCGGAACCACCCTTACCGATAACCATACCTGGTTTCGCAGTGTGAATCGTTACGTTGACACGGTTAGCTGCTCTCTCGATTTCAACACGGGATACAGCGGAGTCTTTCAATCTTTTTTTCAGATGTTCACGAATTCTAACGTCTTCCAGCAAAAGATCACCGAAATCTTTGCCTGCATACCATTTGGATTCCCAATCACGGATAATACCGATTCGGAGTCCGACGGGATTTACCTTTTGGCCCACACGTTTTCCCTCCTTATTTTTCAGATACCACCAGAGTAATATGACTGGTGCGTTTGTTGATACGGCTTGCA
Organism: Paenibacillus sp. FSL M7-0802; assembly: GCF_038004945.1. Lineage (NCBI taxonomy): Bacteria > Bacillati > Bacillota > Bacilli > Caryophanales > Paenibacillaceae > Paenibacillus > Paenibacillus sp. FSL M7-0802. The sequence goes on along the minus strand of NZ_JBBOSD010000001.1, from coordinate 3,564,134 downwards.
CGACCCATTGCACGCGGGCGGAATCGTTTCATTGTAGGACCTTGGTTTACAAAAACCTGAGATACTACCAATTTATTTACGTCCAAAGAGTAGTTGTGATCTGCATTCGCAATCGCAGAATTCAACAATTTCTCAACGACTGGAGAAGCGGACTTTGGAGTGTGACGAAGAATTGCAATCGCCTCACCAACCTGCTTACCGCGAATCAAATCGATAACAAGTTTCACTTTGCGAGCAGAAATCCGCACGGATTTAGCATGTGCTTTTGCTTCCATTGAGTTTACCTCCTCTCAAACACTACGCTGTGTTGATTATCTTCTTGTTTTCTTATCGTCATCCGTATGGCCTTTGTACGTACGTGTTGGAGCGAATTCGCCCAATTTGTGTCCGACCATATCTTCCGTTACGTATACTGGCACGTGTTTACGACCATCGTATACACCAAACGTATGTCCGATAAATTGTGGGAAAATCGTAGAGCGACGGGACCAAGTTTTGATTACCACTTTTTTGTCCGACTCGTTCAAAACCTCTACTTTTTTCAACAGGTAACCATCAATGAATGGTCCTTTTTTGAGACTGCGACCCATTTATGAATCCTCCCTTCGTTAAAACGTAGTCGTTCCTTAATATGTTAACGTGCGACTTAAGCGCACGTTTTATTACTTAGTACGACGACGAACGATGTACTTATCAGATGCTTTACCTTTTTTACGTGTCTTGTAACCAAGGGTTGGTTTACCCCATGGAGACATTGGAGATTTACGTCCGATTGGAGCGCGACCTTCACCACCACCGTGTGGGTGATCGTTAGGGTTCATTACAACACCGCGAACTTCAGGACGTTGTCCCAACCAGCGACTACGACCGGCTTTACCGATTTTCACCAGTTCGTGGTCTTCGTTACCTACAGAACCGATTGTAGCGCGGCAAACTTTCAGAATGCGGCGAACTTCACCAGAAGACAAACGAATTGTAACATACTTTTCTTCTTTACCAAGAAGTTGGGCTTCCGTACCAGCAGCGCGAACGAGTTGGCCACCTTTACCCGGTTTCAATTCGATGTTGTGGATAACCGTACCTACTGGAATGTTTTCCAATGGCAAGGAGTTACCGATTTTGATATCGGAACCTGCACCGGATACCACTTCGTCTCCTACTTTCAGACCTTTAGGAGCGATGATGTAACGTTTTTCACCATCCACATAGTGGATAAGTGCGATGTTGGACGTACGGTTTGGATCATATTCGATCGTAGCAACGCGGCCCGGTATTCCATCTTTGTTACGTTTGAAGTCAATAATACGGTATTTACGTTTGTGTCCGCCGCCTTGATGACGAACTGTAATTTTACCTTGGTTATTGCGTCCAGCTTGCTTGCTCAGAGGTGCCAGCAACGATTTCTCGGGCTGATTAGTTGTAATCTCCTCGAAAGTAGATACAGACATAGCACGTCTGGCCGGGGACGTTGGTTTATACTTTTTAATTGGCACTGAGTTTCCCTCCTTACTTTACAGTTTCAATTATACCGTTTCAAAAAACTCAAGCGGCTTACTGTCTTTGCTCAGCGTTACGAACGCTTTCTTCCACTCGCTCGTATAGCCGGAATGACGTCCGTAGCGTTTTGGTTTTGCAGGAACACGAAGCGTATTTACGTTACTTACTTTCACGTTAAAAATGGCTTCGATTGCTTTTTTAACTTCGACTTTGTTAGAACGAATGTCAACCTCGAAAACGTATTTCAAGTCATTCATCATACCAGCCGTACGTTCGGTGATAACCGGACGTTTGATAATATCACGAGGATCCTTCATTACGCGAGCACCTCCTCTACCTTCTGAACTGCTTCCTTCGTAATGATCAGTTTGTCGTGTCCGAGCACATCAAGAACATTAATGCCGTCTGCGGCTACAAACTTCACACCAGGAATATTACGAGCGGACAGTGCTACATTATCATCATAGCTAGGAGCTACGATCAATGCTTTACGATCAGCTTTAAGGTTATTCAAAATGGCTGCGAATTCTTTCGTTTTAGGTCCGTTCAGTGTAAGAGCGTCCAATACGATAATTTCATTCTCAATCACTTTGGATGACAACGCCGATTTGATCGCCAGACGACGAACCTTTTTAGGCAATTTGTAAGCATAGCTGCGTGGAGTGGGACCGAATACAGTACCGCCACCAACCCATTGCGGTGCACGGATCGAACCTTGACGAGCGCGGCCAGTACCTTTTTGTTTCCAAGGTTTACGTCCGCCACCACGTACTTCAGAACGTCCTTTTACTTTGTGAGTACCTTGACGCAGGGAAGCCAATTGCATAACAACAGCGTCATGAAGAACGTGCTTATTCGGCTCGATACCGAACACTGCGTCGTTCAATTCAATTTCACCAACTTGGCTGCCGCTAATATTAAATAGTGCTACTTTTGGCATTTCGTGTTCCTCCTTTCTTCAGTTGTTTATTTTTTCACCGTTTCTAATACTTTAACGAAGCTATTTTTAGGTCCTGGAATGGAACCTTTCACGAGCAATACATTACGTTCTGTATCGATCTTAACAACTTCAAGACGTTGGATCGTTACCGTTTCATGCCCCATGTGTCCTGGAAGGTGTTTACCTTTAGGAACGCGGTTAGCTTGAATGGAACCCATAGAACCTGGACCTCTGTGGTAACGCGAGCCGTGTGCCATTGGTCCGCGGCTTTGTCCCCAACGTTTGATAACGCCGGCAAAACCTTTACCTTTAGAAATACCTGTTACGTCAACGAATTCGCCTTCTGTGAAGACATCAGCCTTCAGTTCTTGGCCAACCTCGTACGCAGCAAGGTCGATGCCACGAAGTTCACGAACGTAGCGCTTAGGTGCAGTATTTGCTTTTTTCGCATGTCCTGCTTCAGGTTTGTTGGATCTTTTTTCTTTCTTATCAGAGAAACCGAGTTGGATAGCTTCGTATCCATCGTTTTCCAGATCTTTCTTTTGCAGAACAACACAAGGACCTGCTTCGATAACCGTAACAGCAAGTACGTTACCTTCAGGGGTAAACACTTGAGTCATTCCGAGTTTTTTTCCTAAGATACCTTTCATGTTGACACCTCATTTCTTTTCCTAATTACATATTACAATTTAATTTCGATATCTACACCGGACGGCAGGTCCAAGCGCATCAAGGCATCCACAGTTTGTGGAGTCGGGTTAACAATGTCGATCAAACGCTTGTGTGTGCGCATTTCGAACTGCTCCCGGGAATCCTTGTACTTGTGTACCGCACGGAGAATAGTAATGATTTGTTTTTCAGTTGGCAGCGGAATTGGCCCGGATACACCTGCGCCCGAACGTTTAGCTGTTTCAACAATTTTCTCAGCGGATTGATCAAGAATTCTATGATCGTAAGCTTTCAAACGAATACGAATTTTTTGCTTTGCCATTTTAGTCCCTCCTTCTATCGCCCAATTTGGTATCGGACATACTCCGTGAAAATTTTCCGACAGCCCTCCCATGGCAAAGGGGCCGGGTGTGTCAGTAACCTCTCACATCATCGCACAGTCACAAACAACATTAGTTATTATATCGAATAGTTCTGCCTATTGCAAGCAAAAACGAAAAAACAATGCATCTTATTTTCAAAAGATACAATTGTGTTCGCAGCTTGCGATTTTCCCAAGAGAAAAGCCCCCGCACCAGGGCAGGGGCTCGTTTAGCTTCGTTCCAATACAATGTTACTCGTTCCAGTACACTGTTGCTCTATTTATAGGCTAAAGCCTTCTTATTTGGAGATTGTTGCTACGGCACCAGCGCCAACTGTACGTCCACCTTCACGAATAGAGAACTTAGTTCCTTCTTCGATAGCGATCGGGTTGATCAGTTGAACAGTAACCGTGATGTTATCACCAGGCATTACCATTTCGGAACCTTCTGGCAAAGTAATGATACCAGTTACGTCAGTTGTACGGAAGTAGAACTGTGGACGGTAACCAGTGAAGAAAGGTTTGTGACGTCCACCCTCTTCTTTAGTCAAAACGTAGATTTGAGCAGAGAATTCTGTATGAGGTTTAACAGAACCTGGTTTAGCCAATACTTGGCCACGCTCGATTTGTGCACGATCTACACCGCGAAGCAATGCGCCGATGTTATCGCCAGCTTGAGCAGAGTCAAGCAATTTACGGAACATTTCTACGCCTGTTACTACGGATTTACGGGATTCTTCTTGAATACCGATGATTTCGATTTCGTCGCCCACTTTAACAGTACCACGCTCTACACGGCCTGTTGCAACTGTACCACGACCAGTGATGGAGAATACGTCCTCGACAGGCATCAAGAAAGGCTTGTCAGTATCGCGTTCTGGAGTTGGGATATAAGTGTCGATTGTTTCGAACATTTCAACGATTTTCTTAGCATAGTCGCCCTCTGGGTTTTGCAGAGCTTCACGAGCGGAACCGCGAATGATTGGAGTGTCATCGCCTGGGAAGTCATATTCGCTCAGCAAGTCACGAACTTCCATTTCAACCAATTCCAGCAACTCTTCGTCTTCAACCATGTCGCATTTGTTCAGGAATACAACGATGTAAGGAACACCAACTTGGCGGGACAACAGGATGTGCTCGCGAGTTTGCGGCATTGGGCCGTCAGCTGCGGATACAACCAGAATCGCTCCGTCCATTTGTGCAGCGCCAGTGATCATGTTTTTAACATAGTCGGCGTGACCTGGGCAGTCAACGTGTGCATAGTGACGGTTAGGTGTTTCATATTCCACGTGTGCAGTGGAGATTGTGATACCGCGTTCGCGCTCTTCTGGAGCTTTATCGATTTGATCGAATGCTACAGCAGCACCACCGTAAGTTTTGGACAATACAGTTGTGATTGCAGCAGTCAAAGTAGTTTTACCATGATCGACGTGACCAATAGTACCGATATTAACGTGCGGTTTGTTACGTTCAAACTTAGCCTTTGCCATTTGAACAATTCCTCCTCAATAACTTGTTTTATTTTAGGCTGCCGGATGCCCTTTTGGTAAAACCTTAAGTATACCGGTCAGCTGATACATTGTATTACTCGCCGCCTTTGGTTTTGGCAACGATCTCTTCAGCAATGCTCTTCGGCACTTCTTCATAATGAGAAAGTTCCATAGAGAACACGCCGCGTCCTTGTGTACCGGAGCGAAGTGTAGTCGAATATCCGAACATTTCGGACAAAGGCACCTTCGCACGAATGATTTGAGCTCCACTACGGGAATCCATACCTTCAATCCGACCACGACGGGAGTTCAACATACCCATTACGTCACCCATGTATTCCTCAGGAACCGTTACTTCAACTTTCATAATCGGCTCAAGCAAAACTGGTTTACATTTGTCTTTCGCTGCTTTCAGCGCCATTGATCCGGCAATTTTAAATGCCATTTCATTGGAATCGACATCATGGTATGATCCGTCCACGATTGTAGCTTTAACGTCCACAAGCGGGAAGCCTGCGATAACGCCGTTTTTCATTTGTTCCTCAATACCAGCAAGAGCAGGTGCGATGTACTCTCTAGGAACAGAGCCGCCGACTACCTTACTTTCGAATTGACTACCAGTACCTGGTTCGAGTGGTTCGAACTCAACCCATACGTGACCATATTGACCACGACCACCGGACTGACGAACGAATTTACCTTCGACACGTGCTGGAGCACGGAACGTTTCACGGTAAGCAACCTGTGGTTTACCCACATTCGTTTCTACCTTGAACTCACGACGCATACGGTCAATGATGATGTCCAAGTGAAGCTCACCCATACCTGCCAAGATGGTTTGACCTGTTTCTTCGTTAGTATGAGCTCGAAGAGTTGGATCCTCTTCAGTCAACTTACCGAGAGCTACAGACATTTTATCTTGGTCAGCTTTGGTTTTAGGCTCAACCGCGATTTCGATAACCGGATCAGGGAAATTCATGGACTCGAGAATAACAGGACTCTTCTCATCACACAGTGTATCACCTGTACCTGTATCTTTCAAACCTACGGCAGCCGCAATATCACCAGAGTAAACTACAGTGATTTCTTGACGACTGTTCGCATGCATTTGAAGAATACGTCCGATACGTTCGCGTTTACCTTTTGTTGCATTCAATACGTAAGATCCGGATTGAAGAACACCGGAGTATACGCGGAAGAATGTCAACTTACCAACGTAAGGATCCGTCATGATTTTGAAGGCCAATGCGGAGAATGGCTCTTCATCGGAAGAGTGACGTTCAACTTCCGTACCGTCTTCCAAATGCCCTTGAATACTTGGCACGTCAGTAGGAGCCGGCAAATAGTCGAGAACAGCATCCAACATCAGCTGAACACCTTTATTGCGGTAAGAAGATCCACAGATAACTGGGAAGATTTTAACTTCTACAACACCTTTACGGAGAGCGGCTTTAATTTCGGCAACCGAAATTTCTTCGCCTTCCAGGTATTTCATTGTCAATTCTTCGTCCAGTTCAGCAACCTTCTCGATCAATTCATTACGGAGTTCCTCAACCTGATCTTTGAATTCCGCAGGAATTTCTACTTCTTCGATATCTTGACCAAGATCATCTTTGTACATATGAGCTTTTTGTTCAACGATATCGATAATACCAGTAAAATCATTTTCTGCGCCGATTGGCAATTGAATCGCAACTGCGTTCGCTTGAAGGCGATCACGCATGTCGGAGACAACATTCAAGAAGTCGGCACCAATGATATCCATTTTGTTTACATATGCGATCCGTGGAACGCCGTAGCGATCAGCCTGTCTCCATACGGTTTCGGACTGAGGCTCAACGCCTTCTTTCGCACTGAAAACACCAACTGCTCCGTCCAATACACGAAGGGAACGTTCAACTTCAACAGTGAAGTCAACGTGCCCCGGGGTGTCGATGATATTGACGCGGTGACCTTTCCAGGCAGCGGTCGTCGCAGCGGAAGTAATCGTGATTCCGCGCTCTTGTTCTTGTTCCATCCAGTCCATTGTCGCAGCGCCTTCGTGAACTTCACCGATTTTGTGCGTACGGCCTGTGTAGAACAAGATCCGCTCTGTTGTTGTGGTTTTACCCGCGTCAATATGAGCCATGATCCCGATATTACGTGTATTTTTCAAGGAGAACTCTCTTGCCATGAAATGGGTCTCCCTTCAAAATTGAAGTTATTTTTTTGAGCTGAATCCTACCAACGATAGTGAGCAAACGCTTTGTTTGCTTCAGCCATTTTGTGCGTGTCTTCACGTTTTTTCACGGAAGCGCCTGTGTTGTTGGAAGCATCGATAATTTCAGCCGCCAAACGCTCTTCCATGGTTTTCTCACCGCGGTTGCGGGAGTAGTTTACGAGCCAACGTAATCCCAGGGACGTACGTCTTTCTGGTTTTACCTCGATTGGTACTTGGTAGTTGGCACCGCCGACACGGCGTGCTTTAACTTCCAGGACTGGCATGATATTCTTGATAGCTGCTTCAAAAACTTCCATCGGGTCATTCCCCGTACGTTCTTGGATAAGCTTGAACGCATTGTACAGAATGCTTTGAGCAACGCCTCGTTTTCCGTCGAGCATGATGCGGTTGATCAAGCGGGTAACCAACTTGCTGTTGTATACCGGATCTGGCAACACGTCTCTTTTGGTAACTGGACCTTTGCGTGGCATGGATATCCCCCTTTCTTACATGTTAAACCGACATATGCGGTTTATATCTCATTAGGATTTTTTAGCTTTAGGGCGTTTTGCGCCGTATTTGGAACGAGCTTGCATGCGGTTGTTTACGCCTGCAGTATCCAAAGCACCGCGAACGATATGGTAACGCACACCCGGAAGGTCTTTTACACGACCGCCGCGAATCAGCACTACGCTGTGTTCTTGAAGGTTATGTCCAATACCTGGAATGTAAGCAGTCACCTCTACACGGTTCGTCAAGCGAACACGAGCATATTTACGAAGTGCGGAGTTTGGTTTTTTCGGAGTCATAGTACCTACACGAGTGCACACTCCGCGTTTTTGCGGGGCACTGATGTCGGTAGCTTCACGTTTCAAGGCATTAAAACCTTTTTGCAAAGCCGGTGATTTCGATTTCTCGATTTTGGCTTGACGTCCTTTACGAACCAGTTGGTTAATAGTTGGCATGTTGGTTGCCACCCCCTTCCTCAATTTTTGCTGTTACTTTACAAACCTTATCTAAGCCCACAGACCCAGGCGGTTCATAAAAGAACAAATGAAAAGTCTTTGCCGCCAAGAATAACAATTCCTTAGACAAAAACGTTCCTTACCCTATTGTTTTACGATAGCAGCCATTGCGGCTCCCACTTCAATCCCACATGCAGCTCCGAGATTTTTCATTGTGTCTACGAGAGTCACTTTGACTCCTTGCTTGTTGCACAAAGCAATGATGTTGGAAGTGAGACGCTGATCTGCGTCTTCTGCCACATATACTTCTGAGGCAAAGCCCAATTCTACCATACGAATGGTTTGTTTGGTACCGATTTTGACATGAGCATCTTGCAGTCCCTGTTCTTTAGACATATCTCATTCCTCCGAAAAGACCCAATAGCATATAGGCTGCTCACGCACCTTTGCTATATTAGCATTGACTATAAGTAATGTCAAGACAATTATAAACTATAATCCATTTAAACAGAATAGTACGATTCATTTTTGAAAAAACACCGGAGCACCGTCTGCTATAGCTTTTATGCAAAGCTTATGTCTACGGTGTTCCGGCAATCATACTATTTTTATATTACTCGGCCGAAATTGGTTCGAGCTCCTCAGATGGAGACTGCCCCTCTTCCGGTTGGGCAAATTTCACGCTACGGTAACGGTTCATACCTGTTCCCGCAGGAATCAACTTACCAATAATTACGTTCTCTTTCAGCCCAAGCAACTGATCGACCTTGCCTTTAATAGCTGCATCAGTCAGGACACGAGTAGTTTCCTGGAAGGATGCTGCTGACAAGAAGGAGTCAGTTTCCAGAGAGGCCTTGGTAATACCGAGCAGTACCGGCTTAGCTACCGCTGGTTCTTGGCCGCTGAGAATCGCTATCTTGTTTGCATTTTCATACTCATGGACATCAACAAAGGAGCCTGGAAGTAAGATCGTGTCGCCCGCATCAATGATACGGATTTTACGCAACATTTGACGAATCATAACTTCTACGTGCTTGTCGTTGATTTCCACGCCCTGGTTCCGGTATACGCGTTGAACTTCCTGAAGGATATAGTTCTGTACCCCGCGAATACCTTTAATACGCAGCATTTCTTTAGGATCAATTGAACCATCCGTCAGTTCGTCCCCAGCTTCAACAGTCATACCTTCGCTTACGCGCAGGCGGGAACCATACGTTACTGAATATGTTTTCGTTTCAGCTTCACCCTGAATGTCGATCTCACGGCGGTCTTTACCTTCGCGAACTTCTTTAACTGTACCGTCAATTTCACTAATAGTTGCCTGACCTTTAGGATTACGTGCTTCAAAAAGCTCCTGGATACGAGGCAAACCTTGTGTAATATCGTCACCCGCTACGCCGCCTGTGTGGAACGTACGCATAGTAAGCTGTGTTCCTGGCTCACCAATGGATTGTGCAGCGATAATACCAACTGCTTCACCAATCTCAACGTGTTTACCAGTAGCCAGATTGCGACCGTAGCATTTCTTGCAGACGCCATGTTTAGCACGGCAACTTAGTACAGAACGAATCTGAACTTTGTGTACACCGGCTTTAACAATCGCTTCAGCTTTGTCGGAGTCAATCAGTTCGTTACGTCTAGCCAAAATCTCGCCAGTCTCAGGATGACGTACCGTTTCAAAGCAATAGCGACCTTCCAGACGGTCATAGAGATCCTCAATCACTTCTTTACCGTCCTGGATACGACTTACTGTGAAGCCTTTATCCGTTCCGCAGTCTTCTTCGCGCACGATAACATCCTGTGCCACATCTACGAGACGACGAGTCAGGTAACCGGAGTCAGCCGTACGGAGGGCTGTATCCGCCAAACCTTTACGCGCTCCGTGAGTGGAGATGAAGTACTCGAGTACTGTCAGACCTTCACGGAAATTTGATTTGATTGGGAGTTCGATAATACGTCCGGATGGATTGGCCATCAGACCACGCATACCGCCGAGCTGAGTAATCTGTGACTTGTTACCCCGCGCTTTGGAGTCCACCATCATCATGATAGAGTTGTAGCGATCCATGGACTTCATCAATACTTCGGTAATATCATCTTTCGCTTTAGACCAAATGTCGATAATCCGGTCATAGCGTTCTTCATTCGTAATCAGACCACGACGATACTGATTCGTCACAACTTGCGCTTTGTCCTCAGATCCCTTAAGAATCTCTTGTTTTTCCACCGGCACGATTACGTCCGATACAGCAACGGTTACCCCTGCACGAGTGGAATACGTAAAGCCAAGCTGCTTGATTTTATCCAGAATTACAGCTGTTTCTGTTGTATGGTAAGTCTCAAAACAACGGGCAATGATATTACCAAGGTAATCCTTGCCTACTCCGTTAGCTTGCGGAGCGTTTTGAATGGCTTCTGTAAGATTTACACCCTTCTCGTAAACAAAGAACTCCTCCGCAGTACCATAAAGCAGGTTCGCACGGGTCGCATCATTGATGTACGGGAAGCTTGCCGGGAAAATTTCATTAAAGATAATTTTACCAACCGTTGTGATCAACATCGCTTCCTGTTGTTTTTCCGTAAAGCTCGTTTTATTCAAAGCTTTAACCGGAATAGCTACACGAGCATGAAGACCAGCTGTACCGCGTTGGTAAGCCGATATAGCTTCATTCATGTTGCGAAGGATCATATTGCTTCCTTCTTCTTCTTTGTTATCCATAGTCAGATAGAAAGAACCAAGAACCATATCCTGGGAAGGTGTAACAACTGGCTTGCCGTCTTTCGGATTCAAAATGTTGCCGGATGCTAGCATAAGCAAACGAGCTTCAGCTTGAGCTTCCGCAGACAACGGAACGTGAACAGCCATTTGGTCACCGTCAAAGTCGGCATTATATGCAGTACATACGAGCGGATGCAGACGAATCGCACGACCCTCAACCAAAATCGGTTCGAACGCCTGGATACCGAGTCTATGCAACGTAGGGGCACGGTTCAGAAGAACTGGATGCTCCTTGATTACTTCTTCCAGCACATCCCATACTTCTGCACTCACACGTTCTACTTTACGCTTCGCGCTCTTGATATTGTGCGCCAAACCTTTGTTCACTAGTTCTTTCATAACAAAAGGTTTGAACAGTTCAAGTGCCATTTCTTTCGGCAAACCGCATTGATACATTTTCAAGTACGGACCTACAACGATAACGGAACGACCAGAGTAGTCAACACGTTTTCCGAGCAAGTTCTGACGGAAACGTCCTTGTTTACCTTTCAGCATGTGGCTGAGGGATTTCAAAGGACGGTTACCTGGACCTGTAACAGGACGACCACGACGACCATTATCAATCAAGGCGTCAACAGCTTCCTGCAACATCCGTTTTTCATTTTGTACGATAATATCTGGCGCACCTAGATCTAACAGACGTTTCAGACGGTTATTACGGTTAATAACACGACGATACAAGTCGTTAAGGTCAGAAGTAGCGAAACGACCACCATCCAGCTGTACCATTGGACGAAGCTCAGGAGGAATAACAGGAAGTACGTCCATGATCATCCAATCCGGTTGGTTGCCGGAGTTACGGAATGCCTCAATAACTTCAAGGCGTTTGATTGCACGGTTACGACGTTGTCCTTGAGCTGTACGCAGCTCTTCTTTCAAGAATTCCAACTCTTTGTCTATATCCAAATCTTGAAGAAGCTTTTTAACCGCTTCAGCACCCATACCTGCCTGGAAGCCATAGCCATATTTTTCACGATAGCTACGGTATTCTTTCTCGGACAGGAGTTGCTTTTTCTCCAAAGGCGTATCTCCTGGATCGGTTACAACATAAGATGCGAAGTAAATGATCTCTTCCAGAGATCTTGGAGACATATCAAGAGCAAGACCCATACGACTTGGAATGCCTTTAAAGTACCAAATGTGCGATACAGGAGCAGCCAACTCAATATGGCCCATACGCTCACGGCGAACCTTAGCGCGAGTAACTTCTACTCCACAACGGTCACAGACAACACCTTTATAGCGTACACGTTTGTACTTACCGCAATGACATTCCCAGTCTTTCGTAGGTCCGAAAATTTTCTCGCAAAATAGTCCTTCTTTTTCCGGTTTAAGCGTACGATAGTTAATCGTCTCCGGTTTTTTGACTTCTCCGCGGGACCAAGAACGAATCTTTTCGGGGGAAGCAAGCCCGATTTTCATATATTCGAAATTGTTAACGTCCAACAAGGAGCAACCCTCCTTAACCAAATCCTGAGTTTTTAGGTTTGATACCGCCCAGCAACACCGGGCGGTATCAAGAAACCTGATCCATTCTAGAATGGATCAAGGTATATAACAAAGCTGATATGAGTTAGTCAGCAGTCAAACTACTCTACGCCAACCTCAGAGCCTTCCAGATTCAAACTCAGCTTATCGCCGGTTGTGTCATCCTCATCATCAAGCTCTCTCATTTCGATCTCTTGTTCGTCTTCAGACAGAATCTTCACGTCCATACCCAAGCTTTGCAGCTCTTTGATTAGGACCTTAAATGATTCTGGAACACCCGGTTCAGGTACATTTTCACCTTTGACAATGGATTCGTAAGTTTTAACACGTCCAACCACATCATCGGATTTCACAGTCAAAATTTCCTGAAGCGTGTACGCCGCGCCGTAGGCTTCCAATGCCCATACTTCCATCTCCCCGAAGCGCTGTCCACCGAATTGAGCTTTACCACCCAATGGTTGTTGCGTAACGAGAGAGTAAGGACCTGTAGAACGAGCATGGATTTTATCATCGACCATGTGCGCCAGTTTGATCATGTGCATGACACCGACAGTAACTTCACGTTCAAAACGATCACCCGTACGTCCGTCATACAACACAGTCTTACCATTACGCTGCATGCCTGCCTCTTCCATTGTATCGAATACGTCATACTCCTTGGCACCATCGAATACTGGAGTTGCCACATGAATACCAAGACGCATTGCAGCCATACCCAAATGGACTTCAAGCACCTGTCCGATGTTCATCCGTGAAGGTACGCCCAGCGGGTTCAGAACGACCTGTACTGGTGTGCCATCCGGCAGGAACGGCATATCTTCTTCAGGCAAAATACGGGCAACGACACCCTTGTTACCGTGACGTCCAGCCATTTTATCGCCTTCGGAGATTTTACGTTTTTGAGCAATATATACACGAACCAACTGATTTACACCTGGTGGCAGTTCATCACCATTTTCACGTGTAAACACCTTTACATCTACAACAATCCCGTCTGTTCCGTGAGGAACTCTCAAAGAAGTATCGCGAACCTCGCGTGCCTTCTCACCAAAGATTGCGTGTAAGAGACGTTCTTCAGCTGTCAATTCAGTCACACCTTTAGGTGTAACTTTTCCAACGAGAATGTCACCTGCGCCGATTTCGGCACCAATACGAATGATTCCACGCTCATCCAAGTTGCGAAGCGCTTCTTCACCGACATTTGGAATGTCGCGAGTGATTTCTTCAGGTCCAAGCTTCGTGTCACGAGCCTCGGATTCGTATTCCTCAATATGGATCGAGGTGTATACATCTTCCTTAACCAGTTTCTCACTCAGCAGGATCGCATCCTCGTAGTTGTAACCTTCCCAAGTCATGAAGGCAACGACAACGTTACGTCCCAACGCCAACTCACCCATCTCTGTAGATGGACCATCCGCAAGAATATCGCCAACTTTGACAATATCTCCTCTGTTCACAATCGGACGTTGGTTGATGCAAGTTCCTTGGTTAGATCGCATAAATTTGTGTAATTTATACTTAACAATGTCGCCCTTCACTTCAGCGCCATCTACAGTTTCGACACGACGCAACCAAATTTCGTTAGCCGAAGAACGTTCGATAACTCCGTTGTATTTGGATACAACGCAAACACCAGAATCTTTCGCAGACTTGTGCTCCATTCCTGTTCCGACCAATGGAGACTTCGGAATCAGAAGTGGGACAGCCTGACGCTGCATGTTGGAACCCATCAATGCGCGGTTAGAGTCATCATTCTCCAGAAACGGAATCAATGCAGTCGCGACCGATACGACCTGTTTAGGCGATACGTCCATGTAATCGACACGGCTACTAGCCATCGGAATAATGTTATCAGACTGTTTGTTATAACGGACAATGACGACCTCATCCTTAAAGGTGTTTTCCTCCGTCAATTCCGCATTCGCCTGAGCTACGATGTAGTTATCTTCTTCATCAGCAGTCAGGTAATCAATCTGCTCTGTAACTTTTCCGGTTTTTGGATCTACCCAACGATAAGGTGCTTCGATAAATCCGTACTCGTTGATGCGTGCAAAAGTGGACAAAGAGTTGATCAAACCAATGTTTGGTCCCTCCGGTGTCTCGATAGGACACATGCGGCCGTAGTGACTCGGATGGACGTCACGTACTTCCATACCCGCGCGTTCGCGCGTCAAACCGCCGGGTCCGAGTGCAGACAGACGACGTTTGTGCGTTAATTCAGCAAGCGGATTCGTCTGATCCATGAACTGAGACAGCTGCGAGCTACCAAAGAACTCTTTAATCGAAGCAATTACCGGACGTATGTTAATCAGCGCTTGTGGCGTAATTACATTAGCATCCTGAATCGACATTCTTTCACGCACTACGCGTTCCATACGGGACAAACCGATACGGAACTGGTTTTGGAGCAACTCACCTACAGAACGTAAACGACGGTTACCCAAATGGTCAATATCGTCCGTACTTCCGATTCCGTGAAGCAAGTTAATAAAATAACTGATGGAGGAAATAATATCGGCAGGCGTAATATTCTTAACCGATTTATCAATATTTCCGTTAGCAATCAGTTTTACTACTTTACCATCCTCAATTGGTGAGAATACATCGATCGTTTGAAGTGGAATATCATTGCTTTCTAGCACACCACTCGCAACATGATACGTACGATGTCCTACTGATTCCTCCAGTTGGGCCAAAATCTCGTCCAACAGGCGGCGATCTACCATTTGCCCGGCTTCAGCGATGATTTCACCAGTTGTTGTATCAATCAAAGTCTCAGCAAGTCGTTGATTGAACAGACGATTTTTGATGTGAAGCTTTTTATTGATTTTGTAACGGCCTACGTTGGCCAGATCATAACGTTTTGGATCAAAGAAGCGCGCAACTAGCAAGCTCTTTGCGTTATCCAGTGTAGGCGGCTCACCCGGACGAAGACGCTCATAAATTTCAATCAGCGCTTTCTCGGTGGAATCCGTGTTGTCTTTATCAAGTGTGTTGCGGATATATTCGTCATTGCCGAGCAAATCCAGAATCTCAGCATCAGTGCCAAAGCCCAGCGCACGCAGCAACACCGTAACCGGAATTTTACGGGTACGGTCAATCCGGACATAGATAATATCCTTCGCATCCATCTCCAGTTCGAGCCAAGCCCCCCGGTTAGGAATTACCGTTGCGGTGTATGTTGTTTTCGCATTCTTGTCGACTTTTGTGCTGAAATAGACGCTGGGAGAGCGAACCAACTGGCTGACAATAACCCGTTCCGCACCGTTAATAATAAACGTACCCGTTTCAGTCATCAGCGGGAAGTCTCCCATGAATACTTCCTGCTCTTTCACTTCCCCGGTTTCTTTATTAATAAGCCGGACTTTTACCCGAAGCGGTGCTGCATACGTAACGTCGCGTTCCTTTGCGTCGTCAACGGTATATTTGGGTTCTCCGAGAGAATAGTCGATAAACTCCAGAATCAGATTTCCAGTGAAATCCTGAATTGGCGAAATATCCCGAAACATTTCCCGTAATCCTTCCTCCAAAAACCAATCATAGGATTTTTGTTGGATCTCAATCAGGTTCGGAACCTCGAGTACCTCATTAATACGTGCATAACTGCGCCGAGTGCGTCGACCATATTGAACAAGATGTCCTGCCAACTTAAACTCACCCCTCATGTCTACTCACTTTAAAAATACATTGCGAACCTCTGTTTGTGACCTTATAATAAGACACATACAGAAGATTCAATCTTACAAATACAGAAAAGCCCTTACTCGAATGCATTCGAAAAAAGAGCAACGTATCTGCAGAATCCTCTTACCGGAAGATCTTCATCACTTGTAGATTTGCCCAAAATGGTTGTATTATACGTAATAGAGATAAATACTATACCTACTACGCATAAATCTATTGACATTTCAACAAACTAAAGCCATGGAGGGCATCCTAATACTGACATTTTATAATAATATCACAGACCAGGATTCAAGTCAATGGTCCTATTGCATTTTCTCAAAAACTTTTTTCAGCCTTCAAAATTCGATAACCTTTATCCTTTGTAACTTCCTCTACATGACCGAAAAGGCTCTCTATCTTAGCACTCGCCGAAGGGGCCCCCTGCTTTTTCTGAATGACTACCCACAAAACTCCACCCTCGTTTAAATGCTCATAAGCAAGCTCAAAAATGGTATGCACTGTTTCTTTCCCTGCACGTATAGGAGGATTCGTCAAGATCACGTCAAAACGTTCATTCTTCACTTCCGCAAACAAATCGCTTTGCTTAATGGTGACATTCTTAACCCCATTACGTTCCGCATTCTCTATCGCTAGTTGAACCGCTCGCTCATTAATATCAACCATTGTGACGTGTCCCTCTGGGACAAGCGCAGCTGCCGCCAGACCAATCGGCCCGTAACCGCATCCTACATCCAATACCGTGGCTTGTGCAGGAAGCTGCATCGCTTCAATCAGCACACGACTCCCGTAATCAATTCCCTGCTTCGAAAAAACGCCTGAATCGCTGGCAAAACGGTATGACCGCCCCCGAAGCACTGTTTCCAGGCTCCGTCGTTCATGCGCCGTCTCTGGCCGCTTGGAGTAATAATGATCAGCCATTCATGCCCACCTCTTTCGGTTGTACTACCATCATAGCCTTTACAATAACCTTTCAGACATGCTGGTACTACCGTTTTACAGCAACAAACCCCTTGAAGATCACCTCAAGGGGTTTGTTTTAGTTCATTGTCTGCTAGAAAGCAGTCAATTATTTTACTTCTACAGAAGCGCCTGCTTCTTCCAATTTTGCTTTAATGGATTCAGCTTCTTCTTTAGCAATTTTTTCTTTCAGTGGTTTTGGAGCGTTGTCAACCAGTTCTTTTGCTTCTTTCAGGCCAAGACCTGTGATTTCGCGAACTGCTTTGATAACGTTGATTTTGGAAGCGCCAGCGCTTGTCAAGATTACGTCGAACTCGGATTGCTCAGCTTCTGCTGCGCCACCTGCTGCGCCACCTGCTACAGCTACTGGAGCTGCTGCAGTTACGCCGAATTCTTCTTCGATTGCTTTCACGAGATCGTTCAGTTCCAATACGGACATACCTTTAATTGCTTCCAAGATTTGCTCTTTACTCATGGTTGAACCTCCATTTAAATTCGTATTTTTTTGTTTTCAACTGCTATACAGCAGGTTTAATCCCTAACTTATGCGCTTTGCTCTTCTTTTTCTGCAACAGCTTTAACTGCAAGCGCGAAGTTGCGCACAGGAGCTTGAAGCACGCTGAGGAGCATGGAAAGGAGACCTTCGCGGGATGGCAGTTCTGCCAGTGCTTTGATTTCCTCAACACCGATAACGCGACCTTCTACAACTGCACCTTTCAGTTCCAGTGCATTGTTCTTCTTAGCGAAATCGTTCAAGATTTTAGCTGCAGACACTGCATCATCTTTGCCGAACGCGATTGCAGTAGGACCTGTCAATACTGCGTCCAGTTCAGTCAATTCTGCTGCCGCAGTTGCACGGCGGAGCAGTGTGTTTTTCAGCACTTGAAATTCGATTCCGGCTTCGCGAAGCTGCTTACGCAGCTCAGTTACTTGGGCAACATTCAGACCGCGATAGTCTGCAACCACAGTTGTTACGCTCTCGCGCAATTTTGCAGCTACAACTTCAACAGCTTCTTGTTTTGCTTGAATCACCTTTGCATTTGCCAAACTGTACACCTCCTGATCAATTTATCCGCTTTGTTCGAAGCACCCGATCTGGTGATCTTACAAAGCTTGCTTTCATAAGCATGAAAAAAGCCTCCGTAGAGTACGAAGGCTTGATAAATCTACATGGACGGGACAAGCCCGTCACATGAAACGTTCTATCATAACACCTCGGTAGGAAATTAAGCCCGAAGGCACCTACTGTCTACGGTAAGCATATTCAACTTTAATGGTCAGTCACAAGGACTCACAACTTTTATAGAATAACAAATTTGATTGAGTGTGTCAATCAAAATATTATCTGTAAACAGATGCGTTCACACGTGCACTTGGTCCCATAGTCGAAGAAATAGCGATGTTTTTCAGGTATACACCCTTAGCAGCCGCTGGCTTCGCACGGTTCAAGGCTTCAACCAAGGCTTTAAGGTTCTCGTTCAGCTGTTCAGCACTGAAGGAAGCTTTGCCGATTGGCGCATGAATTTGACCGGCTTTGTCGAGACGGTATTCGATTTTACCGGCTTTAATTTCTTGAACAGCCTTGGCAACGTCGAAAGTAACTGTGCCTGCTTTAGGGTTAGGCATCAAACCTTTACCACCGAGCAAACGACCCAGTTTACCAACCTCACTCATCATATCAGGTGTCGCAACGCAGACGTCGAATTCGAACCAGCCTTGTTGGATTTTGTTGATCATATCTTGATCACCAACAAAATCAGCGCCAGCCGCTTCCGCTTCTTTCACTTTGTCACCTTTTGCAAATACCAGAACGCGTTGTGTTTTACCCGTACCATGCGGCAGGACAACAACACCACGAACAGCCTGGTCTTGTTTACGGGAATCTACGCCCAGACGAACTGCCGCTTCAACGGTTTCGTCAAATTTAGCAGTCGCTGCCTTTTTCACCAGTTCAACGGCTTCTAAAGGCTCGTAAGTTGCTTCGCTGTCAATCAGCTTAGCAGCTTCCAGGTACTTCTTACCATGTTTAGCCATAATGTTTTCCTCCTTATGTGGTATTAGCGGATATTCCTCCCACACTTGCCGGACAGTCAAACTGCCGGCACACGTAGATTAATAAAATTAATCTACGATGGTGATACCCATGCTGCGAGCAGTACCTTCAACCATACGCATTGCCGATTCTACGGAAGCTGCGTTAAGGTCAGGCATTTTTTGCTCTGCAATTTGACGAACAGCAGCGCGATTTACAGTTGCAACTTTCGTTTTATTCGGTTCACCGGAACCTTTTTCGATTTTAGCAGCAACTTTCAACAGAACAGCAGCCGGTGGAGTTTTGGTGATGAACGTAAAAGAACGATCCTCAAATACCGAAATTTCAACCGGAATAATCAGGCCTGCTTGATCAGCAGTACGAGCATTGAACTCTTTACAGAATGCCATGATGTTGACACCTGCTTGACCCAAAGCTGGACCTACTGGAGGCGCTGGATTAGCTTTCCCTGCAGGAATCTGCAGTTTTACCATTTTAATTACCTTTTTTGCCATGGATGACACCTCCTTGACTCAATAGTGGTAGACGGACCTATCGATCCTCCCACAAGAAACCTGTAAGAAAAATCTATATTTTCTCCACTTGAGTATAATCCAACTCAAGCGGGGTTTCCCGTCCAAACATGTTGACGTGAACCTTAAGCTTGCTCTTCTCAACCAAAATTTCTTCCACGGAGCCCACAAAATTCGCAAAAGGACCAACTTTAATTCGCACGGATTCCTTAACATCGAATTCAATCTTCGGTTTCGGCTCTACCATGCCCATATGCTTCAGAATCTGTTCAACTTCTTCTGGAAGCAATGGCGTCGGTTTGGAACCCGAGCCTGTCGACCCTACAAATCCCGTAACACCTGGTGTGTTGCGTACAACATACCAAGAGTCGTCGGTTTGGACCATTTCGACTAAGACATAACCAGGGTAGACTTTACGCATAACGGTTTTTTTCTTACCGTCCTTGGTTACCAGTTCTTCTTCCATAGGAACAAGAACACGGAATATCTTGTCTTCCATGCCCATGGACTCAACGCGTTTTTCCAAATTGGCTTTGACTTTGTTCTCATACCCTGAATAGGTATGAACGACGTACCATCTTTTTTCCATATCAAGCCACCTGGAACCCTTCCTAGATAATCGCTTCGATCACAGCGGAAATGCCGATATCGAGAACCCAAAAATAAATCGTGACGAACGCAATTGTCCCTATGACAATCAGCGTATAGTTGGTCAGTTCTTTACGATTGGGCCAGCGAACCTTCTTGAGTTCAGCCCAGCTTTCAGAGAAAAAGGAAAACAGAGACTTGAAACTGCGTTTCACGCCGACTACACCTCCAAAAACTATCTGGTTTCCCGATGAGAAGTCTGTTCGTTACAGGACTTACAGAATTTCTTCATCTCCATGCGGTCGGGGTGATTACGCTTGTTTTTCGTCGTTGTGTAATTTCTTTGTTTGCATGTTGTACAAGCCAAAGTAATAATTACCCGCATGATGTGCACCTCCCGAAGACATCCAACACCGGAAGTCTCATAATTGATCCTAAAAAAAACCGCGAATTTAGGCCTACCTAAAACACTTTATCACACGGGGTTTTCCATGTCAACGAATGTTTGCATACAATTCGCAGTCCCGGCTGTGGTGCATTTTAACATCTGTGCATCCTTTAAAACTGTTCTCTGAAAAGCTGCTTCAAAAATCAAGGCGATATCTATTATTCATCTTTTTTAGTATAAATCATTTGTAACACTTATAAACCTGCATAATCTACCTATAACGAATAAAAAAAGACTCGGACTCGAGCCTTTTCCCTGTCAGCCTCTACTTTCAACTATCTCTTACTTCCAGATACTTTTCAAGTTTACGCTTGACCCGTTGCAGCGCGTTATCAATGGATTTCACATGGCGGTCAAGATCCTCTGCAATCTCCTGATACGAACGTCCGTCTAGATACAACATAAGTACCTTGCGCTCCAGCTCGCTCAGAATCTCGGACATCTTGTCCTCAAGGCCCACAAACTCTTCCTGATTGATTATCAGCTCTTCAGGGTCACTTACTTGTGTTCCGCAAATCACATCGAGCAACGTCCGGTCTGACTCTTCATCATAGATGGGCTTGTCCAGAGATACGTAAGAGTTCAGAGGAATGTGCTTTTGTCGTGTAGCCGTCTTAATTGCCGTAATAATCTGTCGTGTAATGCACAACTCGGCGAAAGCCTTGAACGAAGCAAGTTTGTCTCCCTTAAAATCACGAATGGATTTGTAGAGACCAATCATGCCCTCCTGAATAATATCCTCGCGATCAGCACCAATCAGGAAGTAGGATCTGGCCTTGGCCCGCACAAAGTTTCGGTATTTGTTAATCAGAAACTCCAGCGCTTCCCCATCACCTTCATGGACTGCTCCGACAATGTCTTCATCATTTTTGTAATCAAACTTTGACAACATGATATCCTTGAGGTCCACACTCACTAACAATCCCTCCGGCTGCAACGCAAGGTACCCGTTACTCTCTCAAATATACGACAAGTATACGCGATGTAACCTGATACCGTCAACCACAACAACCTAAAAAAGAAGAGCGCTAACAAAATTGTCAATGGTTTCAAAATGGAGAAGGGTCCAATTATTGGTTTATTCTCTTCTCCATCGTTCAAACAACTTTCGAAGCTCCGGACTCAGTTTGGCATCTAGCGAGTTACGGGACAATTTGGCACTATCCTGCTGGATTCGCTTCTGCACTTCCCTTTCGGATTCCTCAATCTCGATCAGTAATTCCCGCGCCGACACCCTGAGTGCACCTTGTCCAAATGCGACATGTTGCTCTACCTGATCGCTTGTGGCTACGTAAATACTTCTTCTTTTACTGCTCAGCTCTCGAACCAATCGCTCGATGCACTCATCAGCAGTTTCTTTTTCTCTGGTAAAATAAATCTGGACTTTGCTCTGGGCAAAAGTTTTACCTAATCCTGGCACCCTGTAAGCATCAAATACGACGATGACTCTTCTGCCGGAATACGCCTGATGATCCGCCAGCCGTTCAAGAAGTCTGTCCCTCGCTTCCTGCATACCAGATTGTACCAGTGCGGAAAGTTCGGGCCAGGCTCCAATCATGTTGTAACCGTCCACAAGCAGAACATCCCGCATGTCAGCCATATCGTTAGCCCCGTGCCTGTCGTCCGCGCAATACTTCGTACATGACAACACCTGCAGCTACAGAAGCATTAAGGGAATTAATTTGCCCTGCCATTGGCAGCTTGACGAGTACATCGCATTTCTCACGGATCAAACGGCCCATCCCTTTATTTTCGTTACCAATGACAATGGCTACCGGTCCCGTGAATACTCCATTCCCAAAGACAGGGTCTTTCGCTGTAACATCCGTACCAACTACCCATACACCCTCTTCTTTAAGACGGTCAATGGTTTGTCCCAGATTGTTTACACGCGCCACCGGGACGTACTCCACAGCACCTGCCGATGTTTTGGACACCGTTACAGTTACAGCTGCAGAACGCCTTTTCGGCACAATAACACCATGCGCTCCAGTACAGTCCGCTGTACGAAGGATGGAGCCCAAATTATGAGGGTCTTCAATCTCATCCAGCAAAATTAAAAACGGCTCTTCTCCCTTATCACGAGCAGTGGCGAGCAATTCTTCCACTTCAACATAGGCAAAAGGCGCAGCTTGCGCGACCACTCCCTGATGCTGAATGCCCGGAACCATTTGATCCAGCTTACGCTTGTCCACCTGCAAGACAATGATTCCTGCTTTTTTCGCCTCAGCTGTAATCGGCAGCGTCAAATGTTTTTGTGCATTATCCGCAATCCATATTTTATTTATCGTTCTGCCTGAACGCAATGCCTCCGTTACCGAATGCTTACCGGCAATCCATTCTTCTTCCATCTCTAGCTTCCTCCCGGGAAACGGACGATGCTTGTTCCATCCAGTCCGTTCCCATTTATGATTTTTCTGTATTTTCCATTTGTGCAATTCCGAACGTAATCAACTCTCTTAATCTGTCCAAATGTCCATCACAATAAAGAGATCCAATCAACCCTTCCAGTGCAGTGGCATGCCGATACTCAAGCACATCAGCATTTTTGGGCAAACTTCCTGATTTAGCATTTCTTCCTTGTCGGACAATATCGCGTTCTTCTTCCGTCAATACCTTTTCCAATAGCCCCAACATGCGACTCTGCGCCTTGGCAGAGACTAGCCCTGTGGCTCGCCGATGCAGATGATTTGGACGCAGGTTAGGCTGAGCCAACAAATATTGCCGGACAGCTACCTCGTACACTGCATCACCAATGTAAGCTAGTGCAATGGGGGGCATCAAACGGGCTGGCTTGGATGCAGGGTACGGGAACCAGTTCCCCGTACCTTCCGATGCTCCTGAGTTCAGTGGCTTATCACTCATTTTCGCCGCCACCGCATACCCTGCGCCGTATCTTCAAGCACAATGCCTTTTGCAGCCAACAGATCGCGAATTTCGTCAGCTCTACCCCAGTTTTTGGTCTTACGAGCTTCGACACGTTCTGCAATTAACTGCTCAATTTCGTCATCCAGCAACTCCTCACTCGGTTCCGAATAAATGCGAAGTACGCTATTCATCGAATGAAAGGTATGCAATACAGCTTGTAGTTCCGCCCGATGTACGACATCTCGCTGCAACAAATGGTTTGCTTCGCTAACCCAATCAAATACAGCAGTAATCGCATCAGGTGTATTGAAATCATCATTCATTTTTTCGCCAAACTGCTGCAAAATTCCGTCGAGCTTCGTTTGCAGTTCCGTCGATACTCCCCCATTACCTTCCAGCGCATTAGCTAAACGATGCTTCACATTGGCAACTGCATTGGCGATCCGCTCGACACTGTTCTCCGCCTGACTCATAGTCTCTTGGTTATAGTTCAACGGATTCCGGTAATGTGTCGACAACATAAAATAACGTAAAGCCTCCGGCTTGTGGTGAGCGCGCAAATCTTTAACCAAAATACCATTACCGAGTGATTTCGACATTTTTTCATTATCAATGCGAATATATCCGTTATGCATCCAGTAGCGAGATAAAGGCTTACCCGTAATCACTTCAGATTGTGCGCATTCACATTCATGATGCGGAAATTGCAGATCCTGTCCGCCCCCATGAATATCCAGTGTATCCCCCAAATAATGGCGAGCCATAGCAGAGCATTCGATATGCCAGCCTGGTCGTCCATCTCCCCAAGGGCTCGACCAATGAATTTCACCCGACTTCGCTGCCTTCCAGAGTACAAAATCCTCGGCATTTTCCTTGCGTTCATCCACATTGATGCGAATTCCGAACTGAAGCTCTTCCAGATTTTGACCTGATAGTTGTCCGTAATCTTTGAACTTTTTGGTCCGATAGAATACATCGCCATCATTTTCATAAGCATAGCCTTTGTCTACCAATTCCTTAATAAAATCAATAATCAGGTCCATACTCTCTGTTACACGAGGGTTCATGCTGGCAGCAGGAACATTCAATCCTGCCAGATCCTCATGGTAGGCAGCAATAAATTTCTCAGCAACTGCCGAAACATCCATATCAAGTTCCCGAGCTTTGCGGATTAGTTTATCATCGACATCCGTAAAATTCACCACATAGTTTACATCATAGCCCAAGTACTCCAGGTAGCTCCGCACCACGTCAAATACAATTACAGGTCGTGCATTGCCAATATGAATGTAATCATACACGGTAGGTCCGCATACATACATTTTAACCTTTCCAGGCTCCAGTGGCACAAAAGGCTCCCGACTCCTCGTCATTGTATTATAAATTTGAAGCGGCATTGTTATGTTCCTCCCTCATGAAAATCATTTTTCTAATTTATTCTCTTGGGTCACCTGATGTTTCTGAGCGGATGGCCCATCCTTCAAATCAGATATTTCTGCACGCAAACGTTCAATTTCCCGTTGAAGTTCTCTCATAGAGTCCACAACCGGATCAGGCAATTGATGACTAAGTCGGTCTGGCCGCCTACCATCCTGTCTGACAACTCGCCCCGGGATGCCCACCACCGTACTGTTTGGTGGGACTTCTTTGAGCACAACCGAGTTGGAGCCAATGTTGGACTGTGCCCCAATCGTAAAAGAGCCCAATATCTTCGCACCAGAGCCGATAACAACATTATTCCCAATGGTCGGATGGCGCTTCCCTTTCTCTTTCCCAGTCCCGCCGAGTGTGACCCCCTGATACAATACGACATCGTCGCCAATCTCACAGGTTTCACCGATGACAACTCCCATGCCATGGTCAATGAACAGCCGATCTCCGATACGAGCGCCAGGATGAATTTCAATGCCTGTCATAAACCTCGATACCTGGGATATAACACGGGCTAGAGTACACCAGTTTCGCAAATAAAACCAATGTGCGATTCGGTGTGCCCAAAGGGCATGAACGCCGGAATACGTAAAAATGACCTCAAGCTTACTCCGGGCGGCCGGATCATTATCCAAAACAGTCTGAATGTCGGATTTGAAATGTCTGAACATGTCGCCCTCCTATTCCCTTCATATCCTTGCCGCATCATCACAACACTTCACGTTCCGCCAATTTTCGCATCCACCAGCACTCTTCGACATTTTTCTATCTATAATGAGTCTGAGTCTGATAAAAAAGAAAAAGCGCCTCCGCAGCCTAAGCTGCAGAGACGCATGAACGTGGTCCCACTCTGCTTCGAACATATCTGCTGCATAAAAAGCAAAGCAGTTCGTCTTTAGCGTCCTGTAACGGGAACGACTCGGCACGCCCTTGTCACATCAGCATTTGACGCTAATGAGAGTTCGGGCGCACGGCTCCCAGGCGCATTTCCTCCGCAGGTCATCTGGACGGCTCTCAGCCTGGGGTTTCCCCTCGACCGTCCTCTCTGGCAGATGCCCTTATGCAGTGTACTTCTCCTGTTCGCAGCCTTTACACGTAAATATCAATCCGTATCAATGGAGTCATTATAGCGAAAAGACAACAAATTGACAAGAAACATCAGCCTTTAATTTGTGCCTTAAGACGATCCAGTACCTTGTCACGTCCGAGCAAAAAGATAGTTTCATTCAGATCCCGTCCATGAGTTTGGCCTGTAAGAGCCACACGAATCGGCATGAATAGTTGTTTTCCCTTAAAACCGGTTTCCTTTTGAACTTCCTTGATCAGCTTAGCCATTTGTGGAGCTGTAAATTCCTCGCTCGTTTCAACTTTACCTGCAAAAGCTCTAAGTACCTCAGGAACCTGCTCTTCGGCCAATACAGCTGCTGCTTCAGCATCCAGTTCCAGATGTGAACGGAAAAACAACTCAGACAACGCTACAATATCGGATGCAGAAGTCATCTGTTCCTGGTATAAGCGAACCAGAGCCTTAGCCCAATCCAGTTGTTCCGCAGACAGTTCAGTAGGCAACAGCCCCGCTGCCTGGAGATGTGGAATCGCCATGCTGGCAATTCGCTCAGGATCAGCCTTTTTAATATAGTGATTGTTCAGGTAAGCAAGCTTATTTGTATCAAACACAGCTGGACTTTTGGACAAACGATTAGGATCGAAAATCGAAATCAGTTGTTCCCGATCATAGATTTCTTCTTCGCCTTCCGGGGACCAGCCCAGCAGTGCAATGAAGTTGAATATAGCTTCTGGCAAATAGCCCAACTTGTCATACTGCTCCATGAACTGAATAATGGATTCGTTACGCTTACTGAGCTTTTTGTGATCCTCGCCTACAATCAGCGTCATATGACCGAAGCGTGGCGGCTCCCAGCCAAGAGCTTCAAAGATCATCAACTGCCGCGGTGTATTGGAAACATGGTCTTCGCCCCGTAGTACATGCGATATTTTCATCAAATAATCGTCAACTGCTACAGCGAAGTTATATGTCGGAATACCATCCTTTTTGACGATAACAAAATCGCCGCTTTCCTTGGAATTGAATGTAATTTGACCTTTTACGATATCGTCAAACGTATATTCACGATCTTCCGGTACGCGAAAACGAATACTTGGTACACGGCCCTCTGCTTCAAATGCTTGGCACTGTTCTTCTGTTAGATCACGATGTTTCCCAGAATAGCGTGGTGTCTCCCCACGTGCCGTCTGCTCTTCACGCTCGCGCTCCAGCTCTTCTTCAGTGCAGTAACAACGGTAAGCCAAACCACGGTCCAGCAAATCCTGCCAGTACGTTTTATATATGTCCAAGCGTTCAGTCTGACGATAAGGTCCAAACTCGCCTCCCACGTCTACGCTCTCATCCCAGTCCATACCCAACCATTTCAAATATTTAAGTTGGCTTTCTTCTCCGCCCTCAATATTGCGCTTCACATCTGTGTCTTCGATACGAATAATAAATTTCCCACCTTGATTGCGGGCAAACAAATAATTAAATAATGCCGTTCTGGCATTTCCAATGTGCAGATGCCCTGTAGGGCTTGGTGCATAACGTACACGAACTTCCGTGCTCATATAATCTCCTCCAAATTGAATTACTCAAGATGATAGCATTTACTTGATAAGACAGACAACCGATTGAGCCGCGATTCCTTCACCCCGTCCGGGAAACCCGAGTTGCTCTGTCGTGGTCGCCTTGACGTTCACCTGGGATAGCTCCTCTGCTTCCAGCGCTCGAGCGATGACTTCATTCATCTGCGGAATATACGATGCCATTTTGGGCTTTTGTGCGATAATCGTAGAATCAATATTCCCCAAGCGATATCCTCGCTCTTTAGCTAGTCCCCACACATGCTCCAGTAGCTTAAGACTGTCGGCATCCTTAAATTCTGGGTCGTTATCCGGAAAATGCTTCCCGATGTCTCCCAAGCCAAGCGCGCCCAAGATGGCATCGCTAATGGCATGCAGCAGCACGTCTGCATCGGAATGGCCCAACAAACCTTTTTCATACGGTATATTCACACCTCCGATGATGCATGGCCTTCCTTCCACCAGCTGGTGGACGTCAAATCCTTGTCCCACTCTGATCACTTGATATCCTCTCCCTCTGTTTTTACCCATAACGCCGCCATATCCAAATCCTCAGGCGTAGTAATTTTGATGTTCTTGTAGCTGCCTTGAACGACAGTAACCGGAATTCCTAGCCGTTCTATCAGCATAGAATCATCTGTTCCCAAGAATCCCGACTGCTCCGCTTCCTCATAGGCTCGCAGCAGATCGGAAAGACGAAAAGTCTGTGGCGTTTGAATACTCCACAGACTTCGGCGATCCGGCGTAGCTGTAATGATACCATCCCCGTTCACTTGCTTGACCGTATCCTTTACAGGTACTGCCGCTACAGAAGCACCAGTACGCTGGGCTACCTCAAGGCATGAACGTACAAGCTCAGGTTGAATTAGTGGACGCACACCATCATGCACCATCACCCAATCCGCTTGTAAGTGGCGCAGACCGCGATAAACCGAATGCTGGCGTTCACTGCCACCAGCCACCACCCGTACATTTTTACCGATTTTGTATTGATGAATCCAATCTCGGCAGCGTTCCACATCTCCTGTCCCAGTCACCATCACCATTTCATCCACTTCGGGCATAGCAGCGAATATTTCAAGTGTATGTATGAAGATGGGCTTGTCCCGCAAAAGCAGAAATTGCTTGCTCTCCTGCGTCCCCATACGGGAGCCGCGCCCTGCTGCCACAATGACAACTCCTACCCGATTGTTCATTCAAATAACTCCTGCCCTGATCGCACTTGGACGATCCGTATGATAACACATCTACTTCATCATACCGCGTTTATTGAGCTTTTTCCAATAATTTCGGTTTGGCAAAGATCATACGGCCGGCTGAGGTCTGAAGTACACTCGTGACCAGCACCTCCATCAGAGAGCCAATATAGTCACGTCCGCCTTCTACAACAATCATCGTGCCATCATCCAGATAGGCTACACCCTGCCCATGCTCCTTGCCGTCTTTAATAATCTGCACCATAATTTCCTCACCGGGCAGTACGACAGGCTTCACTGCATTCGCCAAATCGTTAATATTCAGCACTGATACACCTTGAAGTTCGCATACTTTATTCAGGTTAAAATCATTAGTTACAACTTTACCCTGTAACACCTTTGCCAGCTTAACCAACTTACTGTCGACCTCTGAAATTTCCTCAAAATCACCTTCGTAAATCAGCACATTTACATCCAGTTCTTTTTGGATTTTATTCAAAATATCCAGACCTCGGCGTCCACGATTACGCTTAAGTAAATCTGATGAATCTGCAATATGCTGAAGCTCCTCCAGCACAAATTCAGGAATTACAATTGTTCCTTCAATAAAACCTGTCTTGCAAATATCCGCAATACGCCCATCTATAATGACGCTGGTGTCCAATATTTTATGTTCCTCCAGCTTGCGTTCTTCTACACCCGTTCCCCGACCAAAAAAACCAGAACTCCAAAAGGATGA
This sequence comes from Paenibacillus sp. FSL M7-0802, assembly GCF_038004945.1. Classification (NCBI taxonomy): domain Bacteria; kingdom Bacillati; phylum Bacillota; class Bacilli; order Caryophanales; family Paenibacillaceae; genus Paenibacillus; species Paenibacillus sp. FSL M7-0802. The sequence continues at coordinate 3,534,632 of NZ_JBBOSD010000001.1, read as the reverse complement.
CAGCTCGTCCCGCTTTTCTAGCCCAACCATCAATCCTACATATCCGCATATCACGGTAACAGCCGTCTGGATAAGTTGACCCGGGGCCCCCAACCATGAAAAAAGCGGGTAAACTGCTAAGGAAAGTATCAATCCCACCGCTAAACCAATCACACCTGCCATCATCTCGTTCATCGGAATTCGTACCAAGCCTTCAATGCCCTGCTGCAACCGATTCGCCACGGATGCCCCTGCGAATGAACACCCAGCCATAAATAGCACTGCTCCCGCCATCATCCAAACAATCATTCCTGGTAAAGACCCATCACTCAACCATTGCGGCATCCACGTTACAATGCCTCCTACCCGCTGGTATAACGTATAGCCAAACCATGCTCCGCACAATCCTGTAAAAGTTAAAATAGCCTTTCTCCACATTGAGTCTCTATACCTCCTTTATTTTCTTTTCATATAGTCTGCTATTTATTGGATACATAGCATTTCTCTTACCAGTATGATCCATTTTCATCATAACTAACCCTGTGTTTTCACTTTTTATGCATAAAAAAAAAGCATTTATCTCCCTGAAATGCTTCAAGGAAATAAATGCTTATTCTTATTCTTGCTTGATACTAACGCTGTGAATGACGATATTGATCGTCCTGTTCTTCCTGACTGGAACGCTCCCGACCACGTCCACGTCCACGTCTGCGTGACAGCTTACGAATGTTCAGCTTCATGCCATACAATGCATACAGCACCAGCGGTACAAAAATCAGCTTCGACAGCTGGTCAGGGAATTTAACAGCCAACACCACCGCTGCAATTACGACCCATGGAGCAACCCAGATCGCTTTTTTGGGGAGGCCGACCTTTTTAAAATTAGGATATCTCATGGAGCTGACCATCAAATAAGAAACCAGCAACATGGCAATCGACATGTATAACAATGAAATATCGTTATGGAATAAGGACAAAGTGGCTAATACGCCACCTGCTGCCGGAATTGGCAAACCCGTAAAATAACCTGGTACACCAGGACGTACGTTAAATCGAGCCAAACGCAACGCTCCGCACATCGGGAAAATGGCAGTAACCGTCCAAGCGAGAGCCGAATTCGCATCATGAAAAGCAACCATGTACATAATAACTGCGGGAGCAACACCAAAAGATATCATATCTGATAAGGAGTCCAGTTCTTTACCGAATTCGCTTTGGGCATTCAGGACCCGGGCCATCCTTCCATCCAGTCCGTCCAACAACATGGCGACAATAACCATAATAGCGGCAAGACTGTATTTTCCGTCTACAGCCAATAAAATGGCGATCATTCCGAGAAACAAGTTACCTAAGGTACACATGTTCGGAATTGATTTGGTAATCATCTCTTCACCTCAATGTATGAATTGTTCCATTATAATCCTTTCACTGTATTACATTTACATTTGCCTGTCAATGAAAACTTGTTCCTGCAAACGTTTAAGACCTTCTTTAATCGTACGCGCACGAACCTCTCCAATACCATCCACTTCATCCAGTTCTTCTATCGTTGCTGTCATGACATGCGGAAAACGTCCAAACCGCTCCACCAGATTATGAATAATCACATTCGGCAAACGCGGTATCTTGTTCAGTACCCGATAGCCGCGTGCAGCAATATACTCTTCTGATGTCGCAGCTGAAGAAGGGTAGCCTAGTAAACGTACAATATGATTCACATCCAACAATTCGTCGTCCGTAGAACGTTTGAGTCCCAATATAATTTCACGAATTTTCTCGTCGCTATCGTCTTTGGCATAATCCTTATACAGCAACCATGCTTCTTCCTCAATGTTGCTGACAAGCTCTTCCATCTGCATACTAATCAGACGGCCCTCATTTCCGAGCTCGTTAATAAATCGTTTGATCTCCATTTTGATGCGCAGTACCATTTCGATCCGCTGGATGACATTAACGACCTCCGGCATGGTAACCAGCTCTTCAAATTCAGACGCTGTCAAATTCGTAGAGGCTTGCCCCAACACGGATCTATATTTCTCTAACGTCTGAATAGCCTGATTGGCTTTCGTCAAAATAACCCCGATTTCCTTGAGGGCATACCGTAATGTCCCCTGATACAAGGTAATAATATTACGCCGCTGGGAAATAGACACCACTAGTTTGCCAGTCTGCTTTGCAACTCGTTCTGCTGTCCGGTGCCGAATTCCTGTTTCAATCGACGAAATCGAGGAGTCTGGAATCAGTTGCGTATTGGCATATAAAATTCGTTTTAAATCCTCGCTCAATATGATTGCGCCGTCCATTTTAGCCAACTCATACAAATAGTTCGGCGAAAAATCACAATTAATGGAGAAACCGCCATCCACGACTTCCATAACTTCTGGGCTATAGCCAACGACCAGAAGAGCACCCGTTTTGGCACGCAAAACGTTTTCCAACCCGTCGCGAAAGGGAGTTCCCGGTGCCACAAGCCGCAGCAAATCGTTCATTTTATCCAGTTGGCTCGCTTCTTTCATTCTCAATGCCCCCTAATCTAATGCGGCTGCCAGTGCATCTGCCACCGTTCCTACTCCTATAATTTGAATCCCTTTCGGATGTGTCCAGCCCTTCAAGCTTTTCTCCGGCATGATCACCCGTTTGAAACCTAGTTTCTCCGCTTCCCGTACTCGCTGTTCTGCTCGGGATACCGCACGTACCTCACCTGTCAGTCCCACCTCGCCAAAAATCACATCGTACGGCTTGGTAGGAGCATCCCTAAAGCTGGAAGCAATGCTCACAGCTATAGCCAAATCCACCGCCGGTTCATCCAACTTCACGCCTCCAGCTACGTTGAGATAGGCGTCCTGGTTTTGCAAAAACATGCCCATCCGCTTTTCTAGCACGGCTATGATTAATCCCATTCGATGATGATCGACTCCTGTGCCCATTCGGCGCGGAGATGGAAAATGCGTAGCTGCAATCAATGCTTGCAGTTCAACCAATACAGGTCGGGTTCCTTCCATACTGGCTACAACAGTAGAACCCGCTACCCCCAGTGGTCGTTCAGACAGGAATAGTTCAGAAGGATTTGACACCTCACGCAAACCGCTTTCAGCCATTTCAAAAATACCAATTTCATTTGTAGAACCGAAACGGTTTTTAACTGCACGCAAAAGCCGATACGTATGATGACGCTCTCCTTCAAAATAAAGCACACAATCAACCATATGTTCCAACAAACGTGGACCTGCAATGGCCCCTTCCTTGGTCACATGTCCCACCAATACCGTAGCAATACCTAGCCCCTTGGCAATTCGCATAAAGCGTGAAGTACACTCCCGCACCTGAGCCACACTCCCTGGTGCACTCGTCACCTCAGGCAAATATACGGTCTGTATCGAGTCGATGACCAAAAATTCCGGCTTCAAGCTGTCCACCGCTTCTTCAATCGTCTCCAAATTCGTCTCACATAATACGTATAGGCTGGGGGACAAGGCACCGAGCCGATCTGCACGTAGTTTCGTTTGACGGACAGATTCCTCACCAGACACGTACAGCACCTTTAAACCAGTTAAAGCCAGCTCATTAGATGTTTGCAGCATAAGCGTAGATTTACCGATTCCCGGATCACCGCCCACCAAAACGAGTGAACCCGGCACCACACCTCCACCGAGTACTCGATTCAATTCGCCAATTCCCGTCAAAATTCGTGTTTCTTTGCCACTCTCCACCTCTATAATAGAGAGTGGCTTGTCTTTTGTGCTATGAGTAAGAAGGGAAGACCCCATTCCTTGAGTTTTTACAACGCTTTCCGTTTCTTCGACCATGGAATTCCACGCCTGGCATCCAGGACATTTTCCGTACCATTTGGGCGATTCATAACCACATTCCGTACAGGAAAATTTAGTTTTCACTTTAGCCATACTTTATTCCTTGGCTCCTTATTGACGACGATGATGTCAAATTTATGTTCATACAGCCCAGAAAGAGCTGTAACAATAAAAGTTTACCATTGAAGCTTGGCGGACGTAAAGCAATATCACAAACTTTCCCAAAGCATTTACCCAACCTTTTCACCGTGTTTTATACACAAAAAGGGTGTCTTCGCAATAGCTTTCCAGCCTGCGAGACACCCTTTTCTACTATTTATTTAGTAAACTGCTTAGGACTTGGCAGATACATTATCCTTTTTCGTTACAGTCAATGCGCCATTCTCCTCATCAATGAAGAGAGAGTCACCTTTAGTAATGTTGCCAGTCAACAGTTCCTCGGACAGGCGATCTTCAATATGCTTCTGGATTGCACGACGCAATGGACGCGCACCATACGCTGGATCAAAGCCTTCCTTGGCAAGGAATTTTTTAGCGTTGTCTGTCAACTCGAAGTCCACCTCATACTCATTCAGGCGCTTACGCAGCTCCTCAGACATGAGTGACACAATTTCGGCAATATGTTTTTCTTCGAGAGAATGGAAAACGATAATTTCATCAATCCGGTTCAAGAACTCAGGACGGAAACTTTTCTTCAGTTCATCCATCACTTTGCCCTTCATATTATCGTAATCCGCCCCAGCGTCCACTACAGCTGTAAAACCAAGCGTGGAGTTACGTTTAATCGCCTGTGCACCAACATTAGATGTTAGGATGATGAGTGTGTTACGGAAATCGACGACACGACCTTTGGAATCTGTTAGACGACCATCTTCCAGCACTTGCAGAAGAATATTGAATACTTCTGGGTGTGCTTTTTCAATTTCATCCAGCAACACAACAGAGTATGGCTTACGACGTACCTTCTCAGTCAGTTGACCGCCTTCTTCATATCCAACGTACCCTGGAGGTGCTCCTACCAGACGGGACGTGGAGTGCTTCTCCATATATTCGGACATATCAATACGGATAACCGCATTTTCATCTCCAAACATGGATTCAGCCAAGGCGCGTGCCAATTCTGTTTTACCAACCCCAGTTGGGCCGAGGAAAATAAAGGAACCGATTGGACGCTTCGGATCTTTCAGTCCGGCACGTGCCCGGCGAATCGCCCGGCTTACTGCCTTAACTGCTTCATCCTGTCCAATTACCCGCTCATGCAGCAACTCTTCCATATTCAACAAGCGGTGTGTTTCTTCCTCTTTCAGCTTGCTGACTGGAACACCTGTCCAGATTGCAACGACTTGAGCGATATCCTCTGGTGTAACTTCAGAATCTGTACGACCCTGTTGTTCTTTCCATTGGTTTTTCGTCACGTCTAGCTCTTCACGGATTTTTTGCTCTGTATCACGCAACGCTGCCGCTTTTTCAAACTCCTGACTTTGTACCGCTGAATCCTTTTCCTTACGGATATCTTCCAGACGGTTTTCCAGCTGTTTCAGGTTTGGCGGTACAGTGTAAGAATTCAGCCTTACTTTGGAGCCCGCTTCATCAATAAGGTCAATAGCCTTATCTGGCAGGAAGCGGTCGGTGATATAACGATCTGACAATTTTACGGCCGCTTCAATAGCCTCATCTGTGATCTTTACACGGTGATGCGCTTCGTAACGGTCACGCAGACCATACAAGATTTGAATCGCCTCTTCTGGAGAAGGTTGATCCACTGTAATTGGTTGAAAACGACGTTCCAAGGCAGCATCTTTCTCAATATATTTACGGTATTCATCCAGCGTGGTCGCACCGATGCATTGCAGCTCGCCACGTGCCAGAGCAGGTTTCAGGATGTTGGACGCATCAATTGCGCCTTCCGCTCCACCAGCACCAATCAGCGTATGCAGCTCATCAATGAACAACACGATATTACCCGCTTGACGAATCTCGTCCATAATTTTTTTCAAACGATCCTCGAATTCACCACGATACTTGGTGCCTGCTACCACAGAACCCATATCCAGCGTCATTACGCGCTTGTCGCGCAACGTTTCAGGAATCTCATTCGCTATGATTTTTTGGGCCAATCCTTCGGCAATCGCCGTTTTACCTACCCCAGGCTCACCGATTAGAACCGGATTGTTCTTTGTACGGCGGCTGAGCACCTGAATTACGCGTTCAATTTCCTTGCTACGCCCAATAACAGGGTCCAGGTTGTTTTCCTTCGCAGATGCCGTCAGATCGCGTGCCAGACTGTCCAGAGTTGGCGTGCTGACATTAGCTGGAGCACCGTGATGGCTGGAAACAGCCTCGCTGCTGCCGAGCAATTGAAGCACTTGCTGACGCGCTTTATTCAGACTGATGCCCAGGTTGTTCAGTACACGTGCTGCTACGCCTTCGCCTTCACGAATAAGACCAAGCAAAATATGTTCTGTACCTACATAGGTATGGCCCAGTTTGCGGGCTTCATCCATGGACAGTTCGATGACTTTTTTGGCGCGTGGAGTATAGGCAATGTTCGTCGGTTGCTCTTGACCGCGTCCAATCAGCGTTTCCACTTCATCCTGGATTTTTTCCAGTCCCAGCCCTAAACCGATTAAGGCTTTCGCGGCTATTCCTTCACCTTCACGAATGAGGCCTAGCAAAATGTGCTCTGTGCCAATGTTGTTGTGTCCCAATCGAACAGCTTCTTCCTGAGCCAAAGCAAGCACTTTCTGTGCACGTTCCGTAAATCTTCCAAACATCATATATCCTGCACCTCCACAGTGTGTATTTCAGATCATTCTATATATTAAAGGGTTGTGCCTAATTTTTGCCGGATCAGCTTCGCCCGGTACATATCGCGCTCTTCGGTATTCATTTTATCCCCAAAGCTTTTTTGCAGGAACCCGGGTTGTGTCATCACATTCAGCTCATTCATCGCTGCGGTGGAAGGACGCTCCAAAATCCCTAAATCTACGCCAAGACGTACATCGGATAGCCGCTGTGCAGCCTCCTTGGAATCCAATACTGCTGCATATGACAAAATACCGAATGAACGCATCACCCGATCTGTAATTCGCAGCATAGATTCATTCATTAGCCTTTCTCTGGCAGAACGCTCGTGCTCAATAATTTGTAGCACCACGCCATGTAGATTCTCAATAATCTCCGCTTCGGTTTGTCCCAGTGTAATCTGATTAGATACCTGAAACAAATTTCCGACCGCTTCGCTGCCTTCACCGTAAATGCCACGAACTGTAAGACCTACCTGTGAAACAGCAGACAATATACGATTGATTTGATGAGTCATAACTAATGCAGGCAAATGCATCATCACCGAAGCTCTCATACCTGTGCCGACATTCGTCGGACAACTGGTCAGAAAACCTCTCCGATCATCAAATGCATAATCAACATGCGCTTCAAATGCATCATCAATAATCATAGCGCGTTCCCAAGCTTCCCTAACCTGACATCCCGGATATAAGCACTGGATACGCAGATGATCCTCTTCGTTTATCATAACACTAACCGATTCATCATCGCTAATTAAAACAGCACCGTTACGAGATTCGTTCGCCAAATTTGGACTAATCAAATGCTTCTCAACCAGCACCTGCTTGTCGATCTCATCCAACTCGGATATTTTCAACGTATGAAAAGTACCAAAACCGCCTAAATCATCATACTGAAGGATATCCGTCAAGCGTTGAAGTGCTTCTTCCGACTGCTGATTGGTAGCAAGCATGGGAAAAGGCAGATGCTGCAAGTTACGCGCAATTCTCACCCGGCTGCTAATGACAATCTCCGAATCCGCAGCATCACCACGCATCCAGTCACTTAGCGGCTTCTCCGTAAACCGAATATTGGGCATTACGCATCCCTCCTACTCTTCACAAACTTTACTCTTCAGTCATTTCTTTTTCAAGTTCTCTGATTTGATCCCTAAGCTCAGCAGCTGATTCGAATTCTTCCTGTACAATATGCTGTTGCATCTCTTTTTTCAAATCGTCAATTTGCCGTTTAACCTTCAGTCGGCCTCCAGTGCGAACCGGAACTTTACCAACATGATTCGTACTGCCATGCACACGCTTGAACAGAGGGTCCAGACGACTATCAAAATATTGATAGCACGATGGGCATCCGAAACGTCCCAGCTTACTAAACTGTGCATAGGTCATGCCACAATCCTTGCATTGCAGGTTCTGCGGACCACTGTGGCCTGGAGACTGGCTCTTTGTACTGGAGTCAAAATCCAGCATCCCCGACAACAAGCTATGAATCGAAAAGCCGTTAGGTGTTCCAGGGATCATCTCCCCTTTTTCCTTGGCACACGTCTCACAAATATGAAACTCTGTCTTTTCGCCATTCACAATTTTGGTGAAATGCAAAGTTGCCGGCCGCATATTACATTCTTGGCACAGCATAAAAGCACCTCCTTCAATGTCAGGATTTATACCAATCCCTACATCCAAACGTTAGTCTCTTTCCACACACTATTTGGTCGCCAGCAACGAAATCAGCATAGCCTTAAGCAATCTTGCTCGCAGTTGATCACGATAGGGAAGCTTCAGTAATAATGTATCCCTTGATAAAGCAGCCTTCATTAAATTAGCTTCCCTTTTGCTTAAAAAATGGGCTTCCTCTAACTGATAAATCAGACCTTCTGCTGCCGATTGGCTTATTTCCTCCCCGATGCTCTGATGAAGATGTGTATGGATGGCATGCTGTGCAGGCAGCTGAATTCGCTGAATACGAATGTAGCCCCCGCCACCGCGTTTACTTTCCACCACATAGCCTTTTTCCAGCGTAAACCGGGTGCTAATTACATAATTAATTTGCGACGGCACGCAGGAAAAGCGGTCAGCCAGATCATTGCGCTGAATCTCCACTAAACCTTGGGGACTTTCCAGCAATATACTCTTCAAATATTGTTCAATAATATCGGAAACATTGCGCATTTCATCATCCTCCACTAACGGAAACGCAAGTATTCAAGTACATTTCACGCTCCACAGAGTCCGCCGTATATTGAACTTAACCAAACGGTAAAGTCACGAATCTAAGCTGTATTCAGGCTATTGCCTGATCTACATCCATTGGAATTGTACCGTTTTGTCTCTAGTGTGGCCTTTATTTGCGATTAATCATACACTTCTCTTATGTTCATAAGAGTCAGCTCCTAACTATACGCAAATCATTTCGATCCTCATTTACTTCTTTGCTATCAAAATTACCTTATAAGCTAATTCATCAGCATAGTACTTCTACAGAATCACACTAGGCTTAATTGACTTTGACTTTCTTTGACTATATTCATATTATAGCACATTATTCATTTTTGCCAAGGGGTCAATACCATTTTTCGCAATCTAATTATGTTTTATACAATACCATAAAAAAAACTCTTCCCATTACAGAAAGAGTTTTGAAAATTATGATAACCACACAAGTCATGTTCCCTGAAAGATGGAGCCTAAGAAGAACTAAATGGCCTTTATCAGAAAAAATCCAATAAGAACGTTTGTTTTACTGGTATTACACGTTTAAGCGCAGACACAGACTCACTGCTGCCTTCAATACGCTCCCACTTATACAGATCATCAGCCTGCTGGTAGCCAAGCATCAGAGTCGTCAGTGACTGAATCCCAAGTTTCAAGTCAGCTACTATGGCGTTTTCAGATGAAATACTTTTATCCACTCTCTCCAAATGGCCTTGTCCTTTCGTCGTAATCGTTAATCTCCATAATCCATCATTCCATGGAGCATACCGATCTGTCAGACTTAAGGTTAAACTTGTTTCCTCTCCAATCTGCTCAAAAGGGTATCTCTTTACAAAAGCAGCTGCATCCACAATACGACCCATAAAATAAGGCACCGTTTCCTGTTGAATTCGTGGATCATCGAGTAAAAATGGCAGATTGTCATCTGCTGGAACGTAATTAAATTTACCTTGGGCTATCATTGAGTCATGATTTGCAAAATAAGTCCATAAAGCCCGACGAGCCGTCTCATTTTCATATATCAACTCATCACAATTCAACTGTTTATCTTCAATTTTGTATAGTGCATATCCCTGAGGATCGCCTGTTTCAGAGTAATATACCGCAGTTCGATAGTTCTCATTTAAAATCCGCTCTTGCCACCATTCCTTATCTCGTACCAGCGTGCCATTATAACGAGATGCATACGCTTGATACACTTGGTCCAGTTCTAAAATATCTTTGACATCGCGTTTGACTGTACCCTCTGTTTTAAGTTTTACAGGGAATTTATCAATGGGAATGACGTACTTTTTGTATTCAATATACGTTTCCCAACCAAATTTACGATAGAAGGCAAAGGAGAATGGATGCAGAAAAGAAAGGCTTTGTCCCGCAGACTTCATTTCTTCAAGCGCATGCGTCAACAAGCGTGATACCATGCCTCCGCGACGCTTTTCTGGCCAAGTTGCCACACCAGCAATGCCTCCCATATCAAAAACCTGACCGTTTATGTATACCTGTAGCGGTAACAAAGTCAGTTTAGCATTCAAGTCATGTCCGTCGAATATTCCCCATGTTTGCTCCGGTTTGAATTTCTTCTTGGATTTTTCCAAATCTTCCTGGGACATTGTAAACTGAAAAGCATATTGAGATAATTCAATAGCCGCTTCAAATTCCTCACGTTGTAATTGTCTGATCTCCATAACTTCGTCACCTCGCTTGTATACTTGGGCATCCATAAAAAAGATTATACACTTAGAGTGTGGCAAAGCCTCTTCCCTCTGTCAACCTTAGAAGCAGGTGGCCATCTAAAAACACATAAAAAAAGGATGATAATCTCAATGAGATTATCATCCTTTTCACTTTTGCTTGGCGACGTCCTACTCTCCCAGGACCCTGCGGTCCAAGTACCATCGGCGCTGGAGGGCTTAACGGTCGTGTTCGGGATGGGTACGTGTGGAACCCCTCCGCTATCGCCACCAAACATGAATTTGCTATGCAAATTCTATCGTACGGTTATTCGCTTCATCACATATCGTGTGAATGAATAGCCATGGGCTTATTGTATGTCACTTGTACATACTTTCAAGGTTACACCCTGAAAACTGGATCCGAAACTTATTTGCGTTTTATTTAGGATAAGCCCTCGACCGATTAGTATTGGTCAGCTCCATGCATTACTGCACTTCCACCCCCAACCTATCTACCTCGTCGTCTTCAAGGGGTCTTACTAATTGGGAAATCTCATCTTGAGGGGGGCTTCACGCTTAGATGCTTTCAGCGCTTATCCCTTCCGTACATAGCTACCCAGCGGTGCTCCTGGCGGAACAACTGGTACACCAGCGGTACGTCCATCCCGGTCCTCTCGTACTAAGGACAGCTCCTCTCAAATTTCCTACGCCCACGACAGATAGGGACCGAACTGTCTCACGACGTTCTGAACCCAGCTCGCGTACCGCTTTAATGGGCGAACAGCCCAACCCTTGGGACCTACTTCAGCCCCAGGATGCGATGAGCCGACATCGAGGTGCCAAACCTCCCCGTCGATGTGGACTCTTGGGGGAGATAAGCCTGTTATCCCCAGGGTAGCTTTTATCCGTTGAGCGATGGCCCTTCCATGCGGTACCACCGGATCACTAAGCCCGACTTTCGTCCCTGCTCGACTTGTAGGTCTCGCAGTCAAGCTCCCTTCTGCCTTTGCACTCTTCGAATGATTTCCAACCATTCTGAGGGAACCTTGGGGCGCCTCCGTTACTCTTTAGGAGGCGACCGCCCCAGTCAAACTGCCCACCTGACACTGTCCTCGCACCGGATCACGGTACCAAGTTAGAACCTAGATACGATCAGGGTGGTATCCCAAGGATGCCTCCCTTCAAGCTGGCGCTCAAAGTTCTACGGCTCCCACCTATCCTGTACAGATCGTACCCAAATTCAATATCAAGCTGCAGTAAAGCTCCATGGGGTCTTTCCGTCTTGTCGCGGGTAACCTGCATCTTCACAGGTATTAAAATTTCACCGGATCTCTCGTTGAGACAGCGCCCAAGTCGTTACGCCATTCGTGCGGGTCAGAATTTACCTGACAAGGAATTTCGCTACCTTAGGACCGTTATAGTTACGGCCGCCGTTTACTGGGGCTTCGGTTCATAGCTTCGCCCGAAGGCTTACCACTCCCCTTAACCTTCCAGCACCGGGCAGGCGTCAGCCCGTATACTTCGCCTTGCGGCTTCGCACAGACCTGTGTTTTTGCTAAACAGTCGCTTGGGCCTTTTCACTGCGGCCCCCTCGGGCTATTCACCCTACCGAGGCACCCCTTCTCCCGAAGTTACGGGGTCATTTTGCCGAGTTCC
>NZ_JBBOSD010000001.1:2367500-3517500 GCF_038004945.1 Paenibacillus sp. FSL M7-0802 | reverse complement strand
TTCAGTGTACAATTTTGTACAGTGACTCCCGCCAGCTCTACCGGCTCTACCCTTGCAAGTGGGGTGATTTTACCGGTTCGTCCTACATTCCACTCAACCGAGTTAAGCACCGTTGTCGTTTCCTCAGCTTCGAACTTATATGCCACCGCCCAGCGTGGGAATTTATCGGTATACCCGAGAGCCTCACGTGTGCGCATATCTGTAATTTTCAATACTGCCCCATCAATGAGGTAATCCAATCCGGCACGAGATTCTTCGATCTCAATCAGCTGCTCCATTACATCTTCAAAATTATCAAAGTATGTCAGGTAAGGGTTTACCTTAAAATGATTTTCACGCAGGAAAGTCATCATTTCCTGGTGGCTGTTAAACTGGATACGGTCTGCATATCCCACATTGTAGAAAAATGCATTCAATCGCCGTTCTGCTGTCACTTTGGGATTCAAGTTACGCAATGCGCCAGCTGCGGCGTTGCGTGCATTTTTAAGAGGGTCCACGGCAGTCTCATTATATTTGGACAGTACAGAGAGATTCATTATCCCTTCTCCCTGTACTTCAATTGTTCCATTTCGAAAAGGAATTGTAAGTGGCACGGATTTAATGGTCTTCACCTGTGCCAATATTCCCTCACCCACCACGCCATTACCGCGGGTAGAAGCCTGTACCAGCTGTCCATCAGTATATGTCAGGTTCAGCGTCAGGCCATCGAATTTAAGTTCTATAGCATAGCCTGGAGATGGCAAAGGTTTCTCCGGGTTCTTGGTATTGTAATCATTGACCAGTTTAACAACACGCGCGTTCCATGCACGCAGCTGTTCCATATTCTGAGCTTTATCAAGGCTCCATAATGGGGCAAGGTGGCGATGCGGTGTGAAACCTTTGAGTAACTCCCCACCCACACGCTGTGTCGGCGAATCCGGCAGCACAAGACCGCTCGTCTGTTCAAGCGCTACCAGCTCGTCATAAAGCACATCATATTCTTTGTCGCTGATCTTGGGTTCATCCAGTGTGTAGTAATGATAGTTATATGTGTTCAGTTCAGCAACAAGCTGCTCCATCCTGTGCATTGGGTTCATGCAGGCGTATCCCTCCGGGAACTTCATCAGGGCAGAGGCCTAAGCCAAGCTGCCACTCATGAGGTTCGAGATTTAATGATGTTTGAGATTTATTCTACTTTTGTAATTGGTGCAAAGCCAGCCAGCAGTCGTTTAACCCCTACTGGAGCCGGGAAAGCAATTTGAAGCTCCATATCATTACCCGTTCCTTTTACAGCGACAATGGTTCCAATCCCCCATTTGCCATGCTGTACCTTGTCTCCAGCAGCAAAAATGGAGGGGCCTCCTGCCGAAGCAGCCGGAGTTGCTTTCGCAGATGAAGATGTCGTTACTGTTACGCGGGGTGACGCGGAAGCGGACGAACCACTGCGGCTCATCGTATCAAACGAGCGTTCTCCACCAAAGTTGCTGCCACTACCTTTATTCAGTCCGCGCCCACCATAAGATCCGCCTACATTGCCTGAACGGCGGTAGCGGTCACGTTTAATGATCGTATCCTCTTTTAACTCATCTGGAATCTCTTCGAGAAAGCGGGAAGGCGGGTTAGCTGTGGTGCGGCCAAACAAAGTGCGCATCTGTGCGCATGTAAGGAACAGTTGCTCCTCTGCACGGGTAATCCCGACATACGCCAATCTGCGCTCCTCCTCCAGCTCTTCGTTATCCAGAAAAGCACGACTATGAGGGAATACTCCCTCCTCCATACCGACAATAAATACGATAGGAAACTCCAGTCCTTTGGCGCTATGCATGGTCATCAATACAACCGCATCACTTTGCTCTTCTTCATCGTCATTCATGGAATCAATATCGGCAATCAGAGCAAGGTCGGTCAGGAAGGAGACGAGTGACTTGTCTTCCGCTCCTTTTTCAAATTCCATGGTTACCGACAGGAACTCATCAATATTCTCCAAGCGCGAGCGTGACTCAAGTGTATTCTCGTTTTGCAGCTCCAATCGATATTGGGTGGTTTCCAACATTTTTTCTGTTAACTCGGTAACCGACAGGTAGTCTACCATCCGACTTAAACCTTCGATCATATCGTAAAACTCTACCAACGCATTGCGTGTACGTCCTGCAAAGCCCAAATCGTCTACAACTTGAAGGACACGGAAAATCGAAACTCCCCGTTCCGCTGCAGCTGCCTGCAATTTACCGACGGTTGTGTCTCCGATGCTTCGTTTTGGCACATTAATGATTCGGATCAAGCTGATGTCGTCGTCAGGATTGGAGAGTAGGCGAAGATACGCCAGCAAATCCTTAATTTCTTTACGATCATAGAACTTGATACCGCCCACGATCTGGTAAGGAATATCCGATTTAATCAAAATTTCCTCGACAACCCGAGACTGAGCATTCGTACGGTATAAAATGGCATGATGGCTATAGGTTTTGCCCGCATTAATATTCTTATGAATTTCTGAGGCGATAAAGTAGCCCTCATCATGCTCGGAGTCAGCACGGTAAACTTTAATCTTGGCTCCGCCTTCTTTGTCAGTCCATAGTTTCTTCGGCTTGCGGCCTGTATTTTGACCAATAACTTCGTTGGCAGCATTGAGAATATTTGAGGTGGACCGGTAGTTCTGCTCCAGCAAAATGGTGCGCGCTTCCGGGTAGTCCTCTTCAAAATTCAAAATGTTGCTAATATCCGCCCCCCGCCACCGATAGATGGATTGGTCACTGTCACCTACTACGCAAATCCGGTGATGCTTGTCGGCCAGCATTTTGCACAGCATGTACTGCGCACGGTTCGTATCCTGATATTCATCAACATGAATGTATTGAAATTTCTTCTGGTAGAAATCCAGTACCTCAGGTACTTCTTTAAATAGCTGAATCGTTGCCATGATCAAATCATCAAAATCAAGAGAGTTGTTGTTTTTGAGCCGTTGTTGGTACTTGGTATATACCTTCGCCACAATCCCCTCAAAATAGTCACCAATCTTGCGCTCATACATTTCGGGAGTGACCAGTTCATTTTTAGCCGTACTCATCATAGACTGAACCGCTTTGGGTTCAAACTTTTTGGTGTCTATATTCAGATCCTTCATGCAGCTCCGAATGACAGACAATTGATCCGTAGAATCCAAAATGCTGAAATTGGAGGTGAAGCCAATCCGCTCGATATCCCGACGTAAAATACGCACACACATCGAGTGGAAGGTGGATACCCAAACATCTCTTCCCTGTGGGCCAATCAGCTTGGATACGCGATCTTGCATTTCACGTGCAGCCTTGTTCGTAAAGGTAATCGCCAAAATGCCCCATGGAGCCGTCTTGCGGGTCGCGATGAGGTAAGCTATTCGGTGCGTGAGCACCCGTGTTTTACCACTGCCTGCGCCAGCCATAATCAGCAGCGGACCATCTACCGCCTCCACAGCCTGACGCTGAGGCGGATTAAGGCGAGCTACCGCCTCATGTATATCTATTGATTGCATGCGTGCATGCTCCTTTCCCTGAGCTTCCATAAATTCACGTTCTATACTTCCAATTTCACAGCTATCGTCTCCAGCGCCTTCGCCAAGTCACGATAAATGATGTTACCTACTACAATGGTGTCACAAACCGCAGCCGCTTGTAACGCGGTAGATTTATCCACGATTCCTCCCCCGTATAGGACACGAGAGCGCTCCGTACTGCGATGTATTTTTTGCACCAGCTCCATATCCCCAAAAGCACCGCTATATTCCACATATACAATCGGCAGATGCATGAGCTTGTCAGCAATCTGTGCATATGAGGCGGCAGATGAAGCACCCAGCGAAGCATCTGCTCCGGTAAGCTTAGCGACCGTGGAATCACCGTTCAAAACAATATATCCTTCCGCCACAAGCAAATCCCACGGGATCACATAACCAAGCTGTTCAATCGCACGTTGGTGCTGCCCTAGAATCCAATTACTGTCAGTGGTATTCAGTACCATGGGAATCATATATAGATCAAACCCTGGCACTACAGCCTCCAGATCGGACACCTCAAGCACACACGGCACCTCATAACGCCGAACCCGTGACAGCAAATCCACCGTATTTTCATAGGTTACACCCGATGAACCTCCTACCATAATGGCGTCCGTACCAGACATACACACGGCGTCAAGTGCCTCATCATCCAGTTCCTTGTCAGGATCAAGCTTAAACACATGCTTCCATGATTGAATTGAATCTGCCAACACACATTCCTCCAGCATCCATTGCTTTTGTCATGATCCAGTCGAGCCGAATTCCAATATCCAAAAGCGTTCTATGCTAAGTCTATGACAGTGCTTAAAAGGTGTCAATGTTCGTATCAAATGGGAACACCCCGTTCAGACAGCTCATGGTCGTAGCGCATACAACCAACTGCGTTTACTAAGTTCTTTTTCCGTTAAAATATCTGTATAGAAACCTCGCACACCCATCTGTTCATACTCAGCCGCATCCTTCAACTCATTAATGGTATTTACGTAGCACACTGCCCCTGCCTGACGCAAACTTTCCACTAAAGCACCACTCACCCGATTCTCTGGTAAAGTTACTGCCGTTATATCATTTTGCTGTACAAATCGAATGATCTGGTCATCTTTATCCTCTGTGGCGTAGAGCGTATAAATAACGGATGGATAGGGATAAATACTCCGCAACGTTTGCAGCATTTCTTCATTGTAAATTTGAGGAACAATACGGGACAAAAGCTCGGGGTTTTTCTCCTGTGCCTGACGGGTCAGTTGTGCAAACAACTGTTTGATTTGGGCAGGGTCCTGTTCTTTCGTATCGGTCACAATATAAGCATCCGGGTATGTTTCCAATAGATCCAATACATCCTTCCAATCTACTGGAGTATAGGAACCGTGTATGGGTGTGTTTTTAAATTGATGATAGCTCCAAGGTTTTCCGCCCTGTTCTGTAGCAACTGCGTGTTCCTGTTGCATTTGCTCTGTAAAGGATTCTGTCCATTCATGGCGCGCCACCAAATGTCCGTCCGAAGTAAACATCAGGTCGACCTCGAATACGCGGCTGCCTTTTTTATAATTTTCCACAAACGCTTCACGCGCATTAGTATAGGCCAAACCATCAACGGCTCCCATGGCATGCGAAATCACACGGTGCGTGGTAAAGCCAGTATGTTCTTCTGTAGATTGCCCTTTGTAACCCAGTAAAAATGTGCCGGTTAATATTAAAAGAATGACCGCAGCAATTAGTCGTTTCATAGGGTGTCACATCCTTTTCGTACAGGTCAATACCCCACATACGCATACTCAAAACAACTGCCAGACGCAAAAACACCCTCCGGCTAAACCGAAGGGTGACTCTGGATTAATACGCGTTCTTGAAACCATTGCGAATCGTACGGAAAATAATTTTAATATCGAATAAGAGTGACCAGTTCTCAATATAGAAAATGTCATGCTTAATCCGTTCCTCAATAGATGTATCTCCACGCAACCCGTTGCTCTGTGCCCAGCCTGTGATTCCAGGACGAACATGATGCTTCACCATGTATTTTGGAATTTCCTCACGGAACTGATCCACATAATAGGGTCGTTCTGGGCGTGGACCAACGACACTCATATCACCCAGCAGAACGTTGAAAAATTGCGGCAACTCGTCGAGACTCGTTTTACGAATAAAAGTACCAAAACGTGTGCGTCTTGGGTCATTAGCAGTCGTCCAGCCCGTATCTTCAGTTCCAGGGGGCAGCACCTTCATCGAACGAAATTTGTACATTCGGAAGGTACGACGGTTCAAGCCTACCCGCTCCTGCTTAAAAATGATTGGCCCTCTGGATGTAATCATCACACCAATCGCCACCCCTAGCATGATCGGAGAGGTCAGGAGAATCGCGAATAAAGAGAATAAAATATCGAACAGACGCTTAAACAATCGATTCCCCGCCACATCCAGTGGAATATCCCGTACATTGATCATCGGCATACCTGCAAAGTTGTCAAAGTACGGGCGAGCCGGCAAATAATCGAAAAAGTCGGGGATTATAAGCGTGCGCACTCCAGCTTTTTCACACATGTTGATAATCTTGGGGTACTTATCATGAGCATCCAGCGGCAGCGCCAGAATGACCTCGTCAATCATCAGACGCGACAGCGTAGCCTCCAATTGATCTAAGCCTCCAAGAATCGGGCGAAAATGCGCCTCTTCCTCTTCACTCCAATGCCGCTTATCATCCAGAAAACCCACTACCTCGTATCCCAGATCAGGATACTGTCCAAGGTTATGATAAAATCGTTGGCCTAGAGTACCCGCCCCGAGAATAAGCATGAATTGCTTGTTGTATCCTTTTTGACGGAGAGCTTTAAGAACTTGCTTCAAAAAAAATCGGTAAAACAAAATAAGCAGAACGTTTCCAATCATATAGATTGCCAAATAGGACCGCGAAATGTCGATTTGCTTCACGAAGAACATCACACTCAACAGCACGAACAGGCCAACAATATGAATCTGGGTGACGCGGAATACGTCGTCTGCAAACCGTTTTTTGCGTTTGGGCGAATAGAGCGAGAATAACATCCCCAACACTACAGCAATCAGGCCGTAGATTAAGCTCCAGCCTCCATATACTTGAATAGGAAGCGGTTCTTTATAGGTGATCCATTCACTTTCAAATTTGAAAAACCAAGCGATCAGAAAGGACAACTGAATGACCGCGAAATCCGCCACAATATATAATTGGGTTAAAAAACGCTGATTTCTGCGTATCATGCTTTCACCTCAGTACGAGATTGTTCCCCGCCGTCTGGCTTGACCGGTGCGGACAACTTATTTTTTAGAAAGGCCATTCCAAATTTCACGGTAATTCCCGCATATACAGCCATATTGGTGATCCAACTGTATTGCTGTTTATAATGCTTACGATGAAATACCCACATTGCTCTATGAAACTCATAAATAATTTTCAAAGGACGACGGCGAGCGCTGCCCCCTTTGATATGAATAATATATGTGCGCGGGTAGTAGTAAATGCCCCACCCCGCTTGCTTAATCCGGTAACACCAGTCAATATCCTCACCATACATAAAAAAGGTTTCGTCCAACCCCCCGACCTGGTCAATCGTCTCCCGGCGCACCAGCATAAAAGCACCTACCAGTACATCTACAGGATACTCATCGTCCGGGCTTAGATGCCCAAGCTGATATTGATTGTACTTCGGGTTATCCGGGTAACGCTTCGACCAGCCGAAAGCGTAGTAAAAAGAAGCTGACGGCGTTGGAAATCCTCGCTTACAAGCCTTGTCTAATGATCCATCCGGCAAGATGACCTTGCAACCCGATGCCCCCATCTCCGGATGCGTATCCATAAACTGAACCATTGTATCCAGCGTGTCCGGTTGCACCAACGTATCGGAGTTCAATAACAATACATAACGCCCGCTGGCTACTTCCATCCCCTGGTTGTTCGCCTTGGCAAAACCTGTATTATTCTTATTGGCTATCAACGTAATCTCCGGGTATGCAGCACGAATAGCCTCAACAGATCCGTCACTGGAGTGATTATCAATAACAATCACTTCATATCGGTACTGCGACTTTGACGCATACACCGATTGCAAACAATCCAGCGTCAATTGACACGTATTATAGTTGACGACCAGTATGCTTACATCCATATTTAAAACGCTCCTGACAAATTCAGTAATCTATTCTACTATCGCCTATTATAGCATACCGCGCAGACCACGGGGCGCAAAAAAGCACATAACTTGTAACCTTACATAGTTAGTAGAATTTCACAAAATTCGATTCCTGTCGCTCCAAAGTGCAAATATAGACAAACGAAACCATTTCGATCTATATATTGTTCATTGGGAGTCGTTTATTAGATTTTTGTAAAATCCTCGGTTGAGGTCTAAAATTCATCGTGGTAAGATATACATGGAAAAAGGGCTGGTGCCAGCCAGCCCCTGCGCAACCAACGCTCCAAGAGCGGACGGTTTTGGAACAATCAGGCCGAAAATAGACCCTTCCTTGCGGGGGCGGTCTATTTTCGTTTGTTAAACTCTAACAGTGTGACGATTAACGCCCCGAACGTCAGCATTAAACTGAGCGCCTCAAACACTGTCACAGGCTTCACCCCCCTCCTCGGGAGAGTTAGCCGACCGCCCTTGCCAGCTCTATCGGTTGCACGTTTCAATTATACTATATTTTTCCATAAAGGAACACGCATTCGATGATGTTTTGTTGAATTCAATATTTTATTGAGCTTTTGATTTATTTTGATGATGACGAAGGGTAATCTTCTTTCTAAGTTGCCTTCTTTTCCCCCTAAGCTCGGGCAGTTCTTTGAAAAAAGTCTTCCAAGCTACAAGTACTTTTGGCTCTCTGAAAAGAAAATACAGATTACTTGCTATCTCATATGAGAGGAGAGAAATAATATTTTTCATCCATTCAGAGAAAATATCATTTTTATACATCATTTTATAACGATTAATATATGAAAGTCTTCTCACAAACAACGATTGGGATGTACGACTCGTTTCCTTCCAACCACGTTCATGGTAGGCTACTGCTCTAGCATCATAGTAAGCTTCCCAGCCGAGCAAGGCTGCTCGCCATGCAACATCTACATCTTCTTTGTATGCAAAAAAGCTTCCATCAAAAAATTCACCATTTAGACCAATGTCATTAATCATTCGCCGTGAATACAAAGCTGCTGCGCCTGAAACACCAAATACCTTTCCTGACTCTGACCACTGAACTGAAGGCTCTCCTGCTCCTCGATCAAAAGCTCTTCTGGCTGAATTCATAACAATACCCGTGCTATCTATCATCTCCCGGTTCGCTTTACGCAGCAATTGACCTGTAGCACTGCCTATATGCTGATTATGCTCCATCACTGCAACCAGTCGCTCAATGTAATCAGGTTCTATAGTAACGTCTGGGTTAAGTACTAGCACATAGTCCGTATCGTTCAACGCTATTGCTTGATTATGACCAGGGGCAAAACCGACATTTTGGACATTAGAGACAAACTTGAATTTTGAACCAAACAAATGAGCTATTTCTTTAACTTGTTCCTCTGTCTGATCCTTGGATTGATTATCTATGATAACCACTGCTTGTAGGGGGTAGCTTTGCTTGCTGACAGCCTTTAAGCACTCTTGGATATCTTTTTCACTGTTATACGTTACAATATGAACACTTACGGATTTAATCATAGATTTCATGTTCCTCGTTTATGAGATTTTGGCGTATTTACTCCAAATGTTCTTATTCCTATCATAGAGCAAACCAGTATAATTTCAAAGAGCTGTTGCAGTCTATAGATTGTTATGTACACAAAAAGACGCAGCGACATGGGGAATGTTTCAATAAAATAAAAAAAGTCGAGCATAAACCCGACTTTTCCAGAAAATTATTGAGACCAAATATATTTGAAATCAAGCCCTATTTAAGCTTTTATGAACACAATAAAATATTTCTTTATGATTGACTGCTATATTCCTGTAAAAAATCCTGCAGTCCTTCACGCCAATCGCGCAAATCATTCAACCCATTTGTTCGGATCGCAACATGCTCCATAACGGAATTATGTGGGCGTGCTGCAGGTCTAGGAAATCGCTCCGTACTACACGGCTCCAAGGTGGCCGTGACTTTAACACCTAAAAGTTCTACCGCATCCTGAAAAATTGCTTGCGTAAACTCATACCAGGTGCAGGAACCGCTATTAGAAGCATGGTATACGCCATACTTCTCCGTTTGAATCAATTCTGCCAAAAAACGTGCTAAATCCACCGTATAGGTAGGTGAACCCTTCTGATCATTCACCACCTGAAGCTGCGGTTTCTCCTGTCCAAGCTTCAGCATCGTTTTAACAAAATTGTTCCCGTACAGTCCATATACCCATGAGGTACGAACAATAAAGTACCTGGAGGAAAGTGTCTGGGTTAACACTTCTCCCGCCCGTTTGGACTTTCCGTAGATACTCTGCGGATTGGTATTATCGTACTCATGATATGGCTGCTTTGCCGTTCCATCGAACACATAATCTGTGCTGATATAAACCAGCTTGGCTCCAACCTTTTCCGCAGCCAGCGCCATATTACGTGTACCTGCCGCGTTGACTTGATAAGCCCCGTCGACATCAGTCTCCGCTGCATCCACAGCCGTATACGCTGCACAATGGATTACGGCGTCAGGTTGATATTGTCCTACAATCTTCACAGACTGCTGCAAATCCGTGATATCCAATTGTTCCCGATCGCAACCAAGAACATCATGTCCTTGCTCTTGAAAAACCTTTACTACGTCTTTACCAAGTTGACCGGATGCTCCAGTAACCAATACCTTCATTCTACGCATCCCCCAAGCGGGAACCATACTGCTTTGCATAGTATTGTTGATATTCGCCAGATTGAATGCGAGTCCACCATTCTTCGTTGTCCAAATACCAGCGAATCGTTTCTTTAATGCCGGTTTCAAAAGAGTGCTTTGGCTTCCAGCCCAACTCATTCATGGTCTTCGTTGGATCAATGCCATAACGGCGGTCATGACCTGGACGATCCTGCACATACGAAATCAGAGATTCTGGCTTGCCCAGCTCCTCCAATACCTTTTTGACGATATGCACATTTGTCCGCTCGTTATTCCCCCCGATATTGTATACTTTACCCAGTTTACCCTGATGAATGACCAGATCAATGGCGCTGCAATGATCCTCTACATACAACCAATCGCGAATGTTCAAGCCATCCCCGTATACAGGTAGCTGTTGATCGCTCAGTGCACGAGAGATCATTAGCGGGATCAATTTTTCAGGAAACTGGTATGGACCATAGTTGTTAGAACAACGTGTAATATTCACTGGTAAACCGAAGGTTTCATGATATGCACGAACTAGCAGATCGCCGCCTGCCTTGGATGCAGAATAAGGACTATTAGGCTGCAACGGAGTTTCCTCCGTGAACAATCCTGTTTCACCCAGAGAACCGTACACCTCATCTGTTGATACCTGTACAAACTTGGTCACATTATATTTCTTAGCTGCGTCCAACAGCACCTGTGTACCGAGGACGTTCGTTTTCACAAACACTTCCGGTTCCAAAATACTCCGATCGACATGCGACTCTGCCGCAAAATTCACCACCACATCGATGCCCTGCTGCATTAGTTGGTCAATCGCTTGCGCGTCGGTAATATCTGCTTTCACGAAGGTATGATTGGGATGATTTTCGATGGATTTCAAATTTTCCAGGTTACCTGCGTACGTAAGCGCATCTATATTTACAATTTCGTAATCTGAATGCTGTTTTAACATATACAATACAAAGTTACTGCCTATAAATCCGGCCCCGCCGGTGACAAGAAGTTTCATACAGACCTCCTAGCTGAGCAATGTCTAAAGATATTAGACTCCTGGACTCATTTTCTTAACTCAAAAGCATACAAAGCATTAATTTGTATTAGATTCTAATCAAAATTGATTTCCGCATCTGTCAGAACAGGCTGCTGTCTATCCTTCTCTGACAGTATCGCCTTGGAGGTAGGCCAGTCAATACTCAGTGCAGGGTCATTCCATAGTATCCCTCTGTCGTGCAAAGGAGAATAATGTTCATCAACCTTATACAACACCTGAGTATTTGGAACAAGCGTACAAAAACCATGAGCAAACCCCTTAGGTACCAGTAACTGGCGATGATTATACTCACTTAGAATGACACTCATCCATTGCCCAAACGTAGGAGAACTTTTTCGAATGTCCAAAATCACATCATAGATAGCACCTGTGAGTACCCTGATAAGTTTCGTTTGTGCCTTCGGATTTAATTGGTAATGCAACCCACGTATAACTCCTGCATCAGCAGAAAGAGATTGGTTATCCTGAACAAACGTATGAGTAATCCCCTCATTTTGCATAACCTGTTGATTATAACTTTCCATAAAAAAACCGCGTTGATCACCATGAACAATCGGCTCTATTATACTTGCACCTGTTAATCTTAAAGGTATCATCTTCATGCTATACGTCCTTCCCTCAATGCTGTGAAACTTCGCTTTACAACTTTAACTTACCAAATTCCTCACCGAATATAATGTTTTGCGCGAGTTCATTTGCTCTGGCAAGCGAAGTATGAGTTCCTGCATCCGTCCACCAACCTTGAAGAATATCATAGGTCAATGTTCCGTTAGCAATATACGCATTATTTACGTCTGTAATCTCCAATTCTCCACGTGTCGAAGGTTTTAGGGTTTTCACAATATTAAAAACATTATGATCAAACATGTAAATGCCCGTAACTGCATAATCGCTTTTAGGCATCTGAGGTTTTTCTTCTATAGATAGAATACGTTGATTTTGAATTTCTGCCACACCAAATCGCTGGGGGTCATGGACCTTTTGCAATAATAATTTAGCACCAACATTCTGTTTGCGAAAATTTTGTATAAACGGAGAGATATCATCTTCAAATACATTGTCCCCTAAAATGACAACCATCTGATCCGTACCCACAAATTGTTTTGCCAAGTATAATGCTTGGGCAATACCACCGGCTTCGTCTTGCACCTTATATGTAAAGGTTACGCCCATATCGCGTCCGCTTCCAAGCAAATTTACAACATCCCCCATATGTTCTTTACCTGTTACAATAAGAATGTCCGTAATATCGGCTTTTTTCAGCTTATATATAGAATGGAAAATCATGGGATAATTACCGACAGGAAGCAAATGCTTATTGGTCACCTTGGTTAAAGGAAAAAGGCGAGAACCAGTCCCGCCCGCCAAAATTATACCTTTCATGGAAATCTCCTTTACATGTAGTTTATTCCAATATCTAAAAATTAAATCGTTAAGAATGCCGATTAACAGTCACCCAATGATATTGACAAGAACTCTTCAATCCAATAACTCAGTGCCATAGACCTTTAAGCTGTTTAAGCTTATAGAGTTAAAGTCATACCCTTTTATTAGTAATACAAACATGCTATCTGCATCATTATTTTACTAAAAACCCAATTACTTCATTTAAATTTCAATATAAAATTTCTTAACTTACTGAGCAGTAAGCCGATTCGAGAGTTGTCCATAAAATCTTGATATTTTACAATTAATTTCCACGATCTCATATTATAAATTTTTTGTAACTCCAATAAGGAAGCAGCTTCTGTAATCGAATTATTATTTACATTATTCAGATCATTTGACCTGATATCCAAATTGTATCTATTTCTTTCATTCCATATCCAC
This sequence comes from Paenibacillus sp. FSL M7-0802, assembly GCF_038004945.1. Lineage (NCBI taxonomy): Bacteria > Bacillati > Bacillota > Bacilli > Caryophanales > Paenibacillaceae > Paenibacillus > Paenibacillus sp. FSL M7-0802. The sequence continues at coordinate 3,504,271 of NZ_JBBOSD010000001.1, read as the reverse complement.
TCAAGATCAGCCTCGCGTTGTAGAAATTCACAATACAACGTAAGATAATCATCAATTAAATTAGATAACGACTTTAAATTGTGAACTTCTTCATCCTCAAATTTGTTATTTAATAAGTTCACCAATTCCACTTCTAAAGTTCTAATCATATTATTTTTATCAAACTTAGCTATAATTTTTTCTCTAGCATTTTTGCTAATAGTGTTGTATTGATCATTATTTCTTAAAAGAGATTCAATAGCCTCAACATATTGATTTATCTCATTTTGACTGTACTCTTTACTAACCTCTATATCAATAAATTTTGTCCTTTCTTGTAAAAACGGAAGTAGTCTACCTACTTTGTCATCCACAAGTTCTTTTTGTCCGCCTACATCTGAACTAATAACAGGCACTCCCATAGCTAATGACTCGTATGCAGTTAATGCAAGTCCTTCTCTTATAGAACATATCAATGTCAGATCGCTGTCCCTATAAAAGGGTTTCATATCGTTTTGCCTTCCCAAAAGATAAACATTATCTCCAAGCTTTTCATTTTCGATTTTATGCCTAATTCCCTCTAATTGAGGACCATCACCAACAACAAAGAATGCGATATTAGGGATTTTCTTTATAACTTCTTTCGCTATAGCAATCATTAAAAATGGTCTTTTTTGCTCAGCTATTCTACACGGAAATAATACGACAGGGCGTTCAGAGCTAATTCCCAGTTCTTCTTTAATTGAAAATTTGCGATATTTCGCAGGGTTATACTCATCTATGTCTACACCTATATACAAAGTTTCTACATCGCTTTGTTTCCTATTAAATGTTTGTATCATCAGTTCCCTTAGATGATCATTACATACATAAGTCTTATCAATTATATCACTAACTACAGCAGAAGTTCTTGCATAACCACCAGCTCTCCATCCCATTTCTTCCATGTGTACATAATCTATAATTTTAAGCTGCGGAAACTCTTTTTTTAACCATGGGATTAGATAGTATCCATAGTAGCTATTTGAAACCATTACAATATCTATTTTTCTCGTTTTTATAAAATAATGGATAAACGCACTCCAATCCTTAACATCAAGAAATGTAGTTAAATCAAAAATATCATTTGTATGTTCTTCAAACCTTTGCCTCCAAGTTGAATCACCGGGATTTGTAGTAATTACCGACACTTCAAACTTGTCTTTATTCAAACGAGATACAATATCCAAATTAAAAAGGTCAGCTCCACCCATAACCAGATGAGGTAAGATCATGAGCATTTTTGTTTTATTATTTAAATCAATATTATTTCTAGACCATTCCCATTTTCGAGGTTTTTCAAAATTCACCCCTCTGAATCTTGGAAACTCAATAGCCTGAACATTGGTATCAACTTTTTTTCCTAATTTTTTTATAATACTCATGGCATGTTCATGCTTATCTGCATTTCTGCTAGTATTCGCTAAACCACCTGTATCGGTCTTTCGGTACCAGAAACCATACCAACCCATGTGTACTGGATATTTACCTTTTGAAAGTAACTTAAGCCAAAGAGCCCAGTCCTCGTAGTGTAGACTTTCTGAAACGTCATATCTCCCAACTTCAAGGAAATCTTTTTTTCTGATTCCTGCTGTGCATGTAAGCAGGTTTTCAGTTTTCATTTGCTGAGCATCAAAATTTTTCTTCCAGAGATATTCTTGGTTTCCAAATCCTAAGCTGTCACTATATGTCCAACTAGCTTGAGGGTTACAATAAAGAGACCAATATACACACTCAATGTAAGTAGGATCAAGTAAATCATCAGCATCAAGAGGTATAATTATTTCAGTAGAGGATAATTCGACAGCTTTATTGCGGGCTTCAGATGGACCACCATTCTCCTGATGATGTAATACAATTCTACTATCACTGTCAGCGAGTGCAGCAAGCTTCTCAACATCTACTTTACTGGTACTTCCATCATTCACAATAATCCATTCAAAATAAGGGAAAGTTTGATTGAATAGACTAGACGCTGTCTGATCTATATGTTGTGCGCTATTATAAAACGGTGTAATAACGCTGACTAGAGGAGCTTCAGTATAACCAATTTTTTTTTTACTATTTCCTATTCCAGGTTGCTGTGCATAGTTATAATTCAATTTTCAATAACTCCTTTATCACTTATCATTAATTTGTTTCTCTAGACTCTCTTTGGCCTCTATAAGCTGCTGATTCCACATTTTCAAATCGTCTATAATAATATTTAGGTTTTCTACTTCCTTTTTATAGTTTGCAAGTTGAACTTGAAGCCAGTCTTTCCCTTTTTCAAGTTCATTAATCCAATTTTTCATATCTCCTATAACATTAATTTGCGTAGAAATACTTTCTTTACTTTCACCAAGTTGCTCTTCTAACCATTTTTTTCCTTCGATCAACTCGTTATTATATTTTTTTAAATCGATAATGATATTTTCTTTTGAGTTAAGGTCAGATTCAAGTTTTGCAAGCTGATCTTCCAGCCACTTTTTACCTTCCTCTTGTTTTACTATCCATTCATCATATTCTGAAATCAAAGGGTAAATATGGTTATATAGATCCAAAGCTTCATTATATTTTTTTTCAAAAATTAAAGCATACAACTTCTCGTTTAACTTATCTTTAGGCTTAATTTCGTTTTCAAAGCATTGTTCAAAAAACCAGTACATATTACGAATAATATCTTTTTTTTGCGAATTAGATATTAACTGACTAAAAAAAATATTTTTAATATTAAAATCCAAATATTTAGCTAAAATGATGCTAAAAAGATGTTCCTTGTTAAACTTTCCGAAAAGCTCATATGCCAATAATTGGCTTTTGTTGATTCCGTAAAAATATTTCTCATCTAAAATATAACTAATTGATTTACTTTCTTTATTTCTAATTCTATAGTTATACACAATATCATTAAAGAAATATATCCCATTAGCACTTAACATAGCATGAATATTGAATACAAAATCTTGGGAAACAATTTTCTCAGGAAATTCAATATTATTGTTTTCTACAAATGATTTTTTATAAATTTTCGTCCATATTGAAGGAGCTATTTCTAACAACTGTTGATTTTCTTCTATAGATTTCGAATCAATTTCATCAGGAAATCCCATAGGCAACACATTATCCAAAATGATACTTCCGTCTTCTGATATAGTTCTATATGAAGCAAAAGCAAAATCAATATTTTTTTCAGATATTCTCTGATAAAGTAAATCACAAGCATTATCAGTATAATAGTCATCTGGGTCTAAAAACATTATATATTCTGCACTCGCATTCTTAATACCTACATTTCGTGGTTTTCCAGCAGCTCCACTACTGCTGCTCAAATGTATAGAGATGACATTAGAATTCTCACTTGCGAATTGATCGGCGATATTCTTGCTTTCATCAGTAGAATTATCATCAACCAAGATAACCTCTATGTTATTAAATCCAATCGTCTGCCTTTTAAGAGAATCCATTGCTTCAGGGAGATATTTTTCGACATTATATATTGGTACAATTACACTGATCTTGTAATCCATATAACCAAACACCTCCAAAAAATTTTCAGGATCTTCCTATTGAATTATAATTAACTCCTGTATCAATCATATCAGATATTCTATAACAATTTCGCCCATCATAAACATTTGGTGTTTTCATATTTTTTTTAAATTGACTAGGTGAAATTTTCTTTATCTGGTCCCATTCTGTAAAGATAAAGCAAATTTCCGAATCTTGGAGTGCGCTTTCAGGTGTTTGGGCATATGTAATCTTATCAGAATATATCTTTTTTACATTATCCATTCCCACCGGATCATAAACAGTAACAATTGCGCCGTCATTCAGTAAAATATCAATATTGTTTATAGATGGTGCCTCACGCAAATCGTCAGTACCTGGTTTAAATGTTAGTCCTAGTACAGTAACCCTAATTCCATTAAATGAGGAAAATTGTTTTTTAGCTTTCTGGATCAATCTTGTTTTTTGTAATTCATTTACTTCTATAGCTGCTCTGACTGTCTTTAACTCGTAACCACGGTCTTTTGATAACCAGTGTAATGACTTAGTATCCTTGGGAAAGCATGATCCGCCGTATCCTACTCCTGCATTCAAAAATTTCGCTCCTATTCTATCATCAAAACTCATACCTTTGGTAACATCCTCAATATCTGCACCTACCAGTTCACATAAGTTAGCTATGTCATTGATGAAAGATATTTTTAGAGCTAAGAAGTCATTAGAGGCATATTTAATCATTTCTGCACTAGTTCGACTTGTTATTACAAATGGTCTATTAAAAGGCTCATAAACCTGCTTCAGTAAGTTAGCTGCTTCTTTCGAATTAGCACCAATAATAATACGGCTAGCTTCCATTGTATCTCTAATTGCTGTCCCTTGAGATAAAAATTCTGGATTAGACAGTACTTCAACGTTAACATTATTGTGTATATTTTTTTTCATAAACTCTTCAATTTCATCACTTGTTCCTACAGGAACTGTTGATTTAAGCACTATTGTACAATCATGCTGAAGGTTTTTAATTATTTCTTTTGATACTTCATATACATAAGTCAAATTTGCAGAACCATCGATATTTTCTGGTGTCTCTACTGCTATAAATATAATCTCTGCCTCTTTATAAGCAGTCTTAAAATCAGAAGTAAATTGTATGTTATGGTTCTTTTTCAATAGACCCTCTAATCCATTTTCATAAAAAGGGGGAATTCCTAATTTTAATAGTTCAATTTTCGCTTGATTTTTATCTATACAAACTACCTCATGTCCTATTTCAGCCAAACATATACCAGTAACCAATCCAACATATCCGGTTCCCGCAATTGCTATTTTCACGCAATTTCCCCCCTCAACTTCAATGATAGCCAAATACTATCATTGAAGTATTTTCGTTTTTCACTTACGATAAATGAAACTTTTAGTCAATTTAATTATCGCATTTATATAACCAAAAAGATAAACTAAAAGGCAAAAAAGAAAGGGGCCTTTCGTTACTCCTTGCTTGAGATATTCTCTTCTAATTATACGGTCATATCTAAGATGTCTAGTTAATGAAGTATTCGCATAGAAATTCCCGCTACTAATCTTAGCATCTATCCTTTTATGATAATTGGCCAAGGGTTTCGGTATAACAACAATTTTATGTTTCAGAAAAAAACGCATATTAAATTCCCAATCACCGAGCAAAGGTATATCTTTACGATATCCCTCTATCCTGTCATACGCCTCTCTTTTGTAGACAAATGAATTAGTTGTAAACAGATTGCATCTGGCTATTTCCCAACCACGAATTCTTCGTAGTCTGTTATTGAAAACATATCTTTTTAGAAAACGAATTTTGTTCGCTTCTAATGTTTCCTCAATGATAGTGGTCTGAGTTACAGCGCCATCTACTCCCTTGTTTTCATTTAATAACGAAATGCATTCATCTAAAAAGGAAGGATCCCACGTGTCATCATCATCTAAAAGTGTGACATAATATCCGGTACTCTTTGAAACTCCAAGGTTAATTAATTCATCTATATGAAGATTACTGTTTATATGAAGAAGTATAATATCATTCGAACTTTTAGATTTGAAATCATGCATGATTGACTCAATTAATTCTTTATCTTCTCCTGAATTCACAAGCACTATTTCCCAGTCTGCATAAGTTTGCGACAGGATACTATTAATTGCCCTTTTAAGGAGAAGAGGTCTGTCTTTTGTTCGTACTACAATAGAAACCTTACCCACTATAATCACCTAGGATATATTTTTGTATGTTTCTACAACCTTGGATATTTCATCAACAAGAACAAGCTCTCCTTTATTCAACAATAGAGCTCTTTGACATAACTTCTCAACTTGTTTTATAGAGTGCGAGACAAATAGAACAGTGGTACCTTTATTTATTAGCGAAGAAATATATGCTTCGCATTTTTCCTGAAACTTAAAGTCACCAACAGACAAAACTTCATCTACAATTAATATATCTGGGTCCACAATTGTAGCTATAGAGAATGCAAGTCTGGCCAGCATACCTGAAGAATAATTTTTCAAAGGTACATCTATAAATTCATGAAGCTCCGAGAAATCAACAATTCTATCAAAGCATTCACTCATAAACTTGTTAGAGTGACCGAATACCGCCCCATTTAAAAATATATTTTCTCTCCCTGTTAAATCGAGGTTGAATCCTGCACTTAATTCTATTAAAGGTGCTATGGTTCCGTTAACAACAACTGTACCAGAAGTAGGTTTTAAAACTCCTGCAATGACCTTGAGTAATGTGCTTTTACCAGCACCATTTAATCCTACCAAACCAAAAACTTCACCTTTTTTTATTTCGAATGAAATATTTTTCAGTGCATTAAACTCCTGATAAAAAAGCTGCCCTTTAATTAACTTTAAAATGTGTTCCTTTAAGTTATCTACCTTTTCCTGACTCATATTGAAGGTCATAGATACATCTTTGACCTCAATTGCCATTTCGCTATCCATGTAATATCACATCCATTTATATATATAGAATAAAATCATCTTGCTTTCTTCGGAAAACTAAAAGCCCGATTATCAAGGTTACAACTCCTATTGATGCACAAATCAAATGCTGTTGTAGAGTAGGTGTAACACCGTACATAACTACATCCCTAAACATCTGAAGAGTGTAATAGAGTGGATTTAACTCAAATACTATTTTCAAATTATCAGGTATAATGCTCATTGGAAAAAATTGAGGCGTAAAATACATCCATGCGGTAAGAAGAACCTCGTATAAATATTTCAAATCTCTAAAGAAAACAGTGTATGCTGATAGAATAAAGCTCAGTCCAACACCAAATAAAAAGGTATAAAACAAAGGAATTGGAATTAGAAAAAGGTTAGGAGTCAATTTTACTCCTCCACTCACTATCGCAACTATAACTAAAGCTATCAAAGCAAATGCAGTATTAACTAATGATGAGAAACATTTAGAAAGCGGAAAAATATACTTTGGAATATAGACTTTTTTAATTAATGAAGCATTGCCAACTACAGAATCCATCGCCATAATAGTCCCACTTGAAAATAGATCCCAAATTATTCTTCCTGTTAGTACGTATATCGCAAAATGTGGTATATTACTTTTGAATAGCGAAGCAAATACCATCGTTAAAACAATCATCATCATCAATGGTTGAAGGACACTCCAAATTACACCTAATATTGAACGACGATATTTTATTTTAATATCGTTGATTACAAGTTGTTTTAATAAATATCGGTATTTATTAAAATTCAAAAAATATTTCTGCATAATTTGCATAATTACCCCCAACTAGGTCTTAACATATTCACCTATTAATATTGATTAATTTAGTTATAAATTGGAATAATGGATTGGACTTAAAACTATATAAATAACGTTTAAAGTAATACTTGTTCTTACTAAAATAGACAATATCTTTTACCAAAGATAAAGGGTTCTTTTTGAGCATCAACACTCCTTTGATATAACTTAGAAATTGAAACACTCTATTACTCGATATTGCGGTAATTTCGTATTCAATATACAAAGATACATAATCATTAATTAGTCTGGGAAAAGCTTTAAGGTGCTCAGACATCCCCCTGTTTTTTTCCTTACTACGTTGATATTTCCATGCTGTAAATTCTTCCTCAAAGTAACGGATCATGTTCGTTTTCGTGAAGCCTTGTTCAATTCTTTCACGACATTGTTTGCTCAATTTTTCTTTATCTTCTTTTTCCATACTAAGAATATTGAAAAGAGCAGCTACATATTCATCTACTTCTTCTTGCATAAAATGACGATTATCTAAGTCGGCCTCTTCATTTTGATAAAGTGGGATCACTCTCCCCACCTCACTATTAATTAGCTCCTTTTGCCCCCCAACATCTGAGGAAACTACAGGTACTCCCATAGCTAATGATTCATAGGCTGTTAAGCTTAGTCCTTCTTTAAGTGAACAAACTAATGTGACCTGACTATCCCGGTAATAAGGCCTCATATCGTCCTTCCGTCCAACGCAATATATTGTTTGTTGTAGTTTTTCTTTCTTTATTACGGCCAGTAGTTCATCCCATTGCGAGCCATCTCCTACAACAACAACAATAACGTTAGGCACCAGTGCTTTTAGCTTTTTCACTATTTCAACCATTAAAAATGGTCTCTTTTGCGGATGAAGTCTACATGGAAACAAAATTAAAGGCTGATCCTGGTTGACATTAAGAGATGCCCTTATTTGGCCTTCCTCTATATAATCTGGATTAAATTCTTCTTCGTCAACACCTATATAAACTGTTTCTGCTTCATGATCTTTTTTATCAAAGGATTCAATCATGACATGCCTCAGATGATCATTACATACGTAGGTTTTTTCTATAAAATCACCAAGAGCTCCTGAAGTCCTTGCATAGCCTCCTGCACGCCAATACCATTCTTCCATATGGACATAATCAATGATAGATATATCGGGAAACTCTTTTCTCAACCAAGGGATTAAATAGTACCCAAAGTAGCTGTTTGAAACAAACAAGATATCTATTTTTCTAGAGGTTATATAATAATGAATGAACGAACCCCAATATTCCATATCTAAAAAAGTTGTAAGATCAAATATATCAGTAACGTGTTTCTCAAACCGTTGTCTCCATGTTGAATCTCCCGGGTTGGTTGTAATTACAGACATTTCAAACTTTTGTTTATCTATTCTTGACACTATATCTAAATTAAACAGATCCGCCCCACCCATTACCATATGAGGAAGAAGCATTAGCACCTTTATTTTATCGCTTGTATTCACCGGTGCTCTATCCCAGTTCCATTTTTGAGGATTAGGAAATCCTTTTTTCATGTTATATCTAGGAAATTCAATTGCTTTAATATTAGTAATACCTTTGCCAATCTCCTTAATTAAATAAGAAGATTTTTTCCAATCATTTTTATTGGATTTCAAATACCCTAAAACACCATTATTAGTTCGCCGATACCAAAAGCCATACCATCCCATATGAACAGGGATTTTCTTCGCATTCAACAGCTTAAGCCATAAATGCCAGTCTTCATTAAAGTAAGTTTCACTTGTTGTATATAAACCGACTTCATATAAATCTTTTTTTCGTATGCCAGCAGTACAGGTTAATAGATTCTCAATTTTCATTAGTTTCGAATTGAAAGGCTTTCTCCAAAGATACTCTTCATTCTGAAAACCTATACTATCTGTATAACTCCAGCTTGCGTCTGGATTAGTGTGTAATGACCAATAGACACATTCTAAATAAGTAGGTTCAATTAGATCATCTGCATCAAGCGGTACAATGATCTCTGCTTGCGACTGATTAATCGCATAGTTTCTTGCAGCAGATGGTCCAACATTTTCGATATGAAAGATTCGAATACGTTTTTCTAGTTTCCCCAATTCTTGTAGCAGCAAAACAGCTTCTTTGTCAACACTCCCATCATCTACAACAATCCATTCAAAATAGGGAAAGGTTTGGTTCATTACACTATTGAAAGTTTGAGAAAAATACTCCTTTGAATTATAAAAAGGGGTAATAATGCTGATTAAAGGATTTTCATCGTCACTTGTATAATTAGCTAGCTTTGCTCTACCAGGGGTTTGCTTATAGTTAAAATTAGAACTCAAAATGGTTACCTCCTGCCGTTGGCAGTTGTTTATTAAGCTTATTTGCTCGAAAATAAAAGATCATACAGATAATTAAACGTATAATCTTATGTAATCCAATCCCCATTTTATCATCTTCCCAATAAAGCTAAGTTCCACATCATAAAACTGACGTATCTAAAGAAAAGAAGACTGTCCAATTCAGTATACGGGAAACATACAAAAACGTCGACCCGTGAGCGTGAAAGGGGGACTGTTTCCTGAATGTTAATTGTTGGTATCCTTTTGTTTTTGGCTAAGCGACCTTTCATCGCTTTGTATATATTAATTAGTTTGATTTTACCGAGGACAGTACTTAAGCTGCCAACGCCCTAAGAAAAAATGAAGATGAATAATTTATACTACGAACTAAGAGATGCTCGTTGCTACACCATCCCTTAAATCATAGCAGATATGATGATTTTGAATTTTTATAACAATCGGAAAATTAATTCAAAAGATTAACAATCACAAAAATAAAACATGAAACTAGTGTTTTAAATCTGGCTCTCTGATCACATTTCTTCTAAACAAATCCGCTATCTATTAACCATTCAGACGATTTCTAATTTAAGATGTGTCCGTTTCATCTGTAATAATGGTTAGTAAAGAACATCTAATACATTTTATGATTTTTTTTTAAGGCGCGCTTCTTCAACCAATTTGCAATTAAACACTCATACAGATATGTCATTAGCATTGCGCTACATATAATAAACAAGAATCGTGCAATAAAGTATTCTGAAATTAAGGGGATATTTTGTCCGTAAAAATTTAGTGTATATATTGAGATTATATGAAGAAAGTAAAGATTTAACGATACTTTAGAATAAAAAAATACAAAACGATTGAAAATTAAATTTTGTACCCATTGTTGGTTAAAAATCAAATACAAAGCGAAACTCACAAACAATCCATAACTTATATAATAAATAGTGGGAGGGTATTTGAAATCCTGAGTAGATTTAAATTTATACAATAACATGAAAATAAGAAAAATTGATAAAAATACACCAGAAATTACCGATATTTCTTTTTTATTCATTTTATTAAATCTAATTCCTACAGCAGCGATTAAACAATATCCAAATGGCGTGAGAATATAATTTTGCAGATTTCCACCTAAATTAACAGGTAGTAATCTATTCAAACTAACCAAGTAATGGTAGATCATATAGAGAAAAATCAACAATAATAAATATTTATTATTACTTTTGATTTTCTCACTTAATTGAAGGATGAGTGGACTAAAAAGGGAAACTACAAAGAAGACATACATAACCCAAACATATCCTATGCCCCCATTGAAGGCAAAAGATAACACAATTGTTTTTATATCAAAAAATAAATTTTTGTTCGAAAAGTTAGAAATCATATAAAATAGTGCAAAGAAAGCTGTTAAAAAGATCCACGTGCTAATAATTAATCTTTTAAACCTTTTTAGTATATATGAATTATAATTAACTGAATGTTCTTTCTGACTAATATTAAAAGAAACCCCCATTAGCAGTACCATAAGTACTACATCAAAATTTCTAATTCGAAATAATAATTCATTGGGTGAAGCATGAGCTATTATAATACTTACGATAGCTATAAATCTAAGAATATCCACAGTTCGATTTCTTTCATTAAAGATACTCAAAAGCTTACCTCCCTTTCACGATCAAAGAATAAATCTATGTTTGATTTGTTAAATAGATTATGAGGGCACTAGATATATATAATTTCATTATTCACATAGCCATGTGAATAATGAAATTAGGGATTTAGCAGTTGAATTAAGAATATAAGACCTTAGCTAGCTACCAATAAATAGATATAGAATACAAACTGTTACATACAAAAGAGACTGCTAGAAATCTTCACTAACAGTCTCTTTTGTATGTTTTAATCATCAGGTTACTGGAGCAGTCGCACTGCACGAGATTCACGTATCTGGGAATTAGGACTGACTTTATTTTTATTTCACCTTAATCACTTTGACAAAAACCCTTTTTCTTAAAAAGGTCCCAAAACAGTCATTTCCCCTTTGATTCAGGTCACTCTATAGTGGATCTGTACTATTTATTAAATCCTTATGAAATTAAATAAAGAGACATTCGATCACTATCTTTTACTATTCAATTTTGAACTTAAATTTCTCTTTTAAATCAGGATACCATTCCTGAAATTTTTGTTCCAAAGCTAATACATCGATTTCTTTTAAAGCCTCTTTTTTCTCATAAACATTGACTTTTATGCCTTCAGCAATAGTGAAAGTTTTTTTCAAAAGGAAAGATTTCCCTATACCTATATTTTGTAAAAAAGGCTTGGCGAGTTCCCCAATTACTCTTTGGTCATCAGGATTTAAGTGATATTGAATTGGATCGGCAACAACTATTATTTCTGCTTGTAAGAATCCTTTGGGTAATCCATCCCTTTTATCAACATGACTGACACCTATTAGTGAAGGGACAGGATTAAGATTATCAGGCATAGATAGTTTTCTTAAAATATCATCATTAAAAATAAAGGAACTTGATATCACATAAATAGGTTTTTCATTTCGAGACAGTTCATTTAAGTATGAAGAAATTAATCTTAGCTGCTCTAAGTCAGTTCTAACTCTTGGATATGTTTGGTTAGAAGTATATATTCCATTAAAATTCTTTAATAATGGGAGTGGCTGTCTAATGAAAGAATGCGAAAAATTACCTATTAATAACATTAATATTAAGCACGCTACAATAATCTTATACCAATTTTGACCAGACAATTTAGTCAAACTGAATACACCCAAGGCAAACAATACTGTCAAACTTGGCACTAGTATATAATAATGTTGTTGCCCCATAGACTGTACTCTTACGAATAAGTAAAAAGAGATAAGCATTTGTATGACTAAACCGAATACTAAAGGCCTTAAGTTTTTATTTCTTATCCAACCCTCTAGAATTCCAATAATTGATATCAACAATGTTAACCATCCAAAATTTTGTATCAACAATTCTATATTATGAGACAATCCTCCACTCTGATAGGCGGAATAAAGATCTTGATAGTTTGTATACAAGCTTCTTGTAAAAAATTCTCTAAAGCCTACTAGCAAAATAATTAAACAACCTAGGCCAATCAAAAATAAATCCCTTAAAGATACTATTACCTTTTTTCTTTCTTCTCCTTTAGAAAATATTAGTCTGTATAAGATAATTAAACCATAAGCTATAAAGAAACCTAGAATCCAATAAGCATACCACCTACGAATAAACGCTAGACCGATTAAAAAGAAGATCATTGTAAAATAGAATGAAATAGTTCTTACTTGATTTTTTTCCCTTAAATAAACGAGTCCTGTAATAAATATACAAGCAATTAAACCAGCAGAGTCTAAATAACCAGATAATACAGGCTGCATAATTGAAGTGACCAAAGCAATAGAGGATATTATTAAGATAACAATCTTTGATGAAATCTCTTTATTATAATCAGAAATAATTCTCAAAATCATGGCACTAATCAATGAAAAAAAAGGAATAACATATGCTATATAAATGCTTAATGTGAACATTGGAAAAGATGTACCCAGTAATTTAAATAACAGTACTAATGGTACTTGAGGAACTACATTATACTCATCCTTTAAAATGCTTGCATAAATTTTAGTAATAGCATCTATTGGAGAACTAAACCACATATCCGTATAACTGATTGTGGTAGCCCAATAACCAGAAAAGTCCCAAAAATAAACAAATCTTTCTTGGGAATTAAAAGACACGATAAACAAACCAATTAAGGTATAAATCATAACAATGCTTATAATCACTTTTTTACCAAAAATCTTTTGAGTATGTTCAGGAGAGAGTAATTCCCTGATCATTCTGAAAATCAGATAATAGACAGGAAATAAAAATATAAATAAGTTAATAAAACCTATCCATAGAGGATTAATTGTAGATTTAATTAAAATCATCCCTATTAGTAAGACTACTAAATAAATCGTGATCCATTTACGATCTATTCCACTCTGAAAAAACTTTAAAGCTTTATTTGTAATACTATGCATTTTTATTTTTACCTCCAACATTTATTACAAGTTCAGGCCCTTGGGATCTTATTATGGGCGCCTTCATTATCACCTTAATACGATTCTTACTCTGACAAATGCGATTAACTAATAGGCATGTTCTTTTTACTTTTCAAACTAGCTTACTCTATTTTTAAGAGTGAAACTGGTTCCTTTTAAAAGGGTATGCTAAAATGTTGACGTATCTACAAGAAAAGGAGATTGTAAACCTTGTCGAATCCAGTATACGGGAAACAGGCCAAAACGTCGACCCGTGACGATAAAAGGCCGGCTATGTTTTGGGTGTTAATTGTTGGCATGATTCTGTTTTTAGCTTGGGCTCCCTTCCAGGCTGCACTTTTTAATGGGCAAATGCTCGATTTTGAAAAGCCTCTCTATTGGGCTGTTATCATCGCCTCGATTCTGTTGATCCTGGCAATCGTATCTTATTATAAGAAATTCAAGCTGGAAGAGCAAAGGGATTGGCTGGCTGTATTAGTACTGCTGCTTCCCCTGTCTTATGTGCTTTCACTGACTTCAGCAGCTTCGCATTACCTGGCCATGAATATGGTGGTGGTACAGTGCATATATGCCGCTCTGTTTATCATCTCAATCTATCTACTACAAGATCGCTTAGGCAATAAGATTATTCACAACCTGATTATGACTGTTGCTTATGTCATTGTAGGCTTTGGCTTTATTAACTGGTTTGGACAGTGGGTACTTGCTGGCAAGATGGTAGGCTGGTTTACCCAATATGTGTATCAATATCGTTATACCAATGCAGTTATGACAGATACAAATGGTCTCCGGCTGACATCAGTGTTTCAATATGCGAATACATATGCCGCCTTTCTAATGGCTTTCCTATTCGCTGCCGTTTTTTGTTTAATGAAATCAAAATCATGGTATGGCAAGGCTACTCATGGTTTCATGTTGGTGCCCATCCTGGTCTCGCTGTTCCTGACCTTGTCACGGGGCGGTCTGGTTATGTTGCCAGTCGTTTTCGTGCTGCTTTTGCTTTTCTTTAAACCAGCACGCCAAATTATATGGATTTTACATTGCGCCATTGCTGGTGTAGCGTCAATATCTATCTTGGCGCCAATTACAAATATGGGTTTACAACTCAACAAGACCTACAACGGCGGAGAGGCTGCGAAGGCTTGGGGGTTACTTATTGGTGTCTCCCTGGCTGTAGCTGTCGTACTGTGGCTTGTTGAACGTTATCTGGCACCGAAGTTGGAAAATGCCCTCAAAGGATGGGCCTCCCGCAAGTTATCCAACCTGTGGCTACCTGTTGGATCAGTTGTGGTGATTGGCTTGCTGGCTTTTCTGTTTATTGGAACTGGCCTGCGCAGCGTACTACCAGAAAACGTCCAGGTCCGGTTTGAAAATATCAATTTCCGGCAGCATAGTGTACTGGAACGTCTTGTATTCTATCAGGATGCTGCCAAATTGATTAAAGATCATCCTGTTATTGGCACCGGCGGCGGCGGTTGGGCTACTTTATACGAGAAATACCAAGATTATCCTTACACAAGCCGTCAGGCCCATAACTTCTTCATGCAGTATCTGGTTGAAGTTGGTATTCTCGGTTTTGTAATTTTCATGTCATTTATCTTATATATTTTCTATAAATATATCCGTAGCTATATGAGACAAGATGATGAAGAACGGGATTCTCACTTCCTGTATCTCATTTTGGCACTCTCAATCTTACTTCATAGCTTGCTAGACTTTAATCTGAGTTACGTGTTCATGGGCATACTGGTATTTGTGAGTCTCGGTGGTATGGCCGCTGCTATGGACAGCAAGCCGCTTAAACGCCTGTCCATGAGTGCTTCCGGATTCCGAATCATGTATAGTGCAGTCATCGGCATTCTAAGCATTGTGGTGCTTTTTGCAGGTCTCCGCTTCGTGCAATCGGCCAATGCTGCCACATCTGCCAAACAGATCATGGCGGTCAGCACATCTTTTGAGGAAATCCAAAGTGCCATTAATAAGGATCTTGAACTTCGTCCTACGCACCCAGATTCGGTTATAAGATTGGCTGCACTGTACAAGAATGTGTATGATCAAACGAAAAAAGAGGAATTTTATAACGCTGCAATAGAGGTACTTAATACGGGCCTGAAGGCAGAACCGTATAATAAAATCATGTATAACTCCAAAGTTAACCTTTTAAAAGCAAAAGGTGAGCATGAGCAAGCCTTCAGTATTTTGGAAAATAACATTTCCAACTTTGTCTGGGACAATGACTGGTACAATATGTTGATTACCCAAGCTTACACTATTGGTAATAAGGCACATGAGCAGAAAGACACAGCCAAGGAACAGAAATATTTCCAAGCAGGTCTCGCTGCTTATCAGAAGGTTCTGGATGGGGTAGCTCATATTAAGACGGTTCCACCTGAAATTGAGTTGACACGTACTTTTGAAGTAACTCCGGGTATTGCGCTCAGTACTGGAAAAATTGAGTTCATGTCAGGTAAGCCTGCTGAGGCTGCAAGCATCCTCAAAAACGGCTTGAAAGACGATCTGAGCGACGCTACAAATCGTGAGATTGCTCGATATTATATCGTCGCTCTGCAAAAGCAAGGGCAGGATGACAAAGCATTGTACGATAAACTAATAAAAGCTGATCCGAAGGAAAAAGAGCAAATTGCTCAGTTAAAATCGGAGAAATAGCAGAAAAAAAGAGACTATCAGATGATGTTATATCATCCGGTAGTCTCTTTTTTATTTTGATAAGGTGAGGTTAGGTGAGCTGTCTATTTTTGTTGGTCAATCTTTTCAATAACCTGTCTCATATAAGCCAGTACTTCATCCTTGATTTCGTTATGCTGCAGAGCATAATGAATAGTAGTTTCAATGAATCCCAATTTCTCGCCAACATCATGGCGATTCCCGTCAAACTCGTAGGCCAGGATCGGATTCTTTTCTCCCAGCTTGGACAATGCGTCCGTCAATTGAATCTCCCCGCCTACTCCCGCAGATTGCTGGCCCAGGATATCAAAAATATCAGGCGTCAAGATATAACGTCCCATAATCGCCAAGTTGGAGGTTGCTTCTTCCTTCTTTGGCTTTTCTACCAATCGTTCCGCCTCAGAGATTTTGGAAGTAAGTGCATGACCTTCAACTATGCCGTAACGATGTACCTCGTTCCAATCCACTTGTTTTACACCTACAACAGAACGCTGATACTCATCGAACACGTCTATCATCTGTTTGAGGCACGGATTCTCAGACTCAACGATGTCATCCCCTAAAAGGACGGCAAAAGGTTCGTCACCGATAAACTTACGTGCACACCAGATAGCGTGCCCCAACCCTTTGGGTTCCTTTTGACGAATATAGTGGATATCTGCCATCTCCGATGGTTTACGCACTTCATTGAGCAGATCCCATTTTTCCTTCGCAGTCAAATTATGCTCCAGCTCAAAGGAGTAGTCAAAATGATCCTCAATCGCCCTTTTGCCTTTACCAGTAACGATAATGATATCCTCTATACCAGATGCAACAGCCTCTTCAATAATATATTGAATTGTTGGTTTGTCTACAATGGGAAGCATCTCTTTAGGCATCGCTTTCGTAGCAGGAAGGAACCGGGTTCCTAATCCCGCAGCAGGAATAATCGCTTTACGGATTTTCATAGGTTAAAACTCCTTTTCAACAAAACTCACTAAATTATTCAATAATTCGATTAACGTTTGTAAATTGCTAATAGTTTATTATAGCACTTAGTCATTGCAATGTTATATACTTTAAGTAAACCATATTATAAACTAAAAAAGATAGAAATTTGAGTACCAGATATGCCAAAATTTGAGGAGAGAGTTCTTTGGATTCAATAATCAGTAACCCTGTTTTAACGTTAGTTATTCCCTGTTATAACGAAGAAGAAGTACTGCCTGAAACTATAAGCAGACTTACGGTCATTCTTGAGGAGTTGGCAGAGAGTCAGCTCATTTCTAAACATAGTAAAATGTTGTTTGTTGATGATGGTAGCCGTGATAAAACATGGGACATCATAGCATCATATAATCTAAAAAATCCTTTTGTCAGTGGTCTCAAATTGGCGAAAAATGCTGGCCATCAAAACGCTCTATTATCTGGGTTAATGGAAGCTAAAGAGACATCTGATTGTGTAATATCCGTTGACGCCGACCTGCAGGATGATCTCAATGCCATCCGAGAATTTATAATAAAATTCAAAGAAGGTTATGACATCGTATATGGGGTTCGAAAAAGTAGAACCACCGACACATTCTTCAAGCGTTCAACAGCCCAAGGCTTTTATCGTGTTATGAGTAAAATGGGAGTCAATATTGTATACAATCATGCGGATTACCGTTTAATGAGCAAAAGAGTTCTCCAGGAATTAAGCAACTTTAAAGAGGTCAATCTCTTTTTACGTGGTCTAGTTCCGTTAATAGGTTATAAGTCTACTGAAGTTTATTACGATCGACATGAACGCTTTGCAGGAGAATCCAAATATCCTTTAAAGAAAATGCTCGCTTTTGCTTTTGACGGAATCACTTCATTTAGTATAACCCCAATCCGGCTTATCTCAGCTGTAGGTTTTGCAATGTTTGGGATAAGCTTATTAATAGCTGTGTATACCATTATTAGTAAGCTCCTTGGAACCACTGTCTGGGGCTGGTCTTCTTTAATGTTGTCCATCTGGTTTATAGGTGGTCTACAACTTGTAGCACTGGGGCTCATTGGCGAATATATCGGTAAAATATATAAAGAGGTAAAACAAAGACCCAAATATATTATTGAGACTCTATTAGATTCCCAGAGCACCTTAGATACAGATACTGAAAACACAAAAAAAGTGAAAAATAGTGAAAGGGAAGCTGTGGCTGTCCAATAAACAGATGCGAACAGGTGACTAATTTGACTTTATTTCAGAATAGCTTTTTCCGTTTTCTTGTCGTAGGTGTCCTAAATACAATATGCGGCATGTCCGTCATGTTCTTGCTCTTTAATACTTTAGGGACTAACTACTGGTTATCGACCTTTATTGGTAATTCTGTAGGTGCTACTGTAAGCTATTTCTTAAACAAAAGATTTACTTTCAAAAACAATGCAAGCCATGGACAGACCATTTGGAAGTTTGTCTTTATCATATTGATATGCTATTTACTATCGTATTGTCTCAGCTATCTAATCAGCCACTTCCTGATCTCAAGTCTGAGTATTAAAAACAATGCAATTTTAGGCAATCTGTCCATCCTAATCGGGAATATCTTTTATACTTTAATTAATTATGTCGGGCAAAAGTTCATTGTTTTCTCCAAAAAAACGAAAGCCCAAAAAGTATAACGATACGAGATTCATAGTAGTTCAGATGAACTTATTGATAAAAATAGGGTATGTGCTCTCAACGCACATACCCTATTTTTTCTTTTTCTACGTTCAAATATCAAAATAAATAACTGTGATAACCTATAGCATCCTTTTACTTCACCAGCTGCCCACGTGTAACACCCAACTGATTCGTTGCTTTAAGCGTCTTCCATACTTGTGTTCCGCTGATTTCTCCGCGCAGGGCACGGTTATAGAGATCAATAACCTCATGCACTTGCTCCGGTGTCTCCTCCAAAAATTCCACGCGGTAACGGGACACGCCCAGCTCCAGGAAGTTGGACAGGTATTCCGCGCCGGATTGCTCAATCGCGTTGTATACCGTGTTGCGGCAGCCTTCGTCCACACGGACCGGATGTGACATACCAATACGATCACGCAGGGATGCGCGATGGTCCTCACACGGACGTCCACAGTTAGTGTAGTCGGTGCCTTCACTCATAAAGGTACAGTATACGCAATGTTCAGTATGGAACATTGGCATATGCTGCTGGATCACGATCTCCAGCTTATCGGTACGCGTACGTCTGAGCATATCAACCATTTGCTGAATGTTCAGATCGTACGAAGGCGTAACCAAGTCGCAGCCGGAATCCAGGAACAGATCAGCCGCTTTATGATTGGCTATATTCAGCGAGAAGTCACCAATCAATTGCGGGTGATGTGCGTCCGGGTTCTCCAACCGGTGTCGCAAGTAGAAATACAGTGCCCCTGGATTGCGTACCAACACAGCATCCGGCTTCAGGCGTAGGATGTTGTTGTGGTAGCCATTTTCACCCGGCATGTGAATACGCGGGGTCGCCAGCGCAATTCGGCGGCCTGCAGCATGCACAGCCTCTACGGCTGCCGGGAATTGCTTGATGAACTCGAAATCGGCGTAAATGAATTCCACGCCGGCCTCAAGCGCAGCCTCCACCTGAGGGAGGCTGCGGCACAACGCGGTCAGCTCTGCCTGACCGCGTGCCACAGACGATGCCGGAGTCGATGCATCGTCATACACCTCGACCGTCCGCTTCGTGTACACGGGCGGTTTGGGGCGCTCGCCCGCGAGCAGTTCCACTGCCTGACGGCGGATACCGTTCAGCTCGCGCATCGGCACGATGACGTCCCCATGCAGATGGACGTCCAGCTCTTCCAGCTGGAACACCGTTCCGCCCAGTCGGCCGAACTGCTCTTCGAGCAGTTCGTGCGTCATCGGACGCTTCTGGGCAATTTCGAGTTCCAGCTCAGAGTCCACGCGGACCGTTGTGCCCTTCTGCACGTCGGTCCACCACGTCGACAGCGGTTGCCCCGGGGAGCCGCTGACCCGCACATGTACCGGGAAGACACGGTACGGCTTGTCCGTGTCATATGACTGGCGCAGACGCTTGTCCAGCGCCGGGTCGTTGGTCTTCCAAATGCGGTCGCCCACGTGTACACGGCGCAGATCCACATCGTTGCGTCCCGCTACGATGTCAATGATCCAGCCTTCTCCGGCTTCGCCTTCAATCTTCACGCCCTTGCGACGGATATCGTATACGCGTCCGCCTTCTTCTTTTTGCGTGGGATCTCCCGCATCGAATACAATACCATCGCCACGCTTGAGCGGTGCATCAATACGGCAAACTACGCCATCACGAAGGATTTGTTCCACTCGCCCAAGATACACACCCCGGCTTTTCGGGAACGTACCGTCAACCAGCTTCTTGTTATTGGTTCCTTCGAGAAAACCGTGCGTAAAGCCGCGTGAAAAGCTCTGCTGCAGCTCGCGGATATCTTCTTTGCTGGTCTTGGACGTATCGCCATCAAAATACTTATCAATGGCCTTGCGGTACTTGCTGACCACATTCGCCACATATTCAGGTGTTTTCAGTCGCCCTTCAATTTTAAAAGAAACAACACCCGCGTCGATCAGTTCAGGCATCAAATCGATCGCTGCTAGATCCTTAGGTGAAAGCAGATACGTCACATCTGCCATTGGTTTCTGCTCTCCATCCACCATCAGATCGTAAGGCAAACGACATGCCTGTGCACATTCACCGCGGTTAGCAGAGCGGCCGCCCCACATTTCTGAAGTCAGGCATTGGCCAGAATAAGATACGCATAACGCTCCATGTACGAATACCTCCATTGGAAGTCTCGCCTGATCGCCTATTTTTTGGATCTGTTTCAGGTTGTTTTCGCGTCCAAGCACGACCCGTTCCATATTGTACGGCTTTGTAAACTCTACCGCTTCCGGCGAGGTAATCGTCATTTGGGTAGAACCATGGATCGGAAAATCCGGTGAAATGTCGCGGATCATTTTCACCAAGCCCATATCCTGGACAATTAAGGCATCGACTCCAGCATCAATACAGGCATCGACCAGCTCCTTAGCGTCCTCCAACTCGTTTTCAAATACCAATATATTGAATGTTAAAAAACCTTTAACCCCATAGCTATGCAAAAACGCCATAATTTCAGGCAGTTCCTCCATGCGGAAATTATTTGCCCGTGCCCGTGCGTTGAACTTTTCCACCCCGAAAAAGATCGCATCAGCCCCGTTTGCCACCGCCGCACGCATACAATCCCAGTCACCGGCTGGTGCCAGAAGCTCAACATCTTCTCTTCGTACTACTGATTTCATCTTTGTCCTCCCTATATGGAGAAATAACTGATTAACCTTGAGCTAAACGTTATTTTCCAGAGCAGCGATGCTGCTTATTTTATAGCCCTATGAATTATCATCCTATCCGATCATCCCCACTCTGAACCACTAGCTCGAGGGATAAATGGCATCCAACTCAAAAAATCCGCATCACGAACATTTGCGGCATAATCATTCTTATCTTGTAACTAATCTAGTGTACCAGACTGCGCCCCAAGCTTCTACACTTTCCAAGCGATTCCTCGTAAAAATCTCTTACTAAAACATAAAAAACACCCCCATTCCCGTCAAACGGTACTTTGGAGGTGAGGAATCATATAAAACAAGAGGAACAACGTAGTAAACAGTGCTATCCAGCAGGAAGCCAAATGGAGATGAAGACTAGGCAACTTAGACGTGCTAGTAGGCCTAAGCCTTTTAGAAAAAGGCATCCTTGTGCGGTACCAGCGTACTCGACAATGAATCCGAAAAAAGGCGTTCGCGTTCGCAGGTCTAAGTACCGTAAATAGCTGCCTTCGCTCCCCCCTGCTTACCTCAATCTTTAAAAAGATTGGAAATCTTATGGCGGGCGCCAGCGAAGCGGGCCATTTGAATCCGAAGAAGCGTCAGCGTTCGCCTTTGACCTGGGATTCTTACATATTAAATCACTTATACAATCCAAGAATCCCGGGTCAACAGCGATCGTAGGATCAAATGGCACGCGTAGCCTCTTCCCACCATACCTCGCCAATCTTTTACTTACACCTTCTACTTCACAAAATTAAACGAATTTAACGTCGAATCCAGTGCATTAGACTGTACAGCCGTGTTGTTCGCATCATTCAATGTCGTTGTCACAGTATACGTTTTTCCGTCACGTTCCAAAACCAATTGGTGGCCTGTGTAGCCAATGCCTTCCTCTATACGATGGAATGTAAAGGAAACTGCCGGAACACCAGCAAACGTTACGTCCTTAACCTCCTCGACTTTGAGGTTTTTGTAGTTCTTTGCTTGCTTATCGTAGAAGTCCTTGAGCTGGGATACCGTTAGTTCAAATGATTGGTCGTTGTCGATTTTGACGGAAAAACGTCCTCCAGTAAACTGGTACTCTACATCGCCCAATTCAAATTGATCGCTAATCGCGGTCCAATATCGTGGGATATTCACCGTATATTCATAGGCTTTTGACGTCTTTTTGACCGTTTTCGTTTTATCCGTCAAATAGTCGTCTTCTTCCAACTGTCCAAAGTTACTCGCTACGGTTTGAAAATCGATTTGAAGCGAGGAAATGAGCGCGTTGAACTGATCATTTCCTTTGCTTACTTTTTCAGGCACTGCGTATTCAGCCAAATAGCGGTATCCATTTTGCTGAATCAGCACGTTGTACTCCTTGACCCATCCATCGCCAAAATTATAACGGTACTCCTGTACTAACCCTTGAACGCCTGCAACCTCCAGCGGATACGTCTTCTGTGCCTCATAAGCCGTGGACACAAAGGAATCGCTCAGCCATTTTTGCAGCTGCTGGCCCCAGTTCTCCAACTTTCCATCCGCTGGAGCTGAGGTTATTTTCACGCGGAAGCTCGATCCATCATTACTTTCATATTGCATCCGTTGATCGTCCATTTTCCAGCCTGCGGGTATGCTGAGTGACACACCGTAGTCTGGATTTCCGGCCTCGCGTGTGCCTCCTACGACAGTGGACAAGTCTTTAATACTTTTATCCTGCGCATTAAAAGAGGTCTTGAAGGAATTTAAAAGTCCTGCATACTGGGCCAGATCTTTATAATTCGTTGCTTTAGCATCGGAAAAATAAACTACATACAATCGTCCGTTGTCATAGTACTGACGATTTTCCCACAATACGCCGTCCCCATCCTTCGTAATGACACGAGCATAAGGTACCTTCGCTTTCGGGAAGGATTTTCGATCGATCACAGTTTCTCCCGTTTCCTTGGCTGCCTGCACTAATTGTTGCAACAGATCGTCCGCATTCAGTGGAACCGGCTGTGACGCTGTGTGCACCTCCATATAGTAGGCACTGTTCTCATCCATAAAAGTGGAGATACTCTCATCTCCACCTCCCTGACCGATGACGAGCCCTGTTGGATAGTTCATAGACCAGTCATAGTAACTGTTCCCGATCTGCGTCTTGCCCTCATCATTATCAATGTTCGGTGTCTCTTCAGCTACCGTGCCCGCCTCTTCTTGTGCTTCCATCCGAATAATGATTCCGGCACCATTCTTCTCCAACTTACCGCCAAGCCCTTC
This sequence comes from Paenibacillus sp. FSL M7-0802, assembly GCF_038004945.1. Taxonomy (NCBI): domain Bacteria; kingdom Bacillati; phylum Bacillota; class Bacilli; order Caryophanales; family Paenibacillaceae; genus Paenibacillus; species Paenibacillus sp. FSL M7-0802. The sequence goes on along the minus strand of NZ_JBBOSD010000001.1, from coordinate 3,480,327 downwards.
TGCTACTTGACGCAGAGGCACCATGAGGATACCTGATGACATTTCCGGTGGAGCTGGAAGTGTTACCTTGTGACCTCTCACCCATGCTGTACGGCTACCAATGGTTAGCGAAACAACATGAGTTCCGCTGGTGATTTTAACCACATTATCTTCAGCCAATCGGATTTTGCTGTTAAATGCCTTTTTAAACACACCAGCCGGAACCATCAGTGCACCACTTTTGGAATAGGGCTTCGTGATATTTGCATTTTGGCCGTTTACGACGGCTGTATTGCTGCCGCTTTGCAGACGCAATTCCAGCATGTTTTTATCTTGATCTGCTGCAACTGCTGGCAAAGCAGAAAGCAGAAGGGACAATGCGACAGCGCCGACCCCCAGCTTACGCATCATTTTTCTTTGAATATGCTTCACAGTAAATCTCCCTTTAGCTTTATTTTATAGATTCAAGAGCCGTTATTGTCACTTTCCAGTAGTTGCCCCTTGAGCTGGCTCCGATGCTTCCTTAGAAGGCGCTACACCACCATCTTCAGCGGCTTCCGAACCGTTCGAATCTTCACCATCTTCTCCAGACTGAATGGACTCATAGATTTCACCATTATCCTGTGTCAGTACCAGCTTGCGCTTCACAATATCACCGTCCGACTGCATAAGCACATTCACCGTTTGACCCGGTTGATAGTTTTTAAGTAGCTCATTGACGTCAATGGCCGAAGCTACACGCTTACCGTTAATACTATACAGCTCATCGCCTTCCTTGATTTTGGCCTGAACGGCATTGGCTGAAGTAATTTTCGTAACTTTCAAAGGATCCTCGGTAGGTAATCCGACGATAGCTGACCAGCTCTCTTCCAGCCCTAGACCAAGACTGGCGCGCCGAACCTCTCCGTATTTGAAAAATTGGCCGATGACATATTTCACTGTATCCGACGGAATCGAAAAGCCCATATTTTCAATACCGACCGCCGAGAATTTCATCGTATTGATCCCGATAACCTCACCCTTGAGATTGACCAGTGGACCGCCGCTGTTACCAGGATTGATCGCGGTATCGCTTTGGATCAAACGATAAGCAGCATTGACACCGCGGTTCAGCCCGCTAACAACACCCGAGGTTGCCGAATTGCGAAGTGAAAAGGATATAGGCGTACCAATAGCCACTACCTGCTCACCTACCTGTAGACTGTTCGTTGAAGCTGCCAAGGTAGCGGGTTTGAGGCCGCTTGCCTTGATTTTGACTAATGCCAAATCACTGATCGGATCGCTGTAGCTGTCGGTGATTCCGTAAGATTTTCCGTCCGAGGTTACAACCACGGCATCACCTAATCCTTCGATAACATGCGCATTCGTCACAATCCATCCATCTGTACGAATGATGACACCCGTGCCGTGAGCCAGATTGTAGCGATCTCCTCCCGCTACGGTCTCTCCCGTGGCTGAACGGCCAATGATACCGACCACAGAAGGAGATACATTTTTAACAACCTGCGGCACACGATCGGCCGATAACGTATATGTACCAGTTGCGCTGTTATATGCGCCGCTGGTTCCTAATGCTTTATTCATATCGCTTACGTTAACATAGACCCCACCATTAATGACTTTGGCCTTTAACGCAGTTCCACTGCTAGCTGCACCTGCCGTTCCAGAAACACATAGAGCGCTGCCCAAAGCCAGAACAACTGCCCTTTTCCCCATCTTACGCATATACTCACCATTTCCTCTCTTACATGACCCTGTTCTATCAGTTAGTCCAAATCTACCATAGAGGGGACACGTATACAATCGCTTTAAGCCCTATCTTTTTCTAAAAGGCTCCGTTTGCTACATCCCTGTCCTCTCATGCTATTTATATTATAAATTTTCCAAATCCTTATATCAAAAAAATAAGCAAAAACGATAAATAATCGTTATACCAATTAGGTCATTCCTTCGTTTACGAGCATAACCAACTATGATACCATCACATTATATCTTAGTTTTATTGTCGGAAATAAAGAATAAAATCATGAGTCCTCTATCCAAAACACTAAAGTATAAATAAACACTTGAAGGAGGTTAAAAGAATGGCCTACGAACCAATCTGGAACGCTCATCCCGATAAGCTTAACAAATTCGAGTTGGTCAAACTGGAAAAGGACGGTCTCGACGTTATCCGTACCATTATCGAAAACTATGCCAACGAAGGCTATGACTCGATCTCTGCGGACGATATGGACCGTTTCAAATGGGCTGGGGTATATCAGCAAAAGCCCAAAGATGGTCATTTCATGATGCGGGTCCGCATCAACACAGGGATCATGACTTCAGCACAGGCACATGCATTGGCGGACATATCCGCGCTATACGGACGCGGTCTTGTGGATGTCACCACTCGCCAAGCGATTCAATTTCACTGGTTGACGGTCGAAAGCTTGCCCGATATTTTCGAAAGGCTGGAAAAAGTCAATTTGTATTCCTTTGAAGCCTGTGGAGACTGCCCGCGTACCATTGTCGGTAATCCGCTGGCTGGCATCGATCCCAATGAATTGGTGGATACCCAGGAGATTGTAGATGAAGTAAATCGTTTTTTCTTATTAAACCGAGACTTCTCCAATCTGCCGCGTAAGTACAAAATGTCTATCTCCGGTAATACGTACAACAATGCACAGGCTGAAATTAACGACCTGTCCTTCACTCCGGCCACCAAGATCCTCGATGGAAAAGAAGTGGTCGGCTTCCATGTGATGGTTGGTGGAGGTTTGTCCGCCAAGCCGCATATGGCACAGTCTCTGGATTTGTTTGTTCGTCCTGAGGAAGTTCTAAAGGTTGCTATTGCTGTCACCACCATTTTCCGTGATTACGGCTATCGGGAAAAACGGCATCATGCCCGCTTGAAGTTCCTGGTTGCCGATTGGGGCCCGGACAAATTTCTGGCTAAGCTCACCGAGCACATCGGTGAAATGCCCGGACGAGGCGAGGACAAAACGATTGGCTGGCAAGCCGCCTATTTTGACGGTGTGCATCCTCAAGCTCAAAAAGGTCTGAACTATGTCGGTCTGAACGTGCCTGTCGGTCGCCTTAGTGCTGACGAGTTGCATGAACTGGCCGAACTGGCTGACCGCTATGGCGATGGGCAGATTCGTACCACGATGTCGCAAAATATTTTGCTGAGCGGCGTGCCGAATGAGCAAGTGGATGAACTACTGGAAGCCCCCGTGCTGCAACGCCTGACACCACAGCCCAAGCATTTTATGAGCCGTACGGTATCGTGCACAGGAAATGAGTTTTGCAATCTGGCGATTGTGGAAACCAAAAAACGGGCGGTTGACGTCGCCGAGTATTTGGATCAGCACGTGCAATTGGATGAAAAGGTGCGCATTCATTTTATCGGTTGCCCGAATTCCTGCGGTCAAAAGCATATTGCGGACATTGGTCTGCAAGGCTCGCTCATAAAGACACCGGAAGGCTTGGTCGACGCGTTCGACATCGCTGTCGGCGGAGCGCTTGGAGCAGGCGCCCAGTTTAACAAAGCGCTCAAAGGTCGCGTACGCGGGGATCAGGTTGGACCTGTACTGGCAGAGCTCATTCTGTTCTACAAAGAAAACAGGAGCGCTGGCGAAAGCTTTTACGCATATGTACAGCGTGTAGGGATTCCGACTTTTCAGGAAAAGCTGTCTGCTATTTTACAGTCCAGCCACGTTGCATCCTAAATATAGAGTCTATTAACAGCCTGCTTGTATGACATATACAAGCAGGCTGTTTCTTATCCTCATGGAGCCCCGCAATATTGTTTCCCTCACTTTCATAAAAAAAGACACCGGATTACTCCGGTATCAATATTTTCGCAAAATCGAGTACTGTTGGCTTATGAGCGCCTGTTGTAGATGTCACCACCGCGTAGCCTGAAGGTATCTTATATATCAATCCCGTATCATACCGGATGCCGAAGGAATTATCCTCCTTATAATGAGTCCTCGTTTCCCACACCTTCGTACCGTTTCCTTTCAAGCCTGTAATGGTGATGCCATGCATCTTCGTGGTTTTACCCAGTGGATCATATTGATCACTGAACTGGACATACAACTGCTCCTCAGGCAGATACACCCGATCAGCCGCATAGTCCTCTGTATTACTAAATAATTGCAGACCATTACTTAGCACCTGTGTACGCTTGCTGTTTCCTTTAAGCCCTGTTACAGCAATATGACCACTCGGCAACTCACGTACTGCGGCAATTTCTTTACCTGATCCTAAGTCCAGATGGATGTCACGGATATCGCGACCATATACATCTGCTTGTACCCCAACGGGACCATCTGAGCTGTTCAAAAGCGCATAATATCCATTGTGACTGCCGACGAGCCAACCCGAGGTCACTCCGGCCGTCGTTCGATTCCATTGTATATCGCCAGTTTCAGTGTATTTGAGTACAGTGAAGGACTGCTCCGCAAGGTTTAGATAGGAGACCAGGAAACTGCCATCCTCCAGTGGCTCCAAACCAACCTGAGAATCCTGTCCATGAGATATCAAGCCATCTGTGGGTAATGTTTTGGACCACAAGGTGTTTCCATCCTCGTCCAATCGTGAAGCCTGCACATCTCGTATTCCGTTCGGTTTTGTATAATCAATCAGAAACAGCAATCCCCCATCCGGCGTCTCCCGCTGGACTCCACTGCTGCTTGTTCCGGGTTGTACGTTCAGATCCTGTTGATGTTTCCATACAGCCTCCACAGAACTGTCCAGCTTGCCATATGTGACGTGTACTACACTTGCTTCTGTATCGTCCTCGACGTTCAGCATAAAGAACCCACCATTCGCTGCGGGTTGAATGTAATTGTGAGCGTTTCCTAAATCCTTAATACTACCAATTGCCGCACTTGTTTCGATTTCGGCTTGTTTGGGCGCAAACGCCTCGGACACCTCGGAGGCATAGGACGGTGCAGCACTATATCCCATCAAACATGCCGCCAAAGCAGCTCCTGCTGCCCATGTATACACACGTGTACGTAAAACTCTACTTTGCTTAACCTTCAAGCGTTCCAGCTCCCTTCATGACTTCCTCAGAGATGTTGTATGAACCTCTTAGATGTGATAAAACTACAGACGGTTTCGCTTCAACTTGTAATGGTTGTCACGCGGGCACGGAACTTCGTATGATGCTATATAATCATGAGTTATATATTTACCTCTTCAAGCCCGAGCCTAAACATCCAAAACTCCAAAATTTAGAGACCACTCAGAGACTTTCTGTCGATGAATATACGTATATACTTATTATTCCAGCGCTTGGTAAACTATGTGTCACATGCTTTAACGCAGGAATTTGATAAAAGTTTTCTTTTTTTACAAAAAAAATAAAACCCTGCCAAGACGAAGGCATCAATACACTAGTTCGTATTCTGCCTTCCTGCCTGTGCAGGGCTTTTAAAACTATGCTAAACGGTATCTATAGATCGACTGTCTGAAGCGCTTGACTACGCTCTGTATCCCGTTCAAGGATCGGCTTTAAGTATCGACCTGTATAGGATTCTTCGACTTTCACGAGCTGCTCCGGTGTCCCGGTAGCCAAGATCGTTCCACCGCCACTTCCGCCTTCCGGTCCCAAATCAATTAGATAATCGGCTGTTTTAATCACATCCAGATTATGCTCAATGACCAGCACCGTCTCTCCTGAATCAACCAAACGATGCAGCACCGTCAATAATCGGTCAATATCGTGAACATGCAGGCCGGTTGTCGGCTCGTCCAAAATATAAATGGTTTTGCCCGTACTGCGACGATACAATTCGGAGGCTAGCTTCACACGCTGTGCTTCACCGCCAGACAAGGTAGTCGCAGGCTGACCCAGCTTGATATAACCCAAACCTACATCCATCAGTGTCTGGATCTTGCGATGAATCTTCGGAATATTTACAAAAAACTCCGTTGCATCCTCTACCGTCATCTCCAGCACATCGGCAATACTTTTCCCTTTGTATTTAACCTCTAGGGTCTCCCGGTTATAACGCTTGCCTTTACACACTTCGCATGGAACATACACATCCGGCAGAAAATGCATCTCAATCTTGATGATGCCATCGCCTCTACAAGCTTCACAACGACCTCCCTTAACGTTAAAGCTAAAGCGGCCTTTCTTGTAGCCTCGTACTTTGGCCTCGTTCGTCTGCGAGAATAAGTCACGGATATCATCAAATACACCAGTATACGTTGCAGGATTGGAACGCGGTGTACGACCAATTGGCGATTGATCGATCTCAACAACCTTTTCGATATGTTCTAGTCCGCGAATTTCTTTATGCTGCCCTGGACGTACTCTCGCACGGTTCAGATCACGCGCCAACGTTTTGTACAAAATTTCATTGACCAGCGTCGATTTTCCAGAACCAGATACACCAGTAACAGCTGAGAAAACACCCAATGGAATTTTGACATTCACATTTTTGAGATTGTTCTCCTTGGCTCCGCGAATCTCCAGCCATTTATCAGCAGGCTTGCGCCGCTCGGTATTGACCGGAATGAACTTGCGTCCGCTCAAATACTGCCCGGTTAAGGAATTCGGGTCTTCCATGACTTCCTGCGGAGTCCCCTGCGACATGATCATCCCACCATGGATTCCAGCTCCTGGCCCGATATCAATGATATAGTCCGCCGCCATCATCGTATCTTCGTCATGCTCCACCACAATCAACGTATTGCCAAGATTACGCATATGCTCCAAAGCACTAATCAGACGGTCATTATCTCGCTGATGCAATCCTATACTAGGCTCGTCCAAAATATAAAGCACACCCATCAGACTGGACCCGATCTGTGTCGCCAGTCGGATACGCTGTGCCTCACCGCCTGACAACGTGCCTGCCGCACGGCTTAAAGTCAGGTATTCCAGACCAACGTTAACGAGGAATCCCAGGCGGCTGTTAATTTCTTTTAAAATGAGATTGGCAATCGACTTCTCCTTCTCACTCAGCTCCAGTGTATGGAAAAAGTTTGAGGCTTCACCGATAGACAAAGCTGTCACAAAAGCTATATTACGCTCTTGAATGGTTACCGACAGGCTTTCTTTTTTCAGTCGGTGTCCCTTACAAGTGTTACATGGCTTTGCACTCATAAAGCCTTCAATAAATTCACGTATACCCTCAGAAGCCGTATCACGATAACGACGCTCCAGATTGGGGATAATCCCCTCAAAGGTCACATAGGCTTCCTTACGTTGACCAAAATCATTCTCATAGCGGAAACGGATCTTCTGCTCACCCGTTCCATGTAAAATGAGGTTCATTTGTTCTGTCGTCAATTGACTAACAGGAATGTCCTGTGGAATACCGTAGTGCTCGCATACTGACTGTAAAAATTGAGGATAATAAGTGGAAGTTCCACCACTCCAAGCCTGAAAAGCCCCATCCTCGACACTTTTTTCAGGATCGGGAATGAGCAAATCAGGGTCAACCACCATTTTAACTCCTAACCCATCACAATCCGGACAAGCGCCGAACGGACTATTAAAGGAAAACATTCTTGGAGACAGTTCATCTATGCTGAATCCACAAATAGGGCATGCAAAGTTGGAGCTGAACCGCAACTCCTCTTGCCCCATAATGTCTACAAGCAACTGCCCACCTGAAAGATTTAGTGCCGTCTCAATAGAGTCGGATAGACGCGCACGCACATCTTCCTTGACTACGATGCGGTCTACGACCACTTCAATCGAGTGCTTCTTATTCTTTTCCAGCTCAATCTTCTCAGACAATTCACGTAGTTCTCCATTCACACGTACCCGTACAAAGCCCTGCTTGGCTATATCCGTGAACAGTGTTTTATGCTCACCTTTGCGGCCGGATACCAATGGAGCCAGAATCTGCAGTCTTGTCTTTTCAGGATACTGCAAAATGCGGTCCACCATCTGTTCAACGGTCTGTGAAGTGATTTCAATGCCATGTTCAGGACAATGAGGATGACCCACCCGGGCAAACAACAACCGCAGGTAGTCATAGATTTCGGTAACCGTTCCGACGGTAGAACGCGGATTCCGACTTGTCGTTTTTTGGTCAATGGAAATGGCAGGAGACAGACCGTCAATCGAATCAACGTCTGGTTTCTCCATTTGCCCGAGGAATTGACGGGCATACGCAGATAAAGATTCCACATACCGCCGTTGCCCTTCCGCATAGATCGTATCGAAAGCCAGTGACGATTTACCTGAGCCGCTAAGCCCTGTCAGGACGACGAACTTGTCCCGTGGAATCGTCACGTCAATATTTTTGAGATTATGCGCGCGTGCGCCTTTGATGATGATGCTTTCATTCGCCAAATGTTTCATCTCCTTAGCCGTAGTTCACGTCATGCTATATCGCATTGGATTATCCCATGGAAGTGATATATCGCAAAGAGAACGACCACATAGGCCGCCCTCACTATTTTTAAAAGCAAAGCAATCAAACATTTTATTTTCATATGTTTTGCTTCTAGCTTATTCTCAATGTTTAATCAGCTCGCAACTCCAGCAAAGCGTCACGCAGCTCGGCTGCCCGCTCGAACTGTAGGTTCTTGGCGGCGTCTTTCATCTCTGCTTCCAGACGCTGAATGAGTGATTGACGCTCCTTCTTGGAAAGTTTACCCGTCTCATTAGGAAGGTAATCATTCTTTGACTCTGCCACCTTGGTTGCTTCAATAACATCACGAATCTTTTTACGGATGGTTTGCGGGGTAATCCCATGTTCTTCATTATACTGAATTTGAATCGCACGACGACGTTCCGTTTCCTTTAGCGCTTTATCCATAGAATCGGTAATTTTATCGCCGTACATAATAACACGACCGTCACTGTTCCGTGCTGCCCGTCCGATCGTCTGAATCAGAGAGCGCTCAGAACGCAGGAAGCCTTCTTTGTCCGCATCCAAAATTGCAACTAGCGATACTTCTGGCAAATCAAGACCTTCCCGCAACAGGTTGATCCCAATTAGCACGTCGAAGGTCCCTAGACGAAGATCCCGCAAAATAGCCATCCGCTCCAACGTCTTAATCTCGGAGTGCATATACCGAACCTTGATGCCTACTTCTTTTAAATAGTCAGTCAAATCTTCAGACATCTTCTTCGTAAGTGTGGTCACCAGTACCCGTTCCTCACGTTCCATGCGAAGCCGTATTTCATTAATGAGATCATCAATCTGTCCCTTGCTCGGACGCACCTCAATAATCGGATCAAGAAGCCCGGTAGGACGAATAATCTGCTGTACCATCGTTTCGCACTTCTCCATCTCATAGGGTCCTGGAGTAGCCGATACATAGACGATTTGACTTACCTTGTCCTCAAACTCTTCAAACTTCAACGGACGATTATCCAATGCAGATGGCAAACGAAAGCCATGTTCTACCAGTACATTCTTACGTGCTTGGTCACCGTTATACATGGCACGAATCTGCGGCAACGTAACATGGGACTCGTCGATAACGATCAGCATATCATCCGGGAAATAATCCATCAGCGTATATGGTGTTGCTCCTCGCTCACGGAATGTCAGTGGACCTGAATAATTCTCGACGCCGGAACAAAAGCCAACCTCTTTCATCATCTCGATATCATAGCGGGTACGTTGTTCCAAACGTTGCGCCTCTAACAGCTTCCCTTGCTCCTTCAACTCCGCTAACCGCTCTTCAAGCTCACGTTCAATGTTGACCAATGCTACCTTCATCGTATCCTCATGAGTAACGAAGTGAGATGCCGGGAAAATGGCAATATGATCACGTTCACCGATCAATTCACCCGTAAGCACATTAATCTCGGTAATTCGTTCAATTTCATCCCCGAACAGCTCTACACGTATAGCGTGTTCCCCTTGGGAAGCCGGGAATATCTCGACAACATCCCCCCGTACACGGAAAGTACCCCGCACGAAGTTGATATCGTTCCGCTGATATTGAATATCGACCAAGCGGGACAAAATCTGATTGCGGGGTTTCTCCATGCCGACTCTAAGCGAAAGCAGCAAGCTTGAATATTCTTTCGGGGAACCCAAACCATAAATGCAGGAGACACTCGCTACAATAATAACGTCACGACGCTCAAACAGAGAGCTTGTCGCTGAGTGGCGAAGTTTATCAATCTCCTCATTGATGCTGGAATCCTTCTCAATATACGTATCGGAAGACGGGATGTATGCTTCCGGTTGATAGTAATCATAGTAGCTGACAAAATAATCGACTGAGTTATTCGGAAAAAACTCTTTAAACTCACTCGCCAGTTGAGCAGCCAAAGTCTTATTATGTGCAATAACCAGCGTAGGTCGATTCAACTTGGCAATGGTCTGTGCGATGGTAAACGTCTTACCTGTTCCCGTAGCACCCAATAGCGTTTGATGCTTCTTTCCTTCTACAATTCCCTCTACCAATTCAAAAATGGCCTGAGGTTGATCGCCTTGAGGTTGGAATTCCGACTGAATTTCAAAAGTCTTATCGCTAACAACGATATCACTCATTGCCCTGCATCACCCTTATCGTCTAAAATGGAAACATCATGATTTTACACCAGTCGAGCTTTAACGTCTTTACCTGTAACTCTATGTCGATATTTCCCGAGCAATGATACTTGGGAAATATGGTTGGATAAGAATGTTTGTTCCCGTATTATACCTCTTTCTTACCGTGGATGCAAACGATAAGTCTTGAATAGGAGTGAATTAAATTTTGGATATCACCATCGTATTGGGCATCATCGCCGGAATCATAGCATTAATCGGTGGCTTCTTATGGGAAGGCGGCGAATTTACAGGGCTGCTTCAAGGTACATCGGCTCTAATTGTATTTGGGGGAACTTTCGCCGCAGTTGTGATCAGCTACCCAGCTTCCAAGCTGAAGACGATCCCCACCGCTCTACGGATGGCATTTAGCCGTGAGGACAATCCTACGAAGCAATATATAGAAGATTTGGTTTCCATGGCGGCCACCTCACGCCGATCCGGTGTGCTTGCGCTAGAGCGTACTTCATCAGAGCATCCGAATGCATTTTTGCGTGAAGGTCTTCAGTTGGTCATCGACGGCACCGAGCAGGAGCAGATCAAACAGATTTTAGAGCTTGAGTTAGATGCCATTGAACACAAACATGAAGGGTACGCCAAAATATTTGAATCCGCAGGCGGTTATGCCCCTACGATGGGGATTATCGGTACTGTCATGGGCCTGATCCATGTACTGGGCAGCCTGACCGAGCCTACTGCGCTTGGTCCGTCTATTGCTGTTGCTTTTATCGCAACACTATACGGCGTTGCTAGCGCCAACCTGATCTTCCTGCCCATCGCATCCAAAATAAGAGCAGCCAGTGAGAGTGAAATTATCACTATGGATTTGCTGCTGCAAGGTATTCTGGCTATTCAAAACGGAGAGAATCCAAAGCTTGTACGCAAAAAGTTGGAGTTCTTTATCCGCTCAGAGCAAAATATAGATCGCAAACCGCCTCGTCGCTCGCTCACAGAGGACGCTTCTCCAAAGGAGGACTTCCATGAGAGCGCGCGGTAAGCGCCGTGGGGGTCAAGGAGGCGGCGGAGACCATCGTGACCGCTGGATGATTACCTATGCCGATCTGATCACCCTGCTGCTCATATTTTTCGTTGTGATGTATGCCATGAGTAGTCTGGATGCTAAAAAATACGATGTCGTTGTTCAATCCCTCCAGGATACGTTCCACAAAGGAGATTCTATTTTGGAGCAAGGCTCGGGCATTACAGGTACTGCCGATCGTTACACCAGCAAGAATCCACCCACGACCAAGCAATCGGCAGCCGATAAAAAGGAGGCTGGATCGACTAAGCTCACCGAACGTGAACAAGCATTTCGCACGCAGGAAAAAGAGCTGCAAAATTTAATGGGTGTCATTCAAGAATATATTACGGACAACAAACTGGAAAACCAGATTTTTGTGTCAGATCAGCCGCGTGGTATTGTCATTACGCTGAATGACCGCTTTTTATTCGATCAAGGTAGAGCTGCACTCAAACAAGGCTCTGCCAACACGCTATCCAAGTTGGCCAGTCTGTTTCGAGATTTGAAAACACCAATTAGCATTGAGGGCCATACGGACAACATTCCGTTTACGCGCTCCTCAAACTCATCGACGTATAAGGACAACTGGGAGCTTTCCGGCGCACGGGCACTATCTGTACTCCGATTCTTTCTCGACAGAGAGCAACTTTCACCCTCAGGATTTCAGTATGCGGGTTATGCAGATACCCGGCCGGTTGGTGACAATAGCACCGAAGCTGGACGACAAAAAAACCGCCGTGTCGAAATCACCGTACTACGCCAGCTTCAACAGTAAAACCCAAAAACCTCCTGAGTCACGCAATAACGTGAATCGGGAGGTTTTTTATACCATATTCATCATTCATCATTAATACATGGCTTCCGCTCTGATGTAGACGCAGAACAATAAACCGTACGAACAACATGTATAAGAGCGGCGTACGAGATGCAATAGAGATTATTTTGTTTATTCTATATCCCACTATGTATTAGAAGCCCTGGTGAAGTTAGGTTTTATCTTGTCATGATACTTGAAGATTAATAAGATAGGACAAGCTCGTGTTGCTTCTCTTGTATTTGTGAACTTTGGGGTATGCTCTGTTGTCTGCGATAGCTATATTTCCAGTCACTGTATTTATTAAGGAGTCGATCCAACTCCATGGACTTGATTAACACCCGCCGATCCTTCAATCCCACCTCATTCGCCAAATCATTTAGTTCCTTCCGCTTTTCTTCGATGCATTCCTCCAATTGTTTCCATTTCACATCAATAAACCTCCTGTTCGGTGTGGTATTTACATTAGTTTACAAGCTGATACCTTCCCTACAGGTTAAAAATATAATAAAACCCAATTCATCCCTTTAACGGGATGAATCAAAAAAACAGCCTTACCGAGGCTGTTTTTTGATAACTATTAACCGCCCATCCCATGGCCAAACAAAACAATGTTATGAGAGTATTCTAAAAAGCTAAAAAGCCCTATAATTAGAATGAACCTCAGGTATTTTATTCGCACTTATCAAGACCTCCTCCATGATACTTTCATATTCTGATATTTGGTCTTTTGTTGCCTGCGCTCTAAATTTCCCAAATATTGCTGTGCAGATCATAAACTTTTCTTTGTTATTGATTTGAAGACATTTTCTCAAGCATTTTAAAACATAATAAATACCATTTTCATAGGAATGGCTATTAAACATATATATTGTTAGTTGATAACAAAAATCAGCATACGTATGATAACTAAATGATGGTTCATAATAACTGGTTTCCATAGATAATTCATCATTAAATGAGTTTAATTCGCGGGAAAACTGTTGGAGGATATTTTCAATTAAAAAACCATGCTTGTTAGCCGACTCTACTATCGTTAATAACCCTAATAAAATTTCTGGTGGGTTATTTTTTAAAAATTGAATATATATTGGCAAACTACCTGTATCGCCCATAAGAATTTTCAAGTTAAGTTGATTAGCATTTGCCCAAAGGGTGAACTTTTGTACTTCTTTTTGTCCAATCTCTCCTAAATTCTCAAACCAACTCAAATCGGCATAGCCAGAAATATACTTCATTGCTTCCTCATACTTCTCTTGTTTTTCCAGAGCATTACCCTTTATTAAGTAACCTTGACCATAGTAGACCACTAAATGTCTCTCAGTTTTCAATGTAACATTCTTTTTATTAGTTTCTCTGCTCTTACAAACAATAGTTGCAAGCGCTCTTAATTCATCTGCATAACGCTCTGTTTCTTTCCATTGATGCAAGTTGAAATAAAGATTTGACAGTTTAAGCAGACCATCTAAATGATATTCTAAGGGTACCCGATTTCTAAAGGGTACAAATCTTAGTGCGGCCTCCAAATTTCTTTCCATACTTTCACTAACAGAGATTGAAAAAATTCTATAATGACTGATTGCCAATCTCTCAGAATGTTGGTACTTTTCATTTTCAATAACACATTCATAGAAAGGAATAGCTTCCTTTAGCTTTCCTTCCTCATACAACTCTTCTGCTAAAGTGAAAATTGTAGGAATATGATTAAGATCCTCCATTAATCGAGATAGTACTTTCTCCACACACCTCAGATTCCCTACTTCAACACAACGAATCAGGAACGGCTTGACCCTTTTCCAATGAGGTCTTCCATCATAAAAACATTCATCCACATACAGGTCATACAACCAGCCTTCTGGATAATTAAATGCTTTGGTAATCAAGTCCATTTGTCTTACCGAGATAGGTTTAGGCGGATTGCCATTAAGCATAGCACTAAATATGCCCCGGTTAAGCCCCGTAGCTTGTCCAAAACTATTAAAAGTGTAGCCACCAAGTTTTAGTTCTTTCTCAATTTCCGAACGGATCGTGGTTGCATTTTCCAATAAAAACACCCCCGGCGTATTCAGATGATTTTAAAAATCACCCTCCTCGACAATCAATTACAATATACTAGAAATTATATGAATAAATTGGATGGTGGTCAACCCCTTTTCTACACTGTTTTATTATATTATGGAATTTGATGTTTATTAAATAGTTCTCACAAGAACTAAATATATAACAATTTAGGCAATTCAATTACCTCCACGCCTGATCTGGCTTTGTCTACACTCATACTATAGGAGTGTGGAGGTCTATGGAAACGACGAAACTTATAGGAACGAAAATTCGCCAATTTCGAAAATTGCGTGGTATTACACAAGAACAGTTAGCAGAAGCATCCGATTCAACAGGTTCCTATATCGGCAAGTTGGAGCGCGGTGAGGTCAATGTGCAGATCAAAACACTGGAGAAAATAGCAGAGGCGCTGAACACGAACGTATTTGCATTTTTTGACTATAATCCATATGAAGAACTCAAAAGCCAGCCCTGGATTTGGGAATGCATTCATATACTTTCCCAGCAGAATGAAGCAGGGCAAAATAAAGCTTATCGCATATTGAAGGAACTGTTCTCTTCTTCACAAAGCGAGCTTTTGGAGAGTAGCTCCGACACCCCTGATACACATGAGGAATAGTAAATTTCACTCAATTAACATGCACGAAAAATTAAAAGAGCTATGTGATCTTCTACTCTAGGTAGAGAAACATAGCCCTTTTTTTGCTCTAAGAGGTCATTTGCCTCATACTAATTTCCACTGCTTGTATCACTTTTTTATATTCTGTTCGTTGTTCTTCGGTCGAGTGATCCTTATATTTCTCAAATAATAGCGTGATGGACTTGATATAGTAATTCTTATCGTTTAACTCTGAGGAGGCTTTTAAACTAATCAGCATACTGTCTATTGCCTCGGTATAGCTTCCTTTACTGAAATAGTATCGACTAAGCTCAAGAAAAAAACGAGAATATGTCAGCAGATCATTATTTGTATGATAATACGAAATATTTGTACGTAGCTCCCTAAATTCATTAATATTCTCAGCAAAAAGAACCAGAGTTTCGTCTACTGAGTAACGGTAATGATTGGCCGATTCTATAATAGTCAATAGCCCAAGTAATATTTCCTGAGGATTATTTCTAATAAGTTCAACATAGGCAGGCAAACTAGCCGTATCCCCCATCAGAATTTCTAAATTCAAACGGTTTGCTATTCCCCATATTTCGAATTTCTGTGCCTCTATCATTCCAATCCCATCCAGACCTTCAAATCCAGTTAGATTTTCATAGTAAGGTATGAACTTCATAGCTGCTTCATATAGCCCTTGTTTTTCGAAGGAGTTTCCCTGCATTAAATAGGCTTGACCATAATAAACGATTAGATGTCTTTCTGTATTTAAACGTATAACTTCGCGATTCTTCGCCCTCGCTTGAGCTTGATGCCAATAAATGCTTGTGACTAGTACCTCAAGTTCCTTCGCATAGTGTATAGCCGCCTCATAATCATAAAATTGGAAATATGCATTAGTCAATTTTAACAACGCGTCTAATTGGTAATTCTCGGGAAGATTCCTCCGAAACGGTGCAAACTTTATAGTTGCTTGACGATTATTATCCAAGTCAGTATTCAGAGAATAACAAAACAAACGATACTGGCAGATTGCCAACCGCTCCGAGTGGTAATATTTTTCATTTTCAATTACACACTCATAAAAGGGAGTAGACTCCTTTTTCTTTCCTGCTTCGTGTAGTTCTTCTGCAAGCTCAAATATCGTCGGTACATAGGACAAGTCCTCGGTTAGTCTTGACAGTACCTTTTGAATACAGTCTTCCCTCCCTAACTCTACACAACGTAATAAAAAAGGCTTAATCCGTTTCCAGTGTCCTTTTCCCTCATAAAAGCATTCATCTATGTATAACTCATACAGCCAGCCTTCGGGATATCCCAATGCCTTGGTAATCAGGTCCATCTGCCGAACAGAGATTGGCTTGGGTGGGTTACTGTTCAACATGGTGCTAAATGTACCACGGTTAATTCCAGATATTTTACTGAAACTGCTAAATGTATATCCCCTTTGCTTTAGTTCTGTCTCTATCTTCGAGCGAATCGTAGGTGTATGTTCCATGCTAATCCCTCTCTTTAGCTTGAAAAATTATATTTTTCATCTCTTCTAACGTTATAAGGTAATTTTGGTTCGTGATTCCTTAAACCTGAATATAATAATCAAACATATCTCTTGGAGTATTTTTGTACAAAAAAATGAGCAGGTAGGATACTAAATCCCCCTGCTCATTTCAGCGATGGTATTTATATCATTTTAATTAGCTGTCGGTTCGGTTCCCCAAACAAGTACGCCATTGTGATACAACGTAGCTTTCGTATGATCGTCGAATGAAGTCTGCGTACCTTTATACGAGTAATCGTCACTTTCGTTATAGTTCGACCAGTCTGCTTTATGAATACGAGTTTGAATTCCGCCCGTGCTTCCTCCAGAGGCTAACACGCCTGCATCCGAGTTGAAGCTGACTTCCAAATAATAATCAGCACCGGTTGCAGCTTTATCCATTTTAACCAGCTTACCATTCAGCTTCGAGCAGCTCAGCACCGCATAGTCGCAGTTGAATGTCTGCTCACGGTCACCGTCGATCGTGTAGTAGTAGCGAATTTTCAACTCGTTGATCGGTACGGAGATTGTACCTTTATTTAAAATTTGGAAATGCGGGTTCAAGTGATTGTCGTTCACATTTGTATCCGCTGTGCGATACTGGAGCACCAATCCCGTTGTCGGCTGCTGAGTATCCGCTTTCGGCGCTGCGCTAGCCGTGTTCGAAACCGTTTGACCTGCATCGTTCTTCGCTACGACTTGGTAATAGTACGTCGTGTCTGCTGTTACGGCTGTGTCGGTGTAGCTGCTTCCGTATACATCGCTCGCTACTGTGGCGAACGCGCCGTTTTCAACCGTCGAACGCTTCACTTCATAGCTTGCTGCATTCGCTGATGCTGTCCAGCTCAGCTTTACTTTCGCCGTTTCGCCCGCTGCGTTCAGCGTGAAGCTGCCCGGTACTGACGGTTGCTCGGTAATGCCATACGTTTTTAAGTTAGTCGGGAGCTTTTCAAGCGTAATGACGTTCGGATGATTATACACTTTTTTCAGATGCTCAAGACTGTTTTGTTTGCCGTCTCTCAAGAAATCCCCATACCATGTAGCGAACCAGCTCCAATGGGCTTGATACGCCTTCATCAGATCAGGGTCCGGGATAGGTCCGTTTTCGCTCATGGCAACTAGCTTTTTGTCCTTGCCCAATGTAACAAGGTCTTCATATTTTGCAATTTGCGGGCTGTAGTCGCCTGCTTGCGGATAAGAGTCGAAGCTCAAAATATCCACATACTCATCTCCCGGATACCAGTCGGGAGCAACAGAGTTCCAGACCCAGATCAGATTGTTCAATTTGTGCACATTAGTCAAACGATCGTGCATCAAAATATACAATTTTTTAACAGGCTCAGGACCTTTAGCGCCCCACCAGAACCATTTGCCCTCCGCTTCGTGCAAAGGACGGAACAGGACAGGAACTTTCGCATCCTGCAACTTCTTCAATTGCCCTGCAATCACATCGATGTCGCGAATAAGCAATTTATAATCTTCGGACTCTGGATGATTCATCGCATATTCTATATCGAATGTAGTCGAATCGGCATAGAAGCCTCTCCACCATTCTTTTCCCTGCGTATCGATCAGACCTTTCGGCGCGTTCCAGTGCCATGCAAAGGTAACAATGCCCCCTTGCTTATCCCATTCAATCGCCTTTTCCGTCTCTGTGGAACTAAGACCGTGTTCCGCTCTGCTTGGGGAATAGTCAATCAGGTCAAGTGCCGCAATAGCCGGCTTTTTACCTACATTCGCTTGAAGCCAATCAATTTCGGGCATATCCTCTTGACCGGAAAGCATATTCTTCCCGTATTGATCAACCAGGTAGTTCATCAATGCTTTTGCTTCTACTGTCGCATTCGGATTGATGAGCGTTTTCGTTACCGCATGCGGTGGACGGTCAGCAGCTGGCTCCAGCTTGACGTAGTCGATATCATACCAGCCCCAGCCTGTTTCAAAACCGATCGTATTCGCCCCTGCATTCAACAGAACCTTACCACCGGACGTTTCTTTAAAATCAGCCGTTTTCCAAAGTACCAGCTCTCCAGACGCTTTGCCATTTAAAGAGAAATTCGTGCGTTTGTCATCATGAGGAGAACGGTATCCGATTGTAAGATTGTACAAGCCTGCCGTGGGAGCCTGGATCGTCATCGTCAGGGAATCCCCTGCATTGTGGAAATTAGTTACATAACCAGTACCGGAGAAGCCGGTCCCACTGGATTCCACAACGGTCCCCTTCAGCGTGCCATCTTCCGCTTCATAGCGATCCGGACCGTCTACAGGCGCCCGCGGAACCGCTTTCAAGACATTGGATGCGCTCGTTCCCGTCTTTGTTTTTGCGGTTATTTTATAATAATAAGAAGTGCCGTTCGTTACGTTCGTATCCGTATAAGACGTTTCGACCAAGTTGGATGCTACAGCAGCAAAAGGACCGTTTTCATACGTTGCCCGCTGTACGCTGTAACCTACAACTCCGCTGGAAGCGTCCCAGGATAAATCGACTTTCCCATCGCCAGCCTCAGCCCTCAGCGCAAAGCTTTCAGGATTTTCTACAGGTGTATCATTGCCGGCAGTCAACACGATGTGATAAGCCGTCAAAGGCGGTACTGTATAGGTAAAGCGGTTGCCTGAAATTTGCGTGATTGGCGCTGCTTCCTTAATTTGCGAGCTATTTTTGTCGAAACCCCATACTTTACCGGAACCGTAAGTCGTCTCGCCGGAAAGATCAAATTGGGCGTCGAATGCACTGTCCATGCTTTTATTCATGACAACGAGGTGCAGTTCTTTGTAGGATGCATCCGTTACGGAAGCATGCACCGAGCTATTAACAATATCCGACGTTTGCGCATGAACGCTGATATCACCGAAAGTAGAGCTTTTTCCGTCATAATTGCGGTAAAGCTTGTAAGCGGCACTAACGTAGTTGTTGGCACCATCCTTTAACTTCCAGTAGTTTGCCATATAAACGTCGTTTTTGCCCAAGATGCCCAGCACATCGGCCATAGCGATACCGCCGGAAATATCATTTTCGCCACCATAGCTATACTCAGTCAAAGCCAGCTTGGTTCCCGGGTAATACTTATCCACCGACTGCTTTAATCGAGGCAGTAAAGGCAAGAATTCACTGTTCCATTGAGCGATCCAGCTATCTTCCTTGTAGGTCGGATCCCACAAAGTACGAGGCGCTTGCATTCTGGCTTTCTTCGTTTCGTCGTTGCCTACCTCATTTGTAATTCGTATGCCTCCGCCCATCGCTTCAGGATACCAGTGTACATCGAAGACATCCAGCAATCTCTTGCCTTCGGCTTGCGAGCTGAGGCGCATTTGATCGAGGTAATAGTCCACGAACCAGCTGTAGTTGCCTTTTACAGAGTTCCAATCAGGTGCAGTTTGAAGATCTTTATAGGCGCCAAAACCGTAAAGAACGGGCCCAAAAATTTCCGCACCCGCGTCAACCGCCTTAGCGGCTTTGGATAAACTTACCGACCGGTCTACCAACTCTTTCGCTCCGACCTTTTCACCATGAATGCGCGGATGCGTATGCGACCAGAGAGCGGGTTCATTGTCGAGCGAGTATCCTTTCACGCCCGTTTTTGTTGAAGCAACGCCGTACTTTTTCACTAAAAAGTTGACGAATTCATCCGCATAAACCTGATTGTCTTTCAGATCAGGCTGCAATTGAAACGGCGCATTTTTAGCGTTTACGACCTCATTCCACCGAGCGGAAGGAGCCTTTTCGCTTTCCTGCACACTTCCGTTTCCATCCTTGGCCACATAACCGGCCATCGGCAGTGTGACTAAAGAATATGTGCCCTGCTTCAGCGATTGATCGTGAAACGAGGTTGCCACCGCACCTGGCTTTTCACATTCGGCTTTTGTCAATCCGGCGTTGTCGCATAAATAGCTATCGCTGGACTGCATCCAGTCGCTTCCTGCATTGGACATATTGTTTTCCCAGTTATATCCGGTCATTCGATTGCCACCAAGTCGTCTGGCAGTCAGATTCTCATCGCCTGCCAACTCCTGATTCGTACCGTAAATATAAGGGCTAATAGGCTTACGATCCTTGGATGTATCGACTTTAATGGTAACAGTCTTTGCCGTTTGACCGTGAACTACAGTTGGAGTCGGTAGAGCACCCCCTACTATAATCGTGCATGCCATGACGACAGGCAGCCATTTGGAACGTTTGGACCAAATACTACTACTATTTTTCGCCTTCATGCCGCTTCCTCCCTTCAATTTAAAAAGAGCGGCACCCATACGAATGCCCCTCCTTGAGGCTTTAAGGCCCCTTCCCTGTCCCCAAACGAGCTTATCGTTCCGTTGCAGCGTCATATCCGTGCTTGAAATGTTCCAGCCGAAAACAACACCCTCTTTCTTTGAAACTGGATTTATAATATTACCTTAACACAAAGGTATATTGACATTTTTAACTATTGTTTTAATTAGCTAGTATTAATTTCTTAAATAACCATATAGCTTGAGGTATCACAATAGCTCTTGCTCATCCACACTCGTCTTCCCTAGCGCACTTTATCCTTTTGAATAAGCTTATAATAGATGCGTGCAGGCTCTGATTCTCCAGTGGATAAAATGTATTCTGCCAAAGGTGCGCACAGTTTTTGGAGATAAAAGGAGTATAGCAGCTCGGCCGTGTCAAAATGAATTTTCAACACTTGCTTCATCAAGCCTTCGAATTTGGAGTAATCCAGTTCTTCCGGGGTAATATCAAACGGGTACTCAGGAAAGGTTTTTTTCTGAATTTCAACAAACTGCTCCCTAAGCTTCGGTTGATTGCCTGAACGGGCAGCCGAGAAATTCATCATAAAAAAAGATACAAAATCCGTCTCACGGTCACTTAACTCATAGTACTCACACCAACGCATGAATATCAGCGGTTTTACCATATATAAATCTCCTTTAACAAAAGTTCAGATTTATCATGAATCTTACAAAAATCTAGCGGGTTCCATCTTATGTAATATATAGGTTAAGCCCCATTTTAAAATATGATTCCTTAAATGAATTTTGCTTTTTAACATATCCCCTTCTTATATATCCATAAAAGTGCACAACAAAAAAAGACTGTTTCAGCATTTTAATGACGCTGACCAAGTCTTCTCATAATTATCCGTATATTCACATTCGTATTTATTCTAATCCTCTACATAGCTGCAAGGTTACAGGCTGCAAGTGAACACATAAGCGGGAGGGACATTGCAGTTTACCTTTTTAATCTGAATGTCAGCAAAAAAGGTGCGAAAAAAATTGTGTTTGACCTTGCTGTACTGGAACGTAATAAATTTGCCTTCCTGGCCCAAAACCTCAGCCGTTTGTCCCAAAATGAGGCTGGATAATGCAGCGGGCAAGCTGGTGAAAGGGAGCCCTGACACGACATAATCCACTTTTGGGACCTCATACTGTCGTATATACTGCGCTACATGCTCAGCCGATCCATGAATAATGTGTACCCTCTCCAGGTGTCCGTACTTGCTTTGTAGCGTTTTGTAAAACGATTCATTAGCTTCAATCACTAAAAGTAGCGTTTCTGGACGCTTGTTCAAAATAAGCTCTTGCGTAAACACACCGGTTCCTGCACCATATTCAATAATGCACGATGCTTTGTCAAAGTAAATCGGTGTGGCAATTTGTTTGGCCAACTGTCTTGAGCTGGGTATAACAGCGCCTACGCTACGTGGATGCCTGATGTACTCTCGAATAAAGTGAATCGCGTTCATCTTTTTCTCTCCCTGCTTGACACACATGATAGGCATTCGGTTCATCAACACTTCTTATTACATATTCATTGTATACCGATCAGAATATTGATTTCAAGCAGGCTACTGTCGGCATATAAAAAGAGCGTAGCCTTATTCGACTCTAATCAAATAATGACTACCCTCTTGTTGTAACATCTATTTGTCCATGGTATCCAAATGTGCACCCTCTGCCTGCGATGCCTGTCCAGCTTTACGTCGTCGTGCGCCTATGTGCATGGCAACAATCCGATAGATGGAGGCTGGCTGTATGGATACGGCCCAGCTCGCGTCTGCATCCGGTGCAAGCACGACCCCTAGCTGGTGATGATCGCCATCGTACATGCCTCGCTGCACAAACTTGCTCTCGCCCTGCAGATTGCGTACCTCCAGCTTACAAAAAGCAGAGTTGATTCGCAAGGCCTGGTGTAACTCGGCACGGGTATTCACAACAACCCCATTCACGCGGTAAATGGCCTCGCCCGGCAGTATGCCCATGGCTGTCGCTGGACTGTCTGGCAGCACAGCGAGAACACGCATCCCTTGCTCCGGATGGACAAACATCGGGCTAAGACGATTTTCCTCTATATTACCATACCAGATCAGCGCCTCATGAGCCAGAAAGGAGAATAATGCTGCGAGCAATATCAGCGGACTCCACCATGCAGCCAGCAAGCTCAGCAGAAGTAAAGCCACACTATACAGGAGCAAACGGTTCGAAGTAAGTACCGCCTTCTGTCGTGGTAGCTGGCCTAGCGTCACGCTGCTGAAGCCCATCAGGACTGGCAAGGCTGCCAGCATATACCCGGTTCCGGCATCGCCGCCGAACAAAGGTGTCCAGGGAAGCGTAAATCCCCCCTGAGTCGGTACCAACAACAACAACGGAATGGGCCAGAGGTCTTCCATACGATAACCGCCAACCAATCTTCCCCGTTTGCCCTCGACAAACAGCGGAGTGGCCGCCTTCCCCCCTTGCCAGCGAACTAACAGCGCCTCAGCCACATGCAGCACGGCGACCAACACCAACAGTGCTGGAATATCCAATCCGCGGATGGCTGCTACTGATGTTCCAAGCGCTCCCCCAGGTTGCCAGCCACTGACCACGTTTAAGAAAAACTGAACCACACCTAGCAGACCTACCGAATAAGCGAGACACAGGTAACGGACGCGTACCAGCATGAGCAGTAATGTCGCTACCCACAGGCACACGATGGAAGCCGAGTTCAGATGCACACTGACGAACATTCCCAGAGCAGATAGCGCCATTCCAGCAAGCAAACCACTCCATACGACACGCCAGGTCTCTGCAGCCCAGCTATGCATTTTGGTATGAAATAGCTTGCGCTCCAGCAGCATTTGCCGACGATAACCAAGTGCTACAATGAGTATTGAGATATAATAAAACGGCTGCAAAAGCAGGTACAAGCAAGCATTCAAGACGCTCCATCCCCATTGTAATGCCCATTCCAAGTCCATTCACACTCCTTATGCCCCTGGCCCGCTGTATAGCGGATCACGTACATTTCATATCCATTTATTCTATATGAAATTGCCAACGTAGGGAAGACAAACCGACAGACTGCAAATAAATCCCAATATAAAAGGAGGCTGTTTCCAGCCCCCCTTGTTGTAGCCTCACTATTATTTCGCTGCGCTTGTCTTCATTTCCTTCCGAATCTCTTCAATCCCCTGCTTGAGTTGATTATCATTTTTCGGATCACGAATTTTCTCAATCAGCTTGGCTTCCATCGCTGCTGCTGTCTTCGCATCAATGATGCCGCTAGCCGTCAGCTTCGCTTGTTTTTGGAAAGCAATAACAGAGCTTTCAGTTACTTTGTCAAAATAGCCATCCTCGCGACCTGGTTTGTAACCCAAGCCTTGCAGAATGATTTGTGCATTTTTCACATCACTGCTATTCATATTGTATTTCAAGGACTTTTCCTTGTTCAACGGTGCTGCTGTGAAGTATTCAGGCTGTTCCACCGCGATATTCGGCTTAATCCCTTTTTTATGAATCCACGTTCCATTTGGCGTTAACCATTTGGCAATCGTGATTTTGAGCAGGCTACCGTCACCCATTTGCTTGTCATAGCTGGTTTGTACAGTACCTTTACCAAAGGAATTTTCCCCGATCAACACAGCACCTGCTGATTGCTGGAGAGCACCTGCCAGAATTTCGGACGCACTTGCGCTGCCTTTATTCATTAGCAAAGTCACTGGATAGTTCTTACGTGATCCTTTGGATTTCTCTTCTTCACGCTTCTGATTCTTGTCTTCCACTTGTACAATCGTTTTGCCAGAAGGTACAAATTGCTGTGCAATATCAATGACCACGGAAAGCACGCCGCCCGGGTTATTACGCACGTCAATGACGAGCCCTTTAAGCCCTTGTTTTTCGAGCTTCGCTAACTCTTCCTTGAAACGTTCTGCTGTATTCAAGGAGAACTGGGTGATCGTGATGACGCCTACACCGTCGCTTTCCATATGAGCCGTTACAGTTTCCATATCAATGTTGTCACGGGTAATCGTGTATTCGAGCGGATCTGGAGAGCCACTGCGCTGAATTTTGACTTTCGCCTGACTGCCTTTAGGCCCACGGATTTTGGAAACGGCCTTGTTTAGATCCAATCCGTCCAGTGTTTCACCATTAACAGACAAAATAATATCCTTAGAGCGTAACCCTGCCTTCTCTGCCGGGGAGCCTTTAATTGGCGTGACTACAACTACTTTCCCGTTTTCGGCAGCTACTTCGGCTCCGATCCCAGTAAAAGAACCTTCAATGGATTGCTCGAATTGTTGGGCAGTTTCTTTACCCATATAAGAGGAATACGGGTCGCCGAGCGACTCCATCATACCATTGATGGCGCCATCCACCAGCTTGGTACGATCCACATCCTGATAATATTGTCCCTGAATCAGGTCCATCGCCGTCTCAATTTTGCGGATATCACTTCTGGAGGTAGAACTGCTACCTGTCACACTCGCCAGCAGTCCTTCGCCCAGAGCGCTGTTCCCTACTGTAGTCGTTCCAGTATAGGCAAAAGTGAGCAGACTGCCGCCAAGCAGCCCGATCACCATCAAGAGTATCGCTGTACTTTTTTTCAACATCTAATCGTCCACCGCCTTCTCATTATCTTGTATCCTATTGCCTTACAACGCATATCCATCCACGAAGTATACGTCTAGCTTGTACGGAATATGTTAATTGTATCCTACTCCGTGTCTCAATGCACATGTTCTTCATCGGATATTAACCATTACAGCAAAGCCCTATCTACAACCGTAATGGCTATAAATAGGGCTTACCTTATCTACTATAAATAGTTCATCGGATTTACAGGTTTGTTATTTTCGCGCACCTCAAAATGACAGTGAGGTCCTGTGGAATTGCCCGTCGAACCAACTTCTGCAATTTTTTGACCACGTTTCACAGTCTGCCCGGTATGAACCACCGTACCGCCATTGCGAATGTGTCCGTATAGGGTCCATAGCCCGTCTCCATGGTCAATCACAACCGTATTTCCATAGCCACTCCACCATTCGGCAACAATGACAACACCATCTTCGGCTGCATGAATATCGGTTCCCTGAGGAGCCGCCATATCAACACCTGTGTGGCCTTTAAGCTTGCCGGTAATCGGATGTACCCGCATGCCAAAAGTAGATGAAAGTCGGTAATGGGATACAGGCGAAGCCAATGTGCCCGTTCCGCCTGTATACGTGCTGGCTGCCGCATGGCTGGAATTCGAGGCGGCGCCTGAGGATGAAGATGCATATCGTTTGGCCTCAGCCGCACGTGCAGCCGCTCTAGCGCGTGCTGCTTTGGCAGCCTGCTCCGCTCTAAGCTTGTTCTTCTCCTGCACCAGACCCACACGCTTGTTAGCGAGTGCTACCAGCATGTCATTTTGCTCTTCACTGATTTCATCTGACTCAGCAATATCATGATCGTAATTGGAAATCAGTCTTTGTTTCTCTTTTTCCTTCGAATTCAGTTCTGCTTTGGCGTCCTGCTTGAGCGCATAGAGCTTCTTGGCATTTTTATATTCCGTGTCCAGCTGTTTCTTCTTGCTTACGACCAATGCCTTGTCCTTTTTATGCTCGTCCAACAGGATTTGATCCTGCTCCACGATCGTTTTCAAGGAATCTACCCGGCTGAGAAAGTCACTAAAACTGGACGAAGACATAAGCACGTCCATATATGAGACGGTTCCATCCGTATACATCAAACGCACACGAGTTTCCAGCATTTTTTCCCGTGACTGGATACGATCAATTGCCTCAGCTAAATCTTTTTTAGTCGCACGCAGATTATCTTCCGTTTGATCAATCTGAACCGCAACACGAGTCAGCTGATCACTGACGCTGTTAATCTGATCAAGCACAATTTTCAGGTTTTGCACGGTTTTATTTTTGTAATGTTGGGCATACTGTTTATCTTGAGCAGCCTTTTCCTGTTGTTGCTTGGCAGATTGGGCCTGCTTTTCCAATTGGTTCAGCTGCGAATTGATATCACTCATGCTTTTGGCATATCCGTCAGAAGGCTGGATTAGCAATGCGGCTACCAAGGTAGCGGCCAACACAGATCCTGTTTTTTTCAACTTGCACTCCCCATCCTTTATCGCAAAATAACACCGGGCTTCCCCGTTCTAATTGATACCGACCACGACGTCCAGCCAACGCTTCTTTATACTTTTAAGAACTTGCGCATGGACAGGGTACTGCCAACAATTCCGACCAACATACCCAAAATAATCAGCAATGCACTCAACTGAATCCAAATGCCTTCAAGTGGCATAAGCTTCAACATATTCAGAGCTATATCGCCCTGAACGGCGGTCAGCAAACGCTGATAGCCAGTAAATAAAATACCTACAGTAATAAGGGAACCAATAAGACCAATAAGCGCGCCTTCAATAAAAAACGGCCAGCGTATAAAAAAGTTGGTCGCACCGACCAGCTTCATAATGCCAATCTCTCTGCGTCGTGCCAATATGGTCACGCGAATCGTATTCGAGATAAGGAACATGGACATGATCGCCAGTCCGGCGACGAATATAAAGCCTACATTACGTATGAGCTTCGTAATCGTAAAGAGCGTCTCTACGGTGCCTTTTCCATAACGAACCTTTAAAATCGGTTTCTCTGGATGCAACGTATTCAGCTTCTCAATCTTTTCAGCCACAAATGGAACCGTTGTTGGTTCAATAACCTCTACCACAATTTTGTCCGGGAGTGGATTGCTGTCCTTGTCAAAACCCTCCAGCAGCTCCTTGCCGCTGTCTCCCAAATCTTTGCGCAGCTCCTCCAAACCTTGAGCTTTAGTCACAAAGGTCGTTTTGCTGATTTCCGGCATCGCCGCGATTTCCTTTTGCAGTGTTTCGCGCATGTTCTGCTCTACATTTAGCTCCAGAAATACGTTAACCTCTACCTGACTATCTGCCTGATCAGCCAGGGAATTGACGTTGAGCACCAGCATGATAAATACGCCCAATATAAGTAATGACACAATAATCGAGGTGACGGATGCCACGGACATCCAGCCATTGCGGAATATGTTTTTGAAACCTTCCCGCACATGACGTAAGAAGGTATTAAAAGTCATATCCGTACTCCCCTCTTACCTGATCCCTTACGATGTTGCCATTCTCAATAGCAATTACGCGTTTACGCATGGAGTTCACGATGTCCTTATTGTGGGTCGCCATCACAATGGTCGTACCCCTAAAATTAATTTCGTCCAGCAACTGCATGATCTCCCACGATGTCTCGGGGTCCAGATTTCCCGTAGGTTCATCGGCAATGATCACGGAAGGATTGTTTACGATGGCCCGTGCAATCGCTACACGCTGTTGCTCCCCACCGGAAAGCTGGGCAGGCTCACGATTCATTTTTGTTTTCAAGCCAACCAGTTCAAGCACTTCTGGTACCCGTTTGCGAATCAGCTTCTTGGGAGCTTCAATAACTTCCATAGCAAAAGCCACATTCTCATAAGCCGTCAAACGCGGCAAAAGGCGGAAATCCTGAAAAATGACTCCGATGTTACGACGAACGTAGGGAATTTTACGCTGCTTGAGCTTCCCGATATTAAAACCATTGACTGAAATTTGCCCCTTGGTAGGTACTTCTTCTCTATAAATAAGCTTCATAAAAGTCGATTTCCCCGCTCCAGACGGGCCGACTACGTATACAAATTCATTACGGTCAATTCTGACCGATACTCCTTGAAGTGCGTGGGTTCCGTTAGTATAGGTCTTCCACACATCCTGCATTTCAATCACTCGATCACTTCCCGCTGCTTAATCATATTACGTATAACCTAATATCCATTCGACATATTCCATGCATTTCCTTTAAAAACTTCTCTATTTCATCATACCGTTTATCATTGTAACAAATTTGTTACCTAAATAGTACCGAAAGTTTTCTGCTTTTGGCACATATATATGAATAATATGGCACACGAGTACGCTATCAAGCTTATCAGACAGGAGACATCTGCATTATGAAAAAAATTCATTTATCTGTCATTTGGATATGGGCTGGTGTTCTGGCGCTGGCCATGTTGTGGGGGGGACTTCATCTGTACGCCGACAGACAAACGCTGCCGGAGGGAGTGAGGGTCGGAGGAGTCAACGTAGGAAGCATGGATTACACATCCGCTCTCCGGCTGGTGGATAAAAAGCTGGATGCATTAAAGCAACGCCCACTGCTTCTGACGGACAGTGACAGCAGTGCACAGGATATAAAACTTACACTCGGGGAAGCAGGGATTCGTTATAAAGCGGAGGCATTTCGGAATACCGTTAAGGCGCTCAGCTCGGAGCATCTATGGACTCGTGTGCAGACACGTTTTAGCTTCGAAAAGGAATGGTCTATCGCATCTTTCCGACAGAAGGAGATATTGAAAGCCCAATTCGGAGCCGATTGGGAGGAGCAACGATATGGCATGCCTTTCAATGCTGTGCGTCAGATTGACGGGAATGATCAGGTTCGTTATATTCCGGGGCGCTCTGCGCGACGTCTGGATTGGCCCAAACTGGACGCCGCACTGGATAAGGCGCTGCCCAAGGATTTTACCGCTTCTGAGGAGCCGATACGAGTGGAATTACCGTTCCTTCAGCTGGAGCCGAAAATTTCGGTGGACAGCCTGCGTAACGAAGGGATTGAGCGTAAAATCGTCCAGTTCTCCACCAGTCTCGGCAGCAGCTCGGAAGGACGTGTGTATAACGTCAATTCAGCGGCAAGCACCGTTGATGGTTTAATTCTCAAGCCAGGCGACATATTCGACTACGGTCAATTGATTGCCAAGGCTGAGCGCACTCATGGCTTTCGTGAAGCTCCAGTGATCGTGAACGGTCAGTTGGAGTCCGGCATAGGCGGCGGGATTTGTCAGGTATCCAGCACGGTGTATAATGCAGCACTGCGAGTCGGTTTGGACATTGTTGAGCGCCGCAACCATTCCTTGCCGGTCAGCTACCTGCCCAAAGGTCAGGATGCGACTTTTGCTACAGGGTCCATTAATTTTCGTTTTAGAAACAATACAGGAAAACATTTACTACTTCGTGCGGCTGTCCAAAACCGAACGCTTACTGTTAAATTTTTTGGTACATTTCCGTCCAATGTTTCGTATGAACTGGAATCCCATACGGTTCGCATACTTCCCATACCGGAGAAGAGACTCCGTAATGACTCCCTTTCCCCCGGCTTCTATCAAGTACTTCGGCAGGGCAAAGAAGGGTATGTGGTAGAAACATTCCGGGTAAAAAAGGTGGACGGAAAAACCGTAAATCGCACCCGAATCAGCCGCGATACGTATCGAGCGCAGCAACGCATTATAGCTAGTTATGGCGGTGGCACATCGTCTGAGCCACAAACACGTGAACCCGAGAAGTCTATTGTCGAGGACGGTATAAGCGAATAAACGAAAAATCCCCCTTCCACTGTCGGCTGGACTTGTTCCAGACAGAGTGAAAGGGGGATTTTAGCTATAAATTACTCGCTGCGTTTACCCAAAACAGAAATTTCTACAGGCTCACTTTCGTTACCGTCTGCATCTTCAGCTTTGATTACCAGCCTAACCGTTGCTTTTTGAGCAAGCACACTGATACTAAATGTGCCATCATCTTTGGCTACTGCACTACCGATAGGCAGTTCGTTGGAATAGGCGGTTACTGTGGAACCTGCTTTAGCTGTCCCCGTAATTGTACCTTCTCCGTCATACACATCGTTGACTTTCAGTGCTTTCGTAGTTGCAACCGCGTCAGCAGCTGTGTCTGTAGTGCTATCTGTAGTCGTATCCGTAGTTGTGTCAGTATCTGTGTTGGTATCTATGGTTGTAGAGTTGTCCGTAGTCGTGCTATCTGTGCTGGTACTTGTGCTGCTATCTTCTGTTTCACTGCCAGAAGTAGTCGACGTGTTACCATAAGTGGAATCTGTCACATTGCCGTATGTGGAATCCGTCACCGTTCCACCAGGAGTCGTCGTCAGATTATCAACAGGGCTCAGGTTGTAACCGGAAGCAGCGTCCAGAATAGCAATCGCCTCTGCACGAGTCAGCGACTTCAGTGGCTGGAATTTACCATCCGGATAACCGTTGATGATTTTTTGCTCCGCAGCTGCCGCTACACTTTTCTTCGCCCAAGCTCCAATTTTGTCGGAGTCAATGAATTTAGTAACATCTGCTGCGTTACCGGCAGTGAGTCCAATAGCTTTGCCTACGATAGCCGCAGCTTCTTGACGTGTTACCTTACCATTTGGTTTGAGCTTGTTATCTGCATAGCCGCTTATG
Organism: Paenibacillus sp. FSL M7-0802; assembly: GCF_038004945.1. Taxonomy (NCBI): domain Bacteria; kingdom Bacillati; phylum Bacillota; class Bacilli; order Caryophanales; family Paenibacillaceae; genus Paenibacillus; species Paenibacillus sp. FSL M7-0802. The sequence continues at coordinate 3,449,265 of NZ_JBBOSD010000001.1, read as the reverse complement.
TAACCTGCATTCACGGCACTTGTCAGCTCGTTGTATGCCCAGTGAGAGGCTGGTACATCTGTGAACGTTCTGCTTCCATTACCGTTTACTTTTACACTGTCCGCATACGTTACGTCAGTCACTGCTGGAGTATCCTGCGTGAACGTACCCAAGCTGCGATTCAGAAGAACAATAAATTCTGCACGTGTGATTGCCGCATCTGGTTTCACCGCGCCGTCCAATTGTCCTGTGGCTGACCAGCGTTGCACCTGATCTCCTGCCCAATGACCACTTGTAGTTTGAGGAGCAGCTGCCGCTGCGCTGAATGCGCTAAGAATAAGACCTGTACTCAATACACCTGTAACTGTGTTTCTTAACTTTTTTCCCATGCTATAAATTCCTCCTCTGATTGGATTCATCATTCTTTTTTAAACACTTTACCAGAAATCAAACCCAAATAACCCCCAAATTAAAAAAATCGTCCCATATAACCATACCCCCTCCTAATGTAGGATAAATAAGAAACGGGACTTAATACCTAGTCATTCACTTGGATATGTATATTTAGACAGGCTAAGGTATACTGAATGAATACTCGGTCATATGCTGGAACACCGCAATGAGGTCACAAAACCCTAAGAAAAGAGGTCTTCTTATGGCTCTTATTCAATGTCAGTTTTATTCTGAAGTTCTTGGTCTGAGCACATCCATGAATGTTATTCTTCCTCAGGCAACCCGTTCGCAGATTGGACTGGAAGGCAAGCAAGGAACCGGGCCACATCCGGCGCTGTATTTGCTGCATGGCCTATCGGACGATGATTCAACCTGGTTACGTCGAACCTCCATTGAACGCTATGTCGCCTCATTGGGCCTAGCTGTCGTCATGCCCCAGGTACATCGGAGTTTCTATACGAATATGGAGCAAGGCGCGGCTTATTGGACCTTTATCAGCGAAGAATTGCCGGCTTTGGCACGTTCATTCTTTCCTCTGTCCGACAAGCGTGAAGATAATTTTGTAGCCGGGCTTTCTATGGGTGGATATGGTGCTTTCAAACTGGCGCTCCAGCATCCAGAGCGTTTTGCAGCCGCTGCCAGCCTTTCGGGAGTCATGGATTTACACGCATCACGCACCGATCCTATGCAAAATGCGATGAGTCCAGCGGAATGGCTTAACATTTTTGGTCCAGATGAAATACGTGGAACGGATCACGATTTGCTGGAACTGTTACAACGTCATGCTGCTTTGGGGACCTCACTTCCCCGGCTCTACCAATGCTGCGGCACGGAGGATTTCCTATATAAGGGAAATCAGGCTTTTCGTGAAACATGTAATACTGCCGGAGTTCCGCTGACCTACGAAGAAGGTCCTGGAGCTCATGAATGGGGATACTGGGACGCGAAAATTCAGGATGTACTGGCGTGGCTACCGCTCAAAGAGCACTAAACAGGTTAAAAAATCCCCGCAGCTTCCCTCATCGCACCATAGCGAAAGGATAGGCTCGGGGATTTTTATGCACATTAGGGATTTGTCGTGGTCTCCGTCGATGGAGATCCTTTAGTTAGTGACTTGGGTAGCACCTTGTACAAGCGCCACTCACCATTAAACTCACGTTCAAGCTGGACCCAAGGAGCGCCTTTTTCATATAAATTCGGATATACCATATTGATTTTACTCAGTGGCATGCCTGACATGATCTTAGGTACAAGGATATAATCCACATGGCTATCCTGCGGATAACTTAATGCCTTATTGAACAAATAATCACTGGTAATCAGGAAGCGTTTTGGATACTGGCTGTAGACAATCATGGTGTAGGCTGAAGCCGAATCGGTCATAATGGTAGACTTCGGCAGATGCTCATCCAACCAGACGGCAATCTTACGATCTGACTCCTGTCTCACATAGTTCACATTCCCCGTTCGTGTGAGAAAGCTGTTCTCATCCGGTGCAATATCCGGGCGAGTCAATGCATAGGAAAGTAATCCAGCGGTAAGCAGCAGACTGACGGACACCAGGCCAAAGGCTGCCCTCCGCCATCGTCCCTGAAGCTGGCTCAGCTCATAGGGCAACCAGGCTACGGTAATTGGGAACACGTACATAAAATAACGAAACCATCCGTACGAAGATTGCTTCATCATGAGTAAAAATTGCAACCCTGGCACTGACAGGAACAGCAGCAAAATAATCAATGTTCCCCATCGGAACAAGCGTCCACTCAACAGACGAATGAACAGAATAGCAAACAACGGTACCGAATACCAGAGTGTTTTGGAAGCAATAAATTTCAAGGCCACCAGCGGATTGGAGAAAATCTCTACAAACTTATCATCATTCAGCAGCTCTGCCGATTGGGCCGTGTTCGAATACTCCGAATTCAGGAAATAAAAAGCATTCCCCATAATGAGATAGTTAAAGAAAATCCACAACAGCCCGGAAAAGACCACGGGGAGCAGAAGCAGTAACCAAGTTGCCTCTACCTTGTGCAGTTTTTCTCGCAAGGCCAGTTCACGTCTGCCCATGTTTCGATGTAGAAACATGATCGCCAATACCACTCCACCCGCCATTGCCACGCCCAGAGGAACCGCTTCATAGCGAGTCCAGAACGCCATGGCAAGCGCTAATCCAGAAACAATCAGACTTGCCGTCATGCGATCCTTGAGCCACAATGCAAACTCAATCACCGTCATCATAATGAAGTATATGTATAGCGAATCGCTCAGCCCATTGGCACCAAACAGTAAAATAAACGGATTCAGTGCATACAACAGTGCCAGCATGATGCTCATCCCTGAGCTAAGCCCTGTTCTGACCCCCGCCCGATACAGCAACATAGCGGTCAAAGCGGCAAAGGTAGCACTAAGAATGACAGCAGCCAATCCATAGGTGGCTAATGCCGGAAAGATTGGATACAGCAGTAGAATCACCATTTCCAGAAGACTGGGTAGTGGATTCCAGATAAATCCGATTGCGCCCAGATGCGGGTCACGGCTGTACAGCACATAAAATGCATTAGCTACGCGACTGAGCGCGTCTGTGTGCATATATCCCAGAACATAGCTGAAATAGATGCCCGCAGACAGTTCCAATGCAAGTATAAATACAAACAGACCTATAGCCATCCATCTGCTTGCAGACCATTTGCGAAAGGACATTCCTCTCGTTCCCCCTCAAACTTCTTGCGGTGATACAGCTGTAGCCTAATCACACCCTACAGCTGTATGCTTCCCTCCGCTACGATGCACTAAAATATCATAATTATTTCGATTCTTCATGCTCTATTTTGTACAGTCGCCACTGCCCGTCAAAGTCATGTACCAACGAGGCCCACGGCGCTCCCTTTTCGAACAAATCAGGATAGTTCCGGTTCACCTGATCCATCGGTACCCCATCCACCAAGCGCGTGACCAAGACATAATCCACCTTGGAAGCAGGCAGATCCATTAAAGATTCCCCAAAGTCAAAATCACTCGTAATCATAAATTTCTTTGGAATTTTACTACTCAAAATAATCGGATAGGCGGCATAGGAATCTGTCAAAATGAGGGATGAACCATAATGCTCATCCAGCCACGGCGCTATTTTCCGCTCAATAATTTGCCGTTCGTAGCTTTCATTGCCACTATGCGTCAAATAGCTGTGTTCATCCGCTGCAATCGCGGGGTTCGTCAGTGCGTAGGATAACAAACCTGCTGTTACCAACATCCCAACTGTTACCAGAGAGATTCCAATTCCCCTCATTTTTCCCTTTAATAAACTTAGCTCATACGGCAACCAGGCAACCGTAATCGGGAATACATACATAAAATATCGGAACCAGCCAAAAGAAGACTGCTTGAGCATCAGCAAAAGCTGAAGTCCAGGCACCGATAAAAAGATTGCTAATAGCGTAAGCGTGCTCCAACTCAACAGACGTTTGTCCAATAGTCGTATGAGCAAAATGGCAATCAACGGAGCAGCATACCATAAGGTTCGTTGCCCGATAAACTTTAGCATCAGCACAGGGTGGGCAAACATGGCCACAAAGCGTTGATCCTCCAACAAAGCCGCTGATTGTGTGGAATTGGAATACTGCGAGCGTAAAAAGTAAAGTGGGTCGCCCATGATAATCCAGTTAAAAAAGAGCCAAAGCAGGCCGGAAAAGACAAGTGGCAACAATAATAGAAGCCATGTCGCCTCCACCTTGTACAGTCGCTCTTTTAAAGACAATTCCGTTCTAACCCTCTCTCTGTTTGTACGCCACCGGTGCAGAAAAAAGATCGTCAGCAATACACCCACAGCCATCGCAACGCCGAGCGGGACCGCTTCATAGCGTACCCAAAATGCCAATGCAAGCGCAAAACCGGATACGATCAAATTCGCCGCCTTGCGATCCTTCAACCACATACAAAATCGACTCACTGTCAACAGGATGAAAAAGATATATGGCGAGTCACTCAAGCCGTTGAAGCCAAACAGAAACATAAATGGATTCAGTGAAAATAATAGCGCAATCAGCAAGCTGGTTGCACCGTGAAGCCCCAACTGTTTGCCCGTCGCATACAATAATGCCGCGCTCGCCCCTGCAAACAGGCTACTCACAATCACTGCCGCCAGCCCGTGGGAAGCGAGTACCGGAAATAAAGGATAAAACAACAGCACTATCAGTTCCATCAAACTGGGCAGCGGATTCCATACAAACCCGATAGCACCCAAGTGTGGGTCACGACTGTACAGCACATAAAATGCATTAGCCACTCGACTGAGCGCATCGGTATGCATATAGCCAAGATGCCATGCAAAATACACACCCACGGCCAGTTCAAGAGTAGTAATACAAGCAAACAATGATAGCAATTTTTCGTGTTTTCTTAAAATCATGAAACCTCTTTCTGACGCTGTTGCGGAACGGAGAAGATCCAGTAACGGTTCCAGATATAATTATGAACAGGCACGATGATGGTAGTTAGTACTTCACCGATCAGATACGACCAACCGATCCAGTGAATGGTCACGTACATCAGAGCGGCATTTAAGAGCAAGCCACAGGTACAGACCAATAAATATTTAAGAAACTGGGTGCGGCTTCCCTCGCCGGTAGGCTCGAACGTCCAGTTTCGGTTCAGCACATACGAAACGAGCAATGTAACCACGAATCCGATTGTAGTAGCCGTTACTGCTGGTACCGTAAACAACTCCACCAGCAACACAAGCACACCAACATGGATACCTGTACCCAGCAGCCCCACAATACCGTATTTAATGATTGGATACTTTAGATATGAACGTCTGATCATGTTGATTAAACTCCCTGTCCACCCACAATCGGTCAGCATTCGCCCGTTTATCTGCTATCAGATAGCGAGGCCTAGCTTTGACTTCGTGATATATGGCGGCAATATATTCTCCTACCACACCAATTGACAGCATGAGTACACTGCCAATAATCAAGAGCAGCAAAATCACAGTGGTAAAACCGGTCACAGCGTCACCCGTTAATTTGCGCATTAAGGTCTGAATCCCCAATACGACTGAAATCAGCATGAAAATGAGGCCCATCAGACTCACTACCCGCAACGGTACTGTCGAAAACGAAACGATCGCTTCTGCTGCCAGTCGAGTCAGCCCTAGCGGACTCCAGCGGCTTGGCCCCTCTTCGCGTGGAGCCACCCGGAATGAAATCTGGGTTTTGCGGAAACCTAGCCAGGCCGTCATTCCGCGGAAAAACGGCATCCGTTCTGGCATCGCCATCCAGGCATCCACCACTCGTCGATCCAGTAGCTTATAATCGGAGGCATCCTTGAGATTAAAGCCCGTCAAGCGGTTCAGGGTCGCGTAGAACAAAGAAGCTCCGAGCTTTTTGCCCACCGACTCTTCTCCCCGAAATTCTTTCACACATTCGACCAAATCATAACCTTCATTTTGCCATAAACGTACCATTTCACCAATCATTTCAGGAGGATGCTGCAAATCACCGTCCATGACAATGATTGCATCGCCAGAGGCATTTTCCAAACCTGCACACAACGCCAGTTCCTTACCGAAGTTCCGACTCAGTCGGAGCGCGAGCAAAGAGGGCATACGACGGGACAATTCGGACAGCTTGAGCCACGTATCGTCTTTGGAACCATCATCTACTATGATGAGCTCATAGCGTGAGGTGACAACAGACAATACCCCATCAATTACCTTAAGTGAACGCTCGAGATGCGAGCTTTCATTATACATGGGAATGACGACGGATAAAAAAGGTGTTTTTGTCTCCATTCTTGCTCCTTCTTTCTTCATATTCAGGAGGACTGTGCCGGGGTATCATCCAAGTCGTGCATATCGGTCAGACCATGTGTCGTCTTCTCCCAATAGAACGGCTTGGTAATGAGCTGCCAAGCGGCTTTCACCGCAGCTATACTCATAAGTACCCAATATAACGGCGAGAGTAGCCCATATTTGACCATCGCGTATGAAAATGTTCGTTCACCGCGCTCTTCCAGTTCCCCGATGACCCAATACATTCCGGCCACGTTACTGAATACGAACAGAAAGTTACCGATATAAAATTCCGCGCTGGCCAGGTAATACACATACCCCGGGAACAGCTTGGGAATAAAGGATAATTCCCAGCCAAACCATAAAATAAGCAAGCCCCAAAAAATCGGATTCAGCAACGGCAACATCGGAGTTGCCAAAATCATCACCTGAAAGCCGAAAAAGCCCTTCCAGCCCACTTCGCGCACCAGCTTAACCGGATTGCGCATATGAACCAGCCATGTCTGCATATACCCCTTGATCCAGCGTGACCGCTGACGAATCCAGTTGCCCACGCGGCTGTTAGCTTCCTCCCATGTGCGGGAATCGACAATAGCAGTTTTGTAGCCGCCTTTATACAGACGTATGCCCAGATCGGCATCCTCGGTTACATTGTAGGGGTCCCACGCATTAATATCTTTCAATACAGATACCCGAAAATGATTGGATGTGCCGCCTAAAGGAATTGGGGTATCTAACTGCATAATACCCGGCAGCAGTAACTCGAACCACATACTGTATTCTTGAGTGAACCAGCGGGTCAGCAAATTTTGTGTACTATTAAAGTAGTTGAGCTTCGCTTGAATACATGCATAATGCTCAGGGAGTGAATCGAACGCTGCAATGACCTTTTTAAGCTGATCAGCGTCGGGACGATCCTCAGCATCGTAAATCACGACAAACTCGCCACGTGCCCGAATAAGTCCATAATTACATGCCTTCGGCTTGGTTTTCGGCAAACCGTCTGGAACGACCAGTGTCGTGTAATAGGCCGGCAGCTTCATTTCACGAAGTAGCTCGATCGTCTCAATGTCATCCTCTTCAATCAGCAGCCGCACGTCCAGCTTGGACTTTGGATAATCCAGCTGCTCCAAATTCCGCAACAACATCGGAAGCACGCCCGCCTCCTTATACATAGGTACAAGAATGGTATAGATCGGCAGTTTCTTTTCATCCATGGCGTCAACCTCTTCCTTCGTAAAACGAAGCTGCGCCCCACGCCGGGAACCGAGATAAATAATGCCAAATTTAAATAGCGTCATCGCAAAATAAAACAGCTGAATCATCATATTGATGATCAACACCGTTTTCCAACTGTTCCACAAGAGACCGAGCAGTGTAATCATACCCATAGCTGCGAACACCCAAAGTTGTCCCTTTGTAAAAGTCGTCCGCGCCGAATTGTGCGGTTCTTTTTCCAATAGCCCAGTCGTGCTCTCCTGCATCATTTCTTCACCGTAGATTTTACCCCAGAGCTGCTCCATCTCTTCCTTCGTAGCAAGCACCTGCTCTACCGGCATACCCAGGATTTCCTCCAGCTTCAAGCGTCGCTCTTCTGGCAACGGATCGCTAACCGCCACAATATATCGGTTCATATACTGATGGATGACGACCACGCCATAAGCCATTGCCACTTGCTCGGGTAGTTTGTACGCCGCATCCAGCGCCAGCTCCTCACCAATGCGCCCGATTCGGTTCTGTGTAGCAATCGCGCGGTACAAATCCGCAGGTTCCAGCATTTGCAATGACAGCAAGATGTCGCCGAGCAGCCCGCCGCTCTTCGCCTGGAACTCCAGTGCGCGCTCCAGTTGTTCCGGTAATATATAGCCGGAACGAACCAGCATATCGCCTAGGCGCTCCTTGGACTCGTCGCCGTCAACCTGCTCTTGGAGCTGCTCGGCTGTAATGAAGCCCATCTCTACAAGAATATCACCCAACCTGCCACCGTAACGCTTCTGGTTACGGATGGCATCTGTCAGCTGATCGCGGGTGATCATCCCGTTCTCCACCAGTTGATCCCCCAGACGGGCCTTGCCGTTTCGTCCACTCTGCGTTCCTGTTGCCGCCTCTTCGCCTTCCGTACCAGGGATACTGGAACCAGCGCCCATAGCAGCTCCTGCTGCTGTCTGTTCCTGCCCAGAGGCATATTGGACTTGAGCCTCCTGCACCTGTCCATCCTGTATCCCTTCATCCAGCAATTGTTCCACAGCTGCTGCTGTATCATTGGCGTTCTGTATCGCCTGGATACGAAGTTCTGTATCCTGAAGTCGCCGTTCTAACTCTTCAATATGAAAATCAAGCTTGTACAGCACCGGGGCCTGCTCTAACCGCTGAGCCTCTAGCTGTTGTTGCAGTTGTTCGATTCGCTGACGCTCTTCTTTTATTCTTCTCTTGGTTTGGCGAATTGAAACTCCTCCAACCTGCCACCTAAGCTTGTCACCCATGAATTCCCGCCCTTTCAATCCAGCGCCGCTCTTCCGCAAGCGCATCCGCAAGCAGCTGCTTTAACTCCGCATCCCGCTGCTTTTTCCGTTCCAGCGCCGCGTGGAAAAGTTCCCGCTCCTCACGCAGTAACTCCTCCGCTTGCACCCGTTCCTCATGCAATGAAGATATCAGTTGATCGGCTTCAGAAGCGCGATAACCGAACCAAGCGCTCTTTAACTGACGCGCCGTCCTTTTAGTTCTCATAATACCTCCCTAGATCATCCCGACTCTGCCTTCAGCTACATCGACTTTAGAGCTTTTACTTGCCGTTCTCCCGAAACCAGGACATACCTATGTTCTCATTCAAGCCCTTCATTTACACATTTATGAAATTGTCCTAATCAAAAGTGCCTCTAGTAACTTGACATTTATTTATTGAATATAGTTCTTGTCCTATTGAATTGGTAATTCAATGAAAAACTTAGTGCTATTCTACCATAATCATCGTAGGCGTAGTATACAAAAATGTAAATTCTAGAAACTTTCACACTAGCGTATTAGTAGGTATTTAGAACTATAAATTAAATGCTATGAAAAATACCTTCCAGGAAATCTATGCATTTCATGATCATTGGGATCATGAATAAAACAAATACCTCAAAAAGCACAAAAGACACCGCGAACGGTGCCTTTGAAACCTAGATTGCTAATTCCTTAAAATCTGATTTTACACAGCATCCCGCTACTATTGCAAGACAATAATATCTTTCTTTACTGATTAATTTTTCGGCTTGTGCCCTTCAAACCATGTTGATGTATTCGCCAGGAGCTGTTCACTGCGCCCAATGGCTGCCTGTACCTGCCCAGTAGCGGTTCCGCCATATACATTCCGTGCATTAACTACCGCTTCTGGTTGAAGCACCTCATAAATACGATCGTCGAACAGATCCGAAAACTGCTGAAATTCGTCCAGTGTCAGATCAAGCAAATATTTTCCATGCTGGATGCAATACAGCACGGTTTTGCCAATGACCTCATGCGCCTGACGGAACGGAAGCCCTTTGCCGACCAAAAAGTCCGCAATATCAGTTGCATTGGAGAAATCCTGGTTGACCGCTTGACGCATGCGATCCTTGTTCACCTTCATCGTGGCGATCATCGGTGCGAACAGTTGCAAGGCTCCTTCCAGCGTGGCAACGGTATCGAACATCCCTTCCTTGTCCTCCTGCATGTCCTTGTTGTATGCCAGCGGCAAGGATTTCAGTACAGTCAACAAGCCCATGAGGTTTCCATAGACACGTCCGGTTTTACCACGTACCAGCTCGGGCACGTCCGGGTTTTTCTTCTGCGGCATAATGCTGCTGCCTGTGCAAAAAGCATCATCCAGCTCGATAAAACCAAACTCCGTGCTGCTCCATAGCACCAATTCTTCGCTCAGACGAGACAAATGCGTCATAATCAGCGAGGCGCCAGCCAGGAACTCTACGATAAAATCCCGGTCGCTGACGGCATCGAGGCTATTTTCATATACGCCATCAAATCCCAGTTGCTCGGCTACAAAATGACGGTCGATCGGAAAAGTGGTCCCGGCCAAAGCGCCAGCACCGAGCGGCAACACGTTAATCCGCTTGTAGCTGTCTTTGAGTCGGTCAATATCACGCTCCAGCATAGACACATACGCCAGCAGATGATGTGCAAATAAAATAGGCTGCGCACGCTGCAAGTGTGTGTATCCAGGTACAATCGTGTCCAGATTATCCTTTGCCTGCCCGATTAATGCAGCTTGTACATCATGCAGCATACCCACCAGCGATACCACACGTCCGCGCAAATACAAGTGCATATCCGTTGCTACCTGATCGTTACGACTACGCCCAGTGTGCAGCTTACCCCCGACCGGACCAATGGCCTCGATTAGATTTTTTTCGATATTCATGTGAATATCCTCATCCGAAACAGAAAATTCAATTTCCCCACGGCGGATACGCTCTAGGACCGTGTGTAGTCCTCCCTTGATCGTGTCTGCATCCTCCTGCGGAATAATTCCACATTTCCCCAGCATGGCCACATGAGCCAAACTGCCTTGAATATCTTCTTCCGCCAACGTCTGATCAAACCCGATAGAAGCCGTATATTCCTCTACCAGCTTGTTCGTTTGCTTCGTAAACCGTCCGCCCCATAGCTTACTCATTGCATGATCCCCTCTCTGCAATACAAGCCGCCCTCGTCGTTTGGACAAGAACGGCCCGCATCCCGTACATTTTTTAGGTTACATCATTATTTATGATTTTGTGTTACGCCCGCGTTGACCTTCAAACGCAGAGCATTCAAGCGGATAAAGCCTGTTGCATCGCCTTGATCGTAGGCTTGTGTCGGATCGGCTTCCATGGTCGCAATGTCCGGGTTGTACAAGCTAACTGGACTTTTAACGCCTGCACCGATAACGTTGCCTTTGTACAGCTTCACGCGCACGGTACCACTGACATTTTTCTGACTCTCATGAACCAGAGCCTGCAAAGCGACACGTTCCGGTGCGAACCAGAAACCGTTGTAAACCAAGGTAGCATAACGGGTAATCAGACTATCACGCAGATTCATAACCTCGCGATCCATCGTGATAGATTCCATTTTACGGTGAGCTGTGAACAGGATCGTACCGCCCGGCGTCTCATAGACTCCCCGACTCTTCATACCAACAAAACGGTTCTCCACCATATCCACACGTCCGATACCATGTTTGCCGCCCAGTTCATTCAGTTTTTCCATCACTTGCAGTGGATTTAGCTGTTCTCCGTTCAAAGCGACGCAGTTACCTGCTTCAAATTCCAACTCCAAATATTCTGCTTCATCAGGAGCGTCCTCAGGCGCGTTGCTGAGCAAGAACATTTCTTTATTTTCAGGAGCACTTGGATCAAACCAAGGGTCCTCCAGCACGCCGCTTTCATAGCTGATATGCAGCAGATTACGGTCCATGGAGTATGGCTTGGCTGCAGAAGCAGTTACCGGAATGTCGTGTTTTTCCGCATAGGCAATCATTTCTGCACGGCCCGGGAACTGATTGCGGAACTCTTCCAGCCGCCAAGGTGCGATCACCTTGATATCCGGCGTCAACGCCGCCGCGTTCAGCTCGAAGCGCACCTGATCGTTACCTTTGCCTGTTGCCCCGTGAGCAATGGCTGTTGCTCCCTCGGCAATCGCAATATCGACCATCCGCTTAGCGATCAATGGACGTGCAATACTCGTTCCGAGCAAATATTGTCCTTCATATAAAGCACCCGCCTGGAACATCGGATAGATAAAATCCTTGGCGAATTCATCACGCAGATCATCAATGTACACTTTGGAGGCCCCCGTAGCGAGTGCTTTTTCCTCCAAACCGTCCAGTTCTTCCTTTTGACCGATATCTGCGGTGAATGCGATGATTTCAGCATCATAAGTTTCTTTGAGCCATTTCAGAATGACCGACGTATCCAGACCGCCGGAATATGCGAGTACGATTTTTTCTTTTGCCATTGTTGAAGTCCTCCCCGATTGCTTACCTTTATCTTCTTTACCTATCAATACCTATCAATCTTATGCCATTAAAGCAACTAACAGTGCTTTTTGCGCATGCAGACGATTCTCCGCTTCATCAAAAATGACCGAATTCGGACCATCGATTACGCCTGCGCTCACTTCTTCCCCACGATGCGCAGGGAGACAGTGCAGGAATAAATAATCCGGCTTCGCCAGCTTGACCAGCTCCTCATTCACCTGGAAGTCGGCAAAAGCAAGCTCCCGCTCCTTCTGCTCTTCCTCAAAGCCCATGCTCGCCCACACATCTGTGTAGATCGCATCCGCATCTCGTACTGCTTCCTGCGGACTTTGGGTTATAACGATCTCACTACCTGTCTGTTTGGCAATTTCACGGGAAGCTGCGACCACACTCGGGTCAGGCTCGTATCCAGCTGGACTTGCGATGGACACATGCACTCCAAGCTTCGCTCCCCCAATCAAGAGGGAATGAGCCATATTGTTACCGTCTCCGATGTAAGCCAATTTGAGCCCTTTTAGCTTACCCTTTTGCTCATACAAGGTTTGATAATCAGCTAGCACTTGGCACGGATGAGCTAAATCACTCAATCCATTGATCACAGGAACGGACGCATAACGTGCCAACTCTACAACATTATCGTGCCCAAAGGTACGAATCATAATGCCATCTAGATAACGTGACATGACTTGAGCCATGTCGCTAATCGGTTCGCCGCGTCCCAGTTGAATGTCATTTTTGCTGAGGAAAAGAGCATGCCCACCCAATTGATACATACCGACTTCGAAAGATACCCGTGTACGTGTAGAGGATTTTTCGAAAATCAGTCCGAGCGTTTTCCCTTTTAGCGGCTGATAGGTTTCTCCGTTTTTGTGCTTACGCTTAATTTCAATGGCGAGATCAATTAAATACTGGATTTCCTCTGAAGAGTAATCGTCCAGTTCCAGGAAGTCCCGCCCCTTCAAATTCATCTGCTGCAGTGCGCCGCCCTGGCTCATGCTATCGTCTCCTTTTGTACTCTAGTCTAGGATGATTTGGCCTTTACACTAAGCCACATGCTCCCGAATCAATTCAGCAATCAATGTTACAGCCTGATCTATTTCGTCTTTCGTTACATACAAGTTAGGCAACAGACGAATCACGTTCGGTCCTGCTGTAATGAACAGAATCCCCTTCTTCTGTCCTGCCAAAACAAGCTCCGCTACCGGTTCTGCACACTCAATACCGACCATCAGACCTTTTCCACGGATATCCTTTACAAAAGGACTATCTCCAAGCTGCTTTTGCAGACTATGGAAAAGGTAATCTCCCATCTCAGCTGCACGTTCTGGTAGCTTGTCATCAATAATCGTTTCAATAGTAGCTTGAACCGCTGCCATAGCAAGTGGCGTACCTCCAAAGGTAGAACCATGACTGCCCGCTGTGAACGCTTCACGCAAATATCCTTTGCCTAGCATCGCACCCACAGAGAAACCACTGCCCAGTCCTTTCGCCAATGTAAAGATATCCGGCTCTATACCATAATGCTCAAAGGAAAACAGTTTGCCCGTCCGTCCCATACCTGTTTGTACCTCGTCAATGATCAGCAGCAAACCATGCTCGCGGCACAGCTTTGTGATCACATCTACGAAAGCAGGGTCTACCGGATACATGCCACCTTCGGCCTGCACCATTTCCAGCATAATTGCCGCCGTATGCTCACTGATGGCTGCTTCAAGCGCCGTCTGATCATGAAGCGGAACACTTTTGAACCCAGCAGGAAGCGGTAAAAAACCCTCTTTAACTTTGTCCTGACCCGTAGCAGTCAAGGTTGCCAGCGTCCGTCCGTGAAAGGATTGCGTGAACGTAATGATTTCGTAGCGACCAGTCTGCTTTACCTTCTGGTGGTAACGACGCGCCAGCTTAATTGCAGCTTCGTTCGCTTCGGCCCCGCTGTTGCAGAAAAACACAGCATCCGCGCTGCTATTGGCTGTCAGCAAGGCAGCGGCTCGTTCTTGCCCCGGAATATGAAACAGATTGGATACATGCCACAGTTCATCGATCTGTTTTTTCAATCGCTCAGCTACTGCTTGAGGCGCATGGCCGAGATTGGTAACGGCAATGCCTGACATGAAATCCAGATAACGCTTGCCCTGATCATCCCACAGCCAGCTTCCTTGTCCTTTTACCAGTGTAAGCGGGTATCTTGCGTAGGTTGGAAAAAGAGAGCTTTCTGTCTGCGCTTTTGCCGACACCTTTTCCGTTTGCACTCCGCTTCCATCCGTACTTGGCATTTCCTCGCTCACCAGCGTATTCGGTTCCTTACTCATTATGTTCACGCTCCTTTATCGTTTGGTTATATAGGTCGAGCTATATATTGTAATTACTGCATACGCACGATGCGTGTTCCAATCGATTCTCCGCCCAGCACACGGCTTAGTACCTGCGGTTGGCTACCGTTCACAATGACGACTTCCTTCACTTTGCCGTGGATACAGGCAATAGCCGCTCTCACTTTCGGGATCATACCACCGTATATTTCACCTGTGCTGATCATATCCTCAATCTCCTGTACAGTGATAGAGTCCAGCACTCTCTTTTCTCCGCCATACTTCTTCAATATGCCTGGTACATCTGTAACGACGATCATCCGACTGACCCCCAGATGAGAGGCTACCGCACCCGCCGCTGTATCCGCATTAATGTTGTAACGCTGACCCGATCGATCAATCCCGATGGGTGCAATAACAGGCATATAGTCCATATCCAGTACACCTGTAATAATCGAGGCTTGAACGGATGTTACCTCTCCGACCCAACCGACCTCAGCGGCATTCGACACAGGCTTGGCTTCGATTAAATAGCCATCACTGCCTGACAACCCCAACGCTCGGCCCCCATGCATCCCTATTCTACGTACAATCTGCTTGTTAATGCTGCCTGCCAGTACCATTTCCACGACATCCAACACAGGTTCGGTCGTTTTGCGTAATCCATGAATAAACTCCGTTTCGATCCCCAGCTTCGCCAAGTTGTCGGAAATCGCAGGGCCACCGCCATGTACAATGACAGGTTGAAGACCTTCCGACTGCAAACGCGCCAAATCTTCAAAAAAGGAATCAGGTAACGCAGCCAGCGTACTTCCTCCGCATTTCATCACAAAATTACGACGTGCCACTCCCGCATGATTCGCTTGATCCGCGTGTTCCACTGCCGATTGCATATCATCTCTCCTTTTCTTCTCTGCATATCCGTGCCATTTTCAAATGATACTGGACTTCCATCCGCTCGTTGCTTCTAACAACTACTATCCTTATTCAATCCGTATTTTATTCTGGTACCTATGTCCGATAAGCTGCGTTAATCCGCACATAATCATAGGTTAGGTCACAGCCCCATGCTGTAGCGGTTCCGTTCCCGTGATGCAAATCAACAATAATCTGCACCGTATCTCCCCGCAAATAGGCTAGCGCCTCTTCTTCGCCAAAAGCGACCGGACTCGATTGGCTTAGCACAACAATATCACCCAAGCGAATATCTACCGTATCTGGATTAACAGGTTCTCCGGCACGCCCTACGGCCGCAATAATCCGTCCCCAATTCGCATCTGCTCCGAAAACGGCCGACTTGACCAGACTGGACCCAACCACTGTCTTGGCTATCGCTTGGGCGGACGCATCGCTTACCGCTCCGCTTACAGACACCTCTACCAGCTTCGTAGCACCCTCTCCATCGCGAGCAATTGCCTTCGCCAGCTCTCGGCAGATATAGGTGAACGCCTCGGCAAAAGCGTCCCAATCGGGATGCCCTACGTGCAGCTCACGGTTGCCAGCCAGTCCGCTCGCCATGGCGATTAGCATATCGTTCGTGCTCGTATCCCCATCCACCGTAATCATATTAAAGCTGGTATCCGTTGCCTGCTTTAATAGTTGATGAAGCGCCGTCTGTCCGATCACTGCATCACAGGTCATAAAAGCGAGCATCGTTGCCATATTCGGATGTATCATGCCCGATCCCTTGGCCGCCCCGGCGATGTGTACGGTCACACCGTCCACCTCAACCGCCACACATGCTTCCTTTTTAACCAAATCCGTTGTCAGAATGGCTTGGGTAAATTGCTCCGCTCCATCGTTTGCCCCGTTCATACGGTCAGGTAAGGAGGATATTCCGCCAAGCACACGATCCATTTTCAAATGCTCGCCGATCACGCCCGTCGAGGCGACGGCTACATTGCTCTCAGCAACACCCAGTTCACGAGCCGCAGCCGAACGCATAGCGTAGGCATCCTGCTCCCCTTGCTGTCCCGTGCAGGCATTGGCGTTCCCGCTGTTCACCACTACTGCCTGCAATCGACCATCTGCCAAGCTCTCGCGGGTCACCTTCAGCGGTGCAGCCTGAAACACATTGGTGGTGTACACCGCAGCAGCTGTCGCCTCTACCTCGCAACGAATCGCGCCCATATCGTTGCGGTTCGTATTTTTTAGTCCGCAGTGTAATCCCCCGGCTGTAAAGCCACGCGGAGTTACGATGTTCCCCCCGTTTACTACTGTAAACTCTACTTTGCCCATAATTATGTGCCCTCGTTCGCAACATATTCGATGAATGACAGCTGCCTGTATTCGAAATTCCGCTCGCTGACGTTTCCTGCATCTTGTTGCGGTTACTTGCTACTTACGGATATACCGGTATGAAGCCCAGCCCGAGGTTCTCCTCCCATCCCATCATCAAATTTAAATTCTGAATCGCCTGTCCAGCGGCACCCTTCACAACATTATCAATGACAGAAATAATCGTAAGACGCCCGGTTCGGGCATCTGCTGCAAAACCGATGTCGCAGTAATTCGAACCCAATACTTCCTTCGTTGCTGGCCATATACCTTCGCCACGTACCCGGACAAAAGGATGCCCTTTATAATAATCCCGGTATAACCCGATAAGATCCTGATCTGTATGGTCACCCTTTAGCGTGACATAAATTGTACTCATAATTCCTCGGGTCATGGGAACAAGTTGTGTCGTAAACGTAATCGTAACGTCCTCGCCCGCAACATCACCTAGTACCTGTTCGATCTCAGGGATGTGCTGGTGCTTATTCACCTTATAAGCCTTGAAATTCTCGTTCATTTCCGCATAATGCGAAACAAGACTTGTTCCCCTACCCGAGCCGGATACACCGGATTTGGCATCCACAATCAGCGACCGATGGTCAATCCAATCCGCTTTCAGCGCAGGAATAATCCCCAGCAATGTTGCGGTCGGATAACAGCCTGGATTTGAAATAAAAGAAACGCCCGCCAGCTTTTCTGCATACACCTCACTGAGTCCGTATACCGCTTGCTTGAGATACTCGGGTGAAGCCGCAGGCTTTTTATACCATGCTTCATACGTTTCCCCGCTTCGAAGCCTGAAGTCCCCGGAAAGGTCAATGACTTTCAGTCCTGCATCAAGAAGCTGCGGCACTAACTTGGTACTAACGCCCGATGGCGTAGCAGTGAAAACCAGATCGGCCTTGGCAGCAATTTCGTGGACTTCGACACCGTCCAAATCCTGCACCACAATGTCCGTTAGATGTGGAAACCCGTCACTGATTGGGACACCCGCGCTGGACGAAGAAATAACAGATACAATCTCTACTTGCGGATGATGAACCAAAAAACGAATCAGCTCCACCCCGCCATACCCGGTGGAACCGACAATTGCCACTTTTAACTTGCTGCTCACAGACCTTCCTCCATTCCGTTCCTATGAAATATGTATTATTATACGACTCTATTCATATAAATACAACACCTCATGTCATGTTATTCCTCCAAATTTAAAATATGCGCTCTTGTCTATTCTTTTGACGGACAAGCTGTACGAGCTATAATAAAGGAAATAAAAAATAGACAGAGAGTCTCTTGAATACAGTCTGCCGTTTTGCATAAAGAAAAGGGGGGGATATTCCCTTTAAATTATCTCATATATTGGTATTCATCTCGATTGGCTGTTTGCTGCACTTTATGAACTTGTTGAACATGAAGGGAGTCACATGGGCTGCATCTAGTGAATCTGCGCAGAGGAGCCGCTGAAGCGGATAATTGGGGTCGAAAATAAACTTAAACGTTAGGGGTGCTACACATCGAAACATATACAGCGAATATCGTTATAGATGCAAAGGCAAAGTTAGGCGAGGGTCCCAGCTGGGATCAGCGGTTTCAGCGTTTATTTTGGGTCGATATTGAAGGTTTTCAATTGCATATCTATGATCCTTCTACGTGCACAGATCGTACAATAGAGGTTGGTGAACATATTGGTGCAGTTGTACCTTATCTCAAAAATAAAGTGATCGTAGCGCTGATTAGCGGTCTATATTGTTTGGATATTGAGACAGGGGCCAAAGTATTGATCCATGATCCTGAGGAAGGTAAACTAGGTAATCGTTTTAATGATGGAAAATGCGATCCTACAGGACGTTTTTTAGCAGGAACAATGAGCCTAAATGGCGAACACGCGCAAGGAGCATTGTATAGTCTGAGCACAAAAGGCAATGTCTCCTTACTGGTTGATAAAGCTTCCATATCTAATGGATTAGCCTGGAGCGCAGATCATCGTACAATGTATTACATTGATACTCCAACATTGGAGGTCGTCTCCTTCGATTACGATGTGGCACAAGGCACGATTAGGAATAAGCAACTGGTGGCTAGATTGGATGAAAGTGAAGGGTATCCAGATGGCATGACAATCGATGCAGAGGGCATGTTGTGGGTCGCGCGATGGGGTGGTAAACGTGTCTCCCGTATCCATCCTGCTCATGGAGAAGTGATTGCTGAGGTGTCACTCCCCGTCAATTGTGTGACTTCGTGTGCTTTTGGCGGTGAACATCTGGATGAGTTATATATTACGACTGCTCAAGATAATGATAGTGCCGATCAACCATTAGCAGGCGGTCTATTTATGGTCAAAACAGGGGTAAGAGGAACGCTAACCTCGTATTTCAATCAAGGACAACCGGCAAATTGGCTTGAACGATTAGTAAAAAGAATCTAGTAAAGCTATTCTAAAAGAGAGAGGAGCCTACTACATTAGTGGGCTCTCCTGCATTGATTCAGTTAAGAGCAAGTCTCAGACAGGCCCCTTTGTTTTAGCTTTCCTTCTTAAACCCTTCACCCAATACCTCACGAGTATTACTAATAATCACAAAAGCTTCCGGGTCTACCAAGCGGACGAGCGTCTTGAGGCGAGTTACCTCGTTTTGTCCGACTACAACCATAAGAACAGGACGTTCTTCGTTCGTGTAACCACCCCGCCCTGCCAGCTCTGTCAATCCTCGGTCCAAATCCTGCAAAATAGCCTGCGTGATCGTTTCTTTCTGATTGGATATGATGTAAGCTACTTTGGAGTAGCTCAGTCCCATTTCCACAGCATCAATGACCTTACCAGTTACAAACAAGCCAATCAACGCATACAGCGCACGTTCCGGCGAGAGGGCGAAACCAGCCAGTGTAATCACCGTGCCATCCATCAACATGACACAGAGAGAAAGACTAAAGCCCGTATACTTTTGAATAATCTGCGCCAAAATAGCCAGTCCACCCGTCGAGCCCCTGCCCCGAAATACAGTCCCCAAACCCAACCCTACTCCGATTCCACCATATAGCGAAGCCAGCAACGGATTTGTTGTCGGAACTGCCCAGTCCTTCGTGACATAAACGAATAGCGGCAGCATAATACTTCCCAGTAAAGAACGCAAACCGTATTTTTTCCCTAACAGCAGGACCCCTGCTATAAATAACGGAATATTCATTCCCCACTGCGTATAGGCTGGTTCCAGGCCAAACAGGTCCTCACCCAAGATAGACAAGCCCGATACACCCCCGGATGCAATCCGGTTTGGAAGCAAGAACATGTTAAAGGTCAGCGCTGTAATGAAAGAGCCGAGTATAATCAGCAAAATGTCGGTCACGTTGCGTGCGGGTCCGCTGGCGGCAATCAGAGGCTTACGGCGTCTTCGGCGGGCAGCGGGGGGATTCAATTGAGACATCATTCGTGTTCTCCTTTAGTTAAAAATACCGTTACACAAAAATTCCTACAGTCCGCAGGCACATGGTCTGCAGACTGTAGGAAAACGTACAGGCTATTATTCTGCGTCCAGCTTAATTTGGCTGCGCAGGTAACCATCGATGAACGGATCGAGATCGCCATCCATGACAGCTCCTACGTTGCCAGTTTCCACGCTAGTACGATGATCCTTAACCATGCTGTATGGATGGAACACGTAGGAGCGAATTTGACTGCCCCATGCAATATCGGACTGTTCTCCGCGGATTTCGTCCAATTGCTGACGCTGCTCTTCGATCTTACGCTCGTAGAGCTTGGAACGGAGCATCGTCATTGCCTGCTCACGGTTCTTGATCTGGGAGCGCTCATTTTGACAAGTTACCACAATGCCGGAAGGAAGATGCGTAATTCGAACGGCTGAGTCGGTCGTATTAATATGCTGACCACCTGCACCGCTGGCCCGGTACGTATCAATTTTAAGATCCTCTGTCCGGATCTCAACGTCCACATCATCCGCAATTTCCGGTACGACATCGCAGGATACGAACGACGTATGCCGACGACCCGAGGAATCAAATGGAGAAATGCGAACGAGACGATGCACGCCTTTTTCTGCTTTGAGGTAGCCATAAGCATTATAGCCCTTGATCAGCAGCGTTACACTTTTGATCCCTGCTTCATCACCCGCAAGGTAATCCAGCGTTTCTACCTTAAAACCGCGTTTTTCTGCCCAGCGTGTATACATCCGTAGCAGCATTTGACCCCAGTCCTGCGACTCGGTTCCACCCGCCCCCGGATGCAACTCCAAAATGGCATTAAGCTTGTCATATGGCTGATTCAAAAGCAATTGGAGTTCAAACTCTTGAAGCTTGCTCAGCAAAGATCTGATACTATTTTCAATTTCTCCAGCCAGTGTTTCGTCGCCTTCCTCATCAGCTAGCTCAGCCATCATCCCCGCATCCTCATATTCCTGACGGAGCTGTTCATAGCTGTCTACAGAAGACTTAACCGCGTTCATTTCCGCGATCACGGCTTGAGCTTTATCGTTATCATCCCAAAAATCAGGCGCAGCCATCTTTTCCTCAAAGTTTGAGATCATTTCCTGTTTGAGATCTAAGTCAAAGAGACCCCCTAAGGTTTGTTAGTTTCTTGCCTATTTCTCTTAAATCATGTTTTACATTTGGATCAATCATGATGACATTCTCCTTTTAATATAGGGTTAGGGGAGTAAAAGCGTTGTGAGTTACGGCTGATGGGTAGGCGCTGCGCGAATGATTTGATCTTACGATCGCTGGCGCTTCTCCAGATTCAAATCCTCCGCTTCGCTGCCGACCGCCGTAGAGTCAAACGACTTTTAAATTATCGGCTCTGGTATATGAGCCGAGTCAAGAACTGAATTAACTGACAAACAAGCAGAGACCAGCTTGCTTGTCATAATTGTTTAAAAAGAATTGAGATCAAGCTAGCCATTCATCAATGTTCAAACTGATCCTCCAACAGAGACCTATAAGTTGAAAACATCAGTCTCACCCCTGTATGGCACAAAATGGCCGACGGTCAGTGGTTGAACTGCCGCCTGCCATTATATGCACTGCAGGGAATAGTGTATCTCAAGATCTCTCCCTTAATTTCAATCCGTTATTTTCTACGCGGACGCGAAGGAGCGGATTTCTTTTTAGGAGCCGCAGGTTCACCACTCGTCGAGATTTTGTCTTCGTCGATGACAGCCTGACGCTCTTGATTGGATTCGATTTGTGCTTTCATGATGTATGTGGCTACTTCCTCTTGGATGCTAGCAATCATAGCATGGAACATCTCGAAGCCTTCAAATTGATATTCGCGCAGCGGATCGGTACCGCCGTAAGCACGCAAGTGAATACCTTGACGCAATTGATCCATAGCATCAATATGGTCCATCCATTTGCTATCGACTGCACGCAATACGATAACCTTCTCGAACTCGCGTACCATATCTTCGCCAATCATTTCTTCACGGCTGTGGTATCTGTTGGTAACTTTCTCGAAGATCATATCCACGATCTCCTCTTTTTCCTTGCCCCACAGGTCGTCACGCGTAAGTGTATTTTCCTCAAGCAGGTTGTTGTTCACATACTCTGCTACTTCTTCAAGCTCCCAGTTTTCAGGAATGTCATCGCCGCAATGAGCTTCCACTACGCGCTCAATGACAGGCTTGATCATATCGAACACAATTTCCTTGATGTTCTCTGATTCCAGCACCTCACGGCGTTGCTTGTAAATAATAGCACGCTGCTGGTTCATTACATCATCATACTGGAGAACAACTTTACGCTGATCAAAGTTGTTGCCTTCGACACGTTTTTGAGCTGATTCGATAGCACGTGTAATCATACGGCTCTCGATAGGTTGGTCTTCCTCGAAGCCCAAACGCTCCATCATACTCAGCACGTTGTCCGCACCAAAACGCTTCATTAACTCATCGCCCAGCGATAAGTAAAACTGTGTGGAGCCCGGATCACCCTGACGTCCTGCACGTCCGCGAAGCTGATTATCAATACGACGGGATTCATGACGTTCTGTACCGATGATGTGCAAACCACCGAGTTCTGATACGCCTTCGCCCAGTACGATGTCAGTACCGCGTCCAGCCATGTTGGTAGCGATGGTAACTGCGCCAGCTTCACCTGCACGGGAAATAATCTCAGCTTCCTCAGCATGATACTTGGCGTTAAGCACTTTGTGACGAACGCCTTTGCGTTTCAGCATTTCAGAAAGAAGCTCCGAGTTTTCAATAGAAACCGTACCTACCAATATCGGTTGGTTCTTTTTGTTGCGCTCCAGGATTTCATCCACCACTGCATGGAATTTGCCTTTTACGCTCTTGTATACAACGTCAGGCATATCTACACGCTGGTTAGGCCGATTCGTTGGAATTTGGAGTACTTCCAGACCATATATTTTTTTGAATTCTTCTTCTTCTGTTTTCGCTGTACCCGTCATCCCCGCCAATTTGCGGTACATACGGAAATAGTTTTGGAATGTAATCGTCGCTAGCGTCATGCTTTCATTTTGTACAATGATGTTTTCCTTCGCTTCAATGGCTTGATGCAGACCATCACTGTAACGGCGTCCAGCCATCAGACGACCTGTAAACTCATCGACAATCAGGACCTCACCGTCAGCTACGACATAGTCCACATCCAAACGCATAATAGCATTAGCCTTCAATGCCTGTACAATGTGGTGATTGATTGTAACACTTTCCTGATCGTACAAGTTTTCAAGACCAAAGAAATTCTCGGCCTTGGATACGCCGTTTTCGGTCAAAGCAACCGACTTCACCTTAATATCCAGCGTGTAATCTTCTTCAACACTCAGGCTCTTCACAAAACGGTCAGCCGCGAAATACAGCTCTGTCGATTTCTGAGCTTGTCCTGAAATAATCAATGGCGTACGGGCTTCATCGACGAGAATAGAATCGACTTCATCAATGATACAGAAGTACAACGGACGTTGTACCATCTGCTCTTTGTAAAGCACCATATTATCACGCAGATAATCGAACCCGAACTCGTTGTTTGTACCGTACGTGATGTCACAAGCATAGGCTGCCTGCTTGGCGGCATGATCCATATTGGCCAAATTCAGCCCTACGGACATTCCCAGGAAGTTATAAATCTGTCCCATTTCTCCGCTGTCACGTTGCGCCAAATAGTCATTGACCGTAACCACGTGCACGCCTTTGCCCAACAGAGCATTCAAATAAACCGGCAGTGTTCCTACCAGTGTTTTACCTTCACCGGTTTTCATCTCGGCAATTTTACCTTCATGCAGCGCAATACCGCCGAGCATCTGTACGTCATAATGACGTTTACCCAGCACCCGCTTGGACGCTTCGCGAACCGTTGCAAAAGCTTCCGGCAAAATTTCTTCAGCCGTAGTCCCTTGTTCGACCCGAGCTTTAAATTCTGCCGTCTTCGCTTGCAACTCCTCATCCGAGAGCTTTTCGAAATCCGGCTCTATCTTATTGATCAGTTCAACCGTCTTCATTAAACGCTTGACGTCACGTTCATTGGTATCTCCGAAGATTTTCTTAACAATTCCTAGCATGGTTTACCCCTTTCGCGCAAAACAATTAATAGAATCAATTTCACAATAAGAAAGGGTCCATGATGAAATTGATTCCCGATATGTTTGACAGGCCCGGCTGTACCAGCCCATCGTGCGATGTTCTTTGCATAAATTGTAACAGTTTGTAGGACATGCCGCAACACAAGCAGCCTCCAGATTTGCATCCGGTTAAAGATACCAAAACAATTGACGCACGAAATACACAACTTCGTTACGCTTATCCAAGTTAAAATTTCCTTACATTTACAAAAAAACATATAAAAGAGCCCTATCCCGCCAGGTTCGCAAGGATAAGGCTCGTGTTGTTTTCATTTTCCTAATATCCATGAAGCATGCTTCAATCGAAATCGTTCTATTCATTTTAAAATGTGAAAAGTTCCTACTTCACAGGCTATTCTCGTTCGATCAGACCGTATTTACCATCATTGCGCTTGTAAACTACGTTAACTTCTTCGTTGTCAATATTGGAAAACACAAAGAAATTATGTCCAACCATGTTCATTTGAAGAATAGCTTCTTCCACATCCATAGGTTTCAATAAGAAACGCTTGGTGCGGACGACTTCCAGCTCATCCAGTTCTACATCCTCATCTTCAGCAACAGCCACGCCACCTGCCGGATCTTCCACAAAAAGGGTTTTCAAACTGCCTTCCTGACGGAATTTACGGTTTAGCTTGGTTTTGTGCTTGCGAATTTGCCGTTCAAGCTTGTCTACCACGGCATCAATGGATGAATACATGTCATCGCTCTCGTCTTCGGCACGGAGTACAAGCCCCGGCAAAGGAATGGTTACTTCTACAGTGTGCAAATCTCTGGTTGTGCTTAACGTTACACTTCCATCAGACGTCGGGGGTGCATCGAAATACTTTTCAAGTCTGCTGAATTTCTTATCAACGTAGTCCTTCAAAGCGTCGGTAACCTCGATCTGTTGACCTCGTACTGTTAAGTTCATAGGGCACGCCTCCTTTGCTCCTTCAGTATAGCACATATGTTAACGCCAAGTAAAAAAAGAGACCAACATTTCGAAGCTATTTTACAAAATTCTTCTTTTTTCGCTAAAACGCTTCCGATAACGTCATTCTTTGAAAACAGGTATGTTTAAAATTGACTTGCATACATATGTGAATAATGAGTGCATATATAAATATTGCCCCGCTGACGTCACGACAAACAACTATTTTGGGCTTCATGCTAAGCTATTTTATCGAAAAAGGGGGTGGCCTTTTCCCGCTGGATTAGGTACATGGGCTTGTGCGATATGCAAGGCCTGGTTATAACGCAGGCAATTTATACGAAAGGATTATTACACCCAGCCTAGCTGGCTCTTCCTATACGAAAATCCTAAGATAACGGATTTGGAAGAGATGGAAAGTAGGAAGCTAATCCATGGCTTTTATTCAGCGTTACGTAACGAACCAGACGGGGGCTGTCACCTTTATAGGGAATACACTTGGGCTGGCACGCTCTAATTCGGTAGGAGTGCCGGGAACAGCGACCAGCATTGGCGCGTTCATCACAACTAATACAGCCTCTCGCTTCGGTACGTATCCATTTGGCACGACTTCTACCTTTACCAGTAACTCATCGACAGCATTCCTTGTGCTCCCTGCGGGCAGTACGGTGCTGTATGCTGAGCTTATTTGGGGAGGAAGTTATGCCAACGGCAGTACCAATGTATTGTCCAGCACCAGCAACCCTGTCACATTTCAGACACCTGCTTTATCTACTACGGTCAGTCCTGAATCTGCAACATCGGTCAACGTCACTAGTCTCAGTACCTATGTGAGAACAGCGAATGTCACAAATCTGGTCATTCAAGGTGGCGCTGGTGCGTATACGGTCGGAAATGTGACGGGCACCATCACGGTTCCCGATTCCACCAACACCAACCATGCCGGCTGGACGCTGGCTGTGGTGTACAATAACCCGTCTCTGCCCTTCCGCAACCTGTCGCTACGTGTTGGTGGTGAAGGGGTCAGTACCGCTACAGGCTCGGTCAATGTAGTGGTGAGCGGCTTTGCCACACCTGTGCAGGGGACTTTGCGTGGTAGGGCGCTGATTAGCGCCCAAGAGGGTGACGTGGACATTACGGGTGACCGTGCGTTGTTTGGACCTACCACATCGAGTTTGACTGCGCTGTCTGGGCCTAATAATTTTTCGACTAATTTTTTCGCTTCCCAAATTAACGGTGACGACGGTACATTGGTCACGACGGGGACCTTCGGTACAACTAATGCCGTGAATGGAGCACCTGGAACGCAGGTCACGGGTGGACGGCAAGGTTGGGACATTACCAATGTCGATATTTCCTCCACGCTGCTCAATAGCCAAACCACAGGTGTCCTCCAGCTGACAACAAATGGTGACATTTACACTGTAAATGCCAATGCCATTCAAATTGATATCAATGCTCCACTGGTGACCCTGACCAAAACTGCCAGCTCTACAGGCTTGGTTATTGGCGATACTGTGACCTATACGGTTAACATTTCGAATACGGGGCTCGTCAGTGCTTCCAACACAGTACTTACCGATACCATACCAGCTGGGGCTACCTTCGTACCCGGCAGTGTTGTTGTCGCGGGCACAGCCCAGCCAACAGCCAATCCCGCTACAGGTATCACAGTGGGCAGTGTAGCTCCTGCTTCCACGGTGACCATTACATTCCGTGCAACCGTCACTTCATTGCCAGCAAACACCCAGCTGGGCAATCAAGCATCGGCATCCTTTTCCTTCCAAACCGTGCCTGGAGGACCTGTCATTTCTGGCAACGTTCCGTCCAACACTGCCAGTACACCAATCTACCAACCTGTTATTGGAATTGTTAAAAGTGCCAATACAACGGCTGCTACAGTTGGAGATACGATTACGTACACGTTTCAGATATCCAACACGGGCAGCATTGCTGCAAATCTCAGCTTTTCGGAGAGCATTCCCGCCGGATCATCCTTCATACCGGGCAGTGTGACCATTGGTGGTTCTTCCGTGCCTGCTGCCAATCCCGCTACTGGTTTTTCAGTAGGAACGATTAATACAGGTGCTACTGTACCCGTGACCTTCCAGGCCCTCGTCAACGCGGTTCCCGCCTCTGGTAATTTGACCGATCAGGCGGCTTACACGTATACCTTCACACCGCCTGACGGACGTATATTGAACGGAAGCGGGACGTCCAACACGCTCACCATTCCCGTATCCTCACCAAATGTGACCGTGACAAAAGCCTCTTCCCTGGCGGCAGCCGCAGTCGGAGAGACTGTTCAATTTACCATAACCGCCACAAACAACGGAATCGCCAATGTGACCAATGTAGTCGTTACCGATCCGCTGCCAAGCGGAGTTGCCTTTGTACCTGGTAGCGTCACCGTGAACGGAACTGCTTCTGCGACTGCTACACCTGTGAACGGTATTCCGATCGGCACTTTAGCTCCAGGCGCATCGGTTACGGTTGTATTTCGGGCAGCCATTAATTCTCTACCTTCTCCTGCACAAATCAACAATCGTGCAACTGTCAGCTTCACTTCCGGGGCCTTTACCGGATCATCTTTGTCCAATCTTGTAACCATACCTGTCGTTATTGCAGCGCCGACGATTACCAAAAGCGCCAGCTCCAACCGTGCCAGCGTTGGCGGGACGATTACTTATTCATTTCTCATCGCTAATACCGGAACAGCCGTATTAAACACGACCTTGACGGAAACTGTACCGACAGGCTCCACCTTTATTCCCGGAAGCGTCATTGTTGGCGGGTCCTCAGTGCCAGGCGCCAATCCTAATACGGGAATTTCAGTAGGCACCGTAAACCCTGGTGCACAAATTACAGTCTCATTCCGGACGACAGTGGATTCGCTACCACCCGGGGGTGGATTAAACGATCAGGGCCTGCTCCAATATTCATATCAGTTGCAAGACGGAAGAACCCTGTCGGGCTCGCTTCTCTCCAATATTGTTTCCGTATCGATTTCTCTTCCCAACGTAGCAGTAACCAAGTCTGCGGGATTCACATCCGTTAGTGTTGGCGAAACGCTGACCTACAGCGTGAACGCCGTTAATAACGGAATTGACCCCATCACAAACACCGTAATTACCGATCCACTCCCCGGCAGCGTGTCATTTGTACCCGGAAGCGTAACCGTCGGTGGTTCACCTGTGAGCACAGCCGACCCAAGAAGTGGCATTCCAGTCGGCACCATTGGCGCAGGCGCATCCGTGCAGGTGTCCTATGCTGTGCTGGTCAATGCCGTTCCATCCGTGCAGCCGCTGCAAAACACAGCCAGTGTCAGCTTCACCAGTGGTGCTTTTACCGGAACATCCCAGACAAATACCGTCTCTGTGCCGGTTTATCAGCCTCGTATCAGTGTGGTCAAATCTGCAAATACAACAGCAGCTACGATAGGCGACACGATTCTGTACACATTGTTAGTCACGAACAGCGGCAACTATAATGCTTCTGTAACGCTGACAGATGCTATTCCTGCCGGGTCCACATTTATGGAGAACAGCGTGGTAATCAATGGCGTTAGTCAGCCTGGAGCCAGTCCAGCAGCAGGTATTTTCATCGGAACCGTGTCGCCGCAAAGCCCTATCACACTGACATTCCAAACTGTAGTGGCTACCCTTCCAACACCATCCCAACTGACAGACCAGGCCACCGCCGCCATTTCCTTTACGTTGCCCGATGGGCGAGTGCGAACAGATAGCACATCGTCCAACGTGTTATCCATTCCCGTGTCTGCGCCGAATGTGTCCATTTTGAAGACTGCAGACCGTTCCACCGCCATTCCGGGTGATTCGGTGTTATACACCCTGACCGTACTCAACAACGGAATCCAGACCGTGAGCAATGTGGTCGTTTCCGATCCTATCCCGGCCGGCTCTCAATTCACTGCCGGTAGCGTAACGCTGAATGGCTCCACAATAGCCAGTGGAGATCCGTCTTTAGGTATCGTAATTGGGAGCATTGCCGCTGGAGGGGGAGCTACAATCACTTTCAGGGTAACGGTATCCTCTCCATTACCAAGTCCGCCGCAGCTCACCAATCAATCGCGTGCCAGCTATACCAGCGGTGCTTTTTCAGGCGTATCAGTATCTAACCCAGTGACAGTGGCTTTGAACGCTCCGGTATTAAGCGTAAGCAAAACCGCAGAACCTATATCAACCACAGTCGGGAACATCGTAACGTACTCCGTGGCAGTAACCAACAGCGGTAATATTGCAGCTGCTGCCACATTGACAGACAATATCCCCGCAGGCTCAGCACTGGTACCGAACAGTGTGGTCGTCAACGGTGTTCCTGTTCCCGGTGCCAGTCCCGAAGCAGGTCTGTCTATTGGCTCCATTGCACCTGGAGCCGCGACTCAAACAACTTTTCAGGTGGTGATTACTTCCGTGCCTTTACCTCCCCAACTCACCGACCAGGCGAATATCAGCTTTTCCTTTCAACCGCCGGATGGCCGGATTGTTAACGGCAATGTTTCGTCCAATATTGTCACAATTCCTGTATCGTCACCCAATGTGCAAGTAAGCAAAAGCGCTTCGGTAGCTGACGCCGTTCCTGGGGATACGATAACCTATACCATTACAGCTACCAATAGCGGAGTCCAAACCGTGACGGATGTTCGGGTAAACGATACGATACCGTCGGGCTCCACTTTTATTCCTGGCTCGGTTATTGTAAATGGAACGACATTGCCGTCAGCCAGCCCCTTAACGGGGATTCCAATCGGTTCCATCGCTGCTGGTGCGTCAACAACCGTCACCTTTTCCGTGTCTGTCAACAGCCTGCCTGACCCACCTCAGCTGAGTGATCAGGCTACAGTTTCTTTTACCAGCGGTACACTGAATTTCACATCACTCTCCAACACAGTTGTCGTCCCTGTTTACCAGCCTATTGTCAGTCTTGTTAAAACTGCAAATACGAGTCAAGCAACGGTAGGCGACACCGTAGTCTATACACTCACTGCTCAAAATACAGGTAATCTAGCAGCGACCGCCACCTTCACCGATGCCATTCCATCTGGTTCCTCCTTTATACCGAATAGCGTCACCGTGAACGGTCAGCCTGTTGCTGGAGCCAATCCCCAATCAGGGGTATTGGTCGGAAACATTGCAGCGGGGGCTTCTGTCGCCCTTACCTTTCAAGTGGTCATTAACGCTGTCCCTGCTGGCCTGGGTCTGTTAAATCAAGGTTCGGCCACATTCACCTTCCAGCCACCTGACGGTCGCACATTAAATGGAAGCGCACAATCGAATCCGGTGTTCATTCCCGTATCCAATCCGAATGTCACCGTGACCAAAACGGTCAATCAGACCTCTGTAGCCTTCGGCGATACCATTACGTATACCATTAACGCAGTAAATAGCGGTATTACACCCGTAACGGGAACTGTCTTTATCGACCCGATTGCTGATGGCACTACTTTTATACCTAACTCCGTACAAGTCAATGGTGTCACTATACCGGGAGCCAACATCGCCACAGGCGTATCCGTAGGCACTATCCCTACTGCCAGCTCAGTAACGGTCACCTTCCAGGCAACGGTAACATCCTTGCCAGCGTCAGGTTTGTCAACGGATCAGGCAACGGTCTCCTTTAATTCCGGGGCTTTCGCAGGTCAATCCGCCTCGAATCAGGTCAGCCTGCCTGTATTTCAGCCAATCTTGAATGTGACCAATACCCTCAGTGCAGATCGTGCAACCGTAGGGAATACACTTGGCTTTTTCATCACTGTAACCAATACCGGCAACGCGCCCGCAGAAACGGTCGTGCTTGATCTGTTGTCCAGCTCGCTTAGTCTGAATCAAAATAGCGTACTGGTCAACGGTTCGCCCATTCCCGGAGCAGACCCGATTACAGGCATTAATATCGGTTCGGTCGCCCCAGGTGCGACGGTAACCGTCTCGTTTAGCGCCGTGGTCATATCAGTACCACCTGGCTCCATACTAACCAACCAGGCCACTGTGAGCTACACGTTCCAATTGCCCGATGGACGAACGCTGAGCGGAAGCGGAGCGGCCCTGCCTGTATCCATTCCGATCTCGTCACCGAATGTAACAGTCACGAAGGCAGCTGATGTGGCTGTCGCTGTCGTGGGTGATTCTGTCCCCTATGTCATAACTGCGTTCAATAACGGACTCGATCCTGTTACTAGCGTAATCGTCACGGATACCATTCCTTTTGGAACCGCCTTTGTCCCGGGCAGCGTTACAATTAATGGTACGCCTGTTGTTACAGCCAACCCACAAAACGGTATTCCTGTCGGAACGCTTGGAGCTGGTGGCGGAGCTACCATTCGCTTTTTGCTTAACGTACAATCTCTGCCGTCGCCAGCGTCCATTACCAATGAGGCGACCGTAAGCTTTACTTCAGGTGCATTTAATGGATTTTCGGTATCCAATCCCGTTACCATCCCTGTGTATCAACCGATCGTCACTGTAACTAAAAGCGCGGGAACGGGAAGAGCTACGGTTGGAGATACGGTAACCTATACATTCTCCGTTACAAACTCTGGAAACATCGGTGCAGATACCGTCCTTAGTGATCCCATCCCGGCAGGGGCTGCCTTTATCCCTAATAGTGTAGTGATCAATGGCACCGCCGCACCTGGCTCAGATCCAAGTGTTGGGATTCCATTAGGTATCATAGGTGCAGCTACGACTGTCACTCTGACCTTTCAGGCAGTCATTACCTCACTGCCCGCATCAGGTACATTGGTCAATCAGGCGACCGCAGCTTACAGCTATCAACCTCCAGATGGTCGTGTCCTGACTGGAAGTGCAGTATCTCCGTCCGTGACCGTCTCGGTCTCTTCGCCAGATGTGGACGTTATCAAAACAGCATCCGCTACAGATGCCGTAGTCGGAGATACCATTACGTATACTGTGATTGCTACGAATAACGGAATCAGTCAAGTCGTCAATGCCGTTGTATCTGATCAGCTGCCGCCCGGCACCAGCTTTGTTCCGGGTAGCGTAACCGTAAATGGAACTTCTGTACCTGCTGCGTCACCAAGCTCCGGTATCCCTGTAGGCACCATTGCAGTAGGTGGTTCGGCAGCAGTTACATTCCAGGTCTCCGTCGTTAGTCTGCCGCAGCCGCCGCAAATAACCAATCAAGCGACCGTTAGCTTTACTTCAGGCGCGTTGACCACGTCTTCGCAATCCGATCCGGTTACCTTGCCTGTTTATCAGCCGATCATCGGCCTGACCAAAACCGTCAATACCGTCAACACACAGATCGGATCAACATTGGTCTATACCCTGACGCTAACTAATACCGGAAATATTGCTGTTATACCTGTGCTGTCAGATAACATCCCCGCAGGTTCTGAACTACTGCCTAACAGCGTAGTCGTTAACGGCATCCTTGTCCCGGGAGCTTCGCCAGTTACAGGCATAACGCTCGGATCACTGGCCCCTTCAGGCAGTATTACAGTGAGTTTCCAAACCATCGTCTCGTCTCTGCCAACTCCGCCTATATTGACCGACCAAGGGCAAGCGGACTTTACCTACTCACCACCTGACGGTAGAGTACTGAGCGGTTCTGTCACATCGAATACAGTCAACGTTGCTGTGTCTGCACCTAATATTCAGGTGATTAAAACATCCAGCCTGGCAGCCGCTGTAGTCGGAGATACGATCAGATATACACTGAGCATCACGAATAGTGGCGTGGATTCAGTCACAGATACTGTTGTAACCGATACAATTCCTGCAGGTACCTCCTTCGTTCCGGGCAGTGTCCTAATCGACGGAGTAGCCTTCCCTAATGCCTCTCCGGTTGCTGGAATTGCCATCGGAAACGTCGCACCTGGAAATACATTCGTCGTCAGTTTCCAGACAACTGTCCAGTCTTTGCCGCAGCCACCACTGCTCTCAGATATTGCAGCCGTCACGTTTACTAGCGGAACGTTCACTGGCACTGCCTTTTCCGATCCACTCATCGTACCTGTGTTCCAACCGTTAATTGCAATTACTAAAGCATCCAGCACTCTTAACGCCTCCGTCGGCGATACACTGACCTACACGATTACAGCCGTGAATAGCGGCAATATTGCAGCAGCGCTTACCATCAGTGATAACATCCCGGCCGGATCGACTTTCCTTGCCAACAGTGTCAGCATTGCTGGCAGTCCGCAACCTGGATTGTCCATCGAAACTGGCGTTCCAGTTGGATCCGTGTTGCCAGGCGGAACGGTATCCGTAACGTTCCAAACCATTATCAATACACTGCCTAATCCACAGGTACTGGTCGATCAGGCATCAGGCTCATTCACTTTCCAACCACCAGATGGCAGAACTGTATCCGGATCTGCGGTATCCAATTCAGTTAGTATCTCTGTATCCTCACCAGACGTTAGCATTGTCAAAGGAACGGCGGCTACCGACGCCATTATTGGCGATATCATCACCTACACACTGGCTGTCTCCAACAATGGGATCAGTACAGCCAATAATATAGTGGTTTCAGATATGATTGCGGCGGGAAGCTCCTTTGTAAATGGCAGTGTTACCATAAACGGAACTTCCTTCCCTGATGGAAATCCTGGATTTGGTATTGCCATCGGTACACTCGCTCCAGGAGCTGTTACTACTGTTACGTTCCAGGTTCGAGTCGATTTCTTGCCCACACCGGCACAATTAAACAATCAGGCATCCGTTAGCTTTACCAGCGGGGCATTTACTGGTAGCTCAACATCTAATGTAATAACCATTCCGGTCTTCCAGCCGATCCTGACAGCAGTCAAAACAAGCAATACCAATAATGCCACAGTCGGAGACATCATCACTTACACGATTGTCGTATCCAACACGGGTAACATTGCAGCCTCAACTACTGTAAGTGACAATATTCCGGACGGCTCTGTATTCCTTCCGAACACAGTCTCGATTAACGGCATTGCAGCTCCCGGTGCAAGCCCAGTTTCCGGCATCCCGACTCCAGCCATACCACCAGGACAATCGGCAACCGTCACTTTCCAAGTGCTGGTATCTTCCATCCCTGCAACCGTATTACTGGTCGATCAGGCTGAGGTAGACTATCGCTTTAATGCACCAGATGGGCGAGAGGCAGGCGGTTTCCATTTATCCAACATTGTTGAGGTTGCCGTGTCACCGCTAGACATCACATTAAGTAAAAGCGTAAGCTCACCTTTCGCCACTACTGGCGATACCTTGACGTATGAACTCGTGATCCTCAACGAGGATACGAATACCGTGCAAGATGCCCGTTTGCTGGATACTTTGCCAGAGGACATCGAGTTTATTACAGGTTCAGTTCAGATTAATGGATCTACGGTGGTAGAAAGCGATCCCGGCACTGGCATATCTTTGCCACCGTTAGAAGCGAATACCAAGACTGTCATATCCTTTGATGTCCGTATCACAGCGACAGAACAGCCAGGACCACGTACGAACCAGGCGCGTTTGTTACTCTCAAATGGTGAAGAAGCGAGTGCCGTTTTGTCCAATGCTGTCACCATTGCCTTACTTCAGCCTGTGGTGAAACTGACGAAAATAGCCAGCACGGAGAGCGTACAGCCAGGCCAAAGCATCACCTATTCCATCGTCGCAGAAAATACGGGAAATATCGGTGCGTTTGGCTTGTTAACGGACTCATTGCCATCGGAGCTTTCTTTTGTTCCCGGCTCTGTTTCGGTTAATGGAATCCCTCAATATGGGGTCAGTCCAGGGCAAGGCATTGCCCTAGGTACCATCGCACCAGGAGAAAAAACGACTTCCGTCTTCTCCGCGCTTGTCGTTCGTGCCTCCGAGTCTGGCACACTGGTGAATCAAGCTTCACTGGCTTACTCCTACCAGCTGCCGGACGGACGAAGCACGAATCTGGTAACTGCTTCACCTTCTATCTCGGTTAAAGTAGCCCCTACTGCTAAAGGAGCCTTGTCAGCTGTGCTACGCACAACAGTATCTACTGTCGCATTAGGCGATGCTGTGCCTTATCAGCTGACTCTTGTTAATGATGCAGGCTCAGTCATTACCGATGTAGTGTTAGCCGATTACGTACCGAATGGAACCATCATAAACCCGGACAGCTTGAAAATTAACGGTTCTCCACCTGCTTCTAGCAAGCCAGGTGAACCATTATTTATCGGCAGCTTACAGGCGGGACAGACAATGGATGTATCCTACAGCGTGAACGTTCAGTCTCTGCCTCTCGGAGGACGTCTAAACAATAGCGTACGGCTCCATTATGCTGGCAATGAGGGTGCGAGCGAGGTTACCAGCAACACCGTGACTATAACTGTTTTTGATCCACAGCTTGCCGCAAGTATCTCTACGGAAAATACGGAGGCCATCGCAGGAGAAAGCCTTACTTATACGGTACTGCTCAACAACTTTGGCAACGTAACATCCGAAGTTACACTGCAAAATTTCATTCCTGCCGGGACTCTATTGATTCCTGACAGCATACAGTTGAACGGTCAATCACTGTTGGGAACCGATCCTGCTGTCGGTGTTAGTCTGGGGTCTGTGGAACCTGGACAGTCATTGACACTGACTTATCAAGTGACCGTATCGGAGACGCCTCCATCTGGCTACATCGTAAATCAAGCTGCCTTTGCCTACTCGTTTACGTTACCTGGAGGAAGAGTCGTATCAGGGACATTGACTACGAATACCGTTACCATCCCAGTTGTATTCCCACTGCTCGAATTAGTTAAAAAAGTGAATACCACGGATGCCTCTGTAGGAGACATACTCACCTTCACCATTCAGATTACAAACAAAGGAGGAATTCCAGCACAGTATCCGCTGTTCACAGACCCGTTGCCGCATGGACTCATTTATTTACCCAACAGCCTAACTATCCAAGAAAAAGCACAGCCAGGCGCTAATCCCGCCGCAGGTATCACGCTTCCGGATATTGCACCAGGGGAGACGCTCACCCTTACGCTCCAGGCACAAATTCGTGAAGCACCAACAGAGGGAACATTCAGCAACCAAGCCACCATCGAATATACCTCACGTCGTAGTGGAGGAGAGACCATCCAGGAAACAACCCAAACCAACACCGTCGGCGTGACCGTTATTGCAGCCATCCCTAAACTTACACTTAGCTCCAGCGCTTTGCGTGTCGGGCAAGAAGATACCCTGTCCTTCACCGTCCATGTGGAAAACATTGGCAATACTCCGCTGGAAGAACTCTTGCTCACTGCACCATTTGCAGCCGAAGATTTCATTTTGTTGCGAACTGTCACCGTGAATTCTGTGCCGCTTCCGCATCCTAACCTGCTCCAAGGTATTCCGTTAGGTCGGCTTGACCCAGACCACAAAGCCGTTATCGTCTTTTCTTTCGACATCGAATCTGCGCTCCGCGCGTATCTGATCGCCCAGGTCATCCTGCGCTATCAATTCCGCTATCCAGACGGAAGCGTAGAGAAACAATCTGCCTCCTCCAATACCATTTTTGTGGAGATGGCTGACTTTGATGGTTCTCTAGAGTAAATGTTCTATTGTGTCGAGCTCCTTACCACTGGGTAAGGGGCTTTTTTATGTAATTAGAAAACATAAAAAAGCCCTGGAATATTTTCCAGGGCAGTTGCTAGCGCGTTATCCATTGCTAACCATCTTACCAATTATGTAGGTCGGCTATGCCGGGGATGATTATAATTTGGTTACGTTAGCGGCTTGTGGTCCACGTGCGCCTTCGACAATGTCGAACTCCACGTCTTGTCCTTCTTCAAGTGTTTTGAAGCCTTCTGTTTGAATTGCGGAAAAATGTACAAATACGTCGCCGCCGTCAGACGTTTCAATGAAACCATAACCTTTTTCTGCGTTAAACCATTTTACTTTACCTTGCATGCACTAACATTCCCTTCGTCATCAAATGAAGTGAAGCTCTCGCCCACATTTCCGACTATACCACCCAAAGTTATCCATTGTCAATTGGAATTGATAATGTTTTCATTCATAGTTATTCCAATTTTACAAAGCAATCTATTTCTATAGATTGAAATGGTATATTAAGCAAAGAGTTTACTATACAAGTATAGTAAACTCTTTGTGAATGTTTGAAACTCCTAGGGAAAAAACATTGAAAATTTTTGTTATTTCTTTTTTACTTAATTATAGTAAACTACCGTTGGCTGGGGCTCAATTCCTTTTGCATAGTAGTAATTCAAGTTACTTACAAAATCAATTACTTTCTTTGTATCCAGATCATACACAAGAATGTCTGGATCTCCAGCCATATCAATAAAATCCAGGCGTCTCGGCGTAGTTCTGCCACTGGTGTCAACAAAAGAGGAACTGTGATACGGTGGATTGCCAGAACTATATGCAGATTCAAAATAGGTAAAAAGCGTATCTGCATTTAGAACAATCAAAACAGCATTATCAGAGCTTGCATAATTTGAGGTATACTTCACAGGCGTAGTGATACTTTTAACCCGAACATCTGATACATTATGACTCCTTGAAGAATAACTGCCACCACTGGAAAAGTTGAATTCTCTTGACCATTCCAAATTCGGGTTTGTCACCGTTGTATTGGCAATTTGGGTCCCATTCACCTTAATATCTCCGTTTGGATACTCAATGACCGTATATAACAAATTGTTAGAGTAGGATGTTAGCTTGGCCGCCTTACCATTAATCGGTGTATCCGCTGGCGAGGCCGCATTCATGCGGATACTATAGCTTTCACCTACCGTTCCTGTGGAGGTAACACGAAGTCCCCAGTCCCCTGCTTTTAAGTCTGTAGCAAACTTCAATTCAGAGGCCTTTCCTCCAAAACCCGTCAAACTTGCTGTCCCCGTGCTCCAATCAATCGAGTACAAGTCAAATCTATAATTGGGATTACTGGATTTGATCTGAGCCAGAATGCTTCTATCCGTAGGTACGTTAAAGAACCAAAAATCTGTTGGATCAGCTGTCGTTAAAGAATCAGTGAAACTCATGAGGTCACCGTTCACATTGAAATTAGACATTAATGTAACCCGATGATTGTTCACTTTAAGAGTCTCGCCATATACAGCCTCAGTCGTGCTAGTAGGTTCCAGCGCTTGAGTCGTATTAAGCGAAAGTGACGTATCAGTATCCTTCGCCGTTGAACTTGATGAGCTGGCCTCAACTGAGGCTGGAGCTATTGACATACTGCTTAAAACTAAAATGGCTAATAAAATTCCAGAAAGGTATTTTCCCCACTTCATAAACATCATCCCTTCTCAGAATATTTAAAATTATTAATAGATTGAAAATAATTCCTATGGATGATGTACTAATTATATAACATACTTAATTATCCTTTATTCTAAGATTTCGTCTTAGACGATCTTACATTGAATCTATGAACGAGCATTGATCAGCACCCTCGTCCAATAATACCAACTTTCCAATTTTTGAATTGGCGAGTGGTCAAGCCTTTTTAGCCCCTAACACACTACAGCTCTGTATATTTCAGAAACATTCAAAGGTGGCTTTCGGGTACTAGCTGGCGATGAACTGTAACCCTATATGAGGATAAAAAGGGACCCTCTAAATTAAGCTGCAATGAGATTACTTCTGAATACATCAGGGTTATCTTTTTTAATGTCCATTGATAAAGCTCCGAGTTGTAGTAAGCAATGTATACACGAACGCACGAAGTTCTTCTAGGGTTTGGCAGTCTTGGTAATCGAGTTCATCTTTCATATGACCAAAGAAGCTCTCCATAAAGGCATTATCCAAACAGTTCCCCTTTCGGGACATGATTGCTGGAACCCAGCATTCGCAAGAAGCATATGTGGTCTCGGATGGGTGTAGTGCATGCCCTGGTCCGAATGGAAGATGGCTTCGGGATGACTCTGGTGATCCCGTCGCTCCAACAGGCACTTGTATCGTCCTTTCCACAATCGGCAGTTCTAAACTATTCGACAAGTCATGCGCCAGAATCTGCTTGATTGCTCCGTCTTTGACACAGGACAGATAAGCCCGTTGAACGGTACCATAACGCAAATAGGTGATGTCAGTGAAGAGGACTTTTTCCGGCTCTCCCGTGTTAAACTGGTGCTTTAACAGATTGGGATAAGTCCAATGCTCCTGTATAGCTTTTGGAGCTGACGGTAAAGATTGGCTTGACGAATAGTAGCAACTAACTTGAACTTACTCATAGTCGCCGGATCTTTTTGTGGTTCATGAGGATACCGCTGAGCCGCTCTAGACGCACTTTAACCCTGCTCGTCCATTTAGGGCTTCGAAGTGCTTTTAAATGAGCAAATAGTTATGTTCATCCGAAACTCTCCTGCGCTGCCGGCTTGCTTCATCTCGGCGTCAACGGTAATAACCGCCAAGACAGATCTCAGCCACCGATGCATTCTTTAGCGGTATCATCCTCAGCATGATTTCATGCTTGAGTTCTGTACTATATCTAGCCATGGTCGCTCCACTGAACTAACATACGTGTTATTGTGGGGTACGACAACTATTATGACACAGGAGAGGATATCTCAGTAACCTTTCTTTATAACTCTGTTAGTTTTATCACTTTTATAGTTCCATTAAAAAGCAGGATAATAGAGTAAGGCTATCTTTCATATGACATTCACACAAAAGATAGCCTTATTATTAGATACTTTGATTTTGAGTGACTTACTGCAATAGGTCGTCGTGTTTAAAATCTCGCTCTTCCATTAAATTAAGATACATTAATACTTGGTCATCAGCTCATGTACATAAATACTGAATATTTATACAGTGTATCGCTATGCTTATTCATAAAAGAATAATACATTATATAAACCAATCATGATAAAATTATGAGCCAGTACGTTTAACATTAGTTGATGATCAATATCAAATCAACTAATGTCATCATCCACAAACGATGAAAATGTTAAAGATGGAAAACAGACCAGTGATCCTTAACAGTATCATTGTCGAACTTAGCTTGATACTCCACCTCGCACCAAAATCTCTTCTCCTTCAAAATAAACTATGGTATTCGTATAACCATATTTATTACATAAAGTATCAGTAATTTCTTTATTGTATGCTGCAGCAAAAATTATAATTAAATTACTCTCGTTAATTATACTTTGTTAAACTTTTTCAACTTGCAAATCAATACCACTTATATAAAGACCGACTTTATCATCAGATGAATCTACAAGGTGTTTAATAGCACTTGTATTATCTATCAGTTTTGAATACACTTCGCTTTTTGCCCCAGCGCCCCAAATGGTAATATTTTCATGTTTATACATTATTTCTCGCAACACTTTTCTTTGATCTTCTTTGGCATTATTAAAACCTGTGTGTTTTTTAGATTTTCTAACATATATGTCTAACTCTATTGTGTTAGCAACATTTTCAATTTCAATAATATCGAATTTCGCTTTTCTAACCATTGTTGCCAAGCTGAATGGCGTAAAATAATTCACATGCTCACAAATAATCTGATGGTATAACGACCGCTCAACAATGCTCTGCCCGTTTGGTACATTGATCAGGCCTACTCCACCTGGTTCGAGTATCTCATAAGCATGCTCCAAAATAGAATAAAAATCAAGGAGATGTTCAAAAACTTGAAAGTTCATAAAAGCTGAGTAGCCTTCCCCAATATCAAGTTGCTTATCGAAATAGGCATGAACAACATTAAGACCGGCTTCTTTGGCCAAGTCTGAATGTAATTTAGATGGTTCAACACCTATGCAGCTTTCAAAGTATTGACCGGCTGCTTTAAGTCCTTTTCCAGTTCCGCATCCGATTTCAAAAGGTTTCTCATTGCTGAAAGCATATTTATTTAGTTTGGATAGCTTACTATCTCAACTTTAGCAGAACGAGAATTGGTTTGGTTTCAATCCAGGCCTGAATTAAAGGCCATACAAGTCGTGGTCTTACCAGCACAGAAAAACACCGCTTCCTTTGGTAGAGTGAAAGTGTCCAGCAATCACAAACCACCTTCCATGATAAAACAAAAAGCTTCCTTTGAGCAACTACCCGCTGAACTTAAACCTGCCTTTCAAGAACTTGGTGTGCTTAAGCATTTA
This sequence comes from Paenibacillus sp. FSL M7-0802, assembly GCF_038004945.1. NCBI lineage: Bacteria > Bacillati > Bacillota > Bacilli > Caryophanales > Paenibacillaceae > Paenibacillus > Paenibacillus sp. FSL M7-0802. The sequence continues at coordinate 3,407,930 of NZ_JBBOSD010000001.1, read as the reverse complement.
CGAGAAGCTTGGTTTCGGAGTCCTTCAGCTACGCTTGCTCGCAATTGTTCCAACTTGACTTTGTCCTGCTTTTCATTAGAAGAACTGGTTTCGTGAAAGTGCAGAAGGTGAAGACTTTCAGAGCAAGAATGCCGTATATCGGTTTATGAATCATAGCGGCTTTGCTTGGCTTCGCTTTTTGACTTCGCTTAACAGTGATGCGGTGTAGCGAGTCGAGACCTTGACTTCCGTCACTCGAACTTTCGTATTCATTGTGGACGATTCCATGTTTGAGCGCAATCGGAGCAAAGTGGTAGAGCTTCTCACTCGTTTCAAAGATCACGCCATAGGTGTTTATATAAAGGGTTTCGCATGCTGATCTTGGGCTGGTCGGACGGTCATACGTTTCTTCCGTTGGACTGGATGGTGGCTTTACAAACAACTGGTGGAATTGATGAATGAAATCACCAATCAAGTCGGCAAGAAAACTATCCGCCATGATTAAATGTCTACTCCAGCACTGATTCTCCGCTCTGCCCATCTACATCAAGGCTTATCTGCCAATTTCAAGCTGCGAAAGTTGAGTAAGTAACTCCATAATTATTTTCACGAAGTAGAAATTATCCCCTCTTTTTCCCATTCATGCCTCATGATAGAGATACTTCATGTAACGCAATCCTATCTAGAAAAAAACAGGTCTTAATTATGTCATAATTAAGACCTATCTCCTAATTATATGCTAGCATAAAGAATGGTTTCTCCTATATGAACATCGCCTGACTCTTTAAAACCAACCTCATAAGGTCGTATCCATAGTTTATATTCGGGTACTATTGAAAGAATATACTCTGGAATCATAGGGATGTCTTCAGGTTTATGATACAAACAAATTGCCAACTTCGGTTTGTTTGTTTTAATGATTCTTTCAGCCCCTTTTAAGGCCGGAAGTTCTGCCCCTTCAATATCCATCTTGATAAATGTCACCGCTTCATCAGTAAGAACATCATCTATAGTTTTAACCTCAACTTCTATATCACCTTCATTTGATATATGCGCAGCTCCATCTACTCCACTTGAAAAACAAATAACCCCTTTACGGTCGAATACACCAATATTCATAAGTTCAACTCTAGCAATGCCCTCATTTTCTATGAAATTACGGGAACGAGTATAACAAGCCGGTTCAGGTTCAAAGGCAACTATTTTGTTATATTTTCCATTTACTTTGTCGGAAAATTGTTTGATTGTTGCGCCATCACTTACTCCGCAATCCAGATAAGTTTCATTTTCACTAAAACAAAATTCCGGAAATCCGAAATACATTTGTTCAGGAAAAAACTGAGAGTAGTAAACTTGTTCTCTGGGAAATCCCGACTGTGTTAAATATGACAACATACTAGCCGCATGATCAAAACTTGCAGTTATTACCAATGCATCACCATAATGTTTTACCAACTGTTCAGGTGAAATAACTTGAATGCTGTTATGAAGTTTTCCGTGAAAAATAGGATTTTTGTCACAGTATAAGTTTGCATCTAAACCGTAATATCTTAAAACATGAAGTGGCATCTTAGAGGCTCCGCCACATCCATATAACACAATAGCCTTGCCCTCATGCTGTCCACTTTTATATGAACGAATAAGGTCAAAAATGGATTTTTCAGGTTCATTTTGAATATTTTTTCTTCGAAAATCCTTATCTAGAGGTTCAATAATCTCAAACATTTTCCATAAATGTCTTCTGTCCCGATCATTAAAGTACTTTAACCGCTGGTCAACAATAACCTTTGAAACTTGATCTTGAAGGGCATGATACAACTTTTCATACTGTTTTTCCATATTAATCATACAAAAACTCCTTTGTAAACTAATTTTTACTAAAAAATATTATCATATACTTTACAGTCAAACTAACTGTATAGTAAGTAACTCAACTTTCGTAGAGCGAGAATTGGTTTAGTTTCAATCCAAGGCTGAATTAAAGGTCGTATAAGTCGTGGTCTTGCCAGCATAGAAAAACACCGCTTCCTTTGATAGAGTGAAAGTGTCCAGCAATCACAAACCACAGAAGAGATGTACCTTCCATGATAAAACAAAAAGCTTACTTTGAGCAACTACCCGCTGAACTGAATAAATCAATTCTCCGCCCGGATCGCCAATGGCCCTTTCAGCACTTTATATCGATATTTCCTCATCCAAATCACATGATATTTGATTTCATATACCGCATGGCTATTCTTTTGGTACCCTTTCATACTCTCACCTTTTTAGTGAAAGTATTTCCAGTTCGCTGAAGGCTAAAGCGGATACCGTCTGAAGACGGTGGAGTTAGACCCCGCTCTTGGAAATTAAAATTGTATTACGAAGGAATCGGATCACTACTTAAAAGACTATAAAATAAAGAATCGCTCCATTTCCCATGTGACCAATGTGTTTGTCGATGGCGACCATCTAGTTGAAAACCGACTCGCTCTAGCATTTCCTTTTTCTTGAAATCAAACTCATATATTTCACACCATAATCGATGAAGGTTTAATTCTGAAAATGCGTAATTGATCAACATTTTGGCTGCATCTAAAGCGTAATGCTTATCAATATATAAGTCTTGAAATCCAATATAAATGGAGAAATCGGCATTTCTATTAATCCAATCAATATAGCATATACCACAAGCTCCTAATAGTTTCTGAACTTTATAGTCCTCAATGGCAAACATGATTGTATTTATATCATTAACTACCTTGGTTTCAAACCACTTTTCCTGATTATATTGATTCAGTTCACGGTATTCACGAAAATACTGCCTAAGTTCAGCATTATTTCTCCATTCTAGCAGTTGCGCAAGATCCACACGTTCAATCGCCCGCAACGCAACTTTATCCCCTTTAAGCATCTTGATACACCAAATCTTGCATAAACAATGCATCACCTTTTCTTTTCACTATCTTTAAACGTTTACCTATAACTTCATTTTTTCGGTAAGGTTCAATTCCATCCCGCGGGGCGGGACGCAATACTTCGAGATCTTCTTCCCGTATGATATGACCGATCTGAAGATTATCTTTTACTCGCAGACATCTTCGTTGAACAACTACTGTATCCTGTTCGTTATTCTCTACACGTTTAATCCCATCGCCCAAGGCTATTTCTAGCTCCCTGCTCCTATCAACCATTTCTTTCCACGTTGTCGGATTCATAGAAAATATATGATCAGGCCCAATTCTGTTGTTATCATCCGTAAAATGCTTTTCAATCACTTTGGCACCAAGTGCAATCGCTCCTAGAACTGTTGCATGGCCAAAGGTATGGTCAGACAATCCAAGTATCATTTGCGGGTATTTTAATCCGTAAGACTGCAAAACGTTGAGATTAATATGTTTAAAATTCTCAAGATCACCAGTATAATTAGTATTGCATTGCAGAAGTACAAATTTACGAGTGTGTTGTAGAGCCGACTCGACAGACCTCTCGACATCTTCCATAGATGAAGCCCCTGTTGCCAAAATTACTGGTTTTCCCATTTTAGATATTTCTTCGATAAACTCCACCCATGTAATATCACCCGATCCAATTTTATATGCCGGTATGTATTGATCCAGCAAATGAATCGCCTCATAATCATACGGAGTAGTCATGAAATCAATTTGTGCTTTTTTCGCAGTAAGTGCAAGTTCCTCATTCCAGTCTCGATTACATTCATATTCCTTGTAAGTGTCAAATACACTTTTTTTCCAATCGGATTGATGACTCAAAGCACTTTTAAGATTGCGGAACCCAAAATCACTCACGATTTTTTCCGCCTTAAAGTGCTGAAATTTAGCGGCATCTGCCCCAGCTTCTTTAGCCATCCAAATTAACTCCTTAGCGCGGGAAAGATCACCATCGTGATTCGCAGCTATGTCAGCGATGAAATAAGCAGGCGATTCTGCATCAATAATTCTATTATTAATTTGAATTGAAGTATCATATCTCAAGATTGTTCCCCCTCAAAGTAATCTACATAGAGACGATCTATTACTTGTTCCAGATCTGGCATTGTATACCCCAATAAACGTTCAGCCTTCCCTACATTTAAGCCCATGCTTAATGACCTTTGAACTCCAGTTCCATTCACATAACTTGCCACGTCTACATTCCCTGTGTTAAGTTCAAATTTGCGAGCCAAACGTAGCACAAAATCTTTTTTGCTAACCGATTCAGCTGAGGCAATATTTAAAATTCCTTTTGCTTTTCGCAAAATAAGATCATACATAATCTCTGCAAATTGAGATACGGCAATGCTAGAAGCGTACACATTTTCAAAGAGTTTCATATTTTCTTGGTTATGCAGTGAGCGAAGTACCCATTCAACAAACGTAGGTCTCGCTTCCAAATTTCTGAATCCGATAATATTTGTTCGAATAACTAGACTATTCGGGGCCGTAAGAGCAAAACATTCTGCTGCATATTTTGTTCTCGCATACTCGTTCAACAATGTAATTGGAGCTTTTTCATCGTGTAATATATTTTTCTGATCCGCATAAAAATGGTCTGTCGAAATTTGAATAAGATACTTATTTCGAGAAGATGCATAATCTGCTAAAAACGAGACTGGTCTGGCATTTATTAAATAGGCACTGCTAGGGTTAGCTTCGCATAATTGCAAATTTACGTTTGCTAATGCATTAATAATGATATCCGGTTCCAGTTCATTCAAATGTTTTGTCAGAAGTTCTGCATGAACAACATCTAAATTGATATCGGCATTTGTCCGGGACAATGTGTACAACTCAACACCATGCTTGGAAAATTCCTTAACCACTGCTTTACCAAGCATGCCCGTAGAACCACAGAGAAGGACTCTCAACTGTGAACCCTCCCACTATATATTAATGTTTTCTCTCATTTGCTCCCTTTTTCTTAAGTTTTCAACTTCGACTTCCTTAAGAGTCGGGCAAATCACGCTCGAGTGACATATTTTCTTAAGATGCCGGTGACAGGAATAGAGCTTGGAGCTCATTTTCCATTCTGTGGATGTTACTTATGATCGCGCCTTGGATATCCACATCATTCCTTTGACGGTTTACCCTCCCAGCCACACGGGGTCTTAGCTCTCATATTCCTTCGTTCTACCTCTCAAGGGGGGGGCGCTTCTTGCTCCTTTACTTGGTCGTGCCGTTATGGTCTAAGAATCTGCGGCTCTCCGTACTTCAGTTGTTGTTAAACCTTAGACTTGAATGATACAAATGGTTTAAATTGGTTTAAAATAGTTTAAGTAGCCAGTTGAAGTCGGAATCGGCGTACCGCTCCTAAAATACCAGCTGCATGATAACAAATACGTTTTGTTCCTAAAGTGTACAGCACACGTATAAGCTTTCCACATAACGCCACGATCGATTGTTTCTTTTTGAACGGATTGTGATTGCGCTTCATGGATTAGGGATGTAGCGCTTTAAACACAGCATTCTTTGCCAGCATGGGCAGTATTGCACGGAATGACAGCGCCCTCAGCCTTCATCGTTCACGCTTGGTGATGGTGGACTTGCCCCTTCTTCTTTCCAGGGCTGTTCTCCTTCAGATTAAACCCTGCAAGCCGAATAACTAACTTGAAAATAGTAAAAAAGACCATCTTTTCTGTAAAATCGTTTGTACCACCAAGCGATTTAAGAAAGAGACGATCTCACGAAAAATACCATCACGATTACGCCAATCCTTCAATCCGTACTGACTTCAGAAGAAGTCGAAACGGTTGCTCAACTGATCGGGTACGAAGATCATGCTCGAAAGTTCACATTATAACATTTAGCGCAATACTGGTGCTTGGATGCGTACGAACAAGAAGGTAGATATCGCTCAGGGGTTGACTGTGCGATATCCAGTGGCTTGCCCGTGGTTCATTATTCTCGGTTTTCCACCAAAGCAGCGGAAGTTCCGTTTACGGTTTTTAACGAACTCTTTGAACTGCTCGTCTGTAAATCGAATCGGGAAACTCGTCGGAAACTGGACTCCCCCTAGGAACTGCTTCTCATCGATTCCACAACGATCACTGTAGGTAAAACCCGCTTGTTTAGGCAGTACTTCTTAGCCTTTACTTCTAATAAAATCGATCATATTACCCTAGTGGTCTCTACACTACAGACAATATCACTTCATGTTTTCTTAAACGGAGTTGTCCAGCCAGAGTGAGACATCTCATTATATGGCCAGTACCCATAAGAAGAGAGGCACACGCTCGTATTACAACTCTCATGGTCTATACAACATCCACAGGATGCTCATGTAAAAATTGTTTTATTTTGTTTGCCATGTAGTCTATCATCTTATTGGTCATGCCCGGATAGACGCCAATCCAGAAGGTGTTGTCCATGATTCGGTTGGTTTGCGTAAGGTGGCCTACCACACGGTAGCCCTTGCCTTCTTTTCTCATCTCATCAAAACAAGGGTGTTTCAATAAGTTTCCTGCGAACAACATACGAGTTTGAATCCCTTGCTCCTCGAGATAACGAACAAGTTCGTTCCTGCTTATTCCTTCTCTCACCGTAATCAAAAATCCAAACCAGCTTGGTTTTGAATTTTCCACAGGTTCGGGCAAAATGATTTTGTCTTGACAATCTAAAAGCAGTGAGTGCAGATACTCCCAATTCTTTCTTCTCGACTCCACGAATGCCGGGAGTTTTTTCAACTGAGTGCAGCCAATAGCCGCCTGCATATCGGTTACCTTCAGATTGTATCCAAAATGGGAATACACATATTTATGGTCATACCCACAGGGAAGCTCCCCATATTGTCCACTAAAACGACGCCCACAAGTATTGTCTACTCCCGGGTCACACCAGCAATCACGACCCCAATCGCGAAATGACCGAATTATTTTATGCAGTAAACCACTCTTCGTGTATACTGCACCACCTTCCCCCATTGTAATATGATGAGGAGGGTAGAAGCTGGATGTAGCAATATCACCAAAAGAGCCTGTCTTTCTCCACTGCCCGTCCATTTCATATTCAGTTCCCAAAGCATCACAGTTATCTTCAATGAGCCATAGCTTATGTTTATCGCAAAATTTTCGAATTTCTGAAACATTAAAAGGATTTCCAAGTGTATGTGCAATCATTACAGCTTTCGTTCTATCCGATAACGCAGCCTCCAACTGGCTACAATCAATGTTATACTGCGGTATGTTCACATCCACAAAAACGGGTACTGCCCCAAATTGAATAATTGGAGATACTGTAGTGGGAAAACCAGCAGCAACTGTAATAACTTCATCCCCACGACGAATGGCCCGATCTCCCAGCCTTGGCGAGGTAAGTGCCATAAAAGCTACTAGGTTAGCTGAGGAACCTGAGTTGACAAGCGAGCAAAACCGTACACCCACATAGCTTGCAAGGCTCTCCTCAAACTCATCGGTATATCTGCCAGCGGTCAGCCAAAAATCAAGTGAAGAGTCAACAAGATTCATCATATCTTCCTGATCGAAAACGCGTCCCGCGTAAGGAATACGATCTCCAGGAGTATATGAATCTTTAGGTTTGTGATGCTCATTATAATAATCACTAACCAAAGCTAATATTTGATTCCTCAAGTCATCTGCCATTTTAAGTTACACTCCTGTAAAAGTCCGATATTTGGGTATCCGTGAAGACTGTAATAGTATTCCTTTCATTGAGGAAATGTCTGTACCAGCTTACAGTTTGGTCAACTGCCTCTGAGATTACCCACTTTTGCCTCCAATTAAGGATGGTTCTCGCCTTCGTGCTGTCAATTTTCAAGTACGTAGCCTCATGATGCTCACTGTTACTCCGCGTGAACCAAGTCAGATTATCCCCCCAATAATGGCAGAACTGACCAACTAACTCGCCCGTAGTCAAGCAATTATCGTCAGAAGGCCCAAAATTGTAGCTTCCCTCGAATCGTTCTTTATCTTCATATTGTTTTTTTGCAAGTAGTAAGTATCCACTAAGACAGTCTAAGACATGCTGATAAGGTCTTATCGAATGAGGGGAACGTACGACCACAGGCTTCCCCTCACTAGCTGCACGAAAACAATCAGGGATAATACGATCATTGGCAAAATCGCCACCTCCAATGACATTCCCCGAACGCGCCGTGGATAGGGCACTACTGTCATTGGCACAAAAGAACGAATTTTGGTAACTGAAAGTAACTAGCTCACTACAAGACTTACTATTAGAATAGGGATCAAGCCCGCAGAGGTTTTCATTTTCACGATAGGCCCATAAAAATTCTTTGTTTTCATATACCTTATCTGTGGTGATATTAACCGTGGAACGTACAGAATCACAGTGTCGAACTGCCTCTAATATGTTTACAGTCCCCATAATATTAGTGTGGAATGTCCCAACAGGATCAAGATAAGACTGTAGAACAAGCGGTTGAGCTGCTAAATGGAAAACGATATCGGGCCGAATCTTTGATACCGTATTACCAAGTAACTCGATATCTTGAATATCCCCTATATAGCTTTCTACTTTTTCAGACAACTGTAACAAGTTATACAAACCTTTATCTTCAGGCTCTAACGAATATCCAATAACGGTAGCCCCTGCATTAAGCAAGATACGACATAACCAGCTCCCCTTAAATCCTGTGTGGCCCGTTACGAATACTTTTTTACCACGATAGAACTCAAACACTTCCAGATTCATATCCAAATCTTCCATGGAGGATGCTCCTCTTTCCACAAATCTTCTAAGGCAAACTTATCTCTCTGCGTATCCATACACTGCCAAAATCCATGATGCTTATACGCATGGAGTTGACTATCATGGGCCAAGTTATTCAGTGGCTCTTTCTCAAAAACTTCCTTGTCGTCTTCACTTATATAATCAAACACCTGGGGCTCCAGCACCATAAACCCACCATTAATCCATGCGGTATTCTCGATAGCTTTCTCCTGAAAGTTATCGACCGTATTATCCTCACTAATCTCCAGCAATCCAAATCTACCCGCAGGTTTAACAGTTGTTAGGGTTGCGATCTTCCCAGACTTTTCATGTTCTTCAAGCAACAAATTTAGGTTAATGTCACTTACACCATCACCGTAGGTAAGAAAGAACCTTTCTCCCTGCACATACTTTTGTATCTTTTTGATTCTACCAGCAGTTTGAGTCTCAAATCCGGTATCGACTAATGTTACTCTCCAGGGCTCTACATTATTATTATGAATAGTCATGCTATTATTATTAGAGAAGTCGAACGTAACATCTGACATATGGAGATAATAGTTAGAGAAGAATTCTTTGATCACATAACCTTTATATCCAAGACAAATTACAAAATCATTGAAACCAAACCCAGAATAAATCTTCATAATATGCCATAGGATGGGTTTCCCGCCGATCTCTATCATCGGTTTTGGCTTCAAATGAGATTCTTCACTGATTCTTGTGCCTAGGCCTCCGGCCAATAATACAACCTTCATTCAGCCACCCCTTCTCGATTCATTGTCCTCAGCAAGCTATGCTGCAATGGATTGTATCCCTGCAAAGAATCTATTTTGTCTGAGCAAGTACATTGTAATCAATGAATTCACGATTCTGAAGGTACCAGTTATACAGCAATTCAATACCACTTTGCAGACTGCGAGAAGAGAAATTCGACATTTGCTCTCGAAGTCTTTTATTCGCACCGGTATACGTCAGATTTCGGCCTTCATTCAAGACAACTACGGGTAGGTCTTTACCTGAAGCATCCAAGACCATCCTTGCGATTTCAGAGAGATCGTATGGAGCAGATGTACACACGTTATAGTCATGAAAATCAGGTGAATGCTCCAGGAACCAATCTACTACTGAAAATAAATCTTCAATATACAGAAAATCAAATGAGCAATCCTGTCGGATAGAAAGTGGCAAATTGAACATAGCTTTACAACATAAATTTGAGATAAATGTTGTTCTCCAATTTTCATACTTACCATACACACCGAAAAGCCTTAAATTATATATATTCTTGGACGTTTGGGCAGCATGATTCATAATATATTTACCAAATCCATATGCATTAACAGGAATACTACGTCCTATCTCATCCTCTGTAATCAAATTTATATCGTAACGCTTATCATATTCAGCTCCAGAGCCAAAATAAATAATTTTATCCAATTGATCATGACAGAACTGGAGGTTATAAAACATTTTTAAATTCGCATCCAGTTCAGCTTCTGGGGCAAAGGATCGCTTAGTAAATGTCGCCGCGTGAACAACGCATTCGATTTGGTTTTTATCAATAAATCGTCTGACTTGATCCAGATCACACAAATCCAATTCTGTACTTGACGTTATGAAAACCTGTTTACTTTGCTCCAAATGCTCCTTCAAATTCCGCCCTATGAAACCGTTTGGGCCTGCCCCTGTAATCCAGACTCGCTTCATTTTTCATTTACTACAAATCTCATATTTTCGCGAACCTCATCAGGGGAAAGAAAAGGATACAGATCCTCAAGAGAAGAAGATATTAAGGACCCATCTTCATTAACTTTAGTCATCGCTTTAGGAATTTCATCAAATTCGATGCTTCCCATCACCTCGCATAAAACAGGGCGATCGTCCTTCATCACTTGGTCAAGAATCTCGTCCAATCTATCGTTGGTATCAATTCGGTAGTAATCCAAACCGTACAAATCAGCTATTTTGTCAGCAGCAGGGAACTCAAGCAATGTCTCTGGCGTGCAGGCTGAGTAATTAGACTTAAAATGGTTTCGTTGCATAATATAAATAGAGGCGTAACCACCATTGTTCAATACAAATAGCTTAATCGGAAGTTCATAGGTGGATATGAGCTGAAGCTCTTGAAGGTTGTGCTGCAAGCTTCCGTCCCCTTCTAAAGCAATTGTCCTTTTCTTACCTCCGGCAATGGAAGAGGCAATTGCAGAAGGTAAAGTAAAGCCCATTGAACCCAAACCCATTGAAGTAATAAATTTCTGCCCTTTTTGAACATTAAAAGACATATGAGAAATACCACAAGTGCGTCCCGATGAAGATCCGACTATAATATCATCTTGTGAACAACGCCGGCTAATCTCGTAACCGAGTCTATATCCATCTACATATCTATCGCCTTTAGAGGGTTGAGCTTCTTCTAGCAGCTGATATTTCTCACGCATTTCATAACAATAAGAGAGCCAAGTGGTTAGATCGGGCTTATCGTAAAGCTGAATTTGACTATGCATTGCACGTACAAAAGAAGAGGCATCCACCGATAAAGTCTCTGAAAGTGGAATTGATAGCCGATTAATTTCGTGTTCATCAATATCAACAACCACTTTTTTAGCATTAGGCGCAAAGTTTTTAAGGTTGTAAGCAGTCATGGCGGCATTCAAACGTGCTCCTATTACAATCAAAACATCAGTATTTTGTAAGATGTAATTGGAATAACGAGTTCCGGGCGAACCTGGATGGCCAAAATATAAGGAGTCGGAATCGGAAAATACCCCTTTCGCCCTCCATGATGCGAGGACTGGGATTCCTAGACTACGAACGAGTTCTTCAAATTCATCGGCAATACCCGAAGCGACCAAGCCATGTCCAATCAAAAAAGCTGGTCGCTTAGCTGTGTTCAACAAATCGAAAATTCTAGAAATTTGCATCCCATCGGTGGTATTAAATCTGCTGTTATAACCCTCTTCTTCAGGGTTAAATCCATACAGTGTGGTCTCATCTATTAAGGCCCCCTGTATATCTAGAGGAATATCAATCCATACAGGGCCGCGACGCCCATTAGTTGCTAAAAAGAGCGCCTTCTCTAAATGATAGCGTATACTTTGCTTGTCTAATACAATTTCAGCATACTTTGTTATCGGTTTGGCAATGGAAACAACATCCACTTCCTGAGCGCCCACCTGACGCACACCTGTATCCCCTACTAAATCAGTTGATTTTGCCTGTCCGGAGATGACTAGTACTGGGTTGGAGTCAAGATACGAGGCTGTTACACCTGTTACAGCATTGGTTCCCCCAGGCCCAGTTGTTAAGAGACATACTCCTAAATTATTTGTATATTGGGAATAGCTGTCTGCGCAGATGGACGTAGCTTGTTCATTCAAATTACAAATAATGTTTAAAGACGCGGATCGTTCGGCCGAGTCTAGCAAATGCATCATTCCTCCACCGGAAATGAGGAAAATATCCTTCACTCCGGTGTTTTCAATGAATTGAATTACATAATCAGAAAGCTTTATCATGAAAATTCTCCTTAATCCATCCGTGCTACCAGCTCGGATAATTGTTTTACTGTAAGCCACTCAGTGTTGGTACCAGAATTGTATTCGAACCCCGGGGAAACTTTTCTTCCACCAGGAATATAGTTACTCTCGTCATAGATCCACCAATCCATGTTTGGATATATAACGAAAAATTCGTCATATTCATAGGTATGAGCGGAATCTTCAGAGGTAATCATTACTTCGTGCATTTTCTCCCCTTCACGAATCCCTACCTGTTGCAATTCATGAGTCGGAGCCATGGCTTTGGCCAAGTCAGTAATTTTAAAAGAGGGGATTTTAGAAACATAAGTTTCCCCACCGCGAGAATTCTCCAAAGCAGTCATTACAAGCTCTACCCCGCGTTCTAGACTTATCCAGAACCTGGTCATTTGAAAATCTGTAATTGGAAGAGTGAAAGTGCCATTACTCAAAAGCTCTTCGAAAAATGGAATGACTGATCCACGGCTTCCTGCAACATTGCCATAACGTACTACCGAAAACGAACTTCTTGTCCCGCCTGTGTAGGCATTAGCAGAAATGAACAGCTTATCAGACACCAATTTTGTGCCGCCATACAAGTTTATTGGGTTAACTGCTTTATCAGTCGAGAGAGCTACGACCTTCTTTACATTGCGATCCAAAGCCGCATCAATAACATTCGTTGCACCGTTAATGTTTGTTTTAATAGCTTCAATTGGGTTGTACTCACAAGCAGGAACTTGTTTCATGGCAGCTGCATGAATAACATAGTCCACTCCGTCAAATGCTCGCATTAGCCGATCTACGTCACGGACATCACCAATAAAAAATCTTAGAATATCTGTATATTCTTTAAACTTACTCTTCATTAAGAATTGCTTGTACTCATCCCGAGAAAAAATAATAATTTTTTTTGGTTTATAGTTATTCAATAGAAATTCAGTAAAATATTGTCCAAAAGTACCTGTCCCTCCGGTTATCAATACTACTTTATCATTCAGCATTTGTATCATCCTAACTGTATCGATTATTAAATAGAGAATAGTTTATAAAATAATTGGCAGGCAGCGTGCACATTTTCAACTTCGAAAAGGGATGCGTCCAAGACTAACGAACCGCTTTTTTGAACTCCTCGATAATATTCCTTTCCTGTCTCATTTAGGTAAAATTTTCCTTTAAAGTCGGCATTCTCAGAATAGGTTTCTTTGAACCATTTTGTGAACTCTTCGTCTTCAAGAGTTGCTGCCGAAACTTCGTATTCAATAAGTCTTTCTTTAAAACTAGGATCTGTTGCCGATAGAGAATCAACACATGAAGAATATGCCAATTTCCAATCCAACCGTTGTAAATTAAACTTTGGACTTATCTTTTTGTGGCATATTTTAGCGAATTGATTAAACAATAACCATTTATCAGAGAACCCTAGAAGAGGAAACACTTTTGTATTATAAATCCTATTGGTAGCAAATTGTTTGTTTTTTTCCTTATAATCTTTTATTGCATCGCTAGACTGAAGCATTTTTGTGGTTTGGAAACCAGTGCTATTGGAGGACATCCCAGCAATTGTTATCGGGTGCTGAATATAAAGCAATTGATCGTTTAACGCATAGTTTATTAATCCCATATAAATGTCTTGTGAATCTCCATCAAGAAATTTTCCAGTCTTCTCTATTAATCTTTGCAAATAACTTCGTCGAAACCCAGAATTAATGTAGAACATTGGAAGCAAGTACATGGATATATCCAAATCTAGGGTAGCTTGAAGATAAGCATTACTATCAATGTATCCATACCTAACATCATCCGCCCTATAGGAAGTAGTCGGAATAAATAACTGATCTTCTCTGCCCCGATCTCCACCAGGCCAAAAATATAACAGTCGATCCCACATGATTACCTCTTCATCTGGAAACTCTTTTAGTATCTTTCGCAATGTGGCCAATCCGCTCTGTAACACAGCGTCATCTGATCCAATTGAGAATATAAATTCCCCCTGAGCTTGACAATATGCATATTCGAAATTTTCTTTAAGTTGCAATTCTCGCTCAGGACGGAAGTACTTGATACGCGGATCATTCAATCTCTGAACAAGTTGCAGCGTATCATCGTTACCCGGCGAACTGTTATCACTAATAACAATCTCAAAATCGTCGCCTTGATCGTAAAGGCATGTTTTCAGCGTATATTCTAATGTTTCTGAATTGTTCCGAGTTGGAACCACAATGCTGATTAGTAAAGAAGAGGCTACCCAATCTTTAGAAACATTAACATTATAGAGCCTGTTTAAAGTATTGTAGAAGTCCCCAAATAATCCGTAAGATAATACACCTACCATTTTATGGTCATATGGAGAGAAAATGATTTCAAACCGATTACCTATGCCATCAACACTGTCAGCATCCTCAATACTATCTAGTACTTGGGAACGACAAATAACATCACAATGCCGATTAAGACTAAATTCATCCGTTATTTTCTGAATAACATACGGAGTAGTATCCAACTTATTAGTTTCGGATTGAAGTATTACTGGTCGAATGAGATGAATTCCATCTTTATTCTCTATATTATCGAAGACAACTCTCATAACATCACTTATTTCGGGAAACCCCTGGACATTAACTTCAACTGATTCAACAAGGTAAAAAATTCGGTTCCCCCACTTACCCAAGATGAAAATCAACAACAAAAATGTCATATCTTCCTCAAATGGCTTTTCAGTAATAAAAATAAAATCTCGGTTTTCAGCTGATCTGAAACTGTTGAATACAACATAAAGTTTCGAAATCCGCTTCATCTTATCCTCAATTATTTTCACTCTTTCATTAGTGTCTTTTGAGGAGTTTATTGCAAAACGACAATATGCAGCAAAGCAAAGTGCACTTTCAACAAAAAGCTCACAATCAAAATAAACACAACCCAAATTGTAGTATAGTTCCCCACACTCTTGATGCTTGGATATACCATCTATCAAGGCATCTTCCGCCTCTTTCGGCTGTCCCATAGCTAAGAATAGTATAGCTTTGGCATTAATAAATTCTGGGTCAGAGAACATCCCTTCATCAAGAGAACTCATAATTTCTAATGCGTCCCCTAAATTTCCAGCCTCTATAAACCCTTTCATTTTCGCCACAGCATTTTCTGAATCCATCATTTTAGCTCCATCCAATCTAAGATTAGGAGATACATACTATTATTATAAAAATTTAAATAGTATCCAGTACTTGTCATATATTACCCCGCCACATGCTACTACAGTTACTATCGGCATTAATCATTACAATTTTTACTACATATCAGATTTGCAAAACAAGTGAAACTGTCCCTTCGGCTGAGATGTATCTGGAAATCCTGAAAACAACCCAAAAGCCAGAGTTCTTTAATAATACATCCATAACCCATGACCTACATTAATCTTCATTTTATAAGTTGATGACATAGCTTAACAGACTTTTCATCCAAAACCGTAGATATTTGCAATATTTTGTATTTTAAAACATCAAAATCACTCGCGTTTGATTTTTTCCAGTAATGCTCGATGCTATTGAACCACTGCAAATATAATTCAATTGTATTGTGTCTGATAGCTAATTTTGTAGATAAGAGTCCATGACTAATAACAGTCCATATGTTCCAGTGAATAACTCTTGTAAGATACACACTAAATAGTTCATTTCTTTTTTCGTAATTTTGTATTTTTGTACTGAATACAAATTTAAGTCTCTCTAGCACTTCAATGAGGTACTTCATATTTTTCACTGGATCTTTATATACTGACTGAGATAGGGACTCCGTCTCTAAATCTCTTATTCTGTAATTATAAACTGCACCAGGTAAGTTATATATCCTATCAGCAGATAACAGAGCACTTAATGTAAATACATGATCCTCACAATAGTTTAAGTCCTCCCCATATCTAATTTGCTCTAAAATTTCTCTTTTGTATAGCTTGCCGCAGCTATAAACCGAACAAAGCAACTGAGGTTGATCATAGATGGATTTGTATCCTTCTTCTAACAAATCAGGGAATTGATTAAAAATATTCGAAACACTCTCACTCTTACTATCAAATCGTTTATATATACCTGTAATAATATCGACTTTTTTCTCTTGAGCGGCTTGGTACATTATCTCTAATGTGTTATTAGAGATAGTATCGTCGGAATCTAAAAAGAAAATATACTGCCCTTTTGACTGTTCTAAGCCTAGATTTCTGGCAGCTGACACACCTCTGTTATATTCCTGCCTTACCAACGTAAACTGAGGATATTGTTGTTCATAACTCTCAGCTATTGTATAAGTTTTGTCGGTGGAGCAATCATCAATTAACAAGATTTCAATATTTCTAAACATTGTCTGATTCATCAAGGATTCTAGTGTATATTCCAAAAACTCTTCTGCATTATACATTGGTACAATAACCGTTATTAGAATATCTGATGTTTGCATTATATCCCCCGTTCTTAAAATCTACTCCTGTTTTAATGTAGTAATTTTATCTCGTAAATTCCTAACCTGCTCGTTCTCTTGTTCTACATTTCCTAAAGCATTAAGCGATTTCTCCCAATCTCCTAATGTATAATACAGTGATGCGATAAGATAATTGGTGTAATCTTTGTCTTCGTTAAACAACAATGAAAGATTTAATAGATGGATGGTAGCCTCATAATGGCCTTGTTCAAAGAAGTAATTGACAAAAATAGCAGTCGTATTAGATTTATCAAATACGTTGTTCTGAATAACATCTCCAACCTCTTCAATTGTAATAGTACTTGTAAAAAGCTTTGTTATCTCCTGAAGAGCTTCACTTCTTTGAACATTGTGTTCTACTCTTAAAATTAAGAATTTTAACCATTTGTGCCTATCGGCCTTTAGTGATACGATTTCTTGAAGTTCCTCAATCCAACCCTTAATCTGCTCATTCTTCTCCTGAATTCTTTCGAGCCAATATAGTGCTTTTTCATCATCCCCAGCGCCATAATATACGGTCCCCAGGTTAAGAAGGGTAGTTGGATCTTCTGGAGCAAGCTCGTGAGCCCTAGACAATAGTGGGAATACTTGCTTCATCCCGTTCCGCTCATAATATGAGATTGCAAGATAATTCAACAACGGAACAATAGGTCCATCATACGTATTAATTGCCTTCAAGATTGTGCTTGAGGAACTTTGCAATATCTCTTCAACAAGCTCTTCATCTGGGCTTTGAAATAACCGATTGAATCGCTCATGTAGAATTGCAGAATCAGGCGCTTTCTTCGCCGAAATCAGGAAGCGGCGTACCTCAATATGTTTTGACAATTCCCCTGAACTGATGCGTTTTAAGCCATTTATAAAAGCCTGTTCTTCAGGAGGTGTTTGATCTTTGACAACTTCAGTAGTGCTTATTTCAAAACCTGCACTATCTAACAGCACAGTAAGACTATCAACACTCCAGTCAGTGAGTTGATGCTGCCCAAGCTCTACACCGTTCATCAGGCTGGCTATAGTCGAGTAATGATAAACGTTTGGAAGATTCACAAGCAGTCCGCCGCTTGGTTTCAACAAACGATGGCAATGCTCTAATGTTTCCTGTATATTGCAGGTTGTGTTCAGGAAAATGTAATCGAAAGACTCTTGCTCAGATTTATAGTCTTGCAGTGTACTTGATATAGTGATTGAATCAGGGAACATTCCTTGACTTATCTCTCTCGCTGTCGAGTTCAATTCCACTCCATGTATCTCTGCTTCAGGAAGAGAGTGATACAAGCTAAGCAATGTTCCTCCATAACCGCATTCAACTACCAGAATGCGAACAACGCCGGAAACGTCAACTGGCAAAACAGCTCTGAATTCCGGAATAGATTGCACTTCTTGTGCGCTAATGCCCCATTTTGCTTTAAATGTTCTGCTGGAATGCGGTTCGCTGTTTTTCTCAACTCTATAATGATGAACAAATACATTAGTACAAACCATTAATCTGTAGTTTGCTTGTGCAATTCTCAGACAGTAATCCACAGTCAACTCATGACCTTGAAGCTGCTCATGAAACGGACCAATGGAGCTTATAACATCCTTTTTTAAAAACAGGCAGAATCCTGCTAATGTAAGCTGCTGC
This sequence comes from Paenibacillus sp. FSL M7-0802, assembly GCF_038004945.1. Classification (NCBI taxonomy): domain Bacteria; kingdom Bacillati; phylum Bacillota; class Bacilli; order Caryophanales; family Paenibacillaceae; genus Paenibacillus; species Paenibacillus sp. FSL M7-0802. The sequence goes on along the minus strand of NZ_JBBOSD010000001.1, from coordinate 3,389,673 downwards.
TTCAAACCGAAGCTCCGATTACAGTTACGTCCGAATTGGAGCATACCTTCCTTGGAGTCATAGGTAACCTCTAAGGCTTGATCACCTGCAGCATGATTGGACATAGGTCCTACACCTGCTATATCATCATTCTGGTATAAGGATGGGATCATATAATCCAACCAATATTCCGTCACCAGTGTGTCACTATGTAATAGCAAAACACTATTGCCAGAGGCTATCTCAATACCTCTGTTCCATGCTTGGCCTTCGGTTAAGAGACTATCGTGAAACAAAGTGATGATATCAGTCTGATCTGCGAGCCACTCTTTTATCTTGAAAGAACCTCCATGCTCGACGACAATTAGTTCATAGGTTCCTCGTTCGGTAAATTTGCGTATATTATCTATTGAAGCAGCTAGATAATCTTGATCATAGGGTGCTGCGTTAAGTATTACACTAGTCTTTTGCATGGAGGACTCCTTCATACTCGTTAATATCTTAATCATCGGTTTTTCTTTGCTTTTTCGACATAATTTCGACAAAATACTCTTTTAGATACATCATGGTTTAATTATTCGGTAGCGTCAAGAAATTTGTGTAACTATCTTTAAGGGATTGTAGGATATCCGATGGGAATGAATAGTTTTTTAAGGGACAGAGCCCCCCTGCTCCCCCCTATCATATTCAGTTTTTCCTGCCGTCGGTTCTATTGTTATATATCTTTGGCTGAGAGATACTTTTCTTGGTGAATTCGCAATCCCAAGGTTGCCTACTTTTTGTCAGTTACTAGACTCCCCGTTCCTTTCACATACTATTTCACGCCATCTAAACTCCTAAACTCTCTCAATCGTGCTATAGAAGGCTCATAACCATAAGCTGATGCCTTCATATATTGCACTCTAGCTTTTGCCAAATTACCTATGACTTCATAGAACACGCCTAGATTATGGTGAGCTGCAAAACTTCCAGTGCCCAGTACACTTCCTTCATTCCCTGTCTCCCCAATTTCCAACGCTTTCTTATAAAATTGCTCTATTGAAGAGATTAATCCGCTATACTCCTCGGGACTACTTAAAATAAGCTCAAGAAGATACAAAGCAGATACAAAATAAAAATCCGCATTATTGGACAAAAAATCCTGATGGTTCTGAACTAATGGCAGTCCCTCTTCCAAATGACCTGTTGCAATCATGGCATACAAAAGATTAACAATAATGTTAGGGGCATATCCCTCAACCCCGGTCATGGACATATAGGCTCGCTTTAGATGAATAAGGGCTTGATGATGATCCTCTAATCCACGATATTCTTTAGCAATGTGGAAATGATAATAAGGATCATTCGGATTTTCTTCGATAGCTAATTTTAAGATAGGTATATTTCGGTCACTTTTTGTCTGTTGAAAATAACCATCATGTTGGATTTCTATTTCCAGTTGTATTCGCGGAAGATTAGATTCAATTTGCTCATGAATTTTCCCCTTATACCTGCAATGAGCAGGGAATATCCTTGATATGTATATTTGTTCATAATTAACTCCATCTGTCCCCATAAACTTGTCAGTTCTTTTTACTTTTCCTATTAAAAGTTGATTTTGATTAATAAAGTTCTGAATGACTTCATGGCAATCATTAGCTATATATTCGTCGGCATCTAATATTAAATTCCAGTCTCCCGAGGAATGTTCCAGGGCAAAATTCCTTGCATCTGCAAAGTCATTCTTCCATACATAGTCTATAATTCTAGCGTCGAATTCTTGAGCGATATGTTTAGTATTGTCCATAGACCCAGTATCAACAATAACAATTTCATTCACATATTTCACTGCGCTCTCCAAACAACGTTTTAAAGTTCTAGCCTCATTTTTGACAATCATGACTAAAGAAATAGTAGGTTTCATATGTGATCCTCTTTAACTTTATAATGTAAAAACCAAATTTGCTCGTATAAACTTATTATCGGTTTTCACTTCATATCTTAAGAGTCTTCTTAACAAATATGTAGAATGAATGTTTTTCCAATATATAATAGCTTTATGCGCACCACTTTCTAACCGATAAATAATATAAAGGTCTAAAAATCGCCATAAGAAGGGACCCAATATTTATATGGATAAAATTAAAATTACTATGTTTCACCTGTCATCCTCAGGTTCTAATAACTATTATCTTTATCATGCCGCTACAAAAGAACTGCTTGCCAAATATGAAATTGAACTTTTAACAGATAGACAGGCATTATATAACCGATATATTGACCATAGTGACGTGTATATTACAACACATGGTGAGTATTCTTCAAATTACGATAAGATCAACATAGACATGTGGCATGGATTTCCACTAAAGGGTATGGCTAAAATGGACAAACAAGAAGAAATTTCAGACACACATATTCATGAGCATTGGGCCAAAATGGACATGATTATGTCCTACTCTTCTCTCTATAATACAGCCATGAACGCTTGTAATGGAGGGAACATCAGCCAATATCGAATCACGGGACTACCTAGAAATGACGCCTTGTTCTCCCCCCACTCTAAAAAAAATTTAGAAAATCTTTTCCCTAAAATCAATATGGACACAGGTTCTGTCATATTTTTCATGCCGACATTTCGCAAATCCTTTGTGACTCCTGATAAACTCGAAGGGGGGAAAAATTTCAGTAATATTTTTGGTTTTTCTGAGATGCATCAACAAAATTTTATAGAGTTTTTAGAAGAAAACGATATAACACTTGTTGTAAAGCTGCATCCTTTTGAGGAAAAATATTTTACAGAAGAATTAAATGCTCTGTCATCTGAGCATATCATTATTTTGAATGACAACCTGCTATCACAAAATGGTATGGACCTCTATGATATTCTAGGCTCTGCCGATATACTCATTACTGATTATTCTTCTGTCTATATTGATTATCTCTTGCTGGAGCGTCCGATTTTGTTCTTACCAACCGATTTGGAGGAATACAAAGGAAATCGAGGTTTCCTATTTGAACCTTACGATTTTTGGACTCCAGGGCCAAAAGCAACTACCCAGCATGAATTACAGGATACTATAAGTCGTTTCCTGGTCGAACCAGACTGGTACAAGCAAGAAAGAAGCACCATCTTGACATTGTGCCACAAATACCAAGATCATCATTCGGCATCACGTATATGGGAGCTCGTTGATCAATATATTGAGGAGCATCGTGAGGTCATTCAACAAAACAGAGAAATCTTTTATAAACATAAACAGTTACAGAGTCAAATTAAAGCCAAAATTAACGAAATGATTGAACTTGGAGAAATTGCACAAGCCAATCAAGCTATACAGCAGTATCTCGAAGACAATGCTGCAGACTCAGAAATCTATGCGATGAATGGTATGCTCCACTTGTTAAATAACAACCCACAAGAGGCAATAGAAACTTTCGAGATAGGACATCGGGCGTTTCCATGGGACGAGGATCTGATTTATAATATGGGATATGTATATGAGTGGATAGGAGATAAGACTTCTGCTCTAATTCATTATCAAAAGGCATTAGATCAAAGTACTCAACCCAAGTTGACTTCATTACTTCTTGAGAAACTTTCGACACTATCTTCTGGTTCATAAAGGGGGGGTAACCTTGAAAAAAGTAATCACATATGGAACGTTCGATCTACTTCACTATGGTCACATTCTTTTATTTCAAAGAGCCCGCGCCCTTGGTGATCACCTCACTGTAGCCCTTTCTACAGATGAATTTAATACAATTAAAGGAAAGGCAGCTTATTTTCCTTATCACAAACGAAAAATGATGCTTGAAGCTATCAAGTATGTAGATGCTGTTATCCCGGAACACTGTTGGGAGCAAAAAGCATCTGATATTTCAAACCTTCATATCCATACTTTTGTAATGGGCGATGATTGGAAGGGAAAATTTGATGATTTAAAAGCTTATTGCGAAGTTATTTATTTAGCACGTACACCCGATATTTCTACGACTTCAATCAAAGACAGTCTGCAAAACTCCATTTAGTATCAGTTCACTCTTTAAACAGACAGCGCGTACCTATGAAGAATAGGTACGCGCTGTCTGTTTAATTTCTTAATTTATGAATTCTCTAACAAAAGAAATGCTCGAAAAGTCAGGAAATTCTGAGATAAATTTATCAATATACAACTTCTTCTCGTGCTGTCCTGCGCTACGAATCAAGAAGTAGTACAGATGTCTAGCTTTAGGTTGCAATTCTACAAGCTCTTCAAGAAATTCTTTGGCTTCATCATAATGACCATGATTGAGATGATAAAAAGCCAAATTTTCCAAGCTTGTGGCATCTAATTGTCGTTCCACTAATAGGACTGAGTAATAGTTCATAGCCATTTCAATCAAATTTAAACCATAAAAATAATTAGCCAACATATTGATAAGCTCTGCGCTTTTTACAGCCTGTACAAAGTTATCAAAAAGTTCATAATTCTTTATGAGAAAGAGCTGTTTGGCTACCAAAAATAACGAGCCCGAATATTCTATTAGCATTTGTGAATCATCAATTTGCTCTCCCTTAATAATCTGAGAAATCAATACATTCACACTCTGGATATCTTCATCCTCACCAAAATAGTTACTATTTAGGAATCTAATATCACTCCATATTAAGGAACCAAGTACAGTTTGTATCCATAATTGTTGCTTATCTCCCTCAGTTACCTTTTTCACAGCAGAGCAGGCTTCTTCCCAGCTTTCTTTATTCTGCTTCATCACAGCGATTCGTATGTGATCTGAATTGGTTAGGGAGTCATCGTCTTTCAAAAAACTAAGATAGTACGATGCCATTTGGTCCTGTCCTAATGCCAGCGAAACTTTGTAGATTAGTGTAATATCTGATTTTTTTTCTACATTGAAGTGCTGATTAAGAAATTCAATGATGGTGTTCTCACTTTCATTTTGACAAAGCCATTCGATTAAACGCAATAGAACCCTAGGATGTTTATTATTTTTATTCAAAAGTATGGAAAGCCAGTAGATTGCCTGCTGATTATCATTTAAACGGAAATATAAAGATATCAACTGCTGAACTGGGGTTTCAAAACTATACATTGGATCCACCAACCAAAACTCTTTTTGGTTAGCAGCTCTTTCTTCAGCTATACTTATCGCCTTTAAATAACAGGAGATCGCTTGTTCAAAAAAACCTAAGGTTTCATAATGGATTCCTTTAATTGCATAGTACTCCGAATAGTCCTCGAATAAGGATAACTTATCTTCAGTCCATTTCCACGATAAATGGAGCCTATCCTGTTTATAATACAAACTTATAAGCCCAATTAAACAATGCGGATACCAAGCTACTTTAGAACTAGTTCCTTTAAGAGCACGCTCGTAGCAATCCGTAGCTTCAACTTCATTTTTAGCGTAACGATATTGGTTTCCCAATGTAAACCAGTCATATTCACTCATGTTTTGGTGCTTCTTCATTTCATTAAAAATGGACATATTACGTTCATGTTTATTCTTTTCAACAACTCGTTGTTCCTGATAGCCTGTATGATATATATTTAATTCCAACTTTTTATGAAATAACTCTTTTGATGAGCCCCTAGTCAACTGCTCGTGGATCGGCCTTTCAAAAAATATGCCTTTATAATTAGGAAACAACCGTGTTACGGGGGAGGTCGTTATTTCATCCTGAAACTCTTTTTCCCCCGTAAAATTGATAATAGGCAGCGTATATGCCAAATTTTCCACAGGTATCTCTCTATCAAGAAAATGATTCCATTCATTATAGTCATCTAACGACAGATATTCATCCGCGTCCATCACTAAAATCCATTTCCCAGTGGCATGCCGGATGGATTCATTCCGTGCTGCAGCAAAATCATTGGACCATTTATAATCAAAGATTAGATGAGTATATTCTTGTGCAACCTTTTTTGTTCTGTCTGTAGAGCCTGTATCGACGATGACAATCTCATCAGCAATAGACTTTATACTATCTAAACAACGTGCCAGCAAGACCTCTTCATCCTTAACAATCATACATACACTAAGTCTCTTCATTACTCTACCAACCTTATTTGTTAATTCTTACGATCAAAAAACAAGCTGTCCGGCGTATAACTTGCATTGTATGCTGATTTCTGTTCTTGAATAGTCCCTTGCTTAAGAAGCCATTGGCTTGCTTCTACTTTCAGTCGGTTCATTTTCTTTAGAATACCTGCATCAAACTTGCCTAATTCCCTTAACTTTTCTTTTTCTTCCTGGGTAAGAACATTTTTGAACTTCATAATATTCTCAATCAATCTTTCTCTTTTATCAGTAAAAGCAACCAACTCTTCATATTGTACCTGATCAATTTTATCCACTATTTCTAAAACACTAGATTCTAATTCTTGTATTTCGCGATGAATAGTGTTCATTAAGCCTGCTCCATGCCAAGATTAAGTGATTTACCAGCTTCTTCCCAAGCCCCTCTTAACTCTAACAAATAAGACAAAACTTCGTTGGCTGGCGCCTTATCCTTCTTTAAATTGGCGTTAATCAATCGGTGTAGCATGTATTCATACACCTGAAAAAGTGTCTTAGCAATTTGATAATCATAGTTAAGAGCAGCAATCAGTTCATTAATAACAGCTTGTGCTTTACACAAATTTATATTTGATTTTTCGTAATTCGATTCCTCAATACCAGATATCCCCATACGCACAAAACGAATAGCACCATCATAAAGCATCAATAGTAGTTGAGCCGGAGAAGCCGTTTGCAATTGAGTTTGTTGATATTTTTGATAAGGTGAATTAATCAAAGCTTGATCTCTCCTTTAAATAAGAATTAATTCATTAAGATAACATACTTGAAAGACTTGACGAGGTACTATTGTATTTATTCATGGCCGTCTCCATAGCTGTGAACTGTTGATAATAGCGATTTTCAATCATCGTCAATCTGTCTTGTAAGGCATCAATTCGCTTTTCATAAGCTGTTAATTGATCGCCCATTTCACTTTTTGGTTGAAACGCAGCAGACAGATCGCTGCTAATTTTGGATGTTCCCGCTTTATCTGCCAAGCTTTGCAGAGATACTTGATCCGTTTTCTTTAACCGACTGAAAATGCCGTCTGTTGACGTATAATTTTTGGTAGAAGACGCATCAACTTGTCCAAATAATGCGGTCACTTTATCTGGCGTAGTTTCAAGAGCTGTGCGTAGCTTTTTCTCATCCACATACAGCTTCCCTTTCTCACTATATCCACCAGTTGTAATACCAAACTGAGCTAAATTCACCTTTTCTCCGTTTGGAAGAATCACATCTGATATGATCGCCGATCTCATATCACTAATTGTTTTATCTACAATGGAATCATTTTTTAACATTCCGCTTTGGGCTTTACTTTCCCAGAGCTTCACTTCATCATCGCTCATATCTTTCTTTTGATCTGTGGTTAACGGTAAAAATTTACGATACCGCTCTTCACTTGTCTTTTGATTAAGTGTAGACAAAGTATCATTATAGGCCTCCACAAAAGACTTAATCGTATTCACAAGCGTGTCAACATCCTGTGAAACCTCAATTTGTGTCGACTGGCCTGTCGGAGTAGTCCCATTCAAACTGATCTCGACACCATTAACTGTGAAACGGTTTGATGTCTGCTCTGTTGCTAGTCCGTTAATTTCAACAACTGCATTTTTACCTTTCACTACGTTAGCCGACTTCAAACCAAAGCTTTGTTCAAGCAGTTCTCCTCCTAATATAATGTCTTTATTTCCAGTTTCTTTGTTGGTCAAGGAAATTTTCCCCGAGGAAGCATCATATACAGCTGTAACTCCCGCTTTTGTACTTTTATTAATTTTGGACACCAACGAATCAATAGTGTCATCAGATGTAAAACTTATGGTATCAGACCCAACGATAATACTGGTCTCTGCACCCGTGTATATATCTGATAACTTTGTTGAACCTGGAGTGGCACTTACCGTCCCTCCAGAAGATACAACATTAGATGCAGATGCTAAATTTGTTACCTTAACATTTAATACAGAGTTTGCAGATGCACCTGTAGCTGTTGCAGTTAGAACATTAGAAGCACCTGTAACAGTAGCTTTCTTTGAATCAATAGCGCTGCTTAAGCTGAAATTTGTTAATTTTTCATTAAAACTCACTAACTTTGTGCTTACTTGACGATATCCGTCACGCTTCCACTCTGTCTGTTGCTTTTGCTGATTCAACTTATTTAATGGAATATTTTCTGTAGTCATTAACTTTTTGACCATTGAATCAATATCCATACCAGAAGCCAAGCCGCCAATTCTTAATGTCATACTAATCCTCCTAAGTTATTAAGCTTTTTTATCAATAATAAGTCCGTTCATTTCCATGAAGTTCGCTGCTACATCAAGAAGCTTTTCACGTGGGACTTCTCGAATTAGATCGCCTGTCTGTTTGTCGAATACTTTAATCATAATTGCGTGAGTCTCCTTGTGAATGGAAATCTCAAACTTCTTTTCCGGCCCCTGCACAGCTCTAATCGCCTTTTCTAACTGCTGGAGAGCTTTTTCCTCTTCTCCAGACAGTCTTTCAATTGATTGGTTGACGTTTTGCTGATTTATGGCTGTAATTGATGATTCATCAGAGCTAACCTTGGGCGAAATAAATTTCGCTTGTTCTGGAACTGGACCAAAACCCGAAATACTATTATCCACAATTTACCCTCCCTACGTGCTGAAACATCATCAAGAGCATTTTATAGTTTCTTATACTGTTTATATCGGAAATTAAGAGTTATTTATGAAGGGAATAACAAAAAAGAGACCTTGGAAATCAAGGTCTCTTCTAATGAAAAAGTATAGATTAACGAAGTACAGACAAAATACCTTGTGGAGCAGAGTTTGCTTGTGCCAGCATCGATTGGGAAGCTTGCAGCAAGATGTTGTTTTTGGACAAAGCAACCATTTCTTTAGCCATATCTGTATCACGGATACGGGATTCAGCAGCAGTCAGGTTTTCTACAGTAGTACCAATGTTATTGGATGTGTACTCCAGACGGTTTTGGACAGCACCCAATTTAGCGCGCTCGGAGGAAACATTTTTAATAGCAGTTTCAACTTGAGCGAGTGTTGTGTTGGAACCAAGCGTACTGAATCCAGTAGTACTGATGCTTCCGATAGCAATTGTACTTGTAGCTTTGTCATTCACAGTAATATTTGCACCTTTAGTGATGCTAATACCGTTAAATGTTGTTTTAGTCATAATTTCATCGATTTGGTCACCCAATTGCTCCAGCTCTTGGTTGATGTTTGTTTTGTCAGCGGAGCTGTAAGTACCACTCGATTTTTGAACATTCAGTTCTTTCATACGAGTCAGCATGGAGGATACTTCGTTCATTGCACCCTCAGCAGTTTGTACGAAGGAGATACCATCTTGAGCGTTACGTTGAGCTTGCTCCAGACCACGGATTTGACCGCGCATGGATTCGGAGATGGACAAGCCAGCAGCGTCATCAGCAGCACGGTTAATGCGCAGACCGGAAGACAGTTTCTCCATATTTTTACTTGTTGCACTTGTGTTTAGACCCATGTTGCGGTGTGTATTCAATGCCGGAATATTGTGGTTGATAATCATTGTAAATTTCCTCCCTGAAATGGTTTAATGCCCACATCCTTGTGGTATGAACGTCTTCACAGGTCGGCCGCCCTGAAGAATTACCGTTCTATATTATATATCGACCTTTCCCACAGAATTGTTTATAGCATTCTAAAAATTTTCTTTAGTATTCTTCCAATATCAGCAGCCCATATTCATTTCTTAACTAAGTATTGCTTCCCTCTCCCATTTCCAACATGGCATTCTTAAGAGCTTCAAGGTCCATAACTGCGTTTTGATTGTTATCCTGGATTGCATCAAAAATCTCTTTGCGATAAATATCTATATCTTTGGGTGCTGATATACCTATCTTTACATTATCTCCTTCAACGGAAAGCACGGTTATTACAATATCATTATGGATAACAACAGACTCACCTTTTTTTCGAGATAAAACAAGCATCAGGATTCACCACCCTGCTCTTTATGTCTTAACTTCTGCCACAACGCACTTCTTGTAGTATAATCGGTATTTTGTAAAACAATCTGTTTGCCAATAGACTTCTCCACATTGAAAATTAAAGGTGCTAGCAAATTGACTGTTATCTTCTCCTTATTACTATGCCAAGTCACAATACAGCGAACTGCAATCTGCTCTCGATCTATTACACCAATATCTGCAAGCGCATCACTGGATAGTTCAAACTCATAATCAGGTACAAAATCAAATGGATTGACCGTAATAAAGGTGACTGTTGCCTCTTCCACAGCGCTCAAAATACTAAATAGCTCATTATGCTCTTGTAGCCTATATTCACGTAAATGCTCAAAACCAGGTAATCCCTTAGGAAAAGCAAAAACCAATTCTTCATTAAGCCATCTTTTTTCATCTAATTTCAGGGTCATTGTTTATCCTCCTTAAAAATCAACAAAAGAGCTACGGATTTTTATCCATAGCTCTACAATACAAATGTCAAAGATTCAAAAGATTAACGCATAAAATCCATTAAAGAAGGCTGCATAATCTGAGCGGATGATTTCAAGGCTGCCTCATAAATAGTTTGGGCAGAGGTTGCCTGAATCATCAAGCTGGCAATATCGGCATCCTCAGTTTTGGATTGCAAGGTCGTCAAATTCAGATTTCGGTCGTCAAGACGGGATTGAACCAGTTCTACACGGTTTGTGCGTGCCCCAACCTCAGACTGACTAGCCTGCATTTTTATGAAACGAGATTCAACATTTGCGGACTGAGCTGCAATAGCACTATAACTGCCACTAGACAAGGCTGCGCTCAAGTTATCCATAATTTTAAAAACGTTATCTGTATCCGTTGACGCTCCAAAAAACTCACTTCCAGAAGTATTCACCCGAAATGTAGATTGATCTCCAATTGCATAATTCACAGCTCCTTGATCCGCATCAATTTGATCATAACTTGTCACAGTACCGGACAGCTCGTAAGGGGCCTGGTCATATTTTTGACCGTTAAAGATATATTTGCCACGAATTTGGCTATTTCCGATATTGGTCATTTGTTCCTTAAGCTGATCCACTTCCAACTTAATTGCATCCAATCCGGATTGGGGGACAGTTTCACTTGAAGCTTGAACCGTCAGCTCTTTTAACCGCTTCATGACATCTCCAGCCTGCTGCATAGTAGAGTCTGTAAAATCTAACCAGCTTACGGCCGCATCAGCATTACTGGAATACTGCTCATTAGAAGCCAACTCAGCTCTGTAGCGAAGGGCATAAGTCACACCCACTGGATCATCTGAGGGTTTATTGAGTTTGCGACCAGTTGTAATCTGATTTTCCATTTTACTCATATTGTTATAATTACGATTCAGGTTACTGAGCGTCTGCATACTCATCATCCCCGAGGTTACTCGAATCGCCATACACTACCTCCTACTAATCTAAATTAGAGCCCTACACGGCCTGTACTATTAATCAGCTTGTCCAGCAATTGATCGAATGTCGTCATAAAACGAGAAGCCGCACTATAAGCATGCTGAAACTTGATCATGCTGGACATCTCTTCATCCAGGGACACCCCGCTGACAGACTGTCTACTTAAATCCACCTGTTCTGTCAAAAGTTGTGCGTTCTGTGACTGACGTTCCGCCTCCTGAGTCTGTACTCCAAGTTGTCCAACAATAGAGCTAAAATAATCATCCACCGACGTCGGAGTTGATAGAGCAGTCCCAAAATCGAATTTCACATTTTTCAAGTTAGCCATAGCCATAGCTAACGCATTATTACCGAGCACTACTTTCTCATCTGTGGTTCCTGTTCCATCTACCCGTAATGAGGTCGCAATTTTATTAGGATCACTTTGTATATCAGGATTTAATGTAATATTACCAGCTGTAATCGCGGCACCGTCTTTAGAGGTAAAAAAGGCATCACCTTTGGTAGGAGTTGTCCCACTAATTGTATAGCCCAACTGATGAAGTCCATTGATACCTTGGACAGTAACTTTCAAATCGTTTGTTAAAGTCCGGTTATTATTAGCATTAGAGTAGGTAACCGCTGTATTATTCGGTCCCGTATTCAATACCGTTCCTTCTGGAAGCACAGTTCCTTTAGGAAGCGTAACTTCAATATTTCCGTTGGCCAATGTGTTTGCCAATTGGTTTATCTGATTTTTATAATCCGTAACATATCTGTCACGTGATAATACCATTCCGTAAACTTCACCGCCAGTCAAGGTGCCACCTGCGAAAGCAGCCTGAAGACCATCTGCGGTTAATGGTGTAACCGCGGTACCAGTTACAGCTATTTGTCCCGCTACTGTTACCTGATATCCCTCATCCAGTTGAGTAACCTGCACATTAGCCAGTTTAGACAATTTATCAATCGCATAATCTCGCTGATCTCTCAAGTCATTTGGATTATCTCCCAATGATTCCAACTTGGTAATGTTCCCGTTTAAATCAGCTACAGATTGTAAGAGCGAATTTATTTCTGTTGTTTTCAATGTAATATTATTGGTTAAATCGGAATCTAGCGCGTCAAGCTGCTTACTTGTCTGGTTCAACGCATCCGTCAAAGCCAACGTAGTCTCTTTTACAATTTTACGGTTAGTTACGTCCTGAGGATCCTGACTCAAATCCGACCAAGCATTCCAGAAATTATCCATTACTTTGCGCATACCTGTGTCAGAAGGCTCATTCATAATCGTTTCGAGCTTATTCAAAGTGTCGTAGCGGATACTCCATCCACCTAAAGAGGAGTTCTCATTACGATACTGATCGTCCAGAAACGTCTGACGGACGCGCTCAATAGCAGTGAATTCAACCCCTGTACCCATTTGACCTCGTACAACGGAACGATTCAAACCGTAGGCTTCCATAGAATCCGAGGCCTTCATACTAACCACTTGTCTGGAGTAACCCGCTGTGTTGGCATTTGAGATATTGTGTCCGGTTGTATTAAGTGCTGCCGTTTGTGTGTTTAAGCTTCTTTTCGCTGTTTCTATACCATGAAATGTTGAGACCATATTTTCCTCCTTCAATTAGGCGCGTGTATCAAATAGTCCCGCTCGTACAGTAGAGGTGCTTTTGTCAGCTGGACGCTGATAAACCGCTTCAGATTCCGCATAATATGACATACTCTCAATGGAAAAATCAATATAGGAAAGCGCCTGTTGTATAAGCTGTTGATTCAACTCATTTAATCTTTTCAATTCTACAAGCGTATCCGCTAGATTTTTTTGAATGTGAAGGAGGGACTGCTTGTCTTCTACATCAAACACAAGACGAGATAACTCCGTAATATTAAGATTCAACTTGGACTTAATACCACGTTCCTGCAAAAATTCATATGCTGCCTGCAGGCGTCGCTCATCCAGCTGTTCAATGTGTCTGGATATCTTCGATTCCTGGTTCATGACTAGAATGAGCTGATCTACCTTATTTGATATCAGTGCTTCTTTTTTTTGATTTCCTAATGCAATCAACTGCTCGTGAGCCTCTCTAAGCTGCTCCAGCACATCAATCAATCGCTCTAAAGGCATATTCCTTCACCTAGCTTTCAGAAGACTGCTTGAAGTACGGCAACAGCTTCTCTGCAATTTTATCGGCATCCACACGATAGGTACCAGAAGCTACTTGCTGCTTAAGCTCCTGAATTTTCTTAACGCGGTCTGCATCACTGCTGCGGTTCAGCATTTCCATTGCTTCCGGAGAAATCGAAACCTCGTCCTTGCGGCGGGATTTCTTTTGCTCCTCTTGACGTCCTGTTTCAATATTTCGCTGATATGGATTAATAGCTCCGATGCGGTTGGTCTCGTTAATTTTCATAACTTCCACCTTCCTTAGTTATTTGATATGGTCAGAATGTATCAGACGACATAGCGTCGAACATGGTTCGTATTATGCCTCACTTCTTTATTTTGTGCATGGTTGCTAAAAATAAAAAAACCGATAAGCTCTATAAAGATTATCGGCGGTATTTGAAACTTTTTGAATAGCTGAATGCGTTTTTAATTCCCCTGTACTACTTTCCACGAAGTTTATCAATCGCGCTGTAGGTACCTGAGCCCATATTATTACTTTGATCCTGATTACTACTTTCGCGTACAGCCTGATGCAGGTCTTTAGTCAGACGTGTTCGACAAGAATCGCACATATGCCCTTCACGAATCGGTATCCCGCATACCTCGCAAGGATACGTCATATTGGGCGCATTAGCAATGGAAATACGTCCCTCACGTATAAATGTCGTGATTTGTTTTACGGATACCTCAGTAGCCTCTGAAAGCTCATGCATATGAATGCCCTTATTTTCACGTATATGTTTGACACAGCGTTCGTATTCAAATTCAATTTCCTTAATACAGTTCTGACAGATTCCCCTGACGTTCTTAATAAACAGCTTTCCACAGCGAGGACAGTTATCCAAATTCATCCTCTGTAGCGCCCCTTTCCAATTTCCGATCTTTAATTACTTTTATCCTTACATTAACTTATAATGAAGAGCCTCGTCTAGCAAATATTTCAAAAAAGATTTTCAGATTTTACACAATTGCACATCTTATAAGCTATCATATAAAAAGTATAAGAGAGAATGATCCATCAGTAAAAGTTTGTCTACATCTATATGCATCAATATGCAATGACATAAAATAAAGAAAGCTCATGGAAGCTAATAGTTCAGCCTATTGCATGTGTTTATTTATCGTCAAACATTGCTCCATACTTTAGATAGAAATAAAATAAGCGCCATTCCAGTTATTTTCGGGAATAGCGCTTCATTATACAATTAAAATAGCTATATATGAATATGAGTAAATGTAGAAATTAAATATCAAGATGAGGGAAAAACCGGGCGAAACAATCCTCAGAAGAATTCATGTTCACCTGTGCCCCGAATGACATCAAGAAAGCCCTGTAAATCCGGGGGAACGGCGCCCATACGAATGCTCCGCACATGGAGTGTGGGTATTCATAAATCTCATGGACCTAACATCATCTCAACTTATAACCTATCTGAAATCAAGCTAGATGCACCAATGGAAATTTGCAGCCCAAAAAAACAAGCTATTTCACAAATAATTATTCAAAAAAGCATTGTTTTAATAGAGGCCTTCCCGTATACTATAGTCAAACGCTTGGTTTAAAAAACACACTTCATTATACATTTATAATGATAATTATTTATTTGTGTTTGTTTGCGGTACTTGCAGTTCTTGGCCTACTTTAACCAGGTTGTTGATTTTAACCAGTTCTTCAACAGTTACACCGTATTTTTCAGCAATAGAAGCCAGTGTGTCGCCCTCTTGAACATTTACTGTGATTGTATTTACAGTTGCTGGTGTTTCAGTTGTAGTCGTTGCTGGTTTTGTAGTTGTTGCTTGATTGTTGTTCTCAGTAGCTGGTTGAGCTGGTGTTGTAGTTGCTGCATTTTCAGTCGTTTCAGTTCCAAAAAGTTTTGCTTCAAGTGCTTTTTGAGCTTCTTCTTGTTGTTTAATGATCAGTTGTTCTTCAACATGATCCCTGTTGTTATCTGCGTTGGATTTCGCCATTACTTGACCTGTTGCAAGTGGACTCAACAAAGATACTGCACCTAAACTAACTGCCAACATGCTAGATACTGCTACTTTTTTCATTACGTTTTTCATGATTTGTTCTCTCCTCTTTTTAGCTTTAAATTTTAATTAACTGCTTTACTACTGAGCGAGACACTCCCAATGTCCGCTCTTTAGTCATTAGCTAATCACTTATTACCAATCATGTTAGCTATCAACAGATAGAAATTGTACTCCTCTTTTCCAAAAAAATCAACCTCTAAATTGAAATATTCTGTTTTCATCCCTCACTTCCTTACTTTTTGTTTGTCTCTATATTTTTATTATATACCTCTCTCTAGCTCGTTGTCAAATCCTGCTGATTGTACGGCTTAAAAGACTTTTGTTCTATCAATTAATCCTTCTTTCAAGAGATTTATAACCTCTTTTTCATAGTTTCAAGCAAAATTTAATGGAAAATACTAGAGATTTAGACTTATGATCTTGCTAAGGTCAGGCAAAAAATTGCCAAATGTATTCCTTGCTCTAATGCCTTTTCTCTCAAAACACGTGCACACGCCTGTAATGTGCTCCCCGTTGTATAAATATCATCTACAAGCAAAACGGTAACGGAAAGCTTGTTCTCCGTAACACATTGAGATTCAGCTTTTAAAATAAAAGAATTCAGCAAATTTGTCATATTGGGATGGACAGAAAACGCATTATTCATGGTGTTTATGCGTTCCTTTTTGGATTTAAAGCTTTGTTTGCCTGTATCTTGTGGACGAGCAAGTAAAGATAGGAAGGGGAGCTTATTCCGCCTAGCAATCTCTTCTGCCAAGATCTGAGCCTGATTGAAGCCTCGCTCTGTAAGCCTCTTCTCACTTACCGGGACACAGGTCACTACATCCACACTCCACAAAGAACTCTTGAAACGAGAATGTTTAAGACTTGCAAACTCATACCTCATCGCCTGATAGGCTCGATTCATGATCTCACCCAGCAGGGAACCATACTTTTCATTCCCGCGATATTTGAACTGTCCAATCCATTCTCTCATCATCGGCGTATAGCTGGTTGCACTCCGATTGCATACAAAGTAACGTACTAATCGGTCAAATTTTACGCAATCCGGGCAAAACGTCGGACGTCCGCAATGAACACAACGAATGTTGTAAACCCAAGGAATTTGAAGCGAACAAGAAGTACATATCCCAGAGAATTCAGAAAAACGTCCTGTGAAAGTACCGCAAGCGATACATGTTTGGGACTGACGTTGGAATAACCAATTCAAAAATAGACGGGTTCTTGGAATCATCCCCATACCAGAATGCACCTTTCTTGGTAGTTTACGTACTGACATTGTTTCAGGTTTCACATTTCCAAAAAAACTTTTTTTTATTTAATACATTTAGTGCTTCAACTCCTTCAGGTATCCTTTTTTCCGAGCCAGTGCATTCATTCGTTTAATCTGTCTAATCGCTCTTTTTTGACCTCGAGTCCATTGAGGGGATGTAAAAATAACACCTCCACATGGATCATCCTTGGATCTCCCCGCGCGACCAGCCATTTGGACAAGAGAGGCTTCATCAAAAAGACTGCTATCCGCGTCTAATACATACACATCACTCCGTGGGACAGTCACCCCTCGCTCCAAAATAGTCGTGGTGACCAGAACACGTATTTCAGTAGCTCGAAATAAGCGCACTTTAGCGGTTCTTTCCTCATCCTGTGAGGAGGTGCCCGCAATAGGTACATCAGGCAATTGTTTAATCAGCAGCTCCACAAGTGTCTGAATATGTGAGATTCGTGTCACAAACAGGAAAACCTGTGCTCCACGTTGTATGGATACGCGTAGGCGTTGAATAAAGGATGCGGGAAGCCGACCTTTTTGCAGCCAATGTTGCACTGAAGCAGTCCCCAGGCGAAATGGGACAGGTAGGGGATGACGATGAAAACGAACGGGAACCTTGGCGTGTGGCAGTAGACCGCGTGCAGCCTCTTTCTGCAAAGCATGCGGTGGTGTAGCAGACAAATAGATAAACTTCCCCTTCGGCTTACATACTGCTCGTGCAGCAAAGGCAAGCATAGGATCATTGTGATAAGGGAACGCGTCAATCTCGTCAATCACAACCAGATCAAAGGCTTGACGATAACGCAATAGCTGATGTGTCGTTGCCAATGTCAGCTGTCCCCTTTGCCAACGTTCTGCGCTCCCCCCATAGAGCGTCACCATGCTCACATCGGGAAAAGCAATGGCCAAACGAGGGGCTAACTCGAGTACCACATCGCGGCGTGGTGTTGCCACAAGTGCCGTTCCTCCGTGGTCCAGCACATATTGCAAGAGCGGAAACATCATTTCCGTCTTGCCTGCGCCCGTTACGGCCCAGAGCAGAAAACGTTCTACCGTAGTACTGGGCACCTGCCGATCAGCGCTATATCTTACACCTTCGCCAGTTTTTGGCGAAGAATGCCTGCTACGGGCAAGGTTGCTGCCCTGCGAAGAGGCAGCATCTGATCCCCGGCACGCAACCATGACGCGCCGGAACAACGCCCGGAGCCCACGGCCTTCCGGGTGGAAACGCCCCCGCACTTCGCCGTGCGGTGCGGCCAAAAAGCGCAGCGCCGCTTCCGCTGCGGCACGCTGTGCAGGGCTCAGCCCCCAGCGGTCGAGTTCCGTCGCCGGGGCTGTGCCTGCTGTGTGTGGCAGGGCGGGTTTCGCTGCACCGCGCAGCAGCAGCGAGCATTCACGGCTGCGCCCCAGCGCGAGACATGTCTCGCAGTAAGCGCACGCCTTACGTCCGCACGACGCACAGCTCGTGCGGTGCACTATCCCGCTGCCACAACGGTTGCAGCGGAGTTCATGCGTACGCGCGGCAGACCATCGCGTACGTGGTGCTGGAGCGAGGCCAGCAGCAAAGCTGAGTCGGCCTTGCAGATATGCAAGCTGTGCAGCGGATCGCCAAGTACGCTCCAAACCTGACGCTGCCTCTGCCAGTAGCGCTTCGGCTTCCGGAACGAGTAACTGGCGTCCTGACAACAAATTAACCAGCTCATTCGCTTGTCGTGTTAAACACTCCCTATCCAATCCATCAATTCCCGTGACAAGGCTCCTTTTTTGAATAGAACGTAAACCTCCGTTTGTTTCTCGTCCCTCATTCCTACTTTCTGTGCGAGAAGTCCACTCTTGTCCACCATCCCAAATGCATATATTTTCTACTCCTCCAGATAAAATCCGTTCTCCGTTGAAAGGCTCAGGAGCCAGTTCACTTTTTAGCTGTGCGAGAATATAAGCCCACCACTGCCGTTTTCCCCATCGCTCCATATCTGCTAATTCCTTAAATGTTTCGCACAGCTTTGTCCCCCAGGACAAGGGAAGCTCATCTCCTAATAACACCCATCTTTCGACAACATTCTCTTGTCCCTCATCTTGATTCATCCACCATGTCATATCTACTCGAATATCCATAGATAATCGGAGAGTCCAATTCCCTTTATACTTCACTGCATATACTGCAATTTTCACCTTCCCCTTCTCCTCCCATTCATGATTCTTGCGGTTCTTGTCACCCCAGAGAACAGCAAAAAAGCACACTCCTATGGCTAATAGCCTGAAGTGTGCTTCACATCAAGTAGATCTCAATGAGATCCCTGTCGTCTTGCCTATGCAACTGTTTATAAACATTTATATCCG
The DNA here is from genome assembly GCF_038004945.1 of Paenibacillus sp. FSL M7-0802. Lineage (NCBI taxonomy): Bacteria > Bacillati > Bacillota > Bacilli > Caryophanales > Paenibacillaceae > Paenibacillus > Paenibacillus sp. FSL M7-0802. Next base: position 3,370,438 of record NZ_JBBOSD010000001.1, on the reverse strand, counting down.
ATTTTGACCACGATGTCCACAATCCCCTGTCGCTAAGGAACAAGTGGGGCGTCCGCCAACGACTTGACCGTTCTAAGATCAATAACAACCTGCTTTTCACCGCCTGACTTCGGTAAGACCGGGTTCCCCGGTGAAAAACGACTTGAAATGACTGAAACATCCATATGACTATAGTGCACTAACCGTGTCAGAATCGGTAGCGTATCGTCCATAGATTCATCATCCAGTACTGTCACATGTAGCGGCCTCCGGTGTAGCCAGGCAAGCATGTTCAGCGAACGCATCACCCATTCCACACGATCTCCGTCATTGGACGTAATCACAATATAGCGAGTCGCACGATGACCCGGAGATATTGCGCGTGAATCTTCACCATTGTGATAAGCCTGAACCGCCTGTCGTATATACATAAGATGAACGACTGCGGCTCCCACACCGTATATAAGCAATATCCAAACCAAGTGAGCCGTCACGAGGGTTCCACCTCCTCCTATAGCGACAATATATGCCGTATAACAGGAAGAGGTGTCACGGTTATGTACTGGGTTTCCGTATGAGCGGACATATCGCTCCAAAAGAAAGGCGGTACAGCATTCATATCTATTAGCAGCTACATCGTCTAATGCATGGAAAAACTACACTTTACAGCGTAACCCATCCATATTTGATTGAGTTAATAACTGCTTGTGTACGGTCATCAACCTCCATTTTTTGCAGAATGCTGCTGACATGGTTTTTGACCGTTTTCTCACTAATGAATAAATATTCACCGATCATCTTGTTGCTCTTACCTTCAGCCATCAGACGCAGCACTTCAGCTTCACGACGGGTCAATGGATTATTTTCACCTGCGACAAACTTCACGCCGGCTTCCTTGGTGTGACCTTCAGCCATAGCCCCTGTTTCGTTCAAGTAGGTCATCCGGCGAAGCTGCTGAATGAGTTTACCCGTTACCTTCGGATGGATAAACGCATATCCTTCATGAACCGAACGAATTGCATTAATGAGGGACTCGGCCTCCATATCTTTTAACAAATAACCATTGGCTCCCTTGCGCAACGTCTCGAATACATAGCTTTCATCATCATGAATGGATAAAATGATAACTTTGACATCCGGGAACATCTCACGCAGTTTTTCGGTTGCCTCTACACCATTTTCAATTGGCATATTAATGTCCATCAGAACAATATCCGGTTTCTCTACGTTACAGAATTCCAACACTTGAATACCGTCGCCACATTCTCCGATGACCTCAATGTCGTCCTCCATATTCAAAATACGTTTAAGTCCTTCACGGAACAACTGATGATCGTCCGCTAAGAGAACTTTAATGGGTGCATTGCTAATTTCCTGATTTTCCATGTTGTTACTCCTTTCCCTTTTCCACGTTGGTTGGGATATGAATCACTATCTTGGTGCCTTGATTCTCAGCTGATTCGATCTCCATTCTCCCCTCGAGCAGTTCAACCCTTTCCCGCATACCAATCAGACCAAAATGCCCATGATCTTTGCTTTTTTGCTGAAAAAGCTCTGGCTTGAAGCCCAAACCATTATCCTGCACCACGATTTTTACAAGCTGCGCCTGATAGGTAATCTCAACAAGCACATAGGTAGGATAAGCATGCTTGGCAGCGTTGGTCAAAGCTTCCTGGATCAGACGGTAAATGGCTGCTTCCATCGCGGAAGAGAGACGGTGTTCCTTGCCCCTTGTTTCAAAAAGCGATCTAATCTTCGTTTTTTCTTCAAAATCCTGCACATATTTCCGGAGCGTCGGAATAAGTCCCAGATCATCCAGGGCCATAGGACGCAAATTGAAAATGACCTTTCGCATTTCCTCAAGACTGGAGCGAACCTGTTTCTTCAAGTCTACTATTTCGTCCTGAACCATCTTAAATTCCTGCTTAGCGATCATTCTTTCCACAATTTCCGTCCTAAGCACTAGATGCGCAAGGAGCTGCGCAGGTCCATCGTGAATTTCACGGGATATGCGTTTGCGCTCCTCTTCCTGAGCCAAAATAATTTTCAGACCAATAAACTGCCGGTTTTTGGCCGATTCGATGATCCGCGTCACTTGTCCCAATTCGCCCGACAAATATTCCAGCACGACCCCCATCTGCGAACCGATGGTTTCGGCACGCTCGACAGAAGCCTCGACACTTTTGGCTCGCTTTTGAAGATCATCTCTTCTGGCTTTGAGATACATTTCCTTCTCACGGAAAATCATCACATCGAGTTGAAGCTGTGTTGCCTTCTCATAAGCCTGCTTGATATCCTCTTCCGAATAGCGAACGAAGTCACGGCTGACCTCAGTCAACCGAATGCGGGACCGCCGATAGTTCATTTCCAGCTGGTCCACCTTTTCGATCGTTTCTGCCGTTTCTTTCAAGACGCTCTGGAGCTCCTGATTTAACGTGACCAGCTCGGTCCGGGCCGTGTCCAATATTTCGAACATCTGATATTTGCTGTTCTCCATCACCTGGATGGCATTTTTAATGACTCGGTCTATGATATCGGCTTGAAAGTCCACAAATGTTCTACTCCAATCCTAGCATTTCAAGTATATATCATACCATATCATGACTGAAGGGTGATGGTCTTCGTTTCTTGTTCCCATTTTACAGTCATTCCTAACTGCTCAGATACGAGTCTCAATGGGACTAAAGTCCTACCTCCTAGCACAACGGGTGCAACATCAGTGCTTTGCCGCTTCCCGTTCAGAACAACTTCTTTTTTCCCTACGGTCAAATCCATCAGTACACCGCCGCGCATAATGGTGATCCGCTGATCGCCCGCATTCCATTTGGCTTGTCCGCCAAATGCGTCCAGCACATACTTGATCGGAACATACGTTGAACCATCGCGAGTCATCGGAGCGGCATCAATCGTGGTCGGCGTTCCGTTCACCGTCATTGATTTTTGCCCGATCGTCATTTGAGCTGTTCCTTTTTTGAGTCCTTCTGTACCGACCGTTCCCGGTGTATTAAAAGAAATATTATCAAAAGCAACATTGCCTGTTTTAGCGCGCTCGTCCTGACCCTCTGCCACATTAACCACATAAAGACGCTTCAGCTTCGCCGGATACGAAATATTCAAACCGCTCATATCTGCGTTAATGGTTTTCCAGCCGTTCCAGTCGATCACTTTAGCGAGATCAATATATGCTGTTTTGCCTTGAGCATCCTCTAGCTCTGCACGCAGCCAGTTCAGACTCTTATCCCCTCTGACATCAATCGAGATGGAAGTAGCCGCCTGTTCAAGCGTTTTCCCGGATGTGCCGTTCAATTGAGCGTAAGCATACATTTTACCACTGCCGTTCGTCATATCGTAGTTCAGCTCTAGCACTTTGGAATTGGCATGGTCGCCATCTCCTTGTACAACAGCCGCTGTGCCAGTAACACCTTCCACATTCGAAGTAAAATCAACCGGATACGAAACATTTTCGAAGTTCTCCCAGTTGTTTGTACTTGCTCCACCAGCAGACAGGAAGACGACAGCGCTGAAACCATCATAGCGACCGATGGCATAGCCCGTTTTCACGCCTGCATCCACCGTATTTACTGTAAGCTGATTGTCCTTGACACTTCCCTTAAAGCCGATGAACTCCCATTTGAGCGCATCTGACGTAATGCTGACACTCTGTCCATCTTTTGTCTTTGCCGTTACCGGTACAGCAATTTTAGCTCCAGCGGTAAGCGAGCCAGTTCCAGTGCCTGCGGTAAGTGATGAAATTTCATCTGCTCCAAGCACCGTGACCTTGGTTGTAGCGCTGGCTGAGCCACTGGATGCCGTTAAAGTAGCCGTTCCTGGTTTGGCTCCCTTTATAACGCCGCCGCTCACTGATACAACAGCCGGATTGCTAGATTTCCACGTCACTTGTACTTTCGAGGTATCAAATGGATTGTAGTAGTTGTCATACCCTTTGAAGGAATAGCTTCCGGTCTGTCCAATCAGCAGCGTTTTATTGCCCTTGATGGTGAAGCCTTTGAGCGTTCCTTTAGGAGCATTGGTATATACCCCTACTCCATTTACAATACTACGTTGCTCTGTACCATATTCTGTATTGAACGTAAGCCCCGCTGTCGTATCTCCCAAATCACGTGTCACCATAGTGGTAGAGCCGCCCCCGTCAAGGTTCATCCCCTTCCAGACGCCAATATCCTTCATCAGCGTTTGCAGCTCGCTCAGGGATACACCAACGCTGTTCCCATTCTTCTCAACAGCAATGACATAAGCGTAACGCTTGTCACGAGAATATCCCAGAGCTGTACGCGCACGTGTCCCGCCTATGCTTGTTGTGCTCCGGGAAAAAGAGGTTTTCTGGCCGTCATTTACTAATATGGTATGTCCACCAATCATCATTTGAAGGTTAGAAGGATCTACTTCACTCCCTGTCGATTTAACACGAAGATGATAACTCGTTTCTACCGTCTGTCCCACGGTCAGATGCGCTTTGGCATAATCAGCGGCTTTACCATGAGTACGTAAAATATAGCCATCCTGCGGAACGGTCATATTCAACGTAGCATTGTCGGAGACTTGTGTAACTACACCATTTTGTACCAATATCTCGGTGGGCGTTGTCGAACTGTTTTTGGGGCGCTCAATTGCTTTCCAAGCAGATGTATAAATATACATAGCATTAGAGTGACTATAGTTGCCCCCACTCGTCTCAGGGGAATACGAAGCCTTGTTCATCCCCGCCAAAGAGAAGGACGACCCATCTCCAGCTTTCACTGTACCTTCAAAAGTAAACTGCTCCACCATCGGAGAACCATCCTTGGTTACAGCAAAGGCATACATACCCGTTAAATCAGACGGAGTAGACATCAACACACCCTTGGATACTTGTCCACCGATCGGCGCTCCCTCGCTGGAAGTATTAAAATAATCCCCGTTTACACCAGCAACCGCCCCGGTCTCTTTTGCCATGCCACCTGTGCTCTGACGGGTCGTAAACTGTCCATTCTTCCCCGTCATGACATCCAGCTTAACGTACGGATTTTGCAAGTCCACTCGAATGATATCAGCCAGCGCTGTTCCTTTGGAACCTTTAAAACGATATTTCAATAATGTTGCACCCGAAGTAATGATCTCTTCGCCCAATTTTACAGTTGAACCAGAGGCTGCACTTGCGATTGGAGCAGACATCCAACCATTCAAGGGGATTAGAGCCCCAGTTCCAGCAACCGGACCGATCCATAATACCCCTGCCAGTGTTAACACGGCCCATCTTTTAGCGATTCCTCTGCCATTAACTTTCACTTCACTCTGTTTCTTATTACTTAAAAACATTTGGATAATAGCTCCCATCTTCAATGTATTCAAACGGTTTTGTTCCGCGCGTGTACTCTATCAATAAACAAAAAAATCCTCTTATGTTAATAGACTTATTATATAGGCAAAAGTTACGAAAATCCCGTCAACTAATTCATAAAATCTAAAACGATGAATTGACGAATGCAATATCGGCGCACTATAATACATTTGAACTTATTAGTTCAAATAATACTGGTTAGTTCACAACTCCAATTATGACCCTATCGGAAGGATTGATAATCATGAATAAACAACGGGCCATCATCATATTCACTTTATCCCTGAGCATCGCAATGACCGGATGTTCTACAGAAAAAAAAGATGCCGCTCTAGGTTCATCTGCACAGCCAACCGTTGTGCGCACCGCAATCGTCAAATCCACGCCACTTCATACGGCCTATAACTTGTCAGGCACTCTTCAGGCTTATGAGGAGAACACACTGGCTTTCCAAAATGGAGGCACTGTAGCCAGTGCATATCTCACTGTCGGTACTGCTGTACAGAAGGGCGCCGTTATTGCTAGTCTGGATGACGCTGACTACAAGCTTCAGGTGGCACAGGCGACAGCCTCCATCTTGGAGGCACAGGCTGGTATTGATAACGCACAGGCTAATTTACAGGCTGCTACCTCCGCGATTCAATCCGCCGATGCCGGCATTACAGGAGCTCGCGCGAATGTTAACAAGGTCAATAAAGGCGCACGTGCTCAAGAGAAACAACAAGCGCAAGCTACTGTAGATAAGGCACAAAGCGCTTATAACAAGGCCAAGACGGATAGCGAGCGTACACAGAAGCTGTTTGAGGCAGGCGCTGCTACCGCATCAGATAATGAAAATGCTCGCCTGAATGCTACCGCAGCCCTGAAAGACCTGGAACAAGCCAAGGAATCCCTGTCCCTTTTGCTGGAAGGAGCCACAGCCGAAGATCATCAATCCGCCCAAGCTTCCTTTCAAGATGCGCTTGCAGGTAAAAGCAAAGCCCTTGCGGCCAGTGAACAGGCTGCAGCTTCCCAAAAACAAGCCCATGCCAACTACGAAAAAGCCCTTGTTGCCAAGGGGCAGGCAGAACTGGCACTTTCACGCACACGTCTAATCTCTCCTGTGAACGGTGTAATCTTAGACAAAATCGTGAATACAGGTGATTTGGTCGCGTCAGGGCAAGCCGTCTATCGCATAGGGTCCATCGACCGCCTCAAAGTGCTGCTTCCTGTACCAGACAGTGAAATTAAGGATTGGAAAAAGGGTCAACAAGTAGAAGTGGCGCTCTATGAAGAGACTCGTCAAGGTACGGTGTCTAACGTCTATCCTTCGACCAGCACCGACACGGGAAGGGTTAACGTAGAGATTGTTATAAACAATCCACAGCGAGACTGGTTACCTGGTCAGGTCATTAAAGCTGCTCAACAGGTGACCGACAAGAATGGGATTCTCGTTCCTGCCGAAGCAGTCATTAACACGGGAAGCAAGCCTTTTATTTTCAAAGACATTCAAGGAAAAGCTGTTAAAACCCCTGTGGAGCTTGGTAATCAGGTTGTAGATAATCAGTTGCAAATCGTATCGGGACTTCGTGAAGGCGAACGTATTATCGTTAAAGGGGCAGAAAACCTATTTGATGGAAATGCGATTCAGTCGGAAGAAGGCGGGCGCCCATGATTGAGTACATCGTAAAAAAACGAAAAATTACATTGCTGTTTTTTGTCATGCTGATTTTGGTCGGAATCTTCGGCTTTTTCCAGTTACCACAGCAGGAAATGCCGGATGTCACCATACAGAATGCTATGGTAACAACAGTCTACCCTGGTGCTTCACCACAAAAAGTAGAACAAACCGTAACTAAAGAGCTGGAGAAACGCATTAAGGAAGTTGAAGGTGTTAAAACGATTAGTTCGACTTCTGGTAACGGATTCTCCTCAATTTTAATCGAATCCAAAAACGGAGTTGATCCTCAAACGGTTTGGGATGATATGCGTAAAAAAGTGCAAGATGCACAAGCTGATCTTCCTCAAGGCGCTGAAGTGCCTGTTGTAAATGACAAACTAACCAGCTCTTTTATTGGCTCCTATGCCCTAACAGCTGACTCTTCCGCACCACTCTATAAACTAAATGATTTAACAACAACTTGGAAAGACCAGCTTAATACCATTTCTGGCGTATCTAGCGTCAAATTCAATGGTCTCCCTGATCAAGAAGTACGTGTCCATATTGACAATCAGAAGCTTCAGCAATATCAGCTGTCATGGGGACAAGTAGCTCAAGCGATCCAGTCTCAAATTGATCGGGTTCCTACCGGTAATATTGAATACAACGGACGTACCTATCAACTTATTGTTCGCGAGTCCGAAAAAGCTGATGAATTGAATCAGGTCCTTTTGACACGCACCAAAGAAGGTAATCCTGTATATTTGAGAGATGTCGGCACAACGGAGCTGGCACATCCTAATACAGAATACTTTGCCTATGTAGAGGGTAAACCGGCCATTACGCTAAGTATTGGAGCAGAAACAGGCACAGACATCCCTTCTATGAGTGAAAAGGTCAATACCAAGCTCAAAGAGCTGGAGAAAACACTCCCCGCAGGTGTCCACTTTCAAACTCTTTTTGCACAAAAGGATCAGGTAAGCCATATCTTTGACGACTTAAAGCGTGAAACGATTCTTGCGATTGCAGCCGTTATTCTCGTTTGTATGTTGGGGCTGAATTTGCTCACCTCTGCATTTGTTGCACTGGCCATTCCTATTTCGGTTTCGATTGCCATTATCTTTTTGCCTATGTTCGGCATCACTCTAAATCAGATTTCCGTTGTCGGTCTGATCATCGTACTCGGCATACTCGTGGATGATGCCGTAGTTGTAAATGATAATATTGAGCGTAGACTTACGGAATTAGGAGAATCACCCTCAGTCGCAGCTGTAAAAGGTACCAAAGAGGTCATGCTTTCTATTTTGGTTGCAACTCTGGCCACCATCTCAGCTTTCGCGCCATTGTTGTTTCTTCCTGGAAATGTAGGTGCCTTTATTAAACCCATTCCTGCTATTGTCTCCCTGACCATGCTTGCCTCTATGATTATGTCGCTCACCATCATCCCTATTTTTCGAGAATGGTATGAGAAGCGCAGACAGGCTCGTCACCCTCAGGGTAAGTCTAAACCAGCAGGCTTGCTCGGCCAGCAGATTCATTCTTTAAATAAGCTCTATTCACAAAAACTGATGCCTAAGGTCATTCAGCGTCCCTTGTTGACAGCCATGGTCGGACTCATGCTTGGAACAGCCGCCTATGGATTAGTTCCCTTTACCTCAGTTGAACTTTTTCCTGAGTCGGAAGATCCTCATGTTGCACTAAATGTAAAAATGCCTGTAGGCACTTCAATTGCGGAAACCGACCAGGTCGTTAAAGACCTTGCAGGCTGGGTGAAAAAGCAACCTGAAACTTCCAAGGTCGTCTACAGCGCTGGAGGGACTGCCCCACAACTGTTTAGTGACATTAATAGTATGGGTGGAAATATTAGTTATAACGAAACGGTGGGGCAGATTGCTGTCGTCGGCAAAGAAAACGTATTCGATCTCAATACGACAGTTGATGCTTGGGAACAACATGTTAAGAAATCCTACCCTGGAGTTACAGTTACGATGTATGTTCCTCGTCTCGGGATTCCAGTGGGCAAGCCCGTTTCCATTCGTATCTCAGGTCAGAACCTGAATGAACTGCAAATCCTTGCCCAAAAAGCAAAGGAGCAGATCGCGACAGTAGAGGGCACAACAGGCATCGTGGATGATATAGGAATTGAACGATATGCACTGGAGCTTGAGGTCAACAAACAAACGATGGATCAGTACCTGGTAAGCTACACAGATTTGACTCGCACCCTGCTTCTATTAAAAGAAGGAGCCCAAGTCAGCCAATTTGATACTGGAAACAGTCTGGTAGATATTAAAATGTATTTGAATCACAGTGACGAGGAGCCAAGTAAGCTTTTCCAACAATTAAGTGTAGTTAATGCAGCTGGTAAGCAAATTCCATTAAACCAGCTCGTCCAGATTAAGCCGTCATTTGCTATTCAGCAAATCAAGCATTACAATATGGAGCGGACGATTACGGTGGAAGCCGATTTGAACGGACGAACTGCAAGCGAAGCGATGGTTGATGTTGAAAGTAAGCTGGCGCAAATGAAGTTCCCAGAAGGCTACAAATGGGAGGTTGGTGGGGAAACCTCTGACCAATCGACCATATTCAAGGACTTAGGACAGCTGGCGATCGTTGTAGTCTTGCTCATTTTACTCTTGATTACTATGCAATTTTATTCTCTCTCCATTCCTATTATTATTATGACGACCGTGTACCTGGCAGCAGCCGGCGGGATTATTGGTATTTTCTTGACCGGTATGCCTATCGGTTTTATGAGCATCATGGGAATTATTGCACTCGCGGGCATTGTTGTGCGGAATGGGATTGTGTTAATTGAATTTATCGAGGATGCACGACATGAAGGAATGGAATTAAAGGAAGCCGTAATACAGGCGGCCGCTGCTCGCTTCAGACCGATTTTATTGACATCTTTGGCAGCTATTGTAGGTATGATTCCATTAGCACTATTGGGAAGCCTGCTCTTTAAGCCACTGGCGTTTACCGTCATTTTCGGTTTGTTATTCTCAACCTTGTTAACCTTGTTTGTCGTGCCGTCCTTGTATATGATCATGGCCAAGCACAAGATGCGCCGTCAACTCAAAAAACAGCAGCACACAGTTATCACACGTGACCAACCTTTGTGATGTATGAAGTGAATTCTTATGCTGTCGAGTTGGTCGGTCCCTAGGGGGAAGTATGTATGGAAAGTAAAAAAAATGATATTTTACAGGCGGCCATTCGGCTGTTCTCCAGAAAAGGCTATTATTCAACATCTGTTGAAGAAATAGCCAAAGAAAGTGGGATGGCGAAAGCATCCTTCTATAAATATTTTCAAGGAAAAGAAGAACTTCCTCTAGAAATGTGTATCATTCTGGAAAATAACATTGAACAAGACATCCGGGCTCTCTACAGTAAACCTGATCTTTCTAAGCACGATAGACTACATGGTTTTATTGTACTTTACTTGAAAAATCTCGTTGAAAACAAAGTGTATCTCATGATGGATCTTCCTGAGCCTTCCATGCTTATTTTTCAGAATGAACATCTCAATTACGCGTTCGAGAATCATGAATACAAATTGTACAAATGGGTTCGCGACTGCCTGATTGATATTTTTGGACCGAGCATTGAAGATCATGCATGGGATATGACCTTTGTACTTAAAAGCATTGTGTTTGAATATATTCGCTTCTTTGCCGATCGGATGAATGATGAAACGATTGAACATCTAACGCAGTTTATCATCTTCTTATCCAGTTCCTTGGCAACCAGCCTGAACAATGCTGATTCAGCTCCACATTTGTTCTGGAGCAAGCAAGGCTGGTTGCCTGAAAGTGCTCTAAGTAATCCCTTTGACCAAGGCCGTCAAATTAACAGCCTTCTCCACTCCTTGGAAGACAGTATACTGCTGTCTTCGTGGAGTTCAGAGGAGAAACAGGAGTGTCAGCAAATCTACGCTCATTTAAAGGAAGAGGCTCTGAAATCGAACCCTCAGAAAGGCCTCCTGAAAGCCCTTTTTGCGTATTTGGAGCAGTACAAGGAACTGCAAAAGGTTTGTCGTTTACTTAAAAATTTATTGGACCATGCACCGATATCCGAGTAGTCACTCAGCATTCGGTACATCCCAGCAAATTCATACTTAACAGTGAAACACATCAAAAAAAGACTGTTCATGCAAAGCATGAAACAGTCTTTTTGGGTTATTACTTTTATTTTGATAACATACGAGGAGTTACAGCCCCGCTTGTTCTTTTAGAATTTCAGCTTTATCTACGCTCTCCCATGGTACATCCAAATCTGTACGGCCAAAGTGACCGTAGGCAGCAGTTTGCTTATAAATTGGACGACGCAGATCCAACATGCGAATAATGCCTGTTGGGCGCAGATCAAAGTTATTTCGGATCAATTCAACCAGCTTCTCATCACTCACTTTACCCGTACCGTATGTATCGACGTTAATCGAAACAGGCGTAGCTACACCGATGGCATAAGCAAGCTGAATTTCCACTTTGTCTGCCAATCCTGCTGCTACGAGGTTTTTCGCTACATAACGAGCAGCGTAAGCAGCGGAACGGTCCACTTTGGTCGGATCTTTACCGGAGAATGCTCCCCCGCCATGACGTGCATAACCACCATACGTATCCACAATAATTTTACGGCCTGTCAGACCTGCATCTCCTTGAGGGCCACCGATAACAAAGCGTCCTGTCGGATTAATGTAATACTTGGTTTGCTCATCCAATAATTCGGCAGGGACAATTGGCAAAATAACCTTTTCTTTGATGTCTGCTTGAATTTGCTCCAAAGTAGTATCCTCTGCATGCTGCGTAGAAACCACAATAGCATCAATACGAACAGGTTTACCATTTTCATACTCTACCGTTACTTGGGTTTTACCGTCTGGACGAAGGTAATTCAGTGTTCCATCCTTACGTACTTCAGACAAGCGTCGTGCAATACGGTGAGACATAGCGATAGGCAAAGGCATCAACTCAGGTGTCTCGTTCGTAGCAAAACCAAACATCAAGCCTTGATCCCCAGCCCCAATGTTTTCCGTTTCTTTATCTACTTCAGCAGGATCACGGCTTTCCAAGGCAGCATTAACCCCTTGAGCAATGTCCGGCGACTGTTCATTCAAAGAAGTCAATACAGCGCAAGTATTATAGTCGAAACCGTATTTCGCACGTGTATAGCCAATTTCCTTAATCGTATTACGTACAATGGATGGAATATCCACGTATTCCGATTTGGAGCTGATTTCACCAATGACGAGAACGAGACCAGTAGCTACCGATACTTCACATGCTACCCGTGCATTAGGGTCATTAGCCAGAAAGGCATCCAAAACAGCATCGGATATCTGATCACAGATTTTATCCGGATGGCCTTCTGTTACAGACTCGGACGTGAACAAATGACGGCCTTTTACAGACATGAATTTCAACCTCCCACAATTAAAATACATGAGGATTTATAAAAAAATCCTGACATGGCAATGGTATTATTCAGATACCTTCAAGCCAACAAATGGCGGGAGATATCTTGTTACACCTGATTAATAAAAAATGAACCTTTTCCGGTAGGAAAAGGTTGCGTACAAGCCTCAAATGCCATGATATCCTATTTAAAACAAGGTGTCAATTAATACAGCCCAATTACAACTTTCGAAATTGAGGTAAGTTTACATGCAAACATTTTCGATTCACATGTAAATAACCCCAGTTTATACGCTACTATATAATCAAAAACTGTAAAAATTATTGCAATTTACAATGTACCATATTCAGATAAGCTACGTTCAGCAGATTGTATCAATCGCTTAGTAATTTCACCACCAACTGAACCGTTCTGTCTTGAAGTTAAATCACGCCATGCTACATTTTCGCTCCCCGCAAACTCCCCCAATTCTGCAGCAAATTCACTGTCAGCCTTAGGTTGTATATGTGCATATTGGGGATTATAAACAGGCAGCCCAAATTCAGCAGCGATCTCATACTTCAAATCATCTAACCTGGCACGGCTTTCAGGAATTAATCGTCTTTGACCTCTTGATGCCATCGTATACACCCTCCACTAAAAGTATTGTCTTTCATGGGGGTAGTGTGCAGCGATTAGGTTCAACTTAGCCAAGAACAATTTGCTATCCCAAGCAGTATTTAAGAAAAAGAGCCACCGAAAGCAACTTATATACAAAACAGTTTACTGAACAGTATAACCGCCTCGTACCATAACGACCAGACCAAACTTCTGACCTTCTTTTACTTGAATACCTCTTCCTTCTCTAGGAAACGATAATAAATGATTTTTCTCGACAGCCTGATTATGAACAATTTCCGTTCCAGAAGTAATATCAATAGCACCACTGGCATCCATACTATACACAACGGCATAACCATTACGTAAAATAAATTCCGAGCCTGCTTTGGCAATCAGTTTTTGACCAGGCTTTACATCAACAACCTTTAAAGCCTCTGTCTGCTCTGGTGTGAAAGTTTTTCCTGCACTAGAAGTTCCTGACGCCGTTGTGTTAGAAGTAGTGTTTGTTGCTGGAGCATTCGAACTAGTCGTTTTACTACTCGTGTTACTTGCTGGTACTCCACCTTTAATTGCCTGAGCAATTTTTTGGTCAACATAGCTTTTGGTTACGACTGGATCATCAGCTGTACCAGGTTGTCCAGAACTGGAGGCACCATTAACTGAATTGTTCATTAAGGAACCAGCAACAATTCCTCCTCCAAGTAAAACAGCAGCCAACGATACTTTATAGCGTGATTTCATGAAGTCCTCCTACAGCAGGTTATAGCAAGTATAGGTTAAGCTTTAATTATTGTGCGCTAGCTCCAGAAGAACCCTGCATAGCCCAAGGCTTATCAAAAGCCAACTTCAAAGTATCAATATTTGTAACTATATCTTCGGCCTGTTGCTCAGCAGTAGTGACTTTCAAATTAGCTTCATAAACCTGAAGCTCTGTAGCCAACCCAACATCAAATTGCTTCTTAGCCATATCAGCCGCACTTCTAGCACTCACCAAACCAGCTTGAATCTGTGAGTACTGGCTTTCTAATGCTTTGATGTTATTATAAATTGTTCTTACTGCTTCTTCGAGTTGTCTCTTTGTGCCTTCTGTAGCATACTGAGCTTTCTCGACATTAAGTTGCTCAGCTTCGTAAGGTGTGTTTCCTGGCGTACTAAAATTGTAGAGCTTCAGGCTCAATTCAGCTAAATCCACTTTTTGCTCGCTCAGCCAAATGGCCGTGCTGCTAGTAAGTACTTGGCTTACTTTAGTTTCTACATTATCTTTAAACTCAGAATATACAGGTTTATCCTTCAATTCGTAACGTTGCTCAGGTTTGTAACCAATCACTTGGTTCAAAGAAACATATGCACTATCTAGATCTTTTTTTGCCTTCTCTAAAGCAGCTTGATTTTGAGTCACCTGATTAGTTGCTTGCGTAACCTCATAGTCACTCGACATCTGATTATCTCGTTTAATTTGTGCTACTTTCAGTTTGCGCTCGGCATCTTCAATATTCAAAGCAGCCAGCTTAACGGCATTTTGCTTTTGAAGAAGCTTATTGTAAAGATCCTTCACATTGTACTCAATACCTTCTTTAGTCATATTCAGGTTTTTTTTAGCAGCCTCATAATTAAGATTCGTTTGAGCATAGCCTTTGAAAGCTTTATCTTGACCTTCATCACCTGCTTCTGCTGGAACAAAGTCAATATTCTTGCCTGCTTCTTTCATGATTTTGCCTGCTTGATCGATATTCGTTGCTGCTGTTTTAACTGTAGTGCTATCAGCTATAGCCAGTTTAACGGCATCATCATAGGCCAACGAATCATTATAGTAGGTATCATAGGTAACCTTTGTCACAGGAGCTGTGAGAGGCTTACTGGACAAGCTATTGGCTTCGCCAGTTGTACTTCCATCTGCTTGGTTTGAAATAGTAATTGTACGTGTACTTTGATCCCAATTTACTTTGGCGCCTAATGATTGGCTCACAAAACGTAAAGGAACAAGTACTTGACCCTTTTGAATTTGAGTTGCCGCATCGAGTTGTACAGGAGCACTATTCTTATAAGCAAGCTTGGAACCAACATTCAAAGCCAATGTATCTTCATTTTTAGAAGCAGTTACTTTTTTAGCTTTGCTGTCCCAATCGACTTTCGCACCCAAGCTTTCAAAAACACCACGGAGAGGCACCAAGGTTGTATTTTGACTAACAACCGGGGACTGGGTATATTGCTGAGTTACACCGTTAATAATAACCTTTATATCACCTGCTTGAGCTCCTGCAAAATTGGCAAATGCAGAAGAAAGAACCAATGTAGAAAGTGCTGCCACTCCAAAACGTTTCATAATTTCTCTCCTTTGTCAATAAGACTAATAAAAGAAAAGGGCTCCAAAAGGAACCCTCTTCTAATCTAATTCAGTTAACTCAAAAGAGTTGCCCTTAAATTAGTTGTTGTTTTCAACAGTTACTGTTTTAGCAGTTGCATCATAGTTGATGGATGCATCCAACGCTCTGCTCACCCAGAAGATAGGCAGTACAGTACGGTTTTTGTTAGTTACAGCTTTAACGTCCATACGAATCACAGAACCGTTAACAGTCAACAGGTTAGTGTTCAGTTTGATTTGAGCAACGCGGTCACCTTTAATCAGGGTAACTGTGGAAGTTGCTTTGTCAAACAGGATGTTTTGTGGGGATACACCCAAAGCTTCAGCTGCATAACGTACTGGCAAGTAAGTGCGTCCGTTTTCAGCATAAGCAGCTACATCAGAAGTTTTACTTTCGCCGTTCACAGTGTAGGAAGTGCTTCCCAGTGTGAAGACAGCTTTAGTTTTAGTAGCACCTGGAGCTGGAGTTCCAACAGTTGCGATTGCTACTTCAGCAGCTGCAGTGTTGTTGTCTTTCCAGTTTTGAGTGTTGTCAGTTGCGCCTTTGTAAGCAGTGTAAGAAACTGCGCTACCTTTCAGCTTAGCAACGATGTCGCCTTGAGCTACAGTACGGTCAACAGTCAGCTTAGGAGCCGAGATTGTGATTGTACTTGGAGTAGCACTTTCGCTGTCGATGTAGAAGCTCAGACGGCCTTTGTTGCTTTCGCCGTAAGTATCAGTAGATACGCTCTTCACTTTAACGTCACCAGCTGTAACTTTTACTTCTGGAGTAGAAGCAAAACGTACGCCTGTTGGCAATTCCAAGATTACTTCACGGCTACCGTCTTTCTTAACGAAAGCTTCTTTAGCAGCTTCAGTGATTGTGATATCGCCAACTTGTTGATCGCCCAGACCGATTGTCAGGGTTGGTTTGGAAGCAGCAGCCAAAGTAACTGCTTGTTTCACAGTTGCAACCTTAACAGTACCGCTCAGACCTTGGCTACCAGCAACATCAACGTTCAGATCGCCAGTGAAACCTGGTTGTGTTGCAACTTCAACGTTTTTCAGTTTCAAAGTACCAGCGTCAGTTGTGCTGTTAGGATTGTTGAAAGTCAGTTTCAAAGTGCGTTTGTCAGAGTCAGTGTAAGATACCTCTGCTCCACCCAATCCATTACTGTTCTCCATAGAACCGGAGAAGCTGCTTCCAGGGTTGTTGCTGTCAAAAGTAGACTGCCAACGAGCACCTTCAGGCAGGCGCAATGTTACAGTACGTCCTTTTACAAAAGATTTAGCAACAGTTTCCTTAATTGTAACATCACCAATTTTTTGCTCATCATGACCAGCAAGAATTGTTGTTGGAGTAGCTACGGAAACGCCACCACCGATTTGACCATAGCTACCAACTACGAGGGAGCTAACGTCAGTTGTTGCATTACCAGAGATGCTAACTGTAACGTCGCCTTCTTTAGCGCTAGTTTCATCATCAACGTAGAATCCTACAGGCAATTGGAAAGATGTTTGCTCAGAACTAACTTTATCCAAAGACAAAGTCAAAGTATCGCCATCAGTAGAATATTTTACATTTTCCGGTTTGATAGCAGTTCCAATCAGGATAGTAGCTTTATCTTTAGGAGCAGAATCCCATTTGAATCCGCTAGGCAATTTCAACTTAATGTTGTTATTACCCAAAGAACCAGCTGTTTCTTCTTTAACTTTCAAAGTTGCAGTAAAGTTATCTTCACTGGAAACAGTATCATTTGCGGACAAGGACACTTGACCGGAAGATACTACGTTTGCAATTGTTACTTCACCGCTTGTCACACCACTTGCGGAAGCAGCATCAATAGAAACTTTTACAGGTCCATTGCTAGGTCCAGTAACATTGATACTCGCAAAGTTCATGAAGACTTCTGCACTGTCTAAAGAGTTATCAAAATTAAAAGTTACTTTAGCAGAGTTGGAAGTCAATTGTTCAACCTTCAAAGGTTGGTCAGGGAAACCAGCAGCGTCTTTGTTGTCACCAGCGTCAACATAAATACCCAAACCATAAGTAGCTTCACTAGCGGAAGTTGTAGCACCAACTGCGCCTTTCAGAGCTGCGCCATTAGCATCCGTAGAAGAGAAGGAAAAACCTTTAGGCAATGTAATAGTGAAAGTAGCGCCTTTAGCAACAGAAGCTTGGCTAACACTCATTTTAGCCTTACCCAAAGTAGCATTATCTTGTTGGTTGGAGCTGATGCTAGGAGTATTCACAGCAACATAGCTAGAAGCTGCATGGATTGCAGTTGGTGCAGTCAATGCTGCGATTGGAGCTGCAACACCAGCAACCAATGTTGCTGTTGCCAGCACGTTGATCATTTTTTTATTAAACTTTGTCATAACCTTTTTTTCTCCTCCTTGAATATAACCAGAAATATTATTTTTGTCTTTTTGTCGGATCTTGTCACTCATCAGTCGTTACACCTCCTTTCCGAGCTTTATGAGAACCCTTATAAAATGATATCTGTGACAATATCACAGAAGCTTGGAATCTAGTTGAAAGAAAGCGTCCATTTATGACGTACTCCAGTATTATACAATGTGATAACAATGCAGTAAAGATTTTTTTTAGCGAATTTTGTCTTTACGCTTTTGTACCCCTTTGTTTCATACTCACCCAATTAGACGTAGCATGGGTTCAAAAAGTTGCGTCTGTTTCAAAAAAAATTTTATTTTTTTTGATTATGTATTCCGCTTCCCACAGTCATAATTATACTATTAAACCTGTTCCTCCGTCATCCTACAACTTTTACCTTATCAACCTTAAATGTACAAGGGTTATTTTCGTACATTTAAGTCGGCCTTTAATGGAGTATATTCGCTAAGAATTATCCATAGAATATATAAAGCACATAAAGTCTATAGATTCCCTTGAAATCTAATACTCTAATACACTTTAAGTAGTAGGAATGACGGAGTAACAGTGATTTACGGTAAATATAACCGAGACAAATTACTTCACTACATTAATCTTCGCGCCATCCGTAAGCAGACTAACGCCCTTAACGACAACATTTTGTCCTTCAGCAAGCCCCTTGGTTACCTCAATCTGTTTGGCACTTTCCTGGCCTGTCTGCACTTCTACCCGCTTAGCAACAGTTCCTTCCACTACATAAGCATACTTTTTCCCTGCCTGCTCCGTAATGGCATCCTGCGATACCAAAATGTTTTTAGAAGCTTCTGATTTCATGTATACAGTTACAACCATCCCTGATTTTAATTCACCAGAACCATTAGGAACTGAAATCTCGACAGGATATGCCTTGAGATCATTATCCATTACCGGATTGACGGCCGATACTCTGGCCTCAATTCGCTTATCTAAGGAGTCCACACCTACAGTCACAGATGAACCCACCTGCAACTTAAGAAGCTCAGATTCAGAAACGTTAACTTTAGCAATAATAGGATTGGTATTCGCTATTGTAGCAACCGCGGATTGTGCACTAACCATTTGCCCCTGGGTTCCTGTTACTACCGATATCGTGCCGGAAATCGGAGCTTTGACTACAGCATCCACCAGTTGACTACGTGCTGTGTCTAAACTGGACTTAGCTTGATTGACAGAAGCACGAGCTACGTCAATGCCGGTTTTCTGTTGTGCAAGACGTAATGATTTTTGAGCATTGCTATATGTTGTTTGTGCACTTTCCTTGGACGTTTGTGCATTGTGAAGTGTGATCTGTGCATTCTCCACCGCAGTCAAAGCTCTTCTATGCGCTATTTGAGACTGCTCTAACTCGGATTGAGATAGAGCGCCCGCACTAAACAACTGTTGGTTGCGATTGAGCGTATTTTGAGCATCACGCACGGAACTCTGAGCATCGACCAGACTGGTCTGAGCTTGGGTGATAGTGTTGTCTTGCTGTACAAGCGCACTTTTCGCTTGATCCACGCTGGACTCTGCCTGTTGCACCGATTGCGCTGCGCCAGACTCAGCCTGCTTTAAATTGGCCAGGGCAACCTGGTACGATTCCTGGGATTGCTTAATCGAGTCCCGCAAGTCCTTTTGGTCTATAGTAAACAATGTGTCGCCCTTATTTACTTTTTGCCCCACTGTAAGGTTAATGCTTTGAATTTTGCCACTAATTTTCGGAGACACCTGAGCCGTCTCTTTGGGAGCAAAGCTTCCAATAATACCTGTTGAATCGCTAATACTACCTTTGGTCACTTTGGCCACTTGGACCGGAATGGCCTGCTGCGCCGCAGTTGGAGCGGCGGGGGCCTCCCCCCCACCGCAACCCGCTAATGCAACTGATAAAAGCAAAATTGTAGCAATCAGAGCACTTTTTTTATTCATTATGTTTCTCCACCTCACCTTATATATGAACACTTTTTTGTAGTTTCGCTTCTTTTTTTAATTCTCTCTTCGCTTGTCTTTTTAATTTCCGATTCTTACGTTTTTCTATCATATTATCCATGATGACGTAGACTACCGGAATAAGAATCAATGTTATAACAGCTGCGAAGGATAACCCGAACACAACAACAACTGCCATCGGTGCTTGTGTCTCGTTACCACTGCCTGTAGCAAATGCCATTGGGAGCAAAGCTAGTACAGTAGCCAGCGTGGTCATCAAAATCGGACGCAACCGCTCAGACGCTCCATGAATAATAGCTTCATCCCGATCTTGGCCGTCTTTTCGGAGCTGAATTATAAAGTCAATCATAACAATGGCATTGTTGACGACCAAACCAACGAGCATGATATAACCGGTCAAAGCTGAAACGCTGAGACTCGCCCCGGTTACAGCTAAACCGATAAGCACACCAATTACCGTAGGTGGAACGGAAAACATAATAACAAACGGTGTGAGCAACGATTCGAACTGTCCTGCCATAACCATATAAATGAGCACGACAGATAGCAAAATAGCTATCGCTAAGTTCATGAAAGACTCCATCATTTGTTCATTTTGGCCGCCACCCGTATCTGCACTGTAGCCCTCTGGGAAGTGAGTAGTCTTCAATAGAGCATCTATTTTTTGATTAATAGTAAGAATATCCCCTGTTCCATCAATATCAGCTGTAATCTGCACTTGACGCGTTTGGTCTTCACGAGTAACAGTATCGGGTACAGTCCGTTTATCAATACTTACTACGGAAGACAAAGGTACATCAATACCTTGCGAAGTGGTGATCCGTAAGGCTTTTAGATTTGACAAATCATGGCGGTTTTTCTCTGGCAACGATATCTTCACATCAATCTGATCTTCACCTGTACGATAGCTTGTGGCGACTGATCCATTAAAAGAAGTATTCACTGCAGATAAGATTTGGGTCGCTGATAAGCCATATCGACTTGCAAGTTCACGATTAACGGTAATCTCATATTCTTCGCGAACAGCACTCAAGGTACTTTTCACATTGACCGTACCCGGTATGTTTTTTACGTCCGCAACGAGATTGTCCGAGAGTTCTCTCAGGACGTCAATATCGTCACCTTTTAAGTTAATATTAACAGCCGCTCCGCTTGAAAGGCCTGTTGTAGACGCCATTGTAATCTCTGCATCTGGAATGCTATCAAATTTTTTACGAAGGCCATCAACTATAACATCTGTTGCCTGATGTCCATCCTTCAGTGTTACACTTAGATCTGCTGAGTTGGTTGGAGCTGCCCCTGAATAACCAGAATTGCCACCAGAACCAACAGTCACTGTCATTTTATCTAGATCCGGAACTTTCAAAATTTCTTTTTCTATATCTTGAACAACCTTTTCCGTTTCTTCCAAGACCGTTCCATTAGGAAGTTTCACATTAATTGTGAATTCCCCAGTATCGGATGCTGGGATAAATTCAGCCTTAACGAAAGGAACTAGAGCCCCAGCTGCCACAAACATTAATAAAGTAATAATTAACACAGATTTTCTATGGTTAATTCCCCACTTCAGTATACGGCGATACCCACTCTTAAATTTCTCGAAACCAATATTAAACCACACAATAGGGTTAACACCCTTATAAGTACCTGAAGAATAAATGGATTCATCTGGCACGGTAGGTAGCCAACGTGATCCCAGCATCGGCACAATCATAAGGGATACAAGCAAGGCTGCAATGTGAGAGAAAATAACTGTTAACGCCAACGGTTTAAATAGAACTCCCGCAATTCCGTCAACAAAAACAACTGGTAAAAATACTACGATCTGCGCAAGTGCAGATGCCATAACGGCATTACCCACCTGCTTGGAGCCATCAATAGCCCCTTGTAGCATGCTTTTCCCTTCATGTCGCTGTCTAAAAATATTCTCAATAATAACAACCGCAAAATCGACAAAGGATCCTAACCCCAGAAGCAAACCGCTCAGTGAAATAATATTAATGGTTTGTCCGGTGAAATACATCATCATAAACGTAGCTACGAAGGAAATTGGAATAACGATAGTAGCAATAATGGTAGAACGTATACTATTCAAAAATAACAGCAACACAATAGCTGCGATAATAAGTCCCAATATAGCATGCTCTACTAGTGAGTGTACGGAGTCGCTAATCGGTTTGGATGCATCTGTTACCATCTCCAATTGAGTTCCCGGAGGCAATTCCTTCCGTATCGAATCTAAACTATCCTTTACAGAATCGGCGATTGAAAGGGTATTCCCCCCTGTGGCTTTAGTAACAGAAATATTGATACTTGGCTTTCCGTTATAGGTAGAAATGGTTGTAACATCATCCAAGGAATCTTCAACTGTCGCGATGTCCTTTAGCTTAATGCTTCCCTTCCCTACTGGAATTGGCGTTTCACCCATTTCTGAAACAGCTTTGTATTCACCTTGAACCCGAAGTTGGATTTCTGTATTACCTCGGTACACCGAACCAGCAGAACCCGCTACGTTATTAGACGATAGCGCTTGGCTGATTTGATCTAGCGTAATGCCATAGCTTTGAAGTTTGGCTTGGTCTACAGTAATCTTCACAAGCCGAGCTTGCCCACCTGACATGTTGGCTGCAGCTACTCCCGCAATTCTTTCAAGCCGCGGCTCAATAATATCTTCAGCAATAGGCTTCAACTTGTTAATATCCTGGTCTCCTGTAAGAGAGAGCGTAATAACCGGCGTTGCGTTGAGATCCACCTTAAGGACACGCGGCGAATTAGCCGCCTTGGGAAGAGACCCTTTAACCCCATCAACTTTATCTCGCATGTCGAGGGTTGCTTGATTGATATCTACTCCCCAGTTAAATTGAATCATGACCATAGATGTTCCTTCTGAAGACTCGGACATGATTGTGTCCACGTTCTCAATAGAAGCCAGACTTTTCTCAATAGGTTTAGTAACCAATTCCTCAACTTCTGTAGGCGTTGCATTTGGAATACTAGTCACCACTGCAGCGAATGGCAGCTTCATATCCGGCATTTGCTCTACAGGAAGTCTTAACGCAAAAATACCGCCCCCGATTAACAAAGCAATAATTAACATAAATACTGTTACAGGACGGCGTATTGAAAACTGAGACATCTCATCACTCCCCACTCACTTCTCTATGTAATATTAAAACACACACATCCTCTACTACGATGAAATAGGCGTAAAGTTTCAGATAAATGTGCAAAAAAAACATATAGAAAAATAATAAACACATTTTGAGATAAATACTTAAAAAAAAGCAATTAATTACAGACGTTTAAGCCAAATCCAAAACCAAAACCATTGTAAGGCTAATCCACAATTTTTACCTCATTGATATTATGGCATAGGCCCTTAATCCCAGTCAAATAGCTGATTTATAAAAAACATCCCTCTCATGTATATGAAAGGGAATTACCATTTCGCATGGAGGGATGTTTAATAATTTCAGGTGTTTTGTTGATTAGATTTTAGGAAGCAGCTTTTTATCAGCCATAACTTTAGCTACAATAATCGCTGCATCTCCGCGCAAGGTCAAGGAAGTAGGATTAAACATATATCCCTTTTTCAGATCGCTTGCATCCACAGGTGACCCTGTGATAAAGCCTTTTTTGGCAATAGCCAATATAGATGCTTGCGCATAGTAATCAATCTTGTCCGCATCTTTAAAGGTCTTAGACAGGTTCTTCATGATCTTGTCATGATCTGTTTCCAGCTTCAAATTCAATGCCTTGGCAATAATGACTGCTGCATCTTGGCGTGTGATTACATCTTCCGGCATAAAGATTCTTGGTTGCGAACCTTTGACAATACCGGCGCGTGCAGCTGTTTCAATATAACGATAATCATAGAGCGCATCTGCTGATATCGTATTTGGAATAGACACGTCGTCGAAATGCTTCGCTCCGCTGAAATTAAGCGGAATTTGCAGACCTTTGACGATCATAGACGTAAATTCGCCTCTTTTAATGTAGCTGTCTGGTCCAAAGCTATTAATCGGATCCATTGGGTTCATAACACCTTTAGCCAAGATGGCTTCGATGTAATCTCTGGCGTATTTATGCTTAATGACATCACTATACGTTTCTCCAACTTTAGCAACTACATAGTAACCGAAACGATCAAACGGTACCTTAATGGTATGTTTTTTCGGATCCACCACACCACCAATGTTCTGCCAATCTTTAAGATCAGAATCAAAATAGAACACCGTCATTTGTTTCCCTGCATCCTGAGCGATACTGTTATCATACGTCAAAGTTAATGTTGCACGCTTGGATGGTACTAATTCATTAGAAGGATCACGCCAGTAGAAGTTTTTAATCTTGCTACTGTCATTTTGCGACTTGTTAGCCAATTGATAAGGATCGGCACCATAAGTTACCGGATCGTAATCATCTGTTTTAATGTCATCTGCTGTACCTGGGTCAATCCAGAATACTGGACTTGACTTGGTAAAACGATTTGGGAATTCTCTGTTAAAGTATCTACTTCCATCTGCAATCAAGCTCTGCATATCCGACAATGCTTTTTCGGTTTCAAATTCATGACGATCGACCACACCATCTTCGCTATTTGCTATTGCAAAGTACAAAGTGTGACCAGAGAAAACCTGGTTTTTGAACTGTTGCGGTTGATCGTAATCCCGACGAATCAGACTCGTTCCCTTTGCAAAAGCAAGTGTAAGATTGCCATCGAACACTTTGTGCGATGTTTTCATCGCTTCCATGTACTGCTCACCAGGAATATTAGTAGGCACATATTTAACAGTAATGGTCTGTTTCAATTTTTCTTTGCCTACAGTAACCACTACGTCAATTTTATTATCTTTGTTGGCTTTTAGACCTGTAACGATGGCTTTGTAAGTAGATGGATAATCAATGGTACCATCATAATCAGAGTCGAATCCCTCTTGAACTGCTGTTTCTTTACCTACCGTAACACTATCTGCATTACCTGCGTTTACAACAACTTGCACAAAGTTTTGATTCACGA
This sequence comes from Paenibacillus sp. FSL M7-0802, assembly GCF_038004945.1. NCBI lineage: Bacteria > Bacillati > Bacillota > Bacilli > Caryophanales > Paenibacillaceae > Paenibacillus > Paenibacillus sp. FSL M7-0802. The sequence continues at coordinate 3,345,740 of NZ_JBBOSD010000001.1, read as the reverse complement.
TTCTCTTTTCAGGGAGCGGACGCAAAATATCAAAAGATGTGGATTGACCGGATACTTGCAGTCGGAAAGTAGCAAATGGTCCGCTCTTGCCGCTATTGTACAAGGTAATGTTATAAGCTACTGGTGTTCCATCTTGCGAAATAGTTTGGTTTTTCAACACAAAGCTGAAATACTTTTTGTCCGGATGGTAGTACACAAGCAGGTCTTTTAAATCTTTATTTGTAAATTTATCTGTAGTAGAACCGGAATTGTATGTTGTCTTAGCATCTTCTGCTGAGAAAAACTCGTTACTCAGCGTCCAGTTGACTTCACTGTCATCCGATCCCTTAATCTCCAAAATATATTGATCTTTATTAGCAATATCACTTAACGAACCATTTACCTGATCTGCTTTACCCAAATCAGCAATACTGAAAGTACCAAATACATTGATATTTTTCAGGGATGTATTGTAGTTGGTGTCATCCACTTTGGTGAAATTAGCATCTTTTGATTTCGGAGCAATTTCGCTGTATTTCGGCGTATTGCTCAAGCCGCTAACTGGTGTAAAAGGGATGATTCCTTGTGTGTTTGGAACAGGAATTACTGGAATATTCGTCTGTGTAAAGTTTACTTTTACCGTATTGCTATACTCAATACCTGGCTTGTATACAAACTTGATTTCATTATTCCCGTTCGCCAAGGCATTGGCTGCGGCTGTCTCTGAGGAAGCAGCAAGCTTGAAGTCCGCTCCTGAACCATCCAGATCAACCAATACATTATTAACATACAGGAATACATTTCGGTTACTTCCAGTGTAATGAATATCTGCTGCGTTGCTCACATCAAGCAATTTACCTTTAAAGTAGCCCAGCTGAGTCAATTTATAGGTATTCAAGTTTGAGCTGGATGTATTCAACGGAATTTGTTGCCCATCATAAATCGTGTCGTATTTCATGAACGGACCCTGCAACAGATTCACCGTTGCTTTAATTAACTTTGTAGAGTCACCATTCAGATAAAAATTCAGTACATTTTGTCCTTCTTTAGGCAAAGTGTCTACATAAGCAACAATTTTCTTCACTTGCGTTGACTTACCATTGATTGTACGAATTACATCTTGAGGAGACCCTACAGTATGAACCGATACTCCGGAAAGCTCACTAATTGAAGAAGGTGCGCCATTAACAACGATAAACTCCATACCTACAGGTACAGATGCAGCATCTGTAGTCTTGTTCTTCATAGAGCTACCTGTTAATTTCATAGCTTCATCTAGAGCAGCTGCCTGATCAGACCCGCTTCCATTAATTCTGTTCAACAATTGAGTATTAAAATCAGGAAGATAGTTAACATCATCAATATACGGCTGAGTGCTACTGCGCAATGTAAATTGGACAGCCGATGGAGCTGGAGGTGTACTGCTATCCGTATAAGTTATGCCCAGGGATGCCCTGGTCAAATGATCAAGTACAGCTTCCGAAGGTACAGTCACCTGAAATGGATATACTTTATAGCCATTTGATGTAACTATATTTGCAGTATCAATTGTGGCATCAACCCCAGTCGCACTACCCACAGCACTACCATTGTTACTCACATCGGTAAAACGTGCATTGATTGTGGCTACTCCTGGATCGGTCGCACCAGCTGGTACCAAAACGTTACCTTTTAAAACCACACCACTTGTAGACGATACAGTAAAGTCAGGCGAAGTGGTCAGATCGGCAGAAACATTCCCATCCTTGTTCAAGGTCAAATCAGAGAATTCCGGTTTACCCGTATAAATCGTAATTTCACGTGTAACTGTGAGGGCCTGAGTTCCGTTGCCCACTTTAATAGTCACTATATTTTTACCTGGACTGAGTACCACACTACCTGTTAATTTATATGCGGTATAAGAGTTAACTGTGTACGTATTACTGCTTTTTGCAGACGTGAGCGTTACACTGTCAGCATTAGGAGCCGTACCTTGAATGACTACTTTTACATCATCCGTACCGCTATTGCGTGCGTCTGTCAGCACCGCTGTCTGATTCTCTAGCAACTGCTCGGTTGCACCATTCAGCGTAGCAGATAGATCATAAAGCTTAGGTCCATCCTGATACTCAATGTAAATGGAGTCCTTCATATCAGCCGAATTTTGGCTACTTTGAAATGTAATCCGGTTCAAACCAGGAAACAGTTTAATGTCTGTAACTTTAAGCGTAGAGCCACTGACCGTAATTCCGCCTTTTTGACTCTCGTTCTTATTAACTACGTTAAGGTTTGTTCCATTTTTAGAGAGTTGGAATACACTATAAGATATAGTACTTCCGTTCACTCCGTTAATCGTACCGTTAACTGTAACTCGGTCAGTGTTTACCATTCTAGCCGAATCCACATCATATTTTTCACTTGGAAAAATAAAATAAGTTCCCGTCGCAGCATGAGCCGTACCTACCAGGGCCGCCGGCACCAAGCCAATGATGAGACCAACCGTCAGCAACATGGATAGCAATCGTTTCAAATCATTGTCCTCCTTTGATTCTGTCGCACCTTGGGGTACGTAATCATTCAATACTTTTTTTATCGGTAGTAAACATACAAAAAATTAGTAAATTCTCAAAAAAGGAGGGAGTTTTTTTACAGCAAACATCAAAAAAGCCTTCAAACCCGCGGTATACCGCCAAGCTTGAAGGCTTACTTTTAAATTAAAATTATAATTTCGAACGTGTTTGGGAATCTGGCTTAGCCAGCAACCGAATCAGTGTGTTAATAACTGGGCGTTTGGTCTTGCCAACAAGACCAATAACCTCTGCACCGATCTGTAGGAAGAACATCATAATACAAATCACGACAAAGGTGACCCAGTTCGCTTCATTAAGCGCAGCAGACGATTGAATCACGGCCAATACACCGAAAAATGCAGCAATACCGTAGATAATCAACACCGTCTGTCTGTGACTGAAACCTAGTTCGCGTAAGCAGTGATGCAAATGACCTTTATCCGGAGAGAAAATCGGTTTTTTCTGCAACTTGCGACGAATGATAGCAAAGAATGTATCTGACAAAGGTACACCGATAATAATCAATGGCGTAATAAAAGATACGATAGCAATTTGCTTGAAACCAAGCATGGATAGCATGGCCAGACAGAAACCTAAAAATAATGACCCTGTATCACCCATGAATATTTTCGCAGGATGAAAGTTGAAAAATAAAAATCCGATAATGCTGCCCAGCAGCACAAGACAAAGCATAGCTACCATGTAATTGCCCATCAATACCGACATCACAAAGATAGTTCCAATCGCAATTCCTGAGACACCTGCAGCCAGTCCATCCAGACCGTCAATCAAATTGATGGCATTCGTTACACCTACGATCCAGAAAATCGTAAGCGGAATGGAAATCCAGCTTTCCAAAGATGAGTATGCATCCTGAAAAGGTACATTTACAAAATCTACACGAATATCAAAAGCAAACACGACCATACACGCAACGGCAATTTGAGCCAAAAATTTCAATTTTGCATTGAGATCAAAACGATCATCGAGAGCACCAATCAGTGTAATCAGCGTACCGCCAATCAGAAAGGCTGCAATAAAGTTAATATCCCGAGAGGACAGCATTCCGTCAGGCACAAAAGGTAACACCGCCAATAAGGACAACAGAAATGCCAAGAAAATCCCCAGTCCGCCAAGACGCGGCATAATTCGGGTATGTACTTTTCGGGCATTCGGTACATCGACGGCTCCAACCTTCACAGCGAATTTCTTGACGAGCGGTGTCAGTAACAGCGCAAGTCCCAGTGCCATGATGAACCCAATAATATAGATCAATAACATTTGATCATTCGACCCCCAATTTTAAAGCAATCCCTTTTCAGATGTAACCGCATTGAATTATACTCTGATCAAAAATAAATACCAAGCTTCATATTCTGGCAAATTAGCGGGTTTTGTAGGCAGATTCAAGCTATTTATCACACTTTTGTGACGTTTTCTTTTTCGCGCATCACTTTCGCGGCGAATTTCGGCAGCGCAAGCATTCTTTTGTAACGGCTTGGCTCTTTGAGGAGTCTATATAACCATTCAGCCCGTAGCTTTTGAAACAATTTAGGTGCGCGTTTGGTTCTGCCTGATATAACATCGAAGCTACCGCCAACCCCCATCATCACCGGTACACCCAGCTGTTCCTTATATTTACCAATCCAGGGTTCCTGCGTGTCCGCTCCACGTGCTACAAACAACAAATCAGGATTTGCTTCACGAATGGCTGCAATCACGGCTTCATCCTCTTTAGGTCCAAAAAAACCATCACGCTTGCCACAAACCGTAATTGCGGGATAAAGCTCATGTACCCGCTTTGCGGTCGCTTGAATCACCTCAGATGTTGATCCCAGTAAATAAACCTTCCAATGATAGTTTTCTCCAGCTGCAAGTAATTCATGTAACAAGTCAAAGCCCGCTACCCGCTCAGGTACAGGATGTCCTACATAGTTTGCAGCCCAGACCACGCCAGTCCCATCCGGAACAATCAACTCTGCCTGTTTCATCACGTTCATGTACACTGGATCTTCCAATGCAGCCATTACCATAATCGGATTGGCAGTGATCACTTGATGGGGCTGGCGAGACTCCACTGCTTGAATTAATATATTTAATGTATCTTTCATATTAAGCCTTGATACCGGAACACCGAAAATCGGGACGGTAGGCACATTCGTAACCTTATCAACTGTCACTGTATCCATCATCCTTTGCGACACAAGTAATTAACGATATGCTGTGCCGGTAAGCGAGCCTCACTTTTTAACAAAGCAATGGCCGCTTCCTGGCTCTCGATCCATTGACTTCGCTGATCTAGCAACCGCATAGACTCATTAGCCAGTTTTTGTCCATCCAGTGCCTCTGTAGTGCCTACAGGCTGGCTACCGACACGGCTGAGGAAATGGTCAATTTTAGGATCGTAGGATATCCCCAACGGAGGCACCTGGTGGGATGCTGCATAGATCAAGCTGTGTAATCGCATCCCGATCATCAAACTGCAACGGCTGACTTCCAAAAGCATCTGTTGAGGATCGGTGACTTGATCACACATGCTGACAAGGCTCCCCGTCCCCCTAATATCCCCCAACAAATCCATTACCATCCTTGAAGCCTGCTCGTCATCAGGCAGATGGAAAGGTAAAAAGCGTAAGTGTACACGGCGCTCAGCAGCTAATCTTTTTAAGCCGTCCGCAATAGCCGTTAAATCGCGACGTTCTTTATCCCAGTAACGTACAGATACGCCAACGATTGGAATTTTATCCATATCAGTCTCAAATGCTGCTTTATGCAGCTCGGAACCCGCGGGCAATGGAAGCCCCATTACCGGATCAGGAACAACTTTGACAACCGGGCGCTTCAGTTTCATAGTACCCAGCAGTGCGGCAGACTGCTCATCTCTTACAGAAACATATTCACAGCGCTGAAACACAGAACGGATCATAGGATAAAATATCTTCCGTTGTACCGGACCAATGCCCTGAGCATATACAAACGTCGGCTTTCCAGCCCATTGGGCCAGTTTCAGAATTGCTAGATAATACGGAATGCTTTTAGGGCTTGTTGCATCCTGGAGCAAACTCCCGCCGCCACTTATTAGCCCATCGCTGTTTTTAATCGCTCTACGAACTTCCCCCAGACTCATCCGCGGTACAGCTTCTACTCCGTACATTTTCTGTGTCCAAGCGGGGTCAGAAGACAGAACAACAGGCTTGATTGTAATCCCCGCCTGACGACTCTCCTCCTCTAAAGCTGTCAAAATCGACTTAAGCACGGCCTCATCTCCACTATTGTGAGAGCCGTAATAACCCGAGATGATTATCGTTTGAGCTGTGGTGACCATTTCTTCCAACACCCTTCCAGCACTTGCCACACGACAATTGCGATGATTCCCAGCACCAGACCGAAGCCCAATCCTAACAGCCCGCGACTAAGCGACAGTGCCGCTGGAGAGTGAATGTGAGCAAAGGTATCCACCATAGAGGCTTGGCCAATAGCAGCTATAATCAGTAAATAGATTGCTTTGCGATATTTCAAAGCCAGGAACGCCCCTGCAATAAACAGTGGGTGAGCCATCAAAAATTCCTTATTGCGCGGACGTACACCAAACGCATTTTCAAGGAAGTTCCGGAAAACCAGCTCCGTGTTCGACACCGTACCCGCATTTCCGGTACGAGTCAAATAGTAATAGCCTGCGGCTGCGATAACAGCCAGTGCGATCACCCACAATACAGTAATCGGCGTACGTAGCAGCTTGGAAATTTCCTCCCGTATAGAAACACCACGATAAAAGAAAATATATATCGCTGCTAAGAAGATCGGCAGAATGTGAAGCAAGCTTACACCTCTAAATTGGTTCAGCACAAGGCTGTAAGCAATACTATTCAACAGAGCAATAACAAAAGGCACTGCAGCCAGCGACAAAATCGCTGTCTGTACGTACAGTATAAGCGTTTGAATCAAACGCTTACCTACAGAAAGTTCGGACCCCTGTTCACGTTTAATTCTAATCGTACGCACGGCGATAATCATTGCAACCGTAGGTCCGCTAATCGCCGCGAGTAGGGCTAGACCTTGCTCCATCAAGCTGGAGTTCAAAACATAAAGTCCTGCTGAACCTACCAAACCGAGTGAAAATGCCAGCAAAGTCAATGCCGGGACGAAATAGGACACCATAATGGAGAAGAATGCCAGTGCACCCAGTACGACAATCATTTTCAGATAGCGCTGAATGGACGAATCGACGACTTGGAACGGTTCAGCCTGTCCAAGTTCAAACCCCTTTTTCTCCATCCGTTGTACAGCGTTACCCGGCTTGTCCAAGCTGTGGATTAGGTTATCTACCGAATCCTTCACCTTGGCTTCAGCAATACTACGGCTAGGCGCGGTATTCAGATACAACATGCGAATATTACGATCCTTGGTAGCCAATGCAAAACGATCGGCCAACGTTTCCACATCGAGCGTTGAATCTTTATCGCTCAATGAGTATAAACGCACAACGTTATAGTGGATATCGTAAGCGAGCTTATTGAAGCCTGCTTGCGGTTTTTTTAAGTTTTCGATAGCAGCTAGGCCAATATCGTATTTGTTCAGCAATTTAGCAAATGCTGCTAAGCTATGCTCTTTCTCGTTATCAGTGAAGCCTTTGACTGAATCACCTTCAAACAAAATGCGTTTTACACCATTCTGCTGAAAGGAAGCAAGCATCTCTTCCGTCAACTCCTGGTTGTAAGGAAGACTGTCGCTCATCCGTGGAACAATAAAAAATCCTTTGCTCCGAAGCTGCTTCATCGCAATCGGGTCAGGCTGCATGGGCTTGAGATACGCATCCTCTGGAGATGTTTCCACAACTAACCCTTCCTGTCCCTGATAAGTCCAAGGTTTTACATTGATGTCCAGGCTTGTAAACGTACGTAAAATTAACGGCTTTAATACCTCGGCATTTTCTTTATCAGCGAAAACAATATACGTAAAATTCTCATTTGCAGGTGAAAGCCGTTTTTCCATATCGGCAACGTTCTGAGTCGTATAGGTTACGACGCGACCCGCTTTACGGAAATCATCCAACGTACTTTCATACATAGCCATGCTGTTCACACCCGCTTGCTGTAAGCGGTCAAGTTGCTCATTCAGATAGTCCTGCGGGTGAGCCTGATACGAGGCTGCCTCCGTCAAATCCCGATAATCGAATACAATCTCTACTTTTTTACTCGAGGATTCTGTCTTCACACGATCGGCGATGACCGGAATGGAAGCCAGCAAGCCGACAGCCACCAAAATCCATAACCATTTTCGAGAAGCCGTATTCCAATACTGCCATTTCTGATACACCAAAGAACCTCCTTAATATTCGGGATTTTGCAAAATTCAATGCTGCCCACCTTGCCGTACTCAGCCTTTTGGTAGGTCACTCATTGAATTTTGCAAAATCCTCCGTTGCCGGAATAAGCCTATTTTCCCAAAGCCTCTTCCAGGTTATTCTGCAATACAGAAATGACCTCCACGGCGTACTGCCCTTTGCCGTGAGAGGTCACCGATTACTAAATCTTATCCAATTACCTTAACCTATTCTATTATAAAGGGATTTTTCTCAAGCGTCTACGCGAGCCATAACAGCATCGACCAGGTGGCTAATTCTTTGCTCCGCGTCTGACAGCGAGGAACCGCGTACCGCAAAGTATACTTTGATTTTTGGCTCCGTTCCCGAAGGGCGCAGGCAAAACCACGAACCGTCCTCCAGTAAAAATTTGAGTACATTTTCCTGTGGAAGTCCGTCCAGACCTTGTGAGTAGTCCAGTACCTTGTCTACCTTCACGCCTGCAATCTCTTGAGGCGCGTTGCTACGCCAATCGGTCATTTTGCCCTGAATTTGTGCCACTCCATCCTTACCCTTAAGGGTACGAGACTCCAGCTTCTCAAGGAAGTAGCCAAACTGCTCATACAGCTCTTGTAAAACATCATAGAGCGTCTTACCTTGTGTGCTGTAATAAGCAGCAGCTTCAGCGATCAGCATAGCCGCCAAGACAGCATCCTTATCGCGAGCATAATTCCCTGCCAAATAACCATAGCTCTCTTCATAGCCAAACAGGTAGGTGTACTCGCCAGTTTCGTCAAACTGGTTCATTTTCTCGCCAATATACTTGAAGCCAGTTAGCGTGTTAAACACAGTTGCTCCAAAATGTTCGGCAATGACTGCGCCCATTTCGCTGGTTACGATGGTTTTGATAACCGCCCCATTATTCGGAAGCTTGCCTGTTTCTTTCAGCTGATTCAACAAGTAGTAAACCATGATCGCGCCAGACTGATTACCGGACAATACCACATATTCGCCATCACGGTTTTTCACAACTGCACCCATACGGTCAGCATCAGGGTCTGTTCCGATCAACAGATCCGCACCAATTTTCTCACCCAGCGCGATTGCCAGTTTAAACGCATCACGTTCTTCCGGGTTTGGCGACTTGACAGTCGAAAACTCAGCATCTGGCAGCTCTTGCTCAGGCACTATATGCACCTGTTCAAAACCGATCTTCTTCAGCACACGACGAACCGGTTCATTTCCAGTACCATGGAGAGGTGTAAACACAACTTTGAAGTTTTTGCCAGGTCCGGCTGCAATCAGCTCACGGTTCACACTCACACTGGCTACCGTATCTACAAACGCTTCATCTTCCTCTTCTCCAAGCCAAACCAACAATCCCTGTGCCTCAGCTTCTTCACGTGTCAGACTGCGAATGTCGGCAAAAGAAGGAACCTCACGGATATAACCAATTACCTGTTCAGCCTGATCAGGAACAAGCTGACCCCCTTCATCGTTGTATACCTTGTATCCATTGTACTCAGGAGGATTGTGACTCGCTGTCACAACAATCCCTCCACTGGCTCCCAAATGACGTACACTAAACGAAAGCTGTGGCGTTGGACGCAAGGAAGGGAACAACTTAGCCACGATACCATTGCCTGCCAGCACCAAAGCTGCATCCAGAGCAAATTCTGGTGAAAAATGACGCGAATCATGTGCAATGACAACCGAAGGTTTGCCTTCTTTACCAGCATGCTGTTCTAAAATATAGCGAGCCAGCCCTTGAGTCGCACGTCCAATGACGTAACGGTTCATCCGGTTACTTCCTGCCCCGATCACTCCACGCAGACCGCCTGTACCAAATTCCAGCTCTTTGTAAAAGCGATCCTCCAGTTCCTGCTCGTTGCCTTCCAATGCGCGCAACTCCTGTTTGGTCTCTTCATCAATATAAGGGTCTTGCAGCCAGCTCTCAATGCCTTCTAATGCTTTTTTACTCAACTGCGTCATACGGAATTTCCCCTCTCCATTTTTGGGTTGTCAAAACAGGATTTCTATGTACACATGCACTCAGTTCAGACGTCGTGCTTATGTCGGCAGAGCTTTATTTATTGGGGAGGGTCAGATAAAGCAAACATAATTTCGCCCTCAGCTACTACCGTATCGCCTACTTTAGCCGTAGCTTTCCCTTTGCCAAATGCGCCTTTGGAACGAGTGATTTCCACTTCAAGCGTAAGCGTATCCCCAGGAACCACCTGTCCACGGAAACGGAAACCATCCAACCCTGCCAAGAACCCGATTTTGCCACGATTGCTCTCTAGATGCAGTAATGCGACAGCCCCAACTTGAGCCAGTGCTTCGGTGATCAACACACCAGGCATAACGGGATACCCCGGAAAATGTCCAATGAAATGAGGCTCATTCATCGTTACATTTTTAATGCCCACTGCTCTTTTCCCTTCCTCCAGCTCAATAATACGATCCACCAATAAAAATGGCGCTCGATGTGGGATAATCTCCTGAATTTGATTAACATCCAATTGCAATTTGTCCATTTACCTTAATAACTCCTCCCGCTTGCAGGTTTGACTCTGTATCAGTCATGAGTTACTGCAAGCATAATATTACCCCGCCTGCGCTGCATAAAAACAGCTCTTGGCGGCAACAATGTTAGATATCCTTCACCTACTGCAGAAGTGGAGGTTGAGATAAGGGGCTTTTTCCGCCGGTTATGCAACCTGAGGCGCGAAGAAGCCCTTTTGCCCGTGCTTGGTTTTACCCCGCAGTGTTATAAACTTCCCCATCATTATACAGTTATCAGATACAAAAAGAAAATTACGCGGAAGTACCATATTGGGTGCTCCTATTATGGGGGTGAAGCGAAGTTTCATTTGAGCCAAGGGGGGGAAGGGCTACGTGATTTATTTGATCTTCCGATCGCTGTTGCCCCTAAATTTTTTCATTTTATAATACCTGCAAGGTTAAAATTTAGGGGCAAAGGCGAACGCTATCGCTTCTCCAGATTCAAATAAACCCCTCCGCCGAGTTACTTTTGGCTCAAAAGGAAAGCCTCGCTTCAATAATACTCGCTTGCCGTGAAGGGCAGTGAAACAACCGAAGGCCTCTGCGATTGTGTCCAATGGCTGCAAGCTGCCCGTCACTGCATTTGAAGGCTCCTGCCTGAAGGCATAACAAAACCCTGCGCCACTGGCACAGGGTTTTGTTATTCTATACTCCCCACACAAATTGCGGGGGGGGGTTATTTTAATAAAAGTGGCCCTGATGGCGGGTAGCAGCGGAGCGAAGGATTTGAATCTGGAGAAGCGCGAGCGTTCGCCTTTGCAACGGGATTTTTACATCTGAATAATTTATAAAATAAGAAAATCCCGCTGCAACAGCGATCGTATGATCAAATCATTCGCGGAGCGACCTTTTCCCGCCCCCACTCATTTAAAGTAAACTAAGGCGCAAATATAAGATCAATCACATGCTGCCAGGTTTTCCATTCGAATACACCTGACAACCCTTGCTTACCTACAATTACATATCCTGCAATTAAGCCGCCTAACAGCGAGAACAGGAGCAGCAACGGAACTACGAAATAACGAGCAGTACGCCAGCGGAACTTCGTCTTTTCAGGCACCGGACGGGAATCAGATTGTTCTTCTTTCATCACCAAATCCTTAAGCCCTCAGATTGTTGGCCAGGTTCATCATCGTATCACTAGAAGTTAATGCCCGTGCCGCCATTTGATACATCCGCTGAACTTGCATCATATCCGTCATTTCGCCCGCTAAATCCACATTAGATTCCTCAAGATAACCGGAACGCACAGATACGTCCGCTGGAACAGCACCTGCCACACCTGCAGCTCCGAATACATTTGCCTCTGTTATACCATTCAACAACACGAACAGGTTATCATCCCGCTGTTCCAGTCCTTCTGGACGCTGTACATCCATTAGCTTGATTCTCTGACCAACTGTCGGAGCCCCAGTTCCATTAGCACGAATCAGCAATTCGCCATCCGAGTTAATAGCCACCTTGGAACCCGCTGGAGCAGTCACAGGAACATCATTGTTATCCAGCACGGAATAACCTTCAGCAGTGGTCAACATCATCGTCGCACTATCATTCGGATCAGGAACAAAATGAAAGCTACCGTCACGGGTCCAAGCTTTTTGCCCATTTCCCTGAACTTCAAACATGGCATTACCTTGAATCGCCAGATCGGTAGGAAGTCCCGTCTCCTTGAGCGGACCTTGCTCCATATTTTTCATGATTGCGGCCGTTTTAACTCCGTAGCCCAAATTATAGCCGAGCGGCATGGCCCGTCCATTTTGGAGATACGTTGAAGGCTGTTGCTGCACATTGGCCAATACATCTTCAAAGGAACCCTGTTTACTCTTATAACCCACTGTATTGATATTAGCAATATTATCGGCAATTAAATCCAAACGCTGCTGCACACTGGCCATAGATACCATTGCGCCAATCATGGAGTTGTTCATCACTTACCCCCTGTTATACACGGCCTACTTCATTAACGGCCTTGTCCAAGCTTTTATCATAAAATTGAATTACCTTCTGATTCGCCTCATAAGCTCTTAACGCAGCCATCATATCCACCATGGACTGTGAAGCATCTACATTAGATACCTCCAGATAACCTTGACGAACGGATACAGCATCGTTAGCAGTCATCATTCTAGCTGTAGCACCGTCAGTATCATTCAGGCGAAAATTCCCATTGCCCTCACGAACGAGCTGGTACGGACGATCAATGACACTAATACCGAGCGTCGTCCCCAATGTCTGGTTGGACTGGCTATCTACCAATTCGCCCCGCTCATTTACTTTAAGCTCTGAGACAGCCCCCGTCAATTGAATCGGGTTTCCATTCGTATCCAGCACCGCTGAGCCAGTCGATGAAAGCAATGCTCCCGCTCCATTTACTTGAAAATGTCCATCACGTGTATAACGAACGTTACCATTACTGTCCCGCACCGTAAAAAACGCTTCTGGACGGTAGGTGACTTCACCGTTAGCATTGATGAATTTCCCTGCCTGATCAAAAGCCATAGGTTGACCAGTAGCTGGGTCGTTCACATTAATATTGGACTGTATCGCAAAATCCGTCGCTTGTCCACTGTCCTTTAATGCTCCCTGAATGTAAGGGGAGAGGCTTTCCTCAGCAAAAACGCCAGTATTGAGCTTGCCGACCGTACGGTCCGGGTTATCAGGGTTACCACCCGTCATGGAAATAAGCATTTCGGGGAAAGAACGCTGAACACTGTTCTCCTGTTTGTATCCCGTCGTATTCATATTAGCAATATTTTGCGTCACGGTGTCATGGCGTCGTTGTTGTGTCATCAATCCGGCGGCCGCAGTATATAAACCTCTCAACATGTATCGTGCACCCCAATCCTATACTCTGCTAAAATCACATGCTCGCGCGGAGGCACGAAAGCCAAAATGCTAGGCAACCTGTCTGACCGCACACGAGTCTCTTATAGTCACTATCGGCAGATTAGAACTTTTTCTTAACCACATGATCCAAATTATCCAGCATGATTCCTGTACCTTTAACAACACAATGCATCGGATCTTCGGCAACCAGTACTGGAACACGCAGTTCTTCAGCAAGCAGCTCGTCCAATCCGCTAAGCAAGGCACCGCCACCAGTCAAAATAACACCACGGTCAATAATATCAGCTGACAGTTCCGGTGGGGTCTGCTCCAATACAAACTTGGCCGCAGCAACAATCGCCGATACAGGATCTCTAAGCGCATCCTGCACTTCATCCGCAGAAATACTTAACGTTTTAGGCAATCCGGATACCATATCCCGTCCACGGATGTCCATCTCTGCACGACGCCCGCTCGGATGCACGGTTCCGATAGCAATCTTGATATCCTCAGCCGTACGTTCGCCGATCAGAAGCTTGTACTTCGTTTTTACATATTTCATGATGGCTGTATCAAATTTGTCCCCTGCCATTTTAATGGAAGAAGCTGTTACGACATCCCCCATAGAGAGGACTGCAACGTCAGTCGTTCCGCCACCAATATCCACTACCATGTTGCCGCTAGGCTCAAAAATATCCATTCCTGCTCCGATGGCAGCCGCTTTTGGCTCTTCCTCCAAAAATACTTCCTTGGCCCCGCTACGCTCCGCCGCTTCACGAATCGCTTTTTGCTCCACTGAGGTAATGTTCGTCGGCGCACAAATTAGAATACGAGGGTGGCTGTACCAGCTTTTTCCCCCTACCCGATTGATAAAATATTTTAACATCGCTTCTGTTACTTCAAAATCAGCGATGACACCATCACGTAATGGACGGATGGCTATGATATTACCAGGAGTACGTCCCACCATACGGCGCGCTTCCTCTCCGACAGCCAGAACTCTTTTTGTATCGCTTTCTATCGCGACAACGGAAGGTTCGTCAAGAACAACCCCCTTCCCTTTGACGTGGATAAGCACGTTGGCCGTACCGAGGTCGATACCGATATCATTACTGAACATATTAAAAAGGCCCCCAAAGTGATATTTTAAAAAGCTAAGATTCGACAAGAAGCGGCAAATATATGTATAAACCTACGGTTACATGTCATTTTTCGTCTTGTACCATCTTTTAACATATCATACTTCAGGGGGTTGATTCAATGGCTTTGCCAGCCAATTCACTATATATTTTTAGGACTTGCCAGAAACGAGAATCTCCCTTCGTTTGCCACTCGTTTTTTTGTACTTAATTTTCGTCGCTTCTCCTCCCCGCAGATGGCGGATGGATTTATGGTATTCGAGAATGTGCTTCACCTGATCGGCAAGATCCGGGTTGATTTCAGGCAGCCGTTCGGTCAGATCTTTATGCACCGTGCTCTTGGAGACACCAAATTCCTTGGCAATCGTACGGACCGTATTCCTTGTTTCCACGATACAGCGACCGATTTTGATGGTCCGTTCCTTGATGTAATCGTGCACGCTCCCGCCTCCCTACTGTGGATAGTTTGGTACATTATATGAGGAGCGTGCCTATATATTCGCGGTTTGGCGGGAAGACATACTTCGGAAGGCCTATTTATTTGGCAAAAGCAGCTTATGTTTACCTTATGCACAAAAACTACACAAGAAAAAAGCAGGGAATGTGGATTCCCCGCTTTGCATGCAAAGCCATGACCAAATTTATTTTTTAGGAAGCAGACCTGCTGGATTCACCGGCTTGTCATCCTGAAACACTTCAAAATGCAGATGTGTTTTCAAATCCTTTTCAAGCTCGTTACGACCCGCTGAAGCAATCACATCGTTTTGTTTCACTTGATCGCCTTCTTTTACTTTCAGATCACTCAAGCTTTGATACACCGTTTTGAGATTATTATCATGCGTGATTTCTACGACACTACCTACCAGCGGATGTTGTTCCACACGAGATACTTTGCCACTCAGGGCGGCTCTCACTTCAAACGCCTGATCGTCGGCCCGGGAAAGATCAATCCCAGTGTTAGCGGTAAATGTTTTATCGTACTCTACCATAGCTGCCGCCTGCTCATCAGCGGTCGCGTTCTCATCAAAGAACGGCTTTACGACCTGTACTGCGCCAGCATCTGCTACTGGCCATGCGATATTTTCCGACTGGGCAACTACTTCCACGCTTTCTGGCTGTTGTCCGTTAACATCGGTGTTCACTGCACTTGTGCTTTGTACCGATGGACTAGCTGGGTCAGGTTTGAAAGACTTCTGGCTGGCATCCTGATAGACCCACACTAAGGTTAGTATAATGGCTGCTGCGGCAATGTAGGCTGCCGGGTATGCCCACCTTTTGGACAACAGCTTTTTCCACGAAGACGGCCGTGAAGCTCTTCCACCCTGAAAGGTTTTGGGTGTTTCTTCATGGTTTTGGTTCTGGTTTTTATTTTGTTCATTCATTTGCTCATCACCTCAGTAACCAGTGTTACCGGGTGCAACTCTTTTATACTTCAAAGTTTCGAAATATTTACTAACTTAGAATACGAGAGGCTTGCGCAAAAGAAATGCCAGTATAATAGTGAAGGAGAATTTGAGTGGCAGTATGACCTTCCTTGGCCATTCCATTGGCTCCCCACTGACTCATACCAACACCATGACCATAACCATAGGTTGTTATAGCAATCCGGTCCCCTTCAGCCTTCCACGTAAACTCAGCCGAACGCAGCCCCAGTTTGTTACGGATTTCCGGCCCTGTAAAGATTGAACCACCAACCTCAATCTTCTTGATGCGATGTCCTTCTGTCTTAGAGAGTATACGAATCTCTGGCATTCTCCCTCCTCCAGTAGAAGCAGCTATCGCAGTACGACTCAACCCCAATCTATCGAACACACTCTGACGACTCAGTGTGACGGTTTCTGTATAACGCGGGGCCAACTGCTTGTCCCATGGACTTGACACACTTCGTAAATAGGGCACTGCCTTCGCCCATACATCCTCTGAATTTTCGGTGTAGCCATTGCTAGTAGAAAAAAAAGAGGCCGTAATGGGCTTGCCTTCATATACCATGATCGTATCCTTGGTGTCTCGTACGGCCTGCTGAATTTTAGCCAGCTCTGCGGATTTACCAGAGTGCCCCCATTCTCTAGTAAGTTTAGCTTTAGAGATATAAGCCTGATGTTTAACAGTATCCGTCACATCTGCCCCCGCCGGGGCACCGCTGGTGTCATCAGCCAGCAAACGCCGGGCAATGAAGGTACGCGCGGCAATGGCCTGCGCTTTCAGTGCCTCGCCCTCGAAGCTGGGCGGCATTTCGGCGGCTACTACGCCGACAATGTATTGCTCCAGCGGTAACGTCTCCGTGCGACCGGTAGACGTGACGTACACACGCACGTACGGCTCTGCCGCCACCGGCACGCTGCGCGTTGGAGCAGCGGGCACCGCCGGTATCGGCGGGACACCCGACAGGCGCGTGACGGACGTCCCGCCCTTTGCCGTTACGCTAGGCGCAGCCGGTGCTGCCGTGCGACTGCTCGGCGGCACCGGCTGCCCCGTCTGGCGAGGCCACGCCATTAGCGCGGGCACAGCCATGGCAAGCACCAGCACCCCTGCCATGGCGGCGAATGGCAGCCATGGGCGGCGGCTGCCCCAGCGCGGGGCACGCCCGGCGGAAGGACGCAGGTGCGGTAGCGGCACCTGCAGCGGGCTTGCAGCGCGTGTGTCATGGACCGCTGCTCCAGCAATAGGCAAAGCCGTATCAACGGAGTTCACAGCGGAAGGCACGGCTGTTGTACGCCGATTGGGCTTGACGCCAATCGGCAATGTACCTCTTGTGTCCGGCTGCTGTTGCATAAGCTTATTTTTTTGTAACGAAGTAGCTATAGAGCCAGAACCTTCCTCCGCAAGTGAAGCCTGGCGATGTTCCTTAGGATGATGAATGGGTATACGGATGCGAACCTGTGAATCTTTCATAGGCTGAAACCTCCATCAAAGGGCTAAGTGTCCGGCTGAAAGTACAGATATACTCCAGCAGATATTTTCAATCATATGAAGTCGTCCACTTTGATAGAACCGTTTTAAGAGAACTGAAAGAATGAAAAAACTGGTTGCAAACAACAAAAAAACCAAGCCCTTTCGGACTTGGTTCCTTATTGTTCAAGAATATACTTATGCAACATGAAGCGACATACGTTAAAGCTTAGGCGAGGGAAGGCTGGATCTTCTTAAACAGATTTCCCGACGTCTCTTCTGGCATTACGCGCTCTATACTGGGCGAATGATTCAGTTTGGACTCTTCCACGGTCACTCTGTAAATGTCCGCTCCCAATCCAGTCAGCTTCTCAGCCAAATGAACGTAACCGCGATCGATGTGATGTACGCCGGATACCTCCGTTGTACCTTCCGCAATGAGTCCGGTCAGAATTAACGCAGCACCTGCACGCAAATCTGTAGAGGTTACTTTCGCACCTGTCAACTTAGCATTACCAGTTACAATGGCGGAACGACCTTCGACCTTAATTTCCGCATTCATGAGATGAAATTCATCCACATGCATGAAACGATTTTCAAACACGGTTTCCGTAATAATGCTCGTTCCTTCAGCGGCAAGTTGAAGTGCCATCATCTGAGACTGCATATCGGTAGGGAAACCAGGATAAGGCAACGTCTTAACATCAACGGCCTTTAACGGCTTATCTGCAATGACACGAATTCCGTTCTCATCAGGTTGAATGGTTACACCCATTTCTTCCATCTTGGAAATAACCGGTCCTAAATGACCGGATATTGCGCCTTCTACATATACGTTCCCGCCTGTGATCGCAGCAGCAACCATATAAGTACCTGCTTCTACCCGGTCGGGAATGACCGTATGTTTTACACCATGCAGCTTCTCAACGCCTTCAATACGAATAACGCCCGTGCCCGCACCGCGTACTTTGGCACCCATTCCATTCAGGAAATTTGCGAGATCAACAATC
The DNA here is from genome assembly GCF_038004945.1 of Paenibacillus sp. FSL M7-0802. Classification (NCBI taxonomy): domain Bacteria; kingdom Bacillati; phylum Bacillota; class Bacilli; order Caryophanales; family Paenibacillaceae; genus Paenibacillus; species Paenibacillus sp. FSL M7-0802. Next base: position 3,327,481 of record NZ_JBBOSD010000001.1, on the reverse strand, counting down.
TCAGGTTCCTTAGCAGCATTCTCGATGGTAGTTACGCCCTCAGCAAGAGTAGCGGCCATCATAATATTCTCGGTTGCTCCTACGCTGGCTACATCCAAATAAACTTTAGCTCCACGCAGACGCCCGTTACTTTTAGCTTCAATAAAACCTTGGCCCAGGCTAATCTCCGCGCCCAATGCCTCAAAACCCTTCAAATGCTGATCAATTGGTCGCGTTCCGATTGCGCATCCGCCTGGAAGCGAGATCCTTGTACGTCCCAAACGTGTAAGCAGCGGCCCCATAACCAAGAATGATGCGCGCATTTTCCTAACCCACTCGTAAGGGGCTTCACAGGAAATTATCTTCCGCGCGTCAACACGAATGACCTCATCTTGGTATGTAACGCCTGCTCCTAAGGACTCCAGCACTTTGTTAATGGTCATCACATCGTCTAGAGGAGGTGCATCAATAATAACACTTTCTCCTTCTTCTCCTAGCAGAGAAGCGGCGATGATCGGCAGAACTGAGTTTTTGGCTCCGCTGACTTTGACACTCCCGGTCAATCTGTTGCCACCGCGGACGATAAATTTGCTCATCTATGGTTCCCTCCGCGCGTCATTTCCCTTTTCCATTCTGGAAAAAAAGAACATATTCCGCTATTTTCATGCCTTGCTTTTTCATTACATAAAAAAACAAGATTTTACTAATACCCTAACTGCCATCATACCACTGATTAAAACAAGTATACAAGCGTTTTTTGTACTTGACGACCATTGTACTCTGACTGATTCAGCCAGCTATACATGTATGGTTCTTTTGTTTACCATTGTTAACAATATGACGCGATGTTATTCGACAATTCCCGCAGAGACACAGTCATAAGGTCATATAACCCGCCCACTTCATGTTAAAACAAATTCTAGAGCATCTGACTCCAAGAAATGTAGCTCAACAGGAACCCAGAAACCAACTGTCCCAAAATTATAGCAAGAAACAAGTGTAGCAATCTGCCTTGCGGTCCTTTGGGTTGCCGGATTAACAAATCCAGCTTAAAACTCTGTAAAGCCCACCAAGCTAACGCTATACAGATGAGCGACACGATCATGGAGATCAGCGCGGTCATACTCGCCGATTGACTTAGCTGTTCAGCCAATTGCTGTTTCCCGTTCAACCATAATTCCTCCCATCTGCGTCACAGACTTCTTTATAATACTCGGCGAACGCCTAATATGCCAGTGCTATTTCTGTTTTCAGGACATTTATTTCGACAAAATGTGATTAATCACTTCTGTTTCGTGAATTTAAAAGGTACTAAATACCTAGCAGCCGGGCAAGAAATAGGACTGTATATTTGGTAATAACAGCTAAAAAAGGGCCCGATCACAGTGATCGAAGGAAGCAAGGTTCTCCCTCACCTTCTACCGGACATTCTTTGGCAGAAATTATGAAGTGGTCTCCTTGTCGTTCCATCCGTATACTATGCCGAACCCTTTTAAAATTCCACTTAAAATCCAATATTAATTCTTATTGGTTCTGATGCTTGTAGCATTTAAACGGTTAAGCGCCCGTTGCAGAGCTACTTCCGCCCGATGATGATCTATCTGTTCCTGCTTGCTCTGGAGCCGCAGTTCTGCCCGCTCCCTTGCCGCACGGGCACGCTCCACATCAATTTCTTCGGAACGTTCCGCACTCTCAGCCAAAATGACCACTTTATCCTTGCGGACTTCAAGAAAGCCCCCATTGACCGCGATCACTTCGGTTTGACCACCGATTTTAATGCGTATCGGTGCAATCTTCAAGGGAGTGACCAAGGGAAGGTGTCCAGGTAAAATCCCAAGATCGCCTTCCGAGCCGCGAACACTGATGCTGTTTACCTGTTCTGTATAAACCAGGCGCTCCGGCGTCACAATCTCTAGTAAATACGTGCTCACTTGAATCCCTCCTGGAAGCTGTCCGCAGACAGCTCACTTCGTAAGGCTCGGCTATTCTTTGCCTGTTGTTTACAACGTTTTAGCTTTTTCAACTGCTTCTTCGATGGCTCCTACAAAAAGGAAAGCCGCTTCTGGAAGATGGTCATACTTGCCTTCCAAAATTTCTTTGAAGCTTCGTACAGTTTCTTTAACCGGCACATATTTACCTGGGAAGCCGTTAAATGCTTCGGCAACGTGGAAAGGTTGAGAAAGGAAACGCTGGATTTTACGTGCACGTGCCACCAACATTTTATCTTCTTCACTCAGCTCGTCCATACCCAGGATGGCAATGATATCCTGAAGCTCATTGTAGCGGGCCAAAATTTGTTTTACCCCTTGTGCTACATTGTAATGCTCTTCACCCACAACGTCTGGAGCCAAAATACGGGAGCTTGATGCGAGTGGATCAACCGCCGGGTAAATACCCATTTCGGAAATTTTACGTTCCAGATTCGTTGTAGCATCCAAATGGGCAAACGTTGTAGCAGGAGCCGGGTCAGTGTAGTCATCCGCAGGCACATAGATCGCCTGAATGGAAGTAACAGAACCTTTTTTAGTAGAAGTAATCCGTTCTTGCAATTGACCCATCTCAGTAGCCAGCGTAGGCTGGTAACCTACTGCTGAAGGCATACGTCCCAACAGGGCCGAAACCTCAGAACCTGCTTGAGTAAAGCGGAAAATGTTATCAATAAAGAGCAACACGTCACGGCCTTCTTGGTCACGGAAGTATTCCGCCATCGTCAGACCTGTGAGAGCTACACGCAAACGTGCACCCGGAGGCTCGTTCATTTGTCCGAACACCATCGCTGTTTTGTTGATAACGCCGGAATCTCTCATTTCATGGTACAAGTCATTTCCTTCACGTGTGCGTTCACCTACACCCGCAAATACAGAAATACCACCATGCTCCTGAGCGATATTGTTAATCAATTCTTGAATGGTTACGGTTTTACCTACACCAGCACCACCAAACAATCCGACTTTACCACCCTTAGCATAAGGAGCCAGCAAGTCGATAACTTTAATACCGGTTTCGAGCATCTCTGCTTGAGTTGTCAGCTCATCGAAAGAAGGAGCTTGACGGTGAATCGGATTTCTAGCCGTTTCACTCATATCAGCACCATTATCAATTGGCGTTCCAAGCACGTTAAATACGCGTCCAAGAGTAGCTTCGCCGACAGGTACTGAAATAGGTGCTCCCAGATCTATGGCTTCAGCCCCACGAACCAAACCATCTGTGGAAGACATGGCAATACAACGCACACGGTTGTCACCTAGATGTTTTGAAGCTTCGAGCGTCAGATCAATTTTGACTCCGCTCTCCAGCACAGTCCCAATATGAATGGCATTCAGGATTTCTGGAAGTTGTCCACGTTCGAACTCAACGTCGACAACCGGACCCATGATGCTCACTACGCGTCCTTTGTTCATCTTTTGGTTTCCCTCCTACAAGCTTGCACAGCCGCAAATCCGAACCACTCTGATTTGTTTTGCGCCCGCAATTTATCATAATAGTGTAGACCCTGCTATAAAACAGTCGCAACAAGCCTGATTAAGACTGAGCGCTTGCCCCTGCAACGATTTCCGTAATTTCCTGGGTAATAGCCGCTTGACGAGCACGGTTATAGGTCAAGGAAAGCTCACCAATTAACTTGGAAGCATTCTTCGTAGCAGATCCCATCGCCGTCATCTTCGCTCCCAGTTCACTAGCTTTACCATCCAGCAAAGCGCCGTAAATGAGCGTTTCCGCGTAACGCGGCAGCAATACTTCCAGCACTCCTTCTGGTGAAGGCTCATACTCATAGTTAATTGAGGATGAAGCTGTAGCTGAATCCGGTGTTGCCATTGGTAACAGACGGTCAACTGTTGGAATTTGAGTCAATGCGTTGACAAAGCGGTTATAGCATAGATAAAGCTCATCAAATTCTTTAAGTTCAAAGCCTTGTACAGCCTTGCTTGCAATTGTTTTGATATCTGCAAAAGCAGGTGTATCCGACAGATCTGTTACCGATTCAGCGATAGGAAATTCACGACGTCTGAAATAATCCCGTCCTTTTCGTCCAATGATGAAAATCACAAATTCATCCTGTGAACGGTGACGTTCAGAAATCGTCTGCGTAACCTGTCGTAAAATATTGGCGTTATAACCACCAGCCAGACCACGATCAGATGTAATGATGAGATAAGCAGTCTTTTTAACCGGACGCGTTTCCAGCATTGGATGCTTGATGTTATTCGCTCCAGAAGCAATACTACTCACAACTTCCTTAAGCTTTTCCGAGTAAGGACGAGCCGACTCCGCTTTCTCCTGAGCTTTTCTCAGCTTGGATGCAGCGACCATTTCCATCGCTTTCGTGATCTGCTTCGTACTCTGCACACTTTTAATCTGACGTTTAATCTCGCGCATACCTTTTGCCATGATTTCACCACCTTTAAGCTCCAGCAAAGCCAAAGCTAACTTCGTAAGCAATCCCTTAGCTTGGGCCAAGTCCAAGCACTTCGTAAGATTCAAATCCAGCCGGACATATGTTAAAGGGCCTGTTATTGAGGGTAAAACATGCCAAGGAAGCCAAAACCCGGAGGGCACGCTTCCTTAGTACATCTTTCATCATAAACAGGCAAATTCCAATGTATTAAACCGACGTGGCGAATGATTTTTTGAATTTCTCGATAGCCGCCTTCAAAGCCGCTTCGTTATCAGCAACCAGGTCTTTCGTGTCGCGGATAGATTGAAGCACGTCTTGATGGTCAGACACCATGAAAGACAGGAAGTCTTTTTCAAAACGTTTTACATCCGCTACAGGGATATCATCAAGGAAGCCTTTTACAGCAGTATACAAGCTCACTACTTGTTGCTCTACAGCAAGCGGTTGGTTAACACCTTGTTTCAAAATTTCCATCATGCGTGCGCCGCGATCCAGACGGGCTTTTGTGGATTTATCCAAGTCGGACCCGAATTGGGAGAACGCTTGAAGCTCTCGATATTGAGCAAGATCCAGACGCAGGGAACCTGCTACCTTTTTCATCGCTTTAATCTGAGCTGAACCACCTACACGGGATACAGAAATACCTACGTTGATCGCCGGACGTTGCCCTGCATAGAACAAGTCAGCTTCCAAGAAGATCTGTCCATCCGTGATGGAAATAACGTTGGTTGGAATATATGCAGAAACGTCGGAAGCCTGTGTCTCGATGAACGGCAATGCGGTAAGTGATCCGCCGCCCAACTCATCATTTAGCTTCGCTGCACGTTCCAGCAAACGAGAGTGAAGATAGAAAACGTCACCCGGATATGCTTCACGACCCGGTGGACGACGCAGCAACAGGGACAGTTCCCGGTAAGCTGACGCTTGTTTAGTCAAGTCATCATAAACTACAAGGACATGCTCGCCTTTGTACATGAAATACTCACCCATGGCGCAGCCAGAGTAAGGAGCAATGTACAGCAATGGTGATGGTTCGGAAGCAGATGCCGTAACGACAATCGTGTATTCCAGAGCACCGTGACGACGCAATGTTTCAACAACTTGAGCTACCGTGGATTGTTTTTGACCAATAGCGACATAAATACATTTCATGCCGTTACCTTTTTGGTTCAAAATTGCATCGATTGCAATAGATGTTTTACCTGTTTGACGGTCACCGATGATCAACTCACGTTGACCACGACCAATCGGAACCATCGCATCAATAGCTTTAATCCCCGTCTGCATAGGCTCATGTACCGATTTACGGGCCATAACGCCTGGAGCCTGACTTTCAACCGGACGGAATTCTGTTGTAGCAATCGGTCCTTTACCGTCTACTGGTTGTCCCAGTGGGTTAACTACACGTCCGATCAATGCTTCCCCTACAGGGACCTGCATGATCTGACCTGTACGTTTTACTTGACCGCCTTCACGAATGTCGGAGAATTGACCCAAAATAACAACACCGACATTGCTTTCTTCCACGTTGAGCGCCAAGCCCAATACGCCAGTGTCGAATTCAACCAATTCACCGGCCATAACTTTTTCCAGTCCGTAGACGCGGGCAATACCGTCGCCGACTTCAACAACAGTGCCGACTTCAACGACCTCGATATCATTTTTATATTGTTCAATCTGACTTTTAATCAATGAACTGATTTCCTCAGGTTTGATACTCAAGTGTGTTCACCCCTATCTTCTATACTCGTCTGTTAAAGGATTTCTCGAGACGATCCAGCTTGCCGGCCAGACTGCCGTCGTACAGTGTATCGCCGATAACCACTTTCAATCCGCCCAGTAGACTCGGGTCCACTATATTTTCCACACGGATTGTTTTATGTTCACGGGCTCCGAATTCCTCGGCTACCGCTGTTTTTTCCTGATCACTTAAAGCATAAGTCGAATACACCTTTGCATGAGCAATTCCCAGCTTGTATTCCTGAATATCGAGGTATCCGGCAAGGAGAGATTCGAACAAATCTGCTCTACTACGCTGAATCAACAGCTTGATCGTGTTAATTAGCGAGGCAGAAAGCTTGCCTTCAAAACTGTTAGCCAGAACTTGAAGCTTGACCGCTTCCGTAATGTTAGGAGAATTAATGAATTTACGGATTTCAGCATCCCCCGATACAGCCTCTACAAAAGCACGTAGCTCCTGCTCGGTTTCCATAATGGTCTGTTCCTGCTCTGCCACTTCAAACAAAGCTTTCGCATACCGTTTGGCTACTACCGTATCCCGGCTCATGCTTTGCCTCCTACCTCTTTAAGGTATTGGTCGACAAGCTCTCCCTGGACTTGGTCTTCCTTGATTTCCTTTTGAATCAGTTTGGAAGCAATTTGTACCGAAGCTTTACCCACTTCGCTGCGCAGTTCGGCAACCGCCTTATTACGCTCGCTTGTGATTTCACGAACAGCTTCGTCTTTCAGGCGGACAGCTTCGTCTTTAGCCTGAACAATAATTTGCTCCGCTTGTTTGTTACCTGTTTGTTTTGACTGCTCAATAATGTCGTACGCTTCCTTACGTGCCTGCTGGAGAGCCTGCTTTTGCTCCTCAACATAAGCAGCAGCCTGTTCACGCGTCTGTGCCGCTTCATTCATTTGCTGTAATACAAGCTGACGGCGCTTCTCCATAACGGAAAAGAGAGGTCCGAATGCATAACGCGTCAGTAACCAGTACAAGATCAAAAATGCAATGATTGTGAAAACGATACTTGTCCAATTTAAACTCAATTGAAGTCACTCCTTTCCGGTGAACGTCGGTTCTGGATCTTTCATGTTCAAACGAACAAAGAAGGCGCGGATGGCTGTGCCTTCCCCGCCAAACCTTGCTTCCATTCAATTAAGCACCTGCGTAGAAAATGAATGCCAGAACGACCCCGATGATTGGCAGGGCTTCGACCAGACCTACACCGATAAACATTACCGTTTGCAACGTTGCTTTTGCTTCAGGCTGACGAGCGATACCTTCAACTGTTTTACTTACGATCAGACCGTTACCAATACCTGCGCCCAAAGCGCCCAAACCTACTGCGATTGCAGCTGCGATATATGCCCAAACTCCCATTTTAAAAATCCTCCTTAGTGATGTGTATTTATATTGTACATGTATTTGCAGTTAAGAGCGAAGCGTACTCCTGAACTTAACTAAAAACCGGAAAACGAGCTTGTCTAATGCTCTTCTTCATGCGTGTCAATGGACTGCGAAATGTATACAAACGTCAGAATCGTGAAGACGAACGCTTGAATACTGCCGACAAAGATACTAAATCCTTGCCAAACAACGAGTCCCAATACGGAAGCAATCCAGCCTCCTACACCAAGTGCTGTCAATTTCAGCAGAACACTGATCAAAACTTCGCCAGCAAAAATATTACCGAATAGACGCATACCATGTGTCAATAGTTTTGAGAACTGCTCAATCAAGTTAATTGGCAAAAAGAATGGAAATGGCTGAACGTAATGCTTGAAGTAAGCTTTGGTATTGCGGAAGATTCCCAGGAAATGAACCAGGACAAAGATCATTAAAGCGAGTCCAATAGATACCCCTGCATCTGCAGTAGGTGATTTCCACCAGCTGATGCCTACATGGGCAGCTTCGCCTGGGTGAGACGCCTGTGCTTGTTCTAATGCTTCTTTGACTGGAATGATTTCATGTCCAAATACTTGGGCACTTTGCGCATTATCGAATTCGGTCACAATCCCGAACGGTAAGCCCAGCATATTCCCCACGAAAATGAACATGATCAGCGTCATCCCCAAGGAGAGGAATGGCTTCCCTTTTTTCAAATCCATCGTGCTGGTAATCAGTCCTTGAACGAATTCTACGACCCATTCCATAAAATTTTGCAACTTGCTTGGATTGTCCACAGACAAATTGCGCGTTGCAGCAAATGCCAGTCCAAATACAATCGCACAAGTCACAATAAGCATAATAATGACGGACAAGTCAATGTTAAACCCGCCCAATTGGATAATCGGTGATTCATGCAACATGTTTTCTCACCCCTTTCTCAGTTGAGCCATCATTTTTCCTGAAGCGCGAATATGATGCCTATAATTAACAGAAGAAATTGCCCAGTCACCAGGCTTGCCATTACAGCGATCTCATGGAAATAGGCCGGAAATTCTATCGCCAGCACCACTGCCAAAATTGAGGTCCCTAATCGAACGCCAAAGCCAATACCAAACACTCTCTTCTTTCTTTCACCGGCGGCCGCACTCGCAACCTGTCGAATTTTGTAGGCCATATACAGCACATTTAGACAGCTTACTCCCGTTCCCAGAATGATTCCGTGAGCAATGTCACGATGTTGGGGCATGAAGGCGGAGACCAGGAAACACAGAGCCATAATACCAAGCGCTACGATCCATAACATTTTTTGCATACGGGTCATCTCATTCATGGTTATCCCTCAGTACCTTTCCGATCACAAGGGCAATACTTAATGCGCCTACAACCAAGCCTGCGAGAACGCTTACGCCAATCCAAATTCCGGAGCCACCAAGTTTGGCATCAAGCCATTTTCCTGCATAGAAACCACCCAGTGTGCATATCGCCAAATCAATGCCGATCGCGCTCACCAGTCCTATAGCCTTAAAGGCATTTCCGGTGTTATTTCGGTTGTTGTTTTGCTTGGAAGGTTTGACCACTTTTCCATGTCACCCCTGCAATTCCAGTCCATTTTACTTAAATATAAGATACTTTGTCAATTGAGATATTTTAGTGCCCTAAAGTATAAAATCAAACGACAAAGCATCTTAAATTGCTGTATCCCTTGGTAACCGTACAGTTTAACTGTATGCTTGCCTTGTAAAGAATAATTATATCGGACGAACACCTTTTGTGAACATTGTGTGAAATTCTTCAGGGCGTTCGGATTGAACACCATAATGGTGCAAAATCGCATTGACAATTCTTACTGATGCTTGTCCATCGCCGTAAGGATTCGCTGCTTGGCTCATAGATTCGTACAACGCGGAATCTGTCAAAAGTGCCTTGGTCCGATTGTACACGTTCTCTTCACTCGTACCCACCAGTTCCAAGGTGCCCGCTTCAATTCCTTCCGGTCTTTCAGTCGTATCACGCAGCACCAGAACAGGTACTCCGAACGAAGGCGCTTCTTCCTGAAGCCCACCGGAATCCGTAAGGATCAGATGTGTATGTGGGTAAAAATTGTGCAGATCCACAACATCCAGCGGATCAATCAGCTTAATACGCGGATGGTTGCCTAAAATCTCAAATGCAGGTTCCTTCACAGCCGGACTCGGATGAACCGGGTAAACAATAGCGATATCCTCAAACTCATCCGCAATTCGCTTAACCGCATTAAAAATCTGACGATGCGGTTCCCCTTGGGATTCCCGGCGATGTGCTGTCATAAGAATCAGGCGTTTGCCCTGAGCCCAGTCCAGTACGGGGTGCTCGTAATCCTGGCGAACCGTATACTGAAATACGTCAGTTACTGTATTGCCTGTAACATATATTCGCGATTCAGGCTTATTTTCCTTCCGCAAATTTCCAGCCGATAAAGAAGTAGGCGAGAAATGCAGATCAGACAGCACGCCTGTGAGCTGACGGTTCATTTCTTCAGGATATGGAGAAAGCTTGTTCCACGTCCGCAAGCCTGCTTCCACATGCCCTACTTCAATCTGCTGCATAAAGGCTGCATAGCTGGCGAGGAAAGTGGTCAGCGTATCGCCGTGAACCAACACGATATCGGGCTTGGCCTCACGCAATACAGGTTCCAGACCTTGAAGTACCCGCATGGAGATTTCATTAAGTGTCTGGCGATCCTTCATTACGTCCAGATCATAGTCAGGGTGAATATTGAAAACTTCCAGAACCTGATCAAGCATCTGGCGATGTTGAGCCGTAACGCATACCACGGACTCGATATGCTCCGGGTGACGCTGAAGCTCCAAAATAAGAGGAGCCATCTTAATCGCTTCCGGACGCACACCAAAAATTGTCATCACTTTGATTTTGGACATTTTCTGTTGAACCCCTTTTCATAATAAATGTCCGCTTCACAGATCTTCCTTATTCAGAAAAACGACCTGTCATAACGTCCATAGATTTTGCCGAACCGCCAAAGGCAGTCTACTTGGTTCCGTACAAGCGGTCTCCCGCGTCACCAAGACCTGGAATGATGTATCCATGATCATCCAGACGCTCGTCCAATGCAGCGACGTAGATGTCTACATCAGGATGCGCATCCTGCACAGCTTTGACTCCTTCAGGAGCAGCAATCAGATTCATCATTTTAATTTGAGTGCAACCTCTCTTTTTCAACACATCAATCGCCGCAATTGCCGAGCCCCCCGTTGCAAGCATCGGATCAATCACGATCAATTCACGCTCAGTTACATCTGTAGGCAGCTTCGTATAGTATTCTACGGGTTGCAGCGTCTCAGGATCGCGGAACAGTCCCACATGGCCTACCTTTGCTGCAGGCAGCAACTTTACTACGCCATCCAGCATACCCAAGCCTGCACGCAGAATCGGAATAAGACCCAGCATACGTCCTGAAATCACTTTACCTTCTGTCTCAGCAACCGGTGTCTGCACCGTAATGCTTTCCAGCGGGATATCCCGTGTAATTTCATAAGCCATCAATGTTGCTACTTCATCCACCAGCTCGCGGAAATCCTTGGTGTTTGTCCGCACATCGCGGATAAATGTAAGTTTGTGTTGGATCAAAGGGTGATCGCAAACCACCAGTTTCGCCATAATATATTCCCTCCGGTATTATCGTCACGTTCTTTCGCGCCAGCATATCGAACTATCCTGAGTCGAAAGGATCTATGTAACCTATTTGTACAAACCAAATAAGCACAGATGCAATGCGTGCCTGTAAATCCTGTTTATTATAACATTCCCTTGATTGATTTAACACCTGCCACCGCAACCTTTTGTCAAGGGAAAGATATGACATGTAAAATACTTATTAAGACCACTTCACGTGTGACTTTCGTCACATAAAAACATATCAAAAAGGCCCTGACGGCACTTGACCGTCAAAGCCTGTGGACTTTAAGCTTCCTGCCCGACCTATCCCCTTTGCATCCTCATGCAGCGCTATTCTTTTATCTATACTTCAAATTGTCCCATGCTCCCTGAAATTGCTGAAGCATTTCATCCTTCGTGATAACCCCTGCAATATAGGCTTGCATACTACTGCTTAAATCCTGATTCAGCCCCTTCGGGAAGCGTTGGAAGTTCCAGCTCCATATCTTGCCTTCCCTCACATGCCGAGATATTTCTGCACCTAGATCACCTGTCATCTCGTCACTGGACGTGATACTTTTGAAGGCGGGAACAAACTTAAACTCCTTGGTGATATAGTGCTTGCCTGTTTCTGATGTGACCAACCAATTGAGGAATTCTTTTGCCTCCTGCTTCACAGGCGAATTTTTGTTGACCACCCAGTTCGAAGCCACTCCGACAGCCAGTCTACCTCCTGTGGAGGGATCATTGTCTATAGGAGCAGGCAGAATACCCAAATTCAAGTTAGGATTAATTCCATCCATTTGCGGTTGCGTCCAGTTCCCCTGGTGCATCATAGCAGCCTTACCTGTCGAAAACAGTGTCACTTGTGTATTGTAATCCGTAGTGAGCGGATTGCGGTTTCCATATTTTATAGTTAGGTCAAGCAACTTCACCCACTGATCGAACACGGGGTTACCGGGGATGCGAGCCGTTCCTTTGTTTAAATCCGCAACATAACTTTCCGGGTTCGGCTGTCTGGCAAACGGGATATTGATAAAATGGTTCCCCAGAACCCACCATTCCGCATACCCGTTAGCAAAAGGTATAATCCCTGCCGCTTTCAGTCGCTTAGCTGCTTCCTCGAGTTCATCTATCGTCTGAGGCAGTTTGGTTATGCCCGCTTTTTTGAACAAATCCTTGTTATAAACTAAACCAAATCCTTCTAGGTTCATAGGCTGTCCATAAATCTTACCGTTAACCGTCATCGGCTTACGAGCAAAATCGTCCAGATCCTTCACCCATGGCTGATCCGACAAATCCTCCAAGTACTCCAGCCACGTATCGCGGTCCTGGTAGCCCTCATTTGTAAAAATGTCCGGCTGATCGCCTGATGCGAATTTAGCCTTCAACGAAGCACCGTAGTCCGTACCACCACCGACAGATTGGATATCCAGCTTGATGCCCGGGTGCGTTTTTTCATATTCTGCCTTCAGCTTATTTAGCGGTTCCGAAATCTCTACTTTGAATTGATAAATGTGTATCGTTTTCGTCTCACTCTGTTGAGCCTTCGTATTTCCACAACCTGCAAGTGTACATGCGAGCAGCACCATCAAGGAGATGACAAGTAACGCTGTTTTTTTCATCGGTTATCCCTCCCATCAGCCTTTGACCGCACCGGCTGCAATGCCAGAAACGATGTATTTTTGCATCACCAGAAAAAACACAACAACTGGCGCGATCCCCAATACCAGTGCTGGCAGCGCCAAGTCCCATTGCTTGGTGTACTGACCAAACAACATATAGGTTGCAATCGGAATGGTGCGCAGCTCAGGATCATTCAAAACGAGTGAAGGCAACAGATAGTCATTCCAGATCCATAAGGTGTTCAAAATAAGTACGGTTACGAACATAGGCAGCAGCAGTGGACAAACGATGCGAAAGAACACCCCGTACCGGGATGAACCGTCCACCCTTGCCGCCTGCTCGATCTCAATAGGTACCGTTTTAATAAAGCCATGAAAAAGAAAAACGGACAAAGGCGCTCCAAAACCCAGATAACATAAGATCAGTCCCGGTATACTGTTGTTCAAGCTCAATACGTTGGACACTTCCATAAGCGGCAACATAATTGATTGAAAAGGGACTACCATCGCAGCCACAAGCAAACCGAATAGGAAACGATTAAAAAGAGTATCATGCCGAACCATCTGGTAAGCGGCCATTGAGCTGATTAGCAGCAAAAGCGCATTACTGACGATCGTGACAATCAGTGAATTCCCCAGTGCTGTGGGAAAGTTTATTTTATTCCAGGCGTTAGCATAGTTTTCAAAACGGAAGGTTGTCGGCCACGAAGCGGAATGGGCCAAAATGTCGCCAAAGGATTTAACGGAGTTTACGAGCAAAAAATAGAACGGAACCAGAAAGATTAACCCGATCACAATAAGCAATAATTCAGCAGCCCATGTGCCCAAACGATAGTTTGACGTTTTTCCCATTACATTTCGACCTCCTTTTTCTTCGTGAGACGCACCTGAATGCTGGTAATGATCGCAACGACCACAAAGAAAATCATAGCTTTGGCAGTCCCTAATCCAAGTCGATCATTTGTAAACGCTTCATTATATATGTCCAACGCTACAGACTCTGTCGACTTGAAAGGTCCCCCCTTCGTGAGAGCCAAATTCAACTCAAATACTTTAAAGGACCAGGATATCGCCAAGAACAAGCAGACGGTCACCGCTGGCATAATAAGTGGCACTACAATATGACGCAAAATCTGTCTTCGGCTCGCACCGTCGATTTGGGCCGATTCAATAAGGGCATGCGGGACATTATTTAACGAGGATATGTAAATAACCATAAGATAACCTGCATATTGCCATACAAACACAATGACAGTTCCCCAAAAAGCAGTTGGCCCATCACCCAGCCACGGCAGTTTAAAAAAGGAAAGCCCTGTCGCCTCTCCTACCGCAGAAAAGCCGCGTACAAATATAAACTGCCAGATAAAACCGAGCAGCAAGCCCCCAATCATATTGGGCATAAAAAATACAGTTCGCAGTGCATTACGGGTACGCAGCGGTTTGGTAAGTGCATAGGCTAGGAAAAAGCCAATCAGGTTTGTCAGAATGACACCACATACGGTAAATCGGACCGTAAACCAGAACGCATTACGGAAATCTGGATCATCCCTAAAAATATGAACGTAATTCCCTAGTCCGAGCCATCGGATATTTTCAGATACTCCATCCCAGTTCGTCATGGAGTAATACAGGCCCAGCAGGAACGGAATGACCATAATCAAGACGAAAAACAACGCCATCGGTCCTACAAATACGAGTTGCTGCAATAATTGCGCGGATTTTCTTTGACTCAATGCAATCACTCCTTTGTCGTAGATCATGAAGGAAAGCGCGCATAAACCCTTACTGTAATCGCTTATTACCCAAAAATGTAAGTTCCGAGTCGTTCGGAAGCAAAAAAAGGCTGTTCTCCTCCGGCTTACGGAAGGAAAACAGCCTATAACATAAAGATTATGAATGTTGATGAATTAGTATTGAGTTCCTGGATAGATCGGGAACTTGTCTGTCAACTCGCCAACCGCTTGGCTTGCCTTGGACAATACAGTATCATCTTTCGGGTTTTTAAGGGTTTCAGCAATGATTTTACCGATTTTGACCATAGCCTCTTCATCCATACCACGAGATGTTGCAGCAGGTGTACCAATACGAATTCCGCTTGTTACGAATGGACTGGTCGGGTCAAAAGGAATCGCATTTTTATTGACCGTGATGCCCACGGAATCCAATACATGCTCCGCTTCTTTACCTGTGATATTCAAATTGCGCGTATCCAACAGCATCAGATGGTTATCCGTACCACCGGATACAATGTTAATCCCCTCAGCCAGCAGTGTTTCAGCCAGCACCTGTGCGTTGCGGACTACGTTTTGCGCATAGGTTTTGAACGATGGCTGGAGCGCTTCACCCAAAGCAACCGCTTTGGACGCGATCACATGCATCAGTGGCCCCCCTTGAGTACCAGGGAAAATAGCTTTATCAATCGCTTGCGCCCATGCTTTGCGAGTCAGAATCAGACCCCCACGCGGACCACGCAGCGTTTTGTGTGTCGTTGTTGTTACAAATTGGGCATGCGGAACTGGACTTGGGTGAATTCCCGCTGCCACAAGACCTGCGATATGTGCCATATCCACCATGAACAAAGCACCTACATCATTGGCAATGGAAGCAAAAGCTTCAAAATCAATAGTACGCGGATATGCACTCGCGCCAGCTACAATCAGACGAGGACGGTGCTTGAAGGCTGCCTTGCGCACTTCATCGTAGTCGATGCGGAAGTTGTCTTCGCGTACACCATAGGCAGCAAAGTTATACAACAAGCCGGAAGCGTTAACCGGACTTCCGTGTGTTAAGTGGCCACCATGCGCCAGATTCATACCCAGTACAGTATCTCCAGGTTTGAGAGCTGCCAGATACACCGCCATGTTGGCTTGTGCTCCAGAGTGAGGCTGCACGTTAGCATGCTCGGCGCCGAACAGTTCTTTCGCGCGGTCACGTGCGATGTCTTCAACGATATCTACATGCTCACAGCCACCATAGTAGCGTTTGTTCGGATAACCTTCAGCATATTTATTCGTCAGCACGGAGCCCATAGCTTCCATTACTGCTTCACTGACAATGTTCTCGGATGCGATTAGCTCGATATTGTGGCGTTGTCGTTTCAGTTCAAGTCCCATTGCTTCCATCACTGCCGGGTCACTTTTACGCAGGTGTTCCATCATGATTGATTACTCCCTCTCCATAGTCAATTGTTGGGTATACAAGCAAACGCCTGCTCCTCTGTTGGGTACCTCATCATCAATGCAAAAAAGATTAGTACAAACATGCCGCCATGCCAAATGCTAATCGCAGTTTCCGCCGACTTCTTGCTCCAGACTGTACACCGCCCGTTGTCCGCCAATAAGTGGAGGACGGGTGAACGCTGCTGTCACACGTGCTTCGCCAATCCAGCGAAGGCTTGGGCGAAACGGAACAGCAATGGGTCGCAGATGCATGCCAATCAGCGTTTCGCCGATGTCTATCCCGGCATGAGCCTGCACGTTCGCCGCCAAACACGCGTCGCTCATAGAACGATAGGCGACGGTAGCCATAGAGCCTCCTGCTGTACGAACAGGAATAGCTGCAACCTCCATCAGTCTCAGTCGCTCCAGCACAGCCCGTTCAACGACCAGCGCTCGGTTCAAATGCTCACAGCATTGAAACGCCACATCAAAGCCATACTGCCTGCGAACGGACTCTACTCCAGACAACAGTTGCTGAGCCACATCGAGCGCCCCCGCCGTACCAATCCGACTTCCAGCCACTTCACTTGTGCTAACGCCAATAACAAGTAGGCGACCAGCCTTGAGACTGGCTGCTTCTGCGATTTCCCGCACGACAGAAGTGGTCTGTGCTTCCAGCGGAATCTCATGATCTAATTGTTCCACCATTGGAACCTCCTTTGGTTGAACAGCCTCTCAGAGACTAGGCACGGTCTCATGCCCCAAGTTCAACACACTCTCTCCTGATCACAATCTGACTATATTATAGCCGATGTTTCAGATTTCGAGCAGAAAAAATGGAAGAATCTTTAATGGAATCAACTCTCAGCTAAAAATCTGGCATAACTTGTATATGAAAAAAAGAGCAGTCCACACCTATGTGGAATTGCTCTTTTGCCCAGGCGACCGGCCGTATATCCGATGCTCCATCGTGGTTAATCCCACTTTTGTCGCCAGTTACATCGGATTCTCATTTTTCCACCTTATCTTAACGGATTAACCGCCGAAAATCAACAGATTCCGTACAAAACAGATGAGTAATACCAATTTTATTCGGAAGATGCCTTTAGCTTGTCCAGCAGCTTATGCAGTGCCGTACGGATTTCCGCAGCTGTGACATCGTAATCTTCTCGCGAACCGCCAAACGGATCAGAAATATCAAAGCCCGGAATCCGTTGGTGTAATTCAATCATTCGTTCACGCTCCTGCGCCGATAGCTCTTGTCCGAGTGAAGCCATCAACTGCTGTGAAGCATATAAACTATCCAACTCCTGTACATCATTCAACACCGCATCCCGGTTCTCCACATATTCCTTAAGCGTAAATACTTTGCCCGCCGTTTGGGGAAAGCGCTGAATTACGTGCTGTTTATGTCCTTGCGTCAAGGTTAAGATCAGATGCGCCCACCCGGCAAGCCCGTCGCTCAAAGAGGTTGAAGTGATCTGATCGGATATATCATGATCACGTAGAACCGCCTCTGCATGTCGGGATATCGGCGTGCCTTCCATCGCGGCTACTCCCGCAGAACGCACTTCCAGTTCTAGCCCATGCTCAGCAGCCAACTTACGCAGCATCCCTTCAGCCATTGGACTGCGACAGGTATTCCCTGTGCATACGAATAAGATATTCTTCAACGTTTTCACCCCCCGTATGTTAAAAAAATATATAAACAGAGGATTACTATAATTCTAATCCCTTACTATAATCCTGCATTTATTTTACACTGTCTACGCTAAAATCAAAACATAAACATAAAGCCGAATGCCAGCAAAATGGCACCGCCCACTGCTTCTCCATAATCTCCTAGATTGCGGCTGACCTTGCGACCCAACAGCAGGCCCAACATCGCCATTGCTCCCCCGCAAAAACCAAACGCCAGAACGGACAGCACCAGATCACTTTGGAACATACCTAGTGACACTCCTACAGAAAATGAGTCAACGCTCACCCCAAGTGCAAACAGCAAAAGGCCTAAAGGCGAACGATGATCCAATACCTGTACGCCGTCCCCTTTAAAGGAATTATACACCATATGCCCGCCCAAAAGGATGAGTAACCCCCCTGCGAAGTAGGCCGTCACATGACCTAATAAAGAACTCATATAATGGCCTGTGAACATTCCCAGCAATGGCATCAGAATGTGAAAAAAGCCAATAACAGTACTGATGCGCAGCACGTCTCGCAGGCGTATCCCCTTCATGCCGATCCCTACGCCCAGCGATAACGCATCCATTCCTAGCGCTACCGCCATGATCAGAATCGTTACAACCTGCCCGGCATGGGCAGAGGCTGCCAGCATACTCCATCCCTCCATTATCCGTCTGTTCTTGTACACGTTATGCGGACAAGGGGCAAATCAGTACAAGCATACACTGAAAGTGCCCAATACCAAGACGAGGAGAGGAGAAATTTAATATAAGAGGCTCTGATTCGACAGAAGCTACAAGCGGACGATTCGGTGACCTGCCGCTTTAAGCAGGCGGTTCATGACGGCGTCTCCCAATCCTTTCGGCGGACAGGATTCCGACAAAATGTAGGTGACGCCGTCCTCGTCGCAGCGGCGCAGCACGCCGTACAGGCGCTGCGCTGCCTCATGGAGCGCGTCCAGCTTGCCTAGCGTGTAGACGCGCTCTCCGGCGTAGCCGGCGGCATGCTCGTCAAACGCGAGCACTGCCGTGCGCTCCCCGCGCGCGGAAGCCTCCGCCAGCGCGGCGCGAATCCAGCCCGTCACCTCAACGGACGACGGGCCTTGTACCACGCTCAAGCGGCCTCGCGGCGCGTAGTGCGTGTACTTCATGCCCGGCGAGCGCGGCGCTGGGCTGTCCGCGTCTTCCCCGGGCGTAGCGGCCAACGCCGGGTCCAGCACGACGGCGCGAGCAACCGCAGCGAGCTGCTCGGCCGTCACGCCGCCGGGGCGCAGGATGGTGACGGTTCCGTCGTCACCCGCCTGCACTACCGTGGACTCCAGTCCCACCCCCGTGGGACCTCCGTCCAAAATGCCGCCGATGCGGCCCTCCAGATCCTCCCGCACATGCTGTGCAAGGGTGGGACTGGGTCTTCCCGACCGGTTGGCGCTTGGCGCAGCCAGTGGACAACCCGCTTCAGCGATCAAACGAAGCGCTATCGGATGATCCGGCATGCGCACACCAACCGTGTCCAGCCCGGCTGTCACACGCGATGACAGTGCCTGCGGCACTACCGGCAATACGAGAGTCAGTGGTCCCGGCCAGAACATATTCATCAGCGCTCGGGCTGTATCGTTTATTTCTGCTACCATACCCTCTAATTGATCAGCATCAGAAATATGTACAATGAGCGGGTTATCGGAAGGGCGTCCTTTGGCAGCAAATACCGCCTCCACCGCTTTTGTACTACGCGCATCGGCCCCCAGGCCGTACACGGTCTCCGTAGGAAAGGCTACCGTCTCTCCAGCTTGGAGGAGTAAGGCGGCCTCGCGTATGCCCTTTTCCGCCGCGATCCGAGTCTGTTCATCCCAAATTTCGTCAGAAACATCCCCGTCAGTGTTGCTCACAGGAACCAAACATCTTACATCCCACCATTGTGTATGGGAAGACTTCAATGCCTGCTTCAGCTCGCGAATTCCCTGTTCATCTAGCTTTTGCTCAGGTTTTTCCTTTTGCACAAATTCTCCGCGCAAGTCTTGCATTTGATTCGATTTATCGCTCATATCAGATCATCCCATATCTTATTGTCATACAAGCCAGTGATTTCGCCTGATCCTATAAGGCTACTTTGTAAGATCAGTTCATTTGGCTCTGCCATGTGTATATCTATCGTAAGCTCCATTATAGCATATGGGGAAACTTACACTCCTCAACGTTTAGGCAAACAAACCACTCACCCAGTTACACAGTCCCGTAAGTGCATCCCACAGAAAAAAACGTACTTCTGGCTCCTTGTCAGTAGCATTCGTCCGACTATCTCCGTGATTCGTTTTTGCTGATACCGTTTGTGCCGTTGCTTCCCCACTGCCTGCATCAATAAAACATAGCGGAGGAAACAGCACGCACCACCAATTTTGACCTTTTCCTTGCCCCAGCGTAACCCGAAGTGCCTCATAATTCCCTGCCGGGTAGACCAGACCACCGTACATTTTCGTTGGGAAAGGTACGCTCGCCAGTTCCACCTGATGATCATACGCAATGCCGCGACGAGCCAGTTCCATACCTACCAAACGGTCAATTTCAGGTAAATGAGCATCAATCAATGATCTCGCTTGGTCTAAGCTTTGCGGGTTTTCCAGCTCACCCACCCAGGCATTCATCTGCTGTACAATAGCGTCCCGTATTTCGCGTTTAACCAGCTGATCCTCCGGACGATCCGAATTGGCCAAAATACGCAGTCGAATGGAATCATGTGGAATCACTTTCAGCCCTGTTGTAGCTACTCCTGATGCTAAGGTTCCTCTTGTTCCAGTGGTCATAGCAGCATCCGTCTTTTGACCTTCCCAAGACATCATTAATATCGAAATACAAAATAGTATCATTGCAGCTTGCTTGATCCAATTTCTCATCTTCGTCTCCCCCAAACCCAAACTCTATCATGTCTATCAGTCTGTCCGGTTTGGGAGAGTCTAAACCTATGATTCTTGTAAAAGATTCAGGACCACTTTACAGATTTTTTTCAATAATACCCTCAAATCATGCTACACCAAGCTTCTGACCCTCACCGAGGAATATGAAAAAGCCCAGATTTCACAATCTGGACTCTCTCGTTGCACCGTTTCAACTCACACAAATACCAATCATTATCTAGCCACATTCCACCTGTGCTAGGCTTTTTTCGCCTTCGTCAAGCTTAGTCTGGAAGGCTGTGGCAGATCATCCTCCAGCTCTTGGCCGTGCACCTTAATACTCATAACCAAGCCGATACTAGCCATGTTAATAAGCAACGAGGTACCACCATAACTTATGAACGGGAGCGTAATCCCCGTAAGCGGCATAATGCCCAGAAACGCACCAATATTCTCAAAAATCTGGTACAGCAACATGGACACAATCCCGACAATAATATACGGTCCGGCGCGATCCCGGCATTCCAGCGAAATCAGGATCATGCGGTGAATCAAAATAAAATATAACAATAGCAGCACTGAAGAGCCTACAAAGCCAAATTCCTCCGCTACGACCACAAAAATAGAATCCGCGTACGTATAAGGAACACGCCCGGACTGTACCGAGGTTCCTTGCAAAAAGCCCTTGCCCATCATCCCGCCAGAGGCTATCGCCAGCTTGGCATTTTTGGTATGATAAGACGCCTTCGCGGTTGCCTCTTCCGGTACCAACCAAGGGTCCAAACGCTCAACCCAGTGACTACGGCCAATCCCCTTCATAAAGGAATCAATCTCATCGTGAAACGAAATATAAGCTTTAATCCCGCCGCCAACAGCGACTGCAAATACGATAAATCCGATTAACGCATGGGATGCCTTCACATTACCAATCCATAGCATACCGATGACGATGACAATGTAACCGAGCGCATTACCCAAGTCATTTTGTGCCATAACCATGGCAAACGGGACAAAGCTCACCAGAGCGACTGGAAGAACATCCTGAATAAAATACAGCTTGCTCTTGCGCTTCTTGATCAGCATATAAGTCAGAAAAACGATAAGGACCAGCTTGAATACCTCAGCAGGCTGAAGGTTCAAGCCACCAATTTTCAAAAAGCCCTGAGAGTTGTTAACCGTCCCGCCAAAAAATCCGAGACCCAACAAGAATATTCCGCCTCCATATACGTACAGGGCTTTTTTAATGAATATCCGAAAATCGACCATCGCTAAACCCAAGATCGCCACAAAACCCAATATATAATACCCGATCATCTTCTGGTAGTCATTGCCGTGCTCTGCCAAGTTCGTAGGGCCCCTACCTGCGCTATATACCGTTATGATACTAATCGCCATGAGCAAAACCAGAATAAAGATAACCGGACCGTCAATTTTTTTCAATTTCTGAAGCATGATTTCCCCCTGAGCCGTTTCTCGGTCATACCCCTCTTATTCTAAAGGAAAGACTCGCAAAAAGAAAATGCAGCACTACTCCGAGACACCTAGGACATGTCGCTCGATCCCTGCAAGGTCAGGAACGATTATAATGTTCTTCCAATGACCTGCCTGTGCCAGCAGACCAGCCACGTCTCTGGCCTGTCCCATCCCCAGCTCAAACCCGATTAGCCGCGGCGGAGCCTGAAGGAGTCCGAGCTGCTCCAGCATTGCCCGATACGGGCCGAGCCCGTCAGGACCACCATCCAACGCCATCCGCGGCTCATGGTCGCGTACCTCTGGCTGTAAACCAGCGATGTCAGCAGCCGGGATGTACGGCGGGTTGGACACGAGAATGTCCACCGCCGTTCCCACGAACGGCGCCAGCAGATCGCCCTCGCGGAATTCTACGGCTGCGCCGTTCGCAGCAGCATTATGAGTCGCTACTTTTAACGCGGCAGCCGAAATATCCCCTGCCGCCACGCGCCAGCTCGGTCGCTCAGCCGCCAGCGTCACGGCAATCGCACCGCTGCCTGCGCCGATGTCGAGCGCCTGCGGAGCGCCGCTTGGCCACAGCCGATCGCCGTGCTGGAGTATCGCCTCGACGAGCAGTTCTGTCTCGGGGCGCGGAATCAGCACCGACGGCGAAACCGCGAACGGGCGGCCATAAAATTCCTGCCGTCCGATAATATACTGCGCCGGTTCACCCGCAGCTTTGCGGGCTATAATCCGTTCCCACTCCTCCCTGACGGAGGAAGGGAACGAATCACCCAGAGCAGCGTAAAACGCCGTGCCTTCCAACCCGAGCACATGCTCCAGCAGTAAGCGGGCATTGTGCTGCGGCTCCAGAACACCACAGCTTCCTAAAAAAGAAGAAGCCTCAACTAAGGCTTCTCTGACACTCATGTTCCGTTCCGGCGACATCCGATACACACAATCGCGTTCGTTCCCCAAAACTTAAACCTCTTGTTCCATCAAATCAGCCTGCTCTGCAATCGTGAGCGCTGATACGATTTCTTCGATCTCCCCGTTCATCACCTGGTCCAGCTTATGCATAGTTAGTCCAATACGATGATCCGTTACACGGCTTTGCGGGAAGTTGTAGGTCCGGATACGCTCACTGCGGTCTCCAGTACCTACTTTGCTCTTACGCTCGCCTGCATATTTGGCTTCCTCTTCCTGACGCAGCATATCCGAAATACGGGCACGCAAAACTTGCAACGCCTTCTCCTTATTGGAGTTCTGGGATTTGCCGTCCTGACAGGTTGCCATAATACCTGTAGGCATATGTGTCACACGCACCGCCGACTTGGTCGTATTAACGGACTGCCCACCTGCACCGCTGGAACAGAACGTATCCACGCGAATATCCTTGTCGGAAATTTCAATATCCACTTCTTCTGCCTCAGGCATAACGGATACTGTAGATGTCGACGTATGAATACGTCCACCTGATTCCGTCGTCGGAATCCGCTGTACGCGGTGTGCTCCGCTTTCGAATTTCATTTTGCTGTATGCACCACGGCCGTTAATCATGAAAATAACCTCTTTAAAGCCCCCGAGATCATTCATGTTCGCGTCCATCAGCTCTACACGCCAGCCTTGGGTATCGGCATAACGAGTATACATCCGATACAAGTCGGCTGCGAACAGTGCCGCTTCGTCACCACCCGCTGCACCACGAATCTCGATAATAACGTTTTTATCATCATTCGGGTCCTTCGGCAGCAGCAAAATACGGATTTTTTCATCCAGCTCCCGCTTGCGAACACTAAGTTCATCAATCTCCATTTTGACCATTTCACGCATCTCGTCGTCCAGCTTTTCACCCTGCATGGTTTTTGCAGCTTCCAGCTCTTCAACGACATTTTTATATTCGGTATATGCTTCATAAGCAGGCTGTAAATCAGACTGTTCTTTGGAATAATCTCTAAGTTTTTTGCTATCGTTCGCTACATCCGGATCGCAGAGCAGTTCGCTCAGTTTATCGTAGCGGTCCGCCAATGATTGCAATCGGTCCAACAAGCGATTCACCTCTTCAGTTAAATTAATATGAAACCAGCTTCAATTTCACTGGCTACAGCTCTTTATTATACCAACTAATTCATGAATTAGCTACAAGAAATACTGACTAATTTAGGATTTTGCAAAAATCCACACAACATGCAATACAATAAAAAGTCGCCGCCCTAATATAGGCAGCGACCACATAATCTAGCACATTTCAGAACACAAATACATTGAGTTATCGTCTTTTATATATCCGAATCGAGTATTGTACTCTGGAAATTATATATTAAACATTAAAACGGAAATGCATAACGTCTCCGTCCTGCACTACATATTCCTTACCTTCCAGACGAAGCTGACCACGTTCCTTAGCCCCGTTCATCGAACCAGCAGCGACCAAATCGTTGTAGGATACAACCTCGGCACGGATAAATCCGCGTTCAAAATCCGTATGAATTACGCCCGCAGCACCCGGTGCTTTCGTTCCTTTGTGAATAGTCCAAGCGCGTACTTCCTGCACACCTGCTGTGAAATACGTATACAGGCCCAGCAAGCGATAAGCTGCTTTAATCAGACGATTCAATCCGGATTCAGCTAATCCCAGCTCCTCAAGGAACATCGCCTTGTCTTCGCCTTCCAGCTCAGCAATTTCAGATTCTACCTTGGCGCTGATCGGCACCACTTCTGCATTTTCATCTATGGCAAAATCGCGTACCTTTTGCACATATGGATTGCTGTCAGCTTCCGTTACGCCATCTTCGCTGACATTAGCTGCGTACAATACAGGCTTCATCGTAAGCAAATGAAGATCGCGTACAATCAACCGTTCTTCATCCGACAATTCTAAGCTACGCGCCGGTTTATCAGCATACAGCGATTCCTTGATCCGCTCCAGCACTTCAACCTCTTGGGTGTACTGCTTGTTGCCACCCTTCATGTTTTTGCGGGAACGTTCAATACGCTTGTCTACGCTTTCGATATCCGCCAGAATCAGTTCCAGATTAATGGTCTGAATGTCGCTGATCGGGTCAATTTTGCCGTCCACATGGGTAATGTTCTCATCTTCAAAGCAACGTACCACATGTACAATCGCATCCACTTCACGAATATGAGCCAGAAACTTGTTACCCAGACCCTCGCCCTTGCTCGCACCGCGCACAAGTCCTGCAATATCAACAAATTCAAATGCCGTTGGCACCGTTTTATTCGGTACAACCAGTTCAGTCAGCTTATCCAGCCGCTCATCCGGTACTTCAACGACACCCACATTCGGGTCAATCGTACAAAATGGATAGTTTGCGGATTCCGCACCCGCCTGCGTTATTGCGTTAAACAGTGTTGATTTGCCCACGTTCGGCAGACCCACAATCCCCGCTTTTAAAGCCATAATCAGAACAACTCCCGTTTATATAAAATATGCGTTATGCCATCCGTTAGTTTACCAACCCACATTATATATGAGAACCTATACACGCGGCAAGCATACGGTTATGAAATTCAGGATTTTGCTATATCCCTATTTAGATTTCTTTGCTCATCTGGATATCCGTAACCCGATAGCCCGATTTGCGATATACATGCAAAGCTCGCTCATTATGCCCAAATACATGCAAACCGATGCGGACAGCTCCCAGTCTGCGAGCCTCCTTTTCCAAAGCCTCCATCGCCAGCGTACCTAGACCTCTCCCCTGGTATGAATCGTATACAAGAATATCCAGTAGAAAAGCTTCTTTTCCTTGCGCGCCGTCCGTAATATTGAACCAGATATAGCCAGCTTCCTCCTGACTCTGCCCCCCGGCATCGGAAAACATCAACATATACAGGTGAGCATGAGGTGTGTCTAGCCTCTGTGGCAGGTATCGAGCAAAACTTTCTGCCGCACGTTCTGGTGCTTCTTCTACCGTCCATGTACCTGCTTGGATTTTCTCATCCGCATAGTCGGCAAGCGAGCGTTGTTCAAATCGATCATATTGCTCCGCATTCATCTGAACCAATGTAATAAGTCCGCTCATCCATTTACCTTCTTTCTTAGTCGAGTCGTGTCTTTAAGCCCTTCTATTCCATCTACCCCAATCCCAAACATGACCGTTCGGAGTTCCAGCTCCACCTGCTCCAGGCGTGCTTCCAGCGCTTCGCTGGAGTCAACCGCCGAACCGAGCAAAGAACGCCCGAAGCCTGCCATGTCAGCCCCCAGAGCGAGCGCCTTCGCTGCATCGACACCGTCTCTCAGTCCACCGCTACCGATCAGAGCACCATGTGGCTGAGCAGCTCTAACTTCCACGATACAATCAGCGGTTGAATTTCCCCAATCCGCAAACGCCTCCGCCGCGGCACGACGCACAGGGTCAGGATTACGAAATTTCTCCACTTGGCTCCAGCTTGTCCCACCTGCGCCAGCGACATCAATAAAGGCAGCACCCGCATCATACAGTCTCGATGCCGTCTCGCCATCTATGCCCCAGCCTACTTCCTTCACTCCTACAGGCACTGAAAGCTGACGACACAACTCCTCGATGCGCTGAAGCAGGCCGCTAAAATCCAAATTCCCTTCGGGTTGAAAAATCTCCTGCAATCCGTTCAAATGCAGCACCAACATATCTGCTCCGGCAATTTCCACTGCACGGCGACAATCGTCCACGCCAAATCCGTAGTTCAGCTGCACCGCACCCAGATTGGCAAGGACCGGGATGCTGGGTGCTAGACGGCGAACCGCAAAGGTTGAAGCTAATTCTTCCCTTTCCACCGCAGCCCGTACCGAACCGACGCCCAGCGCCCAGCCGCGTCTCTCCGCTGTCTCTGCTAATCGCTCATTAATCGCTCCTGTCTCGGCGCTGCCGCCTGTCATGGAGCTAATAAGTAGCGGTGTTCGTACAGCCTGTCCTAAAAAGGTAGTATCCAGACGAACCTCGTCAAAATGCAACTCCGGCAGAGCGCAGTGCTTAAAGGCATATCGCTCTAGCCCGCTGGTGATGCCTTGTCCGGCCACATCTTCTTGCAAACAAAGGCGGACGTGCTCAATCTTCCGTTCGCCTGTCCGTGCGGCAGGTAACAAAGAGCCGGATCTATTAAAACCGTCAGGTGCTCCTTTTTCATTTTCTGTACTACTCATCTATGTTCCACCTCATCCAAAGTCACTCTGTTTATTGTATCAAGTTCAAGAAGCACAAATAAGACCGTTCCCGAACACGGTAACCGATCTATTTATCGTCTCTTATATCAAATATCGTAGCCCTTAATATGGCTATTTTAAGATACTTTCATTGTATCATGGATGGAAAAATATATACACGATCGTGAACATTTTTTCTTTCGGAAACTCTACAGAAAAGCCGCTCCTAATTGAGCTGCCGCTTTTCTGCAAAATGCCTATTCGAAAGGACAATCCCTATCCCAGCAAGATAAAGGTCTTTACAATCTCCTTTATCCCTTCATC
This sequence comes from Paenibacillus sp. FSL M7-0802, assembly GCF_038004945.1. Classification (NCBI taxonomy): domain Bacteria; kingdom Bacillati; phylum Bacillota; class Bacilli; order Caryophanales; family Paenibacillaceae; genus Paenibacillus; species Paenibacillus sp. FSL M7-0802. Next base: position 3,300,065 of record NZ_JBBOSD010000001.1, on the reverse strand, counting down.
GAATCAGGTACAGATGAAATGCTTTCTGCTTGCTCCTTCGTACGCCCATGTCCAAATTTGAATACGAGAATACCACCGATAATGACCAATACACCGATCAACTTATTAAAGGTAAACGGAATCTTTTCTAATCCGAGCCATCCTAACGAATCCCACAACAGGGCGGTACCTAACTGCGCCGTCAATACAATGGAGATCGCATAGGTCGGGCCAAGTCGCTTCATTCCTTGTACCAGACAGAACACAACACCGACACCAATCATGCCACTGAACCAGTACCACGGCTGCATATGCTGTAAAGCAAATGTATTTTTCCCTTCAAAAATAAGACTCCCGAGTAAGGAAGCCAAGAACCCTGTTCCCAGCACCAATGTTGTTGTGGCCCACGATCCTGTCCGTTCATTCACCTTATTATTGAATATCGTTTGCAGACTGACCAAGGCACCTGCGATAATCGCCAATACAATTCCTAATAACATATTTTAACTCTCCCTTGATGATCCCTGATATTCTTCTGCCTTTATCCTAAATGCTCCTATTACAATGATTCATAAATATTATGTCCTGCCAGTTCACTCAAACCTTTTCTGTCCCGAATGACAATGTAACCTTTGGTCCGTTCAACCCATCCATCTTCAATCATTTTGCGAATGACACGGTTGAGATGTCTATAGCTGGTTCCGATCAAATTCGCCACATCTACCAGACTAGATGCACGTAATTCCTCATGAAAAGCCGTATTCGATTCGTCAAAAGAAACCGATAGCAGGTAGCTCGCCAGCCTGACTTCCACCGGATACATGAGATTGAAACTGGAAAAGTCGGAGTCCAGGCAAAACTTTCGCGTGACAATATCCAATAGAAATTGCAGCAAAGGAGCATAGTCTCTGCCGTATTTGTTCATCCATTGGTGGTGAATACCGATCACATAGATCGGAGACACTGCCTCTACTGTGTTGATAACGTGACTACTCCGAATATATTCAACATCTCCTATGACCTCGATCGGTGTTTTGAAGCAAAGGATCAGGGTTTTCCCTTCTGTAGAACTGGTATAAATCTTGACCTTGCCCTGCACCAGTATATATAGATGTTCGATGGAGTCTCCCTGTGAACAGAGCTTTTCCCCTTGCTCCAAACGATGCAACGACAAATAAGGATGTAGTGGCTCGTAGAGTATGGATTCCAACTCATGCAGCTGCAAAAAATATTTTAGCTGCTCTTGATCCTGAATTTCTCTCATTCCTAAGCTCACCTTCAATTTCTACATACTAAGCTTTCTTTACAAGTTAAAATTCTATTTTAGAGCTTCAGAATAATTACACCCGCGATCATCATACCAATACCTATAAATTGTGGCAGCTTCATCTTTTGCTTCACTATACCGAACCATCCCTTGATATCTACCAAGAAGGTTAAACACAACTGCGCAATCAACAACGCCGAGATCGTGAACGTAACCCCAATATGTTGGATTGCCGTGACTTCACTAAATATAATAATAGCTGCAAAGGCACCGCCCCAAAGATACATCGGCTTTACCTGTTTCATTTCAGCTACATTGCCATCCCTTGTAAACATCCAGACTAATGCTGCCAAAATAAAGCCTATTAGCTGAGTAACAGTGGCCGCCGGCCATGTACCGATATCCTGACTAATCCGTGTATTCGCTACCCCCTGTAGCGTAATACACGCTCCTCCCAGAAAAGCAAACAAGATTCCTCTCATAAATCGTTATTCTCCCCATGTAAATGACTTTTCTATATATTAAAGTATAGGGCAGACTCTCTATAAAGGACATATGTCCTCAATGAATAGTAAAACATACTCCATTTCATTCCATTCAGTATCCGCGTCAATCCTGCACACTTGCGTTAATAACTTGACAGTATCCCATCATAAAACTGCATGTTCCGGCACGATAAAATGGAATGCAGTATTCAATTGAGGAGTTGATCGTCATATGACTACACGTGATCCGCTGCATTCTGTGCCGGAATATCAAAGAAAAACCGGGAAAAAGGGCCGTACTCTTAAAATCGCTATTCTGGTACTTATTCTCTGGCTGATTACCGTCATGCTGTATCAGACCCATAAACCATTGCCTCCGTTCGTCTCCTATGAAAGTCAGGAATATTCAACCCATGAGGTAAACTTCTGGACGGATTTGACCTATCCCACCGGGGATGGAAGCACTGCACAGCATGAAGGACAAATTTTGAATCGTATGCTCGGGATCATTGATGAAGCCCAACAATTTATTGTCATCGACCTGTTTCTGTTCAATGACTATAAGCATAAAGGTCAACGCTTCCCCCAAGTCAGCGCACAAATGACCGATCATCTTATTGCCAAAAAGAAAGCTCATCCGGATATGCCTATCTTTTTCATTACAGATGAAGTCAATACCAACTACAATTCTGCCCCCAATCCTTTGTTGGAGAATATGAAGCGAGCAGGGATTCAAGTCGTGCAGACCGATGTAGACCCGTTGCGGGACTCCACCCCCATATATTCGGCAGTGTGGCGTACCTTTTTCCAATGGTTCGGGCAGCAGGGCACAGGCTGGATTCCCAACCTGATGGCCAGTGACGGACCTGATGTAACGGCTCGCTCCTATCTTAAGCTGTTAAACGTCAAGGCCAATCACCGAAAATTGGTTGCCAACGAACAGACAGCGCTCATTTCTACAGGCAACGTGCACGACGCGAGCGCCTATCACTCCAATGTAGCGCTGGAGGTGAAGGGGCCTATCATCGGAGACATTTTACAAACAGAGCAGGCGGTGTTGGACTTTTCGGGTGGTGGGCAGCTTCCTGCCTATACACCACAGGCCGAACCCAAAGTTCCATCGAATAAGGACAGCTATCGGATCAAATATCTAACTGAGGGCAAGGTGTATACCTCGGTTCTGGATGGCATCGGGCAGACGAAGAAAGGTGACAGCATTCATATGGGCATGTTTTATTTGGCTGACCGCAAAGTATTGAACAGCCTGCTGGATGCCTCTGCGCGCGGTGTAAACATCCAATTGCTGCTGGACCCCAATGAAAACGCGTTTGGTCAGGAAAAAATCGGCATCCCCAATCGTCCGGTTGCCCAGGAGTTGTCCGATAAATCGGGCGGGAACATTCAAATTCGCTGGTATCATACCACCCATGAGCAGTTCCATACCAAACTGATTTATATCGCCAAGGCACAAGGAGAGCATATCATTTGGGGTGGCTCTACCAATCTGACCCCCCGTAATCTGGATGATTTGAATCTGGAAAATGAATTGTGGGTGGCCGCTCCGGCGGACAGCAAGCTGACCCGACAGGTTGCGGCCTATTTTGATAAGCTATGGAATAATCAGGGGGCTGAATACAGTTTGGATCTAACAGCTTACGAGGATCATTCAACATTTTGGAAAGATATTATATACCGTCTACAGGATATTTTAGGCTTTACTACATTTTAACTACGGGATACTGCTGTAGCGAATTCGTTTATGTTATAGCAGCGGTGAAAGCAGCCGCGCGAGTGATTCCATCAAACGTTTGAACAGACGTTTTTTCATGAATTCTTCGCGTACGATCAGACTGGCAGAGTGCAAATCTCGTTCGTAGTCTGTTACCATCTGCTGCACACTGTGCGTTTGAATTAACAGAGCGTTAACTTCAAAATTCAAATGAAAGCTACGCATATCCATATTGGCTGTCCCGATGGTCGCAACTTCCCCGTCAATGATGAGGAGCTTGGAGTGGAGGAACCCTTTTTCATATTCATATACCTTGACTCCAACCTCCAGCAACGACTGGAAGTACGAATGAGACGCGAGAAACGGTAGCCATTTGTCCGGTTTTGCGGGAAACAGAATACGCACGTCCAACCCGGACAAGGCAGCCATCCGTAAGGCAGTCAGGATATCTTCATCCGGGATAAAATAAGGAGTGGCAATCCAGACTGATTTTCGGGCGGACGTAATCATGGAGAAAAAGAGATTTTTAAGTACTCTCCGCTCATTATCCGGGCCGCTGGCAATAATCTGCACGCCTCCGTCCGTAATGGGTTCAATATCGGGAGACAGATATTCGCTATCGAGCACCGACTCACCCGTCATGTGAAGCCAATCCTGTAAAAATATAAGCTGCAACGTCCGCACAGCTTCGCCCTTCACAATCATATGCGTATCACGCCAAAAGCCGTAGGCTTTGTTGCGGCTGAGATACTCATCCCCTACATTTAGTCCACCAATTAATCCGATATTACCGTCGATAACTACAATTTTACGGTGATTACGATAGTTTACCCGGCTGGAGAAAAACAAGATCCGAGCACCACCGTATGCAACGACCTCTACTCCTGCATCTCTCATTTCCTTCAAAAATGACTTCGACAACTGAATACTGCCCACCGCGTCGTACATAAACCGAACCTTAACACCCGCTTTGGCCTTTTCGATCAAAATCTTCTGAATGCTGGTACCGATATCATCCGACCGGAAAATGTAATATTCCATATGGATATGATGCTGCGCCTTGCGCAGTTCTTCCAGCAAAGTGGAGAAGGTTTCATCTCCATTGTTCAGAATTTGAGTTTCTGTCGCAAAATAAATCGGGGAGCGGGCCAGTCTGCGGGCCAAACGCATCAACTGCTGCTGCTCATCTGTAAAGCAGGTCAGATCCCGTTTGACTCGCAAAGCATCCTTTTCAATGCGGTCGTAAGCCTGTTGGTCACGCAATGCCTTTTTGTCATACTTGCGACGCTTGAATACATTTTGCCCAAACAAAAAATAAAGAGGAAGTCCAACGACTGGCAGCAATGCCAGCAGCAAAATCCAGGACATCGTGGTGGAGGGATTACGATTCTCCGTAAAAATAATCAGACTGATGGAGATCACTGTCAGAGTGGAAAAAATACTGATGACAGTTCCTTCATTTTTGCCGATGTAATTAAACAAGCCAAAATAATAAATAATAAACACCATAGCCGCGATCAATACGGCCAGTAAGCTTCGCCTCATAACTAACCTCACTTCCAGTGGACTGCATTTGACAGGTATTCTTCATTATATTGTACATGAGCCCCTTATTTCTTCCCACTTTTTTATTAAAATGTTGATAAAAAAATCCAAAGAAAAGCTTTATACAAAACGCAATGATGCTGGGTTGACACTTACTTTTTTTCGTGTAAAAATAAACTAACGAACGTTAGGTAGGTGAAAATAATGGGGATGGAAGAGATTCGAAAGGCCGCTCTTTTTCAGTTTGCCACCAATGGGTATGAGGGAGCCTCCTTGAGCAGTATTGCCGCTGAGGTCGGTATCCGAAAACCGTCTATATACGCGCACTTCCAAGGCAAGGAGGATCTGTTTCTACAGGTGGCGAGGTACGCTTTTCAAGAGCAGAATTTACGTATTTTCGAATACTTTACGGAACGTAAAGATCAGCCGCTTAAGCATACCCTGCATGACTTCTTGTTTTGGATGGGACAGGAATATGAGAGCAACGACTCAGCCAAGTTTATGCTTCGCTTTTCCTTCTTTCCGCCTGTATCGTTGTATCACGAGGTGCTGGATATTGTTAATCCTTTTCTGGATAAAATGGAGCGAAAATTAACTCGCCGCCTCCGGAATACACGGGATCGGGAACCCTTTGGGCATATGGAGCCAGTGGATGTGGCTTTAGCCTTCATGACACTGGTGGACGGAATCATGGTGGAGCTACTGTACAGTGGAAGCATCAACTACCACCGAAGACTGAACGCTGCATGGCCTATTTTTTGGCGTGGGATTACGTTAACCTCACCTCATGAAGCGTGAAGCCGTCGAACTTATAAAATCTATTTTTGAGGAGAACATTCATCATGAATCGCAGTTGGATTTACGTTTTTGTTGGCGGCCTGATTGAGGTCGTATGGGTATCGGGTTTGAAGCATGCGGATTCTGCACTCGCCTGGGCTGTAACCGTGCTGGCTGTGGTAGCCAGCTTTTATTTGATCATGAAGGCTGCGAAGCGTTTGCCTGTAGGCACGGTATATGCTGTATTCACCGGACTGGGGACAGGGGGAACGGTCGTAGGCGAAATGCTGCTATTCGGGGAACCGTTTCAATGGTCCAAAACGCTGTTAATTGCCCTTTTGCTGGCAGGTGTGGTCGGCTTGAAGTTAGTTACCGACCGTGATGTTCAGGAAGGGAGTGGTGCATAATGGCTTGGATTGCATTGGTTATCGCGGGATGCTCGGAAGTGTTAGGAGTCATCGGTATGAAGGGCGTTACGGTGGGCAAAGGCTGGAAGTCCTTAGTGCTTATGGTCTTATCCTTTGTTCTTAGCTTCTCTCTACTCAGCTATGCCATGAAAAGTTTGCCTATGGGAACTTCCTATGCGGTATGGACAGGCATCGGAACGGTTGGCAGCACGATTACAGGCATGTTCTTGTACGGTGAACAAAAAAGCGTACTGCGTGTTTTATTCATCGCCATGATTCTTGCCGCAGCATTGGGATTAAAGCTGATATCTTAGCATGAGCGAATGGCATCAAATGTTGCAAATTGCTGATCTTAAAGGAGTGATGCCTTGTGATTACCACCGTAACGCTTAACGCGGCTGTGGATAAAGTCTACACGGTTGCAGGCTTCGGTTTGAATGCCGTCCACCGCATTAAAGGCGGCCTGACGGTACCGGGCGGCAAGGGCGTGAATGCCGCTCGCGTCATTCGCACGCTAGGCGAGCCTGTACGAGCGACCGGGTTTGCTGCCGGACACACCGGACGGCTACTCATTGACGGGTTGAGCGCAGAAGGCGTAAGCGCCGATTTCATTGAAACGGCACATGGGGAGACCCGTCTCGCCATTACCGTGCTCGACCCGTCCGCACGCACGCAGACCGAGCTGATTGAGAGCGGACCGACCATTGGGCCGCTTGAATTAGCCGCACTGCGGCGCAAAATCGAGACCCTTGCCGAGGATTCGGCTTGGGTCGTATTCTCCGGCAGCCTGCCACCCGGCTGCCCGCCCGATCTGTACGCCGAGCTGTGCACGCTGGCGAAGGCACGCGGCGCGCGGGTGGCGCTGGACGCGAGCGGGGAGGCGCTGCGCTTGGGGCTGCGCGGAAAGCCCGACCTCGTGAAGCCTAACGAGGACGAGGCCGCCCACTTTGCGGGAATCGACGCAGCGCGCCCGGATGCCGCTGAAGCGGCGGCAGCAAAGCTGCTGGAAGCCGGAGCGCAGCTGGCCGTCATCTCGCTCGGCGCGCGCGGGGCGCTGGCGGTAACGAGCGATGCGCGCTACCGCGTAAGCCTGCCAGACGCGGACATTGTCAGCGCGCTCGGCAGCGGTGACGCCATGGTCGCCGGACTGGTCACCGGCGCGGCGACAGGGCTGGATCTCCCTGCCATGCTACGGCAGGGAGCGGCCTGCGGCACAGCGGCAGCTCTGCACGCCATGGCCGGGAAGATCGAGCTCCAGGACGTGAAACGTCTGGAGCAAGGCATTACGGTGACGCTGTTGTAATTCAGCGTCACTTTTTTTATTTCATCTAAATATTCGCTTATTTTCATTTCACAAAGCAGTTATTCCGAATGCTCTATATTCCAAATATGAGCTTTTCCGAGTTGCTTACAGCAGAACCCTGTTTTCCAGTATATTTTTCATACAAATATGCGACTTCGAAGGACCCAGCTTGACTAGTGAATCCTGAAGCTCTGCAATTTCCTCTACCGACGCGGTTTGTACCTTAATGAGATAATTAAATTCCCCACTAATGCGAAATAAATCGGTGACTTCCTTCGCCTCTCTACAAAATTCAACCAGCTCTTGGCAATGTTCTGTCTTTATTAGAATAAATGTAGTCGTCCCTCGATTCATTTCCCGTAAATTAAATACGGTGCTATATCCAGAAATAATCCCTCGTTCTTCAAGCTTGGTTATCCTTTCTTTAACAGACGGCTGTGACATCGAGATTTCTTTACTGATTTGGGAAATAGTTATCCGAGCGTCATGCTGTAGCAATTTCATGATTTTGTAATCTATATCGTCAATGTGATGCTGCATATCGAGCCCTCCTAACCTGAATTTAAAAAAATAATATTTTTCACCCAAATTAACTTTTATTTAATAATTAATGTAGTATAAAAACCTTACTTTAAATATATAAGCACCCCATAATTATTCATATAATAAGGTTCACTTACATATAAGGAGGATCTGAAATGAGCGTAAAGGGACTAGCGCATGTTGCCATACAAGCCCGTGACTATCAAGCGACCATTGCATTTTATACCAAGGTATTGGGATTTAAAAGAGGACATCACTGGAGTCTTCCGTCTTTTCGAATTCAAGAGGCTTCCATGCTGATCTCACCCGATCAGAGAACCTGTCTCGAAATTTTTGATAATGATGCTGTCATTCCTGCCCAAGGAAAAAAAGCTTCATCCGAGCAAGAGATTGCTCACGGGGCTTTATTACACTTGGCATTTTACGTAGACAATGTAGATGAAATATATCAAAAAGCCCTTGCCCACGGAGCAAGAACCTTTGTGGAACCCAATCAACTTACACTTGGGGAACCTCCTCTGATTGTAACAAATGCATTAGTCCACAGCCCTAATGGTGAGGTTATCGAATTTATCAAGGATGTTGATTTTGATATGTCCCTATCGAGCAAAAAGTAATCCTCGCAGCTATTAAAAAGATCCACTTCCCGGTGAAGTAGGATCTTTTTATATTCCATACAGCTCTGCCGTTATCTCTATGGAAGAATTAAACTGTTCCTAAAAACGTCCGATATATTGATTATCGCTTATTTAAAGGAGTAGATTATCATCTCAATTGATTTCAATGTGTATTGGTTTCATTTTAGCTCCGATCTGCTGATGCCATTGTTCAGCTTGATTGGACTGCTACTCATCTATTTGGGATTCAGAACGATCCGTCGTCATCGTTATCGTAAACGCCACTGGGTCCGTACCAAGGGGCAAATCGTTGATGCGCATATCGAAGTAGATATTGATGTCGTTCCCTTTGACCGAGATGATCCGGTAGATACTAGCTACACCCGCCGATTAAAGGTACGCTTCTATACAGCTTCAGGTGAAGCCGTAGAATTCTGGAATCCTTATAGCACCAACCTAAGCCTCAACCGGGTTGGCAGCAAAATTAAGGTATTATACAATCCATCCAACCCTCGGGACGCCCGAATTGCAGGCGGTATAAATGGTGCTGGCTGTCTGGCCTTTATGCTGTTTTTGATCGGTGTTCCCTTTGCTTTGAGCGGGGTATTCGCTGTTTTGAAGTTTTTCCTCTAACCAGGCTTGGATCACATACTGGTAATAAAATTTATCGCCATATACATCGCCAGGCCTAAAATAATCAGTGCCGATATTTTGTTGAGCACAGTCCCAAACTTCCCTTCTGAATCCATACGTCCCACGAGACGCCCCGCCGTTGCCAGACCGATAAACCATATCCAAGATACGGACACGGCAGCCAGACCAAAGGCCCAGCGTTCCCCGCCGTCATATTGAAGGGAGCTGGTTCCAATTACCCCAACAGTGTCGAGTATGGCATGTGGATTCAATAGCGAAACCGAAGCAGCAAAAATCATCTGTCGTTTCGGGCGCATCGCCTGACTTTCTCCTGAGGAAGCTGCCTTCGACCTCCATAGAGTCCAGGCCATATATAGCAGAAACAAACAGCCCGCTGCATAGAGTACGTTCGTGAGCCATAGAAATTGCTGCAAAATAAGAGACACGCCCCCAACCGCAAGCGTGATCAGGATTGTATCACAGATACCCGCTGTAATGACAGCAGGCAGTGCATTGCGAAACCGCGACTGGGACGCCCCTTGATTAAACACAAATACATTCTGTACCCCCAAAGGCAAAATCAAACCCAGCGCTAATAAAACAGCATGGATAATAGCTTCCAGCATAATTATATTCCCCCAAATTTAGTCCATCATATTTCTCTAGTATTTGCTCTCCTAAATAGTCCTCGCGCAGGAAGCTTGTACGTTTCTAATCCTCTCGTATTTCCTTTAAATTCTTCACGTTCTGCGTATTCTGTTGTACACTATGCTTCAACTGCTCTAACGCCAGCTCGTAGTCCTGCGGATTATTCATATTGAACGCGGCCTTATGCCACATGTCTTCACTCACCCGCGGCAAATCCTCTACCGTCGCATAACGAACGTTCAGCTTGTCCAACCAATCGGTGAGACGAAGCCGTCTACTGCGCAAACATTCCTCGGCAGACGGCAGCACGCTCCGATGGTACACAGCCAGCAACGGGTGTATACGTCCATCCATAGAAGAGATTACTGCTTGCAATGCTGGTTCCGTCGTCCCTTGCAACTCCGTCCATTTCTCAGTTACAACGAGCAGGTCATGCAGCACCTCTGGCTGTACAAAGGGCATATCACAAGCGACAACCATCCCCCACTCCGTAGTAGATGCAGATAATCCTGCATGGATACCGCTCAAGGGCCCCATACCCGGAAAAACATCTGGCACTGTCTCCATACCACTCAGACCATATCCTTGGCTGTCACGAGTGACTACTACAACCCGCTGGGCCGCCTGCTGCAATGTAGTATACGTCCGTTCAAGCACAGTAGCTCCATCAATCTCAAGCAGAGCCTTGTCCTGTCCCATTCGGCTGGAACGTCCTCCTGCGACGATAATCCCAGTCACTTTCACAAATAAATCCTCCTTTTTTTCTGAAAACAATTGCAAATATGCATATGAATTCTTGAACAAAATTTAATTATTACATAATTGTTAATTTATTGGTTTGTTAACCCTTTCAACACATGATACATTGGAATAAGAACCTTCCCACAGATCGGCATCGATGCGTAGTTCTCTATCGGGCTAAGAAAGGAATGGCTTGTCTTGCAAAAGAGAGAAATTCAAGAGACTCCTCTATATTCCTTAAAACTGTATAATTTTTTTCTATATGGAGCTATGGTCATTTTCTCCAGCTTCTTCCCGCTGTACCTGCAAGATATCGGCATGGACAAGCTGGAGATCGGGAGTCTGATGGCCATCGGACCTTTTGTATCCGTATTCGCGAACCCTTTTTGGGGCTATACAAGCGACCGGAGCCGTAACCTCCGACGTATTCTGCTATTTATGATTATAGGTACCTTGTTATTGCTGCAAGCTTTATTTCATGTCCATACGTATATCATGATTTATGTGTCGATGATTGGTTTTTATTTTTTCCAAAGCCCTTTATTTGCGCAAAGCAACAGCCTAATTCTCAGCTATATTGAGGGCACAGACCGGAAATTTGGTTCATTCCGTATATGGGGTTCCTTCGGTTGGGCTGTGACAGCAGCAGTTGCCGGCATAGTTATTGACCAAACGGGGATATCCAGCATATCCACCATCTTTACGGTACTTCTTCTGGCTGCATTGATCTGCACCTTGTCGATTCCACCACTGAAAAGCACTGTGGAGACAGCAACTATTCATTTGCGTGGCTTTGGCAGCGTTCTAATGAACGGATACTTTATATCCTTTATTTTATTGGGCATCCTTGTATCCATCCCGAATTCGATCAACAGCGCCTTTATGTCCCTGTACATCACCGAGCTGGGCGGGTCCAAACAGATGCTTGGTTTTGCCGTTTTTATGTCATCGGTATTCGAAATTATTGTCTTTTTGCTGTTTGATCGCTTCTTGAAGAAAAAAATGACTGTGATGGTCGGCTGTTTGGCACTCGTCAGTTTGCTGTTTGCCTTACGTTGGGAACTGATGGCTCTGGCCACAGACCCGATTCAGATTGTGTTCATTCAGGCTCTTCATTGCGTCACCTTCGGTGGATACTTCTATGTAGGCACCCAATTGACCGTCCTGTTCACCCCTGCAGCTTACCGATCATCCGGACAGGCCGTATATACTTTGACCTGGAGTGGTATATCCGGTATCGTAGCAGGTTTTGCGGGAGGTTGGCTATTTCAGAACTTTGGCGGAGAAATGATGTACCATGCAGGGGTCTTTTTCGCCCTACTTGGCTCTGTGGGATTCGCTATCATGTGGTATATGCTGTACAAGAACGGTTATCAGCCAGGACTGCCAGCGGGCACTAACGAATAGAAGAAGCCCCTTAACAACACTAGAGGAATGAGCTATCCCCTCTTCCCTTCTGGCTTGTTAGCAAAGACAATAGAGTATCGTCAAGTCAATGATCATGGATAAAGAGTGTGCATGCGTAAAATAAAGGAGTCTGCCGACGGCAGACTCCTTTTCAACTTGGTCGCACGAAGCTACCATCTCTCCCACACTTTCCAACAATCTATTGCTTAGGCAATTGGAAAGAGCTTTTCAACGAAACAACACGGTTAAATACAGGCTCACCCGGCTTGGAAAGCTTCGGATCGACACTGAAATAACCATGACGGAAAAATTGGAACTTGTCCTGCGATTGAGCTTCTTTCATGTTCGGCTCGACATAGCCATGAGCAATTTCCAAAGAGTTCGGATTCAATTGGTCAAGGAATGTTTTTTCCGATGCATCCTCTTCAATCTCTTCCGTGTCCTCTGCGTTAATCAAAGGCTCATACAAACGGAATTCGGCAGGTACAGCCTGAGTAGCCTCTACCCAGTGGATCGTGCCTTTCACTTTACGTCCAGTAAAGCCTGATCCGCTCTTGGTTTCTACATCATAGGTACAGTGAATCTCCGTTACATTTCCGTCCGCATCCTTAATCACATCGTTGCATTTAATGAAGTAAGCATGTTTGAGACGTACTTCATTACCAGGGAACAAACGGAAGTATTTGCTCGGCGGATTTTCCATGAAGTCCTCACGCTCAATATAAATTTCACGGGAAAACGGAATTTGACGTGTACCGAGTTCCGGATTTTCAGTATTATTTTCCGCCTCCAGCATTTCAACTTGTCCTTCAGGATAGTTTGTGATAACCACCTTCAACGGATCTATGACTGCCATGGTGCGAGGTGCCTTAAGCTTCAAATCCTCACGTACAAAATGCTCCAGTACCTGCAAATCGATGACTCCGTAGGCTTTGGAAATGCCTGTCTCATATACGAAGCTGCGGATGGCCTCCGGCGTGTAGCCGCGACGACGTAAACCGGATATCGTCGGCATACGCGGATCATCCCAACCATCTACATGCTTTTCATCCACCAGAAGCTTGAGCTTACGTTTGCTGGTTACGGTTTGAGCCAGGTTCAGCCGTCCAAATTCGTATTGATGCGGTACCTTTTCCATCTCGCATTCAGCTACAACCCAATCGTACAGCGGGCGCTGATCTTCGAACTCCAGCGAACAGAGCGAGTGCGTTACTCCCTCAATCGCATCTTCCAGCGGATGAGCATAGGAGTACATTGGATAGATGCACCATGTGTCGCCTGTATTGTGATGTGCTGTGTGTGAAATGCGGTAAATAACCGGATCACGTAAATTAATGTTTCCTGAAGCCATATCAATTTTGGCACGCAGCACCTTTTCACCATTTTGGTATTTGCCTGCACGCATCTCTTCAAACAGCTTCAGATTGTCTTCCACACTGCGATCCCGATAAGGGCTATTTTGCCCCGGTTCGGTCAGTGTGCCACGAGTTTCGCGGATTTGGTCCGCGCTTTGGTCATCCACGTAGGCTTTACCCTTTTGGATCAGCAGGATGGCACGCTTGTACATTTCTTCAAAATAATTGGAGGCAAAATGTTTTTCCTCCCATTCATAACCGAGCCACTTCACGTCCTCTTGAATGGAGTTCACGTATTCCGTGTCTTCCTTCGCCGGATTGGTGTCGTCAAAACGCAGATTTGTGCGTCCTCCGAATTCATCTCCTAACGAGAAGTTGATCCAGATAGCTTTGGCATGTCCAATATGCAAATATCCGTTTGGTTCAGGCGGAAATCGTGTAACAACCTCCTTTACCTTACCCGTACGTAGATCCTCTTCAATAACATTTTTAATAAAATTGGGGGGAGTGATCGGCTTCTCCACGCTAATCAACCTTTCTTCCGTATAATCTGTGTAAAACCTGTTCCCTTAAATATACCCTTTCACACCGCATAACTCAATAAAATGAAAATCCTTATGCTCTCTTCAGCAAAAAAAGTGACAAGTTATGAAAAAGAGTTAACATTTTCGGCAAATAAATTCGTTATAGTGTATATATCTTTTATTTTGTCCGGAAAAGGAGACCCACCCGTGTTTAAGCTGCTCATTGTGATCCTGCTGTCTATGCTTTTGTCCTCTTCCGTCATGACTTCCGGTCATCCTTCATCGGACCCGGTGAACGAAACCGTACAATCTCGTCCGCTAGCCAGCGCTCCAGAAGACCCCTCCGTCCATTTATATGCCGTGAATCCGTCACAGGGACTATTCCATTCAGCTGTACTGGAAATCGGCCAGCAGCGTCGCACATTCCGCTGGTCGGGCTCGGCAGATATCTCCACCGCACCACAATTATATTACAGGGATGTAAACGAGGATGGTGTCCGTGAAGCCGTCGTGATCATCACACGCGCCTCGGGAACGGGTGTCGAATTGCAGGAGCTGCATATTATTAACGCACAGACGATGGAAGAATATGCGGTCGAATCGGCAGCATATGCTGTGTCCCAGCGCGTACACAGCTCAGTGGAGCTACGTGACCACAACCGCCAGGTGCATATTACTGTCACGATTGACGGTGCTACACAGACGATGGACCCTAAAGCATCAGTATTTTACGATGATCCAGTGCAATTTACAAAACATCTCGATTTTAACTCCGTCGTAATGTATGATGCCGAACAGCTCCCTCTGCAAGCCACTGTATCTGGCAGTGTATCCCCGACCGAATTTGTAGGGGATTTGGATTTGAAATATGTATACGAGCATGAACGGTTCCGGGTGGGACCTATAGAATTTGAAGCTTCCTCTCCCTTTTGACGACTCTCGCAGAATAAGGTAGCATGGGATTAAATGCTAGACTGGCTGGTTTAGCGATTTTCCGAGTGAAAGAGGGGATCAATCATGTTTACATATGCGTTGGACGAACGCACAGTCCTTCGGCCGCTCACCAAGGAGCATGTGCAGCCTCTGTTTGAGCTGATCGAAATGTCCCGTGACCGCCTGCGTCAATGGCTTCCATGGGTAGACTCTACCACGGAAATCAGCCACACAGAGCAGTTCGTGCAGGGCGCCTTGAAACAAGCCGCAGAGAACGGTAGTCTGACCGCCGGAATTTGGATAGACAACGAGCTTGCTGGCATCATTAGCTACCATGAGATCAATTGGACTCACCGCTCCGTTAGCATCGGATACTGGCTTGGACACGGGTACGAAGGACAAGGTCTTATGACCAGCGCCTGCCGCGTATTCGTTGAATATGCTTTGATGGAGCTGGACTTGCATCGGGTCGAAATCCGTTGCGCAACTACGAACCGCCGCAGCCGCGCTATTCCAGAACGTTTGGGCTTTGTGCTCGAAGGCATTGTACGCGAAGCGGAATTGCTGCCCGACGGCTACATGAACCACGCAGTGTATGGTATGCTCCAAAATGAATGGAAGCAACTTCGGTAATATTGATGTACAACAACGCCGCAGACCTGATCAGGTCTGCGGCGTTGTTTGTTTAGGCCAGGCATAAAACCGAATATTACTGTCTGTAGCCTCCCGCCTATTTTAAGAAATAGGCCATTAACACATCATCCACGAATTGGCCTGCTATGTAAAACTCCTCATGCAAACGTCCTTCAATCGCGAAACCGCTTTTTTCATAAAACATAAGGGCTTCCGTGTTGCATGAGAGTACACGCAAACTCAACTTGCGTATGCCCTCGGCAGCTGCAATGTCCTTCATGGAGTTCATGAGCGCCGTCCCAATACCTTTACGATGATAAGCTGGATGTACAGCTATATTTATTTCGAGTACATGACAATTACTAGCCAACAGCGTTGGAGAACGAAATCCAATATACCCGCAGAGTACTTCCTGTTCGATGGCGACCAGTTGAGAGCCTGGAGGCGTATTGCGCAGAAACTCTCCGCGCGACTTCCAAGACAGCGAAGCGGGAGCCGTGCGTTCATTCCATACCAATTCATCCAGCGCAATCAGATCAGGAGCATCCTTCATCTCCGAATGACGTATTGTCAAGGGTTGACTTGTAAACAATTCCTTTCAATCCTTCCTGTGAAGGCTTTCCTGAAGCAATAACTACAACCATTCGTCACTTATTGTACCATAATTACAGCATATTACTGCACTTTTATTAGGACTTAAGAACTGGGAGCATCTACCTTGGATGTCGTAGTATCCAAAGTATCCGAATGATGCCGGAAACGGTTCAACCAGCTATGCAGGACGAAAAACAGGATCGACAACACCGCTACGCCTGATGCCAGCCAAAGTGTAGGCGGTAACCCACCGCCATCATACAACTTCCCCATAATATAAGGCCCCATTACCCGTCCGGCTGCGCCAATACCCCCCACAAGCCCAATGTAAAAGGGTGCACCCCGACCTCCATGATCAGACAGGAATGCTGGAACCGCAGGTGCAATCAGCATTTCTCCCAGGGTCGCCAGAACCATAGCGAATATCATTCCAGTATAGTTCTGTGTGCCCAGCATGACAATATAAGCCGCCAAATAAAATCCTCCAGCCCATGTCATTTGCGCTGAAGCGTGATGAGCGTACAGTCGTTTTATCCAAAAAATAATGGGTTGTGCGGCAAAAATAAGGATACCATTCAGCGTCCATAGTAACCCATACATCGTTTTAGGCAAGCCCTGCTCAATAATATGGGGAGACACTCCTGTATTCCAGATCGAATTGCCGAACCATAAAAAAAGCGAGCCTACCCCCACAAAGAGATACAATCTGGTATCACGAAACAGCAAACGAGCTGGTATTTCCTCTCTTTTCTTCACGGACTTGCTGAGCTGTACTTCTCCCTCTTCTCGATCTACCCTGCTTAGATAAGACCAGAAGAACCCGGCAAATACCGCAGAAGTCACCCCGTTCATCACAAAGCTGAGCTGATAGGAAAGGTCAGCCAGAACGCCACTCAATCCCGTACCCACTGCAACCCCAATATTGTTAGCGACATAAATAATATTAAACAGCTCTCCACGACGGTCAGCGAAACGAAAACCTACAAAGGCCTGAATCGCAGGCACAGATACGACATTAAAAAAGCCTATAAAGCCCATCATGATGACAAACGCTACCCAATGACCACTGGTAAATGGAAGCGTGAGAAGTCCCAGCGCGTTCATCGCCAGTGAGCCAACAATCAATTTTTTGGCTCCAATACGATGATAGAGGGCTCCGCCCAGCACTTGACCAAAAATTCCGCCCAGAGACTGCACTAAAATCGCAATCCCTGCATCTCCCATACTACGGTTCAGTTCGTCAAACACATACATGCTGACCAACGGCCACATCAATGAACTTCCAGCGGAATTAATCAGGCTAGCAATGAGAAACACTTTCACTTCTTTCGGATAAGACTCCAACCATTTCATATCTTTTGTTTCTCCTTTTGCATCTGACGCCATAAATGGCATTATCTCATTGGGGCTTCACATTCACCACCGTTGAGAAGAAAGTAGCCCCCTGTCCCATATCCGACAGCCGATCAGAGGTTAACACATTGGCACGCTGTCTGCGTCCTTTGCCTTCCCACCATAATCCCTGGCTAATCACTGTACCGGGCAGCATCAGATCGGTGACTTTGGCTTTCAGCTCATACGTCCCCCGATCATTCCATACGGTAACCGGTTCCCCATCCGCGATGCCTCTTGTCTGAGCATCCTCCGGGTGAATTTGTAGCAAGGGCTCCCGCTCCAGCCGCTGATGCTTGGGTAAGTTAGCGAAAGTAGAATTCAGAAAATTATGGTTTGGCGGTGAAATAAACATTAATGGAAACCGCTCGTCCGCTTGCGGTCGATGCTCTCCATCATACCCTTCAATCAGCGGCACATATGAAGGCATCGCGGGCAGACCTGCTTGTTTCATTTTTTCCGAATATAGCTCAATCTTGCCTGAAGGCGTGGTTAGACGATCCAAATAAGTAGCCTTTGGCGACATATCGAGCTTTACAAAAGGTGACTCTTTTAAGGCTTCCAAGGTTACACCGTTGAGATAAGGGTTCGTTGGATTATCAAGCGCGCCTGCGATCATGTCCGCTTCACTTTCCGTAAAGGCAGCTTCGTCAAAGCCCATAGCCCGTCCGAGCAGGCTAAACAGCTCATAATTGCTTTTGCTTTCCCCGAGTGGAGCAATGACGGGTTCCTGCATCTGGACATAGTGATGCCAGTAGGATTTATATAGGTCCGTACCCTCAAAGGAAGACGCTGCAGGCAGCACAATATCGGCATAACGGGCCGTATCCGTAAGAAACAGGTCATGTACGACTGTGAACAAATCCTCTCGTTCAAATCCTTCAGTCACCCGTTCCGAATCGGGAGCTACAACTACCGGGTTACTGCAGTATACAAATAACGCCTTAATCGGCTGTTCCTTCTGTAGCAGCGCTTCTCCGATCCGGTTCATGTTGATCACCCGGGCATCCGGGTTCTGTCGCAGATCAGGACGCGCCAGATTGGCGCCGTTAAATTTGCCATAAGCGCCATTAGAGCGTGACGCTCCCCCGCCGTGCTTTAGCCATTGTCCAGTGAGCGCAGGCAAGCATGTAACCGCACGTACGTTCATACCACCATTATCATGATGCTGAAGCCCATTACCTATATTGATATACGCTGCTCGCGCAGTTCCGTACATTTCCGCTAAACGGATAATATCTGCTTCCGGCACGCCGGTAATCCGCGAAACTCGCTCTGGTGTATACGTCTTAACATGCTCGCGCAGTTCCTCATGGCCTACCGTGTAGCGATGTAAAAATTCGTCGTCCGTCAGTCCCTGAGCGAACAGCACATTCATAACACCCAGCGCGAGCGCCGTATCCGTCCCCGGATATAACGGAATGAACCAATCCGCCCATTGCGCCGTCCGGTTGCGATGAACGTCAATAACGACCACCTTAGCACCCTTTTTACGTGCCTTCTCAGCCAAAACGACCTGATGCATGTTGGTGCTAATGACATTTCCACCCCACACAATAATGAGGTCTGCATCCTCCGTGTCCTCCGGGCTGGTGCCGCCCTTAAAGCCCATAACGGATGCCCAGCCTTCATTCCCAGCCACGCTGCAAATCGTCTGATCCAGTTGGCTTGAACCCAGCGCATTAAAAAATCGGCGATCCATTCCATCCACACTCAATACGCCCATATTGCCATAAAAGCTGTAGGGGAGAATAGATTCCGATCCGTCCGTACGTATCAGCTCCTTGAATCGACCTGTAATGGTATCGACCGCTTCCTCCCAGCTAATTCGTTCAAACTTCCCTTCTCCTTTGGGGCCTATACGTTTCAACGGATAGAGCACCCGATCAGGATCATATACCCGCTCCGTCATATTGCGAACTTTGTTACAAATAGCGCCTTTGGTAATAGGATGATCCGGGTTCCCAGTGACCTTGACTATCTTTCCATTTTCCTTGTGAAGCAGGAGCCCACACGTATCCGGGCAATCTAACGGGCATACAGCCGGAAAAATACCGTCCTGCTGCTCCGTCATCCGCTGTCCCCTTTGTAAGTCTTGTTGAAGCGTGGCCTCAGGAGGCGCGCTATTGCGATGATCCATAGTGTTGATGCTCCTTTCCGTTACCGTTTCCAAAAATTACACTGATCTTATCATATCCACAGCTTTGACCTATGGCAAGAGAAGGATTTTCCCACACAGCCGCTAGTCCAAAATATTAAAAAATCCGTCTGCTGCATAGAGCAAAACGGATTTTTTTAAGAATCATATTTTTTTCGACATCCTGTTTCATCATATCTTACCGAGGGTAAAAGAGATCAAGGCATTATGGGACGAGAGCACACTCATCCTCCATGCCAAATCATGGACCACTCCCAAAAAAATCCGCCATGACAGGTTTCGTTCCCCCGGGCCTGTCATGGCGGATTTGCTTTGTTCATTGCTGTTTAAAGTGCCGTAATTAAGCAGGATCACTCAACGGATTTGATGTGCAACCGAAGAAGTGGTTGGAGATTCATTCACTGGATGTGCGTTGGCTTGAGGCTTTTTTAAATAGGCCAACCAGTAGGCTCCAGCCACAAACAGGCTACCTCCTACCAAATTCCCCAGCCAGACCGGAATGAAGTTCATAACATAATCTGCCCATGAAAAGTGGCCTGCAAAAATAGCCGCCGGAATGAGAAACATATTGGCAACAACGTGCTGAAATCCAATAGCGACAAAGGCCATGGTCGGGAACCAAATCCCCATAATTTTGCCGCCAATTGAGTCTGTGCTATAAGCCAGCCATACAGCCAGTGCTACGAGCCAGTTACATCCTATACCCGATATAAAAGACTGCAAAAAGCTTTCATGTAGCTTATGTCCTGCCATATCCACCACTTTGTCCAGGTAAGGGCCCGTTTCTGTCAAACCCAGCACATGGCCAAAGAAAAATGCAACGAATAACGCACCCGCAAAATTACTGAGCGTAATAATCGCCAAATTACGAAGCATGGCCCCTGTCTTAATCCGTCCTGCCCATCTCGCCAAAGGAACCGCCATCATATTGCCGGTCAGCAATTCTCCGCCGGCGATCAAAACTAATACCAGACCTACAGGGAACACCGCAGCTCCAATAAAGGTAGCAATGCTTCCCCATTCTTTAGGCGCACTTGCAATAACACGTATATCCAGCAAAAACCCGAGTGCAATAAATGCACCTGCCAAAAATCCCAGTACCACCGCCACAGTCCACGGGTTGTTCGCCTTGGCCACTCCTGTTTCCACCGTCTTTTCGGCAATTTGCCCCGGTTTATAGCTCGCCATATGTCCCCGCTCCTTTAATATCTTTTCACTAAAATGTTCTTCTTTCATATTTTATTTAAAATCAGTGATTATGTTTGTGAAAAAAATCACTTTATCAAGCATTAAAAAAACAGCCCTTGGAAAAAGGACTGTCTTTTCTGTATTATTACATCTACTGCGCTACTACGCGCTTTGCATTTAGTTGTATTCTTCCTTTTCAACTGCTCTCAAGAACCAAATAACTCCACCGAGGCCTACCAGCGCTACGACTACAAGAAAAAGGATATAAAACAAATCCATAAGCTACTTACCCCCTAATCCTTATGCTACTCTATATTGTACTATAAGGATTCGTCCATACGTCTCAGATTGTTGACAAACTTATGAACAATGTCACAGACAAACCGAATTATACAGTAACTGGGTTCCGTTCGGATATTGTAGGCAATGCTTGTAAACCTGCTGCGTTCAGGAAATTCCAAGGCTTGTTATAATGTGGCTGGAAGAAGAAATCGACAAAGGCCAACTGGTCAATGGTCATATGATTTTGAATGGCTACGGATAGCGTGTTAATGGATTGCGTCAAATCCACCTTCGACATAATTTGTGCCCCCAAAATTCTCCGTGTCTCCTGCTCATATACCACTTTCAGTAATACCTTTTCGGAGGTTGGCATAAATTCAGGCCGGTAGCTGTCTTCAATGGTTACAGCTTCTACAGTCATGCCTTCGTCCGTTGCCGCCGCTTCCGTCATGCCTGTTCCTGCAATATTGTCTTCGTAAATTTTGATACCCGAAGTTCCTTGGGTTCCCATGTAGGCAATGGTTGGTTGTACCAGATTACGTGCTACCAGCGTACCCATACGAACTGCGTTGGTTGCCAAAGGGATATAAGCCGTTTTGCCTGTCGGATTATAGCGGATTGCACAGCTGTCACCTGCTGCAAACACGTCCGGGCAGCTACTTTGCATATAGTTATCCACAATGATCGCACCGTTAGGCAACATATCTACCTGACCTTTGAGCAGATCCGTTTGAGGTCGGAAACCGATGCAGAGAATAACAAGCTCTGTTTCATATTCTCCTTTAGAGGTCACGACTTTACTTACCTTACCGTTCGTACCCTCAAAACGACTCACCGTCTCGCCAAGTACCAGCTTAATGCCATGTTCCTTCAGGGAACTTTCAATCCGGTCTGTATACTCATGGTCCAAATACTTATTCAATATACGATCAGCACTGTCGATCAATGTTACATTTTTACCGTTCATTTGGAACGCTTCTACCAGTTCAACACCAATGTATCCTGCTCCGACGACTGTAATGTTCTGTACGTGCTGGGCTTTCTCAATGATATCATTCGAATGATTATAGTTTTTACAGAGCAAAATATGATCAAGTTCAATGCCTTCCAGCTTCGGAATAATGGGCCATGATCCTGTAGTCACAATTAATTTATCAAATGTGTCTGTAAATTCTTCACCTGTTTGGAGATTACGTGCATGCAGCGTCTTGCCTGCCGTATCCACACTCGTTACCTCATGAAGCATCTTGGTCTCTACACCCAAGTCAGCCAGTTGATCTGGAGACGAATAAAACAGTCCGTGCGGATCTTTGACGACACCACCTACGTACAGAGCAATACCACAAGATAAGAATGAAATATTATCATTACGCTCATAAACGGTAATTTCGGCATCTGGATAACATTTAGCTGTATTGACGATAGCTGCCGTGCCTGCGTGTGTACATCCGATAACTGCTACTTTCATGTTAAATTCCTCCTTGGTGTGTGGGCATAAAATGTATAATAATTGTGAATAGTTTCACGTAAACAGCTCGTTTGCGTTTGTGATTTATTTCACTTCATGCGCTTATTATAGTGTGATATTTTTCACATTACAATAGCTTTTTAAGATATTCACAATTTGTCCACATTTAAAAAAGAAAGGATATACGAGTTCAGTCGTTTGCTGAAATGTTTCTTTGCTCCATCCAGTTTTCCCTGTAAGCCTCCTGATTATGCCCTTGGAACCTACCTTCACATGATGCAACACACCTTAGACAAATGCATATGTAGAGAACAAAAAAGGTCCGTTTCCCGGAGACATTCCGGAAATCAGACCCTTTTTAAACATATACGTTGGAATTAAAGCGAAGCTACTATAGCAATTGCTCAATAGCTGCTTTCATCGCTTCTGGTGACTCCTTCGGTTCAAAACGACCCACAGGTACACCTTCACGATTCACAATGAATTTCGTGAAATTCCACTGAATTGTCCCATCTTCCTGTTCTCCAGGTTGTTGCTTTTTTAAATATTCAAACAGAGGCGCTGTATCCGGTCCGTTGACGTCCACTTTGGCGAATATCGGGAAACTAACCCCATAATTCAATTGGCAAAATTCAGCCGCTTCCTCGCTGCTGCCCGGCTCCTGACCGCCAAATTGGTTGCAAGGAAATCCTAATACAACTAATCCCCGATCCTTATATTCGTCATAAAGCTTTTGCAAATCCCCATATTGCGGGGTAAGTCCACATTTACTGGCGGTATTCGCAATAACCAGCACCTTACCGGTGTAAGTATCCAGAGAAACCTCCTGATTCGCTGGTGTTACGGCATTATGTGAATAGACAGACATACAGCATCCTCCTTCGTGTCGCTTGGTTTAGGTTACATAACCTATTTTAACCAAAACGTGACGGACATGCCAACATCCACAGTGACTTTACCGTGATGCCATCACTTCGAGTCTGCGTTCTTCGCGTTCGGAAGCGGACATTTTTGGGCAAGCATAACAATACCGCTGGCCTCCACCTGTCTTGTAATATTGGCAACAGGACGGTTTCATGTAGGTATTTTCACCGGGGCGGTAAGGATTGTCTAATTCAATGAGACGAACCGTAAACGGATTTCTTTTACGCCCGAATACCTCTCCCTCCAGCTCACGTGTCACATACATATAATCTTGTTCAAAGCGCTCCACATCCTGAGGATCAGTCAACGATGGCTGTACTCTATCCTTAAAATACAGCAATGTCAACGGAAACTGTCCCCACATTTGCCCAATAGATGCGCTCCCCACTGCAGCTATTGCCTCCAATATGGGCCGCATCTGCAAACTGTAAAAGTCACGTAACACTTGCTGATCGTGTCCGGAAGAAGGGTCATCCCCATTGTTCCGCGTATTGTCCAGCTCTGTTAGGTCGATGACCTGGAGGCTAATAGAGGGATATTGACCTTCATAACAAATATGAAATCTGAGATTAGAAACGGACAGATCCAAACGGCGTTCACACAGTGACACCATAAAATGCTGTGCAAACACGAGACCACGCAACTGGTTCACAAAATAAACAGCTGCGGTCAAATCGTCTTCAGCACGCAGAAGATCGCTATAGTACTCCATTACAGAGCGGAGCTTCTCTGGTTCAAGCCATTCCGCCACTGGGCCGGAATATACTGCATCCTCCGGCGTGACTCTCACTATTTTCGCTAATTGCTCAAGCTGATTGTAATCCAGTGGTCTCATGGTATGTCCCCTTTAACCTCTTGCCGCTACTTGTGGTCTGGCATCACGTCGCTCGGCAACAGAACCCACGGGTTGCTTCTCTTCCACATTCATTTCCTTTACTGCTTGGCTTACCGCTGGCTGTCCAGCCAAAGCATATGGAAGACAGAGCGGTACACCCGTACGAGGATCTGTTACAATATCCGCCTCAATCCCGAACACCTCGCGCAGCACATCAGGAGACATAACCTCAGTTGGAGTTCCTACCGCCTCGGCCTTCCCTTTTTTGATCGCAATCATATGCTGAGCATACCGGGCCGCATGGTTCAAATCATGTACGACCATAACAATGGTGCGCTCCGCCGAAGTATTCAGATACTCTAGCAAATGCAGCACTTCCAGTTGATGCGCCATATCTAAAAATGTCGTCGGCTCATCCAGAAACAAAATATCCGTATCCTGCGCAAGCGCCATAGCAATCCAAGCACGCTGACGCTGACCGCCAGAAAGCTGATCAATCGGACGATCGTGGAACTCACTCATTCCCGTTACTTGAATGGCCCACTCTACCATTTTGCGATCTTCCGCTTTCATGGAACCAAAGCCTTTTTGATAGGGAAAACGTCCGTAAGATACCAGTTCCGTCACGGTTAATCCTTCCGGTGCAGTCGGATTTTGTGGCAAAATAGCCAGCTGTTTAGCTACTTCCCGGGTGGATTGCTTATGAATGGATTTACCGTCAAGCAGAACACTGCCGCCCTTAGGATTCATGATGCGAGCCATCGTCTTCAGAATGGTGGACTTGCCAGAACCATTTGCGCCCACCAAGGCTGTGATTTTCCCTTGCGGTATTTCTACGTTCAGATCTTCTACAATCAATCGATCTTCATAAGCAATATCCAGATTTGCCGTTTTCAGACGAAACATTTGGAATCATCCCTTTCCCTTATCCAATATATATAGTCACGGGCTTAACGCACGACTTTCATCAAAACTTCATTCTATCTTTATATAATAAAGATATTGATAATCATTATCAAGTGTTAACTGGTTTATTTCCTATATCATACAGTGCATATCATCCAATATTCCCTCAAAAAATTCAAAAAAAGATCACAGCTCCTCGAAGCTGTGATCTTTTAAATCCGGCGAATCGCATTATGACTATACAGAAGACAGTCCAAATGCTTCAGCCATGAGACGTATAGATTTCATTTTGGCATCAAAGTCGTGAATAATGCTCGCAACCATGATCTCCTGTGCATTATAGTCCTTACTTAATTGCTCAATCTGACGCTTCACCTGTTCGGGCGAACCGACCACCATACGTTTGCGATTCTCACGAATACGCATCCGGTCAAACGGCGTATACGGATACGCCAGTGCCTTTTCGACGGAAGGTGTTCCAGCGGAGCGCATTCCCTGCTCTAATAGTACAAGAGACAAGTCCATACTGGAAGCCAACCGATTCGCCTCCTCTTCGGTGTCCGCACAGATCGCAAATACGGCAACAAGCGAACGCGGTTGGTCACTATGCTGGGAAGGCTGGAAGCTTTCCTGGTATTCCTTCATAGCCCCTGTGCCGCCTTCACCATTAATGAACTGCGCAAACGCAAAGCCCACGCCACGCTCGGCTGCCAGACCTGCGCTATCACCGCTGGAGCCGAGCAACCACATTTCCGGTACAGTTTCTATGAGCGGCATCGCCTGTAGCGAACCGAAACGGTGATCATTGCCTGTGCTGTCATGTAAATAAGCTAACAGGTCATCCAACTGCTCAGGGTATAGATCTACGCCACCTCGCATTTTGCCTTCTTGCAGTGCTCTGGTAGCAATGGGCATTCCTCCAGGCGCTCGTCCCAGACCCAGATCAATGCGTCCCGGATACAACCCCTCCAGCACACGAAAGTTTTCCGCTACTTTATAAGCGCTGTAATGAGGCAGCATCACACCACCCGACCCCACTCGAATGGTTGAAGTCCGGGCGGCCAGATGTGAAATCAGTACCTCCGGACTGGACCCTGCAAGATTTGCGGCAGAATGATGCTCTGATACCCAAAAGCGATGATAACCCAAGCGTTCCGCCTCTATAGCAAGCTCAGCGGTCTTTTGTAATGCCTGCGCATGCGTCATGCCTTCCGATACCGGAGATTGGTCAAGAATGCTGAGTTTTATCATAAAAGTCTGACCTTTCTATTTTGGAATAAGGATAGGCATTAATTATAGCACGCGTAGCCACAGTTACCCAAGAGGGGGCCATATCAATTTTATAGTGGAAAATTTTATTTCTCGTAAAGACTTGCGTTCTCTTTATCCGCCTCATAGAGATGCGAACGCTTTTTAAAGAAACTATACAGATGTGTAACGATTACTTTCAAGACAGCATATCCCGGAACCGCCAGTACAATTCCCACCACACCAAACAAATTGCCTGCGGTCAGAATAACGAAGATAATCGTGATCGGATGTACTCGAAGAGATTTGCCCATAATTTGTGGAGAAATAAATTTACCCTCAATGAGCTGTACGACTGTCCATACGATAACCATCTTGAGCAGCATAATCGGTGAGGTGACCAAGGCTACAATTAACGCAGGTGTAATGGCAATGACGGGACCTAAGTAGGGGA
This sequence comes from Paenibacillus sp. FSL M7-0802, assembly GCF_038004945.1. NCBI lineage: Bacteria > Bacillati > Bacillota > Bacilli > Caryophanales > Paenibacillaceae > Paenibacillus > Paenibacillus sp. FSL M7-0802. The sequence continues at coordinate 3,273,090 of NZ_JBBOSD010000001.1, read as the reverse complement.
CAACGCTCGTAAAGGACGCAATGACTGCAAGCGTCAGAGAGTAGTCTAATCCAATGATTAGATAACCAATATACAACAGCGCCCCAATACAGAAGCTGACAATAATCTGCCCACGAATATAGGAACTGACCTGATGGTTCATTTCAGTCATAATGCGATCTGTTTCTTTACGAAACATAGGCGGGAGCATTTTCAGGATAAACTGTGGCAGCTTGTGTCCATCTTTTAGCAAGTAGAACAGAATAAATGGAACCGTGGCAATCGCAAGTACCGTTTCTGTAACCACGCCCAAGAAGCTGCCCACGCCCGTCCATGCATTATTAATAAAGCTAGATAACTTTTCAGAAGCTTTGGAGGCCAGCTCAGATGGATTAATTTGAATGGTGTTCTGGAACTGGTTTACAAAATCGCTGCCGATCAGTTTCTCGAATTGTCGTTGTACTTGCTCGCTATAGGCAGGGAAATTCTGGATAAGCCCCTGTATTTGATCGCGGATTACAGGTACCACCGATGTAACCACAATCGCAATAACTCCTATAATGAGCAAAAACAGTACAATAATGGAGTATATTCGTTTTACCTTGTTACGCTCCAGTACATCAACCAACGGATTGAACAGATAGTACAACACGCCGGATAAAATGACAGGGAGAATTATCGTTTTAAGCAGCACCATGACAGGTGTGAATATGTATGAAATTTTGGTAAGCACCAAGATATTCAAGCCGATCAGCAGCAGTACCAGCAGGAATAACACAAACTTGTTGTTCAGAAAAAACTTCTTGAATCGGTCTTTCCATGCCGGAGTTATTTCCACACCACATTCCCCTTCTCTTTACACAATTGAGTATACGTTCTTCATAGATACGATATATTTTTGGAACAAAATATACAAGGTTATACCCAAATAAACACAAAAGCAAACAAAGTTGTACGTCATCGTACGAACTTCGCTTGCTTTCGAGGGTTATGGAGTATCATTTATCGTGGTTGCAGCATCCACCGTCGTGGTCACAGGTTTGTTCTCCTGTTCAAAAAGATTCTGTATGAAGCGCTTGAGCTTTCTTTCGTCCACACCCAACACCTGCGCACCCTTAATGGTTTCCCCGCGTACCAATTCATTCGGCGGGATTTGCTGCTTCGCTACTGTTGTTGCATCGATATTAAAGCCCAATGAAGCCAATTGCAGCATTTCCGTAGTACTGAGATTCGTTTCAATATAAGGAGAAATGCTATTTAAAATACTTGGCAGTTTAATTAGAGATGAGGTTGACTGAATTTTACCGCCAAGCTCGGTAATGAATTTGCGTTGCCGCTCCGTACGCGTAAAATCGGAAGTCGCATCATGACGGAAGCGCACATATTGCAAGGCTGTTTTACCGTCCATGTGCTGCATTCCCTTTTTCAAATCAATATCAAACTGGTGTTTATCTGCCTTGGAGGTATAGTGCATATCTTTTTCGACATCCAGGTCAATACCACCCACAGAATCAACCAACGCAATAAAGCCATTAAAATCAGTATATACATAATATTGAATCGGTATGCCCAACAGGTCGCTCACGGTCTGTCTGGTCAAATCCGGTCCACCGTAGGAAAAAGCAGCATTCAATCGACTTTGCCCATGACCTGGGATATTGACGTACGTATCACGAAGAATCGACATAAGTGTAGCCTTTTTCGTAACCGGATCAATAGAAGCAACCATAACGGAGTCAGAACGCCCTGAATCCTCTCCACGGGAGTCGCCACCTAGCAGCAGAATATTCACTCTTTCTGTCCCATCCCATTCTGGTGGGAGCGATACCTCTACTGGTTGTACATTGGTTTGAGTTTGTGCCTGCGGTTTGAATTTCGAATCCTGTCCCGAAGCAACCGAAATTTGATTCGTAAAATGATATATAGAATACGTATAATATCCGCCCACTAAAAGAACCGCCGCAGTCACAGAAATGCCTAACCATTTTAAAAATTTTCGCATATTTTCGGGTAACCTCGCTTTTATTCATCATCGTTCGGCTTTTAAAAGCATACCCTCCCTGCAAGTTATCTGTCAATTCGCGTCGTCTGTTCTAGTGGTCGTCCGGATACCATGGATTCAAATGGACAAGCACCTCATAAACCCGCGGTTCCTGCTTCATGACAGCCCCCTTAATCAGTCGGATAATATCGTGTCCCTGCTGAATCGTCAAAGAGGCATCCACTGAAGCGCGGATATCCACGATAATATAATGGCCGTGCTCACGGGCACGGATACGGTCAATACGTTGAACCTCGGCTACACTCAGTGCGGCTGCGGCGTAGCTTTCAATTTCCTCCGTGGCAATCGCTTTTTCCATAAGCACATCTATGGATTCACGGCCCATTTCCCACGCCAATTTCAGAACTAGCAATGCCACTACGAATCCCGCAATAGGGTCGCCGTAAGATAAGATTGAAATGCTCCAGTGCTCCCCAATCAGCCCCAAACCGATACCCAGTACAGCAGCCCCAGAGGCGTACACATCAGCGAGATGATCTTTTGCCGTTGCGATAAGACCCTGACTATTGGCCGCTCTCCCGATACGAATCGTGTAGATATACAACCACTGTTTCCAGAGCAAGGAAATAATGGCGGCCACCAATGCCAGTATATGCTCCTGTGGCATCGGTTCGAACAGTGCTGCAATCGAATGATAGCCGATAAATATGCCCGCTCCAAACAATATGACCGCCACCACGCTTGCACCGATCACTTCTGCTTTGCCGTGACCATAAGGATGATCCTCATCCGGCGGCTGGCTGGATATGCGCATCGCTCCCAGTGCCGTTGCAGAGGCAATCACGTCCCCGGCATTATGCACACCATCGGCCACCAGCACCTTGCTGTTGAACATAAGTCCTGTAATAATTTTAATGCCGGTTAATAGGATGTTGCTAATCAGGCTGATCCATGCTGAGACCATGGCGCGCTTGCCCATATCCTGTTCCTGCATGATGTATAACCCCTCCAAATTTATCTTTTGAAAAATGTATCCTGAACGCTGATCATTTATTTCAAGGTAGCTCCGCTGCTCATGTCATCTTATGGTGCTGCTCCTTCAAGCGGTATGGGTGAAGATTACAATAGCCCCGGAAGATGAGCCTCCCCGGGGCTATTATGATAACCATAGTGGAGTATTCTATGAGAATACTCCTGTTTTATCTATCTGGACCGTCCGCGACGGCCGCCTTGTCCTTGACCACCACGCGGGCCGCCTTTGGCTTGTCCACCGCGGCCACCTTGGCCTCCGCGTGCGGAACCGCCGCTACTGCGGTCATATCCGCCACGCTCGCTGCTTTGCCCTGCCGAGCGGCCTTGGCCTCCGCGTGCGGAACCGCCGCCGCTGCTGCGGTCATATCCGCCACGCTCGCTGCTTTGTCCTGCCGAGCGGCCTTGGCCTCCGCGTGCAGAACCACTGCTGCTGCGGTCATATCCGCCACGCTCGCTGCTTTGTCCTGCCGAGCGGCCTTGGCCTCCGCGTGCAGAACCACTGCTGCTGCGGTCATATCCGCCACGCTCGCTGCTGCCGCGGCTAGAACGACGTTCGCCGCCTGTGGCATCACGACGACCCGCCTGTTCGCGACCGCTGCCCCGGCGTCCGCCGCCGGAGTCGTTGCCGCCGTAGGAACGGCGGTCGTTTCTGCCCGAACGGCGTTCTCGACCCTGTCGATCAGCCGTATCGGAAGCAGGTCTACGCTGTCCGCCGCCCTCACTGCTGGTGAATGTGACACCAGCAACTTTCTGGATGTTCCGAAGCTCTGGAACATCTCTTGGCGTAGCGAGCGTCACTGCCACGCCTTTGCCTCCGGCACGGCCGGTACGCCCGATGCGGTGGATGTAGCTTTCGGCATCCTGTGGCATGTCATAGTTAAAGACATGCGTGACGCCTTCTACATCCAGGCCGCGCGCAGCTACATCAGTCGCTACGAGCAATTGGAGTTTCGCTTCCCGGAACGCCTTCATCACTTGCTCCCGCTTGTTCTGGGACAAATCTCCGTGAAGCTCACCGCTCTCAAAGCCCATCTCTTGCAGCTCTTCGTTCAGTTTGGCAGCCCGGCGCTTCGTACGGCAGAAAATAACAGCCAAGTACGGGCGATCCGTATTCAGCATATCCACCAATGCCTGTTGCTTACCACGGTCTGTTGTTTGCACAACGACCTGACGGATTTGGCTCACCGGAACGGAAGAAGCGGATTTCACTTTGACATCTACGGGTTCGTTCATATATACACGAGCCAGCTTGCGAATACCGGCTGGCATCGTAGCGGAAAACAGCATCGTCTGTCTCCGGTAAGGAACCTCCTGAAGAATCGTCTCCACATCGTTCAAAAAGCCCATGTGTAACATTTGGTCGGCTTCGTCCAGGACCAGCATTTTAATGCCACCCAGATCCAGCGTGCCACGTCTCAGGTGATCCAGCAGTCGCCCAGGTGTACCAATAATCAGTTGTGCGCCGCCTTTCAGTTTACGAAGCTGACGCTCTACGTCCTGTCCTCCATAAACAGCCAGTAATGACAAGCTTGGCTCTGTAGCGGCCAACGTGTTCGCTGCCTCTGTAATCTGGAGCGCCAGCTCACGCGTCGGTGCAATCACGAGCGCTTGTGGATGACGCTTGTCCAAATTCATTTTTTGCAAAATGGGTAGTAAGAACGCAATCGTCTTCCCGGTTCCCGTATGTGCCTCGGCGATAACATCCTGACCTTCCATCAACAGTGGAATCGACTCCTGCTGTACAGGAGTTGGGGATGAAATTCCCTGTTCTTTCAAGGCTTCTACCCAATGCTGCTCTACGCCTAATGCTGCAAAATTCTTCAAGTGGTATTCACTTCCCTTATCTGTATTCAATATGTGTCACGTAAAATAGGTTCATGTGCCATATGACATCTATCGTTCCATAGTTCAGAATTCCCATTTTTGTATCGGTTCTCATTCTACCCTTTTCAGGAAGGGAGCTTATCCGTTATCGTTGAATCTGTTCATGTAACCAACATACGGCCGCAATGCGGCTCAGGCCCGTTCCATCTATGACTTTCCTAGTATACGCGAAGTTGAACTGGTTTCCAAACGATTTTAATGAACAGTACCACAGTCAATGTAAAAGGTGAATTCGATCTTCATGTCATATATTATGGTATATGAATTGGTAATTCATGAATAAAGGATGGATGCTTGTGGTTAACAACCTGCATTATAATTTCATAATGACCGGTTCCTTGTCGGAGAAGCACACTTTGTTTGCCGAAGAGTGCTTTACTAACCTGTTCGATTGTTTTGAAACGCTCCTGAATATATCAGGAATCCGCAATACCCGTGTGTCAGTCTATCAAGCCGGGGCTAAAAAGGCCAAACACGGTAAGATTCGCTGGGACAAGCAGGAGTTGCTTCGTATTGTTACCGATGATGAATTGATTCCGCTGATGCTAGCTATCGAGGCTCCCAGTATCAAATCATCCTATAACAAAGGGACAACGCCGGAAGTGTACATTCTTTTGTCCAATGACCCCCTGTGCCAATCTTCTAATCATTGCGGCATGCTCGTTTCAATCCGTCAGGACGTTTATGAAAGTATCGACCAAGCAATCGTCGAAGACGTTATGATGAAGCTGAGCCAGTGGTTAAAGGCAAACAAGCTGCTACACAGCTCGCGTAACTTTTATGCTGGCAGTAAAGCACGCGCTATTATGGATATTCTTCCATTTATGCTCGAACAGGATACCCCGGATATGAAGTATGTTTTTCAAACGTGGACTCCGTTCCCTTTACCACACACTTAAACAATCCGTCATACCATTAACCCCAGGAGGCTGCAATTTATGCAAATTCAAGTTCAAAAGGTTGAAAAAAAAGAGAACGAATATCTCATTCATTATCAAGCCGGGGGAGCGTTGCCGTTCGTTCCGCATGATATTGTTCTGATCCATGGCAAACAGTATTTTATAGGGACGATTTTGAAAGTAGAGCCGGAACAAGCCCTTGTACGTATCAATCCAGAATATGAAGACCAACTGGCAGGGTCCATCGGACTGGAACTGGCTTTCTCTCCAACCGTTTCTATTCAAGGAGCAGACAGCATTGTCGAGAAGCTCGGCTATTTCCCTCCCTTTCATTATGACCGAATTACAGCTGCTAATATGACGAAAGACCAGATTACGCTGACGATTGAGCTATCCTACGCTAGCGTGCTTGTCCCTAAATCACCGGATCTGGAGCCTTCGGCTGAGGCACCTGTAATCCCTGAAGCTCCAGTAAAAGACGTCCCACGCTATGCAGTGACTTTTACATTTCTGGAAACCAAAGAGCATGTATTAATTCCTGTAGAAACAGAAAACATCATCTTGCAGCTTGATTTCCGCTATGAAGAAGCAGACATGGTCGTTGATATCGATGCCTTGTCGGGACTGTCAGGTAGCTTTCTGTGCAGAGGTATCCGCGCAGAGATTAAGGAGCTGAATGAATAAACAGGAGGCTCGCGAGCTGTTACGTTGTCATTCTTTTATTCACGATGATCTGGAGCATCCCAAAATGCAAAACGGATTTCTAGGGATGCTCCGCCCCTTTCAGGGAGAACTGATCGAGGACAACTTCCATGAACTGATGACCATCATTGAAGTTCTCGCAGATGAGTTGGAGAAACCATCCGTAGAACGGGAGCTGATTGCCGCTCTGTGGGGGATATGTCAATATACACGGGCATGGGCATTGTATCCTGATAGTATGCTGCAGCGAAACAACCTGCTGACCGTAGAGCAGATCAACACCCTCGACGATTGGATTGATACGATCTCCTATGCGGTTATGGTGCTGCTGGAGGGTGGCGGACGGGAAGAAGCTTTATCGAACTACAGACATGAGAGTTGATCCGCAGTGATACATATATCTTAGTCAAGGAGGCCGCTTGTGCACTGCTTCGCGCACATAAAAGCATGCCTTTCGCACAACATGCTCTGAAGCAATTATCGCAGCATGAGAATTCGGTGCATCTGCCAAACGGGAGCTGTCCACATAATCGACAACCAAAGGAGAATCACTCTACTTATGCGTGTAAGAATATTTATATTCATATTGATTATCGGGATTATATGTGTGCCTGCCTATTTCATCATGAGCAGCTTTGGATTATTTCAAAATGAAAAGGTGCTTTTACATTACAAGCTTGCCATTGAGGTAAAGGATAAAAAGTATGATGCCTGGCCTTTAATCAGCAGCTATACCGCTATAGATAAAAAAGGGGACAATCGTCAGCTCTACTATCAGGCGGAGGGCTCAGGCATAGAGTATCTGTTTCAACTGGCGTATGGACAATATGAACTCCGACCCTCCAAGGAAAATCCTTTTCTGGACGGGGGAGTCCACTACACCATGGACCATCCTGAGTATGTGCGTGAGGAAAAGCAGTATGAGAATGCTAACGACTACACGGAATTAACCCATTATTACAATCAGCAGGAACAGATTATTTATACCTATAATCCCAAAGCCAAGCTCGATAAAACATACGTCCGTTCCATCATCACCGCTGGGATGACTCGCACGACCGGTAGATCAAGCCGTGCGGTAAAGGATGACTATATCAATATCAGTAAGCTGTTTAAGGACAAGCTGGGAGTGAATGTGAAGGTAGATGTGGATGAGGACAACAAAATCGTCACCCTATCCATGACATGATCTCACAAACGATGCACCGCTGCGTCTTCTCATTTCCAAAAAGAGGTCTATGGTTTACTAGGATCAAGGAGGCTGGTTGTTGATGTCATTCGCAATTGAATCAGGGCTTTCGCCTGCCCAGATCGCGGCATTGGAGGAACAGATACAGCATATATTGCCCGCTGGCTATACACGTTTTCTTTCACAATATAACGGTTTTTATGTAGCCGCCCCTTTTTATTGCAATGTGCCCTTCGATCGCGTGGATAACGGAGACATTGATTTGACTTGTTTTTTCGGATATGAGGTATCCAACAAAAATCATGACCTTCTAGCGATTAATGATGAATTTCTGGATGAAATCAATCATGTCCAGAACGCTTTGTTGATTGGTGCAGATGCGGGCGACAATTTTTACGTTCTAATATGTAATGAATACACCCCGTATGTGTACTACTGGGACCGCACACATCTTCATGCTTATGATGACAAACTGAACTATGATATTGCAGAGCAGGACGAATGTGGACATTTGTATCTGGTGGCAACAGACTTTACAACGTTTTTTAATCAGGTAATTGAACGACTCAACGAGCAGAAAGGGAGGCCTACTGATGACAGAAATACATAACCCTAATTGGGGACCGGCTTATTTAGAAGGTTGGGTTGTACCCGAAAACCCAGAGGCATGGGTCGAGCAGGAGTGGACAGGTACGCTTCGTTCACAGGCAGGACATACGAAATTCCACATTTTTTATTATGGAGAACTTATGGACGAGCTGATCACTGGAACTGAATTTGCCCCCCAACTCATTATTGCAGAAGAGGCAGTCACAGGTGAACAGATCGTGATTTTTGACGGAACCCGCCATGGTTACGATGCTCTGCTATGCGAAGTTTATACCAAGGAACAGCAGAACAATCGTACTCCCCTGCTGCCCTATCTGGACGAAGATGGTGAAGATACTTTCGAGGTAAGCTTGACCGCTTTTTATAATGTTGATTGGGATGACGAGTTTGCAGACGATGTGGATGAGAATGGACAGTTAGAGCTGATCAACGGCGAACGATGCGATTTTGAAGATGCGAAGCGGAACGGCTATGATGCGATCAGCATTACGATTACCAACGCTAAAGGTCTAAAAACAGAGATCATTCAGGAAGAGCTGGCCTGACGATGGTGTTCAAAAGAATCAAACATCGGGAAGGCGATATTTTTGTTATCCCCATGCATGACGGCCGATTTGCGGTATGTCAGGTGATCTGCGCACTGTATGGTAGATTCAAAAAAGCGTTCTCCTTCGGGGTTCTATCCATAGGCCAGAATCAAGCGTACAAGGGTGAAAAGACATATCTTCCGTTCACAAATTATCGCGGCCGATTTGAAGTTATATTCACCGCCACCCAAAACATGACGAAGGGAGTATGGCCTATTATCGATCAGCGCCCTCTATCCGAGGAACAACAGCAGCTAAAATATTTTAATTGTGCGGGCCATCTGTATTGCGGGGATGAATATATACGCAATCTGGAACTGGAAGAATATAATCAATATACTGTAATGGGCGTGGCTGGATATGAGTTGGTACAGCGATATTTAGCCCAATACGAAGACCACTAGCAGAAGAATAGCAGCACAAATAACCACCTTGAAGTTTGATACCAAGGTGGTTATTTACGCTGCTAAAAGGGCTCGAACGTATAAGAGAATGGTGTACGCTCTGTCCCTAATACTGACTTCACGCGCTCTTCATCCACCAACGCTTCGACGAGGCTATATAAATCCGAGGCTGCATACCGAAAATTGCCCCATGTGCATAGATTCAAAGCATAGATTGGGAATTCTCCCCGTTCATCAGGCGATTGAATATCCCAAATCAGCAGGTCATTCCCTTCACTGGAAGCGAAGGGAACCGCATGCTCCAAAAGCTCCGGAAAACCATCTGGCTCCAGCGCCGCTTCTTGTAGAACCTCTTCCGATCCCAGTAATTCATCAAACCAGGCCCGCCAGTTATGATAACGATGAAGCCATGAATCCGGGTGATCGCCAAGAGGAATATGAATGTTCCATAAGCCACATAGTCGCCCGTAACCAAGAGTTTTGACATAATCTATATAAGAAGGCGGAAAGCCCATACCATTTTTAAAACGATGCTCTATTAGAAAAACCTCATCATAATAAGCCTGAAACTGCGGACGTTGCAGCCCTGTAAAAATGCTCATGTTCGCCCTCTCCTTTTGCACGTCCTATTCACCTTTTCACCCTTCGGCGCATTGAAAAGGCCATTTTCAAGTGTTAAAATGGGAATAAGATGTATATTCTAAAAAAAGAGTGAAGATGCGTCAACATCCTCACTCTTTGGCAACAGCCGCTTTTAAGGGCGGTAGCCGTGTCAAAGGATGATCATTGAAATAGACCGCTTGCCTTTGTCGAGGGCGGTCTATTTCTTTTTATGGAAGGAAAGAATTAGGATCACCAACGTTGCGAATTGAATCATCAACATTAGGGTGTCTTTAACCTCCACAGGCCTCACCTCCTTTACAGGAGACTAGCCGACCGCCCATCTAAGCCATTCTGTTGTTGAGGAATATTATAACATAAGACTCGTAAAACGTACGTTTTTACGCTCTTTTCGAAAAAGGAGGAACGAATATGGAGCAAAAGCGCTTCAAAGATGAACATGGATATAAATATGACTTTAGCGCCGTGATCCGGAGAGGAGAACAAGTAGCTGTTCACTGTCCCCGTTGTCAGGGCCAAGCTTTTATTTCCAACTCAAAGGAAGACTGTCATTACGTCGTTCGATGTTCTCATTGTTACTACACGTATCAGCAGCCAGAATCTTATACATTCTATGCACGCGGCGTATGCAACCATTGCGAGCGGTATTTTAATATCGAAATCCATGATGACCGAACGAAACTCCATAAAAATACGAATATAAACTGTCCGCACTGTGAGACACGCAATCAGGTTCCGGTGCATCGTGTTCAATCACACGAATGGCATACAGACGTGGTCCAAAACGGAAAAGACCCTATTTTCCAGCTTCAGCTGTACTTCCTTGATTACTACCGGGGGAAACCTGTCTGGGCTCTTAACCGGATACACCTGAATTACCTGCTCTCCTATATCTCTGCCGAGTTGCGAGAAAAGCCTACATCCGGTATGATGCGTACGGCTTCCCATTCCATTCCCAAGTACATTAAGGATGCGAAGAATCGACAGGCCATCTTGAGAATATTACAAAAGCTACAGCATAAGCCAGCGACTAAGGGAGGGGCCTCCATACATGAGCATACAAACTTTTGACAGCCTTGAAGCATTGATTCGTGCCGTTGGCCAAACAGAGATCAATGAATGGGTATTTGCCAATCTGGAACGTGTTCAAAGTAATCCGCTCAATTCTACCTATTACATCATCCCCGAGGAAGAATTGTGGGAACTGGAGGATGCCGGTCTCACCGTCACCAATCATCGTGATGAAAGTATACCTGCATCTCTACCAGACCATCACGTGCAATCTTGGTTGGAGGTGGCGACTGTACAGGATATCATTGAAGTGTTACGCCACAGCGGAAGCGAGCCGGATATTGAACGCATTGCGCAGGGACTGCGATATTATCATGAATATGATGCTTTTATGGAATAAGCGTTTCCAGCAGCTCTTTTACCTCAGGGACAGCCTGCTTCAGGCTGTTTTTTAGTTTCTTCGCGCCACCCCATATACGATAAACAAGCACCTCTTGTTCATAGTCCTCCAGCTTCTCAAGCTCCTCCACCAGTACCTGTGCCTGCTCTACGGTTTCGATTCTGGATGACTTCAGTGGTTTGGCAGACTCGTTGCCTGCCAGTAGAACCCTCGTCCAAACGGGGATCGTGTCCGGTGTCAGTCCGTGTGCGTCAGCAAATACAGCGGCGTAACCGTCCTGTACGGACTGATGTTCACTGTCCACCAGCTTCATATAACGATTCACTAATGGAAAATAGTTCTTTCCTTTTAGGCCCAGTCCCATCACCGCATAGGTTCCCGGCATCGCCGACTTTTCACCGGGCTCTACATCGTTATACCACTTGAACTCTTCCATCACGACCTCAGCATATTCAGCCAGCAACGGATGCAGCGACGGATACTCAAGTGCGTTGGCGAAGAAACGATGTAACGTAGATTTAGCCAACTTGGGTACAGGCAGGTAGTTTTTCACCTTGCTTTTGAACTTCATCCGATATTCCTTGGTAAAGCCCTTTCTTAAAATATCGCATAAATATACGAGTGCTTCTCTATAGCTCTCTTCTTCCTCTGAACGAATCTGAACCTCCAGCGTTTGCAAAATATCATTGGCTTGGCAGATGACTCGCTCACTTGTATATAACGCTGGGATGCTTCCTGATCCGCTCTCAAGCCACACGGAAGCCTGCTCCGAGCCTAGCTGTGCAGCAATCTCCAAATACTTCTGCCGTGCATCGGCATCGGTCGAGCCCACCCGCATCGCGGTAAGCAGGAACATCTCCATGGCTGGCGCAGGAATTTCCGAAGGGAGAATATCGGGCTTCACTTTATAATCCAGCCCATAGCTTTTTTCCCGATCTGTATAATTGGCCAAAAATTCATCCTCTGCCCAATGCTTCAAGCCACTGCTGAGCTGATACCTCCATGCTTCCTCACGCTTGCGGCTGACCTTCACTTTGGCATCCATTCGATTCAGCAGCTCATTCATCCACTGGGCGTTTACAGGGTACAAATGAGGATCAAGCAAGTGCCTTACTAAGAAAAAATCGTCCTCTTCCTTCGGCACAGCTTTACTAGAGGGGTTGAGTTTCTGCTCTACAAACTGTTGGATAGTGGCTAACAGTTGCTGCCGCTTATCTTCGTTCAGGAGTGAGAATGTAAAATGACTAGCCTTATTCTCCAAGACTACTTCCAGATGAAATTCCAGCCGATAACGAAAGAACATGGAACTAAATTCTTTCGACTTAAACAGAGCCTCTATCCGTTCCCTAAACACAGGCATCCATTCGTCCTGTACCTGCTGCAATGTTACCCCATCTGTAAACCCAGAAATTTTCGTATCCGGTCTACGATGATCCCAATCAAACGGTTCGTAGGTATCCACCCACAGCCCATCCTTCTTACAGGTAACTTTTAAGTATTCATGAATCCCTTCGTGAAGGACACTTTTGATTTGGAATTCGGCGATGCGCTTTTGCTCAGAAGCGTACGCCTCATCAATCGCCTCAAAAATTGGATCTATGTAGGCTTGTACCCCTGATGTCATAAGATGTGTTCCTCCTTCGTCCCCTCACAAATTGTAGTTCCTATGAAATTAAGATAGACTAATCTATAACTATTTTATTTCCTGATTATAGCATATCTCTCATTTACTTTTGGGCTCTATCCCTATAGATAGAGTGCCGGAAAGCAGGTGTATTCTACATGTATTGGGTTTCCACACAGCACACACCGGTGGCTACCGATGAACTGACAAATATTGAGCATACCTATGGAATAACTTTACCACCTCCCTATGTAGCATTCCTCACCCGCTACGGGCCGGGCACCTATTGTGGCCTGCTGATAATTGAAATGCCTGATCCTCAACTATTGCAATCCTATACGGATTACGAACTGTGGACGCATGATGATAACTGCCCAATTACAGCACAGCAGCTGGGCGAGTGCGTGGTCATTGGCAGTTCCATAGATGGTGACTTCCTAGCGATTCACCCTCAGGTTGAAGGCTTAATGTGGCTGCCACGACACTCGGAGATCATTACTACGAAGACTTTAGATGTTCAAGTTCCATTCACAGAGACATTAGGACATATACTACAGGATGAATTTGGAAGAATGGAGCCATTCCCCCGTTATTTCGAACCTGTCAGCCAAGACAAAACCGCTACATTCCTACTGTTTAGTCCCCTGGATACGGCCGAGGCCTACAATCCAGCCAATCCGAGCGATCAGGCGCTGAATTTTGCTCCGGCATCCTTACAAGCATTGGCTCAGCGATTTAAACAGCATTTTAACTCAAATCTATGGATTGAAAATGAGCATATCTGCATGGCTTTTCTTCAGACTCTTGGCGGATACGTGCGTTTTAACTATGCATATGGACGCGAAGTGGCGATCATTTATGAATCCAAAGCGATAGCACTTCGTGATGAAATTTTATCATTCTTGCAAAAAGAGCATTGCCGGGTTGTAGAGTAAGAGGAGGGCGAATACGAATGACAGTACATTTTACACAAACCTTAGAAAAACTGGAACAAGTCGTTGATCGTCTGAGACAAAGTGGGATGCCTGATGTGGTATACCAATGGACGGAAGGGATTTCTACAGGTGAACTAACTGAGCTGGAGGAACGGCTGCAGATGCATTTGCCTGCCTCCCTGTCTGAATTGATAAAGCGGTGTGGCAGCTTAAATTTGCTATGGTGTCTCCCCCAACACTGTATTGTAGCTGATGGACCAGAGTGTTCATATAAAAACAGCAAGGATCTTGAACAAGAGCAGTGTATCCTAGACGATATCACAGGAGAGTTTGGATGGAATCATGAGTATATTGGCTATTTTACATCCTATGGGGAAGATACCGACTCAGCAGCGGACGAGCAACGATATCTGATCCTTAATTATAATGGTGCGGGTGATCCGATACTGCTTGATATGGCAACATCCGCAACAGAGCCAGCGGTTTTCTGCTATCATCACGAGCTGGATCAGTTCACGCTGCTCGCGGAAAATCTACCCGCCTATATAGACACCATGCTCACCTTGCACGGGCTATGGCTATGGGATTGGTTTAAAGTGACCGATGAGCATGGCATTCAGCTAAACAGCCCACCACTGCAACTGTGGCAACGCTGGTTGAACATGTTTTGCACGATGAAGCTGGAGGATGCACAGTCGTTGGAGACGCTAATCCATTACACCACCATGCATGGCGTAGATTATCCTGCTGTGTTGCAGGCTTTTCAAGCCTATGATCCAAAGGATATTTTTCTTGCCTGGGAGCAGCACTGGCAGAACATTCAACATAGCCAGGTTCCATTCTCTACTTGGGCCGTTTTGGTAGGGGAGACTGCGGGGATTGGGGCTGCTGATTGGGTCCGCTCCTTGTGGGAACCGGAAACCGCGCAAGCATGGACATCTTTAGCTCAAAACAATACCCTACATGCTAAGGGTGCATTTGCGTCCACACGTGCTTATCTAAGCGCCCGCTGCCTACCCGAGCAGGAAGGCTTGGTATGTGTTTGCAATCACCTGCTACAGCATTCGGTCGCAGAAGACAAATTAGGAGGATACACCGCTAATGGGCAGCTACAACATTTTCGTTCACCACAGATCATTAACTGGATGCGGGATAAGGTCAATCATCCGGTGGATGGCTGGGCAATACTTTTCGCTCACTCCCGTCCTACAGCTGAGCAGTTGATTGAATGGCTATCCGATAGCGAGCTTCATCAAAAAATTGCAACCGAGGCGCTGGATATTATGATTCATCGGGATCCTCTTCCCGCTCTGGAAGCAGACGCTTGGGCCAATATCTCAGATCTACTTCTTGCTTCTTTGCAGCTCGTTATGCTCAAAAAAGATAAACGTCGTATTGAAGCCGTACTTAAGCAGCTTTCAGATTTGGAACTTCGTTAATCTTTCGGAATGGTTGTATGCGGATTCGCATGTACAGTGGTGTGAGGTAAAGAAAGTTAGCCGCTGCGTCAGCGGCTTAACCCCTTGAGGAAAGTATCTATAGTGAATGCGATCAATTCATCATTGGATTTTGCCATAGGAAGTTCAAAATTCAGGAGCAAAGAAGTCAATCCGTGCAGCATGCTCCATACGGATCTGGCGATCAGGTGCTCATCTCCTTGAATGATGCAGCCCTCCTCCATAGCAGCTTTGAGCCCCGCTTCAAGCAGCTCAAAGCCTTTAAAACTCCCACTGTCTATAAGACTGACCAAGCTTACAGATTCCAGGTTGCTGATAAACAGGATGTTGTAATATTCCGGGTTAGTCGTTCCAAAACGAACATACGCATCAGATACCGTTTTCAATGTGTCCAGCGTATTCAATCCCGCTGCCTGTGCTTCATCCACACGCTGCAGAAGAGCCTGCAGGAACAAGGTATTTCCTTCTAGCAGCAGTTCACGGACAACGGCTTCCTTATTGGCAAAATAATGATAAATAGTCGTTGGTGAATATTCGATCTGATCCGCAATTTTGCGCATGGAGACTTCGGCATACCCCTGATTCAGGAAAAGCGACCGGGCGGCCTCAATGATTTTCCGGCGGATCTCACTGCTTTCACGTTCTCGGCGTTTGATATGTTTCATGAGTAGATGTACTTGCCCCTTCTGCCTACCCCAATTTGGCGGCGATACGATCAGCTTCCATTATACCCGAGTTCATAGCCCCTTGAAACCCGCCCCCAGGCTGTGTCCACGCCCCTACCAATGACAGACGGTCTACTGCTGATTTGTGCTTCAGTCTTTTTATGCCGGACTGGCGGACCGTTTGTGCGTAGCCATAAACGGCCCCGTCGGGATTAGCGGTATAACGCTGCATCGTGCGCGGTGTGCCCAACTCGGCCACCACTACCTTGCTGCGAAAACCAGGATACAGCTGTTCTAGGCATCCCAGTATCTGCTCTGTCACGGCTTCTTTTTTGGCTTTATATTCGGGACGTGCGGCAGGCCAGTTCTCCAATCTGTCCAAAAATGTAATTGCAATGACACCCTTCCCCGGTTCATTGAGCTTAGGGTCCATAGCGTTATAATTGGTGAGCATCCAGTTGCCTTTGGTATACTGGCCGCTCATCATAACTTCATAATCTGTTTCCGAATCCGGCTCATTACGTAGGATTAAGTCTTCTTCGGTGATACCAAGCTCATGGGGTTCACATGATAATCCCAGATATAGCTGGGTGAGAGATATGCCAGTCTCCAAACTGCTGACAGCTTCCAGCTCACGACGGGCAACATCATAGTTTTCCAGTAGGCGGCCATAGGTATGATGGGGACTGATACCAGACACAATCCAGTTGGCTTTATATACATCCCCTTTTTTCAGACGGACACCAGCTGCTTTACCGCGTTCGAGCATAATCTCAGACACCTGACTGCGCAGGTGAACTTCTCCTCCCGCTGACTTAATAGCGTCAACCAGTGCATTGGATAAAGCCTGTGCGCCTCCCTCAATGTAATACGTCCCCTCCAAATGATAGCCGATCCAGGGAATGAAAAAATACAAGGCCGCAAGCCGTTTTGGAGGCAATCCATAATAGGCCCACAGCGCGGTGAAAAATTCCGTGAATCGGTCAGACAACCCGAACTGGCTTACAGCTTCCCAGGTAGTCATCTGCGTCCAGCGGAAGAAGGTTCCTGCTTTGAGCAGGCCAGCCGCCCTGCGCCAGGAAGTGAGGGAAGAAAAAGCAGAGAAGCCTGTTTCAAAACGGCGAATGCCCGCGAATAGACTATCGATGGCTGCCACCTCAGCAGGAAACATGTTTTTGAGGAGCTGCACATACTCCTGAACATCGGACGGAATATCAATGGTCTGCCCTTCCCAACGAATGGAGTAAGGGTGCTTTTTGCGGAGAGGAACAATTCGCTGGTCCGCATTACAGTCCTTTAACATCCGACCGAAGCTGCCTTCCCCGAGTCCACCGACACCATGCAAGGAGACATCAAAAGTGTAGCCCTTTCTTGTAAATTCAGTTGCGAAACCGCCAGGCAGAGTGTGGCTCTCAAAAACAGCTGTTCGGTAACCGAGCGCGGAGAGTCTTGCTGCACAGGACAAGCCACCCAGTCCTGCACCGATGACAATAACATCGTATTGATTCATGATTTCATCTCCTTTATTAACATCGTTATATAAGTTAACGTCGTTAAGTTAAGGAGATTATATACCACAATATTACCGTTGGAAAGCCTCGGTTTCTTATCTTCCTGTCATAGACGAATACAATCTTTTCGATCTATCTATTTGCTGATTACAAATCTCTTCAATGGATTTTTGCAAAATTCTAAGTTGCGAAAGTAGAATTTTTTATAAAAAACATCCAAAATTGTAGCGCTTTCACTTGTCAGATTCCAATGAAGGTGCTATCCTTCAAGTGGGATTGTTACTGAAAAGGCAAAACCCGAGTACACTTGTGTACCCGGAGTTTGCCTTTTTTTTGATTTGTATGAATTCCACAGCATACAGTCAACCATCCCGAACATGTAGTAAGCGCTTTAAAAAATGACACCAAAGGAGATTAATCTCATGCAAAGAAGACGTTTTGCCCTTGTTTTATTATCTTTCGTGTTCCTGCTTACGATCTTTTTCCCATCCTCCAGCTCTGCCGCAGCAGCCGATGTCCCAGCGCCACAGGCTACCCTGCTTACGCAGGTACAGCCCTTGGGTGAAGTTGTTTCTGCTGTTGTACTGAAATACAGCACTAATATTGACGGGGCATCCTTATCCACTTCCAGCTTTCAGGTTCAATCTGTACTCAATGATGTATATACAGACAGAACCGTGACCGGTGTATATACCAATGATACCGGAGCTATCACCAACCGCAGTACTCATGGTAAATATGTCGTGATTGAGCTGGATACGCAAGATAAAAATGCAAGTACCCTTACTTATGATGCAACAAGCGCAGTTAACCGCATCAACACGTTGAATTATACGATTAGTCAAAAGAAAGATATTGCAACTTCAAAGAAAACAGTCATTCCAGCCTCTGCACAGACTGTAAAAGCAACGGATAAAATTACACCGATCGTGGACGATTTCCAAAAAAACACCTTTGAAAATAAAGAAGGCTTCAAGCTGAACTACTTTACGTTTGAGCCTAAAGTAGAGCCCGGCAAAACCTACCCTCTGGTTGTGTTTCTGCACGGAAACGGCGAACGTGGCGACGGAAACGGAGTAAACCTGCTGGCAAATGCCGGAGCTGTTACTTGGGCTTCTCCTGAGCAGCAAGCCAAACACCCATCCTTCGTAATCGCTCCACAAAGCCCGATTGACCTGGAGCATAAATTCATTTGGGCGGATGAGCCACGCAACAGCGCTGTAGCCGATTTGGTACGTGAAACGGCGTTAAAATACCCGATCGATACCAACCGAATCTATATTGTTGGTATTTCTCAAGGAGCCATGGGGACGTGGAGATTGTTGGAGAAAAATCTTGACTTGTTCGCCGCAGGTGTGCCGATTGCCGGTTTGACCAACTATGAAAAAGCCGTTAACATGTACGCGCCTGTTGAACCTACACACGTCGAGGTATTGAAAAACGTTCCTATTTGGGCCTTCCATGCTGCAGACGACACCACAGTAAGTCCTAAAAACTCGCAAGAAATGGTCGCTGCCATTAAAGCACAAAACGGAAACCTCATTCACTTCACTGAATACGAAGCAGGGATTATCAAACCTACAGGACACTTCTCCTGGGTTCCGGCTCTGCAAAATCAGGATATGATTGAATGGCTGTTTGCACAAAAGAAATAAATGTAGTTTTTGTATTAAAACCGAACTTAAAAGTTTCATATTGTGCCACTACGCAGTCGGATAGTGCTTCCCATCGCCACCGCCCCCGGATTTCTTGAACAAAGCCTTTTATAGAGTAGTAATCCGGGGACAAAAGCGATCGCTTCGCTTGTACAGCACTATTCCGTCTACTCCATTTTTATGTTCATTTTAAGTTTGGTTTTTTTATATCTCCAAATAATGCGCCAGAACGGTTCGATACCCGTCTGGCGCTTTTTTATATCATTCAAAAAAAGGCACCTGCCTTCCTGTGTACCACCATCAGGAAAGCAGGTGCAATATCAAAACGAGGAGACTGAAAAATTTGACACTGGTATTGCCATTTGCAGTTAACTTGGAACCTGCTACTTCGCGCGTTTCGCAGCTTTGATCGTTTTCAAAGCTCGTCTGCGAGTTACCTTGTTCGGACTCCGAAGCTGTCTTCTGGCAGTTGCCACATCTGCTTTAGCCATGTGCACATCACCATCCTATTCACTTAGGCTCATATTGGGAGCATGCACCTAAAGACTGTTAGTAATGATTATGATTCTCATTATCATTTAAGATTATATAATGAAATCTACTAGCATGCAAGAGCTTTTGGGTAGAGTATGTATCTTTATTAGGACGGTGTTCATTTCACCCTTTTACGCTTCTGTGTTACATTATATAAGTAAAACGAGAACAAAAATTCGAATCAGATTTACGTTCGCCATTTTCATAGTCCTTTATTCCGAACTAAATCAAAGTCTATATCTTCCCGACATGTGTTCCATAACAATTCATCTGTAAGAAAACTTAATGCATCCATGTTGCGCAATCGTTCGACCAACTCAGTAATCACATCTATGTCTTCACGTTGTACATGCCTTGCAAGAGTGAATTCCTCCCGTGTCACCATCAACATATAGATGCGAATGATTTCTTTCCTTTTTTACATGTCGAAGAGTAAGCACGCTATTGTCGATCATCATGACGTAACGGTCCTTGATCAGATAGCCTTCAAAAAGCTCATACATATGCGGAAGATCACAGGGACCAAGAATGACACTTACTTTTTCAAAATTACTTTTGTTCATTTAGATTTAGCTCCCTTCACATCTATTAAAACGGTCTTTACTAAAGATTAGATTTGTAAATTTTATAACTTTTAAAGATTAACCTTTGTAGTTATTTTATATCCTTTAAAGATAAACTTCAATAGTTAATGTTATTTCTATTTAAATTTCTATAATGAGGTGTATGTATGGGAATTGTTTTTAAACTTGAAGAATTACTTCGAGAAATCGGGATTACTAAAAACGCTCTCGCTCGTGAGGCAAAAATCAGGCCTAATACCATCTATGAGATGTGTAACAATACATCCAAGCGAATCGAATTTAAAACATTTAATACCGTGATGGAAACACTGATTCGGCTCTCTGGTCGTCCATTAACTCTACATGATGTTCTCGAATATATACCTGAAAATGAACTAGAGAAACACTAATTCATTCACAGAATAGTCCGCTGCACCTTATATCTCTGCCCCTGGCAGGGATATTTTTTCCCTTGTTATTTAGCATAATTGTTATCATTATTTCAGAGTACGTGTAACTAGAATCTATACTGATAAAGGAGTATTTTTCAGAAGCAAAAATACGTCCGGCTACCGTAATAGATATGGTAAATGGCAAAACCAAAAGACTTGAACTGGAAACACTAGTCCATATACTTGATGCTTTGAATAGATTTGCCCGCCAACGAAGATTTACAAGGGCTATTACTCTCGCTGATATTATAGAATACATTCCTGAAGATGGAATTGAGAGACAGTGAGACTGTAACATGAGAATGAGGATTACTATTAGCCCAGTGGGCATTTCCATGACAAAATAAGAGGTTGCTAAGGCCCTCTTTTCCCCATATTAAAGAAGCGTTGGGCTTGTTGTCCCAACGCTTCTTTATGGTAAAACAACAACTTATACTATGATTAATCCACTTTGCCGCCCTCTACAACCAATTGATCTGTAAAGCCTTCTCCATAAACAGAGGTCAATGTGTCCTTGTAGGCTTGATGCACAAAGTTTTCCTTGCCTAATGTAGCCAGCTCATTGTTGATCCAGTCTAACAACTCCTTATTTCCCTTTGCTACTGCGGGTGCAATTGTATCTTGACCACCAAAGGCCGGGATGGTTACGGTAAAGCCGGGGTTGGCCTTGGCCCAGGCGATCAGCTCTGTATTATCGTTGGCAATGGCGGCACCGCGTTTGTCTTTGAGGGCTGAGAAGATTTCTGTGTATTGATCGAATTTAAGCAGCTTGATGTCAGGATAATTTTTCGTGAAATAGGTTTCAGCCGTCGTTCCCTTTGCGACAATCAGCTTCTGGTCCGAATTCTTTAATTGGTCAATCGTGGTGATTGGAGCGCTGTCAGGTGACACAATGCCAAAGGATAATTTCATATATGGATTGGCAAAATCGACTTTTTCTTTACGCTCATCCGTCACCGTAAAGTTAGCCATGATGATATCTACCTTGTTGGATTCCAAATAGGCGACCCGGCTGGCAGCATCCACCAGGACAAATTCCACCTTGGACTCGTCACCCAAGAGATCTTTGGCAAACCGCTTCGCAATGTAAACGTCAAAGCCTTGATTCTTCCCTTCCGAATCCACGTAGCCAAAAGGCGGCTTATCTGCAAATACACCAATTCGAATCTTGCCATTCTTTTTAATGTCCTCAATCGAAGCAAATTTAGCCGAGCCTGAACTACCGTTGGTATTTCCGCCTCCTGCACATCCCGCCAAACCAACAAGCAGCAAGCTTAAAGCCAGTAATAACGTCGTGAACTTCATTCCTTTTCTCATCTGTATTCATCCCCCTGTTTATATCGTTTCGTACTGAAATATATCCAGAAAGTGCTGGGCACGCTCTGTTTCCGGTTGGGTAAAAAATTGCTGTGGCGTAGTCATTTCACATATTTGTCCTTGATCCATAAAAACGATACGATCTCCTACCGACTTGGCAAATCCCATTTCATGCGTCACGATAATCATGGTCATGCCCTGTTGTGCCAGCTCTCGCATGACATCCAGCACCTCTCTGACCATTTCCGGGTCCAAGGATGCGGTGACTTCATCAAAGAGCATAATTTCCGGGTTCATACACAGGGCGCGCACAATCGCAATCCGTTGCTTTTGCCCGCCTGATAATTGTCTCGGATACGCATCTTTGCGATCCAGCAGACCCACTCGCTCCAATAGCTGCTCCGCTTGCTCAAGTGCCTCCTGCTTGTTTCTCCGCTGAACTTTAAGCGGGCCGAGCAATATATTTTCTAAGACCGTCATATGCGGAAACAATTCGTAGTTCTGGAACACCATTCCGATATGCTGCCGCACCTCGCGCCAATTCACTTTCTTATCCGTCAGGTCCTGCCCTCTATAACGGATAGCTCCGCTCTGGACTGGTTCCAGACCATTGAGACATCGGAGGAGTGTGCTTTTTCCACATCCCGAAGGACCGAGAACGACCACGACTTCCCCCTTCGTTACATCCAGATTAATCTGTTGCAGTACTTTTCGGTCTTCGAAGCTTTTGTGCAGCCCTCGAATTTCGAGTAAAACCTCCACAGCCTCTCCCATGACACCCACCCCATCCTGCTAATTTTGCCATCTGCGTTCAAATCTTTTGGAAAGTCTGGATAACGGATAGCATACGAGAAAATACAATATGAAAATAAAGCCGTACACCCAGAAGGATGCCGAGGGCGCTTTGATTACACCGAGCTCAATAATCTGCTGTCCGACCTTGACCACTTCCACTACACCGATCAGCACCACTAATGAAGTGGTTTTGATCATCCGTGTCGCCAGATTAATAGAACCGGGAAGCATTCGGCGCACCGCCTGGGGAATGAGCACATGGCGGTATAACTGTCTATATGTCAGTCCCAGTGCCTGCCCGGATTCCACCTGATGCTTGGGCAGTGATTCCAATGCACCACGAACGATGTCACCAATCTCGGCCGCTCCCCACAGGCTGAATACGATAATTGCTGTCAATTCCCCGCTGATATTCACATTCAACAAAGGAGTAAATCCAAAATATACGACATACAACCACACCAGAATTGGAATAATGCGGAATGTCTCCAAATATAATTTCAGCACAAACCGAATCGGTCTTGATTTTAAGGTGCGCAGCAACCCCATCAAAATGCCTAATAGAGTACCGATAATAATGGAAAGTAGCGCAATCTCCAGCGTAACGAGTAATCCCCCTAATAGACGCTCGAAATTGGAACCTTCAAAGAGCACATTAATCCCCGAATTCAGCATATCGCACCTTCCTTTCCACCCACGTCAGCAGTATCGACAAAGGTAAAAGCAGGACGAGATATGCCAATACCAGCAGAATTAGTGATTCTGTTGTTTTGTAGTACATGCCGATCAGGTCTTTTGCCACATTCATCAGATCTAATAAAGCAATGGCGCCAACAATGGAAGTCTCCTTGAGCAAAAAAATCGCATTCGCTCCCAGAGACGGAACACTGATGGCAAAAGCCTGTGGCAAAATAACATATCTCGCCAGTTGTATCTTGGACAGCCCGAGACTCAGCCCGGATTCCGTCTGGGTTTTACTCACTGCTTCCATTCCCCCACGGAACGCCTCAGCCATATACCCCCCGCCCAAAAAGGTCATGCCCACAATGGCACACGTCATTTCGCTCATATGCAGACCTATTTTCGTAAACCCATAATACAGAAAATATAACTGTACAAGCAGCGGCGTATTTCGGGAAAGCTCAATATAGGCAACAATGATGCCGCTAATTCCCCTTACCTTGTAATACAGCACTGTGCTGCACAGCAAACCGACGACTAATGAAAATAGAATAGCAAAAAAGGCGATCTTCAACGTCAGCCACATAGCTTCTCCATATAACGGCAAGCTCTCTACAATAAACTCCCAGTCTAAGTTCATATGTGCATACCTTTCGATTTTCGATTATTCCTATGTATTTGCTTTGCTTAATAACAATGATTGTATTCCTGCCCAATTATTACGTCAATACTTTGATGAAAATTTGTCATATTTATCTATGATTTAGGAAGAAAAGTGTTGTTTTATTTCAGAAATAAATAAAAAAAGCTTGAAATGAATAAATTTCATTTCAAGCTTTGATTTATGCTATACGATTCATCACACGAGTGGCTCTGTAACTACAGGACCGCCAAGCTTCTCTATAATTAAACGGCTTTCCTCATTTAACCCTTGCAGGGTAATAGATTTGCCGGATTTCGTATACTTTTGCAGCACCTTGCCGATGGCAGTAACCGCCGAGTGATCCCAAATATGAGAATGGCTAAAGTCCACCACGACACGTTCTGGATCATCCGAAGGTTCGAAATGATCGACAAAACGAGTTGTTGATGCAAAAAACATCGGACCCCTGACATGGTACACCTTCTCATCGTTGTTCTCCGTCGCGCTAATGCGAATTTTAGCCATTTTCCAGCCAAAATGCAGGGCACTCAGCAGTACGCCCACGATCACGCCCTTGGACAAATCATGCGTAGCCACCACGATGATCACCGTAACTACCATAATTAACGTATCTGCTTTCGGAACCTTGGCAATGTTTCGGAGCGATTTCCAATCCACAGTTCCAATACACACCATGAACATGACTCCCACCAATGCGCCCATTGGCACTTCCTTTACAACCCCGCCAAGCACGAGCAGCAGAAAGGCCAAGAATACCCCAGCCGTAAAAGTGGACAAACGCCCTCTTCCGCCTGAGCTGACATTAATGACGGATTGTCCGATCATGGCACAGCCACCCATACCACCAAAAAAGCCATTTACAAAGTTGGCAATCCCTTGTCCGCGGGCTTCCCGGTTTTTATTGCTTTTCGTTTCGGTCATTTCATCCAAAATACTGGCTGTCAGCAGCGATTCCAGCAGTCCAACCAGTGCCATCGTAAAGGAATACGGCAGCAAAATCCGCAAAGTGTGCCACGACCACTCAATTTGCGGCAAATGGAATGAAGGCAGCGAGCTGGTTAGTGTACCGATATCTCCTACTGTTTTCACATTCAATCCAAATACATACGTAATGATCGTCATGATGATGATTGCCGTCAATGGGGCAGGAATGCTTTTCACAAATCTCGGTAAAATATACACAATAAGTAGCGTCCCTGCTACCATCGCGTACATGATCCAATTAGCTCCATGAAAGTGGGTGAGTTGCGCCATAAAGACGAGGATGGCCAGCGCATTCACAAATCCGGTCATGACTGGCTGCGAAATAAAGCTGATAAAGCGACCTATTTTCAATACACCCAGCAGCACTTGAATGATTCCTGCCAAAATGGTAGCTGCAAACAGATATTCCACGCCATGATCCTTCACCAGGCCAACGACCAGTACAGCTACGGCCCCGGTCGCTGCCGAGATCATCGCCGGACGTCCACCTGCAAAAGAGATGACAATTGCCATCGAGATGGAGGCGTACAGTCCGACCATGGGATTGACCCCTGCAATGATCGAGAAGGCAATCGCCTCGGGAATTAGTGCTAGCGCCACAGTCATGCCCGCAAGTATATCGGCCCGGATATTACCGAACCATTGTTGTCTAAGATTCATACTGTCTCGTTCCAGCCTCCTATATTTACAGAGAGTAGCGTGTTGACTCGCAACCCGTGTGTTTCGGGCATCCGTCCAGCTGCCAATCGCCAAGGCTCTCCTATCATTCAGCTCGTCTCTCTCAAACGAACCCGGTCCGTTACATTCAGTCCATCATTATAACGTAAGGAATTCGCAGAGACGAATGAGTTAAAAGGCTGTTTACAGAAAGAAATCATCTATTTCCTTGAAATATCGCCCAGTATCTTCATCTTATTCGTTTTCTTATAATTAAAATTTTCGCAATTTCTAAGATTCTAACCTGCTAAAGTTTATCACCTTAACTTCATACTCAGACTCCGCGAACTGTAAAT
The DNA here is from genome assembly GCF_038004945.1 of Paenibacillus sp. FSL M7-0802. Lineage (NCBI taxonomy): Bacteria > Bacillati > Bacillota > Bacilli > Caryophanales > Paenibacillaceae > Paenibacillus > Paenibacillus sp. FSL M7-0802. Next base: position 3,246,921 of record NZ_JBBOSD010000001.1, on the reverse strand, counting down.
CTTGATCCGCCGTAACCAGTACCAATTGGTTTATAATAGCTGTCGCAAGAATCAATGCATCTGGGGTCTTGAGCTTTCTTGCAAACTTATCTTTTTGTTCTCTTCTGATACGCCCCGCTTTAACTGCGATCTCTGAATTAACTGCAATAAATTCCCCGCCAAGAAAAGGTATCGAATCTAAGTCAGTATCAGTGGGCAACCCGGCTATAAACTCGGACTGAGTTATAACAGAAAAGAAAATATTTTCTTTATCTTCCTCAGCTTGTCGTATCACTCTATCCAAAGATGAGTCAAGCCTATGAAGGGCAATAGCTGCATTCGTATCAAATAAATACCCCCTCTAATCCCAATCCTCTCTGGATTGTTTAACACTCTCTTCGATCTCAAGTAATTGCTCCTTACTTAGGCTGCCTCGGGAATTTAAAACAGCTTGCAACCCTTTCGGTAACGGGGACTCTAAATCAATAACCTCAGTTTCCCCCTGTTTATTTTCTATAGTAACTTTTGATGGTTCAAACCCAATATCACGAAGGAGACTTAGGAGACGTATTCGATGTATATCAGTTAATTTTTTTGCCACTAAAATCACTCCTTAGCAAAAGATTAGTTTCCGGTCATAGCTCGATTGATTCGTTTTTTTATTATTTTAAAATTTTCGCAATTCCTGTACAAGCTCCGATAGAGCTTCAGCAAACTCCGAGTCCGCATGGTGCTGAAGTAGGCTTTCAAAGTCAGGCAGTGCTTTCTTCAATAATCGATAGCTATAGTCATAATAACTCCAAAAAGCTACCGGATCATAACCGCGTGCTTCTTCCTCTTCCCACTCCAGTTCATCTTCTTCTGGATCGCTGTCTGCCGGCCATAGGTATTTTTCGTCCAGCAGCATGGTTAGAGATTCCACAGACTTCTGTGAATCCTCCTGTGCATTTTCCATGTCCAATGCTCCAACAACCGCATGGTACAGTTCCAACTCACTCAGCGTGATATCATCCGAATTTCTCGTATGCATATTACGCAATAAGAAAAGTAACACCCATGGCGTAACCTGCCACAGTGTGCCTTGATGCTCTATCAGATCAGCAATTGCTGCGTACTCCCCGTTGGATATCAATTGTGGCAACTCCGTGCCCCTACCATAAGGAGTAGTCAGGCGGTGCCATGGCACATCTGCAATTAGGAGATTATTCATCTTATGTGTATCCATAACCCCTCCTTCCTGGTCGGTATCTAAAACCTTCCCGATTTAAAAATGGAATACAGTAAAAAGGCAACCATTAAGAGAGCTACAACAAAGCCGATTTCAATGGCAGGTACATTCCACAGCATGGTCGCCTGATGATTCAGCGATGAACCGATAATCAGTCCGACCATAATAATGCTGAACGCTAACAACACGATACTGAATGACAGGCGGTTGCTGATCTGATCCAGCCTGCGCAGAAGCATTTCCAGCTCCGGCACAGTAACCTCCAGCTTAAGCTTGCCCTTGCTGATAATCGAGGCCAAATGTCTCGCCTGTCCTGGCAGTTCCATCAGCGTCTCCACCAGCTCGGTTGCACCACCCAGCAGCTTGCCTCGGATACGACGACCACTGAAGCGTTCCTTCAACAGCTTGTTACCAAAGGGCTCAGCCAAAGCGATAATACTGAGATCAGGGTCCAGATGCTCCACGACCCCCTCCAGTGTCAGCAACGCCTTGCCTAGCAACAGGACGTCCGACGGCAAACCAATCCGATGGCGCTGCGCTGCGCCAAATAGGTCGTTCAAAGCATCACCAATACTGACCTGTGAGAAAGGAACGTCTGAGTAATCTTCGCGTATCTTGTCCAGATCGGCACGCAGCGCATTCAGGTCGGTGTCCGGTTCGACCAGACCCAAACGTTCGATAGACCGAACCATGGCATCGGTATTTTTGCGCATCAGGGCAATAATGAGGGAAGCGAGATGATTCTTCATCTCTTCGCTCAGCCTTCCCGTCATGCCAAAGTCCAAATAAGCGAGACTGCCATTTTTCAGAACGAGTAAATTCCCCGGATGGGGATCGGCATGAAAAAAACCCTCCATAAAAATTTGATGCAGCATGCTGTTCACCAGCCGCTGCGCCAGTTCTTTCAAGTTATATCCACGGCGTAATAGCTCTTCACGACTACCTAAGTGAGTTCCGTCTAGAAACTCCATGGTCAGTATACGGGAAGAGGTATGATCCCAGTATATTTTCGGAATATAGATATGTGGGTCCTGCTCAAATTGGAGCGCAATCTTCTCTGTGTTACGGGCTTCATGGTTGTAATCCAGCTCCTGAATGAGCGATCTCCCCAGCTCCTCTACCATCTGGCGAAGCTGATACCGCTCTACCCATTCCCAGCGCTTGGCTGCCATAGCGGTCAGTTCCCGCAAAATGTCCAAATCTCGCCGAATAATGCGATTAACGCCAGGACGCTGGATTTTAATGGCGACCATTTCGCCGCTGTGCAGCTTGCCCAGATGCACTTGCCCGATCGAAGCAGCGGCCAGCGGAACATCGTCAAAACGAACCAGTATGTCCTCTAATGACGTGTCCAGCTCCTGCTCCAGAATGCCACGCGCTGTTTCAGATGAAAACGGCGGTACCTGATCCTGAAGCTTAACCAGCTCACGGATAATAGGCTCCGGCAGCAGGTCAGCACGTGTGCTTGCCAACTGTCCAAGCTTGATGAATGCAGGCCCCAGATCCTCCAGCACAAGTCGAATCCGTTCACCTAGCGTTTTGGACTCGGGAGTTTCTCTCGTCAGCCACTTGCGAGGCAATGACAGCAGCTGGAACAGTCCCATTTCTTCCACCATATAGCCAAAGCCATGACGCGCCAGCGCCATGGCAATTTCCCGGTAACGACCGGCGTGCTTCATACGAACCGCCATTTTAATCCAGCCGGTTCGCTTCTTCAGCGTCGCTCGAACCCGTAAGCGCCGCCTTTTCTTTTTCCAGCTCCGCTACCTGTTTTTCCAACAATGCCACACGTTGCTCCAAACTTGTAACATCATTTTCGGTAGGTACTTCCAGCTCCTGCAAAATGCGGCTAACCTGTTCGCGGATCACTGTTTTGAATTGTCCCTGTTCCTCTGCCCCTCGTTCGATCAGACGATCGACCAGCGCTTTGGATTCCGAGGGCGCAAGTTCTCCCCGGTTTACGAGATCCTCGACGGCTTTCTCCACCTTTTCTTTGCTGACAACGGTGAGGCCCCACCCCAATGAGATGGCTTTTTTGAACAAATCGCTCATAATATATCCTCCCCTACCTGTGATTACCTATAGTATAACCTGAAAAGGGGAGCCGCATAAAGCTCGCAGCTCCCCTTCCTCAATGAATGGAATGATCTATGTTTAACCTGGAAAGCGTCCAGCCCACTTGGCAGCCTGAAGCAGCAGCTTGCGGTATCCCTCGTGCTGGAAGCTTGGCTGATTATGTCCAGGCATCAAATAGACGACCCGACCCAAGCCATAGGACAGTGACCATGCCGCCGGCCACCACTCGCCCTCGTGTTCATATTCCATCAGTAGTGTTTTTTCAGTGAATGGATCAAAGTCAAAACGATACGGTTCCTCTTGGATCTCAAACGGCTCGATTCCTTCCATAATCGGATGATCCGGCGCCGTTACTTTGAAGGAAAGCGGTCCGGCAGCCGGATGCCGCAAAAAACGCGCCCCCATTAATTGTGCAATTTCATACCGTCCTTGCAATGTGATTCCGTTATGCAGCACAAGCAATCCACCCCCGCCGCTAACATAGGACAGCAATCCTGCTGTTTGTTGAGGAGACAGGACCTCCTTGCGGCTATCACAGTACGAGATACATAGATCGAATGGGGTTAGATTTTCCTTGAGCAGCATTTTACGATTCTCACTGCATTGTACGGTCATCCAATCCTGTAAAATATGGCTAATCTCTTCGTCCACCCCTTGCAGCGGGTGAAACTCCGGATACGAATAATCTCCTAACAACAATGCTTTTCTTTTTTCCATGATAAATCCTCCTTGCCTGACTTGTATATAAGGACTTTAAAGGCGGGACCCGTGTCATTTATTCTTGTTTGTGGGGTCAAAACGCTCAGAAAATTCCGTTTGGCCCTCATCCATTTCCCATAACACCGCCATCATTGTCCGAGCTACGGCATATATAAATAATTCTACAGACGGCCTATTAAATCCTTTAGCAGAAGATTATAGCATATATGTTCGCTCGGGATAAACTTATTTAAAACTTATTCAAAATTTATAAATCTGAACGATGGCGATTCGGCCTGTTTATGGTATACTCGTAAGAAAAAAAGTGCGTCCATGCTTGATTAACAATAAAGGGCCGCTTTTTGTAAGAATTTATGCTTGCGGTTATAGAATTGATAAGAATTGCCTCAAACCTTATACATTCTATAAATCTTAAAAAACCGGGGAGGTTGCATGAATGAAAAGGACTGGAATGACCCGGCCCTTGGACAGCTTGGGGCGAATTGTGCTACCTAAAGAGTTGCGCATGACGATGGAGATTGACATCGGCGATCCATTAGAGTTTTTTATTGAAGACCAGACACTCATGCTCCGTAAGTACAAATCAACCAACTGTATATTTTGCGGTTCGGTTGATACCAACACCTACTTTAAAGATCAGTTTATCTGCGATGAATGTGCAGCCTCGATGAAAACGGAAGATTTACTTCCGGTCACAGCGACTGAAACCCATTCACCCCCACTTAAGCAAAATATGCATATGAAAAAAATTTATCAGCGCACGGACGTTATTTTGGAGAAAATGAGAGAGCTTATGGAAGAACATCCAGCATCTTCACAAAAACAACTCGCCTCCATGCTTGGTGTGAGTCAGGGAAGGATTTCCCAACTGAAAAAGCTCATGTAAGCGAATCACCAAAAAAGTAATGTATACGCTTCCAAACTATGTAAGGTTTAAGTCTATTGATATTTAGAAAAGCCGGACCCTTTAGGGGAATCGGCTTTTTTTCGTTTTTATGAAGTAGTGGACTCGTTTGCAAAACTATTGACCGTAAGCCCGGCATTGTTCAACCCAGCGTGCTGCCGCTTTGGGAAGAGAAGCGAGATGAACATGCGTGTAGGCTGCCAAAAGGTTCCCTTTCGCATAGCCCTCGCTCTGGAGACCACGCATCCCCTTGGTTTGATAGGCGTAGGAGTAGGGGACGGATGATTCATCATAGTGCATGACAGAATAATGAAATTCATGTCCCCGAATGGTCTCTCCAGCCTCCAGCAGCAAGCAATCCTGCAAAGCGGTTGCTTCCCGGTATCCCAGTGCGGCCCGTTTCTCTTGCATGCGGACGTCCGACGGAATAACCCCGGCCATGTGATGGGCATTACCCATACGATCCGTAAGTGTCCGTGCCAGTACCATATAACCGCCGCATTCGGCGAATACTGGCATATCCCGGCTCACCGCGTTGCGGATATCTTCCAAAAAGCCTGTATTTGCAGCGATATCTGCGGCAAACTCTTCGGGGAAACCGCCGCCCAGATATAGGCCGCTTGCCTGCTCAGGTACGCGTTCTCCCGCCAGAGGACTGAAATAGACAATCTCCGCTCCCGCCTGACGTAGCAAATCCATATTTTCCGAGTAGTAAAAATTGAAAGCCGCGTCTCTGGCGACGGCGATGACGGGACGTCCCCCGGTATCAGCTTCATGCCCTACTGATGGAAGCCGATCTGGGGAAAATAATGGGTGATCAGGCGGGCTGGGCGGCGGAGCCGAATCTGCCAATGCCCGCAGTGCATCCAGATCCGTACCCGCGCGGATCAGCTCTGCCGCCCGTTGGAAAAGCGGCTCCAGCTCGCCGCGTTCCACAGCAGGTACTAAACCCAGATGACGCTCGGGAATATCCAGCCCGTCATCACGCTTTAACCAGCCGAGCACGGGGATGCCGCACTCCTGCTCAATCGCCTTTTTGACGATGCCATAGTGCCCTTGGCTACCGCAGCGATTCACAATTACGCCCACAATGCGCAGCTTGGGCTCCAAGCGCTGAAAGCCGAGCACAATAGCGGCGGCGCTTCGTGCCATACTGCGCACGTCGACCACCAGCAATACAGGGCTGTCCGTCAGCATGGCGATCTCAGCGGTCGAGCCGGTGTTGCTGAGCGGGTCCTTGCCGTCATACAGCCCCATGACGCCTTCAATCACGGAAATATCCGCGCCTTCAGAAGCACGGATAAAGATTTCACGCACCGTATCTGGTGAGGTCATCCATGAATCCAGATTACGGGAAGAAGTCCCGGTCGCGGCAGTATGATAGGTCGGATCAATATAATCCGGTCCGCACTTAAAACCCTGCACTCGCAGGCCGCTATCGGCGAACGCCTTCATCAGCCCGAGGGTAACCGTCGTTTTGCCTGCGCCGCTGCCTGTGCCAGCAACAACAATACGGCTTCTGCGCGTAGCGGCAGATGGATCAGACTGTACAGCAGCCTGCTTCATGACGTCAGTCATAGGAAACCCGCGCTACAGACAACGTCATATTGCCGCTTTTTTTCTTCTCCAGCAGCCAATGGTCTGCACCAGAAGACAACAAGGCTGAAGGTTCGCTGACCCCATATGCGCCAGTGTATTTGAAGACGGTTTCCGATGGATTGGGAAGCTGCACCGTATTCAGCTCTGACGGAGTATACGTCACCAGTTCCCAACCGTATTTGGCGCAAAGAGCAAGTAAGCCCTCTTCGTCCTTTTTCAGATCAATAGTGGCAATATTCCGTACGCTTTTCACGGACAAACGCAGTTCTTGCAAGGTGTCCAGCACACCCGCCTCCAGCTCCTCTAATGCAGTCCCACGGTTGCAGCCGATGCCAAGCACCAAGCTTTTCGGACGGTACAGCACGCCATTAGAAAGAAGCTGCTCCTCTTCCTCCGGCTCCAATAAACGGTCACTCACGACCAACGCGGCGTTAAATGGTTCTTGTAATGCTTCTGCCGTTGAAGCATATACCTTGATATGTCCAGGTACAGGCTTGTCATAACGCCACCAGTTCCGTTCGCCTGTCTCTTGTATGAGCGCAACAGGCTCCTCGTTCACAACAGCGGCGCTCACAGGAGTGGCCTTGTCGAAGCTATCGACCACCCATCCCAATTCCCGACCAAACATGTCCACCGGAATCGTGCCCTGCACGTCTGATGCAGTCGTGATTACAGCACGTGCGCCTAGTACAGTCGCTACATGGCGGGTCAATTCATTGGCGCCACCCAAATGGCCAGACAATACGCTAATGACATGCTCGCCTCGATCATCAATGACAACTACCGCTGGGTCTACCTTTTTATCCACCAAAATTGGTGCAATCATACGAACTACTGCACCGAGAGAAATAAACAAAATAATACCGTTATATTGTTTAAATAAATCCGGCAAAATCAGCTTGACTGAGCCTTCGAACAACTGAATGCCACGCTCCTGCTCGTCGCCACGCTCAAACTTGGACATGTAATACACATCCGTGCCCGGAAAGCTGGCTCCCAAATTGCGAACCATTTCCACTCCATGCTTCGTGATCGCCACAGCGGCAAATGGATTACTCACCGGACTTCACTCCCTTCCGGTAGCCATGGGTGAACGACTTGTCGTACAGCTTGGAACGATGCGCATCCTTGTCCACCAGTCCCGGGTCCAGCGCCCAGCCTGCCAGAATCATGGCATGCATCGTAATGCCTGCTGCACGCAGATCAGCTGGCAATTGGGCAAGCGTCGTGCGTACGATCTTTTGATCCGGCCAGGTCGCCCGCTGTACAACCGCTACAGGCGTGTCCTCGCTCCAGCCTGCCGCCAGAAACTCAACAACTACCTTCTTCGCCAGCGTTGCGCTGAGGAATAAGGCCACTGTGCAGTGATGGGAAGCCAAATCACGCAGCTTTTCCCGATCTGGTACAGGTGTACGGCCTTCGGCACGCGTCAGAATGACGGTCTGCGTCAGGTCAGGCACAGTTAGCTCTGCACCCAACACGGCCGCAGAAGCAAAGACCGAGCTGACGCCCGGCACGATTTCGTATGCTACTCCGCGCTGCTTCAGCAACACCATTTGCTCCAAAATGGCACCGTACACTGCCGGATCGCCTGTATGTACGCGAGCTACACTGCGTCCAGCCTGCACAGCCTCGCTCATGATCTCGACCTGCCGCTCCAGGTCCATGCCTGAGCTTTGCAGTACCTGCGCCTCTGGTTTGGCCGTGGCAATCAACTCGTCGTTCACGAGTGAATCCGTGTACAATACCACATCGGCCGTGCGTAGAATCCGGGAGCCTTTGACAGTAATCAACTCCGGGTCGCCGGGACCTGCTCCTACAATATATACTTTGGGCTCCAACGTCATTTGCTCACCACCATTAAACTCAAATATTCAAGTTCCTGTCCGCGCAGCTCACGTGCGTTGCGCCATACCATTTCATAAGGAGAAGTGACCTTGGTAATGACAGAAGCACGGTCCCCAAGATGGAGTTCATCCAGCACATCCAAAATCAAATCCAGCACCTTGGCAACCTTGATAAACACGACCGTATCGTGATTCTCAATCGCCCGCTTCATCGCTTCCCGATCATCCGTAGCCGGAATAATACCGACCTGCTGATCTCCGTCTGCCAAAGGCAATTCCAGCGCTGCCGCCGCCCCCAACACAGACGAAATGCCCGGAATAGATACAATCGGCACCTCAGGATGGAGATCCTTCATGAGCCGTGCCAAATGAATAAAGGTACTGTACAGATTAGGGTCTCCCTCTGTGACAAAGGCTACATCCTTGCCTTGACTCAGTGCCTCCCAGCAAGCAACCACCGTTTTGTTCCATTCACGCTCCAGTACAACCGGGTCCTTGGTCATTGGAAAAATGAGTCCCAGCATCTCCTTTTCCTCCGGGTTGACGTACAACTCCACGATCTCGTGAGCATACGACTTACCTCCCCGGCGTTTCTTCGGATAAGCCACAACTGCACATTCCTGAATCATGCGATACGCCTTGACTGTAATCAGCTCGGGATCACCCGGCCCCACGCCTACGCCGTAAAGTGTTCCTGTTGCCGCTGTATTCATGCTGTCTCTCTCCCCCTCTTGAATTACCAGCTTACTCCCCTGCTACTTCATCAGCCACGTCCACCACCGGCTGTCCTGTAATAACATATATCGGATTGAGTCCATCAAAACGAGTCATATTCAAAATCGGCTTGCTACGCGCTGTTTGCAGTAACGTCACCGAAGTATCGAGTCCTGCTGCTTGCATCGCCTTCATACCGTCATGCAACGTCTCAATCGTTGCAGCATTCACTACAATTCGTCCATCCTTACGTAGACGGGAAGCACACAGACGAATCAGCTCAGCCAATTCTCCCCCGCTCCCACCGATAAACACCGCATCCGGGTCTGGCAGATCTTCCAATCCGGCAGGCGCTTTGGCATGAATGACCGGGAAATCGGTACGGAATTTGATTTTGTTTGCTTCGACATTAGCCAGATCGCCTTCATTCTTCTCAATGGCAAATACTTGCCCATACCTGGCCAGCCGCGCACATTCCACCGCTACAGAGCCGGAGCCTGCGCCGATATCCCATACGATGCTTCGTTCGGTCAGACGCAGCTCGGACAAGCTGAATACGCGTACTTCACGCTTCGTGATCAGCCCTTTTTCCGGCTTGCGCTGGTGAAATTCTGCATCCTCGAAGCCAAATCCCCGACGAATTGCAGGCACGTCTTCTCCCTTACGGCGGCGTAAAATAACCACATTCAATGGTTGGAACGTTCTCTGTGCCATCTCTTCCAGCGTATAATGCTGATACGCCTCATCCGGTCCGCCCAAATGCTCGCCGACAAAGGCATCATATTCCGTCATGCCATAATGCAGCAAATAGGCAGCGACTGTGGCGGGATGATTTCGGTCATCCGTTAGCAGCGCGACCTTGTTCTGTCCGTCGATCCGCTGCGCCAATCCGGTCATCGGACGGCCGTGTACGCTTTCCAGCACCGCATCCTGCCAGCTTTCACCGAGACGCGCAAACGCCAGCTGAACCGAGCTGAGATGCGGCAAAATATCCAGATGTTCAGCCCCCAGCTTGGCAGACAAATAACCTGCAATTCCAAAAAAAAGCGGATCGCCTGACGCAAGCACGACAATATCCTTGTCCTTGCGCAACCGTCCCAATTCTTCTACCACGGCAGATAAGCCGCTCTTTAATGTTCGTTTTTCCCCTGCGAATGCCTTGAAAAAGGCTAGCTGGCGTTCTCCACCAACCAGCAGGTCGGCACGCTCAATGTGCTCCAGCGTCTCCTGCGACAGACCTGCCGCTCCATTTTCACCGATACCAATGACACGAATCACTCTACTCACCGACTCTCGCCCTCCCCAGCACGTTCCCTTTCATCGTTACCAGTACCATTTCCACGACAATTCCACCACCTGCATGGTCCAGACAATGCTGACATCCATAGGTACACAGCTTTTCAAAAAAGCTCAGCGCATTCGCTTCGGTCATCATATCTGCCACCTGCGTAGCTGTATTCGCCTCTGCCACTGCCGCTGCAAGCGACTCGTCCACACCTGCTTCACGCGCGACCTCAGCCAAAAAGCCAAAGTCCACCGGTGCGCTCTTGGAGTGAACCATCATGACACCTTGAGCTACCTTCGACAGCTTGCCGGGCATACCGACGAGAATAATCTTTTTCATTCCCAGCCGTTTCCCGTGCTTAATGGCAAAGCCGACAAAATCCCCCATCTGAATAAAGGCCTCTTCCGTCAGCTGATCGTACATTTGCATGGCATATTTTTCACTGCTGCCACCTGTGGTCAGGACTATTTCCTGGCAGTTCATCGCTTGCGCAACCGATATGGCCTGCACGACACTGGCTTTATAAGCTGACGTGGAAAACGGAACGACCACTCCACGCGTGCCTAGTATGGAAATACCGCCAAGAATGCCAAGTCGCCCATTCAACGTTTTCTTGGCAATTTCTTCACCGTCCGGTACGCTGATGACGACACGGACACCTTTGGCCGATCCGTGCTCTTCAAGCACGCCTGTCACAGCCTCCGTAATCATCCGGCGCGGCACCGGATTAATCGCTGCTTCCCCGACAGGCACAGGCAGACCGGGCTTCGTTACCCGCCCCACGCCGATGCCACCGTCCAGCTCAATGCCCGGCTCCTCCCGCCAGCTAACAGAGGCGCTAATTCTCGCCTGATGCGTGGCATCTGGGTCATCGCCACCGTCCTTGATCGTCGTGCAGGAAGCTTCGTCCGCGTCCAACACAGGCTCAATCAGCTCAAACGCATGATCAAAGCCCGCGGGCAGCGATATCACTGCTTCCTTCGGCGGAATGCCCGTGATGAGCAGTTGTACCGCTCCTTTGGCCACTGCAGCCGCACAAGCTCCAGTCGTAAAGCCTGACCGCATCGGCTTGTCAGGTGCGGGAGCTTCACCGCTTTTCATCCGTTTGGGCCTGTCGACGGACGCCGCTTCCTTTTCCATGCCAATTCCTCCTTAACCTCTTCTGCTGATCATACTCCAATTCATTTCATGATACAGCAAACGGACAACCGCATCTAGCGGACAGCCATTAAGGAGATCGCATTCAATGCTGCTACGACAATTGTACTGCCGCCCTTGCGTCCAATATTCGTAATGAACGGAATATCCAGCTTGCGCAGCTCGTCCTTGGATTCTGCCGCCGAGACGAAGCCTACGGGCATGCCAATTACCAGTCCGGGCTTAGCTGCTCCTTCTTTCACCAGACGAATTAACTCCAGCAACGCTGTCGGCGCATTACCAATGGCATAGATACCGCCTTCGCCCGCCTGAATCGCTTTGCGCATCGAAATAATGGCGCGTGTCGTATTCAGCCTTTTCGCTTCTTCCATGACGTCAGGGTCAGATATGTACACATGCACATCCCCACCAAATTGACGGATACGATCCTTGCTCAGCCCCGCTTGAATCATTTGCACATCCGCCACTACCTGCTGTCCTGCACGAATCGCTGCAACCCCGGCTTCAATCGCTTTTGGATGAAACACCATACTGCGGCCCAGCTCAAAATCAGCAGATGCATGAATGACACGCTGTACAACGGGATATTGCTCTGCTGTAAAAGGATGCTCTCCCAGTTCTTCTGTGATCATCTCGAAGCTTTTGCCTTCAATCTCCTGCGGCTGTACCGTTAGCGGTTTGAAATCTGTTTTAAAATCCATCGTATCGACCACTCCCTTATGGAAAATCAGAAAATTAAATTAGCTTAGAACATTAAAGTTACCTATTGTTCCACTACGCAGTCGGATGGTGCTTCCCATCGCCACCGCCCCCGGATTCCTTGAATAAAACCTATGATCAGCGTAGAAATCCGGGGACAAAAGCGACCGCTACGCTTGTACAGCACCATTCCGACTACTCCGTTTTATGTTCATTTTTCAAGTTCGTCTTATATAGGGAAAATGACATTCATGTTAAGGAGTTACAAACACCTCTACACAAAAACTGCACATTTTAAGATGACTATATTTTAAATACACGCCAGAAATCGTTCTGAATTCATCGGATTGACTGGACCGACCAACTTCATAGGCTTATGTCTTAAAGCACAGACTCCTCTTTGTCTATACGCAGTGCGTCGATGACTCCGTCGAAATGATCAAATACTGTGCCAAATTCCACTTCCGGCCTGGAAATCAAAAGTACGTGAATCCCCAGCTCCAATGCAGATTGAACCTTTTCATCCACTGCTCCCGTGCGTCCGCTTTCCTTGGTGACCATCACGGTCGTGCCATAGTGCTTGTACAATGCTTCATTCATCTCGCGGGAAAAGGGTCCCTGCATGGCAATAATATTCTTTTGCTCCATGCCCAGTTCGCTGCATTTCTCCATATTGTCCAAGCGCGGCAGCATGCGTGCAACCAGACGAATCTCAGGGTCTCCGAGTAAATGCTTGGTGAACGTGCCGAGCGTCTTACTGCCTGTCGTAAGCATTACAGAGCCTTTGAGTTGCTTCGCTTCTAATGCGGCCTCTTCATAGGAAGACACGATGTGGAGCAACGGATGATTGTCATATACCAGTCCCGTTCGCTCGTAGCGAATATAAGGAACTCCGGATACGCGAGCGGCTGTCATCGCATTCGCATGTGCTTCTTCTGCAAAAGGATGACTGGCATCAACGACGGCCAGTATTCCCTGCTCCCGAATCATTGCAGCCATTTCATCGGCTGTCATTCGGCCTGTACGTACGTCTAGTCCCACTTCGGACAAGCTGGCTGCCGCGCTTTCGGTTACGACCGAGGTCAATACGTTGAAGCCATTGTCACGGATTTGCAGCGCCAATTCCCGAGCGTCGCTCGTTCCGCATAGCATGAATATCATGAGCCCTTCACCTGCCCGCTTCCGTTCACTACAGATGGCGTATGTGAATGCTCGTGATGGTGATCATGGTCATCATGGCTGTGAGCATGGACATGCTCATGAGTGTGATCGTGGCTGTGTGTATGGTGATCATGATGATCGTGCTCATGTGCATGATGATGATGTTCATGGTCGTGCTCATGCTCATGATGGTGATCATGATCGTGATGGTGATCGTGGTCATGATCGTGGTGATGATGGTGGTGCTCCTGCGCCTCCAGACGGAACTGGCAGTTATCACAATTGGCCGTAACCTTGCCAAACAAGCCTTCCTTAGCTCGCTCCAGCACCAGTTCAATCAATTGGGGATGGAAACCAAAATATCCGCCCATCTCCACTTGTAATGCAGGGTGAGCCTCGGCAAATTCCTGGGTCATTTCTCCGATGCGCTTAATCAGCACACCCGTGAACAGAAAATAGGGAAGCACAATAATCTTTTTGGCCCCCAATCGTACACAACGCTCCAATCCATCGGGAAAAGAAGGCTGCGTCACACCGATAAAGCTGCTCTCTACCCACGTATAAGAAAGCTGCTCCCACAGCATACGGGTGATTTTGAAAAAGTCACTGTTCGCATCTGGATCGCTACTTCCGCGTCCTAACACAAGTACCGCCGTTTCTTCGTCGGATACCTCGGGAAATGCCTCTACAGCGCTATTCATTCCCGCTGGAATCGCAACCGGACGGGCCTCTTTCAAGCGGCTTTGCAGAATGCTGACGATTTTCTCGTGAACGCCAATCGGGCGTCCGTATACAAATTCCACCTGCGGATATTTTGCTTTTGCCCGGTCAATAGCCATCGGAATATCAATTTTGGCATGTACCGCTGCAAACAAGATAATCGGAATAAGAACGACACGCGTCGCCCCTTTCTCCACACATGTTTGCATCCCTTCAGCAATGCTGGGACGTGCCAACTCCAAGAAACAGGTTTCCACGCACATATCCGGTACCCGGTCTGCCACTGCCTGTGCAAATTCCAGCAGCTCCTGGTTCCCCTCCGGGTCCCGACTTCCATGTCCAACCAACAATATTGCATCCACTGCTGTTTTTTCCTCCTCTTTAATAGGGATAACCTGCATGACGCCCTATTTTATATATATGCTTGTATCCAGTTCATCAGGCCTTCATTCCATTAATCACCACAAACCGCATTCACTTCTACCGTTGCTGGTGCATCTTCATGCCGGAAACCCGCAACGACGCCTACACGTTTAAAAAATTTATGAAAACGCTCATTCGGATGCCCTTTTTCCTTATATTCAGCAATGACGTTCTCCACGATATCAGTAATCTGATCACCCGGAATTCCTTCCGCTACGGGCTGAGCGGCATGAGCATTGCGACCGAATTTTTTGCCACCGAGGAAGAGGTCGTATCCTCCCTTGCGATAGACGATTCCGATATCCTCCAGCACCGCTCCATAGCAGGCCATACCGCATCCGTTCAAAGCAATACTCGTTTCCTTGGGTGCCTGTAACCCGCCAAGTACAACCTGTAGATGCTCAGCCACAGGCACAGCGTCATCCTTCTCCATATTGCAGAAGTCGCACGCCTTCACCTTAAACACATCGCCAATCGGCATGACAATGAATCGTTCATCCCGCAGCCGTCCGACCAGTTCCTCGGGGTCTGCACACGGCACGCGCAGCACGATCTGATGATCTGGCGTGTATTCCAGCTCGCCGTCATCACCCGCTACCTCGGCGAGCAGCGCCATCTGACGAGCGGTGAACTTCTTGTTTCCCACACCCGGGGAAACGCCCACCTCAAACAGCGCAGGCTTGCCAAAGCCGCCTGTCGCCATTCCAGCCGTAGCCCCCGCTCCGGCCACCGCTGACGTTCCGGCGGTACTCTCGGCGGTAGGCGCTTGCCCGCTCCAGCGAGCGTTGGCTGCGCCAGGCAGCTTGCCGCCGACAGCGAGGCGGCTTAGTGCCTCTGCCGCCAGCGATGCTGGGGCTGCGCCGGTTTGCACAGCATTCGTTGCCTGCACGGCAGCCATCGCTTGCGGGCGTGCCTGCGTCGCAACCGCAGCGCCGCTCGCGGAGGGTCCAGCGGGCGTAGTCGGGGCTGCGCTTGCCTGCGGTGTATCCTCTTGTGCGCCCAGCGACCACGGCTCCGCTTCCGTGCGGAGACGCTGGTGCGGCTTGAGTGCCTGCTCGGTCGCATCTAATGTGTATTTGCGCTGATATCCGCGCGGAGTCACGATCAAGCCGTCATACACTGTCGTCGAGGAATTGCCGATGATTACAGTCGTCAGCATCCCAATGTCATGGTTCAGCATATCTTCCAGCGTCGTTACAATAACTTGCTGACGTTCACGATAAGCACTTTTCACCAACCCGACTGGAGTTTGCGGATCGCGGTAACGCAGCAAAATGGACTGCGTCTCCACAATCTGGCGGGTACGCCGACCACTGCGCGGGTTGTATAATGCAATCACAAAATCGGCCGAAGCCGCTGCTTCTACGCGCTTCACAATCGTTTCCCATGGGGTCAGATGATCACTCAGACTGATCGTGCACGCATCATGCATAACTGGCGCCCCCAACAGTGATGCACAGGACTGAATAGCCGAGATCCCCGGTACGACTTCTACCTCAACCCCGTCCTCGCGTCGCCAGCCTTTTTGCATCAGCACCTCATACACCAGCCCTGCCATACCATAGACTCCCGCATCTCCACTGGAAATGACAGCTACCTTCTTGCCCATCTCTGCTTGGCGAACCGCCTCCTGTGCACGGCTCACTTCCTCTGTCATTCCTGTGCGTACAATCTCCTGTCCGTTCAACAACGGACGGATCAAATCAACGTAGGTATTGTAGCCGATAATGACCTCACTTTCGGCCAGCGCATCCAGCGCCCGTTTTGTGATATGTTCCATATCTCCTGGTCCAAATCCAATCACCAGCAATTTTCCTAATGGGCTCATCGTGCTCCTCCTATTCATCCTTTTCAGGGCAGCTATGCTATCTATTTCAATGATTTATGCACATCGTGTAACTCAAAAAAACCCCATCCTGCCCGGATGGGGTTTCTATGTACGCATCTCTCATCAGACGAACAAACAGCGTAAGAAGACACTATTTGTCTTCCTCCAGCCTGCCGTTGTTTTCCATCTGACTGTTTACGCTTCAAACGCTGCTGCACGTTCATATCCACGCAAACCTCTAGCCAACATGGAAAAAGCAACGTGTGCCTGATTTCCTGATTTCGTACACCCATCCTCTCCACGAAGGTTAACGGTGCATACAGATCAAGGTAGGTCTCCTGGCTTGGCATCAACGGATTCTTTCGTCTTCCCCGTTTTTCACGAGTGACCATTTTAAAAAATCCTCTTCCTTACAGTGGCGGGACCGCTCGGGATTTGCACCCGATTCCCTGTTACCCTTTGCTCAACCGCAAAGGCACCTTGTCTGTCCGCTATTTGATTATGGGTCTTATCATAACCTTGCCTCAATCAGTTGTGCAAGCACGAAAAACGCTTTATTTCAAGTTCTCTGCTTTATTTTTTAACATATGTAGCAATTCGTCCGGGTCCGCAGAGATACTTAATAACGCTGGGTGCTCGGCCCCGGTAAACCCTTCTTGCACGCTATGACGCACCATTTCTACTAACGGGTCAAAATATCCATTCACATTCAACAGCCCAATGGGCTTGCGATGAATCCCGATTTGCGCCCAGCACAATACCTCGAATAGCTCCTCGAAGGTTCCCAAGCCACCCGGAAGAGCGATAAACGCATCGGCCATCTCGCTCATTGCCGCTTTACGCTCATGCATGCTTGCTACCTCAATAAATTCGGTAACTCCCCGATGAATGATCTCTGCATCAAATAATAGGGTGGGCATAATGCCAGTGACCTGACCGTCACCCGCCAGCATTCCATCCGCCACCTCTCCCATCAGCCCCCTGCTAGAGCCACCATAGATCAGACGGATATGATGACGAGCCATGGCTTCCCCCAGCTTGCCTGCAGCCTCAACATATACCGATGAATGTCCAGGTCTGGACCCGGCAAATACGCAAATAGAATTCATTAACGTCTCAGCTCCTGTCCTAAGTATCATGCATCGAAACTTATTCATTATATTAGATAAACATTTTCGCTATAACAAAAATCTTTGTCGATGCATGTCCAACAAAAAAAGATAAAGACCTCGTAGGCCCTTATCTTTATTTTACTCTGTATCCCAAAATATAAGTTCATTTTTTAGCATACTGCATTTATAATTTCTATCTCATTTCAATGACCATTCACGATCTTCAGACCACAGCCATGCACCGAATCGTTATGTTCAAAATATTTACCCAGCTCCACCATCATCGCGCCCATGCGCTCTTCGGTTGGAAACACGACTCGGTCAATCCCTTCTTCCACAATGGACTGTGCAGTCACCTTCCCTACGGATACAGCAATCACATCCTCACGAAAAGCTTCCAGTAACTCCTCGATTCGATTTTGCTCTCTGGCATATTGGGCCAAAAATCGGATTTGCGGACCACTTGTAAACGTAACAGCATCAACATTACGATGGATAACATCCTCCAGTAACGCCTGCAATTTTGCTTCCTCAGGTGGGATATGCTTATAAGGAAGTACCTGGCGGGTCACTGCCTCCTGCTCGTCCAGCCACTTTACCAACCGTGGAGCTGGATCGCCATGCAGTTGCAACAGTACTTCCTTCCCCTTCAGATCGTATGGGGCGAAAGCTCCTGTCAATCCGATCAAACTTCCGTCCTCGTCTCGTACTGCTGGCGTAAAGCCACGCTTTTTGAGTCCATTGACCGTCTTGTAGCCCCGCGCTGCAATGTTGGAAGATTGCAGCAACTCCATGATCTGTTCGGCCACGCCCATATCCTCTGCCATATCAAACAGGGCATCCAGCCCCATACCTGTCGTGAAGATGTACCAGTCCGGAGGGTGCTTCACCCACGATACAACAGCGTTGCGCAGCTCGATATCATCCAAAAAAACGGTGCCCTGGGCCGGGCGCTGTACTGGCTCACCCCCCATCTTCACAACTAGCAGCGCCATTTCTTCTGCTTTACGGGGACCAGCAAGAGCGACTCTCTTACCTGCCATGCGTTGTGCCATTCTGTTGCCTCCCTTGTAGAAGTCGTATTTCTTTCTACCAAGTATACAATCAGAGGGGTAAAAGACAAATAAGAATTACTTTTCCGATAAATACAGTAATCTTATAAGTGGTCGTGTCCTGTTCTGCCTCCATGCTGGCTTTCTTTCTGACTACTGCTATCCCGCTCTCCGTTAGATGCCTTATCATCTCCGCCTCTCCCTTTAGATTTGGGTCGGAGCAACATCCATAGCAACAAGGGCATGATAACAAAAAAAATGATCATCACCGCGGTCCACTCCCGGCTGAAATCATAAATTTGCACGATGTTGGAGAACAGCATAAACGAACAGACGTAACCCAACAAACCTACGGGCCAAACCATCAGACTTCCCCATGCATGGGCAAACATACGCTTTACTGCCAAACTGGTAACGTACAGGTCAACCCCAATCTTCGTAAGAAAGGTCGGTACGGTCAGTGCGGCCACGAACAAGTCGAACCGATCCAGAAAGTCCGTTAGCTGCAATTGACGCACTAGTTCATAGGATGGATAAAATAGCCGGGACAAGATAGGAACACCAATAACCAACTCCGACAGCAACATCAGCATGGTCAGAAATGCGGTTCCGAGCAAATGCCCATACCACGCACTACGCCCATTATAGCTCTTCCCAGAAATCACAAAGGGAACCATCATGATATCGGCCATATATCCCAGCATGCGCCAACTGCCCTTGATCACTCCATCTACTTCCGGATGTAAATAGGGTCTCAATACCGAAAAATCCATATTACGCCCGAAAAAAAGCGGCATGGTCAGCAGCGTCAGAATCAACAAAGGTACAAAAATCTCGGTCATATTCACGATGGTGCTTATTCCGCCTTTGGCCATAAACGCCAGAGTCAAAAGCAAAATAAGAGATACGACAACAATCGGAGTCAGCGGCAAAAGTACAACCTCCACCAAATCCGTGATAACTCTCAAATCCCGTGCAAAAATGATCAGAAATAAAATAAGGTAGACTGCAAGCAGCATACGTCCTAGCACAGGGTGAGAGCTCACCATGGCCTGCATCAGGTCCTGATCAGGAAAACGCCGCTTGAGTCTCAACATGGCCCAAATCGGCAAGCATAGCACGATAGCTGCAATTACACATGTCCAGTAGGCATGTTGATTCGCGTAATCTGCTGCCTGCGCCGGAGCATGTATAAGGGTAATAGCGACCTCCATCAATACACCAAGCAGCACGATTTGTCTGGTTGTGAACTGTCTCATGCAGGTACATCCTCCTTTTGCCCGCAGGCATCCATTACACGATTTACAACGTAGGGGGGAGCCACATGTCAATAAAACGGGCCAGCCATGTAGCCACATAAACAGTGCTCTTCGTTGATGTTCCGTAAATCCAGACACCAATGCTAATGACATACAATACGCGTGAGATCCAGCGATTGACGGCAGGCGCATCCCTAATACTTTTGCGGTCAATCAGATACATGAAGAGCATAGCCAGCAATAAAGGTAATAGAAATACTTTATTCATTCTGGATTTGCTCCTTTTTGACCCCGAATGGTTTGGTGACCGCACCGATATTTTCAATATGCACGACCGGATCTATAGTGACCTCCACCTTGGGATACAGTTGATCCCATTGAGGTTTAATCCGTTCCCATTCATCCGGATGACTCGTAATAATAGCCCGGCCCAAACCAAGTACGTCTGAGTGATATTTTTGCTGGATCACCTTGACACCCTCTCCCAGCTCCCTCTTAATTTCCTCGGCTGTCTGCTGTTCCAGCCACTTCAAATTTTCCTCGTTGGAAATATCGAAATCCGTCTCATTTTCCTTCACATTCCCGTTACAGTTCATATGAACGGTCATGCGAATATCGTTCCCACGAATATATGGCTTGATATGGACATTATTTTCGATGAGGTGTACAGATATGTAGCCTCTACCTTTGGGAGGGTGGATAAATATTTCTGTCTCCTTGGCTTGCTCCATACCCAAAAGCAGGAATCGACTGAGGTGGTTATCTATAATCCCTGTTAACCTGTCTTTCCGAAATACAGCTAGCCCATCGACCTGAATATTTGTCTTCTTGTCTTTAAGATTAGAGGGGCCATTCTTCACCAGAGACATCACCGGCACCACCGGGTCAATACCATCCAGCAGGACGGAATTTATCAGCAGCTTAACAGAACGAGGTTTTTTCATATAGGAATAGTTGAGCTCACGAACCATTTCTGCCGGATATTGCTCAATCGGGGCATCTGCCTGAAGCACTTCCATCGCTGATCCCTTCGTAATAACAACCAGGGAAGACAGACGGTTTTGCGGAATACGCGCCAGTACATCCATCATTTTGTTAATCCCTTCCCGCGCCAGCGTCTCACCGAACAGCAGCACCCGTCGATGGGAGTAATTCAGCGTTCGCGAAACCGCACGCTGTTCCTCGGTGCTTGCTCCCCGGAAGCTTAGGCCTGTTTTGGACTCCAGGTAGTAGGATTTCGTACCACTTGTACCTCCCCCTCCTCCTGTACTGCCCGAAGATCCAAGTTGTCCGGGTAAAGCGATTTGCATCGTTACCCGGTATTGATCGCCTTCTTTATCCAGACCCGTGCCCATCACAAAGGCCACATCGTTCACTTCACGGCGATCCCAGCATCCTCCCAAAAGAACAGAACAAAGCAGCAGACAACAGAGCACAGCCGCTTTACGTATTTGTTGTGCATCGGATTTGGGCTTCATCACCATCCCTCCTCGGTTGTAGGCGATCCATTCATCTTTTCCTTCGCTCGTTTGTTGTTGTCTTTACCAATCCAGGAAGGACGTTTAGTCATTTTCCACCAAGGCGCACGAACGACGATATCCTTTTGATCCATATGTTTGTATGGGCTATATCCGCTCATATAAGGAACACCAAACGATGTTAGCTTGGTTAGATGCGTAGCAATCAGCGTTGTCGCAATAATGATCCCAAACAATCCGAATAATCCCGCCATCAGCATAATTGGAAATCGTAGCAGACGAACCGTGATGGCAAAGTTAAAACGCGGGATGGTAAACGACGCAATACCTGTGAGCGACACAATAATGACCATCGGGGCCGATACAATCCCTGCTTGTACAGAGGCCTGACCGATGACGAGCGCTCCAAGGATACTGACAGCCTGACCGACCGTTTTGGGGAGACGAATCCCCGCTTCTCGTAACGCTTCAAAGGAAATTTCCATCATTAGTGCTTCCACCAAAGCGGGGAAAGGGATAGACTCACGCGCTGCCGCAATACTCAAAATAAGCGTCGTCGGCAGCATATCATGATGATAGGTCGTCACCGCTACATATAATGCAGGCAGAAAGAGAGCCAATATGAGAAAAAGAAAACGAATCCAGCGCACCATATTACTGATAAAAAAGCGCTCGTAATAGTCTTCGCTCGCTTGCATCATCTGCCACATCGTGACTGGCCCAATCAGGGCAAAGGGCGTTCCGTCTACAAAAATAGCAAAACGTCCTTCCAATAATTGCGCAGTGACGGTATCCGGGCGTTCGGTGTATTCCATTTGCGGAAACGGCGAAAACGGGTGATCTTCAATCAGTTCCTCAATATATCCAGTCTCCAGAACACCATCAATTTTAATATCGCTAAGCCTTTTTTTAACATCCTCCACCAGTTTTGGATCTATGATCCCTTCAATATAAGTAAGGACGACGCTCGTTTGAGTTTCTGTTCCGATGGTCATGCTGTACATCTTGAGCTTGGAGGTTTTCAATTTGAAACGTAACAGTGCCGTATTGACGCGAAGTGTCTCTGTGAATCCTTCACGCGGTCCACGAATAACCGATTCGGTCTGCGGTTCCTCCACTCCACGGCGGACACCCCCCTTGGCGCTAAAAATATACGCACGAGGCGTGCCATCTACAAACAAGGCGGCATTGCCGTCCAGTATCGCTGCCGATACCATCTTCCATTCGTCCATCGTTTTGGTCTGGGACATGGAGATACGAGTTTCATCCAGCGGCTCCAATTTGCCGTTCACTTCAGGGTCCTTGAGCATCATGCCCAGAATGACAGGCCGCAGAATATGGTCCTGCAAATCCTCCGATTTTACCGTACCTTCAAAATAAGCCAATAACCCTTTGCGTTCAGGGGAAATCATGAGCTCTCGATAGACGATATCAGAGCAATCCTTGAAAATATCACGCAAAGCAATCAAATTGTCTTCCACACTGCTACGCAGCGGCTGTTCTAGCCATGAAGACTCAGGCAGTCCTTTAGGCACATTGAAATTTCGTGTCTTGCGGTCTGCGGCTGGAATCGCTCGCCGGCTCCACGGTGGCTTCGGCAACTTGGGAAAGCGCCCTTTCTTCATCGTTATTCCCCCTTTACGAATGAGCCGAACAGATAATATGACATATAGGATGTACCAGCCTGCAAAGGATTATGTATCCAATGAACTCAACATGTTGAACAGATAACAAAAAGGCCCTGCAATGATGCAGGGCCTTCGAAAATCCATTATAAATCTGAAAATTTATGATAAAGGAATGATTAATCTCCCCAATACTCCTCGGGATGGTATTCAATCTCAGAACTAGCTTTGAACGTAAGCTCATCTGTCTGATCATGATATTCCACGCTTTCCGGGGTGACGTAATACCAATGCTTCACCACGGGTCCATCGTCTACCAGCGTTACAAAACGAAATACGTTCAACTCCCCGCTATAACGCACAATCGCCTCCGCCGTCTCATGCGGCAGTCCTTGAAGCGTAAAGCGAAACACGCCGTCCGCCGATTCCAAATGGCAATCGAAAACCTGCTTGCGGCTGTCAGCAAAGCTACGTCCCGTGACGGCATGCTTGATCAGCCATGTTTCCTGCTGCGCCATTGTGCGCACCTCCTTTTAGGGCAAATCAATCAACATATAAAAAACAGAATCTTCTGCTTTCGGTGAGAGCTTCGGCTCCTGCTCAATACGAGCGGAATCGCGTCCTTGCAGAATATGTTCACCGTTCACACGCAGCGAGCCTTCGATGACGAATAGGAACACGCGCCGACCCTCGGCCTGTGTGAATTCTACTTGCTCTCCAGGCTGAAGCTTGCTTAAATAAATCGTTAAATCCTGATTGATTGCAGCTATTTCACCCTCTGTGCCTGGTACGCGCTTTCCGGCAACGACAGGCAGAAGCTGACCGTGAAGACGCTCAGGATTGAACGCTGTAGCCTCATATGACGGTTTCAGGCCTCTCGTATGCGGGCTAAACCACAATTGCAGTAGACTGACATCCTCCGTTTGTGAAGCGTTGTGCTCCGTATGAATGATGCCGTGGCCCGCTGACATTCGCTGAATGCCTCCAAAACGAGTCACCGCTACATGTCCACGGTTGTCTTCATGACGCAATTCCCCATACAGCACAATCGAAACAATCTCCATATCACTGTGCGGATGCGCCCCAAAGCCCCGTCCCGGTGTGATGACATCGTCATTACAGACACGCATAGGACCAAACGCTGTATTGTTCTCATCCTGATACTCCGCGAATGAAAAGCTGTGACTCCCCCGCAGCCAGCCCTTATCGAAGCTGAATCGGGAAGCCGCCGGATATATTGTAAACATAATAGCCCTCCTTCAGGAAGAAAAATGAGATCAAATCCCTCTCATTGTAACCGAGCCCCAGCGATAAAGCTACGCCTCTGTCTGAGTGATAATTTCGTCTATAAAAGACTGCAAAGTACTGGTAACAAAGGCTTCCTTACGCCGGATAAACACCGTTGTTACTTCATTGTACGGCTCAGGCATCGCATGACCGCAGACAAGGCCTTGAGCCACCAGCCCACTGATCGACGATTCGGGAAAAACAGTCATTCCAATACCAGCCGCCACACTGCCGATAATTGTCTCAAATGTCCCAAACTCCATAATCTGCTTGGGAATAATCCCCTCCATCTTGAGCCAGGTTTCCAGCCGTCCCCGGTAGCCGCAACCTTTTTTATACAGCAGGAGTGGACGGGTTGTAAGATCCTCAACAGAAAAGTCATCTCCTTGGGATACGAGGACCAGCTTTTCCTGAAATACATCAAACTGTTCAATCAGCGGATGCTTCACCGGCCCGGTCACAAAAGCTCCATCCAGCCGCATTTCTGCAACCTCCTGCACCAGAGACTCTGTAACCCCGGCCTTTAGGGACAACTCGACATCCGGGTACTTGCTATAGTAAGCATGTAAAATGGCCGGGAGGGCAATGACAGTCTCCACAATGCCAATCTCCAGCACCCCCGAAGGTGCAGAGGTATTCTGAAACGCATGTTTCATTTCCTCGAATTGCGATAAAATGCTTTTCGTATATTGCAGCAGACGCTTGCCCTCGGCATTGAGGATCATTCCCCGCTTATGTCTATTAAATAAAGGCGTTTGCAGTTCCTTTTCGAGCAGCTTGATTCTGGCCGTTACATTGGACTGGACATAGCTAAGCTCGGCTGCAGCCTTGCTGACACTGCCATGCGCAGCCACCGTCTGGAAAATGTTTAAATCGTTCAGATCCACTACTGCTCCCCCTTATTGTGAAGGACAATGGGCCATCAAAATTGACGCGCCTTGTCACTTATTATCATTTTAAATGATCATAATGTTTATTTTCAATCATTTTACCAACAGCTTCCTATCCTTTATGATGTGTCCATAAGATATGTCCGCTGAGACCGGCAAGGAGGAGCTTTTGTACACCATGAACAGACAAATCATGACCGGATCTTTATTATGCCTAATCGCCAGTATGTCCTGGGGGGCGATGTTTCCGGTTTCGCACATTGCATTACAACATATCAATCCACTGTACTTTTCATTTTTGCGCTATTTATCGGTTACACTCATTTTAGTCGTGCTATTGTGGCTCAAAGAGGGACGGACTGCATTTCGCTTTGAGGGCAAGGGTAAGACGTTGTTATTCTTCGGGACCATGGGATTCACCATTTATAATATGGCCGTTTTCCAGGGGCAGCACGCGATGGGGGCAGCAGGTACTCTCGTAGCCTCTATAATGGAAGTTCTAATGCCGATGATTTCCATTGCGATGGTGTGGATCATGACCCGTAAAATGCCTCCGAAATATACACTAATCAGCATGGTGATTGCGCTGGCTGGGGCTTTACTAGTGATCACGAACGGAAAATGGACCTTTTTCACGCTTGCCGGACAACATTTACTGCCGCTGCTGCTTATTTTCGTAGGCGTCGTCGGATGGGTCGTATATTCCATGGGAGGCAGCCATTTTGCAGGATGGTCTACTCTTCGGTATTCAACCCTAACCTGTCTGCTCGGAACTCTCGTCTCCTTCGCAGTCGTCACATTTGCCTCTGCTTTCAACTGGATTGTGGTGCCAGACTGGCAGGCTGTGTGGTCAGTTAAATACGAAATGAGCTTTATGATCCTGCTTCCAGGGCTAGCCGCCCTGCTTAGCTGGAATGCCGGAATCCGAAAGCTGTCTCCACTGAACGGAATTCTATTTATTAACTTTGTACCGATTACCACGCTGGTACTCATGTACTTCCAAGGTTATGCTATTAGCCGTTTTGAACTATATGGTACAGTGCTAGTCATTTTCGCACTGATTCTGAACAATATGTTTCAGAGAAGTTCGCTGCGTCCTTCCGACAGCTCACGGAATTTCCGTTTCCGCCTGGATCGCCGCAAGTCCTTCCAACGTTAACTTCTAACTCTGCAAACCAAAAATTATGCTAAAACATTTAAAAAAAGCGCCTGGATACAGAGTACAATCTCCTGTATCCGGCGCTTTTTATCATTTTAAGATTTTCCTTCAACCTGAAACCGTCCAACCAGTTCGCGTAGCTCCTCTGCCATTTGGCTCAGGTCCGCTGTAGATGAAGCAATTTCCTCTATAGAAGCGAGCTGTTGCTCAGCTGCCGCTGAGATCGACTCGGTGTTGCTCGCTGCCTCGTCCGAAATGTGGGAAATATCGCTCATAATATCTACGACACCTACAGTCCCCCGTGCCATTTCCTGAGTCACTCCGGTAATGTCATTGATATGCTCCATAGCTCGTTCCACGGCTTGGCTGATTTCCGCAAAGGATTGCTCAGACGTGGTTACCGAATCAATGCCTTCCGTCACCCGTGTCCGCGCTTGATGCATAGCACCCAGAGCATGATTCATATCCACCTGCATCGCTTCAATGCGCTCCGAGATCAAAGTAGCCGATTTCGCTGATTCCTCAGCTAGCTTACGCACCTCCGTAGCGACCACGGCAAATCCCTTACCATGATCCCCAGCGCGTGCGGCCTCAATGGACGCATTCAGAGCTAACAGATTGGTCTGTTTAGCGATACCGGATATAACGCTGATAATATTCACGATTTCACCGGAGCGCTCATTCAGGGAGTCCATGGCTTGTCCGAGATCGTTAACGGTCTCGTCGATGTCATGCATCTTCTGTACAGCCTGCGTAGCAGCCTTGCTACCCTCCTGAGCCGACTCGGCGTTCATCTTCACATGTTCAGATACGCCCAGCATACGCTCGGATACGTTCGCTGCTTGCTGAGCAAGCTCCTCCATATGTACAGAGCCGTGCTTGACGCTCTGCACCTGACGTTCGCTGCCCACAGCTACTTCCTGGATAGCAATGGTGACATGCTCAATCGCTTGGGTCGTCTGATCTGCACCCGCAGCCAGCTCCTCCGCTGAAGAACTTACCCGATCTGTCGTTTCGTGTACGCTTCGAATCATCGTGCGCAAACTATCGACCATAGTTTGGAAGTGAGAAGACAATTCGCCTACCTCATCCGTTTTTCCAGTTTCCAAATCGCCCGTCAAATCTCCTTCACTGATTCGTTCTGCTGATTTTTGCAGCTTACGAATCGGTACCAGAACAGAACGGGTGATCAGGAAAATCGCGATAAGCGCAATCACCAATGAGGCAGCCAACACAAAAATGGTTACATAACGTATGGCAGCGGTGGCATCGCTAATCTCGGATTGATAGAAGGTACCTGCTATTTTCCAGCCGGTATCTTTATTCGTTACATAGTTCAGGTACTTCTCTTGGCCTTCATACACATATGTATACTGCCCGCTCTGCGCAGCATACATATCATTTATAAAGCTTGCATCAAGAGATGTACCCGGCTTAGCTGTAGGGTGGACTACAAATTTTTTCGTATGATCCAAAATGATGATATACCCCTCCTGGCCGACTTTGATGGAGGCCAGTTTGCGTACACTTTCCAGATTTAGAGAAATCCCGATAACCCCGGACTGGTCGGAAAGCGTCTGAGATACCACCACAACAGGAATACCCGATGAATTGATGATAACAGGGGTGATCGCTACCTTACCGGGTTGCTTCATCGCTTCGATGTACCATGGCCGTGTGCGAGGATCAAATGTCCCTTCGTCCTCCTTGGGCACCCCCCGAATCATCAGCCCGTCCGGTGTTCCAACAAAAATATCCGTCGCATCTTCGTGCAAGCCCTTGTATTGAATCAGTTTGGGCTGAATCAATGGGCTGTTTCGACCATCTATCATTGAGGCGTCCAGACGCTCCGCCAAATACTTCGCATCTTTAATTTTACTGGCGATTGCATATTCAATAATCGAGTTAGCCGTCGCTACACCCTGATTTGCACTGCTGTAGAGCTGTTTTTCCATAGCATTATATGATGATTTATAGGTCGCAATGGAAATACTTAAGCTCGGAATCAGCAAAACAAGCAAAAAGCCTAAACTTAGCTTGTTCCTGAGTGTCCATATAGTTTTTCTCTTTCGCGTTGTTCCCATGTTTTTTCCCCTTTGCTCATAAAACGATATATTTGAATTACATTCAGTGTTAGTTATATCGGTTGAAAGTAACAAATGATTTACAATAAAATTTCACAAAGGAGAAAAACAAAAACCGCGCCCTATGAGACTAAGGACGCGGTTATATGAACATTTAGACCTGTACGTTACTGTTTTCAGCCTTTTTACGGCCAAATAACTGATCCACTGCCAGAAAACGTCCACCGACAAGCGCTTGCTGAAGGCTGGTGAACAGAATCAGCAGATCAAATTCAATCGAGCCAAAAGGCTGTCCTTTTTTAGCGGTTAGCAATACACCAATCATAACAATGGTCAATGCCGCTCCAGCCACTCGTGTTCCGATACCCAGAACCAGTGCAATTCCTCCAACCAGCTCAACCGTAGCGACCACAGGGGCCATCCAACCAGGGAGTCCGATACTTTGGAAGAAGCCAGAGGTTCCGTCTAATCCCTGAAACTTTTGTGCACCGTGAACGATAAAAATAACCCCTGTAAAGATTCGTACCAACAACAATCCAATATTCATAAGCGTTTGATTCATTTGCTCATCTCCTTTTAAGTTGTATAAAAATCCTGTAACAAACTACATAATGTAGTGTATTGTACATCGAGAATCGGGAGCGCGAAAAGCGCCACCCGTAGGAAACATCTTATCCAACTAGATTAGCGCCAGTGCGAACATAAGTGTCAGCATCACTAGCACATAGCTGGAAAACATAATCGAACGCCAAGGCATTTGAATGACAGGTTCTTGCTGAGGGTCTAAAATACGTGAGATACGATAATTAATGGACGTTTCTGCAAACGAGGAACAAGCGGCGGAGTTTACCAGGCGAGTATTGGCAGGCGTCATACTCAGAAGCTTGAGCAATGCGCTCCCAATCCCAACTGGTGAACCGGCTCGATGAATCGCTTCGTTATCAGCCAAAATTTCACGGGCCGTCTTATAATGATTGGTAATGTGACGCAGAACCGGCAAGTAAAATAGCTGTTTAGCACACACTTGCAGCAACCAGGTCTTCAACGGATCATAATGTTTCATATGATAGGCTTCATGGTATATGACCGCTTCTTCCTCGTGCTTGTCCAGTACGGACAATAGTGCAGAGGACAATACAATACGTGGCTTCCATAATCCCATGGTGAAGGCGGCTGGCTTAGGATAATCAATGACCCATATCCGATCGGTCCCGAGTTCACGATATCGCTCACCCAGTGCTTCGGTCAGCGGCAGGTCACGCATTCGGTGCAGTCTGCGAAAAGCTGCCCTGGTAGCCATACACTGTCTGACTGCTTCTCCTCCGGCGATAGTGAAGGTAACGAGAACCAGCCCGCTGAGCGCATCCACCATGTAGCCGATTCCGTAGTGCTGCAACAAGCTTCTGCATATTTGAAACACGTTATAATTCAATTTCCAGCCGAAAACATGCTGCCCGGCGTACATACCCATCTGTATAAGGGCGAAACCCGAAATCAAGGCGCCTGCTGTAAACAGTAATTTAGAACGTGTTTTCCACATCGTCTACATATCCTTTTTCCATTGTTTAATTTTTTGTTCCAGACGTTCGATCAACTTCGGATCGGCCACCTCCAGAGCATCAATCATATGATTGACAGCAAGCGGACCAAATTCATCAACCAATTCGTGACTCAGTCCCTTGGATTGCTCATCCATGAACTCATCCCTGCTTAATACTGGACGATATAAAGACGTTCTCCCACGTATACTCTTACTCAGTATTCCCTTTTCCACTAAACGGTTCATCACGGTCATTACCGTATTGAAGTTAAAGTCCCGATCCCCCTCCAACGCGGTCTGCACTTCTTTGATACTCCGATCCGAAGTGGACCATAAAATATCCATAATTTTGGCTTCCAGAGGTCCGAAAAATCGGTTAAGCCCGGTTTCGCCAGCTTTAAAATTCAGTCGTTTCATAAGAAGCACCTCACACTACCGATTGTAGTGTATATATCCGGATAAAGTCAACCGTCACACCTAATGTCAGTTTCTTCATGGAATCATATACAAACCGCCGAATGTCTCCATCCGGCGGAAATTCATCGGTATTCATAGCTTTTAGTTCAATCTGCCAATCTGTATCCTACACCTCTTACGGTTGCAATATATTCAGGTTCTGCAGGTCGATCATCCAGCTTCTTGCGCAAACTTTTGACATGCACATCTACAACGTTGCTGCCGCCTACAAAATCCGTCTCCCAGATATCGTGCATCATTTGCTCGCGGGAGATCACTTTGCCTTGAGCATCAATCAGCTTCAGCAGCAAATCGTATTCTGTTTTAGTCAGATTCAATTGACTCTCTTCTTTATATACCAGCATTTTATCTCGATCAATCCAGATGTCCTTGAATACCGTACGACGGCTGGCTTGCGCGGCCTGACGGGAAGCGGCAGGATGGCGTACAATCATCCGTTCAATGTCATGCACCATATGATTGGAAGCCAGCGGCCACACCAGCACCTCTTCTGAAGGAAGCAGCTCATGCGCATGTACAGACACCCGATCCTGAACCACATACATAACCGGTGTGTCTTTCATGTGTTCTACCTCGAGACGATTGCGGATATCCAGTAATTCACTCTGTGGTTCGGTGGCGGTCAAATCGTAAATCAACAGATCGCTTCCCAGATGACGCTGCACTTCAGGCTCCCAGCGATGAAAAACCATCACATCAAAACACGCATCTGACAACGTACGCACCAACCCATGAACTACACCCGGTACCGAACTGATCAGAATGATACGACGTGTAGTCGGACAATACAAAGGCTCATTGGAGGGAACGGTCTGCAACGTAGGTGTAGAGGGAGCTGCTAACATCGATGTCCAACTGCCCTTCACCCGTCTAGGCATGTCAGCCACTTTGAAACGATTCGTTATCTGATTCGCTTGCTTTGACATTCCTTACACACTCCTCCGAATACGACATGGGCATGGGCAATATTATACCCCGTTTCATGCGCAACCGTGTCAATCCAATCATGTGGGACTTCACTCATTACTTCATCTACTCGGCCGCATACCTGACAAATAATATGCTGATGATCGTCCATCCGTCCATCATAACGACTAGCAGCTTCCCCCAGCTTCAATTCACGGATTAATTCCTTATCCGTCAAATAACGTAGGGAATTATATACTGTTCCATAGGCCAGATTATATCCGCGCTCCATCAACCGATTCATAACATCAGCCGCAGTAGGATGATCGTGGGCTTCACGAACCACATCATATACCGCTTGGCGCTGCGAAGTTAAATTTAAAGTTCTCATACCGCATCTCCCTTAACCAACGCAGATTATATTAATTACAAAATTACAATCACAATAAAGATCAACTTAGAATAAGTATAAATCTTAATTTATTTCAAGTCAATGGGATCGGATAAATTGAACGGCTTTGCAACACAATGTATACATGGTACATCTCAGCCCATACACATTGGAGGAATATTTTATGAAAATACTGTGGATATTCATTCTCTTTATGATGCTTACGCTCGGAACAAGTATATCGATAAAATGGCTTTTCGGCGCTCATCATCCTTGGGAGCCTATTTCATTGGCTTTTCGCACTATGCGACCATCGGAATATGTCGTCCTGGCAGGAATGCTTATAGTGTTCTTTATAAATGTGGGCAAAAAGCCAATAGGAAACGCATTTCGCTTCCTGTTCTCACAATGGTCACGTTTCCTCAAAGTTTCTACTTCTTCCTCTGATTCTCCGCAAGAGAGTCATCAGAAAGAACAAACAAGGGAAAACGCAAGCAAATAATGGATGGACATAGATGAGGGACATTCGTCCAAATTCAAAGTGGCAATCCATGCATTCCGTTCATATTCATTATCCATATTAATAATGACCGCATTTCCAAGAATAAAATCGAACATCAAAATGAGCATTTTACCGGTACTGATGTATGTTTTGTCGGCAAGACGATGTCTCATGAGACATTTTCCTCTCCTTTTTTATTCCGGGTCTTTCTCAGCCACGACACGATTAGCAGCAAGATAGGAAAAAACACGGCAAATATCGGAAACAGCCATTTCAGCACTAACTCGCCTGTTTGAAGGTGATCTTGATAGCTCAGTGTCATCAATACACAAGAGACTAACATGATAATCCCAAATGGCAGGATCAGTTTATGGTATGACATTCTCAATACATCCTCTGCGGCTTTAACCGCGGCATAATAGAAGATGAAAATTTTAAAAAAATCAAAGATAATAACGCTCATAACGCCGATGACATCGACTCTGTCGATAAAATCAGATATTTCGACCTTGCTGATCATCGAGAGTAGCGGGTAAGTCGCCCGTTTAAACACATCCTCTCCCAGTGCAAGCACATTGGACAGTGTAACAATAGATAGGAGCAGCCCTCCGAACAATATAGCAGAGACCCCTACCCCATTGGCACGATAGCCCTTTTTTAATGTGGGAAGAATCATCGCAAACGTAACCATCTCGCCGTACGGTAGCATCACGGCTTGCGAATAAACAACTTGCCATATCGGCTGCCAGCCATGCTCGGCTATGGGCAATATATTGCCCACATCTACAATGCCTGCCAACAAAATTAATATATTCGTGGCTAGGCCCAGCAACAGTAGCAAAATCAACATGATGATGGCCGTCCGGCCTGCAACCTCGATTCCCAAATACACCACATACATTACAAGTCCAATCATTAAGGCACAAATGACTGTCAACGGCGTATGCTGAAGTGTCCGGTCGGCAATCAGGATCCCCGTGTCCCGAAGATCCCGTGCTCCGCCGTAAAGAAAAAACACGATATATATAAAAGCAAGCGCACTCCCTGCTTTCTTGCCCAAAAGGGCTCTGCAGTACTGTGTCATGAGCAAGTCGGGAAAGCGTCGGTGAAGGCTGCCATAGCATACAAAAAGCATTGCCCCCAAAACTGTGGAAATGAGGATGGCGATCCACGCATCCTTGCCCGCATTCCTTCCGGGAATAGACATCATGGATGTACCCATCTCAAACAACACCATAAGAGAGATCATCTCTTTTGCACCTATCTGTACCCTTTTTTTCATGGCCTTCCCTCCTTGTTCTATTTTTCACTAGTCTGATTCCCCCTTGGAATATGGGTTAGTCCGCGACTGAGTGTGTTTCAGTATAGAAGTCACTTGAATACGAACGGTACTTTCCGCAAAATAACGGCTCCAATCGTGAGAGAGCCTCTTCCATTGTTGGGGATGGCTCCTCTCCAGCGCAAGGCCAAAGCCTATTACATCGCTGCGGGTACGCTGAATGTCTCTGACTGTTGAAGCGATTACTTTTTTCGTCTCCTCTGTCCATTGCTCCTGCAGTCTTTTCATCGCCTCCGGACTCTGTAAGTTAATCGAGCACTCGGCTTCCTGTACTGCCCCGGTCTGTTTTAAGTTAATCACAAAAATAGGCTCTCCTTGCTCCATCCGAGTGTGTATCTTGGTTGCAGAAAACAAGGTTTCGATGCCAATGGTTTCCCTATTCTTACCGCAGCTCAGTGTTGTTTGGGCACCTTTCACCTTGTTGTTGATCATAGACAGTCCAATGGCCTGGTCATCGTCCAACCAGTGGACAAGCCGATCCTTTTTGAACACCCCCATTCCGTTAATATGAACAATGGCTTTCGGTAAAATATTGTCCACATTGTTCTTGCTTGCAGCCTGCTCCAAATTCCCATTGACCCCTATGCCCGTCAGCACAGGACCGCCACCCTTATGAGACATGCTGCGAATGACATCGTCGATAGTCACCGCGTAATCCCCGGCATACAAACGCTCCGATGTTTCCAGCTTTCCTGAAATATCATTGGCCGGAATACGGCCGATCGCGGTCATGATTGCCAGTACATCCTTCCCAGTATTACCGCGTGCCACCAGCATTTTCACCGGCAACCGGATTTCTGTAGACCTTTCCAAAGAATCCATCATATCGCCGATTCCAGCCCGTGCCAGCTTTTCACCAATAACGACCAGTTTGGTGTGCGCCAAAGAAATGATCCTCGGAACCTTTTGTGAGGCTCTGCGGAGCGCTTGAAACAGATTTTTTCCCTTTTCCCGATACAAAACGACAGGAGTATCTCCTCTCGCTTTGGCTCCGGCGATTTCATCTGCCACGATCACCTGTAGGGAAACTTCGTAATCTGACTCCCCAACCATATCAATTCCTATCCCCGCTACTACTGCTCTCTGGTTTAACTCCACAGAATCCCAGCAACCGGATAACAAGGGAGCGAACAGTAACAGGACCAAACACAGTCTCCCTATACTCCCCTTAAAGGTTACTGCCCTTTGTTCATTCCTCTTCCCCTGATACACCCTGATTGCCCCCCTCCTGCATCGGTGTGGTTTTATCAGAAGGGGAATTCCCGCTTCCACCCTTCATTCGTTTCTGGTTCTTAGACGTTATGCTTTTAGGACGTTTCTTCATCATCCAAAATGGGAGTCGCAATACGGCATCCTTTTGACTCTCCAGCACAAAAGGACTGAAAGGCGCCATGTAGGGCACCCCGAAGGAACTTAGACTGTTCATATGAGCAATCAACGCAATCAGCCCCAATGTAATGCCGTATAGCCCCATAAACGCTGACAGTATCATGAAAATAAACCGGCACAATCTCCCGGCCACTGCCATGTTATAGGCTGGGATTGCGAAACTGGCTATTCCTGTCAGGGCTACTATAATTGTGAGCAGCGGGGTGACGACTCCGGCTTCCACGGCCGCTTGACCCAACACAAGCGCACCAATAACGGATACCGTTTGACCACCCGCACGCGGCATTCGAATACCCGCCTCACGCAAAATCTCAAAGGTAATCTCCAAAATAAACGCCTCTAGAAATGCCGGAAAAGGAACGGATTCCCGCTGAGCCAATATGCTGATCAGTAGTGGAGTCGGTATCATTTCATAATGGTATGTTGTTAAGGCAATGTAGAGAGAAGGCCCCAGAATAAGAATAATGAAGCTGATATATCTAATGAGCCGAACAACAGTCGCCATATCGTAACGCTCTTCATAATCCGAAGAACTCTGAAAAAATTGGGCAAATATTGTAGGCATCACCAGTACAAACGGAGTCCCGTCTACAATGAGAGCCACTCGACCCTCCATAATATTGCTGCTAATGGTGTCCGGTCTTTCCGTGTTAAAAATCGTCGGGAATGGTGTAAAGTGATTTTCCTGTATCATCTCCTCAACCATGCCGGACTCAAATACAGCGTCAATATTGATGCTTTCTACCCGTTTACGAACCTCATCTACGACACGTGGATTTGCAATATTTTTCATGTAGAGCATGGCCACATTTGTGAGGGACGTGCTTCCCACTTGGAACATCTCCAGTGTAAGATCGGAGCTTTTAATCCGTCGCCGGACGAGAGAAATATTCGTGAACAGGGATTCTACAAATCCCTCTTTCGGTCCTCTGACGACTGTCTGTGTTGTTGGCTCGCTGACTGCGCGTGTCTCTCCCCCACGTGTGCCGCACGCAATGGCTTTTTCGCAGCCTTCCAATAGGATGATCGTGTCCCCCACTAACAGTTGTTCCATCATGGAATTCCAATCATCGCAGTCCTTCACTTCTCCTAGTGCAAGCGCATGACTCTGTATTCTTGCGTACAGCGCTTCTGCATTCTCCGCCTCAGCAGCCACTTCAGCAGATGGGCGGCTAAGCATGGATCTCATGATGAGTTCATTCACCGTATCCGTTTTAGCCATACTATCCAGAAACACAATAGCGGCGGGAACATCCGCCCTCAGCCCTAATTTAAAGCGGCGAATCAGAAAGTCTGGGCTATCTGATGTCAATTTCTTAATTTGCTGCAAGTTGGTTTCCAAACAAGTATCGATTTTTAAATAGCGCGGAGAATTTTCATTGTTCTTGCCCGCACCCGACTTTTTATTATGTTTGCGATA
This sequence comes from Paenibacillus sp. FSL M7-0802, assembly GCF_038004945.1. NCBI lineage: Bacteria > Bacillati > Bacillota > Bacilli > Caryophanales > Paenibacillaceae > Paenibacillus > Paenibacillus sp. FSL M7-0802. The sequence goes on along the minus strand of NZ_JBBOSD010000001.1, from coordinate 3,210,670 downwards.
GGGATAGCGAATCATGAGCAAACCTCATCTCCAGTAAGGCAGCAATAGATACCGCCTATTTTTCCTTATTCTTGTATCTTTGGAGTATGCTCAATCTATTCCCAGTTATGCACCAAACACGTGAACGAAACGTTATAAGCGCATCAGCGTAATAAATTTCAATAAATTCTTCATTTTCAAGCTTAATGTCAGTTTTTTTGATAAAATGAAGAAATATGCCTCTCGGGAGGGTTAGCATCTTGTTCAGTACGTTTTTTGTAAATACCTGTATCCTTGTCACCTTTTTGTACATAACTGGCCTCATATCACAAAGATATAAAATCCGTCTGCACACCTTGAAGCGTAAGATACATTGGATCGGAGGCGGCCTTTTTGGGTGCTATGGCATTGTTATGATGTACTATTCAATTCCAGTAGGATTTAATACGATTGCCGATCTTCGTCATTTGGCCATCGTAGCTACCGCAACGTACATCGGCGCCCCAGCAACGCTCATGGCTACCCTATTTATATGTGTAGGTAGATTATTGCTGTTTGGTATCAACACTCAAGCCATCGTAGGCGCTATTTTTATGATGCTCGTTGGGCTGGGGTGCGCTTTATTGTCACATCTGTCCTGGTCACGTTTACCCAAGCTGATGATTATGAACGTTTTTGCTATGGGCATTATATTCTGTTCCCTTATGATTAATTTGAAGAATCTTGATGATGTTCTGCATGTTTATCCGCTCCAATTATTCATATCCATGATCGGCGGATGTCTTCTGTACCTCATTGCTGAATCTATCAACACATCCAATGAGCTATTACTTCGACTGGAGCATACCTCCTACACAGACCATCTCACTAATTTAAGCAACAGAAGACAGCTTGAGTTTTCATTGGAAGAGAAGCTCCCTCAAGCTCGTCAACGTCATGAGCACTTATCTGTACTGGTGTTGGATATTGATCACTTCAAGGAAGTCAACGACACCTATGGGCATGCGGCAGGAGATGCAGTGCTGCGCCAGCTTGGGCAGATTCTAATGGAAAAATGTCGTCCTAATGATGTAGTCACCCGCAGCGGGGGGGAAGAATTCACCGTGCTTTTGCCAAATTGTGCTTTTCGGCAAGCGTTGCGAATAGCTAATCAGATTCTTAGTGGAGTAAATCAGCACGAGTTTATTTTAGCGGATGGTCTTGTTCTTAAGGTCACGGTGTCCATCGGTGTGACGACATTTCCTGGTACCGGGGAAGATATGTCCGGGGCAGCCCTGTTGGAGCAGGCAGATAAAGCACTATACGAAGCTAAAAATGCAGGACGTAACCGGGTTTGCTCATATGAAACATAATTTGAGGCATGACCATTTCATAGAAATAGCCGATACAACCCTCTTTTGAGAGTCGTATCGGCTATTATCATTTTGAATCTTCATTATGATTGCATTTTCCCACCACGAGTGATGTACGATTGGCAAGCGAAGCCAGCGTATGGGACCCCCATACTTCCAGCATACGTCGTTCGCTCTCGGCTAAAATTTCGGATACGGCTATCGCCAACTCCTCACAAAAAGGATTGGTTTCCGGTTCATGCATCATACCCGGGAAAATCGGATCACATATTTCAATGGCGTGGTATATATCGGCAAGTGTAATATGGTCGGCCGAACGGGTAAGCACATAGCCTCCCTCACGACCTTCGCGTGCTGCAATCAAATCTGCCTGTACAAGTCGCGTCAGCACCCTGCGCACCAAAGTGACTTCGCAGTCAATGGAACGGGCAATAGAACCGCTGGCACAGAGTTCTCCGTGCTTTTCCAAATAGACAAGCGCCTTTACCGCCACCCCAAGCCATTTGGGCGTTGCGGTGCGTAGTCGTTTTTCACTATTCAAATGAGATGACACCCCTAAGCTGTAGAAACTTCGTTGAATGCATTGTACGTGATGTCAGAAGTAAGTTCAAGCCTGAAAGCCGGAATCCTCTGTAGCATTAGCGCCCAAAGTAAAATGAGCTAGCCGCACTTCCCCGCTCAACAACAGGTATACATCACGTGTGCCAGAGACTGAATGTACCGCTTCCGAAAGCGTAACCCATGCTTGCGCCCCTCCTGTATTGCCCACGTTCACACGTGCCACAGCTTCGCTGTCCGGTGCATCCAAACGCAGCTCAATTGTGGCATCGCTACTGTTGCCTGACACGCGACACTGAAGCTCGACCACACTCACCGTATCCATGTCTACGCCATGAAAGGCAATCCAACCGGAACGTTGAGGTGTGCGCGGACGTACACAGGCCTCCCTTTGCTCCTTGCTTTCATCCAGTACGATGTCGGAGCAATTATCAAAGTTTTCAGCGCGAATACTTCGTCCGGCTTGGCGTGGTGGAATAACTTCGCCACGAACGTACACAGGGTGCTCCAACCGGATATCCGCTGAGGAAGCGCCTGCCAGCAGTGTATATTCCCCCGTTTCAACGCAATAGCAATCCCGTGTAACATCCCAAATCGCCCAATCCTTCATCCGAATCGTAAAGGAAACCGTTCGCGTCTCACCTGCGTCTAAGCGAATACGTTGAAAACCGCACAATGTCTTCAGTGGTCGCTTTACTCGTGAGGCACCGGGCCGTACATAGAGTTGTACAACCTCTTCACCAGCAGCTACACCCCGATTCGTCACCTCTACCCACACCTGGAGCGTATCCACGGCATCCAGTGCAGCAATAGATTTTACGCTATCCTTTGGGGCATCCGTACGCAGGTCATTATATTCAAAAGGCGAATACGTCAATCCATGGCCAAACGGATACAAGGATTCACCTTCAAAATATTGATAGGTACGACCGCCGCGAATAATATCGTAATCTTTGATGTCGCCCAATTGATCCTCGCTCTGAACCCAGGTCATGTTCAAACGCCCCGCTGGCGCGTAATCTCCAAATAACACATCCGCTATTGCTGTACCATGCTCTTGTCCCGCATGAGACGTGTATACGATCGCTGGAATATGCTCCTGAACCCAAGGGATGGCAAATGGATAGCTGCCCGTCAGAACCACAATCGTATTCGGATTGACGCGATACACTTCCTCGATAAGCCGTTGCTGGGAAGCTGCCAGTTCCAAGCCTGGACGGTCATTCTCTTCCTTTCCATTGATGAGCGGGTGATTTCCAACAAATACAATTGCTGTATCTGCCGCTTGCGCAGCGGCTATCGCTTCCGCTAAACCATCTGACACCGTCTCTACCTGGAATGTTTGGCTCTGTCCTAAAACTGTCGAGGCGTTACTCTCTACAGCGTTAAGTGCAGATTTTTCAGCCTCCACTACCTTTAATGAGCCCTCCGTTCCGGCAATCACTGGTTTGCCATTCCATGTTGTCCACAGATGCTCTCCTTGTCCAACAGGAGTCAGCCCAAAGACCTCTTTGACATACCAGCCATACGCTTCATCAGCTGTAACACGGAGCGTTTCCTCATCACTCGTCACGTAAGTACCCAGATGCTCATCATGTAACGTCACACTGCCATAGCCCCAATCCGTCATGGTCAATACCGTTGGGTCTCCATCCTGGGACAGGCGCATCTCACCAGAAGAATCGACTGTAAGCTTCGCTCCGTCATTCGCCGCCGTCAAGGTCACGCGATTCTTGGCATCACGGTACACGACGCTTTCCTTTGCGTCCTCGCCTTCCAGTTTGGCACGAATCGCCTCCAGCGGTGTAACCCGGTAGGGCAGCGTACCGGAATACCAGTCGCGGTACACCTCATTGCCATGCGTACCAATGACCGCTACTTTGCCACACTGGGCAGGGTTCAATGGCAAGAGTTCATGCTCATTTTTAAGCAGTACGATCTGCTCCCTCGCCGCACGCAGCGACAATTCACGGGCTTGCTCTGTCAGGAGAGCTTCCTCTCCGATTGAGGCATAGGGATTGTCTGCCGCCGGATCAAATTCCCCCAAACGAAAACGGACACGGAACGTATGGAACAATGCCCGATCCAGGTCTTCTTCTTGTAGCGTTCCTTGCGCCAAGGCTTCACGAATTGCCTGTTTGGAGAGCTCTGCATCATCTGTAATGCTGTCAATTCCCGCCCGAATAGATTCGGCCACGCCAGGCGTATGGGAATCGTAATACTGATGATCGTTGACAATCCCCATGACATCACCCGCATCACTTACAACAAAGCCGTCCATCCCCCATTCGCCCCTGACAATATCGTTAACCCCATGATATAACGTAGCAGGCGTTCCATTAATCAGGTTGTAAGAAGTCATCATCGACTGTGCGCCGCCTTCCGTAAAAGGCTTTTCAAAAGCTCTTAGGTAATATTCTCGCAGGTTTCGTGGGTCTATACTGGAGGAGCCACTTCCCCGATCCACTTCATTGTTGTTACCCAGAAAATGTTTTAAAGTGGCAACCGCTTTCAAATATACCGGATGATCCCCCTGTATCCCCTTGACTAACTCCTTTGACAACTCTCCCGTCAAATACGGATCTTCGCCGTAAGCTTCCTCATTGCGCCCCCATCTCGGGTCACGCTCCATATCCACCGTAGGTGCCCACAGGGTCAGACCGTTTAATTTGGGATCACGACGATAGTAAACACGTGCCTCATCTGCGATAACAGAGCCGATTTGGCGCATTAATTCCGTATCCCAAGTACATGCCAATCCTACAGGCTGAGGAAATGAAGTCGCCTCACCTAACCACGCTATCCCGTGTGCCGCTTCCGTACCGTGCTTGTAAGCTGCGACTCCCAATCGGTCAATGGCCGGCTGGTATTGCAACATGGATTCAACCTTTTCCTCCAAGGTTAGTCGCGAAACGAGATCCCGTACACGCTCATCCAGATGAATCTTCGGATCTTGAAATAAATATTCGATACCCGTTGTTTCATGACTCATATCCGTCATCTCCTTAGCTTAATTAAGATGATAAAAAGCACTTTTATGAAAGCGTTTTAATATATCATAGCTAAAAAGGAGTACCCCGGCAACAATACCGAAAACATCCTATACTGTTTGAAAGAGAGACCGCAGCATAAAGACAAAAAAAGTTGTATTTTACCTTCAATATACAAAGCTAAAAATAATATTTTTTGGTATAATCAGGATATATCACTGAAGGAGGAAGCGCTAATGAAAAATACCGGAATGACAAGGCCTCTGGATCAATTGGGGCGGATTGTACTCCCTAAGGAAATGCGCACTACAATGGATATCAATATCGGTGATTCACTTGAATTTTTCGTAGATGAAGAAGGGTTTGTACTAAGAAAATACACCGGTGTCTCCTGCAAATTTTGCGGCGCAGTGGATCATTTAACTTATTTTCGCGACAGCTTTATTTGCGCAGAGTGCATCCAGGTATTAAAGACCGATGAAAATGTGCATGCCACAAGCACCGATGCTATCCAGGCTCAAGAAGATTCTAAGCCGACCCGAACCAATACAACCTGGCAACCCAAGCAATCTAGAGTGCAGCAAGGTGAAATGGTAAAAAAGCTACGCAAGCTGATTCAGGAACACCCGAATCTGCCACAAAAAGTATATGCCGAAATGCTAGATATTTCCCAAGGCCGGGTGTCCCAGTTGAAAAAGCTACTCTAAACCTTCCCAAAACAATATCCCAAGATCATATACTATGTACTCGCAAGCCTATCATTTTCATCGCAACTACGATGGCCAGATATAGAGTAAGATACATATCCGTGGATGTGTCCCTTACTCTGTATCTGGCTTTTTTATACCGCCCACTCCTATCAATGTGACAATAGTCACATACTCTCAATGTTTACGTATATACAATATATAGATCGAAACAATTGGTTAACACAAGATATCATCAATATGTTGTTTTTGTGAAAAATATATATATTTTACTATATGGAGGGTTTTACGATGAAGGTGCTGGAGGAACATCAATTATACGACATCGGCGAGCGGGTCATTGGGGCACAAGATCTGGACATGCTGCGGGAGAATGCGAATTTGAATGGAGAATCGTTCAGCGGCAAAATGAGCAAGCTTGGGTCCGAGTATGCCAAATGGTATGCGCGCCTGCGGGTACTTCCGCCTGAACTGACGAACGCGATTGACCACGGATATGTATATGTTCACGATTTGGACCAATATGCGCTCGGAACTACAAATTGTATCTTTATCCCGTTTGGTCGTTTACTGCGAGACGGCTTCAATACAGGCAACGGCTCTGTGCGCACACCGCAAACGATTATGTCCGCTATGGCACTGGTCGCCATTATTTTCCAATCTCAGCAAAATAGCCAATTCGGAGGTGTCTCCGCCAATAAAATAGATTGGGACCTTGCCCCATACGTTGCCCGGTCCTTCCGCAAGCATCTGCGCAAGGGACTTCGGTTGTTCGAGGAAGAGATAGAATCCCATCTGTCTGACGACGAACTACATATGGCCAATCCCCATTTGCAAGAAGTCTGCCCTCGTTCATACGCATTCGCACGCGAAGAAACGGAAACGGAAACCCGGCAGGCTGCTGAATCGCTCATTCATAACCTGAACACCATGAGCAGTCGGGCGGGTGGACAGATTCCATTCACTTCACTGAATTACGGAATGTGCACGTCTGCTGAAGGACGGCTTGTTACTCAATCGCTGCTGGAGGCCACTATTCGCGGCTTGGGCAGCGGGGAAACTCCTATTTTTCCGCAGCATATTTTCCAATGCAAAGAGGGAATCAACCAGGCAGAAGGCGACATCAATTATGATTTGTTCTTACGGGCAGTAGAATGCTCTAGCAGACGGATGTATCCCAATTTTGTGAATGTGGATGCCACCTTCAACTTGCCTTTTTACCGTGCTGATGACCCGGATACCATTATAGCGACAATGGGTTGCCGTACCCGCACCATTTCTGACCGTTTCGGTAGAAACCGGCAGAGTGGCAAGGGAAATCTCTCCTTCAATACCATTAATCTGGTGCGGCTTGGCATTGAGTATGGTATTTGCACAGGCAAACGCCTGACACCTGACCGTGATCGCTTTGATGCGAGACTGGAAGAAGTTATGCGCATTGCGGTGGATGGCCTAATCCATCGCTATCAAATCCAGACCAGCCAACCGGCCAAAGCCTCGGACTTTATGATGCGCGAAGGGGTATGGGAAGGTGGAGAACAACTGGCGCCAGATGATAAGGTGGGAAGCGTACTAAAGCACGGTACGCTTTCGATCGGGTTCATCGGGCTGGCTGAGTGCATGAAGGCACTATACGGGAAACACCACGGGGAGGATGATTTCGTATACCGCGAGGCACAGCGAATCATCACTTCCATGCGCGTGTATTGCGATCGAATGAGTGAATATCACAATTTAAATATTACATTGTTCGCTACGCCTGCCGAAGGTCTGTCGGGCAAGTTCACATTGCTGGATCAACGTGATTTCGGGATTATCCCTGAGGTAAATGATCGAGAATATTACACGAATTCTTTTCATATTCCCGTGTATTATACGCTCCCGGCTGCTCGTAAAATCAGCTTGGAAGCTCCGTTCCATAACCTCTGCAACGCTGGTGCGATTTCATACATCGAGCTGGATGGTAACGCGCGGAATAACCCGGATGCGTTTCTTAAAATTGTTCAGTACGCGCTGCATCAGAACATCGGCTATTTCTCTATCAACCACCCGGTGGATCGTTGTACGGAATGTGGTTATGAAGGGATTATCGGGACAAGCTGCCCCCAATGCGGCACAGATGAGGAGCATACACACTTTCAGCGCTTACGTCGGGTAACCGGATATCTGACAGGAGATTATACCGTTCGCTTTAATGCTGCAAAACAGGCAGAAGTTCGAGACCGGGTGAAACATAAGTGAATTTGTGTGGCTACATTCCGGAATCTCTGAACGAAGGATACGGCCTGCGCACTGTCGTGTTTATTAGCGGTTGCCGTCATGCCTGTCCCGGATGCTTTAATCCAGCGTCGTGGAGCTTCCGTGCAGGTGAGCCATTTACACCCCAACGACAACAGGAAGTCATTCGTGACATCATGGATAATCCGTTGTTGGACGGACTGACTCTCTGCGGGGGAGATCCGTTTTTCTCAGCAGCAGAATGCTCGCAATTTGTGCGTGACTTCCGCGAGGCCTGTCCCGACCGAACCGTGTGGGCTTATACTGGCTTTGTCTATGAAGATTTACTCACAGATCAGGAGCGACAGGAGCTAGCGCTTTTGTGCGATGTGATTGTGGATGGTCGTTTTGTAGAACAGCAAAAGGACCTGACCCTTCCCTTCCGGGGCAGTCGCAACCAGCGTCTGGTAGATGTAAAAGCCAGTATTCAGGCAGGCTATACCGTTTCATTGGCTTAACGCGAAGTTTACCCGGCAAGATGCTATATATCTAAGACAAGTCCCCATCATGGGTAAGGCTTGTCTTTTTTTCATATAGCTAACTGTTTCCATTGGAGTTTCTATTGCGCATCCTGTAAGTTTCACTTATGATGGTGAACAAGTATACGAGTGCATAATTATTCGTCATACCTTAACCGCATAGCTTGGAGATAGGTGTCTGTTCTATTCAGATCAGGCTTAAAAGGGAAGCCGGTGCAAATCCGGCACGGTCCCGCCACTGTAAACGGGGAACTTTCAGCTGTTCATATATCCACTGGTCCACAGACCGGGAAGGAATGCTGAGAGTCATGATCCGTAAGTCAGGAGACCTGCCTATTTTAACAACATCGCAAGTACCTACGGAAGATAGGGAGGTGTTAAGAGCAGTCGCCGTATTTTTGATTTTTTAATCACGGAGGCATTCTTTCCCCTACTTATTTTTAACTCTGGGGGAAGAATGCCTTTTTTGGTACGTAAAAATAAAACAGCTACCCACTAGGAGGAAAAGTACATGTCCATTATTGAATGGCCTGAATTGTCCGGCTTGATTAGCAGTAATCTGGGATATCCGCGTATCGGCGAAAACCGGGAATGGAAGAAAGCACTGGAACGCTTCTGGAACGGCAGCATTAACGAAAGCGAACTGCAGACGGAGATGAAAAGATTACGGTTGGAGCATCTGAGCAAGCAGCGTGACAAGGGGATTGATCGCATTCCTGTCGGAGACTTCTCCTATTACGATCACATGCTGGATACATCTGTAATGTTCGGTCTGGTACCCGAACGGTTCAACCATCGTCCCGCAGGTCCGGTTCCTCTGTCCGTGTATTTTGGGATCGCTCGTGGACAGAAGGGAGCAACCGCCAGTGAAATGACCAAATGGATGAATACCAATTATCACTACATCGTTCCTGAATTGGCAAACGCAGTCCCGGTGTTCACTGAAAATAAACCCTTACAGGCTTATCGTGAAGCAAAACAAGAGCTAGGCATTGATGGGAAACCGGTCCTCATCGGCCCCTATTCATTCGTTACCTTATCCAAAGGCTATGATCGTAAGGATTTGGCCGCCATCGTACGAAGCTTCCTGCCACTGTACACCCGTATCCTGTCTGAACTAGCGGCAGAAGGCGTTCAGTGGGTCCAAATCGATGAACCTGTCCTGACCACCTCATTCCCGGCAGAGGATTTGGACATTATTCAGGAAGTCTATGAAGCTTTGACTCAAGCTGCGCCCTCCTTGAATATAATGCTGCAAACCTACTTTGGCAGCCTGGACCATTATGAGCGTCTGTCCGCACTTCCGGTACAGGGATTGGGTCTTGATTTTGTGTATGATGATGGCGAAAATCTTCAGCATATATTGCAGCATGGCTTCCCTAAAGGAAAAACGCTGGGCGCTGGGGTTATTGACGGGCGCAATATATGGCGAAGCGACCTGAACGCTGTGGCTGCCCTGCTGGGTCAGTTAGCAGAACAAACCACTGCCGCACAGCTTATCGTACAGCCATCATGCAGTCTGCTGCATGTGCCAGTCAGTCTGGAGGCAGAGCACAAGCTGGACAAGGAGCTGGTGCAAGCGCTGGCCTTTGCCGATGAAAAGCTGGAGGAAATCGCCGTCCTGACGGCTGCACTTGGCAAACACGATCCTTCCGCACTCGCCAAGCTTGAGCAAAGTGCGGATGCGGTAGCCCGTTTCAACAGTTCAGCGGCACGCGTACAGACAGCTGCCGATCTGGCCGACCTGTTGGCAAAAGAGCCTCTGTCACGCAGCGTTCCTTTCGCCGAGCGTCGTGAGATTCAGCAAAATAAGCTGAAGTTGCCTCCACTGCCTACGACGACCATTGGTAGCTTCCCGCAAACCGCCGAGATCCGCAAGGCCCGCCTGCACTATCGCAAAGGAGAATGGTCAGCCGAGCAATACCGGGCGTTCATCCAACAGCAAATTAAGGAATGGATTGATATTCAAGAGGACATTGGCATTGACGTGCTTGTTCATGGAGAATTTGAGCGGACCGATATGGTTGAATTTTTTGGCGAAAAGCTGAACGGCTTTGCTTTTACGCAAAACGGATGGGTGCAGTCCTACGGCTCCCGCTGTGTTAAACCGCCGATTATATACGGAGACGTTTCCTTCGATCAGCCCATGACCGTGGAAGAAACGGCATTCGCCCAATCGTTAACTTCCAAGCCTGTTAAGGGAATGCTTACAGGCCCTGTGACCATTTTGAACTGGTCTTTTGAACGTAACGATATTCCTCGTAGTCAAGTTGCTTTACAGTTGGCTCTGGCATTACGGGCAGAGGTAGAGGCACTGGAACAAGCGGGCATCGGCATGATTCAGGTCGATGAGCCTGCAATTCGTGAAGGGCTTCCACTGAAAAAAGAACAACAGCAAGCCTATCTGGACTGGGCGGTTCAAGCCTTCCTTGTGACCACGGCCACCGTTGAACCTGCGACCCAAATCCATACGCACATGTGCTATTCCGAATTTCAGCATATGATTCAGTCCATCTCCGATATGGATGCCGACGTCATATCTATTGAAACTTCGCGAAGTCACGGAGAACTGATTGTCAGCTTTGAAGATCAGGTATACGACAAGGGCATCGGTCTGGGCGTGTACGATATCCACAGTCCGCGCATCCCCGATGTATCTGAAATGCTAAGCATGATCCAGCGTGCTCTGCGCGTACTGCCATCAGATTTGTTCTGGGTTAATCCGGACTGTGGTCTGAAAACCCGCACCAAGGAGGAATCTATCGCCGCCTTGCGACTAATGGTACAAGCGGCTCAAGCAGCCCGGGCTGCATTGGCTGTATCCAACTAATCTTTTTATCGTATCGAATCGCACCATCATTTCACCATATCCTATTCCCCTTTCCGGCCCTTTTTGGTAAAAGCCGGGAAGGGGGATTTATTCTAGGTCATATAATGTATAAACGCCTTGAATATGCTCCATTTTCATCTGCTTCATATGTACGCCTAAGCCATGTTCTTGATCCCAGGAGCAACTAAAATTCAAATACAGTTCATCCTTTGCCGATGAGTCGGAAATCAGTATAGACACAAGCTGTATTCGATCCAGCAATTGTTCCGGCCGCTCCACATAAGGCGCATATTCATCTGGGTCCTCTCCCCATATACTGTAAGCATTCCGGTACTTTTCCACTATGCCAGCATAATGATGGTGTATGGACTCCAACACTTGAGGATGAATAGCTGACGAATATTCCATATACTGCTCCCATGTGTTTTTTTGCAACTGTGTAGGTTCTTCTATAGTCTGTGCCTGTTCTTCGGAGTCAGCCCCCACGATAAATTCGACTTCTACTTCCGAGGGCTGCCCGCAAAAATTAAGATGTACTACACCACGCAGAACAATCTCCTCAGATACATCCCAAGACTCATCATCCTGTTCCAGTTCCATATACCAATTTTTCCAATCCACCCTTTACCCACCTCTTCATAAAAAGTAATATTTAACCCTATTGAATACTTTACAATCTATCATTTTAATGAATGAAATTAAAGTAGCATCCTATTTGTGCTTCCAGCCATATTTCGAGTAATTTCCAAATAAAAATACTTTTTTCTACAACATTCGCTACTCAATAAAGCCTCCAAGGAAGGAATTCTGCCCATTTTGGCACAAATATTTTATTATTAAAAATTTAGTACCTTGCATTAATCAGTACATGATGTTAAATTATACCTGACTACTGTTCTATAATTAGTACCTGTGACAAATTATGCACAAACACACGTTTCTTTCCCTTATTCCGAACGACACCTATGAATTATTGATAACATCCAGGAAGGGAGCACCGCTCGTGAATGTGAACATCCAATTCAAAAAAGGGGTACTGGAACTGTGCGTTCTAGTTCTAATTGGACGCAAAGACCGTTATGGCTACGAGTTGGCGCAAGCCGTCTCCCGTCATATTGAAGTAGCCGAGGGAGCCCTATATCCACTGCTTCGCCGTCTAGTATCAGAAGGATACTGCACAACGTATTTACAGGAATCGACCGAGGGGCCTCCTCGCAAATATTATCGGCTGACCGATACTGGCAGTCATTATACAAGAATACTTACGCGGGAATGGAATGATTTTGTCCATAATGTCGCAAGCCTACTGGAGGAAGGAAATTCCGATGAATAGAAAACAGTTTCTTACAGAGGTGGAACAGCGTCTTTCTCCTCTCCCTGCAGAGGTACGCAATGAGCTGCTTAGTGATTTGAGCCAGCATTTTGACTACGGGTTGGTTAATGGCAAAAGCGAAAGTGAGATTGCCAATGAGCTGGGTAACCCGGAGGATATTGCCCGAGAAGCGTTGGATGATCCCAATGCAGCCTGGAACGATTCTCCTCCGCTTCGTCAGGGAAGCTTCGCACGCAATCTTTTTACTTTCTTAGGGCTGCTGTTTCTCAATTTGCTAATCTCCATCCCGATTATGGCTACCCTATGGGCAGTATGGGCTTCATTGGCCGTGGTATCGGTCAGCTTCATTGCAGCCCCCCTTCTCGCCGTTACTGATTATGCACTAAACAGCACCTTTTACCCGGCCAAATTCTTTTTCTCTATCACGTTGACGGGTATAGGTCTATTGCTGCTGCCTGGAGTACGTTATCTCCTACTCCTTATGGTCAAGGGCACAGTACGATACTGGAAATGGAATCAGACTACCCTGAGGGGAGCTTACTAACAACATGAATAAAAAGTGGTTTATTGCAGCAGGTCTGTGCATTGTCATCGGCGCAGCCGGAATGGTGGCCTACGGTGCCCCATGGAGTCAACAAGTCATGAAGGAAACAACTGCGATTAACAAAAAATGGACGTTTACACGTGGTCAGCTACAGAAGCTGAAAGTGGACAGTTCTGATGATGTCTCTATTTTGTTTGCTCCTGGCTCTGGCGACCAAGGTACGATACGCATTAGCGGAGAAGTTCAGACAAAAGTAGCCGACCAGATTCATAATGCCCAAATTGAGAACGGTAAGCTTACGATTCAATCGGAGCCGGCCCCTTCCTTGTCATTCCTTTCGATCACCCCTGATGTGGATCAAACGATTACCGTAGAGATGCCCTCCGGCGAAACACTAACTGACCTACAGATAGATGCACATTCAGGGAATGTAAAACTTCAAGATGCCTCCGTGCAGAATACTTCCATCACCGCTACTTCAGGCACTGCCGAGATTACAAACCTCCAAAGTACCCACCTGATCGCAAATTTAACATCCGGCAATTTTACAGCCAGTCAGCTTGCAGCAGATATGGAGTTGAAGCTTACTTCTGGCGATGTTACCATCCGCGATTATAGCGGTAATGGCCTTATTTCCCTAACCTCAGGGGAGACAAATATTACGCAACGTGCCGTAGCCAACTTGGAAGTGAATGCTGATTCTGGTGACGTGAAGATTAAACAAGCTCCCGATTTTAAAGGTGTTTATAATGTCCACTCTGACTCTGGGAGTATAGATACTCCCGAATCTGTTCCCGGTAGTGTGAACGTGATAAAGGCAGAAACCACCTCAGGGGATATTAATATTTCCAAATAGGAGACCTCTAGATGAATACCTCATCAGAGGCGAAGTTTGGTTCAATGAGTTTAACCTTGTATAATGTAACCATGTGCTCACATGCACAACCACGTTATGGAGTGAAAAGGAGGAGACTGGATGGAACTTAAGAATAAAACAGCCATTATTACAGGAGCCAGCAAAGGAATCGGTAAAGCAATTGCCGAAACTTTAGCTAAGGAAGGCGTCAACCTGGGATTAATCTCACGAACATTGACTGACCTGCAAAAGCTGCAGGATTCGCTGGGGAGTACATACGGTGTGAAAGTGGTGAGTGCTGTTGCAGATATATCGGATCGCGCACAGGCCGCTGCCGCTGTAGCTTCACTGGAACATGAGCTGGGCGCTGTCGATATTTTGATCAATAATGCAGGCATTGCTACCTTTGGCACAGTCGCAGATATGGACCCCGAAGAGTGGGAACGTATTATTCGCGTAAACCTGATGGGAACCTATTATGTCACACATGCTGTTCTTCCAAGCATGCTGGCACAAAAGAGCGGGAACATTATTAATATTTCCTCGACGGCAGGAGAACGAGGTTTTGCAACAGGCTCGGCATATTGCGCATCCAAGTTTGCTTTGATGGGCTTCACGGAAGCACTGATGCAGGAAGTTCGCAAATCTAACATTCGCGTCACCGCGCTGACTCCAAGCACTGTCAATACAGAACTGGCGGCAAATGCAGGATTGCCTATTGGTGATGAAGATCGCATGCTTCAACCGCAAGATTTGGCCGATCTGACATTAGCCGCATTGAAACTGCCTCCACGGGTTCAATTAAAAGTAGCCGGTATTTGGACAACCAACCCACAGTAATTCGACACGACATCTTAGATTCATTGGCTGTACAATGCTCCGGCAGACGTAATTGTTCGTCATGCCGGAGCTTTTTTTTCAGCAGAGCTATACCAAAACAAACTGTAATATAAAGCGCTTTGTACTTCCAGCATATATACATACAATTCCTACAACTATAAGCGCATTTCAGGAAAGGGGAAAAATGATGAAGAACACAGGAATGACACGGCCATTAGACCATTTGGGCCGCATTGTGCTGCCCAAGGAGCTGCGCAATTCTATGAATATTAATATTGGAGATGCCCTCGATTTTTTTATTACCCCAGAGGGACTGATGATTCGCAAGTATACGGGGGTTTCTTGCTATTTTTGTGGTGCCGTAGATCATTTGAGCTATTTTAGGGATCATCTGATATGTAAAAGTTGTATTGAAAATCTGAAGAGCGATAATCCTTCCAGTCATTTGAGTGAATCCCGTCCTGTCCAGCCCAAGAAAAGAAGGAGTTACAGAAATCAGAATGATCTCCTGAATAAACTAAAACAGCTCATGCAGGAGCATCCTAATGTATCTCAAAAAGAATTAGCCGAAATGCTCGAACTATCCCAGGGACGCGTGTCACAGCTTAAAAAGCTACTCCTTTAAATGATCCTGCCGATCCGTCTGTTATTATCAACAAAAAAAGAGCCTGACGGCTCTCGGATCATCATCGTTACGCAATGTCAGAATGCTCCATAACCGGGACTCGATAGGCCAGCAAGGACTCGTCTATTACGGCAGAAATAAACGTTGCTTCTATTTCAGGCACCAATCTAAGCGCATAATTCCATGCGTTTTCTTCAATTTGCAGCGCAAGTCGTTGCCGGGTCCCTATCCCGCTCTCTTGCTCCAAAGCATCGGAGAGGTCCACTAATTCCGTATCGGCGGCGTGCCCGATCTCATGTGCAAGCACAACCGTAAAATACTCCTCAACTCGATCAACGCTGCCGAACATTTGTAAACACTGTGTTTCAATAACGTCCGTATACATGGTAATGGCGTGAGCATTCATGGCATATTTGCCCCCAATCAGCCTTCCACCAGGAAAACGTTTCTCCAGCTTAACTGTCACACCTATAGCAGCCCGTTCCAAAAGCTCAGCGACAACGCGCTCTGCCTGATATCTTTCCAACTTAGCTTCGCTCCTCAAACCAGGATATATAAAGTTATATTTACTTTAAACTTATGAAATCATGGATGTGTTCATACCATACACAGTACGATATTATACCTTTTTACAAAGGAGAATACCATGTCAGAAGATTATTATATAGGCTGGGGAACGCTTGCCCTTATTAATGCCGGTTTGGCACAATCCAAAAATCGGAGCGGGCTAAATTGGTTTCTGCTCTCCCTATTAATAGGGCCACTGGCTACCCTTTTTATCGTTGCATGGGATAAGCTGGAATCCTAATCCAGCCATTAGGTCATTCCCATCATTATCCGGAATGAAAAGGGCAACCTTGGCGCTTCTGCTGAAGCACTGCATCTGATGCTGTATTAGCCTGTCTCGACATATACGGCTTCTCTTGAACTCCGAAATTCGGCTTCACAAGCCGATTATCGTAGGAACTATGAAAAATATGCGTTGTCGCCGGGGATAGCGGAGGGATCAGCCATGTCCAATTGCCTGTCAGTGCGCGCCCAGCCTTGGCCTCCCGTTCCTCAAACAGCTTGAATTGTGCCGCTGCGGTATGGTGGTCGACAATGCTGACTCCCGCTTTTTTAAAAGAATGCAGCACAGCAATATTCAATTCCACCAGCGCCCGATCACGCCAAAGCGTTGTTTCACTCGTCGTATCCAGCCCCATCAGCTTAGCCACCTGTGGCAACATATTATAGCGGAAGGTATCCGCAAAATTACGGGCGCCGATTTCTGTTCCCATATACCAGCCGTTAAAGGGAGCCGCCGTATAGATGATACCGCCAATTTCCAGCGTCATGTCCGAAATCATAGGCACGGCATACCAACGTAATCCCAAGGAAGCGAAACCCGAAAGTTCTGGATGCTCAATGGCTACCTCCATCACCAAATGCTCAGGAATATCAAATAGCTCGGGAGGCCGCCCGCCTGCTTCCACAACCAGTGGCAAAATATCAAAAGGAGTCATCGCTCCTTGCCAGCCCATATCTTTACAAACATTGGTAAAATCCACCGAGATCGGGTCCCCGATGATCCCTTGATCGGTTTCATATCCAGCGTAACGAATGAGTTGATGGTTCCAGATGCGGATATTCGGCTGCCCCGGCTTGGAGGCGCGAAATACAGTAAGCGTTGGCTTAATTTTACCGCCATTCGTTCCTATGCGCATATGCTCCAGGAGCTCGCGGACCACCTCCGTCGCATCTGACGCGCCCCGCGCATCTCTGACCAAAAGCTTGTCCCAAAATAAGCGCCCTATGCAACGGTTGCTATTGCGCCAAGCCATGAGTGCTCCGTGCTCCAGCTCTTCGTACGTATGATCATACGTTCCCGTAGTCTCTATGTCGTGACGAATATGAAGAAGCCGGGCTTCCGCTTCATCGCGGCTTCGGCCCAGCTCCTCATAACATGTATATATAAACTGCTCCGCTTCATGCAAAAGCTGTTGTTTCACTTCCATAACATACACCCCATCCCGGCAGCTCTATGACTCAAGAGCCTGTGGTCTTCCACGCCTTCACGTTATTATACTCCAGCGGCAGAGTGGAACCAACGGGATGTGTACCTTGTTCACCTGATCTCCATATACGTGGAAATATATCCCAATATCTTATCCCAAATACGCACTCAGCATCCAGATATGTTTATCCATTGCTTCTCTCAAGCCGTTAAGAAGATCCTCTGTCGCTTTATCCTGTGCTGCTTCCGCTGCTTCCATCCCATTAGCCAGTTCAACAGTGATGGTTTTAAAATCAGCAACAACGGACTTCACCATATCGTCAGCTGTCTGCTCACCTGCGGACTCCTGAATAGCTGAAAGTTGCAAATGCTCCTTCAAGGTCGCAGCCGGACGGCCACCAATAGCCAACAAACGTTCAGCAATCGTATCTAGATTAGCTGTTGCTTCATTGTAAAGTTCTTCAAATTTAGCATGCAGTGTGAAGAATTTAGGTCCTTTCACATACCAGTGAAAATAATGCAGTTTCGTGTACAATACAGACCAGGTAGCTACCTGACGATTCAATGCCTTGTGCAATTCTTGAATGGCCTCTTGTGTAGGTGCGTTCGTATGATTTAATGTACTCATGTTAAAATCCCCTCTCGTTTTCATTCAAAATATAGTTGGTGTAAAGCTTGGATACTCGTTAACAGTAGTGTCTGATTTTCTTCAAAATCCCATGCGTGAATCCAATAAATATTTATTTATTAATTTAGACTTAATCTAAATCCTGTTTTAATTATAACACTGTGTCGATGTTTTTCAAGTCTTTATTCGGTTTTAATCATGAAGATTACGTGAATTGATTGTAAATCAAACTCTATAGGCAATAGGATATCCAGAACCAAGACTTATTTATCTTTATACATAGGTTACATCAATAGGAGTAAAGAAGATGTTAATTTTGTCTGCTAAAGTATCTGTATTGTAGACAAAGTCCAAAGTCCATAACCTACTACCTCATACCTAGCCACGACAAAAAAGAGCCGGCCCGTAAGAGGGTCGGCTCTTTTATTATTCTTGCATCTCTGAAGGTTCCACGATTAAGGATACAACCTTGCCAGCATTTACATCAATCAGACCATGATCGGTAATTTTCAGGGCCGGGCTGACCGGCAAAGAATGCGTACTCAGCGACATGATTGGATTGTAATGGCGGTAGCCCAGCGACAACAAGGCTGAACGCAGCTCCTTCACATGCGCTGCAACCATTTCCAGCGGTCCTTCTGTTAAAATCCCGCCTACGGTTAACGGCAAATGGGACAGCACCTTGCCATTTTCAACTACGCAAAAGCCACCTTGGCTGGATAAAACCGTATTCGCAGCCAATATCATATCTTGCTTGTTATGCCCTACGACCAGCAAGTTATGGTTATCGTGCGAATAGGTGGTTGCCACTGCCCCACGTTTAATCGTATCTCCCCCGATCAAACCATAAGCACGGTTGCCATTCTTTCCATATCGCTCAAACGTAGCGATGAGTCCATGTTCACCATGTTCCCATACCAGTTCACCCTGCTCCACATTTGCAGGGGCAATCCGTTCGCTCGTAAAAGTTGAGCCATCCTTGACCATCATAACACGGCATTGATGTGTGCCATCAGCTACATCCATCTTTACCGTAAAATCCTGCTCCGTGAGCGGATTGAGCTTCACACTTTGATAAAAATGGGCGGGGAAGCGGCTTTTTATCGGTGCTTGATGGTATTCCTCGAACTTATCGAATACCTTGAGTCCGTCCTTATAGACTTGCTCCACATCAAATTGACCAAGATCGGACAGCAGTACAAAGTCAGCTATTTTTCCCGGTGCAATTGTTCCGCGGTCATGCATACGCATCCGTGCAGCAGGAGTAAACGTAGCTGCATAAATGGCATCCTCAGGCTTCATGCCCATTCCGATAGCTTTACTTACGATATGGTTCAGATGCCCTCGTTCTACGAAAGAGTCTGGCATCACATCATCCGTTACGAAGCAAAAATGTTGTGCCACATCTTCCTGAATAAGATAGTCCATCACTTCAGGGGTCATCGATTTTTCTTGAATTTCAATAAACATCCCGGCGGCCATCCGCGCCTTCATACCTTCAATACTTTGGTGAGTATGGTCCGAGCCTATCCCCGCATAGATCAACTGATGCAGGTCCAGATCAAGCAGCTGCGGCGTATGGCCTTCAATGATCAGCTCCGGGTAATGCTCACGAACATGGCGTAAGATGCGATTCGTCTTGCTTTCCGGATCACGAATGACATCCACATAGTTCATAATTTCACCCAGGCAGATCATTTCGCCGGTTTGCAGTAAGGCATCTATCTCGGGAATACCGATCTCGCCTCCTGAGGTTTCGAGCGGCGTTGCCGGGACAGAGCTTGGAATACCGTAGAACATATCAGCCACGCAATCTTTGCTGGCTTCCATCATTTCCTGAATGCCTTCCAATCCGAAAACATTCGCCATTTCGTGCGGTTCCGGTACAATCGTCGTTACCCCATTGCGAATCAGCCCATAGGAAAAGGTTGCCGGTGTCACCATTGTGCTTTCGATATGCAGATGGATGTCGATCAGGCCGGGAATCATATATTTCCCATGTCCCTCTACAATCTCAGCCACTTCAAAAGACTCCAGACCACGCTGACCGATATACATAAACTTACCGTCAAGTATAGCTACATTACCTTCTTCGAACGTCTTGTAGTAACTGTTATACACCTTAACTTGTAAAATCATTTTGTCTGCACGCATGATGTATCTCCTTCATCGAACCCGCTGATTATTGGACCAGCACCATTTTATCTGCCGGAAAATGCAGGGTAACCCGCTGACCACTCAGGTAAGGCGTATCCATTTCCTGATTAGCCGTAAAGTTGCCTTTCGCCGTTTCTACCACATACTGATAGCTACGCCCCAGGTAAGTACTTACCTTAATAATACCGGGAAGCTCATTTTCCCCTGTCTCGTTGCCTTCTGTTCGAATGACCAAATCATCCGGGCGAATAGCGCCCTGACGAGCACCCGGCTGGGCAGTACCCTGATTACGCGCTACACCGAACGAAAGATCGCCTGTATTTAGTCGAATACGATCCCCTTCTTCAGTACGCTCGTCAAAACTCAGAAAATTATTAAACCCAATAAAACGGGCGACAAATTCGGTCGTCGGATATTTAAAAATGGTCGATGGAGCATCTAATTGTTCGATGTTCCCCTTATTCATAATCGCAACCTGGTCAGAAATCGAAAAACATTCCTCCTGATCATGCGATACATATACGGTAGTGATGCCCAGTTCCTGTTGAATACGGCGGATTTCCACACGCATATTTACACGCAGGTTAGCATCCAAATTACTCAGAGGTTCATCAAACAACAACAGGTCGGGTTCAATCACAAGCGCTCGCGCAATCGCAACACGTTGACGCTGTCCGCCTGACAATTCACCGGGGAAACGTTTTTCAAATCCCCCCAGGCTAACCGTATCCAGCATGGTCATAACGCGGCGCTTTACATCATCTTCCTTTACCTTGCGTAACCGCAGACCAAAGGCAACATTATCAAAAACGGACAAATGCGGGAAGAGTGCATAACTTTGGAATACAAAGCCGAAGTTCCGTTTATTTACCGGAATCCGAGTATAATCCTTATCGCCAAACAAAAATGTTCCTTGTTTAGCTTCGAGAAATCCTGCAATGAGACGAAGTGTGGTCGTTTTGCCACAACCACTCGGTCCGAGCAGCGAGAGCAATTGCCCCCGTTCGAGCTGCAAATCGAAATCCTGCAAGATCAGTTGGTTGTCATAAGCGACCGATACGCGATCCAGAGTAAGCAGTGCCATAAGGTTGAAGCCTCCATTACCTTTTAGTGAAGTAAGACAATCCCATCAGTCGTTCAATCAAGAACATCAGGATACCGGTCAAAATCATCAGCATAACCGAAATCGCCGCAATCGTCGGGTCAAAATAATTTTCGACGTAAGTCAGCATTTGAATGGGCAGGGTGCTGAAGCCCGGTCCTGTCATAAAGACGGAAATGTCGACATTGTTGAATGATTCCAGAAAGGCAATCAGGATAGCCGCAATAATACCTGAGCGGATGTTGGGCAGAACCACCTTGAAAAAGGTTTCCAGCCGTCCAGCCCCTAAACTAAGCGCTGCTTCCTCAATCGCAAAATCAAAGTTAGACAAACTGGATGCAATGACTCTAATAATGAACGGCAGCATAATCACCGTATGTCCGATCAATAGTCCAGCATATACTGGTAAATGGTAAACAATGATCAGATAGCGCAGCAGTGTAAAACCAAGAACAATACCCGGTATAAGCAACGGGGAAAGGAACAAAGCATTCAGCGCATCCTTCCCGCGAAACGAAAAACGACTAAGTGCATAGGCGGCAGGCATACCGATCAGCAGTGCCAAGATGTTGCCTAGCAGAGAAACGACAATGGACGTTTTGAACGTGGACATAAACAAATCCACTTCAAAAATATTTTCATACCAGCGCAAAGAAAAGCCCTGCGGAGGAAATTTTAACACCGTGCCCGGCTCGAAAGAAGTGACCGATATGATCAACAGCGGACCGAGCAGAAAGATGAAGACCAGCAGGCTAAAGAAGCCTAGTCCGTAATGTTTCTCCCGCATATCCACCTACCCCTTCGGATTGAGTTTATGGGCCGCCTTATTTAAGAGACCGACCACGATAAATGTAATAACAATCATAATTGTTGCAATAACAGAAGCTAAAAACCAGTCGTTTAGCGTCATCGCGTTCTGATACAAAAATGTAGCGATAACCCGCTGTTTTCCTCCAAGTAGTGCTGGTGTCGTATATGCAGTCAGACTGCCTACGAAAACGAGAATGCTTCCAATGATCAGGCCCGGCACAGACAGCGGAAATACGATTTTACGAAATGCGCTGAATCTAGAAGCCCCGAGGCTCTGAGCAGCATGAACAAGATCACCGTCGATATTTTCGAGTACACCAATCAGTGAAATAATCATCAGTGGTAAAAACAAATGAACCAGACCAATAATCATCGCTGCCGGGGTGTATAAAATATTCAGCGGTTCATCCACGAGTCCTAAACCGATGAGCACGTTATTTAACAGCCCCTTGCGTCCCAGAATGACCATCCAGCTGAATGACCGCACCACCGGACTCGTCAACAAGGGAAAGATAGCCAGCGCTAGCAAAATCCCTTTACGACGCGGGGCCTTTTGCGAAATATAATAAGCCGTCGGGAAGCCGAGTAATACGCACACAAGTGTCGTTACGACACTGACTTCCAGCGTAGTCAGCAATATTTTCAAAAAATAAGGGTCCTTGAAGAAATGGAGATAGCCTTCTAGGGTGAATGAGCTGTTCTGTACGAAGGTCGAACCGATCGTCAACACAATCGGAATGACCATGAACACCGCCAGAAAGAGCAGACCTGGCAGCAGCAGCCAATACAAGTATGTTTTCTTCATGGGTAGCTCCTTGCGGTTATCAAAATGTTATTCCTTATTCAGCACCTGGATAAACAGCTCCAGAAAAGCTTCGCTGTCCACCTGTTCGCACACATTCATATTAGGGCTATGATTGAGGCGGTTCTGTACATCGCCCACTGTTTGTCCATCACATATGCGACTCGAGGTTTCCACGTCGACATACAACAGCGAGGTATTTACTAACCTCGAATTCAACGCGACGCCCACGGCAAGCGGGTCATGAAGCGCACACGCTTTTACCCCGTTGCGTTCTTCATAACGCTTGGTATAAACGGCCGTGCTTTCAGCTACATAATTACGAATTGCTGGGCGGGTCAGACGAGCAATATGATCCGCAGTCAGCAGAGCCTTCCGTGTTACATCCAGTCCCACCTGTATCAATCGACCAAATCCTGCATGAAATACGATTCGTGCGGCTTCAGGGTCAGCATACATGTTGTACTCCGCTACAGGTGTAATATTGCCGCATCCGTGAATAACACCGCCCATAAAAATGACCTCATTGACGTGATCCGTCAGCTCGGGACACTTGAGCAGCGCCAGTGCCAGATTGGTGAGTGGGCCGGTGCAAATGAGCGTCACTTCCCCCGGGTGAGCCATCACGGTATCAATGATGATATCCGGTGCAAAACCTTCGGACGCAGACATGGCTGGTACTACTCCACTCAATGCACCTCCAATGCCGTCTTCTCCATGGACACGGTGCTCGTGCAGACCTTTACGTATTAAGGGAGCCTCTGCCCCCCGATAAACCGGAATATCCGGTCTATCCAAAAGGTCGAGGATTTTGCATGTGTTCAATGTTGCTTGTTTAAGTGAAACATTACCGCATACTGTAGTAATCGCTTGGATATCCAGCTGACCACTTTTGGCCGCTAGTAAAATACCCAACGCATCATCAATGCCCGTATCTACATCTAATATGACCTTTTTCATTATTGTGCAACTTCCCGGTTCCAGCGATCTGTCCATGCCTTGATATGATCGTTAACGAACTTCATATCCAGCTTGGTCAGCTTGTTCACTACATCCGCACCGTACGTAATTCCCTCTGTATCCGCACCGGATAGTACCACCTGCGTATTCACCGGGGAATCAACCTTTGCCTTGGCAGATTTTTCTTGAACTTCCTTGCTCAGCTGCCAGTTGATAAATTCCTCAGCCAGCTCCTTCTGGTCGGAGCCTTTCACTACATTAATCGTGTTCATTACTGCGTAAGCACCTTCACTAGGAGCTACAAATTTCGCTCCTGGCACAGCCGCCTGCAAATCTTTGAAGTACATTTCCATGATCGGACCGCCCGCAATTTCTTGTTGACTAAACATGTTCACGAACTCGGACGTTTTGCTATAAAACTTAACGATATTCGGACTCAGCTCTTTCAGTTTTCCGAAGGCTTGGTCTTCATTAAACTCCTTACTACCCGCTACTTTGGAGGCTGCATCTACCATCATTGGTCCGGCAGTCGCCGTAATGTTCGGCAGAGTCACGTTTCCTTTGAACTCATTGCCCCACAGGTCAGCCCAAGAGGTCACATTCTTTTTCACCAGCTCCGGATTATAGGCAATACCGAGACGCCCGACCGTATAAGCAGGACCATACTCCTCACCCAGCGGCGCTTTGGCAATATCATAAATTTGGTTCAGGTTCGGCACCTTGCTGCGATCCAGCTTCTCAAACAATCCCTGTTGGATTCCCTGTTGAGCATAATAATCAGACAGATAAATCAGATCGACGTCTGTGCTTCCTTGACTGATTTTGTTCAACCGTTCTGCGTTATTTCCAATTTCGACTACGATGTCAACGTTATGTTCCTTTTCAAAAGGCTCGTACACTTCTTTGTTAAAAAAGTCCTCGGAAAAGCCCCATGTTGAAATAACTAGTTTCTTTTTCCCATCAGCTGAGCCATCTTTTCCATCTGTCTGACCGCCAGTAGCATTGCTGCCGCAACCTGCCAGTACCACAGATGCCAAGGTCACAGCCATAAATCCTTTAAACCATTTTTTCATATGAAACTCCCCCTGTTTTTTTATTCTGCACACCTTATGACACAAAAAAGAAAAGTACTCTTGTAAAACAAGAATACTTTTCTTCGTAAACAAAGAATAAGTTGATCCCGCTGCGCGTTATAACAGGTTCTCCCCTCAGATAGATCCGAAGCGAAAAGCCGAATATCCAATTTTATTAGGATTCTTTCAGTATGATGTTCGTAATTGCCCACTGCGTTGCTGCATCATAATCGCGCAGTAAAGCCTCTATATCGAGCTCCATATCCTCAATCAGCTTCTCGCGAAGTCTCTTCTTGTACAGCATGGACATTCGGAAATCCACTTCCAGCTTCAAGCCGGGGGCTTCCACTTCCAATGCCGCCGAGCGTGGAGAACGCCGGTGCTTCGCCACAAAGGTAACAATGTTGTTCTCAACGGTGGCCCGCAGCAGCGTGGTCCCGAAGCCGAACAGTTCCTTTGAAACTTCATTGTAAATCTGGCACATCCGCTTCTTGCTTTCGTTACTGTCGAGCAGCGTCATGAACCCACCCTCATCAGCATATTACGTACAATCAATCTTTCAACACGATAGATTATACATAAATATACGATAAATAGCAAACAAAAATCCCTAATTCAATAACATATGATGCGAAAAAGCGAACAATATGTCGAACTTTGTAGCTTTTCAACATTTTTACACTTTTTCGTCTAACCCTTAAGTTTCCGAACACTGCTATATTCCCCGCAGGAAAATTAAAGTAGACTACAAAGTCGTTATCGTTACCACTCTGGGAGAATATTTTTTTCTTCTACTATATATGTAGTTTTATTTAAACGCATTTAACCATACCCCGCGGGAGTCCCCTAGCGATTGTACGGTTTTTTTATGTTATATAGCTGACTGGCCAGATGGGAACCCTTCAAGAAAAAGCCGATTGAATCCACGAGGACACGACAAGAGTAGCTGGCCACAGCAGCATAAAGTTAGCTATGATATACGCCTTCTTAAAAGCATAACGATGATAAAAATACCAACAGCTCCATGAGATAAATACTCCTATCGGGTAGCTCATTATGACATAGGCAAAAATATAACTGATGAGATAATCTCCAGCTGTTGGTGCATCGAAAGAAAATGCGACCACCATCAGCATGACCGGATAGGCAAATAACGTTAAGCCATAAACGATATTCAATATAAGTAAAATGACAAATGCGTTTTGATCTTTCATGATGTTCTCCTAACTATTGCAGTCCGCCTGTATCACCATTGTGCAGCCCGTTTGCGTCTCTCCTCACGTCGATCAGCTTCTTCCATTTTCCGAATATAACGTTTCAACTGCTCTTTATGATCGTCCAATTCCTGTATTCGTACAGTTGTGCCTTGGAGAAACGTCTCCATTTTACGTGTTAATTCAGCAGCCGATTCGCCCCTCCAGTCTTGCAGACGACCATATATATTTCTCATCTGCTGCTCCTGATGCTGAAGTCTTTGCTTTAGCTGTTCGCATTGCTGTACAGCCCTTCGCAGATCCCCCAGACTCAAAGATATTCTGCCCATCTCTTTTGCCCCCTGTTGTGTTCTTACAGCTGATCTTTTACTGATCCACCATCGTGAATTCCTGACCCTTGCGATCTATATATTCTGCTATCTCCGTAATTGATTCTTGATACCAGCGATTAATCCGATCTAGCGTTGCCGTTGCACTATGCGCAATTGGGGTCAAAGACTGACTTTCACTTGTCCCGATATGAGCCTGAAATAACTGGATGGATGCTCGGGTATCGCTAGAGAACCCATGCAGGCTGGAACGCATCTGGTTAGCCGCATGCTTTAGCTCCTCAGGTGTTAATTGAATTGTGCCCCCATTTTTGTTGCCCACAAAATATGCCCCACCATGGGTGCGACCATTTTGCTGTCCTTCTCCCATCAGATTCACTCCCAGTGTAGTAGCAGCAAACTGCCCGAAAGCACCCATTTGTCCACCGTAGCGTTCAACCAGGTCGCCCATGACTTCCTTGAGTTCTGCTCGCGCGGCCAGCATTTGCTCGTACGCCTGCACCCGTGGATTGCCTTCCACCAATTGACCGTCCATGGTGTACAGTGGATTGCTGATATTGCCATTTTCATCAAACGTAAAGTTTCCCATGCTATGAGTGTTCTCTCCACCTAATACAGAATTATAGAATTTGGTGAATGCATCTTGCTGCATCATAGGCAGCGTAACCGGGACAAAAACAATTGGGGACCATTGAGGACCAAAAATAAGATCTCTTAATTCATTATTTTTTTTAAGTGGAACTGAAACAGGAATAGTAAACTTGGCCGCATTGGCAGTCTTATAATCACTCCCAATATGATACGTTTCCCCCACATGTTGATTAGCTTTAGTAGCTCCCCCACCAACGCTATCTCCGGGATGGGCAAAAGCCACATTAGTCTTCTTGAATTCTCCTGCTTTCACCCTCTTTTGAAGATCTTCAGGCAATAAATGTACAATACCCGGAGCAGCAAAACTCACGGATGATAAACCATTTTTCACTGCAATATATTCTGCTTCTGCACCGCCTAAAGAATGGCCTGTCGTAGAAATTTCGGAAGCGGGGTACTTCTTCTTCACTTCGTCATACAGTGTTTGGGCTTTTGTAAACTGATTATCTTGATACTGGGCTTCATAATGTTGAAATGAGCTTTGTACCTGTGGGGGGAGCTTTTTTATCTCTTCTTGATTATTGGCATAATAATCGTGAACTTGATTTAAAGTTTTTGCTCGTCCGCCCACAACATCGCTAATGTCCGTTCCTATGTCCATCGCTCTACTCCATATTGGTCTTCCCCCTGGTTCAGTTCCCCTATATCCTATAATCACCTGATTGCTATTCTCATTGTGAAAAACGGTCGCATCAAATCCAGAACCGTTCGTGTCATGTAATAGTTTCTCGTCTAAATCAACAACCTTCCAACCGGGAATATCTTCATTTTTATAAGTCTTTGGATCAATATCCAATAGGTAAGCCTCATCTGCTATCTTCCAGTATGTTTTTTCGCTAATATACTGCAACTATTACCCCACCTTGTCTAATCACCTAATATATTATAAAGTTAGAAAAAGTTGATACTTTCAAAAAAGGAGCATCAAAAATTGAAAAAGAAAAAAATTTGGGTTACTGCTCTTATCTTATTCTTCATCCTAGTAGGAGCTCTCTATTACATGCAGTACGCATCAAATGTAAAAAAAGAAGAAGCCGTTAGAGCAGGTATACCTATTGGAAAAGAGTACATCCAAAAATACTATAGGGCTGATTTCATATTTAAGAGTTATGACTATATAGGGAGCTATGTTAATAATACGGTTCATCTAATCGGCTATATAAAAGGGCATGAAGGTCAATCGATATCTATTGCTTACGATTTTGAAAAAAAAGAAGTGCTTAGTGTAACCGGACCGGATTGGTTCATTGACAGTCGATACCCTAAAAAGAATGTTCCACCATTTTAAAAATCAAGATTTGTATGCAAAAAAAAAAGCATATATGATTCATTCCAGTTCAAGAATATATTTTTCCAATCTAAGGAAGTGAAATCATTATAATACTTCCTGTTTACTTGCGGTATAGTTGAAGGTGAAAATAAGTATAAAGTCGTTGGTTACTGCATTTCTGGTCGTGGTTCATACCTAATAACGATTAGGACTTTGTAACTGGATGTTAGAAGAAATTTGCGTATATGAACATAATTTTTAGAGGTTGTATTGAGCTAATCCTTATATTGGCTATAATGATCTATTCTATTATTAACAAACAAAGCAATAATGTTCCTGGGTATATAAAAGGGGATAATAAGGAGAAGAATACAACTTGAAGAAGAAAAAGGTTTGGGGAAGCATCCTTATATTACTTTCCATCCTTGTCGGAATCTTTTGTTACATGCAATATACAGCAAATACAGAAAAAGAAGCATACGTTCAATCTGGCATACCCATCGGAAAAGAATACATTAAGAAGTATTATAATGCCGATTTTATTTACCAAAATAACGAGTTTATTGGCAGTTACGTTAACTCTACCGTTTATCTCCGTGGCTATATAAAAGGGCATGAGGGTCAGATAATCTCACTAAATTACGACTATAAGAAAAAAAAGGTACTCTACGTAACTGGACCGGATTGGTTCATCGATAGTCAGGATCCCAAGAAGGACGTATCTGTTCCATAAAATAAGATTCGCTTTATTCAGTAAATAAGTTCACTCTTCCATTCTCAGGAAGCAATATCATTATAATGTATTATATTTATTTCGAGTATCAATCGGAACAGAAATGAGGACAAAGTCGGAGAGGATTGTATTTTGGTGATAGTTCTTACCTAATAACGTTTAGGACTTTATAGCTGTATGTTAGGAGAAGATTACGTAAATGAACATACCTTTTAAGTTGTGTCTAATATTTCTATGACGCCGCTTATTCTGACAGGATTCGGTTTCTCAGTACCTCAAGAAAAAGAGTTATAGATGTCGCAACTCCCATCGGCATCAACCTTATCCACTACAAACTACGCTATATTAGAGGTCACGGGAACAGCAAAATTACCATTCACTACACTTATTAAACTAATGAAGTGATCAAGGTTTCTGGACCGGGTTGGTTTGTTATTGGTTTATTAATAGTAGGGTTATAGATGAGGATGCTCCTTATTCCTAAGAAAGCGTGTAGCATATTCACTCCAATTCTAAGGAGATTAATTCAACTTGAAAAAGAAACAATTATGGCTTTTTGTCTTTATATTACTTGTCATTCTGGTAGGAGTCTTCTATTACATGCAGTACGCATCGAATGCCAAAAAAGAAGAAATCGTTCGAACAGGCATGCCTATTGGAAAAGAGTACATCAAGAAATACTATAGGGCAGATTTCATATTTAAGAGTTATGACTATATAGGTAGCTATGTTAATAACACGGTTCATCTAATCGGTTATATAAAAGGGCATGAAGATCAATCGATATCCATCGCTTACGATTTTGGAAAAAAAGAAGTTCTAGATGTATTAGGACCGGATTGGTTCATTGACAGTAGGAATCCTAAAAAGAATTAGAATATTGAACCATGATTGCAGAAAAGGCTCCTTAGGAGCCTCTTCCAGTCGTCGTTAGTCCCCACCTTTGGTGCTATGCTTAGTTACATGAATAAAAGGATATTCTCCTTTGCTAATTTTACGTTTCCATTCTTGAATCATATCTTCTTGGGTAGGCGGTTTCTCATTCACGATTGCTCCTGTAGTTACTTTAGCCATATTCTTTACCCTCTCACGATGGATTAGTTATTGCGTCTTTATCTTTTCTCCAGTCATTTTGATGTTACCATCCATTTCTACCAAACTCGTTTTACATTTTAAACCGATAGCATCCTTCGCGGTGACCTGAATTGTGTTCCCCGCATTGAATACCAAATTTCCATCAGCCTTAACACGGATGTCCTTTTTACTCCGCAATTCGATGCCGTGGTCATCCAACAGTCGAATCACCACTTCATCGTCGTTCCCCGTGATTAAAATTTCATTTTTCTCAAAAATAATAGCTTTGCGGTACTTGGTCATAAAGATCTTCGTGGACGGGTCCTGAATAAAGTCGCCCCCTTTGGATCTCTTGCGGATCGAGTGAGTTACAATGGCGTCCTTTTCTTTAGCGGTCGGAAAGTAAATGTCTACAAAATCAAATAGCTCCGGCATGCAGTACCATCCTGTATTCCCTTCCGATGTATAAAATGTAGCCGTTGGGAAAGCGTAGGTTTCCTTGACATTCGGCTTGACCTTATCCATTTCATAAAAGAAAACCTTCACATGATCCTGCTCGATTCCAATAACCTTCGATTTTAACGAGATACCACGAATGCTTTCATTTACAATCAAATCCTGTTTCATTCCATCCGCTGTAGTCAGCACATATTCATGCCACAAAGCACTATGTCGTATAAACGCAACAGACTGCAGGACGTATAAAGCTTTCCCTTTAAATTTAACCTCCGCCCCAATTTGCAGCAGGACATCTCTAGCCCCTGTCGTTTGCACTTTATAATATAAAAGATTGTCATCCTTGCTGGCTCCTGGTTTGGTTTTTCTGGTCATCGAGTAGTTATATTGCTTTAGCTCCCCTTGATTGACACCATCCGGTAATCCAAAATAAAACTGAGGTTTTTCTCCAATCGGATCAGGTATTAGTCCCCAACCAAGCCGAGACGCTATACGTTTTAGAAACGACCAGTCCGTTTCGTCGAATTGCATCGTAAATTCCTGTAAAAGCTGATCTTTTAAGCGGCTCGTACAATTGGCTTTGGGATAGGATTTGAGTACATGTTCAAGTAATGCCTGCACCTTCATCTTCACATTTTGAAAGGATTGTCTATGAAGCACTTCATCCAGCTGGCTTGTATAGGAGAGGGCCTCGACAACCAAATAGGCTACATTGGACACCAACTTGATTCTGAACTGCGTGACTAATCCCCTAAATAATACACTCTGCTTTTGATCATCATTCACATAAGAAACGACTAACTTCGCCCCTGCCTCCATATGATCTGTGTACTCTTCCATTTGGGCACCCGTTAACACACCTGTCAAAAAGACTTTCACATGCTCATTCATTTTCTGTACAACTTTAACTTTCGGATTTTTAAGAGATAAAACCGTTCCGTTATACTTTATGATTGGATATCCCATGTCTCTGCCCCTTTTTGTCGGTTAGTTTACAATTATCCGTTGTTCGCTTACGTATTGAATGACATCTTTAACAGTTTGATTATGCTCCTGATCGTTGAGAGCCTGATCCAATGCAGGGAGCGTGGTAAAGGTTTTATTTTTTTTCTGAAAATATATCTCGGCCATAGGGAATTCATCAACTCTACCAGGTCCATGAACCCCGTTGTCAACATCGGCAATGATGATAACATCCTTCAATCCATCCTTATTCACATCCTTGAAGGCCACTGCTTCTACTCCTCCGTAACGTGCAACCCACTCACGGTTCCCGTAGAAATCGGGGAATGGATAAAGAATATGTCCTTGGTCATCCAATAGGAAGAAAAAGAATTTACGAAGACCTTCCGGATATCCATATGTGGATACAAACCTTACTTTCCCAAAGCCTTCAAGAGTAGTTTGAAAAGACTGTGACTCTTCAACTTCATACTGGTCGGTATCCAATTTCTGTTCATTTACAACGGTAGCTGGCTGATCAACGACAGGACTTAGCTCAGTCCATAGTTCTTTATTTTGCTTAATATTATCTGGAATCTGTGCAAGACGAATTTCATATTCTGCATGGTCCCCTACCGCATGAGCCACAGGAATACTAATTCCTAATGAATCACTTGTGAGGTAACTAAACGATTCTATTCCTGCTTCCACAGGCGATCCTTCGGGTACATCCGCGCTTGCTAATGCTAGAATCAAATCATCTTGAGTAAAGTTACCAAGTAAATCTTTTTGTTCTGGCTCTACAGCTGAGAATTCCCCACTTTTTATAAGATCAATAAAAGGTTTCTCGATCTTCACCAGATCACTCAATCCTAATCTTGAAGTCTGCTTCATATCCAAGTTGGTCGTATAGAAAATATGATTAGGATAGGCTGCGTCCTTCACGTAACGAACACCTGTATATTGAACACTCAAGAACCGTTCACTTTGCCGTTTAATTTCATAATCAATCTCTACATGAACTTCAGTACCCGAATCGACATATTCGTGTAATTCTTTTACCGCTTCGGCCTTAAGAATTTGGTTTAAAGTTTTTTGCTTTGCATTATCCTTGAGTTTTGTAATTTGAGGATATTTAATAATGATCCCATTTTCCGAATATTTCTCTTGCATGAGTTCATAGCTTGGCTGATTATCCCGAACATCATTACCTTTATTGTTTTCAACGTGAATTGAACTTACATCTTTTGACACTTTTCCGCACGAAGCCATTATCATTAACACAAGTATAATAAATGCTATTTTTTTACAATGAATTCTAATCAAGAGCTTTCCCTCATCTCACAACGTTAAGAATAAATCCTTAAAATTCATTTGAAAATATTCTCGCATTTCTTGTAATACATTTCTCTATCTTTTAATCCATTGTACCCGCCATTAACTTTTTTAGTAATTTGCCTTACCGTTGCACCTTTGTCACACAGAGCATTCATATTATGCTGCTCCCACCAAAATCCTGCGCTTGTCCAAGGATAATGTTCTGCAACATATTCCACACCTTCCATAACTTTAGGATCATTTAAAGCAGTAGATAGTTTTTGATAATTGTGTCGTCCTGTTAATTGAATGTATCCCCCACCTTTATACTTAGGGCCATCACCTTTATAAATATTGCCCAAATCCTTTCTCCCTTCGTATTTCTTGCCACTTGCAATTTCTTTTGTATAGCGACCGCCAGCGGATTCATGACTACATTGACTTATAAAATGTCTTATTCTGGCCGGTGTTGTGATATTGTATCTTTCCAAACAATTGTTCAGATCGGTTATCATAGCTTTACTTATTTTAATCCAACCAAGTTGTTCTAGTTGTTTCACACTAACATATTGCTTTGATTCGTTTACGGCTGGAACTTCTTTGACTTCCGATTTATTAGGTTTCACTTCCTTATCTATTGGCGGCGCCTTCTCTGTGATATCGATCAGACCCAGCTTCTCGCGAATGGCTCGTCCTGCCTTCTCAGCAGCTAACTTTTCTTTGATATTCCCGCTTGCCTCAGCAGCCATCCAACGAATTGTTTCTTTTTGCATTTGCTCTTGAGCCCATTTGGGGAACGTAGCCATTTCGCGTAGTTTGCTTCGCAGTCCCTCTGCCAGCTTTTGCGCTTTACGCATACCGACCTCGTCGCCGTTGGCTTGAGCGGTGTACCAATCCTCTTTGTATTTGCGCATCCAGGTCTGGGCCCAGTCGGGATAGTTCAGTTTTTGTTTCTTTTGTTCTGCTGCCAGATCAAAAGCCATTGCTTTACTGTGTGCATTAGCGGTTGTTAAAGCTTTCAACATAGGGGTTGCACCAAACGTTGGCTCTTTCCATTTCATAGGCTATCTCCCTTTTGTAAGAATGCTAGAAGAATCGTATCTCCGACATACAGGTATCGTGATATTTGGTTCCTCGCTCTACGGCCTCAATCGTTATTTTCACAAATGAAGTATGAATGGCACTACCTGGAAACTCATTACTTAAAAAATCATTATCTACCATTATGGCCTGCCCATTCGAGAACTCTAGTTTCATTCGCTTAACTCTGTTATTTGTTTGGAAAGCATTAGATGACTTAGCCAAGCCATTGATGAGTTCGAAACCCTTCAATTCTTGCACAGAACCAAAATCAACCTTGACCCACTCTCCAATCCCGTCTCCCTTAACTCCTTCGCACCAAGCTGTGCTTGCATCTCCATCCATGATGTTACGGGCAGCATAGGAGTTCCCTGCTTGATCAGAAAGCGTAGAAGAAGCAATGATTTTCTGTGCCGGGATGGTTTTTCGATATTTCATTAAATCCGTTGCAGTCTGTACCCATTGCGTAGGGGACACATTATAGCCTATCCTATGGAATACATTGGAGTATTTTATAGGCAGACCTGTTTGAATATCTTGTTGTTGCATTTCACCCTTGGAGTTCAGAAAAGCAACCCTGTGGTTATCCAAGGTTATAACAGGAGAGTCTGTGGCTTTCATTAGTTGCTTCTTCTCCCCTGTCTGTATATTGAACATATACGACTTATCATTATCGTAAGAAGAGAGAAGCAATTGATCGTTATAAAGCCACTGCTCGATCTGTATTCCTTCTATCCCTAGCTTGATTTGTTGAATTTGCTTATTCTTGGACAAGTCATAGATCAATACAGTATGGTTACTATCTACAAGGGCAAATTGACTACCGTCAGGCGAAAACACTGGAAGATTGAGATAGTGACCATCATTTAATTGCCCCAATGCTTTAGTTTCCTGCCCCTGGTTCATAAGATAAAAAAAGGCTGCATCCCCTGTGTAAACACACTTGCGTAAGTCAGGAGACATAACAGCGTAGTCCCTATTTGGCACCTTAAATTCATATAATTTCTTTGTAGTAGATAAATCAAAGATTTTGATCATTAAATAATTCAAATCCTGCGACTCTCTACATAAAGCGATCCGCCTACCGTCATCCGAGAACCTAACCAGATACAACTCAGATTCAGGATACGCTTCACCTTCACTTGCATATAATTCATCTATAATGTCATCTAAATCAATATAGGTATTGCCTGTAGGATCATCCATATCAGCGAGATAATCCATGGGCATGTTTCCATTTTCCGCTTCAAAAAGCAACCAATTTACAGCCTTTTTTGCTGGAGGAAGTCTCTTGGACTGAGAGACTGAAGCATGAGATTCCTTTCGCTCCTGTACTGCTTTTTGGCCCTCGCTCGATTGTATACACCCGCATAGCATGGAAAAGATCATGATGAATAACGTAATTTTACTTATCCATACCGCAGTTTTATTTCGCTTTCTACTGCTTATCACAATAACTTCAGCTCACCTATACAAGTATTGGGGAAATCCGCGCCTTTTTTCACTTCTAGAATAGTGATTTTAACGAAAGATGTTCGTATGGGTTCATCGAACTTGAAGCGGGTGTCATTATTCTCAAGCATCACAGATTGTCCATCCGAAAAATCAAGTTTCATTTTTCGGATTGTATTTACGTCTAAATACTTATTGTTAACCCACATAGTGCCATCGACCATCCCTATACCTCTGACCTGTTGAGTTGAACCCAAATCTATAGTTACTGTTTCTCCTACTCCGCCTCCCTTCGTTCCTTCACACCAAGGGGTTAAATTATTATCGTCCGTTAAATTGTTAACGCTAAAAGAATAGTTACTCTGATTAGGAAGTGTGGAAGTGGCCGTAATTTTTTTCACTTTGACCTTGTTGCTATATTTCATATAATTGGTTTTTGTTTCGATCCACTGTATTGGAACTACCCAGGTTCCTTCACCACTTACAATGGACGAAATATCTTCTTTTTTTCCACTAGCTACATCAATCATGAACATTTTTACAACCTCATCATCTGCCAGAACCAATTTTTTTTGATCTGGGGATAAAATAAAATCGCCCTCATTTTTAGTTATAAACTGTACTTTTCCAGTGTGTATATCTAGTGAATAAATATCGTTTATGAAAGTATTATCTTTTTTATAAGTGGTATAAATAAGTCGG
This sequence comes from Paenibacillus sp. FSL M7-0802, assembly GCF_038004945.1. Classification (NCBI taxonomy): domain Bacteria; kingdom Bacillati; phylum Bacillota; class Bacilli; order Caryophanales; family Paenibacillaceae; genus Paenibacillus; species Paenibacillus sp. FSL M7-0802. The sequence goes on along the minus strand of NZ_JBBOSD010000001.1, from coordinate 3,174,552 downwards.
TTCTCCTGATCCCATTGCATAATACTCGAGACATCAGTGCCTGCAAGCAGAAGCTTCGTACCACTATCACCGGATAGATCAAGCATTACGATCCCTGTCTGATCATCAACAAAACATAACTTGGTGTTATCCGGTGAAAACACTCCCTGAGCAATATTACTAACATCCGCTTTGCCTTTGTTAGTCTTCAATTCTGTAGTTTTTTTACTTATTGCATCATATAAATACAAACGTCCGTCCATTACGTATAGATATTTGCTTAAATCAGAAGAGATCACAGGATATTGAGCCGTTGGCGGCAATTTAAACTCTCGTTCTTTTTCTCCCGCATCCAGATCGTACACTTCAATAATGAGCATCTCCTCTGGTTGCTCCCCATAAACATCTCTGATAATCGACATACGACTGCCGTCACTTGTTATTTCCCCAACATATACTTGTGAGCCACGATATTTTAGACGTTCTTCCCGAGTTTGCATGGTGTCAATCAGGTCGTCGATACGGATATTAGTTTCTCCAGTAGGATCATCTAAATTGGTTAAGAATTGAACTCGATCTTCTACGCCTTCCTGACCATTCAAAAGCCAGCTTGCTTGCTTTCCATTCCCCTTTGCAGCATCCTGATTGACCTTAACTTCATTACTTGATAGTTTATTGGGGGACTGCGAAGATGTATTGTCCTCTCCTATGGTTGCTGTACATGCAGATATCAGCACTGAAAAAACAATAATCAAAACTACTTTTATACAACGCATGATTTCTCCTCTCTTCTACACTCTCTATAAAGTTTCCTCATTAAGCGGGTTGGCTCAGTTCCTTTATACGATTCTGTACTTCCTTATCCCTACTTATTTTTAATGGATCCATCGTCTTGGATAATACGCCTAACTGCTATTACGTTTGTATATATACGACCGTAAGACCCCTTCCAATCTTTGCTTAATTTATCTATCGTTACATTATGAGAAGGCTTTTTATCTGAATCCATTTCACTAGGCTTAGTTGCGTTACCATGCTCGTGAATAAATTCCCCGTTCCCGATATACATGCCTACATGATTCGGTTGTCTCCCCGTTCTTTTTTTCCAATCAAATAATATTAGGTCACCTAACTTCAGGTTTTTATAATCCCCCTTAGAGCGTAAACTTTGGTGGTCAACCTCTGTCCCCCGATTGATTTGGTCTCTTGTAGTACCGCCTATACGCACATTTAATATGGTAAAGTACACCGAGGAACTAAAATCAGAACAGTCCATATAAATAGGTGGATTGTTGGGGTCCAGCTTCATCGTTGTAATTTTAGTATCCATACAGTAAGGAATCTTGCCTAAAAACTTCTTAGCGAATTCTACAATTGCTTTCCTTTTTTCCTCGGCAGAACTGTTGGATGGAGTAGGCTTTGGTTCCTCCTTCGCTGGCTTTTCAGGAGTAATCGGCGTCTTCTTGCCCGGTTCCCTTTTCGTTGTTGTCGTCGTTGCTGGAACTGTTGGCGTTGCAGCCTTATTAACCTTAGGCCATGGAAGAATGCCATTGGCTACTTGATGCAGGTACACCGCGAGCACATCACGGCCATAGCCCTTATTGTCCAAGCCGTATTTCTTCGCAAAGTCCTGCAATGCAGCGTTAAGCTCCTTATCCCAATCGCCTGTTGTTGGAAGCTTGTACGAGAAGCTATCTGGATACTTCTTGGCAAGCTTGTTCAAATTCTCCCTGGCAAGCTGGCTGTTCACGCCATACTTACTCCGCAGAGCAGCTGCTTCCTTGGCTAGAGCCTTTTGATCAGCAACGGTCAGCTTATGGGCCGCGTCTGCGTATTGTCCGGACAGCTCTTCTAACCGGTTCGCATCGAGATAGGAGTTGGCAGAATGACCACGAATCAGCTCGTTGATTAGCACATTGTCACGCAACTGGTTCGCGAGAAGATGCATCTGCTTTTGCTTGGCCTTGTCATTTGCACCGTACGCTTCCCACCACTGGGACGTGTATTCATGCATTTGCGCTCTGGCCCAGGCAGGCATACGATCTATTTCTGCCACCTGCTGACGCAATTGCTTGGCCTTGGCCGCTGCTTCCTTGGCCCCCTTTTTGTCCCCGGCTGCCACGGCCTTGTAGTAGTCCGTTTTATATTGAAGCAGCAAGTCCTGTACCCATTGCGGATATCCCTTCCCCTTTAATTCTTGAATTAGGGATTTATAGGCTTTCAGCTCTGCATCAGGCACCTGATTTTTCATGAGCTTACTTGCCTTGATATGAAGCGTTCCATCGGTTCGGATATAGCTGCTTTTGCACGTCAGAGATATTTCGCGAGTAGCGGTCATCTGTACCTTTTTGCCATGCAGCACCAAGTCTGTATCAGCGTGAAAGGTAAGATCGTGATGACTATACACGTGAATACCGGAAGCTGGATTTAAGCGTACAAGTATCTTTTCTTTTTGGGTGGAAAGTGCCACTTCTTTGTCGTCGAATCTCGCCACTTTTTGAGTTTTGGTATGAAATAGCTTTCTTGACGGCTTGCTGATTTCATCTCCTTTGAAGTCTCTCTTACGCAGGGATTGAACCACACGAGCTTCCTTTTCTTTGTTGGATGGAAAATACAAATGAACATGATCCCCTAGCTCGGGCATGCAATGCCAGCCGATTCCATCACTGGTATACATGGTGGGGTAAGAAAACCAGCATCCCTCAACTTTGGACTGCACAGAGTCCACGGACAAGTGAAGTTTAACGGATTCGTTTTCACCATCTAACTCTATGACTTTCCCTTCAATAGAGGTACCTTTGATTAACGGGTTATATATAAGCTCCCTCGGAATACCTGCTTCCGGAACGAGAATGTAGCCATATGTCATAATACCTTGCTTCATCTCTGCATGAATCTGCTCAATAACCCAATGCTTTCGTTGAAACATGACGACATCTCCAAGTTCAAAACGCTTCGTATCCTCCACTTCAGCATATGTATACTGGGGACCTGACTTTGTTTTTTGGAGGGAAAAATTAATGCCACGCAGTTCACCTTTCACCTGTTCTTTCGAAGTACCTAACCATAGTCTCGGGAATACGGATGTAATCTCAGCAATCAGTCCAGCTTGCAGATGAGAGGCCATTCTTTTTAGAAACTCCCAATCACTCTCCCCATACTGGATAGTAAAGCCGCCCAGCTTTTGATCGCTGTCCGTCAGGTCAATAAAATCCCCGTGTGGATAGGTATCGATGAGTTTGCGGAACAGTTGATAATACGTCAAGTTGCTATTTTGAAACGAACGATTTTTCCGTTGTTGATCCATCAGATATGTAAAAGAGGCAGCCTCTATGTACATGTGATATATGCCATTTTTGAATGCAATTCTAATATTGGTGACAATTCCTTTAAAGATGCTAACTGTCCCTCGCTCTTTATCCGTCTCATATACCTCTAGCACATCTTCATCGTAAGCTAATCCATCATACTTTGCATGATCCTCATCCGGTATGAGAGCAGTGATGTACACCTTGCCGTGCTCATTTATCTTCTGTGTCAATTCAAAATCAAGCAGCCTGATAATTTCATACGGTGCATTCACTCTAATATTTCCATAAGTCAGCATAGTTCCTGCCAGTCCCATCTTACTCCCCCCGTTTGCTTTTCATATGATGCAAATCCTACAATCTGTTAACTATTCCTGCCCGTCTGTGGTGAACGAGATTTTTCCACACCACATGCATAAGTTCGTGGAGCAGCTCATAAGAGCCGGAGATTGATCTACGTATACATCCTTTTTCCCATTCAACCAAGGCATAGAAACGCTCGGTTTGCAGGGCAGCGGAATGATTTTTCCGGAATTTCCTTTGTTAGCAGAAGAGACTGTAGGATTATGCATACTACGGCACATTCCGAAAGAAGGGATATGCGTCTGCGGGTGAAAATCCTGAATATTCCCTTGCAGTTTGTCGCCAATACTAATCCCCCTGTTAGCTGAAACACTAAATCTTCCCGTATGACTTCCATAGCTGCAATGTATCTGTGCCCCATCCACTACATAGCTCTCACTCATTCTTAGACTCTCCTTTGTATAGATGGCCCCTCTGTATCGACCTTTTGTAATTTCAAGCCTGCCAGATTGAACTTCAAAATACATTCAGCCACATCGAGGTCTACAATGATATGATGATTGGCATCCTGAACCCTGAATATTTTATGATTCTCCACTGCATATTCATCTAGAATGATTTTCTTCAGTGTACCGTCCCTATGATATTCACTACATGGTGATAAACACATCAGGCTAGGCGGATTTACCAGCCAATACCTTGTTTGCTGCATTCGCTGCATATCGGCAAAAACAACCAACTTCCAGCTTAATCCGGCCTGATATATATCAAAGATTTCCTTTAGTTGTTCAGAAACGATGGATACCGGATGCTCTATAAAATCAATATAGTCCGCATCACCTGATACATAAAATTGTAAAATAGATTCTTCATCGGCACATGATGGGCTTTCTGCCCATTCCAACAACTGCCTGCGATTTGTCTCTACTGGATACATATACTCCGTAATACGATTATCCTGTTGAATCATGTAGTACTCCATAAGCTGTTGAATACACCACCTCACTGATTCCTTTATACTCCCCTATTCTTACTTCCAAATCGTTCTTACATTTCAACGCCTTGAATTCAGGTAAATGTACAGCCTGCTGAATAGCATCTTTCGCTAATTTCAGAATATATTGATGAAATTCCCCTGCAGCCTGGAGTACAAATCGCTCCACATCAGGCTGAAAAATCTTATTCATATAGGGTTTTCGAAGCTGATTCAATTCATCCTCCAATTCTGCTAAAAAGCTGAATGCCCAGCCTGCATCATAGATTCCATAACAAGGTTGAGGATCAAAGAACCAATTTTTATCATAGGCTTCGACGACATAGTTATAGTTACGATCCATCAGATACGTGCGCCTCATAGAATAGGTAATGTATCCGATCCTCGTCTTGGCCACTTCTGCAGAATGGGCTTGCAGGCAGATCGATTGAAAGGATTGAATAAAGGAAGAGATGAGCTCTTCTTTTATTTGTTCATACAAAGACGCTGCTTGATGTAATTTCTGGTTCAATACATCTTCTGCATAGGTCTTAAGGAAGTGTTGTAGGGCTTCCTGTCTATTCATGATTCCACCTCTGAACCTATTATATAGAATATTTACATGATATTACTGGTTCTATCCTCCTATTTTATTACACAATTTTCATATCATGAGATTACATATGAATTTATGAAAAAAGAATGAAAATAATCATATATTTTCGTGAATGTGTAATAATACAAACAAAAACCTTCCCAGAAAGGCTAGCATTAGACCTAAAAAATGAAGGTTTGCGCAAGCGAATAGGTAAATGGAAGTAGAAAGATCGGTTTATAATGAAATAATCATGTATAATTAATGATACGCTCCAAAAACACATTCAGAGGATCGGGAATGGGATACACAAACTGCTAAAGTTTTTGGATAACCACCACTTTGCATCAGGATTGGAGATACATGACTACTTCACCTACAGGTTTTTATAATAGTATTCAAGAGGCTACCGCGCATGTCATTGATGTGTTGAGTGATATTTTGCATGTAAATACCATTTTCATTGCCGCTAATGATGGGATTACGAATGTAATCGTTGATTCATTTAACCGGGAAGAGATACTCGTTAAGAAAGGGGATGTGCTCCCTTTTGAGCTTAGCTATTGCAGTCTGGTGTTGGACCATCCTGCAGATCACCTCACGATTTCAGAAACGACTATTCACCCGCTCACATGCGATTTAGATGTGACTAAAACCATGGGAAACCACTCATTTACAGGAATCCCTATTCGCATGAAAAATGGTCAGGCTTACGGAACCATTTGTATCTTGGACGCGCCATTTGTACATTTGACAGAATCCGAATTGAAGGCCCTACAGGCTATGGCTGTATTTCTGGGTTATGTGGTGGAACTGGAGAAAGAAAAGATAGATGCTGAGATCTCTGCCCTGAGCAAGCTGGATTTGATCTCTTCCCTGAGTAATAAAATTCGGTTTTCGCTAACCGAAATATGGGGAGCCACCGACCTCATGCTGACGACGGAGTTAACAGAGGAACAACAGCAATATATGAGCATCATGGAGTCGAGCAGTCGCTCGCTTATGACGTTGTTGAGTAATATTTTGGATTACAGCAATATAGAGTCCAGACAGATCGATGATATTGAAGATCCGTTTGATCTGAGAACGATGATGGAAAATGTATTGAGTCTGTATACAGAGGTAGCTGCGCGACGGAATCTAGAGTTGAAGCTCGACTGGAATCTCACCAGCTCGCCTATTTTTATCGGGGATGAGGCTAAAATTCGCCGTATGCTGATTAATTTGGTAGATAATGCAGTGAAGTTTACAAGCACAGGAGCCGTCACTTTATCTGCAACCACCCGATCTGTGACCGATGCACCTGAGGTTGAACTGGAATTAAAGGTGAAGGATACTGGAATCGGTATATCTCCGAATAAATTGAATTTGTTGCTTGAACATGACCGTGGGTACTCTCTCTCATATGGAAATCCAGGCTTGGGTTGGCAGATTACCAAACATCTATTAAAACGAATGAACGGTAAGATGACAGGGAGCAGTGAACCTGGTAGCGGGACGGAGATAACGCTCCAGTTCACCCTGAAAATATACCAGGAGTCTGCCTAAAACAGAGATTAGCTTGTGATGATATGGCATATCCTATAATAGAAGCCCGTGACGCATAACGTCACGGGCTTTATGTTATGGGTACGTGTCACTAGGCAGTATTATCACCCTATACCGCACGTTTGTGCATAGCCAGACTTAGTAACGTTTGGGAGCAGCCAGCTTAGCCAAATCCGCCATATACGTAAAAAAGGCCTCTGGATCTGTATCGTATACCAGGTTTACAGGACGTCCACTTGCCTGTTCCACCGTTCTGCCCTGACTTGGGCCTTCTGCGATAACGCTGCAATGCACCGTCTTTTTCTTGACAGTGTCCGGGCGTCCTACGGATGCAGTGGTCAGTACATCCCACAAGTAGTAGGTTGAGTTCGTTTCGCTATAAACAAGCGGAGGACATCCTGCATAGCAATTGCCCAAGAAATCCACGCCTTCATATCGGCGCTCCGCAGCCCAACGATTGCGTACTGCTGGAGTTAATGGCACTTTGCTTGTGCTTTCCAGCGCTACCAGATCAATCGTAATGCCGCTTTGCCACACCCGATATGCCGCTTCTGGGTCCCAGAACACATTCCACTCTGCTGTGCCGTCATGCTCCGGCTCTTCTACATTCCCTTTTTCAAAGGTGCCACCCATCCATACCAGCTTTTCAATCTTTGCTTCAATATCCGGTGCTTCATCCAGCGCTCGCGCCAGATCGGTTAGCGGTCCAGTGAATAGCAACAGCGTCTTACCTTCAGCTCCGCGTACCTTTTCGATCAGATGCTGATGAGCTGGCAGGGATGAAAGCGGTGCTTCCATACGCCCCGATTCATTCAGTACGGGTAATGCATCCACATAGAAGGAATGTAAACGCCAAGCGGCAGGAAACGGATTTTTACCGCGTGAATTAGACTTTGCGACTTCCACAGGCCCTTTATTTTGTCCAAAACGATCAATAATTTTACGACTGGCATCCGTCGCAGGCTCCAGGTAACCATCTGCTGGAATCACCGATACTCCGGTCAAATGAACCTGCTCCATCTGAAGCAGCATAAAAAGGGATACTAGATCATCCACTCCACCATCATGATTAAAATAAACGTTTGTCTGACTCATCTGTCTCTTCCTTCCTTTATCCCCGTAAAACAGGCTTGTTCTTATCGGCAACCATCCTTCATTATGCCTGATCGCTTCACAGGAGTAAATGTGGGATAGTGCGTGAATCAGCGATTTTTTGCTTACTCCATGCTTAAGAAAGGTAGAAATGTGTGTAATAACAGGGTAGAATCGTGGGTCCTAATCGGAAGCGTATGAAGGAGAGATGCATATGACAGCCCGAACAATAGAAGAGTTGGAGCAGATCCGTAAAGAATGTAAATCCATGGTGACGAAAAGGGCTGCGGCTTCAGGTGGGGCGGTATTAGTTCCAGTTCCAGGGGCTGACGTTCTTGCTGATGTTGGCATTTTGATGCAGCTACTGCCAGCTATTAATGGAAAATTCGGATTATCTGAGAAGCAGCTGGAAGGTCTGGACGCAGAAACAAAATCCATGGTGTATGGTTTTATCACCTCGATTGGCAGCAAGCTGATCGGGCGACTCATTACCCGTGAAGTCATCGTGCAGATTTTGAAAAAAATGGGCATTCGTATCGCTACCAAGCAGGTTAGCAAGTTTGTCCCCCTTCTGGGGCAAGGGCTAGCCGCGGCAATTGGCTTTACTGCTATGCGAACCATTGGTAATCGGCATGTCGATCAATGTTATGAAGTGGCCAAGCGCTTGCTGGAGCAGCGAACTGCGGCAGATATCGCGCGCAACTGGACGGTTCCACAGCAGCCGCTAGAGCCTGTGGGAGTTGATCATTTGCCAAACCGGGACCCGGAAGCAGCAATTCCACTACTGCCAGCATCCACTAAAGATTAAGTCCTTCAAATTCAAGTCAACCATCCATTTCACCCACACGGGGTACTGCAGATCGAGACAGCTCCTGTATCCCGTGCTTTTTAGCCTTCCACCTTGGCTCCATAGGAGCGAGCTACCGCTACTGCCTGCTCGATATCCAGCTTGGCTCCAGTGATGTCCAGATCTTTAAAATTCACACCATCCATTTTCGCACCGCGCAGGTCTGTTCCTTGAAGATGGGCTTTGTGCAGTCTTACTCGGGTAAGATCCGCCTCCCGCAAATCTGCTTTTTCCAAATTGCATTCGGATAAGTCAGCTTCCTTGAATCGTATTTTTCGCAAATCTTGTTTTCTTAAATCTGCATGACGCAAATTCGTATAAGACCAGTCTCCGCCCGTAATTGTGATACCATCCATATTCGCCCCTGCAAAATCTGAACCTACTAGCTTGCAGTTATCAAACCGGACTACAAACAGATTGGCGCTGGTGAACAAACAATTGGTAAAAGCCGACTCCTTGTAGTGAGATGCATTCAGAATGGCTCCGGTAAAATCACAGTCCACAAAAGTACAGCCCTCCACGAGGGACTCATTCATCTCCACACCCCGAAAGCGACATCGGGTAAACTCGCAATTTCTCCACTCGCCTTCTCTGGCATCCATTGATCCAAAATCACGGGCTTCATAGACCTCATCTGTATAAAAGAACATGTTCTCTCTCCTATTCCTTATTCCTTATATTAGGAACTCAGCATTTCGGCAAGGACCGCTCAAAACCGCCTTTCATTTTTCCCAGTAAACCCTTCATCATCTTATGATCCTGCGGCGTAAACTCAGACATACACGACCGAATCAACTTCGTATAATAAGGGACTATCTTACTTAACAGTTCTCGTCCCGCCTCTTTTAATCCGACAGTCACCATCCGCCCGTCACTCTCATGAGCCACACGTTCAATCATGCCATCTCGCTCTAATCCGTCGATCAGCCCCGTCATGGTTCCACGCGTCACATCAGCTTTTTCCGCCAACTCTGATGGTGTCATGCGATGCGGCGAATGGCAATGCAACAGGCTAAGAACAATAATCCGGCCCTGAGAAGCCCCCAACTTGCTAAAATCGGTATCCATTTCTCTGAAAATACCGTTAGCCAAGCGCGCAAATGTCACAAAAGTCTCTATATTATCCACTTCGGCATCTTCATGTCCAAAGCTACGCAGCACCCCGCGTATGGAGTCATTATGAAAATTAAAGTTCATAGTCTATCCATTCCTTCCTTAATCCCGCTTGTTCCGTCAGACGGTAGCTTTTCCATTCGTCTGGCAGCAAAGAAGCATACGGTTCCTTGGCAAAACGATCATCTACCAGGACCAACAATCCTTCGTCGTGCTCTGTGCGAATAAGTCTGCCACCTGCCTGAAGAACCTTGTTCATCCCTGGATATACATACGCATAGTTGAAACCATTCCGTCCCTGTTCGGAAAAATAATCCCGCAGCACATCCCGCTCTGCTCCAATTTGCGGCAAGCCGACGCCGACGACCACTACCCCATTTAAGCGATCCCCAGGTAAATCGACACCTTCAGCAAACACACCACCCAGTACGGCAAAGCCAAGCAAGGTGTGCTCTTGCCCAGGCTGGAAAGCCTCTAGAAATCGATCCCGCTCTGGTTCGGTCATCCCCGGACTTTGTACCAACGTATTTGCGGACACGTCCCGAAGCATGAACTCCTCATATACCTCACGCAGATATGGATAGGACGGGAAAAATACAAGGATATTTCCTTTCCGTTCTACAACCAATGCAGCCAGCATATCCGCAATCGCCCCTTTGGAACGCTCACGATCCCGATAACGGATGGAGAGCGGCAACAGACGTACATCCCACTGCTCCTGATGGAAGGGGGAAGGAACCTGTAACGTATAATCTTCCTCGTTTGCTCCGAGCATGTCCCGGTAATAAGCAAGCGGTGTCAACGTTGCGGAAAAATAAATGGCTGAGCGGTAGCCCTTAATAGCTTGTCCCAGCAAGTGAGAAGGATCGAGGCAGAACAGCTTGACCCTCACTTCACTGCGCCCCGCTTCCACATAAGTAACGTATCGTTCATCGTATAAAGCAGCAATGCGCAGCATATTCTGAGCGGTAAAATACGTATCTAGAAGCAATGCATAAGCCGTACCCTCACCGCTTGCGTGGCTTGTACTGCCCCCCGTCACCAGTTCACGTTCAGCTGCTTCCACAAAAGGCGCCAACAGCTCCAGCACCTCTTGCGGTGCTGCTGTCTCCACTGCTTTTCCTGTATCTGCATATTGCTTGCGCAGCGTAATCATATGTGCGTTCACTGCACTCGCAGCCGCAGCAATCTCTGGGCTTAGCAACTTAAATTCTCGTTTCAGTTCTAAAAAAGAAGATTTCAAAATTTCCGCCGAAAACATGTCCCGACCGCGTTCTACCAGATTATGCGCCTCATCCACCAGTACGACACCTTTTCGCTTGTGCTCCTCCAGTAATCTTTTCAAAGAAATCCGTGGATCGAAAACATAATTATAATCACTGATTATACCATCCGAGGCATACGCCACATCCAGCGAAAATTCAAAGGGACATACCTTATGCTTGCGCGCATAACGCTCAATCACCGCCCGGGTCATTAACGTCTCATTCGCCAAAATATCGGATACCGCACCGTTGATCCGGTCGTAATAGCCCTCGCACATGCTGCATGATCCAGCATCACAATCATTTTCATCCTTAAAGCAAATTTTATCCTTCGCAGTCAAAGTCACCACATGCATGTGCAGCCCTTGGGCCTGCATTCTAGCGTAAGCTTCTTCGGCTGCTGCCCGAGTGGTGGTACGAGCCGTCACATAATATACTCGCCTAACCTGGCCCTCACCGATAGCCTTGATCGCAGGAAACAAGGTGGATACCGTTTTACCAATACCTGTAGGCGCTTTGGCAAACAGGTTAACCCCTTCGGCAATCGTCTTGTACACCGAACCCGCGAGAGTTCGCTGACCCGAACGATATGTGTCAAAGGGAAAGTTCAACATAGCAATGCTGGCATCCCGCTTTTCCGCATGTGCTCTCAGCAGGAATGCATACGGTGCATAACCAGCAATCATCTCTTGTGCGAAAGCTTCTAGCTCAGCAAAGGATAGCTCGCGCCTAAATCGGCGAATGTCTTCACTGTGTGCCTGTACATAAGTAAGCTGGACCTGCATGGAATGATGTTGTTCCTCACGAGCAATCATATAGGCATACAGAAATGCTTGTGCCCAGTGTACGGGTTGACCGTCACCCTGAATATCTTCGAGGGGCAAAGAGATCGATTTAATTTCATCAACTGTCCATACGCCATCCAGCTCAATCAGTCCGTCACAGCGGCCTTCAATGATAAACAATTCGTCCTTATACGAAATTTCTGTACGTAAATGTACCTCTTTGCGGTCATGCTCCTTGTAACCTTTCTGGATAACCTGATGCACGCGAGTTCCTTCGAGCATACTGCTATTCGAGCGAAAGCCGCTATGAATGCTGCCGCTCCGATGCACATATTCCACAAGTGGACGCACCGATATGTGAATTGGTTCCTTCATACGATCACCCGTTCCGGTCATAGTCCTTTCACTGTACCACGTAGATAAACGAAACGTAAGGGACATAAGAATCGTTTGTGGTCGATTGGTATTCACTCATGCCTACTTTTTACCGAAATATAGAAACGAGGCCTTTTGCTTTATTCCCCACGATACTACAACTCTCATTTCAGCATAAAGGATAGGGATATGTTAAAAGAATTAATTAACAATTTTGCGTTATTAACAAGCTTCTTATTCTTTGGAAATTTATTTTTCCGGAAATATGAGCGTTACCTAAAAAAACATGTATTCATTTATCGGGTAATGAACGGTTTAATGCTGGGTCTGTTTGGCATTCTGTTAATGATGACCGGTTTATGGATCCGTGGGCACTTTGTGGTCGATCTGCGCCAATTGGCGATTATCATTTCTGTTTATATGGGAGGATCGGTATCCGGTCTGCTGACTACCTTGATCATAAGCCTGTACCGTATTTACATCACAGGTGGTTGGACAGATGTTTCTCTGACTGCTACCGTCAATTGCTTCATGACACTGGGCATTTCACTTATCTTTATTCGAGAAAAAAGCCTAACACTCCGCAAGTGGATGTCGGCTGTGCTTGGAGCTGCTGTAGTGTCACTGTTATCTACTTTCTATGTGGTTAATCCTCCTGATAATGAATCTATGATAATAATCACAACCGTTAAGTTACTTGGCGGCCTGTTCACTTATTTTATGATGTCCCATATCAAAAAAACAGAACGAGCTGTTCATCTGCTGGAAGAAGCTGCAAATCGGGATCATTTAACCGGACTCTACAGTCCGCGTGCTTTCGATGCGCTATTCGAAGAGGTCTTTCATACTTCCAAGACTACAAAACAGCCCTTTGGACTCGTGATGCTGGATATTGACCACTTTAAAAATATTAATGATACGTATGGTCATTTGAACGGAGATACCGTCTTAAGCCAATTAGGAATGCTGTTAATCCGGGAATCTACAACGAGGGCGTACCCCTCCCGTAAAGGCGGAGAGGAATTTGCCATTCTGATTGGAAATTGCGATAGTCAGAAAGCAGCAAGCTTTGCCGAAAAGATTCGGAAAGCTGTGGAAAATGAACGTTTTCTTTTGAATGACGGAACCTCGATCTCTCTAACCGTATCCATTGGAGCAGGCAGTTCACCTGTCATTGCATCGAGGCACTTACTGGAAAAGTCAGATGAGGCATTATATGAAGCTAAGCGTTCAGGACGCAATCAGGTGAAACTGGCAAAACCATAAATATTAGTCGCTAAATGTCAGGAAAGCTGGATTATTGTTAATAAAAAGTGGTAAAATGGAAATAACATCGTTATCAAAAAAACTTCTGCCGCTAGTGGAGACATGCCTTACAATCGACATGGGGGGTGGGCTTTGTGAACCTCGAACAATTGGAAAAACTCATGGAAAAAGAACGCCGTGAACTGAATCGCATGGCTGACTTACACGGATTAAAAGATGAACGTGTATTGGACAAATCCTCCAGACTTGACCGTATTATGGACAAGTACCTTCACACCAAGCGTGCAATAAACCAAACACACTCATAGAAGCAAGCTACATCGCTGCCCCTCAGGGCAGCTTTTTTATGATGTAAGCAGTATTCGTCCTCCTTCGGTGCACCTCTGCATCTTACTCACCTTCTTGTTGACTGACTATTTTCCGCCATATTCCGTCCGCAACAATTGTTGTGTGAACGATATCCATTCTCTGGCGGCAAAGGACAGATAACGATCGTTCCGCCAGATCATCCCCAAATGCCAAGGTATGACGGGGTCCACCAATGGAAGAACACGCAAGCGCTCGGAATCCAGATCTCGGCAAATGGCCTCCGGCAACAGCGCTACTCCCAGGTTTGCAGCAACCATTTCGCTAATCAGATCCCATTGTGAGCTTTCGTAGACTACACGCGGCTGAAAGCCAGCACGAACACATTCCGCAATGATACGGTCATGCAGCGTAAAATCCTCACGGAACAGTACAAACGCCTCCTCCGCCAACGCAGATAACGGTACCTCCTTGCACTCTGCCAATGCATGCGTAGGATGAACGAGCAAATTCAGCTTTTCCTCCACAAACAGAAATGTCTCAAACATATCTCCAACCGCAGGCAGCACAATCACCCCGATATCCAATGCCCCGGCTTCTACGTCCTGTTCCACTTTCTTCGCCCCGTCCTCAAATAATTGAATGGTCACATCAGGATATGCCTTATGGAATTCTCCAATGACACGCGGAAAAAAGCTTGATCCGACCATAGGGGGCAGGCCAATACGGATATGTCCCTTTTTCAGGTTCATCAAATCACTCAGCTCCGAGGACAGGCTTTGAAAGGACTTTACAATCGCTTGTGCTTGAAGCTCAATTACCTTTCCCGCGTCCGTCAGTTCGATTCTTTTGCCAATTCGGTCGAACAAAGCGACCCCCAATTCATCTTCCAGACTTTTAATCGTCTTACTGATCGTCGGCTGGGTAATAAACATGCTCTGGGCTGCCTTTGTAAAGCTACGCAACCGCGCGACTTCCAAAAAGTATTGTAAATGTCGGATATCCAAAGCTACACCTTCTCCCATAGACAAACGGAATAGATTACATTCTTTATATGCATTTTACTCATGAAAGCTTGTGATGTAAAATTTCATTACAGTTTGAAAATAACCGATCTCAAAGATAGGAGCCATTATATATGAAAAGCTTCATACGCGGTGTCCTCCAGATCGCCGTCCTGATGGCCTTTTCGCTCATCCTGAACGCGGTAGTCTCTTGGCTCCACCTGCCTGTACCCGGTAGTATCATTGGTATGCTGATCCTTTTTATTCTGCTGCAAACCGGCTTGGTCCGGCTAAGCTGGATTGAAGTTGGTGCAAATTGGTTGCTGGCCGAGCTGCTATTATTCTTTATCCCCTCCGCTGTCGGCGTTATGAATTATTGGCCGATGCTGGAACACGATGGTATGAGCATTATGCTGGTCGTGTTGCTCGGCACCTTTCTGGTGATGGCCTGCACAGGTATGGTCGCTAGTCTGCTTGGTAAACGAAAGGAGCATAAATCATCATGACCGGTCTTCTATGTATTGTATTGACACTCGCTATTTACTGGATGGCCAAACGCATGTACCGCACACTACCCAAGGTGTATTTGTCTCCATTGCTCATTACACCTATTGTTATCATTTTGATTTTGACGCTGACGGGTGTGAACTACCGTTCTTATAATTCGGGCGCTCACTTGCTGTCCATGCTGCTACAGCCAGCTACGATTGCATTTGCTGTCCCTTTGTACCGATATTTCCCTGTGTTAAAAAAACACGCGACCCAAATCGTGCTTAGCGTGCTGTCTGGGTCTGTTGTAGCCGTGTTGTCCTCCATGGCGCTTGCTAAGTGGATGCACCTGAATTCTTCGCTGCTGAGCAGCCTGATTCCTCGCTCCATTACGACGCCCATTGCGATGAATGTATCGCAAACGATTGGCGGCAATCCGACGGTCACGGCTGTATTCGTTATTCTGACCGGATTGAGCGGTCTTATTATCGGTCCGATGATTGTAAAACTGTTCCGTATCGAAAATGAAGTCTCACGTGGGGTGCTGCTCGGTACCGGTGCTCATGGTACAGGCACTTCCAAAGCATTCGAGTTCAGTTCGCTGACGGGGACGATATCCAGCATCTCGATGGTGCTCGCCGCTCTCTTTACCTTGGCGGCTGCCCCGTTCCTGTTCCACTTGATGCTGTAAGCCATCTGTATACAAAGAAGCAGCGATTCTCTTGTTATGAAGAATCGCTGCTTCTTTGCTTTCAGTCCATGTCTCAAAGCAATGGATGGCTCAAGGATATATATCCCTCGCGGCCTCAAATAGCTTTAACGTCACCGGGTTTCACCTCTACCTCTACAGGCGTTACAGCTTCATACAGGTAAGCATCCAGCTCAGCCGTATATTGTCGTTCTTGCGCGGCGCTCCAGCCTGCATGTTCGGACATCCATGCAATGGCGGGCTGTTTCCAGCGCTTCACCTCGTCAATCTGGAAGAACAGAGCCCCAGTTCGGCGTATAAAAAAATCAGACGGTGTCACTGTCATTTCCTGTTCCATCGCATACAGGAGCGGGGCACGCACTTCCACAGGCAGCGCCGCTTCCTTCTCGGTAGCCTCCTTCATGCTCTGTGCCGCTATGGCAAACAATCGCTCTGTGTTGGAGCCATAGCGGGTAGCCCATGCTCTAGCTATATCCGGCGACAGGCCGAGCGCAACACCTGCTGCGGTTTGCTTACCTACGTACGCGTCCCAGCCCGCTGAGCCTCCTACGCTGCCACCCGAAATCGGGATATGTCTGGTGCGGCATGCCCGGAAGCTCTGCCCATGCAAGCGCCCCAGCTCCTGTACCGCACGATCCACGACGAGTTCGGACATTTTCCGGTAGCCCGTCAGCTTGCCGCCTGCAATCGTGATCAGACCTGAACGGGATTCCCAAATTTCGTCCTTGCGTGAAATTTCCGAAGGGCTTTTACCGTCTTCATAAATGAGCGGCCGTACCCCTGCCCAACTGGATTCTACATCCGTAACAGTCAGCTTTACATCCGGAAACATTCCGTTGATCGCTTGAAGCACATAGGCCCGATCTTCGGCGGTCATCCGGGGATGCGCCGTATCCCCCTCATACACCGTGTCGGTCGTACCTGCATAGGTTTTTCCATCACGTGGGATGGCAAATACCATGCGTCCATCCGGTGTATCGAAGTACACTGCCTGTTTGAGCGGAAAGCGCTCAGCATCGAACACCAGGTGAATACCTTTCGTCAGGCGAAGCACCTTGCCCTCTTTGGAGCGATCCATTTCCCGTAACGTGTCTACCCATGGTCCGGCTGCATTAATAACCAGCGAAGCTTGAATTTCGTATGGTTTTCCCGTTACCCGGTCCGTTACGCTTGCACCGCTTATTCGTCCTTCGTCATACAGCAGCTTGTCAGCCTTGGCATAGTTCACCGCCAGCGCCCCTCGTGTAACAGCTTCCTTCATGACCTCAATCGTCAGGCGAGCGTCATCTGTGCGGTACTCTACATAGCTGCCGCTTCCCTTCAGTCCATCACGCTTCAGCAAAGGCTCGCGCTCTAGTGTAGCTTGGATGTCCAGCATGCGGCGGCGCTCACTACGCTTAACACCAGCAAGGAAATCATATACCAGCAGCCCGACAGAGGTGGTGAATGCGTTAAACGTGCCGCCCTTGTGAAAAGGAAGTAGCATACGCTCGGGTATGGTCACATGTGGACCATTTTCGAATACGATTGCCCGCTCCTTCCCGACCTCGGCTACCATCTTAACTTCAAACTGCTTCAAATAACGAAGACCACCATGCACTAGCTTGGTCGAGCGACTGGACGTACCCGCTGCGAAATCCTGCATCTCCACCAATGCTGTCTTCAAACCACGATCCGCCGCATCCAGCGCAATACCCGCCCCTGTAATGCCGCCGCCAATGATTAAAATATCCAAATGCTCATGTCCCATACGTTCCAAAACAGCGGTTCTCTCCTGCGCAGCAAATCCCTGTTCTCCCATCATTTATCCCTCCAGCTTTGTATATATTCACGATGCAATCTGCCAACCGAATCATCATAAGGTACAAAAAAAGACCACGAACATCGCTGCGGCGGATGCCGAGCGGTTCATGGTCTCTCCAAGTCTCCTGACGAGTATTAACTTATCTATATCGTAGCACACACGGTACGCTATGAAAAGGGAAATCTGCCTGTTGCCAGATGGCTGCCTTCTATCGCAAAACCGTCTCTACTTGAACGCCATTGCGGCATGAACTGCCTTTTTCCAACCACCATAAAGCTCAGTCCGCATGTCCTCACTCATGGACGGAGTAAAGGTATGATCACTCTGAGCATATCCCCGGACTTCATCCAGACTGCTCCAAAACCCAACTGCCAGTCCCGCTAAATACGCCGCACCGAGTGCAGTTGTCTCGTTCACAGCAGGTCGTTCTACAGGCAGATCGAGAATATCGCTCTGGAACTGCATCAGGAACTCGTTCATCACTGCGCCTCCATCTACACGCAATGAACGCACAGGTACACCCGAATCGCTCGCCATGGCAGTTAGGACATCTTTAGTCTGGTAGGCCAGCGATTCCAGTACCGCTCGTATAAAGTGCTCCTTGGTCGTTCCCCGCGTCAAACCAAATGTCGCGCCGCGCACGTCACTGTCCCAATACGGGCTGC
The DNA here is from genome assembly GCF_038004945.1 of Paenibacillus sp. FSL M7-0802. Taxonomy (NCBI): domain Bacteria; kingdom Bacillati; phylum Bacillota; class Bacilli; order Caryophanales; family Paenibacillaceae; genus Paenibacillus; species Paenibacillus sp. FSL M7-0802. The sequence continues at coordinate 3,156,126 of NZ_JBBOSD010000001.1, read as the reverse complement.
CCAAACCCACAAAGGCTGGGACAAAATATACCCCTTCCGTCGAGGTCACACGCGCCGCATACGCTTCACTATCTGTGGCCTCGCGGAACATGCGCAGCCCGTCACGCAACCACTGAATAGCAGACCCAGCTACAAAAATGCTGCCCTCCAGCGCATACTTTACCTGACCATTCAGCCCCCATGCAATGGTCGTAATCAGTCCATGTTCCGAGTCACAGGGTTCATCTCCGGTATTCATCAGCATAAAGCATCCCGTACCGTATGTATTTTTAATCATGCCCTTGTCAAAGCATCCCTGACCGAACAGAGCTGCTTGCTGATCGCCCGCCGCTCCGGCAATAGGGATTTCCTGCCCAAAAAAGTGATAATCCACCGTATGAGCATATATCTCAGAAGATGATTTCACCTCTGGTAGCATAGACGCAGGAACGCCGAGAATATCCAGCAGCTCCTCATCCCATTTTAGCTCATATATGTTGTACATGAGTGTGCGGGCCGCATTGGAGTAGTCCGTTACATGTGCTTTACCACCGGACAATCTCCAGATTAGCCAGGTATCAATCGTACCAAACAGCAAATCCCCGCGCTCCGCTTGAGCTCGTGCTCCTTCGACGTTGTCGAGTATCCATTTGACCTTGGTGCCAGAAAAGTAGGGATCAATGAGTAGTCCCGTTTTGCTATGAAAAATACGATCAAATCCACGACTTTTCAATTCCTCGCAAATCCCGGCTGTTTGCCGTGACTGCCATACCAACGCATGATATACAGGCAGACCTGTATGTTTATCCCACACCACTACGGTTTCCCGTTGATTCGTAATACCAATCCCGGCAATTTGGCTGGCTTTCACACCTGATTCCGACAGGCAGGAGGCGATGACGGCCAAAATAGAGCTCCATATTTCATTTGCGTTTTGCTCTACCCACCCCGGCTGGGGAAAATACTGTGGGAACTCCCGTTGTGCCTTGTATACCACTTTTCCCTGCCGATCAAACAAGATGGCCCGCGAACTGGTTGTGCCCTGATCCAAGGCAAGAATGTATTGCTCCATCACTTCCCGATCTCCTTGCTTATAATGTTATGATGCCCACTTTTTAGGCTTATCCAGACTTATTCTAAAAATCCTTGGCCCAATAATGAAAAAGCGGCGAGCTAAGACAAGAAAATAAAGTCTTAGACTGCCGCTGCTTGTATTGAACTAACGTTTCCCGTTAGCGAAATGACCTGACTTTCTATCGTCCTCAAAGAGATCCCTGTAATAAATCTTCTAACAGCTCATTAGTTCCTGTGTTTTCGATTGGCGTATATATCCCCATCACGAACTCACCACTTTCAGAGACTGTAAAAGTATTGTAACGAAATGTCAATAGTCCTGCTTGAGGATGATGTATCACTTTTTCCCCTTCCGAGTTTCTGGAAACATCATGGCGTCCCCACCACTCTCTAAACTCCTCGCTTCTGTCACTTAACATGTTAACTAAATCCTGATACCACGAATCATTCATGTGTAAGGCGTATCGGCTTCTGAAATGGGCCAACAGCATGGTGGCGACGTCTTCCCAATTAACTATGCGAGCTTTGTTATCCTTCATCATAAAGATGCGCCAAAGAATATTTCTTTCAATTTCTGCTATTTGGTTAAAGTCTCCACACAATATACTTGTCATTTTGTTCCAAGCAAAAAGGTTCCATCGCCTGTCGATGACATAGGCAGGGTATGTTCCCAGCTTGTCGAGAACCTGTTGAAGGGCTGGAGAAATGGATTCATCTTCTGTTACGTTTGGAAGTACAGAATGGTTAGCCAATACGAATAGATGGTTGCGTTCGTCATTACTGAGTCGAAGTGTTCGCACCAAACTCTCCAGTACTTGTTCCGACACTTGAATATCCCGCCCCTGCTCCAATGCGGTGTACCATGGTAAGGAAATGCCTGATAGACTTGCCACTTCTTCTCGCCTCAGACCAGGCGTACGACGACGTGAGGTCTCAACCCGAAATCCCACATCATGCGGGGATAGACGTGTGCGACGAGTCCGAAGAAAATCAGCTAGTTCTTTTCGTCTTCTTTCAGAATTCATAACAATGATACACCTCTATATCCTGATAGAATTTATAACAGTATCCGTACAATTAGCATTCAGAACAGTACTACAAATACAGACCTATTTGGGCGTTTACAAAACTGATTATAATCGATTTGTCGCCTACAGTGTAGGAGGAATCGGCAGTCAAGGCTGAATAGGTTGTACTTCCGTTCCATAACAAATAATCGAAGAAGAGAGGATTTAGGGTGAAACCAGAACAGAACGATCGTAGCAGTACTTTGAGAGGCCAACGCATTATTCTCTTCGGAGGAACTTCTGGAGTTGGATTTGCGACAGCCGAAGCCGCTGCACGGGAAGGAGCGTCCGTAGTCGTAGTATCCAGTCGAAAAGAGAAGGTTCACAATGCGATCTTGCGCCTCCCCCAAGGTTCGGAAGGACATGTGGTTGATCTATCTAGCGAGGAGCAGGTTCAAACATTTTTCAGCCAAATTGGTGAATTAGACCACTTGGTTTTCTCGGCAGGCGATTCATTACTAATCAAAAATCTCAGCTCAATTGACGTGGAGACTGCACGGCGATCCTTTAACCTGCGGTACTGGGGAGCGTTTATGGCCGCAAAATACGGAAGTGAGAACATCAAACAGAACGGTTCCATCATTTTAACTTCTGGCATTGCCGGAGTCCGACCTCAGAAGGGTTTGACGGTCGCAGCCAGCGTATGTAGTGCTGTTGAATCTCTAGCCAGGGCGCTGGCTGTTGAACTCAGTCCTCTTCGTGTCAACACCGTTAGTTTAGGGCTAATACGTACTGAGATGTGGGACAGTATTCCTGAGGAAGACCTAAACGCGATGTATGAAACTGCCGGAAAAGACCTCCCTGCTGGCCGAGCGGGAGAACCCGAAGACGCAGCTGAGGCTTATCTTTATTTAATGCGTGGAAAATATTCCACCGGACAGACCATTGTCGTGGATGGCGGTTCTACACTGGTGTGATTTAATTGTACAAGAAGTGTAATATGTCTATACTTTACGCTCCAATGAATTTCACATCGAGTCACTACAGACTCAATCATGGAGTTGCCTCCAACAACAAGGGTACTCTTAATGTCAGCATGCTTTAACCCATTACCATTCAGCAATGAAAAGACTGTACGAGGTCACCAGAGCATGATCATGTTCCTAGGTGGCCTCCCACCAAATAACTTCTTTATATACGGGACTGCTTAAGTCCTCGACCAAAATCTTGAAAATCAGAATTCTACTGATTTAGATCAACCTCGTGATAGGACTAAACAAACATCTTGCAGAAATACCCAAGATACAAAATGAGTTTTTTTGAATTTATGCAAAATACATATGATCAAATCTAATCTATTGCCTATAATGCTCGAACAGTTGTTTATTGGAGGTTGTAACTGCTGTAGCTCCCGCAGCCAACGCCGCTTCCACATCCTCTGGGGTGCGAATAAGTCCGCCCGCCAAAATGGGAATGCCCGTGCGTTCGCTGACTTCCTTAATCATAGGTGGAACAACACCGGGCAGCACCTCAATATAATCAGGTCGTGTTTTTTCCACCAGCGCGTAGCTTTTTTCCAGCGCAATCGTATCGAGCAGGAACACCCGCTGTACAGCAAGAATCCCTTTCTTTTTAGCAGTTGCAATCACCCCGGATCGGGTCGAAATAATCCCAAACGGCTTAATTTCCTGACACAAATATTCAGCCGCATACTCGTCATTCTTCAAGCCTTGCACCAGGTCGGCATGCAGAAGCATTTGCTTGCTGCGACTCCTAGCCATCTGGTACAGGTTGCGCAGCTGCGCTACATGCGTATCCAGAAAAACCGCATACTCATAAGAGCTGTCCAAAATACCCTCCAGCTGCTTCATATGCTTAGCTGCAGGTAAAATGCGTTGTCCCTGAAATGGCATGGATATCCCCCTTAAAGCTGAATGTCGGTCAAACTCGTTCAAATTTTATATTATCACTCTGTTCGACGAAGGTGAAGCGGTTTCATTGCAGATATGTATAAAGGCTGCCTTCCCTGCAATAGATGTCAGCAGGAAGAAGACAGCCTAATCGTTCAAAAAACTGGATCAAATCACACGACGGCACCCTTAAAATGCTCTATAGTGTACTAGCCTTCAAACCCTCGGCGCAGCCATGAGGTAGCGAGCATGATCGCACCGCGCTTGGCTGCTGTTTCCGACAATGGGTTCAGCATCACAAAGTCGTGGATGATGCCCTGAAAGCGTGCAGCGGTTACATCTACCCCTGCTTCACGCAGCTTGTTCGCATAGGCCTCACCTTCATCGCGCAGCACATCGGCCTCGCCTGTAATGACCAGCGCACGTGGTAGCCCTTTGAGCTGTTCTGTGGTGGCACGTAACGGGGACGCCGTGATCTGCGCTCGTTCGTTGGGATCCGTCGTATATTGATCCCAAAACCATTGCATTCCTTCGCGGCTCAGGAAATATCCTGTGGCGAACTCCTGGTATGATTCCGTGTCAAAGGAAGCGTCCGTCACCGGATAAAATAACAACTGCTGCAGGATGGAAGGACCACTGCGTTCTTTGGCCAGCAGCGTTATGGCCGCGGTCATGTTACCGCCGACACTGTCTCCGGCTATCGTCAGCGTATCGGGCTTCAATCCATGCTCGCGCCCATGCTGCGCCACCCATTGAACGACCGCGTAAATTTCCTCAATTGCCGTCGGATATTTAGCTTCAGGTGACAAGCTGTATTCCGGGAATACAACTGCTGCCTGTGAGCCGACTGCCAATTCACGAATCAGACGATCATGCGTATGGGCATTACCGAATACCCAGCCTGCTCCATGAATATATACAATGACCGGGAGATCGCTTGTCACCTGTTGTGGACGAACAATTCTGACCTTCACCTCACCGCCAGGCCCACCTGGAATAGACAGATCTTCTACATCTGCGGCGGGTTTGTCTGCTGGACCGGATTGAACCTCATTGACCGTTTCACGTCCTTTTTCAGGACCCAAATCATATAGAAACGGAGGCTTGGCATTGTCGTCTGCAAATTTCTGCGCTGCGGGTTCAAGCTGTACTTTTTTACTCATATCGTTTCACTCTTCCTTTCTTATCTGTGCTCTACATATATCCAATATGGCTTAAGTTTGCTCATTCAGTTTCACCTTATATATTTAAACGAGTTCCTCTCTTTCCAATCGGAGGACTTTAGTTTGCCCAACAGAAGAGCTTGACTTTTATTTTATATTGTAACTATAATAGTTACATGTTAAAGTTCTTAAATGTACCAGGTACATTTACGATCAAACTGATGAATCATCCAAATCATATTTATAGGAGGCTATCTATTATGAAAATTGCAGTTATTGGTGCAACCGGTAAAGCAGGAAGTAATATCGTAAAAGAAGCATTAGACAGAGGACATGAAGTAACCGCCATCGTCCGTGACTTGGCTAAAGTAACGGAAAGCCGTGCTACTGTAGTACAAAAAGACGTTTTTGATCTGAAAACAGATGATCTGAAAGGTTTTGACGTAGTCGTTAATGCTTTTGCCGCTCCACTCGGACAAGAGCATCTGCATGTCGATGCAGGTAACGTACTGATTGAAGCCCTGCGTAATGTATCCGGTACTCGCCTAATTGTCGTAGGTGGTGCAGGCAGCTTGTTCACTGACGAATCCCAAACACTTTTGGTAAAAGATGCTCCTGGCTTCCCTGATTTCGTATATCCAACAGCAAATAACCAAGGAAAAAACCTGGAAATTCTGCGTGGTACTAGCGATCTGAACTGGACTTTCATTAGTCCTTCTGCGGAATTTGCTCTGGGTAAACGTACAGGCTCTTACCAAGTGGGAAAAGAAACGCTGTTGGTTAATTCCAAAGGTGCAAGCTATGTCAGCTATGAAGATTATGCAGTTGCCGTAGTGGACGAAATCGAAAAACCGCAACATCTAAACCAACGTTTCACAGTGGTGTCCGAGTCTTAATTTTTCTATTCTTGCAGCGTTTATAGCATAAAAGAGACCCTTCGCCCATTTTCTTATGCTGCATGGAAAGTCCGCTTTACTCTAAATCAGACTTTCCATGCACGCTATGAGAAGCTGAACCCGAAGGGTCTTTTTGTTATGACCTGTTGATACTCTCGTTATGACTTGTCAGTGCTGACCTTCTTTTCTATATCGTGAGCGGAAGTCTCCCTTTTATTGCTAAAACACAGCTTGAGAATCGGAGGCGAAGCCAAGGTCGTCAGAATGATGGCAATGATCACCGATGTAAAATATTGCTGTGCCAACAGACCCGTCTGTAGACCGGTAGCTGCAATAATAAGTGCGACCTCGCCGCGAGATATCATCCCGGAGCCGATCGCAAGGGCAGAACGGTTATCGAAGCCCGTCAGCCGCGCCCCGAGACCTCCCCCGATTAGCTTTGTCACCAGCGCAATCAGTGTCAAAACAACAACAAATCCGAGCTGCTGCCCTACTCCCTCAAAGGAAACATTTAATCCGATGCTGACAAAAAATACAGGAACAAAGATGGAATAAGCGATGGGCTCCACCTTTTCTTCTACGACGTGCTTAAAGCTGGTTTGTGCAATGGCAATCCCGGCCGCAAAAGCCCCGATAATACCTGCCATCCCCAACATATCCGCAAAATACGCAAACCCAAAGCAAATAATCAACGCAGTCGTGATGACTGCTTCAGTCACCTTGAGTGGAGCAAGTATTTTCATAATCCACGGAACAACGAACCAGCCACCCAGAATAGCTACTACGAAGAAAACTAGCTTTTTGCCAACAAGAAGTCCCAGCGAAGTTTCTCCACCCATACCGAATATACTCATTACTACCGCTAGTAGCACCACGACAAGCACATCATCCAGCACTGCTGCACCCAAAATGGTCGAGCCTTCCCGGGTATTCAGCTTATTCATATCCTTGAGTACCTGTACCGTAATGCTTACAGAGGTAGCACTCAGAATAATTCCTAGAAACCAGCCTTCATGCACCGAGAATCCAAAGGCTTCCCCTACACCAAAACCGCAAATTAGCGGTAAAATAATACCTCCAACCGCCACAGCTACCGCAGGCTTCCAGTTACGTCGAAGTTGATCCAGGTCCGTCTCCAGTCCAGCAATGAACATCAGCAGCAGCACGCCGATTTCAGACATATTATGAATCAGCGAATCATTCTGAACCCATCCCAATACGGCTGGACCCAGGACAATTCCTGCGATCAGCTTTCCCAACACCGCTGGTTGACCGAGCTTGACAGACAAATGACCCGCGACTTTTGTGAACAACAGAATCAGCAGTAGATACAATATAAATTGCATAGGCTGATAACCTCCTTTGGTTTAATCCTTGAACTTATTTGCGCATAATTCACGATATTGAAGAAAACTGATAATCGAGGATTTTGCAAAAATCCCATAAGCGACTTCCAATGAACAAGATATAGATCGAAATGGTTTAGTTCGTCTATATATTGCACTTCGGAGCGACTGGAATCGAATTTTGCAAAATCCTGAATCATAAAATGCTAAACAAACGTGCAAAATATGTGTCTGACCTTAACGGACAACTCGCAAAATAAAAAGGGGAACCCGAGATACAGCACAGGTTCCCCTAAAAAAGACATAAAGGAGCCTTGGTGACAGGCTCCTCCGGTAATTCATATATTCATTTGATGTTGTCGGTCATACTTGCGCAAACAAGCAACTTTATCCTTTAATTATATCTCTTCTGTAAACCCGTGTAAACGTATTGAATCAATTTTCTGCTTTTTTCACATAGTGGTCGCGGTATTCGTGGTCCAGCATACTCATCAGAATCGAATCATGGTATTCATAATTATAGAATAAAGCATCCCGCTGCACACCTTCGCGCTGAAAGCCTACTTTTTCATAGCAACGAATGGCGCGTTCATTAAAATCAAATACATTCAGCTCAATCCGATGCAGATTACAGATACCGAATCCGTAACCCAGCATGAGTACAAGCGCTTCGGTGCCGTAGCCTTTCCCCTGATTTCCCTGCTCATTGATCGCAATACGGATGTTGGCACTGCGGTTCAGGCTGTCCATATCCTGCAAGGCAATATCCCCAATGACACGATCACCTTCGCGAAGCGCAATCAACAGCAGCAGGCTTGAGGCATCCTGTCCTTTAGCTTCAATATAACGGGCAATTTGATCCTTGGTAAAGCTGCGTTGTGTGCCTGTCAGCCGCCGCACATCCTGATCGAACAATGTATTATAGTATAGCTCGGTGTCCTCTACGTTAACGGGACGCAAGTATACCCGTGATCCTTCAAGTAACCGTGCCACAGGCTCTGAGGATGAAGTTTGTTGAGTCATCATGATCTCTCCCATGCTAAAAATATAAATGACGAAAATCAAAGCAAATTATTGCGCAAGATCGACTACGCAAGGTCTGCATTTTGCTCCGTAGTCAGGCTAGAATCGGCGAGGGACTCGCGCCAAATTACAGATTGAAGCAACAGTCCCGTCAAACCCAGGATTCCAACAGTCATTCCGATCCAGACAAAAGCCGTGCCCGCCCCTGCTATTCGGATCAATACTCCTCCGGCAAGCGGTGAAACGACCATGATTGCTCCAATCACGGTACTTTGGATACCAAAGACGCGTCCTACCATATCAGCAGGGGTTTTGGCTTGTAATATATAGTTCTGGGTGATAATGTACAGGCCGTTGCCCACGCCCAGCACAGCCCCGATCATAAGCAGTACAGGCAATCCAGTTCCAGGTTGCGCCCAGCCTAAAGCAGCAATAGCTCCGCCAACCAGCACATATCCACCACCGAGCCCCCAGCCTGCGCTTATGCGATTCAAGCGATTAAGCACAAGCATGCAGCCGACGGCGCCAGCCCCAATGGCTGAAACCAGCCAGCCAAGCAGCGATTCATTACCTGGAGCGAGCACTCGCAGCAATGTAGGGAACTGGTAGTCGATCATGAGAATGGCGATTAAGCCGAAAAGTCCGAATATGAGCGTATGCAAAAGCATTCGACTGCGCCATAAGAACGCCCAGCCCTCACGCCATTGGTTGAAAAAACGAGATGCGCGGACATGCTCCTCCCGCATTTTAGCTTCATCAGCCTCAGGCGCTGTATGCGCAGCCGACTTTCCTTGCTTCTCGGCTGCAACAGCTTGTTGGTCTGCGCTGACCAGCGCCGGACCGATTCCGCGCAGCGGCCACAGCAGCAGGCCGGAACAGAGACGCAGCAATGCATTGAGAATAATGCATGCCTGGGGGGACAACACAGTCAAGGTCATAGCGCCCAGTAATGGCCCTGCCACTTTGGAGGCCTGATTGACCAACCCATTCAGCGAGGTTGCCCGAAATAGGTCGTCGCTGGTGACTACCGTGCGGGTCAAGCCTTGCTGTGAAGGCATTTGGAATACGCCAGCCGCCGCGCGCAGACCAAGCAAAGGCAGCAGCCACGCCGGGCCCGGGACGGCGAGGATGGCCAGCGTCAATAAGGCAATAGCTGCATCGCAGACGATCATCAGCCTGGCCTTGTGTACCCGGTCGGCTAACGTGCCCGCGATGGAACCCAGCAGCAGACCCGGTAGGGCCATCACTACCGGAATCAGTGCAATCATCATAGGGTCGGCTTCCCAGCGATAGGCAACAAGCACCTGAATGGCGATAGCATCAAACCAATCGCCAAAGGAAGCAGCCGTGTGCGCTGCAAACATCCGCCGAAAACGGCCATTGCGCCAAATGCTAGGCGTGGATTGCAGTTCTTTCTTTTCCTTCATTATCTACTCACCCTGCTCTCATTTTCAGCTTCTTTAGCAATAAGAACATTCTAGCGGGTCTATATCAGAGGAAAATCAGACAGCTAAAAACATCAGACGACAGAAAGTGTTTGTTCCAACCAGCGCCTTAGCGCTGGACGATGCAGTGTTAAACTGTTATCCCGGTCAAGCCGATCATATTGAGCCGCATATTTCTCTTCCAGCATGGGATAGGAGCCGCAAAGCTTCAAAAAACTGCGGATTTGGCAGATCGCTTTGATTTTTAGCAATTCCTGTTTAGCCATATCAAGGGTGCCCAGCCCTTCATCCATGAGCCGCTCGGCGTTGCCCACATCTCCAGTACGTAAAAGCATAAGTCCGCGCATCATGCGATAACGGCCCAGTTCGCGCAAATACGGAGCTTCCGACAGCATGCCTTCCAGACGATCAGACAGTTCCGCAGCCTTTTCCATATGATTGGAAGCCAGATGCATGTACATCTCCATCAGTGCAACAGGCATCACAAATTTATCGAGATCATCCCGCTCCATGACCATCAAGGTCAGTGGTAGACCTTCCTGTGCGCGTTCAGGTTTTCCATTTTCCACATAAGCCTCCAGGATGTTGAGAATGCGTAATTCCCGTTCCTGATCACTGGACAGCAGCCTGCTGGAAAGCGCACACTCACATAGAGCAAGCCCCTCATCCGTCACCCCTGCTGTGCACATATATAGCAGCAGCATCCAATACAGTCGGTCTGCGCGTGTAAAGTCCTCCCGCTCCAAGAACCAGGAAACATCCGCCTGTACAAAACGGGTATACATTTGATAAAAGACAGACAATTCAAAACCCATCTGCTCCTGCTGGGCAGCCAGCGCTACAATGGAATTCCCCTGCCCCAATAGCTGGTATTTCCGGAATAGTCCATGTACGGCGTCCTGCACCTCCTGATCGAGCAAGGACGGATGATTCTGTGGCTGCACGTCAGTCAAGGTCAAGCTGTAGCCATACCCTCTAACCGTATGAATACGGAGCACATCCCATGATTTAAGTTTTTTGCGCAATCTGTAGATATGATCATCCACCGTACGCTCCACCGGATACTCCAGCGGCCACACACGATCCAGCAGTTGTTCCCGGGTGAACACCTGATTCCGGTTATCGTACAGAAAGCGCAACAGCGCAAACTCTTTAGCCAACAACATAACACGACCTGCACTACAGATCACACTGTAACCGTCTGCATCAAATTGCAGTCTGATCATCCACCTCGCCTCCGACATATCGTTTCTTGGCTGCACCTAGCCCTATAAACATAAGCAGAACACTCAGGCACAAGAGCAGCAGCAGCGGAATTGTCCAGCCTTGTGTTGCATCATGCAAATAACCGAACAGTGTCGGCCCGGTCGCTGCTAGCAAATAACCAAAGGATTGCGCCATACCAGACAGCTCTGCTGCCTGCTGCGGTGTCCGCGTCCGCAAATTAAAGAACATCATCACTAACGGGAAAGCAAAACCACCCGCTATACCGATACAAATGACCCAAATCACACTCCACTGTGTAGCTCCAAGCAGAAATCCACCCAGACCGATAAAATACAGCGCAGCCATAATCAGAACCAATACCCGCTGATCCTTCACCCGTGCCGCCCAAATAGGCACAATAAAGGTAAATGGCATTTGCGAAAACTGCAGCACAGACAGCATCCATCCCGCAGTCTCTGAATCCATTCCCTGTCCGCTCATCATTTCTGGAAACCAGGCGGCAGGAACATAGAACAGAGCAGATTGCAGCCCCATAAACAGCGTCACCTTCCAAGCCAAAGACGATGTATATACATTCACGGTTCGGGCAGACACTGCCGCTTTATTGGCTGTTTTGCGTGCCTTAAGGAGCTGGGGCACCCAGAGTAAAATACCTACGACACCCACAATCCCCCATATTCCCAAAGCACCTCGCCAGCCCATACCTCCATTTATAGCCAGCGGTATACTCAGGCCAGATGCGGTTGCTGCGACCACATTCATGGATACTGAGTATACGCCGGTCATTAGTCCGCTGTTGCGAGGAAACTCCTCTTTGATCAGACTGGGCAGTAACACATTACACACGGCAATAGCCAGTCCCAGCATGGCGGTCCCGACAAATAATGCGGTCACCCCCAGCGTTGAGCGCACCACAATACCTGCGGTCAACAACAGCAAGGCTGCAAAAATAACAAGAGACGACCCGAAGCGGCGCGACAGTTTGGCTACAAAAGGCGACAACATGGCAAAAGCCAGCAGCGGCAATGTCGTTAATAGGCCACTCAGTGTATTCGAAATATGCAAAGAATCCTTAATCAAACCGATAAGAGGTCCTACCGAGGTAATCGAGGCGCGCAGATTGGCACCTACCAGAATGATCCCTACGGCAAGCACCCAAGGACCGGCATGCCACAAAGATTTGTATACCAAAGCTCGTTGGTGTTGCTGTGAACTCATCTCTCCATTCTCCAATCCATCTGTATTATGCTCAAAGGCTCCAACCAAGTGTACGGCTGGAGCCTAGCAATTTTTATCTCATTAAATTATAAAGGCATTCGTGCCATATGCATAGGACGGATCGACACAGCGCCCCAAGTCTTCAAGTTCACCATATAGCTTCATTGAAAAAATAAAAGCTGCCTGAAAGGATAGTTTCCTTTGGAGGCAGCTTTCAGTTCATAAACTTCGATGCGACCAGCGCTGCTTAACGTACCAACCAGCCGCCGTCCACCGCCAAGATATGACCGTTCATGTAGTCGGAACCCTGACTGGCGAGGAAAACCACAACTCCCATCAAATCAGACGGATCGCCCCAACGACCCGCAGGAATACGCGACAAGATTTCTTGATTGCGACTTTCATCCGCACGGATTGGAGCCGTGTTTGCCGTAGCAATATACCCCGGCGCAATCGCATTAATCTGAACGTTATGAACCGCCAGCTCGTTCGCAAATGCCTTGGTCAAACCAGCTACCGCATGCTTGCTCGCTGTATACGGCGGAACGAATTTGCCACCCTGAAAAGCAAGCATAGAAGCGACATTGATAATCTTCCCGCTTTTTTGCTCTACCATTACCTTTGCCACTTCCTGGCTCAGATGATATACGGCATTGAGGTTGATCTCCATGACAGCGTCCCAATCCTCATCTTTATACTCCAGCAGAGGGGCGCGACGAATCGTACCTGCATTGTTTACAAGGATATCAATTTTACCGAATTCATTGACGCATTCTTCTACAATTTTTTTAATGGATTCTTTTTGCGTCAGATCCGCCTCATGAAAGACAACCTTCACACCTGTAGGTTCGAGCAGACGTCTTGTTTCTTCATAATCATCATTGTTAGCTACAATGAACAGGTCTGCACCCGCTTTGGCCAAAGCTACGGAATACCCTTGACCCAAACCACTGTTGCCTCCTGTTACAATCGCCGTTTTACCTTTTAGACTGAAAAAATCCAATGAAAAATTGTCCAGACCCATGCCTACGCCTCCATCACAAATTAGTATAAAAACCTATATTTCCTGAAGCCTACAGCGCTGCGCGTACTTCCTTATATTTAGCTACATAACGTGCTGCATTTTCTGTGATCAAGTCGTAGCGACCTTCCTTGGCTGGAGCCGTCAAATTACCCCCAATTCCCACGGCTACACATCCATTACGCAGCCAGGTTTCCATATTGTCCAGATCAACGCCACCGGTTGGCATAATCTGTACATGAGGCATTGGACCTCTGACGGCCTTAACAAAGTCCGCTCCCATTGCACTTCCTGGGAACAACTTCACGACATCGCTACCCAATTTCATGGCTTCCTTAATCTCATTCAGCGTCATACAGCCGGGCATATAAGGAATCGCGTACAAATTGCATAGCTTCGCTGTTTCTTCTTCAAAAGAAGGACTCACAACAAACTCTGCTCCGGCCAGAATAGCAATTCTCGCCGTCAGTGACTCCAATACTGTTCCTGCACCAATCACTGCCCGATCTTTAAATTCGTCTCTCAATCTTCGAATGACCTGATCCGCATCCGGCGTCGTAAATGTAAGCTCAATATTATCCAAGCCGCCTTCAATGCAGGCTTTAGACATGAGATATGCTTCCTCCGCCGTGTTTCCCCGAATGACTGCGACGACACCTACTGAAGTGATATGTTCCAAAACTTTCTTTTTCGTCATGTTCCTGATCCTTTCCACGAATGGGATGATCATGTACCCTCAGCCGCTTGCAGGTCTACGCTCCAACACACTGATCGGATTAACGCAACTCGCTCATGGCAACCTGATCCATGTCTTTGTATGTTTTATTTTCACCGGCCATGCCCCAAATGAAGGTATAGCTGCCCGTAGCCGCACCGCAGTGGATAGACCAAGGTGGAGAAATAACGGCTTCATCATTCTTCATCACCAGATGGCGCGTTTCGTTCGGTTCACCCATCAGGTGGAACATTCTCGCATTCTCATCCAGTTCAAAGTAGAAATACACTTCCATACGACGGTCATGAACATGTGTCGGCATGGAGTTCCACACACTGCCGTTCTCCAACGTCGTCATCCCCATAACCAATTGGCAACTTTGAATGCCTTCATCATGGATAAAGCGACGCAACGTACGGTTGTTGGCTGTTTCCTGCGAACCCAGACTTTCAGACGGTACATCGGCAAAAGACTGCTTTGTCGTCGGATACGTGGTATGAGCCAAAGCTGAAACGATATAAAATTTCGCAGGCTTTTCACTGGAATCGCTTTCAAAGATCAACTCCTTGCCACCTTTACCTACGTAGAGACAGTCTTTTGTGGCCAGCTCGTAAGTTTCACCGTCCACCTTGACCGTACCGCTGCCCCCGACATTAAAAATACCCAGTTCGCGGCGCTCCAGGAAAGTTTCCGCTTTGATTTGATCGTTACCTTCCAGTGCAACAGATTTATTCACGGGATAAATGCCCCCGATAATGACACGATCTTCATGCGTATAGACCAGCTTTACCTCCTCAGGTACAAACAGTTCCTGGATCAGATAGTGCTGACGCAACTCTTCAGTCGTAAAATGCTTGGCATGTTCGGGATGAGTTGAATAACGCATTTCCATAAAAACATTCCTCCTGTTTAGATAAACTTTTTTATCAACGGAATTGTTATAAAAGCGGTTTCTAACTCTACTTCTTAGCTAGAATTGTAATAATTATCTAAGAGGGTGTCAACCCAAAACTTCACTAATCCTAGAAAAACCCTTAATACACACGAAGTTTTACACGATTTTCACATTTTGATAAACAAAATCGATTTTTTTTATCTATATTACCCAAAAAGTTTTTAGCAAATATATCAACTTCATCATTGTGAAAAACCGATTTATGTGATAATTTCAATTTATTCAGTTGGTGCATGCGCTTACAGATTAAGTTTACTAAACATAAGGAGGAATACAAATGACCGCAACATTGGATGCTGTTACCTTCGGAGAACCGATGGCCATGTTTTATGCCAATGAAGCAGGCTCTCTGGATGAGGTGCGTTCATTCACCAAAGCGTTGGCCGGGGCAGAGACGAATGTTTCAGCCGGTTTGGCGCGTTTAGGTCTACGGGCGGGACTCGTGACCAAACTCGGCGAGGATGCGTTCGGCAAGTTCATTGCCAGTGCGCTACGTCAAGAAGGGATCGACACCCAGAACGTCATGTTTACCAAAGACCACTCTACCGGCATGCTGATTAAATCCAAAGTTACAAGTGGGGACCCAGAGGTGGAATACTTTCGCAAACATTCCGCCGCCTCCACACTAAGCATCGCTGATTTTAACGAGGCTTACTTTTCCGGAGCTCGCCATCTGCATTTTACAGGTATTTCTGTCGCCCTCTCCCCTGAGTGCCGTGATTTCGCACGACATGCGCGGCAATTTATGAAAAAGGCTGGCAAAACCGTATCCTTTGATCCGAACCTCAGACCCAAGTTATGGCCTGACACGCAAACGATGGTGGAGGCGATTAACGAAGCATCTGAGGGGTGCGACTGGCTTCTACCCGGCATTCATGAAGGTAAAATATTGACAGGCTACACCTCACCGGAGGATATCGCTTCCTTCTATCTTGACCGAGGTACCTCGCTGGTCATCATCAAGTTGGGAACCGAAGGTGCATATTACAAATCCGCAGATGCTGAGGGATACGTCAAACGCTTTCGCGTAGAGCATGTTGTTGATACCGTAGGCGCGGGTGACGGATTTGCCGCAGGTGTTATCAGCGCGCTACTGGAGGGCTTGCCCCTGGCAGAGGCCGTCAAACGCGGTAATGCCCTTGGCGCACTGGCTGTCATGTCAGCTGGAGATATGGACGGCTATCCGACACGAGCCGAGCTGGAATCCTTTTTGCTCAGCGCCAGCACGAATTAATCCGGTTTTATTCCCCGCATAGCCTTCACCGCTATTAGCGCAAGCTCAACAAGGCCGAAAGAAGTCGGCCTTAACTTTTAATAGCCCGTATTCGCGTTTGTACGATCTGAGCAGCATACGCATACTCAGATCGTACAAAGGAATACGGGCTATTTTTATAATATATGACACATTGCTCGTCTACAGCGTTTTGACGGATTCTCCCCGATTAATATCCGGTACAAATCGGTAGATAATCGGAACCGATTCGCCGCCCTCCTCAATGCTGGACAGCAGCGTCTTTGCCGCTTGCTTCCCCATATCCGCAATCGGTTGCGTAATAGTCGTAATCGGCGGATTGTAAATATGGGCAAACTCCGCATCGTCAATCCCGATAATAGACAACTCCACCGGAATGCGTATACGGCGGGCATTCACATATTTCAGCGCTTCTGCTAGCACAATATCATTCCCGGCCAACAGCGCAGTCGGTGGCTCTGGCAGCTGGAACAACTCCTTCAGTGTCTGCTGGATTTCTTCTCTCGGCACACTGCGCATATACTCTTCTCGAAATGGCAAGCCATGCTCCTCCAGCGCCTTTTTGTATCCGCTGAGCCGCTCCACCCGTGGAGTAATCCGATTCAAGCCAAGCGGCAAAGTAATCAGCGCAATTCGCTCATGTTTGTGAGCCACAAGTTCCTGAATCGCCAGCTTAATCGCCATTTCGTTATCCAGCAGCAGGCTGCGCGTATTCACCCCGTCTACCAAACGGTCCAAAAACACTAACGGATACTTTTCACGAATGAGCTGGTTGTAAATATCTGCATGCTTGCCTGTCGGGAAGATGATCAGGCCGTCCACCTGCCGAGCCTTGAGCATCTCAATATATTGGCCCTCCTTGTCCGGGTTTTCATCGGCGTTGCAAATGATCACCTGAATGCCAAAACGCTGCAATTCCTCCTCAATCGCACGGATGGACTGGATCGAAAGGGTATAGTCAATGTTGGCTACAATGACCCCGACCATAAACGTCCGGTTTTGCTTCAAGCTGCGGGCCAGCCCGTTAGGCTGATAGTTCAGCTCTTGAATAACCTCGGCAATCCGGTCTCTGGTCTGGTCGCTCATATATTTATATCGTTTGTTCAGAAATTGCGAGACAGTGCTTTTAGACACTCCTGCCTTCTGGGCAACATCTTCAATCGTCGGCTTCTTCATCGGTACACTCCTTGTCTTTCATGTACTGCGTTAGTGCAACAAAAGTATATCTTTTTTTTAGTAAATTTACCATACTTCTATTTATGAATGCCATTATGATATAAGTCGAACTTCAAAGTTGCCTATCGTGCCACCGTGTAGAAGTATGGTTCTCCAGCAGCAAAAAGAGGCAGCTCAAGATGTTCTCTTGAACTGCCTCCACGTAACCATAAATACTGCTCGGATCAGTGTGCTGGAACGGGCGTTGCAGACTGATCTGGTGTATCGTGCTCGACCAGCGCATGTTTTTCCCATAACCGGCTTTTCCAGCGGGCATACATGATGACAGCACGAGTCCATTCATCAGCAGCAATCGCCAGCCACACTCCGGCGAGCCCCATGTCCAGCTTGAACACAAGCAGATAACCAAGCGGCAAGCTCATGCAGACCATGGAGATCAGGCCCATAAAGACCGGGAACTTCGCATCTCCAGCAGCACGCAACGAGTTAATAATGACGATATTCGTTGTCCGACCAGTTTCTAGCAGAATGCTAAGTAAAATGACCTGTGCTCCCAAACGAATAATTTCAGGATTTTCCGTGAACAAACCAAGCAAGGGAACACGGAAAAAGATGACCACCGCATCAATAATCACGGTCACGAGCAACGCCCATTTCACACTGGTCAGTACACGTTTATAGGCAGTATCCTTCTGTCTGGCTCCCACGAGCCTTCCTACCACAATAGCCGTACCCATACCGACTGCCATACTGAACAAGTAAATATAGCTTGAAATATTATTCGCATATTGACGTGTCGCCATTGCTTCTGCGCCCAGATAAGTCACGTACAGTGTGAAGATGAGCTGACACGACTGATACATAATGGACTCCAGCGCGGATGGTACACCAATGCGCAATATTTTAGAGATGAACTTTTTGGACAGTTGGACGTAATATTTCCACTCGACACGAACCTCAGTGACCCGGTACATCAGCCAGAAGAAGATCAAGAGACAAATAAAGCGGCTACCTACTGTAGAAATAGCAGCACCCTCTACTCCAAGTGCAGGCATTCCCCAATGCCCAAAAATCAAAACATAGTTGCCGACCACGTGGATCACGTTCATAAAAACCGATACATACATCGTTTCTTTGGTAAAACCATGTGTACGAATGGTCGCGGCCAGCGCATTAATCAATGCTTGAAGAAAAATGGCACCCCCGACGATGCTCATATACGACTCCGCGTAAGCCAGAATCTCACCCTGGACATTCAGCCATTGCAACATGTGCGTACCAAATACAAGAAAAATTACGCTAAGTAAAAGACCTACCATCAAATTCAACGTAATGGCCGTACCTGTAACCTGGGCCGCTTCGACTAGTTTCTTAGAACCGATATATTGAGCTACGACGATAGCAGCGCCGTTGCCGATAACCTCCAGTACAAGGATGGCAATTGAAATAATTTGATTGGACGCGCCCACACCCGACACTGCATTATCAGATACAGAACTGATCATGAACGTGTCGACGCTCCCCATTAGCATAAACAGAAACAATTCAAGGAAAATAGGCCATGTTAAACGGAACAAATTCAGTTCCTTAGCTTCGGACAATACCGAACCTTTTTTTAGTGCTCTGGTTGTCATTCATTCACCTTTCTTCATAGATTTATTTAACGATCAAAAGGTATGTTAGCACAGTCATTCTGAAAATACATCCCGTTTACGTAAAATGATTTGCAAAATGCGTAAGAATTCATTTATCACTCTCTTTATAATTGATTATCGAACTTTATTGAAACAGAATATTGCAAGAATATACCAGGAATCTGGTCTTTTCGACGTAATTATGAGCTAAAGAGTATAATAGAATACGAGCCTGTGAGCATTGCCGCTGACAGGTTGTGAAGATTGTTGTATGCTTCCTAAGCATAATTTGTGAATTAAAGATGGAATATATAGGACATTCATAGGGTTAAAAGGTAATAAAGGAGGCTTTTACAGATGACTCAATCATTTCAAGCTCTTGTCGTCGATCAGACGCAGGACGGTGAAGTTCAAGCAGAGGTACGTTCTCTGGAAGCTAGCAGTTTACCTGCTGGAGAAGTATTGATTCGTGTCGCTTATTCCAGCATCAATTATAAAGATGGGCTTGCTGCCCACAAGGATGGAAATATTGTCAAATCCTATCCGTTCGTACCAGGCATAGATTGCTCGGGAACCGTCGTCTCTTCGGAGGATAGCCGCTTTAGCGAAGGACAAGCGGTGCTCGTTACCGGATACGGGCTGGGTGTGTCTCAATTCGGGGGATTCAGCCAATATGCACGTGTGCCTGCGGACTGGGTGGTTCCACTTCCAGACGGACTCACGCCGAGAGAGGCGATGATATTCGGGACAGCTGGATTCACCGCAGCCCTGTCGTTATATCGGCTGGAGCAAAACGGCGTTACTCCGGAGCAGGGCAAGGTACTCGTCACCGGAGCGACGGGCGGCGTAGGCGGGGCAGCCATTGCCCTGCTGAACAAGAGAGGCTATCATGTCGTAGCCAGCAGTGGCAAGGCTGATGCTCACGATTACCTCAAGGCGCTCGGAGCAGCCGAGGTCATTTCCCGCGAGGAGGTCTACGACGGTGCGGAGAGCATCCGCCCGCTGAGCAAGCAGCTTTGGCAAGCGGCTGTTGATCCTGTAGGCGGAAAGCCGCTCGCTTCGCTGCTCAGCCAAATCGCCTACAATGGCTCTGTAGCCGTGAGTGGCCTGACGGCAGGCACCAAGCTGCCTACGACGGTGCTGCCGTTTATTTTGCGGGGCGTAAGTCTGCTGGGCATAGACTCTGTCTTCTGCCCATACGACACCCGCGTAGCGATCTGGAAGCGACTCGGCAGCGAATGGAAGCCGGAGCGGCTGGAGCAGCTCGTTGAGCGCGAAGTCGGATTGGCTGACCTGCCAAGCGCGCTCGAAGACATCCTTGCAGCCCGCTCGCAAGGAAGAACGCTAGTACGACTGGTTGACTAAGCGAGTAGGTCCGCAAGCTAATCCGTTGACGCGGTTTCGCGTGAAGGAATGTTCATTCCGTAAGCTCTAGCTTCGGAAAATGTAAGAAGCCTGTAAATCTGCATTTTTTGAGATTTACAGGCTTCTTTTCGTTTATTGCTACTTCCTTATCCATAGATGAGCAAACAACATAGATACATCATGGTACATTTGAAGCAGACGGTTTACTTTTCGCAACCAAATGAACCTTTTGAGGACCTCAGTTGTTATATAGATAAACTGCACGAGAAAGGAGAGCACATTCATTGGAGAGTAATCGAGAGTTGTTTGATTTGTATCAACGAGATGTATACCGAACCTGCTACTACATGGTACATAATGCATCGGATGCAGAGGATTTAACACAGGAAGTGTTTATCATCCTGTTTCGCAGCAATCGTGAACAGATCGAACAACTAAAAGCCTGGATTATGAAAATTACGGTCAATCATTGTCTGAATTTCCTTAAACGCCAGAAAAGCCTGCATTTGAAGGTATCGGCTAATCCCTATCGATTTAGCGGGGCGGAAGGTAAGCCTGTAGACAGGCTGGTGGAAGAACGCGAATCGGCAGAAGAATGGGCCGTTTATATGAATCGTCTTCCAGCCAAAATCCGCGCTGTGCTGACACTCCGCTATATGCATGATTTCACGCTGGCGGAAATATCAAAACTGCTGGAAATTCCGCTGGGAACCGTCAAATCGAGGAATCACAAAGGGCTAAAGTTAATGGAGAAAATACTGCGGGATGCAGGTGTACAAATTCCCGAGATGGAAGGAGAGAACTATGAACAACATAGAAAAGGCATTGAAGCGCAAGTTAAATGATGATTCGGAAATGGCCTATCCTGACTTCGATGAGATGTGGAACCGGATGGAACAGACAGGGCATACTGCCCCTACGCTAACCGACACTTCCGATTCATTCCCTCCGCACCGACACAGAAATTGGCGCAAAATAGCTATCGCCGCCTCTCTGAGTGCACTTCTCGTTGCCGTTCCCGTCTATGCCGCCATCCATTATAATTGGGGCGATCTGCTGCACGGAAGAAGCGGCATACAGACGGCACTAAATCAAGACCTTGGACAGCCGCTGGAGCAATCCGTAACCAGAGACGGAGTGAAGCTGACGCTGCATACCGCTATTGTCGATGAGAACCGGACCGTGATTCTGTACAGCTTGGAGGTCGGAAAACGCGCAGACAACGAGTTTTGGAATGTCAAAGGCGTATCACTTAAAAGTGCTGCGGGGAAAAGCAGTGCGGGCGAGTATAGCTTTCAACAATGGGACGAGAAAAACCAACGTTATAACGGCTACTTTGAAAGCGATTGGACACCGCAGCAAGAAACAGAGAACGTGCGACTGACCGTAGATCATATTGAGCTCACCAGCGTTCAGGAACTGGAATTGCCGCTCGATATCAAATCGCCTCAGATGCAGACGTTCAAGCTGGATCGTAACGGCTTACAAGATTTGAAGGTACAGGTATTCGAACAAGGGAAGGATAAGCTAATGCTGTCCTCGGCAATTACCTTCGATTCGTCCAAGCCGAAGGAATGGGACAATCCACAAATCATTGCCTACAAAGGTGGAGAACCTGTGCGGCCTCAGCCTGGAGGAGCTTTTGGTACACCCGGAGAGAATGGGGAATACACAGCCCAGCAGTATTTTACTAAAGCAGATATACCGGAAGGACAGACTACTTTCAAACTGCAATATGCGCAAACTGAGAAAAGTATAAATGAACCCATAAACCTTGATCTGCAGCTAAGCAAGAAGAAAATGGAAAGCGGAACGATTAAAAGCGTGCTGAACACCCCATTGGAGAACGGCAATCCGAATTTTACGCTAGAACAAATGATTGTCACACCTACACAAATCCGTGTCACGATCAGAAGCGAAAAGAAATTCGCCATGTTACCTTATCAAAAATACTTTCTTTCTGTGAACGGCACAACGCTGGAGGGTAGTCGTTGGTCTTCACCTGATCAGGAACACGATCTGAACACGATTCGTTTTGAACGACCGTCCAATCTTGTGATTACCAAGGACACTCTCATTACTTTTACAGGCAAATACAAGGTTACGACCCATTCGGATGACAAAACGTCACAGCGTTTAACTGATATTTCTGAGTCAAAGCAGACGCTAACGACACAAATCGGTGGCTATCCTGTGAAGTGGACTTACTACAAACAAGGATCAGACTTATTCATAGAAACCGAAAGCGAGGATGCTCACTTTGGAGGGATTAACCAGACGCATATTGGCCTGAGTAAAGAACGGATTATCGGCAAGCCAATCACAGCCAATTTCGCCGGAGACGGCAATAACAAGGCAGTGGATGTCTACAAGAACTTCATAGGGAAGGAAGCTTCTATCTATATGTTCTACTATACAACGGACGACCCAGAAGCAGAGACAACTGTACCCTTGCAGCCTCTGACAAGCAACAGCGAAGCAGCTAAATAGCAATGCTATAAAAAGAGGGTCCTCTATGCCTGTGTGAACCGTGGTATAGGGAACCCCTTTTTATTTTCCTAGTAAGGCACAGTCTGCCTGAAACGATTGACTCACGCCCTACTTCACAGAACCTTGCGTAACGCCATTGATAATCCATTTTTGCGCAATCAGATAGACAATAATCATCGGCAGCAAGGCCATCAGGTACGAAGCAAAAGCCAGATTAAAGTCAGTATTGAACTGCCCCTGGAACACATACTGAACGAGCGGCAGTGTATACTGCTCTGCATCGCTGATAATAATGAGCGGCAGCAGGAAGTCGTTATATGTGGACAGACAAGTGAGAATTCCCACCGTAGCACTAATCGGCGCCATCAGCGGGAATATAATGCGCCAAAAAGTACCCCATGTCGTCGCACCATCTACCGTGGCTGCCTCTTCCAATGCCACCGGAATGGAGCGAATATAACCGACATACACGAAAACATTAAACGCCAAACCATACACTGTATGCAGCATAATGAGACCCAACAGATTAGTCATATGAAGGCCCGAGGCCAGTTTTACAATCGGCAGCATGATGATCGGGAACGGTATAAACATGGCGCTCACAAAGTAAAAATATAATCCCTTAAAAAAGCGTCGCTGCATATTACGGGCAATCGCATAAGCGACCATCGAATTGGTTAGCAAAGTGAGTATGACCGTCGATGTCGTGACCATCACACTGTTCTGAAAAGCGCTGAAGAAGTTGGTCATTTCCACTGCACGACTAAAATTTTCCCAATGCAGCTCGGTCGGAAAGGCAAAGGCGGAATGCGCCATCTGCTCGGGATTTTTAAGGGCTATCGTCACCGTCATATAGAGGGGAAACAGAATAAATATTGTCCCCAACGCTACCAGAAGCAGCACAGGCCAGTTCGTACGTCTGCTCGTTTTCATCAGTTATCCATCTCCCTTCTCTGGAGGAATCGCAGCTGTAAGATGGAAATGATCGCGATCACAATAAAGTAAATAACAGAGTTAGCCGACTGATAAGCAAATTCTCCGCCTCTAAAGCCTCCGGTGTATATCAGGTGGGAAATCGACTGGGTGGCCCGACCCGGCCCGCCATTCGTCAAAGCCACGATCTGATCGAACACCATCAGGGAATTTTTCATCGCCAATACCATATTGATCGTAAAAAATGGAGCAATTAACGGAAAGGTAATGCTCCAGAATTCGCGCCATTTACCCGCACCGTCCAAATTGGACGCCTCATACAGACTTGTCGGAATGGTTTGCAGCCCGGCCAGATAGAGAATCGTATTAAAGGCAATCCCCTGCCATACAGCTACGATGACAACCCCCACCCAAGCCAGTTGTTCGCTGCCCAAAATGTTCGTCGACAATGAGGTAATACCTAAATTTTGCCCCCAAATCGTAAACACGTTCGAGAACAAGTAATTGAATATGTAACCCACGATTAGCACGCTCAAAATATTAGGCAGAAAATAAATACCGCGGAAAAAGTTACGAAACCGTATTTTAGCATTCAGCCCTAGCGCAATCAGCAAACTAAGGATATTAGTCGCAATGGTAACCACAATCGCAAATTTAAAAGTAAACCAGTAGGCGTTCCCCACATTGTCGTCCTGAAACAAATTAATATAGTTCTTAAACCCGACAAAGTGATACTGATGACCAAAGCCGTTCCAGTTCGTAAGCGAATAATAAAAGCCCTGCAAGGCAGGCAAGGTCAAAAATACAAAAAACAATAGCACCGCTGGCACCGTCATCCAGTAAAAAGTCGTTAGTCGCTTATTCATGTCTCCTCCTCCTCTCCTATCGGCGGTTAGCTACCTTATTCCACTCACTGTCTAGCTTGGCCAAATAAGCGTCGATGTCTCTGTTTTGCAGGAAGGCCTGCACAATAGAATTCAATTGGACCGCTTTGGGAATATAGTGATCGGCAAAATCAATGACGCGGCCCGATTTAAAATAAGGCAACAGCTCCGCCACACTCGGATCATCCTGCGTAACTCCCTTCACCGCCGAAAACAGCGTTTGCTCTGTAATGTATTGCTTGCTGTTCTCCGGCTTCAACAAGAAGGCAATGAACTCCTCGGCTTCCTTTTTATGCGGAGTGCTCTCCGATACGGCCAAGAGCGTATCTATACCGGACACCAGTTTGACCGCCTTTTCGTCATTCCCTGTCGGTAATGGGAAAAAACCAAGCTCCACTTTCGGATTGGCTTTGCGAATTTCAGATATGGCCCACGAGCCCTGAATGTACATCAATCCCTGCCCGTTAGCGAAGGCACGATTACCGTCGGCATAGTTTTTGCCAAAATTATCACCATGTCCGTATTTCAATAGCTCCAGCTGCTTTTCAGCAACCTCGCGGTACTTGTCCTGAAAGGTGACCTGATTTTCACGCCGTTGCAGGAAAAAATCAATGCCCACCAGATTCGGGCCCAGGGCATTAAAGGGGAGGTTCGTTTGCCAATCATCTTTATATGTAAAATAGAACGGGATTTTCCCAGCAGCCTTGATCTTTTGCGCCGTTGCAATCAGCTCATCCCACGTTTTAGGCACCTGTAATCCCATTTCCTTAAAAAGCGTTTTGTTATACATCACACCATTCGCATTCGCAGCATAAGGAATTCCATACACGGGATCGGCCCCGGTCACATCCTTAAGCATTTTGAGGTAAATCGGGTCAATCGTACGTGGCAATTCTGTATTCGCCAGATCCGTAAAAATACCGCTTTGTGCCAAAATGGAGTAGGTATCTGTGGCCCCAAGCCCCACAATGTCAGGTACATCGTTTTTGACAACCCGGGTCAATAACACGGTCTCTGCCTCTGGCGGGTTGACCTGTGTCACTTCAATACCGGGATGTTCCTGATTGAATTGAGAGATTAGCTTATCGAATGAACCCTTGGCCTCCGGCTTGTTTTGAAAAAACTCAATTTTCACCTTACCCGAAGCATCGCCCTTGTTGCATGCGCTTACAAAAACAGCCAACAAAAGGATCGCCGCCAGTGTAGACAGCTTTTTGACCCAACTCCACATGCTCATACCTCCTTTTCCCCTATGTCAATCTATGCGGGACTAGACAATTAATACCCGTCCCTTATGGAAAAGAAACGATAAAAGATCCAACTGACCCTCAAGCGGTCAATTGGATCTTTCTTTTACTTTTATGATGTTCAGGCTACGGATGCCCCTAATACAGATAATCATCAGTCACAAAACGGCGGTATGCGCCCCAAGTAAAAAAGATAAGATATAGACTAACCACGGTGATAATCGCCCTATCCACAGACGAATTCCCGATTAAGGACCTATCTAATCCTGTATGCTGCATATATGGAATAACCATAAATGCGATCACATTGTATAGGTATGGGATATGAGAAACAAAAGAGACCAATTTTAAATACAATGAATCAAACAACAAAGAGCCCAGATTGTAAACCATACAAACACCGATGGCATACGTCACACTTTTGCTATACATAGCGATAAAACAATAAAAAGAGCTTATTGCTAATAATGAGGCAAGCGCCCAACCATAGTATTTAAGCATCTGCAGTCCTTGAGATCCGGACAGCCCCGCATCACTTACATCATAGGAAAGAGTCCATACTTCAACGATCACCTGCGAGGATACTGCAAATACAATGAGAAGAAACAAAATAGTAACATTTAAAACCAGCAGCTTACTCCAGAAAATCTGTCCGCGGGTAAATCGGCGCATAAATAACAAACGCAGTTGCCCGCTTCGAAATTCCTCTGTGTATACAGCAGCAGCTAAAGCAGCCACAGCTATGTTGCATACTAAAAACAAATTCTCACGCAGACCAGTAACGACAAAGTTTAAGGATAATACCTCTACAGGAACCTTCATCGTGCGCAAAAAATATACTCCTGTCGAACAGGCTAGAATCGGTGTACATAATACCATGAGCCAGAACCACTTCCGTCTCCACAATCGCTCGAACTCGCTGTATATTAATGATTTCATAGTCCCATCAATCCCATAAAAGCATCCTCTAGCCGTTGGCCGTCCTCTACTAATTGATCAGTAGGTCCCTGCCAAACTAGCCTGCCCTCTTTGATAACAACGAGTTCATCACACATCTGTTGCAGTTCATCCAACAAATGACTGGAGATAAAAAAGGCATAATTCGCTGAATCACGTAGCTGAAGCACAATATCTTTCAGCTCCTGCATTCCCATAGGATCCAGCCCATTGGACGGTTCATCCAGCAATAAAAGCTCAGGAGTCCCCAGCATGGACTGCGCAATACCTAGCCTTTGCTTCATTCCCAGCGAATAGGTTTTCACCTTGTCATCTCCCCGTGTTTCCAGCCTCACCTTTGTAAGCAACTCTTCAATATGTGTCTCCCGATCTGAGGACGCAATCTCAAAGTGTAACCGTGACAAATTGCGCAAAACCTGCCTGCCTGTCATATAATCAAAAAAAACCGGAGATTCAATAATAGCCCCCACCTTGGACAGCGCCTTTTCCCGATCCGTCTGTACATCATATGAGGCTATCTTTACAGAACCGCTGGTTGGCTGCATTAATCCGGTCATGATTCGCATCATTGTAGTTTTACCAGCTCCATTAGGTCCGATGAATCCATATATCTTCCCTTTCTGAAGCTTAAAAGAAACACGGTCTAACAAGTGCCTTTTTCCCATTTTTTTCGTTACCTGACTGACCTCCAGTAAGGAGTCCGACATACTATTCCCTCCATCCATAACAAATCACAACATAGTTCCAACGCGTGCATTTGATATGTAAGATCATGATGGATAACACAAACTTCATTTAACAATGAATCATATTATTTATTCAATTTAAAAAGTATCATATGTTGCGAAATGCAAACAACTTTCTTTATATGTAAAATATAATAACAATAATATATGAATACCATTTATCTTAATTAATGGTCATTAATTTTTGTGATGATATCTTTGTCTTTTCACTGCAAAAAAGGTAGCCCTTCAGTAAACGTTCTACCTCAGGGCTACCCTCTATATAAAATAAACTGTTTTCTATCCAGTAACTACTAGCCTGTCACCTACTCCAGCTCAACCCACTCGCCGAGCAACGCGTCCAGCTCGGCTTGCAGCCGCTCACGTGCGTCCCACAGCTCCGCCATGTGGATCGTATCGCCGCTTGTGCCGAGCAGCTCCAGCTCGGCATCCGCTGTCGCCAATTCTGCTTCTTTGGCGGCGATGGCCCGCTCCAACCGCTCGCTGGATGCAGCGGGCGTGCGTGATGGCTTCGCGGCCTTCGCTTCGCGGGCCCCAGACCCGGCAGCGGGCGAGCCCAAGCGATTTGAGCGTGCACGGCTCGCATCGGCTCCCGCAGTCGCTCCCGTATGCGCAGCCGGCCCCGTGCCATTGCTCGCTGCACTGGAATGTGCAGCTGTGCCCGAGCCTGAGCCGCCACCGGATGCGGCTCTGCTTGCAGATGTCGGGCGCGTCCCGGTACCCCCCTCGCTCTGTAGACGAGCGTTTTCCATCTCCCGCTTCTTCGCTCGGTACTCATCAAAGCTGCCCAGATAAAAGGTCAGCTTTCCAGCCTCCAGCTCCCACACGCGTCCTGCTAGCTTATTCACAAAATAGCGGTCATGTGAAATCGCCAGTACCGTTCCCGTGTAGGTGTCTAACGCTTCCTCCAGCGCCTCGCGTGAGTCAATGTCCAGATGGTTCGTCGGCTCATCCAGCACCAACAAATTTGGCTTTTTCATGACCAGCAACGCCAGCCGCAAGCGGGACCATTCGCCACCGGACAGCATGCTCACGGGCTTAAACACATCGGCACCGTAAAACAAATACTTCGCTAGCAACCCGCGCGCCTCGCCTTCTTCCACCCCTGCTTCCTCCTTGAAGTAAGCAAGCACAGTCGCTCGGCTATTCCGCTCTCTCTCTTGCTGCGCCAAATATCCATACTCCACGCGCGCACCCCACTGGACCGAGCCTGCATCCGCGCTTTCCTGACCAAGCAGCAGCTTGAGCAGCGTCGTTTTGCCTGAACCGTTATCGCCCAGCAAGGCCACCTTTTCACCGAATTCCAGGCTGCCCGTTGCCCCGTTTAATATTTGATGCTCTCCATAGGCTTTAACGATTTCTTCAAACTGTAGCACCCGGCGACCGGAACGATCCTCCAGCTTTAAGTGAAATTCCGCCCCCTGCGGGTCCAATACAGGCCGCTTCACCAGCTCCATACGCTCCAACGCCTTACGAATGGAGGCTGCTTTTTTGAAAAACTTTTCGTTGTCGCCATTGCGCCCCCACTCTTCAAAACGCCGAATGGCCTCTTTCATCTTTTTGATCCGCTTTTGCTGTTCCTTATAATCTTCAAATTGCAGTAGCAATCGTTCTTCCTTTTCCTTAACATAGCCGCTGTAGTTCGTATAATACGTAAACGCCTCGCCATCTTCAAGCTCAATCATTTTAACGGCGATCCGATCCAGAAAATAACGATCATGAGATACAACCACACACGCACCTGTGTAGCCCTGCAAAAATTGCTCCAGCCATTCCAGCCCCTTCAAATCCAGATGGTTGGTCGGCTCATCCAGCAGCAGCAAATCCGGTCGTCCAATGAGCTGTGATGCCAGCGCTATTTTTGTTTTCTCTCCACCCGACAGCGACCCGAAGCTGCGCGTATACATTCCTTTGGGAATACGCAGACCATCCGCTACCTGATCAATATTTGCATCCATTTCATAGCCGCCGTTGCGCTCAAACCGTTCCTGCAAGGCAGCATACGATTGCAGCAGCTTCTCCAGAAGGCCTACGTCTGCTGCCACAACCGGATCTGACATTTCCCGTTCCAGTGTGCTCATCTGATTGCGGCAATCCTTCAGCTCACGATAGGCGTAAGCCAGCGTTTCGTACACAGTAAAACTCTCAAACTCCGCCGGAATTTGCGGTAAATAGCCGATTTTCGTATCCTTGGCGATGACGAGCTGCCCTTCATCCGGGCGGGACAAACGTGCGATTAGGCGTAATAGGGTGGTTTTACCGCTTCCGTTGCGGCCGATGAGTCCCACCTTTTCTCCTGTATGGATATCAAACGATGCACCATCCAAAATCAGATTGGCAGCGTGGTGTTTTTTCAATTGTTGACCGTTTACTATATACATGTTCAGGCTCTCCTTTATTTAGGAAGACCCTTACCTGGGTAACACAAAAAGAGCCGCAGGAGCAACCCCGCGACTCTTCGGAAGATACAGCAATCCGTTCGAGTTAAGGTAGGCGTCTTCTCGCGATGTTTACAACCGTATGATTAAAATTGGACAGACTTCTCCCGTTGTATGGAAAAGCATGAACAATGCCAGCCATAGCAATCGGCAGCTGGCTAATACGGTTGTTCAGCATCTCGTGATTCACCTACCTCACCTCCTTCTTCATAATTGTGTGTAGTATAACATGTTTGCTCGTATTATAAAAGAGGGCGATGGTTCAGCGAATTATGAAACAGAGTGGTGCCCTCTGACAGCCTGTGATGTCCCCGCTCTGGTAATCGAAAATACGCCGCAGACAAAAGCAACAATCACAAATGCCCCACCCACCCAAGCGTTCGTGGCAACAGATTCACTATTCTCAATCACTACTCCTCCCAGGGCAGAACCGAGAGCGATCCCGACCTGGAGTGCGGAGAAATTAAAGCTTTGCTGAATACTACCCGATTCGGGTGCATTTTCAATAAGATAACTTTGCATCGGGGGCGACAAGGCCCAACTCAGTATGCCCCAGATGATCAGTAGTGGCGCAAATACATAAATCGAGTGGATTGAGAATGGCAGCAAGAACATCACGGCGATAAACACGCCTACGACGACTAGAATACTTTTCGCTGTGCCGAACCGATCTGCCAAAGAGCCGCCAATAAATCCGCCGCTCACTGCCGCCAGCCCAAAGACAAAATAGGCCACACTAATCCACGAAGCGTTTAAGCCCATCATATTTTCTAAAAATGGAGTGAAATACGCATATAACGTGTAATGGCCCGCCAGTGTCAGCGTGGTCACCAGATGAGCACTGATGACTTTAACATTTTTTAAGGATTTCAGCTGATCGCGCATAGGCACAACATGTTCGGTCGGAATCCGCTCCATAAACAAGTTGATAACGATCATAGCAACGACCGTCAACAAGGCAATGATCAGGAAAAGCACCCGCCAGCCAAACGCATTTCCAATCAGCACCCCGGCTGGAATACCTAGAACGATGGAGGAGCTAACCCCCATGGAGATGACACCAAGGACACGGGCCTGATAAGCCTTGGACACCACTTTGACTGCAATGGTCAACGACAATGTCACGATCAGCGACCCGCTTGCAGCGGTAACGATACGGGATACAAACAAGACAGCATAATTCGGACTCCAGAAGGCCAGCAGACTTCCCAGAATAAAGATAAACATCGACCACAGGTACAGTCGTTTTCGTTCAATTTTGGCGGTCAACGCCAACAAAGTTGGCCCAGCAATAGCATACACGAGCGCATAGATCATGATAAGCTGTCCTGCCGTGCTTACGGAGACATTCAAATCCTGCGCAATTTGGGGTAGCACGCCACCGATAATCAGCTCTACTAAACCCACCGTAAAGGTCGCAATCGTTAAAATAACTACTTTGAAGTTCATTACATTAGCTCCTTTGCTGTCATGTAAATTCCCTCGTATTACGCAAAAAAATCCTGACCACAAGAAATGTACAAGACGTACACTTTTTGTAATCAGGATTTATCGGTTCCTGGTAGAGACCCTCAAACCATATTATTGAGGTTATACAAATGGGGCATTCATTTATTACGCATTCACGAAGGTTATAGCTATTACTATAAAGGAGCCTGTGGCTAAGTTCAACCCCCTACAGCCGCAAAAATTCGCTCATGGCACGATCCGACAGATAGGGTAGATACTCATGACCGTATTCGTGATACAGGAGTATTTCCTTGTCTGATACGATTTTATTGTACACCGCAAACTGCGTGGAGGGTGGACAGATGGTGTCCGACAGCCCTGTCACAAACAACACACGACCACGAATACGATCTGCCAAATGTTGAATATCGATGTAGCCTAGTCGGTGAAAGAGCTCCTCCTCGCGCATATGATTCGGATCAAACCAACGAAAATAATAAACCAGTTCTTCATATGCAGATGTAGTGGCATCCAGCGCCCAAGCTCTTTTATAGTCCGACAGAAATGGATATACCGGAACTGCCATACGGACACGTGGCTCCAATGCAGCGCAGGCAACCGTTAAGGCCCCTCCCTGGGAGCAGCCAAATGCGCCGATCCGTTCAGGGTCGACCTGCTCCATAGACATCAGAATGCGTACCGTCTGCACGGTATCCAAAAATACATTGCGGTAATACATCCGATCCGGGTCCGGGTCGTCAATCCCCCGGATGATATGGCCGCGAACCGTCGTTCCTTGAACCTGCAAATTGTCCTCTGATAGCCCTCCTTGCCCCCGGCAATCCATAGCCAGCACGGTGAATCCGTGTGCCGCATAGCTCACCTTGTCGAACCAGTCACCACTGTCGCAGGAATATCCATGAAACATGGCCAACGCTGGACCTTGTTCCGTAAGGTGCTTAGGACGAGCCAGCTTCCCATGAACCTTCGCTCCGCCCACTCCAGTAAAATATAGATGGTAACACTCCACCATCGGAGAGACAAAATCAGCAGGCTCCAGTGTATAATCAAGCGGCTGCCGCTCCAGCTCCTGTAATGCCCGTTCCCAGTATGCGTCAAAGTCCGGCGGCTTCGGGTTACTCCCCATATATGACTGCAATTGCTGTAAAGACATATCCTCTGGCATTCAAGTTCCTCCTACATCCGGCCCGACTCGCGGTCGTCTGCGACCACTTCATCCGTTGCGATAACATACTTCATAATGTCAGTTACTGTTGTGTATGCGATACCTACATACGTGTCAGCGGCTCCATAATAAATCGCAATCCGCCCAGTGTCCGCATCATGCAGCGTAGCACACGGGAAAACCACATTCGGCACAAAGCCCCGTTCTTCGTACCATTCCTCTGGGGTCAGCACGAAATTGGAGGAACGATATTTAACTTTAGACGGATCATCCAGGTCAAGAACGGCTACGCCCATACTGTATACCAGCCCATTGCACGTGCCCGTCACCCCGTGGTAGAACATCAGCCAACCCTCGGTCGTCTCAATCGGGGCCGGTCCGCCGCCAATCTTTACCGATTGCCACCAGCCCTGTCCGCCCTTGCTCATGACATGACGGTGCTTGCCCCAATAGACCAAGTCAGGACTTTCACTTAGAAAAATGTCGCCAAACGGTGTATGTCCGCTGTCGCTCGGACGGGATAGCAACATAAAGTTTCCGTTTAGCTTGCGGGGCAACAGCACACCATTGCGATTAAACGGCAGGAACGGATTTTCCAATCGTACAAAGCTTTTAAAATCCTTTGTTTGTGCTATCCCCAACGCTGCACCGTAAAAATCTGTACACCAGATGATATAATACGTATCCTCCACGCGGACCAGACGCGGATCGTAAGCATAATTAGGCTGGTAATCGCTTCCTTCCTCATCGACCAAATGCAGACGTTCTGTCTCAATGTCCCAAGCCAACCCGTCGTCACTCCAGCCTAGATGCAAATGCGGACGTCCATTAATCGTTTCAGCCCGGAATACCCCTACAAACCGTCCCTCATACGGAGCTACTGCACTGTTGAAAATACGGGCAATACCCGGCACCGGATTGCGTCCAATGACTGGGTTTTCAGTATGCCTCCACACCGGAGCCTCGCTACCTTCCGGCTTATCCTGCCACGGCATTTTCGACAGACTTTCTCCCACAATTCGTACGTCACCTACATCCAAATCCACATTCAATTTACTCATACGTATATTCTCCTCTCACCGAGATACTTGATCTCATCATTTTTCTATTTCGCCGTTATTCTATTTCACTGAACCCTGCGCGAATCCGTTATAGATATATTTTTGTAATGATAAAAACGCAATCAGCGTCGGAATAATGGCAATGATAATGCCCGCGCTAATAACTTCCCATTGCGAGCCATATGGCCCTTTAAACTTGAACAGCGCCGTCGATATAACCTGAAGGCTTGTTTTGGGCATATACAGGAACGGGGTGTAAAAGTCGTTGTAAATATTAACGCCTTTGATAATGATCACCGTCACAATGGCAGGCTTCAGCAGGGGCAAGATAATGCGCCAGTAGATCGTCAGATAGGAGGCCCCATCCAGCATGGCCGATTCATCCAGTGCCACCGCAATGGAATCCAGAAATTGCAGAAAAATATACACCGCAATAATATCCGTTCCCAAATACAGCAAGATTGCCGCCCAAGGCGTGTTAAACAGCTCCAGCTTGTTGATAATTTGAAATGTCGATACCTGAGTCGTTACCCCCGGAATGAGGGTCGCGAGCAGGAACGCTCCGAGCATAAGACTTTTGCCCTTAAATTTAAAACGGTTCAAAATATACGCGATCATGGAACCCGTTAATGTGGCTCCGATGATCGAAATCAACAGGATAAAAGCTGTGTTCACAAATCCGGTCAGCATATTTCCGTTAATAAAGGCTTTGGTATAGTTAGCCCAATTCAGCCAGTTCACGGGGGGAGTCAGAGGACTGGTTGCCGCATATTCAGTCTTCGTCTTCAAAGATGCAAACAAAATGACGACAATCGGCAGCAGTGCAATGAACGCACCTAGTAGTAGCGCCGCATACTTGATGCTGCTAGCCAGTATTCTTTTCAGCTTATACATGATTAGTCCTCCTCTCCCCGAATTAGCAACCGTTGAAGCAACGTAACAGCGATTACGATCAGCAGCAGAACAACCGCCATCGCCGAGGCCAAACCGACCTTGCTGTATTTGAATGCCACATCAAGCGTTTGAATGACGAATGTTTCGCTACCGTTGGAGCCACCGGTCATAATATACGGAATATCGAATGCACTGACCGCACCGCTAATTGCCAAGATGAGATTCAACTGCAAAATCCGCTTGATGCTCGGCAAAATAATTGAGCGGAACTGATGCCAGCGGTTGGCTCCATCGATATCGGCTGCTTCATACAAATCACTGGATATGGAAGAAATCGCACCGAGAAACACAATAAAGTTAAAGCCCATGTATCTCCAGATCGACGTACCAGCCAGCGAAATATTGATAATCTCCGGGTTGCCCAGCCACAGCTTGACATACGAACCCAGCCCCACTGCCTGAAGCAGGGTATCGAGCGTGCCGTCTGGCTTAAAAAAGAAAAGAAAAATAAAACCAATGGCCACCCCGTTCATTAGGGAAGGAAAAAATAAAACGCCTTTAAAGAAATTTTTAAACCAGGTCTGAAAGCTGAGAATGGTTGCAAAATAAAGGGCCAGACCCATCTGTACAAACGTGGCTACAAAGTAATACAGACTGACCTTAAACACCGAGAAATACTCGGGGTCGGTAAAGATTTTGATATAGTTTTCAAAACCCACATATTCCAGACGCTTACTATAGCCGTTCCAGTCCGAAAAGCTGTATTTAAACATATTGATCACCGGCAAGTACGCAAAAGTGATCAGCAGCGCTAGCGGAATAAATGAAAAGGCAACAATAATCGCCAATCTTTGTTTGGAGTAGCTGAGATTCGAAAATTTTAACATGCTGCACCTCCTGGCTATCCGTCCATCGACTGCTACGTCGATCCTTTTTTTCGTCAGTTCAGATGGCTATTTTGCTTCCTTTGCAGCCACTTCAGCACGCGCCTTCACCCATGCATCGTTCAGGTCTTTCATAATAGCGTCATACGATTCCGGGCGGTTACCAACCGCTGCCTCAATAATGCGTTTCTTGAAATCGGGCTGCCACAAACCAATTTCGCCCATTTTGTCTATTTTATCAACAATTCCTTCCTGTCCTTTTTGAGACGGAGTAAGCGTTTCAAAAACCACTCCCTGATCTTCGTATTGCTTCAAAATGCTAGGCATTGGGGCACCCTTCAGCGGACTAATACTGCCTGCCTGCTCTACAGCATAGTTGGACTTTTCGGTAAACCAGTCCACCCAAGCACGGGCCGCCGCTTTATTTTCACTGTTTACGTTAATACCGAGATTAAAATCACCCGCTAGCGGTACAAGTACCTTCGAGGCATTCGTCGGGAAAGGCATAAAACCGATATCTTCCTTGTTAGGAGCTGTGCTTTTGATCTGGTCAATCGCCCAAGAGCCAAGTACCATCGCACCGATTTTGCCTTGAGCGAGATCCGCCTTGGAGGTCTCCCAATCCGTAGTCGTTGGATCTTTTTCAATCAGGCCTTTTTTAGCTGCATCGTACAGGACCTTATACAGTTCATAGTGGGGCTGTCCTTTCGTGAAATTGTCATCTGTATTTGGCTGTGTGATATTCACGTATTCCTTCGTACCCGCCAATGTTGCCAGACTAGACTCCCACTGGGTCAGTGCCCAACCAGAGGCATAGTTCGTAAACAGCGGCACTGCCTTGGTTTTGTCCTTAATCTGCTGTAACGCTGTTAGGAATTGGTCCGGTGTTTTGGGAAGCTGCGTGATTCCTGCGTCCTTGAACACCTTTTTGTTATAAATCACACCAGAGTAAACCATCGCAATCGGAATACCGTAACTGTTATGATCCACCGTACGTTCTTCAAGGCCGGTATACTTGTTTTTCATCTCCTCATAAGTACCCAGTGGCTCGAAAAAATTGGGCAGCTCTTCAACTGGAATACTGCCAGGAATCAGCAAAACATCTCCATAATCCCTGGTCCCCATACGGATTTTAATTTGACCCTCATAATCGGCCAATGCCTGAAAATTGACCTTCACGTTCGGATAAAGTTTGTTAAATTCCTTGGCGTAGTCCTGAAACACCGTATCCACAATATCTGTCCGCTGTGTGATAACCGTAATTTCACCTTCCACATCCTTTGGATCAGAGCTGGCTGCTGGTGTATCCGATGCTTTTGGAGCACAGCCTGCAAACAAACCCGCTACTAGTAGCACTGACAACAATGGCATCAAAACTTTAGACAACTTCATAAAACGACCCCTCCCATTTTTTTAAATAAGGTTATCGTTAAGCTAACAAAAATTATTTTATTATGATAACGCTTACTATGTCAATTACATTATTTTTTTGTACAGTACGCTGGGCTATTATCTTGTAAATAAACACAAGACGAGAATAGTTGACAGTTTACAAACACCTAGATATGATACTTCTGTAAAGTTAACGATAACCTAATAACTTATTTTCCGAAGGAGGCTTTGTCTCTTGGAAACACTACTGGACGAAATTAGACAGGAATGGAAGGAACACATACTCCCATTCTGGCTTGGACTGAAGGATGAGACACACGGTGGGTTTTACGGCGAGGTGGAGGTGGATCTGCACACTCATAACCAAGCCGACAAAGGCGGGATTGCCACTGCACGGCTACTCTGGTCATTCTCGGCGGCTGCCCGTGTAACAGGGGAAAATACCTATGCAGAAGCCGCACGACATGCATTCACATTCCTGCGGAATCACCTGCTTGATCCATTACATGGAGGAATGTACTGGATGGTGGACTACACCGGGCAACCCGTGGACACGTGCAAGCATGTATACGCACAGGCATTTGCGATCTATGCGATAGCAGAGTATGCACGTGCCACAGACGACCCGAATGCATTACCACTAGCTATGGAGCTGTTCCACCTGCTGGAGCAAAAAGGATATGATCGCACCCGACAGGCATACGGCGAACAATATGACCGCTTGTGGAACACGCAGCCTAATGAGCTACTCAGCGAAAATGGGGTTACCGCGCATATCACCATGAATACGCATATTCATGTTTTGGAGGCGTATACCCAATTGCTGCGCGTCTGGCCAAATGAAGAGGTTCGAAATGCGCTGACGAACGTACTGGATATTTTATATCATCGTGTTTACGATGCTTCCGCCCGACGATTGGGGGTATTCTTCGATCGTGAATGGCGCTCTCTGCTTGACCTGACCTCATATGGTCACGACATCGAAGCCAGCTGGTTGATTGAGGACGCTATGAGTGTGCTGGGTTATTACCCGTCAGAATACGTGGATATGGTGATGGATATTGCCAATGCGGTAGCAGAGCGCGCTGTTCAGCCAGACGGATCGCTCATCAATGAGCGGGAAGGAGAGCGAGTAGACACCTCACGTATCTGGTGGGTACAGGCCGAGGGGATGGTTGGTTTTTACAATGCGTTTCAACGTACAAAAGACGAACGTTTTTTGCAAATTGTGAAAAATCTATGGTCCTATACCCGGCAATATATCATCGATCCGCGCCCCGGAGGCGAATGGTTCTGGTCAGTTCAAGCGGATGGTAAGCCTGATGCGAGAGAGATTGCAGGACCCTGGAAGTGCCCTTATCACAACAGCCGATTTTGCATAGAAATGCTAGAAAGGATGGAAAACCAATGATCCATAGCAAATACAATGAGCTGCGGTTGCAGCAAGAGGAACTGATTACACGCCCCAATGAGGTTAAAGCTACCTTTTATAATGGTATCTACGAACGCTACCTCTATCCAGTGCTCACACGCCATCATGTTCCACTTCACTGGCGGTTTGATCTGGATGCGCAAACTAATCCCTTTTTCATGGAGCGGCTGGGTGTAAATGCGGCATTGAATCCAGGGGCAATCTATCATGAAGGAAAATACATTCTTGTTTCGCGTACCGAGGGACTGGATCGAAAATCATTTTTCGCTTTAGCAGAGAGCGATAACGGCATTGATCAATTTCGATTCATTGACGCCCCCCTAGTATGGGAGGATATCGACCCAGAAGAAACAAATATGTACGATATGCGGCTGGTGAAGCATGAGGACGGCTGGATTTACGGTATTTATTGCTCAGAGAAAAAAGACCCTGACGCACCACCTCACGATACCTCCAGTGCTGTCGCTCAGGCCGGACTGGTCCGTACTCGTGATCTTCGTACATGGACCCGGCTTCCCAACATCACTACCCAATCCCCACAGCAGCGCAACGTTGTCCTGCACCCTGAATTTGTGGACGGTCAATATGCCTTCTATACTCGTCCCCAGGACGGGTTTATTTCCACCGGTTCAGGCGGAGGCATCGCCTTCGGCCTGTGCAAAGATATTACACAACCCGTGATTGAACACGAAACCGTCATTGATGAGCGTTGTTATCATACGGTGTACGAAGCCAAGAATGGTCAGGGCCCTGCCCCGATCAAAACCAGTCGCGGCTGGATTCATATCGCTCACGGGGTACGCAATACGGCCGCTGGGTTGCGGTATGTGCTGTATACCTTTGCCACCAGTCTGGAAGACCCTACGCGCGTCATCGCCAAGCCCGGCGGGCACTTTCTGGCTCCTTATGATGAGGAACGCGTGGGTGACGTTTCGAATGTTATTTTTTGCAATGGGGCAGTCGTTAACGAACAAGATGAAGTCTTTATTTACTACGCATCCAGTGATACCCGTATCCACGTAGCGACGACCACCATCGCTCGACTGGAGGACTACACCTTCAATACACCATCCGACCCGTTGCGCTCTCTCAGCAGCGCCGCTGTTCGTCGTGAGCTAATTCATCACAATGAAGCGCTATTGCAAGCACACTCCCGTCCTTCCCAGCGGACATAAGCCGCAGGCTTTATCCTGCTTGCGGAACCATGTATACTATCCATAGAACAACTGTTACCCGCAGGCTAATAGTTGTTCTATGGGCAGCCATGCTGCCAGTCTTTGTATCTTTACAGGACAGCAACCCTGCTAAGTCTTTTGGATTTTTACAGGCGGCTAAGCTACTGATATATTCCCCAGCATTTTGCATCCATTCTCTGGATTAGGCAAAATGCTTATCTTTTTAAAATTGGAAGGCGGAACAGGAATGAAGAGCAACGTAACGATGCGGGATATTGCAGATAAGCTGGGAGTAAGCAGCGTGACCGTGTCGAAGGCGCTCAATGACAAGGATGGGGTTAGCGAGGAGCTAAAAGAGCGTATTAAGACGCTCGCAGGAGAAATGGGTTATCGTTTCAATACCGTTGCCAAGTCCATGAAGGAGGGCCTCACCTATAACATTGGTGTTGTCATCCCTGAACGTTTTACCGGCCCCGGCCAATCGTTTTATCTGCACATCTACCAGCAAATTTCACGGGCACTGGAGCCATACGGCTACTACGGCATCCTTCACATCCTCCATCGCGAAGACGAAGAACAGCTTAATCTGCCACGTATCTATTACGACCGCAAGGTGGACGGCTTCATTCTCCTGGGCCAAGTGAGCAAGCCATATATTGAGCTTGTACAAACCATGGACCTGCCCAAAATGTTTCTCGATTTTTATGATGAGCATGCCGATATCGACTCCGTGGTGACGGATAATTTTTACGGAGCCTACGAGCTGACCAACTATTTGATCGCCCAGGGACACCGGGATATTGCATATGTGGGTAATATCTATTCCACCAGTAGTATTCAGGATCGTTTCCTCGGCTACTATAAATCCTTGCTGGAGCACAGGTTGCCCCTCCGTAACGAGTGGGTGCTCAGTGACCGGGACGACGAAGGTACTTATGTTGAAATGGAGCTTCCTCAGCCGCTACCAACTGCCTTTGTATGTAACTGCGATCAGGTCGCTCACAATCTGGTGCATAAGCTCATTGGTCTGGGATACCGCGTACCTGAAGACTGCTCTGTGGTCGGCTTTGACAACGATGTATACGCCACTCTTATTGTTCCGCAACTGACCACGGTCGGAGTAGACATCGAGCAGATGGCACGTACCGCGATTGATTCGATGATGAAAAAAATAAGCCATCCCGGTAGCCGCTTTGGTCGAGTCCTGGTGCAGGGACATATTGTATATCGTGATTCCGTGCAGCCCATCCAGAGACCATGATCAATGCATACCTTACTTGGGGACAGGTCACCCCTACTCTAATTTCCACAACCAAAAGCCGCTCAGCATGTCGCTGGAGCGGCTTTTGACGTTCATAAATTCTGCAGTGTGATCATCGTACTCACATTCAATTGTAGATTTTGCAAAATCCTGGACTAGGAGCGCTGGGCGACAAAGGAATTGCCCGCCCGATTGAGAATCGGCAGCATCCGCATTTCTTGCCCCATCGAGGCTTGGCAAAGCGGACAAGCAGGCTCGTTCAAAAAGGTGAAATCCGTTCGC
Organism: Paenibacillus sp. FSL M7-0802; assembly: GCF_038004945.1. Lineage (NCBI taxonomy): Bacteria > Bacillati > Bacillota > Bacilli > Caryophanales > Paenibacillaceae > Paenibacillus > Paenibacillus sp. FSL M7-0802. The sequence goes on along the minus strand of NZ_JBBOSD010000001.1, from coordinate 3,115,009 downwards.
ATCCAACCGTTGCAACCCTCGTTTGTACACGACCAAATAGCCGTATTTTCCTCTGGAATGATTTCCGGGGCCTGGCGTCTGTACATCTATATCCCCCCTCGGTTTTTATAGGGTAATATCCCCTGTCGGCTTACTGTTAATTTCCACCTGTCCGGGTATTAATATGCTCTAACGTCCAAAAAATATGCGCAATTTACCAAAATGTTTATTTACGGATAGCCTTGGTCCAGAAGCCGCCATGAAATTGCTTCGGCTCTACCGTAATGACAAAAGCCTTAGGATCCAGCTCCAGAATGGACTGATACAGCTTATTCTGGTTTTTCCGTTTAGCCAAAATTTCCATCACCAGGCGCTCTCCATCACGTCCACTGCCCAGCCAGGCTGTAACACCGTATCCTTTGTCCCGTAGCGCATTGGCAATTCCTCCATTGATCTCATTGCTGATCACCTTAACAGTGACATAACCAAGCGCTATTTTTTCCTCAATCCATGCTCCAATAAGAATGCCCAATGCATAGCCAATGGCGTATACTGCAAGACTTGCCACTTGATCCAGGTACTTAAGCACAACATTCAAGCCCAACACATAGACCGTAACTTCCACGGTGCTAATGAGCGCAGCAATGTACTTCTGTCCTTTCAGCGTCAGAATCATGCGCAGTGTATACGCCGATACGTAAATAATTTGAATAACGAGAATAAACAATAAAATTTTGAGCATGCGCTCACTCCCCACTTCACGTTCTGATTTAACCCGTATCCAACATTATACCCCCGTCTGTGATATACAGCCTCTGGTTTCGTATTACCCTCACTCGGGTAATGACTAACTACAGCATGCTGAATGAAAGTTCGATCACATAAGGAGGGCTACAACATGAAGGATAACGGAATTAGCGATAAAATCAAAGGTAATGTGAACAAAGCCAAAGGTGAAATCAAGGACCAAATCGGGAACGCTACCAATAATAAGTCCCTTCAAGCCGAAGGTAAACTGGATAAGGCCAAAGGCCATCTTCAGGAAACAGCAGGCAAACTGAAGGACGGCAAATAATCCTGAATGGATAACCTCGACGCACTGTTTTACCAACAAGTCTCGCTGTCTTGTGCAGCGGGCTTGTTTTGTGTTGTTCGGATACTTTTGGAAAAACTTTTGCGCAAACAGGGCAACTTTTACGGTTGCTGTTGCGTCTAACCAATATAAGCACAACCCATAATGACTCTCCAAGCTGTTGGATTTTGTAGGCATTAATGTTACTCTAGTCTATGAACCAGGCTATAATTCTTAAATAAAGGGGTAGACCAACGAATGAAATCACTGAAATCTATCAAAAAACCTGTCATCATCACTGCCGTATCCGCCTTGGCCATATCCGGGGCTCTTTTCAGCCAATCCACATATGCCGCACAAGTGACTAAGCCGATCCAAGCAGTATATAACAATATCAAAATCATCTACAACGGAACCGAGGTTCCTTATGATGCCAAAACAGAACCGTTCCTGCTGGATGGCGTAACGTATATCCCACTGAAGCTGGCAGGTACAGCTTTGGATAAAAAGGTAACATGGGATGGTACAAACAAACGCGTAGTCATTGCCGACAACGGCGTTCCGATTGATCAATCTACAGTGACGGCGTTGAATAACCAGATTACGACGCTGACTCAAGAGCTCAACACAGCAAAAGCAGCAAACACGACGAAAGATGCTACCATCGCTCAATTGCAAAAAGACAATCAGACGCTAAAAGATGACGCGAGCAAAAGCAGCTCTAGCACCTTGAAGGATCTCCAAAAGGAGTTGAACGATGATCACAGCGATGACTACGATACTAATTCGGATATTGAGCTCAGTGGCAACAAAAACGATATTACAGTGACCATCGAAATGACGAAATCCAGATGGGAAGGTTTATCCAGCAGCAAACAAAGAACCTATCTGGAAGATATCGTTGAAGATATTTTGAAAGAGTACAAAGATGCCGAGGTAGAGGGTACGGTTAAGAACTCTAGTAATAGAGATAAATTAGCAACCTTTACAACCAATAGCAGAGGCGATGTTACGATTAAAAAAGTAGGTACATCTTTCGACGCAAGCAGTATCCAACGTGATTTATTCAACAGATACAGCAGCTACGCAGGATACGGCTTTGATTTCAGCGTAAGAGGCGACAGCAATAAAGCTAACGTGGATGTGTATGTAAATCCGGATGATTGGAATAAAATGTCAAATTTACAAAGAAGCAACCTGACAGATGGCATTATTGATTTTCTTAAAGACGAAGAGTCCATTGATAGAGTCGATGGAACTATACGCAATAAAGGGAACAGCAGTCAAATCATTACCTTCTAAGATTAATCTTTCAAAAAAAGCGACAAAGGCCCTTAAGCCTTTGTCGCTTTTTTATGATGTACAAGCAACATACATTCCACTACTTAATTAATCTGCCAACAGAAGTAATATATTTTATATAATCTTCATCCGCATTGGTTGTATCGATATTCATTGTATAAACCAAATTACCAGGACTGGTTATTTTAACTTTGTAAAACATACTGGGTTTAGAATAAGGATATACACTATAGGTCCCTTTGCTATAAACAATCATAGGATTAAAGTCAATTTGCTTGAAGGCGGGCGATAAGTCGCTCTTATACGTAGCATGAATATTCAATACACCTTGCCTTTGATCCCAGTCAAAGGAAATAAGATCAAATGCATTCGCATCAATGACTTGGGCCAAGTCTTGTCCCTTAAACCTCATAAGAACTGGACTTTCCGTAAAGCTATCATGCCTTAGCTTCAATAAGCCACGCTTGGAATCCCACTCCATCTTCGCATCTGTATCTTTCAACAAAATGGATACCGGTAAAAACATTGCATTACTTAGCATGATAGGGACTGTGTCCATTGTCATGGGTTCGCCGTTAACCGATATATCGGGTGATCCAATCGTTGCCGTTACATTACGGTCTAACAGATCAACAGAAGCGGTTTTGTTCGCTGCATTATAAGTTACTTTACCGCCCAGTATATCCTCAGCCACTTGGAGCGGTATAAGCAGCCTTCCCTTCTTATCCACAAAGGGGGATGCAGGGTAGGTGTATAAAACGTAATGATCATTGACCTTCAAGTGTATGGGGGTATGATCTTGAGCCGATGCCAAATTCGAGTTTGTAGTAGCAAAACTTAGTACAATCATAAGGCAGACCAACAGTCTGATTTTCATAATGCTCTCCTTTGTTAGCGTTTAGGCTAAAACAAAAATTTGTTCAAGTAACAGTTCTTACGACTTATTTTTCATAACTAGCTTATCCTCACAAAAACATAACGTCAACCATAATTTATAATTTTTACCTAAATAAAGATCATACCATCCAGTTGGCTCACTCTAAAATAATGAGGATTCACCTTACAGGTATATCTCGGTGTTGGATGCTAAAACCTTCCTTATAGCCATATAATTCATAAATACATTAATAATATTTATAAATAGAAAGGTATTTAGCAATGAAAGCAGAATATATCTCTGTATTCCAATTTAGAAAGGGGCAAATGTGTATGATGAGAAGTTTTGTTAAACGTAAAGTCAGGAAAAGTATTGCAATAACACTAACATTATTATTAGCAATCGCAAGCGCACCATTAGGTGCAATAGACGCGGCGGCAACGGTGCCAGACCAGAACAATAAGCAAGATGCGCCAACCTTCTCTAATGTATCGGTTCATGACCCTTCCATTGTCAAAGAGGGTGACACTTATTATGTATTTGGGTCACATATCTCTGCGGCGAAGTCAAAAGATCTTACAAACTGGACTTCTTTTGCAAACGGTTACACCACGCCTGGAAACACACTTTACGGGGATTTATCGAAGAATCTGGCCGGATCTTTCGCTTGGGCGGGTGAGAATGATGCGGATAGTAAGGGAGGATTCTCGGTATGGGCGCCCGATGTATTTTGGAATGAGCATTATGTCAATGAGGATGGGACAAAAGGGGCATATATGATTTATTATAGTGCATCTTCCACCTACATTCGTTCCGCGATCGGCATTGCAGTTGCACCCAAAATCGAGGGTCCATATCAATATGTGGATACCATTATACACACTGGTTTTACGAAGGAGACTGCATTCGATAAAGATAGCAAGGTAGATAAAAAATGGACAAATACGCCGATTCAACAACTTATTAAGGAAGGCAAGCTTGAGGGGCCCAGACCGGGATGGTTTAATACCGATGGTTCTTATGCGAATCGGATGTTCCCAAATGCAATCGATGCAAGCGTTTTTTACGATGCAAACGGTCGCTTGTGGATGACGTATGGATCATGGTCCGGGGGAATATTTTTACTGGAGCTAGATAAAGCAACTGGCAAACCCATGTACCCAGGTAAAGATGGAACTACAGAAGACGGTCGGCTCATTGATCGTTATTTTGGCACCAAGATCGCAGGCGGATACGGTGAGTCAGGGGAAGGTCCGTATATTGAATACAACCAGGAGACGGGTTATTACTATTTGTATGTAACCTACGGCGGTCTTGCAGCGGACGGGGGGTATAACATGAGGTTATTCCGTTCCAAGAGTCCGACAGGACCTTATAAAGATGCCAAAGGACAGAATGCTGTTTTGCCAGCAAACACCAAAAATATAACTTATGGCAACAAGTTAATAGGTAATTTCTTGTTCGATAGTAAAATAGGTGACCCCGGTACAGACACTGGCTACGGCTATGTTTCCCCTGGACACAATTCTGTATACACCGATCCTGCTACTGGACAAATGTTTGTCGTCTTTCATACCCGATTCCCTCATCAGGGGGAGACACATGAGCTGCGTGTACACCAAATGTTCATGAATCAGGAGGACTGGCCCGTCGTAGCTCCTTATCGTTACGGTGGCGAGACGCTTACAAAGCTAGATGAGAAACAATTCATTGGCGATTATCAATATATTAATCATGGCAGTGATTCTTCGGCTACGATCAAGAATACGCAATTCATTCAGCTTAAAGCAGATCATACCATTGAAGGCGATGTGCAAGGAACATGGCGCAAGTCGGGGGATTCGAATATCCAATTAACACTGGATGGTGCTATATTGGATGGGGTGTTCTTAAGACAATGGGATCAGGTTACGAATCAATACATCCTGGCGTTTACAGTTTTATCGAATAAAGGTGAGATGGCTTGGGGCAGTAAGCTCCCTGATATGACCGATACGACAGTAGTGGACAGTGTGTATCGTGAATTAGATCTTGGCGATACAAGTCGGGTGACGGCTAGCCTGAATCTTCCGAAGGAAGGCAGTCGGCAATCCCGGATTACCTGGAAAACTTCAGACCAAAGCGTCATTACGGATACAGGTGAAATCAAGCGTCCAGGAATCGGAGAAAAGGCTGCATCTGCCACTTTGACAGCTACTATTACCAAGGGAGAACGTAGTCGGGACAAAATTTTTAACATCACGGTATCCCCTTATGAGAAGGCAACATTGACTGCGTCATACACGTTTGAAAATAATCTAGAGGATCAGCAAGATGCTTTTGCTAATGGCGAAGTTATCGGTGACCGAATCGATCGCCAGGGAGGAAGTGTGTCCTACGCTGAAGGCGTAAGAGGCCAAGCTGTAGTCCTTGACGGAAAGTCAGGCATTGCTCTGCCTGCAGGACTCATATCCAGCTCAGCATATTCCGTGTCACTGTGGGTAAAACCAAGCGAATTGACTGTTCATACACCAACTTTCTTTGGAGCTATGGATAGTAATCACTGGATTAGCCTTTTGCCAAGAGGACCTGAGAAGGATAACACAATGGTCTGGTCCGGCAGCTCATCTTGGTATACCGGCAGTACCGGCCTAAAGATCAAAACAAATGAATGGACACATCTCGCCTTCACTGTAGATCGTGGAATGTTAGCCGTGTATGTGAATGGAAAGATTCAATTTACCGGCTCAGGATTTCCAGATGTCTTTACCTCTAAATCTGGATCATTCAGCTTAGGTGTCAACTGGTGGGACCCTGCGTTCAAAGGATCTATTGATGAGCTGAGTATATTTGAAGGTGCGCTCCCCCCTGCACAGGTGGCGGAGTTAGCGAAGATGAAAGTGAATTAAGACTAATGAATCGTGAGTATCGCTAGTGTCGAAAAGAAAAGCTACAAAAAAGAGAGCGCTGAATAGCGCTCTCTTCCAATGAACCATATAAAATGTAAGAAATATTAATAGGCCAATGCAAAAAGTCCTTTGATGTGGGACAAGTAACGGATGTTACTGCCTTCCTTCATCAAAGTGGCTACAGCGCCTTTCAGTTGGGTGCCATTCGCGCCTACAGTACCAATCGCGTCTGTTCTGCCCAAGCTGCCCAGTGTACCGGAGAATACTGGTGTAAAGCGTTCCATTTTCGCTCCGTTGAAATAAGCGAAGATGTTGTAACCAACTAATTCGCCCATTTGCCAAGCCAACTGTGCAGTTGGTGGGTATGGACGCTCGCCTTCACTCGGGAACACCACTGCACTGTCGCCAGCGAGGAAGATGTCTTCGTGAGAAGTCGATTGCAGCGCACCATTCACAGTTGCGCGACCACGGTTTACTTCAATACCAGATGCGCCAACCAGTGCATTACCTTGTACGCCGCCTGTCCAGATCAGTGTGTTCGTTTTGATCGAACGTCCGTCTTTCAAGAGAACTTCGTCAGCTTTCATTTCTGTAATCGGAACACCCGCTACGATTTGAACGCCACGTTTTTCAAGGCTTGTTACTGCACGATCAACCAGTGGTTGAGGGAAGCCTGCCAAAATAGATGGTCCAGCTTCTACGCAATACAAGTTGATATCTTCGTAGTTAATACCTTTTTCGCGACAAATTGCAGGCAATTTGTCAGCATATTCGCCCACCAGCTCAACGCCAGTCAGACCGCCACCACCGATAACGATTGTAGCGTCCGCTTGGTTACCGGATTGCTTGTAAGCATCCAGACGAGCTTCCACATGTGCGCGAATGCGATTGGCTTCTGCCACTGATTTCAGCGTGAAGCTATGCTCTTGCAGTCCTGGAATACCGAAGTAAGCCGTTTCACTGCCCAGGGAAATAACGAGAGCGTCATAGCTCAACGTAGCGCCACTGGCCAAGGTTACTTTTTTATCGTCAGGCTTGATTTCGGAAACAGTATCCACTTTCAGGATAATTTCCTTGTTACGCAGCAGTTTTTCCAAAGGAAGCGCAACAGCTTTTTCAGCAATTGTACCTGCCGCCAAACGGTGCAGTTCCGTAATAATTTGGTGCGACGCAAAGCGGTTAACCACTGTAATGGTTGCTTGGCTAGCGTCCATATGCTGGCGTGCTGTAAGAGCGGCCAGCAATCCGCCGTATCCGCCGCCCAAGATCAAAATTTGCTTCGACATGTCCATCCTCCGTTCTTGATCAGGTAATTATTTGCTTTCGCGTTGGCGCTCATTCAGAATATCCAGGAAAGCCTGGCTGAAACGCAGCGTTTTTTGTACATTCGGATCTTTAAGCATTTTGAGCAGGCCAAACAGACCTACACTGCCGTCTGTAGTTTGTACACGGTCATTTGCTTCAATTGCAGCAGAAGCCAATCCTTTAGCCGAATCTGTAACAGGCTTCACAAACTCTCCCATGGAGCTTTTCATATCTCCGATAAAGACAGGGTCAGTCGCCAGACTGCGAGCTACATCATAAGCGTCGGTCATCAAAGTAACCATCTCAGTCAACTTGGGCAGATTTTCTACCAGCACGGTCAGCGATTGCTGAACCTCCGGTTTCATCAATTGGTCCAATACATCCCGAGACTCTTTGGTAGCTTCTTGTGTTACTGCCACCTCTTGTTGGTTTTCAGACATGCGTGAACGTCCTCCTTTACTGTGAAAATAGAAGTCCATTCCTTTCTCGTAACCTGTATCCATAAACTCTAGCAATAAAACGTGCATTGAATTCACGCCCTAAACATGCAAGAAGCACAGCTAAAACCGGCCTATACCCTAAAGGGCAAGACTGATTTATCGCAGATGCCAATTGTATATTGCTCAGACGGTATTCTGTTGTTACTGCTGCGGAATATCCCACGAAGCGCTCCTTCGTGACTACAACAGGCCGAAACGGAACCCTATACCTCTATATTACACCTTTCACAACACAATCGTCGAAGAAATTTTAAATTTGCACAAATTTCTGCAAAATTTTTATTGTTATTTTAGATAAAAATTAGAATAAGCTCGATTTTTGTCCAACTTTCCTTAAAAAAAGGGTCATTTTATGCTAGAGGAGGGTAATAGAGAGCGTACGTTTCAGTTCGATAATATGAAAATAACACAAAATATATTCATACGGAGGTTTAAAATGATGGCTAAAACATTTGGAGATATGGTTCAAGAGGCGAGACAGCACGTTCAAGGCATTGATTCACAGGAGGCACGTCAGCGAATGGAGGCAAATCCTGATACATTCGTTATCGATGTACAGGACTCCCATGATGCAGGCGCTTGCGGTCTGATTCGCGGAAGCGCCAATATTTCATTGGGCATGCTGCCCATCCGCGCTGACTTGGAGGTTCCACAGGATTTGCGTGACGAACGTCTACGTGACCGCAACCGCCCGATTATCACCACTTGTGGGGCAGGCGGACAAGCTGCATTGGCAGCTTATACACTCCAGCAGATGGGCTTTACCAATGTAGCTTTTATCGAAGGCGGAACAACAGCCTGGAAGGAATCCGGCTTTGAAGTAGAACTGTACTAAGGGACCTACGCTCCAAGAATCGCCCTACGTACGTAGGGTGTCTTCAGAAGTATCAGGATTATCAGGTGCTTCGAAATCATCAGGAGACGGCTGCGGCACACCAGATTCAATGAACTCATCTACATCGCGGGCAGCCTTAACTTGATTGCATTCATTGCAAGCACATACACAATTGACCGGCGTCGTGTGCCCCCCTTTTGCCCGAGGCAGTAAATGATCAATCGTGTCACCGTAGTCTCCGCAAAAAAAGCAAGTATAGCGGTCACGCTTAAGCACATATTGACGAAATTCCTTGTTGCTATACAGTCTGCGCACGGTGTATGGATTAACAATCACCGCCATACGCTCTCTGACCAGGGTCATGGCCAGATCAAGCTCAATCTCTTGATGCCAGCGTCTCCCCTGGTCGGTTTTGCCTCTTAGCCGAATCATGCCATTGCGATTGAGCCGCAATGCCCGGGTATCCGCAGGCTTCAGCCTGCTAAGCAGATGCCGAACCCGTTGCCGGTGGCGCTCACGCGCTTTATCCGTGACCAGCTTCCTGCGGGGGCGTTGTGCCTCCATAGGTAGTGGCGCCTCCAGGCTGTGCGCAGCCGTATTTGCTTCAAGGCTATGCTGCGTCACGGGAGCAACCGAGGGGTTCGTTTCCTCGCCGGAAGGAGCGGACGTAGCCGCACGTTCTTGCGGGGCCGGGGCCAACCCTCGGCAGGAACGGCAAGGACCACGCCGTGAATAAGGACCAGCCCGGCGACCCGTTCTGCGCTGAAAGTCCGTTAAAGGTTTCATTTCCTGACAATACGTACATTTTTTAATCAGCGGTTTGCTCGCTTCATCCTTGTTCTGCTGCGGTTCTGTCACGTCCACCCCTCCTTTCCTCTGTTGCTCGTGCTTTACGGTTTTCACCAAAACCCGAACTATTGTTAAGTTAGATTCATTTTACCGTTTTCACGTTCCCTTTTCTAGCTACCCGAGTCGTTGGGAACACTTAGGTATAACAAATTTTAATGATTTAGCATACGTTATACAGCGATCCTTGTTCTTCATTCAGCATCATATTGACCGTCTGACGTTTAGCCCCCCTCACTTGGTGGGTAACTTGTTATATATGAAGGAGGGACGCACATGAAAAGGAACCATACGATGATGCAATTTTTCGAGTGGAATGTCGAAGCTGACGGTTCTCACTGGAAGAAGCTTACCCGCCTGGCGCCGGAACTGAAAGCCAAAGGAATTGACGCGATATGGATTCCACCTGTCACCAAAGGCCAATCGCCCGAGGATACGGGATACGGCGTCTATGACCTTTATGATCTGGGCGAATTTGACCAAAAAGGTGCGGTGCGCACCAAATACGGAACCAGGGAAGACCTGCTGGAGGCTGTTGCCGCCTGCGTTCGCCACGGTGTGGCCGTCTATGTCGATCTGGTTATGAACCATAAGGCTGGCGCGGATGAAACCGAAGTGTTCAAGGTCGTCGAGGTCAATCCGGATAACCGCAATGAGGTCATTTCCGAGCCCTTTGATATCGAGGGCTGGACTAAATTTACGTTCCCCGGCCGTCAAGGTCAGTATTCCACATTTCAATGGAACTTTGAACATTTTAACGGAACCGATTACGATGCAAGCCAGGACCGGACAGGAATCTATCGTATTTTAGGTAAAAATAAAAGCTGGAGCGAAAATGTAGATGATGAATTCGGCAATTATGATTATTTAATGTTCGCCAATATTGATTATAATCATCAGGATGTGCGCAAAGAGATGATCCGCTGGGGCAAATGGCTGGTAGATACTCTGCAATGCAACGGATTCCGTCTGGATGCAATCAAGCATATTAATCATGAATTTGTACGAGAGTTTGCTACAGAAATGATTAAAAAACGCGGACAGGATTTTTATATGGTAGGCGAGTTTTGGAAACCGGATCTGGAATCGTGTCAAAAGTTCCTCGATACCATTGATTATAAAATCGACCTATTTGACGTATCCCTCCACTACAAACTACATAGCGCTTCCTTGGGTGGCAAGGATTTCGATTTAAGCACCATTTTCGAGGATACGCTTGTTCATACCCATCCCCTGAACTCGGTTACTTTTGTCGATAATCATGATTCCCAGCCGCATGAAGCGCTTGAATCCTGGGTGGAGGACTGGTTCAAGCCCAGCGCCTATGCACTTATCTTGCTGCGCAAGGACGGTTATCCCTGCGTATTCTATGGCGATTACTACGGCATCCAGGGACAAACGCCCGTCAAAGGCAAGCAGGCTGAGCTAGACCCGCTTCTATATGCCCGATACCATAAAGCTTATGGTGAGCAAAAAGATTATTTCGATGATCCCCATACGATTGGATGGGTTCGTCAAGGCGTGCCTGAGCTGGAAGGCTCCGGATGTGCTGTGGTGATCACCAACGCAAATGACGGAGAAAAGCGCATGTTCGTAGGCAAACAACATGCAGCGGAAGAATGGATAGATTTGACCGGGCGTCACGATCATACTGTAAAGATTGAGCAGGATGGCTACGGCATATTTCCCGTTCGTGCCGGCAGTGTATCGGTGTGGGCACTTCCCGCAGAGGAAGACAGCCAGGAAACAGAAGAAGAAGCGAACGCTTAATCTATACCCAACACAAAGAGGACAGGATGCGAGGAAGCGCCCTGTCCTCTTTGTGTATGGAAAGTCACTCCGTTACCTTGCTTTGGTTGGCCACAGCCTGCTTCTTAGCCTCTACATGACTCGGATCACCGAGATAAAAGCGCCGTATGGGATCTATATGCTCATCCAGCTCGTACACCAGGGGAATGCCTGTGGGAATATTCAAATCCAGCAATGCGGTTTCGTCCAGATTCTCCATATACTTGATTAAGGCCCGCAAAGTGTTACCATGTGCAGAAATGATAACTCGATCCTTTTTGAGAATCAAAGGTACAATCCGCTGCTTCCAAAACTCACCGACCCGATGCACTGTGTCCTCCAGACTTTCCCCAAGCGGCAGCTCTTCTGGCTTAATATTGCGATAACGCTCTTCCCGATGCGGACTCCGCTCGTCCTTCTCATCCAGCATGGGTGGCCGCACTGTTAGGCTACGCCGCCAGATATGAACCTGCTCCTCGCCGTATTGCACGGCGGAATCCAGCTTGCTAAGCCCTTGAAGAGCACCGTAATGGCGTTCATTCAGCTTCCATGACTTCTGCACAGGTATCCACAGATGATCCAGCTCATCCAAGATGTGATACAGCGTGCGGATAGATCGTTTTAGCACAGAGGCAAATGCCAAATCAAACGTATATCCAGCCTCCTTGAGAATACGTCCCGCCTCAATGGCCTCATGAGTCCCTTGTTCAGTCAGGTCCACGTCCGTCCAGCCCGTAAACAGGTTTTGTCGGTTATACACGCTTTCTCCATGCCTAACCAGCACCACTTGATACATACACTCACTCCTCTCCTGTCTGTCTTTATGTTTTACCCAACTTCTATGTATTTAACGTAAAATGCAATTTTTAAACCGTCTATTTAATACAAAAAAGGACGGCATTCAGCCATCCTTTTCTTCTCACCCTGCACTTAGTCCCTCTTACTGAACTTGGCCAACAGATCCAAAATCCGTACATACAGCCATACTAGAGTCACCAGCAATGCAAAAGCACCATACCATTCCATATATTTGGGTGCACCTTGATCTGCTTGCTCTTCAATAAAATTGAAATCAACCAGCAGATTCAAAGCCGCAATGATCACGATAAATAAACTAATACCAATACCCAGCCAACCCGTTTCATGGATATACGGAACATTCATACCGAAAAAGTTCAAAATAAAATCAACTAGCGTCACCAGAAAAATCGCCATCGTACACAGGACAACGAATGAGATAAAGCCGCGTGTCACCTTGATGATTCGCTGTGTGTACATAAAGAGCATTAAGAACAAAATACCCACGGTCAGCAAAATGGCATTGGCTACAATTCCAGGGTACTCATACTCCATAAAGGCTGAAACGCCACCCAAAGCAAAACCACTCAGAATCGCATATACAGGAGAGAGTAACGGAGCGGTTTTTGGAAAAAAGGATATCGCAAGTGCTACGCCTGCCATACCAATAAAGCCTGCCGTCAGCAAGGATAGCACCTCTACGGTTCCCTCGTAGGTCATGTACCAGGTAATGCTGCCAGAGACGATGAGCAGAACCAGCAGAAGCAACGTTTTGTTCACCGTTCCTCCGATGGTCATGCGTTGTTCACTAGCTTCTCTTTCATCTTCGCGCAAAAAGATGTCATCACGTAAAACTGGATTGCTAAAGCTCATACAGGGTACTCCTTTTCGATGTTGTTGTTTGCTATGCTATATGTATATATCGGCACAATATGAAAAAAGTTTCAGAAAATTTCAAACAAAAAAAACTCTAACCTTGCCATACGGCAAAGCTAGAGTTAGAGGGTCAGGTCGTTACAGGTTAAAAATCAGCCGTAGCAATTTGGATGGTGCCTGTCACAGCTCCAGCTGGAGTAGCTTGGAGAGCAGCTACCAGCAACAAAGCCACTTCTAACGTCAGACTATTGGCTGCCGGGATAACATACGTGATCACGGGAGCATTGACACGTGTAACAACCAGATCCACCGGATTGGCACCCGTGTTATTCACGGTAATTGTAGCATTATTACCGCCTTTCAAATTTTCAAAAAAGGATTTACCCACACCCGCAGCGAGATTGTAGATTTGCGAAGGTAAAAGGATCGCCATAAAACTCACCTCCCTTGCGTTTGATAGTGTATTCTATGCTTCCAATCTATGAGCGTAACGTTAAGTGACTCAGTAATAAGACACAATTTAAAAGACTCATAGATTAACATACCCTAAGCTATGCCAAAGAGGAGTTGCCCTCTCAGATCCCTTTCAGAATCTGCGGACAACTCCTTTTTTAAATAATGGAAGTCTCAAACGGTATACAAGCGGCTAGTAGGATTGTATGTTGCCTTTGCTCCCTTATTGCACGTGAATGCTCAATTCCTGCGGACCGAAACGGGAAGGCGCAGAAACCTTCACACGAATTTGTCCAGCCTCCCCCTTCGTACGAATCCAGAATGCAATGCGTCCACCAATTAGGGATAAGCTTGAAGGACCGATCAATTCACCCACCCCTTCGACCTCCACCGAAACTGGATCTGCATAGAACGGCAAGACGTTGCCGTATTCGTCCAGCGCATCCACTACTACTCGGGTTACGTCCCAATCGCCAACTTCCAGCACCATATCATCTGCAGCTACCCGCAGCTCTGTCGGCACCGGATTACGTGAATAGTATTTGCGGGTCACTTCTTGCCCATCTACGTATCCAATGAATACAGCGTCTTCCCACTTCATGCCCCAGTGGCCTGTCAGCTCGTCGATCACGACAGGGGGATGAGGAAGCGCCGGGTACTTCTCTCGGTTCGGACGATAAACACCTTTGCGCTCATGACCGTAGATGAACTCCACCTCATCACAATTGGTGAACACGACCAGCGGCACGATGCCTCCAATATTCCGCTCACCACGCGACCAGTAAGTGACCGGCTCCATAACGATTTCCTGTTCGACGTTCTTCTGGCTCCGGTACACACTCGCTGCAAATTTAGGCAGGCGGAACATATCCATGACACCGTGGTAGCAGATTTTATCACCGGAACCAAAATCAGCATGCGTGTTATAGTCAAAAGCACACCAACCAATCGCCCCGGCAATGCCCTCATCGGCATAGGAAGCATTTTGGACCCGCGTATGGCGCAGTGCATGCTCCATTACCCGTTCCTCCTGGTCAAAGCGCTTGGTCGGGTACATATGCCCGTTATATTCCGTTACCAGATAAGGGACCGGATGATCCAGCTTTGTAACGAGAGACGGCTGGCGCAAGCCTGTCGTTTCGCCATCTACGCCTTCTGTATCGTCATACGTATCAAAATTGCGAATTTCCTTCGCCAAATATTTTTTGTGCCCACCATCATGAACAAAATCATTTATCGTATATACATCTTCCAATAGCTCACTGCCTACAATATAACGCACACCACCCGTAGCACGGGTCGGATCTAGCTTTCGTGCTAGCTCATTGGTACGCGTGTACAGATCATGGTCATCCTGCGACTCATTAATTCGTACCCCCCAGATTACAATGGAGGGATGATTACGATCACGGATAATCATGTCCTCTACGTCCCTCACCGCCTGCTCCTTCCACGCTTCACCGCCAATGTGCTGCCAACCCGGTATCTCTTCGAAAACGAGCAATCCGATCTCATCACAACGGTCTAGAAAATGACGGGACTGAGGGTAGTGGGATGTCCGTACCATATTCAGCCCCAGCTCCTCCTTGAGCACATCTGCATCACGACGCTGCGCTCTTTTAGGCATAGCATAGCCAACGTACGGATAGGACTGGTGACGGTTCAAGCCAAGCAGCTTGATCTTCCGCCCATTCAAGTAAAAACCGTCCGGCTGAAATTCGGCCTCGCGGAAGCCAAAGCACACGGTCACCTGATCCAACTCTTCTCCGCTTCGTAGCAGCGTCAGCTTCGCTTCATATAGCTTGGGATCATCTATATCCCAAAGTTGCAGGCCGCCCAGCTCTTTCAGCTCCAGCGTTACTTCCGCCGCCGTCACCGCTTCCAGCCCGGTCTCCGCCTTCACGCTCGCTCCGTCCAGCAATTGCAGCGCGACCGTCAAGTCGTCCTGCTGATCGCTGATGCCCTCCAGCTCCACGACCACGCGCACCGCCTTATTTGCCGCAAGCGGCTCCGGTGTTTGGACGAATACCGTTCCGAGATGTACAGGCTCCACTATTCGTAGCTGCACTTCGCGATAAATACCGCCGTAGGTCAGATAGTCAATGACTGCCCCAAAGGGAGGGATGTCGTCCCGTTCCGTGGAATCGACAATGACCGTGAGCACATTGGGGCTGCCATATTCGGCAAGTTCGGTCAATTCAACGCTGAACGGTGTATATCCACCTTTATGCTCCCCCGCTTTTACCCCGTTTAGAAATACCTGGGCATAGGTCATGACTCCTTCAAAATCAACATACACTCGCTTACCTTTGGCATCTGCCGGAATGTTCAACTCTCTTTTATACGTAGAAATAAACTGAAATGCCTTGTCGTCAAAATAATTATACGGAAGCTCTACATTGGTGTGCGGCAGCTGAATTGGCTCATACCGACTTGCATCAATGCCTGCACTTACTTCGCTCTCGACATATTCAGGAAGATAAAACCATTGGTCATTCAACGGCAAAATGGTACGCATGGGCAGTCACCTCAACCTTTTATTTTCCACTCTTATACCATAGTAAAATATTTAAGTAAAAATAACGAGTAAAACTTAGTAAAACAAATATATGTTCAATGTAAGCATTTACAAGGTAATTGTCAATCCATTTTTGTATCTTTTTATATCAAAAAAACAACCCCGGTAAGCCGGGGCTGTCCAAATCAATAACGCCGATTTTATTGGGTATCGGTATGTAGCGGCGCACTGCTGTTGCGAATCATTAGCTCGGTCGGAATGATGACCTTCCGCCCCACCTCGTTTGCACCGTTGCGTACTGTATGCAGCAAGAGCTGAACGCCCGTCTCTCCCATCAGTTCGGTATGCGTTTTGACCGTTGACAGAGATGGGGTCAAATATTCCGCTGTCGGAATATCATTGAAGCCAACAATTGAGATACGTTCCGGCACCGCAAGGTGATGCTGCTCCAGCGCCTTTAACACCCCAATAGCCACCGAATCGCTCGCGACAAAGAAGGCTGTAGGCAGGCTTTCTGTTCCTGCCAGAATAGCCGCTTCCATCGCACGGAAGCCGTCTGCCGCCGTT
Organism: Paenibacillus sp. FSL M7-0802; assembly: GCF_038004945.1. NCBI lineage: Bacteria > Bacillati > Bacillota > Bacilli > Caryophanales > Paenibacillaceae > Paenibacillus > Paenibacillus sp. FSL M7-0802. The sequence goes on along the minus strand of NZ_JBBOSD010000001.1, from coordinate 3,098,405 downwards.
CCTCCGCACACATGAATATCATCCGACGTGCACAGCCTGTGCTGTTCCTGATACCGTAAAAACGTCTCATAGCGGGCATCTAGCTCGACTCGTTCGGAATCATGGGACTGCTCATCCTTGCCCATACCTACATATCCGATGTGACGATGGCCTGCGTCCATCAAATAATCCAGTGCATCAGCCGCAGCGTGAGCAAGGTCAATGACCACATAGTCTGCCCCTGTTCGCTCTACCGGATGATCCAGAAAGACGCAAGGAATGGGCAGTTCCAGCATACGTTCTACCTCTTCGCTGCTAAAATGCCCCAGCACGATCAGCCCATGTAGCCCTTCGGATGACGCCTTCAGCGCAGTCAGGTCCTCTCTTCTGAAAATACGCTCCAGCTGCGCCCCGCTTTGGCGGCACTCTTTTTCCACGCCAAACCGGATAGACAGATAATAAGGGTCTTCCAGTTCCTCGTACGCGCTAAACCAGTGCACCATGCCCAACCGGATGGGTCCCTCTGCCTTCTTGCGGGGCTGACGACCAATACCGCCATTTTTACGTTTAACCGTCGTATATTTCATGCGCTCGGCAACCTCAAAAATTTTACGCCGCGTTTCCTCAGAAACAGACAGTGTTTCATCATAATTCAGCACTCGGGAGACCGTGGATATCGAAACCTCTGCCTCCTGGGCGATATCTTTTAACGTAGGCATTGCAGACTCCTTTAATGGTTTTACTCTATTTTTACTTTTATTTTACTATTATCTTACTCGTCTCCCCTGTGCAACACAACCCGTCATTCCGAAAAGGGTCAACCATTTTTTTCATATTATAAGCCTAATCATGATAAAATACGTACCATAATAGAAATGACACCAAGGAGGATACACACTTTGAAACAGGAACTGATTGACCGCCTGACTACATATGTTCAGGTAGATACCCAATCTGATGAAAGCAGCCACACTTGCCCCACTACACCCGGACAGCTCACATTGGGCAACCTTTTGGTGGGCGAATTGAAAGCCATTGGTATGACAGACGTAACCATTGATGATCATGGTTATGTGATGGCAACCCTTCCCTCCAATACGGATAAAGAGGTTCCCGTCATCGGTTTTCTCGCTCACCTCGATACGGCTACCGAGCTGACTGGCGCAGGGGTAAAGCCGCAATTGACGGAAAACTATGATGGGGGCGATATCACGCTGAATGCTTCGCTTGGTGTGGTTCTTTCTCCACGTGAGTTTCCCGAACTGACTCAATATAAAGGCCACACCCTGATCACAACAGATGGTACCACCCTGCTCGGTGCAGACAACAAAGCCGGGATCGCAGAAATCATGACAGCTATCCACTACCTGATTGACCATCCAGAAATTCAACATGGCAAAATTCGCGTTGCTTTTACACCGGACGAAGAGATTGGAAGAGGACCGGAACGCTTTGATGTAGCCGCTTTTGGCGCTGAATATGCCTATACGGTAGACGGCGGACCGCTCGGAGAACTGGAGTATGAGAGCTTTAACGCCGCAGCCGCCCATATTACCATTCACGGTGTGAATGTGCATCCCGGTACGGCTAAAAACAAAATGATCCACGCTGCCAAAATCGCTATGGAGCTGCATAGTCGGTTACCTGCAAACGAAGCCCCGGAATATACAGACGGATATGATGGCTTCTATCATCTCTTGGAGTCTACAGGTACGGCAGAACAAGCTAAACTGTACTATATTATCCGTGATTTTGACCGCGAGAACTTTGAAAACCGGAAAGCTTATTTAACAAATGTAGTCAAAGAGCTGCAGGCCGCATATGGAGAAAACCGTATTGCACTGGAGCTGAGAGATCAGTATTACAACATGAAAGAGAAAATAGAGCCAGTCAAGCATATCGTCGATGTCGCTTATGAAGCAATGACAAAGCTGAATATCGAACCCATTATCAAGCCGATTCGTGGCGGTACAGACGGTTCACAGCTATCCTACATGGGACTGCCTACCCCGAATATTTTCACAGGTGGGGAGAATTACCACGGTAAGTTTGAATATGTATCGGTGGACAACATGGTACTTGCTACCAAGGTTATTGTGGAAATCGCACAACTGTTCGAGCAACGCGGCAAGTGAACTACCTATACACAGCACTGACACGTTAAGATTAAATAGAAGGCATATCGTTCCGTAATGGAAACGGTATGCCTTTTTTTCTGAAGCTTTCATTTCCCTTTAAATTTTCAATATCTTTATAACTTTTATCCGTCTTTAGACCGACAACTATATACGAGACTATAAAAAATATATCTAGTAAAGAAAGGTAGGTTATCTATTTGAATACAATAGATGCATTAATTGCAGCCATTCCCTACATACAACAGATTATGCGTGAGAAAGTGACCCTTGCTCTCTTCGACCGCACTCATGTCCTTATGTATACCCAATCGGAGGGTATGGATCTCGGCTTTGAAACAGGCTCGGAGCTGCTCGAGGACTATAAAGATTTTGCCATGCTTAAAAATGGACGTGAGGCCAGCCTGACCCACATTCCTGCTGAAATTCTAGGGTTTCCTCTTGATATGATCAGTATCCCTGTATTTGACGAGAAAGGTGAAGTCATCGCAGCATTTGCGGCCTCTTATAATTTGACTAACAAAAATCAACTGGATCAAATCGTATCCGAGAATCGCTCCATCACCGAGCAGCTCATTGATATGGTACAGCATGTAGCGGCTCATTCCGAGGAGCTTCAGGCAACCAGTGAACAGATTTTGAAAAACACTCAAATCGCCGTACAAAACTCGGGTAAAATCAATCAGGTAGCTGTGTTCATCAAGGAAATTTCCGATCAGACCAACCTGCTTGGATTGAATGCAGCGATCGAAGCCGCACGTGTAGGAGAAGCAGGAGCAGGCTTTGGTATCGTCGCTCAAGAGGTGCGCAAGCTATCCGTAGAATCCAAAAAGGCAACGGTCGATATTGAAGGAGCCCTTAAGGATGTACAAAACTCCATTCGTCAAATGGAGCAGGAAATTGAGCAAATTGTTTCTTCTTCTCAGGAGCAGGCGACTCTGGTAGGCTCCTTCACTGAAGTGATGGAGCGTATGCAAAAGGCGAGTGAAACGATGCAACATCTGGCCAATGACCTGACTTCGTATGCCATAAAATAAATCTTGGGATAAAAAAGGGGAGCACACTGATCGCAAAATGCGTAAAAGTGTGCTCCCTTTATGTACAAAAGCCCTATCGGGCTTGATGGTCTAAATCTGAAACTCAAGCAGTATAAGAAAAAACACCATGATTTGAAGGAAACACTGGGTCTAACCCTCCCAAAATATTTCCCACCGGAAGAGCAATACTAAGAAACGCCAAGACCATAGTTACCGAGATTAATGCCTTTTTCATTATGAAGCCCCCTTAATAAAATGGTTTGGTATTGCTCTTGCTGTGATGGTGTTGCCAAATCTCGATAAGTTTCAAACAGAGCAACCAATGTCCTGAAATCGGCATCCGCTTCTACACTGGCAGAGAATTGCAGAGAATCAAGGACATAATTTAAGGCAACAGAGTATTGCTTCTTCTTGAAATGGTAAATGGCCAATTGGTTGACCAGTTTTAAATAATATACGCGGTTTGCTCTATCTTCATAACCTTCAAATATCTTAATATCATCAGCAAAATCGTTCAGCAGGTCGTCTATATTCCAATTATTCAAGTTAGCCGCTTCGGCAATACCAACCAATCCTGGAAGTAGCTCCTCTTCATTGTCGTGAAGAAATTGAACGTACTCAGGCAAAAGTTCCCTTCTCCCCGAAAGTAATTCAATCGTAAATAAATTGGCCTTGGCGAGGAAACGGAATCTCTCTACTTCTTCGTGACCGCTCTGATCCAGCCCCATAAACCAGCCCATTTCGCTATACTTCATAATATAGTTTCTGGCTTCCTCATACTTTCCCATATTCTGATAGTAAATAGACTTCGCCAGATAACTGTAAGCATAATAAAACACTAGCGGGTGTTTGGTGTCCAATGTCTCATACTTGCCGTCTGCAGCATTTCTCAGTTGGGTGTGATACAGGCTTTCAGCCAACGTATGCAGATAATCTGCTACTTTGTTCGCTTCATCCCAATCATTATGTGTGTAGCTGATTCTAAACAACTCACAAGCTTTATCGAGTTCGTGGCTGTCCGACAACAAATAAATGGCTTCCCTTTGGTTCAGGACCTCTTCCACTAAAACCCGCCTCCCTATCCTGAAAATTGCGATTACCCCTTAGCACAGCGGCTACTCTTCAGGGTAGTTATGCTCTTAGCCTCCATTTTTTGCATACCAGTATATTACAAATATAGTCAAAACCTAACTTGAAGTCAATTTAATCATCGCTACCTTCTTTTTTTTGCAACCTTACATTGCTGTGTATGGTTATGGATTTTGCAAAATTCGATTCCAGTCGCTCCGAAGTGCAAGATATAGACGAACTAAACCATTTCGATCTATATCTTGTTCATTGGAAGTCGCTTATGGGATTTTTGCAAAATCCTTGGTTACGAATAATCGACTCCCCTTATAGAAATAATGCTAAAGAAGACAAAATGCAGGCTCTCTCATGAATGGTTTTTATGATGCTATAGTATCGTCGGGGTAACTACGTTACGAATTAGTGCGTACTTTTCAATCGGATATCGGGGCCTTACAATCAAACCTGTGCATGAAACCAAAGTATAGAGTAATACTCAACAGAGCATGTACCTGTTCATCAAAATATAAATTCACTTAAGGAGTGAAGTTAATAACATGGAACTTCAATTGGCTTTAGACTTAGTAGATATCCCGCAAGGTATTGCATTGGTAAAAGAAGTAGAGTCGTATATTGATATCGTAGAAATCGGTACGCCGATTGTCATCAATGAAGGACTTCATGCAGTAAAAGCAATGAAAGAAGCATTCCCGAATCTGAAAGTGCTGGCTGACCTGAAGGTTATGGATGCAGGGGGCTATGAAGTGCTAAAAGCTTCCGAGGCTGGTGCAGATATCGTTACGATTTTGGCTGTAGCTGAAGATGCGACAATTAAAGGTGCAGTAGAAGAAGCGAAAAAACAAGGCGGCAAAAAAATCCTGGTGGACATGATCGGTGTTAAAAACCTGGAGCAACGTGCGAAAGAAATCGACGCTCTGGGCGTTGACTACATCTGTGTGCATACAGGCTACGATCTGCAAGCTGAAGGACAGAGCCCGTTCGAAGCACTGCAAACCGTCAAAAAAGTCGTGAAAAACTCCAAAACTGCCGTGGCTGGCGGTATTAAACTGAGCACCTTGGCTGAGGTCGTGAAGGCTCAACCGGATCTGGTTATCGTCGGCGGTGGTATCACTGGCGAGGACGACAAAAAGGCTGTAGCTTCCCAAATGCAACAGTTCATCAAACAAGGTTAATCCCAATGGAAACCTCTCAATATTTATCCGAGGTACTCAAGGAGCTGCAATTGGTTCCACAATTGATCAGTGATACAGAATCGGAGCAGCTGATCCACTCCATCGCCGCTGCGAATAAGGTATTCGTGGCAGGTGCAGGCCGCTCAGGGTTCATGATTCGCTCGCTGGCGATGCGGCTGATGCATATGGGGGTTCAAGCTTACGTGGTCGGGGAAACCGTAACTCCTGGTTTGGGCGAGGGCGACCTACTCATTATTGGTTCAGGCTCTGGTGAAACCAAAAGCCTGACCTCCATGGCAGAAAAAGCAAAGAAACTTGGGGCCTCTCTAGCGCTTCTAACCACTTCCCCGGGTTCCACCATTGGCAAACTGGCCGATATCATCGTCAAGCTGCCTGGTGCGGCCAAGGACCCGTCCAACAAGGACTACCAAACGATTCAGCCTATGGGCTCATTGTTTGAGCAAACCCTGCTGTTATACGGTGACGCATTGGTACTCAGAACGATGGAGCTGCGCAAGCTGACCTCCAAATCTATGTTTGGCCAACACGCCAATTTGGAATAAAAATGTAATTCCTTTACGATAACAAAGCAGGCTGTCCTTTACATGTCACATGTGAAGGACAGCCTGCTTTTATGCTTGTATAAGGCGACGTTCGATACAGCATAGAATAAGGCAAAACAAGCCCGGCATGTATTCAAACCATTTATTCGCTGTTCCCTGCTGGCAACGACGGGACTTTGGACGGATCAGCAAGTGCCCAATAGGCATATTTGGCCTTTAACCGTTCGTCGAATAGTAGCGGCTTATCCAGCCGGGCTATCGGAAACGTGCTGAGCCACGTATTTCCATCATCCGTACCCCAAATCGTCACATTGCTGATATGATTCTGCTGCCTTGAAAACATATCGAACAGCGCCCGATAGCGGTGAGCCTGCCGGACCAGCATAGATTCTGGAATCGTTTCATAGCGATCTGTGTCATTGGAATAAAGACCCATATCCAGCTCGGTAATCTGATTGTCCAGACCAAGCGAAGCAAACTTTTCTATGGACTGCTCAATCTCGCTAATAGCGGGAAACTCCAGGCGGATATGCGATTGGTGGCCTACCCCGTCAATCGGTACACCTTTAGCGAGCAGATCACGTACCAAATTGTACAGAAAATCCCGTTTCTTCGGCTCATGTGTGTTGTAATCGTTAATGAATAGTCGTGCGTTCGGGCCCGCCGCTTCCCTCGTGACACGGAATGCTTTTTCAATATAATCAGTACCAGTAATCTGATACCACTTGCTGCGGCGCATGCCATCCGGCTGATCAGGATCAATGACCTCATTCACCACATCCCAATCGGTGATGACATTTTTATATCGGGCTGCAACAGCGCGAATATGCGTCTCCAGCCGATCTAGCAAAAGCTTTTTATTCTCAGCAGTCGGCGTCATCGGCTGTCCATTCTTATCCTTGAACATCCAATCCCCAGTTTGGTTATGCCACACCAAAGTATGGAAGCGAATTTCCAGTCCATGCTGTCTAGCAAATTGCACAATTTGGTCTGCTTCCTCCCAATGGAACTGTCCCTCGGACGGTTGTAAGGAGATTGGCTTCATCGCATTCCCTGCAACGACGCTGTTAAAATGCTTCTGTACCAACTCTCCGTAAGCCCCTTCGGTCTGGAAAGCTTCAATCGCCGTGCCAATGCTAAACTGTCCCCCATATAATCCATGCAAAGAAGGAATGTCCTTTTCAATAGCCAGCGGCGGTACAAGTGACAGCTCGAAATCATCCATATAAAAGGAAGACGTTCCTTCTGCCGTTTCCAAATACATAGAAACGGTGTCTGCATCATGCGCAAGCGTATACGTACCAGACAAATGCATCCATCCCCCTGTCGTAGTAGCCGTGTCGCCTACAACAGTTTCATACGCACTATCCCCTTGGTGATCACGCTGTATGCTGAGCCTCACCTTGGCAGGCTGCTCACCCGGCGCCAGCTTCACCCAGGCACTGACCGTATATCGGCTGCCCTTTTGCATCGTAGCAGTCACATCCAGCTTGGGGCCGGCATATGTCTTTTGTCTGCCTGTTGTCAGCAGACTGTATGAGCCGGTTCGTGCATCGGCATTCGAAACCTGCACGGTCTCGGCTCCCATACGGGACACCCATCCTTGAGCCGTACCATCTTCAAACCCGGATACGATACCATTGGCCGGCTCCGTTGGCGTCTTCGATACCTGTGTTATTTCTACCTCATCCACATAGTAGGCCTGCGCGGGATTCGAGCTTTCCACATACAGCTTCAATGCATCCATCCCCCCGGTAAAAGTATATTTCCCCTGAAGTTTGATCCACGATGTATCCGCCGTCTCCGTCTGCGCTACCGTCTTCCATGTCGTAGTCCCACCTGTCGGCTGCTGCTCCACTGTAAGTTTAACCATGCTCGGAACCGCAGAATGACCATCTAGCTTCACATAGCCACTAATTTCATACTCTACATCCGGCTGCAACAGCGACTTCACATCCAGCTCCGCCCCGTTCCAAGCCGCTGTGCGGGCGGTTGCCTTCAGACTGTGCGTGCCGCCATATGCTGCTTCCGTGACGGATGCAATTTGGGTATAAGTTCCCCGAGGCTTCCAGCCATCGCTGTTTCCTTGCTCAAATCCATACGTTCCAATGGTTTTATGGATATTACCCGCTGACAGCACCGTATCCGCAACGGGCGGGGAATGTTCTATAGACGTAGCTGCCTTCGCTACAGACGCTCCCCACCAACCAACAGGCGATAACAACAGCGCTCCAGCCAGCACCAGACAAAAAGGCTTAACCCAACATGGCCGCAAAGCAATCCCTCCCGCACTCAAATTTTTTGAATTCGTATTGGGCACCATTGGATTTCAGTTACTATCCTTTGACACCTCCCAAGGTCATACCCTTCACAAAGTATTTTTGCAAAAAAGGATAAACTAAAATAATAGGCACTGAAGCGACAATCGTCATCGTGGCCCGAATCGAGGTAGGCGTGACCGACTTCGCCAGATTTTCCGAACCAGCGAATTGGCTCGCATAGTCCTGAGTGTTAACAGACGTGTTGGAATTTTGCAGTATTTTCATCAGCTCATATTGAAGAGTGCTCCATTGCTCATATGACGAATTGTACAAAAACACATCGAACCAGGAATTCCATTGCGCGACCGCTGTAAACAGCGACACCGTCGCCAGTACGGGAACACACAGCGGCAAAACGATGCGCATAAAAGTGGCAAACTCCCCAGCCCCGTCAATACGCGCCGACTCCAAAATCCCTTCCGGCAATCCCTCAATAAAGGAGCGAATGACAATCACATTAAACACCCCGATCAATCCCGGCACGACATACACCCAGAAAGTCCCCAGCATCCCAAGCTCACGAATCAGGAGAAAGTTCGGAATCAATCCACCGCTAAAATACATTGTTAAAATAAAAGCAATCGAAACAAATTTGCGCAGCACATATTCCGGCCGGCTGATCGTATACGCCACCATCGCGCAGCAAAACACAGAGGTCACCGTACCCGCAACCGTACGTAATACAGAAATCAGCGTAGCATGGAAAATCGTCGCTTCCTTGAACACATATTCATAATTACTCCACGTGAATTCACGCGGCCACAAATAGATCCCGCCCCGAATCGAATCATTCGCTTCATTCAACGAAACCGCCAGCGTATTTAAAAACGGATACAGCGTGAACACCATCAGGCAGAGCATAAACACGATATTGCACGCATCAAAAATTCGATCCGAGGGGGCCCGAAATCGCCCGTGTACGGCCTTCCCTTTGCCCATGACTTCCGCTCCTTTCTAAAAAATAGTTTAGGCATTTGGATCGCGCACCCTCTGCTATCTCCTTCGAATAGCACAGTCCTAAAAAACAGCCTCTAATGGCGATAGCGAAGCTGAGCCAGCTATCATGACGCCCAAGGAAGCGCGAGTCACGCGTCTTCCTTAAGCTCTCCCCTTGCCACTACCCTCAGTTCTTAAAAAAGTGACTTTATGGCGGGCAACAGCGGAGCGGGCGGAATTGTTCTGAAGAAGCGGAGCGTTCGGCTAAAAGCTTTCCAGAGGAAAGCTCGCATCGTAAGCATAAGCTAGCCCCGGATTCCAACCTCTAATGTTTTATGATAAAAAGGAATACGGGGATAACAGCGATCGGAAGAACAATCCGCACGCGAAGCGGCCGTCCCCCCACCATAACTCACTCTTTTCTCAGAACAATCTCTCCTCCCCTAACCGCTTCGCAATATGATTGGCACTAAACAGTAAGATGAAGCTGACTACCGTTTTGAACATCCCAGCAGCAATGGAAAGCGAGAAATTACCCATCTGGATACCATATTTCAGTACGAAAATATCCAGATTCTCCGAATAATCCACGTTCATGCCGTTGCCCAGTAAGTATTGCGGCTCAAAGCCGGATTCCAGCAGATTGCCGATGTTCATAATGAGCAGGATGATAAATACAGGCTTCAATCCGGGTAATGTCACATGCCAAATTCGCTGAAAACGCCCTGCTCCATCCATCTCGGCCGCTTCATACTGCGAGGGATCAATCATCGTCATCGCGGCCAAATAAATGATGGTGTTCCAGCCGACATTTTTCCATACCTCCGATGCACCGAGAATGCCCCAAAAATAGCTTCCCTCGCCCAGCCACAGAATAGGCTCTTTAATCAACCCCAGCCACATCAGCACCTCATTGATGATGCCGCCATCCGCAGACAGCGCCGTACTGATGATGCTAGCCGCGACCACCCACGAAATAAAATGCGGTAGATAGCTGATCGTCTGTACCACCCGCTTAAATACGAGCTGGCGAAGCTCATTCAGCAAAATCGCTAATGTTATAGCGGTGACAAAGCCCAGCACCAGATTAATAAAGCTCATCGCCAGCGTATTGCGCATGACCCGCAGAAAGTGTTCATCCTGAAATAGAAAATGGAAATGTTTTAATCCGACCCATTGCTGATCGAGCAACTTGCGGGCAGGCTTAAAATCCTGAAAGGCAATTGTCCAGCCCCAGATGGGCAAATACTTGAAGATAAACAGCCAGATTAAAAAAGGGACGGACATCCATACCAGTGCCCGTTGCTGATTCAGCTTGTGCATAAATCCCCTAAAGCCGGTTCGCCGCGAGGGCGGCAACTGATCCGGGGAGATCGTGACTGCTGGTGGTGACGAGTGGCCCATAGCTGCTTCCTCCTTTATTTTTTACCGGGATTCTCGATTTTTTTGGCAACCTCCTTCGTGATCAGCTCCTCATACGCCTTTACATCCAGCTTGTTAAATTCAGTAGTGTATTCACTCCAAATCGCATCAAACTGCTCCGGTGCAGACAGCACCAAACGCGGGAAATATTTGCGCTGCAGGTCCCCCTTCTTTTGCTGGAAGAGCTGCGCAGGTGAACCTTGAGCAATTGGGATACTCCAGGCCGGATACCATGGGCGCTCGTCTGGTGCGGAAAACATTTGCGAGAAGGACTCTACACCATAGACTTTTAGTAGCTTTTTATCTCCCTCGGTGTAGGACATACGCGCAACCTCCGGCTGCCGTCCGGCACCAACGGAGTTGCCGTCAGGCAGGGTAGAACCGCTACCGTATCGCGGCCAACTGTATTCAAAATATTTGAACCCGAATGATTCGCGGAACGCGTCCTGACCAGTCTGCTTAATTTGCTCCTCAGTCCGGTAAAAGCGTCCTTTTTTATCTACATCATAGGTTTCTCCCTTGATTCCCCAGTTGGATAACACCTGGTTTTCGTCGGTCAGCAGGTTGTCAAAAAATTTGATGATACGTACCGGGTCCTTGGCACTGACCGTAATTCCTATGCCTCGGTTATTAACGAATGACGACGGATCAATGTACTGATCCTTTATATTCTGGTCGTATACAACAGGCAGCCCTATATACTCCATATCATCATTGCCCGATTGCTTGGAAGCCTCCTGCAGATTATTCAGGGCCTGCCCCGCCTGCCAGCGGTAGTCGAAAAAGCCCAGCACCTTACCCGAAGTCAGCTTCGCCAGATATTGATCGTAATTGTCCACAAAGGACGATTTATCAAATAGGCCTTCTACATTGAGTTGATTTAGCTCTTTCAGATACCGCTTTGTGATTTCCATATCTCCATAATCCGTGGCCCGGTGTGTTTTCATATCAATAATCGTGCCGCCATCATTCGGATAGCCTGCCAGATGCATCGGTGCGTTCGTAAGAGCATAAAACCTATCCTGCGTGGTTAACGCCAGGTACCCAGTCAATCCCTCATCTGCATGCTTTTTTGCATAGTTACGAATCAGGGCTAAATACTCGTCAAGTGTTTTGATTTTTGGATATCCCGCTTCTTTTAATACCCTGCGTTGCACCCAAAAGGCTCCTTGCTCTAAGTTAGGTGCAGGTAAATAATCGCCTACCACCGCACTGAGCGGCAGAAAGTAAATGTTCCCATCCTCCGCCTTCATCAAGTTGTAGTACGGTCCATATACACGCTTAATATTTGGTCCATATTTGTCGATCAAATCATTCAGGGGAATAAAAGCCCCGGCATCCAGTAGCTTATCGATCGTGCCATCCGGTACTATCACATCCGGGTAATCGTTACTGGCAATAAATGTACCGATCTTCGTATTGGAATCACCCACCAAATGCTCCAGCTTCCAGTTTACCCCCGTCTGATCCTCCAGGATTTTGCCGATCCGCGTTTCTTTGGTATTAATGTCCCTCCCCGCAGTGGCATTAAAATACGTGAATGTGACCTTCTCCTTGCTATCTCCTGACGCCGGCTCCTTGCCCGAGCTCCCTGAGCAAGCAGCGATCATAGACGCCATCATAACCATTACCAGAGTGATGATTCCGAACCTTTTGCTTGTCATGCCAGCCCCTCCCCTTTCGTCCTCTTTTGTCGATTGTGTGTGAATATCGTGCGCACGTACCTCAAGCACTGAGAATCCCGTACGCCCTAAATTGTAAGCACTTTCATTTTATAAAATGCCGTTCTTTTCGTTCACCTGTCAATCTAAAGGTGTTACTTAGAAAACTATAGGTAAAGGTCCTTCAAAGCGAAATAGGCGTTGCTGTCTACCCTCACTCCCGATCCGCAGGAATCCTAATTCGAATCTCCGTACCGTCGCCGGGTGCGCTGCGAATGGCAAGCTCAAAGCGGCTCCCGTAGTAAAGTTTAAGACGATAGATGACATTTTGTAGACCTATACGCTCACCCATTTCTTCCTGCCTTTGCATGTAACCATATAAGCGTTGTACCTGTTCCTCAGACATGCCCACCCCATCATCCCGAACCGTTAGAATCAGTTGTCCTTCCTCATGCTCAAAATGTATCTCAATGCGTCCCCCATGCTTTAGCGGCTCAATGCCGTGGATGCTTGCATTTTCAACCAGTGTCAGCGCGACCATTTTGGGAAGCAGATTGTCCAGGTCTTCAGAGCGCGCTTGCACTTCGTACTGTATTCGCTCACCAAAGCGATATTGCTGGATTTCCAGAAAACAACGGATCAGCTCCAGCTCCTCCCGCAAAGTAACCCGATCCTTGTTCCACACCAGCGAATTGCGGAAAATCCGTGCCATGTTATGAATAATGCGCGCTGTCTCATCCTCATGCTTCATCAAGCTCCGCATGCGAATCGTCTCCAGCGCATTGAACAGGAAATGCGGGTTGATCTGGCTGTGAAGTGCATTCAACTGAGCATGTCTGCGCTGAATTTCCAGATTTTTTCGCTGTATATCGGCCATATAGACATCGTTAATCAGTCGCTTTATTTTCAGCGTCATCCGATTAAACTCACCTGTTAATTGCCCGATTTCATCTCGCGACTCTGTACCGCGAATCAGCTCAAAATGCTGGTTTTTCACCTTCTTCATGTGCTTTAAAATACGATGAATCCTCACGTTCAACGAACGTGTAATCCAAATAATGATTAATGTAGGCAGCAGCATATTGACACAGGTTAACAAGAGCACAAAATTGCGAGATTCCTGCATTTCATACAGCACTGCATCTCTCGATACCGCAGCCACAATGCTCCAGCCATTCAGATTGCTCGTAAGCACATAATTCGTCTTGAACTCCATCGTGTCCTCGGGCAGCTTGAGAGTGTTATAGGCTACATGTTTGTGGTTTATATCCACTTTGGGGTCCGTTGTATATTCGATTCCCCCTCGTTCGTTCAGCAGAAAGAGACTTCCCTGCAAATTCAGGTTATTGAAAATCTCCCGAATGGACGACATTCGCAGTTCTATTTTCAGTATTTTTTCACGACCATTTTGGGAATAAAAGTAGTTCATCCGCCGAATCAGGCTAAAAGGGTACATCTGTTCACCTGTGCTGTCATCGGTACGTACAAATATAGGCTTGGACTGGCGTCCAGGCGAGATTTTGGTATACCAGGGCAAACTTCTGACTCCCTCATCTATAAAGCTGATTCCCCCGGAATTCAGCAGCGTTGAATTATTGGTGTAGATCGTAATTCCACCTACGGAATGGTATGCAGGACTGTAAGTGTTGTTCAAGATATGACGTAAATAAGAGTCATAAGCGGCGATATAGTCAGCAGGGTGGGGATATGTTTCTTCCAATACCTCATTGAGCTGATGATCAGTATAAAAGATAGACGAGATTTCCATCGCATCTTCAAATTCACGGTAAAATTCAATTTTAATCTGTTCCAGTGCGCGCGAAATATCCTGCATACGCTGTTCCTTCACGTTTTGCGAGGTGACATGGTAAAAAATAAGATTGGTCAGCACTACAGGCGTGAAAACACAGAGAAAATAAAGCAGCAGCATTTTATCCCGCAATCGCACATGATCAAGAGTCGTTCTCAGCATCTTCATTCGCTGGCCCTCTCTGGCTCGTCGCCAATACTCAGGCTATTGCGGTATTCACTAGGCGTGGCGTGCGCCATCTTTTCAAACTGGGTAACAAAATAGTCTGAACTGCCGAAGCCCACGCGCTCAGCAATTTCATAAATCCGCAGATCCGTCTGCCGCAACAAGCGTTTCGCCTCCTGAACACGCAATTTCAGCAGAAATTCGTTAAAGTACACACCATACGTTTTCCTGAACAATTGACCGAGGTATACCGGGTTCATGTAAAAGCGAGCCGCAATACTTTTCAGGCTTATATTCTCGGCGGCATGCTGCTCAATGTAAGCACGGATGTGCTGGATGCCTCCTTGCTGACAATCCTTGCGCAGAACCCCAATATACCTTCCACTTTCCTCTGCAAAAGCTGTAAACAATCGCTGTAGTTCACCCAGGGACAGGTTCATGTCCTGCCAGTTCATCATCGGTTCTAGTGACTGAAGTGAGCGCTCATTTCCCTGCATGTTTTGAATGACCCGAACGATACTAAGTAAGCATTGATGCAGACTCATTTTCATAGCCTCAGGTGCATAACACTCCTCCCGAAAACTACTAAATAAATAATCCACGGCCACACGCAGCTCATCCAACCGCAGTTCCTCAACTTGTTCCGTCAAGCGATCCAGTACGTCCTGAGGGATGGTCTTATAGTGAAGTGGTGGCATTCCCTCCCGTAGATATACAACAATACCGCTATTGTCATAAATGTATTTATGGAGCACTGCTTCCTTTGCACAGGCGTAGGACTGCTGGATATCCTGCAACCGATTCACAGGCTTTCCTGCATAAACGAAAACCCGACTTCCCAGCTGACCTTTTAGTGTCTTCATCCCCTCTATCTCTCGTTGTAGCGCTTTCATAAAAACTTCGACCTTGCCTTCAAAACACCCCAAAAAGAAGTCCGGTACGATAAGACCAATCCGGTTACGATGCTCATGAACATAGAGAGGGTACTTGCCATCCATTAAACGATGAAGCGCTTGCTCTATAAGCTCCCTGAACTGAAAAAGTGATAGCATGACACCATCGTCACCGGAGCGCCAGGGATGTTGGTCATTCAGCTCGACGAGTACATAGTACATATACGTGGCTTCCCCAAGCCGCAGCTGCTGCTCCCACTGTGTCACCACTACATCATCCACTGGGTTCATCATCACAGTCTCTAACAGCCCACCTGCATGGTGATTCTGATATCGTTGTGCATTCTGTTGTTCACGATGCAGTCTTTCACTCAGCTTGCGCAGTGTAGCCGAAAAGTCACCCTCATCAATCGGCTTAAGCATAAAATCATGAACCCCATAGCGGATTGCCTGCTGCGCATAAGCAAAATCACTATAACCGCTTAAGATAATAAACGCGGGATGTTCTGTACTCTGTTCGAGCACAGACCGGATCAGCTCTAATCCGTCCAGCACAGGCATACGAATATCGGTAATGACCAGGTCCGGGTGAATACGGCTGATTAGCTCCAGCGCATCCTCACCGTTATCAGCTTCTCCTACGATTTCAAAACCACAGGCTTGCCAATCCATGAGTTGAAGCAGCCCTTTGCGAGTAAAGGTTTCATCATCCACCACAATGGCTCGATGCAGCTTCATAACACGCTTCCTCCTTTTGAAGTATGCCTATTTTATTATTTTAGTTAACTATTCCAATGATCTCAGTCAATATGGTAATGTAAAACATCAGAAATTGGAAATTTTCGTTATACCTATTATATGACGAATAGAGGGGTGCAAAGCATGCGCACTCCAGCAGCCAAGCCAAAGCAGTAAATATACAAAAAGGAGACGAATCCCTGAATAGGGGTTCGTCTCCTTTTTTGCTATTGCGTAAAAAGCTTTTATTATTCTCTTATTCGTGAATTCAGGCTATCGCTCAGCGATGATACTGACCGCTTGCAGATGGTCGGCGTACTTTACAAACTGCTTGCGCATACCCATAACCCTTGTCCGGGCAGCATGGTTACGCATAAGGTTAAAGGCGATTTTTCCAAATCTCAACCAGCCCTCGTCCTGAATGATACGTGGCAGATGCAATAAGTGCATGGGAACCGTATAGATTTTAACGACCTTAAAGCCTTCCTCTTTCAGCAGCTGTTCCCACTCTGACACCGTCAACGGTGTCGCATTAACTCTCATGGCTGTAGCCAAATCCTTGTAAATTTGTTTTCTGAGCGCAGGCTCAATATGGTTAGAAGCAAGGCACATCTCATGAATAGCATACTTCCCGCCCGTTTTCAAAAGCCGCCTGGCTTCCGAAATAATCTGCGCTTTCTTGGCTCTTGTGTGCATCGTCAGCATGGCTTCCCCATATACCACCGTCGCAGAGGCATCCGGCAACGGAACCTGTTCAGCATCGGCAATAATAACTTCCCGGTTTGCTCCGCTTGCATACGTTTTTACAATAGAAGCCGCCTTCTCATTCTGTTCAATCGCAATATAACGACGGGGATTAAGCCGCAGTGTGATTTGGGCAGTTATACCCAATCCGGGGGCAAACTCAATAACCTCATCCTGCCCGGTTACGTCAAGTCCCTCTATCATCCAACGTGTTGTTTTTAACCCTCCGGGCCTAAGCACGCGCTTACCGAGACTTGCTAATATCCAGTGCCCTGGCACCTGTTTGTAATCTACTGTCTGCATTGGCTATTAACACCTCTCCTTAAAATTTGATAATGATATTCATTATCAATACGAGTGAAAAAAAATAACTATTTTCTTTTTTTTTTATGAGCATGTTGCTGCTGTGTCCTCTTTTATATGTTTTGCGCATAGCTTTCACTTGGCGTTTTGGTCAACACCACATGCAGGCTGGAATTCACCTCTGCACCACCACGATAGGAAAAGTGCTCATCTCCCGTAACATGAATGATATCCCCTTGGACAACTTCCGTTGCTTCGCCGTTCACAGTTACAGTCCCGCTGCCTTCAAGAACAAGCAAATATACATTCGCTCCTGGGTGATTATGTGTTGGTAGCTCGGCATTAGGAGTAAAGTTGAGAATAAAAATTACATTGTCGGCTTCCTTATGCACAATTCGTTTTGTAAACCCAGCTTCTTTATATTCCTGAAATTGAATGAGGTTTGATTTTTTCATATTAGTTCACGCTCCTGTTTGAAATTAAATTTGCTTAAGATGGATTAATACCTTTATTGTATTGGATTATTTCGCTCGCCTTGTGATTGCAATCACAAAACTAAATTTAAGTAAAAATACTTTTAAAATATTTAAAAATTTGATTTCAATCATCTTTTTCATCGACACATCCAACTAGAATCAAATTGTGTTAGATAAACAAAACAAGCAGGAGGTTATTCCATATGAAGCCTGGATTCAAGCTGGCAAAGGATATTTATTGGGTAGGAAAAATTGATAATCGTGAGGTTCCCTTTCATCGTCTTCTACTATCAAAGGGTACAACCTATAATGCATATCTATTGAAAACTGGAAAACCAACCATTGTGGATACCGTAGATATGGCGTTCGGTAGAGAATTTGCCGAAGCTGTAACCGAATTGATCGATCCATTGGATATTCAATATATCATCGTCAATCACACGGAACCAGATCACTCGGGCGGATTGGCGGCACTTGCTTCCAAGGCAACGAACGCTACGATTGTCTGCACTGAGATTGCCGTTCCGGAAATTCAACAAATGTACAAGCTTCAGCATCGCAACTTCCTCGTAATCAAGGATGGGGATCAACTGGACATTGGAGGCAAAACGCTG
This sequence comes from Paenibacillus sp. FSL M7-0802, assembly GCF_038004945.1. Classification (NCBI taxonomy): domain Bacteria; kingdom Bacillati; phylum Bacillota; class Bacilli; order Caryophanales; family Paenibacillaceae; genus Paenibacillus; species Paenibacillus sp. FSL M7-0802. The sequence continues at coordinate 3,080,347 of NZ_JBBOSD010000001.1, read as the reverse complement.
CTATTCAAAGAAACTCCTTATCTGCATACAGAAGAAACCATGATTACGTATTGTATAGAAGATAAAATCTTGTTCCCTTGCGATATTTTCAGTACACACGTGGCTGTAGAGCATCTATTTGCTGATGAGGCTGGTTTTGATATCACCGAGGACTTTATCGGATACTATCAGGCTATTATTCATCCACATCGCAGATATGTGCGCACATTAATCGAAGCTGTTGCCGATCTGGATATTGAGATGATTGCACCTTCCCACGGCTTCGCGATCCGGCATGATATTGCCAAGTTTATTGATTTGTACGCCTCTATGAGTACCGAAACCAAGGAGGATAAAAAAGTAGCGATTGTCTATGCCACCCTCAAAAATAACACTAAAAAAATGGCAAACATCCTGAAAGACTGCTTTTTGGAGAACCAAATCAAGGTGGAGCTATGGGACGTGGATAAAGCGGATGGAACGGAAATATTGAAGAGTATTGCCTCAGCAGATGCTGTTTTCGTCGGTAGCTCTACCAAATATGCCGACATGACAGGCAAATTGGAAGACCTATTGCAACAAATGCAAAAGATGAATCTGGAAGGCAAGCTGGCTGCTGCCTTTGGTTCCTACGGCTGGAGCGGGGAAGCCATTGAAGTTGTACAGGATTACTTGAATGGTACTAATATGAAGGTTCAAAGCACTTCAGATGTAATCAAATCAACGGGTATGACCCATGTGGAATTCCCGGTACGTATTCGTTTCTCTCCTACAGAAGTTGAAAAAGTGAAAAAAATTAAAAATGCCGCTGAATTTGTCTCAGATCTACTGCTTAGTGTTATTTAAAACACAGTAGCGTATAGCGAATAGGAGAGATACTGAATGGGTAACCAACATTACATTATTATCGGAGGCAGTGTCGCCGCCGTCAACGCGGCAAAAGCGATTAGAGATCATGATGATCTGGCCGAAATTTCTATTTACGGGGAGGAAGCATCCTTTCCGTATAACAGAGTCAAACTTTCCAAGGGACTATTCACTGATTTGCACAGCGACAAAATCCTGATCAAAAAGGAAAAATGGTTTGCCAATCAACGAATTCATGTGTATTCCGGCATCAAGATAACCGAGATACATCCAGAGGATTGTACTATCAAAACAATAGATGGACAAACCGTTGCTTATGACAAGCTACTGCTGTGTACAGGAGCTCACAACCGTAAGCTTGTGCTAGATGGGGCTTCTCTAAGGAACGTTCACAATATCCGTTTTCGACAAGATGCGGATCGCCTTAAAGCGGAATTGCGACAGGGAGACCGGATATGTATCATCGGCGGCGGTATTCAAGGCGTGGAAACCGCCTGGTCCTTCCAGCAAGCCGGGTATGCTGTAACCATACTGGAAGCTTCGCATCGGCTTATGCCCCGTCAGCTAGATGAAAAGGCCTCCGCTATTTTGACCGATCGGATGACCGAACGGGGTACTCAGGTACTCCTTGGGCAAGGCGTAAAACGTATTAAAGGCACAGATCACGTAGAAGGTGTGGAACTACAGGACGGCTCTGTTATCCCTTGCGAGCATGTCGTGTACTCTATCGGAATTGTACCGAATACGGAGCTTGCTCGCCAAATCGGCCTTGATATTGGACAAGGCATTCTGGTGAATGCGCAGATGGAGACCAGCTCCGCCAATATCTATGCAGCAGGTGATGCAGTCGAATTTCAGAGTAGAGTAGATGGGTTATGGGAAAGCGCAATGGAGCAGGGAAAAATAGCAGGCGCTAATATGGCGGGCGCATCCGTCAGCTATCAGCCTCCCCTCCCTGTAACCCTTTCGAACTGCTATGAATCTCCTCTCTTTTCCATCGGGCTAGTAGATGAACAAGTCTGCGACACCAGCCTGATTACTAAAAATCAAGCTTCTTATACACGTATGTTCATACAAAACGGCTCTATCTGCGGCGTGATTGGCTTTGGAGATGCCCTTGCTTCACTACCATACAAAACAGCCATCATGCAGGGACTCAAACCGGACGTACCAGAGCTTACAAAAATTTTGAATGACAAGGAGAACTAGAGATGAAAAAATATGTATGTCAGCCCTGTGGATACATTTATGATCCTGCTATCGGTGACCCCGATGAAGACGTTATGCCCGGTACAGCGTTTGAGGATCTTCCAGAAGACTGGGTTTGTCCAGTCTGTGGTGAGGATCAAAGTCATTTTGCCCCAATAGATGATACAGAATAACAACCATGCGCTATAACCTGTAGTTTCCGGTTTATGAATGGAGTGAATGAATGTGAATGAGATGTCCTGCCCCTGCCAGTGCGAAAAGGAGCCCTGTGCCCGCAAAGTGCCTATCTTTTCCTCTTTGTCCTGCGAAGATTTGTGTAAGGTCAGCTCCATGATCCGACACCGAAAATACCAGAAAGGCGAGGCCTTGATTGTGGAGGAGCAGGCTTCCGATACGCTGTACATTATTAAAAGCGGGCATGTCAAGCTGCTGAAGATGACGCCTCAGGGCAAGGAGCAAATTCTGCACATTCTGACAACTGGTGATTTTTTTGGCGAGTTGAATATTTTTAACAGCGATGAGCTGAGTAACTTTAGTGCGTATGCCTTAAAAGATACTGATATTTGTATGCTCACCAAGGATGATATGGAGCAGTTGATCCGCGACAATCCCGATATCTCTTTGAAGCTGCTCAAAACCATTACTAAACGCTTGGCACATACCGAAAACCTGGCTCAAAGCCTAGCTACCAAAGACCCGGAAATCCGCATCGCCTATATGATTCTTGAGCTTGGACATAAATACGGCAAGCCGGATGGTTCCTACATTAAAATAAACCTCCCCCTTTCACGCGAGGAAATGGCTAATTATGTGGGTGTTACCCGCGAAACCATCAGTCGCAAATTCGGAAAATTTGAACAGCTGGGGATTATTCATAGCAAGGGTACAAGAGAGATTACCATCTGCGATGTACAGAAACTGAACGAATATATGGATTGAGACACATAGATACAATGTTACTCTAACATGAGGACAACAAAAAACCGCTTCTTTAACTTATGGATTGCAGTTGATCTATCAACCACTTCCATTTCGTTAAAGGGCGGTTTTTTAGCATATTTTATACTCCACTAACTATCAATTGTTGTGTTCACACTTGGGGAAGACGCACCCCATATAAGTTTCCCTGAAGGTGACTCCGATGGAAGCATGTCCTTGGGAGGGGCAGTCTCAATCGTGGTCGATTTGGAGCAATCCCACACTACTTTGACCAAATACCCAAACAACAACACATTCAACAATGATGTCACACACAAAATAATACCGTATTGATCCCGAGAGTTGGAGCTATAGAAAATATCGAAGGTGTTTAGGAAAATCGTAAGACTAAATCCACCCGCAAGCCACAAAAATCTGCGGTCTCGTAAATACAGATACGCCAGTACAGCTAACGCGGCCGCAGGGAACAAGTACCGTTCATGCATGCTGGAAGCGAAGGTAAATACACCTGCAATGAGCACCAGTGCAACTGCCGCTGTAAATTGTGGTTTGCGACTGCGGATATACATCCACCACGTAAACAGAGTCACCAGCACAATGCAGATCATACCCCATGTATGGTAACTGAACAGGAACAATGTTGTAGTGTCCTGCGTATAATTGCCACCGATCAGTGCAAAGAAATTATATGCGTTCACCGAAGCATACGGATACTCGCCGACCGTTCCCTTGTATAGGTCAAGTAGCCATAACGGCTCCTGCCCCCACGAAAATGGTAATATGACCAGAATGGTCGTCACAACAGCACCGCCAATGGACAACAGCCAAGGCTGTATTTTACGTTGTCTCAGCAGCTCAAAGAACAAAACAGGCCCATAAATAATTCCCTGCGGCTTCATCAATACGGCTACCGTAAACAATACGGCTGACCAGCCGACCCGGTTTTCCACAAGCAGCACAATCATGCCCACAATCAGCATAGTAAAGAAAGAATCCACCTGCCCCCAGAAGGTCGAATTGATAAATACAGCTGGGTTAAACACGTAGAATATAGCCAATCCAAGGCTTATTCCATAGCCGACCCGTTTGCTTGCCAACCGGTACAGCATGTACGCTGTCACGATATCGGCTAATATATTGGGAAGCCGCAGCAGTACGGACATGTAGGGACTGAAAGCATCCGTAGAGCCGATTTGACCGATCACATATAAAATATAAATATAGAACGGCGGATAATCACTTGATCCATTCGTGTAAAAGCCCGATAAGCTATCCGCTGCTGTCGTAGCCCAGTTCCGGAATAGCATTAAATCCATATGACCCGAGATCCATGGGGCGATCGCCATTCTTAAAAAGAACCCCACACCCAGCACTGTCCACAGCATCAGTCCCCGATTACGTTCCCCGAGCTTCCATTCACGAGCCCGAAAACGGTATGCAATAAACACGAATGCACCGAAGAACAAAGCGGCGAAAACCGCCAGCGGAGTAGCATAAGCAGATGAGGAGTTCCCACTTCGTCCACCACCCATACCACCGCCAGGACCGCCCATACCAGATCCGTTACCAGACATGCCACCGGGGCCTCTGTGCTGTCCGTCTCTGGCAACACCACTGCCGCCCGAAGACGTATCATTCCCGGCCGTTGTACCTTTGTCACCCGATGTCGATGTTCCCTCAGTGGAGGAGTTGGTAGGTTGCCCCGGTCCTCCCATACCTCCACCAGGTCCGCTTCCTCCTCCGAACCCGCCGGATGGGCCCTGCCTAACAGCCGCAGACTGGGACGCAGAACTACCTGAATAACTCCATAACGAAACGACACTAGCGACAGCACACAATATGAGACTAAATAGAAGTATATATTTCAGACCGTTCGCTTTCCAAACGTTCAAATCCGATGCACCTCTCTCTGTTTCTATTTTCCCATATTGTATCTGCCTTAGCTTAGGACTTTGTGAGTTCTGGCTGAATGTTGGCTGAATACCGAATCATCACACTGAAGTTTGTCGTTCCAGCTCCATAATCGCCCTTTCCAGCTGAGATTGTGGATGCTTCAGCATGTTACCGTGACCGACAGCTAATAAAGATGGATTGAAACTCACCAGCTTTTTGGCGCTTTTCAGCGAAATTCCCTTGTTCCAGGTAGCCAGTGCCGGAAAAGGAAACAGCGGCTTAAGCCTTCCCGATACTGCTATACCACCTCGGGTCTGGAAGGCGTCGCCTGCAATCAACGCACGGGTACGAGTATCCAAAAATGCCATCGAGCCCGGCGTATGTCCCGGTGCGCTGATCGCCAACAGCGAACCTACATGATCCCCATCCTACAGTAAAACGTCAGGCTGGGTAAGGATATGCTTCGGTACATCGCCTCGAATAGGAGTATCCGGTTCTCCTGCCTCCAACGATACATCGCCCTGTAGCAGCGGTGCGTCCCGTCTTGAAATAAATACGTGCGCGTCAGGATACCTTGCCTTAAGCTTATCCAACGCACCCACATGATCCCCATGGGCATGGGTAAGTACAATTCGAATAATCGGCTGCCCGATCCGCGCCGCAGCCTGCTCTATACCACGGGTACTGTATGGCAATCCGGCATCTACCAAGGTGAGCCCCTCTTTCTCCTCCACCAAATAACAGTTCACCGGGAACAGCCGGGGCATAAACGTCAATTGATACACATGCTGCACCTGAACAATACGCATTTTAGCTCATCTCCTTGTCTTAATTATAAACTAATCATATTAGTATTATAAATAATATAATTAGTTTTAAGCAAATATTTTTGCCGCTATTCACCCAGAGTTGGAGCTTGGAACTGCTACGGGGACGATCATACTGAGAAAACAGCAAAAAGCATCCCCAGGACTCTGCCCCCGGGGATGCCTCTCACAACAAGAATTAACCTTTTCCTCCTGTTATTAATAACGAAGCCTTCTTGGCTATTTCCTCTTTATCAAACGGAGTATTTCCAGATGCCCATAAATAACCAGCCTCATGTATGATATTGGCATAAATAGGTACATAAAAACTCTTCTCTGAGTCTGTACATATGTTATCTAAACTTTTCACTAAATATTTTTTCAGCTCAATTAACATTTTTTCTTTCAACAGAGGCGCAAGACTTAAATAGCTACGACGGCATTGAATTTTCGGTTGTTGATGAAAGTCACATACTGCTAGAACGAGTTGATTTATGGTGTCCTGATCGAACTCTACTACTCCTAATGTTCGTTTTTCAATGACGTTCGAAGCAGAGTCGTCAATCATGTAATCCAACATTTCGTACTTATCATTAAAATGTGCATAAAATGTAGCACGATTCACTTGGGCCCCTTTTGTTAGATCTGCTATTGTTATCTTTTCAAAATCCTTTTCATTCACTAAATTAACAAAAGCGTTAATCAACGATCTCTTTGTATGTGTCATTCGCATATTTTTTACTTTTGTCCCCACGTTCTGCCCTCCTTATTTGGCACATTTCAATTTTTGTTTCTATAACAACATTCTCATTTAATTGTTGGTTGTTCCATATATTAAGCGGGCTTATACTTACTAAAACAACATATGTTGCTTTAAAATATACCACAAATAAGGAGTTCATATAAGATGAAAACTATTGCAATAATTGGTGCAGGACTCGGGTTAGGTTTATCTATCGCGAAAAAATTCGGGGCGCAAGGGTTTAAGGTAGCTTTAGTTTCTCGTAATACAGAAAAATTGGAAATCATCACAAATGAACTAAAAAGCCTGAATATTGTAGCGCGCTCTTATGTCGCGGATATTACGGATTTGAACGCTTTAAAACAAGCCTTACTGGCTGCTAAAAAAGACTTAGGCAGTATTGATGTACTCGAATTCAGTCCTTATGCAGGATGGAGTAATTTCACAGATATTTTAGAAACAACGCCCGCAAGCGTCTTGGAACAAGTCAACAGCATTGTGCTTCCTGCAGTTCTATCCGTCAATGAAGTATTGCCTGACATGATCAGCAATGGTTCAGGCGCGATTCTATTTACAACGGGCATATCTGCCATGTTCCCTTTGCCCAGTCTTGGGAATGGTGGTATCGTGATGTCCGGCCTTCGAAACTATGCGACTAACCTGCATAATGAACTGAAAGAAAAAGGAGTTTTTGTAGGACACCTTTCAATCGGCACTTTCATACAAGCTGGTACGGCAGGAGATCCAGATATCATCGCAGAAGCTTGGTACAACTTATACGAGAAAAAGCATAGCTTTGAAGAAACATTCCCAAAAGGAATTGATCCAACCAAGCTGTAAAATTATTAAAGCGAGAAGATGACCATGGATGGCCGTCTTCTCGCTTTTTTGTCATTTATAAGCGTCCTCTGTGCAACAACTTCATCCGTAATTACAGCCTGATTGCCTCAGCAATAGGCGTACTGCCAGACACCAGATTAATTGCACGATGATACGTCTGCTGTTCCTCCAGCGCTGCTACCACAGCTGCCGCCACATCTTCACGGGAAATGGTCTGGCTGGTGAGCTCCTCACCGGTAGCAACTTTGCCGGCGCCCACATCATCCGTCAGGCCACCCGGACGAAGAATCGTGTAGTTTAGGTTGCTCGCTTCCAACAGGCGGTCAGCGTAATGCTTCGCCACATAATACGGTTTAATGGATTCGGGCCACTTCTTTCGATTCTCTGCATGTAGGGCGCTGACCATAACGAAGCGTTGGATACCTGCTTGTTCGGCGGCTTCCATTGCCTTGACCGCTCCATCCAAGTCGATAAGCAGCGTTTTATCTGCACCTGTTTTCCCGCCGGAGCCTGCTGTAAATACGACAGCATCGCTGCCTTTTATAGCTGCGGCAATTTCGCCAACCGTCCCTTCGAGGTCAGCTACCACCGTTTCTGCTCCCAAACGTTCAAGCGCTTCGGCCTGATCCGAATTTCGGATCAACGCCTTTACGCGATGCGATTCATTTTGCCCCAATAGACGGACAAGATGTCTGCCTACTTTTCCATTTGCACCAATCACCAGTACGTTCACTCATACCCCTCCTGTATTCGCAGTCTCTCATCTACATTATACAGATGTATTTTACCCTTCGGGTCTGCGACGCAATCATGTTAGCTGCATCAGGTTGAAATCAGACTTCTTTGGTAAGCTCGACATCTCGCTTTTGCCGCACACGCAGACCTGCCAAAAAGGTAGCCATCATCACCTCAATACTCCGGTCCACCTCCACAGGTAAACCAAAGCCGCCCTTTTGTTCAAGCGAGGCGAATCCATGAAGCAGACTACGGAATCCCCTCGCTGCATGAATGCAATCTTCTTCCTTGAAGCCATAACCACTGGACAGGACGGTAATGACCAGCTCGGCCACGCGATCCGCAGCCTGCCTCATTTCGGTATCATTTCGATCTGTTGCATACAGCATCGCTTCATACAAACCGGGTCGCTCCCGAGCATACCGCATATACGCCTTCCCCATAGCGGTCAGCGCATCTTCGCCCGCTCTACCCACCGCTGCGCTCATCAAAGCTTCCTCCAACTGTTCGAGGCTGTGCAATGCCAGTACTTGGCGCAGTCCGTTCAATCCGTTCACGTGGTTATACAAGGAGGGAGGGCGAATGTGGAGTTTTTGAGCCAGCGTGGTGAGCGTGACATCCCCCATCCCTTGTTCATTGGCAATGTCCTCGGCAGCCCGCAGGATATCTTGCAACTTTACTCCGTTTCTAGGCGACATCATCCTGTCTCCTTTCATCGAATTTCTATGTAATCCGGTTCCTTATACCTATACAGAATTGATCCAGATTCTATTTTAACTAATCCTGTTAGTTTATACAAAGAAGATGCCGTTTACAACAGCCGGCCTGCATTGAACCTTTATAGAAGAGCATAGCAGTCATTACTGATATAATAAAAAAATAAGATCATAGAACGGACCTGATCCCTTTCTCGATCCCCTACAAAGGAGCTAGCTATATCTATGGAATCCAAGCCACTTCCAGCTATTGAATTCAATCACATTATCAAATATTTCGCCGGGTCTGGACAGCAACGTGCTGTTCTGAACGGGATTACGGCAAAAGTTTCCCCCGGCAAAATCACCACGTTGGTCGGTCCATCGGGGTCTGGTAAAAGCACGTTGCTTTCACTGTGCAACCTCCTAATGACACCGGATGAAGGGGACATCCGTGTCCTCGGCAAACCGATATCGGAGTGGGAGATCCCTGAACTAAGACGGAGAGTAGCATTGGTTTTTCAGGATGCCCCCATGCTTCAGGGAACTGTCCTGTACAATCTCCAAACCGTAGAACGGCTGCACGGTACAGTGCTGGATGATCCTGCCGGCCTGTTGGAACGCGTAGGACTCACCCACGATCTGTTGGAACAAAAGGCGCAGGAACTGTCCGGTGGACAAAGACAGCGCTTGGCCTTGGCGCGGACGCTCGCGAACCGCCCGGATATTTTACTGCTGGATGAGATTACTTCTGCACTGGACCCCGCCTCGGTCAAAGAGGTTGAGGAACTGCTGCTGCAAATGAACAAAGAAGAGGGAACAACGATGATCTGGATTACGCATCATATGGAACAAGCCCGCAGGGTAGGCCACGAGACATGGCTGATGATCGACGGAAGACTGGTAGAACAAGCGGATACGGAGACGTTTTTTAATGCTCCGCAGCATAGTGAGACCCGCAGGTTTGTAGCAGGAGAATGGGTATGACGATTGTTGCCTTGATTCTCTCTCTCGGTTTTGTATTTATCGCCATCGTCATGTCCAAATCCTTCAAACTCGGTCTGGACCGAGACATTATCATCGCCACAATCAGAGCGTCGATTCAACTGCTGGCGATTGGATATGTATTACATTTAATTTTTGGGATGCAAAGCTACGGATTTATCGTATTATTCATTCTGCTCATGATTACCGTAGCCTCACAAAATGTTGCGCGCAAAGGACGATTTATCCCCGGTCTCATGTGGAAGTCATTCCTGACGCTGCTGTGTGTGGAAATCGTTACGCAGGCGTTCCTGATTGGCCTGCATATTATTCCGGCGACAGCCCGATATATGATTCCGATTAGCGGCATGATCATTGGCAGCTCCATGATTTTGTCCAGCCTGCTGGTGTCCCGGCTCAAGTCGGAAGTTCTGCTGCGCAAGCCTGAAATCATGCTCATTCTGGCGCTAGGCGGCACGCCTAGACAAGCCATCTTCCCTATACTCAAGGATTGCATACGTTCCAGTATGATTCCAACCATTGAGGGGCAGAAAACGCTGGGGCTTGTCCAGCTTCCCGGCATGATGACCGGACAAATCATCGCAGGTGCCAATCCGATCGCCGCCGTGCGTTTGCAATTGCTAATCGTATTCACTACCATGACCTCTGCTATTTTGACCAGCGTGCTGCTCAGCTTGTTCATTTATCCGGCATTATTTACCCGCCAGCAACAATTGAACACAGAAGCATGGGAACGCTGATCGAGGCGGATATATCCAGTTATTTACCAGCTTCTATAAAAAAGTAGACATGTTTAATTCCTGACATGAAGGTTAATAGATACACGAACACGCTTTACTAAAATTCGATGAGGAGTGATTGAACATGGCTAACAACAACCAAAATGGCAAACTGAGTCGCGAAGAAGCAGGACGTTTAGGTGGAGAAGCTACTGCTAAAAATCACGACAAAGAATTTTATCAGGAGATTGGCGAAAAAGGTGGCGAAGCCACTTCCAAAAACCATGACAAGGACTTCTACCAGGAAATCGGTGAAAAAGGCGGCGAAGCCACTTCCAAAAACCATGACAAGGACTTCTATCAGGAAATCGGACGCAAGGGCGGTGAAGCCCGTGGCAATTCAGACCAGAGTGATAGCGACGGGAAAATGAGCAGGGAAGAAGCAGGCCGCAAAGGCGGCGAGGCCCGCGCCCGTCAGCGTAGAAATAACTGACAATAGGGAGTATGTGGTTGGTGCAATTGTAATGTAGAGGCACAGACTGCGTATAAACACGAAGTATAGTGGACGTTTATGTTATAAAAGCCTATCTGCCGTTGTTTTGGCAGATAGGCTTTTTGTGTGAAATCTACTTTCGCCAACCGATTATACGCCTTACAATATACATAAACAGGTTAAATAACCAATCATACATATTTTATTACAAATGAAAGAATGGATTATCGGAGGTTTGCGCGAATGTTGATTACAAAGAATAAAACGGCTGCAACTGTTTTAAGAATTATATTTTTTTCACTGATTTTCAGCTGGATTTATTATTATTCAGGTTATCACTCAGCAGAAACCGCTAAATTAGTTAAAACTACAGATGATTACTTGGTCATACAGAGAGATGCTGCTAACGGAGGTGAATATAAAGAATTATATATTTCCTCAAAGTCTGTGATCCCTCCTCTGGTTATAGACAAACAATATTATTTCGTATCTGATCAAAGGTACTTTCAACGCCCATATATCCGTTATGTAGAGGAGTAAAATAGAACAAGACAACAAGGACTAACATAGCCCTTGACTAAAGCTTCATGAATAATACAAAAGAGTGCATGCAACTCAAGTCAAATATTCCTGTATTCCGGCTGTTAAGATGGAGTCGAAAGGAGGGAACCCTCGTGTACGAATGGAACGAAATGGTCCAGCTCATGATCGATTGGATTGATAATAATCTTACTTCAGCACCTTCGTTGTTGAGAATGTCCGATCAGTTAGGCTACTCCCCTTACTACTGTACAAAACAGTTTCATTCTCTTACAGGAATGACGTTAAGGGATTATGTGTGGATGCGCCGGATTAGCCGTGCTGCACTGGAACTCCGGGATAGCAATGTCCGCATCCTCGATGTTGCAGTAAAGTATGGGTTTTCTTCACAGGAGGCTTTTACACGGGCATTTGTAAAAGCGTTTGAGGTAACTCCGGCTGTATACCAGAAGGAGCCCCGACCTATTCCGTTAGCCATTCGTGTTGAGGTATTCTCTCCTTATCATTACCATTTGAAGGAGCGGGATAAGATGGTTAAGGATCATTTGCAAGAAGCTGAAGTCAAAATCGAGCATATACCAGCACACAAATTTATTGGAATCTGGGATACTTCTTCTCGAAACTACGGCGATTTCTGGAGAAACGGTCACAATTGTGATGAAATTTGCGGAACATTGGAAAGCATGTCTCATCTCAAGCTTCCCGAACAATTGGGTCAAACTGCGGGCTGGTTTTATCAGGATGGTCAGAAGGGCTATCTCTATGGAATACCGGTTGTCGCTGACTATGCCGGAGAGATTCCCGCAGGAATGAATTGCCGGGACATCCCCGAATCAGATTACCTGGTGTTTTTTCACCCGCCCTTTAATTATTTAAAAAACAATGGAGACGTTATGAGAATGGTGGAGGAGAAGGCTTGGAACTTTGACCCTAGCAGCCTGGGGTATGAATGGGATGAGGAAACGAAGCAGGATTATCAGCGGCATTTCCCAGAAGGATACGGCTACGCAGTGTTACGTCCAGTGAAAAAAGTGTAGAGAAAAAGAATCCGAAGAAGCCGCTATGATCAGGATGCTGTTCATCGTCTTGCTAAAGTCTATTGAAAAATAATAACAGTCTATTACTAACGGGTCCCATTTTGAGGTGCAATACACATCGAATTGACATTGTGGACACAATACGATGTAAATATAGAATAAACCGATCACTGAATCATACAGTTGTCGGTTTATTCTTGATCAGTATTTTTATTTTGTAAGTAACTATCAATGATTTTAACCCAATCCGGTAACAACGCCACATGGTGTTTTATCGTTTCACTATCTGATTCCAATACAATCACGCCATCTGAGCTGCTGTTGTCAATGACAATTAAATGATCGATAAGTTTAAGATGTAAGAGAAGATTGTCCAGTGAGGTCTGATGCCGTCTTATAATATCAGCGGTATCAATGTGGTGACCCCCATTTCGAACTCGTGCAGCAACTCGCTCGATATTAAGACGATAATCACCAAGGCCCACATAAAACATAATAACTTCAAAGCCCTTTTCTTTTGCCACTCGCATTTGTCGAATCACATTGCCACCAGCAAGTGTCGTCTCTACGGTAAAATCTCGTTTATTTCTTATACAATCCCGCGCTAGCTTAATCGCTTCCTTTCCTGCCGATACTTTGTGTCGATCAGGGTTTTCACGATCAATCCCTCGCGCTAACGCATCTGGATCGATATTAACACTTACACCAAGTTTATAGATTACGAATTGTACTCTTACCACTTCCGTTGTTTCCTGCGAATACAAACATAGTAGCAAACGGCTCACTCATGATAAAATATCCTGTTCTTTAATTCGTTCGACTTGACCATTACTGTACTCTTTAACAAATTGACCATCCGGCGTTTTGTAGACAATATATGTGCCATTTGCTTTAGCGTCCAGTTTTGCTCTATCTCCAGTTAGTTTGATTAGCTTGCCTAGGTCGTGTGTACGATTCATTCAGTCATCACCATCCCATACAATTCATATATCGAGAGTATATCATAAATCGAAAAGTCTGAAAGAATCCAGCGTCACTCAAAACCACACGAATACCGTACGTCTAAAAATCGTGACAAGTAAATAGGATCGAAATATCGTTCTTTTTAATACATTTTAATAAATAAATTTGGAATAAATGCTACTTCCAGCTTTTTGATTCGTCTATAACAACAAATACACTTGCGGAGGTATAGGCAATGAAATCTTTTCGTTTTTGGCTGGTCCTACTCTCATGTCTAGTTATTACTGTAAATATTACGGGGTATGACGACTATAATATACTATTGCTACCATTAGCCCGCTAGTTTGGATGTATGAATCATTTCGATTTGTGCGAGAGGCAGACATCCCCATAGCCATTGTTTACTTCACTACCCTAGTTTTCTGGTATCTCATTGGATACGCTTTGGACCGTATGATTAGAAAATTGAAAAATTAAAATCACTTGAAATTATCTTCCAAAATATTGTCTACCTTCTCAGGCTCGTACTCGATCGTTCTGTAGTCAGGTGATGAAGGAATCATATTGATCACAACATTTCTCATTTGTAGCTTGTACTTTCCTTCCTCAAAAGCAAGAACATGCTTAATGGAAGGTAACTCCATATCCTCATACTTCGTTATCGACGAAACAACAATCTTGGAAGGGTTAGAATCATCCACAGACACGATACGATAATCAATCGGTGTTCCCTGAGCTTTTAGAAAGTTAAGCCGTGCCTGTTCTGTTTTAAAGCGATAATCATCAGACAGTGAAAGCATCTTATCGTAATCCCGACTCATAGAAGCGTTCATATATTCTGAAAATGTCGAGACAGCAGCCTCTTTGGGCTTATCGGGAAGTTTATAAGGTTCCTTATCCCCTCCAAAACCTGTAGCAATTACAGTCAAAATCCCTCCGAGGACAACCAAGCAAGCCAACTTATTACGCGATACAAGCCTCAATAAATAAAACCCCCTTTGTTGTAAATTTTACCACCTATTTTCAACGTATCTCAACTTAAAAAGCCACTGTAAAACGCGGTATAACTTTTTGTAAAACCCCATTCATTTAAATCCAAAGCCATTCTTTTAATATAATTTTATTTTAACGTTAATACTCACTGAACACCTTTGTTACCTTATGTAATGTCGCCTTCCCATCCTGTAAACTAAGTTCCATCAAGCGATAACCGCTGGATCATAGAGAGGATGAGATATTTATGAGTTTGGATAATAGAGTTTTTGCGATACAAGCTGGTCTGGACGGACGTGTAAATGCAGTTATAGATCAAACCCTTGCCGAGAAGCGCCTGGTCGGCGCAGTCGTCATGATATATATGGATGGTTCACCCGTGTATGTCCGAGCGGCGGGGCTGGCTGATCGAGAAGAACAACGTCTTATGCATGAGGATGCTTTATTTCGGCTTTCTTCTGTATCCAAACCGATTGTATCGACTGCGGCTTTGGTTTTGGCAGCCCAAGGATTGATTAAGCTCGATGAATCTATTGAACGCTGGTTGCCCGACTTTCGCCCCCGATTAATCAGTGGTGAGCAGCCCTCCATTACAGTACGCCAATTGCTGACACATACTGCCGGGTTGACCTATGGCTTTTTAGAGGAAGAAGGCGGCGGTCCCTATCATCGTGCAGGCGTATCAGATGGCATGGATTTTTCAAATCTTACGCTGGAAGAGAACTTGCAACGTTTGGCTTCTGTGCCTCTGTTATATGCACCGGGTAAAGCATGGGGATATTCGATTGCTACTGATGTGCTAGGCGCGATCATTAGCCGTGTATGTGGCACAACCCTTGATGCAGCTGTTAAAAAGCTCGTTACAGAACCTCTCGGTATGCACGACACCAGTTTCACGGTCGCGGATGCTGGACGGCTTGCGGCTCCTTATGTCAACGATATATCAGAACCCCGGCGGATGCGCGAGCTTGAGGTTGCGCAGGTTTTTGAAGGCACTGCAGGACTTCGTTTTCAGCCTGCACGAGCCTTTGATTCCACGGCTTTCCACTCTGGTGGCTCGGGTATGATTGGCAGCGCAAAAGATTTCATGCGTCTGCTGGAAACACTGCGAAACGGCGGCAATCCGTTACTTTCAGAGGAATGGGTCCGTGAAATGGGCACCATCCAGACCGGGAACCTCCCCTTGGCAGGTTGGCCGGGGCGGGGCTTTGGACTGGGATTCACCGTACTCCAAAATCCCAACGAAAGCGGAACAGCAGAATCACCCGGAACGTGGCGTCTCGGAGGAGCTTACGGTCATTCGTGGTTCGTTGATCCCGCACTAAGACTCAGTGTGGTCGCCTTTACCAATACAGCATTCGAAGGGATGTCAGGTCCGTTTACAACCGAGCTTTGCCAAGCCATTTACGGTAGCTCAAATAGGGTCTAATAAAGTGGGGGTTACATGTTTATGGTCTACAGGCGAGGACAGGACAATTAACGTGGTAGAGTGCCCGTGCTTTCCACACTCATCCCCGAACTGCTCCAGCTTGAGCATAGACTCAACCATGACTTTCAGTAAGTAATTTTGCTCGCCGCTGATTCTATGGCATTCAATGACTTCAGGTGCAGATTGGCAAAACTCAACAAATGAATTGCATTGATTCGTGTGCACGAGCACGTGAGCCATGATCGGCTTTCCGACTTTCTCATGTGAAACTATGGCACGATACCCAGTGATAATACCTTTATCCTCCATGCGCCGCACTCTTTCCGTTACGGCAGGCTGGGAAAGTCCAACCTCCTTACCCAGCTCGGTCATGGAGATACGCGCCTGGTTTTGTAGACACAACAAAATTTTATGATCCACTTGATCCATCAAATCCATCTCCTTAAGTCCAAGGTAATATTACAAAAACACAATTATTATTATGTATTATTTCGAGTATTGCCTTATTATTTTATAATTTAATGAAATATTAGCATGCAAAATCAAGGACGTAAAGCAGGAAGAAGTGGAGAAGGAATGAAACTAATGAAATATAGTAAGCCCCTGCTTTTCATTGCGCTTGGCCTATTTGGTGTATACACGATCGAGTTCGGTGTGGTTGGCATTTTGCCAGTCATCATTGAACGTTTTCATATTACGGCAGCCCAGGCCGGGTTTCTTGTCAGTTCATTTGCATTGATCATCGCGCTGTTCGGTCCCTTCATGGTGCTATGGATGTCCAGGTTTAACCGCAAGCGAATCATGACAATGTCGTTGTTTGTTTTTGCCATAACAAGCTTGCTGTCAGCCTATACATCCAACTTTTATCTACTAGTGATTTTACGTATCATTCCGGCTCTGTTTCACCCGGTGTATTTCTCGCTTGCCTTTGTCGCCGCCACTGCGTTGTATCCCCCGGAAAAAGCAACGCAAGCTTCCGCCAAAGCCTTCCTCGGCACAAGCATGGGAATGGTACTCGGTATTCCAATTACGGCTTATATCGCCAATCAATTTTCATACGAGGCCTCCTTCTGGTTTACTGCGGTAGCGAATGGGATTGCAGGGATCGGTATTTTATTTATGCTGCCGGATACACCACAAGCCGAAATGTTCTCCTATCGGAAGCAGCTTGGCATTTTGCGTAAAGTATCGCTGTGGCTCAATATCGGGGCGGCTACTTTTATTTTTGCAGCTATGTTCTCGGTGTATAGCTATTCTGCCGAATATTTGGGGCAAAATACAGGGATGAGCAGCAAAGTTATCAGTTTTCTGCTTATTATTTTCGGCATCGGCGGAATGCTCGGCAATCTATTGGCTGGCAAGCTGATGGGCTTGCATAAGGTACGCACCGCTCTTTTTCATCCAGTAGCCTTGGGGGGCACCTATTTGCTGTTGTACGGGATCAGTTCTTCATTTATCCCTACGCTCTTCATCATTATCGTGTGGGGGGCCGTTCATACCAGCGGACTGATTGTCGCCCAGATTTGGGTGATTGATGAGGCCAAAGAAGCTCCCGCGTTTGCCAACAGTCTTTATATCTCGTTTATTAACCTAGGGGTCTCACTGGGCTCACTGGCAGGGGGGTGGTTTATTGCCAGAGCGGGGATCCATGGGACGCTGTGGAGCGGTTTGCTGTTCGCCATGCTGGCGATGGTATGCATCGGGTCTAAAGTGATTTATCCACGTATTTTGCGAAAATATAAAGGGTTAGATGTGCAAAGCTAAAGAGTTGCAAGAGGCAAACCTGTTATCATAAAAAACCGGTTCAACACTTTGTATGGTGTTGAACCGGTTTTTGTTTAAAAATTGATTCCTGCCTGTCGGATTAGATCAGCGTATAACCGCCATCTGGGAACAGCACGCTTCCGGTGGTAAACTTGTTCGTCATCAGATACAACACAGTATGTGCGATTTCCTCATTATACCCCACTCGACGGAGCAAGGTTACTTCCTTGTATTCCTCAAAAGCCTGCGCCCGCTGCTCACCCTCAGGGCCGTCTCTCCAAATCGTGCCGGGGGATACGACATTAACCCGTACGGGGGCCAATTCTACTGCCAACGCCTTGCCCAAACTTTCGATCGCGCCGTTAGCCGCTCCATATGTAGCACCAAATCCCATCGGTCGTTGACTGAAGGCCCCGGACATGAGGACGATCGAGCCGTCCTTGGAGATATGTGGTACCGCATGCTTGGCAGCAAAATATTGCGGCCAGAATTTCCCTTCGAACGGGGTTCTTGCCTTTTCCGTGTCTATCGTGATCGGACCACGCGTGTAGCTGGCACCCGGTGTAAAC
This sequence comes from Paenibacillus sp. FSL M7-0802, assembly GCF_038004945.1. Taxonomy (NCBI): domain Bacteria; kingdom Bacillati; phylum Bacillota; class Bacilli; order Caryophanales; family Paenibacillaceae; genus Paenibacillus; species Paenibacillus sp. FSL M7-0802. The sequence continues at coordinate 3,062,130 of NZ_JBBOSD010000001.1, read as the reverse complement.
AGATGGTCGAATGCTCCGACTTTTTCAAAAAACGCCTGAACCTCTTCCTCTATCTGATTATTCAGTTGGAAGGTTTCCACCGATTCGGCAGGGATGACCTTCTTCGCCTGCTCCAGCTTTTCTGCGGAACGCCCAGCGATCACAATGCTTGCCCCTTGCTTTGCTGCTTCTATGGCTGTTGCCAGCCCTATACCTGCACTGCCGCCAATCACGACGACACGTTGATTATGTAAATTCATATTATTCTCAGCTCCTTTATGAGGATTATATCATAACTATTTTAAAGGCATACTTATTTTTATTCGAATGGGCTTTCCTGCACCGTGCTTTTGCGATAGGATGTCGGCGATTGGCCCGACCAGCGCTTGAACTGTCTGCTAAAATGCGCAATATCCCCATAGCCGAGCATATCGGCAATTTGTTGCACCGACCATTGCGGATCAGCCAACAGCAACTTGGCCTCATGCAGCACAAGCCCGGATAGATATACACGGGGAGATACGCCAAAAACGCTACGGAATACACGATTACAATGGGACACACTAATACCTAGCTCGGATGAAATCCCCTCGATCCCATCCTGTTTTTCCACCGAGCCGGCCTGTCCATAAGGCTGATTCACTCTGCCCTGAAGACGACTGGCAATCTGATGGGCAAGCTCTGCCTGCACATATCCACGCCCCGGCAGATGGGCCGCTTCACTGGATACAGCCTCCCATAACGTTGCGAACAGTTCAAACACAGCAGATTGAATCCGCATTCGCTTTGCCACCGAATCACTACCTACTCCTATATCTTCCGGCGCTGAAAGATCGAGCAACTTGCCCAGCGCTGGTCCCATCTGCCCTGCCACTGTTCCTTCAGCTGGAAACAGCACCTGCTCCAGACGACTCAGAAGCGAGAGAAACAGCTTATCATCAATATCGAAATGCATACAAAAATACGTAAATCCCTCTCCGTTACTATGGCTGGAGTGGACAATCCCCGGTCGCAGCAGCACCAGATCACCCTGTCGCTGGGTATAGCTGCGACCATCCACAACCATGATCTGTTCTCCCGCAAGCACGATGTTAATCTCATATTGAGGATGCTCGTGTAGCGGATAGCTCCACTCTCTTCCGACACTTCGTGTATGAATAGCAAACAAATTGACTGTGGTTCGCACATCGGGAAAAAAGAATTCCTCTCCGGCAACTGTAAGGTCTGGATGATGGGGGCTCTTCGGTAAACGTGGTGTCGACATGTTTTCCCTCCTGGCTTACTTGCATGGATATACTCCAGTATATCGCTTTCAGCGCGATTTGGATAAATAGTTGAGCGATTTGACAATGGTTCCCCACCACATGACATGCTAGGCTCTAAGTGAAGTTAGTCAAAGTTAAGCTTTACTATGAAAGGGGTTTCATTATATGTCTAAAAATATATTTTATAACACACAGCATGCACCTATCGGGTCTTTTTCCAGCTTTACGCTTGGGTTTAAGGGCAATCGCGGCGGACTTGGTTTGGAGCTGGGCAAGCCTGCCGATGAAAATGTATATATCGGGCTGCAATCCAGAGATGGCGGAGTATACGAGGCGCTTCCCTTTTTTGCATCCACACAGGATGAAAGTGCCCGCTACGACGTGGAGAAAAAGGGTAAACGAACGGAACCGCAGCTTATGCCCTTTGCCGATTCAGACATTACCCGTGAGCTAAAAGCAGGAACGGATACATGGCAGGCTGGCGATTTGACGTTCCGGCTGTACTCTCCTGTTCTCCCAGTGCCCGAGCCGGGAACCGCGGGTATGGATGAGCTGCGGGCAGCGTTGGTCCCGGCGGTATTCGCCGAGCTAACCGTCGATAACACACTGGGGACTGCAGCGCGAAGAGCTTTTTTCGGATATCAGGGCAGTGATCCGTATAGCGGCATACGCATTATAGGAGAAGATCCGCGCAGGGACGCTAAGGATTCTACCCAATTAGAGGAGAGACTCACAGGCATCGGCCAAGGACGCAGCACAGCCATTGTGACCAACAGCAGTGAAGCGGTACCTGCCAGCGGATTTGCAATGGAGAAGCTGCTTGGGGAGACCATGTCCGAGAATTTATCCTTTGGCCTGGGCGCGACGGGTGCGCTTCTGATGGACGTTCCCGCAGGTGAGAAGCGCACATATGCTTTCGCCATATGCTTCTATCGCGGCGGCATTGTGACAACAGGCATTGAAGCGTCGTATTACTATACCCAGCTGTTCAAGGATATTGAAGACGTGGGAAGCTATGCGTTGAAGCATTTTTCAAACCTGACCGCAGCCTGTGTTCAGGCTAATCGCTGGATGGAGTCGGCCGACTTGAGCCCGGACCAGGAATTTATGCTCGCTCAGGCGATCCACAGCTACTATGGCAGCACCCAACTGCTTAGTCACCAAGCGGATGGAGAACCGATCTGGGTTGTGAACGAAGGCGAGTATCGGATGATGAATACACTCGATTTGACGGCAGATCAGCTCTACTATGAATTGATTTTAAATCCATGGACGGTACGCAACGAGCTGGAGTGGTTTGTCCAAAGGTACAGCTATCGGGATGAGGTACGCTTTCCGGGAGAGGAACAGACCTATACCGGTGGTATCACGTTTACGCATGATATGGGCGTGGCAAACGTGTTCTCCCGGCAGGGGTACTCCTGTTATGAGCTGGCTGGGATTGACGACTGCTTCTCTTACATGAGCCATGAGGAACTGGTGAACTGGCTTTGCTGCGCCACGGTATATATCGAGCAGACACAGGATCAGTCATTTACAACACGTATGCTGCCTGTCTTGTGTGACTGTTTCGAAAGCATGCTGCGGCGGGATCACCCCGACCCGGCACAACGAAACGGCTTGATGGGCTTGGACAGCTCTAGAACCCGGGGAGGCGCGGAAATTACGACCTACGACAGTCTGGACGTATCTCTGGGTCAGTCCCGCAACAACATTTATTTAGGCAGCAAATGCTGGGCGGTATATGTTGCACTGGAAAAGATATTTGCCTCAAAAGGGCTTAACTCCCTCTCACAGGAGGCTGGCTTACAGGCGGACAAATGCGCAGCAGCGATTACAGCACATATGACAGACAAGGGCTATATTCCTGCAGTTATTAAGGAGGGCAATGACTCGCAGATTATTCCTGCCATTGAGGGGCTGATCTTCCCTTACTTTACAGGGTGTGAGGCTGCGCTTAAGCCTGATGGACGGTTCGGTGGATATATCCAAGCACTGCGGCGTCATTTGGAAACTGTACTGGTACCGGGAGTTTGTCTATTTGAAGACGGAGGCTGGAAGCTGTCCTCGACCAGTAACAACTCCTGGCTGAGCAAAATCTATCTGTCACAGTTTATTGCCCGCGAGTTGCTGGAGCTGCCTTGGGAAGAAGCTGGGCAGGCCGCAGACGCTGCCCATGCCTCATGGCTCCTTCACCCTGATGAATCCTATTGGTGCTGGAGCGATCAGATACTCTCCGGTATTGCTCACGGCAGTAAATATTATCCGCGCGGAGTTACCGCTATTTTGTGGCTGTATGAAGGCAAGGGCAACCGTCTGACTCTCCCTCAGCATATGAGTCAGGATCAGGAACAGCATGTCTGATGATCATCTTCACCTGCCCAAAAGGAGGTTCCAATATGAGCAAGCTGATGGATATGCCAAAAGAGAGCGGCTATGCGGCTTGGCTGCATTACAGCCGCAATAGTAAGGTAGAAAAGCTGCCCGCTTGGTGCAGGGTCATCGTGGTCCATGGGACAGATGAAGTGCTTCAATCGGCTGCGAGTGAGCTTCAGCACGGATTGACCTCCATGTTTGGACAGCAGCCGAAGATCAGCGCCGTTCCTGTGAATACGCCATTCATTGCGCTGGGTACGTTCCCAGAGCATCCTTTGGTCGCAGAACGATTCAGCGCAAAAGAACAGGCAGAAGTGAGCGCAGAAGGCTACCGAATTCGCGGGATAGAGATGCCAGATCCGGCATATTCAGCTTCGCACGGTAACGATGATATCAAGGGACAGTACGTTACAATCGCGGGGCAGACCTCCAAAGGCGTATTGTACGGAGTCTTTCATCTGCTGCGCTACCTGCAGGGAGGACTAGACGGGAAGTTGAAGCCCACCACCGAATCAGTGCACGTCCCCATTCTAGACCAATTATCCAACCCTGCTAATCCCATCCGCATGATCAATCACTGGGATAACATGGATGGTAGTATTGAACGCGGGTATGCGGGTGGCTCTATTTTCTACGATAATAATGCCTTTACTACAAATATGGAGCGCCTGCGAGACTATGCCCGTCTACTCGCTTCTGTAGGCATTCAAGCACTATCCATTAACAACGTGAATGTCCATCAGGTAGAGACCGAGCTGATTACAGATAAATTCCTACCGGATGTGGCTAAAGTAGCTGCGGTATTTCGCGCCTATGGTATACAGATCTACTTGAGCATTAACTATGCCAGTCCTATTCAGCTCGGTGGGTTAACCACCGCCGATCCCTTGGAACCAGCTGTAGCTGAATGGTGGCAGACCAAAGCCCAGGAAGTTTACGCCGTCGTTCCTGATCTGGGTGGTTTTGTGGTCAAAGCCGATTCCGAAAATCGGCCCGGACCGTTCAGCTACGGGCGCCATCACGCCGATGGAGCCAATATGCTGGCAGATGCGTTGCAGCCCTATGGCGGACGTGTGATTTGGCGCTGCTTTGTCTACAACTGCAAGCAGGACTGGCGCGATCGCAAGACGGATCGGGCCCGCGCAGCCTTTGACCATTTTAAACCGCTGGATGGGCTGTTTCGGGAAAATGTCATTTTACAGATCAAAAATGGTCCCATGGATTTTCAGGTGCGGGAGCCTGTCTCCCCCCTGTTCGGTGCGCTGGAATCCACTCAGGTACTGCTTGAATTTCAAATTGCGCAAGAGTACACCGGGCAACAGAAACATCTATGTTACCTTGTTCCCCAATGGAAGGAAGTATTGGATTTTGACACCTACGCCCAAGGTAAAGGCTCCACCATCAAGCGTATCGTGAGTGGCGCTCTGCGTTCTCCCAAGCATACCAACTATGGCATAGTCGCTGTATCCAATATTGGTGCAGACACCAATTGGACCGGACATTTGCTCGCTCAGTCCAATCTTTATGGCTATGGTCGGCTGGCATGGGACCCGGAGCTGTCCGCAGACGAAATCGCTGATGAGTGGGTTCGGCTGACGTTTGGCAGACAAGGGAATAGCGACGGCGGCACAGATTTAATTTCTACCCTTAAGCAGATGCTGCTCGATTCATGGAATGTCTACGAATCCTACACCGCCCCTCTCGGGGTCGGCTGGATGGTCAGTCCCGATCACCACTATGGGCCGGATGTAGACGGGTACGAATATTCCATGTGGGGCACCTACCATTTTGCTGATTGCTGGGGGATCGGGGTAGATCGCACGACCGCAACCGGAACGGGCTATGCAGGACAATATTTTTCTCCCAATACTGATATCTACGAATCTACGGACACCTGCCCGGATGAGCTGCTCTTATTCTTTCACCATGTTCCTTATACACACTTGCTCCACTCCGGCCAAACCGTCATACAGCACATTTATGATACCCATTTTGAAGGTGCAGAACGTGCGGCCCATCTCCGAGACACATGGGTTAGTCTACGAGGGCAACTGAATGCTGCCATGTATGAACAGGTGTTGGAGCGGCTGGAGCATCAGGCAGAGCATGCCAAAGAATGGCGGGATCGGATCAATACGTATTTCTACCGTAAAAGCGGCATTGCCGACCAGAAGGATCGTCCTATTTATTAAGTAAGCAACTATTAAACAAGCTGCCTCGGCAATACTTTCATACAGACTGGAACAAGGCTTTTATACGCTTAGGTTCACTTTCTCCTATACTGGCATTGGCTCGCACATCACTAAAAGGCATGCGTCTTACTCAGACCTATGCCTTATTTTTTTTGTCTGGAAACTTTTAAGCACACGGTTGCTTACGTAAAATGTCATATTTGTCCACCCTGAGTGTGCAATAAATTCTTCTTTTTATGCAACCGCTTGCTTTATACTATTTTTGTAGACGTTTACAAAATGTTGTCGAATTAGACTATGCTTTGGGGAGGATGATCGGTTTGACCTTGTATCGAAGTCTATGGAAAAAAGGGTGCCTGATGCTATTAAGCATTGTGCTATCTCTGACCGCCTTTATTGGCTCACCCTCCAATACGGCAAGCGCAGCGGTTGCTGATGATTTTCAGGCTTCTGTCATGGGGCCGCTGGCGAAAATCAGTGACTGGGGTGCATTCAAAAAGCAACTGCAAACGCTGAAAAGTAACGGTGTGTATGCCATTACCACCGACGTCTGGTGGGGCCATGTGGAGAGCGCAGGAGATAACCAGTTCGATTGGAGCTACTACAAGACCTATGCAGATGCCGTAAAAGAAGTGGGATTGAAGTGGGTTCCTATTATCTCTACGCATAAGTGTGGGGGAAATGTGGGGGATGATTGCAACATCCCGCTACCAAACTGGCTGTCTAGCAAGGGCAGTGCAGATGAAATGCAGTTCAAGGACGAAAGCGGTTTTGCCAATAACGAAGCCCTCTCTCCATTATGGAGCGGGACTGGTAAACAATATGACGAGCTGTATGCCTCATTTGCTCAAACCTTTGCTAGCTACAAAAGCATCATTCCCAAAATTTATTTAAGCGGTGGGCCCTCTGGAGAATTGCGATATCCTTCATACTATCCGGCAGCGGGATGGAGTTATCCTGCACGGGGCAAATTCCAAGCCTACACTGAAACAGCCAAAAATGCGTTCCGCACGGCCATGAATGAAAAGTATGGATCAATGGACAAGATTAATGCAGCCTGGGGTACCAAGCTGAGCAGCCTTGGCCAAATCAATCCGCCGACTGACGGGGACGGATTTTACACGAACGGCGGGTATACTTCCACGTATGGGAAGGATTTTCTGTCGTGGTACCAAAGCGTGCTTGAGAAGCATCTGGGCGTCATCGGAGCTGCTGCACACAAAAACTTCGATTCCGTGTTCGGTGTCCGTATCGGAGCCAAGATTTCCGGTCTGCACTGGCAGATGAACAATCCTGCCATGCCTCACAGCACAGAGCAAGCAGGTGGATATTATGATTACAACCGTCTCATCGAGAAGTTCAAAGATGCGGATCTGGATTTGACCTTTACTGCTCTGGAGATGAACGACAGTGGTACAGCACCGAATTATTCCTTGCCGTCCACATTAGTAGATACTGTCTCCTCGATCGCTAATGCCAAGGGTGTTCGCCTAAATGGTGAGAATGCACTCCCGACTGGCGGTAGCGGCTTTCAAAAAATCGAAGAAAAAATCACAAAGTTCGGTTATCACGGCTTTACACTTTTACGCCTCAACAATCTCGTCAACAACGACGGCTCACCAACCGGTGAGATGAGTGGATTCAAACAGTATATTGTAAACAAGGCCAAGCCCGGCGATAACGGTGGCGGTACAGGCAACAAAGTAACTATATACTACAAAAAAGGCTTCAACTCACCTTACATTCACTACCGTCCGGCTGGGGGAAGCTGGACTGCTGCGCCTGGTGTGAAAATGCAGGATGCCGAGATTAGCGGCTATGCCAAAATTACCGTCGATATCGGGTCTGCCTCCCAATTGGAAGCTGCTTTTAATGACGGTAATAACAACTGGGACAGCAACAACACCAAAAACTACTCCTTCAGCACGGGCACTTCTACTTACACGCCCGGTAACAGCGGCAATGCGGGAACGATCACATCAGGCGCTCCATCGGGCACGGTTCCCGGGGATGGCGGCGGTACAACTAACAAGGTAACGGTATACTACAAAAAAGGCTTTAACTCGCCTTACATTCACTACCGCCCGGCTGGCGGAAACTGGACTGCCGTACCCGGTGTGAAAATGCAGGATGCCGAGATTAGCGGCTATGCTAAAATTACCGTCGATATCGGGTCTGCCTCCCAACTGGAAGCCGCTTTTAATGACGGCAATAACAGCTGGGACAGCAATAACACGAAGAACTACCTTTTCAGCGCAGGAACTTCTACCTACACGCCCGGCTCTAACGGAGCCGCAGGAACTATCCGAACGGGGGCACCTTCGGGGAGCATCCTCAGCGTAGGGACTTCCACCTACACAACCAACCTTAACGAAGTTGCAGGACCTATCCAAACAGTGGAACTTTCGGGTGCATCCTTAAACGTAGGCACTTCTACGTACGTACCCAACCCTAACGGAGTTGAAGTAACTATTCAAACGGGGGCGCCTTCGGGCGCCTTCACTCCTATAGATCTGGGTACCCTCTCCAAGCCCACTCCCCTCAACACAGACTGGAGCAAACAGAGCATTTATTTTATCATGACAGACCGATTTAGCAACGGAGATCCATCCAACGATAATTACGGTGGCTTCAATTCCAACAACAACGATCAGCGCAAGTGGCATGGTGGCGATTTTCAAGGGATTATTAACCAACTCGACTACATTAAAAATATGGGGTTTACCGCCATCTGGATTACTCCGGTAACGATGCAAAAGAGCGAATACGCTTACCACGGCTATCATACGTATGATTTTTATGCGGTAGACGGGCATCTTGGTACCATGGACAAGTTCAAAGAGCTGGTTGGTAAGGCACACGACAAAAATATCGCTGTGATGCTGGACGTAGTTCCCAATCACACTGGCGATTTTCAACCTGGGAACGGCATCGCCAAGGCTCCTTTTGACAAAGCGGACTGGTATCATCACAATGGCGACATCACAGGAGCAGACTACAACTCAAACAATCAGTGGAAAATCGAAAACGGTGACGTTGCCGGATTGGACGACCTGAATCAGGACAACCCAGATACAGCGAATGAACTCAAAAACTGGATCAAATGGCTGCTGAACGAGTCGGGGGTCGACGGACTGCGGGTGGACACTGTGAAGCATGTACCCAAAGGGTTTTTGAAGGATTTTGACCAGGCCGCCAATACCTTCACTCTCGGTGAAATTTACAGTGGCGATCCTGCTTATGTGGGTGATTACACCCGGTATCTCGATGCCGCACTGGATTTTCCGATGTATTATACAATCAAGGATGTGTTTGGACACGATCAATCTATGAGGAAAATCAAGGAACGCTACTCAGATGATCGTCACTATCGCGATGCCCAGACCAACGGCGTATTTATCGACAATCATGATGTAAAACGTTTCCTGAATGACGCCTCTGGCAAGCCGGGTGCTAACTATGACAAATGGCCTCAGCTCAAGGCCGCCTTGGGCTTTACTTTGACCTCACGCGGGATTCCTATCATCTATCAAGGCACCGAGCAAGGCTTTAGTGGCGGAGATGATCCTGCCAACCGGGAAAACGTTGTGTTTAACGCCAATCATGATCTGTATCAGTACATCGCTAAGCTGAACCGTGTGCGCAACAGCCACCCTGCCCTGCAAAACGGGAGCCAAAAGGAAAAGTGGGTAGACGACTCCTTTTACAGCTTCCAGCGCTCTAAAAATGGAGACGAGGCCATCGTACTTATCAACAACTCCTGGAGCAGTCAAACCCGCACGATTGGCAACTTCGACAATCTGTCCAACGGCACTCGCCTGACCAACCAATTAAGCAACGACTCCATTCAGATTAACAACGGTTCGATCACCGTGACCCTCGCTCCAAAGGAAGTTAAAGTTTTCACCAAATGAGTTACATCGATTATTCAATTGTGCTAAAATAAATGATAGAAGGATATACTAAAAAAGAGCAAGGATGCTGGTAACATCCCTACTCTTGGCAACAGCCGCTTTGAAGAGCGGTCGGCTGAACAGGGCTAGCTCTATTAGAAATAGACCGTTTTCCCTTGTCCAGGGCGGTCTATTTCTTTTTGTTTTGGTTCAACGCAATAACAATCGTAACGATTAATCCGATCAACGCTACTAATAGCGTGCCGAACATCATCATTAATGTCAGAGCATCCTTAACCTCCACAGGCATCACCTCCCTTCCGGGAGACTTAGCCGACCGCCCACCTAAGCCATTCTGTTGTTACTGGAATTATAGCACGTAAATCCGTCCTTTAGCGACAACATTTTACAGCTTCATTCAACCAACCTTATGCGGACTACCATCCTTGTTTTTCTGCTTGCACATTCTACTTTTTCTCTATATGAGTATAACTTCTCAACGCCAAAAAAAGACCCAGCACAAAAATGAAGCAAATACTGATGATCCCTCCAGGAACATACGTGAATGTCCTGCCCATTTGTCCATGGGGAGAAAACAATAACGGCACTGTCCATGGATAAAAGGTATTCCCCGGTGTATTAACCAAAACAAAATTTAAGCACATAACCGTACACATCCCAATAATGGCGGGTACAAATTTTTTCCAACGAATAGTGAAGAACGTGATGATCGGGATGAGCATAGCGTGCATAAGAATCATTTTAGCAAATACCCCAAGCTGATACATAACGATTTCAAAGGTTAGCGGTCTGATTGTAATAAACGTACCCAATACTGTAGATAGCACAAATGCCATCAGTAGGCTAACAGCGATGTACATATAAATAACGAGTAGTTTGCTGAAGTAAATACGAGTCCGGCGAATCGGGTTTGTAAACAGTGCAATATGGGTCTTCTCCTGATACTCTCTTGCATAGATATAGCAGGTCAAAATATAGTAGCTCATATAACCGGTCAGAAAATTAATAAGAATAACAACACTCATAAAGTAGTCATTCCAACCATCACGATCTATGGAATACTTGGAACTACCCGCGTAACTATAAAATTCTAAAACAATGGTTAATACTAAAATCATTACACTCAACCAAAGAATTTTAGTTCCTTTCAGCTTCAAGCACTCTGCTTTAAACAGGTCAAGCATAGTAACCCTCCTCTCAAAAACTCTCCATTTAGTCTTTTCTTTGATATGTCCATATGGATAAAAACAATCCAAGAAGAAAGGTCACGGATAAGCTGAACCATGCTATTGAAACATTGGTAGGTATAATCGCATTTCTTTCATTAGGAGATAAGAGATAGGGCACAATCCAAGGGTACCATTCACTTTTGTATATAAAATTCAAAAATATTGCAGTACAAACTACGAGTACAACCACCATGATGCTCTTCCAGCGTATAGCAAAAAAAGAGGCGATTGGGATTAACATCGCATGCATCACACACATTTTAGCAAACACTTGGATTTGGTATACCCAGATAGCCATCGTTAAAGGTCGCTCTGTAATGGACATGCCTAATAAGGTAGACAAAAACAGAACGAGAAATAAGGATACAATAATAAATCCATAAATAATGATCAATTTACTAAAATAAAATTTAACCCTGGTGACAGGCGTGGTAAACATAAATAGATGCGTGTTTTCCTGATACTCTCTTGCAAAAATATGACCGGTTAATATGTAGTAACTGATAAATCCGGCTGCAACATTGACGAAGAGAACTATGCCCTCGAAATAGTAGGTCCAACCCCGTTTATCAATTGAATATCTGTAAAAAATAGCGCTCGTCGCAAATTCCAACAGCACAACAGCCAGCAATATAATATAGCTCAACAAGAAGGCTTTAGAACTTTTAAGTTTAATGAGTTCTGCTCTAATCACGTCGCACATCCTCTCCCGAAATGAGAGTCAGAAAGTACTCCTCTAGTGTCTGCTTTGAGGTGTGTATCTCATAGACTGAAAACTGATGATCTATTAACTGTCTATTTAAGGTGGCTGTATTTTCAATCGGACTATGAATTCTTAGTTGTTGTGGGGATATCACCTGAGATTGAAGCTGCTTCATGTGCTCTTGCAGAAATGTTTGTACTGCTTCTGCATCGTCTACCTTTACATCTGTGTATTGCTCAAAACCTTCCTCCAACCGACTCAAACGATCTTCCGCTAACAGTTTTCCATTATGTATAATCCCGATGTGTGTAGCTAACTGCTGAATTTCGCTCAAGATATGACTGGAAATAAGAATCGTTTTTCCTTCTTCCTCGCACAACCGCTTCAATAGCTGACGAATTTCCTTAATTCCAGATGGGTCCAGTCCGTTCGTCGGCTCATCTAATATAAGCAACTCAGGGTCATGAACAAGCGCCCTTGCAATCCCTAATCTTTGCTTCATTCCTAGGGAAAAATTCTTAAACTTTTTTTTGCCGGTATGCTCTAATCCCACAGTCGTTAATGTACGTTCAATTCTTCCATTGTCCTGTACCCCCATGTACATACAGCAAATTCTTAGATTGTCGCGTGCGCTCAAATTTTCGTATAAACCAGGCGTTTCGATAATTGTACCTATTTTCGAGAAAATAGAAGGATAGTTTTTCTCCAGCCGCTCGCCAAATAAAAAAACCTCCCCACTTGTAGGCTCAATTAGCCTCATTAGCATGCGGATAGTGGTTGTCTTACCAGCTCCATTTTCACCGAGGAAACCGTAGATACTGCCACGCTCCACATGTAAGGATATGTCGTCTACGGCTACAGCCCCCCCAAACTGTTTGCGGAGCTTTTTCGTTTCAATAATATAATCCACTTTCAAACCTCCTAATCACTAAATAATACAAGTATACAAAATATAACCACTATTACGTGTAAGATTGCTTACACTGTACCATCTGTCCATAAAACAAAACAGGCACCTGACGAAGCGTACGCTTCGTTGCAGGTGCCTTGTTTATATATAAACAACGTGGGGATTACTTAGGCCTCAGTAGCCACGTTGATATTGTTCAGGTATGGAAGGCTTCTCGCCGCGTAGCGTCACTGCTGCATGAATCGCCCAATATGGATCGCGCAGCAATCCGCGTCCCACAGCGACCAGATCGGCATCCTCGTTGCCGATAACGGACTGCGCCAAGGCTGGGTCATCCAGTGCGCCGACAGCGATCACCGGGATGTTCAGTGCCTCGCGGATTTGGCGTGCGAACGGCACTTGATAGCCCGGATAGTTGCCCGGCTTCCTGGTGCCTGCAGGTCCTTCCCCGCCCGTGCTAACATGGATCACGTCTACGCCTGCAGCCTGATATGCACGGCTCAGCTCAATGGCATGATCCACATCGTACCCACCATCTACGTATTCCACTGCGCTGATGCGTAAGATTAACGGCATACCCGCAGGCATTTGCTTGCGTACAGCCTGAATAACCTCAACACCGAAACGGGATAGCTCCTGACCATACACGTCATCTCGCTTGTTCGTAACTGGCGAATGGAATTGGTGAATCAAGTAACCATGTGCCCCGTGAAGTTCAATCGTATCCACGCCCGCTTGAACCGCACGCCGGGCAGCGTCTGCGAATTTTTGCACCATGCCACGGACTTCCTCCGTGGTAAGCGCGCGTGGCTGTTTATAATTCGCATCCGGGTATGCAATGGCCGAAGGAGCAACTGGCTCAGCTGCATCCTCAGCTTTACGGCCCGCGTGAGCAATCTGGATGCCTACCTTGGACCCGTGCGCATGAATGCCGTCAACCAGCTTCTTATAAGCTGGGACATGCTCGTCTGACCAAAGACCCAGATCATAATCTGTAATCCGTCCATCTGGTTCCACGTCTGTCATTTCTATAATAATCAGGCCCGTACCTCCAATAGCCCGACTCAGGTAATGAACATGATGCCAATCATTCGGAATCCCGTCCTTGGCTGTCACCGAGTATTGGCACATCGGGGGCATCACCACACGATTCTTTAATTCCAAATCTTTCAGTGTATACGGTGTAAACAACGAATTCGTCAAAACGTTCATCTCCTTTTTACCTTTACCACATCAATGAAAATGCGTTCCAAATTACACGGTCTATTATAAACATGATCGGCATAGTCCAAACGGAATAAAGAGATTCCCTCCAAGGGGGATCTCTCACATTTGCAACTTGCAGTCATTATGTATGTCGTATGTTGTAGATATATTGCACACAACCTATTATCCACAACTCAATAACTTTTTGCAAGTAAATATTTAAATATTATTAAATATTTTTTTGTCTACGCACTCTCGGCCTCCTAGCTATAACACAAAAAGACGCCCTTACGGACGCCTCTGCGGAACCAATCTTATTGTGCTGAACCTAATTGCACCCATGCCTTCTCAATCTCTGCAACCGCCTGATCCTTATTCATGTTACCGCTGATATATGCTTGCATCAGCTCGCCAAATTTTTGGTGGAACGTATCCAGCGAGTAGTTAACAGACAGATCACCGGACTTCGACGTTTTCAAAATGCTTTCCATTTCCTTAGGCATTTCCAGATCAGGAAGCGGTGCATCCTTAATTGGAGGAATCACCTTCGCTACCTGGGAGAACCAGTTCTTGCCGTATTCCGAAGTGTACAGCCAGTTGAAAAATTCAATCGTTTCCTTCGATACTTCGGAATCCTTGTTGATACGCAGCGCCTGATCTGCACCGGTAATGATGACCGATTGATCAGCTTTGTCACTCACCGGATATCCCATGATGCCAATTTTAAGATCAGGATTAATTTTCTTGATTGCTTCCTCATCCCACGCACCTTTACCCGTCATAAACGCAGCTTTTCCGGATGCAAAATCACTTACTTCCGCATTGCTGTCCCGTTCCAGCGGCTTATCTGTGCCATGTTTCACCGTCAAATCAATGAAGTTAAAGAAGTTGTTGTACAGCACTGGGTAGTCCTTGATTTTTGCTTTGCCTGCGATAAAATCGCTAACGAGTTGCTTCGGTTCCACGCCCGCATCCTGCGCAGCAGCATCTACATAGTGTTGGAAGATATGCTTCCATACCCACCACTCTTTATATGCATTGGCAAATGGAGTAATGCCCTTCGCCTCTAGCTTGGTGACCGCATCCTGCATTTCTGCAATCGTCTTCGGCGGGGAGGTTACCCCAGCCTTGGTAAGCAAATCCTTATTGTAAATCAGCGTAAACAGGTTCCCCTTCACCGGGAATCCTAGCACTTTACCGTCACTGGAACTCATATTCGCTCGAACAGCATCCGTCATGGCTGCTGCCAGTGGCTCATTGGTCAGATCGGCGCTATAATCCGCATACGTGTCGATGTCGCCTCCTGCCGTCGTTTGGAATACATCCGGTGTACTACCTGAGGCAATTTTCGACTTCAGAATCGTGTTGTAGTCTGCCTGCATGATCTCCAGATTAATCTTCACGTTAGGTTTGACCTTCTTATACTCCTCGATATACGCGTTAAAAGCATCGGTATACTCCGGTGAGGCTGTGAACATATTTATTGTAACCGTTTTCAAATCTTCTTTGCCGCCAGCACTTTCTTTCGACGCATCCGTACCGCCGCTGCTTCCACATCCGCTCAACAAACCGACCGTCAAAAGCAAACTGCCGGATAACGCCATCATCTTCTTTAACATGGATACTCCCCCATTTGTTTGTGATCAACGTCCATGCGCTCATTCTAAAAAATATACTCCAATTTAAAAAGGCAGATTAGTGAAGCGTTAAGGGTAAAAAAGTGGTTTATTGCAGGCTTACGCGATACTCAGACGGTGACACCTGATAATAATTACGAAAAGCCTTACTGAAATAATTTTTATCTTTGTAGCCAAGCATATCCGAGATTTCCTGTATTTTCAGGCTAGAATCACCCAGTAGCTCCTTCGCCTTGTCCATTCTAACCTTCTGCACATATTCGTGAATACCGTAACCAAACTGCTGCTTGAACAGCTTCATCAGGTATTCCCGACTCAAAAAATAGGTTTCGGCAAAAAACGAAATTTTGATATCCTCAAAATAATAACGATCGATGTGCCTTTTGATGTCCGTTATGTCAAAGGGCTGGTTCCCCGCTTGAGCATGTTGGACCCCAGCAATGTAAAGCTCCAGCATTCGATTCAATCTCTGACCGTAGTGGACAAAGCTCGTAAAATCAGCAGACAAATCGCTTTCCCCCACTTGCTCCAGATCTTCCAAAGCTCCATCTTGATTCAACGCTGACGTAGACGCACCCAACTCAATCGCAGCTTCTCTCAGTAAAAAATGGAACTCCTTCATCATTCGATCCGCATCCTGTAAACGGAAAATAGGGCCTGATGCCAATTGTTTCAGCAGATCGCCCAGCAGTACCTTTGCCCGGTTTGCCTGACCTGTCTGAGCATCCTTTTGGATCGACAACAGTCGCTCCGTCCATGACATTTCCTCTAACGTACCCATTTGCCGTGGCACTGTATGAAGAATGGATTCCCCTTCCAGCTTTAACACATCCGTGCTGTGAATGAGCGTCTTGGCATCCATATAAGCAGACGCTAGCTCCAATACATCTGTGCAGAGCTTACCCAATCCGGCAACTACCACCATGCTGAACAGCCCATGCAGGTTGGCCACCGCCTTCTGTGTCACTTGTGCCAATAGTAAGGCCATATGTTCTTCTTGTCCTGGGGCCAGGGTACAGATCGAAACGACCTCACGCTCCCGTCGCGGATGGGAGAAGCTAAAACAACTCAACCGTTCATCTGACGTCTGAGCTAACACATTGGTCACGGCAAAATCCATCAGATCGGCATCGCCATGAAAACGCGTCCTGCGAATCTCATCCCTGTTCAGCAGCCGCAGCACGATCACCCCAAAGCGATTCCCCTTCTGATCCGCTCCGATCAATGGGAGCAACGCCGTATTGGCCTGCCTTTTAAAGCTACCGTCCAAAATGGACAAATATAGCTTCTCTTTCAGCTTCGGCAGTGACATATTCAGCGTAATGTTCTGGCTAATGAACTTGTTTTTGCTTTGCTCTCGACTTTCCAGAATGTCCACTGCTTTGCGCAGTGCCTGGTTCAGATCCTGACGATTGATAGGTTTGAGCAGATAGTCCACCACCCGGGATTGTATCGCCTGCCGTGTAAATTCAAAGTCGTTGTAGCCGCTAATGACAATCGTCAGCAGATGGGGATATGCCTTTTCGATCGCGCGAAGAAATTCGATACCGTTCAGCTCAGGCATTTTCATATCGACCATCACCACATCTATATGGTGCTGACCCAACAGCTCCAGTCCCAACCTTCCATTCGTCGCCTCATAAATATGTTCGATGCCCAGACGGTCCCAGTCCCCGATAATACGAATGGCTTCGCGCAACGGCTCTTCATCGTCAATAATCAATACGTTATACATGACTACTTCCTCCCCGGGGAATTTGCATTCTCATTTCCGTTCCCGTTTCATCCGTAAGTATGAATAATCCTGCCTGATCTCCGTACAAAAGCTTCAGCCGTGTGTTCAGATTTTTCAAACCAATATGCTCGCTCTCCCGTTCTTCCCATTTTTCATGGAATGAATCCAGCACCATTCTCAGCTTGTCCTCTGAAATTCCAGGTCCGTTGTCCCTGACTGCAATTGTGGCATTTGTAGAACTCGATTCGGCTGAAATGACGATCAGAATATCGCTTGATACTTTTTCCAACGCATGCTTGATAGCGTTTTCCACCAACGTCTGCACAGATAATCTCGGGATCGGCAACTCCATCAGCGTTTCCTCCCATACCACTTCGACCCGCAGTCTCGCGCCGAACCTTGCTTTTTGCAGACCTATATACCGTTCAATGTGCTTGAGCTCTTCGCGGGCAACTACGATATCCTTGCCGTTGATGGAATACCGCAACGTTTGGGCCAATGCATCCACCATATCCGCCATGTCGAACATCTCCCGCTTTAATGCCTGTGTGGATATGGCTTGCAGGGCATTGTACAGAAAATGAGGATTAATTTCAGCCTCCAACGCCTTGAGTATGGCATTCTTTTCGACCAGCTTCATGCGATAGCGCTCATTAATAAGTTCTTCGGTTCTTTGGACCATTTCGTTAAAATGCAGCGACAAATATGCAATCTCGTCATGTCCCTTCACAGGAGCTGTTGCTCCAAAATCTCCGGTGCTAAACCGCTTCATCTGGGTGGACAGCTTATGTAAAGGTCGGGTAATGGCGTTCGAGGTCAGTGTCACTAATATAATAGACACACCTAAAAATAAAGCCCCGATGGCATAGCTCCAATTCCGTGTTGTCGTAGCTGCTTCATAAATCTGGCGGTATGGGATGGGCTTGATGAGCTGCCACCCATCTTTTTCACCAGCATCATAGACGACCAAATACTCCTGATTGCCACTGCTATCTGACCACGTTACTCGCCCGCTTCCTCCCTTGCCGATCTGTGCCAACACTCCGGAATCACGCATCCGCTCATATAGCGGAAAGCTATTCACATAAAAGGGAACCCCTTTAGGGCTCATTAGCATCAATTGGTCCCCTTTGCCCAGTGGGATGTTCTGCATGATTTCATCCACGGCGCTCGTATTGTAATAAAAGGACAGCACCGCCTGCGGGTGACGGGATGCAATCGACCTCAGCACTCGATGGTATGCCATAAAGCTGGCTTGTGGCGCCACATAGCCCATATCAGAACGGGACCCTACAAAGGATTGAAATGATTCGTTCGTGGTACTAGCCATCGCCTCTTTATACCAAGGAAGCTTGGGAATATCCGTGTTTATTCCTTTGCGCACCGTAATGTTGTACGTCTCCCTGGTAACCACATAGTATTGATGTCGGTCCGCCACGTACAGATAGATCGCTTCCAGATCATTACGTGAATAAAACATGCTGCGCAAGTAATCTTCAATGACCATTCGCGAAGCATAGTCCCGGTTCTCATTGGCAATCGCGTTCATGATATCGTTATAACGTAGCTGTGGAAGAGCCAACTGCTGCATTCCCTCCAAGTAATCCTCCAAATTCTGATTGACCAGCAGCAGATTATTGGTCGTGCTGGCGATGCTATGGTTAACCGACTCCTTTTCAATCATCTGATAGGAAATAATTGTGAGTGAGCCCACCACCAGAATAATCACCGAGGTAAAAAGAAGAATGAGCTTGTTCACTAATTTTTGCGTGATCCTCCTCCACATGGAGCGAAGAATCGTTCCTACGCGCTCTGACATCATGATAACCGCCCCTTTTGAAAGCGTACACATTTTTACCCTCAACTGTTTTCTTAAATCCATTGGTCCGGCCCTAGGGGCTATCCTATACTTTCATTATATCTTAAACAGCTTGGAGCGAAAGAGCGGAAAATGTTGAGAAAAAGAGGTGCGTTATGCTGAAAAAAAGGGGAACCTGGGGCGACAAGGGTAGTAAACTGGAATTCGGTTTATTCACACTGCCCGTAATCTTGTGCATTACGATTGCATTTTATATTCCGTTTTTGATGACGATACGCTATTCCCTGACCAAGTGGAACGGCATATCCAAACATCCGAAATTTGTAGGTTTGGATAACTTCAAGCAAACCCTGCTTGGGGACGCCAATTTTGCACATGCAGCCTGGTTTACCGTCAAGTATGCCATCCTGTACATTGTATTGGTGAATGTGCTGGCCATTTTGCTGGCGCTCGTTCTCGATATGAAGCTGAAAAGCTCGGCTTGGCTGCGGGCGGCCTTCTTTATCCCGTATATCCTCAGTCTCGTGATTGTCGGCTTTATATGGAAATTCATCTTCATGCAAGGCTTTGAGTCACTGGGACACAGTACAGGCTGGGGTATCTTCCAGCTGAGCTGGCTGGGTGAGGAAGGGCTCGCGTTTGTTTCCATTTTGGCGGTATCAATCTGGCAATCCATTGGCTTTTACATGGTCATTTATATTGCAGGCTTACAATCTGTGCCAGAGGATCTAAAAGAAGCTGCCATTGTTGATGGCGCGGGGCCGATTCGGAGATTTTTCAGTATTATTCTACCGATGCTCGCACCTTCCATTACGATCTCAGTCTTCATGGCACTGACCAACTCGATCAAAGTGTTTGACGTCATTTTATCTCTGACCGGCGGTGGGCCGGGAGGTACAACATACAGCATTGCGTATGATATCTACCGGGACACGTTCCAGAACAATCTGTATGGCTACGGAACAGCCAAAGCATTGATTTTATTCGTTGCAGTCCTGATCATTACGATTATTCAATTGTCTATTTTCAAACGCAGGGAGGTTGAAGCCTGATGCAACGCAGCCGTACGGGACGTATTTTGCTAGAAGCGGGCATGATTGTATTATCACTGTTATTTTTGTACCCGCTGTTTCTCGCCATTAACAATTCGTTCAAAAGCTTCGCTGAGGTCATGACCGACGTCATTGCGCTGCCCAAGCAGCTTTCGCTGGATAATTACGTATATGTATGGAAATTCATCGACTATCCACGCCTATTTCTCAATAACACCATTATTACCGTCGTCGGCCTGGCAGGTATCGTGCTGATATCTTCCATCGCGGCCTACAAGCTGGCAAGAACCAAAAGCAAATGGAGCTCCGTGATTTACATGCTGTGCATTATGCCGATGCTGATCCCGTTTCAGTCCATCATGCTCACTGTCTTGCGACTGGCGAAAGACTTAAATCTGGCAGACAGCACTTGGGGACTTGGCTTGCTGTATTGGGGCTTCGGCGCACCGCTGGCAGTGTTTATCTATCACGGCTTCGTGAAAGGTATTCCGGCTGAGATCGACGAAAGCGCTAAAATCGATGGGGCCTCGGGCTTCCGGCTTTTCTTTTCCGTGATTTTTCCCTTGCTGAAATCAGTCACCGCCACCATTGTCATTATCGACGTGATGTGGATTTGGAACGATTTTCTGCTTCCGCTTCTCATGGTTAACGGCTCACCTAGCACCAAAACGCTGACGCTGGCCGCCTACACCTTCGTTGGACAGTATACGTCAGACTGGCAATATGCCATGACCGCGATGGTAATGGCTGTGCTTCCTTCCATTATCGTATTTATTTTTCTGCAAAAATACATTGTTAAAGGCGTCGTCGCTGGAGCCGTCAAAGGCTGAGTCAAGTATTCGAAGCCAGATGCAAAAAAAAGAGGACTTGCGTGTTGTTCGCGCAAGTCCTCTTGTCTTCGTGATATCCATCATGGGCTTCTGTACAGTATTCATTAAGCCTTAAACTGGCCTAGCGCTTTTAGCATCTCTTCCATAGCAAGCTGTAGGTCAGCAGAGCAGGTATTTAGACGGTTAATCTCTTCCATCTGGTCAGAGGCTGCAACCGATACTTCCTGTGAGCCGCCGCTCGTCCTGCGGGCGATGAAAATAATTTCAGTAGCAGAAGCGGTAACTTCCTGCACACCTGCCGACATTTGTTCTGCGGTTGCTGCCATGCTTTCGATCCGTTCCGCAATGTGAGTGCTTCTTTCTACGATATGTTCGAAGCTGTCATGTGTCTTGTTCATCATCCGCAGCCCGCTGTCCACATGCGTTACCACATGTCCAATCGCTTCCGCCGAGCGCTGTACATCTCCATCAATGTTTTGGATGAGCTGCGCCACTTGGCGGGAGGCTATTCCCGATTGATCTGCTAGCTTCCGCACCTCGGATGCTACAACCTCGAATCCTCGTCCCTGCTCACCTGCGCGAGCAGCTTCAATAGAGGCATTCAGCGCCAGCAGTCCCGTCTGTTCAGATATTTCCTGAATAACCTGCATGATTCCGGTGATTTCACCCGATTGACGGTGTAGCGCTTGAATCAGAGCATCCGTATGCTGGATGGACGAATGCAGCTCCCCCATCTGTTCCACCGTGAGGCGCGCCGTTTCCGCTCCTGCCTCCGCCTGTTGCTTGGAGTAGATAGCAGCTTCCGCAATCTCAGAAGCATTTTCCGCGACATTCTGAATGACCTGAGCCATCTCTTCCATCGCCGTCTGATTTTCCAACACGCTTCGGGTCTGCGCTTCGGCTCCGTCTGCAACCTGCCGGATGGTGTCTGCAATCCTATTGGCCTGCCTGGTCGATGCTTCAGCAATGACAGCAAGCCGCCCCGTTGAATCGGCTACCGCTCCACAAGCATGCATGCCCTCGGAAATCAAAATGCTCAAATTTTCTCGCATTTCATTATAGTTGACACTCAGCCGCCCAAGCTCATCTCCACTCCGGTCAAGCAGGACAGAAGTAAAATCCCCCTGACCTGCCTTGGCGAGCGCTTGGCCTACACGGCTCAGTCTGCGGTTTACCCTGCTCATGTACCAGAGAATCACGGTTAGCGATATCGCAATAGCAATCACAATCACAATCATAAACTGGCGGATAAACCCGCTAATGATCCCGTCAATGATCGATTGCGATGCACCTACATACAGAATGCCAATCACAGCACCGTCTGCACTGCGAATGGGTGTGTACGCAGCTTGATACGGTTTTCCAACTACTACCGCTTGACCATAATAGGGCTGACCCTGCTTTAAGACAACGGTAGCCACCTTCTCCGATACTTTCGTGCCTACAGCGCGTTTGCCCTCCAGCATGACATTCGTCGCTACCCGTTGCTCCCCTTGAAAGAAAGTCACTGTATCGCCTGTTGCCTCGCCAATTTCATCGACGATTTCCTCATTATTGTTAATCCGTTGGCTCCCCTTATATAATTGCCCGTCCTTGATCTGCCATGCCCCGCTATACTTGTAGTCCACTAGGCGGGTTGCCATATTCAAGTCATTTTTAGCCTTTTCGGTAGCAAAAGCCTCAATACCCTCCTGCATTCGGCTAGTAGCCACATAAGCGATCACGACAGACAACACTATCAAAATGCCGATCACCATACCACTAATTTTTGTGCCTATTCCTATTGTCCGCATGTATTGGATACGTCCTCTCTAATCTGACGCCATGCCGTCACAACTCTATACAACTTAGGCTGAATCTGTTCCATCATGGATACTTATTTTATCGTACAAATTACCTAAAATTTTAATTATTTATCGATTTGAAAATTAATACAGTTCTTATCAGGTGACCTTACCTTCCTTGACAATTCCTCTTAATAATGATTTACTAATTTTACTATTCGTAATTATTACGATTAAAGTAGAATAAAGAAAGCACGTCTGCTTTCCTATCTCGCATGATACCACTACAGCACATTCGACATTTCATGATACTTTCGAAGGGAAGAGTGATTACGTTGGCAAACGCTATGGAATTGGAAAAGAAAATACCGGTCACGGTACTAAGCGGGTACCTCGGCTCCGGCAAAACCACACTGCTGAACCATGTGCTGAATAACCGGGAAGGCTTGCGGGTAGCCGTCATTGTCAATGATATGAGTGAGGTAAACATTGATGCTGATCTCGTTCGTGACGGTGGAGGATTATCTCGTGTGGATGAGAAGCTGGTGGAAATGTCCAACGGTTGCATCTGCTGCACCTTGCGGGAAGATTTATTAAAAGAGGTAGAACGACTGGCACTCGACAAAAGGTTTGACTATATCCTTATCGAGTCCACGGGTATAGGTGAGCCCATTCCGGTAGCCCAGACCTTCAGTTATGTAGATGAGGAAAATGGAATTGATTTGACCAAGCTGACCCGACTGGATACTATGGTCACCGTCGTGAATGCACCGGAATTTTGGAAAGACTTCTACTCTAGGGACTCCCTCAGGGATCGCGGACAGGAAGTGGCAGAAGAGGATGCACGCGGCATCGTTGATCTGCTCATAGAACAGGTGGAATTTTGTGATGTGCTGATCATTAACAAATGCGATCTGGTATCCCCAGAGGAGCTGGAACGATTGGAAAAAGCGTTACGCGGCATTCAACCAAACGCCAAAATCATCCGTTCCGAGTACGGTAAGGTGGACCCAAAAGAGATTTTGAACACGCATCGCTTCGATTTTGAAACAGCTAGTCAGGCGGCAGGCTGGATACAGGAAATGAACAAAGAAGAGCACGTACCGGAGACAGAAGAATATGGCATTGCTTCGTTTGTGTACAAGCGCAAAATCCCATTTCATCCCGAACGTTTGTTGAAATGGCTGGCTCAATGGCCTGCTGAGGTTGTACGTTCCAAGGGATTGGTGTGGCTCGCCACGCAGAACCGCACTGCTTTTACATTCAGTCAGGCGGGTAGCTCCAAACAATTCGCACGCGCAGGACTGTGGGTATCTGCTTTGACTGAAGAAGAACGCCAATACTATCTTGGCGAAGATTTCGAAAAGACACCTGACTGGGACGAAAAGTATGGTGACCGGGTGACCAAACTCGTATTTATTGGTATCGATATGAACCGGGAAGAAATCGAGCGCACTCTGGATGAGACACTGCTGACCCCTGAAGAAATGGAGCAGGATTGGCGCAAGCTGCCTGACCCGTTTACGAAAAAAATATAATGAGGTTATAAAATAAAAGCGCCTTAAGTGAGGAATCCCCCCCTCTTAGGCGCTCTTATATTATTTATGCTTAACCCATTGTGAGCTATCCACCGGCCAAAAAATCACATCCGCACGGCCAACGATATCTTTAATAGAAACAAAACCAATAGCACGACTATCCCTACTATTATTGCGGTGGTCGCCCATCACAAAAATATAACCCTCAGGTACCTTGGAATCGGTTATGGTCCCATTTGGAAAATCAACATTGTTATATAGTTCTCCCTTGGCGTGCGCATCCTGAATAGCTCCCTGAATGTATGACTCCTCTACTTTCTTACCGTTCACATAAAGATGATCTCCTTGATACTGAATCGTATCTCCAGCCACTCCAATAACACGCTTAATAAAGTCTTTTTGTTCCTTTCTCACATGGAATACAACAACCTCACTCGGCTTAGGATCACGAAAATCGTAAATCACCTTGTTCACGACCACTCGTTCATCTGTCTTGAAATTCGGTTCCATGGACGCTCCCTCAACAATAAATGGCGCAAATAATAGCCAACGTATAATGAACACGAGCACAATGGCTACAATAATGGCCTTAAGCCAATCGATCATCTCATTTTTCACTCGTGGCTGCTTTTCCTGCAATTGTTCGACAGTTGAATCCGTCAAATGATTTCCACTCTCCATGCACTAAACCCACCCTTTCTCACAGTTTTCATTCCTATTATATGTATAATGTTTAAGTATAATCAAATTTTCCCAGTCTGGCAAAATTGCATTTTTAGTTGAAACAAAAGTGTGAACTTTTTTTCACAATATCAAAAAAACAGTAAAAAACTGTTGATGCAAACGTTAACATATATTACACTGTGCATATACTTCTTAGAGCGTTTTGGACTAATGGTAGATCAATCTGTCCCCCCAGGAGGTGTCCTGTTTTTAGTGGAAAGACAGCATGAGTCACTTTTATAGATGCTATCTTCTTTTAAAATATGAGCTCAAATAAGGAGGAAATTACATGTTTAAACGAAATGATCGTCCAAAAACCGGCTTTAACGCTCTAAGACTCGGTGTTTCTTTTGTTTTCGCTTCTTCTTGTCTTATTGGAACCGCTTACGCAGATACGTCATCCAACGACATCCCTTCTTCTGCACTCACAGAAGAGGTAGTTAGTACAACCGACGCAACAGCTGTCTCCGCAACGTTAGCGGCAGGAGATTTGTATGTGTCGCCAAATGGTAACGTGTCCAATCCGGGTACAATATCCAGTCCTACCACGCTCGAAGCAGCACTTACACAAATTGCTCCTGGTAAAACTATTTATCTGCGCGGTGGTAACTACACTTACTCCTCAACGATTACAATTCAGCGTGAAAACAGCGGCAATAACGGCTCACTCAAAGGGTTGGTCGCTTACGGTAGTGAAAAGCCGGTACTTGATTTCTCTGCTCAAGCCTTTGGTTCAGCCAATCGTGGACTTCAGCTTAACGGAGACTTTTGGCTAGTAAAGGGCCTTGAAGTAAAGGGTGCCGGAGATAATGGTATCTATATCGGCGGCAGCAATAACCGAATCGAAAACGTGGAAACCCACCACAACCGGGATACTGGACTCCAGCTTGGACGTTACTCGCCTAACGCTTCCACTAGTGAGTGGCCTTCGAACAATTTGATTTTGAATTCTTACTCTCACGATAACGCTGATCCCGATAATGGTGAGGATGCCGATGGCTTCGCGGCTAAATTAACTGTAGGATCAGGCAATGTGTTTGATAACTGCTTGGCTGCGTACAACGTAGACGATGGCTGGGATTTGTATAGCAAAACCGAAACGGGTCCCATCGGCGAAGTAACCATTTTGAACAGTGTGGCCCACCACAACGGGCAGACCTCAGATGGAACGTCTACCGCGAACAGCGACGGCAACGGATTTAAGCTGGGTGGAGACAAAATCAAAGTCAACCATATTGTGAAAAACAGCATTGCTTTCCAGAACAAAAAACACGGCTTCACCTACAATAGCAACCCCGGCAGCATTACGTTGACCAATAATACTTCGTGGGACAATGGACAAAGTAATTTTGCTTTTGACAAGGGTGATCACGTGTTCATAAACAATCTTTCCTTTGAGGGAAGCGCCAGTGACAAAACAAGCGGTACAGATCAAGACAACTCTAGCGTTTGGTGGAAAAACAAAAAATCGACAAATGCCAAAGGTCTGGTAGTCAGTGCAGACGACTTTGTTAGTCTCACGCCTTCTATCACTCGAAGTGCAGACGGTTCCATCCAGCTAGGTGATTTCCTTAAGCTGGCCAAAGGAAGCGATCTGATCGGCTCGGGTACTCCGAGCGGAAAAAATATAGGGGCACGTTAAAAGCCCCGCCTAATCAGGACGCCCTGGCCCATCTACCAACTCAGACAATTTTGCATAATATAGCGACCGGTGATTGTCCTCATAACCAGACAAAATATGAGGTGAACAGATCATGGAACGAAGAATCACATTGAAACATACACTCGCCTATGGAAGCGGTAACATGCTGGGAAGTGGCGCACTTGCTATTAGCGGTGCATGGTTAATGTACTTTTATACAACCTTTTGCGGACTGTCTCCCGTTCAGGCCGCGGCCATTTTCTCTGTTGCCAGCATCATAGATGCAGTCAGCAATCCGATCATGGGCTTTATCAGCGATAACTTTCACCGGACCCGCTTGGGCCGTAAATTTGGCAGACGACGCTTTTTCATCATGATGGGTATCCCGCTGATGCTCGTGTATCCGATGCTTTGGGTAGATGGGTTGGGCTTCTGGTATTACCTGAGTACGTACGTACTGTTTGAACTGGTGTATACCTCTGTCATGGTGCCGTATGAAGCACTAGCGTCAGAGATGACCCGAGATTTCGGCGCACGCTCCAGATTGACCGGATGGAAGGCCATGTTTGGCAAAATCGCCAATTTTGCGGCTGCTTTTATCCCTGGTCGCTTTATTGCCGAGTATGGCAAAGACTCTCCATTGCCTTTCTTTTATACCGGTCTCGTTTTTGCAGCTATTCTGCTGATTGCGATGGCATTCTTGTATAAAAACTCCTGGGAACGTCCAAGTGAGGAACTGCAAAAGGAACTGGAAGGTGAAGCTCCGCTTTCCTTTATAGATTCGATGAAAAAGTTGTTTGTCGACATTTCCTCTACCTTCCGAGTCAAGACGTTCCGTCATCATCTTGGGATGTACCTAGGCGGCTTTTCAGCTGAGTGGCTGTTTACTTCTGCTTTTACGTACTTTATTGTCTTCTCCTTGTTCCAAAGCTCGGAGATGGTATCCAATTTGAACAGCTTTAACTCTGTCATTCAATTGATTTCTACCTATTTCTTCATCCAATTCTGTGTGCGTAAAGGGTTCCGTATGCCTTTTATCGCCGCACTCGTTGTCGTTTGCTTTAGCGTAGCAGGTTATGGCCTGCTCTATATAACGGGAGCCTCGAATACGATGGTATGGCTATATGTCATCACACTGTTCATGGGACTTGGTACAGGGGGCGTCTACTACATCCCTTGGAATCAATACACGTTCCTTGCCGATGTGGATGAAGCGTTGACTGGCCGTCGCCGGGAAGGTATTTATGCAGGTATGATGACTTTTGCCGGAAAAATGGTGCGGGCCGTTGTCGTCTTCATTCTTGGCTGGGTATTACAGCATTTTGGCTTTGTATCCGGGGCTGATAGTCAGCCAGTCGCTGCTCAGCACGCCATCTTTTATGTACTCGTGGTCGGTACCATCGTTCTCGCGATCATCGGTATGATTGCTTCTGTCGTGATGAAGCTGGATATTGACAGCCACAAGAAGCTGATCGCCGAAATTGATCGTCTTAAAAATGGCGGCTCCATGAAATCAGCCAAACCGGAAGCACGAAAGGTATTCGAGGAACTGACAGGTTTCCATTACGATCGGTGCTGGGGCAACAATAATGTGGGCTTTAAGAACAAACCTGTTGACCCTAAAACACACACTCCGTCTATGTAATAACAATAACAAATACAGATTAAACATTTACTAAAGAGGTGACTGTATCATGGCAAATCCAACATCACAACCAACAACCAGTCCTACAAAAACAGATTCTTGGGCAGTACGTATGAGCGATTCCGTTCTACAACGGAGTCCAGAATTTTACGAAAAATGGGAATATGACCACGGCGTCATTTACAGAGGTCTGGAATGGGTTGGCGAACTGACAGGCGATCCCAAGTATATGGAATATATAAAGAAACATATGGATCATTTTGTTGACGAAAATGGCGTTATTCAGCGCTATAAAGTAGATGAGTACAATATTGACCATGTGAATAACGGTAAACTGCTCTTCTCTCTGTATCGTGCTACAGGAGATGAACGATATAAAAAGGCAGCCTACCAATTACGCAGTCAGCTGGAAAAACACCCGCGCACAAGCGAGGGCGCATTCTGGCATAAACAAATTTATCCATATCAAATTTGGCTCGACGGCTTGTACATGGGTGCCCCGTTCTACGCTGAATTTATCCGTGAATTCGGAGATCCGTCAGAGTTTGACGATGTGACCCTGCAATTCAAGCTCTGCTACGAACATACACGTGATCCTAAAACAGGCCTGCTCTACCATGCCTGGGATGAGAAAGGTGAGCAGCATTGGTGCAACCCGGAAACAGGCTGCTCCAAAAATTTTTGGGGACGCTCTATGGGTTGGTTCGTTATGGCACTCGTTGACGTGCTGGACTATATTCCAGAGGATCATGCAGACCGTCCCGTCCTGATTGATATGCTGACGGAAACACTGGAAGCCCTGCTGAAAGTGCGTGATAAAGAAAGTGGAGTCTTTTATCAAGTGCTCAACCTGGGCCATGTGAAAGGCAACTATCTGGAAGCCTCTGCTTCCTGCATGATTCTCTATGCTATTGCCAAGGGCGTTCGCAAAGGCTATCTGCCAGAGCAATATCGTCAAGAGGCAGAAATTATCCGTAAGGGAATTATCGATGAATTTATCACGATTACTGAAGAAGGACTCGTGAATCTGAACAAAACGGTGCAAGTAAGCGGTTTGGGTGGTAAAGATCGTCGGGATGGCACCTTCGCTTACTATATCAGCGAGCCGATTATAACCAACGATCCCAAAGGTATCGGAGCTTTCATTCAGGCGATGGGTGAAGCAGAACGCATCTAAACACGCGAAGTATAAACCTTAATTGCAAAAAGGACGGTGGCCATCAGCCCCGTCCTTTTCTTACATATAAACATATCCTACTTCATAACCTTAAACTCATATCCCTGTTTCTTTAGGAATTCTATAATTTGAGGCAACGCTTTTGCGGTTTCTTCTTTACCATAGGTGTCATGCATGAGTATGATTGCTTTTTCACGACCTTTGACTGACCTTATAAACTGGTTGATTAGTGCCGGTGCCTTCTTGGATTTCCCCTCTGCATCCTTCGTTAATACATTCCAATCTACCTGATGATAGTCCTTTTGATGTAAAACTTTATCCAAAGCAGCCATCCCCTGTGGATCTCTGCTATTCCATGTCATGTGGCCCCCCGGAAACCGGATCATTCTTGTGGTGAACTCTGGCCCCAGAATACTTTTTAACACCTTATTGTTCCTCTCAATATCCTGCATAACATGGTCCGTGCTTACCCGCTTGTTAGGATATAAATACTTATAATTATGAGAGTACGTGTGGTTTCCTATCGCATGACCTTCTTTAACAATTCTTTTGATAATGTTCCTGGTATGTTCATTTTCATCGGCTTCTTTTCCTACGATAAAAAAGGTTGCCTTGACCTTCTGTTTTTTCAGAATGTCTAATATTTTAGGTGTTACCGTCACGGATGGACCATCATCAAAGGATAAGTAGGCCACTTTTTTACCATCGGCTCCATCGGGCATCTGCCCTAGCATTTGCTGTTTTAAATATTTTTCGACAAAGGCACCATCTTCTACTTCGGGGTCGCTTTTTGGAGAGACTGCTTTACCATTTGCCCCCGCATTTACTTTACCTTTTGATGAGTCCTTGGATACGGAATCTGTTTTTTTAGCAAGCTCCTGTGTTGGCGCATGTGTTTTGTTATCTGAGACCTTTATCGCAATGAAAGTAATACAGCCTGCCACAAATAATATAATAGCAAGTAAAATTAGTCTTTTTCTGTTCCTCTTCAAGCGGTGTTCTCTTGTCCTACTATGTGAATAGCCCTTTTCCATTAGCTTATGTACCTCCCACTAAAATAAGAAAAACCACCGGATCAGGGTTGATGTACACGCCTTAGAATGGCCATGGGAAAAACCCTTAGGTTTAGCCGATGAAAATTTAGGGATGCACTTCAACCAGAGGACAACCTACTCCCGGTGGCTTTCTTGTCTTGCATTTGCATAATTTATGAGTATCATTGCAGTTTATTACGATTGCTTCGTTAAGGCCTGAGCCAACAAGGACGCATAAGCTTTAGCACCACTAGGTTTTAAATGTACTCCGTCATGCTCGAAATATGAATTTTTACCAGAGCTAGCTGCATACCAGTCAATCATTGTAATTCGCGGGTCCTGCAACGCTGCTTCGGCAAGATGCTTGTTCACAATACTCTCCCACGGCCGAGGCACACGGGTATTCACGAGTATAATATGCTTCGTATCCTTCAGACTGGCCAGCAAATTCGCTAACTGATCCTTGGTGAAAGCGCCGTTCGTGCCCAGCTCAATAATAACTGTCTTACCCAGCTGTCCGTTCTGTCTTAGCTGCTCCAGTACGGCAGGCGCCTCCGCCATCTGACGGCCGATCCGTCCATCTACAACAGCTCCCGGGAAGGAATCCTGAATGTACGACTGTACATCCAACATGACAGAGTCTCCAATGGCGGTCACACTCGACCCATCACCTGTAATAGGCGTAGCTTTTTTGGGTTTGTCCGAAGGTTCCGACGGTTTCGTAACATCGTCCGTAGTACCAGCCTGGACCGCCGTGTTTTTAGGCGTCTGGGCTTGAGACGGGACTGGGATCTGCACCTTGCTGCCCTCGGACCCTTGCAGCTTGATGGCTTTGGGCTCCTTGGAAGCCACGGATACCGTTCCGTGAAGCGGCGGCATCGCCTTTGCCTTTGCGACTGGCTTCTCATCACTTGATGCTGCCTGAATCGTTGCGTCAGGAGACGCCACGTACAGGTGGACGGTACCCACGAGAATACCTGCAAAAAGCACAGCCGCTGTAGTTGTAGGCATCCATCTCCACCGCGCCTGTCTACGAACCGCTGAACGGATTTCTGTGATCCAGTGGCGGAATCCTCCACGGCGAATCGGCTCCTCGATATATTTAAATGAGAGAGACGCCAGCAATACGGTAGCTAGCAATTGTAAAATGATACGCATCACATGCACGCCATCGGTATCTACTTGAGGCGTCGTTAGCGTAATAACCGGAACATGCCACAGATACAGTCCATAGGAACGGGCTCCAATCCAGCGTAGCGGCTTGATTCCAAGGAGACGACCAAGGTGGCTTACCGGATGTGCCAACGCTGCGACCACAATAGCAGTGACCAAAGCTATGCCCAGCAGGCCGCCCCGGTACAGAGATGGGTCATATTCATTCGAGGCCCACGCCCAGTGACAAAGCAGCAGCAAGCTTATTGCACCGATGCTGTCCAGAAGCATACGCGCCTTAGGAGAAGCTTGCTCTTTCAGTTTGCCGCTTGGCCATACCAAGGCCAGCGCCGCACCGATCAGCAGAGCAAATCCGCGCGTATCCGTGCCATAATACACCCGGCTCGGGTCGCTTCCTGGTACGTAAATCACTGCCATCAGGAGTGCAGATATTAACGCCAGACAAGTCACCCAGCCTGCGAGCACAATACGCTTGGGCATGAATTTTAGCCCAAGCGCCAGCAGTAAAGGCCATAAGATATAAAACTGCTCCTCCACCGCCAGCGACCACAGATGCCCGAGCGGAGAAGGTGGGCCGAAACTTTCAAAATACGAAACCTGATGGAAGATAAACCACCAATTGCTCATATACACCAATGCGGCAGGTACATCTCCGCGCAAGGCCGTTAGCCGTGACGGATCGAAAAGCAACGAGCACAGGACAATGACAGCCACAACCGTCAACATGGCAGGCAGCAACCTTCTGGCACGACGCAACCAGAAATCTTTCATTTTAAAACTATGATATGTATCCCACTGACTCACCAAAATATCTGTAATCAGATACCCCGACAAAGTAAAAAACACGCCTACACCCAACAAACCACCCGGCAACCAATCCGGATTCAGATGATACACAATGACTGCGATGACCGCCAGCGCTCTTAATCCATCCAAACCTGGCATATAACGACGTTGTGACGGCAATTGCTTAGACTTCATTTCAGCCGCCGTCCTTCTTGCAAATTCAAGCTCCCTGTCTGTTTCAATGCTCTTCTGCCCTTTCCCTCTCCTGCACATCGTCTGTGCGATGCCCTGTAGCCTTTTCATTCATTATATAAAACTTCATAATCGTAATGATTTCAATGAAGTTAAAATTAATGACAATGTTTTTATTATATCATTCCTTTCCACAGTTAGGTAACCACTGATAGATATACAAAAAAAGGCATCTCTTCCCTTAGGAAGAAAATGCCTTTTTATTAGTATTCTATGCTCTTAAAATTTGATGATACCTGAGGTATGAAGGAAGACCAACAACATCAGGATCGGTGCAACATACCGAAGACCGAATAACCATACGTTGAACCAGAAGGGTTTGATGTTCGCATGCTCAGCCGCAGTCTTCCAGTAATAACCTGTGAATATAACAATCAACAAACCGCCTAACGGTAAGAAGATGTTGGAAGCGGTGAAGTCTACGAAATCAAAGAATGATTTATCCCCCACTTTTAATTCCGGCACCAGGCCCATGGACAATGCAGAAGGGACGCCCAGCATCAAGCACAGGACCGATACGACGATGACAGAGCGAACCCGGCTCCAACGCATACGCTCCATGACATAGGCTACTGGAACTTCCAGCAAGGATACCATAGAACCTAATGCAGCAACCGCCAGCAGTACAAAGAACAAACCGCCGAAGAATGCACCAAAAGGCATTGCCGAGAAAGCAGCCGGTAAAGCAATGAAAACCAGAGATGGTCCTTGAGCTGGGTTAATTCCGAAGGAGAAGGTTGTAGGGAAAATAATCATACCTGCGATAAACGCATAGATTAAATCTCCGCCACCAACTGCCAGCATGGCTCCACCCAGCGATTGACGGCGATCCACGTACGCACCGTACGTGATCATAATTCCCATCCCCAGTGAGAGTGAGAAGAAGGCATGTCCCAAAGCAACCAATGCAGACTCTATACTTAGCTTAGAGAAGTCGGGATTCAGAAAGAAGGATACGCCCGCACCAGAGCCTGGCAGCATAAGAGCGTTAATCATCAACACGAGCAACAGGATGACCTTGGCAGGAATCAAAATTTTATTGAACTTTTCAATCCCGTTTGATACCCCAAGAGTAACCACGACTGCTGTAAATGCAAAAACAACTAACAGCCAAACCAACGGCGCATACCCGGAGGAAAAAGAAGCGAACTGTCCAGCAAAATCATTATTTGAAAACAGATTTCCGCTAAATGCCTCTACGGCATAATGCAGTGTCCAGCCTCCTACAATGGCATAGAACGATAAGATAACAAAAGGCACGATAACAAACATAATGCTCATCTTGCCCCAAATCGGGTGACCGCCTACTTTTACCATTGCAGAAGCAGCACTTCCTCGACCTGCACGACCAAGCGCAAGCTCTGCTAAAAGTACAGGCAAACCAACAAGCAACAGGCAGACAATAAACAATAAGAAAAATGCAGCTCCGCCATATTGTCCTGTAATATACGGAAATTTCCATATGTTACCTAGTCCTGCCGCACTCCCGATCGCCGCCAATATGAATCCAGCAGACGAGAAGCGTTCATTTTTATCAGACAGGCTATTCTGCCCCTTGCTCAAATTCATTATATCCCCCTCATTCTCTCTACTTACGCATAAACATGAGCATGCGTACATAAATAATTTTTACTCATTATAGCGTAAGTAGGATGTAAGGTCATGCATAATTTTTCACTATTACCGGATTTATTTTCATAATGTTCCGTATCTACAAAATACAACAGAAAACTACATATTTTCTTCAACATCCTTCTTTATTATGGTCTCTCCCATGCGATTAGATACTTTTTGATAAATATACGAAATCGCCAACAGTACAACACCAAAAGAGAAGTAGGCTACAATCGTGCTCCCCGTCGTTAACAGGTGCAGATCATACAACAGCAGCTTACCTGTCGACAGCAAGGTCAAGCCCAATCCAAATCTGCGAATGTAGACCACTCGCTTGAGGAAGCCGTATACAATATACAAAATGGCCAGCAGCAAATACACCAGACTGAACACAAGACCAGCATCCCCCAGGCGGAACTGAACTCCGAGAAAGGCGGTTATGATACCCAGCAAATATACACCCATAATGACCGGATACAACTCATTGCTTCTATAATGTCGGGTCATCAGTGCGTTCAGAAAATCCCTGCTGCTGAAGAATACCAGCACATTAAAGGCTGCGAGTACCACTAACGCCACATAATCAGCAGCCGTATTTTGTGCATAATTTTCATGCAAGGTTGGAACCGTTACGGTGATCACCAGTGCCAGCGCGTAGCCTATGACGTACAACGCCAAGCTGTAGTATTTAATCACCCGATCATACAGCAACCTCACCTTAGGCAGGAAATAAGCCAACACCAGCGATACGCAGGTGTACAACAACACTTTGTACAAGGTGTAATGGACAAACCCGTCGGATACAACGATGTTATACCAATGCCCGGCTTCATACAAAAGGTAGAAATACACGTTCACCAAAGCTACATATTTAAATCCTTGCATGATATGCATTTCGTACAAACGATTGTTTTTGAAAGCATTCGGACGGCTAAATTCACTCGCATAGAAGACGGTAACGATTAACATTCCCAGTGTAATGAGCGTATATTTGAGTCCAAAATAGTCTGTTTCAAATCCTGACAACAGATATATAGGGAAATCGACGAAAAAGAATGCGCCCAGACACAGTAATAAAATGCCCCAGCCAGCTCGTTCCAATTCCTTCAACCGGTAACGGTGCCCATATAATGTAAGAAGAACCGCTTCGATCAACCAGCCCATGGATAACCATCTAACTCCAAACTGGAACGGCACCATAAGGATGGCAAAGGTCAACGAAGTCGCATAAAATAATATTTTGGTTTGTTTCTCCTCTGGAATATATCGACGGACCCCTTGTCCCAGACCCCCGTACACCAAGCAAAAGACGAGAGCCAGCAAGCCTTTATAATCATCCAGGCCTGCATCGCCGAACAGAGAATACAGAACGGAACAGCTCACGACTGTATTCAGAGCCAAAAGGGAGAAATCCAGCCATGACAGTTTTGATTTTAAACGGAACGGCACCCACAGCGTCATCCCGAGGTACATCGCAAATGTAATGACTGCATACAGCATGCTCGCTACGGCACTTTCCGATAACCACGCCAGCACAATCATCAAGGGCGTATTAAGTAAAAAGCTGATATATTGCACGACGACCCACCGTTTGCGGAAGGATACAAGCAGAATCAGCAAATTTAACAGGAACAAATAGCCCATGGCGATATACACGGCGTTCCCTTCCAGTCCGTTCGCTGCCATATAGGAAAAGAGCGGGAGATATCCCCCTACTAAACCAAAAGAGCATATCGTTCGGGATTCATACCTTAATGACAGTAGCACAGCGGTCACCGTAACGAGTACGGATAAGCCTATGCCTGTATACATTCCTATGATTTCTAACAAAAAGTAGCTGTAAAAAATCGATCCGTACAACACAGAAATACCGCCGCCCAAAATACCGAGCGCAAAGGTCTGCTTCTGCTTGCGGTACAGCCACTCCCCGCCGCCCAGCATCAACGCTCCTAGCAGAAAGAAGGCCACGCCCTTCATATTTCCTGTAAACCAGTTCGAGTATGAGTATTTAAAAGCGGCTCCCACACCCAATATAATGAGCAAAATCCCCAGCTTGTTGATCCAGTTCAAGCCTAGCTTCATTTCAAACTGATTTTGCTTCATGCGCTTCTGCATCGTTTCCTCGCTGATCTCTTCTTCTCCGAACTGCTGGAACTCGCTTGCCGTCTGCTGAAGCAATTGGCGCTCGGCCTCCTGAAACCGCTCGCGTTGTTCCATGATCCGGTCACGAATCTCCTCTGAGAACAGTCGTAATCTGGCGACGATCTCGTCCTGATCTTCTTTAAGCTCATGCGTAGTCTGCTGAATAAGCTGGTCCACCCGGTTTTTAGCCCCATATTCAAAGGATGTCAGCCGATTTTTCCCTTCTGCGGTTCTGGAAGCAAAATAGGTCTCCAGCTTTTCACGCGAAATGCGGATCATATTCGCCTTTTCACTCAGCATTTGCTCCGTCAGCGCAGTGCGCAGCTTTCCATTTTCCTGCTCAATATGTCGTACTCGCTCTTCCAAGTGAATGCAGCGAGCCTGATAATCCTCGAACTTTTTTCGCAGAACCTCATTCTCCAGAATGATATCTGAGGCTTCATAGTCCGCGATTAATGTTTGATACTCCTTGAGCAGCTTGTTCTGTTCTTGGCGGATCGTATGTAAACGATCTTTAAAATCCTCCATGTTCTCCTCCATCGCTGTCCATTTTGGTAATCATTACATTTTACATGAAATTAAAAAGGCATTATAGAGACTATAGCCCATTTTGGACGTTAAATTGGGGCTTTTACTTAAATATTCTTCCAGTTTCATGATCGCAGATGAAGTAGAATGGATATACATATGAAATAAAGCCTACCTTTCCCCTTCGCAAACATGAAATCCAAATTGAAAGGAGATATACATGTATTCAATAAGTGGCACTATAGCTTTGATAGCAAGCATGTCTATGTTTTGGCTTTTATACGATTTGAGAGTCAGCCATTCTGTAGGCTATAATGATGCCTTTTACTTATTTCCACTTATTTTAATTACGCTGTGTATTTATTTTTATTGGAAAGATCACGATGAAAAAAGGAATTAATTCAATGTGCAGACTCATGCCCTTGATTACCCTGCCAAAAATCCGTATACTTACAAAAAAGCAAACGATATTATGCCTATGAAGAGCATCCAACTCGGAGGCGTTTACGCCAAGGACCATACGTTAGCGTAGGATATGGCGATATGTACCTAAGTAAACCGGACCCGCCCGTTACAGCGGAGCAAAGTGGATTGGAGAGTTATGACATCTGTCATGCTGTCTGGTCAATTTGGGTGGCACCGCGAGATCAAAGCGCTCCTCGTCCCATGTGGATGAGGGCGCTTTTTGTATTTTTATCTGAAAAGGAGTGCGGTGTCATGTTGGATATCAAATGGATCAGAGAGCATCAAGAGCAAGTTCAGACGGCAGCAGACGGCAAAGGAATACAGGTATCGGTCGCGGAGCTGTTGACCCTGGATGATCAGAGAAAACAGCTACTTCAGGAAGTGGAACAGCTTCGACAGAAGCGTAATCAGTGTAGTCAGGATATTGGCGCGCTAATCCATGCCGGCCAGAGTGAACAGGCAGAAGGGGCGAAGCGGCAGGTTAAAGAAATTAACGGACGGCTAGATCTTCTGGAAACCCCGCAACAGGAAGTAGAGGAACAGTTTCAACAGCTCTTGCTTCTGATGCCTAATATCGTATCGCCAGATACACCACGGGGGAGATCGGATGAGGATAATGTGGAACTGGAGCGGGTCGGGTCGGTTCCGAACTTCGAATTTGAACCAAAGGATCATATGGCGCTCGGTGAGCTTCACAAGCTTATCGACGTCCCTCGGGGTGTCAAAACAGCTGGTACCCGTAATTATTATCTGACGGGAGCAGGGGTTGCATTGCATCGGGCTGTGCAGCAGCTTGCGGTCGATCTGCTGACTGAACGTGGATTCCAGTTGCTGGATGTTCCGCTGATGGTACGTGCAGAGGCGATGCGCAGCACTGGTTTTTTCCCGCTCGGACTGGATCAGACGTACCGCATCTCAGGAGAGGATCAGTGGCTTGTAGGCACTTCGGAAGTGCCGCTGGTCTCGTATTACAGCGGTGAGATCGTGGATGTTACGGACCCGATTCGGCTGGCAGCCGTGTCCGTATGCTTCCGCAATGAGGTTGGCTCGGCCGGAAGGGATGTGCACGGACTGTATCGTGTGCACCAGTTTGCCAAGGTTGAGCAGGTCGTCATCTGCGAAGCCAGCCTGGACGCTTCGGAACAGATGTTTCAGGAAATTACGCGCAATGCGGAAGACCTGCTTCAACTGCTGGAGCTGCCCTACCGTAAGATAGCTGTCTGTACAGGCGACATGGCGCAAAAAACCTACAAGCAGGTGGACATTGAGACATGGATGCCCAGCCGCCAGGCTTACGGCGAGACACATTCGTCGTCCCAGCTGCTTGATTTCCAGGCGCGCCGTTCCAACATCCGGTACCGCAATGCGGACGGCAAGCTGAAATATTGTTACACGCTCAACAACACAGCGGTTGCTTCGCCCCGGATTCTGATCCCGTTGCTGGAGCATCACCAGCAAGAGGACGGTTCGATCCGTATTCCGGAGGCTTTGCGCCCATATATGCCGCGAGGTATGGAATTTTTGCGTACTCCCTTGTTATGAAAACAGGAGTGCACTTTGAAAAGTAGTACCCAATGAGCAGGATTTCCCATTGTAATCATCGCAAAAAAAGACGAAGGACAAATATCCTTCGTCTTTTTTGATGTCTTATTGTGCTTCTGCTTCCCATGCGCTGGCAGGGCCAAAGAATTCATAGTGGATATCCGAAGCAGGGATATTCCACTCCTTCAACAGGCCGTATACCGATTGCATGAATCCCTCAGGGCCGCAAAAGTAATAATGTGCGTTACGTTCCGGTATCACGGATTGCAACCAGTCCAGATCCAAACGGCCTTCCTTGTGAAAAGCCTGTGCCAGCCGATCCTGCTCCGTTGGTCTGCTGTAACACCAGCGAACTGCAGCCTGTGCATGTATGGCGACCAGCTTTTCCACCTCATTGCGCAGAGCATGGTTATCTCCGTTGACTGCTGCATGGACAAAGGTGATAGGCCGATGCGGAGCAGATTTCACCAAGGAAGCCAGCATACTAACCATCGGGGTTAGTCCGACCCCTCCGCTGATCAGCACGACAGATCTACGATCTGTCCGATCCAGCGTAAAATCACCCGCCGGTGCAGATACCTGAAGCACATCGCCCTCTTGCACCTGCTCATGCAGATACACGGATACTTTACCTGCCGGACGGGACTCTACAGCATCCTCTCGCTTTACAGATATTCGGTAGTGAGGTTGGCCCGGTGCATCCGAAAGACTGTATTGACGAATGTGGGTATTATGTTCTCCCGGGATTTCCATCTTTAAGCTGATATATTGTCCGGGCTCGAATTCAGGCAACACCTGTCCATCCTGCGGCACCAGATAAAAGGACGTAATTTGGTCGCTTTCTTTAACCTTTTTCTGCACAACAAAGCTCTTAAAGTCTGACCAGCCTCCCTGCTGCTGTCCAGCCTCCTTGTACATTTCAGCTTCCACGTCTATAAATACATTAGCGATCACACCATAGGCCTCGGCCCATGCGGCAATGATCTCGTCTGTAGCCGCATCTCCCAGTACGTCCTTGATCGCAGCGAGCAGATATTTTCCGACGATAGGATAATGCTCGGGCTTAATTCCCAAACTGCGATGCTTATGTGCAATCTGGCGTACCACCGGAAGAATTTCCTCCAGACGGTCAATGTGCTGTGCAGCCGCGTATACAGCATTGGCCAGCGCTCCCTGTTGACGTCCTTGCTTCTGATTCGCGTGATTGAATATATTGAGAAGCTCGGGATGGGCCTCAAACATCATCTGGTAAAAACGCTTGGTGATTGTAGTTCCGTGTACCTCCAAAACAGGTACAGTCGATTTGATCGTTGCAATGGTTTGCTCACTTAGCATCTTTGTATCCCTCTTCTCTCCAAAATAAGATAACAAAGGGTATTTCAATATATGTCCCATTTGTAACCCTCAATTTAAAGCAAGTATACCCACATAAAGTAACCGTTTATGTGATTCCAGTCACTTTAAATTTAAAATAATGTGAACGTGTCAATGACAAAACGCACAATTACAAACGCTTCCCACATAACTGACGAGCTTTCCCCAAAGTTTCAAATATCTATATACCTATTTTGTATGCAGTGATCAGATTTGTCCTTTCTCGTAACAACAGTTTCACCATGCTAAAGACTTCAATTTATTCCACTTGTAAACGCTTCCAATTAGGGTAAAATCGAAAATGAGGTGCCGGACAAGCCATTCCGACCCATCCTATCCGTGTTAAAGGAGGCAGATGATATCGTGAAGTGGATCAACAGCAGCAAATGGTTAGCCGCATGGATTTGTATCCTATTCGCAGTGGCCAGTGCGGGTCTTCAACCCGATACAGCACACGCCAATACAACAGGCGTTACGCAAGCAACCTACGGGACCGAGGTGAACCAAGCGCTGAATGGTTTGGACGTCGCCAATGCTGAACTATCCCTGAGCGCAACAGCAAGCACAGCCATTACGAACGGAGCGGATTGGAAAGACACCGCAGGTAACCCGATTCAGGCGAACAGCGGTAATATTCTAAAAGTAGGTTCTACTTATTATTGGTACGGCGAGCACGCCGAAAACTGGAAATTTGAAAAAGTGAACGTATATACCTCAACCGATTTGAAAAATTGGTCCTTCCGCAGCAGTATTCTCACCAAAGATTCCGCCCCTGAGCTGAATTCGAGCAAAATCGAGCGTCCCAAAGTTATCTACAACAAAACCACCGGAAAATATGTACTATGGGCGCACTATGAAAATGGCACGGACTACTCACTAGGTCGTGTAGCCGTCGCTACCAGCGATACACCCGACGGAAATTTTGCCTACCAAGGCAGCTTCCGCCCACTGAATTACGAGTCTCGTGATATGACGGTGTTCACGGATACGGACGGTAGCGGCTACCTTATTACAGCTTCCCGTAAAAATGGCGGCGCCAATGATACGATGGCGATCTTCAAGCTGACAGCCGATTATACAGGTGTGCAGGCGTTCGTTGGCTGGATTTTTGAAAATGGCTATCGCGAAGCTCCTACTGTTGTGAAAAAGAACAATATCTACTACCTGTTCACCTCTCAGGCATCTGGCTGGTATCCGAATCAGGGCGCTTACGCAACCGCCAGTTCCATGACTGGAAGCTGGTCTGCTCTGTCGCCCTTCGGTGATCCAGCGGCTTACGGCTCGCAAATCCATTCCATCGCCACGGTTACGGGTAGCGCAGGAACCAGCTACATCTATATGGGCGACCGCTGGAATCCGCTCAATCTGAGCGACCACAAATTCATCTGGTTGCCACTAACTCTGAATGACTCCAACAAAACAGCAACCCTGAACTGGTACAGTAGCTGGGATCTGGATGCTGCGACAGGCACAGTAATCCTGCCGTCCCTTGTGAATCACGCACAGGGCAAAACAGCGACTGCTAGCTCAGCCGCATCCAGTTCTCCAGCTTCACTGGCGAACGACGGCAACGCCCAAACCTCGTGGAAGGCTGCTTCTGCATCCTGGCCCGCTTGGTGGCAGGTCGATTTAGGCAGTACCAAGACCATCAGCGAAGTGGAAATTTCATGGTTTATGTACAAAGGATCTGAAGCGTATTACAAATATAAAATTGAATACAGCACGGATGGAGTTAACTACTTCACGATTGATCGCACAGGTAATACCACGTATGGTTTTACCAGTGACAAAGTCAATTTTCAAGCTCGCTACGTGCGAATTAACCTTGTAAATGCAGTGCTTTTCAATAATCCGAACAACTGGTATACCCCGACGGTGCATGAAGTAAGATTGCTTGGCAATTAACTTTCACACTTGGGATATTGCCTTAATCCTTAAAAAAATATCGCACAGCTCTTGCGCAATGTTGTACCCATTTGCAGGAGCTGTGCAATTTGTGTTGAACCGCTATGTTCGAGTACCTCTCTTAGACTCCTGAAGTGTCCCATGCCGGGCAATGATGGTGAGTCGCAGATAATCAGATATCAAGCGCTGCATGATATCCTTGATATATTGCAGTCGTGATAGTAGATGCCTTAACGCAATCTCCGATTTGTGCAACATAAGGTGCACAATCAATTAACTCATCTACTACGTTTCTTCTTGGACGTTGTCCAAGCGCACAAATGACTGAAGTACCTGGAACAAAATGTTCTTCACCATTTTGATCAGCGCAAGCAACACCTTCTTGTGTAACACTCAGCCCTTTAAATCCTAAATGAACCTGAATGTTATTCTTTTCGATTTCTTTTAGCATAATCGGACGATGTCTAATATTAGCATCCGGAGCCAGCTCCGTTCTCATCTCTACCAGATGAACCGTCTTACCTTCCTGGGCAAGGTGAATTGCTGCTTCACAGCCTGCCAGACCGCCTCCCAATACGACTACGCTATCGCTGACCCTATCCTTCTCCAGATAGTAGTTATTAACAATGACTACGTTATCACCATTCAATCCAGGAATTGGAGGAACAATTGCTGCGGAACCAGCTGCGATAATTAACGCATCAGCATTTTCTTTCTCTGCATACTCTTTAGTAACAGGTGTATTCAAACGGATCTCAACGCCAGCGTCTTTAGCCAGCTTTCCGAGAGTAACACCTAATTCATACATCTCATATTTAAAAGGAATCGCCTGCTCTCCCCTCAAAATACCGCCTATCTCGTCAGCCTTCTCACATAGAATAACTTTATGTCCGCGTTTGGCTGCAGTAAGAGCTGCATAAAGCCCGCCTGGGCCTCCACCGGCTACTAAAACCTTGCGTGGATTAGGGGAAGGGTAAATTTCTGTTCCATCCATCTCACGACCAATTAATGGGTTAACTGTACAGCGTCTTGTGGATGTTTCTGCACGTTCTGCCATACAGGTGAAGCATCTCAGACATTTAATAATGTCCTCGTCGCGGTTGCTCATCACCTTTCTTGGAAGCTCTGGATCAGCAAGCAGTGCGCGAGCCATTTCAACAACATCCGCCTGACCGCTGGCAATGATTTCTTCCATTTGTGCCGGGTCATTTAATCCGCCGACCGTTGCAACCGGAACACTTACATGCTTCTTAATCTCTGCTGCAAGATAAACATTACTTCCATGAGGCAAGAACATCGAAGGGTGTGTGATACCAAATCCTGTCTGATAGGTTCCTGCAGATACATGAAGCAAGTCGACTCTTGATTCGATTAATTTAGCAATTTCTATACCTTCTGTCAGACCATAGCCGCCTTCAAATAACTCTGAGCCACTCATTCTAAACTCGATTGGGAAGCCAGAACCCACAGCTTTACGAACACAGTCAAGAACCTCCTGTGCAAAACGCACCCTGTTTTCCAAAGATCCGCCATACTTGTCTGTTCTGCGGTTGAAATAAGGAGAAAAAAACTGATTAATTAACCATCCATGTCCGCCATGAACCATAATCATTTCGTAACCTGCTCTCTTGGCCAGTCCAGCACATCTACCATAAGCTGCTACAATGTCAGCAATTAGTTCTTGCGTAAGTTCCTTTACTTCTCTGCCGTCTGGACGTACTCCTGGACTGGGTCCCCACTGAGCAAGTCCTTGTTTCTTATTTTTGTCAGTCAGATAAGTTCCTGCATACTGTCCAGAATGAGACAATTCCACACTGGCAATTGCCCCGTGACGGCGAATAGCGTCTGCAGTATAGGTAAAACTAGCAAGAGAATCTACTGTCCCCAGATCCAGATGGTACATATGGGAAGCTTCCGTCTCAGGATGAACCACGACTTCGCTGAC
The DNA here is from genome assembly GCF_038004945.1 of Paenibacillus sp. FSL M7-0802. NCBI lineage: Bacteria > Bacillati > Bacillota > Bacilli > Caryophanales > Paenibacillaceae > Paenibacillus > Paenibacillus sp. FSL M7-0802. The sequence continues at coordinate 3,018,014 of NZ_JBBOSD010000001.1, read as the reverse complement.
CGTAACTGACGCAGCACCGCCTTTTGCTCTTAATTCATAAAAAGCTGTAGATTTCGGTCCAATAGTGCAGTCAGCTGTAATATCTGTACCTCCCATAGGAGAGCCAAACATTCTATTTCTGAAAGTCACATTTCCAATTGTAATTGGTTTACATAGATTGGGATATTTTCTTTGCATGATCTCATGCTCCTTATCTGTATTTATTGCTATGGGTTAATTGATAGCTTTCTGATTCATATCCACAGCCATCTTCTGATTTTTTCGGGTAGTGAACTTATATACAAATGTTAGAACAAGTCCGGTTATGCCAAGTACGGCCGCAATGACAAAGGCTCTCTGATAGCTACTGTCTGTGCTGTAAACATGACTCATAATCGATGGGCCAAAGTATCCTGCTGTTGCAAATCCAATAAACATAATTCCATAATTCACACTATTATTTCTCACACCAAACTGATCGGCAGTAAATCCAGGAAATACCCCCATCAGTGCACCAAAACATAAACCAATAACTGAAATACCAATATAGAATGTCAACACACTACCTTCGCCTGAAAAATAAAGCAATGTGAGTCCTATGACCGAAAAGACAGAAGAAAAAGCCAGGGTATTGATTCGACCGATTTTGTCCGAAATATAGCCTGCAACGATTCGTCCGCCCGTGTTAAACAATGCCAATACGGAAACAACTGTCGTAGCGGCTGCCGCAGACATACCAATCATTTTCTGAGCTATAGGAGAAGCTTGTGATGTACACATGAGTCCGGCAAAAGCACCACACATTAATAACAAGATCATGATATAAAACAGAGGGCTTGAGAGCATGCCTTTCCAGTCTTTGTCGTTCTGAATAGAACGGCCAACATTTACAGTCTTGGGTGTCCATCCTGCAGGAACAAAGTCAGATGGACATTTCTCAATGAAGAAAGAAGCAGCACATACAATAATAAGAAATGCTATACCGATGATAATGAATGCTGATGTCACACCAGACCTACTGATTAAACTATTGGCAATAGGAGGTATAATAACTGAGCTTATTCCATAAGCAGCCGTTGTTATACCGCCAACTAATCCTCTTTTGTCAGGGAAAAACTTAATAGAGTTGCTAATTGTGCATCCGTAAACCATTCCCGTTCCTAGGCCGAGTACGATACCGTAAGCCAATACCAGGTAACCTACAGATGTTGCAAATCCTGATAAAATCATACCGCCTCCAAATAGCAAGCCCCCTACAAAGATCACTTTCTTGGGCCCGAATCGATCATTAATCCAGCCACCTGAAATCATCGTGATAGGACCTACCGAATTTGTAATCGTAAATGCAATAGCCAAATTCCCCGGTGTTAAACTAAGTCCTGTGACGCTGCTCAAATATTCTGCCATTGGGGCAGAAAATACACTCCACGCGTAAATTGATCCAATACACAGATTAATAAAACAGCTTGCAATCAGAATAATCCATCTCTTTTTTGTAAGTTCCACTGAGATCTTCTTCTCCCTCGTCGTTGTATTGTGAAATCATTCACATATTTCGAAATAATATTAACACGCGCTTTGAAATATATCAACAGGAACATGTATGTAGTTATATGTTTTATTAAATATGTTTTCAATAATATATCAATCTTATTGTGGACTCGCTAAATATGTTATACTTAACCAATAAACGACGAAAATGTTAGGAAGATTGCCTTATGAGAACTTTAAAATATGCCATTCTGGGCTTGTTAAATAAAGAACCTATGACTGGTTATGATATAGGTAAAGAATTCAGTAAAGATTTAGGCGAATTTTGGACTGCAAAGCATAGTCAGATCTATCCAGAATTAAAAAAACTGCTTAATGAGGGACTTATCGTCTACGAGATCCAAATTAGCGGAGAAATTTTAGAAAAAAAATTGTATTCGATTACGGAGAATGGCAAAGAAGATTTTTTACAATGGCTAAAAAAAGCAGAGCCTATTGAACCCACTCCCAAAGATGTGTTTAAGCTGAGAATGTATTTTTCTAATCATCTGGATATAACAACCCGATTATATTTGTTGGAACATCAGCTGCTTCAACATCAAGATAGGCTGGAACATTTACGCAAAAATAAAGAACGTTATGAAACTATTCCTCCTCTTGATAGTGATAATTTTGGCGATTATCTTGTATTAGATGGTGCTATTTTACGCGAAACTATAACCATACAATGGATAGAAAGTTTTATTGCTTATTGTAAAAAATAAAGCATCTCATTTTCCCTTAAACTTATTGTAAACACAAAAAAGCACAAGGATTCGAGAATATGTAGCTCGAACCCTTATGCTTATTTTTTTACTAATCAACGCATTCGATTCACTGTGGTAAACACAAATTTATCGTACCGATGCCGCGAGAACGAGTATTCAAATGGTATACCTGTATCCAGATAACCCACCTGCTCAATTTCCAAGATTGGATCATCCGCTGCGCAGTCCAAATGCTCACGATCCAGTTCCGTTGACTTGGATGCCCGGATGGTACGGTGTGAACCGACAATATTAAGTCCCAGCTCCTCCTTAATATGTTTGTACACCGAGCCGTACAGCACCTCCTCTGTAATACCGCTGATCAGCTTCGTGGGCATGTATGTGCGCTCGATAACGTAGGGCTCACCCTCCACGACACGCAGACGGATCACATGATATACAGGAGAATTGGCATCAATAAATAGATGGGTCGCTACCTCTTCGGATGGAAATTGAACGTCAAAGGCGACGATTTTATTTTTGATCTCTTTCCCGCGCAGTACGTTGGTTAACCCCAGCATTTCATTTACGACAACGTTAACAGGGCCATTGTGAACTGATTTGACGATAAAGGTTCCGTGTCCTCTTTTACGATTCAGCAACCCATCCATCACCAATGTGTCCAATGCCCGCTTAATCGTCATCCGACTTACACGAAACTCTTTTGCCAGTGAGATCTCATCGGGAATCGGATCATCACTGCTATAGGTCTTATTCATAATCCGCTCTTTGACCTCTTGTGCAATCCGCTCGTATTTGTTCATCTGTCTACCACCTGTACTAAAAATTGTTTTATGTCAGCATTTTACCAAAACATCGGTAGCGCTGGTTCCTTTTGTTCTGCAGGCGGGACGTTAAGGTATTACGGTATAAGTAAGTATACCGAACATTATACTTTCTCACCAGCGGCGTACAGCACAGTTCTTTGACGATGATGAAGAAAAAAAGGCGGTCCAGAGGACCACCTTAGAATCCGTTATTCTCGATCACCTGTTTGAACCAGTGCCCACTCTGTTTAACGGATCTCTTGCCACCGTCCTGAAGATCGACAGACACAAAACCATAGCGATTCTTATAAGCATTCGTCCAGGACCAATTGTCCATAAACGTCCATAAGTGATAGCCCTTCACATTGGAGCCTTCTGAGATCGCTCGTTGGACCCATTTGAGATGCTCACGGATAAAATCAATGCGATAGTCATCGCGGATCATGCCCTGTTCATCTCTGAACTTTTCTTCACCTTGAACGCCCATTCCGTTTTCCGAAATGAAGCATTCAATGTTGCCATAATTTTCTCTGACATTGGTCAGAATGTCGTAAATGCCTTTCTCATAAATCTCCCAGCCCCGCATTTCATTCATCTTGCGACCAGGCATGACGTAATAATCGAAGAATCGTTCCGGCACAAAAGGCGCATCCGGGTTCGGCAGACTTTCGCGAGCCTTGACTCTGCGTGGCTGATAATAGTTAATCCCCAGCAGGTCCACAGTGCCCTGGCGTATGATCTCCCGATCTCCGTCTTCCATGCTTGGTACATATCCCTCTTGGCGTAACAGCTCCACGAGCAAAGGATTGAATTCTCCCGTCACAGATGGGTCTAAAAAGGAACGATTAAAGAACGCATCGCATATTTCAGCAGCCTGCACGTCTGCCGGGTGCTGACTACGCGGATAAGTTGGCGTCAGGTTCAAAATAATTCCGATTTTGCCCTTATAACCGCCTTCTCTGTAAGCCTTAATGGCACTGGCGCTCGATAACAGGGTATGATATCCCACCTGTACGGCTTTACCGAAATCCACTTCATTCGGATAGTGGAAATCGTACAGATAGCCGCCTTCCACCGGGACAATCGGCTCGTTATGTGTAAACCATTTGGCTACACGATCCCCGAATAGCTCAAAGCAAGTGTTAGCATAATCCACGTAAGCCTCGACCGTCTCCCGGTTCACCCAGCCTCCACTTTCCTGTAAAGCCATCGGCAAATCAAAATGATACAAGTTCACAAACGGCTCAATACCCGCCTGATGCAACTCTTCAATGACGGCATTATAGAATTGAACCGCCTGCTGGTTTAATGCACCTTTCCCTGCCGGAAACAGACGCGACCAGGAAATAGAGAACCGGAAAGAGTTGTGACCAAGCTCTTTCATGAGTGCAATATCTTCTTTGTAACGGGTATAGAAACGGGACGTTTCGCCAGGTCCAACCTCGTCATAAAAACGGTTCGGCTCCTGCTCAAACCAATAATCCCAAATGTTCGGTCCTTTGCCGTCCCCCTCCACGGTTCCTTCTGTCTGGGTAGCCGAGGCCGATGAGCCCCACCAGAAGTCGGATGGAAAACGGTATTGAATGGTTTGCTGCTCTGTATCTTTCATTTCGGTATGATTCACAGCTCTACTCCTCTCTCTTTTGCAATGAATAAGCTGCTAATCTAGCAGCTTATCCACATTACATTCCAACAGTTTGATCCTTACCAGCAATGGCTGCTTGGCTAAGCTCCTCTTCCTGCTCTTTACGAACGTTCATCCGGTCAATAATTTTCAGGAACGGGAACCAGATGACAAAGACGACAGCCATATTAAACAACTGCAGCACGCCACCCATCAGGGAGCCCGTAGCCATCATTCCACTAAAGAACAACGGCATCGTCCAAGGAACCTGTATTCCGTTTGGCGGCGGCACAATCCCGGTGGTCATGGCAAAGTAAGTAATCAGCGTAACGATCATTGGAGAAATAACCCATGGAACAAAAATAAGCGGATTCATCACAATCGGCAGACCGAATATGACGGGTTCGTTGACATTAAACAGACCCGGTCCAAGGGCCAGCTTACTGACCTGCTTCAATTGCTTACTCTTCAGGAAGATCAGAATCGAAAGCACGACAGCCAGTGTCATACCTGTACCACCGATACCTACGGTGTAAATATCCACAAACTGCTTGGTGATGATATGCGGCAGTTCTGCTCCTTTGGAGTACGCTTCATAGTTTTCAAGTGCCAGCGTATTCCAGATTGGGTCCATAACCGAGTTAATAATAATTTGACCATGCAGCCCAAAGAACCATAAAAGCTGAACAAAGAAAATAGCAATCAATGTAGGTATAATGCCACTGCCCAAATGCACCAGAGGTGCCTGTACAGCATGATAAATCAGATCATGCAGGTTATTATGAAGGGTCAGTGTAACTACAACATTAATGATCAAAAATATGCCCAATGTAATACATGCCGGAAGCAAAGCGGCAAATGATTTGGCAACTGCCGGCGGAACGCCTGGAGGCATTTTAATGACAAAATTTCGTTGCGTCACCTTTCGGTATATCTCTGCCGCAATAAAAGCGACGATCATACCAAGGAACATGCCTTTGGCACCAATCCGATCAACCGGAATGACACCAGCAATCGTGGCACCGCTTTCTTGTGTCAACACAAACGGGGTGAGCATCAAGAAACTAGCCAACGCAATCATGCCGCCAAATATGGGCTCGACCTTATAACTTCGAGATAGGTAATACCCAATCCCGACGATTACAAATAAGGTCATGATATTCAGTGTGGCATTAGGCGCAATGTTCAGCAGACTGCTAAAAGTCGCATAATTGCCGTCGCCCATCCACCCTTTTAGAAACGGCAGATTGATAATAACGACGATAATGGAGCCAAAAACCGTTAATGGAAATGACAGCATAAATGCATCACGCAGTACAGTAAGATAGCGGTTGTTGTTCAGTTTACCGGCAATAGGTATCAGTATCCGGCTTAATTTTTCAAACAAAGCCTATTCCTCCCCGCGAAGTGACTTGCATCAATAGGGTTGCAAGCTTTTCATGTCCCAAATTTCTCAAACTTACATGTTCCGTTATAAATTTCTGGATTTGAACAGTTCCAGCAATTCTAGAACCAGATCCTTCATGGTAACCGTGGACATCAGATGATCCTCGGCATGCATTAGAAGGAGCGAGAAAGGAGTTTGGGTACCTCCCGCTTCCTTCTTAACCATTTGAAAATGGATATCATGCGCAGCACGTAAATCCTGCTTGGCTTGTTTGAGCAGTTCGTCCGCACCTTCTACATTCTCATTTCGATATTCGGTCAGCGCCTGAATTACTTTACTGCGAGCGCTTCCACTATGAAGAATAAGTTGGAAACTAATTTGCTCTTCCGTCAGTTCAGCTATATTGACTTTATCCATTTTTGCGTTCCACCAGCTTCACTGCTTGCTCATAGGCTTTCTTACCGTCAACCATCCCGTATGCCATCATGTCAATCACTTCTACATGAATACCATATTGGGCTGCTTCCTTTTCCAGCTGTCCTTTAAGAAAACTCATTTGCGGGCCAATCAATACTGCGTCAGCCTTAGCCATATCTTCTGCCGCCTGATCTTGACCTACTGCCCAAATTTCAGCCTCGTCTCCAATGGACTTAGCATAATCCTGCATCTTAGTAACCAGCAAACTTGTAGACATACCTGAGCTGCACGCCAGCAAAATTTTCTTCATGATTGTTCCTTCCCTTCAAGGTCTGATTGGATGTTAAGTACTAGAAAACGTTTACAGCGTAATTATAAATCCAGTCTTTTGATTTGTCTATACATTTAATTTATATGTATAGACTTTTTTTAAAATGACACTGTTTCTTCACTTTTTTTCTTGAAAATGAACGTGATCTCTTATCTTTAATCTCTCAATAGTAATCGATTTTCACTATAAGAGGTTCTGCCAAATGATATGTTATTCGATTCTGTAAAATGCTAACATGAGCTTACGGAGTAACTTGATAGCCCCTCCGTAGCCAAAGAATAGCTGGGGTGAGAAGAGATGAGTAGAGATGAGAATAGCAAGTGTCATACTTGGAAGCAGGGCTTTTTCATGTGCTGAAAATTAGAAAAATTTAGAATATCAAGAAACATTCCTACATTTTTATCGTCTATATTATGGAAGACCTTACGTATGAGGGTAAGATTTTTCGAAGCCTGAAGTTAAAAAGTCAACTCACAAAGGAGCTTATGCATGTTAAAAAAGTTAGGATTAGCTGCATTGATTCTGGTTACTAGCCTCTCCGTTATTGGAACAGGCTGGGCCGCATCCAGCACAACAACCATTGAAGTTTCTAAAACTGCTCTGGATTACAACGTTGCTCGCCCGCTGAGCGATGGTGCTTTTCATGATGGCTTATTAGCCGCTGAAACATCTGCTGGAAACCTCGTGTATTACAATTCCAAAGGAGAGAAAGCTTTCTCACTTCCCGCCGAGCTTAAACCCATTGGTGATTTTCATGAGCAGCGAGCCGTAGTCAAAAATACAAAAACCAATCTCTATGGATACATTAACACCAAAGGGGCACTGGTCATCCCTTGCCAATATACCGAAGCCAATTTCTTTTCTGAAGGAAAAGCAAAGGTAACCATAGCAGACACCAAAGAAAATGCAATTATAGATCGAACGGGAAAAATCCTTTCTCATTTTAAAGAAAATGGGGATTCAGAATATATATTTACGGACGGTCTGGCTCTTGCCTACGCCCCCAACACTGGTAAGATCGGTTTTGTGAATGCCTCTGGTCAACTAGCGATTCCTTATAAATATAAATACAGTCGTGGTTTCTCGGATGGCTTGGCTATTGTTCAGAATAGCAAAGGGCTATACGGGTACATCAATACAGCAGGGAAAGAAGTCATTCCTCCTCAATATAAATCCGGTGGAGACTTCTCGGAAGGATTGGCTCCAGTCCAAAATGCCAAGGGAAAATGGGGATTCATCAATAAACTGGGAAAAGTCGCGATTCCCTTTAAATTTACGGATGCCCAGGATTTTAGTGAAGGCTTGGCGAGTGTGAAAAATGCAAAAAACGAAGTCGGATTTATTGATAAAAACGGAACGCTAGTCATTAAATATCAACAAAAATATGATGTTACTACTCCGTTCAAAGAAGGCCTTGCTTTAGTCGGTAAACAAACACAATCATCCGTCTCAGACGGCAAATTCGGTTACATCAATCGTCAGGGACAACTGCTGACTAAACTTGAGTACAGAGTGGAATCCTCCTCCTTCTCCAATGGCTATGCTGTTGCTTTTATCAAGCCAGGCAAAGCGTTCATTGTATCTAAACATTCTGTTTCGAAATAAAAAAACGACCCTGGAGGCAGATCGAATGGATCTGCTTCCAGGGTCATTAGATTGCCGATATCTCGAATCCAATTAGTCGTGTGTGTAGAATTTCACTCCAGGCAAATCTGCTGCCACCCACGAGTAGTTAATAGTGTTACTGTTATAATTTTTTGTCCCCGCCTGAGCAACCTGTACCTCTTTCAAAATCGTAATCGATGAACCCTTCGGTCTGACAACGACTACATGACCATGACCATCCGCTTTTTTGATACCGATGGTAGGATACCCTAGATTTGCTCTTTTTTGAGCATCCTGAAAGGTTACAGAGTCCCAGCCCGGCGCCTTTTTATTCAGTAAAGCATCAGCCATTTGATTGGCTAAGCCACTTGGCAGGGAAGCCGACATCGCAGACATCACATCTTGTGCAAAAATATTACACTTCGTTCCACCTACTGGCGAATACTTTTTGTTCGTTTCTACCTTAAAACCGTCAATTACAGACGCGTAAGTACTTGCACTTCTAGCCATTGAAATTCCCCCTGAATATAAGCTGTAGAGGAAATGACGGAGTCGCTTGAACATCTGAATGGCTCCACATTCATTGATGTTGGCCTCAATTCCCTCTCAACTATTAGGGTGAATTCCGGCTTACTTTAACAACGTAATACTACAAAAAATTAACTTCATTCTCACAACTGAAGGCTTTCTTCACTGATTACGGTTGGAACGATAAGCTCAGGAGGAGTCGTAGGCTTAGCTTGTGTTAAATAGTCTGCTGCCCCCATCATCAGAGCGATGCCGATAAATAGCACGACCCAATTACGATTCTTTTTCATCATCTGTACCTCTCATTCTTCACTGCGCCCGTTCAGCCACTTGAACCAATGGAGCAGATGACTGAATCGGTATTCATGCTGCAAAGCATACGTCCATACTTCAGGCTCTTCACCAGGCTCCTTCCAGACGAGCATGGAAAAGTGACCCTCTTCCTCGCTCGCAACCGACAGCAGCGAAAGACGATCATCCCCGAATCGGTATGGAGCCGATTCCACCCAGTAATTCCGCATATCGCTGATCCAGCTGCGGAACTGCTCTGTACCTGCGATCCGCAGCACTTCATCTGGTAGGAGCAGATGCTCGTCGATGTCCTTCCAATCCCCCGCATATCGGTACCGCGCTGCCAACATTGGACTGAGCGGTCGGGTTTTGCCGGGGGCCAACGTAGGCATATAGGCGACGGGAACGACCGGACCAATACTCTGGATAGCATAAGACTGGCATTCCTCCTCACTCATTCCGTAGGACATAGCCTCCGCGAGAAAATGGTTTCGTCTTACCCCAAACTGATGCTGATACTGTGACATTTCATCCTGTAGCTCCAATACCATACCCTGTACCGTTTCTGTTCCGATCATTCCCAAACACCTCTCATTCCAAAATATAGTCGTGCAATTCCCGTTGCGCTCGATACTTTGCCCAATTGAATTCAGGCCAAGCCGATTCTTCTCTCGTCATGCTCGTCAAACGGGCTTGTAAAAACTCATCTAGTGATCCATGTTCCTTACGACTAAAGTCAATCAGCAGCGGAATCGCGTCTGCCGATAGCTCACTCAAATATTCCTTATCTATCACCGATGTCGTACGATACCGTTCGAGATTATTTTCAGCAATCCGTATATCAATGCCCACATAGTTCACGACGACATAGGCGACCAGAGCGAGTACAATATAATATTTCGCCAACGGCAGTTGACGGAAATGAATGCGCACAGCTGCAATAAGCAGTAGCAAGCCCAGAAAAATCATAAACGCGTGTACCAAATAGCGGGTGTACGTATAGCCGTATGCTTCTTCGTACATAACCAGCCGGGTATATCCCGAGTACAGCATCACACCCGAACAACCCACGAGTATGTACAGCAGGCCGCTGTTCATTTTTTGCACTATACCTGAGCCAAATTCAGTCCACTTCAATACACTGATCATCAGCACAAAGTTGATACCTGTTACCATAACCAGCTCCCCGAATCCTCTTCTCGCATATTCAGCATACGAGGTTCCTTCGGGCAGAGCACCTTCCCATGCACCAAACAGATATCCGAACTGCAACACAACGAACACAACATACACCAAATTCATGACAATCAGCACCGTAGCGGTAATTACAGGATCAAACTTGATCGCGACCGGCTCGTGGTAAGGCACCGTTGGTCGGTCAATCATCACTGAAGAATGACCATCGTACTCGGTGGTTGGACCATTCGTGCGCTCATTTAACCCGTGCCATGATTGAGTCTCTCTTTGCGTATTACGCGGAGCAGGCTGTACAAATCCCCACAAGTAGCAGAAGAAACAGAAGGTGAAAAAGCAGGTCCAGATCAGCCGCAGCATGCCACTCCCAAAGGACAGTGTGCCGATCCAATCGGGTATACCAGATAACAGCTTTTCGAACATCCCATCTGCCGAAGCCAGCAAAGATATGATGATGAACAGTAGCGGCAAGGCAATAAGCAAACCGATTATCACTTTGCCCAATACACGCTTACGCTCATCCTTCACATTCCGAAGGGCTACTGTCTTAACCATCCGAAACGGGGTCACGATATGACGAAAGTTTTGATAAAACCAATGGCTTAACGCCTGACCAATAATACCGGGTTCCGACCAGCCATGCCTTTTCTCCCCAAACAGCAGCACCATATGTACGCTAATCAGAGCAGATATCGCCAGCGCATTTAACACATATAGGACCGGATTATTGAACAGCGCATATGTCAATGCCAGCATGAAAATGATCACAAACAGTAAACGCCCTATCCATGATCCTAACTGGAAACGATCTCGATTAAAGGCATACATATAGGCGTAAAACACAATAACAAAAATTGGCATAGACACGCCCAGCCCATGTCCGTAAAACAGATATTGATGAACCAGCGCCAACACAATTGCGCCAGCAAAGGCGGACAGAAACGACGTTTTCGGCAAAGACGTTCCATTCATCTTGTCATGCATGGTAAATACCTCCACAAATATGCTTTATAACCCTTATTGTAGATGATAAAATAAGAAGATAAAGAGAAATTAATTCAAACAAAATTTCCTATTTTATAAAAGTGGCTACGCTTTTAATCAAATATAGGGGAAACGGAGCAACCTTGAATGAAACTCCATGCCCAATTTTTACGGCTTCACTCACACGCAGCTGACGACAAGGACGAAAACCATACCATAGAGACGACGCTGGATGAGCTGGCGGCTATTTTTGACTGTACTCACCGCAACGCCTTGATGATCATTCAGAAAATGGAGCAGCACGACTGGATACAATGGACTCCCCGCCGAGGCAGAGGCCGCCGCTCCAGTCTGCGCTTCCTCATTCAGCCGGAAGACATTGCCGTGCAATCCATGATGCAAGCCATAGACCGCCATGATATCAAACGCGCGCTGGATGAGATCCGAGTTCATTCACGCTCCTCCACCATGCAGGAGCATTTGCAAGGCTGGCTGCTAAATTATTTTGGGCATCACGCGGAGGTGCGCAGTGATCAGCAGCAGATCGACACGCTGCGTCTGCCTATTCGCCAGCAACTCTATACGCTGGACCCGTTGTACTTGAACTGGCTCGCCGAGTCCTTCGTATCTAGCCACGTCTTTGATGGCCTGGCCCGCCGGGCGAACGAAAGCGGTGAGATTTTGCCGGGATTGGCGCACGCTTGGGAGGTGGACGCCACTCGTACACAGTGGACCTTTTTCCTACGTAAAGAAGTGCTGTTTCATAACGGAAAAATACTGACCGCTGAAGACGTCGTCTATACCTTTGAGCGACTGAGTCGGGCGCCGGGAAGGCGACTTTATCATTTTATCGTCCGGCAAATTCAGCACGTCCAGGCGTTGAGCCCGACGATGGTACGCTTCGTACTAAAAGAGCCGAACGAGCTATTTCTATCCTTCCTGTGTACCAGCCGGGCTGCGATTGTGCCGCGTGAGCTTAATCAGGTGGGTGAGGCCGCCTTTGGCATCCGCCCTATCGGTACAGGGGCATTCAAAGTCACGGAAATGAACGAAAGCCTGTGTACACTGGAGGCTTTCGCACCTTATTTTCAAGGCCGGGCTCATCTGGACCGAGTGGAAATTGTCCAACTCCCGTGGGCGACTAAGCTGGAATCGTCGGATACGGAAGACACCGCTTCTTCTTTTCACATTATCCATAATCCCGTATCAGCGGGAGATACGGATACCGCATGGAGCCAGATTCACTCGGCGGCTTCGGTACGCAAATTTATCACATGTAATACACACAAGGATGGACCGTTGCGCAACCCAGAAATACGTGCCCGCATTGTAGCATGTCTGGATCATCGCTCCCTTCCTCCAGCAGTGGATTCATCTAACGATTCTTATGAACCACTGGCGGCACTACAAATTGCTACCATTCCCGAGTATAAAGCGGACGCAGACCGGGTTGCGGCTCAGCTCGAATCCTGTGGGTATACCTGTAACATCGTGGCCGCATCTATGAATGAATTCAAAAGCTCATCTATCCGTATGGAGTCAGACTTAATCATCTTTTCTCTCTTTCGTGACCGTGATGAGCAATTACGCCTGTTTGACTTGTATCTCAATGTATCTGGGCATGTGGAGCCTCATAGCCGTGTGGATATCGAAAGACTGCTGCGTGAAATTGCACGGGAGGCCGATCATACTGTTAGGGCGCAGCAATTTGAACATATCGAAACTCGGCTCATGGATGAGCACCAGCTGCATATTTTATATGAAAAGCCCGTTCAGACGGCCTATCTTCCTTCTGTGCGCGGTGTATCTTTTAACAGTCAGGGCTGGGTGGATCTGCGTCATGTCTGGTTTCCGCCTGCTCAACTTCCAACTCCCCACTCTTGACGGCAAAAGTGCTCCTTCAAATGCACTTCCACATCAAAAAAAGGTATCCTCTTCTTCATAAGAGGATACCTTTTGGGTTACGACAATCTAGACCTTTTCAGGTAGATGTATCAAGGGATGAAAAAGCCCATCCCCCCAGCCCATGACTGTGGATGTCGCTAGGATCTTCCATAGGGGGGGGAACGGGTGAAAAATTCAATAGGACAAAAACATTAAATGCGAGCAGAGAAAAAACGATCTTTTTTATCATGGATGTACTCTACCTCTCCAAGTAAGTTTTTATATTCCTCTTTGTCCTCAGAAGTGGCAGTATGCCGAAACTTTTCAAATAATCCTACACATTTGATTGTGACAGGATTACCATTCAGCACGACGGAATAGGAAAGGCTCTCGAGCAGGAATTTCATACCTTTGGAATAACGATGTTTGTTGAGATCATAACAAGCCATCTCTGCCAAAAATCGTGCATAGAGATCTGCTGACATTTGCTCCGTATAGGTCCCTACCTTGACATGCTGATCTGAAAATGCCTCAATTTGTTTTTCAAAGCGCTGCAGTACATGATCTACATTAAAATCATAACGGTTGGCCGCTACCATAATTTTATGTAGCCCCACCAGAATTTCACCTTCGTTTTTTTCCAAATAATCTACATACTGTGGAATCACATCCAGGCTGCCGGACATCAATTGATATAAATACCCGTTGGCCTCAGCCCAGTTGCTACAAAGGGCCTTCAAACGCTGAGCTTCTTCCGTATCCTCTTGCACCCAGCTCAAATCAGAGTATAGGGATACAAATTCCAGCGCTTTTTGGTAATCCCCGCGCTCATCCCACACCCCGGCGCGCAGCACATAAGAGTATACAATATACATAAACAAAGGACCCTTAGGTTCCTTGCCACGCTCCGATCTTCTGGTATTTCCGTATTTTTGCTCGTATTGTACCTTGGCTTTTTGAGCCATTTTTTCAGCAAACCATTCTACTTTATCCCAACGCCGCAAGGAGGCATAGGTATTGGCCAAGTCTCTTAAGGCATCCAGTTGGTCTGCTTCACCCAGTCGGTCCACAAAGCTTTCGAAATGTGTGGCTGCCCATAAGTTTTCGTCCTGGTCATCGCCAACGGCAATCGTAAATAAACGGTATTGGCAGAGCGCCAGACGCTCTGAATGTTGGTACTTTTCACTTTCCGAAACATTTTTATAAATAATTGCCGCAGCCTCGAACTTACCTTCACTGAATAATTCTTCTGCTGTCTCAAACAAAGCTGGGGCGTATATGAGATAGTCCATCATAAACTCCACGACTTGCTTAATACAATCCAGTTTGTTCAGCTCTGCACAGCGATGCAAAAAGGGGCGAACCCGTCGCCAATTCGGTGCCGTATTCCGTATAAATTCATCAATGTATAACTCATAGAGGCTCCCTTCTTCAAGCCCCATGCCTTCACCAATCCGATCCAACAGCAGCATCGCAATCGGACGATTACCGTTAATAATGGCACTGATCGTTCCTGCATTAATACCTGTGTTCTCCCCAAACTTACTAATCGTAATTCCTTCTCGTCTGATGTACTGCTCCAGCTCTGCGCGAATTGTGGTTGTTTCCTTCAAATCAGGCACCCCCAGGGATTACTTGCATGATTACAATACAAAAAAAGAAAATTCCCGTGAATATTCCCTTAATTATACAAAAGAAAGCCCACTTAGCCAACCGCTCAAGTAAATTTATATCAGAAAATTCAATAATTCTCCGAATTGCCGTATACTACGGGGAGGTGAGCCGAACAGCTACACCCAATCGGTACGCAGGAAAGGATACGACAAATGGACAACACCCCTACAACAGAACAAGAGATTGCACAATGGATGGTCGCGCAGATCCGTGAAGTGGGCACCCTGAAACAAGAAGATGCAATTGCATATGTACGCTCTGAGTATGGAGAGCAGTATGTGTTTATAAGCGAGCATGGTCATGTATCTCTGGAAAAAGAAATCAAAAAAGCATTCCGCAAGCTTCATGGTGGTAGAATTGCCTGGGATCGTGACGGATTTCTCTGGGCCTGGACTTAACAAGCAAAAGCATCTGCCCTAGGCAGGTGTTTTTTTAATCATTTATCCATATATCCTCTGGAGTCGGTTAATTTCTTCCTTCACAAACTGTCGGAGTGCTACAGGCTCCACAACTTCAACCCTACCGATCCAATCCATAGCATCGCGACAAGCCGCTTCATAACTATACATGTTGACCGTTAGAATGAAATGACTGCCTTCCTGTACAGACTGGATGATTTCCATTCTTTTCGCTATAATTCCCGCTTGCTTCTTATTCGTTCGGATCAGAACGGGATAGTATTCTTTCTCTGTACAAAGCTGCTTAAACGCGGTTTCTTGCCTCATCCAATGATGTTCCAGCGAAAAATCCACCGGAACCTCAAACACTTCCGCAGACGGCTGAAC
Source organism: Paenibacillus sp. FSL M7-0802 (assembly GCF_038004945.1). Lineage (NCBI taxonomy): Bacteria > Bacillati > Bacillota > Bacilli > Caryophanales > Paenibacillaceae > Paenibacillus > Paenibacillus sp. FSL M7-0802. The sequence continues at coordinate 3,002,267 of NZ_JBBOSD010000001.1, read as the reverse complement.
CTCCTTGATTCGCTCACACTTAAAGGTCCGAATCTCCTGCCCAACTTCACAGAAGGCAATGAGATACCAATCTCCTTTTTTCACCACAAGTCCATAGGGATGCACATGACGGGAAGAACAGATTCCGTCAGCCTTCTCATATTGAATGGTTATTTTATGGGACCCCCACACTGCAGCTCTCACGGCCTCAAGACAAGGAATGGCTATACGTTCCGTCCACCACGGCGTATCATCAAAATAAAACCGCGCTTTGGCTTTCTTAATATCGGACTGATACGGGTCTGGCATCGTCTGTTCCAGTTTGAGCAGAGCATTCTTTAACTTCAAACCCGATTCGGTGGGCCCGCCTGTATAAATGCCCATCCCTGTTAAATACAACTGAATGACATCCCCGCCATTCAACTGTTTCAGGTTCGCCGTATAACCCTCCATTAAATAAATTCCGCCCTTCGGTCCGGATGCGGTAACAATCGGAACGCCGGCTTCAGCCAGGAGGTCGATATCCCTGTAAATGGAGCGTACAGAGGTTTCCAGTGCCAACGCCAATTCCTTGGCCTTCATTCTCCCTCTAGATTCGATACATAATAAAATCGCGATTAAACGATGCAGTCTCACAATCATACCTCCACAATAGATGGTTAACCCGAATTGAAAAGATGATGCAAAGATTGTTGACACCCTGTTGGCAGCAATAGGTGTGTATCATAGAAGTAAAGGGGTGTAATGGATGATGAATATTGGAATATTGGGGACGGGATTCGGCGCATATCATGCCTCATTGTTAAACAACCATCCCAAGGTAAACAGAATCATGGTATTTGGAAGGAACGAAACCAAGCTGCAAAAGCTGAAAGAGGAGCTAAACGTAGAAGTCACACAAAATATAGAGGATATTCTGCTGGATCCAGACGTGGATATCGTCGATCTATGCCTGCCCTCCCACCTGCATAGGTCATATGCTGTGGATGCGCTAAAGCACGGTAAGCATGTATTTTGTGAAACACCCGTTTGCTTTAATCTCGAAGACGCTCTTCTTATGCAACAAGCTGCGGAGCAATATGGCAAAAAGATTCTGGTCAACCAGTTCATTAAGTTTGATCCCGCCTATACCTATCTGTATGAGGCATACCGCCAACAGAAGTACGGAAAGCTTATCTCCTTATCTTTGAAAAGAGAAACGCCTCCTCTGTGGGGGGATCTTGGACTAAGCTCCATCCCTACTCAGTTCATGATTCATGAACTGGATTTACTGACCTGGCTATTAGGCCCCTGTGATCCATTTACAGTCTGGGGTACAGAAGTTACCCATCCTGAACAAGCACAGGTTCGTGCTTACTTTCAGCATCGGGATACATTCACAGAAGTCATCGCCTCATCCCACATGCCGGGAAGCTACCCCTTCACAGTGGCCTATGAAGCTTATTTCGAAAAGGCCAAGCTGGTATTTCATGAAAGCGACGAAAACGATCTTATACCTACCGCATTATATGAGTATACCGCATCAGGACAGCAAAAAATCAACCTCGAATCTGCCAATCCATACGAAAAAAGTTTGGATCATGCACTTGAATGCTTTGGTGGACATTCGGAAAGCCTGATTCCACTGGAATCGGCTGTACAAGCGCTGAAAGTGGCTATTGAGATTAAAAGCAGACTGGGGCAAGGCCAGCGTTAACCCGGTATCTACGGAAATCAGCTTCCTATAAGGAAGCTGTATCCGCAGGCAGGGAAACTTCGTCTGCGTAGTTCGTTGCCATAATCTTGGCTACCCCGGCCGGATCGGTCGTCTGCCCCAACGCCCACATCATTTTCGTCACCAGCGCTTCCGTTGTCATGTCATACCCCGGAATAACCCCCTTCTCCAGTACCTTTTGCCCCACTTCGTAAATCGTCAAATCCCCGCCCTCATAAGGACATTGAGTAGTCACGACAATACTCATACCGTCCTTCATCAGTTCCTCGATTTTACTGATCAGGCTTCTTTCTTTAAAAGGGACGCCACCCATACCAAAGCCCTCAATGACGATACCTTTATAGCCCAAGCCCTGAATGGCATCGAAAATCGCCGGATTCGTACCCGGAATCAGCCTGAGCAGAAATACTTCGGAAGCATACCCGTCGTTGTATGGATGACGAACGGTACTGCGATTTGCAAATACGCCCTCCGTATAGACCACCTTACCGTTCTCCACGAGGCCAATGTACGGATAGTTAATACTCTCAAAGGCGTTATAGCTGCGTGTTCTGATTTTCGAGCTACGGCTACCATTGATAATTTTGCCGTTAAACACGACAAAAACCCCAGCCACCTCGCCACATGCGGTCAGGAATGAGTCAATTACATTTTTTTTGGAATCGCTGTGCTCCGCCAAAATGGAAACCTGTGAACCTGTCACAACGACGGGTTTGTCTACGGTTCCCAGCATGAAACTCAAGGCTGAAGCCGTATAAGCCATCGTATCCGTACCGTGTGCAATGACAATGCCGTCGTACTGATCGAGCGAACGATGTACCATCCGGGCGATGGAAGCCCAATCCTCTGGTTGTGTATTTGTGCTATCAATGCTCATCAGATTATGGGCATCAATCTCGCAAATCTCCTTCAGCTCCGGAATTTCCGCCAAAATATTTTCAGCCGATTGGGTCGGTGTCAGGCCGTTTTCCTGATAAGAGGAAGAAATGGTCCCTCCGGTATTAATGAACAAAACCTTTTTCATATGCCAATGTTCCTTCCCGATTACATCTTCACTGTATTGTTCTTAGAATTTATCATGAATAAGTGTGATAAGCTACTTTGCAATGGAAAAGAATTTGGGATAAGAGGCGCCAAAAAAGCACGACAAACAAGCGCGGGCTTTCCTTCCTCCTGCGACTTGTCTAACGTGCTTTTTACTATAAGTGCAATAAGTCTACAACGTTGTACATACCTATAACCCATCCACGTACTTTTTATGGGGATACAGGCTGCTCCTGTGGCGCTCTCTGTACCAACGCTTTGCCCAGAAACTGCCGTGTCCGTTCTTCCTTCGGATTGGTGAAAAACTGCTCCACGGGTCCCTGCTCCACGATCACACCATGCTCCATCAGCACAACCCGATCCGCTACATCTCTCGCAAAACCAAGCTCATGCGTGACAATAATCATCGTATTGCCTTCACTCGCCACCTTTTGGATCACGGACAGCACTTCATCCACCAGTTCAGGATCAAGTGAGGATGTCGGTTCATCAAACAACAACACCTGCGGATTTAGTGCCAAAGCACGGGCAATCGCAACTCGCTGCTGCTGTCCACCCGAAAGCTGGGCAGGATAATAGGTCATACGATCCTTTAACCCGACCTTTTCCAAAATGCCTTCACTGATCTCCCTCGCCTGCTTACGATCCAGCTTTTTCACACTGGTCAGACCAATCATCACATTGTGGAGTGCATTCAAATTTTTAAACAATTGATATTGCTGAAATACCATTGCCGTTGCCATCCGTAGTCCGAGAATGTCCTTTTTTCCCGCCTTGGCGGCATCGACCTTTACACCGTTAATTTCAATGACTCCGCTGTTTGGCTGTTCCAAAAAATTAATGCTGCGCAGCAGCGTGGACTTCCCCGATCCGCTTGGGCCCAGGATGACTACAACTTCTCCCTTGCCTACCGTCAGGTCTATGCCCTTCAACACATGATGCTGCCCAAAATGCTTATGAATTTGATGAAGTTGAATCATGCTCTTACTCACTTCTTTCGTAAATTCGAATACGCTTCTCCAGCACGACAAGCCCGCGCTCAATAATAATGCACACCAACCAGTAAATCAGAGACACCGCAACATATACCTCAAAAAAAGCCAACGCCCGCGCGCCCATAATTTTAGCCTGTCCCATCATATCGACGACACCGATCATAAAAATAAAAGACGTATCCTTCACCGTACTGATCAGCGTGTTTCCCAAATTGGGCAAAGCCACCGTCAACGCCTGCGGCAATACAATTTTGAGCATAATTTGTGTTTGGCTCATGCCGATGGAATTAGCTGCCTCAAATTGTCCCCGGTCGACTGAATGAATCGCCGCCCGGAACGTCTCCGACAGATAACCCCCGAGATTTAGTGAAAATGACAACAATGCGAAAACCTCGGGTGGAATCACGTAGATATTTAATTGCTGTAAGAAACCGTATTCGCTCTGAAAATAATATAAAAACTTGGGTATTCCATAATATACGAGAAACAGCTGCACAATGAGCGGTGTTCCCCGGATGTAGGAGACATACAGCGTAGACAGTTGCGCCAAGACAGGCACCTTGTATATCCGAATTAACGCCGTTGCCAACCCGATAATCGTACCCAGCAGCATGGACAAAAATGCAATCCATAGCGTAACGGGTAGATACTCAACGATCCGGGGAAGGCTTTTCAGCATATAATCAAGGTCAAACAGCTTTTCCATAGGAACCTCACTTTACCCTTTACATTGTTGTTACTGCGGGATATATTCCCCACCTGTCCATTGTTCAGACAATTTTTTCAGTGTTCCGTCCGTTTTCAACTCTTTAATAATCGGGTCGATTTTAGCTTTCAGCTCTTCGCCCTGCTTATCCTTTTTGAACACCAGATTGATATCATCCGTTTGCACAGGATCACCTATCGCTTCGACCTGCAAACCTTCCTTCTTGATCGTAGCAGCCGTCATGACTGGATCATTCACATAAGCGTCCACCCGGCCATTTTGTACGTCTTGAAGGTTATCGGACGAAGTGCCTGTATCATTGTATTTCAAAATAATTTTATTCCCATTCTTCGCATTATATTGTTCCAGCAATTGTGTGTAGGAATCGCCTACTGATGCGGCTACCTTCTTGCCTTCCAAATCCTTGAGAGAGTGTATATCCGTTCTGCCTTTTTTCACAACAATGACGGATTGTGCCTGAAAGTAGGATTCATCCGAGAACAAATATTTTTGCTCGCGCTCAGGATTTTTGGCGATTTCATCTGCTACGACCTGAATCTTGTTCGATTCCAGCGCCATGAAAATTCCGTCCCAGCCAGAAGGTACAAACTCAAACTTGTAGCCGTCCAGCTTCTTGTCGATCTCCTTGACTACTTCCACATCGTACCCGGTCAGCTCGTTTTTTTCATTCGTAAAAGCAAACGGAGGGTAGTCATTTTGTGTGCCGACATAGATTACCTTATCCCCCGATGCCGCATCCTTCGAGGAACATCCACTCAAGGCACCCGTTAATAACACAAGAGATAGGCCAATCGCTGCCACCAAAGCAGATTTCTTCATATATGACATCCCCTTTTTAATATCCAAGTAATTTACTATGATTTTATATTATAACGGGTTATTCAAATAATACAACAAGTAAATTTCATTTCGATTATTTATCCATATGTTGCACAAAAAAAGGACCCTTGCGGGTCCACTGTTATCCATGAAGCGGAAAACGCTCTGCTGGATGTTCCGGCAAAATGGACGAGATCAACCGTCGTACAGCCGGATGAGCAGATTCAAAAATCTGATCCTTCTCATCACAGCGCTCAATCAATCTTCCCTGCTCCATCACAGCAATGCCATCACAGATGGCATATGCCGCCCGAATATCATGCGTGATGAACAGATATGACAATCCAAACGAAGATTTCAGTTCTCCCAGCAGGGATAAAATATGCATCTGGTGAACCATATCGAGGCTGCTGACGGACTCATCCAGCACGATCAGCTTTGGTTTGAGCGCAATCGCCCGTGCAATGTTGATCCGCTGTAATTGTCCGCCGCTGAATTGATGCGGATATTTAATCCGATCTTCCGGCTTGAGGCCGACCCGTTCCAGCAGGCTTTCGACCGTTCTTTTTTGTTCCTGCACCGATAACCGTTCGTAATTGTCCAATGGCTCACCAATAATCTGCCCGGCGGTCATTCGGGGATTTACAGCAGAGTAGCAGTCCTGAAATACGACCTGCATATCCCGTCGCAGTCCCCTGCGGACTTGGGGGCTCGCATTATAAATGTCCTGTCCCTGGAACAGCACCTGACCCTCCTGCGGCTTCTCCAGCCCCAGAATAACCTTGCCCAGCGTGCTTTTACCGGCTCCGCTGGTACCAAGTAAGCCTAGGCAAAACCCACTTTCTATAGTAAGCGAAACGTTAGCCAACACAGGGGGACGTGGTTCAGAGCGGCCCAGCCATTTGCGCCTTCCATAGCTATGAGTTACTTTCTTCACTTGTAGCATGCGCATTCGCTCCCCTTTTGAAAGTGTAATTGTCGAACAGGTGACTAACCGCCTACCTGATTTATGCCCCGAATGGACAACTTGGGTCTGATATGCAGCAGCATTTTCGTATATTCATCCTGCGGGTGATCGAACAACTGATGGACCTCAGCCTGCTCAACAATACGGCCCTGCTGCATGACAGCCACTTCATCCGCCAATTGGGAAATGACGCCCAGATCATGCGAGATCAGCAAAATGGACGTATTGTATTCCGTACGCAAGCGATCCAGCTCTCTTAGCACCTGTAACTGATTGACCACATCGAGCGCCGTCGTTGGTTCATCCGCAATAACTACTGCTGGCCGCAGGCACATGGAAATGGCGATCATGACCCGTTGCAGCATCCCGCCGCTCAACTGAAACGAATACCGCTTCATCAGCTTGGCTGGATCGGGCAGATTCATATTTTCCAGAGCCGTTATGGCAAGTTCACGGGCCTGTCGTTTGGTTAATCCGGTGTGCGTGCGGACCGTTTCCATAAACTGAGCTCCGATCGTATACACTGGCGTAAAAGCGCTCATCGGGTTTTGCATAATAAACGCGATTTCCTTACCTCGAATTCGCCGCATCTCCTCGGCCGCCATTCCGTTCAGCTCGCGCCCGTTCAGACGGACACTACCTTCCACGTCCATCGTCTGGCGATCCAGCAGTTGGAGCAACGCTTTACAAGTCACTGTTTTGCCGCTTCCACTCTCGCCGACAAGACCCAGTACCTGTCCCTTTTTCAGCTCAAAATGAGTTGGCTCCAGCAGAGATACCGCCCCGGCACCGGTTTTGAGCTTCACCTGTAAGCCGCTGACCTCCAGCACCTTCTCCCTGTCGTCCATCGTTGTAACTCACTCCCGTTTTACTGACGTTTGGCAATTCCGTATCGGTCGGACAGCGCCTCCCCCAATATATTGAAGGCCATCACCACCACCAGAATCATAACCCCCGGATAGATCATTAATTCCGGATGACTGCGAATGTATCCCGTTCCCTCATGAATCATCGCTCCCCATTCGGGAGTCGGCGGCTGAATGCCTAGACCAAGGAACGACAACGCGGAAATATCCATGATCGCCCAGCCCATTTCCAGCGTACCAATGACCACAATCGGCCGCAGCACATTCGGAATAATATGCCGCCGGATAATGGCCCCTGAGGAGGACCCGCTAATCCTTGCAGCAGCTATAAAATTCCGTTCTTTCAGACTGACGACCATATTGCGGCACATTCTGGCATAATACACCCACTGCACCATCATTAAGGCAAGCAGCACCTGCATGAGGCCCGGCCCAAAAATACCGACAATGCCCAGCACAAGCACCAAATTCGGAAACGCCATAATACCTTCGCAAAACCGCATCAACACACTATCGACCCAGCCGCCCACATAACCTGCTAGCGACCCGACCACAACGCCGATGCTAAGCGAGGACAGGAAAATTAATGTCGCAAAACCGAGGGAAATCCGCGCTCCATACAGCAACCGGGATAAATTGCACCGACCCAAATGATCGGTCCCCAGCCAGTATTCTTTCGAAGGTCCCTCCAGCTTGTGCAGTAAATTGACTTTAACCGGATCATGGGGAGCCAGCCAAGGAGCTAGCGCCATAATGATAAAAAGAGCAGCCAGTACGACAGAGCAGACCACGATTACCTTTTGACCTTTGAACATTGTACGCAACCTTATCATCACTGCTCTGCTCGTCCCTTCGATGAAATTCGGGGGTCCATATACAAATGCACCAGATCAACGAGCAAATTGCATACGATGAACAGGCATGCCGCCAAAAACACATAGCATTGTATGACGGGAATATCCCGGTTAAAAATCGCTTCCACAAAATAACGGCCAAACCCGGGCCATGAAAACACCTGCTCCACAATAATTGTTCCGGTCAGAAGCTTGCCCAGATTCATACCCATACTTGTAATCAGTGGAGCAATGGCAATTTTCAGTACATGCTTGAGCATGATCACCCGCTCACGAATCCCTCTAGTTCTGGCATACTGCACATACGTTTCCTGAAGCTGCTCCAACACACTGGAACGCAGCAGGCGCGTATATAAAGCAATCAGAACCAGCGACAGGGTCACCGTGGGCAACACCAGATGCTGCCACGTTCCTCGCCCCTCTACAGGGAGCCAATCCAATCGGACAGAGAAAAAGAAGATTAACAAATATCCCAGCCAAAACTGGGGTATAGATGCGCCAAAATATGAAATTCCTCGACTAAGCATGTCGATCCAGCCATTTTTACGCATCGCCGCCAGCACGCCCAGTGGAATACTCACCACAATAGATAGCACCATACTGCTCACAGCCAATTCAAAAGTGGCGGGCAGCCGAACCTTGACCTCATCCCACACCGGCTTGTTGGTCAGATACGAAGTACCAAAGTCCAATTGACTGATTCTTTGAAGTGTATGCATATACTGCGTCAGCAAAGGCTGATCCAGCCCGAACTCATGTCTTTTCTGCTCCAGAATCTCTGGAGTAGGATAAATATGAGCAGCCGTCAAATAGGCCTCGGCCGGATCAACTGGTGAAATATGAATCAGTGCAAAGGTAACGAGGGTGGCAAAGAGAACAATAGGAATGACCGCTACCATTCGCTTCCCGATATAGCTGATCATGAGTTGTCCTCCTATCCTGTAAACTACCGTTACCTATCGGCTTCAGCTACTTTCCGATTTCAATTCCCTCAAACGGATTTTCATCCCGATTAGCCGGGAATACAAAGTTTGTAATCTTTTTCTGGTACACTGCCGTTTTCTTAATATAAGAAATAGGCACAATGGCAGATTGCTCCTGAAGCGTCTTCAGAATCGAAGCATACAGCTCTTGACGCTTGGTTTCAACTGTCGATGAGAGCGCTTCGTGTACTTGCTGATCCAGATCTTTCTTCATCGGGAGGGCACTCAGCACCTCGGAAATTCCGAAGCTCTTCTTGGCAATGACATTAATAAAGGAATGCGGATCATAAGGCGCACCATAGTTGTACCAGAAGTACAGATCAAACTGGTTGGATCTAAGGCGCTTAATTTGAACCGTCAGCTCCAGTCCGGTCAGGTTCACTTTGACACCCAATTCTCCCCATTCAGCCTGAATGGTTTCAGCCATCGCCTTTTGGATCGGATCAGTCTTATCAAAAATCAGCTCAAAATCCAGCTGTTGTCCGTCTTTTTCCCGTACTGTACCGCCTGCGGGCAGCTTCCAGCCAGCCTCATCCAGCAACGATTTGGATTTTTCCACATCATAGCCAACAGGCTGTAAGTTTACATTCGTATACGGATAGTTTTTGGATAAAACCGTATCCGCTGTTTCCTCCAGCCCCGAGGTTACACCTTCCACCATTGCCTGCTTGTTAAAGCCATGCTGGAGTGCCAGACGTACCCGAAGGTCTGCCAGCTTGGGATTGGATGAGTTGAGTAACAGGCTTCTTGTACCTACAGGCTCGGACAGCGTGGTAACATACTGATTCGTGTCGCGAAGCTGTTTGAAAGCATCCAGACTAATGACACCCTCTCCATAAATCAGATCCAGGTCGCCTTTTTCAAAGGCCATTACACGGGTTTCGCCATCGGGAATGATTTTTACCGTAATTTTATCCACCTTCGGTGCAGTACCCCAATAGTTCGGATTACGCTTAAAGGTTGCATATTCATCTTGCTTGTATTCATCCAGCATCCAAGGTCCTGTACCTACAGGTTTCTTGATTCCTTTGGACGTATCTCCATCATCCGGGAACCCCGCTTCACCCAGAAAACGGAACGGGCGAACGACAGACAAATCCTGAAGCACTGGGTAGTATGGCTCTTTGAGCGTCATTCGGAAGGTGCTGTCATCTACAGCTTCAGTTTTGTCGAGAACGCCTACTATACCAAGCCAGCTGTGCGTTTTCTCATTTTTCATAATAGCGTCAAAGTTCTTTTTGACAATGGTCGCATTAAATAGCGTTCCATCCGAAAATTTCACACCTTTGCGCAGCTTAAACGTATATATTTTGCCGTCCTTGGAAATAGTCCAGGATTCAGCCAAAGCAGGCTCCAGCTTGCCTTCTTGCTTGTAGCTGACTAACGGCTCATAGACCATGGATTGTGCAAAAAGTTGGGAAGGATTGTATACGTGAGGATTCATCGTACCAATGTCACGCGGCCACGATAGCGTGATCGACTTTTCATTGGCAGCTCCGTCAGTAGAGGTGGATGCAGGGGTGTTTTCCTGCTTCGCGCAGCCCAAAACAACGGATAATAAGAGGAGCGCCACCAACATAAGGGTGGCAGTCTTGCGGTGTCGAACGGACATCAATGTATTTCCCCTTTTCTATATATGTGATAATGATTATCATAATCATATTTAGAATAGGTACCACGTTCTATTTTGTCAACAATATTCGACAAGCAATCCTCTTATTTATTTTAAATTTGTATAATATTAAATTTATGGCTTAATTCTCCAACGCTTGAAACAGAGTACGCGTGTACTCATGCTGTAACAAGTCTTCATCCCATTCCTTAAAGATTTCCACGATCTCCCCCTGAACCATGACGGCAACTCGATCACAAAACTGGCGAGTAGATTGGAGATCGTGAGTGATGAATAGGTAGGACAACTGACGTTCCATCTGCATTCTTTTGAGCATGTCCAGTACAGAAGACTGCGTTGTCGTATCCAGATTGGCGATCGATTCATCGAACAAGATAATATCCGGCTCCACCGCCAACGCTCGGGCAATACATACCCGCTGTTTTTGCCCGCCACTCAGCTGTGCTGGGTATTTTTCCAGACTGTCAGCCTCCAATCCTACCGATTCCAATAGGGACAGACAAATATCCAGCGCCTGCGCTTTTCGCTCAGGAAAATAGTTGTGGATCGGCTCCATTAAAATATCTCGAATGGTCATATGAGGATGCAATGAGGAGGACGAATCCTGTGCAACCAACTGGATTCGCTTGTACAGCTGAACGTCCTTCATCTTTTCGAAGTGTATAGGCTGATGATCCAGCCAAATCTCCCCTGAGGTCAACGACTCCAACCCTAGAATACATTGTGCCAGCGTGCTTTTGCCACTTCCACTTTCCCCCACCAGTCCAAGACATTCACCCTGTCGTAACTCCAGACTCACCTTCTTCACGGCCCGCTCGCTATCTTGCGTGCTGAACCAGCCTTTTCTCCGTTTGCGGACAGGGTATGCTTTGGTCACATTCTTCAATTCCAGCATCACTGGTGCATCCTTCCTTCCGGGCTCATCTCCAACACTCGATCTGCTATGCGGCTCATACCTTGGCGATCATGTGAAATCAACAATATGGTGAGATCAAAGTCTTCTCTCAATTGTTGCAACAATGCCAAAACCTTGTCGCGGTTGATAACATCCAACGCCGTAGTAGGCTCGTCGGCAATAAAGAGGCTCGGACCTGAGCTTAACATTGCAGCCAGCAGCACCCTTTGACACATGCCTCCGCTTAGTTCAAAAGGATATGACGACAAAATATGCTCAGGATCTGCAAACCCAACCTTGCGGAGCAGAGAGCGCAAATAGGCCTCCCGCACTGGAGTAGCGCCTCCTCTGGCTATCTCCGTGGCACGACTCAGCATCTGCCGCATCCGTGACAGCACGCCCAGTGGGTGGACTTGCTTCGGTGCAGTGTGGGATGGGGCTGCATCAGCGTGCCCCGGCTCCATCTGGTCGTGCGGCATCCAACGCCGCCCGTACAGTCTAAGCGTATCCATCAGCTGGGCGCGGACAGTCCGGATCGGATTCAACCCGCTCAGCGATTGTTGAATGAGCAGGGCAATATCCTCTCGGCGCAGCCTTTGCCAGCGCCGTTCCTGGAACGGGAGAATGTCTTCCCCGTTATAGTAGATACGCCCTTGCGTAACACCGATACCTGGCTCCAGCATGCCTGCGATTGCGTGTGCGGTCAGACTCTTGCCGCATCCGCTCGGTCCGGTCAGGGCCACAATCTCCCCTGAATATATGGAAAAGCTCACATCCCGCAGCAGTGGTTTGCTCCCACTTCCGCTTGCTCCTACGCCTGTGCGGCAGATTTCCAAATGTTCCACGTGTAACAACGGTTTTCGCCCTGCCACTTGTTCTATCGTATCCTTGCCCCCAAGGGCTATTTGATCTCCCACTATTTGGCCGCCCCCTTTTCCGAAAAGCGGTCGCCCAAAAGCTGGCAGGCAAGTACGAATAGCATAATCGCCAAGCCCGGGAAAATCATGACATGCGGAGCCACCTGAAAATATGAGGTTGCATCATGCAGCATCACGCCCCACTCTGGCTTGGGCGGCTGTACACCCAGTCCAAGAAAGGATAGCCCCGCGATCATCAGCACCACGCGTCCGATATCCCATACCGCATAAACCAACAACTGCGGCAACGTTTGTGGCAATACATAACGTCTCAGTATACGTACGTGTGAATTGCCGGATAAACGGGCATACCGAACGTAGTCCTCCTGACAGGCTTTTTGAACCAGACTACGGATATACCGGACATAGCCCGCCCACCGTACCGCAATAATCGCAAGGGTCATGTTAACAAAACCCGGGCCCAAAATGCCCACAATTGCCACCGTTAAAATAATATCAGGAAAAGCCAATACGCCATCGATTCCCCGCATGATCAGCTGATCTACACGTCCACGCACATAACCAATGAGCAACCCTATAGGCAGACTAAAGCACAGCGTAGCTACAGTAATTGCACATGCGATTAGCACGCTCGTCCGTATCCCGTAAATTAGCCGTGACAGCACATCCCGACCCAGATGATCCGTACCGAAAGGATATTTCCGACTGGGTGGTGCCAGACGGTTCAAAAGATCCACTTGAAGAGGATCATGAGGAGCGACCCATGGAGCCAATAACCCAAGCAGCACGATCAGACCAAAAAGTACGCCTCCTGCCAGCAAGCTCCCTTGAAAGGAAAGCCGTATCTTTTTCATTTTCAGCTTCCCCCTTAACGCAAACGTAGCCTCGGATCTATCGCCGTCTGGACCAAATCCACCAAACACTGAACACCTACTATTAAAAATACGGCAAAAATAACATACCCCTGAATCACCGGATAATCTCGCTGGGTAATCGCATCTATAAAATACTTACCTAACCCCGGCCATGAAAAAATGGTCTCGACGATGACATTACCTGCCAGCATAAATGATAGATTTGTACCTAGCAGTGTAATCATAGGCAGAACCGCATGCTTAAATATCTCAAAAAACAGGATATGCATACGTGAAAAGCCTCGAGCCTTCGCTGCTTTCACAAAATTCCGGTCACCCAGCTCCAGCATTTGAGCGCGCAGTACACGGGCTTGCACCGCTCCCAAACCTGCGCCAAGAGTCAGCGCTGGGAGCACTAGATGTGTCCAGTCCTCCCTTCCCATGGATGGGAGCCAGCCCAAGCGAACGGAGAATAGATAGATCAACAGAAAACCAAGCCAAAAAGAGGGAATCGACGATCCCAGCAGGGCAAACAGCCTGCCCAGACGATCCAGTGGGCCGCTGATTTTTAGCGAGGCAGCCAGTCCCAGCCCCAGCGTAAGCACCGTCATGACGGCAAAGCCCGCAGCAGCTAGCTCCACAGTAGCAGGCAGTCTGTTCCATAGTTCGGCTAGCACGGATTCCTTGGATACATACGAGGTGCCCCAATGCCCCGTGAACACATCTCGCAGCCAGTTCACATATTGAATATGAAGCGGCTCGTTTAAGCCCAGTTCCTGCCGTAGCGTCGTCAACGCCTCCTCAGAGGCAGGGACATTATGCGCGGTGAGCAAAATAGTAGCAGGGTCACCAGGAGCGAGCCGCATCAGTACAAAAGTCAGCGTGGATACAACGAATACAATGATGAGCAGCTGCGCCACACGTTCCAGTATAAAACGAATCATAGGATACGCAGCTCGTTATTCCGTAATATCAGATTGCGCTGTAATGTAGTAATACTCGATCGGATGGGGTGTAAAACCCTCCACCCCTTTTTTCACACCAAACACATTATCAGGATGCACAATGAACGACTGTGGCAAATCCGCATTGATGATATCCAGCGCTTGTAGTGTCACAGCATTACGCTGCGCTGTATCCTTCGCCAGCTTCAAGCTGTTAAGAATACTCTCTAGCGGTTTGGAACTATACCGGCTTACATTGGCTTCGCTTTTCGAAGAATAAAACATGTCCATAAAATATTGCGGCTCTCCTGTATGAGCAGTAAGCATGCTGTACATTGCAAAATCCCAATCGTTTTTGGTCAACGCCTCGTCGATATTTTCCACCTTGCGAATCTTGACCTGGATTCCCTCTTTCAGCAATTGGCTTTGGATGACCTCAGCCATAACGGAGAGCTCTGGACGCTGAGGGAAAGTCAGCAGTGTAACCTCGAACGGCTTGCCTTGCTTAGTCCATGTCCCTTGGGCGTCTTTCTGCCACCCATCCTTCGTCAACAGCTGCTCTGCCGTTCCGTTCAGCGCTTTACGCTCAACTTTACCGAAGGGAAGAATGCTCGGGAACGGACTGCTTGCTTCCGTACCGAAGCCCCTCATGACGGCGCTCACAATCGATGCGCGTGGAATCAGGCTGTCCACCACCTTACGGTTCGCCGCATCCTTGAATACTGGCGATTCCATATTGTACACGATCATATGGGTGCGCAAGGAGGGAGCCGACAGCACTTGTAGCTTGTCGTTCTTTTTCAGTACCTCTGCGTTATCAACCGGAATATCCGTCGCCACGTCCACCTCGCCGGATTGCAGCGCCATCAGGCGCGAATTCCCATCCGTAATGAACTTCATCGTCGCTTCAGCCAGTCGTGCCTTCTCGCCCCAATATCCGTCATAACGCTCTACGACCAACGATTGGTCTTTGTTGAACGCTTTGATTTTAAAGGCGCCTGTCATCGCTGGGTAGCTCTGCTCATCTTTCATCGATGCCACATCCAGTACAATCGTCGATGGATCAGCTAGATTGGACACCAGCGCCGCGTTCGGCTGGTTTGTCGTGATTTTCAAAGCCAGCGGGCCGCTTACATCAATGGACTTCACATTCAGTAAATCCTTCGCCAGATGGCTTTTCTCGATAGAGCGCAGCAAAGACGCTTTTACACCTGCTGCATCCATACTCTTTCCATCATGAAAAGTGACTTTATCCTGCAAGCTGAACGTCCAAACTGTAGGACTATCCTGCTTCCACTCCTTTGCCAGCCAAGCCACAGGCTCCAGCTTTTCATTCAAACGTACCAGTGTCTCACCTGCACCGGATCGCATCACATCCCAGCTATTATCTCCGTGCGGGTCAACGCCTGACGGTTTCCATGTATACGCCATTATCAGCTTTTTACCTGTCGCTGTTTGTTGTGCTGACGCGTTTTCACCCTTGCCGGAGCTATCCGACGTCTTATTGCTGGTACATCCCGAAAGAGCCATAACTGCCAGAAATAGCATCACCCCTGTACATATCAACCATGAACGCCTGCTACGATTGCTAATCATTCAAAGAATCCCCCTCTATCTTGTAAAATCATATAAACCTAACGCAAAACGCGAAAAAAGCATTCCGGACCACTTGATCAGCAGTCAGAAATGCTTTCATTATAAAATGTCAAAACTCACCTCGAAGCCAACTCCAAAAACATAGAAGGGATCAGATCGGTTTCAGACATTCCGTATGCAGCACGCCTAACCACCTCCCCAGCATCCCGTGGGTCTGACAGTGATGTCAAAACAGGCAGGTCTCCTGACTCCAGGCGCATCTTTCAGGCCTTCCCGGTTCTTCACAGTTCCAGTGGCTGTTCTGAAAGCTCCAGCAGTATCCTGCTGATGCCTGTATACAGTGGCGGGTCCGTGTCGGAATCTACCGAACTTCCCTTTTAAGTGAACACGCTCAACAACCATCTACATGGTCTCAACAAAACCTCGTACATAGAGTCGTCCGGCTCACACCTGTTTTCTTCCTTTATTTCTTTCCATTACGATCTTATTTTGTTGTCACAGGCTTGTCAATAAATGCTGCACAATAATTTAAATTTGAACGATGTAGCGAGAATGAAGGTGATGTCTATTCATTGCGTGCACGAAATGAACGTGCTAAAATTAGGTATATAGATAATCATCGTGTCCGTATACTAAAAAGAGTCTTCGCCGCGCCAACGGCAAAGACTCTTAGGACTTGAAAGGCTGTGGATCACCACCACGGCGCGCTGCACAACTAAATGTTAATGCAAACGAAACCCACCGTTAGGCGCCTAACCTAATTACGCGGTGGGTTTTCGCTTGTTCCGAAATTTCCGACGTAGCCAGCGATAAAGTTTACGAATACTAAACACCAGGCTTAGTAAAGTAACCATCCAACGCAACACATCGTAGCACGACACAAGGTTGACCATCGGCTTCACCCCCTTTCGGGAAGCTACACCGTGGTCCGAAAACATCCACCACTATTCAAAATCCATAAGGTAAATTATACCACGGCCTCGCCCACTACTCTAGCAAATTCCTCTAGTAAATAAATCAACTTAAGAGTTAACTTTAGCGCCACTGCACAGTCGGACAGGGTCAATATCTATATGTCCCCAGACGGCAAGGGTTTATTTATTCCTAATCATCAAACCTTCTGTGGAACCTCCTGAACCGTCACGCTTTTGACCGATTCGCCCTGTTTTCTTGTCAAAACGATGTTCAAGACAATCGCTGTAATCGAACCCGAAACGATGCCATTTTGCAACAGCATTTTAGCAAAGCTCGGCAGCTGGTCGAACATTTGCGGCAGAACGGCAGAGCCTAGGCCCACGGCAATGCTGCATGCTGCGATCAGCAGATTGCTTTCTTTCCGTAGATCCACTTCTGACAAAATAGACATGCCTGATGCAGCGACCGAGCCGAACATGACGATCATCGCCCCGCCCAGCACAGCGTTAGGAATCACTGTCGTTAAGGCAGCCAGCTTAGGAAGCAAACCAAGAACAACCATGATACCGCCCGCAGCAAAAATAACGTTCCGCGATTTGACGCGTGTGAGTGAAATCAGACCAACATTTTGCGAGAAAGCTGTATAAGGAAACGCGTTAAAAATACCCCCAAGCATAATCGCAAGTCCTTCGGAACGCAGACCATTGACGATCTGCTTCTGCTCCACCTTCTGATCAATTGCTTTGCCTACTGCCAAATAAACGCCTGTAGACTCAACCATACTGACAATATTGACGATAATCATCGTACAAACTGCCATAATGCTAAACTCAGGCTTACCAAAATAAAACGGCTGTGCAACACTCACCCATGAAGCCTCCGCCACGGGAGCAAAATGCACCATTCCCATTCCATAAGCAACCACTGTGCCCACGAACAACCCAATAAGCACGGAAATCGAGCGCAAAAAGCCTTTTGCCAACCGATTCACAAGCAGAATAACCAGTAGTGTGACTAAGGCCAACAGTAAATTACGTGGCTGTCCAAAGTCCGAACTGCCCTGACCCCCTGCTACATTGTTCATCGCCACCGGAATAAGGGATAGACCGATAATCGTAACGACCGAACCTGTAACCACCGTCGGGAAAAAGCGTAGCAGCTTGCCATACAACGGTGCTGCTAACACCACAAATATACCAGACAAAATAATGGCACCATACGCTGTCGCTAAATTTGAGGTCGAAGCAATCGCGATGATGGGCCCTACTGCCGTAAACGTACAGCCTAAAATGACAGGCAGTCTACTACCGAAAAAGCGTGTGCCCATAATCTGTAATAACGTAGCAATCCCGCAAGTGAACAGATCGGCAGCCACCAAATAAGCCATCTGGGCTGGCGTCAGGTGCAATGCTCCCCCTACAATTAGAGGTACAGCAATTGCTCCAGCGTACATCGCCATGACATGCTGGAAGCCCAGCGCGAATAACTTTTGTTTACTTAACATCCCACATTCTCCTTAACGGGAGGAATCACCACGCCAGCTTCCTCTATAAAATGAACCTCGCCTGGTGCCATGGAAGCGATACGCGCAAGAGAACGTACGGCAATGCCTCTCTGCTCCAACAGTCCACGACCTTCCTGGAAGCTCTTCTCAATCACACAGCCAACCCCGGCCAGCTCCGCTCCTGCTTCCTTCACAATATCCGTAAGTCCAACCAATGCTGCGCCAGTAGCCAAAAAATCATCTACGATTAGCACATGGTCGCTGGCATCGAGATATTTTTGGGAAATACTCACCTGATAGGTTTCCTGCCGAGTGAATGAATGAACCTCGGCGAAGTATACCTGCTCATTCAGCGTGATTGCTTTCTTTTTCTTCGCATAAATGAACGGGACCCCCAAGGCAATAGCAGTAGCCATAGCAAATTGAATACCACTAGCTTCAATTGTAAGCACCTTGGTGATCGGAGCACTGCCGAAAAGGCGTGCAAACTCCTTACCAATCTCCAATGCTAATGCTGTATCTACCTGATGATTCAAAAATGAATCTACCTTTAGTACGGTATCAGATAAAATTTGTCCCTCTTGACGAATACGTTCCTCCAAAGCTTTCATTATGCGAGTATCGCTCCTTCTGTACTTTAAAATAGTATAAAACCTGCCAAAACCAAAAAAAGGACAGGCTCCCTTGAGTTGTTTCTCAAGTGAAGCCTGTCCTTGGGGTTGTAATCCCTGACGGATTGGCGCACAAATAAATGCCCGCATTCATCCAAAGCCGATGCGCTATCACTCATAGTCGGACGATTACAGTGGTCATCCGGTAGAAACTTCTGGGCCATATCCCCAATATTATACGAGTCATATGAAATTGATATCTTGTATACTACACCCTCTGGCGGGCGGTTTCAAGACTATTTTTCATACAGACAGCGGCATTTGGAGAACCTTCCACAATTGGAATATCGTAAATCAAGCCGACCTTTGTTCAAGGTATATATATTGTAAGGACTTTGCATAATCCTGATTGTAGAAAACAGATAAAAAACAAAAATACATGCAAAACAACATTTAATTTTAATTATAATTTTAGAAAACAAAAATAAAACCACAAATTATACTTCCGTTTATGTTGACTACAAAGAAAAACGGAAGTAGTATGGAGTTAGTTAAGAAAGCAAAAGGCAGACTTTCAGGCTGCCAGTATTTTATCCATGCAAGGAGATTGGGTATGAATAATTATCTTGCTGTTGATATTGGAGCTTCAAGCGGAAGGCTCGTAAGTGCAACTCTGCAAGGTGACCAGCTACACTTGCAAGAGCTTCACCGTTTCAACAACTCCTTTACCGAAAAAAACGGACACGATTACTGGAATATCGACGAACTATTGAATGAGATTATTCAGGGCTTGCAAAAAGCTAAACAGACGGGGATTCACTCCTGTACGCTCGGCATTGATACATGGGCTGTAGATTACGTGCTGCTTGATCAGAAAGGAAACCGCATTCATGAGGTATACGCTTACCGGGATGCACGTACCCTCCATGCGCCCGACAGGCTGCACCAGATCATCAGTCGAGAGGCTGTGTATGAGAAAACAGGCATTCAGGAACTAAACTTTAATACCCTGTATCAACTGTTTGTCCATGATCGGGAACAGCTTGCCCAGGCGGATAAAATATTGATGGTCCCCGATTATCTGTACTATCGCCTGACAGGCATCATGATCAATGAAATGACGAATGCGTCCACGATGCAGCTTCTCAACGTGAACACACGAGAGTTTGATGAAGACCTGCTGTCCCTGCTCCAACTGCGACGCAATCAGTTTTCAGAGCTTGCCGAGCCTGGACGGGTTCTGGGTTCTCTTTTGCCGGAGCTTGTTCAAAAATACGATCTTCCGGACTGTCAGATCATTCTTGCGCCTACTCACGATACTGCATCGGCTGTTGCAGGTGTTCCGTCACAGCGGGAAGAATCTTGGGCCTATATTAGCAGCGGAACGTGGTCACTACTGGGAATGGAACGTTCCAAAGCCTTGAATACCAAGGCAGCCATGCAGGCGAACTACACGAATGAGTGGGGTGCTTACGGTACGTACCGTTTTCTGAAAAATATTATGGGATTGTGGATGATTCAGGAGGTTAGGAGAGAGGGCGGTTCCGCACATAGCTTTGCTGAATTGGCCGAACTGGCTTCAGCAGAGACACCGTTTGTCAGTCTCGTCCTCTGTAACCAGTCATCCTTCTTAAACCCGGATAGTATGACCCTTGAAATCCAGCGATTCTGTGAAGAAACAGGCCAGCCCATCCCCAAGACGCCGGGTTCACTCGCCCGCTGTATTTTCGACAGTCTGGCCTTAAGCTACCGCGATGCCTTACACGAACTGCAACGTTTAACAGACGAAACGATTACCAGATTGTACATTGTCGGCGGAGGCGCTAACAACGAGTTACTATGTCAGCTAACAGCCGATCTCTTGGGAATTGAGGTTCAGGCAGGTCCTTCCGAATCTACGGCCATCGGCAATATTGTCGTGCAATTAATCAGCTCTGGTGCTCTTGAAGATCTCCAAGCTGCTGGCCGAACCATCGCCCGCTCCTTTCCGACTCGGCTATATGAGCCGAAATCGGTGGAAGGCTTGCAAGAACTCCTGGATCGCTGGGAGCGCCTCAAGATACAAGCAACATCCTCTATTCAGATATCTCAATAAAGGAGTAAAGCCATGAATGAAGCTATTGAAGCCAGTTATAACGAAGCGAAAAAGCTGTATGCCCGCCACGGTATTCAAGTTGACGACATTTTACGGAAGCTTTCACAAATCAAAATATCACTGCACTGCTGGCAGGGAGATGATGTTCAGGGATTTCTGTTCAAAGACAAACAGCTTAGCGGGGGGATTGCCGTAACGGGCAGCTACCCGGGCAGAGCAGGCACGCCGCATGAGTTGCGTCAGGATTTAGAAAAAGCTCTATCGCTTATTCCGGGTAAACACAAGGTCAATTTGCACGCAATCTATGCGGACACCACTGAACAAGTGGATCTGGATCAACTGGAGCCACGCCATTTTCAGAACTGGGTAGACTGGGCCAAACAGCAAGGGCTCGGGCTTGATTTTAATCCAACTTTGTTCTCTCATCCCAAAGCGGAAGACGGCTTCACACTGAGTCACAAGGATTCGGAAATCCGCGATTTCTGGATCACACACTGCAAAAAATCACGCAGGATTGCAGAGCATTTTGGCAAAGAACTCGGTCAGCCCTGTGTCACAAACCACTGGATGCCGGATGGCTATAAAGATACTCCGGTTGATCGGTTGGCTCCAAGAGAACGTCTGCGTGATGCGCTGGACGAAATTTTCAGCGAGGAAATCAGTGAGGAATACAACATCGATGCGGTTGAAAGCAAGCTGTTCGGCATCGGCTCAGAAAGCTATGTCGTGGGCTCACATGAATTCTATATGGGTTACGCCCTGACACGCGGTAAATCTATCTGTCTCGACGCTGGTCACTTCCATCCAACCGAAGTCATTTCGAACAAACTGTCCTCTGTGCTGATGTTCACCGATCAATTATTGCTCCATGTCAGCAGACCGGTTCGTTGGGACAGTGATCATGTCGTGACGATGGACGACGAATTGCTGGACATTGCCCGTGAGCTGGTTCGCGGTGAATTGCTTTCCCGAACCCATATCGGTCTTGATTTCTTTGATGGAAGTATCAATCATGTAGCAGCATGGGTCATCGGAACACGCAACACGATCAAAGCGCTACTTCGCGCTATGCTCGAACCGATTGAAGCATTAAAGCAGGCGGAAGAGGAACAGGATTTCACCACTCGTCTTGCTCTGGTCGAAGAGTTTAAATCGTATCCGTTTGGTGCCATATGGGATTACTATTGCGCTCAAAACGGCGTTCCTGTTCGTGAGGAATGGTTGGCCGAAGTAAAAAACTATGAACAACAGGTACTGCTGAAACGGTAACTACTGCACTGATAATGCTTATATTCATATCATACAAAGGGAGAGATTATCCATGACTACTGTGCTGGAGAATCAAAAAGAACGCAAATCGGGACTGGATATCCCATTTGTTCGCGAGATGGCGGAAATTACACAAAACATGTGGAAATTCGGCTGGGATGAACGCAATGGAGGTAATGTAAGCTATATTCTGGATGAAGCTGAGGTTGCAAAATATATAGATATTCATCAGGTCATTCGGACGATTAAACCTGCTTTTCCGGTGAATGAACTGGCTGGTAAATATTTTATCGTCACCGGATCAGGAAAATATTTCAAAAACGTAATTGCCGATCCGGAAGCCAATTTAGGAGTTCTTCGTGTCTCGCAGGATGGCGAGCAATTGGAAGTCTTGTGGGG
This sequence comes from Paenibacillus sp. FSL M7-0802, assembly GCF_038004945.1. NCBI lineage: Bacteria > Bacillati > Bacillota > Bacilli > Caryophanales > Paenibacillaceae > Paenibacillus > Paenibacillus sp. FSL M7-0802. Next base: position 2,979,726 of record NZ_JBBOSD010000001.1, on the reverse strand, counting down.
CCTCAAACACGGGGCGGTGCCTACCAGTGAGTTACCATCCCATTTTATGGGCCACATTGAGCGCTTGAAGGTCGATCCTAACCATCGTGTTGTGATTCATAATCATGCCACCCATGTTATTGCCATGACCTTCATTCATAGTCTGGACGAAAACCAATTCACCAAAACGCTGTGGGAAATGTGTACCGAATGTATTGTCGTCTTTCCAGACGGTATCGGTGTAATCCCTTGGATGGTACCGGGCTCCAGCGAAATCGGCCGCGAAACGGCTAAAAAAATGAAGGATCATCACGCTGTATTATGGCCTCATCATGGCATTTTCGGAACGGGCAGCTCCATTGATGAAGCGTTTGGCCTGATTGAAACGATTGAAAAGGCAGCGCAAATTTATATGCTCATTGCACACCATGATATTCAGCAACGGATTACAGATCAGGAATTGGCCGATCTGGCCAAAGCCTTCAACGTTACTCCAAAAGAAGGCATCCTGAACGTATAAATGTAGGCTAATCTTCATCTCATAATACAGAACTTAAAAGGCTCCATGGCTCGTCTCAAATCGACCATGGAGCCTTTGGCATACCTAGTTTTAATTATATAACCCTTAATTCCAATGAATTAACTTGTAATTACGCTTCCCTTTATATACAATAAAATCAAAATTCCCTTATCTCCACCAAAGGAGAGGTGACAAGTTATGAAAAGAACAAAAAATGAAGATCACTTCGACATCGTGGAAGACCATTATTTCACAGCTACCGAACTGGAAAAATCCAGCGCCATTTGGCCAGTCAGACTGGGTATGGATATTTCGAAAACAAGCTGCCATGTCGGTCCCAAGGCTGTTCCTTATTTTTATTTGATTTTTGTACTTGAAGGTCAGGCTGAGTTTATTTATAAGCAGCAGAAGTACCGTGTCCAAAAGTCTGATTTATTCTGTTTTTTTCCGCATCTTGCCCATGAATATTACACCGATCAGGAGCACCCGTTGCAAAAGGTATGGATTGCCTTTGAGGGACCTAAATCCCTCGCGCTACTGGAGCGGATCGGAATTAATCCCTCTACGCCATTTATGGCTAACGCAGTGAGCGAGGAAATCCTTGAGCTTATCTCCAACCTGTTTTCCATCGTAAACGACAACAGACAGGGTAGCGATCTGGCCCGCTTGATTACACTGCATCAGATCTTCGAGGAGTTATCCCGCAACACATCTGACGTACTGCGCAACTTTGTATGCTCTGATTATTGGCTCCAGCAGGGGAAAGATTACATTGAAATGCATTATTGTGACCGTGTTACGATTGAGCAAATTGCCGAGCATGTAGGTGTGGATCGTGCGCATTTTTCACGTAAGTTCCATTCCACCTTCCTCATCTCTCCCGCCAAGTATTTGCAAAACCTCAAGATTAACGAAGCCAAAAGATTACTGGAGCAGACAACTTACAATTTGTCGATCATAGCCCAGTCCATCGGCTATACCGATATGTCCACCTTTTCCAAGGCATTTAAGAAAACAGCAGGGATTCCACCGCGTGAGTATCGCTTCCGACATCAGTCCCGGCAAGAGATTCGTACCGTCAACGCTTAGTCGGAATCCAGTAACGTTAAAGAGAGCCGCCGTATACGGTGGCTCTCTTTTTATGACCTGATCCTAATTTCCACTTGGTTCTGAGCCCTTTCAACGCTATAATAGGCTTCAAACCAACAGGAAAGGTACGTGAAATCCATGCTGCGATTCAATGCGATACGTACGGGCTATCTGCTGGGCATCTCACTGATACTGGCCGCAATTATTTATTTTTTCGCCTCCAATTGGGGCGGACTGGATCGGACATCCAAGATTGTACTTGCTGCTGCGCTTATTGTTCTGTTCTATGGCTTGTCTTTTGTATTTGCACGGATACGTGCTGTTCCCGGCCAACAAGCTTTTCTGTCTAATATGTTTTTGGTGGCTGGCTGTATAGCCTTTGGCGTTTCCGTGGCATTGCTCGGTCAAATTTACAATTCCCATGCGGACAGCTACGGATTGTTTTTCATTTGGTCGGTGCCGGCTCTGCTACTTAGCTGGATTACTCGCTACAATCCCTTTTATATGCTGTCTTATGTACTGATTCAACTTGGTTTGTGGCTTTATTTTTACCCTACGATGCAAAGTGTGCCTTATAGCGAACTTCGATCATTGTCGATTGCCGGAGTGTTCGCACTGGTCAATCTGGTGTTGTTTCTATTGGCGTTCCTTCATCGTATACGCTCTGCTCCACTACAATATATGAGCTTTACTGTTTTTCATATAGCCATGTTAGCGATGACCAACTCTTTTGCATTTGATGGGTATGGGCTGGTCATGAATATACCGTATATCGCTGTGATTGCTTTAGGATTTTATATATTTATCAAGGTGCGACTGAATAAAACGCTACTGACCTTGAATGCATTGGCGCTCTCAGCGTTTGCTGTCTTTAAATTTATAGAGCTGGCAGAGGCGTACTCCTCATCTCTGTTTTTTGTGTTTGGTTTGATTTTTGTGGCGCTGCTGCTGACGGGTAACGTGTGGTTTTTCCGTTATTTGAATCGTTTGGGAAAAACACCGCCGGAAGCAGGGATAACGGACATTAGTACATCAAAGACTGAGACGACCGTTCCCGAGGAACATGGCAGTGAATGGATCAGCAAAACCGTATCCCGTGTAATCAAAGTGGTTGGAGTGCTGATCGGTAGTATCTCTCTCATCGGATTGATTATGATTAGCACGAATGTAAACCACACCGAATATGTACTGTTGGTTGTGTCGTTGCTGCTTATGATTTTGATGATTGTCATACCGGAATCGAAGCTGGATTCGGTAATACGTTATACACTGCTGACCATCAGCTATATAACAGGCTTGGCGGCCATTCTATGGTCAGATCAGTCGCTGCTTTCGGTATTATTTCTGATCGTTTCCATCGCTGGATGGTTTCGCTCCAAGGGGAAAAGGCAGTTGTTTTTTGCCTACACCTTTGTAAACCTGAATCTGGCGACCATTTTATTTCAGCAGTATCAGGAGTGGGATGGTTGGAACTGGACCTATAAGTTCATCATCTTCTCTCTTTTCATCGTCAATGCCGTGTTATATGGGGTAAGTTACTTTATATTCAAGACGGAGTTAAAAGAACATCTGCGGAATAGCTCATTATTTTTCAGCTTGTTGTTCCTGTTTTGGGCGACGTTTTTCGAGGATGTCATTCCACACTCTTATATGTTCATTAACATTTTTTATTTTGTTATCGTTACCGGGATGGTCTTTGCCTTTGCCCGTCTGAAACAAAAATCGGAGACCCTCATGAGCGTTGTCTTCTGGTTTATTTTTATCGGCTTCAAATACTATGATTTATTGTGGACGCTACTGTATAAGTCTTTTACGTTGGCGCTTCTAGGGGTCATTGCACTCGGCTTGACCTGGTGGGCGGATCGGCGAATGGCCCATAGCGGCAAAGCAGCATTTGATGCCGACCACCGCAGCTTTAGCTTCATGCGCTTAAGCCCGTTACTCATCGCTATTGTCATCGTGCTACAGCTGGGGATCATCGGCTATCAGACGGCGAGAAGTGAAACCCTGCTCGCCACAGGGGCTTCCATTAAGCTCAAACTGGCTCCTATAGACCCGCGCTCCCTGCTGCAAGGCGATTATGTGGCACTGAATTACGACATATCTACCCCGCCTTCCAAGACCCCTCTTCAGGAGGAGGAATGGAGCCGAGGCAAGGTCAAAGTCGTTCTCACACCAGATAGCCAAGGAGTATACGTCGCGGATCGCCTATATCAAGATGGTGAAAAACTTGCCAGTCATGAGGTCGTTCTAAATGGACAATGGTATGGTTCTCGTATTCTGTACGGTATTGAGAATTATTTCATCCCTGAGGGAACCGGACGTACTGTAGAACAGAACGCACATTTTGCCCATATTCGGGTGAGCCGCAATGGGGACGCGCTGCTGGAACGTTTGGCAGAAAGCTGACCGGATCGGCGCAGGTAGTTAACAAAGCAGGCTGAACCAAGCTGCTCCATTGCTGGAGCACAACTTGGTTCAGCCTGCTTGTTCTTTTTCGGGCCATCGAGTTACCTCTTATAGATAACTTTTATCCCTACGCTACGCTTATCCTCGTTTATACATCTCTCGTCCATGATGCTATTTCCTCAATATCCAGCGGCTGAGTCCGGCAACAGCCGCCAATCAGACGAGCTCCCGCTTCATACCATTGGCGGGCACTTTGTCCAAATGTCTCTGTACAAGTGCTGCCGTGCCATGTCTTGCTGACCGGGTCATATTCCTCCCCCAGATTGGGATATACCACCACAGGCTTATCCGTGTGACTGCGTATTTCGTGAATAAGCGATGGAACGAAATTCGGCAAAGTGCAATTGATTCCTACAGCGGCCACTTGCTCATGCCCATTCAGCCACTCAGCACATGCAGCGGCAGACTCACCGTTGCTGATATGCTGCCCATCCTTTGCGCTAAAGCTGATCCAGGCATACGTGCCTGGGAATTCCTTCAGCAATCGGGCGATGGCCTTGGCTTCAACCAGACAGGGTATCGTTTCACAAGCTAAAATATCTGCACCCGCCTCAATCAGAGCTTTCATACGCGGCCTGTGGAACTCCACTAGCTGTTCCTCGCTCAGCTTGTAATCGCCGCGATACTCTGACCCATCTGCCAAAAACGCCCCGTAAGGGCCAACAGAGGCCGCGACTAGCGGCTTGGGACGATGCCGCTGACTAGCAGTAGCCGTCACGTCAGCCCAAAACTCATCGCGTGCCTGCACAGCAATCCGCACCGATGATTGAATCAGTTCCAGCGCCTCATTTTCGCTTAGGCCCCGTTTAACATAGCCTTCAACGGTAGCCTGATAGCTCGCAGTAATCGCACAGTCTGCCCCAGCTTCAAAATAATCTCTATGTACACGCTTGATCGACTCCGGATGCTCATGGAGGATTTTAGCTGACCATAAGCTATCGTTCAGATCATGTCCATGACGCTCCAGCTCGGTCGCCATGGCGCCGTCCAGCACGATCAGCTGAAATTCGTCCAGTATATGTTGTATCGGGTTCATGTGACCCCTCCTGCTCGTCTTTTCTATTTAACCCACTAATCAAGTAGGGTTTAATGATTTACATTATAGCACGGAAGTTGATGAGCACTCACAAAGCCAAGAAATAATCATTCCGTGAAGACGTCCCCTCTCGTTTCATTTGCCATCTGATGTAACGTATAAATTTTTTAAATTAGTTTCATAAGTTAAATTAATTAGATATTGTTCTTTTTTTCACAAAGTCATTTTACTATAAAAGTGCAAACCAACACTTTGGCCAAAAGATCAGGGAATTGCATCGTCACATTCTGCATCGTCATTTATGTGAAAAAAGGTACAAGAGAGGGTTTTATCTATGTCTTTACTAGAAATGATTACAGCGACCTTAACAGATAACAAAATTCTCAGTTCTATCGCTTCCACCGTTTTTATTATCCTTCTTGGTTTCTTTTGCCGGAAGAAGGGGATTTTTAACGCAGCAGTAGGAAAGATGTTATCCAAGGTTGTTCTAACCGTGGCTCTACCAGCACTAGCCTTTAATTCTTTCATGCAGGATATTAATCCTACAATGTTAAAACAAGGAATAAATGTTTTAATATGGGGAATTCTAATTTATATTATTCTCATCTTTATTTCTAAACCGTTCTTCCTGAGCTACAACAAGGATAAACAGGATGTTTTGCGGGTGTTAACCATTTTCGGTTCTACTACTTTCTTCGGAATTCCAATTGTCGGAGCCATTTACGGTCCTACCGGAGTGATGTACAGTTCCATTTTTAACATAGGGTACCGCATTTTCTTATACTCCTATGGCTATATCAAAATGAGCGGCTTGAAAATGGAGCTTAAAAATCTCAAAACCATGTTTTTGAATCCCATCGTTATCGCCACGTTCCTAGGCTTGTTTGTTTGGTTGTTTCAAGGTTATTTGCCACAGATGAGTGTAGCTACAGAGGATGGGGCCATTCAGCAGTTCGCCTTTCTAAGAATTGATCAAACCGCTGTCTGGCTGTTCAAGCCCATGACCTACCTAGCTGGACTAGCTTCTCCATTAGCCTGGTTATCGATTGGCTCGACATTGGGGGAGATCAGCTTCAAGTCGGCAGCTACTGATAAGACCTCTTGGTATTACAGCATAGTTAAGGTTTGGCTTGTTCCTATTGTTAACATCGTCTTGCTGGCTTTGTTGACTGTATCTCATATTCTGTCAGTCGATTCTGTCGCTTTAGCTACTATTGTCATCATGATGGCTACTCCTACAGCTACCGTAGCCGCAGCCTATGCCATCAGTTTTGATAAGGAAGCCATATTAACTTCTAATGCATCGCTTCTATCTACTATCACTTCTGTCGTCATGATTCCAGTGTGGATCATTACGCTCAATGTCATTGATAAAATTGGAATTTTCTAAATCAGGGGGAAAACAACATGTTAAAAATCATTTGCTATGGTGTCCGTTCTTATGAGAAACCCTATTTCCAGGATCTCAATAAATATGACTTCCAACTAACGCTAGTAGAAGAGTTGTTAACCACCAGCAATGCAGAATTGGCACAGCATCACGATGCCGTTTTGCTAAGAGGAAACTGTGCTGCCAATCGGGAAAATATCACAAAATTCAATGAATACGGCATTCAATATGTTTTCACCAGAACAGTCGGAATCAACCACATTGATTTGGATGCCTGCAGCGAATTCGGAATGAAGGTGGCACGCGTGCCATCCTACTCTCCGAATGCCATCGCCGAGCTCTCCCTAACTTTAGCAATGATGCTGTTCCGACACACCGCTTATATGACTACCAAAAGCTCGTTCAAAAATTTTATTGTGGATGAGCATACATTCAGCAAAGAGATCCATAACTGTAAAGTTGGGATTATCGGGGTTGGTCGCATTGGTCTGACGGAGGCCAAATTGTTTAAAGGATTGGGAGCCTCTGTTATTGGTTATGATGTGTACCAATCAGATGCGGCCAAGGAAGTCATTCCATTCACAACCTTGGATGAATTACTGGCAGAGAGTGATGTCGTTAGTGTGCACGTTCCTTATCTGCCGGGACAGAACGACAAAATGATTAACGCCAGCTTTTTAGCAAAAATGAAAAAGGGATCTATTCTCATCAATACATCACGTGGAGAATTACAAGATAACCAAGCCATTTTGGACGCTTTGCTCAGTAACCATCTGGAGGGCTTCGCTACGGATGTCTTCCCTAAAGAAGATGAATTATTCTTTAGAGCATTTGAACCATGGCAAATGCTCCCGGACCCAACGATCCAGAAGCTTGTGGAGCTGTATCCAAGAGTTTTGGTAACGCCTCATGCTGGCTCGAATACCGTTACGGCGTTATCCAACATGATTGAAACTAGCTACGACAACTTCCATGATATCGTTACAACTCATTCTTCGGATAACCTAGTCCCACTTCCTGTTCTCTCTATGAAATAATTAGGAAGCTCGGTACTCTTGTTGAACAAAAAAGAACCGCTATTTCCAGATTACATCGGAAATGGCGGTTCTTTTATATCAGGATTCAACTGATAGAGCATTAGCGGCCTGCCAACCTTGTGGTATTCTATCGATTCAACCAGAAAGCCATCGTCCACCAGGAACTGAATATATTTTTTTACCGTGATACGGGACAAGTCCACTTCTCTGGCTAACGTTTCAACCGAGAATGGTCCGTCCAGCTCTTGAATATTCTTCAGTATCGTGGTCATGGTTAGTTTGGACAAATTTTTAGATAGGTTTTTCGGTAGATTATGCGATGGATGTTCAACAGGTTTTTTCTTTTCCACACCCGCATGCTCTTCTTTATTAAAATAATGGTCAATAACAGCTTGATTAATTCCGTTCCCTTCCTCCATCACCGTGGCCAGACGCTGAATTTTCTCAACAGCCAGTCTAAAGCGTTCGAATGTAAAGGGCTTAATTAAATAGTCTGCAACACCATAAAAAACAGCTTCCTTCACCGTCTGAATATCTTTTGCAGCCGTAATTAAAATAACTGAAGCATGATACTGATGCTCCTGCATATGTGATAATAAAGTTAATCCGCTTTTTCCAGGTAAATAAACGTCCAGTAATACCAGATCCGGTGACCATTTTTGAAGGCAGTCCTGTGCTTTCTTGACGGTATCTGCCTTACATACAACGTCCAAATTGTCCATGCGCTCGATAAACTGTTGATTGAGCTCAGCAACCATCGGATCATCCTCAACAATTAGAACTTTCATTCATTTGTCACCTCCAATGTACAGGGCAACTCTACATATATACTTGTTCCGAGACCCGGTTGGCTATCAAGCTCAATGATTCCTTGATGATTTTCCACCATGGTTTTAACCAGATTCAAGCCGTAGCCTCTGTCTTCTCCTTTGGTTGAAAAGCCATGCTCGAATATCCTTTTTTGCATCTCAAAATCAATCCCCATACCATTATCTTTCACTTTCAAAATGAATACATTTCCCTCACACTCATAATTCAATTTCAGCTCAATTTTGCCGGGTTCTTTTTTTTGTAAGATGGAATCTATGGCGTTGTCAAAAAAATTACCCAGGATGTGTATGACATCATGAACGATATCCTGCATCTCCACATTAGAGACATCCGAGCTTTCTGCAAGAAGAACCGAAATATTCTGTTCGCGTGCTTCGTTGATTTTACCCATAATAAAACCTGCTAATGCCGGAACTTTAATTCTCTCAGTCAAAAAGCCTACCTCATCTTGATACCGGTGATTTAGCTGCTGAATATATTGACTGACCTCCGCATATTTCCTCATTTCAATCAGCCCGGATATTACGTGCATTTTGTTCATAAATTCATGGGTCTGTCCGCGAAGGGAGTTAATATAATATTTTGTACCACTTAACTGGTTGCTGAGATGGATCATCTCGGATTGGTCGCGCAGCGTTGCAACTGCCCCAAAAAACTCATTTTCAATATATATAGGGGTTACTGTCGCAATGACTTCTATACCATTCACATAAAATGAGCGATCCTTGATTTTCTTTTTATCATCAAACACTCTCTTGAAGAGCACGTTATAAAAGTTGGTATCTAGCTGCTCGCCAATCGGGGCTTTCATCTCTTGGTTTGCCAGTTGATACTTGGCCTGAGCTTCTTTGTTCATGAGCATAATTTTCTTGTCAGCCGAAATGGCTATAATTCCTTCAGCGACCTCATTTTCAATAATTTCTTTTTCGCGCAATCGTGTCGCTATCTCTTGCGGCTCAAGCCCAAATAAAATCGTTTTGATTTTCTGAGCCAGAATGATCGCCCCCAGAACTCCACTAAAGAGCCCTAGCATCAGTCCTCCAAAAATGGTATACTGCGCCTGCATCAAATCATGATTTAGGGTTCTCATGGTCAGCCCTACACATACAATGCCAATGACCTCATGCTGTTGATTAAATATCGGCGTAAAATATCGGTAACCTTTGCCCAAAATACCTATATTCTCAGAAAAATGTCCCTGACCGGATAGCGCTCTTCTGGCATCATTCAAATCAGAGAACGGTTTGCCAACCATCGCGGCATTCGGATGAGATAGCCGAATTAAATCGTGGTTCAAAATGACAACAAAATCCACATTAACGTTATGCATGACTCCAAGCGAGTAGTCTTGGATCTGCTTCACAGGAACTCCCTGCTCAACATTACGAATAACATCGTTGTCACTGGCAACCATCTTGGCAATACCCGAAAGTTTTTCCTTCGTATTATCAAAATGCTTGTTAATCACGAAATTACGAATGAGAAGCAAGGATATAATTAAGGAAATAATGATAACTAAAACAACCAAAATAATAATCATGAATTGTAGCGAAACTTTGAATTGTCGTCTCGGTTTCGACTTACTTTTTAACCGCAACCCCATCACCTAGCTTTTTTGTTAAGCTCTCCATTAGGAATAAGAGCCTATCTCTCTGACCCTATATTCCCTTGATATTCGACATCGTTTGACAATTTCCTTCTTATTCTGCAAGCTCTGCGCGCTCCACCGACAACCAAACGTATCCTTTTATCTGAAATAAAACGATATGCTGAATAAGGAAAGATCAATTCTCCATAATAAGGACGTATACCTAATGAAATGGAGGATATCGGATGATTGACAATCTCGAAAGCAATTACAACTGCGCTAATGCAGGACAAGACCTTCATCAGCTCAAGCAGGAACTCGCTGCGCTTCAGGAACAAGGTGCAAACGACCAGGCGTCCGAGGAAGCCATTCATCGGCTAGAAAATCAAATTTCGTTCATCTTGAACAAGTGCGATATTAACCACTAGTTGAAGCTTGGCTATTTCAGTAAAATAAATAAAACCGACTTGTCTTTTAAAGACAAGCCGGTTCTATATGAATTAGTGTATGCAAAAAGGTTCCAAATTCACAAAATTCCCCGTATCTCATCCAATGACTGCACCTTTTCCCGCTGCATCCATTGTTCAAGGCCATGTACCAGCTCAGCCCCTGCATGTAAATGAACAAAATTGTACGTTCCCACCTGAATGGCAGCGGCCCCTGCCATGGTGAATTCAATAATATCCTCCACCGAGCTAATCCCGCCCATCCCGATCACCGGAATCGACACCGCCTGTGCCACCTGGTGAACCATGCGCAAGGCAATCGGTTTAATTGCCGGGCCGGAAAGACCAGCATACGTGTTGGCGAAGACACTGCGACGCCGGCATATATCTATTTTCATTGCAGAAAATGTATTGATCAGCGAAACTCCGTCTGCGCCTTCTTCCTCGCACATAACGGCCATCTGTGTGATGTTCTCTGCGTTTGGAGACAGCTTGACGACCAACGGAAGCGCCGTCACATTGCGTACCTGACGCACAACCTCCCGCGCTACCTCCGTCTGGATACCAAATTGCATTCCACCCTGCTTCACATTGGGACATGAAATGTTCAATTCCAGCATATCAACGCCTCTGCGGTTCATCGTGCGACGCTTTTGTGCGTTTTCCGTAATCATCGCTACGGCCTGAACGTATTCCTCCAGATTGGAGCCGCCCACGTTGGCAATAACAGCCGTGTTCCAGCGTGTCATGTCATCCAGCTCATCCTTCAAAAAGGCGGCAACACCCGGATTCTCCAGCCCCACACTATTGAGCATGCCCGATGCTGTCTCATGTATTCGTGATCCCGTATTACCAGCCTTCGGATGCAGGGTCAGTCCCTTGCCGACGATACCACCCAATAATTCAGGAGAATAAAATTCCGCATACTCACGTCCGAATCCAAACGTACCGGAAGCCATGATGATCGGGTTCTTGAACGGTACACCCGCAATATTACACGCCATGGAGATCATCGAACTCCACCTCCTCCACCGGGAATACAGGCCCTTCTTTACATACCCTACGATTGCCTCCACGGGTACGCATCGTACAGCCCAAACATGCGCCAATACCACAGGCCATGTGTCTTTCAGTTGAAATATATAAACGGGATGACGTATCCACCGTTTTCATGGCGAGTGCTTGCAACATCGGAGTTGGCCCGCAGGAGAACATATTTGCATAGAGCGTCGGATCGACCTGTTCGACGATGCTTCCCCCTACCTTGACCTGCACAGATGCCGCCACAGCTTCGAACGCTTCAACCCCGAAGGCTTGCTGTGCAAACCCCAAATAAACGTGCGCATGCGGGTAATACTTTGCAGCCAACAGCAACGGAGCTGTACCCATGCCACCGCCGATCAAAGCCAAACTACCCTCTACCTGCGGAAATCCGTTTCCGAAAGGTCCTTCTAAATGAATCTCCTGACCAGGCTGTAATTGGGAAAACAAATTTGTCCCCTCTCCAACAACCCGGTACAAAAAGGAAATACTCTCTTCCCCGATATCATAAATGCTGATGGGTCTGGGCAGCAGTGGGTAACCTGTCCCGCTGCGCAGCATGTAAAACTGCCCCATGTTCCCTTTAAACTTTCCCTCTATTTTCATCACATAAATGCCCGGAACGAGCGCCACATTCGAAATTACGTTAGCCATATAACCCCTCCACTAACCACTCACTATAACGTAAAAGCAGCAACTATTACGTGACTATTTTCACATTTTCGGGTAACGTTTCGCCCTGCGGCTCGTGATATAAAAAAGCGTACTCCTGTTAGAGAGTACGCTTGTGTATTTAACTAATGGCTTCGCGCTCCGCATTGCGGCTACCCTTGGCATCCTTGCGGATTTGCTTGCTGCGTAGCTGCCCGCAGGCCGCGTCAATATCGACTCCATGCTCCAGCCGAACACTACAGCTAATGCCTTGTTTTTTCAGAACATCATAGAAGCCAGTAATCGACTCCGACTCACTCCGCTGGTATTGGCTATGCTCATCCACCGGATTGTACGGAATCAGGTTTACATTGGCCAGATTACGGCGATGGCCCACCAGCTCAGCCAGTTCGAGCGCGTGCTCCTTACCGTCATTAACATCCTTCAGCAAGATGTACTCCAGCGTAATCCGACGATTTGTTTTGTCCAAATAATAATCAATCGCCTGCATGAGTTTCTCAATCGGAATCGCCCGGTTGATCTTCATAATGCGAGTACGAATCTCATTATTCGGAGCGTGGAGGGAGATCGCCAAATTGACATGCAGGTCGGAATCTGCAAATTCAATGATTTTATCAGCCAGTCCACTTGTGGAAACGGTAATATGCCGTGGCCCAATCGCTAGCCCTTTGTGATCCTTAATGACCCGAATGAAATCGGACAGGTTCACGAAGTTATCAAACGGTTCGCCAATTCCCATCACAACAACGTGACTGACCTGGTCGCCCGGTCGTTCCTGATCCAGATACAGCTGGACCTTCATAATTTGCTCTACAATTTCACCGCTGGACAGGTCACGGCTCTTCTTCAACAATCCGCTCGCACAGAAGCTGCACCCAATGTTACATCCTACCTGCGTAGTCACACATACAGATAAACCAAACTTATGCCGCATCAATACTGTCTCAATCAAATTACCATCCTGAAGCCGGAACAAGAACTTGACCGTCCCGTCTGCTGACTGTTGCTTCACGTGTTCTTCAAGTGTTTCAATGGAAAAATGCTCGGCCAACAGGCGAGTACAATCCTCATGAACCTCTGCCATCGCTGCAAAATCAGTAACCCGCTTCCGGTACAATGCGTCCCATACCTGCAATGCCCGGGATTTCTTATGTCCATGCTCGATGAGCCATGCTGTCAATTGATCTAGCGTTAATCCATAAATGGATTCTTTTTTCATGTTCGATCCTCTTTTCAAAACATTCAAATTCGTCTTCCTCTATATGAAACTAAGCACGCACCATTTGTCTCAACCATCATTGCATCATAGCATGTTTAAGCAATCTGCGCTATTTAAACGCCTCTTCCATTGTCCCAAATTTTAATTATGAACACAAGGGGGCAGGCACATGGTTTCTCCAAAATTTTAGCGCGAAATTATATCTTGAAACAAAGTACAAGCCACATTAAACTAGGCGACAGAACCTGTTCAACAAGAGCACGCAAAGACAGGATTACAGATACTCCTAATGATATGATTACAACTAAGGAAGGTGATGCGGTTGGAATGGTTGCTTCGGATCAAGAACGCACTGGATCTGATGGAAGAGAGAATGCAGCAGCCACTCCATATCGATGAAATTGCAAAGGCAGCCTACTCGTCTCCTTTCCATTTTCAGCGTATGTTTCATATGCTAACCGGCGTTACGGTTGCAGAATATGTGCGCAAACGTCGATTGACCTTGGCTGCTCAGGAATTGAGTCTTTCTTCCGCCAAGGTGCTGGATGTAGCGTTCAAATACGGATATGATTCCCCCGAATCTTTTTCTAAAGCGTTCCGAAGGGTACACGGTATTTCGCCCTCTGAGGCCAGAAGCCCTGGGGTAAACCTGAAAGCCTTTCCACGTATCACCTTCCATCTATCGTTGAAGGGAGATCAGGAAATGGATTACAAAATTATAGAGAAGGCGGCCTTTACGGTCATTGGCAAGTCCATTCAAGTCACCACTAAGAACGGCGATAATCTTCGAGAAATCCCAAAATTCTGGAACGAACTGAATGCGGATGGTACATCGGATCAGATTCATGCCTTGGGAACAGGCGACGACATCCTCGGTATTTGTTTGGATTTCAAGCATGGGGAAGAGAAATTCACGTACCTGATTGCCGCAGAAGGCAGCGAAGACGTAGCGACCGCGAATGGGCTGGAAGCCAGAACCATTCCAGCTTCAACCTGGGCAGTATTTACATCCATCGGCCCTATGCCTCACTCGATCCAAAAGGTATGGCAAAGAATTTTTCAGGAATGGTTCCCTGCCAGTAATTATGAGCATTCAGGCGGCCCGGAACTGGAAGTGTATACTATGGGCGATTCACATGCTGAAGACTACCGAAGTGAAGTTTGGATTCCGATTAAGAAAAAGTAAACAACGAACCGACTGCCTATTGCAGTCGGTTTTATACCGTACTGTATTTACATCAGAAGGTGACAGAAAACACAATTCCCTGCATACTCGCTACTCTAGCTTAATGCTCCCAGGCAACTCCCCAAGCTCCTGCTTCAACACAGAGTATAGGCTTGAACCTGCCGGCTTTAGCGGATAGTCTGTTGCTTTGCAAAGAAGGCCGAAGGTCATATCGATCAGGCTGCCGCTTAATTCCCTCACCGCTGTTCCTGCTGGGGCAGAACTGACCAGAATTTGTGGCACAAGTGCAATACCTAAATCGCTTTCCACATAAAATTTCAGAGCCGTCATGCTGCCAATTTCCATCGTGTTTAATATGGTTATTCCATATTCCTTCATGACCATTTCAAGTTTGCGACGATATGGACAGGTGGCCGACGTAATAAGCAACCGCTGCCCCTGTAAATCCTCCGGCCCAATCTTTTCTTTTTGCGCAAGCGGGTGATTTTCAGGCATCAAAACTACAAATCTCTCCCTAAATAAAGGTTCAAAATATAGCTCTGTGCCCAAATCCGGTGCGGAGCACAGCGCTAAATCAATATCCCCCTTGAGAACACGCTCGCTTAGAGTAGGGGTATTCCCAAACTCAACAGAAACCCGAATGTTCGGATAATGGGTTAAGAATCGTTTTAAAATTTCTGGTAGTCGGTAACTGGCAGTCGGTTCGGTCACTCCTATACGAAGGTCGCCTGCGGTTCCTCTTTGCAGATTGTCCATATTTTCCTGCAATTGCTCCATATCCTTTACAATATGTAGACTTTGCTCGTAAAACATCCTGCCCGCTTCAGTTAACTTTATTTTCTTGCCCCGTTCGATCAGTTGAATTCCCATATCGGACTCCAGCTTCTGTATTTGCATCGTCACGGTAGATTGTGCATAATTCAACTCTTCCGCTGCACGAATAAAACTCCCGTAATTCACAATCATTTGAAATGTTTTGAGTGTTTTAATGTCCATTCTCAAACTCCTATATGCACAATTAATTCAATTTTATTGAATTGTAAATTCAGTTAATTCAATTATACAGAACACAATACATCTTCTACAATGATACATATCAGATCATATTATTTTTCAGACGCAAAATGAACTGGATGGGAAGGAGCGAATATATATGGATTTACATCAAAAAGTAGCACTGGTTACAGGTGGAGGTACAGGAATTGGGAGAGCCGTATGTATGGCCTTGGCAGATCGAAAAGCTACGGTAGTCGTAAACTATTCCCGCTCTAAAAACGATGCTGAGGAAACTGTACGTATGATCCTTGAAAAGGGCGGACGTGCTATCGCATTACAGGCAGATGTTTCCCGAGATCAGGAAGTTCGAACTATGGTTGATCAGATTGTCCAGCAATTCGGTACGATTGATATACTCGTGAATAACGCTAGCATTACACATCACATTCCTATGGATGATCTGGAGGCAGCCACGGAAGAGGTATGGGATGATCTATTTGATGTAAATGTAAAAGGCATGTTTTACTGCGCCAGAGCCGTAGCTCCTTTTATGAAGCGTAGTAAACAAGGAGCTATCGTCAATCTGGGAAGTATAGCAGGGCAAACAGGGCTAGGTTCCTCTCTTCCCTATGCGGTATCCAAAGCGGCCGTCCACGGGCTGACCAAATCTTTAGCACGAGCACTGGCACCGGATATTCGCGTCAATTGCATCGTGCCGGGAGCCGTAGCGACAAGATGGTGGGCAGGCAGGGAAGAACAAATGAAGCAACTGTTTCCTCATTTGCTCCTACAGCGCATTTCTACGCCCGAGGATATTGCTAGCATGATCTGCTCTGCTTTGGAACAGGAAGCCATGACAGGCCAGACTATTACGGTGGACAGCGGACAAACGCTGTAAAAATACTGGGATTTCTGCGTAAAAACAAGCCGCCTTCTCAGACAGAAGGCGGATTTTGAGCTATCGTATACCGTCGTTGACTACGTTTTTTAGCTTAGAGATACCGCAATTCGTGTATCTTTCACGAATTTAACAAATAAGTACCGAACAAGCGGCCCTACAATTAAGAGCTGCAGAGGGAAAGCAAAAATAAAATTCTTACAAACTAAAAACAAGTAATTTTTAAATAATGAGTCTCCCGAAAGACCATTAAAAAAGTAAGCTGTCCCCAATCCATAAAGTGACATACAGAGAACCATTCCAATGACCATACAGCATGAGAGGGACAGAATCACAAATACCTTTTTAGATTTGTCGTATGGTAATGAGAAGGCTATTTTCTTTGCTAGTGGACCGACAATAAATAATTCCAATACGAAAGCAATGATAAAACATAAAATAAATTGCAGAAACATTACTTTTAGAGATATTGTGCCAATCAAGTCATTTGTATATAGATTATAAAATGTCATGAATACGACCATCCCCAAGCACATCATTAAACCAAAATAAAAATCTTCTTTCTTCGTTGTTGGCAATTCCATCATCCCTTCTGTGTACCTTGGTAATTATATAAATAGTCAAAACCTCCACATAAGTGAACTTTCTGTGAACTTTATAGTAAGCGCTTCCTTTTTTGTATATAAGAAATAGGCATCGTTCATCTCAACGATACCTTGGAATACTGCGTCATGTCCCTCAATGATCTGCTTTTAAATCTAAGCCAAATCTCTTCAGCTCAATAAAAATACCTTCCAGTCGCTTCCCTTTTTCCGTTAACGAATATTCAACACGCGGGGGAACCTCGGCATATACCTTTCTTTCTAATAGGCCGTTATCTTCAAGTTCCTTCAGGCGTAGGGAAAGCGTTTTGGGGCTAATCCCCTTCATGGATTTTTGAAGTTGGCTGAATCTCAGTGTTCCTTCGATAAGAAGGTCGCGGATGATTAAAAAAGTCCATTTCGTTCCGATCAAGTCAAGTGTTTGGGCAATAGGACACGGCTTGCCTGGTATTCCTTTGGTCAATTCAATAGGTTCTTGGGCGTGCATAGGAACTCCTCCAAAAATATCTGTTAAACCCAATGGTATCACAATAGTTCCATTTAGGAAACTATATGAATTAAATATCACTACTTCCCTAAATAAACTTACTACATATACAATATCGGTGTAGCAAGTCATGTTTTCTCTAATACGAGGAGGTGAAGAGATGAAAAATATACTAATCATTAACGGTCATCAAAAATATGATTCGTCTGAAGGGAAATTGAACCGAACATTGATGGACAATATGGTGCGTCTCTTAAGTGAAGAGAACAAAATCAAAACAACGTCTGTTCAAAATGGCTATACCCTCAGCGAAGAACAAGAAAAATTTTTATGGGCGGATGTAGTCATTTACCAAACCCCTATCTATTGGTTCAGCGTTCCTGGATTATTAAAGACTTATATGGATGAAGTCTATGCTTACGGTGTATTCTTCACGGGTGCTCATGAATATGGTAGCGGAGGTTTATTAACCGACAAGAAATATATGTTCTCCACGACTTGGAACGCTCCAGAAAAAGCTTTTAATGATCCAAATCAATTTTTAAATGGCGCTAGTCTAGAAGCCGCACTCAGGCATTTGCATTCTGCACATACATTTCTCGGCATGGAGCCTTTGAAAAGCTTTGCGTGCTACGATGTTATTAAAAATCCAAATATACCTAAATTTATTACTGATCTTGATATACATCTACAAGCCGTATTACATGATTAACAAATCCAGAGGAACACTAGGAGGGAATCCATTTGCAAAACCAAAAGATTGTCATTATTGGTGGAAGCTCAGGTATTGGTTTAGAAACAGCTAAGCAAGTCATTTCGCTTGGAGCGGAAGTGGTAATCGCCAGCCGCTCGGAGGATAAATTGCACAAGGCCAAAGAAATGCTGGGCCCTCGTGCTGCAATACATGTGCTGGACACGTCAGATGAGCAGCAGGTAAAATCCTTCTTCGGAAAAGTCGGCCCCTATGATCATCTTATCGTTAGCGCGGCAGAAACCTCAGGTGGGTCATTCCTTCAGTTGGAGACGGATCAAGCCCGCAAGCTATTCGAAAACAAATTTTGGGGCCAGTATTATGCAGCTAAATACGGAGCTTCCCAACTTTCAACCGAGGGTTCCATTACCTTATTTTCAGGAGTGGTGGCATACAAGCCGATGATTGGCTCCTCTGCGCTCGGTGCTGTGAATGCAGCGGTTTCGAATCTTGGTCAAACCTTGGCGTTAGAGCTTGCTCCCATCCGCGTGAATGTCGTCTCACCCGGCATTATTGATACACCTTCACGCAGCAAAATGCCTGAAAATACGCGCAATCAATTCTATGATACGATCGCGCATAAGCTTCCTGTGAAGCGAGTTGGACTTGCCGAGGATGTTGCACGAGGTGTAATTTATTTGATTCAAAATCAGTTTGTGACCGGAACAGTCCTTCATGTGGATGGCGGACACATTTTAACATAAAAGCTTCGTCTTAAATCCGTCAGTCATTTAACAAAAAAAACGAAGAACGCTCCCGCATCTTTGCTTGGGCGTTCTCCTCTTTTCTTATCAATGAATGATTTCACAAACTTTATCCTAGTGATGAATACGACGTTTGTTTCTCAAAATGTTGCGAATCATCTTGTGATTGGGGAGCTGCCTGAACAACATATGTCCGGGATGCGGATTGGCCTCGATAATCCAGATTTGACCGCTCTTTTCAATAGCAAGATCGATGCCCAGCTCGCGAACCGGATGATTTGTATCTATCGTGTCGGCAATGATTCTAGAAAGCTCGGTGATCTGGTCCAGAATCTCTTTCATTTTTGTTCTGTCATTTTTAAAGACCCTTAAAAGCACTTTGGACAACGGCGCCGCATGTCCTCCCTTCCGATAGTTGGTAACGACTTTTCGAGGTGCAGCGACACGGCCGGTTATTCCTGAAATGACCCATTCCGATTCCGGCTTCTGCATATACACTCTGGCATCAAAAATGGAACCTTTGTACTTGGCTAACTTAAGTCCTTGCTGTACCAAATAACGGCGATGAGGTCTCCGATAGGTTCTAACTGCTCTTCTTACGGCGTGGGATCTAACGACTCTGCGACTGGAGCCACAACGAATCTCATATTTCCTCCCCAGCTTTTTCGCACGTATGATGCCAGTTCCTCCACTCCCATAATTAGGCTTGATGAAGACTGTGCGATAGGTATCCAGCATCCGTAAAGTCCTTGCATTACTGATCCAGCGGGTTTCGGGCAAGTGAGAACGTAAAATGGGATGTTGTCGCATTTCCTTGTATTGAATCATCTTTCCAATGGGCACGAATATCCCTCGATTCTGTTGGGTTTTTGCACACATTACATGAATATGCAACTATATTCTATCTTGGTAACGGCGAATGCCACAGTTTGCTATGAAAGAGGCAAATCTCCTACTTTCTTTAAGGCGAGTCTTCTTTGATTTCAAGAGAGAAATGAACAATGTGGTCTTTGCATGATGAAGTTATTGCAAATACCTATAAAGTTGATTCCAATAATATATTAGACCAATAATAATTCTGGATATATGATGTATTAAAAAATAACGTGAGGAGGAACGTTAATATGTCTATTTATGATTTTCAGACAACCTCAATTAACGGGAAACCGATTGAATTCTCAGACTACAGAGGAAAGGTTCTCCTCATTGTAAACACAGCCAGCAAGTGTAGCTTCTCCAGTCAATTCGCTGATCTGCAGAGGCTCTACGAAAGACGGAGGGAACAAGGTTTTGAAATCCTTGCGTTTCCTTGTAACCAATTCAATGAAAAAGAGCCGGGTAGCCATTCGGAGGTTCAGGGAATCTGTCAAATGAACCATGGAGTAACCTTCCCGCTATTTGAGAAGACGGATGTAAGAGGCTTATCTCCTCATCCTTTATTTCAATATCTGACCCAACAGGCACCGTTTCAAGGCTTCGATACCCAGACCAAAGACGGTCAATGGATGGAGGATTTCCTGCGGGATAAGTATCCAGAAATATACGCTGGCGACGGTATCAAGTGGAACTTTTCTAAATTCTTGGTCGATCGCGATGGCCATGTAAAAGGAAGGTTTGAAGTAACAACCGAGCCCTGTGCCATTGATCCTGTCATCGAATCGCTATTGTAATTTTTCCGTTCACTTCTTTGGATTCTTTAAAAAAAGAGTATCAAATGACAAAAATGAATATTTGTCATTTGATACTCTTTGTGTTATCCTGACTTCAAGGAGGTGACTCACACGGCACTTGACCGTGTCCCTATGGAAAAATCCTCAGATGTGCTAACCAAGGAACAGATTCTCATCGCTACAGAAGACACCCTTA
Organism: Paenibacillus sp. FSL M7-0802; assembly: GCF_038004945.1. Lineage (NCBI taxonomy): Bacteria > Bacillati > Bacillota > Bacilli > Caryophanales > Paenibacillaceae > Paenibacillus > Paenibacillus sp. FSL M7-0802. The sequence goes on along the minus strand of NZ_JBBOSD010000001.1, from coordinate 2,958,919 downwards.
GACGTTTTGGTGTAGCCAAAACCTCCGTGACCGATGTTGCCAAAGTACTGGGAGTAAGTCATGGCACCATTTACCGACACTTTAAAAGTAAGGCCGAGCTTCTTGAAGGCGTGACCGAAAAATGGCTGAATGAAAAGATTATCGGCCCGTTAACGGAGGTCTGTCAGAATTCATTTATACTGGGAACGCCACATTTAAAACGATATATACAGACCTTGGTCGAACTTAAGCAGCATTATGCCCGCGATGACGAGGAAATGTTTGAGATGTATACGAGGGTCACCGAGCAAGCCGCTGATTTAATCGACCTGCATATCACACACATTGTGGACCAGCTCGCTGATATCATTGCACGCGGGGACATCACATCGGATCAGCCAGCCCAACTGGCGCGTACCCTTTTCTATGCCACAGCCCGTTTTCATCATCCCGCTCATGCTTACGAATGGAAGAGTCCCGTGATTAATCAGGAGTTTTCGGATGTGTGGATGCTTTTAGAAAAAGGAATCACTTAAAATAGATATGGAAAGAAGGAAAAAACACATATGAAGCATTTGGACGGAAAAACAGCAATTATCACCGGGTCCTCCAGAGGGATTGGACGTGCCATTGCCGAGCAACTGGCTGATCTGGGCGCTAATGTAGTCATCAATTATGCCAGCAGTCCGGACAAAGCCCAAGAAGTCGTGAAGAGCATTCTTCAAAAGGGCGGCAGAGCCATAGCACTTCACGCTGATCTGGGCAAAATGAGTGATATTGAAGCATTATTTACAAATACGATTGCTGAATTCGGTAAAGTGGATATTCTGGTTAACAACGCTGGGCTGATGATTACCCAACCTCTGGCTGAGGTAACCGAAGCAGATTTTGACAAACAATTCGCACTCAATGTAAAGGGCACTTTCTTTGCATGTCAGCAAGCCATGAAATATATGGAGAACTACGGAAGAATCGTGAACCTGTCTACATCCGTGATCGGACAAATGTTCCCAGCCTATAGCGTATATGCAGGTACCAAGGGCGCAGTGGAGCAATTTACCCGTCAGCTAGCCAAAGAGTTCGGAAGCAAGCAAATTACGATCAACGCTGTGGCTCCCGGTCCTGTGAACACCGAGCTTTTCCAAGCAGGAAAAACCGAGCAGCAAATCGAAGGCATGAAAAAAATGAATGCTATGGGGCGGCTCGGCGAACCGGAAGATATCGCTGATGTGATTGAGTTTCTGGTCAGCGCCAAATCACAGTGGGTTACCGGGCAAACGATCCGCGTCAATGGCGGGTTCATCTAAAAGCTGGAATACATGGAATGGAGGCTGTTTACGTTCATGATATTACACAAAGGCGAGACCTTATTTCGACAAGGAGAATCCGGCCCTTTATATCACTTAAAGAGCGGCTTGTTAAAAATTGTCCGAGTCCATGAAGACGGCTCGCAAATTTTAGTTAATGTGATTGTGCCCGATGAAATCATCCCGCACCACTCCCTGATCAGCCCCAATCCTTATTATGGTACAGCGGTGGCGTTGGTAACCTCTGAGGTTGAGGTTTTGTCGCAAAAAGAATGGTATCAGGCGCTGGAGCAAGATCCGGCTCAATGTCGGGCTATCGCTTTGCAGCTACAGGACAAGTTGCGCATGATGCAGCAACGAATTGACCAACTCACCGAGGTATCACCTGCCGAGAAGCTGCGGAAGCTCCAACGCTGGTTCCACTCCTACATCGCACCCGCCACGTTAACGGACGTGCTGACGCAGGAGGAAATCGGCCAGTTTATTGGGCTGCGTCGGGAGACGATTAATCGGCTATTGCGTGCTTCAAGCGCTCCTTCTGCAAAAGATGATGACGATAATGCATCTCAATGAGCTCAAACCACTCTCCAGCATTCAACGCACCAAAACTGGGATGAGAGACGGTGAACAGCGTTGTTGATTTCCCAACGGTCGGCTCAATCTCTCTCATCTTGCGGATCACGACGTTTAATCCCTCCACAATTTCTTCTTTGCTAGTGGGTTGTTGGGGAGTGTACTGAGGGGATGGTGGAACTTGGATACGCATTGGCGGAAAGCTCCCCAGATTAAAAATGGCTGTGCCTGCCTCCGTTTTAACTCCTGTCTCCCCATTAGGCTGTAGACAAAGATCAATGTTCTTAAGATGCATATACAGTGCAGAGTTCACCAAATGAAGATACATTTGTCCAAGCGACCATTGACCCTCCTGAGGTGTGTATTGCAGTTCCTCCAAGCTAAAGCTGTCCAATTCAAGAAGATAGTGTTGTGCCGTTTCTTCGAAACGCTGCAATGTTTCAGTTGTATTCATATATTAATAATTGCCCCTCTCTATCAAAGTAGCTTTACTATACAAAAATGCTACTGACAGCATTATGTCAGTAGCATTTCAACATTTTTTCCACTTCCACACGTATCCGCTCCCTGAGCGACTCAGGCTCCAGCACAACCATATCCGCGCCCCATCCAAGTATCCATTGCAGTAGTTCCTCTGGCTGTCTGACGCGGAAGAGTACATGCAATCCATCTGCACGCTCCTCTATGGCCTCCATATAAAAGTTGTTCGCTTCCTTCACCTTATCTGCGATATCTGAACGTGCTAATATGCGAACAGTTACATGACGGTCATCGGTTTGCTTGTAATCCTGCAAATGAAAATCGACAGGCAACTGAAACCTGTCCTCCAGCACGATAAGCTTGTCCATACGTGACAGACGGAAATGGCGAAGCTGCTGTCGCAATTCGCATTGCCCAATTAACACCCAAGAACCACGGAGCAGTACAAGACCATAAGGAGCGACCACACGCACACTTTGACGATTCCCGTCAGCCTCTGGCATTCTTTTGGAGTAGCCAAACTGTACTTTCCGTTTTTCCAATACAGCGAGACGCAGCGTTTCCAAACAGGTTTTCTCGCTATGGTTTGCCCCTTCACCCACCGCGAGCAATCTGATGGTCGTACGCACCCGGGAGACTTCCCTGCGAACGCTCTCCGGTAATATGGCTTCAATCTTCCTGCGGGAGGTTTGCGCCTTGATACCGTAGTCTGTATCAAATTTTTGTTCGACAAAATTCGTTCCGATTAGCAACGCCACAGCCTCTTCTGCGGTAAAGCTCAGGGGGGGCAGAAAGTACCCCTCCATCAAGGAATATCCAATGCCCGGTGCTCCTATAATCGGTACGCCCGATTCACTTAGAGCCTGAATATCCCGATAGATGGTCCTCACACTCGTTTCGAATATGGCTGCCAAATCCTCGGCTCGTAAAATATCCTTACGCTGCAACTCTAGCAAGATCGCTAGCAAACGATCTGTTTTATTCATACCACGGCCCCTCTCTGGAAGGATCTAAAATGCAGAAATACAAAAAAGCAATAAGGGCAGTACAGTCACTGCGACTTATTGCTCTTTTTTTTCATACGGAAGTTACTTCATTATTTAAAAAACACTTTTTCGACGTTATATTTAGCCTTTTGTGAATTGATGATGTAGGTTTCATAGATTTCTCGCTCTACAGCATCTTCCACAATACAAACCTCAATAATCGCTACTTCGTTCCGCTTGTCCTTGATCGGCGATACCGTATCTTCAAAATGCTTTTTGATTCTTTGTCTCAGCTTTCTTGCTTTACCAACGAACAACAATTCCTCCTGTGTATTGTAGAACATAAAGATACCAGCCTTATCTCTAGGGATCAGGTGAAAGTCGGTAAATCCGTAAATATGGCTGAGCTCAGGGTTAACCTGTTTGGTAATTGTGATATCCGGAGTTGGAATTGTTATATTAATCACTATGTCACTTCCTCATTCTATATAGGTGTAAATATTATCACAAATCCCGTGGTAACACCATTTAATAATCCTTGTCCCATGACTAAAACTCCCGACTTAGAAACCGTATGAGAAAAAGGTGACTCTGATGAATACAGAGCCACCTTTTCATTTATGTTATCCATTTTTGTAATCCGTAATGCGGTAATACATCGTTTTATCCTTCAACTTACGGAAATGGGACCTTGCCGGATAAAGATTAGCCTCAATAATCCCGATACGTCCTTTCCGGTCTATTCCAATGTCCAGTCCATATATACGATGTCCCGGAAAAAAATTACTTAATCTCTTCGCGGAACGGATGGAAACACGATTAATATGGGACTCTAGGGCACTGGCAGACAGGTGCCGAACAGAAGATTGTTTTATGCCGGATTTAAAACTGAGTAAAGTTCCCTTACTCCGTGTATTGTTGGAAACAATATAACCTTTGCCTGCAACTTTGATAACCTTCCCTGTGACTACCCATACAGGTGAGCCGGTTCTCCGTTGAATGATGACTCTCATATCAAAAGGGCGTTTGTTGATGGTCGGACGGGTAATTCTGCGTTGAACCATATAACTGGCGTTCCCGATTTTTCTTCTAATATAATGATACGTATTGGTTCTACCCCTTACTAAAACTCTTTTATTCTCGTAATGTACGATGTACTTATGGTTTCCTAACCAGGAGACCTGGAAGATCCCCCGTCCACGACTCCCCCACACCGGTTTCACAATAACATGCACGTACTTGGAGAGAAGTTTCGAGAAATTATACCTATCCAGGAGCCTCGTTTCGGGGACATAAGACCTCAGAGACGCATACCTTCTCAATAACAAATATTTGTACCACTTATCTTTTGCTCCTGATGCCATGGGGACTCCACCTTTCTCATCCGCATTTTATGCTACTGAGATAGCCTTCAAGCAATTCCAAAAATAACTCCATTTCCTTATACGTAATATCACCTATATTGGCAATCCGGAACGTATTTAGCTTCTCTAGCTTGCCGGGATAAATCATCATGCCTTTGCTATAAAAATAATCATGCATAGATTGAAAATCATAACCTGCACAATGAGGCTCAAGAATGGAAGTAATGATCTTGGAATGATGCTCTTCGGGAATGATATAGGTTAGGCCTAACCGGGCTAACCCGTTAATTAAGGTTTTCCAGGATGTCGCGTACCTTTCGTACCTTTTATCCACCCCTTCTTGCTTTAATTCCTCAATCGCTTGTCTAAGCGCATATAAGGTTTGGACTGGGGGAGTAAACCGCATCTGCCCATGTTCCACAAAGTAGTTATATTGAGCATACAAATTCAAATAATAGCTTCTTGGTTTCTGGCCTTTCAAATTCTCCAATTTGCTTTTTTCGGCGATCACAAACGAAACCCCGGCCATTCCCTGTAAGTTTTTGTTGGAGCTTGCCGCCAGGTAGGCAATGTTCATTTCCTTCAATTGAATTGGAACGGCCGCAAATGAGCTCATGGCATCCACGATCATGTCGATTTGATATCTTTTGCACAATTCTCCGATATCCTTCACCTTGTTAAGCAGGCCAGTTGTCGTCTCATGATGTACGACGGCCAGATGGGAGACAGTGCGTTCGGAAGATTGGATAAACCTTTCTAATTCAGCCAAATCAATCGCATCATCGGGGGGACTTTTGAATTCAAGATAATCTACCCCATAAACCTTCGCTATCTCGCACATCCGTTTTCCATAGGCCCCATTGCTGACAATGATTACTGCATCGTGATTCGGGACCGAACTGATGATGGATTCCACCGCTGCAGTACCTGATCCGCCAAACAATACGGTCGCATAATCATCCGGGTCAGCAACCAACCGGGTCAGTTCTGTAGAAATGTACTCCATGATTTGGCCAAACTCGGCTTCACGAGGACAAATATCCGGAACCACCTGTGAACATTTCACACTTTCTGTAGTCGTTGCCGGCCCAGGGGTTAGCAAAATGTTTTTCTTGACGACAGAACTCATGAACCGCCCACTTCCTTGCCCTTCAAAGGATAGTTATGAATAAAACGCTGCAGACGTTCTTTTACTTCGTGAGGCTTCATATGCGGACGAGCAAGCTGATCCTTAGAATCTTTGGATATTTTCAGACACAAAAACGTAAGTTCTCTATTCATTTTCCATTCTTGTAAAAAGACTTTTAGTTCCTCGAGACTGTGAACAAGAATCGACTTTGTATACCCACAGGAAGCAGCAATATCTATAAAATCAATATTATGCGATACCGTACTTTGCCCGCCTGTTGATTCATGGGCATTATTATCTAGCATGATATGAATCATATTGGCCGTATGGTAGTACCCGTTGGTTGCCAGGCTCCCCATACGCATCAACAGAGATCCGTCTCCGTCAATCACGACAATATTTTTGCTTGGTTGGCTCAGAGCTAACCCCAGTCCAAAAGAACCGATGCACCCCATAGAACCTACCATGTACAGGTTGTTATCTGCATCTTCAATTTCATATAGTTCGCGCCCAGTTTTACCAGTTGTTGCGAGCTGGACGGTATGGCTGTCTTTCATGGAGTTAATCGCACATAATGCTTCATAGCGCGTAGGCATTTGATGATTCGCACGACCATGCTGCCGGATCTGATTTAAATGGATGGAGGTTTGCTGTTTTTTCAATGGCTCTTTGTCGAACGTGCCTTTTTTAACGACAAAAAAGAACGGGCGATTCCGGGCAATTTGCTCATTAGCCTGGATCAATTGATTTTTTACCTCCTCTAAATCCTTGGAGAGATACTGCCATTCCACATCCATCAAATCCAGCATTTGCGTTGTAATCTGGCCCATCAGTTCATGCTGAGGCTCGTCAGGTATCCCCGGTTCTCCGCGCAGACTGACAAATCCAAGCAGAGGAATACGAAAAGGGTAAGTAAGGGAGGTCAATGGCGAAACAGCGTTGGTCAGCCCCGAATTTTGCATAAGGACTACCGATTTCTTCCCCCCTATATAAGCTCCGGATGCAATGGCGACCGCATCCCCTTCGTTAGCCGCTGCAACATAATCGCATTCGTTTATGGCATAATTGATCAAGCTTTTCAAGAAGGAGCATGGAACACCGCTGAAAAAGGTAAATCCTAATTTTTTCAGCTCTTCTCCTAACAATTTCGTGTCCATTATACGCGCTCACCCGAATCCGGTTCTGACGATGGAAGATATTTCTTTTCCGCAGCTTGCAGCTCTTCGACCCCTTGAAGCCGGAATACTTCTTCGAGGGTTGCGACTTCCTTTTCGACATGAACAAGGCTTTCATCCCGATAAATTCGGCCAGATAATTGTTTCATGGCTTGAATGGACGCTCTCAAATTATGGTTTGCCCAAATCACAAGGCTAATCCCCATCTCCTGAAACCTGATGGTTGGAGTCGTATAGTATTTGGTAGGCACGATCACTACTGGCAATCTTCCAGCCCATTCTTTCATGAACGCTTCAATCTCTGCGGCATCCGATCTTTTGCTGTGTATAAATACGGCATCGGCTCCTGCCTTTCGATATGCCTCCGCCCGCTGCAGCGCCACTTTAAGCCCACTCCCGGTAATAAATGCCTCTACTCTGGCCACCACCGTAAAATCCGTGTCCGTCTGCGTATCTTTCATCGCTTTAATTTTCCCGGAAAACTCTTCGATATCAGCCAAAGTCTGCTCTTGACCGTTAATGAAAGAATTCGTTTTGGGGAACCGCTTATCTTCGATACATACCCCCGCAATATGGCGCTGCTCCAGTTTCTTCACCAAGCGCCTTGCATTGTTGAAGTTGCCGTACCCCGTATCTCCGTCCAACAAAATCGGGATAGAGGTAGCGTCACTCATGAATTCCAAAACATCCAAAACCTGCGTCCAGGAGGCCTCATTGTTGTCCCTTACTCCCATCGCTGCAGAGATGGATAACCCGCTGGCCCAAATTCCTTTAAATCCTGCCTCCTCCACAATTTTGGCTGACAGACCATTATGAGCCTCCATGATAAACTCTGGTTTTTGTGAATTGACCAAGTCTCTAAGTTGCTTTGTTTTTTTCATTGAAACTTTCTCCTTCTCCCCTAAAAATAACGTGCATGGAATCTACTTTCGAATAAGACTCTTGTTTCTCATGATGGTGTTGATCATAGTAGGATCGGGAAATTGAGTAAATAGCATATGTCCTGGGTGTGAATTGGCCTCGATAATCCAAATATGACCTTTTTTATCTATGGCAATATCAACCCCCAATTCGCGAACCGGATGCCGTTCATTGATCTTTTTGGCAATAATGACGGATAGTTTGGAGATTCTACGAAAATAGGCATCTGCTTTCGCGCGGTTGTGCTTAAAAAGGCTGAATAGCACTCGATGCAAGGATACTGCATGCCCTCCTTTAAGATAATTGGTAACATACTTATGAGGTGCCGCGACACGGGCAGCCACCCCGGAAATAACCCATTTCCCCCTTGGCTTCTGTAAATATATCCTGGTGTCAAAAATCGACCCGTGGTACTTAGCCAACCGAAGTCCTTTCTGTACCAAATACCGATGTCTGGATTTCCTGTATGACTTAATTGCTTTTAAGACAAAACGAGATCCAACAAACTTTCGACTTGAACCGCTACGAACCTCATATCCTTTTTTCAATCTCTTGACCCGGATGATCCCGCTGCCACCACTCCCGTGATTGGGTTTTATGAAGACCGATGAATAAGTATTCAGCATCCGCGAGGTCCTTGAATCCGTAAACCAGTGGGTTTCAGGTAAATGCGAACGCAAAACGGGATGTTGCAACATTTCTTTATGCTTTTTCATTTTTCCAATAGGCACTAGTCATCCCTCTTATCTTTTTGGGTTTTTGCGCATACAGTATGCATATGCATCCAGATCCCCTTCTGCGTGGGCCGCTACCTCTGCTAGAAACCAAGATTTATGTCACAAAAAGGCATGTCCCAGCTGTTATAAATAGGCCCCCCTTGGAGACACCCTTTCGGACAGACTCGGGGTTCGGACCACAGAAAATAGGCTGTCACACACTGTACTTGAAATAAAACCCATTTTGACCGAAAATATAAAGGGTAATTATGTAATTAATTCAACTATTTTGTTAGGAGGAATATGTATCATGTCAAATATCTTTAATCGGAAGGTCAGGTTTAGCTTCTTACTCGTAGCCATCATTGCGTTCGTTATTCAAAATTCTACAGGAGACATTCATGTAGCCCGAGCTGCGGACAATGTAATTAATGCCAAGGATTTTGGCGTTAAAGCCAACTCGAATTCCTCACAGTCAAAGGAAATTCAGAATGCATTAAAGTATTTCTACGACCGAGGAATGGAGGGAACCGTCTATTTTCCAAAAGGAACATACTTGGTTGACGAATCTATTCGTTTATATGCCGGGGTTAGCCTGAACGGTGACGGAATGGGAAAAACGATTTTCAAAAAGACAGGGTCTAAAAGCCAATACGTCGTTGGCGATCCGATTCTACGAAACAATTCTGACCGACTAGACGTGAAGTTATCTAATCTCACCATTGATGCAGACCGTGCCAACCGTGAAGCCCGTGGCGAAAGTCAGGTAGGCGGTATTATTATGGAAATGGCCGTCTCTCACTTCACGCTGGATCACGTGGAAATTTGCGATACAACGATCGGAGCCCTTCTTCGCAGAACGAGAGATTCAGAGATTACCAACAGCCGCTTTGACCGAAATAATGGACATGCTATTGCCACTGGACACGAGAGCTTTCCGGCAGGCGAGTTCCGCAACGTCAAAATTACGAATAACCAGATTACCAATTCGGGCGGCGGCAGTGGAATCAATTTATCACGCGCAACCTACACGACAGTCACTGGGAACCAAATTATTAACAAGACCCATCAATCTGATGGATACGCAGGCATTCGCATCCCTAATAATGGCGCCAACAATACTGTAAACAATAATGTGATTGAAAATTACCCGCGCGGGATCTTTGTCTTGACTGGAGCAACAGGTAACAATGTATACGGAAATACTGTAAAAAATGCATCCCTGCAAGGTCTTTTGGTCCAATCGGATGGCAATACGTTTACCGACAACGAATTTATTCAAACCAATTCCTCACTTACTCCAGAGGCAGTCATTCGCCTTGCTGACGCAAACAACAACAAAGTTATTGGTAACGAGATGACCACATACTCCGGGTTCTCCAATATAGGAATACGGGTCACCGATTCCAACTCCAATGAAATTAAGGACAACATCACAGATACTAGAGGCAAATCAGTCAGTATTGAAGGCGGGCGTAATAACGTCAATACAGGCAACCGCAATCGGTAGAAATTTTATGAATTACCTACTATGCGAGTACGTCGGTTTCCGTTACAATATGTCAGTGTGATTCTGGCATCGGCAGATTGACGCGTACTTGAACATTATTGGAGGCTTCTATTTTTTCATGCAAAACGAATCTCATTCTAACGTAAAAATCATAACGGCCGATCCGAGTGCGATCGGCCTGTTTGGCTTGGCTATTGTAACGCTTGTGGCTTCATCCCAAAAGCTTGGTCTCACCGAAGGCTTAAGCTTCATCATCCCTTGGGCTATATTTCTCGGTGCTTTTGCGCAGCTGTTTGCCTCCATTCAGGATGCAAAACATAACAATACCTTCGGCATGACGGCATTTGGTGCTTACGCCTTCTTCTGGTTAGCCGTAGCTAGTAGCTGGATGATTAAAATGGGCGTATTCGGCCCTGAGCTGGCGTCTGCTGTAGACGGCAAGCAGCTCGGCTTTGCCTTTGCGGGCTATCTCATCTTTACGCTCTTTATGACCATTGGAGCGATGGAGACGCATAAGGTTCTATTCTTTATTTTTGTGTTGATTGATTTTCTGTTCCTCGGTCTTAGCTTCGATGCATTCGGCGTTGCACCAGAGATATTCCATACCATCGCCGCTTATGCTGAAATGGGCATTGGTCTACTCTCACTGTACGGTACAGGAGCTGCCGTTCTAAATGCTCATTTTGGCCGTACATTCCTGCCCGTTGGACGTCCTTTCGGCATTTTCAAGCCACGTCCTTAACTGTATATGTAAACCCACAAAGCCGCCTTTCGCGCCGATCCGCGTAAAGGACGGCTTTTGTTTTGGGATTAATATGCTATCTTAATTATTCAGCTTGCCAATTCGGCATCCGCTCTGCCGGATAACGAAGGCCTGCTGCCATTCCTTTTGGAATGATTGCGTTAATAGCTTCCATTTCCTGTGTGGTTAAAACAACATCGATGGAACCTGCATTTTCCTCTAAATACGTAACCCGCTTGGTTCCTGGAATCGGTACAATTCCCTCTTGCGCAAGCAGCCATGCCAACGCCAGTTGAGAAGGTTTGACCCCTTTTTGGGCGGCAAGGTCCTTAACATGCTGCACGAGGTCCAGATTTTTCTGGAAATTCTCAGGTTGGAAACGTGGCACCGAGCGACGGAAATCATCTTCTGCAAAATCATCAAACTTCTGAATTTGCCCGCTCAAAAATCCGCGTCCAAGTGGACTGTAGGCCACAAATTCGATACCCAACTTCTTACACGTCGGTATAACTTCATCTTCCGCTTCCCGGCTCCATAAGGAGTATTCCGTTTGCAGCGCTGTAATCGGATGTACCTTGTGAGCGCGTCGAATGAGCCCAGGAGAAGCTTCGGACAGCCCCAAATAGCGGACTTTTCCCGCCTGAACCAAGTCACTCATCGCGCCAATCGTTTCCTCGATAGGTACATTCGGATCGACACGGTGCTGGTAGTACAAATCAATCACATCTACACCCAGTCTTTGCAGGCTGCGATCACATGCCTCTTTTACATATTCAGGACGGCCACTTACACCCATAAATGCGCCATCTTCCCCACGCATAATGGAAAATTTAGTAGCCAATACGACTTCGTCACGGTGGCTCCGCAGGACTTGGCTAATCAGTTTTTCATTTTTCCCCACACCGTAGACATCAGCAGTATCCCAGAAGTTTATCCCTAGCTCCAGCGCACGATGAAGAGTTTTGATCGACTCCTGATCATTCAACTCACCGTAATATTCGGACATACCCATGCAGCCCAGACCCAGTGCAGATACTTGAAGGTCGCTGTTACCCAGTTGTTTCTTTTTCAATTTTTATCACTCCTAAATTATCAGAATAGTCATCGCATTTCCTAATCACTACGTCACATTCCGTATGTTACTACTTAAAGTTAACTTGAAGTCAAGCATTGTCTTGTATATGCTATTTCAAAATTTTTTAGAAAAATTTGATTTCCGGGTTGTAAGAGGCAGCTGTAAATTTCCTATATATATGAGAAACGAATTATCGCGCGAGATTCGGTTTCAAAATAATCCAATTGGAGGTTTAACATGCCAGCAAACTACTCTTACACCAAAACGTCCGATGGTTTCCATGTTATCATCACGCCAGCTTCGAATATTCAAAATAAAAATATTCGAAGCCGGATCACACAGCAAACCGATTACGGGATTAATGGGGGCTTCTTTAACCCAATCAGCACAACAAAGGCGCCGACCGAGTGTTTGTCTATCGCGGTCACACCTAATAATACCCATGATACTAAGGCGAATGCCAAAGGGAATAGCCGTGGTACAGCATTTGTATACACGGAGAGCAACAAAACGAAAATAGGGATTACCCGTGCTTCAAGTGTGACGGATCTCAAAAAACAAATGGGGACTTCGATTACGTATAAGTCTATTATTAGCGGCGGTAGCCTGTCGCTGAAGAAAGAGGAAGAAGCATGGCTTGAGGATTTAAAAGATATTGAAAAATTTGATTTGAACGGAACGTTGCGATACACCGATTCCACCGGGCGAACTGGCCTGGGCTTCAAGGTCGTAAATAATGTTTGGCAGGTCTACCTGGTTGTTCATGAAAATGCGACACTGAAACAACTTCGCAATTATTTTATTAAACAGGATTGCTTTGAAGCCATTCTTCTTGATGGTGGAGGCTCGTCCGGTATTCAAGTTAAGAACTCTGCAGGCACTATGGTTAAGTATGAGCAAACACGTTATATCTACAACATGGTAAAACTCATTAATATCACCTAAGCCTTATGATATAACGTGCTTGTATAGGAGTAAGGAGGCCTTACCGGCCTCCTCTATAAATCATCCAGCACAACGATTTCCAATGCCAGGAAAACAGGTGTTACAGGGTACAGATAAGAAACTTCAATCGGTTGCCCCGCTTGTAATTGTGCTGGATTGATTATTTGCCTCCGCTGACCATCCATCTGCTTATAAATATGTGTATCTGGGACAGATATATAGACCGCTTGGATAGGTTTTTCCGTTGGATCATCACTTTGGGGTAGTTCTTTAGCAAATTGAACAGGCTGTTCAAATCGGATCAAATAGTTCATGGTAGGGGCTGCTAAGGGTTGTTCTACTTCTTTTTCAATTCTTTCAATACTTTCGATTTTGGCACGCCCTGTGTATACCGTTGTGCTTTCCAGACGGTCTAAGTCAAAAATAGATTGAGCCACCGCTCCATTAGATTCGTTAACCGGCGTAGCCGATTCTGTTGTAGAACATGCAGGCAGTAATGCTGCCGCAAGCAAGACAAGGACAAGGGCAGAAACTCTATTTTTCATAAGTGATCCTCCCTAATCTGGTTTATAGAATATGTTCACTATTAAGACGCGGACAGGAACAATTTGGTTGCTTTAGTCTGTATTTATCCATTACATTTTGAAAGGTGTGCAATTATATGTTAAAAAAACTCAGTTTGGTAGCTCTCGCTGCATCAACACTTTTAGTAGGAAGCTCTATTACGGCAAGCGCTGATTCTACTGTAAATTACGATCATTTGCTCTCGGCAGGGACCACTAACGCTTTCCTGGCCATGGAAGATGGATCTTCATTTTATGCAACGGGAAGTAACAGTGATGGCAAGCTCGGCGTAGGCGCTGGCGGAGGGAATAATAAAACAAGCCCAATGCAAGCAGATGTATCCGACATCGCAATGATTGATGCTGGTGATTTGCATTCAACTTTGCTCAAAAAAGACGGAACCATCTGGTCTTGGGGGTTTGCAAGTTACGGCGAACTAGGGACAGGGAATAAGAGGGACACGGCAAGAGTACCTGTTAAAAACAAATATATTGATAATGTTAAGGAAGTGAGAGCAGGAGGTCAATTTACGCTTGCGCTCAAAAATGACGGCACAGTGTGGGCTTATGGAGAAAACAACTTTGGACAGCTGGGGATTGGCACAAAAGGAGTTTCCGCCTTTTCCGTTAAGCCTGTTCAGGTACAAGGTTTAGAAGATATTGTATCCATTGATGCTGGTGACAGTTTTGGCGCAGCCCTGGACAAAAATAATCAGCTATGGGTATGGGGACGTGGTTATGACGGCGCACTGGGGCAGGATGACAAAGAAAACCAGCTTACCCCTGTTCAATATCGAATTGATGATATCAAAACTTTTACTGCCGGAGCTGACCGCATTTATGTACTAACGAACAGCGGAGAAGTATATGCTTCCGGGAGTAACACTTCTGGAAAGCTTGGGGATGGAACCTCTACTTTTAGAAGATCACCCGTATTGATCAATGTTTCCAATGTAAGTAGACTGAAAGCAGGCAAAACTCAAACTTTTGCACTTAAAAATGATGGAACTCTTTGGGGCTGGGGAACCAATAATGAGGGACAGGTAGGTGACGGGACCGATGTATTTTCTGTTAAAGTCCCATCCCAAGTTGTAGATGACACAAACACGCCACTAACCGATGTAGTAGCATTCAGTGCAGCAGGAACCCACTCCCATGCTTTGACAGCCGATGGGACGGTCTGGTCCTGGGGATATAACAAAAACGGCGAACTGGGAATCGGCAACACCAAGGAACAATATGCTGCCACGAAAACGAATTTCCCAAATCCTTTTTCGGAATAACTAATATTCTTATACCTTAATAAATTGTTTAAGGAATACGCTTAGCCCTCCGTTTTTCCAACCCCAAAAAAGCAATAAGGGCAGTTCAATCAACTGCCCTTATTGCTCTTTATTTTCATATAGAAGCTACTTTATTACAAATAAAACTATTATTATGTATGAACAGAAGCGCTTCAGTAGCTTCTGGACGGTAGGGAAATTCATTTACAGAGCTAAGGCTTCTTCCGTAATCTTTTTGATATCAATGGATGAAGGCGTTTCTTCCTTGACCATATCGGGCAGGATATTTTCCAAAAAATAATCAACGCAATGTAATTGAATATTCTTGATTTTCACAAGTGCATTACGGTACATGACTATAAATTCTTTTTCAGTATTTCCCCGCTGTAGTTCGGCAAATGCTTCGTACACCTGATCCATCTTGTCAGCAACTTCAAGGATCAAACCTTCTACTGAATTATCTTTGCCTTCACGTAACTGTTTGCGAAAAATAGCTTTAAAATCCTCGGGAATATTCTCTTCAATAAAATACTCAATCATACCTTCTTCGACCTGCTGGATTAATAATCGTAGTTCCTTAGAGGAATGCTTAACAGGCGTTTTGATGTCCCCAATAAAAATTTCCCCGTAATCGTGACTGCTCGTAATCTCGTATAGCTTTTTCCAGTCAATACTGACACCATTTCTCTCTTCAATATCAGCCAGCGTTTTAGCGTATTGTACTACTTTCCAAGAATGTGCCGATACGCTGTGTTCCTCGAATTTAAACTTACCCGGACAACGGATGATTCTTTCCAGCTCATTTAGCGACCGAAAATACGTGTGAATTCCCATCATTGCATCCATCCTTTAACATATATGAGATAGTCAATATAAACCCCACTATAAACCTCAACTATTAACAGCAGATTATCGCAGTATCAAGTTGAATCCACACATGTAGCACATATACAATTTTTGCTATACACTTTATAAAAGGGGAGTTGCAAAATCCTAAAAAAAGGTTAAAGTGGTGAAATCGTTGTTCAAAATCCTACTAATTGAAGATGATGAAACTTTGTTCCATGAAATGAAGGATCGGTTAACTCAATGGAACTATGATGTGTATGGCATCCAGGATTTTAATAAAGTCATTCAGGAATTCACAACGATAAAGCCTGACCTGGTCGTGATAGATATTCAATTGCCGAAATTTGATGGGTTTCATTGGTGTCGAATGATTCGATCCCACTCTAACGTGCCCATTCTTTTCTTATCATCACGGGATCATCCTACGGATATGGTGATGTCGATGCAGCTTGGCGCGGATGATTTTATCCAAAAACCGTTTCATTTTGATGTACTCATTGCAAAATTACAGGCGACACTCCGCCGCGTATATAATTACAATACAGAGCCTGTCTCCCTGAAAACATGGCGTGGAGCGACGGTCGATTATGAAAAAAACGTAGTAGCCAATGAGGCTGGCTCCATCGAATTAACCAAGAACGAAATTTTTATTTTGAAGCTGCTGATTGAACAAAAAAATAAAATTGTCGCACGAGAGGAATTAATTAAAAGCCTCTGGGATGATGAACGTTTTGTCAGCGACAATACCCTGACCGTCAACTTGAACCGCCTGCGTAAAAAATTAGACGAGCTGGATTTGGGCCGTTTCATTGAAACGAAAGTCGGGCAAGGCTACATGGCTACAGAAGAGGCACCTTCCTATGATTAAAAAATATCTTATAGAGAGGCGAAGCTGGATTCTACTGTTTGTATGCCAGCAATTCCTGATCCTGTTCATTGCTTATGTGGATGCAGCAATTCCGTTAATGCCCATCCTTTATATCGTCTTCTTATCCATGATGATTTTCTTGGTTTTTTTAATCATTCGCTATCCCAAGGAAACCAAATTCTATACCACACTAGAAGAATGGGAGAGCCCTCTTGAACTAACGGGTATAGGCGAACCGGAGAGTCCGTTTGAGCAAATCATTGAACAAAAAATCACTGACCAGACCGTACGGTTACAACAGATCATCTCGCAAAATCAATTGACACTTGAACATGAAAAAGATGAATTATTATCCTGGATTCATGAGGTAAAAACACCTTTGACCACCATGCATTTGATGATTGAGCGGTTGGACGATAAGCCCCTAAAAGCTCAGTTAACCTATGAATGGCTACGAATCCACTTACTGCTGGATCAGCAGCTCCATCACAAACGCATATCCTTTATTGAAAATGATCTGTATGTCGAGCAAGTGAATTTAAAATCTCTGGTTTTTAATGAAATCAAAGCATTACAGTCATGGTGCATCCAAAAAGGGATCGGTTTTGACATCCAATTGGAGCACATGGAAGTGCTGAGTGATGCCAAATGGCTGGCTTTTATCATCAGACAGCTCTTAACCAATGCCATCAAATATAGCGATGCCAGTGATATTATCATTCACAGCTATGAACAAAGGGATCGAATACAGCTTGAGGTCCAAGACTTTGGGCGCGGTATTGATCCGAAGGATATACCCCGTATTTTCGAGAAAGGTTTTACCTCCACAACCCAACATTCTGATCATACTTCAACGGGCATGGGGTTATATTTAACGAAAAAGGCAGCACAGTCCTTGCTCATACATATAGATGTGCACTCCAAACCGAACGTGGGTACAACCTTCACTTTAATTTTTCCCAAACGAAATGATTTTGTGAGCATGGTGAGCATGTGACAGAGATGTCACATGCTTTTATGTATTGTTCGCCCAATCAAAGGAAAAACATCGGCTCTATTTTTATAATAAGGCTACAAGAACAATAAGGAGTGCATCGAAGTGAATATTTTAGAAGCCCATAAAATTCATAAAAGCTACGGTAATAAGTTAAATATGCAGGAGGTTTTGAAGGGAATAGATATCGTCATTGAAGAAGGGGAATTTGTCAGTATTATGGGAGCCTCCGGTTCAGGTAAAACCACACTGCTGAATGTTCTTTCCTCCATTGATAAAGTGAGCCAAGGCTCCATTAAAATCAATGATATCGAAATGACGAAAATGAAAGAAAAGCAACTGGCTGAATTTCGCAAAAAGCATTTAGGCTTTATTTTTCAAGAGTACAATCTGCTGGATACGCTAACCGTGAAGGAGAATATTCTCTTACCCTTATCCATCACCAAAACGCCTAAAAAAGAAGCCAACCAAAAATTTCAGGAAGTAGCTACAGAACTGGGAATTTATGAGCTCAAGGACAAATACCCCAATGAAATCTCGGGTGGACAGAAGCAGCGTACATCTGCGGCCAGAGCGTTTATTCATGAGCCCAGTATTATTTTTGCCGATGAACCTACGGGTGCGCTGGATTCCAAGTCGGCTTCCGATTTATTAAATAAGCTGGGCCAGTTGAATCAAAAACGCAAGGCAACCATTATTATGGTCACGCATGATCCTGTCGCTGCCAGCCATTGCAGTCGGGTCATTTTTATTAAAGATGGGCAAATGTATACCCAGCTTCACAAAGGCGAGCAGGAAAGACAAAGCTTTTTCCAGGATATCATGAAAACCCAAGGTGTCTTAGGCGGGGTCCAATATGAACATTAATCTGCTCATTCTAAAAAATTTGAAGAAAAACCTGAAAAATTATTACCTTTATGTTTTTGCTCTCATTTTCAGTGTTGCGCTCTATTTCGCTTTTGTCACATTACAATACGATCCCTCCATGGACGAAGTGAAGGGTTCTGTTAAAGGTGCAGCTTCCATACGTGCAGCATCCGTTTTACTGGTCGCCATTGTCTGCATCTTCCTTTTGTATGCTAATAATATCTTTATAAAAAGACGCAGCAAAGAAATTGGCCTATTTCAATTGATCGGAATGACTAAAAATAAAATTTTTCGCATCCTGAGTGCTGAAAACTTAATTCTATACTTCAGTTCACTATTCATCGGAATTGGGGTTGGATTTTCCTTTTCCAAATTAGTGATCATGATTTTATTTAAGACGACGGGCGTCGAAGCCATTGCCACTCTATATTTCTCTAACCAAGCATTGACTCAAACACTCATCGTTTTTGGTATCATCTACCTGTTGATCATGCTCATGAATTATTCCTTTATCAAAAGACAAAGTATTTTGTCTTTGTTCAGAGTAACCTCAACTACCGAGGGGAAAATCAAGAAAATATCTATCTATGAGATGATCATCGGGATCATTGGAGTTTCATTCATCGCTTTAGGATACTATGTTTCTTCCAAATTATTTGGCGGAGACTTTACATCCATGAATGAGTTATTTATCGCTATGGTGTTTATTTTGGGCTCTGTCATCATCGGAACACTCCTTTTTTATAAAGGATCTATCCGCTTTATTTCCAATATCATCAGAAAAAGTAAAGGCGGCTATTTGAACATTAATGAGGTGCTATCTCTCTCATCCATTATGTTCCGCATGAAATCCAATGCTTTGTTGTTGACCATTATTACAACAGTATCAGCACTTGCCATCGGTTTACTTTCCTTAAGCTATATCGCCTATTATTCTGCGGATCAAGCAGCTGAGGACAATGTGCCTTCCCATTTTGCAATGACGAATGTACTGGATGCGGAGAAATTCAAAACGTTACTTCAGGAGCATGACATAAAGTATCGTGAAAAGAAAATTGAAGTTATTCAAGTCAGCGTGAACACAGCGCAAATTATGGACACTCCTCTGGAAGGGTTAAATATCGGTGCGAATTCCATGACGTTGCCTGTCATAAGCGATCAATCTGTGAAGGGTACGGATGTATCTCCAGGCCAAACGATTTTAACAGGCTATAATGATTTGTTACAGAAATTTATGTCCTTGAAAAACTCAGGTCCATTGGATTTGAAGGGAAATAAGGAAGTCATACACCAACAATATGTGGGTCTAAAAAAGGAGTACGTGATTCCCTACTATTTTACAGCCGGTGGATTACCCACTGTCATTGTAGACGAAACTATCTTTGAGCGGCTAAAGAAAGATGCAAATCCTGAGATTCAAAAGAAGTCATCCTTATATATTGGAATTGATATGATAAATGCAGAACAGATCAAAGAAGCCGATCGTCTCTTTGCAGCTGCGAATTTTAATGATCAACAAACATCACGCCTTGAAATGAGCAGCAATCAGAAGCGGAACATGGGAGTGATCATGTTTGTAGTTGGCTTTTTAGGACTGACCTTTCTCATTACATCAGGCTGCATCCTTTATTTTAAGCAAATGGATGAGAGTGAAGACGAAAAAGCCAATTACACCGTGTTAAGAAAGTTAGGGTTCACTCAAAGTGACCTGCTTAGGGGCATTAAAATAAAACAACTCTTTAACTTCGGCATTCCACTAGTAATTGGCCTTTCACATAGCTATTTCGCCGTTCAATCTGGCTGGTTCTTGTTTGGAACTGAAATTTGGATGCCTATGATCATCGTTATGGTGCTGTACACCGCCTTATATTCCATTTTCGGGATACTATCCATCCTGTATTATAAAAAGGTCATTAAATCAGCATTGTAATCGGCAAAAAGCAAAAAAAAGCCCCAGGCGAAAGCGCTGGGGCTTTTCCAAATATTTGAGCATTTTCGTTCCTATGTGTACAATAAAATAACTATCATCGTAACCCCAAAGGGGGAGAGCTTATTTTATTATTAATCATCAATGGCATCGGCATCGTAGCCAATATCATACTCGGTTCCTCTGTAGGCGTGGCTATTATCGTAGGAATCGTCTTTTTCCTGATTGGCTTGCCTGAGTTTAAAAGATCGCCGAAACTCACGAAAAAGGCTAAAAAAGATATCACTTATATTATGTCAACCCTATTAACTCTCCTTATATTCGTAGTTATTGTTTCTTGGAACCTCCATACTTCAGGTGACCTGTTTCTTGAAGGTCCGCTAACACCACAAATGAAGTTTCACTGGGGACAAAAGGTGTTGCTGCTAGGTCTACTGGAGGGCTTATGGGCTGTCATCAGCCTAAAATGGCTGTTGCCTATCTTTTTTGATCCGCTGGATCTCAGTAAGAAGCAAATCCTTGTTTTAGTAAGCGGGATTGTATTTAGTGTGGTTTCAGGTATTTATGCCCTGCTTGAAGCAAGTTAAAAAGTCTCGCTCTTCTCTGTTAAGGACAGGAAGAGCGAGACTTTTTTATTAATGGTTCCCCTCTACAGAAGCTAGAATGCTTAACGCAAAGGTTCAAACCCCTCTGCTTGCTTGAGAATCCGCTCAATTTCCGCGCATGTCTCCGGTTGCAGCGTCACTTCGACTGCTTTTACATTTTCTTCGATTTGTGCCGGTTTAGTGGCCCCAATGAGTGCAGCGCTGATACCCGGTTCTCTCAGAATCCAGGCAAGCGCGAGCTGTGACAGGGTAATACCCAAATCCTTCGCCAGCTTATCCAGCTCCTGGACACAGTTTAGAACGGTATCGTTCATGTAACTGCTGATGACATTATTGACAGATGCATCAGCCCCGCGGCTGCCCGTCGGTAAAGGTTGTCCAGGCTTGTATTTACCCGTGAGGATACCTTGAGCCAGAGGCGAAAATACAATTTGGCCGATACCTACCTGCCCGGATACGGGAAGTACCTCATGTTCGATATAACGTTCGAACATATTATAGATTGGCTGATTGGCAATCAGCGGGCGCAAATTCAGCCTTTTTCCAATCCCATAGGCATCCGTGAGCTGGGTAGCACTCCATTCACTGACAGCAGCGTACAGAATCTTTCCCTGAGCCTGAAGGTCATCAAGCGCTCGCAGCGTCTCTTCCAAAGGAGTACCCGAATCATAACGATGACAGAAGTACATGTCGATATAATCCGTGCCAAGACGCTTCAGACTCGCTTCACATTGCTCCATAATGTGCTTGCGTGACAGTCCCCTGTCATTGGGACCAGAATCCATAGGGAAGTAAACCTTGGTAGATAACACATAGCTCTCTCTTCGATAAGGCTTCAAGGCAGCTCCCATAGCCTTCTCGCCTTCTCCCCGGTTATACGCGTTCGCGGTATCAAAGAAATTAATCCCGAGTTCAAAGGCTTTGGCAATACAGGTATGAGCTGCTTCCTGCTCGGCAGCTGTACCGTACGTTAACCAGCTACCCAGACCGATTTCACTAATTTTAAGACCACTGTTGCCTACATTTCTATATTTCATATCTACTCCTTCTTTCATAAGAAGATCATATTTTTATATTTTAACATGTAAACCCTTTCATTAAAATCATTGATAAAGGACTCATGGAGTTATATGAAGGATATCTACCACCCTGACTGTTAGGGTGGTAGATGCTTATAGCCTCACAATCTCAAATCATATTTACTTGCTTCCTACAGGAAAAAGCGCATCATATGCGGGACAAGGCAGTTTGTCGAGAAACTCCTGAAGCTGCTTCGGTTTATTTTTGTAAATATCCTTTAAGGATGTTCCATTATAAATATTGCCGATGACCACAGGATGGCATAGCTCACAGATCAGGATGTCCCCGTTCCCGTGAAGATGGAGCTGTTTTTTACCGTCAACACAGTTGGAAAAATAAACACCAGGTTGTTCCTTGAAGCCCAGCGCTTCTGCAAAACGATCCATGCAGGTAAAATACAACACAGTATCATCTTTCTTATGTGCAATCAGGTCATGAACGGAACGGACGAGCGCTTCCTTGGTGGAAATAGCATTCCAGTTCGTATGATCCATCACAATGCTGTTTTGGATTTCATGGATGCGCACACCGAGTTCATATACCTTTTCGCTAATCGCTGGCATGTTGTTCTGCGTCTCCGCAAACAGCAACGTCTCCAGCACCGTTTCCAGCTTGGCTTCGGTACATAATCGGATATTTTGAACGATTTTCTCATACATGCGAGGATGAACATGATAATAGGTTGCATATTTATCGGCATCCGTGAAGTTGAAAGAGATATGAATGTTGGAAAGTCCTGCATCACGTAGTTTCTCAATTCGTTCAGGGCTGAGCAAGCTGGCATTGGTATTGAGCTGGGTAGCGATGCCCTTGCTTGAGCAGTGAGCCACAATGTACAGACAATCCTCATACTTCAAGGTCACTTCTCCCCCGGACAGTCGCACACGTTTTAACGTTGGAATGTCATCAATAATATCAATGACCTCTTTGCTGCTAATGCATTGCCCATCGTTCCGCTGATACGCGCAGCAGTAATCACACTTGAAGTTGCAATTAGAGGTGACCCCGACTTCCAGTCCCTCCAGCTCGTAGATGCCCGGCTTTTCCAGTTCAAGTGCTTTATATTTGTTGTCTATACTCACTTTCTCATGATCCTCCCGATCTCAGGCTTATGTCTTGAATTCCCTTGAGATTATACAGAATAGGAGTGGTTTGTAGATATGACATTGGTAACGGTGGGTGCAAACAGATACAACAGCGGTAGCGACCTTGAAATTCGCTTATCAGCGCTGAAAAATTAATTTGACAAGTACTACCTAACTTTAGTAAATTCATATTAGTTAAGCCCTTAACTACATTTATGGTGGTGATCGTTTGAAAGACCTACAGGATTACGTACTTGATTTGCCGCTGCATTCTCTGGTTTTCTTTTCACTGGTGGAAACGACAGCCGGATTAGTTGATGTCTCAGAAAAATACTGGCATTCGAAGGGAACCAATGGAGCCAGAATTCGAATTCTGGTTGAAATCATGAAGGAAGGAGGTACAATTCTCCCATCTGTGCTCGCCCAAAGGATCGGTGTCACCAAATCAAATATTAGCCTGCTGCTCACCCCGCTCGAAAACGAAGGATTCATTCGCCGGGAAGGCCATCCCATGGACGGCAGAAAATCGGTAATTTCTATAACAAGCGAAGGGCAAAGCCTTCTGCTGCGTAATTTACCCGAAAACCGGCAGAGGATTGCGGAAAAAATGCAGGTGTTGAATGATCAGGAATTGAAGCAGCTCCTTTCCCTGCTCAACAAATTAAAGAGGACGTAACGGCTTTTCTACTCAATTGGTTAAGCCCTAAACTAAAATCCCATTTGTATAAAAAGGATGATATTCCATGTCGATCGTTATTACTGGAGCCAATGGTCAATTGGGGAGCCTAATCATACAACAGCTCCTTCAAAAAGTCTCACCTCATGAAATTACCGCTTGTGTTCGCCACCTTGAAACCGGAAAACACTATGAGGCACAGGGAATTACAGTACGATTAGGTGACTACGATCAACCCGATTCGCTTGAGCAAGCATTCGCGGGTGCTTCCCAACTGTTGTTGATTTCAAGTTCACATCCCGACGATACGATTCGTATTCGTCAACATACTCATATCATAGAAGTAGCTAAAAAATGTAAAGTAGAACACATTTTATACACCAGCTTTGCCTTTTCTGAAGCCAGCTCTATCCCCCTCTCCAATCTGCATTTGGCTACAGAACACGCCATTTGTACCACCGGAATTCCTTACACTTTTCTACGGAATGCATTATATACTGATTTTGTCAAAACTCTTGACCTGAACGCCGCCATAGCGAAGGGCGCACTCGATATTTACCCTGGAGAGTGGAAATTTAACACCGTCACGCGTTGGGATCTTGCCAGAGGGATCGCAGCAGTGCTATCCGATCCAGACCGCCATAAGAACAAGAAATATGAATTTGTCTCCTCCAGTCCCTGGACCTTTTCAGATTTGACAGCAGCTTTGACCGAGCTTACAGGCAGATCCATCTCCCTCCGTCATGACCCCCAAATCAAAAATTGGATATTTGGGTTTTTGGGCAAAATAGATACGCGCTCCACGTCGGATGAATTGGAACAGTTGATCGGTGGTCCGCTCACTTCACTGAAAGAAAGCATCCGGCCCTTTATCTCCACATGAAAAACAACGCTAAAAATTCTTGCCAACACCCACTCCATAAATTGTGAGCGATATGTGAACTGGGCATACTTCTCATTCCCAAATCCATACTGAATATATCTGTTGGTAATGGAGGCGGGAATTGTGGATAAAAGGATGAATCTGCTTATGTTCAGCGGCGATTATGATAAGGCAATGGCTGGACTGATTCTGGCAAATACAGCGCGGGAATTGGACGTGGACGTGACGATGTTTTTTGCGTTCTGGGGACTATTTCTGGTTCGTGATCCTGACAAGATGACGTTTGAGGACAAGACGATTTATGAAAAAATCATGGGCTGGATGACTCCAAAAGGACCCGAAGAGTTGCCATTATCCAAAATGAATTTTAGCGGCCTTGGCAAGCTGATGCTGACGGAAATGATCGAAGATAACGAAGCCCCGAAGCTCATTCATTTCTTAAAAGGAGCACGGAAGAAAAATGTGAAATTTTATGCCTGTAAGCTATCGGTCGATATTATGGGCTTTAAACCGGAAGAATTTATACCTGAACTGGAAATTATCGAGGCCAAAACGTATTTAAAAGATGCGCTCGAATCCGATATGCAGTTGTTTATATAAGATAGACTTGCGCCTTATCCGGCTGTTGGATGAGGCTTTTATTGTGACTAAATGATGACACTCGCCTATTTTTTTTAACCTATTCGGGCCTACCTACGTACCCTAAGAAGACAGAACGACTTGGGAGGCGCCGTATGCTCATGGCTCGAATTGGAAGCAGTAATTGTAGGTATCAGCCTTCTAACGAGGCTTATTTCCAAAGGTATCGTGAAAGTACAATCGGATATCACCAGACCTTTGAATCTCCATATGGGCAAAAAAAGCTGATTTATGCGGATTGGGCAGCCAGCGGCCGTCTGTATGGACCCATCGAGTCGAAAATAGCTAATGAATTAGGCCCTTTTGTGGCGAACACGCATACGGAGTCTAATTTGACAGGAACTCTGATGACCCAAGCCTATGAAGAAGCGAAACAAATCATTAAAAGCCACGTTCATGCCAATGAACATGATATCATCCTGTTTGCCGGGTCCGGTATGACAGGTGCAGTGAATAAGCTTCAGCGACTGCTAGGATTGAAAATACATGAAAAATTAAAGCCCCTCTACCCCATCGCCGAAAAAGAACGTCCCGTTATTTTCGTTACACACATGGAGCACCACTCCAATCATATTTCCTGGGCAGAAACCATTGGAGACGTTGTGTGTCTTCCTCCAGGTCCTGGCGGGATGGTCGATCCAACTCATCTCGAACGACTGCTACTTCAATTTAGGCATCGCCCTATCAAAATCGGCGCCTTTACCGCCTGCTCCAATGTTACAGGGTTCGAAGTGCCGATTTACCAGCTAGCCCGCAAAATGCACGAACATGGCGGCGTTTGTTTCGTTGATTTTTCGGCAAGCGCACCTTATACCGAGATCAACATGCACCGCACGGATCCCCTTGAGAAACTGGACGGGATTGTATTTTCACCCCACAAATTTCTTGGGGGTCCCGGTACAAGCGGCGTTTTAATTATGGATTCGAGGCTGTGCCTCAATTGTGCTCCAGATCAGCCAGGAGGGGGCACAGTTAGCTGGACCAATCCTTGGGGTGGATACGAGTATAAAGAGAATACTGAAGCCCGTGAGGATGGAGGGACGCCTGCCTTTCTACAGGCCGTTCGAACGGCGCTCTGCATTCGGCTGAAGGAACAAATGGGACAGAAGCGCCTGTTGGAGCGCAAAAAGGAACTGACATCTCTATTACTAAAGAGCTTGAGTGCCATACCAGACCTACACATTTTAGGAAGAAGTAGCCAAGAACGAATGGGAATCGTTTCTTTCGTTGTCGGCCATATTCACTATAACCTAATTGTAAAACTATTGAATGATCGGTTTGGCATCCAGGTCCGGGGCGGCTGCTCTTGTGCAGGCCCCTACGGACATTATTTGCTGGGCATCGACCAGCAAACATCTAAACAAATGACAGACCTGATCCATGCGGGAGACTTATCTCGAAAACCGGGCTGGGTGCGTCTGTCGCTCCATCCCATGATGACGAATCAGGAGGTCTCCTATATCGCCTCTTCCATACGAGCAATCGTGGAAAACATCACGACCTGGCAAAAAGATTATATCTATCAACCAGATACGAATGAATGGCGATCTATGAATGAACATCACAAAATAGACATCAGCAAATGGTTTAATTTTAGCGATTAAGAGACTCCTGTCCGTTCCCTTCTTTCAAAATTCTCATAGGATACACTGTAAATTACTATATGAGGAAAGAAGTGACGACAATGGGGCTCAATTTTCGCAACAGTACTAGTGCAGCTATCTTTGTAGTCTTTGCCTACCCGGACTTCAGCTGTACTCCTGTTAACTACTCTAAAGCAGGCTGGTACCGTGTTAACCCCGGACAGACTATTCAGGTTTGGAGCGGCTTCGCAGGAGGTAATACGTTCTTTTATTACGCTGAAGATGATTTTGGACGCGAATGGCGGGGTTCATATTTCACTCAAGTTCCTGAAAATGCCTTCAATTGGTGCTGGGATACAGGCTGTACCACTTGTAGAAGCGTGGGACTGCGGAGAATCGCAGTTAGTCCGTTCGTCTTGGACTACACCATCAACTTTGTAACGAGCAGCAGTCAAAGAAAACCTGCATCATCCACACTCCGCATGACATTGCCTTCCAAAGCAACCCAAGAGAAACCTATTTTGCGCAGAGTTCCTGCAACACCTAAGAGACTAAAACAAGGCAAAACTTTATTGCAAAAACGTATTGCGCATAAAAAACGGACCAAATAAAAAATGATCTGATCAGCTCGCATATAGTTTTTTTAGAACCCAAAAAAGGAGCGACCTCCCCCCATGGCCTGCTCCTTTCTCTTTTATCTATGAGGCAACCCACTTATTTACTCTCGGATTCCCACTTGGATATCTCTTCACGAACCCGTGGTGCTACCTCTGTTCCCAATAGCTCAATAGCTCTCATGACATCATCATGCGGCATCGTACCGACGGGCACGTGCAACAGAAAACGTGTAATGTCTACCTGTTTACGCAGATGAATGATTTTCTTGGCAACCGTATCGGGATCGCCTACATACAACGCTCCTTCAAAGCTGCGTGCGGCATCGAAGCTGGAACGAGTGTAAGGGCCCCAACCACGTTCACGCCCAAGCACATTCATGCTCTGCTGAGTGGAAGGGAAGAACTTATCCGCTGCCAGCTCAGTCATCTCTGCGATAAAACCATGCGAGTGTGATGCAACCGGAAGCAGCGATGCATCATGACCAGCATGCCTAGCGGCTTTTTTATACAGTTCCACCACCGGGGCAAACTGTACAGGGCTACCCCCAATAATCGCCAGAACCAGCGGCAACCCGAGCAAGCCTGCACGAACCACAGATTCCTGATTGCCCCCACTCCCAATCCATACGGGCAAAGGATTTTGAACTGGACGCGGATACACACCCAAATTGTTGATTGCCGGCCGATGCCCGCCTTTCCAGGTAACTTTCTCGGATTCTCGGATTTTCAATAACAGCTCCAGCTTTTCATCGAATAATTCATCGTAGTTATCCAAATCATACCCAAATAACGGAAACGATTCGATAAAAGAACCTCGGCCTGCCATAATCTCAGCTCGTCCATTCGAAATACCGTCCAGTGTAGCAAAATCTTGAAACACACGTACGGGATCATCCGATGAAAGCACCGTAACTGCACTGGTTAACCGAATTCGTTGGGTCTGTGCTGCTGCAGCAGCGAGGATAACAGCCGGAGCAGATGCCGCATAATCTTTACGATGATGCTCCCCCACGCCGTACACATCCAGCCCTACCTGATCTGCAAGCACAATCTCCTCGACCACTTCACGTATACGTTGTGCGTGACTGATAACCTCACCCGTTTGGGTATCCGGCGTTGTTTCTACAAACGTGCTTATACCTATCTCCACTTGTTCTACCCCCTATTTTCATGCCCTATTCTCATACGACTGCTTTCGAAGCCAATCATTTTAAAAACCGATATCTTTATATTGAACCTTTTTCACATCTTTTTCAAGCTCTCCTTTTTTGAGTCTGAAAACCAGCCAAGGGAAGTGTCCAGATTCGCCGCAGGAAAAGAAGTCTCTTTGTCGAATATTTTATGGAATAAAGAACATCCCCATCCCCACAACATGAATACAACAAGGAGGCACATACATTTATGGCTTTTATCATTAACAATTTAAAGGATAACAGCAATGTTGCCATCACTGACCAATTAGGTGGATTTACGGTACTAGAATACATAACAGATTTGAGTTCCACCTCGGTGGAGGCTGCGAAAAACAATTACTATATGAGCAAAAGTAATATGCGCCGCAAACAGCTCATGATCGAAATCAACAATAGCGAGATTATGATGAAAGCGGGAGCTATGCAATATACTGTGGGTAGCATGGAAATGACTACTGGTGTAAAAGGCGTTGGAGGCTTAATGCGAAACTTGGTGTCCGGTGCTGTAACGGGAACAGGTGCCATTAAACCACACTATAGAGGCACGGGTACCATTATGCTGGAGCCTACTTACCAATATATTTGGCTTATTGATGTCGACAATGATGATATTGCCATCGAAGACGGCTTGTTTTTGGCTTGTGACACGACGCTGGACATTTCCGTCGTTGCACGTAGTAATCTTTCCTCTGCTGCACTGGGTGGAGAAGGGTTATTTAATTTAAGCGCCCGCGGAAAAGGAGTTCTGGCACTTCAAGCTCCAATCCCTTCTGAGGAAGCGGTCGTTATAGAATTGCAAAATGATGTGCTGAAGGTGGATGGTAACTTTGCCCTCATGTGGTCCAATACCTTACAGTTCACCGTCGAAAAATCCGGGAAAACCAAAATGGGCTCGGCTGCTTCCGGCGAAGGGCTGGTAAATGTGTACAGGGGAACGGGAACCGTATGGTTAGCACCATTGTAAATAAAAAAGGAGAAGCCCTCGGCTTCTCCTTTCTTACATTTTAATTCTTTTTTACAAACTCCGATTTTAGCTTCATTGCTCCAAAACCATCAATTTTGCAGTCAATATCGTGATCGCCATCTACCAGACGGATGTTTTTTACTTTGGTGCCGATTTTCAAGACGGATGAGCTTCCCTTCACTTTAAGGTCTTTAATGACAGTTACAGAGTCACCATCCTGCAGGATGTTACCATTCGCATCTTTAACAACCTTTACGTCTTCACTGCTTGCTTCTGACTCGGTAGACCACTCATGAGCGCATTCCGGGCAAATGAAAAGACTGCGATCCTCATAAGTGTATTCTGAATTACATTCAGGACAATTTGGTAAATTAGACATGGTATTATGTACTCCATTCATTTTCAAATTCTACTGCTATGCTAAGCTTCCTTGATAGACCAAGCTTGCTCCAAGTCTTCCTTGGAGTTCCCTACAAGTATATTGGATAATCCGTCACGATTCCACTCATTGATGAAACTAATCTGAGTATTGTTGTACCTTATATGTAAGCGTTCTGTCTACTGAAAATGCCGAGAGGTAAACATGTAACTAAAAAGGACGCTGTCTTCCTAGGCAGCATCCTTTTTTACGGCACGTTTATTATGCTTGGGTTTGCTTGATCAGTTCACTAATTCCTTGACTAAGCGGCGTAAGGGGGCGTTTCAACAGCTTCTCGAAGTCGTTGCTTACGACATCCAAGGCTCCTTCACGAATTGCTTGTTGAATACCGACCACAATAGGGATGGCACCTTCCGGGACTCCCGCACCGAGCATAACCTCGGCATACGTAGCATCATCCACCTGCTGTACAGGAACGTCTTTGCCCAGAACCTCAGCAAGTACCGCTGCAAACTCTTCTTGGGTAATCGGCTTACCGGAGAGCTCATATATTGTATTCTCATGCCCTTCGCCAGACAAAACGGTTGCAGCTGCTTGCGCATAATCTGCGCGGGTAGCCCAACCTACTTTACCGGACCCTGCCGAGGTTAGCCAAGGAGCCCCCGCGAGTACGGATTGGATCGTGCCTGCCTCATTCTCCAGATACCAATTATTACGCAGGAAGGAGTAAGGAATACCTGACTCTCGAATGAACTCCTCCGTGATACGATGTACGGGCGCAAGGAATAGAGTGCTGTCAGCGGCATTGGCAGCGCTAGTATAAACGATGAAGCCTACTCCAGCACGCACAGCAGCATCAACAGCCGCTTTATGCTGACGGATTCTAGTATCATTATCCCCGTCTGCGGATATAATCAGCAGTCGATCTACTCCAGCAAACGCCTGATCCAGCGTCTCCGGTTTATCAAAATCGCCATGACGAACGTCAACACCACGAGACCGTAAGTTCTCTGCTTTTTCTGGATTTCTTACGCTAACAATAAGATCGTTTGCGGAGACAGATGTAAGCAACGTATCTACCACGATGGAACCCAGTTGCCCCGTTGCTCCTGTTAATGCAATTTTCATATGAAATCCTCCATTCAAATTGTATTCACTTTTATATAGTAACTAAAAATATAACACATGTCTAATCTAGAGTCTAAAGGTCTGCTTTTCGGGTAAGAGTTGGTAACCAGACTTTCCCCAGAGAAAGGAACATGTATATGAAGAAAGCTATGATTATTGTAAATCCCTCTTCCGGCAAAGAGGAATCCCTCCAACATGTCAGAAGCGTAGAAGAAATTCTACGTGATCAAGGATACGTTGTTACGGTTAAAGAGACGGCAAAGGAACTGGACGCCACTCGTTTTTGCGTCAATGCGTGTGAGGAAGCTTGTGACCTAGTCGTTTCCATCGGCGGGGATGGCACACTTCACGAAACAATCAACGGTTTCATTGATCAAGACCATCGTCCAAGACTGGGTGTCATTCCCCTGGGGACAGTCAATGATTTTGCCCGTGCCTTGCAAATTCCGCTAAGTCCCGAGCTGGCGATCCGTACACTGACTTCTACCCGCGTGAAAAACGTAGATATGGGTCTCTTAAACGGCCGGATGTTTGCCAATGTGGTTGCCACAGGTTCGCTTGCTGAATCGCTATCAGCTGTATCATCAGACGATAAATCCATGTTTGGCACGTTTGCCTACTTCAAAGAAGGCATGAAAGAGCTTATCAGCCATCCTGCCCACTCACTTATCGTCCGCTATGATGACAATATCTGGGAAGGAAAATCCCCGCTCTTTTTGGCTACTTTGACCAATTCAGTTGGCGGATTCGAGAAACTGGCGCCCGATGCGGCTGTTGACGATGGTCTGCTTCACTGCTTTATTTTCAAAAACCTCAATATATTGAACACCGTGACGGCCAGCATATCCTTGTTTTTAGGCAACCTGAAGGATCATAGTGATATCGTTTATTTTACCGCAAAGCATGTAAGTGTCAGCTCTGCAGAACCGGTCAGTACGAATGTAGATGGTGAGGAAGGGCCGTCTTTGCCTATCGAGCTTGGTATTTTACCGCGTCATATTGAGGTAATTGTGCCGGAAGAGGTTTAAGTAATGCGGTGCTGATCCTCAAGCTTGAGGATCATACTCGCTCAATTTCCCCTCGTAGATCAAATGGAATCGATCACTTTGACGAAAATCGTCTGGCGTAACAAGAGCGGGCAACTTGTTCCATATTTTTATGCCGGATCGCTGTAAAATTTCCGCAACGAATTGCGAACAAAAATAAGAATTGCTGAACTCAACTGGTTCTTTGAGTGCAATACCAATCAAACCCAGTAAGTTATACATATATTTTTGACGACTTCGGATAAATACATGTAAAACTCGCTTCATTTTTTCAACTTCACGGTCGGTTACTTGAAGCTCGTAGATAACACATGTTGTATTCGGAAATCTGCTGTATGTACCTGTCTTAATATCCTCTTTCACGAAACCACCATCCAGAGGGTTATTAGGGGTCTTTCTCCCGAAGCTGTATAACTCCGAAAGTTCCCGGTTGAAGGAAATGGAGGCGTGATTGTATGGCGCTCTCGTATAGCTTTTAATGACTCTCGTAAGAAACGTTCCCGTATTCGTAAGCAAGATAAAGACGGATTGATCTGCTACCATTTACGAAATTTCCCCTTATCAAGTTTGAATTATTCCTTCATAATAACATAGGAACCTTAATGGAATCCTATTTCGCGATAAGTTGGTGAGTGGTAATGGACAGTTCGCTATTAACGTTAATCCTTATTTTCGCAGCCTTATTGGTCATCCATCTGATTTATATAGTGGTAGTCAAAACACAGCCAGACAAAGACTATGCAGCTATTGGGCTTCGCATCAAGACATGGTGGGGTATGTTCTTTATCTTTTGCTTGGCAACTCTTTTCAATCCGATCGTCTCACTGCTTTCCTTGATGGCACTCACCTTTTTTGCGCTAAAAGAATACTTTTCCATGATTAGATCCAGAAAAGCTGATCGCAGATTGTTTCTATGGGCGTACTTAGCGATTCCCGTACAATTTTATTGGATTTATATCGGGTGGTACGGAATGTTTATTGTCTTTATCCCTATCTATGTATTCTTACTGCTACCGCTCCCGCGATTGATCAACAAAGGAACGGTTGGTTTTTTGCGCAGTGTCAGTTCGACCCAATGGGGGCTCATGCTGATGGTTTTCGGGTTGAGTCATCTGGCCTATTTTCAGTTTGCTACGCCGCAATACGGAGCAAAACTTGTACTTTTTCTAGTGGTACTGACGCAGCTCAATGATGTCGTACACTATCTAGCATCACTCTATTTCGGAAAGCGGAAAATCGTCCCGACATCCAATCCCAATATAACTTGGGAAGGCTTTGCATTCGCTTTTCCCGTAACCATAGCGGCTTCCTATCTTATCTATCCCTATCTGACGCCGTTTGACCTGAAATTTGGAATTATTTTCGGCATGCTGATCAGCTTGAGCGGTTTCTTCGGTAGCTTAACGGTTTCCGTGCTGAAGCGGGATTTATTAATCGGCGATGATGACAAGTTCGATGCTTTGAAAAAAAGCTATTTAAGTCGGGTGGATAGCTTGACCTACACCTCGCCCGTCTTTTTTCACGTGATCCGTTATTTTTTTGACTTTATGTAGCGATTACATGGCTCAAACCTAGATGATCATGGAACACAATATCTTGTTGTGAAAAAAGCAGCCTATCCTCACGGGGTTGTATTCCCGTCAGTACACTGTTGCTGTCCTATATCATCCTCCGTGAATCCTTCTCATTGGCTCATCTGGCTGGTGCAGGCTTTGTATTTCTCGGCATCATACTTATATCACGCGGTGAACGCCGCTGACTTACGCAAAGACCTTCTCAAGAAAAGAGGCTCCCGGCTGAAACTTCGGGAGCCTCTTTTTTTTGATTCAAGTTCTTATCGCTTGGAATTAATGCACCTGATCCAGCAATTGATATGCTTCTTCCTTCGTTTTAACCGCCAGGAGCGCTTCTCTGAAATGATCATCCATCAGCTTACGCGATAACATCTGCAGTACTTTCAGATGCGCATTTTCCTTGCTGTTGCGCGGTACGGCAATCATGAAGATCAGTTTTGCTTCACTTCCGTCTGCACTATTCCAGTCAACACCGCCCTGCTTGATGCCGAAGACCACGCTTGGTTTCAGGACAGCTTCCGATTTGCCATGAGGAATGGCAATATTCATTCCGATGCCTGTGGAGCCTTCTTCCTCTCTGGCTAATATCGCCTGTTTGAAATCACTGGCAGAGCTTACGGCTCCATTTCTCTCAAGTGCTCCGATCATTTCATCAACCACAGCATCTCGTGTCGTTCCTTCCAGATCCAAATTAATCATATCCATCGTTACAATATCCGTCAGTTTCTCAATGTGAATGGCTTGTGGAGAAACGGCTGGCCCATTATTTGTAACAGTTGTTGAAGCAGATGACTCCGTAGCGGCCGTTGTAGTAATCGCAGATTGTCCAGCTTCCCCAGCAGCATCTGGAGTTACAGTTGCTGCAATATCTTTTTTCAGCAAGCTCACCAGGACAACCGATACAGCTACGCCGACAATAACGGCGATAAAGAACATAAGCACATGATCTACTGCACCAAGTACAGCTACAATCGGTCCACCGTGAGCTACCTTGTCACCTACATTCCCCAACATCGCAATGACTGAACCGACCATGGATCCTACCATGATACTAGGAATAACACGCAGTGGATCTTGCGCCGCGAATGGAATTGCACCTTCGGTAATACCGAACAACCCCATTGTGAATGTTGCCTTCCCAG
Organism: Paenibacillus sp. FSL M7-0802; assembly: GCF_038004945.1. Lineage (NCBI taxonomy): Bacteria > Bacillati > Bacillota > Bacilli > Caryophanales > Paenibacillaceae > Paenibacillus > Paenibacillus sp. FSL M7-0802. The sequence continues at coordinate 2,924,072 of NZ_JBBOSD010000001.1, read as the reverse complement.
CCTCGCGTTCCGCAGGTGCAAATTTACGTTTGTTGATCATCGCTGCAAGTCCCATCCCAATCGGTGGAATACAAATCGCAACGGCGATTGGCCCCATAATTTCATAATTCCCTTCGCCGATCATGGCCGAACCGAATAAGAAAGCAACTTTGTTCACAGGGCCGCCCATATCGAAGGAGATCATCGCACCTAGAATCAATGCCAGTAGAATTGAGCTTGTACCTTGCATACCTGCAAGCCAACCTGTTAAAGCTTCAAACAATTGTGCGACTGGAGCACCGATTACAAAGACAAAGATTAATCCAACAATTAATGATGCCAATACAGGGATAATAATTATAGGCATGATCGGCTGTAATGCTCGGCCAACTTTGATTTTCCGAATCCCAAGTGCAACATAACCGGCCAGGAACCCGGCGATAATGCCGCCGATAAATCCAGCCCCCGCCTCACTTCCATAAAAGCTGCCGTTCGCAGCAATGAATCCGCCAATCATACCCGGTGCAAGCCCCGGTCTATCTGCAATACTCATCGCGATAAATCCGGCGAGGATCGGTATCATAAAGGTAAACGAAGCCGAACCGATATCCTGAACCGTCTTCCAGAATGAACCGTCCGGTATAACCAGACCGCCTGGTGTCTTCTCACCGCCAATCGTCAACGCAATGGCAATGAGCAATCCCCCAATGACGATGAAGGGTACCATATAGGATACACCGTTCATCAAGTGGCGGTAGATGGGATTTTGTTTCGGTTTGTTCTCCTGTGAGCTACCTTCGGCAGAACGTGACTCTGCTTGGTACACAGGTACATTACCCTTCATCACCCGCTGGATCAATTCTTCTGGACGGCGAATGCCATCCTGTACGCCAACGACCAGCAGTTTCTTACCGACGAAGCGGTCTTTAACCACCGTTTTATCCGCTGCAATAATAATGCCATCTGCCTCACGGATCTCCTGCTCGGTCAGTTGATTTTCGACTCCAATGGAGCCTTGTGTCTCGACCTTCATCTCGACGCCCAGCTTTGCTGCTGCCTTTTGCAGATTCTCAGCTGCCATATACGTATGTGCAATTCCGTTAGGACATGAGGTAATCGCCAATATCTTCATAGTCATTCCCCTTCTCTCTGTTGTTTCCGCTTACATTGATAGTATAAACGCCTATCTTGCTGTTATCGGACAAACTTTTTACCGGAACTTTCGGAAAAACGGAATTATACCGGCAAAAAACAGGACTTATCTATAAGTCCTGTTCCAGAGCACAGCTTTTTTAGTTTATCCCTTCATTCTCCCTAATAATCTCATCGCATCGGTCTCCTTAGATAAGGCATGAACCAAAGCAGGCTGCTCACTGATCAGGGACAATTCCTTAAATAACTGGCGCATTTCTTCCCGCCCATCCTGTTTGACCGCAAGCAAGAACACAAGCTCTACTTTCTCGGTTCCCCAGGTAAGCGGCTGCTTCAAGGTAGCGATTACAATGGAGGACTGCCTTATCCACTCAGAACCGCCATGCGGGATGGCTATGCCTCCCCCAATCGTCGTGGCCGACATTTTTTCTCGCGCCAGTACGCTGTCCACATAACCAGGCTCCACATATCCTTTGTCCTCCAGTATTTGCGCCAGCTTGGAGATCAATTGTTCCGGATGCTGCACTTCCTGCTGGGGAAAGACCAAAAAAGGTGTTGTATATTTAAAAAATACCGATTCTTCTGCTGCCCTATGTTCCGGCTCATCCAGTCGTCGGATCACTTGCTCCAGTCGACGTTCGTCCTTGACATCCAGCAAGGGAGAGACGAGAATGTGCGGAATGTTCATCTCTGGGAGATCTACAGTGGTAATGACGAGATCCACCTCCTGGGCTGCCAGATAGTCCTGGACTTCTGCTTTGGAAAGGGTTGTCTCCACATGTACAGCCGGAAATTTACGTTCCACCTTGGTGCGTAGCAGTTGGGACATACCGATGCCCATGTGACACACGATGATGGCTCTCTGGGGATGACTCTCTTTCTGGTGCAATCGCTCCACAGAAGCCTGAAAATGCAGCGTTAAATACGCCGCTTCCTCCTCGGGGAAGGATAGCCGGATCCATTTCCCCACCTCTTCCAGTGTAATAATAACTCGGTCGAACATGTAGGGGTACATCTTCTTGATCTCGGCCAGCATAGGATTGGACACGGTCAACCCATATTGAAGACGGTTCAGGGTCGTATATAAATGGACATTCAACCCTTTCAGTAACATCTTGTCCTTGGAAAAGGCAATCATATTCAGCTCGGACATCCGCCGAACTAACTGCTCAATCAACTCAGGCAAAAGCGGGTGACTATCTGCCAGCTCACCTTGTTTTCCTGTTCTTCCCTCCTGCTGGTAACGGAACTTCCCACTAAGCAGGTGCAGAGTTAAATACGCCGTCTCTTCCTTGGAAAAAGGCACAGCAAACAACTTTTGCAACTGCTGCAAAAAAGACGTAGCCCATGTAAATTCGCGTCTCTCCTGCAAAAAGGCAATGTCCTGCTTGGAGAGCGAAATGGGTTGTCCCATCTTGGTTCGTTTGACCATTAAGAGAATATGCAGCATTAGAGCTTCGAAAGCTTCGTCAGTAAAGCTGAGCTCATGGCGTTTTTGAAATGCTTTTAATTCATGATTTATGGTTGTAATCTCGTGCGATTCAAACTGTTTGCGCATCATCTGTCCTGTTAACTCAGGACTGTCAATCAGCTGGTTCATCCGCGCCAAAGCGATGCGCTTATTTTTCTCAGAGCCTTGAATGGTCAATCCAACGCGCTGCTTGGTAATCAAGGCCAGATCAAAGCTGTGCAGCCAGCCATCGATCTTCTCCATATCTCTACGAATCACCGTCTTGTTCACATAATACTGTGAAGCTAGATCCTGGATGGTCACAGGCTTGGCATTCATCAAGAGCCGATAGGCGAGATGCAGCACCCTTTCCTCATCCGACTCATGTTGGGCTGTACTCTCGTCCGCATACAGTCGATGGAACAATTCATTCTGATCCGCTTCACCCATCTCCAGATAAATGCCGCGTCCCGGCCTTCTCACCAGATTGGCATCAGAATGCTTGACGATATAATCTTCAATTACTTTCAGATCGTTGCGGATCGTCTTTTCAGAGCAGTCGGTCAGATCCGCCAGATCCTGCGCTAACCACAACAGGTCCGGTTCAGTTAACAACATGCGTAAAATTTCCATTTGCCTTTTATTCATTCCATTCTCCCATCTTCCAAAATAAAGAATGTCCAGGGCATTTCGAGCTATATTTTTGCTGGTTTTGTGTTGACTTTAAGTATACTCCAAGTAGTACATTTAAAGCATGGTGGCCGCCAAATTCAAGAATAATGAAAAGAGGAATCGCTCATGACTATTGGGAAAACAGCTCTTATTACTGGGGCCAACAAAGGCATCGGGTATGAAACAGCCAGACAATTGGGGGGGATGGGTATTACAATCCTGATTGGCTCACGGAATGAGCAGAGCGGCCGGGAAGCGGTGGCTAAGTTGGCTAATGAGGGAGTAGAAGCCCGATTGATTTTGTTAGACGTGACGAATCAAAGTACGATTGATTCCGCAGTCCAACAGATCAAACAAGAATTCGGTTCCCTTGATGTACTAATCAACAATGCCGGCATATCTTTAGGAGGAGCCACTCCTCCAAGTCAGTTCTCTTTGAACGATTTAAGAGAAACGTATGAAACGAACTTTTTCGGTTTGGTCGCCGTGACGCAAGCCATGCTACCTTTATTGCAAGAATCTCCTTGTGGTAGAATCGTTAACTTGTCGAGTGGCCTTGGTTCGTTAACCTATAATGGCGATCCTGAGCATGAGCATGCACAATTTAATTTGCTTGCCTACAATAGCAGCAAGGCAGCGGTTAATATGTTCACCGTCACCCTTGCCAAAGAATTCAAAGACTCACCTCTCAAAATTAATTCGGCTGACCCTGGCTTTACCGCCACTGACTTAAATGGCTTTACAGGACCGGGTTCGGTACAACAAGCTGCTGCTGTCGTTGTTCGTTTAGCCACTTTAAATAATGACGGGCCGTCAGGAGGGTTTTTCGACTCGAATGGAGAAGTGCCTTGGTAATCGTTACAATTAAGGAGTGGGATACTTTGCAGGAAATTCCGGAGACCATAACCTCTATTAGTCAAGCTGCAGAACTAACAGGTTTAACAGAAGATACTATACGCTATTATGAGCGAATTGGCTTGCTGCCTTATGCAGAACGAAAGGCTAACGGACACAGGTTCTACAGTAGAGATCAGATTCTGGGGATTATCTTTTTAACCCGATTAAAAGCTACTGGAATGACTATAGAGGAAATGAAGCATTATCGAGAACTTTCGATGCAAGGCAACAGCACCATTCCGATCAGACACTCCTTACTTGAGAAACATAATCAGAAGATTCAACAAGAAATTTCCAGACTGATGGAAACCCAAAAAATTATTGAATATAAGCTCAACCATTATCGTGACCTCTCTACCAATCCTGATCTTAGCGACACGAATTGCAACCCTACAACACCCAGCACCAATCCCCTTTTTTAAGGGGTTTTTTTATTTTCAGCGGGAGATTGATGGAGCTCCCTTAATTCCCTATAATCCAAATATAGTATGAATTTCTAGGGGGGAATAACGGTGATCACCTATATGAGATGCAATGACGTCAGCATGGAACACATTTTTCAAGCATTTTCGCTTGGGTTCTCAGATTATTCCATTCGCCTGACCATGGATCAGGACGATTTCGTAGCACGGTTTTTTGGTCCAGAGGGGAATACACGGAATCACTCTTTCCTTGCCATGGATGAGAATCAACCGATCGGCTTAATTCTCGGCGGTGTCCGACAGTTCGACGGGTACAAGACGATGCGTTGCGGTACGCTATGCGTCGCTCCGGCTTACCGTGGTCAGGGGATTAGCAACAAGTTGCTGGAATTACATAAACAAACAGCCATCTCCGCGGACTGCCAGCAGCTATGGCTCGAAGTCATCAAGGATAATCATCGGGCCGTCAAATTATATGAAAAGCAAGGCTATCAGCCACGCTATACGCTGAAATACTACAACGGCACTCTGCCCTCCGCCCCACCCGCTGCCCTCTCATCTTCGTATATTCTTAAGGAAGTTACATTTGATGACGTCGCAGCTTTTCGTAAGACCCTCACCGACTGCCACATCCATTGGCAAAGTGACACGCCTTATTACGCCACCAGTACACAAGAAGCTTTTCTCGGCATCTACGAAGTGAATCAAACGTGTCTTGGCATGGTGAGCATGAGTGCTCAGGGTAAAATCAACTTTCTTTGGGTCGATCCTAAGCACCGCAACCAAGGATTAGGACGCGCCCTCCTTCATAGAGCAGCAGAGATCCAAAAGATTGAGAAGGTGTACATTTGTCTGTCCGACAATGACTCTCTTGAAGGCTTTATCCAAAAAATAGGTCTCTCGAAAGACCCCATTGAGCAATATGAAATGTGTATGCCACTGAATCCAAGCTCCCCCGCTTGATCCACCTATACCTATCATTTCTGAGAACGATTGATATACTCTGATTTGACCAATGCGCACATGTAAAGATCATCATATTTCCCGGACGTAAATTCATATTGGGAGAGGAGCCCTTCTTGCCGAAAGCCCGCTTTTTCAAGCAAACGCAAGGATTGTGCCTTCTCTGGCTCTACTAGCGCCTGAATGCGGTTCAATGAGAGGAAGGGATATTTATAATAATTTCTTTGTTTATAGAATGTTTTCCTAAACATGGATTATAAAATGACCGTTAATATAAGGAGTGTGTTTTAATTATTAAGAAGAGGTGTATTTTTTGGACGAACAGCACATATCACACATTCCGCAGGAAACTTCAAGACAGACGTACATTCGGCATGGTCAAAATTATGGGGTAGATCCAAACAGGATGGCGGCGTTATCAAAAACATACGGGAATTCTACTCTGTTTAGACGGTGGGGAGCAACGGTTTTTGATTGCATATTTTTTGTAATCGGGTATATTTGTTTTTTTATTTCTGTTATTCAAATAACGGACAGATGGTTTTTACCTTTAGCGATTGCATCCCGTTGTATTCTGCTTATTGCTTTCTTCAGCTATTATTTGCTTTTGGAGGGTTACACAGGCTATACGCTGGGTAAGTTCGTCTTTCGTATTAAGGTGGTTAACGGGGAAGGAAGGCCTCCCGGTTTTCTTAAATCACTCATTCGTACGCTGCTCAGGCTAATAGACACCAATCCATTGCTAATGGGTGGGATACCTGCTGGTATCAGTGTGTTAGTAACTGCATCAAGACAACGAATTGGTGATTTAGCTGCAGGTACATATGTTGTAAAGGTACGGGATTTAGAGCCCATTAGCAAAAAGACAATGAAACGTTCGCTCTTTATATTTTTTACCGCAATGGTGATCTTGGGAGCCTCGTTTGTAAATGCTATTTTTATACTTGCAGACAGTTACGTACCTCCTGAAGTTCCGGTGAGCAAGAAAGAGCAAAGCTATGTAAGTAAAGATGGACGGTTTCAAATCACGGCCCCGCTGGACTGGTCAACAGACCCGGACCGTGAAGGAAAAGCAGAGATTGCAATATTCAATCCGTACATTCAAAAGTCCGTTGCGGTAGTATCCAATTCGAAAAAGGAATTGGGCAATGTAACTCTCCAGCACTACACAAAGAAAATTCAATACAACATGACCAAAGAGTTTAATCTCTCTACTGTAGGACCTTCATCTAACACAACGATTCATGGATATCCTGCCATTGAGTTTACGATTAAAGGACAAAAAGATGTGAACCATTATGTCACCCATGTGGCGATTATTGAGACTGAAAATGATTATTATCAGGTGCTCGGATATACGCCCGCATCTAAATATAGTCGTTTTAAGAAAGAGCTACATGATATTATCTACAGCTTCCGCGAGGTCCGTCATTAGACAGCGTGGCTGGCAATAAAAAGGATAGACAAAAAGCAGGTGCTCCTATGAGCCCTGTTTTTTTGCGTACAACTATACTCTAGATTACACTCAATACAAAAATATATAACATCGTTTAATGGATTATCATAATACGCTGCAATTTCACACCTATGATAAAATTGACTGACATGCTCGGCGACCTGCCTTATCATATTGTTCAGATGCACAATAAATTGGAAACCCTTTCACAAAGGTAGTACATTAAAACACACTATATCACTATAGATAAAGGAGGAATCCTGATTTGTTTCAGCTCTCCGAAAAACAAGCCCAAGACATCGTAGACAAAATGATGAAGGATATTCCATACAATATCAATATTATGAATGAACGAGGCATCATCATTGGCAGCGGCGAGAGTGAACGAATCGGAACCATTCACCAAGGAGCTGTTCAGGCGCTCGAAACTGGGAAAATGGTTGAAGTGTGGCAGGACGGCCACTATGAGAAAAAGGGAACCAATGAACCGATTGTCATTCATCATGAGTTAGTTGGTGTCATTGGTATTTCAGGCAATCCCGATGAAGTACGTCCTTTTTGCAATATTGTTAAAACTACGGTGTCTCTCCTGATTGAACAGCGGATCTCCTTGGAGCATCTGGCCCACGAAGCCAACCGCAAAAAATCTGTGCTGGAAATGCTGTTAAATCATCAGGGAGCCTACACGCAAAAAATAAAAAAAGAAGCAGCCCAATATCACATTGATTTGCTTCTAAAAACTTCGGCTGTATATGTAAAGTACCTGCCTACTGATCCAGCTCATTTAGCCGAGTTGTCCAATATATTTATGCAGCATCCATCCTTTCGTATGGAGGAAGACTGCTATCTCATCCTAATACAAAATCAGGAACCGACAGACAAACTGCTAGAGCCACTTGTGCGCAGCCATCCCGATGTGCTGATTACGGTCAGCAGACAAGAGCACAACATAGCGGATGTTTATATGCAAGCCAAGTCAGCTATGAATGTTTTACTGGCTTTGCGCCCGCCTGTGCAAAAAATTTCTTTTGCGGAAGTCGAATTTCTGGTCAAATTGAGTCAAACGAACCTGACGAATACGATCTATCTGGTTAGCAAGCTGGAAGATACCGTGGATTTGCTGGATACGCTGCGAAGCTTTATTAACCATAACGGCAGTGTCTCCTTTACCGCAGATGAATTAAATATTCACCGAAATACGTTGCAATACCGCCTGAAGCGCATTCATACCTTAACCGGTAAAGATCCCCGGAATCTCCTTCAGCTTTTTGAGCTTACGCACGGCTTATTGGCACTGTATCAATGAACTGCTGTATCACGCCAGGCCATGCGCCAGTAATACCATATTTCCGCTCGCCGTCACTCCCAAATTTCTTAGTCAATCCTGCTTTGGCTAAGTTCGGGATTACAGGCGAGCGCTCGTATTATATCGTATTTGTATGATGCCGTTTTATATTTATAACCCGCTTCTCCATCTGTTCATTTCTCGCTCAATTGAAGTACTCTTGCGATATTCTCGCACGTACGCTCTACGTTTTGCGGCCCTTCGGCCAGCAGCTTACCGAGCTCCGAGGCCCCCGGCACGATGCCAAACACCGCATCGATCCCTTCCTTGTACAACGTGTCGATCCCTTCCCCGATATAACCTGCGACCGCAATGACCTTTTTACCAGACTGTTTTGCCGCCTGGGCTACTCCATAAGGAGTTTTACCGAATTTGGTCTGAAAATCAATACCGCCTTCCCCCGTCAAAACGATATCGGCAGTGGCGAGCTTTTGTTTTAAACCGGTGTATTCAATCACAATTTCAATGCCTTTTTGCAGCGCCGCCTGAGTGAAAATTAATAAGCCCGCACCCAATCCACCTGCTGCGCCTGCGCCTGGGAGATCGCGCACATCCTTGCCCAGCTGCTGCTTCACCACATCGGCGTAATGAGCAAGATTGGCATCCAATTGCTGCACCATTTCCGGGGTTGCCCCTTTTTGTGGCCCGAATACTTGGGATGCCCCATGCTCACCGCACAGCGGATTTGTCACATCACAGGCTACAATTAGTTGTACCTGCTGCAAGCGGTCATCCAGTGATGAAATATCAACACTGGCCAGCTCGCCCAGACTACCGCCGCCGCGCGGAAGAGTATTGCCTTTTGTATCCAGAAATCTGGCGCCCAGCGCTTCCGCCATTCCTGTACCGCCATCATTCGTCGCGCTTCCACCAATGCCGATGATAATTTTTCGAATTCCCTGGTTCAGACATTCACGGATTAACTCCCCTGTTCCGTAGGTTGTTGTCTTTAACGGGTTTTTGTTATCCTTGTTCACCAAATGGATTCCACTGGCGGATGCCATCTCGATTGCCGCTGTGGTGCCGTCTCCCAGCAGGCCGTATGCAGCAGTTACAGGTTCTCCAAGCGGTCCTGTCACCTCGATATAACGAATCTGTCCGCCTGTCGCATCCACCAGTGACTGCACCGTTCCTTCACCGCCGTCCGCCATCGGTACGTGGACATAATTCGCCGCCGGATAGACCTTGCGCAGTCCTTTCTCCATCGCGATACACACTTCTTTAGCCGTCATGCTTTCTTTAAAAGAATCTGGTGCCAGCACAAATGTTTTCTCTCTCATCTTCTCACCCCATCGTGAATATTAAAGTAAAAATCCATACATGATTGTCGCTACAATTGCCATCGTTCCACCCACAATAGCTTCGTAAGGGATCAAGCCCATCCGTTGTTTAATGCTCATTTTCATGCTGTCTGCCGTGACGTGAAAATAGTTGCCCTGCGGCAAGGAATCAATGACTGTAGCTCCTGTATGCACCATCACAGCTGCAGCGAGTGGGGCCGTTCCCATGTTCAGAATAGCTTCCCCAAACGAGCCTGTTGCCAAAATAACGCCCGTCGAGGTGGACGCCGTAGCAGCTGCCATCAGAATGCCTGCAAGCGGTGCCAAAAATGTACCGGAAACTCCCGAAGCTTCAATCAGGCCAACCACCTGAGCAGACAAGTTGGAGGCAGAGATCAGACCCGCAATCCCGCCCGCACCGATCAAAATCAGCACAGTCGCCGTCATTTTATTTAAACCGGAGGCCGAATACTTCAAGATATTGCGCCCTTGTCCCATGGCCAGCATACCCACAATCCCAGCAATCGGCAAAATGTACATCGCATCCACCTTGAAATTCGAAAGTGCTTCAATACCAGAGATGGAACCAATCGGGTTAATCATCAGCAAAATAACAGCTACCAGCGGGGCTACAATCGCCCGTCCCAACGCCGGGTATTTCGATGTATCGACATCACTGTCCATGATATCCTGGTCGGACACCTTCACACCTTTGGTTTTCAACATAGATGCCACCAAAACAGTCATGATTAAACCGCATATCGCAGGAACCACACCCGCCAACATCACGTGGCTTAAATCCAGATTAAATCCGCGCGCCGCTGCAATCGTATTAGGATTGGGAGAGATGATGTTCCCCGCTTTTCCGCCTCCAGACAAAGCCAACAGGAGCGCCAGCTTAGAAATCCCCATTTTGTTACCGACCGACAATGCAATAGGTGCCACAATCAACACGGCAACGGGAATAAATACACCTACCGCCGTAATAATCATCGTCGCCAAGGCTAGTGCGAGTATCGCTTTACTGCCGCCGAACTTCTTTACAATAGCCTGCGCAATCGTCTCCGCTGCCCCGGATTCCATCATTACACCTGCCAATACACCTGCGGCAAGCACACGAATGACCGTCCCCATCACACTTTGCGTACCGCTTATTAACACGCTGATCGTCTGCTCCAGATTGGCTCCGCCCAATAAAGCGCCTACAATAGCTCCCAAAAATAAAGCGTAAACCGGATTCAGCTTTCTTAATATCAGAATAATTGCAATAGCCAGCCCTGCCAGAGCTCCTATCCAACTGATCGTCAATCCTTCCATCTGTCTAACCCCCCGGGTAATTTTTGATTACGCTTTCATTATATCGATTGCCGCACGTTAAAAATATTGAAGAACAGACGAAATTGATTGTGCATTTGAACAAAAAATCGGAACTTCAATTGGAACCTATAGATGAAATCAGTATTGAGTCTAGCATTATATATGAGAAGATCCAAACAGGATCTATGTCTTAATATGCAATTTTCATTTTATGTATCGAGGCGTTACAAAACAAATTTAATGTATACGCTTGCAAATTTAAAATTTCAGATTATAATACCTGTATACAAGTATACTTGATTAATTGAGAAGGTGAAATGATGGTCGAATCAGAATTCCTATATCCCTCCAAATGGCTTTTAAAAGCCTCTGCTGGTGATCGCGTAACATCCGAGCTTAGAATGCGCATTATTTCTGGCGGGATTGAAAGCGGTACCATATTATCCGAAAATAAACTAGCTGCTGATTTCACTGTAAGTCGCTCACCCATTCGTGAAGCGTTAAAAATACTGGCATCCGAAAATATAATTCGATTAGAAAGAATGGGAGCCGTTGTTATTGGCCTATCAGAAAAAGAAATAGAAGAAATTTATGATGTCCGTCTGCTCATAGAATCCTTCGTATTTGAGCGTCTTGTAAAGATGGATACTAATGATTTGGCGAAGGAACTTAGTAAAATACTCGAAATGATGAAAGTCGCCGTTAAATATAGTGATGCTGATGAGTTTTCATATCAAGATGTCTTGTTCCATGAAACGATTATTCGTGTAGTCAATCATTCGCATATTCTGATGATCTGGAATAATTTAAAGCCTGTTATGGAAAGTCTCATTCTTTTGTCGATGCGTATGCGTTTCACTGAAAAGTATGAAGATTTTACACGGATTATAAACAATCACGAACTTTATATTGAAGCAATCAAAGTAAAAGATAGAGACCTCATGATCAAGTCTTTACATGAAAACTTTGATGATGTTCAAGGTAAAGTAGAAGACCTGTGGATGTCACAACAAATGCTATCTAAAGGAGTCGTGCAACAAAATGACTAACTATATGTTAGGTGTAGATATCGGAACCACAAGTACGAAAGCCGTTCTATTTAGCGAAAAAGGCGAAGTCATCCAACAAGAGAATATTGGATACCCGCTTTATACCCCGGATATAGCGACAGCTGAACAAAACCCAGAAGAGATTTTTCAGGCTGTTCTGCAAGCCACTTCAAATATAATGAAACATCACTCACAAAAAAAGCTATCGTTTGTTTCATTTAGCAGTGCCATGCATAGTGTCATTGCGATGGATGAAAATGACCGCCCACTGACGCCTTGTATTACATGGGCAGATAATCGCAGTGAAGCGTGGGCACATAAAATAAAAGATGAGCTGAATGGCCATGAAGTCTATAAACGAACAGGAACACCCATTCACCCCATGTCACCATTAACAAAAATAGCTTGGATTGTGAATGACCTTCCTGAAACCGCTGTCAAGGTTAAAAAGTATATCGGAATTAAAGAATATATTTTTAAAAAGTTCTTTGATCAATATGTAGTGGATTATTCCCTAGCTTCTGCCATGGGCATGATGAATCTAGAAAAATTAGATTGGGATGAAGAAGCATTAAAAATTGCTGGTATAACCCCTTCTCAATTATCTGAGCTCGTGCCAACAACCAGAATATTTACCAACTGTGATTCGGATTTAGCAAAAAAGATGGGGATCGATCCACAAACATCGTTTGTCATTGGAGCTAGCGATGGAGTCCTTTCTAATCTAGGTGTAAATGCGATACGAAAAGGCGAAGTTGCCGTCACAATCGGGACAAGCGGTGCCATTCGAACCATTATAGACAAGCCTCAGACAGACGAAAAGGGAAGAATATTTTGTTATGCCTTAACAGAAAAGCACTGGGTTATTGGGGGGCCGGTGAACAATGGCGGGATGGTCCTTCGCTGGATCCGTGACGAACTTGCCTCATCAGAAGTAGAAACAGCGAAAAGACTAGGAATTGATCCATATGATGTACTAACCAAGATTGCTGAACGTGTAAGACCAGGATCTGACGGATTGTTATTCCATCCGTACCTCGCTGGTGAACGTGCGCCATTATGGAACCCAGACGTACGTGGCTCATTCTTCGGTTTAACGATGTCACATAAGAAAGAACATATGATTCGCGCAGCCCTAGAAGGAGTCATTTACAATCTGTACACCGTATTTTTAGCATTAACCGAATGTATGGACAGTCCTGTGACCCGAATCCAAGCTACTGGAGGCTTCGCAAGGTCAGCTGTTTGGCGGCAAATGATGTCCGATATATTCGCATCTGAAGTCGTCGTTCCAGAAAGCTACGAAAGTTCTTGTCTAGGAGCTTGTATTTTAGGCTTGTATGCCACTGGACAAATCCAGTCCTTTGAAGTCGTTTCTGAAATGGTTGGCAGTACCAACAAACATACACCAAAAGAAGAAGCGACCAAGGAATATAGGAAATTGCTGCCGATTTTCATTAATCTATCCAGAGTATTAGAAGACGATTATACACGGATTTCCAATTATCAAAGAAGCTTAATTAAACACTAAAAAGATAAAAAGCAGGGGGTAATTACAATGCCATTAGTTATCGTAGCGATTGGAATTTTAGCATTATTAGTTTTAATAATGGGCTTCAAATTGAACACCTTTATTTCATTAATCATTGTATCGTTCGGCGTCGCTTTAGCACTTGGAATGCCATTAGAGGAAATTGTCAAAACCATCGAAGCCGGATTAGGCGGAACCCTTGGTCACTTAGCGTTAATCTTTGGACTTGGAGCGATGTTAGGTAAGTTGATCGCTGATTCTGGCGGTGCTCAACGAATTGCCATGACCCTCGTAGACAAATTTGGTGAAAAAAATATCCAATGGGCAGTCGTAGCTGCTTCATTCATTATCGGTGTGGCGTTATTTTTTGAAGTAGGATTAGTATTGTTAATTCCAATCATATTTGCCATTTCAAAAGAATTAAAGGTTTCTATCTTATATCTTGGTATTCCGATGGTTGCAGCTTTATCCGTAACACATGGCTTCTTACCTCCACATCCAGGGCCAACAGTTATTGCTGGTGAATATGGCGCGAACCTTGGTGAGGTTTTACTTTACGGTTTCATTATTGCCATTCCAACTGTTATTTTAGCTGGACCCGTGTTTACTAAGCTTGCCAAAAAACTCGTACCTGCATCATTTACGAAAACCGGTAATATTGCCTCTTTAGGTGAACAAAAAGTATTTAAATCCGAGGAAACTCCGGGATTTGGTATCAGTGTATTTACTGCAATGCTTCCTGTTATTTTAATGTCTATTGCTACGGTTATTACTTTGCTTCAAAAAACAATGGGATTTGAAGATAGCAGTTTACTAGCAGCGATCCGTTTTATTGGTGATGCATCAACTTCCATGTTAATTTCCTTACTGGTAGCTGTCTACACCATGGGAATAGCACGGAAAATTCCAATCAAAAATGTAATGGCATCTTGTACAACGGCTATTACTCATATTGGGATGATGCTCTTAATCATTGGGGGTGGCGGCGCCTTCAAACAAGTACTGATTAATGGCGGCGTAGGTGACTATGTGGCTGAATTATTCAATGGAACTACATTATCACCCATCTTGCTTGCCTGGATCATCGCTGCAATATTACGTATTTCCTTAGGTTCTGCAACTGTTGCAGCTTTAACAACCGCTGGTTTAGTTATTCCGATGTTAGGACAATCCGACGTTAATCTTGCTTTAGTTGTGCTTGCAACGGGAGCGGGTAGTTTAATAGCTTCACATGTTAACGATGCTGGTTTCTGGATGTTTAAAGAATATTTTGGTTTAAGTATGAAAGAAACATTTGCAACATGGACATTGCTTGAGACCATTATTTCTGTAGCTGGATTAGGATTTATTTTAGTACTAAGTTTATTCGTATAAACCATGATTCCCGGGCGGTAGATCCCCCACTTATTTTCCTTAGAATTTTCTAAGCCTATAAGTGAGGATCTACGGCCTATTCATTTCAAATAAAAGGAGCAGAAAAAATGTCCAACACAATTGGTGTCATTGGTTTAGGGGTAATGGGCCGTAATATCGCCTTAAACATGGCTGGTAAGGGTGAGCAAGTCGCTGTCTATAACTATACGAGGGATTTAACGGATGATCTTGTTAAAAAAAGTGAAGGTCACTCTATCCATCCCTACTACGAAATTCAAGATTTTGTTTACTCCTTAAAAACTCCAAGAAAAATCTTCCTTATGGTAACAGCGGGCAAACCGGTCGATTCGGTAATAGGTACATTAGTACCCTTCCTTGAAGCAGGCGATGTGATTATGGACGGTGGTAACTCCCATTACAAAGATACGGAACGTAGATATGATGAATTGAAGTCAAAAGGAATCGGTTATTTAGGAATCGGTATTTCCGGCGGCGAAGTCGGGGCTTTAAATGGACCTTCGATCATGCCTGGTGGAGATAAAAACGTATATGAAAAAGCAGCTCCTATTCTAACAAAAATAGCAGCCCAAGTGGACGCAGACCCTTGCTGTGTTTATATGGGTCCAAAAGGGTCCGGTCACTTTGTAAAAATGGTACATAACGGAATCGAGTATGCAGATATGCAATTAATCGCAGAAACCTATACATTTTTAAGAAAAAGGTTACGTTTATCTGTGAATGAAATTGCTGATATCTTTGAAATATGGAATCAAGGGGAGCTAAAAAGTTATTTAATCCAAATCACAGCAGAGATTTTACGGAAAAAGGATGATGTAACAGGCTTACCACTAATCGATGTGATTCTTGATAAAACAGGGCAAAAGGGCACTGGTAAATGGACAAGCATTCAAGCAATTGACAATGGGATCCCATCATCCATTATTACAGAGTCATTGTTTGCCCGTTACATCTCCTCTTTAAAAGAAGAACGAGTTTATGCAGAAAATATTCTAACAGGACCAGGGATTGATCAGCGAAGTTTAAATAAAGATTTGTGGATTGAGTACATTAGACAAGCTTTTTATATGGGTAAGATTTGTGCCTACGCGCAAGGATTTATACAATATAAAATGACTTCTGAACTTTACGGATGGAATTTACCTTTAAAGGATATTGCCCTTATTTTCCGTGGTGGTTGCATCATTCGTGCTGAATTCTTAAACGTAATAAGCGAAACATATCAAGAACAGCCGAATTTGGCTAATCTATTAATCGCCCCGTATTTTGCTGAAAAAGTTAAAGAGTATCAAAAAGGATTACGAAAAATTGTCTGTGAGGGTATTAATTCTGGCACTTCGTTTCCATGTTTAAGTGCTTCACTTACTTATTACGATAGTTACCGGACAGGCATTTCGAATGCTAACCTTTTGCAAGCACAAAGGGATTATTTTGGTGCCCATACTTATGAACGAAGTGATCTAGCAGGATTCTTTCACACAAACTGGCAGTGATCCATAGCCGTAGTAAATCTCCAGAGCCCTAATGAAGTGGTTCTTCCCTTCATTAGGGCTCTTATTTTGAATACATTTTCCCCACAATGCTCTTGTGTCTATATTATGTAACAGACGTTGAGATTCTGAAGGGCAAGGGGAATAAATAGAAGCTACATGACAAAACGATTAATACATGTGCTGATTCTTTATACGGACCAGAACTTTACCAAAGCGTCCTCCTTGCTGAACAGGGATTCTCTTCCCTACGTACGTCTCTCTTAAATAGGCTTCTGCTTTCTGTAGCGACTGTTCATCTGTTGGCATCCCGAAGAATGAGAACCAGCCTAATGTATGTTTTACCGCCTCGTCCACCGACATCATTACCGTTTGGGTTTCACGAGTAATCAGGGTTTGAAAAGAGTAGCCATATATATTTAATAGTTGGATGATATATGCCATATCTGACGTTTGTACTAGGTCCTCTTTTATTCCGACTACAGGGCGCAATTCCTGAATCAGACTATGCTCCTTAGGCCCAGCACTCGTACTGATGTAACAAAACTGGCTGGCACAGGCGAGCGCCTTCTCTACCATTTCCCAACCGAAAATGGCTGGACACATGGATGCAAACACCAGATCAAATTTGTTTTGCCATCCGTTCGTCTCAATAGATAACTCCTCAAATTGTTCCCGTACGATTTTAATGTTTTCCTTTATCGATGGCTTAATACTCTCTTCCATTAAGGCTGTCAACGGTCCTGAGGGCTCAACGGCAGTAACATTTGCCCCTTCCTCTGCAAAAGGAATACTGAAGACACCCGAGGCAGCACCAATATCTAGGATAGAGGAGTCTTTAATGGTAACTCCCTGTGTCCTTAGCCATCCCATAATTCTGGCTGTTCTTTTTATTCCCTCTTCATTAAATGCCTGCTTGTGGAAGCTTCTTGCCCTTGCCATATCATCAAACGAATGAGCCGGTACCGTTCCCGCTCTAAGCATTCGATTTACACCAGCTTCCGGATCGTTTATCCAAGCAGCCTTCCATACTTCGGGATCAAATAAAGACTGGGTCATTAATTAGACTTCCCTTCTACTAATTAGATTTTAAAGTCTACTAATATCTACACCTTGCTTCCGTATGGTGGTAAATATGAAACACCCTACAATCGACATTATAGACTTATTATATCTGCAATTCAATCAAAAAAATTTAAATGACTAAAAATTCATACCCTCACGCCGTGCGGCACAAGAACTTTCTCGACGAATGCCCTTATGCCTTCAAGCGTGTTTATATCCTCGGTCCGAAAATCTTTATCTCATTTTTGAACGATTGAACCCGTTGCTTCTGTTGTAGCTTTTGCCTCACCATGTCCTGCACCAAATAGGTTCAGTACCACCACGCCAATAACAATTAAAGCAATACCTGCGATACTTCCTGTATTGATTTTTTCTTTCCAAATCAATACTGAAATAAGCGTTGTAGCAACAGCCCCTACACCTGACCAGATGGCATAAGTCATATTTAAAGGAAGCGTCTTAAGGGATAGAGAGATAAAGAAGAAAGAGATCACAAACGCAACAATTGTGAATAGAGTCGGATACAATCTGGTAAAACCTTCTGAAGCTTTAAGCATTGAAGTTCCAATAAGTTCACCAACAATAGAGATTGCCAAGAAAAGATAAGCCATTATTCATTCTCCTTTATATATGTCTTCAATTCTTCCATCATTTTTTGCCTCATTTCCTCATTAGGAGGAGCAAGCCCAAACATTTCGGCAAACCACAAGCCGTCTATAGCTAATCGGACTATCGTGGAACGAACGGGATCCAATTCGTCGTTTTCAATTTTGTTTTGGATATTCTCATACTCGTCCTGAAGTAACTTTAGCATTTGAGGGTTCGTAAACTGTGCTGCTGAAAGAGCGGTATACAGGTCACTTGCATTCCGATCGCCAGAAAATGATGTATTCATATAAGCGCGAGTCCATCTTCCTTTGGAATGCATATCGTTTTCTGCTCTCTCATTAAATTCGGAGACAAAGCTGGTCGATAGTTGCTCAACCATTCCCAAAACCAATTCATCCTTATTCGGAAAATGGTAAAGCAATCCTCCTTTACTTATTCCCGCTTTCTTAGCCACCGCTTCTAACGTTAACTTCTCTACTCCTTCTTCGTGCACAATCATGGAGGCCGCTTTAAGAATTAATTCTCTTTTTAATGTTTTTTTAGTTGTATTCATATTGATCACCCCTCTTTACTATACCGTCCAGACGGTTTTATTTCAAGTGGGTTAAAGTTATGGATTGGGTATGTAAGCCTAATTGAGTTGGATTAGGTTTTGATACGTTAGGTTTAAGCTAAATAAAAAGAAGCCTTGGGCGTATAACATTTCAGCCAAGACTTCGTCAAATAAACATCTACCCAGCCCAGACATTTGGAAAAATTTCGCATCTGTTGGGTTTTAAGTGCCACCTATAGTTTAACTCTGCACATATTGTCTCAGCCATTGGAGCGCGGGGCGTTCCGTGCCGTTCGAGTTCAGCAGATGTGTATTCGATATCCAGGTTTGCCCCTGAATGTATCCCCAGAGCGTAACTCCCTTCACCGCGGAATGCTTCCATAATACCGGAAATTTCTCCTTGTATCTGGCAAGCTGGGTGTTGTCGTCGCCAGTTATATCCAGTTCCGACACATAGATTGGCAATCCTGTTGCCGCCAGTTTGTTCAGTACAGTGTTCATCGTGTTAACTGAAACAGTGTCCATGCTAAACTGGTGGCATTGAATACCAATTCCGTCAATCAGGCCTCTGCTCTTGAGCTGATTAATAATATTGACATATTGGTCGGTTAACGAGGGATCGTTGATAATTCCATATTCATTAATCATCAGCTTGGCATTCGGGAAAGCTTGTCTGGCCTGTTGGAATGACCATATGACCCAATCCCATCCGGTCGATCCGTCACCTCCTATGGCATTGCGGAAGGATGGCTTCTGATGCAGGGGCTCATTCACCACATCTACAAACTCCGCATTCGGATAGCGTTGACCTGCTGCTTTAATCCACTGGGTCACTTCCGCCTTCTGATCAGCAGCCGACAGTCCGCTAATCCAACCTGGCTCCTGAGCACCCCATACCAATGTATGGAACTTGAACGGGAAGCCATTGTTACGGGCATAATTGTAGGCGGTATCCGCCTGCGACCAGTTCATGTTGTTACGACTGCCTTCAACCGACCCCCATTTGGTCGAATTCTCTGGCGTCACCTGGTTCCAGTACGTTCCGAAACTTGCAGGGACACTTCCAGCAATGATATTCCCGAGGAATTTGCCACCGTTCGCCATACTGGCACTAGCCGGGTTTATCAGAACTGATGATAACAACACACCCGCCAACGCCAAGCTGCTTACCAACTTGCCCACTTTAAATTTCGACATACAATCTCCTCCTCATACGTATAGTTTTTTAATATCCTCGCCTCTAAATAAATCGCTTACATTTCCAATTATAAGAATGAAAGGTTATTATCCGCTACATGTAAAAGTAAAGATTTTACCCGAAAAACTTTACATCATTGCGGGGCGACTGAACACCTGATGCTCCTTTAACACATCGTTTCGGTTAAAATCTAGCCTCGTATCAAACGACAAAAAAGATTACTGCAAAAAGTGATATGCTCCCCTTACAGTAGCAAGTTTTATTATTTAACCTGTCTACTTTTTTGGAAGCATATCACTTTGGAGACTGCCCATTTAATAGTTTAAGAATTAAGGGCTCGTGCAATTGCATCTACATAACTTTGGCTAGCACGTTGGCTTACTTCTGCTTGCGGAACCATCCCCTCAAAGTTGTGGAATGTGCCGGGATACAGATGGAATTCGACGTCCACCCCCGCTCGGGCAAGGCGTGCTACATATTCGATCGTTTCATCTCGGAACAGATCGAGCTGGCCTATGCACGTATAGGTCGGCGGTAGCCCAGCCAAGCATTTCGCTCTCGACGGCACAGCGTATGGCGACACCTCGGTGTCTTCAGTGCGATCCCCCAAGTACATGTTCCAGGCCGCCAAGTTGTTCTTCCGGTTCCATGGTGCGTTATCGGCCGTAATCTCATGACTTGACGCCGTAATACTACGGTCATCGATCATCGGATACAGCGGCATTTGGAAGATGAGGGCTGGCCCGCCTTTGTCACGAGCCATTAAAGCAAGTGCTGCGGTTAGACCGCCGCCCCCACTTGCTCCGGCAATTGCGACTCGATCTAAGTCGATGCCCAGCAGCTCAGCTTCGTCGGTCATCCACATCAAAGCGGCATAACAGTCATCGATGGCAGCTGGGTAGGGATGCTCGGGAGCAAGTCGGTAATCGACCGATACGACGACGCATTTAGCCGCCTGCACGAAGCGTTCGCACAAAGCATCGTCCATATCAGGATGCCCCATCACATAGCCTCCCCCGTGAATCCACAGCATGGCCGGAAGCCTAACGTCAGTTCGCTGGGCAGGTTCGTAGATTTTGACTAATATCTCGCCTGCTACGCTCGGAATCATCCGGCTTGTCGTGCGTACGTGCTCCGACTGCTCAATGGGAGAACTCGACAAATAGCTTCTGCTCAGTTCTAAATTTTCTTCCAGTTGAAATCCAGGAAATTGTGCAATTACCGACCTAAATTCTGGGTACAAACGATTTTCAAAATCCATGTGAATCACTCCTATATTTGGTTTTTATAATCTTTTCTCCGTCTCCGCTTCCCACTGGGCTATTTCCTTCCGAACTCGGGGTGCTACCTCTGTTCCCAGCAGCTCAATGGCTTTCATCACCTCGGCATGCGGCATTGTACTTAACGGAACATACAGCATAAAGCGTGTAACACCTACATGTTTGCGAAGGTGAATGATCTTCTGGGCAACAGTCTCAGGATCGCCAACATACAGCGCACCTTCAAAGCTGCGCGCGGCATCGTAGCTAGAACGATCATAATGCGCCCAGCCCCGCTCCCTGCCTAATCTATTCATACCTGCCATCGTAGAAGGGAAATATGTATCTGCAGCTCGTTCATTATTCTCTCCAACAAATCCTATCGAGTGCGATCCAACCTTAAGCTGCGATTCGTCATGACCAGCGTGCGCTGCTGCCTTCTTATAAAGCTGTACAAGCGGTGCAAAATTCATCGGATTTCCACCAATGATCGCCAACATCAAGGGCAGTCCTAACAGACCTGCACGGATAGCAGAATCTTGCCTGCCCCCGCTGCCAACCCATATCGGTAAAGGATTCTGAACCGGCCGTGGATACACACCCAAATTGTTAATCGCTGGCCGATGTCCGCCTTTCCAGGTTACTTTTTCGGACTCCCGTATTTTAAGGAGCAATTCCAGATGTTGTTCAAACAGCTCATCATAGTCTTCCAAGTCATAGCCAAACAGTGGAAAAGATTCAATAAAGGAACCTCGGCCCGCCATAATCTCCGCACGTCCATTCGAAATACCATCCAGCGTAGCAAAATCCTGAAAAACGCGAACGGGATCAGCTGAAGAAAGCACTGTGACTGCACTGGTCAGCCGAATCCGTTTCGTCTGCGCTGCAGCCGCTGACAGCACAATTGCTGGTGAAGATGCCGAATAATCCTGCCGATGATGCTCACCTACCCCAAACACATCAAGTCCCACTTGATCAGCAAGGATAATTTCCTCAACAACTTCGCGCAATCTCTGTGCGTGACTTATCACTTCACCTGTCTGGACGTCAGGCTTTGTTTCTACAAACGAAGTAATACCTATCTCCATGGTCCATCTCTCCTATTCTAATAGCTTTCTTTGTATGCAATTAAATACCGATAAAATATCATACCGATCGGTAATATATTTTTCCCAGTAAATATAACTCATTAAAAAGAATACTGTCAATAAATATAGTAAAAATACTTTGTTTTATCCTCATACTGATATCTCCTTGGTGCGATAAACCAATCTGCATTTGACAATATAACGGGCTAATTATAAGATAATAACATACTAATTGGTACGCAAATAAAAAACCCTGACAATTATAATCAGAGTTATTGAGTTAAGAATAAAATTACGAGCAATGAGAGGTATTGATTATGGGACGAATCCGCGAATTTGACGAAGATAAAGTATTAGATGCAGCAATGCAAATATTTTGGGAGAAGGGATATGAAGCTACCTCGCTGAGTGATTTAACTTCCAGAATGGAAATTCAACGACCTAGTATATACTCCACTTTTGGAGGCAAAAAAGAATTGTTCGAAGCTGCGCTGCGCAAATACATGATGTCCCGTGCTTCTCTGATCCGAGCCAAGCTTCAAAGCAAACCATCTGTAAAAGAAGCATTTCGAGCTTTTTTTGAAGGTGTGGTAGATGAGGAATATACAGAAAACCCTAGAAAAGGATGCTTTTGCATCAATACAATGGTTGAACTTGCACCTCATGATGAGAAATTTGAAATTCTTACAAGGGAACATCAAATGTACCTATCGGTTATATTTCAAGAAACCATTGAACGAGGTATACAATCAGGTGAGCTTGAGATCGGGCTCAATGCGAAGGCTGTATCACAGGCGCTAGTCGTATCGTTAATTGGACTGACCGTAATGATAAAATCTCGTCCAGAACGATCATTTATTAATAACACGATAGAGGTGACACTTACACTTCTTAAGTAATTCGGAGTAAATTCAATTTTAACGAATGGGTGTATTCTCGATGCACATGTCCCTCAGCGCAACAAAGACTGCCGGATACATTTCCTCGGCAGCCTTTGTTGCGCTCATATTACATACTTCTTCGCATTTGCATGAGTTCAAAAGATTCTTTCACTGATCTTAATTTTGCATATATATACTTTACGATGTATATTAATTCAAAACTAATGAAAAGGGAGTACATCTAATGTCATTTTTAATAAGAAACGCTAAGCCTGATGATTTAAACAATTTAACCGAGTTAATGTATGAATACATCGTTGGTTTTTATCAAAACCCTAGGCCACCTATCGAAAAAATTCATAATTTGATTCAAACCCTTTTTGAGCAGCAAAACGGTATACAATTTGTGGCGGAACAAAATGGAGAATTAATCGGCTTTGCTACATTATTCTTTACCTTTAGCACGATGAAAGCAGACAAAATCACCGTTATGAACGACCTATTTGTATTGGAACCATTTAGAGATACAGAAGTAGAATCACAGCTTTTTTTAGAATGTCAAAAGTACTCACAAAATTATGGATATGCTCATATGACCTGGATAACTTCTACTGAGAATAAACGCGCTCAAATTTTCTTTAAAGAAATGGATGCTGTCCAAGGGAGAGATTGGGTTCACTTTTCATCGTAACAATACTTTTGATACGGTTTTCCGCGCTAACGGCAGTTCAAAGGGCACCTAATTGGTGCCCTTTATGCGTAACACATGTTTTCACGCATGCGGATATGGAAATGCCGATACAATTGAAGATAAGTAATTCTCCATGAAATTGTTCAACGTAGATCCATATGGGGTAAAGTTTGTTGGTCGTTAAATTGCGAAATAGCTCAGTCGACCAACACATCAGATACCATACACGAGAAAATGGACGAGCCCTTCGTTAAACGCTCCAAGGATACGATTAGACAAACAGTAACATGGATATGTATTAGAGTAAGCCTGGATATAGAGTATACTAGATGAGTATAAGTTCGATACACGATGACATTATATATGTATTGGTATTCAAATACAGCGCAGAAGAGGTTGAAAATGAGTCAGAAGCATTTTACAGATTACGCATTAAGTGAAGAAATTGTAAGAGCGCTCAATAGCTTGGGCTATGAGACGCCAACAGAGATTCAAACGGAAGTTATTCCTGTTGCGCTTGAGAAGAAGGATCTTGTCGCCAAATCGCAAACAGGTAGCGGCAAAACAGCAGCATATGGTATTCCAATTTGTGAGCTAGTAGATTGGAATGAGAATAAGCCCCAAGCTTTAATCCTGACGCCAACCCGTGAACTCGCGTTACAGGTCACCGAAGACATCACGAATATTGGACGCTTTAAGCGGATAAAAGCAACACCCCTTTATGGAAAACATCCTTTTCATATCCAAAAAGCTGAGTTAAAACAAAGAACGCATGTGGCTGTAGGTACGCCAGGACGTGTACTGGACCATATCGAACGAGGCACGCTATCGTTAGATCGGATTGCCTACCTCGTGATTGATGAAGCTGACGAGATGCTGAATATGGGCTTTATCGAGCAAGTCCAGTCGATTATTCAAGCGCTGCCTAGTGACCGGGTTACCATGTTATTCTCCGCTACCTTCCCTGAGGATGTAGCCACACTGTCACGTAAATATATGAAAGATCCTGTTAGAATTGAGATTAAAGCGACTGGTATAACGACCGCCACAATTGATCACTCTCTTATTCAGGTGAAGGAGTCAGACAAGCTGGCACTACTGCAAGATCTGCTCATTGTTGAGAATCCTGACAGCTGCATTATTTTCTGTCGTACGCAGGAGAATGTAGATACATTATTCAGAGCATTGGCTGATCTCGAATATCCATGTGATCGCATTCATGGTGGCATGGAGCAAGACGAGCGATTTGAGGTAATGAATGCATTCAGAAGGGGTCAATTCCGTTACTTGATTGCGACAGATGTTGCCGCCAGAGGGATTGATATCACGAATATCACCCATGTCATTAACTACGATATTCCCCTTGAAAAGGAAAGCTATGTTCACCGTACAGGACGTACGGGACGTGCTGGCAAAACGGGGAAAGCCATTTCCCTCATCACTCCTAAGGATGGCAGAAGATTAGCTGATATTGAAGCATATATTGGATTCGCGATTCCGCAGGTAAAGGCCCCCTCAGAAGAGGCTGTTGATCTCCGTAGAGAAGATTTTGAGCAGAAACTGCATGTAAAAACCGCACTCAAAAAAGATAAGCGCGAGCAATTAAACCAACAGATTATGAAGCTGAATTTTAACGGCGGTAAGAAGAAAAAACTTAGAGCTGTCGACTTCGTGGGGACCATCGCTAAGCTTGACGGAGTCACCGCAGATGATATCGGGATCATTACGATTCTGGATTATGCGACAGATGTTGAGATTCTGAATGGTAAAGGTCCACTGGTGCTTGAGATTATGAAGAATACGACCGTAAAGGGTAAGCTGTTAAAGGTACGCAAAGGGAATAAGTAGAAGATACGCTGCATTAAAGAGGGTGAGGCAATCCCGCCCAGCATAGCCGATGGCTATCGTTAGCTATACGGGCGGGACTGCCGAGTTTACCTCTTGATCATTTAATTCATCTTTCCATTTTTTCTGCAATGCAATTAATGCCCTTCTTCTGACATATTCGTGCTCATCATTCGAGAGCTTAGACAAAAGACTATTTACTTCATCCCTCATTCCTTTTACTTCACCTAATCCATAGGCTATTTGCCATCTGGCTTCGTAATCAGAGTATGTAATTGCACTGTAGGCTAAAGACAAAAATATTTTGGGTTGTACAATTAACAACTGCAATACATTCTCAACTTCATTATCCCTTGCCAGTGTATATAAGATCAGTTCATAAACTTCTGTCTGCCATTCAGCTAATGAAGTATGTTCTAACACTCCCTCAACAGCATTATAAAGCTTATCCCAATAAAGATAATTCGTTTCCCATTCTCCATGTTTTTCAGCTATGCTAGCTCCCCATTGTTTGAATGTTATGACTTGCTCTTGAAGAGTGCGGAATAAAGCATTTTCTCTATTATCATAAAACCCCATTTTCCATCTCCTTTTTTCTTTACAATCTATTTTCACTTTTTTGATAGGTATATTTCATCATTCTATTTATTTCCACAATAAAAATTCAAGCTCTATGAAATCAACAACGTTGGTGATAATTGTTCTGCTTTATCGTATTCTCTTAGAGAGTTGATTAATACTTAAAAAATTTTAGAAAAGGTGTCCCTTTCGGTCCTCTTCATTTGTTATACAGACATAGTTTTCTTTTTAATCAGAGGGGGTGCCTAAATCTTTGAATGAGGAAATCGAATATAGAATTAAACGGGTCCAAGCTGGCGAGATCCAGGATTACGCCTACATTGTAAAGGAGTATCAGCGTCAGATTTTTGTGTACTGCTGGCGGATATTAGGCAGTGAGCAGGAAGCGGAAGAGGCCGTACAGGATATTTTCGTTAGTGCTTTCGAGAAAATTAGTATGTACAGGCCCACAGTGGGCTTCTCCTCCTGGCTGTATAAAATGGCTTATCATCACTGCCTAAACCTGATTCGCAGGAAGAAACTACAGCGCAAATTTAAAATGACCCTGTTCACCTCAACTAACATGACTTCAGACAGTGCTGCGCAGGTTATGGAACGTCAGCTTTTCAGTGAACCGCTGAGCCGGGCATTGGACCAACTGAATGCAGAGGAGCGAAACCTGTTGGTGTTGCGCATTTTTGAAGAAAAATCGTTTGGAGAAATCGGGGAAATTATGAACAAAAGCGAGGAAGCGATCAAGAAAAAATACGGCAGAACAAAAACAAAGCTCAAAAAAATGATGGAGCCCATAGAGGAGGACCCAAAATGCGTGAATTACAAGACAGAACTCAGGAACAAGGCCTGAAATACACCGATCTAAAAGACAGAGGCTTAAAAAACATGGACATGCTGACAGAACCAGAGAGTGTCCTAAAAATCCAAGCTTTTGACGTCTCTGATAAAGTGATGGAACAGGTCTACCAAAAGGCGAAATCCAAAAAGGGACTCATTGTAAAAATGCGTCTTCAGCCGCGCATCACCGCTCCTATCATGATCTTGCTTTTTGTATTGAGCGCCTCTGTGACTGGATACGCCGCTTCGCAATATCTGGAATTCCGTAACAGTAAAGGCGATGTCGTATTAAATACCGCCAAAACACCAGCCGAAACGGACGCTTCCAAAACGTATACAACCACCTACACACAGTGGAACGAAGAGGTGACAGACCGTCTACAGCCTGGAGAGTATGCCGCCTATTACGTTAAGGACGATTCTATGAATCAACAAAATTCGTCTAATCCCGTCCTGTTTGCCTACAAACCGACTGAACTTTCTAGCTTCAGCAGTCTGCAGGATGAAATCAAGCGGACAGAAGCTCCGCTGTTGCATAGTCCCACTCATCTGCCGAATGGCTACCGGTTTGATTTCGGATACGTCTACCCAGTCGCTGCATATCCTGGGATGATGAACAAAGAGGAATATCGGGCTTTAACGGATAAACTGACGCAACAGGCTAAAGCTGCACCGAAAGGTGAAAATCTGTTTATTCAAAAGCTGAGCTGGGACAAGTCAGACTTCACCCTCGCCCGGTATGCGAGAGGAAATGACTATGTAAATATCGCCGTCACCAAATACGCTCCCGAAGTCACAAAGACGACCGTGATGCAAAATGAACAGGATTCGGCTGAGGAACTGATGATTAAAGGAACCAAGGCCTATTACATCAGAGCAAGCGAAACAAGCAAGCCCTTGGAGGTAGGAAAAAATCGACTGGGATGGCTCGATGAAAAAAGACGGTTACACTACAACATATCTGATAACCAGGACAGCCCGCTGAGCAAAGAAGACCTGGTAAAAATAGCTGAAGATTTGCTTAACGGTTCACCGCAATAGCTATAAAAGAAAAATTTTGAAGAGAGACCATCCCTTTTTTAAGGGTGGTCTCTCTTTGAAGAATAGTCCTTATACCTTTTCCTCACAAACTATTACGGCATGTTCCACAATCTTTTTACCTCAACTAATTCCTGATCATTGAATTCCATTCTGTATACGTCTGGTTTGGATGTGTGTAGTAAAAAATTCAAATCATACTGCTTGTCATAATACTCCATCATTAAAGTCATTACAGCTCCATGAGTGCCTAATGCGACTTTCTGTCCTCGGTAGATTTTTAGCAATTCCTTTAAGACTGTTATACTTCGGTTCTGACAAACTGCATTAGACTCTCCTCCCGTTAAAGCAAAGTTGGGATCAGAAAATGACTTATCTAACAAAGGGAATAATTCATCATCGGGGATTCGGTTATCTTCACTAGAAAAAATTCTTTCTTTAAGATCCTCGAATATTAAAACTTCTTGTCCTGAGCATTGAGCTAATTCTTGAATGGTTAGGATTGCCCGTTGATATGGACTTGAAACGAAAACCTCGATCCCCTCTCCTCTCAATAATTCAGTTATTTGAAAAGCATCTGACTTGCCTTTATCAGTCAAACCTCTTGTTCTTTCATTTCCTTCCGTCTTCGGTGATTCGCCATGTCTCACCATGTAAATGAAAGTTTTCATAGTAGCCTCCATGAAGAGCTGATGAATTTTTATTACATGATATTCGTGACTAACTACCAAGTTACCTTTTGCTAGGGTGGTTTTCTCTTGTTTCTTATTGCATAAATTTTTCTTGAAGGTGACGTTACGTCATTTGCTATACTGACTGAGAACGACATGCTAGAGCAATCAATTGGATGTGAGCAATGGATGGACAAAGAGAACTATCTGACGACAGGACAGCTTGCCAAACGTACAGGGATAACGGTCAGGACATTGCGATATTACGACCAAATTGGACTTCTGAGTCCAGGAGGTCATCGCACTGGATCCATAAGACTGTACAACATGAAAGATATGGAAAGACTACAGCGAATTCAGATGTTGAAGTATCTAGGGTTATCGCTTCAAACAATAATGGACATTTTAGATGCAGAGTCGCCATCCAACGGAGAGATCAGACACTCGTTGCAAGCACAACTCGATGTTTTACAAAAGAAAATTGCTCATACAGAGCACGTAGTACATGCAATACGAGATGCTATGGAAATGTCGGCTTATGGCTCCGATTGGAACCATTTGGCGGATGTTATTCAAACCGTGCAGAGTGAGCAAAATTGGGGGGAGCAATATCGGACGGCGAACCGCCTGCAAACGCGGATACATCTTTACGACAAGTACAGTACGAATCCCCAAGGCTGGCATCGTTGGATCTTTGAACAACTGGAGGTGCAACCGGGAGCCCACATTCTCGAGTTGGGCTGCGGCGACGGGACCTTTTGGATAAGAAACGCCGAACGAATTCCAAGCAGCTGGCGTATCACGCTTACCGATATGTCAAGCGGGATGGTGGAAGAAGCACGTTGTCGCTTGGGAAGCAACAATCCGCAGTTTAAGTTTTTATCTGTTGACGCGCAACAGATCCCATTCCATGAAGAGCAATTCGATATGGTTATCGCTAACAACATGCTGTACCACGTGCCGGACATCCCTAGAGCAATCCGCGAGATGCACCGTATCTTAAAGCAAGGAGGTATAGTATGCACCTCTACAATGAGCACTCAACACCTACAAGAGGTCGAACACTTGGCGGTTTCGTTCGATCCTGAGCTTCATGTGTTGGATCATGCTATTAAACGGTTCCACCTGGATAACGGAGGGGACTTGCTGTCTTCTTGCTTTTCCGATCTTCGGTTGCTTCGATACGAGGACTGTCTGTTGGTCGACGAAGCGGAACCCCTGATCGAATATATAATCTCGACTCCGATGAACGCAAGAGAGCGACTTGTCGGAGCGGCTATTGACAAGTTTCGAGACCACGTCAATCGGCTTCTGCAGCAGAACGGAACTCTCGAAATGACTAAAGAGAACGGAATCTTTCTAGGGAGGAAATGAGATGAAGTCACAACAGTATCACCCAAGAGTACGGATTGTAAAAGAGGAGCTTCTATCGGATAACTGGTACATCTTAAATAAGGTCACATTCGAGTTCGAAAAAAATAATGGACAATGGGAGACACAATCCCGTGAAGTGTACGATCGCGGCAACGGCGCAACGATCCTGCTCTATAATCAGCACAAACAAACCGTTGTACTGACCAGACAGTTCCGGATGCCTACTTATAGGAACGGCAATGAAACTGGGATGCTTATCGAAACCTGTGCAGGACTACTCGATAAAGAAACACCGGAAGAAGGTATTCTTCGGGAGACGGAGGAGGAGACGGGATACCGTATCGACCGTGTGCAGAAAGTTGGCGAGGCCTATATGTCACCGGGCTCCGTAACCGAAATCCTGCACTTCTATGTAGCCGAGTATAGTGAAGATATGACAACGGGTGACGGTGGTGGCCTTGAGGAGGAGCAGGAAAACATTGAAGTAATGGAACTTCCGTTTGCTCAAGTGCTAAACATGGTCGAAAGCGGCGAGATTCGTGACGCCAAGACAATAATGCTGCTCCAATACGCTCAGATCAAGGGTCTCTTAAAAGTGAAATCGAAACCCCTTCATATCCTTATCGCAGGCCCGTATCGATCTGGAACGAATGATGATCATGTATTAATTGAGAAGAACGTCAACTACATGAATGAAATTGCTCTTCAAGTTTACGAGGCTGGTCATATGCCGGTGCTGGGGGAGTGGTATGCTTTGCCCCTTATCGCGACAGCTGGTTCCACTGCTTTGGGAGACGAGACTTTTAACAGAATCTTTCATCCGTCTTCCATTCGCCTGCTTGATTGCTGTAACGCCGTGCTTCGAGTTGGAGGACCCTCTCAGGGTGCCGATGAAATGGTAAGGGTGGCGAAAGAGAAAGGATTGTTGATTTACGAACGGCTCGACGAACTTCCGTTGGTGTGATATATCCTCTTTGACCAGACCAAAGACAACTTGCTCTGGGCCTCCTCCACGGATCACCCGAAGAATCTCTCAATCAACTGAGACACTAAGGGAATTGCGCAAATGTTTAACATCACTCATCGGTGGACGCCCAAACATGCGTCCATATTCCCGGCTGAACTGCGAAGGGCTCTCATAGCCAACGCGAAAGCCTGCATTGGCGGCTTCCACTCCCTCCGAGAGCAGCAAGCGGCGTGCAGTCTGCAGTCGAATGGTCTTCTGATACTGCAGAGGACTTATAGCCGTTACCTTTTTAAAATGCTTGTGTAAGGAAGAGGCGCTCATGTTTACTTCCTTCGCCAATTCTTCGATCACAAGAGGCTTAGAGTAATCGCGGGTTATCAGATGGATCGCTTTGGAGATGCTATGTGCATAGCTGCCAACTACGGCAAATTGCCTGATTAAAGCTCCCTGCTCACCTTGTAATACACGATAAAGGATCTCGTGCGTGATAAGCGGCGCAAGAAACTGAATATCCGCAGGCGTATCCGAAAGTCTGACAAGCCGAAGCAGCGCATCAAGCAGCAGAGGGTCAAATTGGCTCACCAGTATGCCGCGTCCAGTCTTTACGTTACATTGAGGAGGACTCTTCTTGATAATATCCAAAATGACGTCTGGACTAATGGATAATTGAAGACTTAGATAAGGGAGCTCTGACGAGGCCTGAGTTATTTTACCAGTTACGGGAAGCTGAACTGATGTGACCATGTAAGTTGTTGGATCGTACACATAGTTTTCTCCAGCCAGCATTGCTGTCTTTGAGCCTTGTGCAACCACGTACAGGGAGGGCATATGGACCGTATGATTTAGCTCCGACACATCGCTTGCACGTCTGAAATAAAGTCCTGGCACAGACGAGACAAACGTACCATCCGAAGACGCATGTTGATGAATTAAATGAATCAGTTCTTGTAGATTCGTAGAAATATCAGAGGGGGGAGGAGACGAAATCATTCATGCTTCACCGTCCTTTCCGTTGAACGCTAATATTGATGTGCTAATTATATGCACGCCGAATAGGATTAGGCAAGAATTGGACTTGATCGGTCTACCTGTCTCAATCGAATTCTACTTAAAATTTACTTGCAAGGCCAACAAAGGGCCTAAGGCAAATAGATTAGAGGAAGAGGGATTGGGCTATGCATTTGGAAGGAAGAATAGAGAACAAAGTCGTCGTGATTACAGGTGCAAGCAGCGGAATTGGAGAAGCAACAGCACTGTTGCTTGCCGAGCGTGGGGCAAAAGTCGTGCTTGGAGCGCGCGGAGCGGATCGCCTTGAAGCGCTGGCGACACGCATTTCAAATGGAGGTGGCGAAGCTGTTTATGCACGCACTGACGTGAGACGGCGCGAGGATCTGTGCAACCTCGTTAATTTGGCTTGCGAACGGTACGGGAAGCTGGATGTTCTCGTCAGCAACGCTGGCGTTATGCCCATTTCCCCTCTCGAAGATCTGTGTGTCGAGGACTGGGAGGACATGATTGACGTCAACATTAAAGGCGTTTTGTACGGTATAGCCGCAGCGTTGCCTATCTTTCATAAGCAGGGTTCCGGACACTTCGTGAACATCGCTTCTGTAGCAGGACATAAGACTGTGCCGAACCAGTCGGTCTACTCCGGTACGAAGTTCGCTGTGCGCGCCATCTCAGAAGGGTTGCGCCAGGAGGCTGGTGACAAGCTGCGCGTGACCATCATTTCGCCTGGTATTGTGCAGACGAATTTCACGGAGGGTATGACCAATCCCGCATTGAGAGATCAACTCGCTGCCATCCGGGATAAACTAGCCATGACACCGGACGCGGTAGCCCGCGCAATTGGATTCGCAATTGAACAACCGGATGATATTGATGTGAACGAAATCGTGATCCGCCCAACCGCACAAATGTAACATAAGTGCTTTACCCTGGAAGCTGATCATCCATGTAATAGAATCTGCCCGTTGGACCATCCTCCGGCAGGGTCGCCAGTCGGACCGCCATTTTCGCTACATCCTCCACCGACAGCTCTGTCTTTTCTCCGCCCATCTGCGTTTTAACCAAGCCGGGGTAGCAATCCGCTGCACCAGTTTATTGGACAACTGGAACTGAATAGAGCCTATAGCGGTCTACATAATTACTGTGATCACTGTAGCAGACACCGTAAAATGCAGAAGGATTGCAAAATTTTGTATTGTTAAGCAAGCATTTTAGCGGTGGGGAATTCCTTCCCACCGCTTGGTGTTGTTATTTATTCAACTTTAAAATATATCGTAAGATTACTGCACATTTTATTAAAGAGTAGTGGGATGATCCAGTTACCAGCCATGCAAAAATTAACGATGAAGCGGTTCTTTTTCGCCCAGACCCAGCACCTCCGTTGTGGAATCGTAAATTTCTTGGTAAAGCTCTGGGTTTTCCGCTAGTGACACCCCATAAGAAGGAATCATCTCTTTTATTTTTGGTTCCCATTCTTCCATATGTTGTGGGAAGCATTTTTCCAATACTTCCAGCATAACGTGAACAGCAGTAGAAGCACCCGGAGAAGCGCCGAGCAGGGCAGCTACCGAACCATCAGCGGCACTAACCACTTCCGTACCAAATTGAAGTGTTCCTTTTCCACCCTCCGTATCTTTGATCACCTGCACACGTTGGCCTGCTACCACCATCCCCCAGTCCTCGATTTTGGCGTTCGGAATAAACTCGCGTAATTCTTCCAGACGCTTTTCATTCGATAACATCACTTGCTGGATCAGATATTTGGTCAATGCCATCTCTTTTGCGCCTGCGGCCAACATCGTAATGAGATTATTGGGTTTTACAGAACCGATCAAATCCAAATTTGAGCCCGTTTTCAAGAACTTCGGTGAGAAGCCGGCAAACGGTCCAAATAGCAGTGCTTTTTGGTTACCGATATATCTTGTATCCAGATGCGGAACAGACATGGGAGGAGCACCAACCTTAGCTTTACCATATACTTTTGCATGATGCTGGGCGACAACCTTAGGATTGTTACATACCATAAATAGTCCACTTACCGGGAATCCCCCGATATATTTGGACTCAGGAATACCAGTTCGTTGTAGCAAAGGTAGACTTCCACCGCCACCACCGATAAAGACAAATTTGGCATTATGGTATTCGATTTTACCGTTGTCCAGATTATGGACTTTGACTTTCCACGAGCCGTCGCTCGCACGTTTAATATCCTTTACACTATGTTTGTAATTGATCTCGACGTTTTTACTTTTTAAATGCTCAAACAACATGCGTGTTAAAGCACCAAAGTTGACATCTGTTCCAGAGTCGATTTTGGTTGCCGCGATTGGTTCATTCAATGTACGGCCTTCCATAATCAACGGAATCCATTCCTTCAGCTTTTCAGGGTCGTCGGAAAATTCCATGCCTTGAAACAGAGAAATAGTTGAAAGCGCTTTAAACCTTTTTTTCAAAAAAGATACATTTTTCTCTCCTGTTACCAAACTCATATGAGGTATTGGTTTGATAAAGTCCTGTGGATTACGAATCAAATTGCTGTTTACAAGAAAAGACCAAAACTGTCTTGAAAGCTGAAACTGCTCATTAATGTCTACAGCTTTACGAATATCTATAGATCCATCAGCTTTCTCGGATGTATAGTTCAGTTCGCACAGTGCAGCATGGCCTGTACCTGCATTATTCCATTCGTTAGAGCTTTCTTCTCCCGCGTTTGCGAGTTTCTCAAACACTTGAATTTCCCACTCCGGTGCTAACTCTTTCAGCAATGATCCCAGAGTCGCGCTCATGACTCCGGCACCGATTAAGATAATGTCTGTTTTTTTCTGAATGCTATTCATAAAAACCTTCCTTATCTCTTATATTTGCAAAAAAGAGCAGGCCCTCCTGCTTAGATGATACAAGAAGCAAGGCTCCACTCAGGAACATATCTTTTCTGTCTCTATTATAACTAAAATATAATCTTTTAAAAATTATATTGTCTATTATCTGATAATTATAAATCATTTCTGCTAAAAAGTGAGAATTTTCTTTGCAGAAATAATAAGAATTGATCTCAACACGCTGTATTATTTGAGCTTCACTTACTAGCAATAATAACAGACACCAAAAAAGCGTTTAGAAGCAAATGATTTAGAGTACAGATTTCCAATGATCGAATCAACAGTCCATGTATATGAATAATTCGGTAAAATATGTCTTTACGGGATAGGCCCTTTCTAATTGCACTAACGTTTTCTGGAATGAGCTTCACGGTTTATAAATGCTTCATCATAATATTCAAAACGGTCTGTTGTTGATTCTCCCAAGCATAATCGGAGTTATCCATAATAAATGATTGAAAAGGGAGTTGCTCAATGATTTGCAATTCTAGCTCACGTCGATGTTCAAGGAACTGAATATATCCTTCGTACCCGTGCAAACCCTTCCTCTTTCCATAATCTTGCTCCGTATGGTACCAAATCGCGAAATCTAACCATTCTTGAGATCTCGTTGTTTTAACTCGCTCAATCGTCTCACGCACATTTGGTTGCTTCAAATAGAACAAAATTGGATTTAACTCCTGAATTTGCTCCGCAATCTGTAATACATGCTGAATAAAACGGTCTTCTCCAGCATCATGCCGGGCGAGTAATGCACACCCTGGGTTCTGTAAAAAACAGCATTCGAGTATCATCAACTTTTCTTTTTCTCGCTGATCTTTAACAAAAGACTTCCAACGTTGAATCATCAACTCGCAATACCTTTCTACGGGTACTCCATCGTAGATTTCATAACGCCGGATTTCCTCATACAAACTAGAGGGAATTTCATTTTGGGCTGATTGCTGCGCAAGCGCATAGGCGATTAAAGCGTCGTTGCCATTCAAAGATATAAACGGATCAATGTAATGAAACGCCTCGGAATAGATTGATCGAAGCTGATCAAGTTCTTCGTTTGGCATACATGCAACCGATTCATAATCAGCGGGATGTCGTAAGTCCCCTTCTAAAAATAGTTCGGATTCTATTTGATGTGTGTTTAACATGTCATGTATGTACCTAGATAATGTGGATTTGCCAGAGCCAGGTATACCTTCAACGATAACCAATTTCGTTTTCATAGCTGGTAAACTCGCCATAGTATCACATCCTTATGAATTAAATGATTACCTTAAGGAGAATCCTATTGTCTCGTTATAATGCCAGATAGCTTAGGAACCTTCCCATATCTATACATCCTTAGAAAACCAATAAAAAGCATTGGGTCCTGAGGACTGACCCAATGCTTTTAGTAGATGACTATCTTCTAGTTACTTAATAATCACGTATTCCAGGTTAACCAGTTTTGCATAAGTAACAATTTGGTCTGTGGTTAGATTCAAGGAAACCACGGTATGGTGACCACCGCCGTTCTCAATCCATGCTTTAACCCCATCTTGGAAGTTTGGCTTCACGTTCCACAGTACACGGGCCACTGGAAGATTTGGAGCAGGAACTGTCGGTTCAAATGCAGTAACCTCATTGATCAGCAGTTTATAATGCGTGCCAAAGTCAGCCATGGAAACAACTACACCGTCTCCTGCCTTGCCGTCAAACACCAGACGGGCTGGATCTTCACGATCGCCGATACCTAACGGTGAAACGATGATTTTAGGCTTGTTGCTTGCCAACGTTGGGTCAACTTCAAGCATATGGGATTGAAGGATCGATTCCTGACCAGCCGCCAATTCATAGGTGTAGTCTTCCATAAAGCCAGTGGATTGGTTATGGCTCATTACTTTAAGCAGGCGATCGAGCGCTGCCGTCTTCCAGTCCCCTTCACCGGCGAAGCCGTATCCTTGTGCCATCAAACGTTGAACGGCAAGACCAGGAAGCTGTTTCATACCATAGAGGTCTTCGAAGTTCGTAGTGAAGGCAGTATAGCCGCCATTATCCAGGAACCGTTTAAGGGCAATTTCATAGCTTGCTTGCACTCTTACGCTGGCTTCCCAAGCTTCCTTGCTGTAAGTACCATAATCAAATTCATAGAGTTCGGAGTATTCTGCAAACAAAGCATCAATCTCTTCTTCTTTCACAGCATTGACGTACTGAACAAGGTCGCCAATTCCGAAGTAGTCAACGGTCCATCCAAATTGAATTTGAGCTTCGACCTTATCGCCTTCCGTAACGCCAACGTTACGCATGTTGTCACCAAAGCGGGCAACTTTGATATTGAAGCTTTCGTTATAAGCAACCGCTACATCCATCCACTCTGCGATTTGCTTCTGCACTTCCGCACGTTCCCAGTACCCTACGACCACTTTATTCTGTTTCTTCAGACGGGCATTGATGAATCCATATTCACGGTCACCATGAGCTGCCTGATTGAGGTTCATGAAGTCCATGTCAATCGTAGCCCAAGGAATACTTTCATTGAACTGTGTAGCAAGATGAAGCAGCGGCTTTTGCAGCAATTTAGTACCACGAATCCACATTTTTGCAGGTGAGAAGGTATGCATCCACGTGATGACACCGGCAACCTCGTCGCGATAGTTGACTTCTTTCATAAGGCTAGTAATTTTGTCTGCACTAACCGCCAGATCCTGCAATACAAGCGGATAAGGCAGAACGCCACTCTTATTTAAGGCATCGGTCATTTCTTGTGCGTGTGCTTTGACTTCTGCTAATGCTTCTTCTCCATACAGATGTTGTGAACCTACGACAAACCAGAACTGTTTTGTACCTACTGTTGACATCATTCATCCTCTTTTCATAATTTTTTAGTTTATATTACTTTTGCCCGTAGTACGCGTCTTTCCCATGTTTGCGTAAATAGTGTTTATCTAGAATGCGTTGCGGCAATTCTTCAGCAAAATGATTCAATTCTCGTGCGAATAAATTCATTTTCGAAACTTCTTCCAACACGACGCTATTCATGACTGCCGATTTTGCATCTTTCCCCCAAGTGAAGGGAGCATGACCCTTAAGCAGAACACCCGGCACTGCTAAAATATCCAGCCCGCGCTGCTCAAAAGTTTCGATGATGACACGGCCAGTTTCCGCTTCGTAACCACGATCAATCTCCTCTTGTGTCAAGAAACGGGCACAAGGAACAGAACCATAGAAGGTGTCTGCATGAGTAGTCCCCATTACAGGTACATCCAAGCCTGCTTGAGCCCAAATGGTCGCCCAAGTTGAATGCGTGTGTACAATACCGCCGATCTCTGCATAATGCTTATAAAGCACGGCGTGAGTCGGTGTATCTGATGAAGGTCTCATTTCTCCTTCAACAACATTGCCATCAAAATCAACAACCACCATATCGCTAGGTTTCATCGTGTCATAACTAACACCACTAGGTTTGATAACGAATAAGCGGCTCTCACGATCAACAGCGCTTACGTTACCCCAGGTGTATTTCACGAGTCCATGTTTAGGCAAATCCAGATTGGCTTGATATACTTCTTCTTTCAGTTGCTCTAACACGTCAATCCCTCCAGTTTTCCACTAGATTATCTACAGCAGCCTGTTCAATCGCTAGACCTTGTGTATAGCGTTCCATGAATGCTTCGAATCCCTTAACGTCGGAACTGTCAGGAGAAATTTCTTGCCCCTCAGCATCTCTAAATACTTTTTGGTCGAGGAAGTCTTCCAGACTTTCTTGTTGAGCCTTGTTCATCATGTAAGAAGCCAGAATAGCAATACCCCACGCCCCGCCTTCTCCAGCTGTTGACATCACTGATACCGGGACATTCATGGCAGCCGCAACGATTTTTTGTCCGACGATAGGGGTTTTAAATAAACCACCGTGAGCCAGTATGCTATCAATTGCTACATTTTCTTTCTTTGTCAAAATATCCATTCCGATTTTCAAAGCAGCAAACGCAGTGAAAAGATGAGTCCGCATGAAATTGGGCAAATTGAAACGGCTCTCAGGGGAGCGGACAAACAATGGCCGGCCTTTCTCTATTCCGGTGATATTCTCCCCTGACAAATAGCCATAGCTGAGTAAACCGCCGCCATCTGGATCTGCTTCCAAAGCCTTGTTCAGCAACACACTGAATAATTGGTTTGGATCGGCCTTTTGCCCCATTGCCTCATAGAACTCACGGAACAATCCCAGCCAAGCATTGAGATCACTTGAACAGTTGTTGGCATGAACCATTCCGACCGGATTACCATTCGGTGTAGTCACCAGATCAATTTCCGGATATACCGCTGAAAGATCCTTCTCTAATACAAGCATGGCAAAAACCGAGGTTCCCACAGAGACGTTGCCAGTCCGTTTCCTCACACTATTCGTAGCGACCATCCCTGTTCCCGCATCACCTTCTGGAGGACAAAGCGGAATACCTGGTTGTAAATCTTCGGATTTATCTAAGATTTTGGCTCCCGCGGCGGTTAGTACACCTGCCTGCTCGCCTGAAATATAAACTTTAGGGAGAATTCCTTCTAACTTCCAATCGTAACCTTTGGCTGCAATGAGTTCATCAAACTGCTTAACCATCGATTCGTTATAATCATGTGTAGTCTCATCAATTGGGAATATGCCCGAAGCATCTCCGATGCCAATGGCCTTATTGCCAGTCAGCAGCCAGTGAATATATCCAGCTAACGTCGTCATAAAATCAATATGAGGGACATGTTGCTCTTCGTTCAATATAGCTTGATACAGGTGAGCAATACTCCATCGCTCAGGGATGTTGAATTGGAATTTATCAGTTAACACTTTTGCCGCAACACCGGTTGTCGCATTCCGCCAAGTTCGGAACGGAACAAGCAACTCACCTTTGCTGTCAAAAGCCATATATCCGTGCATCATTGCAGAGAATCCTATAGAACCAACGGTACGAAGAGTGATTCCATATTTTCGCTCAACTTCTTGCTTCATTTCACTATAAGCCTCTTGTAGACCCGTAATAATACTCTCTAAGTTGTACGTCCAATATCCGTCTACCAAGAGATTTTCCCACTCATAGCTTCCAGATGCGATTGTTTCAAAATGATGATCAATCAGCACTGCCTTGATACGTGTGGATCCAAATTCGATACCAAGTGAGGTTTCTCCCTTAGTAATCGCTTGTTTAATGTCTTGATCCATGCTCACGTGACTCCTCTCTCTGAACAACTGTTATAATCGCAATAATTGAAAGAAGGCGCTTTCTTTAATTTACAACCTTAGTATATTTTTTGTTCGTACATTTGTCAACACGAATACATAGTTATACCTACAAATATTCTTACGAATTGAATGTTTCTCTATTTTTCCTTTAGTATTACTGCATGTTGGGCAATGGATTATAATAAGTTCATAATTATGCTAAAATATGTACATACAAATATTATGGATAGGTAAATTGGTATTAGGACAACCAGGAAAGAAGGAATAAAGTGAAACCAAAGTATCAGGTCATCCTTGAGGATATAAAAAGCAACATTCTATCAGGAGCATACAGCGTAGGAGAACAAATTCCAACAGAATCGGCTTTGCAGGATATGTATAAAGTTAGTCGCCAGACGGTACGAAAGGCAATTTTAGAACTATCCAACGAGGGCTTTTTAAGAAGTGAAAAAGGATCTGGCACCTATGTCAGCAACCAATTCCGATCAAAAACCGGCGGGAATTCCAGTAATAAAACCATCGGAGTCATCACGACCTATATTTCCGATTACATCTTCCCTTCTATTATTCGCGGGATTGAAGCTAGATTGAATGAAGATAATTATTCATTGCTATTAGCTAGTACAAATAATGATGTCGCACAGGAAAAGAAAGCTTTGGAGATGATGTTGTCCTTTGGTGTGGATGGCTTGATCATTGAGCCTACAAAGAGCAATCTATATAATCCCAATATCTCTTACTATTTGACGTTCAAGGAGCAGGATGTTCCGTTCATCATGATTAATGCTTATTATGAAGAGTTGGAAGTTCCCTTCTTTTGTCTCGATGATGTACAATCCAGCTATCTGGCAACAAAAGAATTGATTGCTAACGGACACACACACATTGGTATCATTGCCAAAATGGATGATTTACAAGGAAAGCATCGAATGAAGGGCTATATCAAAGCGCTTGGAGAAGCCAAATTACGGTTTCACCCAGAGCAAGTGCTCTCATTCTATACAGAGACGAAGCAGGACCTGTCCGCCAACTTAAAAAAATTCCTTACCGAACAAAGAGACGGGTTAACCGCAATTGTCTGCTATAACGACGAGGTAGGATTAGAAGTTGTACATGTATGCAGACAACTTGGTATATCTGTTCCCGAAGACATATCCATTATTGGTCAAGATAATTCCTATATTTCCAAGAATGCAAACATCAAACTCACGACATTAACACACCCACAGGAACAAATGGGACGTGATGCCGCCGATTGGGTTATTAAGAAACTGCAAGGGAAGAAGGATCTACGCAACCACACCTATTATCAGCCCGTGTTGATTGAAGGGGAGACGGTAAAGAAGAAACTGAAGTAGATGGTGCTCACATTACCTCCAATTATGAACCGCCAGTTTGCCATTAACATTAGGGTATGCTGGCTTGAATTTATGGCGGGAACATAAGTTATAATAAATTTCATACAATTGGAGGTAAACATGAATCTAAAAAGGATAAAATATTTTATAGATCTCGTTGAATGTAGAAACTTCACAGAAACAGCAAAGAAGAATTTTGTATCGCAAACTACGATTAGCCAACAAATGGCCTCACTTGAGAATGAGTTCAACATTCAGTTAATTGATAGAAAACAAATTCCGATTGAGCCCACCAAAGCGGGATGGCTGTTTTATGCAGAGGCCGTCGTGCTCTGGAAGCAATATAATCATATGAAAACAAGCATGGAAAATTTTCAAAAATATAATACCCAGCTATTGAGTATCGAATATGCTACAATCACAGATATCCAAAGCTTATTAAAATTTATCCCTTCATTTAAAGAAAATCATCCAAAGATTAAACTTGAATTAAATAAAGTATTGCTAAAGGATATCGCTGAGTATCTGCAAAAAGGAATACATGACGTGGCCGTTGCCTTTGACTCAGAGTTTAAAGGGAAAGAAGAAATCCTAACCCATACATTATATAGCGGACGATACTGCGCGGCCGTAAGTAAACAACATCCCCTCTTCAGTTTTGAGTCCATCTCAAAGGAAGAATTATATAAGTATCCGCTTGTCATGCTGAATCCAATGGTTATTGGAGACTCCTATTATTTAATGATTCAACATGCCATGGAAGATGGTTACCAGCCCAACATCCTTAGAACCGCAGACGATGTCGAAACAAAGCTGTTTTATATCATCACAGAGAATTTAATTGGCTTTTTCCCAGATAACTATGATCTTGCTGACCTGAAAGAAGAGGTCCGACTCATTCCCATACAAGGTTCACACCATACTTTTAAAATCGAAATAGGCTACTTGAAAAATAATTCTAATCCAGCATTATACTCATTCCTGCAACAAATACAAAATTCGTTTTAGCAATAGCCCATAAGTTTTTTGTATTATACTTTGTTATTTTTTTCACATAATATATAAGTATAGTTCATTTCAGCAAGGAGTGACGACAAACATGGGTAAGTTATTATTAACGGGTGTGGATGGCAATCTGGGCAGACAAGCGGCTGAATTTTTATTGAAATTAGTAGAAAAAGACCAAATTATTTTTTGTGCATATGATCCGGCATCTTTACAAGGGTATGCAGAACAAGGTATTGAAACGCATGTGACCAATTTCAATACAATAGACGGTCTTGCAGAAGCTTTTGCTAATGCAGATAA
Organism: Paenibacillus sp. FSL M7-0802; assembly: GCF_038004945.1. NCBI lineage: Bacteria > Bacillati > Bacillota > Bacilli > Caryophanales > Paenibacillaceae > Paenibacillus > Paenibacillus sp. FSL M7-0802. Next base: position 2,881,275 of record NZ_JBBOSD010000001.1, on the reverse strand, counting down.
ACTTGCTTTAATCTCCATGCCTTTTGTGGGGGTAAAACGCCAAAATGCACACAAAAACGTGATCGATGCGGCGAAAGAAGCTGGAGTAACACAAATCATCTATACTTCATTGGTTAACGCGGCGGATGAATCCAATCCAAGTGTTGAAAAACTGGACCATGTCTATACAGAAGATTATATCAAAAGTGTCGGGTTAGATTATATTTTCCTGCGTAATTCGCAATATGCGGAAGCTATGGTTACCAATTACTTCACCTATGTGAAGTCTGACGGCGTGTTGAAAAACAACCAGGGTGACGGCAAGATGGCCTATATCTCACGGAAAGATTGTGCAAAAGCTGTCGCTTATGCATTAGCAGCAAGCAATTATCATGAGGCGATATTAAATATAAATGGTCCTGAATTAATAACAATGTCCGACTTTATCGAGATTGGAAATGAAGTAACGGGTCATCATATTACCTACAAGCAGATCACGGATGAAGAAAACTACGCCATATTTGATGCCATGGGTGTTCCCAGAACAACAGATGGCAAATTTGCAGAGGACTCCGAAGCCCCCTTCTCTTCTGAAGGTATGGTTACCTTTGGACAAGCTATTCGCTTAGGAAAAATGGATATATTTACGGACGACTTCAAGAAGCTGACGGGCCAAGATCCCGTAACAGTGAAATATATGTTTGAACATGCGAATGAGTACCAAGTGGGTGAACGACACTCCAAAGATAATTAATTCAAGTCATGATCATGTTTGCGGAGAGATCGGAAGCTGATTTGCATCCGATTTCTCCAATTGCGCTTTTGCCTACTTTAGTATTCTCCTTTAATTACAAAAAACGAACCCCGAATTGTTCCAGCTAGTTTTGACTTCTGCCTAGCAAACTTAAACTTCCCTTCTAGCTCCTTTGGTACCTCCATCCCCTCAGAAAGCTTAAACCCAACGGCCCGCTTCTTAGTGTCATCAACCGTATACATGACGTTGACCTCAAGACCATCCTCATAAAAGACATAAGCAAATTTAATATTTTCCACTTGAAAACGTGACGTTTCTAAAGGTTTGGCCGCAAACTCAATATCACGCTCTTTCAGAATTCGGTTCACATAATCTAGGGTCTCCTGACTTTCACTAGCTGACACAACCGTAAATTCATGCTTGTATTTGTTCATAAAGTAACGGGCTTCATTAGCACGCAAACCAGCAAGCGCTTCTACTACAGGTGAAGACTCTAAACCAACCGTAGACACATTATTAAAATCAACGATATAGGGCATTTCCATCTCTCCTTCTATCTCATTATTCCCCAAAAAACTTGCCGCTATTTATGTTACGGTTCTGGCGCTCACAACTTACTGGTACACATAAATCGTCACCGATCCAAAGGAATATTCTCTCCAACTTCCTTCTGTCTGAGGGAACATGGGCGTTGGGAAGCATGTCAACTTGAACTCAGTTAGGGTATAATCGGCAGCAACAAATAAGAATCAAATTCATCCCCTGTATATAGGGTAATGTCTGCATCCCATACCCTGTCATCCCCCGTCTGAGTCAGCAGTGCGCAGCCACTTTGATTCTGACTTCCAATTTCCAGGAGCAATCGGTTCCCTTTAGCTACAACAATTGCACTATCCCATATCTCAATATCCAAGCAATAGACTTCTCCTGGAACCAGCTTTTGAAACTCATCGAAGGTGTAATAAGGCTTATACTCCGTAGATAATTCATCATCAGTTTTACGTAAGGAAGCGCGCAGCCAGCCCTGGCTAATTGGGAACTTCTCTGTTAGTGCTCCTGAGTTAACGACCTCATTGCCTAGTGAGTCAATATTTCGCAAAGATACGAAAATGTCCATATCATCTGTAGTTGACGATGCCCACAAACGGAGTTTGATAGGCCCGAGAATTTCTGTTTCGTTATCAAACGGATCGGTTTCAAATAGAACACGCTTTGAATTGTTTTCCTCTCTCGAGAATTCTTTCACCATAAAAGGCTTCGCCCAGTGCTTTGACTCGCACTCCTTATCGCCTTCATAGCAAAGCTGGGCCTTGGCTTGCGGAGGCTCTTGCGAAAGCAAATTCGAGCTTGCATCAAGGTAAAAGCGGGTCCATTGGGTGCGCTTAAGCGGATACTCGTTCTCGTAGCGCCATGTGTAGTTATTGCCTCCGCGAGGAATGGCAAGCTTCACTTTCGGTTCTCTCATTATGCCAGTATCGATTCCTTTAAGCCAATAATCCAGAAATTTTTTCTGCAGTTCTCGACCCTGAGCGGTGTAAAATGCACCAACATGGCTCCCGATATGTACTTCAAGCCACTTGTGCTCTGATACCGCATTCTGAAAACCCAGAAAATTTCCACGGGTATGCATTCCGGCGCTAAACCAGTTGCTTGCGGATAATAAAGGCACCTCTACTTTACTCAAATCAGAAAATCGATTCGTCCACGATTGATCACGTAATGGATTGTTTTTTACCATCTCCGGGAAATCAGTGCGATTGGCTTGCAATTGTTCTTCCGAGAATTTTCCATCGGGATTGTATTGATGCGCCAAAACTCCGTTCTTCCACCAGAATGAAAGAAAACCGTTCGCCTGGATTCCGCCCGGATAACAGAATTCCGCATAATAATCTACTGTACCTTCCCAAGGTATGATACAAGCTAAATGAGGAGGTTGTTCGGATGCCACAGCCCATTGACTCATAGCCAAATAGGAGATGCCCAGCAGTCCTATCTTTCCATTGCTCCATGGTTGCGTTCCAGCCCATTCGATTGCATCATAATAATCTTTCTTCAAAGAATTTGATAATATATCCAGCTTTCCTGGAGAATTACCGATACCACGTTCATCTACTCGCAAGACAATATAACCTTGCGGCACCCAAAATTCAGGATTTGGTGTTTCCCAACTAATTAAGGGCCCTTTATCCTGCGAGTGTGTATATTCTATTGCGATTGTTGGATTAGCAGGAGCAAATTGAGAGAAATGAAGATCCTTTCCATACGGACACATCGTCATGATTACTGGAAAACTCCCATCCACATTAGGCTGATAAAGATTTGCGGCGAGATAATTCCCGTCTCTCATAGGAATCTGTACTTCTTTCCAAGTAAGTTCATAAAAGTGATTACTTCTTTCGTTAATGTCGATAGGTAATGGATTCATAGCTTGCCTCCATTTGATAGTTTTTCTTCAAACCAGTCAATCAATAAGCAGCGTGCTTCTGTATCCTGTTCAATCGCATTGTGAACTTTAGGTCTCTTTCTGATTTCTTGCAAGGGGTTCACTCCCTTCAATAATTATTCAGAAAAGTTTTAGTACACGTGTACTAAAATCAGTATATTCCTGCAAATACAGCAACTCAACTCTGGTCTTTATTGGGAATGGCACTCTTGGCTGAGGATTTTCGCAAATTATCTCTCGAATTCTTCCGTATTCTTAATCAAGCTACTTATTTCGGCTTGAAGGAACAATTTATGATATAATGCTTTTGATTTCAAGTGCATAGCACAAACGCTCTAAAGGAGATAGAAATGGATATTAATTTAAGGGATAAGATCCTTGAGACTTCAATTGAATTATTTAATAAAAAAGGATATGCATATGTAACATTGAGGGATATTTCCGATGCGTTAAATATAAGTCCTGGTAATTTGACATACTATTTCAAAAAAAAACATGATCTTATGATTGGTGTTATGGCAATGCAGTATGAAGAATACCAAAACTTAAATTTCTCAGCGGAGGTTTCTATCGAAGGGCTGAATCAGCAGTTTTTAATTCTTAATGCATTCCGTAAAAAATATTTCTTTTATTTCTCCAGTTTTACAGAATTGCCTAAGTTGTATCCGGAGATAGCTAAAATGCAAATTAAGGTTGTTAATGATTTCTATACGCTTTTTACCAACATATTTAAGGGGTTTGTTAATAAAGGAATTATGAAAGAAGAATTATATGCTGGGCAATATGAAGATTTGTCTATTTCTTTACTATCGATAAATATGTATGGTACACAGGAAATAATTCTTCTCCAAAAATTTCTTCCAAATCCAAAAAACATCTTGTCCATCCTATGGAGCCTTATACTGCCTCATCTAACCAAAGAAGGAATGGCCATGTATTGTCGGATAACGCAGGTTGATAAAACTATCCCCCCCAAGCTATGCTACAAGCCAGATCAATCGGATGGAAGCTTGGAAGGCTCAACATGAGGCCGCCAAGGCATCTACTTGTAGTGGCAAGTTTTTGAATAAGGACCATCCCGATAAAAGGATGGCCTTTAGGACCGCTAATCTACTATTTTAATTGCCTCGATATAAAGTTCGATTCTCACTTCATTCCCGACAACAATCCCGCCTTTTTCCAGATGCGAGTTGAATGTCAAGCCAAATTCATTGCGTTCGATACTGGCTGTTGAATGAAATCCTACACGTTCCCGGCCACGAGGGTCTTTATTTAGTCCTTCAAAAACGGTATGAAAAGTGATGGGTTTTGTTACTCCATGCAAAGTTAGATTGCCCGTAAGCTCATATTGCCTTTCGCCAGCAAGGACGCAGCTGGTGCTTTGAAACGTAATGGTTGGATACTTGGCTGCATGAAGGAAGTCGTCGCTCTTCAGGTGTTCATCTCGTTGCGATTGGCGAGTTGTGATACTATTTGCGTCTATGGAAGCTTGAATACCCATGGTTGTTAAATCATTGGGGTCAAAATTCAAGCTCGCTTGGAAATGCTCGAATACTCCTTTGATTCTATTAATCATTAAATGCGTTACCGAAAACTCAACGGAGCTGTGGTCCGCATCCACTTCCCAATTGATATTGCTCATAAATAAATTCCACCTCTATGATAAGATTTGAGAAAGGTCGCCCTATCTCCAAAACACTGCGCTATTCGCATGCTCCTAATATACAAAAACGCTACTGACAACGGGATGTCAGTAGCGTTTTAGCATTTTTTCGGCTTCCTCGTAAATCCGATTTCGGACTGTACAAGAAGCATGGGGCTGTCTCATAAGGGGCGGCCTTTTATTTCGTTGTATTTTAGAATCCCGACTATAACGAGAGCTGATTTCTGCCTAAAAGTTTATTTTCGAGAATCAAGAATAAACATAGATGCATCTTGTCCCATGAATATTTTACTTCCATTATAAAAAGTTTTGGATTGAATATCTCTATACCCTATTTTAGTCATAATGTCAGCCAGCTCTTCTTGATTAAATCCGTTATGAACTAAATCTGAAACTACTTTTTCATTTTTATTAAAGTCTACAATTAGTAAATGTCCTCCTTCATTTAGAACATCCAATAATCTGGATAAAACGAATTCAACATCATGAATATGGAGCAGAACCTGAGCCATAAAAATATAGTCAGCATGAAGATCCGATAGACCTTCCTTTTCAAAATCAAAGCATATTGTATCTGCATTATGAATATGAAGATCAGTAATTTTTTGTTTTATTTGATTAATCATGTTTTGTGAAGTATCCAGAAAAAGCATAGAATTAAAATCGTTTAACAAGTTCATTCCGACAAGACCCGTTCCACACCCAAAATCAATAGCATTCTTACTATTAGCGTCAACTACATATTCACGAATGGCATCAGATGATGCCTTTGCAATTTGAATTCTTTCCGAAGTGTCATATATATTCGCTATCATTTCAAACTTATCCGTATTTCCCATAATTACCTCCCCAATCCGCCTTAATAAAATCCTGAATACAACAATATAGAATGATATTCTATCAAGCATTAGCATTTAGTCCACATTCTTATTCATGCTTATGGAAAACAAAACCTCTGTATGAATGGAGGAGACAACCTTGGGGTGGTTCATGTACACCTTCTTCACGATTCGTCTTTGTCGAAATAATCATCTGGCAAATGCAGTTCTCGCAAACAACCGATAAATTTTTCTCTGAAATTCGGATTGCTTTTATATTGCGGCCATACCGCCTTATAGTAAGGCAGCAACTTCTCATGTGGGATAATGCCCCAGTATAAAATTAAGTTATTCAGAACCTGCGGGCCGCCCCCCATCAACATCTGTTCAATAATCTGCCAGCTTCCCAGCTTGTTTTCGCAACTGCGCGCGGCATAGATGGCAGTGGTTTGCATTTTCGGGTCAGCGTGACACAAGAAAGGCGCAAAGTTCTGGAGAGTAATCGCACCGTAATCCTCCAAGATATACCCTGCATAACGCAACGTTTCCGGGTCGTGAATCCTGTCAAGCCTTTGCAAGATCACTGGAATAAACTCTGTTAAATTCACAGTTTTACTGGAAGCATGCAGAATCTGTAAAGCTTGCAGAAAATCCTCATGTTTATCCGATTGCAACAGCTCCAGAAGATATTTCCTACCCGTGTCAAAAGAAGTTTTGCAGATGAGCCAAATGGCTGTGGTCCGATTTTTTGGGCTTTGCTCCGCAATATTTTTCAAAAAAGCAAGGGTTGGCTGAGAGACTTTCTTAAACTTGAACATTCCATCAAGCGCTTTGGCTTGGATTTCTTCGTTTGGAGCGCTCTGATAAATCTGGATCAGCGCATTCTCATCACCCGGCATTCGACTACCAAACCACCCGATATCATAATCCAGAATAATTTCATCCAGCCAGCGCTCGTACCAGTCCAGAAAGCTGTCTTCATAGACAAAGAAAAAAGGATGATCGGGATGAAAATCGGAGGTGTACACAATTCTCCCCCTGTATTTCCCTTCAAGTACAAGATACATGTCGTATTCGCAGCCTTGGGTGCCTATGCACAACATGCCGCCCAGCACCTTATTACAGGCTTCGTCGTATTCCTCATCGGGAATGTCCTCATCCTTGGTCAGGGGCTCAATCAGATGGTTCCATTCCTCTTTCGTCATCCCGGGATGCAGAACGGATTTGGCAAGGAGTGCCTGGCGCTCGGTATAGGAAGCTGCCTTTTCAATTGAATAGATTCCATAGTAGGGGCCAGCGCCACCGTTGCCGATTTTCGTTAAAAATTGCGCGTAAGGCTCAGGAAGTGTGACCTGATTGTGGGCTTGCCAGTCCGCCAGCTCTTTTGCTGTAAGCTTCTCTTTAACCCTATATTGATGTGAGGATGCTCCAAACACCGAGAAATCGGCGTCTTTGCGCATGGCTTGACTCAGTTTGTTTTTTATCCGATCTAGTTGCGTTTCTTTCTTCCCAAACCACATATTTGAACCCTCCTGTTGACCATAGCCAGGTTTCCTTTGTTTGCTTATCCAGCAATTTTATTATTTTTTCTATGGGTCGTACCTCTTTAAAATGATATGTATCTTTAATTAATCTTTCATTGTAGCTTCTCTTAAGGTCCCCTGGACCACCTTAGATTACCATACAAAAAATGCATATGAAAGGAATCCATATGGGGCCAACACGAATTTGTTAGGATACGGAAACTTGGCAAATTTAATGACAAAGAACGTGATCATTTTTATTCTTGTTAGAAAGTGATGGTGTGGGCTAGCCCCCTTTGACCACTCAATGGGGGCTTAAAGTTCACAGGGACACGATTATTCGTTATCCGGCGTGGCCGGACTGGCCGGGGGCATCAAGCCTTTAACGGCGCCGAGAAACGGGCGAATGGATTTGATCATACCGTAGCCCATCTTCACGACCGGGACAAACTTCTGGATCATGCCGAACAGCCGCAGGCCGCCGCCGAGCATACCGCCAAGCCCTCCTGCGCCCGCAGTGGAGCCGCCCAGGCCGCCTAACAGCGAGCCCATCATCGGCAGGAATGCCGACACCTTGGCGTCCGGCTTGCGGGAGCGCGAACGGCCAGACGGCTTGCGCGCGCCGCCTTTCCGGTTGCCGAGACGGACGCCCGGAGCATGCGCACCAGCTCTGCGTTTGAGAGATCGGGAGTCTTGCTTCCCGGAAGAAGCGCGTGGGGGGACTCCGGCGCTGGCAAGTACCAACCCGCCGTAATTAACGTCGGTGATGTAGCCGACGTAAATCTCTCCGCTGTGCAGGGTGACACAGACCGGACGGCCCTGAAACTTCTTAGCCCGTGCACGCATCTCTTTCGATTGTGCCATGGAAGTTCACCTCGCTCACTGATTATAATTCAGTTTACGCCAGGGGCGGGCTGCCTGCTTGTGCGAATGGGACATACGCACGCCAAAAACCGCTTGATGATTAGGCATTTTACAACTCTCCCTCAAGAAACGCGAATGCCCTTACTCCGCCGCTTCTGCCAGCCATGCTTGCATAGCCGGAGACTCCACCCGATTCAAACGTAGGGCGATTTCCGTATTGATCTCATCCGGCGGCATAACCTCGACAAGGACACATACAGCCTCTCGCGGTTGATTCAAGGCAAACACGCCTTCATCATCGAGCGTTTTCATCGCCAGCTCCATTGCCTTCAGCCTCGAATCAAACTCACGATTCCTTTCGTCAGCCTCAAGCTCCGCAATAGAAGGACGCTCCATAAACAATTGTTTAACCTCATCGAAGTTTTCATCCCTGAAACAACAATAGGGTGAATCGGCATAGGACCATTTAATGAGTTCCGCAATCGTTGATCCCGGCGTGTCGCTTTCGTCTCCTTGCCTGACCGCTTCCCTCTCCAAGGCCTCCCATGACCAGGCGGAGATGCTTGGCGCATGTCCCTCTCCAGAAGTGAATAGCGTGCAGTAATAGTAACGTTCACCATTTTCAAAAAGAGTGCGAAAGGACGTCCTAGCCACATCAGCAATTTCTGCCGCCAGCGCCTGTATTTCATGCGTCGGTTCCATGACAATCGCCCCTTAGCCCTATAAAATATATATCTTATTTCCATTATAAAAATTGTTCGTCCTAAATCTACCTACTTTTCGCCTGAATCCTGGAAATGTGTGCGATTAAGGTTCTAATTCAAGGTGCATCTTGGCTTCCGCCTCATCCCATGGCACCGAGTAACCCGCCCCTTTGGCGCAAAAGATAGAGGAGGATGTATACAGTGGGTCTGCCTCTTTGCGGTAGCCCATCCGCTCTATGACTTCCTCCGTATTATGGCAGCGGTCGTAGCCGCTGAACACGCAGCGGATACTGCCTCGTCCATGCGTAAAGGATGCAAATTCGGTACTGTAGTTCATGAAAGTCGACACGGGCACCCTGCCCGTGACCACCGCTTGCGTTCCGGTTGTTTGCGGTGGATTAAAAATACCCGAAGCACGCTGAATATCGGACAGCACCCTACCCATTTCATCGATAGCGACCTTGATTTTGAAATCGTAATAGGGCTCCAGCAGCACGTTGTCGGCCTTCTCCAGACCCTGCCGTAGTGCTCGAAAGGCAGCCTCACGAAAATCGCCACCATGGGTATGTTCTTTATGCGCGCGGCCCCTCAGCAGCGTAATGTTTACGTCGGTGACTGGCATGCCGGTCAGCAGTCCGTGATGCTCCCGTTCATAGAGATGATTCCGAATCAGATTCTGATAGCTGACATTCAGATCATCAGCATGACATCTGCTATCGAACAGGATGCCGTTGCCCCTTTCTCCCGGTTCAATCAGCAAATGCACTTCCGCATAATGCCTGAGCGGTTCGAAGTGGCCGTACCCTTTCACAGCCGATTGAATCGTTTCCTTATACAAGATTTCTGGTTGTCCAAAAGAGATAGCAAAGCCAAACCGCTCTCTAACAAGCTGCTCCAGCACTTCCAGTTGAATCAATCCCATGACGCGGATAGAAATCTCCTGCAATTTCTCATCCCAAACGACGTTCAGAGACGGCTCCTCCGCCTCCAGCGTGCGAAAAGCACCGAGCACCTTCTGTACGTGTATCGAATTATCGAATAATACCTTCGATTGTAACGTCGGCTCCGAATCGTAAGCTAACTTGTCCGATATTGACCCCAGGCCTTGTCCGGCCCCGGCGGCGGACAAGCCGGCAACCGCAAACAAATCGCCAGCTTCCACTTGTTCCACCGGCTGCGATTTAAGGCCGTTAAACAAGAAGAGCCGCGTAACTTTTTCGTCATATTGAACTCCGCCGCTCTCGTAACTAAGCTGTTCTCTCACCTTCAGCCGACCACCCAGCGCCTTAATGAACGTGAGTCTCGCTCCGCCTGCATCGTGCCGAATTTTATAAACCCGCCCCTGGAACGAAGCATTCTCGTCATAAGTGGTTGTCGTCAGCAGATGCAGCTGATTCAGAAATTCAATGACGCCTGTATCCTGAAGCGCAGAGCCGTAAGCACAGGGGAAGAGAAGACCCGCCGCTATCATCCTCTGCAAGGCCTCCTGCCAGAAGCCGGAATCCTCCCTCCCCTCCAGGAATGCTTCCAGCAAGGCTTCGTCCCGCTCTGCCATGGCCTCCCGCAGCGGCTCGCCGACTATGCCGTCAGTGAAGCTCTGTGTAATGCAGCATACTTCCCCCGTCAACTGCTGACGGATATCCGCCTCGGTTCTGCCTGCATCCGCACCGATCCGATCCGTCTTGTTGATAAAGAAGAACGTCGGAATCCGATGCTTGCGCAGCAGCTGCCACACCGTCTCCGTATGGCCCTGGACACCTTCAACTGCGCTTACAATCAGGATGGCATAATCAATGACCTGAATCGCACGCTCCATCTCCGGGGAGAAATCGACGTGTCCGGGCGTGTCTATTAAATAATAGCTGTCTCCTTTATATTCTATTAACGCCTGATCTGCGAACACCGTAATACCCCTTGCCCGCTCGATGTCGTGGCTGTCTAGAAACGCATCCTGATGATCCACCCGCCCCCGCGACCGGATACTGTTCGTATGGTACAGCAGCTGTTCCGCAAAAGTTGTCTTACCTGCATCCACATGGGCGAACAGGCCAATCGTTAGTCGCTTCATAGAATCCCACTTTCAACGCTTCTTGTTGATACTGCTCATTTTATTAAAGCATAGAAATCGGGAGAGTGGGTAGGAGTTGGCTTTGAGAGAGGGTGTTTTTCCAAAAATTGTGTAGATAAACTTAGGATCATTTTCGCTGCCACGCATGCCCCTTAACTATTTAAGAGCTGCACATCTTACAGAGCATTTAATTGTAGTATACTGAAGTAGTCTTTACTAATTTCCTAGATTCTACAGGTGGCTAACATGACTAATAAACTTATTTTTAAAAAAATAGGCTTTTCTTCACATGACGCACAACAAATAGAGGAAGATTTGCTAACCAACCATCCCATTATCTACATTCTTTATAATCAGCACTCGCTCCAGGCTTATGTTGGCGAAACGGTTCAATTTAAACGGCGCTTAAAAAAGCATTTGGGTAATCCCCAGCGCAAGGGCCTTAAGCAAACCATACTTATTGGACATAAGCGATTCCACCAGTCTGCGACCTATAATATTGAGACTAATTTAATTAACTATTTGATCGCAGAAAATCGATACAGGCTTCAGAATGTCAGCCAGACGGTAAAAAGTGAGGTGCACAATTACTATCGAAAGCATTACTACAATGAAGGTGTTTTTAAAGAAATATGGGAAAAACTCAGAGACGAAGAAATTGTAAAAGAACCACTTGAAAAATTAAAGAATAAGGATACCTATAAGCTCTCGCCCTTTAAAGAATTATCCGATCAGCAGTTTGAGATTAAGAATCAAATCCTTAATTTCTGCAAGAAAAATATTCAAAAAACGGAGTCGCAAGTATTAATTATTGAAGGTGAAGCAGGAACCGGAAAAAGTGTGCTAATAAGTTCTCTGTTCAATACTATTCAGGACTATGCCAATGACAGTGACTCTATTCTGTACGGTACAAATAATTACTTATTAGTGAACCATAGCGAGATGCTAAAGACTTATCATAGTCTAGCTAAAAGCCTTCCCAATATTAAAAAGAACAAAGTTATGAAGCCCACAACATTCATTAATGATCAAAAAATAACGTCAGCTAATATTGTCTTAGTAGACGAAGCCCATTTGCTTTTAACTAAGGAAGATCGATATAACAACTTCAAAGGAAATAATCATCTCGAGGAAATTATTAAGAAAAGCAAAGTAACGATTGTCATTTTTGACCCGAAGCAGGTTCTAAGAATCAAAAGCTACTGGAACAAAAAAATGTTAGAAGAAATTACTGAAAAGTATCATCCTAAAACCTTTCGTTTACAAGATCAGTTCCGAATGAATGCCGATCCTGAGTTTGTTAACTGGATTGACAGCTTTGTATCGAAGGAGCTGATTAACATGCCACAGGTAAGTCAAAATACATATGACTTGCAGATTTTCAGCAATGCTCTTGAAATGAAGAAAGCGATTGAGGACAAGAACAAAAAGTTTGGCTTGTCCCGAATAGTTGCGACCTTTGATTATGAACACAAAAAGGACGGACAGATATACTACGTTGAGACAGACGGATTGAAAATGCCTTGGAATATTCCAGTTAGCGGCACGACCTGGGCGGAGAAAGAGGATACGATTCATGAAGTAGGTTCTATCTATACCATCCAAGGCTTTGATTTAAATTATGTAGGTGTCATACTAGGTCCTTCAGTCGGGTATGATGAACATACGGACCAAATCCTTATTGATACAACTAAATATAAGGATGTCGGCGCCTTTAACTCACGAAGTGATCTCTCTGCACAGGAAATACAACAAGCTAAACAAGATATCATTTTAAATTCAATTAACGTGCTGATGAAGCGCGGTATCCGTGGACTCTATATTTACGCTACAGACCCTAAACTAAGAAATAAGCTATTGTCTTTGGTTAATAGTTAAGGAGCCGATGCACCAAGCATAAGCGGTGGTCTCATGAAAGGCCGCCGCTTATACTATTGCCTCGGTTGATTATTTCAAACATATTTAAATACCTCATCTGCTGACTTAAATTCCGCCCTACTTATGAGTCGGTTCACCGTGCTGCCTGTAACGGCAAATTTTAAAGCCGTCCTTTTACTTTTTTTCTCGCTACATTACCATTAGCTGAATCCTTTGAGGCAATGACACAACAAGATATTTATCTTCACACTTAAAAGGCTACAAGAGGATTAACTATCAGTTGAATAGGGCGAAACTATCACGTTATTGAGTTTGACATAAACAATGATATGTTGTAGTTAGCTACTGCTGATATGTGCGATAATGAGAAACGTATTAGGTCAGGTGATAAATAAGATTAGTCAAGAAAATGATATTACGCAGAAGCAATTAGTGTCTTTCGTTTTTGCGTTTGTAAGTGAATTAAAAAACCCAGAATCAATCTAATTATGTTATGATTTGGTTGTACAATAAGCTTTACTAAGGAGATGCCCTTCTTGAAAAAATTAATTTTCATAGGTGGTATTCATGGTGTGGGAAAAACCACCATTTGTAATGAAATTGTTAGTACATACAGCTTAGACTTTTACTCTGCAAGTGAAATCATATCAAATGTAAAAAGAGAACAATTTTCTTCAAGCAAGCTTATCCCTGATATCGAGGATAACCAATATTATCTCATTGAGGGTATTAAAAACACTAAATCTGTTCACCAATATTCACTTCTTGATGGTCATTTTTGTTTAATAAATGACAAAAGAATGGTATCAAAGATCCCTGAGTTTGTATTCGATGAAATACATCCTGTTGCTCTTATCATTGTAGTAGATGAGATTAGCACAATCTTAAAACGACTAGAAAAACGTGATAGTAACAAGTATGACCCCTTATTTCTAGAGAAATTCCAGTATGAAGAATTAGAATATTCAAAATTTTTAGCAAATAGGTTGAATATTCCTTTACAGATTTATAATCAGGCTATTGATTCGAAGAATTTACTTCATGAATTTATAACCAATTTGGGAGTGGGAAAATGAGAGTTCTCCTTGATACAAACATTGTCATCCATCGTGAAACAAGTAACGTTCAAAAAAATGATATAGGAATACTTTTTAGATGGCTTGACAAGCTAAAGTATACGAAATGTATTCACCCTTTAACAGTGGGAGAAATCAAAAAGCATAAAGATGATAAAGTTGTAAACTCTATGATGATTAAGCTAGATAGTTATCATGTCCTGAAAACGGAGGCTCCTTGGAATGCCAGCATTGGAGAAATATCAAAAAAATACGACAAGAATCCAAACGATAAAAATGATACAAAGTTACTAAATGAATTATTATCTGGACGTGTCGACTTCCTTATAACTGAGGATAGAAAAATCGCTTTAAAATCTGTTGATCTTGGCATTTCTGACAAGCTTTTTACGATTGACTCCTTTTTAGAAAAAGTAACTAATGAGAATCCTGATCTAATTAATTATAAAATCCTTTCAGTAACAAAAGAATTTATAGGTAATATAAATATTAACGACAGCTTTTTTGATACTTTAAAAGAGGACTATCCGGGGTTTGAAAAGTGGTTCAACAAAAAGTCTGACGAGATGGCATATATTTGTTTAATGGATGGGAAAATCACTGCTTTTCTATACTTAAAGATAGAAGGAGAAGAGGAGAACTATACCAGCATTTCCCCACCTTTCTCTAAAAAGAAAAGATTGAAGATTGGAACGTTTAAAGTGATTCTTAACGGTTACAGGCTCGGGGAGCGTTTCCTTAAAATAATTTTCGATAATGCATTGAGGTTTCGAGTAGATGAAATATACGTCACAATTTTTGATAAAAGAATGGAGCAAATAAGACTCATCAATTTGCTTAAAGATTTCGGCTTCAATAGTCATGGAACAAATAATGGAACAGAGTTGGTTTATAACCGTGATTTCCAAAAAGCATTCGATGACCTCAACCCCAAATATACGTTTCCATATATAAATGCCAATAGAGAGATTTTCATCACTCCTGTATATCCCGAATACCATACAAATTTATTCCCTGATTCTATTCTAAGAACAGAATCACCTACTGATTATATTGAGAATGAGCCATATCGAAATGCAATAAGCAAAACATTTATATCTAGATCAATAGAAAAAAATCTAAACCCTGGTGATATTATTGTTTTTTATCGGACTGGTGGCTATTATAAGAGTGTTGTCACAACAATAGGTATCGTTGAAAATGTTATCACAGGTATTTCAGACCCTCACCAGTTCATATCCTTGTGTAAAAAGAGGAGTGTTTTTAACGATAAGGAACTTTGGGAGTTCTGGAATTACAAAAAGAGTAAGCCTTTCATTGTGAATTTCTTATACGCTTACTCTTTTCCAAAAAGAATTAACATGAAAAGACTTATAGAACTAGGGGTTATACAAAACGTTCATTCTGCACCTAGGGGATTCATTAAAATATCCTACCAGAACTTTAAAGACATCATTAGGGAGGCACAAATTGATGAACGTATTATTATCAATTAAACCAGAGTTTATTAAAATGATTTCTTCTGGAAAGAAGAAATATGAATTTAGGAAGACCATCTTTAGACGGACAGATATCAGAAAAGTTATAGTATATGCAACAGCTCCCGTCAGTCGTGTGGTCGGCGAATTTGAAATTGAATCTATTCTATTTGATGAAGTGCATTCTTTATGGGAAGAAACAAAATCGTACGCCGGAATAGATAAGAACTATTTTTTTAAGTATTTCACTGAAAAAGAGAAAGGATACGCCATTAAAATAAAAAATTACGAAGAGTATTCTAGGTCGAGGAAGTTGGACGATGTTTATCATTCAGTACCACCACAGTCATTTGCTTACATTGATGAAACCAAGACAGAAGGCAAGTTGAAAATCCAAGCTTCATTGTAATCATTAGTGCCTCATTTACTTTTAAAGTAGATGGGGCCTGCCATTTATTTCTCTACTAAAAATCCATTGTATACATACTCTATGGAATCTTGTTTATAATAATCCTTTAATACCTGTGTTTCTATAAAATTATAGTTACTGATATGGTTATCAAACATCTCTTTTCTAAAATGAGATATAGTTATTATTGGTTTTCTTGTTTTTAGAAATTCAAAGCATTTCTCAAATAGTTCTGAGCCAATACCTTGATTACGAAAATCCTCATGAATTCTAATTGTACAAATTTTTTTCTCGCGTTTTGTTTTTTTGAGAATTGCCAATCCAGATAATAAGGCTTGGGGATGTCCCTCAATTTCCGATAAAACTATAATTATCTCTCTCTTCCCATCTTTCAACTCTACTTCTGGGATTACTACATTATAAAACCAGTTTTCGAAATCAGGATAGCTTTCTGTCAAGTCTCTCAGATAATTATATAATTTATCCTTGGCTCTCTCACCAACTTCGTTAATCATAAAGTGTCTTAATACTTCGGGTTCAATTTCCGATACTTTATAAAAAGTATGCTGTATAATTTCCATATAAACAGGCCCCTCCCCCACTACCTATAAACCAATTATTGAGCTTAACCAGTTGCCTACAACCCCACCTAGAGCCCCTAGGAAAACCACTCCTAACATATACATCAACAAGATCATTCTTGTTCCTTTTTGATATTGAAATCTAGTCAAATCTGTAAAATCTTCAACATACTCAGACACCTTCAACTTATTTGTTTCTGAATCAATACTTTTTTTCGCTTTACTTTTTATATGATAGGCAATAATATTCTGATTCGTTCCTTCGATATAACTTTTCCAAAGATCACTTTCCAGCATTCTGCTATTTATTTCTTTTCCATGATGAATAATCAGGTCATCTGCATTTTTCAAAATCAAATAATGGACGGCTAATATTTGAAATTTACTTCCTTTATTAAACTTTTCTCTTAATTCTTCACTGCAACTTCGAATGTCATTCAATCTAAAATCTATTACTTCAGTATTTGTAAATTGATTACTAAAGAAACTAACCCCCCTAATTTTATCATTAATTAAATGTACTGCTTCTTTGTTGACTTCTAATCGTATTCTAAAATAATATCTTAATATTTTCATTGGAATGATAGTATTTATCTTTAGCTCTATCATAGTACCGGGCGTTTTATTATCTCTTTTAAATTCACTCACTTCAACCTGATTGTTTATTTCCAAAGAATAAATGAAGAATTCGGGCTTTCCTTCTATTCCGTTAACTAATAATTTTTTTGGCTCTCCATCAGTCGTAGTGAAGTTCTCATTAAAAATGGCGCTAGCTAATCTGTTATTTGATATTATACTTCCTAAGTCCTTTACCTGTTCTTTTTCTATAGGAAATGGCGCATATAAATAGATACTTTCTATATCTACAATATCCTCAATAAGCAAACCAAAATCAAAATAATACTTTTTTTTATTTTCACCTTTTTCCCAAAGATTCACATGAACAGTTGCCTCTTTGTTTAAGCTCTCGTCATTTTTTGTCGAGTACCACAAAGCGAAGCTTCTCATTTATCTTCTTTCCCCTTTTGTTAAGACAGATATTTTGGGATGAGTACCTCTTGAATCTATGTAATATTCTTCTAAACTTATATTATTATACTGGTCTGATAAAGTAAACTGAATGTCACCTTCTCTGCTTCCTGCAATAACTGCCTGGGAAATTTCTGCTTATAGGCGATTATGGGAATTAAACATTCACACTCGAATATATTTTAAAACCACTATTCCAAAGAAAGCCTGACTTCTATCTTTTCTATGATTTAACCTTACAATTACCCTGCAAGTTAGCCAATCATTATACACTAAAAAACTTGCACAAACCTATTTATCCATTTCTTCACATATCGTGGACCTGAGGTCCATATGATTTAAATATAGACTACTGTGAGCTTTTTTAGAGAATTAAGTTTTAGATTTCTTCTCTATCATTTTATAATCTTCAAAAAAACATTATATAGTAGAACAAAAACTGAAACAGTACAGAAAGCGGAGAATGTTCAGTACCGACTAATTTCCCAAGGAACGGGAAGTTAACTATCGAGTAAATCGTGGTAATATTCCTTGATTAAGAACGTGTATATTGTGGAATCCTGGATACTGGCGATCCGAGAAATGGACTTGTTCCAGAGCATCTATCGCTGTAGCTGAAAACGGGGACTTCGTGATTTGCAATGTGATCGCCGCTCGTCATTCATTCAACGATCAACGGGGAAAGACTCCTTGGAGGAAATGACTAAAGGATAAATTTGCTGCAGCAACTCTGCAAAGGATTACGAAAATAGAGGCCTATCTTGCATGATGCAAATACAGGCTCCCACGATCTTTTCTTTAATAAACGTGCCGCTACTTATGATACGGTTCCCCGTATCTATTTAAAGGTAATGTTCTATTTCTTGGTGGTCCAGTATATGGTAGCCATAGTGCCTATACGCTATACTATTAGGTATCATGTACTACAGATATTTGGGGGGATCATCTATGAGACAAGCTATAAAGGATCTTGGAATTGATTACTTAGTTCACTTCACACAAGCCGATAATTTGTCGAGTATCTTCAAAAGTGGTATTTTACCAGTATCTCTACAACGTTCAAGAAATATACCAGCAAAGAGAAATGATCTATTCAGGATGGACTTCTGCGAAGGAGCGACAAGCACATCCATTCACTTTCCAAACTATAGACTATTCTATAAATTTCGAATGAACGATAGATCAGTCGATTGGGTTGTATTAGCCCTGTCGACTGATCTACTACATGAGAAACAATGTGCATTTTGTACAGATAACGCCGCTAACTCTAACATATCCCAACAAGCATTAAGGGACCGTATGGGTCCAGATGCTCTTCAAAGAATGTTTGATGACGTTCCTGGTAAACCGCCGAGAACTGTTCTCGGTACACCAGATTCTTCTCCAACTAACCCACAAGCTGAGGTACTTGTATTTGGGGAAATTGAACCTCGATACATCGGAGCAATAATATTTGAGAATAATACGACTTTAGAAAAATACCGTCACCTTCTTCCAGAAAACCTTCAGGTTGAAGTTCTGGATGGATTCTTTGCCCCAAGGAAAGACTATGCCCACTGGCGAAGGGAGGAATAACATGGCGACAAGGCCAGTTTTCATCTCAGTTCTGAGTAATCCTAATTACGTAGATATTGACGATATTGAGTTCGAATGGTTTCCTGGTTTCTCAGTAAAACAAAAACAGCGTTCAATCGCTTCACTTCACGAAAGCTTCAAGCATAAATATTCATCCCTAAATATTTTAGAAATATCGAGCAAATCAGAGAACGAATTAGGCGTTGCTTTAAGTGCCTTTAATCTAACAATTGAAACAAAAAATAATAAGTCCTTTAGTGTGGAAACTGCATTTCAATCCAGTAAAGTGTTTGAACATGGTGGTCCATACATTGACTTGTTTGGACGTACTTCAAGAGAAGCCAAAAAGGACCCCCGATTAAAAACAAGCGGTAAACTGATCCGATTTCAGTATTTTAACCGTGCATGGCCTCTGGAGCCTAAAACATTATTTTATGACTGGTTATACATTAATGCACTTTCGCTTAATACAGATCTCAGTAAACTGATTCTTGAATACGACGCATTTTCTGACATTGAGTTTAACCCAGAGAAGTCTATAAACTGTCAGGCCAGATCCGCCGCATTGTATATCTCTTTACACCGTAAAGGCCTCCTAAACCACGTCTTAGAATCAACAGATAATTATATTAATACTTTGGTTACTACTAAGGAAATATCCAGTCGGGAAATGCCAGCTCCACCAGAACAATTAGACCTCTTTAGTTAGTGCTTACGGAGTAAGCTAATTTGCTCAAAAGACTTTACATCGAGGGGCGGGCATGATAGGCTAACTTGCCATTGCGAAACCCTTTCGGTTTCGCCCTTTCGCATGAAATCATGCCTGTAGAGGCTCCATGTCAAGTCGGCTATACAATAACATGAGATATGAAACGTCAAGATCTTGCAGAAAAAAAGGCTTGGAGTTTTCCCCTTGCCTTTTATCTGAAATGAAATGTACTACTGAGTAAGCCTGTATTCTTTTCACTGTTAAACATGTGCTAAACAGCACGCCTGATTCCTAATTGAATGTACTTAGACTTGTACTAAACAGCATAACTTGAGGACTTCATTATCCTATCAAATGAGTTAGGTCCGTTGGAATTTCGGCAGTTGCTCCAAACAACAGTTCTAGAAATTGAAGCAACAAAAAACAAACTTCAGTCTGTACACTTTTCATTTATTGTACATTTGCCTGAAGATGATTAGGACCCCAAAGGCCCCGGTCTTTTACATAACCTCGTAAGTTCCAATTCATATGTCCTTCGGGCTTTATCTTTTAACAAAAACCATTACCTATTTATGATACGGTTCCCCTCGATTAATCTTCACCGCTCGGTAAATCTGCTCCACCAGCACCAATCGCATCAGCTGGTGTGGCAAAGTCATTCTTCCGAAGCTCAGCTTTTGCTGGGCGCGGCGGAGGACTTCGTCAGAGAGACCGTGGCTACCGCCAATGACGAAGACAACATGGCTTGTACCGTAGGTGCCGAGCTTGTCCAATTCCTCTGCGAGTTCTTCCGAGCTCCACAGTTTGCCGTCGATGGCGAGTACAATCACATGTGCTTCACTTTTCACATGAGCAAGAATGCGCTCTCCTTCCCGCTCCTTAACCTGTCGTACTTCCGCTTCGCTCAGTGTGTCAGGAGCCTTTTCATCGGCTACTTCGATCATTTGGAACTTGATGTATGGCCCTAGCCGTTTAGCATATTCCTGAATACCCATGACCAAATACTTCTCTTTTAACTTGCCCACACCTATAAGCTGAATAAACAAATTCCATACCCCTATCTATGTCGAATGATAATGTAAAATTGTATTTACGATCCCTAACATGAAAAGATACCTTTAACATAGTTATTTTAGCACCTGCAACGTCTCTTACCTATCTATTTCCTCTCCACTACGAGCCTATTCCCTGTTCAGATTATAGCGGATTATTCATTTACGCTCTCTACAATGAAATGCCTATCCATTTCATATTCATCAACACACTGCATCAACATCTTTCGATATTGGCTGATTTGTTCCGCTGTCGCTGACTCACGCAGTGATTCAAACAATGCTGTACATTTCTTAAATTGACCATCATTGCCCGACTGATCGGCTAGTTGCATCGCCCGCACAGTAAGCCCCACTGCATCCTGTAATCTGCCACACTTCCGATAGTACAAAGCCAAATGATAGCAGTAGCTATAATAGTAGGATACGTTCTCTGCGTCTTCATAACTTTCGAATTCATCAATCTGCTCTGCAAACGTATGTAAAATATCTGCCACATCCAAATGGTACATAATCGCTGCCTGTAATATGGTATTCAGCCCCGGTAATATTTCCTCTAGATTAGCCTGCAAAAAGGCTACGTATTCCTCGATCAGCTCTATATTTCCAGACAAAATATCTACTGCATATAAATTAGTTTTGGCTAAAAACCTGAATTCCTCCACAACCTGATTGTCTTCTTCCTTTAAATCCTCCATCCACCCCAGCTCAGCATACTTATAGATGCACTCCCTTGCCTGCTCATATGCACCCTGGTTCTGGTGAGCCATTCCACACATCAGGTGACTGAATCCAAAATAATATACCAACGGACGTTCTAAATTGACATGCGGGATGGATAATTTCATTGCTTTATGATACTGACGTTCTTCATAGATACGCTGGACACATTGGTACAAAATATCCGCCGTCTCCATCACCTTTTTCCAATTTTCAAAAGCCACAGCCATCTCTAACATTTCAACAATGATGTCCGGTTTAAGTGATTTCAGGATAGAAGTTCTCAAGAGTAGCCCCTCCTTGTATTTCCACTCATAACCAATTGTATAGAAAGTGAAAAAGGAGGTCAATATAAATAATACTTAAAAGTACAGTTTTATATGTATTTATTTTGTATAAGATGGTCTGTAACGATATTCTCTCCTCTTCTAACCTTAAGTGGAGGTGATTACATGAGTTTACCAGAAAGTGTCGGAAACCGAATACGAGAACTGAGAAAAGCTAAAGGATGGACACAGGAACAACTGGCAGAAGCCGCAGGACTTCATTACAGTTATATTGGTGGAGTAGAACGTGGAGATCGTAATATTTCATTGGAGACGTTGGAAAAAATAATTCTAGCATTAAACGTTCCAGCCTTTGAACTTTTTCAATTCGATGAAAATACGGATCGAAAACAGATCATAAATGAACTTATGTTACTCATAAATTCAAGAGAAACAACAGAGCTCGAAATTCTTACTACTATAACAAAAAATATTGTTGCTTTAGTTGAGTTACAACAAAAAAGAATTGAATAATTCTTTTCTACCTGACTTTTACACTTCATCTTCCATAAGCTTGTTATGAGGTGGTTAGTATGACAGAATTACGCAAGCAAATGGGTACAAGAATCCGGGCTATTCGAAATGCAAAGGGACTTACACAGCAAAAACTGGCTGACATCGCAAGCTTGGACTATAGATATATTGGTGCATTAGAAAGAGGCGAAAGAAACTTTTCTATTGATACCTTGGAGAAAGTGTTAACCGCCTTAAACGTGTCTATCAGTGAATTGATGTTTTCCAAAGAACATATGACTGAAGACGAAACTATTCGGCAAGAGGCAATAGATGAGTTTGTTGCGTTGACCAGCAGATTGAATGAAGAACAAATCAGCATCCTCAGACGCGTTAGTAAAGAAGTCTCACGCGCGTTCAAGTAAGTCATGCCATCCTATAAAGGCCTTAAATAAAACCAAAAAAGAGCACCGCACAGGTGCCCTCCAAACGTTTTATAAAAGATACTCAAGCATACAACATAAAAAAGCTCACTTCATGTCCCAGTTGCTTCAGATAATTATAAATCTGCGAGCGGTGATGGAACACATGGGTCACGGTCTCAATCTGCCATTGAACCTGCAAATGTCCATGCTCCATATAGAAAGCTTTCGTCGAACGATTCAGATAATCTTCCTCGCTAAGCGAAAGAATGTAAGCCTTATAAGCTTCAAAATTCTGTCTGAAAGTCGCAGCCAAGCGCTCGGGATCTTCCACCCTGGACAGACTGTTTTCAATGCTTCCCACTTCACCCTCAGACTTCTCCTGCATTATCGCAAGATCCGAAGCAGGAATAAGCACAAAGTGATGCACTAACTCCAGCAGCGAGCGAAAATTGTCTTGCGGGCGAAAGCACCAATCCTCTGGGCGTATTTTACGGATCAAGGCTTCCCCTGTCCGTACTCCTGTCTCCAGCTCATTCAGCAAATGATCGCGAACTTGCAGCGTTCCACTCATATTCACATCTCTCCTTTGCCATTCTTATTCATATTTTGAGTATAGCCGAAGCCTCTGGGCGTGTATTGTAAAAATCGGACAACTTCCGTAAATCCTTAGCCGCAGTATGCGGAGAATCTCCATAAAACCTGCGGAAATCGCGGATTAAATGCGCCTGGTCGAAAAAGCTGTGCTTCAATGCCAGCTCCGTCCAATCCAGACCCCCGCCGCTTTGGATACTGTGCAGAACGCTCTGGAAGCGGACGACTTCACTGAACTTTTTGGGGCTGATTCCGATCCACTGCCCAAACTTGCGGTTAAGCTGTCTTTCACTGATCGCCTCACACTCCGCAAGCTCCTTAACCCCCACACTCCCGCCGCTCACAAAGATGCGATGCAGCAAGTTTTTCATCAGGTCACAATCGCTTATCCTACGGCGCAGCAGAAGCTGGTTAAGATACTCATCCATTATGCGCACCCGTTCATTGAAATTCTGCGCTTCCATAATGCGCTCACCTATGACGGCGATGCTTTCGGGCCAGAGATCTTCCAAGCGATAATTACCACCTGTAAACAAATGAGTCGGCATACCGTGAAAATAATGTGCCCCACCGGGAAAAAATCGCACCGCAAAAATGCGTGTCTCGGACCCTGCTTGTCTGGCAGACACAAACGGTTGCGTAAATGTCCCACAGTACGAGAGTTCCTGACGCTTACTCACCGGGTCGTATTCAAATAGAATATCCGTACAGCCGTCAGGTAATACCCGCTCCATGGTTTCTTCATGCGGCAAGCTTAACAAAGCGGTGTCTTCGCACGAAGCTGCTAGATTCTCTTCTACCACCCTATTAGCCGGACCGGACTCCCAATAACAGGCCACGTAAGCTTTCAGCGCAGCAGACGGCTTTTGTTCGATATAATACGTGGAGAGATCACTTCCATTGACTTGAAGCGGACGAAATAGTGAATGCAGCAAAGGGTCCATCCATCGTTCACTCCTGTCTCAGCACGTGATGGGAATAAATATAGCTCTATGTATGGGGTATTTTTGCAAAAATTCTGGTATACAAAAAGGACGTTTCTGCCCGAAACGCCCGTGCTTGTTTTTTAGACGACCAAAAACTCTGCTTTGTTCTCACATTCCTTGCACTTCACTGGAGGGTCCCAATCCGAAAATTTCGTTTCCTTAAGATCGACGACATCCGGTGCATCCTCGTATTCATCGACGAACATATCAATTGCCAGTTCCACATGCTCTTTACATACCACGTACATTCCAGTTGCATCCCTTTCCGTTTGAAGCTCTTCCTGTTGTAGGTGTGTCAAAACTGCCTACTTTTGTTCTACCACACTTGACGGGGAAAGGAAAGGGCTTGCTTTTTACCCCAAACGTCTGGTTGTAAAAATAAGAAAATTAGTGACATTCAAGTCCTCGTGAAAATGAGGATATTTCTCCAACATTTCGGCAGACGGCTTGGGTTCGATCATCCCTTCCAACAGCAAACCCGCCTCAATAATGGTCTGTACATAGCTGCTCAGCGTACGGTGAAAGTACAAAAACTTTTCTTCCTGATCATAAGGGATCGCTTGCTCCAATGGGCCTTCGTTGAAATATTGATCCACTTTCCAATATAGTTTTTTCCCTGTCTCATCCT
The DNA here is from genome assembly GCF_038004945.1 of Paenibacillus sp. FSL M7-0802. Lineage (NCBI taxonomy): Bacteria > Bacillati > Bacillota > Bacilli > Caryophanales > Paenibacillaceae > Paenibacillus > Paenibacillus sp. FSL M7-0802. Next base: position 2,856,543 of record NZ_JBBOSD010000001.1, on the reverse strand, counting down.
TCACCCAACCACTCTGTGGCGTCTGGAAGCACGGATGCAGAATAGAAAAAATAAAGCGGCCTCCTGGAACTAATAATCGCTGCATTTCGGCAATCGCCTGCTCATAATGAGCCAAGTCCTGTATGACCATATTGGACACGATCAGATCAAAGCTCTGGTCCCCGAACATCTCCAGCTTTTCCAGATTGCCGTGGTGATATGTAATTCCCAACGCTGACGGCGTCCGCTCTTTGGCTAGCCTCAGCATCTCTGTCGAGTAATCGACAGCCTCTACCAACGCACCCACCCTGGCCATTTTACGGCTTAAATAGCCTTCGCCACAGCCGGCATCCAGCACTTTTTTGCCCCCGAGAGGTCCCATACAGGCTTGCAATGCCGGGTTTAGCAGTACTTCGCGAGATCGATCTCCTTCCTCCGTGTACTTGGCAGTAAAGTTTCCTGCATGCATATCCCAGCGTCGAATGGCCTCTTCCGTGTCCCACTTATTCATATTCATCTCCTTCTTTCTTTTGTATTTACAAATCCGGTGCTATACTACAATCCACGTAGGGTCATAGATTCTACACTCATTTCTGTATTTTTTCAATAATAACGCTTACAAAATTAAAATATCTAATTAACACATGATTTTTACATGAATTATACAGGTATTCCATATTCAAATAGTATGGTAGTGTTTTATTGGAAAGCGCTTTCAAAAATAACTTTGTAAAGGGGCCTGTTATGTTAAAACGAAGACCCGTTTCATTGCTGTCGTTGACGCTTGCCATTACCCTGTTGTTATCTACGTTCGCATCCGTTGCCGCTGCTGCCGAATCTGACGGACAAGCACCACAAGCTGCGGCTGCGAGCAGCATGCAATCGTATGTGGAAGCCATGCAGCCTGGATGGAATTTAGGAAATTCTCTGGATGCTGTGGGGGCGGATGAAACAGCCTGGGGCAATCCGCGCATTACCCAGGCGTTGATCCAGCAAATTGCTGCCCAAGGGTACAAAAGCATACGCATCCCGGTCACCTGGGATAAGCACATTGGAGCAGCACCGAACTATACCGTTGAGTCTGCCTACATGAACCGTGTGGAAGAGGTTGTTCGCTGGGCACTGGATGCTAATCTGTACGTCATGATTAATGTCCATCATGATTCATGGACGTGGGTAAGCAGTATGGAGCCCAAACATGATGAGGTGCTGGCTCGCTATAACGCATTATGGACACAAATTGCCCCACGCTTTAAAGACCAGCCTAACAAGCTGATGTTCGAAAGTATTAACGAACCCCGTTTCTCCGAAGGAGGGACTACGGATGAAACGAAAATGAATCAGATGCTCCAAGAACTGAATGTATCCTTCCATAAAATTGTCCGCGCCTCTGGTGGTAAAAATGCCACTCGTCCCCTTGTTCTGCCTGGCTTGGACACCGCACCTGCTCAGGCCAAAATCAACGAGCTGTACAACACGATAACCAAGCTGAATGATCCCAATCTGATTGCCACCGTCCACTATTATGGTTATTGGCCTTTCAGTGTAAATATTGCGGGCCATACTACTTTTGATAAAGATACTAAAAACGATATCATCCAAACCTTTGATAACGTCTATAACACCTTTGTAGCCAAAGGTATTCCGGTTATTGTAGGTGAATTCGGTCTACTCGGCTTCGATAAACATACAGGCGTTATTGAACAAGGCGAAAAGCTGAAATTCTTCGAGCATTTAACCTATTACATGAAAGAGAAGAAAATAACAGGTATGCTCTGGGATAACGGCCAGCATTTTAACCGTACAACGTACAAATGGTCTGATCCTGAGCTCTTTAATGTTATTAAAGCCAGTCTAAAAGGGCGTTCCTCCAATGCAGACCGTGATCTCATTCACTTGAAGAAAGGCACCTCTGCTCAGGACACCAAGGTCACCTTAAACCTGAATGGCAATCAGCTGAAAACACTCAGTGTGGGCAGTAAGCAACTAACACAGGGCACCGACTATACGCTGAGCGGAGATACATTAACCTTAAAAGCCAGCTTGCTCACCAGCCTGACCACTTCCGGTAAATATGGGGAGAATGCCGTCATTACCGCTAAGTTTAACAAGGGGGCAGACTGGAATTTCAAAGTAGTCGTGTATGATACCCCAAAATTAAGTGCTGTCGAAGGGACTACACAAACCTTTACCATTCCAACGGAATTCCGCGGTAGCCAGCTCGCCACGATGGAAGCCGTTTATACCAATGGTGGCAATGCCGGTCCACAGGATTGGACGCCTTATAAAGAGTTTGGCAATACTTTTGCCCCTGCCTATGATGCCAATGGCATCAAGCTGCTGCCTGAATTTTTTAATAGTGTAAAAGATGGTGAAGTCACGCTGAAGTTCCATTTTTGGAGCGGCGATGTGGTGACATACAAAATCACCAAGAGCGGAACCCGTGTAACGGGAACGACATCCTAATCAAAGGCTCAGCAGAAGATCGAAAAAAGGCGTTCCCGGAAATGAGCCGGTGAACGCCTTTTTTTATAGTTAAGCCTATAAGTTACCTTAGCCTTCCGGCTTATCTGTTAATTTTAACATCACCGTTTCTTCCTTGCCTGCCCGGTAAAAAGTAACTTTCAGCTCATCGCCAATCTTCTTGTTATCGTACAAGTAGCGACGCAAATCAAGCGTAGAGTTAATCGGTTCGCTATCAAACGCTGTAATGACATCGTTCAGCTTCAAGCCAGCTTCCTTGGCAGGACCGTGGGCTTCCAGAACGACTGCTCCATTCTTCACGCTGTCCGGCAGCTTGAGCTCCTTGCGCTGAGTTTCATCCAGCGGTGCATATTCATTATTGAGATCGACCGTGTATACCCCCAGATAAGGGCGGGTGATCTTGCCGTCCTCAACCAGTTCATCCACCGTTTTCATCACCTCATTGGCGGGAATGGCAAAACCAAGTCCCTCAACACCTGTATCAGCGATTTTCATCGTATTGATGCCAATCACACGTCCGTCCAGATCGACCAGCGCGCCGCCGCTGTTTCCCTCATTAATCGCCGCATCGGTCTGGATGACATGCTGCTCCCAGTCATATACGCCATCCTGATTAATGGAAATCGGAATGATGCGATTCGTATAACTCACAATACCGGAGGTAAGCGTGTCTCCCAAGCCAAGCGGGTTGCCAATAGCAATGACCGTTTCACCCAGACGAAGTTTACTGGAGTCGCCGATATCCGCTACCGTGCTAATGCCTTTATCGTCAACTGCCAGTACAGCGATATCACTAATGCGATCCTTGCCGATCAGCTTTGCCTCTTTTCTGACGCCGTCTACCGTTACAATATCCAGATCATCTGATCCTTCGACCACATGGTTATTTGTCATAATGAAGGCTTTGCCTGAACTCACTCGGAAAATGACACCCGATCCAAGCGCGGATTGTTCCGTGCTTTTACCATCTTCCTCTTTCAGATTCACGATGCTGACGACGGCTGGGCGCACCTTGGCTGCCGCCTGCACAATCCGATCATACGGATCACCCGCTGCTTGCCGCAAGGGATAGTGACTGGCTCCCGTTACCGCCGTAGTGGAGGGCAGGCCTGTAATAAAGCTGAACAGAAGCACAGCAACCACTGCACTGACTGCACCGCTAATGACAGCAGCTTGCACCGGACTTACTCCACGCTTCCTGTGTGGCCAACGTCCACGTCCTCCACGGCGCGCCTTAAATGCCATTTTTTTAGCCGCACGTGTGGATACCTTTGTTGAATAAAAATCGTCCTCAAACAAGCCCATGCTAATCCTCTCCCCTTCGTTGTCATGCACCGACACTCACTAAAAAATTAGGGCTATTCGGGCTTGCGCCAACCTATGCTACAGAGAACCTGCTCCGTTGAACATCTCAAATGGATTGAATATCCCTTATCATCGGAATCCAGCAACCAATCGTTCCGGCCTACTTATTAATCACCACAAATGGTGCCTTCCTAAGCAACCGAATCTCATAAATTAGCATACACGCCGAATCTGACCCCGAATAGAGGAAAAAAGAGGAATGATTTCCAAACCAATGGACTACAATAGTAACAAGTCTTCTATTCTATTACAAAATGATCGTCTCATAGAGACGTTCTGGCCTGTTCCCGTCCGCTTAAAGCTGCCTATACTTTCGATGAGAGCCTTCCTTCAGAAAGCTTTCCGTTGTTAGCTTTATTGTATCACAGCACCCAACAAAACCACAGGCAGAACCAAGCTCATTGCACGCCATTTCTAAAATATTTTTACAGGAGGAATATATGATGAATTCACATCGTTCGGCTATGGATGAAGTTCACATGGCTGCCAAGCTTGCGGATTTGAAAGACGAGCATTACCGCAATACACTGGCGCTAAGTACATTGATTGAACTACTGGTGGACAAAGGCGTAGTGACCCGTGAAGAGGTAGAACGCAAAGCCGCCGAGCTGGACAGCTTTATGGCTCACTTACCTTATCCCAAGGTGTAGGACGATCATAGTACGTATCGCACAATCGAAATTCACTGTCCTTGTAAAAACAGCCGCGGTCTTCCATCGCCCCACGTACAGTCAACTTCGCAAGTTCCATCATATTGTGGTCGCGGCTCAAATGTGCCAAATACGTTCGCTTCGTACGTCCTGTCAATAGCTCGCTAAGAATCGCGCCCGCCATCTCATTGGATAAATGACCGATATCACTGAGAATACGGCGCTTGATGTTCCACGGATAACGACCCATACGCAGCATTTCCACATCATGATTAGACTCCAGCACCAATACATCCGCGTCTGATATCGCCTGTTTCACTTTGTCGCTGACATAGCCAAGATCGGTCGCTACACTGAGCTTCTCTGCCCCATCATAAAAGCTATATCCTACAGGCTCAGCCGCATCATGGGATATGCCAAAAGACTCCACGCGTAATGACTCAAATTCCCGCGTTGCGCCTGTCTCCAATATTCTGCGGTTATCCTCTGCAATTTGCCCAACAGCATTGCTGATGGCAAACCATGTCTTCTCGTTAGCATATATAGGTAAATTATATTTACGCGCCATGGCGCCTAGTCCTTTAACATGATCGGAATGCTCATGCGTGACCAAAATACCATCCAACTCTTCTCCGCTCAGATCGCGTTCTTTCAGCAATTCGTCAATACGCTTCGCGCTGAGACCTGCGTCGATGAGCAATGTCGTGTCTTCGTTCCGCACAACGGTAGCGTTGCCGGTCGAACCGCTCGACAGCACGGTAAATGAAATCCCCATATCTGTTCAAGACCCTTCTGTATGTTCTGTCTTTGGACTAATGACATCTCCGTTCATCTGCACATAATACACACCTTTCCCGTTGTCCAGCATAAACCGCCACACGGGGGCAGCCACCTGGCTATCGGAGTTAAAGGTCTGTCCGTAATAACCGAGCCGGATATCCTTCACAATCGAGTCGCGCGGCAAATAACCGTCAATCAGCCTTGCCAGTGCTTTGGACGCAGGCAGCATTTTCTTTGCCTCATCCGAAGGCTGGAGATCGACCTTAATTTTGCGATACCCTGTAATTTTCTGATTGCTGTAAAACAGAGCCAGCTTCACATTAAATAGCGGCCACTTGCCCTGTACCAACGGATGGAGCACAAAAGCATCTGCTTGTCCGGATGCCAACTCCTCCTGAACATCCAGCGGATCATACTGGAAGTTATCGATATCCTTGATTTGTGGCTCCAATGCCTCAACTAACGCGTCATGGGTGAATACCAGTTTGCTGTCCACCGGCTTCACCAGCTGCACACGATCATCCTTTTCTCCACTATGAACGTATGTGTAAGAAAGTTTAGGCAGCTGCGGGGTATCCCCGGGAATCGGAGCCAGCACCTGAATGCTTTTCTCTTCCATTAAACGCTGCGTATTTTCATCCAATGAAGTAAAATCCAAATTCGGCCCTACCGTTTCCTGCGCGTCATGCCACAGTTGATAACTCAATACCACATTGAGCAGCAAAAATGTACAGATCAGTACGTTTTTGGCGCGGCTCCAATCCATTCCCGTTCCCCCTTCCTGTCACCTCTTTGTCTCCCGGTCTGGCTGTGTTTGTGTTGTATTCGATGCTGTCGTTACAGGGACAGCATGAATCTCAGCAACAGAACCGTCACTGAGCGTAACGCGCCACTCAGGAGAAAGCTTCAATCCATCATTAATCAGCTCCGGCTGATATACAGGAGTCAGTTCTCTAATCGTCTTCCCTTTGCCTACAGTCTCCAGTTGCTTTTTCAAGGGCTCGCCGCCCGGCAGCATAACCTTCTTTGAGGATTGTTCTCCTCCCTTGAGATACAGCAACGAACGTTCATAGACAGAAGCCGTTTCCTGCTGGATTTGCAGCGAAATCGTACCAAAGCGGAACGATGGTGTGTCCAGCACTGGATAAGCACCATAATACTGCTGAAACATCACAGTTGTACGATTTTCATCACTGCTCTTCAATTTCAGCTGATACGAAGCATCCCAACCACCATGCTGATTTACAAAATCAACCGCGGCCAGCACATCCCTAATCGGACTGCTTCCACCCGCCCCCGGCGCACTGGGATCGGTATAGCTCATCCATCGTTGCTCCTGCTTGATTTGCAGACTACGCTTGCTGTCCGTATAAATTTGGGAGCCGTCCTTTTCCTGAATATTGCGCGTAATCCCCGGATCGAAAAACAAATTCCGCTGCATTTGCTCCGTCGTAAACAACCCGGCATACACCACAGGCTGTGTAGTTTCCAGGTCATTCACGGGAATGTAGTACTGATTATCCACCAGCTCGTACAACGGGGCATTTTTACCGAAATTCACATGCTGCCGGATGTCCTCTACCGTCATATCGAACTGGTTCGCCTCATACACCACATCGCCTCTGGCACTGAAAAAGAGCGCGTGCGGCTTGGCATTCTTTTCATCTATATAGATCCAGATGCGGTTAATCGTCTCTCCCTGAAACACCGAATCCGGCGTCAGACGCATGACCCGCTCCAGTAATGAAACCGGGACCCCGCCTGAAAAAGATAATTCGATGCCTTCATTTTCGCTGCGAATCCGCGCCCAGTCTGCCGATTGAATACTTCGACGTTGAAAGTTGTTAAAGCTTCGGCTTTCCAGCCGTGTATAAATTAAATCGTAAAAAGTAACACCCGGATAAAAAACGGTATGCTTCTTCTCACCTTGGTGAATGAGCATTTTATCAGGAAACACGAGGTTCTCAATCTTTTTCTCCTGTCCCATGCTTTCGGTTTTGACATAGTTCGTTTCTGAAGTGAGTACAGAATCACTGCCCGGAAGGCGGTAAATCAAAAAATAAGTCTGTATCAGGCTGGAAGCAACCAGCAAAATAAGCGTCCAGGACTTCAAACGTTCCTTCACTGTGCTTCCCTCCCTTCACTCGACATGGGTAGCGTAAAGGTCGTACAGGTTCCCTGACCATATTCCGACTCCAGAAAAATCTGGCCCCCATGCGCCTTTACAATTTCCCGGGCAATCGAAAGTCCCAACCCCGTGCCGCCCATATTGCGCGATCTCGCCTTGTCTACACGATAAAACCGTTCAAAAATCCGGTCCAGATCTTTTTTGGGAATACCAATCCCGGTGTCCTGTACCGAAATGGATAGCATCCCCTCACTATTGCGGCGAGCTTCAATCCGAATACTCCCGCCATCTGGCGTATATTTCAGCGCATTGGACATCAGGTTGTCCAACACCTGCTCAATTTGGTCCCGGTCGATCACGACCTTACCGATTCCCTGCTCTACGAACATCCCTGAGCGAATGTGCTTTTGCTTCATTTGAAAAGAAAACCGATCTGCGACCTCGTCCAGCATCTCCATCACATCTGCAGGCTGCATCCGCAAAGGTGCCTCATTGGAATCGAGCCGTGACAGATGCAGCAAATCCGTAACCAACCGGATCATACGCTCTGTCTCGTTGCGGATCACGCCCACGAAACGCTCCGCGAGCTGCGGTTCAGCCATCGCGCCGTCATCCAGCGCCTCAGCATAGCTGCGGATGGTCGTCAACGGAGTGCGCAGCTCATGTGATACATTCGCTACGAATTCCCGCCGTGTCGTCTCCATCTCCTCCTGCTCCGTCACGTCTTGGAGTACGGCAATCGTTCCCGTAATGCCAAATTCCCGCCGATGAATCGGCGTGAATGTCACACGGATAACAATGGGTTCATCCTGACCGGCTGGCTCCAGCTGCAAGAGCGTGGAGGCCGAAGAGCCGCTATACAGGGCCTCGGTTTCCTCCGGGTCGATCCCCAGCAGTACCGCGATATGCCTTCCAGTCATTTCGTTCTCGTTTACGCCCAGCATGGCGCTGGCCCGACGGTTGACTAGAATGACCCGGCCATTGTCATCAGTAGCGACCACACCGTCGCTCATATTGGTCAAGATGGAGGAGAGCTTCTCCTTCTCCTCTTCATTTTGGGACAGCGCCTCACGCAGACGGCCTGTCATATAGTTAAAGGCCACGCTGAGCCTGCCGATCTCGTCATCACCAAATACAGGCATCTGCTGGTCGAATTTGCCCTCGGCAACCTCCGTTGCATGACGTGTCATCACCTTAATCGGGTGCGTAATCGTGTGGGCCAATACCACGCCCAGCACAGCCGTCAACGCGAGCGCAATGAGCATACCTGAGAGAAACACATTGTTAATGCGTTTCATCGTATCGTAGAGCTCGGTCATCGAAGCGGCGATGTACACCGCGCCGACAATCTTGCCTTGGCTGATAACAGGCTTGGCGACGACCTTCTTGCGGATATTATCCTCGTCCACCATGTATTCCTCGTTATCACGGATACCTTGGAGTGCGCGGCTGACCACTGTCTGCGTGTTTTTGCGTCCGACATAATCGGCGTGTGAACCCTGAGAAGTAATTAACACTTTACCGCTGGCATCCAGCACCTGAATTTCCGCGCCGCTGAAATCAAACAAATTATTCACGCGTGCACGCAGGCTTTCCACGCTGTCTTCTTCCATTTTGCCGTCACTGCCACTCAGATCCTGCTCCGCCAGCACGGACAGCATCTCCGCCCGTGCTTGCAAATCCTGCGTAAAATTACTCGTAAGAGAGTTCTTCATCGAGCTGACAAAGTAGACCCCAATCAGCTGCATGGCCACCAAGATAAGCAGCACATAGATAATAATCAGCTTTGCATGAATGGTACGAAAGAAAGACAGCCATCTCATGCCCGCAGGCCACCTTTGCCCCCGCTCACGATATATCCAAGGCCACGGCGTGTCAGGATGGTCTCCGGCTTGCTCGGGTTCTCCTCAATCTTCTCGCGCAACCTCCGAATGGTCACATCCACTGTCCGCACATCCCCGTAGTATTCGAAGCCCCACACCGCCTGGAGTAAATGCTCCCGCGTCATGACTTTTCCGGCATTCTTCGCCATGTAGTGCAATAGCTCATACTCACGGTGCGTCAGGTCAAGCGGTGTTCCGTTTTTGTAAGCTGTATACATATCCGTATCAAAAAAGAGGTCGCCCACGCGCAGCCCCTGCTTATCCTCCTGCGGTCGGCTTTCCGACGCGCCTGCCCCGCCGCGTTGCTGTCTGCGCATCTGTGCCTTCACCCGTGCCAGCAATTCCCGTGTGCTGAACGGTTTTGTCACATAATCGTCCGCGCCCAACTCCAGCCCCAGCACTTTGTCGATTTCGCCGTCCTTGGCGGTCAACATAATAATCGGCGTCTGGAGCTGATGCCCACGTACCTCGCGGCATACATCCATGCCGTCCATGCCCGGCAGCATCAGATCCAGCAGAATCAGGTCAGGCTGCTGCTTGACCGCGATATCCACCGCGCTGATTCCATCGAAGGCGCAAATCACCTGGTAGCCCTCTTTTTCCAAATTAAATTTTAAAATATCAGCGATTGGCTGTTCATCATCCACTACCAGAATCGTTCCCTGCATATAGCGTTCACCTCTCTTCACGGATCATAATTTATAATTAACTTACGTTTGTCAGTACCTATAAGATGTTTATTCTATTCTATCATACCCGTGAGCCATTCCATTACTTCTCTAGACCCTTTTCTTTACGCAGAAAAAAACCATGCCTGCACCTAATGTTAAGCATGCAGAAAAACATGGCCTTTCCCTTTGATTCTCATAAATCATGTAACTCTCGATATAAACATCCAATCTATCTTAAATACGTCATTGGATTGCGTGGCGTATTATCTTTACGAATTTCAAAATGCAGATGCGTTCCGGTCGAGCGTCCTGTGTTCCCCATGACCCCAATCGATTCGCCTTGCTGAACCACCTGTCCTACATGAACGCCAATGCTGCTCAAATGCCCGTACACGGTTTGGTAGCCGTTGCCATGATCAATCATAATGACATTGCCGTATCCATTCTGCTGACCTGCAAATGATACCACGCCTTCATCTGATGCGTGAATATCAGCACTACCGACCAAGTCCACACCCTCATGCATACGTCCCCAACGTGCGCCAAAGCTACTCGACATCGATGCGCCGGACACCGGCCAAGCGAACTGTCCTGAGCCTTCTCCCACGACCTTCGTCCCTCTAAGAACCACCTCAGTAACAGACGGCTGCAGCACCTTTTGACCGAGCCATTCCTCTTGCACGACCTCGCCGTTCTCCTTGGTCAAACGATAGTCCATCTCTTTAAGACCTGCTTGTCCCGGTCTGACTACTTTGGTAACTCCTGCCTTCAGTTCATCGCTCTGGCGAATCTCAACCTCAGGCTCGATGGCAATCTGTTCGACGACCTTCTCTACTGTTCGCACCGTAACCGGAGCCTTCGGAGCAGTAAGCTTCAATTCGTCCCCAATTTGCAAATACAGCTCACGCGAGCCAGGGTTGTTCTGCTTAATCTCCCAAGCGGTCATATTAAATTTAGTTGCAATCGACGACAAAGAATCGCCTTCTTGCACTGTATACGTGATAGGAGCCTCACGCCCCTCAGTCAACACTTTGACTGCTTCTGCCTCCGTCAGCACCTTGTTCGGGTCTGCTTTCACAGGCTCGTACGCGATTTTCTCACGGATACCGGCAGACTCCAGCCATGCTTTAGGGGTTTTAGTACTAGCACTCGCATGGCTGCTGCCCACGGATGTTTTGCGAACCAGCCCCTTGATGCCTGTAGATGTACCCTCACCCACAGGTGTGTACTTCTTCTGTACTTGTTTTAAAGCCGCTTGTGCAGTCGCTTTGTCCTTTACAATGCCAACCGTCTGACCGTTGACCTTCACTTCTACCCCTTTGGCATACGCTGTCAGCATACCGTCCAGCTTCTTCAGCGTGGCCGCGCTGTCGATATCCGCTTTATATGCCTTCTCAATGCCTGTCGTTACCGCGCTCGTATTGAGCACCATATCGACGCCGGGATACTTGTCCTTATATTGTTTGCTCTTCGTTGCGTACAGCTGTTTAAGTTGTTGCTCATTCAAGATATTCCCGACCTCGACGCCTTTTACATACACTTTATAATAAGGAACTGTGTTAGCCCCGACATACTGATTACTCGCAAAAATAAGACTGCCTGCAATCACCACACCGCCTGCCGTCCAGCTCAACCACTTTCTCCGACCGCTCCACCACTTTGCTATTTTCCCCGCTTCCACAGCAGGCTTGTCTGCAACGTTTGAGTCTGCATTCCTGCTGTCTGGTGAATCCTGCTCCCTCAAAACCTTCATGACTCTCTCCTTTTCAGCATATCTTATCTCTATATAAATGCGTTCGTTATTGGTCTTTCACACTATGAATCTAGCCTGTATTCACAAGCATCTATGATATTAGTCGCTATCTACCATTGCATAGTTGCGTAAAAGGTTTCAAAAATTTAACCTTTTCACAACACTGTTTACTTTAACATAGCCTTTACAAAGAATTCAACTACACTCCAGTTCCTTCCTGACACGCAAAAAAATCCGCGCATGGCGCGGATTCTACAGTCCTATTTTGAGCATAAACATTTTCCATGAATTCATCGTTTATTATTCAAGATTTTGCAAAATACTCATTTAAGCAAATCCATCAGCTTGTTATATTCCTCTTTGGTCAAATACTTCGCAAGCACCTGCTGAATATCCTGAAGCTCCTGCTCGGTGAGACCGCCTTCCATCGCAGCTGATATTTTCTGCATCTCCTCCGGCGGTAGCTTATTCATCAGAATCGCAAAAATTTCCTGCTTCTGTGCAGCCGGTAAGTTGTTCTTCTTCTCCGTCAAATGGTCGGGCGTAATCACTAAATCATGGCCTTCAATACTCGTTCCGGGTGTAGCTGTACCTTCTGCCTGCTTCCGTGACTCGTTGCCAGTTGTTCCAGCCGACGTGGCCCCCTCCTGAGATACCTTGCCACTGGCTACGCCACCAGCCTCACTCCCGCTTTCTTCTAAGCCCTGTCCCATGACAGGCAACGCATCATCAGGCGGTGTTACACTTCCCGAGCCACTTCCTGTCGTCTTGTTCTTCCCCGTGTCTGTGCTTTGGTCAGTACCAGCGCTGCCTTTTAGCCAACCCAATCCCCATATGGGCTGATGATCAAGCTGAATGTTAAACTGCCGTAGCAGCGATTGAACATAAGCATTAACGACTACACCTGTCACTGCCAGCGTTAGTGCGCTAACCAACACCACCGTCATTCCTTTTTTGAGCAGCCATCCAAGCCACCTCATATCCCGTTACCTCCTTATACGCATCCTGCCATGTGTGTATCATCATGAAGTGCATATAGATCAGTATTGACGAGATATGACGATTTTTAACCCATGGAATATGTAAAACTAGCACAATTCAATAGAAGATGCCACATTCTGATTGAATCAGCGCGTACGACGCACCCAGAAACGGAAAATGTCACTGCGGACATAATCCAGAGAATACAGCACCTGCCTGTTCATTTCATCATAGTGAAGCTGCTTCAATAGTAATACCGTAGCCTGCGGATGCTTCAGCAGACGTGTCATATGTGCGTCGTCATAGTTGGGAACGGTAAGCTCGGAATACGCTCCGACGATTCGCACCCCCGCCTTGAACTCAAGACTCTGAAAAAGCGAGCCTGAAAAAGAGTCACCTTCCAGAATGGGTCCGGCTAATTTCTCTGGCATCCAGTTTATAGAGTGGGCTACAGCCTCTCCGTTGGCAGTGCGTGTACGCTCTAGAGCAATCATGGGCTCATTCTCGGAAAGTCTCATCTGTTCGGCAATATCAGGAGGACAGACCGAAATTCTCTGAATGGATTCCAGCTGCTCGTCTTCCCGTAACCCTGCCGAACGAATCATGTCCCCGATGCTGTACAGGCGGTCCAGCGAGCTTGGAATACTCGGCAGCGGGCAAGTAGCAAACGTGCCACTCCCGTGTTTTACAAGCAGCTTACCTTCCGATTCCAGTTGGCGGATAGCTCCCCGTAGCGTCGTACGTGAGACACGAAACGATTGGGAAAGTGCAGTTTCCGACGGCAGCCGATCCCCCGGACCCATTTGATTAACCTTCATATATTCTTCTATAAGCTGCTTTATGTTCTCTTGTTTTGTTGACACCGTCCGAAGCCCAGCCTTTCTATTGTGTTAAGCCATATAAATCGGATTCGTAAAAGCAATCATCATCACGCAGTCTTCCATGCAGCCGTAAAGCTCGGCTCTTATCCAGCCCTTTCCTAGCGGATCTTGCAATGACAGCGTATATTCTCCTGTTTGAGCAGGGATCTGAATCTCGGAGCATATTCCATGACTACTTGTCAGCAGAAGACGAAGATTCTGAGGCTTGAGGTTATAATGGGATGCTCTTGCTTCCACATCCAATTGAACCGTCACCGATAGTGAATCCTCTACAGTCAGCTCTATACATTCGCCGATGTGATAACGATTTTCTTTGCCCTTAATCTGTGCCCACATCGTCAGTAACGGTCCCATCGTAACTGACACTGAACCGTGGCGAATCGCCTCAACTGCCCGGCCTGCTAAACCTTCTCGCTCTTCTGCTTCATCATGAACACCCAAATACGTAACAGCCGGAAGCGCATCATCTGGTTTAGATACATGCCAGTCCCGACCGCTTACCGCAGTGATGCGATACCCCTGATTCAACAAATCGGTCCACATGGCAAACGCCCGCTGGCTATCTCGCTTAATAGATGGCATAAGCGTTGACCAGACCTCTATATAATCCACCTCATGCCAATCCTGAATCGTGTATTCCCAAAAGCACCCCGTACAGATCGGACTTCCAATCCTGAACGGATGGGCAATCCCTGCAATGCCTCCCTGCTCATGCACCTGCCGAATCCCCTCATGGATGTCATCTGGTCCCAGCACACGCCAGTCGATAAAGCGGTCAACCCCAAGCGTCAGCATGTGCCCGTAAAAGGTCGTCCACTCCATCCCTGAAATGATCGGGAGACCGAACTGCCGCTGAACCCGTTCCTGATCCGCAAGTGCCGATTGCGTGTTGTGATCCGTCATAGCGATACATTCAAGCCCGAGATTGGCTGCACTTTGGGCCAGCTCCTCCAGTGTTTGCTTGCCGTCGCTGTGAAGCGTATGGGTGTGAAGCTCAGCCGGAATCCATTTAAGCATATGCTGCTTCCTCCCCCAATACATGAATTTGGTAGGCAAGCGTCTCGGTCACAACGGCATGCAGACTGACCGTAATCCGCCACATGCCTGGCGGATGATCTCCTGCAAGGAATCCCGGGGAAGCCGCAGACGAACCGAGCCAATGCTCCTGCTGCATCTCGGGACGGTGCGCATTTCCGCGGTGACGGAGAGGATCATCGACAGACAGCGTTAATAAATTTTGCAGCGGTATATACTTCTTCCATAGATCGGATGAATGCCCCGGCTCTTCGTATCCGTATTTGCTCATGCTCTCCTCAATGATTTCTCGTGCTTGCTCTTGATCCTCCAATAACTTGGGCGTGTAAGAGAAGTGAATACGGATCGTTTCAGTCGGCTGTGGAATATGAAAAGAGTACGTAATATGGCTCTGGGTGCAGGTTCTGTCGACCGTTCCTTCCACATACAGTAGTCTGCTCATGACTCCCCATCCTGGCTAGACGGTTCATCCACAACATGTTTCACCATATCATTCACAGTATGTTCTTCATCACCCGACATGTCTTTGTCTGCCGCCCACAAAACACCCACGGGTTGAAGCCGCGTCAGCTCAATCACCCGGTCTGTACGAATACCTGGAAACTGCGGGAGATTATCTTCGTTTAACGTAAAAGCACACAGTCCGACCACTTCCATGCTGTCCGCACCGCCTTCCAGCAATACGGCTCTGATTTCAGCTATATCCTCAAGCACAGCTTCTCCAGACAGCTTGACCGTGGTAGAAAAATGTGACTCTGCACCCTCATAAGCGGCTCTAAATTCCCCGAGTCTCAGATCATAATGGCACGATGAATACCACTGCTCCGAGCCGTGAAGGCGAAGCTGGACATCGACACAGGCATCCTCCTCACGCCGATTGAAGCCAGGTCTGGACGCTGGAACCGATTCTCTGCCTGAATCCCGCAAGGGGCGTTTGGAAGTCTGTATAAACACATAGCTACGCTGGTGTGCAAGTGTAATGGAAGACGCTTGTGATGGCATTTCCAGCTCCTGCTGACGTTCCATCTCCCACCCAGTGACCTGATAGGCAAAAGGAAAACGACTCATGACCGCCTCACGTGGCTCTTCCTCTGGTTTCCAATGGAAAGCAGGCGGCAGCATAAAACGATAGTCCGATGAAATGTCATCCTTAAAGTTTCCGTTGGTTGTTGCGGATTGGAGAACAGGATGCCCGCCCAGATCATAATTCCCATTAAACGCAGTCGTATTATGATGTGCCCCCTGGAAAACAGCTTCCAGAACATTGTCCTCTGCATCTAGCTCTACGCGGTACATCCATTCGATATCGGTGGTTCTTCCCCATTTGCTCATAAGCAGCGGCGCGGGCGTTCCCTCATCTTCATGGCTGAACATCATCTGGTATTCGATGACCGTCTTCCCCTCGTTCACTTCTATGGAATAGAACAAAACAAGCGGTGTATCCGTAAAGCGATTCTCATAGGGATGTGACAGATTACGGCCATATAAAAGCGGGGTATGGCGATAAATCAGCGATCTTGGAGAGGAATCAGCCACGCAGCGCAGTTCAACCCCGTCGATCCATGCTCGAGATACAAGCGGAGCCGATTCCAGTTCGCGGAATTCGGCATAGACCTCATAATCGCCTTCTTTTAGATATCCCAACAAACGGGTGTACACTCCCTGACTGCTACCATAGTACAAAATGACATCTTGATTATAGGCTTCATTCAGGTAGAGACGTACGAAGGCAGATTCTCGATCTGTCGCAGCCCAGTCACTGTCCGATCTGGCGAACAGATCAAGCTCCGCGTATCCGTCTTCTGGCATGGAGAACCTAAACCGAAATCCGTTTCCCGGACTGAGCTCAACCTCCGCCTTGTGTAAGGCAATCCGATAACCGCAATCCAGCAGATCCTTTTCCCACGCTCGCCCACTAAACCCGGTAATTTGCACCTCTGCTTGGCTGTTCATCCCTGTAACCTCCTTAGTGTATAACGGCGGTCTAGCTGGCATCCGTATCCTTCACCATTGTCCGAATATAAAAGTAGCCCATAAAAGAACACAGTAGAAACATAAACACTGCCATTGCACTGGCCGTATGCGTCTCCTGATAGCTGGAAAACACCTGCTGCATCGCAACACCCAGCACTTGTGGTGAGTTGGCACCGATCAGGAAGGGAGCCGTAAAGCTGCCCATGATTCCCATAAAAATGAAGGTCACCGCAACCCACATCGTTTTGTAGGAAAGGGGTAAAATAAAGCGCCCAAACAGCTGCATCGTGCTGGCTCCGGCATCTCTGGCACTTTCGACGACAGCGTTTGGAATGCTGGCAAGTGCCGAGCTGAGCAGCATGGTTGCGAACGGAATGTTGAACCACAAATTAGCCAGCACCAGCCCTTTGTAGTCATAAATAATCCTCGGAATCGTCTCAATGCCAAGCGGCAGCAAAAGACGTGCAGCCCAACCGTGATTACCATACATAGTAATGATCGCATACGTTGCAATTACACCGGGAACAAACATCGGAATAAAATACAACCGACCTATCCACTTCACGACAACCCCTTTACCGAATCTCAGATAAACCGCCAAAGCATAGCTGATGACCAGAGTAAGGGCCGTCGAGACTAACGTGACATTAATGGTATACATGATATTTCTACGCATGGCAGGTTCCGTGAACAGCCGAATATAGTTGGCCAGACCGTAGCCCGTTCCATATTGATCAATCAAGCTTTCCTTTACGGCATAGAGAATCGGAATAATAACGACGACCAGCAAAATGAGAAAAGACGGGATGACCAGGGCAAGCCCCAGCATCCCCCTTTTAGACAATGAACTCATGATCAGCCGCCCGCTACTTCACTTTGCCAGCGTTTGTAGATTTCCTGCTGAAGCTCTCCGCTATTAAAGCTGCGGTATCCAGAAGATACACTGTTGAATTTCTCTTGCAGCTCCGTTGGCATCAGATTCCACTTAATCCCCGGATAGCCGTACATTTTATTAATAACCACCGTTTGCGCTTCAGGCGTCAGTATATAATTCAAGAATTCCTGAGTTGCTTCTTTTTTGGAGGAAAGCGAAGGAACCATCAGATAAGAGGGTCCACCTGTAAAAGCAGGGTCGATCTGTGTCAGCTTCACCGTGTCTGGAAGCAGCCCTTTAGCCAGTTGTTCGAGCGCCATATCAGACCAGGCTGGAACCATGTCTACCTCTCCACTTGCCAAAATATCAAGCGTACCTTGGTTTTTCTTAGGATAGACTCCTTTTTGGTACATTGAAGGGCCCAGTTCCTTGAGCAGTGAGAAGCCTTGATCCCATTTCTTCATATTTGCCGGATCATCACTGTTCATCGCCTCTGGCGGAAGGAAATTATAGATAACCGTGTTCACAAACGAGCTGCCTGATCCACCTGTGGACGGATCATTATAGGCAAACTTGCCCGGATGCTGGCGAATCCACGTGTACAGCTCGTCGGCTGTTTTCGGAGGTGTCGCTACTTTTGCACTGTTATAGGCAAGGACAACCGAAGAGGCACGGTATGGAATGGCCTGATTGTTGACTTGCTTGAGATATGTTTCATCAACATTCTTCAAATTTGGAACCTTGGCAGCATCCACCGTTTCCCACAGTTTCTCGCCTACCCCTTTGGTGATGTCATCCAGACTGCCTTCGTACAGGTCGATATCTGTATCGGTTTGTCCGCTTTTCTTGGCTGCGATCAGACGATCCAGTGTAGATGCGCCTCCGGTCCCTGCTGGCAAATACACCAGTTTGACCTTAACGTGATCATTTTTAGCTTCAAAGTCCTTGATTAACGTTTCCCACAGCTCTTTGACGTTCAGGGACCCTCCAGTGTACAAGGAAATTTCCGTCGTTCCCGTAGCCGCTCCCGCTTTTGTAGACTTGGCTTCCCCAGTAGCCGTGGCGGCATTACCGCCGTTTCCACAGCCAGCCAACAACGATAAACTAAGTACCCCTGCCAAAACCAGACCCATATTCTTTTTCCCAAACACGTTGTTGCCTCCTTTAGATAGTTGCACAAGTTCGCAGCATCACCAGATGATGCGTTCGTGATGGACATTGATGCGATATAGAGGTTGATCGTGAATCTTCACTGTGCTGATGGAAAAGTAACAATTTTACTGAAGCTGAAGCTGATGTGCTCTCCACTGCGCAGCTCGGCCGCTCGTTCACGCGGCACAAACATTTTCAGATGATGGGTACCGCTATCCAGCGAAACTTCCGCATAATGCCCGAGAATCATCACTTGTCTGATCGTTCCGGCTAGAGAACCATTTTCTTCCGTCGTCAGAACAATATCCTCTGGTCTTACACCAACCATGGATTCACCTGTGTATTCATGCTCTTGTGCAAACGGTATTCCGCTCACAGAGACACTGCGACCTGTGCTCACCCCCTTTAATAAATTAATACGGCCAATAAAACCCGCTACAAAAAGTGACTGTGGCTTGTCATAAATCTCCTGCGGTGAAGAGAGCTGCTCAATTCGGCCCGCATTCATAACGACGATTCGGTCAGAAATAGACAGCGCCTCCTCCTGATCATGGGTGACGAACACCATCGTCATCCCTGTCTGGGTCTGGATATCGCGCAGCTCCTCTCTCATCTCCATGCGCAATTTGGCATCAAGCGCGGAAAAAGGCTCGTCCAGCAGCAATACATCAGGCTTTAGCAGCAAAGCCCGAGCGAGTGCTACCCGCTGCTGCTGACCGCCCGAGAGCTGTCCCGGCGTTTTACGCTCTGCGCTCTCTAGCCGAACCAGCGCTAGCGCTTCCTTCACCTGACGGTCAATTTCTGTCTTCTTCACCTTTCGAATCTTCAACCCGAAAGCCAGGTTGTCATACACGGTCATATGCGGCCACAAATTATAACTTTGGAACACCATAGCCGTCGGACGCTTTTCGGGCGGCAGCTTGAGTACGCTTTTACCCTGAATCTGAATGTCGCCACTGTCCGGGTCCAAAAAGCCGCCAATGGAGCGAAGCACGGTTGTTTTACCACAGCCGGAAGGTCCCAGCAGTGTCACCAGCTCTCCCTTCATCACGTCAAGTGAAATGCCTTTGACTCCGTCTCCTGTCTTGAAGCGCTTGGTTAACTCTTGAATGGATAATTGAATGGGCATTAGCTTAGGCTCCTTTTTCAGGATTTTGCAAACTCCTCTTTTGACCAATTACGTTATTTCACCTGAAATCCGCCTGCCAGTACATCCGCACTTACAAAACGCTTGGCTGCCAATAGCAGAATGATCGTTGGCAGGGTAAGAATGACAGAGAAAACAGCGCCCGTTGTGCTCGGATAATCAGCAATGATGGAATACATGATGACTGGCATTGTTTTATAGTCCGGTGTTCCGACAAGGAGTGTCCCCTGTGCTTCATCTAGTGAAGCAAGAAAGGTAAAGATGGAGGCGACCACAATGCCGGGCAGCGCCATAGGAAAGGTGATTTTCCAAAACACCCGAAATGGTCCGGCTCCGGCATCCCGCGCTGACTCCTCCTGTGCACGATGTACGCTGCGGAAGGCCGAGGAAGGAATCCAGGTCATATACATGAGCGTGTTTACCATATGGATAAGCACAATGCCTGCAAAGGTGTTCATCAACCCGAATTGGTAGAATAGTACGGCAATGGACACATACAAACCCATTTTCGGAAAAGCATGCGTAAGCAGGAATGAGAAAAGAAACCACTTACTGAGCGGGAAAGAAATTCGTGCAAAGGCATAAGCAGCAGGAATACATACGATAATGGAGCAGACCGTAACGGTAATCGCAATCAAGAAGGATAGGGAAATCGAGCTGAGTACATCATCCTGGGTAAGTACAAACTTCCACCATTCCAGTGACAAGCTCTGCGGGAGCGGTGCAGGATATTGCCATTTTCCCGAAACCGCCAAAAGGAGAAGGTTGGTCAGAGGTCCCAGGAAAAAAATGACGAAAATGACAAGCACGATGAATTCCACAATTTTGCGTGTGCCGAGTGAGCGAAGATACCAGTTCATAATTCATCCCTCTCAAGACGTCTAGACGTCCGAATCTCTTTTCTATTTGGATTATAGAGAGGGTTTGTTATCACAAATCGACAAGGAAGATAAGATTATGTAAAGGGGGAGGAACCATTTAACACTTCACAGAATAAAAAAAAGAGAGAGGCTGCTAACAGCCTCTCTCCTTGAACATGTATCAATAGCTATATCATTCTTGTCCTACAAATAAATCGGAAGCACCTGATTTGTTTGATCGCGATTACGCCCAACCGAGAAAATAGCAATTGGGATACCTGTCAGATCAGACACGCGTTGTACGTAATTGCGTGTAGTCTCAGGCAGTTCCTCCAGCGTTTTCACGCCAGTGATGTCTTCGCTCCAACCTGGCATTTCTTCATATACCGCTTCGCATTCCGCTAGCATTTTCAGGCTAGCCGGATAATGCGTAATCACCTCGCCGCGGTACTTGTAACCTGTGCAAATTTTCACCGTTTTCAGGCCAGTCAATACGTCCAGCGAGTTCAGGGAAAGACCCGTTAACCCACTGACACGACGGGCATGACGCACAACGACGCTGTCAAACCAGCCAACACGACGAGCACGACCTGTAACCGTACCGTACTCATGACCTGTTTCACGAATGTAATCGCCGACTTCATCGTTCAGCTCAGTTGGGAAGGGTCCATCACCTACACGAGTTGTGTACGATTTAGCTACACCGATGACTTGTTGAATCTTGGACGGTCCCACACCGGAACCAATACATACGCCGCCAGCCGACGGGTTGGAGGACGTAACGTACGGATACGTACCTTGGTCGATATCGAGCATAACGCCTTGCGCACCCTCGAACAGTACCTTTTGATTTGCGTCAATCGCATCATTCAACACGACAGACGTATCTCCTACATAAGGACGGATAAATTCAGCATACTCCAGATACTGTTTCAGTATTTCTTCTACGTCCAATGGCTCGCCGCCGTATACTTGTTCAATCACTTGATTTTTTTCTTTCGTTTGGTGGCGTAGCTTCTTTTCGAATTCCTCTGCATCCAGCAAATCAGCAATACGAATACCGTTACGTGCAGCTTTATCCATATAAGCAGGGCCGATCCCTTTACGGGTAGTACCAATTTTGTTAGGACCTTTGCGGTCTTCTTCCAGCACATCCAGCGTCATATGGTACGGCATAATCACATGTGCACGGTCACTAATGACCAGATTTTTTGTGGAAAAGCCATTATCATGAATGTAAGTAATTTCTTCAATAAGAGCGGCTGGATTTACTACCATGCCGTTGCCAATAACACACTTTTTATCTTCATAAAAAACGCCGGATGGAATCAGGCTCAGCTTGTACTTTTTACCGTCAATGAGAATCGTATGACCAGCATTGTTTCCGCCTTGGTAACGGGCTACCACTTCAGCGCTTTCCGCCAGATAGTCCGTGATTTTACCTTTGCCTTCGTCTCCCCATTGTGTTCCCACAACGACTACAGTTGACATGTTTCATTCCTCCGTGGAGTGCCCACAGACACTCTGATTTTGAGCTGACACACTACGCATATCCGACTTCAACCGCCTGAGCGAGCAGATATGGAGCGTTCTCGGACAGCAGGAAAAAACGTCCGTCGCAGACATTCCGTAGGTTCGGAAAGCCCCGGGCGTAATGTTCTCCCCACTGCGTTGAAGCAGCACTATAAGTGTAACAGCACCATTTTTTAAAGTCAAATAAAAAGCGAACATTATATTACATGAAAATAGTATTGTTCGTAATTGAGAGTTTCATTCCTTATATGAAAATACGTGAACCCTATAAAAAAGGACCCTTTCGAGATCGCGAAATCCGCGTCGAAAGAGCCTTTTCTTATGATACTAATATGTTATCCGGCGAACGCATCCGAATGGGCACGCTCGTAATTAGCGAATTTATTATAATTTTTGAGAAAGACCAATTCTACCGTACCGACCGGGCCGTTACGCTGCTTGGCAATGATAATCTCAATAATATTCTTCTTTTCTGTTTCCTGATTATAGTAATCATCCCGGTACAGAAACGCCACGATATCAGCATCCTGCTCGATAGAACCCGATTCCCGCAAGTCACTCATCATCGGCCGCTTGTCTTGACGCTGCTCCACACCCCGACTCAGCTGGGAGAGGGCAATTACAGGCACTTCAAGCTCACGGGCGATTTGCTTCAATGTCCGTGAAATTTCGGATACCTCCTGTTGCCGGTTCTCGCCTGCTTTGCCTCGTCCGTGAATAAGCTGCAAGTAGTCGATTACGATCATACCCAGTCCCTTTTCCGTCTTGAGACGGCGGCATTTGGCACGGATATCAGCCACAGTGATGCCGGGCGTATCATCGATATAGATTTCCGCCTCTGACAAGGCTGCAATGCCCATCGTCAGCTTCGCCCAATCGTCGTCGCCTTTAAATTCACCTGTCCGCATGACGTTCGCGTCCAGATTGGCCTCGGCGCAAATCATCCGCTGCACGAGCTGAGCGGCCGACATCTCCAGACTGAAGATGGCTACTGTCTCTTTTGCCCGAACTGCAACGTTTTGCGCAATATTCAGAGCGAACGCTGTTTTACCTACGGATGGACGGGCGGCCACAATGATCAAGTCATTGCGCTGGAAACCCGCCGTCATCTTGTCCAAATCAACAAACCCAGACGGAATCCCGGTCGTATTGCCCTTGTTCTGATGCAGCAATTCAACGCGGTCAAACACTTCCATCACGACATCGCGGATGGCAATAAAGCCACTACCTGAGCGCCCGTTGGATATCTCCATAATCTTGCGCTCAGCATCGCTCAGCATACCAGCGACATCCTCGCCACTGCTATAGCCTTCGCTCACAATCTGTGTAGCTGCACGAATCAAGCGACGAAGCATCGCTTTTTCTTCAATGATCTGGGCATAGTAATCCACGTTAGCCGCTGTTGGCACCCCGTGAGCCAGCTTCGCCAGATAACTGACACCGCCGATATCCTCTAGCTGTCCCTTGTCCTGAATTTTCGAGGTCAGCGTAACCAAGTCAATCGGCTGTCCGGATTCACCCAGCTCAATCATTGCTTCGTAAATCATCTGATGAGCCTTATCATAAAAGTCCTCGGTCTGCACCCGCTCCATTGCGGTAATCAGTGCTTCAGACTGGAGCAAAATAGACCCGATAACCGCCTGTTCAGCCTCCAGATTTTGCGGAGGAATCCGATCAAAAAATTCGCCGCCCATAATTATTCTTCAGTCACCTGTACTTTCAGCGTAGCTTTGACCTCAGGATGAAGCTTAACGGTCATTTGAGTCACGCCCAACGTACGAATCGGTTCTTCCAGCTCAATTTTGCGTTTGTCCAGCTTGATGCCAGTTTTAGCTACTGCCTCCGCGATTTGCTTGCTTGTAATCGCGCCGAACAGCCGTCCACCTTCACCAGCCTTCGCCTTGAGCTGAATCGTTGTCTCTTCCAGCTTTTTGCCGAGCGCTTGAGCCTCTTCCTTTTCCTCTTGCTTGCGCTTTTCCTCAGCAGCATTCTGATTTTCCAGCGTCTTCATATTTCCTTCTGTCGCTGGACGGGCAACACCACGCGGCAACAGGAAATTCGCTGCATAACCGTCCGACACTTCCTTAATTTGCCCCTTCTTGCCTTGGCCCTTCATATCTTTAATGAATATCACTTTCATTCAAATAACCCCTCTTCCCCATCAATTTCGGCCAGCACGTCGACCACTCTGCGCTTAGCTTCCTCCAGCGGGCAATCCAGCTGAACCGCCGCATTCGTCAGATGTCCTCCGCCGCCTAGCCGTTCCATGACGACCTGTACGTTCATGCGTCCGAGTGAACGGGCGCTGATCCCCACCAGGCCGTCAGGACGTTCACTGACCACAAAGGAGGCCAGTACATCCGTCATATTGAGTAATGAATCCGCCACCTGAGCAATCAGGAGCTGCGGTATTTTCTGTCCGGGCTCAGTTACCGCAATTGCGATATGCCCATATATCATTTTAGCATGCTTAATAATTTCCGCCTTAGCAATATATTCATCCAGGTCCTCTTTTAACATGCGCTGGATCATTACTGTATCTGCCCCACTACGCCGTAAAAAGCCGGCTGCCTCGAATGTACGCGAGCCTGTATGCAGGGAAAAATGCTTGGTATCCACCGTAATCCCCGCCAGCAGTGATGTTGCCTCCAGCGGTGTCAGTTGGACCTTCTCATGGATATATTGCAGCAGCTCGGTCACCAGCTCACAGGCCGATGACGCATATGGCTCCAAGTAGATCAGAACCGAATCGTTAATAAATTCCTCGCCCCGACGATGATGGTCGACAACCACCACCCGGCTGGCCGTTTGCACCAGACGCGGCTCAATCGTCATTGAGGCCTTATGCGTGTCCACCACGACCAGCAGACTGTGCTCAGTCATCAGCTGGAGCGACTGCTCTGGCGTCATGAGCGCTTGCGATAACTTCTCATCCTTGTTTACCTGCTCCATCATTCGGTCGATAGACGGATTGGATTTATCCAGTACGATATGTGCCTCTACATTGTAAAGTGCCGCAGCCTTCCACACACCGATGGCCGCTCCCAATGCATCCATGTCCGGTATTTTGTGTCCCATGATCAGGACGCGGTCGCTCTCCTGCATCAGGTCACGCAGCGCATGTGCAATGACTCGGGCACGCACCCTGGTACGCTTCTCGACAGCATTGGACTTGCCTCCATAAAAGGACAGGCGCTGTCCCGCCTTCACTGCTGCCTGATCGCCCCCACGTCCAAGCGCCATATCTAGACTGGATTGGGCCAGCTCGCCTAGCTCCTTGATGCTCTCTGCACCGAAGGACAAGCCAATACTCAGTGTCATTGGTACTTTTAAATCCGCCGTCATTTCCCTTACGGTATCCAGAATGACGAATCGACTTTGCTCCAGCTCCTGAAGCGCTTTATGATTTAGCATAATGAGATAACGCTCAGAAGATAATCGACGCAAATAAATATTGTACTGATTAGCCCAAGATGTAATCTCGCTTGACACCTTTGCAATAAGCGCGGTGCGTTGCTGATCGTCCATTCCCTGAGCAGCCTCGTCCATATTATCGAGCATGACGATACCGAGCGCCAACCGCTCGTTTTCATACTGCTTGCGTAGCACCGCCAACTCCGTTACTTCATACAAATATATCAGACGCTCATCGGGCACGATCAGAAACTGATAATGACGCTCATCATGCTGTAGCTCCACCTTCAGCTCACGAGCAGGCTCCTTTGTTTCCTTCTTGGTGCTTAGAGCACCTGCGAGTTGAGGAAACAAATCTTGAAGAGACTCACCAATCAGCGATTGCTCCTCGAACATCTCCCCGGCAAACCGATTGTGCCATTCTACCGTTCGATTTTCACTGTATAAAATGATGCCGAACGGCAATGTACTAATCGCTTCCCCTTCCACCCGCTTGATCCGGAAGGAAAGACCGCTGATATATTGATTCAGTTCCCGACGAAAATCCAATTCCGTCTTCAGCATCAGTCCGCCGAGCAAGAATGACAGCAGCAGTCCTATCACACCCAGTTCCCAGTTGTACATGGAAATACATATGACAAGCACCAGCAGCAGTAAAAACGCCCAGACCGTCTGATAGCCGTGCCAGCGTTTTTGTAGAAATTTAGGCATGACTGTTCACCCTATTTCTTTGATCTTGTAATAGCTTCACGCAGCGGAAAGGCCAAATCAATAATACCTATAATGCGGAGCGGCTGGAACACCAGAACGACGAGCGACAGCAGCAACGCAATCACCGGGCTCATTTTACGGCTATGCGTCCAAAAGTATACAAAACCAATCGTCTGGATAATAAAACATGCATGAATCAGCGGTAGCATACTAATGGAAACCATTTGAATCCAGCTGCTATCGGAAGACCCTGCTATCCATTCAATTACAATTGCCAGCAGATAATACCAGATCAGCGCGCGCGGTAGCCTCCACTCGCGAGCAGGCTTCATTTTGCGTACCGGTACATCGAGACTGCTCAATGCCGGACGTGCCAAAGCATGCGTAATCACCGCCAATATGAACGAGGTCATGATCAGCACATACGGAATTTTTCCAATCAGCATTGTACCGAGTTTCTGCGTATCCTCCGCTGTCCAATTCATGTTCGAAAACATCGGATTAGCACTCAAAACCTGCTGTACTATACTTGCCGATATCGCGGCCTGATCACGAAGGTACTGCGAAAGATCAAACCCAAAAGAATACGTAGCGATAAACAGAACAACCAACAACTCGGCTAAAATAATGCCCATTCCGGTCATCAACGCCTGAAAAGCAGGTCCTCCCTTTTTATAAATCCGTCCCATCATTATTGAAGGAATCAGAAAATAAATCGCAGGGA
This sequence comes from Paenibacillus sp. FSL M7-0802, assembly GCF_038004945.1. Classification (NCBI taxonomy): domain Bacteria; kingdom Bacillati; phylum Bacillota; class Bacilli; order Caryophanales; family Paenibacillaceae; genus Paenibacillus; species Paenibacillus sp. FSL M7-0802. The sequence continues at coordinate 2,829,564 of NZ_JBBOSD010000001.1, read as the reverse complement.
GCAGCGAATACACATCGAGTAGCGCTATAATTAACAGCACCGGTATGACGTGGACCAGAAATCCTTTGAAAGGCAGCGATGAAAACAATACAGCGCCAGGCACAATCAGCAAAAATACGGTAATGATTCTTAATGGTGTCAATAGAGTCAGCAGCAGAAGCAAATAAATGACGCTCCATGCTACAGTTGCCAAGCGGAATTTCAACGTTTTCACCTCTTACGCATATGTTCTTCCAGTGCGGAAATGTCCTGATACCAATCCTCCAGCTGGTGTCCTTCTTTTCTGTGCTTTCTTAGCTTGTCGATGAGTAGATCATCCAATTCACGGTAAGACACTCCAAGGCGCCTCCCCAAAATATAACTGCTCATCACCAAACTCGCCAAACAATCACCAATGCGGGCTGTACTGCCTTCCCACATCGCCTTAAACAGACGGGAGACTTGGTCAAGCACCTCTGTTTTAAGCCATTCAATAACCTTGGCTCGTTTAACTACATCCATTTCTTTAGGCATATGATGAAGAGTCACACCCCTCTGAAAAAGCTTTATTCTCCATTATAGCATATCCTATTCTGAAAATAACTGTTACCCCATAAGGTAAATCGTTATTTTCGGACCAGCTTTGCTGCTTATTTTAGCTTGAAGTATTAAGCGATTCCCTGGACACAAATTTTTCACAATACTCAATAATCTGGCTGCGACGTACAATGCCAATAAACCGTTCCATATCATCTACGACGGGCACAAAATTCTGTACCTTCGCCAAATTAATTAAATCCTCCATGTTCGCGTCAATGGATACGGGCTTCATCGTAACCCGCAACGGAACGTCCTTAAGCATAAACTTAGAAGCGTTTTCAAAGGTGATTTTCCCCTCGGACTCTTTCATATGCCACAACAGATCACCTTCTGTAACTGTACCTGTATATCTACCTTCTTTATCCAAAATAGGAACCGCTGTAAAACGGTGATATTCCATCCGTTCCAACGTTTGCCGTAAAGTAGCATCCGCCGTTACACAAGCAACTTCCTGTTTGGGAAGCAAGAAAAAAGCGATGTTCATGAGAAACGAATCCCCCTCAAAATCAAATATAAATCAATTGATTATTCACTGAATGTCCTGCTTGTCGGGAAGCCTCAGCGTCTGCGGGGTTGTATCGGAATCTAGCCAGTTCGCAATCATAAGTCTGGCATATTCAAGTTCCTGTTCATTAGCCCGGTCATAATACAGGCCCTTCTTCTTGAACCCTTCCCCCGTAATCGTAAAACTTGAAATTTGTGGATTCCCCTGCGAAATAGCCTGCTTGCCAAGCCCAGTAATAAAAGTAGGTTCCATATCGGTTTTGAAATTGGCTCCCATAATATCGAGCAGCTCCGGGATTTTGGTAATTCCGTTGATATTCAGCAGCTTATCGGCCATAGCGTTCAAGAAAATTTGCTGCCGTTTTGTACGGTTGAAGTCGCTATCTTCCCGATATCTAACATAATACATGGCTTCCTCACCATTATAAAGCGGCTTGCCCGCCTCAATACGGAACTTGATATGCAGCGGATTCTTATTCTCAATGGGCTTGTCGATGGGAAGCACAACTCCACCCACTGCGTTCACCGCCTCCTGAATACCCTGGAAATTAATCGTAGCATAATAATCGGCCTTATGCTCCATCAACTTCTCTACTGTAGCCATGGACATATCTGCGCCTCCGAACGCATAAGCATGCCCCAACTTATCAAAATCATCCTCGCCATCGCGATTCGGATCATGTCCGACAATCTGTACGTACGTATCCCTTGGAATGGAAATCAAAAGCACACGCGATTCTGCGGGCCGTACTACTGCATACATAACCGTATCCGAACGACCACGCGCCTTTTCATTTGGCCTTTCATCTGTACCCAGTAACAGCACCGAAAAGGGCTCCTTACGGTAAGCTACTGTCTCTTGCTGCTGCTGTTCACCGGATTGTCGCGGCTGATAGGATTTCTCCAGCTTGCTCTCCAACGTCGGTGATACAAACCAATCAAAAGCCACCAGTGTCAGCTGTTTGCGGAATAGGTAGCCTCCCACTGCAATCAAAAATAAAACAATACATGAAATATATAGAGCGGTAAACCTCTTTTTCTTTTTGGGCTTTCCACTGGTCCTTCTCTTATGTCTTCTCTCCATAACAGGTACCTTCCTTCTTTCCGTCACAAATCCCATCTCTTCATTAAACCGAATTGGTCCCACATGAAGCGAAAACTTCCCCTCAAAGCATAAAAGGTCTGCTACCCTGTTGTCAAAAGTATCATGGCGTGGTCAGCTTCTCAAATTCATGCCAAAAAAGGCTTCGACCTCACGGTCAAAGCCCCAATTCATGTTTATATTCGTATCCTATGTAGCTTTCAAAATCATTTTCCCCCTTAATGCGGGGCCAGTTTCACCAAATTTTGCAGTCGCACCGGGAAAGAAGTCGACAGGGCAAAACCATAATCGAACAACCTCCGTGTCTGCTCAAAACGCTCCTCCTTGCTCGGTGCACCCAGCACCACAGCAACTAGCCGTCTTCCATGCTGCTCAGCTGTACCCGTGAAGCAGTATCCAGCATCGCTTGTGTATCCTGCTTTCAGTCCGTCCGTTCCCGCGTAAGAGTACGGTCCAGCCAAGGAAGGCAGCATCCAGTTCGTATTACTAATATAGATGCCTTTATCCTTCAACTCCATCTGCGTACGGCTGGACGTTCTCAAAATCTCCGGGTGTGACGTAATCAAATAGGAGGCCAACTTCGCCGTGTCGCTTGCTGTCATTTTCGTTTCTCCCCGAATATCCTCAGGGTGATTCGGCCCCAATTCACTCTGCCCTGCTCCAGAGGCATTGCTGAAGCGACTATCGGATGACAACCCGATTTGGGCAGCTTTTCCATTCATACGCTTCACAAAAGCTGATTCATTCCCTGCTGAACGCTCCGCTAACGCGACAGCGGCATCATTCGCTGAATACACAACCATACTCTGGAACAATTCGGATACGGTCATCCTTTCACCATACCGGAGGGACAAATTCACACCGCCCACCGTACTCGCGTAACGGCTAATTCGCACTTCATCATTCCAGCCTAACCGTCCGGCCCGAATATCCTCCAGCACCAATAGCTCAGTCATGAGCTTGGACATATTTGCGGAAGGCATAGGCGTATCGCCGTTCACATCCATCAGTAATTCCCCAGTATGCATGTCCATCAGCACCGCAGCCTCTGCATCCACATTCGGCTTTCCGATCAACAGGCGGGGTCCAAGCGTAATAAAAATCAATATAATAAGTACCGGGACGACAATAGCCCAACGTAACCAATGTTTTTTCATCATCGTAATAACCTCCATACTTTATTAGACGATGAAAAATCCATTTTGTCTGCAATTTTTCGAAAAAAAGATACAATTTTTTTACCTTTTGTATTCCACGCCAAAATATCCGTCAATTCTGCTTTCAGGATGACGGATATTTTGCTTCCTAATTATATATTTTAGGCAAAGTGACAGGCTACAAAATGCTGATCGCCCGCATCGCGGTATACCGGAATCTCTGTTTTACAACGTGCTTCTGCCATAGGACAACGTGTATGAAACTTGCATCCTGAAGGCGGATTGGCCGGAGATGGGATGTCTCCTTTCAACACAATCCGTTGTCTCTTGATCGTGGGATCGGGAATCGGTACTGCCGATAGCAGCGCCTTTGTGTACGGATGAAGCGGATTACTGAACAGTTCCTCCTTGGAGGAAAGCTCTACCATTGAACCCAGATACATCACACCAATCCGGCTACACAGATGCTCGACTACACTTAGATCATGCGAGATGAACAGATAGGTCAATTGGCGTTCCTGCTGCAAATCACTTAACAAGTTAATAATCTGGGCCTGAATAGACACATCTAGAGCAGATACCGGCTCATCAGCCACAATAAAATCAGGATTCAAAATCAAAGCCCTTGCAATCCCGATCCGCTGACGCTGGCCGCCAGAGAACTCATGCGGATACCGATCATAATGATACGAGGATAGCCCACAAATATTCAGCGTTTCATTGACCTTCTTCCGCAGCTCACTACGATCAATCAACCCGTGATCCAGCAACGCCTCACCAATGGCTTCACCGACCTTAATTCTCGGATTCAGTGAGCTAAAAGGGTCCTGAAAGACGATTTGCAACTTCGGACGAAGCGCACGAATCTGCTCTTTGTTTAACGCGTGCAAGTCTTCACCTTTGTATCGTACCGATCCCTCTGTCTTATCCATCAATCTAAGAATCGTGCGTCCAATCGTACTTTTGCCACAACCCGATTCTCCTACCAGACCGAAGGATTCACCCTTATGAATGTTAAAGGATACATCATCGACTGCTTTCACATGTCCGACAGTACGCTGAAAAATCCCGCCTGTGATCGGGAAATACTTTTTCAGCCCTTCCACTTGAATCAAAGGCTCGCTCATATCCGTTGCCCTCCTTCTTTCTCATATAGCCAGCAGGCAACCTTATGACCATTCTCCTTTTCATTCAAAGGAGGAGCCTGATCCTTGCAAATTTGCATACAGTGGGAGCACCGATCATGGAAATGACAATTTTCTTCCAGCTCAATTGGGTTTGGAACCTGTCCTGGGATGGAATACAGTCGATCCATTTTCTGATTAATGACGGGCTTCGCCTTTAATAAGCCTTGAGTATATGGATGCTGCGGATTTTTAAACAGCTCAATGACAGGCGCCTCTTCAATGACGTTTCCAGCATACATAACGACCACATAATCAGCCATTTCTGCCACGACACCCAAGTCGTGCGTAATGAGCATAATGGACGTTTTAAGCTTATCCTTCAAATCCCGCATTAAATCCAGAATCTGTGCCTGAATCGTAACATCCAGTGCCGTTGTTGGTTCATCCGCAATCAATAACTTCGGATTACAGCTTAATGCGATGGCAATCATGATCCGCTGGCGCATACCGCCACTCAATTCATGAGGATAGGAATGAAATATTTCCTCTGAACGTGAAATCCCCACCAAATTAATCAGCTCAATTGCCCGAGCATGTGCTTCTTTTTTACTCATTAATGTATGCATCAGCAATGGCTCCGTGATCTGTTCCCCAATCGTAAGCACGGGATTCAGAGAAGACATCGGCTCCTGAAAAATAATCGAGATGTCATTGCCGCGAATCTGCTGCATTTGACCTTTATTGAGTTTTAGGAGGTCTTTGCCCTCAAACCAGATTTGTCCGTCTGAGGTGTGGGGAGAATCAATCAACCGCATCATCGTCATCGCAGTTACACTCTTACCGCAACCAGATTCTCCTACCACACAGAGCGTTTCACCCTCACGAATTTTAAAACTGACGTCATTGACCGCTTTGACAGTTCCGTTAGAGGTATGAAAGTGGGTTTTCAGGTTACGAAATTCAATCAAAGCATTTTCCATAAACGTTCGTCTCCTACTTCTTCATTTTAGGGTCCAGCGCATCACGCAAACCGTCGCCAATCAGGTTAATCGCTACAACTGTAATTAGAATACACATTCCCGGTGGGACCCATATCCAAGGCCGTTTGCGGAAGTCAATTAGGTTATTTGCAGCCGATATCATGTTCCCCCACGAAGGTGTGGGCGGCACAACGCCGATTCCCAGGTAACTGAGCGCAGATTCTGTAATAATCGCACCCGCCACTCCAAGCGTAGCCGTAACAATAATGGTAGGAATCGTGTTCGGCAGCAAATGTCGGAATATTTTGCGGCGGTCTCTCAAGCCTAGCGCTTCCGTCGCCTGCATGAACTCCTGTTCACGCAGCGTAAGAATCTGCCCCCTGACCAGACGAGACAAGCTAGTCCAGCTCAAGACCCCGATAATGAGCATCAGAAAATAAATGCGATTCGACGGATCGACCTTCAAATCCGACAGAACAGCACCTAAAATAATAAGCAGCGGTAATGTAGGGAGTGCCATGAAAATATCGGCAATCCGCATAATAACCGTATCCACGCCTTTACGATAAAACCCTGCCAGCGCACCCAACGTCGCTCCAATCATGACCGAAATAAACGTGGCGACCAGTCCCACCGTCAAGGAAATACGGCCGGCCAGCATTGTACGCAGCAAAATATCTCTACCAAACTTATCTGTACCAAGCCAGTACTTAGCATTAGGCGATAAATTTTTGTCAGCTAGCTTGTAATCATCTAAATGATAAGGTGAAATCATCGGTCCAAAACTACAAATGATAACCATCAGAATTAATATAACGAGACCAGCCAAAGCCAGACGGTTTTGGTTAAAACGGCGAACGGCGATTCTCCATGGAGACGCTTCAGGACGGATCGCCGCCTTTTGATTCGTTTCAATCGTGACTGTTTCTGCGGACAATAGTATCCCTCCTACTTCAAGCGAATTCTTGGATCTGCCATGCCATACAATACATCAGAGAGCAAATTACCAATAAGCGTAAGTAACGCTAAGAAAATCGTGAAGCCCAACATAAACGGATAATCCCGCATACTAATCGACTCCAGATAGACCTGACCCACACCCGGCCACACAAATACTTTCTCCAGAATCATCGCCCCACCAAATAAGGCCGGAAGCTCGAAGCCAAGTAGTGTGATGGCTGGAATCAGTGCATTGCGCAGTGCGTGCTTGAAAATAACCGTACGTTCCTTCAAACCTTTGGCGCGTGCGGTACGAATATAATCCTGACGAATGACCTCCAACATGCCTGTACGGAAATACCGGGTCAGACTTCCTGTGCTCAGCATCGTAAGTACGAGTGTCGGCAGGAACATATGCTTGAGAACATCCACCATATAAGCCCACGAGCCTGGCTCCATCCCTGCTGTGGTCATGCCCCCAACCGGGAGAATTCCCCACTCCAGGGCAAATATTTTGATGACCAATAGACCAATAAAAAATGAAGGCAGCGACATACATAAGAAAATGAATAATGTGACAAACTTATCGAATAACGAATATTGGAACTTGGCTGAAAATACTCCTGCAATAACCGCAATCAACCAGCTAAAAATAAGACTAAAAAAAGCGATAATAAATGAGTTCCATACATAATTGCCAATGACCTTCGTTACCGGCTGCTTATGCTGTAATGAATCCCCCATATTCCCCTTTAACATATTACCGGCCCATATAAAATAGCGTTGGTATTCCGGTTTATCCAGCCCGTAGATATGTCGTAGCTGCTGCGCCTTTTCGGCCGTCATATTCGGGTTCTGCTTGGCTGTAATATAATCACCCGGCACCATGGCTGAAATCGCAAATACGATAATGGATATGCCAATAAGTGTGGGGATGAGTTGCAGCAGTCTTCGAATAATGTACTGCTTCATATTCATTCCTCCAGACGAATAAAGTGATATGCTCAGCTCGTGAGAGCTGAGCATACGATTGGCAACCCTTATTGAGCGATCTGAGCGTTATGCAGGGTGAACTCAAAATCTTTGTATGGCGTAATTTCCAAGCCGGATACACGTCCATTAACTGGCCACATATCTCTGCGTTGGTACATAAAAATAGTTGGTAGATCCTTATTCAGCTCTTGATAGAGCTGTTTGTAAATCAATTTGCGTTTCTCTTGATCCAGCTCATGCTTACCAGCAAGCGTTAGTTCATCGACCTTCTTATTGGAATAGCCGATATCATTTTGTGCACCATTCGTAATAAAAGTCGTTGTATCCGGGTCTGGAGTTAAGCCCCAAGCCGCGAAGAACATATCAAACTTGCCTGTGTCCTTTTTATCCATAATGGCGTTAAAATCTAAAGTTTCGGAAGTCAGCTTGATGCCTAGCTCCTTATAGTTATTGGACATGATCGGTAGCAAGGCCTCTACTACTGGATTATCAGCAGTCGCAGAGAAGTTAATGGTCAGCTTTTCTCCATCCTTTTCGCGAATTCCGTCAGCACCAACCTTCCAGCCTGCCTCATCCAGCAAAGCCTTCGCCTTAGCTGTATCAAATTCATATTTGTTGATACCTTCATCCGTATAAGACCAAGATTCTGTAGATTGTGGAATGTTAATAACATTCGCATATGGACCATACACGCCCTGCACAATCTCCTTACGGTTTAAGCCAATCGTTAGAGCCTGACGTACTTTAGGGTCCTTAAATTTCTTTTCCTTATGATTAAACGCAATATATCCATAGCCGTTTGTCGGCATAATATTCACGTCCAAGAAGCCCAACGCCTTTAATTCCTCTACATTGTCTTCAGTAACTGTGATGTTGTCCATGTCCGTTTCACCTGTTTGCAGCATAGACAGGTTTGTTTCTTCTGTTGTTGTTTTGAAAATAACTGACTTCACTTTTGGTGCGCCTTTGAAGTAGTTTGGATTCGCATCAAATACGACTTGTTGACCCGGGGAGAAGCTCTTCAGTACATACTGACCAGAGCCGATTGGCTTATTATTAAGCGCCTTGATGCTGTCCAGGTTACCCTTTTTGAATCCTTTTCCATAATAAGCTTCTGGCATGAAGTATTGCTCACCCAGAAAATCCTTTGTATACGCTGTTGCTTCTGTAACGGTTACCTCTACTGTGTTATCATCAATGACTTTGATACCAGAGATATCATTCGCCTTGCCATCGTGATACTCTTTACCGCCTTTAATCTTAAAAGATAATACATCTGTTTCTCCGTCATAATTTGGATCATGCAGTACCTTGAGGACAAAAGCATAATCCTTCACTGTTACTGGGGTACCGTCACTATACTTCACGCCTGGTTTCAGATGGAATGTATATTTTAGACCATCCGGCGATACATCTACCTTGTCAGCCAAACTATTTTCATATGTACCATCCGCCTTCACCTGTAAGAAGGAATCAAATACTGTTCTGACTACATATAAATCGTAAGTCGTTTGCCAGAATAGCGGGTTAAATACCCCTTTAGGTGATGTCATACCTACTACAATGTTATCTTTCCGATTAGTCGCCCCCGGAGGATTTTGCGTCAGATCAGTCGCTTTAATAACGCCCTCCGTAACGGGTGCAGTTCCTTCATTTCCCTCTGTTTTATTATCCGCATTGCCTTGCTGTGGCTGTGCCTCATTAGCACCCCCGCTACATCCTGCAAACAGAACACCAACGATCGTAAGCACCATAAGCAAAGAAACCCATTTCTTCGTCTGCATCATCCTGTTAATCCCCCTTAGTCGGTTCTTTATTTAACAGCCTGTCTCATTCCTGCGGTGATTCGTTAAAGCTTGAGGTTTGAAAATGAAGTTTGCACATCCTCCTCACTGTCTTAATAGCGTAAACACGTGTTTTAGACCTCTGGTCAATTTCGTGCGCTAACAACCATTACATTTTTATTAAGGTTTATCTTAAGTGTAAAATAATATCACGTCAATATCTTTTTTTATGTAATATAAAAATGCAAAATATCTATTTATGTAAAGTTTATGAATTTTACTTGTGGAAAATGACAAAAAAACAGGATTCCATGTAATATAAAATAACATTTCAGAAGGCCGAAATGTTTACTCTGGCGAGTTGGGGAGCTTGCAATTTCACAAGCCATTAAAAGGTATACTATGGTTTATGGGTAAACATGGATTGTATTATTAGTAAGTTACAATAGATGGCACTTGTTGTCAATATAAAAAATCACGAAAAAAGACGCTCCCGGGATCGGGAACGTCTCTTTTTTCCACCCACTACTATTCAGTAGTGTAAGGAAGCAATGCGATTTGACGGGAACGTTTAACAGCGATTGTCAACATACGTTGATATTTCGCACTTGTTCCAGTCACACGACGAGGAAGAATTTTTCCACGTTCGCTGATGAATTTTTTAAGCAGGTCTGTATCTTTATAGTCAATGTGAGTAATTTTGTTCACAGTGAAGAAACATACTTTACGACGTTTGTTGCGACCACCACGACGAGCTGGTCTTTTGTTATCGTCTCCGCCTTCTCTTTGTCTGAAGCCCATTCTTTGTCAGTCCTTTCCCAATTAAAATGGTAAATCATCATCCGAAATATCGATCGGTTTTCCGTCATCGGAAAAAGGATCCTGATTGTTTCGCGAGTTATTATTCCCGCGTCCACTATTGCTGTTACCGCCTCCGAAAGGAGACTCCTCACGCGCAGCTCCACCGCTATTGCCGCCACCGTTACCGCCATCGCGGTTAGATTCCAAGAAACGCACATTATCAGCTACAATTTCAGTCACGTATACACGTTTTCCTTCATTGTTCTCATAATTACGCACCTGAACACGGCCTTCAACAGCCGTTAAACGACCTTTGCGAAGATAGTTAGCGCATGTTTCAGCAAGCTGACGCCAGGTTACGATCGGCAAGAAATCCGCTTCCCGTTCGCCGCCTTGACTCGTAAACGGACGGTCTACAGCCAGGGTGAACTGGGTTACTGCTACACCAGACGGTGTATAGCGCAGCTCTGGATCTTTGGTCAAACGACCGATCAGAATGACACGGTTCAACAATCCAATCCCCTCCTTTGAGCGTTGTTCATTACATAATCACGTACAATAATTAAGCTACGTCGTTCGTAATGAGATAACGAATTACTTCGTCAGAAATTTTCATGATACGCTCAAGCTCAGTAACAACAGCAGGTTCTGCTGTGAAGTTTACCAGAACGAAAGAACCATCACGGAATTTCTTGATCTCATACGCAAGACGGCGTTTAGTTACATCGTGACTCGTAATTTCGCCACCGCCGTTAGAGATGATACCTTGGAATTTATCGACTGTCGCTTGAACAGCTTCTTGTTCAATGTCAGGACGAATAATATACATCGCTTCATATTTGCGCATTCTTTACACCTCCTTATGGACATAAGGCCCTCAATCTCAGTTGAGAGCAAGGAACGAGCCTAAGCTCGCACTAAAACAGTTTACCAAATCCAACAACTGAATGCAACCTACAAATTCAATACACAAGCCTAAAACGGCTAAAAACACTGCATATCATTAGCTTTATACAATTTTATAGAACATCAAAAATTTCGCATATATAAAGGAAATCATTTGATTCACTCACTATCTGTATACACGGTTTCGCATGTTTCTGTTCAAGACAGCGCACAATAACCGTTGCAGTCCAAATTCATTTATCTAAGGAGGCACAATCGCATGGGTGAAAAGACTGAGTTCGAACCAGGAGATAAGGTCCCAAACGACGGCGTATACATGGAGGTCGGAGAAAAGAGCTTCCATACTGAAATCCAAAACCCGCAGCAAGTAACGCTGGAAAGAGGCGATTCTTTTCCGGAGACCGCCAACCATAATCGCAAATGGAAGAAAAAAACGAAAGCTCGTGTCCACTAATGTATATTTCGTCGGAATCCTGGCCATATTATGATTAGGCGATACAACAGAGAGGTGTGGTTCCGTTGGACGACGTAGCCGGACAAACTGTTAGGAGATCCATTCCGGGCATTAGAAGCGTTAGGTTTGTGTAAAAGGACACTGTCTTTTCAACACGGTATTGCTGGTCAGTACACCGAGTTTCATGATGTGATTGGACAGATCGTATCCTGTTAAAAATGTATCGCCTACGATGGAGGACCTTTGTGGTCCTCCTTTGTTGCATTATCGGACTTTTTGCATATCCTGGTAAAATGCAGATTAATTCAGCTCCTTCTGCTAGAATATATCCAAGTACAAAGACCTACTATCTACGGAGGTTTAAAGATGAGCTATTCTCGAATATTAAAGTGGATATCAGGTATATTCGAATTGGTGCTTGCCGTACCGATTGTGGGGGGAGCTATTGTCATGGGGACCGGCTACTCGGCTCTGGGATTTATGCTTGTCCTGCATGCAGTAACACTTATCCTGTCGTTACGCAATCAGGAGGCGATCTACGGCTCTGTATGGGGAGTACTCACTTCTTTGCTGGCCTGGATACCCTTTGTAGGCTGGGCTCTCCATTTGATTGCAGCGATCCTTCTGATGATCTCTGGCTCAAAAAAAACAAAACGCTATCATTACCCGCCTAACCAGCTATAACAAAAGAGTGCTCCTACCGGCAATGTTTCTCTGCTGTCAGGAGCATTTTTTGCTGTAATGATATCTCTCAGAAGGAACAAACTAACCCTTGTCTTTTACAAGGTCGAGCTGTATGTCTCCCCTTTCTCGCAGACACAGCAATTCATCGAACAGGAAAGTAAGTCCGCTTTTGTCTCTCCAGTTTCTGATGATGTCCGATACTACCTCCATCAAATCACGCCGAATCCCCTCTGCCAGTTGTAATCCTGCACTGTCACCATCAATGAACAAATGTGTGTGTGCCAGCTGCTCCAACTTGCGTACCTGACGCAGACATAGCACACCATTGTCCAGATAGAAGAAGTAGCATCCTTTATATAGAACCCCTTCGAATATCTCATACATATGCGGCAAATCATACGGCCCGTATACCATCGAAGCCCATTCCAATCCCAACGATTTACTCATACATCGTTTCCCCTTTCCTAATGAAAATAAAGTTATCCTTCTTTCCAAGTAATATGGAGCAAAAGTATGTAAACCTAAAACCAATAAAACTTAATAAGTACTACTTTATTAGTAATATAATATAAAAAATAGTACTACTCGGTGAGTAGTATGTCAATAGGATATACGAAAAAAGTTTTACGATATAGGTAGTGTAGGATATAATACAAATAACTAATTTAGTAATTTTGTAACCCACAATATTTCCTTAAGGAGGCTCATTAACGTGAGTCAAATTCATTTTAAATTGAGTGAAACACTAGAAATGATTGGAACTACACGTAACAAGATCGCGGTGGAATCGAAAACAAGACCTGCTACAATTCTTGATTTAGCAAGTGGCGATACAAAAACCATTAAGCTGGAAACCTTGGTTAATATCTTAAATGCGATAAACGAAATCGCCCGTAGCCACGGCTTGGAACAAACATTTGGTATTGAAGATATCATTCAGTACGTCCCTCAAAGCACAGAAAATACGCGCTAATCCACTTTGGGATAGCGCGTACTTTTTTTAATAATATGATTCTTACCTTCCAAAAGGCATAAATCCCTTCTAAGTTCTTTACTTCGTGGACACGTTAGCCGCATATATACCTTCAAAATATCTCCCACAAACAAAAAATCCCCTACGTCACAGACGTAAGAGATTGGTTTATTAAATGAAGTTAGTGGCGGAAAGAGTGGGAGTCGAACCCACGCACGCCTTGCGACGCCTAACTGATTTCGAGTCAGCCCCCTTAGACCTCTTGGGTACCTTTCCGCAGCAAGGATAATTATATCATCATTGCAACTGTGACGCAAGCTGATTCTGGTTCATCGCCATTCATCTTTCTTGGCTCATTTCGCTTCCGTGTTTTACTCGTCGGCGTTGGCCTTTGATCGCAGCACTTTCTTCATATTCTTTTCGAACTTGGCACGCGGAATCAGCACACTATGCTGGCAACCGACACATTTGATTCGAATATCCATCCCCATGCGGATAATTTCCATTTCATTCGTTCCACACGGATGAGGCTTCTTCATCTGTACAATGTCCCCTAGTTCAAATGACTTACGCTCCACCCTTCTCTCCCCCTTTTCTTCCTTGTTCATCTTCTTTTTCTAGGGTTATCGCTGTCTCCAAGGCTGCCTGACGATGTTCCTCATCCTCTAGGGCCTTCTTGATGTTATTCTGAATATCACGCTCTACCACGGCCCCTGTATTTGGCATACATTCTGCCACAACACGCACAATATACTCTGAGGTAGTCATGGACTGAACCCCTAACACATCTGGTATATTAAGTATCTGTACATTGGACTCCTCAATGCCTTCGATTGCCTGTTTTACCAAACCAACTGCTTCCTCCAGACTACGCTCGGCCTTCATTGGCACATCCACTACCGCCAACGCGTTGGACATGGAGAAGTTTGTTACCGTTGTAATTGAGCCGTTCGGTAAAATGTACACCTCACCTTTCCAGCTCACCAGTCTGGTTGTGCGCAGCCCGATCATTTCCACCGTACCCTTGAAAGTACCTGTCTGAATGACGTCTCCTACGGCAAATTGATCTTCAAAAATAATGAAGAATCCAGTAATTACATCCTTAACCAGGCTCTGTGCCCCAAAACCAACGGCCAATCCAAGCACTCCAGCTCCAGCAATCAGAGGACCAAGATTAATGCCCATTTGCGAAAGCACCAGCATAATCAAGATGAAATTGAATACAATATTGGTTACATTTTTTAGCAATTCCCCAACGGTCGTTAACCGCCTTGTATTCAATCGGAATCTGCCGTTATCTCCCTTTTGTTGCATTGACTTATCTATAATTTTATTAATAACTCGAATAAAGATACGTGTAATAATGAAAATAATTGCGATTTTCAAAATCACAAACAAAAAGGTCGACCACATCTCACCATCTGTAATGAATTTCCATACGACATCCTTCAAGTGAATAGCACCCTTCACTACCTCTTCTGTGCCTGAATCGCCCTCCAGCCAATGCATAAAGGTCATCCTGTACTCCTCCTTAAAAAAGGGAACTACTCTTCCTGCTTCCCGAATTCTATTTCCTACTATATAAGCTTATCTACTGACTTCAAACATATGGCTATGAATAATCTACTTCCTTCGAGTATAAAAGCACAAGTTTATCCATATACTAGCTACTATCTTGAGAATAAATGTTACCCGCAGGCTAATTGTTATTCTCCAAGGTACAGCGAGCGCAACCTTCACACTCCATTACAGAGCGAAAGGAAGATTCCATGACTCATCCATCTGACTTCATTCCGGAGCAAGAACCCCTAAGCTTAAAAATATCACACACAGACCCCGGGATCCAATCAGCCATCATCCATCGTCTGCTGTTCCATCTGCATCAGGCGCCGAGTCTGCAAAATATCGTCATTATTTGCATCGGCACCGACCGTTCTACTGGAGATTGCCTGGGTCCGCTCGTAGGTACGCATTTATCACGCTACAAAAGCCCTCTGTTTAACCTATACGGTACATTAGAGGAGCCTGTACATGCTATGAACCTGCAAACGACGCTGAATGGCATACAAGCCCGATATGAACAGCCTTATATCATTGGTATAGATGCATGTCTTGGACAAACCTCCAGCGTTGGATGCATTCAGGTTTCAGATGGTCCTCTCAAGCCTGGAGCAGGTGTAAATAAAGAATTACCGCCGGTCGGCGATATCCATTTAACTGGTATCGTTAACGTCGGCGGCTTCATGGAATACTTCGTGCTGCAAAATACGAGACTAAATTTGGTAATGAAATTATCAGATATCATTGCTGGCAGCCTATACTCCGCAATTAAGGAGTGGCATTACCGTTCTGTCCTGCTTGCTGCGCAAGAGTAACGGCTTCTTTTTCTTCAGGTGATAAGGAATAGGTGGATTGTCCCGCTTCTAGTGGCTTGGCATACACATATGAGCCATCTCGGTTATAAATGCCGGTTAATACCATACCATCCTGATTGTCGTCTACAATAGCCAGGGAAAAGCTTAAATCGCTTCCTCTCTCACCAAAGGCATTATAGCGTTTGATACCTATATGTCCCTTCAAGCCAGCCAGTTTACTACGTAATGATTTCATACTTGCACGATGGGTTTCCTGCTCATCCTCAATCGTATCCATCTGTACCTTCAAATCAATCAGCAGCGTTTCCAAATTCTCGACACCGCTGCCTGCCATCATGGTTTCATACTTTCGCCGCATCTTCTTCAGCTTTGCACCCTGCACGATAATAACAATCAACAGGATGAGCAAAATAAGCACGATCCCTGCAACGATTCCGGCAAGCTGTTCCATGATTAGTCCATTCAATTCAGCCATATGCTTGCTTCTACTCCTCTACCTCAAAAATCATGTTACTGCATACTTATATTTTATACGTTTGAGAACAGCGAAACAAATACCACAAGGCTATTAGTTTATCCATCAAAACCATTCTAATTCCTGCAATTCCAGACAAAGCAAAGACATATCTCACTTTCCATTTTGCTCAAGGAGACATGTCCATATTTCAACAAACTACTGTAATAGCTCCAGTAATCTTTCCAAATCCTGCTGGCTGTAATAATTCAATTCAATTTTGCCTTTATCCTTATTGTGCTTGATCTTTACAGTTGTTTTAAAGCGTTCACGCAGGGACTCTTCCATATGGTCAATATAGGGGTCCTTTTTTCGTACCTTTGTTTTGGCTTTCGCCTCACCAGGCTTATGATCCAACTGCTGTACAGCTTCCTCCAGTTCGCGAACACTCCACTGCTGTTCAATACATTGCTGTGCTAACTGTTTCACCATGTCTGGATCTTTGAGCCCAACAATAGCTCTAGCATGTCCCATAGACAATGTTCCACGTGAAACATGATCTTTAACTTCTTCAGGCAATGCGAGCAAGCGAAGGAAATTGGCAATATGAGAACGTGATTTTCCCACTTTCATGGACAACTCTTCCTGAGTTAAAGAAAACTGATCCATTAATCCCTGATAAGCTACTGCCACTTCCATTGCATTCAAATTCTCACGCTGTAAATTCTCAATCAGGGCAATCTCCATCACCTGCTGATCCGTAAAATTGCGAACAACTACAGGTATAGTCGGATTCCCACAAAATTGAGAAGCCCGAAAACGTCTTTCCCCGGCTATGATTTCATATCCTCGCAATACACTACGTGCAATAATGGGTTGGATAACACCGTGCTGACGAATGGATTCGGCTAATTCCTTAATGGACTCTTCATCAAACGTTTTTCGAGGCTGGTACGGATTCGCACGCAACTGGCTGAGCGGAATGTCAACAACCTTATCCTCTTCATTGACTGTAAGGGAGGGAATGAGTGCATCAAGTCCTTTTCCCAACCGTTTACTCATAAGATACCACTTCCTTTGCCAACTCAATATATACCTCTGCCCCACGGGAACGGGGATCATACGTAATAATGGACTGGCCATGTGATGGTGCTTCGCTGAGTCTCACATTGCGTGGAATAATCGTCTGATAAACCTTGCTTTGAAAATACTTTTTCACTTCTTCAATCACCTGAATACCCAAGTTCGTGCGAGCATCAAACATGGTTAACAGCACACCTTCAATTTGCAATGAGGTGTTCAGATGTTTTTGCACTAATCGCACGGTATTCAACAATTGACTTAATCCTTCCAATGCGTAATATTCACACTGGATTGGAATAATGACTGAATCGGAAGCCGTCAATGAATTGAGCGTCAAAATACCCAGCGATGGCGGGCAATCAATTAATATATAATCATAATTATGCTTAACGAGTTGAAGCGATCTTTTTAATCTCAATTCACGAGAAATGGTCGGTACCAGTTCAATTTCCGCGCCAGCTAACTGAATGGTTGCCGGAATAATATCTAATCCTTCAACCTGTGTACTGACAATAGCTTCGCTAGGATCAACCTCGTTAATGAGTACATCATAAATGCAATTTGCCACATCCGCCTTATTGATACCCACACCGCTGGTTGTATTACCTTGCGGGTCGATATCCACGAGCAATACCCTTTTGCCGAGGGAAGCAAGTCCGGCGCCCAAATTAACGGAAGTAGTTGTTTTGCCTACTCCGCCCTTTTGATTGGCTACGGCTATTATTTTTGACACTTCATTCACCTCATAATTTAATCGGAATCCTGCTACACTCCATGATTGCAAAATGCTCTATGGAGACGTTACTTAGTCCTTAACTTACGGATAACGGCAATTTCAGAATAGAATTGAGTATGCTGCGGTTTTATTCGGCGTTAGACAGAAAAAGCGGCAATTGCTGCCGCCTGTACGCTTCATCCCTTACTTACGTTTGGGAATTTGAATGACAATCTCATAGTGATCCTCATGATCAGATTCCTTGGTTTTGATATCCAAGCCTGAGCCAGACACCATATCAATGGATTGACGTATCGTATTCAGCGCAAGCCGGACATCCTTGGTAAAGGAAATCCGCTTCGATTTCTTATTGGTGGATACTTGTTTATAAAAGGCAACTCGTGCCTCTGTCTGCTTCACATTGAGTTCTTTGGCAATGACTTCATCTAAAACCTTGTACTGTAGTTCTTCGGTCTCTAATGACAATAATGCACGAGCATGACGCTCGGACACCTTCCGTTCCATTAGAGCCTCTTTCACTCTCTCCGGCAGATGAAGCAGCCGTATCTTGTTAGCAATAGTGGATTGGCTTTTACCAAGTCGTTGAGCGAGGCTTTCCTGGGTGAGCTGATGTAGATCAATCAGCTTTTGGTAAGCTACAGCCTCTTCAATCGCAGTTAACCCTTCCCGTTGAAGATTCTCAATCAACGCGATGGATGCAGCTTGTGAATCATTAAACTCACGAACAATGGCTGGAATAGTTTCCATACCCAGCTTGGTGACAGCTCTCCAACGACGTTCCCCTGCTATAATCTCATATTGTCCATTACGGAAACGAACGACAATCGGTTGAATTACACCATGCGTCTTAATGGTCTGGCATAGCTCATCAATCTTCTCGTCGTCAAATATGGTACGGGGCTGATAAGGACTGCTGACAATATCCCGAACTGGAATTTGTTTTATTTCGTCCCCAGTAGATCGCTCCGTCAAACCAAATAGCTTGGAAAATTGTTCTTTCATTCCGTATAATACCACCTAATTTCATAATAGCACCATACTAACAGCGCTTCGTGAAAAACAGTTCCTTACGCGGATCGTAGACCCTTTTATATGAAACAGCGCCGTAAGCGGGTACACTCCACGTACTCCCCTGACATTTGTTGTCCCACTCCCCTATATGTATATCTGAATTCATGGGTACAGGAGCAGTCAACTTACATTAAAACGATTATCTCTATTCTATCACTTTTCCAGCCATAATCCTATCGTCTCTACCAGCTTTTCGGAAGGATAAGAGAATAAATTATGCATCCTCTTTGATAACTATCAGCCATCCTCCTCCCCAAATGTAAACAAGAACGTATGTTAGCAAAGAGTCTTTTATGTAAAGAGTCTATCAGCCATAAAAAAAGTGAATGTTTCACGTGAAACATTCACTTTCTTTCAAACATTTACACTAACGGCGTCTTCAAAGGAGTACCCGGCTTACGTGGATATTTTCGTGGTGTCGCCGCTCTTTTTTCAATAATAATCATATGTCTAGCTGCATCTTCAACAGGTAGCTGGAAGGCCTGAACATGTTTGATTTTTCCCTTTAGCTCTTTCAAGCTGTAGGAAGCTTCCTTGATTTCCTCTGTAGGATCACTGCCCTTCATCGCGGCAAAGTATCCTCCTTCACGGACAAACGGCAAACAAAATTCATTCAATACTGCGAGACGAGCAACCGCTCTGGCTGTCACTAGATCATAACTATCGCGGTATCCTGGTTTACGCCCCAATTCCTCTGCCCTGCTATGAATCAGTTCAACATTTTCCAGACCCAACTGTTCTACCACATGTGCCAAGAATTGTATACGTTTATTCAACGAGTCTACAATAGTCAACTGAATCTGCGGAAAGCATATTTTCAAAGGAATGCCCGGAAAACCTGCACCTGATCCAATATCAGCTAGGCTTTCCACGTCTTTTAACGGTACATAAAAGGCCAGGGAAAGAGAATCATAAAAATGCTTGGTGTACACTGCATCACGCTCAGTAATACCCGTCAGGTTCATTTTTTCATTCCACTCAACCAGCACACGGTAATATGTTTCAAACTGCTCTAACTGACTGTCATTAATCACAATACTATGCTCTGCCAGCCGCTGCTTAAATTGCTGTTGTATCGCGTCCATTATGATCCCCTTGCTGCCGTTACGCGGTTATAATGCTCCAGATAAACCAGCAAAATGGAAATATCCGCAGGAGTTACACCCGAAATACGGGATGCTTGGCCAATTGACATCGGACGGATCTTTTCAAGTTTCTGCTTGGCTTCAATGGCCAGTCCTTGAACTTCACTGTATACAATATCCTCTGGGAGCTTCTTCTTCTCCATCTTTTGCAGACGCTCAACATGCATCAATTGCTTTTCAATGTAGCCCGCATACTTAATTTGGATTTCCACCTGCTCCTGTTCTTCCTCAGTTAGAGCTATAGGTGAAGGTGAGATTTGTGCTACTTGCGCATAACTGATCTCTGGTCGACGCAGCACCGTTAACAAATTACTGCCATCCTGTATTGGTGCAGATCCGCCTTGCTCCAGCATCTCATTTATATCAACCGGACGAACCTTCGCCAAGCGTAAACGTTCAATCTCTTGCTCTACCTTTTGCTTTTTATCCAAAAAGCGCTCGTATCGTTCATCCGTAATTAGGCCAATATCATGCCCGATCGGAGTCAATCGCAGGTCGGCGTTATCATGACGCAACAACAGACGATATTCTGCACGTGACGTCAGCAAGCGATACGGCTCATTCGTACCCTTCGTCACGAGATCGTCAATCAGAACCCCAATATAGCCTTGCGAACGGTCCAATACGACAGGCTCTTTGCCCTGCACCTTGCGAGCTGCGTTAATACCTGCCATAATCCCTTGACCTGCAGCTTCTTCGTAACCGGAGGTACCGTTAATCTGACCTGCTGTGAACAAGCCCGGGACTTTCTTCGTTTCCAAAGTAGGCCATAACTGCGTAGGTACCATTGCATCATACTCAATAGCATAGCCATTGCGCATCATCTCTACCTTTTCCATCCCCGGAATCGAACGAAGCACAGCTAATTGCACATCCTCTGGCAAGCTGGTCGACAAGCCCTGAACATAGTATTCAGATGTGTTTTTACCTTCAGGCTCCAAAAAGATTTGGTGCTTAGGCTTATCACTGAAACGTACCACCTTATCTTCAATAGATGGGCAATAACGTGGTCCCGTTCCTTCAATCAGACCAGAGAACATGGGTGCACGGTGCAAATTATCATTAATAATCTGATGCGTTTCTATTGAAGTATATGTCAGCCAGCAAGGAAGCTGTTCATTATCCGATGACTTCGTTTCATAGGAAAAGAACTTCGGTTGATCATCACCCGGTTGTATTTCCGTTTTGCTAAAATCAATCGTGTCCTTATGCACACGTGGCGGCGTTCCTGTCTTAAATCGAACTAGATCAAAACCCAGCTCTCTCAAATGCTCAGACAATCTCAACGAAGGCTGTTGATTATTTGGACCACTCTCGTACATCAGCTCGCCCATAATGATTTTTCCGCGCAGATAAGTGCCTGTGGTCAGGACAACTGCTTTACTTCGATACTCTGTGCCCGTCTTCGTAATTACACCTACGCAATGACCGTCTTCCATAATCAGCTCTTCAACCATACCTTGGCGTAAGGTCAGATTCGGTTCCTTTTCCATCGTTTCCTTCATCGTATGCTGATAAGAGAACTTGTCTGCTTGTGCACGCAATGCATGAACCGCGGGACCTTTACCAGTATTCAACATTCTCATTTGGATAAACGTCTTATCGATATTCCGACCCATTTCGCCGCCCAGTGCATCAATTTCTCGCACCACATGCCCTTTTGCAGGACCGCCAATAGACGGGTTGCAGGGCATGAAAGCGACCATATCCAGGTTAATTGTGATCATCAACGTGCGACAGCCCATCCGTGCTGCTGCCAAGGCTGATTCTACGCCCGCATGGCCCGCGCCTACGACAATTACGTCATAGTCGCCTCCTTGGTAACCCATACCTTTCTTACCTCCTTATACATTCCGGTCTTCACGCCGAATATGCTCTTGTATATATAACGATAGTAGGCTTATATCAGCCATGCTTGAAAGTTCTATTTGCCCAGACAAAATTGTGAAAATATTTGATCTATTAGCGCATCATGCGCAGTATCGCCTACAATCTCACCCAAATGCTCCCATGCCAGCCTTACATCAATCTGGATCATGTCGATCGGAACAAATTGATCAGCGGCTTCATAGGCATCTACCAGCGATTGCCGCGCCTTCTTCAACAAAGCAATATGCCGTACGTTGCTGACATATGTCATATCCGCTGATTCCAGCTTGCCGCTAAAGAATAAATTCGATATAGCCTGCTCCAGTCGGTCCGCTCCCTCATTTTCCTTCACAGACATCGGTACGATAAGCTCTTCCGGAACATAACGCAGCAACAAATCCCGGTCTACTTGGGCCGGTAAGTCCATTTTATTCATAATGACAATCGCTTGTCTACCGCGGATTTGTTCCATTAATGCCATTTCATCCTCATGCAGTGGTTCGTTGGCGTTAATGACGATGAGCAGCAGATCCGCTTCACTAACCGCCGTTCTCGAACGTTCTACTCCGATCCGCTCCACTACGTCCATCGTTTCACGAATCCCAGCTGTATCCAGCAGCTTGAGCGGAATACTATTAATCGTCACATATTCCTCAATAACGTCACGGGTTGTGCCCGGAATATCGGTCACAATTGCCCGCTCGCCCTGAGCCAATGTGTTCAGCAGTGATGATTTTCCCACATTTGGTCTTCCAACAATCGCTGTGGTCAGCCCTTCACGCAAGATCTTTCCCTGCTCCGCCGTATGCAGCAGCCGATCAATTTCCGTCATGACCTGACTGCTTTTATCCTTGATTAAGTCAGATGTAAAAGATTCAACATCATGCTCAGGATAATCAATGTTCACTTCAATATGAGCAAGTGTCTCCACCAAAACATGACGCAAGCGACGAATATTCTGGGACAGTTGTCCATCCACCTGCTTCAAAGCCACCGAAAAAGCTTTATCTGATTTGGAGCGAATCAAGTCAATAACGCCCTCCGCCTGACTCAGGTCAATACGACCATTCAAAAAAGCACGTTTCGTAAATTCACCTGGCTCAGCCAGACGTATATTTTGCAGCAATAGTAAATCCATCACCCGTTTGACGGCTACGACCCCGCCATGAGTGCTGATTTCTACGACATCTTCTGTCGTAAAAGAGCGTGGAGCCCGCATCACTGTAACTAAAACTTCCTCCACCTTTTCCTGGCTTTGAGGATCTATTATATGTCCATAATGTACCGTGTGAGTTGGAGCCTTGCTTAGAGGCGTTTTACTACGGAACAAAGCCTCCACTTCCGTGACCGCTTCTGGACCGCTGATCCGTACAACCGCAATGCCGCCCTCGCCGACAGCCGTTGCAATGGCAGCTATAGTATCGCTCAGCATAAAGTTTCTACCTCCTATCATGTAGAAACGACATTGCCGTCCTTCATCAAGGACGGCAGCCGTTTCAGCGAGAAATATAAGAAAAAAAGCAATGGCTTCTGCATCTTGCAGAGAGCCATTGCGTCGGATTATTTTTTAGCAATGACGACGCGCCGATTGGGCTCGTCCCCCTTGCTGTATGTTCTAACCAGCGCATGCTGTTGGAGCTTGGCGTGAATCAGCTTCCGCTCCTGTGACGGCATTGGCTCCAGTACCACTTCCTTGCCATAACGAATAGCCTGGTTTGCCAACCGATCTGCCAAATCCTCCAGCGTTTTTTGCCGACGTGCACGAAATTGCTCGGCATCCAGCACAATTCGGATGAATTTGTCAGAATGACGGTTGGCAACGATATTCGTCAGGTACTGTAATGCATCCAATGTCTGTCCTCTGCGGCCGATCAACATACCGAGTGACGGACCGGAGATATCCAGTGTACTTTCATCCTTGCGGTGGCGGACATCAACTTTAACGTCCAATCCCATTCCTGCTGCTGTTTCACGGATGAAACGCACCGCCTCTTCATAAGGATCTATATGTCCCGAGGGTGCTCCCATGTTCATCTGTGCTTCCTGTGCAACAGGCCCAGTTTCTTCTGATAAAGCCTGTCCCACGCTAGAAGGTGCTTGAGCCGATACATGAGGTTCAGCCGCGTGTGTGGTTTCAGGAGACGGCTCAGAGAGCAGCGTAAGCTCCACCTTCGCCTTCTTGACCCCGAGCCACCCCAGGAATCCTTTTGACGGCTGTTCCAACACGCTTACGGTTACCCGTTCACGGCTTACTCCCAGCTGGGAGAGTCCTTGTCTTACAGCATCTTCAACGGTTTTTCCTGATGTCACGACTTTGGTCATCTCGACTTTTTAGCCCCCTTCGTGTTTTTGCCACTTTTTTTCTTACTATTGGAGAAACCTGTTTTCGCGAGACTGGCTGTTTTCACATTCGCC
Source organism: Paenibacillus sp. FSL M7-0802 (assembly GCF_038004945.1). Classification (NCBI taxonomy): domain Bacteria; kingdom Bacillati; phylum Bacillota; class Bacilli; order Caryophanales; family Paenibacillaceae; genus Paenibacillus; species Paenibacillus sp. FSL M7-0802. The sequence continues at coordinate 2,805,433 of NZ_JBBOSD010000001.1, read as the reverse complement.
AGTGCTGCTTCTTTATCCTTATTCCGATAAAGGAAATAGTTTTGAATGATCGTGTAAATATTACTGTAGAACCAGTACAACGGCAAAGCGGATGGGAAGTTGTACGACATGAAAAGAATCAGCACTGGATAGACGTACAGCAAAAATTGCATTGGTCCCTGCTGCGGCGTCGGATTCATTTTCATCATCATCCAGGTTTGGACAAAAGTCGTAATCGCTGCCAAAATCGGCAGGATAAACAAGTGATCCGGTTTACCTAACTGGAGCCACAAGAAGTCATGATCCCGCAATGCCGAGTTATAATAAATGGCATTATAAAGCGCGATGAAAATTGGCATCTGTACTACCAAAGGAAGACAGCCAGCCATCGGGTTGACCTTATTTTCCTGGAACAACTTCATCGTCTCTTGCTGGACTTTTTCAGGCGTATCCTTGTACTTCGCTTGAATTTCTTTTAATTGCGGCTGAATGGCCTGCATAGCTTTGGAACTACGTACTTGCTTGAGTGTAAGCGGCAAAATAATGGTTCGCACGATAATCACCAGAATCAGTACGGCCAGGCCATACTCTCCAGAGAACCATTGGGCAAATGTATCTAACGCATACGAAAACCAGTAAACGACATATCTTTGCCAAAACGATCCATTGGCCAAGTCTGCCGTCGTGTAAGAATTGTGGGCCGTCTGAGCACATCCGGACAGCACAGCAACAAGTGCCAATAAGGCAATCAGGAGGAACCATTTTCCTCGTTGAGTCTTCAAACGCGACACTTCATAACCCCTTTCTTAACCAATCCATTCCAACGTAAATCATACCATATCCTGTAGGACAAAGATACTGACTATCGGCGTGAAGACTTGAGCAGCGAGGCTTTGCGTAGAACGTGCAGCACGCTTTTCTCCAGCTCTTGATACGACATTGTAACCGCACCCTTACGAACGATAAAAATCAGGTCAATCTGCTCCACCAATTCATGCTCATGATGGCGCACAATTTCCTTAACGATTCTGCGCATCCGGTTGCGAACTACTGCGTTGCCGATCTTCTTGCTGGCCGAAATTCCGACGCGGAACTGCTCTACCTCTCTGCGGCGGAACCAGTACACCACAAACTGATGGTTGGCAAAAGATTTGCCATGGCGGTATACGCGCCCAAAGTCCGCCCGGTTTCGTAGACGCAATTTTTTTTGCACGGCGCTTCTCCTTGCTCATCTCTTTTACACATGTCGGTAAGCTAACCTTTACCTTTTATATAGTAAGAAGTATGGACAACATTCCAACATGGTAATCTCGCTTATTTTATATCCGTTTTCAAAAGCTTCATCTAATATAGGACAGGATGCTGGACTTCTCCCTCTTCTTTCACTACATTTTTTACAACAATAAAAGAAGGAATCCGATCCCTGAATACCTCAATTATGAAAAAAAAGACCACCGTAGTGGTCTTTATGCACGCATTACGCACTCAATACTTTTCTACCTTTTTGGCGACGAGCTGCCAAAACTTTACGGCCATTCTTCGTGCTCATTCTTTTACGGAAGCCGTGAACTTTTTTACGTTTGCTGACATTCGGTCTGAAAGTCGGTCTCATTGTGCTGCACCTCCTTACAAGGAATACGTTTTATATGGAATATACCTAACGTAGCAATCTCCACAAAAAACACCTTTGTACATTTAACCACAAATAGCGGCCAAAGTCAATGTACTTGTGAATCCTCTCCCTCTTTTTCGCATTCAGGAAGCCTCCTCCCCTTCCTCCCGCTCACTCACTTCACTCTTTTATCCCCTTACTTCATAAAACTTCTTTCACCTCTCCCTCCATCATCAGCATTCTATTTGTAGTTTTCGCTCCTCCAAAAACGGTTTTTTACATTTATTCATTCTGTAACTTGAATCCATCCTATTTTCAGATCGACGTTATCAGGTTCGTTCAAAAATAATGTCGGAAACGTTACCGGAAATTTTCAACAGAAAAATAAGCCTCTGTGACCAAAAGGCAACGGCTGTTATACACAGATCCACAAAAAGAACTGAATTGTGATTTAAATGGTCATAACCTGTGCATAACATTTTAGAGTAAAAAAGAGTTATTGTCGAAAACTGAACAAATTATAAACAATATCTTGTGTTGTGAATAAAAATTGTACACAACAGATTGAATTTGTGGATAAATAACCACCAGTCATTGAAATACAAGGCTTCTTTTGCTATGATGATATTACTTTTGAATGTGAATATGTTGTTTTACCCTCCATATTATCAACACCCTGTGGATAAAGTTGTGAACAAGTTCAATTTATCCATCTTTTTATTTTTGTGCGGATTCGGGATTCTGGGGATATATTCTACATTTTTCATTTGATTTCGACATATTGCAGTCCCGTTTTGGCCTGCGGGATCAAGAGAACGGATCGTGCCGCACATTCCCTCCTGAGAAATATCGCCTTTCTTCTGCTGATCAGCAGCGGAATTTCCATTAGCTATTTTTCAGGGTCATTTTGTGCTGCGTTCTCTCACCACACTGCCGCATGATTTAGGCGGCGGTATGTCTTTTTATGGCCTTCAACAACATTTTTGGGATTTAGGCGTTTTGCCGAAGCGCCGAGAGCAGCTCTCTGCAGCCTAATTCGGTAAAATGTCAGGATTTAAAAGGAGTGACGTCTGTGGACAGCCATACCTCTGAACTATGGCAGCAAATTCTATCCATCATACAAACCAAGCTGAGTAAGCCGAGTTACGACACTTGGTTTAAGGCTACCAAGGCAGCGAAACTAAATGACCACTCCATTGTGATTTCTGCACCGACAACTTTTGCCGTGGAATGGCTTGAAAGCCGCTATACCAAGCTAGTCGGAGCAACGGTTTATGAAATTTTGGGCAAACAACTAGAGGTCAAGTTCGTTATTGAAGAGAACAAGCCCGCCGAGGTCGACCTTCAGCAACAACCTCAGCAGCAGCCGGTCGTTCATGAAGAAGCTGTGTCCCATATGCTGAATCCCAAATATACATTCGATACATTCGTCATCGGATCGGGGAACCGTTTTGCCCATGCGGCATCGCTGGCCGTCGCCGAGGCGCCGGCAAAAGCTTACAATCCGCTGTTTTTATACGGTGGTGTGGGGCTGGGGAAAACGCATCTGATGCACGCTATCGGACACTATATTTTGGAGCACAATCCGACCAGCAAGGTCGTTTATTTATCGTCGGAGAAGTTTACGAATGAATTCATTAATGCCATCCGGGACAACCGCGGGGAAAGTTTCCGGAATAAATATCGCAACATTGATATTTTGCTCATTGATGATATTCAATTCATTGCGGGCAAGGAATCGACGCAGGAGGAATTTTTCCACACGTTCAACGCCCTTCATGAGGAACGCAAGCAGATTATAATCTCAAGCGATCGGCCGCCTAAAGAAATTCCAACGCTGGAAGAACGGCTGCGCTCTCGCTTTGAGTGGGGACTTATTACGGATATTCAACCGCCGGATCTGGAGACGAGAATTGCTATTCTTCGGAAAAAGGCGCGGGCGGAGAACCTGGATATTCCTAATGAGGCCATGATGTATATCGCTAATCAAATTGATACAAACATCCGTGAGCTGGAAGGGGCGCTTATTCGCGTTGTCGCTTATTCCTCCTTAACCAATCAGGATGTCACAAGTCATCTCGCGGCTGAGGCGTTGAAAGATATTATCCCGTCCAGTCGTCCAAAAATGATCACGATTCAGGATATACAGCATCAAGTCGGGGAATTTTACAATCTACGGCTGGAGGATTTTAAAGCGCGTAAGCGGACGAAGGCTGTAGCTTTTCCACGACAGATTGCCATGTACCTGTCTCGTGAGCTAACCGACTATTCTTTGCCAAAAATCGGCGAAGCCTTCGGTGGGCGTGATCATACGACTGTCATTCATGCGCACGAAAAAATCTCCAAATCCATTCAAGTGGATCAGGATCTGTTTAAAGTTATCAACAGCCTAATAGAAAAAATCAAAAATCCAACCTGAATAAGTTCAGAGCCTATACACAATTTATACACATGTGGATAGGCTTGATTTTATTAGGGTTACAGTGACTTATCCACATATTCAGTGCGCCTATTACTATTACTAATATATTTTAAAGATATACATCACCTAAATAAGGCCCGCGTCAACGCGTGCTTGAAGGATTAAAACCCGTAGGAGGAACTTATGAAGATCAGCATTCTGAAAAACGTTTTGAACGAGGCTATACAACATGTATCCAAAGCGATATCAAGTCGGACTACGATTCCAATTCTGAGTGGTATTAAGCTGGATGTGAATCACCAGGGAGTAACGCTGACCGCCAGCGATACAGACATCTCCATTCAATCCTTTATTCCGATGGAGGATGGTGACCAAACTGTTGTTCAGGTCGAACAACCCGGCAGTGTTGTGCTGCCTGCCAAATTCTTTGTCGAAATTATCAAAAAGTTGCCGTCGCAGGAGATCCATATGGAGGTAAAAGACCAATTTCAAACCTTTATCTCGTCTGGCGCAACTGAAATTCAGATTGTTGGCTTGGACCCTGAAGAATTCCCGGTGCTTCCCAACATTGAAGAAAATCAAGTCATCTCTGTACCAGGAGATTTACTTAAAAATATGATTAAACAGACGGTATTCTCCATCTCCACCCACGAAACGACACCGATTTTAACTGGCGTGTTGTGGAATCTGGCTGAGGGTGAATTGAAGTTTGTGGCAACGGACCGCCACCGCCTTGCCACCCGTAGCGCTCATTTGGAGACGTCTGAAGGCTTGCGTTTTAGCAATGTTGTCATTGCGGGCAAAACGCTGAATGAGCTGAGCAGAATTATTCCAGATCAAAATATGCTTGTGGATATCGTAGTAGCGGACAATCAGGTATTATTCAAAGTAGATCGGGTGCTATTTTATTCCCGCATCTTGGACGGCACCTATCCTGATACTTCTAGAATTATTCCGACCTCCTACAAAACAGAACTGATTGTGGATACAAAAAGTTTAAGTGAGTCAATTGACCGTGCTTATTTGCTGTCCCGTGAGGAAAAAACGAATATTGTAAAAATGCAGTCGCTGGAAAATGGCGGTTTGGAGATTTCCTCTAGTTCCTCTGAGCTTGGCAAAGTGCGTGAGGAAGTAACTGTGTCCAAATTTGAGGGAGAGCCGCTCAAAATTTCGTTCAACTCTAAATACATGCTCGACGTGCTGAAGGTGATTGACAGCGAGCAGCTGACGATTGCTTTTACCGGCATTATGAGCCCCATTATTTTAAAACCGGCTGATTCCAGCAATGCGCTGTATATCATCCTGCCATATCGCACAACCAACTGACGTTTAGCGTTAACCCACCCGAGGACAAGCGAAAGGATGAACAAGCCTTGAAACAGATATCTATACAAACCGAATACATTAAGCTCGATCAATTTTTAAAATTAGCCGATTGTGTATCCACAGGAGGCATGGCTAAAGCCCTGCTGCAAGAGGGACAAGTCCGTGTGAATGGTGAACCGGAAGAACGTCGTGGAAGAAAACTGTACCCGGGTGATACCGTAGAAGTAGAGGACAACGGAAGTTTCGAAGTTACAGCAGGAGCATGATCGCCTGGGTGGCAAGGACTCCTTTTAGGTACGGAGTAACAAGGGGGACCCTATGTGTTTGTGAACAACATTGTTTTGCAGCAGTACCGGAACTATGAACAGCTGGAGCTGAATGAATTTGGGCCCGTTAATTTGCTGATCGGACAAAATGCGCAGGGCAAAACGAATCTGGTAGAGGCAATTTTTGTACTGGCTTTAACCAAAAGTCATCGAACGTCCCGCGACAAGGAGTTAATCTCTTTCGGGGCTACTTCCACTCACCTAGCTGCGGATGTGGATAAAAAATACGGGAAAATCAGACTGGATCTCGCGTTATCCACACAAGGCAAAAAAGCAAAGATCAACGGACTGGAGCAGCGCAAACTGAGCGATTTTATCGGTTCGTTAAATGTGGTCATGTTTGCACCTGAGGATCTGGAAATTGTGAAAGGAACACCGGGGGTTCGCCGCCGGTTTCTTGACATGGAAATCGGACAGGTTGCGCCAGGATATCTGTATCATTTGCAGCAATATCAGAAAGTATTGGTTCAGCGAAACAACCTGCTCAAGCAAGCTTGGGGTAAGGATATGGCGTCAGTGCAGCTGATGCTGGAGGTATGGAATGAGCAACTTGTTGAGCATGGTGTTAAAATTGTTAAAAAGCGGAAACAATTTATAACAAAGCTACAAAAGTGGGCTCAGGCCATTCATGAAGGGATCGCAGGTGGGACAGAAGAGTTAAAATTAACCTATGTTCCCTCCTTCAGTGAGCCAGAGGAAGAAGATGAAGCTGTCTTATTGGAGCGATTTATGATAAAGTTATCCCAAATGAGGGAACAGGAAATCCGCCGTGGCATGACTTTGGCGGGACCCCATCGTGACGATTTGGCCTTTGCCATTAACGGCAGAGAAGTGCATACGTATGGCTCTCAGGGGCAGCAGCGGACGACGGCCCTGTCCTTGAAGTTGGCCGAAATAGAGTTAATTCATGAGGAAATTGGTGAATATCCTGTCTTGCTGCTGGATGATGTTTTGTCCGAGCTGGACCCCTATCGTCAGACCCAGCTGATCGAGACTTTCCAAAGCAAGGTACAGACCTTTATCACGGCAACCGGGGTTGAGACTTTGAACGCAGAACGACTCAAGGATGCCAATATTTATCACGTCCACGACGGGCATGTGGAACACTAAGGAGTGAGTGACCGCTATGTATATTCATCTGGGTGGAGAAAAAATCATCCGCTCGTCAGAGCTTGTGGCTATTTTCGATATCTCGATTGAAAAATCCTCTAAAATCTCCAAGCAATATGTGAACCACGCCCAACAGCAAAAGCATGTCGAGATGATTGGCGAAGAGGAAGCCAAGTCCATCGTAGTGACTCAGAATACGGTGTATTATTCCCCCATCTCCTCAACAACACTCAAAAAGCGGGCAAACCAGTTTGTTGCCAATGCTTAACCATAGAATCTATAGAAGTAGGTGAAAGGCATGTCTATGAATCAACCGTCTTATGATGCGGGCGAGATTCAGGTCCTCGAGGGCCTGGAAGCGGTTCGGAAACGTCCCGGGATGTATATTGGCTCCACGAGCGCCAAAGGTCTCCATCATCTGGTCTGGGAAGTTGTGGACAACAGCATTGACGAAGCGCTGGCGGGTTATTGTGACAGCATTCAAGTTGTGGTTCACGAAGATAACAGCGTTACCGTTACAGATAACGGACGCGGTATTCCGGTAAGCGAACACGCCAAAATGAAAAAATCTGCGCTGGAAGTCGTTATGACTGTACTTCACGCAGGTGGTAAATTCGGAGGCGGAGGGTACAAGGTATCCGGTGGTCTGCACGGGGTTGGTGTATCGGTAGTGAACGCTCTCTCCAGCAAAATGATTGTTCATGTTAAACGGGACGGACATCTGTATGAGCAGGAATATCACCGTGGTGCTCCGCAGTATGATGTCAGAGTCATCGGTGATACAGACGAGACGGGTACCCAAACGACCTTCTATCCGGACGATCAAATCTTTACAGAAACGACTGTGTACGATTATGATACGCTCCAAACGCGGATTCGTGAGTTGGCTTTCCTGAACAAAGGCATTGCAATCAGCTTGACTGATGAACGGACGGGCGCCAGCGATACATTCCATTACGAGGGCGGAATCAGTGAATATGTACAATTCTTGAATCAAAAAAGAGAAGCGTTACATGAACAGCCGATTTATGTCGAAGGCTCGCGTGATATGATTCAAGTCGAGGTTGCTTTGCAATATAACGACAGCTATACCGAGAATATTTATTCTTTTGCTAACAACATCAATACCCATGAGGGCGGAACTCACGAATCAGGCTTCAAGAGTGCATTAACCCGGATTATTAACGATTATGCACGTAAAAATGGCTTGATTAAGGACAACAATGCCAACTTGACTGGTGATGATGTGCGTGAAGGATTGACGGCGATTATCTCCGTCAAAATTCCAGAACCACAGTTTGAGGGTCAGACCAAGACAAAGCTGGGGAACAGTGAGGTGCGAGGGATTGTCGAATCCCTATTCGCAGAGAAACTCCAGGAATTCCTAGAGGAAAATCCGTCTGTTTCCCGCCGTGTGGTTGATAAATCATTACAAGCAGCACGTGCCCGGGAAGCAGCGCGTAAAGCGCGTGAGCTTACACGTCGTAAAAGCGCGCTGGAAATCAGTTCGCTCCCAGGCAAGCTGGCAGATTGCTCCTCTAAGGATGCTTCGATTAGTGAACTGTACATCGTCGAAGGTGACTCAGCGGGGGGTTCGGCCAAGCAGGGTCGTGATCGTCACTTTCAAGCTATTTTGCCGATTCGCGGTAAAATCCTGAATGTCGAAAAGGCACGCTTGGACCGTATTTTGTCCAGTGATGAAATCCGGTCGATGGTAACAGCAATGGGCACAGGGATCGGAGACGACTTTGACATCGCCAAAGCCCGTTATCACAAGGTCATTATCATGACAGATGCGGATGTCGATGGTGCCCATATTCGTACGTTGTTGCTGACGTTCTTCTATCGGTACATGCGTAAAATCATTGATGCAGGCTATATTTATATTGCTCAGCCACCACTATTCAAAGTAGAGCGTAACAAAGTTGTACGTTATGCGAACTCCGAGGCGGAACGTGATGAGATCATCAGGGAATTTGGAGAAAACGCGAAGTACAATGTACAGCGCTATAAAGGTTTGGGTGAGATGAATGCGACCCAACTTTGGGAAACTACGATGGACCCTGAGAGTCGTACCATGCTTCAGGTAACTGTCAGTGACGCGATGCTGGCTGATACACTGTTCAATACCTTGATGGGTGATAATGTAGAACCTCGTCGTGACTTTATCCAAGAACATGCGAAGTACGTGAAAAATCTCGATTTTTAATGTGTGATGTTCTTTCCTAGTGGCTGTATTACGTGCTCATTAGGTAGTATTTTGTAGGAGTTCACAAGGGGCGCCCAAAGGGGCGTCCCTTTTCTTGTCATTAACCAGCCCGGGTGTATTTGAATATTTAATCTCATTGTTTTAGGCTTTTTTCTTAGAGCGTACGGCTTTACCCGTGGATGGAGAGTACCGTCCGTAGCCTACTGCATATCTGAATATTTTATGATAGAGGCTTTTGTTTGGAAGGGAAGAGAACACCTTGATTGCTGGTCTCGTGTTAACCTCCAGAATCCACGGATAATTTTGCTGATCCAGTCCCACATCTAATCCTATTTCCCTTAAACGTGGGTATCTTTTTTGCAACTGCCAGGCTACCCGTTCGCCCATTTTTGATAATTTTTGCTCCAGTCGTACAGATTCCTTTACATCCATGTATGGAGCGACCAGCTCATTGAAAAAGCGCGTTGTCCCACCGCTGTGATGATTGGTGACGACTTTGTCAGGAGCAGCTACGCGTCCTACAATAAGCGTTGTTTCCCATTGGTGTCTTAAGTTCATCTGGGTTAATACCCTCAGATCGAAAGGGCGTGCTTCATGCTGAAGAAGTGGAATTCCACGCTGGATCAGATATGGACGTTTTCGTATGCGGGAAGAAACCACTCTATGCAGATCTTCTAGACTTTCGAAGGTGAAGGTATCTACTTCATAGCGAAGCACATACCAAGTTCTCTCTTCGATGATTCCTTCTTCTGTCGGCGGAAGCGGTTCTGTCAGCCTCTCTGCCCGCATAACCCCTTTTCCATAAGTACCGTTATCAGGCTTAATATAGACAGTACCATACACGGCCAACATTTCGTTCAAGTGATCAAACGTGTACAACCGTGTTTCCGGTACATAAGCGGCCAATGTCGGATTGGGGAGAATGGCATTTGTTTTGGTCCACTTACTGGATACTCGCTGAATAGACAAGTAATCTCATCCCTTTCTTTTCGAAATATGAGTCATGTACTTGGAATCCGCAACACTTTGACAAAACAAGGGAAACTAAAGGACAAGTGCGTAAAACAATGATATAATAGAGAAATACGGCGTTTTTCGGAATTTTGCTAAGTGAACCCTGACCGTATACGTATTGTATGTGGAAAAGGCCCTTAGGGTGGGGGCTAATCCCCAGCTCTGGGGAATTTGTTATAATCAGGGCTTGTGAGTTGTACAAGAGAATAGCGATCTGCTACAGGCAGAGAGAGAATGACGAGGGATTTACGCTGTAAAGAGGACAGATGTGTTTAATTGTGCTCTTTTTGTGAAAGTAATATAATTATACAGATGAGGATTTCAGCCAAAATCCTGCGCAGAGAGCGGAGTGTATAGGCAGTATCTTGTTAGGCTTTTCACATAGAGAGCATTGTATTGAAGGATAAGAAGGAGGACCAGCATGGCGGATCAAAATAACTCGCAAATCATCAATAGGGATATCGGAGTGGAAATGCGCGAATCCTTTATGGATTATGCCATGAGTATTATTGTTAGCCGTGCCTTGCCTGATGTGCGGGACGGACTGAAGCCGGTACACCGTCGTATTTTGTACGCGATGTCCGAGCTGGGCATGTCGCCAGATAAGCCTTACAAAAAATCGGCAAGAATCGTCGGCGAAGTTATCGGTAAATATCACCCTCATGGTGATACGGCTGTATATGATACGATGGTGCGGATGGCGCAGGATTTTTCTTTGCGTTATATGTTGGTGGATGGACACGGTAACTTTGGCTCCGTGGATGGAGATATGGCGGCTGCGATGCGTTACACCGAAGCACGGTTGTCCAAGATTGCCATGGAAATGCTACGTGATTTGAACAAAGAGACCGTTGATTTTATGCCGAACTACGATGGTGAAGAGAGCGAGCCCGTCGTATTACCTGCACGTTATCCTAACTTGCTGGTGAATGGTGTCGGCGGAATTGCAGTCGGAATGGCTACCAATATTCCTCCGCATAACTTGGGAGAGGTTATCGATGGTGTACAAGCATTGATCGAAAACCCCGACATTACGCCGATGGAACTTATGGATTATATTCAAGGGCCCGATTTCCCGACAGCAGGTTATATTTTAGGACGCTCTGGTATCCGTCAGGCGTACCAGACTGGCCGCGGATCTGTGACCATGCGTGCGAAGACCACCATAGAAGAGATTGGCAATAAAGCACGGATTATCGTGCATGAGTTGCCTTACCAAGTGAATAAGGCTCGTCTGGTTGAGAAAATTGCCGAATTAGTACGTGACAAACGTATTGAAGGCATTACGGATCTTCGGGATGAATCGGACCGTACAGGTATGCGTGTCGTTATCGAGTTGCGTAGGGACGTGAACCCGAACGTCGTTCTGAATAATTTGTTTAAACATACGGCTATGCAGTCGAATTTCGGTATTAATATGCTTGCCATTGTAAACAACGAACCGAAGATTTTGAACCTGAAGGATGTCTTGTATCATTATCTCAAACATCAGGTCGAGGTTATTCGTCGCCGGACAGAATTTGATCTGAAAAAAGCCGAAGCCAGAGCACACATTCTGGAAGGCTTGCGCATTGCCCTTGACCATCTGGACGAAGTTATTGCTTTGATTCGTTCTTCCCAAACTGCAGAAGCAGCTCGTGAAGGACTGATTGAGCGTTTCTCGCTCACTCTTGAGCAGTCTCAGGCTATTCTCGATATGCGTCTGCAACGCTTAACCGGTTTGGAACGTGAGAAGATCGAGAACGAATATAACGAGCTAATACAAAAGATTGCGGAATACCGTGAGATTTTGGCGAACGAGCATCTGGTACTCAACATCATTAGCGAAGAGCTGAATGAACTTAAGGAACGCTTCGCTGATGACCGTCGCACTGAAATTACAGTGGGTGAAGAGAGTATTCTGGATGAGGATCTCATTCCGCGTGAAGATGTTATTATTACTGTAACCCATACGGGATATATCAAACGCCTTCCTGTTACTACCTATCGCAGTCAAAAACGCGGTGGTCGTGGTGTAGTGGGTATGGATACCAAAGATGAGGATTTCGTAGAGCATCTGTTCATTACGAATTCACATCATCATTTGTTATTCTTTACCGACAAGGGCAAGGTATATCGGATTAAGGCCTATGAGATTCCTGACCTTAGCCGGACAGCCCGGGGAACACCGATTATTAACCTGATTCAGATTGAACAGGGTGAGTCGATCAATGCGGTAATTCCAATCGAGGAATTTGTGGAGGATAGCTATCTATTCTTTGCGACCCAGCATGGAATCATAAAGAAGACACCACTTGACGACTATGCAAATATCCGCAAAGGTGGCTTGATTGCCATTAACTTGCGTGAAGATGACTCCCTGATCGAAGTGAAGCTGACGGACGGACAACAGGAAATGATTATTGGTACAGCACAAGGCATGTCTATCCGTTTCCCTGAAAGTGATGTACGGTCTATGGGCCGTAGCGCTACAGGGGTTAAAGGGATCAACCTTGATGAGAGTGATGCTGTAATTGGTATGGACATCGTAGATACCAGCCTGGATATCCTGATTGTAACGGCCAAAGGTTATGGCAAGCGTACCCCTGTTGTGGATTATCGTATCCAAAGCCGTGGAGGTAAGGGGATCAAGACGATTAATGTTACGGATAAAAATGGTCCGGTTGTCGGTCTCAAGGTTGTAAAAACCGAAGAGGATCTGATGATCATTACAGCTAGTGGCACCTTGATTCGGACTAGCATGGGGGAAATCTCCACGATGGGTCGGAATACACAAGGGGTAAGGCTGATTAATATTCGCGATGATGATTCGGTTGCAACTGTTTGTCGAGCGAACAAGAATGAGGAGCAGGATGAACTGCTTGAAGAATTATTAGAGGGTGGGGAAGCTGGAGAGGGCTCATCTCTATCATTTGTTGAACCAACTCTCGAAACGAATACAGAAGGTGCGGAAGGTAACGACCCAGAATCTTCTGAGGGCGAATAAGAGCCTGAATATGGAAACAACAGTAGTTATTAAATTTCAGATGGAACAGACTCTCTGACTATTTGGTCGGGGAGTCTTTTTCTTTTTCTGGCTAACGAATTCAGACAAGTATGCTTTAAATGGCATAAAATGAATGTACAGGATCATTCCCAAGTAATATAATGACATCATAACTGGCAGCTGGAGCAGCTGTTGTGAGAACAGAGAGGTTGACCATGACAACTGTACCCGTATCCGAATTAAAAGCAGGACTTAGATTGCAAAGCGATGTATTTACAGAAATGGGCAGCTTGCTGCTACCGAAAGGGCGCATTCTGCTACCGCGTGACTTGGAGATTTTACAGGCGTTCCTGATCCAGCAAGTTGAGGTAGGGACGGATGATCTTACAAAATCCAGTAGCGAGTCTACGACTGTTCGATCTGGAACATCTGAATCGCAAGGACCTTCGTTAGATGGACGAGATGAATCTGAACAATTTCAGGATGAGTATGACAAAATGGTGATGCTCGTTAAGAATGCATTTCAATCGGTGCTCGTCTCTAATTTATCTATATATGAACTGCGAGGACAATTGGAGTCCTTACTGGTGCACATTCAGCGCTATAATGTAATGACCTATACTCCGCCCGCCATGATCGAAGTGGACTATATTTTTCACAACGCCGTGCTAACCTCCCTTACTTCCTATTCCATTGCACAATGGATCGGATTACCTCAAAAGGATTGGATGCAAGTGGCTTTTGCTGGATTGCTTCATGACATAGGGAACGCTAAAATGGACCCGGTCATTCTGTATAAGCCCTCCAAACTAACGTGGGAAGAGCAAGAAGAAATACGTCGCCATACATCACTAGGATACCAGTTGCTTAAAAATGTGAAAGCTATTAACGAAGGTGTGCGTTTGGCAGCTCTTCAGCATCATGAGAAAGTGGACGGTACTGGATATCCACTGCGTCTTAAAGGGGAACAAATCCACATCTACGCTAAAATCGTTGGAGTGGCTGATGTATTCCATGCTATGACTCTAGAGAAAACATACCGACCTGCCCAATCACCGTATCTGGTTCTAGAGCAAATCAAGTCAGAATCATTTGGAAAGCTGGACCCAAGTGTCGTACAAGTTTTTATTCATAAGTTAACCCAATTCAATAATGGAACCAAGGTGCGCCTCAATGATAACCGTACAGGGGAAATTATTTTCGCTGATCGAGATCATCCGACTCGGCCGTTGATTCAAGTAGATGGGGAAATCATTAACTTAATGCTGCAAAGAGAGCTTTATATCGAGTGTATTGTTACTTAACTAAGTATTTTTAAAATAACAGTTGCACAATATAAAGAAAGTATGATATATTATTTCTTGTCGCTTCAAGTGTTATCAAGAAGAGCGAAAAACACTTTTGAAAAAAGTGTTGACATAACTCTAGAAAATATGATACACTATAAAAGTTGCTGAGGGGTTGAAAGAAACGCCGATGCGGACATTGAATGTTTGATCTTTGAAAACTGAACAACGAGTGAGTAAAACGATTTTGTTCGCAAAATCAAACAAGAGATATTTTATCTCGTCAGTTTCAAAATGAGCTCATCGCTCTTTCTATAAACCAACTTCGGTTGGTCTTTAATGGAGAGTTTGATCCTGGCTCAGGACGAACGCTGGCGGCGTGCCTAATACATGCAAGTCGAGCGGGGTTGATTAGAAGCTTGCTTCTAATCAACCTAGCGGCGGACGGGTGAGTAACACGTAGGCAACCTGCCCACAAGACAGGGATAACTACCGGAAACGGTAGCTAATACCCGATACATCCTTTTCCTGCATGGGAGAAGGAGGAAAGACGGAGCAATCTGTCACTTGTGGATGGGCCTGCGGCGCATTAGCTAGTTGGTGGGGTAAAGGCCTACCAAGGCGACGATGCGTAGCCGACCTGAGAGGGTGATCGGCCACACTGGGACTGAGACACGGCCCAGACTCCTACGGGAGGCAGCAGTAGGGAATCTTCCGCAATGGGCGAAAGCCTGACGGAGCAACGCCGCGTGAGTGATGAAGGTTTTCGGATCGTAAAGCTCTGTTGCCAGGGAAGAACGTCTTGTAGAGTAACTGCTACAAGAGTGACGGTACCTGAGAAGAAAGCCCCGGCTAACTACGTGCCAGCAGCCGCGGTAATACGTAGGGGGCAAGCGTTGTCCGGAATTATTGGGCGTAAAGCGCGCGCAGGCGGCTCTTTAAGTCTGGTGTTTAATCCCGAGGCTCAACTTCGGGTCGCACTGGAAACTGGGGAGCTTGAGTGCAGAAGAGGAGAGTGGAATTCCACGTGTAGCGGTGAAATGCGTAGATATGTGGAGGAACACCAGTGGCGAAGGCGACTCTCTGGGCTGTAACTGACGCTGAGGCGCGAAAGCGTGGGGAGCAAACAGGATTAGATACCCTGGTAGTCCACGCCGTAAACGATGAATGCTAGGTGTTAGGGGTTTCGATACCCTTGGTGCCGAAGTTAACACATTAAGCATTCCGCCTGGGGAGTACGGTCGCAAGACTGAAACTCAAAGGAATTGACGGGGACCCGCACAAGCAGTGGAGTATGTGGTTTAATTCGAAGCAACGCGAAGAACCTTACCAGGTCTTGACATCCCTCTGACCGGTCTAGAGATAGGCCTTTCCTTCGGGACAGAGGAGACAGGTGGTGCATGGTTGTCGTCAGCTCGTGTCGTGAGATGTTGGGTTAAGTCCCGCAACGAGCGCAACCCTTATGCTTAGTTGCCAGCAGGTCAAGCTGGGCACTCTAAGCAGACTGCCGGTGACAAACCGGAGGAAGGTGGGGATGACGTCAAATCATCATGCCCCTTATGACCTGGGCTACACACGTACTACAATGGCCGGTACAACGGGAAGCGAAATCGCGAGGTGGAGCCAATCCTAGAAAAGCCGGTCTCAGTTCGGATTGTAGGCTGCAACTCGCCTACATGAAGTCGGAATTGCTAGTAATCGCGGATCAGCATGCCGCGGTGAATACGTTCCCGGGTCTTGTACACACCGCCCGTCACACCACGAGAGTTTACAACACCCGAAGTCGGTGGGGTAACCCGCAAGGGAGCCAGCCGCCGAAGGTGGGGTAGATGATTGGGGTGAAGTCGTAACAAGGTAGCCGTATCGGAAGGTGCGGCTGGATCACCTCCTTTCTATGGAGAATCGTTTCCTGCAACGGAAACATTCAAATATGAAGCGTAAGCTTCAAAACTCAGGTTTAGGCCTGTTACTCACTCGTTGCTCAGTTTTGAGAGCTCAAACTCTCAAGCTTCGACGAATGTTTCATTCACACATCTGTGTGGAACCGAAATATTCATCGGGTTTCGCTTCAATGAAGCGAATTGCACCTTGAAAACTGGATACCGAAACGAAATTGCGTTTTAGAATATTCCTTTAAGCTGATCTTGTGTAAACAAGTGAAATAAAGGTAGCTGCCTTGAATTTTATTCACACATTTGTGTTGAACCGAAATTCAAAGCAAATCGTATTTACCATGTAAATACTAGGTTAAGCTACAAAGAGCACACGGAGGATGCCTAGGCGCCAGGAGCCGACGAAGGACGTGGCGAACAACGATAAAGCCTCGGGGAGCTGTAAGCAAGCTTTGATCCGGGGATGTCCGAATGGGGAAACCCGGCTGTCTTCATCGACAGTCACTTTCTGCTGAATACATAGGCAGAATAGAGGCAGACCAGGGGAACTGAAACATCTAAGTACCCTGAGGAAGAGAAAACAATAGTGATTCCGTCAGTAGCGGCGAGCGAACGCGGATTAGCCCAAACCAAGGAGCTTGCTCCTTGGGGTTGTGGGACGTCTCACATGGAGTTACAAAGGAACCGGTTAGATGAAGAGGTCTGGAAAGGCCCGCCAGAGAAGGTAAAAGCCCTGTAGTTCAAAACTTGTTCTCTCCGAGACGGATCCCGAGTAGTGCGGGGCACGTGAAACCCCGTATGAATCCGGCAGGACCATCTGCCAAGGCTAAATACTCCCTGGCGACCGATAGTGAAGCAGTACCGTGAGGGAAAGGTGAAAAGCACCCCGGAAGGGGAGTGAAATAGATCCTGAAACCGTGTGCTTACAAGAAGTCAGAGCCCGATCTATGGGTGATGGCGTGCCTTTTGTAGAATGAACCGGCGAGTTACGTTCCCGTGCAAGGTTAAGGTGAAGAGCTGAAGCCGCAGCGAAAGCGAGTCTGAATAGGGCGAATGAGTACGTGGACGTAGACCCGAAACCGGGTGATCTACCCCTGTCCAGGGTGAAGGTGCGGTAACACGCACTGGAGGCCCGAACCCACGCATGTTGAAAAATGCGGGGATGAGGTGGGGGTAGCGGAGAAATTCCAATCGAACCCGGAGATAGCTGGTTCTCCCCGAAATAGCTTTAGGGCTAGCCTCGGAAAAAAGAATCGTGGAGGTAGAGCACTGATTGGGTGCGGGGCCCGCAAGGGTTACCAAGCTCAGTCAAACTCCGAATGCCATAGATTTAGTTCCGGGAGTCAGACAGTGAGTGCTAAGATCCATTGTCGAAAGGGAAACAGCCCAGACCATCAGCTAAGGTCCCCAAGTGTGTGTTAAGTGGGAAAGGATGTGGAGTTGCACAGACAACCAGGATGTTGGCTTAGAAGCAGCCACCATTGAAAGAGTGCGTAATAGCTCACTGGTCGAGTGACTCTGCGCCGAAAATGTAACGGGGCTAAACACACCACCGAAGCTATGGCTTGATGCTTGCATCAGGGGTAGGGGAGCGTTGAATGCGGGTTGAAGGTGTACCGTAAGGAGCGCTGGACTGCATTCAAGTGAGAATGCCGGTATGAGTAACGAAAAGATCTGTGAGAATCAGATCCGCCGAAAGCCTAAGGGTTCCTGAGGAAGGTTCGTCCGCTCAGGGTAAGTCGGGACCTAAGGCGAGGCCGATAGGCGTAGTCGAAGGACAACAGGTCGAAATTCCTGTACCACCGTAATCCGTTATGAGCAATGGGGTGACGCAGTAGGGTAGTGACGCGGACTGATGGATGTCCGTCTAAGCAGTGAGGCTGGTGTGTAGGCAAATCCGCACATCGTTAAGGCTGGGCTGTGATGGGGAGCGAAAATTATAGTAGCGAAGGTCATGATCTCAGACTGCCAAGAAAAGCCTCTAGCCAGGAGAAGGTGCCCGTACCGCAAACCGACACAGGTAGGCGAGAAGAGAATTCTAAGGCGCGCGGAAGAACTCTCGTTAAGGAACTCGGCAAAATGACCCCGTAACTTCGGGAGAAGGGGTGCCTCGGTAGGGTGAATAGCCCGAGGGGGCCGCAGTGAAAAGGCCCAAGCGACTGTTTAGCAAAAACACAGGTCTGTGCGAAGCCGCAAGGCGAAGTATACGGGCTGACGCCTGCCCGGTGCTGGAAGGTTAAGGGGAGTGGTAAGCCTTCGGGCGAAGCTATGAACCGAAGCCCCAGTAAACGGCGGCCGTAACTATAACGGTCCTAAGGTAGCGAAATTCCTTGTCAGGTAAATTCTGACCCGCACGAATGGCGTAACGACTTGGGCGCTGTCTCAACGAGAGATCCGGTGAAATTTTAATACCTGTGAAGATGCAGGTTACCCGCGACAAGACGGAAAGACCCCATGGAGCTTTACTGCAGCTTGATATTGAATTTGGGTACGATCTGTACAGGATAGGTGGGAGCCGTTGAATCTTGAGCGCCAGCTTGAGAGGAGGCATCCTTGGGATACCACCCTGATCGTATCTAGGTTCTAACTTGGTACCGTGATCCGGTGCGAGGACAGTGTCAGGTGGGCAGTTTGACTGGGGCGGTCGCCTCCTAAAGAGTAACGGAGGCGCCCCAAGGTTCCCTCAGAATGGTTGGAAATCATTCGAAGAGTGCAAAGGCAGAAGGGAGCTTGACTGCGAGACCTACAAGTCGAGCAGGGACGAAAGTCGGGCTTAGTGATCCGGTGGTACCGCATGGAAGGGCCATCGCTCAACGGATAAAAGCTACCCTGGGGATAACAGGCTTATCTCCCCCAAGAGTCCACATCGACGGGGAGGTTTGGCACCTCGATGTCGGCTCATCGCATCCTGGGGCTGAAGTAGGTCCCAAGGGTTGGGCTGTTCGCCCATTAAAGCGGTACGCGAGCTGGGTTCAGAACGTCGTGAGACAGTTCGGTCCCTATCTGTCGTGGGCGTAGGAAATTTGAGAGGAGCTGTCCTTAGTACGAGAGGACCGGGATGGACGTACCGCTGGTGTACCAGTTGTTCCGCCAGGAGCACCGCTGGGTAGCTATGTACGGAAGGGATAAGCGCTGAAAGCATCTAAGCGTGAAGCCCCCCTCAAGATGAGATTTCCCAATTAGTAAGACCCCTTGAAGACGACGAGGTAGATAGGTTGGGGGTGGAAGTGCAGTAATGCATGGAGCTGACCAATACTAATCGGTCGAGGGCTTATCCTAAGAATAAAACGCAATGAGTTTCGGATCCAGTTTTCAGGGTGTAACCTTGAAGGTGTGTAGAAATACATACATACAAGCGCGTGGCTATTCATTCACACAAAAGTGATGAACCGAATAACCACACGGTAGAATTTGCACAGCAAATTCATGTTTGGTGGCGATAGCGGAGGGGTTCCACACGTACCCATCCCGAACACGACCGTTAAGCCCTCCAGCGCCGATGGTACTTGGACCGCAGGGTCCTGGGAGAGTAGGACGTCGCCAAGCAACAAGTAAAGAGGACCATGATCTCATTGAGATTATGGTTCTTTTTTGCATATACGTATACTTTAGAAATATCCTTACAAAAGGAAGGTAACATTTTTGTTACGGAATGTAAGAGTAAACCCTGTATAATATAGGTATTGAATCCCATACACACACGCTGCATTATTGCAGAATTATGCAAACTCCATCATAGGATTTTGTATAGTCAATCAGGCTGGTAAGGAGGGAAGATCATGCGGCGAAATAAATGGCTTGCTCTATTGGTGCTATTCAGTGTCGCTGTCGCGATTCTTACCGGGTGCGTGGAGGAGGAGCCTTCTTGGACATCGTTTGAGGGTGCTGCCAATGAGAAGACGTTTCCGGTTCCCAAAGAAGCTAGTAAAACCGATCGGGCCAGCAGTAATTCGGACATGGACTATGTTCGCTATGCACTGCCAGCATTGAAGGAAAGTGATAGTCTACCTGCCCCTTATCTAGAGGAGATTGCAGCTTGGGGCTGGACTGAGGAACCGAATTTATCCACCTCGAATCAGAAGGTGTTTCAGAAAAATAAACACATGGTGCATTTATCTGTGCATGATGGTTCTTTTACTGTATTGGTTCCAAAAGACAGAAAGGCTGTTGTGAAGAGCAAAAGCGTGGATCTTAATTAGGGACACGGTTTTCAACCGAGTAAGCAGCATAGGATTTATTGTAGATCATATTTTTAGTAAACTCATAGCGTATTGTATGCTGTGTATAATGATGAATGAAGAGATCGGATATGGGGAAGCACTCAGAACTGCAGTTGAGTAGGGGGTGGCTTCCTTTTATATATTTGCATGTTGATCAAATGCTCTACATGAATAACGAGGATAATGATGAGGAAAAGTTTACTTGATAAGCGAATATAACGATTACAGTTGTTAAGTCACAAAAAAAGGAGTAACCGGTTGAGGTTGCTCCTTTTTTATTGCTTCGGTCTATATGGGTGTAGGTTAGTTCAGACCTGAATTTTCTATCTGTACGGATAATGAGTGGTTAGATTTACTGTTGATAATATGAGGCATCTTCATCGGTAAACTTCAACATGCCGTCTTTTCTCTCGCCTGTAAGCCGACTGAGGATGTATAGACGCGGTGCAATAAGCCATAGATGCCAGAAGAGTAAGGATACAGTAAAGGCTGGTGGAGACCAGAGAATGAATACGGCTGATAAGCAGATACCGATCCAGAGGGTATGTATGTGCACACGACGAAAGATGCTATAGCCTATATACTGGTCTGTCATATAGCCTAGCCAAGGTAATTTACGATGGAATGCCCAGCGTTTGCGGAAGGATGTTCCGCCACCGATGTATAGGACAGATCGTGAGATTACGAAGTGTACCCATAAGGTTAGGAAAAAGGCAAGAGCAAACAAAAACACGCTAGTCCAGGAAAAGGCAAGAAGCAGAAAGAGAAGCATAATAATAGGTAATGTGATGTGACTCCATATTAGTTGACGCGGTATACTGATTTTTTTAATGAGCTTGTAGTGATAGTAGGTAGCTTTGGTTCCGGTTTCCTCTGTCATGCGAACAGTCCTTTCATTAATCTACTGCATCACAAGTGGCTTCCCGTCCACAGCCGGAAAAAGGGACGGTACTTCGCTCATGCCGCTTTAAATAAGCATTTAATCGTTTTTGTAGAAATACAGAATGATCAACATCCAGTGTTAGCTAGCCTACTCTATAATTACTGGAAAAGCTATCACTGATGAAGTGTTCAAGGGCTCCGATGAAAGGGTATCCATACATAAGAGCTTTTCTTATTATATCGGCATAGACGGCTGTTTTTTAAACATACGGGGTACAAACACCATAATGGCCCAGAAGGAATATATATAGAGTATATCGTCGAACTGGGCTATGAAAAGGTTTAAAATAGTAGAAAGTGCCCCATACTAATAGTAAAAGAAACAAGGTGGGATGGATATGCATGATCAAGGCGGCCACCGCTGCATTATATGCGGGCAGCACAAGCATGAAGGCATTTTTATCGTTTCCGAGTTTATCTGTGATACGTGTGAAGCTGAAATGGTGCACACGGATGCAACTGATGCCAAATATCATTTTTTTATTGATCAACTAAAGCAAATCTGGGTACAGAAAAATGCATAATATCCTTTGCTAATTAGTCTTTGAAGGATTGGCATTCCAAGGTCTGTCGATACGGGCCTTTTTTTCTGTGAGTAAAAGTAGGATTCCGCTTGATTTTACGATAAAATAAGGTAGATATAAAGCTTTGTTTGGAAGGATTGCAGAATGATGGGGAAAAAGGCGGTACATGCACCATTAATGGAAGCTCTAATACGTTACCGGACTCAGGGCAATGCTTCTTTCCATGTACCCGGTCATAAAAATGGACAAGTATATGAGCATGAAAATATTGCGTCTCTGTTGCAAGAAGTGATGTCTATTGATGCGACAGAAATTTCTGGACTGGATGATTTGCATCACCCAGAAGATGTGATTCGTGAAGGGCAGGGACTGGCTGCAAAGTGCTTTGGTGCTGAAGAGAGCTTTTGGCTAATTGGAGGAAGCACGGTCGGTAATTTGGCTATGATTTTAACTGTATGTACGGAGCCGGGAGATCTACTGCTGGTACAGAGGAATGTGCACAAATCTGTCCTGAACGGTCTCATGCTGTCAGGGGCTAACGCGGTATTCCTGGATCCGGAAATAGATACACTAAGCGGACTGGCGGTTGCCCCAACGACGGATACAATAAAGGCAGCACTGAAGGCCTATCCTTCGGCTAAAGGGGTGTTACTTACACTACCTAATTACTATGGGATGGGGCATGACCTGACGGCAACGGCTAAGGCTTGTCATGCAGCCCATGTGCCGCTATTGGTAGATGAGGCACACGGTGCCCATTATGGGCTGCATCCTCGTTTGCCAGCCTCTGCGCTATCCTGCGGGGCTGATGTAGTCGTCCAGTCGACACATAAAATGCTTCCAGCCATGACCATGGGGGCCATGTTACATGTGCAGGGAGAGAGAATCCATCGGGAACTGCTTCGTCAGCGGTTGGCGATGGTGCAGAGCTCTAGCCCTTCTTATCCGTTAATGGCTTCACTGGATTTGGCAAGATGGTATATAGAGGCGTATGGAGCGGATGCTTTTACAGTGGGCTTAGCGGCGGCAGATGCTTTTAGAAAGGGGCTGGAGCAGCTCCCACGCTTTCGCTTGCTAGGACCTACACAGCAGGAACTAGAGGGGAAAGACGCTCACAGGGGAATCTCTGAGGTCCTAGAAAGGGATGAGGAGGGAATAAGCGGATATTCAACCCAGGATCCTTTTAAATTGGTGCTGTATGATACATGGGGGATACTGGATGGGTTTGGACTCAAGCATGAGTTGGAGACTTATGGATGTACTCCAGAGATGAGCGACGAAAAACATGTTGTTTTATTGTTTACGTTAGGCTCTACGCCTAAGGATGCGAGTCACCTGTTGCAGGCTCTTGTGCATATAGATAATGATATAAGATTTAAGGAGACGGCTGGTGAACCGGGGGTAACGGAAAAAGAGCTGCAAAGACTCGAATTAGATTTTTCCACGTGGAACAATGATAGAATGAAGGGATACTCTAGTCCGGTGCCGTTTGGGCTTCGACCGATTAGCCCGGATCAGATAGAGAACGTGTCTGTAGACGATTCCGCTGGCAGGGTAGTGGCTGAAATGATTATCCCGTATCCTCCAGGTATTCCGCTGTTATATACAGGAGAAACAATCACAGAAGC
The DNA here is from genome assembly GCF_038004945.1 of Paenibacillus sp. FSL M7-0802. Classification (NCBI taxonomy): domain Bacteria; kingdom Bacillati; phylum Bacillota; class Bacilli; order Caryophanales; family Paenibacillaceae; genus Paenibacillus; species Paenibacillus sp. FSL M7-0802. The sequence goes on along the minus strand of NZ_JBBOSD010000001.1, from coordinate 2,781,957 downwards.
GATTGCACTGCGGATGAGTCGTCTACGTGAGCTGGGAGCCAAGTGGCATGGGATATCAGATGAAAGTATGCTTACAATTCGGGTATTCCGTTTACAATAAAGATTAGATACTAGAGACTTAACAAATACAGAAGACTGAATAAAAGAAGCATACGTAGCCTGTGGGTGACTTTTATTTTTCAGGCAGGAAAGCAGGGAATAACATGAATCGCAAAGGCATTTTTATCACACTGGAGGGGGGAGACGGCTCCGGTAAAACAACTATGATTCAACGGCTGGCGAAGTTTATGGAGGAAGAAGGCTATCCAGTCATCACGACGAGGGAGCCGGGTGGCATCGAAATTTCCGAAAAGATTCGCTCTATCATTTTGGACCCTGCTCATACCAGTATGGATGCTCGAACAGAGGCACTTTTATACGCGGCGGCGCGGCGTCAGCATTTGGTGGAGAAGGTAAAGCCGGCTATTGAACAGGGAGCTATCGTATTATGTGATCGTTTTGTGGATAGTAGCTTGGTCTATCAAGGATTTGCAAGAGGGATCGGAATTGAAGAGGTAGCTTCAATTAATCGCTTCGCGGTTGATGATTGGGAGCCGGATGCCACATTTTATCTGGATATTGAGCCCGAATTGGGATTGGCAAGAATTAATGCGTCACGAGGAGCAGAAATGGACCGCCTCGACATGGAGAGTATATCGTTTCACCATAAGGTGCGAGAGGCATATTTGGAGTTGGCTCGCAAATTTCCGGAGCGAATTACAATTGTTGATGCATCTCCGGCGCCAGAGCAGGTGGAGCAAGTATTGAAGGATTTGCTGAAAAAGCGGTTTGTTCAGAATTTTAGCATATAATTGTCGAAGGATATACGGTAAAATTGAGCTAGGGACAAGGTTGTCTCTAATATGACTTGAAGGAGGAATACAGGATGAAGCTGATTATTGCGATTGTACAGGATAAGGACAGTAATAGATTATCCAGCGGACTGGTGAAAGCTAATTTCCGTGCTACCAAATTGGCGAGCACAGGAGGATTTCTGCGTGCAGGTAATACGACATTTATGATCGGTGTTGATGACAATCAGGTGGACTCATTAATGAACGTCATTCGCAGCAGTTGCAAGGTTCGTGAACAGCTGGTCACACCCGTTACCCCTATGAGCGGGACGACGGATTCCTATTTACCGTTACCTGTTGAAGTGCAGGTGGGTGGAGCGACGGTATTCGTGATGCCTGTAGACCGTTTCGAGCATTTCTGAATCTACACAATAGGGCCTATTCTGCCGATATGATAGGGGAATCGCCTGTATCTTCTCACATGATGGGAGTGAGGGCAGATCCACTAAAACGGCAGCGCTACAGCGTAGTCCCCGGAAAGCCGAAGAAACCCCGAGTTCTAGTTTGAACTGTTCATGAAGGGGGAAAGTGGAAGCATCCGGGGAGAAAGCAGGTTTATATGAAAATAAATCCGGGCTATCGCCCTTTACAAAGTACATTGTCTACAAATGAAATGAGTGCAAAGCCAATTCAGCCCAAGAGCTTCTCCGACGTTATGCAGCAAAATGGGGAGCAGGCTTCGCAGGAGGAATTGAATCGGCGCTTTAAGGAAATACAAATGCAGGGAGATCGTCTTGCACGTTCAATGACGATTCGTGAGTTGAAGGCTTATAAGATGCTGGTTAAACGGTTTTTGGAAGATACAGTTCGGCGAGGCGTGTCCATGAAGGACACAAAGGGTTGGGATCGCCGGGGACGCAGCAAACGTTATAAGCTGATTGATGAAGTGGATGAGCTGTTGCTCAAAATGGCGGATGAGCTGCTTGAAACTGAACAAGGCAAGATTGAGCTTTTGCAAGGGGTCGGTGAGATCAGAGGATTGCTGATTAATCTCTCATTTTAATGCAGACTTATGTTATAAATGAATACAGACGGGCTGTTGCCACGAAGAAATAATCTGCTTGCTGATCATGCTGGCAGATTATTTTTGACTATGTATATGTGGGCAGACGTGATACGGAAATAGCAGCAGTTGCCCCGAAAAACGAGGATTTGAAGTTGGAATCATGAAAATAGCAACAAAGTTTGCCCGGAAGAACAACGGTTTGCTGAGGGATCACAGTTGTTTTCAGTGGAGAAAGTGAGGAAATATGTCTTTTCAACATATAATGGGCCAGGATGTAGCCAAAAAAATGCTGCAAAGTGCACTACGGAATCATACGGTCAACCATGCCTATGTTTTTAGCGGGCCGCCGGGAAGCGGGCAGATGAACATGGCGCAGATCTTTGCTAAGGCTTTATTTTGTGAGCGACAGACGGATGATGCATGTGGGGAGTGCTTGTCGTGCCGTAAGGTAGAGCACGGGAATCATCCAGATTTGCACATTGTAGAGCCGGATGGAGCTACGATTAAAATTGATCAGATTCGCGGGCTTCAACGTATATTTTCTTACAAATCTGAAAGCTCCAATCCGAAGGTATATATTATTCGACAGGCGGATACCATGACAGTGCAAGCTGCTAATAGCCTACTTAAATTTTTGGAGGAGCCCCAGATTCCAGTGGTCGGTATACTCATTTCTGAAAATGGACAGGCGTTGCTACCTACGATTCAATCACGGACGCAGCAGGTTCCTTTCCACGCTTTACAGCCAGAAGTGATGATGCAGGCGTTAATTGGGGAAGGCTATACGGCAGGGCTTGTCCGGTCGGTCGTTCATATTGCTTCAGGACTGGAATCATGTAGAGAAATTCTCCAGCAGAATTGGTTTGCAGAAATTAGAAACGTAGTGTTACAATTAGTGAAGGAGTCCATGAGTCGGGGGAGTTCGTCTATTATTCTGGCTCAACAGAAGATTTTTAAAACTGGACTTTCTGAACACCTGGATATTCTGTTTCATCTGTTTCATTTGTGGTTTAAGGATATGCTTCATTTCCGTTACGGAAGGCACGAAAGCATTGTTTTCATAGATCATTTGGAGTCCGTCTCCAAATTGGCAATCACCCGCAGCACGGAACAATGGGTCTCTTATATGGATTTGGCCGCGAATTGCAGGAAGAAGCTCCGTTTTCACGTCAACGGGCAATTATGCGTGGAGCAGCTTCTGATTGGGTTGTCCGATACAAGCGGTTCTATCACCGGCTAACAGGAAGGCGCGCTTGTTCCACTCTGCACAATCCGCGACGCCAGGTTCCCGGTTTGTGCGACAGTGAGACTTCAATTGCGGCCATTCGTACAATGTCGGCTTCAAATGAGGTTTAGTGGCATACAAGGGGGTTAATTTTTGTATAGTGTAGTGGGTGTCCGTTTCAAGAAGGCGGGCAAGACTTATTATTTTGATCCGCTGGACCTTCCAGTGGAGAAAGAAAACTGCGTCATTGTAGAGACCGCGCGCGGTATTGAATATGGCAAGGTTGTAGTGGGCAAAAAAGAGGTAAATGATTCGGATGTTGTCCTGCCCTTAAAAAAAGTCATTCGTATTGCTGGGGATGATGATGCTCTTGTTGTAGAAGAGAATAAATTGGCGGCCAAGGATGCATTCGGCACGTGTTTAAATAAAATTAAAGACCATGGCCTTAAAATGAAGCTGGTAGATGTAGAATTTACATTTGACCGCAATAAGATCATTTTTTATTTTACGGCAGAGGGTCGGGTGGATTTTCGAGAGCTTGTAAAGGACTTGGCCAGTATTTTTCGTACACGGATCGAGCTGCGGCAGATCGGCGTACGGGATGAGGCTAAAATGCTTGGCGGAATCGGACCTTGTGGACGTATTCTGTGTTGCTCCTCATGGCTGGGGGATTTTGAGCCGGTATCTATTAAGATGGCGAAGGATCAGAGTTTGTCGCTGAATCCGACGAAGATTTCCGGGTTGTGCGGGAGATTGATGTGCTGCCTCAAGTTTGAACATGATAACTACGAAAGCATGCGAGAAGAGCTACCTCAGGTGGGTAAGATGGTTATCACCTCTTTGGGAGAAGGTAAAGTCGTAGGTGTGAATGCAGGTCATCGCACGGTGCATGTTCAACTGTTTGAGATCAGTAAGGTCAAGGAACTTCCAATGGACGATGTAGTCGTCAAGTAAACCATTAGGTTGCTTCGGGGTGGAAACTTGGATAAATTAAATGTTTTTGCGCGTATTCACGAAATGGAAACCCAAATGGGACAGTTGCATAGCGATCTGGGTGAATTGAAACTGGCAGTAAAAGAGCTGCTGGAGGAAAATCAACGACTAACGATTGAAAACGAACAGGTGCGCAAGATGCTCAAACGTGAAACCTCTGGAGAAGAAAAGACGGCAAACAAGCCGAAGCTTCCTCCTCCGATCGTCATTAAGGATGAAGGGCAAACGGGTGAGGTCGTGGGTGAAGGCTACGACAATCTAGCAAGGCTGTATCATGAAGGATTTCATATATGCAACGTGTATTACGGACATTTGCGAACGGAAGGCGATTGCCTCTTCTGTCTGTCATTTTTGAATAAATAAAAACAAGCCGTAGGAGTAAGATGCCTACGGCTTTTTTGTAAGGAAGTATGAGTGAAAAGCGATTTTGGTTATAAAAGATGGGAGAGCACTATGGACGAAAATGAAAAGAAGTCTGAACGAATTGATGATTTACTTTCACATAATTTGCGCATTATCCAAAGTGATGAAGTATTCAGCTTCTCGATGGACGCGGTCTTGCTGGCACGTTTTGCCGGTATTCCGCAGCGTGGAAAGATTCTGGATCTGTGTACTGGCAATGGGGTTGTCCCGTTGTTGCTAACGACACGAACAAAAGCGTCTATTGAAGGAATTGAGATTCAACCACGCTTGGCAGATATGGCTAGACGTAGTGTCAGCTTGAATGGATTAGAAGCAGCAATTCAGATTCGGGAAGGGGACCTACGTGAGCTGGTTCACATCACGGGACATGGTGTTTATGATGCGATTACCGTGAATCCCCCCTATATGCCGCTAAATGGTAGCGATATCAAGCTGAATCCTCACCAGGCAATTGCCCGTCATGAAGTGAACTGTACACTGGAAGAAGTCATTCAGGCATCCACCCGGCTTGTCCGTAATGGGGGCAAAGTATCCATGGTTCATCGCCCGCAGCGATTGGGTGAGATTATAACCTTGATGCGTAATCATAGTTTGGAACCCAAACGAATACGTTTTGTTCACCCACGAGTTCATATGGAAGCCAATATGGTACTGGTTGAAGCATTACGTGACGGCAAACCGGAGGTTCGTCTGTTGCCTCCGCTCATTGTATATCAGGAAAATGGGAATTATACTCAGGAAATAAGAGATATCTATGGAGAAGTAAGCAAGGGGGATTCTGTGTGAAAGCAGCTGTACAAAAAAGCTTTAGTAACAGCGAAGAAGAACGGGGAAAGTTGTATCTTGTTGCAACACCCATTGGGAATCTGGACGATATGACCTTTAGGGCGATTAACACCTTAAAATCATGTAGTATTATTGCTGCCGAAGATACGCGGCAGACACGCAAACTGCTCACCCATTTCGAAATTACACCGGATATGCTCTTCAGTTATCATGAACATAATAAGGCTGCCAGTGGGCCTGAACTGATACGTTATATAATAGAAGGAAAAAATTTGGCACTGGTTAGTGATGCAGGTCTACCGGCCATTTCTGACCCTGGTTCGGATCTGGTCAAGCTGGCACTGGAAGCGGAAATTAGCGTCATTCCTATCCCAGGAGCAAATGCAGCACTATCGGCTTTAATTGCTTCAGGACTGGATACAGAAAGGTTCACCTTCGCTGGCTTTCCACCACGGGAGAAAAAGGACCTAGAGAAGCTGTTGCTATCGTTTCAGGTATCTCACGGCACAATTATTTTTTATGAATCGCCTCATCGCATTGTGAAGACATTGATGGTGTTGAAGGAAACATTAGGTTCACGCAAAGTGGTGCTTGCGCGTGAGCTAACCAAGCTGCATGAGGAATGGGTGCGAGGAACCGTGGAGCAATGCCTTGCTAAACTAGAGGAGAATCCACCAATTGGTGAATATTGCCTGGTGGTTGAAGGAAAAGACGAAGAGGAAGAGGAACAGGAACGTCAGGCGTGGTGGCAGTCCTTATCTTTGGAGTCCCACGTCGCACATTACGAGGCAGAGGGACTTACACGCAAGGATGCAATGAAGCGTACAGCCACAGATCGTTCAATCTCCAAGAGAGATGTTTACAACGCACTCTTATGAATATCTGTCTGAACAAAAAAGGGCCTTCCAACGGTTGGGTTCAAACCGTGGAAGGCAACAAGGAGTATATATGAAAAAGGTTAGAATTAACAATATCTGATAAGTCTATTATATACTAAAATTCTCAGTTTGTCACAGGTGTTGGGATTTCAGAAATGCAATCTTGGCAAACAATTTTCCCTTTGAAGTAAATTACGTTCTCAGCATTGCCGCAGAAGATACAAGCAGGCTCGTATTTTTTAAGCATGATGCGTTCGCCATCAACATAAATTTCCAAAGCGTCTTTCTCTCCGATTCCCAGGGTACGACGCAATTCGATTGGAATAACAACACGTCCGAGCTCGTCAACTTTTCTTACAATACCAGTGGATTTCATCATAATAAATCAGGCTCCTCTCGCCGTTTAAAATAATATAAGTGTCATGATTCGACAAAATTTTCTCTTTTCTGATATTTACTATACCAACGATTCCCAAAACAGTCAACCTTAAAAATGTAGTAACAGTCTGATTATGCAAAAGTATTTAGATTAAAGACCTTTATTCATGTGTATTGCCTTATCTTATTGATGATTTATTCAGTTTGTCGATTTGGAAATGTCGAAAAACTATAATTCGACATATTACGACAAAGAATGTCGAATGAGGGAAAACATTTAGGATTTTATTGTATTTTAATCCATTATTCCGAATATTAAAGGAGCTGATATCTTGCACCAGCCACTCAGTGAAGAAAAAGTTTTTAAAGACCCGGTACATAATTATATCCATGTTCAGGATACTGTGATATGGCGGCTGATCAACACGCCGGAGTTCCAACGTTTACGGCGCATACGGCAGTTAGGCACATCGTATCTTACGTTTCATGGAGCGGAGCATAGCCGTTTTTCACATTCATTGGGCGTATATGAGATTACGAGACGTATTATTTCTCAATTTGAACGTGGAGATTTCCCAGATTGGCCGAAGGAGGAAAGGCTGGTTGCTCTATGTGCAGCTTTATTGCATGATGTGGGGCATGGCCCATTTTCTCATTCAATTGAGGAAGCCTTTCATATGAACCATGAGGATTGGACATGCCGCATTGTACTGGGAGACACGAAGATCAACGCTGTGCTACGGCAAGTCGACGACAAGCTTCCACAAAAGGTGGCTGCGGTTATAGCCAAAACGTATGATAAGCCAATCGTTGTCAACTTGGTAACCAGTCCGCTAGATGCTGACCGTATGGATTATTTGTTGCGGGATGCTCATTCGACAGGTGTCAACTACGGCACAATTGATTTGGATCGTATTTTACGACTGCTACGTCCTCATAATGGGAGAATTGTTGTGAAGGAATCAGGCATGCATGCAGTAGAAGATTATTTAATGTCACGCTACCAGATGTATTGGCAAATTTATTTTCATCCTGTAACACGCAGCTCGGAAATCCTTTTACGTAAAATTTTCAAGCGAGCAAAGGAATTGTTTAAAAACGGATATGAGTTTGGTTTTCTGCTGGACCCGCTGCCGGATCTGTTGAAAGGAGAGCTTACAGTAGAGCAATATCTGATGCTCGACGAGTCATTAATCCAGACCGTATTTAGCCAGTGGAAACGAGAAAAGGACGAAATTTTAAGCGATTTGAGCAGCCGTTTTATGGACCGTAGATTGTATAAATATGTAGAGATTGAAAATATGGATACAGATACCATTGACAGTATTAGAGAAGCTTTGAAAGAGGCTGGTTTGCACCCTGAATATGATTTTGAAATTGATTTTCCGACAGATCTTCCTTATGATGTGTTTCGGCAGGGTGGCTCGACGGACAACCAGATTTTACTGCTTGGACGTCAGGGCGAGGTGAGTGAAATATCCGAAGTTTCGGAAATTGTGCGCTCAATAAGTGGTATTCACCGAGGAAAATATCATATGTATTTTCCCCAGAATAAATTGAACGCGGTAAAAGACAGGCTTCCTGCCGAAATAAGGAATTATTTTGTCAAAGAATAGACAACTATATAGAAATGTAAGTAAAAAAAGGAGATGTAAACCTTGGATTTATTCGACACTCATACTCACTTGGATGCGCCACAATTTGACGAAGATCGTGAAGAAGTTATAGCACGTGCTGTCGAATCAGGAGTAACACGGATGATCAATATCGGATTTAATCGTGAGACCATTCCATCCACCATGAAATTGGCCGAGACGTATGATTTTATTTATGCGGCAGTTGGATGGCACCCTCAGGATGCTATTACAATGCAGGAGGGCGATTTAGAATGGATTGCATCGTTATGCAGTCATAAGAAGGTTGTAGCCATCGGAGAGATCGGTCTGGATTATTATTGGGATACATCACCGAAGGATGTTCAGCATCGGGTGTTTCGAAATCAAATTGGTCTGGCTCGTGAGCTCAAAATGCCCATTGTTATTCATAACCGGGATGCACATGAAGATATTGTTAGGATATTGCGCGAGGAAAAAGCGAGTGAGATTGGAGGAGTCATGCACTCCTTTTCGGGTAGCTGGGAGACAGCCAAAATGGTGCTGGATATGGGATTTCACCTTTCCTTTGGTGGTCCAATAACGTTCAAAAATGCCAAGCAGCCAAAAGAGGTGCTCGCACAGGTGCCGCTGGACCGTCTGCTCATTGAAACTGATGCTCCCTATCTGACGCCTCATCCGTTTCGTGGGAAGCGAAATGAGTCTGCACATGTGAGACTGGTAGCAGAGGCTGCAGCCCAAATCAAAGGGATTACAGTGGAGGAATTAGTGTCAATAACGACCCAAAATGCCCTGGAACGATTTGACATTCAATGAAAAAGTGAAGAAATCGATCAAAATAAAGAGATAGACGAAGCTAATCATGAATTTGTTGCAGGAAACTCGAGAATATTACAATATTTTAACCGAATATTTTAAAAAATGTACTTGAAACCTGCTTTACAACATGCATAGAAACAGGATATCATCTTTTCAGTGAATTGTTGTTTGAATGTAAACATCAACAAGTCATTTCATGAACCAGTCTCGCTGAGTCCCTTTTACAGGGAACGGGGGAACCGATATGGCTTACAGTACGTCCGGCATATGTGCAAGAAGGGAACGTCTCTTCCGCCAGCCGGCTCGACCGAAATTCTTTCCCCGAATGGGATTGAATAGGTGGAGGAGCCGTATTTCGATTTCTTTCTGGGTCTTCGGGGTGAATGTGAAGGCGACCGCCATGAGCGGTTGACCCAAGCTAGGGCGACTCTCTACGTCCGAACCCGACAGCTAACCCCGTAAGCGTAACAAGAGAGAAGCCATCTCGTGCATGAGTTTTCCCGCATATTCACACATGCCGGAAGCCACGAAAGAGCTCTCTAGTCTCTTTCTCTGGCTTTTTTTGTTGTGAATAAAAGAAAATCTGTCATCATACTGTGGTTAAACAGGGGAGGACAGCATGCCGCGAAGACGGGTACATGGTGCAGGACAGTCGCAGTTTGGGCTTGTCTTGTAGAAAATCTGTTATAGTCACGTCAAATCTCAACTATGTCTTACTCCAGACGGCGGGCTATGTAAGGAGGACGGAGGAAATGGGCATTTTCCAAAAAAAGGATACCCATGAGTCACGCTCATCCAGCATGTCTTACGTATTGCGTTGGAAGCAAGAGAATGTGCGCCAGGCTGCTTTGGTTGCTATTTTTCTAATCGCGCTAACGATTATGATTTCAATTCTGATGTACACGCAATCTAAAAAACAAGTCTTTTTTGTCATCGATGGCAAGGCGTCTGCGGTAGAAACCCGGGAATCCAAGCTTCAAGATTTGCTGAGCGAGCATTCCATTTCACTTCAGCCGCATGATACAGTTTCCATGCCGCTAAATGGAGCAATACAGGATGGCGATCGCGTAGTCATTAAACGTGCCAATCAAGTCAGAGTATCTTCAGGCAATGAGACGAAAAAGCTGTACACAACAGAAAATACAGTAGAAGGTGCCATTCGTACCTCGGGCTATAAATTATCATCAACGGATAAAGTTTATCCTGCGTTGGATGCCTCTGTTTCGTCTAACATGGACATAAAAATCGTCCGTGTGAAGAAACAGCAGGTCGAACAGAAAAAACAGGTGCCTTATCAGGTCATCAAAACGGCCGATCCGAGTCTTTATAAAGGCGATAATCGGGTCATTCAAAGCGGCAAATCGGGTGTGGTCGTCCAGCACGTTCAAAAGGTATATCATGATGGAAAGTTGGTATCCAAACAGCTGGTTAACAAGGAAGTTGCACAGAACCGTGTGGATAAAGTCATTGCAGTAGGAACGAAGAAAAAACCGGTCGTTCTGGCTGCTTCCGTCGGTCCCAATGATGCCGTTAAGGCAACGACGGTTAGTTCGGGCAGTGCTGTCCGTAAAGCAGGCGTCAATTTTAAATATAGCAAAGTTTTACAAAATGTCTCCATGACGGCGTATTCCTCACAGGAGCCAGGTATCGGTACACGTACTGCATCCGGCGCACGTGTCACGGAAGGACGCACCATCGCGGTCGATCCGAGTGTAATTCCAATCGGCTGGTGGGTGTATATCGAAGGGGTGGGCTTCCGCCGTGCGGAGGATACCGGTGGCGCGATTAAAGGCCACAAAATCGATGTGTATTATGAGAGTTTGAGCCGAGCCAACCAATTTGGTCGTAAGCACGGTAAAACCGTTTATGTTATCGGACCGATAAAGCCTGAAATCAACTAAAACAGGTTGTGTATGTTGAGGGCAATGCGATAGTATTAACAACATAGTTATGCCATGCTAAGAAGAGGATATCCTCTTCTTATTTTGTTTTCAAAAGCAGGGAAAGATAAATATAGCTTGCTGTGTAGCAGTGGAGGGAAACGCAAATGATCAAGGAAGTGATCGTGGTAGAGGGCCGGGATGATACGGTGGCCATTCGCCGCGCTGTTGAAGCGGATACGATAGAAACTGGCGGCTCAGCCATTAATAAAATGACGCTGCGTAAAATTGCATTGGCGCAGGAGCGGCGGGGGGTCATCATTTTAACCGATCCCGATCATGCAGGGGAGCGCATCCGTAAGATTATCGCTTCCAAGGTACCCGGCTGCAAGCAGGCCTTTATACCCGAGGCAGAAGCGACGCGCAAAGGAGATATTGGCGTGGAGAATGCCTCACCGGAAGCGATCAGACACGCTCTTGCACGGGTCCATACGACAGTGGAAGGCGCCGACCCGCTGATTGAGTGGGCGGACCTGATTGATGCTGGACTCATCACCCACCCCAATGCTGCTGCACGCCGTATGGCCTTAGGGAATGTGCTGGGTATTGGTTATTGTAACGGAAAGCAGCTACATAAACGGCTCTCTGTATTTCAGATCAGCCGCGAGGAATTTGCCGGGGCGCTGGCACAAATTGAAAGTGAAGGATTGTGATATCCGTATGACAGGGATTCAAGATATAGCAACACCGCGGCGTACGAAGGACATTATTCAACGGCACGGTTTTTCGTTCAAAAAGAGTTTGGGACAAAATTTCCTGATTGATCAAAATATTCTCAATAAGATTGTAAATGCTGCCGGATTGGATGAGACGAAGGGCGCACTTGAGATCGGTCCTGGGATTGGTGCTTTGACCGAGAAGCTGGCCCAATCAGCCAAGGCAGTTACCGCTGTCGAGATTGACCAGCGGCTACTGCCAATTCTCGAAGAAGTGTTGGCCCCTTACGAGCATGTGAAGGTACGTCATGGAGATGTGTTGAAGCTGGATTTGCGCGAGGTGTTCGCAACCGATTTTGCAGACGTGAGCAAAGTAAGTGTCGTGGCTAATCTGCCGTACTACGTTACTACACCGATTCTGATGAGGCTGCTGGAGGACAAGCTCCCTTTGGAGAATATCGTCGTTATGATCCAAAAAGAAGTGGCTGAGCGTATGGCTGCGTCTCCTGGAACGAAGGATTACGGCAGCCTGAGCATTGCGGTGCAATATTACAGCGAACCTGAATTAGTCTGTATTGTGCCGAATACAGTATTTATTCCCCAGCCGAATGTGGAGTCTGCAGTCATCCGGTTGCGTGTACGGGAAGCCCCTCCAGTGGAAGTGGTGGATGAGAAGCATTTTTTTGAAGTGGTTCATGCTGCTTTTGCCCAGCGTCGTAAAACCATTTCCAATAACCTAAAAAGCCGTTTCTTCACCAAAGAGAACAGGGACACGCTGGAGCCGTTGTTGCAACAAGCTGGTATTGAACCCTCCCGTCGAGGAGAAACGCTAAGTATTGAGGAATTTGCGCGTCTCAGCGCTGTGCTGTTGGAGGCAGGTATATCCTAAGCTGGAACCAAACTGTGCATTCACCCATACGATATAGGAGGGGTGATACAGTGTGATGAGTTTAGGAGACTTGGTCGTTCGGAAATCGTACGGCGGAGATGTCACGTTTCGTGTTGAGGACATCCAGCGGGATAAAGCGATCATTAAGGGAATAGAATTTCGGCTGCTGGCCGATTCCCCAGTGAACGATCTGGTCAGAGTGCCTGCAGACCAGATTAGCGGTAAGACTCAGCAGGCCCATATTAAGGCTGGTGAGTCTCTTAATCTGTTGCAACGGGCACGCCAGCAGCAAGCTGCTCGTAGTCAGGCAGCTCTGGTTGGGGACTGGAGTGATCCGGTCGAGTCAACGTATTTTGAAATGCCGGGAAAGGTTCTTCATCTGGATGGAGATCCCGGCTATTTGAAAAAATGTCTCAGTTTATATGAACAGCTCCGTGTTCCTGCAGAGGGACATCACGTTCACGAATCGGCAATGGCGGACACGTTGTACCGACTGCTTCCCCGTATCCGTCCGGATATCGTAGTCATTACCGGACATGACGGTGTGCTGAAGCAGCCACAGCCTTACGATTTGTACAGCTTGAAAAGTTATAAAAATTCGCAAAATTTTGTGGCGGCGATTCAGGTAGCAAGACAATATGAACGTCATCTGGATTCGCTGACGATTGTAGCGGGGGCGTGCCAGTCCCATTTTGAGGCGCTGCTACGTGCGGGAGCGAACTTCGCCAGCTCACCAGGGCGTATCCTGATTCACGCGCTGGACCCCGTTTACGTGGCTGCCAAGGCGGCCTTTACTTCGATCCGTGATACGGTCAACATGGGGGACCTGTTTCACCAGACAATCAGTGGCAGTCGCGGAGTGGGTGGAATTGAAACTAGGGGAAGCTATCGCATCGGCCTGCCGAAGCTTGAAAATTTGTCTACGCTTAAAGTAACGCCTTCCGCAATCTAGGATTCAAATGTGCCAATAGGATTAATCTGAACAAAAAGCCTCTGCTTTCAGAGGCTTTTTGTCATTTTTTATATAAATTATTCCTGTTCGCAAAAAATTAAATTGACAACTTATTTTTCGTGTTGTTATAATATTTAGCTTGATTTGACAATCCCTCTAAAATTCGTTATAATGGACAAGGAAAGAGGTGGTCGTTAGGCAATGGCTAAAAATACGCTGTTGGAAATCAAACGCAGTCTCGACGCACATGTAGGGCAAAAAATTTTGCTGCGGGCTAACGGCGGACGCCGTAAGACCGTCGAACGAACTGGTGTCTTGGAAGAAACGTACCCTTCTGTTTTTATCGTCAAGCTGGATCAGGAGCAACAGACGTTTAAACGTGTCTCCTACAGCTATGCTGACATTCTTACCGAGTCGGTGGAAGTCAGCGTATATGATCCCGACTCCCATACAAGTGTAGTCGAATATTTTGAAACACCTTAATTAATTTCGTGATTTATACCAGCTTTCCAGGTTTAACGACGGCTTCGTCATTTCAAATGACGGGGCCGTTTTGTATATACAGAGCAGGATGAAGCATGACATCTCTGCACATACTAAGCCGGGAATGATCTTCCTTATTCCATTGCCGAAGGAGGCGTATGTATGAGCCGAAGAAGACGGAGTGTCATGTCGGAGGAGCTAAAGTACGAGCTGGCCAAAGATCTTGGATTTTACGACACGGTCAAGGAAGAAGGCTGGGGAGGCATTAAAGCCAAGGATGCGGGCAATATGGTCAAGCGGGCTATCCAACTTGCCGAGCAGGCAGCTTCCCGCAAATCGTAGCCATCGGTGGTGCTGATGAAAAGCGGGGATATCCGGGATTAGACCGGGTCATCTCCGCTTTTTTGAACCTCATGACTTGACACGCTGAGTCTGATATAATATGTTAAGCTGTCTTGAGGGAAAAGTTGAAGGTGGGTGAACGCCTTGAAAATATATGAAAAAGCACCGGCGAAAATCAATTTAATGCTTGATGTTCTACGTAAGCGGGACGATGGTTATCACGAGGTCGAAATGATTATGACCATGGTCGATCTGTCTGACCGATTGACGATGTCTGAGTTACCGCGTGATACCATTATTATTTCAAGTCAAGCCGGGTACATACCATTGGATGAAAAGAACTTGGCTTTTCAGGCTGCGCGTCTGATCAAAGAACGTTATAACGTGTCTACGGGCGTCCACATCCATCTGGATAAGCATATCCCGGTGGCGGCAGGGTTGGCGGGTGGAAGTAGTGATGCTGCCGCAGCGCTGCGTGGACTGAACAAGCTATGGAAGCTTGGCATCTCGGATGCAGAATTAAGGGTGCTGGGTGCTGAGCTGGGATCAGATGTACCTTTCTGTATTACAGGGGGTACAGCTTTAGCGAGCGGACGCGGAGAACTGCTCAAGCCACTTCCGAATCCGCCACAATGCTGGGTGATCCTTGCGAAGCCGCCGATTAATGTGTCGACGGCTGAAGTGTATGGTCGTGTCAAAGCAGACCAGATTACGCACCACCCGTCTGCCCGCCAGATGGAGCATGCGATCCGTAACGCCTCTTTTACCGATGTATGCAACGCGCTGGGGAATGTACTGGAGGATGTAACACTAAAGCTGTATCCAGAGGTAGAGCATCTTAAAAGCTCCATGATCCGCTTAGGAGCAGATGGTGTGCTGATGTCAGGTAGTGGACCTACAGTGTTCGGACTGGTATCGAAGGAAGCCAAAGTGCCACGGATTTACAACGGACTAAGAGGGTTTTGTAAAGATGTGTATGCAGTACGACTTTTGACCTGATTTTAGATATTTTTTTCTTATTATAGTGGTAATTGTTGTACAAATACGTACGAAGATGATATATTTACTATTAAATATTCGGATTTTACTATATCACTTACATTCCGCCAGCAACCGGCCAGTCCGCCGGTGCTTTACTGTACAAAGCGGGCGGCAGGAGAATAGATCGCGAGGAATTGTTGTGAAAAAACTTAAAAGAAGCTCACGATTGGTGGAAATGACGCAATTTTTGTTGTCACGGCCGCATACGCTGGTGCCTCTTACTCATTTTGCGGATCGCTACGGGGCAGCTAAGTCGTCCATAAGCGAGGATCTGGCCATCATCAAGGAAGTATTTGAGGATGAGGGCACTGGCGAGCTTCTGACTCTGGCGGGAGCGGCAGGGGGCGTCAAACTGATCCCAAGGCTTTCCAAGCAGCATGCGCTTGCGTTTGCGAACGACCTGTGTGCGCAACTGGAGCAGCCTGACCGCATATTACCGGGAGGATACCTGTATTTGTCCGATTTGCTGGGCCAACCTGCGATGATGAACGAAGCTGGTAAAATATTCGCGACCGCTTTTGCCAATCGTCAGATTGATGTGGTTATGACGGTGGAGACCAAGGGTATTCCACTTGCCTATGCAACCGGAGCACAGCTGAATTTGCCAGTCGTTCTCGTACGGCGTGATCATCAGGTGACAGAAGGTTCGGCTGTAAGTATTAATTATGTTTCAGGATCACAAAAGAGCCTGCATACGATGTCTTTATCCAGACGTGCGATGCGTGAGAAATCGCGTGTGCTCATCGTAGATGATTTTATGAAGGCCGGTGGCACCATTCAGGGGATGGTCGATTTGTTGGCTGAGTTTGATGCTGAGGTGGCCGGTGTAGGTGTGCTGGTAGAATCAGGCGAGGTGGAGAACGAAGAGCGCCTGCTGCACGATTATATTTCACTGGCGAATCTGACCGCAGTCGATTCTCGAAGCAAGCAAATTACAGTCAAGCTGGGCAATTATTTTGATGAGTGAACAGGGCAGTAAATTGTCACAATCCATCATAAAATACCTAAATATGTCGAAAAGAAATCTTTTCAAAAAAATTACCTGAATTTAGGATACGAATTGCCGAAAAAAAGAAGGATTTCGAACTGCTGTGTGGAATGTATACACCAAGTCCTATTTGGAAAAAGGTGGTGAAACACACATGCAGATTACGGATGTTAGACTCCGCCGAGTGAACTCAGAAGGAAGAATGAAGGCGATTGCATCCATTACGATTGATAATGAGTTTGTTGTTCATGACATCCGAGTTATCGACGGTAATAACGGGATGTTCGTAGCTATGCCAAGCAAACGAACTCCAGACGGAGAGTTTCGCGATATCGCTCACCCGATATCTTCAGGAACCCGTGAGAAGATCCAAGCTGCTGTATTGACTGAGTACGAACGTGCAGCTGTGGATGAAGAAGTTGCTATTGAAGAAGGCGCTTAATTCGCCTAAAGCAGGATTGGGGTACAAAAGAAAAAGAGAGCCACTAACTGTGGCTCTCTTTTCTTTTTGTCTGGAATGAGATATATTCTTTAGTGAGTTAACAGTCAGTTTTAAGGCAACTTGGAGCCATCCGGGCTGCCGAAGCGGCTTTTTCATAAGACAGGGACTAGGCAGCGATGCGTCCCGGGGATGAATGTCCAGCACAAGCTGGCCTGAAAAAATAGCCATTAACCAAAGGTTCGCCGTTATTTTTCAGGAGGATTGTGAAAAGTTAAGCAAAATCTGATCTGGGAATTAACGTTTTAGCCAAGGGGTAACTGTTATTTTCAGGATAGGAGGTTGGACTTGTTGGAAAGGTTGGCAGTCATTCTTGCCGCAGGGCAGGGAAAACGTATGAAATCCAAATTATATAAAGTTCTGCATCCGGTGTGCGGAAAACCGATGGTCGGGCATGTGCTCGACACGGTTCGTGAAATCGGTGTGTCCCGAAGTGTAGTCGTCGTGGGTCATGGAGCAGAGGCGGTACAGTCTTATTTGGGACCGTCGGCAGAATATGCGCTTCAGGCAGAGCAGTTGGGAACGGGCCATGCTGTCAAGCAAGCCAAGGACTTGCTCGGTCAGGAAAAAGGTACAACCATTGTCATTTGTGGGGATACTCCTTTGATCACAGCGGAAACGCTAGAGGGCTTGGTGCAACTGCACGAGAGCCGTGGGGCGGCTGCGACGATTCTGACCGCTGAGTTGGACGACCCGAAAGGATATGGACGAGTTATCCGTGATGCTTCCGGGGCCGTGCTCAAGATCGTGGAACAGAAAGATTGTTCACCTGAGGAAGATGCTGTCCGGGAGATCAATACGGGAACGTACTGCTTTGACAATGCCAAGCTGTTTGCAGCGCTGGACAAGGTAACGAACACCAATGCACAGCAGGAATATTATCTGACAGATGTCATTGGTATTTTGCATGGTGAAGGTGAGCAGGTTGAGGCGTATTTGACAGATGATGTGTCTGAATCCATCGGTGTTAACGACAGAGTCGCTTTGTCGGTAGCTGAGGGCTATATGCGTGAGCGCATCGTCCGCAAGCATATGCTGAATGGTGTCACTGTCATTGATCCGTCTTCTACCTATATCGGGAGCGAGGTTGTTATTGGTTCCGATACGGTACTGTACCCGAACACATGGCTGCATGGTCAAACACAAATCGGAGAAGATTGTGTGATTGGTCCGCAGGCTGAGATTCAGAATACGATTATCCATTCAGGCGCAACGGTAAAACATTCGGTGTTGAACGAAGCGGAAGTGGGAAGCAGTACCTCTGTGGGGCCGTTTGCTTATCTGCGTCCAGGCGCGAAGCTTGGCGAACATGTGAAAATTGGTGATTTTGTTGAGGTGAAAAATGCGACCATTGGAGATCATTCCAAGGTGTCTCATTTGAGCTATGTCGGTGATGCCAAGGTGGGTACAAACGTAAATATTGGCTGCGGGGCAATAACGGTCAATTATGATGGATATAATAAATCTATTACAGAAATTGAAGACGATGCCTTTATTGGCAGCAACGTGAATCTGATCGCCCCGATTAAGATTGGAAAAGGTGCTTATGTTGTAGCAGGCTCCACTGTAACACATGCTGTCCCTGATAACGATCTGGCCATTGCCAGACCACGTCAAGAGAACAAAGCCGGATATGCGGACAAAATCCGCGCACGTGCCAAAGCGAAGAAGAAAAGATCGGAATGACCTTAATCAGCAAGCTGTTGAATCTGTAATGAATGAACCAGCACGGAGGGTTTCTATTAATGACTTATTGCGATTCCAAACTCAAAATATTTACTTGTAACTCCAATCCGAAGTTAGCCCACCAGATTGCGGACTACATCGGCATCCCAATGGGGGAATCCCATACCACATCGTTTAGTGACGGTGAAATCCAGGTTAAGCTGTCGGAAAGCGTACGCGGCTGCCATGTGTATATTGTGCAGTCAACTTGTCTGCCGGTTAACGACAACTTGATGGAGTTATTGGTTATGATTGATGCACTTAAACGCGCTTCTGCCAAAAGTATCAATGTCGTTATGCCATATTACGGTTACGCTCGTCAGGATCGTAAAGCTCGTTCACGCGATCCGATTACAGCGAAACTTGTCGCTAACTTGATTGAAAAGGCGGGGGCTCACCGCGTAATCAGTATGGATTTGCATGCGATGCAGATTCAGGGATTCTTTGATATTCCAGTGGATCATATGCTGGGAGCGCCAATTTTGGCCCAATATTTCCGTTCCAAGCAAATTGAGAACCCGATTGTCGTCTCACCCGATCATGGCGGGGTTGTTCGTGCGCGTAAGCTGGCGGACTTCCTGAGTGCGCCGCTCGCTATTATTGATAAGCGTCGTCCAGAGCCAAATGTCAGTGAAGTGATGAATATCATCGGGAACATTGAGGGTAAAACGGCTATTTTAATTGATGATATCATTGATACAGCCGGAACGATTGTATTAGGTGCAAATGCGCTTAAAGAAGGCGGCGTAAAAGATGTGTATGCATGTTGTACACATGCTGTGCTTTCTGGTCCTGCTATGGAAAGACTGGAGAATTCGCCATTAAAAGAGGTGGTTGTGACGGATACGATCCCGATCGTTCACCCGAATCCGACAAGCAAGCTGAAGGTATTGTCTGTGGCTCCATTAATGGGAGAAGCTATCATCCGTGTGCATGAAGAATTGTCGATCAGCAAACTGTTTGAAATCGAATAAGCGCTGGCTCATTAAAAAAGGGGTTGCCTTTTCCATATGGAAAAGGTAACCCCTATCAGCATGTCAGGCTAAAAGCCTGGGCGAGATATGAATGTGAAGCGTTGACGATTGTATAGTGTGTCCTCTATTTCGACGAAATGCTCATTAAAACGCGCAACGATGCCAATCTGAATATGTACATTCCCGTCATATATCTGGACAGGAACGGAATGTTTTAAATGATATAGAAAATGGCTGTCATATAAGAGGATATCACCTTGATTGAGCATACCGGCACGCACCTTCCTATTCAATACAACTATTTTACCAAAAAATACAGACTGCGAAAGAGGGTGTCAAGGTTATGAAGTGGATTGTAGGATTGGGCAACCCCGGTCCCCAATACGAGAAAACGAGACATAATGTCGGATTTATGGCATTGGATGCTCTTGCCTCGCGTCATAACATCCAGATTAACCAAAGCAAATGCAAGGCGTTGATTGGAGAAGGCCACATTGGTGGCGTAAAAACCGTACTGATTAAGCCAATGACCTATATGAATCTATCAGGCGAGTCTCTACGTGCTTATATGGACTACTATAAGGCCGATATGGAAGATCTGGTTGTCGTGTACGATGATCTGGATACTGAAGTCGGTAAAATAAGATTGCGTTATCAAGGTAGCGCAGGCGGTCATAACGGCATTAAATCGATCATTCAGCATACCGGCACGCAGTCCTTCAATCGGATACGTATGGGCATTTCCCGCCCGGAACCTGGACATGCTATTGTCGATTATGTTCTGGGTACCTTTCCCAAGAAGGAAAAAGAATTACTGGCCGGAATGATCGAGGACACGTGCAACGCCTTAGAGCATAGCTTGAGTCATCCGTTTGAACGGACGATGGCTGAATTCAACAAGTAAGTTCAGACGCAGGCAGACGGGCTTAAATGGAAGATTGTTGGACATACTGAAAGGTATAGAAAACTTTCAGGAGGCATATACATTACATGATTGTTAATTATGTATGCAGACATTGTCGAACTTTCTTGGGACGAATTGATTCCGCGGCAATAACCGAAGAAAGGTTGGGCTTCCATTCCTTGACCCCTGCCGAACGTAGAGATATAATAGCGTATAATTCGGGTGGTGAAGTGACCGTCAAAGTCATTTGCGAGCATTGCAGTCAGGCATTGGAGAATAATCCTGAGCTGAGTCTGCTCGTTAATCCGCTCCAATAACAGGTATTCAACTGGTAGGATGTACCAGCTTGAGAGGTGAAGCGGCAATTCCGCTTATGGAGCCTTGGCAGCATTGCTGAGGCTTCTTTTTCGGTTTACATGTAACTATTTATAAGCATAAAGGGGTGCCTTTTTTGTTACAAGCACTTATTCAGGCTTTTACGAAGGATGCTGATTATGCATCCATTGCAGCAGGTATATCATCAGGAATGAAGGAACAACTGATATCAGGTTTATCAGGCTCTTCCCGACAGGTACTGATGGCCGCGCTTGCCGAAGATACCGGACGACCGTTAATGGTCATGACGCACAATATGTTTGCCGCTCAAAAAATAGCAGATGACTTACAGGAAGCGCTTTCTCCTGATCAGGTTTTATTGTATCCTGCTAATGAGCTGGTAGCTGCTGAAGCAGCAATATCCAGTCCAGAGACATTGTCCCAACGAATTGATGTATTGATACGCTGCGCCCAGGGTTTTCGTGGGATTGTTGTCGTGCCGTTTTCTGGTGTCCGACGTTTACTGCCAATTCCGGAAACATGGCGTGAGGCTCGTATTGAGCTGAAAGAAGGCGAAACGATTCAGCTGGAAGCGTTTTTGCTACATATGGTCGAGATGGGATACCAGCGTGTAGAGCGTGTGGAATCACGTGGAGAGATGAGCGTACGCGGAGGAATTATTGATTTTTATCCAATGACAACCCGTTGGGGCTATCGTGTGGAGCTGTTTGACGATGAAATTGATTCGATCCGTAAGTTTGATCCGCAAGATCAGCGTTCGGTGGAGAAGGTTCAGGACGTTACCGTAACACCGTGTAAGGAAGTTATTGCGAATAACCAGCGTATGGACCAGGCGGCGGATGCCGCTGCTATTTTGTTGGAGGAGCAGCTGGGCAAAATGACGGATCGTCAAGCTAAGCAGCATCTGAAAGAAGAGATCCATCGTGAAATTGAGTTGCTGCGAGAGCATGTGTATTTTGACGAAATCTATAAATATATCTCCCTGCTGTATCCTGAACGTAAAACCCTAGCAGACTATATGCCGGAAGATACGATTCTGATTATTGATGAACCGGCACGTATGCTGGAAACAGCCAAGCAACTGGAACGAGATGAGTCAGAATGGAATCTGCATTTGCTTCAAAACGGTAAAACGTTACCGCAGCTAGAACTGTCAGATGACGCGGACAATCTGCTGTACAACCGGAGATTTCAGACGTTGTTCCTGTCGATTTTCCTCCGTCAGGTTCCTCATACCCAGCCACAAAATATTTTGAACTTCATCTGCCGAGGCATGCAGGATTTTCATGGCCAAATGAATGTGCTCAAGGCGGAGATGGATCGTTGGCGCAAAGCCGGCACACAGGTTATGATGCTGGCGAGTGGAGATGAACGTCTAGATCGGATGCGCCGAGTGCTTGAAGATTATGGTATTGATGAGCCTACGATGGCTATCGGCAATCTGCAAAGCGGTTTTGAAATGCCGTCTATTCATCTGGCAGTCATTACCGAGGGTGAAATGTTTTCCCAGAAGCAGCGGAAAGCTCGTAAGCAGGGTCGGCATGTGGACAATGCAGAACGGATTAAGAGCTATAGCGAGCTGAAGGTGGGCGACTATGTCGTACACCAAAATCACGGGATCGGGAAGTACATGGGAATCGGCACGCTGGAGGTTGGCGGTATCCATAAGGATTACATGCATGTTCTCTATGCGGGTGGAGATAAGCTGTCTGTGCCGATTGAACAAATTGATCTGATTCAGAAATATGTCGGCTCAGAGGACAAGGAACCCAAGATTTATAAACTGGGTGGTAATGAGTGGACACGGGTTAAAAGTAAGGTGCGCAGCTCGGTTCAGGATATTGCGGATGACTTAATCAAGCTATATGCAGAACGACAGTCGGCACCAGGGTTTGCTTTTGAAAAGGATTCGCCGGAGCAACAAGAGTTTGAGGACATGTTCCCCTATGATGAGACACGTGACCAGATTCGGGCCATTGAAGAGATTAAGAAGGACATGGAGCAGAGTCGCCCGATGGATCGTTTGCTATGCGGTGATGTAGGTTACGGCAAAACTGAAGTTGCTATTCGTGCTGCTTTTAAGTCTGCTATTGAAGGTAAACAAGTAGCGGTGCTGGTACCGACGACAATTTTGGCACAACAACACTATGAGACGTTCCGTGAACGTTTTTCAGGGTATCCGTTCAATATTCAGGTATTGAGCCGTTTCCGCTCGCGCAAAGAGCAGAATGAGACGATTAAAGGGGTCCGGCAAGGCACGGTCGATATTGTCATTGGTACCCATCGTCTGTTGTCGCAGGATCTGGTGTTTAAGGACTTGGGAATGCTGATTGTCGATGAAGAACAGCGATTTGGCGTAACCCACAAGGAAAAGCTGAAGAAGCTGAAAACGAACGTAGATGTGCTGACGTTAACGGCAACACCTATTCCGCGTACGTTGCATATGTCCATGCTGGGTGTACGTGACTTGTCAGTCATTGAGACGCCACCGGAAAACCGTTTTCCAGTGCAAACCTATGTGGTTGAGCACAGCCAGACTCTAGTTCGTGAGGCCATTGAACGCGAGATGGCACGCGGAGGGCAGGTGTACTATCTGTATAATCGCGTGCAGGGCATTCAGGAGATGGCTGCAGAGATCAATGCGCTCGTACCGGAGGCCAAGGTGGGCGTGGGTCACGGACAGATGTCCGAAACCGAACTGGAGAAAACTATTTTGGATTTCCTGGATGGCGAATATGATGTGCTGGTCAGCACCAGCATTATCGAAACCGGCGTGGATATTCCAAATGTGAATACACTCATTGTGCATGATGCCGATAAAATGGGGCTATCTCAGCTTTATCAGCTGCGTGGGCGTGTAGGTCGTTCGAATCGGATTGCCTATGCTTATTTCACGTACCAGCGGGATAAGGTGCTCACGGAAGTGGCGGAGAAGCGCCTTCAGTCGATTAAAGAATTTACAGAGTTGGGCTCTGGGTTCAAGATTGCAATGCGCGATTTGTCCATCCGCGGAGCGGGTAACTTGCTTGGCGCTGAACAGCATGGATTCATCGCATCCGTCGGTTTTGATCTTTACTCGCAGATGCTGGCTGAGGAAATTAATAAACGTAAAGTCAGCGTACTTGGAGAAGAGGATCAGTCCAATCGGAATTGGAGTACGTCGATTGATTTAGGCGTCGATGCTTACCTGCCGGGAGACTATATTTATGACAGCATCCAGAAGATTGAGATTTATAAAAAGGTTGCAGCGGTCAGCACCTTTGACGAGGCTTCTGAACTGGAAGATGAACTGGTCGACCGATTTGGCGATCTGCCAGAGGCTGTGCTTCATTTGCTAGCCGTGGCTCGTCTCAAGGTATATGGACGCATGTATGGCATCGAGTCCATAGTGCAACGGGATGAAAATATAGTGTTGAAATTCCATGAAGGGCGCCAGCAGGCGGTACAGACTGCTAAACTTGCCGAGATTGGCAATCGCTTTGAAAGACGTGTACAATTTGAACAGGGCACTTCTATGAGCGCACGCATAAAGGGCAAAGGTCTAAATGATCCACAGTTGCTAGAACTGCTGGAACAATTTTTGAGTGCATTGAAAGAAGCATTCACATTGAAGGAGGAACTGCAAAATGCCACAACTAAATAAAAGGAAACCTTGGAGAATGCTCTCCTTGGGAATGGCAGCGCTGCTAGCTATATCCGTGCTGGCAGCATGTACGAAGCAAGCGGATGAGAACAAGGTCAAGGATGAACCGAAGGACAACAGCAAGGTTGTCGTGACCTATAAGGGTGGAACCATTACCGAAAATGAGTTCAACCAAGAAATCAGCATGATGAAATTCCTTTACCCGGAATATGAGGCTGCGTTAGCTTCGGATCAGGTACGGGAGCAAATTGTAAAGCAGGAAGTGGTGTACAAGCTTCTGGCGGCCAAAGCGGACGACAAAGCCAAGGAGCAGGGTGCCAAAGAAGGGAACGAACAGCTGGAGCAGTATAAAAAGTCAGTCGGAGAAGATAAGTTCAAGACATTTCTGAGTGATAAAAAACTGACCGAACAAGGTGTGAAAGATTACTTCACGCGTGTAATGACGGTAATCAACAGCGAAACCAACAAAGTAACAGATGATCAGCTAAAACAGGAATTTGAGAAAAATAAAGATCAATTCACAACAGCAACCGTGCGTCATGTATTGATTAACTTCGAAGATCCTAAAACGAAGAAACAGCGCAAAAAAGAGGATACCCTCAAGCTGGCTAAAGAAGTGAAGGCGAAGCTGGACGGAGGAGCGGATTTTGCGACGATTGCCAAGAAGTATTCAGAAGACCCAGGTTCTGCGTCTAACGGAGGCCTGTATGAGAATGCATCCGTAGCGCAATGGGTACCTGCATTTAAAGAGGCCGCTGAGACTCAGCCGATTAACAAAATCGGTGAGCCAGTGGAAACGGAATACGGATATCACGTGATCAAAGTGGAGTCCCGCAATGAGCCAACGTTTGATAAATTGAAAGACAACGAAAAGGCTGCCCTGAAAAATAAATTGGCCGGGGAAAGTATCCAAAACTTTACCGAAAATGATTTGACGAAGCTTGATTTGAAAATCAATCTGCCGAAGGTACCAGCTACGCAAGAGAAAAGCGGTGCAACTTCCGGTGCTGGTAGCACAACTACACCGGGCGCAGCAACAAACGGTACGGGCGATACCAATGCAGGAACAGCCAAAGATGGAGCTACAAACGAAGGTAAATAACTGAACATGCATAAGGAATTGGGAACAGATGAATACTATGGTCAGATATCACCATAAACACCATGACCGTGACGTTCTTCGTGACCGCTTCTGGGGGAGTGGAAGCGTCTTTCGATACCGTCAGTAGTTTACTAAATTCTTCTTGAGAAAGTGGGGCAACATGTGAAATGAAAGCTACTGGTATAGTTCGCCGTATTGATGACCTTGGGCGGGTAGTTATTCCAAAGGAAATTCGCCGCACCTTGAGAATTCGTGAAGGAGATCCGCTTGAGATTTTTGTGGATCGTGACGGAGAAGTCATTTTGAAAAAGTATTCACCTATTGGTGAACTTGGTGATTTCGCCAAAGAATATGCTGAGTCCCTGTTTGAAAGCACGGGCCATATTACAATGATTACCGATCGGGACACCATTATTACGGTGGCTGGAGGCTCTAAAAAAGAGTTTCTGGACAAGCCAATCGGTAGCATTATCGAAGGTAGTATGGATAATCGCAAAACTGTGCTGGAGACAGCCAGCGGCTCCTATGAGCTAACGCGAGACCACGAAGAAACACTCTCGTCCTTTGTGGCGGCTCCCATTGTTTCCGGTGGTGATCCCATTGGTTCCGTTGTATTGTTGAACAAGGACGAAAATGTAAAAATGTCCGAAATGGAGATCAAAATGGCTGAAACAGCCGCTGGCTTCCTGGGCAAACAAATGGAACAGTAACATCCCGTTTCACCCCTGTATGACGTACAGAATGGCGAAAGCCGTCCTGCGTTGTACAGGGTTTTTTTTCTTTCCGGGAGAAGAGGCGGTATAATAGGACTCGTGAAAGATGCATATTTCAGGTGGGAGTGGAGACGGAGAATGCAGGAAAATCGCGCCGCTTCGCGGCTACTACGAGGTGCTGTCATTTTGACACTGGCAGCAGTAGCGAGCAAGCTGATCGGCACAGTGCAAAAAATCCCGCTGCAGAATATCGGCGGCGACGGCGTGTTTGGCATTTATAATACGGTTTATCCTTTTTATACGCTGTTCATTACCATTGCAGCTGCTGGATTTCCGGCTGCAATATCCAAATTTGTAGCTGAGTTTGAGGCAGTGGGAAACCGGGCAGCGGGGCAACGTGTTGCTCGGCTATCTTCGCTTGTCTTGGGTGTCTTTGGATTGATCTTGGGCGTGCTGATGTATACGTGCGCGCCGCTCATTGGTCAATGGATCGACAATGCTCACGTTATTCCGTCGGTGAGGGCGGCGGCGTTTGCCTTTTTGTTCGTACCGGTTATGGCGGGATTGAGAGGATATTTTCAAGGTTTGCAAAATATGCTTCCGACTGCTATCTCCCAAGTGACGGAGCAGGCGATACGGGTAAGCGTGATGATTATGCTGTTGCTGCTCATGCTGTCGCAAGGAGCGGGGGCGGATATGATTGCCGCCGGAGCAGTGTTTGGTTCAGCAGCAGGTGGAGCAGCGGGATTGGTCGTCATGTTGCTATATTGGCGAAATCACAGGAAGAGGCTTAGAAGGCAAGGGACGGTCATGGCGACAGTGCAAGCACAAACTGGAGAGCTACACCCGGCGGAAAGCAACGGTGCCTTGCTAAAGGCGCTGCTGCGTTATGCCTTGCCTGTTTGCCTTGGAGCGCTAGCCGTTCCGTTAATTAGCCTGGTAGACACTTTTACCGTACCTCGCTTGTTAAAGCAGGAGGGTTTGGACGATACTGCGGTTATGGTGGCCTTTGGCGTGTATAACCGAGGTCTGCCGCTGGTACAGCTAGTCATGATGTTTGCTACCACACTGTCGGCATTATTCATTCCATCGCTGGCTGAGGCGCGGGTGACCGGCGGTACGGAGCTGGCACGTCGCCAGTGCGAGCAATCGCTGCGCTGGTTTTGGTTGCTGGGACTAGCCGCTGCGACAGGCCTGATCGTGCTGGCTGTGCCCGTCAATGTGATGCTGTATGCGGACGACACCGGCAGCGAGGTCATGCGCTGGATGGCGCTAACCGCCGTAGGCGGTACGCTCAGCATCATCTCGGCTGCGCTGCTGCAAGGGCTTGGCGCGGTTCGCGCGCCGGCTCTGGCGATGCTCGCGGCCGCAGTAGCCAAGGCGCTGCTAAACTGGCTGCTCGTGCCGCAGCTAGGCACGGCTGGAGCCGCCATTGCGGGGGCTGTCGCCTATCTGCTGGCGGCGGTGATCAACATCGTGCTGCTGGCTCGCTTGGTAGGCCTGCGTGGGAGCTGGTCCGCCAGCGTGCTCAAGCCGGCGGCACTGCTTATCGCCCTGGCTGGTGCGGCCGGGGCGGCGATGTGGGGCACCAGCGCTGTGCTGGGTGCCTTGGGATGGGCTGCCGGAGGTCGCGCCACGGCAGCCGCGGAGAGCCTGCTGGGCGTAGCAGCAGGCGCCGTTGTGTTCGTGATCGGCCTCGCACGCTTGAGGCTGATCACGGAAGCCGAGCTTGTGGCGGTGCCCAAGCTCGGACGCCCGCTGGCAGCCGTGCTGCGCAGGCTGCGTGTACTGGCTTAGCCCAGGCATAGGGCTTAGGGCGCGAAAGTGGCACAGCCATTTTATGAGCCTATACAACTTTGTGGTATAGTAAGTCCCAAAGCAAAGGAAGCGGAAGCGGGGGTAGGCCGTATATTTTTTCGAGCATGAACCTTGTTTCTGCGAAACGGAGGATTGGATATGAGCGTAACATTAACGGTCGTAGGTTTGGGCTCGGGAGATCCGGATCAGCTTACGATAGGGATATTGAACAAAATGCGGGGCGCTTCAGCGCTGTATCTGCGGACCAAGGAGCATCCTGCGGTTCAAGTGCTGAATGAGTTTGAAGTGGCTTTTGAGTCGTTTGACAAGGTATATGAGACAAAGGAGTCCTTTCCAGAGGTATACGAGGAAATTACCAGCCAATTAATTACGACGGCTGCTAAGGCGGCAGACGGAAGCGAAATCGTCTATGCGGTTCCCGGTCACCCGATGGTGGCAGAAGCAGCGGTGCAGTTGCTTAAGGAGCGTTGTCCTGCGCAAGGGATTGAACTGAACATTCTGGGTGGCGAAAGTTTCCTGGATGAAGCTTTTGTGCGTCTTGGTTTTGATCCGATCGAGGGTTTCCAACTGTTGGACGCAGGTACACTGGATGCCAGCTGGCTCCAGCCTCAGTTGCATACGCTGATCGGACAGGTGTATGACACCTTCACGGCTTCTGATGTGAAGCTGTGCCTGATGGAGCGGTATCCTGACGATTATGAGGTGTACGTCGGTCACGCTCTTGGGGTGGAAGGCGAGGAAGCGGTGCACAAGGTGCCGCTGTACGAGCTAGATCGAGTAGAGGGCTACGGGAACCTATCCTTGGTATACATACCTCGCAGTGAAGATGAGGCGCTGAAACGGCGTTCTTTTGACCGTTTACACGAGATTGTCGATATTTTACGCAGTCCGGAAGGCTGTCCATGGGATCGTGAACAGACACATCAGTCGATCCGCAAAAATCTGATCGAAGAAACGTATGAAGTCATTGAAACGATAGATGAGGACGACCCTGAGCATATGAAGGAAGAGCTGGGCGATCTGTTGTTGCAAATTTTGCTGCATGCCCAAATGGAAGAGGAAGTTGGAACCTTCAATGTGTATGATGTTATCCAGGGGCTGAATGATAAGCTTATTTTCCGTCATCCACATGTATTTGGTGACAATCAAGCGAATGATGCGGAAGAAGCGCTGCAAAACTGGGAGCAGATGAAGGCTGAGGAAAAACGGCTTAAAGGCACGACGGCAGCAGACCCTTCCGTACTGGATGGGGTTCCACGTGATCTGCCTGCTCTTATGAAATCGTACAAGCTCCAGAAGAAAGCAGCTAAAGTAGGCTTTAACTGGGATAGCATTGAGGGCGTATTCGATAAATTGGACGAAGAAGTGGCTGAGCTGAAGGAAGCGGTTCGTGAAGGGCATGCCGTGGAAGCCCAGTTGCTGGAGTTAGGCGATGTATTATTTGTTGCAGTGAATGCAGCCCGGTTCATGGGAGTAGATCCGGAAGAGGCATTGTCCGCCACCAATCGCAAATTTGTCGACCGTTTCCAGTATATTGAGCAGAAATTACGCGAGCAGGGACGCCGTCCCGAAGACAGCAGCGTAGATGAAATGGAGACTTACTGGCAGGAAGCGAAAAAGCTCCTTGGCAAAGCGTGATTCCACATATTCGCTTTTGGCTGCACAGAACAGTAAAATGAGACATATGCAGGGTTGAAAGAAGGCCCAGTTTGTGAAGACTTGCCAATGGGCAGAGTTTTGTAGTAGGATGTTGGCTTAACTGGGGTCGAATAAAAAAACGCCTGTCATTGCAGGATTTTTACGGACAAGCCAGAATAACTTGTAGTAATTCTGAAAATAACTGTAGCTTATAGTTAAGCGTGTTACAGTGACATTCAGGAGGGCTTCGGCCACAGTTGGACCTCGCGTCTGCTCCATAAATGGACATGCAGCGTGATGATTATTTTTTGACATTTGGGAGGCTTTTATCTTATGAACAAGACAGATCTGATCAACAATATTTCCAGCAAAAGCGGTTTGAGCAAACGTGACGTTGAAGCTGTATTGAATGGCGTTCTTGGTGAAATTACAGATGCACTTGCTAGCGGTGACAAAGTGCAACTGATCGGCTTTGGTACTTTCGAAACACGCAAGCGTTCCAGCCGTACAGGCCGCAATCCACAAACCGGTAACACGATTGAAATTCCAGAATCGACCGTTCCTGCTTTTAAAGCCGGTAATAAGCTTAAAGAAGCCGTTAACTAATGCGTCTTGATAAATTCTTGAAAGTCTCGCGGCTGATTAAGCGGCGTACGGTAGCCAAGGACGTCTCCGAACAAGGGAGAGTGCTGGTGAACGGACGCGAAGCCAAGCCGAGCAGTGCGGTCAAAGTAGGCGATGAAATTACCGTCCAGTTTGGCCAGAAGCTGGTGACCGTGCGAGTGGAACGGCTCGCCGACACTACACGCAAGGACGAGGCTGCAAGTATGTACACTTTGGTAAAGGAAGAGCCTATTGCCAGGGACAATGGTTTGAACTGGTAAGCAGACATCTGATTTTCTCACAACTGTACATGAAAGCATTCCTTCATTATTTTATGAAGGAGTGCTTTTTTTTCTTTAGATGACGAGGTTTCGTCCATCATATGCTGATTAACAGCAAAAGCGGTTCTAAATCATACGGCCCCCTTCATAAGCTAAGAACAGAAGGAGGGGTACATGCCATGATTGAACAAGGGAAGTCCAAGCACCATGATCTGCGCATGCAAAGCCGCAAGCAACTCGATATTTCAGGCGTCAGCAATGTGGAGAGCTTTGACAGTGAAGAATTTTTGCTTCAGACCGAGCTGGGCCATCTCACCATTCGCGGACAACATTTACATATCAAAAACCTCAGTCTAGAAGAGGGGCTGTTGTCCATTGAAGGTTTGATTACTTCCCTCGTCTACCTGGAGCCCGGGGCCCCGGCCAAAAACGGAAAAAGCCTATTCGGCAAGCTCTTCAAATGAACCCTTACACACAATGGCTGACATTGACATGGATGCTGTTGTCGGGCATAGCCATGGGAGTGGTGTTTGACAGCTACCGGGTGCTGTCCATCCGCTTTCATTTTGCCCGCTGGAGCGTTCATATGTTGGACGTGCTGTACTGGGTGGCCTCGGCTTTGTTTATTTTCCGTGTGCTATACGCGAGTAATCGCGGTGAGCTGCGGTTTTATGTCTTTTTAGGACTACTTTTGGGGGTTTGGCTCTATTTTTGGGCCTTTAGTGTTACAACCCAACGTTTTGTGGTAATGTTATTAGAGATAGTTCGCAGACTGACGTTGATCGTGAACAGCATACTGCGCATCCTGATTGTTCTTCCGGTGTTAGCGCTGTATCGGCTGTTACGCAAGCTGGTCGGATGGACATGGACACTTATTGTGTTCCTGGGAAGGATGCTGATATACATCCTGATGCCGGTTTGGAAGCCGATCCTATGGCTGATCGGTCCGCTTAAAGCGCGCTGGAAGACTCCAGAGTTGCTCGTAAAGCTGGGTATCAGACTGAAAAACACAGCGAAAAGATGGTTTGGAAGGAGGTAGTATCATGCGTAATTCGTCTGTAGATCGCCATTCATCTTCTACGTCCAAGTCCAACGCGGGCGGGCGCAGGCGAATCATGATTTGGTTGCTATCGCTTGCCGCCTTTGGTAGTTGGGCAATTTTTACCTTTTTTTCTCAAGGCATGATTATGGCCGATCGAAGTGAACAGCTCACCCAGAAGGAAAAGCAGAAGCAAGCTGCTACACAAACGGAACAACAGCTTCAAACCGAAGTGAATCGTCTCAAGGACCCTGAGTACATTGGCGAGATTGCCAGAAGCAAGTACGGTCTTTACAAACCGGAAGAGACGCCAATCATCGGAGATCAGAAATAGGAACATTATCGGGCCAATGCTTAGTTGACCTTGGTTCCGCCATTTTGTATAATCAAATCACCACAGCGGGATTTTTTTGCAAAAAAATCGGTTGTATATTTTAAGGGAGGATCATTTTATTCTATGGCAATTGAAGTGGGCACCAAGTTAGAGGGCAAAGTGACAGGCATCACGCATTTTGGAGCATTTGTGGATTTGTCTGGAGGTGTCACGGGTCTCGTTCACATCTCGGAAATCGCCGATAACTATGTTAAGGATGTTAACGACCACCTGAAGATTAATGATGTTGTGACGGTGAAAGTCATTAATGTTGACAAAGATGGCAAAATCGGACTTTCCATTAAGCAAACGATTGACAAGCCGGCAAGTGAAGCCCGTCCCCCAAGAGCTCCAAGACCGGAGCGTACAGGAGGACCAGGCGGAGGCGACCGTTTCGGCGGTGGAGGTTCAGGTCCAAGTCAAGGACGCGGTGGTGGTGGCGGTGGTTTCAACCGCGATCGTGGAGGCCGTTCTTTCAAGCCTGCACCGGGTAAACCTTCATTTGAGGATAAAATGTCACGCTTCCTGAAAGATAGTGAGGAACGCATTTCGTCGCTGAAAAAGAACACCGAAGGTAAACGCGGAGGACGCGGCGCGAAGCGTGTTTAATTCACTTTGACAACCGTATCAATCATACACGGAAAACCGTACAGTCGAGAGACTGCTACGGTTTTTTTGCGTTCTACCGACAACAGATGCGATAAGCAGCGGCTGTCGGCGCTGAATCCAGTGGTTAGTCGTACGGGCATTTATGAGATTCGCAATTTTGGCGAAGAAGATAAGAGCTACGATGCTGGAAAGTGGATGTTTTTTTTGTCGTGAGGACATAATCGTCCGACAAACTCCAACGGTTTTCCGTCTATCTTCTGTGCGAATCGCTAGTTTGGACATCAGGATGAACGACATCGAGAGGTTATGTAAGGAGTAGCGGGACGTTTCTTTCATCGGCTTCCATACGGGCGTAGCTTGATGTTCAGAGTGATGCTCTGTCCTTTCGCGCAGAACGTTTTTTTGTCGGAAATTTCTTGGAATAAGACGTGAGGTTCTGACAAACTTTCTCAATCGTTCTGGTTTAAGATGGGAACATCAAATTGATGAATGGGGTGCCTGACGCATGATGGAGAAATGGAACGTGGTACATTTTCCGGGGTTAAAATCTAGAAAGTCCAAATCCAAAGAGCGTACGGAAGGTTGGTCTTCCAGACTCAAGAAACGGCTGGATTCACATAAAGTGGTGCAATGGGTAACGGCGCAAAGATGGATGCTGCTATTGTCAGCTATGGGAGTTCTACTGGGACGCGCCACTATTTTGGACGAGCTTTCTCCGTTTGCCCTCGCTTATTTTGCGGTCATAACGTTTCTTCGGCGTGATCTGATGCTGCCTGTAGCTGTATCCGTTGTGTTAGGCAGCCTGTTAGCTCCTTACCCATCGTTATTTATGATTGGTGGTGAGTTACTGGTATTTTATCTCCTGTATCGCGGGCTACGAACCTTCGACCGTCTGGAATTATCCTATGCCCCGCTTATGGTTTTCTTGTCTGTGTTTATGGTCAATTTATTTAACGCCGTGATGGCTCCAACTTTCACATGGTATGAACTTATCATTGTGGGAACGGATGCGGTTCTCAGCTTTATGCTTACGCTGGTGTTCACGCAGGCCATACCGTTGTTTACGTACCGCAAGAAGACAAGCCAGCTCAAGAATGAGGAAATTTTATGTCTTATTATTTTATTAGCCTCTGTGATGACGGGAGCAGTAGGATGGACTGTTCATTCATTGTCTGTCGATCATGTACTGTCGCGATATTTGGTCTTGGTGTTTGCTTTGGTGGGAGGTGCTTCGCTGGGTGCATCGGTCGGTGTAATTACTGGCTTAATTTTAAGCTTGGCCAATATGTCTGCAATTGTGCAGATGAGTTTACTCGCTTTTGCAGGTTTGCTGGCAGGAATGCTGCGTGAAGGAAAAAAAGGTGCTGTTGCGCTTGGGATGCTGCTAGGCTCCTCAATCCTGACAATCTATTTGGACGGGACCGGAGACGTGCTGACGTCAACCTGGGAGAGCTGTGCGGCAATTCTATTATTCTTAATGACCCCAAAAAGTTTCTTTAAAGCGGTTTCTACCTATGTTCCCGGTACGCAGGACCACGCCAAATCTCAGCATGAGTATGCCAAAAGGGTCCGCGACCTCACCGCAGAGCGGGTAACGAAGTTTTCTCGTGTATTCAGTCAGCTATCCCGCAGCTTTCATCAGATATCTGCGAGTGAGAGCACGAAGTCGGATGGTGAAATCGAACACTTTATGAATGCGGTGGCGGAAGGGACATGTGCCTCCTGCTTCAAGTGTGAGCAGTGCTGGGACGGCAAGTTTATGCAAACTCATCAGTATATGACGGAAATGATGAGCGCCATTGAGGATAACCCGGATTTGGAACCAGAGCAGATACCGCCGCAATGGAGCAAGGCATGTGCTAAAACGGGCGCTGTCCTGCAAGTGATGAAGCAGCAGTATAGCCTCTACCAACATAATATGCAGTGGAAGCGCCAAGTATACGATAGTCGTCAGCTTGTTGCTGACCAGCTATCGGGTGTATCACAAATCATGGAGGATTTAGCGCGAGAAATTCAGCGGGAAGGGCAGACCATGCATCGGCAGGAGGAGCAAATACGGGAGGCTCTTGATAGACTGGGCTTGTCCATTCAATCCATTGAGATCATTAACCTGGATGCAGGTCAGGTAGAAATTGAGATTGTCCATGCCTATACAAGGGGATTTGATGAATGTCGGAAAATCATTGCTCCACTTCTGTCGGACATACTGGACGAGCATATAGCTGTGATGCGCGAAACGGAGGCAGATCGCCGCCAAGGCTTGGCTACAGTCATGTTCGGCTCTGCTAAAACGTATGAGATTGCTACAGGAGTAGCTAGTGCCGCCAAAGGAGGCGATTTTTTCTCAGGAGACAGCTACAGCATGATGGAGCTAGGGAACGGGACTTTTGCAGTCTCTTTAAGCGATGGTATGGGGAACGGAGAGCGCGCGCAGCAAGAGAGCAGTGCAGCACTTAACATTTTGGAGGAATTACTGCAGTCGGGTATGGACGAAAAATTGGCGATCAAGTCGGTTAACTCTGTCCTGATGCTGCGATCACCTGAGGAAATGTATGCTACGGTCGATATGGCGCTGATTGATCAGTACACGGCCCAGACAACCTTTATGAAGATTGGGTCTACGCCGAGTTTTATTAAAAGAGGGGAGGAGGTCATTCCCGTATCTGCCAGCAACTTGCCGATTGGCATTATACAGGATATTGAAATTGATCTGGTATCACTGCAGCTCCAGCCGGGTGATATTCTCATTATGATTACAGACGGTATATACGACTCACCGGGTTATGCGGTTAATAAGGAAATATGGATGAAACGCATGATTCAGGAAATTGAAAGCGAAGATCCACAGCAGTTGGCCGACTGCTTACTAGAAAGGGTTATTCGATATCAACAAAATCAAATCTATGATGATATGACAGTAGTCGTTAGTAAAATAGATCACTTCCGCCCAGAATGGGCAACTCTCCATGTACCTGGCATGAGGTGGTTGGAACGTCCACGGACGGTGAGCTAATCCGACATTGCCCGGGAAATTCCTTATTCGTTTTTAAAAATCCGCATCCTTCGTTTGAATCGTTCCGGATTAGGCAAAGATAGAATCTATCGGGATAGATTAAGAGGAAGCGGAGGTCAAAAAACGATGAAGCAAATTTTGATCATTACAGACGGATGCTCGAATGTAGGTGTTAGTCCAGTCATGGCGGCTGCCCAAGCTTTACGAGAAGGTATTACAGTGAACGTCGCCGGAGTCATAGATTATGGAACTATTGGCGAGCTTGGCAGCGCGGAGATTCAAGAAATTGCTAAAGCAGGGGGAGGGTTTAGCCAAATCGTTGGGACGAAGCAGTTGGCTCAGACCATGCAGATGATGACGCGCAAAACGGTGGTTCAAACCATTCAGCAGGCGGTTAATAGAGAGTTAACGCACATTCTGGGTGAGGGTGGCGCCAAACATATCGGTGAACTTCCTCCGGCAAAACGAGCCCAAGTGGTTGAGGTAATGGATGAGCTGACAGAAACAAGCACCCTGGAGATTGCTTTGCTCATTGATGCAAGTGCGAGCATGAAGCCCAAGCTGCCTGCTGTAGAGGACAGCATTCGTGATTTGCTGCTCAGTTTACAGTCCAGAAGCGGACACAGCCGTATATCTGTATTTCATTTTCCGGGCGGAAAAATGGGAGAAGACGCAGTCATGGATATCGGTTGGACCTCTGAGCTTAACCAGATCAAATCGATATTTGGACGCTTGCGGATGAAAGGGGCAACACCGACAGGTCCTGCCATTTTACAAGTGATTGATTATTACCGATATGTTACACTAGGAGAACAGAAAGATCTGGAAGAATCCTATGGCAAAGGAGAAGGGATGCTCGGTGACTACGTCGTCTGATCCCGTTCTTGCACCCGGAACGGTCATCAAGGGCAAGTGGAAGCGGAGCAGCTATGTCATCCAGCGCTTGCTGGGCCGGGGAGCGAACGGAACTGTATATTTGGTAAAAGAAGCACAGGCCGATCGGCAATTTGCTCTGAAAATGGGGAAGAACACGCTTGATCTGCAATCAGAGATTAATGTGCTAACCACATTGCAGTCTCAGGGGACTCAGGCCGCCCTTCAGCGAAATGGAAATCCTTCCTTTTTGTTTGAGGTGGATGATGTAGTGTTACGCAGCGGAGAAATCCCCTTTTATGTTATGCGATATGTTAAGGGTGATCCGCTTCATCGTTTTGTGGCAGCCAAAGGGCCGGAATGGTATGGTGTGGCTGGAACCGGTATACTGAATCGTCTGGCGGATCTCCATCAGGCAGGATGGGTGTTTGGCGACCTGAAGCCGCAGAATATTTTGGTCAATGCCTATGGAGAGGCTGAATTAATTGACTACGGTGGGGTGTCTCTTGCTGGTCGGAGTGTTAAACAATTTACAGAATGGTATGACAGGGGATTCTGGAATGCTGGCAGCCGAAATGCCGATTCCCAGTATGACCTGTTTGCCTTCGCTCTTCTAACGATTCATATATTGGAGAGCGAATCGTTAAAGGCGGCTGCGAGCAGGCTGCCACAGTTGCGTAATACGGCAGAATTGACGGTCATCATTCGCCGCAGCCGTGTATTACGCCCCTATGCCGAATGGCTACTGGGTGCAGTGCGTGGAGAATATTCCGATACTCGTGCAGCGGCCCGATCTTGGTCACGTTTGGCTTCCGCACATGTCAGGCAATCGTCGGTCAAAAGAGGGAACCCACGCTGGCTGGGATATGCTTTCACGGTATCGCTTTTGCTGCTTGCCGGAGCGCTCTGGATTGCGTTAAGGTAGCAGCATGACTTACATAAGATAACAGATGATCATCATTTTTACGGTCGGGAGAAAAGAGGGTCGTGAATGGGAACAACAAAACCGACCGGTGTTGTACAGGAAGTGCTCGCCTTGGCGCGAGATCATTCACTGTGGAGCCCCGGAGACCGCATTGTGGTTGCTGTATCCGGTGGGCCGGATTCGGTGGCCCTTTTGCACATTTTACATGAAATATCCGTTATACATATGCCTTTACAACTCGTCTGCGCTCACGTTCATCATGGCTTCAGACCAGAGGAATCGGATGCGGAGGCTGAAGAGGTACGCAATATTGCCCGAAAGCTTGAACTTCCATTTGAAATGACTCGGGTGGATGTACCCGCTTATATGAAGGAGAGCGGGAAGGGACCACAGGAAGCAGCTCGCGAGCTGCGCTACAGCTTTTTACATGATATGGCTACAAAGTGGGAAGCACAGCATATTGCAATGGCCCACCACGGCGACGATCAAGCCGAAACGGTTCTCTTGCACTTGCTGCGTGGTAGCGGCCCAGCAGGTTTGGCGGGTATGCGTTTGGCGCGCAGGGAAAAAAATGTGCAACTCATTCGCCCGCTGCTACGTATGTACAAGGCTGACCTGATTGAGTTTTGTAACTTTTATGGTCTTTCCTATGTGATAGACAGCACTAATTTATCATCCAAATACCGTCGTAACGCCATTCGCATGGATGTGCTTCCTTTTTTGGGGCAATATAATGAGCGACTGACACCGTCCCTAAACCGGCTGGCCGAAACGATGGCTGACGAAAATGACTTTATGGAGGCATCCACACTGTCGGCATACGAGAAAATGGTGCGCTTGGATAATGGCAGGTACATGTTTCCCATCGCTTCATACCGTAAGCTATCCGTTGCTTTACAACGGAGGTTGATTAAACTAATATTAAATTATCTGCCTTCGGACAGTGAAAATTTTGATTTTCGTAAAATTGAGACCGTTCGACTAAGACTTCTCCAAGAGGCATCGTCTACATGGAGTTTGGATTTGGGAGGCGGTGCGGTTGGAGTCCGCGAATATGACCAGGCGGTTTTGTTTGACCGTACGCAAGTCGTTATGGGCGAATGGTGCTATGGACTAAGTGTATTGCCTATTTCCGGTGAGCTAGAGTTGCCTGAGGCAGGTGGTATACTTCGGTGGCGAAGGGCTTCCTATTCGGATGCGGACCATCCGGTGAATAAGGAGGAAGCGTGGTTCGACGCAGATCAATTGAGTCTGCCTTTGACTGTACGCTCGCGATTACCTGGAGATACCATGTATGTAATGGGATTAAACGGAAGAAAAAAGGTTAAAGATATTTTTATTGATGAAAAAATACCTCCTTCAATGCGTTCCGTTATTCCCATCGTCTGCGACCACTCTGGGGCTATTCTCTGGATTCCGGGCGTACGACGTTCTGTACATGCCGCGGTGCAAAAGCACACGTCTTCGGTTATATATATGTCATGGCAAAGACGAGAGAGTCCGGGGCACCGGTAATTGCGCAGGAACGGCTTTCATAGTATAAACTTAGGAGGTTTACACCGTTGCAGAATGATATTCAGGAAATATTGATCAGCGAAGAAGAAATTCAGAGTAAAATTAAGGAATTGGGTGCACAGCTCAGCGTAAAATATGAAGGGAAAAATCCATTGGTGATTTGCGTGCTGAAAGGTGCGTTTATCTTTATGGCTGATTTGGTTAAATCCATTACAGTGCCGTTGGAGCTTGATTTCATGGCTGTATCAAGTTATGGAGCATCCACAAAATCCTCAGGTATCATCAAAATCATTAAAGATTTGGACGCATCTGTGGAAGGACGCGACGTTCTGATTGTCGAAGATATTATCGACAGCGGCCTGACGCTGACGCATTTGATTGAATTGCTTAAAAACCGTAATGCCAATTCGGTATGTGTCGTAACCTTGTTCGACAAGCCTGCACGCCGGACAGTTAATCTTGAAGCAGATTATACTGGATTTACGCTTCCAGATGCGTTTGTTGTCGGCTACGGTCTGGACTATGCCGAGCACTACCGGAACCTCCCATACATAGGGATTTTAAAGCCGGAAATCTACACCAGCTAATCTCAGCCTCCAGTCCTAGGACTAAATAAGGCCCTTTGTTGAGAAGGACTTACAGGCTATGGTAAAATAACTTAAGTGTCTCGAGAGGAGGTAGGGGATGAATCGGTTCATCCGGAATTCTGGTTTTTATTTGATTCTTTTTTTAGTTGTGGTGGGTATCGTTCAGTTTGTTAGCAACAGTAACGAAGCCTCCGATCTCCCTAGATATGACCAATTACGGCAAGAGGTTAAAGCTAATAACATCTCTAAAGTAACGGTCCAATTTGACGGTTACGCCTATCTTGTAACCGGTGCATATAAGAAGCAGCCGGCTAATGCTAAATCGACCAATTTTTCCGTATATGTTCCACCAACGGATCAAGCACTAAGTGAACTGGTGAATGCCAGCGAAACGAACGGGTTTGAATACGTGCAGAAGAAAATGGAAGGCGAAAGCATTTGGCTGACGTTTTTGACTTCTATTATTCCTTTGGTGATCATGTTCCTGTTGTTCTTCTTCCTGTTTAATCAGGCACAGGGCGGTGGCGGCAAAGTTATGAACTTCGGCAAGAGCAAAGCCCGTCTGTATAACGAAGAGAAGAAGAAGGTTACGTTCGAGGACGTGGCAGGGGCTGACGAAGAGAAGCAGGAGCTTGTCGAAGTCGTAGAATTCTTGAAGGACCCACGCAAGTTTGCAGCTGTGGGCGCTCGTATTCCAAAAGGTGTTCTGTTAGTGGGCCCTCCAGGTACGGGTAAAACACTCTTGGCGAGAGCTGTTGCAGGCGAGGCCGGAGTACCGTTTTTCAGCATCTCGGGTTCTGATTTTGTAGAAATGTTTGTCGGGGTCGGTGCTTCCCGTGTTCGTGATTTGTTCGAGAACGCGAAGAAGAACGCACCTTGTATCATTTTCATTGATGAGATTGATGCCGTTGGACGTCAACGTGGCGCCGGATTGGGTGGCGGACATGATGAACGTGAGCAGACGCTCAACCAATTGCTCGTAGAGATGGATGGATTCGGCGCAAACGAAGGTATCATCATCGTAGCCGCTACAAACCGTCCGGATATTTTGGACCCGGCGTTGCTTCGTCCAGGACGTTTTGACCGTCAAATTACGGTTGACCGTCCAGATGTTAAAGGCCGTGAAGCAGTTTTGTATGTACATGCTCGCAACAAGCCATTAACGAAGGATGTTAAATTGGACGTAATTGCGAAACGTACAACAGGCTTTACAGGCGCTGATCTGGAAAATCTGTTGAACGAAGCTGCCTTGTTGGCGGCTCGTCGTAACCGCAGAGATATTTCGATGCGAGAAGTAGATGAAGCCATCGACCGTGTTATCGTAGGTACAGAAAAACGCAGCCGCGTAATCAGTGACCGCGAGAAACGAATTGTTGCTTATCATGAAGCAGGCCATACGATTATTGGTTTCTTCTTGGAAAATGCCGACATGGTTCACAAGGTAACGATTATTCCACGTGGACGTGCAGGCGGATATGTCATCATGCTTCCGAAGGAAGACCGCATGCTGACTACCAAGCAGGAATTGCTGGACAAAATCACTGGATTGTTGGGTGGACGCGTATCCGAGGAACTGTTCATTGGTGAGATCGGAACGGGAGCCTATAGCGACTTCCAGCAAGCGACAAGCATTGCACGCAGCATGATCGTAGAATATGGTATGAGTGAGAAGCTTGGTCCAATGCAGTTCGGTACTTCACAAGGCCAAGTATTCCTTGGACGCGATATCGGTCATGAGCAGAACTACAGTGATCAGATCGCTTATCAGATTGACCAGGAGATGAATCGCTTCATCACTGAATCTTATGAGCGTGCTAGAGAACTCCTGACCAAGTATTCCAAAGAGGTTCATTTGATTGCTCAAACCTTGCTGGTAGAAGAAACCTTGGAACTTGAACAAATCAAACGTTTGATCGAGACAGGTTCTTTGGATGGTGGCACGACTGAGGGAGAAGGAACACCGGAAAATGGTGAGCCTGTGATCGACAACATTGGAGACGTCCGTGTACGTATTCAAGGTAAGGATGACGAGCCTAAGAATACAACGGATCAACCGAATGATATCCCTAATCTGCAAAAGCCAGAGGATGATAACAATTCGGGCAACTCCGGTGGTACTCCACCGACAACAACCTAATCATCCGATGGATAGTTGAATAAGCGTATATGTAAGCTCCGGGGAACCAGGTATTATGGGTTTTCCGGAGCTTTTTAAATGGAAGATTATTGCTAACGTGATTTGACAGACACCGGAACGTTGTGTACATTTATTGTTAAATAAACGGCTGTCGTCTTCTTAGCTTATAAAAGCCAACAGCCGCTGCAATCGACTTTCTATCATTTTGAACATATACGTGAGCGCATACTGTAGAACCTATGGTGTGCGCTATTCTTCTGTGAAATCAGGTGAAGGCATGATTCCAAGATATCTAGTTGATTTTGATGTAGCGGAATTGACCCAATTGGAGGCCGACGTGTTAATTATCGGCTCGGGCATTGCGGGCTTATATACGGCGATTAAGGCTGCGGAGAATCGGAAAGTGTTGCTGATTACCAAGAAGACTTTGATGGAAAGCAACACGCGTTATGCTCAAGGCGGCATCGCTGCTGTCACATCGGACGAGGATACACCAGCTTATCATATGGAAGATACCCTGATTGCTGGTGCAGGTCTGTGTGAATCTGAGGCGGTCAGTACGCTTGTCCATGAAGGTCCAGTTGGCATTCAGGAGTTAATACGTTTGGGAACGGCTTTTGATCGTGTGGATGGTGAACTAGCGTTGACACGGGAAGGAGCGCATAGTCATCGGCGTATTTTGCATGCAAATGGAGATGCTACGGGTTATGAAATTGTTCGTGCGTTGTCAAAGCAGGTTGCTGCCCATCCCGGTATCGAAGTGTGGGAAGAGTGCATGGTAATTGATCTGCTGACGGAGCATGGTGAGTGTATTGGGGCCCTCGTCCAAAAGCCAGGTGGGGAAAGGTCGTATATAACCGCTAATGCAACGATTTTGTGCTCAGGAGGTAGCGGGCAATTATACCGTTATACGACCAATCCGGATATTGCAACCGGGGATGGTATCGCTATGGCATATCGTGCTGGGGCGATTGTACGGGATATGGAATTCATACAGTTTCATCCTACGGCGTTGTGCCATCCGGGCGCTCCAAGGTTTCTAATTTCCGAAGCCGTACGGGGAGAAGGAGCCGTGTTACGCAATATTCACGGAGAACGCTTCATGGACAAGTATGATTCCCGGCAGGAGCTTGCACCCAGAGACATCGTAGCTCGTGCTATCATTCATGAG
Source organism: Paenibacillus sp. FSL M7-0802 (assembly GCF_038004945.1). Taxonomy (NCBI): domain Bacteria; kingdom Bacillati; phylum Bacillota; class Bacilli; order Caryophanales; family Paenibacillaceae; genus Paenibacillus; species Paenibacillus sp. FSL M7-0802. Next base: position 2,739,174 of record NZ_JBBOSD010000001.1, on the reverse strand, counting down.
ATGGAACGCACCCAAGCTGCGTTTGTATACCTGGATATTACACACGAGCCGCCAGAGCGGGTGAAGCAACGTTTTCCAACAATTTATCGGACATGTCTGTCATTTGGTTTGGATATGACGACAGACTGGATCCCCATTGCGCCTGCTGCCCATTATATGATGGGTGGTGTCCAGACCAATTTACACGGGGAAAGCTCCATTGCGCGTTTGTTCGCCTGCGGGGAGACCTCTTCTACAGGAGTTCACGGAGCTAATCGTCTGGCGAGCAATTCGTTATCTGAAGCTATTGTATTTGCCAGCAGGATTATTGAGCGACTGCATTCATTGCCACCGCTGGTCGGCCATACATTGATATCTTATAGCGATAACCGTACAGAGTTCCCGGCTTCATCCGTCACGGAGCAGCGGCATAAGCTGCAAGAAGCAATGGTTCGTTATGCTGGAGTTCGTCGGCACGGCGAGGGGCTGCAAGCAGCATTAGACGAGATGCAAGGGCAAATGCCTATTTTTGAGGCTGTGATCGCTAGCCGGGAAGAGATCGAATTTGCCAATTTGCTCACCTGTGCTTTATTAGTAACAGATGGTGCGCTGCTGCGTGAGGAGAGCCGGGGAGCGCATTATCGCGAGGATTTTCCTGAGACAGATGATAGCGTCTGGCGAAAGCATGTTCAGCAGAGACGTGAGCAAGGGATAACGGAGGAGTACGTTCATGACATCTAACAGCGAGCTTTATGGAGAGTTTAGTGGATATCAGGAAGAACTGAAAGCACAAATTCGCAGCTGGCTGCGAGAAGATACGGGCTCTGGCGATGTGACCACGCGCTGGACGATTGAGCAGGGCCACCAATCCAAGGCTGTCATTCATGCCAAGGAGAGCGGCGTGGTTGCCGGTTTACCCGTGGCTGCCCTTGTATTTCAGGTAGTGGACCCTTCCTTGTCGTTCACTCCGCTGGTGACGGATGGACAGTGGATTGAAAAGGGAAGCGTTTTGGCGGAAGTGACGGGTAGTACCCATGCGATTTTGACTGGAGAACGACTGGCGTTAAATTTGCTCCAACGGATGTCTGGCATTGCCACGCGGACTCGGGCTTTTATAGATCAATTGCATGGTTTGTCCACTCGCTTGGTGGATACACGTAAAACAACACCGGGACATCGACTGCTGGAGAAGTATGCTGTGCGTGTAGGCGGTGGCTCGAATCATCGCTTTGGCCTGTACGATGCTGTTATGATTAAGGATAATCATATTAAGGGCGCAGGTGGGATTGAACAAGCTGTGAGTCGAGCGCGCGCTAATATACCGCATACGATGACGATTGAAGTAGAGACGGAAAACATGAAACAAGTTCAGGAAGCCCTGGAAGCTGGGGCGGATATCATTATGCTGGATAACATGTCTGCCCCAGATATGAAGGAAGCCGTTCGGTTCATTCGGGAACGGGCACCACATGTCAAAACAGAAGCCTCGGGCAATGTATCGCTGGATACAGTGCGTGAGATGGCTGAGAGTGGCGTAGATGTGATCTCTGTAGGCAGGCTGACATACTCTTTTCATAACCTGGATATCAGCCTTGACCTTAACGCAAAGAAAGATAGGTGACACCCATTGATTCTTGTAGTGGATGTAGGTAATACCAATATTGTTCTGGGGATATACGAAGGGCGGGAGCTGTTGCACCATTACCGGATCAGTACCTCCAGACAGGCAACCGCAGATGAATACGGCGTACTCATACATAATCTTTTTAGTATGGGTGGCGTATTAAAGGATGACATCCAGGGAGTTATTATTTCCTCTGTCGTTCCGCCGTTGGTCCGTGTATTAGAAGAAATGTGCGATAAATACATAGGCAAAACGCCTTTAATCGTCGGACCGGGAATCAAGACCGGTCTTAACCTGCGTTATGAGAATCCGCGTGAAGTAGGTGCGGATCGGATCGTGAACGCTGTTGCGGCTGTCGAACGGTTCGGCGGGCCGCTGGTTGTGGTGGATTTTGGGACAGCGACGACGTTTGATTGTATTGACGATAAGGGAAACTACTTGGGCGGTGTAATTGTGCCGGGTATCGGGATTTCGACGGAGGCACTGTATCAACGGGCTTCCAAGCTACCCCGCATCGAGTTGGAGAAACCCAAAAAGGTTATTGGTCGTAATACGGTTCATGCCATGCAAGCTGGGATTATCTTCGGTTATGCTGGGCAAGTGGATGGCATTGTGCGGCGCATTAAGGAAGAAATGCAGGCGGAGCCTACAGTTATTGCTACCGGAGGTCTTGCAGAGCTAATCGCATCAGAGGCGGAGAGCATTCAGAAAGTGTTGCCGATGTTGACGCTCGAAGGATTGCGCATCATTTACCAACGTAACGCCGAATAAAAAAGTGGGTATAAGCTGCCGCTGAGTCCAACCGAATGATTTTATCGGTTTGGATTAGCGGCGTTTTTCGTCTATACTGAAATATGTTACGTTTTTGAACAATTCGCGTGATCTGTCGATGCAGGTTGTTTATATAATAGGAAATTATGCTTCAATGATGAGCAATACTAACGAAAATAAGCAGCATAGCTGTCCTGGTGAATAGGGAGGATATCAATATGGAAAATAAGCAGGATCGACTTATTCGTGGCACAGCCATGGATGGGAGGGTTAGAGCTTTTGCTGTTCGGACAACTCAATTGGTAGAGGAATTGCGGAGAAGACACGATACGTATCCAACGGCTACCGCTGCTTTGGGGCGAACCCTCACAGCAGGTGCTATTATGGGTTCTATGCTAAAAGGAAAAGAGCGATTGACCATTCAAGTTAAAGGTGATGGACCGATTGGGCAAATCGTCGTTGATGCCAATGCTGTAGGGGAAGTGCGAGGTTATGTTACTGAACCGCATGTGCATTTGCCAAGCAATAGTATGGGCAAACTGGATGTAGCGGGTGCCGTAGGTACAGAGGGGTTCATTCATATCATCAAGGATTTGGGGTTAAAAGAACCGTATCGCGGCAGTACTCCGATTATTTCCGGTGAACTGGGTGAGGATTTTACCTATTATTTTGCCAAATCGGAACAGACCCCGTCAGCGGTGGGCTTGGGTGTGCTGGTAGATACGGATAACACGGTTATTGTGGCCGGTGGATTTATTATTCAGTTGCTTCCAGGCTTGAATGATGATGAGATTACTGCGATCGAAAATGCAGTCAGCTCCATTCCACCCGTTACTGCTTTGCTGGATCAAGGGTTGGAACTTGATGAAATGCTGCGCTGGATGCTGCCGGACGTTCGGATTCTCGATGAATTGGATATCCATTTTCAATGTGAGTGTTCACGTGAGCGCGTGGAAAAAACATTGATCAGTTTGGGAGAAAGCGAATTAGAGCAGCTAATTGAGGAAGAAGGACAGGCTGAGGTCGTATGTCACTTTTGTAATGAGGCTTATCAGTTTAATAAGGATGAATTGCAAAATCTGTTAGATCAAGCCAAATCCTAACCGGATGGGCGGTGCAAGCGATGACTACACGGGAAAAAGGATTATGGACAGCTGTCATTATTCTGACCGTTAGCGTCGCCGCCTTGGGTGGTCTTATCATGCTTCGGGGGCTGTCAAAGCCGGGTGATGTAAGCAAGGATGACGGCGATCATACTGTGGCGGAGATGGGTCAGGAAGGCATATCGGAGGAACAGTGGGTAGCGGAACTGAAAAAGCGATATGGAACCAATACGCTGTTGCAAATGTTGAATCGTAAAGCCGTGCAGGCTGAAACCAAGCGTCTCGGTATCAAGATCACCCAAGAGGATTTACAGCAGGTGCTGGAGCAGGATAGTAAAGGGTATGACTCAGATCATGCCTACTTTGATGAAATGCAGCGACAGTTTGGCTTAGATCCGGTTGACTTGCGGAATGAAGCGGAATACCGGATTGGTTTGGAGAAAATAGCCACGCAGGGTATTCAAGTTCAGGAAGCTGAGATTGACGAGTATTGGGAACAGCACCCTGAGGAATTTGCCGTCGGTAAGCAGATCCAATTGGCAGCTCTTTATGTGGATAATGCGGAGGAAGCAGAAGCGTTGCTAGATCGGGTCAAGCAGGGGGAGAGCTTCGATGTGCTGATTCAAGAGTACTCAGGTAAGCCTTTTGGCAAGGATAGCAGCGGGCATTTGGGATGGGTGGATGAATATGATCCATTGCAACCGGAGGCGATCATGAAGGCGGCGAGAGAGCTAAGCTCCGGGGATGTTGCAGGTCCGATCTCTGTTAACGATGGCTATGCTGTCATTTATGTACAGGATGTCCGGTTGAAGAATTCTCCGGATAAGCAGCAGATCCGGCAGCAAATTCGCCGATCTCTTGCGCTTGCACAGGCCGCTCCTTTGGAAGAGGTCGAGAAGAGTCTACGTGATAAATATGGAGCGCGTATTTTATCTGGAAAAGATGCATCCTCCGCTGCTCTGTAACGTAGTGAAAGAATATTGGTTTGAAGGAAGCACGATGCTGATAACGCGTGTTGACAGCATCGCGGCTTACTCACTCGTATTGACATTGGAATTGAAGATTGTTATGATTAGCGTATAAAACCCACTATTTTTATCGGAAATTAAATGAACGGTACAAAATTAAAGTGATTGACTAAGAATGATCTACAAAATGATTTCGCAATTTTTAATACATCATCTACAGTCAGGGAGGAATTATCATGGCTAAAGTTGTTAATAACATCACCGAACTTATCGGGGAAACTCCCCTCGTTCGGCTCAACCGGATCGTACCGGAAGATAGCGCCGAAATTTATTTGAAACTGGAATATCAGAACCCAGGCTCCAGTGTAAAAGATCGTATTGCGATTAGCATGGTAGAAGAAGCTGAACGTGAAGGTCTGCTTAAGCCAGGCGGTACGATTATTGAAGCAACTAGCGGTAACACAGGAATCGGCTTGGCTATGGTTGCTGCTGCGAAGGGCTATGAGGCGGTGATCGTTATGCCAGAAACGATGAGCATAGAGCGTCGTAATTTGTTGCGTGCTTATGGAGCCGAACTTGTGCTAACACCAGGATCAGAAGGCATGAACGGGTCCGTTAAGAAAATGGAAGAATTGCTGAGTGAAAATCCGGAATATTTTGCTGCTGAGCAGTTCAAGAACAAAGCTAATATCAAAATTCACCGTGAAACGACCGGTCCTGAGATTGTGGAAGCCATTCGTTCCATTGGCGGAACTCTGGACGCTTTTATAGCTGGAATAGGTACTGGCGGAACCATTTCTGGTGCCGGAGAAGTGCTTAAGAAAGAATTCCCTGATATTAAAGTTGTGGCTGTAGAGCCTGCCTCTTCCCCACTGTTAGCAGGCGGTAAGCCAGGACCCCACAAAATTCAAGGACTTGGTGCCAACTTTATTCCTGAAATTTTAAACTGCGATATCTATGATGAAATTATTCATGTAGAAAACGATGAAGCTTTCGAGGTAGCACGTAGAGTGGCCAAGGAAGAGGGCATTTTGTCCGGTATTTCATCTGGCGCAGCTGTTCATGCGGCTTTGAAACTTGCTAAGCAATTGGGCAAGGGTAAACGGATCGTTGTCATTGTTCCAAGTAATGGAGAACGTTACCTGAGCACACCACTATACAATTTCGAGCTGTAATTATGTCGTAATTGTGTATACTATACGTAAGGATTCCCTCATTTCCCTGTTGCAGGGGGGTGGGGGTTTCTTTTTAAGGAGAGAATATAGACTTATTGAAAAGTAGGGAAGGGGAAGCACACACGGATGAAATCGACAGCTAGAGTGACGGAGGCGCAGTGGCAGGTTTGGCAGGAGGAAGGCTGGAGCATACTTCCCTATATTGCTGAGTACCCATTACCCGTGGGGGGGCTACCGTCATCGTGGCGGAAGGCTTGGGAGGATTCGTCGCCATATGCCTTTTTGCTGGAGAGCGCTAAAGGTGGGAGGTACACCTATCTGGCCTTAAATCCGGTTGCTATATTGGAGGGCAAGGGAGAACATGCAGTTTGGACTGATTTGCAAAGCGGGAAACATGGAGATATGCATGGTCAACCTTTGAAAGTCATGAGCAACTGGATCTCTCCTTACCGTGCGCCGCGTGTACCTGGCATGCCTTTTTTCTCTGGAGGATTTGCGGGTTATCTTGGCTACGATGTAGCTCGCTCGTTGGAGCGTTTGCCATCTCAAGCTGCAGACGATACGGACATACCTGATTATGTATGGATGAGGGTGGATGAGCTATGGATTTACGATCACGAAAAATCCTCCATATATTGTGCTGTTCATATGCCCGCTCCTGCGCATTCCGATAAAGTCAGCAGTGATACCGATTTGACCAATCGCGTTATGCTGGATGGGCCGAATACTATACTTTGCGAGCATTACGCGGAAGCTGCCCAACGTGCAGAACGTATGCTGACTCAGTGGAATAACATCATAAATGCAGGAGAGATTGATTCTGCGTACCCTCGTCGTTGTGCTAGGCTCGCCGAAGAAGGGTTAGAGGCTGCTCATCTTGAATCTGAAGGCTGGACAGCGGCATTCAACCAACAAGATTTTGAACAAGCCGTGAAACGTGTGCAGGAATACATTGCCCAAGGGGATGTATTCCAGGTCAACTTATCGATTCGTCAGCAACGTGCGCTTACAGCCCTCCCTGAAAATATATATGAATGGCTTCGTCTGCTGAATCCTTCCCCTTATATGGGTATGCTGCGTACGCCAGATTTACGGATCGTTAGTGGCTCGCCGGAATTGTTGGTGAAGCTGGAGGATGGACGTGTGAGCGCCCGACCAATTGCAGGTACGAGAAGAAGAGGGCTAACACCGGATGAAGATGCCGCTATGGCAGCAGAGCTTCTATCAAGCGAAAAAGAACGCGCCGAGCATATTATGCTCGTCGATCTGGAGCGTAACGATATCGGACGGATTGCCGAATACGGATCGGTGCATGTGCCTGAACTGCTGACGGTCGAATACTATTCGCACGTTATGCACCTGGTTTCTCAGGTTGAAGGAAAATTAGCCTCGGGTCGTACAGCTATAGATGTAATTGCTGCTACCTTTCCAGGCGGAACCATTACCGGGGCACCCAAGGTGCGCACCATGGAAATTATTGAAGAATTAGAGCCCGTTCGTCGGGGGCCTTATACAGGGTCCCTTGGATGGATTGACTATAACGGCAATATGGAATTAAATATTATAATAAGAACACTAGCTGTTAAAGGCAGCACTGCCTATTTACAGACAGGTGCGGGGATCGTCATTGATTCAGACCCGTACAGGGAATATCGGGAATGTCGGAACAAGGCTAGAGCTGTCATGAAGGCGGTACAATGTGGTGAAGAAGAAGCCGCTTTGAGCAGAAGCGGTATCACAGGAGGGTGAGTCGTATGATTTTGGTGATTGATAATTATGATTCGTTTACGTACAATCTTGTTCAATATTTAGGTGAACTTGGCGAAGAAGTAACCGTAAAACGGAACGATGAGATTGATGTGAAAGGCATAGAAGAGCTGGCACCAGAGCATATTTTGATCTCGCCGGGTCCATGCACGCCGAATGAGGCAGGGATATCACTGGATGTGATCAGCCATTTTAAAGGTCGCATTCCGATTTTTGGCGTTTGCCTCGGCCACCAGGCCATCGGACAGGCTTTTGGCGGTAAGGTTATCCGGGCTGAACGACTCATGCACGGTAAAACATCACCGATTCTTCATCACAATACGTCAGTATTTGAAGGCTTGCCTTCTCCGTTCACAGCAACCCGGTATCACTCATTGCTGGTGGAGCGCGAGAGTCTGCCTGAGTGTCTAGAGATTACCGCGGAAACCGCAGAAGGTGAAATTATGGGTTTGCGGCATAAAGAATTTGCCGTAGAAGGAGTTCAGTTCCATCCAGAATCCATTATTACGGATTATGGGCATCAACTGTTACGCAATTTCCTAAAACGCAAGGTAGGCGTCTGATTCATGAAATATATCGGAGTCAACGGCGTCCTCACGGAAGCCGCAAAAGCCGTGATTCACGTAAGTGATCACGGCTTTTTATACGGAATGGGCTTGTTTGAAACATTCCGCACCTACAAGGGTGTCCCATTCTTGCTGGATCGGCATCTACATCGACTGCAGGAAGGTTGCCGAATGCTCGGCATTCCTTTTCAACCGGATGAGGAGCAACTTACGAGACACATCCAACATCTGATGGTGGCGAATGGATTGGATGAAGCTTATATCCGTTACACCGTATCAGCTGGCGAAGAGGTGCTAGGATTGCCGACGGGGGACTATACGCGTCCTAATCATATTCTGTTCGCTAAACCGTTGCCCTCTACCAATACACAAACCGGGCAATCCACTTCCCCATCGGCGCTTCAGTTGTTGCGAACCCCCAGAAACACTCCAGAGGGTGAGGTTCGCTTAAAGTCGCTCCATTATATGAATAATATTCTTGCAAAGCGGGAACTTCAGCAGTATGCCGAGGCTGTCCGTTATAAGGCTGAAGGAATGATGCTTACGGCGGATGGTTTTCTGGCAGAAGGAATGGTCAGCAATCTGTTCTTTGTGCGGAACAATACGTTGTATACCCCTGACTTGTCTACAGGGATTCTGCCAGGCATTACGCGTGAGTTCATTTTGGAGCTGGCGCATCTGCGAGACATTCCTTGTGAGCAAGGCCTGTACCGCTGGGACGAGCTGAAACAGGCTGATGAAATTTTTATGACCAACTCTATACAAGAAATACGGCCCGTGGATTTGTTGTTGGAGCCGGGAGGAGCAACGAACCATTTATCGGTTCCCTTGACACAGCCCAGGTCCATAACAGCTTTGCTGTTGCACGATTATAGACAGAAAGCAGGGATCAAGTGAACATACCGACCCTTTATCAACGTAGTTACCGAATGGGGGATGCCGAGCTTACGCTCGGACATTCCACACAGATCATGGGTATACTGAATGTGACCCCGGATTCATTTTCCGATGGAGGATTACATTATAGTCCCGAGATTGCTGTTTTACATGCATTGAAGCTGGTGGAAGATGGAGCGGATATCATTGACATTGGTGGGGAGTCTACTCGCCCGGGTCATGATCCAGTAGGTGTGGAAGAGGAGCTGGCTCGGGTCATTCCGGTCGTTCAGGCTATCCATCGTATCGCACCGCACATTCCGTTATCTGTAGATACTTACAAAGCCGAGGTAGCCAGGCAGGCACTTGAGGCTGGCGCACATATCATTAATGATGTGTGGGGGTTTAAGGCAGACCCCGATATGGCACGTGTAGCTTCGGAATTCGATTGCCCGGTCATTTTGATGCATAATCGTCATGACCGTAACTATAGTGATTTGGTTTCTGATATGCTGTCCGATTTAAAAGAAAGTATCCGATTAGCGCTGGATGCGGGGGTACGTGAGGAACAGATCATTTTAGACCCAGGTATCGGTTTTGCCAAGGATTACGATGAAAATATTCATGCCATGACTTCTCTCGATACATTGAGTCAGCTGGGCTTTCCGCTGTTATTGGCTACGTCGCGCAAAAGGTTTATTCGTACAGCACTGGATTTGCCTGTGAATGATGTGGTGGAGGGCACGGCGGCTACCGTTGCCTTTGGCATTGCTCAAGGGTGCCAGATTGTGCGTGTACACGATGTGGCGCAAATCAAGCGCACCGTACGTATGTGTGATGCGATGGTGTACGGGTCTAAAAATGCACTGAGTTATGGTGGTTAAAAGACGCTTCATGAATGATTTGATCCTGCGATCGCTGTTGCAACGGGATTCTTTTGAATTGGTAAACATATGACTGTTAGAATCCCGTTGCAAAGGCGAGCGCTTCGCTTCTCCGGATTCAAATCCTTCATTCCGCTACAACGCGCCATAAAGTCACTGTTTTTTTAGGGAGTTATTTATTGTGTAAGGTGAACAGAAGAATAGATCAAGTAGAACGAGAACGGAGTAGGCGGAATGGTGCTGTACAAGCAAAGCGGTCGCTTTAAAAGCTTTCCGTAGGAAAGCTCGCTTCGGAAGCATCACTTCCCCGAATTTCTACCTTTATTATAGGTTTTATTCAAGAAATCTGGGGCAGTGGCGATGGGGAGCACCATCCGACTGCGCAGTGGCACGATACGAAACTTTTAAGTTGAGCTTATTGAGAAAATCTAATAAAAAACAGGGGGGGATACCCACGATGGATAAAATGGTTTTGCATCGTATGGAGTATTACGGATATCATGGCGTTTTTCCAGAGGAGCGCAAGCTGGGACAACGTTTCTATATTGATTTGGAACTGGAGCTTGATCTGCGTGAAGCGGGTGAGCAGGATGCTTTGGACAAAACGGTTAATTACGCCGAGGTTCATTACACCGTTAAAGATATTGTAGAAAAGGAATCTTACCAATTGATTGAAGCTTTGGGCGAACGTATTGCATCTTCCCTACTGGACACTTATACTAGTGTCAATGCACTGACTGTCAAAGTCACAAAGCCGCATCCGCCGTTTGATATTCATTTTCAAGGCGTGACGGTTGAGCTTTATCGCGCAAGAAAGTAGGAACGATACATGAATGCACATTCGACCTCTGAGGCATCAGAGGCTTATATTGCTTTAGGGGCTAATTTGGGGGAGCGCGAGCATACCCTGTATGAAGCCATTACGGCGCTGGACGAACATCCGGGTATACGGGTGCTTCGGTGCTCCAGCCTGTACGAAACAGAGCCTGTTGGGTATCTGGATCAACCTTCTTTTTTGAACATGACGGTAGCCGTATCTACAACACTTGCTCCAGAGGAGCTTCTGGTATATATGCTGGAGGTGGAGAGTCGTCTGGGGAGAGTAAGACACATTCCTAATGGGCCACGAACCATTGATCTGGATTTGTTATGGATGGAAGCGGCGCAACTGGCTACACCGGATTTGGAGCTTCCTCACCCTCGTATGTTGGAGCGTGCTTTTGTGCTGGTTCCTTTGGCTGATATCGTTCCGAACCAAGATCCGTCCGGTCTGTACAGTATCGTGCATACTGCATTGAATTCTGTGGATGGAAAGGACGGCATACAGCTTTGGAAAACATGCAGCTGGCGCAACGACTCCGCGCCTTTCGGAAGCTAAAAGGGTTCACACAGCAGGAGTTGGCAGAACGTACTGGTATATCTTTGACTGTATTAGGTGCTGTGGAGCGAGGCAATCGTAGAGTAGACCCAGACATGCTGAACATCATCGCCCAAACGCTAGAAATTGAAGTCCGGGAACTGACGGAATGACGATAAGTATACGATATAAAAGAAGGAATAAAGGGGTGAACAGATATGTTGAAAATCGGCGATATTGAAATGAAAAACCAAGTCGTCTTGGCACCCATGGCAGGCGTGTGCAATCCTGCTTTTCGCTTGATCGCCAAGGAGTTCGGTACAGGCTTGGTATGTGCAGAGATGGTTAGTGATAAGGCCATCATTCACGGCAACAAGCGTACACGTGAGATGCTGTTTGTAGATGAGCGCGAGAAGCCGCTTAGCTTGCAAATTTTTGGAGGCGACCGCGAATCTTTGGTGGAAGCAGCGAAGGTGGTAGATCAGGAAACGAATGCAGATATTATTGATATCAATATGGGCTGCCCGGTTCCCAAAGTGACCAAATGTGATGCAGGTGCTCGTTGGCTGCTCGATCCAAACAAGATTTATGAAATGGTATCGGCGGTAGTGGAATCGGTAAGCAAGCCGGTTACCGTGAAAATGCGTATTGGTTGGGATAGCGAGCATATTTATGCCGTAGAGAACGCTCGCGCTGTTGAACGTGCCGGAGGTCAGGCCGTTAGCGTACATGGCCGTACACGGGAGCAACTGTATACGGGACATGCGAATTGGGATATTATAAAAGAAGTTAAAGAAGCAGTTTCCATTCCTGTAATTGGAAACGGTGATGTGGCATCACCGGAAGATGCCCGCCGCATGCTGGATCTGACCAATTGTGATGGCGTTATGATCGGACGCGGTGCTCTGGGGAATCCGTGGATGCTCTACCGTACGATTGAGTACTTGCAATCAGGTGAGCTGTTGCCCGATCCTTCACCGGAAGAAAAAATCCGCATTGCCATTCTGCATATGGATCGTCTGGTTGCATTGAAGGGTGAAGCGGTAGCTGTCCGTGAAATGCGCAAGCATCTGGCTTGGTACCTCAAGGGGTTTAAAGGTTCTGCACGTATTAAGGATGTCATTATGGAAGAAACAAAGCGCGACGATATGGTACGTATTTTGGATCAATTTGTATCTCAATTGCACATGGTAGAAAACGATGAGCCTTCTACAAGTGCTGCTTCTCCTGCTGCTGTTGCGCAATAAGGAAGCTGTTCCGGCCTGCGCACGCGATTGACTTTTCCAATTGCTTGCCCTATAATCGTTCAGTATAAAATCTTGATGTATGCTACAAATTGTGTGCAGCTCTCAAGACAACAGCAGGAAATGTTCTCATTCCCTCAGAGTGGCATATTATGTTTTGAAAGCGTGCATTCCGATGCACTTTTAAACTTTTCCCATGACAGGAGAATCGGTTAAGATGAGCGATAAAGAAGTCATTCTGACACAGGAAGGTCTTAGAAAGCTCGAAGATGAGCTTGAGAACTTAAAGTCTGTCAAACGCCGCGAAGTGGCTGAACGGATTAAGGTAGCCATCGGGTACGGAGATATTAGTGAAAACTCCGAATATGAGGATGCGAAGAATGAGCAGGCCTTTATTGAAGGCCGTGTAATTACGTTGGAAAAGATGCTACGCAATGCCCGCATTATCAATAGTGATGAAATTGACACCGATGTTGTGGGAGTAGGTGCAACTGTGACCGTTGAAGATTTGGAATTCGGAGATATTACAGAGTATGCTATCGTAGGTTCCGCCGAATCCGACCCGCTACAGAATAAGATTTCGAATGAAAGTCCGGTTGGCAAGGCAATTCTCGGTAAGAAAAAGGGAACTGTTGTGGATGTCACCGTTCCAGCAGGCGTTATTCAATATAAAATCGTGGATATCAAGAAATAAGACACGGACTTTGGAATTTAATGTAAAAGCTTCCTTGTGGAAGCTTTTTTTCTCTACACCCGGACGGACCCCGGCCCGTCTATTCATATTGAAGGAGCTGATTTAGCACCATGTCGGATGAAACTACTAACCAGGAAACACAAGAAAATCGCGAGGAATTAAGTGAACTATTACAAATTCGTCGTGCCAAATTGGACGAGCTTCGCGCATTGGGCATTGATCCTTTTGGACGCAAATACATACGCACGGCTGAAGCGGGCGTACTACTGAGCAAGTATGACAGTTTGACTAAGGAAGAACTGGAAGAAAAGAATATTGAAGTTAGCATAGCAGGCCGTATTATGGCTAAACGTGTTATGGGAAAAGCCAGCTTTGCTCATATACAGGATCTTAGCGGACGTATTCAAATTTATGTTCGTCAAGACACGGTACCTGAATCCAAATATAAAGCATTTGGTATTTTGGATCTGGGTGATATTGTTGGTGTTAAGGGTGTGCTCTTCAAGACCAAAACGGGCGAAACGACAATCAAAGTGCTGGATATTGAGGTCTTGTCCAAATCCTTGTATCCATTACCAGAGAAATATCATGGCCTGAAGGATGTTGAATTGCGTTACCGTCAGCGGTATGTCGATTTGGTTATGAACCCTGAAGTACAAAAAACGTTCATTACACGGTCCCGTATTATTCAATCCATGCGTCGTTATCTCGATTCGCTCGGCTATTTGGAAGTTGAAACCCCAACATTACATTCCATTGCTGGCGGGGCGGCGGCGAAGCCATTTGTTACGCACCATAATGCATTGGACATGCAGCTTTATATGCGTATTGCTATTGAACTCCATTTGAAACGACTAATTGTCGGCGGAATGGAGAAAGTATATGAGATCGGTCGTGTTTACCGTAATGAAGGTATTTCGACCCGCCATAACCCTGAGTTTACGATGATTGAGCTGTATGAAGCGTATGCTGATTATAAAGATATCATGCAATTGACGGAAAACATGGTTGCACATATTGCGCAGGAAGTACTGGGCACACAGCATATTCAATATCAAGGCCAGGAAGTGGATCTGACGCCGCAATGGCGCAGAGTCTCCATGGTTGATGCTGTTAAAGAAGTAACAGGCGTAGACTTTAGCGTGCAGATGAGTAATGAAGAAGCTCATCGCCTTGCGAAAGAGCATAAAGTTTCGGTTGAACCGCATATGACATTTGGCCATATCCTGAATGCATTCTTTGAGCAGTTCGTAGAGGAAACGCTTATTCAACCTACCTTTATTACTGGACATCCGGTTGAAATTTCGCCGTTGGCCAAGAAAAACGAACAAGATCCGCGGTTTACGGATCGCTTCGAGCTGTTCGTGGTTGCTCGTGAGCATGCGAATGCGTTCACTGAGCTGAATGATCCAATCGACCAGCGCCAACGTTTTGAAGCACAATTGCTGGAACGTGAGCACGGTAACGACGAGGCGCATGAAATGGATGATGACTTTATCCGCGCCTTGGAATACGGGATGCCACCAACAGGTGGACTGGGCATCGGCATCGATCGTTTGGTTATGTTGCTGACAGATGCGCCTTCCATTCGCGATGTGCTGCTTTTCCCGCATATGCGTAACCAACAGTAGAATAACATAACATTATGAATATAGAGGATCAGCCGGGCTTCCCGTGTCTTGTTCCTCTTTTTCATAAGAACGGATGGAGAGAATACTCTAATGAAACGCAGCGTCAAGCTTAGTCGGTTCGCATCGCCTCCTTTTATATTGGTCATCGGATATTTATTGATTATTGCATTGGGTACTTTGCTACTGATGCTTCCTGTTGCCAATCATAGTGGTCATGCTCCGCATTGGATTGATTCGCTTTTTACGTCCGTCTCAGCCGCTTGCGTCACAGGACTGGTCGTTGTTGACGTCGATTCAACGTATACGATGTTTGGCGAAACCGTCATTTTGGTGCTGATGCAGCTAGGCGGGCTGGGGTTTATGACCTTAGCGACCTTGTTTGCGCTGTTGTTGGGGCGGCGATTATCGTTAAAGGATCGGTTGCTGCTTAAGGAGGCTATTAATGCCGATAGCATGGAAGGGATCGTGCGTATTATTCGCAAGGTGCTGATCTTTTCCTTTA
Source organism: Paenibacillus sp. FSL M7-0802 (assembly GCF_038004945.1). Classification (NCBI taxonomy): domain Bacteria; kingdom Bacillati; phylum Bacillota; class Bacilli; order Caryophanales; family Paenibacillaceae; genus Paenibacillus; species Paenibacillus sp. FSL M7-0802. Next base: position 2,724,033 of record NZ_JBBOSD010000001.1, on the reverse strand, counting down.
CCATTGAGGCGATAGCTGCCGTCGTCTTAGCTTTGCGGTGGATGCGAGAGATGCCTGTCGGACAAGCGATATATTATGGAATATTCCATTCCGTATCCCTCTTTAATAACGGGGGATTCGATCTGTTCGGGACTAGCTTCCAACAGTACGCTGGAGATTTTGTTTTCAATATGATTGCATCTGTGCTCGTTATATCAGGAGGCTTGGGTTTCCTTGTACTTAGCGATCTGTTCGATTTTCGCCGTACCCGAAGACTGTCTCTACACTCCAAAATGGTGCTTAGCGTGTCGGGAGTGCTCATTGTGGTTGGTGCGCTGGTTTTATTTGTTTTTGAGTTTACCAATGCACGAACCTTGGGTGCGCTGAACTGGGAAGGCAAAGTATATGGAGCTGTCTTTCAATCGGTCTCCACGAGATCATCAGGTACGAGCACAGTCGATATCAGCGGGTTAAGGCAGGCAAGTCAGTTTTTTATTATGTTGCTGATGATTATCGGTGCTTCTCCAGGCTCCACGGGAGGAGGAATTAAAACGACTACGTTTCTGCTTATGGTAGGTGCGCTAATCGCCGTCATGCGAGGACAGAAGGAAATTGTGTTTTTCCGTCATAGGGTCCCCAAAGATATCATGATGCGGGCGCTGACCATTATTGTACTGGCCCTATTTATATTCTCGATTGTGGTTATACTGCTCTTAATGACAGAGGATGCGCCATTTCTCTCCCTTGCATTTGAGGCTGCTTCCGCAATCGGAACGGTAGGGTTGTCTGTAGGAGTGACGCCAGGATTGTCTGACGCAGGCAAGCTGATTATTTGTGTGACTATGTTTATTGGTCGGATTGGTCCTCTTACGATTGCCTATGCCATTCGTCCACGCTCGACCAAGACATTGTACCGTCGTCCCGAAGGTCATATTGTAATTGGATAGTGTATCTGTAAAAAAAGATGTACCCGTGCTGATTAGCATAGGTACATCTTTTTTCATTTCAGATCATCATAATTCTTTATGGGTAGCATATCATGTAAAATGCCCATTTTGAGAACAAGACGAAATGGGCTGAACAGATACTGATTTTCGCAGAAAAAACGGCTATTTGTTTCCTTTTATGTAATTATAGACAAAATACTAGGAATATTATGTATAATATTGTATGATAGTGGGCATGAAAGGGGGATAGTTGAGGTGAATACCAATTTCTAATTTGAAAGGAATCATCTATTATGTATTTATTTATTATTAGTGCTGAAGTTTTATTTTGGGTTTTTGTTGTTGCAGGCTTGATCGCAAGGTATATGTTTGGCTTGAAGAAATTAGGCGGTCTTCTTTTACTATTTACCCCCATTATTGATATCCTGTTACTGATTGCGGTGTTCATCACGGTGAAAAGTGGCATGGAGATTACGACTGCTACTGGCTTGGCGGCCTGTTATTTTGGTATTACAGTAGCATTTGGTCATAGGTTAATTAAGTGGGCGGATGTACGGTTCTCCCATTGGTTTGGTAAGGGACCCAAGCCTGAACGTAAGTATGGTGCTGCTCATGCAAAAGAGGAACGGATAGGTTGGTTGCTTCACCTTTTGGGTTGGGCTATAGGTAATGCTTTGTTGCTCGCCATCATTATGTATGTTGATGATCCGCAGCGTACGGTGTCTTTGGAGGGCATTATGCAAACATGGGCGATCGTTCTGGCAATCGACTTTGTTGTCTCCTTTAGCTATACTTTAGCTCCCAAAAAACAAAAGCGTAGTCTATAGAGGTTAAGGCTTTACACTTAGATTAGATAAAATCTGGCTGGTCACTCAGGATGTTCAAATCGGAAGACTCATTGTTGGTGAAAATGAAGTGGTTACTTCCGGTAGTGGGGTGAGTCTGTCGTCGGAATGTAAATATTTACAAAAATATGAGGATTTTATGTTTAACTCACTTTGACAGTCACCTTATTTTTGCCTCGCTATCTTTTTTCACACACATGTATCCCTTTCGATTTGAACACAGACCAACAGAAGCAACACAACTATTTTTTGTGAGATGACAGACAGCATGCAAGATGTGTTACACAAATTTTAAAATAAATTTTGTGATTTGCCTAAAACGTCGCCTATCCAAGTTTGGCAATTAACGCGATAATATTCCAGGAAAGATTACATATGTCTATAAATGTAGACATACGCAGTTAAGTTGTTATTTTGTTTAAAAATGTAAAAAAAGAAAGGTGGTTTCTGTGGCAGTACTACTGAGCGGTAAGAACATTTTGATTATGGGCGTGGCTAATAACAGGAGTATTGCCTGGGGGACAGCTCAATCTTTAGCTGCTGAAGGAGCACAGCTCATTTTTACTTACGAAAATGAGAGGGTTGCAGAGCGGGTACTAAAGCTCGTTGAAACCATTCCAGGAGCACTGGTCTGTCCTTGTAATGTTCAAAGCAATGAAGAGCTTGATGCATTGGCGGATTTTCTAAAAGAAAAAGTAGGCGTATTACATGGTTATTTTCACAGTGTCGCCTATGCTAAGGCTGAGGATTTGGATGGCTTGTTCGTTGACACTTCTCGTGAGGGATTCGCCGTTGCACAAGAAATCAGTGCCTATTCTCTGGCTGCTGTCTCCCGTCGAGTATACCCACTGATGACAGAGGGTGGAAGTATCGTCACCATGACGTATATTGGCGCAGAACGAGCGATCAAAAATTACAACGTTATGGGTGTGGCGAAGGCTTCACTGGAAGCCAGCATGCGCTATCTGTCGAATGATCTGGGCACATATGGCATTCGCGTAAATGCGATTTCCGCTGGTCCGATACGGACCTTGGCTGCCTATGGCATTAAAGATTTTAACACAATGCTCAAACATATTGAAGAAACTACGCCCCTACGCAAGACGGTTGATACGTCGGAAGTCGGAGATACGGCGTTATTCCTATTTTCCCATTTATCGAGAGGCATTACGGGTGAAGTTATCCATGTAGATGCTGGATACCATATTACGGGGATGTAAGGAGGGAACGTTGTGCTTATTACGCATACGGATTGCCGTATTATCTCACCTGAAGGAATTATGACTAGGGAGCGTCTGGAACGAGACGTTACGATCTTCTCCCGGATGTTGACGCTCAGAGGAATTCCCGAAGACGGTAGAGTGATTCTGAAAGCGGCCAATTCCTATTGGTTTGTTGTGTCTCTGTTTTCCCTGTGCAATATCGCTGTTTCGGTGACTGTGGTGGACGAGCAGACTGTGCTCGATGAGGTGGCTCAAATCTATGATGAAGCGGGTGCCTGTTGCATCCTTACGGATTCCGATTTAGAACTTCCTCATGCTCTCGTTATTCTGATTCAAGATCTGATTCAAGAAGAAGCAGTACACCCGGATTGGGTGGGAGAGCCAAAGCTTGAAGCCCTCGACTTTAACAAGTGGTGCGAGAGGCCAGATGCGCTCATTCTGTATTCTTCAGGTACGACGGGAAAACCCAAGGGAATCGTGAAAGCTGGTTCAGCTTTTATGGAGAATATCAGGCATTCCATACACGCCATGAACTACCTACCGTCTGACCATATGCTCCCCGTTGTGCCGTTCTCTCATTTTTATGGAATCTCACTTATCTTCTCCTGGTGGTTAACCTCATGTTCTCTCATCATCTGCAATCCAAAAAACCTCTGGAGCGTCATTGCAAGTATTACGAAAGACCGGGCGACGGTCGTAGACGCTAACCCCTCTGCTTTTTACACCTTGTTGCGTATGCTAAACCGAAAACCCGAACAACTGGAAATGGTCAAGGAAGCTCCGGTACGCATGTGGTGCGTAGGCGGTTCCCCACTTACCCAAGACCTTGAAGAGAAATTTAACAACATATTTGGACAGCCCCTCCTGAATGGTTACGGCCTTTCTGAACTGGGCAACGTTACACTGGGGACGCTAGAATGTCCGAAGGGTTGTGGTCTACCATTACCTGGTGTGGAGCTGAAAATACTAGATTCTACAGGCAACCAGCAGGCGGACGGTATCGTAGGCGAAGTGTGGATACATAGTGCTGGACGCATGGAAGGTTACTTGAATCGTCCAGACTTGACGCAATCGGTTCTACAGGACGGCTGGTTCAAGACGGGGGATCTGGGCTATCTGGATGACGGAATGCTGTATGTCATTGGTCGCAGCGGTAAGACGGTCAACCGGATGGGCTATATGGTATCTCCTGTCTATATTGAGGATCGGATTGGTTCGCTAGGTTACCGATCCTGCGTGATCACCTTGGAGGATGAGGCTAAAGGGACATTGCTTGTTGCATTCATCGAAGGCGAATCCTCGCAAGCCTTGTCTGTACTCCGTAAAGAAATAAATCGTGTACTTCCTTCATACATGTTTCCCGATCTTTTGCTTCCGCTCGACCACTTTCCTTTAAATCGCAATGGAAAAGTGGATCGTCTGGAGATGGAGCGTATTGCCCTGGAGAAAGTTGCTTCTCGCAAAGTATAGCAAAATATTTACCAAAACCGCATATAGGAAAGGGAGAATGTGCCATGAGTATAAATCCAGAATTGGCAGAAAACACACTGTTTTTGGAAAGGCATGAATCTATTCTGAAGTGCCTCAATTATTTGATTGAAAATCGGCAGGAAGTGATGGATATTCTCACGCAATTTTCATCCTATCGGGCCGCCAATGCAGAAATTGACTCCACGATCCTCACACTTCAAGGTGCTCTGCAAGAAGTGCAGACCTATCAGCCAAGCTGGCAACGATCTATGGCTGTATTCATGCCTTCCAACGTCATTTTGTACTCCTATGCATTATACCTCTTGATTCCGTCCCTGTACGTTGAAAATATAGACTTTCGCCCTTCTTCTCACGTAAACGAGTACGTCAACATGCTGCATGAAAAGCTTCAGGCTGTACACGGATTACCCATCTATATTCGTAAGGTCAGTCAAAGGGTTTTTATGGAAAATTCGGTTATGCCAGCTGATATTGTGGTGTTCACCGGGAGCTATGTCAATGCGGAGAAGATCAAAAAACAAATCCGAAAAGACCAACTCTACATCTTCTATGGACAAGGGATCAATCCTTTCGTCATCGGACCCGATGCTGATCTGGAACTGGCGGTTACCGATGTAATCCGAATGAGACTGTTCAACTCAGGACAGGACTGCCTGGGACCCGACATCATTCTGGTACATCAAGATGTGACAGAGAGCTTCAAAAACCTGCTGATTATGCGGCTTGACCAACTTGTGTTTGGAGCCAACGATGATCCGAACGCAAACTATTCCCCTATTTTCTATAAAGATGCGCTGAACTCGGTTTCTGAATATTTTAATACGAACGATAAGTTTATTATTTACGGCGGTGGCATTGATTTCCGTACGAAAAAGATGGAGCCAACGGTTGTATATAGCGAGCTAGATCAGGATTTGGAGATTATTGAGTATTTTTCACCGGTCTTCAACGTGGTTAGCTACCGAGACGACGAGCAGCTGATCAAGCGTATTTCCTCCAGTTATTTCAGTGAACGAGCAATGGGTTGCAGCTTATACGGGTCTAGTCACCTGGCGGACGTTCTGCGGAAGAAGCACACGCTGACCATTAATCAGACGCTTGAGGATGTGGATCAAGGCAATAAGCCTTTTGGTGGCTATGGCACGATGTCGAACTATATTTTTTACGATTTCAAGCTCATTTCGAAGCCGATCTTGATTTCAGAAATTGTCGCAGAATATTTGTCGGAAAAGAGGAGTTTGGTATGACTGCGAGTTTATTCCCTTGGGATGCCATCATTGGCTACTTAAAATCGGCTGGGGTTCAGCATCTCTTTGGATTACCAAGTGATGATCTCAAAATCGTATCGTCACTCCCCTCATCCGGTATGGATTTTATTCTGTGCAAAGATCAACGTAATGCTGTGTTCATGGCAGCAGGTTATGCGCTCACCACCAACCAGATGTCCGTATGCGTTGTGGGGAAAGGCCCTGCGCTCAGTAATACACTTACAGGGCTACTGGAGGCCAAGAACCTGGGCGCTCCGCTCCTGCTTTTGGCGCTTGGCACTGGCGGAGACAAGCTGGGTACCCGATCCTTTCAGGAAGCCGATCAAATCTCACTCGTGAAGCCGCTCGTAAAATGGGCTTATCGTGTCGAGCATGTGGATCGGCTTGTATGGGCGATGGAGCGGGCTGCCTTTTTGGCTATCAATGGAGCACCGGGTCCCGTCTATATCGAACTCCCTGAAAACCTGATGGACCAGCCTGTGCCAACAGGGCTTCAGTTTACCCCACCAGAAAAGCTGTCGTGCTCTCCGTCTCGTCGGGAGTTGGATGCATCGTGGGAAATTATTGAGAACGCCCGCAGACCACTCATTCTAGTCGGAGGCGGCATGAAGTCAGGTACAGGTGATGTGATTGAGCGGTTCGCTAACCAACATGGAGCGGCCTTGTTCGCAACCGCCTCGGGACGGGGTGTAGTTGATGAAGACCACGAACTCTTCTGTGGTGTTGCAGGACTCTATACAGATCTCAGTCTAAGACAAATCTGGAAGGAATCTGATGTGGTAATCACACTGGGCAGTCGATTGGAAGAAACGGCTACTTTTGAGTGGGATATTTTGCTACAGGATACACCTTTGATTCAAGTCAATGTAAATCTGGAGGATTTTGCACACGAGTACAAGGGTATCAAGGTGCTCGGTGATGGATATGCAGCGGTGGAGCAGTGGCTTGAACGGCGCGGGCAGGAGCCTGATGGAGTGTGGCTTGAAACGATTAGGAGCTGTAAACAGGAGGCTTTTTCTCACAGGGCTATTTATCTGGAAGAGCTGAAAAAGACCCCTGGATTCCACGTTCCTGAGCTGTTGGACATGATTCAGACGGAGTTCCCTGAAAATCTGGTGCTTCTTCAAGAGAATGGATTGCAGGATATGTGGTCCTATTTTTATCCATATTTTCGCTTTGCCCACGGTTCTCTTTCGATTGTTCCTAGTGATCAAACGAGTCTTGGATTCGGTGCGGCGGCTGCTCTGGGAGCAAGCGTGGCGACACAACGTCCAGTAGTGGCACTTGTAGGTGACGGTGCGTTCAATCTCTTCTGTTCGGATTTTATGACGGCGGTGGAGTATCAAATACCGTTAATCTATATCGTACTCAATAATGGTGGCTATGGTTGGTTGCAGAATCAGATGAATTATAAACAACTCACAGGGCAGTCCCTCCCGTTTGTTTCTGAGGCGGCCAAGACAGGAATTCAAATTCCTCAGTATGAGTTTGTGGAAAGCCTTGCAATTCGGAGTAAGGGAGAGGCACGGGAACAGCTTCAGCTTGCTTGGCAAAAGTATCAGGAGAACAAGCTTGTGGTCGTCGAGGTATATGCTGATCTTGCGGATGTGCATGAAAAAATCAGTCATGTGTATGGCGACTTTCCTCTCTACGAGCAACAGGCTTCCAAGAATTAATTTCAACGAAGGACGTGGATACAGTGAGAAGACGTGTTGTAGTGACTGGACAGGGAGTCGTAACGCCGGTCGGGCTTAATCTTACGGATTTCTGGAATTCACTGTTGGAAGGAAAAAGCGGAATCGGACCTGTCACTGCTTTCGATACAGCGGACATTCCGACAAAGATCGGTGCACAGGTTACGGGCTTTGACCCATTGCAATATATGAGCAAGAAGGAAGCTAATAAAGTCGCACAGTTCACTCAGTTTGCTTTGGCGGCTGCCCGGCAGGCAGTGGAGCAATCAAAATTAGTGATTGATGAGCGGAATGCAAGTCGCGTGGGGGTTATTGTCGGCTCTGGAGCAGGCGGCCTCGACGTTATAGAGGAGAACTATGGGAAATTAACAAAGCTTGGTCCCAAAAGAGTTTCTCCTTATTTTGTTTCCTCGATGATGATTAATTCAGCACCTGGTGAAATCTCCATTGCTATTGGAGCCAAGGGGCCTTCTTTTGCTGTGGTTACGGCTTGTGCCACAGGAAGTAATGCCATTGGTGAGGCATTACGTACGATCCAGTACGGCACGGCTGATGTTGTGGTTGCCGGTGGAGCAGAAGCCAATTTTAGTCAGCTTGATCTGGCATCTTTTGCGAATATCCATGCTCTCTCCAGACGTAATGAAGAGCCGCAGAAGGCTAGTCGTCCGTTTGATGTGGATCGCGATGGATTCGTCATCGGTGGAGGAGCAGGAGTTTTGGTGCTGGAGGAGTTGGAGTATGCTTTGAACCGCGGAGCCACCATTCTGGCCGAAGTTGTGGGTTACGGATGCACAACTGATGCGTATCATATCACGGCTCCAGATCCCTCTGGCTCCGGCCCGGCAGAAGCGATCAACATCGCACTGCAGGATGGCGGCTTGACACCGCAGGAAATCGACTATGTCAATGCCCACGGTACGAGTACGCCATTTAATGACCGTATGGAGATTAACGCTATTCAAAAAGTATTCGGGGAGCATGCCCCCCAATTGGCGATATCGTCTATTAAATCCATGACTGGCCATTTAATGGGCGGTGCAGGGGCAGTCGAATTAATTGCGACTGTGCAGAGTATGATTCACAGCAAAGTACCACCGACACTCAATTGCGACAATCCTGAAGCTCCTGAATTGAATTTTGTGCCGCATGTATATCAGGAACGCGAGGTCCGCGCGGCGATTAGCAATTCATTTGGTTTCGGAGGGCACAACGTCTGCCTTGCTGTTCGCAAGTGGGAAGGGGAATAAGCCTGTGAGCGAAGAGCTAATCCATATCCCGGATGTGCTTCCGCACCGGTACCCATTTCTTCTGTTGGATGGCGTGACCGGGTACGAAACGTCGCAATGGGCGAAGGGATACAAGCTTGTCACCTGGAGTGAGTGGTTCATTACTGACACTAACCCATACATGCCTCCTATGTTGATTGTGGAGTCGCTTGCACAATTAGCGGCATTCGCTGCGATTGATAAAAAAGGCATTTCATACCTGACTAACCTCAATGGAATTCGATTCCACAGCTTGGCCAAGCCTGGGGACCGAATTGATCTCTATTTTGAAGTGATCAAGCGTCGGCGGGGCTATATTCTTGGTAGCGGTCGGGCTTCCGTGGGCGATCGATTGGTGGTTGAGGCGGAAGAAATTGTTTCACTGGATCAATGACAGGGTGGAAGCGTACGTTAAACTGTCCTTTTGTCCTCCTGACTGCCAGGTGCAGCGGGAGGATATTCACATCATGGAATAGGAGTGAATGAGATGAATGACATGCAGTTATATGATTTAACAAATGCGCAGAAGCGTATATGGTATACCGAATTACTCTACCCAGATACGTCAGTGTCACAGCTTTCCGGTACAGCTAAGATGAAGGGGCACATCAATATTGCTGCCTTTATGCAGTCCATTAATTTGATTATCAAACAGTATGATGCGTTCCGCATCCGTATTACTTCGGTGGATGGAGTGCCTCAGCAGTACGTCGTTCCTTATGAAGAGAGACAGCTGGAGTGCCTGGATCTTAGCCACTATGAAAGTGTATCTGAGGTGGAAGCCTTACTTGAGCAACACAAAAGCAAACCTTTGCCCCTGCTGGATTCTGAGCTCTTCCAGTTTTTAATTGTGAAGATTAGCGAGGAAGAGTATTGGATTAATATCAAGATGCACCATATTATTTCTGACGGAATATCAATGGTGGTCTATGGCAATCAGCTGACAGCATTTTACATGGAGTTAATTCAAGGAAATGAACCGAAGCTGGGCGACGATTGCTCGTATATTCAATATATTGCTGATGAGAATGCATACGAACTTTCTGACAGATACCAAAAGGATAAGGCTTACTGGCTGGATAAATTTTCTGATTTGCCTGAGCTTACGGGTTGGAAGTCATATAATCCGTTATCTTTAAGCACCCACGCCGTTCGGGAGCATTTTACCGTACCAGAAGTGCTATATCACGAGCTGCAAGCATTTTGCCAACAGAACAGGATTTCTTTGTTCCAGTTCTTCATGGGTGCGATGTATATCTACATACACAAAATGACGAATCAGCCGGATGTGGTGATTGGCACTTCGTTCGCTAACCGGGGGAACAAAAAAGAGAAGCAAAAGATAGGTATGTTTGTCAGCACCGCTGCTGCCAGAACATACGTCAAAAAGGATATGGATGTGTTGAGCTTCCTGCAGGATGTAGCCAGAGATCAGATGTCAGTCCTGCGGCATCAGAAGTATCCGTACAATCAGTTAATTCAGGATCTTAGAGAAATGCATGGTAACAAGGATATTCAGCGGCTTTTTGGCGTTTCAATGGAATATCGTCTTATCAATTGGGTTGATTTGGATGATGTGCGCATTTTGACGGATTATGATTTCTGCGGGGACGAAGTGAACGATTTCGTGCTTCATATCGTGGAGATCCTGGATGAAGGCGAACTGGTACTGGATGTCGATTATCGGACGGAGCTGTTTGAACGCAGTGAAGTTAAGGACATGGTTTCCCAGTTGCTTACGATCGCCGAGCAGATCATTCATTCACCTCAGCTTTCTATCGCAGAGGTAAACTTATTGGGTGAACCAGAAGAGCAATCCATTTTGGCTCTTTCGGAAGGCGCTGCAGTCGATTATCCACGTGAGAAGACCATCCATGGCTTATTCGAGGAACAAGCCGAGCGCACGCCAGATCACGTAGCCGTTCAGATGGACGAACAGAGCATTACATACCTAGCTCTAAACGAGCAGGCTAACCAGCTTGCGAGATATTTGCGCTCCGAGGGAGTAGTTGCAGATACGCTCGTAGGGATTATGGCTGACCGTTCCTTGGAGATGGTCATTGGGATGTTGGCCATTTTGAAAGCAGGTGGTGCCTATGTACCGATTGACCCCGATTATCCCGAGGAACGTATCCATTATATGCTGGAGGATTCAGGGGTCCGTCTGTTGCTCACCCAAAGTCATCTATGGGAGAGCACCACTTTTGACGGAAAGCTTGTGAGTTTGGACGAAGCTACAACGTATACAGGAGATGCTTCCAATCTGGAGAGTATTTCGGGACCAAGCCATCTAGCCTATGTTATCTACACGTCGGGTACGACCGGCAAGCCAAAGGGCACGCTGATTGAACACAAAAATGTAGTTCGACTGCTCTTTAACGATAAAAATCTATTTGATTTCAGCTCTCAGGATACGTGGACGCTATTCCATTCGTTCTGCTTCGATTTCTCCGTTTGGGAGATGTACGGAGCGCTTCTTTACGGAGGGAAATTGGTGATTGTTCCATCTCTCACAGCCAAGAGCCCAGCAGCTTTCCTGGAGTTGTTGAAAGACAACCAAGTCACCATTTTAAATCAGACGCCGACGTATTTTTATCAGGTGCTACAGGAAGAGTTAACGCACTCTTCGACAGAGCTTGGCCTTAGAAAAATCATTTTTGGTGGAGAGGCCTTAAGTCCATCTCTTCTGAGAAACTGGCGGGTCAAGTATCCTGATGTGCAGCTGATTAATATGTACGGAATTACGGAAACAACAGTCCATGTCACCTACAAGGAAATCACGGAACATGAGATTGAAGCGGGGAAAAGCAATATTGGCAGAACGATCCCCACACTTAGCGCTTATATTCTCGATGAGCAAAGACGGCTGCAGCCTGTTGGGGTTCCGGGAGAGCTATACATTGCAGGGGACGGTCTTGCCCGTGGGTATTTGAATCGGCCGGATTTGACGTCTGAGAAATTCGTTGAGCATCCGTATCGGGCGGGAGAGCGGCTGTACCGAACTGGGGATCTTGCTCGTTGGTTGCCTGATGGCAATATTGAATATTTGGGACGGATCGACCATCAGGTCAAAATTCGCGGCTACCGAATTGAGCTTGGCGAGGTAGAAGCCCAAATTCTCAAGGCTCCGAACGTACGAGAAACGATTGTCCTCGCACGGGATGACGAACAGGGCCAAAAATTGCTGTGCGCCTACTATGTAGCCTCCAGTGATCTTTCGCCGGGGGAATTGCGGTCTCAGCTGGCAGCGGAACTCCCCGCTTACATGATTCCTTCTTATTTTGTCCGGCTGGAGCAAATGCCGCTTACGCCAAATGGCAAACTGGATCGCCGTGCGTTGCCGGCTCCTGAAAGCAGCGTACAATCCGGCGAGGCTTATTTGGCTCCGAGAACTGCTGTGGAAGCTCAGATGGTACTCATCTGGCAAGATATCTTGGGAGTTGCCCGCGTCGGTGTCAGAGATAATTTCTTTGAAATTGGCGGTCACTCTTTGCGGGCAACAGTGCTCGTTTCACGGATTCACAAAGAATTGGGATGTAGCATTTCGCTGCGTGAGGTGTTTCAGTCACCTACGGTCGAATCCTTGGCGCAACTTGTGAAAAAACACATTCCGACCCTGTACGAATCCATCCCGCGGGCAGCGGAAAGCGAAGCTTACCCAGTGTCCTCAGCGCAAAAGCGGTTATACGTGCTGAGACAGATGGACGGGGGAGAGCTTAGCTACAATATGCCAGGGGTCTTCACAGTGGATGGACCATTGGATCGCACGCGGCTGGAGTCCGCGTTCCAGGCACTAATCCAGCGTCATGAATCCCTGAGAACCGGCTTTTATATGCAGGATGGAGAGCTTGTTCAGCGTGTGCATAGGAATGTGCCGTTCGCGTTGAACTACACAGAGGCTTCGGTGGAGGAGACGGATACGCTCATTCACAGCTTTATTCGTGCCTTTGATCTGAGCCAGGCTCCATTACTGCGTGTTAGCTTGGTGAAGCTCCAGGAGGAGCGTCATCTGTTGCTGTTTGATATGCATCACATCATTTCAGATGGGGTTTCTATTCAAATATTGATACAGGAACTTACTCATTTGTATCAAGGAGAACAGCTACCAGAGCTGCACATCCAGTACAAGGATTATGCCGTATGGCAACGGGAACAGTCAGAGAACCAATGGCAAGATCTTGAGAAATATTGGCTGCAATCCTTTGAAGGAGAGTTGCCGGTATTGGATTTGCCTACAGACTTCCAACGACCTTCAGTTCGGAGCTTCGAGGGTAGCCGAATTGATTTTACATTGGATGAGTCTGGAAATAAGGCGATACAAGAGCTTGCATCCCGTACAGGTACTACACTGTATATGGTATTGCTGGCCGCTTATTCGGTACTACTGCACAAATATACAGGACAAGAGGACATCGTCGTAGGTTCTCCAGTGGCAGGAAGACCGCAGGCTGAGCTTGAGGGCATCATCGGAATGTTTGTCAACACACTGGCCTTGCGCAGCTACCCGGCAGGAGATAAAACCTTTCAGGATTATCTTCTGGAAATCAAGGAAACGGCGCTCAAGGCGTTTGAGCATCAGGATTACCCTTTTGAAAAATTGGTCGAAAAGCTGGGCGTAGGACGTGATGTCAGCCGCAATCCGCTCTTTGACACCTTATTGGTATTACAAAATACCGAGCAGGAAGAGCAGGATATGGACGGAGTGCACTTTACTCCTTACTTGATGGACACCGTCACAGCCAAGTTTGACCTGTCCCTCAATGTAGAGGAGAAGGGATCAAAATTAGCCTTTGGCCTCGAGTATAGTACGGCTTTATATCGGCGTGAAAGTGTAGAGCGACTTGCAACGCACTTGCTCCGGGTTCTGCATGCAGTCTCGGCCAATCCTCAGTTGCAACTGGCCGAGATTGAAATGATCACACCGGAGGAGAAAGTACAAATCGTTGAAGTATTTAACGCGACATCGGCTCCTTATCCAAGGGACAAGACCATTCATGAGCTGTTCGCAGAACAAGTCAAGCGTACACCAGAGCAGACGGCGCTTGTATTCGGCGATGTCCAGCTAACGTACCTTGAATTGCAAGACAAGGCGAGCCGACTGGCCCAAACACTGCGTCGTTTGGGAACGTTGAGGGAGCAGCCTGTGGCCGTAATGGGCGGACGAAGCATCGAGATGGTCATTGGTATGCTCGCGGTGCTTCAGGCAGGTGGAGCCTATGTGCCGATTGATCCTGATTACCCGGAAGATCGGGTACGTTATATGCTTGATGATTCCGACGCCAAGCTATTATTGGTGCAAAAGGGCGAGCTTATAAGTGTAGACTACGGTATACCGATTGTCGATCTTAGCAGTGAAGAGGCTTATGCTGCTGAGCCTGCCCAGCCGGAGACGGCTCAGGGATCGCAGGGGCTTGCTTATGTCATCTATACATCGGGTACGACGGGGAGACCGAAGGGCGTTATGGTTGAACACCGGAACGTGGTCCGTCTGGTCAAAGAGACCAATTATGTGGAGCTGAATGAATCCACACGAATTTTGCAAACAGGAGCCGTAGCCTTTGATGCTTCTACATTTGAGATATGGGGAGCGTTGCTTAACGGTGGGCAGCTCTATTTTGTAGAGAATGACGACATTCTGATTGCTGATAGTCTCAAAGCGGCTATTGCCAAGTACGGGATTACAACATTGTGGCTTACGTCACCCCTTTTCAATCAGCTTTCCCTGCAGGATGAGTACCTGTTCAGAGGGCTAAAAGCATTGTTAGTCGGCGGTGACGTACTGTCTCTATCTCATATGAATCGTGTAATCGAGGCTAATCCTGATCTTGTCCCTATCAATTGCTATGGTCCGACAGAGAATACGACCTTCTCCACCACCTACAAGATTCCAGATCGTGCCGAAGGGGGTGTGCCGATTGGTCGCCCAATTAGTAATTCGACCGCTTATGTGGTCAATGGATCGCTGCAATTACAGCCTATTGGTGCTTGGGGTGAACTCATTGTCGGCGGTGAAGGTGTAGCGCGCGGATATCTCAATCGTCCTGATCTCACAGCAGAGAAATTTGTTCCTAGTCCTGTGAAGGACGGAGAACCCTGCTACCGAACTGGGGATTTAGTACGCTGGCTTCCAGATGGTAATTTGGAGTTTAAAGGAAGAATTGATGAGCAGGTCAAAATACGTGGTTACCGCATCGAACTCCCTGAAATCGAGGCCCAACTGGCCAAGGTGGAGTCGGTAATCGACGCCGTAGTGGTCGTTCGCGCGGATGAGCTTGGAGAGAAGCAGCTTTGCGCTTATTATGTGGCGGATCGTACGCTCACGGCGGGCGAAGTACGTCTTTCCCTATCGCAGGTACTTCCGGGCTATATGATTCCATCCTACTTTATCCAGATGGACCGTATGCCATTAACGTCAAACGGAAAAGTGGACCGCAGGTCTCTGCCGGCTCCTCAAGTAGGCGCGCATACAGGACGGAAGTATACAGCTCCTCGTACACCGGCTGAGGAAGCTTTGGCATCTGTCTGGCAAGGGGTGCTGGGTGCCGAACAGGTGGGTATCCATGATAATTTCTTTGAATTGGGTGGAGACTCCATAAAAGCTATTCAGGTGTCGTCACGGTTACTGCAGGCCGGCTATCGGTTAGAGATGAAGCAGCTGTTCAAATCGCCAACCATTGCCGAGCTAGGCGCTGAAATACAAACGGCTGTGCATATGGCTGAACAGGGAGTTGTGCGTGGAACGACTCGCTTGACTCCAGTCCAACAGTGGTTCTTTGGACGGAAGCAGGCAGAGCCTCATCACTTCAATCAAGCGGTTATGCTGTATCGTGAACAGGGATTTGAGGAAAAGGCCTTGCATCAGGTGCTAAGAAAACTCGCTGAGCATCATGACGCCCTTCGCATGGTTTTCCGTCAGACAGAGCATGGCTACGAAGCTTGGAATCGTGATCTTGAAGAAGGAGAGCTTTATAGCCTGTTCACCGCTGATTTACGGAATGAATCCGATCCGGCTGCAGCCATTACATCGCTGTCGGATAACATTCAGCGCAGTATCAATCTGGCAGAAGGTCCGCTGCTGAAGTTAGGACTTTTCCATTGTCAGGATGGAGACCATCTTCTGATCGTGATCCACCATTTGGTGGTGGACGGAGTATCCTGGCGGATTTTGTTCGAGGATATTGCAGCAGGCTATGAGCAGGTGATTCAAGGACAAGCGCTGACATTCCCGCAGAAGACGGATTCCTTCCGTGACTGGGGAGACGCCCTTGCTCGTTATTCGGAAGGTCCTGAAATGGAGACTCATCGGGCGTATTGGAGGGAGCTGGAGAATCAGCCACTCGAACAGTTGCCGAAGGATGAGGCTGTGGAAAGCCTTCTTTTACAGGATAGCAAAGTAATAACAGCACAATGGACTATAGAAGAAACCGACCAATTGTTGAGAAAAGCCCATCGTGCTTATCAAACAGAGACGAATGATCTGCTATTGACTGCTCTGGGCATGGCGGTATCCAAATGGTCTGGCATCGGAAAGGTTGCTGTGAATCTGGAAGGACACGGTCGTGAGCCGATTATACCGAATATCGACATCACCCGTACCGTCGGCTGGTTTACAAGTCAATACCCGGTGATTTTAGACTTGGGGGATGACCCAGAAGTGGCCTCCTTGATCAAGTCTGTGAAAGAAGGGCTGCGCCGAATTCCGAACAAAGGTATTGGCTACGGGTTGCTTAAAACGATGGCAAGTCAGTTGGATGAAGACAGCTTCAGCTTGCAGCCTGAGATTTCTTTTAACTATTTGGGGCAATTTGATCAGGATTTGCAAGGCAGCTCGTTGCAGATTTCTCCTTATCCGACCGGAAGCGCCCAAAGCTTGTTGGAGGAACCAGCCTATACGCTAGATATCAATGGCATGGTGACGGACGGAGCCCTGACTCTGACGATT
Organism: Paenibacillus sp. FSL M7-0802; assembly: GCF_038004945.1. Taxonomy (NCBI): domain Bacteria; kingdom Bacillati; phylum Bacillota; class Bacilli; order Caryophanales; family Paenibacillaceae; genus Paenibacillus; species Paenibacillus sp. FSL M7-0802. The sequence continues at coordinate 2,707,379 of NZ_JBBOSD010000001.1, read as the reverse complement.
ACTTATAACGGAAAACAGTATAAGTTATCTACGATGGAACAGCTCGCTGGATATATTGAAGAAAGCCTGCGAGAGCTTCTCCAGCATTGCGTAACCCAAGAAAAAACCGTATTGACACCAAGCGACGTGCTTGCGAAGGGTCTAAGCATTGCCGATCTGGAGGAGCTTTCTAAGCAGACCAGCCACATAGGCGATATTGAGAATGTATATAGTCTGACGCCGATGCAGAAGGGCATGCTGTTCCATGATATGTTTGAGCCGCATACAGGTGCTTATTTTGAGCAGGCTGCCTTTGACTTTAAGGGTAGCTTTGATCCGACTGCATTCGGACACAGTCTGGATGCCGTGGTGGAGCGTCATGCCATCCTGCGCACGAACTTTTACAGCGGATGGGGCAGCGAGCCTTTGCAGGTTGTATTTCGACACAGAGGCGCTAAATTGGTGTACGAAGACCTGCGTGAGATGAATGCATCGCAGCGCGAAGCTTACCTGAAGACATTTGGTGCTAAGGACAAAGCACAGGGCTTCAACCTAGCTGAAGACGAGCTTCTCCGTGTATCCATTTTACAAACAGATGAAGAGAGCTTCCGCCTCTTATGGAGCTTTCACCACATCGTCATGGATGGCTGGTGTGTTCCGTTAATTACGCAGGAGGTATTTGAACACTATTTTGCCCTCCTGGAAGGAAGAGAGCCGCAGCTGGCAGAGGTCCATCCGTACAGTCGATATATCGAATGGCTGGAACAGCAGGATGAAGCAGTTGCGTCCAACTATTGGAGCCGATATCTGGCCGGTTACGAGCAGCAGACGCTTTTACCTCAAGTCGGTGGAGCAAGTAAGGGAGAAGGCTATGTAGCAGAAAAGCTGAATTATCCTCTCAGCAGGGAATTGACTGAGCGCCTTGAAAAGGTGGCCAGGGATGCTCATGTCACGATGAATATATTGCTGCAGTCCCTCTGGGGCATTGCGCTTCAACGCTACAACGGTAGCCGGGATGTCGTGTACGGAAGTGTAGTATCAGGCCGACCAGCAGAAATTCCGGGCATTGACCGGATGATCGGTTTGTTCATCAATACGATTCCCGTTCGTGTGAAGACAGAGGAGAATCTCCCCTTCACCGTTCTGATGAAGCAGCAGCAGGAACAATATATGGCTTCTCATATGTATGACACCTACCCGTTGTTTGAGATTCAGGCTCAGACGGATCAGAAGCAGGATCTAATCTCCCATATTATGGTGTTTGAGAACTATCCTGTGGAGGAGGAGGTAGAGCGTCTGGGTGGTGGCGAGGCTGCCTTTGAGATTGAGGAAGCGGAGCTTCTTGAGCAAACGAATTATGATTTTAATTTAATTGTCCTCCCTGGCGAAGAGATGAGATTGCTGTTCCAGTACAATGCACTTGTTTATGACCAAGTGACAATTGGGCAAATCAAGGGCCATCTGGTTCACCTTATGGAACAAATTGTAGAGAACCCTGCTATTTCCGTGGATGCACTAGAATTAGTCACGCCGCAGGAGAGAGAACAGATTCTGAACGTATGGGGAAATACAAAAGGCATTTACGAGCACTGTAACACGTTCCACGGGCTATTGGAGGAACAGGCGGGACGAACGCCGGATGCGACTGCCATTTGGTTCGAGGACGAGAGTCTGACCTATGCCGAGCTTAATGCAAAAGCCAATGGACTGGCGAGAAGGCTCCGTACTCAGGGAATCAAGACGGGAGATCTGGTGGGACTGATTGCTGAACGGTCGCTCGAAATGATCGTTGGGATCTACGGCATTATGAAAGCCGGGGGTGCCTATGTTCCAATCGACCCAGAGTATCCGAAAGAACGAATCAGTTATATGCTTGAAGATTCCGGAGCGAAGCTGATCCTTACACAGGCCCATCTCTTGGAACATCTCGGATGTACGGAAAATGTTTTGCTGCTGGATGAATCATCGACCTATGATGCCGACACCTCGAATTTGGAGGATACTGCTGGCCCGGATGATCTGGCTTACGTGATCTATACTTCAGGTACGACCGGTCAGCCTAAGGGCGTATTAGTCGAGCATCGGGGACTACCAAATCTTTCAAACGTATATGGGGCACACTTCGAAGTTACACCGCAGGATCGGATCGTTCAGTTTGCAAGCCTGTCGTTTGATGCATCGGTTTCGGAAATTTTAACGGCGCTGAGCCATGGGGGTGTTCTGTGCATCCCTTCTACAGAAGATATTTTAGATCATGCCCTGTTCGAGCAGTTCATGAACGATAAGGGGATTACGGTAGCGACTTTGCCACCCGCTTACGCTATCCACCTTGATCCAGAGCGTTTGCCAACACTGCGGTGCCTGCTAACCGCTGGATCGGCCGCATCGGTCGAGTTGATCGAAGAGTGGAGGAAGCATGTACGTTACTCTAATGGCTATGGCCCAACGGAGGACTCCGTATGCACCACAATCTGGTCTGTCCCGGACAGTGAGGAAGCAACGGATATTGTATCTATTGGACGACCTATTGCTAACCATAGTGTGTACATCTTGGATGACCATTTTAGATTGCAACCTGTCGGTGTAGCTGGAGAGCTATGCATTTCGAGTATCGGATTAGCACGGGGATATCATAACCGGCCTGAGTTAATGGATGAGAAGTTCGTGGACAATCCGTTTGCTCCAGGAGAGCGTATGTATCGGACGGGTGACCTGGTTCGCTGGTTACCGAATGGAACCATCGAGTACTTAGGCCGAATAGATCATCAAGTCAAAATCCGCGGCTACCGTATCGAGCTAGGCGAGGTAGAAGCACAAATGCTCAGAGTGCCGTCCGTTCAGGAAGTCGTAGCCATGGCTGTAGAGGGCGATGACGGCTACAAAGATCTAGTCGCTTATTTCGTAGCTGCTCAGAAACTTGAGGTATCCGAGCTTCGGGCCGTCCTGTCGGAGATATTACCTGGATATATGATCCCTTCCCGCTTCATACAACTGGAGGATATGCCTCTGACGTCGAACGGAAAAATCGATCGAAAAGCGCTGCAGGGCGAGCGTGGATGGGCAGCGGCTTCATCTGAGGCTCCAAGGACACCTGTGGAAATTCAATTAGCCGAAATCTGGCAAGAGGTGCTGGGTGTAGAGAGCGCGGGAGTGAAGGATAATTTCTTCCATTTTGGAGGTCATTCACTGCGTGCAGCCCTGCTAGTCTCACGAATTCGCAAGGAAATGAATCGCGAGATTAGTCTGAGAGCAGTGTTCGAGTCTCCTACTATTGAAGGATTGGCTCGTGCCATTGAGGGCTATACACCGCTGGATTTCGAAGAAATTCCTACAGCGGGAGCGAGAGAGCATTATCCATTGTCCTCGGCCCAAAAACGACTGTTTATTCTAAGTCAGCTGGAAGGTGGAGAGCTGAGCTACAATATGCCGGGTATCCTTACCGTTGAGGGAGCTTTGGATCGGGAACGGCTAGAGCAGGCATTCCGTCGTCTAATTCATCGTCATGGTTCGCTGCGTACTCGTTTTGTGACCGTGAACGGTGAACCTGTACAGCAGCTCCTGACGGATGTTCCGTTTACTGTGGAATATGCGGAGTTGAGCGAGGAAGAGGCAGGAGCTACCCTTCAGCAGTTTGTCCGTCCTTTTGATTTAGGTGTAGCTCCATTGCTGCGGGTCGGCCTTATTCGAATTGCACATGAGCGCCATTTACTATTGTTTGACATGCATCATATTGTCTCAGATGGGGTTTCTATGAATATTCTCATAGAAGAGTTTCTCCGCTTCTACCAAGAGGAGGACGTATTCCCTGAACTACAGATCCAGTACACAGACTATGCTGTATGGCAGCAAGAGCAGCTCGGAAGCGAGCGTCTTAAGGCCCAGGAAGCTTACTGGCTGGATGCTTTCCGCGGAAGCTTGCCAGTGCTGGATTTGCCAGGGGATGAAGTTCGTCCTGCGGTGCGAAGCTTTGCGGGCGATCGAATCGACTTCCAAATTGATTCTTCTCTGAGTGCTTCACTTCAGGAGCTGGCTACCCGAACGGGTTCCACTCTGTTCATGGTACTGCTGGCAGCCTATACAGCGCTCTTGCACAAGTACACAGGTCAGGAAGATGTCATTGTCGGTTCACCTGTGGCAGGAAGATCCCATGCGACACTCGAAGGTCTCATCGGTATGTTCGTCGGCACAGTGGCACTTCGTACTTATCCAGAAGGAGAAAAGCCTTTCGAGGCTTATCTGCAGGAAGTGAAGGAAACAGCGCTGCGGGCCTATGAAAACCAGGATTACCCGTTCGAGGAGCTGGTAGAAAAGCTGGAGCTTCAGCGTGATTTGAGCCGTAACCCGCTATTTGATACCATGTTTGTCCTGCAAAATATCGAGCAGGGAGAACAAGAAATAGAAGGATTGCGCTTCACTCCTTACGATAATGTACATCCGGCTGCCAAGTTCGATCTCACGCTGACCGTGAGTGAAGCAGACGGGGTATTGAACTGCACGCTTGAGTACGCGACTGCGATCTACAAACAAGAGACTGCCCAGCGGATGGCAGGCCACTTTGTACAGCTTATTCGGGAAGCCGTCTCCAATCCGGGAATGCCGTTGTCATCCCTTGATATCGTGACACCTCAGGAAAAATCAAGGCTGATGAAAGCGCCGGACGAAGCCAAGGCAGATTATCCTCGTGACAAGACGATCCATGCGCTGTTCGAGGAACAGGCTGCACGTACTCCGAATGCAGTGGCAGTCGTATGTGAAAATACAGCCCTGTCCTACAGCGAGCTGAACGAGCGGGCCAATGGACTTGCCAGAATGCTAAGGGAACGTGGTTTGCAACCAGACGGTTTGGCTGGAATTATGGCGGATCGTTCCCTTGAAATGGTGGTCGGGATTTTAGCCATCTTGAAGGCAGGCGGAGCCTATGTCCCTGTAGACCCTGAATATCCAGAGGACCGCATTCGCTTTATGCTTGAGGATTCGGGAGCCAAGCTACTGCTGACACAAGCGCATCTGGAGCAACGTGTCTCCTTCGCTGGGGACATCGTAAGTCTGGATAAAACGGCTTCCTATAAGGAAGATGTCTCAAACCTGCAGCCTGCAGCCGGACCGGAGCATCTTGCCTACGTCATCTACACATCGGGCACGACAGGCAAGCCAAAGGGAACGCTGATCGAGCATAAAAATGTAGTTCGCTTGCTCTTTAATGATAAAAATATGTTTGATTTTGGTCCTCAGGATACGTGGACACTGTTCCATTCATTCTGTTTTGACTTCTCTGTATGGGAAATGTACGGAGCATTGCTGAACGGAGGACGGTTGGTCATCGTTCCATCGCTTACCGCGAAGAGTCCAGATCGTTTCTTGCAATTGCTTAAGGATCAGAAGGTCACCGTTTTGAACCAGACACCGACGTACTTCTATCAGTTGCTACAGGAAGAGCTTGGTCATCAGGCGGCAGAACTGAGCCTCCGTATGATTATCTTCGGTGGGGAGGCATTAGCCCCGGCCCTGCTCAAGGAATGGAGAACGAAGTATCCGCAAGTACAACTCATTAACATGTACGGCATTACCGAAACGACCGTGCATGTAACCTACAAGGAAATTACAGAGTTGGAAATTGAACAGGGTCGCAGCAATATCGGCACCACGATTCCGACACTGCGGGCGTACATTTTGGATGAACAACGCCGTCCACAGCCGATTGGCATTCCAGGTGAACTTTATGTGGCGGGCGTAGGTCTGGCGCGAGGCTATCTGAACCGACCGGAATTGACGGAAGAGAAGTTTGTCGCTCATCCGTTTGAAGCGGGCGAGCGCATGTACCGCTCGGGTGACTTGGCACGCTGGTTGCCGGATGGAAGCATGGAGTATTTGGGACGGATTGACCATCAGGTAAAAATCCGTGGTTACCGTATTGAGCTGGGCGAAGTGGAAGCGAAGCTGCTCCATGCTCCGTCTGTAAGGGAGGCCGTTGTGCTCGCCCGGGAGGATGGAAGTGGACAAAAAGTGCTTGTCGGCTATTTCACTGCCGATCAGATGCTGACGGTAGGCGAGTTGAGAAAAGCCTTGGCTGCCGAACTGCCGACTTATATGATTCCATCTTACTTTATGCAATTGGAACAGATGCCTTTGACACCCAATGGCAAGCTGGATCGCAAAGCGCTTCCGGCTCCAGAGGCCAATGTGCAGACTGGGGCGGTTTATGAAGCGCCGAGAAACGCAGCTGAGGAAGCTTTGGCTTCCGTATGGCAAGGTGTGCTGGGAGCGCAGCAGGTCGGCATCCATGATCATTTCTTCGATCTGGGTGGTGACTCCATCAAGGCGATTCAAGTGTCCTCGAGATTGTTCCAAGCTGGATATAAATTAGAGATGAAGGATCTCTTTAAATATCCGACAATTGCCGAGCTAAGCCCGTATCTTCAGGCAGCTGGACGTATAGCGGAACAGGGCGAAATTAAAGGTGCAGCAGAGTTAATGCCAATTCAGCGTTGGTTCTTTGAACGCCATACAGCGGAGCCGCACCATTATAATCATGCCGTCATGCTCTATCGGAAAGACGGCTTTGATGAGGCTGCACTCCGGTTGACAATGGACCAAATTGCGATCCATCATGACGCGCTGCGCATGGTTTTCCGGCCTACAGAAGCTGGATACGCAGCTTGGAATCGGGGAACGGACGAAGGCGAGCTCTACACATTGGACATTGCCGATATGCGGCAGGCGGAAGACCAGACAGCTGCGGTTCAGGCCCAAGCCGATGCCATTCAGGCAAGCTTTGACTTGGAAGGTGGCCCACTGTTCAAGCTAGGCCTGTTCCATTGTGACGATGGCGATCATTTGTTGATTGTCATTCATCACCTCTTGGTTGACGGCGTATCCTGGCGCATCCTGTTTGAGGACATTGCAGCGGGGTACGAGCAGGCATGGAATGGACAAGCAATCGTCCTTCCACAAAAGACCGATTCGTATCTTGTATGGTCTGAGCAAGCGACGAAGTATGCAGCAGGGCCTGCTCTGGACAAGGAGCGTGCATACTGGCAGCTGATTGAGGAGGCGATTTTGGCCCCACTGCCGAAGGATGAGGATCAGAAGCCGGGCACCATTCGGGATACTGAATCGGTTACGGTAACGTGGTCTGCGCAGGAAACTGACCTGCTGTTGCGACAAGCGAACCGGGCGTATCATACGGAGACGAATGACTTGCTCTTGACTGCTCTGGGGGCAGCCATTCAGCGCTGGACAGGCATGGAGCAGATTTTGGTCAATCTTGAAGGACATGGACGGGAAATGATCGTACCAGACCTGGATATTACCCGTACCGTGGGTTGGTTCACAACCCAGTATCCAGTTCTGCTGAACCTGCAAGGCAGACAGGAAGTATCTGCGCGAATCAAGCGCATCAAGGAGAATTTGCGAGAGGTTCCGCATAAAGGAATCGGCTACGGTCTTCTGAAGTATATGGCACTGGAGAAAAGTGTTGGATTCGGCGTGGAGCCGGAAATTTCCTTCAATTATCTTGGGCAGTTTGATCAGGATTTGGAGGGTAATGCCCTTAGCCTATCCACACATTCAGTTGGTAAAGCGCTCAGCGATCTCACACCACAGCAATATGCTCTGGATGTGAATGGCATGATTGCCGAAGGCCAGCTATCACTGACGATTACGTACAGCAGCAGGCAGTATCGTAAGGAGACGGTGAGTCATTTTGCTGAATTATTACAGTCAAGCCTTAGTGAGGTCATCCGTCATTGTGTAGCTCAGGAGCGTACACAGCTTACACCAAGTGATGTTCTGTTCCAAGGATTAACATTGGAGCAGCTTGATCGACTCACGGCGCAGACGGCTCATATCGGAGAGATTGAGGATGTGTACAAGCTGACGCCAATGCAGAAGGGAATGCTGTTTCACAGCCTGCTGGAGCCGGACTCCTCTTCATACTTTGAACAGGCAACGTTTGAGCTGCGTGGTAGCTTCGATGTAGATACCTTCTTCGAGAGCTTCCAGGCTTTGGTGCAACGACATGCCATACTACGTACCGGCTTTTACAACAACATTGCTGATGTACCGCTGCAAGTTGTCTTTAAGCAACGGTTAATCCCTCTGCACTACGTAGATTTGCGCGACGCATCTATGCAGGAACAAGAAGCCCGAATCAAGGCTTATATTGCTGATGATATGGTTAAGGGGTTCAGCTTGTCAGAAGATCCGCTGATGCGAGTGACTGTCTTGCAGAAGGATCAAAGCTGTCTTGTATTGTGGAGCTTCCACCATATTGTCATGGATGGCTGGTGTATCCCGATCATTACACAGGAGCTGTTCGATTATTATTCTGCCAAGAAACAGCAAATACAGCCTGTCCTGCCGCCAGCTCAGCCCTATAGTCGTTATATCGAGTGGCTTGATGCACAGGATGATCAAGAAGCTTCAACGTATTGGAGCCAATATCTCGAAGATTATGACGGGAATACTGTATTGCCGGAAGGTAAAACGAAATCTCAAGCCAAAGAGGCGGGCTATGTTCTAAAAGAGCATGTTCTCCATCTGGGTGTATCTTTGACAGGTAAAATGGATGTTGTCGCGAAGCGCAATCACGTGACCGTCAACACACTCATGCAGACAGCTTGGGGACTGATTCTTCAACGTTATAATGCCAGCTCGGATGTCGTTTTCGGCGGCGTTGTGTCGGGTAGACCCGCTGAGATTGCAGGGATCGAAAATATGGTGGGTCTGTTCATTAATACAGTACCTATCCGTGTACAGTCATCCAAAGACGAAGCCTTTGTCGAAGTGATGAAACGTACACAGGCACAGTCATTGGCTGGTCGTGCCTACGACACCTATCCACTGTATGAGATTCAGGGGAAAACAACCCAAAAGCAGGACCTGATTTCTCATATTATGATCTTTGAAAATTACCCGCTCGACGAACAGGTGGAGCAATCGGGTAATCAAACGGAGGACAATCTCGAAGTTGCCAACTTCACCATGTTTGAACAAACCAACTATGACTTTAACCTGGTTGTAATTCCAGGCGAAGACATCAAGGTCTGCATTCGCTATAATGCTTCGGTTTACGAGCAAGAAAGCATTGCACGAATCGGAGGACACTTGTTGCAGATGCTCGACCAGGTGGCTGCTCGTCCGCAGGCGACGATACAGGAACTGGAGATTGTAACATCTGAGGAACGGATGAACCTGCTTGACTGGGGCGGCAAGGCCCATACCTATCCAAGTGATCAGGGGCTGCACACCTTGTTTGAGGAACAGGTGGTCCGTACGCCGGATAAGATTGCGGCAGTAAACGGCGACATCCAGATCACGTATCGGGAGCTGAACGAGCAGGCGAACAGACTAGCTTCCACCTTGATAGACCAAGGACTACGGAGTGAACAAGTGGTAGGTCTGTTGGCAGATCGGTCTGTAGAGCTGCTTGTCGCCATCATGGGTGTACTCAAAGCGGGTGGAGCCTATGTACCTATTGATCCTGAATATCCGCAGGAGCGGATTCAGTATATTCTGAAGGATTCTGGCGCTGAAATTCTGCTCACACAGAGCCACCTGACTAAGTTGGCCTCTTTTGAGGGAACGGTTATGGAATTGGATTCCCCGCACATCTACGGAACCGAGGTGGATAATCCCAATATTCCTGTTGGAGGAAACGATCTGGTGTACTTAATCTATACCTCGGGTACAACCGGAAATCCGAAGGGAACCATGATTAACCACAAAGGGATCGTGAACTACATCTGGTGGGCCAATAAGGTCTATTGTGCTGGGAAACCAACGGATTTCCCGTTGTATTCATCCATTTCGTTTGACTTGACGATGACATCAATGTTTACTCCGTTAATAAACGGAGGAATAGTGCGGATTTATGATGGTATAGATAAAGCGGAGGTTGTTCAGCATATTTTGCGCGAAAATGCGGTCGATATTCTCAAGCTGACGCCAACGCATCTCAGTCTGATAAAAGACATGACCATTCCAGCGGAAAGTCGTATTCAGCAACTCATTGTGGGCGGAGAAAATCTGACCACACATTTGTCCAAAACGATTACCGACCTCTTTGGTGGCAACATCAAAATCTACAATGAATACGGTCCGACCGAAACCGTCGTCGGCTGCATGATTCACCTGTACGATCCTGCGAAGGATACACGGGAATCCGTACCGATTGGGTTGCCGTCCGACAACATATTCATCCATATTCTGGATGATCAGCTTCGTCTCGTACCGTTAGGCGTGGAGGGCGAAATGTACATCGCCGGGGACGGGGTAGCCCGTGGATATCTGAACCGTCCTGAGCTTACCGCAGATAAATTCATTAGAAATCCGTTCGCTTCGGAAGGAAATATGTATCGCACTGGGGATTTGGCTCGTCGCCTTCCTAATGGAGACATTGAGTACATTGGACGCATTGACCATCAAGTTAAAATACGGGGCTATCGTATTGAGCTTGGTGAGATTGAGGCCAAGCTGCTGGACATTCCACTTGTCGAGGAAGCTCTCGTTGTTGCGTGGGCAGATGCTCATGGGCAGAAATCGCTGTGTGCTTACTTCGTAGCTGATCGCGAAATGTCTGTCAGCGAGCTGAGAGACGAACTGTCTGCCGGACTGCCTGCATATATGATTCCGTCTTACTTCGTCCAACTGGACGTGATGCCTCTGACACCGAATGGCAAGCTGGATCGCAAGGCACTGCCTGAACCGAACTCGGGTATAAAGGCGGGAGCAGACTTTACCGCTCCGCGGACGGATGTGGAGAACATTTTGGCTTCAATCTGGCAAGGTGTACTCGGCGTGCCGCTTGTCGGCATACATGATAATTTCTTTGAGCTTGGAGGTGACTCGATCAAATCCATTCAAGTATCCTCAAGGCTTCTCCAAGCAGGCTATAAGCTTGAAATGAAGGATTTGTTCGGTTATCCGACAATTGCAGAGTTGGCGCAGCGCGTTAGTGTGGTCAGCCGAATTGCGGATCAAAGCGAGGTACACGGAGCGGTAAGACTGGGACCTGCTCAGCACAGATTCTTCGATGAACAGTCAATGGATCTGCATCACTTTAATCAGTCGGTCATGTTGTACCGACGGGATGGCTTCAATACCGATGCGCTCGCCGAGGTTGTTCGGAAAATTGCAGAGCATCATGATGCTTTACGACTGGTGTTCCGCCAAGGAGAACAGGGATTGGAGGCCTGGAACCGGAGCATGGGTGAGGGTGAGCTCTATAGCCTCCAGATCCACGACCTGCGGGATGAGACAGACCCGGCTTCAGCAATAGAAGCGGGTGCGGAAGCCATTCAGCGCAGCATCTCTCTGGAGGATGGACCTCTCTTTAGACTGGGTCTGTTCCGCTGTGCGGAAGGCGAACATCTGTTGATCGTTATTCATCATCTGGCTGTGGATGGCGTATCCTGGCGTATTCTCTTTGAGGACCTGCAGGAAGGCTACGAGCAGGCAGTACGTGGAGAAGCGGTCAAGCTTCCACAGAAGACGGATTCGTACCGTGCATGGGTTGAGGGAATCACACAATTTGCAAACAGCCCGGCGGCTGAACAAGAACTCAGCTATTGGGCAGAGGTAGAGGGAGATGGCTTTGCCCCTCTTCCAAAAGACAAGGTAGACGGCGCTCTTCTCATCAAAGACAGTGAGGCTGTCACGGTTAGATGGTCACCAGAAGAGACAGAGCAGTTCCTGAAAGAAGCGAACCGCACTTACAATACGGAGGTCAACGATCTGCTCCTGACGGCTCTGGGTATGGCTGTTCACGAGTGGATGGGAATCGAACGTGTAGGCATCCTTCTGGAGGGACATGGGCGGGAGCCTGTTGTGCCGGAACTGGATATTACTCGTACAATAGGCTGGTTTACAAGTCAATACCCTGTCGCCCTTGAGATGGGAGGGGAATTGGAGATCGGCGCCAGAATCAAGCACGTCAAGGAAGGGTTGCGTCGTATCCCGAACAAAGGTGTCGGATATGGTATTTTGAAATATTTAAGCAACGGTTCCGATGTCTCCTCCTTCTCGGCTGAACCGGAGATTACCTTCAACTACTTGGGACAGTTCGACCAGGATCTTGCAGGAGGGACGATGGAAGTATCGCCTTACTCAGTAGGACCTGAGGTCAGTGAGCAGATGGTGCAGCATCAGGCATTGAACATTAATGGACTGATTGCCGAAGGACAGCTTCAACTTTCGGTTAGCTATAACCGTCATCAGTTCCACGGGGAGTCTGTGGCTAAGTTTGTTGGCATTCTGAAGAACCGTCTCAGCGAAGTCATTGGACATTGCGTAAGTAAGGAAAGAACAGAACTTACACCAAGCGATGTACTCCTCAAAGATATCAGCTTGGAAAAAATCGAGGAGTTAGAAGAGCAGACACGACATATCGGTAGTATTGAAAATATGTATAAACTGACGCCGATGCAAAAAGGAATGTTGTTCCACAGCTTGCTGGAGCCTCATTCGGAAGTCTACTTTGAGCAGGCCAAGTTTGAAATTCAGGGAGCATTCTATCCTGAGGATTTCAAACGCAGCTTAAAATATCTGATGAAACGGCATGCCATATTGAGAACCAATTTCCATGCCGGGTGGGGCGATTTCCCTATTCAGATTGTGTTCAAAGAAAGAGCATGTGACTTCGTATACGAGGATCTGCACGAGCTGGAAGCCGATGAAATTCAAGCGCGTCTTGCAGCTTATACTGCTCAGGACAAAGCAAGAGGCTTTAATCTTGCTGAAGAAGCATTGCTGCGTGTTGCTATTCTACGTACAGCAGAAGAGGCTTACCATTTGCTGTGGAGCTCTCATCACATCATTTTGGATGGCTGGTGTATGCCGCTTGTGCTCCAGGAAGTGTTTGAGACGTATGGGGTTCTGCGTGAGCAAAGGGAACCTGAGCTTCCTGCAGCTGTATCGTACAGCCAGTATATTCAATGGTTGGAGAAGCAAGGCGAGGAAGAGGCATCCTCTTACTGGAGAGGGTACCTGGAAGGCTACGAGCAGCAGACGAAGCTGCCACAAGCCATCACACAGCCATCGGCAAAAGCAGAAGCCTACGTGTCGGAGAAGCTGGTATTCACGTTGGATGCGGAACTGACCGATCGCCTGGAACAGGTGGCCAAGCAGCATCAGGTGACGATGAATACGCTGATGCAAGCAGCCTGGGGAATCGTGTTGCAGCGTTACAATAGAAGCCAGGATATCGTCTTCGGAAGTGTGGTATCGGGAAGACCTGCCGAGATTCCGGGTATCGAAAGCATGATCGGTCTCTTCATTAATACAGTTCCGGTTCGGGTACAGGCCGAGGGAAGCGATTCGTTCTCCCATGTGATGAAAAGACAGCAGGAATTATATTTGGCAGGACATGCTTATGATTCCTATCCGCTCTATGAGATTCAAGCACAGAGCGAACAAAAGCAAGATTTGATTTCTCATATTATGGTGTTCGAAAATTACCCAGTAGAAGAGCATTTGGAAGAGAAAATTGCCAGTGAAGAGGCTGAATACAAAATTACGGATGTTCAGATGTTTGAACAGACGAATTATGATTTTAACCTCATTGTGCTGCCGGGTCGTAATCTGGAGTTCTTGTACCGTTACAATGCCCGCGTCTATGATCGGGAGAGCGTGGAACGAATTCAAGGACACTTGACGAGAATTCTGACAAGCGTTGCTGTTCAACCTGCTATCCGTATTGATGAGCTGGAGCTGATCACGCCAGAAGAGAAATCGCAGATTATAGAGGTGTGGGGCGATACAGCAGCTCCTTATCCGCGTGAGCAGACCCTTCACGGTATATTTGAGGAAAAAGCAGCACTCACACCGGATTGTACAGCACTTATTTACGGTGAAACGGAGCTTACCTATGGAGAACTTCATCAGCAGGCGAACCGCCTTGCACGTACGCTGCGTGCCCAAGGGGTCAGACCGGACCAACCAGTCGGCATCATGGTCGAGCGTTCGCTTGAGATGATCATTGGCATTCATGCCATTCTAAAAGCTGGCGGGGCCTATGTACCGATTGATCCGGAGTTCCCAGAAGATCGTATTCGCCACATGCTGGAGGATTCGGGAGCGAAGCTTCTGCTGACGAAGAACCATCTCAAAGATCGTTTTCCGTTCACTGGCACGATCCTGGCACTTGATGATCCGCAGGCGTATCATGCGGATAGCTCGAATCTGGAGCCAATTGCGGGGCCGGAGCATCTGGCGTATATCATTTACACGTCAGGTTCAACCGGCAAGCCGAAAGGGGTAATGATTGAACATCGCGCTGCCGTCCATACGCTGAGTCAGTTGGAAGCTGAATATCCGATGTTGGCAGGCGACCGTTTCCTGCTCAAAACGACATTTACCTTTGACTTCTCCGTGCCGGAGCTGTTCTGCTGGTTCTTTGGAGAGGGGACTCTCGTGATCCTGCCACAAGGCGTGGACAAAGACCCGATGGCACTGCTAGGGGCCGTGGATACGAACCGTATCACGCATCTCAATTTGGTGCCGTCGATGCTCAGTGTGCTCGTTCAATACTTGAAAGAAAGCGGCACCCAAGGATTCCTTACGCTGAAATATCTGTTTGCCTGCGGCGAGACGCTGCCTGCCAAACTTGTGGAAGAGTATTATAAAGTATCTCCTTACGCAGTACTGGAAAACATCTACGGTCCTACGGAAGCAGCCGTATATGCGACTCGGTATACAACGAGCCTTGAGACTGCGGCTCTAACGCATGTGCCAATCGGCAAACCGTACGCTAACGTCCAAGTATGGATGATGGACAGCGCTTCTCAGGTATCACCTGTGGGGGTACCGGGAGAACTCTGCATTGCGGGCGAAGGGGTAGCGCGGGGGTATTTCAACCAGCCGGACCTGACGGCAGAGAAGTTCATTCCTCACCCGTACAAACCGGGAGCACGGATTTACCGAACGGGCGATTTAGCCCGATGGCTGCCGGACGGGAATATTGAGTATTTGGGACGGATCGATCACCAGGTAAAAATCCGGGGTTACCGCATTGAGCTGGGAGAAGTGGAAGCACAAATTTTGAAAGTGCCATCTGTGCAGGAAGCGGTTGTTCTTGCACTGGCTGATTCTACTGGAAGTACTCAGCTTTGTGCATACTTTGTGGCCGAAGAGGGGCTTACAGCGGGCGTACTACGCGAGGCACTGGCCAGCGAGCTGCCAAGCTACATGATTCCGACTGCTTTCGTACAGTTGGCACAAATGCCGCTGAATCCGAATGGCAAATTGGATCGCAAAGCGCTACCGGCACCGGAAACACTTCTGCGGAGCACAGCGGAGTATATCGCGCCGCGTACGCAGACAGAAGTAGAGCTCGCTCAGATTTGGTCCGAGGTGCTCGGCGTACAGGAAATCGGGATCAGGGATCATTTCTTTGAACTTGGGGGCCATTCCCTGAAAGTATTGGGCTTGATCCAAAGGATCTCGTCCGGTATGGGCGTCCAGCTCCCACTCCAAGTCGTGTTTAATCTGCCGACTGTGGAAGAAATGGCGCATGAAATTTCCAAGCTGCAGGCAACAACTGCTGCTAATGAAGAGGAAATGGAAATTATCCGCTTCCCAGGGAAAGGAACGCTCAAAGTGTTTTGCTTCCCTCCACGGGTGGGCCACTCTCTGGGATACTATGAGATGGCCAAGGAGCTGGAAGGGCTTTGCGAGGTGTACGGGATGGAATTTATCGGCGATCGTTTCCAGGGTCAAGATATGCTGGATCGATACATCGATGCCATCGTGGATATTCAAGCAGAGGGTCCGTATATATTCCTGGGATACTCACTTGGAGGAAACCTCGCCTTCGAGGTAGCTAAAGCCATGGAAAGCCGAGGTCACCATGTTAGCGACCTTATTATGGTAGATGCTATGAGAAAGATGTCCAAGGATGAATCGACACCGGAGGAGCTTGAAGAGATTGTCGAGATGGTACTGGACAGCATTAGGGACCAGTACAAAGCGTTCCTTGCCGATCCAGTGGACAGGGAGCGAGTCATGGACAAAATGTTGGTTTACTCCGTCTACCGCGATGAGCTTATTAACTCAGGTGAAGTTCATGCGAATATCCATGCTCTAATTGCAGAGGATGATAGTATTGGTCCGGATACATCATTAGATAAATTGTTATGGCAACAGGCGACACTTGGTCAATACAAAGAATACGAAGTCATCGGAACGCATGATGTGCTGCTTGATTCCGGTTTTATTGGGGAAAATGCTAAAGTACTGAGACAGATACTTGGCAAGGTCACAGAGGCCTCATCTAAAAACAAGCCCATTTTGTCCTAAGCTCAATCAAGCATAATAAGTGTTAGGCAGCAAAGACGCCCGAATTCCTTTATATAGAAGGAACTCGGGCGTCTTTTATTTTTTTATGCTGTTTAACATATAAAGTCCCTAATCATCTGTGTATGCTTTAGACATGGTTGACTGAAAGTGTCTTGTGTCGGTGATGAGTTCACGGATGACTTGGATGACAAGCTCCGGTTGATCATGGATGATCATATGCTCGCTCTTCTTGGCAACAATAAATTTGCTGTTTGTAGAGATGTTAAGCATCTCGCGCTGTCCCATTTGCCAGCTTTGTTCGATCTGATCATTTCCGCGTTTACTAATACCGAACTGAGTCAAATCTTGTTGAATGCCCCGGGCAATTACACGTACAGGGAGATTACCCAGATGCTGTCCCCGTATGGCATCTTCGGTAGTGCTTGCTAGATCACCCTCCTCCGCAACAGATCGAAAGTATTTAGAGGAAGCGACAATATTCACAAAAGATTTTCTATCTTGATATTCGACCCGACCCGTTAGCATTAAATTGGGGAACAGGCGAAAAGCCCCTGACTTTTCTAGGAGAATGGATATTAACGGGGAGGGATTGACTTTAGGCCGTTCCTTGGCATAGATCTCATTTGTCCGGCGAGCGTCATTTTCAGGCCTGGCATCCACCAGAACCAATCCTGCCACTTCGTCTTTGTATGTCTGCGCGTACAGTCTTGAGTACATCCCTCCAAGGGAATGGCCTACCAGAATATAAGGAGCTTGGATGTCTGCGTTTTTTAAGGCGACATGAAGCTCTCGAACGATGTTTTCCCCGGTTCGTGGAGTAGCAGCCTCCTCGCTCCAGGCATAGCCTGCCCGGTCATAGGATACAACAGTGGCGAATGATGACAGTTTTTCGGGAATATCTCTCCATGACAGGCTACTTTCCCCGCTCCCTGATTCAAGCAATATTGTTGGAGAGCCGTTACCGAGTTTACGAATATGGAGTCGATAACCCCCGGCATCGACCAATTCCCCCGGAGGTGGGTATTGTGATTTATCCTTTTTGGATGCAATCCACTCATACACAAATCCTGAGATCACGAAAAGCAGTAAGCAAGAGATGATAAGAAACACAATTCTCGTCCATGTTCGCCTTCGTTGCTTCATTAGTAAATCTACTCCTCTATACAGTTATAATTAATCATTACCTAAAGTTGCGTGAAACAAAGCTGCTATCGCATGGTTTGTTGCTAGCTCCTTATCTTTTTTACCCATCCTTTCTTTGTCAAATCATCAATATTAAAGAAAAAGCAGAATATGCACTTGAGTTGTAATGAGCAACACGCGTATTCGAGATCATTGAATGGATCTCACGTCGTTCTTGGATGCAGATAACTAAGTCCATTTAGCAAAAGTACAGAGTACACAGGATGTCATTACAACAATAATGATAGTAAAAACAATTTATTAAAAAACGGTTGCATTTAAATATGCGGAGTGGTATACTCTAATTCCGGCCAAGAAATACAATATTGCGAACGAGTGTTACAAAAAAAGATTTAAAAAAGTGCTTGCAAAGTTGGTTCGGAGATGATATGATATAAGAGTTGATGAAGTGATAAACTGAATCGACCAAAAAAGAATGTTTGATCTTTGAAAACTGAACAACGAGTGAGTAAAACGATTTTGTTCGCAAAATCAAACAAGAGATATTTTTATCTCGTCAGTTTCAAAATGAGCTTATCGCTCTTTCTATAAACCAGCTTCGGTTGGTCTTTAATGGAGAGTTTGATCCTGGCTCAGGACGAACGCTGGCGGCGTGCCTAATACATGCAAGTCGAGCGGGGTTGTTTAGAAGCTTGCTTCTAAACAACCTAGCGGCGGACGGGTGAGTAACACGTAGGCAACCTGCCCACAAGACAGGGATAACTACCGGAAACGGTAGCTAATACCCGATACATCCTTTTCCTGCATGGGAGAAGGAGGAAAGACGGAGCAATCTGTCACTTGTGGATGGGCCTGCGGCGCATTAGCTAGTTGGTGGGGTAAAGGCCTACCAAGGCGACGATGCGTAGCCGACCTGAGAGGGTGATCGGCCACACTGGGACTGAGACACGGCCCAGACTCCTACGGGAGGCAGCAGTAGGGAATCTTCCGCAATGGGCGAAAGCCTGACGGAGCAACGCCGCGTGAGTGATGAAGGTTTTCGGATCGTAAAGCTCTGTTGCCAGGGAAGAACGTCTTGTAGAGTAACTGCTACAAGAGTGACGGTACCTGAGAAGAAAGCCCCGGCTAACTACGTGCCAGCAGCCGCGGTAATACGTAGGGGGCAAGCGTTGTCCGGAATTATTGGGCGTAAAGCGCGCGCAGGCGGCTCTTTAAGTCTGGTGTTTAATCCCGAGGCTCAACTTCGGGTCGCACTGGAAACTGGGGAGCTTGAGTGCAGAAGAGGAGAGTGGAATTCCACGTGTAGCGGTGAAATGCGTAGATATGTGGAGGAACACCAGTGGCGAAGGCGACTCTCTGGGCTGTAACTGACGCTGAGGCGCGAAAGCGTGGGGAGCAAACAGGATTAGATACCCTGGTAGTCCACGCCGTAAACGATGAATGCTAGGTGTTAGGGGTTTCGATACCCTTGGTGCCGAAGTTAACACATTAAGCATTCCGCCTGGGGAGTACGGTCGCAAGACTGAAACTCAAAGGAATTGACGGGGACCCGCACAAGCAGTGGAGTATGTGGTTTAATTCGAAGCAACGCGAAGAACCTTACCAGGTCTTGACATCCCTCTGACCGGTCTAGAGATAGGCCTTTCCTTCGGGACAGAGGAGACAGGTGGTGCATGGTTGTCGTCAGCTCGTGTCGTGAGATGTTGGGTTAAGTCCCGCAACGAGCGCAACCCTTATGCTTAGTTGCCAGCAGGTCAAGCTGGGCACTCTAAGCAGACTGCCGGTGACAAACCGGAGGAAGGTGGGGATGACGTCAAATCATCATGCCCCTTATGACCTGGGCTACACACGTACTACAATGGCCGGTACAACGGGAAGCGAAATCGCGAGGTGGAGCCAATCCTAGAAAAGCCGGTCTCAGTTCGGATTGTAGGCTGCAACTCGCCTACATGAAGTCGGAATTGCTAGTAATCGCGGATCAGCATGCCGCGGTGAATACGTTCCCGGGTCTTGTACACACCGCCCGTCACACCACGAGAGTTTACAACACCCGAAGTCGGTGGGGTAACCCGCAAGGGAGCCAGCCGCCGAAGGTGGGGTAGATGATTGGGGTGAAGTCGTAACAAGGTAGCCGTATCGGAAGGTGCGGCTGGATCACCTCCTTTCTATGGAGAATCGTTTCCTGCAACGGAAACATTCAAATATGAAGCGTAAGCTTCAAAACTCAGGTTTAGGCCTGTTACTCACTCGTTGCTCAGTTTTGAGAGCTCAAACTCTCAAGCTTCGACGAATGTTTCATTCACACATCTGTGTGGAACCGAAATATTCATCGGGTTTCGCTTCAATGAAGCGAATTGCACCTTGAAAACTGGATACCGAAACGAAATTGCGTTTTAGAATATTCCTTTAAGCTGATCTTGTGTAAACAAGTGAAATAAAGGTAGCAGGTAAGGAAAGATCTTTTGCCTTTGGCAAAAATCATTCTTTATCGAACATCGACATTTTCTTTCTTTGAAAGAAAAGTCTAGGTTAAGCTACAAAGAGCACACGGAGGATGCCTAGGCGCCAGGAGCCGACGAAGGACGTGGCGAACAACGATAAGGCCTCGGGGAGCTGTAAGCAAGCTTTGATCCGGGGATGTCCGAATGGGGAAACCCGGCTGTCTTCATCGACAGTCACTTTCTGCTGAATACATAGGCAGAATAGAGGCAGACCAGGGGAACTGAAACATCTAAGTACCCTGAGGAAGAGAAAACAATAGTGATTCCGTCAGTAGCGGCGAGCGAACGCGGATTAGCCCAAACCAAGGAGCTTGCTCCTTGGGGTTGTGGGACGTCTCACATGGAGTTACAAAGGAACCGGTTAGATGAAGAGGTCTGGAAAGGCCCGCCAGAGAAGGTAAAAGCCCTGTAGTTCAAAACTTGTTCTCTCCGAGACGGATCCCGAGTAGTGCGGGGCACGTGAAACCCCGTATGAATCCGGCAGGACCATCTGCCAAGGCTAAATACTCCCTGGCGACCGATAGTGAAGCAGTACCGTGAGGGAAAGGTGAAAAGCACCCCGGAAGGGGAGTGAAATAGATCCTGAAACCGTGTGCTTACAAGAAGTCAGAGCCCGATCTATGGGTGATGGCGTGCCTTTTGTAGAATGAACCGGCGAGTTACGTTCCCGTGCAAGGTTAAGGTGAAGAGCTGAAGCCGCAGCGAAAGCGAGTCTGAATAGGGCGAATGAGTACGTGGACGTAGACCCGAAACCGGGTGATCTACCCCTGTCCAGGGTGAAGGTGCGGTAACACGCACTGGAGGCCCGAACCCACGCATGTTGAAAAATGCGGGGATGAGGTGGGGGTAGCGGAGAAATTCCAATCGAACCCGGAGATAGCTGGTTCTCCCCGAAATAGCTTTAGGGCTAGCCTCGGAAAAAAGAATCGTGGAGGTAGAGCACTGATTGGGTGCGGGGCCCGCAAGGGTTACCAAGCTCAGTCAAACTCCGAATGCCATAGATTTAGTTCCGGGAGTCAGACAGTGAGTGCTAAGATCCATTGTCGAAAGGGAAACAGCCCAGACCATCAGCTAAGGTCCCCAAGTGTGTGTTAAGTGGGAAAGGATGTGGAGTTGCACAGACAACCAGGATGTTGGCTTAGAAGCAGCCACCATTGAAAGAGTGCGTAATAGCTCACTGGTCGAGTGACTCTGCGCCGAAAATGTAACGGGGCTAAACACACCACCGAAGCTATGGCTTGATGCTTGCATCAGGGGTAGGGGAGCGTTGAATGCGGGTTGAAGGTGTACCGTAAGGAGCGCTGGACTGCATTCAAGTGAGAATGCCGGTATGAGTAACGAAAAGATCTGTGAGAATCAGATCCGCCGAAAGCCTAAGGGTTCCTGAGGAAGGTTCGTCCGCTCAGGGTAAGTCGGGACCTAAGGCGAGGCCGATAGGCGTAGTCGAAGGACAACAGGTCGAAATTCCTGTACCACCGTAATCCGTTATGAGCAATGGGGTGACGCAGTAGGGTAGTGACGCGGACTGATGGATGTCCGTCTAAGCAGTGAGGCTGGTGTGTAGGCAAATCCGCACATCGTTAAGGCTGGGCTGTGATGGGGAGCGAAAATTATAGTAGCGAAGGTCATGATCTCAGACTGCCAAGAAAAGCCTCTAGCCAGGAGAAGGTGCCCGTACCGCAAACCGACACAGGTAGGCGAGAAGAGAATTCTAAGGCGCGCGGAAGAACTCTCGTTAAGGAACTCGGCAAAATGACCCCGTAACTTCGGGAGAAGGGGTGCCTCGGTAGGGTGAATAGCCCGAGGGGGCCGCAGTGAAAAGGCCCAAGCGACTGTTTAGCAAAAACACAGGTCTGTGCGAAGCCGCAAGGCGAAGTATACGGGCTGACGCCTGCCCGGTGCTGGAAGGTTAAGGGGAGTGGTAAGCCTTCGGGCGAAGCTATGAACCGAAGCCCCAGTAAACGGCGGCCGTAACTATAACGGTCCTAAGGTAGCGAAATTCCTTGTCAGGTAAATTCTGACCCGCACGAATGGCGTAACGACTTGGGCGCTGTCTCAACGAGAGATCCGGTGAAATTTTAATACCTGTGAAGATGCAGGTTACCCGCGACAAGACGGAAAGACCCCATGGAGCTTTACTGCAGCTTGATATTGAATTTGGGTACGATCTGTACAGGATAGGTGGGAGCCGTTGAATCTTGAGCGCCAGCTTGAGAGGAGGCATCCTTGGGATACCACCCTGATCGTATCTAGGTTCTAACTTGGTACCGTGATCCGGTGCGAGGACAGTGTCAGGTGGGCAGTTTGACTGGGGCGGTCGCCTCCTAAAGAGTAACGGAGGCGCCCCAAGGTTCCCTCAGAATGGTTGGAAATCATTCGAAGAGTGCAAAGGCAGAAGGGAGCTTGACTGCGAGACCTACAAGTCGAGCAGGGACGAAAGTCGGGCTTAGTGATCCGGTGGTACCGCATGGAAGGGCCATCGCTCAACGGATAAAAGCTACCCTGGGGATAACAGGCTTATCTCCCCCAAGAGTCCACATCGACGGGGAGGTTTGGCACCTCGATGTCGGCTCATCGCATCCTGGGGCTGAAGTAGGTCCCAAGGGTTGGGCTGTTCGCCCATTAAAGCGGTACGCGAGCTGGGTTCAGAACGTCGTGAGACAGTTCGGTCCCTATCTGTCGTGGGCGTAGGAAATTTGAGAGGAGCTGTCCTTAGTACGAGAGGACCGGGATGGACGTACCGCTGGTGTACCAGTTGTTCCGCCAGGAGCACCGCTGGGTAGCTATGTACGGAAGGGATAAGCGCTGAAAGCATCTAAGCGTGAAGCCCCCCTCAAGATGAGATTTCCCAATTAGTAAGACCCCTTGAAGACGACGAGGTAGATAGGTTGGGGGTGGAAGTGCAGTAATGCATGGAGCTGACCAATACTAATCGGTCGAGGGCTTATCCTAAAAATAAAACGCAATGAGTTTCGGATCCAGTTTTCAGGGTGTAACCTTGAAAGTATGTACAAGTGACATACAATAAGCGCATGGCTATTCATTCACACGATAAGTGATGAACCGAATAACCATACGGTAGAATTTACGATGTGAATTCATGTTTGGTGGCGATAGCGGAGGGGTTCCACACGTACCCATCCCGAACACGACCGTTAAGCCCTCCAGCGCCGATGGTACTTGGACCGCAGGGTCCTGGGAGAGTAGGACGTCGCCAAGCAACAAGTAAAGAGGACCATGATCTCATTGAGATTATGGTCCTCTTTGGTATATTGCGGTACAAACCACTTATATAATTGCTTCTATGCTGCGCATTCAAAGAGGAGATATGCTCTTGTAAATAGTTATTACCTTTGGAAACGCTTATTTTTAAAGGTTGTCCTTCGTAGGAGTACAGTTGTTTGTACAGGGAAATACTAAAGGTTAGGGCTATTGATGAAGGCTTGACACCCCTATACCGCTTTGCTAAGATTGCAATAATATATTTTCAGAGAGCCTTGATTTGTCCATGTCGGACAGACAACAAGACCAATACAGACTAAACAATTTGAAGGAGGATCATCTTGGTGTGGGAAGATAAATTCGGTAAGGAAGGCCTTACCTTTGACGATGTTTTGCTGGTACCTCGCAAGTCGGTGGTTCTGCCCAAAGAAGTAAGCGTGGCGACTCGTTTGAGTGATAACGTAAAGCTGAATATTCCTTTGATGAGTGCTGGTATGGATACTGTTACTGAGGCAGTGTTGGCAATCGCGATGGCTCGTGAGGGCGGTATCGGTATTATTCATAAAAATATGTCGATTGAACAGCAAGCGGTAGAGGTGGATCGGGTTAAACGTTCGGAGAGCGGTGTTATCACCAATCCATTCTCATTGACTCCGGATCATTTGGTATCCGATGCTGAAGCAGTTATGGGTAAATACCGTATTTCTGGTGTACCTGTTGTAAACGAAGAAAACAAACTGGTGGGTATTATTACTAACCGCGATCTTCGCTTTATTCACGATTTTAACCTTAAAATCAGTGAAGTCATGACGAAGGAAGAACTGGTAACTGCACCTGTAGGTACGACTTTACAGGAAGCGGAAGTCATTTTGCAAAAGCATAAAATTGAAAAGCTCCCTTTGGTCGATGATGAAAATTATCTCAAAGGCCTTATCACCATTAAAGATATTGAGAAAGCTATTCAATTTCCGAACGCAGCGAAAGATGCACAAGGCCGTCTTCTGGTCGGTGCGGCTGTCGGCATTTCCAAAGATACATTTGATCGGACTGAAGCACTTGTAAAAGCTGGTGTGGATATGATTGTTGTGGACTCTGCTCACGGGCATCATATTAACATTATTGAAGCAGTCCGCAAGCTGCGTGAAGCTTATCCTGATCTGACGATTGTAGCAGGTAATGTAGCTACTGGTGACGGAACGCGCGAATTGATTGAAGCTGGAGCATCGGTCGTAAAAGTCGGTATTGGTCCAGGCTCCATCTGTACAACACGCGTAATCGCAGGGATTGGTGTTCCACAAGTAACAGCAATTTATGATTGTGCAACAGTAGCACGTGAATATAATATTCCGATTATTGCAGACGGCGGTATTAAATACTCCGGTGAAATTACAAAGGCTATTGCGGCAGGAGCTTCTGCGGTAATGTTGGGAAGTCTTTTTGCAGGTACGGAAGAAAGCCCAGGCGAATCTGAAATTTATCAAGGACGCCGCTTCAAAGTATATCGTGGCATGGGATCTATGGCTGCGATGAAGCAAGGTAGTAAAGATCGTTATTTCCAAGATGACGACAAGAAATTGGTACCGGAAGGCATAGAAGGACGCGTTGCTTATAAAGGACCACTTTCCGACACTGTTCATCAGCTGTTGGGCGGTCTTCGTTCTGGTATGGGTTATTGCGGTACAGCTAATATTGAGGAGCTTCGTAACGATACAAGCTTTATCCGTATTACAGGTGCTGGTCTGCGTGAGAGTCATCCGCATGATGTGCAAATTACGAAAGAAGCACCAAACTACTCTCTATAAAGTTCGGCTGTAGTAGACTTGACGACAGGCAGAGCGTATTTCGCTCTGCCTGTCTTTTTTTAGAGATACCCCTGTGATAGAATAGACAAGTGTCCGCCTTTATGACGAAATTAGTGATGAATTAGGGCACGTAGGTCTTTTGGACGATTCCTACCAGTGAAGAAGATTCGAGCAGGAAATGCTCATGACAGGATACAACTAAGAAAACGAAATAAAACTGGATTTTATAACGTTAAAACATTAACTACATTGGCCAAGTAGAGGCTGTAACCACCGTCTCGTTATACATAGCGGATCGGGTTGAGGTACGAGAGGAGTTTGTATTCATTTGAAAGCGAACAATTTAAAGCAAAATACAAAACGCAGCATGATTAAAAAGAGTGTGACTGCAGTCATGGTGCTTAATATGATGTATATGTCGGCATTGCCTGTTGTAGGCAATTTCGATTCTAGCGTGGCTACTTTTGCAGCTGGAGCGGCAACACAGGCAACCAATATTACGGGGACAGGTTCTATTAACCCCCCTAGTCTGGCACTACGTTCTGCCATTTTGATCGAGCCTTCCACGGGGCAAGTATTGCTGTCTATGAATCCAGATGAGCCACTTCCACCAGCAAGTATGACTAAAATGATGACAGAGTACATCGTGGCTGAACAGGTTAAGCAAGGTAAACTCAAGTGGACGGATAAGGTTACGGTTAACGAGAATGCTTCTAAGAGCATTGGATCACGTATTTTTTTGGCTCAAGGGGATCAACATACGGTAGAAGAGCTTTATATTGCAATGGCGGTAGGTTCTGCTAATGATGCAACAGTAGCCCTTGCTGAACGCGTATCCGGAACTGAGCAGGACTTTGTAAAACTAATGAATGAAACAGCTCAGAAAATGGGCATGAAAAATACGTATTTTATCAACTCGACTGGTTTGGACCGTGGTGATATGCCGAAAGGCTTCCAGCCGGATACAGACCGGGAAACTGTGATGACAGCGAGAGATGCAGCTACTCTGGCTGGTTACATCATTAAAGATCATCCGGATTACACACGATTCACGACAATTCAATCTTACAAATTCCGTCCTACTGACAAGGCGCCGATTATTAACTATAACTGGATGCTAGAAGCAAACAAAAATATTACTAACTTTAGAAAGTTTGCTTACCCAGGTTTAGACGGGATGAAAACAGGCCATACGGCTAATGCTGGCAACTGTTTTACAGGAACCGCTGAACGCAACGGAGTGCGTCTCATCAGTGTAGTTATGGGAGCTGATTCAGATGCACACCGTTTTACAGAGACAGCTAAAGTACTGAACTATGGTTTTGATAATTTTGAAGTGAAGCAGGTTATTGCTCCAAAGACGGTGGTTAAGGGTGTTGAGAATGTGCCAGTGACCAAAGGTACGGAAACCGAAGTACCGATCGTCACCAAGGATGCAGTAAGCTTTATTGTACCTAAGGGTGCGAGCAATCCTAAGGTAACCTTTACAACGAACATTACACCAGCAAGCTCTCTGGTGGCACCTTTGAAGCAAGGGGCCAAAGTCGGAACAATTACGTACACTTACAAGACAGACGGTGTGGATAAAGGGCAGACGAAAACCGTAGATCTGGTTACTACGACGGCAGTAGAAGAGGGCGGCTGGTTCCGAATGCTTTTCCGGGCAATCGGTGATTTCTTCGGAGATCTGTTCCAAGGAATTAAGAACCTCTTCTAAAAAAGCAAAGCTAAGCGACCTATCTTGTTTTTCATTACTTATTTTGCAGCTTGAAATGATTGTGTATTTGGCATTCGTGCGGTAAAATATTAAGTTAGAATCTAAACGTAACCCTTACAGGAGGCAACGATATGGAAACGGGAACTTCGCGTGTAAAAAGAGGTATGGCAGAGATGCAAAAAGGCGGCGTAATCATGGATGTCATGAACGCTGAGCAGGCTAAAATTGCAGAGGCAGCAGGAGCTACAGCTGTAATGGCTCTTGAACGGGTGCCTTCGGATATCCGTGCAGCTGGTGGGGTCGCTCGTATGGCTGACCCAACGATTGTGGAAGAAGTTATGAAGGTTGTTTCTATTCCTGTTATGGCTAAGGCTCGCATCGGTCACTTTGTAGAGGCAAAGGTACTGGAATCTCTCGGTGTTGACTATCTCGATGAGAGCGAAGTGCTGACACCTGCGGATGAAGTTTTCCATATTGATAAGCGGGAGTTCACCGTTCCATTTGTTTGCGGAGCCAAGGATCTGGGAGAAGCGCTGCGTCGTATTGGTGAGGGTGCATCTATGATCCGTACGAAGGGCGAACCGGGAACTGGGAATATTGTTGAGGCCGTTCGGCATATGCGTTTTATCAATGGTCAAATTCGCAAGGTGCAAAACTTGTCGAAGGACGAGCTGTATGCAGAAGCGAAAAACCTCGGAGTTGCTTATGAACTGCTGTTGGAAGTGCATGAGCTTGGCAAGCTGCCTGTGGTCAACTTTGCAGCGGGTGGTGTAGCGACACCTGCCGATGCCGCGTTAATGATGCATTTAGGCGCTGATGGCGTCTTTGTAGGTTCTGGTATTTTCAAATCGGATAGCCCTGAGAAGTTTGCACGTGCAATCGTGGAAGCGACCACTCATTATACGGATTACAAGCTAATCGCAGAAGTCTCCAAGAATTTGGGAACTCCTATGAAAGGCATTGAAATTTCCAAACTGGCACCGCATGAGCGCATGCAGGATCGTGGTTGGTAAGAAAGAAGGGACCGGCATGAAAATAGGTGTATTGTCGCTGCAAGGCGCTGTAGCTGAACATATACGAAGCGTTGAACGTGCGGGTGCGGAAGGTATAGCGGTGAAGAAGATCGAACAGCTCGATGAGCTGTCCGGTCTTATCATTCCCGGTGGTGAAAGTACCACTATCGGTAAGCTAATGCGCAAGTATAATTTTATAGAGGCTGTACGTCAGTTTTCCAATCAAGGCAAGCCTGTATTTGGTACTTGCGCGGGATTGATTGTACTGGCTAAAACGATTCAAGGACAGGAAGAAGCACATTTGGGACTCATGGATATTACAGTATCGCGTAATGCATTTGGTCGCCAAAGAGAAAGCTTTGAAACAGACTTGAACATTAAAGGGATTGAGGAACCGGTTCGTGCTGTATTTATACGCGCGCCATTAATACAGTCTGTTGGAACGGGAGTAGATGTGCTGTCTGAGTATAACGGCGAGATCGTGGCAGCCCGTCAGGGTCATTTGCTGGCTTCATCCTTCCATCCGGAGTTAACAGACGATTACCGGTTACATCAGTATTTTGTGGATATGGTCCGCGAATAGGGGAAAGTCAGGTTTGTAGTGTAGGAGGGATTACCTGTGTTAGATATAAAGATTTTACGTAATGAGCTTGGTCGGGTTGAGAAAGCTTTGCAGAACAGGGGGAAATCTCTGGATCTGATTAATGGTTTTACAGATCTGGATGTAAGCCGTCGTGAGTTACTTCAAGAAAGCGAAGGACTCAAAAATCGTCGGAACGTGGTATCCGGTGAAGTAGCCAAATTGAAGAAGAATAAGGAAAATGCGGATGATCTGATTGCAGAAATGCGTCAAGTCTCCGATCGTATTAAAGAATTAGATGAGCAAGTACGCGAACTGGAAGTACAGATCGACGAACTGGTGATGTCTATTCCGAATATTCCTAATGAAACAGTACCTGTAGGTGCATCGGAAGAGGATAATGTAGAAATCCGTCGCTGGTCGGAGCCACGCGAGTTTTCTTTTACACCTAAAGCGCATTGGGAATTGGCTCAGGATCTAGATATTCTTGATTTTGAGGCAGCAGCCAAGGTAACGGGTTCTCGTTTTACGTTCTACAAAGGACTGGGAGCAAGATTAGAGCGTGCGCTGATTAACTTTATGATGGATCTGCACAGCAGTGAGCATGGTTATGAAGAAATGCTTCCTCCATACATCGTAAATCGGGACAGCTTGTACGGAACGGGTCAACTTCCGAAGTTTGAAGAAGATTTGTTCAAGCTGCGTGATACTGAGTATTATCTCATTCCTACGGCTGAAGTTCCGGTAACGAACTACCATCGTGAAGAGATTATGAATGCGGAGCAGCTTCCGAAATATTATGTGGCATACAGCTCTTGCTTTCGCTCAGAGGCAGGATCAGCAGGACGTGATACACGTGGCCTGATCCGTCAGCATCAGTTCAATAAGGTAGAGATGCTTAAGCTGGTTCACCCGGATACCTCCTATGAGGAATTGGAGAAAATGACGAATAATGCTGAGCGTGTTTTACAGCTGCTCGGACTTCCATATCGTGTGCTGGCACTTTGCACTGGAGATATGGGTTTTACGTCTGCCAAAACTTACGATCTGGAAGTATGGTTGCCTGAGAGTGGCATGTACCGCGAGATTTCTTCTTGTTCAAACACAGAAGACTTCCAAGCGCGTCGTGCAAACATCCGTTTCCGTCCAGATTCGAAGGCAAAGCCTGAATTTGTACATACGCTGAACGGTTCAGGATTGGCTGTAGGGCGGACTGTGGCTGCTATTTTGGAGAACTATCAGCAAGAGGATGGAAGCATCGTGATCCCAGAAGTCCTGCGTTCATACATGCGAGGCATAGAGGTTATTGCTCCTAAGCAGTAAGTGTTGCATTCTTAGAAATCCTGTGGTAAAATAATTTTGTTGCGCCTGAGTATGTTAAAAGGGAAGCAGCTTTATCCATTTACCACCTGGAGAGGTACCGAAGCGGTCATAACGGGGCGGTCTTGAAAACCGTTAGAGTGCAAGCTCACATGGGTTCGAATCCCATCCTCTCCGCCATATTTTAAATAAACCAAGTCATTCAAATACGATAGCTGATACAGTGGCCTTTATAAGCTAATGATCAGGAATTGTGGAGAATGGCTTTTTTGTTGTATAAAAAGCTCGTTTTTTTCACACGTTATCAGATGTGGAGGTGCTGGCATGAATCGAGAAATGACAGTAGACCAGCAAAAGCTGGTAGAGGCCTGGCAGGAACAACTGCCGATTCTTTTGAATTCAGGGGACAAATCACAGGTACAGGCAGATGAAGCCAATAACCGGGCTATACGAATCCACATCGAGGTTGAAGGCCGACAAATGTACTCCTTTGATTTTGCATGTACTTATGTAGACTCCCGGGAAGTACAGGTTAGCTTAGTCGATGTAGAGCGGGACGGACAGTCTGTGGATGAACGAACAGATATCATTCAGCAGTTAGTGTCCGATTATACTCGGCATATTCACCAATGTGCCCAAACATTACAGTCGTTGACGCATTCGTAGGTCATGAAGGAATGAGGAGGAAGGCTACATGACAAAAGCCAAAAACGGACTGGATAAAAACCTGTCTAACATTGTTGATGATTTGGAGCAACGTCCAGTTAATAGTCATCAGGCACAGCAAGTGCAGCAGGATCGTAATGATCGCCGTCATCAGGATTCACTAAATCACGATAAAACGGAAGATCTACACCATCTATAGTCCTATTTTAATGGTAATAAACGGATTCGTTGATGTACCAAAAATATAGACTGAGAATGGAGGATGCATAAATGAGCAAGCCTAAAGCCATTCCTGTTCCCGAAGCACAGGATTCTGGTGGAAGTAACGAAAAGCGTGAGCGTAGTCATCAGCAGGAGCCGTTATCCGGTTCCAAGAAGGTGAAACAGCGGAATCACGTGGATCACCATAATAGAGAAGGCTCATAAGCAGGCAGACCTTTCTCCTAAAATATATTGCATAGTGTAAGACACCCTGGTTAGAGAGCCAGGGTGTCTTTGTGCTTATTGTAAGAAAATTTTCCAATAAGTGTTTCGCCGTTTGAGAATATGAGTTAAAATAGAGGGTGTGTATTTTTTTGTTAGCATAAATAAAGGGGTTAAATACGAGAGGAGAGAATCTACACAATGAGTAAAAAGTTATCCGTCTTGGTACTCACTATGGTGTTGCTTATGACGGTAGCCCTGGTAGGTTGTAGCAAGAAGTTAGAACCGAAGGAAGCTGTTACGACCGGTACAGCTAATGCAATGAAATTGAATTCTTATGAATCCAAAAGTCAATTCACGATTAAGGAACTGACCATTACATCCGCTTCTGTTCCAAGTGAGCAAAGTGCAATGGTAACTAGCATGCTGAAAAATGCTGATATTACGTTGGATGGTGTATACCAAAAAGAACCTTTCCAATCTGAAATGACGCTCGGTATTCATTTGAAGGGTGATCTTTCCACCAGCTTCACGATTCCAATGGTAATGACTAAAGATAAACTGTACGTTAAAATTCCTAATATTCCATTTTACCCGCTTCCACAGGATGTTGTAGGTAAATTCCTGATCATTGATCCACAAGAACTGGCTAAACAATCAGGACAAGAATTTAACCCTGCAGCCATGGATCAGGAAAAATCGCAGAAATTTGCGAATGAAGTGATTGCTGCTATTATGAACGAGTATGATCAAGCTACGTACTTCTTTGATATTGATCCTAAAGACGCTAAATTGCCACAAGGCGTTGAAGCTAAACAAGTAGTTCAGTTCAAAATAACGAACGACAATGTGAAGCAAGCGACCAATACATTTATCACTAAGGCGCTTCCTAAAGTCCTTGATGTGATGTCTAAAGATGAATATGCTGGCATGCTTCAAGTGAAGAAGGAAGAGCTGGCTGAAGCGAAGAAAGAACTGCAATCCAACACCAGCGAAGTTAGCAAAAAGCTGGATGAGTTGAAAAACTACTTGACAGTGAAACAGTTTGATATTAACACAGCTTTGAACAAGGATGACATTCCTGTGTATCAAGACCTGAATGCGAATGTAGAGATGAATGATCCGGCTACAAAAGACAATGTAAAATTGTCCGTAACAGGCTACACGCAATACAGCAAAATCAATGCTAAAGCAGCATTTAAAGTGGGTATTCCAACAGGTGATCAAGTCCTGACTATGGAACAACTGCAACAAAAAATGCAAACTGTTGCTCCTTAATTATGGGATGACATGATTGCAAAACATCATTTTTTTCGTATATGATGTAAGAAAACCGCTCGGCATAAGCCGGGCGGTTTTTTGTTTACTGTTAATGTTGTCCCTGTGCAGTCATTTAGCTCTGCCACACGTCATCCTCAGCCAAAAGTCCAAACATCTGGTGATCCTGCCATGCACCCTGAATCTGTATAAGCTTGCGAGCAATGCCTTCTGGCTGGAAGCCGCATTTTTTTAATACACGTTGTGAGGGATCATTATGCAAAAGGGTACCCGCTTGGAGACGATGTAGAGATAAGGCACGAAAGGCATATTGTATGATCAACTTTAAGGCAGCGGTCATATGCCCTTTACCCTGTTCATGATGATCCATCATGTAGCCGATATCAGCGAATTGTCCAACTCCACGTACTAGATTGGAAATAGAGATATAACCGATGAGCCGTTCTTCCTTTAAGAGAAAGATACCGAACACGTAACCTCGATCCTCTTCGGCTTGCCGCAATTTCTGACGGATGTAATCCTGCTGTTTCTCTAATGTGAAAAATGAATCCTCGTAAAGCGGCTCATAAGGCGCATGGGAATCCCTATTTCGGTGCCTAAGGGCGAGAAGGGCTTCGCTATCCGCCAAGCTAAATGGCCGTAAAAAGATACCTTGAGGCGTATTATACAAGCTCATAGGCATGAGGTGATCTCCTTCCATGGGGAATTAGCAATGAGATGAAGTGTTTTGGAATTTTCCCCCTCAGGATGAAGATAGGGGAGGAGACAATTTGGCGGCCGCTCTTTTTTGCCGGAGATGCCGAAAAAAGCTCGTTAGCAACGAGGCACATTCCTCCTGAAGTACACCACTGGTTACCTCTGTGCAATGATTGAACCGAGGCTCCTGTAATAAATTCATCAGCGTGCCTGCGCAGCCTGCCTTGGGATCTGTAGTTCCGTATATCAAATGGGGAACCCGTGATTGAACAATGGCTCCGGCGCACATTGGACACGGCTCCAGAGTGACATACAGCCTACAATCCAGCAGGCGCCAAGCGCCTAAGTGCTCACTGGCCTGACGAATGGCAACCATCTCTGCATGTGCGGTTGGGTCAGCATCCGTCTCGCGCAAATTGTAACCGCGGCCGATGATTTCATTATCTTTTACGATGACAGCTCCGATGGGGACTTCACCTAACGTTTCTGCCTTATACGCTTCCTGAATGGCTTCTTTCATCCAATAGGCGTGATCCATAGTGGTCACTGGGAAAATGCTCCTTTCAAACGCGGAATTATCCAACGAACAAATATTCCGTTGTTAACATGATGTGAATAAAATTGTGGATAACAAGGCACTTGTCCACAGGTTTATCCACAGTTTATAATAAAATCTGTGTATTTGTGGACTACCTGTGGATGATTATCTTCTTATATTGTAGGCAAACGCCCGTCTATTGACAATACTGTACACAAGGTGTGTATTTATGTATATCCGGTAAATGTAAATGCTGGTATCAGAGGCGCTATTACGGTATCATTGAGTTAGCAATTGCCAGTAATCGCCAGCATACGGCAAGAGGTGAGAAATCAGTGTGTCGATAAAAATCAGAATAACGATCATTTTGTCGGGGTCCGTCTTGTTTATCCTGTTGTTAAACATCGCACTCAATTATTACACGACCCACGAAAATCTAAGAAGTGACAGTGAAACTAAAATGGTTCTGACCGCTAAAATTATCGGAGGAGCTATCGAACAAACCCAACATAGCTGGGAGGCCGTTGACAAACAGCTCGGATATAATCTGTGGCTTTCTGCCACGTTGGCTGCCAATCAGCTCGATCCTGACATCCGAAATATTCAGCAGGAACAGCTTCAACAGATAGCCACACTCCACAGGGATATTAATATTTCTTTGATGATTCGAGACGGGCAGGGGTATAAGGTTGTCAAATCCTCCGATCCTAAAGAAGTAACGCCATCCGATCCATTGACCGGGCATTGGAAAAATGCAGTTGACCAATTATATGAGCATGGACAGGCTGCAATGGCGCAAGGTCAGAAACTGGATCATTTTTGGACCGGATCATTTGACTACACGGGTTCAGACTCCTCACATATTAATAAATGGGGATTTTATTATGACCAAAAACGTAACTACTTAATTCGAATTTCCTTTCAGGATACTTCAGTACAAAATTTCATAACCATCCTGAGTCCCGATGAGATCGTAAAGCAAACCCAACAAGTGGATTATCGCATCATGGAGATTACAGGAATTAACCCTGCAACCTTTGGTGGCGCTACGATGGACAAGAACGGGAACGACTGGAAATACTATTACATGTACAACAAACCGATCCAATTCGGCACGTATCAACTAACGAGAGTGCAGGAGGATCGTTTGGCCGTGTCCAGGGCTATCATCTCGGGGGAGAGTATTGTACAAGACTGCTATATTAAAGGCGAACGGGTTCTCGTCAGTTACATACCTTTTTATCCGGCTAACCGTGATGCCTATGTTATCCGTATTGTTATGAATTATGATACGATCACTTCTGTTATTTCCAAGCAATTGATTAGTTTAATTGCCATTTCAATTGTCCTTTTAGAGGTTGTGATCATTGGAAGCTATGTGCTTGCCAGTCTGTTTGTCCGTCCAATTCAGTCGATTCTGGGCAAAGTGAACGAGATGGCTGATGGTCATTTTGATACACGGCTAGAAATCAAGGGTGGTCATGAGCTTGCACAGTTGGGTGAGCGCATCAATGCGATGGCCTACAATTTGGGGGTGTATACGAGAAGACTCGAACAAATGTATGAAGAGAACCGTTCTGTAAAGGAGCATCTGGAATCGGTTATTAATCAGACAGCAGATGCGATTCATGTGACTGATGAAGAGGATCGTGTCGTTCGGGTCAATCATGCCTTCGAAGCTTTGTACGGCTGGACCAAGAAAGAGTTGGTTGGTCGTAAGCTGGAGTTTGTACCTCCGCAGCAACAGGAGGAGTATGAATTTCAGAAGAAGAGTCTGCTTCAGGGAGAGAGCATCGTATCAAGTGAGTCCCTTAGAATGCGTAAGGATGGAAGTACGGTAGAGATTAGTATGAGCACGTCTCCTATTCTGGATGAAGAAGGCCAGATTTTGGGGTTTATCTGCGTGTCGCGTGATATCACGGGTCGCAACCGGATGGAGGAGCTGTTGCGCAGATCAGAGAAACTGACAACCGTCGGACAACTAGCGGCAGGTGTAGCGCATGAGATTCGTAATCCGCTAACCACGCTACGTGGCTTTCTCCAACTACAGCAGCAAAATCAAGTGTTGAATATGAAACACAACGATATTATGATGTCTGAGCTGGATCGCATTAATTTGATCGTAAGCGAGTTTTTAATTCTGGCGAAGCCACAGGCGGTGCATTTTCAGAAAAAAGATGTTCGCTATATTGTGAGCGATGTGATTTCTTTACTAGATAGTCAGGCGCATCTGCTGGGCATTGTATTCAATCTTCAGGTCACGGACGAGCCTGCCCTGGTATACGCCGAAGAAAATCAGTTAAAACAGGTATTCATTAATTTACTTAAAAATAGCATGGAGGCTATGAGTAAAGGTGGTATCATCACGATTCATTTGTTCTTGGAGGGAGAAAGCGTTAAAATCTTCATACGGGACCAGGGAACGGGTATTCCTGCAGAAATGCTGTCCAAGCTAGGAGAACCTTTTTTCACAAACAAAGAAACAGGGACAGGACTAGGACTTATGGTCAGCCAGCGTATTATACAGAGTCATAAAGGCACACTGGATATTGAAAGCACAGAGGGAGAGGGAACGACAGCCCTGGTGCAGCTTCCGATTGCCAAGCCGGAGTAACGGGCAGGGGCGCAGGAGGAAGTGTGTTAGTAGAAATGGAGGGTACACAGGTTGCGCATTAACAAGTTTATCAGCGAAACCGGTTTTTGCTCGCGCCGGGAGGCGGACAAGCTGGTAGAGAGCGGCAGCGTGACGATTAACGGCGAAGTGGCCGTGCTGGGTAGTCAAGCGGAGGAAGGCGATGATGTTCGCGTGAACGGCAAGCCGCTGCGCGAGAAGTCCGATCACGTCTATATTGCATTGAACAAGCCGGTGGGCATTACAAGTACAACGGAGAGCCACATTAGAGGCAATGTTGTTGATTTTGTGGGGCACCCGCAGCGGATATTCCCGATTGGACGCCTGGATAAGGATTCGGAAGGTCTCATTTTACTTACCAATGATGGAGACATTGTGAATAAGATTTTACGGGCAGAAGGCAAGCATGAGAAAGAATATATCGTAACAGTGGATCGCCCTGTCATACCATCTTTTGTGCAGGGCATGTCCAGTGGTGTGAAAATACTCGGTCAGCGGACGCTACCTTGTGAGGTGACGCGTGTATCTGAGTATGTATTCCGTATTATCCTGACTGAAGGGAAAAATCGTCAGATCCGGCGTATGTGTGCTGCCTTCGGTTATGAAGTAAAAAAACTGCAACGGCTGCGAATCATGAATATTCGGTTGGGGTCCCTTCAGAAAGGTGCCTGGCGTGATCTGACAGAGGCTGAGAAGCAGGAGCTTGGCCAGATGCTCGATTATACGCTTAGCTAATGCCAGAGGGGCTTTGTATAGCCTACAGCGTATGATCCTCTTATCAGATAAGGCCAGAGTACAGGAAGCATAAACAAAGAGGCACCAGCTGCATAAAAATGCGGCGGTGCCTTTGTTCATATAACATATGCATAATCAACCTTCACTCGAGCTTGAGGTAGGACTGATGACTTGTGTCCCGTTCTGATATTTGCGGAGAACAGATATTTCAACACGACGGTTTTTGGAGCGTCCTTGACCATCTTGATTGCTTGCCAATGGACGATACTCGCCATAACCGATGGATACAAACTTGGTTGGATCGAGATCTGGATTGAGCAACAAGATACGCAAGAAATTCAGAGAGCGCTTGGCGCTCAAATCAAAGTTGGACGGGAACTGGCTGTTGGAGATCGGTACATTATCCGTGTGACCCGATACGATAACATCATAGCCAGGGAACTGCTGAAGCATACTAGAAATAGACTTGGCCAGCTTTCTTGCTTCCGGCTTTACTTCGGCCTGCCCGGATGAAAACAAGGCATTATCACTAATGGTGATCATCAGCTGTGATTGGTTCAGCTTGGTATTCAGCAACGGGGTCAGGCCGTTATTTTGAATGTATTGATCCATTTGTTTTTTAAGTTTTTTTAAATCTTCTTCTTCCCGCTGGGCCAACTGTTTTTGCAGTTCAGAGGTAGAAGTAGCCTTCGATTTTAAGGGTTGTGATACTTGTTCTTTATTTTTGCCCATATCCATGGATTGTGACGACGGATTCGCGGCCGAGTGATCCAGCACGCCAGTGCCGCCACTAAAAGCTGCACTCAGGGATTGAGCCATAGTTTCAAATTTTTTGGCGTCGAGCGAGCTCATACCGAATAAGACAATGAAAAGAGCCAACAGAAGGGTCATTAAGTCGGAATATGGCAACAGCCAGCTTTCGTCAGCATGCTCTTCATGCGGTTCATGTCTCTTTTTACTCACTGGAATCGCCATCCTTCTGGGTCAACGTAGCCCGTTCGGTCGGAGTCAGGAAGATCGTCAGTTTCTGACTGATGGCAATCGTCGATATCCCCGATTGAATGGAAAGCAGACCTTCGACCATCATTAATTTAAGCTCTACTTCTTTTTTGGATAACCGTTTGAGCTTGTTGGACATCGGATGCCACAGGACATAACCTGTAAAAATACCGAGCAACGTCGCAATGAAGGCTGCTGCAATGGCATGAGAAAGCTTTTCCATGTCACTAAGGTCGGCCAGAGCGGCGATCAGACCTACAACCGCACCGAGTACCCCGAGCGTTGGAGCGTACATACCAGCTTGAGAGAAGATCAGCGCGCCAGAGCGATGTCGGTCCTCGGTAGCATTGATATCCTCCATCAGAACGTCCCGTACGAATTCCTGATCATTTCCGTCAATAATCATTCGCATGCCGCCACGCATAAAGGGATCGTCGATTTCCTCTACCTTAGATTCCAAGGCGAGCAGACCTTCACGACGGGTAATGGATGCCCACTCGGTAAACGTACCGATGAGCTCTTTGCGGTCTAACAGTTTTTGTTCGGTGAAAATAACCTTGAACAGCTTCGGAATCCGTTTGATTTCTGCCATCGGGAAGGCCATAAATATACTCGCTGCCGTTCCGACGAAAATAATCATGTAAGCAGCGGGATTATTGACCAGATTGACGACCGGAGCGCCTTTTAAGATCATCCCGACGACCAGTGACATAATCCCGAGCACAAGTCCGATAATGGTTGAAATTTGCATGATACACCTCATCCATGAGAATAGATTTTGAATCCTTTCATGCCGCCGGGGTCGTCCTTGCCCCAAGCGCGTCATTACAAGACGGATTATAGTATTTATCGACAAAACTCTCTTTTTTGTTAAGTGCGAATTTCCGGTATAATAAGGTGATTATGTATTGAATGGCGGAACCATTGGAGGAAATGGCATGGGAGTAAAGCATGGGCGTGAGTATGAACAAATTTTGAACGATTTGACAGAGGCTGTGGGACGCATCCCAGACAGCTATGAATTTTTTGAGATGGAAGCAGAAGATTGGGACAGGCTGGACCCGGCGGGACGCCAGGAAGTCAATGAAGCTTTGGCAGAAGACTTATTTTATGCACTGGGTACAGAGCCCATAATCACTGTAGGCAGTGGCGTTGTGATCTATGAGCCGGAGCAGCATCGTATCTATGTACTCATTGGAGACGAGGAGCTGACGTCAGTCCCTTTGATTTGAGGTCCGTCTTATGGATTTATCAACGGGGCCGTGGTAATATGTACACCAATATATCGTAGTTTTGGCCGTATTTAAGCGGTCGAAAGGCTTCCGTATAAACGGGGAGGAGTTCGTAACATGCCTTTTACACAAGAAGAGATTGAAGCACATCTGGAGAAACTGGAGGGCTGGGAACTGGAGGAAGGACGTTGGATCGTTCGGAAATATAATTTTTCCAGTTTTATGAAAGGGATTGCATTCGTGGATGAAGTTGCCGCTATATCTGAAGCATTCAATCATCATCCATTTATTACGATTGATTACAAGACCGTGACTCTGCGTTTGACCTCTTGGGACGACGGCGGTATTATGGCCGTGGATATTAAGGAAGCCCAACAATATAATGAAGCTTTTGAAAAAATGCGCAGCAGTCATTGAGCTTGTAATGATCTGTCGTATGATGATAAAAGCGCCTTCGCTATACAACATCGCGGTTGTATGCCGAAGGCGCTTTTATCATAGAACCTGGGTTTGGTGTTCGGGACGATATACCATACAAAAAAACGGTTTTTTGCCATCGGGAGTCTGGCGTTCATAGGTATCTGTAAGCTCAAATCCAGCCGCCTTGTAAGCCCGGATAGCGCGCCCATTCCAAGTGAGTACCTCTAGATCAATTTCATTCTTCGGGTTGCGTCGTTGTGCTTCCTCTGCAATGGCACGGACAAAATCAGCGCCTTTGCCATGTCCGCATCTTTCAGGATGCATTCCAAGACCTAGCCGGGTCACACCGATCATAGGAAAATATTGAGCAAATCCCGTCAGCTTATTCTCTTCATCCAGTACGGCAACATATTGCTCTTGGCGAAGCGTGGGACTTCCAAATTCGACTTCAAGCGCCTTCATTTGTTCCCAGGGGAGCCAACCGTATATATTATAAGGTGGATCATAGCGCCACTCACAGATTGCAGCCGCTTGATGCTCGTCCATCGGTACGATCCGATAGTTGGATATTGAGGCCGGCATGTGTTCCATCCTCCTTTTACAGGTACTTCAATCATTAACAACAGATTGTAGACAAGTTGCAGGGGAATGGCAAGCGTGTTTATTTCATACTCAAGTCGGGTATACATTCAATAAGAAGGATTTACTGCTCATATGCTCCCCCAGCGCTGACGGTAAAACCGACGATGTTCGCTAAAATTGAAACCTTTTGAGGCTTCAGTTCGTCAGTAATGATAATAATTGCTGATGTTGTGGACATAAAAAACCGCAATTCGATTCCGGCCAGAATCAAATTGCGGCTAGGGTTAGCTTGCTGTGCGTTAGTTATTCTACGTTGTCGTCATCAGGAATTTCTGAAGCTACAGAATGGTAAGCGTCTGTGCTCATAATTCTTTTTGCACCGACATAGCGGTTAGCGTAATAATTTTCGTTCAGTGAGCTAACTACTACACCACGTGAAGTCGAGGAGTGGGCAAATTTCCCTTCACCTACGAAGATACCTACATGGGAAATGCCTCTTCCTGTGGTGTTGAAGAACACCAGGTCTCCAGGTCTCATTTCGTCGCGGGATACAGAAGATCCCATTTTGAATTGTGATCCGGATTGATGCGGAAGTTTAATTCCCAGTTTGTTGAATACATACATTGTGAAGCCGGAGCAATCGAATCCCTCGAGTGTAGTGCCTCCGCTTCTGTAGCTCGTTCCTTTGGCATCTTGAATGACCTGGTCCATCTTAGAGTCTGCATATGCACTGCCGCCACCGAATGTAAAAGATGTAAAGGCAATGGCAAGACCCATAGCTGCGATCGTTAGCTTCTTCTTCAAAAAAAATATACCCCTTCCAATGCCTGCGAGGTTAGCTTAAGGATTCGGTAGAAGGTTCCCCTATGACCACTCTGTTGCGAGATCAATTCACCCAAACTGGTTCCCCCGCTTCCTAGGTGCCAGGAATTAGGCTTAACTTAAGATGTGCACCTTGGAGAGCAGTATTCACAATAACGTTATTTTTGAGATAAAGGTTACAATAAAGATTACAAAGTTGTTACTATCAGTTCACTGCGATTATTGTAACAAAGACGGCTGGCTTTGGCAAATGTTTCATTGCAAAAAGTTACAAAAAAAATCTGCTCCTAATGTCCAAGGAACAGATGTTGTTAACAGTATTCAGTTATGTGTCGTTTGCGCGGATATGAATCAAGATTTTTCGACAGACGGAAATGAAGTAAAAAACATAAAGGCAGGGCTTAACTTCTACTGGAGATATCGGTATGCCATAGTCTGTACTGCGAACTGATATGCCACAGCCTGACCAGACTAGTAACAAAATGATACGATTGCTGGAGAATGAGCGCCAGCATGCCAGTCCAAATCATCGCCACGGTGCCAAATAGACCGAAGACCAGCAGCACACAAGCACCAAGCAAAAGAGATATACCGACAGCTGGAAGGAGCTGGCGAAAGAAGGCGAGCAGGGACGATAGTATGGCGTGACCACCGACAGTCCCCAGTTGCATATACAGGATGCACTGCCGAATGAACCATCCGTATGCCATCCATCCCATGACATAGGGCAACAAATGCAGCAGATAAGAGGAAGATTGAAGTGCTCCTGCTACAATAGGGTAGAGTCTCGGTACTACCCAAATGGCGGGAAGCAGCAGCAGTCCCAACTCGATGATGTAATACAACAGCGACGACATGCCATGGCGTTTCATACCCTTGAAAAAGGACAGGCTTTGCGGTTCAGTCGCATCGGTATGCAGGCTTTGATATATTCCGGCTCTAATGAAGGGAGTGATCAGTATGCGTAGTACAGTCGCCCCTAGTAGTATCCACAAATACACATGTACTTCCCGGCTGTCCATCAGAGCAATCTGGCTCTCCATCCAAAACAAGGTCTGTCCCAGCTCGTTTTGACCCTGATCAGGATAACGGAGCAGTAGCGGGATAACGGCA
The DNA here is from genome assembly GCF_038004945.1 of Paenibacillus sp. FSL M7-0802. Classification (NCBI taxonomy): domain Bacteria; kingdom Bacillati; phylum Bacillota; class Bacilli; order Caryophanales; family Paenibacillaceae; genus Paenibacillus; species Paenibacillus sp. FSL M7-0802. The sequence continues at coordinate 2,665,673 of NZ_JBBOSD010000001.1, read as the reverse complement.
GACTGCACCAGCCGATAGAGAAACACCCCCCACAGTAGTCGATACAGAAATAAAATGATAACGATATAGAATCGTATGCGCACCAGCGCCCAGCCCTCTTTTATAACAGTCCGCATCTATAGACACCTCACCATGACAGACTTCCAAGCAGTGTTTCTAACAGCTTGGTTACACTTACATTCCAACGGGTTTGTTGCTTTTCGTCCAATTCGGCTTTTAGGCTATTGTTAATGTGCTTGTTCTCCAGTGCAATGGTATATAGAGGATCAAGGGTTACATAGGAAACGGGAGAAGTACTTTTGATCCGAAAAGTTGTGCTTTTGCCCGCGCCGTCCCAAGCCTTGAATATCGTGGTACCATCCTTGAAGGTAAATTGGACAGGGATCTTGGGATAATCCGCCCCTTTTTTGCTGACCGTCACGACTGCTTCATATCCATTCTCCAGCTTTTGGTTCGTGATATGATCCACCGAAAAGTCCGCCATCTGGCCGTCATATACATACTGTTCAAAATAGTGGCTCCATGAGCGTCCGGTGGCTCTCTCCACGATACGTTGAAAATCCTGGGAGGATGGATGCTTGAATCGGTACGTCTGGACGTAGGTCCGCATAATCCGATCCATTTTTTTCATACCCACCTGACGTTCAATGCCCCGTAGTACCAGCTTGCCTCGAGAGTAGGCGTTTTGCGCGTACTCAGCAGCCGAGCCGTACTTCCATGACTCGCGGTTTAGCGGCTGTGGGGAGGCTATCTGTCCCGATTGTAATGGCAAGTTGGGGGTAAGCCCATATTCTTGCTCCATAAGCCGCTCCTCTGCATAGGAGGTGAAGCCTTCATCCAGCCACGGCTCCTCAAATTCGTTATTGGCTACCATTCCGTAGAAATATTGATGTCCAATCTCATGAACTAATGTTCGTTCCAGACTATAGCCAGGATTTAGATTACCCGCAGCAGCGGCTGTGATGAGTGTCGGATACTCCATACCGCCGGCTCCATTGCCTGATTTGGGTGGAACCACGATGGATAGGGTGGAATATGGATAAGGCCCGTACCATTTGCTGTAGTACGAAAGAGCGGCCTTCGCTGCGCTCATATAGCGCCCTTTGAGCTCCTTGTGCGACGGGTCAAGGTAGAGCTTGATTTTGACACCAGGGACTTCAGCAGAAGAAAAGGGTTCTTCTACGGTTACAAAGTTGGGTGAAGCGGACCAGGCAAAATCGTGTACATCATCGGCATAAAATTGATATATTTTTTGGCCGTTCTGTCGGACGGCACCACGGGTGGGAAATCCGGTCGCTGCTACGATATGAGTTTCAGGCACCCGAATCCGTACGCTGTAAATTCCAAAATCGGCATAAAACTCGGAGTTACCATGATACTGGTGGAGGTTCCAGCCCTCTTCGGCGCGTCCACGTTGCCCTGCAGTCTCGTAGACGCTGAGCTTCGGGAACCACTGTCCTGCCATTACAAAATCATCTGTCGCACCCATACGAGCGAAGATGGCGGGCAGTTTTACCTCAAACTTCATATATAATGTGATTTCTTCGCCACCTCGTACCGGCTTGGGTAGACGCACCTTCATGAGCGAACGGTCGCCTGCGTTACCGTCATCTGGCTGCACATATTGGATGCGGTGCATGAGAGATAAACCGTCTTCTGTTTTTAGTTCAGTCAGCGTCATGGAGCCAAAGCCGTCTTTGGGCATGGTGTCTCCGCGCAGCTTTCCACCGGATTCCTTCATAAAGGTGGTTTCCATGGAAGAGAAGGCATTCGGGTATAGATGAAGATACAGATCATTCACGGTTTTCTTGCCCGGATGCCTCCAGGTCAGTGTCTCAGTGCCTCGCAAAACCTGTCCTTTTTCCAGAGACACATCAATGTGGTACTCTACCACCCGTTTGCTGAGGATTTCTGTAGCGGGCTGTGGAGGGTTCTTGGGCAGGTCAGGCAGGATGTTTGCCCCTAGAGGCATGCCCATATTTGGGGCAAGCGCAGACTCAGACAGGGAGCCGTATAGTGGTTGGCCTATGGACTGCGGGTCTGATTGCGATTGGGGCTGCCAGGCAAACCATAACGTCCCTGCGAGGAGACCGAGGGCTAGTGTAGACAATAAAACGATTTTAGTGCGTGCTGGGGTCATACAATGGATACCTCCCGTTGACAAGCATCTACAGCATGTATATGTTTGCTTTCAGGAGATTATTAGTTAAAATATTTATAGTGTAGAATGAGTGTGAAGACGGAAAATGGAGGTCTAGTGACGCATGAGTGAAAATCAGCCGGACGGCAAAAAACAGATTGCACTGAACATTGTCAGTGGCAAGAGTAAACATAAGGGTTTCGGCGCAGGCTCAATCGACCTGAACAGCATGTCTCCGGTCATCATTGACCGAGGAGAGGCAAAAATTGATATCGGTGCCATGCATGCCAAAAGTAAAGTAGAACGTGGTATCAAGTTCTCTACGAATAAAGAGGATGTACCGAACGGACGCCAGGTATGGCTCGTATGGGTAGCCGTGGATCGTACGCCCGAAGGACGTATGTACGGCGGCGCCACCGCCTGCGAGATGCTGATTGACGACGAAGCCAAACGCGGCTGGAAAATCCTCGCCGATCACGTCAACCGTATGGATTACGCGCTCAAGCGTCGTTTCATGCTGGATGATCTCGGCAGCGAAGATAGAGCAGCGCTTAAAAGCCTGCTAATTTCGCATAACGAGGAATGGTGGGACGCTTCGCCTGAGGAATTGAAGCAGGCGCTGGAAGGATAGGCCCAGCGTTAACGCAGTAAAAAAAGCAGCCACTTCTGTGGGCTGCTTTTTTTATTTATCTGAGTTGACACTAACCTTTTAGTAAGTAGTTGTCCTGAAAGTGCATACTTACATATTTGTAGCGCTCACTTTATACTCAAAAATAAATAATACTTAAGGAGGACAATTCTTTGAAAACTCTTGTTATCGTTACACATCCAAGCATCGAGGCATCTGTCATAAATAGGCGATGGGTAGAAGAACTCAAAAAATATCCAGAAAAGTATACTATCCACGAATTGCATAAGGTTTACCCTGACGGGAACATTGATGTGGAAAAAGAGCAGCACTTCATTGAATCACATAGCAATCTCATTTTACAGTTCCCAGTTTATTGGTTTAACAGTCCGCCTCTCCTTAAAAAATGGCTTGACGATGTTTTTGTTTATGGCTGGGCTCATGGTTCAAATGGAGGTGACAAATTAAAGAATCGTAAGGTTGCTTTAGCAGTATCTGCCGGAAGTAAAAAAGAAGATTATAGTGAAGAAGGAAGATATCGCCATACACTTGAGCAGCTATTATCTCCTTTTGAAACAACCTTCCTATATTGCAATGCAGATTATCGTTCGTTCTTTGCGTTTTATGGTACAGAAAAAGAGTCTGGCGAAAATGAGATTGGTACGTCCGAAAGCGAATTGGAGAAAAGCGCACGAGATTATTTGAATTTTATTGACAGCCTGTAATAGGAATGTCTATTGCTGTCCGTCCTCCAGAGCTGGCAAACCATTTTCCTCTCCCCACTCGCACATCATATTTAATAATGGAATGAGAGAAAGGCCACGTTTAGATAGTGAATATTCAACTTTTGGAGGGATCTGGGGAAATTCCTTGCGTATGATAAGGCCATCTGCCTCTAGCTCTTTTAACATGATGCTTAGTGTTTTGAAGGAAATGGTACCGATACTTCGCTTCAGCTCGTTATGTCGCATAACCTTATTTTCAAAAAGCCAATATATAATGATCATTTTATATTTACCGCTTATTAAGGACAACGTATATCCAAAGCCAGTGTCTTTTAGGACCACGCCAGACGGAACACAGGGTTCACTCATAAATTACACTCTCCTTTAGGTAAGTATATAATATGAATGTGCATACTTTACAACTGATCATTATGCAATTTTAGTGAAAGGATGTAAAGTATGCTCGCTATAAAATGTTTCTGTATCTTTAAACGGAGTGATTCTAGAAACGGAGAGGAGCATCTTGACATCCTGGAAAGGCATTCACTATAATTCAGATAGAAATCGCTTCCACTCCTTTTTTTATTCATTTTGTGGAACCGGTTCCTTGAAAGATGTAGTTAAGTCCTATTCACTGTTTATGAATGTAATCTCTAAATAAGGTGGCATCGTTATGTTTAAATGGTTGAAAAAGAAGGCGGCTCCTCGTATTGAAGAATTCGACATGGTAGCACCAATCAAAGGAAAAGTGGTTTCCCTTGAAGAGGTTCCAGATCCTGCGTTCTCTACGAAGGCTATGGGGGAAGGCATCGCTATTCATCCGACTGAAGGTAAAGTGACTGCTCCTTTTACGGGTAAAGTCGTCCACGTGATGGAGAAAAGTAAGCATGCTCTGATCATTGAGCATGAATCTGGTGTACAAATTTTGATACATGTCGGGATTAATACAGTTTCCCTCAAAGGACAAGGGTTTAACCCTCACGTTCAAACAGGAGATAACATTAAAGCAGGGCAATTACTGATGGAGTTTGATCTAGACGCGATTCAACAGGGGGGATTGCCTGTAATTACTCCGGTAATCGTTCCAGACGGGCAAGAGATGATCAGCCATGTGGAAATCTTGGAAGGAACATCTGCCTCTTCAGAAGTACCCGTATTAAGAGTCCACTTAAAAGCCTAGTTCTCATTCAGAAAAGACTAACCAGGAATTCCTGGTTAGTCTTTTCTTTAGATGATTATCTGATCGGTCAAGGATCGGGTATGACCATGTAATCAAAAGCTAGGATTCACATATTTCAGATATCCGCTGATTACAATTGCCTTCGTACAGCCCTCCATGAAAGCAGATCACTTTTTTAATATCATAAGGCAGCAGGTTTTTAAGAGATTCTTTGGCCATATTGAAATCACAGCAGTATTGCGGGTCTGGAGCCAATAATTTGCTGCTTACTACGCGTAGGGCATCTCCTGCAATCAGGGTTTGACTGGATTTATGATAGAAACTTAGGTGTCCTGGTGTATGACCAGCAGTATCTATAACTACGATCCCCCCACAGAAGGACAATTCCTCTCCGGCAACGATGGTGGAGTTTACAATAGCCTTTGGGGGATTTTCAAGTGTACGCCGGAATGCATGTCTCCATTCTACCGGAACGGATTCGGGCATGGAGCTTACAGCTTGATCTATTGCTTCTGGAGTCAGCTTTATAAGCTGTTTTTCTCCTTGTATATAAGGCCTTTCGATAGAACTGGCTAATACTTGAACTGGGGATGAGGAAGCCCGGATTATATCTGTTAAACTGCCGATATGATCAAGATCCTGGTGTGTTATTAATATGGAGGTAAGTTTATGGATTGCTAATCCGGTGTCTAGAATAGCCTCATGTAAAAGTGAGAGTTGCCCGGGGTAAGTCGTATCGACTAAAATCATGTTATCTTCGTCCCACATTAAAGTGGGGTGAATACTCTCTATACTTCCCATGATGTTAGCAGAAACCTGGAGTATGTGTATTCCCTTGTCTAATTGCATCGAATCCCTCCCATAAGAGTTGATGTAATACAAAGGAATCGTATCATGAAATCCAAATATGTAAACCAATATTATAACATAAAAATAATTATTTGTAAATATGCAGAATTTTAAATTTGTGTGACAGTTAAGGAGTGATGACGTGAAGAAAATTTATTTTGTCAGACATGCCCAAGCAACCGGACAGGAACCAGATGCCCGACTCACCGATGAAGGTACCCGGCAAGCTGAGCAGTTGGCTGATTTTATGGAGAATGTAGGTGTGGAATATATTGTGTCCAGTCCATGGAAACGGGCCGTGCGAACCATTCAGCCCTTGGCTGAGCGTAGACAGTTGCAGGTATATACTGATCTACGTCTTCAGGAACGTGTATTAAGCGGTGAGCATCTGGATCATTGGCTGGACGTGCTGGAGCAGACGTATTTGGACGAGGACTTGAAGCTGGAGGGAGGAGAATCATCTCGTGAAGCAGCAGATCGAGGAATCCAGCTTGTCCAGGAGCTTATAGAGCGGGCGGAAAAAACGGTTATCATTGTAACTCATGGAGCTTTACTATCTCTTCTCATTCGACATTACGATCCGCAGTTTGGTTTTGAGGAGTGGAAAAAACTTTCGAATCCAGACATATATTTGCTAGAACTGAAAGAAGCAGAAGCCAAGATTCATAGAGTGTGGAATACGGGTTGAAATAAATAAAGCACGTTCACCATAAGTGCAGAATGGAATCGAAGAGGGAGGCGCATGTTGAATGCAAACCGTTTTTTTAGAATTAGAAAAGGCGTTGTTTCAAGCTTGGTCTTTGGAGTCTAGCTCTAAATGGATAGCAAATAATCCTGCGGCTGGACAATGTGGTGTCACAGCGCTTGTCGTTCAGGACAGGCTTGGCGGCGATATTTTGAGGACATGGCTGGATAGTGGTTGGCACTATTACAACCGCATTGGTGAGGACATTATAGATTTTACGAGGTCGCAATTTTCAATCCCTCCACAGTATCAGGATGTATACTCCAACCGGGAGGAGGCTTTTTCGGACACCAATGCAGAGCAGTATACAGCTTTAAGTCGGAGATTAAAGGAATTTCTGAACGAAGAAGAATAAGGGGATTTAAATCTGGATGCAGTCATAAAGACGTGATTTTTGAACCTGATCCAATGGAAGGTACTTTTTGTTGCCAAATATACGTTAAAGAGCTGAGTAATCAGTAAAATTTTTGAAGATAAAAGCTGTATTTACGTTATAAAATGAGCTATACTGAGGTAAGAATAGTAAAGGAGTCGTGCGCTAACACGACTCCAGTATACAACCACTGCTTAAAGAGCAGTCGGCAGTAGGGTCCAACAATAGACCGTTACCTTTGTGGGGGGCGGTCTATTTCTTTTTCATGTAGGTAAGCAATGTTTCTTTAGAAAAAAACTAATGCAGCCAATGGCCGGGAATGCTTAGAGAGGGGGGCAGTTTGGTTTTACAATTGCCCTTAGCCGAATTTAATTGCGCTTGTGTAAGGAAAATACTTCCTTCCAGATTAGCTCCACTTAAATCAGCGTCTCTAAAATCCGCACCGATAAGGTCGGTCATTCTCATATCGGCTTCTCGGAGGTCAGCAGCAATAAGTAAAACTCCTCTCAAATTGGCACCCCTAAGATTGGCGCCTCTCAAATTTGCCCCGATAAGGTCTCTACTCCTGATTTTTTTATTATATTTATTGCGCTCTAAGTTTTTCTTACCTTTTTCTCGTACTAACTCACTTGTTTGTAAAAGTAAATCATTGACTAACGCCCTATGGGTTGGTACATGAAGATTTATGAGGGATTTTGGATCTTGATCCGTAAGCTGCTCGGTTTTCGCCATAGCTTTTTGTAAGTCTGTATAGATGGGGTGAGTTTCTTTTAAGTTAAGGGCTTCATTTAGGTAATAAAGCATTTCATGAAGCTGTTGCATGATGGGAAATATACTGAACATTTCCTCAGCTATTGCGGGGTCGTCTCGCCAGCTTTTTCCGTTGTATGTAACTTGGGAAATTTTTTGACCTGCTCCAAAGCAATCATATACCGTACAGCCTCGCAAGCCGTTGTTTCTTAGATTCTTATGAATATCACAACGATAATCCGCATTTAGGTTTTGACAAGGAGTTCCTCCATCCTTATTAAAAGCAAAATCAGCTGATTTTGCATAAGGCAAGGCTACACAGCATAAACCAAAACATTGTTCACAATTTGCACTATACAATAAACACACATCCTTTTACTGGCACCTATTAAATATAATATTACCAAAAAAAGATGGAGCATGGTCTATTGTTTTTTCATAGACTTCTAGAGTCTGCTGGATCGTTTAGAGAAGAAATTTAGTCTTTTGCCAGGTTCAATTGCCATGAGACTCCGTATTTATCTTCAACCCACCCAAATTGTTGGCTTACGGGAGAGGCTTCAAGGGGCATTAGAACTCGGCCTTCCTGAGATAGCTGGTCAAACACGCTATGGATTTCTTCTTCCGAATCACAAGTGACGAATAGCGATAGAGCTGGGGTAAAAGGGTGTTTGTTGTGATGATTTTGGTCAATAGCCATAAAAGTCTGCCCTTTGAGGTTGAATACGGCATGTAACACGGTCCCATCTTCCTGATGAAAAATGCTCATAATACCAGACGGCTTAAATACAGAGGTATAATATTGCATGGCTTCTTCTGCTTGACCTGAGAACATGAAAAATGTTGTAATTTTTGGACTGGAATCTTGCATGAGATCAACTCCCTAGACTGGATCGTAGATGATAACATCTTTCCTCTTTTTTAATAGAAATATTCAACAGTGGAGAAGTGCTTTATGAAGACGTACACAGGTGAAAGGAGAGAAATAGGATGATGGACGCGACAGCAAGACTTATTGATATGTTCGGCTCAGGCAAGAAGCTGGACGCCAGCATCATTTCCGCCTATACGGATGTGGTAGCCCGATATGGGACCATGGAGGATGCGTGGGAGTTATACAGGCTTTTTGTAGAAGATCCCCATCATTATATCCGGGGGTTACTCCTCCAGCCGATCATGAGATGCGGGGATGTTACTTTGGCGCAGGATATGTACGAGCGTTACGTTCAAAATCGGGCATCCCCAGAACATATACCTGACGGTGTGCTGTATGTGCTAGGTTATTTGGGTTATGTGGAGGCTGCTGCTGATCTTGTCGCTTTGGTGAATGGGCCATATGGAGTTGCGTCTGTGGATGCCTGTTTGGGACTGGTACATCTTCCATGCGAACCGTATCGTGAACAACTGGCGGCTGAATTGGAAAAAGTGTTGGATCAGAATTTGTTTAATGAATTATTACCTCTGTTAAGCTTTAAATGCACTACTGAAGATATGATTCCGCGATTGGTACATTGGGGAGAGCAACATGCTTCCGTAGACTGTAATGCAGGAATTATTGCTGGAATAGCATTGTTTGGAGAAGGGCAGAAGGATACGATTCGCTCTATCCTGTGGAATCCGTTTTGGGAGGCTCATGGAACGGCTACAGGCAGTTGTGTGTGGTCTTATTTTGCTATGCAGCATGTAGGGCTAACCTTTAGGGAGCTCGTTCAGGATATAAAAAGCTACGATGCATCCAAAGAAGATGTACAGGCATTGGAATACCGTTTGGACGTGCTATATGAGATGTTGGAACTCAAGCTAAGCTATACAGCCCGACCGATCCGGTTCGCTCGCAGCAATGAGGAATCATTTGGTCAGCTATATAGCGATTTGTTTAGCTGGTCTAACGAACATCACGATGACTCTATTATAGGCTGGATGAATGAACAGTTGGGGGTTGAGCACCGACTGCTGGAACGGTATTATGAGCTAAGGAAACGAGTCGAGATTAAAATGGTGCATGAAATTGAGCTGGAGCATGTTCAGAAAGGGAGTTAATCGTAACAGGAAATAAGAATTTTTGATGTAAAAGGACGAAATAGCGGAGTTTGGCGGCGATATGGGGATTCGCCCAGTCCGCGGGCTGATGTCCCGCATAGGATACATCAGCCTAGAACACAAGGAGTGAAACACATGTCTTTACTGCCACAAGTTCCTTTCGGAACGCAACCGGGTACTCCGGGTCCATTCACGCCGTCAGGTCCTTCGATTCCACAATTTCCTGATATGCAGGATTCCTTCCCATCTCCGATAGGTCCGCCACCAGGCCCAGGGCCATTTTCGCCACAGCCGTTCTCACCGCCGCCGCAGGGGCCATTCGGTCCGCAAGGTGGGCAGCAAACTCAAGCACCAACTTCCCCACCACCGCAATTTACGCCACCGAAGCCGCTGGTTTCGGCGTATGCGGTTGACCCTGGAGCCATTTTCGGTTGTTTGTTCCGCAACACGTTTGTATGGCTGACGAACGGGGAGCGTTTCTGGATGTACCCTGTCTTTGTAGGCAGGACATCCGTAGCGGGTTTCCGGTGGAGTGGTCGTTTTTGGTTTTATTATGGTGTAGACACTAACCGTATTGAGTCGTTTAGCTGTTATTGGTAATAGCGTAGCTTTAGGGAAGAGCGGGGCTTAACGGGATGATGGCTGATGGCACTGGCAAGAGAGGTAAATAGGTAAATGAGGTAAGTGAAGCGAAAATAAAAAGACTGAGAGAGCGCTCATCGCGTTCTCCCAGTCTTTTTTTGCTATTAATCCATCCACCAACGCTTAAAATTGCCCCACCACGATTTCTTTTCGGCTTGTCGCTCCGCTTGGTCAGTTGGCGTTGCTGCCGGTGGGTTATTTTGCCCCGACAGCGTCTCCTTTGGCTCCGTGCCGCTGACGAATACCTCCAGCCGCTTGTCCGGGCTGTCCGGTGCAGCCAGCTTGCCGCTGGCCGGATCAATATAAGCGCTGACTACGCCGTCAGGGATAGGGAAGATTTTGGGCGGCACATTCTCCAGCGCTTTCTCCGTATATTGCGCAAAAATCGGAGCCGCCCGTCGGGCATCCTGTGTGCTGATGGCCTTGCCCTTGTCGTAGCCGACCCAGACAGCGGTGGACAGCTCGGGGGTAAAGCCGACCATCCACGCATCGGTGTTGGTCGTGCCGCTCTTGCCGGCGACCGGGCGCTTGATCAGCTTCGCGACCCGGTTGCCGGTGCCGCCTTCTTCAAACACGCCTTCCATGAGGCGTGTGAGGACGTAGGCGGAGGCGGGCTTCACCACCTGCACGGGCGCGGCTTGGGGCGCTTCGTACAGCGACCGCCCGGCCGCATCGGTGATGCGCAGCACTGCCACCGGAGCCACCTTTTGCCCGCCGCTGCCGATGACCGAGAAGGCCGAGGCCATCTCGAACGGGCTGACGGGCGACACGCCCAGCGCCAGCGAAGGTACGGGCTTGAGCTCGCTTGTAATGCCCATTTTGCTGGCGAGGTCCATGACCTTATCCGTTCCCACCTTCAAAATGGTGCTAACGGCATAGATATTATCGGACGCCGCAATTGCGCGCCGAAGATCTATTTCGCCCAAATATTTATCTCCAAAATTTTTGGGCTTATAGGTCTTGCGGTTGTTATCGTAGTGGAACAATGTCGGTCGGCTTTCGAACTTGGACGTACTCGTCAATTCGCCGGAATCCAGCGCGCTCAGATACATAATCGGCTTGAAAGCGGAGCCTGGCTGCCGGGTTGTGGCCAGCGCATGATTATATTGATTCCCGACATAGTTCGTTCCACCGACCATGGCCTTGACATGTCCGTTGCGCGGGTCCATGGAGATTAACGCGGTTTCCAGTCCGTTGCTGCTCTTCATGCCCTCGTTTACAGCCGCCTCGGCTGCTTGCTGCATGTGCATGTCCAGCGTGGTATAAATGCTCAGGCCACCATGCTCAAGCACCCCTTCGCTAATCCCAAGCTGATGAGTCGCCAGTTGGCGGATGTAATCGCGGAACCAGGGAGCGGCTTCCACTGTCCGGCGCTGGCTCTCGGGCCGCAGGGCCAGCATTTCCTCATAGGCCTTGGTGGCTTCGGCCGGAGTAATTTTGCCGGTGAGCGCCATGGAGTCCAGTACAATTTTCTGCCGATCCTTTGCATTTTTCATATGATTATACGGTGAATAGTAGGTCGGTCCTTTCGGAATACCTGCTAACAGGGCGCTTTCGGCCAAATCCAGATCCTTTGCGGATTTACCGAAATACATTTGCGAAGCCGCTTCAATGCCATAGGCGCCGTGACCATAGTAAATTTCGTTCAAATACATTTGCAGCAGCTCATTTTTGGTGTACTTCATTTCAAGCTGTGCGGTATAGATGGCCTCCTTGGCCTTGCGCGTCCACGTTTTCTCATGAGATAAGTACAGATTGCGTGCAAGCTGCTGAGTCAGCGTGCTGGCCCCTTGCGACATATCCCAGCGGGTCAGATTAACGATTACCGCCCGGCCCAGACCTTTGAAATCAAAGCCAAAATGATCGTAAAACTTCCGATCTTCCACAGCCAGGGTAGCTGCAATCAAATCGGGTGAAATGTGATCAAGCTGGACCGGAATGGATTCTTTGCCTCCAGCAGAGAAAGTGGCGATGACTTGTCCCTGACTATCTAGCAGACGTGAATTCCGATCCGTATCCGCGAGCGGAAGGCTGGTCGTGTACAAATAGGCGAGCAGGATGCAGGCGGCGATGACCGTCAGAATAGTGAGAGACATCAGTCCTTGAAAGCATCGAAGCCAAAGCGGTTTACGCTTGGGGGATTGCCCGGTCGTATCGGTCATCATGCCACCTCCTTCCATAGTTGATGTTCTCAGTATAGTCAATCCGAAAGCGTCTATTCATCAGATACACACACGTGTCTATTTTAAACAAGATTAAATCTCCAAATTGCTTTTGCAGTCCATTCAGGTATCACTTATAATGCAAAAAGTGTGAAATTCCAATGCGTTTGGTACAATAAATATAGCAAACTCGGCGTTTGCGTGTTGCTGATATAAGGAAAGTCAACGTTTATGCTACCGGATTGCCGGACACATACTTTGATCAGAAAGAAGGTTGGAATGATGGACTTGTGGTTTACGGAGAAGCAGACTCCCTCTTTCGGCATTACAGCAAAAATCAAACAAACCTACGTCTCTGAGAAAACAGATTTTCAGGATCTGGCTATGATCGAGACTGAGGAATTCGGCAATATGCTTGTTCTGGATGGCATGGTGATGACAACCGTTAAGGATGAATTTGTGTATCACGAAATGGTAGCACATCCGGCCTTGAATACACATCCGAATCCGAAAAAAGTTTTGGTTGTGGGCGGTGGCGATGGCGGCGTTATTCGTGAGGTTATCAAGCACCCTGAAGTGGAGAAGGCTGTATTGGTTGAGATCGACGGTAAGGTGATTGAATATTCCAAAAAATATTTGCCTGAAATCGCAGGAAAGCTGGACGAGCCTAATGTAGAAGTGCTGGTCAATGACGGATACATGCACATTATTGAACACAAAAATGAATACGACGTCATTATGGTCGATTCGACGGAGCCGGTAGGTCCGGCAGCCCCGCTGTTTGAGCGCGGGTTTTACCAAGGTATTTTTGAAGCGTTGAAGGAAGACGGCATTTTCGTTGCGCAAACGGATAATCCTTGGTTCAAGGCAGACCTGATTCAGAAGGTCAACAAAGATGTGAAGGAAATTTTCCCGATTGTGCGTGTGTATGGTGCGAACATTCCGACCTATCCGAGCGGTCTTTGGACATTCACGTTGGGTAGTAAGAAGTATGATCCGCTCGAAGTAGACGAGACCCGAATTCCAGAGATGGACACCCGATATTACAGTCCGCGTCTACACAAAGCGGCGTTTGTATTACCTAAATTTGTGGAAGATTTAACGAAGTAAACATTTTAAGAAGCGCCTTAGTGGTCTTTATTGCCTGTTTTTGGGTGAGAAAGAGCGCTATAGGCGCTTTTTTGTGTTGGATAAGATTTGGAAAAGGCTATGAAAGCATACTGGACACCGGATTTCCTTTTAAGATAAAAGAAGGAAATTTAAGGGTGTGCGTAGAATATACAAAAAACCAGACAATTAACAGATTTGTAATATCAACAAGGGAGGTTTGGTTATGGAAATACATAAATTGGCGATGTACCAAAGAGGGGGAAACTTTTTTGATCAGACGCTCTTTTTATTACCTGTGGGGGTCTCAGACGATCTCCAACGTAGCAGATATCATCTACATGTTGAGTGTAGTGGTATTGGTGTTCAGTTCAAGTAATTCCTTAATGACGACTATTTTAATCCCGTTGTTCCGATTGTCTGCCCAAGTGCTTAGTGGGCTCGTTGCACCGATCGTCCTCGGCCGATTTCGGCTGACGCGCGTGTTGCTATTTTCCCAGTTTGGGCAGTTTGTCATCTTTACGCTGCTGCTGCTTTATTTGTGGATCGTACCGGAGCAGAGGTCGTTTCTATTTATTTTTGTGATGGTGTTTGGTATGTCTTTTCTGGATGGCTGGACGAATCCTGCGCGTAATGCGCTTGTACCCCGTTTGGCTACGGGTGAAGGACTGATGCGGGCCAACGGCATGGTAGCGGTCAGTGATCAGGTGGTCAGGTGTGCAGGCTGGGCGTTGAGCGGAATTATTGTGGCTTGGCTGGGTTCCCTGAATACGCTTGTGATCGCATCCGGTTGTTATCTCGTAGCTGTAACTGTCACGTCCTTCGTCCGCGATCCACTGGATCAGAAGGAATTAAGTCTTGAAGCTTCGGATTCCTCAACAAATCTAGTAGAACCTGCAAAGGGAAAGGAAAAAGGCTCCCATTGGAAAGAGCTTGGGGAAGGCTGGAAAATCATTTGGCACAACCGTCGTATTCGTTCTCTGATGATCGTCGATAGTGTGGATAGTATTGGGGGTGTCTCCTGGCTCGGCGTATTTATTTTGGCGTACGTCAGTCAAGTGCTGCATCGGGATGCAAGCTGGTGGGGCTTTATGAATGCGTCCTTTTTCTCGGGCACGATCTTGGGTGGATTGATTGTCGTTGGCTTGGTCAAGCGATTGCAAAAGAACAGCTTTTTGTACATGCTCGGAGCGTTACTGGTGTATGTACTGATTACAATTGTATTTGCGCTGAATACAATCCCCGTTGCTGCACTTATTCTTTTTGCTGTATCAGGCTTACCTGTTCAAATGGCTGGTATCATTCGCCGTACCTTGCTGCAAACCAGTGCACCGGCAGCCCAGCTGCCCAAAGTGATGGCGGGAATTGATGTGCTTACAAATCTCGCTTTCGGCCTGTCCTTGTTATTCATGGGCTGGTATGCAGACCGTTTTGGTATGGTGCAGGTGTATTTGTTGGCTGCGATTATGACGACCATTGCTATCTTGATCGGCTGGTTGTATCGCAGGGATTTTCAGGAAAGTGAGCAAATGGACCATCCAACCGCTACGGGCGCTGGGATTTAAAATTGGGGTTCTCGTTAGGCGTGACATCATTCATTGGATGACTACATAATTAAATGCAGTTGTAAAAGTGAACGTGACGATTGGGGAGAATAAAAGCCTGCAATTCTCCTCAATTTTACAGGAACACCACTGGAATAACGTTGACGGTGGTGTTCCTTTTATAACTATTAAATTAATTGGTATATCTGTTGAGCAGTATGTGCCATTCCTAATATCAGGTCCGTTTGCTCGAGAGGTATGTTTTGACGGCAGGAGGAGTGTAATTTGTAAATTGCCGTAGGATTCCTTGCGGAGTAGTATCCGTAATTACCATCGCACGATATTTTTCCTGCATAAATTGTTCCTCAGCCATACGATCAAACAAGGAAATAAGAGGATCGTAATAATGGTTAATGTTTAAAAGACCGCATGGCTTTTCATGCAAGCCTAATTGCGCCCATGTGAAGATTTCAAAGTATTCTTCCATTGTACCTGGGCCACCTGGTAAAACAATGAATCCGTCCGCAATCTCTGCCATTTTAGATTTTCGTTCGTGCATGGAATCAACAATGATTAATTCGCTCAGGCCATTATGTGCAATTTCACGGCTTTGCAAAAAGTGAGGGAGCACACCGATGACGCAACCTCCTGCATGAAGTGCCGCGTCAGCCACTGCACCCATTAAACCAACACTTGCTCCTCCATAAACCAGGCTTATTTCCTGTTCGGCAAGTGCCTTGCCCAGAGCAACAGCATGCTCTCGATAAATCTCAGACGCTCCATTACTGGAACCGCAAAAAACAGCAATGCTTTTCATATGAGATTCTCCTTTATGTATATCTTTTTGCAAGTTTTTGCTGGTGTGTTCGAAATATATCCTCCAAGGTGATGTCATACTTGTTGGCGATCACGATGAGATTACCCAGTACGTCTCCAAGTTCTTCAGTTAAATGGTCCTTGTTCTCCTCGAATGAACCATCGATCTCATCAGGCCGGTCTCTGCCGATCTCCAGGGCGCGAATAGCTCTCGCAACCTCCCCGGTTTCCTCTGCCAGGAAACCAATTCGGACGAAGATATCCAAATCCGACCAGTGTCTCTCCTGATAATATTGCTTGACCCACTTTTGAAATTCATTAATATCCATATTCAGCCTCCCAACTGAAACCCATGCATAGGTGTTGGCTATACACAAACCATAAGGTATAGATGAAACAGAAACGTTTGTTCGTGTTTTATTATATAATATAAGAGGCGAATTTATCAAAGAAAAATTAAAAAGCCGTTTGCTTAAAAAGCAACCGACTTTTTAAAAGAACGTTGACCTTAATGATGCGACCGTATCCGGTCAGTCTTTTAAGCCGTAGTGAACTGGCTGTTATAGAGCGAGGCATAATGGCCGCCGCTGGCAAGCAGTCCCTCATGGGTACCGCTTTCGACGACATCGCCGTTTTTCATGTATAAAATCAAATCCGCTTCGCGGATGGTCGATAGTCTGTGGGCGATCACAAAGCTGGTGCGTCCGGCAATCATTTTCATAAATGCTTTTTGGATACGCGCTTCTGTCAGGGTGTCTATGCTGCTGGTCGCTTCATCCAGGATCAGCATAGGTGGATCGACCAGGATCACCCTCGCGATGGTAAGCAGCTGTTTTTGGCCTTGCGACAGGCTATCGCCCGATCCGCTGATGACCGTATCATAGCCATGAGGCAGTCGTTTGATGAAACTATGCGCATTGGCAGCTGTTGCAGCCGCGATGACTTCTTCGTCTGTAGCCTCCGGCTTCCCGTAAGCGATATTGTCCCGAATGGTCCCGCTGAACAGCCAAGTATCTTGAAGTACCATACCAAAGTTAGTCCGCAGGCTGTCCCGGCTCATGTCGTTGATATTCACCCCGTCGATGGATATCGAGCCACTGTCCACATCGTAAAACCGCATGAGCAGATTGACGAGTGTGGTTTTACCAGCTCCGGTCTGCCCGACAATGGCCACACGAGTGCCTGGCTTAACCTCCAAACTAAAGTTCGTAATGAGCGTACGTTCAGGATTATAGGAGAATTTGACATGATCAAAAAGAATCGTGCCTTTGCTGCGCTCCAGCTGTACGGCGTTCGATTTTTCCGGCTGCTCTGGCGGTGAGTCCAAAATAGCAAATATGCGCTGAGCAGAAGCCGTAGCTGCCTGGAACTGGGTCAGCACACCCGTAATTTCATTAAAGGGCTTGGCGAACAAGTTGGTATAAATCAGAAAGCTCGACAATCCGCCTACTGAGATCCCACCCAAAATGATGGAGATACAGCCAATCATGGCGGTGACTGAAAAAGTCATGTTGTTCACCAATCGGGTGGAGGGGTTGGACAATGATCCGTAAAACTGCGATTTCACCCCGGCTTGATACAATTGCTCGTTTCTGGCGGAAAATTCCTCAAGCGAGCGGTTTTCATAATGAAAAGCGGTAACTACCCGTTGTCCGCCGATCATTTCTTCGACGTAACCGTTCAGGCTTCCTAAAATTTTGGCCTGTTCGCGGAACATACGCTGCGACCTTGTAGTAATGAACCGTGCCACGCCATATGTGATCGGGGCAGACACCAATACGACCAACGTCATGATCGGACTGATATACAGCATGAGTACAATGGAGCCTATAATCGTAATAATCCCGGTAATCAATGTGGAAAAGCCTTGCAGCAATCCATCTGACACAGCATCCATATCGTTAACAAAACGGCTAATGCTGTCTCCTTGCGGAAGAGTGTCATGAAAGCTTAACGGAAGGATATTAAAATGATCAAATAACTCCCGCCGCATATCATTTACAGTCTGAAAAGCAATCCGGTTCGTCAAATACGTGAGCAGCCAGCTAAATAGACTGCCTACAACATATACAATGCCTAATCCAGCTAGAATCTGCGCAATACCTTTAAAATCCACTGCTCCCTTATCCACCATGTGGTCGATAGCTTGACCAATCATGTAGGGTCCGATCAGACTGGCAAGCACGCTGAGAAACGCACTGACGATGACCAAAAATGTTGTTTTTTTATATCGACCCACATAGGTTAACAATCTGCTCCAGGTTTCCTTGCCACTCATTGGTCTACCTCCTGCGTTGAGAGCTGGGAATGATTAATTTCCTGATACACATCTGAGCTGCTCATCAACTGTTCATGTGTGCCGATACCGACAATCCGCCCCTCATCAAACACAATTATTTTATCAGCATGCTGTACGCTGCTTACTCGTTGCGAGACCAGCAGGACGGTCATGCTGGTGCTATTTTCCCGTAGCGATTTACGGAGGGCGGCATCAGTAGCAAAATCAAGTGCGCTTGAGGAGTCATCCAAAATGAGAATTTGCGGATTGCCGACAATAGCTCTGGCAATGGTAAGTCGCTGCTTTTGTCCTCCCGACAGATTAAGCCCCCCTCGGGTGATCGGAGCATCGAATTTCTCCGGCAAGTTGGAAATGAACTCATCTGCTTGCGCGATTGCTGCGGCTTGAGCGACTTCCTCATCGGTGGCGTGTTCATGCCCCCAACGGATATTATCCGCTATAGTTCCAGTGAACAGCAGCGCCTTCTGAGGAACAATACCGATTTTCTGCCGCAATTGCTCAAGCTTATACTGCCGTACGTCAATGCCATCAACCTCTATACGACCTTCTACTACATCATAGAAGCGGGGAATGAGATTCACAAAGGTGGATTTCCCCGAACCTGTTCCTCCGATGATGCCGACCGTTTCACCGGGATAGATGTTTACCACTACATCGCTAAGCGCCAGTTGCCCTGTCGTATTGTATCCAAAGGAAACATGATCAAAAGAGATGGCTGGTACAGCGCCATGCTCAGTTGTTCCCTCCCTGTCTATAGGTGTAGAAGTAGCAGCAGTGTCGGAAATCGAAGCTTGCGTGTCTAGGACCTCCTGAATCCGTGCTGCTGAAGTGGCAGCCTTGGTGAACAAAATAATTAAATTGGTCACCACAATCAGAGCCAGTAAAATTTGCGTAATGTAATTAATAAAGGCAATAATCTCCCCTTGTGTAAGAGATCCATATTGGATATGGATGCCGCCGATCCACAGGATTGCAATAATAGCTCCGTTCACCACCAGCAAGGTGGCAGGGCTTAGCAAAGCAGAAATACGTCCGACACGAATAGCGGTCTGAGTCAGGTCATCTGAAGCAGTGTTGAATTTAACTCGTTCAGCTCCTCTTTTGGCAAATGCGCGTATGACCCGTACGCCTGTAAGATTTTCGCTTAGCACCAGGGCGATTTTATCCAATTTTTTCTGATACCGACGATACAGTGGTGAAGCCTTCGTAATGACCACATATAGGATCAAAGCCAGAACTGGTGTAGCCGCCAACAGCACCAAAGCCAGGCGGAAATCCAGAATCATTGACATGATAATAGCCCCGATACAAATAAAAGGGGCACGAATGACCAGACGAATCAGCATCGCTACAGCCGTTTGCAGTTGATTGACATCATTCGTAATCCGGTTGATGAGCGAGGGCGTACCAAACTTATCGAGATCAGCATAAGAAAACGATGAGATATGCTTAAACATCGTGTTACGCAGTGTAGTTCCGAATCCTTGAGAGGCACGGGCTGCATAAAACTGACACACTAATGAACTGCCAAAGCCCAGTATAGTCATGAGTAACATCAAAAGACCCATCTGCCAAACATAATGGGTGTCTCCTTTACCTACGCCATGATTGATCATTAAAGCAACCATAGTAGGTAGCAATAGTTCCAAGATGGCCTCAATCAATTTAAACAGAGGCCCAAGAAACGTTTCCTTTTTATAAGGTTTCAAAAAAACAGCAAATTTCAGCAAATAAACCATCACCTAACCTAAATAATGTATATAGCCTCATGCCGCAATAGCATAACTGAATTTGATTATGGCACATCCCCAACCATATGAATAATATTTAATATATATTAGAGGTATAGGTTTTACATATATCAGTACCGGAGGTCCATAAGGATGGAATTGAGACATCTCAAGTATTTTTTGGCGATCGCAGAGGCCGGACAGATTACAGCGGCAGCCAAAAAGCTGCAAATCGCGCAGCCTCCTTTAAGTCAGCAGCTCATGCAGCTAGAGGAAGAGCTTGGTGTAAAGCTCGTGCATCGAGGCTCACGAAGTATCCAGTTGACGGAGGCCGGCATCATTTTACAGAACAGGGCCAAGCAGATATTGGAGCTGACAGATGCCACCACGAGAGAAATAAACGATTTTGCCTTGGGGATGAAGGGGACGCTCACCATTGGAACGGTCTCCTCTTCCGGCGCAGCCCTGATGAAAGACAGGCTTTCCGAATTTCATAAAACCTATGCGGGTGTAAAATTCGAAATTCATGAGGGAAATACCTTCATGATTCTTGATCTTTTGAACAAAGGAATTGTAGAGGTCGGTATCGTCAGAACCCCTTTTAATACCACCGATTTAGGGTGCAGGTATGCGTCCTCCGAGCCGATGATAGCAGTGATGACAGAAGAACATGACTGGGACCCCGAACAGAAGACCATCCCGTTGTCTGATTTGAAAAACAGGCCGCTCATCGTATATCGCCGCTTTGAACAATTGATCCACGATACCTGTATGAAGCATGGCTTTGAGCCAAATTTCTTTTGCAAAAACGATGATGCCCGCACCACGCTTCACTGGGCTAATGAAGGACTGGGGATCGGTATGATTTCGCGGTCTGCGTTGTCACTCGGAAGCAATAACCAGTTAATCATTAAGGAAATTATGTGTGAAGAATTGCATACGCGTGTGGCAGCTGTCTGGCTGAAGGATAAATACATGTCTTCTCTAGCCTCTCGATTCATTGAAAGTTTTAGCCAAGCATCCGATGAAGCTGACTTAAGGTAGCTAAATTTTTTGGATGAAAGCATCTTTTTGTAAAAACTCATTTGAATTGCAATCGGGAACTGGATATAGTAGTACAGTAGGATAGCAATAGAATGGAGTTTGAATACATGCCACATAATGCAAAGGTCCGAATCCGTCTTCATAGTCATCATGACGGAGAAGATGTGGTACAGGAACTTCCCGGAGAAGCGATCGTGCGTGGGAAGCATCTATATATAAGGTACGATGAGCCGCAAGAAAGTCCTGAGGGCGGTACGACACGGAACACAGTCAAAATCGGACCGGATGAGCTAAAGCTGATTCGTCACGGTGAGGTACAATCAGAGCAGTCGTTTGCGCTGGGACGCAGGTTGCCTGGATTTTACCGCTCGCCTTATTTAAACCTGAACATGTCTGCGCATACGCAGAAGCTCGATATTCGGATGGATGGATTCACCGGACATGTGAGCTGGACCTATGATCTGTACGTATTTGAGGATTTCTCGGGGCATTTTGCCATCAGTTTGCATATACAGGAGGAGCAATAATCATGACAAGCAATCCACTGGAACTTATTAATCAAAAGGTGACCTCAGCAATTGAGGCGGCGGTGCTGGCTACCGGAATCGTGAGCCGCGAAGAGCTGCCGACCATTACGCTGGAGGTACCGAAGGACAAGTCACACGGTGATTTGGCCACCAACGCCGCGATGCAGCTCACTCGCATTGCGAAGAAGAACCCACGGCAAATTGCTGAAGATTTGATCGCGAATATGGATTTAGCTTCTGCTTCTATTGAAAGTGCGGAAATCGCTGGACCGGGCTTTATTAACTTCCGCCTGAACAAGAGCTACCTTTATGCTGTTATTGGACAGGTGCAGGAGCAGGGGGCAGATTACGGGCGTATACAGGAAGGTGCGGGCAAAAAGGTGCAAATCGAGTTTGTCAGCGCCAATCCGACGGGTAGCCTTCACTTAGGTCATGCACGTGGTGCAGCCGTAGGGGATGCTCTTTGCAACGTGCTTGATTTTGCTGGATACAAAGTAACTCGTGAATACTACATTAATGATGCGGGTAACCAGATTTACAACATGAGCCGTTCTATTGAAGCGCGTTATTTGCAGGAGCTGGGACAGCCTGCGGAGATGCCCGAGGATGGTTACCATGGTGAGGATATCATCGGGTTTGCCAAGGAACTGGTGGCCGAAAAGGGAGATTCTCTGTTGTCTATGGAACCGGGAGATCGCGCTGCTTATTTCCGTGACTACGGTCTGGAAAAGGAACTGAACAAGATCAAGCGCGATCTGGAACTGTTCCGTGTACCTTTTGACTCCTGGTTTAGCGAAACGTCGTTGTATGAAAACGGTGAAGTGCTTAAAGCGCTGAATGAGCTGCGTGACCGTGAGGAGATCTACGAGAAGGACGGAGCTACATGGCTGAATACGACCAAGTACGGCGACGATAAAGACCGCGTCTTGATCAAAAATGACGGTACATACACGTACCTGACCCCGGATATTGCTTACCATCGCGATAAATATGCTCGTGGGTATGACACGATCATCAACATTTGGGGAGCGGATCACCACGGCTACATTCCACGGATGAAGGCAGCAATGGAAGCACTGGGCAATGACCCGGATAAGCTTAAAGTGCTGATTGCCCAAATGGTCAGCTTGTTCCAAAATGGGGAAAAAGTAAAAATGTCCAAACGTACCGGCAAGGCCGTGACGATGGAAGATCTGATGGAAGAAGTGGGTGTAGACGCGATCCGTTACTTCTTCACTATGCGCAGCATGGATTCGCACCTGGATTTTGACATGGATTTGGCGATTTCTACCTCCAATGAGAATCCAGTATTCTACGTGCAATATGCGCACGCACGTGCATGCAGCGTATATCGTCAAGCCGAAGAGCAAGGTATTGCTGTGCTGCCGTTGGCAGAAGTTGACTTGTCCAAGCTGACGGCTGAGCATGAATACGATCTGTTACGCAAAATCGGCGAGCTGCCGGAAGAAGTATCGGTGGCGGCTGCAAACTTTGCACCACACCGTATGATTCGCTATGTCTACGAGCTGGCTTCATTGTTCCACAGCTACTACAAGGCAGAGCGCGTCATCACAGAGGATGCCGCTCAAACGCAGGCACGCTTGGCGTTGTTTGGTGCGGTGCGCACTACCATTGCCAACGTACTGAAGCTGGTGGGCGTGTCTGCACCGGAACGTATGTAAGCAAGCAACTTTAACATCATGACCTTGTAGTCATATAAATAATAATAAAAGGAACCGTTCGTATCACCCTCAACAGGGTGGCGCCTCGGTTCCTTTTTTATGTTGGATTAGCTTAGTAGCGTTCCAGTACCAAATTCGTTTTCAGGGAATCCGCGGGAACCAGCCATCCTTTGGATTGCAGCAGGTTCATCAGCTTGGTGCGGTTGCTGGCGGCAACACTGTAATCCGGGGTTTTGAAGGAGATTTCGATAATATTTTCTATACCTGATCCGTTTGCGCTGCGAATAGGCCATACTTCAACGTCGGCATCCAATCCCTGAAAGCTACCCTCGTATTTACTGACCTGTACAGGACCGCGTACTCTGGAGTTTGCCAAGGTTTGTTTACCCCAATTGCTGTTTTTCCAGTTTTGCAGCTTGCCCGGAAGATTATCCTGCAATTGCTTTAATGCTTGATCTGGGGAAGGCAGAGCCAATCCTTTGGAGGCGTTTGTTTTCTTATCATTGGAAAAGCTTAGTGTTTGCTTGCTGTATCCCCAATCCACCTCAGCCTCATAATTATCATCAGATGCGCTGAACCCTTCTTTATTCGCTTGGGTGAGCGCAGCGTCGATATTTTCGTTTGTGACCGTATAGCGCTTTTTGTAGGTTAATTCATAATTCTTTTTGTCCTCTTTTTTGCGAAATCTCACGTTCCAGCCCTCGTCATTCAATTGCAATGAATTTGTATCAAAATACTCGACGCTCAATCGTTGTGCATCTTCGCTAATTTGAAACTCGTTCACGATGCCACTTTTTAATGAGCCATCCGCATTGAGGACCTGAGCCGTATCCAGTAGCAGCTTCACCTCATAGCTTGGTGTGGCATTGGCGGCAGCTTGTACCGGCTCTGCTCCTTTCCATCCTGTTACGAGCAGCACTGCACTTAGAGTTACTACCGACATCAATTTGGTGATACGAAGGCCTGTTTTCATTTCATCCTCTCCTGTTCGTCCGAATAGGTTACACGCTACACTTTACGGGTGTATTGTCAGTCGTATGTCAAAGCAAGAGGGTACTCCGGTTAAAAAATTACATAATTTCTATATGACAGGTAAGATTTAATCTTGGTTCCATGAACAATATTCGGTGAATCTGTGAATGAGCGCCGAGCGATGGCGGTCTTTGTTGCTGACCATATAGATGTACCGCTCAACAGACTGCCCCGGAATAGGTCTTACAACCAGTAAGCCCCGCTCAACCTCTGACTGAACGGCAATGCGAGAGACAAAGGAGATGTGTTCTCCCAGCATAACCGCCTGTTTGATGGCTTCCAGTGAATCCAGCTCCAGATAGGAAGGAAGTCGCCGACTCCCACGCTCCAGCCATTTGTCGGTCACGTGGCGTGTGCTGGATTCCTTGCCATGTAATACGAAGGAGGAAGAAGCGATAAGCTCGGGTGTCAAATCGGTTTCGTTGGCGAGCGGATGAGTGGGTGAGCAGATGAGCATCAATTCATCTTCGCCCAAGGATTCGGAGAGTAGCGTTGGGGATTGAAACGGCTCTGCCGAAATGATGCCAAGGTCAATTTCGTGGCGAGCGAGCATGTCCTTGATCACGGGCGCTGTTTTCACGGACAAGGCGATGTGAATGCCCGGATGCTCACGGGCAAAGCGGTGCAGCACAGCAGGAAGCAGGTAGGTAGCGGGTACATAGCTTGCGCCAATACGTATACTTCCCCGCTGGAGCGTATCGAATTCGCGGACGACTCGCTCAGCTTCAGCAGCCAGTGCATTAATTTTAGTGGCATAGTGCAGCAGCGCATTTCCAGCATCCGTCAGGATGATTTTGCCCATACGTGTGTCAAACAGCTTTACTCCGAATTCACGCTCCAGATTTTTCATATGAAAAGTAACGGTGGGTTGCTTTAGGCCAAGAAGCTCGGCGACCGTGGTAATTTTATGGTGCTTATTCAGCAGCTCTACAATATGTAACTTTAGAAGACTTAAGTTCACTTAGAATGCCTCGCTTTCAGGTTAATCGAACAATCATGCCTACTTCTTTGGGGAGCAGCATCAATCCCCTCTATATAGATTAAATCTATGAGTGTTAACACAATTCATTGAAATAATTAATTTTGTTTTAACTTTCCAATAATACAGGTGGCGAATTCAAGTTTTACACTGGGGTCAGTCAGAAGAACAGGCAGGTAATGCGATGAATCAGGATCTATATATTCACGGATTAAGTAAAACCTTCAGCCAAATAACAGCGCTGCATGAGACGAATCTGGTAGTACGACGGGGCAAATTCACAACACTGCTCGGACCGTCCGGCTGTGGGAAAACAACGCTCTTGCGCTTGATTGCTGGTCTGGAGATACCGGATACTGGCACAATCACGATGGGAGAGGAAATTCTTTTTTCGGCAGAACGCAAAAAGGATATTCCCGCCCATCTCCGCCACTTTGGCATGGTCTTTCAGGATTTCGCGTTGTGGCCGCATATGACGGTGTTTGAAAATGTGGCCTTCGGCCTGCGTGCGGGCAAGCGTGGGAAAGGGTTCGCCAGCGCTCGAGACAAGGAACTGCGGACAGTGGTGCTGGAGGCGCTCGACATGGTCAGATTGTCAGGGATGGAGGATCGGTATCCTCATCAGCTGTCCGGTGGTCAGCAGCAGCGGGTTGCCTTTGCAAGAGCGGTTGCTATCCGGCCTCGACTTGTTTTGTTCGACGAGCCGCTCAGTGCGCTGGATGCGGTGCTACGGGAGGAGATGCGCATTGAGATGCTATCGCTTGTGCGCGATCTGGGGCTGACCGCCCTATATGTCACCCATGATCAGATCGAGGCTATGTCAATGTCTGATGAAGTAGTTGTTATGAAAAGTGGACATATTTTGCAGACCGGAACACCAGAGGTGATCTACGGTTGCCCGGCTCATCCAGAGGTGGCGAGGTTTATTGGCAAATCCAACTGGCTGGGGTCGGAACGGGCACTATTTCGTCCTGAACATGTCCGTTGGGAACAGGAGCAAGCGGATCAGCATGCTTTTACAGTAGAGATCCTGCATGTCAGCTATGTCGGCGATCGTTATGAAATTCGTATACTAGCCGAGAACGGCGAACAATGGACTGCATATCATTCCATCCGCTTGCCCATAGGTCAACAAATGCACATTTGGGTATCACCGCAACACATCCACCAACTTGAAGCATAGGGAAAAGGGGTAAATATAAGATGATGAATAGGCATGTTTTTCGTACAGGATGGAAAAAAGGGACGATGCTCGCATTAACATTGACTTTTGGACTCGCTGTGGCGGGTTGCGGAACAGCAACGCCATCCAAGGATGGGGCGCCAGCTAATGGATCAGCAGGACAAGCGGAGGCAGCATCCACCGATCAGAAGCTGGTGGTCTACAGCGCAGGCCCGGATGGACTGGCGAAAAAGCTGGTAGCAGGGTATGAGGCGCAGAGCGGAGTTAAGGTAGAGTTGTTCCAGGGAACGACAGGAAAAATTTTGGCCCGCATGGAAGCCGAGAAGACGAATCCGGTAGCGGACGTGGTTGTGCTGGCATCGCTTCCGTCTGTACAAGGCTTGAAAAAGGAAGGAATTACGCTGCCTTACCCGGATGCCAAGAACGCAGACAAGCTAAATCCAGACTGGTCCGATAAGGAGGGCAACTACTTCAGTACTAGTGCTTCTGCTCTGGGCATTGCGTATAACACGAAGCTGGTGAAAACACCACCAACTTCATGGGCTGATTTGGCGAAGCCTGAGTACAAGGATCAGGTTAATATTCCCGATCCATCCCTGTCCGGCTCAGCGTTGGATTTTATGACAGGCTATCTGAGCGCCAAGGGCGATGGAGGCTGGACGTTGTTCGAGCAGTACAAGGCTAACGGCGTTGCTATGGCTGGTGCCAATCAGGAAGCGCTGGACCCCGTGATTACCGGAGCTAAAGGTATAGTCGTCGCTGCGGTTGATTACATGACCTACAAGGCAAAAGCCAAAGGCGAGCCGATTGACATCGTCTATCCGACAGAGGGAACAGTCATCAGCCCACGTCCTGCCGCAATTCTCAAGTCAACGCAGCATGAGCAGAATGCGAAGGCATTCATTGACTATCTGTTGTCGGATGAGGCACAGAAACTAGTAGCTGATGCCTCTTTACTCCCAGGCCGCACGGATATCAAAGCCGACAAGCGTGCCAACCTGGACGAGATTCCATTGTTGAAAACCAATTGGGAGTGGATGGGTGAGCACGGATCAGACGTGACGGAGAAGTTCACGCAAATGTTCAAGTAAGCCGATGGGAGGCTTATCCGTTAAACACATCAGAGCGTGGTGTCTGACGCTGGCTCTGATCGCGCTTCTTTTCCTGATTGTGATGCCGTTGCTGCAAATCTTTATCCAAAGTGTGTATGTTGATGAAAAATTTCAATGGGATGCGCCTTTTCGAACGTTAGCTGCTTCACCATTTGCGGGAGTGCTATTCAGCTCGATTTGGCTAGGCATCTGTGTGATTGCAGGAACGACGGTACTTGCGCTTCCGCTAGCATGGATCATGTCCAACACTCGTCTTGCACACTGGCGCTGGTTGGATGTCGTGTTGCTGATTCCGTTTATGACCCCGCCCTATATCGGTTCCATGGGCTGGATTCTGTTCATGCAAAAAAACGGATATCTGGAGCAGTTGTTCCCGGACCTGCATTTCTTAACGCCGTCCTTCTTCAGCCTTGGTGGCATGGTGATGATCATGAGCCTGCATCTGTTTCCATTCCTGTACCTGCTGCTGCGCGGGGCGCTGGTGAGGATTGGCGGGAGCCTGGAAGAGGCGGGTGCCGTAATGGGCGGCGGCTTTCTGTACAGATTCCGTCGAATCATTTTACCGCTGCTGCTTTCAGCTTACGGAATGGGCGCGTTGCTCATTTTCGTTAAAACGATTGCCGAGTTTGGCACCCCTGCTACCTTTGGGCGACGTATCGGGTATGAGGTCATGACTTCGGAAATTCACAAATATATTTCCAGCTGGCCCATAGATTTTGGCAAAGCGACGTCAATGGCCTCGGTGCTGTTAACCGCCTGCCTGCTCATGTGGTATGCGCAATCGGTGATCAACCGAAAGTTTACGTACAGGCTGGTAGGTGGTAAAGGTTCGCGTCCGTCCCGTCTTCGTATATCCGGCTGGACTACGGGGCTGAGTGTTGCATACATTCTATTGTTGCTCATTGCGTCCATTGGCATTCCTTATTTTTCAATTCTTTCAGCCTCGACGATGAAGCTGAGGGGAATTGGGCTCGCCTGGGATAATTTGACGCTCGACTCTTACAAGGAACTGCTGTCTTGGGGATCAGAGAGCATGGAGGCGCTCCTGAACAGCGTATTTCTCTCTTTGGGCGCTTCGACGCTTGCTGTGGTGCTGGGCACTTGGTTTGCGCTTGTCATTGGCGGCTCACGCACAAGAATCCAACGGACGGTTGATGCATTTAGCTTGCTTCCGAATACGGTGCCGGGAATTGTTATGGTGGTCGGCCTGATTTTGTGGTGGAACTCACCATGGATGCCGATCCCTTTGTATAACACATACGGCATGGTCATTCTGACGTATGTTATCTTGTTTGTTCCTTATACGGTGCAGTATGTCAAAAGCGCCTTTACGCAGGTGGACACTGGTCTTTTTCAGGCGGGACAGGTATTTGGCGGGCGACCGTCTTACATATTCCGCCGGATTGTGCTGCCGCTGATTGTACCGGGAATGCTCGCTGGTTGGATGATGACATTTACCATTGCTTCACGCGAGCTGGTAGGATCGTTGCTGATTTTGCCGCCATCCGTTCAGACGTCTGCAACCTACATATTTGCACAATTTGAGCAGGGACAGGTGTCACTTGGGATGGCGATGGCCGTCATATCGGTCGGAATGACCACACTGCTGCTGATCTTAATGGAAAGCTTAAACTCGCAAAGAAAGTGGAAATGATCATGACCAAGCTTAGGATTTGGGGAGGAGCGGGCGAACATGGCCGCTCCTGCTATGTTTTTGAAGGAACGCAGCATCGCGTCATGCTGGATTGTGGCGTGAAGAAGGAAGGAACCGGACAATATCCGATTTTTCCGCCGCAAAAGGCGGAGGGACTGACCACTGTATTGCTGTCTCATGCACATGAGGATCATTCCATGGCGCTCCCCTTACTGTACAAGTATGGATACCAGGGGGAGGTCTGGACGACCAAGGCCACCGCTGAGCAGCTAGGCTCCTATTTTCGCTCCTGGCATACTTATGTTGAATCGAGAGGAGCCGAATTGCCATACGACGTACAGGATATCCAATCCATTGCTTATCGCTATCTAGAAGATGAAGCGCCAGCAGGAGAATGGCTTGAGGCTTGTCCGGGTGTGAGAATCATGTGGGGACGCAGTGGACATTTGGCTGGTGCAGTGTGGTATGCGGTAGAAATGGAAGGGAAGCGGTTGTTTTTTTCTGGAGATTACAGCCGCGAATCTGAGCTTCTTGCTGCCGATGCGCCAGACTTGGGTGTTGGGGAGGGGTTGCATGACCTGCCTGAATGGAAGTCAGAGCCCAATCTAGCGGACATATCCATTATGGACAATGCCTATGGCATGGATATAGACCCGCAGCCTGTTAAGCTGGAGCGGCTGAGGGTCGAGATGGAGCGGATATTATTGTCTGGTGGTCATGTGTTGTTGCCGGTGCCTGTCTTTGGCAGAGGGCAGGACTTGATCGTATGGGCTAGCGAGCAATTCCCTGCACAGGCAATGATTGTAGAGCACGATATATGGCAGGGATTGAAACAGTTAAACCGCTGGAAAGAATGGCTGCGTCCAGAAGCTCCAGCGCGAATAAAACATGTGCTAAACAGTGACAGGGTCTTCGTGCCTCGTGATGCTTCTGAACGAGTGAGTCTGCTGGAACAGAACCCAACGGCTATTATCATAACAAGAGACGGCATGATGGATTCCCCACAGGCGCGCTGGTACTATCAGTTTCTATCGGATAACCGCAACATGGGGGAGGGTGAAGATAGCGGAGAAAGCATTAGCAACAGTGTTATATTGACCGGGCATGCTCCACATGGTTCTTTTGGCAAACATCTGTTGGAACGTGCAGATCAAAATGACAGCTGTGTAGCTCGGCATTTGATTTACAAGGTGCATCAGGGATTATCAGATGTGCGGCAAATGCTGAAGGAGCTGCCTAGCAAACAGGTTGTACTCGTTCATGCGCCAAAGCTGCAGACTGACCTGGTACGAGATGAGTTGATAAGAGCAGGAAATCGTGGGTGTGAAAGTCCTGCCAGAAAAGTTCATTCTTTGGAGCCGGGCGCTACACTAGAGGTTTAGCATCACATCATCATTTACTTCGTGCCCTCCTGCATCAATCGGAAGGCATCGACTTCGCCAAGTTTGGTGGAGATAGAGCTGCGTCCAGCGCTTTTACGCAGGCGTAGCGGTGTGGCGGTACGCTTAAGCAGCGCTTTGATTTCTCCAGGCTCCAGTTCCGGTCTCAGTGAAAGGAGAAGTGCGATGCTTCCGGTCACATGGGAAGTAGCCATAGAGGTACCGCTCATTTCGTGATGCTTGCCATGGATCCAGGAGGAGGTGATCTTTTCGCCCGGTGCGTATACATCTACAAATTGCCCTCGGTTGCTGAAAGGTGCGATGCGTCTGTATTTGTCAGTAGCCCCCACTGAAATCGTCTGGGAATAGCGGGCTGGATAGTCAATACTTCGGCGCTTGCCCTCATTTCCCGAGGACGCTACAATCACGATGCCGTTATGATATGCTTTATTCACCATATCAAGTAGTGCCTTGCTGCGCGACTTCATACCAAAGCTCATATTGATGATATCGACACGATTTAATACACACCAGTCGATACCAAGAATGATATCGGAGACGTAGGCAGCTCCATTATGATCAAATGCTTTTACGGGATGAATTAAAGCCCGTGGTGCTACGCCGACCATACCTTCGTCATAGTTGGACGCCGCGATAGTTCCAGCAATATGAGTACCATGGCCGTTATCGTCATAGGGTAGCATGGTTCGGTTAAGCAAATTAATACCTCTGGCGAGAGAATGACGAAGATCAGGATGTTGAAAATCCGCTCCTGTGTCAATCACACCGATTCTGACCCGATTCCCTGTCGAGGAAGGCCAAGCCTTGTATGCACGTACCTGTTTGACTCCCCATGGCATGGAAAGGTTCTTTTCTGCTTTTGGTATATGAGCAGTTTCAGCGTGGACCTTCATGCGGGTATCTTCTTCAACGGTAACACCGTTGTGATATTTGCCTAGCCTGTCTCCCCCTGAAAGCGGAGCGATTAAAGCGCGGATTAGTCGGGCCGGTTGTACTTGCCGTAATCCCGCAAGCTCGGGTTTCAGCTTCCTGAGATAGGACAGGCATTCCCGGTATTGGTGAGGCTTATCGAACGTGATGATCTGTTTGTTCCGTCCACTGCCGGACGGCTCCGAAATACCCTCATGCAAACGCTGCAAAAAATCCGGATAGTCCATTTGAGACGGTCCCCCTCCGATGAGCCATGCTGAGGTATTGTATGAGCAAGCGTCAGCTGCGGCATGGGAAACCTGCCCCTTTTTTATGGAAATAGGCCTGCTTGTCGTGTCAAAGTGGCCGTGGACACATACGATACATGGAGGGCATAAGCTCTTGTGCAACAACTTTGGGGGGTTCTCCCGGAGCGGGTACAGTCGAAGACGGGGGGGACCCCGTCTTTTTATGTGTGCCGTCTTGTTTAGAGGGATATTACTGGAAATTATGACGATACCCATCTTTAACTTGCAATTTGCTTCCAAATAGGTTTTACTTAGTTTTGATAATGGATATGTTAGTATTGCATGTATCGTGTATGCTCTGAAACATGTTCTTGTGAATTACGTGTGAGAGGAAGTGTCCCTAGGTGAGTACCCCACTCAACTTGAAGATTGACCCGGAGAAAGTCCACGAGACTCCAATGGTGGACTTGGCATTTATGGTATTGAAAGCAGCCAATACTCCGTATTATTACCGTGACCTGATGAAGGAAGTCGCCAAATTGCGTGGCTTTTCCGACGAAGAAATTAATGACGTTATTGCTCAGCTATATACTGAAATCAACATTGACGGGCGTTTTGCCTGTGTCGGTACGAATCTGTGGGGCTTGAAACGTTGGTATCCGGTAGATAAATCCGAAGATGCCCTGACAGGCGCCAAGCGTCCTCGCATTATTAACGACGAAGACGATGACGATGAAGATGACTATCATGAGGAAGAAGAAACATACAACTCTGATGACGACTTCGATGCAGATAGCGAAGACGAGGATGGCGAAGATGAGCTGTTCGACGGAGAAGAAGATGATGATGATAGTGATGAAGACGTGGTTATAGACGATGAAGACCTCAGTGATGAGGAAGATTCAGAAGATGAAAATGACGATGAGTCGACGGAAGACGACGATTCGCTTCGTTAGGAACAGGCTGTAAGGGGAGATGCGTTCTCCCCTTTTTCATGACCGTTTTCTTGAAAACCTCTTCTGATTTAAAGCTTTCAGGTAGATTCTCTCCAATCTGGTTCAATGGACAAATTAACACAGATAACTTCCTTGACAGCGGATTGGACACGGGGTAAACTATTGCTTGGGCTTATGATTGATTCACTTATATGTTTGCTTTTTGTATAAAAGTGCCCCGTACTACGGGAGTGCTTTTTTGTTTTTTATAGGGGTGTTTTCACTCATGAAAGAGGGCTAAGGGCGGCGGACATGGAAAATGATTCCGCTGCCTTCTTCATGGATGATAATCCGTGCAAACGGGTTACGATAACATCATAATGTCGCCTGAATTTTGCATCTTATCTAGGAGGGTTTTGAACAGTGACAAAGTATATTTTTGTGACAGGCGGGGTTGTGTCTTCCTTGGGCAAAGGGATTACGGCAGCTTCACTGGGGAGGCTTTTGAAGAACAGGGGACTGAAGGTAACGATTCAAAAATTTGATCCTTACCTGAATGTCGATCCGGGTACGATGAGTCCTTACCAGCACGGTGAAGTGTTTGTAACGGATGATGGTGCGGAAACGGACCTTGACTTGGGACACTATGAGCGCTTTATTGATATTAATCTGTCCAAGAACAGCAATGTCACAACAGGCAAGGTATATTCCAGCGTAATCAGCAAAGAACGTCGCGGAGAATATTTAGGCGGTACGGTGCAGGTTATCCCTCATATTACGAACGAAATCAAGGAGCGCGTGTACCGTGCAGGCCGTGAAGCAGGTTCGGACGTAATTATTACAGAAATCGGCGGTACTGTGGGCGATATTGAAAGCTTGCCATTTTTGGAAGCTATTCGTCAGCTCAAAAGCGAAGTTGGGCGCGAGAATGTAATGTACATTCACGTAACGCTCATTCCTTATATTAAAGCTGCTGGTGAGGTTAAAACCAAACCAACTCAGCACAGTGTAAAAGAATTGCGCAGTATCGGTATCCAACCGAATGTCATTGTTTGCCGTACAGAGCATGAACTGTCCTCCGATATGAAGGCAAAAATTGCATTATTCTGCGATATTGATGCGAATGCAGTGGTAGAATGCCGCGATGCTTCAACCCTCTACGAGGTTCCGTTGAACCTGCGTGAAGAAGGCTTGGATGAAATCGTAGTTAACCACCTCAAGCTGACAACACCTGCACCAGATATGACCGAATGGGAAGGGTTAGTTGATCGAATCAGCAAGCTGGATAAAACGGTTGAGATTGCTATTGTTGGTAAATATGTTGCATTACATGATGCGTATTTAAGTGTGGTTGAATCACTTTCCCACGCTGGATTTGATGCGAATGCAGACGTAAAAATCCGTTGGGTGAACGCTGAAGAAGTGACGGACGAGAACGTAGCTGACATGCTGGGCGGCATTGGCGGCATTCTCGTACCGGGTGGCTTCGGCGATCGCGGAATTGAAGGCAAAATCAGTACCATTCGTTATGCACGGGAGCAAAAAATTCCGTTCTTCGGCATTTGTCTGGGTATGCAGGTATCTGTCATTGAGGTTGCCCGTTCCCTGGCTGGTCTCGAAGGAGCTAACAGCTCGGAAATTAACCCAGCTACGGATTATCCTGTCATTGACTTGCTTCCTGACCAAAAAGACATCGAAGATTTGGGCGGTACGATGCGTCTTGGTTTGTATCCATGCAAACTGGCGGAAGGTTCCCTGGCTTCGGCTTGCTACAACGACGAGCTGGTGTACGAAAGACACCGTCATCGGTACGAATTCAATAACGAATATCGTGAAGTTATTGAAAAAGCAGGTCTTCGTATTTCCGGTACTTCACCAGATGGACGCTTGGTGGAAATTGTGGAGCTCCCAGAGCATCCGTGGTTCCTGGCGGTACAATTCCACCCAGAATTTACTTCCCGTCCGAATCGTCCGCAGCCTTTGTTCCGTGAATTTGTAAAGGCAGCATTGCAGCTTCAAGGTTAATGTTTGGGCTTGTAAGACCTCCTCAGGGAGGTCTTTTTTTATCCCATGCTTCCTGATTATGAAAGAATATTCCACAATTATGTATAAGAGCAGGATTTTCTTTTTGCAGGAGCGAATATAGTTTTAAGTATGGGACGGATATTGTACGTCATCGGACGCTGTTATGGCAATAGCTGC
This sequence comes from Paenibacillus sp. FSL M7-0802, assembly GCF_038004945.1. Lineage (NCBI taxonomy): Bacteria > Bacillati > Bacillota > Bacilli > Caryophanales > Paenibacillaceae > Paenibacillus > Paenibacillus sp. FSL M7-0802. The sequence goes on along the minus strand of NZ_JBBOSD010000001.1, from coordinate 2,631,036 downwards.
ATGATCCTCGTTTTAAGATCTTAGGAGGTTAAAACATTGGAAAAGAAGAAAGTATTAATCGTCGATGACCAGAATGGAATACGGATTTTATTGATGGAAGTGTTCGGAAGTGAGGGTTATGAGACCTTTCAGGCGGCGAACGGAAAAATTGCACTTGAAATTGTTGAGAAGGAACCACCTGATCTGGTTCTGCTCGATATGAAAATTCCAGGTATGGACGGACTCGAAATTCTGAAGCATCTAAAAACCATGAATCCTGATATCAAGGTTATTATGATGACAGCATATGGAGAACTGGACATGATTAAAGAGGCGACGGAGCTAGGTGCGCTAATGCATTTTACCAAGCCCTTTGATATTGACGAAATGCGGATCGCTGTGAACAAACAACTCAGAGGTGATTAGGTGAGTCACTATGGTTGAGAACTCTGTTAACACAACAGGGTTTTTTGTTTGTGATTATGGGAAATACTGAAAGTAAATCCTCTCCTTATACAATTCTATGGAAAAACGGCGTCCTGGGCGTGATTTTTGTATGTGTTGATATGCAAAAGCTTGTTTAGTATTTAACATGGGTTGTGGTATAATAAGCCCGTATGTGATGTCGGCTAAAATATAGACAAACCCAAACACCTTTAGGAGGACTGTAACCATGCCATTGGTATCTATGAAAGACATGTTGAACAAAGCACTCGAAGGAAAATATGCAGTAGGTCAATACAACATTAATAACCTGGAGTGGACTCAAGCTATTTTGGGCGCTGCTGAAGAAGAAAAATCCCCAGTAATCTTGGGTGTTTCTGAAGGCGCAGCACGTCACATGGGCGGATTCTACACTGTTGTTAAAATGGTAGAAGGTCTTATTCATGACATGAAAATCACCGTTCCAGTTGCGATCCATTTGGACCACGGTTCCAGCTTTGAAAAATGTAAAGAAGCTATCGACGCTGGTTTCACATCCGTTATGATTGACGATTCCCACAGCCCGATCGACACAAACATTGCTACAACCAAAAAAGTGGTAGAATATGCTCATTCCAAAGGCGTTTCCGTTGAAGCTGAAGTTGGAATGGTTGGCGGTCAAGAGGATGATGTTGTCGGCGACGTAATGTACGCTAAGTTGGACGACTGTCTGCGTATCGTTAACGAAACAGGTATCGATACACTGGCACCTGCACTGGGTTCCGTACACGGACCTTACAAAGGTGAGCCAAACCTCGGATTCAAAGAAATGGAAGAGATCTGCAATGCAATCAAACTTCCACTCGTTCTGCACGGTGGTACTGGTATCCCAACACATGACATTAAAAAAGCAATCTCCCTGGGAACTTCCAAAATCAATGTAAACACTGAGAACCAAATCGTATTTGCGAAAGTGGTTCGTGAAGTGCTTGCTGAGAAACCGGATGCTTATGACCCACGTACATTCATCGCTCCAGGTCGTGAAGCGATTAAACAAACCGTTATCGGTAAAATTCGTGAGTTCGGTTCCAACAACAAAGCGTAATAATGAATTAAACTGGTCGTGCGTCTGCACAGGCTAGATGTATTTCTTAGTTGTAGCTGTAGTTCTGCTGCACAAAATATTTAAATCTGTACAGTTGAATAGTTTGGTATGGAAAGCACACCGCTTAGCCGGTGTCTTTCCATTTTCACCACTAAAAAAGTTAAAAGTTTATGATTTGAGATTATTGTTTGAGATTATTGTTTGACCGACTGCAAAACACGTAGGGGGACCCTCAAGCTTATGGAAAAATTGATGATCACCGGTGGACGGCCGCTTCAAGGTACAGTTTCCATCAGCGGTGCCAAAAACAGTGCCATCGCCTTGATTCCCGCAGCCATTCTGGCAGAGTCGGAAGTCATTTTGGACAATTTGCCACTGTTGAGTGATGTGGCGGTGTATTCCGAAATACTGGAGGAACTTGGTGCAACGGTTACCTGGGAAGGTAGCCAGATGAAAATAGATCCTTCCTCTATTAAATCCATTCCTATGCCGAATGGGCCTGTTAAGAAATTACGAGCCTCTTATTATATGATGGGAGCCATGCTGGGCAGATTCAAGGAAGCGATCATCGGTTTGCCAGGAGGGTGCAATTTCGAACCCCGGCCCATTGATCAGCATATTAAAGGTTTTGAAGCGCTGGGTGCCACGGTTACGAACGAGCACGGTGCTATTCATTTGCACGCCAAAGAACTGCGCGGAACCAAAATTTATTTGGATGTTAGCAGCGTAGGCGCTACCATTAATATTATGCTGGCGGCAGCACGTGCCAAAGGCGCCACAATTATTGAAAATGCGGCTAAAGAGCCTGAGATTATAGATGTAGCAACCCTTTTAAACTCCATGGGGGCCATTATTAAAGGCGCCGGTACGGAAACGATTCGAATTGAAGGTGTGTCGGAGCTGCATGGTTGCCGTCATTCGATCATACCTGACCGTATACAAGCGGGCACATATATGATTGCCGCTGCGGCAACCCGTGGAAATGTATTGATTGACAACGTAATCCCCAAACATATGGAGGCTCTCACTGCAAAAATGCAGGAAATGGGCATCGGCATCGAGGAATATGATGAAAGTATTCGCGTACTGGGTGCACCTTCCTATGAACATGTTGACGTTAAAGCCTTGATATACCCCGGATTCGCCACAGATTTACAATCTCCCATGACCAGCTTGCTTACCCAAGCACAGGGTGTCAGTGTATTGAGCGATTTTGTGTACAGCAATCGTTTTAAGCACGTCCCTGAGCTGGTGCGAATGGGGGCTAAAATTCGCGTAGAGGGTCGGTCCGCCATTATAGAGGGTGGTCAACTGAATGCAGCTAAAGTAAAAGCAGCAGATCTGCGCGCCGGAGCGGCCCTTGTCATTGCTGGACTTACAGTAAGCGAAGGCGTAACCGAGGTGACGGGTGTCGAGTACATTGACCGTGGTTATGATCACCTTGTCTCCAACCTGCGTCTTTTGGGCGCGGATGTATGGAGGCAGACTGAATAATTAAACCATGCAGTTTTTTCGAACTCCCGGAACGAAAGCAATAGAACGGGCAACACCTATGCAGCCGCTGCTTGATAAATGATTGTGGTTCATACCTAACAATCTTTTATCGGAAAACCGGAATAATTCGGTATAATCCAGGCAGATGGCTGCATAACTTTATTTGTTTTGGTTAAAATTATGTTAATGGTGTTTATGATATCATTGTCTATCATTTAGATGTATGAATGGACTTAATAATTGAATAGGTGGTTATTATATGGATCTGCAAATTTCCGATCTGGAAGAAATGAAGCTGACCGACCTGTACAAGCTGGCCAAGCAATACCAGATCCCGTACTACGGAACGCTCAAAAAGAAAGAATTAATTTTCGCCATCCTGCGCGCACAAGCTGAGAAGAGCGGATTGATGTTTATGCAGGGGGTTCTGGAAATCCTTCCCGAAGGTTACGGCTTTCTGAGGCCGATCAATTATCTCCCGAGTACCGAAGATATTTACATCTCTGCTTCACAAATCCGCAAGTTTGACTTGAGGACAGGCGATCTTGTTTCCGGTAAATGCCGAACGCCAAAAGAGAATGAACGATATTTTGGATTGCTTCAAGTTAACGCCGTCAATGGAAGAAGTCCTGAGCAAGCTGCTGAGCGGCTACATTTTCCTGCACTGACTCCACTGTATCCGCAAACCAAATTAGTCCTTGAAACTTCCCCCAACCATTTGTCTACGAGAATTATGGATGTACTGGCCCCTGTCGGACTTGGACAGCGCGGACTCATTGTAGCACCTCCCAAAGCTGGGAAGACGCTTCTCCTCAAAGAAATTGCCAATAGCATTTCTACCAACAATCCCGAGATCGAGCTTTTTGTCTTGTTGATTGATGAACGCCCCGAAGAAGTGACCGACATGCAGCGTTCTGTTAAAGGTGAAGTTGTGGCCTCTACATTTGACGAACTTCCTGAAAATCACATCAAAGTGGCAGAACTCGTGTTGGAGCGTGCGCTGCGTCTCGTAGAACATAAAAAGGATGTTGTCATCCTGTTGGATAGCATCACACGTTTGGCTCGTGCGTACAATCTCGTTATCCCTCCTTCTGGTCGTACTTTGAGCGGGGGTATTGATCCGGCGGCATTTCACCGTCCAAAGCGCTTTTTTGGTGCGGCTCGGAATGTGGAGGAAGGCGGTAGCTTGACGATTCTTGCTACAGCGCTGATTGATACAGGATCACGCATGGACGATATCATCTATGAGGAGTTTAAAGGTACAGGCAACATGGAGCTGCATTTGGACCGCAAGCTGGCAGAACGTCGTATCTTTCCTGCGATTGATATTCGTCGTTCCGGCACACGCCGTGAGGAAGTGTTGTTGAATAAGGAAGAATTGGATACCATCTGGGCCATTCGTAAAAATATGACGGAAAGCCATGATTTTGTGGAAGGCTTCCTCAAAAAGCTGCGTAATAGCAAAACTAATGCTGAGTTTTTGGCTTCGTTTGATTTGACGGCACCTTCTTCCAGTGGCTCGCAAAGCAGTTCTGGTGGGCAACAACGGAGAACGGCGCGTTCTACCACAGCGTCAGTCCCGGCCACAACCAACTAAAACCCATCATGTATTTTATCTGTTCCGTAAGTACACAGTCGTTACCATTCATTTTGTTAATGGCGCAGGCTTAACGGAGCGAAAGGAGCTCCATAATGTATTTGGTGTATGCCGACGAAAAAGGCAATGTATATGATCATGCTTCTTTGTATGGGCTTGCCCGTAGTGCAGACATGATTGTTGAAATCATGGAGGATGAGCTTATTCCGTTACCGGAAGGAGCTACATTGGTAAGCCTACCCAGCACTCGCCCGGTCGGTATGAACCCTGAAACAGGGGAAATGGTTTCTCTTCCCGGAGATATGCAAGCAGTAGGGGCTTTATTGCCGCAAGGTTTTACACGCTTGTGCCTGCCGGGATATGTGAAGACCGATAAGGAGTACAAACTTCCCTTGTTCGGTTATTCGGCTGTAGTCTGGAAAGACGGGGCATTTTATGTAACGGCAGAGCAGAGTGACAGTCCATCCAAGTGGAATCCGGAAAACTGTGACCGTCATCAAGTTAAATTGGGTGTGCAGCGGATGACGGAGCAATATCCCGAAAATCGGCTGTACCAACATTTGTCTAACTGTGCGCTGGGCTACGAATGTCTTACTTCCTCGAACACATTCCTGAATCGCTGGGAAGGAGGAGTTCCGGTATCTTATTCTTGTAATGCGGGTTGCTTTGGGTGTATATCTGAACAGCCGGATGACAGTGGTTTCGTATCTCCGCAGACAAGAATGAACTTCCGTCCTCGCGTCGAAGAAATTGTAGAAGTTATGCTGGAACATTTGAAGACACCGGAGTCCATCATCAGTTTTGGCCAAGGGTGCGAAGGTGAGCCTTCCACACAAGCCAAACTGATTATTGATTCGATCAAAGAGGTGCGTTCCATTACCGATATGGGATACATCAATATCAATACGAATGCGGGATTGAGCGATCATATCCGGGGAATCGTGGATGCGGGTCTTGATCTGATGCGCGTTAGTACCATTAGTGCACTGGACGATCACTACAATGCGTATTACAAGCCGCGCGGTTACACGTTGGCTAATGTGGAAAAATCACTTCGTTATGCTTCCGAACAGGGAGTATATACGTCGATTAACTATTTAATTTTTCCGGGTGTAACTGACCGAGAGGAAGAAATTGAGGCAATGATTGAATTTGCCAAACGTACTAAGCTCAAGCTGATTCAAATGCGTAACTTGAATATCGATCCTGAAAGCTATCTGGAGTTGATTCCACCTGCTCAAGGTGAGATTCTTGGTATGAAGCAAATGCTTGAGATTTATCGTGAGGAGCTGCCTGATGTAGTCATCGGTTCTTACACTCATGTACCGCCACAAGGGCTGGCACGTCCCAAATTTGCCAAGGCCTAAAATGGTCGATGTAACTTGAAACACACCTATTTTATGCCATCTTTGAATGCAGAAAAGAGTTGTTGAAACGCTCATATTCAAGTGCTATAATGTGAACATGTGTTCATACAACTCTGGACTGATAGGACGTTCAGGGCGGAAAGAGGTGAAAGTTCAATGCAACAAGCTATTCAACCAAATTTTAACGTAACTAATGTCACTTGTGCTTGCGGAAATTCGTTTGAAACTGGTTCTGTGAAAGGATCTCTGCGTGTGGAGATTTGCTCCGCCTGCCACCCATTCTTCACAGGCAAGCAGAAATTTATTGATGCTGGTGGACGCGTGGATCGTTTCAAAAAGAAATACGGTATCTAATGGATTACCGCAGGTTATAAAGTTATTAGAGCCTTCTGCAACTGCAGAGGGCTCTTTTTGTAATAATGTGTATTTGCTTTTTATGCGGCCTTAAGATATACTTATTTTCACCGTGCTAGATGGGGAGGTAGCGGTGCCCTGTAACTCGCAATCCGCTATAGCGAGGTTGAATTCCTGTTAGAGGTGTTGTTGATGTGAGGCTGGTCCCTGCGCACAATGTTGACGGCTGGGTCCTCCGCAATGAGTACTTGTGAACCTGGTCAGGTCCGGAAGGAAGCAGCCATAAGCAGGTCCACTCTTGTGCCGGAGGGTTGCCTAGCCCGAGTTGTTGTTCAGGATTGCCGCTCGGATCACAACGATCAATAACAGGTGCACGGTATATATTGGTAATTAGAACATCTTGGCAATCATTGCGAAGATGTTTTTTTGTGTTTTATAAATTGGAAGGTGTCTGGTTTAGATTCGGACGGGAGTATAGTATAATGAAGTGACCATGAATGGTCATGAAAGTGAATGGGAAAGAGGGTAACGCGCATTGGAACATATAGCGTTGTACCGTGCTTGGCGGCCGCAGGCTTTCAAGGACATGGTAGGACAACAGCATATTATCCAGACATTGCAGAATGCCATCCGCGAAAATCGCACGTCCCATGCCTACCTGTTCAGCGGTCCACGAGGAACAGGTAAGACGAGTGCGGCCAAAATTTTGGCCAAGGCAATCAACTGTGAGCATGGACCTGCGCCGGAACCTTGCAACGAATGCGAAGCCTGTAAACGGATCACGGCCGGAGCGGTCATGGATGTACAGGAGATTGATGCAGCCTCTAACCGGGGCGTTGAAGAGATTCGTGATTTGCGCGATAAAGTCAAATATGCGCCCACAGAAGTGCGGCACAAGGTTTATATCATTGATGAAGTGCACATGCTGACGACGGAAGCGTTCAATGCGCTGCTCAAGACGCTGGAAGAGCCGCCGCCACACGTGATGTTCATATTGGCTACGACTGAACCACATCGGATTCCGGCAACAATTATTTCACGTTGCCAGCGGTTTGACTTCCGGCGGGTATCGCTGGAAGAACAGACAGAGCGGCTTGACCTGATATGTCAACAGGAGAACATACAGGCTGATTCGGATGCACTGCAGTACATTGCGCGTCTTTCAGATGGTGGGATGCGAGATGCGGTTAGCGTTTTAGATCAGATATCCTCGTTTACAGATGGTCGGGTTACTTATCAGCAGGTGCTGGATATGACGGGAGGTATTGCGTCCGAGCAATTCGGTAAGCTTGCCTTGGCATTGCTGAAAGAAGATGTGGGCACGGTGCTCCAAATGATCGAGAACTTTATGCAGGAAGGTAAAAGTGCGGATAAGTGCATGGAGAATCTTCTGTACTATTTCCGAGATCTGCTAATGATCAAGATGGTGCCTCAGGCGACCAAAATGACGGAGCGAGTGCTGGATCCAGAGCGATTTAAGGAAGTGGCAGATGCTTTTACCAAGGAGCAACTCTTTGCGATGATTGACACCCTTAATCGTTATCAGAGCGAGATGAAATATGCCGTACAGCCACAAACCTTGTTTGAGGTAGCTCTATTGAAGCTGTGCAGTATTCCGGGGGAAGCAGGAACTGTTGCTCAGCCGACCGCACAACGCTCTGGCGCTGCAGCTGATCAGGAAGATGTGGTAATGTTGAAGCGTCAGCTTGCTGAGCTGGAAAAGAAACTGGAGCGCGCGCTGCAAGGTGGATTGGGCGCTGGAGCGGGACAGGAAGCATCGTCGGGTGGTCGTCAGGCTTCCGGGGGGCGTGCCCCTGCTCCGCGGATTTCAGCGCCAGCCAAGCTTCCTTCTCAGTTGGATCGCTATATCGCTGAGAAGTCGAGCGAAGCATTCGCAGCAGCAGGACGTAAGTGGAGCCAGATTTTGCAAGGGGTAAAAGAGGCAAAAGTTACGGTTCATGCTTGGTTTATGGATGGTGAGCCAGTTTCTGTGTTAGAGGACAGTGTGCTGGTTGCATTTAAGAACAATATTCATCGTGAAACTACCGAAAAGCCTGCCAATAAGCAGGTCATCGAGAAGGTATTGCATGAGCAGTTGGGTCATCCTTATCGTTTAGTAACGATGATGCAAAAGGATTGGAATGCTGCGATTGAAGGAGTTTCCGACCAGCCTGCCGAAGAATTGCAACTGGAGCCGGAGCATGATGCGCCGGGAAAGTCCAAGGAGCCCTGGATTGATGAAGCTATTCAACTTTTCGGGGAAGACCTAGTAGTCATTAAAGATTGAATCAAGTTTCTAGATGTATACTTCATTAAAGGAGATGATTGAAATGAACAATATGAACCAAATGATGAAGCAAGTGAAAAAAATGCAGGAACAAATGCTGAAAGCCCAAGAGGAGCTTGGCGGAAAAGTAATCGAAGGAACTTCTGGCGGCGGTGTTGTGACGGTGGAGGTAAATGGACATAAAAAAGTGTTGTCCATCACGATCAAACCGGAAGCTGTAGATCCTGATGATGTAGAAATGCTGCAAGATCTTGTGCTGACTGCTGTCAATGATGCTTTGTCCAAAGCAGATGAACTGGCTAATGATGATATGGGTAAATTTACAGGCGGCATGAAAATTCCGGGCTTGTTCTAGTCTGCTGCATAAAGGAGAAACACGCTATTGTATTATCCGGAGCCGATTGCAAAGCTAATTGATGCTTTTACGCGCCTGCCGGGAGTAGGGCCGAAGACGGCTGCCCGGTTGGCTTTTCACGTACTGAAAATGAAGGAAGATGATGTGATTGACTTTGCCAAAGCGCTGGTCAATGTAAAACGCAATCTTCACTTCTGTTCAGTCTGCGGCAACATTACGGACACAGATCCTTGTCGGATCTGTCAGGATAAGACGAGGGATACCTCCGTCATTTGTGTTGTTCAGGATTCCAAGGATTTGGTGGCTATGGAGCGTACCAAAGAGTTTAATGGTTTCTACCATGTGCTTCATGGGGCGATATCTCCTATGGAGGGAATTGGTCCTGAGGATATCAAACTCAAGGAATTGCTGAACAGACTCAGTGATGAACGCGTCAAGGAGCTGATTTTAGCTACGAACCCGAACATTGAAGGAGAGGCCACGGCCATGTACATTTCTCGGCTAGTGCGTCCTTTTGAAATCAAGGTTACTCGTATTGCTCATGGATTGCCAGTGGGTGGAGATTTGGAGTATGCCGACGAGGTTACCCTGTCCAAAGCGTTGGAAGGCCGTAGAGAGCTCAATTAATAGGTGTATTTATACGTTATAAATAGGGAGTCTGAAATGTCCTTTGGGCATTCTCGACTTACTTGGGGGAGCCGCTACGGCTCCTTTTTTATTTGCCGTGATAGATGGCAGTATAGATCGTTCCTGGTTCTAAGTTTGTCCTTAGTTCAATAAGTATGAATAAGGTAGTCTTGCAGACTGTGCACATAATTCAGCTTGTGAGGAGGATGAACGGATGTGGGAACGGATGAAACAAAATTTCCGTCGTCAGGAGAATGGCAAATCAGAAGCGGAGTATCGGCAGGAGTTGTTTGCCCAGATTCGGGCTTCGCATGCGGAATGGCTAAGAGCGCATCGTTTATTTCATGAAGCTACGGGTAAAGATGAGATCGACTACGCTATATTTGTTCTAGAAGCTGCAGAACGTAAATATCAGATACATTTAAAAAGCGCGAAACAGCAAGGCCTGCATCGTTTCCATCTGCCTGCAGATGAACCTGGGTATGCCAATGATACGGATCGTGTTCACAAGCGGAGAGCTGAATGAAAGGGGCGGTCTGGCTTGTTCTGATTGCCTGTGTCGGGATGCTACTATTTCTAATCTTAAAAAAACGTTTGGGTATCGGCTGGCTTGTAGTATTCGGGGCGCATATGGGCCTGGCAGCCATCGCATTGTATGTTATCAATTATTCAGGGTGGATTACGCAGGTGTACATCCCGATCAATCCAGTGACAATGGGGGCGGTAACGATATTAGGTTTACCTGGGATTGTCCTTTTACTGGGATTGAAAATAGTATTATTCGGACAGGCCATATGAAAACTTAAATGTTATTGTTTCTATTTTTAAAATATAGTTGACGGCGAATTCAAAAATGTGATACATTAATTCTCGGCCCTTAAAGCCCGGGAATTTTTTGTGAGAACAACATTTGAATGAAATTAAAAAATAATTTTAAAAAAGTGTTGACTTAAATCCTGAATGTGTGTTATATTAATCAAGTCGCCGCTGAGATGCGGTGGTGAAACAAAGTAAGACATAATGCAGGTTTGATCTTTGAAAACTGAACAACGAGTGAGTAAAACGATTTTGTTCGCAAAATCAAACAAGAGATATTTTTATCTCGTCAGTTTCAAAATGAGCTTATCGCTCTTTCTATAAACCAGCTTCGGTTGGTCTTTAATGGAGAGTTTGATCCTGGCTCAGGACGAACGCTGGCGGCGTGCCTAATACATGCAAGTCGAGCGGGGTTGATTAGAAGCTTGCTTCTAATCAACCTAGCGGCGGACGGGTGAGTAACACGTAGGCAACCTGCCCACAAGACAGGGATAACTACCGGAAACGGTAGCTAATACCCGATACATCCTTTTCCTGCATGGGAGAAGGAGGAAAGACGGAGCAATCTGTCACTTGTGGATGGGCCTGCGGCGCATTAGCTAGTTGGTGGGGTAAAGGCCTACCAAGGCGACGATGCGTAGCCGACCTGAGAGGGTGATCGGCCACACTGGGACTGAGACACGGCCCAGACTCCTACGGGAGGCAGCAGTAGGGAATCTTCCGCAATGGGCGAAAGCCTGACGGAGCAACGCCGCGTGAGTGATGAAGGTTTTCGGATCGTAAAGCTCTGTTGCCAGGGAAGAACGTCTTGTAGAGTAACTGCTACAAGAGTGACGGTACCTGAGAAGAAAGCCCCGGCTAACTACGTGCCAGCAGCCGCGGTAATACGTAGGGGGCAAGCGTTGTCCGGAATTATTGGGCGTAAAGCGCGCGCAGGCGGCTCTTTAAGTCTGGTGTTTAATCCCGAGGCTCAACTTCGGGTCGCACTGGAAACTGGGGAGCTTGAGTGCAGAAGAGGAGAGTGGAATTCCACGTGTAGCGGTGAAATGCGTAGATATGTGGAGGAACACCAGTGGCGAAGGCGACTCTCTGGGCTGTAACTGACGCTGAGGCGCGAAAGCGTGGGGAGCAAACAGGATTAGATACCCTGGTAGTCCACGCCGTAAACGATGAATGCTAGGTGTTAGGGGTTTCGATACCCTTGGTGCCGAAGTTAACACATTAAGCATTCCGCCTGGGGAGTACGGTCGCAAGACTGAAACTCAAAGGAATTGACGGGGACCCGCACAAGCAGTGGAGTATGTGGTTTAATTCGAAGCAACGCGAAGAACCTTACCAGGTCTTGACATCCCTCTGACCGGTCTAGAGATAGGCCTTTCCTTCGGGACAGAGGAGACAGGTGGTGCATGGTTGTCGTCAGCTCGTGTCGTGAGATGTTGGGTTAAGTCCCGCAACGAGCGCAACCCTTATGCTTAGTTGCCAGCAGGTCAAGCTGGGCACTCTAAGCAGACTGCCGGTGACAAACCGGAGGAAGGTGGGGATGACGTCAAATCATCATGCCCCTTATGACCTGGGCTACACACGTACTACAATGGCCGGTACAACGGGAAGCGAAATCGCGAGGTGGAGCCAATCCTAGAAAAGCCGGTCTCAGTTCGGATTGTAGGCTGCAACTCGCCTACATGAAGTCGGAATTGCTAGTAATCGCGGATCAGCATGCCGCGGTGAATACGTTCCCGGGTCTTGTACACACCGCCCGTCACACCACGAGAGTTTACAACACCCGAAGTCGGTGGGGTAACCCGCAAGGGAGCCAGCCGCCGAAGGTGGGGTAGATGATTGGGGTGAAGTCGTAACAAGGTAGCCGTATCGGAAGGTGCGGCTGGATCACCTCCTTTCTATGGAGAATCGTTTCCTGCAATGGAAACATTCAAATATGAAGCATAAGCTTCAAAACTCAGGTTTAGGCCTGTTACTCACTCGTTGCTCAGTTTTGAGAGCTCAAACTCTCGAACGTTTGGTGGCGATAGCGGAGGGGTTCCACACGTACCCATCCCGAACACGACCGTTAAGCCCTCCAGCGCCGATGGTACTTGGACCGCAGGGTCCTGGGAGAGTAGGACGTCGCCAAGCGCAACCACTAAAGAAGAACTTCTTTGGTGGTTTATTATGGGCCCTTAGCTCAGCTGGTTAGAGCGCACCCCTGATAAGGGTGAGGTCGGTGGTTCGAGTCCACTAGGGCCCACCATATAACTTTATATTTACTTTTGGGGCCATAGCTCAGCTGGGAGAGCGCCTGCCTTGCAAGCAGGAGGTCAGCGGTTCGATCCCGCTTGGCTCCACCAAAAAGATTTATTATCATTGCACCTTGAAAACTGGATACCGAAACGAAATTGCGTTTTAGAATATTCCTTTAAGCTGATCTTGTGTAAACAAGTGAAATAAAGGTAGCAGGTAAGGAAAGATCTTTTGCCTTTGGCAAAAATCATTCTTTATCGAACATCGACATTTTCTTTCTTTGAAAGAAAAGTCTAGGTTAAGCTACAAAGAGCACACGGAGGATGCCTAGGCGCCAGGAGCCGACGAAGGACGTGGCGAACAACGATAAGGCCTCGGGGAGCTGTAAGCAAGCTTTGATCCGGGGATGTCCGAATGGGGAAACCCGGCTGTCTTCATCGACAGTCACTTTCTGCTGAATACATAGGCAGAATAGAGGCAGACCAGGGGAACTGAAACATCTAAGTACCCTGAGGAAGAGAAAACAATAGTGATTCCGTCAGTAGCGGCGAGCGAACGCGGATTAGCCCAAACCAAGGAGCTTGCTCCTTGGGGTTGTGGGACGTCTCACATGGAGTTACAAAGGAACCGGTTAGATGAAGAGGTCTGGAAAGGCCCGCCAGAGAAGGTAAAAGCCCTGTAGTTCAAAACTTGTTCTCTCCGAGACGGATCCCGAGTAGTGCGGGGCACGTGAAACCCCGTATGAATCCGGCAGGACCATCTGCCAAGGCTAAATACTCCCTGGCGACCGATAGTGAAGCAGTACCGTGAGGGAAAGGTGAAAAGCACCCCGGAAGGGGAGTGAAATAGATCCTGAAACCGTGTGCTTACAAGAAGTCAGAGCCCGATCTATGGGTGATGGCGTGCCTTTTGTAGAATGAACCGGCGAGTTACGTTCCCGTGCAAGGTTAAGGTGAAGAGCTGAAGCCGCAGCGAAAGCGAGTCTGAATAGGGCGAATGAGTACGTGGACGTAGACCCGAAACCGGGTGATCTACCCCTGTCCAGGGTGAAGGTGCGGTAACACGCACTGGAGGCCCGAACCCACGCATGTTGAAAAATGCGGGGATGAGGTGGGGGTAGCGGAGAAATTCCAATCGAACCCGGAGATAGCTGGTTCTCCCCGAAATAGCTTTAGGGCTAGCCTCGGAAAAAAGAATCGTGGAGGTAGAGCACTGATTGGGTGCGGGGCCCGCAAGGGTTACCAAGCTCAGTCAAACTCCGAATGCCATAGATTTAGTTCCGGGAGTCAGACAGTGAGTGCTAAGATCCATTGTCGAAAGGGAAACAGCCCAGACCATCAGCTAAGGTCCCCAAGTGTGTGTTAAGTGGGAAAGGATGTGGAGTTGCACAGACAACCAGGATGTTGGCTTAGAAGCAGCCACCATTGAAAGAGTGCGTAATAGCTCACTGGTCGAGTGACTCTGCGCCGAAAATGTAACGGGGCTAAACACACCACCGAAGCTATGGCTTGATGCTTGCATCAGGGGTAGGGGAGCGTTGAATGCGGGTTGAAGGTGTACCGTAAGGAGCGCTGGACTGCATTCAAGTGAGAATGCCGGTATGAGTAACGAAAAGATCTGTGAGAATCAGATCCGCCGAAAGCCTAAGGGTTCCTGAGGAAGGTTCGTCCGCTCAGGGTAAGTCGGGACCTAAGGCGAGGCCGATAGGCGTAGTCGAAGGACAACAGGTCGAAATTCCTGTACCACCGTAATCCGTTATGAGCAATGGGGTGACGCAGTAGGGTAGTGACGCGGACTGATGGATGTCCGTCTAAGCAGTGAGGCTGGTGTGTAGGCAAATCCGCACATCGTTAAGGCTGGGCTGTGATGGGGAGCGAAAATTATAGTAGCGAAGGTCATGATCTCAGACTGCCAAGAAAAGCCTCTAGCCAGGAGAAGGTGCCCGTACCGCAAACCGACACAGGTAGGCGAGAAGAGAATTCTAAGGCGCGCGGAAGAACTCTCGTTAAGGAACTCGGCAAAATGACCCCGTAACTTCGGGAGAAGGGGTGCCTCGGTAGGGTGAATAGCCCGAGGGGGCCGCAGTGAAAAGGCCCAAGCGACTGTTTAGCAAAAACACAGGTCTGTGCGAAGCCGCAAGGCGAAGTATACGGGCTGACGCCTGCCCGGTGCTGGAAGGTTAAGGGGAGTGGTAAGCCTTCGGGCGAAGCTATGAACCGAAGCCCCAGTAAACGGCGGCCGTAACTATAACGGTCCTAAGGTAGCGAAATTCCTTGTCAGGTAAATTCTGACCCGCACGAATGGCGTAACGACTTGGGCGCTGTCTCAACGAGAGATCCGGTGAAATTTTAATACCTGTGAAGATGCAGGTTACCCGCGACAAGACGGAAAGACCCCATGGAGCTTTACTGCAGCTTGATATTGAATTTGGGTACGATCTGTACAGGATAGGTGGGAGCCGTTGAATCTTGAGCGCCAGCTTGAGAGGAGGCATCCTTGGGATACCACCCTGATCGTATCTAGGTTCTAACTTGGTACCGTGATCCGGTGCGAGGACAGTGTCAGGTGGGCAGTTTGACTGGGGCGGTCGCCTCCTAAAGAGTAACGGAGGCGCCCCAAGGTTCCCTCAGAATGGTTGGAAATCATTCGAAGAGTGCAAAGGCAGAAGGGAGCTTGACTGCGAGACCTACAAGTCGAGCAGGGACGAAAGTCGGGCTTAGTGATCCGGTGGTACCGCATGGAAGGGCCATCGCTCAACGGATAAAAGCTACCCTGGGGATAACAGGCTTATCTCCCCCAAGAGTCCACATCGACGGGGAGGTTTGGCACCTCGATGTCGGCTCATCGCATCCTGGGGCTGAAGTAGGTCCCAAGGGTTGGGCTGTTCGCCCATTAAAGCGGTACGCGAGCTGGGTTCAGAACGTCGTGAGACAGTTCGGTCCCTATCTGTCGTGGGCGTAGGAAATTTGAGAGGAGCTGTCCTTAGTACGAGAGGACCGGGATGGACGTACCGCTGGTGTACCAGTTGTTCCGCCAGGAGCACCGCTGGGTAGCTATGTACGGAAGGGATAAGCGCTGAAAGCATCTAAGCGTGAAGCCCCCCTCAAGATGAGATTTCCCAATTAGTAAGACCCCTTGAAGACGACGAGGTAGATAGGTTGGGGGTGGAAGTGCAGTAATGCATGGAGCTGACCAATACTAATCGGTCGAGGGCTTATCCTAAATAAAACGCAAATGAGTTTCGGATCCAGTTTTCAGGGTGTAACCTTGAAATTGCGCTTGATATTCCAAATCACTTTGTTGATTTAAAGAATAACTTGCGGAATTTTGCTAAGCGAGTCCATTTATATGGAGAGATACCCAAGTGGCTATAAGGGGACCCTCTGCTAAGGGGTTAGACTGCGAAAGTGGTGCGAGGGTTCGAATCCCTCTCTCTCCGCCATTTAGGACAAGCTAGCGAAATATTATGTTATGGCGGTGTAGCTCAGCTGGCTAGAGCGTACGGTTCATACCCGTGAGGTCGGGGGTTCGATCCCCTCCGCCGCTACCATACATACCCAGGAGGCTTAGCTCAGCTGGGAGAGCATCTGCCTTACAAGCAGAGGGTCGGGGGTTCGATCCCCTCAGCCTCCACCATTGTGCCGGTGTAGCTCAACTGGTAGAGCAACTGACTTGTAATCAGTAGGTTGGGGGTTCAAGTCCTCTCGCCGGCACCATTTTTGAATTTTGAAAAATCTAGGGAACTGTGGTGTAGAGGCCTAACATGCCTGCCTGTCACGCAGGAGATCGCGGGTTCGAATCCCGTCAGTTCCGCCATTTTTCAATTCAATAGTTTTTCCGTACTAAAGTGGGAAGGGGTATCCCTCCGCACTTTATTTTTTTGTTAATGGGTATGGCTCGGTAGCTCAGTCGGTAGAGCAGAGGACTGAAAATCCTCGTGTCGGCGGTTCGATTCCGTCCCGAGCCACCTTTATATGGAGGATTAGCGAAGTGGCCAAACGCATCAGACTGTAAATCTGCTCCCTTACGGGTTCGGTGGTTCGAATCCATCATCCTCCACCAGTTTTACGAGCCATTAGCTCAGTTGGTAGAGCACCTGACTTTTAATCAGGGTGTCGAAGGTTCGAGTCCTTCATGGCTCATCAGAAGTCATCAACTATAGGTTGATGGCTTTTTTTGTATTGTTTTAAGTTATGTTTTTATATAGCTTTTTTATTTTACGGTATCGACAGGTTATAATGAGTTCATTATGTTCGCTCAGTGCTTATTCTATATTCTAAAAAAAGTGAAGTGGTGATCGCGTGACTCTGGATACAGAATGGATTCAGCAACAGCTTCAGAATATTATTCAAGCGCCTTTTACCATAGTGCCTTGGTGCCCGGAAATGATGGCAGAAGGAGAGACAGCCGATTCAGTTATTCCGGATAGATCGTTTGTCCGTGACAACAAGTTATATTTTCCGTTTCGTGCGTCGGCAGGTGAACTGGCTGCCTTTGTGGTAGAGGCCAGATATTTGACGGATCGAGAACGGAAACTGGTAGAAGCGCTATTGGGGAACATGGAGCAGGTCTGGCAGAACGGTCCACAATTGTCGGACAACCCGATTTATAGCGAGGAAGAGCGGATGAATCGTTTTGGACAATGGCTCATACAGCAGGCTGCCAATTTAAACAGGGAAGAAGAGGTTCCTGATGAATTGCAGCTTCGTGATTCGCTATCAGCGTGTATGGTTCCGATTTTACTGAATGGCGAGGGAACACAGGAGGGGGCTATTACTTATACGCAGCTTCATCGATTGTTCGCGAGCTATTTTGGAGGGGATGTGTTACTTACTCCATTGGACGAACAGTCTTGGCTGATTATGGCTAAAAAGGAGCTTTTATTAGGAGCTGACGATGAACGGGATAAAGACACTGAGTCCAGGGATGCAGATTTTACGGAATCGCTGGAGGAGGTTCTTACGGCTTTTAGCTTGGGCCTATATGAGCTTATTGCGAATGAGTGGGTGGGTGTATTCCATTTGGCGGTTTCTAAGCCTTCGATCCCTTTGCAAAGTCTTCCCCAAGAGTTGAATTTATTATGGGAGACGATACATCTGGGCAAGATTTTTCATGTAACAGAGCACATCCACTTTTCATGGGAGCTTCATTTAGAAAGGCTGTTAAACCGCATTCCCAAGGAACAACGCGTACTATTTTTAGAGCAGGTAATGAAATCATCTGTCATACTGGAAGACTCAGAAACGATGGCTACATTAGATATCTTTTTTCAATTGGATTGTAATGTGAGTGAGACAGCTAAGCGTCTGTATGTGCATCGAAATACGTTGATTTACCGTTTGGACAAGATCAAACAGGAGACCGGATTGGACGTGCGGACGTTTAATGATGCAGTTTTGGTCAAGCTCTATCTCCTATTGTACAAAGTGACAAAAAGAAAATAGCATTTTTGTGCAGTTTGCGAATAGCCACGCTACGTGTACTAGGGTAAGATACAAGTAAGAAATGTATTCGATTTCATAACTTGATCTTAGGGAGGCAAAAGCTATGGCTGGTGTACGTTTAGAGCATATTTTCAAAAAATATCCGGGTGCAGATAAAGCTACGGTTGTTGATGTCAATTTGGACATTCAAGATAAAGAGTTTCTCGTATTGGTTGGTCCTTCCGGTTGTGGTAAATCTACTACGCTCCGTATGATCGCTGGTCTGGAGGAAATTTCAGACGGTAAATTGTACATTGGAGATCGTGTTGTGAACGACGTGGCTCCAAAGGACCGCGATATCGCGATGGTATTCCAATCCTATGCCTTGTATCCGCATATGAATGTATACCAAAACATGGCTTTTGGTCTGAAGCTCCGTAAGGTGAAGAAAGAAGAAATTGACAAACGTGTACGTGAAGCGGCTAAAATCCTTGATATTGAGCATCTGCTGGATCGCAAGCCGAAAGCGTTATCAGGTGGTCAGCGTCAGCGTGTTGCCTTGGGACGTGCGATTGTGCGTGACCCGCAAGTGTTCTTGATGGATGAGCCACTGTCCAACTTGGATGCCAAGCTGCGTGGTCAGATGCGTGCGGAAATCACGAAGCTGGCTAAGCGTCTGGAGACGACTGTTATCTACGTAACCCATGACCAGGTCGAAGCCATGACGATGGGTGACCGGATTGTCGTTATGAAGGATGGTATTATCCAACAAGCTGCATCCCCAGATGAACTGTATAACCGTCCAGTGAATCTGTTCGTAGCTGGTTTTATCGGCTCTCCTACGATGAACTTTATCACAGGTAAGCTGGTTGAAAAAGAAGGTGCATTGCACTTTAATGCGCCAGGTCTGGATCTGTTCGTACCAGAAGGTAAGGGACAGATTTTAAAAGCGAAGGGCTATATCGGCAAAGATGTGATCTTGGGTATCCGTCCTGAGGATATTCATGAAGAGCCTGTATTCTTGGAGGCTTCCCCGAATACGATCTTTACATCCACTGTGGATGTAACAGAAAATCTCGGTCATGAAATGCTGTTGTACCTGAGCGGTGCCGGAAATGATACGATTATTGCCCGTGTAGACGGACGCTCCAATACTCGTGATGGTGTCAAAGCGAAGTTGGCTGTTGATATGAACAAGGTTCATATTTTTGATAAGGAATCGGAATTGAGTATTCTGGTTGGCGAATAAAATTTGCCTCTGGAAGAGAGTCGCAGTTTTCCCCAAGCGGAGAACTGCGACTCTTTTTGTATATCGCATACGGCTACTAGCTTCGGCATTGCATTCATTGGAAAATTCCGATACGATGGGTACAATGGTACAGGTCTAGATGCAGGCAAGGTTCGTTGGCAAGGGTCCTAGATGGGATCAATCCAGCTGTCGGAATAGAGTTAGCCTGGAACCATAGTGTTAAATCAAATGGAGTGTGGATTGATGCAGTGCAGCATAGACTGGCGTTGGGCTGTATGGTTAATAGGGTAAAGCTACATAAATCAAATGACGTATAGAATCCGGTGTTGCAGATGAAGGGGAGAATACAATGGCTAAACAGGTAAAGGTATCCGAGCTTGTACAGCAGTTTCAAATGGAAGTTATTTCTGGTGAAAAAGGTCTGCGAAGACTGATCACAGTGGATGATTTGAATCGCCCAGGTCTGGAGATGGCCGGGTATTTTGAATATCATACACAGGAGCGGGTACAGCTTCTGGGAAGGTCTGAGTTGGCTTTTCTGGGGATGCTGCCTCCTGAGGAGCGACGGGATCGGATGGAGCGTCTGTGTACAGAGCTGACTCCATGTATTATCATCACACGTGGTCTGGAGGTACCGGCTGAGTTAGTGGAGGCGAGCGCAGAGCGAGATATTCCTGTACTGCGTACTAATATGGCGACGACGATTTTATCAAGCCGCATCACAGGCTTTCTCGAAAGAAAGCTGGCTCCTACGGCGACCATTCATGGTGTACTGTGTGACGTGTATGGCGTGGGAATGCTTATCACAGGAAGTAGCGGAATTGGTAAAAGTGAAACGGCACTGGAACTTGTTAAACGTGGACATCGCTTGGTAGCAGATGATGCGGTAGAAATTCGGCAAACGTCCGATTTTCAGCTGCATGGTACAGCACCTGAGCTGATACGTCACCTGTTGGAAATTCGTGGCGTGGGCATTATTAATGTGATGACGCTGTTTGGGGCCGGTGCAGTTCGTAATAACAAGCGGATTACATTGGTTGTTCGTCTGGAGGCATGGCAGCAGGACAAGCAGTATGACCGTCTTGGTCTCGATGAGGAAACGACACGCATTATTGATACAGATGTTCCACTGGTTACAATCCCAGTTCGTCCGGGCCGAAACTTGGCTGTTATTATCGAGGTGGCGGCGATGAACTATCGTTTGAAACAAATGGGCGTTAATGCAGCCCTGCAATTTACAAACAAGCTGACTGCTACGATTTCTGAAGATATGGAAGAGATGGATTAAGGTTTGTTCGTTTGCAAGGAAGAACGAGGAGTGAGAGAAACATATGTCAACGGCAACATTACTGCTGAATCCGATCGCTTTTTCAATCGGGGCAATCAAGGTCCACTGGTATGGGCTTATTTTGGGGCTGGCGGCGCTTGTGGGTTTATATCTCGCCATCCGTGAAGGAAAAAGATTCGGTATTCCGCAGGACTTTTTTATGGATATGCTGCTTCTGGGTGTTCCATCAGCTATTATTGGAGCGCGTATTTATTATGTAGCCTTCAAATGGGAAGACTACCGAGATAATCTATGGGATGTTTTCAAAATTTGGAACGGCGGTATTGCGATATACGGTGCCTTGATCGGGGCCATTATATGTGCGGTCATTTATTTCCGGTATAAAGGGTATAACTTCTGGCGTATCGCTGATATTTGTGCACCAGGCCTACTGATCGGTCAAGCGATTGGACGCTGGGGTAATTTTGTCAATCAGGAAGCCTACGGTGGACCGACGGAAGAAACATTTTTGCGAAATCAGCTCCATCTGCCGGATTTCATTGTGAATCAGATGAACGTTAACGGGGTGTTCCATCACCCTACATTTTTATATGAATCACTGTGGAGTATTGTCGGTGTGATTTTGCTGCTCGTCATTCGTCGTATGAAATTTGTACGTGCAGGCGAAATGTTTGCGTTTTACTTCATTTGGTACTCGATTGGCCGCTTTTTCATCGAGCGTGTACGGACGGATAGTTTGGCTTTTCAGGGACCAGATTGGCTGGCTTCCTTTGTGAATGCTTTGTGGTCTCCTATGGTGTGGTTAGGGTTTGAACCAGGGCATCTGGACCCGAGTTACGGTAATGTACGGATCTCGCAATTGCTGCCTATTTTCATTGTGGTAGCCGCCGTGATTTTCATTTTGGTTCGTCGCCGGAAGGGCACATCTGTTGCTCGGTATAGCGATCCGATTATCTCCAGCAAAGCGGGGATTGATCAGGTACCTGACGTGACGCCAGAACAGGTATCCCGTCCAGGACAGGGCGCGGTTCCTCCAACAGCTACGACGGATAAGCTACCTAAGGAAGACACGGACGAGGACAAGAAGGAGCATCTATGATAAATACGATTTTGTTTGATTTAGACGGCACCATCATGGATACGAATGAGTTGATTATCAGCACATTTCTACACATTTTGAATCATCCGGATGCTGATCCGCTGACGCGGGAGCATATTATTCCTCATATGGGTGGAACGCTGGACGATCAACTCCGTACTTTTTCGGGATTAACGGATGTATCTGGGTTAGTTAAGGACTATCGTGCTTATAATCAGATTCATCATGATCAAATGGTGAAGCCATTTCCATATGTCATTGAGGTTATTCAGGAGTTGCGTGCGCGAGGAATTAAGCTGGGGGTTGTGACAACCAAAATACGACCATCCACGTTACGTGTACTTAACCTGTTCAATCTGACCTCCTCTATGGACTATATTGTGACGGTAGACGATGTGGAGCATCCAAAGCCACACGCTGAGCCAGTGCTCAAGGCATTGGCAGGTTTGAATGCTGAAGCAGAGCATACATTGATGGTCGGAGACAGTTCTTTTGATATTTTGTCAGCTCAGGCAGCAGGTGTGAAATCGGCTGGTGTAGCTTGGTCGCTCAAGGGTGAGGAAACTCTGCGCGGATATGGGCCAGACTACATGTTGCATGATATGCGGGATTTGCTGAATCTGGAGCTTCAAGGTGTCAATGTATCGTGAGAAAGGTGAACCGCTATCCTGTAGAAGGTCCCAATGCGTTGTGGCAGATTTATCGGACGGTGAGCCGCTGGAAAGGCATTAAGAACTTTATTTTTATACAGATTGCCCGGTATTGTCCTGTGCTTTCTCTGAAAAACGTCATTTACCGCAGAATGCTGGGGATGAAGGTGGGGCAACATGCGGCCTTCGGCCTGATGGTGATGGTAGATGTTTTTTTTCCGGAGCATATTACGATAGGGAACAATTCGGTCATTGGATATAACACGACGATACTGGCTCACGAATACCTCATACAGGAGTATCGTATTGGTAAAGTGGTGATTGGGGATCATGTGTTGATCGGCGCCAACACAACCATTTTGCCGGGTGTGACCATCGGTGACGGAGCTATCGTAGCGGCCGGAGCCGTCGTGCATAAAGACGTGCCCGCAGGTGCATTTGTGGGTGGCAATCCGTTACGTGATTTAAGACGCTCTGGTGTGAATGAGCAGTAAATAGCACAATAGAAAGGCCCCTTATGTATTAAGGGGTCTTTCTTGCATTGTTTTTCTTTAAAAATAGAGCAACTATGTTTAGGATATAGATCCTTAATTAAGTTTTGTAGCTCATTAGATGATAAGACAATCTACGAAGTTTACCCATTATTTTGAATTAGCATTCACCTTTTACTTAAAAGGAGCTTTGAGCATAATCAAGAGAAGGGGAATTAATAGAAGTAATTATCTACTCAATGATTCTGTAAGTATTGATGCGCAATATACTCTGTTGCTTCATTGATAATATTATACTTAGTGCCACAAAATTTAATCACTCTAGTCTCATCTGCTAAATGTGGAATGGATGTGCTTGGGATTAGTAAATGGGAAGTCCACTTTTTTTGCTTACTAAGAAATAACCATTTTGGAGCATCGTATACAATCACCAGTTTATTCTTGGAAACGTGATCAATCAGTTCACATAAAGCTTTATGCATAGAAGAATGGTAGGAGAGGCAGATTACAACTCCTGAGTTTTGGGAAGATTGCTGCTTAACGATGTCAAGGATGCTTTGCAGATGCTGATTCTCTTTCTTTTTTTGATTCCATAGGAATATTCCAAGCAGTACAAATAATAGCAGATTCAGACCGCTAAACCATAGAATCATAATGTTCCCTCTTCTCGTTGAACTTCATTCGTGCCAGTTCCATCACAAACCCTATGCTGACTATCAGAAGAATTAGGTTTGTCGCGAGAAATATATTGGTACTTCTCGTAACCAAAAGATCCACAAGTAAAATCAGAATAATAGCGATGTTCCGCATAATTGGGGTACGGTTCAGCCATTTCATCTCTCCGAAGCACGCACATGTCGTGACACCCGTTCGCATTCTTTTACGTATTGTAAACACGCTGAAAAAAAGCATGAGGAGAATACATGCCCATTCTTTGAACCCATCCAGTATGCCAGCCGCAAAAGAAATAAACAATACGCACTCAGCAGCAAGAACCGCATAAACAGCGAGTTGAACAAGTCCCATGGAACGGACCACTTGATAAGAATAAATTTCGTATTTGAACCCTTCTATTTCTCCAATTTTTGCATAAAAAGATGTGAAAAAAAGAACGGCAATGATCATATCACAAATTAAGGCGATGGTTTCTGACATATAGATGCTCCTTTAAGAAAAGTCACCTTTATTTTTAGAATTATGAAGCCTCAGCCAGCCTAATCATTAATGGATACCATGTCACTTCCTCTTCATCAATAAAACACTTGATTCGAATGTTGCCGGATTGCACGATTACAAGAGACAACTCCAGTTGGGCATCCACACCAGGAATCATATCCAAGTCTCGGTAATTACGTAATACCAGACGGCTTGTCGTACCGATTATTTTCTCCTGTTCATCGTAGATGCGAAGTTGCATATCGAGTGATTCTCTTGACGGAAAATCTGAAATTTTAACGAGAACATACAACTTCACCACAAAAGGGAGTACCGGAATGTGAACATGATTGAGGATCGTCCCAAGTGTGTGGATTTTCGCTTGTTTATCGTTCTGAATGTGATCGCAAATGATTATTTGAGCAATCATTATTTCACCTCCTGGGATAAAAGAAAGAAGGGATGTTATCCCTTCTTTCTAAAGAAGTAACTGTTAGCAACAACCAATAAGATCGTAGTAGCAAGGTGCAGAAACGCCATTTGAACACGTAACTTGGAAGCTTTGAACCATTGTTTTATTAGTACTTGTTCCGTTATAATAGCACGGTTCAATGCGACAAGATGGACTATCGAGCGCCACTTTACTTATCAAGCTTGCTCCAGGTGCACAATTACAAAAAGACATAGTTTTCACCTCCTTTCGTAGAGGGACATATTTATACGTTGAGAATAAGTTGAGAAGCACCGACAACGTCATAAGCTACACCTTTACAAATAACTTTATTCCAGTGTGTGACGAGTATAAATGGCATCTGGGTGATATCAAACCAATTTTCCATTTCACTCTGATCCATATGAAAAACAGGAAAGTCCCATTTGAAATAATCAATCATATCACGATGATCATCGTCATCTCCAGTGGAGAAGAGCATCAATTGATAATCGCGATGTTTCTGCTGGATTTGTGATAAATGCGGCAACAAATCAATACAGAATGAGCAGTACATGGATATAAATACCATGATTTGAGGCTTATCTAATATATCAAGTTGATATAACTCCCCGGTATAAGCCTTTACTTTCTGAGAAGGAAGCAGTGATCCTACAGGCAATCCCACATCTTCTTTCTTCCTATTCGCACTTGTACTCATCTTGTTTACCTCCATAATAATTATTCACTCATACCATTCCCTCTGTTGTTCCCACATCATTTGGTATGCTCCAGTTCCGATAATCAATTCCTGATGAGTTCCCTCTTCAACAATTTCGCCATCCTGCATTACGATGATGTGATCAGCCTGTCTGGCTATACCAATTCGATGTGAAATAAGCAGGACCGTCTTATCATAACAGTGGGTAAGAATCTGATTCATAAGGTTCACCTCACTCGTGGGATCAAGGGCTGAGGTAGGCTCATCCAGTACAATTACTTCAGCTTTATCTCGAATAAAAATTCGAGATAAAGCAAGTTTTTGCCATTGACCACCTGACAAATTGATTGATGTATCGTCCAAGTCACCCAATTTTGTATGAATGCCTTTAGGAAACTCGGTCAACAATTCCATATTCTCCAAAATATGTTCAATACGCTCTGAATTATGGAACTCTTCTATATTACCAACAGCTACATTTTCCCGCACATCCGTTGTATACTTAATGAAATCTTGGAATATAGCGCTCATTTTCTGCCACATATCTTCTCTGTTGATTTGCTCTATACCCAAGTCATCTATAAAAACGGTATGGGGAGGCACTCTGTAAAGACCTAACAGTACTTTAATGAGTGTAGACTTACCTGATCCGTTGGCCCCGACAATAGCAATCTTTTTCCCTTTTGGAATGCATAATGAAATGTGAGATAAAGCCGGCTTCTCCCGATTTGGATAATAAAAGGTAAGATCACTCACCTTGATTTGTTTATGAAATGAAAACGGGGTTAAACCTGCTTCTTGGGTAGATATGTTCTGTCTTTCAACTAGCTCTTTGTTGTTTTCTAGCTGCTCAATATGGTTTGCGCTTTCCATTAAGTTGGAGAGTCCTTGAAACAAAGCAGCAATATTATTTTCTGTCATGGATAGGGCCATTGTAATAGTCACATAATCGCCTATGGTTAAATGTCGATTGGCGATTAGTACAGCAATGATGATTAGAATGACAGCGTAATTTAAAGTCGATATTAATTGCCCAACACGGTACCTATTTATGTTCAGCTTCTCTAGTTTTAGCTCCAGCGTATTCACTTTTTTCTTAGCTGCTTCCCAACTTTTCATGAAATGGTTGGCAAGCTTGTTTAACATCAGTTCTTTTTGATGTTGAGTTTCTGTTAACAGATAAAAGTAATAGAAGTGCTCTCGCGTTTTTTTTTGTATTTCCTGATTCAGGTCTACTCTGTGCCGAACGGCACTTAGTTCATATACTCCTCTAATGATTCCTATGATGACAGCCATTAGGCCTAATAATATATAAGAAGAAGATAATAAATAAAATCCTAAAATAGAAGTGACGATCTGCTGTGTTAGTTGAATTGTCCCTAAATATGAATTGTAATATTGAGCGCTGGCATAGCTCCAATACAAAAACTCAGATTTAAACTTGGGATGTTCCTTATCAAGTAATTCAGTCTGGGCAACAATATGAATTAAATCAGCTTGTGATCTTTGAGCAAAGTTAATACTTAATTGGAGGTTTTTATATCTTAAAAAAGTGTCCAATATTAACTTGAAAATTTGTAATCCCGCAATTACCATAATCGTTTGAATAACAATTCTAATGCTTTGGCTTTGAAATTGATTCACCAACATTCCTGTCAAATAAATATTGATATTAGATTGGATCGAATTAAATATATATACAGCTAAGGATAATATGACAATAGTTTTGTTGAAATGAAATACTTTGATGAAAGAAATTTTGGAGTATTTTAAAGTTTTGAATAAGTGATTCATTTCGGCTCGTTGTTACGTGCATATACGGTCAATAAAGAATAAGCTACCTGCTGCATTTCCGTATCCGTACCAATGACTCCAGCACCTGTAACTTGTCCGATTTTATTTAACGCTAGAGCATATGGTACAGAGTTCACCAGCGTCTGAGGTTTCAATCTGCTCAAATCACATGGGTACAAGTGAGCTTTACCAAGAAACGATTTAGTATGTTCAGCAAATTGTTCTTCTGAGGTTTCATAGAAGATCCCATAATCAAACTGCGGAAACTCTTCTATGAAATCTTCCATCACTTCCATATGGCAAGCGCTACAGTATGAGCTCATAAAGAACAAAATAGAGCCTGAGCAAACTTGTTTAATCCAATCCAAAGATATAGAGGTTGCCTTGCTGAATAAGATTAGTTCTGTAGGAAAATAACCTCCAAGTGTATAAACCGAGGATACCCCTTTTAAGAACCTGCGATGATCACGTTCTTTCTCATCTATTGATTGGTCAACTTCATTAACTGTCCTCACTTTGCAACAGCTCCTATATTGGTTTTTATGTTCCTATTTAACAACCGGCATCAAAATTTGTCAAATAAAACAAAAACATTATTAATTTTGTTTTTTTATATAATCTTTTTAGTTTATATTACTAATTATCACTTTTTTCTGAAAATAATATCTTTTATTGAAATAATATATGTAAAAATGATTTTTAAATTCTCTAAACTAAAAACAATTTTAAAAATGATATATTATATTGTCGATAGAATAGGGCTTAAGGCACGCTTTAATAATTTCTAAATTATGAAATAAATTGTTTATACTATGTGGAAGAATTGAAAAATCAAACATTTTACAAAATAAATTAATTATTTCCAAAGCTATAGGTAAAATATCTAGTTACTCTGATGGAATAAGATTTGTGGTGTATAGACTTGTAAAAAAGGGCTGCGCTGTTCGGTTGACGTTCACAAGTAGGGCATGATAATATATCGAATATACTTTAGTTTGTTAGCACTTTACCATGATAAAGATATTGTGAAATCATGAGGTGATAGAGATGTCTAAGCCAAAAGGATTTGAGATCCCTGTAGGGGTTCGAGATTATCTTCCGCGTGCAGTGTCGAAGCTGCGGGCCATTGAACTGAATGTACTCGAATGCATGGAGCGTTGGGGTTACCGCCAGATTATGACGCCTACGATGGAATACTACGATACGGTGGGAGTGGCTAGTTCTACTTCCGATCGGAAGCTGTTTAAATTGCTCAATAACCGGGGAACCACGTTGGTGCTGCGATCGGATATGACCGCTCCGATTGCACGGGTGGTATCTTCGTTGCTAAAGGAAGAGGAAGTACCACTCCGACTTTCCTATCACGCAAATGTATTTCGGGCGATTGAGGAAGAAGCAGGAAGAGAAGCGGAGTTTTTTCAGACGGGTGTGGAGCTGGTGGGTGATGATTCGCCTGAGGCTGATGCAGAAGTTGTAGCATTGGCAATTGCATCATTACAGGCAGCAGGGGTGACCTCTTTTAAAATTGCCATGGGGCATGTGGGATTCCTGAACGGCTTATTTGAGGAAATCATTCCCGGCCGTCAGGCTGAACAACAAGCGCTAAAGGAACTGTTGCTGAGTCGTGATGTAGTGGGCTACCGAACAGCGATTGAAGCTTTGGGCTTGGCTCCCGAACATCGGGATAAGCTGGAAGCTATTCTTCGGTTGCGCGGTGGAAAAGAAATTTGTGACCAGGCTACCCGTCTTAGTGTGGAGCAGCAGACGATTCGATCCATTGCACATTTGTGCGAGGTGTGGGAAGTACTGGAGGCTTACGGCGTATCTGAGCATGTGTTAATCGACCTTACCATGATCGGAGATTTTTCATATTATACAGGAATGACTTTTGAGGGCTATGCGGCGGAGATTGGGTTCCCGGTATGCAACGGAGGTCGCTATGACAATCTGCTTCAGCAGTTTGGTCGATCCGTACCTGCAACGGGATTTGCATTGAAGACAAACCGCATCGTCGATGGTGTGGATGGTATCCAAATGGAGACGAAGCTTCCTGTACTTATCCGTTATGACGAACAGGGACGCCAAGAGGCGTTATCCGCAGCGGCACAGCTACGCGCAATAGGCCTTACGGTAGTGACAGGGCTCACGGGCGGAACGGAAGATCGACGTCGTGAACAGCATGGCCTGTACGCAGAGGTATACAGCTATACAGCCGAAGGAAGACAGCCAGTACAAAGGAGAGAATTGCCATGACGGAAACGTTGAAGGTAGCCATGCCAAAGGGACGGATTTATAAGCAGGCTTCCGAGCTGTTTCGCCAAGCGGGGGTTCCGATTCCACTGGATGTGGACGAAACGCGTAAACTGGTCATTCCACTGCCTGAGCTAGGCATGGAATTTATTATGGCGAAGCCCGTCGATGTTCCTACGTACGTAGAGTATGGGGCGGCGGACATCGGCATCGTGGGCAAGGATGTTTTGCTGGAAGAAAACAAGGATGTGTATGAACTGCTGGATCTCGGGATTGCTCGTTGCCGGATGTCGGTGATTGCTTTACCAGATTGGCAGCCAGGTATTCGTCAGCGGGTCGCTACAAAATATCCGAACGTGGCTTCCCAGTATTTTCGGGAGCAAGGTCAACAGGTGGAGGTTATTAAGCTGAATGGCTCCATTGAACTGGCGCCGTTAATTGGTCTGGCAGACCGTATTGTTGATATGGTGGAAACGGGGCAAACCTTGCGGGAGAACGGATTAGTCGAGCAGATCAGCATACTGGATATTACCAGTCGTCTGATTGCCAATCGGGTCAGCTACCGGATGAAAAACGGCCCGATTCAGGCGTTGTGTGACCGATTGCATCAGGTGATTCCAAATGCGGTGGCACCCCGTGAATAAATGAACTAAAGGAATAAGCCAATGGTTACAGGGCATTCTGCAAGCTGCAAGTAAGGGGGAATGGACAAATGAAGATCGTATCAGCCCGTGATTTCAGCCTCCAACGGGAGGTGGATTACGGCACACCTGAGCAAAATGAGGCTGTGCGTACCATTATTCATTCGGTACGCCAAGAGGGGGATGAGGCTGTCCTGCGGTATACGCAATCGTTTGATGGTGTATCGCTGGTAGCAGAGCAACTTCGTGTGACGGAGGAAGAATTGAAGGCGGCATATGACAAGGTAGAGCCTTCTTTTTTACAGGCGATTCGAGAGGCGGCGGATAATATCCGTGCTTTTCACATGAAGCAAAAACGTAATTCGTGGATGGATTTACAGCCGGATGGTAGCTTGCTCGGCCAAATTATCCGACCGTTGAAACGTGTAGGCGTGTATGTTCCGGGTGGTAAAGCAGCCTATCCATCCTCGGTGCTGATGAATGTCATTCCCGCTCAGGTGGCTGGTGTACCGGAGATTGTCATGGTGACACCCCCGGCGACAGGCGGCAAGGCAGGGATAGATCCATATACACTGGTAGCTGCGGCAGAGGCTGGTGTAACGGAAATATATAGGGTTGGCGGAGCGCAGGCGATTGCCTCTCTCGCTTACGGAACACATAGCATTGAACCAGTCGATAAAATTTGCGGTCCCGGCAACATTTATGTAGCACTAGCGAAGCGCGAGGTGTACGGCGCGGTGGATATCGACAGTATAGCGGGACCAAGTGAAATTGTCGTGTTGGCTGACGACACGGCGAATGCCTCTTATGTAGCGGCTGACCTGCTTTCACAGGCGGAACATGACGAAATGGCCTCAGCCATACTGGTTACGCCCTCGCAACGCTTGGCCAAAGAAGTATCAGCTGAAGTACAGCGCCAATTGGCAGAGCTGCCGCGTAGAGATATTGCTGCTGCATCGGTGGAGGCATACGGGGCTATCATTGTCGTCGACACTTTGGAAGAGGGTATCCATATTGTAAACCAACTGGCGCCAGAACATTTGGAAATTATGACAGAGCAGCCGATGGAGCATGTGGGTCTGATCGAAAACGCGGGAGCTATTTTCCTGGGAGCGTACAGCTCGGAGCCGGTAGGCGATTATTTTGCTGGACCTAACCACATTATCCCGACGAATGGAACGGCGCGGTTTTCTTCGCCAGTGGATATTGATGATTTTATCAAGAAGTCGAGTATGATCTATTACAGCAAGGAAGCACTGCTGCGCAATGGAGAGACGATTATGCAGCTTGCCCGCCATGAAGGACTGGAAGGTCACGCACGGGCGATACAAGTTCGATTGGACAATGAAAAGAAGGCGGTGGATGGCGATGGGGAACGAAAATAACGTAACAGGACGTACAGGCAGCGTCAGCAGGAAGACGAACGAAACGGATATTCAGCTATCTTTTGCAGTAGACGGCACAGGGCAAGCTGAGATTGAAACGGATGTTCCTTTTCTGAATCACATGCTGGATTTGTTCACCAAGCACGGACAATTTGATCTTAATGTACAGGCCAGAGGGGATGTTGATATCGACGATCATCATACCGTGGAGGACATTGGTATTTGTTTGGGGCAAACCTTGCTGGAAGCGTTGGGTGATAAAAAAGGAATTAAGCGCTATGCCAGCGTCTTTGTACCGATGGATGAGGCGCTCGCGCAAGTTGTCATTGATCTGAGTAACCGACCCCATTTTGAGTATCGTGCGGAGTATCCATCACAGCAGGTAGGGAGCTTTTCGACAGAGCTGGTGCATGAATTTCTGTGGAAATTTGCGTTGGAGGCTCGCATGACGCTACACGTCATCGTTCACTACGGGCAAAATACCCACCATATGATTGAGGCGGTGTTCAAGGCACTGGGACGTGCACTGGATGAAGCGACCTCCATTGATCCGCGAGTGACGGGAGTGCCTTCAACGAAGGGAGTGCTGTAGTCCATGTCCATTGCCATTGTGGATTACGGCAGAGGCAATCTGCATAGTGTGAGCAAGGCGGTTGAGCGTCTTGGCTATGAGGCTGTAGTAACGGGAGATGCCCAAGTGATTCGTTCCTCCAGCGGTGTGATTTTGCCGGGTGTAGGGGCATTCGGGGACGCTATGGAGCATTTGCGTTCCAGCGGATTGGATCGGGTGATTCAGGAGGTTGCAAGCGCTGGACAACCACTGCTCGGTGTTTGTCTAGGAATGCAACTGTTGTTCACTCGTGGTGAAGAATACGGCAGTCACGAAGGGCTTAATATTTTACCAGGCGAGGTTATTCGGTTTGCTCCTGATCTGGGGGTTAAAGTGCCGCATATGGGCTGGAATCGTCTGCGTATGACTCAGCCGGATCACCCGTTGCTACAGGGCTTGGAGGAAGGACATGTGTATTTTGTGCATTCCTATCATGCGAAGCCGGAGGTCGAAAGTGACCTGCTGGCGGTGACCGACTACGGTGGGCCCGTAACGGCTATCGTGGGCAGAGGCCATGTATATGGCATGCAGTTCCACCCAGAGAAAAGCGGGGAAATGGGGATGCAACTGCTTCGTCAGTTTTTGGAACTAGCGGAAGCGGAAAAGCGAGCGTAACGATTCGTGAGTTTGCAGTTGGAGGTACGCCAACTTTGGTCGTTAATTGATGTAAAGGCATATAGATGTTGAATAGCTCACAAGGGGGTCATACTTTGTTCACGATATACCCGGCGATTGATATTCGCGATGGCAAATGTGTACGACTGGTACAAGGAGATTATAGCCAGGAGACGATATACAACGAAAACCCGGTGGAGGTTGCCCAAGAATGGGAGCGTTTGGGCGGCTCCTACATTCACTTGGTTGATTTGGACGGTGCTAAAGCAGGTCAACCGGTGAACGATGAGCTCATTGGGCGCATCGCTTCTGCGGTGCAAGTGCCTGTACAAGTGGGTGGCGGCTTGCGTACACGAGAACATGTGGAGCGGCTGTTGTCGCTGGGCGTGAGCCGTGTGATCTTGGGTACGGCAGCGATTGAGGATCGTGCTTTTACGGAAGCGGTATTGGGTACCTACGGTGATCGGATCGCCATTGGTCTGGATGCACGTAATGGCTATGTGGCCACGCGCGGATGGCTTGAAACCTCGGAGGTTCGAGCGGACGAATTGGCTGCTGAGTTGGCCTCCAAGGGAGCGGAAACGTTCATTTTCACAGACATTTCCCGCGACGGAATGATGCAAGGCCCGAATGTGGAGGCAATCGTAGCGCTTGCGAAAAGCAGTGGACGAACCGTGATCGCTTCCGGCGGTGTCAGCAAGATGGACGATCTAATCACGCTGAGCACCTATGCGAAAGAGGGTGTAGGCGGTGCTATTGTGGGTAAGGCATTGTATACAGGCAGCATTGATTTACAGGTCGCCGTACAAGCTGTAGCAAAGGCATAGGGGGAGTAGGCATGCTGGCTAAACGTATTATTCCCTGCTTGGATGTAAAGGATGGCAGGGTGGTTAAGGGCGTTAATTTTGTGAACTTACGCGATGCAGGCGATCCGGTGGAATTGGCGGCGCTTTATGACCGGGAAGGGGCGGACGAAATCGTATTTCTGGATATTTCTGCTTCAGTTGAAGGGCGTGCCACCATGGAAGAAGTAGTTCGTCAGACAGCCGGGGAAATTGCCATTCCTTTCACCGTAGGTGGCGGGATATCTCATGTCGATGATATGAAACGCATTTTGCGTGCCGGAGCTGATAAAATCGGCGTAAATACGGCGGCTGTCCGTAACCCTCAGCTGATTGCGGAGGGTGCGCGCAGCTTTGGCTCACAATGTATCGTTGTTGCCATTGATGCCAAGTACAACGAGGCGTGGGGCGAGTGGGAAGTGTATACGCACGGAGGCCGCACGCCATCTGGTATCCGCGCCTTGGCCTGGGCCAAGGAAGCTGAGCAGTTGGGAGCCGGTGAGATTCTGCTGACCAGCATGAATGCGGACGGAACCAAGGACGGCTTTGACCTGCCACTGACTTCCGCGGTGTCGGATACCGTCGGGATTCCAGTTATCGCTTCTGGCGGAGCAGGCAAACAGGAGCATTTCTATGACGTGTTTACGGCGGGCAAAGCGGATGCTGGATTAGCAGCAACGATTTTTCACTATAAAGAAATAGGAATCCCTGAGCTAAAACGGGATTTGAAGCGCAGAGGAGTGGAGATACGATGAGCAACGAATTGAACCAACAGCTATCTCTGGAGCAGATATTGGATAATGTCCGCTGGAATGAGGCAGGTCTTGTCTCGGCGATTGTGCAGGATGATGCTACGCTTCAGGTGCTGACGCTGGCCTATATGAACCGCGAGTCGCTGAAACTATCTTTGGAGTCGGGAGAGACCTGGTTCTGGTCTCGTTCCAGACAGGAGCTGTGGCATAAGGGGGCTACTTCGGGGAATACGCAAAAAATCACCTCCATCCAGCTGGATTGTGACGGTGATGCCCTGTTGGTACGTGTCATTCCGAGTGGTCCTGCCTGTCATACAGGAGCAACGAGCTGCTTTTTTCGTGATATTTCCGCGCCAGGAACGGCTGTAGCACCTGTTGCAGGAAATGCAGGAGACCACACGCTGGTAAATGATGTTTCCAATGCTTCAGCAGACCGCTTTGAGGTGCTTGCCCAGCTGGAGGCGATTATTAAGGAGCGCGAAGAGACACGTCCTGAAGGGGCCTATACGACTTATCTTTTTGATAAAGGTGTAGACAAAATCTTGAAAAAGGTTGGCGAGGAAGCATCCGAGACAATCATTGCCGCCAAAAATAAAGATAATGACGAACTGCGCCTGGAGGTCAGCGATTTGATTTATCACCTGCTGGTGCTGTTGCAGGAGCGCAAGCTACCGCTCGATGACGTGCTGGCTGAGCTGAATCGCCGTCATGAACGTCCTCGTCGTGATTAGTACGGTTTGTTGTAGTGTTGAAAGGGGGAGGGTCGCATGAAAATCGACTATCATACGCATCACGCCCGCTGCGGGCATGCCATAGGGAGTCTGGAAGAGTATGTACAGCAGGGAATTCGGCTGGGTCTGGATCAGCTCGGCTTGTCCGATCACATGCCACTACTGCATGTAAAACCGGCTGACTATTACCCGGAAATGGCGATGCCTATGGAGGAGCTGCCCCGCTACGTGGAAGAATGTTTGGAACTGAAGGAACGTTTTAAAGGACAAATTGATATTCGTGTTGGCTTGGAAGGCGACTACATCGAGGGCTGGGAACGAGAAATCGAAGACATCATCACCGCGTATCCCTGGGATTATGTGATTGGTTCCGTCCACTTTCTCGGTGAATGGGATGTCACGGACTTCCGTCAGGTACACCATTGGGAAGGCAAAAATGTGCTTGAGGTGTACCGCACGTATTATGATGCGGTTTCCAAGGCGGCAGCTACCGGTTTGTATGACATCATGGGTCATCTGGATGTCATTAAGCGCTTCGGCTATCATCCGAAGCCGGAGGAAATGGAGGAGCTGCGTGAACTGGAGCGCTCCGCACTCTCAGCCGTTGCCCGTAGCGGTCGGGCGATGGAACTGAATGCATCAGGGCTTTCGAAGCCCTGTGCCGAGATGTTCCCGAGCCGCCGCATGCTGGAAGAAGCTTTTACGCTAGGCATCCCGCTGACCGTAGGATCGGATGCTCATGATCCGGCGAAGCTGTCAGAGCACTTGGAGAAGGCACGCGCGCTTCTATATGAAGTCGGTTATCGCGAGCTTGCCGTATTTCAGCATCGCGAGCGCTCGCTGGTGCCGCTGACGCTTTAATTATTACGTTTATTGGGTCTAAGTATCATATCCAGTGGCTAGCCGAACGCTCCCTATTTATACAG
Source organism: Paenibacillus sp. FSL M7-0802 (assembly GCF_038004945.1). Taxonomy (NCBI): domain Bacteria; kingdom Bacillati; phylum Bacillota; class Bacilli; order Caryophanales; family Paenibacillaceae; genus Paenibacillus; species Paenibacillus sp. FSL M7-0802. Next base: position 2,595,342 of record NZ_JBBOSD010000001.1, on the reverse strand, counting down.
GGAAAAAGCGCTCGGCTATTTAGCGTATTCTTGTATCTATATCTATCGGTATACGAGCATATATCCGTTTTTTGGAATGAGGTAGGATCGACTGTCAAGTCGTTTTGAAGTTGTGGTATACTGAAGGGTATGAACATGCCAGTTACTTTTAAAGGAGGTGCCTTGGTTATTTATGAAAGGGAAACATCTGCGAGTATCGGAACCTAGCCCTAAAATTATTGCTTTGCGTTTCGACGCATCTTTCTTTTTTGAGAAAGCTGTGCGCTCGCTTGATCGCAATCATTATGACAAGGCATTGAAATATTTTCGCAAAGCCGTTGAATATGAACCGGATAATCCGGTGAATCATTGCAATATGGCGGGTATATTATCAGAGATGGGGGATTATGCAGGTTCGAATGAGATCCTGTCCTCTGTTCTAAGTGACGTAGACTCGTCGATGACAGAGTGTTATTTCTATATGGCGAATAATTACGCTAATATGGAGCAGTTTGAAGAAGCGGAGAAAGCATTGGTCACGTACCTGGAGGAGGACGAAGAAGGCCAGTTTCTTGATGAAGCGGAGGAAATGATGGAGCTGCTCTATTATGAGCTGGACCGTCCAACGAAGCTGAACCGCATTAAGGCCCGGCAGGGAGTAGTAGAGCATGATCAGGCTCGTGTCCTGCTGGAGGAGGGGAAATTTGCTCAGGCAGCCCAGTTGCTCAAGCAAATTTCAGAGGAACAACCGGATATGTTCGCTGCGCGGAATAATCTGGCGCTGGCGTATTACTACATGGGATTGTTCCAAAATGCTAAGGCTACCATTATTCAAGTGCTGGAAGATGAGCCGGGTAATTTACACGCATTGTGCAACTTGGCGATCTTTTATCAGCACGAGGGCGGCGGCCCGGAATTGGATCGTCTGGTGCAGACTTTGGCGGTTACTATACCGTTTCAGGAGGAGCAGGTATTCAAGCTGGCGACCACTATGGGGATTCTCGGACGCCACGAGGAGGCCTACAGACATTTCCGCAGGTTGCTTCATGGCGATGGAGAGAACAATGCGGACGCTTCTTTGTACCATTACACGGCGGTAGCTGCCAGCAATACGGGAAGATATGCGGAAGCTCGGCGGTTGTGGAGTCATTTGCAAAAGCAGGATGCTTCCTCGGAAGTTCCGCGGTTTTTCCTGTCCCGACTGGAGGAACTCCAGCAGGAGGGTACACCGCTGCAAGTGCTCAGCTATCATTATCATCTCCCGTTTGAGGAGCAATTCCGCATGTGGGAGAAGTTTGGTGCTGACCAGGTGCCTGACAGCATGAAGAAGGACCCGCTAATCCGATCATCCTTCTTCTGGGCCTTGCGCCACGGGGACCGGGCGACTCAGCTTCAGGTCATTCAGGCGTTAAGCCTGATCGGTGATGATGAGGTGCGTCAGGCACTGGAGTCCTTCGTAGAAGACCCGGACCAGGAGGATGAGCTGAAACGTCGTGCCTTGCAAGTATTGCAAGAGCTGGCGGAGCAGGGTGAGCAGAAAATGTACCCGGAAACGGAACATTCTGATCAGTCGGAGGTTGAGAACGATCCGCATACAATTGAAGGTGATGTATCTGCTTCCCCAGTCGATCCACAATGGCAGGCAGTGCTGGATAAGGTACTGACCGTCATGAGCAAGCCATCAGATCCGGCCATGCAGCACGATTTGAAATCGCTTTGGCTGGAGTATTTGGATCGGCTCGCCCCGGAAGTTCCGATGGTTCAGCATACTGAGGGATGGGCAGCGGCGCTGGAATATTTGACAGCCAAAATGCATCATCATTCAGTCACCTATCAGGAAGTAGCCGATCGTTATGGTATTTCCGTATCGACCGTAAGCCGCTATGCACGCCAGATTGACAGCGTGTGTGGTATCAAACAGAAGTTGAAGCAACCGCTCTCCACGTTTAAAAAGCAGGTCTGAGACCTGCTCCAAACATCACTTAAAGGAGGCAACAAACGTATGTATAAATCCATAATTATTGGTACAGGTCCTGCAGGCTACACAGCCGCTATTTATTTGGCACGCGCTAACATGAATCCGCTGATCATTGAAGGGATGCAGCCCGGTGGGCAGCTTACTACAACGACCGAAATTGAAAATTTCCCGGGTTTTGAGCAAGGTATCCTCGGGCCTGAACTGATGGATAATATGCGCAAGCAGGCTGAACGTTTTGGCGCTGAATTTACTTCCGGATGGGTAGAGGAAGTAGATTTCAGCAAACGCCCTTTTAAAGTGAAGGTAGAGGGTAAAGGTATCATTGAGGCGGAGTCGGTCATTATTGCTACAGGTGCGTCCGCCAAATATCTAGGCATTCCGGGTGAGCAGGACAATGTAGGTCGCGGAGTCAGCACGTGCGCAACTTGCGATGGCTTCTTTTTCCGCGGGAAAAAGATTGTCGTGGTTGGCGGTGGCGATTCAGCCATGGAGGAAGCGAGCTTCTTGACCCGTTTTGCTTCCAGTGTAACCTTGGTCCATCGTCGCGATGAGTTGCGGGCATCCAAAATTATGCAAGATCGTGCGCGTGAGAACGAAAAAGTACATTGGGCATTAAACCGGACTCCTCTGGAAGTTGTGACGGGAGAAGCTGGCTTAAAGGGTTTGAAGGTACACAATAATGAGACCAATCAGGATGAGCTGATTGAGGTAGATGGCGTATTCGTAGCCATCGGTCATACACCGAACACAGGTTTCCTGAACGGACAAATCCAAACCGATGAACACGGCTATATTGTAGTGAAGCCAGGCACAACAGAAACGAATATCCCCGGAGTTTTTGCCTGTGGGGATGTACAGGATAACCGTTACCGTCAAGCTATTACGGCTGCGGGAACGGGCTGTATGGCGGCTATGGACTGCGAGAAGTATCTCGAAGGCAGTGCTGTTCACGACTGGAGCGAAACACTGGATCAATAAAAGCGTGTCTATAGTACACAAAAAAAGGCTAACGGGAGAGCGAAGGAAACCTCTGTTATGCCGCATCTTTTGTTCAGGAAGAGAAAGCCTGCTGCGTTTGCACAGGCTTTCTCCTTTTTATGATTATAGAATTTATAAGTTTTCAGCGGAGCTGAACAATCTATAATCGCAAGAAAAATTTCCGTTAAGCGTGGTCTGGCTTCCTTGAAAGTACGTCAATAGACGTTTTTCTTATGGGTGCATGAGGTTAAAAATTCCGCTAATCGTACACTTTTCAACAAGGAAGTGTCCTTGACCGTAACGGGGGCTTCAATTATAGTTGGAACGTAGGATTACTATTATGAAGTAGGAATTGTAAGCATATATTTCATACCAGGTTTTTAAGTAAACATAAAGGTGGCTTGGAACATGTCTGAAAGTATCTATGTAGGTGTCGATTTGGGCGGTACCGCGATTAAAGTCGGCATTTGTAATGAAAACGGACAGCTTTTGCACACATATGAGGGACCAACCGAAACCGATAAAGGTGTAGACGTTGTCATCGGTAATATCGAAAAATATGTGCGGCATATTGTTGAGCAATCTCCTTATGAGTGGGATCAACTAAAGGGTGTCGGTGCAGGCGTTGCAGGTTTTACGAATGTTCGTGATGGTATTATTGTCCTCGCTCCTAATATTGGCTTTCGTGACGTACCGATCCGTGCGCTCCTAGAGAACCGGATTGGCAAGCCTGTGAAAATAGACAACGATGCGAATGTTGCTGCGCTGGGTGAGGCTTGGGCTGGTGCAGGTAAAGGCATAGAAAACTGCGTATGCTATACCCTGGGAACAGGAGTAGGTGGCGGCATTATTATAAACGGTAAAATATACCAAGGTTCTTCGGGCATGGCCGGAGAAATTGGCCATATCAGTGTCGTACCTGATCTGGAGGCTATTCAGTGTGGATGCGGCAAAATGGGTTGCTTGGAAACTGTATCTTCCGCAACAGGCATCATTCGTATGGCCAAGGACGCTGTGGAACGTGGCGACCGGACCTCTCTGGCGCTGGAAGATCAAATTGCTGCCAAGGAAGTATTTGATGCTGCTAAAGCCGGGGATGAAGTCGCTCTGCGTATCGTGAACCGTGCTGCTTTCTATTTGGGGAAATCTATGGCAGCAGTTGCCGCTGTGCTTAATCCAGAGTTGTTTATCATAGGTGGCGGTGTTTCCAAAGCAGGCGACTTTTTGTTTGAAGAGATGCGTCGCGTGTACACCAAACTGGCACCTGAGCCCCTTCAAAAAGGGGTATCGATTGTTCCAGCTGTGCTGGGCAATGACGCAGGTATCGTAGGGGCAGCTGGTTTGTTGCTACGTTCCTGATCCTGATCCACAGGTTACTGATAATACGGGTACTGGCATAGAGCGAAGAAGCAAAAGGAGAGGGAAGTCCATATGACAGATAACCTAAAAAATGCTGCGCCGTGGGCAACGCTCATTATTATTACGGGGATGTCAGGCGCAGGGAAGACCATTGCGGTTCAGAGCCTGGAAGACTTGGGCTTCTTCTGCGTTGATAATTTGCCTCCTGTACTGATTCCCAAATTTGCCGAGTTGATTGAGCAGTCTAACGGTAAAATAGGCAAGGTGGCACTCGTAATTGATTTACGCGGACGAGAATTTTTCACCGCCTTGTCTGAATCGTTGAATTATATTAAAGATCATTTTACGATTCATTGTGAAATTTTATTCTTAAATGCGAATGATGGCGTTCTCGTACAGCGGTATAAGGAAAGCCGTAGACGTCATCCGCTGGCTCCAGACGGCATGCCTTTGGATGGGATTCGGTTGGAGCGCAAGATGTTGGAAGAATTAAAAAGCTCGGCTACACAGGTTATTGATACAAGTGTGATGAAGCCTGCAACCTTAAAGGCGAGGATTATTTCACGATTTTCTCATCTGGAGAGCAGTATGCTTTCCGTGAACATTACTTCTTTTGGCTTCAAGTATGGTATTCCCATTGATGCCGATCTTATATTCGATGTGCGCTTCCTGCCTAATCCCCACTATGTGGACCAACTACGTCCCCACACGGGACAGGATAGCGATGTATATGATTATGTCATGAAATGGCCCGAGACTCAGGCATTCTTGACCAAGTTGCTGGATATGTTACACTTTTTGATTCCGCAATATCGCAAAGAAGGCAAAAGCCAGGTCATTATCGGCATTGGCTGTACTGGCGGTAAGCATCGTTCTGTTGCAATATCGGAGTATTTAGGAAAAATGCTGGGTGCCAGCGAGACAGAATCTGTTTCTGTTTCGCATCGGGATGCTGATCGGGACCGGCATTAATGAGGTGAAATCATGAAAGAGACCGGATCACAACGGGAGCGCCCACGTATTGTTGTTATGGGCGGCGGAACCGGCTTGTCCGTCATGCTGCGGGGCTTAAAGCAAAAGCCGCTAGATATTACGGCTATTGTTACAGTCGCTGACGATGGCGGAAGCTCCGGGATTTTGCGCAGTGAGCTGCAGATGCCCCCTCCAGGGGATATTCGCAATGTGCTGACTGCCTTGGCTGACGTGGAACCAGTGATGTCAGATATGCTGAAATACCGTTTCGGTGCGGGATCAGGATTGTCAGGCCACAGCCTGGGTAATCTGATTTTAGCAGCGATGACCGATATATCGGGAGATTTTGTAACGGCGGTGCGTGAGCTTAGCCGTGTATTTGCTGTCCGGGGACGCGTGCTGCCGGCAGCTGAGGAAGGCGTTGTGCTAAGTGCCGAAATGGAGGATGGCACGGTGATTACCGGAGAGTCCAAGATCCCGGAAGCGGGCGGACGAATCAAACGCGTCTTTCTTGAACCGACTCACGTGGAGCCGTTGCCTGAGGCTGTAGAGGCCATTAATGAGGCTGATGCGATTTTGATTGGCCCCGGCAGTCTATATACCAGCATATTACCGAATCTGCTTGTACCTAAACTCGCTGAAGCTGTAGTAAAATCAGACGCTATCAAAATATTTGTCTGTAACGTTATGACCCAGCCTGGAGAAACCGATGGCTATACGGTAGGAGATCACCTGCAAGCTATTTTTGAGCATGTAGGGCATCATCTCTTCGACTATGTCATTGTAAATAACGGAGAAATTCCACCCCAAGTACAGGAAATGTATGCCGAGCAGGGCGCTAAGCCAGTTCAAGTAGACATGGGCGAGCTGACCGATCGGGGATATAAAGTGGTGGCAGATACTTTAGTTTTGTTCCGTACGTATCTACGGCATGATGCCGACAAATTAAGCCAGCATATTTACCAATTGGTACAAAACTGGATATTAAGAAGGAGGTGAGTCCCTTGTCCTTTGCGGCACAAACGAAAAAAGAGCTTACGATGATTGAAAGCCAGTCCTGCTGTGAGAAAGCGGAACTATCTGCGCTCATACGTATGCTCGGATCCGTACAACTGTCGAATAAAAGGGTGATATTGGACGTGTCCACAGAAAATGCCGCGATTGCAAGGCGGATTTACTCCTTGATCAAGAAGCATTTTCAACTTCATATCGAACTGCTTGTACGGAAAAAAATGCGCTTGAAAAAAAATAATGTGTACATTGTCCGTATTCCCAATGGTGTGCAACAGCTGTTAAAGGATCTTTATATCGTCTCAGAAGGTTTCTTGTTCACTGACGGGATTAATCGGGATATCGTTCGGAAAAACTGTTGTAAGAGGGCTTATTTGCGGGGCGCCTTTATGGCAGGTGGCTCTGTCAACAATCCTGAAGGATCGTCTTACCACCTTGAAATTTCTTCGATGTATGAGGAACATTGTCAGGCACTCGTTGATCTTGCGAATGAGTTTCACCTAAATGCTCGCTGTATTGAGCGAAAAAAAGGTTTTATTCTCTACATCAAGGAAGGCGAGAAGATCATTGAGCTGCTTAGCATCATTGGGGCGCATCAAGCCTTGTTCAAATTTGAAGATGTACGCATTATGCGCGATATGCGCAATTCCGTAAATCGCATTGTCAATTGTGAAACGGCTAATTTGAACAAGACGATCGGAGCTGCTGTCCGGCAAATTGAGAATATTAAGTTGCTGGAGCGGGAAGTTGGTTTGGAGACCTTGCCGGATAAACTGCGTGAAGTGGCAGAAATTCGTCTCGCTCATCCCGATTTGAATTTAAAAGAAGTCGGGGAAATGCTCAAAGGGGTCGTGAGTAAATCGGGTGTAAATCATCGGCTTCGCAAAATTGATGAGATGGCTGACAAAATCAGGGGCGAAAATGGCCTGATTCCGTAAAAAGAATGTCCGTGGGGCTTTCAGCCCCGGTTTTTTTAGTTTTTTTTCTAGTGTCTGTCCCGGGTTAATGTTATAATGTGATAAATAAAATGGAGTAAGTAGTGTCCAGATTTATTTGATGAGGGGGTAAGCTGACATGTCAAAACATCCGGTAGTCGTACGCTTGAAAACAGGACTGCACGCCAGACCTGCTGCGTTGTTCGTACAGGAAGCGAATAAATATTCATCTGAGATTTTTGTGGAAAAAGAAGACAAAAAGGTTAATGCCAAGAGCATCATGGGTATTATGAGTCTTGCCATCAGTACAGGTACTGAAATCAATATTAGTGCTGAAGGTGCGGACGCCGAACAGGCTGTAAACGCTTTAGTAAGTCTGGTTAGTAAGGTAGAGCTGGAAAATCAATAAACAAAGATTTGCTTTGTAATATGGTATATACTCTTAGTGAAAAGCCCCTTTTGGGGCTTTTTTTGTATCCAGAAAAAAGTCTTCGAAAACTTCTCCGTTAACTGTTTTATGGATGGATTTGTTGAATATAGATACCGTATTAAGTTCAAACTATAAATAATTAAAATCCCCGTGGTCATGCTCTGTTTCGGAAATTTGTACGCTTGGCTGCAACCTTTTTCCGTCTTTTCCGTCTGGAAGGTACAAACATTTTCAAGAAAGAGGTTGAATTCAATGAGACTTTGGACAAAAACAGTAGCCACGGCAGTTCTCGCAGGAGCATTAATGGCAGGGGGAATAGCAGGAGGGTTGTGGACAGGGGCAGATCGTGCTTATGCTGCATCAACAGCTTCGACGGTAAACGGTGTAATTAATGTGACTGGAAACGGGGAAATATTGGCGAAGCCCGATATTGCTTATCTTTCTATCGGTGTACAATCGGAAGGGAATACGGCAGCCGCTGCTCAAAAAGCCAATGCTACAAAATTGAACAAGGTTACACAACTGTTGAAAGAAAAGTGGAGCATTAGCGCAGATGACATTCAGACCAGCCAGTTTTATGTACAGCCTAACTACACCTATAACGAAAAAGAAGGGCAGAAGCTCAAAGGCTACACTGCCAACCATACACTTTCCGTCAAATACCGCGATTTGGATAAAATCGGTCAGTTGTTGGATGAGGCGACCAAGTCCGGAGCCAATAACGTAGATAATGTACGTTTTTCCGTGGAAAATCCTTCGACTTATGAAGAAGAAGCCATTACTAAGGCATTGGGAAGCGCACAATCTAAAGCCAGTGCTGTAGCTAAGGCAGCCAAACGCGGGTTAGGTGCTCTTGTGAGTGTGACGGTAGATGGCGGAGAAGCACAAATCTTTACACAACGTGAAAATGCCATGTCAAAATCGCTCTTGGACGTAGCAGGTGGCGGGACAGAGATACAATCGGGGCAAGTAACAGTGAAAGTTCAGGTGTCGGCTCAATACGAAATGAACTAATATAGATCATCAAACGAAGCCACAAGCGGCCTTCATCATGTGCAGGCTGGCTTGCTGGCTTTTTTTGTATACCGAAACCTTTTTGTAATGAGTCTGTCATAGCTAAGGGTTATTAGGTGTACATATTGAAATCGGAGAGTGTACAGATTGTAAACTACATACAATAGGGTATAGATATAATAAGAAAAGTAGTTATCACACATAGACAATACAGATCATTAACAGGAGGAATATTTAATATGAGTAAGCATGCAAAAAAATGGGGTTCAGCACTGCTGGCGGCAGGGATTTTCGCAGGAGTCACAGCTGTTCCCGTTTCCTATATCCAGGCAGCATCGACGAAACAGCAGCAAGCGACAACACAGCAACCAGGAATCACCATCCAATGGAATGGTAAAACGTTGCCCGCTAAAGGTGTCCAAGTGAACGGGAGTACAATGATTCCGGTGGCCGCACTGCGCGACAGCTTGGGGATTCCAGTAAGCTATGATGCGAAAACAGCGACATATACCGTAGGTAGCGGGTACAATAAACTTTACATTATGGCTTCTTCCTCGGATGCCTACGTCAACGTCAATGGAATCAATACACGTAGTATGGATGCCAAACAGATCGCTGGGAAGCTATACATTCCTATGAGTTTGCTGAAAGACTATCTGGGCATAGATGCTCAATGGAATGCAGCTCTGAAAACAGTAACGCTGAGTAAAAGCCAGCTAAATCCGATTACAATTGCGTCTCAAACACTTCCAGCTTCGAGTAGTGCGAAGGTGTCCTACAAGATTAAGTACCCGCAAATCAGTGGTAGCCAGCTGAATCCTGAGGCTCAACAGGCCATTAACAATGTGCTTAAAAAGCATGCAGAAGGTATATTGGCAGCAGGCAAAAAGATGATGGCTGAGGGAGAGGCTACAACAGAAAGACCGTATGAGTTCGGAAATGATTTTGTGATTGCCTATAACAAAGATGGTATTCTGAGTGTGATTATGCAGGACTACTCGTATACGGGTGGCGCGCATGGCATGACGGCACGTAAAGGATATACGTTCTCGCTCGCTGATGGTAAACTGCTGCAATTGTCTGACGTATTGAAGGCAAATCCGAACTACAAAAAGTTCCTCAATGCTGATTTGAAGAAAAAAATCGATGCACTTCAGGCTGGCGAAGGATTCGGCAAATTTAAAGAGCTGGCGGCAGATCAGAATTTTTATGTGACTAACAGTGGAGTAACAATCGTGTTTGATTTGTATGATTATGCGCCATACGCGTATGGAATTCCTGAGTTCACCTACTCGTTCGGTCAACTGCTGCCTCAAGGTGGAAAGCCTTTTGCGGGACAGAATGAATAGTAGAAATAAATAAGTCCAATTGTCTATAACCTAAAAAACAATAAAGCAAAAAAGCTGCCTACCGGATAAGGACATCCGGAGCAGCTTTTTCATTTACCAGTTATCGAAAGAGGTAAATTTCTTCTCTTATACACCTTCTGGAGAGGAGCTAGTTAGCACTTTATCAATAATACCGTATTCCTTGGCATCATCAGCAGACATGAAGTAGTCACGGTCTGTATCTTTTTCAATGCGCTCCAGTGGTTGGCCTGTGCGATCTGCGAGAATGCGGTTCAGTTTATCACGCATTTTCAGAATGCGGCGTGCGCGGATTTCGATATCCGTTGCCTGACCTTGTGCACCACCCAGGGGTTGGTGAATCATAATTTCACTGTTTGGCAAAGCGAAACGTTTACCTTTGGCGCCTGCATTCAGCAAAAACGCGCCCATGGAAGCCGCCATACCTACGCAAATCGTAGATACGTCAGGTTTAATGTATTGCATCGTATCGAAAATGGCCATACCAGCTGTAATGGAACCGCCAGGGCTGTTAATATACAAGTGAATATCTTTTTCAGGATCTTCGGCAGCCAAAAACAGCATTTGCGCAATTATAGAGTTGGCTACAACGTCATTGACGTCCGAGCCTAACAAAATAATGCGATCCTTTAACAGTCTGGAATAAATGTCATAGGCGCGTTCGCCGCGGTTACTTTGTTCTACTACCATAGGAACATAGCTCACGTCAAAAAACCTCCCTTAAATATCGTTAGTGGATTTGGTGGACATGCCGATTACACGTCCCTTATTTATAAACTGTTACCGTAATAACCACATGATAAACAATTTCAAACAAAAAGTCAAAGAAAGTCAAACTAATGATTAAAAAAAAGAGCCCTCAGCGCTCTTATTGGTTAAAACATTATATAGAAGCATCTAAGCGTTCATTTAAAATGGCGCGCCCGCGAGGAATCGAACCTCGATCTCAGGCTCCGGAGGCCTACGTCATATCCGTTGGACCACGGGCGCATAGTTGATTCAATGCAAACAACTAACTAATTAAACAGCTAATTGGAAACAAAGATGATTATATGATATACAGCAGTGAATTGCAAGCTTTTATTAAATGCGCATATTCAGATAAATGGTTGAGAAATATAGGTTCAGATAGACTTGCATATGGAGCAAATATTGGTTAAGATATACGTGGGACTTAAAAAGTTATCCCGGGACGTTTTGAGACCAGTTAGAGATAGAGCATTAGAGACAGAACTTAGAAGTGTGCGGGAGTGGAAAGCATGCGAAAGATATTAGAAATACAGAAGCAGCTTCTGCCCGACCTCATGGATGTTTTGAAAAAAAGGTACACGATCCTGCATCAGATTATGCTGTCCGATGTTGTTGGACGCAGAACACTGGCAGCTTCACTGAACATGACTGAGCGCGTGTTGCGCGCCGAAACCGATCTTCTTAAAGCTCAGGGGCTAATTGAGATTGAGAGTGTAGGCATGAAGGTGAGCAAAGCAGGACTGGATCTGCTGGAACAGCTGGAGCCGATTGCGAACAACTTGTTCGGCCTGTCCCAATTGGAGGACCAGATTCGTCAAGCCTATGGTTTGAGGAAGGTGGTTGTCGTTCCAGGGGATTCGGATGCTTCTCCGTTAACAAAGCAGGAGCTGGGGCGCGCTGGAGCAAAAGCGTTGCTGAGTGTTATGGACGACGAGGATGTGGTCGCTGTAACAGGTGGCACGACAATTGCCGACGTGGCGGAACAACTGGCACTACCTTCTAATGGCCCACTTAAGGGTGGGTGGTTTGTACCGGCACGCGGGGGTTTGGGAGAAAGCATGGAAATGCAGGCCAACACAATTGCTTCCACAATGGCTCGCAAGGTAGGCGCTCAATACCGTCTGCTCCATGTACCGGATTTGCTCAGCAATCATGCTTACAACTCCTTGCTTGAAGATACGAACATTCAGGATATATTGAACCTGATTCGCGAGAGTCGTATCATCATTCACGGGATAGGCAACGCCATAGCGATGGCACATAGACGTAAACTTGATCCCGAAACCTTTGCCCAGATCAGCAGTGAAGGAGCGGTAGCCGAATCGTTTGGTTATTACTTTAACGAAGATGGCGTCGTTGTTCACAGAATGCTGACGCTTGGACTCCGATTGGAGGACATTAGGCGTACCGATACGGTTCTAGGTGTAGCTGGAGGCAAAAACAAGGCGGCCGCTATTCATGCGGTACTGCGTTTCGGGCAAGAGGACATTCTAGTCACCGACGAAGGCGCTGCTGTTGAGATTGTAAGTCGTTATTTAAATGATTAATATAGGATTTATGAATAATGTTGTCTTGACGGGCTTTCGGGTCTGTCTTGAATATATAAAACTAAACTAAACGAACTTTGGGAGGAACTCACTCATGACAGTTAAAGTTGGTATTAACGGTTTCGGACGTATTGGACGCCTTGCTTTCCGCCGGATTCAAAACGTGGAAGGTATTGAAGTAGTAGCAATCAATGACTTGACAGATTCCAAAATGTTGGCACATTTGTTGAAATATGATACAACACAAGGTAATTTCCAAGGACAAGTAGAAGTACATGACGGCTTCTTCAAAGTAAACGGTAAAGAAGTTAAAGTTTTGGCTAACCGCAACCCTGAAGAACTGCCTTGGGGAGACCTGGGTGTAGACATCGTTCTGGAATGTACAGGTTTCTTCACAACTAAAGAAGCTGCTGAGAAACATTTGAAAGGCGGCGCTAAAAAAGTTGTTATCTCCGCTCCAGCTACTGGCGACATGAAAACTGTCGTTTACAACGTAAACCATGAAATTCTGGACGGAACTGAAACTGTAATCTCCGGTGCTTCTTGCACAACAAACTGCCTGGCTCCTATGGCTAAAACACTGCAAGATAAATTTGGTATCGTTGAAGGCTTGATGACTACAATTCATGCTTACACTGGCGACCAAAACACTTTGGATGCTCCACATGCTAAAGGAGACTTCCGTCGTGCTCGTGCAGCAGCTGAAAACATCATTCCTAACACAACTGGTGCTGCTAAAGCAATCGGTTTGGTTATCCCTGAGTTGAAAGGTAAATTGGATGGCGCGGCTCAACGTGTTCCAGTACCTACAGGTTCCCTGACTGAGCTGGTAACAGTTCTGGAGAAAAACGTAACTGCTGAAGAAATCAACGCTGCGATGAAAGAAGCTTCCGATCCTGAAACTTATGGATACACTGAAGATCAAATCGTTTCTTCCGACATCAAAGGTCTTACTTTCGGTTCTTTGTTTGATGCAACTCAAACTAAAGTTCTGACTGTTGGCGACAAACAACTGGTGAAAACTGTAGCTTGGTATGACAATGAAATGTCTTACACTGCACAATTGATCCGCACGTTGGAATACTTCGCAAAACTGGCTAAATAAGAACAGTCTTATTGAGCAACATCATAGAGCGGAAACAGGTTATTGTTTCCGCTCTTTATATATCAAATGTGCCTTGAATTCCTGATTCGTAAAATTATAAGGGTGCGGAGGAATATGGAGATGAACAAAAAGAGCGTACGTGATATAGAACTGAATGGAAAACGGGTGTTTGTTCGTGTAGATTTTAACGTTCCGGTTGAGGACGGTAAAATTACGGATGACAAGCGTATTCGTGAAACCTTGCCAACCATTAACTACCTGATTGAAAAAGGTGCAAAAGTTATTTTGGCGAGTCACTTTGGACGTCCAAAAGGTCAGGTTGTTGAATCCATGCGTCTGACTCCTGTTGGCGTACGTTTGTCTGAGCTGCTGAAAAAACCAGTAGTTAAAGTGGACGAATCGGTAGGCGAAGCTGTTAAAGCGAAAGTGGCTGAACTGCAAAACGGCGACGTGCTGTTGCTTGAAAATGTACGTTTCTATGCAGGGGAAGAAAAGAATGATCCTGAATTGGCGAAGCAATTTGCTGAATTGGCCGACGTTTTCGTGAATGACGCATTTGGTGCAGCACACCGTGCTCATGCTTCCACAGAAGGTATCGCGCATCTTCTTCCGGCTGTTTCCGGCTTGCTGATGGAGAAAGAATTGTCTGTAATCGGTAAAGCTCTTTCAAACCCAGATCGTCCTTTTACAGCCATTATCGGCGGTTCCAAGGTAAAAGACAAAATCGACGTGATTGACAACCTGCTGAACATTGCAGATAACGTAATCATTGGCGGTGGTTTGGCTTATACATTCTTCAAAGCTCAAGGTCATGAAGTGGGTCAATCCCTACTGGATGAATCCAAACTGGACGTAGCTCTTGGATTTATCGAAAAAGCGAAGAAGCTCGGCAAAAACTTCTACCTTCCGGTTGATATTGTTGTATCTGACGATTTCAGCGCTACGGCGAACACAAACATTGTGGATATCGACGGCATTCCTTCAGATTGGGAAGGCGTGGATATCGGACCGAAAACACGTAAAATCTATGCAGATGTGATCAAAAACTCCAAATTGGTTGTTTGGAATGGACCAATGGGTGTATTTGAAATCGAACCTTTCGCTGGTGGTACTCGTGAAGTAGCGGAAGCTTGCGCAACAACTGAAGCATACACCATCATTGGTGGCGGTGATTCAGCGGCTGCGGCTGAAAAATTCCACTTAGCTGACAAAATGGATCATATCTCCACTGGCGGCGGCGCATCTCTGGAATTTATGGAAGGCAAAGCACTTCCGGGTGTCGTTGCACTGAACGATAAATAATCAAACGCAATATGCGTGAATAAAGCTTTAGGGCACCTAATAGTTAGGAGTTGAAACCATTGAGAACACCGATTATCGCGGGTAACTGGAAGATGTTTAAAACCGTACCAGAAGCTAAAACTTTCATCGAAGAGATCAAAGGCAAAGCAGAGGTTGCAGGAGTGGAAAGCGTGATTTGCGCACCATTTACGAATCTTCCTGCTCTGGTTGAAGCAGTAAAAGGCACGTCTATTAAAATTGGCGCACAAAACCTGCATTTTGCAGAAGATGGTGCATTTACAGGTGAAATTAGCGGTGGAATGCTGAAAGATCTGGGCGTAGACTACGTTGTGATCGGACACTCCGAGCGTCGTGAATATTTTAATGAAACAGACGAAACGGTGAACAAAAAGGTTCATGCGGCATTCCGTCATGACCTGACTCCAATCGTATGTGTAGGCGAAAAGCTGGAAGATCGTGAAGCTGGACAAACCAAAGAGGTTGTAAAAGTGCAAACTGTAGCAGCTTTTGCTGGTTTGGCTAAGGATCAGGCTGCACAAGTAGTTGTTGCTTATGAGCCAATCTGGGCCATCGGAACAGGCAAATCCTCCACTTCGCAGGATGCGAATGAAGTGATTTCCTATATCCGTAGTCTGATTAAAGAGCTGTATGATGAAAATACAGCAAATGCTGTACGTATTCAGTATGGTGGCAGTGTAAAACCTGAAAATGTTACTGAGTACCTGGGTCAAAGCGATATCGACGGCGCGCTTGTGGGCGGTGCCAGTCTTCAACCGGCGTCGTACATCGCGCTTGTTGAGGGGGCGAAGTAAGATGACAGCACCAAAACCGGTAGCTTTAATTATTATGGACGGGTTCGGATTGCGTGACAACGTAGAAGGTAATGCGGTTGCGCAGGCCAACAAACCGAATTACGACCGGTATTTACAACAGTATCCTCATACAACGCTGACGGCTTCTGGCGAAGCAGTGGGTCTGCCTGAAGGACAAATGGGTAACTCCGAAGTAGGTCACTTGAACATCGGCGCAGGCCGAATTGTATATCAAGACTTGACTCGTATTTCGAAGTCCATTCGTGACGGCGAGTTCTACGACAATGAAACACTGGTTAAAGCAGTGCAACATGCTAAGAAGAACAACACGAAACTTCACCTGTACGGACTGTTGTCTGACGGCGGCGTGCATAGCCATATCAGCCATCTGTTCGCTATGCTGGACTTGGCGAAAAAAGAAGGCTTAACTGAAGTGTACATTCATGCTTTCATGGATGGACGCGACGTTATGCCTGACAGCGGCGTAGGCTTCATGCAGCAACTGATCGCCAAAATTCAAGAAGTGGGCGTAGGCAAAATTGCGACTGTACAAGGACGCTATTATGCTATGGACCGCGACAAACGTTGGGAACGTGTGGAGAAATCTTACCGTGCAATCGTATACGGAGAAGGCCCTCAATACACAGATCCAATGGAAGCATTGAAAGAATCGTATGAAAAATCAGTGTTCGACGAATTTGTGGAGCCAACGGTTATTGTGAAGGCTGACGGAAGTCCTGTAGGGCTGGTCGAAAGCAATGACTCTGTTATCTTCCTCAATTTCCGTCCTGACCGTGCGATTCAACTGTCTCAGGTATTTACAAACGCGGACTTCCGTGGTTTTGACCGTGGCCCGAAATTGCCTAAAGATTTGCACTTTGTTTGCCTGACGTTGTTCAGCGAAACGGTTGAAGGCTTTGTAGCTTACGAACCGAAAAACCTGGATAACACGTTTGGTGAAGTGTTGGTTCAAAACAACAAAAAGCAATTGCGTATTGCTGAGACTGAAAAATATCCGCACGTTACTTTCTTTTTCAGTGGCGGACGTGATGTGGAGCTTCCTGGCGAAACTCGTATTTTGATCAACTCGCCTAAAGTGGCTACATATGACTTGCAGCCGGAAATGAGTGCGTATGAAGTAGCGGATGCTGCTGTTAAGGAAATCGAAGCCGACAAGCATGATGCGATTATCCTGAACTTTGCCAATCCGGATATGGTTGGACACTCCGGTATGCTGGAGCCAACGATTAAGGCGGTAGAGACGACGGATGAATGTGTTGGACGTGTTGTAGATGCGGTTAAAGCCAAAGGCGGCGTGGTTATTATCATTGCTGACCATGGTAACGCGGATATGGAAATTGATGAGCAGGGACGTCCGTTCACAGCTCACACAACTAATCCGGTTCCGTTCATTTTGACTGACGAAAATATCGTTTTGCGTGAGCATGGAATACTGGCTGACGTAGCTCCAACGCTTCTGGATTTGATGCAACTTCCGCAACCTGCGGAAATGACAGGAAAATCTATGATTGCATCCCGCAAGTAAGCTTGATTTAATAAGTATAGGCTTGACCAATAAATCATGATTCACAAAGGAGATTAAGTACAAATGACTATTATTTCTGACGTGTACGCTCGCGAAGTCCTCGACTCCCGTGGTAACCCAACGGTTGAAGTTGAAGTATATCTGGAATCCGGTGCTATCGGTAGTGCTATCGTTCCTTCCGGTGCCTCCACAGGCGCTCACGAAGCTGTAGAGCTTCGTGATAACGATAAATCCCGTTACCTGGGTAAAGGCGTTCTGCAAGCTGTTAAAAACGTGAACGAAATTATTGCTCCTGAAGTAATCGGCTTGGATGCTGTGAACCAAGTAGAAATCGACACGCTGATGATCAAATTGGATGGTACACATAACAAAGGTAAATTGGGTGCAAACGCAATTCTGGCTGTATCCATGGCTGTAGCTCGCGCTGCTGCTGAAGCTCTGGGCTTGCCACTGTACACTTACCTGGGCGGATTCAATGCTAAACAATTGCCAGTGCCAATGATGAACATCGTTAACGGTGGCGCTCATGCCGACAATAACGTTGACGTACAAGAGTTCATGGTTCTGCCTGTAGGCGCTCCTACATTCAAAGAAGCTCTGCGTGTAGGCGCAGAAATCTTCCACAACCTGAAATCCGTACTGAACTCCAAAGGTTTGAACACAGCTGTTGGTGATGAAGGTGGTTTTGCTCCTAACTTCAAATCTAACGAAGAAGCTCTGTCCACTATTATCGAAGCGATCGAAAAAGCTGGTTACAAACCAGGTGTTGACGTATTCCTCGGTATGGACGTTGCCTCCACTGAGTTCTTCAAAGATGGAAAATACACTTTGGAAGGCGAAGGCAAATCCTTCACTTCTGCTGAGTTCGTTGACCTGCTTGCTTCTTGGGTTGATAAATACCCAATCATCACTATTGAAGATGGTTGCTCCGAAGATGACTGGGAAGGTTGGAAATTGCTCACTGAAAAATTGGGCAACAAAATCCAATTGGTTGGTGACGACCTGTTCGTAACAAACACAGAGCGTCTGGCTAAAGGTATCGATGAAAACATCGGTAACTCCATCCTGATCAAAGTAAACCAAATCGGTACGCTGACTGAAACTTTCGATGCTATCGAATTGGCTAAACGCGCAGGATACACAGCTGTTATCTCTCACCGTTCCGGTGAATCCGAAGACAGCACAATCGCTGATATCGCTGTTGCAACAAATGCAGGCCAAATTAAAACAGGTGCTCCTTCCCGTACTGACCGTATTGCGAAGTACAACCAATTGCTCCGCATTGAGGATCAACTGGGTGAACTGGCTCAATACCACGGCCTGAAATCTTTCTACAACCTGAAAAAATAATATTGCGCAAAAATGCTGATGGCGCCTCTGACTCATGGTTCATGATCACGAAGTCTGAACGCTCAAAGCTTTTACGCATTAAAAAACAGACCTACTCGCCACCGCGGGCAGGTCTGTTTTTTTGTTATTATGGATGTGTATGAGAATACATAACTTTGCAAAGGCTTAATGGCTGAGTGACTTGTATAACTGTTGTTATCTACTGGAAGCTGTGGTACAATAAAAATAGTGTTTTGCGTTAATTTCCGGCTATTTATAACATGATATGTACATGTTTTCATAAAAGAGGCTGTGTTGTTTTGCAAAACAGATGTATAAGCTCAGGAGGTGGGATTTTTCATGGAAATCTTTTTGAAAGTGCTGCTCGTTGTGTTCTCGATTGCTGTTATTGCGGTTGTTTTACTGCAAAAGGGGAAAAGCGCAGGTTTGTCCGGTGCCATCTCTGGCGGTGCTGAGCATCTGTTCGGCAAAACAAAAGCTCGCGGTATGGATTTGATTTTACAACGTGCAACTGCTGTTTTGGGTGCGGGTTTTATGATCGTTTCTGTTTTAGTTGCATTTTTTGCAAAATAAGATAAATATGTACCTTAAGCCTTCGTTTCGCGGGAAACGGGGGCTTTTTTTAGATTTTGGACAGGCAGGGATGCCGTCGATTAAATTCGTGTATACTAGGGTATGAGTATATTAAGAGCCTTGTATCAGGAACAAGGACATGCGGATTTATTACTGAAAATTAAAGGTCACCCGAGGTGGACAATATTATGATAACAGAGCAACAACTACTCGATTTTATGCGAGAGACTGCATACAAACCCATGACTTACCAGGAGCTGGAGCAGCACTTTGATATTAAGGATGCGGAGGATTTCCGTGAATTTCTTAAGCTCTTGAATTCCTTGGAGGAAGAGGGGAAAATCCTGCTGACCAGCACAAACCGTTATGGCGTGCCGGAACGGATGGATTTGCAGCGTGGGCGTTTGCAGGCTCATGCCAAGGGATTTGCCTTTCTGATTCCAGAGGACCGGGAGCACCCGGATGTATATATTCATGCGAACGACTTAAAAAGTGCGATGAATGGAGATACGGTACTGGTAAGAGTGTCCTCGAAGGGACCTGCGGGCGGTCGATTAGAAGGTGAAGTTGTACGGATCGTGAAGCGTGCAGTGCTTCAAGTAGTAGGCGTGTTTCAGAGCCACGAAGCATATGGTTTCGTTCTGCCGGATGATAAGCGTATTAACCGGGATATTTTCATTCCAAAAACAAGCTTCAATGGAGCCGTAAACGGTCAAAAGGTCGTTGTGCGTATTGTGAGCTATCCAGAAGGACGAGCAGCGGCGGAAGGCGAAGTGTTGGAAGTTTTGGGTCATAAGGATGATCCGGGCGTCGACATTTTGTCAGTTATTCGCAAGCATCAGCTTCCGGAAGCTTTTCCAGATGAAGTTACAGAGGAAGCGGAGAATGCTCCCGACGCGATTACGGAAGAAGAGATTGTACGTCAGGGACGGCGCGATTTGCGTGATAAGATCATTGTTACCATTGATGGTGAGGATGCTAAAGATCTCGATGATGCTGTAAATGTAGAGCGCTTGCCGAACGGGAACTACCGTCTGGGCGTTCATATTGCCGACGTAGGGTATTATGTGCGTGAGAACTCTAAGCTGGATCAGGAGGCATATAACCGCGGTTGTAGCGTGTATTTGGTTGACCGTGTCATTCCTATGCTTCCACATCGACTTTCGAACGGAATATGTTCTTTGAATCCACAGGTGGATCGACTGACTTTATCCTGTGAGATGGAATTCAATGAGCATATGAAGGTTGTAAAGCATGATATTTTCACCAGTGTGATTAAAACGAAGGAACGGATGACGTACACTAACGTTCGCAAAATCCTCGAAGAGGAAGATGCTGAACTGATGGAACGGTACAAGGATCTCGTTGATGTATTCGGCACGATGAAGGAATTGGCATTGAAGCTGCGTGCTAATCGAATGCGCCGAGGTGCGGTTGATTTTGACTTTGATGAAGCTAAAGTGATTGTGGATAATGAAGGAAAAGCTGTAGATATTGTGAAGAGAGAGCGTACGATAGCTGAACAAATTATTGAAGAGTTTATGTTGGCGGCCAATGAAACGGTAGCCGAACATTTCCATTGGCTCAAAGTACCTTTCTTGTACCGGATTCATGAGGACCCAGATCCAGAGAAGCTGCAAAACTTTATGGCTTTCGCGGCTAATTTTGGGCATCAGATCAAAGGTAGAGGAAATTCCATTCATCCGCGTGCACTGCAAACGTTGCTGGAAGATATTCAGGGTACGAAGGAGCAAACTGTGCTTAGCACGATGATGCTGCGTTCGATGAAGCAGGCAAAGTATGATGCGGAAACGACAGGACATTTTGGGCTAGCAGCGGAGTATTACTCTCATTTTACATCGCCGATTCGTCGTTACCCTGACTTGGTGATTCACCGTGTCATTCGTGAGGTATTGGAGAACGGCGGGGCTTTAACAGCCGAGCGTCAGGAATATTTGACTGCACGTATGCCTGATATTGCGCAGCAATCTTCTGAGCGTGAACGTGTGGCTGTGGATGCAGAACGTGATACAGAGCAGATGAAAAAGGCTGAATACATGCTGGACAAGGTCGGCGAGGAATTCGAGGGGATCATCAGCAGTGTAACCAGCTTTGGGATGTTCATTGAGCTGGACAATACAGTGGAGGGTCTGACGCGTCTGAGTGCGCTTACGGACGACTATTACCACTTTGACGAGCAGCATATGGCTTTGATTGGCGAACGCACCTCCAAGGTGTTCCGCATTGGGGATGAGGTTAAGGTTCGCGTCGCGCGTGTGAACATGGAAGATTACACAATTGACTTTGAACTTGTCGATATGAAGCAACGGCAACGCCGTGAACGGACGGGCGGTTCAGGACAGGGCGGAGGTTTTGCGCGTGGCGGTGAGGGCCGAGGTAAAGGCAAACCCCATGAAGGGCGCGAACGTAAGGGTGGTAAAGACAAGGCTGGCAGGGAGCGTAAAGGCGGTCGTGATGCTGCCGGGAAGCCTAAAGAAGCCGGTTCAGGCGTAGGTGGCGGAGGTATTAGCACCGCAGGTCGTTCAGGGCGCGGCGGTGGAAACGGAGCTGGAGCCGGCTCAGCTAGCAGCTTCGGCTTTGGCAGTGGCAAGGGCGGGTATAACTCGCCAGCATCCGGGGCAAGCAAGCGTCGGAAGAAGACGTCTGCCAGCGGTATTTTCATCGGCGGGGCAGCTACACCAGGTAGTGATGCCAGACCAAACGGTGAAGGCGCAGCACGTCGCAAGCGGAAGAATAAGGGCGGAAGTGGCGGTAATAGCACCGCGGGCTTTGTGCGGAAAAAGAAGAAGTAGGTAGCTAGAGCTTACTTACTTTGAAGGCTGGAGCTTTCATTGCAGTGTATGAAGCTGATTTGAAGCATAGGTATACGGGCGGTTTCTGTCTGCTGTATTGGATGGAAGCCGCTTGGTTCTAAGTGTGATATAAGTGCAGTTAGAAATGTAGAAGGCTTGACCTTTCTTGCTTTTACCATCTGAAATTTGTTACAATATATTTCTAGGTGGCTCTTTGTAGCCGGATTTTGATGCCTGGATTTCAAGAGTGAATTACGTTATTCATAAGGAGTGGTATTCATGGGTAAGAAGGCAGACGGGAAAGTGCTCGCCCAGAACAAAAAAGCTTCCCATGACTATTTTATTGAGGACACTTACGAGGCGGGCATGGTGCTAACGGGAACAGAAATTAAGTCTCTACGGAATGGTCGTTCTAATATAAGTGATGCATTTGCTACGATCCGTAATGGCGAAATTCATATTCACAATATGCATATCAGTCCTTTTGAGCAAGGAAATCGTAATAATCCTACTGATCCGACGCGTACGCGTAAGCTGCTGTTGCATAAAGAGCAGATTCGCAAACTTATCGGATTGTCCAAACAGGAAGGCTACACGATTGTTCCGTTAAAGATTTATGTTCGCAATGGTTATGCCAAGCTTTTGCTCGGACTGGGTAGAGGTAAAAAACAGTATGATAAACGTGATGCTGCCGCTAAACGCGATGCACAGCGTGATATCCAGCGCGCTTTGCGTGAGAAACAGAAAATTGCGAGATAAGTTGCTGTATTATTGTATGGTACAAATTGCGTGGGGAAGTTACTTGTTCCTGTAATGGTGCTATTTTATAAGGCTTAAATGGCTTCATTTCGTTTCGTAATGACCTGTAATATGGTATACTAACGGAGTAGTCAGTTTTAAAGCTTTTAACTTTGTTCGAGTGTTGAATCTTAGAATTCAGCTTTTGATATTATGCATGCTTATGCTCCGGTATTTCCGGATTTATCCGTGGAGCCCTTTTATAATAAGGGGGCGTTTATGGATTCGACGGGGATAGTTCGAGCATGGGTAGCGGGTAGTGGGGACGCGTCCGCTTCATCAACGCTAAAGCCTATTAAACGGCAAACAACAAAACAACTACGCTTTCGCAGCCTAAGAAACTGTGTGCGTGCTTCTACCCAGCATCGTCCATGTGACTGGGATAGGGGCTAACAAATAGTGGAATACGCTGTCTCATCTCCGCCTGGGGTGAGCTGAAGAAGATAATCAGGCTGACCCGAAGGGAATCCGGTGACAGGGAGTTTCTAGGGTGACATCAAAACTGTCACTACACCCGTAGAAGCTTATGTGTCGTTATCTTCGGACAGGGGTTCGACTCCCCTCGCCTCCATTTAAGTAAGACAAGAAAGCCATCAGCCAGTGATTCTGGTTGGTGGCTTTTTATTATGGCTCTAGTAATTGACTTGAAGAGGTTTTACACAACTTGTAGCTTAAAGGTATCTCTAAGTGTTCCTGCTGCTTTTTCTCCGTAAGCAACCCAAGCATTGATTTTCTTTTCGAAAAAGTATTGACACGGATAGAAAAATATTATATCTTTATATCAAGATAAATAAATTAAAGATAAAACAACAGCAAATTATGAACAGGGAGGTATACACATGATCACCATTTTAGAAAGAATTAATCAGCTTGCAAAAAAAGCAAAAGAAGTTGGGTTGACTGAAATCGAAAAAACGGAACAAACGGATCTTCGCAAAGAATACCTTCAAATCTTTCGGGGTTCTGTACAAAGCCTTCTCTTGAATGCTACGATTTATGATCCGAATGGAGACGATGTTACGCCTGAGAAACTAAAAAAAGAACAGGCTCAAATCGCTAAACGATGAATTTAATTTTATCTAATATCTCTAATTTAATAATCTTTAAGTAAATATAATATGGAGGGTGATTTTTATGTTGGCAAGTGGATTGTTACTGATACGTTTGGTGGTTGGATTGTTATTGGTGGGGCACGGAGCACAGAAGCTTTTTGGTTGGTTTGGCGGCTATGGTCCAAAGGGTACGGCCGGTTGGATGGAATCGATTGGCATTAAGCCCGGAGTGTTCATGGCAGTGTCTGCTGGGTTGATGGAATTGTTGGGAGGAGCTCTATTTGCTTTAGGACTATTCACTCCACTGGCTGCATTGTTGATTACGGTGACTATGCTCGGAGCAATTTTCAAAGTACATGGCCCAAACGGGATCTGGGCAACAGCTAACGGCTATGAATATCCACTAGTTCTTATTGCAGTCGCAATTGGTATTGCGTTGACAGGAGCAGGTTCATATTCTATCGACGCATTACTTAGATAAAACATGATGTTTAGGTCATTAAAGTCATCAACAACAAAAAATAAAGGTTCTTACGATTAAAGGAGGGTTTCATATGTCACTGCAAACTACAGGTATCCATCATATTACAGCTTTTGCCGGTAATCCACAGGAAAATGTCGACTTCTATGCCGGCGTCCTGGGACTTCGGTTAGTGAAGAAAACAATCAACTTCGATGCTCCTGAGGTTTACCACTTGTACTTTGGTGACGAGGCAGGAAGTCCTGGAACGATCATTACTTTTTTTCCTGCACCAGGAACTCCCAAAGGGCGAATCGGAGGTGGCCAGGTGGGCATAACCTCGTATGTGGTCCCACCAGGTTCACTTGATTTTTGGCGGCATCGTTTAGAAAGCTTTGATATTCAAGTTACGAAAACGAGCCGTTTTTCTGAACAATATCTTCAATTCGAGGATAATGAGGGCTTACGACTTGAGCTTGTTGAACGTGAAGCGGGAGCGAATAGTACTTGGTCTTACGGTGGCATTTCGGCTGATCAAGCAATTAAGGGGTTTGGAGGTGCTGTGCTATTTAGCGTTAACCCACAGAAAACGATGGATGCATTGGAGAGCATACTCGGATTTACGAAAATCGCTGAAGACGCCGAATATGCCCGTTATCAGTCCGTAGGAGAAATCGGCAACATCGTAGATGTTCCGCTCGCCAAAATGGGTCTAGGCTTTGGTGGAGCAGGCACGGTACATCACATTGCATGGCGTGCAAAAGATTTCGAACAACATGAAGAATGGAGAAGCGCAGTCCAGCATTATGGCTATCAGCCGACTCCAATCATAGACCGCCAATATTTTAATGCGATATATTTCAGAGAAGCGGGCGGCATACTATTTGAAATTGCTACAGATCCACCGGGATTTGCTAATAATGAACCTGCTGAATCTTTGGGGCAGAAATTAATGCTGCCAGAGTGGTATGAACCGCAGCGGGCTCAAATTGAGGCGAATCTGCATCCTATTGAAGTGAGAACATTAACTGGAAAACAACAGTAAACGAAACGGCAGCTGTTTTACCTCCAGAGGAAAAGGTGAAGCCACGTTGATGGGAACTGCCAGGTTTAGAAAAACGGTACATGACTGAATATAAACATGACAAGATGAATATCAACAGGATTAAACCCACTTTGACAAAATTGGTCATAGTGGGTTTTCATTATGCACTTGGTATGGACTTATAACATAGGGATGAAAGTCTGATCACGCTAGGCAGGAAGGGATGTATATTTAATCGCTATTTTTCAACGCATCTAATTTTCGAGTGCTCCAGATGAACCTCCCCCCAATCATACATACTGCGCAATATGGGGACGAAATTTGCTCCGTGAGCTGTTAGCGAGTATTCAACCCGGGGAGGGATTTCTCTGAATATTTCGCGATGCACAAACCCGTCTTCTTCTAATTCTCTTAGCTGCTTGGTTAACATCGCTTGTGTGATATCAGGAAAGGCGCGTTTAATTTCACCGAATCTTCGGGTACCACGGGACAGAAACCATAAAATCACTATTTTCCATTTGCCGCCAATGATTTTCTGAACCTTTGTTAAGGGGCAATCTGTAAAATAATTCAGATTTTCACTCATTTGTGCCATCTCCTCATCGTTTGTATTCCAGAAAGTCCTATGAAATCAATTAGTATGATTTTTGATAGTATATACTATAAATATGCCTACTTGTTGTTTCGATACCATTGGCTTAACATTACATTAGCATTAAAGCTTTGACAAGCCATCTGAAAATATTCTGGGGGCGAAGAAGATGAACATTAATATTTTATACGGTCACCCTTATGCTAAGAGCTTTAACAAAGCGATTTTGGAGCAGGTGATCGCTCATTTAAACGTACGAGGGGCGAATGTTAAGGTAAAAGACTTAATTCAAATGTCATTTAATCCGACGGCAGGCTTAAAGGATTTAGAGGCTAAGGTCACTAACGTATTGCCAGAGGAGATAGTAAAAGAACAGGAGGATTTATTGTGGGCAGATGCCTTGATTATTATTTCACCGGTATGGTGGGGCGGATTTCCCGCTGTTATTAAAGGATATATAGATAGAGTGTTCACAACAGGACTCATACGCTCTTCTGATGGTGTATATGGGCTTGAGGGCAAGAGAGCCTACTCGATTTTTACAACAGGATCTTCAGAAGATTATATTCGCATATCACGTCAGAAAGATATGCTCTACGCGGCTAACGATAATTTGTTTGGGTTCGCCAAGTTTTCGGATGCCGAGATTAAGCTTCTTTACTCGGTGCCGCGTGTAACCTTGGAGGAACGAAAAGCAATGCTGCTGGATGTCAATCGATTTGTCGATCGTATTTTTGATATGAGACCGGGAGAGGGAGGCAGTACGAGGGATAGCCTTTCTCTTCAAGCTTTGGAGCATGATTTGGCTAGCCATTAAGATTACGTAAACTGCAGGATGTTTCTTTGGAAAAATGAAGAACACCCTTATGGGTGTTCTTTCGTTTGGACATATGGACATATTACACTGTGCTAAGTTATAAGCTTGTTACTGCTAAAGATATAACCTTTTGGATGGTTCTCCTACTGGATACCGCAGAAGGTTTAAGACGTCAGTTGCCGGTTTGTAACTTGCCTTAGCCACCACGTCAGGAGATTTCCCGGTGTTTCCCGTATCCTCTAGCCGACAAGATATGAATGCTCCTCCAATCTTTAGAAATGCCAAATTCCACGCATTACCGTGTAATATTTTGCTTGATAGCCTTAATTTTCTCCTCAGTAAAGACTCCTGAATCCAGCAGGTCTAGAATGGAGAGCACGCTGCCGCGAGAACCCCAGCTGCCTTCTTCAATGACCTGGAAGGATACCCACCAAGTTGGGGATGGTTCCGGTACACCAAGTACTTTAGTCAAACTGCCAAGAATATTCTCAAGCACTTTTTTGCGAACGTCGTTAGGCCAGTCACCATCCATCACCAGAACATTGACAGTAATTACATCACGTTCTGGCTGATCCGACAGCAATTGCCCACCAATTGCCATGTAATCTATTGGACGTTCGTTGAAATGGACCTGAAACCCTTCTCTTGCTGGCGGACAATATTGACCTACCTCTGGAACGAGAACTGCATCCGTCAAACCTTCTGCCAAAAGACGGCGCTGTTCAAGCGTTATGCGGCCTGCGGGATAATTTACACTGATCATGGTCATGGTCTGATATCTCCTTATTAAGATTTAACCAAGCGATGTCTTGGAATTCTTTATGATATCTGTATCCAAGGCTTCAGCTTGGCAAGCTCATTGGTATTTTGTTGATATCGTTAATATAAAACGATGATAAACCCCTGTCAACACTAATTATTATAATAATATATATTTAAATAATATATAGAGAGATGTGAAGCTAGTTTAAATGGGCTATAATTATGTCTAGTCTAATGAAAGCATGACATACTACGGAGATTTGCTAGAGGTAACAGGAGGCACAATATATAATGGCGAGACAGTCAGGAAAAACCAATACAATGTTTGCGGTATTAGGCATTCTGAGTCTGGGTCCTCATACCGGTTATGATATAAAGCAACATATGGAGCAAAGCACTAGTTACTTTTGGAATGAGAACTATGGTCAGATCTATCCCAGCCTGGCAGAGCTACTGGATCGAAAAGATATTGCAGTCGAGGTTATTCGACAGAAAGGAAAGCCTGACAAGAAACTCTACAGCATTACCGATCAGGGAAGGCAGACGTTGTCAGACTGGCTTTCTCAGCCCATGGAGCATGTGGTGATGCTTAAAAAAAATGAGCTGCTGTTGAGGGTGTTTTTTGGCGGGAATTCTTCGCCTGAAACGATTATAAAGCACATACAGGAGTATAAAGAAAAGCTAGTGGAAAGCTTGCATATTTTTGAAGAACTTGAACGTTGGCTTATCAACGTAGAGCATAAAGACCATAATCACAAATATTGGATGATCACAATGAGCTATGGTAAAAGTCAGTTTAGCAGTTTAATTAACTGGTGCGATGATAGCATTAAAATATTGAGTTCTTAGCAGTTGGTAAAACTCATATGTAATGAATAATCAGAAAGCATGCTGGACTATCAGAGGAATAGTAAACTAGTAACGACAATTCTTGTCGTTATCTCCGGACATGGCGACTCCTCCTCCATAAAGCTGCTTGCCAAGTTGGGCTCGCACCTTTATGGAGGAGTTTTTTTATCCCGTAAGGAGGATGCAATACATACGATTTTGTACGCTGTAAATGAGTAACTATTATTCCACCAGCTTTTCAGACTTCACCAGCATTTCTCGTAACACGTGAGCGACTCGACTTTTCCGGTTCTCTGCTTTCTTTTTTATCAAGTGTAATGATTTTTTGTATGCATGAGTATGGCTTTGATCGTAGAACTGTTTGGCTGCAATGCGTAATGTTCTTCTTAATAACAGTGCTGATGAGCGTGTTAACCTAGAGCGGAATCCCCTGCGCAATACCCGCAACGTATTTTTGTAGGTCTCAAAATCCTCGGATGGAGGGATAAGGGCAAATAAATTTAACGAGGAGTCATTGAATCCGTAAGTTTCATACATGATTCTCAGATTTTCTGTATTTAAAACGTTACCTCTAAGATAGGTTGGATGTTCCTGATGATATCCGACCACCTCTTTGATGCAATAAAAAGGGATCTTCAAGCGATGCAGTCTATAGCCAAGGTCCCAGTCTTCGAGTCCATACAGCACAAACCGTTCATTGAAACCTCCAATACGAATCAAGTGGCTGCGTCTGATGGCTACACAACGAGTAACCAGCAGCATCCAGGGAGCGACATCCGTTGTGGCAAATTGTTTCTGCGTATTGGGGGGGACTCTTGTGGGACTAACTACTTTAGACAGTGCACCCGTTTGATGAAGGATATCTTCAGGCGTTATGATCGGAGTAATTTCGTTCGCTGCTTCATAGTCAGCATTCCATAAGTTGGACTGCGTAAGTATGTTGCGACATTGTTCTTTTTCTTCAGGAGAAAAGTCAGGGTAATAATGGGTAAAAGCATCGTCCCATGAGTGAGGAATGCCTGAGAGCACGGACTTGGGATATTTACGGTGATAACGGCTCACGATCCTAATGAATTCCGGTAATACTACAAAGTCAGCGTCGCAGAAGATGATGTATAGCCCTTTTGCACGGCGCAGTCCCAAATTTCGAACGGCAGATCGACCGCGTTGTTCCTGATGTGACACATAGATAAGAGGATAGGATGCTTTGAAGCCTTCGACCATTTCTTTCGTTCCGTCTGTAGAACCGTCATCAGCTACAATGACTTCGAATAGTTGCTTTGGATAGGTTTGTGTCTCAAATGAAGCGAGTGTGAGCAACAATTGCTGGGCTCGATTATAGGTTGGAATGATGACGCTGTAGCGGATAGCCAATATGATCTCCCCCCCACCATTCTTATTAGAAAACGTTTGAACAAGATGAATAATAACAATGTATTCAAGGATTTTAGCCTGGTCTAGTCAAACATCCCTCAAGGCTCGAAACAGGCTTGGTCTTATTACTGATGCTAAGGTGGGGGCTCTGTATTTTCTGCTGTTTTGCAGGTACGTTCAGTGGTGTTATATATGTGTAATCATGGTATTATGCATAGAGATGTAAAGTAAAAGCGACGGCGCTTCCTATCCGCTGAAAGCCTGCTCAGCAAACAGAAACAAACATGAGATGAAATGGGCAAGTTATGGTAAACTATATAGAGTTATAGAAGACCTGAAAGAGGAGTACTATATGACACAATTTGTCTATAAGCAAATTATTGACGATCTCAAGATGAAAATCTTTGCGGGAAAGTTTGCAGATATGAGATTGCCAGATGAACGTAGTCTTAGTGAGACTTACCAGGTTAGTCGTAGTTCAATTAAACGTGCTCTGACTAAAATGGAGAATGTCGGAATTATTTTCAAAAAACAAGGTTCCGGGACATTTATTAATCCATTATACATAAGAAATGAATCTATCTTTAACTACGAAGGCTCTAATCTAGGGGTCACTGATAATTTTCAAATGCATGGTAAAAAGCCTAAGATCAAAGTATTGAGTTTTGAGGTCATTCCGCCAACAGAAGAGTTACAGCGCGATTTGTTCTTGGAGACTCATGATTTTGTTTACAAAATTGTTCGCT
Source organism: Paenibacillus sp. FSL M7-0802 (assembly GCF_038004945.1). Lineage (NCBI taxonomy): Bacteria > Bacillati > Bacillota > Bacilli > Caryophanales > Paenibacillaceae > Paenibacillus > Paenibacillus sp. FSL M7-0802. The sequence continues at coordinate 2,565,026 of NZ_JBBOSD010000001.1, read as the reverse complement.
TACGTCTGTTTGATGATGATCCTTTTATGATTGAAACGGGCTATATCCCCATTAAAATTGTCCAGAATTTAAATCAGACAATTATCGAGGGGTCCATTTTTAATTATTTGGAAGACTCGCGGAACTTGGCCGTCACCAAATCTTTTTTATCCATTTTTGCAGAACCGTCTCAAGAGAATGATCAAAAGCTGCTACATTTAAATGAAAATGAGCCTGTAGGTATTATGGAAGGTGTGTTCTTTTTAGATAACGGTACGCCATTTGAGTTTTCTCATATGCGATTTCATTACAAATATTTGAAATTTAATACCTTTGTATCGGTTCACTAATGATAAGACTGGGGAATTCTCCGGTCTTTTTTTTATGGTTTTGAAAAAAGGATTGAAGCCTGCAATTACCTCGTTTATTACAAATTTTATTGGTTTATACTTCTATATATTTTAATGTAAGAGCTTTTTTACTGTCTTTTTAATTTATATTTCATAGTATGTTCAAAATTTCACAAAATTGGACCGTATCACTTGTGAAAAAGGTTGAATTAAATTGGGGTAGCGTTATGATGTACATGTAGATGAAATTTCCGGAAATAAATTACAAACAAAACTACTTAGGGAGTGGACACAATGTCATTATCACCCGTGTTAGCAGATTATTCATCTAAAACATATTTGGAAAAACTTGATGCATATTGGCGTGCAACGAACTACATTTCGGTAGGTCAGCTTTATTTAAAAGATAATCCTTTGTTGAGAGAGCCTTTAAAAGATTCAGATGTGAAAGTTAAGCCTATTGGACACTGGGGCACAATTCCGGGTCAAAACTTTATTTATGCACATCTAAATCGTGTTATTAATAAATATGATTTGAGCATGCTTTATATTGAAGGTCCTGGTCACGGCGGCCAGGTTATGGTTTCAAATTCTTATCTGGATGGTAGTTACACTGAAATCTATCCACAAATTACGCAAGATATCCCAGGTATGAAGAAATTGTTCAAACAATTCTCTTTCCCTGGCGGTATTGCTTCACACGCTGCTCCTGAAACACCTGGATCTATCCATGAAGGTGGAGAATTAGGCTACTCCCTTTCTCATGGTGTAGGTGCCATTTTGGATAATCCTGATCTAATTTCGGCTGTTGTTATTGGTGATGGCGAAGCTGAAACGGGTCCATTAGCCGCTTCGTGGTTCTCTAACAGATTTATCAATCCCATCACAGATGGTGCAGTGCTACCAATCTTGCACTTGAATGGCTTTAAGATTAGTAACCCAACGATTATGTCTCGTCAATCGAAAGAAGAATTGACCTCATACTTTAAAGGTTTGGGTTGGGAACCGTTCTTTGTTGAAGGTGAAAATCCGGATCACATGCATCCAGAAATGGCGAAAGTATTGGATACGGCCATCGAGAAGATTGAAGCTATTCAAAAGAATGCGCGTGAAAATAATGACCTTACTCGTCCGGCGTGGCCGATGATTGTCTTCCGTTCACCTAAAGGCTGGACGGGTCCAAAGGAATGGGACAACGTGCCGAATGAAAATTCATTCCGTGCCCATCAGGTTCCAATTCCGGTTGATCAAAAGAATATGCAACACGCACCTGCTTTGTTAGAATGGCTGAATAGCTATAGACCAGAGGAATTGTTCGACGAAAACGGTCGTTTAAACTCTGAGCTTGCTGAAATTCTGCCTACAGGCGATAAACGTATGGGAATGAACCCTGTTGCGAATGCGGGTAACCTCATTAAAGACTTGAAATTACCGGATTTCCGTAACTATGCGCTGGATAATTCCGTACCTGGTAAAGTGATTGCGCAAGATATGTCGGTTTTAGGGAAATACGTTAAAGATGTGGTTCTTTTAAATGAAGAAAATCGTAATTTCAGAATCTTCGGACCGGATGAAACGATGTCTAACCGCTTGGCTCCTGTTTTTGAAGTAACCAAACGCCAATGGATGGACCAAATTATTGAACCTAATGATGAATTCTTATCATCCTATGGCCGCGTAATTGATTCTCAATTATCCGAACACCAAGCTGAAGGATTGCTGGAAGGTTATGTATTAACAGGTCGTCATGGTTTCTTTGCAAGTTACGAAGCCTTCCTGCGTGTGGTTGACTCGATGATCACCCAACACTTTAAGTGGCTGCGTAAAGCAACGGATCAAGGATGGCGTGCAGATATCCCATCATTGAATGTCGTAGCAACCTCAACAGTGTTCCAACAGGATCATAATGGGTATACACACCAAGATCCAGGTTTGTTAGGTCATTTGGCTGATAAAAAACCAGAATTTATTCGGGAGTATCTGCCAGCGGATGCCAATTCATTGTTGGCTGTTTTCGACACCATTTTAAATGACCGTCAAAAGATCAATTTGATTGTTTCGTCTAAACACCCACGTCCACAATGGTTTAGTGCTGATGAAGCGAAAGAATTGGTGGACAAAGGGTTGAAGATTATTGATTGGGCAAGTACAGATCAAGGTGGGGAACCTGACCTTGTCATTGCTTCTGCTGGTACAGAGCCAACTATTGAAAGTTTAGCTGCGATTTCCATTTTGCATGAAAAACTGCCTGACTTGAAGATTCGGTACATCAACGTGGTAGATTTGCTGAAACTGAGAAGTCAAAAACTAGACCCGCGTGGATTATCCGACGCCGAGTTTGATCATTTTTTCACAAAAGACAAGCCAGTTGTTTTCGCTTTCCATGGTTACGAAGGTCTGATCAAAGATCTGTTCTTTGATCGTCACAACCATAACTTGCATGTACATGGTTACCGTGAGAATGGCGATATTACGACACCATTTGATATGCGCGTATTGAATCAGATGGATCGCTTCGATCTAGTGAAGGAAGCTGTTCTAAGCTTACCTGACGCTGAGAAGTATACCAACATTGTGGATGAAATGGATGCTACGGTTAAGAAACATCATCAATTCATTCGCGAAGAGGGTATTGATTTACCAGAGGTAGAGAACTGGGTATGGAAAGGCTTGAAATAAAAACACAGACACTTCAACTTTATGTTGGACAACCAAGCCATCAAGCATGAAGTGGAATATATGATCTGGTAGTGGTATACAAGTGCCTGACCCCTTTGACTTCAAGTATGATTTCAATGGGGATCAGGCGCTTTTTGATTTAGCACACAGAGAACTTGGTAGAGAATTTACAAGCTAGTGTGTATATACATATATAGGGAACGAAATGAATTTCTATATTTTGCCTGAGGATTAAAGAGGTGTTATGGTATATGAGAATAGTAAAGGAGGCTGTTAATATGAACCATCAAATTCCGGAGAAGGTATTGAATGATGGCACTAAAGTGCCCGTCATTGGATTTGGGACTGTTGGATTTAAGGGTGCAGATGGAGTACAGGCGATTACCGGCGCAATTGATGCAGGTTACCGTCTGATCGACACAGCGTTCAACTATGAAAATGAGGGGGCTGTCGGGAAAGCGGTCCGGCAGAGCTCTGTGCCCAGAGAGGAATTGTTGATTTGCTCCAAACTACCGGGTCGCCGACATGCTTACCAAGAAGCCATTGTAACGATCGAAGAGTCATTATATAGAGGAGGTCTGGACTATTATGATCTTTATCTGATCCATTGGCCGAATCCCCAAATTGATCGATATGTTGAAGCCTGGCAGGCGTTGATTGAGGCGAAGAAAAGGGGCTATATTCGTTCCATCGGGGTCTGCAATTTTCTGCCCGAGCATAATGAACGTTTAATTCGGGAAACAGGTGTCGCCCCGAGCATCAATCAAGTTGAATTGCATCCATTGTTTAATCAGGAGCACCAGCGTACGAAAGATGCTGAACAGGGCATCGTGACCGAATCGTGGAGCCCCTTGGGGCGTGGTCACAGCATACTGGAGAATGAAAAGATTGGGGAAATTGCTGCTGCTCATGGTAAAACGACTACACAAGCGATTTTACGTTGGCATATCCAACTTGGAGCGATCCCGATCCCTAAGGCCTCTTCTTTAAAACACCAGACGGAGAATTTGGATATTTTTGATTTTGAGTTGTCTCCAGAGGAAATGAACGTGATTTCGGCATTTAGCAGTGAGGATGGGCGGATATGGGGTCAGGACCCCAAGTCCTATGAAGAACTATAATCAGGAACAATAAATAGAAGGGTTCAAAAATCTGTCGCGGGTTTTTGGACCCTTTGCTTTTATAATAAAACGAACACACATCCGAAAGTGATCAGTGGGCCAGCATATAGAGCTATGATGAACATTTTTTACCGGATTTGATGTATGATATGGTGGAATGTAGTCCTTTCGAAGGAGGTCATCATGGGAATTTTGTCGAGGTTTAGGGATATTATGAAAATGAATGTTAACGCCTTAGTGGATAAGGTGGGAGACCCGGAGAGAACCATTGACGATTATATGCGGAATTTAAACAGTGATCTAGGCAAGGTGAAAGCGGAGACGGCCTCAGTGTTGGCTGATGAGAGAAGGGCAAAAAGAGCACTGGATGAATGCAAAGCCGAAATCAAAAAGCTCCAGCATTATGCCAGTAAGTCTGTGGAAGCTGGTAATGAAGAGGAAGCTCGAAAGTTTCTGGAGAGAAAAGGTTTGCAGGCGGAGAAATTGGAACAATTACAAACGTCCTATGATTTAGCTTCGACAAACGCCGTAAATATGAAACAAATGCAGGAGAAGTTGGTGTCCGATATGGGACAACTAGAAGCGCGGCGCGCTGAACTTAAAGGGAAGATGGCGGTTGCCAAAGCACAGCAAACCTTGAACTCTATGGGCAGCAAGAATTCTGCTTTCGAAGTTATGGAAGAACAGGTGAACAGAGCGTATGATGAAGCGATGGCTATAGCCGAGCTTCGGGCAGGAACGAAGGACGACCTGGATGCTTTATTTGCACAATACGAGAAGAGTACGAATGCAGAGGATGAACTGGCTGCGATCAAAGAAAAAATCAACCATAAGGAATCATAACAGTATCTACATGAAGAGGTGAGCAGATGCCGGTTATCGAATACAAATGCCCAAACTGCGGCAGCGGCATGGTCTTTGACGGTGAGACAGGGATGTTATCCTGTCATAGTTGCGGAAGAGAGGACAATATCGAATCTATTCCTGATCCTCTGATAAATCGTATTTTTTCAGAAGATGAGGCCCATGAGTATCATTGTAATAACTGCGGAGCAGTGATTATGACCGAAGTGGAGACGAGTGCAACGGTGTGCAGCTTTTGTGGTTCTGCCGTGGTTCTCGGGGATCGACTGACTGGCAAGCTGGCTCCAGCGCAGGTTATTCCTTTTTCAATCAGTAAGGAAGAAGCCATAGCTGCTTTCAAAAAATGGTGCAAGAATGGCCGTCTTACGCCGAATCGGTTCATGATAGCAGACCGAATCAAGGGAATAACCGGGATGTATGTGCCCTTCTGGTTATATGAATTACATAATAAAATTGAGGTTCAAGGTGAAGGTACCCAAGTGAGAACCTATACGAGCGGAGACTACGAATATACGGAAACGAAGCATTTCGATGTATATCGGAAAATTCGTTTGAATTATGTAAAGGTTCCAATTGATGCTGCGGAGAAAATGAACGATGAGCTGATGGATAAATTGGAGCCTTTTCCATACGATCAGCTAAAACCCTTTAAAACGCCATATCTAGCAGGTTATATTGCGGAGAAGTACAGTTATAACGAAGAAGAGCTTTTCCCGCGAGTTAAAGAAAAAGTGAAGGAATATATTGATGCTTATATTCATTCTACGGTGTCAGAGTATACGGCCGTGAGTTATACGGAAAAGCAAATTGATACTACATTAAAACAAGCGGATTATGTCCTGCTCCCGGTGTGGGTCATACACTATGACTATAATCAATTGGAGCATACGTTTGCTATGAACGGACAGACGGGCAAGGTAGTCGGTAAGCCTCCGATTAGCAAGTTCAAAGTGACGGCTTGGTTTGCAGGCATTTTCGGCATTACTCTCTTTTCATTGAGGTTAATCACTTGGTTGATGATGGGAGGGGGATTTTATTGAAAAAGCATAGAGCGATTATAGCCGTCTTGTTGTTCTTTGCTGCTTTTCTGGCAGTTCCTATGGAAATGAAGGGCGAACCAGCAACGACAGAAATGAAGCCATTGATTTATGATGAAGCGGGTCTGCTCAATCAGGAAGAGTATGATGTGTTGAACGCTATGGCTAATCAATACGGAGCGGAAAGAGAAACGGACATTATTATTTATACTACTCTCAATCCCGACAATATGGATGTTATGAAAATAACGCAGGACTTTTATGATGACCATGGCCCTGGGTATGACAGATCTCATGGGAACGCGGTCATTTTAACGATGGATATGAGAAATAGAGAGGTGTACTTGGCCGGATTTTATAAGGCAGAACGGTATCTGGATGATGACAGGCTTACTAAAATACGCCATGAGATTAGCCCGGACCTGACGAACGGCAACTATGGGCTTGCATTTCAAAAGTATATTCTGAGTGCGCACAAATATTTGGCCATCCGTCCAGGGGTGAATCCAGACAGTATATTTTTTAAAGGCTGGCTTCATTTGGCGGTTGCCCTGGGATTGGCGGCGATGATCGTGGGCAAGATGGTTTCCAATTCTGGCGGTCGGGTTACGGTAAATCGGCAGACCTACGAGGATGCGAACGCTTCAGGAGTTCTGGAGCATCGAGATCAGTATCTTCACACAACGACAACGAAACGGAAGATTGAAAAGAGCAGCAGTAGCAGCAGCTCAGGCGGTGGTGGCGGAACTACCAGCGGCGGTCATTCGCATAGCGGCAGCAGAGGATCATTTTAACTGAGGATTTTGTAAAAATCCAATAAGCGACTTTCAATGAACAATATATAGATCGAAATGGTCTAGTTCGTCTATATATTGCACTTTGGAGCGACTGGAATCGAATTTTGCAAAATCCTAAACTGAAAGGATGGATACAGTATGGGGTTCTTCAGAAATCAATTTGCAAATGTTGTAGAATGGGAAGAATTTAGAGATGATATGATTTTCTGGAAGTGGAGCAACCGTGAAATTAAAAAAGGCAGTAAATTAATCATCCGCTCCGGTCAAGATGCGATTTTTGTAAATAACGGCAAAATAGAGGGTATTTTCGAGAATGAAGGGTCGTATAACATGGACTCTGACATTATTCCATTTCTATCCACATTAAAAGGGTTTAAATTTGGTTTTAACAGTGGTATGAGAGTAGAAGTCTTATTCGTTAATACGAAGGAGTTTACGGTCAAATGGGGGACGCAGAATCCAGTGCTGATCCCGACCCCTCAGCTGCCAGGCGGTATGCCGATTCGTGCCAATGGCACATTTAATTTTAAAGTGAACGATTATGTTACGCTCATCGATAAGATTGCCGGAGTGAAGGACAGTTATCTAGTTGAGGATGTGAAAATACGGATTACTTCGGTGTTGGATCAGTTATTGATGAAGTGGATTAGCAGAGAAGGAAAGGACATGTTCAATCTGCAGGCGAATGCTTCTGACATTTCAAAAGGTATTCAAGAAGATCTGGATATGCAAGTGATGGACAACGGTATGACGATTACTGGTTTTCATGTGATGAGCTTCAATTATCCTCAAGAAATCCAAGATATGATCACGAAGACAGCCTCTCATGAAATGATCGGTAATCTGCAAAAGTACCAACAAGTGACGATGACGGACGGGATTGCATCGGGTAATGTAAAAGGCGGCGGTGCTGCTTCGGATATGGCGAGTATGATGATGGGGATGAATATAGCAAATGAAATGATGAAAAATTTGAACCCGAACCCAAAGCCTTCGGCTGAGACTCAGCCTACACCTGCTGCCCCCGCTCCATCTGGAGACGGTAATAAGCCCAATTTTTGTCCGAATTGCGGTACAAAAAACGAAGGAGCTAACTTCTGTCCGAATTGTGGACAAAAATTGAACGGATAACATAGCTACGGTCAAACTTCTTTATTTCAGAAAAGTTCCGACTGGGTCAAGTAATCCTGTAAGCCAAAAGGCAGTTATCGCAGAGTATCTTCTGTGATGGCTGCTTTTTTATGTAGTTCGTTCAAGTATTTTCTTCATAAATCCGATTTATTGGATTGAAAAAGGTACTCAGGATAAGGTACTATAGCTATATAGTATGTATTTATATTAACTAATTAGTTATTACATTAATAAACTATGGGTATAGGAGCAACGAAGATGACCAAATTCCAAGATCAAATCATTGCGCGTTACAAGTTTGATGATGCAGAGAACGTCGGCAAAGATAGCTCAGGGCAAGGTAACGATGGGGTTGCTTCAGGCACAGTAACACCTACGATTTCCCATGCTACCGGTAGAGCAGCTTTGACGCTTGAGGGTGGCCCCAACGGTACATCGTATATCCAGCTTCCTTCCGATCTATTCAAAGATGTAAGCGATAACACCGGTGTGACGGTTACTGCTTGGGTCAACTTCGGCAGATTCACAGATATGTGGGAACGTGTCTTTGACTTTGGTAAAGCCCATACAGGACCCTATATGTTCATGACACGGAATCTGCGCGGAACCCTTTTCACCGAGGTGGATTTGTCCGTAGACCCGGGAAGAGGCTTTGTCAGGGATGAGTGGATGCACATAGCCCTGTCTGTGATCGGCACGGAAGGCGGCACATTAAGCAGTGCCGGTCCGGTGATATATGTCAATGGTGAAGTGGTAGCGGATGGTTCCATCAGCCAAACTTCCAGCGGTAACTATGCCAAGCTGCGTAAATGGTTCGAAACGTTTACAGACTCGTCCAACTACAGCAACAATTTTATCGGTCGCTCCCAGCATGCGGCGGATGTAGACTTTGCCGGCTCCGTTTCAGACTTTAGAATTTATAAAGCAGGCTTGTCGGCAGATGAAGTCATTGAGGTCATGTGCGATTCGTTGACAGATGAAGAGATCGTGAAGCTTGCTAGAGATAAATATTTGTCCTTTCCAACGACGATTGTGACCAAGGACTTATCTCTGCCAACCGTTCTGATGGGCGGTAGAGTAGAAGTGACCTGGAAATCCAGCCAACCTAGTATACTCTCTGACAATGGGCAGGTGCAGGCGATTACCTCCGCACAAGGGGTTACCGTCACAGCTTTATTAACGAAGGGCTTAAGCCAGATTGAAGAAAGCTTTGAAGTATCCGTTCTTCCTGAACAGCTGCCTCCGTACACGCTGACCATTCATGGAAATAAGGAAGTACTGGATGTCAGCGAAGTGATGTACGGCTTGTTCTATGAAGATATCAATAACGCGGCAGATGGCGGGATTTATGCAGAACTGGTTCAGAATCGCTCCTTTGAATCTTTCGAGTTTGATACGTATTCCCATGCTTCCGGTGAATGCGGCTGCTCTACAGGACGGAACCGCAACCCGTTGTTTGCCTGGTCTGGTGATACGGACAAGATGACTCCACAACATAGCGGTGGATTAAATGAGTTTTTAGGCGCAAAAGACAAAGAAGTGAACTCTTATTATGTGACGGTAGCGGATGGTGCAACGATTCGGAACAAGGGCTTTTCCGATTCTAACCAGAATTGTGCCATGTCCATCCAAGAGGGTGCCAAGTATGAGTTTACCATCTGGGCGAAGGCCGATTCAGCTGGCGCAATCACACTGCAACTGCAAGACTCGAATGAAAAGGCTATCAGTAATTCGGTTACGGTACAGGTGGAAGGTGGCAACACGTGGAAGAAGTACGGCATCGATTCCAAACTTGTGCTGACAGGCTCAGCTACGGTTCTCGGGCAGCTGGCGCTTACATTTGAAGGGGACATTTCGGTTGATATGGTTTCTTTATTCCCACAAGATGTATGGGGCGCAGGAGAGGAAGCGCAATCCCCATCGGCACATGCTAACTTCCAGGGAAATCCTAACTACCGACTGAGAAAAGATTTGGTGAACGCACTGGTTGGCATGCATCCGAAGTTTTTGCGGTTTCCAGGTGGTTGTATTTCCGAGGGTTCGTTTATATGGGAAAACGTATACGATTGGAAGGAATCGATTGGGGATATCGAGCTGCGCAAGGAAAACTTTAATGTATGGGGCTATATGATGACCATGGGCCTTGGTTATATGGAGTATTTCCAGTTGGCAGAAGACCTGAATGCAGCTCCGCTTCCGGTTATGGCCTGTGGCGTTCTCTGTCAAGCCCGTTCCGATTACGCTCATCCGGCTGGAGGCGCATTAAGAGAATACTATATTAAGAACTTTACAGATCTGATCGACTTTGCGATCAGTGTGGATTTTGAACATAATGAATGGGCTGCTATGCGTAAAAAAATGGGCCATGAAGCTCCGTTCGATCTGCGTTATTTGGGTGTGGGTAACGAGAACTGGGGCACAGAATTCTTTGCCAACTTTGAAGTGTTCAAGACGTCGATTGATGAGTATATGGAGAAAAACTATCCGGGTTATGAGCTGCATATCATCTCCACGGTTGGCGCTCAAGCAGACGACGATGCCTATCAGCAGGGCTGGAAGTTCCTGAGCGGTAATATGAAGGGCTCGGCTAAGGTTGCTTTTGCAGATGGTAACCAGGTGACGGAAGAAACTGTAACCTGGTATGAGAAGCAAAAGGACTATATGGACACCATTGCAGACGAGCATTATTATCGTTCTAACGAGTACCTGCTGAATAACGTGGACCGCTATAACTACTACTACAGAGCTTATAACGTGGACGGCAGTATAAATTGGAAAGCAACATCAAAGGTTTTTGTCGGAGAGTACGCCTCAACGGATAAAAATACATTAGCAGGCGCTGTAGCAGAGGCAGCGGTGATGACGGGCTTCGAAAATAATGCCGATGTCGTTCGGTTGGCTGCCTATGCACCGCTGTTTAACAAGGTGCTGACAGATGGAACCTACAGATGGACACCAGACTGCATCTGGTTCGATGACGAAACGGTGTGGTTTACGCCGAACTACTATGTACAGCAAATGTATGCTAAATATTTGGGGAATAAAGTATTGAGCACTTCTTTCTCTACTTACAAAAACGGCAAGCCAACGGATCTCATTCCTCAGGGTGGAATTGAAATAGCGACAGGCAACGCCGAAGTTATGATTAAGCGTGTGACTGTTACTTCCAACCAGGACGGCAGTGTTTTGCTGGATCAAGACTTTACCCAGGAATTGAATTCGGCCTGGCAGGTCATTCCCGGTTCCGTGGGCTCTACAGTGGAGGAAGGCAAGGGGCTTGTCCTCAAAGCTCAGGATAGCGGTTTGAATGGTCTGTACATCTTGAACGACAGCTGGAGCAATTACAAGGTAGAGGTGGTCGCTTCCCGTATTTCCGGCACGGACGGTTTTTATGTGGGTGCGGGTCTCACGGATATTTCTGCGGAGAAAAAGGACGTTGTCGAATACGCGATCGGTTATGGCGGCAAGGCTACCGGCGTGAAGGTTTACAAGCAAGGCATAGAAGGCTACACATTGGGTGACTACTCTTCCAGTACAGCGGCAGGTAACTTGAGAGCAGCTAGCTATGAAGAGTTGGCTGACAACACGGACTACACCATAACAGTGAACTACGGCGGTGAAACGGGCAGTAATCTGATTTGCTCATACACCGACGGCGAGACGACCAGCAAAGTGCTGGACTACAAGCTGGAGGCTTACAACAGAGACGTGTTCAACTCGGTAACCCAAGATGCTGAGCATGTATACGTGAAGCTGGTGAATGCTGACAACGTAGATAAGGTAATACAGCTGAATCTACAAGATTTGAGTGTTGAGTCCATCGCTAAGCTGGTTACACTAACCGGCGATTCCTCGCTTGTTCATGTACCTAACGTGAACAAGAAGAATGACGAGAAGGTAGTGCCTACCGAACAGCAGATCACGCTTGATACGAATTCTGTCCTTTTGTACTTACCAGCTAACTCGGTGAATGTGCTGGTGCTGGATCTTAAAGCATAGGGTACGAGATGGTTAGGGTAATGATGGTGGAACCTTTTCCCGCTGGGGATAAAAAACATCCGAAAATTGAACAAGCTTAATCAAATTGAATTCTCACAGATTATTGGTGTATCACAAGGAACATTGAGTGAATTGGAAAAAGATAAATACAAACCATCATTAGAAACCGTAATTGCTCTTAAACTAAATTTCGGTGTTGATTTAGATTGGCTGCTAATTGAAGAGGCGGTAGTTTCTAATAGCGGGATATTTCGTGTACAGATAGATGATCTTGAATCAAATTTAATCTCAGGCTTTCGAAAGCTAAATCTAGATGATAAACGGGAAATTGAGGGGATTTTGAATTTGAAGTTAAAGCGGTACAGAAATAGAGCATAACTGTACTATTTTGCGAAAAATATCAGGATGCTTTTAATTTGTGTTCTGTGAGTATGAGATACTGCTTGTATGGGGAATCTGGGGGAACTTACACCGATGAAATTAATCAGTTTTACTTTGGTGAATCTGCCAATCCCATTAGGCGTTGCAAATATTGACTTCTGATCGCCATTGAAGGCTTTGAACAGGAGCATGATTTAATCCGGGGCAAAGGCTCGTTTCAGAAGGTCATAGAACAAATTGACCGCCTGCTCAGACTTCGCCAAGAGGGATGATTTCAAGGTAAGATAAATTATGCCAACAGGAAAACGGAGCACTACAGCAGTACGTTCGGCTGCTTTTTAACTAATGGACAGGAAATCAAGCAGCTTTTCAGTGCTCAAGCAGTGTGCTCTATCTTAGCTTATTCTCTCTGCGATATCGACCAGGCGTTGCCCCGGTATGTTTTTGGAATATTTTAATGAAATGGGTCTGATCATAGAAACTCAGTCGCAAAGCAATGCTGTGAATAGAATCAGTTGTTAATAGCAGTAATTTTTTTGACTCTTCGACCTTTTCCATCTGAATGAAATTACTTATCGTGATGCCTGTCTCTTTTTTGAATTTTTGACTTAAGTAGTTTGGCTTTAGGTGGGTTAAATCCGCCAAAATAGTAAGATTCACATTTTGATAAATATGTTTGTTAATATATTCCTGGCATAAGGATATAGCTTTGGAGAGGTGCTTCCGTTTTGCTTTAGACACTCGTTCTACAAAATCGACCAATGCATTAAAAGTTGCATATTCTACCGCTTTTATATCAGACAATTGCTCAATGTGTTGAATATGATGATCGCTTATCATGTATGCAATCTCCGCATATAGTCCTCCCTCTACTGCAGCACGGCAAGCTAATGTAATCGTACAAATACTCAAATTTTTCCTGTTTCGGAGTTGGCTGTACTTGGCTAACAGCCCTCCTTCTTCAAAATGAGATGCAGCTGAAAAAAAAGACATACTAAGCAATTTAGTTTTATCTCCATCTCTGATAATTTGAAGAACACGTTCCTCCAGGTCACGCCCATCCTTATACTCAGATAGCTCACGTTGTTTGGATATAATTAAATCCACTTTATTTCTGATCGAATTATTTTCATCCACAATAAGGAAATCACTACTCATTACATCGGAAATGTCTAACCATACACCATTCAAAAGATAGAAAGCAAGGATACAAATATGATAAAGACGCTTGTTATTTACATGAGATAATTGTTGTACGTACTGCTGTAATTTGTCATCTAAGTCAGGCTCATGGTATGAATTTTTGTTTTCTTCCGCAGATCTGGGATATGAATAAACAGGGCCAATAATGATTGCAGAAACTGTTTGTTCTTCTGCTGAGAATGGAATTGTGATGTAAGACTCATCAAAGATGGTTTTATGAATACTTGGAATCCTGGTGTGAATCGACTGCTCCATAAGTAAACGAGCAATTTCGATCTGATGACTAAAGTACATGCTGTTTTTAGCATCATCACTGGATTCTACATTAATGCTATTATCAGTATTTGAAACTGGATAAAAAACCGGAAGTTGTATGGATTCATAAATCAACCTGCTTAAAAATGCAAGTTGATGAAAAGCCACATTCATCATTTTCACCTCATTTTCAGTGATGATTTGTATGATTTATATAATAATCATACCACAATCAAAACGCTTATTCCTTATAATAAGACTTATCTTACTTTTAAGAAAACGAAAGGGGTTAAGACTCACTGAATAATAGGACAGAGTAGAAAATTTTAATACATTGTGGTAAGCGCTTACGAATTTAAATACTATTTCAGTGATCACATGAATTTAGCTAAACAAGAAGCCCATCATTGGGGTAAGTGAAGGGAAAATTGACCGTAGCAGATTAGAAAAGATTGTATGTCATATTATTTAAATTAAACTAAAAAAAGATGAATAAACATTAAATAACAATTCATCGGAATAGTTTTCAATTTACTACACATGAGGCTGGTAACAGCATTGTTCCACTAGCATTCGAAAATGTGAGCTTGCAACCGGGAGAAAGCAAGGAAGTAAAAGTCAGCATTACTGAAGTTGGAGATTATGACTACACCAGCGGGTGAAACAGTAATTGATATGGGACAAAACATGGTTGGCTAGGGGAGAAGCCTCAATCCGTGACCTTGCCAGTTATCCTTCCTTTGAGGCACCGGAAGAGCTGTTGAATGAACTGGACCTTCAGCTCTCGGCGATCGTTCTGGAACAATAGTTAAAACCTGCCTGCTTGCAGAGCTTCATAACCGAGGAGTGTTGAGAAGAATGAATCGTGATATTAAAAATATGGTAAGACAGATGACGTTGAACGAAAAAGCAGAACTTTGTTCTGGAGCCAGCTTCTGGTCAACCCAAGCCGTAGACAGATTGGGTATTCCGTCCATTATATTGACTGACGGCCCGCATGGTCTTCGAAAGCAGGACGGGGAATCGGATCATCTAGGTCTCAATGAGAGTGTAACATCCACCTGTTTCCCTTCAGCTGCTGGTTTGGCGAGCTCCTGGAATCGCGAGCTGGTACAGCTTGTGGGTGAAACCATTGGCAAGGAAGCACAGGCAGAAGATGTAGCTATCGTCCTTGGACCTGCCGCCAATATCAAGCGTTCGCCGCTGTGCGGACGCAACTTCGAATATTTCTCGGAAGACCCTTATTTGACCGGGGAATTAGCTGCAGCGCATATCGCAGGTGTGCAAAGTCAAGGTGTCGGGACTTCTTTGAAGCATTTTGCCGTTAATAACCAAGAGCATCGGCGGATGACAACAGATGCCATTGTAGATGAGCGTACATTAAGAGAAATTTATTTGACTGGTTTTGAGAAGGCTGTAAAGCAATCTCAGCCATGGACCGTCATGTCAGCCTATAATAAGGTCAATGGGTCTTATGTCTCTGAGAATGAATACTTGCTGACAACCATTCTGAAAGAAGAATGGGGCCATGAAGGATTCGTGGTCTCCGACTGGGCTGCGGTAAGTGAAATTGTGGCCAGCATTGCCGGCGGTATGGAGCTGGAAATGCCTTCTTCGAACGGAGAAGGGCCCAAGCAAATTGTTGAAGCCGTGAACCACGGTGAATTATCCGAAGAAAAGCTGGACCAAGCGGTAGAAAGGCTGCTGCATGTCATTTTTAAAGCAGCCGATTCCAAGCGTGAAAATGCCAGCTATGATCAGACAGCCCATCATCAATTGGCCAGAGAAGTTGCGAGAGAAACGATGGTTCTGCTGAAAAATGAGAATCAAATCCTTCCTTTGAAGAAAGAAGGAAAAATCGCAATTATCGGGCAAATGGCTGAAAAGGTTAGATATCAAGGTGGAGGAAGCTCCCATATCAAGCCTACACGGCTGGACAGCATTTATGAACAAATGAAGATATCCGCAGGGGAAACCGCGTCCATTACTTACAAGCAGGGCTACGGTCAGGACTCGGACGAATCCGATCAGTCTATGCTTGATGAAGCGATAAAGGCTGCAGCTGCCTCAGATATAGCTGTACTCGTAGTGGGTCTGCCCGACCGCTATGAATCAGAAGGGTATGACCGTTCTCATCTGGATATGCCGCTCAATCAACAACAGCTCATCTCTGCCGTTGCAGCCGTTCAGCCCAATGTAGTTGTGGTGCTGTGCAATGGATCACCGATTCTCATGCCGTGGCTCCAAGATGTTAAGGCTGTTCTGGAGGGATATCTGGGTGGTCAGGCTGCGGGTGGAGCTATCGCTGACTTGTTGTTCGGCGATGCCAACCCTAGCGGTAAATTGGCGGAAACCTTCCCTCAATCCTTGAAGCACAATCCATCCTATTTGTTCTTCCCTGGCGATGGCGACCGCGTCGAATACCGGGAAGGGATTTACGTAGGTTACCGTTATTATGACATGAAAGATATCGAGCCTTTGTTTCCTTTCGGTTATGGTCTCAGCTACACCCGGTTTGAATACTCCCACTTAACCGTGAATCAGACCGAAATGAAGGATAACGAAACGTTCTCTGTAACCGTGAATGTAAAAAACACAGGTCCCGTATTTGGCAAGGAAGTGGTCCAGCTGTATGTCCATGATTGTGAATCCACGGTAAGCCGTCCTGAGAAAGAGCTGAAAGGCTTTGCCAAAGTTGCGCTCAAACCCGGAGAAGAGAAAACCATCTCTTTCACGTTGGATAAACGAAGCTTTGCACACTACAGTGTCGAGCACAAGGACTGGCACGTGGAGAGTGGGGAATTTGATATCTTACTAGGGTCCTCTTCACGGCATATCGCTTTGCAAACGAAAGTTATGGTGGAATCTACTACGAGAGAAATCGTGCCGGTATACGATCGAAATACAGCTCTAGGCGAATTGCTTTCGAATCCGAAAACGACGGCGGTGTTGGCCCAAATGCAGGGGCTGGCTCCCCAGGGAGCCGAAAATGCACATTCAGATGCTGTATCTGCGGAGATGATTCAGGCATCCATGCGCTATATGTCGCTGCGGGCTTTAATTCCGTTTACAGGTGGAGCACTTACGGAGGAGACGCTCTCCATGCTTCTGGAGCATTTGAACGTGGCAGTTCGCCAATAAATGCACAATCCAAGATTTTAAAATATCTTTTTCAGTGTTCAGCAGAAAGCATACTTTTTCTGATTTAAAACTGAAATCGACAGCCAGGGAGAGTGTACGAGTATGAAAAAAATATTTATTTTAGGAGGCATCGGATGTGCTCCCGACTCAGCGGCTGGCGCGCTTGGCTAAGCAGGCGGGAGTCAAGAAAATTGTCCTGTTTGGTTCTTACTTTGCCCATTTCACTGAAGCTTGGCACGATCTGAATCTTAAGAAGGAAAATGCATATCCACGAACAAGACTTCTTCAGGAAGAGGTTTCCTTTATGGAAGGTGAAGGAGAAATGGATGTACCAAATTATTTCCAGGGTCCTACAACGTCGAAGATGTCTTCACGTAACCAATATAAACTTGAGATACAGACTAGTGTGGCCCTGTAAATCCAAGAACGAACAATAAAGAAAACTTCAAGCTCTGATATAAAAGAAGGGGATGACTTAGAAATGATTAAAACATCTTTTAATGCTGATTGGCTGGTTGGCCCAAAACCTAGCTACTTTGGTGAGATCGATACGGATAAAAAGCCGCATAAGCTTGTTACTTTGCCGCATGATGCGATGTGGGAGAAGGAGAGACTGAAAGACGGCAGCCCGAGTATCGCTTGTTATCCGGAAGGAGAATATGAGTACAAAAAGTCATTTTTTGTACCCGAGGAGTACCGGAACAAGCGGGTCACCATCGAGTTTGAAGGCGTATACAATCAAGCGATGGTATACATTAACGGAGATTTTGCGTGTCAGCATCCCTTTGGATACAGCAATTTCTATGTAAAGACTGACCGCTTCCTCAAATATGGCCAAGAAAATGAGATCCGTGTTATCACTAATAATTACAAAGACTCCCGTTGGTATACAGGGGCTGGCATCTACCGGAATACCAAGCTGATCGTAGGGAATCTCACGCATATTGCCTTGGATGGTGTGAAGATTACCACGCCTGAGATATCTGACGGCCGAGCAGTCGTAAAAGTAGCGACAGTGATTGAAAATGAAGGCTTAAGCACTTTAACGGTGCAGGTGTTGACTGAGATTATCGATGCGGATGGAACGGTTGTTGCCTCTGATCTTGCTCCGGTCACGACCTTTGCGGGCGAGCCGGCAACGCTTCGTCAGTCCATTCTGGTAAAGTCCCCCAAACTTTGGAATGTAGACGAGCCAAATCTATATACGTGCAGAACGACGGTTAAGACCGACGAGGAAGAAGTGGACCAGGAGTCAACGACCTTCGGCATTCGTTCGCTAACATTGGATGCGGATCAAGGGTTATGCATAAACGGGAAGGTCGTCAAGCTGCGCGGTGCGTGTATTCATCACGATAATGGCGTGATTGGTGCTGCTACCATTGATCGAGCCGAGGAGCGGCGAGTCGAGATTCTGAAACAGGCAGGATTCAATGCGCTGCGTAGCGCGCATCATCCGATGAGCAAAGCGCTGCTCGACGCATGCGACCGTCTTGGCATGCTGGTTATGGACGAGAGCTTTGATATGTGGAGTTCTACCAAAACCGAATATGATTATGCGCTGAGCTTCCCCGTTTGGTGGGAAAAGGATGTACAAGCGATGGTGGATAAAGATTTTAACCACCCAAGCGTAATTATGTATTCCATCGGTAACGAAATTCCGGAAACGGGCAGCTCCATCGGTTCAATGTGGGGACGCAAGATCGCGGAGAAGATTCACTCCCTTGATCCTACCCGCTTTACCACGAACTCGGTTAATTTCTTGCTGGCCGTAATGAAGGAATTGCCTAAAATGGCTACTTCTGGCCACTTTAACATCAGTGAAGACTCCGGCATCAATACAACGATGAACAATTTAGGTGACATCCTCGCGGCGATTGTTAATAGCGAATTATGTACGACGCAAACGGCAGAATCGTTCGCATGTGTGGATATTGCGGGCTACAATTATGCAGAATCACGATACCTTAAGGATATAGAACAGTTTCCTAACCGGATTATCGTCGGGAGCGAGACTTTTCCGAAAAAAATCGATGTTAACTGGAAATTCGTGAAAGAGCTTAGCCAGATCATTGGAGATTTTACCTGGACGGGATGGGATTACCTGGGGGAAGCGGGGATAGGAAGAGTCCAATATGATGTGGATAGCTCATCCCCCTCAAATCAAGGCATGTACCCGTGGATTACAGGCTGGTGCGGCGACATTGATATTCTTGGCAACCGGAGACCCGTATCCTATTACCGTGAGATCGTATTCAGTCTTCGCACGGCTCCGTATATCGCTATACAGCGGCCTGAACATTATTCTAAAAAAGCCTCTCTGTCGAAATGGAGCTGGAGCGATTCTGTCTCTAGCTGGTCATGGAGCGGATATGAGAGTAAGCCAATTAAAGTAGAAGTTTATGCCGATGCAGAAGAAGTCGAGTTGCTGGTAAACGGGCGTTCGGTCGGAAAAGCTGAAGCGGGCGAAGGACAACGCTTTATAGCGGAATTCGACACCATCTATGAAGCGGGCGAAATTACGGCGGTGGCTTACGTTAGCGGACAAGAAACCGGCAGGATGACACTCCATTCGGCAAGCGGTGCCGTCATGCTCACAGTAGAAGCGGACCGAACAGAGATTGCCGCATCCGACAGTGACCTGGCTTTCGTAATGATTAGCCTGGAAGACGAGCAAGGTAATCTGTTTAACACCATGGACCGGAAGGTTTCTGTGATGATTGATGGGCCTGGCTTGATTCAGGGCTTTGGCAGTGCCAACCCCGCAACCGAAGAGAATTACTTCGAGAAGGAGAATACCACCTTCGACGGCAAAGCATTGGCGGTTGTGCGTCCAACCGGCGCAGGCGTCATCACCTTGACAGTCACTGCTGAAGGCTGTACTCCGCAATCCGTTACAATTAACGCACTATAGTGGAATTCGGACTTTCCATCAGGATGTGAGCTAACTCTTTGGGTACGAGATTTTTCAATGTAATATATGACTCTACTCAAAGGGAAGCTATCAGGGAGACAGCAGAATGACGAAACAAGCAATAAATCCATTTTTACCCAGATATGAATATGTACCGGATGGTGAGCCATATGTCTTTGGTGACAGAGTTTATATATATGGCAGTCATGTTAAGTTTAATGGTATAGCGTTTTTCGAGAACAATTATATATGTTGGTCTGCGGATGTAAATGACTTGGGGAACTGGAAGTACGAAGGAGTCATTTACGAGAAAATGCAAGATCCGATGTGCAATGATCCTGAGAAGCGGATGTTATATGCAGCAGACGTTCAAGTGGGACCGGATGGAAGATATTATCTTTATTATGCTTTTGATTTACTAGGAGTAATTGCCGTTGCTGTAAGTGATACTCCTGCTGGCAAGTATTAATTTTACGGACATGTCCATTATGTCGATGGCACATTGCTGGGCGATAAAGAGGGAGATACCTTTCAATTTGATCCAAGCGTATTAGTGGATGATGACGGACGTATGCATTTATACACCGGATTCTGTATGGAGCATTTTTCATGCATTGGTTTGGGTTTCCAGACAGAATTATAAAGGGTGGTATGTTACCAAATTGGAACAGGATATGGGAAAAAGCATTGAGCAGGGGTGGCTGCAAAATCAGTATTAATACCGCTAAACTGGAAAAATGATCTGCTTTAATTTCATTTATTGTAATGAACCGTAGCTCATCGCTTCGTTCCATGCCGTTTACGAATCAATGCAAGGTTGGGCTGCGTTCGATGACAGACGCAGACGCTGAAAAAACCAAAGAGTGGAGGAATCACAAATGGCCTTTAACGAAAACTCGAAATTAAGCGAATTGCTGGCGAACAAAGCTGCGACCACGGTGCTGGAGAAGCATTTGCCCGGAATCTCGACCAATCCGATGGCGAGCATGGGGAAGGGCATGTCGCTTAAGCAACTGGCCGCCATCCCGCAAGCCAATATGCCCCAAGAGTTGATCACGGCTATCGTTTCCGATCTGACTGACATCGGAGAAGAAGGCGTTCAAACGAAGCCTCATGAGAGAAGCCCGGCAAACGAGACTAAAACTGGTGAACTTCTTGATAGAACCGTACTGATTGGTTCCGTCGCCATCATCACTGGGGGAGGCAGTGGCATTGGTCGTACCGCCTCGCTTCAGCTTTCCAAGGCTGGATTCAACGTTGTTGTCGTCGACTTCAATGCGGAGACGGGTGGAGAAACGTTACGCCTTGTTCGTGAACAAGGCGGTGAGGGTCTTTTTGTGCAAGCCGACGTCTCAAAAAACGAAGATGTCGAACGGTACGTGAAGGCAACCATCGACGAATACGGACGAATCGACGCCTTCTTTAATAACGCAGGAGTTCTGCAACAATTCAATTTGCTGGAGAACATCGAACTGTCCGAGTTCGAGCGAGTCATCAACGTCAACGTCCGTGGCGTCTTCCTTGGCTTGAAGCATGTGCTGAAGGTTATGGGCAAGCAGGGTTATGGCTCGATCATCAATACTGCTTCGACCGCGGGTATTCGCTCCGAACACAGTATGGCCGTCTATTCCGCAAGCAAGCATGCTGTGATTGGCTTGACGAAATCTGCAGCGATAGAATACGTAAGAAAAGGCGTTCGGGTCAACGCTATTTGCCCTGGCGGCGTCGATACGGCGCTGACACAGACAGTCCCAGCCATGATGCAAGAGAGTGGCTATATGCCGGAGGAATTCCCTTCCATGAGGATGGGACGATTCTCCGATCCGGCTGAAGTTGCCGAGATGGTCGTGTTTCTAGCCTCAGGCAAATCCAGCTATATGACCGGCTCGGTCGTCGTGGTTGACGGTGGGCTGACGTTGTAATCGCAGTTAATCCATATCACTCAGAATGGGCCAAGCTGACTTCTGGAACCCGTTCGATAGCTAGTTGTATGCGGATACCGAATGATGTTTACAAGTTGCATGAGTAGGTTCAGGGATGAAATATGTTGATTGCATGTAAGAACGCCGAATTGAACGTGGATTAAAGAATGGAAGATTTATTGGCAAGCATGACATTGAAAGAGAAGGTAGCTTAACTGTGCCCGTCTTGTGAATGACCCGGTGGATACCACCAGAACCAGGGTGTTGAATCTATACTGGATGACTTTCAATTAGAATGTTGCGGATAAATATCCCGTTCCGCTTGGATACTGTGAGATGTCGAAGAAAATAACTCGGTGAGGTAAGTGATTCATCGATTCCTCCTCGGTATCCGCGCGAGCTCCAAATTCAATATGACAGCATGAGACAAGGCGACTGTGGTGCGTGAGAAGAGTTTCTTCTCTGAATCTTTTGTCGTATATTTGGATGTTAACCGAAGGAGTTGAATTTTGGATGGAACGGGAACTTACGACTAAAGAATTAATCGGTGATTCGGCAGGTTCAATTGCTTTAAGTATCATGACAGCCCTATTAGGTCTGATGACATTCTACTACACCGACATTGTTGGAGTTTCGGCTGGTGTTGTAGGTACAGCCTTGTTATTTACCAAGCTTCTAGACGCTGGCGCAGATATCGGAATGGGGGTACTTCTAGACCGAACTCGTTCTAAGCACGGTCAAGCCCGCCCTTGGCTGCTAAGAATGATCATCCCGATATTTGTATCCATTTTGCTGCTGTTCAGCGTTCCCGATCTAAGCCCAGGGGCAAAAATAACTTACGCTGTTATAACTAACATCATATTTTATATTTTTGTGTTTACTCCTACATCGATTCCTTATCAGAGCCTAATGGCTTTAACGACAAGAAGCCAGCAGGATCGAACCTTAATGGGGATATTACGAGCCTCTTCTAATTATTTCACAGGAGCCATCATCGTCATGGCTTTCATTCCGGCTGTCAATGCTCTTGGAGGAGGCAAGAAAGAATGGACGCTTTTAACAGCAATCCTGGGGTTGATCGCTTCTCTTGGAATCTTTTTGACCTTCCGTTATTCTAAAGAAAGATATAATACCCAACAATTGAAAGATGTTGGTGAGATAAAGAAAAACTATACGATGAGAAAAGGTCTTAAATTGCTTTTTACGAACAAATATTGGCTTATTATTTTTTTTATCGCACTAATCTCGAATATTAATTTTGCTGTATCCGCTTCAGCCGGGATGTATTACGCCAAGTATATCTGGGGCAATCTTAATTTGGTAGGGATCATGGGAGCGCTCTCTTTTATCCCGATGGTACTCGTTTTTGCTGTCTCCGGGCCTGTCATCAAGCGATGGGGCCAGCGAAATACTGCCATCTTTGGATTGGCAGTTGGGATCCTGGGCTCTCTCATTCGATTCATTGATCTTAACAGCATCCCGATTGGCCTGGCTGGCTCCGTACTGCAAGGGTTTGGTGTGATTCCTCTGATGATTGTGCTGGGACCGCTTATGACGAGTACGATTGAATACGGCGAATGGAAGCATGGGCAACGGATTATTGGGTTGACGAATAGTGTGAACTCCTTCGGTGGTAAAATCGGTACGGCGCTTGGAACGGCACTCATTGGCTGGTTGCTTGCTTTCGGGCATTATCAGGAGGGCGCATTAATACAGACAGATACTGCAAAATCGATGATCATCGTTATGAATATTTATTTGCCATTATTCACTTATATTTGCATGGCTATTTTGTTGTTTTTCTACTCACTAGAGAAGCAGTACGTTGGCATTCTGGATGACTTAAAGAAAAGACGGGAAGAAGTTCCTGAATAATCGTTGTGTCAAAATAGAACTAGTATTTCCCTGAACGCCCGATTTTTCAAAGCACGGATTGGGTCAACCAAATTTTCTGGAGGAAATGCAGAACGAAAATCGTGTTGTTCGGGGGGACAATATAAGGGGTGGCTAGTCTGGACAAAGATGAAACCGGGTATATGTGCTGCCCCGCTGTGACGGGCTAAAAAAAGGACAAAAACAGCTATTCTGGTGAGTCCCTAAGATCCAACAGCTCTGTTTCCTTTGAGTTTCGCAAGTGACTAGTTCAAACGCTATTTTAAGGACAAGTTTGATTTGGTGATCGGGGATAAATGCCATGATATGAACTATTTTTATCAATTGTTTCGCGAGTATGATGGGATGACACACCATCATCGTAGTTGGGAAAAGAGCGGGATTTCTTCTAAAGTCGTCTCCCCAAAAGGAGCATGCAGTCTGCAATGTTATTTTGAAGGCTAGGGTGGCAATTGAACATGAAATAAATTTTTTGGGAAATCTAAATGAACCATAACGCGTTTTTTAACGCACATCACTCTCCGATCGGAGCATTCGCGAGTTTCACGTTGGGCTTTCCAGGTGCAAATGGCGGTTTGGATTTGGAGCTTGGTCAATCGCCGGCAAAGAACATTTTTATTGTTATGGAGACGGAAGTACCAGGAAAGTATGAAGCGCTCCCGTTTTCGGACATAGCGAAGATGAAGCTAAGCGTTATGATATTGAACACGCCCAAATGATTCAAGACATGATGAATTTAATTGGCCGAATTTCCAAAGATCGCATCCAGCGTAAATTTAAGTTGTCTACGGATACTTGTAAAGAGGGCGACCTTATGGTTTCCATCTACTCGCCTGTCGTGTCTGTGCCAGACCCGTCCCAATCTGTACTTGGCAAGCAAATGTTGGGCGGCATACGTTGCCCTTGAAAAACTTTTTAAGTCAAGCGGCCTTACAGAATTGGCGAAGGAAGCTGGGGAACAGGCCATGAGATGTGCCCGGACGATTGTTTCCTATCAAACTGAGAACGGGTATATTCTTCTTTTACATTGGATGAATTCTTTGGACAGCTTTATAAAACGTTCATGTTCTGTCGTTAAGTTCCTTAGCTTTATTGCTTTCCGGTGTTGCTCATATAGGTGTGTTGGGATCTTTCTGTCTCTTAAGGAGTGAAGCAAGGAATTCCGACGAAACTACCAGCTAATAATATTATCTCACTGTATCTTATAGAAAAAATACTTTTATCTTACTGGATGTTATAAATATCTTCGATTATTGATATAAAAACAACCATTTCTAAGCACGTTTTAGTCTCATTTGATGTTATAACTCACACTAAAATTAGCGGAGAGGACGGAGCGTCCATACGGAGTACCCAAGTCGATCCTGCTTAAAAGCAACAAGGGGTGTCCCAAGCAGCTGTTTTATGGCTTTTGGGACACCCCTTTTTTCTATGAATAGAGTCGGAATGTTGAGTTGATTTCCCCGAAGGGCATTACTGCGTGCTTCTGTTTACCAATTCACGCGGGTTGATGCCATCGTCTATCGTTAACGGGGTAGGGGCTCCCGTAGCGATTCGCTCCCAAGGCACCATTTTAAAGTTCTGATTTAACTTTTTGCCGTTTTGAAGATTTTCGTCATCTTGTGCAACGAAGATACCATGAGGGAAATTCTTGCCTAATCCGTAGCCAAGAACATCAATACCGTCTGTGACAGACGTACCGTCAACGGTAGGGCTCGCGCTGATCGTAAAGTTGCTTATATATGCATTGTCGCCTTGTCGTTCATAGATCGCATAGCTACTGTTTCCTTGACTGGAGGCCATGAGATACCCCTTGCCATCTTTACCGTAATACAATGTAAGTCCTTCTATGTCATCGTGAAGTCTGCGCCCATCTGCAATATCAACACGTCGCAGCGGCTCGGATGAACCGTCTGGCTCGGCACTATACTTCCAAATGGCGTAATCCTCTTCAGCGATGTAGATCGTACCATATTCATCATCAGCAACCATGCCTTCGGATTGCGTATTCAGCTTGAACTGGCGGACAAGCTTACCTGCAATTTTGCCGCTTCCGTCGTCAGTCAGCTCATATTGCTCAAATTCACCCTCTTTGCCCAACACGAGCGCGTAAAATTTATCTGTCTTGAGGCTATGGTATAAGCTGAATCCGTACACTTCTTTCATAGATGCTTTAATGGGTTTGCCAACCACGTTGGTCAGCTTTCCTGATGCACCGTCAATGGCAAAGATATCAATCGTGTTGTTGGTTCGATTGGTTGCCCCTGCAATATCAATTTTTTTGCCGCCCAATGTGAAACCGTAACGAAGATCCACGTTATTCATTTTTCCGACCTTCATGTTTTGCAGTTGCTTGCCTTCCAGATCATAGACTAAAATCCCGCCGCCTTTATTGGTTGCTAAAATTCTACTTTTCTCTGGCTCGACCGGGTTGAGCCAGATTGCAGGGTCGTCGGCTGCGTCTTCTCCATCCTCCACAGCTTCTGTTTCAGCAGAAGGGATCACTTTATAGGTGGGGACTGCATCCTTTGGATCTGCATATTTGTTGTTCTCTGCTTCAAGCGCTGTAAGAAGTTTTGTAGGAAGATATACATTTCCATTCACTATTTTAATTTCCCGGTCCGCTTTTCCGCTTAGTCCAGCTAGACGATATTGCTTTTCACCCACTGTAAAGGTCCCGACAATGCCATTTTTCAGTTTGACCAAAACAGAGTGGTCATCACTGTCCCATGTAATTGTCGCCCCCATTTTATCTGCCTGTGTCCGTATTGGTGCATACCCGGATGGCTGAATGTCTGCCGCATGGGTCAGTTCTGGTGATACCAGAACCCCCGTTAAAATGGCTAATAATGCGAGTTTAGTTGACTTCATATGTATGCCCCTTTTCTGAAGTGAAAATGATATAACCGACTCAGTATAAAGCGAGAATATCAAAAGGATACAATGAAAATGTAAAAGGAATGTAAAGGAGATGTAAGCATTCAATGGACTGGCTTCCAGTATTGTTGTCTGTAATTCTTTGGAGACATTCCGAACTTTTCTTTAAAGCATTTGGAGAAATAGCTTGCTTGGGAGAATCCTGTTTCCTCGGTAATTTGTTGGACAGACCAGTCAGTTTGCAGCAAAAGACTGCGTCCTTGATCCAGGCGATAATCCATTAAATACTCAAGTGGTGTGCGCTGGAAGGCGACCTTCATGCATCTGGCGAGATAGTTCTGATGTACGTGAAAATGGGTCTCCAAATCCTTATTGGTGATTGTATTTTTGTAATTCTGTTTTAAGTATATTTCGATCTGTTCCGCCAACTTAGAGGAGCTGTCTTTATTATTCTGATCATACTCCAAACTCTGAAAAACATTCACAAACGTCTGTTGGGCCTCCCATAGTGCCAGCTTTCTAGGTTTTAAAGTAGAGGCTAGTAAATAGTCTAATTTCGAAAATAGCTCATGCGGATTCACCACTTTTTGAATTTTGGGCAAATGAATGGTCGTATGTTCTGAATGAAAATGCAGCTCGGGAATGGGGGTGCTGGGTATAATAGGATTGGGCGAGGATTGTGCGCACCACATGCTATTGGTTTGAAAATGGAACCAGTAAAAGGAGGTTTGTTCTGTACATGCCTCAATGGGAAAATGATGTTTATCCGGTTCAAGAATGAGAGCGTAATTTTCAGTTACCTTCCACACTTCGTCCTCTTCGCCAATGTGCAGCAATCCTTCTTTAATGATTATTACGTCAAAATAACCCAGATTATACCTATTCGGGTGCCAATCCCCTTTTTGATATGTAGTAAAATTCCCCTCAATGAAATAAGGCAGCGGAGGGACAAGGAATGATAGAAAGTCTGTTTTGCTCATGGAAGCCAGCTCCTTTGTGTGTGAAATCGTATAAGTTTTAGTTAAAGATCGCGATTTTTTTTATAAATTCAGGTTGATAAAATAAGGACGTAGCAAGGGGAGCTCAGGTTAGCTTGTACGATATTATCATTACTTTATCCTTATTTTTTCAAAAATGAAAGCGTTCTATTTCCAGGAAGGGATGTTTATCCAATGAAAACGGCAAAGCCAGTTAAGCATGTCATCGTTGATGATTTATTTTGGAAAAAGTATAAGCAGGTTGTGGCGGAAGAGGTTATTCCTTATCAGTGGAAAGCATTAAATGATGAATTACCAGATACAGAACCCAGTCATGCGATTGAGAACTTTAGGATTGCAGCCGGGGAATCCAGTGGGGAGTATTATGGAACCGTTTTCCAGGACAGTGACATTGCCAAATGGCTGGAGACAGTTGCCTTTAGCTTAAGGGATCATCCGAATCCTGCGCTTGAAGAGCGGGCTGATGAAGTAATTGAATTGTTGGGAAGAGCTCAAGCTGAGGATGGGTATCTGAATACGTACTATCTGCTGAAGGAACCCAATAATCGCTGGACCAACTTAAGAGATAATCATGAGCTGTATTGTGCAGGGCATTTTATAGAAGCGGCTGTTGCTTATTATGAAACGACGGGCAAAACGAAGTTTCTTCACATTATGGAGAAATACGTAGACCTGATTCAGCAGGTTTTTGGTACGGAAGAAGGGAAACGGAAAGGCTACCCGGGACATGAAGAAATTGAGTTAGCCTTGATCAAATTATACGACGTAACTGCAAAGGATCAATATCTCAAATTAGCGCAATATTTTATTGAACAGCGGGGACAGCATCCTATTTACTTTGCAGAGGAACAAGAAAAGAGAAAACATATTCAAACAGAGCCTACCTGGAATGATGATAACAACATTAATTTTGGCTTAGGCTTCGAATACCAGCAAGCACACCAACCTGTGCGGGAACAAAAAGAGGCAGTCGGCCATGCGGTGAGAGCGGTGTATCTGTATATTGCGATGGCGGACTTGGCCGCGAAAACAGGGGATGCTTCCCTGTTACAAGCCTGTGAAACGCTGTGGGATGATGTAACGAATCATAAAATGTACATCACCGCAGGGATCGGTTCTACTGTAAACGCGGAAGCGTTCACTTGCCATCACGATCTTCCCAATGACAGCATGTACTGTGAGACCTGTGCCTCTGTAGGGCTGGCCTTTTGGGCCAATCGTATGCTGCGCTTAGCGCCAGACCGGAAATATGCCGATGTTTTGGAGCGTGCGCTATACAACGGAACGATTAGTGGGATGGACCTGGATGGAAAACGGTTTTTCTACGTGAATCCGCTGGAGGTTAATCCTTTTCAAAAATCCAGAAAAGATCAGGAGCATGTAAAAACAGAACGGCAAAAATGGTTCTTCTGCGCCTGCTGTCCGCCCAATTTGGCACGAATGATTGCATCGGTTGAGGACAATATGTACACCCAAACGGATGATACGTTGTATACGCATCTGTATATTGCCAGCAAGGTGAACATGACTTTATCTGGTCATGAGGTTGAAATTACACAAACTCATCATTATCCATGGGATGCGGATCTAACCTTTTCGATCCACGTAACAGAGCCGACTTCCTTCAAATGGGCACTGCGGATTCCGGGTTGGTGCAAGCAGGCAGAGGTGAAGGTGAATGGGGAAGCTATGTCATTAGACCATCTGGAAAATGGCTATATCGAGATTCAGCGTACTTGGAAGGACGGAGATGTGGTAACTCTGCATTTGGCTATGCCAGTTGAGCGCATTCGGAGCAATCCACTTGTCTCCATGAACCAGCAGCAAATTGCTCTCCAACGCGGCCCAGTCGTGTTCTGTCTGGAAGAAGTGGATAATGGAGCGAATTTGGCAGGATTAAGATTGACGAAGGATAGCCTCATTACGGAAGAGTTCAGCGAAAACCAGCTGGGTGGCATTGTAAAGTTGACCATAGAGGGATACCGGGTAAAAAATTCGAACGCATTATATAGCTCGGAGCCTCCTGAATTTGTTCCTCAACAAATTACCGCCATTCCTTACTACGCCTGGTGCAATCGGGCTAAAGGGGAAATGCGTGTATGGGTTTATGAATCATAATTCATTCGCATGGGGAGAGGAAAGATCATGAGTACGAGAATTGTGAGTACGGAATCACCGGAAAAGGCAGCAAGTACCGTTCCTTTTCATCGTAAAATCAGCTATTCATTAACGGATACAGCAGGCAATCTACTATACTGTGTCATTTCCAGTTATCTATTATATTTTTATACAGATGTATTCGGTCTTTCTATCGGGATTGCCGGGACATTACTATTTATCACCCGTTTTATCGATGCCATTGATGCCCCGATTTGGGGCATCCTGATTGACCGAACCAAGTCGAAATACGGCCAGAGCAGACCCTATTTTCTATGGTTAGCTATTCCGTTCGCTGTGTTCATGGTCCTTACGTTTACGACACCCAATTGGAGTGAGTCGGGCAAAATTGCATATGCCGCCATTACGTATATCATAGCAGGTATCCTTTATACCGGAATCAGTACGCCGATTACGTCTATTCTGCCTAATCTGAGCACCAATTCTAATGAACGCGTAGTCTTGAACTCCTTCCGCATGGTCGGGGGGAATGTGGGTTTCTTCATCGCCACGACGTTTACGTTACCTTTGGTCGCTTTCTTTGGACAGGGGAATGATCAAAAAGGATTTTCCTTAACGCTCGTTTTATTTGGAATCATGGCGATTATTATGTTTTTCATAGCGTTTGCCGATTTGCGAGAAAATGCAGCAGTGAAAACGAAATCCGTTCCCATTGCTAAAAGCTTTACAGCCATCAAACGAAACTGGCCCTGGATGCTCGTTGTAGCTGCCAACCTGTGTTACTGGATTGGTTTGAATATTCGTTCAGCAACGCTAATCTTTTATCTGCAATACAATCTGGACAGTAAGGACTTAGTGCCTTTAATCAATGGACTGACCTCCTTGCAGTTGATCTCAATGGTTCTGATTCCGTTTTTCGCCAGAAAATTAAGTAAAAATGCGATTATGATTATCGGATTGATATTAGCTGCGCTGGGTCAAGTCGTGATTTTAATGGGAAGTACAGACTTAACCCTCATTATTATCGGCTGGATTATTGGTGCGTTAGGATCAGGCTTTGCATGTTCTATGCCGTTTGCGATGTTGTCAGATACAGTCGATTATGGGGAATGGAAAAATGGTATTCGGGCAAGTGGTTTCCTGACCTCGATTGGAAGCGCATTCTGTATAAAAGCAGGTAGCGGAATCGGCGGATTATTGCCAGCATGGATCATGGGCAGCACTGGTTACATCGCTGGGAAAGTTCAAACCCCTACGGCGTTGTCCGGCATTCAGTTTAGCTTTATCTGGCTGCCATTTATCGTCTTCTTGATCGGAATCATTCCTATGTTTTTTTATAAAAAATTCGAAAAGAATGAAGCTTCTATCCAACAAGATTTAATTGCGAGAAGATCATAGACATTCTTTTAACAAGGGTTTAATGATATATTAAAACATTATAATGCTGCTCCAAAACCTGTTCGCTGAGCTGAGCAGGTTTTTTTGTTTTTTTCTATTCAAATGTGAGTAAAGCCATTGACAGGATTTTCTTTTGGAGCAATACTTCTATGTAGAGAAAAGTGTACAGAATCAAGAACTAGACACATCTAGCCTTGCAACTTTATACATTTTTTCGCCATGAAGGCTCTTCTGTTGAAGGGTTTTTTTCAATTTGAGAAAAAGAATGTGATGATATGAGTCAACTGAGTGTAAGGATGAGAACACATGGCTTTCTGAATAAGCATTTTTCAGGAGAGTCTATCGATTATCGACAGATTATTGCGCTGTTTATCCCGCTTCTGATTGATCAGGCTTTTATTGTGGGTTTTAATTTGGTGAACACGGCAATGATTAGCTCGTCGGGGATGGCGGCAGTCAGTGCTGTAAATATGATCGATTCTTTGAATATTTTTCTGATTAATGTGTTTGTTGCAGTGTCTACCGGGGGAACGGTTGTCGTGGCACAGTATAAGGGGAGCGGTAACGACCTCATGGTCTCTAAAGCTGCATCCGGCACCATTTCCTCCGTTTCCTTGCTGGCCTTATGTATCAGTTTGTTTATGATGGTTTTGTACAATCCGATTTTAAGTGTTCTGTTTGGTTCGGCCTCGCCAGATGTATTAGCTAACGGTAAGGTATATCTGCTGGGAAGCTGTATGTCTTTTGTGGGGATTGCAATCGTTGAGGCAGTGTGTGGGGCGCTGAGGGGCATTGGGAAGACGAGGGCATCGCTGGCTCTTTCGCTCATCATGAACCTCTCGTATGTGCTTCTTAATGTGGTATTCATTAATGTATTGGATATGGGTGTGCTGGGCATGACGATTGCCGTCAATGTGTCCAGATATGCAGGAGCAGTATGCGCGCTGATCTATTTGGTCAGGGTAGATGATGACTTGCGTGTTCAGCTTAGAGATATGCTTTATTTTAATCTGGCTATGCTTAAAAAGATTCTGTTTATCGGGCTTCCCTTTGCAGCGGAACAGATGTTTTTTAATGGGGGCAAAATTTTAACCCAAATTTTCATTGTGAGCCTGGGGACAAATGCGTTGGCGACCAATGCCATTTGCTCATCCCTAGCTAATGTGTTCCAAATCCCTGCAAATGCTTTGGCTCTTACGATTGTAACTGTGGTCGGTCAATGCATGGGGCGTCGAAATGTCGCGGATGCCCGGAAGTTTACCAAATCGTTTATTTGGCTGTCGTCTTGTTCGTTTATTGTAATGGGATTAATCCTGATGCCTTTGTTTGAGCCGATGGTGGGGCTATTTCATCCGCCTGCCGAAATCGTAGATGACATTTTTGTTGTCATTCTGATTAATACGTTGGCCCAGATTCCGCTCTGGTCCATAGCCTTTATTACACCCTCTGCGCTTAGAGCAGCAGGTGATTCGAAATTTACGTCCCTCACCTCGATGCTGTCCATGTGGTTATGTCGGGTGGTGCTTGGATATATTTTGGGCATAGTCTTCAATCTGGGGATTGTTGGTGTCTGGTTGGCTATGGATATTGAATGGGGCGTGCGAGGGATCGTTTTCCTTTGGCGCTTCCGCGGCAACAAATGGGTCCAGCATCGTTTGATCGACTGAATAGGTCCACTACCATAAAATTGACTTCTGGATGAAGGCATTTTACGGTAGTGGATTTTTTTCTATTCCTATACTTCGTTCAGACCCCTTACTCCATCCTGATTCCTATATTGCCTAACTGCGCTCCCTGCTGCATACGGTGGAAGGCTTGCGGTGTGTCTTGTAGAGGAAATACGCTATCTATAATCGGATGGAGTGCATGGCGCTCCATAAACTGAAGCATAGCTGCGAATTCCTCGCCACTGCCCATAGAGGTGCCGATGATGCTGATTTGAGGGAAAAATATAGACCGCAGCGGAATCTCTACTCGATCTCCTGAGCTTGCGCCAAATGTAACGATCCGACCGTTCGGCTTGAGGATATCAAAATATTTATCGAATGTAGCAGGACCGATACTGTCAAGAACCAGATCCACAGTGTCTCCGTTCATACTTTCTTTCCATTCGCTATGGCTGTCGAATGCATGATTAGCGCCATGGGCGAGGGCAGCCTGACTCTTGGCTTCGCTGCGTGATGTGACGGTGACCCGTGCACCTGCCGCTAAAGCCATAAGCATGGCATACGTGGCTACACCACCGCCAATACCGGGAATGAGGACGTGCTCACCCTGCTGTAACTGGCCTCTTGTGAAGAGCGCGCGATAAGCGGTCAAAGCAGACAAAGGCAGTACCCCTGCTTCTTCCCATGAAAGGTATGCTGGCTTGCTGACGGCATTTTGGACGGGGATGATAACCGATTCAGCGAATGTCCCGTCCGAAGGTCCGCCCAGAATGGCTGGAACCAAGGGAACATGATGCGTATTCTCCCATCCGATACAGGGATTGATAATTACATCGGTGCCTACCAGCGAGGTTGGGACACTAGCACCCACAGCCTCAATCACACCTGCTCCATCCGATCCGAGAATGAGTGGAGCATCGTTGGCAGCTCGATCTGCCATGAGGAATAGGTCCCGATGGTTCAAGCCTGCGGCTTTGAGTTTTACTCTCACCTCATCGTGCCCTGGCTGTCTGTCCGTAACGTCTGTATACATCAGACCCTCAGGGCCATTTTTGCTGGCATGTATCACGGCTTTCATTTTAAAACCTCCCGTGGTGCGAATTTAGATGCAATTGCATGTATATTGAATTGTACAGAGCGGCAAGCATCCGGTAAAATGAACAAAATCGAACGTGAGTATCACAAATGATCATACCAAGCAGGTGACGTATACATGGAAAGCAGTGATTTGAAAATTTTTCGGGCCGTCGCTCGCGAGGGCAGTATCACAAAGGCTGCGCAAGCCTTGAACTATGTACAGTCCAATGTGACCTCGCGGATTCAGCAGCTTGAGGCACAATTGAACGTACCGCTATTTCGCCGATCTAACCGGGGAATGACGCTAACGCCAGCAGGAGAGAATCTGCTGGAATATGCGGATACCATACTGACCTTGCTGGACGAGGCAGTAAAGTCCACTCAATATTCAGACCAGCCTGCGGGACCTTTGCGAATGGGGTCGATTGAGACGACGGCGGTTACACATCTGACTTCTTTATTGACGGAATATCACGCTCAATATCCTGATGTCCATCTATCGCTTATGACAGGCAGCACACATGATCTCGTACAAAAGGTATTGAATTACGAATTAGATGGAGCGTTCGTCTATGGCCCCGTCGATGATCCGCATATAGAGTATGTTGCAGCTTTTGAAGAGGAACTGGTACTCATCTCGGAACCAGGGAAAAGGGACATGGGTGAGTTGCTTGCCAAGCCTATGCTGTTCTTCGACGTAGGCTGCACGCATCGTACAAGAGCAGAAAGCTTTCTGAGCGAAGCAGGTGTGGATGCGTATCAGGTTATGGAGTTCGGAACCTTGGAAGTCATTTTGGGTGGTGTAGCCTCTGGTCTAGGGGTGTCCATGTTACCACAATCGTCGATTGCAAAGGCAGAGGAGGCGGGAAGTATTGCTTCTCATCGTTTGCTCAAAAAATATCGCAAATTAGAGGTGTGGTTTGTTCATCGGCGGGATTCGGTTTACTCCAGTGCACTGTCAGGCTTGCTTCACTGGATGAAAAAGGATGCTATACTTAACCGGGATTAAATTGACAACAGAGGTGTATCATTTGGAGGAACATGGTGTAACGAACAATCCATCTACAGTCGTTCTGGGACCATATGCGACGACTGGCGGCTATCATCGACGAGAACCGGATAAGATGGCAGTATTATCAGAAACATACGGAGCCTCTATTTTTTTCAGAAGATGGGCGGCTTGGATGATTGACTTCATTCTTATCGTCTTTGGGTATGGAGGGCTGGTTTATTTTACAGCGAAAAAAGTATCTGAAGCGGAAACCCCAAATATGGGCATGGTAGTGATGCTTTTCCTGATTGGCTCCTTCTGCTATTATCTGTTACTGGAAGGACTTACGGGCTATACGTTGGGCAAGTTTGTACTTCGTATTCAGGTCGTGAATGAAGAAGGAAGGCCGCCAGGCATGGCTAAGTCCTTGATCCGCACCCTCATACAGCTGGTAGATACGAATCCGCTATTTTTTCTGGGACTGCCCGCGGGGTTATGTGTGCTGGTGACACCTCGGAAACAACGGATTGGAGATATGGCTGCGAATACATATGTGGTTAAGGTAAGGGATTTGGGAAAGGCCGGCAGAAAGAAAACCGGGATTTTTGCAGGAGCAATCATCCTGATGACGATCATTTCGATTGTCTTTGCTGTATCTTTAATTTCTACGCTCATTACTCAAATCGTGAAGCCTGAGGTATTTACCAGTAAGGATAGCCAGTTTGCGGTTACGGCTCCGTGGAATTGGTCACGAGATAATATGATTAATGAGGAAGCGGATATTTCCATTAAAAATGAATTGACCGAAAGATATTTGATTGTATTATCTGAACCGAAAAGCGATTTTGACAGCAGTATGACTCTTCAAGAATATAAAGGAATCATTGAGGAACATTTGGTGTCAGGAATTACGGACTCTGAATTGGGGATTGCCTCCGACTTGGTGGTGAATGGATACCCAGCCATTGAGTTTACCCTAAAAGGAGAAGTAGACGGGACTCCGATCATGTATAACGTGACTACGATTGAAACGCCTTCACATTATCATCAGGTGCTTGCCTGGACCTACGCTTCCCGATACAGCAGGGCACAGCAAGAGCTACGCAAGATTAGAGACAGCTTCCGTGAAATGAACATGCTGTGAAGTGAACATGGAGCAATAACGATGAATCGAAGTTATAAGGCAGTAAGCAGAACAAGCAGACAGCTTATAGGAGCGTCTGCTTGTTGTTTTATAAGCTTCCTTTAAAAAACGAACATCAAAACGGAGTAGGCGAAATAGTAGATTTATATAGATAATTTGATCATACAATAGAGTGTCTAATCACTCGTAATCCAGCTACTTTCGCCACTTTACCTTGTGGATGGGCTGTGAATTGAATCGTCACTTCATTCTTCTGGCTCGTCACAGATAGAGGAAGCTCATAGGTGAACGTTTCGAATTTATTCATTTCCTCAGACTCCAGCTTGCCTTCCCCTAAAATCTGACCATCCGCAGTGATGTCAAAGTCACTATGAGGACGGCTCAAGTCCTTCAAATAAGTGACCGCCAATTGGACAGGCTCATCCGAAAGCACCTTCATGACAAAAGAGAACCAGCCCCCAGGCCAGGTGTCGCGATATTTGCGGTTGTAGATGGACCCCAAACCTACATGCTCTCCAGTAAAGGCATGATCCCGTTCAGGCTGCATTTCGGCAGGCTGCACAACGTCCACTGTAAGTCGTTCCAGCTCTAGCTGATACGCTAACGCGGTACGATATTCTGCCTCTGTTGCTGCCCATTCCTCCTGGGAAAAGAGATCCCAATAGACGGTATATGAACGATCATACATTTGATAAAACGGACGAAGCTTCAAGTCTCCGATATAGCCTAAGTTGGTCGTATGGAATGTATTAGGCTCGTTCCCGTCAGCAATCAGCTTCGTTGTCAATGAGTCGGTCGCTCCGATCAGAACAGACGCAAGCAGACGTTCTTCGTTGGATTCCTGCTCAACAGGACCAAGGTCCCCAGCCAGCACTAGCGGCCCATGCATAAAAGCAATTCGGCGTGGATTATCCGGCATTTCCTCGACTCTCACGGTCATAGGAATGTCATACTCGATCGTATCCCCATTGTTCCATTCCCGTTCAATTACAACGTAGCTGGTAGGACAAGCCTCTGTGACGTACTCTTCCCCGTTGATTTTAATCATCATCCCTTGCTCCGCCCAATGAGGGCATCTTAGCTTGATCGCGAAGGATTTGGGCTCCTTGCTGATGACGCGCAGCGTTCCCCGTCCATTTTGCGGAAAGAGAGTGTCTTGTTTGAGCTGTACGCCCATCTCGTCCCATGTCAAGGTAGAAGGGACATATTGATTGACATAGATCGTTTCTGGCGTATGAAAATAAATCGCAGTGCCGTACATGGAGTGGCTTTCCATACCGGAACCGACACAGCATGTGAAATCCTCATATTGAGAATTAAAGGACTTGTGTCCTCCCATTTCCAGCGATACAAAATAGCACACACGTCCATCGACAGGCTGCTGTGAAGCCAGAATATGATTGAACATCGCTCGTTCATAGTAGTCAGCATAGGCTGCATAGGCGTCCCACTCGAACATATGTCTTGTTAATTTCAGCATATTGTAGGTGTTACAAGTTTCACAGGTACCTTCGCCCAAGCGGTCATTCAGCTTCCCGGGTTCACCAAAATGTTCATTATAGCTATTGCCGCCGATCACGTAGGAATGCTTGTGAACAACCCGATCCCAGAAAAAGCGAGACAGGTCCGCATATTGCGGTTTTCCCGTCATTTCAAATTGCCGTGCAGCGCCAATGATTTTGGGAATTTGCGTATTGGCATGTCGCCCTGCCAGCGTATCTTGGCTATCTGCGAGATCATTGAGCACCTCTCCGTGATAAAAGCGTTCCGCAAGGCTCAAAAAGCGTTCTTCTCCCGAATGTTCCGCCAGATCGGTCAGCACCTCGTTCATACCGCCAAACTCGCAATGCAGCACCTGCTGCACCTGATCATCATCCAGCCCTTGAAGTACATCCTCCAGCCAGTTGCCGAGTTTGATTTCTATAGACAGGGCCTTGGGATGATGCGCCAGCAGATGTGCATCACGCAAGCCCGCAAAAAGCTTGTGCATGGTATATAGCGGCACCCAGCCGCCGTTCAGATCAAAGCCCTGGGAGCGGATATCTCCGGCTTTTACTTCCTCAAAAATCTCTTTCCCACGTGGAATGCCGGAAATGTATCCGTTTCCATGACTGTCTTGGCATATTTCCAGTTCGTCGACTACATAGTTCACGCGTTCCAACAGTCTTTCGTCGCCTGTGGAGGCAAACATCAGTGCACAGCCGGACAGGTAGTGACCGAGTGTATGTCCGCTGATGCCACGCGCTTCCCAGCCTTCATAGTGAGCCGCTTTGGGCTCCAGTCCCGCATATTCACGAAAGCGTGATAATAAACGGTCGGGTTCCAAACTCAGCAGATAGGCCGTATTCAGTTCCATCGCATGTAAAAGTGGGCCGGAATCAATTCTTACTTTATGCAAGTCAAAAGCTTTAGCTTTCAAAATCATCGCTCCTTAGCTAAGATGAAAGTGTATATTTCTCCACTACATTAGCATTGCAATCGCGGTATGTCAGTAGCTTAACCATACAATGGGTGGACAAATCCGAACATGAACCTAAAGAGGCGATAACATGACCTATCTAAAAGTAAATGTAGATGCTCCGATTCAACTGATCTCGGCAGGCGAGTTTGTTAACGAGGTACCTTGGAAGCATATGAGTCGTTCCATTGAGAATTTTGAGCTGATCCTGGGTGTCCAAGAGACGGTATATATACGGGAGGAACGGGAAGATTTTGAAGTAGGCGAGGGAGATATTCTATTGCTGTACCCCGGTCGTACGCATAAAGGATACCGGGAATCGTTGCCGGGCGTGAAATTTTATTGGTTTCATTTCGATGTTCCCACGACCCCGAATGTATTATCTAATGAGGAAATGAAGCAGGAAACAAGTGTCATGGATGGGCTTTTGCAGCGACATGGTGTGATGCGTGATATCTATTTACCGCAATGTGTACAGGCAGACAACGGAGATCGGATTCATATTATCGTCAATCAGATTTTGCATGTAGCCAACTCACATTACCTTACGTATCACAGTGCAAATTATTTGTTCACCTCGTTACTGATCGAGATATCTGAACTGGCGCTTAGCCGCTTGCTTTCCAATCCTGTCAGTTCACAGGGGAATGTGAGTTTTAACAAAATTATCGAGTGGACTCGAATTCATGCTGAAGAGCCGTTGACTGTGACGGATTTAGCCCGAAAATTCAATTACAACAAGGATTATATCTCTCGTTTGTTCAAGCAAAATACAGGCATGCGTCCCCTGGAGTTCATTCACAGTATTCGTATCAACAAAGCCAAAGAGTTGATTTCCCGTACAGATATGAGCATTAAGCAGGTTGCCGAAGAGGCAGGATATACCGATGAGAAGTATTTTATGCGTTTGTTCAAAAAAAGAGCCCACATGACTCCTTCCCAATACCGGAATGCCTATCACAAAACATTTATGAACAATGTCTAGTGCATTTCCGCTTGGATAGGGAAATTTTATAGATAAAACATGGAGGAAGAGTCGGCTAAAATAAACTTGTAAGCGTTTCACCTATAGATAGAAGGGAGGAGAGACATCCACCATGATTACTAGAGAACAGATTTATTTGGATGAGAAGCTGGAGACCAAATCGGCTGTGTTTGAGTTTATTGCTCAAGAGGCTGAAAAGCTGGGTGTCACCGTCCATAGGGAGCAACTGGTGCAGGATTTGTGGGAGAGGGAAAAGGTATATTCGACAGGGCTTCAGGATCAGTTTGCCATACCTCATACGCAGAGCGAAGTG
Organism: Paenibacillus sp. FSL M7-0802; assembly: GCF_038004945.1. NCBI lineage: Bacteria > Bacillati > Bacillota > Bacilli > Caryophanales > Paenibacillaceae > Paenibacillus > Paenibacillus sp. FSL M7-0802. Next base: position 2,525,337 of record NZ_JBBOSD010000001.1, on the reverse strand, counting down.
GTCACCAGACCAGCAGTCCTCGTGATCCGATTGGAACATAGCATTGACTGGGCCTCTCATGATGGCAAGCCTGTCCAGTATATTTTTAGTATTTTGGTGCCTAAAGGGTCCGTGGATGTATCCCATTTACAAATTATTTCCTCGCTCGCAACCCTGCTCTTAGAGGATTCCTTTAAAGAGGCGGTAGCGGGTGCCAATAGCAGCGGCGATGTATATCATTTGCTGGAACAGTATACAGAAGGGTTGGTGTCATAATGAAAATTGTAAGCGTTACATCCTGTATCGCAGGGTTGGCTCATACTCCAATGGCGGCAAAAGCACTGGAAAAGGCGGCGGCACAGCTCGGTCACCATATTAAAGTGGAGCAGCAAGGCGCACTAGGCCAAGTGAACAAACTTACGGAGGAAGACATTGCAGCGGCGGATTTTGTACTGATTGCCTCGGATCAGACAGTGAAGGATGCAGAGCGTTTTGAAGATAAAAGAATTGTTCGCGTTAAAATCGGTCATGCGGTCAACAATGCGGAAGCGGTTCTTACCAAAGCGGTGGAGGCCATCTCTGCTCAAAAATAAGATTAGGGAGGCAACACGGACAATCAGCAGCGTAGATGATCTGAATGATATCCGATGAGCCTTTGAATAACAGTAGTATTCATGATGGGGGAGAACATGATGAAAAAATGGCTGAGTGAAGCTAAAAAGCATCTGATGACAGGCATTTCTTACCTGCTTCCGGTTATTATTGCAGGCTCCTTGATTGTTGCCGTGTGTAAAATTATCGGCCTGACAATGGGTGTCACTGACTTTGGTCCATATGCTGACAAAAGTGGATTTCTTCATATTTTATACTTAGTCGAAAATGTAGGCTGGCGCGGAATTGGACTGCTAAACATGGTTCTGGCTGGGTATATCGCCTATTCAATTGCCGACAAGCCTGCACTTGCTGCAGGGCTGATTGGCGGCGTGCTGGCACAGGAGACGAATGCGGGATTCTTGGGCGCTCTTGTTGCAGGTTTTTTCGCGGGGTATGTCACCCTCTGGGTGAAAAACAAAGTGAAAATCACAGGTCCGGCCGCAGGTTCTGTTCCGCTAATTATTTTGCCGCTCATTACGGTAGGCTTAACCGGGATTCTCATGTCCGTCATCCTGGGTGGGCCGTTGAGCGCGATTAATGAAGGACTGGTCAACTGGATTAAGCATATGAGTGAGAGCGGAACCAGCACCTTGGTGCTAGCCTTAATTTTGGGAGCCATGATTGGGTTCGATCTTGGGGGTCCCGTCAATAAAGCAGCCTGGATGGCGGGAAATGCGTTATTCCTGTCGGGTGTGTATTTACCCAATATTTTCGTAAACATTGCCATCTGTATTCCACCGCTAGGCTATGGAATTGCAACCCTAATTCTGAAACATCGCTTTTCCAAAACATATCGGGAAGCTGGAAAAGGCTCCGTGATCATGGGCATTATCGGAATTACGGAAGGGGCTATTCCGTTTACACTGCGTAACCCTGCCAAGCTGATTCCATTAAATATGATTGCCTGCGCAGCAGGTGCAGCATTGACGGCTTTGCTGGGCGCACATGTCATCATGCCTCCAATTGGCGGTTTGTATGGCGCCATCTCCGTAGGTACTCCGTTTGCATATCTGGCTGGAGGGGTTACAGGCGCATTAATCATTGTGGCAGGAACCTTGCTCGTCAATTTCCGTGAGGAAGAACAGCAGCAGGCTGAAACGAAAGAGGCCTCTGTTAAGAAAAATGGAGAAGACATTGAGCTTTTATTTGACTAAATATCACTAGATAAAGAATAGACAGCATGGAGGGAGAACGAGATATGAGCCGTACGAAAGTGCATGTCATACCACATACTCACTGGGATCGGGAATGGTATTTTACCACTTCCAGATCCAAAGTCTACTTGGTGAAGCATGTGAAAGAAGTATTGGATGCGTTGGAGAATGGGGACGGTTTTAAATACTATCTTTTGGATGCCCAAGGGTCCTTGCTTGACGATTATACCCGCTGGTGCCCGGAGGATGAAGAGCGCATTCGCCGTCTGGTAAGCGATAAACGCCTGATGACCGGGCCGTGGTATACGCAGACGGATCAATTGGTGATTTCCGGTGAATCGATGGTCCGTAATCTGTATTACGGTATGGAAACGGCGCAGAAATATGGTCATGCCATGAAGGTCGGTTATGTGCCGGATGCCTTCGGCCAGTCGGCGCAGATGCCGCAGATTTATCAGGAGTTCGGTATTCGGCATTTTCTATTCTGGCGCGGGGTAGCCGATAATACGAATCCTAAAACCGAGTTTTTGTGGAAGGGGTCGGATGGCAGTCAGGTGTTTGCGGTACAGATGCCGTTTGGCTACTACTATGGTGGGAATATTCCAGAGGAAGCGGGAGAACTTGAGGCGTATCTCGACAGCCAGATCGGTGCGCTGGAAGAAAAAGCGTCTACCCGCCATGTTTATTTTCCCAATGGTTTCGACCAAGCACCTATCCGCCTGAACTTGCCAGAATTGATTCGCACATTCAACGAGCTGGACCCGGAACGGGAATATGTGATGAATGAGCCGGAACGTTTCCTTGAAGAGATTGAAAAGGACAGCAACGACCTTCCTGTACTGGAAGGAGAGCTTATGGAAGCCAAGCATATGCGTATTCATAAGTCGATTTTTTCCACACGAGCTGACCTTAAGCAGCAAAATAACGAGATTGAACATTTAATCGTGAACACGCTGGAGCCTGTACTGTCGATCAGCCATGCACTTGGGCATGAATATCCACATTATATCGTGAAGGATATATGGAAGCTCTTGTTTGAAAATGCAGCCCACGACAGCATTGGTGGATGCAATAGTGATACGACGAATCGGGATGTGGCTTTTCGTTATAAGCAGGCGCGGGATATCGCGGAGAATGTATTGGAGCTGCACAAGCGACTGATCGCGTCGAAGATTAAGCAGGAGGAGACTTTTGCCTTCACCATCTTTAATACGTTGCCTTACCCGCGCAAGGGAGTGACAGAAATTGATGCTTACTTGCCGGAAGGAAGCTTTGTCATTCGGGATACGAACGGTCAGCAGCTTTTGTATACGATTACCGAGAAAGTGGAACAAACAGACTACGTGCTCGGTCAGCATATTGATCTGAATCCGAGCAAAAAGGTGTACCTGCCTGAGCGTGTATTCCGTGCCAAGCTGTTGGTGGAGCTTCAGGAAGTACCTGCTATGGGGTACACACAAATTATATTTGATTTTAGTGCAACAGGGGATACAACAGTAGAACGTAGCAACGGAAAACATATTGAAAATGAATTCTATAGCATAGCCGTACAGGAGAACGGGGCATTAAGCATCACGGATAAAATTTCGGGACGTGTGTACTCAGATCAGATGGTGTTCGAGGAAAACGGAGATGACGGAGATTCCTACAACTATTCTCCACCGGAACGTGATCTTACAGTTTCTTCGCTGGGTGCTGATGTGGAGACAATAACATCCAAAAGTACGGTATCCGAAGAATTGTCCCTTCGGATGAAACTGAAGGTTCCGTATGATTTAAATGAGCGTTCCGCTGCTGGGACTTCAGCTGAGTTGCCACTCCAGGCATCGGTGTCCTTGCGGAAAGGTGAACGCCTGATACGCTTCTCGGTGGATGTGGACAACCGAGTGCTGAGTCACCGTCTGCGGGTGCTATTTGATACTGGGATTGCCTCTAAGCTATCTATTGCAGATCAGCCGTTCGGAGTCATTGCCCGTCCAACTACGCTGGAGGAAGTAAAGGTATGGGAACGGGAGCAGTGGACGGAAAAGCCGATCACCATTGAAGCTATGCAAAGCTATGTTGCATTAAACGATGGTTCCCATGGGGTAGCCGTGATGACTGAAGGAGTAAGGGAATATGAAGTCATTGGGCATGAACATGATACAATAGCGCTGACGTTATTCCGCACTTTTGGTTATATGGGCAAGGAGAATCTGCTATACCGCCCGGGTCGTGCCTCAGGAGAAAAGATCGTAGAAACGCCAGATGCACAGCTGCTCGGTGAGCTTACATTTACGTTTGCTCTACATGTCCACGAGTCCGGGTTTGATGAGGCGGGCATTGCTCAAGCGGCCAAGGAATATTTAACACCATTGTCCAGCTACCAGTTGTCTGATTTTCTGAACGGCCGTTTAATTTTTGCCTTCCGAGACGAAGAAAGAATATTTGAGCAAAACTATAGCCTGTTATCTTTTAGCAAGGATTCCAATGTAATCTTGAGTGCATTCAAGAAAGCAGAGCATAGTGATGGTTATATCGTCCGTGTATTTAATCCTTATTTAGAGAAAAATGCGACTGCACATATCACATACAGCGAATCGGCCCATTACGAGTTGGTTTCGCTGGATGAGCGTTCGAAGGGAGAAACATTGGTTTCGTCCGATACGGAAGGTGCACAATTGCCGGAATTGCAGCATTGCAAGCTGTTAACGGTACTGGTAACCCCGGAATTGAACTAACGTGGAAGTAAAATACGGTTTATCGGAAAGGAGGTCTTATATCTACATGATTTTTCCCTACAAACGCTTGAAAAAGCTGTACCAGCTCGTCAGTGGAAATGATCAAGGCTGGTCTTGGACCACCAAAGCGCTCGCTGAGCGGCTGGAGGTAACAGAGCGGACCATCCGCGATGATCTTAAGAAGCTGGACAGTATGCTGAATGAATATGGAGCATATTTGGAATCCAAGAGGGGTAGCGGCTATACGATTAGGGTTGATGACCGTGAGAAATACCATTTTTTTGCGGATGAAAGTCAGGAAGAAACAGAAGTAAGTCAGCAGCTACCGGGGGCTCCAGAAGAGCGCATACGGTATGAGCTGTTCAAGCTGCTGAATGCGAGGGAATACGTGAAGATGGAGGATCTCGCCGATGAGCTGTATATTAGCCGGGCCACGATGAATAATGATTCTAAAATCATCCGTCGGATTCTGGAGGATTATAGCCTTACTCTGCGCACCAAGCCGGGACATGGTGTAAAGGTGATTGGGGAAGAAAAGAGTATTCGTTACTGCCTGGCTGAATATGCTGACGTCCGCGATGAAGAGGGACAACGCAGCGACATGCCCTTGGAACAACAACAGCTGTTTCAAGGATTGGATCTACCGCAGATCCGGACAATTATTCTAAAGCATTTGCGGAGCGTTGGGACCAAAATGGCTGATTTGGCGCTGAAAGATCTCATCACTCATTTGGCGGTCATGGTGCTGCGAGTGAAGGAAGGACATGGTTTAGAACGCTTTGAGGCGGTGGTGGGCAGTCCGCGGGATATTGAATTGGCTAGCGCCATGCTGAGGGAGATGGAAGAGGCCTTTGGCATCACCTGTCCAGAAGGAGAGTTCGATTATGTTCTGCTGCATGTCGTCAGCAAAAAGATGGCCGAAACCGAGTGGGAGCGCCTCCAATCTGACCGTCTCTTTTTGGCAGTGCGCGGGATGTTGGCATTCGTCTACGAACGCTTTACCTATGACTTGCGTGACGATGAACGGCTGTCCAAGGATTTATTTGTACATTTGAAGCCAATGCTGACCCGGCTGGAGCATGGTATGAACATGCGTAATCCACTGCTTGGACATATTCGCAAGTATTATCCGCTTGCCTATGAAATCACAGTTGGTGCGGTAAAAGAACTACAAAAATCGTTTCCGTACGACATCAACGATAACGAAATCGGTTATTTGGCACTTCATATCGGGGCTGCATTGGAACGCAAATACAATATCCCTCATCGGCGTCGCAAAACCGTGTTGCTGGTGTGCGGCTCCGGCTACGGAACCGCCCGGATTCTAGAATCCAGGCTGCGTTCGCTGTTCGCTGAGCTGGATGTATCCCGAGTGGTTTCACTTCGGGAATACGAGGAGATGTCCACCGTCGATGAGGACCTCGTCGTTTCGACCATTCACTTACAGCAGCGTAAGGATAAACCGTCCGCGGTGATTAGCCCGATTCCTTCGGAACGGGATATGGAGACAATGACGCGGATGGTACGGGCCAGCGATGAGGAACAGGAAACTTCACTGCTACGGTATTTTGACAAGCAATGGTTTATGACCCGATCCGATCAGCCGAGCAAAGATGCCCTGATTGAAGAAATGAGTGGTATTTTAAAGCAAAAAGGAGTGGTGACCGACAAGTTTTTGCCAGCAGTCAAAGAAAGAGAGAAGCTGGGCTCTACTGCCCTAGATCGAGGGATGGCCATCCCCCATCCCCTGGAGCTAAGCTCTAACCGAACGGTCGTAAGCGTGTGCTTGCTGGAAAATCCGATTCCTTGGGATGCCAACCATGAGGTTCATGTGGTATTCCTGCTTTCAATCTGCAAAGAGGACTACGAACAGGCCATGGGGATTTATGATTTGTTTGTAGAACTGATCCGCCAGGAAGAGACGCTGGAACGATTAAAGCATTGCCATTCCTTTGATGCCTTTATGCTAATCGCCCGTCAGGTGCTTGCAGTCAAGAGCAATGATTACCATTGAACCTAAAAAAGAGATCATTCGTGATCTCTTTTTTAGGTTCACACATGTAGTTTGGAAGAGTGGAGCTCGATTAATAAAGCCAGCTGATTCAACGAAAATTTATGATTAACCATATCTACAGTAAAGTCTTCGGCTGCTTTCTGATCCATTTTAAATTGAAAGCCATTGTAGCGCAAAAAAATGAGTAATGCAGTAAAAGCTGTTCGCTTGTTTGCATTGTGAAAAGGATGGTTTTGCCCTAGGGATTCGAATAATGCAGCGGCTTTGCTGAATATTGTGGGGTACGCATCTTCACTAAAAGCTGAAGATTGAGGACGTAGAACAGCAGACTCAAGTAGACTGGTATCTTTGACGCCGATTTGTTCGCCTTTGCTGTATCTTTCAATCATAGCGACATTAATAGCTATAACTTCTTGAATGGTTAAGAAACGAATGCTGCTCATCTATCCTTAAGTCCTTTAAGGGTTTCGTCATATGAATCCATTACTTGAGAAAGATTTTCAAGAAAATCATCACTTAACCCTGAGGGCAGAGTTATTTTGTTCGATTTTTGTATAATGATTTGTCCGCTCTTGTGATCTACTTCAACCTGAACTGTATCTCCTTGGCCCAGTCCGAGCTGCTTAATGGCTTCTGTCATAGTAATCCCTAAGCTATTTCCGAATTTAGTAATTTTACGTTCCATTCCAATCACCTTACCCATCTCTTTATCCTCCTTATTATACTATTCAACTGTTATAACAATTATACATGGTTTCAGGGTATATAAACATATACTTTTTAATTCAACTTATATCTGCTAGAAAAATAGATTGTCAGGCTTTTATTTGGTAATCTGGGGTAAGGGTTTAAATGGTTGCAGGCTATATTATTACTTCATGAAAAGGGGCGAGCGAGATGCTACAACCACTATTAAAGGATGAACTGACTCGAATACTGGAAGGGCATTCACTGGATGAAGATTTAAAAGAAGAGATTCATCAGGAAGCTCAAGCTGCTATACAATTTCATGTGGAGCATGAGGAAAATTACGAACACATTGGAAATAGTCGGATCGCCGGCTATCCAGATCTGCCACCCACGATGGAGTGGCCGTGTGATTCAGACGGAGAATATTATACGTTTATTGCTCAAATTAATTTGGGCGAGCTACCTTTTTCACCATTTGAGGGATTGCCTCATCAGGGCATACTTTACTTTTTTCTTGGGCTGGATGAGCCCGCCTATGATATTGACCATAAAATCTTTTACTATAACGGTGACAGCAGCGCTTTGAAGAAAACCTTGCCACCGACCGGGAAGGTTGAAGTATGTGCTGAGAACAGGGGTTTCACATCTTATGCAATTTCTTTTCAGCCGATTGTTACCCTGCGGTCGGAGGGTGAACTAGGAGATGTTCTTGTAGATCAGTATGAAGAGCTGTATGAGCTTGTTTGTGAACAAAGTGACACGGTGTGGGGTCAGCATCAATCTTTTGCCGGGAACACCCTCCGGGATGCTTACCTACGCCGAAACGGGCTAGAGGGTCTTCTGTTTAACTGGCATAAGAGTGAGAGTCAGATCCATAAGGAAATCGAGCAAGCTATGCATAGGGAAAGTACGGATTATGCGGAGCATTTACGATCCGAAGTGCTGCCTCAGCTGCAAGAATATCAGACGAATCGAGAGAAGCACGATCGAGCTTCGGAAAATTGGCATGTTCTGCTCTCGGTCTCTTCTTTGGACGAGGTTGGTATGTGCTGGTGGGACGCAGGGTATTTGGAATTTTTGATCGATCAAAGAGACTTGAAGAACCTTGATTTCACGCGAACGTATGTTAATTTGGCAACGAGCTAGCTAAAGTTCTAGACTGGGAAAATAAAGTATTAAAGCGACGTTGTTTTATTAAGCTAACGGGCAGGTTAGTTTAACTCCAGAAACAAGAATAGGGAACAAGTGTTCTTTACATGTATTATATATGAGTATATAATCAAAACGAACCGGAGATCTGGTTTGCTTGATAAAACAATGTAGATTCTTCTTTAGTGTAAGAATATTATAAATAAATCAATTTTGGAGGGTCTGTATGCCATATTGTAAAGTCAAGAATGCCAATATATATTACGAGGAAATTGGTAAAGGCAAACCAATTGTAATGATCCATGGTTTTACACCAGACCATCGGTTAATGAGTGGGTGCATGGAACCGATATTTGAAGATAATCCCGATTGGCGTCGTATCTATCTTGACCTGCCTGGAATGGGACAAACAAAGGACTACGATCAAATATGTAATTCAGATGATATGCTAGAAGCAGTTATAAATTTTATTGAAACTCTTGTCCCAAACCAAGATTATCTCATAGCAGGCGAATCGTACGGTGGATATATTACAAGGGGAATAATTAATAGACATAAAGATCGTATTGGTGGAGCTGCTCTGATTTGTCCATTAATTATTCCTGAACACAAAAGAAGAATACTGCCCGAGCATTTTGTTGTTCATTGTGATCGCGAGTTTATGGGCACCTTAAGTGAAGAGCAAATAAGTGATTTTAGCGCAAATCAAGTCGTTCTCAATGAATATAATTGGAAAAGGTATTCTGAAGAGATAGTGGCAGGTTGTAAGATCGCTGACTACGATTTTCTTAGCAAGATTCAAAGAAACTATGGATTTTCTACCAATATAGATAAATTAGTTTTTGATAAACCAACAGTATTTACCCTTGGGCGACAAGATGCAGTCGTTGGTTACATAGATGCTTTTAGAATTTTAGAAAATTATCCTAGAGCAACCTTCGTCGTTTTAGATCGAGCAGGGCATAATCTTCAGATTGAACAGGCTCTATTATTTGAGTCACTTATGCGTGAGTGGCTTGAAAGAGTAACAGAGTTTGGATTTTAGTTTTATATTAATCCATGGAACTAACGGGAAACGTTGATTCAATGAAACAACGACAACCTAGGACTTTATTTTCTGCTGACAGTATGATTGGAATGATAAAATACAAAAGCCCTTCCAGCTTTAGCTTCTCATGAGGGAAGCAGCGGAAGGGCTTTTGTTATATCTACTTGTCTATACAGTGAGCGTGCTTATTTATACTCGTTGCACGGTAAATTCGAATTCCAGCTTTTGATCGGCTGTAATTTGGTATTCTTCATGTACCGGAGCTCCCCAGCTATCGTCGCCGCCTACGCCCATTTGTTTACCGGCTATGGTGACAACGGTGTAATACACGTTTGGTAGCTCATACAGATGGTAGGCACTTTCCAGCTCAAACGCTGTAAACGGCGAAATATTGCATTCCACAGGTGCGGTGGCAGGAGCAGTAATGCGAATACCGCGTTGAGAATCGTCGGTAATATCGACACGGCGCACGCCTGTACGGTTACCGGATTCCTGCGGTACGACATACCCGGATACGTTATCCGCAGCTTCGTTACGGAATACGCCTAGTCTCGCGCCAAAGGCACGGTCGATGTAATTCTCTTCCGGTCCCATCGCGTACCAGTCCAGATGGCGGTAGTCTGCCGGAACCTTGAACGAAAGGGCAAAGATCGGCAGATTAGGCAGTCCTGAGACGCCTTCATAAGTCGATTTTACGTTCAGACTGCCATCCGCCAAGACGGTGTAGGCTACCGTTACCTGTACGTCGGCATGAATGCTTAGGGTGTAGCGGAACGTAATGGTCACACGGTCTGTCTGCTCTTCCGTGACCTCGATGCCTACACATTTACGCGTCAGGCTTGCAGCGAACCAGCCACCGGCTTCGAAGCCCAGAGCAGTTCCCCGATCATTGTCTGTGGTCGCCCGCCAGAACAATGGGGCAGGAGGCATGGCGATCATCTCACGTCCGGCGTAGCGAAGTGAAGTCAGGCTGCCTGCTCCTTTGGAGAACATGATACTGAAATCTGCACCGTGAACGCCAATGTTAACATCGCCATGCACCACTCGTAGGGCTCCACCTGTAGGAGCTCTCAGCGGATTTGGATCTTCCACAATGAAAATATGTTGTCCGAAGGCTACTTCATGCCCAGCCTCAGCCCAGAGCGTCGCTTCCTTCAATACGAGCGCCGTGTGAATGACATATTCCCCAGGCTTCTTGTCTGTGCTTGGGAACGTCAATGGAATATACGCTTCGGTCTGAGCCGCCACATCTACATGAATGGCATTACGTGCGATTTCTTGGCCTTCATGCAGTAGACTGTATACTAGCTCATAGTCGCCCGTTCCCTCGAACAGGCTTTCATTGCGAATGGTTACGCCTTTGGTATCCGGGGTGAGCTTCAGATTTTGATACAGGAATTTGACCTCCTGCATCTTCGGCGAAACCTTCCGGTCCGCATAGACAATTCCGTCCGTACAGAAGCCATAGTCTGTGGCACGGTCGTCAAAGTCGCCGCCGATCGCGAGGTACTCGCGTCCGTAGCGATCTTTTTTCATAACAGCCTGATCAATATAATCCCATATAAAACCGCCCTGATACAGCTCATATTTGTTCTCCAGCTCTGTATACTTGTGCATGCCGCCTACGGAATTGCCCATCGCATGCATGTATTCGCAACTGATATACGGCTTTTGCGGATTGTCGTTTAGATATTGCTCGATATCTGCGGGTTTGGCGTACATCCGGCTCTCCATATCGCTGGTATCATCGTACGTACGGTTGTGAAACACGCCTTCGTAGTGTACCAAACGGCTCGGGTCGGTGGCTCGGAAATAGTTGGCTACATTGCGCAGCACTTCACCTGCATATGACTCATTGCCGCAGGACCAAATCAGAATGGACGCATGGTTTTTGTCCCGTTCCAGCATGGAAATGGCGCGATCCATGACGATATCCTGCCACTCAGGCAGATTGGCGGGAATATTCCACGATGGCTCGACGGCGCCGAGTTTTTGCCAGGAACCGTGTGTTTCCAAGTTCATTTCATCAATTACATAGACCCCGTACTCATCGCATAGCTCATACCACAGAGTCTGATTTGGATAATGAGAGGTACGAACAGCGTTCATATTGTTCTGCTTGAGCGTCCGGATATCCCACAGCATATCTTCACGGGAAATCGCACGTCCGGTGCGAGCGTTAAATTCATGGCGGTTCACACCTTTAAAGACGATGCGTTTGCCGTTCAAATGCATGACCTTGTTTATCAGCTCAAATTTACGGAAGCCAATTTTTTGTGGAATGACTTCCACGAGCGATCCACTGGCATCATAAATTTGAATGAACAACGTGTACAAATAAGGTTTCTCCGCGCTCCAGCGCTGCACTTGCTCCAAGGCTGCTGACAGCGAAGCTGTGCCATCAGTAAAGTCAGCTTTCAAAGAAGCTACAACATGGCCGGCAGCATCTTTCACATCGACAGTTGCATAGGCCGTTGCCGGCTTTTCCAAGGTCAATTTCAGCTCCAGAAGGCCCTGCGTGTAGGAAGCATCCAGATCCGCTTTGGCATGTAGGTCACGTACGTGAAGAGTAGGGATGGTATAGAGATATACGTCTCTGAAAATACCGGAAAAACGCCAAAAGTCCTGATCCTCCAGCCACGCTCCCGTACTTCTTTGATATACCTCTACTGCCAGCTTGTTTTCGCCTGCTTGCAGGAACGGTGTCAGTTCAAAATCAGACGGTGTAAAGCTGTCCTCGCTGTAACCGACAAATTGTCCGTTCAGCCATACATAGAAAGCCGACTCGACGCCTTGGAAGGAAATGAACACAGGCTGCGCGCCCGAAGCCATATTTTCCGGCAAAACAAAGCTTTTGATATAGCTCCCGACCGGGTTGTGGTCCTCCGGAATATGGGGTGGACGAACGTCCGAATGTCCGTCCCATGGATACATCGTATTCACGTACTGCATTTGGCCAAAGCCTTGCGTCTGAATGTGACCCGGTACCTGAATATCGCTCCAGCCGCCATACTCAAAGCCAGGGGCATAGAACTCTACCGGACGGCTGGCTGGATTCGTTGCATAGTTAAACTTCCAGCTCCCATTCAGGCTATGACGCCAAGCCATATCAGCTTGCTGCTCCGCTTCCTGAAGCGTAGCGTAATATTTGTGATCGGAATAGGCGGGCAGCCGATGTACAGCAAATTTGGTTACGTCGGTCAGCCAGTCCAGACTAGGGGTATGGATGGTCAAGGCGAACACTCCTTATTTTTAAAATGAACTGAAGATCGTACACAGAAGTCTGTTATTTAACCGAACCCACCATGCCCGCTACAAAGTGTTTCTGCATCAGGAAGAATACCAGTGCAGTCGGCAGTGTGGACAGGACAATGGCGATCATGATGACACCGTAATCCGGTGCATAGCTGGAGCCAAGGTTCGAGATCAACAGCGGAATCGTTTGATTCTCCGGCGTTTGCAGCACAATCAGAGGCCAGAGGTAGTTGTTCCAGCTGGACATGAATGTGATGATTGCGGCAGCGGCATAGGTTGTTTTCATCGTGGGCATATACACCCGGAAGAACAGACCCAGCTCGGATAATCCATCCATACGACCTGCTTCCAGTAGATCCTTAGGAAACATCTTGGTGCTTTGACGGAAAAAGAAGATCAGGAACGCCGTAGTTACGGTCGGAATGACGACAGAAGAGAGTGTATCAATACCGATCCACGGTATGACATTAGAAATACTGCCGAACATCCGGTAGAGCGGGATCATGATCGCCGCAAACGGAATCATCATAGACATCAGCAGGATATTGAAGACAACGTCTTTCGCTTTACTTCTGTAAATTTCAAAGCCATAACCGGCCAGTGATGCGATTAGCATAGCCAGCAGCGTAGTTGAGATGGAGACTTTTGCAGAGTTACTTAGTGCGGTAACGATGTCTACTTTTTCAAGCAAATTGTGCATGTTATCCATCAAATGGGAGCCAGGCAGAAGCTTGCCTTTGGTCACATCGACCGACAGGTTCGTGGAGCTGGATAGCATCCAGAGGAACGGGAAAATCGAAACGAACGACACAAGGATCAGAAAGGCGTACGTAAATGCTCTTTTTGTTTTCATCATTTTTTCTCACCTGCCACTTTGAACTGGATAATTGACAAGATAATAATCATAATGACGATGGAATAAGATACGGTCGCCGCATAACCAAAGTCGGATGAATATTTGAAGGACAGATTGTAAATATATTGCGAAATTGAAGATGTCGCGTTCCCTGGCCCACCCTTGGTAATATTCATAATTTCATCGAAGAGTTGGAGTGTACCAATCGTTGATGTAATCGAAGTGAACAGGATAATCGGCTTAAGCAGTGGAACTGTAATGCTGAAAAACTGTCGGATAGGGGAAGCTCCGTCAATACGGGCCGCTTCGTAGATGGAACTGTCAATGTTCTGAAGACCGGATAGGTAAAAGATCATATTATAACCAGTCCAGCGCCATGTGATCGCGATAATAATCGTAACCTTGGCCCAGAAAGGATCTGTAATCCATTGGATGGGCGTGCCAATCACGTGCAGATTCAGCAATAAGGAGTTTACCAGACCGTCGGACGAGAACAAGTACTTGAAGACAACCGAATAGGCTACAAGGGATGTGATACACGGCAAGAAGATAGCTGTGCGGAAAAAGCCCTTGAATTTCAGGTTTTTATCATTCAACAATACCGAAATGAACAGAGCCAGAATGACCATCAAAGGTACCTGGAAAATTAAATAGATAAACGTATTCTTCACGGCGGTTATAAACATTTTATCGGTGAAGAGTCGCTTGTAGTTATCAATGCCGTTAAAGCTCAGATTAGACCCTGTACCTGTCTTAAAGGACAAGATAAGCGCCTGAATCATCGGATAGAAATAAAAAGCGGCGATCATGATCACTGCGATGGATATGAACAACCATCCTGTCATACCTGCTTTGAGACGTGTTGTAGTTATTTTGGGCGCGGCTGTCTTCATACCATGTCAACTCCCTGTGCAGCAATAAAACCTTGAACTCGCAAGCCCAAGGTTTTAAGTGCTTATCGTTTTATTGTTTAGCCTTGGCTAGATGGACTGTCTTATTTAAGCTGTGCTTCCGCCTGTCCTTGAGCATCTTTCAGAACTGCGTCTACATCTTTTCCGTTCAGATAGTTTTGAATTTCAACGGTCATGATATCCTCAATGGCATACGTGTGCAGGCCATAATTGACTTTTGGAACTTGCTTAGTCCATTCTGCAAATTTCTTGTATACTTTGTCGCCTCCGAAGTACGGATCTTCCACGTCATAAGCTTTACCGCTGGAAGCTGCGTTCAATGAACCGACAATTCCAATTTTGCTCAGCATATCTTGATACAGCTCTTGATCTGTTCCGAATGTCTCTTTCAGGAAATCAGCAGCGGTATCTTGACCGTCCGAGTTAAGGACATACCAGGAGCTGCCGCCGAGGCTGGAAGCATTCACGGATTCAGGTATATTTTTCAGCTTAGGGAAAGGAACAACGGCCCATTTACCCGATTGCGAAGCTTCTGCTTTGATCGAAGGTGTAATCCAGTTACCTGTAGGTACGGAAGCAACTGCACCGCTGTTGAATGCGGCCAGGAACTGACTCCAGTCGGCATTCATTTTAACAATGTTAGCGTCGAACAAGGATTTGTACGTCAAGAGCGCTTCTTTCAGAGCTGGATTACCAGCCAGGTTTGGTGTTTTACCGTCTTCTTTCAGGTACCATGAACCTGCAGTTTGGATCATACCACGGATCAGACCGAGGTCATTTGGATCTTGAGTCAGCATTTCTTTGCCTGTTTTTTGTTTTACGGCTTTACCAATTTCAATAAATTTGTCCCAATCAATATTAGTCAGGTCCGCTACTTTGTAGCCGGCTTGTTCCAGATAATCCGTTCTTACATACAGTCCCATAACACCGGAGTCGAATGGAACACCATACTGCTTGCCGTTGTAGCTAGTCGGTCCGATTTTATAATCAGCGAAGTCGGTTGCTTTGATCGTGCTGCTCATATCATGGAAAGAATCGGGATAGGCTTGCAGGAAGTTCTGTGCCCGATAATCCTCGATCAGAACCACGTTCGGCAGTCCTTTGGTAGAACCGGAGTTAAGACCGGCATTCATTTTTTGTACGATATCGTTTTGAGCATATTCAACAATGTTTACGGTTACATCTGGATGTTTGGCAACGTAGCGATCTTTTGCCAGCTTCAGGGCTGCGATATTAAAGTTCGGGTCCCAAGCCCAGACGGTGATTTCTTTTTTGCCTGAATCTGTGGTAGTCGCTGCTTTCTCGGAATTGCTGGAGCATGCGGATAGCAAGATCAAGCTTGCAATCAGCAGAAGGAAAGTCATTTTTTTCATTTTGTTCAACCCCTACTCTTTTTTTATATGTTGCTTGCTAGTTCTAAACCTCTTAAATGAAAGCGGTTACCTTATTTATAAATCTAGTGTACCATCCATACTTTGTCGGTGTTAGGAATATCTTTATACGGATTGGTCTTATTATTATGATTTATCAAAAAAGGTACCGCTTACATTTGTGTTTTATTTTGATTTAGGTACTTTTTTTAGGTTGAAGCTCAGTGTATAGATTTATTTAGTGGAGTCGTTGTCGTTTGATTTCAAAATCAATGGCAGTGTCATTCTGACTTTGGTGCCCTCGCCTTTTTTACTGGAGATGGTCACGCCATATTCTTCTCCGTATAAAAGGGTAATGCGGTTGTGCACATTCTGGATGCCGATGCCTGTGAACAGTTGGCGCTTGCTCTTGGGATTCGGAAGTCCGTCTTGCGCCGTATGCCCGTCCAAATCCATACCGTCTCCATCATCGACCACCTCACAGATCAATGTATCCTCCGTTTTGGACACCAATATATAGATGTGCCCTACGTTTTTTTCATTAAACGCATGGAAAAAAGAGTTTTCGATAAAAGGCTGAATGATGAGCTTGGGCACATGGTACTCCAGACAATCGGGTGATACAAAATAATTCACTTGTACCCGCTGCCCGTAGCGCACATGGTTAATGAACACATAATTTTGCATGTTGGCCATTTCCTGCTCAATGGTGATCGTTTCACTCACATTGCTGATTGTATTTTGCAGTAAGGAAATGAGTGCATTGATCGTCTCGGCGGCTGTTTCCTTATTTCCTTTGAGCACCAGCATTTTGATCGAAGCCAGTGTATTGTACAGAAAATGCGGATTGATCTGCCGTTGTAGTGCAGCAAGCTCTGCGTTCCGTTGACCCTTTTGCGTCTCTAAAAGCTTACGGATATAGTCATTTAATTCATCCAGCATGTAGTTGTAAGCATGACTTAATTGTCTAACCTCATAGCTGCCCGTTACCGGGATATAATTATCAAAATTTTTCTCGCGTATGGTCGACATTTGCTTCACCAGTCGAGTCAGGGAACGAATCAGTCGACGGGATATGAGAAAAACGATCACCAAAGCAATCAGTACGATGGCAATGCAGATCCATACAACGGATTTAACGTCAATAATTTGCCCAATCGCCGCTTGTCTGTCGATCATGTTCACCAGATAAAAATCAAATGAAGGGATATAGTTGGAAAGGAGGATACTCTCCTTATTCATCACTTCTGCATTAATGTAGTTAAGTCCCTGTTCATTGATTTTTGTGGCATAGCCTAGCAGCTCACTGGAGCGTTGTCCGATCAGGTCCTGGCGGTTGCTTGATACAATCAGTCCCGACTTGTCCAAAATAAGCACATCATTGCCATTGCTTGTGAAATTGTTGTAGAAACGGCGAAATTCAGGTTCCCGGATAGCGATGTAGATCATGCCGTACAGGGTGCCGCTGGTCCGCTCCATAAATGGTTTGGAGGCGATAATATAGGGTGTTGGCTTTTGCGCGGTATTATTCATTTGTTGCTGAAATAATTCAGTATCCAACTGATACATAAGCTGTGCCGGTCGTGCTACACTTCGGGCTGTAATAGCATTGCTTTTAAGCTCTTCCGCAGTTACAGGCCAATAGGACGAGTCAGAGTAAAAGCTCCGGCCGTTCAGACCTGTTACAGCGACACCGACATCATAGGCATCGACGTTCGATTTAATTTGCTTCATTTGCTGTGCCATTCCGAAGTAAATTCTTGCCGAGTTAATCGAGTCAGATTGACCGCCAGTCAGATAGTTTTTGACCGTTCCATTTTCCGAAGCATGGGTTACGGCATTCACGATAGAATCATTGAAGGATTCAAAGCTGGATTGAATCTGGCTGAGTACCTTGGCATTTGTAATACTGAATGTCTCAGCAAAAAGTCGTTCAGACATCCGAATCGTCACCAAAGAGGTCAGCAAGGACACCGCAGTGATGCTGACCACCATAACAATAAAGATTTTGAAGAACAGACCTTGATATTTGATCTTATGGATATACCTTTTCATAATCAATCTCTTTTCTGCTGGCAGATGTGGCTTACTCTCTAATAGAGATGCTCCCGGCGGTACTGACTGGGCGAGTAGCCCTTCACTTTTTTGAACACTTTGGTAAAATAGCTGGGGTCCGAATAGCCTACCGTGCTGCTAATATCCGAAATGGACATCGTTCCCGACCGTAGTAACTCCGCGGCTTTTTCGACCCGAATTTTGTTTAGATACTCGCTAAAACCCTCTGTATGGTGTGCTGTAAAATAACTGGACAAGTAGGAAGGGTTAAAATGAAAATATTGCCCAAGTGTCGTCAAATTGAGTGTTTCAGCATGATGCTCCTCAATATACTCCAGCAGTTTTTTCATGCTTGCGCTACTTCCTTGCTGCGTTTTAGCCATGATCTGTCTGTTCGCTTCCTCCAAAAAAGTCTCCAGAAGGCGCACGGCTTCATGTACATGAGGGGCATCATTAATTGTTTTGAAATAGGAATATTTCGCCGCATCCAGCTCCTTCATATCATACCCCTGATTCCCAAGCAAAATCGTAATGTTGAACACGATATTTCCGAGAAGCGATTTGAATTCAAAAGCGGTAGAGGTATAGTTGCCGGACATGGCGGCTACATAGGATCTCAAATCCTGAAAAGCTGTATCAAAATGCTCACGCTTCATCTCTTCTGTAAACTGTTTTAAGTTGAACGAGCTGTTCACCTGTACAGGCGGAGGGAGTTCGTCTTCTATTAGCAGCGCTGTTCCTGGGAAATAAAAGCGGTAACTCAGCAGTTTTGGCAGTTCATCCTGATAGACGTCACTAATCTGATTGAAGTCATCAAATAAATGGCTAACTGCCCAGCCTGTCTGTGGATCGACCCGCTTTGTCTCCTGAGCAACTTCCCTAATCGCAGCCATCCAGGCGTCTACTTCACGAGGATCAAGATTGGCTAAAAACACAGCCGCATAGACATCGGACGGCAGTTGTCGCAGTACGATGTGCTCACAGGCAGAGGACACTTGATCTGATAGCTTGGAAAATAGGTCCGAGGCAGAGATAGAGCGTCCTTTATTCTGCGGTGCTGACTGTTCCACGCCTATGAGCGCAAAACGGCTATAAGGAAATGCTTGCTTCAGCAACTCAGCGTCATAGTCCATGCTATACCCGGAGATCAGCTTTTCGATCACATGATCTATTGTAATTTGACTATTATTAGCATCTGCCTGATATTGAATGGATGGAATTTTGCGAGCGGTTCTCTGGAGTACTTGGAGCAACTCATCCGTGTCCAGCTTGGGCTTTAAAATATAGTCAGCAACCCCTTGCTGAAAGGTGGATCGCACGTAATTAAATTCACCGTAACTGCTAAGCACGATGACTTCGATATCTGGATAGTTCTGTCTGACTATGCGCGTCAGCTCCTCGCCATCCATGATCGGCATTACGATATCTGTAATGACAATATGAGGGCGCAAGGTTTCAATCAGCTCCAATGCTTCTTTCCCGTTAGAAGCCTCACCTACAATTCGAAATCCATACTGTTCCCACGATAAATGGTGTTTAATCCCTTGCCGTACCAATATCTCATCATCGACAATCAAAATGTTGCATAGCTCATTCATGGCAGCACTCTCCGTAATTATACCTATTCGAGGATTTTGCAAAAATCCTGATTCAAAAAAGACCCCCATCACGTGGACGTCATATCATCTGAGGCACATATTTGACAACGCTTCCAACTTGGCTTAAATCTAAAGCATTTAATCTTTACATGCTAACATAAACCACACGGGGATTCCAAAATAATTTAGTCCAAATGGCATATAAAACAACAAAAAAGGCAGCCGAGAAAATCTCGACAGCCTAAACGACCAGGATTACCTTATACAGTACCCCATGTCCGATCTCCTGCCAAATATTTTTCAGTCAAAATAGACAGCAGTTGAATACCAACCTCATTGTGTCCTCCCTCAGGAAGGATCAGGTCAGCGTATTTCTTGGAAGGCTCAATAAATGCCTCATGCATCGGCTTAACCGTAGTCAAATAGTGATCGTGAATCGAATGGATGGTGCGGCCTCTTTCCTCAATATCGCGAAGAACCCGACGGAGAATGCGCACATCAGGGTCAGTATCCACAAATACTTTGATGTCAAGCAGGCTGCGGAGCTTTTCGTCTGACAGCACATGCAGACCCTCCAACATAACGATGTGATTTGGAAGAAGCTCTACCGTCTCGTCCGTGGAGCGTGCATGAACCGTAAAGTCATACACTGGTGCTTGTGTCGCTTGTCCTTTTTTCAGACATTGGAGATGCTCAATAAGCAATTCGTTGTCAAAGGCAAACGGATGATCATAATTGACCAAAGCACGTTCATCATAACTCAGATGTGAATGGTCTTTATAATAGTTATCCTGAGATATGAAAGTCACTTTATTAGATCCCAGACGCTCAACGACGGCGCGTGCTACCGTCGATTTACCGGAACCTGTACCGCCGGCAATACCAATAATAAGCATGGCGTTTCACTTACCCTTCCCTAAATGTATCCCGATACAACTCAAGTATTGTAGCACAATGCACACTTTTTTTCATCACTGTTGAACTTTGTATTTCTTCCATTTCCGTATCCTGGCTCTGAATGTTTTAAACGGTGCCACCGAGTTGATGTGAATCCATCTTGCCATGGGCCAGTTCGGGTTAGTACCCGTCCAGTTGTGAACGCCTTGAGTGAAGAGCTCTTCATGGCTAAGTGTGTCGATCCAATCCAGCCACTTTTGCTCAGTCAACTTGAACATATCGCGTAATTCACGTAAAGATTGGTGGGAATAGGTCTTGTAAAATGATTGATATAGTTCGCCTAGTCTATTCCATTTATAATTGGGAGCGGGCATGATGACGGTTTTTCCTTCCCGTTCGTCTCTGTCCCATGTCATGACAAGATGAAGCCATCCGAGCTGGTAGGCGATCATTTCTGCGGGTGTTTTATCTACTTCGGGGATACGAATATCCTTTTGGCTCTCGTCGATCTCCTGGAACTCACCGTCAAATCGTAAGTAGGAGGCATGAATGGCTTCTTTTAACTCCAATTTGGAAGCGTAGTCGTAGCTGGACATCTAATCGCTCCTTTAAATGATATGGATGATACTCACTCCTTTATATGTACCATTCTCAACATGACAACTGTATGTCTTATTCAAAAATAAAAAAATATCGTTTTTTGTGATTTTATGAAACATCATTTGACGTGTTCACGAAACAGGATGCAAAATTAATAGAAAAATTAAGACAAAAGATAAGTAATTAGACATATTTTAATATTTATTTAAAAGCCTATAATTATTGGAGTATAGCGCTTGGGGCCCCTCATTGGTGTTGGGATATTATTCCCTTCATCAGTACGTTATATACCGTTTGGACATGTCATGTCTGATGAACGGTGCAACCGTTGCTTTAGTATTCATGAATCTAATCAAGAAGGGGATTGTTATATGAAGTCGAGTTTGTTAAAAAAATGTGCAAGTGTAATGTTAAGCAGTACGTTGGTACTGTCTTTATCATTACCGTTGCTAGGTCATGCACATGCAGATGGAAATTTACAGATAAGTGACGATTTTGAGCAAGGAGAAGCTCAAGGCTGGACCGCAGGTTCGGGGAACTGGTCTGTGGTCAAGGATGGGAATGGTTCTACATACCAACAATCTAGTCGAAGCGAAAGCCATTCCGTCAAAGGTAATGCCTCATGGACGAACTATAGCGTGCAAGCAGATGTATATGTAAATGATTTTAATGGCTCTAATCGAGTCTACGTTGCAGGTAGATACACAGATTCCAACAACTTCTATGCAGCATCGTTGTACAACAAGAAAGACGGAGCTCTTGAGATTCGAAAAAAAGTCAAAGGCTCTATGAAGACACTGGCTACCAATAAAAAATACAAACTGGACACGAATACATGGTACAGAGTCAAGCTGGAACTATCCGGTTCGGAAATCAAAATGTATGTCAATGATCAACTGGAGCTGTCCGCAACAGACACCAGCCTCACTGCTGGAGCCATTGGTTTGGTAACTTCTAAAACAGCTGCCCAATTCGATAATGTGATTGTATCCGGTGCTTCTTCTGAGGTAGATCCAGGAACACCGCCTGTGAACCCAACACCAGGTACAGAGAAACCGACTCCTGGAGTGGATCATAACGCAACCTCCAAAAATAACTATAATTTGACTGGCTTTTCGTATGGTAATACAGGTGGTGGCAATATTGTGGATACAGATGCCAACTACAAAAAAGTTTATAACGCTGTAGATCTCAACGAAGCACTGAAGAAAGGCAGCAAAGTCAAAGTGATTGAGATTATGAACGATCTTGATCTCGGTTGGAATGAAATTCCTAGTGCTGCCAAAGTAATGCCTTTTAGTGCCAACAACCCTGTACAGACGCATCCTGTTCTGAAAAAGACAGGTGTGAGCAAAGTCTATATCGAAAATATGAATGGGGTTACGATTTTCTCTGCCAATGGTGCGAAAATCAAACATGCCGGCTTTGTTATCAAAAGAAGCTCCAATTTGATTTTCCGTAACCTCGAATTTGATGAACTTTGGGAGTGGGATGAAGCAACCAAAGGGAACTATGATAAGAATGACTGGGATTATGTTACCATCGAAGGTACAAGTTCCAAGGTATGGATTGACCATTGCACATTTAACAAAGCCTATGATGGTCTGGTAGATGTGAAAAAAGGTAGTAACGGAGTTACGATTTCTTGGTCTTTGTTCAAAGGAGATGACCGCAGCTCCAACAGCTGGGTAACCCAACAAGTCAACGCGATGGAAGCAGACAAGTCTTCCTATCCTATGTACGCTTATCTGAGAAGCAGTGCAGTAGGCATGAGTAAAGAAGATATCATTGATATTGCAGCAGGACAAAAGAAGGCTCATCTGATTGGTGCTACGGAAATGGCTTCCGACAATGCAGACCTAGAGGTAACGCTGCATCATAATTACTACCTGGATATTCAGGATCGTATGCCTCGTCTGCGTGCTGGTAATGCTCATGCATATAACATCGTTATGGACGATGCTGGATTGGCCAGAGCCAAAAAAAGAATCACTTCTGACATGGCTAAAGCAATTGCCGCAAAAGGATACCATTTTGACGTCGTGGGTAACGGTGCGATTTCAACAGAAAACGGTGCGGTGTTGCTAGAAAAGTCTTATTTAATTGATGTGTTTTCTCCAGTGCGTAATAATCAAAAAGATCCTAAAAAAGATGACTACACAGGAAAAATCAAGGCTGAAGACGTCATCTTCTCCGACAACGGTACCGTATTCAGAGGAGGCAGCGAAGAAGCGAATAGCCCATTAGCCCCTTATCCTGCGAAGGCCAAGAGCTTCTCGTGGAATGGATTCACAACGTTGCCATACAGCTATACTGCCGAAGACCCTGCTAACCTGGTTGCTCAATTGCAGGCCAAGGATGGAGCGGGTGCAGGCAAGCTGAACTGGTCGAGTGAAAGCTGGCTCAAAACGGTGTACAATACGTCCGTTACGAAAAATGCAATAGTGGAAGAAGATTCCGAATAGGTAGGCCATATAAAAAAGCAGCCAGGACAGATATGCTCTGTTTCTGGCTGCTTTTTTGGTTACCTACGTTAAGGCTGCGTTCGGTACGAACTTAACCAATAACGACAAACGAGGACACGCCAGCAGGTACGGTTCTAACCCGGAATAGCGTTCCATCGTCTCTAAAGGTACGCAGAATAAAAGCCTGGTTCGTAGGTGTACGGACTCTGCTGAATCGGGCAGTACCAAAACCATCGAAGCCTGCAGCTTGCACAAAGCTTCCATCTAGACGCCGGAGTATAGCAAAAAATCCAGTTGTGTTAAAAGGAACACCGTTTGTGTTAGCCCAGATGACCGTAAATCGGCGCAGGGTTTGTGTTGGACTCACATTGCGATATCTCGTAACAGGAACCTTCCTGCCCGTAGATTTCAATGTTTGTGGAGGACGAATGGCCACTTCAAATCAACTCCTTTGTTGTGATGAGATAGTAAATGCAAACAAAGGAGTTTTGGACTGTGTTATAAACTACGACTTCTTAAAAATAGGTATATATCGAACTCAAAATGGCATTCCATGTACATTATAGTTCGATTTTGGACCTCCTTATGCCCAATCGCGTCGTAGCGTAAAGAGGTCTTTTAACGCGTCTGTAGACAGCTCAGTAATCCAGCCCTCGGTACTGGTTATGATTTGGTCGCTAAGCTGCTGCTTGCTCTCCAGCATTTCATCAATGCGTTCCTCAAGCGTGCCCAGCGAGATAAATTTGTGCACCTGTACATCCTTCGTTTGCCCCATCCGGTAGGCGCGGTCTGTGGCCTGATTTTCAACAGCTGGGTTCCACCAGCGATCAAAGTGAAAGACGTGGTTGGCGGCCGTCAGATTCAGACCCACCCCCCCGGCTTTGAGCGACAAAATAAACACGGATGGCTGCTCGGCAGGGGGGAGCGTGTGAGATTGGAATTGATCAATCATTCGGTCACGCGCAGTTTTGGATGTGCTGCCGTTCAGATAGAGCACGGGCTCTTGCAGCTCCTGAGCGAGTACCCGCTGGAGCATTTGTCCCATACCAATATACTGTGTAAAAATAAGGCAGCGCTCGCCCTCCTCCCGCAGTTCCTTGACCATAGCCAGAATGCGCTCCAGCTTGGATGAACGGCTAATGACCGCTTCAAGATCGGACTGACTATAACCGGAAGCCGCGCTATCTGGGAGCGCCTCCTTGGTTAAGAGGGCAGGATGGTCACAAAGCTGCTTCAACTGGGTAAGGGCGGATAAAATGGCTCCTTTCCGTTCAATCCCTTCCAGCTTCTGCATCCGTTCCATCAACTCTTTGACAATCTGGTCATAGAGCGCGCCCTGCTCAGAGGTCAGATGAATGTAGGTTTTCATCTCATTCTTGTCAGGCAAATCAAGCTGTATAGCAGGGTCCTTCTTCTTGCGCCGCAGCATGAAGGGCTGAACCAGCTTTTGCAAATCTAACGTGCGCTGCTCGTTATGTTCCTTCTCAATAGCATTAATGAAGCGATTGCTAAAGGCGCGTGAGCTGCCCAGATAACCTGGATTGATAAAATCATAAATGGACCATAGCTCGGATAACCGATTTTCAATAGGTGTCCCAGTCAACGCAATCCGATGACGTGCAGGAAAGCTGCGCACGGCTGTGGATTGCTTGGTTTGCGCATTTTTAATGTTCTGCGCTTCATCCAGGCAGACTGAATCCCAGGTCATGCTTTGTAGCAGCTCTTGATCCAGGGTTGCCGTAGCGAAGGAGGTCAGGATGACATCGGCCTGCTCGACTTCTTCGCGGAACAAGTCTCCCTGCTCCCGCTTGCTTCCATAGTGCAGCATCACCTTCAATGAAGGGGCGAAGCGGCTGAGTTCCTTCTGCCAGTTGCCCAGCACCGAAGTCGGGCAAATCAGCAGCGAACTGGAGCGGACGCCCGTCTCGGCGGCAATATCCTGTAGGTGCAGTAAATAAGTAATAAACTGCACTGTTTTACCGAGTCCCATATCATCGGCCAGACAGGCACCCAGTCCAAAGCGACGTAAAAAAGCAAGCCATGCATACCCGTCCCGCTGATACGTCCGCAGCTCGGCTTGCAGCCCGTCCGGCACGTCCAATGCAGGCCATTCCGACTGCCGTCCGAGCTGGCTGATCAGCTTCAGCAGATGGGCATTCAGCTCGACTTCCAGTCGGAAGCGTGCCGCATCCTCCGGCTGCTCGCCCGAGGCGTCGCCTTCAGGCTCGTCGGCGTTGCCGAGCAGGTGTAGCTGCAGGATGTCCTGAAAGGACAATCCCTGAGCACTGTCGATCCCGGCCATGGCCCGGCGGATCTGCACCAGCAACGCGGGGTCGAGCGCGATCCATTGCCCGCGGAAGCGCACCAAGCGCTCGTTGCGAGCGACCAGCTCGGCGAATTCCGACTCGCTGAGATCGGCATCACCGATGGCAACACGCCAATCGAACTGGACAATCGAGTCCAGTCCGAACAGCGAGCTACCCTTCGTGCGCTCTCCCGCCCCTTCGCCCGGGCGTACCTTGGCCCGCAGCTTTGGCTTCTTGCGGGTAGCTGCCTCCCACCAAGCCGGGAGCAGCACCTGCCAACCGCTTTCCAGCAGACGCTGGCTGTCGGTCGTCAGGAATTGCCACGCCGCTTCGTCGGAGAGCGGGCGATTCAGCACGTCATCGCGGCTTCCGGCACGCTGCCCGGCGGGCAAAATCGAGGTCAAACGTTCTAGCCACCCGGCAGAGCGCTCACGGACATGTGCTGTCCAGGCATCGGGCCATGAGCCGGATGCGTACCCATCATCGGCGAGCTGTACAGACACCAGCAACGCCGGGTCTTGCTTGTCCTGCAACACAAGCTTGAGCTGCCAGGACGGCTCGTCGTCCTCCAGCTCTGGCTCTAGCAGTTGCAGAAGTGGCCGAAATGGCGCGGTATCGGCTTTCCAGCCGATGGCGATGAGCCAGGCCCGCGCGTCCAGACCCGCCGCCGGGCGATTGGGGGCGAAGAGAATCGGATATTCTCTTCGCAAATCGGCGGCTTCCGCTTCGGTGCCGTACCAGCGCTGAAATACGGCAGCCGAGAACGCCGCTATCAGCCCTTCCTGCTCGTCCTTCTCCAAGCGGTCGAGCAAAGCAAGCTCTGCCGGTTGGATGTTTTCCAGTGCTTCCGCATCCCACTTCCATTGCAGCTTCCCCGCCTGGAACGCTGTGAAGCTGGGCACATATGCTTTCGCCTCAATACAGTGAGCAAGTAAAGGGATCAGCCGGAGCCACGGGGCATTGGCCTCGTCCCAGATCCATTCAATATGCTTCAGAAGCTCGCGCTCTGCCAGAAAAGGAATCACCTGCTCCGAGGGTAGCAGGATAATATCCGTGTCTTGAACATGTTGAATCTCCAGCTCGGTGCCATAAAACGAGGCCTCATGCCAAGCAAACAAACGCTGCTTCAGAATTTGGCCGGAAATGCTATAGTTCATGGAGGAATCGCCATAGATCAGCGCGTCTCCATAGGTAGTTAATTGGATATGGACGGTAATCGTTTCGGTATATTGATTCATGATAACAATTTCCCTTTCCGTAATTCCTCCTGTAGCGCCCGCAGGCGGCTATGACGGCTGGTGAAGGTCGTAAAGAA
Source organism: Paenibacillus sp. FSL M7-0802 (assembly GCF_038004945.1). Lineage (NCBI taxonomy): Bacteria > Bacillati > Bacillota > Bacilli > Caryophanales > Paenibacillaceae > Paenibacillus > Paenibacillus sp. FSL M7-0802. The sequence continues at coordinate 2,498,301 of NZ_JBBOSD010000001.1, read as the reverse complement.
CAGCTCCCAGCGTGATTCCTGCTTCATTTTCTTGTACAGCTTGAACAGTCGCTTTAACAGCTTGACTGCTGCTTTATAGCTGGCTCTGTTTTTTTCCAACACATAACGTTCTACCGCTTGATGGTAAAAGGGGAGTAGTAACTCAGGCGCGTTCTTTTCAATGGGCTGCAACACACTCACCCGAAAACTCAAAGGTTCACTGCGTATGCTTAGCTGATAGTCGATCCATGACCGCCATTTTTCGTGAGCAAGCAGCGCCTCTTCATACATTCCCCCGGCAAATGGAAGCATACCCACCAGCGTGTCCCACATGTCCTGCTCCGCTTCTGGAAGGTGCCGCAAAACCAGATCCCAATCATGTATATAATCTTGTAAATGGTCATCCCGATGACTGTGAAGCAGGGGGCCGATATGTCGCAGTCCGTCCTTGAGACGTGCCCAATCCTCGGCTTTACGCAACGCCTGTAAGAACAAAAGCAACTGACTGGAAGAAATTTTTAGTGGAAAAGCTCGTTCCGCCTCCTGAAGCAGTGCCCAGGCTTCATTATCGTGCGATTGGAAAATATGCATCCAACTGCGAGCCAACATCCACGGAAGCCGTGCTAAAGTTGTGCCGAGCTCCTCTTCAGCCGCCTGTAAATGCTGTAATTCCTCCGTATATATGCTGGAGTCCTGCCTTTCGTGATGCCCCCTGTGCCCCCAGCGCAGCCAAAACTGATAATACGCGTCTGAAAAATAAGTACCGTTACGCGATTCTGTCAGCATTTTTCGGCGTAAATAGGCTAAGGTTTCTGCCATACGGGCTTCTTGCATCGGTTCATCGGTCAGCTCCAGTGGACTCTCAAAATCACGCTCGATAGCTTCTTTAAGCTCATCGGCAGCAATTTGCGTGTAATACCCCATATAGGTATGAGAGGGATAGCCCGGCATGGGAGACTGAGGCACCAGCTTTTCCAGCACACGCAGATGAGCATGCAGTCCGTATAGCTGTTGCATGCCGGGTGAAAGCGGTGGCTTCACAGCATAGATCGAGGCTAAAGCGCTTTGGACATATTGGGAATTTTGTGTGTTCACACGGTTAAGGGCGATACACTGATCGAACAGATCATGCCACTCTGAAATGGGCATGTCCGGTATCTTGCTTGCTGTTTTACTGAGAGCGTTTCTTGTTGTTTCCTTGTGATCCGGTGAAAGGTTCGACCGGGAAGGAGGTACAGTACCCGTGTCAGCTTTTGCCGCCAATCGAGTGAATCCCGCCGAATGAGCGTTCACTAAAGCATGTACAGAACGTTCCTGTTCATTCGCGTAATTCAGTAGTACGGCGATCATATGCTTGCAGTTGGTGTGGACAGGGCACGTACATCTGCTGGCAGCAAAAGCGCTTAAGTGGAGATCCACCTCGTATAGCTCGCTTCCATCCACGACAGCTGCAATATGATCGGCATCAGGCATTGCGAACTCTTTTACCTTTCCTTGCTTAAAATACTGGAAACCTCGTTTGATCGTCACGTCATTAAAATGGTCAGCCACATTTTGAATAAGCTGTTGCCACTGTATATCATCCATAAGATAGGTTGGTTTCATATGCATTAGTCTCCTAAGAGAGAATAGTTGATCGGGTAGTAGCTTAACTCTTCCATTATATCAGTTCACGAATATAAATTGAGTGGAGGGAGCAGTTGGAAAGTTTTCATACGGGTTGACATGTTTCCTTTTGAAGAGTACATTTCTATTATAAATATAAAATAAATATTACTAATATTTTAGTGTTAATGATTTTGTATAGGAATGGTTTGTAGTGAACTGTATCCGTGGAGGTATGCAATAAACTTATTGTTAAGAGGGGGAAATAATATGTCGTCTTTATATAGCTATGATATTCACCTGCCCAGCCAGCTTGATCCCAACCGTAAATATCCAACCATTTTTACACTGCATGGGAAAGGGTCCAATGAGCAGGATATGTTCGGAGTTGTAGGGCCGTTGTCAGAGGAATTTATTATCATCGGCATTCGTGGAGACCTTCCCATGAGTGGAGGATTCCAATATTATGAGCTGAAAAGTCTGGGTAATCCGCTGCGTGAGCAGTTTGATCGGTCTATTGAACAGCTTCAGGCGTTCGTACAGTATGCCACAGATAAATATCCGGTTGATCCTGAGAAACGGTATTTCCTCGGCTTCAGTCAGGGAGCGATTTTGTCGATGTCACTTGCGCTTACCCTGGGCAATCAGTTGAAGGGGATTGTAGCGTTGAACGGCTATGTACCTGATTTTGTGAAAACAGAATACGCGCTGCAAAGCATAGAGGACGTGTCCGTATTTATTTCCCACGGCGAATACGATTCTGTATTTCCAGTGAGCATCGGCCATGAGACGGCGGCATATTTCCAGACCAGGACTTCTCACTCCACATTCAAAACATATCCGACGGATCACGGTGTCTCACCAGATAACCAGCGAGATGTGCTTCAGTGGCTGCGTGAGGATGCGGGGATAAGCTCGAAGATGTAACCAGCCTTGGTATTCGTTTTTTTGTTGTAATAGGTTATTAGGCTGGTTGCCTTCTTGTCTTCGCGCCACTAGATCACTTTTTCTCCAACCTTCTTGCAGAATGAACTAAAAAGAACCATCTTGAGACAGATGGTTCTTTGTCACGAATACTTAAAAGGATTCATGAATAACTAATTCATTAAGGGAGAAACGTGTTGTTGAACGTGCAGGGGTTGCGGCTACACCAAGAGTGACAATCATGACAGGGACAAACCGCCCAGGAATATTCAGAGCTTCAGGCAGTCCTGCAGGATTAAATCCACCTATTGGACCACTATCGTAGCCTTTCGACTTGGCAGCTAACATGAGTTGCATAGCTGCGAGAGCAGCATTTTTGTTTGCTTCATCCCTAGCGAATTGAGGGCTTTGATAGCCTCTTTCGATTTGGGATAACAAGATGTCTCGCACTGCTTCCGAGATGAATTCTGACTCATAAAGACGGTTATACATTTCTCTGCCAGTTCGGTTTGCCTCAAGATCACCGAGAATGACAACAACAGCAGAAGCATCTGAAATCTGTTGCTGTCCAAAGGCGATCGGTTTGATTCGATCTTTTTGTTCTTGATTCTGGATAACCAGAAAGCGCCAGTGTTGAAGATTCCAGGCTGAAGGAGCTGTCGCGGCAAGTTCAAAAATTTCATTCAACGTTTCTTCTGGGATGATTACGTTTGTTTTATACTCTTTGGTAGCATGTCGTTCACGCAATATTTTCTCAATAACTTCTTCCGCGTTCTCAAAATTAGATGTATTATTTTGGTTCACAGTAGGTTCTTCCTTTCAAGTATCAAAGCTTATTATTTATATAGATCCAATGGTTTAGTGTTTGGATTGAGTTGCAGCGTAAGCAGCAAAAGGTGTTCCATCGTAGATCACTTGAACGGAGGAAATCTTGTTATCCTCTACGACGATGTATTCGGCAACCGTTGCATCCGGAACTGGAATAGTGTTGGAATGATATACGATCACAGCCTCCTTATTATCTCCAAATGCTGTAATGAGTGTTAGTTTGTTAATCATCCGGGCAAATCCTTCTGCAAAATTTTGGAATGATTCTCTACCTTCAAGGTTACCTAAGGGAGAGGTCGTAGTGACTTTGTCCGAAACCAGCGTCATCAGCTTTTCGATATCTTTATTTGCCATCGCTTCAAAATAAGCTTTTGCGATCACCAGTGCATTGTTGTTTTCATTTGTATTCATGTTGAATACCTCGCTTTCAGTTGGAATAATTACAATATACAAGCCTTCTACTGACAACAGTTTGTCAGTAGTTCTTCAACATACTTTCCACTTCTTTTTTGACACGACTTCGAAAGGATTCAGGTTTCAATACTTTAACATTAGATCCCCAGCTCAAAATCCAATGCAATAATTCCTCAGCATATCGAACACGGAAGTCTACATAATAGCCACTCGGAAGAAGCTCAGCATGTTCCATAAAATATATTTTTGATTCATCGACTTTATCTGCAACCTCGGGCTTAAATACGGTTCGAATGGTTACATGTCGATCATCTGCCGGACGATACGTATGCAAATTGAAGTCCCGAGGTAATTCGAAACTTTCGATCATTGTACTCACATCACTCATGCGAGATATTTTAAAATGTCGATGCTCTCCTCTGAGATCACACTGAGCCACAAGCAGCCACCCTCCTTGCACAAGAACTAATCCTAAAGGTGCGGCTGTTCGTATCGTTTCACGACTATTCTCCGATTCCGATATTCGCTTCGTATATTTGAAATGTATTTTCTTTCCCTCCATCATGGCAATACGAATCGTTTTTATATTGGATTTTTCCCTTTCACCTAATTCAGGGTCTTCAGATTGAAGTCGAAAACGAATACCACTGCGGATTCGATCAGTTTCATGACGAATGGGGTCAGGTAAGATCACTTCAATTTTTCCCCGAGAGGACTGAGCACTTTGACTATATTGATTATCAAATCGCTGTTCAATGAATTCGGCTCCAAGTAAAAGGGAGACCGCTTCCTCCACCGTAAAGCTAATCGGGGGTAGGAAATACCCTTCAATTAAAGAGTAGCCGTGTCCAGGTGCACCGATAATCGGAACGCCAGATTCACTAAGAGCCTGAATGTCTCGATAAATCGTACGTACACTGGTTTCTAACTTCTCCGCTAGTTCTTCTCCCTTTAGAACCTTCCTACGCTGTAGCTCCAATAAAATCGCTAATTGCCGTTCGGTTTTATTCAATTTCCATCCCTCCTGTGTTTCAGTTGTATTTATAAACCTGATTATTTTTAATCACTATAAAAAAACACTACTGACACTTGTATGTCAGTAGTGTTCTCTCCATCAGAATTTGGTCTATAGAAAGTAATGATTCCCGGTTGTCATCCTAGATTATTATTGCCCCGCGCTTTTTAAACGGAAAGATAATTAAAACGGTATTGAACATCAAAGGTAACAATAGTGCAGTCCTCACCGCCGGAAAATACGTCCTACCATCACCCTCCTGACACACTGTTGTCAGGAGACGAGCAGTATAGTTTTATGAGGGGTACACAGTTCCATGTGGTTTCTGTAGACGATCCAAAATCGCTGAAATGAAGGAGCTTAACTGTAATGGAGAATATAAGCAGTCATTTTCATTTTGCTTCTCCTCTTCTTGAGGGTGTAATTCGAAAAAAGAAAAATCGATTTGTTATGATGGTTGAACTGGATGGGGAGCTACACGATTGCCATTGTCCTGCTACAGGCAGTATAGGAAACATTGTCTTTCATGATATCCCATGTCTTGTTTCGCGTAGTAATGACCCTAAAAGAAAAACACAGTTCACCATTGAAGCCATTTCACTGGATCTACCATCCGTTGAATCGAAGTCATGGATTGGGATTAACCAAAATGCGGCCAATCGGTATATCGAACATTTCATCACAAGTGGTCAATTTAAAGATATGATTGGCGATTTCCAGACAGTCATCCGGGAAACGAAGCTTGGTAATTCAAAACTGGATTTTCTGGTGGATCAAACTTATGTAGAGGTCAAAACGCCATTAACCACTTTACATGTCGAGATGGGCGATCATATTGTAATCAAAAAAAACGCTGAATTTAATTCTTTTGAACGTTTTATCAAGCACATGGGTGAACTCAGTGGAAGTTTATCTATAAATGAACGTGCGATTTTGATTGTTTGTTTAGTTTATGAAAACAATGGATTCAAAGTTGGGAATTCTGGGAAACACAGCGGTTATGTTATGCAAACCGTTCAAAATTCCATCAAAAATGGAGTTGAAATCTGGCAAGTTGATTTACAAATTAATCCCGATGCAGTTAGCCTGACGGGCTATTACAACATTACCAATCAATTTTTAACAGGCGATATTATTTCTGAAGAAATATACAAATAGCTACTGACACACTTTTGTCAATTAAACTCCAATATAGTGATGCTACTGAAGAAAAATGATATTTGCTATTCATCTTCACCAAGCAACCATTAATTGTTTGTTAAAAAGAAGTATACCTTTACAGACAGAAAATAGACGGTGACCTAGCGGCGGATCTCATCTGGTTTTTGGAGCAGACAAAAAAGACCGATTCATTAAGAGTCGGTCTTTATGATCCTTATAATCTTTTTTTGCTTTTTCATCCTCTGATAAAATGTGACTCCAACATGCTCAGAGAAAGCTCGGCAGTAGTGGCTACCACGATATCCGCACCTTGCATTTGCGAAGGTGTTCCTACACCGACCGCAAACATCCCGGCACCCTTGATCGCCTGTATGCCAGCCTGTGCGTCCTCTATACCGATACATTCGGCAGGCTGAACGCCTAGATTTGCGGCTCCGGTGAGGAAAATTTCCGGGTCAGGCTTGCCATGCCGAATGGCGGTAACATCCACCACACTGTCAAAATAGTAGGCTAGCTCCAGCCGCTCCAGGATAAACGTTGCATTTTTGCTTGCAGAGGCCAGCGCGATGCCGATTCGGGCTTCACGAAGTTCTGTCAGTAGCGCTTTAATGCCTGGAAGAATGTCCGAGGGCGTTACAGCTGAGATGAGCCGCTGATACTCCGTATTTTTCCGTGTGGCCAGTTCTTGCTTGCCTTCTTCTGAAAACTTATCGGACAGGTTACCGCGCGCCAGTATTTTGTCGAGCGATTCCGTACGGCTGATTCCTTTTAACTGTTCATTAAATTCCCGATCAAAAGGGATGCTCAGCGCTGCCGCCAAGCTGCCCCATGCCTGAAAATGATATTCTGCGGTATCTGTAATGACTCCGTCCAGATCAAAAATGACTGCTTTCATTTGGTTTCCCCCTGTCTGCCCGATTTATGAAACGCTGTTCGTCATTAACGACTGCCCACTGGTAATGTGCGTTGGCTCTCCATACAGCTCCAGCGTCAGCGGTTCTCCGTCCAACAGGGTAATGATTACTTCATTTTCCTGTACGAGAATACTTAACAAGCGACCGCGATAGTTGATTTTAAACGTATATTTGTTCCAGCCCTGTGGCAGGAAGGGGGAGAAGCTTAATGTTTCACGATACGTTCTCATCCCGGCAAAACCCTGTACAATCGCCAGCCAGCTTCCTGTCATGGAAGTGATATGAAGTCCGTCTTCGGTATCGTTATTGTAGTTATCCAGATCCAGACGGGCCGTCCGCTTATACATCTCGACTGCCTTTTCCTCCATTTTGAGTTCGGCAGCCAGCACGGCGTGAATGGACGGGGACAGACTGGATTCATGAACAGTCATTGGCTCGTAAAATGCAAAATTGCGTGCTTTTTCCTCCAGCGTGAACTGGTCTCCAAAGAAATACAGCCCTTGCAGCACATCTGCCTGCTTAATGAAGCAGGAACGAAGGATTTTATCCCATGACCATTTCTGATTTAGTGGAAGGTTGCTGGGATCAAGGGAGGATACAGGCTGCAAATCCTTATCCATAAAGGTATCGTGCTGTACGAAGACTTCCCGCTCCTCATCATAGGGATAATACATGTGAGTGATGATATCCTGCCAATGTGCAAGCTCATCAGCCGTAACTGCTAGATGCTCCGATTTTTCTGCTGAAATTTGAGGTAAGACCGATAATGTATATTTCAGAACCCATGCAGCCAGCGTGTTGGTATACCAGTTGTTATTGACGTTATTTTCGTATTCGTTCGGCCCGGTAACCCCGTGGATCATATACTGCTGCTGGCTTTTGGAAAAGTGAACCCGGTCGGCCCAGAAGCGGCTAATTTCGACCAGTACATCTATTCCATATTCCCGTAAATAGCTCAGGTCGCCCGTATAGTTGGTGTAGTTGTAAATGGCATACGCGATGGCTCCATTACGGTGAATCTCCTCGAAGGTAATCTCCCATTCGTTATGGCATTCCACACCTGTAAAAGTGACCATAGGGTATAGTGCACCCCGTAGCCCTTGCTGGGCTGCGTTATGCTTGGCACCCTCTAGTTGTTGGTGACGGTAAAGCAGCAGATTTCGGGTTACATCCGGGTCTGCGAGCGCCAGGTACATAGGTACGGCATATGCTTCTGTGTCCCAATAGGTGGCACCGCCATATTTTTCACCTGTAAAGCCTTTGGGACCAATGTTCAGACGGGCATCTTCGCCGTAGTACGTAGAGAACAGCTGAAAAATGTTAAAGCGTATTCCCTGTTGGGCCTCTGTATCTCCCTCGATTTCTACATCGGCTTTGTCCCAACGTCTGGCCCAAGCTGCGACATGCTCCTGCTTGAGCGAAGTGTAGCCTTTGTTCACAGCCTCCACGGCGATGCGTTCAGCTTGTGGAATCAGTGCATCCTTTTCCATATCCCGTGAGGTGGTAACAGCCACAATCTTTTGCAGCTGGATACTGTCGCCCGGAGCGACGCTGTATTGATAGTGGCGTGCAGCGTACAAAAAGCTCTCTTCCGTCGTCTGCTGCTCCTGTCCCTCGGTCACAATACCCATGGTAGCGTTTACGGTAAAGCGCGGAATACCGAAGGGATTATCTATAGTTGTTGTGGACAGGCTGATGAATTGTTCTTGAACCTCTCGGGCCTCCTCCAACCAAAAAACCTCATCATAGTTCGTGTCTTCATTCTTCGTATTGCCGTCCAAATAGGGGACAAGCTCTATGGTTAGAGGCTGCTCGCTTATATTCGTTGCTTGGTAATCAATCAGGCATAGCTCACGAGTGGTGAGGCTCAGAAAACGCTCCGTAGTGATACGAACCTGGTCGTTCACGGTGCAGGTGCGTCGCAGGATGCCCTGTTTCATGTCCAATTCCTGCACAAAATCGCTGATGTGTGCCGTAAATAAGTCTACTTCCTCTTGGTTTACGATCAGACTGATGCCGATGAAGTTCATGGCATTGATGACCTTGCCAAAATATTCAGGATAGCCGTTTTTCCACCAGCCGACCTTTGTTTTGTCGGGGAACCATACACCGGAGATATAAGTTCCCTGATGATGATCACCTGAATAAGCTTCTTCAAAATTGCCGCGCATGCCCATATAACCGTTGCCTATGGACGTTATGCTTTCCTGTAATCGCATGTGTGTGCTATGTAGAGTGTGTGTTGTCAGCTTCCAGCTATCTACGTCAAATAATCGGTTGTAAACCATGATTGTGTACCCCTCTCGGAAAATGAGATCGTTGTTTTAACGAAACCAGTATATGAGCGAGTTCAGTATATAGTGCAACCGTTTGCCCTGTCAACGCAAAAAAACTGATTTTATGGGTTTCCACAAAATCAGTTCTTGTTCATTCCTCAGAGAATCATAGTACCTGGCTGGACTCGCGTTCCACAATTCGGTGGGGAACAATGATGTGTTTGGTCAACTCTTTGGGGTCTTCGATTTTTTCAATCAGGCTTTTGGCTGCCTGATAACCTAGAGTGAAGATATCAATATCCACGGAAGTGAGAGGGGGATTCATCAGCTCAGCCAGCATTAGATTATTGAAGCTCACCATGGATAACTGCTCTGGCATGGACACGCCGAGCTGAGAGAGCATTTTCTGTACTGCCATGGCTACAAGGTCGTCGCTAACGATCATCGCGGTAGGCGGCGGGGTAGCCTGCAATAATGTGCGCATGTCCTCTAGATTAAATGGCTCCCTGACCACGTATTCCTTGGGTAGAGGCAAGCCCGCCTCTCGCAGCGCATCCTGGTAGCCTCGGAGTCTTTCAATATTCACGATCTGTTCATGATCACCGCCAACATAAGCAATGCGCTGATGATTCAGCCCAGTCAAATAAGTGACCACATCCTTAGCAGCCTGGTAGTTATCGTTGTCTACATGGGTAGTTTCACTGACAAATTGCTGAGGCTTACCGATTACGGTGTAAGGTATTTTTTCTTGATGAAGATACTCCACGATGCTATCTTTTTGCTTGGAGTACAGAACAATATAGCCGTCAACACGTCCGGTCCGGCTCATCAGCCTCACGCGGGATAGCAATTCATCACTCGTTTTTCCTGTGACAATGGACAGTGTATAGTTGTGCTCATTCACCCATTCGCTGATCCCGCGAAGGCTTTCCGGAAAGAAGGGATTTTGAAAGATTGCCACATCCGATTCAGGCATAATAATGCCAATCGACTGTGTGACACGGTTAGCTAGACTCTGAGCTGAATAGTTGGGTTCATAGCCAAGCGCCTTCATTTCTTTACGGACACGTGCCTTGGTGGCTTCGCTGATTTTGGGGCTGTCTTGAATGACACGGGATACGGTGGAAGTAGCAACATTAGCACGTTTTGCGACATCTTTGATGGTTACTGCCATCGTCTTCGTCTCCTTTTGCTATCTCAAGCAGGAAATATTATGTTCTATCATACGATATTGCTCGAAAATCAACAAATTCGCGGCTTTTTCGAGTTTTTACATCATCATTAACCAAGATATTTACAATTAGGGTATTGCCAATAGAAAGCGATATCATTATAATAATTGTGCAACCGATTGCATAATGTTTATAGGGTACGAACAACGCTGTACATACTATAAGGGATGGAGATTGAAGGAGCATGAAAAAACTTCTATCATTTGATTTTTGGCAAAAGCTCGGGAAAGCACTGCTAGTGGTTGTTGCTGTCATGCCGGCAGCAGGGATTATGATTTCGCTCGGTAAAGTAGTGGCGATGTTGGCTGGCGATATCCATTTCTGGTTGACTGTCGGCGGGGTCATGGAGAATTTGGGTTGGGGTATTATCAATAATTTACACATTCTATTTGCAGTGGCGATTGGTGGTTCCTGGGCTAAGGAACGAGCGGGCGGGGCTTTTGCTGCCTTAATTGCCTTTATTCTCATTAATATTTCAACAGGAACGATTTTGGGTGTGTCCTCGAAAATGCTAACCCAGGAAGGTGCCACCACCCACACTCTTTTTGGTGCATCCATTCCGGTTAGTGGCTATTTTACCTCTGTCTTAGGGGCGCCTGCACTTAATATGGGTGTGTTTGTCGGTATCATCTCCGGATTTGTCGGGGCCGTGGTATTTAACAAGTACTACAATTACCGTAAGCTGCCAGACGCTTTAGCCTTTTTTAACGGTAAACGTTTTGTTCCTTTTGTCGTGATTTTATGGTCTGTCATCGTAAGTTTGATCATGTCTGCCATCTGGCCATTTGTTCAGGGGGGGATTAATCAGTTCGGTATTTGGTTGGCGACTTCGGGAGAGTCGGCTCCTTTTGTAGCGCCATTTGTCTATGGTACACTGGAAAGACTACTGATTCCTTTTGGACTTCACCATATGCTGACTGTTCCTATTAACTATACTCAACTTGGTGGCGTTTACACGACACTTACGGGTTCCGGGGCAGGAAGCGTCGTTGCCGGGCAAGACCCGCTGTGGCTGGCTTGGGCAAGTGACCTGAGTGCGCTTCGTGGTACCGATCCGACAGCCTACAATAGCTTGTTGGAAGGCGTGACGCCTGCCCGCTTCAAGGTAGGACAAATGATCGGTGGAGCAGGAATCCTTATGGGACTAGCGGTGGCTATGTATCGCCGTGTAGACAAAGATAAACGCAGCAAGTACAAGTCGATGATCTTTTCGGCAGCCGCAGCTGTCTTTTTAACAGGGGTAACGGAGCCACTGGAATTCATGTTTATGTTCGTAGCACCTGTGCTGTATGTGGTTTATGCTGTTCTTACCGGTATTGCGTTCGGAATGGCCGACATCATACATTTGCGTTTACATTCGTTTGGTATGATTGAACTGCTGACCCGATTGCCGTTGTCTATAAATGCGGGTTTGGTGCAGGATATTATTAACTTCGTGCTGACTTGTGTGGTGTTTGCGGTAGCAACCTACTTTATCGCTTATTTTATGATCGGTAAATTCAAAATGGCTACGCCGGGAAGACTGGGGAACTATACGGATGAGGAGCCTCAGGGCACTTCCGAGGTGGGGAATACGAAGACAGAAGGTGTGGCAGCTGTTTCCACTCAAAATCAACTGGCTACGGATATCATCAAGACGCTTGGGGGTGAGCAGAACATTGTCGAGGTGGACGCTTGCATGACCCGTCTGCGTGTGACGGTGAAGGATACAGATGCCGTTGGGGACGAAAAGACGTGGAAAGCGCTGGGTGCCTTGGGCTTGATAAAAGTAGATAATGGGGTGCAGGCGGTTTACGGACCGAAGGCCGATGTGCTTAAATCAGATATACAAGACATACTCAACAGGTGATTACTTTGAAGTTGTTAACCTTAAATGCACATGCTTGGATGGAAGAAAACCAGCACGATAAGCTAAAGCAACTGGCTGCTTTTATTGATGAACAGCAGTTTGATGTCATTGCTTTGCAGGAAGTGAACCAGTCCATGGAAGAGACTCCTTTGTCGCCGGACGATTTGGGCGCTTACTATAGCGCAGATCCTGAAGTTGTCATTAAGCGTGATAACTATGCTTATGTGCTGAACGGGCTATTGTCTGATAGCTATCATTGGACGTGGGCTCCCGCGCATGTTGGTTTTGCCAAATACGACGAGGGTTTGGCGATTCTGTCCAAAACACCAATTACAGCTACGGTGAACGAATATGTTTCCTCGCTACAGGATTATGACAACTACCGCTCGCGTAAAATTGTCGGCATTCAAACTGTGGTGGGCGGAGTGCAGACCTGGTTTGTAAGTGGACATTATAACTGGTGGAATGATGAAGAATCCTTCCGTGGACTATGGGATCGTACAACAAAAGTGCTAAATTCTTTTGCTCCGACTCCTGTGTTCATGATGGGTGATTTCAACAACGCGGCTGAAGTACGCGGAGAAGGATATGACTATGTACTGCAATCCGGCTGGTCGGACACCTATCCGAATGCAGCAGTACGTGATGAAGGCCACACGGTGATTAAAGCTATTGCTGGCTGGGAAAGTAATGCGGAGCCGCTCCGCATTGACTTTATCTTCTCCAATAAGGCTGCACAGGTACAATCCTCAACCGTTGTACTGAACGGAAAAACAGGACCAGTTGTATCGGATCATTTTGGGGTTGCAGTTGAGTTGGAGCTGTGATGAGAAGAAAGGAGGCCAGTTGCTTATGCAATTGGCCTTTTTCTTATAGATTTCGACTTAAATCGAATGACATATTGGATAACTATAGCGATCAACACCAAAATCAAATTGTAGTAAAAGGGAGTGTTGATGCTAAACCGTTCCATGAGTGCACCTGCGATGATCGGAGACACAATGGCCCCCAATTCGGACAAAGATACGACGTTGCCGATAAATGAGCTTCTATTTTCCTCAGGAATAACATCCCCTAGTTGCGAGTAAAAGGAATCCAGATAGCTGGCTCCTCCTATACCTCCGATGAACATCGCTAAGTATACGATCCATGGTTCTGTGAACCAAAGAAATAAGATGATTTCCACCATGATCAACAATAGACCGATGATACAAAGCATCAAGCGATCCTTAAGTAGATCAGATATTTTGCCAATAAAGGGTGCTGATATGAAGGTTGATATGCCGATAATTGTAAAAGCTAAGCTAATTTCTGCGGGACTCCAATGGAGCTTGTAGGTTGCATATACAGAGAAGTACGTTAAAAATATAGCGAATGCACTCATTTCAAGAAAATGAACGGTAGAATAGACAAGTAACGGTTTCGTTAACATGGTTTTTCCTTTGGGTTTCAGAGGGGGCGAATGCTGTTCTTGTGGCTTTAAGGGAGAACTGAGGAAAGTCATTCTTGAAACGGCAACGAAGGATATACATGAGAAAATAGCAACGAAATAAAACGGAATGGATAAAGAAAAATAAGAAACAATAGCTCCACTCATAAGAGGCCCTAAAATCATACCGGCACCTTCACTGCTGCTGATATATCCATTGAGCGTGCCTCGATTCTCTGCGGTGCTCATATGGTTGATCGTGACTCTTACAAAGACGGTTAGCCCTATAGCTACCAAGCCTTGGAGGAGTCTCAGTATGGATAGAATGATGAAGCTTGTTGCAATCGGAAACAGGAGCATACAAGCGATTTCGGCAATGAGTAGGCTCAACCCCAAGCGTTTTGCGCCAATCTTTTCATAAATTCGTCCTGCCATGCCTCCACCAAGAAATCTTCCCACATAAAACAGAGAAAATAAAATACTCATGCCGAGTGTAGATATCCCGAATTGCTCTACATAAATAGCAAAGAGTGGAAGGATCATACTCCCACTCATGTTAGCAATAAGGCTGATCACGATCATACAGGCGATATTACGATTTAAATATAAGTGTCTCACCATAACCTCGAAACCTCTCTTTGATCTTGCATCATGGGAACCGTTATTCGGATTGCACCTGATTACGGATAAACGGCTTCAGGTCGAGTTAGCGGGTTCCCATATAGGGTACGCAAGCGAGTTCCTCGTGGTGCCTAAATCCCAATGCAATGATGGAGGTATGAAGCAGCGGATGGGGGAAATCTTGATTAGAGCGTGGTGTTGCCTTAAGCGGGAAAGCCGCCTCCTGGTGGTGGCCAAGCTCCATAAATCCGGCGTAGCAGTACGATTTCACCCAAATGATATGAATTGTGGGAAGCGATATTCCGCAGAAGTCCTGCTTTCGTTTCACCTGGGAAATGAGCTAGTGAATCATCCAGTTGCGCGGTTTCGGCAATCTGCACAGCCTGATCCACGCCCTGTAAAAATTCATTAATAACAGCCTGCCATGCCTCTTCGCTTTGCGGTCCAGTCTCTTCGGGCCAGCTTTCCATGACATTCCCCGGAAGCTGGGGCTTCCGTCCTTCCAAATGCTCCAACATAAATTGCTGCCAGTAAATCATATGCTTCAGCAGTTGGTAAATGCTGTAAGGCATTTCTGCATTTTTCTTCCCTGCCAGCTCGACGTCGATGTCTGGTAAAGCCCGAGCTACTCGAATATGTCCACGTTCCCCGACCAGTGATTTAACCAGTGCTTGACCGAATAATTGGTTTGCATCCGACATGTATCATCATCCCTTCTATGGAGAACTTGTTTCTAGCTTATTCTCATTTTACGATTATACAATTATATTTTTCAAAATGAAAATACCTACTTAGTTTGGAGTGAAACAGAAATAACTTTTAAAAAAGGGTTGATAATCATTCTCAATTTCACTAAAATAAAATTGTTTCAAGGGAAACAAAGTATCTACACTAGATATATTTTGTATATATACGGAAATGTTAAAGGGGAGCTTTTCGTATACATATATTGTTTTCTATGAAACAAAAATGGGCTATAATGAAAGGAGGAGTATGCCAAAGGAGTGACCATTTGTTCGTATGGAGAAAGCGACATCAGTTCAGCATGTTTATGATTTGCTCATTAAGATGAATCACCAGCTGGAGCAGCATCAGCAGAGAGAGAGCATGACTATTCTCGAAGAAATCCACGAGCATTTTGATGGAATTGCTTCGCTCAATCTGACGGATGTGCACGTCATTGACTGTATCGGGAGGCATGAGCCGATTAATGTTACGACATTAGCGGATCGAATTGAGCTGAGCAAGGGTACAGTTTCGAAAGTCAGCACCAAGCTGATCAAGGAAGGCTGGATTCGCAGAACCCAGCTTAACGACAACAAGAAAGAAATTTATTTTCGGTTAACCCCGTTGGGGAAAAGACTCTTTCTTGTGCATGAACGACTGCATGTTAAGGTACAGCAGCAGTTATTTGAATTTTTAAATCGTTATAGCTCGGAAGAACTGAATGTCTTGAAACGTCTGCTGTCCGATGGTGTAGATCTCTTGGAAACTATGGAGTGGCAGGACAAGAGTCTGGACTAAAGGGATATCGAATCATCAACGATGGGCACCTGTTTTATCTCCGAGTAATAGATACATGGGGAGATGCAGGTGCTTTTCTTTTAATGTCAGCAGTTTGCATAATTCGATTCCCAACGCTCGAAGGTACAATATTTAGACGGACTAACCCGTTCCGATCTATATATTGCTGATTTGTGAATACTCTTGGGATTTATGCAAAATGCTTAGTGTAATAGCCGTTTTGCTTCCATATAGAGCACCTGTACGAACTTTTTCGTATTAATGCGGGCTTGGGACAGTGAAGGCTCCACATTGTTTTGCAGCTCCAGCATTTTTTTGCGGATTTCTGTAAAATCAAAAAATTTGGATGCATAATTTTCAAATTTAGGATGCGTATAGTCGGTCAATCCGAGCGATACTATATGGCTTAGCGTCTGGAAAATAGCGCGGCGGACACGTTGCTCCGATGCTTTGATTTCCTTACTCAGCTCTACTGCTGAGGCTGAAGCCCCCAACCGTTTGGACGCCACATTGGCAAATATATCCTTCAACGGCGGGAACAGATAGGGAGATAGATTGCCTGTTTCCTCCTCATACTGGTCCAGAAATTCCAGCATGTCCAGTAGATCCATACTCCCGGCTTCCCCGATCATCCCCATTTCAGAGAGCAGAAACTGCCCGGAAGTTACGATGTTTCGGGTCGGTTCAATTGTTGCCGTTGGGTTATTCGATGTGAACATCGACAACCCTTGAAGCGTGCGCTGGATATCCGTAATCGATTGCTGCATGCGCAGACGCTCAGCCACCTTATGAATAACTGCAATAATCTCCAGTCGATTCAAAGGCTTGGCCACATAATATTCAATACCGAGCGAGTACGCCTCGCCGATCATGTTTTTGGATTCGATGCGAGAAATCATAATGATTTTGCCGCTGAATTGATCGCCGAGTGCACGCACGGTCTGAATGCCGTCACGAAGCGGCATCAGCAGGTCAATCAGCAATACATCAATCCGGTTCAACTCCAGGAGGCCGCTATTCACGTAGGTACCATCCTCTGCTTCCCCGATGACTTCCCCTAGACCTTCGTCTTCAATAATATCTGCCAGCATAGAACGAATTCCCTGATCGTCATCCACAATATAAAAACGCATCCGGGCTATCTTCCTTTCTCCGTCAGTTTCCGTAAAGGCAATGTAATTCTAAAAGTGGTCTGTAATCTATCTGTATTCTCTTCTTCATCCTGTTGCAGTTCAATCGTTCCTTCAAGGCTCTCCGCGACCTCACGCACATAAAACAATCCCATACCGGTCGACGGCTGTCCTTCCTCATCATACTTGGTCGTATACCCCGGTGTGAAGACCATTTCCCGTTTCCGCTGAGGAATACCCGGACCGTTGTCGGTAACACTAAAGGAGGCTATATCCTCTTTTCCCGGGAGACAACGAATGGAAACGTCAATCCTTCCGTTGTCCCTCATTGCTTCAACCGCATTGGCTGTCAGGTTATTAATAAGTGTCAAAACGGTATAAACATGTAGCTTGGGTAACAAAGGATCGACATCTAGGGTAAAACGAATAGACTTGTCCAGCGATTGGGCATATTTGCTGTTCGTTCGGATGATTAGCTCCCCAAGCTCTTGAGAAGCCATGTAATGGACTCCGCTTTCGGCATCAATCAGCTTGGACAAACCAGCAAAAATCCGCTGGCTGTCTTTTTTAATCTCGTGAACCTGTCCGGAAATACGAAGTGCCTGTCTGGCGTAATGTTCTCTATCCTTCAGAGATTCATCCTGCTGTAGCTCACGGTACAGCTCGTAGCTTTCACGAGTGATTTGTTCTGCATGTGATAGTGTTTTGCCTAACTGGACCGACTCCTCATACAAGTCCGATACAAGGAGTAAAATTCGCTCTGTCTGCTGCCTTTGTGCCTCTTCATGCTGAACCGATTGATTTAACCGAATCATATTATAAAACCCAAGCACGAAGAAGCTGCGGATCATAGCCATGAAAGCTACTTTGCTGATCTTAATGATGTCCCAGAAATCGCCGTCAATGCTCCACCGGACGCTAAGTTCCGACACACTTGCGGCAACCTCAATCCCTACAGAGAGGATGCCCACGCGGAGCGCGCGGTAAGGCTCAGCATTAATGTTAAGGACCTGGAAGAGCAGCCCGTAGACCATGTAATAAAAAAAGGTAGGGCCGTGCAGTGTCAGCAACTCTTCGAAGGGAAGACCGGGCTGAGTGTAATGATTGAGTAAGATGCGAAAGGCGACTACCGCTATCCCTGCAAGCACTCCTGATAATGCAGGCGGAATATGACGAATAGATAACAGAAAGAAAAAAAATACAGGCGTACCAAAGCTGAGACGGAATGTATTAGCGAACGGGTGAATATTCAGCTCACCTGCGAGCGGTACAAATACAAGCATGAGCAGGAAAAGGAGCGTATTCAACTTCATCCATATTCACCTCCTGGGTATTCAGTCAGAAAGGCAATGTGAGCTAAATTCACAGGCTCGCCGTTAAAGTTTGTGAATTTATAGAAAAAAATAAATGTGGCTGTAGATAATTGTCGTTTTTTATAGATCAGATTGTAGTATAAATAACATCATTTGAATATTAAGAACAGCATACTGCAAAAATATACAAATCAGCCAGGGGGGACACGAAGTGAAAAAGATTAATTTGACGATGCAAATCTTTATCGGTCTGGCTTTAGGTATTATTATTGGTGCCTTATTTTACGGCAATTCAGGGGTGGAAGTCTACTTAAAGCCAATCGGCGATATTTTCATCCGCTTGATCAAGATGATTGTCGTGCCTATTGTGATCTCAACGCTCATTATCGGCGTTGCCGGCGTGGGAGACATGAAAAAACTAGGTAAACTTGGCGGCAAGTCTATTCTGTACTTTGAGATTGTAACGACAATCGCCATCCTTTTCGGACTGCTTGTTGCCAACTTGGTTCGACCGGGTGACGGCGTGGATATGTCCCACCTGGCCAAGAGTGATATTCATTCCTATGTGGAGACTGCAGAGAAGTCAGGCCATAGCTTTATAGATACGATTGTGCATATTGTTCCTACCAATATTATTCAAGCTCTGGGCGAGGGAGATATGCTGGCTATTATATTCTTCTCCGTACTGTTTGGACTAGGGGTAGCGGCGATTGGTGACAAGGGCAAGCCCGTGCTGAATTTCTTTGAAGGCGTAGCCGACGCCATGTTCTGGGTAACCAATCAGGTCATGCGCCTGGCTCCGTTCGGAGTATTCGCACTGATTGGAACGACAGTGGCCAAGTTTGGATTGGCGTCGTTATGGCCATTATTGAAGCTTGTTTTGTCGGTGTACGGCTCCATGGCGCTGTTCATTGTGATTGTTTTCGGAATTATCGCCAAGCTTTGCGGTACCCGTCTCTGGACCATGATTAAAATTTTGAAAAGTGAGCTGTTGCTTGCATATTCGACGGCCAGTTCGGAAAGTGTTCTGCCTAAGATCATGGAGAAGATGGAGAAGTTCGGATGTCCTAAAGGAATTACTTCCTTTGTCATTCCGATTGGGTATTCTTTTAATCTGGACGGTTCCACCCTGTATCAGGCACTGGCTGCGATTTTCATTGCCCAAATGTACGGCATTGACCTGCCAATCACGACACAAATCACGCTGGTGCTAGTTTTGATTATTTCATCCAAAGGTATTGCAGGGGTGCCAGGTGCTTCCTTTGTCGTTTTGCTTGCTACACTTGGAGCAGTGAATCTCCCGCTGGAGGGTTTGGCTTTTATCGCTGGTATTGATCGCATTCTGGATATGGCGCGTACGGTAGTCAATGTATTAGGCAACTCGCTTGCCGCTGTGGTCATGTCCAAATGGGAAGGCCAATATGATAAAGAAAAGGGCGAAGAATACGTTGCTTCAATTAAATAAGATGCGACGAACTGAATAGTTGACAGAAAGAGCACTTTTGCGAAGTAATGCAAAGGTGTTCTTTTCGCTTCCAGACTTATTAAGACCTTTCCTTTTTCGACATTTTTCGATGTTTTTGTATGAATATATAGGTATATGGACATAAAAATGATTCTTATTACCTATGCAATTTTAAATTTATTTATAATGATTCTTAATAAAATTCCGATATTAAACTATATCGTTTTATATATTGGCTTAGAAGGGAAGAGCATATATGTTTCTTAAAAAAAATGAGACCCACTCACTTGCTCCTTTAGTAGAAGAAAGCCGCAAGCTTTCACAAAGAATACAGCAGAAGGATTATTCCGCCGCAATACAAGTTTCATCCAAATCTTCCGAGGTTCAAGAAATCGCAAACAATGTAAACCAAGCGCTTGAGTCCATGAAAAAGGATGCTCAACATGTTGACATCCGTCTGAAGCTTGTTACCAAGGCTATAGAGATTGGCTTATGGGACATGGAGGTAGTTGCGGGTGATCCCGTCAATCCAAGTAATACGTTCACATGGTCAGAAGAATTTCGTGCTATGCTGGGGTATCAGAGCGAAAAGGACTTCCCCAATGTATTAAACAGCTGGGCATCCCGGCTGCACCCCGAAGATCATGACAGGTCATTGGCAGCTTTGTCAGATCATTTGCTGGATTTTACGGGCAAGACGCCTTATGACGTACAGTATCGTTTGAAGCTGAAGCATGGAGAATACCGCTGGTTCCGGGCTACCGGAACGACGATCCGCGATCAGCAGGGAGTGCCGCTTCGAATTGCGGGTGCTCTATTGGATGTGCACGACCAGAAGATTAAGTCCGAGGAGTTGCAGGCTCTAGTTACAAGATATGATCTCATCAATCGTGTTTTGGTGGAAGCTCCATATGATGTCATTCTGGCTGATGGAGACATTGAGAACCCGGATAATATATTTTGGTGGTCCCAGCAATTCCGCCACACCTTGGGCTTTAAGGATGAGCAGGACTTCCCGAGTGTACTAAGCAGTTGGAGTTCGCGTATACATCCTGACGATGCCGAGCATGCGTTTAAGGCTGTAGTTGATCATTTAAATGACTATTCAGATCGTACGCCATATGACATGGTGTGTCGCTTGCAAAGTAAAAATGGTGAATATCGCTGGTATCAAAACAGTGGAAGAAGCATACGCGATAGCAAGGGAGTGCCTATTCGTATTGCCGGGACCATTCGTGATATCACAGTGGAAAAGGAGAAGCAGGCTGTCGCGGATGAGCTTACGCTCAAAATCCAGCATCTCTCCGATTCCATTACGGAAATGGTGAACGGCGTTAACTCGGTTAGTAACCAGGCGCAGGAGCTGGCAACGGCTCAGGAGCAATCGACAGAGGCAGCGAATCAAGCCAAAGTCAGTGCAGAAGAAACCCAAAACATTTCCAACTTCATTAAAGAGATTGCGAATCAAACAAATCTGCTGGGTCTGAATGCTGCCATTGAGGCATCGCGTGCGGGCGAGCAGGGGCGGGGTTTTGCGGTAGTCGCAGATGAAGTGAGAAAACTTGCCATTCACAGTGCTGATGCAACCGGAAATATCGAGACCAGTCTGGACGAAATGAAGACACTCATCGAGCGGATTTTGCACAATATCGGTAATATGTCTATGCTGACACAGACACAAGCCGCGCTAACGCAGCAAGTGAATGCATCTACGGACGAGATTAACAGCATGTCCAAATCTTTGTTGGATTTTGCAAGAACGATGTAAGGCTTCATGTAGAAATGAGGCCGGGCCTTAGGCTCGGTCTCTTTACTGTTTTTGGAAGATGAACTATACTTTTCGAGAATAGATCTAAAAATCACCTCATAGTAACTTTATGTGGAAAAGAGGAATATACTTGAGCTTACTTAGTTCAATATTGGTCGGAATTGTAGCTCTGGAGCATGTGTACATTCTAATATTGGAAATGTTTCTGTGGACGACTCCGCGGGCGATGCGTACGTTCGGCACCTCGAAGGAGCTGGCGGAAGCAAGCAAATCCTTGGCTGCAAATCAGGGGCTGTACAACGGCTTTTTGGCAGCCGGATTGGTGTGGGGCTTGTTCTATCCGGATACTGTGATCGGGCGGCAAATCCAATTATTCTTTGTCATTTGTGTGGTAGTGGCTGCGTTGTATGGTGCATTAACTGCTAATAAGTCTATTTTATTAAAGCAAGGCCTGCCTGCCATCCTGGCACTGATCAGTTTGTGGATACTCTGAAGACACCCTTACCGGGTGTTTTTTTCTAGATTCGATCACATAATGTCTGGAATGCTAATGACAAGGGGAATAAACAGTTTTTGATCGATTGTAAATCCGACTATTCCGATTTATAATAAATTTATTACATACTAAGAGGACACGGGGGCTAGAGCGATGCGTCGTAATTTGACTGGTGTATTGGTATTAATTGTATTAATGTTGGTTGTAAGTGCATGCTCCGGCGGGAATTCTGGATCTACGTCTGAGACGAATGGGAATACGCCCGGTACAGCTACCACAACAGCTGATAACGGACAGCCTAAAGATGGCGGCAGCCTGATCATTGGCGTACAAGCTGATCCGGTGGTGCTGAATCCAAACTATGCGGGTGATCGGGTAAGTCTGACGATAGACCAGGCGATATTCGCACCATTGTTTCAAGTGAACAATGGCAAAAAGACATTTTATTTGGCAGACAGTCTGACTCCTTCAGCAGACAAGCTGACTTATACACTAAAACTGAAAAAAGATCTGACTTGGCATGATGGCGAGAAGCTGACAGCTGACGATGTCGTTTTCACCATTAACAAAATTTTGGACGAGAAGCAGCACAGCTTTTTGAGAAGTAATTTTATGGTTAATGGCAAACCGGTACAGGCGAGCAAGGTTGATGATACAACGGTCGATTTCAAGCTTCCTCAGCCAGCTCCTGCTTTTGAGGCAGCACTGGTACAGGTATCCCCGATTCCGAAGCACATTTTCGAGAATGAAGCGGATATTGAGAAAAGCACGAAAAACAACTCTCCGATTGGATCAGGTCCTTTCAAATTTAAAGAGTACAAAACTGGTGAGTACGTTACACTCGAACGGTTCGATAACTATGTTGGCGGCAAGCCGCATCTGGATTCAGTAACATACCGGATTGTTAAAGATTCGAATGCTGCGAATTTGGCCCTTCAAAATGGTGAGATCAATGTAAACTATCTCGATCCGCAAAATGTAGAGACCATTAAAGCAACAGATAAGTTTGACATTTTCCCTTACAGCGAAGGTCGCTTGGCTTATCTGATGTTTAATGAAAACAGTGATACGAAGCAGTTGAACAAAAAAGAAGTACGTCAGGCGCTTTCTTATGCATTGAATCAGGATGAATTGATTCAAGTCTCCTATGGCTCCAAGGATTATGCAGATACTGCGAAATCTGCTCTGACACAGGATGTACTGTATCACACGAACGACGTTGCATTTTTCAATAATGATGTGAACAAGGCGAAGGAGCTGCTGAAATCGGCTGGAGCTGAAGGACTGAAGCTGCGCATTATCATTCCGGGCGGCAACAAGGTACAGGAAGCACAAGCGCTCTATATCCAGCAGAAGTTCAAGGACATAGGCGTTCAGCTGGACGTGAACAGCATGGATTCCTCGGCATGGTCGCAAAAGTTCGTCGATACGAATGCCAAGGACTTCGATCTGGCGATCAGCGGCTATATCATGGGGTATGACCCTGATGCATATCGTATTTTGTATAGCACCGGATCGTCCTCCAATTATTCGCATTATTCAAATAAAGAAGTGGATAAGCTGCTGGAAGAGGGCGCGGGTGAGTCGGATACGACTAAACGTGGAGAAATTTATAAAAAGGTACAAGAGCTGCTGGCTGAGGATGCTGTCATCTACCCGATTGCTTACACCAAGACTATTGTAGCCTTCGACAAGCAGTATGGCGGTATTGATCAGGCTGTGTTGAAGCCGGTCGTGATTTTCGAGGATTTGTCCAAAATTTATCACAAATAAGACAGGGTTTTCAAAAATAAGCTGGGCTAACCAGCTTATTTTTTTCGAAAACAGCAAGGGGAAGGGAAACGTATGAGACAACTCATCGCCAGAAGGTTGCTGCAAGTTATACCGATGCTATTTTTTGTGTCCATCGTCTGCTTCGGCTTGATCAAGCTGGCTCCAGGTGATCCGGTTCTCTCTTTTGTTACACCGAATATGCATCTGGAAGACATTGAACGAATGAGGCATAGCTTGGGGCTGGACCAGCCCGCTTATGTGCAGTACATATTATGGCTTAAAAAGAGCCTAACGGGTGATCTCGGCTACTCGCTAATTAATCACCAGCCTGTGCTGGATCAGATTCTCGATCGTCTACCGGCTACAGCCGGGTTAATGGGCGCATCTATCATACTGGCTGTGCTGATTGCAATTCCACTCGGTTTGACGGCTGCGGCTAATCGGAATCGCTGGATCGACAAGCTCATTAATCTGATGTCGTACATCGGGATTTCTGTTCCGCTGTTTTGGCTCGGTATTTTACTTATTTATTTGTTTGCGATTTATCTGCACTGGCTTCCGAGTACAGGGATGCGTACCATCGGTACGGACTCGGTGCTGGATGTGATTAAGCATGGAATTTTACCGTGTTTTGTACTGGCTTTCGGCTTTCTGTCTGTGTATGTGAGGTACATCCGTTCCAGCACGATTACGCAGCTCAAGGAAGAGTATGTGCAGATTCAATACGCGTTCGGGTCTGGAAAAAGACTGGTTTTGTTTCGACATGTGCTCAAGCATGTGCTATTGCCCATCATTACGCTGCTCGGAATGTCGGTTGCGGACCTGGTGGCTGGAGCCATTGTGACGGAGACAGTATTTTCCTGGCCGGGCATTGGCTCGCTGGGTATGACGGCGGTGAAAGGGATGGATTATCCCGTCATCATGGGGATTACTTTATTTTCCGCTCTGCTGCTGATCCTGGGTAATCTGCTTGCAGATATCTTATACAGCATTGCGGACCCGAGAATTAAATCAACGAGGTGAATTCATGAATCGGAGCAAATGGCGCAACATCGGGATCGAGCTGATGACGAGCAAAATGGGCGCCGTCGCCCTCATACTATTGATCGTATTCTCGCTGGGGGCGATTTTCGCATTTTTATCGCCGCAGGACCCAAATAAGTTGAACGTGCTAGAGCGTCTCCAACCGCCGGGAGCGGCACACTGGTTTGGGACGGATGATTATGGGCGGGACTATTTTACAAGAGCACTGTACGGTGGACGTGTATCATTGCTGGTAGGCTTTGCGTCCATGATTATTGCGACCAGTATCGGTGCAGTGGTAGGTATTGTGAGCGGATATTTTGGAGGATGGATCGACAATCTGCTTATGCGGGTTTTGGAGCTGATCATGTCGATTCCGTCTTTCTTGGTTATTTTGCTGCTGAGTGTGTTTTTGAAGCCGGGCGTCGGCAATATCATTGTCATTATCGCCCTGCTCATGTGGATGAACATTGCCCGGGTGGTTCGTGCAGAGACAATGACGTTGCGCGAACGGGAGTATGTACTATACGCCAAAGCTTCGGGACAAAGTACGTTTGGTATTATTATGAAGCACATCGTACCGAATCTGATTCCGGTAATTATCGTAGGGGCGACGAACAATATCGCTTCAGCGATTATGATGGAATCGTCACTGAGCTTCCTCGGCTTTGGTGTTCAGCTGCCGAATGCTACGTGGGGCAGTATGCTGAATAATGCCCAAGGATATATTGCACAGGCCCCATATATGGCATTATTCCCGGGTCTACTTATTTTACTGACTGTGTTGAGCTTTAATGTTTTGGGGGATGTGCTTCGTGTAGGCTTTGAACCCAAATTAGTAAAACGATGATTCATAGCACAGATCCATTACAAATGGCTCCAGGAGCGACAGGAAGGAGCGAAAACACAATGACAGAACATCTACTGTCCGTCGAACAGCTGGAAGTCTCCTTTTTCACTCGTGAAGGGGAAAATCAGGCAGTTCGAGGGGTTAGTTTTCATATTGATGCTGGAGAAACGGTAGGAATCGTAGGAGAATCCGGCAGCGGCAAAAGTGTTACAGCGAAAGCGATCATGTCGATGATCGCCCCGCCGGGCAAGCGGCTGAGCGGCGATATCCGTTATCGGGGACAAAGTCTGACCGCTCTGACGGAAAAGCAATGGCGCAAAATACGCGGAAACCAGATTGCGATGGTCTTTCAGGACCCGATGACCTCACTGAATCCGGTCAAAAAGGTTGGCTATCACCTGGTTGAGGTGATCCGCAGACATCGAGGACTGAGCAAGGAAGCGGCTACGCAAGCAGCTGTAGAACTGCTGCGACAAGTAGGCATTACCGAGCCGGAGCGCCGAATGAACCAATACCCGCATCAATTCAGTGGCGGGATGCGCCAGCGGGTGATGATTGCCATGGCGCTCTCGTGCAGCCCGGAGCTGCTGATTGCAGATGAGCCGACTACAGCGCTGGACGTGACGATTCAGGCGCAAATCTTGGAGCTGCTCAAGACGCTGAAGCAGCAATCCGACATGTCGATTGCTCTGATCACCCATGACCTGGGCGTCGTCGCCCAGGTGTGTAGCCGTGTCATCGTCATGTACGGCGGTATGGTGATGGAGGAGGGGCGCGTGGACGATATCTTTTATCGTCCGGGCCACCCGTATACGCAGGGCCTGCTGCGTTCTGTGCCCCAGCGCACGAACGGCTTCCGCGAGCGGCTGGTGCCGATTGAGGGCACGCCGCCAGACCTGCTGAACCCGCCATCGGGCTGTCCGTTCATGGAACGGTGCCCGCATGCGTTTGCCCGCTGTGTGGAGCGGCCGCCGATGGTGGAGCTGCGCCCGGATCAGCGAGCAGCCTGCTGGTTGAACGAGCCGGACGCAGTGCCTGCTGGAGTCTACGAGATGCCCGAAGCGGGGCAAGCGGAAGGGGGGAATAACGGTGAGTGAAGCAAACGATGTATTGGATGAGCATCAGCCCTTGGTAGAGGTACACCAGCTTAAGAAGCATTTTGTGACCGCAAAGGATTTGTTAGGGCGTAGCTCTGAGGTGCTCAAGGCGGTGGATGGCGTGAGCTTTCAAATCAAGCGTGGTGAGACGTTCGGACTGGTTGGTGAGTCAGGTAGTGGGAAATCAACGGTTGGACGCTGTCTGACACGGTTATACGATTATACAGAAGGTACGGTACGCTTTGACGGTCAGGATATTTCCAAGCTGAACGACAAACAGCTCAAGCCGCTGCGTCGGCGCATTCAGAGCATTTTTCAGGACCCATATTCCTCTCTTAATCCGGGTATGAACGTGCTTGACCTGATCGGTGAGCCGATGGATATTCACAGATTGCATCAGGGGAGTGAGCGTAAGGATGCTGTAGTGGCTTTGCTTGAAAAGGTAGGGCTGAAGCGGGAACATCTGTATCGCTACTCGCACGAGTTCAGCGGCGGGCAGCGCCAGCGGATTTCCATCGCTCGTGCTCTCTCCGTGAACCCCGAGTTTATCGTCTGTGACGAGCCGATTTCGGCACTGGATGTGTCCATCCAGGCGCAGGTCATTAACACGCTGGAGGATCTTCAGCAGGAGTTCGGGCTGACGTACCTGTTCATCGCCCATGACTTGTCGATGGTGCGGCATATTTCAGACCGAATCGGTGTGATGTACCATGGACGACTGGTAGAAGTAGCTGATGCAGATGAGTTGTATGAGCAGCCCGCTCACCCTTATACGCAGGCGCTGCTGTCCTCCATCCCTGTGCCCGATCCGAGAGCAGTCGGAGAGCGGGAGGGACTGGGGGGAGGCTTGGCCCAACCAGACGGCTCATTAGTATGGGACAAGGATAACAACAGTGCAACCGAGTTGAGAGAAATCAGTCCCGGCCATTATGTAGCATACCCGGTTAACCGTTAGGGTTAAGATCGGTTGTACGATGTGTATGACCCAAAGGAGGTAAAAAACGATGACTGAATCGACAAAAAGAGTACGTATTTCCCAATGGGACGCGCTCTTGCTGGAATCATTACGCTCTTTAGGCTGGTCCCAAGAGGAATTAATCCGTCGGGTGCAGCAAAATGAGCTGCCAACGGACGGACCATCCGATTTTGATTATACAGAGCTTGTCACCGGACTGGCGTCCAAAGAGCCGGAGGTGTTTGTCAGCGCGGTAACGGACGGATATCAGATCAAGTACAATACGATCCGGGGCATCCGTTCGTGGATTGCCGTTGCGTTCGGGCGGGAGCCTGAGCTGTCACTGGAGGAAGGAAGCGAAGCTGTTACATCCGAACTGACGAAGGCTGAGTATGATCGGCTGGAGGGAGTGCTGTCGTTAGGCTGGTTCATCCAGGAATTACGTCCCGCGGCTGGCGAGACTTCAGGATTATACCGAATTGTACCTGCTGCACAGATTAAAAGTTGACTTTGTAGGGCTCGTTCTGCAAAATCAACAGAAGTGGAAAATGTCCAAGGTGAAAAGGCTACAGCCGATAACTGGTGTACTTAGAGAACTTTATTTGAAGTCAGGGAGTCAATGTGCTTTTCCTGATTGTGTTAAACAGATTGTGATTGTGGATATGGATTTTACTAAACTAGATAAGTAACGGTAAGGCTGGGCGGTTGCTCAGCTTTTTTCTTTACGCATGGAGTCGGTATGTCTGTAATCCCGTGAAAGCGCGCTTGCCAGCCCCAATGTCGTCCAACCTTATGGCGGAATGTTTGACTTGGGATGGTCTGCTAGAGCGGGCGAAAGTATCACCCTTGCCTTAACGTTTTCCAATTGTTATGTAATTATTTTCAATAAACAAGAAACAAATTCACGATTTTCACGTCTATGTATATAGATATAGTTTTAGGAAAACCTTGGATCAAGACCTGTAGAACAATAATTTTTTTACAAAGGAGCAATTAAAATGAAAAATCTAAGATTAAAATACGCTACTGCTTTCCTGTCGAGTGTAGTGCTTGTGGGAAGTGTAAGTGGTTTTTCTATTGCCAATGCTAATAGTACATTACGCCCTAATACGTATGTTCAAAGTTCAGTTAATGCTGTAAATCCATCTGTGTATCAGTCCATAACTAAGTTTAAAAAGAGCGAGACCCCAAATCAGTTGATTTGGAAGGAGAACAACATTTCGTTAGTGGCAAAAAAAATTGAGCTAGAAAATGCACCAAGTTCTGAGAAAAGTGTTATTACATCAATAACGATCAAAAAAGGAGAAAAGAGTTATACCATTAAAACAGATGGATATAATGATAAACTGCGTGATATATCGAGCGCAGTATTATCTCCTTCTAATACATGGTTGGCTATACAGGCACAGCGGAGTGCAGGAGATACGTTACTACTGATCAATCTTAAAACCGGAAAATCTACCATTGTAAATGATCTTTTAAAGGCTAAAGGCAAAAAAAATATAGAATCAATTACTGCTTATAACTGGTCACCTAAAGAAGATCAAATTGCCTTTTCGTACGGTGATACATCAAGCAGCTCCATAGCTATATATAACACAAATAAGGATGCCTTTATATATCTTCCTAGGGAAACGGATTACATCAGCACAAGTCTGATTTTATGGCATAAAAATGGGAAAAATTTAGACTATATAAGTGAGTATCCATCTGACCAAAAGAAATTATACAGATACTCAATGGACAGCAAAAAAGTGAAACCTGTTAAAAAAATTAGCCAGAGAGAATTTCAACAATGGTTCAAACTTGATAAATACAAATCAAATTAATACAAAAAAGGGCGGAGTTTTACCTCCGCTCTTAATTTTTTAGCTTTCGCTTATTGTGATCTTACCAGAACTACCGTTTTGCTCAAGAACTTGAATTAGTGCTCTTTGATCGCTGTTAGTAAGTCTAATGCAACCGTATGTTGGACGCAAAGGATACCATGTTAAAGATGTGCTCTTAGCAGGGTCTCCGCCATGAATCATAATTTCGTCGCGGCCATTATTTGTAGCAGTCAGGAAGTTTCCACTTACCGCTTGATTCAGCCACACACGCTTATAAGGACCATAAGAGTAGTCAGAATCACCTTTAGCATAAACAATTGTTTTCGCGACACCCGTAGGAATGTCTGCATATTTAAGTCTCCAGTTCGTATGATCCTGACCGTTTTTTGCATCATTTGATCCACGGCCTAAAGCTTCTACAGGTCCAAATACCAAACTGCCACTATCATTATAAACTTTCAGTGTTCCTTTGTAATCTCGATTAGATGGAAAATT
Organism: Paenibacillus sp. FSL M7-0802; assembly: GCF_038004945.1. NCBI lineage: Bacteria > Bacillati > Bacillota > Bacilli > Caryophanales > Paenibacillaceae > Paenibacillus > Paenibacillus sp. FSL M7-0802. The sequence continues at coordinate 2,468,336 of NZ_JBBOSD010000001.1, read as the reverse complement.
AGCAATAATGTGATAACCCATTGTTAAACGCCTCCATTAGTTTAGTTGAGAGTGGATTTGATGGAGTCGCTAACATCTAAATGGCTCCACATTCTTTGATGTTAGTCTTCAATTCCCTCTCACTTATGTAGGTGATTTAAGGCTGTGAATTACAACCAATCGTGAAAAATGCGAATACATAAAATTTTTTCAATTCATGTACTTTGCTCGATTATCCCCTACACTTATATAGGAGTTGGGGACTGTAACTACACAACCTGAATATGAACTTTTTCTAGATCGAGAAAATCCCTCTCTAAATTTGAATAGCCCCTCTAGCTAGAATAGATCCTGGGATAAACCTTTGGATTATCCTGTATAATTTAAAATTATGCTCAAGATGTGAGAAGAGTTGAGGAGTATATTCCAACTCGACCACAGCAAAAACTAAATAAGCTGCCTCCGGTAGAGTAACTGGAAGCAGCTTATCGCTAAGGACTCTTATTTTTTCATGATAAACTCAAGAAGTTCGGTTTTCATACTCTGGATGGCATCCTCTTTTGGCATAAGGATAAATTTACTTAATCGTTTAATATCTGGATCGAAATATTGGAAAATTGCATTCATAGCCTCTACATCGGATTTGGTTTGGGCAAGTTCTACTAATTTCATAAACTCATCATCTGACATAAATCGTGAAGCACCTTCTTTTTCCATTTGTTCACCGCCTGTTGTGTAATATGTAGTTCCTTGGCAACTTGGCCTTCCTTTTTATCGTTTATGTAAATTTCATAGATGACCTTTTTGCCTACCTCAGACCTTAGTCTATTAATGTATGATTTCATCATTATTTTGTTATCAGATTCTTCCGAAAACGAGGTTTGAAAGAGATTAGGCTTGGATTCTAAAGAAATTTCACGTTTCCGATTTCGTTTTGTACGATACTGCATTCTCCAAGCAATTCTATAAAGCTCGCGTCGGTAATCTTCGATAGCACCCATCGGAAATTTCCTCCCTTATGTTCATATACGTACATATAAGGTAGGAGTTCTCAAAATCAATATAACAACCAATTTATAGAATCAATTTTCTTTTTTTAGCGAATATAATAAAATTTTGAATTCTTTTGGAATTATCTGAAATTGCCGTGCAGAAACCCCTAAAATTCCGTGAAGAACCCGGGCGATTATATCGGCTTGTGTTGGTTCTTTTTTTGTTGGAAAAGTGGGGTGTATCATCCATCTGGCTCAGAAAAACTGGTGGTTGCAGGGGGATATATCATGGGATGGTTAGCAGAGGGCGTAAAAACGAAAAATTGACTTGACCATTCAGGAAGCTACTATAGTTGATGTTGATTATAGTGGGTCAACCATGCGGATCAACAGTAGGTATCAATCTCACGTTTAGTTGTGAAGAGTGAAAGAAAAGATTCTTCATTGAATCCAGCAGTGCTGGTTATGTGGGTATATTTATGTATAAAATGATATATATTTTTTCTTTTCTAGGCTTAATTCAAAAGGTTCATTAAAAAAAAGCGAGCATCTTGCAGCTGTTGGTATATAACTTGTGCCGTGTCGTTTAGGTAATCAGACAGAAGAAGTATTTCGTCCCATACATGCTGTGTAAATTTGAGATGTAGCAGCTCCACATTTTTGTCCATTGTATGATGATCGGACAACAGGTAGGTGAGATCTTTAACTGATATGATTTCATCCATTATAAATACCGTCTTTCATTGGTTATTATTTAGAATTAGATATTTTTACGCCAATCGGCATAAAAATTTTGTGAAGAGTCAGGATACTTTTAAAGGATTACGATACGACCCAAACTATCCAAGGGTCTAATGATTCCCGTGGTTTTCACCCTGTCCACCTCCGTTATTTGATCCAATAATACCAATATATCTTTAATTTTGCCTTTGCTAATAGGCTAAATTTACACAATTTGATTTGCTGAGATCAAAAAGAGAGGCAGGGGCTGTCTCTCTGAATGGTATGATATTAAAGTAGCATCTAATTGTACATTCCAGTAAGATATATTTAAAAATTTATGTTAGAAAGAGGTAATTATGTTAAAACATCATTTTTCAAAAAAATTGAGACAATCCATTGGAAAGGGAGAGTGTTTTTCTTTAATTCGATGGATGGTTATCTTGTTACTAGCTTTAAGTGTTTCTTTAGCTATGGCTGTTTACGGGATCTTATCAATAGATCTACCGAATTGGATAAAGCCACTGCCACCAAGCAACTGGATTGGATTTTATGGAAGTATGTTCGGGGCATTCCTCAGCGGATCGGTGACCATATTTATTTTTAACGAAACACTTAGAGAAAATCGGAAGACGAATAGTGAAAATAAGCGAGTCCAAAGTTTACCGCTGCTGAAGCTATGAAGGTGTTATTGATATTGCCGGTTCGAAACATAGTGTATAAAAACTTCAATCTAGTCGTTTCGTTTAGAGATATTTTAGGGAATCACTACCATCAAACTTATAAACTAGGTTTCTCCAGCAACGATGGTCTTCCTATATTAACCTTAAAATGTACCACATCACCCATGTGGAAGACTGATAAAAAAGATTCCTATTTCATACATACGGAGTGACTTAAAAAAAGAATAGTACAAAGGTCTGTACTGCATAAAACAAGGGAGTAACGCCGAATATATAAAAGCGACCATAGAAGGTCGCTTTTTACATTTAGACAAATTGAGTAGCTCTGTAGAAGGGCTAAGCGAATTGTATATTCTTGCTGATAAATCCCTGTTGAATTAATCCTTTTCTTCATCTTTCTTTCAATCCCCCATATGTCTTTCACCAGCGGCGGCCACAGCAGGTGGGGAATATCCTGGTACGTGCATTCTGCGATCCCTGTTTTCTTGGAGTAATTGTCCAACTCCAATTTTGCAAGGAGCTTGTTCGGACCGATTCCAGCTGCGGACGGTAATCTAAGCTGCATAAGAATATCTTTCTGGATACGTTGAACTGCTTCGAGTGTTGTCCCGTGTAGGTGTGCTGTGGCATCTAAGGTAATCCAACTCTCATCAACGGAATATGTAGAAATAGCTTCAGTCGGTACGTACTGGTTTAGTAATTTAGTAATAGTCATAGATGTGTCCAGGTACAGTCCCATCTGAGCATTTACCATCTGGATACGCGGATCGGGAGGGATTTCATATAGTCGGTTTCCTGTCCGGATACCGAATTGTTTTTTAAAGCTGGAGAAGCCACAAGAATTACGGAGCCGGGGCGATTTTTATCGCCTACAACTGCTAAGAGGGTAGTAAGTGGGCCGAGCCCTCTGTCTACAGCTTCAATGGAAGCATAAAAGACTGGCAATAAATACAGGCGACCTCGTGATGGGGAAGTTTTGAGTAGTCAATCATGCTGTACCCCCTCTCAATATAGAACATTTGTTCTTGTGAATATATCACGAAAGTCCTTAGTATATTCATTATAATTTTTTCCTTTTTGGCGATAGAGTAAGTGTCATACAAGGTAAGGGAAATATTTAAAATCTTTATGCCACAAACCAATGCCGATATTAACAAGTAAAACAAGCCCCAAAAAACCTAGACAATCTAAATACCAGAGTATGGAATATGTATGTAGTTATTGTATAATAATTGTAAATACAGTGAGAGGAGAGAACATGCTAAAGAATCCAAATTTCCTTATTTTAATAATTTTCTTGGCTACATTAACAGTGCGAATTGTATATAATAATCCACCCATTATATTTATGACTGGTTGATGGGTATATACGCTATCCGTTTGATTGGCCGGACGTTGTACGAAAAATACCAGAATAATCATAGGACCAGTAATGTAACCGATACGATTGTAGAAGTGATTATGGTTATGATTTCAGTCGAAATTGTTCTGTTTTTATTTATGTCACAAGAAACATGGATGCATAAGTTGCTTTTTTTAATCGGAGAATCCTATTTTCTCATTTTATACTTTTTAAAGAAATCATACTAAAAAATAAGGAAGTGAATTGATGAAGAATCGAACTATTAAGATTGCAGTTGTTATTGTTTTAGTACTAGCATGGGGCATTTATGGCACTTATTATTTTTTGAATTTAAATACCTCTATTCAAAAAGCTGTGTTGGATCAGGTCGATATGGATAATGTCTATCTTCAGATTATAAGAACGCACACTAAAATTACTAATGAACCAGTCGATTATAACGTGCATGTGATGGAAAAGAGTGGAGTTAAAGCAATTTTGGATCAATTATCTGGCATTGAGCTTAAAAAAACAAGCGGAATGAATAACGGGGATAAAGTTCCTTTTTACTATACTATTATCATCCGCCCGAAAAGCAATCAGGATTCAACATTGAAGTATGAAATTACATTTAAGAATAATAAGTTAGTATCTATCTTTAATCAGGAAAAAAATTATAGGCAGGAATATATGATAACAAACGAATTCGACTACCACTCGTTCAAAAATTCAATCGATAAACTTTTCCAGAAGGAGTAGTTAGTTTGTATGAAAAAAGGTCGGTTGTCAAACTCAACCGACCTTTTTCTCAGTTATTTAGGAATCAGTCTTAGAAAACTTCCCATCCATTTCCGGAGTGTGCTTTTTGCACAACGCCATTACCCGAAATAAAACGGATAACGGTACCGTCTTGTAGAGTGTACTCAAGGAACGGGAATTTAATCTGATAAAGATCGTATCTTCCACCGTAAAGGGCAATTTGAGTGTTGATTTTATCAATGCCCGCAATACCGTCGCTAATGACATTTTCGACTGTCGAACCCGTGCCTGAGGCAAATAGCGTAGAGGCGAGGGAAGCAATTCCCATTGCTACCCCTACTGGTGTACTTGCAACGAAGACCAGCCCCAGAACCGTAGCTGTTATTCCTGTCAGCCCTGCTACGATTGCAGCTGTGTTGGCAGAACCACCTCTGAAATTACCGCTCTCTAATGCGACACGTTGTGCTTCACTCATTTTTAGTAATTGATACGGACTTGCCGTTACTGTTGCTGCATACTCTCGTGATCTTGCCATAATATATCAACCTCCTGATTTTTTGTGAGGAATTGATGGAGTCGCTGACATCTAAATGGCTCCACATTTATTTGATATCAGTCTTCAATTCTCATTCACTTATGTAGGTGATTTAAGGCTGTGAATTACAACCAAATCGTGAAAATTACGAAGACATGAATCTTCTCTTATTCATGTGCTTTGCTCCGATTATCCCCTACACATATGTAGGAGTTGGGGGCTGTAACTACACAACCTGAACATGCATTTTTTTCTGGATAAAGAAATTCCCCTTCTGAGCCCCTTAGAATATATATTGGAATACCCCGCTGGTTTATCCAATATAATATCCGAAATATGGGCAAGGAAAAATAAGAGTTGAGGAGTGTGTTGGATTTATTTTACAACAGACCTCAACCACAGCAAAAGCTAAATAAGCTGCCTCCAGTAGAGTAACCGGAAGCAGCTTATCGCCAAGGACTCTTATTTTTTCATGATAAACTCAAGAAGTTCGGTTTTCATACTCTGGATGGCATCTTCTTTTGGCATACGGATAAATTTACTTAATCGTTTAATATCTGGATCGAAATATTGAAAAATTGCATTCATAGCCTCTACATCGGATTTGGTTTGGGCAAGTTCTACTAATTTCATAAACTCATCATCTGACATAAATCGTGAAGTGCCTTCTTTTTCCATTTGTTCACCGCCTGTTGTGTAATATGTAGTTCCTTGGCAACTTGGCCTTCCGTTTTATCGTTTATGTAAATTTCATAGATGACCTTTTTGCCTACCTCAGACCTTAGTCTATTAATATATGATTGCATCATTATTTTGTTATCAGACTCTTCCGAAAACGAGGTTTGAAAGAGATTAGGCTTGGATTCTAAAGAAATTTCACGTTTCCGATTGCGTTTTGTATGATACTGCATTCTCCAAGCAATTCTATAAAGCTCGCGTCGGTAATCTTCGATAGCACCCATCAAAATTTCCTCCCCTTGTTCAAATACGTACATATAAGGTAGGAGTTCTCAAAATCAATATAACAACCAATTTGTAGAATCAATTTTCTTTTTTTGGAGAATATAATAAAATTTTGAATTATTTTGGAACTATTTGAAATTTCCTTATAGAGAGCCTCTAAAATTCTGTGAAGGGTATGGGCGATATGGGAAGCTACTAGAAGACCAAGTGTATGCTGGTATGGATGACGAGCAGGAGCAAAAAGAATCATGTCTGGCAAGCGGAAGGAACCGCTGTTGCAAAAAAGAACAGGTGAAGTCAGACGCTCATTTTTTATGCTATATTTTATACATAAGGAAAATTTGAGAGTTGAGGTGCAGCATGACATCAATGACTATTGTCAAATCATCCGTCACACCAGAATTAATGGCTTTTCAGGCAAGCACTGAAGATCAGGCTGAGGTTCAGGAGTTAATTTTAAAGACGGCCAGATGGCTGCACAGCAAAGGCTCCACGCAATGGGGCAACTTACTTAAAGGAAAAGATGATCACAACTTGGGCGGCGCTATTGCACGCGGAGAAGTGGTTATTTTCCGAGCATCGGAGGACCATAGCCTGGCAGGCGCAGTGATCTTGCAGCAGCAGCCCAGTGCATGGGACCGTAAGTTGTGGGGACTAGACGAAACGGATTCTGAAGGAGGAACCTCAGTATATCTGCATCGTTTGGTTGTGGATCGCGATAGCACCGGGAAGGGGCTAGGCCGTGAGCTGATGCAATGGATTGAACAAGGCATCCACTTCACAGGCAAGGATCGAATCCGTTTAGACTGTATTGCGGGAAATGACAAGCTTAGCGAGTTTTACACACAATGCGGTTATACGTATATAGGCGAAACGAACGGCTATAATATTTTTGAAAAGATGCTAACAGAGATGTAGAAAAATAAAATCTGAGCTGAGCAAAGGGACGTCTAGACAGATGTCCTTTTTGTTTTTTTAAGTCGTGTCATTCTATCCCGATATACGTCTAATTCCGAATTAAAGTGTTTTATAAATAAGTTTATTCATTAATTAAAACATCATAAATGAATGTTATAGGTATATATTACGTCATATATATTGAAATTTCCTCCTGATTTGTGTTACAACTTTAAATAGACATATAGATTAATTCAGGCATGTATCTCGATAAGTGGAGGGAATGAATTTAATGCTGAAAAGAGTGTACTCATTTAACGAAGGTAAGTTGGGGATGAAAGCGCTACTAGGAGGAAAAGGCGCTAATCTCGCGGAAATGACGACACTGGGTCTCCCGATCCCTCCCGGCTTCACGGTGACCACCGAGGCGTGCCGAGCCTACTTTGCTTCAGGCGGCAAGCTTCCGGAGGGCTTATTGGGGGAGATCGTAATCGCCCTGCACGACATTGAGGAAGCGCAGTCGGCTATATTCGGAGATACGGAGCGGCCTTTGCTGGTATCTGTCCGTTCAGGCTCGGTAACCTCAATGCCCGGTATGATGGATACGATTCTGAATCTGGGTCTGAATGATGAAACCGTGCGTGGATTGGCAGAACAGTCGAGAAATGAAACCTTCGCCTATGACTGTTACCGCAGATTTATTCAAATGTTCGGCGAGGTCGTGCTAGGGATAGACTCCATCCATTTTAATCAGCTTCAGGAGCAGAGCAAGCAAACTAACGGGCGTGTCAGTGACCAAGAGGTTAGCGCAGGAGAATGGAAGGAACTGATCGCAAATTATAAAGATCTTGTCGCAGAGCGGAGTGGACAGCCGTTTCCACAGGATGTGTATCAGCAACTGCAACTGGCGGTGGAGGCTGTATTCCGCAGTTGGAACAATATGCGTGCCAAGGTTTACCGGAAGGCTTTCGGCATTCCAGATGAACAAGGAACAGCAGTGAGCATTCAGGCCATGGTGTTTGGCAATCTCGGCAACGATAGCGGAACCGGAGTGCTCTTCACTCGCAATCCCTCCACAGGTGTGAAGGAACTGTACGGTGAGTATATGGTAAATGCTCAGGGAGAGGACGTCGTGGCAGGAATAAGAACGCCTAACCCTATTCCACAACTTTTGGAAGAGCTGCCGCTAGTCTATGATCGTCTGGAAGAGCTGGCCTCATTGCTGGAGTGTCATTACCGGGATATGCAGGATATCGAATTTACGATTGAAAAAGGCAATTTGTATCTGCTACAGACGCGCAGCGGCAAAAGAACGGCGCAGGCGGCTGTAAAAATAGCTGTGGATCTGGTGGAGGAAGGGATTATCAGCAAAGAGGAGGCTATCCAGCGGATCGAACCGTCCCACATGGACCAGCTGCTGCATCGCTCCATTGATACTTCCACACCGCTGGAGGCAATTACCCAAGGTTTGCCAGCCTCGCCTGGCGCAGCGAGTGGGCGTATTGTATTCGACGCGGATACGGCAGTGAACTGGACGAAGGATGGGCAAAAAGTCATCCTGGTCAGTGTGGAGACCTCACCCGATGATGTTCACGGAATCATTGCCGCCGAAGGGGTGCTGACGAGTCGAGGTGGGATGACCAGCCATGCTGCTGTGGTTGCAAGGGGCATGGGTAAACCCTGCATTTGCGGCTGTGACGCGCTGAGCATTGATCTGAGCAGTCGGAGCGTCAGTATCGGTACCCTGACCTTTCAGGAAGGGGAGGATATTTCACTCGATTCGACCACCGGACAGGTGTACCAAGGCAGTCTGTCGCTCAATGAGCCGGTTATTACACCGGAGTTACTGAAGCTGCTGGAGATTGCGGACGGCATTCGGACGTTGAAGGTCTACACTAATGCGGATACGCCACTCGACGCAGTCAAAGCCCGTGAATTTGGAGCCGAAGGCATCGGGCTATGTCGGACGGAGCATATGTTTTTCTCTGGCAATCGTCTACCTATCGTTCAGGCGATGATTTTGGCCGATGATCAGGAGGAGCGGATTCTTCATTTGAATCGTCTGCTCCAAATGCAACAATTTGACTTTGAGGCTATGTTCAGTGCGATGGACGGTTTACCGATGACGATTCGCCTGCTGGACCCGCCGTTACATGAGTTCCTGCCGAATCTGGAACAGCTTCAGGAGCGACATCGGGAGCTTGTGCTTTCCGGCGGCCATGCAGAGGAGCTCCAGCGTCTTAAAAGCACTATCTCCAAGGTTCATGAACTACGGGAAATTAACCCTATGCTGGGTCTGCGCGGTGTTCGGCTGGGCATTCTGTTTCCAGAGATATACGACATGCAGATTGAAGCGATCTTTAAGGCCGCGGAAGCGGCACTACGCAGGGGCGTGGATGTGAGACCGGGGATTATGATTCCGCTGGTCGGTCACTCCAATGAACTCAAGCAAATGAGGGAACTGGTTGATAAGGTAGCCGTTCAGGTGCTTAGCGAGGAATTTAAGTGGTTCAAGTATCGGGTGGGCACCATGATTGAGGTTCCAAGAGCAGCCCTGCTGGCAGATAGCGTGGCCCAGTACGCGGACTTTTTCTCCTTTGGAACCAATGATCTGACGCAAATGACCTTTGGTTACAGTCGAGATGATGCTGAAGGTAAATTCCTCGGCTCCTATATGGAAAAAAACATACTGGAAACGAACCCTTTTCAGGTGTTGGATCAGGATGGCGTAGGCAAGCTGATCGAATGGGCTGTTGTCAAAGGCAGGGCAAAAAAGCCTTTTCTGGAGACAGGTATCTGCGGCGAGCATGGCGGGGATAGTGAGTCTATTCTCTTTTGTCACCGCAGCGGACTGGACTATGTCAGTTGCTCACCGTACCGGGTGCCATTTGCCCGCATTGCCGCTGCCCAAGCAGCTTTGCTTGTCAGAGCGGAGCAACCTGAGGGATCGTTGTCCGCTTTGTAGCTTATTAGCATATTCAAGGCAGCCTTGCTTCAAAGGCTGCCTTGTTCGTTTTACAGCAACATTGATATGCAGATCTCGTCGAGAACAATAAATTTTATATAGAAATGAAAATGGGGATATCGTGTCTCGCCCTCCTACATATGATGATAGGGAAAGTTTTGTAAGCGTTTCAAAAAAAGAAGACATACAACCAAGTGAAGCTACAGGAGGCGGTTAAGGTGGACAATTACATGAGCTGGATAAAGATTGGATTTTTCCTCAGCGTTCTGTTTTTGCTTGCAGCGGCATGCAGTACCTCTCCCAAAATAAAGAACACAGACGGGCAAAAAGTGCGGCTTACGATACTGGCTTGGGGTAATCCTGCGGAGGTGAAGGTGTATCAGCGGGCGCTGGATGCATTTGAAAAGGAAAACCCATATATCGAGGTTAAGCTGGTGCCTGTGCCGGGAGACCAATATGAGCAAAAGCTGCTGACACAGCTTCAGGAAAGTCGCGGACCGGATGTGTTTTATGCGTATGAACCGACGATTGCGCGTTTGATCGGGGCGAAGCAGGTGCAGCCTTTGGGTGAGTTTTTAAATAGTGATGCGAGTGATGTGAAGGCTGAGGATTTTCCGGAAGGATTGTGGGGACCGGCAAAGCGTGACGGGGAAATCTATGGGGTCACTCCCGACTCCAACCCGATGGTCATGTATTACAACAAAAAGGTATTTAAGGAAGCAGGCGTGAAGACGCCGCAAGAATACTATGACGAAGGCAAGTGGAACTGGGATGCTTTTGAGGAGGTTACATCCAAGCTGAAGGCAGCTGGAAAGCAGGGTTATATTGCGGAAAACTGGTGGGCTCACTGGTATTCATGGGTGTGGTCGAATGGCGGTCAGATCTTTGATGAACAAGGCAAATATGTGCTGGACCACAATGAAAAGGGCAAGGAAGCCTTCAGTTTTATGTACGATATGGTGAAAAAGGGAAATGCGGTATATCTCGGCTCGTTTCCCAAAGGGCAAGGGGCTGACGCGATGTTCATGTCCAATCAAGTCGGCATGCTGGCGGCGGGAAGATGGCTGGAGCCCTTGTTTAGTCAAAATAAAAGCCTCGACTTCGATTATATCTACTGGCCATCCAATACCGGTAAGAATGAGCCCGTCGCCATTCCGGTTGCCTATGTAGCTGTAAACAAAAATAGTCCGCATGTGCAAGAGGCCATGAAGCTGGCAGCATTCTACGTCTCTGTGAAGGGGCAGGAGGCGCGGCTAGTTGAAGGCGGGAATGCCATGGGTACACTTGCTGCGGCAGATGAGAGCATTAAGAAAAAGGCGACAATTGAGCATTCAAGCTATTTGACTGAGGGATGTAACATAGGGCATGCTCATGGATCTGCACTGGCCTATGATGCTCAGGTGCCGGGGTTGAACTCGGATATCACGGAAACCATCGACCTGATGTTCCTGGGCAAGCAGGATGCTGCGGCAACCATTGAAAAGTTGAATCAGATCATATCCAAGGCGGTCAAGTAGGCACGGGATGGGCTGTGACCGGGGAGGAAGGTGACAAGATGCAGAAAAAGCATCAAGCGCTGTGGGGCTGCCTTTTCATTGGCCCCCAGCTTCTGGGTCTGTTAAGCTTTTGTTAAAAATTGTTTTCCAGGTTCTGATTAGTTACCCCTTAAAAAGTCAGAGTTTCGCCTTAAAAACAAGCAAGGAATTCGAGTCGCCCATGTAGAAGTTGTTGTTGTCGAGGGAAAAAAGATTCCAAATAAGTCGTCTCGTGCTACGCCGTATTATGAAGGAAACCCGTCTGAAGATGAATTGCCCGTCCCCGTCATAGAATCACATATCAAGCAATTCGGTAAAGCGCCGCAGGCTGTAGCCACCGACCATAAATTTTCAACACTTGTATCTTAACTGTACAAATGAAGGAAGTGGTATGCCGTGAAGGTCGTAATTTGTGAAGACGAATGTTATTGGCGCGATGCGTTAAAAGCGTCTATATCTCGGTGGGCTTTAAATAAAAATATAGAGCTGCAATGTGCTGATTTTTATTCGTCCCAGAAATTAATTCAATATCTTAATGCTCACATAGATATAGACGTAGTTTTGCTCGATATTTCGCTAAGTAGTGAAGAAGATATTGATGGGATGACTACAGCAAAGCATATCCGAAAAATGGGCAATCGGGTACCTATCATTTTTGTTACTGTTGATTCTGCTCGTGCTATTGACGGATATTTAGTGGAAGCAATGGGCTTCTTGAAAAAACCTATTGACGAGAAGCGACTTTCGCTATTTTTGGATAGAGTAGTGAAGCAAAAAAAACCGGAGCGAGTGTTCACTATCATAGCAGAGTCCACCATAAATAGTGTTCGTCAAAGTGATATAGTTTTTGTGGAAGTGAATAATCATACGATAATCTATCATACAACAAAAGAGGAAATCTATCTTAGAGGAACCTTAAACAAAGTGATGCAGTTATTAGGCTGTGAAAATTTTATCCAGATACATAGGTCGTATGTAATTGCAAAATCTAAAATCTACAGAGTAAAAATAACTTATCCATATTCCGTCGATATTTTTAATGGTCATGAGATTACCAATCTCCCTGTGAGCAGGAATTATATTACTAACCTGCTTGAGGTATATTCAGATGATGTATTGCAGTGAATATTATAAATACAGTATGCTTTCTTGAAGTCTTTTGAACGAAATGTAGCGTCGTACTGATACCCTTGGCGTAATCAGTCCTATCATCAGAAAGGCATGCCCAAATTAATGAAGGGTGCCGCGAAACAGCTAATTTACAGCTGGTTTGCGACACCCTCTTTTAGTTGTCCGGACGGAAATTTACTCGTATTTCATGCTGTTTACGACATCAACATACTATCTACGCCAGTCCATTGAAATTTCTTCTGTACTATTTAATAATCTAGACACAACAGAAGAAACGATTGACTCATATTCAAAACTACGAAAGGAGAATGCGAGTGATATAGACTTTTACGTTATGCATCTTAGAGATGATCATGTAGATGACTTCCTAGAACGAAGCTTACTAATTTTTTGAAAATAAGTATCTCAATCGTGAAAGGAGTACATTATGAAATTTGTCAGAAAAAGTGTTAGTTTTATTTTGGCAATACTGCTCATGTACAGTGTTTCAGTAGTTCCCTCTTTCGCGGCAAGTGAAACAACGTCGCAAGCGGCTAAGGAAGAGACGAAGAAGGCAGAAATTCAATCCATGTCCTCCATACCGTATTCTGCAATGGATACTCAAAAATTTGAAAATCTAGATGAAATATCTCCGGACGAAGCGAAAAAGATTTCCACAGATTCAACCCAGAGCAGAACCGTTAAACCGCAAAGCGCATGGGGTATCTCTGAACCTGTATTTGTAGGAGATGGCACTCTCAGTGATTCATTTGATAGCTACGCGGTTTCTCTCACTGCAAAGCAGCTATCATTCCTAAAGCTGGATTCCAGCAATCCAAATCTGTTGGCTATTCTGTACAATGTCAATGCCAACGGCTCGTTAGGCAGTTCTACTGGATGGGGTGTTAAAGCAAACGGAGGTCAAGCATACATTAATATCCCGGCAGGTAAATATGCGATTGTAATTGGTTCTGCGACAGGTGAAGAAAAAGGCAGCTATAAATTGATGTGGAATGCTTCTAATCCATCGGGTGCCTCTGCCATTATCAATTGTACAGCTGACCTTTCCAGAGTCGTATTGTATTATGATCTTTCAACGATCCGCAGCAACGGAGATAATATCTTAACGGGACTCAATTGGGAAAACCACGAAACCTGGTATACCCCAAATGGGTATTCCGCTAGAGATATGAGCATTTCAGTAGCTGAAGTAAAGGGCGTATATTTGGGGTCGTTCTCCAGTAGTGCACCCTATTCTGCTCCAAATGCATTACTGATTGAAATCAATAAGGGGTCATGGCTGTATAGTAACAGCTATTATCGTAATGTAAAAGGAGATGTAACCCATATTATGGATTACACCGATCCTTCGGGTCTTCAAACTCCGAGAACCTTTGGAACAGGGGAAGCCGATTTTTCGTATGGTCCTAATTACATCGTTATTAATTTGGACACATTCCAGGTTTGCGAGTTCTTAAGTCCATTCAATTATTTTTATACTTCAGATGGTGGCCGCACCTATTCGCTTACCAAGCTACAAAAAATATCTTAAATCGAAATCTTCATTATTGTCTAAAAGCAAATTATTGAAGGCATCACCTTGATGGGAGTTAAGGAGTAGGGGCATTCCTCTACTCCTTTTTGTATTTTTTTCGGTACTGTAGCGGGGTGTGCCCGGTAAGATGCTTGAATACACGACCAAAGTGAGCAATGCTGTCAAAGCCCGTTTTTTCAGCAATGGAGGTTACTTTCCAGCTCGTTTCTCTCAAATACGCACGAGCCTGCTGCACCCGCACATCCTGAAGATATTCTACTAAAGTAAAACCTGTTGTCTGCTTGAAAATACGGCACAAATACGTGCTGCTAATATAAAAATGCTCAGCCAGCTGATCTAGCGACAGGCTCTCGTCATAATGAACATGCAGGTATGCAATGACCGAGTACACGCGCTGCTGCTTTTCGCTACGTTCCGGTGCAATGGTATCGGCAGTGGCCGATTGTATGCGCCGGATGCGGATAAGGAGCTGGAGTAGCAAGCTTTGGAGATATAGTTGGCGGTAGGCATGTTCTTGGTGGTATTCATCTAGCATTTGCCGGAATAGATGCTCCAGCTCGCATTGTTCTTCCGCGGAGGGACGAAGCAGAAAGCTTTTTTCTGGCAGAAGAAGCTGGTTCTGATCGCTGGAGGGAGAGACATTCATTGACGAGGCTGCAAATTCTTCATCAAAGTTAATCAAAATCCGTTCATGGCTACCACTACCCTTGTTACTCGTACGGTGAAAATCATGTTTGCTGATCCAAATCAGATCGCCCTTCTGGAGCGCGTATACCCGCTGATTAATGTAGTAGTAGCGCTCTCCTGCCAGCAAATAATAGATTTCGTGCGCTTGGTGGACATGGTCGGCAGACATGCTGAATGGCACCTTCCGCAGTGCTTGCTCGATGGCAAAACGGGGTGTAGCGATCATATCGATAGTCTCCTTTAATAAAAAATGCATAAGGATAATATATGTACACTTTACGGGAAAAATCATAATAAAAGCGAAGATTTTGCTCTTTCTTATACTATAAAATAAAAGCAATTCATGTAAAGGGTGTGAACCAATTGGCTAAAATCAAATATGCACTTGTGGGTACTGGAGGAAGAGCCGAATTTTTTTACGGTGAAGTTGTTACCGTTTTCAAAGATACCTCGGAGCTGATCGCGTTCTGTGACGTCAATCAGACGAGAATGGATTATGCCAATCGGCTGTTGCAGGAGAAATACGAGCATGAGCCGATTCCGACCTATAAAGCTCACGAGTTTGATCGGATGATCGCGGAGACGAAGCCAGATATCGTCATTGTCACGACCATTGACCGGGTGCATCATCGGTATATTATCCGGGCGATGGAGCTGGGCTGTGATGTCATTTCCGAGAAGCCGATGACGGTGGATGAAGATAAATGCCAAGACATTTTGGATGCCATAGATCGCACGGGACGGAAACTGCGCGTCACCTTTAACTACCGCTATGCGCCACATAATACGAAAATCCGTGAGCTGATCATGGACGGGACGCTCGGAGAGGTGCTGTCAGTCAATTTCGAATGGCTGCTGAATACACAGCATGGCGCGGATTATTTCCGTCGGTGGCACCGAGACAAGCGCAATAGCGGCGGTTTGCTGGTGCACAAGTCGACGCATCATTTTGATCTGATGAACTTCTGGCTTGGCTCAAAACCGGAGACGGTGTATGCGATGGGGGATCTGAAATTTTACGGACGGGAAAATGCGGAGCAGCGTGGCGTGACGGAGTTTTATCAACGGGCTTACGGCAGCAAGGCAGCGAAAAATGACCCCTTTGCGCTACATCTGGACCGTAACGAACATCTAAAAAGCATGTATCTGGATGCTGAGCATGAGGATGGCTATGTGCGGGATCAAAGCGTATTTGGCGACAATATCAGCATTGAAGATACGCTGAGTGTCATGGTGAAGTATCAGAACAAGACGGTGATGAACTATTCACTGAATGCTTACATGCCTTGGGAGGGCTTTATCATCGTATTTAACGGCACAAAGGGACGGATGGAGGTTCGGGTATCCGAGCAATCCTATGTTAATTCCGGCGGCAGCAAGGCAGATGAGGGTGCACTAAAAGAGAAGACCATCACCATCTATCCCCACTTTGCAGCACCTTATGAGGTCGAAGTGGAGGAAGGCCAGGGGGGGCATGGCGGAGGAGATCCAGTTATGCTGCGTGATATTTTTGATAAGCCGGCAGAGGATCGGTTTCATCGTGCGGCCTCACATATCGACGGTGCATGGTCCATTTTAACAGGCATCGCCGCCAACCGTTCTATGCGTACAGGTCAGCCAGTGAAGGTGGAGGAACTGGTGCGCTTGTAATGAGCAGTAAATTTAATACCGAAAAGCCCCCTCTAACTAGATGAATAGAGGGGGCTTTTGGGTTGTATTTATATATAGAATGCACCTTACATCTTACGGCACTTTATTTTATTATTTATCGGCAGTCAGTTCCCGGGTTCCCAGCTGTTGTACAGGGCGATGGTTATCGGGGAAAATGGCAGCAAACTGGTTGATTTGGTCTGCGGACATTTCAATAGGCTGCTCCAGCACTGTCCAATTGACATGTTCTGTGCATGGCGGGGTAGTCAGCGATCCGTTGTAACGAACGGAGTGCAGGTCTTTTGGCAGCAGCGTAGCGAGATTTATTTCTTCATCCAGAGCTGCTTCTTGGGAAATATCTTTCGGCAGTTTGGACCAGATGCGGTTGAAAGCCTTGTTATCTTTGCCACTTTGGATAAGGACCCCTAAGACTGCTGTGCTTCCGTTGTCGCTTTGATGGACAAAATGAAGCTCCATTTCAGCATTTTTACCATCTATTTGGTGTTCGCTCGGGTGATGAAAATGAAACTGCTTTAAAGTGAATTTAGTACCGTCCAGCACGATGTTATTGTTGGCATCGGCAACACTGATTTGCACAGTGTGCCCATTATTTAAAATGGATGCTTTCGTATTGGTGTAATGAACTTGCAGAGGTTGCTGCGTTTGCGATGCTTCAAGATGGGTATGCTCTATATTGACAGGAGATTGTTCGTGGCCGTTACCACAAGCAACAAAATCTTTTTCCAGCTCTCCCCAATGCTCGGGTCCCTCTTCTCCTGCATAGGACCAGTGTGGGCCTTTCTGAACAACTGCATGAGCGTTGTTAGCCGATGAGGATGAAGTGCTGGTGGTACTAGAAATGGCGGGCTGTGAATTGCATCCTGTTACCGACGCGACCAAGATAATGGCAAATATGCTGAACAGGCAACCTTTCCAGTTTTTTTTCATGTTTCTTTATCCTTCTTCCAAATAGAGTATGTGAAACTTTTTACATTGTAAATTATTGTACAAAGTTCCTACAAGGGTCCAAGGACTTAGAAAGAAGCGTTTTTCGATTAAATAGTTTTAAGTTAGATTTATATTTGTCCTTTTTGGGCAAAAATTACTATAATAATGAAGTGTGCATTACAAAATAATTCCATATCTAATTAAAGGAGAGATCTACATGAAAGCAGCAATTGTTACAAAAGACAAGAAAGTCAGTGTAGAAGAGAAACCTTTACGCTCCCTGAAGCATGGGGAAGCGTTAGTCCAAGTCGAATACTGTGGAGTTTGCCACACAGATTTACATGTGAAAAATGCAGATTTCGGTGATGTCACAGGCAGAGTTCTGGGGCATGAAGGTATTGGAAAAGTCATTGAATTAGGCGAAGGAGTAACCAGTCTTAAGATTGGTGATCGCGTAAGTATTGCCTGGATGTTCGAAAGCTGCGGTCACTGCGAATATTGCCTAACCGGGCGGGAAACGCTGTGTCGTGAAGTTAAAAATGCCGGATATACGGTAGACGGTGCAATGGCAGAGCAATGTATTGTCACAGCTGACTACGCGGTCAAAGTACCAGATAGTCTTGACCCTGCTGCTGCAAGTAGTGTAACTTGCGCAGGGGTTACAACATATAAAGCAGTTAAAGTAAGTGAAATCAAACCAGGACAATGGATCGGTATCTTCGGCATTGGCGGCTTGGGTAACCTGGCTGTGCAATACGCCAAAAATGTATTCAATGCTAAAGTTGTAGCCTTTGACATCAGTGATGAAAAACTAGAACTGGCTAAACAAATTGGTGCTGACTATATCGTTAACAGCATGAAAGAAGATCCGGTCGCCCGAGCTAAGGAGCTAACAAACGGTGCTGGTCTGGACGCAACCGTGGTTACTGCTGTTGCCAAAACACCTTTCAACCAGGCCATCGACGTTGTAAAGGCTGGCGCGCGTGTTGTAGCTGTAGGTCTTCCAACTGATAAGATGGATCTGGACATTCCACGTCTGGTTCTGGACGGCATTCAAGTTATTGGCTCCTTGGTCGGCACTCGTGAAGACCTTAAAGAAGCGTTCCAGTTCGCTGCAGAAGGTAAAGTCGTCCCTCTTGTACAAAAACGTCCGATCGAAGACATTAATGAGATCTTCGAGGAGATGGAGCAGGGCAAAATCCAAGGACGCATGGTCATCGATTTCACAAATTAAAATGATGTCCAATTCGTAACCCTTGGAATTCGGAGAGAGAAGCGCCTGCTGATGTATGCAGGCGCTCTTTTTGGCTTTACAGCTTATTCAGAATGTTATCTTCCAAAACCGTAGATTTATCCCCGTATTCTTTAATAATATGTCTTTCTCCCCAAGCACAAAGAGAATCTAAAATGCCTTTCAGACTACACCCATATTCACTAAGCTCGTACTCCACTTTGGGTGGAACCTGATTATAGCTAATCCGATTGACAATGCCGTCTTCCTCTAATTCACGAAGCTGCTGAGTCAGCATTTTTTGTGTTATGGAAGGCATCATCCGTTTTAATTCGCTTGTCCGCATCTTTCCATGTGTCAAATGACACAGAATCACGCATTTCCATTTCCCGCCGATCACCTCTAACGTCGCCTCAACAGAGATGTTGTATTTTTTCTTCCCCAATGCAGATCCCCCCATGTGTATCACTTCTGTTATACATACCTTAACAGCCTGTTTTAATCAAAAAGAACTTTATCTAGGGTACTTTTTAGTACCTATATCACTAAAAAGTACGTACTGTTCATATTTGCTTGAATAACTCATAATAACATCTGCTGGTCGAAGATTTCTATAGATAGGAGTGAAAAACATGTCGCCAGAATCAAAACGAAGTATCTGGCCATTACTGGCTCTAGCCGTAAGCGCCTTTGCGATTGGAACAACCGAGTTCATCAGCGTGGGACTACTTCCCCTGATTGCTGAAGACTTGCATATATCTGTAACGATGTCTGCACTAACTGTAACGCTATATGCATTAGGGGTTACCATCGGGGCACCTGTCTTGACTTCATTAACATCAAGTGTTCCCCGTAAAACGTTGCTGCTGTGGATCATGATTATATTTATTGCAGGTAATAGCCTCGCTGCGGTCTCTAGCGGAATAGCCTTGCTGCTGATTGCGCGTGTGATCTCAGCGTTCGCCCATGGGGTGTTCATGTCTATCGGTTCCACCATCGCGGCCGATCTTGTGCCGGATGATCGGCGAGCGAGTGCTATTTCCATTATGTTCTCCGGGTTGACCGTAGCCACAGTCACAGGTGTACCTTTGGGTACCTACATTGGGCAGCAATGGGGTTGGCGGGCTGCATTTATGGCGATTGTGGTCGTCGGTGTAGTGGCACTCATCGCCAATCTGATTCTGCTGCCATCTACGCTGCGCAAAGGGAACAAGACTCCTTTCCGCGAGCAGGTCAAACTGGTTACCAATGGTCGCTTGCTACTCGCATTTATCATTACAGCTTTGGGGTATGGAGGCACATTTGTGGTGTTTACTTATTTATCTCCATTACTTCACGACATAACCGGATTTCAACAAAGTACGGTAACGTTTATACTTTTGCTGTATGGAATTGCGATTGCCATCGGTAATGTCATTGGCGGAAAAGCAGCCAACCGCAAGCCGCTTTCAGCTTTGTTTTACATGTTTTTGATTCAAGCAGTGATCCTTTTTCTCCTGTTGTTCACGGCACCTTTTAAAACGGCAGGACTGATTACGATCTTCTTTATGGGATTGCTTGCGTTTATGAACGTGCCCGGGCTACAGGTATATGTAGTCATGTTGGCCGAAAGGTTTGCACCCAAAGCTGTCGATGTTGCCTCTGCTGTTAATATTGCAGCTTTCAACGCAGGGATAGCCATCGGAGCTTATCTAGGCGGGATTGTAACGGATTCACTCGGTCTCATTCATACGGCCTGGATCGGGAGCATTATGGTTTTCGTTGCGGTTTTGCTCACAGGCTGGAGTCGTATGCTCGAAAAAAGGGATACAACCACCATTACAGGTTAAAGCTTTTAAAAAATAGAGAGGAAGATACAAAATGACACAAAACTTACAAAGCACAACATTGTTAAACAACGGAGTTCACATGCCTTGGTTTGGCATTGGGGTATTTAAAGTGGAAGAAGGTTCGGAGCTGGTCGATGCTATAAAGGCTGCTGTAAAGCATGGCTACCGCAGTATAGATACAGCTGCAATCTATGCGAATGAAAGCAGTGTAGGGCAGGCTATTCAGGAAGCCCTTCAGGAAAATAATCTGTCCAGAGAAGATCTGTTCGTCACGTCCAAAGTGTGGAATGCAGATTTAGGCTATGAAGAGACACGAGCAGCTTATGAAGCCAGTCTGGACAAGCTGGGTCTGGAATATCTGGATCTATACCTGATTCATTGGCCAGTTCAAGGAAAGTATAAAGAAGCTTGGAGAGCGTTGGAATCCTTGTATAAAGAAGGACGGATTAAGGCGATTGGAGTCAGCAACTTCCAGATTCATCATTTGGAAGATCTCATGAAGGATGCTGAAATTAAGCCAATGATCAATCAAGTGGAGTTCCATCCACAATTAACCCAAGCCGAGCTGTTGCAATTCTGTCAAAAGAACGACATTCAAATGGAAGCCTGGTCCCCGTTAATGCAAGGCCAATTGCTCGATCATCCGGTACTGCAAGACATAGCGACCAAGTATGGCAAATCGGTGGCGCAAGTGATTTTACGCTGGGATGTGCAGCAGGGAGTTGTCACCATTCCCAAGTCTACCAAGGCGCATCGGATCGTCGAAAATGCCGACATTTTTGACTTCGAACTGACGCGCGAGGATATGGATCGAATTCAGGCGTTAAATGCCGATCTTCGAGTAGGTCCAGATCCGGATAACTTTGATTTTTAAAATTACGTTCATTATGATACGCCGTTTCCTTCTTCAGAAGGGACGGCGTTTTGTGCATGATGGGTCTGGAGCCACAGCAATCCAATCCCGCCATATGGTATTATAGGGTTATGTGAAAAGAGACGTTTTGGAAGCATATGAATATGAAAAATCTCCGGGGGACTTCATGAATAAGACGATTGCAGATATAGCCCAAATGGCTGGTGTATCCAAGAGCACGGTATCCCGTTTTTTGAACGGCGGGTCTGTCAGCGTGGATACGAAACGTAAAATTGAAAAAGTGGTTAAAGCCACGGGGTATGTGCCCAATGCCTTTGCCCAGAGTCTTAAGGCGAAGCGGACCAACATTATCGGCACCGTTGTGCCGCGTCTGGATTCTTTTGCGACATCCCATACGTTGATGGGGATTGATGAGGAGCTGCGTTCTCAGCATTATCAGATGCTGATCTCCAATACGAGCCAGGATGTACAGCGTGAAATTGAAGCTATTTATGAGCTGGGCCGACAAAAGATTTCGGGTATCATTTTGCTGGCTGCTCAAATCACAGACGACCATCTGACCGCGATTCGTGACATCGGTATTCCGGTGTTGCTGGTGGGCCAGCAGCACGAGCAGCTTCATAGCCTTATCCATGATGACTATCGTGCAGGATATGATATCGGCACGTACGTTTTGTCACAGGGACACCGCGAAATTGCCTACGTTGGTGTTACTGAAAAGGATGTTGCCGTCGGTGTGCAACGCAAGGAGGGCTTTAGGCAGGCTGTTCGCGATGCATTGCCTGCTGAGTCTCATACGGACGATGCGATGCGAGCAGCAGGGTATGATATCAGATACTATGAGACCGGATTTAAAATGTCCGATGCACGGATTGCTGCATCCGCCATTTTGGACCATTTCAAGCCATCGTTAATGGTGTGTGCTACGGATAATATCGCGCTGGGCGTAATCAATGCGGCTTATTCCAGAGGGATTGTCATCCCGTCGGATTTGTCGGTAACTGGCTTTGGGGGATACGATATTACGGAGGTCATTCACCCTGCCCTGACAACCGTTCAATATCCGTATATGGAGGCTGGACGTGTAGCAGCGCAAAATATTATGCGGCTGGTAGAACATAAATCGGTAGAAAAAGTGACGGTCATGAATTATTCCCTTATCGAAAGAGAAAGCGTTGACAAACGCTGAACAAGTGGATTATAATTTCTTCGAAACCGGTTCCATAGCATTCGGGCACAAATGGAATCGGTTGCAAATCCATGGATGAGTATATATTTTTAATCGCAAGGGAACCGGTTCCGATAGAATATTTTTTTCATTGGTTTGGAACCGGTTCCTGAGGCGAAAGTTTTAATAAAAATGAGGTACACCTATGAAAATGACAAGAGAACAAAAGTATCGAATGATCGAGCAGGCAGAGCCCGGTGAAATAGCCAGCTTGGAGGAGAAAGTGGAGCAATGTCACTGGCGGCAGGTGTTTCATATCCAGCCACCGACAGGTTTGCTCAATGACCCCAATGGCTTTTCATATTACCAAGGTGAATACCACTTATTTTATCAGTGGTTTCCGCTCGGAACGGATCATGGGATGAAATACTGGTATCATCTGAAATCGAAAGATTTGGTCACATGGAATAGTGCCGGCATTGGCATCGCACCTGGGGATTATTTTGATTCGCATGGGGCTTATTCGGGCAGCGCACTGGAGCATGAGGGCAAGTTATATATGCTGTATACGGGAAATGCACGAGATGAAGACTGGATCAGACATCCTTATCAATGCATGGCTGTTATGGACGAGAATGGTCACATTACTAAATGGGAGCACCCCGTTATTTCCAATGTGCCAGAAGGGTATACAGACCATTTTCGTGATCCCAAGCTATGGAAAGACGGCAATAGCTTTTACTGTGTGATTGGTGCCCAGAGAACGAATTTAACAGGCTGCGCCGTCCTCTACCGATCAACCGACCTTCGTACGTGGCAGTTTGAGGGAGAATTGTGCACAGGCCTGGAGTCGTTTGGCTACATGTGGGAATGTCCAGATTATTTTGAACTGAACGAAGCGGGTGTCTTGGTCTTTTCTCCTCAGGGCTTGGAGCCTTCTGGGGATGAAAATCACAATATTTATCAATCGGGCTACGTAATCGGCAAGCCGTTGGATACCGGAACAAGAAGACTGGAGCACGGCGCATTCCACGAGCTCGATAGAGGCTTTGACTTCTATGCGCCACAGACGATGATTGACCCACAGGGGCGGCGTATTATGGTGGCATGGATGGGCCTGCCGGATATCGAATATCCCACAGATCCGAACGGATGGGCTCATTGTCTGACATTACCAAGGGAGCTTACGCTTCATGAGGGCAAACTCTTGCAGCGGCCGATCCCTGAGCTAACTACGCTACGTAGAAATCGTGAGGATCGGGTAGCTGACACGTTATTCTCAGAGAGCAAAACCTATGAAGGATTTACAGGTACGGCCTATGAGCTGATCTGTGAGGTAGATCTTTTGAGCGCTAAGGTGTTTGGTATTGAATTCCGTGCGAGTGAGACTGAGAAGACGGTGATTAAATATAATGCCGTCAGCCGCAAACTTGTATTGGACCGTTCGCAATCAGGTGAGCCTGTAGCCACTTCGTATGGTGAGGTACGGCAGTGTTCATGGGATAAAGATCATATCAAACTACATTTGTTTGTAGATACGTCTTCAGTTGAGATTTTCGTCAATGATGGGGAAGAGGTGTTCACCAGTCGTATTTTTCCGCATCCAGAGAGTGACGAAATACGCTTTTTTGCCGACAAGGGAGAGGCTCTCTTCCAGGCGGTAAAATGGGATTTTACATGAGCAGGCTAAAACATCAAGTGGTTCGTTAATCATCAAACATAACGGAATGAACGAGAGGATGAACATCATGGCGGAAAACAGAGAAATAGCTAAAGAAGTGATCCAGGCAATCGGTGGGCAAGAAAATATTGCATCTTTTGCTCATTGTGCGACGCGCTTGCGAATTATGGTGCATGACAAGGAGAAGATTGATCAGAAAAAAGTTGAGGAGATCGACAAGGTCAAGGGTGCTTTTTTCAATTCCGGGCAATATCAGATTATTTTTGGTACGGGTACGGTAAATCGAATTTTTGAAGAGGTCGAAAAGCTTGGCGTAACCGGTTCATCTAAAGAAGAGGTGAAGAGTCAGGCGAAAAAAGAAGGAAACGTCTTCCAACGCTCCATCCGTACCTTTGGCGATGTGTTTGTACCGATTATTCCTGTACTGGTTGCTACGGGGCTGTTCATGGGGCTACGTGGCTTGCTCACTCAGCCGCAAATTCTCGCTCTACTCGGCATGACGCCACAGGACATTTCACCCAATTTTCTATTATACACACAAGTATTAACGGATACGGCCTTTGCTTTTCTGCCAGCGTTAGTCGCATGGTCAGCCTTTAGAGTATTTGGTGGCAGTCCAGTGCTGGGTATCGTTCTTGGTCTGATGCTGGTAAACCCGGCCTTGCCCAACGCTTATAGTGTTGCGGACGGCTCAGCTCACCCGTTGACGATGTTCGGATTCATTCCTGTGGTGGGCTATCAAGGCTCAGTATTGCCAGCTTTCTTCGTGGGCTTGATCGGAGCCAAGCTGGAGCGGGCGCTGCGCAAACGGGTGCCTGAAGCGCTAGATCTGATTCTTACACCGTTTTTAACACTGTTAATCATGATCACTTTGGGATTATTTGCCATCGGTCCAATTTTCCATTCACTCGAAGAATGGGTGCTGCACGGAACAACGTTTGTGCTGGATTTACCTTTCGGTATTGCAGGGATTGTCATCGGTTTCTTGCATCAGATTATCGTCGTTACAGGTGTGCATCATATATTTAATTTCTTGGAGATTCAACTGCTTGAAAAGAACGGCGTAAACGCCTTTAACGCCATCATTACCTGCGCTATGGCTGCTCAAGGTGCTGCCTGTCTGGCGGTTGGACTGAAAACGAAGAATAGCAAGCTGAAAGCGTTAGCACTTCCTTCCTCGTTGTCTGCTTTTCTAGGGATTACGGAGCCGGCTATTTTCGGGGTCAACCTGAGATACATGAAGCCTTTTGTCATGGGCCTCATCGGTGGTGCGGTTGGCGGTTTTATCGCTTCGGTCTTCCATTTGGCGGCTACAGGTATGGCAGTTACGGTCATTCCGGGCACGTTGCTCTACATGAATCATCAGCTTCCGCTTTACATTTTGGCGAACTTGGCTGCTATGGTGGTAGCGTTTGTCCTGACCTGGATGTTTGGCTATAACGATAAAATGTTGGAAGAGGTCAAAACAGCGGGTTCTTCAACTTAATATCATTTCAAAATAAGCACGGATACGCATATGAATGAACTATAACGGTCGCCCTACTTTGGAGCGCTCTTGGCCCTTGTTGAAAAGGGATGCTAGAGAAGCTTCCAGGTGGGGAGACCTTTTTTTATAGACTTTATCATTACGTATCCGGTTACGTAATTTGACTTTGGACGTTAGTCCGTTTTCAAACGCTCAATAGACTGAAAATGTTCCCTTATGCCGAATGGTTGTCCATTTTTATCTGTCAGACTTCTGGAAGGAGACAAAATATTGTGCCAATGAGGTAAAAATTACAAATAGTATGCACACTATGGGTATTTTGTGTGTTATTATATAAATGTTGTTAAAATTTAGTATTTGGGAGGCAATTATTCGTGAAAAAATTTCTTGTAACTATGTTAGTTGTCATGCTGGTAGCCATCGGATTGACCCCAGCAAGCTCCTATGCAGATTCCTCTTCATCGGCTAAAGAATCTTCCCCACAGTCTTTTTTTCCAGCATATTCTTCAATTGCTAATTCGGATTCACTATTGAGCGGTTTGACGCCTGAAGAATATAATGAAGTTATCAAAAATGCGAAACCCATAGAATCAATTGCTGTTGAAAAAGAAAAGACTCAACTCGATCAAAAGATTTCTCCTATGTCATTGGGAGCATGGTCATTTAGTCACCATTCTCGAGACGATGGGGCTATTTACTCTAATAAGTTTTCGGTTAATAACGCAGCTATCCTGAATTTCCATGTAGTACAATGGGCAGATGGTAGTTCTTGGTCTAGCCCTGAAGTAGGTTACCTGCTCGTGAACAAAAATTATCTGGGAGAGGTTTTTGCCGTTTATGGAAGATATACAGATGAAAATAGGGATTTTCAAATTAAAGCTCCAGGTTTTGGACAATATCAGGTAATGGTACTTAACCTCAATGATTATACGATTTCAGGAAATGGATACGTTACGTTTTAATACTATTTTATTTAACGATTATTATGTTTTTTTATGAACTCGTTATAATACTAATATTTTTTAAAATACGTAATACATCTTTTGGGAAGGGAGGTGTGTGCGTGTGAACAAGCGACTAAGAACAAGTGTTGTTGTTTTAGGTCTAACTGTTCTTATCGGAGGGGTTATAACCGTCATTCAAAGCCAAACTTTTGCTAATGAAATTAAAACTGAGGTTAAAGTAACCGGCGATTCTAAAACCAGTGTAACCAAAACTGAGACTAAGGCAACCGATGATTCTAACTGGCTCTCACCAGAGAGAAAGAAAGAACTAACTCATCTAGCTCAATCTAAACAACCCCATGTCCTGTTAACTGAGCACGGAGATTTTTATCCCGTTAAGGTTCCAAACAAGTTTCAAAGCGATCAGGTTGCAAATTTGGATAATAAGGGGGAAGAAATAACTACTAAAACAAAGCAGGTCATTTTAAGAAATTTCACCTACGAAAAAAAAGAGGAAGAAAACTAATTTTCCCAGAGAACGCTCGAAAAAATGAGCGTTCTTTTTTCTAGCTTCAAATTTAAAATTGCTTCGTATCATCTTCCCATAATCCTATTTCTGTAGTTCTAAACGATTGAGGAACGTTCATCCAGAAATTCGGACGGCGAGCAGCCTGTCAACCGTTTGAAGATTCGATGAAAATAGGAAACATCACTATATCCCACATACTCCGAAATTTCACGAATCGTTAGCCGGGACTCGGTCAGCATGTAGATGGCGGTTTTAATACGTTGTGTATGTACATGCTCACTGATCGTTTGGCGTGTTACCTCACGCAGCAGCGTCGCGGCATAATTGGGGGTTTTACGGATGGCGTCGCCAAGCTCCTCCTTGGTTACCTTTTCCCGGTAATGGTTCTGGATATACTGTTTCATATGTTCTACATGTCGCTCTCGATCGCAAGAAATGGCGCCTTTGTCCCATTCCTGATTCATATATATCATGGCCTCGGTCAGCAGACAGTCAGCCATCATGGTGTAGTAGCTAGGGTGTTCAGTCCATTGAAAGTACATCGATTTGATCCGTTCATGCAGCATATCGTAGCATCCAGGTTTGATCAACAACGGCTTGTCAGTATTCAGTATGGGAAGTGTGCTGTTCGTACATGTTTTGCGACAATGTATCACATACTTGGTATGAAAAAGCGTAGGAATGCTCTTGCCATAGTAATCCAGATGACCGGGTAAAAGCAGTGTTTCACCCTTACCGAGAATGAATTTGCAATCGTTCACCCAATATACACATTTGCCAAAGGTGACCAAAATGAACAGTAAGTCATCGTTGTCGCTATTTGCACTAGCCTTTTCATACCAGTCCACACCGTTGTCCTGCCGTATATCCACCAATGTAATCACGAAACTCACTCCCCGATGTCTTCAATATTCATTATACTGTAGTACATTCATCATACTATAGTTCATAGTCTTGGTGCACGGGTACAGGTAGAATAGAGCCATATAAGTTTAATGTAGATAGAGAAGCAAAGTGGAATAGAAAACCATACAGTAAAGACATTCAGGAGGATGACATTACTATGCTTAAAACGAAAATTATTTGTACTATGGGACCTGCCTGTGACTCCATTCATTTGTTAAAAGAAATGATTCAGGCTGGTATGACTGTAGCCCGCTTGAATATGGCTCACGGTGAACTGGAAGATCACGTTAAACGTATCGAAAATGTGCGGCAGGCTGCGAAGGAAATGAATACCTTTATACCTGTCATGATGGATATTAAAGGACCAGAAATACGGATTGGCAAGCTGAGAGAGGCATCTTGTCTGTTGAAACCAGGTAGCCAGCTCATTCTGACCACAGAAGAGATTCTAGGGGACGAGCATCGTATTTCAGTGAATTACCCGGATATGCCGAAGGACATCAAACCAGGCGACCGCATTCTCATTGACGACGGTTTGGTTGATCTGACTGTAACCTCCATCGAGGGTACGGAAATGATTTGTAATATTGTAAGCGGCGGTATTTTGAAGCCGAGAAAAGGTGTAAACCTGCCAGGGATTCATACAACCCTTCCAGGCGTGACGGAGCGAGATGTGAGGCACATCCAATTTGGGGTGGAGCAGCGCGTTGAGCTTATTGCGGCTTCTTTTGTGCGTAAAGGCGACGATATCCGTGAAATCCGTGAGATTTTGAAGGGACATCATGCTGAGCATGTACAAATTTATTCCAAAATCGAAAATGCTGAAGGCATGGAAAACCTGGATGATATTATCGAAGCTTCCGATGGCATTATGGTAGCCCGTGGCGATCTGGGCGTCGAAGTGCCGATTCAAGATGTGCCTGTGATGCAAAAAGAAATGATAGACAAGTGTAATCTGGTCGGCAAGCCCGTTATCGTAGCTACCCACATGCTGGAATCCATGCAGGTGAACCCACGTCCGACGAGAGCCGAAGTTAGTGACGTGTTTAATGCTGTTATGCAAGGAGCCGATGTTGTTATGCTGTCGGGCGAATCTGCTGCAGGTAAATATCCTGTCGAGTCTGTACGGACCATGGCCGCTGTAGCTGCCAGAGCAGAATCACAATTCGATTATCAGGAGCAGTTCGATAAGCGCAGAGCACGTCAAAGCACCAACATTACGGAAGTGATTAGTCAGGGAGCGGTGAGTTCGTCCCTGGAACTGGATGCGAAAGCGATTATTACGTCGACTGCCAGCGGATTCACGGCACGTATGGTATCCAAATATCGTCCGAAGGCACCTATTATTGCGGTTACTCCGAATAACACGGTATTCGCTAAAATTTGCCTGTTATCCGGTGTGTTCCCGATCAAAGGGGATAAAGTAGCTACAACGGATGAAATGTTCGAATCCTCCATCCGTAACGCGCTGAATGCAGGTTATATCCATAAAGGGGATACTGTAGTTCTGTCGGCAGGTGTTCCAGTCGCTGAGGCAGGTACTACGAACTTGATCCGAGTATATCAAGTGTAAGTTAAAACAAAATATAGACAAGCCAAAAGGCGCTCATCCCATCGGGGAGCGCCTTTTTGACATGAATTCGGAAGCATCTCTGAGGGGGCATGGACTACGGCGTAAAGCGGGCCAAGTGTGTCACTGCTTACAGCCCGAACACACTTTTAGCAACGACCTGTGTCAATTCTGCCTTATGGGCTTCGTATTGCTCAGGCGTAATGCTCTTATTGGCCAGTCGTTGATCCAACTGCTCCGTTAACTGAGCTACCTGTAAATCAACAACAGCCTGTGCGTCCTGTTTATTGGATTGTGCAATATCTGCCAAGGTTTGACCGTTATATAACGCATCATACAATTGCTCATCCGAGGATGCGCCCAGTGTTTTCAAAAGTTCATCATCCTTGGAAGCTTCATTATCCTGTACCTGAGGGGCTCTCTCTGGAGCCAGTGTAGCAGCATTAGCCCGACTTCCCCAAGTAGAAGACTGCCCAATAGATAACGCCAGCAACAGTGTACAGATGACCATAATTCGTTTTCGATTCATAAGTGTAAATCTCCTTTGTGTTTCATTCAATTTCTGCCAGGGTGGAGCCTTATATGGATATCCAACGGGAGTAATGTTTATGCCTTTAGCCGATCCGGCTTTATGTAATTACCAGATTCTAATATACATCATACACACCCAATCTTAGCGCCAGCTTAATACTCGTTTAAAATAAACTAAAAGAGGAGGATGTAAACAGGTAACAGCAAAAAAATTTCATCGATGCTCGTAGGAGGGCTCGTACGATGGATGTGATCTATCCTTCGGTCCCTATTTTTTTCTTTGACCAGATTTTTCGTATCCCATGCATACAGAGCAGCAGCAGAGGCAGAAAAAGGCCCATAGATAAGGAAAAAGGTGTCCATATTTTTGCATCCCAGGATTGCTGGTATGGGACATTTGGGTATATGATCACCGACATGACGATCAGGATCATTCCGATAGGGAAGATCAGCGGACGATCATCTTTTAGATTAAAGATTTGGCTAATGGCTATCATAATCGATTGCATATACAGAGCCAGCCTGAAAAAGAGCGAAATAAACCACATAGCGGCCATGATCGCTTCAATACGCTGAAGAAAATTTCCAATGTTTATTTTTTGGGCTAATGAATAGCTCGGATACATACTTCTTGCTGTTAATTCATGGCCGAAAACCAAAACGGCCAATACAATGACCACAACCAGAATCAACCCGCCAATCAGTCCCCCTGTTAAAAAAGCCCTGCGCGCTTGATCGGGCTGATCGACAAACGGAAAAATCATTAGAAAAACAATATGGGTCAGAAACGCAATACTAATAAAGGACAAGGCGGCAGACCAAACGGGTCCGCCTCCCTTCTCCAGCATCGGTTGGGCGTTCTCCAGTTTGATATTGGATACGACTAAAATGACAAAAGCTGTATACAGCAAAATGAACAAGGGAAACAATAGTTCAGCAGAACGGGCTACCGTTTCCAGTCCCAGGCGCACGCCCATCAATACAATGAGCGCAAAGAGGATGTTGACCGCTTGCATCGGCGTTTCCGGCATCATTTGAGTAGTCAAAAAATTCCCCGAATCATACAACACCGCAGCAGGACCCCCCAGAAAAAACATAACCATAAACAGCAGAGCAACAGACTTCCCCAACCACTTGCCCAAAAGGGTCTCCATGATTTCAATCAGGGTCATCTGTGGATACAGGATGGTAATCGTGTTGTACAGCCATATCAACAGCAGCCCGGAGCCCACTCCGACGAGTGCTGCGATCCATGCATCCTGTTTAGCAGTGGCGGCCATAACGGAAGGGATGACGAGGATTGCAGTGCCGATTGTAAATAATATCGTTAAGATCAACAATTGCCGTGTGGAGATTTTAACTTGCTTAGGCACCATCTTCACCTCTATCTTCACGTTTATCATCCGGCTTGTTATTCTTCTTTGTCCCCAACCTTTTCAGGGCATGTATACTGAGCAGCAGTAAGGGAAGAAACAACCCGATTGATAGTGAATAAGGAACCCACGTCTTTGTATCATAGATTTGTTGATATGGGACATTGGGATACACGATGACGGACATGATGACTAAAATCATCCCGAGAGGAAGCACCAGTTGCCGGTCGTTTTTCAAACGAAAGATTTGGGCTATTGCTGTCACAGTAGTGTGCATGTACAGCGTGATTCTGAAAAAGAGTGAAATAAACCACATGGTAGCCATAATTGCTTCGATACGCTGTAAAAAATTTCCGATGTTAATTTTTTTGGCTAACGCATAGCTAGGATAAATATTTCTTGCCGTTAAATCAGGACCTAATACAAAAACTGCCAGTGCAACCACCACGACCAACATTAATCCGCCAATTAGGCTGCCTATGAAAAAAGCTTTACGGGTTTGATCGGAACGATTTACAGAAGCCGGGAAGATCATGAGCAGAATAATATGAGGTATAAACACAGTGCTAACAAAGGACAGGGCAGCAGGCCAAATAGGTCCCAATCCCGCCTCTAATACAGGTTGAATGTTTTCTAATTTAATATTGGACACCACTAAACCTGTAAAAGAAATATAAAGAAGAGTAAATAACGGAAACATCAGTTCGGCAGAACGGACCAGCACTTCCAGGCCCAGCCGAACAGCCAACAATATAATAAGCGCAAAAAGGATATTTACCGCTAGAATTGGTGTTTCTGGTATCATTTGAGTAGTCATAAAATTCCCTAAATAAAATAAAACGGGAGCGGGAGCATTGATGAAAAGTGTGGTGAAAAACAGAAGACCGACGGCTTTGCCTAACCATTTTCCGAGCAGGGTTTCCATAATCCCAATCAGAGTCATCTCTGGATACAGAGCTGCAATCTTGCTGTACAAATACAAGACAAGGAGCCCGGCCCCGACCCCGACGAGCGCGGCAATCCACGCATCTTGTTTGGCTACCAACGCCATGCCTGAAGGAATGATGAGGATTGCACTCCCGATCGTAAATAGAGCCGTTAATATCATAATTTGGCGTGCTGAGATTTTGATCTGTGCGGGCACCTATTTCACCTCGTCTTATTTTATTAGACCGATATGGGTCAGGAAATCACTGAAAGGTCTATATACCGCTGTTATCCAATCCAGAGGAGTTGGAATAAGCCAGTTTAATGCCTTGGCGCAGCAAATTCCGACGGCAAAAAGGAGAAGGATGGAGAATAACCAAAGCTCTTTTTTTAACCCCTTTTTCCACATGTAGGGGACCTCGATCAAGCTGATTGCAGCAGCGGTTAGTAATATGCCCAGAACTTTCACCATATGAGATAGCATCTTGGGAAACACCTTCTTTTGTAGGGTAAGGTTCTATACAGGAGCCAGATCCCCCGCCGTATCTGACAAGGGATTTACTCCTTAATATCATTCAAAAATGAGCTGCCAATCGTGCCCAAGCGCCGAATCTTGAAATTGACCTTGATATTTACGGGTAATTCTGCAAAGTGCTCATAATCCCAATTTTTTTTAATGGATTTCCAGGTTCTCGGGTCAGCGCGGTGAATGGCTTCACCGAATCCGAAAATGTCAGCTTTGTATGATTTTTGAGCTTTTCTGACAGCCATTTTCATAATCTCTTCTATCTTTTCTTCCTCTTTCTTCTCAATGTCATAAATCGTCCCCACCTGGGTCAGATCCAGGTCATTACACTCGACTTCTCCCACGTTGGCCTCAACCTGCATTTTTATATTGACCTGGGGCTCCCCCCTATAAACGTTCCCTTTTATAGTTGTTTGGGTACGAATGATTTCCGAAACGACTTTGCCGCCTCTGGGGCAAGCTACAAAGCCGACAGAGCTCTGCACTTTGCCGCGGATGAAATTGTAGCCTCTACTTTCAGTTTCATTTAACCACCCGATTAATCGATCTTTTCTAAATACAGCAAGTCCGGAATACTGTAATCGGGCGGATGGGGCGATCTCTTGCACATTGCCGCTTGTTTCTCCCGTTTCTTTATTGCCAACGATTCGGAGTCCTGTCAAGACAGGCTGCATTCCTTCACTGGTGAGTGCTGATACCAATTCATCCAAAGTTACTGTCGTACTGGGTGACCAGTTTTTTTGTGATGTTTCCAGAGAGGAGAAAAGGTCGTTTGCGGGAATCGGATCTAAAGGTGTCATAATTTTTAACGTATCCTCCGCACTAGTGCCCTTGGACACTACAATATAAAAATCAGTGCGGAATTGATGATATCTGGAGAGTAAATCTAAAGATTTCGCCATTCCTTCGGTGGCCATCGATTCACCGATTACACATATACGCAGATGAGAAAAATACATTCTCCGGGGGCTAATCGTTGTTATTTTTCGGATCGCTTCAAATATGGTATCCGCTTCTTCTGTATACAAGGTGGCTGGAGCACCACCGCCTGCTCCTTTTTTGGCCGATGCTTTTCCAGGATCCACCACTTGGAGAGAGACCCGGAATTGATCTCCTTGTTTATCAATCCCCATACCAACGGCGATGGCAAGTTCATTCAACTCCCTGCGATTCCAACAGCCCGTCAGAAGTAAAACGAGTGCAAGAATCAGGCACAGAATCGCTATCTTCCGCTTCATGATTATCCACTCCTTTCCGACTGTTTCTCTTTTCTTTTATTCCCTTGATTTGCGAGGTGGAGCGCTGTTTCGACGTTTGACATTCTTCTGATCGACTAACCGTGGACGTGAAGTCATCATCCAGTGAGGAAACCGAAATATGGTGTCTTTGGTGTCCGTCGGTATTAGAGGTGCAAAAGGAGTCATATAGGGAACACCGAACGAACGAAGGCTGCACATATGCAGGACCAGGGCAATGCCTCCAACGATAATCCCGAACAGCCCAAAGGAAGCGGCAAGTCCCATCAAGGGGAACCGCAGCATACGAAAAGCGATGGACATATTATAGGCAGGGAGAACAAAGCTTGAAATCGCCGTAATCGATACGACAATAACCATTGCTGCAGATATGATGCCCGCCTCGACGGCAGCTTGCCCGATGACGAGTGTGCCTACGATAGAGACGGCTGCCCCGATGTACTTCGGCATACGAACTCCAGCTTCCCGCAATATTTCAAAAGTTAATTCCATCATGAGTGCTTCGATAAAGGCGGGGAAGGGAACGGCCTCCCGCTGTGCTGCCAGACCGATCAGCAGTGAGGTCGGCAGCATTTCCTGATGAAACGTAGTGATGGCAATATATAGGGACGGACCTAACAGGGAGATAAAAACTCCGGTGTAACGAAGAACCCGGATGAAGCTGCTGATGTCCGCACGCTGATAATAATCCTCCGCCGCATGCAGGAAGGAAACAAACAGCGCAGGTACGACAAGCACAAACGGGGTCCCATCCACCAGGATCGCGATTTTTCCTTCCAACAGCTCGGCGGCGATGACGTCTGGACGTTCGGAGTTATATACTGTTGGAAAAGGGGTGAAAGTTTCGTCCTGGATTAACTCCTCGATATAACCGCTTTCGAGAATGCCGTCTACATCAATGCGATTCAA
The DNA here is from genome assembly GCF_038004945.1 of Paenibacillus sp. FSL M7-0802. Taxonomy (NCBI): domain Bacteria; kingdom Bacillati; phylum Bacillota; class Bacilli; order Caryophanales; family Paenibacillaceae; genus Paenibacillus; species Paenibacillus sp. FSL M7-0802. Next base: position 2,433,276 of record NZ_JBBOSD010000001.1, on the reverse strand, counting down.
TCGCTCATGCACTTCCTCGACCAATTTAGGGTTCACGATCCCTTTGATATACATGACAGCGACTTCGGTCTGGGTTACACGACCGATTTGTTTGGTTTCCAGCCACAAATTCGGATCTTTAATCTTACGCCGAATCAATGCCGTATTCGTGCGCAGTGTCTCAGAAAATCCTTCCCGCGGCCCACGGACGACATTTTCCGAGGCAGGCTCGGTGACACCGCGATCCTTCCATCCACGTGCGCTGGCTACTATTCCCTGTGTCTCACCGTCAATCAAAATGACAGCATCCCCGGACAACAGCGCGTTATATAAGGTTTCAAAGTCGATAATCTCCCGGATGCTTCCAATGGTTAGGGCATAATCTTTCAATACTTGCATGACACTAGAGGAGTTCTGGAGCCTGCACTCTACGTCTCTGGACAAGCTACTATCCAGCATCATCGATTCCATAATGAAGTCGGAGACTATATTTTTGTCCGCCAAACCGTCCGTATAGAGAATTGCAATGAGCTGGTCACCATCTTTGCCGATACGAACTTCTCTTATGATGATGTCAGTGCTGTTACCGAGTGCTTGTCTGATTTGCTGAAGATTGCTTCCGATATTCGCACTGAGCTGCTCTCCTGAATGCTCAGACTTACTTTCGCTGTGCTGGACTGGCGGCTTTTTAACTTTGTTAGGGGGGGTTCTTTTCCGAAAACGCATGAACGTTCTCCCTCTCTTTGAGGATACTTTTTAATCCAGTATGGACGCAGGGGTCTCCAGATAAACTTACTGCTGAAATTTCGATGGGGGAGATACAGATATGAAAAAAACCTCCTTCACAAAAGTGAAAGAGGTTTTAGACATCTACAACCATTACAATTTAGGGTTTTTCCCATACTTATTGTCGCCAGGCTGACTGTCTTGGCATGTGAATACAATCAAAATAATTGACCCTACCAGAGGAATCAGAGCGATTAGAATCCACCATCCGCTTCTGCCTGTATCATGCAGTCTACGGGCCAGGACGGCCAAGGATGGCAGCAGGACAGCCAAAGAATAAATGTAAGTCAATATCGGTGATAAGCCAACAAGACTATCGATCAGACTGATTACAAAGCTAACGATTACACTAAATAGGATAAACATCCAATACTCTGTACGTCTTGCTCTACCTTGGAATCCTACATAGTTTTTTAATGCATTTAAATACCATTGCATATATTTTTCACCTCCTTATAAAATCTAAACGGTTCTTTACAGTATCCGTAAAATTGTCCTTTTAGGTATATCGGCAGGAAACATATAAAATTTTACTTGTAAAATTATAACTTTAAACTAGAAATTTACGCAATACATTTATTAATGTTAATAATTCGATGAATAATTTATAAAAATATAAAATTACATATTGAATTTTCCATATCCATTGAATAATATAGAGGTACGGTTAACCGCTAGGTTTGAAACGTCCTTCTTAACAGAAGGTGCTTTTATTTTCAAATCAAGTGAAAGCGCTTTAATGATGAATAGGAGGGATGAGCAACATTAAATTCGAGGCTGAAGAAGTTAATACAAACATAATCCTGACCGCTTTCTCAATATTTTTTTATGTTATCAGGGATGTTCAAAACGAGAGGAGATTGATTTATGAAGCAATCATTTGTTCGTAAAGTAACGGCAGCTTCACTGGCAGGTGCACTGTTGTTGCCTGCTTCTTTGGTAGGCGCCGAGCAAACACTCAATTCAGATACAGATGGAATTCAAAATGTGGGGCAAACTTCCCTTCAAGCTCAAGACCTAGAAAACTTTTCAATTCAAAGTAAAAAGGCTGTCTCTTTCAAGGAGACTTCCGTACATGATCCATCCATCCTGAAAGTGAAAGACACATTTTACATTTTCGGCTCACATCTGGCGGCTGCCAAGTCCAAAGACCTCATGAATTGGGATACGATTGCTACAGGAGTGGCGAATGGTAATGCATTGATTCCCAACGTCAAAGAAGAATTAAAGGAAGCACTGGATTGGGCACAGACAGACACCCTGTGGGCAGCTGATGTCATTCAACTGGCAGATGGCAGGTTCTATATGTATTATAACGCTTGCAAGGGTGACTCACCGCGTTCAGCAATGGGCCTAGCAGTTGCTGATAAAATTGAAGGGCCTTATAAGAATAAAGGCATTTTTCTAAAATCCGGCATGTGGGACCAACCGAGTGAGGATGGGACGATCTATGACGCAACCAAGCATCCAAATGCCGTAGACCCGGACACCTTTTATGATAAAAACGGCAAGTTGTGGATGGTATATGGCTCTTACTCAGGAGGCATCTTCATTATGCAGATGGATGAAAAAACAGGGAAGCCGCTCCCTGGTCAAGGCTACGGTAAAAAGCTGACAGGCGGTAATCATGCTCGTATGGAAGGGCCGTACATACAATACAGTCCGCAAACGGACTACTATTACTTGTTCCTGTCCTATGGTGGATTGTCAGCGGATGGCGGATACAACTTGCGGGTGGCTCGGTCCAAAACACCGGATGGTCCTTTCTACGATGCTGAAGGCAATGATATGATCAAGGTCAAGGCGAATCCCGATAAACCACTTTTTGATGACGCTTCCATTGAACCATACGGTGTCAAACTGATAGGTAATTACCTGATTCCAAGAGAAATTGGTGATCCGGGTACTGGACTGGGTGCAGGTTATGTGTCACCCGGACACAACTCGGCTTATTATGATCCCAAGACGAAAAAGCATTTTGTCATTTTCCATTCCCGTTTCCCGGGGAGAGGCGAACAGTTTGAAGTGCGGGTACATGAAATGTTCATGAACGCTGACGGTTGGCCTGTGGTTGCTCCTTATCGTTATTCGGGAGATGAAGATTCACTGAAAAAGCTGTCAGAAAAGGATGTCCTCGGTCAATATTCGTATGTAAATCACGGGAAGGAAATTTCGGCAAATATTAAGCAAGCCGTTAACGTCAGTCTGGATAGTGGCGGCAAGCTGTCTGGTGGAGTGAACGGTACATGGAAGTTGGGGGCAGGCAATCAGCTGGAAATTACAGCAGAGGGCACGAAGTACAAAGGTGTATTCCTGCGGCACCGTGATCCAGACACAGGTGCCAAGACGCTTGCTTTTACCGCGTTGTCCTCCAAGGGTGTTGCGGTATGGGGTTCGCTAAAGCCTGACCTGAAGGCCAGCAAAATTGTAGCTGCTGTGCAGAAGGATCTGAGCCTGGGCGATACGAGCAATGTTCTTTATAATCTGACGCTACCTACTCAAGCAGCACAAGATACCACTATTTCATGGGAATCCACCCACCCGGAGAATATTTCTGTGACAGGTGAAGTATACCGTCCAGAAGCCGGCTCTCAGCCTGTAACAGTTACATTGACAGCGACCATCAAAAAGGACAAAGCCACAGCTAAGAAAAACTTTACAGCCATTGTTCCCGGGCAGGCCCGAGGTCCTCAGCTCGCACGCTATTCGTGGAGTGAAGATCAAGGAACTTCGGTTGTCGACAGCACATACAATCAATTCGATGGTAAGACCTATGGTGGTGCTGCATGGGATAAAGACGGGAAGCTTGGCGGTGCGCTTGTCCTAAACGGTAAGGATGGTTACGTGCAACTACCAAATACAGTAACAGATGCGAAGGATTTTACCTTTTCCGCTTGGGTGAACTGGAAGGGCGGTGCAGCTTGGCAACGGATTTTTGACTTCGGCAACGGCCAAGCCCGGCATATGTTTCTTACCCCTTCCCAAGGAAACGGTGTGCTCCAGTTTACAATCCATGAGGGTACGGATCAAAGCTTGCTTTCCAAATCATCATTACCTCTAAACCAGTGGACGCATGTAGCGGTTACACTGGAAGGGAATACAGGAAAGCTGTATGTAAATGGTGAGGAAGTAGCCGTTAATGACAGCATTACCTTTAATCCCAATGAGTTGCTGACGAGTGAGGCTTATCTCGGCAAAAGCCGCTTTGCCGCCGATGCTTACTTCAATGGCAGCCTGGATGAAGTTCAAATGTATAACAAAGCGCTGACAGCAGAGGAAATTAAAGCACTGGCAGAATTGTAATTCAAAATGAGCAAATAAACGCAGGAGATGAGCTTTTAGTAAGAAGTTCGTCTCCTGCACAATGTTTTGTATATTTATTTCTTGATTGCTGGTATAATAGGAAGCAACTGCGGATATAATGTTTTAAGTAGGCGTTAATGACTCACTCCCGCCGAATGAACACAGCTTTGAAGCAGCAATAGAAGACATAAGCACTCTGCATAAATTAAATTCACCAGTGCTTGCGTTTTCAATACACTTATGGTAATATGAGTATATTGAAATTGTGACCTGAGATTCACATATTGTAGAGGGTTATTGTTTTAGGTTGAAATAACCTTGTGCAATATGTGAATTTTTATTTGTCAAAAATAAAGGTCATATAAATACATTTTGGAGGTAATTCCATGCAAACAGGTACAGTTAAATGGTTTAACGCAGAAAAAGGTTTCGGTTTCATCGAGGTTGAAGGTGGAAGCGACGTATTCGTACATTTCTCCGCAATCCAAGGCGAAGGTTTCAAATCTTTGGACGAAGGCCAACGCGTAGAATTCAACGTAGTTGAAGGAAACCGTGGACCACAAGCTGAGAACGTTGTAAAACTGTAATTTAAAATTACAGCCTACTTCAGATGCCCCGAACATAGCGTTTGGGGCATTTGTTTTTATCTGTTCACAAGACCGTTTTTGAACTGATTACATCTTATCGCTTTATAAATCATGAAGAAAGAGGGATGTTTATGTACAATTCACGGAAAAAGCCAATGGATGAGATTCCTGAGGAAATTACAACTGTCTGGAATTGCGCCAGCGATACATGTAACGGCTGGATGCGGGATAACTTCGCTTTTTCTGTCGAGCCGACATGCCCCATTTGCGGTTCTGCCATGGTGAAGGGCGAGAAAAAGCTGGCTGTTTTAAATAATACGAGCTTTAATCATACCAAACAATCCTAAACGGATAAATGTTTGTAGTGAAAGATGCCCCATAGCCATTAACGGCGCTGAGGCGTCTTTTTTGTTTTTTATAAATATGAATTATACATAAGAATGAACAGGTTTTCAATTATGGTGTGGAGGATGGGGCTAGTATGCTCAGTAAGATAGAATTAAATTCGGGTAGCGCTTCGTAAAATACACCGTGCCCGCTTCGTTCGAAAGGAATAAGCTTTGATCCGGCAATTCCTTTTTGAGTTTGGACAGCCAGGGGGAAAGGACAGACCCGATCCAGCTTGCCGTGTAGAATCCAAGTAGGCACGTGTATACATGGTAGGTCAGCGCGCAAATCAGAGTCACGCAGTGAATACAAAGTACAAGCCATGCTATGAACTGTAGCCGCGAAACCCTGATCACGTAACCAATCGCGTAAGCTCTGGCTAACGGGATTGGCAAACAACATCTCGCCAAAAGAAGTTACCAGTTGTGGACGATCTGTATAGGCTTGTTTGATGAGTTTATCTACCTCTGTGACAGGAGTACCGTAAGGGAAGTCGCTGGTTGGGGTGAATCGGGGCGTAGCTGCTCCGATCAAGATCAACTGATTGACGCCAAATCCCCGGTGCCTGCTCATGTAGCGTGTGACCACAGCTCCCCCCATCGAAAAACCGATCAGCCGTACCTGGTTTAACTGAAGCGCCTGCATAACAGCCAGCAGATCGTCCGCCAATCGATCATAATTGTATCCATGCCATGGTCGATCAGACTTGCCGAACCCCCTAAGATCAACCTGAATACAGCGATACCCGTAAGCAGGCAACAAGGCGGCCTGATATTCGTACATTCGGTGATCCAGCGGCCAGCCGTGAACCATCAGAACAGGGATGCCTTCTCCAATATCCTCGACATACAGCTTCACGCCGCGTTCCACCTCAATATAATATCCCATCGTGTTCACCCCTTTAGAAATCACGAAATTTCATTCTCTCTCACATATATGTAGCCAGGGCTTAGCTCATTCGGAAAAGGGATGAGACTGTCACGAAATAAGCAAATAATATGTTAAAAAATGTATGTCACCCTGTGTAGGGATAGGATATAATTATAGGAATGAAACAGCATCGGGAGAGTGGGACAATGACACCATCAAAAACATTAAAATGGATTACAGGCGGATTGGAGCTATTTTTAGCTATTCCCGTTTTGGGCGGGCTGCTCATCGTAAATTCCGCGTATACTATATTGTTCTTTATGCTGATTTTCCACATTGTTACGTTGGTGCTATCGGTGACGAATAGAGAGTCTTATTATGGATCTATTTTAGGGATCGTGACCTCGGTTATTGGATGGATTCCGATTGTGGGCTGGTTGATGCATTTGATCTCAGGCATATTTTTGATGATTACCGCAGCCCAGCAGCCGCGTGATCAGTATCGTAATCGCAATCCTTATGATGATTATCGCTACTAGGGGATGTGTGGCGATACAAAGATGAAAGATCCTGTTGAACAGGGTCTTTTTTTATTTATGAAATCTCCCCATGATTATGGTGTTGTAGTATTTGCCATCTGAAAGAACCTTATCGTTTTTTAATAACCCTTCGATCTCAAATCCATGTTTTTTATAGAGCTCAATGGCTTTATCATTCGTTTCCAAAACTTGTAGAGTTATTTTCTTGATGCCATTGGAGTCAGCCCAAGAAATAGATTTTTTTAAAAGATTCGTCCCGATCCCATAACCCCAAAAATCCTTTAGTACGCATACGCCAAATTCAACTTTATGAGAGAATCTGCTCAGAACATGGCCCTCACATCTTGAAAAGCCGACGATTTTATCATGAACTACCGCAACTAAAAATAGGTTTCTGTTATTCTCTGTATCTGATTCAATGAGCTGTTCAAAACCGGATGTACTTATAAACGCTTCTCCCTTCTCTCTGTCTAAATTTTCAGTCTCTCCATCAATCAGCAAACGGATTTCAGACAAATTCTTCGCATCTTGAATCATGGCAGATCTGATCGTATAGCTCATTCCTTGTATATCAAATTCCTGTTTATTTATTTTCATTACATTCTCCTTATTATGAATTTTAGTGAAAAATGACCTCTGGATCATGTTAGTCTACCACATATTATCTTGTTTACATGACAAATAAGCTTGTCCCCTCCTGTTGTATCAGCAGCAGGGGACAAGCTTATTGATTTCTCAATCCGTACAGGGAAGCCGGATGGAGATTTATTATACATGGGTGGATGTAGCTATTTCTGCTTAGCAGAGGCTTTAGCTGCATTGGTTTTAGCAGGAGCCTTGGCTGCATCACCTTGAGCAGGAGCTTTACCTGCATCCGCTTTACCGCCATCTACTGGTGGTTTGGAGGGTTTTACGCCATTCACCATATCTGTCATCATTTTTTTTAGATTAGAGACACGTTGGTTATATTCAGTTGCCGTAATCTTGCCGTTTTGTTTTTCCGTAGCCAGTTTCGCTTTCATATCTGAAACCATCACATCAATAACGGAATTTACGCTCACACCTTGTGCTTTGGCGATTGTAGCAAGGGATTTACCTGCTTTCAATTGTGTATCCAACTGACTGGAGGACAATTTCAATAATTTCAGGAGAGCTTTGTTCTCAGCATAGTTTCCTCCTGCCATTTTAGGGCCGTTAGCATCTCCGGGGTTACCCTTAGGTGCTTGTGCTTTGTCTGCAATGGGAGCCTTCTCAGGTGTAGTTGAAGCAGCATGGGCTGCGCTTGTGGAGTATAGTGCACCGCCTCCTAAAAATGCCAAGGCCATCGTTCCAGCCAAAATTGCTTTCTTGGTGCTCTTCATCTTCATTTTCCACCTTTCGGTTATGGTTTGTTTGGTACGTGATACATCATAAGGGATCAACTTGAATGCTATCTGAGTGCAAGCTGAGCATTTACTGAATGAAATTTGGAAGCATGACTAACATTTTAGTAAGATGGTACTTGTATTACGTGTATTAAGTGATATAATACACTACAGGCACAATAGATGCAGCCGATTAGGGGGAAACACCCATGGAAGAACAACGGGTTGGCTCGTTCCGATTTTTAATTGACTTCAGCCAGCCATTATATGAACAAATATTAAATCAAGTACGAAGCTCCATTGCTAAAGGGGAGATCGAAATGGGAAGTAAAATGCCATCTGTTCGTGATCTGGCGCAGGAATTACGCATGAATCCAAATACTGTGATGCGGGCGTATCAGGAGCTGGAGCGGGACGGATTGACTGAGAAGCGGCGCGGGTTAGGCACTTATGTTACTTCGTCCAGTGAACGGATTGCCAGCTTTAGGGAACAATTGGCCATAACATATATAGAGCAGTTTCTCGGACAGATGAGCAGCCTGGGGTTATCGTGGGAAGATGTACAGCAGTATATAAGAAGCAAACAGGACGGAAATGACGAGGGAGGAGGCGAAGGGGCATGAGGGAATCTATTGTGGTTGCGAGTCATCTGACGAAGCAATATGAAAGTAAAAAAGCGCTGGACCACTTGGATGTCGTCATTCCGGCGGGACGCATTGTAGGGGTGCTTGGACCCAATGGCTGTGGGAAGTCCAGCTTTTTTCGAGCAATCACCGGATTAATTCGGCCAGATGGGGGCGAGCTTCAGGTGTTGGGGCAAAAGCCGGGTTGGGAAACCAATCGTGGTATATCCTACCTGCCTGACCGGGCTCGCTGGTACCCCAATCATACGGTGCAGCAGACACTGGAGTGGGGGGAATCCTTCTTGCCTGGCTTCAATATAAAAGATGCTTATAAACTTGCTGATCATATGGACGTGGAGTTGGAGTTGAAAATGGCCGGGTTGAGTCGCGGACAGGAGGCACGTGTGCTACTGATTTTATGTCTGGCGCGTGAGGTTCCGCTCATGATCCTGGATGAACCGTTTGCGGGCATTGATGTCCTCTCCAGAGAGGCGATTGTGGCTGGGATTATTGATTATTTGGAGGGTCGCCAGCAGTCTATACTCATTAGCACGCATGATATTCAGGAAGTGGAAGGCTTGTTTGACTACACGGTCATGATGGACCGCGGACGGGTTATATGGTCTGGTGATTCGGACGATCTGCGTGCAGAGCATGGCTCGCTGAATCAGGTGTTCCGCAATTTGTACAAAAAGGAGTGGAAGGCGTGAATTCATCAGGGCTGTTCAAAGATTTGATACGCCATGAATTTCGAAATAAAGGAAGCTGGAGAAAGCAGAGCCGCAATCGACTACCGAGATCGTGGAGACTTGTGTATTTCTCATTATTTCTAATTGCGGCGTTCGTTATTTCCTTGTATTTCGCGCTTCATAACCAACTCGAATTGACAAGGCTGTGGTATGTCACCCTGGGTTTGCCGTACATGATCATTTTCATGGGTGTGGGAAGTCTGAGAAGAGAATGGGAGAATGACACCTACGGATGGTGGCTGACTCTGCCCTATCCGCGTATGTGGCTGATTAGCGCCAAATGGATTGCTGCTATTTTACAAGCCGTGGTCGTGACCTTGTCCCTGTTTGTGGTAGGTTCTCTGTACGCGCTGTTCATCTCATCCACCATCCAGCCTTATACGTTTGCGGATGCAGCGTCCTTTATTATAGCTGGATTGAACTGGTTTGTGATGATTATCGCCTTCACACCGTTGGTTATTGCGCTGGGTCTGCTGACGGCCAGTACCAAATACAGCACCTTGCGGCCGATTAGCCCGATACTCTGGATTCTTTTAATGGGTGGCGGGAGTGTCTTTTATTGGTCAGGCGATCAGGGGCTTTATGAGCAGTTTGACCATGTTCAAACAGGACAATGGTTTTCTTTTACCTGGCATTTCCCGATTGCGGTGTTGATCAGTTGGGTTGCTGCATATGTATTAATCCGCTTGAGCGCTTATCTATTGGAGAAAAAACTGTCGATTTAGGCTAGCATATCTATAGGATCTATGAGGAAGGAGTTTCACCATGACGACGATATTTATATATACATTGTTGGCTGTTTTGGTGGGGCTGATGATCTGGTTGAGAACCAAAAGACGAGGGGGGCCGGTAAAAGGAAACGGAATCCGGATTCTGCTCCCCTTGTTTATCGCGTTCCCGCTTATGATGATGTCTGTGTACCAATTAATGCATATTCCCGGTCAAACGTATGCGCCCCCCGCCTTTTGGGAACTGCTGGTTGCCGGGCTATTAGGGGCTCTGTTTGGCTATGTTATTTTGCTGCATACGGCGTATGAAAGACGGGATGACGGTCTTATTTATCCGAAGCCAAACCAATATTTTAAATATATTATTATCGCTATTATCTTGATTCGCGTTGTTCTGACCCAGTACCTCAGTAGTTTGGGTACGTCTGAAGTTAGTATGCTGGCGATTACGATGGCGCTGGTGTATATTTCAATCTGGCGAATTGGGAGCTTTATCAAGTTTCGGAGAACGTTATCCGTATAACAATAGCAATGGGGTTAACAGCGGCTTACTATTCAAAAAGCGTTTATTCGCTTGGCGATAGGAGCCGCTTTTTTTGAGTTTCGGCATTAGCAATTTATCACACATTGTTATTGCTCCCCATATCCTTTATTCTAAGGCTTGTGGCTTGCATTGTAGCAGTATAAGTATAAATTTTTGAAAGGAGGGTTATTGAGGTTTCAAAACATTTAAATGGGGTTTAAAGTTAGATAGGCGGGGAAAAGTTGCTTTTTGCGATTAGGTGTAACTATATAAGTTACATAAAAGGAAATTGTCTTCCATATTCTATTTTATAGGTTGAGAGGGGTTCACATTCATGAAAAAACATACGGTTACTGCTGCACTCGCTGGTTTGCTTGTTCTGTCTTCTGCTGTACCGGCTTTAGCAGCCGAGGTAAAACCTACTACGGGTATTCAGGTTTGGGTAGATGGCAAGAAGGAGGCTTACAAAATTGCGCCTATCGTGAGAAATAAGCAGGTCTTAATTCCCTTGAGACAATTGGCCTCCAGTTTGGGAATTCCAATGGATGCCAAGCATATTACGTTCAATACGGCGCGACAAAGCACGACTATCCGATATGATCAGGCGACGGTTGTATTGGTGTCAGGCAGTCCGGAAGCGCAAATCAACGGGATTAAGGTACCGCTATCCACCTCGACCCTATTGACCAAGCAAGGGGTAACCTATGTGCCGGTTGATGTCGTCAAAGAAGCATGGGGCAAGCAAGTGATTTGGGACCCGGCCAGCCAAACGGTGCAAATTGGGGTGAGTAATAAGGATAAGGTCGTTGAAATCGTGAAAAGCTTTGAAACCGGAGATACGAAAGCGGCCGAGACCTGGATCAGCAAAGATCAGTACATTCAGCACAATCTGAGCTTTGCCAGCGGAAGAGATGCCTTGCTGCAAGGAATTAGCCAGTCGAAGGGAGCCAATGTACAGGTTGAAATCCAACGTGTAATTCAGGATGGCAATTATGTAGCGGTTCATTATAAAGAGTCCATTGCAGGAAAAACGAGCATTGTTTTTGATATTTTCCGCTTCGATAGCAATGGTAAAATTGTTGAGCATTGGGACAATATTCAGGACTCGGCTCCAGCTAATCCAAGCGGACGTACAATGATTGACGGAACAACACAGATCACAGATCGCAACCAAACCGAGACGAACAAAACGTTAATCCGCAAGTTTGTGGATGATATCCTGGTTGGCAAGAACCGCGCCGCACTGGAAAGCTACTATAACGGTGATCATTACATCCAGCATAATCCTCTTTTTGGTGACGGTGTATCCAATTTGAAGCAAGCATTTTCCGCAGCGGGAAGCCAAGGAGCTTCTTTTGGATATGGTCAGGTTCACATGGTTATTGGAGAAGGCAACTTCGTGCTGGTTGTGAGTGAATTGACATCATCTAAGGGAACTTCAGCCGCTGTCTATGATCTGTTCCGGGTAGAGAACGGTAAGGTAGCAGAACATTGGGACGTAGTTCAGGAGGTTCCAGCTAAAACAGAGTGGAAAAATACAAACGGTAAGTTTTAAAAAAAGTGAGTTTGGGGTATGGCCTGATTGCACGCTTTCCCAACCGTCCTGTTCCTGTTAAAATGATGCAAACATATAACAGGGGGTTGAACGATGGAAGGCTTGAAGCAGCGTGTGGGCTGCCTGCATGCACATCACTCGAACATAGCCTATGTGGAAAGAGCTTTTGCTTCTTATGAGGTGGAGCTGATACATTTTGTGGACCCTGGGCTTATGCGCCGGATCTCGTCAGACCCGCATTTTTCTGCGGACGATGCCAGTCGCAAGGTAGAAGAGCAACTAAGCTGGATTGCCCAAAGCGACATAGACGTTATTTTGATAACGTGCACGAATTATATCGTTTTGGCAGAAAAGGCTCAATTGACCATGTCTACACCAGTAATTGCGCTGGATGAGCCCTTTTTTCATGAGATATGCGATGATTTGCTGCCACGGACCTTGGTATTCACGAATCCGGCTACTGTAGAGGGAACGATGAAGCGTCTTTATCATACGGCTGCTCTGTTAGGCAAACCAGATATCTCTTCTTGGATAGAGGTTAAGGTGGTGGAGGACGCTTTTCAACTGATTATGCAGGGACGTGAAGACGAGTATAAGGAATTGCTGGTCCGTTCGCTGTATGAGCTGAGGAAGGCTGATCCAAGCAGAGGTCTGGCTGTAGCACAGTTGTCTATGGTTGATGCTGCGTTACAGGTGGAGCTGGAGACGGGGGAAATGATTGGCAATCCCTTACGGTCGTTGACGAATTTAATTGAGGATTTGTTAGGTTAAAAAAGTATAACTAAAAGAACTTCCAACCCGTGTTCTGGGACTATGGAAGTTCTTTTTTTGAGGCTGGCGAGCAGGTTACTTCTGCGTTGTTCATCACAGATTCTGTTGATCTGGGGTGATGAATGCTGCGCCTGCCGATTCTCTTTGGACAAGCGTAACGTATAAACGTTCATGCTCCACGTCTTCCCCCGCAATGATTTTGAGAACTTGTTCGGCAGCTACAGCGCCCCATTTACGTTTGGAATAGTCAATCGTTGTCAGACGGGGCTGAATATATTGCGCCAGCTCGATATTATCAAAGCCGACGATATGAATATCCTTGCCAATTGTCAGTTCTGATTGAGCCATTCGATTGTAAAAGCCCACTGCCATTTCATCATTGAGACAAAATACGGCTACAGGTTCCGAACCCGGGCCATCTTGTTGCCGCAAAATGATTTCAGCCGCCTGTTCGCCACCCGATTTCTCAAAATCGCCGTCAATTTCGATCATTTCAGCGACGCCGCTACGCTCAATGGTCTGCTTGACCGCCTGCATCCGTTGCCATGAATCGTAAGAACCTTCTGGTCCGGTAACCACATATAGCTTACGGTGTCCCAATTCCAATAAATGTTCGATTGCGAGAGCGGCGCCCGCTTTGTTATCCAACAGCACCTGGTTAATGTTAGGATGATTCAGTTCACGGTCCAACACGACAATTTTATGTCCTCGCTCGGCGTAGTTCAGTAGCTCCTGACTATCAAACGTCTGATCCAGCACAATGGCGCCGTCGATCATGCGTTCCGGCAGCATTCGGTGAGATTGCTTACCGCTGCATACGATGAGATCATAGCCCTTGCGGTTTAAAATTTCCTTGATGCCATACAGTAAATCTCCATAAACGTCTCCACGAAAATCAGTCAGGAAAACGCCAATAATTTTGGTCTGCCTTTTCTTGAGATTACGTGCGGCGGCATTGGGCACATAGTTAAGCTCTTTGGCAATCGCTAAAATACGTGCGCAAGTTTCTTCTGTTACCTTATCGCTACCATTTAAGGCATATGAAACGGTAGATATGGAAACGCCCGCCTGTTTGGCGATATCTTTAATGCTGACCACATCGTGACCTCCTTGTCGTCCGTCTTATAATTGCTATTGTATATTCATTATTAACCACATATCTATTCCAAATGTCGTAGTCCTACACATAAGCAGCAAAGGGCGATCCCGCAAGATCGCCATCCCTTTGTTGCCTATACCAGATTTAGCATCAGAAACTCTTTATAAAATAATTTCCAGACGGTGTACACCGTCATGTTCTGCTAAGGCCTGCTCGAAAATCTCACGTTTGATGCGCAAGGCACCAGAGCGGTAGCGATTATCATCGGCTGGCACGCTTTCCAGTGGTGTCCCGTTCAATACTGCACGGCCTTGCTCACTACCAGTACGCTCTTGCAGCATGCGGTAGACGAAGGTAATTGGTTTTCCTGCAAAGGAAAATTCAAATTCCAATCCGTCGAGATGATCCGGCAGCACAGGGTCCAGGATCAGGTCTTCGCCCGATTGACGAATACCAAGGACATTCGATATGAGCTGATTCATGTAGATTCCCGGACCGCTGGAATAGATTCTCCAGCCGCCTTTGACGGGTATGGCTCCTTCACGCAGTTCACCAAACCGTTCCTGGGCTTCATAGCGGGTGTTAAATTTACCGTCCGAGCTACTGAAATAGGCGTTGCTTTGGCGCCATTCGGCATTCGGTACGGACGCACGGATGCCGACCGGATTGATGAGCTTCAAGCTGTGCCAAGCGTCATCCTTGCGTCCCAACTTGGCCATCGCTTCCGCAAAGCGGATATGGGCATGCACATATTGCAGCCCGACCTCACGTCCAAAGTTGGCCGCTTGCTCTGCACGCTTGAAGTGCGAGCTCACACCGCCATCATACTGTGCAGGGCGGTTCATCAGACGCACACCATCCGGGCAGAGGAACTGCTCACGGATGAGCTGCTCATGAGCCAATGCTTGTTCAGGCGTGAGCAGCTGGCTGATCATGCTGCGTGTCATTGGCAGCAACCGATAATGGATTCCTGTCTCGGTGTCAGACGGATGGAGCATCAGCTTAGGTTGGCCGGGCTCTTCCATATACACGAAGCCCGGAATAATTCCGCTCTCCAGCATGTAGCGGTTAAAGTCTTTACGGATGCCATTGGCCATTTGATGTAGATCTTGTGCAATCTTGTCGGCTTCGCTTACTACACCCGTGGGGGCCTGCTCCAAAGCAGCAGCAAAGTTACTAATAACTTGGTAGGTGAGTGCAACCGTCCAGCTGCTCGCCATGTATTGCTTCAGCTGAGCATTGGCTGGCTGGAGGGTATCATCCCAATCGCCGTCGCCATAGGCCGACAAATACGTATCATGAAGGAAATTCTCCCGAATATATTCGATTTCCTTCAGGGCATGTTCCATGAGAGTCGCGGTCTGCTTGGTATAATCGAAAGTATGCCGATGGGTGTAAGGTACATTTTCTCCCAGAATACTGTAATCACGGGTAGCGGTCAAATAGTCGCCCAGTACCTTGAGCGGCCAGACGATAATATCCCCATGGCTTTCTTCTTGCTGCACGTGAGTATAGTTGTCAAACATAAACCATTGCGGCCAGTTTCCGCTGTCCTCGTACTGATGGCTGAAAACAGTCAGCAGAATGGAACGAACCTCGTCGAACTTTTGCGTAGCTGAGAAATATTCCACAGGCCCCTGACACACATCACGTGTTCCCCAGGCTGCACCGCCGTATTGCTCCAGACCGTGAGGCACAGAGTAGTGAACGAGCATATTGTGGGTGTACCACCAAGCCACTGCGTTCACACGGAATAGCTCGCTCGTTTCGTGTTGACCCAGCGACAGATGGAAACCGTTCATAAGCTCGGCAAAATATTCCCGATAGCGCTCGCGCTCATCTTCAAAGGAAGCGTGACGCTCTTTGTGCGTTGATTCTTGCCCGGCTGAAGGCCCATTCAGCCAACCCTGCACGGTGCAGGTCCATTCGCTGCTGTCACCCAGCTCCAGCACAACTAGGGACGCATCAGCGGAAGCTGTACCCTGTAGCAGTACGTGAGCGTCGCTCACCTGCTGTAATGGAGCACCCTCGACGTGCATTCGGTACAGCAGGTCTGGATAGGCTTCGGCACTCAGGGAAGCAGAGTCTGCCCGGAAGAGCAGGGCGTCACCTTCACGTTCCATATGAAACGGAAGCTCATATTCGTTCACATGCATAGACATTTGCTGGGTGATGAGGAACGGATAGGTTTTGCCGCTTGCCGCACGCATATGAAGCCGTACTTCTGGGCTATCGGCATTTGTATGGTTTGTAATAATGAATGTATCGTCAGCCGTTTTGTAGTACCAGCGCACATAATTAAAGCCAATCTCGAACAGGGAAGGCATCGTGAGCAGGCGGTATTTCCCTTGGACTCCGACATAGATACGCTGGCCGGATGTCTTGGGAATATTGAGCGCATTACGCGCGTTGGTGATCATTTTGTTGAAGTTTGTATTGCCGATCACGAGCTGGGAGTTGAACACCCCGTACATATAGGAGGTGGTTGTAATGGTTTCTTCCTTGCCTCCTGCGTAATGCCCGCCCATTAAAATGTGCCCATGGGGACGCTCTACACGAAGCTCTTTGGATTTGAGTACGACATGCTCATAGCTGTCCGTGAAAAAGGAAAGTAGTTCATCTCCATCCCGTTCTTCTTCCTGCCGTTTCGGGAAAAGTTGATTCACTTCGGCAGCGGTTAAGTCCAGCGTGCGCAGCGGCTCACCGATGGTTTGAGCTGGAGCCACACGCCCTGCCTGAAGATCACTTGTCGCGTGTGCCGGTATGCTGGTCTCGGAAGTGTCCGCTAGAACGGCAGCTACTTCGTCACGTGCCTTTGTCACCAGCTCCTGATACTCCAGCTTTGTCACTGCGGCTGGATGATTGGGCTGGAACAGACCGTAAAAAGTAAAGCGAGCTTCCCCTGCAAGTTTCACCCGCTCAGATTGCAACGCGGTATAGGCGAATTCGTATTGGTACACTTCATTGGCGAGCGAGTCACGATGGAGTGCTTCCGGCTCATTCGTTTCTTTGTACGAAAGTCCAAAGAACTGAAATCCGTCAGTCGAGTAACCAACAGTGCGGGTTAACGAGCCTTGTTGAATGTATGGGAACGCCTGACTTTGAGGCTGGTTTTGACGTGAGCAAACGGTATAGCCTCTTTGTTCATCATGGTAGACGGTGTGGTCAATATATTGAGACAAATAAGCTTCATTACTGCGCACAGCAGCGGTATCGGCAATGCCGATATCCTGACCGTACACGACATCTGCTTCCACGTCATCGCCCTGTAGGGTTACATCCCAGAACCATACTCCCAGGCGGCTTAGCGTGAAGGTCACCTGATAGCCTACACCAGCGGTGAAACCCTCCCAAATAATCTGCTGATCCGTTTGTCGGATGACTCCCGGTGAGCGAACTCCAAGCAGGGGAGTGATACTTACACCGGACGGACGGTACAATCTCAAGTACAGATTGTTCAAGGAACCGTCGACTGAATTGGTCAACAGTTGGTTGATCATCGTTGAGCCGTGAGCGATCTTATACACATCACCGCTGCTCAAGAAGGTAAAAGACAGGTCGCCGGCTCGTAGCAAAATATTTTGATCCAGACTTGTATTCATCAAAGGGAACGCCTCACTTTCCTGTTTATTTCACTAACCGAAAACGGCTTTCACTAGTATCTCGGCTGTTAGGTCCTGTAAAGACGGCAAATTCACCGCTGTCACTACTGAAGCTCAAATCTGCATGATGATAGCGCAGCTGAGGCTCGGTCAATGCAAATTCCACTTCCCGGCTTTCGCCTGGGGCAAGAAGGACTTTGCAGAAATCTTTCAGTTCTTTCATTGGACGAACCGTATCACCGCTGATATCACGAACATAGAACTGGACGGTTTCCTCGACCGGACGTGTTCCTGTGTTCGTTACCTGCACTTTAACGGTCAGTTCCTGACCGGGTATAAGGGTATCGCCGGAAAGCTGTACGCTGTCATAGGCTACATCGGTGTAGCTCAGTCCATAGCCGAACGGGAATAAAGGTTCGTTTGGTACGTCTAGATATTGGGACACGTAGCGTTCTTTTGTATTCGGATCTAACTGCGGGCGTCCCGTATTAAAATGATTGTAGTACACGGGCACCTGTCCGACCGATTGCGGGAATGACATGGTCAGGCGACCCGTAGGTTCGGCATCACCGTACAACAAATCGGCAATCGCCGCGCCGCCTTCACCACCAGGGAACCAGGCTTCCAATACGGCGTCTGCTTCTTCAATGACACCGTGCAGATCCAACGGACGACCATTAAATAATACGGCTACCATAGGCTTGTTCAGCGTCTTCAGGCGCTTCACCAGTTCCAACTGGGCTTGTGGCAGGCGAATATTGGAACGACTGCCTGCTTCACCACTCATATCGGAGCGCTCACCAAGCGCCAACACGATAACCTCTGCTTGGCTGGCTGCTTGCAGAGCTTCCGCATATTGCTCCTCAGTTATATCGTCGATAGAGCAACCTGTCGCAATCGTGAGCAGCGAGGAGGATATTTTCGATTGGAATCCGTCGACAACGCGAATAGCTTCCTCCTGCGAACCACTCCACGACCAAGAGCCCAGGATATCACCGCTCTCTGCAAAAGGTCCGATCAACGCAATATGCTGATTGCGATTCAATGGAAGAACGGAATCATTTTTGAGCAACACGCAAGATTTAATAGCTAATTCTTTGGCAACCGTACGGTGAGCTTCGCAGAACACAACTTCACGTTCACGCTCAGGGTCTGCGCCGCGTAGCGGATTTTCGAACAAGCCCAGCTTTTGCTTGAGCTTCAATATACGCATCACGGCTTCATCAATGAGCGCTTCATCCAGTTGTCCGCTGCGAACCAGCTCAGGCAGATGCCCGTTATAGCAGGAGGTCATCATTTCAATATCTACGCCAGCCAGCAGTGCTTTCTTCGCTGCCTCGCGCTCATCCTCGGCGATGCCGTGAGGGATAAGCTCCTTGATGGCGGCCCAATCCGAGATGAGTACACCATCAAAGCCCCATTCATCACGAAGCAAATCACGCATCAGGCGCTTATTGCCCGTTGCGGCTACGCCTTCTACGGTATTGAAGGACGTCATCACCATTTCGCAGCCTTCATCTAAAGCAGCTTTGTAGGAGGGGAGATAATACTCTCGCAGCTGCCAGGCGGATACATCTACAGTGTTGTAATCCCGTCCGCCTTCGCCAGCTCCATATGCGGCAAAATGCTTCACGCATGCGGCCACCCGGTCGGTATCGTTCGTCAGATCTTTACCCTGAAACCCGCGCACAAACGCACGAGCAAATTCGCTGTTGAGGTAAGGGTCTTCCCCTGTAGATTCCATCACACGGCCCCAGCGCGGGTCACGCACCAGATCGACCATAGGAGCGAATGTGACGTGAACACCGGATACAGCTGCCTCGCGGGCTGCAATGGTAGCGCTCTCTTCTGCAAGTTGCATATCCCATGAGCAACCAATGGCCAGCGGTATAGGGAAAATCGTTTTGAAGCCGTGTACAATATCTGCCATAATTAAAAGCGGAATACCCAGACGATTTTTACTCAAATGAGCCTGCTGAACACGAATCGCTTCCTTGGCCCCTGCGATACCAAGCACGGAACCGACGTTATGGACATTTTTCTCTGTGATGCCGAGAGAAGCCATAGGGCCGGTAATTTGACTATCCGTTCCCGCTTCTTCAAAGAAGGCACCCACAAGCTGTAGCAGTTGATCGACTTTTTCTTCAAGCGTCATGTTTTCTAAATAGGAATTCAGGTGTTGTTCCATCATAATCCTCCATAAGCTGTATTGTTGGTGGACAGCTCTTTTTTTTCAGATTCATGAGATTTTTTGGATAAAATTGATTCAAAAAAGTGCTGAACAGGCTAATAGCTAGTATAAAAGCATAATATTCTGTCGTATTATTAATCGAAACGTTTCTATTGTTGAACTCAGTTGGATTATATACGCTTTCAAATGGAGAGTCAAATCCAATTCAGGGGGTTTTTATAGGCTAAATAACGTAATAAAGATGATATAAACGAAAAAAAAGTCGGGATTCTGAGCGAATAAAATATAATATTCCTATTGAATACGGTTTCAATTTGTTCTATAATGACTATCGAAACGTTTCTATTGACGGGTATGGTCCTTGTGCTTTGAACATAAGTGTTATAGCGGTATGCTTTAATCGCTATGTATTTACATGCATCAGGATTTTGCAAGATTCGATTCCAGTCGCTCCAAAATGCAATATATAGATGAACGAGACCATTTCGTTCTATATATTGTTCATTGGAAGTCGCTAATTGTATTTTCGCAAAATCCTCGTATTTGAATCCGTTATCATATTGCATGATCGGTAAACCGATCATCTCGGGAGGAATTCGTATGATGAAAAGAACGTTGGGGATCATTTTGGCAAGCACCTTATTACTGGGGGGCGCGCTGGTAGGTTGTTCGTCCAAGGATGATTCGTCCGGTAAAGATGCGAACGGCAAGACGACCATCACCATGTGGGGCATGGGAGCAGAAGGGAAACTGCTGCCTGAAATTGTAAAAGATTTTGAGAAAGAAAATCCAGATATTCACGTTGATGTACAGGCGTTGCCTTGGGATAACGCTCACGATAAGCTGCTGACAGCAGTTGCTTCAAAATCCGGTCCGGACGTGGTTCAGTTAGGTACATCATGGGTTCCCGAACTTGCGTCTGCGGGTGCATTGACGGATATTACCCCTTATATCAGCAAGTATCCTGAACTGGAATCGAAGAATTTCTTCGAGGGTGCTGTAGGTACGACAAAATTTGAAGGGAAACCGGTCGGTGTGCCTTGGTACACTGAAACGAGAGTTTTGTTCTATCGTTCCGACCTACTGAAACAAGTCGGATATAATGAAGCACCTAAAACGTGGGAAGAGCTTTCCGATGCTGCCCAAAAGCTGGCGGCTCGGGGCAAAGGCAAATATGGTATCTCCTTTAGTGCAAAGGAGCAGTCTATGGGCTTTATGTTTGCTCTCCAGAACGGTTCCAAACTGGTTGACGAGCAGGGCAATCCGTTGTTCAACCAACCACCGTTTGTAGATGCTGTGAAGTATTTGAATACTTTTTTCCAAAACGGCTCTAACGCAGTGGATATTGGAATTGACTCTGTTCAAGGTTTACAAGGTGATGGTATCGTTCCAATGTTTATCAGCGGTCCTTTTATGATTAAAGAAATCAAGAGCAAGGCACCAGAACTGGAAGGTAAATGGAATATAGCGGAGCTTCCTGGCAAAGTAAACAACCTGTCCGTTTTGGGTGGAGCGAACCTTTCAATTATGCAATTCAGCAAGCACCCAGAGGAGTCGGCCAAATTCATGGCTTACATGAGTAAACCAGAAACGCAGCTGAAATGGATGGAACTGTCCAGTAACTTGCCTGCGGCTACTAAATCGTGGGAAGATGCCAAGCTTAAGAGTGATCCGATGCTTCAAACGATTCGTAAACAGCTGGATCATTCCGCAGCATTGCCGCAACTGGCAGCATGGGAAGAGGTTTCTCAACAATTCATCAAGAGCTTTGAGCGTGTTTACCGTGGTCAAGCGGACGTACAGAAGGAAATGGATGACTTTAATCAGCAGGCTGCAAGTATTATGAAAAAATAATGATCCATATCCGCCATTGTCAAAGGGAGTGAAGGCATGAAAGGAAGCTCGCAGAAGCTTGCGCCATACTTGTTTATCGGTCCCTCCATCATCCTGTTGACGCTGTTTTCGCTGTTGCCGATTCTACTGGCGCTCGTGATCAGCTTCACGGATATGGATCTGTCCGGACTCGTTAATTATGAAAGTATTCGCTTTATAGGATTGGAAAATTACACGAACGTGCTTTTGGACCCTTCCTTTATAAAGTCTCTTGGTAATACGCTGTTCTTCGTCATCATCGGTGTTCCGTTGGTGCTGATATTTTCGCTTAGCATCGCGATTCTGATTAACATGGGGAAATCACGTGCTTTCAAAGTATTCCGCGTCGTGTTCTATCTGCCGTCCGTAACGAATGTGGTTGCGGTCGCAGTGGTTTGGAGTTATCTGTATAATCCGACGCTTGGATTATTCAACTATGTACTTGGTTTAATGAATTTAGGTCCCGTCCCATGGCTGACCGATCCAACAGTAGCGAAGGTTTCGTTGATTGTGTTGGCAGTTTGGCGGGGCATAGGCTTAAACATGATTATTTTTATTGCGGCTATTAAAGGGATTCCGGGTTCTTATTATGAAGCGGCTCAGCTTGACGGTGCCAATACATGGCAGCAAATTCGTTATATTACGCTTCCGCAGCTTCGTTACGCTATTTTCTTCGTGTCCATCACGACGATGATTGGCTGGCTGCAATTTTTCGAGGAACCGTTTGTCATGACTAAAGGGAAACCGCTCGATGGCACGCTGACAGCATCCCTGTTCATTTACAATAACGGCTTCCAATTTAGTAAATTCGGGTATGCCGCGGCGGGATCGTTCATTCTGTTCTTCGCGATCATCGCGGTGACGCTGATTCAGTTCCGTTTGCAGAATAAAGCGGAGTCCTGATAGAGAGAGGTGATGAACGTGAAAACAGCTGTTCAGCAAGCCCGCGCCAATACGCGCAGTGGTGAAAAAACATTTCAATGGTTCGTGGCGATTCTCCTGACCGTGGGAGGTCTGTTGATGGTGCTGCCTTTTGCGTGGATGATTCTATCCTCCTTTAAGACAGAGGGTGAGGTAACCAAAATTCCTCCGACCATCTGGCCGCAGCATTTTACACTGGATAATTTTAAATTACTATTCGATAGCATGGCTTTTGGAACCTATCTGACGAATACGCTGATCATTGTTTTAGCTTCCTTCTTCGGATTATTCCTGAATGCCATGGCGGGTTATGGCTTTGCCAAATTCCAATTTAAAGGCAAAGGGTTTCTGTTCTACCTGGTACTGGCAACGATGATGATTCCAGGTCAAGTGACGATGATTCCCGTCTATTTGATCCTGAACCAGATGGGATTGACCAATTCCATGCTAGGGATTGTCCTTCCTGGATTGGTAGGTGCGTTCGCGATCTTCCTGTTCCGGCAGTTCATGTCCGATATCCCGGAAGAACTGCTGGAGGCGACACGTCTTGATGGAGCAGGGGAGTTCCGTACTTTTCTGCAAATCGTATTGCCTATCTCGACACCAATTCTGGCAGTACAGGCCATTTTAACCTTTATCGGTGGATGGAATAGCTTCCTGTGGCCGCTCATTATTGCGAACGATGAGAAGCTGTACACCTTGTCCGTCGGGCTGTCACTGCTCAAGGGGCAGAACGAAAGTCAATTTGCTCTTCAAATGGCAGGCTCGACCTTCATGGTCGTTCCGATCATGATTATCTTCATTGTTTTCCAAAAGTATATTATTGAGAACTATACGATTTCGGGGATTAAGTAATAGTGTAGTGTGAATACAAGTCATAGTCACAAGAACGAACAGCGAAGCTTCTCTTTGGGAGAGGGGCTCCGCTGTTTTTGCTGTACATAGATATATTTATATATGAGTTAGACAATATTGATGGGACAATGTACGAAGCTTTCTTTTCAGTCTATAGATTCGAGTCGTTGTAGCCGTAACCGAAATATTATATTTGGTAGCGAGCAAGGGCACAGACAGTTGTCGACAAAAGTAGTCTTCATAGAGTGTATATTCATTGTTGGAAAGCTGCATTAGAATATTAACGATAACCGTATCCACATCTCCCAATCTACGATTTTCCCACTCCTCCTCTACCGAATTTGAAAAACTACAGATTTTCTCACATTCAAGCGTAGTTTCATGCTTTTTTTGTGTATAGTAGCACCTAAATGATTTATATATAAGATTTTTAGCCGTAAGGTACAGCCAACCCTTTACATTGGGGTGATGTTTGAGCTTGACCAATTGCTGTCTTGCCGCTACAAAAGTATCTTGTGTACATTCTTCTGCCATAAATGTAAAGCAAGACTGATTCTTGATTAAATGCATACAGAAACGATATACCTCACTCAGATAAAGTTCACAAATTTTTCTGTAAAAGCATCTGGAACTACCTCTGCACTGATCCTCTTTGCAACAGTCGATAACCATCGTAGTCGGCATTTGTTCAAGCCCCCTTTGGACGGATAAAAAAATAAATGATTTTTGTATGTGCCAATCATATACATTAATTCCAATTTTCAAGAATGACATAAATCATATTTAATCTCGTAAATGTGGAATTACTAGAACAGTTAAAAGATATTTTAGGGTGATTTTGATTCTGATACGGAATTAGTTAATAGGGGGAGAGGGTGCACCTGGTGAAAGGGGGAAAAGGATGAAAGAATCCATAGTATATAAACGTTTGGCAGCAACATTTAGACCTTATCTGAAGACGGTCACTATCATTTTGATATGTCTTATCCTATCAGCGGGCTTGAATATATTATTGCCTTTAACAAGCAAGGTTATTGTGGATCAAGGTCTTCTGAAAGGGAATATGCAGGCTGTAATCCTGTACACTTCTGCTGCGTTTTTAATCGTTTGCTTGGACAAGCTGCTGAATGTGTGTAAAGAAACCTTTCGGGCAGGCTTAAGCGCACAGGTTACCTTTTCATTATTTGAAAAGGCGTATCTGCATCTGACAAGAGTACGAATGAGTTATTTTAACCGAACCAATGAAGCGGAGCTGCTGAACCAAATTGGCACGGATGTAGGCAATGTATCGAGGATCACAGATAGTGGAGTATTTTTTGTCATTATGCAGGCTTTCAGCATGATTGGTGGTTTATGTGGTTTGCTGCTCATTAACTGGAAAATGACTGTAATCGTGCTGTGCTTTTTACCCATCAAATATGTTGTGGTGAAGTATTTTGTGAAGCGTAGAAAAAAACTGGTGGGGGATTTAATTGAAGGCAGTAGTGATTTTGCCCAGTGGTTTGGGGAATCTGTCGGGGGCATGAAGGAGCAGCGAATGTTTGGTCTTATTCCACATAAGCATCAGCAGTTCTCATCCAAGCAGCGTCGAATTGTAGAATCAGAACGGAAATTATCACTTCTGGACGCCTGGAATATCGCTTCGGAATCTATTTTAATTCAGCTTCTAATGATGTTTTTGTACGTTGTGGGTGCTAATCTTATTTTTCGTTTACAGCTTACTGTAGGTGGGATTTTTGCCTTTATTTCTTACAGTGCTTATGTTACCACTCCTGTTTTCGCTATTTTAAACATTGGCTACATGCTGGCTGAAGTCGTTCCCTCCGCCATTCGATATTATCAGTTCTTGGATTGGGCAGAGGAAGAAACATCTAATTCAGTCACTCCAGCGTCTATACTAACTGAGCCGCCATTCGAAGATCACATTGCATTTCATAATGTTTCTTTTTCCTATACGAAGGATGAACCCGTACTGCCCCACGTGAGCTTTAGGATTGCCCGAGGTGAAAAAGTAGCTATCATTGGAGCAAATGGGGCAGGGAAGTCTACGTTGCTGGATCTGATTATGAGATTCAGCCAGCCTGATCAAGGGATAATCACTTATGACGGCATTGACATCCAAAGCTATGAAATAGATGAGTATCGAAGTCAAATAGCTTTGGTCAGTCAGCAGGTGTATTTATTTGATACTACTATTTTTGGCAATATCCGCATAGGCACAGAAGTCACTAATGATGCAATAGAGGCCATTATCGCGGAGGTTGGTCTGGAAGAATTGGTTCAGAACTCGGCAGATGACTTCCCTATAGGCTCGAATGGCTCCAGATTGTCGGGTGGGCAAAGACAGAAAATTGCTATGGCCCGGGCATTGATCAGGGAAGCGCCATTGTTTATTCTCGACGAGGTGACCTCCAATCTAGACACAGCAGCTAGGCTAAATGTTCAGCAATTGTTGAAGACCCGGTTGCGTGAAAAGACCGTAATCATCGTTACACATCGCAGCGAGATACTAGCGCATGTTGATAGAGTTATTTTGTTGGAGAACGGCGAACCAGCCCAAATAGGATCACACTCCCATTTTATGACCTGTCATGCAGAATACAGAGGATGGGTATTAGGGGAAGAAGAGGTCCCCATAAAATGATGAAAAAAACAAACGCTTTCATAGTGTGATTTAACACCATGTACGGAATTAGTATAGGTGAACACCTTTTTAAATCATATCATGAATGGGAGGAGTAGTTTAACATGCGTAAGCTTGTGAAAAGAAGCGCGAATGTAGGCGACACGATTGAGGCATTTGGCTGTGGTTGTTCCTGTTATTGTCCTTGCTCCTGTTATTGCGCAGGCAGTTTGACTCGAAGCTCCAATACTCAGCGTGAAAGTGACGGTTCTTATCGCAGAGATAACGGAACTGGAATTGGTAATTATTAAGCTTGTATCTGTATGGAGGAGCCTGGGCATTCCAGGCTTCTGTCCACATCAAAACAGAGTAGGTGTGAATCATGAACATGTGCCAACCCTTTATATACACATTTCAGACGAGACTCCACCATTATGCATATGATGTAAATACCAACTTGATCTTGCGGATTAAAGAGGAGGCTTACCATTTCCTGAATTCGCATTCCAGCTTCGACCTGGATCAGATGGAGGCTACACCGGAATTGCAGCAGTATATCCGTGACTTGTTGGATAACGGATTTTTATCTTCACAGCGTCCGCAGATTATGAATCATCCCAAGACAAAGCACCTGGAGCATATGCTTCAGCATCAGCTGAAGACCCTCACCTTACAGGTAACTCAAAATTGCAATCTTAGATGCTCTTACTGCGTTTATTCAGGAGGATATGACAATCGAGGTCATACCAGTCTGATGATGGATTTTGAGACAGCGCGCAAGTGTATTGATTTTGTCATTGATAGGTCAGTAGACAGTGACCGTTTGGATTTTGGTTTTTATGGGGGAGAGCCGCTTATTAATTTTCCGTTGGTCAAGAAGTGTGTGGAATATATCAAGGAGCAGGTAGCGTATAGAGATGTAGGCTTTCATTTGACGACCAATGGTACGCTGCTTAATGACGATATTTTGGCCTTTCTGGATGAACATCGTTTTGTGCTTACGATCAGTCTGGACGGAGATCAAGAGAATCATGACAGAAACAGACGATTTGCTGTTAACGGGCGGGGCACCTTCGATACGATTATTGCCAATGTGGATAAAATTAAGAGAAATTACCCGGACCTCTTTGAATGGATTAATTTTAATGTGGTGCTGGATACCCGTAATGATTTTGGATGTATCAATGATTTTTATACGAATTATGAAACCTTCGAAAGTCTGTACAGTGTAAGGTCGTCCTACATTAACGATGCTTATGTGAAGGATGAAATTTTGTACAGAAATGAATTTATTGAGCAGAGAGGCTATGAGGTAGTTAAAATGATGCTTTCCAAGTTTGGAAGAGTAGATGAAAATCATGTCTCCAAGCTGATTAAGGACTATTATATTCAGATGTATTTCCGAATGTTTCATTATAGAAAGCCTTCTGCGGGGATGCCGATAGAAGCGCATCATGGTGGACCCTGTGTGCCTGGTGTACAGCGATTGTTTGCGGATGTGCATGGAAATCTCTATCCATGTGAACGGGTCAGTGAGCAGTCGGAGGTGGTGGAGATTGGAAAAGTGGACACAGGCTTTGAAGTGGATAAAATCAGCCAGATTTTGAATGTAGGGACAATCACGGAGGATGCATGTAAAAACTGTTGGAATTTCCGTTTTTGTACGCTGTGTGTTGCTGTAGCAGATGATTTGCATACCTTGTCCAAAGAAAAGAAGCTAAGTCATTGTTCGGTAGTCAAAAATGATATTAGGCATACCTTACTTGATTATTGCATGATGAATGAGCTGGGCTATGATTTCTCCGAGGATACGATTCTCGATTTTGAAAAAGCATGAGGGGTGTCTCCATGACCAATAAATTAATCATTTTTCCGTTTGATTATGAAACGATAGCCCTGGTTAGGAACTTGAATCTATTAGGAAGTTATGAGGAAGTTGTACTTATTTCTTTTCAAGGGTCGGGTATGATCGGGAAAGATGCCTGTGTAACGGACAAGGGGGAAGTGACAGGCTTCATAGTGAAGCCAGAGTCTTGTTTGGAGCAAGAAATGGAGCGTTGTGATGCCATATTACTGGTGAAATCCAATTTCAAGCTGGATGTAGCTGAGGTGTATCTTCCCGTGATCAAGAAGGCTGGACAACTTGGCAAAAAAGTCATGTGTAATTTCACTTTGCCAGACTCATGTATGGAATTCATCGAACCCTGTGAGGAGCAAGATGACAAGCTGATTTTAAAAAATACATTTGATGTACGCACGAAAGATATTTTACCGCCTGACCCGGGCTCTGTTATTCATGATTTTTTTACACCGGTTCTGTTTGTATTAGGGCTGAACGAGCGAACGCATAAGCTTAATTTGCAGCTTAACCTTCGGCAGAAGCTTGAAGCACAAGGATATCGGGTGTCGCAAATCACATCTAATGGATGCGGGGAGCTGATTGGTGCACATTCTTTTCCACAGTTTATGTTTGAGAGCGGTATGACGGAAACCCAGAAGATTATCATGTTTAATCGGTATTTGAAAAAAATAGAGCAGAGCGAAAAGCCTGATCTAATACTCGTGGGCATTCCAGGTGGGATTGTTCCCTTTAACAATACGTTCACGAATTATTTTGGAGTAACCTCATTTTTGGTATCCCGCGCTGTTAGAGCGGATGGCCTAATCTGTTGTCTTCACTATGATGAATACAATATAAAATATTTGGAGCATGTGAAACAGTACATGGAAAACCGTTTTTCCTCTTCATTATTAGGATATGCCATATGTAACAATGTATTCGACAGTTACTCTTCTTCCACAGTCAATATGCAATATGCATCTGTTGATCATCGTTTCGTGGAAGAGAAAAAGCAGGAGTTTTCCAATTATTCCGTGCCTGTACTCCATCTGTCCAACGATGAAGATATGAATAGGCTGACGAAGGATATTTTACATTATTTTTCGGTTGATCATCACGTAGTTCAGTTGTAATGGAGGGAAGAACATGAACTTTACTCAGGATGTAACGGGAACAGGAATGAAACTGGAAAATATATTTTGGAAGCTTTTTAAAATAAAAGCGGGTGAGATAAATAAAGAGGCTACATTACTGGGTCCTGATATGGGGTTGTTCCCCAGAGATCTGGTATATCTATTATTTGAAGTGGAAAAAAGCTTCGCTATCCTAATTCCGGAAGAGCGTATAGTGGGAGGGGGGTTGCTTACATATAACAGCTTGTATGAGACGATAAAGGACTGCTTAACAGTGGAAAAGGAATGAAGGATTTGTGAAAATGATGATAAAACATACAAAAACATACAAAAAAATCCGATATACCTCTAGAATCACTTATTTCAGGATTTTTGAAAAATCCTCATTTAGAAGAGAATTGGAGGTTTTAGGATGAATGTATCATTTACATCATCTCACCAATCGCCGTTCCGCACCGCAGATAACAACCGACTTGAACTACGGCATTCCCTTTCCGCTCAGGCTGAAAGGAAGGGTATAGGCAAGCCACAAAACAAGGTTATTCAACAATTGACAGAGCGAAAGCAAAGTTTGATGGAGAGGCGTTCGGACTATTTAAGTAATGCTCTCAAGCGTGGTCTCGGTCCGGAAGCTGTAAAAGCTGAAATGGAAGAGATAGATAAGCAGATTCAGCAAATTGACGAGAACATTCAAAAGCAGTCACTGGAAGAGCAAAAAAAGGCTTTAGGCATGGATGAGGAAAGTAAAAAAGAAGCTCAGAAAGGCAAAAAGGAAGAATATACGCCTAAGACTGCTGAGGAGCAGCAGCAAAGATTGATCACCTATACAATGCATAGTGTTGTATCTGCAAACAATGAGTTGAAGAGTGCCAAAATAGCCAAAACGGCACAAATCACATTGGGAAGCGAGGCTAAGGGGTGGGAAAACGCTAACCCTGCAAAATCAGCGGCTTTGCGTGAAAAGGCAGAAGGACTTAATGGAAAGATCATGGAAATCGCTGCGAATATTAATGAGCGTATCAGCGAAGCGGTGAATAACGAACCGATGATTACAGATCGGGTTGAACCTAAGGATGAGCAGGAGGCGAATGCAGAGGCAGACAGGGTGTGGACTGAACAAGAGCTCAATGCCTATCTAGACTCGGCTAAAGACGGGGCGAAGACTGCAGGCACGAAGGTAAATATTGCAATCTGATCCGGCTATCATGTACATGGTTCGCTAAATTAGGAGGGTGCTTTCAGACGAACGCTATCGTTCGCAGAGGCACCCTCCGCTTACTCTAATGGAACGGAACAGAGCCGTGAGATTCATTTCACAATCCGAAGAGACAGGGGGAGAAAAAATGAATGGCAAGATCCATGTAGCCATTATTGACGACGGGGTTAATGCTGGCTTTTTAAACACCCAATTATTATATAACGTCGAAATAGCTCATGGAGACGTAGAAGATGGACGCACCTTAAATCACGGTACGCTATGTGCAGCTATTGTACAAACGTATTTTCCAGATGCGATCATCAGTAGTGTAAAAATAATGAACCATAGAAAAGGAAATGCAGCTCAGCTTTGTGCTGCGCTGGATTGGTGTGTAAAGCATGGTGTACAGGTAGCCAATATCAGCCTGGGAAGTATAAATTATCGAGATCGAGGCATGCTGCGGGAAGCTGTAAATAATGCAGCTATGGCGGGATTAATTATGGTATGTGCAGCACAAAATGGAGGACTTCTTACTTATCCGGCTTCCTTTGCCAATGTGATTGGTGTGCGCTGCGATCATAGCGGTATACTCACAGCAGGACAATATACATATGATGCTGAGAAAGCATTCTCAAGTGGTATCGATTTTACCGCTTT
The DNA here is from genome assembly GCF_038004945.1 of Paenibacillus sp. FSL M7-0802. Classification (NCBI taxonomy): domain Bacteria; kingdom Bacillati; phylum Bacillota; class Bacilli; order Caryophanales; family Paenibacillaceae; genus Paenibacillus; species Paenibacillus sp. FSL M7-0802. The sequence goes on along the minus strand of NZ_JBBOSD010000001.1, from coordinate 2,402,521 downwards.
TGCCAAGCATGAGCTGATAGGTGCAGCTGGAGAGGCTGTACAATGTCCCAACAGCAATAGCTATGCCACTCCATTCGTTACAGCACAGGTATGTAAAGTTTTGCAGAAGTCCAAGCGTGTTCCTTCCATAGAAAAGCTAAAACATATTTTACATAAGTATAGTTATCATCCGCTACAGGATACCATATTACCCGTAATGCGTTACGGACATCCGGATTGGATACGGCGCGCCTATGTGTTTATAGAGGATTGTGCAATTAGTTCGAAAGCACCCTATTATTTTCAGACCCAATGTGAAGCTCAACTCCCTGGCGACAAAATTGCTGCGATCTTCGAACAAGCCATCCTGCGGGAGCGAGAACAACAGGACACAGCGCTCGAAGGTGGACAACGGGTATACGACCTTACAGATACGATTGTCTTGCTAGGGGAAATGGAGCTAGTGAGTTTGCAGGAAGTGGAGCAATTGGCTTCACGTTATGGAAAAAATGTCGTCTATATTTCTAAAAATCAACGACATATCCCCGCACTGAATTTTTCATCTTGCTATTTGCGCTGGTGGCAGCAAGAGGGGGGGCTCTTTATGACGCGGGAGAAGGCAATCGCAATAGAGGATTCTCGCATTCCGCTTATTTGTATTTATTATGACAAGGGCATTGACATTATTTATTTTTTGCATGAGTTGAGAGGGGAATTTGCCCGGGATGGATATCAAAGCTGGATCGCGGTGGACCAGTCCGCGGCAGTGTTGCATGATATGGAGTATACGCTCCCTTCGGATGCAAGCAATGGATTACAGGAACTGTTATATAATGCGGGTACAATGGCATATAACGCTTATACGGATATTGCTATTTTGTGTGTAGAGGCTACGAATATTACGCATTGCACCAAAGAACGAGTTTTATTAGACGTTGATATTGAGCTTTCTATCCTGGTGAAAGCGGAAACTGAACGTATTTATATATCTATACGGACAGAGCAGGGATATTTGAAAGAAGGGGTCCTCTCGAATTTAAACGTGGGTGATATAGGTGGTATTTATACATATTTAGAACAACTGTTGGTAGACTGATATTCACTATTTAAAACAGACTGCAAGATATGGCAGTAGGCACTACTTTGAACGCATCAGTAATCCGTTATTACTATTTAGCAAAGTGGTTATTCACTCAATAAGTTTGTTTATAAAACGAAATATTTTGAAGTACGTAACCAATTGCTTATCGTTTATCATTAATGTTAATAAATATATTAAGTATTTAATAATAATGTTGACTATAATAAATATGGTGTGTTATATTAAAACCGTAAATAAAACGGCTTCTTAGTCTTGGTGGTACAACGGATTTTATTTTCGCATTCAGAGAGGATGGTTTAGGTGGCAGCAGCTGTAAAAGCAAAGATGATTGTAGACAAATCTTTTCGTATTGCTGAAGTCGATAAACGCATTTATGGCTCTTTTGTAGAGCATCTCGGGCGTGCCGTATATGGCGGCATTTACGAGCCTACTCATTCAACTAGTGATGAAAGCGGTTTCCGAAATGATGTTAAAGAGTTGGTAAAACAGCTTGATGTTCCTATTATACGCTATCCGGGAGGCAACTTTGTATCCGGTTACAATTGGGAGGACGGTGTCGGCCCTGTCGCGTCCAGACCTAGACAGTTGGAGCTGGCTTGGAGAACGGTCGAGCCGAATGAAGTGGGTACGAATGAATTTTTCAAGTGGGCCAAGGATGTAGGTTCCGAAGTCATGATGGCGGTTAATCTGGGTACGCGCGGAATTGATGCTGCGCGTAATCTGGTGGAATATTGCAACCACACAGGTGGCTCCTATTGGAGTGATCTACGTCGTAGTCACGGTGTAGAGCAACCACATAAGATTAAAACCTGGTGTCTTGGTAACGAGATGGATGGCCCATGGCAAATTGGCCACAAGACAGCAGAAGAATATGGTCGTCTGGCTGTAGAATCTGCAAAAGCCATGAAGCTGATCGATCCTGACATTGAGCTTGTATCCTGTGGCAGCTCCAGTTCTACGATGCCAACGTTCCCGGAATGGGAAGCAACCACGCTGGATCATACCTATGAGGTAGCCGACTATATTTCCTTGCACCAATACTACGGAAATCATGACAATGATACGGCTAATTATCTGGCACGCTCTATGGATATGGATCATTTTATTCATACGGTCATTTCGACTTGTGACTATATCAAAGCAAAGAAACGCAGCAAGAAAAAAATGATGCTCAGCTTTGACGAATGGAACGTGTGGTATCACTCCAATGATGCGGACAAAAAAATTGATCCGTGGTCTGTGGCACCACCGCAGCTTGAGGATATCTATAACTTTGAGGATGCATTGTTGGTAGGCAGCATGTTGATTACGTTCCTGCGCCACGCGGATCGTGTGAAAATGGCTTGCCTCGCCCAACTGGTCAATGTTATTGCGCCAATCATGACCGAGAATAACGGAAAGGCGTGGAAACAAACGATTTTCTATCCGTATTTGCATGCCTCCCGTTATGGTCGTGGGATATCGTTGATGCCTGTGGTGGATTCGGAAAAATACGATTCCAAGGACTTCACAGACATTCCTTATCTGGATAGCGCTGTGGTTTATGATGAAGAGGGAGACGCACTGACTGTCTTTGCAGTGAACCGTCACTTGTCTGAATCGCTGGAGCTGACAGTAGATGTACGCAGTTTCGAAGGCTACCGCATTGTCGAGCATACTGTATTGGAGCACGATGATCTCAAAGCGACCAACAGTCCAGCCGGTGAAAAGGTTACGCCTCACAACGGCGGCAATGCCAAGCTTGAAGACGGAATTGTAAAAGCTCATTTGGGCAAAGCATCGTGGAACGTTATCCGTCTCGCTAAGTCTCATTAATTCCTTTCTGTAAAAGGTACAGCTTCGACTGTATCTAAATAAGCTCGCATTCTCTCTTGTAAGAGTATTACAAGAGCGGCAATGCGAGCTTTTTGCGTAAAATGAGCCATTTGTCCCTCCATAGATATAGGTTTCTAAGAGAAGGGTGGATTTTAAATAAATATTATGTTTATTACTAAATTTAACTAGACAAAGATGACCTTTATTCACTAAGTGCTCGTACTCCGTACATTTTTATGAAGTTAATTAGACCCAGTTCCAGACTTCCTAGGTGAAAAAAGACCCTGTTATATCGTTGTCAACGTATTGATATCTGAAATGCAGGGTGTGTAATCCGACTTAAATCCACGTTATACTTTAAAAGATAGTCTATTTAAATCCAAATGGTGGTTGTAGCATTTCGAGAAAGGAATGATCTGTATGAGTCAGACAGACCAATATCGTTTTCAAGTGAACTTGGGCGGTATGATTGATATTTTGGCCAATCATTTATATAGCAGTCCACGAGTGTTTATACGTGAGGTTCTGCAAAATGCAACAGATGCGATCACGGCTCGCAAGGAACTGCGGAAGGCTGCTGCTGAAAGTAAAGTATTGAAAGAAGACAAGGCCCTTGGAGATACAGCTTCTGAGAGTAACGATTATGAAGGTAAAGTCATCGTGGAGTTATCTGGTTCTGGGGAGCATCAGGTATTGATGATTCAGGATAACGGCATTGGATTGTCAGAAGAAGACATTCACCGTTTTTTGTCGATTATCGGTCAGTCTTCCAAGAAGGGAGCCGATTTGCTGGCTTCTGAGACTTCATTTATCGGACGCTTTGGGATTGGGTTACTATCCTGCTTTATGGTGAGCGATGAAATTGTAGTGCTGACCCGCTCGGTGAAGGAAGGCATCTCCATGGAATGGAGAGGGAAGCCGGATGGGACGTATACGATTCGTCGATTGGAGACCGAGCTGCCTGTAGGGACGCAAATTTATTTGCGCTGCAAGCCGGGAAGTGAGTTTTATTATGAGCCAGCGCATGTAGAGGAGTCTTTAATCTATTATGGTGCGTTGCTGCCGTATCCGGTCATGCTGTCTGTAGACGGGGAGACCAAGCGCGTCAATCTTCCATCGACGAGCTGGATGCAGGACCCAGAGCAATTACGGAGTCGCCGTAGTGAGGTGCTGGATTTAGGCTATCGCCTGATGGGGGAGCGCTTCAGTGATTTTATACCGTTGCGGACAGCATCGGGCAGAACAGGCGGGATTGCATTCATTTTGCCTCGTAGTGTTAATCTGAACAGCAAGCGGCTGCATCGGGTGTATCTGAAGCATATGCTGGTGTCGGACAAGGCGGAAAATGTTTTGCCGGAATGGGCATTCTTCATTAAAAGCCTAATTTGGACAGATGAATTGCAACCAACGGCATCACGTGAGTATTTTTATGAAAATGAGCAGCTTGACGATGTTCGTTCTGAACTGGGTACCTGTATTCGGGAAGAACTGCTACGCATGGCGCAGTATGAGCCAGACCGCTTGCAGCACTGGATTCGTTTGCATGAGCTGTCCATGAAGGCGCTCGCCGTGGAGGATGATGAATTTTTGCGGATAATGTACCGTTGGTTTTCCTTCGAAAGTACATTTGGGCGGCGTGAGCTGAGTGAACTGATCCGAGAGGCGGACGGACGTCCACTGCATTACACATCGACAGTAGATGAGTATCGTCAGATTACGCATGTGGCGGCGGCGCAATCCATGTTGGTGATCAATGGCGGCTATATTTATGATTCAGACATTTTGGAAAAGCTGCATTGGATTGACTCTAACCTACAAACAGAGCGTCTTAGCCCTGAGGAAGTATCTCTTTCATTTACCGGGCTAACACAGAAAGAGCGCGAGAATTATTACGGTGTGCTACGTGTCATGGATGCTGCTTTGCAGCCGATGCGTTGCCGCGCTGAGTTGAAGCGTTTTGAGCCTGCGAGTTTGCCAGTGTTGTATACCATTTCTCAGGATGCACTGACCTTGCGCTCCATGGAAAACACGGTTGAGGAGACAACCTCACTTTTTTCCAATGTGCTTGATAGTCTGAAAGCAGGAGTCCAGCAGAATTCGGGTTATTCCACCTTATACTTTAATCTGAACAACCCAGTGGTGGCGCGGATTCTTGAAGCTACCGATACGCAGATGGTCACGGCTGCTACAGAAATGATGTATGTGAATGCGCTTATGATGGGGCACTACCCGATGAACCGCAGTGAGTTGGGACTGATGAATCGGAGTGTACTACATTTTATCAATTGGGGATTAGGGAACGGACAAAATTCGTAATTGCGTAATTATAGGGGGAGCCAAATGGAAGATACGATATATGATTTGATGGAGCAGGCGCAGGATCTGCCCGGAGGGGCGGCAAAGCTGGCGATTCTGGAAGAAGCAGTTCGCTTGGCAGATACTTCCGGATTGAAGGAACTCGCTTATGAAATCCGGGGAGAGATTGTAGACTGCGCTATTTTTAACGGATATCCATTGAAGTCGCTGATTGCTTTTTCGTGGCAGTTGGGCCAATTTGATCAAAATCCAGAGGAATACGACGCAGATGAGCTGTTGTGGAATTACAAATGGATACTCGGGAAGGTGTGCAGCTTTTCCAATATATCGAAGACTCAAATAGAAGATCTGGCGGAGGATATGCGCAGACGTTATGCCGAATACGGGTATAATGAGCGTCCATATTACTATTATAAGTTCCGCATCGCGATGGACATGGGTGAACTGGATGAAGCACGGCGGTATCTGGATACCTTCCGCTTGATTGAGTCGGACAGTATGAGTGATTGTGAGGCCTGTGAGCAGAGCCAGATGGTACGGTTCTATTACTTGACTGGAGAAAACGAGCAGGCGCTTGCCGTGGCAAAACCGATTTTGTCGGGACGGATGAAATGTGCAGAAGTACCACATGTGACGCTCTCGCAGGTGCTGTTGCCGCTTTATCGTCAAGGCGAGGTTGATCAGGCAAAGGACAATCATCGCAAAGGCTATCGCCTAATTCGGGATGACCGCGACTTCCTGAAAACGATAGCGGAGCATATCGAATATCTGGCGGTTGCTGATCCGATTCAAGGAATCGAAGTGGTAGAGCGTCATCTACATATGGCGCTAGACTATGAGAGCGGGCTGGAGCAGATGTATTTTTACGCGACGATGGTGAGTCTGCTACAAAAGTTGGATACTTCGGGAGAAAAACGATTGATCCGGTTGCCGGCTTCCTTGGAATGGGGTAAAGAGGATCGCACATTGACAGAAATCATTGCGTATTTTAGGCCACTGGCAGAGTCAGCGGCGGCTGATTTTGATCGACGGAACGGGAATACGTTTTATTCCGATTGGATCGGGAAAATTGTTCAAACGGCATAGAAGAAGTGGTAGCTGTGACGAATATTTTATACAGCCCAAACAATGAGCAGGTATAATGTTCCTGTGAAATGACAGGAGGGGTTATGTTGTGACTGTAACCGAAAAGGTGATTAATTTCGCACACCGCGGAGCTTCAGGTGTATGTCCTGAGAATACGATGGCGGCATTCCGCCACGCCCTGGAACTGGGAGCAACAGGTATAGAAACGGATGTGCAGCGTACCCAAGATGGGCATCTGGTGCTGATTCACGATGAGTCGCTGGAGCGTACGACAGGTTGCTCACTGGATGTAAGGGATATTACGCTGGAAGAATTAAATAAACTGGATGCGGGCAGTTGGTTTGATGAGAAATTCCGAGGTGAGCGGGTTCCGATGCTGGATGAGCTACTGGAACTAGCCCAGTCCTCGAATACAATTATTAATTTAGAGTTGAAAAACAGCATTTATCTCTATCCGGGTATGGAGGAAGAGGTCATTGCAGCCGTGAAGCGTTTTGGGTTGGAACAGAGGGTAATCATATCCAGCTTCAATCACGAATCGCTGGCGCTCTGTGCGCAGCTTGCTCCTGAAATCAAGACGGGGGCGCTGTATATCGAAATTATGGTTCGTCCATCCGAGTATGCAACCCAATTCGGGGTAACAGCACTCCATGCCTACAAACAAGTTGTTACGCCAGAAGCTGTATCAGAGGCTTTGGCATTAGGCGTCGTATACCACCCATGGACGGTGAATGAGCCAGAAGAAATGAAGCGTCTGCTGGAGGCCGGGGTGAACGGCATCATCACGGACTATCCTGACCGGTTGGCGCACTTATTGGCTGTTCGCTCTTCCTAAGTCGAAGACACATTGGAACTGTGACTAAGGGTTTGCAAGGATATGACTGTGGCTATTTATTGAAGCAAAAGAGACTCTCCTGTACGCACTCGTTTTTACGAGGCGAGGGAGAGTCTTTTTTGCCCTAAGCCGAAGAGCGTATCATCCACGATGACCTTGATTCCTTTCTACTTGATGCCGAGCCGCATACGATAGCTGAACAGGATGTCTAGTGTTCTGCTCTGAAAATGATTCTCTACCAGCTTCACGAAGCGGGCTATATCGACGTCAAGCGCTCGATTGCCAAGTTTGAAGAGACTTTGAATACCCCCTTGGCTGAGAGCGAGCCCTGTATAACGAGCTGCGTCACACTGCTCACGGTTATGGAAGACAATCTCCCGGGTATATCGGAATTGTCCGCTGCGGTGCAGATTAGCCAAATGCTGATTCTTGCTCCATTTATGAGCTTGTTGCTCTACTGGGGCTTCCTGCTCCAAAAGGGTATCCGCTTTGGTGATAAGCTCTGTATAAGCTTGCTCTATCTGCCATTGCAGCACCGGAGGCCAGTCACAGTCAAAGGCCGCGAACACGCCGCCCTGAGCCAAGACCCTGCCCGCTTCCTGAAGCGTGCTCTCGGGGTCCATCCAGTGAAAGGATTGAGAGCAGGTGATGACGTCTACAGTTCCGTCCTCAAAGGGCAGGTTGTTGGAGAACCCGCTTTTGAAGGAAATGGTTCCTGCCCTTGTCGTTCCTGCCGTCTCCAGCTTGTGCTGCGCTTTTCCTCTCATGTCCGGGTTAGGCTCGATACCGACGATTTGCCGAGCGGCGTTTTCCCATATGAAAGTTGAAAGTCCTGTACCGCAGCCAATATCGGCAACTAGCTCTACGTTTCGCTCCAGATAGCGGCTGATGATTTCCACGACGAGTGACGGTGCTTCCGGGCGGTGCTGATCGTAGTTGTCGGCAAAACCGTTGAAACGATCCACATTACTTTGCAGATTTCCTTCAGGGATCATAGGTTCTTTTCCTCCTTAGTATCGACCGGGCGGCCGTATAGACTCAAATGCTGCTGTACTCCTATAGTGTACAATTTTACATGTTCATCCATCTACTCTCGTGATTTCACAGCACCCGTCGGATTTCGGAGGGAGTAAATCCCCCTATTTTATCATTGAAGCAAGCGCCCACTCGCGCATCATGGAGTCAAGCATTGGACGCAAATCTTCGCGTTGCATACCCATGTGGAGCACGGCTTCCAGATATCCAGCTTTATCTCCAATATCATAACGTGTGCCTTCCAGTTCTAATGCGAGCAGTTGGTTCTGCAACGCTACTTGATGAAGAGCATCCGTCAATTGGTATTCACCGCCCGCTCCAGTGGACAGGTTTTCCAATATAGAGAAAATGGAAGGCTCTAATACATACCGACCAATGACTGCCTGCCGCGAAGGGGCATCTGCCGGAGATGGTTTTTCAACAAGTCCGCCGACTTCGTGAATGAGACCGTTCTGGTGAGTGGAGTCAATAATGCCGTATTTACTCACATCTTGTTCTTCCACTGTGCGCACGCCGACCACTTGCTTGCCAGTCGCTTCGTAAACATCCATCATTTGACGAATCGCCGGGGTGGAGGAATTCATAATATCATCGCCCAGCAACACGGCAAAGGGCTCATCGCCAATGAACTGACGAGCGCAGCTTACCGCGTGTCCCAAGCCGAGGGGTTCTTTTTGACGGATATAGTGAATGACTGCTTTACCCCCGATGCTTTGAACTTCACGTAGGAGATCATATTTACCCTTGCTCTCCAGTACCTGCTCCAACTCCACAGACTTGTCAAAATGATCCTCGATGGCTTTTTTATTACGCCCCGTTACAATAATGATGCTCTCAATTCCGGACTTGATGGCTTCTTCTACGATATATTGAATAGCCGGCTTGTCTACGATGGGAAGCATCTCTTTCGGTAAAGCTTTCGTAGCTGGTAGAAAACGGGTTCCTAATCCGGCGGCTGGAATAACAGCTTTTGTAATTTTTCTCATAGAAACTCACTTTCCTTTCGGGATGGGGAACCGAATACCCAGTATCGGCTCCCGATATAATTGATGATCATTCCGGCTGCGGTCGCGATCAGCTTGCCTAAAGCAAGCGGCAACTCGGTTCCAGTGTGAAGCACTTGCAGTAATAAGGAGGTTATCCCCAATACGATGAGGTTAATGATGATGAATTTAGGTAATTGACCCTTATTAGTGTTGTTTGATAGTTGTTTGTTGAATGTCCATTTGCTGTTCAAAATATAACTGTTGGCTGTGCCGCAGCTGTACGAAATGACCTGCGCTACAATGACCGGCACTCCGCCCCAAGCCAGCAGCATAAAAATGATATAATCTACACCCGTATTCACCAGACCTACGATGCCAAATCGGATCATAGGAAGCAGTTGGGCCATGCGACTTTTCATGGGTTAGGCTCCATGACCGGATTTGGGTCCGGTATATACCGCACTGTTGCCGCGCACTGTGCGTCTGTCGAAATCAGGCTCTCACGGGCTCCTTGCATGTACAGGGAGTCACGGGATTCAGGGACTTTCATAGCATGCGTCGGACCGTTTTCGTATTGTCCACCCAGATGCTCACGGACAATGTAAAGCGGACGTGCTTTGGTTTCGTCATAAATGCGTCCAACATATTCACCCATAATACCGAGAATGATCAGGATCACCCCGTCGAAGATCAGGCTGATGCTAATCATAGACGACCAGCCCTTCATCACATAGGAGTCGGTGAAAAAGTTGAGAAACAGTACGTACATCAGATACAGGAAGCCGGACATGGATAGAAGTGCACCGATATACCCTGCCAGCTTGAGCGGTTTAATCGAAAAGGATGTGATCCCGTCCAGACTGAGCTTGATCATTCGTTTCAACGGATACTTGGTTTCGCCTGCGAGCCGCTCGTCGCGCTCATATTCTACAGCAGTTTGTTTGAAACCGATCCAGCTGACCAGTCCACGAACGAATCGGTTATTTTCCGGCAGCCGTTTCAATTCTTCTATGACCTTGCGATCCATTAGGCGGAAGTCCCCGGTGTCGACCGGGATATTAATATCCGTTGATGCTTTAAGTACACGGTAGAAGAGGCTGGCAGACCATTTCTTGAAGCGAGTCTCGCCATTGCGTTTGAGTCGTTTGGCGTAGACCACTTCATAGCCTTCCTTCCACTTGTTAGCCATCTCAACAATCAGTTCCGGCGGGTCCTGGAGGTCGGCGTCAATGACGACGACCGCCTCCCCCACCGCATAATCCATCCCGGCAGTAATCGCTAGCTGATGACCAAAATTGCGAGAGAAATCAATCAATACAATGGTGTCATCTCTGAGACTGAATTCCTTGATCAATTGGACGCTGCGGTCCGAACTTCCATCATTTACGAAGATCAGCTCGTAGGGCTCACCCATCGAGCCCATAACTTGTTTCAGCCTCCGGTAGGTTTCCGTAATAACGGCTTCCTCGTTGTACATCGGAATAACAATGGAATAACGGATGGGTTCACTCATTCGTAGTTCCTCCTCATTTATAATGTGATTTCGTATAAAGTACCGCTTCCGCCACGTTCGTCTCCGCCAGGGCCACCTTGACCATCCTGGGCGTTCGCATTGCTGTTCGTGGTGTCTCTTCCGCTCTCGGTTGCTTTAACGTCTGTACTTGTTTCGCCTGTTGTTGTTTTCCATTCATCTGTAGGAATCACTTTGCCGTGTTCTTTGATCCATGCAGTGACTTCAGAGTTACCGCCGTCTGGTCCGCCACCTCCACCAGAAATCATGAAGTACTTCACTTGGCCGCTTTCGACCAGCGCCTTGATTTTATCGACGGTATAGACTGGATCGGAAGATACAAAACCGTTCATAATAATTACTTTTTGTCCGGCCTCGACCAGGTAAGGAGCAGCCGTTGAATAATTACTTGCTGCGAAAAGGTAGGTTTCACCTGTGTTATTTTTTTGCAAGTAGCTCAACGTTTTTTGATCTAAACTTTGGCTACCGTTGGGTCCCCCCATTCCTCTGGAACGGGTAGAAGATTTTTGTTCCGTGTCTGTACTTGTTTGTGTGCTTGAAGTATTTCCATCAGGACTGGAATTCTCTGCATTATTGGTCTGGTTATTCGTTTGAGTTCCTTCGGCTTGTTGTCCATTGGCGCTCTGACCTCTATTGCGATCATTGCCGCCCGGCATTCCGCCACCACCACCGCCAAATTGAGTGGGTCCGGCTTGTGGAATCATGCTGTTCCCCCCGTAGATGATCGGTGTCAATGCCCAGTATGCAGGACCGATAAACATAGCGAGTACACTTGCAATGATGGCGAATCTTGTGAACTTCTCAGATTTCATTCGTGCTACTATCAGCAGCACCGTGCCGATGATCCCTAGGATCAATACCGCGATGGACCAGCCGCTGCCAATGGTATCGTTGTAATTTTGCAAAACAAACCAGCTAAATACCGAGGTTGCCAATACTGCTGCGGGTAACAGCCAGGAGAGCCAGTTGGAACGCTCACGATACTGCTTCCACAATTCTACGAATCCTGCTCCAAAGAGCGCTGCAATTGGTGGCGCGAGCATAATCAGGTAATAATGATGAAAGAATCCTGCTACGCTGAAAAACGCAGCTACGGGAATCAACCAGGCCAGCCAGAAGATGACCTCTTTGTGTTTTTGTGTGATATTACGACGTCGAATGCTTGCAAGCAGACCGATGGAAGCAATCAATGCGAATGGAAGCAGCCAGCTGGCTTGACCTGACAGGGAAGATTGGAACAACCGCAAAGGTCCTTTTTCGCCAGTGCCGAACATGCCGCCACCGGAATTTCCTCCCGGTCCACCGCCTGGACCACCCTGGCCACCTTGCTCGTCTCCAGGACCACCTTGTCCGTTGCCGCCAAATCCACCCGGTGGCATTTGACCACCTGCACCGAATCCGCCTGCTGCCATGTTGTTGGCACCAGAGTCATCCGTAGTGGTAGTGCTGTCCGATGTTGTAGTCGTCTGAGCTTGATCTGTGTTCGTATTGCTGCTATTCGTTGTAGCGTTATTGTTCCGATCCGTGCGTTCACCGCCACGATTGCCACCTGTACCCTGATCTCCTGTCAGACGGGACAGGCCGTTATAACCAAAGGCCAAATTCAGCACAGAGTTCGTACCGCTACTTCCCATATAAGGGCGTTCATCTGCCGGAGTGGAGTCCACTACGACTGCCCAGGAGAGCGATACGATCAGGAGGACAACTGCTGATCCTACCAGTGTTACTGCTTTTCGCTTCCAGTTAAACTTGGAGGCCAGCAGATAGAACAGACCCAATGCCGGAACGATCATATAGGCTTGCAACATTTTTTCGTTAAAGGCGATGCCTACGACTGCGAAAGCAGCAAGGATCAGCCCGGTTTTGCTATTTCTAATGCCTCTGAACAATAGCCATGTTGCGAGCAACAGTGTGAAAACCAACATAGCATCGATGTTATTCGTGCGGCTAACCGCTACGGCTATCGGTGTCGTTGCCATAGCGAAGGCGGCCAATCGTGCGGCCATCGTACCAAAGCTCGGTTTGACGAGTAAGTAAACGAGCAAGACTGATCCGACCTGAGCCAGCGCCTGTGGCAAGATAACGCTCCATCCGTGAAGCCCGAATATATAGGCGCTCAGTGTCTGAATCCAGAAAACCACAGGCGGTTTGTCTACCGTTACCGATCCAGCAGAATCAAGTGAGGCGAAAAAGAAGTTGTGAAAGCTCTGTAGCATGCTTGCTACGGCCGTCGTGTAATAGGTGTTTACATATTTGTCTTGCCAGATGTTGTATCCGTTCAAAAATGCGGATATCAGCATAATGATGATCAGGGGGATGTCCGCCCTGGTCTTAAACCATTTCTTAATCATGTTCATTCCACTCCCTGTGAAAATTCTTTGTATTTATTCCGTTGTTCTAGCCGCTATCTTCAGGACTGCGGAATGACCAGTCGCTTCTGATCTTGGCCCGGTGAACTACCGGCTTGCTATTATCATGCCATACGTACCTTAATGGGTTCTGAGCGCTCCCTGAACGTTAGCTGAAAGCTGAGCAGAGGTACTTTTTTTGCGACAGGATTCAGGTATATTAGATACAGGTAAAAATGAACTGACTTTTTTATGAGAAAAATGCGGCAACATGAAAGGGAAGATTAATAATGAATCCAATACACGGAGTTAAAATTATGCTGGCAGATGATGAGCCTCATATTTTGCAATTTTTAGAGCTTGGACTGATTAATGAAGGATATGAAGTCAGAACCGCCGAGAACGGGAGTAAAGCGCTCGATTTGGCAAGAGAGTTTCGTCCGCATGTAGCGGTGCTGGATGTGATGATGCCGGAAATGAACGGTTTTGAGGTGTGCCAAAGTCTCAAGGAGACGGAGGATAACATCGCGGTCATTATGCTGACCGCCAAGGATGATGTAGACGATCGGGTAAAGGGATTAAAACTCGGCGCGGATGATTATGTCGTAAAGCCCTTCAGTTTTAATGAGCTGCTGGCTCGCATTGAAGCACGCTTGCGCAATCAGTTCCCCGATCTGCTGGGGGAGGTTGTTCACGGCCCCTTTCAAGTGGATGATCGACGCAAGGAAATTCGTTATCAGAGTCAGGTGCTGGAGCTGTCGCCTACCGAATATGAACTATTGAAGTTTCTGGTGCTTAATCACGGGATTGTGCTGAGTAAAAGTCGTATTCTGGACCGGGTATGGGGGTACGATTTTGGGGGCGAGGATAATATTGTTGAGGTGTACATTCGCTCCTTACGTGAAAAACTCAAAGACAAGGAGCACCGGGTCATTCGTACGCTGCGCGGTGTGGGCTACCGGGTGGATCTGCTATGAAGGCGGGCGGGAAAAGTCGGAGAAAATATGCACTTCGTTCTCTCCGGTCCCAGCTTTTGGCCAGAACGTTACTCATTTTGGCTTTGCTGCTCGTATTGATTGGTTTTCTACAATATTTTCTGATGAAAGATTTTCTGTATCGCAGTCGGACAGAAGCTATGGATACGCAGTTGAATTCAATTCCTGCCGATTTATTGATTAAGGATTCGCAGGAGCAGAGTGGGGTAACCGCTCCCCAAGAACAAACCAATCGGAGGAATAATCGACCGGGGCCGTTTTTGTTTTGGCCGGATATGTCGCTCGCTTCTATAGATACAGACGGCACTTTCCAGAGCTTGTCCAACGAAAACGGACTTAAGCCGCCACGTCTCACCACTGAGCAATATCATGCAATGCAGCAGAGCAAACGCATGCGCCACGGCTATCAATTAATCACGGATGCTCAGGGGAAAGAGCAACTGGTTGTATTCCGTCCGCTCGGTCCACCTGACCGTTCGTCCGGTTTACTTCAAATGGGCGTATCCACGACTTCTATGCAAGAGCAATTGATTAACCAGCTCCGCACCTTTATTTTATTGTCTCTGATTGCGCTTGCGATTGGGTTGGCGCTTATGCTTCCTGTGCTGCGCCGCACGTTGGTGCCCCTTTCCAGGATGGTCGAGGCAGTCAAACGTATTGATGCGGGCAATCTGGCCGAACGCTTTGACGCAGAGCAAGGGCAGTATGAGGTGGATCGTTTGGCGGTTTCATTTAACGGGATGCTGGAACGGCTGGAGCATTCTTTTGCTGCCGAACGAGAATTGCAGATGCAGATGAGACGATTTATTGCGGATGCTTCCCATGAACTGCGCACCCCGCTCACGTCTATTCACGGCTTCTTGGAAGTGCTGCTTCGTGGGGCAGCATCTAATCCGAAGCAGCTTCAGTCGGCACTAGAAAGTATGTATGGTGAATCCAAGCGGATGAATAAACTTGTCTCTGATTTACTATTGTTGGCTAAGCTGGATCGAACACCGGAGTTGAAGCTGGAAGACATATCACTAGATGCGTTGCTGCTGGAAATGAAACCGCAGCTCCTTATGCTGGCAGGTACACGTAAAGTGGTTTTTGATATGACGGCAGGTATACGGATATTGGCAGAGGGGGATAAAATCAAGCAGGTAGTGCTCAACTTGTTTCACAATGCTGTTCAGCATACCGATTTGGAAAGAGGTGTGATCCAGGTAAACCTGTCTGCAGGTAAGAAGTTGGTGGATATCCAAATTCGTGATAACGGACCAGGCATGAGTAAAGAACAGCTGGAGCGGATATTTGAGCGTTTTTATCGTGGAGATGAATCGCGTACACGTAGCTCAGGCGGGGCGGGCCTTGGTCTGGCCATTACACAGTCTATCGTAGAAGCACACGGCGGGAACATTACAGCCGAAAGCACACCGGGAACGGGAAGTGTATTCAAAGTAACGTTACCTTTAGCGGGAACAGTATAGTATTTAAGATTATGGCGTAACATAAAAATAGCCCCCCGAACCGCAGCTTTGGTTATAACACGGCTCGGGAGGCTTTTCTATTGTTAGTTAATCAGCGAAGCTTTCTGTAAAAGCACATGCAGCACCTTGGCAGATGCCTCACGGGTTGTAGGTGCATTCGGCTGGAAGTAGGAGGAGCCTTTAATCGCTTCTCCGTTGATGATACCTGCTGCACTTACTTTTTCAATACTGTCCTTGGCATAGCCTGCAAAGGATGAAGCATCATGGTACGGTGTACGTGCAGGGCCATCGACTGCTGCTTTGATTTGAAGCAGATCTACAGCTTTACCCAGCACGACAGCAATTTCTTGACGACTGATATTAGCGTTCGGATCAAACTTGTCGCTGCTGCGACCCGTAATCAAACCAGCTTCATAAGCGGCTGCTACATCGCCGGAGTACCAACTACCTGCCGGGATATCACTGAATGGTGCAGCAGTACCCGGTATCAGGCCGAGTGCCCGAGTTACCAGGGCTGCAAATTCTGCACGTGTCACTTTCTTCTTCGGTGAGAAAGTCGTGTCGGTCGTGCCATTGATCAGCAACTTGTTCGCCAGCGATTGAATTTCGGATTGGGCATACGACGATGAAATATCTTCAAAGCTAACGGGACGTGTCGCCGCTGCATACGTCGAGAAGCCCGGTCGGCTTACCTTGACGACGGTAGATCCATCAGCCTGCTTGGTGAAGACGGATGGAACGGGATAGACATTTCCGTTTGCCGTATAAAGTACACCGGCTGTATTGGAATCAATTTGACCAGGTACGGTAAAGGATCTGCTTATGAACTGTCCTGGAGCAACTTTGAGCGATTGACTCTTGCCACCAGTGACAACATTAGCTTCAAACCCTACCGGGATGCCGATCACATTGGAGCCTTTCAGCTTACTTGTAAAAGTGCCACTCGCCTCTGTCTGGCTGCTGATTATCACTTCAATGCCTGCACCAGCAGGAACATTTTTTAGAGCGGATACTGGCAAAGCCAAAGAAGAACCTGTATTGCTTACAATCAAGCTGCTTCCTGCTGCAGCCTTGCCCAACGTTACCAGTTGTGTGGAAGTGAGCGATGCTTTTGTCGTTTGGCCTGCTTGGCTAGTAGCCGACAGTACAATAGCTGTCGGGCTGGAACCTGCTGCTATCACGGCACCCTGTAAATCTGCATCGGTTACTGTCAGCGACTGTACATTATTGTTCAATGCAACGGCTGTAGTGACAGTTTTAACAGCCTGCCCTTGTTTCACAACGCTTTGAAGTGAAGGTGCAGATGTAGAGACAGGAGTGGATGTGTTCGTTGCAGCAGAAGGTGTAGTATTACTTCTGCCACCTCCACCACCGCCGCCTCCAACACTACCGCTGGATGCGGCGCTATTATCCACACGGATAGCTTTAGTGGCGGTGAAGAGTTTAGGACCGTCGGTATTGCGTACGACTTCGCCGTCTTTATTCAGTTCTGGAGAACTGACTTCCAGCTTGTATACGCCATCCTTCAAATGCTGAATCACGGGCTGACCATTAGCATCCAGAACAGGTTTTCCATTGTCATCTAATTCGACGTAACTTCCGTCAATATCCTTGAAGGAATATGCGCCTTGTTTGAGGCGAGCGTTGGCTCCTTGTTCTTTTGAAGTCGTAATGCCGTCAATAAGACCAATTAATTTATCATCAACGCCGTATACATAAAGCGCGATCTGGTTGGTTTTATCTGTGGTCAGGCGGAATGCCAAATCTGTTGAGCGTTGAGCACCTGTACGACTCGGATAAATAATCGGGTTGGTGACACTCAAGTCCTGCAAGCCGAAGCCAGTTGTTGGATTTTCTTTGCCTACATGAACGACGAACGGCAGATGAAGTGTTGGCAGTCCGGCGCTTTTCAGAATAACTTCCCCTTCATATATACCTGTGGTTGCACCTGAATTTGGTTGTACAGACAGGAAGAACGGTTGCGATTTACCCGGTTCTGCCGAGATTGCTCCATTCGCGCCCACACCTTGCAACTGAACGGCAATGTTGCTCACGTCAGGTGTAGCAATCGGCTTAGTTGGATCAGAAGTTACATTATCATGTAAAACGGTGCTGGCTTCATATTGCACAGTGTTAGCCGACAAGTTTTTGAGTTGAAGCTGAATCTGCTTCGCATCACTACCAGGTCGTAACACCCCGAAGCTGGCGGAAGGATTGTAATTCACAACCTCCTGCCGATTAAAGTTTTTGTCGAGAATCGTAATCTTTTCGACGGTTTCCAGCAGGGCTGGCGTCTGAATCGCATTAGCGATGTTTACAAGGCCTGCACCTTGGGAATACACATCATATTGGATTTTATCCTCATCAAAGAGTGTAACCGAAGTGTTTGCCAGAGCAGCGCGGATATCAAACGGTGTCCAGTTTGGATGCTGTTGTTTCAGCAGCACAGCAAGTCCAGCCACATGCGGAGACGCCATACTTGTACCGTTGCTGCGTTTGTAGGCTTGCTCATAAGATGCATCCGGATAGAACTTGGCGAAGGCAGGGTAGGTTGATAAAATGCCCACACCCGGTGCGCTCACATCCGGCTTGATGCTGAGCAGTTCATCTCCGTTCGGTCCACGAGAGCTGAATCCGGCCATCGTATCGCCTGCATTATCTGTACGAATATAATCTGCCCCAAAGGAGACGGAGAACTTCTCTCCAGCATTGTCCACAAGTTGTTTAGCCAGCGCGCGCCCTTCCTTACCTTTCATGTCAAAGGTCGGAATAAAGTCAAAGCTGTCACCCAAATTGGAATTTACGTAGTCATTACGACCTGAAATACTTTCCCCTAAATCAGCTTTGGTGATGTCGCCCGCTTTCGTATTCCCATTAAAAACGATAACAGCCTTCGCACCGTTTTTTTTCGCATTTGCGATTTTATCCACGAATGCCAAGTTGCCGCGTGAAACGAGGACGATTTTTCCTGCTACGTCTTTCCCTTCAAAATCATCAGGTTGCCCCAGATTCGCATATACGAGCTCATAAGGGGCAGTTCCCAAAATGGAGGCAAAGTCTTCTCTGCCTGTCTCCCAGCCCATCAAATTAAAATCATAATGTGCATAAGCATCATCAGTTACGGTCTTTTTCAATTCACCGTTAGCCTCCCAATAGGAGTCACGGGTGACCGAAGCTGTACCCGAGAAGCTTTTGCTCGGCGAAGTGGCTGCACCGACGGAAATCGCCAACTGTGATGTTGCGGGAGAACCCATGGAATAAAAATAGGGGCCTTCCTGTGCCGCATTACCATTCGCTATGACCGCGACTACGCCGGAAAGTACAGCATTATTAATAGCAATGGAGTCGGGGGAGTTCGGATCCTTTTCGGAATCCGAGCCCAGCGACAGGTTAATGACGTTCATACCATCTTTGACAGCGCGTTCAATACCATCAATGACCTGTGCGGAGGAACCGGAGGAGCGTCCCGTCTTGGTATTGCGTCCAAGCACTTTATACACGTATAAGTCCGATTTATAGGCAATACCCTTTTGCACAATATCCGAGGATTTATTTGCGGCTTTACCGGCAATTGTGCCGGAGACGTGAGTACCATGTGTCGTTCCGCTAAAACCTGTGCCGTAAGGGTCATTTTCTTTTTCAAGGAACGGTTCCTCGTAAGGGTCGTTGTCTTGTTCAAAAGAGTCATATCCGCCTTTATAGGCTTCTTTCAAATCCGGATGCTCATAATCGATACCGGTATCAATAACCCCGACCTTGATTCCCTCGCCATTCAGTCCTTTGGCCCAGGCTTCAGGAACACCAATCTGGTCCAGCGGTGCGTTATCATAAGTGGCTTCACTGGCTGTAAGTGTTGGCGGGTCCTGTACTGGGATGGAATAATACGTTTTGTTTTCATGAATGGATTTTACACCTGGCAGTTTAGCCAGTTCTGGAATCTTATTGGCTGGTAGTGTGATCTCCAAGCCGTTAAGCACTGTGTTGTACTGGTAATTCACCTGAAGAGAAATACCATGCTCAGCGGCTTGGTCTACGAACGTAGTTTGCTCGGTGGCAATCGCGGATTCCGCTTTTTGCTCAGATTGAGCTGTGAAAGCTTGGAAGCCTGAACGTGCCGCATATTTGTCCACGGCTAGGGGCTCACCATCAAGCTGTACGATAACTCTGACTTGGCGGGAAGAATCTGTGCTTAGCTCTGGCGAAATGAAGGCCGGAGCCGCCTCAATAGTCAATGCTTGCTGAGCTTCCAAAAATGAGTTGATTTGCAGATCTGCGGTAGCAGCAGAACTGACAGACGGCAGAGACAAGCTTACCGTCAAGGCAAGAGCGAGTGATACGACAGGTATTTTTTGCAAAATGATCGGCTTTTTCAAAGATTTCCCTCTTTTCAATCAAAATATGATATGTCTACATACTAGGATTTGAAGCCACTGCCGTTGTTCTCACGCCTCCCTTAATATCTAAAATAATAGAATTGACCACTGGTGACTAACTTGCCAGTTTTGAGGCATATCTTACCATATTGGTGGGATATATTACTATATGTTTTTTATATTTTTAGAAAAAATAAGGGTAACATCACATATAGATTCCATGGAAATGTTATGAATTTACTAGATTATTTTTGAAAACAATCGAAGGGGAATGGGAGAATGCGAGATTTAATGATATAATCTGCATTGGAATTGTTGAGGTTTCACAATCATGTAAAATGCCTAAGGCAAAGGAGTCGATTATGTTGGCAAAAACATTGATTTTTGGGCATAAAAATCCGGATACGGATACCATTTGCTCAGCTATTGCTTATGCAGACTTAAAAACCAAACTGGGTGCGGACGTAGAGCCGGTTCGTCTGGGCGAGGTGAACGGGGAAACGCAGTATGCACTGGATTATTTCAAAGTGAGCGCGCCACGTCTAGTTGAGCAGGTTGCTGCTGAAACGGACAACGTCATTCTGGTCGATCATAATGAGCGCCAGCAAAGCGCCGCTGATATTGACAAAGTACGTGTAACTGAAGTCATCGACCATCACCGGATCGCTAACTTTGAAACAAGCCAGCCGTTATACTTCCGCGCTGAGCCAGTGGGTTGCACAGCCACCATTTTGAACAAGCTCTACAAGGAAAATGGTGTAGCGATTCCGAAAGAAATCGCAGGTCTAATGTTGTCCGCGATTATTTCCGATTCCCTGTTGTTCAAATCCCCAACCTGCACGGATCAAGACGTGGCTGCTGCTCGTGAACTGGCTGAAATTGCTGGTGTGGATGCAGATCGTTACGGATTTGACTTGCTTAAAGCGGGGGCTGATTTGAGTGGTCACACCATTGAACAGTTAGTGAGTCTGGATGCCAAAGAATTTCAGATGAATGGTCGCAAAGTGGAAATTGCTCAAGTGAACGCGGTAGACGTCAACGATGTGCTATCGCGTCAAGCTGACCTAGAAGTTGCATTATCCCAAACCATTGAGGCCAAAAATCTCGATCTGTTCCTGTTCGTTGTAACAGACATTGTGAACAGTGATTCCATTGGTATTGCCCTGGGAAGCCAAGCACAAGCGGTTGAGAAAGCCTATAATGTACAGTTGGATGACAACAAGGCTGTTCTAAAAGGCGTTGTATCGCGAAAATCGCAAATTGTGCCTGTATTGACTGACGCTTTTAACAGTTTGTAAGGATAAATAATAAGCCTCCTGAACCCCTGCATAATGGCAGTGGAAGCAGGAGGCTTATTTTTATTTCTTCAGTTCTGCCAGGACGTCTCCGATGCGGAATTCAAATGCCAATTTCAACTGATCGCTCATCAGGTGCCAGGCGTTTTCAGCTACAGCGAGATCGCCGCTATGGGTAAATGCATGTGCGGCACCCATGTATTTTTTATACGTCACGGACACATCTGCTTCAATCAGCCGTTTGGCGTACAACTCGGCTTCGTCAGCCAAGGAGTCCAACTCCGCGGTTATGATCAGAGCAGGAGGGAGATTATGTAGTGATTCTGCAAAAATGGGGGAAACTAACGGATTCCGCGCCTCCTCTGGTGAGTGCAGGTAGCTTTCATTAAAGATCTTTGCTACTCGTGGCGGAATGGCTTTCTCGAATTGGGGCTTCAATTTGGGATCTGTAGCAATATCTAATGGTGGGTAATCCAGTACCTGATATATAATCGGAAATTCCTTGCGATCCCGGGCCATAAGACACAGCGCTGCCGCTAGATTACCACCTGCACTGTGTCCCCCGACCGCAATGCGTTGAGGATCTACGTTGAGCACATCAGGATGCTCGTACAACCATTGGGTTACATCATAGCTTTCCTGTAGCGGGATAGGGAATTTATACTCCGGGGCCAAGCGATAATCGACATTAACGACAACGCAATTCGCACGTTCAGTAATGACCGGACACCAGGGATCATCCATTTCGGCGCTGCCCATTACAAAGCCGCTGCCATGGAAATTTACAAATACAGGGAGTGGATCAGCAGACCGGTGAGAAGGTTCATATACAATCACCCTGGAGTCACCAACAGAGGTGGGAATGATCCTTTCTTTCCGATGTACTTTGGGAGAATGCGAAGGTTTGAAATCGGACGCAGCTACCATTCTGCCAGCCGATATGCGGGCAAGTTTGACGAACAGTTTTTGTCTCAGTCTTCGCACCATTTTTCTCTCTCCTCTCTGGAGTCGGTTAGACGCGAACCTTTGACATCTTCAAACGCAGAACGTACGCGTGACAAATAGGTTTGGAACTGACAGATTTCCGACTCACTAAAGTCTGACATCAGACGTGAAGCCAGCCCTACGAAAAAGGGGTCCATCTGTTGAATTTTACTTCTTCCTTTATCGTTCAGGGACACGAACACTCCCCGCTTGTCATTGGGATCGTCATATTTATTAATGAATCCCTCTTGTTCGAGAGAAATAACCATAGAACTGATTGCTGCCCGGCTTACCCCCATCTTTTCAGCCAAAGCAGAAGGAGATGACATTTCATCTCTTTGCGCTGAAAGTACACAAAGGGCGATATATTGCCCGTAGGACAGACCAAATTCACGCGAACGTTTTTCCATGTTTTTACGTATTTCATACGTTATGGAAAATAAATCTACCAAAACACCAATCGGTTTATTGCCACCTGGAAAGAGATTATAGGCCAGTTGACGAATTTCGGAGTCCAAAAAAAAGAACATGCGATCCACCTCGATGTAGTTAATTAGTTAACTGTAATTTAATTAACCACTGGTTGCAATGATTTATACAAACTTTGTTCCGCATTTTTTTGAAAATATATCTGTAAAACGTCACATCCAGGGGCCGATACACTGATCGGGGCCCTGATTCACAAAGGCTTGTATGGAGGGCTGACGCAGGGTACGTCCTTCTTGCCACCGCCATTCACTATATTGAACCTTGGCGGTATACATGGGTTTCACCCAAAATGCGTCCTGATGCCGATCCGGTTTATTGCTAAAAGGTCGCTCCGATATGGTATGTGGTAGCAGGCGCTCGGTAAGCTGACGCCAATCTTCCCGAGTCAGCTTACCCGTCCCCACATGCCCGATATAGCGCAGCATTCCTTGTTTATCATATTGGCCCAGCAACACAGCATTGATAATGCCTCCGTTTAGGGTATAGCCACCGATAACGGCAATGATATCGCCATAATTTTTGACCTTGAGCCATCGTCCGTCCTTTCCGCCCAATGTGTACGGACTATCCAGCTTTTTACACACAATGCCTTCCATTCCTTGGCTGCACATGACCTGAAATAGAGCTTGTCCATCAGGATGAGCGGGAGCCAGTTGAATCCGTTCATTCGGTATGATGATCTGATGCAGCAGTTCAAGCCTTTCCTGTAACGGTTTAAGATGAACCCACTCCCCGTTCAGATAAACAATATCAAACAACATGTAAGTAGCGGGTACAGCTTCATAGGCTGACTGAACTCGATCCGTCCGACGAATCAGATCCCGTCGCATAATTTCATGGAACGATGGCTTACCGTCGGCACCGAGTGCGATCATTTCCCCGTCCAATATGACCGAATCAGCCTTACAGTAGGAGGGGAAGAGAGCAAGCTCCGGGTATAAAAGCGTTCGCTCATGCTGCTTGCGGTTGAACAGACGCGTACCGCCCTGGTCGTGATACGTCATAATTCTCGTACCGTCCCATTTTATTTCGTAACGCCAAAGGCCCGGATCTACAGGTACTTTTTCGCTCAGTTCCGGTTCAAACGGGATGACAGGTTTTAATTCCGTACGCAACGCAGCACCTCCCTTGCCTTAATTGGAATAAATATAGTGTCGACGATAGATCCTATTTTATGTATCAGGATTTTGAAAAATTCGATTCCAGTCGCTCCGAAGTGCAAGATATAGACGAACTAAACCATTTCGATCTATATCTTGTTCATTGGAAGTCGCTTATGGGATTTTTGCAAAATCCTCGTATGTAATGTTTCGCTGATTCCTAAATAGGGGAATGATAAGGATATCTAGCGTCGGCATGAAGTGATTGCAGTAATACGTTAGCATGGAGTTGTAACGGGATTTTCTTCAGTCAGAAAGGAGATTGGTTTCATGAGACAAATTCGCGAGGAGGACCATGCAGTAGTCATGGTGGATGATGGACAGGTAGTTGCAGAAGTAGGCTATAAATCCATAGATGACCACTCATTGGTCATTGACCATACATTTGTATCCGAGCAGTTACGGGGTCAAAAAATCGGCAAGGAGCTCATCGACCGAGTGGTTGATATGGCAAGGAATCAGCATAAAAAGGTTATTCCTGCTTGCTCGTACGCGCTTGCTCTGTTCAAGCGCCATCAGGAATACAGTGACGTATGGCAGCAATGAATATGGATCATCAAGGCTGTTTAATTGCATAACCGACACAACACCGGAGCGGGTAATCAGACCTTCCCGGTGTTTTTTTGTGTGCATAAAGCTTGTAAAATCAATGCATTCTACCGTTGATATAGGGAAGTAAAGGGCTATTTTCAAATGTTGAAGCATATTTTCTGACAGATGGCTGTGAAATTGTTCATACTGTTGTCACTTCACAGGCTGTCCATGAGTTCTATATAATATATTATGGTTATGACTACAACAGTAACGAAAACCTGAATTTAACGAAGGAGACGCTCATGATGAATAAAGCGAGTGAGGACAAGCAGTACGTTCCAACGAGCAATCGTAATTTTACAGCCTTGATTATCACCGTTTCCATTATAGCCAACGTGATTATTTTGCTGCTGTTCTTTTCGCCGATCGGATACCAGGGTAGTGTGAGTTTTGATCTCACTATTTTCCCAAGGCTGAATGCGATTTTTAACAGCTTCACATTTATTTTTCTGGTGGCTGCACTGGTTGCTATTTTCAAAAAGAACATTAAGCTTCATAAAACCTTTGTTTTGCTGGCCTTCGCCAGTACCGTTTTATTTTTATTTTCCTATCTGACCTTTCACTACATTTCGCCGGAAACTGCAAAATATGGTGGGGTGGGTATCCTTCGGCCGATCTACTTTACGCTGTTGATTTCGCATAGCATACTGGCTGCGATTATTGTACCGCTGGCACTGTTCACGGTTGTATGGGGATGGACGATGCAGGTAGCAAAACATCGTAAGATTGCGCGCTGGACGATGCCAATTTGGCTATATGTGAGCTTGACCGGGGTACTGGTGTACGTGTTCATGGCCCCATACTATTAATAGATGTGAACCCTTTGCGGGTTGATTTAGGAAAATGGCGTCTCTGCTGAAGAGGCGTCTTTTTTGTATCCAATAAAAGAAAAATTATTCCTTCTAAATTTATTTTATTGAAAAAACGTTCCTTCTTTAGCGGTATTTCTGCTATAATTTGCCTTAATCAACTAAGAACAAGGGGGTCACCATGTGACAAAGAAAGCGAAAGGCAGGTTACGGTTGCTTGTATCTATGCTGGCGCTGGTTGTACTGCTGAGCAGCTGCGGTGGTGGAGGATCAAAGTCGGAAAAGGTTGACGGAGGGAAAGTAACACTGCAATTTTGGACCATTGCACTACAACCTACATTTACCCCGTATTTCAATCGGGTGATTGCCGATTATGAGCAGAAGAACCCCAATGTCAAAATTGACTGGAAGGATTACCCTTATGATGCAGTGACCAACAAGCTGTTGACAAGTATCGCTAGCAACAGCAGTCCGGATGTAGTCAATCTCAATACAGAATTTGCTAGCCAAATGGGCTCCAAGGGTGCTGTTGTTGATATGAATGAGCATTTGTCGCCCGAGGAAAAGGCTGCTTATTTCGAGGGTATTTATAATTCCACAGTCATTAACGGTAAAGCTTATGCGCTACCCTGGTATACCGGTACAGAAGTGCTTTACATGAATACAAAGCTGGTCAAAGCCGCCGGATTGGACCCTGCTCATCCGCCCAAAACCCGGGAAGAATTGTCTGATTGGGGCCGTCAAATCAATAGAAAAATTGGCAAAGCAGGCTATGCTCAGCAACTTGTATCCAAGCTTTTCGCTGTGGACGGCATTCCTATTCTAAATAAAGAAAAGACAGCAGCGGCGTTCAATACACCAGAAGCAGTCACTATGATTGATAATCTAAAAAAACAGATGGAAGATGGCGTTGTACTCAAGGAAGACGCTGACTTCTCACAACAAGTGAAATATTATGCCGGCGAGCAGGTTGCTTTCGAGCTGGCAGGCCCAACGTTCATCAATTTTATCAAAACGGCAGCGCCGGATGTTTATAAGAACACAATTGCTGTTCCTGTCCCAACCGGTAAAGCTGATGTGCGGCTCTCCAACTCCATGGACCTGGTCGTACCTGCTAAGTCTGCACATGTGGACGAAGCAGTGAAATTTGCTGTTTTCTTGACAAACGCAGAGAGTCAAACAGCTTTTTCTAAAGCGGCGAATACACTACCTTCCACGAAAGACTCCATTAAAGATCCATATTTTACTCAGTCTGACAAATCATTAGAAGCACAAGCCAAGGTAGTATCCGCGCAA
Organism: Paenibacillus sp. FSL M7-0802; assembly: GCF_038004945.1. NCBI lineage: Bacteria > Bacillati > Bacillota > Bacilli > Caryophanales > Paenibacillaceae > Paenibacillus > Paenibacillus sp. FSL M7-0802. The sequence continues at coordinate 2,376,024 of NZ_JBBOSD010000001.1, read as the reverse complement.
AGCTTGGATAAGGCGACAGATTATATGGTCGGTGTGCCTAATGCCAAAGATGTGAACAGTGCCATCGCGCGAGCTTTGCAAAATATTGTATTGAACGGTACGGATACGAAGCAGACGCTTACTGCCCTGGAGCAGGAAGTGAACGATATTTTAAAGCAATAGGTTTGACAGGGGAGTAAATGAATACTCCCCTGTTCATTTATCAAAATCAGGTGGTGATGCAGCATGATCAAATGGTTAAGGTCGGAGTCCTTTACGGCCTGGGCCTTTATGACGCCAGGACTGTTATTGCTTGCCGTCTTTGTATTTTGGCCTATTATTTACAGCATCCCGCTGGCATTGACAGACTACTCTGTCATATCAGATACCCATTTTGTCGGCTTGGATAATTTTGAAGCGGCGTTTAAGGACCGTAACTTTCTTATTTCAATTTGGAACTCATTGTTGTACGTGCTCATTGTCCCCTTTCTCCAAATTTTCTCTATCCTGATGGCTGTGCTTGTGAACAGCCGTATCCCGGGAATTAAAATATTTCGTACGTCCTACTACATCCCTGTTGTGACTTCGATGGTAGCTGTAGCCTTAATTTGGAGCTGGCTATTGGGCAATAACAGCGTAGTGAACTACTTGCTCATGCAGGTCGGCTTGATTAGCAAAGACATACACTGGTTATCGGACAGCAACTTGGCCTTGTATGTACTGATGTTCATCACAATGTGGAAGGGACTCGGGTATTATATGATGCTCTATCTGGCTGGATTACAAAATATTCCTCAAGATCTGTACGAAGCCGCTAGAGTCGACGGAGCAAGCCGATGGCGTCTGATTGTTCATATTACTCTTCCACTGTTAAGACCTTACGTTTTGTTCTGTACCCTTATATCACTCATGTCAGCTATTCGTGTATTTGATGAAGTATATGTACTAACCAAGGGTGGACCGGGAACGGCCACGTTGACATCCAGCTTGTATATTTTTCAAAAGGGCATGGAGCAGTTCAATTTTGGATATGCTTCTGCGCTTGGCTTAATTGTCGGTGCAATGATTGCCGTACTTAGTATTATCGTATTCCGATTCAATAGGAAAGGCGGTGTCAATCCCTATTGATGAATCTAAAGGATGACAAAATGCTACGCTCATCTCTTCCTAAAAAGGAAAGCAGCCGCATCATGCGCAGTCTTGCTCGAATGCTGAGAATGACGGTCATCTACGTGCTTCTAGTGCTACTCGCCCTCTTTTTAATGGGACCGTTCCTATGGCTGCTCAGCGTATCCCTCATGCCAGGTCGTAACATTTTTTCAACGCCGCCCGCTATTTTTCCGACCTTTATCGATTTCGACAACTATGTTCAGGTGTGGCAGTTCATGAATTTTCCAAAGTATATGCTGAATACGGTCATCATTACGGTGTTGGGCGTTGTGCTCAATGTGGTACTCGCCAGTCTGACGGGATATCCCTTGGCTGTATTTCGTTTTAAGGGTAAAAATCTGGTGTTTACGCTGCTGATTGCCACGATGATTATTCCTTCCTACACCGCATTTATTGTGCATTATCTGACCATTCAAGGGCTCCATCTGGGCAATACATATTTGGGTGTGGTGTTGCCCGGGGCAGTCTCCGTGTTCAACATTTTTCTAATGCGACAGACGTTTATTCATATTCCCACCGATGTGCGTGATTCCGGTAAAATGGACGGCGCTTCGGAGTTTCGAATTTGGTGGCAGCTGGTGCTTCCGCTGGTCAAGCCGGCGCTCGCTGTAATTTCTCTGTTGGAGGCGATGTCGTTCTGGAACAGCTTTCTGTGGCCTATCGTTATTTTAAACGATACGGAGCTATATCCGCTGGCAGCTGCGCTCACGTATCTCAACGGTCAATTTGCCTATAACTTCGGTTGGATTGCTGCAGGCACAATGATTTCGGTACTGCCGATCATTATATTGTTCCTGTTTACACAGCGCTACTATATGGAAGGTTTGGCGGGAGCGGTAAAAGGATAAGCCAGTAGTCATGGCTACGAAGAGCCTGTGAATGGAAGGAGATGATTGCGATGAAATTGTCCAAAGGAATGGGGCCTCATTCGGGTGTAGGGTTATCACCGCAGGAGATACAATATTATTTTCGTGATGTGTATGACAGCGGGGAAAGGCTGGTTATCTCCGAACCGCGTCTGATCTGTGAACTGTCCTCTCGCTTTGCAATGAATCAGGAGTATGAAGGTGTGCTGGACCCCGAGGGACCGATCAAGCTTATTGTGCCTCCAGGACCGGGTGTACCGACTGAAACACGGGGAAGCGTGCAGTTGGTGCTCGAATATGACGGAACGCTTGCTGCAGACGGATATCGGTTGGACATTCAGAAGGACGGGCGGATTGAAATCCATGCTTCCAATAAAAGAGGGCTCAAATACGGCATGGATGCCCTGCATCTCCTGCTTCAAGTGGAACAGGAGCGATGTACTCTGCCGGTGATGTCTATTCGGGATGAGCCTTCATTCCCGGTCAGAGGAATTATTGAGGGCTTCTATGGGAAACCGTGGAGTTTCGCGGATCGGATGGATGCTGTCCGTTTTATGGCTGCGCATCGGATGAACACGTTCATGTATGCCCCCAAGGATGATCCATATCATCGTGAGCTATGGAGAGAGTCGTACCCTGAGGATACGTTTGACCAGATCCGCGAATTAAAGGAAGCCTGCGAACGGCATGAGATTGATTTTCATTACTGTATCAGTCCAGGGAACGACCTAAGCTTTGGCAGCGATGAAGATTTCCTTAAATTGACGGAAAAGCTAGCGGACGTGATTGCGATTGGCGTACGTCATTTTTCTGTATTAATGGATGATATTGATTATGTACTCAAAGGGGAAAATCGACATTTGCTGGGCCGCTCGGGTCACGCTCATGTCTTTTTGACGAACAAGGTTCACACATGGCTGGCTGAACGGCTGCCTGAGTTTACACTGACAGTCTGTCCTTCGGAATATTGGTCGTATTGGGATACCGAATACAAAAAGGACTTCCGTGAGCGGCTGCATCCGGAGATTAAGGTGTTCTGGACGGGGTACTTTGTTTTTGCCCCACAGATTAGTCGCGAGCACGCCGCTGATAATCATGCGTTCTTCGGACATGAGCTGTGGCTGTGGGATAACATCCCGGTGAATGATTGTGACCATGATCGGTTATTCCTTGATCCGCTGCGCGGACGGTATTCCGGGCTACCAGACTGTGGACATACCGGTATGGTGGCCAACCCGATGAATCAGTGGGAATGCTCCAAAGTAACGCTCATTACGATGTCCCACTATATGTGGAACAGTGAACGGTATATGCCTGAGCTATCTTGGCAATGGGCTGCGCGGGAGTTAGCGGGAGAGCGTGCGGATGAACTGATGTTTTTCTGTCGTCAAAACAGAAACAGCCGACTGGGCGGCAGCGCGTATGAGGACGTGGATCTTGCTTTGCAAATGCGCGATATCCCTGCGCTGGATATGTACTTTGAGCGGCTGCTTCAGACCGTGAGCGTCCTACGGAACGTGCCTGCCGATGATCTAGCGGCAGGGTTCGTGTCCCAGGCCGCACCGTGGCTGGAACGTGCCGAGCTGGACGCAGGCCTGTGGCATGTGCTGCGCCAAGCTGCGCTCAGTGGCGAGCGACAGGACGATGCACATTCAAGGGGAAGCAGCATGCCGAGCGAAGTAGTTGACGGGCAAGATCCGTCGCCTCTGACGGACGAAATCGCAGGAGAACTGCGATGCGGTATCACTGCTTGCTTAGAAGCGGAGGCTCGGCTGGGTAGCAATCCGGCGATCCGTGCTGCCGCGCAGTGGGGTTATGTCGATCAGGACGAACAAGGCAAATATCGACTGATCTTGTGAGTGTTTGCGATGGATTATGAAACCAAGGCAGCATAGCTGCCCTGAAAATAATCATTTGCCGTTAGGATAACGGTAATTTTCAGGAGAGGTGGAACGTACGGTGAAGTCAAGCACCCGATTACTTTTTATACCGCTGGATGAGCGGCCCTGTAATTATCAATTTCCTTATTTACTGGCACGGGGTACAGACTTGGAAATGGAGCGACCCCCATTAGAATGGATGGGACAAAAGAAAACCCCTGGCGATACGACCCGACTATGGGCATGGCTCGAAGAACGCGCGGCTACTGCTGATGGAGCCATTGTTGCGATGGATACGTTGCTGTACGGAGGAATCGTACCTTCTCGACTACACGGTATGTCGAGCGAGCAGGTCAGAGATAGAGTGAATCGGCTTCGCAGGCTAAAGCAACTATATCCGCAACTGACTCTGTATGCATTTCAACTAATTATGCGTTGTCCGCAATACTCTTTGGCTGATGAAGAACCGGATTACTATGCCGATTGGGGGCGTGAGATATTCCGAAAGGGCTTCATTGAGCATCGTCAGGAGCTGGGGATCGCTACCGCTGAAGAGTTGCTCGAATTAGCTGATATAAACGAGCGTTTGCCAATGGAAATACTGGATGATTACTTGGGGCGTCGCCATGTGAATTTGGAGGCTAATGAAGTTGCACTGGATCTCGTAGCAGAAGGTATCATTGATTTTATGATCATCCCACAGGATGATTCGGCTCCCTACGGCTATACCGCCAAGGATCAGCAGCGGCTAAGAAGTCGTATTTCTGAGCTTGGGCTGGATTTGAATGTATACATGTACCCGGGGGCAGATGAAGTGGGTTGTACGTTGCTGGCTCGTTGGGTTAACAAGATGAATAATGTAGTCCCACTGGTGTATCCCCGATTGTCTGCTTTGCAGGGGGCATTCGTAGTTCCGCTTTTTGAAGATCGATATTTTTACGAAACCTTAAAATATCAGATTATGGCGGCAGGTGGGCTGATAGCTTCCTCTGCAACGGAGGCTGATTTGATTTTGTTGGCTAACACACCCGGTGACACGATGGCAGAGGCTTCATCCCAGCAGCGTGCAATGACCGGATATGATGTACATCGGAATGTAGTAGAGCTGGTTGAGTACGGTTCTTATATGCTGCAATATGCAGGTCAAAATGTTGCAGTTGCTGATGTGGGCTACGCCAACGGCGCAGATCTCAAGCTACTTAGACTATTAAAGCAAAAAGGACTGCTTTTTAAGCTGGCAGGTTATGCAGGCTGGAATACCAGTTCTAACACGCTGGGCACCGTCATTGCTCAGTCCATGCTGTATACCCACTATGGCTCTACGGAGGAACATTTGGATTTTCTGTCGCTGCGCTACGCGGAGGATGCCTGTTATTGCGCTGTGGTACGTACGGCTATGAATAACGGGATTGTGGAGCAGATGGGTTTTACCAAGTTTATGCTCGATGGACCGAGAGGCTCGGTAGCTGCGGTTATTCGCGGACGGCTGGAGCAGGCACTCAATGAATATGTGAACGGGCCGGAAGGCCGCGTGGAAATTACAGATTGCTACATGCCGTGGAACCGCACCTTTGAAGTCGGATTAACCGTACGGCATCATGCCGAGAAGAGAGGGTGATTCCTATGGGAATGGAAGGTGTATTATCCAAAGTTCAGCACGGACTGATCGTATCCTGTCAGGCGCTACCAGGAGAACCGTTACATGGAGCAGATTCTATGGTCAAAATGGCGCGTGCCGCACAGCAGGGTGGAGCTGTAGCGATTCGCGCCAATGGCGCATCGGATGTATGTGCGATTAAACAGGCGATTTCTCTACCAGTGATTGGCTTGATTAAGCGGGATTATGATGATTCTGATATTTACATTACGCCCACCCTTCGTGAAATGGAGGAACTGGTGGAGGCAGGGGCGGATATCATTGCGCTGGATGCCACATTACGACCGCGCCCAGCGGGATGTAAGCTGAAGAGGCTCCTAGATTATGCCCATGAGCAGGGAGTCACTTCCATGGCAGACATATCGACACTGGAGGAGGCGCTTCATGCGGCCTCCCTTGGCGCAGACTGCGTATCCACCACGTTATCCGGGTATACGCCGTACTCTACTCAGATTGAGGGTCCTGATCTGGAGCTGGTTCGGAGAGCGTCGGAACTGGTTCCTGTTCCTTTAATTGCAGAGGGCAAAATCTATGATCCAGCGCAGGTTGAGGAAGCATTCCGAATGGGAGCACATGCAGTGGTTGTAGGCTCGGCGATTACCAGACCCCAATTGATTACGCAGCGGTTTGCCGATGCCGCAAGGAAGGCAGTGAAATGCATCTATGGAGATGAACGACCGAATTAACACGTATTATCCTTCATTAACGAAATCGGAGCAGAAAGTCGCCTTATGCGTACTGGAGCATCCCGCAGATATCATATATTTCTCCGTGACGGAGCTGGCGGATTTTGCAGGTACAGGCGAAACGACGGTGATGCGCTTTTGTCGGAAAATTGGGTTCAAAGGTTATCAGGATTTCCGACTGTCCCTGGCACAAAACCAGACTTATCGTAAAACCGATATGGGCGAGGAGAACATCGACCCAGATAACGAACAAGATATTACGCGTACGGTGTATCACAACATGCTCGATATTTTGCACTCCAGTATGGGACTGCTGGACCATTCAGAGCTTGGTCGTGCGATTGCGTGTCTCGATCAAGCGGGCTATGTTCAATTTTTCGGCGTAGGCGCTTCGGGAATTTCCGCGCAGGATGCTAAAAATCGTTTCTTACGGATTGGGCGCCGCGCCGAGGCTGTGGCAGACGGACATATTCAGTCGATGATGGCGGTGTCCATGAACCCGGGTGATGTGGCTATCGGCATTAGTGTATCAGGAAGTACGCTGGATACGAACGATATGCTGCATAAAGCCAAGCAAAACGGTGCAACTGTTATCGCAATTACGAATTATGCCAAATCACCCATTACCTCCATTGCAGATATCGTGTTGCTGACCGCGGGCAAGGAAGCGCCGATAGAAGGTGGCTCAATCGGCGCTAAAATCTCACAACTATTCGTGATTGACCTCATCTGCGAAGGGCTTGCTCGCAAGCACACGAGTCACACCAAACGGATGAAGGAAAAAACAGCGAGGGCCGTTATTGAACGAAGCTATTGAGATTTTTCAGTTGTGAATTGAAAACTGTGCGCTCTGACAGTTCAATGACTTGTGTTTGTGGTGCATATGAATGGCTATTTCATGTATTGCTACTAAATAGAAGGTTTGTAAAAAGAGCTAGTAAGCTTTTATGTGGGGCAACAAGGAGGTTGGTGTGGTGGCAGCTGCTGTGAACAGAGTCATTGGAATCGACATTGGGGGCACATCGGTGAAGGCCGCCATAGTGGCACGGGACGGATCGGTGCTTGATGAAATCCGGCTGGATACGGACGCTTCCCGTGGACGTGAATGGGTGTTGTCGCGGGTGTCAGAATCTGTGCTCGGACTGTTGCGTTCTTTTGGAGATACCAGCATCGGTGCCCATATAGATGTAGGCGCTCTAGGCATTGCTACTGCTGGCCGAGTAAATGTGGAGAGCGGCGAAGTTGTGTATGCCACAGATAACCTACCTGGCTGGCAAGGTACATCCTTGGTAACGTGGGCTAGAGAAAAACTGGCTTTACGAGCGGTTGCTGATAATGATGCGAACGCCGCTTTACTTGGAGAAGCGTGGCAGGGAGCGGGGAAAGGCAAGCGACGCTTGGTGATGCTCACGTTGGGAACAGGTGTCGGAGGTGCATATATGGAAAATGGCCACTTGTGCAGAGGGACTCATTGGAGTGGCGGTGATTGGGGGCACAGTATTCTATTCCCGGGGGGACACCCCTGCAATTGTGGAAAAAAAGGGTGCGCCGAGCAATATGTATCGGGGAGCGCCCTGTTACGTCGAGGTAGGGAACACGTCGGTAAATTGTACCGCTCAGGGAACGAGATTGTGAAAGAGGCTGCTTACGGTAACCAGGAAGCAATCCAAGTGCTGGATGATTACACCGCAGATTTAGCTGTGCTTCTATCTAATATCTCGGTGCCTCTTGATCCTGAGGCGATCATTGTAGGCGGAGGAGTAGCGGACGCGGGAGAGGTCTGGTGGCCCATGCTGGAAAAGCATCTGCACCAACTTGGAGTTCAAACGGAAGTAAGTCGGGCATTGTTGGGCAATCGCGCTGGAATCATCGGCGCTGCACGGCTTGCATTCGAAATGACCGGGTCCTAGTACAAGAATGAAAGGGGAACGAACCATGACGCAAAAACGGCTTGATACCGACATTGTTGTGATTGGCGGAGGTCTGGGGGGGACATCGGCAGCTCTCGCGGCGGCGAAGGCTGGCATGAGAGTCATCGTGACAGAGGAGACGGACTGGTTAGGGGGGCAGTTAACTTCACAGGCGGTTCCCCCAGATGAGCATCGATGGATCGAACAATTTGGATGCACAGCAACATACCGTGAGTTCCGTAATCGTGTGCGTGACTATTACCGTCAGAACTATCCGTTAACCGAAGAAGCAAGGAATAATCCCATTCTCAACCCTGGGAACGGTTGGGTAAGCCGTCTGGCCCATGAACCACGGGTAGCGCTGCGGGTGCTTGAA
>NZ_JBBOSD010000001.1:0-2362500 GCF_038004945.1 Paenibacillus sp. FSL M7-0802 | reverse complement strand
TCGGGACCTAAGGCGAGGCCGATAGGCGTAGTCGAAGGACAACAGGTCGAAATTCCTGTACCACCGTAATCCGTTATGAGCGATGGGGTGACGCAGTAGGGTAGTGACGCGGACTGATGGATGTCCGTCTAAGCAGTGAGGCTGGTGTGTAGGCAAATCCGCACATCGTTAAGGCTGGGCTGTGATGGGGAGCGAAAATTGTAGTAGCGAAGGTCATGATCTCAGACTGCCAAGAAAAGCCTCTAGCCAGGAGAAGGTGCCCGTACCGCAAACCGACACAGGTAGGCGAGAAGAGAATTCTAAGGCGCGCGGAAGAACTCTCGTTAAGGAACTCGGCAAAATGACCCCGTAACTTCGGGAGAAGGGGTGCCTCGGTAGGGTGAATAGCCCGAGGGGGCCGCAGTGAAAAGGCCCAAGCGACTGTTTAGCAAAAACACAGGTCTGTGCGAAGCCGCAAGGCGAAGTATACGGGCTGACGCCTGCCCGGTGCTGGAAGGTTAAGGGGAGTGGTAAGCCTTCGGGCGAAGCTATGAACCGAAGCCCCAGTAAACGGCGGCCGTAACTATAACGGTCCTAAGGTAGCGAAATTCCTTGTCAGGTAAATTCTGACCCGCACGAATGGCGTAACGACTTGGGCGCTGTCTCAACGAGAGATCCGGTGAAATTTTAATACCTGTGAAGATGCAGGTTACCCGCGACAAGACGGAAAGACCCCATGGAGCTTTACTGCAGCTTGATATTGAATTTGGGTACGATCTGTACAGGATAGGTGGGAGCCGTTGAACTTTGAGCGCCAGCTTGAAGGGAGGCATCCTTGGGATACCACCCTGATCGTATCTAGGTTCTAACTTGGTACCGTGATCCGGTGCGAGGACAGTGTCAGGTGGGCAGTTTGACTGGGGCGGTCGCCTCCTAAAGAGTAACGGAGGCGCCCCAAGGTTCCCTCAGAATGGTTGGAAATCATTCGAAGAGTGCAAAGGCAGAAGGGAGCTTGACTGCGAGACCTACAAGTCGAGCAGGGACGAAAGTCGGGCTTAGTGATCCGGTGGTACCGCATGGAAGGGCCATCGCTCAACGGATAAAAGCTACCCTGGGGATAACAGGCTTATCTCCCCCAAGAGTCCACATCGACGGGGAGGTTTGGCACCTCGATGTCGGCTCATCGCATCCTGGGGCTGAAGTAGGTCCCAAGGGTTGGGCTGTTCGCCCATTAAAGCGGTACGCGAGCTGGGTTCAGAACGTCGTGAGACAGTTCGGTCCCTATCTGTCGTGGGCGTAGGAAATTTGAGAGGAGCTGTCCTTAGTACGAGAGGACCGGGATGGACGTACCGCTGGTGTACCAGTTGTTCCGCCAGGAGCACCGCTGGGTAGCTATGTACGGAAGGGATAAGCGCTGAAAGCATCTAAGCGTGAAGCCCCCCTCAAGATGAGATTTCCCAATTAGTAAGACCCCTTGAAGACGACGAGGTAGATAGGTTGGGGGTGGAAGTGCAGTAATGCATGGAGCTGACCAATACTAATCGGTCGAGGGCTTATCCTAAATAAAACGCAAATGAGTTTCGGATCCAGTTTTCAGGGTGTAACCTTGAAGGTATGTACAAGTGACATACGACAAGCGCATGGCTATTCATTCACACGATATGTGATGAAGCGAATAACCGTACGATAGAATTTACGATGTAAATTCATGTTTGGTGGCGATAGCGGAGGGGTTCCACACGTACCCATCCCGAACACGACCGTTAAGCCCTCCAGCGCCGATGGTACTTGGACCGCAGGGTCCTGGGAGAGTAGGACGTCGCCAAGCGATATCCTTTAAAGGATGATGAAGTTTTACATGTTAGGGCCTTTAGCTCAGCTGGTTAGAGCGCACCCCTGATAAGGGTGAGGTCGGTGGTTCGAGTCCACTAAGGCCCACCACTTCTAGAATAACAAAAAGATTGGGGCCATAGCTCAGCTGGGAGAGCGCCTGCCTTGCACGCAGGAGGTCAGCGGTTCGATCCCGCTTGGCTCCACCAATATTCCCTGATAGCTCAGTTGGTAGAGCACTCGACTGTTAATCGAGTTGTCACAGGTTCGAGTCCTGTTCGGGGAGCCATGTTTTGAATATTTCTGACTTTTATATATAAGGTGGCGGCGTAGCTCAGCTGGCTAGAGCGTACGGTTCATACCCGTGAGGTCGGGGGTTCGATCCCCTCTGCCGCTACTCGGAGAGATACCCAAGTGGCTATAAGGGGACCCTCTGCTAAGGGGTTAGACTGCGAAAGTGGTGCGAGGGTTCGAATCCCTCTCTCTCCGCCATAAATTTATTGGAATCAGAACTTATTTTGTAAGGCCCGTTGGTCAAGGGGTTAAGACACCTCCCTTTCACGGAGGTAACAGGGGTTCGAATCCCCTACGGGTCATAATATGGAGGCTTAGCTCAGCTGGGAGAGCATCTGCCTTACAAGCAGAGGGTCGGGGGTTCGAGCCCCTCAGCCTCCACCATAAGAAAATTTGATAAGTCCCTTTTAATGTCGCGGGGTGGAGCAGTTCGGTAGCTCGTCGGGCTCATAACCCGAAGGTCGTAGGTTCAAATCCTGCCCCCGCAATTAATTTCCTATTGGAAATGCCTCTGGAACTGTGGTGTAGAGGCCTAACATGCCTGCCTGTCACGCAGGAGATCGCGGGTTCGAATCCCGTCAGTTCCGCCATTTTAATCTCATATATAGTTGACATATATAGTGTGGATTATATGGTGTAGTAATAAAACAAAATATGGCTCGGTAGCTCAGTCGGTAGAGCAGAGGACTGAAAATCCTCGTGTCGGCGGTTCGATTCCGTCCCGAGCCACCTTTCAAGTGGGAAATGAGTAATGTGCCGGTGTAGCTCAACTGGTAGAGCAACTGACTTGTAATCAGTAGGTTGGGGGTTCAAGTCCTCTCGCCGGCACCATTTTGGAGGATTAGCGAAGTGGCCAAACGCATCAGACTGTAAATCTGCTCCCTTACGGGTTCGGTGGTTCGAATCCATCATCCTCCACCAGTCTTTTCATAATCATATGGCGGTCGTGGCGAAGTGGTTAACGCACCGGACTGTGACTCCGGCATTCGTGGGTTCAAGCCCCATCGGCCGCCCTTTATTCTTAATTTATTGGGGATTAGCCAAGCGGTAAGGCAACGGACTTTGACTCCGTCATGCATAGGTTCAAATCCTATATCCCCAGCCATTAAGAGCCATTAGCTCAGTTGGTAGAGCACCTGACTTTTAATCAGGGTGTCGAAGGTTCGAGTCCTTCATGGCTCACCATTTATAATTATTTTGCGGTCGTGGCGGAATTGGCAGACGCGCACGGTTCAGGTCCGTGTGGGCTAACCCCCGTGGAGGTTCGAGTCCTCTCGACCGCACCATATTTTGCGGACGTGGCTCAGCGGTAGAGCATCGCCTTGCCAAGGCGAGGGTCGCGGGTTCGATTCCCGTCGTCCGCTCCATTATCCATACGGCGCCATAGCCAAGTGGTAAGGCAAAGCTCTGCAAAAGCTTCATCCCCAGTTCAAATCTGGGTGGCGCCTTGACTGCTCATTATGGATTTAAATATGCGCCCTTAGCTCAGCTGGATAGAGCGTTTGACTACGAATCAAAAGGCCGGGAGTTCGAATCTCTCAGGGCGCGCCATTTCTTAAAAAAAGTATAATGTCGGGATGTAGCTCAGCTTGGTAGAGCACCTGGTTTGGGACCAGGGGGTCGCATGTTCAAATCGTGTCATCCCGATACTGATTTGCGGGTGTAGTTCAATGGTAGAACTCCAGCCTTCCAAGCTGGTAGCGTGGGTTCGATTCCCATCACCCGCTTTTTGCTATAGCGGATTCTTGTTGCCTCAGTGGTGACACCTTATAAATAAAGAGAGCCTGTCTGGGGACAGAGCTCTCTCTTTTTTTGTATTTATCTTCATGTACCCACAATGTATTGATTATTCATAATCTCGGTATCGGTGTATATCGTTCTGATCATACAACTGGTATACACCGATAACCGATCTAGTGGACAGTTTTTACACGGGAATGGTCAGCTGGATGGAGGTTCCCTCATCTGGAGCAGAGGTCATGCTCATAAATCCCCCTACCCCTCTAGCTCGTTCTTCCATACTGAACAATCCAACTCCCTCTCCTTGGGACTTTCCAGAGAATCCAATGCCCTCATCCCGAATGGTCACTTGTATCATTTCATCTTGATCCTCAACGTCGACATATGCCTCCGCTACATCTGCGTATTTGGCTACATTCGTTAATGCCTCCTGTACAATCCGATAAATTGCTATTTCCTTGCGAATATCAAGGCGTTTACGTAGAGTGCATTGAAAATGCACCTCAATCCCGTAATGAGAACAGAAGTTTTCAATATAGGTTCTTATAGCTGGGACGACACCCAAATCATCCAGAACTGAGGGACGAAGTTCCCACGCTAGACCACGAACATCTTTGATGATGTCGGTCACCTGCGAACGAAGACTCTCCAGAGCAGCACTAGGTTGTTCGGCAAGTTGGCTATCTAACTGAATAATAAGTGAAAACAAGCTTTGTCCTATCCCATCATGTAGCTCTCTTGAAAAGCGTTTACGTTCTTCTTCCTGTATTTGCATGACTTGCGTCATCATAGACTGGAGTTCTGCTTCTACTTTCTTCAGTTTAGTGACCTCATTGCGGATCGCTAAGTACTGATAGGGTTTACCTTCCTCGTCCATAAACGGAACGATCGTAGTATTCACCCAGTAGTAGCTGTTATCTTTAGCACGATTACGTATTTCTCCTTGCCATACCTCACCTGAACGGATTGTAGTCCACAGGTTTTTCATGAAGGCAGGGGTATGATAGCCTGAATTAATGAGACGATGATCCTGACCGATCAGCTCTTCACGACTGTATTGCGAAATCTCACAAAACTTGTCGTTCACGTACTGAATAATACCTCGATGATCGGTCAAAGCAACAATGGAAGACGTATCTAGAGCAAATTTTAGATTGGATAGTTGGTGGAGTGAGTTACGTAGTGCATGGAGAAAAGGGGACTCTGGTATATAAATTTCTAGATCATTCAGCAATGTATCGGTTGATTCACCAAAGGCATGCTGCAGTAAAGGATTAGAAGGTTCATTCATAATGGAGCAGCCCCTTTTTTAGTGCGAATTTGACTAGCTCAGGTCGTGTTTTCAAGTTAAGCTTCTCCATAAGGTTACTTTTATGGGACTCTACGGTTTTGACGCTAATCACTAGGTGCTCGGCAATTTCCTTGTTGGCATATCCTTTGGCTACCCACGATAGAATCTCCTTTTCCCGCTCAGATAGGGATTCATAGGGTCCGGCTATGCCTTCCTGTTTGATTTTGTCCAGATATTCACTCATCAGTCGTTTGGTTGCATTCGGGTACAAATAGGCACTACCCTCGGCTACAGACTGGATGGCAGCGAGCAACTCCTCGTGAGGTGCGCTTTTTAAAATATATCCGGATGCTCCAGCCTGAATGGCCCGGAACAGATATTCTTCATCATCATGCATTGTTAAAATAAGGACTTCTGTGTCGGGCAACTTTTTTTTTAATTCAGTGGTTGCCGTGAGACCATCTTTGCCAGGTGGCATGCTAAAATCCATGAGCACCACATTAGGTTGTAGCTCCACTGCCTTGTGGATTGCCTCATCCCCGTCTGCTGCATCTCCTACTACCTTGATACCGTTTTTGCCGTCCAATAGGGCCATGAGGCCAGAACGTACGACAACGTGATCATCCACTACTAGTATACGAATCAATTTGTCATCCCCTCGAACGGTAAAAAAACCGTGCGTTTTGTCATAATCATAGCAAATTTTAGGGATTTCAATCAACAAAGATAGTTAGGGACAGTCATATCAAGTATTTTATGAGTTTCATTATCTACAGAAACATTGTTGATCTATGGAGTAAGAGGGTAAGCACATAGTTGGCTAAGGCGTTGAGCGACTTGAGTGGCCTCGGCTACATCAGACTCTGTGAACATCCTCACATCACGATTACCAAGAAGCAGCACACCGTTGGGCAGATCCCCTGTGCTGGAAAAGGGAATAGCAACAGCAGAGTGAAGCTGCTCGGCCAGCATTAGTGCACATTCCTGACGCAAACGTATACTACCTGATAGCAAAGCACTTACAGTCACGGTACGTCCCAAGCGAACAGCCATCCCGGCAATACCATGGCCAATCTTAAAAGAAATAAGACGATAGCGATTGCTTCGGCTACCGGAGGCGTAATACCAATGCAACTTACCACCCGACTTGGACATAAATGCAAGGGCAGTGAGATCACCATAAATAGTATCTCTCAACTGATTCAGTTCTTTTCGCATTTCATCCGTTATTTGTAGCATAGAAGACACATCCTTTTTCATAACCAAACTATATCTCTAATTCATTGTAGTTCCGACAGTTACAAAAGTAGATCAGGGAACCCCCTGATCTATAGGCGCAGGAAACACTGACTTTTCATCTGGTCGGGTAAGGAGTAGGGAAAAGGCCGATAAATGGGGCATTAGCTTACCTCGGAAGTGATATTTATCACAGTAAATCAGGGAGTAGGAAGGTATAAAATCAGGTGTTCTCCCGATAACAACCCAGGCATTAAAACATTATGATATAGATATCAGGTAAACACGAGGAGGACGCTAACATGCAAGCCACTTGTATGGAACGGTTTGGGGACGAAGCGGAACGCACGGGAATTCAGATTTATTTGACAGAAGAACATTTGGATCTGCTAAAAGATATTATGTCCTGGAAGAAGGTAAAGGCAGGCGTTATGCTTTTCCGAGAGGGCGATGATGCAGAGCAGCTTTATTATATACATTCAGGTCATGTTAAACTTCGTAAATCGACAGAAGATGGTAAAGAACTGATTCTGACCATTCAGCATCAAGGTGACTTAATTGGGGAATTTAGCGGGATAGATGGAGAAGAGTATAGCTGCACTGCGGAAACAGCCGATGTGTGTGAGTTAGGCGTCGTGCTTGTTAAGGATCTGGAGTCGCTCTTGTCCAAAAATGGGGAAATGGCACTTCAGTTCATCCAGTGGATGGCGATGAAGCAACGCATTATGCAATCGCGCTTTCGGGACTTACTGTTGTATGGTAAAACTGGAGCGCTAGCGTCTACATTGATCCGTGCTAGCAATACATGTGGCGTGGCTGTGAAGGATGGCATTTTACTAAATATGAAGCTTAGTCACTCCGAATTAGGTGAGATGATTGGAGCGACACGAGAGAGTGTGAACCGGATGCTGAGCGCGCTGAAAGAGCAGGGAACCCTAGATACAAGGGATGGAAAGATTGTCATTCACGATCTCAAGGTATTACGTGGCATGTGCTGCTGTCCTTCGTACGGCCAATGTGCCCATGAAATTTGTCGCCTCTAATATTATGAATACCATTAGGCGGGGTCCAAGAGGCTTCGCCTTGTTGCATGTCTTCTAACAATCTAGCACATGGGGTAACGGGGTTAACGAACAAAATAGATTACAAAAAAACTAATTAACGTCGTATAGCGGTTAATTACCAATAATATATTTATATTAAATGGAACTGAACACATGACATTTTATGAACTAGCTGTTTTGAAATAACATTGGAGCTAATAATGGTTGACTAAACGGTGAAAGGGATTTTAAGTTTGAAAAAGGGATTATTTACAAGTTGCTTTCTTTTGCTGAAAATGATATATTATTTGAGCTGACAATAAAACAGCAGTTTCAAAAGCGAAAAACTTGGGTGAAACGATCTTCAAAAAAAGAAAAAATAACCCTTGTATTTTTGAAACGAACATGATATGATCTTATAGCTGCTGAAAAACGCAGCGAAAGAGAAATGTTTGATCTTTGAAAACTGAACAACGAGTGAGTAAAACGATTTTGTTCGCAAAATCAAACAAGAGATATTTTTATCTCGTCAGTTTCAAAATGAGCTTATCGCTCTTTCTATAAACCAACTTCGGTTGGTCTTTAATGGAGAGTTTGATCCTGGCTCAGGACGAACGCTGGCGGCGTGCCTAATACATGCAAGTCGAGCGGGGTTGATTAGAAGCTTGCTTCTAATCAACCTAGCGGCGGACGGGTGAGTAACACGTAGGCAACCTGCCCACAAGACAGGGATAACTACCGGAAACGGTAGCTAATACCCGATACATCCTTTTCCTGCATGGGAGAAGGAGGAAAGACGGAGCAATCTGTCACTTGTGGATGGGCCTGCGGCGCATTAGCTAGTTGGTGGGGTAAAGGCCTACCAAGGCGACGATGCGTAGCCGACCTGAGAGGGTGATCGGCCACACTGGGACTGAGACACGGCCCAGACTCCTACGGGAGGCAGCAGTAGGGAATCTTCCGCAATGGGCGAAAGCCTGACGGAGCAACGCCGCGTGAGTGATGAAGGTTTTCGGATCGTAAAGCTCTGTTGCCAGGGAAGAACGTCTTGTAGAGTAACTGCTACAAGAGTGACGGTACCTGAGAAGAAAGCCCCGGCTAACTACGTGCCAGCAGCCGCGGTAATACGTAGGGGGCAAGCGTTGTCCGGAATTATTGGGCGTAAAGCGCGCGCAGGCGGCTCTTTAAGTCTGGTGTTTAATCCCGAGGCTCAACTTCGGGTCGCACTGGAAACTGGGGAGCTTGAGTGCAGAAGAGGAGAGTGGAATTCCACGTGTAGCGGTGAAATGCGTAGATATGTGGAGGAACACCAGTGGCGAAGGCGACTCTCTGGGCTGTAACTGACGCTGAGGCGCGAAAGCGTGGGGAGCAAACAGGATTAGATACCCTGGTAGTCCACGCCGTAAACGATGAATGCTAGGTGTTAGGGGTTTCGATACCCTTGGTGCCGAAGTTAACACATTAAGCATTCCGCCTGGGGAGTACGGTCGCAAGACTGAAACTCAAAGGAATTGACGGGGACCCGCACAAGCAGTGGAGTATGTGGTTTAATTCGAAGCAACGCGAAGAACCTTACCAGGTCTTGACATCCCTCTGACCGGTCTAGAGATAGACCTTTCCTTCGGGACAGAGGAGACAGGTGGTGCATGGTTGTCGTCAGCTCGTGTCGTGAGATGTTGGGTTAAGTCCCGCAACGAGCGCAACCCTTATGCTTAGTTGCCAGCAGGTCAAGCTGGGCACTCTAAGCAGACTGCCGGTGACAAACCGGAGGAAGGTGGGGATGACGTCAAATCATCATGCCCCTTATGACCTGGGCTACACACGTACTACAATGGCCGGTACAACGGGAAGCGAAATCGCGAGGTGGAGCCAATCCTAGAAAAGCCGGTCTCAGTTCGGATTGTAGGCTGCAACTCGCCTACATGAAGTCGGAATTGCTAGTAATCGCGGATCAGCATGCCGCGGTGAATACGTTCCCGGGTCTTGTACACACCGCCCGTCACACCACGAGAGTTTACAACACCCGAAGTCGGTGGGGTAACCCGCAAGGGAGCCAGCCGCCGAAGGTGGGGTAGATGATTGGGGTGAAGTCGTAACAAGGTAGCCGTATCGGAAGGTGCGGCTGGATCACCTCCTTTCTATGGAGAATCGTTTCCTGCAATGGAAACATTCAAATAAGCAAGTACAATGTACCTGCGACCGGATATTCAATTCGGTTCATCACGTTCGTGTGAATGAAATGAATATCCTTAACTTACTCACTCGTTGCTCAGTTTTGAGAGCTCAAACTCTCAAGCTTCGACGAATGTTTCATTCACACATCCGTGTGGAATCGAAATATTCATCGGATTTCGCTTCGAAGAGGCGAATTGCACCTTGAAAACTGGATACCGAAACGAAATTGCGTTTTAGAATATTCCTTTAAGCTGATCTTGTGTAAACAAGTGAAATAAAGGTAGCAGGTAAGGAAAGATCTTTTGCCTTTGGCAAAAATCATTCTTTATCGAACATCGACATTTTCTTTCTTTGAAAGAAAAGTCTAGGTTAAGCTACAAAGAGCACACGGAGGATGCCTAGGCGCCAGGAGCCGACGAAGGACGTGGCGAACAACGATAAGGCCTCGGGGAGCTGTAAGCAAGCTTTGATCCGGGGATGTCCGAATGGGGAAACCCGGCTGTCTTCATCGACAGTCACTTTCTGCTGAATACATAGGCAGAATAGAGGCAGACCAGGGGAACTGAAACATCTAAGTACCCTGAGGAAGAGAAAACAATAGTGATTCCGTCAGTAGCGGCGAGCGAACGCGGATTAGCCCAAACCAAGGAGCTTGCTCCTTGGGGTTGTGGGACGTCTCACATGGAGTTACAAAGGAACCGGTTAGATGAAGAGGTCTGGAAAGGCCCGCCAGAGAAGGTAAAAGCCCTGTAGTTCAAAACTTGTTCTCTCCGAGACGGATCCCGAGTAGTGCGGGGCACGTGAAACCCCGTATGAATCCGGCAGGACCATCTGCCAAGGCTAAATACTCCCTGGCGACCGATAGTGAAGCAGTACCGTGAGGGAAAGGTGAAAAGCACCCCGGAAGGGGAGTGAAATAGATCCTGAAACCGTGTGCTTACAAGAAGTCAGAGCCCGATCTATGGGTGATGGCGTGCCTTTTGTAGAATGAACCGGCGAGTTACGTTCCCGTGCAAGGTTAAGGTGAAGAGCTGAAGCCGCAGCGAAAGCGAGTCTGAATAGGGCGAATGAGTACGTGGACGTAGACCCGAAACCGGGTGATCTACCCCTGTCCAGGGTGAAGGTGCGGTAACACGCACTGGAGGCCCGAACCCACGCATGTTGAAAAATGCGGGGATGAGGTGGGGGTAGCGGAGAAATTCCAATCGAACCCGGAGATAGCTGGTTCTCCCCGAAATAGCTTTAGGGCTAGCCTCGGAAAAAAGAATCGTGGAGGTAGAGCACTGATTGGGTGCGGGGCCCGCAAGGGTTACCAAGCTCAGTCAAACTCCGAATGCCATAGATTTAGTTCCGGGAGTCAGACAGTGAGTGCTAAGATCCATTGTCGAAAGGGAAACAGCCCAGACCATCAGCTAAGGTCCCCAAGTGTGTGTTAAGTGGGAAAGGATGTGGAGTTGCACAGACAACCAGGATGTTGGCTTAGAAGCAGCCACCATTGAAAGAGTGCGTAATAGCTCACTGGTCGAGTGACTCTGCGCCGAAAATGTAACGGGGCTAAACACACCACCGAAGCTATGGCTTGATGCTTGCATCAGGGGTAGGGGAGCGTTGAATGCGGGTTGAAGGTGTACCGTAAGGAGCGCTGGACTGCATTCAAGTGAGAATGCCGGTATGAGTAACGAAAAGATCTGTGAGAATCAGATCCGCCGAAAGCCTAAGGGTTCCTGAGGAAGGTTCGTCCGCTCAGGGTAAGTCGGGACCTAAGGCGAGGCCGATAGGCGTAGTCGAAGGACAACAGGTCGAAATTCCTGTACCACCGTAATCCGTTATGAGCGATGGGGTGACGCAGTAGGGTAGTGACGCGGACTGATGGATGTCCGTCTAAGCAGTGAGGCTGGTGTGTAGGCAAATCCGCACATCGTTAAGGCTGGGCTGTGATGGGGAGCGAAAATTGTAGTAGCGAAGGTCATGATCTCAGACTGCCAAGAAAAGCCTCTAGCCAGGAGAAGGTGCCCGTACCGCAAACCGACACAGGTAGGCGAGAAGAGAATTCTAAGGCGCGCGGAAGAACTCTCGTTAAGGAACTCGGCAAAATGACCCCGTAACTTCGGGAGAAGGGGTGCCTCGGTAGGGTGAATAGCCCGAGGGGGCCGCAGTGAAAAGGCCCAAGCGACTGTTTAGCAAAAACACAGGTCTGTGCGAAGCCGCAAGGCGAAGTATACGGGCTGACGCCTGCCCGGTGCTGGAAGGTTAAGGGGAGTGGTAAGCCTTCGGGCGAAGCTATGAACCGAAGCCCCAGTAAACGGCGGCCGTAACTATAACGGTCCTAAGGTAGCGAAATTCCTTGTCAGGTAAATTCTGACCCGCACGAATGGCGTAACGACTTGGGCGCTGTCTCAACGAGAGATCCGGTGAAATTTTAATACCTGTGAAGATGCAGGTTACCCGCGACAAGACGGAAAGACCCCATGGAGCTTTACTGCAGCTTGATATTGAATTTGGGTACGATCTGTACAGGATAGGTGGGAGCCGTTGAATCTTGAGCGCCAGCTTGAGAGGAGGCATCCTTGGGATACCACCCTGATCGTATCTAGGTTCTAACTTGGTACCGTGATCCGGTGCGAGGACAGTGTCAGGTGGGCAGTTTGACTGGGGCGGTCGCCTCCTAAAGAGTAACGGAGGCGCCCCAAGGTTCCCTCAGAATGGTTGGAAATCATTCGAAGAGTGCAAAGGCAGAAGGGAGCTTGACTGCGAGACCTACAAGTCGAGCAGGGACGAAAGTCGGGCTTAGTGATCCGGTGGTACCGCATGGAAGGGCCATCGCTCAACGGATAAAAGCTACCCTGGGGATAACAGGCTTATCTCCCCCAAGAGTCCACATCGACGGGGAGGTTTGGCACCTCGATGTCGGCTCATCGCATCCTGGGGCTGAAGTAGGTCCCAAGGGTTGGGCTGTTCGCCCATTAAAGCGGTACGCGAGCTGGGTTCAGAACGTCGTGAGACAGTTCGGTCCCTATCTGTCGTGGGCGTAGGAAATTTGAGAGGAGCTGTCCTTAGTACGAGAGGACCGGGATGGACGTACCGCTGGTGTACCAGTTGTTCCGCCAGGAGCACCGCTGGGTAGCTATGTACGGAAGGGATAAGCGCTGAAAGCATCTAAGCGTGAAGCCCCCCTCAAGATGAGATTTCCCAATTAGTAAGACCCCTTGAAGACGACGAGGTAGATAGGTTGGGGGTGGAAGTGCAGTAATGCATGGAGCTGACCAATACTAATCGGTCGAGGGCTTATCCTAAGAATAAAACGCAAATAAGTTTCGGATCCAGTTTTCAGGGTGTAAGTTTTGTATTGTATAAGCTCAAGTAGCTTATATGAAACAAGCGAACACACAGCATTTGGCGATGCTGATTCCTGTTAAAGAATTTACAATGTAAATTCATGTTTGGTGGCGATAGCGGAGGGGTTCCACACGTACCCATCCCGAACACGACCGTTAAGCCCTCCAGCGCCGATGGTACTTGGACCGCAGGGTCCTGGGAGAGTAGGACGTCGCCAAGCAAGATAAAAGAGCACAGCCTTAACGGGCTGTGCTCTTTTTCCTATAACCGATTCATTTATCATTCACATGAAAGACCATTATCGTGGATTCGGTCAAAAGTTTTATGGTATTCTGGTTGTCCTTTGTATAGTGGTGCCTAGTCAGCTTTTTTAACTGAGGACAGTATTAACTGGGGAAGTTAATCTATTTCAACCTGTTCTGTCTGAAGGACACTCAAGGTTTGAAGTTTACGGGTAATTTCTTTTTGCCACTTTGTATCTCCGACTTGTACGGCAAGATTGAGAAGATCCAAATAATCATCAATATGCAGGGAGGTTTTATTAAAAGTTTCTTTCACTGCGGTCCTGCCTCCTTTAAAGTCTATGTGTATTTATCATTTAATAATGATAATCATTATCAAACTATGATCTTATTCATATTATGCCTGTGTTCTAGATAAATTGCAAGTTATGATATGAATGAATTTTGAAGCACGCAAATGAGGGCTTGAAAAAACAAACCCTTCTCCTTAAGTTCACGCATTGTTCACGTCTTTTCTATGGAACATAATGAAAAGAACAAGCGGGCATTGAGTGTCCACCAATAAGGAGGGCAAATTGCGCAATGCTTCAACAAGAGGAGGAAAAAGACCATGAGCAGAACAAAAATGAAAGCGTTTGCCATTGTGATGGCGAGCGCCTTGGCATTGACGCTGGCAGCTTGTAATAACGGACAAAGCGCAAGTCCGGGAAATTCAGGAGAACCGAGCAGAGGCACCGCAACGAAAGATGTTACGATTACCTTTCAGAACATTAATCCTGATCCGAGCACCCCTTCGTACAAAATGATTAAGCAAATTGTAGGTCAATACGAGCAGGATCATCCTCATGTCAAAATTGAATTGGATTCGCTAAATACAGATCAACAAAAGCTTAAGCTGAAAACACAGGCAGCGGCGAAGGAAGTACCTGATATCACGATTGTAAACCCAGCTGCACAGATGAAGCCATTCGTAGATGCCGGGCTGCTGGCTCCATTAAACGATGTGGCTGATAAAGAGGGGTTAAAAGATACGTTTCAGAATGGACTTCTTAATTACTATAGCTTCGACGATAAGCTCTATGCTTTTCCGGACGGTAACAATATAGAAGTGGTGTTTTACAATAAAGAACTGTTCAAGCAGGCGGGAATCCAGAAGTTGCCGACCACCTTTGACGAGCTGATTACGACGGTCAAGACGTTGAAGGCGAAGGGAATTACTCCGATTGCCATTGGGGAAAAGGATTCATGGACGGGTTCCCTCCTTTTTATGAATATTTTGTTGCGTACAAATGAAGGGCCGAATTTTCTCAATGATGTACTGGACGGTAAAAAGACGTTTAACGACCCAGCTTTTGTGGAAGCGGTGGATGCATTTCAGGAATTGGTGCAGGCAGGAGCTTTCCCGGATGGAGCTACATCTATTGACTATAATGCAGGCGGTAATATTTTTAAAACAGGAAAAGCCGCGATGTATATCATGGGTACATGGGAAACGGGGTCAATTGATGCTTCTTCGGTAGCAGGTAAGGTAGGAGCGTTTCAATTCCCTACGGTGAATGGCAAGGGTGATGTGAATGAGTATGTAATTGCGCCGGGCAGCGCATTTGCGGTATCTGCGAACAGTGAACATTTACAGGAGACGAAGGATTTTCTGCACTATTTTATTACGGAGATGCCCAAAATTCAGTTTGATCTGAAAAATGCGATTGGCAGTGGTCAGAAAATGAAAGGTGATCTGAAGGAAGCGGGCTACTCCGAGTTAGCGATTAGTCTTAATGAGCTGTTCAAGAATGTAAAAGGGGGCGATCTCGCTTTTGATAATACGATGAATCCGGCTATTGCGCAGGCGCATCTGAGTAGCATTCAAAACCTGTTCGTGCAAAAAGAAGACTCTGCACAAGTTGCCAAGGAACATCAGAACACTTTTGAAGCGAATAAATAAGTGAGGATTTTGCAAAAATCCAATAAGCGACTCCCAATGAACAATATATAGATCGAAATGGCCTAGTTCGTCTAGATATTGCACTTTGGAGCGACTGGAATCGAATTTTGCAAAATCCTGAAGTAGCTGACACTAGGGAGGGGGCAGAGTGCTCCTTCCCTGATTGGAAATCATGTAGGTTGTGCATCCTCAGAAGATGTTCAGAATCAACACAAAGGAGATTAGAGCATGAATGTACTGAAGGTGCCAGCACGTACCATTGCCGTTTTCGTGCTACCCTGCCTGTTGTTGTATACCTGTATGGTATTTGTTCCGATTCTGGTGTCGGTGTATTGCGGATTGCTGGATTGGAACGGAATCGCCGAGGCAAAGTTCGTGGGGCTGGCTAATTTTGAACGGATTTTTACAGCAGATTCAGTGTTCTGGCCGTCCGTGAAACGGACTATGATGTTCGCTGTGTTTTCCATGCTGGAAATTCCGTTCTGTCTGTTGCTGGCGATCTTGCTTAATCGTTATGTGCGTAAGGCCAATACGCTGGTTACGATGTATTTTCTGCCGGTTATTCTATCGGTGGTCATTATCGGGCAGCTGTGGAAGACGATCTATAATCCAGCTTCGATGGGTGGAATGCTGAACGGTATTTTGCTGGCGATTGGGCTGGAAAGCTGGACGCGCTCATGGCTGACGGAACCGCAGATAGCGATGTACGCCCTCTATTTTGTATCGTTGTGGCAGTATTTTGGCTATCATTTACTTATCCAGTTTACCGGTGTACAAAATATACCGAATGAGCTGTACGAAGCAGCCAAAATTGATGGAGCTGAAGGATTCAAAGCAGACCGCTATATTACGCTGCCGCTCATTGTACCTATTTTCAAGATATCAATTGTATTAGCATTTATCGGCTCCCTGCAATCGTTTGATTTGATCTGGGTGATGACGGGTGGAGGACCAGCTCATGCAACGGATACAGTATCTACGTATATGTACAATATGTCCTTTTTATCGATGAAATACGGATATGGCAGCGCATTAGCTTCAATTCTCGTAGTGATTTGCTTGTCATTTACAATTGTGATAAATTTTGTTTTCAAACGAATCGAAAATAAGGTAAGCTAAAGGAGATGGAACTGTTGAATGCCTTAAAAAAAACGGGAGTCTTTTCCTTATTGGCAATCTTAATTGTCACGCAGCTGTATCCACTCTTTTGGCTGCTGACCTATTCGTTGAAGACGAATGAAGAGATATTGAGCTCAAGCTTCTTTGCACTCCCTCAAGTGCCCCAGTGGCACAACTATCAGGAAGCCTATGAATCAGGGAGCTACTTGCGTTATTTAGGAAACAGTGTACTGGTGACCGGGGTTACGATGATTTTCGTCATTTTGTTAAGCTCAATGGCTGCTTATGCGATTACACGTTTTCGTTGGCGCTTCGGGGCTGTTGTGCTGACTTTGTTTCTGATCGGGATGATGATCCCGATGCAAGCTACGCTGCTGCCGCTGATGGTGATGTTTAAAAACGTCCATATTCTGAATACGTATTTCTCACTGATTTTACCCTACATTGCTTTTCAGACACCGATTGCGGTCTTCATCCTATCCGGCTTTATGCGGTCCATTCCCCACGAAATTGAAGAATCCGCTTACATTGACGGAGCAAGCATTTATCGTATTTTCCGCAGTGTAATCTTACCCATCTCGATTCCGCCTATCATGACGGTATGTATTTTAACTTTCATTAACATCTGGAATGAATACATTATGGCTGCCACCTTTATCTCGTCCGAGAAGCTCAAAACTCTCCCTTTCGGCGTATATACGTTCGTCAGCCAGTATTCTGTGAACTACGGTAATATTGGTGCTTTTCTAGTCATGGGTGCCTTACCGGTCATTATTATTTATTTTGTTCTGTCCGAAAATATCACCAAGGGCATGGTTGCGGGAGCGGTTAAAGGATAGGCGGCCGATGCGAAAGGAGCGCACGGAGGTATGCTGCGCCGTTTTCAATCCATTCAATACCGCTTGTTTGTTCTGTTCCTGTTGAGCATGTCCGGCATTGTGCTGGCGGTCAGTCTATTATTTTACAACCGTACTACGGTGCAGTTCCATGATAAGGTCAGCGAGCTGGCGCGTAAAAATGTATCCCAGACGGCAGGCCTGTTCGAATTGCTACTCGGCAGCTATAACAGTCTCTCCAAATCGATCAGCAACAATATGGATTTGGTTCGTCTGTTGACGACGGATAGTAGTGATTTACCTGCTGTCAATTACATCAACGAACGTACGATTACGAATATTCTGGGCGCTATCTATTATTCGCGTGAGGATCTGATTGGCATCCATGTCATCACAGACACAGGCAAGGTATATAACTATGGCAATTATATGAATGTCATTGATACTCATTACGAACATACGGAATGGTATAAGGAAATTCGAAAGTCGGCGGGCAAAATTGCATGGCTGGGCGTGTATCCTCACTCTGTCATTGATCAGGTGGAAACCAGACCCGTGTTTGCGTTTGGACGGCAGCTCTATGATCTGGATGAACACAAGCCGATTGGTATTGTCCTGTTTGAGGCTGAGCCGCGTTCTGTTTTGTCCGCTCTCCACAATTTGCGGTTAGGCACCAATAGTCAGGTATATTTGTTGGGTCATGAAAATCGAATTGTGTCGGCCACTTCCTCTGATCCGCCACCGGATTTGCAAAATCTAGAGCAGCAGGTACCGGAGGAGGATGTTATTGTAAATCGAAGTAATGAAAGAGTTGTAATCGCTTCCAAGTTGCCGTTTGCCGACTGGTCTGTGATTAGTGTGACACCTAGTGAGGATCTGAACGTGGAGTTGGTGCAAAATCAAAGGTACTTATTTATCGTGGCACCTATACTTATTATTGTGTCGGCGTTAATTGCATCTATCGTCTCCAGAGGCATTTCCCTTCCACTCAAGCGAGTCATTCGGGAAATGAAGCGGGTAGAGACAGGAAATTTCCGTCATACGGTAAACACCAAATCCTATGAAGAAATCAACCAACTAGCTACCTCTTTTAACCATATGGTAAGACGGATTGCAGAGCTAATCGAGCTGGTGCGTATATCATCGGTCAGTGAAAAAAATGCGGAGCTGCACGCGCTACAGACGCAGGTCAATCCACATTTTCTGTATAATACGCTGGATATGATCTATTGGATGCTGGATGAAAAGGGACAAGATCAGCTCGGAGAGGTGGTTCTCTCCTTATCCCATATGTTCCGTTACAGCAGCCATTGGGAAGAGGGGGCCGATGTAAGCCTTCGTGAAGAAGTGGAGCAGGTTGGGCACTATCTCACCATTATTCAAACTCGGCTGGAGGGTAGGGTATCTGTAGACATTAGCATTGATGAACGATGGATGGATATCCGCCTGCCGAAAATGACCTTACAGCCATTGATTGAAAATGCAGTGAAGCACGGACTGGAGCCTCTTCATGCGGATACAGGTGGCAAGCTGCTCGTCAGAGCGGAGGAATATGGCGGTGTATTGAGCCTGCACATCATCGACAACGGTGCAGGGATGGAGCACGAACGATGGGAGGTGGTCCAGGTCGCTTTGGCAGAACCCGGCAAACAGGCGGGCAGCGGGCAGGCGGGAGGCATCGGCCTGCAAAACCTAAATTTACGGCTACGGCACATGTTCGGAGAAGAGTACGGCCTACGGATCTCTAGCGCACCTGGGGCCGGAACAACAGCCACTGTAAGTGTGCCTCTGCCACAGAAGGAGGAGAAACATGAATATTCTGATAGCTGACGATGAAAATATGATTCGGCAGGGGATTCGGCGTACCATTGGCCAAGCTCTACCAACCTGCGGCATTCATCTCGCTGCTTCCACCGAGGAGGCAGCAGGCATTCTGGCGGAGCATCCTGTAGATATTGTATTAACTGATATCCTGATGCCCGGTATGGATGGTCTGGAATTCATGCGTATTTCTAAGCGAAAGCATCCTCATCTGCAGTGGGTTGTCATTTCGGCCCATTCCGACTTCCATTATGCACAAAGAGCAGTAAAGCTGGGTGCCAAAGACTACCTGTTAAAGCCGATTGGTAAAAGAAAGCTGCTGGAATGCATTGAAATACTGGCAGCCGAAGCGCTTGTGGCCTCGCAGCAGGCGAACGAGGGTAGGCTTCTCAAATCCAATATGGTTTATTTGCGTGAAGCCGTTTTCCAACGCTATGCCCTTGGACTGGATACGGGCAAGCTGGATATACAGCCTTTTGTCGAAAATTATCCGGAATTCCATCTCTTCATGGTTCGCATGGAACCTGATCACAAGCAGACACATCTGGAGCATTTTATGATTGAAAATGTACTGTCCGAGCTCATTGAGGCAGGAGGCAGCGGCTTTGTCGTCAGTCTAGACCGCCATAGTCTGCTGGGCATTGCAAGGGTAAGAGATGAGGCAGAGGCCGCACGGCTAGAGACGTTGCTCGAATCCCATTTGAAGCGTTATGTGAAGGTG
Source organism: Paenibacillus sp. FSL M7-0802 (assembly GCF_038004945.1). Lineage (NCBI taxonomy): Bacteria > Bacillati > Bacillota > Bacilli > Caryophanales > Paenibacillaceae > Paenibacillus > Paenibacillus sp. FSL M7-0802. The sequence continues at coordinate 2,342,895 of NZ_JBBOSD010000001.1, read as the reverse complement.
CCCCTACAAATTACACGTTCGGGTGTTCATCACAATTTTGCCTCCATACCTGAAGAGGTGGCGCGACTAAGACGTACGCCAGAGGAGATTGCAGCCGCAGCAGCGGATACAGGAGAATGTCTCCGCAAAGGCATGCATACGGTAGATGTGGCATTGCAATACATTCGGGCTCACTTTACAGAGGAGCTGTCGCTGGAGAAGGTGGCTTCAATCGTATTTTTGAATCCGGTGTATTTCAGCCAGTTATTCAAGCAAAAGACGGGACAAGGCTACAAGGATTACGTCATTTGCTTGCGTATGGAGGAGGCGAAGCGGCTGCTCAGTGATCCTCATCTGCGGCTGGCTGATATTTCAGAGCGGATCGGTTATCAGGATATGAGGCATTTTACACAGGTATTCCGGCGCAAATGTGGAATGACTCCAACCGAGTATCGACATCAGGGAGTCAAATAAGGCGGTATCAACGACCGAATGAAGGAAGTTTTTCAAGCATCAGACTGTTTCAGGAGTAGAGCGGTGGAGCATCTACTCGGGAACAGTCTTTTTCGTGTCTCCAGCTTGTAGCAGTTCAACAAATTTGCGAGCTGCATTGGATAAATAACGATCCTTGCGCCATACGACGGCAGGCTGTGTGAAGGGGAATGGCTCCTTAATGGAGAGTGTGCGAAATCTGTCCCCGTATTCTTGTCCCAAGCCAGCGTCTGGAATAATGGTAATTCCCATGCCTGTGGAAACGAGCGAGAGAATGGTCGATATTTCTGGACAGTCCAGTACGACGTGCGGAATAAGATGGTGTTCCTGAAATTTGCGGATGACGGTTTCGTATAGTCCGTGTCCTTCTGTTCGACGTCCCAACAAGAGGTCATAGCTGGCAGCTTCCTGTAAGGTAATTTCCCCACTGGGATGGCGATCTGCCCATTCACACGGAAGAACCGCAACAAAAGAAACTCCCTCCAGTTCAATCGTATGGTACGATTTGTCATCTACCGGAAGCAGCAGCAGGGCCAGATCCACTTTATTTTGGTGCAGCAGTTCTTCCAGATGATGTGTGTCTCCGTGTCCTATTTTAACGTATACCTCTGGAAAATCCTGATGAAAGCGGCTGAGTTGTTCAGTAATCAGAGACATACAGGCGGATGACGTGCCTATGGAAAGTGTACCAGTTACTTTGTTTTCAAACTCCCCAATTTCTCTACAGGTGTCCTCCATTTCAGCCAATAATCGCTTGGCGCGTGTATACAGTGTATATCCGGCCTCGGTTACCTCCCACTTCTTTCCTTCACGGTAAATCAGCTTTACGCCAAGCTCGTCCTCCATATTTTTGAGTTGTTGACTCAGCGGAGGCTGGGCCATGTTGAGCGTTCTGGCGGCCTTGGTGATTTGCCCTTCCTCCACGATGACGCAAAAGTAATGCAGATGCTTCATGTCCATTGGGATTCCTCCTCATTTCTAAACAATGCTTCAACTTGAATACTTTTAAAGTATGTATTCCATATATTATATATATTTTTCGTGTGCAAGGAACAAGCGTATAATTTTTGACAGTAATGCATGGGTGAACATAAAACGATGGGATGGAAGGAGGGGACATATGAAGAAAATCATTGTAGGAATATCGGGAGCGACAGGGTCGATCTTTGGTATCCGTATATTACAACAATTACGAGAGGCTGGAGTCCAAAGCCATCTGGTGCTATCCCCGTGGGCTATTGCGAACATTCCCTATGAGACAGGCTACACGGTGAAGGAAGTGGAGGCAATGGCGGATGCAGTCTACTCGTATAAGGATCAGGCTGCGCGTATTTCCAGCGGCTCCTTTCGAGTAGACGGCATGGTCGTCGCTCCTTGCAGCATGAAGACCCTTGCCTCTATTCGTATAGGTATGGCGGACAACCTGCTTACCCGATCAGCGGATGTGATGCTGAAGGAGCGAAAGAAGCTGCTGCTCATGACCAGGGAAACACCATTAAGCAGTATCCATCTGGAAAATATGCTGGAGCTGTCACGTATGGGCGTGATGATCCTGCCGCCGATGCCTGCCTTTTATAATCATCCTGCAAGTATCGAGGAATTAGTGGATCATATTGTTTTTCGTGCATTGGATCAGTTCGGTATTGTCACAACCGCAGCCAAACGCTGGGATGGAATGAAGCAGAATGACTCCAGGCTGCACCAGAATTGAGAAATCGAAAGACGAAGGAGAATGAACAATGGCTTATAAAGACTTTCGCGATTTTCTACACACCTTGGAAAAGGAGGGACAATTACTCACGATCAGCGATAAGGTAAAGCCGGAGCCGGACCTCGCAGCAGCTAACAGAGCATTAAACAATCTTGGAGATAAGACGCCTGCTCTCTTTTTCAACAACATCTATGGATATACGGATGCTCGTATTGCAATGAATGTGATGGGCTCCTGGCCCAATCATGCCCTCATGATGGGAATGCCCAAAAACACGCCGCTCAAGGAGCAGTTTTTTGAATTTGCCAGACGCTATGAACAATTTCCGGTGCTCGTGAAGCGGGAAGAAACCGCTCCTTTTCATGAAGTCGAGATTACAGAGGATATTAATTTGTTTGATATTTTGCCGTTGTTTCGTTTGAATCAGGGGGACGGAGGGTTTTATCTGGATAAAGCAATTCTAGTTTCACGCGATCTGGATGACCCTGACACCTACGGTAAGCAAAATGTCGGTTTGTACCGGATGCAGGTAAAAGGCAAGAACCGTTTGGGCATCCAGCCTGTACCACAGCATGATATTGCGATCCATATCCGTCAGGCTGAGGAGCGCGGCGAAAATCTGAAGGTCGCTATTGCCCTCGGATGTGAGCCTGTGATTACAACGGCTGCTTCTACGCCGCTGCTGTACGATCAATCCGAATATGAGATGGCGGGCGCCATTCAGGGTGAGCCTTACCGTGTGGTCAAAGCGAAGGATGCAGATTTGGATCTGCCTTGGGGAGCTGAGGTCATTTTGGAAGGCGAAATGTTAGCAGGTGAACGTGAGTATGAAGGTCCATTCGGTGAATTCACAGGTCACTATTCCGGCGGTCGCGCGATGCCAGTCATTCAGATTAATCGTGTATATCACCGCAAACAGCCTATCTTTGAGCATCTGTACATCGGGATGCCTTGGACGGAAACGGATTATATGATCGGTGTGAATACAAGTGTACCGTTGTTTCAGCAGCTTAAGGATGCTTTTCCTAATGAAATCGTAGCCGTTAATGCCATGTATACGCATGGGCTGGTCGCTATTATTTCCACGAAAACCCGGTATGGCGGCTTTGCAAAGGCTGTGGGAATGCGTGCGTTAACGACTCCGCATGGATTAGGGTATTGCAAGCTGGTCATTGTGGTGGATGAGGATGTCGATCCGTTCAATCTGCCGCAGGTCATGTGGGCTTTATCCACCAAGCTTCATCCAAAGCATGATGCTGTCATTGTTCCTGGCTTGTCTATTTTACCGCTTGACCCCGGCTCTGATCCGGCAGGTATGACGCACAAAATGATATTGGATGCGACGACACCTGTAGCACCGGATATTAGAGGACATTACTCGCAGTCGCTCGATTCCCCGTTGGGTGTAGCAGAATGGGAGAAAAAGTTGAGCCAAATGCTTCGTTGAATATTTTTAAAAACAAAAAAAGATTAAAGGAGTGCTGACAGATGCATATTTGTCCCCGTTGTGAATCTAATCGTTCGGAGGTTGTTACCCGCTCGCCAGTTAAAGGCGCCTGGGAGGTTTTGTTGTGCCCTGTATGCCTGTTCACATGGCGGACCTCAGAACCGGATAGCATTACTGATCCAGCAAAGTATAAATCGGCGTTCAAGGTAAACCCCAAAGATATTCCGAATGCTGCTCATGTTCCTCCTATTCCAGAGCGGATATAGGGTCGTTCGTAAGTAGCCGTAAATTATGGTACTTTGAAGTTATAGGCCAAATGTAAAGGGGATTATACTTCATGCAGACACCAAGGATCGGTAAGGAACTGTTCACGCTACTGGACGGTAAGGTATTGGAGGACAAGCAGCATGAAGCAATGATGCTGCTGACGGTCACGGAAGATCAGTGGCCGCACATAGCGATGATTAGTGTGGGCGAAGTTGTAGCGCTGGACGAGGGGAATTTGCGTCTGGCACTATGGCCAGGCACGACCACGACGGGCAACATGATTCGTACCGGGAAGGCGACGCTTGCGGTGTTTACCGGGGGGAAGGCGCATTATGTGCGGTTGTCGCTGGAACATCTGCCTGCTTTGCCCGAAGCCAAGCATGTACGTGAGCGATTTGCGGCTCATGTTGTTGCATCCAGAGAAGATTCGGCCCAATATGCGGATATCTTGACGGGTGTCACGGTCCGTCTCAAGGAACCGGAATCGGTGATCCATCGTTGGAAGGAAACGGTGGCCGAGCTGTTAATGTAAAGCCATCTGATTATGACAAATAATCTATGTATTTACCAAGTTTACCGTTAAAATAAATGCGGGGAATAAGCGCTTACAAGGGATCGCGCTGAGCTTGTTGGAACAGGAAATTAGAGCGCGAGGGGAAGCCTGTTTCTTTTGAAGGAAAAATAGGAGGGATGAATATGTCTCGTTTTGACAAAGTAGATCAGCTATTGAAACATTTCGTAGCAAATGGGCCAGCAGGTTGCGGTTGTGCCATTGCCCAGAATGGTAAAGTGTTGTATGAAGGGTATCATGGATATGCTGATCTGGAAGCCCGAAAACCAATCACTGAGGATACAGTGTATCGCTTGTTTTCCATGACAAAGGTTGTTGTCTGTGCGGCTGCACTTATGCTGTACGAACGCGGGCAATTTTTGTTGAATGAGCCTTTGTATGAATATTTTCCCGAATATCGTAATGCGCATGTATTCAAAACCGCTCCTAACGGATACACCTATGTGGATAAGGCGGAGAAACCCATTTTAATTAAGCATATATTCAATATGAGTGTGGGTCTTCCCTATGCTTCCGAGTCTTCAGAGACAGGACGGGCCATGCAAAAGGTCCTTAGAACGTTAAAGGAAAAGCAGGGGAAATATGATCTGCGCACAGAAATTAAAGCGCTTTCTGAGATTCCACTTTCATTTGAGCCGGGAACACGCTGGTTATATGGATATGGACATGACCTGGTTGCAGGTCTTATTGAAGTGATTTCAGGTAAATCATTAGGGCAATTCCTAAAGGATGAAATATTTGATCCGCTTGGAATGAACAATACAGGTTACCGATATCGTGGAGATATTGAATCGCGAATGGCCTCCTTTTACCAACGAACAGACGCCGGAGAGCTAGAAAAAATAGAGGGTTTCTTGGATGAATATCATCAGCCCGATGCTATATATGAAAGTGGGGGCGCAGGTCTGTATTCGACAGTTAAGGAGTACCTTACATTTTCACAAATGCTGTCGAATGGAGGTATGGTAGATGGTGTGAGGCTATTAGGGAGAAAAACTATTGATTTAATGCGCACCAATCATCTGAATACAGATCAATTATTGGATTTTACTAATTCTTATCATACAGGTTATGGTTACGGACTGGGCGTGCGCACGTTAATTGATAAAGCGGCTGGGCATGCAAATAGTTCTATTGGAGAATTTGGCTGGACGGGAGTAGCAGGCACTTGGGTTTCTATAGATCCAAGCGAACAATTCTCCGTCGTTTATATGCACCAACTGGCTCCTAATATGGAAGAATACCATCATTTGAGAGTTCGCGCAGCAGCTTATAGCTGTTTGTAAATGCGAGGTTGTGGGTCTGTTGGGTAAACTCTTCACTATGGCTCTGAAGCTACACAAATTGTAATGTCTAATCTTTATCAGAAATGATCTAGTTAATAAGGACCAAATTTCCTTCGAAGCCTAAACTATTCTTTTCCATATGACGACATAAAACGTAGGTGTAAGGATTTTGCGAAATCCTTAATTTAAGTTTTGGAATGGGAGGGAATTAGATTTTGAAGAATAGATGGTCCGGTTTTCTGGCGTTGGTCATCCTGATTTCAAGTTTTACATCATATGCAGGGTTTGCATCTGCTGCGGATGCGGTGCTTTCCAAGATTGTCCTTTCCTCTAACGAGGTAACTTTGCAGCAGGGAGATACGGCTGCGTTGACAGCTACTGCTGTTTTTAGCGATGGGACAACCTCGAATGTAACCGTAAGCACGGATTGGAAAAGTGATAATACAGCTATTGCTACTGTGTATAACGGTACAGTTTCGGCCAAGGCTGAAGGGGAAGCCACCGTGGTTGCGACCTATAAAGAGAAGGTGCAATCGGTTCAGGTACATGTAACGAAAAAGGTTAAGGCGCTGACATCCAGTGTACAAAGCCTGAACTTGCGTTCAAGCGGTACAGGACAGGTTGATTTGACAGCGACATACAGTGATAATACAACAGCTCAGGTTTCGGGTGATGCTACTTGGACCTCCGATAATCAAAAGGTAGCCACAGTAGTTAACGGATTGGTTACCGCTCAGGGAGCAGGTACAGCCAATATTAAGGCCGTATATGGTCAACAGACCGTAACCATTGCTGTGCAGGTGGAGCAGGTTAAACGTCTCGATGTCAGTTCATCAGAGGTTTCTCTTTTGCTGAAGGATACTGAGAAGGTTAAACTTACGGCGACGTTCCCGGATGGATCGGTACAGGACGTAACAGAGTCCGCTGAATGGAGCTCCAGCAATGCAGCTGTGGCGGATGTACTGAAAGGCACCATTACCGGCTACAGCGCGGGAAAGGCGACAATTACAGGTAAATATGGCACGATGTCCGCTACGATTTCGGTAGATGTCGATCAAACGAATAAGCTGAAAGCCAGCGAATCCAATATTTTTCTCCGTCTGGATGAATCTAAAAAAATACAAGTTTCTGCCGTTTATCCGGATGGGACGGTAACGGATATCACAGATAAAGCTACTTGGACATCAAGCGATGAAAAAATTGCGACTGTGAATAAGGGAACGATTATGGCCATTGGAGCGGGTTCGGCTACGGTGACCGCTAAGTATGGAGATAAGACTGTTTCGATCAAGACAGATGTCGAAACCTCCAGATATTTGGATTTGAGTGAGGACAAGCTGAGCCTGAATGCCAAGGAATCCAAAAAGCTCAAGCTGACCGCAACGTATGTAACAGGTACGGAAGAAGATATCACAAGTAAGGCAGAGTGGAAGTCCAGCAATGAAGATATCGCTTTTGTCAGTGCGGGAGAAGTCACGGGTTATAAAACAGGTGAGGCTACGATCACCGCTTCTTATGGTGGCAAAACAGTTACAGCTACGGTATCCGTAAATGTACCCGGTGATCTGTCTCTGTCCTCCAAAACGGCAACGATTGATATTGATGAGGACTATACTGCAACTTTGACGGCTACTTATGCGGATGGGCGTAAGGAAGATGTAACACAGGATGCAGAATGGGCTTCAAGCGCGGAAGATATTGCTTCTGTGTCCAAAGGAACGATTACGGGTAAATCCGCTGGTAAAGCGGTTATTACAGCGACCTATAATGGCAAAAAACTGACGATTAACGTACAAGTAGGCCTTGTAGACCGTCTGGAAACAGACTCGCGTGTAATTGCGCTTGGTGCTCAGGAAACGAAGCAGCTGAAAGTAACAGGAGTTAAGAGTGGCGGTACAAAAACAGATGTAACCAAGGACGCCACCTGGACAACGAGCAATGTAAAAGTGGTTGAAGTTAGCGAAGGTTTGATCAAAGCGAATGGTAGCGGTAAGGCAACGGTGACTGCTTCATATGGCAAGCAAAACATTACGTTTACGGTAGAAGTGGACGTAGCGCAAAAGATTGAAGCGGATGCAATCGCGTTGTCACTTAAATCCGGAGATCAAAAAACCATCGCGATTGTGGTTAAATCGAGTGATGGTAAAGAAAAGGACGTTACGGCCCAAGCTGAATGGAAAACGTCTAATTATAAGGTAGCCACTGTTAAAAAGGGTCAGGTTACTGCGGTTAGCTACGGTAAAGCTAACATTCAGGCGAAGTTTGGCGGGAAGGTAATCAGCGTACCCGTGGATGTTGATACGCTTAAATATCTGCAAACAGACGAAGTTGCTTTGAATTTGAAGGCAGGACAGCTGGCCAAGGTTACGGCTACAGCCACGTATAAGGATGAGTCGGAGAAGGATGTTTCCAAACCGGCTGTCTGGTCCTCGTCCAGAATTGTTGTTGCGACCGTCAAAGACGGTAACATTAAGGCACAGGGCAAGGGCAAAGCAGTAATTACTGTGAAATATGCAGGTAAAATGACGAAGATACAGGTAACCGTTCAGTAAAAAAGAGAGCAAGCATACGTCCAAGGACGACATGCTTGCTCTTTTTTTTAAGGAGGCTACCGCTTATAAATTATGACTTATCCTTCTTGGTCGGTGTGTTGCGTGTAAGTGATTCAGTCAAACGCTTGCCAGTCGGCGTCTGGGCCAAGCCGCCTTTGGCGGTCTCGCGGTGCTTCGACGGCATCGCACTGCCGACTTCAAGCATCACGTCAATGACTTCGTCAGACGGAATAGCGCTGCGCACACCCGCCAAAGCCATATCCGCTGCGGCAAGCGCAGTCACGGCTCCCAGCCCGTTGCGCACGATGCACGGAATCTCCACGAGTCCGGCGACGGGATCGCAAATCAGGCCGAGCGTGTTCTTAAGAGCGAGGCCCACGGCGTGAACAGCCTGTTCAGGCGTACCACCACGCAGCTCGACCATAGCGCCAGCAGCCATCCCGATAGCTGAACCAATCTCAGCCTGACAGCCTCCCTCCGCGCCAGAAATGAAGGAGTTGTTGGCGATCACGTAGCCAATGGCTCCAGCGGCGAACAGGCCGTTCACCATATGCTCATCATCCCAGCCGAACCGCTCCTGCGCACTGATGAACACACCAGGGATAACCCCACATGAGCCTGCGGTAGGCGTGGCGACAATGCGACCCATGGATGCATTAACCTCCGACACGGAGAGGGCATAAGCCATGGCGAGCGCGGAGGCATCACCGGAGCAGGTTTCCCCTGACCGCAGATACTCGGCTAGGCGCTTGCCGTCACCGCCTGTCAATCCACTGCGGGATACGGTGTCTTGTGTTTGACCGCGATGAACGGCTTCCTTCATGACTTCATAATAATCAGACATTTGGCGAAAGATTTCTTCCTCCGTTGTATTCGTCTCTTGTACCTGCTCTTGAATCATCAAGCGGCCAATTGTGGTGGATTCTTCAGCGCATAAAGCGCTGATTTCATGCAGATGGCTAAACCGCATCGGATTCAGCTCCTTTTTTCAAATTAATCATCTTAATTTCATACATATGAGGTAAAGAACGCAGTTCCGCAATCAGTTCAGCTGGAGCAGAACTGTCCGTTTCAATGGCGGTGAGTGCTTCACCATCCCGGCCTTTGCGATCTACGTGCATATAGGCAATGTTAATGTGGGCCGCGCCCAGCGCTGAAGTTATCGCGCCCAATGTACCGGGCTTATCCGAGTGGAGAAGCACCAGCGTAGGCAGCTCCCCGGTCAGATTGACCCGGAATTCGTTAAGCTGCTGGACATGGATGCTGCCGCCGCCGATGGAGGAGCCCAACAGTGTGCGCTGATCCTCGCCCTTCCACAGCTCGAAACGGACAGTGTTCGGATGAGGCGCGGGGAGTCCGCTGACGGCGAATTCCACGGCCATCCCGGCTTGCTCTGCCCATTGCTCGGCATCCGGAATCCGGTGATCGTCCGTATCGTAATTAAGCAGCCCTGCGATGAGCGCCAGGTCTGTACCGTGTCCTTTATACGTGTCGGCAAAGGAGCCGTACAGCGTCATGCGGGCACGGTCAGGCTGCGTCCCGAGCCAGTGCCGGGCAACGCGTGCAAGCCGCACCGCGCCTGCGGTGTGTGAACTGGAAGGTCCGGTCATGGCCGGACCGATAATAGAAAATACATCTTTGAAACGCATGGTGTGGCCCCCTGTATGTTCTAATACCATACTATATGGTATTTCCGCGTCTTTGCGCGGTTAACGGTTCCTAATGCTGACGCACAATGTGAGCACAAAAAAGGACAGGATAAGGAAGTTTCCCTTATCTCTGTCCTCGTTACCTGAGAGTTTCGTGCGGTGTTCTTACCGCCTTACCCCTTGGGTGGCTTGCGCTCTCTCCAGAGTTGCGTCAGATGACGATACATGGACCTGAGAGATTATCCGTCAGCCGGGTGCTGACGTCTTGCTCCTTCGGTGCCGCCAGAGTGTAGGCTCCCTGGACAGACTCTCCCGTCATCTTCATTCGCGTATACCGTTCTACATGTCTTCCTTAGCGTAATGTATGCCGTGCTCGGTGTCAATCACAGGTTTAATTTTTACATAAACAGGTGCGTTTCCAATAAAAAAGATTAAAATTTACATAATTATGGATGAAACCAGGAAGGAATTAGAAGATTGGCGGCTAATCTGATAAAGGACAAGTATATTTATGGAAATCATAGGAGGGATATTGACGTATGGTAAAAGGCTTGCGATTCACAGGTTCACGCTTAAAAGGGATGTTGCATCTAGCAGCGATCGTATCACTGCTGATTGGGATCTTCGTTCCATTCGGTCAGGTCAAGGCGGAGGGAGCATTGACAGTAGCCGAAGCACTTCAGCGCCAAAGCAGTGGAGGTACGGTGACGGTGGAAGGTTACATCGTCGGACATGCTACCGGATCGAAAACGGCTAACTTTTCTTCCCCGTTCGCGAATGATTTTAACGTACTGATTGCCGATCAGGCAAATGAACGTAATACGTCTAATCTGTTGGATGTACAGCTGACTTCAGCGTACAGAGGGCAATATGGGCTATCAGGCCATCCTGAGCTGATCGGCAGCAAAATTCGTGTGACGGGTACACTCGGCGCCTACAATAATTTTGGTGGAGTGAAAAGCCCAAGCGCTGTTGAACTGGTGAGCGGAAGCGAGCCGGGGGAACCAGGCGAACCTGGCAACCCGGGTCAACCCGGTACTACACTGCCGGATGGAAAAGGCAAAAAGGTGCTGTTCGATAATACGCACGCACAGACCGCTGGTGCAGCAGATTGGGTCATTGAAGGCGCCTTCTCCGACTTTGCCAATGGACTGCGTAATGTAGGCTTTACGGTAGACCAATTGAATCGTCCCATTCCTTTTACTTATGGAGAGCAGGCTATAACATATGATAAGTTGCGCCAATATGATGTGTTCATTATTGGTGAAGCGAATGTTGCCTTTAAGGCATCCGAGCAGGCTGCCCTGCTGCAATACGTGAATAGCGGGGGGAGCGTCTTCTTCATCTCCGATCATTATAATGCGGACCGTAACAAAAACCGTTGGGATTCCTCCGAGGTTATGAATGGTTACCGTCGTGGAGCCTATACTAATCCGGCCAAGGGCATGACTGCAGAAGAAGCTGCATCACCGGCGATGCAAGGATTAACAAGCTCCGATTGGCTGGCGACCAACTTTGGCGTTCGTTTCCGTTACAATGCGCTCGGTGACGTGAATGCTACCGACATTGTAGCCGCAGATCAATCTTTCGGCATTACCAAGGGTGTGCGCTCGATTGCAATGCATGCAGGATCTACGCTGGCTATTATGGATCCTACCAAGGCTAAAGGCATTGCTTATATCCCTTCAGGCACGAAAAAATGGGGTAATGCGGTAGACCAGGGAGTTTATAACGGCGGGGGCCGTGCGGAAGGACCTTATGCTGCTATTTCCAAGGTAGGTCAAGGCAAGGCAGCGTTCATCGGTGATTCTTCCCCTGTAGAAGATGCTACACCGAAATATGTGCGTGAGGAAAACGGACAGTCGAAGAAGACATATGATGGTTTCAAGGAAGTGGATGATTCCACCTTCCTGGTGCAAACGGTCCAATGGCTTGCATGGAAGCAGGACTATTCGAAATTGTCTGATGTGGCAGGTTTGACTCTGGATCAACCCACGAAGCTTCTGCCATTCGAGGAGCCTGCGGCTTCTACGGAACCGCAGGCTGAGCCTTGGTCTGCTCCGGCAGCAGGCTACAAATGGTACGATCCTAGAACGTTCAAGTCTGGCTCCTATGGAGCGGCTTCATAATTATCGCCAGAAGCTCAATGTGAGCTGGTATTAGTTAGTCGTTTGATCCCTGCAGAGGGATCAGGCGACTTTTTTTGTGATGAAAATTAACCTGTGGTTGGTTATTTCATTACATTTTGTGCCAGAAAGGCCGCGCTACTGCTGGATCATTGATTTTTTAAATGATGTTGATAGCATAATCTTAATTGATATATCCATATACTGGTGATAGGATGTATTCAAATTATTCCGACAAAAACGGTATGTAATGTTCATGAGAGGTTTTAAACATCAAACATGGTGAGAATAAGCGGGACAAGACCATGGAGAATGGAGGAAGCGCGCATTGAATACCGGACCCGTGTTGGAAATTAAAGGATTATCCGTATCTTTTCGCATCAAGGATCAATATCACCCCGCAGTCGACCATCTGGATCTGACGGTCAACCCCAATGAAGTGCTGGCTGTAGTCGGAGAATCCGGCTGTGGCAAAAGCGCGCTGGCGCTTTCGATCGCACAACTGCATGACATGGAACGCACGCGTGTAGAGGGAGAGGTCCTTTTTAAAGGCACGGACCTGAACCGTCTTTCTTCAGGGCAAATGAATAAAATCCGCGGAGCGGGCATTGGCATGATCTTTCAGGACCCGCTGACAGCACTCAACCCGTTAATGAGCATTGGTAAGCAGATTGAGGAAAATCTTGATTATCATACGTCACTATCTACGAAGCAAAAAAGGGAACGTGTGCTGGAGCTGCTGGAAAGCGTAGATATACCGAATCCTGTGCGTGTGTATGAGCAGTATCCGCATGAACTGTCAGGAGGGATGCGTCAGCGTGTGATGATCGCGATTGCCATAGCTTGCCGACCTTCTCTTATTATCGCAGATGAACCAACTACTGCGCTCGATGTAACGATCCAATCGCAAATTCTCGACTTGCTCAAACAGCTTCAACAGGAGAGTGGGAGCGGAATTATCTTGATTACGCATGATCTTGGTGTTGTGGCAGAAGTAGCCGACCGCGTGGTGGTCATGTATGCCGGAGAAATCGTGGAGAGCGCTGATGTTTTTGAATTATTCAGGCATCCACAGCATCCGTACACGCGTTCTTTGCTTGCTTCCATGCCGGGATCGCATACCAAGGGGGAATCACTGCATGTCATCGGCGGCATTGTTCCCTCATTACAAGATATTCCCCGCAATAGCTGTCGCTTTGCCCCGCGTATTCCCTGGATTCAGCAGGGAGTGCATGAAGACCATCCCCAACTAAATGAAATTTCCCCTGGACATTGGGTCCGTTGTACATGTTACCAGCATTTTCATTTTGAAGACGAGGCAAAGGGGGAAGCTGCTCATGGCACTACTGGAGTTAAATGATTTGAGGGTCCACTATCCGGTGCGCGGTGGTTTCTTCCAGCGTGTTATCGATCAGGTGAAAGCAGTGGATGGCGTGTCGATCAGCATTGAGGCAGGCCAGACATACGGGCTGGTGGGAGAATCCGGCTGTGGAAAAACGACGACAGGCAGGACGATCATCGGTCTAAATAAGCTGACGAGCGGACGGATTCTTTTTAAGGGAAAGGACCTTGCGGCTCTGAGCCGTAACAACCGTCATCCGCTGCGTAGAGACATTCAGATGATTTTTCAGGACCCCTACTCTTCGCTCAACCCGCGCAAGCGCGTATTGGATGTCATTGCTGAACCGCTGCGAAATTTTGAAAGGCTGAGCAGTGAGGAGGAACGGAGGAAAGTACAGACGTTGCTGGAAAAGGTCGGCTTGAACGCCGATGCAGCCTACAAATATCCGCATGAATTTTCCGGGGGGCAACGGCAACGGATCGGGATCGCGCGTGCGCTGACATTAAACCCCAAGCTGATCATTGCTGATGAGCCGGTGTCGGCACTGGACGTTTCCGTGCAGGCACAGGTGCTGAATTTTATGAAGGATGTGCAACGGGAATTTAATTTGACGTATTTGTTCATCAGTCATGACTTGGGTATTATCCGCCATATGTGCGACCAAATCGGTATTATGTATCGAGGCCGTCTAGTGGAGCAGGGGAGCGAGCAAGACATTTATGAGCGTCCACAGCATCTGTATACCCAGCGCCTCATTGCAACCATTCCCAATATTGATCCTACAAAACGGCTGGAAAATGCCCAAAAAAGGCGAATGCTCTTATCCTCCTACAAAACAGAGCTGCCCAAACATCTAGACGTGAGTGGAAAGCCGTTTGCACTAAAATCAGTAAGTCCATCCCATCAAGTCGCGCTACCATAAGGGGGGTACAGAAATGTGGAAATTTACACTGCGTCGGCTGCTGGTTATGATCCCTCAACTTTTTGCACTGAGCGTGCTTATATTTTTCCTGGCTAAGGCTATGCCGGGGGATGCACTGACAGGACTTATTACTTCGACACCCAATCTGAATCCGGCCGTACTGGAAGAACAGCGACAAAGACTGGGACTGAATGACCCGGTGTGGGTGCAGTATGGGAACTGGCTCGTCCAGCTTGCTCACGGGGATCTGGGCAAATCTTATGTACATAAAATTAGCGTTACCGATCTGATTGGCAGCCGTCTGGGAAACACGTTCTTTCTGGGCGTAGTAATTCTGGTTCTGACGTATCTGATCGCCATTCCGCTCGGCGTACTCAGCGGTCGTTATCAGCATAGTCTGCTGGACAAAACCGTAGTGGGCTATACCTATCTCAGCTTTGCCACACCTCTATTTATACTCGCGTTGTTGCTGCTGTACGTATTCGGATTCAGGCTCGGCTGGTTTCCAACCAGCGGCAGTGTGGATGTAGGCGTGGAGCCGGGGACATGGTCATATTACGTGAACAAGTCGTATCATCTCATTTTACCGGCGGTTACAGGCGCATTGCTCAGTACAACGGCTACGATTCAGTATTTGCGCAATGAGGTCATTGACACACGACTGAAGGATTTTGTGAAAACAGCGCGTTCCAAAGGGGTGCCCGAAGGTAAAATTTATTCCCGCCATATTTTCAAAAACTCTCTATTGCCGATTGCTGCCTTTTTGGGCTATGACCTGACGGGAGTAATTGCAGGTAACATTTTCCTTGAATCTATTTTTGGATACCCGGGGTTGGGCCAACTATTTCTCCAGTCCATCACTCAACGGGATTTTTCAGTCGTGAACGCACTGGTCATGGTCTCCGGCTTCTTGGCGCTATTAGGAACCCTTTTATCTGATGTCATCCTGAGCAAAGTCGATCCCCGCATTCGAATTGAATAGCGAACAAGTCTAGAGAAAGGGAGGGATTATGGTGTCTATACAGGTGGAGGAGGTCTTCACGCCGGAAATCATTCGTAAATCACCATCCAGTTGGTCTGTACTGCGTCGTGAGCTGGTGCGTGACAAAATGGCCTTGGTTTCCATTGGCTTTGTAATTCTGTTCTTGATCTTTATATATGCCTCTGTCCTGTTTGTAAATCAGGATGTAGTCACGACGGTGGATTTGGGCGCAATCCGTGAAGCTCCCGGCTCAGTGCATTGGCTGGGCACAGATCGAGCGGGCAGGGATATTTTTGGCCAGCTGGTCATTGGAGCCCGCAATTCCTTCACGATCGGCTTTACGATTACATTGTTATCTGCCGCTATTGGCTTAACGTTAGGTTTGCTGGCTGGTTTTTATGGGGGGCTGGTCGATAACATCATCATGCGGATCATTGATTTTATTCTGGTACTTCCATTTCTGATGTTGGTCATCGTATTTGTCAGCATTGTACCCAAAAGCGGCATAGGGTCCTTTATTTTTATCATGACCGCCTTTTTATGGATTGGAAAAGCACGTCTGATCCGGGCCAAGGTGTTGTCGGAGCGCGAACTGGATTATGTGCAGGCTTCCAAAACCCTTGGCACACCCAATTGGAAAATCATCTGGTTTGGCGTGCTGCCTAATCTTAGCTCGGTCGTGATCGTCAATCTGACCCTCAGCTTAGCGGGAAATATCGGGATTGAGACGGGGCTTTCTTATCTCGGTTTTGGCTTACCGGAATCTACGCCAAGCTTGGGTACACTGGTGAGTTATGCGAATGACCCGGATGTTTTGCAGAATAGTTGGTGGATGTGGTTGCCTGCCTCACTGCTTATTTTGGTGCTAATGTTGGCGATTAACTTTATTGGCCAGGCGCTCAAACGCGCCACGGATGCCAGACAACGATTGGGTTAACCGAAGTTCAAGGATAAGGACAATGACAAGGAGGGATTTACAATGGTTAAACACTGGAAAAAAGGAATTCTGCCTGTTCTATCTGCAATTTTGGTGCTTTCTCTGGCCGCATGCAGCGGTTCGCCTTCCGCTTCGAATGGAGGGAAATCGTCTGACGGTACAGGCGGCACAGGGTCCGACAGCAAGCAGGTGAATGCCACAGCGCTGGAGAAGGCGATCAAGAACGATAAGGCCCCGATTAAGGGTGGCATCATCAATTATGCACTCGTGTCTGATACCCCTTTTGAAGGTATTCTGAATCCTGTATTTTATGAAGGCAATCCTGATTTTGAAGTCTTCCAGTTTTTCTACCCTTCTATGTTTTCGATTGACTCCAATCTAAATATTGACAATAAAGGAGCGGCGACGATTTCCTTTTCCCCAGACAATAAGGCGGTGACTGTAAAAATTGATCCCAAACTGAACTGGACGGATGGTAATCCCGTAACGGCAGAGGACTATGCTTTTTCCTATGAAGTGATCGGTCATAAAGACTACGAAGGTCCGCGTTATGATAGCTTTATGACCAACATTGTGGGCATGGAGGATTATCACGCGGGTAAGGCCAAAACCATTTCTGGCATCAAGGTGCTGAATGAGAAAGAGGTTACCATTCACTTCAAGGAACCTAATCCTTCGGTGAAATCGGGACTTTGGTCTACACCACTGGAGAAAAAGGTATTTCAGAATATCCCCGTGAAAGATATGGCCGGATCTGATCCTGTCCGTAAAAATCCGATTGGCTATGGACCGTTCAAAATTAAATCAATGGTCACAGGTGAATCTGTGGAATTCGTCAAAAATGAAGATTATTTCCACGGTGAGCCCAAGTTGGATGGCCTTCATCTGAAGGTGGTGAACCCGAATGTCATTACCGAGGCGCTGAAAAGTGGAGAAGTCGATTGGGCCAGCTATCCAACCACCCGTTACAATGAGGCCAGTAATCCGAAAAATGTACAGTTTCTCGGTCAGGAGGAATTATCTTATAGCTATGTGGGCTTTAAGATGGGCAAATTCGATCAGGCCAAGAATCTAAATATCATGGACCCGAACGCCAAGCTGGCGAACAAGTCATTGCGTCAGGCCCTCGGCTATGCGCTGAATAATGAGCAGGTCGGCAAGCAGCTCTATCATGGACTTCGGATTCCAGCAACATCCCTGATTCCGCCTGCCTTTAAGGGATATCATGATATAAATGCAAAGGGCATCGCGTATGACCCGGACAAGGCGAAAAAGCTGCTGGACGAGGCAGGCTATGTGGACACCAATGGAGATGGATACCGTGAGGACCCTAAGGGCAAGGAACTGGTTCTCCATTATGCGGCAATGAGCGGAGATGCGACAGCTGAATCGCTGGCAAAGTTTTATTTGCAAAACTGGAAGGATGTCGGACTTCATGTCGAGCTGGTGGACGGTCGTCTGCTTGAGTTCAATTCTTTCTATGATCGTGTGCAGAAGGATGACCCCGGCATTGATATTTTTGGCGGCGCATGGAGTACAGGTACAGATGTAAACCCTAGTGGGCTGTATGGACGCGGAGCCAGCTTTAACTACTCGCGCTTTACCAGTGAAGAGAATGATAAGCTGTTGCAGGAAGGGGTGTCTGTGAAAGCCTTTGACGACAATTATCGTAAAGATATATACAATCAGTGGCAGGCGTATATGAGCGAGGAGGCGCCCATTGTACCGACGTTATTCCGTTATTCGCTGGAGGCAGTGAATAATCGGGTAGCTAATTACGATATTACCCGTGGCAAGGAGTATGATGCAGACACGTTTGCGAATATTACGTTGACTGCGGAAAAAGCCGAAGTAGCCCAATAATCTAAAAAAGCGCAACAACCTGAAGAAGAAGCGCGAACCGGATGGATCCGATTTTGCGCTTCTTTTGACCTTTTAATGCAATCATTCTGGGGATTCTCGAAGGGAGAGAAGGAAGACGGAAATACGTCAGCTTCAATACTTCATTGCCGTATGCGAGGAACTGCATTTTACGAAAGCTTCGGAAAAGATCGGAATCTCCCAACCCACGCTTAGCTTGCAAATTAAGGCGTTGGAAGAGGAATTGGGCATGACGCTTTTTGACCGTGCAGGCAAGAAAATTAAAATGACAGATGCCGGAAAATTGTTGCTGCAACACAGTGCACATGCGCTCAAGGATTTACAGCAAGCAAAGGCTTCCATTGAGGAGTTGCGCACCGAGCAACGCGGGAGTTTGCGGATTGGTATCGCATTACCGGAGCTGGAGGAACCATTGCAAGAAATGCTTATCCATTTTCATCAGTCATTTCCTAAAGTCAGCCTGCACATCCATCCATCATTTGATGTAACAGAACAGCTGTTGGATAACCGAGTGGATGTTGGCATTACGCTGCATTCGGGTACGGATGAAAGGCTTGTCCAGCTTCCTCTTCGTACGGAGAACTACTGTCTTGTTGTTCCGGTAGAGCATGTGTTTTCCAACCGTACTTCCATTACGCTGGACGAATTGAGGCATGTACCCTGGGCGATGCAGCCAGAGTGTCATCCCGGCAGGAAACTGATTGAGAAGTGCTTCCGTGATCGCGGGTATCCCTTTGCAACCGTCTTGGAGACAAATTCCATACCTTCAATCCTGCGCTGGGTACAGGAGGGACTTGCCGTAACCCTACAGACGGAGTCCCTTGCGGCAGAATTGGATCGCTCACAATTTTGCACTGTACCTATTTTGTGCGGCGTGCTCCAGGGTCAGCTAGAGTTGATTTATCAGTCTGGCCGTTATCAGGGAGAAGCGTTGAAGCGATTGATTGAAAAGATACAAGCTGTACTAACAGTGCGTTCCAACTAGTGGCACCCCTGATGAGTATCAGGAGCTTTAATGTGTACGAACTTCCAGCCTGCGTGCAATCAGTGACATACTGTAATTGACAGCAAAGTACAGGAAAGCTGCGAACAGCAGGGCTGGAATGACAAAAGATTGATTTTGCCCACCGACAATCTGAATGTTATGCGTCAGCTCCGGCAAACTGATAATGACAGCCAGTGAGGTATCCTTGAATAGGGAAATGAACTGGCTGACAATCGGGGGCACCATGCGACGAAGCGCTTGGGGCAGAATGATATGCCATAAGGTTTGAGAATAGCTTAAACCGGAGGAACGTGCGGCTTCCACCTGTCCTTTATGGACCGAATTCAGACCGCTGCGCACAATCTCGGCGATCATGGCTCCCTCGAAGATCGACAGGCCTGTAATGGCTGCCCACTTGAGGGAAATCGAAATTCCGATGGATGGTAAAACCATGCCGATGAAGAAAATAATGAGCAATAATGGAAGATTGCGAATGAGATCAATGATAAAGGCTGCAACCTGTGAAATAACAGGTAAGCGGGTATAGCGCAGAATGCCGAATAAGATACCAAGAACGAAGCTGAACACGATAGAGTAAATAGCAACCTCCAGTGTGAGCAGGAAGCCCTCCAGTATAAAACGCACATTAGGCCACACAAACAATCCACCGAAATCCATACGGGCTTCCCTCCTTAGGATGTTTTGGACAGACGCCGTTCCATATAAAGTACAAGAAAGCTAAGCGGAACCGTCAAGATAAGATACAACAGCGCCGTGATGGCGTAGACTGTGATGGGCAGGAAGGTATCCGAGTTAATGAGGTCCGAGTAATACATTAGGTCCAGTCCGGCCACAATAGCCAGCACGGAAGAGTTTTTGACCAGATTAATGAATTGGTTGCCGATCGCAGGCAGTACAATTTTGATGGCTTGCGGTAAAATAATGCTGATCATCGTCTGGTTGTAACTCAACCCGGAGGACCTTGCCGCTTCAAATTGCCCCTTGGGCACAGATTGAATGCCGGCACGTATGGCTTCAGCAATAAAGGAGGCTGTGTATACAGTCAATCCGAGCGTTCCAGATACGAATCCGTCCAAAGGGATGCCCAAAGTAGGAAGCCCGAGATAAAAAAACAGTACGACGATCAGCAATGGGATATTGCGGATGACCTCTACATAGACGGTACCAATCCAGTTCAGCCATTTAAAAGGCGCAATTCGGAGGATGGCAATAATAGCCCCCAGAATAAAGCTTCCGATCAAGGCAATGACACTAGCTTGAACGGTATGAAGCAAGCCTTCTCTGAAACGGTCGCTATGATCGAAAAGTACGTTGATATCAAAAGTAAGCATCTGCGAATTTACCTCCTTATCCAGACTTAAGAAAGGAAGGAGCTCGCAATCGCGGCTCCTTCACAAGAATATTATTCGGGTTTAACCCCAAGCCATTGCTCGTGGAGCTTATCGTATTCACCGTTGCTTTTCAGTTCCTTGAGCGTATCATTAATAGCTTGTAGCAGTTCGGTTTGCCCCTTCTTCACTGCGATGCCGTAAGGTTCCTCTGTGAAGTTCCCGCCTACAAGAGTATAATTCGGGTCTTGCTGCTGCATGCCGAGCAGAATAGAGTTATCAGTAGTCAAGGCTTCTCCTTTACCTGCTTTGAGGGCGTTGAAAGCATCCTGATAGTTTTCGAATTCCAATATCGTTGCTTCAGGTGCTTTTTCACGGATATTTTTGGCGGAGGTAGAGCCTTTCACGGCGAGCACCTTGGTATTCGAGGTCAGAGACTCCAGCCCGGTGATGGGGCTCCCTTTTTTCACAAGCAGAGATTGCCCGGCGTTAAAATAGACGTCGCTGAAATCAACCTGCTTTTTACGTTCGTCCGAAATGGTCATCGTCGCGATAATGGCGTCGATGTCCCCATTTTGCAATAAGGTAATTCGTGTTTTGGACGTGACTTCTTTTAGTTCAAGTTTGGTTTCATCGCCAAAAATATATTTGGCTACAGCCTTAGCGATGTCGATATCAAAGCCCTCTACTTTTCCGCTAGCCGGGTCTTTCAGTCCGAACAGCTTGGTATCGTATTTCACACCAACGACCAGTTTGCCACGCTGTTTGATCGCTTCCAGCCCGTTGGCTGCTGCCGGCTGATTCCCCGACGTTGCCGCTCCTTCTTTGCCTCCACAGCCTGCCAAGACGAGCAGACAAGATAAAGCTACCAGCACCAAAGTACTCCATTGAAATCTTTTTCTCATCAGAACATTCCCCTTTCGATTTACGCTACATTGGTAGTCTATTAATGATGAATCAGACGGCTCAGGAACAGGCGAGCCCGTTCTTCACCCGGATTCTGAAAAAATTCGACAGGTTGGCTGTCTTCCAAAATTTGTCCTTTGTCCATAAAAATCACGCGGTCCGCCACTTCACGTGCAAAGCCCATTTCATGAGTGACAATGACCATTGTGATGCCCTGATGGGCGAGCGAGCGCATAACATCCAGTACCTCTCCGATCGTTTCGGGATCAAGTGCTGAAGTAGGCTCGTCAAACAACATAATTTTTGGATTCATCGCGAGCCCGCGGGCGATCGCGACCCGCTGCTGCTGTCCACCGGACAATTGAGCGGGGTAGCTCTGTGCCTTTTCTTCGATTCCGACGCGCTTTAGATAGGTGATGGCTGTTTGAGTAGCTTCTTCTTTCGAGATGCCCAGTACCTTCATAGGTGCCAGTACAATGTTTTCAATCACCTTTTTGTGGGGATACAGATTGAAATGTTGGAACACCATCCCGATATTGCGGCGGAAGGCATTGATATCAATCTTTTTGTCATGTACAGGGATCTCGTTAACGATCAGCTCCCCATCCGATATCGTTTCCAGACGATTGATGCAGCGAAGCAGGGTGCTTTTACCCGAGCCGGAGGGACCGATGATTACGACGACCTCGCCCTCCTTAATCTGAAGATTAATGTCTTTGAGTACATGGAAGTGACCGTAATGCTTGTTGACGTTGCGAAACTGGATCAGAGAGCTCACCCCTTTTTAGGCTTGGATACATAGCTTAGTAGACGGATTGACATGATCAAGCTCTATTAGAATTTAAAAATTTCTCTCATGATACTATAAGCTTACAATAAAAAACAAGATTTTATGTCACTAAACTTTACGTGTAATGTATTTTGGTGTGTTTTTTGCTAGTAAACTGTTATTTATATGTTGAAAACGAATAAATATCCGTAATTTTATGTTATTAAATTTGACACAAACTATTGATCCTCGACATGCCAAGGGAGAAACGTGACAAAAGCAACGCTATGTTTTACAGTAGGGAAGAAGGAATTTAGGGTAAAGGAAGGTTAGACAATGACGAAAGCTATTTCACCGCTAGTAACGGCATTGGGCATGGAGCCCCATCCAGAAGGCGGCTGGTACAAAGAGATGTGGAAGGCCCATTTCCAAATTCCGAAGCCTGTACTGCCGGATGTGTATTCCGGTCCGCGCTTTGCAGCTTCGTCTACGTATTTCTTGCTGCATCCGGGTGAGTTCTCCGAGTGGCATGTGGTCCATTCTGATGAGCTGTGGTTATATCATAGCGGAAGCCCTGTAGAGTTGAAATTGGGTGGAAGCGGAGAAGAGCCTGGTGAAGAAACTGTGATTATCGTCGGTGCGGATGTGGGGGCAGGACAGCATCCACAAGCACTCGTTCCAGGAGCAGTATGGCAAACGGCACGTCCGCTTGGGGATGAGCCCGTGCTGGTAACCTGTGTGGTTGCACCAGGATTCCACTTTGATGATTTCAAGCTGATTGCCAAGAATCCAACTGAATCATGATGTGAGCATTGGCGGGTGTATTTCTGTAATGAACAGGAATGGCCCGCCTGATTTATGTTTACTCATAGAAATAGGGCTTTAAAATAGCTTTAGGTGCTTAGTTTCGCCTGAACAATGAGACGATGGGTGGGGTTTACGAGAGGGTCACATGTAATCAGTGTAAGCAGCTTTTGTTTTTTGAAGCTTTTCAGAACAGACACGTCCGTAGGATCGACCACCTTCAGGCTATAAACGCTATATACATATTGGTTACCCCGAGCGTTAACAACAATCTTATCCCCGATCTTCAATTCATTTAGACGATTAAATAAACGTCCAGAGGTACGGGCTCGATGAGCAGCAATGGCGGCATTCCCTGCTTGTCCCAGCGTCCCCGTTTCCGGCATATGTACAGCCGCGTGTCTCATATTTATCCTCGTTGCGCCTTCCAATACAGGGAGCTTTAAAGCAATACGACTTATACTAATAGTGGCTATGGGAGTTTGTTCATTAGCGCTTACCATGGGAGCAGGGGATGGGGAAGTATTTTGTCGTGCTTCACTAACCGGAACTTCTGTAAGACGAGTGGACAAGCGAGCATAGCTGTCCGTAAGACTGGGGGGCCATAGCGCGTCGCTTTTTCCAGATGGTAGCTCTGCTGCTTTTAATAGCTTGCTTTGTTCCTGATCCTCATTCCATTCTGTCGCTTTAGGAAACAAAATAAAAAGTAAGCCTAACACAATAAATACGTAGGAAAGTTTACGCAGACTCAGCAATCTCGCCTCCCCTAAGCAAAGTACGGATTATACATATTTTTTGGAAAAATGCCCCATTCCCGACTCATTCCAATCGGGAATGGAATGAGCCGGGAGATCAGGGCAGGTGATCGGTTTTATTTTTTGTTTGTTCGTCTGAATTTCAAAAATACGCCCCATATAACCATCGCTATGCCTGTCAAATAGAACGGAACGGGGCTGCCTTCACCTGTTTGGGGCAATTGGTGTACCGCAGGTGTATCCTCCGGATCTTCAGGTTCTTTTCCCGGAACCTTGAGACGGATCTTAGGTTCGGGATCGTCTTTCGAATCCACCGGAGGAGGAGGATCTTGATGAGGCATGACGGCTGGCGGCTCCGGCTCCGGCGGTATAGGCGCAGGTTCCTCCTGTGGAGGGACTATGTCCTCCGGAGACTTTGGCAATGACGGAGGAACGGTTATAGACGGAGTATCGGGTATTTCCGGATCTTTGTCATGTTTTTTACCTGAGCCTCCGGACGGGGGTGAAGGGTCTGGATGAGTAGGCGTTCCTGGTTCGTTTTTCTTTTCTTTACGATTGGTGATCACAACCCTCTTTACACCAGAGCTTTGTCGCAGTGTTGCGTCTATTTTGATCTCGAGCTTGCCCTCGGTGACTTTATAGCCCTCCGGTGCTGCCAATTCTTCCAAGATATAATCGTCATGAAGCAAGGAGGAAAAGATGATTTTGCCTTCCGCATTGGTGGTCTGAATGAGCGGGGCTCTTTTTTGACCTTTATCATAGAGCGCAAACTGTGCGCCAGGCAGTACCTTGTCAGGCATATCCTGATCTACCTTGGTCAGCTCAAGACTTTCGGTCACACCCCCGCCAGAACCGGAGCCGGAAGACGTTCGTACGATGATTTCCTGGCTGGTTTCCCGCATCTCTGTCGTCAAGCGATCCCCCTCAAAGGCAACCTTATTACTCACCTTGGCTTTGTCTTCAGCATGAATGAACGATTGGTATTCAAGTATAAAAGCAGTGGAAATATCCTTGGCAAAAGTAACTTCAAAAGTTTGCTGGCCTTGAGCGTCTGTCTTGATATACAGCTTGTAATCTTGGTTTCTAATCAACTCGGTGCTTTTGGTGGTATTTCCGTTGGCAGCGATGATTGTAGAGTACAAATGAAAGGAATCCTCAATTAGGATTTGATTGTTGCTAGGCTGATCTATAATTTTAGTGTTGGATACATGGGACTGTCCTTCATTGATGCGGATGCTCCAATCGATCTTATTTCCATTTTGTGTACCGACTTTAGATACATATTCTCCGCCATGAGGTACCGCGACTTGCGCTGCCCATTCAGAGACTATTTTTTGTCCATCCAGTAGAAGGGCTTGATTGTGGATTTCTTTTTCAATCAGTTCTCCTTCCAATGAAGTTTGAAAGGTAATCCAGTAGGGAGTCTGTATCTGCTCCTTGAACTGGATACGCAACTCATTACCATTTTGCTCGGAGGGAGGAATAATGGTGTATTGATCTGCCGGGATTTCAGCCCCTTTTTGTACGCCATCCCACCATCCCAGCAAGGTCATATCGTATACCTTTACGGAGGCGGGCAGTAACTTCTGACCTTGCAACAAGGGGTCTCTCACTTCCGCGTGATTCAGGATCTTGCGATTGTAGTTAGCTTTAATGTCCCAGGTAATGAGCTTGGAGGTTGCATTATAGCTTCCTTGCTTGGCACCGTTTCGTTGTGTCATAAAGTCCGGCCAGATCGGGCACTCCACTCCTTGCGATGATCTTTCTCCGTCTTCAAACTGGTATTCTATATGGGATTTATTACGAAACTCGGGCTTCGTCGTATCCGTTTTCCAGTCATTATTATAGGTGGTTGAATACTTGATTGTATAAGCCTTCTGAATGGCTTTATGAAAAATGAGCGTAAATCCTTGTTTATAGTCCTGTGATAGCGGAACCAGCTCATAATCCGTGGGCGCACGTAGCTCCGTTGTTCCGTCAACACTTTGAATTTTCAGGGTGTCCGGTAACAAAGCCAAGCCCCCGTTTGGAAACACATCCTGAATGACAATATTTTTCATGATGTACAAGTCTGTATTGATGGTAATCACCCAAGGTATGATTTTGGTGTTGTAATTGGGTGTGTCATACATTTTAGTCATAACTCCGCTTATGATTTCCGTCGATACAATCTTCTGCGTTCCATCCGAGGTTATGATGTTTATAACTTTTCCATTATCATAGACACGGCCTCTGGCTTGAGTCTGGTATCGGATGGTATAGGCTGAATCTACGTCGAAGTTGAATTGAAGTTTGAAGCCGTTGCGGTCCGGATAATCAACTGGGATGACAGTATACGCCCACGATGGGAGCTCCTCCAGTGTGTTTCCCTTAAATACTTTCAAAGAACCGGGCAGCAATTCTTGAGTTTTATTGAAATGATCAATTAAAAGAGCTTTGGCTTCGGGGATTTTTGTCTCGCTGAAGTTATATCTTATGGCCCACGAGAGTGTTTGTGTGGCATGATCATATTTTTCAACCTTTTTGGACAAAAATTCACCACGTTCCACCTGAACAGTAGCGGTAGCAACAACGTTCTCTATCGCATCTCCTGAAAGCGTTGCTGTGTTGGAGAAACGAGTTTTATCGCCAATAATACGCGTGGAATATTGAATCTGATAGGCCGTGTTAATGCTATCGTCTTGAAAACGAATCACAAACCCTGTCCCGGCTTGATCTGCTTCAATGGCATATTCACTTGCATTCACTAGGTCTCGAACAACGGTCGAGCCGTCGATATTGACTTGTAGATGATAGAGCCGGATAGAGTCTCTTCTGAGTTCCAGCCCTGAAGGAATTGGATCGGTGATGAGGGCATGCTTTACGGTGTTTAGTTGTTTGTTCACATCAATGGTCCAGTCGATCTGATTGGTGCCCTCTATTTTCCCTTGTTTGCTTAGGGTTGGCCCTGACTGGGGTTTTACATTCACGATGACCGTTTGTACCCCGCCTTTGATCGGAATCGCAATGATGATCTCTGTACTGCCTTTCACCGTTTCTTTCGTAAACTCGGTTTTAACTTGTAGTTTGCCGCTGACATTGGAGTGATTCTCTACATATTGGTTAAAGGTCATGATAACCTTGCCCTGACGATCTACTGTGAAGTATCCCACGGTTCCATCGGTAGTGACTAACGGAGATGAGATATCAGTGTAGATGACAAACTGTTCTGGTAAATGAAAGGTGAAGGTGTCCCCTGACTTATAGGTATTGTCAGGAAGCTCCCATTCATATCCTAGTTGGATGGCTGATCCGATGTCGAATTGGCTGCCGGGACTATATACCGCATCAATGACACGCCCTGTTTCGTCGGTCAGGTTCAACTTCGTTAGTATGCTCTGCGGAGCTGCATCATGTTGAGACTTTGAACTGACTGCTCCTTGAACGAAGGGGACCGTGTTTGAAGGAATCTCCCCAGGAGGTTCAAGGTTTGGGACAACGTATACAGCATCTGTAACGGTAGGTGTAGGATCAGATACAGCACTCTGCGGCAGTTCTGGGGCTGGAGCATCTGCGTAAGCCAGCGTTGCGCTGAAAAAGCTTTGGACAATGAGCAATAAGGCAATGATCATTACATTTATTTTTGTTCTCATGCTCCAAGTGATTCTCCTATTCATCGTAATATGGCAATGCTTCGTTCGAAATTAGTATATTCAGCATGCTAGGCAGACATGACTATCCCAATAGAAAAAAAGCCCTGATCATAGCGATCAGGGCTTTCTTCGAGAGAGGCATAGCAATTTGTGATGGATCTATGTAAAAAAGACATAATAAAAAGCTCGTTCATCTGGTAGCTGGCTGCCATCCGGATAGGAAGGCCCTATAGTTTTGCGTCACTGCCTTTCGACAGTTTTGCCATTAACTTGAATAGCTTGTGCGTCTATCATCTATCAAACTGATTTCATGTAACCTCTCATTTACAACTTGGAACGGTTCCCCCATTTTTTGCGGAAGGAATGAGGTGTTTCTCCTACATGCTCCTTGAATAGGTTAATAAAATGGCTCGTATTGGGAATCCCTACGTACCTTGCGATATCCACAATGGACATGTCACTGGTTTTAAGCCAGCTTTGAGCGGCTGTGATACGGACATTAATGAGATAATCAATCGGAGAGAAACCGATCTGCTTTTTGAAATTTTTAGCCAGATTAAACTTGTTTAATTCAAACATGTCTGCCAGCGAGTCCAGTGTTATTCGCTCACAGTAGGACTGATCCAAATATTGCTGTACCCGGCGTACTTCGCTGAGGGTTTCAGCATTCACATGCGGATGATCATAGGGATGTTGCAAAATGCACATTAGTATTTCACCAATGAGCCTGGACGTTAGCAGCTCAGCGGAAAGACTTCTGTCAGACTGCCCGCAAATCAGAGCATGGAGCTTATCCAATATAATATGCGGATTATGCATGGAAATGACCGGTTTATTATGCTTGGCAAATTGTTCGTAAAAATTTTCGATCAGGTTGCCATACAGGTACAGGCTGATATACTCCCAGGATTCATGACCGGAGGTGCTGTATTGAACATATTCCTCGCAATTAATAAAGAACAAATCTTGAGGTTTTATGATATATTTCTTGTCCCGGTACAGTAATTCTCCCTTACCAGACAACGTAAAGACAAGCAAAAAAGAGGCAAGTTCTTTCCTTTCCATCGTAAAAGCAGAAGTTTTTTGAAAGTAGCCTAATTCCTGGATATATAAAAGGGATTGCTTGGCAAAAGCGGAGGGAGTGCGTACAATTACGACCGGATCGCCATTCCAGAGGCCCACGTTGTTTTTTTGGTCTGTTGTCATATTCAATTCCTTTACAAAAAAGCAATTTTATCTAGCATATCTTGGTTTGATTTACCAATATATAATGGCTGATTAAACATGATTTCCTATTTATAAAAGTTTATTTTATCACAACAAATATGTCTATATATCAAATTATGTGTGTGAGCTTTATGGGAGTCTCGCTTTTTATGGATATTTAATCTGATAATCCATATGAAAAAGTCGAATGCTGTTGAAAGAATCTGGGGTTATCATGGATTCAAATCCTTTCTGAGGTCAAATACCAAAATGGTACTGAAAAAAGGTATCTTATGCCCATTCAACTTTCTTGTTCACTTCTCCTTTCGGTTTAAAAAAATTGGGACTTGGTTTTGTTAAAATGGTTCGTAAGGCTTATTATTGAAAATAAGAGTTTGGGCCCAGTACTGTGATTTTGTTCACAAACATGAATGTAAAAAAGAGAGATATATGCATAAAAAATTACGCAAAAAGTGCCCTTGCGCGTTTCATCAAAAGTGCTTTCAACTTTGGAAATGACACGGGCAATGATATGATGGGTAATACAGGTATAGTGCTTTACTTACTCGACAGTCAGTTTGGAGGATTACAGGATGGGAAAACCAAAAAGTACGAAAACCGCAGCGGCTTGGTCGCTCGTTATTCTAGGGGCAGGCTTTGCAGCCACATTGCCCTTCCAGCAATATGGCTGGGCTCGTTTATTAGCCGGAGCTTTTGAGGCAGGACTTGTAGGGGGACTGGCAGACTGGTTCGCTGTCACTGCTTTGTTCCGTCATCCGCTAGGCATTCCGATACCACATACAGCGCTGCTTCCTAAAAATAGGGACAAGCTCACGAATGCATTGGTGAGTACCGTGGAAAATAACCTGCTAAACAAAGACAGCATTGCGTCTAAAATTGCAGATATTCGTTTGGCCGATTTGGTACTGGGCGGTGTGGAAAAAGGAATGCGCAAGCCGGAGGCGGCGGCATCCATAGATGTTCTTGCCAAGCGTCTCGTCCAGTCGCTCCCGCTCGCGGAATTGGCTCCGGTCATCGTGGCAGAGCTCAAGCGGCAGGTGACTGACTTTGACACCGGACCGCTGCTGGAGGCGCTTGCTCGTCAAACCAGCGAGAAGGGCTATGATCGCCGCGCACTGGATTACACGCTGGAGCAAGCCGAGTCCTGGCTTTTGCGACCCGAAACGGGTTATACGCTGGGCACCTTAGGGATGCAGGCTGTTAGCGGTTTGCAGGTGAGCGGGCTGATGCAGTTTGCCTTGAACGCATTCCTCGGCTATCTGAACGAAGAGCGTATGGGTGAAATGATTCGTCATTTCCTGCTGGATCAGGTAGCAGAACTGCAAAGGGAAGAGCACCCGCGCCGCCAGGCCGTGCTGGATGGTCTGAGAACACAGGTGACCCGATTGGCGACGAAAGATACGGTTCAGGAAGGGTTGAACGGCTGGAAGGATAGCCTTGTTGAAGCCTGGGAAGGCGATGCGTCAGTGCTGGGCAAAATGGAAGAACTGCGTATACGCTTATTGGACTACATGGAAGACGGAAGCTATGTGCAGACCTATATTTTACCGCTATTGGATCGGATGCTGACTGATTTAAGAGGGAATACCGAGCTGCTGGACAAGATCAATGTGCGAATTGTGGAAGGTATTACTGGACTGGTGGAAGCCAACCATAGTCGAATTGGTAACTTGGTACGCGAAAATGTAGACAAAATGGATAACAAATCCCTGATTGCACTGATGGAGGACAAACTGGGACAGGATTTGCAGTGGATACGTATTAACGGCGCAGTTACAGGCTTCCTGATCGGCATTGTGCTGACAGGTATCCGTATGCTAATCCAATAGACCAGAAAAAGCTACAGATAGGGTTGTGGAAGCATGAGGCTTTGGCATGAACATTTAATCGACAGGTTACCCCGTCCGCAACTGCTGGGGCAACATCGTGAGTGCTGTGCCCTGCGCGGGAATGGGTGGGGCAAGCCACACGCCACCGTGAATTATGTGTTCGATTATCACCCAATGCTGCTGGTGCGCTATCATAGGCTCATTATGGACGAAATGAAAAGCAGAGGGTACAATGTTGATCCACTATGGGAACAGCCGTTGTATCGCGGTAAGCAGTGTGAGCCTTGGGAGGCGGAGCTGGGTGAGGAACTGGCAGGCGCGGGTGCATATGTGGAGCATGACGATGAGTATATGAAGGAGTGCCTGGATAACCTGGCTTCCAAGGGTATTTTAATAGAGATTGAAGTGACCTAAAAAAGACGGGCTGCGGTATGTTCATCATTCAGATGAAGTGCCGCAAGCCCGCTTTTTTGATGCTTCAGTGTTCAGTGCTTGGGGGAGAGACTCGGGATATTAGATTACAGAATCCAGCGGGTGACCTTTTCCAGCGGTTGTCTGGATTTTTCCCGCTTGGGTTCATGAGCGCGATAACCGAAGGCAGCAATGACTGAAATATCGAGCAGCCCGTTTTCTAGCAGTCCTTCTTCCTCCAAAATGGCATGCACCTGATCGTAGTTAAAGCCCTCAATTGGACAGGAATCAATACCGATCTGAGCCGCCGCTGTCATCATATTGCCTAAGGCAATGTAGGTTTGCTTGGAAGCCCAGTCAAATAACGTACGTTCGTTTTCTAGTAAGCGTTGATTTTCACCCTGGAAAATCTTATAGCGGCCTGGCAGTGAGGCAAAGTCCTCCTCAGACATACCTTTAACCTCTTTATACATATACTCCACGTAAGGAGAATCATAACGAACATCCTTGCGCGCCAAAATCAGGACGACGTGGCTAGCCGCAGGAATCTGCTTTTGACCGCCGCTGGAAACTGCAGCCAGCTTTTCTCTCAATGCCTGATTTTGTACAACTACAAACTGCCATGGTTCAAAACCAACGGAGCTTGGAGAAAGTCGCCCGGTTTCGAGAATGAACTGAAAATCCTCTTCTGGTATGATGCGATTGGGATCGAATTCTTTCGTGGCGTGCCTGAACAGAAAGGCGTCCAGAATTTCCTGTTTTTTAGCTGATGTATTAGACATAAAATGTACTCCTTTTGATATGGGTTTAGTTGGTACTCTATGGGTTTTCTGCTACTATAATGAGAGCTGATATCGAATATATAGTTATCATATAGAAAGTTTTTGCAGGGAACAAGTACGCACATATTTGTTCCTTGTCATACGTCTGGGGCTATTGGTTTACACATTCTACAGAAAGAAGGGGTATACATGGCACAGGAGATGGAACATGCAGTTAGCGTTAATTTTGGATGTCCGGTAGCGAAAACCGTCGGGGTTATAGGCGGAAAATGGAAGGGAGTCATCTTGTATCATTTGACGACAGGACCGCGGCGCTATAACGAAATTCGGCGGACCTTGCCTAATATTACACAACGGATGCTAACCTTGCAGTTGCGTGAACTGGAGAGAGATGGCATTGTGCACCGTGAAATTTATAATGAGAACCCACCGCGTGTGGAATACTCGCTTACCCCGTTGGGAGATACGTTAAGGCCGTTGCTGGATTTTATGAGAGACTGGGGGATCTTCTATGGAGAACAGGGTTGCGAGCCTGTGACGACAACTTCCAAATCAGGCAAGCACTTTTGTTAAAGGGCATGAAGAAAGCCCGCCAAATGATTTCATAGAAGACGCATAAGAAATCATTAGCGGGCGGAATAAGGTCTGGGTTATTTAGATAAAATGTACACTTATTTAAACTCGATGGCTTCGTTCATCTGCGTCCAGGCCGTTTCTCCAATGATGCCCAAGCGCCAGATAGCGATTCCTTTGAGGTCATAACGTTTGGCTAAACCGATCTTGGCGTTAACGGTGCTATCTTTTTCACTACCCATCGAAATCCCCAAAATGAGCTTGTCCCGCGAGGTTTCCTTCAAGGCCAGTTGTATGGCTTCGTCCACTTTATCCAAAGGCTCAGGCGTAGCCTTTTGTCCGTAATCATAGGCCATGATGATCAGATCGTCCGCCAGATTGCCCAGCGTTTTGTAGTCATAGCCAGAGTAAGAGCTGTTCAGCGGATGTAGAACGACGGTGAGCTTGAGTCCAGCCTGATGCGCTTTGGCCGATAACTTTTGAATAAAGGCGTTGTAGTCTGAACGCGCTTTGGCTTTATCGCCGCTCCAGCCCAATCCTTCCAGATCTAGCGTAATGCCTTTAAATTGTTTGTCGGTGGCGGTACTGACGATTTGGGAAATGGTTTGTTCTTGAAGCTGCGCATTTTCCAAAACCTTGGTCAGTTCGTGATTGCCATCTCCGGAATAGACCATCAGGTAAGGGGAAGTCCCCTGGCTGTCTGCCTCCTGCACAATGGACTCCGGCGTTACGGTTCCAGCGGCTTGAGGCCATTTGTATTCTTTGCCGTTTGTCGTAAATTGTCCGTTCGTATCAATTCGACTCCAGCCGAAGGCAACTGCGTTAAAATCCGGTATTTTGGATTTTTGGTCAAAGGAAGACAGCGCATAGAAGCCTACTGTATACATAGCTTCACGTGGCGATGTAATGGAGACCGTCCGTGTTCCCTGGTTCCAGTTCACCGTGGCTCCAAACTGCTGCCCGAAAAAGCCCAGCGGAATCATGGTGCTGCCGTGCACGGTTTGCGGAGCGGCTGTTAGTTGAACCGTTTGTCCGTCCACTGTGGCATTGCGGCTACCCATCTTTAGAACCACCTGTTTGGTAGCAGAGCCTTGCGCTTTGGTAGCAGTGATGCTTTGGCTGGCTTGATCCCATTTCACTGTAATGCCGAGAGCCTCAGAAATAGCGCGAAAGGGAACCATGGTCGTGCCGTTCATCATGGCAGGTTGTACGGGGAACGGTAATGGATATCCGTCCAGCATAATGCTGATCTTGCCGGTCTCGGCTTGTGCCAAGGGGCTATAGATGCCCGCTGCGGTACTCAGGAAAATAGCGCTAGATAACAGAGCCTTATTTACGATTTTCATCCTATGATCTCCTATGCTCAATAGATTGCAATGCTATCATGTTAGAATCGTGAGGTATCTACCATTTTACCAAAAAAATGATAGAAAGGTGAATGTGAAATAATAGGATGAGATGAATTTGAATATGTATTAAAGCTGAATATTAATCGTGTTCTTTCATACAAAAAAGCTGACCCCTTTAACTAGGTGTCAGCTTTTTCTTTTTAAAACGATCTTAACTTCATTCGTAACCCAGATTACTTGCGGCGCTTGAGTGCAATGCCGACAGCTGCGGCACCAAGAACGACTGCAATGATCGAGAGGACGAGTGCTGTCGTTTGTGCAGTAGAGCTGGCAGGAGCAGAAGCAGCAGGGGCAGCTTCTACAGCATTGTTCGAAGCAGGTGCGGGACTGCTGCTATCTTTAGTCGTATCTGTGCTCGCGTGGCCTGCTGCCGTACCCGCTGAATCGTGTCCGCTGTCTGCGGCAGGGGTTGCGGACGTGGCTTCCGCCGTGATTTCGGTAATGGAATGAGGGTTGTTACTTCCTTCGTCGCCTGTCCATTCCACAATACTTCCGTCACTATAATATTGGAAGGCGTCCCAGGCTGCTGCGGTATTCTGGTCTGCATTTTGCGCTACAAAGCTGAAACGCTGATACTGACCCGCTTGAATGCCGTCTTTTTCAGTCGTCCAGGTCACGGTGGTTACTTTGCCAGAGCTGTCTTTTTCGGTGGCTACCTTCCAATTCGGTACAGGCTCGTATTGTTTGAAAACGACCTCTTTCGGAATTTTCAAGGCGACTTTGGTGGTTGGAATGTTTTTTTCCACGGGTACTTTCAATGTGTACGTTTCCCATGCATTAGGTTGTGAAATAGAAGGCTTAACTGTCACATGTGCACTGGCCATGCCTGCAAAAAGTAAGGCACCCGCCGCAATTAGACCCACAGAGGTTGCAAACCTGGAAAATCTGGATTTTGCTGTTTGAATCGTTGTATTCATATTCATTTCGCTCCTTTTAAGTATAAAATAATTATTTTTTACCGCCTACATACAGGGTAAATTCAGCATCAACCGCATCGAGTGATGCCGTCAGAGCATGTACTTTTACCGCCCATGTTCCTTCGGAGGTCATCAATTCCTGACTGCGGAATGGTTGTTGTTGCTTTACGGGCAGAACAAATTCCTGTTGATCTTGGTCAGGGTCTGCTGGAGTGAGCGTTAACGTGACCTGCTGGATTCCCGAAACGGCAGCACCCTTGCTATCCTGAACGGATACCTTAAATTCATTGCTGCCCACAGCATTGGGGCTGACTGCCAGTGTAACGTTATATTCGCCCGTAGTGCGAGTCTCCTCAAACGGTACAGCAGGTGCCTGGCCGGGTGACAGGTGAGTGAGCACCGCGGTCAACAGCATCACGAGCAGGCCGACGGACAACTCGGCACGCAATCCCCCAGCGGCTCGCTTACTCGCCGCCGCTTGCCGTGCGCTGCGGAACTGGCTGGCCGCGAAGACCAGCATGACTAGCAGCAGCGCTGCTTTGCCGAGCAGAACGAGTCCATAGGACGTGTTCAGCAGCATGGAGGGAGCCGGAATGTACAGCACGGCTCCATATATACCGGTGGCGAGTAACGCTGCCACCATCGCAATGCCCCAGCCGGCGAAGCGGCGCAAGGCGGCTTGTCGCAGAGTTGCCCGTTCGGATACGGGCAACTCTGCTCCGGCAACCGGCAGGCACACGACCATGACGGCAAGTGAGCCGATCCAAAAGGCTGCTGCC
Organism: Paenibacillus sp. FSL M7-0802; assembly: GCF_038004945.1. Lineage (NCBI taxonomy): Bacteria > Bacillati > Bacillota > Bacilli > Caryophanales > Paenibacillaceae > Paenibacillus > Paenibacillus sp. FSL M7-0802. The sequence goes on along the minus strand of NZ_JBBOSD010000001.1, from coordinate 2,307,624 downwards.
GCGAGATGGACGAAGTCCGCCGCAATGGCTGGAGCTGGATGCGTAGCCGCTGCCGGATGGCCGACAAAGGCCTTGGACAGCATGAGGCATAGCGTTAGGAGAGCCGAGCTGTATCCCCAAAGACGGCGCTGGCGATTCGAAATGCTGTGATCCAGCGCGTAAATCAGCGTTACGCTTAGGAGTAGCACGAGAATCATCTGGATAAACCAAATTTGTCCGGCTCCAGTAAACTGGAGAGCTTCTCCCAGAATCGGGAATGAGAAGCCCTCCCTGATGGAAACTCCGGCATCCCATGAAGCCTGAAGTGGCAGGCTGATCAGAATGGCGGCAGACGTTATGCCGTAGCCGCTCCATAGCAGCTTAGTCCAGCGGGGCAATGTTTCAAAGGGCCGCTGATTTTGCTTATGCTGTTCACTTCGATTCTTGTCTTGGCTTATGCTCGGTAAGATGAACAGCCGGAAACAAATCGCTCCAAAAAGCAGCGATAGTCCTATGTAAAGAAACCAACGGACAGCGATTAAGTCGATTCGTGATGTCCCTGAGCCTTCAGGTGCGGTAGCTTGATGGGTAGGCGCATTGGAACCACTGCCCACTTGGAATGGAATAACTCCATTAACCGGATGTCCGTCTGCGGATAAAGCTCTCCAATTGACGGAGTAAATTCCATTTTTCATCCCTTGAATCAATTGAATTTCCATGGTGGCTTTGTGATTCGGGTCAAGCTGTGCTTTTCCTGTGTCGACCCGCTTGCCTGTTTCGTCGGTCACTTTGATCGACATGAAGGCAGATTGCAAATCTTCATTGAAGGTGATGGTCACCTGAGAAGGCGACTTGTCCAAAACCTGATTTTCGGTCGGACTGGATTCAATGACAAATGCATGAGCCCACGAAGAGTGAGGAAACAGGATCAGAAGGGGGAGACACAGCAATAAAAGACAAGCCACACGGGCTGGTCTGGACAGGTACAACATGCCTGTGAAGTCACCTTCTCTCGATTACTTGAAGCGAGGATATCCCCATTTGTAACATTTTATACGGACAAACCCCTTCCTATCTTAATCATAGTGCATATAGCGTGAATAGATGGAGCGAATTATGACATTTATATGAAATTTGAAATAATAAGCATTATACAAAATGCCAATCATATGAAAACCCCTAGCGTGGTTGAATTCAGGACGATTTCAACCATGCTAGGGGCAAAGAGGAAGAGCCTATGAAGGAATTAGAGCCCTGTTTCCATGAGATCCGTGAAAGCAGGTTGCTTATGTTGAATATAATGGATAAAAATAGCCGTTAGTTTGGGATCGAATTGGCTACCCGAGCAGGCACGTAGTTCTTCAATGGCCTCCTCGAACGTTTTGGTGGGTTGATAGGGGCGCTCGGTTGTCATCGCGTCAAAAGAGTCGATGATCGTCAGCATCCGACATAAACGTGGAATTTGCTCGCCCTTAAAGCCAAACGGATAGCCTCCTCCGTCATAACGTTCATGATGCAGCTCCACAAAAGGAACCAAATCTATGAATCGTTCGTTGGCTTCGACAATACGTTTGCCCCACATGACATGCGCTTGCACCATCTGCCATTCCTCACCGGAGAGCTTCTCTTTTTTATTGAGGATATTCCAGGGAATCTCCAGTTTACCAATGTCATGAATGAGGGCACCTAGTATGAAACGCCGCTTATCCTCTGGTCCAAGCTGAAGCACATCGCTCATGTCTGCTGCATATCTGAATACCCGCTTGGAATGCTTGAAAGTGTTAATATCCTTGTACAAGAACAAATTAAGCTGCTGCTCGAGATCACGAATATCCTGCCCCAGATCGACCTCGCGCTCCACTTCATTTAAACTTCCGTGCGTATGAACGATGTTTTTGCCCTGTTTCTTGGCGTAGTACAGGGCTTTATCCGCCAGATCGACCAGCTGTGACTTGTCGTAGATGTCAATGCGGCTTTGTGCAATACCTGCGGAGAAGGACAGACAGCCGTGTGGAAAAATTTCAACACCCTCATAACGAGAATCATTTAATCTTTTTCGAATAGTATTGACTGTTTCATATGCTTGTTCAGCGGTATGACCGGGCATAAGCAGGGTGAATTCTTCTCCACCATAGCGGGATACGGTGATGTGGGTGCCGGAGGTTTCCTTCTTAAGAAACTCACCGAGAAATCCCAGTAGCTGATCGCCTTTAAGATGACCGAAATGATCATTGTATTTTTTGAAATCATCAATATCAATCAGCGCCAGACTGAGAGGAGTATTCTCGGATCGGGATATATTCAATTCAGCTTCAAGTGTATTTTCAAAGTAGCTGTGATTGTATAGCCCTGTTCTGCGATCCATGTTCGCTTTTTCTTCGATTTCCCGATACAGTGTGAACATTTGCTTGAATGCGTGAGACAGGAGCATGCTTAGCCCAAGGAACAGCAAAAGTCCTAAAATGCCGTTGTTATAAATCAGTGTAGTCAATACCAAAGACAGAATGAGTGTACATAAGTATACGAGCAGGGATTCAGCCAAAAAAGCCTGTTTAAGCTCATTGAAGGACCCTTTGTATGCGATATAAAAGTAGATGCCCAGTGTGATGGTGTTCACCGCAAAGTAGCAAATCAACGCCAGCAGGTAGGAAGCGAAATGATCTTGGTTTAAAGCCCCCTGCGTTCCGCCGCTTAGTTCAAATACTGTTGAAGACAGGAAAATGGAAAGGGCGTAAATGGAAAAATTGGCGGTATGCTTCCACCAGGACAGCTCTGCGTGCCGGAACATGGCAATGATTACATTTAACAACAAAATCAGAATAGCAATTTCGGTGCCATGCACAAAAATACAAGCCAGATACACGGAGGAATCCATGGACTGTTTGTTACTGGCCGGTGGTAGCTGGAATGTAAAATGCTCCAGAATCAGAACGGCTCCCAGTAGGGAATAGATCGTGACCCACTCTGTTGTCGTATAGTGCAAAAAGGACCATTGGTTCGTATACAGGAGGACGATCACGCCTGCCAAACATATGAAAAACACATATATTCCCGTCGCGGTAACCCGTTCTTGCAGCTTTTTTATTATACTCATCATTTCTTCTCCTGCCTTGTCGTATCTTGATGTCAAAGCTACCAGGGGTGAATGGGATAATTTACAATTTTGTAATCGAAAATTTCACATGAAAAAACAGGCCGGAATCCAGCCTGTTTTGTTGAGCCTGTGCTTCCTTTTTTTCTTATCGGTGACTAGCCCCCGATTTTGTAACCGGAAGTCAAAGCAATTATGACAGAAGCTACGATAATAGCATTGATAATCACACGGGAGTATTTCAAGTTTTTCATAGGGTTCCCTCCCTTCCTTGGAATAAGGTGTGCACTAGGCGTGGCGGGGATTGGTTTCTTGCTGCTTATCCTTAGTTCTCTTCACGACCATAATGCTTTGGATAAACAGGAACATCCCGAAATTCATGACAACATCTCCAATACTAATTACCTGCGTGCGGGGATAGGGCTTGGAGAGAGGAATAATGTCACCAAGCAATGATAGACGCGTGCTCGCATCCATCATGTAATGTTTCGAGATGACACTTCCGGATTTAAGCATATCTGTATAATAGGGACCCAGCACCTCCGAAGCGCTCAACGAGACCGGCATCCTGCCGCCATTCACCGCCATAACGATAAAATTCATCAATACGCCGATTATAATAAGCTTGAATCCCTTATGATGTCTGTTCAACCAGAGAAATATCAATCCAACCACGTAGACTCCCATAAATAGATACCCGTTAATGGCTGCCAGCCAAGCCCACTTTTCCTGGAAATAAAAAATAATGAATTGTACCAGCAGCAGCAAGGGGAACATCCAGCCGGCTATAAGGCGAATTTGACTGAAACGGATCAGACCTTGCCGCCAGCCTCCTCTGAACAGACCTACAATGAGACCTAGTAGCACTCCATCATAGACCATTATCATTCTCCAGATTCCACAAATTTTTTGTTTTGGTTACCGTATAATTCGACCTGAAATTGGTAAATTCCTGCCTGATATATAGCAGTTTTGAAAAAAAATTGCGGATTAGCGTGTAATTATTCGAAGCCAGACGAAATGAGTGATATCATGATACATTGAAGTAATTATTTATATTTTTTTGAAAAGGATGATTATTATTATGAACCGGTTATCCAATACTGTTATGGTTGCCGCAGATATGACCAAATCGCGAATATTATGGATCGCCTTTGTCCTGGGTGCATTGAGTGCTTTCGGGCCGTTGTCCATAGATATGTATTTGCCGTCGCTGCCTACATTAGCCGACAATTTGCATACGACCACTTCGCTGGCGCAGCTTAGTTTAACCGCCTGTCTGTTGGGACTGGCCGTTGGCCAGATCGTTGCTGGTCCGCTTAGCGACGTAAGGGGTCGCAGAGGACCGCTGGTGATCTCGCTCATTCTGTACGCTGCTGCTTCGCTGTTATGTGTGTTTGCGCCGAATATCGGTATGCTCATTGTGCTTCGCTTTATTCAAGGGCTTACGGGGTCGGCGGGGATCGTGATTTCCAGAGCTGTAGCCCGTGATCTATACTCGGGCAAAGAGTTGACACGTTTTTTCTCACTACTTATGCTGGTGAACGGCGTGGCCCCCATCGCTGCACCAGTACTGGGCGGTGTCATTTTGAACTTTGTTTCCTGGCGTGGTGTATTCATGGTGCTTTGTGTAGTCGGCGTGGCTATGCTGATTGCCGTCGTATTGGGTTTGCCAGAAACGTTGCCAACTAACCGCCGCTCATCCGGTGGCTTGAAGCAGACGCTAGGAACACTCGGTCACTTGTTTGCCGATCGACGCTTTATGGGCTATGCCTTCTCACAGGCGCTGATTACAGGAGCGATGTTCGCGTATATCGCTGGCTCACCATTCGTGCTTCAGGATATTTTCGGGGTTTCTCCTCAGACGTATAGCATCATTTTTGCAGTGAATGGTTTGGGGATTGTACTGTTTTCGCAGTTGACGGGTAGACTCGTGGGTCGCTTCAGCGAACGACAGTTACTCTTGTCGGGTCTGGTAATTGCGGCTGTAGCCGGAATTAGCTTGCTTACTGTAGCCTTTACCGGAGGCCAATTGTTTGCTGTTTTAGTTCCTCTGTTTTTTGTCGTTTCCTGCGTAGGGATTGTGAGTACAACGACGACTTCATTGGCAATGCAGAGTCAGCAGCGCTCCGCAGGCAGTGCGTCCGCCATGCTTGGTTTGTTGCCTCTATTACTTGGCTCCATCGCTTCACCGCTAGTAGGCTTGGGGAGTGGAACAACCCCCGTACCGATGGCGGTCGTTATAGCTATAGCCGAGGTTGGAGCGCTATTAAGCTTTGTCGTACTTGCTAAGGAAGCACGCGCGAAGGCTTAAAATAGGGCGAAAAAGTGACATTTTTCTAGAATGTTGACATACCCCGTGGGGGTATATTATGATAAGGATATAACAAATGCATAAATGCATATATACACCACACAGGAGGCTGATGTATGGCTGAGGAGCAACCTGTTTCCCACACTGAAGTCCATGAGAATCACTGTGGAACAGACGGGGAAAAGACAGTTAGAAAAAGTCATCATTCGGCAGAGTTCAAGAACAGCCTCGTATCCCGGTTGAACCGTATTGAAGGTCAGGTTCGCGGAATTAAGGGTTTGATTGAGAAGGATACCTACTGTGACGATGTACTGAACCAGATTGCGGCTGTCCAGTCCGCGCTGAATGGTGTCGGCAAGCTGCTGCTGGAAGGGCATATGAAAAGCTGTGTCATTGAGCGCATGCAGGCAGGAGAGCAGGAAGTGATTGACGAGCTGCTGGTTACGGTCAAGAAGCTAATCCGCTAAAAGTAATACCCATACACATAATCGGGTGCATAAAGTACCCCCTGAGGAGGAAAAGAAAATGGCACAAGTTACATTGAACGTAGAAGGCATGAGCTGCAATCATTGCGTGAAAGCAGTAGAAGGGGCTTTGGAGAAAGTTGGCGCTACCGGCAAGGTCAGCCTCGAAACGAAACAAGTGAATGTAGAGTATGACGAGTCCAAGCTGAACGTTGAAGCTCTGAAAACAGCCATTGAAGACCAAGGCTATGACGTTGTTTAAGCTGAAGATGCTTTATGTGTGACAGACTTGTTTCGAAGGAGAAGCTTCCATATTAGAAGCTTTTTCTTTTTGGATATGATATACCCCACTGGGGTATAGGAGGAGGGTTATCATGGAAAACCGTGCGACCGACGGTGACAAGCAGACAACGCTTCATATTACGGGGATGTCCTGTGCCGCCTGCGCAAGCCGTATTGAGAAAGGTTTAAATCGAATAGATGGTGTGGCACAGGCTAATGTGAATTTGGCTTTGGAGCAGGCGTCGATATCCTATGATCCCAAGCAGGTGGAGATCCCTGAGTTTCGCGATAAAATTGCTTCTCTTGGGTTTGGAACTGTAAGTGAAGAAGCCAATCTGAATGTGACGGGCATGACTTGCGCGGCCTGTGCAACCCGGATTGAAAAGGGATTGAATCGGATGCCTGGTGTAACAGGTGCCACGGTAAATTTGGCGATGGAAACAGCTCATGTGGAATATGCAGCGGGAAGTATTGCGGTTGGTGATCTGGTGAGCAAGATTGAACAGCTAGGCTACGGAGCGATTCCGCAGAGCGCTGAGGACAATATTGCGGATGTGCGCAGTAAGGATATCCATCGTAAAAAATGGAAGTGGATTGTGTCTGCAGTGCTGTCATTTCCGTTGTTGTGGGCAATGGTGGCTCATTTTTCCTTTACATCATGGATTTATGTGCCAGAACTGTTCTTGAATCCATGGTTCCAACTAGTGCTGACAACGCCGATTCAGTTCGTCATTGGTTGGCAGTTTTATGTGGGCGCGTACAAAGCGCTTCGTAACGGCAGTTCGAATATGGATGTGTTAGTTGCACTGGGTACATCTGCGGCTTATTTTTACAGCTTGTACCTTACTCTGCGTCCGTCTGATGTCATGGAGGGAATGGCGGGAATGCCTGTCATGACTATGCCAGAGCTGTATTACGAGACAAGCGCGGTGCTAATTACGCTTATTTTGGTTGGTAAATGGTTCGAAGCGGTAGCCAAAGGGCGTTCGTCCGAGGCGATCAAGAGCCTGATGAGTCTACAGGCAACGACGGCACGTGTAGTACGTGATGAACAAGAGCTTGATATACCAATCGAACAGGTACGTGTGAAGGATATCTTTATTGTACGACCTGGCGAGAAAATTCCTGTCGATGGTGTGGTCGTGGACGGACGTTCGGCAGTGGACGAATCTATGTTAAGTGGTGAGAGTCTTCCGGTTGAAAAAGAAGCAGGTTCCGCAGTTACAGGGGCGACGCTCAATAAAAACGGGGTACTACGTATCCAGGCTGAGCGTGTGGGTGGTGATACGGCGTTGGCCCGTATTATTAAGGTCGTGGAAGATGCGCAAAACTCCAAGGCTCCGATTCAGCGGATTGCGGATCAGATTTCCGGTATTTTTGTCCCCATTGTTGTTGTTATCGCTGTGTTGGCCTTTATCGTCTGGTTTTTCCTTGTGACGCCGACTGATTTTGCAGGCTCACTGGAGAAAATGATTGCAGTTCTCGTCATTGCTTGCCCTTGTGCGCTCGGATTGGCAACCCCAACGTCTATTATGGCAGGATCGGGACGTGCCGCTGAATACGGTATTCTGTTCAAGGGCGGCGAGCATTTGGAGATGACCCGTTCAGTCAACGCAGTGGTATTGGATAAGACAGGTACAGTTACGAATGGCAAGCCAGAGCTGACGGATGTTATGCTTGGAGCAAGCGGCTTGGCTGAAAAGGATTTGCTGCGTTTGCTCGGTGCGGCAGAAAAAAGCTCGGAGCATCCGCTGGCGGAAGCCATTGTAAAGGGGATTGCAGATCGAGGCATTGAGCTGGTAGGACCGACAGATTTTGAAAATATTCCGGGTTATGGTGTGAAAGCGCATGTGGAAGGTAAGCAGGTATTGGCGGGTACACGCCGATTGATGAGCAGGGAAGGCATCGCGATAGATGACTCAGCTGAGCAGCATATGAATGAGCTGGAAAGCGCAGGGAAAACCGCGATGCTTGTTGCTGTGGATGGTGCCTATGCTGGACTGGTGGCCGTGGCGGATACGATTAAAGAAACGTCACGGGAGGCAGTTACCCGTCTGCGCGCGATGAACATTGAAGTGATCATGATTACGGGTGACAATGAACGGACTGCGCGGGCTGTTGCCGCCGAGGCTGGAATTGAACGAGTGCTGGCGGAGGTGCTGCCTGAAGGAAAGGCTGAAGAAGTGAAACGGCTTCAGGAGCAGGGCATGATCGTAGCTATGGTTGGGGATGGTATTAACGATGCGCCTGCGCTGGCTACTGCTAATATTGGGATGGCGATGGGCACGGGAACGGATGTGGCCATGGAGGCGGCGGATATTACCCTCATGCGTGGCAACCTGAACAGCATTCCTGATGCGATCGAAATGAGCCGCCGGACCATGACAAACATACGGCAAAATCTGTTTTGGGCGCTCGGTTATAACGTGATCGGTATTCCGATTGCCGCTTTGGGCTTCCTTGCCCCATGGTTGGCGGGAGCAGCCATGGCATTTAGCTCTGTTTCGGTCGTGCTGAATGCACTGCGTCTCCAACGGGTGAAGCTGTAAATGTATGGATGTATTAGCAGGATAGCGTACTGTCGGACATCTGTTGCGAGATAAAGTTATTATCAGAGTATAGAGCAAGTACGCACAATTGTTGCGTACTTGCTTTTTGTTGCGTTTGTTTTTTAAAACCATTCAACTTTTATCACGTCAGGTTGCTTATCATTAGCGAAAGTTCCATAATATTTGTAGGAGTGCCAAGCAAGCATGCAAGAACTTCTTCGTATACTCACAGCTTGAAGTAGATAAAGAGCTTATATTATGGATTAGGAGTGAAGCAGTCATGAATGATACGATTTCCTTGTTGATGAACCACCGGTCTGTGCGAAAATTCAAGTCAGACCCCATTACCGACGAGCAGCTCGCAGCTATTGTGGCAGCTGGCCAAATGGCTTCCTCGTCCAGTAATGTGCAGGCATATACCGTTATTGCCGTTACCGAGCCTTCTTTAAAAACAAAACTGGCCGAGTTGGCAGGAGGACAGGCTTACGTTGAGCAATGCCCCGCGTTTCTGGTATGGTGCGCAGATCTGTACCGTCTGAAGCAGGTCACACTACACCATCAGCCAGGTCAGCCTTCCTATGAAGGTTCCGTTGAAAATTATACGGTTGCGACCATTGATGCCGCGTTAGCCGCACAAAATGCAGCGGTAGCCGCTGAATCACTGGGCCTGGGCATCGTCTACATCGGCGGCATTCGTACTAAAATAGCAGAGGTATCTGAGTTGTTAGGGTTGCCAGAGCTGGTGTATCCAGTGTTCGGTATGTGTATTGGTGTACCGGATCAGGAAACGGGCTTGCGTCCACGTCTTCCACTGTCCGGTGTTTTGCATATGAACGGTTACGACAAAAATCAGACGATGAAAGCTGTAGAGGTATACGATCACACATCAGCGGAATATTTGAAGGAACGTACAGGCGGTCAACGCTCTACGCCATGGTCTGAGCAAATGGCTGCGAGACTGACCGAGCCAGCGCGCTTGCAGTTGAAGCCATTTTTGGAACAGAAGGGTTTCTTGAAGCAATAAAAGCTGAGTGGCGACAAAAAACTCTGCAAAATACAAGTAGTATTTGAGCTATATACGTTTGAAAATACAAGAACCTCCTTATTTACGTATGATGAAGTCCCGCGTAAATAAGGAGGTTCTTTGCTTTGGTTGCATGTTGTGGTTGTAAACCTTCCAGTCAGTAAATAGCTGGTATGCCTTTATCAATCAGATAGTGAGTAAAAGCGTCTCGTATTTTCATAAAATAATTGACGGACGGCAGATTCATCTTGATGGGTCAGTTTGCTGTACGCATGAATGACGTCGGCAGTCATCCGGGGATGTGTCTCTTGTCCAGTAAAAGGTCCCTCGAACGGCCAAGGACCATCTGTCTCTGCCATGATCTGATCAGACGGATACTGTCTTGCCAAACTGCGGATCTCTTCTTCGTACAAGAGATCCGGTGTGAAGGAGACATAATAGCCGTTCCGGGCCATACGTTCGATCGTGGCGGTAGAGCCCTTGAACCAGTGAAAATGCGCCTGTGTGATGCCATGACGTTCCAAAAGGTCACAGGCGATGTCTGCGTCCTCATAAACGGCGTGCAGGACAATGGGCTTGTTATGCTTGCTTGCAAACTGGATAAAGCGCTCTAGTAGCACTATGTAGGGAGCGAGGTCAAAAGGTGAACCGCTCTGTGAGGCTTCCAGCCGATTGTAATAGGGCAAGCCGACTTCACCCACGGCGACCATCTGCTGTACATGTTCGTCCATCCAGTTGAACAAGAGTTCAAGCTCAGCTTGCGGTGGAAGAGCCTGTTCGGGATGAAAGCCAAAGGCTGGTCGTACCAGCCCGGGGTAACGCTTGGCTAACTGCAGATTGGCTCGGCTGGAGCCCAGATGCATCGACACGGCTATCACGGCTTGGACGCTGCTATTGGCAAGTGAAGCGAGCAATAATTCCTGTTGTTCGGGCGGGTAGCTGTCTACATGAATATGCGCGTCGATCAATGGAGCGGGTCCAATTGCGGTCAAATCCAAGCCTGGCTTTGTTTGGCTGTTCCATTTCAATGCACATCGAACTTTTACGTCACTCATGTCGATTCAATCCATCTTCCGGGATATTCTTGTGGACGCTCTGAGCATTGTCCATGTCGCCGTCCAGTTTATGTTTTTCCTCGCGCATCCAGCTGGTCATGGTCCGCTTCCATTCAATAAAGAGCGGATCGAGGGTGATTTCTTCCCTACGCGGGCGGGGAAAAGGGACATCTACGACATGCACCACTGAAGCAGGTCGCGCCGACAGCACATAGATGCGGTCGGAGAGCAGCAACGCTTCTTCAATGCTGTGGGTAATAAACAGCACAGAACGGCGGTTCTTTTCCCACATCCGTAATAACCATTGCTGCATGTCTGCACGTGTCAGCGCATCGAGTGCGCTGAACGGCTCATCCAGCAGCATTAATTCCTGTGGGCTGAGCAGTGCGCGAAGAAAGGCTGCGCGCTGTTGCATTCCACCAGACAGCGTATGTGGATACGCCTTGGCGAATTTACCAAGTCCAACCTGTTCGAGCCATTGCAAGGCTTCTTTGCGACGCTCACGTTCACTGGCGTACTGAGGGGGTACTGCTGTATTTTTACGTGGAGCATTTTCCTGCCCAAGCAGTACGTTGTCCAGCGTGGTACGCCACGGGAAAAGGGCGGGCTGCTGCGGCATATAGCTGATATGCCCACGTTCACCAGTCATGTCCCGTCCGTGCATACGGATACGTCCCTGCTGTGGTTTGAGTAGCCCGCCGATGATGTGAAACAGCGTGCTTTTGCCGCTGCCTGACGGACCGATGAGGGAAACGAATTCTCCTGGCTTGACTGTGAGGGATACATCCTGCAGTACGGGCAGTAGGCTTCGCTTTTCGCGGAAGGCGAGGCTGATCCCGTCCAATTCCAAAGCAGGAGGAGCAGTTGATCGTCTCTGCTGTTCCCCGGTTCGTTGTTCATTAGCCACGTTGTGTGATGATAAGTCAGTCGGATGCAGACTCATACGCGCCACGTCCTTTCTTTGCTGTATGTAATTCAAGGAGGAAGCTACTCTCGATCGGGTTTCCAGCGAACCAGCCATTTCTCCAGTAGTAAAATAACCACAAACATGAGTAAGCTGAGTGTAACAATAATGCCGATGGCGGCAAAAATGAGGTCCGTGCGATAGGCTGATTTTTGCAGCAGCATATAATATCCAATTCCTTCACTAGCTCCGATCCATTCCGCAATGATCGCACCCATCACACTATAGGTAGCAGCAATTTTAACGCCAGAAAAGACTTGCGGCAGGGAATGTGGCAGCTCCAGCTTCATAAAAATAGCCATGCGGCTTGCACCCGACATCTGCATATAGTTCATCATCGTACGGTCTGTTCGAGTCAGCCCGTCCATGGCCGCTACAGCCACGGGAAAAAAGCATACTAGGGTAATGACCATCAGCTTGGGCAGCACGCCAAAACCAAACCACACCATGAGCAGCGGTCCCAGGGCGATGATTGGAATGTTTTGGCTCAGAATAAGCAGCGGATACAGGGCGGATTTGAGAAAAGGAATCGTATGAAGAACGATGGCGATCAACAGTCCCGTTGCTGTCCCTATCGCGAATCCCGCAAGTGTCAGACGAATCGTAGCCCATGTATGGGCACCAAGCAGCGCCGTCTGGGCTATGCCCTCTTGTACGATGAGGGATGGAGCAGGCAGCAGCCAGGATTCAACATGCAAATAGGAAACCGCCCCCTGCCAGGCCGCTAAAAAGAAGAGGACCGCCACAAAGGGCGGCCATACGCTTTTCCACCAGGATGCGTTCTTGCCTTTCGGATTCATGGGCGATATTTCTCGGTCAGCTTGTTCATGCTGATGCCTTGTGGGTTATGTGCGATTTTGATCTGTGAAATGACGCTGGGACTGCCCGCTTCCGTCAAAGCCTCGTGCATTTCTTTAACCACTTTCAGCAACTCGTCGAGCTCGCCCTCCATGGTCGTATCCAATGGATTCACCTGATGTTTGACACCGGAGCGCTGAATGACCTCGATCGCCTTATCTACATACGTGTAAGAGTCCTCGTTATTAGGAGTTTTAGGGATTACTTGAATACTGAGCAGTGTGTTAGCCATGCAAATTCACCTGTCCTTTATTTGGAGTGTTATTAAAAAAATATGGTGGTTTAAGGCGGGGAGACCGCTTCGCGGTTCATTTGATCTTACGATCGCTGCGCTTCTCCAGATTCAAATGAACCACTACGCTGCCAACCGCCTTAAAAGCACCCTATTTTTAAAGCTGGTTTGTGTGGCATTTTTAACACACAAGCGCACCTACTTAGCGCTTAGATAATATGAAAAACTAAAGAATAAACCAAGTAGAACGAGAACGAAGTGGGCGGAATGGTGCTGTACAAGCGTTAGCGTTCGCCTTTGTACCCAGATTTCAACCTCTGGATATTCATAAAAGAAATCTGGGTACAACAGCGATGGGAAGCACCATCCGACTGCGTAGTGGCGCTTCGTTCACTTCTCTAGTTCAGTCTTATTTAGCGTTTAACAAATGATCAACGCTTGGGCAGGAAACCGTTTGTGAAGGCTTTATCGACTTCCAAAGGCTTGCTGAGCAGCTTGCGTTCGTACATCCAGTCCGAATAGTTTTGCCATACCTCCGGTTTTTGCACACCCCATTGCGCGGCATCGTCCTGATAACGCGGGCTTAGCCATTTTTGGCTGGCAAGTACCAGTTTTTTATCCAGCTCCGGTACAGCTTTGCTTAAGATGTCTGCGGCTTCTTCCGGATGAGCGATAGTGTATTCATAGCCTTGTGCGGTAGCGTCCATGAACGCTTTGACCAGCTCGGGATCATTTTTTATTGTCTGTTCGTTGCTCACAATTACAGGTGTATAGTAATCGAGGCTTTTGGAATAATCTTTTACATACAGCATATCCAATGGCTCACCTCGAAGCTGGGCCTCGATTCCGGTCCATGCGTAGAAAATCCAGGCAAAGTCGATATCCCGCTTCACGGCTGTAAAATAGTCTGCATTGCCCATGTTGATGATCTTCACTTTGCTCACATCGCCTTTGTCTGAATCCATGATGGATTTCATGACCGCTTCTTCTACGGGAGAGCCCCAACCGCCGTATTTTTTACCTTCAAAATCTTTCGGGCTCTTAATTCCACGATCTACCGGGGCTGCGAAGCCTGAGGTATTATGCTGAATCACCGCAGCGATGGATACAAGCGGCACGCCTTGCGTACGAGCCTGTGTGACGCCTTCTTGGTAGCTGATACCAAAAGGTGCAGCATTAGAAGCAACCATTTGATCAGCTCCGCCTGAACCAGGTTGAACAATTTGGACATTCAAACCCGCTTTTTCGTAAAATCCTTTGTCCTTAGCGACATAGAGTCCCGTATGATTCGTATTGGGTGTCCAGTCGAGCACGACTTTAACATCTTTGAGCCCCTTTGCCGGAGTAGACGTTTGAGTGTCGGTAGCGGGAGCCGCTTCTTGGGATGTGGGGGGACTTCCACCGCAAGCGGTCAGGGTCAGGGCCATGAGCCACAGACTGATCAGTCCCAGGCTTAATATTTTCATGCGCTTCATCGTTGTGTTCTCTCCTTTAATTACCCGTTATCCGTCCAATCAGACAGCTTAAGTTCCCCATTTTCTAAAAATAACATCTGCCGGATGCGATCTTTCCAACAACTTAATCTTCAACAAAAAAAGCGCCCCGAGTTTCCGGGACGCTTGCGCTTGTATATACCAAAGTAAGGGATGGTCCTATGTAAAAAAGGCACATCTTGCTTAAGCATTCCTACGCTGGCATTACCCAGATCAGGTTGTAAGGGTCAGTGTCTTGGGACACACTCTCAGCCGGCCGATTCCAGCACCCCTGGCATTGTATGGTTTAATGGGTTCATTTATTCGGGTTTACTACGACGATTATATGCCTTGAATGCGGGTCTGTCCAGCATGAAGGGAGAGATGACGGTTCATTTGCCGAACCACAGGGTACACTTTTACTGTGAGCTTTGATCTGAAAATGAGCATGAATCAATTCGATTCGATCCGGTCATGTTATTTTCAGAACAGCTACGCAGGTAGGTTCAGATGGGCTGGTGCCCAATGGCGTGGCCGTAGAGAATTCAAATTCGTGAAAAGGAGTTGTTGTACTGTGGGTAAAACGGGAACATTGGATCGCAACCAACTGGAACAAGCCATTGTGAAGGCTTTGGATAACAACAAATTTTGCTCGTTAGGTACGGTAGAGGGTGGCAAACCGAAAGTACGCTATATGGCCCTTTTTAACGATGGAATGAACATTCATCTGGCGACAGATCGCAAAACTCATAAAGTGGATGAGCTAAAGGACAATCCGAATGCTTATCTGCTGCTGGGTTATGAAGTTGGCGGTACGAAGGAAGTCGTAGAAGTGGAGGCTACCGTCCAGATCACAGCTGATGAGGGGCTGCGCAAACAAGTGTGGAACGATTCCTTGAAGGAATGGTTTTCCGGACCGGATGATCCCGATTATGTCATTCTGGATGTGAATCCGACACGCATTGAGTATGTGGGTCAGCAATCTGAGCGCCAAGTGTGGAATAAATAATTAAGAATATAAATGGACAAACCAGTAAATCTCCGAGTTTTTTAGGAGGTTTGCTGGTTTTTATTTTTGAGGAAATTAATTATTTTTTCATAAATAATTTAAGTAAATGACTACTCTTTTATCTGGCGTTGGATTAAAATAGAAATGGTGGGTTCAAGGCTTACGTATATGTGCAAAAGTATGTATATGAGGCATACACCTTAATGAGGAGGGGTATATTTTGTTATTTCGTAAAAATTGGTTTAAAGGGTTTACAGCAGCAGTTGTGGCTTGTAGCATGCTGGTGTTTTCGGCCGCTCCATCCTGGGCAGCTAGCGATTCTCGCGATAGCGCTACGGTGAATTTGCGGATCATGGAAACAACGGATATTCATGCGTCGCTGATGAACTATGATTACTATTCAGACAAAGAAACCAACGAATATGGCTTGATTAGCACAGCCGGACTGATCCAACAGGCGCGTAGTGAAGCAAGAAATAGCATGCTATTCGATAACGGTGATTTATTGCAGGGCAATCCATTAGGCGATTATATGGCCAGAAACAAAACCTTTGAGAAAGAAGGCGGTGTCCATCCTGTCTACAAGATGATGAACCTGATGGGCTATGATGCGGCTACAGTGGGCAACCACGAATTCAACTACGGTCTCAGCTTTCTGGAAAAATCGCTCAAGGGAGCCGATTTTCCTTACGTAAATGCAAATGTGTATATAGACAACGGGGGTCAAGGTACTAAAAATTACTTTACTCCTTATCGGATTCTCGATAAAACGATAACGGATGAGAAGGGTGACAACCATACGCTCAGAGTGGGTGTAATCGGCCTGGTAACTCCTCAAATCATGCAGTGGGATGAAGCCAACTTAAAAGACAAGGTTGTTACGAAGGATATTGTGGAAACGGCGAAAAAGCTTATTCCTCAAATGAAAACGGAAGGTGCTGACATTATTGTTGTGCTTGCGCATACAGGTTATGAGGATGTGCCGCAAACACCAATGATGGAGAATGCCGTTAAATATTTGAGCCAGGTGGACGGAATTAACGCTATTCTGTTTGGGCACGCTCATAAATCTTTCCCCGGCCCCGATTTTAAAGGGATGAGCGGTGTAGACCTGGATAAAGGAACCATTAATGGCGTACCAGCTGTAGAAGCTTCCTCATGGGGCAAGGATCTGGGCATTATTGACCTGAGCCTGGAAAAGAAAAAAAATGAGTGGCACGTAACGAATTCTCAGTCTGAAGTGCGTCCGGTTGTGAGTACCACAAACCAGGTTTTGCAGTTTACTCCTGACTACAAACTGACAGATTCGATCAAGGAAGAGCATAAAGGAACGCTGGATTATATTCGTCAACCTGTCGGAACAACGACTGCACCAATTAACAGCTATTTTGCATTAGTGCAGGACGACCCTTCCATTCAAATAGTAACGAATGCACAGAAATGGTATGTTCAAAACCATCTTAAAGGAACTGAATACGAAAATCTCCCCGTATTGTCGGCAGGCGCTCCATTCAAGGCCGGCGGTCGAAATGGAGCCGAGTATTACACCAACATTCCTGAAGGTACGGTAGCGATTAAAAACGTGTCCGACCTGTATGTGTATCCGAACACGGTTCATGCTGTAGAAGTGACCGGAGCTGAAATTCAGGAATGGCTGGAGTGGTCTGCGGGTCAGTTCAACCGCATTGATCCAAAGCAAACTGAGGAGCAATTGCTGATCAACAAAGATTTCCCAACCTACAATTTTGATGTCATTGACGGTGTGAATTACCAGATTGATGTAACTCAGCCTGCACGATATGATGCCAAGGGAACGATTATTGATTCTTCAGCGCATCGTATCAAGGATCTGCAATACAATGGGAAGGCTATTGATCCTGCGCAGAAATTTATCGTAGCCACCAATAACTATCGTGCTTCCTCATCCAAACTGGCCAACCCTGATGGCAAACGAATTGTGATGGCAGCACCGGATGAAAGTCGCCAGGTCATTATTGACTATATCCGTACGAACGGAACGATTAATCCATCGGCGGATGGCAATTGGTCTATTGCTCCTTTTGGTCAGGCAAAGGTTACTTTCGAGTCCTCTCCTGATGCCAAAGACGTGCTGGCAGGAAATCAACAAATTTCATACTTGAGCAGCGCGGCAGACGGCTTTGCCAAATACAGCTTAAAAGCTGGCGCTAAGCCTAGTGCAGCAACGACTCCTGTAAAGGAAGCTGTGGCTCCCGTGAAAGCAACAGCAAAACCAGCTGTTAAAACGACCAAACCTGCAGCTGTTAAACCAGCTAAAACAACGAAGCCGAAGGCGTCCAAATAACTTCGGATTTTAGTTTCCACTCAATATCAGAATGAAGCAGCAAGTCTCTTTAACCAAGAGATTTGCTGCTTTTTTTGATACCAAAAACAACAGCCCCGAATTTATCATGATTGCAAAAAGTTTTCTGATTTTTGTCGAATATGTACTTAAGTCCTAAGTTGTCGTTAAG
Organism: Paenibacillus sp. FSL M7-0802; assembly: GCF_038004945.1. Classification (NCBI taxonomy): domain Bacteria; kingdom Bacillati; phylum Bacillota; class Bacilli; order Caryophanales; family Paenibacillaceae; genus Paenibacillus; species Paenibacillus sp. FSL M7-0802. The sequence continues at coordinate 2,289,839 of NZ_JBBOSD010000001.1, read as the reverse complement.
AATAAGCTACTTTTTTGTAAAAACACGTAATTATATAGTGCTTTTGTTCTAGTTATTTGTGATATAATGGTGAAAAAACCGGAAAATTGTTCCGAGGAGGACCATTATGACATGCAGCAATTGCAGCATCATATTACCTATTAAGGATCAAGGATTGCTCAGAATTAGGCATTCCAGGGTGTCGCTTACTCCAGCATTAGATGGTTTGGGTATGCTATCGGAACAACTGAAGCAGGAACATGGGCGTGAGGGCAGCATAGAGTTTCGCTTTGACAGCCGTTCAGAGCTGGAACAGTTGGTTAACGGACTGGCTCGTCTGCCGCAGGAATACCTGAACCATATGCAAGTTGTGGTAACGGGCTTGTATTATATCGAAGGATATGAGGACTGGCTTCTATTTAGTCAATTGCAAGCCAGACTGCAACATCCAGATATCGTGAGTATTATTAAGGATCAAAGTTTTTCCAGCCATATGCAGCCTATTGTTGACCACAAGCTGGATATTATCGGGTTTGAGTTTTTGCTGCGTCCGTCACATGCAGAGAGACCTTTTCAGCCTTTCCGGCTGTTTGAAATCGCCCGTGAAGCTGGCTTGCATGCTCATCTGGATCGCTCGGCTCGTATTTCCGCTATTGAAAAAAGTGCAACATGCCTTCCGGCGGGAATTAAACGTTTTATTAACTTTCTCCCTTCCACCATTTATAATCCGGCTTATTGCTTGAATCACACCTTTGAGACGATTGATCGGTTATCCATGAGTACGAAGGATTTTGTATTTGAGGTCGTAGAAACGGAAGAGATAGACGACCTTAATTTTTTGCATCATATCTTTGATCAATATCGCAATCGGGGAGTTTCGGTAGCCCTGGACGATGTGGGGGCAGGTTATTCTACGACAGAGCTTATGAATTGCCTTCAGCCGGATTATGTTAAAATTGACCGCAGTATAATTGACGGCTGTCATAGTAACAGTGATCAGAAGCGGCAAATTACAGGGATTGTAGAATCGGCTTTTCGTTTTGGAGGCCAAGTGTTGGCTGAAGGCGTAGAGCAGATGGAGGATTTTGAATTTTGTCGTGAAGCAGGTGTGTCACTGGCTCAGGGTTATTTGTTTGGCAAGCCGGAGTCTGGTCCGCCCTCCAATTTTATGCTTAGTAGCGTAATATAGTCAGGAACAAATTTAAGTAGACGTAGTTTATAAAAATTGGAGCTTAAATAAGGCTGTGGCATAAGCAAATTCCAATTCTATTGGACAGCGCTTTATCACCATTAATGTAAAAAACGCGAGTTGCAGAGGTTATTTCACCCCTGCAACTCGCGTTTTTTGGTCTGCTTGCCCACCTGAGTAAGTCCTGGACAAGCGAAGCCACCCAGTCTCCAATTTTACTTGGTAAGGAACGTCAAAAGCCCGGAGGCAGTTTACGACCGTTTTTATTTTTAAAGTAAAGATTGACGTCTTGAAGACAATTGGATACAGTGTATTGTATAAGAAACGGTGTTTCTTTCGCAATACACTGTATCCATACTAGGTAAAAAGTTTAACATTACAGGGAGGACAACCAAAATGAAAGCAGTGCAACTGAAAGACGGTTTTGGCTTTGAAGAGTTAACCTTGACGGAACTTGACATACCGGTGCCGGGACGGCTGGAAGTTCTGATCCGCATAAGGGCAGCGTCCCTGAATTACCGTGATTTGGTGATTATCAACGGGCTAATGCCGATCGGCATTCAATTTCCCTTTATTCCGTTATCTGATGGAGCGGGTGAAATTGTAGCTGTGGGCGAAGGGGTGACAAAATTTCAGATTGGACAAAGGGTAGCGGCAAATTTACAACAGAAATTCATTGGCGGGAGCACGAGAGCGGAGGTCTTAAAGGACAGTCTGGGAGGCCCGCTCAGTGGAGTGGCGTCTGAATATATCGTTCTGCATGAAGAAGGGGTCGTCGCCATTCCGGATCACCTTTCTTGGGAGGAGGCTTCCACCTTGCCGATTGCAGCATTAACCGCATGGAGCATGCTGATGGAATCCGGTGGGCTGCGAGCGGGGGATACGGTGCTCTTGCAAGGAACAGGCGGTGTTTCCATCTTTGGGCTTCAATTCTCTCTGATGGCGGGAGCAAGGGTAATTATCACATCGAGCAGCAATGACAAGCTGGAACGGGCAAAGGATCTCGGCGCATGGCAGACAATCAACTATTCGGAAGTTCCCGAGTGGGATAAGGTGGTTCTGGAGCTGACAGACGGCGGAGTCGACCATGTCCTGGATGTAGGGGGAGCGGCAACAATGGCGCAATCCATCAATGCACTTCGTACCGGAGGGACTGTGAACATGGTCGGCTTCTTATCGGGCTTGACTATTCCTGAGTTTGATGTCACCAGCATTTTGCAGAAGGCTGCGACGATTCGCGGCAGCCAAGTCGGTAACCGGGAACATTTCGAAAACATGAATCGTGCCATTTCCCGCCATCGTTTACATCCTGTCATTGACCGGGTATTCCCGCTCAGCCGAATCGGCGAAGCCTTCGCACTTTTGGCTGAAGGAAAACAGTATTTCGGTAAAATCGTCGTTCAAATATAAATGAGCATTTTGCATAAATCCCAAGAGCGATTTCAAATCAGCAATATATAGATCGAAACGGTTTAGTTCGTCTATATAGTGTACTTTCGAGCGTTGGGAATCGAATTATGCAAAATGCTGAAATATTATTCACATCACATAGGAGGCACTCTAATGCCCAGTAAACCCGATTTATCTGTCAAAGATTCTCAAGGAAGAAAGACTAAGAAACCGCGTAAATGGGTACGCAGAACCGGATTATCGCTGTTGGCGGTAATCCTTCTGGGAATGGTTATTCTTATGCTCATCCCTTCCCCTGTCCAGCCTGCAAAATGGCTTGCACCTTCGGCCCCCTCTTTTGAACAAGCGGGTCCATGGCAACAAAACAACAAACTCAGCTCCGCAGAGCTTGTTACAATTGCCCCTAAGTTTCCGGAATTTATCACCTTTGACAAGGAAGGAAATTTATATACGGGAGACTCCGACGGGAAAATTTATAAGGTTGCCTTTGATACAAAGGGCAATCCGCAAAAGGCCCAGCTATATGCAGATACCAAAGGAACGCCCAATGGACTTATGTTTGACGCAAGTGGAAATCTGATCGTTACGGATGTTAAGAAGGGGCTGCTGTCGGTAGATCCTTCCGGAAACGTGACGGTGTTGGCCAATCAAGTCGACGGCACACCGATCTATTTGGCCAACGAGCTGGATATTGCCAAAGATGGTACCATTTATTTTTCTGACACCTCCAATTATGGCAGTGTAGTCTTCAAAGAAATCGCCGAGAACAAGCCACATGGACGTTTGCTGAAATATGATCCGGCGACCAAGCAGACGACAGTTCTGTTGGAAGGCCTTTATTTTGCGAACGGGGTTGCCTTGTCTGCGGACGAAGATTTTGTGCTTGTGGCAGAGTCGTATCACTACCAATTGACCCGATATTGGCTCAAAGGGCCGAAGAAGGGAACTTCGGATATTTTTGCGGATAATCTCGCCGGTTTTCCGGATAACATTACGCGTGATGATCAAGGCCATTTCTGGGTCGGTCTCTTCACGACACGTATTCCCTTTGTAGATCAGATGCATGGAAGCCCATGGCTGGCTGGAATGATGGCCAAATTGCCTCAATCGCTGCTCAGCGGTGCAAGCGCACCTGTGAAGCATGGGCTTGCTATAGAGCTTAATCCGCAGGGTAAACTTATCGGAAGCTGGCATGATCCTGAAGGCTCGCTTTATGGGGTAACCACGGCTGTAAACCATGACGGATATTTATATATAGGTACAGCTCCTGGAGGCAGCCAGGGTGTTCATCGTGTGCTTTTAACCAAATAAGCTTGGGGAGGGTATAATATGATATTGGATGAATTGAGATTATCCTGGAAAGCGAAGGAAAGCCTGGCCGGGAAAGTAGCTTTGGTAACAGGCGCAAGCAGCGGCATTGGGGCATCAATTGCAAAAAAACTGGCAAAGCGAGGCGCGTATGTAGCTGTATTGGCACGCCGTCAGGAGCGATTGGATGAATTGGTTCGCGACTTGAACCAAGAGGAGTTGTACGAGGTCATGGCAATACCTGCCGATATCCAAAAAGCTGAAGACGTACAGCAGGCGGTCCACGCCATTCTTGAACGCTGGGGGCGGCTTGACATTATCGTTGCCAATGCCGGCTTCGGGTATCGAAGCCCACTGGCAGAAGTGGAACTGGAAAGGTGGGAGGAGCTTTACAAGACGAATGTGCACGGTCTTGTTCTGACACTGAAGTACGGACTTCAGCCAATGAGGGAACAGGCCAAGGGGGATGTTGTCATTGTCTCCTCTATTGCAGCGAAGGAAGTGGTTGCCGGAGGAGGACTATACAGCGCTACCAAGTACGGCGTTAGTGCCATAGCCTCCGCATTGCGTTTGGAGACCAGTACGCAAGGAATTCGTGTAACTGCGATTCACCCCGGGGCGGTGGCGACGGAATTTTCGCAGGTGGCCGGATATCCCGAGCAGGAAATTCGGGCGTTTGCTTCGAGCGTTTTGCCGCTGCATCCCGATGATGTTGCAGAAGCTGCCCTTTATGCACTAGAGCAACCGGAGCATGTCAATATTCCAGAGTTGACCATTATGCCTTCGAGGCAGGTCCAGCGGTTCAAATAGAGCGATATTTATTCTGACACAAACCGGGTAACCGGGGATGGTCATCGCCGATGCCGGGTATGGCGGCGAAGAGGACTACAGGCCTTCGCTTGACCATAACCTGCTCAAATGGGTGAGCATGAACCAAAAAGCGCGAGCTACAGGGGGGAATAACCCTTGCACTCGCGCTTTTTTATACTAATGACGAAGCGTGACTGTCCAATAAAGTTTAAAACCAGCTTTGGGACAGCTCCATTTACTATAGAGCAGACCATATTCTGTGAAAATTTTGGCTCCACGTTCGCTCATTCAGTCATCGTGAGCACAGCTATAGTGTAATGACGTATAGCCCCAAGGGTGTGGTTGCGCTCCCTGCAACCATGAAGCTGAGATCATAGCTAGATCTGCCGGGAGGGACGCTGATATCAGCCAATCGGCATACCTTGGTATTATCTCGTAGCAGAGGGATACCATATACACGATCATCCACACGCACAGACCCGGCGAACGCGCCCCCACGTGGATTGGCATAGATTCGTACGATACGTACCTCGTCACTGTCATTAACGATGGGAATCGTCGCGTTGTATATGGTTCCGAATTGTCCGCGATTATCTAGCGCAGGCCCCAGCTCGCTGCGTGCCCCGGTAAACAGCAGATCGGCAGGAGTCTCGCCGTTCAGCTTTTTGGTGGCACACGCCCGGTAGTTGGCGCTTTGCCCGACCACGTACTCTGGCATCCGCGCATTCGTTTCGGAAAAAGACCACACCCCTCGTGGATGCGCCTGTGGTGGAGGTACGGGAGGAAGCGCATCCGTATGAATCTGGCGCAGATCGGTCTGCGTATCCTTGCTGATCACGGTGCGAATCACATAATCCAAGGTACCGTGGCCTTCAGCAAATTCTACTGTGAGGTCATAGATGAATCCGGCCAGCGATCCTTCGGGCAGCTCAAATTCCTCCAGCAGGGCGGTGCTTTTGCCGAATTTATGACGGTCTGCTGGCTTCAGACGTTCCATCGTACCCGCCAAACAGCTTTTGGCAATAGACTGCCCGACATCTATAATCCAGTTGCCGTCCTCAGGCACAATCTTAAGGGCACGTTCAATATGTCGTACTTCTAGTTTAGCGGCGCTTCTGTTCTCTACGGTGATGCCCAGTTTAACAGCGCTGCCGAGTTTGTTATAATGCCAGCCGAAAATGCGATGTTTGACTGTTCGGGTTGTCGTGCGAACCACATCATGCCACAGGGTGGCTTGCTCGGTAGGTACCGTCACGTGGGTAAGCGTCTCCGGGTTATCGCTAAGCATCAGGCGGCGTGTTCCCCCCTCAGTGGCTGACTCCACATCCACATGGATGTTGGGCGGGATCACAGTAGTTTCCACAATCAGATCCTTTGGCTCCTTGGGTCGATGGTTCATGTAAATTCCTCCTTTTATTCAAAAGTGGCACCGCTTTGAGTACATGTATATGGGCAGTTCATAAATATAGGTAACGCCAGGTCCACTTTTACAACCTGTTTTGCAAAATATTTTTTTAAAATAAATCTCCGTAGGTTATAGCGGCTCTGCTAATGCGTCGAAGCAAGCTTACAAGACTCTTGTTCCCCTACACCAACGATTCGCAGACAGGTATTGCGTGTATGTTAAGAGCATAAGCTATTGGATGTACAGAGAAGCTACAGGAGGGAAACATGCCTAGAAAAATATGGTGGAAGGAAGCCGTTGTATATCAGATTTACCCGATCAGTTTTCAGGATTCTGACGGAGACGGTAAAGGAGACTTGCGAGGCATTTTGTCCAGGCTGGATTATTTGTGTGAGCTGGGTATTGATGTAATCTGGATTTGTCCGGTATATAAATCGCCTAATCACGATAACGGATATGATATTAGCGATTATTATGCCATTATGGATGAGTTTGGAACGATGGAGGATTTTGACGAACTGCTTCACCAGGCGCATGAACGAGGCATCAAAATCATGATGGATTTGGTATTAAACCATACATCGGATGAGCATCCGTGGTTTACGGAGTCACGCTCGTCCAAGGATAATCCGAAGCGGGACTACTACATATGGCGAACAGGCAAAAATGGCGGATATCCGAACAACTGGGAATCGTATTTCTCCGGTTCAGTGTGGAAATATGACAAGCTTACAGACGAATATTACATGCATCTATATTCCGAGCATCAGCCAGATCTGAACTGGGAAAATGAAGAGATGGTGGGCGAGCTCTACCGCATGGTGGAATGGTGGCTGAAAAAGGGAGTCGATGGCTTCCGTTTTGACGCCATTGCCCATATTGTCAAAGCGGAGGGGCTGCCGGATGCCGATAATCCTGACAAACGAACCTTGGTACGTGCCTATCAGCTCTTTTCCAATCTAGAACAGGTACATGTACTTCTACGGATGCTGAATGAAAAATTACTGGAGCGTTATCCCTTAATGACAGTTGGCGAAACGTCTGGTTTAGGACCGGAACAGGCGCTTGATTATGTGGGGGACCAGCGGCATGAGCTGAATATGGTTTTCCAGTTTGAACACATGTTTATTGATGCACAAGGGCTAGGGACGGAAAAATGGAAATCCAAGCCGTGGACACTGGTGGAGCTGAAAAAAATAATGAGCAGCTGGCAGACAGTGCTCCATGAGGAAGGATGGAATGCCAATTATCTGAACAATCATGATCAGCCGCGGGCCCTCTCGCGATTTGCTAATGATGGACAATATCGCGTAGAGTCAGCCAAAATGCTGGCAACCTTCACACATATGTTAGAGGGTACGCCTTATATTTATCAAGGTGAGGAAATTGGCATGACCAATATCGCATTCCCGTCAATTGATGATTACCGGGATGTGGAAACATTGAATTATTATGAGCAGCAACGGAAGATCGGTGAGTCTGAGGAACAGATTATGGCGGAGATCTGGCGGAAAAGTCGGGATAATGCGCGTACTCCCATGCAATGGAATGCTGGCCCTTCAGCCGGATTTACCGATGGAGAGCCGTGGATGAAGATTAATGATAACTACACGCACATTAATGCAGAGGCAGAAAGAAATAATCCGGACTCGATTTTCCACTATTATCGCAAGTTGATTGCTCTGCGCAAACAACATGAGGTCATAGTCTATGGCGAATACAAGCTGCTGTTGCCGCTAGATACGGAGCTGTATGTATTCACTCGTTTGCTGGGAGAAGAGCGTTTGCTGGTCATTTTGAATTTCTTTGATCGTGATCCGGTGTACCACTGGCCCGAGGAGGACTTTCCTGTTGCTAAAGCGAAGTTGCTGCTGTCCAACTACGAGCCGGTACAAGGGGAACAACTGCACGCCTTGAAGCTGCGCCCCTATGAAGCCCGAGTGTATAAGCTAAGCGTGCAATAGGCGTTGCTATCTGTAGAATGGTAAAAGGAAGGGAAGGTTCATAGAGAGACCTTCCCTTTCTTGGCGTTTGGCTAAATGGTAACTGTTTCAGCCAACTCACGTATTTTGGCGATAATCAGGTCTTCTTGATTTTCCCCCTCATTAGGGATCGATTCAGTCGCGAAGGCAGCCAGTTCAGCATGTTGATGAATCATGACAGCATGGTGTGCCTCCCTGAACATCGGTATATCATTCGCATCATTGCCGAAGGCGATAAATTGACGGGGCTGCACACCAAGCTTCTGAAGTGCGTTCCATTTATGGATATTTTGCGGGCTGATGTCCAGCACTTGTTCATTACGGTGTTGATGGATGACCACGCCGAGCGGCGAAAGCTTGGCGGCCAGCTCATCCATATCGTCAGCAGTTAAAATGAGCATTTTTACGATGGATTTCAGGGAAGCCAAAGGCAGCTTTTGCGCCAACTTGCTGATATCCACATTGTTGAGTATAGGATGATCAGCTGCACCCGTATATGCATAATCCCACTCGCTGTCAATCAGGTAGGTGGTTTGGTGTTCCTCCAGTAGTGCGAGCAAGGCATTCTTCACATCTGGTAAAAAGGATTCCACGTGAGTTATACTGCCTTGTTGGGAGATCATAGAGCCGTTGCCACCAATCAGAGCATAGGTGTGAAAGCGTTTAGGAAGTACGGGTAACATGTCGCGAATCGGCCGTGCCGAGGCAAAAATGACTTCATGTCCCGATCGGGACAATTGTTCCAGACAGCTTGCGATCTTATCCGACACACACTGACCCTTAAAGCAAATCGTTCCATCCAGATCAAATACAAAATGCATGATATACCTCCAAAAAATAGTGCTTTCCAATTCATTTCTTACAGTCATTATATCCATTACCTTCCTTGGTCGTAAACTAAAAAGCCCGATTCACACTGGCTGCCATGGGCAGGTGTAGATCGGGCTCATTATGATATCGACTCATTAAATTCAGTTACTATTTAGTGATAATGTTTCACCTTAAGGTCGTCTAGACTTTTAAACTCATACCCTTGCTTGCGAGCCTCGTCGATGATAGAAGCAAGCGCCTCGGCATTGTCCTTGGATACGGAATGAAGCAGAATAACCGCACCAGGATGGAGCTGACGCATGACTTGACGATAGGCATAGTCCGTTCCTTGCTGAATATTTGTGTCCCAGTCCTTGTAAGCTACAGACCAGAATACGCTCGTATATCCGGCTTCTCGACAGGAAGCCAATGCTTTTTCACTAAAAATGCCGCGAGGCGGCCGGACATATTTCATTTCTTTTTGCCCGGTTAGCTCTGCCGATGCATTTCGTACCCGATCCAGCTCAGACCGGATCTCTGCCGAAGAAATGGTGCTCATATCAGGATGGCTCCATGAATGGTTTCCGATAATATGACCCTCACTTGCCATGCGTCGCATCAAAGCAGGCTGGTCTTTTACAAAATGCCCTGTCACAAAGAAGGCGGCTGGGACCTTTTTGGCCTTCAATACATCCAGCACTTTCGGAGTATACCCATTCTCATAGCCGTTGTCGAATGTGAGAAATAATTCTTTTTTAGTCGTATCTCCCAGAAAGATGCCACCTTGTCTTTCGATCAGGTGCATAAAGCCTTCTTGTGCGATAGAAGGCAGCTCCCCTCCCTTACTTTTTTTAAATCCAAAATGATAAGGCTGTCCGTCAACAGTCTGAGTAGCCCATGCGGGTTCCGCCGTAACTGCCAACATTCCCATAACTGCAACGCATAGCCACAAGGTAAATATTCGCTTCATCTATGTTCCTCCGCTTCCGTCCCGTTCGGGTAAGGTGTGTATGCTTCGGCATATTTCATACCATCTGCAATATCATGCTGATTTATGCAAGGACATGGACTAACCAGACTCAAAACACATATTGACATGAATATTAAATCGAAGTAGTATACTTTATAAAACTTACTAGAATACTCGGATTTAATTCGATCGTTCATGCCAAAGAAAAGCAATCAGCTCAGAGACATCTTACATACTTGTGAGAACGGAAGGAGTTAGGACTCATGATTGAACTTAGGAATGTATCCAAAACCTATGTGAGAAAAGGTCTAAGTATTGAAGCGTTAAAAAATATAAATATCAAAGTGGATAAAGGAGATATTTTCGGATTTATCGGATTCAGTGGTGCAGGGAAAAGTACGCTGATCCGTTTGGTCAATCGTCTGGAGAAGGTAACCAGCGGAGAGGTTCTTGTTGAGGGGGAGCAGTTAAATACCTACTCGACCTCTGGGCTTCGGAAGGTAAGGAAGAAGATCGGAATGATTTTTCAGCATTTTAATCTGCTGGAATCGAAAACAGTGTTCGACAACATTGCAATTCCGTTGGTGCTGCTTAAGCGCAACAAACGGGAAATAGAGGGGCGTGTAAAAGAGCTCTTGGCGTTCATAGGATTGTCCGACAAGGCGAATAGCTATCCCAACGAGCTTTCCGGCGGACAAAAGCAGCGTGTAGGGATTGCACGGGCGCTTGCGAGCAACCCGTCCATTTTGCTCTGTGATGAGGCAACCTCGGCACTTGATCCGCAGACCACACAGTCAATTCTCGACTTGCTTCGCAAAATCAATAAGGAATACAAGATCACCATTTTGATCATCACCCATGAGATGTCGGTGATTCAGCGAATTTGCAATAAGGTAGCCGTAATGGAAAAGGGGGAAATCATCGAGCAGGGCAATGTCCTGGAGGTATTCGGGCAGCCGCAGCACCCAACGACACAGAGCTTTGTACGCACGGTCATTCACGATACGGTACCCGAGAGTGTGCTGCAAACGTTCGAACAGCAAGAATCGCAGCGAATATACAAGCTGGAATTTATAGGGCAGGTTGCTTCTGATCCGGTGGTTCATGAATTGATTCGGCAGCATGATATCCACGTGAACATTTTGTTTGCCAACATGACGGAGATTCAAGAAACGACAATTGGCTATATGACGATCCAACTGCGCGGCGGACAGCATGCCGTTCAGCAGGCTGTTGATTTTCTCAAGAGCAAAGGAGTCCATATTCAGGAGGTAGAGAGTCTATGATGATTACAGGAACTACGATCACCTGGGATCAACTGTGGGAAGCTTTGTATGAATCCGTGCTCATGGTCAGCATATCATTATTCATTGGTGCCCTGATCGGTATCCCTATCGGTATTTTACTCGTCATCACTCGTCCGGGTGGAATTCTGGAGAACAAATGGCTGCATAATATTTTGAATCCGATCATTAATATTGTTCGTTCCTTACCGTTTATTATCTTGCTGATTGCGATCATTCCGTTAACCCGTCTGATTGTGAATACATCCATTGGGACCAGTGCGGCAATTGTCCCCTTGATTGTATATATTGCGCCATATATCGGCAGGCTGGTCGAAAACTCGCTGTTGGAGGTGAATCCGGGGATACTGGAGGCAGCAGATGCGATGGGGGCGACTCCATTCCAGGTCATTCGATACTTTTTGCTTCCTGAGGCATTCAGTTCTCTGATTTTGTCGTTAACGACAGCATCTATTGGTCTGATTGGTGCTACTGCTATGGCTGGTGCGGTCGGTGGAGGCGGAATTGGCGATCTGGCGATCGCGTATGGCTATCAACGTTTTGATACGCTGGTTATGCTGATTACCGTCATCATTCTAGTCTTGTTTGTTCAAGGTGTTCAGTCCTTGGGGAACCTGCTCTCCCGCAAAGCACGTAGGGGTTAAATTAGATGTTTTTCTTTTTTACCTATTGTCTGTTCATAGCTTGTAATTTTATAATCCATGCGTTCCAATACGTTGTTCATATCTGCCATTTTTGCAATGAGCTGCTTACGTTGCTCCATTAGGAGTTCTTTTCTAGCATTTATCGTTTCATCACCCTGCTGGAACAACCTAACGTACTCAATCAAAATTTCAATGGGAAGCCCTACGCCTCGCATGCATTTGATATATTCAACCCATCTGCAGTCTTCTTCCGTGTAATCCCTGATTCCACTTTTATTACGGTTCACACGCGGAATAAGTCCGATGCGTTCATAATAGCGGAGTGTATCCTGAGATAGTTCGAATTTTTTGCTTACTTCTGCGATCAACATGCAGACTTCACCTCCTGATTTCTGATCAAGAAACGCCCTATGTAAATGGATAGGGCATTCTTGTTGTTTCTTATTTCGAAACTTTCATTTCATCCATATTTACTGAGCGCCAACTACCGGATGAGGAACATATGGCTCTTCCAGCAATGCAATTTCTTCAGATGTTAACGTAATCGAAAGAGCAGCTACTGCATCTTCGAGATGAGACGTTTTCGTAGCACCGATAATGGGAGCTGTTACCGGTTCTTTCTGTAGCAACCAGGCAAGTGCGATTTGAACGCGAGGAACTCCACGTTTTTCTGCGATGGCCGCAACCTGCTCCACGATCAATCGATCGGTATCGGCAGTCGCATCGTATTTAGATTTCGCAACCTGATCGGTTTCGGAACGATGTGTTGTTTCCTGCACATCACGCGTCAATCTTCCACCTGCAAGCGGGCTGTATGGAATCACACCGATTTTTTCTTCTTTACAAAGCGGCAGCATCTCTCTTTCCTCTTCACGATATAAGAGATTTAAATGATTCTGCATTGATACAAATCGGGTCCATCCATTCTTTTCAGCAACATGTAACGCCTTCAGAAACTGCCATGCGTACATGGCAGAAGCACCAATATATCTTGCCTTCCCGGCCTTCACAACATCATGTAATGCTTCCATCGTCTCTTCAATAGGGGTATTGTAATCCCAGCGATGGATTTGGTACAGATCCACATAATCTGTCCCCAGTCGCTTAAGGCTCTTATCTATTTCACTCATGATAGCCTTTCGGGAAAGTCCCGCACCATTCGGGCCTTGATGCATACGGAAATGAACCTTTGTCGCGAGGACAATTTCATCTCGATTCGCATAATCCTTTAAAGCCCGTCCAACAATTTCTTCGCTAGTTCCATCTGAATATACATTCGCGGTATCAAAAAAATTAATACCTAGCTCCAGGGCATTTTTTATAATTGGACGACTGCGCTCTTCATCTAGTATCCATGGGTGAATCCACCGTTCTGCAACCCCAAAGCCCATACACCCAAGACAAAGCCGGGATACATCCAAACCGGTATTTCCAAGTTTCACATAGTCCATTTAATTATACCTCGCTTTCCTAGATATTGTTTTCTTCAAATGTAGTCTACTCCAGCTACTTACACCGGATATTATTACATTTGGAGTTCACTCCAAGTCAAGCGATTTTGTAGCGTGATGCCATCATATAGGTCTTATTGTTCAGAATCGGTTCAGTGGGGTTTCGTATAATTTTCTTAGCATAGTTCCTTGGTTGCATAAATCGTAGAACTAAACATGACTAAAGCCTTTGGAAAAACAGGATATATGCCAATAAATAGCGTCTAGGAGTGGAAATGTTGAAACTTGTAAATCGAAATAAATGGATTGCATCTGCGATGGTATTGGGTATTGCTTCAGGTTCAATCGTATCTCTGCCTTGGGTGGGCGGCGTCCAGACTGCTTATGCAGCGACAGCAGATTCGCAAAGCGAAACTGGATTTGTAGCACAAGCTCGCACCTTGGGTTTGATGACAGGCGGTAAGCAGGGCGATTTTATGGCGCAAAAGAATTTGACCCGCGCAGAGGCGGCTAAAATTTTGTGCAGTCTGTTCCAGTTGGAAGTTAACAATCAGCCGCAGACTTCTTTTATGGATGTGTCATCCGATGCATGGGGTGCTCCCTATATTGAGGCTGTACGTGCAGCCGGGTATATGACAGGTAACGGGGAACTGTTCCGTCCGGGGGATGCCATTACCAAGGAAGAACTGATCGTATCGCTAGTACGTGCAATGGACTTACAGGATGCCAGCACAGCGAATGCACAGCAAAATGCAGTTCAGGTTGCCCGCTCTTACGGTCTTTTATCAGAGGATGCTTCTGCAACGGATTTGAAAAATCCATTGAACCGGGAGAGTGGTGCAGAAGTATTCGTCAGCCTGCTGGATCATCCGGTAGGAGAAGTGAAATCAGAGGGCAATACCGTTCGCATCGGAAATATCCCTTACCAGTTGGAAGGGTCTTTGCAAGGTTTGTTCGGTGAAAATAACAAAGCTGTATTAAAAGGGGCGAAATTCAACCTTAACCGTAACTTGCGTACACTGACAGGTGTGAATAAGCTGGAAATTAACGCAGACGGTGGCGTTTTTGACGGCAAGGGTGTGTCTTTTGAGGGGCGCCTGATCGTTAATGGCTCGGTAACCTTGAAGAACATGTCCTCCACAGGGGTATTGGAAATCAAAGGTACAGGGAATCAGCCTGTATCGGCCATTTTAGAAAATACGGCATGGTCCGGTGTGGAGCTGGGCTCTAAGGATGCCAAGCTGACAGCAACCGGGACAACGAAGATTGACAACCTGACGCTGAAAGATGATGCATCGATCGTGACCGAAGGAAATGCCGCGATTAGCCGCGTTTCTTTGCAACAGGGACTGGGCAAGCTGTTGGTTAGCGGTAGTATTGGTTTGCTGGATGCATCACAATATGTGGGCGTTCCTTTTATTACGCTGGCTAAGGGAGCTGCAATCAACCAGCTTAACCTGCCGGAACAAAAACAGCCGCAGGATGTTATCATTAACTATGATGCGATGAAAGAAGCTGTTAGTCTCGTAAATGGTACGAAGAACTCATCCTCTGCTGGATCGGTTGTCACGGACACAGATAGCAAAGATAAGAAAAAACACGATAGTGACATTATCAGCGTAGACCGCAGTCAGCTGGAGACAGAAGTCCATGCAGCCAAAGAACTACTGGAGCGTGCAGGTGAGAGTGGAACAGATCAGGCGCTTTACACGGCCGCAGCGAAGGAAAGCCTGTCCATAGCAATCAATCAAGCTATGCTGGTACTGAACAATACAGCAGCTACACAGGCAGAGGTAGATCAAGCGCTCAGCACATTGAAGCAGGATGTTTCTGTGTACACAGCCTCAGCCACAGAACCAGTGATTGGGACACAGGAATTAACTAGACTGATTCAGGTAGCTTCGACTACCCTTGAACAAAACCGAATGGTTGGCGACGAATTCCCGCCTCTTTGGGATGAATCACTAAGTCAAGCTATTCAATTTGGCAACAATGTGCTGGAAGGGAATGCTCCTCAAAATATTGTGGATCGGGAAGTAGTAAGCTTGCGTCGAGTAATTGAAGTCTACAATGCATCAGTAAAACTCAGAGATACCTATCTGCATTTTCTCGATGTAACGGATCGTGTGGAGAATATGAAAACTGACAAAGCGCGTTACAAGTCCTTAGTGAGGGAAGGATTAAGTGTATATGTGAACCCATTAGCTACAACTGAGCAGTTGGACGAATGGACACGAAAAATAAAAGATACGACAGAAGCATTTCTGGCATTGCAAGCAGCAGACTTTTCAGTGCTTAAAAATACTTTACAAGAAGCGCAGGTTATCTACGATCAGAGTGGCTCTCAAAATGTTGAACTGGGCAACCTCATTCAGGAATATACAGAGAAGATGCACACCGCTATGACGCAGCAGGACGTATTGACCTTGAACATGGAGCTGAGTCAAAGACTTGCGGAATTCACTGCTCCAGTGCCTGCTACAATTCGGGAAAAACTGCAGCAGCTGGTTCAAGACATTCATCTAAAACTGCTGTCTAACCCTGTAGCTCGTAATTACTTGAATACGGAAATGCTGTCTTTAGAGCAACAAACAGCACAAGCCAACTTTGCACTCATTATGCCGTTTACTCCTGAGGAGCAATTGGTGATCTCTTATAATCAATTAAGTCAGGCTAAAGGGACCTATATTGAAAAATATAACGAGAAAAGACTACAATTGAGAGCCGAAATCATTGAAATGCAGGCATCGATCAATGGAATTTTGGTGCAAAATTCAGGCGCATTAAGCGCTGAAGCCCAGCAAGCCTTGTCTTCTGCATCAGAGCATGCCTCCATTTTCTTAGGTCTGCCTAGATTTGAATTGCAAGACGTGGTTCCTGTATACGAGGAGTTGCAACAGGTACAGAGCCAGTATGCTGTACCAATAGCAGTGGATACTACGTTGTTAAGTTTCAACATAAATTTAGCTAATAATGAAGTTCAGACGTTCGGCCGTCATTATACCGAACAAGATAACGAGGAACTTCAAGGGCAAATTAATCAGGCAAGCCTTGTGCTTAATACTCCGGATAGCACACAGCTGCAGGTAGACCAGGCTAACACGGATTTGATTACAGCGTTTGCGAACTACCAATCCAAATGGATAGTAACTGATTATGATATCAATGAGCTCAAGACCATTGCGAACAATCTGCTCACAGCAAATGGTACAGATCCTACGACGGTCTACTTTCACAGAGTAGTGGATGCATTCAATCGTCTGGACCAGTATTATCCTATGCCGGAAATTAAGAAAAATTATATGAATCTGGAAGATGCGATTCAGGAGTATAAAGATTTTGTAGCCAGCCAGCAACAAAACAGCGGAACAGGAAGCAGCGACAGCAGTGGTGGAGCAACACCGCCAAGCGATAGCAGCGGAACAGGAAGCAGTGACAGTAGTGGTGGAGCAACACCGCCAAGCGATAGCAGCGGAACAGGAAGCGGCGACAGTAGTGGTGGAGCAACGCCGCCAAGCGATAGTAGCGGAACAGGAAGCAGTGACAGTAGTGGTGGAGCAACACCAACAAGCGATAGCAGCGGAACAGGAAGCGGCGACAGTAGTGGTGGAGCAACGCCACCAAGCGATAACAGCGGAGACGATTCAGGCTCGATTCCTGGCGGTGGTAATGATGAAGGCATGATTCCTTAATAAGGGAAATAAAGGAAGTAAAGGATGTATAGAAGGGGACGATTCCGCACAGATTTTTGTCTGCGGCGGGCGTCCCTTTTTGCATGGGGGGCGCTTCTAATACAGCTGGTTAGAATAACCGATACTAAAAGATAGACGATATTGAAAAGAGCGGGGGATTTATGAAAAAACAGGGTGTTTTATTTTTTATTATACTTCTGCTTGCGGTTGCGTTGCCGGTGTATCCGTTGGTGTCGGGTGTATTATCTGGAAACAGTCATTGGAAAGCTCATAACGGCGTTATAAATTTGCGTAATTGGCATCCCGAAAAGGAAGGCCCTGTACAGCTGGGAGGGGAGTGGGAATTTTACCCCAACCAGCTTGTGCAACCTTCAGCCTTTCATGAATTGCAAGATAAGGATTGGGTAAATCATCAGAGTTCTTCAGAATTGGGGATGGAAACGGGATATTCTACCAAGATTGTGGATGTGCCTGGTAGATGGAATCAGTGGATGCCTGAGGGACAGGCGACCGGATATGGAACCTATCATATTCGTATCCTGTTGCCTGAAAAAGCGGAAAATCTGTACGGCATCTATATGCAAAACATTCGGAGTTCCAGCCGAGTATGGATTGACGGAGCAGAGGTAGGAGCGAGTGGTATTCCCTCTGTTTCTGCCGACAAAGGCAAGCAGGGCAATGCTCCTTATGTTGGATTTGCAGCGGTAGATGGACAATCGGTAGATATTACCGTGCATGTGGCTAATTATAGTTATTCCTCCGGTGGGATCATTTACCCATTGTTATTTGGGGATTACGAGAGTATTACGCATAGCCGGGAAGTTGCAATGGCAGAGGACACCGTACTGATAGCGGGTTTTTTTATGCCTACCGTATTTTTTATCATGCTGTATCTTTTACGTAAAAAGGAGAAGGCATTGCTTTACTTAGGATGCTTTTGCATCGCGGCTTTATTTTACATTCTGACACATGGAGAAAAGCTGCTGGTCTGGGGAATTCCGGACTTACCTTATGAATGGATACTGAAAATACAGTCGTTCTCTTCAACGCTGTTCTACTATTTTTTGATCCGGTATGTTCATCTTTCGACGCAGATTGTTATGAATCGGATCGTGCTGCGCCTCTATAATATTACAACCGCACTGATGCTAGGTATGGGTCTAATGTTGCCTACACTGATACTCTCATCCTTTGAAGCGTTTATTCTTCTTTTTGGCGTAGTTAGTGTGGGATATGTATTACTGATCTTGATTCGTGGACTTCTTCAACGGACGGATGACGCTGCACTGCTAGTCATTAGTATTATGAGCATACTTATGATTGTAGTGACTAGTTTTGTGTATATTTTGGGCTGGGGAGATGTGCGCGGGGTGACAGCCTATGAAATGCTCATATTCGTATTGGCTCAAACGCTTCTGCTGGCCAAACGTTTTGTACATTCGTTTATGGAGGTTGAGAACCTGTCACGACGGTTGCTAACACTGGATGGGTTAAAGGACGAATTCCTGGCGAACACGTCACATGAGTTGCGCACTCCTCTACATGGAATTATTAATATCGCTCAATCCATGCTAGATCGTTACGGGGCACAATTCAATGAGCCGCAAAAGCACAACTTGTCCTTGATTGCGAATGTAGGACGCAGACTTTCTTATTTAATTAACGATATTCTGGATTTTTCTAATTTGAAAAATGGAAGATTAGCCTTAAATCGTCGGCCTGTTAATGTACAGGCAGCTGTAAATTCCGTGCTGGAGGTATTGGGTCATACGGTGGGTAAGAAAAAGCTGCAATTCGTCAAAGAATGGCCCAATTCGTTACCCAAGGTGGATGCGGATGAGGATCGGCTGATTCAGATTTTGTACAATTTGTTGGGTAATGCGGTGAAATTTACGGAGGAAGGCGAAATCGTAATCTCTGCCAAAGCGGGGAACCGCGAAATGGAAATCAGTGTGAAGGATACCGGGTCCGGTATTGCCCAGGAGCATCTTTCGCATATATTTGAACCTTTTAACCGAGGGGCGAATGCTGAGGATGAAGGATACAGTGGGACAGGGCTTGGATTAGGAATAGTCCGTCGCCTGGTGGAGTTGCATGGTGGTCATATCCGGGTAGAATCTAGATTGGGCAAGGGTTCGACCTTTTATTTTACACTACCCTTGGCGCAGACCGGAACGTTGGCACATGAAGCTCAAAAAGATGTTTCGTCTGCGGTTATATTGCAGCCTGGCGTGACGTCGGGTCAGAATGTGATTCCGCATGAAGAGGATGCACTGGAGCAAGTTCAGACTGTTCCCTACAAAGTGCTGGCTGTGGATGATGATGAGGTTAATCTTCGGGTGCTGGAGGAGCTATTATATACCACAGGTTGTAGCGTGGTGGCAGTGGATCATGCCGAGGAGGCACTTCACATGCTGAATGGCCGTACCCGATTTGACCTAGTCATTACGGATTGGATGATGCCGGAAATGTCCGGTATTGAGCTGTGCCGACGGATACGGGAACGGTATTCCCTGTCCGAGCTACCAGTGTTGCTGCTGACGGCACGCGACCTGCCCGGCGATATCCGCGCGGGTTTTATGGCGGGAGCTAATGATTTTCTACGTAAGCCTGTTGATGCTGAGGAATTAAAGGCGCGTGTGCGCACGCTGTTGAACATGCGTCATTCGGCGGAGGAAGCGGTGCGTTCGGAAATGGCCTTTTTACAGGCACAAATCAAGCCACATTTTCTGTACAATGCATTGAATGTTATTGTATCGACCGTAGCCGTAGACCCGGATAAAGCAGCGGAGCTGCTCATGGAGCTGAGTCAGTATTTGCGGGGCAGTTTTGATTTTCAGAACAGGGAGAATACGGTACCGTTATCCAAGGAGCTGGAATTGGTAGAATCGTATGTGGCACTGGAAAAAGCACGATTTGAAGAACGTTTGCAGGTGACCGTAGAGGTAGGAAGGAACATCCGGTCGCTTATCCCGCCATTAAGCATTCAGCCCATCGTGGAAAATGCGATACGACATGGTGTGATGCAACGGGCAACAGGTGGAACCGTGCGAGTGGTTGTGCAGGAGGATGGAACCGATTTTGTAGTCAGCGTGACCGATGACGGCGTAGGGATTCCGTCCGAGCGACTGGAACAGCTGTTGTCGGAGGATCATGTATCTTCCAGCGTGGGACTGCGGAATATCCATCGCCGTCTTATCCATATGTATGGAGAAGGATTGCGGATTGAAAGTAATTCAATGCAAGGGACGACGGTAAGCTTCCGTGTGCCGGAAACGATCTCGCCCCGGAATACCGATGAATAAAAAAAGTACAGTACATTTGTCGGAAAAGCTAATGTCGCGTCCGCGATGATACGATATATAAAATATAAGGAATTAAAAATTGTAAGGATAAAGCAGATAGCATGTAAATAGAGCATCATGATGGATGGTTGCAGCAGGAAGGGAGTACAGACACAAATGAAGGCGATTTTGATTGATGATGAGCGGTCGGCATTAACCTACTTGGAACGGTTGCTGGAGGCGGACGGACGGTTAACGGTAATGGGCAAATATACGTCTGCACAAGCGGGGCTGGATCATCTGGCGGCAGAACGTGCGGATATTGTTTTTATAGATATCGGAATGCCAGAGATGAACGGTCTGGAGGCCGCCGAGTGGATTCAACAGCTGGATTCCCATATTCATATCGTCTTTGTGACCGCGTACTCGGAATATGCTATTGAAGCGTTCGAGCTGCAAGCACTGGATTACTTGTTAAAGCCCGTTCATGCCCGGCGGCTATCCAAAACGTTAGATCGGATTGCAGCCACGCTGGCTGATCCCCGTTCTTCCAGCTTGGGAGTTACAGCAGAGCAATCCCCCAAGGTACGTTGTTTTCAAAAGCTTGAAATTTTGGAGGATGGACAGGAAGCCGTAGGAGCGAAACCCTTCAAATGGCGCACATTAAAGTCACAGGAGCTATTTTCCTTTTTACTACACCATGAAGGGGAATGGGTGAGCAAAGAACAATTGCTGGATGCGCTATGGCCTGAATATCATTTGGACAAGGCTGTTGTTCACCTGCACACGTCCATTTACCAAATCCGCAAGGCATTGAAAGAACGGATGCAAGATACGAAGCTGGAATACAATCTGGATCGCTACCGCTTGAACCGCAATGGCTGGATTACAGATGTGGAGCTATTCGAGCGGGGAATATCCGAATGGGCTGCATCCGGTAGCGGCGGTACGCCGCGTATTGAGAGCCTGTTGGCTCTATACCGTGGCAACTATCTGGAGGAGTACGATTACCCGTGGGCGTATGCAAAAAGGGAGAAGCTGCGCAGTATGTATCTGGCATGTGCTTCTGAGCTGGCGAGAGACGAGCTTCGCTCAGGTCGTACCCGGCAGTCTGTTCAGCGCTTACTCAGCCTCCAGCAACGGGAGCCGTACTCAGACGATATCTGCGGTCTGCTGCTGACCGCCTATGCCCAACTGGGCGATTATACCGCTGCTCAAAAGCATTATGAAAGCTTCGTCAGAATACTGGAAGATGAGTTGGGTATTGAGCCGCAGCAGGTGACGCACCAGTTGTACGTGCAATTGAAAACACAGACGCTACCTGCGTAAACTGCTGTACTGGCTCAGGTAGCGCTAAAAAACCGCTTCAAGGTATCTCCTTGGAGCGGTTTTTTGCATGGATGGAAATTTCGTTTTTTTGTGTGAATCACCGAGCCTCTTTTCTCTATGATCCGCTATTCGCCGCTACCTGTTTTCTACAGTGGCATATTCATATAGCATATCTCTTCACGGTTGAGTCGTAATTGAGAGGTTTAAGGAACTCACGTATATATTTAAGGAGGTATTGCATTGGGGAGAACAAGACGAACTGGATTTAAGAATAAAAGAGTTTCGGTGGTCGTCAGACAATCTTCTTCAGCTCAGACAGGACAAGGCGGTAACCCCATTTCGATCAATGCTTCGGATGTTGGGGTAGTAAGAACAGATGTTAAAAATAAATAAACGGCTTGGATAGAAGTTCTTATTCGACGTAAAGAGACCATCAGGAACAAGTAAACATCTTGTTCCCGGTGGTCTCGCTTTTTTTGCCGTTATTCGGCAGGTACCTTCATCAGCATCCGCCTATATAGGCGGATGCCTTGCTTCCCGTCTTGACATCGTCCTCTTAAGCAGGTTTTACTGACCGAGCAGGTGCTGCCTTCAGTACAGCGTATCCGTAGGGTGGAAGCTTGGCGTGCAACCCCTTCGCTCCTTTGGACCACTGGCTTTCGCCAAAAGCTAATTGCCATTCCTGCTCAGGAATGTCCAGTTCAAAAACGTGCTCCTCATCGGAACGGTTGAGCAGCACGAGCAGCACCTCTTCCTCGCTGCGGCGCTCGTAGGCAAGTGAGGTGCCCTCTGGCTGTGCCTCCAGAAAGGTGATGCTTCCCTGATCACGGAGGACCGGGTGCCCCTTACGAAGCGCAATCAGTTCGCGGTAAAAGTCGAACAGCTCGCGGTCCTGCTTGTCGGTGTCCCACTCCATGCACTTGCGGCAGCCTGGATCGGCATCTCCATCCAGACCGATCTCATCGCCGTAATAGATGCAGGGTGCGCCCATGTACGTGAACTGGAACAGGGCGGCCAGTCGCATCAGCCGCTTGTCATCCCCGCACAGTGTCAGCAGGCGTGGTGTGTCGTGGCTATCCAGCAGATTGAAGGCAACCTCGGATGCTTGCTGCGGATAGCGGGCCAGCTGTCGTCCGATGGCGAAGGCAAAGTTTTGGGCATCGGTCACTTTTTTGACGAAAAAATCATTCACCGCGTAGGTGAACGGATAATTCATCGTTGCATCGAATTGGTCCCCCTGAAGCCATTCAGACGATTCATTCCACATTTCACCCAAAATGTACGCATCTGGATTGGCCTGCTTGACCGTAGTACGGAATTCCCGCCAAAAGGCGTGATCCACCTCGTCTGCCACATCCAACCGCCAACCATCGATGCCGATTTCTTCGATCCAATGTTTTGCTACATCCAGCAGGTACTTTTTCACCTCAGGATGTTCGGTGTTCAGCTTGGGCATCATTGGTTCCAGCCCGAATGTATCGTACGTCGGTGTGCCATCCACCACTTCCAAGGGAAAGCTATGTACATGGAACCAGTCCTTGTAAGGCGAGGCTTCGCCTTTTTCCTGCACGTCAACGAACGGTTTAAACGTACGCCCTGAATGGTTGAATACCGCATCAAGCAGCACACGAATTCCTCGTTCGTGGCAGGCATCGACCAGTTTTTTTAATGTCTTTTTGTCCCCGAAGTGCGGGTCCACCTCCATATAATCCTCGGTATCATATTTATGATTGGTCGTTGCCTTGAACACAGGGGTCATATATATGGCGTTAATCCCTAGCTCGTTCAAGTGATCCAGGTGATCCAGAATCCCCTGTAGATCGCCACCAAAAAAATTGTCTCTTTGTGGCGTTCCGCCCCATGTCTCTGCACCTTCTGGGCTGATGGAGGGGTCACCGTTCGCAAAACGTTCCGGGAAAATCTGATAAAATACAGCATCCTTCACCCATGCAGGTGGCTTCAGAATATCAATCGGGTTCAAAAACGGATATTGGAACAGACTGTCTGCGTTCTGAGGTTCCTGGGTGGTGAAGTCGTCCTCGTTCATCCAAATACGTTCCTCACCATCTTCTAGCAAAAATCCATATTTCAGCCGACGGTGAGTAGGTTTTACGCTGCATTCATAGTAATCAAACCTGCCATCGGTAGCGAATTTGGACATCGGAACAAGCTGTCTAGTGCGGTCCCAATCGTATTTATCTCCGGTGAGAGCATGAACGGTATTCAGGTCATTTTTCTTCGCACGTAGCCGTAGAAATATCGTTTCATCATTATAACCAAAAGCCCAATTGCGTTTCGGGTGATGGTATATCGCTTCCAGCAGCATCGGGTAGGCCTCCTTTTTTCACGAGCATTCAAATTTGAAAATGTGAAGCGTATGTCGTATAAGGTAGTTATTAACCTTTTTAAGTGGGTCATGTACCATAAATGCTATAATGCCCATTACATAAAAGAAAAACGATAAGTAGGTGCCCATGATGAAAACAAATGTGTTATACATCGAAGATGACCAGGATATTGGTGCTTGGACGCATCAGTATTTGGAAGAGCGGAATTACGCTGTAGTATGGCTTCGCAGCGGGGAGGGGGCTGTGGAAGCAGCCCGTACGTGCCAACTCGTGATTTTGGATGTGATGTTACCCGGTCTGGATGGATTCACCATGGGGAAGCGGCTCAAGAAAGAGTACCCGGAGCTTCCCATTCTCATGTTGTCTGCCCGTACATCCATTGACGATAAGCTGCAAGGACTGGATTTCGCCGACGATTATGTAACCAAGCCCTTTCACCCGGACGAGCTCATAGCACGTATGGAGATTTTGCTGCGCCGATCGGGAACCGTGCCCGAAGAATCCTTACAACTGGGGCATCTCTCTGTCTTCTCTCCTGATAACCGTATTGTGAACCGTGATACCGGGGAGGAAATTACTCTGACAGGTAAGCAATATCACATTTTTGCTTATTTGCTGCGGCATTTGGGCCAGATTATGACGAAAGAGCAAATGTATGAAGCAGTGTGGGGGGACCCATATATTGACGGAGACAAAACTTTAATGGTCCACATCCGACACCTTCGCGAAAAGCTGGAGATTGATCCTGCGACACCCCGCATCATTGAGACGATCCGTGGTGTAGGATATCGGGTGAAAGCATAATGAGCAGGACGCGCAAGGATTGGAGGAGGCTGTACCCCAGCTCTAGGCCAGGTCAGGGAGGTCGGTTTCGCAGTTCACTGTTGTTCCGTTATCTGGTCATTATTGTGGTTGCTATGATGCTGTTGCCCATTGTGTTGCCTGCTACAGCCTTGATATATAGCGTGTTATTGAATTGGGGGGCGGAGCTCAAGCCTAAAAACGCTTACTATCCCTCTACTACCCATACCGAAAATAGCTGGCATCACGAAGCTGTAGCTTTGAAGGGAGCCACACCAGAGCAAATCTCAGCCCATCTGCGCAAAATACAACAAGATATGTTCCCTAAATCACAAATATTTTGGGTGGATACCGCAGGTAGAACAAGGTTGGAGTTACCGACACAACCTAACATGCCAAAACAATGGAACGCTGCGCAGGCTATAGCTTTTATGAAGCAAGCAAGCTATGAGGGGCCGTTTACGGTAGTAGCCTTTATTGGCGGGGGCAAGAATGATGTGAATCAGGGCTATATGGTGTTAAAAGTGCCTCGTTCGTTCTTTGAACAGCCACCTACAGATAGTAGCATGTTGATGTACTATCTCTTTTTTATCGTATTGATTCTGGGCACTTTTATATTCGTATCTCTTCTGTTTTTTGGAGGCATTCGGCGAAGACTGTTGCAGCTTCAGGCCGCCATGTCGCAGCGAGGAGAGGATGGCTTGCCTATTCTTGTTACCACTGGACGCCCGGATGAAATCGGCAAGCTGGAGGAAGCATTTAATCAGATGGTTGAGCAGTTGGCCGAGAGTCGGGGACGTGAGCGTCAGGAGGAAGAGCTGCGGAAGAGACTGGTCGCGGATCTGTCACACGATATTCGAACGCCGCTTACGGTCGTGCGTAGCCATCTGTATACACTAGATGGTGAAAATCTGAGCAGCAGAGGGAAACAGTCGATTACACTGATGGAAAACAAGCTAAAAGACCTTGGGAGTCTGATCGACAATCTGCTCACCTATAATCTGCTAGCTAGTGGAAAATACACTATGAATAACACACCACGTGATATCCTGCGGCTAGTGCGGGAGTGTGTAGCCAGCTGGTATCCGGTGTGGGAAAAGGAGGGCTTTGAAGTGGATATCGACTTGCCCGAGCATAGTATGGTGTGGAATGTCGATGAGCAAGGCTTCCGTCGTCTGCTGGACAATCTCTTTCAAAATGTAGTTCGCCATGCTGCCTCAGGCCGATTTATCGGTGTTCAAGTACAGAAAGATAATGGGACAGAGGCATTGGTTATCACAGATAAAGGGCCCGGTATGGAGCAACAGTCCAGTGAAAAAGGGGCAGGGATTGGTTTGGCGATTACAGAACTGCTGGCTCGCGAAATGAATTTGGAGAGGGAGATTTTCAGTTCATCAGCCGGGACAAGAATTCGTTTTTTAAACAAAACTTAAACTCAGAGTTCCCTTGGCTTTAAACTTGGCACGTTACGATAGGTGTCGAGGTGAGGAACTTGAACGAATACATTATTGAAACGAACAGTCTCAGCAAAATATACAAAGGCCGCGCGGCGGTTAATCAGCTGGACCTGAAAATAGCTCGAGGAGATATTTACGGATTTCTGGGTCCCAATGGAGCGGGGAAAACGACAACGATCCGCATGCTGCTTGGACTTATTCGCCCAACTCGAGGAACGATCCGTATATTCGGCAAAGATATTCGCAGACATAAGCTTGATATCTTGCGTAAAGTCGGCTCGTTGGTGGAGTATCCTTCGTATTATGGTCATTTGAACGCAATTGAAAATCTGGAGGCCATTCGCCGTATTTTGAATGTACCCAAGCAAAACATTGCGGAAGTGTTGGAGGTCGTCCGACTGACCAAGCATGCCAAACGTCCAGTCAAAGGCTACTCCCTGGGCATGAAGCAGAGACTGGGTATTGCAGCAGCCCTGCTTGGGAATCCCGAAGTGCTCATTTTGGATGAGCCTACGAATGGTTTGGACCCGGAGGGTATTCAGGAAATGCGCACATTGATTCAGGCGATGCCCAAGCAACGGGGGATCACCGTGCTGGTATCCAGCCATCTGTTGAGCGAGGTAGAGCATATGGCGAATACTGTGGGTATTATCCGTGAAGGAGAGCTGGTCTTTCAAAATACGATTCATAATCTCCGTCAGGAATCTGCGGGAGGAATTCGGATCGTAGTGTCGGAACCGGAAGCAGCCCAGTTGATTGCGCGTGAGCAGGGGTATCATTCGGTGAAGGACGGCTCGGCGCTGGATTTCGAGAACATGAATGATGCGGCTGTTGCGCTGCTGGTCAGAAGATTGGTCGAAAATACGCATGCCGTATACCGTGTGGAGGAACGCCGCAAATCGCTGGAGGATATGTTCATGCAAGTGGTGGGCAAAGGAGGAACTTCCTTATGATGCTGCGGGCGCTCACGGCGGATCTGCTCAAAGCACGCAGAAAGGGAATCTGGTTCCTGGTGTTTCTCGGTCCCCTTGGGCTGGTGGCGATGCAGGCGCTGAACTTTGGACTCCGCTATGACTATCTGATTCCGCGATACAAGGGCCATTTGTGGGAATCCTTGATGGATAACATCGCTATGTTTGTCCCCCTTGCGCTGGTGTTAGGAGCCACTATGGTCGCTTCCATGTTGGCGAATGTGGAGCATATGTCTAATTCCTGGAAGCAGCTACTGGCCTTGCCGATTTCCAAATTCAGCGTCTATATGGCCAAGCTGACGCTGGCGATCGGGATGCTGTGTGTGTCCTGTGTACTCCTGACGGTAGGGACGTGGGTGTTGGGCATGCTACTCGGCTTCGGAGGAGAGCCGGCGCCGATTGGAGAATTAGTGCGGCTTGGATTTTGGCCTTTAGGCGGCACGCTGCCTATGCTCGTATTATTGTTGTGGTTAACGGTCACGTTCCATAATCAGGCTCTGCCTGTAACACTGGGCATTACGTTAGGCATCGGCAGCTTGTTTGCTTCACAGCTGTCCGAATGGTTTCCGTTGGCCTGGCCTCAATTCGCATGGGTTGCACCTCAAGCGTGGATGTTTGCGTCCGTCGGGTGCGGAACGGGTGTGCTTCTGAGCCTGCTGACAGCGGCCCATTTTAGCCGAAAGGATGTGGCGTAATGTTCGGAGGATATGTACGGCTGCTTTCTGTTGAACGTATGAAAATGGCGAAATCGCCCGTCTGGCTCCTTGCGCTCGTCAGCCCGGCGATTGCCGTCCTGATTGGTTTGCTGGCAAACCCGGGAGGGAATTGGCAGGTGTTGTTGTCTGCCATGCTTACAGTTCATGCGCTGCTGTTCATGCCGATGCTGACCGCCGTATTTGCATCTCTGGTCTGCCGATTCGAGCATGGGGGCGGCGGTTGGAAGCAGCTGATGTCATTGCCATTGTCCCGCACGAGTCTGTATGCGGCCAAGCTGACCATCATTATGGCCTTGGTCGGATTGACCCAGCTACTGTTCGGAGGAGCGTTGCTGGGTGTTGGAGTTGTGCAGGACATGAACGGACCGATTCCATGGGCCGTGATCGCTCAAAGTTTGCTCGCCGGCTGGGTAGCCTGCCTGCCGCTGGCTGCGTTGCAGTTGATGGTGTCCTTCCTGTGGTCCAGCTTTGCCGCACCGCTTGCGTTGAATTTCGTCTTCACCGTGCCGAATATTCTGGTCGCCAATTCTCAAACCTACGGTCCGTACTATCCATGGACACAGCCTTTATTGGCGATGATGCCGAGTGGAAGAGACAACTTCGGGGCGTTCATGGTGCCAACGGATACACTGTTGACGGTTATAATAGGTAGCTTTGTCGTATTTACGTTGGCGGGACTGACAGTATTTCGTTATAAAGAGATATAGGGCGAAATACGGGGATTGCAAAAACTCCTTATCCTCAATGAGGGTAAGGAGTTTTTTTACTGTGCTATTGGTTTACACTAGGCCTGAAATGGCACGAATATTATTGCTGATAAGGTGGCAAGAGGCGTCGAACTTCGCTTGTTCCTCCGGACTTAGCTCCAGCTCGATGACCTCTTGAATTCCTCTGCTGCCGATAATTGCCGGAACGCCCGTGCAGACATCGGTGTGCCCGTACTCGCCGTCCAATACAGCAGAGACCGCTATAATTTTACCATCATCATTTAAAATGGAACGTGTAATGTATGCCAGCGCATTGGCAATACCAAAATAAGTGGCGCCTTTGCGGGTGAAGATCTCCCAGCCTGCATCCCGAGTTTTACGGGCAATGTCGTCCAGATCGACGTGGCTGAATCGTTCTTTATGCTGACGCAAAATGTGCAAGAGTGGCTTACCACCAATCGTGACGTGTGACCAGGCAACGAATTGGGATTCGCCATGCTCGCCAAGCGCATATCCTTGTACGCTGCGCGGATCTATGGAAAACACCTCAGAAAGCAACGTCTTGAGTCGCGATGAGTCAATGGAGGTGCCCGTGCCGATCACCTTGTTGCGTGGCAGACCGGATATACTTTGTACCATATACGTTACAATGTCGACAGGATTAGCGGCAATGACGAATATACCGTCGAAGCCACCCTCCATAATCGCTGTTACAATCTCTCTGGTAATAAGCACTGCGTCATCCAGCACAGATAGGCGGTCTTGACCCGGTTTAGGGTTGGCTCCAGCCGTTATAATCACAACGTCCATATCCGTGCAGTCTGCATACGTGCCTGCACGTACCTTGGTACGTGTGGACGTAAAATCCATACAATGGGACAGATCCAGTGCATGGGCCAAAGCCCGATCATACGTGCGGTCAATCATCATGATCTCATCACAAATGGACTGATTAACCATTGAGTAGGCACAGCTCGAACCGACCATTCCCGCGCCGACAATAGCTACTTTCCTTGCCTTCCCCTTCATCTATGTTGCCTCCTCGTTCCAGCGAACGTTAATATGCTACAAATTATGCCTGAAATCCATTTTACGTTACATAACATAACATATTGCTGATCTTTTGAAAATATCCATTTTTTTGTCTCCATTCTGGAAAATTAAAAATGAACTGTAAATAGAGGTGTCTTTCTAGGATTAATTGTAGAATGAACGTAAATTATCAATACTTTTACTGGAAGGTAGGAGAGGACGTTTCAATTTATATTTAAGGTGACCGCTGTATAAATTATAACATGGACCATGTTGATGGAAGGAATGGTGCCATAGAAATCATGAAAGTGTGACATTTATGTGACGCTCTTTAAAGAGTCTGAAGGGTACATAAAACGAAAGTATTCTCTTACAATGTCGTTTCTTGTATTTCTACAAATATTCCGTTATGACAAAGGTTCTTAGCAGTCTGCAATATTAGAACATTTTTGCCAAAGGGTTTCCAATGGATTTCGCGAATTCTACATATACAAGCTAATTTCTTTCCATACCATCCGGGGAGGTAATGATTAAATGGAAGAAAGCAAATCGACGACGGAAGCAGCAAAGCAGTTGGGAATCGGGGCGAGTACCCTTCGTAAATATGCAGCGGCGCTGGAGGAGCAAGGGTATGTGTTTCAGCGTTCCGCGAATCAATCGAGAATGTTCAGTGCTGAGGATGTTGAGTGCTTGAAGGTGATGCGGTGGGCATTGCGTGAACAGCATATGACGATGGAGCAGGCGGTTCAGGTGGTGCTTGAGAGAGTGACCGCTCCCTTTCAAATGGAGGATGAGGAATTCCGCTTGCCCCCCATCTCGGATGCTGAGTCACTGACCGCAACCTGGGAAGAAATAATGGCGGCGGCTGAGGGCAGGGAAGAGACGGTCATGCAGGCGCAAGCTGCTGCTACGGTTGAACTGACAGAGTTACAGGATGAAATGAATGCTCAGGAACTGTCAGAGGAACCCATGATGCAGCTACAGTCGCAGGAGGAGTTCCAGACTTTGGCATCTACCATTGAGTATAGATTGGAGCAAGCACCTGTATCCGTACAAACGCAGGAGTCCGTAGAGCCGCAAGAACTGGCGCAGATGCAGGACATGGTGCAAAACGCTTTGTTGGAAATGCGGAGCCGTTTGGAGGAGCTGGAAGCAGAGCACAGCCGTTTGGTGGAAAAGAATATCAGCCTGTCTAACCAACTGGAGGATCAAAAACGCTGGATGAAAGAAAAGGTTGACGAGGAACGAGACCGGCAGTTAATTACGAATTTGCGTACCTACCAGGGCAGGCAACGCAAATCGCGCGGTTCGTTGTTGTCCTGGCTTGGTCTGACACCGCGCAGACGCAGAGAGGCATAACCAGCATCTTTTTTGATAAAGACCATCAGACCTTCCCGGTTCTGATGGTCTTTTATCGTGGATGGTATAATAACGGAATATAAGAATACGAGAACAAGCCGCATAAGAAACGTTGCTGCGGCATGTAGAGGAAAGGATATAAATATGTTTGCTTGGTTGCGGAACGCATATGAATCATGGATGGATTATCCGAAACAGCCTGGCGATTTACTGAGCGGACGTTATGATGTTCGTTCGCTTTTAGGCATGGGGAGCTATGGTCTAACCTACCTCTGTCTGGATCGGCACAGCGGACAAGAGGTGGCAGTGAAAATGCCCAGACCGAGCAAACGGGCGAAGGCAGTTCAGCTATTGCAGCGCGAGGCTCATATTATGCGGCAGATGGAACACCCCTATATTCCGAAGCTGCTCGAAATTGTCGAGCATTCGAACGGAATAGTTGTGGTCATGGAATACATCTCTGGCATGACGCTGGAGGAGCTTATATTTGAACAGGAGCGTTCCTTTACAGAACAGGAATGCGTTGTCTACATTTTGGAGTTAATGGAGCGAGTTCTGCATGTGCATGAACGGGGCTATATCCATCGGGATATCCGCATTCCCAATGTGATTCACCGCGAGGGGAAGCCTTACCTGATCGACTTTGGTCTTGCTCTGGCGATGGGAGAGCGACAGGAGGATGTATTTACCGAATCCATGCTGGAAAAGCGCGCACCTGAGCGACAAGACGTCGCCGTCTACAGCGATTTGTACGATGTCGGACATTTAATGCTTTTTATGCTGTATAGCAGTTACGAGCCTCAGCCAGATCAACCGCCAGCAAGCTGGCAGGAAGAATTGAAACTGAGTTCACCTGTGCGTCAAATGCTGGAGCGTCTTTTTCAGATTCGGCCACGTTATGAGAATAGCCGACAGTTTATGCAAGAGCTGGAGGAAGCATTGTTGCTGCTTGAGATTAACCCATAGATAGTCCCTAAAAATAAACAGGCATTCGCCGCAAAAATGGGGGAATGCCCCCCTTACGCATTTGACCAGGTCTACATACAATGATTCTGTAAATGAGCGAAGGGAGTGTTGTAAATGAGTCATATGTGTGGAGTAGGCGGTATGGGTTGCGGCGTAGGAGCATGGACCTCTGTAGGAGCGATTCTTGTTCTGTTTATTTTGCTGGTGATCATCTCTAAAACCCTGTTTCTGTAATTTCGGTCATAACCGATTTCCTGTAAAATGCACAGATGTTGCCCTGCATAACGAAGGGCGCACAACAATAAAGCGAAGGCCCTTGAGATGAGAAGGGTCTTCGCTTTATAGGGTTTGAAGGAGCCTGTGGCATGCTTCTTGTGGTACGCTCTATTCCGTCGCTACTTCTTGTTGTTTGGCTAAGAACTGGAGTAATGACGGCGTTTATCTTTGTAATATCGGTGCCCATTGTGGCTATTCTTGTAACCGTCTGAAGAAGAATGGTGTTTACGTTCACGTTCGTAATAACGGTCTGAGCTGCTGTATCGCCGCTTATGAGAATGAGAGGTGGAATGTAGCAGGCGGTGCAGTAATTGTTTAAGCATCGTCTAATCCTCCTTCTTACCCTGCCCAACTGACATAGACAGGTTTTTATAAAAAGGTAATACGCAGCAGCGTTAGAACAGGTTCCACTAATTTAAGATTGTAGGGACTTGGCCTGAAATTCCGCAATATCCTTGAACTCTTCTTCGAATTTACGTGAAATGCGGATATAAATCGGTAGTAAATCGCGATAAATATCCACGTGTTCTGCTACAGGTTTGTGCTGGTGAGTGGTACCGATCATACCGGACACAGCATCCAGCGAATCAATCCGTCCCAGCGCGTACAAGCCCAGAATAGCTGCGCCCAGACATGAGCTTTCCAGACTTTCGGGGATAATGACTTCCTGATCGAAAATATCCGCCATGAGCTGTCTCCATAGCTCCGAGCGTGCAAATCCACCAGTGGCGTGAATGACTGACGGTCTGTCGATGACTTCTTCCATGGCGAGCATGACGGTATACAAATTGAACAGCACACCCTCCAGAGCGGCGCGAATCATATGCTCTTTTTTGTGACGCAGGGACAGACCGAAGAAGGAGCCGCGAGCATTTGGGTCCCACAGGGGCGCACGTTCACCGGATAAGTACGGAAGAAAGAGCAGACCGTCGGAGCCAGGACGTACCTGTTCCGCAATTTGGGTCAGCACATGATATGGATCAAGTCCCAGTCGTTTGGCCGTTTCCACCTCGGAGGCTGCAAATTCATCCCGGATCCAGCGGAAGACTATACCTCCATTGTTCACCGGGCCGCCGATGACCCACAGCTTTTCGGTTAAGGCGTAACAGAAAAAGCGCCCTTTGGCATCCGTGAGCGGCTTATCAACTACGGTACGGATGGCTCCGCTGGTGCCGATGGTAACCGCGACAACTCCAGGTTTGATCGCATTCACACCGAGGTTGGACAAGACACCATCGCTGGCCCCGATTACAAAAGGAGTCGTCTTCAGTAGACCCATGTCATGCGCATAGGTCTCATCCAGCCCTTTGAGCACATGAGTTGTCGGCACCAGCTCGGATAGCTGCTCCTTCGTCACACCTGCAATGTGCAGTGCTTCCTCATCCCAGTCCAGCTGCTGCAAATTCATAAGTCCGGTTGCAGAGGCAATCGAGTGGTCCACGACATATTGGTGGAATAACCGGGCAAAAACGTACTCCTTAATGGAAATGAATTTATACGTCTGGGCCGCAATATCCGGTAAATCCCGTGTAATCCACATCAGTTTCGTTAGCGGTGACATGGGATGAATGGGCGTTCCGGTACGTAAGTAAATGTCGTGTCCGTTGTATTCATGTTTGAGCGCTTCGGCCCATTTGGCGCTACGGTTATCTGCCCAAGTGATGGAGGCGGTCAGCGGTTTGCCGTTCTTATCCACCGCCAGTACACTGTGCATGGCCGAACTAAAGGAGACGAACAGCACATGCTCGGCTGACACTCCGCTTTGTTTCATGATCTCTTGCACCGTCGTTACGACAGCTTTGAAAATATCTTCCGGGTCCTGTTCTGCCGCATCCGGCTCAGGTGTATGGAGCGGATAGCCCACATGGTGCTGGGCGGCAATATTGCCGTTTTCTTCGAAAAGCACCGCTTTGGTACTGGTTGTGCCGATATCGACGCCGATCATATATCGGGTGTCTGTCATATTCAATCTCCCCCTTCACTTACCGTTATTAGCTCATTATCGTTAAATTAACACACTCAGCAGCATAATCAAACCGAAAGCGACCAGGGAGAGGATGGTTTCCATAACGGTCCATGATTTTAGAGTCTGCGGAACCGTCATATTGAAAAACTCTTTAATCATCCAAAAACCGGCGTCATTCACATGAGACAAGATCAGCGACCCGGCTCCTGTAGCAAGGACGACCAGTTCGACATTCGCGCCGGGAGTAAGTGCCAGCACAGGTGCGACAATACCGGAGCCTGTCGTCATCGCGACTGTCGCTGATCCAGTGGCTACACGAATGAGCGCAGCGACCAGAAAAGCAAATACAATCACATTCATATGGGCTCCTGTAGCGACCGCTGCAATGGCCTGACCTACACCGCTGTCGATCAATACCGTTTTAAATGCACCGCCGCTCCCGATAATTAAGATAATAGAGGCTGTTGGTGCCAGACATTCACTGGTAAAACGGGACAAGTCCTCTTTCTTTAGACCACGTGCATAGCCTAGCGAGAAAAAAGAGAACACAGCCGCAATCAGCAATGCCATAACCTCATCACCAATGAATTTGAAAAATACAGTGAGCGGATGTGTATTGGCCGGGTCTACGATTTCAGCGACTGATCCGCTAAGCATTAGAATAACAGGCAACAAAATAGTGAACAGAGTAATCCAAAAAGGAGGCAACGACCGTCCCGTCGTATTTCTGAACTGCTCGTCCAGCCTCTCGGAAGGTCTGACCATGATTCTTTTGCCAATCCAAGCGCCGAAGACCGGGCCTGCAATAATGGCGGATGGAATGCCCACGATGAGTGCATATCCTATCGTGCGTCCAATATTGGCGTTAAAGGCTTCAATCGCGATCATCGGAGCCGGGTGGGGCGGTAAAAGGCCGTGTACCGTCGATAGTCCTGCCAGCATTGGAATACCGATTTTCAGCAGAGACATATTCATTTTACGGGCAACCGTGAACAGGATGGGAATTAATAAAATAATACCAACCTCAAAAAATACTGGAATACCCACGATAAAGCCTACGATCATCATCGCCCAATGAACGCGTTTTTCACCAAAACGATCCATCAGTGTGGTCGCGATGCGTTCGGCACCGCCGGATTCTGCCATCATTTTACCGAGCATGGTGCCTAAACCGATCACGATGGCGATGGAGCCGAGCGTACTGCCGAGCCCCTTGGTGATGGAGGCAGTAACTTCATGTCCCGGCATCCCGTTAACCAGTCCGAGAAATACCGACGAAAGCAGCAGTGAAACGAAGGGATTCCATTTGAATTTGGCAATCAGCAAAATCAAAAGAATGACGGTAACTAGCGCCCATATGAGCAGGGACGCGTTATGACTCAAGCCGAGTAATGTGTTCATGAAGGTATGCCTCCTTATTCATATAATGTAGCTAAATGTATACTTGTCGACAACTTTAATGTAAAAGAGAACCGCGCCAGCAAGAAACGCATGAAGCGCGGTACATCGACTCTTTGTCACGCATGTTGCGGCTAGGACGATGTCTTTCTGTAGGGAGACAGAACGCTATCGTTAACCGCGTTGCGGGTATCTCGGTAATGATCCTCAATAAATCCCGATAACTCCTGAGCATTCCCTTGACTTAAAGCGTTTGCAAAGGTTCGATGTTTGTGAATCGTGACTTGCGATTCTTCGATGTTAGACGCAAATCGTTGTTCTGTCGCAGCTAACATGACCGTCAGGATTAGCTGTCTCATACCGTTCCAGGTATGAAGAATACGGGTATGGCCTGCTTCCAGAACCAGAGCCTCATGAAAATTAAAATCCTGAAGAGAAAATTCAACGACATCCCTGTACTTGAGAGCGACTTCCATTTTGTCAATCATCTGATTCAGAACAGTCACCAATGTGGCATTATCACTATGTACATACCTTTGTACAACAAAATGCTCAATCAGCATTCGCACATCGAATAGCTCCTCCATATCACCGGGTGTCATGCCGACGACAACCGCCCCCATGCGCTCCAAACGGATCAGTCCTTCGCCCGAGAGTGCCTTCAAGGCTTCACGCACCGGAGAACGACTGGTACCAAAATCGGCACCAATCTGATTCTCAGATAGCACAGTACCTGGCGTCTGAATGCCCCGTATAATCTGAAGCCGGAGTTCACAAGCAATCCTTTCCCCAAGCGATGCGCCCTGTAACCAGGTTGTTGGATATTTCATAGGATACTCCTATCTTGGAAATAATTTTGCATACTGGTATACAAGTTATGGAGTATTATATACCCCGTTTAAGATCCTTGTAAACGGTGTCAGTTGACATCGGTTCCATTTCGCTGCTTTTAGCGTTACAATAGAAGCAGAAAAAAGAAGCAGTGAAAAGTGGAACGAACACGGAAAAGAAGGAGACCGTTTAATGATTATCATTAAAACCAAAGAACAAATTGAAAATATGAAAAAAGCTGGAGACATTTTGGCTGCTTGCCACCGGGAAATTGCCAAAATGATCAAGCCAGGCATTACGACACTGGAAATCGACGCTTTCGCAGAATCCTTTATGAAGAAGCATGGCGCAACACCGGAGCAAAAGGGCTATAACGGCTACCAGTTTGCAACATGTGGCTCACCTAACGATGTGATTTGCCACGGCTTTCCGAATAAGACACCGTTGAAGGACGGGGACATCGTGACGATCGACATGGTTGTGAATCTGAATGGCTGGCTGGCAGATTCCGCTTGGTCGTATGCGGTAGGTAATGTGTCTGAGCAGGCGCAAAAGCTGCTGGACGTTACCAAGGAATCACTGTATAAAGGGATTGAGCAAGCTGTTATCGGTAACCGGATCGGAGATATTTCCCATGCGATACAAACCTACGCGGAAGCGGAAGGCTTCTCGGTCGTACGCGAATTTATTGGGCACGGCATCGGGGAAGAGATGCATGAGCAACCGCAGGTTCCACATTACGGACCGCCGCACCGTGGACCACGCTTAAAAGAGGGCATGGTCATTACAATTGAGCCGATGCTCAACACAGGCACATACCGCAGTAAAATTGATGCGGACGGCTGGACCGCACGTACGTTGGACGGCGGCTTGTCTGCGCAATACGAGCATACGCTGGCCATTACAGCAGAGGGTCCGATCATTTTGACCCAGCAATAAAGGCAGGCATTCATCGGTAGCATACAGACTAACGGGTTGAATGAGCTAGACATGTTACAGAAAAAGGGGCTGTCCAGAGGACGGTCTCTTTTGCTATAAGCATCCGCTGCATGTCCGTTCCAGTCCCAGGCATGTTCAGGCAGATCGAATGCTGTACACTGCGAAGACAGAGGGATGCAATCGAGTAGCTCCTTTTTCCCGGAATGCATAATGTAGACCTGATAGACTAAAAGACCAAAAAGACACGGCTCCTGTTAGGAGAACGTGTCTTTTTGGTCTATACAGCAACATGCGAGCATGCATGTTAAAAACCTGTTTGTCAGATGCGAACTTCCGCCTCGTTCGGAACGAACTGACGATATTGGAAATACATACGAAGCCGCCAGTGTAACAAGGTCCCGAAGGCTAGGATGAAAAATAGCCCTGCTGTCTGCGGAATGGTAATGTAATGCTGAATAAATTCATGCAACAGCAATCGGATGATCAGCAGGCTGATCAGGATAAAAAAGAAGGTACGTGAGCGTTGCACGAAAACCAGCCCTTCTTGCAATTCAAATTTGGTGCTGCGGATCAACGGGTAAGAAAAAATAAACCAGCCGACCAGAAAAGCGCCTAGCGCCCAAAGCCAGGGAACCCGTACTTCCGGCACCACAAACATCATAAAACCGGTGCTCATGCCGAGCGGTGGGATGATGATTTTTTTGGCATTAATCGGGCGATGACCTGTCTTCATACGGATGAAAATAGCCGATATAGCGATTAAGATCATACCGAAGGTTGCGCCATATTGCAGCAATGGGGTGCTAATATGAAACATGGACTGGCCCCCTCTATAAGGAATATAAGCGTTATTGGACAGACTGCAAACCTTTTACATTATAGCACATATGCAATGGATATATTTAGTTACAGTCTTTCCTTGGGCAAGCGGATTATACGCCTCTTGGTGGTAACGGGTCCTATAATTAGGTCTCTTTCATACTTATGCGAGTTCCTTTGCTTGTACCTCTCCTTGAGCTGATTTTTTCTCCTGACGCATAATATAACCCATGGCTGCAATAATAAGGATAAAGGCGATCAGTGCGAGAAAAGGAATGGTGATAAAATCGAACCAGTTCAGGTAATCCTGTTCACAGGATACTCTGCCGCAGGAAGTTGAAGTTTGCGCAGCTGCTTTGGCGGCTGCATGGATGCGCTGAATGATAAAATGATAGGCCGAAATCGCGCCTCCAATGATAGCCAACGGCATGACGTAACGACGTATCCCCGAATCTCCTCGAAAATATGCAATTCCGAGCAGAAGGGTCAGGGGATACATCAGAATGCGCTGAAACCAGCACAGCTTACAAGGCTCATACCCCAAAATCTCGCTGAGATACAGACTGCCCAAAGTTGCCACACAAGCTACAACCCAGGCGGCAAACAAAGCAATATCCGTTTTTTTAAACGATCCAATCATAGTAACGCTCCTTTTTTAATTCAAATGAGAACAAAATGAACTCACCCGTGTCTTGTCCCATCGGCAGACATATGCCGATATGCATGTCTTTATCCGTATTGTACTGTATTTTGAGTGCAGGGTCATACTTAAACATATTGACATCATTCACTATCATTTTTATAATTGCAGTAGTTTGGGAAGTTAATGAGGATTCAAGTTAGATATATATTAAGAAATTAGGAGAGTGCCTAGAATGTCGAGCAGTCCAAAAAATGAAACTCTATCTACTATTAGTGAAAGACACGCGGTAAAGAGCTATGTTAAGGATTTTAAATTGCCAGAGGAAGATTTGGAGGCTATTTTGACTGCCGCGATAGAAGCTCCTTCCGCTTGGAACCTTCAACATTGGAAATTCCTTGTCATCGAAAGCGAAGCGGACAAGCAAAAATTGCTACCTATCGCCTACAATCAGGGTCAAGTAGTGGAAAGTTCCGTTACGATTGCTGTATTGGGTGATTTGGAAGCAAACCGTAACACCGTCATTTATGATCAAGCGGTAGAAGCAGGCGCACTGCCAGCGGAAATCCGTGACGCATTGGTAGGTCAAATCAACGGCGCGTACCAAAACCCGCAAGTAGCTCGCGATGCCGCCATCCTGAACTCTGCTTTTGCAGCACAAAACATTATGCTGGCTGCTAAATCTCTGGGCTACGACACTTGCGCAATGGGCGGTTTCATTCCAGCACAATTGATCGAGCAATTCAATATTCCGGCACGTTACCTGCCAACCCTGCTTATTAGCGTAGGTAAGGCACAAGTACCAGCACGTCCATCAGGACGTTTTCCACTGTCTGAAGTTGTTGTAAAAGGTAGCTTCTAAGAAGATTTGTGAATGTAAAAGGGTGTTCCTGCAACCGTTCGTGGTTGGGGAACACCCTTTTTTACGTCGTGTTAGGCTGTCAAAAGCCTTTTGGTTAGCCCTTTGTTTAGTCCGAGCGTTTGGACACGAGATATACCAGCTCCAGCGTCAGGATCGGTAGAAAGACAGAAGCCGGATAGGCCAG
This sequence comes from Paenibacillus sp. FSL M7-0802, assembly GCF_038004945.1. Taxonomy (NCBI): domain Bacteria; kingdom Bacillati; phylum Bacillota; class Bacilli; order Caryophanales; family Paenibacillaceae; genus Paenibacillus; species Paenibacillus sp. FSL M7-0802. The sequence goes on along the minus strand of NZ_JBBOSD010000001.1, from coordinate 2,250,000 downwards.
ATAACGCGGCTCCCATTGCGGCTTGAACTTATCCTTAAAGCGCCGAAGCCCCTGAAAGCCGTAAAAATGTCCCCCGTATTGAAAAACAAGTCGAGCCAGCTTTTCCTCGCGCAATGCCTTTTCACTTTGTCCTACCTGGGACAGCGGTGCCATTCCCAGATTAAATGTCGTATATCCACTCTCCTTGGCCCACTCAATGACCCGTGTGAATAAATAATCCATCGTGCCATTTGGTGTGTCAGGCAAGTGGCGCATCAGGTCAATGGAGACCGTCCGTCCATGATCATAGGCAGGGGCCATCGTAGCGAAAGCGATGACCTTCCCTTCAGAGTCCTTTAGCAATGCAATCGGAGCCAACTGAAGATAGGGCTCTTTGAACCAGCCGAGTGAATATCCCTTCTCCTTGCGCCCGTCCAGCCAAATATTCGAAACATGTCGCATCTCCTCAATCAGTGACGCCTCTAGAGGAGGTTGGATGATTTCGAACGAGTAGCCATCGCGGTCAAAGCGGTTTTTGGCGCTGCGTAGCGCTTGATTGCTTTTGCCCGTCAGTGTAAAGGATTCCAGCGGCACCAGTGCTTCCTCGCCCAGTTTGAAAAAGCGATAGCCGTTCTCGTGATAGATGGACAAATACTCCGGTGATGCCTGATAAAATACAGCCGTTAACGCATACCGATCTGCGAACCGCTGAAATTCCTGAATCGCTTCACTCACGCGTTCTTTTGGACCGAGTGGGTCACCTAATACAATCAGTTTGTCCCGACTGCGAGCATAGGGAATGACGACCTGTTCATTTTTGGTCCAATACAGATATTTATCGCCCAGAAAAAGCATGTGGGAAACGAGATTACCACCCTGTCGTTCCAAAAATTCTTTTAGCTTATCCAGCTCCTGCGCGTCGGGTAGATTGCTGATACCACGCTGAGGCCGAAGAAAGAAGTACACCGTCAGGAATACCCATGCCAAAATCAGACTAAACACGGCAGTAACTCCGTAATCGCTGCGGTTCATAAAAAAGTCCAGATGGACCTTGGCGTGCAAATGGCGCATAAACGGAGTATTGGAGCCTGCCCCAATGATAAAATAAGCCCCAGTTACGAGTAGAGATAATCCGCCCCATATTAAAATATTGTGCCGATTCAGTGGTGCACTGACCCGATAAAACCGCGAGCGCGAGATCCATAGCATTAACGCCACGAATAGTAGGAATAAGGCTTCTTCAAAATCCAGACCTTTAATGAAGGTGAAAATGGCGCCGGCCAGCAGCAGTATCAATGTCAGTCGTAATGCTCTGCGAATACGCAGAGAGATTCCGTGGGACAGGACGACAAGCATAATCCCGATGATGACTGAGATTTCATGCGACAAGCGCATGACGGGCAGGCTGAGCAAATGCTCAGCAAAACGGAGCCGATATAACAGACCTGGCGTAGCTGCCGACAAAAGAAGCACCACGCCGGAGATGAGTACCAGCTTACCAAGCGCCCATACTCCTAGATCTGCCAAAAACCGGAATTGACCAGGCCAGCCCCATACCTTCTGCCACGCATTAAGGGAGTAGTCCCAGCCGGTCTCAGCTAGCTGATTCAGGCGCTCGTTACGCGGAATCATTTCCAGCGCGGCTAATACCAAGCCGATGAGCCACGGGATGATGTAATAAAAGACACGAAAGACCAGCAGCACAGCCAGTGCCCGATCTGAGTTGGCTCCCGCCATTTGCAGCCCGAGCAGGGCAATGATGTCGAATGCCCCGACCCCTCCGGGTGCAAGACTGATCAACCCAGCAATCGCGGCTATCACATAAATGCCGAACACAGCATGCATCGGCAGTTCATGGAGCAAGTGCGAGCCGATCCATGCAAAGGTAAGGCCAGCTAACAGCCACTCCAGCAGGGAAGCACTGATGGAAGCGGAGATGGTGGACCAGGAAAGCTGTCCTTCTCCCTTGTTGAACCATGTGGAGTACCGTTTGGAGCGCTGCATGATCAGAAATAGCGGCAGGTACAATGCCATTCCCCACAGCGCCCAATGAAGCCACGGATGAGCATCCAGTACAGGCTGTACCGGATACAGATGGACAATGGCTCCCCAAGCCAGCAAAGATAGTCCGGTAATGACGACTGGCGAAAGAAATACGACCGCAGAGGTGATGACACCCAACGGCACCCCGCTTTTTTTATACAGCACTGTGCGAAGTCCCGCTCCTGTAAAGCCTGCAAAACCAAAGACATTATTGAAGGTATTGGAGATCCAGGCATAGCGAAATGTCGTTCCAGGCTTGACCTGAAGCTTGAAATGATGCCTGATTACGTAATCGTATGCGCTCATAGCCGCCACGGCAGCTAGTGAGAACAAGCCAATCTCGATCAGAAAGGTGGCATCCATTCGCCGCAGCTCATGAAGCATACGCGCCAGATTAAAGTCTTTTAGTTCTCGTCCGGCCTCCCATATAATAAAAGCCAGTACAGCCAGTGGTAGCAGAATACGTGTCAATCGTTGCCTGTAGACGGTCATCACGAACTGTACGATTTTAAAGGATTGAATCGGTTTGTGATTAGATTTCATAGATTCACCTGCTTGGAAAAGAATGAGATGTACACGGAATGAAGTGCTTAGATTTCATGCCCGATGAACATTACTATATATTATACCTGTAATAATCGTTTGAATAACAACAGAAGGGTTACGAAATGGGGTTTCAGTTTGATTGCTGTAAATAATTCCAATATAATAATGGAAAACCTAGTGAATTGCTTGGCAATGGAGCTGAACTGGACATGAGTATATGGGATCGTAATCTTTTTATACGTCGCCTGGAGCTGATATGGCCTCCAGATGCTGACAAGAGCCAATATCCGTTTAACTTAAAAGCCTTACACCAGTGGAATGAACTTAAATTCCATCCTTCCGTTACCTATATTATTGGAGAAAACGGTGTAGGTAAATCGACGCTTATGGAGGCAATCGCGGTCGCGTGGGGATTTAATCCAGAGGGCGGTACTAAAAATTTTAATTTTTCTACACAAGCCACGCATTCCTCACTGCATGAGCATATCCGGCTGGTGAGAGGGATAGAAAAGCCGAGGGATGGCTTCTTTTTCCGGGCGGAAAGCTACTATAATGTGGCGACTCATATCGACGAGCTGGATCGCGAAGGTGGAGGCCCACCTATTCGAAACTCCTACGGAGGCAAATCGCTGCATGAGCAGTCGCATGGCGAGTCTTTTTTTGCTGCCTTTGTGCATCGGTTTGGAGGACAAGGATTGTATATTTTGGATGAACCGGAGGCTGCGTTATCGCCTTTGCGCCAGATGGCCATGCTTGCACGGATTCACGAGCTGGTGCAGCAGGGCTCACAGTTTATCATTTCTACTCATTCCCCCATTTTGATGGCGTATCCAGATTCCATCTTGTATCATCTGACACATGAAGGGATCGACATCCGGACACTGGAGGAAACCGATCATTTTATCATCACCAAGCAATTTCTGAATAACAAGGAAAAGATGATACAGGAGCTATTCGAAGATCCACAATAGGGATCGTAGGGACCGCCAGACCGTTCGAGAAATTCACCCTGGTCGTTCGTATGAGAGGGACAACATCGCCATTTCAGGTTGTTCCTTTTTGCTGTCCTGTCAAAGGAAAGATTCAGGGTTATCGGAAGTATTTTATGATTGTTATTTGTCTCTCGCTCTATTAATATAATGAAGAGTTTTGCTGAAATGGTTGCAAAATAAGATTTTCGTATACGAAATAAAGAACCTGAGGAGGACAAAACGCAACATGTCAGATTCACAACAGTTGAAAATGGGACCGCTGGTCATTTTGATGATTAATATGTTTATTGCCATGCTGGGAATTGGCCTCATTATTCCGATCCTCCCTAAGTTTATGAGCTCCTTGGGAGGCAGTGGTGAAACGGGTGGTTATTTGGTTGCTGTGTTTGGCTTAACCCAATTCCTGTTTTCGCCGCTAGCGGGAGAATGGTCCGATAAATACGGACGTAAAAAAATGATTATTATCGGTTTGGTAATCATGACGGCTTCTTCTGTATTGTTTGCTATTGGGGAATCGTTGACCACATTGTATATCTCCCGTTTACTGGGTGGTGCAGGGGCAGCCTTTATGATTCCTCCGATGATGGCCTATATTGCTGACATTACAACGGTCCACAATCGCGGTAGAGGAATGGGGCTGTTGGGTGCCGCCATGTCTCTTGGCTTTGTGATCGGTCCTGGTGTGGGCGGTTTGCTGGCAGATATCTCGATTCGTACGCCCTTGTATGTTTCGGCGGCCGTATCGGGCGTAGCTGCACTGATTTCCTTGATTATGCTACCCGAAACCTTATCGCTGGAAAAACAGTTGAAGTTTCGGAATGTCAAGGCCAAACGGGACAATGTGATTAAACAGTTTGCCCTTTCTTTCCGCAAGCCTTACTTTATGCTACTGATTATGATATTCACGTTAACCTTTGGACTGACACATTTTGAAACGATGTTTCCTTTCTTTGTGACGGGGAAGTTTCATTATAATGAGCGTGATATTGCTATCATTATTACCGTAGGTGCACTGGTCGGAACCGTGATTCAAGCTGTGGTAATCAGTCCGATGTTAAACCGTTTTGGCGAAAAAGGTGTCATCATCGGTTCCTTTCTGTTTTCGGCGATTTCCCTTGTGCTTATGCTGCTCTCTGGCAACTTTTATTATGTACTCGGGGTATCGCTCATCTTCTTTACCGCTACGTCGTTGCTTCGGCCAGCCATTAATACTGCTTTATCCAAAATGGCGGGGGATGAGCAGGGAGTTGCAGCTGGCATGAACAATGCTTATATGAGTATTGGTAATATTCTAGGACCTGCGCTTGCGGGTACATTGTTCGAGGTGCATATCAATTTGCCATACATTTTTGGGGCAGCCATTCTCATTCTTAGTTTGGGTCTGGCTGTAAAATGGAAAAGCAGAGATACGCAAACCACAGCGGTTTAATGTTGTTCTTTTCGTGAAATTAGTCTCTTTTGGTGTGAACTGTGACGTTCTTGTGAACCGCAGATGGCGCCGAAGGAGGCTATTTTTTTTGCATACATCGCGAAACGTTAATGAAACGACAGAAACTTGGGTAATAATGCATGATGAGTTTACAACAAGACAAATAGTAGAGCTAAAAGCCAGATAATATGTAAAAAAACAGCTAGAAGGAGATGAGAGCCGATGGAAGAGCGGAATGAGCAGTTATTTTATACAGGAACTTATGCGTCTCGTCAGGAAAGAGGAATATATGTATGTGCTTTGCGTGTGACCAATGGTGATCTGCGCATTGTTGGAGGTGTGGAAGGAATGGAGAGGCCTTCTTTTCTCGCTCTACACCCGGATGGGACGAAGCTGTATGCTGCCAGTGAAACAGAAGGAGGCGAGCTGTATGCGTATCAGGTGAATACCCAGACGGGGGAATTACATCCTTTGGATCGAAAAGGGACGGAGGGAGCGCATACTTGCTATGTTTCCGTAACAACCGATGGACGATATGTGCTGGCTTCTAACTATTCAGGCGGCAATGCCGTTGTGTTCCCTGCGACGGAAGCAGGAGGATTAGGAGACATGTCGGGGCAAGTTCAGCATACCGGCTCAGGTATTCGCCAGGACCGCCAGGATGCGGCACATCCGCATTCGATTATTCCAGATCCTTCAGGACAGTATGCCATGGTATGTGATCTGGGACTGGACCAGATTGTGGTATACCGTTTGACAGAGGATGGAAAACTGGTGACCCATCGTGAGACAGATTTGCCACCCGGTTCTGGACCGCGTCATCTGGTTTTTCATCCTTCGCGTCCATATGCTTTTGTCGCCAATGAGTTGAACAATACAGTCGCTGTGTTTAGTTATAACGAACGTAATGGTGAGCTTACATTGCTGCAAAGCCTGTCCACACTGCCAGAAGGCATTATAGATGTAGAAAATACAGCAGCCGATATTCGGATTACGCCCTGTGGACGCTTTTTGTATGTGTCAAACCGCGGCCATGATAGCATCGTGCTATACCATGTCGATCTGGACAGCGGCAAGCTGAAGGTGGTTGAATGGGTGGAAACCTTCGGCAGCACACCGCGTAACTTCAACATCTTGTCCGGTTATCTGGTAGTAGCGAATCAGGATGGAAACAACATCGTATCCTTTGCCATCCATAGTGAGGATGGACGGCTGACCCGAACGGGATATGTGCTGGAGGTTCCTTCACCTGTATGTATTGAACCTGTTCGCTAATCGGATAGCATGTGGCAAAAGAGTACGATATAAGTGGATGAAAAATAAAACACGGCGCTTTGTTTCCCATGAAAGGCATGGGCCAAACGCCGTGTTCAGGTCTTGAAGTGGTCTAAAAGCTATTTGCTGCTATCGCCAGCTTCTACCGCTACTGTTTTGGCATGATTTTCTGTATGTTTGTAGTACAAACGGAACAGGATATCCTGATTGTAGTTACCGAATCCGGTACCGAACAGGGTAACCCCTCCAACATGCTGGGCATCATCCAATATGGCAATGCGGAATTTCCATTGCTTCTGATCAATCAGCACTTGGCTTAAAGTCACGTCGGATATTTGCTTGCCATCCATAAAGGTACCTTCGGAGGTAACGCGAAGTCTTTTAAGGAGACCATATTGATTGATAAAATCAGGCCACCATGCAGGTGTGTATTTACCACGGTTATCCCCGAAATCCCCTGGGCTGGTCCATGTACCCAAATTCACATCATTTAGGAAAAAAGTGATATCTGAAGGCCAATTATCATTGGTAAAAGGGGCCTCGGATGATAGTTCCATCGAAATTTCCAGTTCCTCAGCTTTTTGGCTGGACAGTAGGAAATTTGGCACCTTATAATCCATATATCCCTGGCTAAACCACAGAATTTTGGAATTGAAGCGCTCAGGGTCCAAGAATGAACGAGGCTCATCGAATTCACCAATGATCTTTTCGACGGTAGCCAGTCCGCAGGTCGCCTGTATTTCAAAATCTGTAAAGTGTCCGACAGAAATCTCCGTCTGATGGAATTGTCGTACATCCTGCTGATAGCGTGGCATGGCGATTTCAATTTTGTCTGTAGCCAGTGAGCACACTTTCTGTACCCCGCCTCGTCCAGGCAGCATTTTGGTCGAAATAATGGACGCTCTCTCCAGTTTCTTGACATGCATCGTCATAATCGCACTGCTGAGCCCCAACGCTTCCGCCAGCTCACGTATATTCATAGGCTTCTCCGCAAGCAGAACAATCATGTTTAGCCGAACCTCACTGGCCAGCGCTTCATAAACGGGAAGTGATTTTTCAGAAATGTCCAGTTGCATAGTTCCTCCAATTCTAACGCACATCATAAATTGATGGTAGTTTAACATATATGGATTTTTTTCAATAATCATACATAAAAAACGATATGATTTACATTTATATAAACAATATACCCTTTCCTTGATCACTGGCACAAGCCTAACCCCTCAAAAAGCCGGAAATTGTTCAAAAAACAGGACACCCCATGAACTCTTTCTTTGTTGTTGGGATGTCCTGTGATGGTATGTGATTTGCAGGGTGGATACGGGATAGAGTCATGTGCCATTGGTGTTAGGACCGGATATGTTCTTCTGCCAAAGAAGAGTCAGCCGTTTTATCTTTATCTGCTGTGTGTAAATCCTGATGTTGAGAAGCATCTGCCTTGATCAAGCCGGGGTGACCAACATAAGGACGATCACTGCGCGAGCGGCCTCGGGTAAGTCGGAAGCCAATCAAGAACAGCACAAGCTGAACAGCCAGTATGTAGGGAGACGCTTCCGGTCCGATCCATTGAAACAGAGCGACAGCGGCGATCACCATGCACAACAGGCTTGTTGGAAAATGGGATGCCGTCACGTCCAGATCATTTTGCCTGCGCAGGGTCATCAGCCGGTATACATACAGTAGGGCGATCAAGCCAGAAACGAACCTCATCCATGCACACCCTATGAGCCATGAGGCAGATTGTACAGTGTCGGGCAGACTAACATCGACATGGCTGGAGGCTATCAGTTCCACAACCAGCCTTGAGACCAACCAGACGATTCCTGTCAGCGCCAACGGACCAGCTGCTGGACGTAATAGCTTCCACAATGCTGTTCCCCAGCCCGGAGCATGAGATTCCAGCAGAACCAGACGCCGTTCCTCGATGAGTTTGTTCATTTCACGCTCCAGTGATTTGAGAAGCAATTCTCTGCGGAACGTATCACACTCCCGAAGGGATGCTTGAACCTGCTCTTGAAGGTGAGGGGTCAAATAGGGAGCAGCTTTGGCTTCCTGAAGAGCGTGGATGAGTCCGTTCTGGTACTGCTTTTCGCTGTTATTGAACCCATTCTGGGTAGCGGTTTGGAGACAACCAGCTAATCGTCCATAGATACGCAGCGATTCCTGTAATTCTTCCAGCCGCTGCTGACGCGAATTTCGAAGCTGGGCTGCACTGTGAACATACAGCCATACCAGCAAAGATAACGCCAGCAGGAAGGCAATCAGACCGGGTGAGATATATGCGACTAACGCCGCGAAGTCCGTCGGGGACACCCGCAATCCCTCCTTCCATTGTTCTTTCTACACTATTGCACAGACTACACAGGCATTTCAAGGGCTTGTATACCTTTGACCAGGATATATGAAGTATTTTTTGGTAAAATAGACAAGATACAAGCAGGAGGGTAGATTCGGTATGGATAAAAATATAAAAATTGCAACAGAAGATCATGAGACATCGAATCGATATCTTGCACGGGTTTAAGCTGGAGATAAAACGGATAAATAACAGTAAGTAAATTATAGACAGGAAGAAGGCATATTTATATGAAAGTTATTATTTTTGGAGCAACTGGAACCATTGGTCAAGCGTTAGTAAAGGAAGCAATCAAGCGCAAGTATGAAGTGACAGCAGCGGTCCGCGACCCCCAACGTGTGACGGAGCGAAGTGAATACTTGACGGTGGTTCAAGCAGATATTCTAAATCCGAATTCCGTTACGGAAGTGGCCAAAGGGCACGATGCTATCATTAGCGCGTACGGTCCCAAGTTTGGAGAAGAGGAAGAACTGCTCGAAGCGACTCGTTCTTTGCTGGAAGGAACCCGGCGTTCCGGCGCGGAGCGCATACTTGTCGTTGGCGGAGCGGGAAGTCTGAAAACAGAAAACGGTGAACGCCTCATGGATACCGCCGAGTTTCCGGAGGAAGTGAAGCCGCTGGCGGCTGCCCATGCAGATGCACTGGAGCTGTACCGCGCTGCGGATGTAGACTGGACCTATTGTAGTCCTGCCGGAATGATTGAATCGGGAAAACGTACAGGACAGTTCCGTATTGGCTTGGATCATTTGGTGGTTGACGAATTAGGCCATAGCCGTATCTCGGTCGAAGATTATGCGGTAGCCCTGATTGATGAGTTAGTAGAAGGGGAATTTGTCAATTCCCGTTTTACAGTCGGGTATTAATAAGCAGGGATAGCCATATGGGAGGCGAAAAGCATGTATATGGTGACCGCCGAAGAAATGCGGCAATTGGATCGGTACACAATTGACAGGCTGGGTATCCCGGCCCTTACGTTGATGGAAAATGCCGGGTGCGCGGTAGCTGACGAGGTATTGAAGCTATGTGCCGAGAGAAGTGGGAAGAGCAATGGCGGCTTCTCAGTAGGCACTTCTGATCTAACACGTGGGGTTGAGTGTGCTGAAGTGTTAGGGCCGCAGTGGGCAGAAGAGGTTACACATACAGGGCCGGGGGATATACCGGGACATGGCGGTGTTATACGGACAGAGTCGTGGAGTCAAGGACGACATGACTTACGGGAACGAGAACACTGGTATATCCTCGTAGGTAAAGGCAACAACGGTGGTGACGGACTGGTAGTAGCCCGCCATCTAACGGATGCAGGGCTGCGCGTCACCGTTGTGTACGTCGAGCCGCCAGACACGCTGCGCGGTGAAGCGGCTGCGCAGCGCGACATCATCGTGGCTCTGGGTATCCCGGTGATCCTCTATGGCCGGGATACCCTGGACCTGCGCGGCGCCTCCGGCATCGTCGATGCCCTGCTGGGCACGGGCACGCAAGGCCCGCCGCGCGAACCCTACGCCTCGCTGATCCGCGAGGCCAATGCCAGCGGCGTGCCGCTCGTGTCGGTAGACGTGCCTAGCGGCCTCGACGCCGACACAGGTACGCTGCACGAGCCGTGCATTCGTGCGCGCGTCACCGTATGCCTCGCCTACTTGAAGCGTGGGCTCGTCCAATATCCGGGCGCCGGGACTGCAGGCGATGTGGTGGTACGCTACATCGGTATTCCACCCGGCCTTGCACGTGAGTGTGGCGTGCAGCTGCGGCTCTTGACCCGTGACACGCTGCGCGCTGCACTGGATGTGGATGTAAGCCGCAGCCGCGTGCCGGACGGGCACAAGGGCACCTACGGCCATGTTCTCGTCGCGGCCGGAAGCCTGCGCATGAGCGGCGCGGGCTTGCTGGCCGCACGTGCCGCTCTGCGCATCGGCAGCGGCCTTGTCACGTGGGCGGTGCCCGAGGCGTTGTTGCCGCGCGTCATTGGCGCCGCGCCGGAACTGATGCTCGCTGCCGCAGCAGCAGGCGGAGACGGCGAATGGAATGCCGACTCCGCAGACGAGCTGCTACAGCTCGCGCAGGCACGTGATGTGCTGGCCGTCGGCCCCGGCCTCGGCCGCTTTGCAGGGGACACCGGCTGGCTGCGCCGCCTGTGGGAAGAATACGGCGGTCCGCTCGTGCTTGATGCGGACGCCTTGAACATCCTCGCCTCGGCGGGGCCTGAGCTGGAGGCTTGGAAGCCGAGAAGTGCGGCGGTCGTACTAACGCCGCACCCCGGTGAAATGGCTCGTCTGCTGGGCATACCGACAGCAGAGGTGCAGCGTGACCGCATCACCCATGCCCGGGAGTACGCCCGAACACGTGGGGTCACGCTGGTGCTCAAAGGAGCGCGCACTGTCATCGCTTGTCCCGACGGAACAGCCTACGTCAATACCACAGGCCATGCTGGGATGGCGACAGGCGGTGCGGGCGATGTGCTGACAGGCATCATCGCAGGTTTGCTGGCCCAGGGTCTGAATGCTGCGCAGGCAGCAGCCTTTGGCGTGTATCTGCATGGTGCGGCTGGAGAAACAGCCGCACGTCATCGCCAGCATCCTGCCTCTGTGATAGCTGGCGACATTATTGAAGCCCTATAGGCCATAGCAGCAGTGGCAGGAGGAAGGCCAGCATGATCTGTAATCCATATTCACGGTTCAGCCAGTACCTTCCTCCATAATACAGGAGTGTAATCCCTGCACCTGCTATGCCGTTGCTCCATGAAATGCCCGTTCCGGCAGGCGACATCAAAGAACCTAGCAGGAGAAAGACACTGAATCCTGCAGCGAGGTATAGGGTGAGCTGCTCGGGCTTACGAAGCCAGGGTAAAAGATCGCGTAGCGCATCAGCGGCAAGAGCGGCAGGAAGGGCAAAACCATAGGCCCACAGCTGCGCGGTCAGTTCACCACTATTGCCTGCTATAGTCAGAGGAATTCCTGTTATTTCCTCTGTCAGATAGCAGTAGACCCATAAGAGACCAAAAACCAATCCTCCACAGGCCAGTTTATTCAGCGCATAACAACCAAGCTCCATCCGCCAAGGCATTTTGGAATTAAATTCATTCCAAGGCTGTCTCATGTTGCGACTCCTCCTCTTATCACACTCGGTATTCATAACCAATCAAGGAATTTATTTTCAATTACAATCCGCTTACCGTTTACGACACTTCAGTTTACGTTAGCTGTGTATCATGTTCCTAAGCAAAATAAAGATTGCGGATAGCCGCGGTACGGAAAGGCGGGGATTGCATGATACAGGCGGTTATTTTTAATCTCGAAAGTACATTGTTAGACCCCGGAGGACGAGGCTTAACCCAGGGAATGCGTGACATTTTCAGATGGAAAGGTATACAGGTAACTGAAGAACAGGTGTCTCATGGGCGAGGAATGCCGATCCGGGATCATATTGCGAATGTGCTGGGACTTTCAGAGGTTCGGAAAAAATGGCTGGAGTGCTTTGGTGCGCATCCTGGCAGAGCGGATATTGAGCATATTTATCTTGAGCTTGTCCCTGTTCTCCGCTCCTTGATCCAAGGGGCTGAGCCTGCTATCGGTATAGACAGGGCGCTGCAGGAGTTGCAGGATCGTCGCATTCAGTCAGGCGCCACTGCATCCTGTCCGATGGAAATGCTCAGTCACAAGTTTACGCCTGCACAGTCACCCTATACGTTGGATTGTATGGTAGCCCCTTGTGAAGTTTCGCAGGGGAGGCCTTATCCGTGGATGATCTATGAAATTGCACATCGCTTGCAGGTATTCCCACTTAGCGATATTGTGAAAGTAGGAGATACAGTAGCCGATATGCAAGAGGGACGGAACGCCGGTGTATGGACGATTGGTGTGTTGAACCATAACGAAAGCGTGACGACCGCAGCTCAAACGACCAGCCATGAAGCGGATGACAGAGTGGCTGAGGAACGGCGCAGACAGAGTGTATATGGTTTGAAAAGGGCAGGAGCCCACATCGTGATGAACTCGGTCGCTGACTTGCCGCGTATTTTGCGTGAAATCGAAATGCTCCAGCATACGGGAGGCTATCCTTCTTATACGAAACAGGTGAAAACAGCCGCGCTACCTCCATCATAAGAACAGGTATGAGTCTGGAGTGCTTGAATACACACTTCTAGGTTATATGTATGCACCTACTCGGATAAAGGTGAACTCTGCTTGGCTTTCAAAACATAAAAATGGAGCACTCGCTACGTTTGCGAATGCTCCATTTTAGTTTACTTCTTTTCGTTCAGTTGAACTGAACCCAACGTAATATTTATTATTCAGCGTTTTTTACCCGGAACTGGTCAGCATGACGCTGCAGATTGTTTGATAGTGTGGTCAGATTGCGGGCTACTTCGGATAGTTCTTTTACCGCTAGAGCCTGCTTCTGAGCGCTTGCTGATACATCTTCTGTCATTCCGGCAGTCTGCTGTGCCGCGCTGGCTGTGTGATTTAAATGTTGATCTACGCTGTGACGTACCTCTTGCATCTCTGCCGTCAATTGAGCCAGATGTGCAGCTAACTCCTGAACTTCCTGTGAAACCTGGGTGACTTTGTCAACAGACTGTAGACATACCGAAATTTGTACTTCTTGTTCATTGACGGTCTTTATGTTTTCATCAAATTGATCACCCATTTGCTCAATTTGCTCAACAAAGCTTCTTAAGATTTCATCGATTTCACGAATCGATATGGCGGATTGCTGGGCAAGTTGTCCCATTTCATGAGCGACCACAGAAAAACCCTTGCCAGCTTCGCCTGCACGTGAGGCTTCAATAGAGGCATTAAAGGACAAAATCTGCGTCTGCTTTACGATGCCCTGTACCTGCTGACCGATGTTAGCCGCCTCGCGGGATTTTTCGGTTAACGCGTGTGACATGCGCTGCATCTGCTTGATACGCAAGGCGCTTTCTCGTCCTTTCTCTAATAACAGTTCATGCTCACTAGCTACCTGATTACGAACCTCATTGAGATGATGGGCCGTATCCGTAAATTGTTGCACATGGCTTCCGACTTCATCCAGCGTTTGTCCTAATCGATCAGATTGTTGAACCGATTCCACCGCTTGATCCGCTTGGTTAATAGAGACATCGGCAATTTGCTGGAGTGTACGGGACAGTTCCTCAGTCTGGTGGAGTGTTCCTTCCGTTGTCACGACGATATTCTCCGATGCGTGCTGGAGTGTACTTGAACTGCTTTGAATATCCACAATCATATTCGACATGGCTTCCACCATTTTGTTCGTCAATTTGCTGATTTCGCCTAACTGATCATATGTTACTTGCGACGATGTAACCGTAAGGTTGCCGTCGGCTACTTGCTCCAGTGTATTTTTAATAAATCTCACCTGACGCAGTATCCGTCGGGTTACCAGCATCATAGCCGCGATTGAGATGATCAGAATGATGGAGATAACAGGGATAACTAATCGGTAGGCCTCGGGCAAGGTATGTTCGTATACTTCAGTCACAGAGGACAGGGATCTGTCGATTCCCAAATATCCAATGATGGTTCCATCGGTATCCTTAATGGGAGTAAAGGAGGAAAACATCGTCCCCCACTCAGGGTCCGTTGTAATATCTGTAGTTACCGTTTCCCCTTGTTTTAATTTCTCTTCCGTTTCTTTAAGGGTAAAACTTACAGGAGTTCCGAATGGACTGTAGTCTTTGTCGTCCCATGCGGCTCCATCCACTGTAATTTTCCACTCATTTCCAACCCGGTTGTACATATAGATGTACAGGATTCCAGTTTGCAACCTGAGCGTATTTAACTCGTTCCGAAGCTGCTTATACTCGCTGCTTTGCTCAGATGAATTAGTGTTTAAGCTCTTGACTGCGGACTTGTCCAGTAACTGGGCCGTGTTCTTTGCCAGCGTTTCATTGTTTAGCTGCATGGTTGATAGAGAAGCATTTTGGATAGATTGATTGGTCGTCCACAGAACAATAACGCCAATCACTATTAAAGGAATGAGCAAGATGAAGTAGAGTTTGGATTGTAATCCCATTCTTTTTTTAACGCTGCTTTTCATAATATGCTCCTTACTATGTTTTTTCACCTTCATATATATCGTGTACAAATAGGAAAATATGAATAGTAATTCAGATGTTTCATGATTTTTTTGCGTATTTGCGTAAATTCTCATGAAAAAAGCCTTAGCCCGGTAAGTACCGAGTTAAGGCTGTATCTTATAACTTACAAATCGTCAAATCCGTTGTCATCTCCGACCTTGCCATAATTGCGTGATTTTGCTTCAAAAAAGTCCGTTTTTGTCGCATTTAGCGCTTCGTCTGAGAATGGTTTAATCCAAGGCATACAGTTTACATCTACGCCTTCGTACGCTTTGTCCATACCAAGCAATCTCAGGCGCATATTTGCCATGTATTTGATATAATCGCTCAGCTCGTTCAAGTCGATGCCGCGAACCTCTTTGAGCGTATAATGCGCCCAATTCGTTTCCAGCTCCACAGCGCGGTTAATCATACGATAGACATAGTCCGTATTTTCCTTGGTGTTCAGCTCAGGGAAGTCAGACAATAGCTGCTTAAACACTTCAGCAAAAAAGTAGCAATGCTGATTTTCATCACGCTGAATATACGAGATCATTTGGCTGGTTGCCATCATTTTCTGATCACGGGCCAAATTGTAGAAGAAAGCAAATGTACTGTAAAAGAAAATGCCTTCCAGAATCAAATCGGCTACCATCGCTTGGAAAAAGGTTTGTGGGTTCTGCTCATCGCGGAACTCTTGATAAATGTCCGAGATGAATGTGTTACGCTCCAGCAGGACAGGATCGTTTTTCCAGTATTCAAAAATTTCCTTCTGTTCCTGATCTGACACCAAAGAAGACAGAACGTAGGAGTAGGACTGGTTATGCACCACTTCCTGCTGCCCGATAATCGCCGAAATAGCTTCCAGCGAGGAATCGGTAAAATAGCGTTTTACATCCCCGACAAACATCGTTTGCATGGAATCCAGCACAGCCAGCAGGCCGATGTTAATTTTGAAGGTGCGCTGTTCTTCGGCATCCAGCACAGGGAACTGGGACGCGTCCTTGGACATCGGAATTTCATCTGGAATCCAGTGGTTCAGCAGCAGCACTTTATACAGTTTGTACATATGCGGCATCCGAATATCGTTCCAATTCAAAATACCGGAGCTTTCGCCTTCAATAATACGGGTAGAGCGATTTGGCGCTTCCGTGTTAAAAATCTTCTGTAACTGCATGAGAGCTTCTCTCCTTTAGTTTAGGATGCGCAGCTATCACATTCTTCAATCGTCAGTGCGCGGCTGCGTACATAATAGGTCGATTTCATACCTGATTTCCAGGCATGGATGTGCAGCTCTAAAAATTCAGTTGCTTTAATATCGGGACGTACATACAGGTTAAAGCTTTGGCCTTGGTCAATATGACGCTGACGTGCAGAAGCCATGTTGATCGAAGCGTGTTGATCCAGCAAGAAAGCTGTCTTGTAGTACCAGATGGTTTTCTCGTTCAAATCCGGTGCTGGGTTAGCGATCTTGTAAGTTGTTTTCTCTTCATAGGAAAGCAGCTCGTACAATGGATCAATGCTGGCAGTAGAGCCTGCGATGATAGATGTGGAACCGTTAGGCGCGATGGCGAACAGCCATGCGTTGCGGACACCGTTTTGTTTGACTTCTTCCGCAAGCTCGCTCCACTCGGACGTAGTGACAAATTTGCCTTCACGTGTACCGTCCGTATAGCCACGGGAAGTGAAATAGTGCCCGCTAGACCAGTCAGAACCCTCGAATTTCGCATAACGGCCTTTTTCTTTCGCTAGCTCCATGCTGGATTTGACTGCCAGGTAGTTAATCTTTTCATACAAATGATCGTTATAGGTTACCGCTTCATCGGATTCCCAACGGATACCTTCCAGTGCGAGTAGATGATGCAGTCCAAATGTACCTAGACCGACAGCGCGATATTGGCTGTTCGTATATTGTGCTTGCAGCACTTCAATGTTGTTGATATCAATAACATTATCCAGCATACGTACCTGAATCGGTACGAGGCGATCCAGCACACCTGCCGGAACCGCACGAGCCAGATGGATGGAGTTCAGGTTGCAAACAACAAAGTCGCCAGGAATTTTGGAAATAACAATGCGTGTTTGTCCGTCCTTGGTGACCAGTTCTTCTTTTTCCACTACAGTTGCAGATTGGTTTTGCATAATTTCCGTACACAGGTTGGAGGAATATACCATACCATGGGCGCGGTTCGGGTTGGCCCGGTTTACCGTATCACGATAGAACATGTACGGTGTACCTGTTTCCAGTTGTGATTTCATCAGGCGCTTCATGATGTCGATGGCAGGCACTGTAATACGAGAGAGAATGGGATGCTGTGACGCCTCCTCATACTTTTCGCGGAAGGTACCTGAACCGAAGGTTTCATCATAAAAATCTTCCAGGCCCAGTGGACGACCCTTGTCATCTTTCCAGCCCATCACCTTCTTCACTTCATGCGGACAGAACAGATTCCATTCGCCCCGTGCTTCGACCCGCTCCATGAACAGATCGGGTAGACATACGCCGTGGAACACGTCATGTGCACGCATCCGCTCGTCACCGTTGTTCAGCTTCAGGTCAAGGAACGCGAGGATGTCCTTATGGAATACGTCCAGATATACGGCAATTGCACCTTTGCGAGTACCCAATTGGTCTACGCTAACAGCTGTATTGTTCAGCTGACGAATCCACGGAATGACGCCAGAACTTGTATTTTTATGTCCACGGATATCGGACCCGCGCGCCCGTACTTTACCGAGGTACACGCCGATGCCGCCGCCCATTTTGCTAAGACGGGCTACATCCGTATTGGAGTCGAAAATACCTTCCAGCGAGTCGTCTACGGTGTCGATAAAGCAGCTGGAGAGCTGTCCGGCCACCTTTTTTCCGGCATTGGACATGGTTGGTGTAGCTGCCGTCATGTACATGTTGCTCATCGCCCAGTATGCTTCCTTGACCAGCTCCATACGCTTGTCGGCAGGCTCTTGGTGCATCAGGTACATCGCGATGATCATGTAGCGTTCTTGCGGCAGTTCCATTACGCGTCCATCAAAATCATTGGCCAAATAGCGCTCAGACAGCGTTAATAGCCCGATATAATCGAACAGCAGGTCATTTTTCGGCAATATGGAATCGCCCAGCTCATCAATCTGCTCCTTGGTATAGTAGTCGAGCAGTTCTTGACGGTAAATTCCTTTTTGGACCAAATCGGTAATCAGCGGATAAAAAGCGCCGTAAGGCTCGTCCGCATAGGATTTGTAACGTCGGTGAGTAGCAGCTTTTTTATACAAGGAAGTGAGCAAAGCACGTGCAGCGGCAAATTTCCAGTCCGGTTCTTCCTTACTAACCAATTCAAGGGCAGCCATCGCAAACGCGTTGCTGATGTCATCCCCCGTGACTTCGTCCCGGCGCAGCTTGCTAGTTACACCGCGAATGAGACGATCTTTATCCAGCTTGTCCAGCCCGCTGAGTACACGGTCGGCATATACGGAAATGCGTATTTCATCAAAAGCCAACTGGCGATTGTTTGGTTTGGTTACGAGTTGTGGCATAGGATTAATTCCTCGCTTTCCTGATTTGGAATCATACTTGGGAATAGCATGAAAATGATCATGATGAGAAGATAATGGCGAAAAAAGCGATGGTCAGACAGCATTTGGGGGCTGTATGTAATCCAATAACATAGAAATAGCGATGCACCTGCCAATGAAGGGGGAAAAGATGGTTCCCGTACGATTTATCGGCTACATCACTATATTTAGACGTGTTATGAATATTTAACCCAACATATTGTGTGTATAAACTTAAAATTTCAAATAAGTGCAAGGAGTATTATAGCAACATTCGAAGCCATACGTAAAGGAAAAGGAATGGAAAATCAAAATATGCAGAGAAGTCGCGGGCTGTATTTGAATTGAGGCAGTTTGAACGGTACAATGAATGATAAAGATGTTTCCTACAGAAACAAGCAGCATACATATGAACTTTTTTTGTGAAATAAGGTTGCTCGTTCTATCGGACTGAGGTTTTAGATTTTTAAAGAAGTGACGATTTTAAATTAAAAGGAGGAACTTGGCGATGGCTATTGCAGAAGTGACAGTGATCCCGATTGGAACGGGGAGTACAAGCCTGAGCGACTACGTTGCCCAGATGCAAAAAGTGTTGAAGACGCAAAAAGGAATTACCTATGAGCTTACCTCCATGAGTACGATTATTGAAGGTTCGTTGGACGATGTGTTCACCGCCATTGCTGCGCTGCACGAAGCGCCATTCCTGTCTGGAGCTAAGCGTGTTTCCACCTCGGTCAAAATAGATGATCGCCGTGACAAGCCTTCCTCCAGCCACCAAAAGCTCCGTTCCGTCGCAGAGAAACTATCGGGCACCGCGACAGGAAATGTTACCGAACTAAATCCAAATCCTAGTTGAAAAAGTTGATGTAAGTGATTGATTTTTATGTAACTAAGAGTATAATAGTTTTTGTTGTCAGTTACACTGACCTGCTGGTGTAGCTCAGGGGTAGAGCAACGCACTCGTAATGCGTAGGCCGGGGGTTCAATTCCCTTCACCAGCATAGCTATAAACTCAAGCACAGCGCGGCTTCCAAGCTTTTGGAGGGCGCGCTTTTTTGTGGTTTTGGACAATCTTCTACGCTGAGGTCTTTTTAGTAGGATTATTATGCTATATATAATTAGTTCTTTGTTTTGTTTCATGCTAAAAATCGAATTCTTACATTAGTTGCATAGTATATTGACAGGTGGTTAATTTTGGTGAAAAATGAAGTATGTTTTTAAAAATTATGGAAAGTTTATGCGAAGGGTGGCTATGGCATGAAGCATACACCTACGATACGAGCAGAATTAGACAGATACTTAAAACAAGAGAGCATGAGTCTAACGCAATTCGGGCATATAGCAGGCATGAATAGGGGAATAGTAAGTGCTATTGTGACGGGGAATAAGTCTATGTCTGTTAACCAGCTTGACCTAATTACTGAAGCTATGGATTTACCGGAGGGCTACTTTTACGACTTATTTATAGAAAACTACATCATCGACACTCCCCCGAATATGAGACGAATCGAGCCGTTTTTGTTTCGCTGTGGGGAGTTGGACAAGCTGGATGCGATCCGTCGAGTGGTGGGAAGCATTATGGACAACGTACTCTATTCGCCTAAACTATTTGATATAGCAGAAGTACTATTAGCACAGGGACGACATGAGGCTGCATTGCTGCTCTATGAGGGCGTAGCTGAAGCGGAGAAGTACCAACATTCTGAACGTTTAGCCATCTGTCAATATCGTATATTCACGATTCAAGTTGGAGACGATCAAAGTCGCAATCTCAGTGCAGCTACGATATTTGAAGCTTTTATTGAACGCCTAGATGAAATAGACCAGCTTGATGCATTGAAGGACTTGGCTAATGTGTACAGGTCTTTGCGTAAATGGAACAAGGTAGATGAAGCGGCGAAAAAAATGAAGCAGAAGGCGAAAGCTCAATATTCGCTAAAACATCAACAAGAGAGTCGAGAGCGTGATGAGTCTGCCAAGAAGCTAAGTCGCCCGTTGTTTGTATATATTTCATATGCCGATTTATTGTGTGCAAGTGTCTGTGAAGCCCAAGGCGACTATCAACAAGCTCTAGATTATACATACACCTACGCTAATCTAGATTGGGTCAAAGAGACTGACGACGACACTCAACACTGGGTTAGCTTGTTTAAAAGTTGGGCAGAAGGTAATACTTACGTATATAAACTGTTGTCAGGAGATATAAGTGTGCTTCAAGATTATGTTGAATATATTGCAGTGACATCAGCCACTAACGAGAATGAGAAAATCTCAAAACTGTTGAATGTTATAATTTCAGCAAACCAATATAACATAGATGTGGAAGGTATACTTCAACAATTTGAAGCCGAAATAAACGCTTTTGCACAACAGCAACCATCATCAGATGATATGTATACCCAACAGGTGATACCGGATTATATCGCGTGGTTTGGTTACGAGTTAGCTTATTATTATTTACATCGAGGCTCTTACATTGATGGTTTTAAACATTTGATGTATGCAATGGTAAGTTATCATACATTAAATAATGAGACTAATTTTATAAACTGTATGGGTTTGTTTTTACATTTTCGGGATTATGCAGTTTCAGAAACTAAAGCAGCATTTTTAAATTTCATTGAAAAGGTGTGGATGACCAATGTTAAAAAAAATGGTACTGCTGATCATCGCGGCTAGCTTTTTGTTTATTGTTACTGTGCCGGATCAAGCCCTTAACCACCACAATAGTATTCAGCCTTACGTTACCATTGGAGGTGCTTAAACGTAAGCAAAGCAAATCCCCGCTAACCTTAACTGGTCGGCGGGGATTTTTGTTGAAGGAATTACTACATCGTTCACCGAATGAATTATCAAGGTGATCAGCATGAATCATACATATAAAGTGTCAAAATCGGATATAGAACTGTTTGCAGCTACATTAAGCTAGGATCTGTATTTTAAGACGATATATACCATCTTTGAAATTGCACTGGATGTGGGTGTCCAGTCCATTTCTTATTTAGTAACAATAGGGGTTCCAGTCCTACTGCTCATTTTTTTAAATAGTAAGATGGCAAGAAGTAAAGCTATGCTTACAGCGGCAAAACCCAGCCAATTCAAATATAGGACAGATGTACGACTGATGACTAGCCCGCCTAATCCAGATCCCAGTGCAAAACCAAATTGGATGAACGAAGTATTTACGCTAAGAGCAATGTCCGGATTTCGAGGCGCCAGAGTAACCAGATAAAGTTGCTGGGCCGGGGAAATACTCCAAGTTGCTAACATAAAAATCATTAAAACCAAGATTAATACCAAGAGATTGACTCCGGCTAGAGCGAATAAAAGAAGAGTCGCCCCTTGTAAGATGAGCCCGAGACAAATGGTAAATTTCGATCCCTTTGCATCTGCCAATTGTCCGCCCACTCTTGATCCGACAAAGCTGCAAATGCCCGCCAGGAACAGAACACCGCTAATTTCTGTCATGGAAAGAGAGGACGTGGCTTGCAAGAAAGGCGTAATATAAGTAAACAGTGTAGAATAGCCGCCGACATAAAATAACGTAATAACCAAGGCCATCAGAATGGTTGGATTTCTTAAAATAGAGAGCTGCATTCTTAGGGTAACCTTTTCTTCTTCTTTGATTGCCGGAACTTTTTTATAGATGATAAGTAATGGAAGAACACTTAATAATCCGATTAAAACAAATAGCACTCTCCATCCAAACATCTCACTAAAAAATGTGCCCATGGGAACACCGAGCACGAGCGAACTGCTAAGCCCCATCAAAATAATACCGATGGCATTGCCCCTTTTTTCTTTTTCAACGAGTCGTGTCGCTACTGCCATGGCTACAACGGTAGCGATTCCTCCGCTAGCCCCTTGGATAATTCGTATCCATAGTACTGTTTCATAAGCAAGATCTACAAACATAAGTCCGTTGCTGGCAATAAACACACCAAGGGTGGTCATTAGTAGTTTCTTGCGATCTGCATTGATCGTTAATGCAATCAAAATCGGAGCGACAATGGCCGCGGCGAGAGCAAACACAGTCACCAATAACCCAGCTTCTGAAGTAGATACTCCCAAGTCCACAGCGATCATCTTAATGACTCCCGTAATAATATATTCAATGGTTCCAATCAGAAAAACAGCCAGTGCCAGGACATAGATGATCCGTTTATTTTTCAATTTACCCCACTCCACCTTCTTCAGTTATCTATTTATAATGGGAATTTGTATTTCTATGAATTGTGCATCTCGTTCTGGAGTTAACGGTAAGTATAGTTCCCTACCTAATTCGTTTTCCTTGATCTGATAGTTATTTTTCTCAATCCATTTAGCTAAATGAACACAGGCCGCACCATCAAATTTTGAATTTGAATGAAAAGCCATTGTAGCCATCATCGGTTCAGGAGGAAGAGTCCGTAGCCGAAACGGTTCTGGAAATGACCGCAGCTCACAGGTTAAAAAATAACCGACTTCAAACTCAAACTCATCCTCTTTTCCGTCGATGTCTTTCCACAAAACAACCTGAGGGCCTTGGATCAGCTGGCGAATTTCCGTTGTTAATAACTGATCAAATTGACGAAACAAATCCGGAATGTCCTCTTCTTTCCCGCATGTTTTCTGATAAAAAAACGATTGAGCACCATCTGCTTTGACTCTGATTTCTTGACCCGTTTCGAATTGCCCCTCTTTTTCTATAAGCTGCATACGTTCCTCAATCCTGACGAGTTTGGCTTGTTCCGTATCGATGATATGCTGGATTTCGCTTCTTTTCAGCTTAAACATGCCTTGAATATTCTCCAATGAAATATCTTCCTGAAGCAGCTGTTTAATTTGGGGCAATGTAAAACCCAATTCCTTATAGATTAAGATTCGGTTGAGCTCAAGAAGCTGATCTGCGGAATAGTAACGGTAGCCCGTATCGTAATCCACTTTTCTCGGCTTAAGTATGCCAATCTGGTCGTAATAACGCAGTGTTTTTAAGGAGACCTTGCTTAGCCTGGAAAATGCACTGATTTTGAACAAAATATCATCTCCAATCTATAACATAATGTGAGTATACAGTTTCCCGTGCAGGGGAAAGTCAAGGATGTGAATGCTTTTCCTTTTTATAGCTAAGATCGACTGCCATCCTTGTCACCACTCTATGGATTTTGTTGGTTCAAGCCTTAGTAATTGAGTTAATCTATCTATTGAAAAATACTTCCAAAAGATGCTTTTATTTATTCGAGAAATTTCTCTCATGCCGATTGTAGCACTAGCTATGGCCTAACTGTCCTTTAGCGAACAAAAGGATGCCACTTATCACGGCATCCTCTAGATATTCATTAATCTATCTGAACTGTACCGGAACGCACTCGTAATGCGTAGGCCGGGGGTTCAATTCCCTTCACCAGCATTCAATGAAACTCAAGCACAGCATGGCTTCCAAGCTTTTTGGAGGACGTGCTTTTTTGTTAGAGGGAGCATTCTTCTCCCAATCAATTCATATTATAACTACAATTGCATGCGCCCTTAACTTTAGGATTGTTATCTCCTTATATCTTACAAAGGAGACATCTACTCAAAATATCAAACGGTGAAGTTAAGTAAATACTCTAAATAAGATTAAATCCCCGCAAACCTTAACTGGTCGGCGGGGATTTTTGTTGAACAATCTAAGGAACGGTGTGTTGAAGAATCGTACAGGAAATTTAGGCTTTAACTGGTTCAGGTCTTTTTAATTGAAGAGGAGGAGGTATTAGCCAACCCTTTTCTTTGTTCATTTTTAGAATACGGACTCCCAAAGCAGTCTTAGTTAGATGATATTTTGCAAATAAAGCCCCGATGTCTTCTCTAATGGATTGACCCATAGCTTGGCTGCAAGATGTCAATCCCACAGAGGTATCTAATGCGATTTTAGCTGCAATTTCGGGATCAGTAAACCTTGCACCAACCGGGATATCCTCAAGTTTCACAGGGGGTCTTTCAGGCAAAATAGGAGCTGGGGCAATCCCATTATCAGTAAGCATTGCGTCGCATTCTTGGATTTCCAGTTTAGCTTGATCAATAAGATCATCCAGTATTTTTTTGAGTTCCTTGTCTCCTGCGTGGTTTAAACATGCTTGGTAAAATGAAACGCTGCCTTTCGCTAACGCTGACAACTGCCACACACTATAAATTTCTCCGTAATGCATGGGCTCGTCTTTTGGATTCCCGCTTAGGATACCCATTATAAAACCACTCCTTGTTTATTTTAATGATGTACAAATTTATGATTCCCAGTAGTAAAGAATTAATGTGTGTATATGAAATAAGTTCTATTGGGCATGCTAAATACGTATGTTGAAAAAATGAAGATAATGGTTGTTGTTGCATTAATGATTTCATGTTTTGAAGCGTATATAAAGTCGCTCTGCTGGCTAATCACCGGCAGGCTTTTTTTGTGTTTTGAATTAAAAACGGATATTTGAACCATAATAAGACAGCCTGTTTTATTCCAAAAGTACAGAGGAGCAGATGAATTGAAAAACAAATGGCTGTTGGCATTGCCGTTAACCTTGGCGCTCGTTTTTAGCATGACTCCGTTAGTAGTCGCGCAAGCGAAGGTAGGGGAGGAGAAGGATTCTACTTGCCTAAGTTCCAAAATGGTGCAACTGAAAGGCGATATGCAGAAGGTATGGATCGACCATACGATATGGACGAGGAACTATATTGTCAGCGCCATATCTAATCTTCAAGATCAGAAGGACGTATTGGACCGGCTTTTACGGAACAGCAAGATATAGGCAATGTGATCAAGCCTTATTATGGGGAAGCCGCTGGTAATAAGCTGACTGATCTTCTGAGGGAGCATATTCTAATCGCAGGGAAAATTGTAGCGGCTGCTAAAGCGGGTAATCAGGCGGATGTGAAAAAGCTAGAGGCGGATTGGCGTACAAACGCCGATGATATCGCCAAATTTTTAAGTGCAGCGAATCCGAACTGGCAGTTTAAAACACTACAAGATATGCTGTATACGCACCTTCAGTTGATTACGGAATTAGTCCTTGACTATATCAAAGGAGATTGGAAAGCGGGTATTGCATCAACCGATAAAAACGAGATCCATATGATTCATTTAGCGGACATCCTGACAGAAGGCATTGTCAAACAGTTCCCTAGGAAATTTTAAGTGAGCGCTATAGCTGCAAAGCAGATTAGCTTTCTATAATCACCCCAAAGGGTGGTATAGAAAGCTTTTTTATCGGTTTAATGAATCGTTAATACAACTATGAATGCAGTCGGTATGTCGAACCGAAATACGTTCTCCCACAAGCTCAGTTCTATTGATTCTATTACGAAGCACTCGTAATGCGTAGGCCGGGGGTTGAATTTCCTTCACCAGCATACTATGAAACTCAAGCACAGCGCGGCTTCCAAGCTTTTGGGGACCGCGCTTTTTTGTTCGAGTAAGGATTATTAAACGATAAATCAAACCAGAGTAAGAGTTTGAAGATTTCACTTTATTAGGACCTTTTTTACCAAGAAGCCGCCTCGAAACGTATTCCAATACATATACTTAGAACATAAATATATGAAGAACTAGTTTTCGAGAAAAATAGGGAAGTTGCTTTTATGTAAAATAATATTTTCTTAATTTAAAATGTAGAATGGAGGGAACTTCTTGTGCCACGAGCTTCAGTTATACTGCCAGTTTATAATACTGTGGCTTTTGTTTGGGAAGCAATCCACAGTATTTTAGTTCAAACCTATTCCGATTTTGAATTAATTATTATTGATGATGGCTCAACAGATGGATCTGCTTTTCTTATTTCACAGATAACAGATCCTAGAGTGGTTAAAATCTTTCATAGTACCAATCAAGGTTTGGTCGCTACTTTAAACGAGGGATTCAATAGGGCAACTGGTGAATATATCGTTCGTATGGATAGCGATGATATTTCTACGCCAGATCGATTGGATGTGCAAATATCATTTATGGATCAAAATCCCTTAATTGATGTATGCGGTGCTGCTTTTACTACTTCTAGTGGAGGAGTACTTAAGGTGAATCCGGCCAGTCATGAAGAAATTAAAACATGGTTGTTATTTCATTGCTGTATCTGCCATCCTGTCACAATAATACGCAATAGCATGATACATCGGCTAAACGTTCAATATGATAGTAATTATCCTCATGCCGAAGACTACGAAATGTGGAACCGATTAGCTTCACAGGTACAAATAGCGAACCTCCCCATAAACTTATTGTATTATCGTCAACACAAAGGACAAGTGTCCAATCAACACAAAGCAATACAAGACGCCACTGCTCGGAGAATTCGACAAAGACAGTTTAGCCAGTTGGGTTTGGAATTATCAGATGAAGAGAATCAGATTATGCTGGATATTCTTGAGTTTAAAATTAATCCCTATGATTATCATTGCTACACTAAAGCTGTAGGATTTGCGAATTGGGTGTTGGATCAAAACTGTAAGTATCAGATTTACAATCAGGAACTATTAAGCATGGCTTTTTCACGGTGTATATCCCATCTCCCATATTAACAAAGATATCAGCAAGCGATTGGAAAGTATCCTAATATTCCGCGGGCATACGTAAATAGGGTGTTTTATGTTTACCTGAATGCCCGGTCATAAAACATATTTACACATATATTAAAATGACGACAAAATAAAGGAGGGCTAAAGCTATGAGCGGATGTGCAGGTGCAGCTGTTTGCGGTGTGTGGACTTCTACAGCGGCCATTTTGGTGCTCTATATCCTCTTGGTTATCATCCTTAAATCATGTTGGGTTTAATTTTGTGAAAAGAATTGTATGATAATGACCCATCAATCAAATTCAACGACTTCTTTCTTTCATAATCTACCCGAAATTAGATTAGATAAAAAGCTCTGCTAACCTTATGGGTCGGCAGAGCTTTTATCTTTTGAACAATTTCCTAATCACTTTAAATATATCAAACATGCTGCGATTGTACACCTTATTGTAAGCAACCTTGCGTGGGTTTCTGATCCACTTAAGCCGCGAGGCATCTTGAGTCCTGCACAGTGGACAGTCTACCTCTCTTGTTGTTTATTTCGTTGAATACTCGCTTACTTCAAATGTAAGGATTTTATTGAATATTACGTAGTCCTTACGGTTACTGAATGGACCTTTGTTATTATTATGCTTATCAATGGCAAAGAAAGAAGCACCTCTACCGGCATCTTTAGCATCATACCAAGCGACAAAGGCATTCAGTTCTTTTTTACTCAGATCGAATTCCTTATCCAATCCATTGTCCATCGTTACAATCAAGATGGCACGGTCACCACTAGGTTGTTCTGGTTCGGTTGGATCAGACGGATCGGGCGTGGATTTCTTTACAAAAGCATTTGCTTCATTGGATACAACTTGATCCATGGAGATATTCGCAGAAACTACGTAATAATAGGTAGTGTTTTCTTCAACTTTATTATCAGTATAAGAAGTACCAGAAATATCTGAGGCAATTTCTTCATACGGACCCCCAGGGGCTAGTGCTCTTTCAATTTTATAAGTAGTGACTCCTGTTATTTCATTCCACTGCAATTGAATATTTTCTTCATTCCCTGTTGCATTAAGAGTTAATGAATTTTCAGGTTGTTGGTAGGGGAGGAACCCTTCGGGAATACTGTGCGTGAATGGAGTCGCACCAAAATTTGTGTCAAACGAAAAGCTGCCAGCTGAACCACCTGTGATCGAAGGAGTCACAATCTCTCCTGGAAGATCGCTTGGTTTAAAGGTACTTGTATAAACGAATACACCATTCTTATACCAGCTTATCTTGTCATCATCCATATTCAAAGCCACACCAATAACGTCCTTTAATGTGTAGGTCTTTCCAGAAGAAACGATCCCCGGAAAAGTGTTTCCGTTTGCAGCATAATACATCCAGTTCTGAAGAGCTCCTGCACCTGGTCCATTGTATTGCTTACCTTCACCGACGATACCAATGCCAGTTGTGGTACTTGCTTGAGCTGTTACTGTGACTTCCCAATACCATTTTCCTTTGGTTTTTCCCACACTTGCTTTAGTTCCACTTGAATCTACGGTGGCCGAAACAGACTGGCTCTTTTCCCACACTACGTTTTTTGTAGCAGCGTATGTCGAGGAACTAAAACATATTAGAGTAATAAATCCCAGTAGCAATAATGACGAAATAACTCGTTTCAAAATAATCTCTCCTTATTTATGTATTATTTATGCGAGTTTAGCAGTTTCAATATGTATCGTCTAAACATTTTAATGCATATATTAAATAATAAGTAAAATAATAACTTTTTAACAATGAAACGTAACAGTTTAATTCTGTTTTTGCTTAAAAGAAAAAGCCCCGAAGGGCTTACATGATTAACATTTATTGATTTTCTTTCGCGAGAAAAGAAGCTGCTAACAGTGTAGTATTCGTATAGCCACCTGAAACATTTTCATATGAAAAATTAGCGATAGGAACTCCAATAACTGTAGCAACGTCTCCTTCAAAAATTTCTCCACTTGCTCCCGGATAAACTGCCATTACTGTATTATCATTTTCATCACTAATATAAACGATAGCCGTTGTCCCTATAGGAATGTTATCTTCTTCTATATCTATTACATCCCCGCTTATTTTTACAAATTTGTTTAAGTATAAGTTCAAATTTTTATTTAAGTGTTTTGTTGTTACGGATTTGTCTACTAGATTAATGACTTTGCTTTTATCTGTGGAAGGAAATAAGTCACTGTTTTTAGCAATGAAGTCATAAGAGGTTTGTTCCATAGAAGCTTGATCTTCTGTTAACACGGGTGTTCCATCTTTCAAGAATTCAGCAAATAAATATTGTTTATCTGTGACCTCATTTGTAGATGCTTGCTGAGCAGTATTTTCATTGCTTACTGTTTGTTCAGTAGCAAAGGATGTACTTGAAGACTCAGACCTTGTCGTTGTTTCTTTAAAATTGCTTCCACAAGCTGTTAGAGCTACAGAAAGTAGAGCAATGAATAGAACTTTTTTTAACATGACGAATTCTCCTGTGAGTATCCTCATCGGTTGAGGTAGTTGCTCATTTTATCTTGTTACCTTTATTATCGAATATTAGTGTTGAGTACATAAGCAAAGCACAGCTTCCAGACTTTTTGGAAACCGTGCTTTTTTGTTGAAATAAAATGATTTGCAAACTTTTAGTCTAGAAAACATGTGTCGTCCAGTATAGCAATTTAGGCGTGATTTTGAGATTAGAGTAAATATCAAGAAGGACTTCATTAGCATATTAGCCGATATGAAGTCCTTCATCATGTTTATTTAGTTGAATATTCGCTTACTTCAAATGTGAGAATTTTGTTGAAGATTACGTAGTCTTTGCGATTGCTGAATGGACCTTTGTTGTTATTGTGCTTGTCAATGGCAAAGAAAGAAGCACCTCTACCAGCATCTTTAGCGTCATACCACGCGATGAAGGCATTCAGTTCTTTTTTACTCAGATCGAACTCTTTATCAAATCCATTGTCCATCGTTACAGTCAGAATAGCACGGTCACCAGCTGGTTGGGACCCATCTGTATCCGACGGATCCGGTGTTGTAGACGGATCTGGTGTAGTAGATGGATCAGGCTTTGTAGACGGATCCGGTGTAGTAGATGGATCAGGCTTTGTAGACGGATCCGGTGTAGTAGATGGATCAGGCTTTGTAGATGGATCTGGTGTTGTAGATGTACCCGATTCTTGATAAGGCAAAAATCCTTCAGGAATAGGAGATTTAAAATCACTTGCTCCAAAATTAGCTTCGTAAGTCATTTTTCCACCAGTTCCATTCATGACCATCGGGAAAACCTGTGTTCCTTCTAGTTCAGATGGTTTAACGGTGTTGGCTCCCAGGGAAACGCCATTCTTGTACCAAACAATTTTATCGTTATCTAAGTCCAGTGCAACACCGATAACATCATTAAGTCCAAACATAGGACCATAAGCTGTTCGTACGTCTGATGTAATGTTATTTATAATTTCACCACTATAACCGTAGTATGCTTGATATTTCGGACCAGATTCACCTGTTATTCCTACTACTGAAATACTGTGGCTAACCTTTACTTCCCAATACCATTTTCCTTTTGTTTTTCCCACTGTTGCTTTGTCTCTTGCTCCTACTTCCCCAAGAGAAGTTACTACAGATCCGTTTTTCCAAGTCACATTTGTAGTCTCTGCTTTTGTAACGGTAGGGAACAATGAGAACACCGAAGCTCCAATGAGAAGTGCTAGCACTATTGTTCCTAGTTTTTTGAATATAATATTGTTCATGACTTCCTCCTAAATATATGTAATAACAAGTTAATTATAGAATTAGATTGGGATAATTGTCCAAACATTAAATGATATAAATTCAAATATGAGTATTATTATGGGATTTAATTTTTTTGATGAATACTCTCAATAAATTATAAAATAACTAGTCATTAAATTAGGGGAAACTAGTTGCATCTCTTGTACGATGTGGGTCGAGGGTACGATACTTGATGTTCTGATAGGATCACGGCAGTTTAAGGAGACATCCGGTTAAGCTTCGTAACAAACAATGGATACATACACAGAAATGTTTAAAGCAGAAGGAATCCATTATGGTTCACCGAATGGAATATTTGAGGTGATCATCGTGAAACGCACATATAAAGTATTGAGGACAGACATGGAGTTGTTTGGAGCTGCTTTGGTCCAGGCACATGTATACGTTGTATCCGTTGATGAGGAATTGCGTGTGGCATTTGAGGATTATGGGGGAGTAGTAGAGGAGGTTAAGCCAGAATCAGTTAAGATAGCGGATAAAATTTTTATGCGAGACCAGCTTGAATTTCGAATACACCTAGTATCAGGAGAGCGCCCGGAATGATTAATAACTCCGACGGTCAATAGCTAGTACAGAGAAATATTTCACGTACATAAATAAGGCAACAGAGTTACGAGTCTCAATAGCTCAACTTCGGAATTAGATTAGTATGAGGCGTAAGAATCAATATTCATAATGACAGGGCATATTCCATATGACTAAGTAAGTGCTTTTTTGCTCACATAGAGGAGGGATATGATTGGATGCATTCGTTTCACGCTCATTAGATGAAATACGATTTTGGTCCAGGATCATGAAGGAGCATTCCTTTTTTCTGGGGTTAGGTTTTAGAGCGGAAGATACTCAACTTAAAACAGAAGCCAATCAGTTTTACACTATTTTTGAGGATATCGAGAAAAGGTCGCATGAATTTAATATCGAGACAGATCCTTATACAATCAAAGAGTTTAATACAGAGGTTCAGAATGCGGCGACGAATATTTGGGCATTTAAGAGAATGGTATTGGGCCTTATATTACAATGCAAGCTTCCTGGACAAACCAATTTTCCTTTACTGGTAGATCACATAAGCCGGGAAGCCAATTATTTCAGAAACCGTTTAGGAGAACTCAATTCAGGAAAGCTCGAACCATTACCCGATGCAATTATTGATGAAAATGTATTTTTCTTAAAAATTATGGCCGATCACGCAAAATTTATAGGCCATTTACTTGATCCATCCGAACGTAAACTGGTTGAACAAGCTAGGGAGTTTAGTAATGATTTTGATATGCTGATGTTTCAAGCGATTGACCTAAGTCATATGCGGCCACAGTCACAAACCGTTCCACTCCTGAGTCAATTTGTTGATGAGAACCGTATCTCTGTGAAGTCTTTGCGTGATTTTAAGAAAACAGCGCGTGATTTAATCGACGAGTGCCGAATAAAAAGCATTATCCATCCTTTATTGGCCGATCATGTATTTCGTGAAGCGGAGAGGTTCCTTTTTATTCTCGATATGTTTGATCAATCCTTATCAGGTGTTAAGGTAAATAAGAAAGAAATTATGCACTGAGAGAGCCCTGAAAAAAGAATACAGTTTCTGTAAAATATCCAGTGGAAATAAAGCTTTAGACTGAACAAAAATCAAACAGCGGCAGACCAAGACTTGAAAAATAAAGTTCTTAGACAGCCGCTGTTGTCATCCAACTAACGTGTATGAGTACATAGAAAATCCAATATGTCAGCATTAAGCATCCGATGGAAATGTTCGCGATCAAAGCCGGGAGGGTCTTGCGATGGGAGAAAGGCCGGAGTCCTCATCGATTCCGGGAAAGGACTCAGAAAGGAGAAATGCCCGGCGTTTTTTACTGTTTTGTATTGTACCTTCTTAGGATCTGGCACGCCATCCAATATTAAACGAGCGTGTAAAGAAGGAGTGTACTGATCCTTCTCTGCATCCACCATTAAGATAGGTAGATTAACTGCACGCAAGCTACCTTCAGCTCGAAACCAGACCGACGCTGGCGCTAGTAAAACGAGACATTTTACTCGGTAATTTGGTGTAACCTCTATAAGCTGGGGCTTTCCGTCCGAGGTCTCGTGAGGCAAAGAAGTCGGCACGCCACCCGCCGCCGTTAATGCCGTGTAACCGCCCATGGAATGTCCGATGAGAGACACAGCATTCTGTATTAATTTGTCCTTGAACAGCATACTATCGAAAAACCAGTCGGTGACCATATTAAGGTGTCTAGGTCTATAGGTAAGATTCTGTGCTGTTCCTTCCAAACTATTGTCATTTCGATTGTTAAATGGATGCTCTGGAATGCCGACAATAAAACCATTGCGTGCTAAATGCTGCGCCAAAATCCGATACACAAGCGGCGTACTGCCAGTACCGTGAGAGATGATAACCAAAGGGAATCTTCCTTCTGATAGATCTGCCTCTCTCGCCAACTCTAACTGGTATGGACCCAATCGCTCTATTTGTTCGGGTTCGTCCGCTGGATACATTGCCATCATGGGAAATGTAATGCCTAGGGAGGAATCCTTTATTTCTACTTCTCGCCATCCTGCATAACTATTCTTAAATTCTGCGTTTCTTATCATCCACCATACCTTTCCTTTCTCGAATTAGCACAAAATACGTATGTTTATTCTGTATTAAAGCTCGTCATTATTGCATTTTAAATCCAAATATCATTGACTGCCGTTAATTCTGACTCTGCTCCTCCAGTATTTACTACACCTCTCGGCTCTACTAGCATGATATGGCACTCCTGATGTGCGAATGGCTTGTGTTCGACCCCCTTAGGTACAATAAACATCTCTCCCTGAGAAACCTGTACCCGTCCATCTCTAAAATCAATGAACATCTCGCCTTCAAGTACAATAAAGACCTCGTCGGTATCTTGATGATCGTGCCATACAAAATCCCCAACTATTTTCACCAATTTAAATTGATAGTCATTCATTTCACCAATAACTTTCGGAGACCAATGATCACTAAACTTAGATAACTTTTCATTCAGTTTGATTGATTGATACTTCATAATACCCTCCTTTTAAACTAGATATCCTCAGACTTATTTATAATCGCCAGTACCTGGTGATCCTCCCACTTTCCGTTGATCTTTACGTTACTTCGAGAGATGCCTTCTTTGTGAAAGCCAGCCTTCTCAAGCACACGGATGGATCCTGGATTCCGAGGAGAGGCTTCCCCGAAGATTCGGTGAAACTTTAGCTCATCGAAAGCATAGCGAACCACCTGCTTGACCGCCTCCGTCGTATAGCCCTTGCCGTTATATGCTTGGTCTAGGCTGTATCCGATCATACAGCTTTGAAGCGGTCCTCTCACCACAAAAGATAAATTTATGCTGCCTATAATCCGGTCGTTCTCCTTGTGACATACCACGAAGGAATATTTCCGGTCCTCCATCATGTCGGCCTTGCTCTTAATAATCGTCTGGAGCTGGTGCTCCTCCGTATAGTACTTCTCTTGGGTGTTTGGCGAAAACTCCTCAAAGAATTCCCGATTGCGCTTGTACATTGCTGTCAATTCTGCGGCGTCCGTCTCCTCAGAGAACCGGATGTATACTCGCTGCTCCGACATCTGCACCATCCTTCCAAACTGTAATATTGAAAGAATTATATCACAGGCTGAAGATTGGGAAATTGATTTGATGAATGGTGTATATCAATGTTAACTAAAAAATATATACCGTAATTATTGGATTAGATATAATGTTTTCTAAAAAAGGAGGATATATCGTATGAATAATGCTTACGAAGTGCTTGAGGAGCGTATATCCGAATGGGGAATCTCTAATGAAGAAATTATTGCGGTTTATATCGTTGGGTCCCGGGCAAGAGAGGACAAACCTTTTGATGAGTTTTCTGACTTGGATGTAGTCGTCTTTTCAACGAATCCAGATTACTATCTTCAAAATGATCAATGGTTACTAAACATCTGCAAGGTTTGGACCAGCTTTATGTTTCGAACGGCAAAAGGAGATCCGGAAAAACTCGTTCTCTTTGACCAAGGGGCTGAGGTTGATTTTCTATTCCGTCATACATCCGATCTGGATCATATAATCAAAAATGGGCGTATTCCTGAAGGGTTTCAGCGGGGGGTTAGGATGCTGTTCGATAAGATGGGAAATGGAAACCAAATCATCCCTCAAACCACTACGATCCCGGGTACTCCTCCGATATCTGAAGGTGCTTATCTACAGGTTGTTAATATGTATTGCTTCGCCTCTCTATATGTGGCTAAACAAATTTTGCGCAATGATCTGTGGGTAGCTAAGCAAAGAGATACGGACTGTAAACAATTATTGCTGCAAATGATAGAGTGGCATGCAAAAGCTGTACATGGATCGGAATATGATACTTGGCATGCAGGGAAATTCATAAATGAATGGGCTGATCAAGATGTCGTTGCTGATTTGAAAAAATCTTTTGGGGAATACGACCCCAATCATAGTTGGGAAGCACTGATCGTATCCTTGGAGTTGTTCAAACGGTTATCCTCGGAAGTAGCAGCTAAGTATAAATACGCGCATCCGAATGAATTATTTTCCCATATTCAAGCCTGGTTAGGGGGACAATATGATAAGCATAGATAAAAAGTCGGACACCCTAATTGTTGTGCTGCATGAGATTTATGGGATTAACCAGCATATACAAAATTTTTGCAGCCTATTATCGGATCAGGGTTATGACGTCATTTGTCCAAATTTACTAGGCAAGGAAACACCTTATGACTATTCGCAAGAGGAAACTGCCTACACCAATTTTATGGATAATATAGGATTTGACCGCGCTTTCTATCATATCGAAAGTTTATTATTAAGTATTCGAGCTCGTTATAAAAAGGTATTTATCGTCGGCTTTAGCATAGGGGCAACGATTGCCTGGCTGTGTAGTAAAGAAAAGTATGTTGATGGAATCGTAGGATACTATGGCTCTCGTATTCGAAATTATTTAGAAATAGCTCCACATTGTCCAACATTGCTTTTTTTCCCACAGGAAGAACCATCATTTAATGTGGATGAGCTCATTTCAATTTTAGACAACCGTAATATCCGGGTACATAAATTCAGTGGACAGCACGGATTCAGTGACCCGTACTCTCCCCGATATAACGTACACTCAGCCCAGCAATCATTTAAAGAAATGGTAGGGTTTTTCAAGGAAGGTTGATCAATGAACAGTTCATCTAGCCCACACCTTTTTCATTGTTCTAGGGAAACGCACAGTCATGATGTGCCGATTAGTCATATGTATATACATCATTGACTATGAAAAGGGGATGTATGTGGCTGTGGCTACCTTTTATCAAGCCTTCAAGTTGAAGAGTCGGATTTGGCGAACGATGCTAAAGCGGAACGGAGTAACAGGGATTGGCGTAGGTTATGCTGATCCCAATAGACCGGCAAAGGGCGCGGCGATTGTGTTATATACCTTGAGAAGTCTTTCGGCTGTGACGCAAACCAAATTGCAAGCAGTAACAAAAGATATAAGTCGAGCTTCTGCGGTACCTATCCGAATTTTAGGTGTGGGTTCCTTCAAAAGGGAAGCGGCGGCTCCTACCCAAACGAACCCTCGCCAAAGATGGCGCCCTGTGCCCGGTGCGGTCAGTGTAGGAACGACGGTTCCCACCACTTCCGGAGGGACCGGTGGGCTCATTGTCATTAAGAATAATACACTGTTTATTTTGAGTAATGCCCATGTTCTAGTCCCGACGAATACAAACCAATTTCACAATACCATTCAGCCTTCTCCGGCAGATGGGGGCAGAACGGCGGATCAGATCGGGAGAGCTTTTCAATTTGTCCCGCTTACTACGACAGGTGTTAACTTTCAGGACTCCGCCATTGCTATTGCCAATTCAAACAGTCTGCTTAACCCAAGGTATCTGATTAACCAAAGTGGTGGCCTCATTACCGTACCCGGGCACTTATTAAGCTACCGTCTGGGAATGACGTTTAAAAGAATGGCAAAAACCAACGGCTTCGCCAGAGGGGTCGTGGAGGCGATTGGCGTGGAACAAAGGGTGAGAGGCGATTCGGGAATCAAGATTTTCCGTGATCAAACCGTCATTCGTTTTACCCAGGGACGAACTGGGCCTGGAGATTCGGGTTCCGTATGGCTGAATGACAGTAACGATCGGTTGAATAACTATGCGGCCGCGGTCCATTTTGCCGGATCTACCGACGGAACGCGTTCCGTATCTTTCCCGATTGAACGTGCGATGAGAACGTACGGAACCTTGGTCGCCGTCCCGGCTGGAGCTGGAAGATATAAAGCAGGTGTGACAAAAGGAAAGGCTCCAAAAAACAATTATGCCTATGTCCGTCCGATGACGAGAAAACAACTGGCCTTGTCTCCAATCATAAAATCCGACGCGGATTAAGAAATGATTAGAACTATGATGATCTAGTCAACCTCTATCGAAAATATCTCTTTAAAACCTCTTTTACCATCGGCTGTAACACGTATCGCTCGGGTTGTAGGCAGACGCTCGATCCAATTTAATTCGAATAATCTGTCCAGAAGTGCATTTCCTAAAGCACCTGCAAGGTGATGGCGTCGTTCACTCCAATCCAGGCATTTATGTGAGAAGGAGCGGCGCTTGTGTCTTGTTTGTGTAAGGTCAATCTGAAAGTCAGTGAAGAAAGTCTCTCCTTGTTCCGTGATATGAAGCCCATCCTGATCCTCGGAAAGAATCCCCTTTTGAATGAAAAAACTCATGAGCTGCACGCCTAATTGACCCGCAACATGATCGTAGCAAGTTCTTGCCAACCGTAGGGCCTCGTTTTCGGAGGCATGTTTGAATGAATGAATGGGAACAGGTGGAGCTATGGATAAAAGTGACTCCATCACCCGGGCAACTTCGGGGTCTTGAATGCCATAGTAACGGTGACGCCCTTGTTTTTCCACAGTAATGACTTGTGCCTCGGTCATTTTAGCCAGATGGAAGCTGGCCGTTTGCGGTTTGATGCCTGCCATATGGGCCAATTCACTTGCCGTGTGGAACCTGCCGTCTAATAAAGCGGTGAGTATAGCTGCACGGGAAGGCTCGCTAACAAGAGAAGCAATCATGGCTACATTTGACTTGGTGCTCATGGCACGGTTATCCCCCTTTGTAATCCATACTTCGATGAAGGTTGAAATATTTATATTTTACAATAGGGAGGCAGATCTGAATAGAAGGAGAAGAGATGATGAACCCAATAAATCAGATGAATCATAGCCCAGACGTTAAAACGATTAACCCTAGCATTTTATATTACGGAACCCCTGTGATTTTACTCAATACGCTGAATGAGGATGGAACGACCAATATTAGCCCCATTTCCTCTTCGTGGGCATTAGGAGATTGTGTGGTACTAGGCATTGGAATAGGTGGCAAAGCATTTGAAAATATGAAGCACCATCCCGAATGTGTAATCAACGTCCCGGGGCCTTCAATGTGGGAAAATGTAGAACGTTTGGCTCCTTATACAGGCAAGAATCCTGTTCCAGCGGAAAAGAAGGAACATGGATTTATGTACCATAAAGATAAGTATGAGATCAGCGGACTAACTTCGATTGAGTCGAATAGGGTCGAGCCCGCCCGAATCAGGGAGTGCCCTATTCAAATTGAAGCTAAGGTGAAGGATGTGAGAATCCCTAACCATTCTTCTTATTTTGCGATCGTCGAAACTCAAGCCATACAGGTGCATGTTCATCAGGATATCATCCTCGGTGAGAACCATATTGATCCGACAAAGTGGAGCCCACTCATCTATAATTTCCGTCATTATTTTGGTTTGGGGGAGCATTTAGGTAAAACATTCCGATCTGAAACCTGATATTTCAATAAAATTATAATATCCTACCTGAATAATGAGAATTATCTTCCCAAATCGTTCTTTTTGTGCGAGAATGATTGAAAAATCATCCATGAGTACGCATACAGGAAGAGACGATTCATACAGCACGTATAACAAGGGAGGAAATAACCATGTCAGAAGAACGCAAGCTGTCATTCGAAACTCTCGCTGTCCATGCCGGACAACAAATTGATCCTACTACCTTTGCCCGCGCCGTTCCATTGTATCAAACCACTTCATATGGATTTCGGGATGCGGAGCATGCGGCTGATTTGTTCTCGCTGAAAGAATTCGGCAACATTTATACGCGTCTGATGAATCCGACCACGGATGTATTCGAGCAACGGATCGCCGCGTTGGAAGGCGGGGCTGGCGCGTTGGCAACGGCTTCGGGAGCGGCGGCGATTTCCTTCTCCATCCTGAACATTGCGGGAGCTGGGGATGAAATTGTGTCGGCCTCCAGTCTGTATGGCGGTACATATAATCTATTTTCTACAACACTGCCGAAATTGGGCATTAAAGTACATTTTGTCGATTCGGATGATCCAGAGAACTTCCGTAATGCCATTACGGATAAGACGAAGGCATTATTTGCCGAAACGATTGGCAACCCACAGGGCAATGTGCTGGATGTGGAAGCTGTAGCGGCGATTGCGCACGAATATGGTATTCCGCTGATTGTGGATAACACGTTCCCAAGTCCTTACTTGTTGCGTCCTATTGAATACGGAGCGGACATTGTCGTGCATTCTGCAACGAAGTTTATTGGCGGACACGGTACGTCTATTGGTGGGGTGATCGTGGACAGCGGCAAGTTTGACTGGAAAGCGAGTGGTCGTTTCCCAGGACTGACTGAGCCGGACCCGAGCTACCACGGAGTTGTTTACACCGAGGCGGTGGGACCTATCGCATATATTATCAAGGCACGGGTCCAATTGCTGCGGGACTTGGGAGCTGCCATTTCTCCGTTTAATTCATGGCTGCTGCTTCAGGGCTTGGAGACACTTCATCTGCGGTTGGAAAGACATAGTCAAAATGCCTTGAAGGTAGCGCAATATCTCGAAGGCCACAAGGATGTGGAGTGGGTCAGCTACACCGGGTTGCCGAGCCATCCGTCCTATGAATTAGCTCAAAAGTATTTGCCGAAAGGACAAGGAGCAATCCTGACCTTTGGTATTAAAGGTGGAAGCCAGGCGGGAAGCAAGCTAATTGCGAATGTAAAGCTATTTTCTCATTTGGCGAATGTAGGTGATTCCAAGTCTTTGATTATTCACCCGGCAAGCACAACGCACCAGCAGTTGAATGTGGAAGAACAGGTTGCTGCAGGAGTCAAACCAGAGCTGTTACGCCTATCTGTCGGGACAGAAGCGATAGACGATATATTGTACGATCTGGAGCAGGCGATCACGGCCAGCCAGCAGTAGTAGCAGTAGATCCTTCTTAGACTAAGTGTGACAGAGCATTCGTGTAGCATTCGCAAGTGATTTTTCGACCCAGATCAGTATTC
Organism: Paenibacillus sp. FSL M7-0802; assembly: GCF_038004945.1. Lineage (NCBI taxonomy): Bacteria > Bacillati > Bacillota > Bacilli > Caryophanales > Paenibacillaceae > Paenibacillus > Paenibacillus sp. FSL M7-0802. The sequence goes on along the minus strand of NZ_JBBOSD010000001.1, from coordinate 2,210,098 downwards.
GTTCAATGTTTATCAGGCGGGGGGCAACCTCCGTCTTTTTTGCGTATTGACAACATACCCCCATAGGTATATATTATACCCCGTAGGGTATATAAGGAGGGGAAGAAATGGGTAGGAAAATAGTTATTATTGGCGGGGTAGCAGGTGGAGCTTCTGCTGCTGCGAGATTACGTAGATGGAATGAGGAAGACGAGATTATTTTGTTTGAACGCGGAGAGCATGTTTCTTTTGCAAACTGTGGCCTTCCTTACTATATTGGCGGGGCAATCCATGCGCGGGAGAAGCTGTTTCTTCAGACACCTCAAGGGATAAGAGACCGCTTTAATATAGATGTACGGGTACTGAAAGAAGTGATACAAATAGACCGCGAGCAGAAGCTCGTCCATTTCCGCGATATGATTACAGGGGAAACAGATGAGCAGCCGTACGATATTGTGGTATTGTCGCCGGGAGCCAAACCGATGATACCGGACATTCCTGGATTACATGAAGCTATGAATTTATTTACATTAAGAAATATTCATGACACGGACGTTATTAAGGCATATGTAGATGAAAGGCATCCAAAGCACGTCACGGTGATCGGGGCCGGATTTATTGGGCTGGAGATGGCCGAGAATTTGCGGGAGCGTGGACTTGCAGTAACCATTATTGATATGGGGCAACAATTATTGAATCCGCTGGACCCTGAAATGGCCAAATGGGTAGAACAGCATATGAGGCTGAACGGGGTGGAGGTGCGTTTAGAGGAAGGAGTCACAGCTTTTGAAGAGCAGGGTACACAACTTCGTTTGACCTCCGGGGGTGTGCTTCAGACGGACATGGTTATTCTCGCGATCGGTGTTGTTCCTGAAAATGAGTTGGCCAAGCAAAGCGGATTGGAACTTGGTTTTCGCGGCGCTATTCAGGTGAACACCCAACTGCAAACCAGCGATCCGGCCATTTATGCGGTCGGGGATGCCATCCAGGTCAAAGACCGCAATCATGGGTTTGCAACGATGGTATCGCTAGCCTGGGGAGCCAATCGTCAGGGGCGTTTGGCAGCGGATCATATTAACGGTCAGGCAATTTCTTATGATGGGGCGCTCGGAACATCCGTAATTAAGACCTTTGCATTGACTTCAGCTTCTACAGGTAATAATGAAAAAACATTACAGCGGCTGGGCGTTCCTTATCAGGCTGTTCATATTCATCCTGGTTCACATGCCGGCTATTACCCTGGCGCATCACCCATTGCTATGAAGCTGCTCTTTAATCCCGAAAACGGGATGATCTATGGGGCGCAGGCTGTTGGAGCTGATGGAGCAGACAAAAGGATTGATGTCATTGCGACGGCTATTCGTGGCCATTTGAACGTCCGTGAACTGGCTGATATTGAACTTGCTTATGCACCTCCTTATTCTTCAGCGAAAGACCCTGTGAATATGGCGGGTTACGTGGCTTCGAATATCATGGATGGGCTGGTCCAAACGATACAGTGGCATGAAGTTGATGATTTTCACCGCAATGGTGGTCTTATTATTGATGTTAGGGATGCGGTGGAGCTACAGGCAGGGGCCATTCCAGGTTCGATTCATATTCCTCTGGCCGAGATTAGAGAGCGGATGGCAGAAATCCCCAGTGATCTAGAGATCGCGGTATCCTGCCAAGTCGGTCTGCGAGGCTATATTGCTGCCCGAATTTTGACTCAATACGGTTATCGGGTGAGGAACGTTGATGGTGGCTATAAGACGTATTCGGTTATGGCTGAACGTGAGTGAACATTTCCTTTCATGTCTTTGGTGTAGGATCGCTACTGTACATTATTTACGTTATCCGCAGGGTTTACCCCTTTTCTGATCAAATTATGGCTTGGTTCACTGTGTGACGTCTGTTACAATAGAAGAGGCATATACGAATGGATAGAAAAGAGGTTGAGCAGGTGGGCACTTCAGTGATTTGGGAAGCAGTTATATATTGGGTGATCTTGGTGATTTCCGCTCTGTGCGTGATCGCAGTATCTGGTACTCGGAAGACAGCAAGCACGATTATTTTAGCGCCCGTTGTTTTGTTCTGTACCATATTTATGATGCAGGGATCAGTGTTTACTGCCATGAATCACCCGACGATGGGGTCTAATGTCGGTTTGGGTATGGCATTTCTGACAACATGGGTGGTCAGCGGAATATTGTTTGCTGTAGCGCTTGTAATTGCTTTTATTAAATATAACAAGAAGAACAAGGCGTAATTTAGCCTTAACCTCAGATGAATAAAGGCTTTCGGTGATGTGCCGAAAGCCCTTTTTGTATTCCTTTTTAACCATGCAGGATGTCTCCGCTTATCTGCGTCTTCTCATAAGCAACACAACGATCAGCACGACGATGATTATGATCAATAGGAATTTCATATTCGATAACCTCCTTGGTCTGTCTCTTATTTGGTATTAACCACTTTTAGTTAGTATGCACCGATGGATCTCAAGCAAGTATCTATTGTCGAGTTTTTGGGGAAATTTAGAATGTGGGACTAAAAAGAGGTTTACAGGCTTAGCTGGAAAGTGTATACATAAAGTAAGGAGGCGATTGCCATGAGTGATCGTGCATTTCATTTGTTCTATATTATTTTCTTAACGGTTCTGGCACTTGGAAGTGTGGGTGGAATCGCTTGGTGGCTGCGCTCTGTCGGTCGTCAGGAGAAGGAAAAAAACTAAATTCAACATGGGCATACAAGCCCGAATGCATCTTCCAGTAGGAGGGTGCATTTTTATATGTTATAATGGGAACATATGTTCTTTGTAGGGGGGAAGACGATGTTGCCAGATTTGGAACGAAAGCTGCTACGTATTTTGTATAATTATTTCGCCCAGCATCGCCACATGCCCACAATGGCGGAATTGACCGTAAAAACGGGCAAGCGAGATGCTGAAATTACAGTCGCCTTGCGACATATGGAACAGGAGCGCTACATCACTTGGGAAAACAATTCGGGTACCCAGCATGTTGTTTTACTGGAAGGGTGGGAGCGTCCCTCGACCCAAAGGCGCACCCAAGCGGAAACAAGACGTTCCACTACGCAAACGATGCCGCCCGATGGTACAGAATACTGGACGAATTATTAGAAGGTATATAAAACTGGAAAATTAATGAGTTTTTAAGGTGCATATCATTTAGTTTTAAGAAAGCGAGACTATAATGACCCTATTAACCCCTTTTTGATCAAGCTATAGGCCCTGCCGATGTATCGGCAGGGCCACTTTTTTGTTCATAGATACGCTTATGTATATGAAAAATCCCCCGGGGATCATCCGGAGGATGGTGCAGTTTGCATATACTGCACGGCCTGCTCAAACTTCATCGTTTGATGGCAAAATATATATTCAACCCCTGCTACCTTGCATTATATGGTCAGCATGTTCATAAGGGGCAGTGTGATTCCACTGTTCATTTTCCAAACGACAAAAGCCCTACCTCTCTTTCGTCCTTGCGGCTCCGATGACCGCGCCAGTGTGAATGTGAAAATCTTCGGCAAAAGCTCAAAATTCTACATTAGGGTTATACATAAAATTAGGAGAAGCTCCATACGGTGATTAGGAGTAATAGCTTGTTGCGTGGAATCTTATGGGGTTAATACATACTCCAATAGTATAGCAAGAATGATTATAAAACACAAGTCATTTTTGGCTTTTTGATTATAGACTGGAAAAAATGTTGGCTAAAATGCTCTTCCCTCGAGAGTTTCTTAGTTAAGAATAAGATGATTTCCCATCTATAAATTGCAGATTAAAAGCCATCCTCGTATTTATGTAAAATGCTCGAGCAAGAAGGTAAACTTTTGATGGTTGGACTCCGATATTGAATACACAAGATATTTTAGAGTGTACGGATGAAAAGAGGGGTAGCAATTTGCCGACCTATAAGCGCTTTATTCAGCATGTTATCCTGAACTATATTATAGGTTCGTTTATCGCTGTATTGTTGGTAGGTATGATTTTTGTATTTTCCACGTTAAATGTAGCCCACTATGAAATTCTGGGTCTTGTTAAAATTATTGCATTTTCCAGCGTCATTATGATTGCTTGTGAAACCATAGTGTTTCGAATGCATTTGAGACCGGTTCATCGTTTTTTTTACGGCAATCAGGAAACACTCAAGGATGTAGAAGCGGTGTATATCCGGGTTCATCATCTGCCTAATTTGTCAGTTTTACGTATTGTTGGACCGCATTTGTTGGGTTTCTCTATCCCGGCAGCCGTCATTGCCTTATGGATGATACATACTGGACAACTTACCTTTCCCTTGTATTATGTAGGAATCGCCTGTATAGGAGCTTGTCTGGTTGCTTCGATGCACGCACTGGTTGAATTTTTCCTGACAATGAGAGCAATCAAGCCGCTGCTGGAGGAAATCCGTGATCGAACCTATCAGCAATATGGATTAAACCTGTCCCTGCGAGGACGAGTCCTACTATCGCTTCGGCATAAATTTCAGTTAAGCGCGACGCTCATTGGTGCTTTTCCTCTGTTTTTATTTTGTCTAGCTACACAGATTCGCCTGGAACGTTTGGAGGCGACGGATTCGAGTTCCTATTGGGCATGGGCGGGTACGATTTTAATTTTTGGTGTAGCCTTTGCTTATCTGGGAGGAAGGTTGTTGACCCGTGAGATCGAACAGCCGATCCACCACCTGCTGGAAAAAATGAATGCAGTGAGGGAAGGCCGCCTGAACAGTAATGCCAGCGACTTGTACTCCGACGAATTTGCCGAGTTGGTTGAAGGCTTTAACATGATGATCGAGGGCCTGAAGGAACGGGAAGAAAAGAACGGTCAGCTACTGGACAGCTACTTCGCCACCTTGGCGGCAGCGCTGGATGCGCGAGATGCCTATACCGCAGGACATTCTTTGCGTGTGGCTGAATACTCCGTACTCATTGGGCGCAAGGGCGGTTTGAATGAGACAGACCTCGACTTGCTGCGCAAAACAGCTTTGCTGCATGATATCGGTAAAATCGGCGTGGCTGACGCTGTTCTGCTCAAGGACGGCAAGCTGACGGACGAGGAGTTTGATCAGATTAAAATGCACCCGGTTATGGGAGAGAGTATTCTCCGGCAAGTTGAACCAGCTTATGCTATGGCCCCTTATTTGCCCGGCGTGCGATCGCACCATGAACGTTATGATGGCAAGGGATACCCTGACCAGCTCGCTGGGGAAGATATCCCCTTATTTGGGCGAATCATTGCTGTAGCGGATGCTTATGATGCGATGACGTCTGATCGTCCCTATCGGCAAGGTATGAAGGAAGAGAAGGCGGTTATGATATTGGAAGAGGGAAAGGGAACCCAATGGGACCCTTATTTTGCCGAATTATTTGTCAAGGAGTGGCGCCGGAACAAAGGCATCACAAGCTGACTCTGTATATATCAGCACAACAGGGCGAGCCATTGAGGTTCGCTTTTTTATATAGGAATGTAAGCATCTTTTATGTCGAAAGATGGGGCTTCATGTTATGATGTACAAGAAAGGCAAACGCGGTTAACATAGGCCTGGCATCCAATTTTTTGCGCTATGGGAGTGTGAGTCCATGCAATTTTCAATGATGTTTTTAATGAATTTAGGGATGCTGATTGCCGTTGCCTATGTGGCGAACGTGATTTATAAATATGGTTTGAGTCGTACCTCTTCGCGGTTCAAATATGTCAGCTCGGTGCTGCTAGTGATATTTGGCGGATGGGTCAGCTCTTGTTTTGGTTTTAACTTTAGTGAAACGGTTATTTTTGATTTGCGTTTTGTACCGCTGATTATCGCGGCATTGGTGTATCCCCGCTCCTATACGCTTATTATTATTGGGGTCGCAATCGGACTAACGAGATTTACCTTCGGTCTGCATATGGCGGCGTGGGTCGGCTTTTTGAATATGAGCATTCTGGGCGTCCTGTGCGCCGGATTGAACTACTGGATGCGCCGTTCCACCTGGCGTTTGATTATTAAGGCATCGGTGACCATTTTAGCGGTTAATATCGTAAATACGTTAAATATTGCCTGTCTGGGCGTCATTCCCTGGCGCTATTATGTAGCGGAGGTTGTTCCTCTTACACTGCCAATCGGCATCGTCCTCAGTTTTTTATTTGCTCTGATTTTAAGGGACTTTCAGATGGAGCAACAGCGGAATCATCAGATTAAGCAGGCGAATGAGTTGTTATCAGAGCAGCGAGATGAGTTGCAGAAAGCAAAGGTCATTCTAGAGGAACGTGCCAAGCAACTGATGATGGCTTCCCAATATAAATCGGATTTTATGGCAACGATGTCACATGAGTTACGTACACCTCTTAATAGCATCATTAACCTGGCGCAGATTATCAACGAGCAGGGAAAAGAATTGGATGAGGACGAGTTATACCAATACAGCGATCTCATCTATGCCTCAGGGCATGATTTGCTCCAATTGATCAACGACATTCTGGACTTGTCCAAGGTCGAGGCTGGTCACATGGAAATCGTAAGTGAGCCAGTCAATGTGCGTGAGATTGCGCAGGTGATGATGATGCATTTTGAAGTCACTGCGAAGGATAAAAACCTGGAATTCAGCTTAAAGGAGCATGAGCCTATACCGAATGAAATTCGGTCCGATTCTAAACGTGTACAGCAAATTTTGCGTAATCTGTTATCCAACGCCTTTAAGTTCACTCATGAAGGACGTGTATTGCTTGAAATGAGTACACAGCATCTGAATCGAAAGGGACAGGAGGGAGATTGGGTTGTATTTGCTGTAAAAGATACGGGCATCGGTATTTCCAAGCTTCAGCAACACGTTATTTTTGAGGCATTCCAGCAGGCGAACGGTTCCATTAATCGTAAATATGGAGGAACCGGGTTGGGATTGTCCATCAGCCGTGATTTTTCCCGCTTGTTGGGCGGGTTTATCCGTTTAGAAAGTGAGGAGGGTAAGGGAAGTACGTTTTCCTTGTACCTACCCATGTGTCCGTCCGTAAGCAAGGAGGCGGACGAACAACCCTTTAAATTAACCTAATCGCTATTGTAGGAGCAGGAGCGTTATGGCACAAAGGAGGTCTATCATGGAACGTAAAGCGGTCGTTGTGGGTGCAACAGGGCTCGTCGGGGGTTATGTTGTACGAGAGCTGCTGGTGCAAAAGGAATACAACCGCGTCATGGTTATGGGCAGACGTCCGTTGGACATCAAGCATCCCAAGCTGGAGCAGGCGCTCATCAATTGGGAACAGCCACAGAAAGCGGCGTTCGCCTTCGAAGGGGTGGATGATGTTTTTTGTTGCCTTGGGACAACGATGAAAAAAGCTGGCACCAAGGAGCAGTTTCGTCTGGTGGATCTGGACTATCCGGTGCTGGCTGCCCAGTTGGGCAAAGAGGCTGGTGCTGTACAGATGCTAGCTATCTCAGCGATGGGGGCCGATCCAGATTCACGCGTGTTTTATAACCGCACCAAGGGTGAGGCTGAAGAGGCGCTTGCCGCTATCGGACTGCCTGCGCTGCATTTGTTCCGTCCGTCGCTGATTTTGGGCGCGAGACCTGAACGACGTTTGGGCGAAGCCGCTGCAGCTGTTGTCATGAAAGCGCTGGACGGTCTGATGACGGGCAAGCTCGCTTCCTACCGCGCTATCCCGGCCTCGGTCATCGCACGAGCCATGGTACGAATTGCTCTTGCGCAGGCGAGCGGCGTACATATTTATCCGAACGACATCATTCGGGTCATTGGTGCAGAGCTAACATCCGAAGATGAGGAACCTGTTACAGGAACGGCTCCTGATGAGAACGTGTAAAACCACGGCAGGATTAAAATGACAATAACGCCGCTGCTGCCCAATGATTCGGACAACAGCGGCGTTATTTGTGTTTTATTGGTGGTTTGTTTTTTGCGGCACATCCACCGTAATCTCTAATTCATCAAGTGCGTTAATCCGTCGCACGGAATAGTGGCTTTGGACTTCACATGCTATAATACGGTGAACCAGTATCAGGAAGGAGAATCCAACCCATATGAAAAAAACAATTGCTACTGAAAAAGCACCCGGTGCTATCGGCCCTTATAGCCAAGCGGTAGAGGCAGGCGGGTTTATTTACACCTCGGGACAGCTTGGACTAAATCCGGCAACAGGTGAGTTTGGTAAGGATGTACAGGAGCAGGCACGCCTGTCCTTGAGCAACGTACAAGCCATTCTGGAAGCGGCAGGCAGCAACATGAACCAGGTTGTGAAAGCGACTGTATTCCTGAAGGACATGAACGATTTTGTCAGCGTCAATGAGGTGTACAGTTCTTTCTTCGAGCAACCGTACCCAGCGCGTAGTGCGGTGGAGGTAGCTCGTCTGCCTAAGGATGCACTGGTGGAGATTGAAGTCATTGCATTGAAGGGCGAATAGTCTGAAAGGTCCGTTCATAAAATAAAAAGTTTGTATGGCAACCGGGTGTCCCTATTAAATAGAGGCACCCGGTTGCTTAAATTTAATGTGTTTTGTTTTTTTGAATACAGAGTGGAGGTGGAGATGATTAAAAAAATAATTTTCACTGGTGGAGGCTCTTCAGGACATGTAGCAGTAAACCTAGCTTTGATTCCTCACTTACTGGAACAACATTGGAGTGTCCAATACATAGGCTCTGAACAAGGGATTGAAAGAAAATTGATTTCTGGGCTAGAAGATGTGTGTTATTTCAGTATCTCAACTGGGAAATTACGCAGATATTTTGATTGGAATAATTTTAAGGACCCTTTTAAAGTGCTGAAGGGGATTTCTCAAGCGTACCGGATTATAAGAAAAGAAAAACCGGATGTTATTTTTTCAAAAGGCGGGTTTGTTTCGGTTCCTGTGGTATTGGCTGGGTGGTTGAATAAAGTCCCTGTAATCATTCATGAATCAGATATTACCCCTGGATTAGCTAATAAGATTTCCAGCATATTTGCTACAGAAATTTGTACTACCTTTCCTGAAACCACTCAGTACTTTCGCTCTAAGCATACCCGGTATGTAGGTGCTATTGTGAGAGATGAACTAAAAGATGGGGAGGCAGCCAAAGGTTTGACCTATTGCGGATTTACTCGAAATAAGCCGATCATTCTAATCATGGGTGGGAGTTTAGGTTCTAAGAAAATCAATGAGATGGTCTGGATGAATTTAGAGGCTTTGCTCGTTCATTTTCAAATCGTGCATATTTGTGGTAAAGACCAAGTGAATCATTCCATTCATATGTATGGCTACAAGCAGTTTGAATACATAAATGATGAACTGGCGGATGTTATGGCGATGGCAGATATGGTTGTTTCTAGGGCGGGTTCAAATTCCATTTTTGAATTCTTGACGCTGCGGAAGCCGATGCTATTGATCCCTCTTTCAAAGGCGGTTAGCCGGGGAGATCAAATTCTAAATGCCAAATCATTTAAAGCGCAAGGCTTTTGTGAGTTTTTAGAAGAAGAAGAGTTGGAATCTGAACGATTTGTTGACATGATTCTTGGTTTGTATGAAAAAAGGTCGGATTATATTATCAATATGAAGAAAATGAATGCAGATCACTCGACAAGCAAGCTTATAGATTTGATTAAAGTCTATACCTAATCACATGGTTAAAATGAATAAACAAAGCAAGCGAGCTTGGGCTAGATGATTCAGACCCAAGCTCGCTTGTTCTGGCTAGGAGATCATATTCGTTTTCTTTAATCCCGTTCTCGATTACGGGCAAAGAATAGCCATAGCGCGTACACCAGAATGATTGCCGCCAAGATCAATGCAGCCAGCCGTACATTTTCATTGTTCGGATGCTCGACGGCGATGGCGACATAGGCCCATACAAATACGAGAGGATAAATGCTGTCGCGATAAGGGAAGCTGACCATGATGGCCAATACGGTGCCGATGAGCAGGATAATGATCGCCCATGTCGTATCGCTGAGTCCCCAGCCACTCCATTCATTCTTTTCCAGTGCCACTGCAATATTGATAATAGTAGCAACAGATACCCAACCGAGGTTCAGGCTGAACGGTAGCTTGACGAACCACATTTCTCCGCGGGTTGGCTGCGGCGTGCGGGTACGTACATACACGACGCTCAAGGAAAGCAAGTATAGAATAATGACGATGACGCACAGCTCTACGTATACATACTGCCAGAGGAAAATCCAGATGATATTGAAGAGACAGCTTAGAATAAAAAAAATACCGATGGACTGAACGCTTGTCTTGGCTTGCCCTGTAGGTGTAGCTTGGTACACGACAAAGCAGGCGAGCAGTACGTAGATGACCGACCAGATGGAAAAAGCGTAACCCGCTGGGGTGATCAAGGTTGGGTACATGTTGGATACAGCAGCAGTGCTTCTGCCACCGATAGGAAGTGTAGAAGCCAGAACGTTAACGAGAACGACAGCGATAAATGCAATAATATTCCACCATTTATACGGATGGCTTCGTGACATAGGGATATCTCCTCCACAACGAATGATGATCCAAAAATGACCGACTGGTCACAAGCTTCTATTATGAATATACCCACTTTGCTTTCGAATATGTCCTAACCGGAAAAAGTTTCTTGATCCCGGTAAAATCATAAAAAGTTGTATGTATATGCAGTCATATGTAGTACAATGGTGAAAATTTTAAGCACTATATAAGCTGAATTTCCTCAAATTCAAATTATATAGAAGTAAGGAGATAAGTAGAATGAATGGCTTGGAGAAAGTAGGGAAATTTGTAGGAGGAACCTTTTCCATCTGGGTACTTTTATTTGCATGCTTGGGATTTTTCTTTCCTGCGGCGTTTACAGGGTTGAAAGGATACATACAGTTATTTTTGGGCATTGTCATGTTCGGGATGGGGCTGACTTTATCTGCGGCTGACTTTCGTGAAGTATTCCGGCGTCCAGTGGATGTGGCTATTGGTGTGGTCGGACATTATCTGATTATGCCGTTTCTGGCCTTTGGATTGGCATTAGTATTGCAGCTGCCACCGGATATTGCGGTAGGTGTCATTTTGGTAGGCTGTTGCCCGAGTGGAACCGCGTCCAACGTAATGACGCTCTTATCCAAAGGCGATGTGGCGTTGGGCGTGTCGATTGCTTCGGTGTCGACGCTGATTGCTCCACTAGCTACCCCGGCCATGATTAACCTGCTTGCTGGACGTTGGATGAATATTGATGCGAAGTCGCTGATCATGGATATTCTCATCGTGGTTATTGTCCCCATAGTGCTGGGTGTTATCGTCAAATCGCTATTTCGCAAACAGGCAGAAGCCAGTGTCCAGGCGCTGCCGCTCATATCAACACTGGTGATTATGCTCATCGTGGCTATTGTGATTGCAGGCAGCAAAGGCAAGATTTTGGAGACAGGTCCGATTATTTTTGGTGTGGTTATTTTGCATAACGGTATCGGGTTCCTGCTCGGATATTGGTTTGCCAAGCTATTCGGTATGAATCTTTCCAAGCGTAAAGCTGTTACGCTGGAAACGGGAATGCAGAATTCCGGACTGGGCGCTGCGCTGGCAGCAGCTCATTTTAATCCGATTGCTGCTGTACCGAGTGCGATTTTTAGCGTGTGGCATAATATTTCCGGCTCGTTGCTCGCGACCTGGTTTTCCCGCCGGGAGGAGAAGAACAGCACATCCGGGAACCATTAAGCTTTGTCAGTGGCTTGTGACAAGTGGCTGCGGTTCAGCTTTTTCGAACAGTTTGGGGAAGGTCAGAAAGGATAGATTTGACTTTATAGTTGCGGATCATTATACTGTGGTTGTTACAACCACTGTATTTAAGTAAGCAACAGTAGTTTGAGTTCGTTATGGAAGGAAAACTGCATCCAATTCATATTCGGCTTCATGCTTAACAGCCTTATATTATCTGATCTGATTTAAACTGAAGGAGAGAGAACGAATGAACCCAAAATATAATTCTCTATTTGAAGCTTTTACCCTGCCATCCGGTGTTACGTTGAAGAACCGTATTACCATGGCACCTATGACTAACTTTGCTTCCCACGAAAATGGTGAAGTCAGTGACGAGGAACTGGCATACTACCGTGAACGCTCCGGTGGTGTGGGCGCGGTTATTACCGCTTGTGTGTATGTAACTCCAGATGGTAAAGGATTTGTTAATGAGTTTGGTGCGGACAAGGATGAAATGATTCCTAGCCTGCGCCGTCTGGCAGATACGATTCATCAGGAGGGCGCGAAAGCGATCCTGCAAATTTATCATGGTGGCCGCCTGTGTCCACCAGATCAAATTCCAGATGGACAGCCGATCAGTGCAAGCGCAGTAGCCGAGGAAAAAGAAGGCGCGCCTGTGCCGCGTGAAATGACATCCGACGATATCCACCGCGTCATTCGTGCCTATGGCGAAGCGACTCGCCGCGCGATTGAAGCAGGCTATGATGGTGTGGAGCTTCACGGAGCGAACGGTTACCTGGTGCAGCAGTTCTTCTCCCCGCATTCCAACATTCGTACTGATGAATGGGGAGGAAGCCTTGAGAAACGCTTGGCCTTTCCGCTGGCGATTGTTCACGAAGTGAAGAAAGTGATCGCAGAGCATGCGAAGCGTCCATTCATATTCGGCTACCGCTTGTCTCCTGAGGAAGGACACACGCCAGGCATTACGCTGGATGATACGATGGTGCTTGTAGAACGTCTGGCGGATCAAGGGTTGGATTACCTGCACATTTCCGTAAATCATTTCTTTGGTGGTTCGTTCCGTGACCGTAGTGACGAACGGTCACGTACCGTTCTCATCCATGAGAAGGTAGGTAACCGTGTGCCGATTATGGGAGTCGGGTCGCTGAATACACCGGACGAGGCGCTTGCAGCACTGGAGACAGGTGTACCGCTTGTATCGCTGGGACGTCCGCTTTTGATGGAGCCGCAATGGGTTCAGAAGGTGCAAAACGGCACAGAAGATACCATTCGCACGACATTATCCAAACAAGCTCAGCAGGAGCTAGTCATTCCTGACTATTTGTGGAATGTATTGACGACCCTTCCAGGCTGGATGCCTGTTACGGACTAAATTTTGAATGATGGAGATACCCTAGGCTGCTCTCATGCACCTGGGGTATTTTCCTGTCTCATGACCATGAACACAATAATATAGGAATAACGGAGAAAGAAGGAAACTGACAATGTTGCATGAAGCTAATGGCGTAATTTTGATTAAGTCTACCCATCCGGGGCTACAGATTCGACTGTTACAAGTAAATGATGCAGAACGTTTATTAGAGATCAGACGTGAAAATTTTGATTTCTTCAAACCGTTCGAGCCAGAACGACCTGAAATTTACTTTACGCTGGAAGAACAGGCGCGTCTGATTTCCAACGGTTTGGAAGCGGCACAAGCCGGACAGGGATATACGTTTGGACTTTTTTTGCCGGAAAATGATAAGCTGATTGGCAGAATGGAGCTGTCGGGTATCGCTAGAGGCCCCTTTCAAAACGCCAATCTGGGCTACTTTGTAGATCCTGCATACCACGGACAAGGCTATGCCACTTCCGCAGTGAAGGATATTGTACGCTACGCCTTGAACGAGTTGGAATTACACCGTATTCAAGCTGGAGTGATGCCAAGAAATACGCCTTCCAATCGAGTGATGGAAAAGGCAGGATTTCGCCGCGAAGGGCTGGCTCTCAACTATTTGAAGATTAATGGTGTGTGGGAAGATCACGTGCTGTATGCGGTCACGGCTGAGGATTTGCAGAATGGCGTCTTCTGAATTCGCCAGGCGTGACCCCCTCCAGTTTTTTGAACACCTTGCCAAAATATTTTTCATCCTGATACCCGACCATACCGGCAATATGATGAAGGCGCAGCTTGTCATTTAGCAGCAATAGCTTTGCCTTGCTCATCCTGATCTGACACAAATAGTCTGACAGATTAACCCCGTACTCCTGCTTGAATTTACGAGAAATATATTCCCGACTGAGATAAAAGCGGCTCGCCATATCCTGTAGAGAAATGTCCTCGTTATAGTGTGCATCCAGATAGCGGGCAATATCACGGATGGTCGGGTTGTTTGGGCTATGGCTTGGTGTAAGCGCCTGACCGGCTGCCAGCAGTCGGTTTTCAACCTGTCTTTGCCATAAGGGCAGGGAAAGCATGCCACGGTTGTCGACCGGCAATGCATGAATGGAGCCGGACTCATCTGCCAGTTCCTCGCCATCGGTATCTCCAGGTCTGTCATTCAGCCAGCGGGCCAGCATCCAGTCCAACTCCTGATTCCAACTGGCTAGCTGCTCTGCTGTCACCGAAGGCAACTCGGCTACGGCTGCTATCCAATGGCCTACCGCTATCGACACACGATTGGCATTACAGCTGAGCGCACTAAGCCGCAGTTCCTCTTCCATCTCAGGCAACTGGGGAAGACGAATGCTCTGCCGTGTCTGGGAACTCTGGTGCATCCAGTCGGCGGTTTGCAACACATCCCGTTTCCACAACGCTTGCCGTGCCTCTTGGTAGGCAGTGGCTGCCGCTATGGGAAAAGCGCCAAAAGAGCCAAAAGAGCCAACCCCGATGTGCATGTAACACCGCAAAGCCGTTTTGATCCCTGTGTGAATATCCTGCAAGAGCAGCGGCCAACGAGATGGCTCGCCCCAATACAGCAGAATAATTTCGTCCATACGCTCCAGATGACGGAATGCAACTCCGGTTTGAGAAGTTCCGAGAAATTCGTTACAGATGTTAATGAGGGAAAAGCTCAAAAGCGCACGGCGCGTTTTATATTTGTCCAGTATATCGGCATCCAGCTGAGTGGTACTCATCACAGCTGCATTACATATCTGAATAGCTGCAGGAAGACGTAGCTCCTCACGTAAGGGCGTAATGGATAGAGGGGTATTCGCTATACCGGAAACGATTTCAGTCAGGAGCTTATCAGCATAGTGCGGCCTCATCCGATTGACCTCCATGGCCTGCATCGTCTGCCTATTCCGGTCTTGCTCCGCCGTCCGCCAGGCTTGAGTGGCTTTATTTAGAGCCTCGTTAATCTCCACTGGATCCACGGGCTTAAGAATATAGTCCATGCCTCCCCGGCGGATGACCTGTCGAACCAAGTCAAAATCATCATAGCCACTGACCACCACGACTCGGGTTGCTGGGGAATTGACTTGAATCCACTCCATCAGTGCTACTCCATCCTTGCCGGGCATCCGCATATCCGTGAGTACAACAGGTGGGGAAAGGGCGGTAATGACCTCAATCGCCTGATCGCCCGACTCAGCCTCAATCACCTCGCTCACACCGCAAGCTTCCCAATGTACGAGCATCCGTATGGCATGGCGTACATGCTTCTCATCATCTACAATCAGGACTTTCATTGACAGATCACTCTCCCTTAATATGAATTTCCGTAGGGACTTCAGTACGAATTTCGAGTGTATAACGGACGCCATGAGGCAGAATATTGTCTACGCACAGGGTGTTAGAACCATCCTCCGAGTGAAGCTGAATACGCAATAGAACATTACGAAGGCCAATGGAGTCCTGCTCACTAGTGTCCGGCTCCTCGTAGGCTTTCAGCGGACGTTTTAACATATGCTGGAGCTGCTCCAAATCGGCCTGTGGAATGGAAATTCCGTTATTTTCCACTGTTATTTTCACAATGCCTTCCCGGATTCGGCTGCCTGTAATGCGAATTTCACCGGGCCCCAGCCGGGGATCGGCACCGTGTTTAAAGTAGTTTTCCACCAACGGTTGGAGAATCATTTTTGGCACCCGATCATTTAGCACCTCATCTTCCCACTGGTAAGTGACCTCTAATTGCTCACCGAAGCGTTCCTTTTGTAAATCAAGATATTGTTTTACATGTTCGGCTTCTTCCTTGAGTGTAACGACCGTATGGTCCCGCATGTTATAACGCAGCATTTTGGCAAGGGAAGAGAGCAGAGAATAAATTCGCGGCACCTCATGCTGTAGGGCCAGGGTTCCAATAGACTGTAGCGTATTATATAAAAAGTGAGGATTAATCTGTGCTTGAAGCGCTTTCAATTGATGTGTCTTGTTAGCCAGCTCCAGCTTGTATTCCCGCAAAATGAGGTTATTGATGGTATCCATCATCTGTCTGAAACGGCGCGACAGTACTCCGATCTCATCGTTACTCATGGCCCGAATGTCTACATCCAGTTGACCGGACTGAATCTGGTTTATGTAGCGAGTCAGTCGCTTAATAGGTTCCGTGATTTTTATCGAAATCCATAACGTGGCAACAATGACAAGTAGCAACGCTGCGCCTGTAATGACCGCATTAATCTGAGTCAGGCGGGTAGCCCGTAAATACAGCGTACGATGTGGAATTTTCTTGACGAGCGTCCAGCCTGACAGATTGGCATCCAGCTTGCCGTACACGTGCAGTGCTGTATCATCCTCAATCACTCCGTGCTCGCCTTCTTTAGAAATTCGATTGAGCAGGCCAGATTCCTTCCAGTGTGTTCCAATCGATGCTTCTTTTCCGCTATATACGATCGTTCCGTTCCGATCGATCAAAAACAGCTCCTCTGTATCCGCATCATACAATTGACGGCAAATACTGCGCAGCGGCTCCAGATCAACATCTATAGCGAGTACCCCAAGCGTCTCTGAGGCAGGAATGTTCCGAATCGCCCGATGAAGTGTAAATACCTGCCGCTTTGTGCTGTGCTCCGCATAGGAAACCGCCGAAAAGCCGTACAAATGCTTCATGTGCGAAGGCTGTATGAATAGTCCGGAAGGGCCGTAATGAATAGAACCAGTAAAGGGCTCCAGTCGGAATTCCCGTAGCGGGACTGTACTGGTAATCAACGTGGATTGCCCCGCGTCAAAAGAATGCAAATACACTTGGTCAATGCCTGACGAAGCATTCATCATCGTTTGCAGTGTGGTGTAAATTTCAGCGACGGCCCGGTAATCATCCGGAATTTTGGCCAGATTACGCAGAAAATGGGGGTCATTATAGACTCCGATGGACGCGCGATTCAGTCCCTGTAAATAGTTATCCAGATTCGTAATTCCCTGAAAAATAAGCCGTTCATTTTCTTGTGTGGCCTGCTCCCGCAAGGATTGCTTGGTGAGAACAAAGGTCATAGTCATCGACAGCAGCAGCGGCAGAGTGACCGCAATGAGCAAAAACCAGATCAGGCGGGAACGAATACTGTGAAATTTCATGCAGTGAGCTCCTTTCACAATTCAAGGCGAGCCAGAGGTCAATATTTTCCCCCCTAATGGTTCACGATCCTACGTGTTTTCCAGAGCGCTTATTCGACATAATGAACATGTGAATCGCATATCCGTACGGCCCAAGCATTATGCTGCTGAAAGAAAGCCGTAAGGGAGCGTTCCAGACACCAACAGACAACAAAAGGGGGGGATCGGATTGAATCGCGCCAAGTCGTCGCAATGGCTCCAGCAATGGATTTTTGTAGGGCCGTCGACGTTATTTTTCGTTATCATTATTGTAATCCCTTTTATGCTCGGAATGTACTATTCTTTTACAGAGTGGAATGGGGTAGCCAATGAGGCAAAGTGGGTCGGGCTGGATAATTTCAGTCACATTTTATGGAATGATGACAAATTTGGGACAGCGTTCTGGTTTACGGTCCGTTTTACGGTGGTAGGAGTGGTGGCTGCGAATATTTTTGGCTTTCTGCTGGCGTACTTTCTAACCAAACCGCTGAAAACAAAAAATGTACTGAGGACCATCTTTTTTATGCCTAATGTGATCGGAGGTCTGTTGCTGGGCTTTATCTGGCAGTTTATTTTCGTCAAGGGATTTGCAGCAATCGGAGAGAGCACGAACTGGTCCTTCTTCAACCTGTCCTGGTTGGGAGATGAGATCACGGCCTTCTGGGGCATTGTCATCGTGTTTATCTGGCAAACTGCCGGGTATTTGATGGTTATTTATATCTCTTCCCTGACCAATGTGCCCCGCGATATGCTGGAAGCAGCCGAAATTGACGGAGCAAGCCGGATGCAAATTTTGCGGTCGATTATACTTCCTTTGATCATGCCTGCCGTTACAGTTTGTCTTTTCCTGGCGATATCATGGTCATTCAAAATGTTCGATCTCAATTTGTCACTGACCAAAGGCGGTCCCTTCGGGTCCACAGAGTCGGTTGCACTCAATATTTACAATGAAGCGTTTGTGAATAATCGATATGGGCTGGGAACAGCTAAAGCACTCATTTTCTTTATCATTGTTGCTCTGGTTACGAGCCTTCAGGTACGACTGACGAAAAGTCGGGAGGTGGAAGCGTAAATGGAAACAAGCAAGCGCTACCGCTTTGGAACATGGGCGACCGAGATGGTGATGATCCTCGTCGCATTGTTATTCCTCGTCCCGTTTTACTTTTTATTCGTGAATTCGGTCAAAAGCTTTGGTGACCTGCTCACCGATTCTGCGGCCTGGCCACAAACCTTTGTATGGAGCAACTATGCTAGAGCGTGGAGCATCACGCGTTTTCCCGAAGCTTTATGGAATTCACTCGTGGTTACGGTAGTTAGTAATCTGCTGCTCGTACTGATCAGCTCAATGGCAGCTTACCGAATGGTCCGGCGTCCGACGCGTTATAATCGAGTGTTGTTCAGCCTGTTCGTAGCTGCCATGGTCATTCCTTTTCAATCGGTGATGATTCCTTTGGTCAAGGTTGTAAGTACATTGGATTTAATGAACAGTATAAGTGGTCTGGTAATCTGTTATCTGGGATTCGGAGCTCCAATGTCGATCTTTCTCTTTCATGGATTCGTCAAAGGTGTGCCAGTCGAGGTGGAAGAAGCAGCTACGGTGGACGGATGTACGCCTTACGGGGTGTTTTTCCGAATTGTGTATCCGTTGATGCTACCGATGATGGTAACTGTTATTATTTTAAATACGCTCTGGATTTGGAATGATTATCTCCTTCCTTCTCTGGTACTGCAAAAGGCTGAACTGCGCACGATTCCGATTGCTACCTATGCCTTTTTTGGACAATACACGAAGCAGTGGGATTTGGCTTTGCCTGCTCTGGTGCTGGGCATCTTGCCTGTCATCGTATTCTTTCTGGCCATGCAAAAATATATTATACAAGGTATTATGGCTGGTTCGGTCAAAGGTTGAGTGTGGGATGAGCTGAAAATGTACACGGTGGCCACTCCGCAAACGGATGGTGCTTACCATCGCTGTTGCCTCCAGATTCCCCTGAATAAACGAATAAAGGTGGGAATCTAGAGACAAAGGCGAGCGCTATCGCTTGTTCAGCACCATTCCGTTTTCCGTTTGCTCCGTTTCTACATGAATTTTTCGAGTTCATCTGATATGAATTTAGAATAGAAAGGAACATGAAAATGAAAACGCATACTTTTAAAAAGAAAGCTCAAGCACTAATCTTGCTCCTCGCGGCCTTTGCCCTGGTTTTGGCAGGTTGTAACAGCAGTGGCGGACAAAACGCAGGCAAAGAGGAAGTGAAGGAAAAAACAATTCACATTTTTCAGTTTAAGGTAGAGATTGCAGAAGCGCTGAATCGCATGAAGGCGGAATATGAAGCGTCTCATCCAGGGATCAAGCTCGACATTCAGACCGTGGGCGGGGGCAGTGACTATGGTGCGGCGTTAAAGGCGAAGTTCGCCTCCGGGGAGCAGCCGGATATTTTTAACGTAGGAGGTTACCGCGAGCTGGATACGTGGCTGGAATATTTGGAGGACCTGTCTGACCAGCCTTGGGTTGGCGATGTGGTGGATGTCGCCAAAGAGCCGATGACCAAAGACGGCAAGCTGTATGGCCAGCCGATGAATCTGGAGGGTTACGGCTTTATTTATAACAAGGATTTGTTCAAGAAGGCGGGGATTACGGAGACCCCTAAAACATTGTCCGAACTGGAGGGAGCTGCGCAAAAGCTCCAAGCTGCAGGGATTACTCCATTTTCTAATGGATATCAGGAGTTTTGGGTGTTAGGCAATCATTTGCTGAACGTGGCATTTGCCAATCAGCCAGACCCTTCGGCCTTCGTTAAGGGACTGAATGATGGAACTGCAAAGATTCCGGGCAACGCTGTATTCGCCGAGTGGGTTAAGCTGTTTGATCTGACAATGAAGTATGGCAATTCGAAGCCGCTCACGACCGATTACAACACGCAGGTAACGAACTTCGCCACTGGAAAGGCTGCCATGATGCAGCAAGGGAACTGGACTCAGGTCCAAATTGATGGTATTAATCCGAAGCTGAATTTGGGTATTTTGCCTATGCCGATTGGTGAAGACGCAACAGCCGGAGATAAGTTGTTTGTAGGTGTCGCCAACAACTGGGTGGTTAATAAAAATTCGTCTGTCAAACCCGAGGCGAAAGAGTTCTTAAACTGGATGGTGACATCCGAGCAGGGTAAAAAGTATATCACCAAGGAATTTAAGTTTATTCCAGCGTTCAAGAGCATCGAAGGGGCAGAGGCTGATATGGGCCAATTGGGTGCTGAAGTGGTGAAATACAGTAAGGAAAACAAACTGTTGGGCTGGTTCTTTAGCCGCTATCCTGAAGGAGCACAGCAAGAATTCGGAAGTCAGATGCAAGCCTATGTGGCAGGTAAATCGGATGCTGGGAAGCTATTCGAGGATTTCCAGAGAACATGGGATAATTTGAAGACCAAATAATGAACAAAAGCACGCGATAAAGCCTTCATATTTCAGGAAGATTGCATGATCCTGAAATATGAAGGCTTTTCTGTAAACAAAATTATAAATGGTAATGGAGCAGAGCGATATCCCCGCGGCGTTCTATTTCTTTAAGCTTAAACGTACTTGGCAGCGATCCTTCTGGAAATAACGGTATTCCTTGTCCAAGCACTTTGGGAATGATCGCAATGATAGCCTTCTCCAGCAGTCCAGCTTGTAAGAAGGCCTGGAGTAACTGGCCTCCACCGACTAGCCATACCGCACCTTCCGATTGTTCTTGTAGACGTGGAACCAGTTCAGTCAGAGCTTCGTCCGTAAATGTAACATGTGGCGCTTGCTGTTGCTCCGTTAATGCTCGTGTGAGCACATAGCATGGCTTGCCAGCATAAGGGAAATCATCTGAGAGCTTCAACACTTCCTCATACGTCAGCCTGCCCATCAGCACTGTACCTACGGTGTCGTAAAAGTCGGCATATCCATTGTCCCCGCCATCCCCTTTAACATCATACAGCCAGTCCACCGAACCGTCCGGCAAAGCTATATACCCGTCGAGACTCATGGCAATATACAGCACAACTGCGTTTGATTTCAAATCCTCCATAGTTCATTCACTCCTTTCTATTTCCTAATGTTACAATGTATTTATGACATCCTATGTCGTAGTTAAACGGTCATTTTAAATTAATTTTTGAATCGAGGGGTACCTTATGAACGAACGCAGGATTGCTCTTATGAGGATACTGGATTCCCGAAAAAAATATACGGCGCGTGAGCTGGCTGAACGTTTTGGTGTCTCCGTCAGGACGATACAAAGAGATCTCGACTATTTGCAGCAGACCGGGTTACCCCTTTATACCGAAATGGGTCCTCATGGCGGGTATCGGGCACTCCCCAATCGGCTTCTTCCTCCCCTTCATCTTGCTCGCGACGAGGCTCTGGGTCTTTTCCTCATGCTGCAACTGTTGGAGAACATTCCAGATATCCCTTTTGGCTCGGTTCGTGGACATTTATCCGAGCACTATTATGCCGAGCTTCCACAGGATGTGCAGGACAGTATTGATCAATTAAAGGAGTACATTTCTTTTCGTATGCTACCCACTCACGCAGAGTCACCCTACACCTCAATCATTTTGGAGGCTGCGTTGAATAAGCGCCGGGTGAACATGCATTACCGCTCCGCTTCCGGTGAAAAGTGGACTGAAGTATATCCGATTGGACTGTATTTTGATCACGGATATTGGTATATGCCAGCGCATAGCAGAGATCGCATCATTCTGTACCGTTCAGATCGGGTGATGACAATAACGGTGCTGGAGGAAACCTTGGACAGCCTTCCCACACTTCAGGAATGGTTGGCTTCGGAGGATTCTCGTATAGGAATTCCGTCCAAAATAAAATTTACCGCATTGGGTGCCAGGCTGGCCGGATCAGATGCCCTCTTCCAAAATGTTTCCCATCACGAAGGGAAGAGTCAGGAATGGCAGGGGTATATTCCGGTCGAAGAGTTTAGATATGTGTCCCGACTTTTACTAAAATACGGGCCAGAGGCCGAGGTCGTATATCCCAAAGAACTGCGAGTACAGGTCAAGCAACTGTTGCAAGACAGCCTGAACCCTTATCTGAAGGATGCAAAAGCGGATGATGAAGAAAAAGACAATTAATCCTGTAAATTGATTCTCTTATTTATAGTTAACCACATGAATATTTAAGGTTATTAACTTATGACTTTCCATTTATTTTTGTGATAAAGTTTTGAAAAGAGCCCGTTTTCGTATATGATGAAGAGTAATAATTCAAAAGGCTGGACGGGAGACAGATATGAATCAACCGCTTTATGGAATATGGCTCGGAGATGTGTTTTTTTGCTTTTCTGGTGAGACGTCGGAACCACGTATCGATGCGTGGAGCAGTGTAATCCGCAGGCTGACGCTAAAGGGAGACCTTCGGCCGTTTCGGCAGGCTGCGTTGCGTCTTGCTGAGGTACGGATACCGAACACTGCTCGTGTGGAAACCGCGGGCAGAGGTGGCAAAAGACGTTCCATGCTGGGGCGTACATTGGAGGGTTTGGCGCTGGAACCGCGCGAGACGATGGCACTGTTGACCCGCATGGACGAGAAGGGCTGTGCGGCATCGGGCATTACGCTGGGCGAGGAAATGCAATATTGGCAAAAAGCTGCTTATTTCGCGCTAGAGCTGATGCAGCGGGGCGAAATTGCGCCATCGCTTACAGAGGCGCGTCCATCGGGACCGCGCCGTCGTGGTCCGGAAGCGGCTGTCGGGGTGTGGATTCCTCGACTGTGTCAAGAGGAGGACATACGCCGCTTTTATGAGCTGGCTGCTGCAATGCCGGCTGTTTGTATGGCGGCTCCGGCTGTTTTTGCGGGCAAGGAGCCTGAAACACGTGAGGATGCAGCCGGAATCGTGCTGTACTCCTTCTTGTGTGCGGTCATCCATGCGGAAACGACCGCGGTGCTGGCAGCCTCAGACCGTGAGCTGGGTCGATATCGCGCAGAGTATCGGCGCGGAGGATCGCCGCTGGCAGAGCTGTGGTGGAACAGTCTGCTGACAGGTTCCCGCCCGGTGGCGATTCAGGGAACGCCAGCGGAGATGGAGGAGCTGGTGCTTCAAGCGTCCTCTCTTGAGGGAAGCGCAATGCCTGTTACGGAACGGGAAGACAAGGAGCCGATAGAAGGGCAACTGCGGTTGTGCCTTCGTTTGGAGCCTTCGCTGGAAGAGAGTGTCAAGGATTGGCGCATTACCTTTTGGGCAGAAAGCGATGCTGAGCCGGGGTTGCGACTGCCTGCTCTGGCACTGTGGGCGCATCCTGAACGTGATCTGGTTCGAGGCGGAATTGTATATCGTCAAGTGCAGGCGCAACTGTTAATGAGGCTCGGACAGGCGGTTGAAGCGGCACCTATATTGCAGGAAGCGTTGAACCGTCCTTATCCCGAGGGGCTGACACTGGAGCCAGAGTTGTTCTTCCGCTTCCTGACGGAAGCCGTTCCTGCACTACAAAAGAACGGTATCACCGTGCAAATGCCTTCGCGCTGGAGCCGGGAGGGCCGAAGACGTGCAGGCTTGCGGCTCAAAATGCGTTCGACAGAGCAGGGTGCCAAGCCAGATGGTGTGATTGCCGATACATCGTCTGTCGGCATTAACCGCATGATTTCGTTTGATGCCGAGGCTGTGCTGGGTGATACGATTTTGACGATGGAGGAACTGGAAAGCATCGTCGCGGCCAATTTGCCGTATGTACGTCTCGGAGGGGAATGGATCGAGGTCGATCCCAAGGAAATCCGTCAGGTGCTGCGCTTTATCAAGCGCGGGGAAAACGGTGAGATGAGCTTGTCCGAATGGATGCATCTAGCTGCAGAAAATGAAAGTGCAGGCGAGGCCTCATGGAAGGGCTTGTCCATCTTTGGCGCGGAATCCGCCGGATTGCTTGCGTCCTTGGCTGAGGGCGGCGTACTCCGTTCGGTAGAGCCACGGCCTGTGCCGGAGACGCTGCATGGCGCATTACGGCCCTATCAAGAGCGCGGCTTTCAATGGCTGGCTGCGATGCGTGGATTGGGCTTTGGCGTCTGCCTTGCGGACGACATGGGACTTGGTAAAACGATTCAAGTCATCACCTGCCTGCTCGACGGTGGCATCGGCGCAGATGATCAACGTCCGGCGTTGATCATCTGTCCGACGTCCTTGCTTGGCAACTGGCAGCGCGAGTTGAAGCGCTTTTCACCGGATTTGTCACTGTATATTCACCATGGCAACCAGCGACTCCACGGCGAGCTGTTTCAGGAAAGTGTACGTGAGTATGATATCGTCCTCACTACCTATCATTTGGCGGGCCGGGACGGCAGCGATTTATCTGCGGTATACTGGTCGTCCATCGTGTTGGATGAGGCGCAATATATAAAAAATGCACGAACAAAGCAAGCACAAAGCGTCATGAAGCTGTCTGCTCCACATCGGATTGCCATGACGGGTACCCCGGTAGAGAATCGGCTGAGCGAGTTGTGGTCTATTTTTCAATTCCTGAATCCAGGTTACCTTGGTACGGCTTCTTCATTCCGCCAGCGTTACAGTCTGGCAGGAGAGGAGCGGGGGTCCGCGTTGCGTGAGCTTCATCGCCTCGTCTCCCCGTTCATGCTGCGTCGTCTCAAAAGCGACCCAGATATACGCAAGGATTTGCCAGAGAAGCTGGAGTTGAAATCCTACTGTGTACTGACACCAGAGCAGGCCGGATTGTATCGGGGCGTGGTGGATCAATTATTGGGAACACTGGATGGGCAGATCGGTATGGCTCGCAAAGGGCTTGTTCTATCTTCGCTGACCAAGTTGAAGCAGATTTGTGACCATCCGGGTCTGATCATTCCGGGCCGGGCTGATAGTGGTAAAACTGAAAACTCGGGCAAAATGGAGCGACTGCTGGAATTGGTAGAGACGATTCGCGAGAACGGCGAATCGGCGCTGATATTCACCCAATATGTGTCGATGGGAGAATTGCTGGTCTCTCGTTTGGCCAAAATCTTCGGGGAAGAGCCGTATTTTCTGCATGGAGGACTGGCGAAAACCAGACGTGATGAAATTGTTCACAACTTCCAGCAGGGAGAAGGACCGAATATATTCGTACTTTCCCTGCGTGCAGGTGGCGTGGGCCTGAACCTGACACGCGCCAGCCATGTCATTCACTATGACCGCTGGTGGAATCCTGCAGTGGAAAACCAGGCGACGGACCGCGTATTCCGTATTGGTCAAAGCCGCAATGTACAAGTGCACAAGCTGATTTGCCAAGGTACACTGGAGGAGCGGATCGACGAGCTGATCGAGAGCAAAAAGGCACTTTCCGAGCAGGTTGTCGGCTCCGGTGAACATTGGCTCACCGAAATGTCTGATGATGAATTGCGCGGTCTGATTGCGCTGCAAAATGATGTATGGATTGAGTGAGCAGAGAAAGGATGAAGGCGATGACGAGGCCGCGAGTGAAGCTAAAAGTAACTGACGGTCAATGGATAGCGGAATTAGACGGATTGGGGTTGGAAGGCGAATCAACGGGTGTACCTTCCACACATGCTGTCCAATGGACTGGCCCAGCGCCTGTACTAAACCCCGAACAGCGGAAGGCATGGCTGGAGCAGCTAAAAGCAGATCCTTTGGATATCTATCGTTTTTTGCAAGGGGAAACCTGTCTATCGCTGGATGAGATCGTTCAGCTAGCAGCTGAGACAGCCACTTCCAGCATGGAGGATGGCGTGGGTGTAGTCGACGATGTGAAGAAAGCTCTTCAAGCCGGTCTGGAAAGCGATCCGCAGACCTGTCTGGAACTGATCGGAATGTCGCGGGAAGAGCTGCTGGAGTACGTATTTAGTGCTTGGGCCGGAGAGTTATCCCATGTGCAGGGGACATCCCCCGCGCTTGAGTCTACCTCACGGCCAGAGGGCGGACGTAGCGGATCGGCAGCGATTAGCGAATGGATTGCAGAGTCTGCGGCAGAAGGAGCATTGCATCGTCCCGGTGCGGGCTTTCACGCGATTGAGATTCGTCTGCCGCAGAAGCTTGCTCCTAAGAAGGAAGCGGATATTACGGCTTTACTGCCGGGTTTACCCCGTGCGGAAGAGGCATTGAAACTCATACGTGAACGGGTAGCCGAGCGGGCCCGAGCTGCAATCCCGCAAAAACGTCATACTCCGTAACAATTCGGGTATATACTTCCTTTTTCGAGTCTATTCGCCTTCATCGAACGGGATAACGGCTTCGAAGAGTGCCAAAAGTTCAGTTACAATGGGGAAACGGAAAAGTGACGGCAAGTCATGCATCAATTGCAATATTGGAGGAGATACCAGCATGAAACGACATATACAACAGACGCGAGCATCTAAGCGCTGGACCAAAGCGCTCATTCCAGGGCTGATCCTGCCAGGGCTATTACTGGCAGCCTGCCAGCAGGGAGGATCAGGTGGACAGGAAAGCGAGCCGTTGAAGTCATCTACAGCGGTACAGGAGAATGTGCAGCCTTCCACCCAGCCGGATGCGGACAATGGCAGCACTAGCGCTGGACAAGCCTCTGCGGGTACAGAAGGCGGACAAGCCGACCCTGTGATGGCGTTGCGGAGCCAGAGTGCGCTGCAAGCCACGGTTAAGGAAGAGGATGGAACCGCGATCGTCACCAATGCGACTTCTGATACAGTCGTTGTGAACAAAAAGCGCAGCTTGCCTGTAGGCTATGTCCCCGATGACTTAGTGGAGCCGCAGGTGCCATTTTCCTTCGAGGGACCGCATGAAAAGCGGCATTTGCGTAAGGAAGCGGCAGAGGCACTGGAGAAGCTGTTCGACGGTGCGGAAAAAGACGGCATTGAGCTACGTGCGGTATCGGGATACCGTTCCTATAAGCGTCAGGTATCTATTTTCAACAACAATGTAAAGACAAAGGGGCAGGAATATGCCTCTAAAGTTAGCGCTGTACCGGGTACGAGTGAGCATCAGACAGGATTGTCCATTGATGTATCCAGCCCAAGCGTAGGTAATGTGCTGGAGCAATCCTTCGGAGCTTCCAAGGAAGGCGAATGGCTGGAAAAACATGCACCGGAATACGGATTTATTATTCGTTATATGAAGGGTAAGGAAGATGTAACCGGCTATGTGTACGAGCCTTGGCATATCCGTTATGTGGGAATAGACATTGCGGAGGATGTAGCCAAGCAGGGGATGACGCTGGAGGAATATTTCGACGAGAACAATATCAAGCTGTAGCAGCTAAAATCAAGCCGTAATCCTAGGGATTGCGGCTTTTTGTCGTGTTTTTCTTCCAAATTGAACCTTTTCAAGGTAGAATCTCGTATAGTGAACGACGACAGAAGCGCTTTGATTTGTTGCAAACCTCATGACAGAAGCGTACAGGAAGGGAAGGGAATCATCATTTATTATTCATTAACGTATCGCGAATGGTCGGAAGACACTCAAAAGGAACTGCGCAGCCTGACACGGGAATCCGTATCGGGAGATGAGCTGTTTCTACGCAAGCTTGTAGACGCTACGCGTCTCCATGACAAACTATGGTCGCATATCTCGAATGAAAGTGAGGAACATACGGATCATTCCGTCTATGTGACTGAATTTACAGGGGAACGCGCAAAGCCTTACGGTGCCTCCATCACAGACCTCGTGCTTGCCAGTGAGGGAGGTTACACTTCCACATTCAGTGCAATGTACTGGATATGGCATGAACCTGCATTCCGTAGTATGGATCAGCGGGAAGGTTCGGTATTTACTTTGGAGTTGGCCCAACGACTATTAGATCACTATACAGTACTGGGTGGCAAAACATATGAATTTATATATTCGGTACTGGACCCTCAGCTGAAAAAGGTACATCTGTTTGTGAAGGAGGTCGATCTGTGATGGAGCATTCTTGGGAAAAAATGAAATCCAAGCCCGGCTCTCGTACACGGATGGCGGCCTTTGCCCTGATGTTGGCTGTCCCGGCCGCTCTGACGGGTTGCGGTGACGACGAGTATTATGACTGCGATGAGCTTCCTGTATCGGAACAAACGGCGTGTCGGGATTCAGGCAGCAGCGGGTATTACTATGGTGGATCGACATATTATAGTGGAGGTTCCTCATACCATAGTAGTCGTTCATCTTCCAGTTCTTACCGCAAAAGCTCATCCTCATCTTCCAGCTCACACAGCGGTTTTGGCAGCAGCGGCTCACGCAGCGGCTTTTTCTCTGGGGGTTAAGATGAGCATGCGTACGATTCGGCAATTGCCTTATGAACATGATGAGCTTTTTAAGGGTGAAATCAGCCGTAGAATTCCGTATCATCGCATGTATGGTAAATCCTATTGCGTGCCAGCCTTAACGGTATATCGGGAAAGCGAGCTGGCAGAGCTTCAGACTGCTTCTGAGGCGGTACATCGTATTTATCGCAAGGTTCAGCAATTCGTCCAGTGCTATATGCCGGATGAATACCTGGTGGAACGGTTGGGGATTCATCCAGGCTTGCTGCGTGCTGCACGAATGGAGGCCGAGCCGGATGGGATAACCCGCCAGGACTGGATTGTGGGGGAAGCGGGTATCAAGTGCATAGAGAATAACACCGATACCCCAACCGGGATTCCCGAGGTGGCTTATCTCGAAGGAAAGCTGCTGGAGGTGCTGAGTAGGGATGGAATATCGGCGGATGACAATGCATTACATGGACCCTCATCTGGAATGGACGAGGCGATTCAGTCTGCCTTGACGGAGTTCATTCATTTTTATAGCAATAAGGGATTAGGAACAAAGGTGTATTTCACTTGCTATGACTGGCACATCGAGGATCAGACGAACACCAAATATATTATGCATTTATGTGAACAAGCCGGGTTTGAAGTGGTTTATGCGCCTTTGGAAGAACTGGAGATTATCCCGAATGAAGGATTGTATCACCGGGGAGAGCAGATCCACATTCTCTATCGCCTGTATCCGCTGGAATATCTAATTGATGACCGGGAGGAGGATACGGGGCTTGAGGTGGGGCAGGCGCTAATGGATATGGTGGCAGACGGGAAAATAGGATTAATCAACCCGCCGCAGCATATCATTACCCAGAGCAAAGGGTTCACCGCAACCGTGTGGTCGCTATATGAGCGCAATGAGCAGACACCAGAGTTCTGTGGTTTTCGCTTGTTTGACGATCGCGAGCTGGAGGTGATACGAACCTACCTGCTGCCTACGTATTTTGAACCCTCGGTGTTTATGCAAAATAAAGAGCCTTATGTGGCCAAAGGTATATGGGGGCGGGAGGGTAAAGGGACGCACTTGATTGAACATCCTCAATCCGAAGAGATGCTGAAAGGTGCTTTGGGAGAGGTTGAACCTGCGCAGACTGACAACCCTGATCTGCTTCACCAAGCTGATGGTCCACGAACGCCTGAGCAGGAGGAAGCCGCACATATTGCCGCTTATTACGAGGGACAGCCTAAGATTTATCAGCGGCTGTGGCCGATGCAGAGCGCAGAGGTACAGACCGAGGAAGGGCTATTTCACGGCTATGTGCTGACAGGCATATTCGTGATCGGGGGGCGTTTTGCGGGTGTCCTGCCGCGAATCGGTGAAAAGGTAACAGGTGATATGGCCTATTATTGCGCCGCCGCTGTTGCCACCGTACCTCCTAATCCGCCCGTTATATAAGCTGAATTAAACAATGTACCATATTCGAACATATCTGTTATTTTCACAAGTGAGGATTTTGCAAAATCCTGAAGTATCATAAGGAGGAAGAAAATTGGACTCTCATATCAGTTTGGGCAACGCATTGGGCAATGTAGGTATCGGCCTGCTTATCCTGTTTGCCATCTTAATCGTAGGTTATTTTGTGTTCAGCTTGCTGACACGTTATAACGATAATCAAGAAATCGCACGCGGCAATGAGGCGGCAGGCATCTATATGGGTGCAAAGCTGCTAGGTCTGTGTATCATCGTGGGAATGGTGTCGTACAGCAGTCATTCATGGCTAGATATGCTAACCTGGTCGGCTGTGGGCATTGTAGTGCTGTGTCTGGTCTATGTGATTTTTGATCTGGTGACGCCGCGTACCAAAGTGTGTGAGGAAATTGCCAACGGCAATGTGGCTCTGGCACAGCTGCTGCGCTCGGTCATCGTCGGGGTGTCTTTTGTGGTAGGTACATTTTTGATGTAGTCGATATAGAGAAGGGATACAAAGGATCTGCAACACCGGACAACGGAGCTGCAGATCCTTTTTTATAGAACATTGTATTCACTGCCCGGCATCAGACTGTTGAATTGAAGGTTGTGACGATCACTTCCTGTGGGGACTATTCTACAAAGCAACGGGTGATACTGCATAGCAAAAAGGAATTTGCTACAGAGTTCAAACCAAATAGAAGAGAAGGGAATTCTGAACATATGAGTACCTCCACCTCCCCAACCAAACAAGTTCGGATGGGTATCATTGGCCTGGGTCTGATCGCTGAATATCACATGAGATCACTGCACACCATCTCGGGGGTATCTATTGTGGCCGTTAGTGATGTGAATCCCAATCGCCTTCAAGCCATCGGAGAACAATTGCAACTACCTGCTTCCAAGCGGTACGCCCATTATGAAGCATTAATCCGTGACCCAGAGGTAGATGCGATTCTGTCGCTGACACCCAATGATGTGCATTTTGACATTATTCGTATTGCGCTGGAAGAACACAAAGCTGTACTGGCAGAAAAACCATTGACTCTTACATGGGAAGAAGCGGATCAGTTGAAAAAGCTATACAAAGCGAATCCGGTGCCTTTGCTGGTTCACTATAAGCATCGCTACGGGGCGGCCTTCCAATATACCAAGCAACTGCTGGATGAGCAAAAGCTGGGTAAAATCTATAACATTCAATTTCGTTATCTAATGGATGCATTTGCGCCATATCGTCAGCATCCATATACATGGCGTCACAATTTAGCCAAGGCTGGTTCTGGAGTAGTGGGGGATACAGCCTCACATATCATTGATCTGGCCCGTTTTTTGGTGGGTGAATTTAAAAGTGTCGCAGCGCTGTTACATACCATTACACCCGAGCGGTTCGATCCGATCACGGGTCTGCCTGTAAAAGTAGATGTGGAAGATCTTGCTGCCTTTCATGGCATCGTAGGCGACAATACCGTGGGAACCTTTATCACTCATAAAAATGCCATCGGCATACGGCACGATATCGAAGTCGATATCTATGGAGAACTTGGTACGCTGCACGCCAGCCTCAATAACCCGGAAAGTATCCGCATTGTGCTGCGTGACTTGGAACACCCAGGTACCGAATACGAGACTTGGGCTGTCCCTGTAATCTATAATCATACGGCTTATGAAGATTTTGTTGAGCTGGCAAGGGGAAAATCTGTGGATCGTGCTCCCATATTCGAGGACGGCTACAAAAATCAGTGGGTACTTGAAAAAATACTGCAATCCTGGAAAGAGAATGGACGTTTAGTAGAAATGTAGGGGATGTGAGGGGAATAGCTGAAATTCCAGCAATGACAAAGAGTATAAACATGCTGTGACCCGCAAGAGGGTTCCTTTGAAGAGCAGCCATCTTGCGGTTTAGCAATTCAATATATCTGTAAAGCCATCTTTTTCATCATTTTTGCATTGCCACGCTTGTATCACTTCAAAATAAGCCTGCCTCAATCTTTTCAATAATGGTCAGCAAGAAGGATTCAGCTAAGCTGTTTTTCAAAATAGCTTGCTTGGCTTCCTCCAGTGTAAACCAACGTGCTTGATCTACCTCCGTACTAAGAACATCCAACTGATCGTCATTCACAATGGATACAAAATTCAGCATCAGTGTATTGCTTCGTTCAAAATACTCACTGCGCATATATTGATACTCATCGACTTGTAATCCTACTTCTTCCTTAACTTCACGCACCAATGTCTGCTCTGCGGATTCACCCTTGCTCACATAACCTGCCAATAAAATGAAGCCCTGAATATTGTACTGCTGTATGAGCAGCACCTTATCTCTTTGACTATTCAATACAGCGGTACTGATCGCAGTGCTGAATATCGGGAAACGAAAGACCTGACATGTATGACAAAAGGGGATAGGGCCCTCGCCTTCACACTCCTTCACTATCAATTTTGTTCCGCATTCATAGCAATATTTCATGTAAGCGCCACCCTTGTATCACATTTTTAAAATTGTAAATGTTGCTTTTAATGCCGTGTTTGTACTGCAATACTCATCATCTTAATTCTACGATCACTGTTCTGTCTACGGACGCTTTATTTCTTCTCTTGGTCTTTATCCCTTTTCTTGCTGCGTTTTTGCCCGTCTAGCCCCAATCAGCCGCCAGCCTGTTAACAATGCCGCCACAAGACAGATGGACGCGGACGTCATAAAGACTACATGCATGCCTGCCAGAAAAATTTCTGGATGACCCGGGACCAAGCCGGTGACCCGATAACCAGCCTCTTTACTCATAATATAAAAGAGGATGGAAGTAGCCAAAGTGATCCCCACAACCATACCGACGTTGCGAACCAGCGAATTGACACTCCCGGCTGAGCCGAGCTGTGTGCGGGGTACCGTGGACATAATCAGCGAGTTGTTCGGCGATTGGAATAAACCACTGCCAATGCCCAGCATGGCAATCCACAGACCCACGAGCGGGATGGAGCTGCCTGCATGCAGTTGGGCCAATCCAATCTGGGCAATGACCATAACGACCAGCCCGGCGAATGTAAGCAGTTCAGATCCGATTTTATCGGAAAGCGCACCGCTGAGAGGGGCCACAATAACCATCGAGATGGGGAGCAGCATCAGCAGGAAGCCGGCATGAAAAGGCGACAAGTTCAGCATATTCTGCGCATAGAAAGGCGAAATGATGTTAAAGCAAAAGTTAGCGACGAACACCAGAAAAGCACACAAAATACTGAGCGAAAATAACGGATTTTTGAATAGCGCGAGCTGTAACAGCGGCCCAGGACGACGAAGTTCCAACCTAATGAACATGGCAAAAGCAACTACAGCCACCACCAGCGAAGCAACGATACGTTTGTCTCCATACCCGACCTGCTGTCCCAGCAACAATCCGACGAACAAAGTGAGAATAAAAATAGCAAACACCAAGCTACCGGGAACGTCAATTTTATCTTTCACCTTGATCAAATCCTTCGGCAAAAGCTTCCAGCCAAGAAAGACAGCGACCAGCCCTACCGGTACATTGACCCAGAAAATATACTGCCAGCCCAGCGACGAGACAATAATACCGCCCAAGCTTGGCCCGGCGATACTGCCCAGAGAAACGAAGGTTCCAATGAGGCCAAGTGCTTTGCCCCGTTCATTGGACGGGAAGATATCTGTCACGATCCCCTGGCTGTTCGCCATGGTCATGGACGCTCCAAACGCCTGAATAATACGGGAAATCAGCAGCATAGAGAGCGAAGAGCTAAGACCGCACAATAGGGAGCCAAGAATGAATACGATTGTGCCGATTTTGAATATTTTGATTTTACCAACGATATCTCCAAGCTTGCCAAAAAATAAGATAGCGGTACATATCGCCATTAAATAGGCGGTTGTCACCCATTCAATCTGTGCCACGGGTAAATGTAACGTGCGAGACAACACAGGAAGAGCGATATTGACGATGCTTCCATCCAATGTGGACATAAATGTAAACAGATTCAAAACAATTAAAATCAGCCAACGTTTCTTCTGGACGTCGATATTCTCTTGATAGGTTGTAGCCGTTATAGCAGTTGAACTCATCATTACACCTCGTTATCGTTAACAATTTCTATTTAGTTGCACGCGCAACTAAATGAACGGTTCTAGTGTACAGCAAATTAGTTGCGTGTGCAACAATATTATTGTAAACTTTGCTTTGGTCCCAACTGGGGATGTGTCATTTTTAAGCCAATGAGGTGTATTTGATGAGAAAAAAACAACCGATTGGAAAGCTAATTTCCCACCTGTACCGTCGTAATCAAAAAATATTGTCCAAAAAACTGACTCCTTACGGAATCGGCAGTGGAGGACAACACAGCTTTTTAAAGCTCATTTTGCAGCGGCCGGGCATTACACAAGAGCAGTTGACGAATGAACTTAAATTTGACAAGGCAACCACGGCACGCTCTGTGAAACAATTGGAGGAATCAGGCTACATTGAACGGAAAACAGACCCAAATGACCGCCGTTCCCATCTTTTGTCTCCTACGGCCAAGGCGCTAGAATTTTCCCCTGTCCTACAAGGAATATTGGACGAGTCCAATGTCAGCCTTGTCTACAATCTATCCGAAGAGGAAGAGGAGCTTCTTATCGATTTACTGCAAAAAATTAGTATAGACCCTGACGAATAAACAAATCAGGAGTTAGCCAGAGGATCGTGGCAGGTAAAAGAAAAAGCAGCCCTCACAGAGGATACTCTGTGAGAACTGCTTAATGCCACGTCATTCAGTCCAAGCCAATTCCTTTGAACGCATGTATGACTAATTGTCGCACATAGGAATCGTCTAATGGATAACCGGTTACCAACAATCGATAAAAAACCGGCCCATAAATGAGATCGATACATAATTCAATATCGAGATTTTCCTTCAATTCTCCGCGCTCTATTCCGCGCTCAATAAGAAGCCTAGCCTCAAGTCGCCGAGGGTGGAAATATCGGGTCCGGTATGCCTCTGACAATCCTGAATCAAGTTGCCCTTCGCCTATTAACTCTGTAATGATTTTACCCTCTCGGCTTATTAAGAACCGCACTAAATTCGTGGCATGAATGAGAATGTCATCTAATACACAACCCGTGTCGGGCACGGGCAATCTTGCTATGGTGGCTGACAGGAAACCATCCATTACTACTGCAGCTTTGTTAGGCCACCATTTATAAATGGTGGCTTTGCTAACTTTCGCTCGCTCAGCAATTTTTTCTACCGTAACCGCCCCAAAGCCTTGCTCCAACAGTAGATCATAGGAAGCGTTAAGGATAGATTTTTGCGTCTCGACATTACGTGGACGTCCTCTTTTGCTCTGCACTGGAATGCTCACCTTCTTAACGGATATAAGTAAACGCGAAAAATAAACTATACGTTCAGTATATCAAATATTATGTGAAATAAAAAAGTTGATTTCGCCTATTTACAAAACGAAACGTTCAGTATATTATTTGATTATCGAATTAATGAACTATACGTTTAGTATTTAAATTAATGAGGAGGATTATCATGCAAAGAGAACAACAAGCCTTAGAAAGTAACCGTATCTCAAATTGGATGATGTTTTTGTTGGCAGCCGCATGCGGCCTTATTGTTGCCAACCTGTACTATGCTCAAACCCTTGTAGGACCTATTCACATTGCTATGGGTCTTTCTTCTACAGCAGCGGGCTTCATTGTCACCTTGACTCAAATCGGTTATGTGGTGGGATTGCTATTTATCGTACCGCTCAGCGACATTATTGAAAATCGACGGCTCATGGTCATATCGCTAATCATCACAGTCTGTGCATTGGTTGTTGCCGCTTTTGCCACCAATGCCCCGTTGTTCCTGACCGCATCCTTATTCATTGGAATTGGATCTGTGGTAGCCCAAATACTGGTGCCGTACGCCACCTATTTAGCATCCGAAGAGCAGCGCGGCCGCGTTGTTGGGAATGTCATGAGCGGACTCTTGCTAGGCATTATGTTCGCACGGCCAGTAGCAAGCTTTATCACCAGCATCTGGGGATGGCAAGCCGTATTTATTTTGTCAGCCATTGTCTTGACGCTGTTGACGATTCTGCTCTCGCGAGCTCTTCCAGAGCGCAAGCCTGTGCCTACGGTATCTTACAGTAAATTGATTTTCTCGTTAGGCACTCTTTTAAAACAAACGCCTGCATTGCGTCGCCGTGCCCTCTATCAAGCCTGCCTATTTGGGGCCTTCAGCCTATTTTGGACTGTTGTTCCTTTACGATTGGCGGATGATTTCGGAATGTCTCAACAAGGGATTGCATTGTTTGCTTTAGTAGGCGTAGGCGGTGCAGTAGCTGCTCCGATTGCTGGGAGATTGGCTGATAAAGGCTGGAGCAAAGGTTTAACCGGGTTAGCTATGATCATTGCAGCCTTGTCTTTTTTGCTCATCTATCTTTTTCAAAGTCATTCGACCGTTGCGCTCGTACTTCTCTTTATTTCAGCGATTACACTGGATATGGCTGTATCGGGAAACCTTGTACTTGGACAACGTGTGATTTACTCCTTGGGAAGTGAAGCGAGAGGGCGTTTGAACGGATTATTCATGTCTATTTTTTTCATAGGCGGAGCGATTGGATCATCATTAGGGGGTTGGTCGTATGCGTTAGGAGGTTGGAATTTCAGTTCTCTGATTGGAGTCGTCCTGCCTGTACTGGCTTTGCTGTACTTTTTCACTGAGAAAGAAACGAGTGGAGACGTGCGAAAGAGACAAACCACCTGATAGAGGTCAGCTTTAAGCTATGCCGTACGCAAAAACATAATGATTAAAATGGCTGTTCCCAAGAGAAAACAAAGGGGCGAGTAGAGCACAGTGTCCCACTTTGCAAAAACAGTTCCTTTTTTTCTCTTGAAAAGCCCTACCCATTTGAAATCTCCTATAGAACGTAAAATAAATACGCACGACAACAAGCCTGCACCGTAGGAATGAAAGGTACTGAAAAACAGGAATTGTGTAACTCCACCTAGTTCTAGTACGAACCAAGCGGCTAAAGCTAGTAGAATAGCTACAATTGATGTCCCTATCTTGGAGGGCTCAAAGAGCAAAGCCGTTCCTGTGCTTGGGATCGCTGCCTTTGCACCTTTTTGTCCGCCGAATACCCAATATAGATGCATGCCGCTCAGTACCCATAGAATTCCGCCAACTGCCCATGTAAGTAACTCCAACATGTGGCATCCTCCTTAATTGAATTAATTTGAAATCCACTCTGTCCAAATCATGTGAATATGCTGTTGAATGGCTTCGTCACTTAACGTCTCTTGCTTGTGACGCTCATACCAACCTAAGTAGTAATGGTACAACATCCATGATCTCTGAAAGGCTTTCTCTGGTTGCATTCCCTTCTGTATTAAAAGCTGCTTCATAAACTCCATTCTCATCTGTTCGACTTCATTGAGTAGGGAATGGTAACTATCATCCTTCAATGACAGTTTTCGCAGATAAAACAGAAAATCTCCTCGTTTCGTCTTTCCGAACATCTGGGTTAACAACTCTCTGATCCGCTCATCTGCGGCAGCATGGATGATGGACGCTGCAATAATCTGTTGTGTCGTCTGTTCCTTCCATGTCTCCACAATCTGTCTAATGTAGCTGCTGCGATTGTTAAAATACCAATAAAAACTACTCTTACTGCACCCTAAAGCAACGGCCATTTTCTCAACTACGAGTTGATCAATCCCACCCTGTTCAAAACGTTCGATTCCTTTCTGAATCCATTGTTCTTCTGTGACAATAATTTTAGGCATCTCTCCCTTTCCCTCTCCCTTTCTGTACGGTATCGTCTAGATGAGTATATATTATAGTGTTTTTAGAGCTGTGTAAATATGGGCACATTAGCTCCCTGAGCCAGCTGATGCATAGGAGGCATGAACTTACATAAACGCCCACTTGAAATACCTGCGAATTTGATCTATAATGCTGTAGCATATAGTGATATTCAAGGCATTGACCAAAGACATGATTTCCTTGAAGGGCCGTTCAGAGAGAAAAGACGAGGCTGAGAGCTTTTCCGGCAACCGCATGTGAAGTTACCCCTTTGTAGCCGTGACGTTGAACATGTAGCTGTGCAATCTGGCAGTAACATCAGTAAACGCCTACCGCTTTATCCCCGTTAACGGATACCAATGGAGGGTCACGCATGTCGTGCATGAGTATGTTCCGATGAACATAAATGTACGCACAGGAGCGGGCCGAACTAGGGTGGAACCACGAGCTGAACGCACTCGTCCCTTGAGGGAGAGAGGCGTTTTTTTGCGTTCAATTTTGATATAGCACACAATTTGAAATGGAGGCTTTAATCGTGAGTATTCAAGTGAAATTGCCGGATGGAGCCGTACGCGAGTACGAGCAGGGCGTAACGATCGCCGACGTGGCGGGTTCGATCAGCTCCGGGCTGAAAAAGAACGCAGTAGCAGGTAAAGTGAACGGGAAGGCTGTAGATCTGAACACCGTTTTGGATCAGAACGTTGACCTTGAAATTATTACGCTGGACGGTGCAGACGGTCTGGAAATTTACCGCCACAGTACAGCGCATTTGCTCGCTCAGGCGCTCAAACGCATTTACGGTGAGAAAAACGTGAAGCTGGGTATCGGTCCGGTCATCGACAGCGGCTTCTACTATGACATTGATATCGAAAACCCATTGTCCGTTGACGACTTGGCCAAGATTGAGAAGGAAATGACGAAGATCGCACAGGAAAATCTGCCGATTACACGTCGTGTGGTTAGCCGAGAGGAAGCCACTCGTATTTTTGGAGAGTTGGAAGATCCACTGAAGCTGGAACTGATTCGTGATTTGCCGGAAGAAGCGGAAATTACAATCTATGATCAAGGCGAATTTTTTGACCTGTGTCGTGGCCCGCATTTGCCATCTACTGGCCGCATCAAAGCTTTTAAACTGTTGAGTGTAGCGGGCGCATACTGGAGAGGCGATTCCAACAACAAGATGCTGCAACGTATCTACGGAACAGCATTCCCGAAAAAAGCACAACTGGATGAGCACCTGCATTTGCTGGAAGAAGCGAAAAAACGCGACCATCGCAAGCTGGGTAAAGAGCTGGAACTGTTCATGTTCTCCGAAGAAGCACCGGGCATGCCGTTCTACCTGCCTAAAGGTATGGTTGTCCGCACTGCATTGGAAGATTACTCCCGTGACATTCAACGTCTGCATGGCTATGAGGAAGTACGTACACCGCTGATGATGAACAATCGTCTGTGGGAACAATCGGGACACTATGAGCATTACAAGGAAAACATGTACTTCTCCGAAGTGGATGAAACTACATTTGCTCTGAAACCGATGAACTGTCCAGGGCATATGCTTGTGTTTAAAAATGAGCTTCACTCCTACCGCGATCTGCCAATTCGTATAGCCGAATTTGGACAAGTGCATCGCCATGAGCTGTCCGGCGCGTTGAACGGTATGATGCGTGTTCGTACATTCTGCCAGGATGATGCGCATATTTTCGTCACACCAGGCCAGATTGAACAAGAAATCACAGACGTAATTAAGCTGATTAACGAAATGTATAGTGTGTTTGGCTTTGACTTCACAGTGGAATTGTCCACACGTCCAGATGACTTTATGGGCGAGCCAGTGCTGTGGGATCAAGCGGAACAAGCTTTGCAAAACGTGCTGGATCACCTGGGCATCAACTACCGTATTAATGCGGGAGATGGAGCATTTTACGGTCCAAAAATTGACTTCCACATTCTCGATGCGCTCAAACGCAGCTGGCAGTGCGGAACGATCCAATTGGACTTCCAAATGCCTGAAAAATTCGACCTGACTTATGTGGGCGAGGACAACCAGAAGCACCGTCCAGTCGTTATTCACCGTGCCATCTATGGTTCGATTGACCGCTTCATGGGCATCCTGACTGAGCATTTTACAGGTGCATTCCCATTGTGGTTGGCTCCTGTTCATGCGAAGCTGTTGCCAGTATCCGAGAACTATATCGAGACTGCCAATGAGATACAGGATGCGTTGCTGAAAGCAGGTCTGCGCGTCGAAGTGGATACTCGCAATGAGAAGCTTGGTTATAAAATCCGCGAGGCGCAATTGGAGAAGGTTCCATATATGTTCGTTATCGGGGAAAATGAAAAAACAACCGGTACTGTAGCGGTTCGTAAACGCGGCGAAGGCGATCTGGGATCACTCAGCATTGCGGATATCGTTGAGAAAATCAGCACAGAGATTCGCGAGAAACAGTAATATTTGATCAGAAAATGTGTAAAAGAGCCATCAGAACCATGATGAACGTGGTTTTGATGGCTCTTTTTTGTACCCAATACATAAGAATCCAGCGTAAGAATGAACCATAGTTGTTGCAGCCTCGACTGAATTCTTAAGTTATCTTTAGCAGGTTTGTGGCCGTGAAGTGGCGTGATCTGCAGGGAGGGAGAGTGTCTTCAAGGACGTCTCTTCGGATTGTTTCGCCGGGGATTCTTCCGCATCCTGTTCCTCGCTAAGCGATAAAATTTCGCCGCGCAACTTCAGCATTTTCTGATCCAACTCGTAGGTTGCACGTGCGGCTTCGGTCAATCCATTAACGACATGTTCAGGCACTTTCTTATCGAACTTATAGTACAAAATATGCTCCATACTAGCCCAGAAATCCATAGCCAATGTGCGCAATTGAATTTCAACCTTGATCCAGCGTGTGCCTTCAAACAGGATCAGCGGAATTTCCACAATGACATGCAGGCTCTGGTAGCCGTTGGGCTTAGGATGGGCTATATAGTCCTTGACCTCCAGAATACGAATATCTTCCCGTGTGTGAAGATGATCCATCAGACGATAAATATCTTTCACAAAAGCGCATACCACGCGCATTCCAGCGATATCATGAATTTCACGCAATATATTGTCCAAGGTCACTTCATGCCCTTTGCGCCGAACCTTTTCCACGATGCTGTGGGGCTCTTTGATCCGGGTTTTAATATGCTCAATCGGGCTAAAACCGTCTAACAGCTTCCATTCCGTCTGGATTAGCTTAATTTTATTCTTTAATTCCTCCAGAGCCAGCTGATAAAGGACGGGAATCTTTCTCCACTCCTCTAGTTGCTTGGCGTCGACACTGTTTTGATCCAGCTGTAGCTGAAATTCCTGCAAGGGTAATGGGACAGCATTCAGGTGCTTCCAATCCGGTTCATTCACAGAGCATTCTCCTAAATGAGGCTTATGATGTCCTCGATCTTTTTCGTAAAAATGCATTATCGTATACATTGTACACTATGTCAAAACCTACAGGCAAAGGAGAGACGTTCAAAGAAAAAAGAAATACGACAAGAATTATAGTGGTAAAACCGAGTAATCCGATGTATAATTACAAAAATGCTGATTTGGAGCATTTAATTCTTTAAAAAAACACAAATGTAGAGTATCCATCATTAGATTAAAAATATAAATTACAGAAAAGAGGAAAAGAAAAATGGCAAAAGTAGAAAGTTTTCAATTAGATCACACGATTGTAAAGGCTCCTTATGTAAGAGCAGCGGGAGTAGAGCATGACGAAAAAGGAAGCACAGTACAAAAGTATGACTTGAGATTTTTGCAACCCAATGAAGATGCACTTCCGACGGCAGCTGTACATACGCTGGAGCACTTATTAGCAACGTACCTGAGAGATGAAATCAAAGGAATTATTGATATCTCTCCTATGGGATGCAGAACGGGGTTCTACTTGATTTTGTGGAATGAACACGAGCCAGAGGAAATTGCACTCGCTTTGGAAAAAACTTTGAAAAGAATTCTGGAAACGACAGAGGTTCCGGCTGTTACTGCTTTGGAATGTGGGAACTACAAGGACCACTCTCTTTTTTCCGCGCAGGAATATGTGAAGATTGTATTGGAAGCT
Organism: Paenibacillus sp. FSL M7-0802; assembly: GCF_038004945.1. Classification (NCBI taxonomy): domain Bacteria; kingdom Bacillati; phylum Bacillota; class Bacilli; order Caryophanales; family Paenibacillaceae; genus Paenibacillus; species Paenibacillus sp. FSL M7-0802. Next base: position 2,168,465 of record NZ_JBBOSD010000001.1, on the reverse strand, counting down.
GGTATTAGCCGCGATCCTTTCGAAAGAGTACTTTAAAATCTATGATTTCGATTGACCTATCTCATCAGACAGCGGTAGTGACAGGCGGCAAGTCAGGCATAGGCAAGGGAATTGTAGAGCTTTTCATTCAAAGCGGAGCTAAAGTGATTTCTGCTGATATTTCTTATGAAGAGCCGTATAGAGTGGTCAATCCACAGTTGGTTGAAACGCAATTGGACATATCCAAACCGGATGATATCGAAAGATGGTGCGATCTACTAATCAGCGAGGCGGGAGTTCCTGATATATTGGTGAACTGTGCTGGTACTTCTACGATGGATTATGTCATTGATAGTGAGTTAGCTGATTGGGAGAAAGTATTTTCGATCAATTCAACTGGGCTGTATGTAGCGTCCAAACGGTTTGCCAAGGAAATGGTGGATGCGCGCAAACCAGGACGAATTATCCAAATTGCTTCGCAGGCTGGAAAAAATGGATATCGGGCCATGGGCGGATACTGTGCTTCCAAACATGCGGTTCTTGGCTTGACCAAGGTGATGGCCATTGAGCTTGCTCCGCATCAAATTTTGGTGAATGCGGTTTGTCCAGGTATCGTAGAAACGCCGATGAAACATCGTGAACGGATTGAAGGGGGCGTCATTCGCGGAATGACCGCTCAAGAAATATACGAAGAAGATTGTTCACAGGTACCTTTGGGGAGAACGGCCGAGGTGGAGGATGTCGCCAATGTGGTGCTGTTTCTGGCCAGTCCGCTCTCAGCATATATGACAGGACAAGCGATTAATGTTACAGGTGGAATGACGATGCACTAGCATACATGATCTGGGGGAAAACAACATGAAGAAATCGTTCGTTTTACTATTAGGGATTAGTTTATTATTGGTTGCCGCAGGATGCGGTAATAAAAGTTCAGACAGCAATGGCTCCAGCGCCGCTTCCGGTTCGGAAACGCAAAAAGTAGTCATCGGCTCCATGGGCTCTGACGCCCAGATCTGGAAGCATATTGCCCAGTCTCAGGCCGCCAAGGATGCCAAGCTGGACATTGAAGTGAAAGAAATTAACGGCGGAATCGAAACGAACAATGCGACCAAAGAAGGCGAAGTAGACGTGAATGCATTCCAATCGTGGGCGTACCTGGTTAGCTATAACAAAGAGAGCAAAGCTGATTTGAAGGCTATAGCCACAACCTACCTGGAACCCATGGGGATTTATTCGCAAAAATTCAAAAGCATCGATGAAGTGACCGACGGGGCTCTGGTAGCTTTGGCAGATAACCCAGCCAATACGGCAAGAGGTTTAAAGTTATTGGAAGCATCCGGTTTGATTAAGCTTAAGGCTGACTTTAATGATGCCTTGGGTACAGTCAATGATATTACTAGCAATCCTAAAAACCTGAAATTTGAACTCATTGATGACAAAACAGGACCACGAGTGATTCAAGATGTAGGCTTGGTGCTAATTGGGAATACGATTGCTTTAGAAGGGGGCCTGAATGTACTGAAAGATTCCTTGTTCCATGAGGAGATCAGTCAGGCAACCAAAAATAATATTAACGTTCTGGTTACTTCATCTGATAAGGCGAATGACAAAGGGCTGCAAAAGTTAGCGGATCTCTATCATAACGAGGATACTCAAAAATACATTAAAGATGAATTTGGCGGCACCAAAGTAGAGGTTAAAGAGCCGGTTTCTTATTTGGAAGGACAAACTACAACAAAATAAACTTATGAGATCAGCCAGTTTTTCTGGCTGATCTTTTTTGTTCGTAAGAGCCCCGTACCGGTAGTCGGGTAGAAGTCATCTCTGCTCTTGGACTCCACGCCGAATATGTGACAAACGTTGAGTTGATGTCTCCCATCTTCCACATGAGCCAGTGATTGTATTTTTAGTAGTCGACTTGAGTTTGAGTATGGGTTTCGGTTCGATAATGTTTGGGGGAGAGTCCCTTTACCTTTTTAAAAATTTTTGAGAAGAGTAAAGGGTCGTTATAGCCGACTGAACGGGAAATATCACCTATCGAAAGTTCAGCGTTTCCCATCATTTCACATGCTTTGTTGATCCTATAGCGAACCAAATAATCCTGAATGCTTGTGTTTACTTGTTGTTTGAATAACGAACATAAATAGCTTCGATTGAGTCCGATAAAATTTGCAATGTGCTCAATGGTAATTTTCTGAGCATAATTCATTTCAATAAAATCCTTCACTTTTTCCACGTAAATTTCCGCCCGGCTTTCCTTTTGTTCGGGGGGCGTTACCGGGCCGAACTCTATAAGCTCCGATAACATTAAGCATAGCAGACCGGTTAGTCTGGTTTCCCGAGCTTTATGGCATCCACTTGATTCATTCATGAGCTGCAAATATTGATAAATCAAATGGTCTCCTTCAAAGTTGAGGATTGGACGCGTCATCGTTAGACCTGCTTGCTTGAGGAGTGTTTCTGCCAGTGCCCCGTCAAATCCAAACCAGCAATAAGACCAAGGATTCACTACATCGGCTTGATAATAAGTAATGACCTGGGGGCAGATTAGAAACCACTGTCCTTTCCGTAAGCGATAACTGAACCCACCGACCTCGAAGGTACCTTCTCCGTCCAAAATATAATGAAGCAGATAGTGATCTCTTATCGCAGGTCCAAAAAAGTGACTCGGTATGCATTCCTCTATGCCAAACTGAGTTAGATACAATTCAGAATGCTGCTTACTACGCGGCAAATATTCTATCACGCTAAATCTCCTTATGTAAATTATCAAGCATTATAACATAAATAGTGAGCACCATGCCATGTACTTCATATCTAAAATTAATATATCATTTCTGTAGAACCTATTGCGACTAACGAGGAGCTTATCAAGCTTTACACCATGTGAACTTAGTTGGTGGTGTTACAAAAAGGTTCTTCTATGTCCTTTTTTAGGTGCGGATTTCCGAGGGGTATGATCTAGAGGGAGGGGTTGTTTTTCCAATGGGTATCATTGTTCAAGAGCAAACGGGGCTGTTTCATCTACAGTCGTCGGGCATGAGTTATATTATTCAGATTGTGGATGGATTTCCTGTGCATGTATATTGGGGAGATAGGCTGAAGCACCGCGAATCAATGACCGATCTATTGCTTCACACTTCTGCGACGGCTGGATTGGATCGGCTACCGCAAGAGTACCCGCAGTATGGGAGTGGGGACTTCCGTAACCCTGCGTATCAAGTAGAACTTGAAGATGGAACTCGTATCACGGAGTTAAAGTACGACGGTTACCGGATCATCAAGGGAAAGCCATCATTAACCGGGCTTCCGGCCGTATATACCGAGAATGAAGACGAAGCGGATACGTTGGAACTGGAGTTAAAAGATGACTTTTCAGGTCTTAAAGTTGTTCTTCTTTACACCGTCTTCGCGGATCGAAACGTAATCGCTCGTTCGGCTCGTTTGAGTAATACGGGAGCCAAGAATCTTCGACTTCTCCGTGCTCTAAGTGCCAGTGTCGATTTTTCAGGTAAAAGCGATTTAGAGTTCATGTATCTTTCGGGAGCATGGGCTCGGGAGGGGAATATTACCCGCAAACCGATTCTTCAAGGTGAAACCCGAATTGATAGTAAAAGGGGCATGAGCAGCCATCAACTCAACCCTTTTGCTGCATTGGTCACTCGGGGAACAACGGAAAGCTATGGTGAGGTATTCGGCTTTAGCCTCGTGTACAGCGGGGGCTTTGAGGCGGGAGCGGAAATAGATTCATTTGGCTCTACACGGTTTAACATCGGCGTGAACTCCTTTGACTTTTCGTGGTTACTGAGCCCAAGGGAGAGTTTCCAAACGCCAGAAGCCGTTATGGTTTACTCCGGTCAAGGACTGGGAGATATGTCGCGGACGTATCATCGCTTGTATCGGACTCGACTTTGCCGAGGGAAATATCGGGACGAAGAACGCCCTATTCTGGTCAATAACTGGGAAGCTACCTATTTTGACTTCAATGCAGATAAGTTGGTATCGATAGCGAAAGAGGGGGCTGAGCTAGGCATCGAACTATTTGTCTTAGATGACGGTTGGTTCGGAAAACGGGATTCCGACAATTCGTCTCTCGGCGATTGGTACGAGGATCGTCGGAAGCTGCCAGACGGACTCGCGGATGTCGCGAACCGTATCAATCGGCTGGGTCTTAAATTCGGGCTCTGGTTCGAGCCAGAGATGATCTCTCCGGACAGTGAGTTGTACCGGGAGCATCCGGACTGGTGCCTCCACGTTCCGGGACGCAGGCGCAGCGAAGCCAGATGGCAGCTAGTGCTGGACTATACTCGCAAGGAAGTGCGCGATTTCATCTACGATTCGCTTGTTGCCATTTTCTCCAGCGTGCCAGTCTCTTATGTGAAATGGGATATGAACCGCTGCCTGACGGAAATCGGTTCCGCTGCTCTGCCGCCGGAACGCCAATCCGAGACTGCCCATCGCTATGTTCTTGGATTGTATGAGCTGTTGGAGCGCATCACCACCGAATTTCCGCATATTCTTTTCGAGAGCTGTTCAAGTGGCGGAGGGCGCTTTGATCCAGGCATGCTTTACTACATGCCCCAAGTCTGGACTAGTGATAATACCGATGCGGTGGAACGCCTGAAAATCCAATATGGAACTAGCCTTGTCTATCCTGTAAGCGCAACCGGGGCGCATGTCTCGGCAGTTCCGAACCATCAAGTTGGACGCATAACGCCCCTTGATTTTCGAGGTGATGTCGCCATGTCCGGAAATTTTGGATATGAGCTTGATCTCACGAAATTCACCGATGAGGAAAAAGAGACGGTCAAACGCCAAATCGCAGTATACAAGCAGATACGTGGCTTAGTACAGAAAGGTGACTTGTATCGCTTAAAGAACCCGTTTGAAGATAACGAATCGGCTTGGATGTTTGTTTCTGAAGACCAAGAGGATGCCATCGTCTACTATTTCCAAGTGATGGCTGTCCCGAACGCGCCTTGGCGAGCCCTGCGCCTTGACGGACTAAATCCAGAGCTCGAATATGAAGTTAAGTCAGGAAATAGCGGGCAAAAGTCTATCCATGGGGGGGATCGGCTTATGAAGTTGGGCCTCCCTCTTCTCTACAGACAGAAAGACTATGAAAGTGGATGGTTCAGGCTCCGGGCAATAAGGTCCGGTAAGGCTTAAGCATCAGTACAACAGTATAATTGCCGAAAGAGAGAAAACAATCGATGGAGTTATGCCCCTTTTTATATGAAAAGGGGCATTTTGCGTACAGCAGCTGTACTGATTGAGGAGGGGGAAGCCATTTTTTTATACGAATGATGAATGACATGAAACTGAGGAAGATGTAGGAGTTACATTTGAATTTTGATTGAAAACAGGATCATCAACAGAGTAAGTCGTTACGCTGACGGCTGCTTCATTCCTTAATTAATGAATTCATTTCTAAATTTCCGGAATTCATTAGGTGTTTTTTTATGATGTTTCTTAAAAGACTGAATGAAGTGATTTACATGATTGAACCCCACTCTGTGGGCTATTTCAGTTATTGTAGAATCTGTTGAAATTAATAACTCACTGCTTTTCTTGATACGGTACTTAATTAAGTAGTCGTAAGGTGTCATATGAATAGTTCTCTTAAAACTACGAGTGCATTCCGAAATACTTAAATGTGCTATAGCAGCAATTTCTTGCAGTGTTATATTGTCTGAGTAGTTTTGATGGATAAAGCTGAGCATTAATTGAAGTCGCTCCTGTTGCAATTTTATGTATTTAGGTGCTTCCTCAGAAGACAGCGAAATATTAGATATTAAGACTAACCATAATTGTACCGTTTTGATGGAAACCTCGTATTCCCAGCCCCATTTTTTTTTCATATCAAATTTCTGTTTCATATCCCAAAGCATTTGCAGTATTTGAATTTGCCATTCAACATCTCCTTTGATTACGAATGACAATAAGAGAGAGTTTGTATAAGGCAGTACATAATTTTTTTCCATCGCACTATCTGCATAAAAGGCCAACAGCTTCTCAGGGAAATTAAAACTGACATATTGACCGTTATGTGTAAGGTGTGTAGTAACGTGAAGAACACCTTTATTAATTAAAATGGCCTGACCTGTTTCTAATTCATGATCAATGCCGTTAACTTGTATCACTAGCTTTCCTTTGGTAACCAAAGTGATTTGTAGTTCCTCATGCCAATGTAAATCGTTGAATCCTCTACCTTCAGGATTACTTGCATGAATAGTATGGGTGTACATGATGTATGGAAATGAAACATCGGGATATAGAATGGTCTCATGCAATTGTTTTTCCATTTTAGCGAGGTCCTTTCTGATGACGATATTTCTATATAAATTAAAGATATAGTTACACAAATAAAATAAAAGTGGTGATATTATTATACCAGATCTTCGGCTTATCATTACAATCCTGTGCACAGGCGATTGGATAAGACATCTTGGAGGCGTACATGTGAAAATAAATCAATCGTCGTTACCATTTCATCCGTATATTTTGCTTTTAATCAGCATACTGTCTGTTTCTATCTCATCCATCATGATAAAATCCTCAGATACTCCAACCTCTGTGGCTGGGATGTACAGATTGTATATGTCAGTACTCATAATGCTTCCTTTTGTACCTTGGAAAATGTTCCGTTCCTTAGAAATGAACAAAAAAGATTGGAGTACCGTTTTCATAGCTGGTCTTTTTCTCGGGTTATATTTCTTATTCTGGATGGAATCTTTAGTATATACCTCAGTTGCGAGCTCCATGGTCATTCTATCGTTACAGCCTTTATTTGTAATGATGGGTTCATACTTTATGTTCAGAGAACGAGCAAACATATTGACCATTCTTTGTTTGATCGCCGCTCTTGTCGGTTCAATCATTATAGCTTGGGGAGACATTGGGATTTCGAGAGAGGCATTAATCGGAGATGGATTATCTTTAGTAGGAACAATTTTGGTTTCAGCATATATGTTGGCAGGACAGAAAGTAAGCCACAAAATAAATGCAAATGTATATAGTGTTATTGTTTTTTTTATTGGTGGCAGCGTCATGCTGGTCTACAATTTGTTGAATCATTATTCCTTGATCGAATATGACTCGTCGGATTGGGTGTATTTCTTTTTACTTGCAGTAATTCCAACTATTTTTGGACAATATATTTTTAATTTGTTGTTGAAATCGATGGGTGCAACTACGGTCTCAGTTGGTATTATTGGAGAGCCTGTTCTTGCCATAATTCTCGCCTACTTATTCTTGGGAGAAATAATCTCTGCATTTCAATTCATAGGTGGAATCATGACTTTATTCGGTATGGGGATGTATTTTTGGGCAAAATCTTTAAAGTATACTACGGTTGCAAAATATTAAATTTGAAATTCATTATCGCGAAATTGAAGAAAACAATCGATGAGGAGAATGTTTAGATGGCAACGATTGATGATTTTTTGAAACTAGATATTCGAGTTGGAACCATAATTAAAGCTGAGTTTTTTGCAGAAGCAAAAGTACCTGCTATTAAACTTGAAATTGATTTTGGACAAGATATCGGAATAAAAGCTTCGAGTGCACAAATCACAAAAAGATATGTGGCTGAAGATATTATAGGGGAACAAATCATAGGTGTAGTCAACTTTCCACCTCGACGGATAGCAGGCTTTAAGTCAGAGGTGTTAGTCCTTGGAGGAATTCCCGAAAAGGGGGATGTGGTTTTATTGAAACCAGATATCAAACTACCTAATGGAACACCTATTGGATGATTGATCGGCTGTTTAATCAGTAAAATATATAACTTCACAACAGGCAGGACATTGAACCTAACGGGATACGATCGTTCAATAGCAAGTTGAAACAGAAAGCGGCAGACTAGGACTTTATTTTCACGTCCTAGTCTGCCGCTTTTTCTATTATTGGTCTGTCTAAAGCTTATTTGATTCATTAAAATCTGCAACAATTAGGCTGGAAATCACGGGTGTCACCAGTCCAGTAAAAGCACAATTCTCCATACCAGCTATATGCCTTATACCTATCTGGCCGGGATGCTGCGCGTCCCCTCTGTCATCGGGGAGGCGCAGAGCGGGCACACCGGCGGTGTGCTTGTGCTAGCCGCGCTTGTACGGCGTCCGCTTGTTGTGTCGCGCCGCATCCACGCCTTGCAGGCGTCGTCGGTGCATTTCCACACGGGCACGTTGATGCGTGGCTCCGCCTGAGACCCTGCCACCGACGAGGTCGTCCGTGTCGTAGCACTGCCTGGTCCCGGCCTGCTGCTCACGCGGGTCGCTGTGCCAGACGCTGGCGATCCAGCGCCAGCACGGCTGCTATACCCGGAAGCACCCTTCGGTTGGCCGAAGCTGCTGCGGCGTGCTTCTGGCTTGGAAACCTCAGGGGTGACCCCATAGGCTTCCAGCAGGAAGCGTGACACGGCGGCAGGCTTGCCATGATTAGAGGCGGGAGAGGTGATGTACAGCAACTCCTTCGCCCGGGTGACGGCCACATAAGCGAGGCGGCGCTCTTCTTCAAGCGCTGCATCGTTATCCACAGCGGTAGTCGGGGCGGCGCCTGCCCGCCGATCCTCCGGCAGCTCGCTGTGCAGCGCCGAGCTGTGCGGCAGAATGCCTTCGCTGGCTCCGATCCAATATACGCAAGGGAATTCCAGCCCTTTGGCGCGGTGGATCGTCATGAGCCGAACAGCATCGCTGTCTTCCTCTCTGCGCAGCGATTCCATTTGGCGGTGACGCTCGGAAAGCTCGTCCGCAAAGCTGACGAACGCCTCCACGGTGTCAAACCGCTTGGCTGCCGTTTCGAGCTCCTCCAGACTTTCTTGCATCGTTTCCTTATAATGAGTCCACGCGCCCGTATCTCCGCTCTCCAAATATTTATCATAAAAGATGCGCCGCATTTCTTGAATGGCATAGGCAGGTTTCATTGTAGTGAGACTGCGAATCAAACGAATACGCTCTTTCACCTGTTCACGCTGAAAATCACGTAGTCGATCCCAGCGGCTGAGATGAATCAGCGGGTATTTTTTAGCCTGCTGTTTCTCCTCGCGCATAATCCATTCCATCCCCGCCTCACGGGAGACGTACAGCGGCCCAAGAGTGCTCGGAATGGATTCCATACGCCGGGGATTCAGCGACAAACGCAGGTGATCCATTAAGGGACGAATCAGGGACTGATCATAAAATACAGCCCCTGCTCCATACTGAATAAATGGAACATCCCGCATAATTAATTGCTCAAAAATAGATCGGCTTCCGCTGGCTGTCCGGTGCAAAATAGCGATATCCCGATAGCGCAGCCGACCTTCCTCTACCTGTCCGAGTAGATGGGTAACAATATGCCCCGCTTCTTCCTCGGGTCCGGATGGGGTGGCAAACTGCGGCGGCAAGCCTTCACGCCCGGCAGCCGAAAGACGTTTGGAGCGTCGATGAACATTTTTGGCAACAATGTTAGAGCCCAGCCCCAAAATCCGCGCATCGCTGCGATAATTAATATCCAGGGTAATGACCTTTGCATCCTTATAGACTTTGTCAAACTCCAGAATGGATTCCTGGCGTGCCCCATTAAAGGTATAGATCGTCTGGTCATCATCCCCCACGACCATCAGATTGCGATGTCGGGCAGCCAATCGTTGCACCATCTCATATTGCAGGGCATTCGTATCCTGAAATTCATCGACCATGATATGTGAAAAACGCCGCTGAAGCGGCTGAAGCACATCCGGGTCACGCAGCAGTGCGGAGGCACGCAGCAGAATATCGTCAAAATCCATTTTATTGCGCTCCTGTTTCCACGCTTCATAGGCGAGCATGGCACGCTTGGCATCCGATTCCTCGCGCACGGTTTCCGGCAGCTCGTCCGCGCTGCGGCCTTCCGCTTTCCAGGCGGAGAGGGCAGACAGCAGGCTTTCTGGCTGGAAAGCCTCGCTGAGTCCAAGCTGCCGCAGCATCATTTTCATAACGGTATGCTGGGCCTGCGTTTCACCGAACACTTCATCTTGCACGCCGCGATGACGCAGCATCGCCAAAGCGAATGAGTGAAACGTGCGAGCCTGAACTGCACGTGCAGCGGCAGGGCGCACACCGGGTAATCCCGCGATGCGCAGTTTCATTTCGGCAGCTGCCTTGCTGGTGAAGGTCACCAGCAGAATGGACGATGCAGGGACATCCCGCATCGCCATCAGGTAGCCTGCGCGGGCAGCCAGCACTGTGGTTTTGCCGCAGCCAGCCCCTGCAAGGGTCAGAAGGGGGCCTTTGCCGTGGCGGACGGCCTGGATCTGCGGGCGGTTCAGGTGAATGCCGGCGTTCTCTAAAGCACGAAAATAGGCCGAGTCTTGGTCGGTGTCGGGCACCAGCGTCATACTGGTATCCATGGAAGCACGACGTGCCTGAGGGCTCGACGTTGAATAAGGAACCCCGATGGGTCGGGGGTAAAAAGAAGGATTTGGGTCCATAATCCTTAAACCCCTTTCGTTCTTAAAATCTTCCATTTTCACAAATGGGGGTAGTTTTTGGTATGATAGAGTTCTAGTCAGCTTTAGCTGACGATAAGAACAAGGCGATGGACTAAAATAATGCTGAAATTCATGCGGATCTTGCCGGAGCGACAGAACGTCAATACGTTGACGCTAATGCCAATAGCCTTCAAACAGGCAATATGACCGCATTCCATTATACAGGAGTTCGAGGTTTGCCAACAGAAAAAAACTTTGGGATATACGGACGGTATAGTGAAATCCGGCTGGATAATGGGGAGGAAATAACGATGAAGCTGATTCAACGTATAAAGGAAGGCGCTAATCGCGCAACAGAAAAGGCGCAGCATGCTGTCGAGATTAGTAAGATCAATTCACAAATTACAACGATTCAGCAGGAAATGGATGTTCATTTCTTACGAATGGGTCAGATCTTTTACGAAGGTTACCGTGCATCTGACATGTCAGTGGCAGAAACCGAGATGACACAGCTATCCACTGCATGTGATGAGCTTCAGGATGAAATTGACGAGCTGCGCAGTAGAATTGCAGAATTGAAAAACGCTCATTTATGCACCTGTGGAGCGGTTGTGCCTCTGGATGCGAACTTTTGCCCCAAATGCGGACGCAAGCTCAATGAAGGACAGGCTGCTTCCAAACAAGTAGCTGCTGTGCGTGAAGAGGTGCCAACGGACGTCTATTCTTTTGATCTGCGCAAGCCAGAGGTAGTGAAGGATGCTGCGCCTGCTTATACGGAGTATGCAGAACATGAAGTAGTCGATCGGCATGAACAGGAACAGGATGAGCGGTATGAAACACACGAACCAGCGGGACTAGACCGCGATTACACAGTATCTGATTTTACACCAGAAGAAAAAGCGGCATTCGACGCTGAATGGGAGCGCCGTCGTCAGGAAGAGTTGGAAAAAGAACACCGTCGTCTTGAAGAACTGGCACGTGAGCGTGAGCGTCAGGAAGAGCTGGACGAGCGGATTCGATATTGGAAGGCCAACAACTCCGGGGCCGAGAAGCCGGCAACACCGTCTGCACAAGTACGTGAAAATGTAAAATGCCAAATCTGTACTGCAGAACTACCTAAAGGGTCCAAATGGTGCCCGCGTTGCGGAGCTGAACAGATTTGACGCAGCCGAACAGGCTGCTGCAGGACACAGACATAACGCCGGGCAGCATAGGGGGAACAGAATATATGGAGCGTTTGCTGCATCATCTGCGGAATCTGGGTTTTACGGAAATGGAAGCCAAGGTTATGGTCGAGCTTTCGAGGCAAAATGCGGCTTCCGGCTATGAAGTGGCTAAGCGTCTGGGTGCATCGCGCTCCAACGTGTACGCGGCTTTACAGCGTTTGGCCGGGCAGGGATACCTCAGAACCAGTGCTGGAGAGCCTGTACGTTACAGCATGCTGCCACCGGGTGAACTGACCCGGATGATCGAAGGACAAATGCAGGAGTCCCTACGCGCAGTGGAGAAAGAAATGCCACGAACAGAACCAACCAAGCCGACCTTTTATAATGCGGAAGGCGATCGGAAGGTGCTGGAAAGTCTGACACGTGAATTGGAACGGGCAGAGCATGAGATTGTGTTGGATTTGTGGCGCGAGGAAGCTGAGCTGCTGCGGACAGAGTTGGAGAAAGCTGAGGGTCGAGGTGTGCGTCTGCTCTGGTCCTGCGATAACGGAGAAAGCATGATGGGACCGTGGTTACCGCTTAGGTCTGGTACAGACGGACAGGAACCAGCAGGGCGGAAGTTTTCTTTTGTTATTGATCGGCGTTGGTGCATGCTGGGTATGCGGGGAGAGAATTGCCCGACACAGGCGCTTATTACCGAGCATCCGGTAATGACAGGCCTGCTGCTTAATCATTTTGCTCAGGATCTTATTCTGTATGAGCTGGAGCATGATATGGGCAGAGAACTGTCGACCCGGTATGGCTGGCGGTATGAAGGCATTATCGGCAAATATATGTCAGCTGGAGAATAGCTAAAGATTACCGGGTAGGAAGTTCCATCAGTGCCCGGCATATAGATGTAATATAGCCCGCCTTATGAGGCACGAATTGATCCGATGTAATCAGGCGGCGGTTTTTTTCTGGATTTGGCCCCGACGTAATGCCATGGGCTTCGATAAAGGGAATATGGCCTTCAAAAAGGGCCAGTGCTTGGTCAAGATCTGCTTCGTACAGTCCAGCTACTTCTTCTTGCTGGAGGTGATAAGCTTCCAATGGCTGGTTCGATAGCAGTCCAAACACCGAGCTAACCTCCCGATCCCAAAAAGAGGTGCCCTGTGCGGTACCTTTGCTTTCATACCGAACGGTCATCAGCGGTGTTAATGAGGTAAAGGGAACATGAATGCCCAGTTCTTCCTCCAGCTCACGAGCCGCCTGAGACATATCTTCGCCTGCCGTCAAGTGACCGGCTGCTGTAATATCGTAGCATCCGGGGAAGGTGTCCTTCGTATCCTGACGCTGTTGGAACAGCAAGCGACGGCCTGTCGAAGTGTCTCGTGCTAGCCAGCAGTGAAAGGTATGGTGCCAGTATCCCTTGGCATGTGCGTCTTGTCGCGAGGCTGTGCCAAGAGGGTTGTCTTCATCATCGTAGATATCCAGAAGCTCGCTAGTCATCGTGGTTCCTCCTATAGTAAGCAGAAATCAAAGGTCTACTTTACAGTATAACGTGTTTTCTGTCCTGACGATATGAAGGCGGGTGTGGAATGTGGAGTGGCATTTGGGGTATGCTGGGAACATGAGGATTTGCAACATCACACAGATTTACGATTGAAAGGAGCGATTTTACATGGAATGTATAGTACATTTTCGAGTCATGCATCCGGAGGAACCCAAGGAACTGCGCGGGTTGATTATGCTGGAAAGCGGAGGCAAGCCGGGGATTGATCAAATCACGGATATGTTCAAAAATATGGGCTATGATGTCCGCCCAGACAATCCGGAGGAATTGATTTTTAAACCAGTCGATGTCAGAGCCAATTATACATATATCCGGGTTATTGAACTGGATACAGGTGAGGAAGTCTACCAGGAAGACAGGGATTTGCGCGCGATTTTGGAAAATTTGCTGAATAAACGTTAAAGATCAGGAGAACTAATCGATGGAATGAGATAAAGTGATCCTGTCGCCATTCATAGGAACGGAGAACCAATAATGAGATTGTATATTATCCGACACGCAGACCCCGATTACCCCAATAACACCATCACGCCGGAGGGGCATTTGGAAGCCCAGGCACTGGCCAAACGGCTTTCCAGTCACGGACTGGATCGAATTTATGCCTCTCCTTTGGGGCGGGCTTTGGATACAATGCGCTACACCGCCGACTCTCTGGGTATGACTCATGAAGTGGAACACTGGACACAGGAGCTGGCTCTAAAGCTGGAGGAAACTCCATACGGCCGTCTTTCCCATTGGGATTTGCCAGGTGAAGTGATCCGTTCCGAAATGCCCCTGCCGACTCATGACTCTTGGCAGGAGATTTCCTATTATCAGGGAACGCAGAGTCCCGAAACCTTCGAGCGGCTGAAGCTTCATTCCGATGAATTCCTGAAACGGCAAGGCTTTGAGCGGGTGGAGGGCAGGTACCGGATTCTGAAGCATACCGAAGATCAGGTGGCCGTATTTTGTCATGGCGGCTTCGGGCTGACCTGGCTTGCTCATCTGTTGGAGCTGCCATTGGCCTTGGTCTGGTCCGGCTTTTGGATGCCGCCTAGCTCCGTAACCACGATCTTGTTTGATGAGCGCTCTCAGGAATGGGCAGTTCCCCGTTGCATCGGCTTCGGTGATGTTTCCCATCTGTACGCTGAGGGCTTGCCCGTCAGACCCCGTGGCATTATCACCAATTTCAACTAATCAGATCTCTCACACCATACCAAAACGGCTTAAGACGGTACATCGTCTTAAGCCGTTTGTTGTAGTCATATAGGTGTGGGTTGAGTCAGCGTGCTTCGACGTACCCCTCCAGCTTGGAAGTGCAATGTGCGCAACGGGTAGCGGCTACAGGAATTTCGGATAGGCAATGTGGACATTCCTTGATCGTTTTTTCCTGAGGAGGTTTTTCTTCCTCTTTGCGTTTCAGCATGTTAATCCCTTTGACCAGCATGAACACACAGAAGGCTACGATCAGGAAGTCCAGCAGGACGTTAATGAACTGACCATAGGCGAGGACTGCAATCCCTGCTTCTTTGGCCTGTGCCAAAGTCATGCGTGTACCGTCAGCATTTAAAGGATCGGCAGCTCGTAAAGCTACATACAAGTCTGGAAAATTCATGCCGCCCAGAAGTTTACCAATCGGAGGCATGATAATATCGTTTACCACAGAAGTGACAATCTTGCCAAACGCTCCACCGATGATAACACCGACCGCGAGGTCAATCACGTTACCCCGTACAGCGAATTCTTTAAACTCTTTTATAATACCTTTTCCGCTCATATGAGTGCTCACCTTCTTTACATAAAATCATTTATCTATAATACATGCTATGTCAATGGAGGGCAATTCCCAATTGATGTATTGCACTTTGTCACAAAATCACATGTTCATTTGTCTTCTATATGTAAACCAATAATGGAGGCGATGTATCGTGAGTTTAAGATTCAATCACAGAGCAGTGAGTCCTAGTACATTCAAGGTAATGATGGAGATGGAAAAATATATTTCCGGTCGTTTTACAGACAAAGTATTGTACGAACTACTGAAAATTAGAGTATCCCAAATCAATGGATGTTCCTATTGTCTGGATATGCATGCGAAGGATTTGCTCAAGCTGGGGGATTATGCTGACCACATTTTGCAGCTAGCCTTATGGCGGGAGGTTCCTTTGTTCACGGAAAAAGAACGTGTTATGCTTGAATTAGCTGAAGCGGTCACTCGTATCTCTGAACAAGGGGTACCTACGGATTTGTACAATAGGGTCAGAGAACATTTTACAGAGGAAGAATACGTAGATTTGATAACCGCGGTTAACGTGATTAACAGTTGGAACCGGATTGCAATTGCAACGGGAATGTATCCGGGCATTCTTTAATGAACAGGGGGCTATGCTTTGTCTGGCAAAGAACACAGAATTGAACAAGAATCGGTGGATTTAAATCTGGAGGAGCTGTATCAAAGATATCGCAAATATTCTTTTGCCATTGCTTATCGCATGCTTGGAACGGTTACGGATGCCGAGGATGTAGTTCAAGACTGCTTTGTCGAGCTGAAGAATAAGCCCTTGGATGATATACACAATCCCAAAGCCTATGTAGCCAAAATGACGATGAACCGGTGTCTGAATCTGCTGAACTCTGCGCGCAAGCAAAGAGAGACATATGTAGGACAGTGGCTGCCGGAGCCGTTGGGTGAAAGCGCAGATCTCCCTGCGGATTGGTTAGAGCGTAAAGACATGATATCTTACGCTTTTCTGGTTTTGCTGGAGCAGCTAAAGCCGATAGAGCGGGCTGTTTTTGTGCTGAGGGAAGCTTTTCAATATGATTACAAAGATATTGCGGAATTGCTGGGGAAGACTGAGAGCAACTGTCGTCAGTTGTTCAGTCGCTCCCGTCGTATTCTATCTTCAGGAGAATCTGCTCTTGAGGCTCAGTCCAGTCGTAATATGAATAACTCATCCCGAATAAAACTACTAGAACGTTTTACAACCGCCTTTCTTGCCTACGATGTGACTGCTATGCTGGAACTACTGGCTGAACAACCTGTATTCGTGTCAGATGGCGGAGGTAATGTGCATACGGTGATGAGACCGATGGTTGTACGCAAAGGCGTTCTTGCCCTGTTGACTTCTCGTCGGGTATTAACCGTTTTACGAGAAAGAGATGTGTTCCACACCGTCATCAATGGCGAGGTCCAGCTGGCATTTCTGGAAGATGGAAAAGTGAGAGAAACCTTATGTCTCAGACTGACACCGGACGGGGAGCATATTCAGAGTTTTTATTTAATGGTCAACCCAGATAAGCTGGGATACATTCATATAGGACAGAAGAAGCGAACATGCGATAAAAAGTAATCATCGAAACAGCAAAAACCTTGAATCCTGCTAAGGATCAAGGTTTTTTGTTGTCTTCACAACTGCCGGGCTTGATGAAGAGCCAGATCACCTACCCAGGGAAGCTTGAGCCACTTGCCTTGTCCCGCGCGAATTAACAGGATGACCCACAATACAAGGCCTGCCAGCGTTAGCAGGGAAGCGAGCAGAGGACCGAGCAGCGGAATGAATCCAACAAGCACATGCCCGATCATGAGGGTGACAAACAGAAATATGGATTGCAGCGCGTGAAATAATACAAATCGACTTTTCTTTTCCAGCATGACAAAGGCCAGTGCGCCAATAAATGCGAACAGATAGCACAGGACAGCTGCTATATTTTCATCCAATCCCGTGGAAGACTTATAGACTGACATGTCAGGCAAATCCCCCTTTATAAGTTATCCGTACTATACAAGCTATGAGGACAGGAATTAAAGATATACCCGAAACGCCAGAAAAAGTTCAATCAGGGAATGTGTATAAAAACACGAAAAAGACTGAACGAAAAGGATTCGCTCAGTCATTCACAGGGTTATACACAGGTTTTGCACATGTTGTACGCATTTTATCCACTACACCCTACTACTTGTCCACAAAATAAGCATGGGTTATGCACAAATTGTGCACAAACTGTAGACAATATAGAGATTAAGCCTACTTTGCACACAGATTGTCCACAAAATATCAACAGATTGGTATTAACCGTGGATAAGTTGTCTTATTTAGCGATCTCCGCGTTGTAAACGACGGCGTGGATGTGTGATTTTACCCTTTTTATCCTCATCGTCCTCTTTGGGGATAAGTCGTTCATCAGTACGTCCTTCATGATGATTATCAAAGGCGTATTCGGTCATTTTCCACTCGGAAGTACCCAGAACAACATCAGCGGGAAAATGCTGACCTCTGTGCAAATGCTGCTCATGTCCATCCTCATCAATATAAACACCATCCACTTCTACCTTTTCTCCTGTTAGTGGGAGCAAATCCTTCCCTTTGTGTTCCATAGGTATCCCCTCCGTCTGACTTTATTCTTCGTTAATTTGTCCGGACGGAAGGTCTTTTATCCACAAGCTGATGCAAAATATCCTCGGCAATCTGGTCTGCGGGATGAGGTTTACGAAGCAGCTCAATCGCCTGCATCATCTCTTCGGCAAGAGAGGGGGTGGAAATCAGGTCGAGACAATGCTGAATCAGCTCCTCCGTAGTGCGAGCAATACGGGCAGCTCCTTTTTGCTGCAAATACAGAGCATTATTTAGCTCCTGACCGGGTACGGGCTTGAACACAAGAATAGGTAAACCGGATGCAATGCTTTCCGAGAGTGTGATGCCGCCGGGCTTCGTAATCACCAGATTGCTCGCACGCATAAGTGCTGGGACAAAGTCCACGAATCCATAGGTGTAAATGTTTGGGTGGTCTGCATACAGCGCATCCACTTCTGCTTTCAGTTGCTGGTTACGTCCGCAGACGATCAGTAGCCGCAACTGAGGAAGCTGGCTTAATTGCCGACAGATATCCAGTATGCCGGATAGCACACCATAGGCGCCAGCCATAATGAGTAGCGTAGTAGTCTCAGACTGTAGTGATGGAATTACCTGTTCCTGAACAGGAATTTCGTCGGCAGACATGTTATAAAAAGAAGCGTGAATCGGAATACCCGTAGCGATAATGCGTTCGATAGGTATTCCCCGCTGGGCGGCTTCCTGCTGAATATCCTCAGTGGCTACATAGTAGCGGTCAATATCGGGATGCAGCCAGCGCCCATGCAGATCGAAATCTGTAACCACGTTGACAATAGGCAAATTCATTCCCATTTTGCGGCGTAACGCCGGGAGCGCGAGCTGCGGGAACGTATGTATCACGAGATCCGGCAACTCCTTTTTCAGAGTGATCGTAAGTTGACGCATTCCGAATGAATGCAATACATGGCCGAAGGCCGATTTAGCCTGCATACCGCGCGTGATGTTATAGACCCAGCCGTAAAGCTGAGGAATGGTTTTGAAGCTTTGCATATATACAAATTTGGTCAGACCGTTCAACCAGGGATGAGATTCAGCCATCAGGTCGAGAAGTTGTACCTCGCAGCGTCCGAGTCTTCGCAAACTGTCCATAATTGCCCGAGCGGCCTGCACATGGCCTTCCCCGTAACTGGCGTATAATATTAGAATTTTTGGTGCTGAGACTTCCATGATTGTTTAGCCCCCTATATTCAATAAGCACATGAAGCTCATATCAGGAACGTTCTAAGTTGAGGGAGGATACGGCTGGCAAAACGTAGCGCTCCAGCAGTGTTCGCGGATTTTTCCAACGGCTCACCTTGCTGTCTGCTGTAAATACCACGACTGCGTTCGCTTCTGGCACAAGATAAATTTGCTGTCCTCCATGTCCGTGCGCACACGCGTAGTTGATGCCGTGGAGTCGTCCTGTCCACCATTGGAATCCGTAATCTCCGAATTCTGGATAGCCTTCAACCTGTCGCTGTGTCGCCTGATGCAGCCAATCGGCCGGAATCAATTCTTTTCCGTTCCAGCTGCCTTGATGAAGGCAGCAATCGCCGAATTTAGCCATGTCACGCGATGTCAGATATAGCCCGATGTGTCCCATGGTGTAGCCCTCTGGATCTTGTGCCCAACCACTTCTTCCAAAACCTAAGGGTTCGAACAGATGCTGGAGAGCGTACGTATAGGCGTCAATCCCACAGCATTGGGTCAGCAGCACGGACAACAGGTGAGAATCAACACTACGATATTGGAATACACCGAGTTGGTCCTCCTGTACAGGTAAACGCAGGGCAAAGGACGGCCAGCTTTTGCTGCGATGAAAACGGTGGATAAAAGCTTCTCCGAGCTTTTTGCCCGTCTGCCAATACAAGCCGGATGTCATGGTCAACAGATGGCGAATCGTAATCTGCTCTAGCAGTGTTTCCTTCCGCCTAGGTAAATACTCAGACAACAGCTTATGCACAGCCGTCTCTGGCCCGGGCATATCACCGCGAGCCATAGCTATGCCGATGAGCGTGGAAGTGAAGCTTTTGGTTGCGGATCGCAAATCGTTCAGAGAGCTTACTTCATGCCCATTATAATAGCGTTCCCAGATCAGTTTGCCGTGGCGCAGCAGCAGGAAGCTGTGCATTTTAGGAAACTTGGCTTGGATTTCACGGTCTGCCTGATCAAGTAGGGAGACATTGATGCCCTCCTCTTCACAAGTTCCTATGTTCAGGGCAGACATACGGGCAACAGGTGCAGTGAACAGCGGAGCATAGCGGCGCATCCTTTTCCCTCCTTGTTATGTTTATTTATTTTACCCCAAACACATACACTCCAAAAACCGATAAATAAGGTATACCTCCTGTGCAACAGCTGATTGAGTACCCCAAATGACATGATGCGTAAAAGATAGGTAAAATCAATGTAAATTTACTGGAAAGCTGAAAGCTGTATCTGAATATGTTATAATGGGGTAGTGATTCAGCCAAAAGAAAATCGGTTAATAATAGTGTCAGGTACATGCCTTGTATAAGGTGTTCCCGACCTAAGCTGCAATTAGACATACTACTTCACTGCATAAGGACATCAATACTTTTCGGCATTCTCTTCAACGGAGCACTTATTTTCAACGTTTTGGGAGGGAGTTACATGGCAACGAAAGGTCACAATGAAGTTAAGGAAAGTCTGCGGGAAATGACTCGAATTTTCCGGCCTAAGGATCCCAAAAAATTTGTAAAGGAATATGTGCGAAAATACCGGATTACAGGAGGGTATGAGGAAGAGTTGACCATGGTGGTGGAAAACGAACTCGGTCGCATAAATTCTTCAGTATCTTAAAGGGTTCGATTACCCGAAAAACTAGAAATACGACTTTTATAAACCGTCTATCCACAGAGGAGACGGTTTTTTTGTGTCCGCCGTGCATACAATGGGATAGGTTTAGTGAATTTGTATGCTCAAAGGAGGCGGATTCCAATAGAGATAGCGATACGAACACCGGAGGAAATCGGCTACATGAGGGAGGCCGGACGTATTTTGGCAGATTGCCATCGTGCGCTGGAAAGTCGTATTCTTCCGGGAATTACAACGCTTGAAATCGATGCTTGGGTGGAGCAGTTTTTAAGCAAGCGTGGAGCCACGCCTGAACAAAAGGGCTATAAAGGTTTCCCTTATGCCACCTGTGCTTCGGTCAACGAGGTGGTATGTCACGGTTTTCCCTCGGAGCGGGTGCTTCATGATGGGGATATTGTGACCATCGACATTGTGGTTAACAAAGATGGTTGGCTGGCTGACCGAGGATGGACTTATGCGGTAGGTAACATTAGCCGCCCGGTAGCACGACTGTTGCGGCAGACCCATAAGGCATTGGTACGGGGTATCGAGGTTGCCCGCCCGGGGAGGACGTTGGGGGATATCGGGCATGCTGTGGAAAAAACGGCAGGCTGGCGGCGGTTCGGCAACGTCAAGCCTCTGATCGGGCATGGCATTGGCCGCCAAATGCATGAGCCGCCAGAGGTTCTGCACTACGGTCGTCCCAAAACGGGATTACCACTGCGCGAAGGGATGGTGATTACCATTGAGCCGGTATTTACCCTCGGAACCGAGGGGGCCGTGCTCTGGGGGGACGATGGCTGGACCATCAGCACAGCAGATGGCAGTTGGGGGGCTCAATACGAGCACACGATTGCGATTACAAAGAACGGTCCTTATATTTTGACCTCATAAAAGAGAGTTGTGCCATAGGGAGTCAATGTGCGGGGCGTTTGCATAAGGCTCTCTAGGTAAGTTTTTTCAGGGTGACACATTCATCGTGGTTGTAGAGATTTTTCGGTAAAGCAACAGATAAATTCCCAGCTCGACAGGGGAGGAAACAGCCATCACAATTCCCGCCACTTTGCCGTCCAGTCCTGGAAAAAAGCAGATACACAGAATAAGCGCGAGAATCGCAAAGCTTACAGAAAACAGCCTGCCGATAAAGATAGGTTTGGTATTACCGATTAATATTGACCTTCCAATAAAATATTCCACCCAAGGATAAAATGCGACATAGACAGCCAGTATGCGAAGCAATCCTCTGGTTTCTAGCAACAATTCTCCTTCCAATCCCAATACATTCCGTAACACAGGATCGCCAGCAAATCCGAAGGAGAGTAACAGTAGTAGCAGCGGCGACAGGATAGACAAAAAGCTCAAAAATATCAGCACTTCCCTGCGCTTGGACGTATAAAATTGAATCACAATTTGATGCAAAGAGCTGCAAAACCAGACCAATAGATTTAGGATTTGCAGTCCTACAGAAAAGGATGCCACGGCCAAAAGTGGATCAGTTGTATTGTTCAGCGCAGCTTGGATGGAAGGATTCAGGATAACCAGCACCAGCGCCGAATATAGCAAAGGAAGATAAAAAGGTAGGAGATGCTTCGCGTGATGGATGGTTTGCTCCGCGTTGTCAGGAGGCAGCTTTCTTTTGAGAACCCGGCCTTCTAAAAAAGTAACGACCAGCTCTATGAGAATACCTGCAATAAAAATGGCGGCACCGACTCGTCCGTCATTCGTCCAGCCAGCACGGATCAAAAACCAGGAAGCAATTAGCATCACGATAATACGTATGGACGAGCTGAATGTCATCCATGCCGTTCGGTGCTTGTTAATAATAAGTCCCTGATATATGTTACGGACAGCTACCAATATGTATAGTAAAGTAAGAACCTGAAATACGTTCTTGGTGGGTTCGATCAATACTGGGGACACACCAAATACATATTGAAAGACCAGATTGCCTACGGGCGTCAACCCGATGCTCCAGCCTATGATCAATACAGCCACAGCGACGAACGTACATAAAATACCGATAGAATGAACGGACTTGCGATCATAACCGAATTTCGTGGTCATTTGCCGTACAGCGGTTAACGGAGTTTCCAACAGTAGGCACAGGCTGACGGCGACCGCATAGCTGCTTAATGTAAACGAAGGATGTTCCGAACGAGCAAGCACAGCATTGACGATGACATGCGTTAGTGCAGCAATTAATGACGAAATGCCAAGCGGCACATAAAATGAAACAATTTTATTCAAGTCGAATCCTCCAGTAATGAACGAGTAGTGTAGTGAACGGTTATCCTATCCAACTTCACTAAACAATGAATATTCTTATTATAGATCAAGATTTGGATCGTCGATATAATAGAGTGCATAATATTGGAAACTAGGAGTGGAACTCACATGAACATCAGGGAAGCAACGATATCAGATGCCGAGGGCATCGCCAAGGTGCACGTAGATTGCTGGAGGACGACGTACAAAGATATAATGCCTGCCCAGGTTCTGGAACAGCTTTCCTATGAGCAAAGAACAGAACTGTGGAATGCGAATCTATCCAGTGAAGACGGTCATCGGGTATATGTTGCTGAAAATGAAAAGGGGGAAATCATCGGATTTGTGAGTGGGGGTCCGGAAAAGTCAGGTGAATATCCCCCGTATGGGGGAGAAATAACGGCTATTTACGTTTTGAGTGAATACCATAGTTTAGGCTTGGGGAAGAGATTATTTTTACGTCTGCTTCAACATTTTAATAGTATGGATATTCACTCTGTAATCGTATGGGTGCTAGCAGATAATCCAGCATGTACTTTTTATGAAGAGCTGGGGGCCAAGCTTATAGTAGAACAACATATTATAAATATGAGTGGCAAAAACCTGAACATGTTGGCTTACGGTTGGACACTATTCGGATAGAATACGCTTTTGTCCTTCCAAGGCACGAATTGGTGCGATATTTTGCGTAAATTCCAACGTTCCCAGATAGTGGCCCTCAGCATCACGGATGGCAAAATAACGGATGTAGACAAATTTGTCCTTGATTGGAATCCAAAAATCTTCAACATCCTTGCGGCCTGCTTTAAAATCTTCCAGTAGCTTCTCAACGACATGCACGCTTTGGGGCGGATGGCAATTCTGTACGGTACGACCAATGACGGCTTTCGTGCGCGCGAAGATTCGTTCCTTACCATGGGAAAAATAGCGAACAACATCATTTTCATCGATAAAAGTCAGGTCAACGGGTAGATGATTCAACAGCAATTCCAATTGTTGTACGGATATAATCCCCGTCTCGAATCTCACGAAGCCTTGCGGTGTTCCGGATGTGCCTTCCGTTTGCTCAAGGGCTTCTGCAGGTTCCTCTGCCCGTTCGGGTATCCATTCACGTTCGGGAGCGGTCAGGCAGAACCCGATTTCCTCGCTTTCCCGGGCTATTTTCAGCCACTCATCCTCTGTCAGCTTACTGAGTGCCATCGGTAGCAAAATATTTTCTTCCTTGAATATCATTTCATTCACTTCGCTCATGATATGGGCAAGTGCCTTCCCAATCTGTTCACGATCTCCGTTATATTCGGTGAGCAGACTCTTTGCCTCCTTAATCGCAGCACGAATGCTGTCGTCCACACCCCACATAACTTTAGTTGGACCAAAAATCCCATAGCGTTCTAGATAAGGAAAGACCAGATTTTCTTTGCGGCTATAGTGCTTGTCGAGATCGAGCAGCAGACTTAAATCTTCCAGTAGCTTGTAGATGATTTTGGGGCTGTCGTCCTTTTGAAATTGGTCCGCGTGCAATGACAACTTGAAGTTGACCAATTGTTCGATCTCCCGATTTTCCAGCTTGAAGGTATGAACGGGATGTCCCGGTTGTTCCTCTGGTCCTGAAGGACGGTGGATATCCTCAATGGAACCCTTGAATATCGATGTATGCACGGAACAAAGACGCTGCACTTCCGATACGGGAATTCCTTCCTCAGTCATCAATGCATGCTCCATAGCCGAAATTTCGGCTACGCTTACTCCGCCAACAGCCTCTGCGAAACGCGCTTTGACTTCCTCCACGCTTTTCCCGGCATGTAATTCTTTTATAATTTCCTTTAGCGTTTGTTGGCGTTCCGTTAATTCCTGTGCTGTATGTTCACGGTTGTTAATTAGCTCGCTCATGATCGTTAGCTCCTTTATTTTTGAATGGTAAAACCATGTTGCAAAAACGTGCGTTCCACGGTTTCCATAGCTACTTTTTTTAATGCAATACCTTTGGACAGTGTCATAAAACGACCTGCGGTTTGTAACATGCCAGGCTTGGCGATATCGTGAAAACCCAACTCTACCATAATGTCCTTCACTTCGGGATAACGGCTAACAAGGTTAAATATAGGCTCATCCCAGTGCAGTAGCTTATCCATTTGTTCATCCCCTTGATTGAGAACGTTTATCATTTACAGAGTAGCATAGGTCCTGGCGAGCTTTTGTGATTGTACGCACAATTTACATTCAGGTGTTGACAGTTGTAATTCATGGTTTATATACTGTGTATAAGGATATATACAGTAATAACACTGATTACTGTAATAACAACTTCGTATGAAGAGAGAATGAGGTCGTCATTACAGGCAGTGCAGAAGGGATCAGGATAAGAAAATGACAATCATCAAACAGGCATGGAAGATTACCCGGCACGATTTTCGCAACAATCCATATGTCATGCTGTGGACATTGCTGTTTATTGCGTATTTGGGATTTACCATGAGTTTTGCTGTAAGTGTGCATTGGGATGAGCGTGGAAACTTGAGTCCAGTAGCCGATTTTATCATGCTGGTGTTGATTCCGTTTCTCGGATTCATTTATAACCGTCGTGCATTTAAATATCTTCAGGAAGATTCCTATACGCATATGCTAGCCTTTTTCCGCACCTTGCCTATACCGATGAATGCGGTGATTATGAGTCGAATTCAACAGGCGCTTTTGGCGTTTGTTATGAATAGTGTAATATTTTTCACTCTCTTTTTTACGTTGTCAGCTACGTTTCGGGTATATGCGAGTACAGGTTTCTTTGTATCGTTTGCACTTACCTGGATAGGCTACGGAATGCTGATTCAAGCCATTTATATTCATTTAGAATTTCTTAAAAAAGGAAAATCCTACTTTTGGATATCCATTGTCATCATGCTTATTTGTGGGATAGTTACGATTATAGTTCAAGTATGTGGGGCCAATCTGGTATCGATAACGGCATTTTATAGCAAGGAATGGCAGCTGTTGTCTCCGGTAATGTGGGGAGCGCTGCTGGCAGGAGTTCTGGGTATGTGCGTGTCCTATAGGGTGACACAGCGTAGGCTTATGAAACGGGACTTAACTTAGCGGTATGTGTACAAAGATAGATAAAAAGGGGGGAGAAGCAGGTGAATATACCAGTGCAAATTGATGAGAATAGCGCGGAACCACTGTATGCGCAGATTGAAAAGCAACTTCGTTCACTCATCGTAACCGGACAGATTGCAGCGGGAACGCTGCTTCCCTCCATTCGGGAGTTTGCAGGGACGCTCCGCTGCAGCGTCATCACCGTCCGGCGGGTCTATCAGGATTTGGAGAACGAGGGCTTGCTTCGTACCCGGCAGGGGACGGGCACCTTCGTAGCTCTGGTTGAGGACGATAAGCGCTCAGGTTACCGCCTTAAAGCAGTGACTGAGGCGTTGGAAACGGCGATTGACACAGGCATCGCTGTGCAGATGACAGAACAGGAATTGTGGGAGCTTTTCGCAAAAATGGTGAAGAGAAGGTATGAAGTCCAAGTGAAGGAGTGAGGCCCGTGAAGAACGATGTAAATCATCATGTGGAAGTTCCTATGGGGATACAGATAAAAACACCCATTATTGAGATGAGCGAGGTCTATAAAACCCGGGGTAACCGGGAAATTGGACCGATTAATCTAACCATTGAACCGGGATATGTAGTCGCTTTGGCTGGACATAACGGATCGGGCAAAAGTACATTGATTCACCTGCTGACTCAGCTTATCCACCCGGATTCCGGTGAAATCCGTTGGTTCGGTCAAGCGTATCCAGACGGCATGCCAGCAGATACACGACAATGGGTTGGGTATGTGTCAGAGCAGCCAACCCGTGAGGAAGATCGACTCACAGCAGAAGCAGCAGCGGCTTTTCGAGCCTTGTGGTATCCCGGCTGGGATGAAACACGTTTTCAGCGTCTGATGGAACGATTTCAGGTTCCTCAGCATACGAAATTATCGCGTATGTCCAAGGGAGAGCGCCGTAAGTTTGAGCTGGCTGCAGCCTTGGCGCCTCACCCCCGTTTGTTGCTGCTGGATGAGCCTTCGTCGGGTTTAGACCCTTTTGCCTGGAAAATCATGCTGGAAGAACTGCGGGATTGTATGGAGAACGGCAAAACGACGGTCATTATTGCTACTCATATTATAGACGAGATTAAGCGTTTGGCGGATTATATTGTTCTGATGCATGATGGCAGGCTGCTCGGCAAGCTGGAAAAAGACCATTTGCTCGAAAATAGCAAGGAAATGTGGTTTGAAGGCACGCCAGAGGAGGCATCGGAGCTTCCGGGAGTGGTAGAGACGGAGAGCGAAGGCGGATTGCAACGAATTGTAACGTTGGCAGCCGGAGAGACCAGCGCCATATTGGAACAAGCGGGCATTCGCCCCATCCGTGTGCGGCGTTTGGAACTGGATGATATTTTAGTACATTGGTCTGCGGGACAACTATCAGAAGATGTGGAGATATATACGCAGAAAAAAGGAGCGGAGTAATCATGAGCATGCTGCAATTGAAAGAGGTCGTGAAGCAATATGGGAACCACACGGCGGTGAACGGAATTTCGCTGAATGTGAACGGCGGGGAGATTTACGGACTACTGGGAGGCAATGGAGCAGGCAAAACGACAACGATGCGCATGGTGCTCGGCCTGATTTACCCTGATGGAGGAAACATTCAATATGAGGGCAAGCCCTACAGCAAGGAGCTCCAACGGACGATGGGTTATTTGCCTGAGGAGCGAGGGTTGTACCCCAAGGTGAAGGTGAGCGAGCAAATTAACTATTTGGGCAGGCTGCGCGGCATGTCGGCCAAGGAGGCGGACAAAAGTCTACGCTACTGGCTGGAGCGCTTTGGGGTGCCGGAATATTACGACAAGCGGATTGAGGAGCTATCCAAGGGGAATCAGCAGAAAATGGGTTTTATTGCTGCTGTAGTGCATCGCCCGACGCTGCTTATTTTGGATGAGGCCTTCAGTGGGCTTGATCCGGTGAACGTTGAATTGCTTAAGGATACGGTGAAAGAGCTGCGGGATGATGGGGCTGCGATTTTATTCTCGACCCACCGCATGGAGCATGTGGAGGAACTATGCCGCCATATTACGATTTTGCATCGCTCAAATACAGTTGTGCAGGGAAGTGTGCAGGAGATTAAGGGCCGTTACCCACGTGAAAAAGTTCGTCTCATTACTACAGGTGAAGTGAACGGACTGGAGCAGCTGCCCGGCGTGCGCCGTGCAGAGCCTATGGATCGCGGCTGGATGCTGCATATTGAGCAGCCGGATGCGGCGAAGTTGATTTTACAAACGGCGTTGGAGCAAACGGATGTGGAGCATTTTGAGATCAAGGAACCTACGCTGAACGAGATTTTCATAAGAGAGGTGGGTGATTCCCATGAATAGACTGGGTACGGTGATCGGTTTTACGTTTCGTCAGAAGGCGAGAACCAAATCTTTTATCATTACAACGCTGGTACTGGCCTTGCTCATTACAATTGGTATGAATCTGCCGTATATGATTTCTTTGTTTAAAGGAGATGGGGCAGGAGGTTCGGGCACAACGGCAGCCGAGCATCATCGCTTGGGACTGATTGCTGGGAGCCGGATAGAAGTGGCGAATCAGCTGGAGCAATTTACAAAGAAGCAATCCAACCCGGCAGCCATCTGGGTGCGTTATGACAACGTACAAACGCTGGCCATGCAGCAAGCCTTGAAAAACGGGGAGCTGCAAGGTTACGTGCAGTTCACGGAGCCTGCCACTAAGGGGGACACGTTTCCTAAAGTGGAGTACGTCTCTGTAGAAAAAGAGCCATCTCCTGCTGTAATTACATTGTTGCAGACGGGACTTCAGGAAGCTAAGGTCAAAGCCATTATGGGCGGCAATGCATTGACCAGCGATCAAATTCGTGAAATTAGCACACCTGTAATGGTGGATAGCAGGGAAGTAGACGGTCCATCTGAGGCAGGAGGAGCTGTGGGGACAGAGGAAAAAGAGACCTCTATGATTAACTATGGTTTGGTCTATGTACTGATGATTTTATTCTTCACCTCCTCCATGATGACGGGGAATATGATTGCTGCAGAGGTGACATCGGAAAAAAGCTCACGTATCATGGAGATTCTCATCACAAGCGTATCGCCGTTGACCCAGATGTTCGGAAAAATTATCGGCATCTTCCTGGTCGGTCTACTGCAAATTGCTGTTTTTGCAGCCGTTGTATGTGCCAACCTTATGCTGCCGCATAATAATGTCATTCTTAGCTCAGCCGGGCTGGATCTGTCGCAACTGAATATCGCGGTGTTGGGTTATGGTCTGGTATTCTACATCCTCGGCTACTTTCTGTACGCAGTATTGTTCGCTGCGGTGGGCTCCATCGTTAGCCGTACCGAGGAGTTGGGACAGGCGATCATGCCGATTACCGTGCTGTCACTAGCAGCCTTTTATATCGGTATCTTCAATATCGCCGCACCTGATACGATTTTCGTAAAGGTTGCTGGGTACATCCCATTTTTCTCGCCGACTGTCATGCTGCTGCGGATTGGTCTGGAGCGGGCGAGCCTGCTGGAAATCTGGCTGTCCCTTGGTATTCTGGTCGCCTCCATTTTGTTGTTCGGTTGGCTGGCTGCCAAGATCTACCGTACGGGTGTCTTAATGTATGGTAAACGTCCTTCATTCAAAGAGTTAAGAAAAGCTATGAAGGCTTACAAGATTTAAGAAGCTGTTGTTGATGTGTGATGTGTGGTGTCATAATTAATGAGAATTTTTTTCGTAATTAGTGAGAAATGTAATTAATAAATGAAATTTTATTTAATATATGTTTTGGACAGAGTGGGGGCCTTGACTCATCAGAAGTACCGATGGATCAAGGCAATTCTACTTTAAATGGTGATGATTAATAATTTGGAGTGAACGAAATTGTAAAAGGAGAAAATTAGTGGTGTTTCTAAACAGAAGCATCAATTGGGTGAACTTCTTTCCAAGATAGCTGCCGATGATACCTTAGTTGTGACTAGAATGGAAGGTCTTGATCGAAATACTGACAGTTGTTGCAGCTGGTTGAACAACTTCGTGAAAGAAACATACATTTTATTATCTTAAACTTAGGAATTGATACAAGAACACCTACTGGTAAATTCTTTTTAACTGTTATGGCAGTATTCAGTGAGCTAGATCGAGAAATGATTAAAGAAAAGCAACGTTCGGGGATAAAATTGGCTAAGCAAAAGGGAAAATATCAAGGAAGGGTAAAAAAATACAGATAAACACCCAGGAATGAACCATGCAATTGAATTACGAAAAACAACAGATAAAACTGTAAAGGAAATAGAGGAAAAAGGGGTATAATAACTGGGGATTATTTTATATGTGGCCTCTCAATCCCCGAATCGTTTCCGTACCCCTCTTAGGAACTAACTACAGGTATTGAACGAATATATTTCATATCCAGTTATCTCCTTACCATTGTTAAATATTATTTTACTATCCAAAGGAATAATATAAATGGGTATGTTGGAAAGCTGATTAACTAACCAGCCAATGACCGATCTGTCTGAAAAATCCCTTCAGTTTCACTCAGTACTAGTTTCCTTTTGCTGTATTAATATTGTTTGACATGAATCCTTTTGTAATCACAGTCGCTAATAAAAAAATAAAACAAATATTTATATTAAATATAATAACTAATTTACTAAATAATGCTACACCAATACTCATACCGATAAAATTGCATAAATTATAAACACCAATACTTATTTTCTTGGATTCTTTCAGTTCCAAATCTAATAAATTATTTAAAGCAACTTGTACAACAGAAAAGGCAATGAAGCAACAAACACTTGTTAAAATGTATACTATGCCTATTTTTGAGTTAAAAATACTAATTAAATAACCTATGAAAAAAATATATAATCCTATTCTATAGAATTTTTTCACATTTTTATTAGTCATATTCTTCCCAATCCCTATACTTGCAAACCCTCCTATTAAAGCACTTATAAAAAATAGGATTCCAGACTGTATGGGATTAAAAGTATAAGAAAAAATATAAGAGAGAAGAAAAACATTTGCTCCTAGCAAAAAAAATAACAAAAAACTAAGACTAGTTATTCTAACAAAAATTGTATTATTAAATATTTTTTTATCAATAATTGGGTAAGAAACGGTATTGATATGGCGAATGAATACTAGGGAAAATAAACTACAAAAAACAATAAAAAGAAAATTAATGTTCAAGGCACATAATAAAAAGAGAATACATAATAATAAATAAAACGTCCCTAACCAATCAAATGGAGTCTTATTTTCTACCTTATTTTCTGGAAAAGTAAAATATAAAATTGGTATAAAAATTATTGCACAACTCATAAATAAAAATAACATGTGCCAATCCATTATGGATAGAATAATACCACTCAGTAAAGGTCCTAAACCTGATCCTAAAGCCATAGCAAAGCTTATAAAAGCAAGACCTATCGGTAATAATGCTCGATCAAGTACATCTATAATTGCAACCATTGTCAGTGAAATAAAGGCTGCCCCTCCGACTCCTTGTGCCATTCTAGATAATACAAGTAAATAAAAATGATCCATAAAAAAGCCCAAGATAGAGAAAAGAACAAAGATAACTAAAGCAAATAGATATAGTTTTTTTAATTGAATGCTTTCAGCAAGCTTACTGTATATTATTGAACCTACTGTAACCATAATTGAATACCCTAAGATAAACCAACTGCTAAAAGATATAGAAATATTTAAGTCTTTAGCAATTGGTACGAGAGCTAAATTAAAAAAGAAACTATTCATTACTCCGAGTAATACAGTACTTAGTAAACAAAACAATATAATCTTATTCTTCAAAGACAAACCCTCCGTTTAACTATTCCATAAAAATAAGACCTTCTTTCCTTTTGTTATAGTTCTAATAGAAATATAATTGAATTGCGGTCAGGATAATCATATTTAATTGGCAAATCTTCTTTATCAATCTCTTTAAATCCAGCCTTTTTATAGAAACCGTGTGACCTAGTGGCTTTAGATGGGGTATCTAAAATTATCTTAGAAAAACCTTGTTTCTTAGCAAAATCAAGCAGTGCTTCATAAAGCTTTTTTCCTGTCCCAAATTCTTTACCACGGTAGTCTTTATAAACAAAAAATTTCTTTAATACAGCAACCTCCTTATTTTTCTTTTGCAAACCAATTGAACCTACGACCTCTCCGTTATCATTTAACGCTATCCAAAAATTACCGCCATCATTTATATAATTTGAATGAATGTCCAGAATGTCCGGTTGTTCTTTAAGACTAATACCCACTTCATATTCGACATTCTGTACATGCAATATTAATTTAATGACTTCTTCTTTATAACTATCATCGTAAACCGTAATCATTTATTAACTCCTCCAACCGTGTTTATTAAAAAATGCTATTATATATACCTTTTATTAAGATTTCGCTGCTTTTGCTGCTCCCCAAAGTGCACCTGGATTAGCTCTATTTGGATAGAGTTCTAACATCTTATGGTAGAGCTCCTGTGCTGTTTCCGTTATTTCATTCAATCGGTTAAAATCTCGGATGTAATTTTGTGTCTCGGCGATAATTTTGGGATTATCTTCATTTTCGGGTTTCTTATGTCCAGCAACCACTGCACGTGGTTTTAGTACCTCAAGTTTGTCGAGCACAGCTATCCACTCAATTCGAGTTTCGTTAGTGGTTTCAGCCAAGTAAAGATGAATGTCGTTATAAGTTGCATCCCCTGAAACGATTAAATCAATTGATGGGACGTGTAGAGACGTTGTATCTCCAGTATCAGTAAACCCAGTATTCACCACGATAAGTTTTTGTCCTTCTAGCTCGAACTCACTTCCTTCAAGTTCCTGAGCGACGACTAGATCCTCAGGTATCTCACCAGGAAAGAGTTTATGCCAGAAAGATTCAGGAGATATTTGTTCTTGCATGGCTTTGACAGCACCTGGAGTTGCTATCGCTCTTGCATCAGGGAAACGATCTAAAAGCATCTTTATACCAAAGAAATGATCACCATGACCATGAGTGATATAGATTGTGGTTAAGTTTTTACCACTTTTGACAACCCAATCTACCAATGCTTGATTTTCTTTAATAGTAAGAAATGTATCAATGAGGACTGCGTCTTGTTCACCATAGATAAGCGTGACCGTATTTGCCACCCACTTCAGCAATTCTTGTCCTTCTGGTAAATCTCTACTGAGACCTTGACGCTTTGACACTAATACATCCCAGTTTAGGGGATTTTTTTTGATTTTAACTTCCGTCATGTCATTTCTCCTCCCTGACTATTTAGCGTTGTAAATACCTTAATTAAAAGGTACGTCCAGAATGGTTTTCACATAATATCCTTCTGTTTTCAAATTTCCTTAAGATTAACCCGGAACTAATTGTTAGTAAAATTGAAATTCGAGAAGTTATCCATTGATTTTTTTGATACTATAGAAGTGAGATTAAATTGAAAGTTGGTGAACTGATGGAAATACGTCATTTTATTACATTTAAAAAAGTTATTCAATTTGGTAGCTTTACACAAGCAGCAGAACATTTAGGTTACACTCAATCCACGGTCACTTCTCATATTCAAGCACTTGAAGAACATTTGGGTGCACCTCTATTTGATCGGATGGGTCGAAAGGTAAGATTGACTGATATAGGCAAGAAATTATTGCACTATACTCAAGAAATTTTGGATACTTACGGGAAAATCGAAAGCATTGTAAATGATGGTGATGAAATAAGAGGCGAGTTAAGGATTGCTGCTCCTGAATCTTTAACGGTTTATCGACTTGAACCTATATTAAGAGAATATAGAAATAAGTTTCCCCATGTAAGCATCATTCTAAGTAACGCTACTTGCGGAGATAACAAGAGAGCAATACTTAATGGTAGTGCAGATATTGCATTTCTTATGATGCCAACGTTTCAGGATTCAGATTTAATCGTACATTCTTTATTGGACGAGCCTATTGTCCTTGTTGGAAGTCATGACAACCCGCTGAATGTTTTAGATCAAAGCTATGAAAACCAAAAGTTAAACGAGTGTTTGATCACGAATGAGAAAGAATGCAGTTATCGAACCATGTTTGAAGAATATCTTCGAGAAAGAGGAATCTTACTTTCCAACACGATGGAACTTTGGAGTATTGAGGCGATAAAACGTTGCGTAATGAGTGGGCTGGGTATTGCTTGTTTACCATTAATAACTGTAAATAATGAAATCAAGGATGGAAGGTTAAAGGTTATTCCTTGCAAAGGTGATCTTAAACAGATCTCAGCCCAAGTTGTTTATCATAAAAACAAGTGGATTTCCCCCGCTCTATCAAAGTTTATCGATATTACATTGAAACACACAAGAGACTGGTCATGAGAGGAAATTATTTGTTAAGGCAACCGGAGGCCTTAGTTACATTTTCTCCTCCATAATAGCAGCTTAAAGCATGAAAAATAGGCAAATGATTCAGACTCAAGCGACCCTCATTTTGAAATCTTAATACCTATAGCTAAACCATAAACGGTTTTTCTTGAAACGGGCGCTGTAATGGAGTAACGAAAAAAGTCTTATTTCCCAGCATTTATTGAAAAATCAGGCTTTTAATATGAGGATTTCCTTAACGTTGTAATTCCGCATTTTCCTGACGTTACCCCGTAAAGAAATATTAGAAAAGGTAAAGACGGGCACACAACTTTATTGTATCCGCACAGGGGGAAATAATTGTAGTTGACTCGCTAGTACACAACTTTATTGTTCGAAGAAAGTGGTGTGATATTTTAAGAAAATTTTTAGATTAAACGAGAAAATTATCATAATTGATGTTCGAAGAAAATAAAGTTGTAGACTGGAGTTGCTGATTTTACGCGATTGTCCATTTCAAAGGTCGTCAGCTTTTGAGAAATATGTTTTTCGACTGATCCGACAAATGCAACAGCGGCAGATAAGGAAGCGAAAATAAAATCCTAGACTGGCCGCTGTTGTGGTCAACATTCAACATCGTGTCCCGTTAGCCAAATAACACTGCAGTTTGTAAGAGAGCGTCCAGCCGCTCTGGGTCTATGTTCTGCAGCGACGCCCCAATCTCATGCATGTGGCGCCTTGCTTCCTCCAGCTTGGCGACAAGCTGCTTCTTGCTCTCTGGCTGAGGAGGCGTATATTGTAGGTCGGGGTAGTACCAGCGAAGCTGTCACAGCCCGTAAAGTAAACCAGTGAAAAGTCCGGTTTTTGTTGGTATCGTAACCATAGTTCTGCTGTGCACTCGTTATTCTGGTTCAACGTGGTTTCCAAGGCGCAAATTGAATTACTTTCATCATATGAGAGGGCTCAAGAAAAAAGATTATTCGAAGTTTATATCTTTAATGCTTTATTTTCCAGTGAATCAGGATTATTAACAATTTTAGTGCGAGGTAATGACCCGTCTGTACTTCTGAAAAAACTGTTAGCGAGGGTGCACCTTCAGTGATTCCGACCTGGATCAGTTCTGGTTACCTGACTTGCGGAAACAGAATCTTTTTCAACACAACATAGGTATGCTCGTTTTGCTTAATGTTGTGTTATGGCGACTTTTGTTGTTATCAAAAAATCCCTTTGGCCACAAGCAAATGAATTTCATCACTTTGTAGTTCAAGGGGGACAGCGTATGGTTCGTCTAGTTTATCTATTCATTCGATTGGCAACCCTCTATATCTCCAAAGCGTAGGCAAGCGCTTGAGCTTGGGTCATCTCTTTCCCTTTGTTCCACCATCTATACCATTCCTGTTCCTGCAAACCCTGCTGAATGGCGCTTACACTCTTACGATGTTCGTCAGGAAAATTGGGTATGCTACCCTCATCATAGGCTTGACGACCTTTCTCGGCTGCTCCAAGAAGGATCGCTGCATCGGTCAGCGCTCCCTGAGCGCATAAGGTAATCCCTAACCCCTCAATTCCTCGGGAGAGAACCCAGGACCCTCGATATATTTGGCTTGCGGCAATGCATTTCTTGAAATATTCGATTGATTGATCCAGCTTCCCGAGTTTCAAAGCGGTATACCCAAGACATTCATAGGGACCGGACACTTCCCACTGATCCTGTACCGTTTCAAAGAGATGTACACTTTCTCTCAGCAATACGGAAGCATCATTGTATCGGTGCTGTTCCAGCCGTATTTTGCCGTATGCATGCAGAGAAGAGGCAAGATTCCATGAGTCATGAGCGCTTCTCGCCAAGTCTGCACTCTGCTGTACAACCGTTTCCGCTTCCTCGATACAATTCTGCTTAATGTGGAGAAAAGCGAGCAAACGCAGGGATGAGGCTAACAGGGAAATCTCTTGTTGTTCACGGGCAATTTCCACACTTCGTGTCGCTGCTTCCATAGCTGTTTTTGTATGGCCCTGTATAAATTGAATAATACTCAATCCATGCCACGCTTTGGCTGAATCCGTACGAAAGGCATGGCTTTCTTCTTCCGTGTACAGAAATCTCTCCAACCAAAACAACCCATCTTTCAACCTGCCTTCGTGAAGCCAGAACCAATACAGATGCGCCGCCATATGAAGACCACTAGGACGGACCTGAACACTTGAATAAGACCATTGAAGTGCAGAACGCAGATTGGCATATTCCCGTCTTACCGCCTCGATGCAGGACTCACGTTCAATGCTCCGAAATTGGGATTCAGCCTGTAGAAGGTACTTCATGTAATACCTCACATGACGCTCATAGAGAGCATCTCGCTTGCGATCATCGGATTCTTCACGGAACTTGTCACTCGCATATTCCTTGATGGCCTCCAGCAGAAAATAGCGAATGGAGCCATAGTGCGAGCTGATTTGTGTGGAGACTAGAGACTTGTTAACTAGGCTCGACAAGAGATCAACCACGTCTACCACAGTTATGCGGTCTTCCCGATCGGGTATGTCTGGTTCACAGATGCAGATTCCTTCCACCGCCTCCAGTGTGAAACCTCCTTCGAATACACTAAGCCGTCTTAATAAAAGACGTTCCCTGCCCGTAAGTAGATTATAGCTCCAGTCAATTGTTGAACGTAACGTTTGGTGCCGGGGCGTGGCTGTTCGTTTGCCTACGGTCAGCAGGGTCAGCTGATTCGTCAGACGTTCTTCAATCTGTTCCAGGGTCAGCATATTCATTCGTGCCACAGCAAGCTCAATCGCTAACGGGATGCCCCCAATTTTCTTGCATATCGAAGCAATCCGTTTCAGATGGGGAAGGGAGACCGCAAAATGGGGAGCCTGAATGCTGGCTCGTTCCAGGAACAGTTGTACGGATTCATAGTTTATCAATTCCGTTTCGGAAAGTTCATCCAGTGTGACTTCATCCACGGGAAAAGAAAGCGGAGGGATTCGGTAAACATACTCTTCTGCAATGTTAAGTGGCTCTCGACTGGTCGCCAAAATGGATAACTCTGGTGCCTCTGCCAGAAGAGACTCGGCCACCGTGGCGATGACATCAATGAGATGCTCACAATTATCGAAAATAAATAGCATATTACGGTTGATTGCCGTTTCCAGTACAACTTGTACATCGGGCTGGCTCCCTTGGTTTGACAGCCCCAGCGTGGATAAAAGAAACGGACCCACGTCATGCGCTTCACTGATTGCACCAAATTCAAACATCCAGATGCCTTGCGGAAAACGTTCCGTAAGCGTCGAAGCCAGTTCGACAGCAAGGGACGTTTTGCCGATTCCACCAGATCCAATGATGGAAACTAGCGCGTGGTGAGTTAACTGCTCCGCCAAGGCATCTCTGGATTGATGTCGTCCAACAAAGGTGGATGGCATCTTCCGTAATCGGGCTGGTGCCGTGACCGCGGTACCTCGCTTTTCTTTGCCTGTATCCGGCTGTATAGCTTTGGTTGTCATCAGCGTATCAAACCAGGCCTTATCAAAATCCTCAAACTCGCGTCTCGTGGCTGAACGCGCTTCCGATAAACGCTTTACAGCCATCCAAAGCTGTTCAGCTTCCTGGCGAGGATCTCCCTTCAGAAACAACCCTTCTTCCCAAAAAACCTGAATAATCTGCTTGAGGTTTCCGATGCTGGGTAGACGATCTCCACTTTCCCATTGCTGTACCGTCCTTGGATCAACACCAACCCGCTTCGCCAGATCCACTTGCCGCATCTTTTTTGACGTCTCTTGTCTGGAAGGTCTCGTACGAATTTTTTTGATCCATTCATGGGGCCAATCTTTTGCGTATTTACTGTCATCCATTCAATCACCTGAATTTCATAGTTTGAGCAACTTGAACACACGAACAAACACGAACTTATGTACATTCGTGCTCTGGATTGTAGCAGATAAAATAATCCATATCAACATAAACAAAACAAGGAGGTAACACTGATGCCTTTAACTCGCATTGTTACACTGAAGGGTCGTCCGAGTAAAGAGAAAACGCAGATCGGGGAAGTTGTCTTGCAAACTGTCGTGGATAAACTGCATGTACCTGCAAACGATCGGTTTTTGATTATTGAAGAACTGGATCGCGAAAATTTGAGTTTTGATCCAACGTGTCTCGACATTGAAAGAAGTGATGGATTTCTTATCATTCAAATCACTTTGAACATCGGTCGTTCTGATGAAGTGAAAAAAGATTTTTACGCGGCACTTGCCGAGCAGTTGCATCAGAAGATTGGTATTCGTAAAGAGGATGTATTCATCAATCTTATTGAGGTTACGAAAGAAAACTGGTCGTATGGCAATGGTCTTGGTCCATTCCTCGCCTAACTCATTACCCATCATAAATTTCGTTTATATAAGAAAGGAAGTCATAACCATGTCAACATTATTATATATTACTGCTCACCCTGGTAACCCGGAAGCATCCTACAGCCTTGCTGCCGGCGAACAATTTGTACAAGCTTATCGCGAAAGCCACCCACAGGATGAGGTTATTCATGTGGATCTGTATCGACGCAACATTCCGTACATTGATGCTGACGTATTGGAAGCGTGGGGCAAGCTGCAAACGGGCGGTACGTTCAATCAACTGACAGTGGAACAGCAGCAAAAAGTAACTCAGTTAAATGAACTTCTGGAGGAGTTCGTGACCGCAGACAAATATGTGTTCGTGACACCGATGTGGAATTTCTCATATCCTCCGGTGATGAAAGCATACATTGATTCCTTCTGTGTCAGAGCTAAAACATTCAAATACACCGAAAACGGCCCGGTCGGCCTGCTCAAAAACAAAAAAGCGTTCCACATCCAAGCTAGTGGCGGCGTGTACTCCGCAGGTCCTGTCGCTGATCGGGAGAACGGCAGCCGTCACCTGAAAACCGTACTGAATTTTGTGGGAATTACTGACGTGGATCATCTATACATCGAGGGTATATCTTCAGCAGGAGAGCGTGCGCCTCAGATCAAAGCCGAAGCCATTGGACAAGCACGTACAGCAGCGCAAAACTTCTAAGCAATGATGAAGCATGTATCGTAAAACATGTTTGCATACATCTCCGGCTCACGTTTGTCATTCAAAATCTGTTCGGTACGTCTCCGCAGCTATTCAGCATACTGTTTGCCCTGAACGGACTGGGACTAATCATTCCAGGTCAGATTACAGGGCGACTGTCAGTGAGCATTAGCGGGCAAACTCTGTTTATAAGCGGAATTACGCTGGCAACTGTGAGCGGTTTAATCTTATTCATTGTGCTGATCAGTGGTGGGGGATTGTATGCCGTTTGCATACCTCTATTTTTCACCGTTTCCAGCGTCGGTATCGTAACCACAACCGGTTCCTCCCTTGCGATGCAAAACTATGGACAAGCGGCCGGCAGCGCATCAGCACTGCTGGTCTGATCTCATTCGTACTGGGCGGACTGGCGGCACCTTTGACCGGCCTCGGTGGGGGTAAATTGGCCATACCCATGGGCCTAATTATTGTGTTATCTAACATGGTTGCAGTTGCGTTTTATATGATCTTCACCCGCAGAAAACCCGGCAACAATCAATGAATTCAAGGAGGAAGCATAATGAAGGTGACCTATCATGGACATTCTGTTGTAAAAATTGAGACCCTCGGGAAAATCATTCTGATCGATCCGTTTATTACAGGGAACGCCAATACGGACCTGGATGCATCCACGGTAAAGACGGATGTGATTCTGTTAACCCATGGGCACGGCGATCATGTGGGAGATACCGTAGAGATTGCCAAACGTAACAACGCGCTGGTTATTGCTTCGGCAGAACTAGCGGACCTGCTCGGATGGGAAGGCGTACGTACACATGCAATGAGCATCGGCGGAGCGTATACATTTGACTTTGGGAAAGTGAAATTGACACAAGCTTTTCATAGTTCAAGTCATGTATACAAAGAAACAAAAACAATTATCTATACGGGGATGCCCACGGGAATACTGTTTTCCGCCGAAGGCAAAACGCTGTTTCATGCCGGGGACACAGGCCTGTTTTACGATATGAAGGTGATTGGAGAACGCAATGCAATTGACCTGGCTTTTCTACCCATCGGGGACAATCACACTATGGGTCCAGAAGACGCCGCAGTGGCTACAGAATGGCTTCAGGCCAAACAGGTTGTACCGATCCATTTCGACACGTTTCCGTTCATTAAGCAAGACCCCCATTTCTTTGTTTCGTTACTGCCGACCGGGGTAGGGGTAGTTCTTGAAGCTGGTGAGGGAATTGAACTTTAACGCTGATCATTTTGACTTTATCACGAAATAATCGGCCGAAAACAAGAAAACAAAGAAGTCCATCTTATACGATTATCAAGAGATATTTTTGAATAGCCCAGTAAGGTAGGGGGGGGATTTCAATTATCCGCTCTTTCGAACAGATTGAAGACGCGTTGCGTCATAGCACACAGCAGGATGAATATATATTGGATGGTACGCTGGTGATTGAGGAGTATATAGACGACGGGGAAGAATACAGCGTTGAGGTGCTGACGACTAATGGAAGGCACGAAGTGCTTGCAATCACAACCAAAGAGGTGGTAATGCCTTATTTCATAGAGGCTGGTCACCTGTTACCCGCACCTTTGAAAATGGAAGATCGAGAGGCTATTCAAGAAACGGTATGCAGTTTACTCACTTCCATTGGACATCTTGAAGGCCCCTCACATACAGAAATCAAGCTACGGCGAGGCATACCGTACATTATCGAGTCTCACACACGATACGGTGGCAATCAAATTTGGGATATGGTTCGGCTAACCACAGGCGTCAACATGCAGCGTGCTACCGTGTGTCATTTGCTCGACATTCCTTATGTGAAAGAGAAGGTGAAATATCCGTTCTGCTGCATAAAATTGTTGCTGCCACAAGTGGAAGGAAAGGTCGTCATTATGAGCGTCAATGGAGTAAACGAGGCGGAGCATATGGATGGAATCCATCGAATCAGTTTAGATGTAGGAGAACACTCGGAGCTCGTCCCGGCGACTAGCAACAAAAACTATATAGGATATTTTTTGGGAGGGGGGAGTACCCCCGAAGAAGCAGCGGCATCGGTAGAGCATGCGCTTTCATTAATCCGAATTGAAACAGCCTCCATCCAGCAGGTTCAATCTATCTGAGCACAACTTGCACGAGACTGTTCATTTGTATCGGGTCTGCCCAAGGGCAGACTCTTTTTTTGTACAAGAAAAAAAGTCCATCTTATAATCGTCAGCTTGGTTTTTTTTGTGAAAATATGGTCCAAAGGTCCTTTGTTCTGAACCAATTAATAAAAATATATAAAAAAGATAGAGAATTCCTTATCAAAGATATTGGATTTTGGTACTCAATTTTATTGTTTATCGCACAAATTTTAGTTGACTCGCTAGTACACAACTTTATTGTCTGAAGAGAGGTGTCATATTTAATGAAAAAATTTTCAGATTATACGAGAAAAATCATCATAATTGACAAAGAAGAAGTTATACAAATTATTGATTGTATAAATACTCATTTTTAGAGTTGTGGATATTCTCATGAAATATGAAAATTAGGGCAGATCTAATAACTTCGAGTCAATGAGTTCTCATTAATTATGAAAATGATCCTCAAATAATGCATGTATTCTGCTGTTGTTTTCTCATTAATTATGACACCACACATGTGAGTAACTATTAGAAGAGGAATTACTGAATAAAAATTATCTGCAATTATAATTAAGATTAATTGTAGTATGCACCGAGTCTAAACGGGAGAAATAGTTTGTTTAATAATTACTAGTTTGTAAGATGTCATACTTGTTGGAAACATGTGATTATATTTTCCTTGAATTTATTGGATCGCTAAAGCAGCCTCCTTTTGTTTCCGAATATTTCATAGCTCTCTATGCTGTAATCAAAACCATGCGCAGTCATTTGCGCGTGGTTTTTTACGTAAAAACATTTACAATATACATTTGATTGTTTTCCCCTGAATGATTAATATAATGGACAATGTCATAAACCTGCCGTATTAAAAATAGAGATGAGGATTGCTATGAATAAAGCAAAGATTCTTATTATTGAAGATGATGCCCCGATTGCCGACTTGCTTTCGTATGGGCTTTCTATGGAGGGGTTCCAGACACGCACAGCGGCCAGCGGAGCAGCGGGAATGCATGAGTTGCAGTCGTTTCAGCCCGATTTGCTGCTGCTGGATTGGATGCTGCCTGACCAGAGCGGTCTAGATATTTGCAAAAAGGTGACTATGGACTATAACATACCGATTTGCATGATTACGGCCAAATCGGATATTACCGATAAGATTCTCGGCCTTGAATTCGGTGCCGATGATTATATTACCAAGCCTTTTGATCTGCGCGAAGTTGTTGCACGCATTCGAACCATTTTGCGCAGAGTGGAGCAGGCGAGCAGCCCGGACAGGGAAGAAGCCGCGAAAGCCGTCATTAGGTTTGAAAATATTGAAGTGATCGAAGAAGAACGGCTTGTCCAAAAAGAGGGCCGTCCCGTTGAATTGACCCCCAAGGAATTTGACCTGCTTATGATGCTGGTTAAACATCCGGGCAGAAACTTTACACGTTCCGAACTGCTTGATCTGGTATGGGGTTATCATTTTGCCGGAGATACCCGTACGGTTGATACGCATATCCAAAGACTCCGCAAAAAGCTGGATGCCACTGGATACATTACTACCGTCTTCGGAATCGGGTACAAATTTAAAAAAATGGGTGGATAAGCATGATACGTAAAATCAGCATCAAATTTCTGATCGGTTTTTTTCTGATTTTTTCGTTTTCTTTTGTCGTGCTTAATCAGACAGTCAAGGAATTTATCCGGACAAGCAATCAGAATTTGGTTACCTCCGAACTGGTCGGACTGAAAAACAATAGCAATGTGTATGTGCGCCAGGCTTTCCTGATTAACCATTTCAGCAGCAATGAGCTGTATTTTGGAGAGATTGCCAGGGAGATAGCAACTGATCTGAACCATACCACGGACAGCAGTGTTGGCGTATATACGGTGAAAGGCAAATTGCTTTATGCCCCGGACAGCTCCTTATTTCAGCAGCAAATGCAAAGCGATCTACAGCAGGCGATTGATGGCAATACAGCGTACAGCATTACTTATGATCGTAATAAGACGACTGTCCTTTTCTCCTATCCGGTTGTTATAGACGGTTCAAAGGTGGGCATACTGCGTTTTTACAAAGATTTCAGCTCACTCTACGAACAAACCGGACAGATTCGGCAGATTACTCTCTATATTGCCTTGGCGATTTTTGCGGCAGCCTTTCTGTTTTCCTATATTCTTTCCAGGCATATTACCATCCCGCTGACCAGACTGACGCAAGCATCCACCGAGGTGAAAAACGGGAATCTGGATATCCGCCTTCATTTTAAACGCAGAGATGAAATTGGCCGACTGGCTGAAAATTTTAACGATATGATTGATCAAATTAGTAGACAGATTCATATTATTGAGAAGGACCGGGACCATTTAAAGCAACTTCACCAGCAGGAAAAGCGCTTTTTTGACAATATCACTCATGAACTGAAAACGCCGTTAACCTCCATTCTGGGATATGCAGAGCTGATCAGGCTGAACGGTGAGAAAGATCGTGTTTTTTTTGATAAAGGAATGAATCATATTATCGAGGAGAGCAGGCGCCTGCATGCGATGGTGCTAAAACTGCTGGAAGTTTCACGCAAAAATATCATGATCAATGAGCTTGATCGGGTGGATATCGGGCTGATCCTGCGGGATGTGTGTGAATCGATGACGATCCGGGCACAGCGCTATAAAAAGACCATCGAATATGAGATTAGTGAGGAATTGATCATGTTGGCCGATGGGGACAGAATCAGACAGCTGTTCATCAATTTGATAGATAATGCGATAAAATACAGTTTGCCGTTTTCGGCAGTATCGGTAAAAGCGGTGCGGTCAGAAGAAAAGATCCGGTTGATCTTCAGCAATCCAAGCGATCCGATTGAGGCAGAACATCTGTCACGCTTGTTACAACCATTTTATCCGGCTTATTCCGACAGCGCGGAAGAAGGCAGTGTAGGCTTGGGTCTCAGTATTGTGAAATCCATCGTTGAAGAATCTGCAGGTTCCATCATGATTACAAACGAGCATAATGAAACAATCGTAACGGTGGAATTTAAAGCTCTGGAAACCGCGGGGAACGGAGAATGAATAATGGGCAATAAATATAAATATTTTGTAATGCTGCTGGTCGTATCTCTTGTGGTATTGCTGCTGTCAGGATGCAGTTCAGAACCAAAAACAGAGACCGTCGTCATCACCGACAGCAATGAAGTTTCCAGTGCTGATCAAAGCTCTCGGCCGTTTCAGGTCCAAAAAATATATCGGCTTCCGGATCGTTTTGCGAATACGGGTCAGCTGCTGGGCTGGTCGTCTGCAGATGCTGTCATCGCTTCGTTCGGAGCCATGACCATACTGAAGCGAGGCACGCTGGAACGTTTAACTTATCCGTATGAGCAGAGCAAGGCCATACCCGGAATCGGCAATGTAACTTCCAATACTATACTTTCTCCCGATGGTAAATATATTTGCGAATTTTCTCGTTCTTCCTCGGAGACAACCTTAAAGCTTATTTCCTTGCAGGATGG
The DNA here is from genome assembly GCF_038004945.1 of Paenibacillus sp. FSL M7-0802. Classification (NCBI taxonomy): domain Bacteria; kingdom Bacillati; phylum Bacillota; class Bacilli; order Caryophanales; family Paenibacillaceae; genus Paenibacillus; species Paenibacillus sp. FSL M7-0802. The sequence continues at coordinate 2,123,826 of NZ_JBBOSD010000001.1, read as the reverse complement.
CAAGGAAAAGGAAATAGACAGGATCAGCACCAGAAACGATTCTTATGTACAATATGTTTCCTGGTCTGCCAACAGTTCGTATATCGGCTACCTGGTAGAAAACCCGGTTGATAATGGAGCTGATAGCCTGTACATCTACGATATAGGGGCTCAAACTTCCGGCAAATATCAGTTAAAAGGTATCCTAAAGGGGGACACGCTTTTGAGTGTTAACCTTGCAAATGATGGTCGCAGCGTACTGCTGCAGTTATTTCGTGCAAAACAAGGTCAGAAAAAGGTGCTAACCATGGGGAAGGTTTCCGGGAAGAATATTGAGTTTCAATACGAGCGTCAGTTTGGTGGAGATTCAGTAGCCTGGATGAATAACGACCAGTTTGTGTTTCTCGGAACGGATAGTTCATTGTACGAATATGATCAGCGAAACGGCGAGCTCTCCGTCATTCTGGAAAAAGTGCTTGATTTTGAATTCTCGCCTGACAGGAAAAATATCGCATACACCGTGTATGATCAAAATATCACTTACGTAGGCAAGGTGCAAGGAAGAAATATACTGTACAACGAACCGGTGTATCGCGGAATTTTGCCGACGCATATGTACTGGAATCCGAACAATAAAAGTGTACTGCTTCAAGGACAAAAGCAATTGGATTCCTCGCAGACTGCGCCAACGGATTCTCCTAGCAAGGAGTCATTGATCATTGAATTGAAATAGTGGTTAGGATCGCCATATTTGTATATGTCAAAAACCTTATTTCGGTTGTTCAGCCGGAATAAGGTTTTTCTTTTTGCAACCGTTGTGACAATTTGTTTACATGTTGATCAAACTTTAGCGACATCTTTTTTCTATAGTAAGTAAATGAAGCAAGACTATTAGCCTATAAGGACAAGGAATGGACCATAGTGAATGGAAACCGGAATCTGCACCTGAATCAACCCATAAAACGTTATATGACCGGTCTGGATGGGCTAAGGGCCATCTCCGTGCTTGCTGTTATTGCTTATCATCTTCATTTCAGATGGGCAGAGGGTGGGCTGCTGGGAGTGGAGATTTTCTTCGTCCTGTCAGGATATCTAATTACGGATCAGATCCTTTTTGAATGGAGGACGCGCAGCGGTTTTTCTATTGTGCAATTCTGGATAAGACGAATGCGCAGACTACTGCCAGCAATGATCTTTATGATGACTGCAGTGGCATTGTGTTTTTTAATTACCGATTTCTCCAGACTGCAGGAATTAAGAGGGAATTTTGTATCCTCGCTTTTTTACGTAAACAACTGGTATCTCATTTTTCATCATGTTTCCTATTTTGAGAGCTTTGGCCCGCCTTCTCCAATCGGGCACCTCTGGTCGCTTTCCATTGAGGAACAGTTTTACGTAATCTGGCCGCTTGTTCTACTGATCGGTCTGTGCCTTGCACCGCGACGAGGCAGACTGATGTTATACATTCTGGGTTGCGCCGCCGTATCTGCCATAGCAATGGCCGTTATATACGAACCCGGAACAGATCCAAGTAGGGTGTATTACGGGACGGACACGCGGGCGTTTGCCATTTTAATCGGAGCGGCTCTGGCGGTAATCTGGCCCAGCTGGAGACTGAGCGACAATGTATCTTCTTCGTCCCGGACCATGCTGGATATGACTGGCGTGCTGGGCATTGTAATGCTGTTTATCCTGATCGGTCAGACCAACCAGTTTGATGATTCGCTGTATCGCGGCGGTTTTCTTTATTTATCACTCATTACTGCAGTTGTTATTGCTGTACTTGTTCATCCGGCCAATCGACTGGAACGATTGCTCGGCTGCCGGCCTCTAAGCTGGATCGGTAAGCGATCTTACAGTCTGTATATATGGCATTATCCGGTCATTATTTTATCAAGTCCCGCGGTAAGTACCGAAGATGCCAGCTATATGCGCATTGCTCTGCAGGTAATGGTCAGTTTCATAATGGCGGGTCTTTCCTACAGATACATCGAAGAGCCCATCCGCCGCGGGACCTTTGGGACCAGCCTAAAATCACTCCGCAGATCAGGCGCTGGCAGCCAACTAGGTCTTGTCGTAATTGTTATCGCCATCATTCTGGTCCTGACATCATGGAAGACGGATTCACCAGATCCTGTACCCGATGCGCCAGCAACTGTAAGCCGGGAATCCGTCCAGACAGAAAAGCTGCAATCCGGCTGTTCCGCTGAAAATACAGGCCATTCCGCAGAAGGAGAGGGGGTCACGGCGATTGGAGATTCTGTCATTCTGGATGCCGCCCCGTTTCTGGAAAAACAGCTTCCCGGTATCATCATAGATGGCAAGGTGGGACGGCAAATGTCACAGGCCGAGGATGTGCTTGATGGCCTGCGGGCACAGGGCAAACTTGGCCATAAAATTATTATTGAACTCGGCACCAACGGCGTTTTTAACCAGAGTCAACTGAAGTCCTTGCTGGCTTCACTGCAGGATTCCCGGCACATTTATCTGATAACGACCAGAGTACCGAGAGGGTGGCAGAATACCGTAAATGACAATCTACGTGAAATTGCTGGTGAATTTCAAAATGTCCGGCTTATCGACTGGTATTCGGCCAGCGAAAACCGCAACGATCTGTTTTATGACGATGGTGTTCATCTGAAACCAGAAGGCGCTCAGTATTATGCCTCGTTTTTGATTGATGCTATCAAACAAGATAAAACCTACTAGCATGTTAAAGGGAAGGATGAACTAGGTATGAACAAAAAAAATGGATGGATGGTAAAAACATTAGGGGGTTTTATGGTTATCCTTATCGCTTTAGGAGCCATCGGCCTCCATATGCACGCAAAGCAAAATTCGGATGATAACGAATCACGCAGCAAGGATTCTTCTCTATACAATCTTGATGCGATGCAGCCCGCTGCACAAAAGCGTGCGGCTTCCAGCACCAGCGGAGAACAAGCTCAACCATCCGCTTCCTTAAACGGCGAGGGCGTCACGATGATTGGAGATTCGGTTACGGTCGGAATTGAGCCTTATTTAAAAGAGCAGCTTCCGAATATGACGGTTGACGGCAAGGTTGGCCGGCAGATGTCTCAAGCTATAAAAGTCATTAATGAATTGTCCGCCCAAGGCAAACTGGGAGACCAGGTCATTATCGAACTCGGCACCAACGGTCCGTTTAGCAAAGACCAACTGCGCGACGTACTGCAATCCCTTTCTGGAGCCAGACAGGTAATCTTGGTTACCACCCGGGTGCCGAAAGGCTGGCAAGACACGGCGAATGACACGATTGCACAGGTCGCTGGTGAATACAGTAACGTCAGCGTGGTGGACTGGTATTCGGCTAGTGTAGGCAAAGATGAATATTTTTATAGAGATGGCGTCCATTTAAAACCAGATGGTAGCCGATACTACACTTCACTTCTCGTAGCAGCCTTGCAAAAATCTTAAATACAGAAAGGGGCAGGGGCGTTCATCATCCAGAAAGGAAGAATGACATGACACAGAGGAAAAAGAGGATATTGACTGTAACATTGTTACTTGTGGTCGCTGCTGTAATCTTTGTCTTTTACTATTTCTTGTCCATTTACAAAGGATTAGAAGGACTTAACAAAACACCGGCAAACTCCTCGTTCATTAAAGTAAGCACCGATAATGCCGAAGCTCTGGAAGCTCCGGAGTGGGAGGGAACCGAGCCTGTCAACATTCTGCTGATGGGTGTGGATGCCCGTGGAAGTGACAAGGGCGAGGTACCCAGATCCGACAGCATGTTGGTCGTTTCATTGAATCCTGCCAATAAGCATATTCATGTATTTTCGATTCTTCGAGACACTTATACGGATATTCCCGGGTACGGCAAAAATCGAATTAATACCGCTGTTACGCATGGGCCAGATACGGCGATGAAAGCAGTCAGCGAATTGCTGGGGGTGCCTGTTCATTTTTATGTATATACGGATTTCCAGGGGTTTATTAAACTCGTGGATGCTGTAGGCGGACTCGATTTTTATGTCGAAAAGGATATGTACTATGAGAGCAAAGCCGATCAGCATGAGTATGATATTAATTTAAAGCAGGGACAGCAGCATTTCGACGGCAAAACGGCGCTTCAATATGTCCGTTTTCGTCATGATGCCATGTCCGATTATTCCAGAACAAAAAGACAGCGGCAATTGATTACGGCATTAGCCGAGAAGGTAAAAACAACGACTTCCATTATGAAGTTTCCTTCCATTCTAGAGGAAATCAGTCCGTATATCGATACCAATTTGTCAGTCTCTGATATGTGGAATTTGGCTTCGGTAGGGTATCAAAGTACATTACAGGGAAATGAACAAATACCGCCAATGAAGCTGTTAAAAGAAACCTATGTTGGCAGAGCGGCTGTTCTGGACGTAAAAAGTCGAACGGATTTGAAGCAATTTGTGCAAAGTATCATAAACTCCGACGCTTCTAACTCGATTACAGACAATCCTTCCGAACAAAAGTAGAAAACAGATTTTGAATAGGATTGGACAATATATAAAATCATCATTTGCCGGACAATAGTCTGTTAAATGCTCTTTGTGAATAAAGAAGAGTACAACATGGTCTTTCGGTTATAAATAGGGGGAAAAAGAATGGGTACAAAACCGATAGTAAAGTTCTGCTTGGCGTTAACCATATCCGCCGCCATGCTTCTGCAGATCACTGCTCCGCACATGGCTATGGCTGATGCTGCACAGCGTGCAAAAAGCACGTTATTGAACGATAAACAGAGTCAACCAACAAAAACAATTTCAACGCAAGGTGAAAATACCCGGACACTGAAATTGGATAACAATGTAGCATCCATGACGAAGAAAAGAACAATTAAAGCTAGATTTAAACTTCCGAAGGGGACCAATATAAAGAAAATACGCTGGACATATGGTGGAAAGCCATTATCGGAATGGAAATCGTACAAGAATGGCGATTATAATGGCGCCCCCTTTATCACAGTTACTCAGATAAAAGCAGAAAACGGAGAAGTCACTGCAAATATCAATTTCGGTCTTGCTTACGGTACGGAGAATCTTGCCGAACCGAGTCTGCAGCGTCCGCTATACGCTTCCCTGATGGGGACCTATGAACTGGCTGCAGTAGTCAACGGAAAAACTGTTGCCCGTGCTCCCATGAAACTGGTCCCGTACGACAGCTTCCGCACGTATGACGAACTGAAGCCGGAGATTGATGCGATTACGGCACAGGCAGCTCAAAAAAACAACAGATACATTAAAACGATGTCGATCGGCAAATCCGTGGAAGGCCGCGATATTTATATGACTGTGCTTGCCAAAGATAAAGCAACGATTGACAAATATCAGAATGTAACTCATCCTGACATGCTGAATCATCCTGCAAAGCTGGAGAACGATATTAAATCCGGTGCATTCGGAGATTATCAAGTGCCCATCTGGATCAACAATATTCATCCAAATGAAGCGCCGGGCTTTGATGCGATTATCAATTATTTTAAGACAATGGCCCTCGATAAAAATGTTACGTACAAGACCACCCCGTCCAATGGAAAATCGAGTACGGTAACTCTGAATTTGGATGATGCGCTTGATCATGTATTTTTCCTGTTCCTGTATACGGAGAATCCGGATGGAAGGGTTCATACCGAACGTTCTAATGCTGAATATTTTGACTTGAATCGGGATAATTCATATCAAACTCAGCCTGAAACACGCAGTATAACAGAGCAAATCGCCAGATGGTCGCCGATTTCTTTCCTAGATCTGCATGGGTTTGATAAGAATTTTCTGATTGAGCCTACCACACCGCCTCACAATCCGAATATTGAATACGATTTGCTTATGGATAACATGGTAGAACAGGCAAAAGTGATGGGTGAAGCAGGTATTGCAAACACGAAGTATGATTACTACCATATTCCTTATGAAGAACATCGTAAAACGGCCGAAAATCCTAAATATGTTTCCAAAGGAACTGCTTCGGGATGGGACGATGCGTCTCCAGCCTATACAGCTGTCTTCGCCATGCACCATGGTGCAATGGGACATACGCTGGAAACACCTGAATCGAATGAGGAGTCGACCAAAGCATTGTACTATAGTGTCGCTGCAGCAACCGATTATGTTATGGAAAAGAAAGAAAAGTTATTTTTGAACCAGCTGAAAATATATGAACGTGGAATTAATAATATGGATGATCATGCCGTAGATCGGTATCTAGTCAATGCAAAAAATCAAGTCATTGGCCGCCCGCGTCACGGTAATAAGAATTTTTTCCCTGAATATTACGTTTTGCCGACTGATAAAAGTCTTCAAAAAAATCCGCTGGAAGCCTACCGGATGATTGAATATTTTATCCGCAATGGAGTAAAGGTTGAACGCTCGACAAAAGCTGTAAGTGCTGCTGGCAAGACCTACCCTGCAGGTTCATTTATCATAAATATGCATCAGGCCACACACGGCATTGCAAACATGGTTTTATATGATGGTATTGATGTCTCAGATTATGCTTCCGTAGCTGGCGAGATTGTACAGGACTTTCCAGTCCTACGAGGATTTGAATGTGATGCGATTAGAGAAGCCGGAGTGTTTGCGGGCAAAACTTCTCCGGTGACTTCCGTATCGATTCCGGCAACACAAATGCCGAATCATTCTGCCTATGTTTTAATCCGAAACACCAATAACGATGTCATCAAAACGGTTAATGAATTGCTTAAATCCGGCAAAGTGGTTACAATGCTATCCAAAAGCGGAACAGGATATGAAGCGGGCGACTTTGCAGTGGCTTATGATGATCTGCACCCGCTGGCCTCGAAGTATTATCTTGATGTAACGGCATTCGGCAATAATAGACCTGTTGGCAAAGTTCTTAAACCTTCTACGGTAGCCGCTCTCGGTGAACCAGCTTATGTGCTCAAAAATCTCGGTTTTAAAGTGACCGATGATCAGCAACATGCCGATGTGCTGGTGAATACATTCGATTCCGATAAACTTGTCGAGAAAGGAAAGCCTTACATTGCTTATGGAAATATGGGAATGGATAACGTGAAAAACTCAATTCCTCAATTTGCATTTGCTGGACCGACATGGGAAAGATACGAAGGGGTGTTCCTAGCGAATGTCAAACAGGATAATGTAATTACAGCCCCTTACGCTAACGAAGAATACTTCTATACCGTTACAGGTTCTTACATTACAAAACTACCTAAAGCAGCAAAAGTTCTTGCGACCATAAGTAATAAAGAAAACTTCTTCAAAGCGGGCTGGTGGCCAGGTCACGATGCTGCAAGAGGAAAGATCATGGCCTTCACCTATAAGGAAAACAAAAAGAATCTTACTGTTTTCTCCAATGATCTAACCAATGGCGCTCATTCACAGCAGCAATTCCGACTACTGGCCAATTCAATTTTTAATGCCGTCGCCGGAAAATACTGAGTGACTTTTAATGATATTGCAAACAACCTTATTCCAGTGATCAATTGCGAATAAGGTTGTTTTTGCGATAAAACGGTTTCGCCTACTGTGACATTTTGTTTACAACTTGATCAAACTTTAGCGACATCTGCAGGATATATTGGACTATAGCGTGACATCAATCCTCTGCATAACCAGGTTGATAAAAATGTGAATTCAGTATTTTCAGGGAGGAATGCAAGTTGCTAAGTAGTATAAAACTGATGAGCAGATTCGTCAGAGAGTATGAGGGAGAGGAAAATATTAAAAAACGAGCTTCTTCCGTAAACAGCCAGTTGAATGAAAATCAAGTAGATGAAAAGACGGTTGCTAATAAATTGGATGAAAAAGCAGTAGATACAGCAGGTATATCCAATACATCCTACGACGGTACACAAAGCGATATTCCTTCTCGAAGCTCTGTAGAAGAGTCGAGGAGAAGGCGGGGCACCGGGCGTCTTGTAGCACTTGATGCAGTACGAGGACTGGCGGTGCTGGGAATGTACTTGCAGCACTTCGGATCGAACCCAAACGTTTCTGCGATTGTTTCTGGAAACACGACACTATTATTCGTATTGTGCGGGGGTATATCTTATTCCATTATGGCACAGCGCATGATGGATCGGGGAGCGGATACGGCCGCTTTCCGTGCGCGAATGCTGGCACGCGCCGTATTTGTTGATATTATCGGATATTTGCTTATTATGCTGAACACTCCATATGGTGTCATTTTGCCTGCCTATGCAGCTATGTTTGTGTTGGCACTAATGTTATTTCGCCGTTCGACCCGCACAATTGTTACAACAGCAGCAGTTTTGCTCGTGACGGCCCCGCCACTAATGATTCTTGGATCAAGCATTTTCTCGAAAGCTTATCTTCTTAGTGATATCGCGGGAGGTCCGATGTCAGCTCTCGCCTTGACTCCTGCATTTGTTGCCGGCATGGCCATTGGCCGCTTTGACCTCACCAGGATACGCACAGCTCTCATACTCGCAGGCAGCGGTATTGTTATGCTTGTGATAGGCAAAACGCTGGCCACTTTTGTGCTTCCAGGTTGGAGCCTTCGTTTTGAACAATGGCTGATCAGCGCACAGGGAATTGCTCCTATGCAGCCGGATGAATACGCAATTTGGCCGCTTAACACGGAACCACCGATGTGGCATATGCTTTTGCAGTCGGCTCCGCACACCGCTTCGTCATTCCAGACGATTATAGGCCTGGGAATCTCGTTTCTGGTATTGGGACTAGCATGCTTCGTGGCGAAGAAATTTTCCGCTGTATTAATGCCTTTTGCGGCAGTCGGGCGCGTGGCGCTGACCATGTATGCCATTCAGTTTGTGGTGGTCTGGATTCTTGATCTGATAGGAATCGGGCATAGTCTCGAAGGCGTTCCGTTCGGCGACCTGATTATCGGAGTGGCGGCACTACTGCTGGGCTGGCTGATTGCGCGGCTTCCTGTCGGCCCGCTTGAAGGACTGATGCGCCGTTTTGACCGAGTATTCAGTCCTACCCAACCAGTCTCACAAACAGTAAAGTAGATAGCCTTCTTGATACTCTATATTTATAGTCATAGAAAGTGCCGGGTTATAATTAAAACGGACTGATCAAACAGGATACCAGATAAAGAGAATACAGTCCGATTTTCGGTATTCATCGGCTCTGATCATGGTGCCTAAATAAACTGAGCTATAAGATGATCAATGAACAGAATTGAAAAAGAGAAACTAATCATGAAAATAATAGAAAATATTAATATTTAATTTCTCGGAAGGGGTGGGTTCAATTGTGAACCCACCCCTTTTTCATTGAGTACAGTTATGGTTCTTTCTGTAAACAAAATCACTAATTTGTCCGATACATACATAAGGATGATTTACTGTTAAATATACCCTTGAAAATTATGATTTCACATATCATTAAAATTAGACTTCGGTTTAAGATAACCAACTACTTGAGGCGTGCAGCCTATGTAAATGTGACGACTAGAAAGGAGATTGAGCGTGAATCGTGAAGAGGTTTTTCGACATTTTAAAAATGAAATCTATGAACCCCTAAAACATCGAATGTTATTCGCGTTGGAAGCCTCTTTTCAAAATCGTAAGCATGCTTTAGCCAAGACATTTTGCAATTCACTGGAGCAGATATTTGAGAAAGTCAAGTTGATGCAGCAAGAAGGTGATAAACACGCCTTGGGATATATATCTTATTCCATGCTTCGTACCGAATTAGCAAACGGAAGGACGACCTATTTAGTGGAGGCGATGGATAAAAGATGGTTTATGGATCTCCATACTTGTCGAGATACCTATAATGCAGATTGGGCATTTCGCTATTTGAACGAGTGGGAGATGGAATTAAGTAAGCACGCTAAGAAATATGGTGGAAGAATCGGACCAGATGATATTCAGAGGATGAAATTACAAGGGGCAGTATATATTCATCAATATATCATTGCCTTGGCGCGTTTTAGTATCACAGAAGAATGGTTCGATGATATTCAGTTTGCTCATGAAATAGAGTTGGAAGATGTATTCGAACTGAGAGTCGGAGAATATTTAGATCGAAGTGAAGTCATTTATAAACGAGATGTGCGTGTCAAAGATTCCATTGTGATTAAAGACTGGCTAGAGGAAAAAAAGCCCTACGACTACATACATGAAGTTTTCCGCAAGATCGATGGGTCTCAAGGAAATTATGAGAGAATACGTCTGCAATATGCCGATTTGAGTGAAAGTTCTTTTATCAATAGTGTTTTTACAGGAGGAAATTTGATTGGCTCCTGTTGGAATAAAGCATGTTTAATAGAAGCTGACTTTAGCGATTGTTTGATTCAAGAAGCACGTTTTGAAAAAGCCAACTTAAGAGGAACGTCTTTTCGAGATGCAGTAGCTGTACCTGGAATATACCAGTCTGAACGATGGGAAAGACCTGGTTTTCAACCCGTAAGTTTTGCAGGAGCAGATCTTACAGGAGCCAAATTTCAGGGGGCCAACTTCATTGGTGCAGCAGTTGAGGGAGCCTGTTTCAAAGGAGCGGTGCTGGATGGAACCCGATTTAGTTTAGGCATGCATCTTTAACCATAATAACAACCTATTTTGTGCTTTGTTAGGCTTGATAAAACATGTAGATTCTTCTTTAGTGTAAGAATATTATAAATAACTCAATTTTGGAGGAGTCTGTATGCCATATTGTAAAGTCAAGAATGCCAATATATATTACGAGGAAATTGGTAAAGGCAAACCAATTGTAATGATCCATGGTTTTACACCAGACCATCGGTTAATGAGTGGGTGCATGGAACCGATATTTGAAGATAATCCCGATTGGCGTCGTATCTATCTTGACCTGCCTGGAATGGGACAAACAAAGGACTACAATCAAATATGTAATTCAGATGATATGCTAGAAGCAGTTATAAATTTTATTGAAACTCTTGTCCCAAACCAAGATTATCTCATAGCAGGCGAATCGTACGGTGGATATATTACAAGGGGAATAATTAATAGACATAAAGATCGTATTGGTGGAGCTGCTCTGATTTGTCCATTAATTATTCCTGAACACAAAAGAAGAATACTGCCCGAGCATTTTGTTGTTCATTGTGATCGCGAGTTTATGGGCACCTTAAGTGAAGAGCAAATAAGTGATTTTAGCGCAAATCAAGTCGTTCTCAATGAATATAATTGGAAAAGGTATTCTGAAGAGATAGTGGCAGGTTGTAAGATCGCTGACTACGATTTTCTTAGCAAGATTCAAAGAAACTATGGATTTTCTACCAATATAGATAAATTAGTTTTCGATAAACCAACAGTTTTTACTCTTGGGCGACAAGATGCAGTCGTTGGTTACATAGATGCTTTTAGAATTTTAGACAATTATCCTAGAGCAACCTTTGCTGTTCTAGATCGAGCAGGCCATAATCTTCAGATTGAACAGGCTCTATTATTTGAGTCACTTATGCGTGAGTGGCTTGAAAGAGTAACAGAGTTTGGATTTTAGTTGTATATTAATCCATTGAACTAATGCTTGGCTCGTCTGCAAAGCTTATGTCCAAAGGTTGGGATAGCTGCTAGTAGTGTGTCATTCGCATCTGTCTGCATATAAATGAAATAAGAGAACAGATGTTTTATTCGGGACGATCATTGACATTTATCCAAATAAACCTTTGCGTTTTTTTCATTGTTTCCCCTTTTCACACTACCTATAATAATGCCGTAAATGATAATCATTTTCAATTAATAGAGAGAAGGAAAGGGGTAACAAGTGTGAAGAAACAACGTGGAAAGCAAATTATACTCTGGGTAGGGAGTTTCCTCCTGTTGTTGATAATATCGGCATGCAGTACTTCTAATGCTAATAGCAGCGTGTCTGATGAACAGAAAGAGGAAAGTGAGAAAACTGTTCAATATACAACGATAACAGGTAAACAGGTTGAAATACCTGCAGATCCAAAACGAGTTGTTTATATTGGCCAGACAATTGGTGATTTCTTGGCGATGGGTATTCCAGTTGTTGGTAATAACCTTCCCCAAGATACTCCTAGTTACTATGAAGGTAGATTTGAAGGAATCGTTGATGTTGGAAATCCTGGTGACTTAGAGACGATTCTGAGTTTAAAACCCGATCTGATTATTAATGGTTATTACAAGGCAGAAGTAGATCATAATGAGGCATTGTCGAAAATTGCTACTACTATCCCCTTTAACCCAGCTCTTCCTTATACAGAACGTGTAAAGGAGATGGGAAATATCTTTGGCAAACAGGAAGAGGCAGCTCAATTGATTGCTAAGTTTAAAGCACAGTCGAAAGAAATGTTTGATAAGTTTCAATTAGCAGAAGGGGAGACAGCGACAATTTTCTACCAGTTGGGTAAAACACTTTATGTTATGGGCGATCGTAGCCTGGGTGCTATTATTTATGGGGAGAACGGTTTCGCCGTCCCATCAGCTGTACAGAAGAATATTCTTGATCAAGAAGGCGTGTCTTTCGTTAATATTTCAGAAGAAGTGCTTTCAGAATTTGCTGGTGATCATTTGTTTGTAATTGTACAAGATGATGATGAAAGTAAAACAGTAGCTGACCGACTGCTACAAAGACCGATATGGGCAACTTTGCCTGCAGTCCAAAAAGGAAATGTTTATGTTGTTCCCAGTGAATGGAATACAGATAATTTGTTAGCTTTGGAGCAATTGTTTGAACAGATGCCACAATGGATGGACCAACAGTAAGAACTTATTTTTGCACATTCAGTTCTTTATATCGCTAGTTTTCTAAAATAGCACATACTCCAACTATTAAAAGCTGAACTATAGTTGAAAGCAGGTCATTATATGTTACAATAACGATAATGATTCTCATTTTCAATTGTTGGAGAGTTGCTTATGAATCTAGCACCCCTGTATATTAGGCTGCAACACTATGATAGGTTTCAAGTTGACCAGATAATTCCAGCGAATGGCCACAATGAGGGAATGAATGACAATGAAACAAATTTATGCACATTATTGATAGCACTCAGTCACGGCATACGGCTGTATGTAGACAATATTGCAATCGATCTACGACAAGGAAGCTGCATTCTGGTTTTGCCTGTACAACGCTACACTATGGAATCAAGTAACAAAGAGGCACAGCTTGCACGCTTTACCTTTGAAACCTTTAAAGTAGAAGGAATGACTTTGAATCCGGTTGCTCATCCACCTTTGCTTTGTGGTTACCCCTATAATCTGTTGATTTCTCAAATCAATCGAGTATTAGGGAATGAAGCATGGATAAGTAACCAATGTTGTTCCTCTCTATCCACATCAGAAATGGCTATGATGCAAGGTAGACTTCAGCTCATTCTGGGGTTGATGGCTCAGTTCGATGAGCAAGTTTCCCAGTTGCAGAACAATGAAAAGATAAACTTGGTTCAACAAACCGTACAGTATATGGAACAGCATTATGATGAAGACTTAACAGTTGAAAAACTTGCTAACATGGCTGGAATGGTCAGATGGCAATATAGTCAAAAGTTTAAAATAATGACCGGCAAAAAGCCAAATGATTATTTGGTCCAATTACGTATAAACCACGCAAAAGAACTTCTGTGTAATTCCACCGAGACATTGGGCAAAATATCTCGACAAATTGGGTTTAAGGATGAATACTATTTCAGCCGGTGCTTTCATAAATTAACTGGACACACCCCGCGTGAGTATGAGAATATTCATCTTCGTACTGGGCAAAGAACAGTTATCGATTCATTTGGCAAAAAGATTCATGTTCCCAAAGATACAACACGTATCGTGACTGATGGCAAATTTACGCTTGGAGAATTGCTCGTTTTAGCCATGCCCCCTATAGGAGCGGCCATCTCTATAATGAAAGATAACGTGATTTATCACAATAAGTTGCGAAATATTCATAATATCGGGCATTGGGCAGATCCAGATAAAATTGCACAACTGCAGCCGGAGTTATTATTGCTTAGCTATGTTCATCCCGAACAAGATTTGCAGAAACTAGATGCGATCGCTCCTACTGTTATATTGAACAGTAAGTTTAGACTATTTGAGCGGTTACGGTATATTGCTAAACTAGTTGAACGTAGTAAAGCGGCGGAGAAGTGGATTACTAGATATGAGAACAAAGTAAGATTGGTACGTAGGCAATTAGCAGATGCTTATGTTGCTGGAGAGACAGCTGCTGTTTATCTCAAGTTTGGTACAAAACTTTATATTATGGGCCAGAGCGGATTGGCTGCCACCTTGTATGAATCTCTTGGCTTTCGTCCTTCTGCCAATGTGATGCACCTAATCGAGCAAGGGCAAGCATGGATAGAAATTCAGCAGCATCAAATGAATCACTATGCGGGAGATCGTAATTTCGTCTTGGCTTCTCGCCAGGAATTGCAAACTGTTGCTCACTGTCCACATATTGCGGCTTTAGCCGATCTAAGTAACAGTAAGACTCATTTTGTGGATAATATATGGAATTATGATGATCCCATTACACGCGGACAGTTGCTAGAGGTGCTACCGTATATTTTTAATAAGAAAATTAAGTGATCAGGGGAGGCTAAACCCTAATCACTTTTTTTGAGCGTGGACAGCGCTTAACCAGCATAACTCGATTAACGAGGAATGTACTCTCCATCTATGGCCAGATTTTCATTCCGCTCGGACAGTGGAACAAGGATTTAGGCCTCTCGCATCTGAATCTACAGCATACTGGGAGAACAAAACATTAATATTTGATGATGAAAAAAAGGGCACGGCCGTGACTATAGCGCCAAGAATTCCTGGTTTCAAGCGAGTGCCCCTCAACTTGATCGGGAAGGTAATGCATGGACTTGGATAAATACGAGAACTTTGATTCTAATCCAGCTTGTGAAACATATGGAAAATTATCTGAGAATATAGAAAAATATCATCATTTTACAATTTTAGAGGGAGAAACAACTATTGGTGCTCTGGATATAGGAGGAAATGATGATCGTATGCACATTGATAACGTGTGTGTTTCTCCTTTAAATCAGAATAAAGGAGCAGGTACTGGGCGACGGACTTTTGCTTCGCTGACCCGACCCTGACTGGCCAAGCACCGCTCGATTTTTCGAGTGATGTCGGAGTAAAGAAATATTTATTTGGTGCATTGAGGTGATTTTCATAAGCTTTTGTCGACATATGGAATGCACCTCCTAAATTAAAGTTTTTAGCATTGCTTTTGCCTTATTATAAGATGGAGCTTCACATAAAACAAAGTAAATAAATATGAATAGTAAAAGAATTCGCATTTGGATAAAGCGGAAATCACTTTTGGACATTCAATTTCCGAATCATGGCTGTTATAGTTTTAAAAAAGTTCAATCAACGCATATAAGGGGGTGCAACCCTATGCCGTCAGTTCGGCACGGATTGGTAACAACGGATAGACAGCAGGAATGGCTTGCTCGATTAACGTAATCTTGATGCAAAACGCAGCAGAGACCGAGAAGGCGGATACGGAAAACGACTTGAATTATATGTTGATAACCGATTTGAGGAAAATCGGTTACCTTAAATTGGCGGTTCCATCAGACCTTGGGGGCGGGGAATTTCCTTGACTGACTTTCTCGTGTTCCAGGAGCACATCGCGCAAGTCGATGCGGCTAGCGCTCTGGCGATCGGTTGGCATATGAGCACTGTGCTTCATTTGGGAACCGTTCGCCCATGGATGACAACGGAATTTGAATTTTTGTGCAAGGAGATCCTCGGCCGGAACACATTGATAAATCGGGCCGTAAAGCAATGCCGTTCATTCAATAGGTTGATTATGGTCAGATACCACCATAATTGACCTATCTTCGCTTTCTCGCATTTTTAAGATTAATTGCAGCAATGTACATGCATAGGACGATAGTTAAGGTGGATTACTGTCAATAAGTGGACGCTCTGAAACGAGAATCATTATGCTGCATTTGCATACTGGTTCGGTGACGACGGATTGTAATATTTAAAATATTGTATGGATTTTGACCATTCCATTTAAGCTTGATACAATAGGATAAACTAAGTGGAGATACTTTAACATAGAATGGTGTGGTCTAAACTTGCAACATGAAAACGAACTCTTGGATGTATGGTTGTCTTTGTCTCACATCCATTCCACTTTAAATGATAAGTTAGAACAAGCTCTACTACAAAATTATGATTTATCCTTGAAGGAGTTTTATGTTTTGGGTTTTATATCCAATTCCGAGGAAAAAAAATTACGACTGCAGCAACTTCAAGAATTGGTGGGATTAAGTCAAAGTGCGACATCGAGACTCGTAGTGAGAATGGAAGCCAAAAACTGCGGGGCTTTACAAAGATATACATGCGAGGATGATCGACGAGGTGTGTATACTCGGATTACGGAATTAGGTGAAAATAAATTCCAGCGTGCACTTCAAACCTTTAATCAGGTGTTACAATCAGAACTTCAGAAAGATGGAGTGAAGTCACAATTTCAAAATCTTACGCAAAAGCTATTTTAGACTTTGCAACCTGTGTATATCGTTCTTAGTTTCCTTAGGGTAATATGTGGCTTGAACGTTGTGCCACGAAAGGCTCTTTACAGGGGCTTAGTTTATTACCCTAGACGATTCAATAGAAATGTTATGATTGGAAAGTGAACATTTACATGATTGTGCATGCATGTTTTAATTAAGCTCCCAACCATGTGCGCATAGAAACGCCCTTCCGAAACTCCTCCTCATAAGGAGGAGTTTTATCGTCTGGAACCGCCGCCAGCCTCCCTTTGCTTAAGAAACTGAGGCCGTATTGCGCTTTTCCTTGGCGTTGCCGCGGTCGCGACGACTTAGCAGAAATCCGACCAGAGATGCCGTGGATTGCTGGAAAATCATCCCGAGTACAACAGGCAGTGCTACCGGGGCCGGGAAATAGGTGATGGCCAGCACAGCTCCCGCGCTAATATTACGCATGCCGCCGTTAAAGACAAGCGCCGTACGGTCTGCATTATTCCACCGCATCAGCCCTGATATCAGATAACCGATCGCATATCCAGTGGAAGCAAGGACGACTATTGATAGGCATACTCCAACAAGCTTGAGATTAAAATCGACCAGATAAGGCGCGATGACAGATCCGTTAATCATGACGACAAGAGCCATAGCCAGCTTGGAGAACGGGCCTAGCCGAGGTCCCCATACCTGCTTGATCTTCCCTTTAGTCCATTCGTTCAATACCATGCCGATTAGCGAAGGAACGACAATCATCCAGAACAGACTCTGCATCATCGCCCAGGTATCGAGATGCACATCCGCTCCGATCAGCAGGGACATGATGCCCGGCACGGCGAATGGGGCCAAAATCGTATCAATTAGAATGATCGCCAATGTCAGCGCCGTGTTGCCTTTATAGATGTTGACCCACACGAAGCTGGAAATACCTGTAGGGATAGCTGCACCAAGAATAAGTCCAGTGATCGTATAAGGATCATTACTGAAAGCCAGATGCCCCAGCATCATGGCGAGAAGCGGCATGGCCAGGTGAAGAATAAACAGACAGGCGATCAGCGGACCAGGATGCTTTATCACATGGACAAAATCCTTAAACCCCATACTGATACTGCCCGCGAAGGTCATGAATGCAAACAGCCAGGGAGAGAGTTCGGTATATTGTGACAACGGCGTACCGATCAGGACGCCAATTAGAATACTGATTGGTGTAATTAGCGGCATAGCTGCATTTAGTCTTCGATTCAACGTGAGGAGCATACAAAACTTCCTTTTTTAACCTTAAGTATAGACCTTGCACCCCTGATTCGTAAATGATCTGTGACCTTGCGGTAGCCCGATAGAAGCAAATTTGAACGCTCCTGATGAACATAGATCAACCCTTCAAATTATTTCGATACTCCAAAGGAGAGCAACCCATTATTTTTTTGAATAGCCTGGAGAAGTAGTAAGGGTCCCTAAAACCGAGTTGTATGCTAATTTCTTTAATAGAAGCATTCGTCAAATCCAAAAGCTGACTGGCCCTCTGTATCTTCATTCTTAAATAGTAATCGACAGGAGAGTAGCCGGTGGATTGTTTGAATATCAAGTTCAGATGCTGCTTGGATACCTGAACATGCCGACTAAGCTCCTCAAGCGAAAGGGTGGATTCCAATTGTTCACTCATATAGCGTGTTGCCTTATCCACATGACTCTGGTACGTACTGTCTTCCTTGCGAAATGCAACGGAAACAACAAAACTCAGCAGATAACGGACAGTTTGCGATACTTGAACTAAATGTATGATGGAGTATGATTTGTTCAGTAAAAGGTCGTAACACTGATGAAATAGCTCCAGTAGTTTGACTTCATCACTGGCGGCCATCGAAATATACGTTTTAAAAGGCTCGAATAATGCCATAAAATCATCAGCTTGGTCCCCTTTAAGATGAAACCAGTAAATCGTCCAAGGATCTCCATCGTCAGCCCCATAAGCATGTGGCATGTCCCTGGGAATGTACGCAAAGCTTCGCTCCGTCATGTCAATCGTTAGGCCATCCTTTGTTCGTATCCAACCTTTTCCGCTGGCACAGTAGATGAATATATGAGAGTCACATCCGTGCATTCTTTCACGAAAATGATGGCGGGCATGGCTGAAGCAGCCTATATCCGTAATATATAGATTTTTTGTAAGCAGATTCATATTTAATTTATCCAGCATATAGGGTGGAAGGACATATAACTTTTCACCCTCAAATCCATCAGCTTTCTTATTCATAATCTATCCATCTCCTAGCCTTAGGCGGCTCTAATGATGAAATACGTATATAGTCCATCATAAACAGTGGATTGTCAATTGTCTGTACTGTCGCTTACTTGTAAGCTCTGAATATAAGAGCGACTATGAGGGAGTGATGGAATTGAGCATCTTCGACGCTAAGGCACGCGTGTGGGAGGAAACCGTGCAGATCCCCACGTATGGAATTGGCAAACCCGACAAAAATCCAATGTTTCTGGAGAAACGTGTCTACCAGGGAAGTTCCGGTCGAGTGTACCCGCATCCGGTAATTGATAAAATTGAGGATGAGAAGAAACTTGAAAATTACCAAATGGTTTTTCTGGAAAATAAATACTTGCGCATTGAGATCATGCCAGAGCTGGGAGGCCGCATTTATCGTGCGGTCGACAAGACCAACGGTTACGATTTTGTTTATTATAACAGGGTCATCAAACCAGCGCTTGTGGGCTTATTGGGGCCGTGGATATCTGGAGGCATTGAGTTCAACTGGCCTCAGCATCACCGTCCCAACACTTACGGACCCGTTGAATACAAGTTGGAAGAACATGAGGACGGAAGCGCAACGGTATGGGTGAGAGAAATTGATCGTATGTTCGGCACGAAAGTAACAGCTGGATTTACACTCCAACCGGATAAAGCATACCTTAAAGTTGGGGCCCAGCTATACAACCGGACTGCCGAGCCTCAAACGTTTCTATGGTGGGCCAATCCAGCCGTAGCGGTACATGAGCACACACAATCTGTTTTTCCTCCAGACGTATCAGCCGTGTTCGACCATGGAAAGCGAGATGTATCCCGTTTCCCGATCGCTACAGGCACTTATTATAAAATGGATTATTCTGAAGGCGTAGATATCTCCCGATACAAAAATATTCCTGTCCCCACTTCATATATGGCCTATAAATCGGATTACAATTTCATAGGTGGTTACGACCATATGAAACAAGCCGGGCTTTTGCATGTGGCTAACCATCACATCTCTCCCGGAAAAAAGCAATGGACATGGGGAAATGGCGAATTCGGCCAAGCATGGGACCGGAATCTAACAGACGAAGACGGCCCCTACATCGAGTTGATGACGGGGGTATATACCGATAACCAACCAGATTTCACTTGGCTTCAGCCGTATGAAGAAAAATCGTTCTCGCAGTATTTTATGCCTTACAAACATATTGGTATTGTCAAAAACGCTTCAATTGACGCAGCCGTTAATTTGGAATTAAATCGCAGCGAAGGGACAGCACAGATTGGAGTCTATGTAACTTCGTCATTTCGTGACGCTGTTGTGGAATTAAGTAGTCAGCGGAAAGTTTATATCCAAGAAACCTTAGATCTGACACCTAATAAGGCCTTTATGCAGAAGACAGTTATTTTGGCTGAGGATGAGGATTATGAACTATGCTTAACCGTCAAAGACGCGACCGGAAGGGAGTTGATTAGCTATCAGCCGAAGAAAAAGGAAGTTGAACAGATGCCGGCTGCTGCCGCCCCCCTGCCAGAACCGGAGGAATTAAGAACGAACGAAGAATTATATTTAGCAGGACAACACTTGGAGCAATACCGTCATGCTACCTTTGAACCCGAGGCGTATTATCTTGAGGGCCTGAAAAGAGATAAAAATGACAGCCGCATAAATGTGGCATATGGTACGTTGCTTCTTCGTAGAGGGTTGTATTCAGAAAGTGAAGAGTGCTTTCGTAAAGCTATCTCGCGGGTAACCTGGCGTAACTCTAATCCCTATGACGGTGAGGCCTACTACCAGCTTGGCTTGTCGCTAAAATACCAAGAGCGGATGGATGAGGCGTTCGCTGCATTTTATAAATCAGTATGGAGTGCAGCATGGCAAGACAGCGGGTATTTCTCACTGGCACAGATTGCGACAGAAAAAGGGAACTATGAAGAAGCGTTGGAGCTGGTGGAGCGTTCGATAATCCGAAATGCTCGCAACTACAAAGCACGCAACCTGAAGTCGGCTATTCTTCGTAAGCTTGGCAGCTACGAAGCGGCAATAGCCTATTCCAAGGAAACAATTAAGCTCGATATCGCCGATTTTGGAGCTTACCGTGAGCAAGCATTATCATTAGAGGCTCTCGGGTTACGAGATGATGCTAAAACGGTCTTCGAAGAGCTGGAAAAATGGATGCGTGGAGATGTGCATAATTATATAGCAGTAGCATCGGACTATGCAGCGGCGGGACTCTATGAGGATGCAGTATGTGTGTTGGAAGAAGCTCCAGAGCAGGCGAAAACATACCCTATGCTGTATTACGTTCAGGCCTTCTGCTATGCTAAAATCGGCAAGTATGAGCAGGCGAATAATGCTCTCGCGCAGGCCGCAGTTGCAGTTCCCGACTACTGCTTTCCTAACAGTCTGTTGGAGTTGGATGTGTTACAATTTGCAATTCGAACGAGACCGGGGGATGGAAAGGCGCATTATTACTTAGGTAATTTACTCTATGACAAGAAACGGCATTGGGATGCCATTTCCAGCTGGGAAACGTCTCGTTCCATTGACGATACTTACCCCGTTGTTCACCGTAATCTTGCTCTTGGATATTTTAACAAACAAGGCCAAGTAAAGAAGGCTCGCCATTCGTTAGAGCAGGCCTTTGCGTGCAATACTTCAGACGCGCGTGTTCTTTATGAGCTTGACCAGCTGTATAAGAAGCTGAACATCAAGCCCAACGACAGATTGAACCTAATGGAGAGTTATCCGGGAATCATAAAGCTTCGCGATGATCTGTTTTTGGAATATGTAACCGTTCACAATACGATGAAGCAGCATAAAATAGCGTTGTCCTTGCTGACAGGGAGAATATTTCATCCATGGGAAGGCGGAGAGGGGAAGGTAACTGGACAGTATAGGCTTGCCAAGGTAGAGCTTGCGAAGTCCGACCTGAGGTCTGGGCAGATTGAGCAGGCTGTAAAAGGGCTGCGGGAGGCTTTAGTGTATCCAGAGAATCTTGGCGAAGGTAAGCTAGAGGGTTCCCGAGATAACGATATCTACTATTATTTGGGCTGCGCGTATGAGCTATTGAAATTAACAGATGAGGCAAGGCAGGCTTTTTCCACGGCCTCTCAAGGACAGGGGGAACCCATTAACGCCATGTATTATAACGATCAACAGCCGGATATGATATTTTACCAAGGATTGGCCTGGCAGAAACTTGGTTATGCGAAGGAAGGCAATCGTCGATTCAACAAGCTCATTGATTACGCCGAAAGGCACTTGTTTGAACCCGTGAAAATGGATTATTTTGCGGTTTCGTTACCCGACTTTCTCATCTTTGAAGATGACCTGAATAATCGTAATCAGGTTCATTGTACTTATATGAAAGCACTTGGTTTGCTTGGATTAGGACGACAGGACGAAGCTATCTTGCATTTTGAATCGGTGCTTAAGCTGGAAGCTAACCATCAAGGAGCATTGAACCATATGGACTGGAGCTGGGAGGGGAAATCAAATGAGTAATCTCATGAGAAATGTACCGCGCAAATTGACGATCACCATGTGGGACTTTTCTTGGTATACAATGACGCAAGAAGGTGAGCCCTACAGCGATCTTGAAGCCCGTTTTAAAGAAGCGGTCGAAAGAGGGTACAATACGATCCGAATATGTGCTATGCCATTCATGTTGTTTACAGCGGATGGCAAACGTCCTGGACCCTTGGAGTTTGCTAACCTTGGGGAAGTAGGTCAGCGTACGCGTTGGTATAACTGTCGTGGCGGCGCAGTGCTGGACGGGCATGCTCATTTACTTGAACTGTTTAAACAAGCAAAGGCTCATAACTGTTACATTATGTTATCCTCTTGGGAATATCAGCAGAGTCCCAGCTTTCTGGCTCATGCTGAGCTTAGAGATGAATTAGCTGCAATACCTCCTAAGGAGAGATTCATGGCCATTGCAAAATCAATGGATCAGTTGATCCGTTTCGTCACAGCAGAAGGCTATAGGAACCAGATCATCTATACAGAGTTGCATAACGAAGTGGAATTTGGGCAGTTAAACGCTGTTGGGACGTCTGAAGGCATAGCCGAAACGAATGTACCAGCGCTTATTGAAGCCATGCAGCCCTATGTAGAAGAAGCGATTGAATATCTTCGCCAATGTCATCCCGATATTATGATGACGGCAAGCTATACGTTAAATGAAGCCTACCCTAAAGCTTACGTCGCGCGCAATATGCAGGTTGCCCATTTTCATCTTTATATTAAAGGGGTGCTCAATGAGCTTATGGAAGCGGCAGGGCTTTATGATGAGTTGGCGCCGTTCCCCAATCCATTCGTACAATCCCTATTAAGAGAAGATGCTCCTCCATTTGCAAAGTGGACCCTGCCTCCGGAGCAGAATTGGCGGATGGAAGGCAATCCAGTCGGCATGAGGCTTATTTATTTACACGACTGGGTAGATCCCGACCAATGGGATTTATTTTTGTACGATCGGTATGGAGACCATAAAATTGCCATGTTGCAGAAGGCCGACACCCGTTTAGAAGAAATTCATGAATGGACTCGTCATTCCGGTATTCCAATAGTCATAGGAGAAGGTTATGTAGGCTACACGCCGCTGTATGCCCAATTTGAAGAAGGCCCAGTCGGCAAATTTATCGCTGAATATGTGTTGCGAAAAGGAATGGCACTTGGGTTCTGGGGAATGACCCTCTGCTCTAACTGTGCTCCCCATCATCCATTCTGGAATGATATCGCTTGGCAGCGCAAATGGAATCAATTTATCTTGAATTCAGATTAACGAGTGAGGGGAGTGAACTCCATGAGAAACTATCGGGTTACAGTCAAAGACGATCAAAAGCATATTGTTAAAGGACATATCAAACTTGGCGGCACCAATCCCAAAGGAGAGGAAATCGGATTCACCAACTATTTTATGGAGAAGGACGGAGAGCCCTTTTTCGGTATTTGTGGTGAATTCCATTATGCCCGTTATGATGAACGCTATTGGGAAGACGAAATTATTAAAATAAAAATGGGCGGCGTAAACATCATTGCCACTTATATTTTTTGGAACCTACATGAAGAAGTTGAAGGTATTTTTGATTGGAGTGGGAACAAAAATCTTCGTCGTTTCATCGAGTTGTGCGGCAAGCATCAGGTATACTCCATGATTCGGATCGGCCCCTTTGATCATGGGGAAATTCGAAACGGCGGTATGCCAGATTGGTTATTTGGTCGACCATTTGAGGTTCGTTCTAATGATGAGGGGTATCTGTTCTATACAAGAAGAATGTATAACGAAATCGGTACCCAGGTTAAAGGGTTGTTATATAAGGAGGGGGGGCCAATTATCGGCACCCAAATCGAAAACGAGCATAATCATTCATCTGCCCAGTGGGCCTTGACTGTAGGAATTAATGATATGTGGTTAAACAGTGGAAGTGACGGTAACTCGCATATGTTAAAACTTAAAGAAATAGCTCTGGAAGCAGGGATTGATACTCCGATCTATACGTGCACAGGATGGGGAGGAGCGACAACTCCTGTACCTGATATGCTGCCATTATGGGGCGGGTATGCCTATTGGCCATGGATCTACTACGAAGAGGGACGGTTGGAGGGGATGAACGAGCATCCTGCGACACCGGAATACATTTTCCGAGACAAGCATAATAACAAGATTCCAAAGAGCTACAATTTTGAGCCTCAATACGCGCCTGAGGACTATCCGTACGCTTGCTGTGAAATGGGTGGCGGCATGGTTCAGTTTTATAAATACCGGTTCGCATTTCCCTACCGCAGTGTTCCAGCGATGACTGTCATGAAGGTTGCAGAAGGCTGTAACCTGATCGGATACTACATGTATCATGGGGGTTCCAATCCTCGAGGTAAGGTTAACCCGTTCACAAATGATCTAGCCACTCCTAAAATATCCTATGATTTCAACGCTATGATCGGCGAATTCGGCCAAGTAAGGGAATCATACCAAAGAACAAAGCTGCAGCATTACTTTTTTTCAACGTTCCAAAAGCAATTCTCACTAACAAAGACAATTCTGCCAGGGGATACGTCCCAGATGGACCCTTATGATGTGGATACGTTACGATATGCAGTGCGATCTAGTGCCGGATCGGGTTACCTGTTTCTAAATAATTTTCAAGACCATGTCGAAAATTACGACCTGTGCGATTTTAATGTGAGTATTGAGCTACCCGAGGAAACAATTGTAATCCCTAGCCAAGGTGAACTGACGTTAGGACGTGATAGTTTTGCCATATTGCCATTTAACTTCAATTTAGATGGAATGAAACTCAAATATGCTACGGCACAGCTGATAACAAGGATAGAAGAGGATGGAGAAGCATATTATTTTTTCTTTGTACCAGAGGGTATGAAAGGAACGTATGTAATGGAGTCAAAAGATATAATTAGTGCCACAATCGACAAAGGTTCGATAGAGCAATTGGATGGGAACACGATCATTAAGGTTGCTGAAGAGGAGGATAGTCTCATCCATCTGGTATCTGAAAGTGGTCAAAAAGTTGCCATCTATACGATGACTGATGAGCAAAGTCTTACATTTTGGAAGGTAAACATGCAAGGCCGGGACAGAGTCATTTTGACAAATGCCAATGTACTTGTATCTGAGGGCGATCTAAGGCTGGAATCAACGGACCAAGAAATGGTAACCCTGAGTGTATTCCCGGATTTTGACGCCTCATTCACATCGATTTCCGGTGGAGAACTGCTTGAAATAACAGAAAACAATGTATTCAAAACATATCGTTTAAAGGCTCCTAAGAAAGAAATTCATTTCAATTTGAAAAGGATAAATAACGATAAATGTACCCTTGATTTCGAATTAGATGCCTTTCACGGAATCAAGGAAGCTCTGCTGCGTATCCATTATACTGGAGATATCGGTTATGCTTTTATTGATGGCGAACTGATCAACGATAATTTCTGCAACCATACGACCTGGGAAATAGGTTTGAAAGCATTTGAGCATCGGCTCATCGAGCAAGGGTTGTACGTATATGTTTCTTCCATTCGAAAAGGTAAGGTTCTCAATAGCAATACGACCATGGCTGGCTGGAAAGAGACGACAAAGGAAAGTATTGTAGATATCGGTTCGGTTAGCCTTGTGCCTGTATATGAAATCAAAATCACCATATAACCCAGAAGGTTACATGGTGATTCCTTTCCAGACTAATTTCACATAAAGTAAGGGGCCAGTGAATACATGAGTATTTTTTATTTTCTTAATGTGTTTTTAGTAGATACCGGCTTTTTTCGATGTTTGTTTGATCCCGTTGCTTCCGTTAACTACAGTTTTTCCCCAATCCGTCAGATTGCCATTAGGTCCTGTTACAAGATCAAGATAGGAAAGGTTGGAACTATTACCATACCAGGACCAAGCTAACCATCCTATCCCTTTGGATTGGCCATATCTCATGATTTCTGTCTCGTCGACGTCTGCTCCCTGGTGGTAACCGCCAAATTCACCAATAATCAGAGGAAGTCCTTGATTCAGAACGTTATCAATATTGGTTCGAACAGTTTGAACATCTTTACCCGCGAACTCATACATATGGATGGAGAATACCGTATTCTTCAAAGAATCAGCTGCAAATACAGATTTACCAAAGTCATTGATAGACTGAGGATATTGTCCCCATCCGGCACAATCGACGATGAGCGTATTTTTGATACCTGCGTTTCTCAACTTGGGAATCGCTTGCTTGTATCCATCAGCCCAACCACTTCCATTCCAAGAACCATACCATTCGTTCGCAATGTTTACGATAACCCGGTCTTCCTTGCCGATCAGAGCATCCTTTATGCTAATCCAGTAGTTCACAGCTGCATCCAAAGACGCATAGTCGTCTTTGCCTGTAGCGTCATGAACTTCAAGCACAGCAATCATTTTGTAACTCGTGACTAGAGAGATAATATTTTTCACGGAATTAATGTCATCCTTGGTGTACTGGTTTCCGTTAGAAAGGACAATTCGGACGGTATTAGCACCTGTCTGGGCAATTGCCGGGATAGCTGTATAAAGATCATTTTTGTACCATGTGTGAGCATGATTGACGCCTCTCATAACAAATGGCTTGCCTGTAGAATCATACAATTTGGTACCGCTTACATAAAATCCTGAAGCAGCTTCTACCTTTGAGAAAACTCCTCCTAAACCAATCATGATGAGCAAGCCGACCAGTCCAGACAATAATGCTTTTCTTAACAATACCTTCATTTTTATTCCTCCCTAAATATATTATTCAACTTCCTGCTATACAGAGATGAGGTAGGTATGTAAGTGTGTAAATAGCAGTAAGCTAAACACAAATTAATCGTTTTCAATTTGGAGAAAAGTTATTTTTGTTATTCTATCATTTGAATTTTTGTTATTCAATTAATTTTTTTAGTTATTTTTTGTGTTTTCTAATCATAAACACATAGATTTATTATTTAAGCGAGATTTTCTATGGTATCATTGTATTTATTGCTTATATTTGTTTGAAATTTAGTTTGTTTCAATAAAACTAACCTAACTTTTTTGCTTTAATATATCTGATTTATGTAGATAAACCTAACGTTATACTTGGCTAATTATCTTGAACAAAGGCGAGATCTAATCGGACAGCAATACCTAAGCTTCACCGCGATATTAAATTATAGTATGATATTCTTGTGAAAAATTTTACCAGAGTGAATAGGGGCAAGCTGATGAGAAAACCAATCATTGCAGTCGATATGGACGATACCATCTGTCATCTCGTCAAACGAGCCATATACCATAACAATAGTGAATTTCCCACTCATACGCTTCGGTATGAAGAAATGTTAGATTGGAACACCGATCATCTACGTCATCCCAAGAGCACGCATGATGTATTTTATGGGCGACCGGGTTTGTTTGAGGAACTTGAACTGTATGACGAGTATGTTGTAGAAGAGATGGAGAAGCTTTGCAATGATTTTGATGTCATTATTGTGACAGCGGCAGAACCCAAGACCGTCGTAGAGAAATGGAACTGGCTTCAAAGACATATGCCATTCATTCCGATTGAGAACTTTTTCCCATGTAAACGAAAGAACCTGATTAACTATGATCTCCTGATTGATGATGGTCCTCATAATTTAGTGCCTGCGCTAGAGGAGGGGAAAAAGGTGCTTTGCATTCCTCATCCATGGAATCTGAGAGTAAGAGAGCAATATGAGTTCCCCGTCATGACATCCTGGCAAGGAGCAAAAGAACGAATCGACTCCATTTTAGGAGTTCTGTATAAATAATAGAACCATTCGTAAAACAGCTGGCTCCTTTGGAACTGGCTATTTTGCTAGAAAGAATAGCACTTATGATTGAAATAAAATGGTACAATTGATATGCATTATCCATGAGGAGGGAACGTGTATGACCATGACTATGGGTCAGATTGTGAATCATCTGACCAAGGGAATAAGCATACCCAACACCACCGTAGATCTACTGGACCCAGGATATATAGATACTGAGGTGCAAGGAATTGTAACCGCTTTCTCCGCTTCGCAGTATGTGATAGAACAAGCTATTTCTCTAGGTGCAAATTTTATCATTACGCATGAAGGCATCTTTTATAGTCATCAGAGAATGCATGAATGTTTACTACATGATCCTGTTTTTTTGCAAAAATCTCGCCTCATTGCCGATGCAGGTATAGGCATTTATCGGTTTCATGACGCCATACATCGTTATCAACCGGATGGAGTGATGGTTGGGCTTCTTCAGGCGCTTGGCTGGCACAACTACATTGTGAAACAACAGCCGACGGCCGCCATTTTGACTATTCCGGCTATGGAGGTTAAGGAGATCGCTGAATATATCAAAGCCAAACTACATATTCGTTATGTACGGGTGGCTGGTGAGGTTTCCATGCCATGTGAACGAGTGGGAATCTCAGTAGGATACAGGGGAGGTGGTGAACTAGCCATTCCATTATTTCTAAATGAAAATGTGGATTTAGTCATTGCCGGTGAGGGCCCAGAATGGGAAACACCAGAATATGTTAAAGATGCTGTCTATCAAGGGCAAAGTAAAGCACTTATCATGCTGGGACATGCTGAAAGTGAAGCACCTGGGATGAAGTATCTCGCAGATGTACTTTCCGCCCAATTTCCAATGCTCCCCGTACACTTTATAGAAGATCGCCCGGTGTTTCAAATATTGTAATGAGAACACGTCTTTTGTGATGGTCATCCCGCACTGTTGTTATATCCGTTCATCCACTTTATGAAATGGAGGCAAGATGATGGGAAGCAGAGTGATTATGCCATTCAAAATAGATTGGAAATTTATAGAAGGTAATTATGCAGGTGCTGAGAAAATGGACTACAACGATGAGCATTGGCGACTCCTTCAAGTCCCTCATGATTGGAGCATTGAAAAGTCCTTTGATCCGCATATGCTGTATGGTGGCAATCAAGCTTATTTGCCGAGATGGTCTGTCGGGTGGTACAGAAAGCATTTTAATGTGAAGCCCTCCTCTCCAAAACAGCGCGTATACATACAATTTGATGGCATTCACAGTAACAGTGAGGTTTGGATCAATGGGCATTTTGTGGGCAAGCGACCCTATGGATATGTTAGCTTTCAATATGATTTGACTCCATATATTCGGTGGGATGAGGAGAATGTGATTGCCGTCAAAGTGGACAATACGATTCTTTCACCTGATAGATGGTATTCGGGGGCCGGTATTTATCGTAATGTTTGGCTGATTTGTACGGATTATATTCATATAACCGAATGGGGGACTTACATTACCACACCTGAAATTTCGCCAGATGAAGCCAAGGTGACTGCCAGAATCCAGGTCACTAATCATCACGCGCATGCCGTAGAGTGTACGATTATGACTGAAATGCTGGACCCACAGGGACAGATCAAAGGAAAAGTGGAAAACCGAGTAACTCTTTCGGGCTGTGAAACGGGGGAAATAGAGCAAAAAGCGCGAGTTTTAGAGCCAGAACTATGGTCACCGGACAACCCACTGCTCTACGAAGCTCAGACGACGATCTATTGCGACAATACAGAGGTGGATCGTTATTGCACCCCTTTTGGTATAAGAGAAATGAAGCTGGATACACAAAAAGGTTTATTGCTGAACGGAAGCAACTTAAAGCTAAAGGGAGTGTGCATTCACCATGATTTAGGCTGTCTGGGGGCTGCTTACCATGATACAGCCATGAAGAGAAGGCTGCAGAGGCTGAAAGAAATGGGCTGTAACTCAATTCGTTTTGCTCATAACCCGATGGCGCCCGAATTATTAGATTTATGTGATCAGATGGGGTTCTTGGTGGTTGATGAAGCTTTTGACAAATGGAAGTCTCTTTTCTATGAGCATTTGTATGATGAGTGGTGGGAAAAAGATCTGGAAGCAATGTTGCTCAGGGACAGGAACCATCCCAGTGTTTTCATGTGGAGCGTTGGGAATGAAGTGGAAAACCAAGGTCAGCCATCCATGCTCAAAATGTTGGAGCAGCTCGTGGGTTTCTGCCATGAAAAAGACCCAACCCGACCGGTTACATGTGCGCTTGAGCCGCATAATACACCGATCAGCTTGCGTGAGGGTTCGATTGAGGCCAAAGTGGAGCATACCAAACAGCTGGCACAACGAGTGGATGTTCTGGGGGTAAACTATCAGGAGCAGTGGTATGAGCACTATAGAGCGGCCATGCCGGATACGCTTATCTTTGGAACAGAAACATTCCCATACTATCGGGGTAAGGATAACCGGGTTAAAGGTTATTTGCCTATGAATCCCTGGTTTGATGTCGCTAATCATGATTATGTGATCGGTCAATTTGTTTGGAGTGGAATTGACTATTTGGGAGAAACGAGCTATCCCTCCAAAGGGTGGTCTTCGGGTCTGATTGATACTTGCGGATTCCGCAAACCAGTATCTTATCTCCAACAAAGTTTATGGTCTGATCAGCCTATTGTGCACATAGCCGCATTTAACGAACATATGAAATCGGAATTTAATCCGACATGGACGATGCACTGGAAATCTCCGGCTATGGAAGATCACTGGACATTTCCTGAATACGGTGGAAAATTGATACGGTTGGTTACTTTCACTAATTGTGAGAGTGTGGAATTGATCGTGAATGATGAATCATACGGTGAGAGGAAGCTAGTGGATTACCCTAATCATCTAATCCTATGGGAGCTTCCCTATACACCGGGCAAAATCCGGGCTGTGGGTCGTAATGGAAACGAGAAGGTTTGTGAGCATGAACTGACCACTGCCGGGGCTCCTTATGCTCTAAAGTTGGAGGCCGATCGGACGGTTCTACCTGCTGATGGGCATGAGATATCTCATGTGGAAGTAACCGTCATAGACCCAAACGGGACCATTGTACCTAACCAGGATTTTGATGTAACCTTTAAACTGCATGGTGATGGTCGTATCCTTGGAATAGACAATGGTGATCTCACCAGCGATGAATCCTTCAAGGGGAATGAGAGACGAACACACAGGGGAAGGTGTCTCGTTGTTATACAATCCGGTTATGTGGCTGGTGAGTTGTTGCTTCAGGCGTCAGCAGATGGAGGGTTGCTGGGAGAAACCAGACTGAAAATAGAAGAAGAATCCAAAAGACAATTCAAGGCTGATTCAGTATAGAGCTTGTATGGTTTAACTAATAAGGTCTGAACAGGTGGTGAATGCTTATGCCCTACCTGCTCAGGCCCTTTTTAATATGTTTACAACTGACAGTCAATAGCCATCTATGACTATAATTCTCTTTTTGACAAATAGTTTGGATACGAATAGAATGACTAATTATAATATAACTTATTAAAAGATTAATAAAAAGTGGTGATAAGGAGATAAGTAAATGCCAGTAGAACCCTCCATGAATCCCAGGGTAATTCGTAACATTTTATTTTTGTTATTCGCTTTACCGGGTGTAGCTTTTGCTTCCTGGGTGTCTCGAACGCCTATTATCCGGGATATTTTACATGTCTCGACTGCCGAAATGGGAATTATAATTTTTGGCTTAGCCGCAGGTTCTTTAGTGGGACTACTTAGTGCAGGCAATATGATTTCTCGTATAGGTGGACGGGCGGTCATTTTGGTAAGTGCGATTTTGATTGTGATCGGTTTTGTCATTGTAGGGTTGGGAACTGCATTTTCGCTCACGAGCATCGTGTTTGCTGGTTTAGTCATCTTTGGAGGTGGCTATGGGACAGCAGAAGTAGCTCTTAATGTCGAAGGTTCTGCGGTAGAAAATCAATTGCAAAAAACGCTTTTGCCCGCTTTTCACGGTTCATTTAGTATGGGTACACTTGTAGGTGCGATCATTGGCTCTGGAGCAGCGGCGCTACATATACCTGTTGTGGTCCATTTTGGAGCTATGGCTATCATGATTGCAGCGGTAACCTTCTATTTTTATCGTTTTCTGCCCCACGATACAGGTATAGAGAAAGAAGTTTCTACTCAAAAGGTCGGATCTAATCTCAAGGCGCAGCTTGCTGTATGGAAAGAAAGACGGATTTTATTAATCGGTATCATCGTGTTAGGTATGGCGTTTGCAGAAGGGTCTGCGAATGACTGGTTGCCACTAGCGATGGTAGATGGTTATGGCGTGGATTCTTTAACAGGCTCTTATATGTATGGACTATTTGTGGCAGCGATGACCATTGGACGTTTTACTGGCGGATTCATACTGGATAAATACGGCCGTGTCCCTGTGTTGAAAGGGAGTGCTGTCCTGGCTGCTATCGGTATCATTCTAGTGATCTGGGGACAGCATTACCTCATGGCCGGACTGGGCGTCGTATTATGGGGGTTTGGAGCCTCACTTGGTTTTCCTGTGGGCTTATCTGCTGCCGGAGACGATCCTCGTGGTGCAGCTATCCGGGTTGGAGCCGTAGCCACGATCGGTTACATTGCCTTTTTAGTAGGCCCTCCAAGCTTAGGGTTTTTAGGTAAACATGTTGGACTTCTACATGCCTTGATTGTAGTGCTTGTTGGCGTTATTGTTGCTGGCTTGATATCGGGCGCAGCCCAACCTATTGGGATGAAAGAAAAAAATCAGATTAAAATATAAAGGGGATTGTCCCATGACTATGAAAACGGAAAAACAAAAGATGATGAATGGAGAACTTTATGTAGCTGCTGATCCTCAATTAACAAATGAAAGAGAGTATGCGAGAAGCTGTGTACGTCTCTTTAATCAGACGGCAGAGACGGATCGTAAGTACCGTGAAAAGTTACTTAAGGAGCTTTTCGGATCAACTGGTGAAAATATAGGTATGGAACCCAACATACGCTGTGACTACGGATACAATATCCATGTTGGGGAAAATTTCTACGCCAACTTTGACTGTACCATTTTGGATGTTTGCGAAGTGCGCATTGGAGATAATTGTTTCATGGCTCCAGGAGTCCATATTTACACAGCGACTCATCCCATAGATCCGTTTGAACGAATCGCTGGCCCAGAGTATGGAAAACCTGTAACGATTGGCAACAATGTATGGATCGGCGGTAGAGCAGTTATTAATCCCGGTGTTACGATAGGTAATAATGTCGTAGTGGCATCAGGAGCAGTAGTAACCAAGGATGTTCCAGATCATGTGGTTGTAGCTGGAAATCCAGCACGAGTGATAAAGCAAATTAAAATCTCCTAAACAGCATACAGGCAAATCATTTAATATTTGTACCGATGATCCTATTAAAAGCGCTCCTTATTTTAATAGGATCATTTAATTTAAAGACTTGTATACTTATGGTCTTCAAGATTGAACTATACAGAGTAATAAATAATCATATTCACCCGAACCAGGGTTTCTCCTAGATTATAGTAAATGTGTGGGCGGTCTGCTTTAAAGCGGATCGAATCTCCAGCTTTAACCGTGTATATTTCCTCACTGACTTTTACCACCATCTCACCCACAAATACCGTAATAAATTCTTCTGTACCTTCACGATGCGGCGCTGAACTCAGTTCTCCGCCTGCTTCAATCTCTACGGTGTAAACCTCAAAATTTCTACTGCCTTCATAGGGGAAAAATGGATACAACCGATATTGATTATTTTCTTCAAGCACTTGTACTTTGCTTTTAGGAACGACTACTGCATCTGAAGGTGGTTCATTAATCAGAGCAGTGAAAGAGATTTTCAAGCCGTTCGCAATTTTCCATACGGTTGTAATCGAGGGATTAGATTCTCCGCGCTCAATCTGACCGAGCATCGTTTTACTGATCCCCGTCAGATCAGCTAATTTATCTAAACTTAATTTTCTTTCATTTCTTAGATGTTTCAAATTTTTACTTAAAATCAGATTAATATTCTCCATAATTCTTCGCTCCTATTGTGCTTTATAAAGAACATATTGTACAATCATAAAGTACAAATGTACGTCTCAACGTACATTTCATTCAATTATAACATACGGGAGTTGATTGTTGCATGCCGTTTATTCCGTTCCTTTCTTATGCACTTGTTAGCAGCTTTACGCCAGGTCCCAACAATATTATGTCTTTAGACAGTGCCAGGCGGTTGGGTTTGAAAAAAGCATTCCCATTCTTGCTGGGAGTAACAGCAGGTTGTTTCGCCATTATGCTGTTAGCCTGCTATTTTAATCTTGCTTTGTATCATTTTTTGCCACGGGTTAAGATCTGGATGAATGTTCTCGGCAGTCTGTATATGCTTTATCTGGCGGTGAAAATTGCAAAGAGCAAATCCTCTACGGAGGATAATGATCACAATGAGGGATATTCCTTCAAATCAGGACTGTTGCTACAATTTATCAATTTAAAAATCATTTTGTATGGTATTACGGTCATTTCAACGTTTGTAATGCCTTATGATGTATCGTATATAGAGCTTATTACGATTTCATTACTCCTGACCTGTATTGGTTTTGTAGCTGTAGTGAGCTGGGCGATTTTTGGCGCAGTGTTTCAACGTTTCTTGAATAAGCATGAGCGTTCCTTCAATATCATAATGTCCTTATTGCTCCTTTATAGTGCACTATCGATATGGATGTAAATGAGTACCTTATTCATCATAGAAAAGAAAGGTTCCTGACTATAGGCAGGAGCCTTTTTTCGTGTGAATTGAGCTTATTCTACGAGTCATAACATACAATCGGACAGAATGGATGAGTCTCCTGATCATTTAGCTGTAAAACGGGTATTACCTTAATAGATAAAGCTGTTGACAACTTGTATATACATGACTTAATCTTGTATATACAAGATGTTGAAAGCGTTATATTATTTTTTACGCTACTTCATTTCGCAAGAAAGGAATGAGCATGAATGGAAGCAATGAACAAGACTTTAATTCCTCAAGATAAGGACTGGTGGCGCAAATCAGTGGTCTATCAGGTTTATCCCAAAAGTTTTAACGATACAACGGGCAAAGGAACCGGTGATATAAGAGGACTGACGCAAAAGCTGGATTATTTGAAAAAACTGGGTGTCGATATTGTCTGGTTGCAGCCTGTATATGTCTCACCACAACGTGATAACGGGTATGATGTAGCCGATTATTGCCAGATTAATCCCGATTATGGAACAATGCAGGATTTTGAAGAATTAAGCGAGGGAATCCGGGCACGTGGGATGTACTTAATGATCGACATCGTGGTTAACCATTCTTCCACAGAACATACCTGGTTTCAGGAGGCACGGCTTTCTAAGGATAGTGAGTATAGGGACTATTATATCTGGCGTGATCCAGCACCCGATGGTGGACCTCCAAACAATTGGGTTTCCAAATTTGGTGGACCAGCTTGGCAATATGACGAGGCAACAGGCCAATATTTCCTGACACTATTTGATAAGACTCAGGCGGATCTAAACTGGGAAAATCCCAAAGTCCGTCAAGAAGTTGTCAATCTGCTGGAATTTTGGGCTGAGAAGGGAGTTAGTGGTTTCCGACTGGATGTCATTAATTTGATTTCCAAGGATCAGCAATTCTCGGACGATGATAGAAGCACGGCTCCTGGCGACGGACGTAAGTATTATACGGACGGTCCACATGTGCATGAATACATCCATGAGTTACATGAGAAAGTATTTGCCAAACAGAATAGCGTCACTGTGGGTGAGATGTCCTCCACCTCACTGGATCACTGTATCCGTTATTCCAATCCAGAGAGAAAAGAATTGTCCATGACCTTTAATTTTCATCATTTGAAGGTGGATTATCCAAATGGACAAAAGTGGGAATTGATGCCATATGATTTTGAAATGCTGAAAAAGCTATTCTCGGATTGGCAAACGGGCATGCAACAGGGTGGTGGCTGGAGTGCATTGTTTTTTAATAATCATGATCAGCCAAGGGCAATCTCTCGCTTTTTGGATGATGGCGAATACCAAGCGGAAAGCGCTAAGCTGCTGGCAACCACGCTACATGGTCTTCAAGGAACGCCTTATATATTTCAGGGTGAAGAGATTGGGATGGCCAACCCGCAGTGGGCAGACATTGAAGAGTTTCGGGATGTCGAATCTCTGAATATGTATCGTATCTTACAGGAGCAAGGCAAAAGTGCAGAAGAAGCATTGAATATCATTCGAGAGCGGTCTCGTGATAATTCGAGAACACCGATGCAGTGGGATGGCACTCGCAATGCGGGCTTCACTTCAGGTACTCCCTGGATTAAGGTAGATGAACGATATCCACAGATTAATGTTCAGGCTCAGTTAGAGGACCCGAACTCTATCTATCACCATTACCGTAAGCTAATTCATCTGCGTAAGACGGTGCAAGTCATTACCGATGGGAATTATCTACGCCTGGACGAAGCTCATCCTCAGGTCTATGCCTATCAACGCAGCAATGAAGAGGAGACTTTGATCGTCATCTCCAATTTTAGCGGACAGAATACGCAATTCCGTATACCGGATTCATTTTATTCATCATTAGAAAATCAAGCGTTGGCTGGGGCTGAGCTTTTAATAGGTAATACCCAGCACGCCCCGGAGCTAAAAGAAGTAATCTCTTTGACCCCATATGCTTCCTATATGTGGATTGTTCGTAGCCTTAGTGAATAGTATGGAGACATCAGGTAGCACCCCGGGTACGCTACTTTTTACAACCGGGGTTGCTGCTTTAAAATGAGCGAACGTTAAGGGAGTGGGCTAAATGGCGATTGAAAGATCACAGGTAGAAGACATTATAAAAGCCGTTGGTGGCAAAGACAACATAGAGGCCTCTACGCATTGCGTAACTCGTCTGCGATTTGCCCTTTATGATGATAAGCTGGTTGATAAAGATGCACTTGAACAAAATGATCTGGTCAAAGGCCAATTCTCTTCACAAGGACAGTATCAGGTCGTGATTGGCCCAGGTCTGGTGGATAAGGTATATGACGAAATGATCTCCATTACAGGAGGTAGTCGGGCTTCTAAAGACGATGTCAAAAATGCGGCAAGCAAAAAACAAAATCCAATTCAGCGTGCCATCAAGACGCTGGCAGATATTTTTATCCCCATCTTGCCCGCAATCGTGACTGCAGGCTTATTGCTTGGAATAAATAATATTTTGACAGGTAAGGGAATCTTCTTCGAAGGAATGGCTCTGGTTCAGGTCTATCCTCAATGGACCGACTTTGCTGCTATCATTAACACCATTGCCAGCACCGCATTTACATTTCTACCTGCCTTAATTGGATGGTCGGCCGTTGTCCGGTTTGGCGGCAGTCCTTTACTCGGGATCGTACTGGGTCTGATTCTGGTTCATCCGGATCTGCTAAGTGCATACGGTTATGCGGATGCGGTTACAAAGGGCACCGTTCCGGTTTGGAATTTGTTTGGGTGGGAAGTGAACAAGATTGGTTATCAAGGACAGGTTTTACCCGTTTTAGTATCCGCTTACGTGCTCGCGCACATTGAGAAATTCCTAAATAAAAAGATAGCGGATTCATTTAAGCTGTTACTCGTAGCACCGATTACATTATTAATAACGGGATTTCTGGCTTTTACAGTGATCGGTCCGGTTACTTTTATGATTGGTAATGCCATTACGTCTGGTCTTGTATACGTTTTCGATTTGGCTCCTGCGCTGGGAGGCTTGATTTATGGAGGCTTGTACTCCTTGCTCGTGATTACGGGAATGCACCATACTTTCCTGGCGGTGGACGTGCAATTAATTGGTACGCAGGGTGGGACATTCCTCTGGCCGATGCTGGCGCTGTCCAATATCGCTCAGGGTGCCGGAGCACTGGCAATGATGCTAGTATTGAAGGAGCAAAAGGGAAAAGGATTGGCTCTTACCTCTTCAGTGTCTGCATTTCTGGGTGTAACCGAGCCTGCCATATTCGGAGTGAATATCCGATATAAATATCCGTTTGTATTCGCAATGATCGGTTCCGGTATTGCAGGTATATTGCTCACCGTAAATCATGTGATGGCTTCTTCCATTGGTGTGGGCGGGATTCCAGGCTTCTTGTCTATTTTCCCAAACAACTGGGGTGTATTCTTCATCGGGATGGCGATCGTGTTAATTGTGCCGTTTGCTTTAACTTTAATGTATGGCAAATTGTTAACTAAGCGCCGTCAGGCTGCACCAGCCGATGATTCCGTACGGAAAGATTCGCTTCCGCGAAATACCGCACTAGATGTGCTTGAAGTGAGGACTCCCGTACGGGGACGTGTTGTACCGTTGGAACAAGTTCCTGACCCGGCTTTTGCCGAACGGCAGATGGGGCAAGGAATTGCAGTGGAACCGAAGGATGGCAAGATTCTTGCCCCTTTCAGCGGAAAAGTTATTCATATCATGATGAAAAGCAAGCATGCCTTGATTTTAGAGCATTCGACAGGTGTACAGATTCTGGTACATGTGGGGATCAATACGGTGTCACTGAAGGGTGAGGGATTCACCATGCATGTGGAGACCAATCAAACCGTGGAGCAAGGGCAACTATTGATGGAATTTGACCGTGATCTGATTCAGAAATCCGGATATCCCGTCATTACACCAGTCATTGTCCCGGATGGTCAGAGTATGATTGAATCGGTTGAGGAACTGCCGGGTGAGGCAGACGATTTGCAGTATACCTTAATGAGAATTCATTTGAATTCTTCATCAGACAATACCAATTAAGTCAGATTCATCGTACAGCCTATTTTAGTGAATAGGAAGTGAAAGGATGCTACAATGAACGTGGTGATGAAAATTGACAAAGAATATATTTTTGCAAATTTATCAGGAGTACTCGGGACGAATCCAGACAGGCGAATTGGCTCCAGGCACGAAAATGCCATCTGAAAATGAACTGGCCCGAGAGTATAACACTTCTCGCGAAACCGTACGTAAGGCACTTCACATGCTTGCACAAAATGGGTATATCCATAAAATAAAAGCTAAAGGATCTTTTGTTCTGGATATGGGACGGATGGATTTCCCTATAGGGGGATTGGTCAGTTTCAAGGAAATGTCTGAACGGATTGGGCGTACATCACGAACAATTGTACATGAAAATCATTTAATTCCAGTTCCAGATGACATAGCCAATCATCTTGAGATTAACAAAGACAAGTATTTGGTCTGGAAAGTTATTCGTGCGCGTGAGATTGAGGGTGAATGCGTCATACTGGATAAAGATTACTTTCGATCAGACATTGTACCTGTGCTTACCGAGGAAATTAGTCGTGGGTCCATCTACGAATATTTGGAGGGAGAGCTCCATCTTCAAATCAGTTATGCCAAAAAAGTGGTTTCCGTAGAAAATGCAGATGAAGAAGATCATAGGCTGATGGACCTTCAGAACTACACTCATGTGGTCGTAGTACGTAACTATGTTTATCTGGAGGACACCACCTTGTTCCAGTATACCGAGTCAAGGCATCGGTTGGACAAATTCCAATTTGTCGACTTTGCCAGACGTTCCCACGGTGAAGAGAAAAGAACTGATTTTTTTAAATAACGATCAATAAAACAGTTAAGAAACCCCGTCTTTTGAAGACGAGGGTTTCTTTTTTACCTTGGATGCAGCTGCTGAGCAGCTTGTATACTGGCATTTGAGGGATTTGAATTTGCGTTTTATCCAAAAGCTGTTTATAGAATATTAAAAGGTTATATACTGTTTAGAATACAATTCCATGATCAGTGCAATGGGAATGAGGTGTATGTTATTTATGTATAGAGTGGCTATCTGCGATGATGAGCACAAGCACAGAGAACTTGTTAAAAATATGCTGATTACTTTGTCGTTAAAGACCAATATAGAATTTAAAGTTGAATTATTCGACTCAGGAGAACAGCTGGTATCTCATTATCAAAACCATGAATCTCCATTCCATATCTTAATATTGGATGTTGAAATGAATGGCATAAACGGAATTCAAACCGCCCAAAAAATAAGGAATTTAAATCACCTGGATGAACAGATTGTTTTTTTAACGAGCTACCCTGAATATATGGTGGAAAGTTTTGACGTAGTTACATTTCAATATTTAATAAAACCGATTGCTCCCCATATCTTTGAAGAAAAAATGATAAAGCTGTGTAAATACTTTCAATCTCTCGATAAAAAATTCGTTATTATCAAGTCAGATTATGAGGAAGTGCTTTTAAAATATGATGATATCATTAGTATTGAAGTGGTCAAAAGCTTAACCATAAAAAACAAACTGCATTTTGTAACCTCTACTCAAACCTATGATAGCAAAGGGATTCTTTCGGACTATGCTTCAGCATTAAAAGAACATAATTTTCTACAAATTCATCGTTCGATTATTATAAACTTAATTCATGTGAAAAAATTTGCTGGCGGTGATGTTTTGATGTCAAATGATGTGAAGTTACCTATTGGGCGTTCTAAAATAAAAGAAGTTAAAGATCTATATACCAAATTTATGATCATGAAGATGCATTAATATGATGGAATATAGCTACCTGCTTCTTAACCTATGTGTTGTACTGGTGATGTGCTTTCAAGTGAATTTTTACTTTAACTCCGTTTTTGATAAGTCCAATCGAAAGCCAAATAGATTCATATATTTCATTATTTTCGGGTTGCTGAACATCTTATATTTAAGTGTTTATCTGTCTCCTACGCTATCCTCGATTTTGGCATTACTTGTCATATTTAGTTTAGCGCACTCGTATACAGTGGAAATAAAGACAAAGATCATTTTTTCTATCCTTTATGCTGTATTGATAACCATCGTTAATTTTATATCTCTTTATATTTTATATGCTGTAGGCTCTGTTAAAATTAGCAACTTTAGCCATTTGGGTGGGCAAGATCACTTGATATCCTCTAAGGTTATGTTACTCAGCTGCATTATCATGTTTGCTGTCATTCAGATTATACGGCTATTTGCCAAACGCAGAACCTTCCCTTTGCAGCATCGTTACTATATTTTATTTTTAATCGTTCCCATCATAAGTTTATACCAGGTCAATGTTTTATCTGTTTATAGTGAAAAGAATATGTATTATTTTGGTTCTATTATTAGCTTTATTTTTTTAAATGTTTTTATCATATATATTTTCGATAATATCATTGAAAAATTTCAATTAATGCATGAAAATGCTCAATTACAACATCAGATGGACTACCAAGATGCTAACTACGAAAAAACGGTTTACAGCTTCAAAAATATGAAAAGAATCATTCATGATACACACCAACAGTTTTTGTATATTGAAGAATGTATCAAGAGAAATGAATTGGCTGAGGCGAGTGAACATATTAAGGTTACATTAAATAAAATCGAAGGAGCCTATCAAAGGGTTAATACCGGTAATCTGGTTATAGATGCTCTTGTCACAAATAGTCTTAATATTGCTCAGGCCAATGGCATCAAGGTGGATACTCAGCTTAACTTGTATTCACAAAAAGTAAATATTGAACGTTATGACTTGTGTGTCGCTCTGGGCAATATGCTGGATAATGCCATAGAAGCATCTAAAAAGATCAAGATTGCGGATGATAGGTACATTCTTATTAAAATACATTCCAATGAGTCCGCGCTTTTCATTCACATCCTTAATCATGTGGAGAATGAAGTGGCTCATTTGCATAGTCAAAAATCAAACCCGGATGTACATGGCATTGGCTTGACCAATATATCCAGAATATGTGACAAATACGGTGGGAA
Source organism: Paenibacillus sp. FSL M7-0802 (assembly GCF_038004945.1). Taxonomy (NCBI): domain Bacteria; kingdom Bacillati; phylum Bacillota; class Bacilli; order Caryophanales; family Paenibacillaceae; genus Paenibacillus; species Paenibacillus sp. FSL M7-0802. The sequence continues at coordinate 2,082,087 of NZ_JBBOSD010000001.1, read as the reverse complement.
TATGACCATTGAAACAAAAAATAAAGTATTCGATAATATGGTTTTATTGCCATTTTATAAGGACAATTCTTAGACATCTTGCTGTTTAGGGATTGTTTTTTTCGTTTCAGGGTGACTTTTCTATATAGAATCCTCGTTCATAGTATGATCAGTCCAGTAATAATCTGGGAACCCATAAGAGGAGGAAATATGGAATGAAGAAAATAATAGCTGTGTTCATTTCGGCTATGCTTTTTGTACTGCCGATGACGAATGCTTTTGCTCAAGACAACCCTGAACCCATTAAGGAAAAGGCTCGCAATCTGGCCTCGGAGCTGGTATCCAAATACGGTGCTAGCGGTGTGCAGTATGCCATTAGGGACCATGGAAACATCGTATTATCGGATAGCGTGGGTGTAAAGAATAAAGCAACCAACGAGCCAATCACCAAGGATACGATGTTCGGTATAGGCTCTACAAGCAAAATGTATGTATCTGCTGCAACGATGATGCTGGTGGATGCCCATAAGGTAGATATTGATCAGCCGCTAACAACATACATTAAGGACTTTACAATGGCTGATGAAAGGTACAAACAAATTACACCACGTATGCTGTTAAATCATTCGTCGGGTCTTTACGGTGCCCACTATAAAAATAGTATGTTATTTAATGACAATGATACAGAAAATCATGATGAGCTATTGCTGAGATTACGATCAGAAACTTTAAAATCCAACCCCGGCGAATATTCTGTATATAGTAATGATAGTTTTCAATTGCTTGAAATATTGGTTGAACGGGTGAGTGGTCTAAGTTATACCGAATTTCTGGCAAAGCATATTAGTGCCCCTTTGGGTTTGAACTCTACGAAAACACCACTCGATCAGTTTGACAGACAAAAGCTGTCCAAAACTTATTTTCCTGCGATTGAGGGGGCCTTACCCGTTGAAAATGCCAATGTCATCGGGACAGGGGGCTTATACTCTACCGCAGAAGAGGTGGCTATGTTTTCAGAAGTATTAATGGGGAACAGACCCGATATTTTATCTGCACAATCGGCGAAGTCCATGCAAAGTCATGAATATCGAAAAGGAATATGGGTACCTGAAGAGACAAACAGCTTTAATTATGGGCTTGGCTGGGATGCGGTTCAGTTGGCACCGTTTAGTGATTACGGAATAACTGCGCTATCCAAGGGTGGGGATACTGTTTTGTATCACTCTACTTTGATCACCATACCAGAGCATCAAATTTCTATGGCTGTGCTTTCATCTGGAGGGTCTTCCATCTTAGATAGTATTTTTGCTTCTAACGTTTTATTGGAAGTTTTAAAAGATAAGGGCATCATTAAAGACATCATACCGGATAAAACATTTGAGGCTCCTGTAAAAGTGGAAATGCCATCTGATTTACTTTCTTATTCGGGATTATACGGTTCTGTGGGTACAACCATCAATGTAGAGATTAAAAACGGTGAGTTTGATTTACCTGCTTTTTTGGATGGATTCGTCCCGGCGCAAAAATATGTGTATACAGGTGATGGACAATTCAAAAGCAGTGATGGCAGTGTAGCCGTAAGCTTTGACAAACAAAAAAACGGGAAAACGTATATTAAGGCTAACATTTATTTAAACTTTCCGGGATTAGGCCAAATGGTTATGGTGATTTATGAATATCAAAAGCTTGATGCCAATCCTCTAAATACTACAGTTAAAAAGGCATGGGAAAATAGAAACGGGAAAAATTATTATGCTTTGGATGAAAAGATATCTTCCATATTTTATCTGGCGCCCTCATTTATAACAAAAAAAATATCCGTTGATCATGATGGATACGCAAGTGGTACTAAAATTGTGGATGAGAATAAAGCAGTAAATGCCGTTGAGATTCCTGTTATGAGTGGAAGAGATGCATTTGATCTGAATTTTTATATCAAGGATGGTTCGGAGTATTTAACCATAGATGGACAATCCTATATCAGTGAAGATGCTGTTAAACCTATCTTGGGAGGAAAATCTGTGTACACCATACCATCTAATGGCCAAGCCACATGGTATAAAATAGATCAAAACTCAGCCAATAAAACGATGACCGTTGATTTTCCAAAAAGCGGAGGCTTCGCTGTCTATGATGAAAACGGAGCGGTTGTACAATTTTCAACTGCTAGCAATAACAATTCGGTTGTACTGCCCAAAGGTGGCTTGATCGTTTTAGGTGGCCATGCAGGGGATGTATTTAAAATCAATTTGAATTAAGCGTGTAGCCGCTTCTGGAAATTCAGGAGCGACCGTTGCAGTGTTGGATGGTTATGAAGACAACCGCGAATCTTAAGTCGAATTGGCTTTTATATAAGGCCAATTCGACTCTTTCATTCGGCAGATGAGCCTAAATCCGTAATAGATAATTTTATATCGAAGGTTACGGGTATTTTGCTGAATTTGTAATCCCAATCATCCTTTACTTTTTTCCACACTTGAGGCTGCTCAATATTTAAACGTTCACCAAAACTGGCGACATCGACTTTATATTCTGATTGTAATTTGTGCATAAGAGACTTAATCCTTCTAGTCACTTCTTTTTCAAATTCTTTCTCAGCCTCTTTCATGTTTCGTGTCTCTGTCGGGTTCACTTTCTCATCCCAGTTTTCGATTAAACGTCCTTTGGATTCAATTTTTACGTGAAACGAGATATCGTTACCCTCGGTCACCTTCGCTGTTATTTTGCTTTTTACCGATTTGATCTCATAAGTTATAGCTTCATTCCGCTTGTCATACGTTTTGACAGCTCCGCCCTCAACATCACCTTTAATCCATGCAATGCTCTCTACGTCTTGTTGTCCCAAACTACCGATCCAGTGACCGGTGTCTCCTTTAATAACACCAGCACCCGAAAATTCTAATTCCCCATCGGATTCAGAAATGTTTTGCAATATATAGCTTTTTTTGGAGTGCATCAACCCATCCAATTCAGACAAATTGACTCCCCTCATCACCTTGCTGGTTCTGAAATGATTACGAAGCATATACAGAATATGAATGGATGGGACCTCGTCCTTATATTTGGTAACTAAGGTATCAGCTGCACGTTCCTTACTTAAGAAAACAAAACAACTCGGACGAATATCATTATCACGAAGCACAAAATCCATCAATTGCTGCATCGTCTGTTGTTCTGCCAATTTGGTGGAAACCACCATGACCTTTAGATGGTGACCAATAATCGGGCGATCCAGACGGAGGGATAATTGCCGGAAGATTTCAAGTAAAGAATCCCCGGTGGCAGCTATATTAATATAGTTTGGCCCTTGTCCACCACCTTGTTTTGCCGTGTTTCCAAAAGTCTTTTTGGGGACGATTTGCACAGTGGCAGTAATTTTATTTTTCTTGAAGTAACGGCTGCCTTCCTTTTCCAGGTCCTTTTCCACTGTGCTGGGCTCACCCTTATCCAGAGCCAGTCCTGTATACATGCTTAGTTCTTCTATTTCTCTGCTGCTCCAGCAACCGGCTTGAGTTACCAGGAGAATGAAGGCAAGCAGCAAAGATAGGATTTGTTGCCTATACATTTTGCTTCATTCCCTTCTTCCTGATCATGAAAACGATGGAGAGAAGTACCGGGACCAGAAAAAATAAAATGATTCCCATGTATCCGATCGCATCGCCTAGGCTAAACACTTCCATCATACGAACAGGAGTCATTGTGGAGATAAAGATAATTGGGATTAAGCCGAAAATCGCATAACGATATTTAAGGCCAAATACCTGTGAGACACCTAAGGATGCATTGAAGAAAAAACTGCAGAAATTACAAAACATTTGCATCATCCAGATTACCAGCAACGGAAACTCAAGACGTTCAAAAAGAAATCCGGAGATTTCAAAGCTGCGCATTAAATTAATGGTGGGCCAGGTACTTGTCATAGTAGAGTCCACCGATAACCCGCCGACTACCATAACTACTGTCAAAAAGTATAATACCCAAGGGATGCTGATTCCCACTACCATGGCCTTTATGGCTTTTTCAGGGTACTGTAAGAAAGCGACCAGTGTCATGATGACTTCACATCCAGTGAAAACAAGGACAGTCGACTTTAGCCCCTTAACTACTGGAAGAATACCGCTACTCAATACAGGACGAAGATGGTCAATTTCAAAGATCCTTAGGCTAAGGACAAAACAGATGAGTAAAAAGAAGAGACTGATCGGGAGTACAATCTGGTATAACCGCGCAATGGGATTAATACCTCCAAAAACCAGATAACTTCCCACCCAGATGAATGGAATCACAATCGCCCATATGGGTGTCCCTTCAAGCAAAAAATAAATCGTCACTTCAGCTAAAACACGAATCTCAAAGCCAGCGATGATGATAAAGTATATGATTAATAATAGACTTAAAAATCCTCCTGGAATGATACCGACGATTCTCCTGGAGTATTGATACACAGTGTTACCGGGAAATTGTTGGCTTAATTTTACCATGAGCAACACCACTAATATGACAATACATCCGCCAAGCAGGACAGAGAGCCATGCATCCGGAGTCTTTACCGTTTCAGTTACACCTCTCGGCAGTGTCAAAATCCCTGCGCCTAATACCGTATTGGTCAGGAATACTGCCGCCTGTTTGGATGTAATCTTATCATCAGAACGTCTAAACACAATCCTTCCTCCTTCCTCCGGGTGCTATGATTTGCGCTTGCTTTGCTGAGTTTTCATCATAACGGGTCTTCGTTTCATCAGAGATATAGGGGCTCGAATGTACACATCCTTCCAGTCGCTTGGACGCATAGGGGAGAAGGGAGTCACATACGGTACGCCAAAGCTTTTTAATTTCGTCAGATGGATACAAATTAACAGAAAGAACAATACGGTTCCAAACATGCCCAGGATTGCTGCAAATAGCATGCCAACGAAACGCAAAAGACGCAAGGTAATGCCCGCACTATATGTCGGTATCGAAAACGAAGAGATGGCAGTAACCGAAACCACAATCACCAGGAACGGGCTAACAATGCCCGCATTGACAGCAGCATCGCCGATGACTAAGCCTCCCACAATGCCCATGGCAGGACCGATAGGTTTGGGCAATCGTATGCCGGCTTCCCGCAGGATTTCGATAGAGATTTCCAGAATCATAACTTCTATGACAGATGGAAAAGGAACGCCTTGACGGGTCTCGATGATGCTAATAATCAGCTTGGTTGGAATCAAACCGGGATGAAACGATATGAAAGAGATATATAAAGCAGGACCCATAAGCGCTATAAAAGCTCCGCAAAATCGTAACACGCGTAAAAGTGTCCCTGGAATCCAGCGCTCATAATAGTCCTCGGGAGATTGGAGTAGCATACTGAAGGTCACCGGAACAATAAGTGCAAAGGGAGTACCATCCAGCAGAATCGCTACTCTTCCTTCCAACAAAGCACTTATGACACGGTCGGGGCGCTCAGTGTTGTGAGCCTGCTGGAACGGACTTAAATAATTGTCTTCAATAAGTTGCTCCACATAACCGGATTCAGCTAAAAAGTCCATGTCTATTTTTGAAATTCTGCTGTTTACTTCTTCGAGGAGATCCGGATTCACAATATCCTTGATGTACGCGACAACCAGATCTTTTTTGATTCGGCTTCCCACTTGGAATTTCTTCATTTCCAGACTTTTGTTTATGCCTTGGCGTCGAAGCATCGAAGTATTTTCACTTAATACCTCCGTAAAACCGATCCTGGGACCCCGAAGTAATGCTTCAGAGGTTGGTTCATTGACGGAGCGAATGGCGCCATTAGGCGAGCCTACCAGCAGTGCTCCCTTCATTCCTTCAATTAATAAGGCAGTATGCCCTAAAAGTATAGACTCTTGCAGGTCCTCCATATCAGCAACTTCACTAATTTGCGTAAGCGGCATCAAGCTTTCTTTTATAAAAGAGCTATTTATACTTTCCTGCTGTTCCTGTGGGGCCTGCTGGCCGTCAAACATCAAGACCTCCAATACCTGCTTGCTCATTAGCTTTTCATCCTGCATACCATCTATGAAGACTAAAACGGACCGTGCATGATATTTCTTTACTACAAACTCACGAAAATGCACATCACTATTTTCGCCTATAGCTTCTTGGATCGACTTTAAGTCGGAATCATAATTCCCTGTAATTTTGGAGCTTGGTTCATGCTGCTGATCAGCGTGGCCTTCGTTATGTTCGTCGGAAAGCGGATGATCAGAAGAATGCTTGGATTTCGCTCCCTTACTGCCAACAAACGAATAAATCGAGGTGTTTATATAATAAATCCCTAAAGGAATAATCAACGCGAGGCCTGCTTGAAAGAGTGTACTCCAGCTTGGAATATAAGAAATTATTTTAGACCACATGATGATCACCTCCATACGATTAATTCATTTTTCCTTAAGATACAAGTTGTTCCTAAAGTATTCCTTATAAAGGTTGTATTTACTCATTAAATGGTATGTTGACTTGTGGTCTCTTCGTATTTTGGCGGAAAACTCTTTCTATGCTAGTGTGTCAGTTGACACCCATATTAGGATTATGTTAATCTCCAATCAGGAAAACGTTTACTCAATATAATTATTTGAGGGAAATAATATGAAAAAAAATCAAGTGTCCATAAAGGATATTGCCAGGTTAAGTGGAGTTTCTGTAGCTACGGTTTCCCGTGTGATTAACGAGAATGGTCGCTTCTCTGAGGAAACACGGCAGAAGGTTGTTGAAGTAATCCAAAAGTACCAATATGAGACTAACAGCATCGCCAAAAGCCTGCGGATGAGTAAATCACAGACGATTGGCGTTTTGGTGCCGGATATTAATAATGAATTTTTTTCAGTCATTGTACAAAAAGTGGAAAGCTTCTTTTTTAAACAAGGATATTCTACCATTATATGTAATACTGCTAAAGATGCGGAGAAGGAACGAGAATATTTGAAAACCTTGGATGGAAAAATGGTAGATGGTCTGATCTGCATTTCGGGTCAGGAGGAGCTTTCTGCGGAATTGCTTAAACGTCCCATTCCAATTGTATGTATTGACCGACGACCAAAGATTAATACGAACGTAGCTTTTATTGAGTCCAATCATTATGAGGGTGGATTTTTGGCGACAGAGGAGCTGATTAACAAAGGCTGCAAGGAAATTTTGCTGTTGACCAAGCAAAACAATCTATCCTCTGTTAATGAGCGTCTGTACGGGTATAAAGATGCTCTGCAAAAGCATGGACTGCATCCATCCGAGGACCACTTGGTTGCAGTTCGCAATGATGGGCCTACTCTGGAGACCGCACAGGCTGCTATTAAACATGTCTTGGAAAAAGGACTGCGGTTTGACGGTATTTTTGCAACTAATGACTGGTTGGCTTTGGGCGGATTACTGGCGTTACAGAAATTCGGAGTACAGGTCCCCGGTGAAGTCAAGATAGTGGGTTTTGATAATGACACAATTTCCCAATATTGTAATCCACCATTGACCACAATTGAACAGGATAAAGAAACACTTGCAGATAAAGCTTCCAGTATGCTGCTTCGTATGCTGAGTGGAGACAAGATGGAACAAGAGCAGCATTATTCCATCCCAGTACGATTGATACAACGCAGTACCACCTAGTTTCGTGGTCAGATATCATCTTGCATTAGCCAAGGGAGAGGTGAGCATAGGTACTGTTTTACCTCTCCAGAGTAAGATGGTCGAGCTGTGCTCTATTATGCTGTAAACTTTCCCGTTTAATATCCAACAAAAAAATGGTTTGACAACAATATCAGAAAATGATAACTTTAATTATGTTAAATGTAATCGTTTACCCAAGAGAGTCAGAATCCATATGATGTGTGAGAAACCAACAAGTGATGGAGTTCGAGCCATGAACTGTTGTTATTTTTTTCAATGGGTAAACGTTTTCTCTACTGATTTATTCAATACCAAAGGGCATAAAGATCAACTGCTGCTTTTTGGAAAATGTTAAACAGATTATGTCGTTTGAGTAATCGTTTACTCTATTTTAGAAGAAGGGTGATTATGAATGAGTATGTTATTATGTCCTTCCATGATGTGCGCTAATTTCAGCTCCTTGGAACATGAAGTAAACGCGCTGGAAGAAGCCAATGTGGATATTTATCATATTGATATTATGGATGGTAGATTTGTCCCTAATTTCGGAATGGGGCTTCAGGATTTGGAGTTTATCCGTAAACAAACCCAAAAAACAATGGATGTACATCTGATGATAGACAACCCTTCCGCCTATATTGATTTATTTGCCGATAAGGGTGCAGACATCATTTATTTTCACCCGGAGGCCGATATGCACCCGACGCGCACCATTGACCGAATTGTTGGAAGCGGGGTAAAAGCGGGAATCGCTCTTAATCCGGGGACAGCCATTGCTGCAGTAGAACCTTTACTTGGCATGGTTGACTATGTGTTGGTCATGACCGTAAATCCGGGTTTTGCAGGGCAAAAATATTTACCCTTCGTGAACGACAAGATTAAAGCGCTGCAAGCTTTTAAACGCGAAAAGGGATTGAATTATACAATCGTGGTTGATGGGGCTATCTCCGAAGAGAAGATCAACGAATTGGCACACTACGGGGTTGAAGGATTCGTACTGGGGACATCCACTTTGTTTGGTAAAGAAGAATCTTACAAAACCATCATTAACAGATTAAAAAATATCTAATTCGGGGAGGAATAAAGCCATGAAAATTGCCATCGGTAGCGACCATGTGGCTGTAGAGCTTAAAACGACGATTTCAACTTATCTTAATGAACTGGGTCATGAGGTCATGGACTATGGACCGCAAACTTCAGAAAGAACCGACTATCCGAAGTATGGAAAGCTCGTTGCAGAGGCTGTGGTCGGAAAGCAGGCTGACGCAGGCATTCTGATTTGCGGCACAGGCGTGGGAATATCCATCTCGGCCAACAAAGTCAAGGGAATTCGGGCTGTAGTATGCAGCGAGCCTTATTCTGCACAGTTGTCCAAGCAGCACAACAATACAAATGTTCTTGCATTCGGTGCACGTGTCGTCGGAAGCGAATTGGCGAAAATGATAGTGAAATCATGGCTGGAGGCTGAGTTTGAAGGAGGACGCCATGGCGACCGCATCAAGATGATATCCGACATCGAGGAACAGCATTTGTGCTGACGAACGACCACTTAAAACATAAATGACTTGGAGGAGATTACATTGGCAAAAAGATTAATCGCAAGCACGAAAACGGATATTTTGAAATTTAGCGCAGCAGATCTAAAAGAATCCATTCTGGCTTCTGAAGGGCGCGTCATTATGGGACAGCATCATGTGATGCTGAATTCCGGCCTGGTCGATGGCGTTACCAATGCGGAGATCCAAGCAGCTTACGGCGCAGATATGGTTATGCTGAATGGCTTTGATATGATCAAGGAAGAATCCAATATCGGATTGCGTGAAATGAAGCATGGCAAGCTGGCTGATAAGCCGTATAGCCTGAAGCAAATCAAGGAATGGGCCGGTGTTCCGCTCGGTATTTATTTTGAGTGTCCAAGCCCGGATGCTCAGGTTGCGGGAGAACAATATGTGGAGGCCAAAGAAGGAAGAATCGCTTCCAGAGAGAACTTCCTGCGTGCCTTAGAGATTGGAGCTGACTTTATCGTATTGGGAGGAAATCCTTCCGCAGGTACAACCTTTGAACGGATCATTGAGGCTACCAAGCTGGCAAAAGAAACACTGGGAGACAAAATCCTGATCTGCGCCGGAAAATGGGAAGACGGAACCATTGAGAAAGTATTGGGTGATCCACTGAGCGAGAGACCTTCCAATGAAATTATTAAGGACTTGATCGATTCTGGTGCTGACGTTATTACGTTGCCTGCACCTGGCTCCAGACATGGTATTACAGTGGAGCACGTCAGACAATGTGTAGAATTTGTCCATTCATATAAACCCGGAACGCTTGCTCTTTCTTTCCTGAACAGCTCAGTTGAAGGGGCAGATGTTCAAACGATTGCCTGGATCGCACTCATGATGAAACAGACGGGCGCGGATATTCATGCCATTGGAGATGGTGGTTATGCAGGAACACCTCTTCCTGAGAACGTATACCAGCTTGCGCTGTCCATTAAAGGACGCAGACATACAATCAAGAGAATGGTAGGAAGAAGCCGGTAACGATTGACCCCGTGTAATTCAGAGACTCTATATTCTTTTCGTACTCCTTGGAGTGCGCGTAGAGTCTTTGAATTACCACCATCAATGTAAACGTTTACTTTCATAGATGCCAAATGAGGATTAAAGGAGCGAGCAGTATGTCCGATGAAAAACTGGCAAAAGACATTTTAGCGTCCGTTGGCGGAGAAGGAAATGTCTCTAGCTTGGTGCATTGTGCCACTCGGTTAAGATTTAAATTAAATAGCAGGGATCAGGCCGACAAGAACCAAACACAAAATATTCCCGGGGTTATTACAGTTGTTGAAAACGGTGGACAATATCAAGTGGTCATTGGAAATACGGTAGGGGACGTATATAAAGACATTTTAAAGATCAGTAGCCTTGGAGATGACGACAAATCGAATGCATCCGCTGCTTCTGATGGCAACTGGTTTAACAAAACGGTGGATATTATTTCCGGTATTTTCACACCATTTTTGGGGGCGCTGGCAGCTTCGGGGATTTTGAAAGGGCTTTTATTAATGCTCGTCTCGTTAGGATGGCTCACCAAAACAGGTGGTGTCTATTCGATCTGGTTCGCTGCCGCAGACAGTATCTTTTATTTCCTGCCGATCGCGATTGCTGTGACCTCTTCGAAGAAATTTGGAGCCAATACCTTTGTTGCGCTTGCGGTAGCAGGGGCTCTGGTGTATCCGAATATTATTACTTTGTATAACGATAAAACGGATATTTCGTTCTTCAATATTCCTGTTGTTCTTATGAGTTATACTTCTTCGGTTATTCCAGTGATTATCGCGGTTTGGTTGCTATCCATTCTGGAGAAATTCCTGAATAGAGTAATTCATGATAGCGTGAAAAATTTTATAACGCCACTTATCTGTCTGATGGTCATTGTTCCCTTGACTCTGATTGCGGTTGGACCAATTGGAATATATGCGAGCTTGGGGCTGGCTAAGGGTTACACTTTCTTATACAATTTGAGTCCGATTGTAGCGGGAGTCATTGTAGGTGCCGGGTGGCAGATGTTAGTTGTTATGGGGCTCCACTGGGCGTTTATTCCTATCATGTACAATAACATTGCGGTATACGGTCATGATACTTTGAAACCATTATTTGCGCCTTCTAACTTTGCACAAGCAGGTGCGGCACTGGGTGTATTCCTTAAAACCAGAAATCCAAAAGTGAGAGCGATTGCCGGGCCTGCAGCGATAACAGGTTTGTTTGGCATCACGGAACCGATCATCTACGGGATTAGTATCCGCTACAAAAAACCGTTCGTATGGGCTATTATCGGGGGCGCTATCGCCGGGGCAATCACAGGTGCGGCGGGTTCCGTGGCAATTGCTCCAGGTATACCGGGCTTGGCATCCCTGCCGATATTCTTCGGCACAGGATTTGCCGGATTCGTAATTGCCATTATCGTAGCTTATATATTCACAGCCATTACCACGTATTTCTTTGGATTTAATGATTCCATGGAAACAGAAATGATTGCAGTCCATGAAGAGAAGAAAGAAGCTGCAACCCCAGCTCCTGCGCTAACGAACGAGAATATTTCCAGCCCGCTGACGGGTACTGTCAAACCGTTATCCGAGATATCTGATGAAGTGTTCTCTACTGGAGCCATGGGTAAAGGCGTTGCTATTGTGCCTGAGGATGGCAAACTGCTCTCTCCATTCAACGGAACTATAGCTAATGCCTTCCGTACAGGCCATGCGATTGGTATTGTATCGGATGGAGGAACGGAGATCTTGGTTCACATCGGTATGGACACCGTCAAGTTGAAAGGACAGCATTTTAAAACGCATATCTCAGAAGGGGATCGGGTTACCAAAGGTCAACTGCTGGTCGAGTTTGATATTGGAGCAATTAAAGCTCTGGGCTATGACATGACTACACCGATTATTGTGACGAATACAGCCGAATACTCTGACGTTAAGGTGCTGGGAAATAACCGAGTGTACACAGGAGATTCATTGCTGGAGGTCAAGCTATGAAGACTACGGAAAGACTAAATCAAATCAATGCACCTTTGGTTATTTATGAGGTAATGAGCGAAGCATTCCGCCCGTATGGAAGGCTGCTGCCTCATTTTAATACCACAGAGCTTATCAAGTATGCAAAAGAAACGACCAGCGTACCCGATCAGGGAAACCATTATGTACCTTCGGTCGCAGAACTCGAAGACTTCGGTGTAATTCACCGGATTCAAGATGAGGTGTACGGCCAACTTCCAATTCAGGCTGGTTTTTGCGCAGGTCAGAATACGGGTCTGACCGGGCTGGAATATCATCAGGGCAGCGAGGTGGTGATTGCCGCTACAGACTGTATTCATCTTGTCGGCAGAGTACAGGACATTGAGGACAATTCCTATGACAGTGCAAATGTTCAGGTGTTTTTTCAGCCTAAAAACACGGTTGTCGAGATATATTCAACGACACTTCATTATGCTCCCTGTAAAGTTGACAGTGAAGGATATTTGACGATTGTGATCCTTCCGGCAGGAACGAATATGCCACTTGAAGCGGGAGAAGGTAGCCGGGGGAACCTACTGCTGACTAAGAAAAATAAATTTCTTATGGTTCATAGTACACAGATGGAAAAAATCGCGGCTGGCGTCCATCCCGGGCTGCACGGGAAGTTGCTGAATATTTCACCCATTTGAGTCAAAGTCCATCATTCATAAATTAAACTAAGGGACCAGCTAGCTGGTCCTTTTTTTTAACTCAATTTCAGCTGCTTACCTTTATCCCTTGAAGCAGAATAGGGAAATCCCTAAATATTTTTAATTTGAACTACATTGTGATTCTAATCACATATAGCTCTATCTGCTGCATTAAAATAGAAGCATAAGCAATATTCATAGGAACGTAGGAGATGTCGTCGGATAGGAAGCATCGTCGAATGAATGGAGGAACCGGTATATGATAAACAGTAAACAAAAACTTGTGGTTATAGGGAACGGGATGGCTGGTATCAATACGGTCGAACAAATTTTGAAATTAACGGATAAGTATGAAATTACGGTCCTGGGAAATGAGCCGCATCCGAACTATAACAGGATCATGCTCTCTTATGTGTTGGAAGGTAGTAAAACGATTGATGATATCATACTGAACGATTTGCAATGGTACGCGGATCAAGGGATTACTTTATATACAGGAAAAATGGTGAAAAGCATTGACGGTGAGAACAAGAAGATTCGCACCGAAGACGGACTGGAAATTGATTATGATGTAGCTTTGGTAGCTACTGGTTCACAATCATTTATTCTGCCTATTCCGGGTAAAGAATTACCGGGTGTCATCGGTTTCCGAGATATCGCCGATTGCTCGGCAATGCTTGAGGCAGCAAAGACCTTTAAAAAGGCAGCTGTCATTGGTGGAGGCCTATTGGGGCTGGAAGCAGCTAAAGGCTTGGTCAACCTGGGTATGGATGTTACGGTCGTTCATTTAATGGAGGATTTGATGGAACGCCAGCTGGACCGGGAAGCCTCTGCGATGCTGAAAACAGAACTAGAACGCCAGGGAATCAAGTTTGCTATGCAAATGCAAACTGCGGAGGTGTACGGTCAAGATCGGGTACAAGGACTGCGGTTTTCAGACGGAAGCGAGCTGGAAGCGGATTTGGTCGTTATGGCCGTCGGGATCAAACCTAATATTCAGGTGGCTGTGCAAAGTGGTATGGAAACGAACCGTGGTATTGTAGTCGATGATTTGATGAGAACCTCCGTGCCGGATGTATATGCTGTAGGGGAATGTGTTGAACACCGCGGAACCTGTTACGGCTTGGTAGCTCCGCTATTTGAACAGGGGAGTGTAATTGCCAAACATTTGGCAGGTGCGGATACTGAAGGTTATATGGGATCGGTGGTTTCCACCAAGCTCAAAATTTCAGGGGTGGATGTTTTCTCAGCTGGCGAATTCATAACCCAGCCTGAACATACGGTGATTGTGGCAAAGGATGAGTGGAAGCGCACATACAAAAAAGTGCTGCTTCGTGAAAATAAGATTGTTGGAACTGTACTGTTTGGCGATGTGAGCGAATCTGCTAGCCTTCAAAAATATGTGCGTCAGCAAACATTGATGACAGATGAGATATATGGACAGATCATGGGTACTGGATGCAGCAAGGACGGGGCGAAATCATTATCCGCTGAAACGATGGCTGATGACGAAATTGTCTGTGGCTGTAACGGTGTAACCAAAAAGACGATTGTGGATGCGATTAATGATAATGGACTGACCACAGTCGATGAAATTAAGGCATGTACCGGAGCAACGCGTTCCTGTGGAGGGTGTAAGCCGGTTGTAGAGCAAATTCTGCAGTACGTTCTTGGAGACAGCTTCAAGACGTCAGCCAAGCAAGGAATATGTGGCTGCACAACTTTGAGTCGGGACGAGATTGTGGAAGCGATCAAAACCAAAGGACTGACAACAACGCGTGAAGTTATGAATGTACTGGGTTGGCATAATGATGAAGGATGCTCCAAATGTCGGCCAGCGCTGAATTACTATCTGGGAATGATTAACCCGGATACCTATGAAAATGAGGGAGATTCCCGTTTTGTAAATGAGCGATTGCACGCGAACATTCAAAAGGATGGAACGTTTACAGTTGTTCCTAGAATGTACGGTGGTGTAACGACCCCAGAAGATTTGAAGAAGATAGCAGATGTTTCTCTTAAATACAACGTTAAGGTCGTTAAAGTAACAGGAGGACAGCGGCTGGATTTGATCGGTGTCCGTAAAGAGGATCTGCCTAAAGTATGGGAAGAACTCGATATGCCGTCGGGATATGCCTACGCGAAGTCACTTCGTACAGTTAAAACCTGTGTTGGATCACAATTTTGCCGGTTTGGCACACAGGACTCGATGGGAATGGGAGAAGTGTTGGAACGGAAATTCGAACGACTGGATTTCCCGGCAAAATTCAAATTAGCGGTTAATGGATGTCCACGCAACTGTGCGGAATCATGTACCAAAGATATCGGAATCGTAGGTAATGATGGGGGCTGGGAGATCTTTATCGGTGGTAATGGCGGTATTAAAGCGCGGTTGGCTGATTCACTCTGTAAAGTAAAAACCGACGCCGAGTTGATTGATATTGTAGGAAGCGTAATGCAACTCTACCGGGAAACAGGACAATACCTGGAACGTACTTCGGAGTGGGTGGAACGGATCGGTCTGGAGGAGATTCAGAAGGCTGTCGTTCATGATACAGATCATCGACAAGCTTTAGTAGAACGCATCGAATTTGCATTACAACAGGTCGAAGACCCTTGGAAAAAGATCATCAATGATGAGGATTCACGCAAAAATTTATTCGAGGTTGTCACCCCGTCTATTGTGTAATTGTATCTAAAATGCCTGAGGAAGGGAGCGATCAAGCAAATGATCAAAAATGCCGAATGGCTTGTCGTCGGTCATAGTAAGGATTTTCCGATCAGAATAGGGCGTACCATCCATATCAAAGGTACTGAAATTGCTGTTTTCCGCACTTCGGAGAATGAGCTTTATGCCGTTGAAAATAGCAGTCCTCATCCCAAAGGAGGTCCTCTTACAGAGGCTATAGTATCTGGTCATTATATCTATGATCCTTTATATGACTGGAAAATTGATCTGCAGACGGGCATCGTTCAAGAGCCTGATCACGGACAAATTAAAACGTTCGCCGTTTGTGAAGAGGGAGAAGAAGTAAAAATATCGTTCGAAACGGTTTAGTTCGTCTGTTGGAATACAAATAAAAAGGGCTCGACAGGAACAATCCTGTGGGGCCCTTTTTTCGTCTTGGATCAGGTAATGGTAACGCCTGCGCTTGCATAACCTACGATAGTGTTTACGAGGGAAAGTCCCGTAGCTGTTGCAGAGAAGACAAGGAGCAGACGAGTCTGTGCGGTTACGGGGATAGCCAAACCAGTAGTAATGCCGCTAGAGGTCGTTCCCAAAGCAACAATGCCATTCAGTGGAGGGGCCAATGTAACGATAGCTCCCGGAACTGCTGTGAAAGTGTTATTAGGTGTTGGGGAACTAAACAGCTGGGCAGTAATTGTCGCAGTTGAACCCACGAGAGTTAATGCAGCTGTTGTACTGAAGTAACCAGTAATAGATGTAATTACGCCATCCCGTGGTACGGAAAAAGCAAAGTTAATCAGAGGTCCTACAAGTGTACCTGTCAGGTCTATGACCCCGCCTACGAGGCTAATACCTGTTGCTGAGCTCCCAAAGCCGATCAAACTTGTGGTTCCTACCACTCCGCCAAGAACAGTTGTCAGTATAGCAGGTCCTCCTGAAGCAAACGGGATGATGGCTCCCGAGCCGGTGGCTCCGGTAATCCCTGTAACGCCCGTAACACCCGTGGCTCCAGCAGGCCCTATGGCCCCGGCTGGCCCGACCAATCCATCCGCGCCCGTAGCGCCCGTGGCGCCTGTCACACCCCCGGCAGGGCCCGCAGAACCTGTAGCGCCGACAGGTCCGGCCGGGCCTTCCGGTCCAGCGGCCCCGATAGGCCCGGCGGCGCCAACAGGTCCAGCCGCTCCAATGGGCCCCGCAGGCCCCACGGGCCCGGCAGGGCCAACAGGTCCGGGTGCTCCGATAGGTCCAGCGGCGCCGATAGGTCCGGGAGGCCCTTGTGGCCCTGGTCCACCTGCGGGTCCAGGCGCACCGCCGGGTCCCACAGGTCCAGGAGGTCCTTGTGCACCGGACTCCCCTGACAAGTATGTTTCACCTAATACGTTGCTAACCGTCGTTCCAGCGATTCTGATCGCGCTGATTAAGCTGTCTTTAAGAGCAGGATCAAGGGATTCTTGTAAAACGATGGACAATAGGGCATCCAGCAATTGTTGCAGTGCAGTACCTACGCCGATCGGAGAGAAAGGTGTAGCTTCTAACGCAACAATAGCAAGCTCCAGCGCTGCCAGCAAGTCTGCCTTAACCCCGCCTCTAAGTCTTAAGCTTTTCGCCAGAGACAACAAACGTCTTAAAATCTGTTGCAAGGAAGATACATTAGCCGCAGAGGGGTTTGCGAATACGACGGGGATGATCGCGGTCAATTCATTAATCAGTCTGAGAAGAGCTTCGATACTTTTATTTACTCTTGTTGGTTTACAGTCTTCGTCTTTTTTTGAAGCACCACTGAACCTGAACGGTTTTTTATGTTTCATGCTCAAATATCTCCTCCTTATCATTCTTCCTACTGTAGAGGTGATAGGTGGTTCATCGCCCCGCTTCGCAGATATTCATAATATATTTACTGAAGCGAAAAGGGTGAATAAACAAGCAAAAATGATTGTTGGAGGCTTGTACATAAAATATACATAAAAAAATACGGCCCCCGAAAAGCTTGGAGGCCGCGTTGTATTTGCTTATACTCATCTGATGTATGAAGCTTGAAAAGTCTTATTTAAGAATACGTACCAGCAGTTCAGCCATCTCACCTCTGCTGATGGCTGCTTTTGGCTTGAGTGTTCCATCTGGATAACCGCTGATCCAACCGGAGGATACTGCATTTTGAAATGCTGCGGAGGCCCATGCTGAAATCTGCTGCTCATCCTTGTAGGATTGTAGTGCAGTAGTGCTGGAAATGGATATCTGATTCTGCATCGCGTGTGACAGGATCACCATCGCCTGCTCACGGGTAAGACTCTCATCAGGTCCGAAAGTTTGAGCGGCTAGCCCTTGAATCCATCCCTGACGATGAGCAGAATCCACGGCTGATCCAGCCCAGTGTCCCTGCATATCTGTAAATGAGGTAGAAGGGCTCTCTCCAGCAGTTCCCAATGCTCTGGTCAGTATGGCTACAAATTCTGCACGGCTTACAGCGCGCTCAGGGCGTATGTTGCCGTCTTTATAGCCTTGTATCCAGCCTTTGTCTGCAAGAGATTGCAGGGACTTCGCTGCCCAATGGCCTTGTACATCCGGCCATACCTGAGCTAGCTCTTGCGAATCTGACGAATTGATTTGGTCATTTTGCACACTGGCATTATTGGTTTGAGACTTTGCGTCTGTGGCGACGACAAAGGTACCTAACCCGGTCGTATTGACACTCACACCCGACAAAATCCCTTTTGAATCCATTACAGCAGTCCCTTTTAGAATCTCACGCTCGCCATTCTCATGAATAACAAGAATGGAGAACTGGGGCTCTGCATTGTGTAACTCACCTAAGGATTCGTTATCCAGCGGTAGAATGATCGACGAGGTTCCTGTCACATTGGCTTTGATGTCTGTAACCGGACCCATCAGCGTCAGGCTGGATTGTTGCTCAGCCCAATCACGGATCTGCTGTGCACGTTGTACATCCACCTGCTGGAATGACAATGTAACGTCTTGCTGGCCTGAGGCCATGCGGGTTAAGGTGTCACCGGATATCATCAGTGTACCATATCGGGATATTACCGATGCACCAATCTTATCCCATTTATTCAGTAAAGAATGAGAAAGGATAACACGACTCAGTTGCTTCTCCTGCTCCAAACGAATGTCTGCGTATGCTTTGCCTTCGCGAAGTGCTTGCTGTATCTGCTCATCCAGGAATGCCGGCGAAGGAACAAAGAGGGAGAACTCTTTCCCTTGTTCGGAAATTCCGATCTGTGGTACGAAAGCAGATAGATCCTCATTCTTATCTTTGTTAGATTTGCCTGTGTTTGCAATTACCTTGGCAGGGACGGTGACTTCTATGGCTTGCGTCAACGCACGAGAACCATCGCTTACCCTCATAACATCCAGCATGATAGTTACAACGGAAGGAGTATCTGCTTGAACAATAGTTCCGTCTGTACGCACGATGTCTGGCTGGCTACTGCTGCTGATGGTCACACGGAAACCATCAGGTACAACAGGCAACCTGAGCAGTGTGTCACTTGTTGTAGGAGCTGGTATGCTTGTGATGGAATCCGCAACGCGCTGCGCGGTTAACCCTTGCGGATATACTAGCCCTGACGGGGCACTCTTCATACCATTTACGTTCTGTAGCACATAGTAGCTGGCTCCTTCAGGCACAGGTGTAAATGTATATTTTCCCTCTCCCGAACCGATTCCTTCCGCTATAAGCTCCTGCTGGGCATTGTACAGTTCAAGCCGTGCGCCTGGTAAGGCACCTGTAACGACCACAGAGGCTATATCCCCATTGCCTGCTGCGGCTCTAACAGCACGGGGCAGCACGTTTATATGGCGCTCTGCTGGCTCCGCTGTCCAACCTCCATTGTCGCTATAAGCATAGTTCAATACATATACACCGGGTACATTTATATCGACATTCCCGTTACCTGAAAGCTCAGGGATCAGGATATTGCCGTATACGCTGTCCAGTACACTGGCTCCCGGATCAGTGAAGCTGTCACCGGCTTCCAGAACAATTGGATTACTGCCGTTCAATCGTACGTAAGGTGTATTCGGTAATGCCTTCAGCACTGTGATTGTGAATGTTCTTTGTACAGAAGCGGTACCTTTAGAAATAATGGCAATTAACTGTACATTCATATCACCGTCTGTATATTTAGGCCGATTCACCTGACCGCTATTGCTGAGAATATCTGGTTGATCCGAAGACCAGTCGATCTGGGTGTCAAATGCTCCTGTACGAGGCAGAGCGATGGAATCCTTAATCCCTTGCGGATAATCCAAATTCAGTGTATTAGCTGCCAAATTTACGGCTTCATCAGCGCTTACGGGCAATGCTGGCACGAGCAGGCTGAATGTTTTTCGTAGCTCAACCCCGCCTCGTGACACAACTGCTTCCAGCGTGATGGTCTGATCGCCCTGCACATAGCTTGGGAATGTTACATGCCCAGTATGATCCAAGAACTGGGGCTGAGTCGATGACCATGACACCTGAACACCATGCAGAGCGTCTTTTGGCAAATATACGTCTCCGGTTACTGTAGTCATTGGCAGCTCAAGCGCCCTGTATGCTGCGTCAACGGCTTCTGTATCGCTCATGGGCAGACTGAGTACATGCGCAGTAAAGTTCTTTGTTTTCGTTAAGCCTGCAAGTTGCAGGGTAGCCGTTAGGGTAACATCCGTATCTCCACTGTTATAAGAGGGTCTGGTGAGTGTTCCATCTGCTGCAATGACAAGAGGTTTGGACGAGGACCATTCGATCTGCGCTCCACCATAACCGGATAAAGGGAGAGAAATACTCTCTGTTACCGCAGACAAATTGCCAAGCGAGAGGGTGTCTGCTGCTTGATCCAATGTATCTTGTGCAGTTATCTTCGGTACGGTAACTTCGAAAGTTTGAGTATCCGAGGCGCTTCCCTTCGCAATCGTAGCTGTCAGTTTTACTTTTCGGTCACCCAGATCGTACCGCGGGCGTGTGACAGCCCCCTCGTTCGTAATGACGTCAGGAGTATCCGAACTCCAGCTCACCGTCGTATCATTCAATCCAGCGAGTGGCAGTGTCAGCTTTTGGGATACGGAATCAACTGTATCTCCAGATGCGAAGCCTAATGCAAGAGCAGCTTTGGCCTGTGCAACTCTCTCGGCATCGGTAAGTATGTTCACTTTAACTTCTGAGGGAGTGCTCTCCCCCTTAGCATTCACGGCCTGAACCGTGTAAAGGGCTTCACCTGGCGGCAATGCTGAAGTGTCTATGAATTGGGTTAAGTTACCTGAATAGAGCGTTACACTATCTCGTATGACTTTGTATGAAGTTGCATAAGGAACAGCATCCCAGCTTAACTCCACTGTATTTCCATTTTTGGTTCCTGTAAAATGCCCCGGAGCCTGTGGAACGGGCAATCGCTCCCCATAAGCTGCGAATTCCATGATGGAAGCCCACTGATTGTTTCTTGTATTTCCTTGATCAATATATAATCGCAAGTATCGTGTAGTTACAGGGGCAATGTTCTTTTCAACATTAGAGCTCTCATTATTCTGGACGGTATCAACAGTCACCCAATTACTTCCGTTGCTGCTTGTTTGCAATCGGAAACTGTATGGATCACGTTGATCCTGCCACCCGTTATGGATTCCCATACCTGTAACAACGTATCGATCTACGATATACCAGTCTCTCAGATCTACCTGAATCCATTTTTCACCGTTGCTGGCTTGATACCAGCGGCTTGTTGGTTCGATTGACCCATCCACAGCTCTGGAGGGATCATAGGGCTGGCTGTAGCCACTGGATGTGGCTGGCTTGTTAAGCACCACATTTTCCCAACCGGCAGCGTGAACCTCATTCGTCCCTATGAGCAGGAACGTACCGCCGATAAATGGCAGCAATGGAACCAGCAAGCGATAGGGTTTCAATTTGTTGCGTGTGAAGTTATTGCCTTCGAGCACGCCATCACCTCTTCTTCATTAATTAGCCCACCGATGAACACATTCATTAAGGGCGGGATGGGTAAACCCCTTCGGTTGCGATATAGTAGTTTACATTCGGCAACGGGGAAGCCCCGCGCAAGTCGGGTAATGCAAATGTGCTCATTCCATCGCCGCCAAAATTAGTGCCCAGCAGACTGAACAGTGCTGTATTTTGCGAAATAGATAAGAGCTGACCCTCGCATTTTAGCCAACCTTTAGGAGCGAACATGTACGGGTACACCGTAATTTCCCCAATATAAGGCTCATAACCTGCATGTGCCTGTTTGGGACTGATCGCCGTTCCCCCTAACAAAATGACCGCTAACAAACTCAACACAGCGGCTTTCTTCCAAAAATGATTCTTCATACCTACAACTCCTTTTTAGTTTCGAATAATGGCCCACGAATTCAACAAATTTGTGACATTAGTCATAGAATGAATAGATATTATCATGTAATTCCACTTTTGGCACTACAGTTCATCTATCAAATTCACCTTTTTATTCCTTTTGTGAGTAAAGAAATTTATTCCATTGCCCATGCATCTTTTTTCTAATCCAGGTAAATCTATATACAAATCCTATGGAAGTGAAGGAGGAAAGAGTGTGTGGCAGGTCATCGGAACTCATATGCCTAAATGGAACGTATGGATGGAAGCTTTCTTTTTGTTCCTCATCCCTTTGATTATTTTTCTGACGGTACGACAAATTAGAGCGATGGATGGTCGAGAGAGCAGACGTATGGAACGATTAAAGCTTTTAGAAGAAGAAGACCGTTCGCAGCATGCAGATCGTAATCCGTCTGTAAGTGAGGCTGAGAAGGTAAAAGGGACCTTTACCGAAGATTATGAAGCCAATGTAGCAAAAATCAGACAAGCAGTTACGGATATGTCAGACGTGAACGAACGATCTGTTTTTCTGGAAAAATTGAACGCTGTAGGCACACTTTTTTTTGTGGATGGATTAACGGACAAGGTTGGCATGGATCAGAATATTTTAAAGCCGTTGATGGATTGGGGCAGCTCCGGGCAAGAGGGGGAAGATCTCCCGAGAGGAGAAGAGCTTCGGGATATGTTTATTCGTCAGGTTATGCTGGTATCGGAGACAGAGCATACATTAGAGGTGCAGTTCTCCTTGCAAAAGGTGCTGTTCGGTTCAGTCATACTCTTGATTCAGGGCATACCGGGTGCTTTCGTGCTGGGTACACCCAAAGGGAATACACGAGGGGTGGAAGACCCCATATCGGAATCGGTGCTGCGGGGACCGCGAGTCGGTTTTACAGAGATACTCAGCGATAATACAGCGATGCTGCGCAGGCATGGAGAAAGTACGGAACTAGCCATGTCGTCCTTTAAAGTCGGCAAAAGAGTGGAAAAGCAGCTGATGGTGGTGTATTTCAGAGACATTGCCGACCCGGAGCTTGTAGATGAGGTAAAACGGCGGGTCAAAACCATTGATATGGATGAGGTGCTGGAGTCGGGCTATGTGGAGCAACTTATTGAGGATAATTTTCTTAGCCCCTTTCTGCAAATTCAAAATACGGAGAGACCGGATCGGGTCATGGCTGCATTGCTGGAGGGACGTGTGGCGATTCTGCTGGACGGTACACCTTTTGCGCTCCTTATGCCTGTGACGTACGGGATGATGCTCCAGTCTCCCGAAGATTACTATGAACGATGGATACCGGGGTCGCTTATTCGATTTCTTCGTTTTATGGCAACTACGATATCTCTGTTCGCCCCGGCGCTCTATATTTCCTTTATCTCGTTTCATCCCGGACTGATTCCAACCAAGTTGGTCATTTCCATTATCAGTGCGAGACAGGGAGTTCCGTTTTCGACGCTGATTGAGGCCCTGATTATGGAAATTTCCATCGAAATTTTACGCGAGGCAGGACTTCGGCTCCCCAAACCCATCGGTCCAGCGATGGGCATCGTCGGCGGTTTGATTATTGGACAGGCCGCTGTTGACGCCGGGATTGTGAGTCCGATTCTCGTTATTGTGGTAGCGGTCACGGCGATTTCTTCCTTTGCCTCACCTGTATACAGCGCCGGGATCTCTATGCGTGTTCTTCGTTTTGGGGCCATGTTCACGGCTGCTATCTTCGGTTTGTATGGAGTGATCATGTTTTTCCTGATGCTGAGCATTCATATGGCTAAATTACACAGCTTCGGCGTGCCATATCTTAGCTTAACGGCCCCCCGTTCATTGAAGGACTGGAAAGATTACTTTTTGCGAGCACCGTTACAATTTATGAAAAATAGACCCATTCTATTGAAGCATAAAGATCCTAAGCGACAAGGATGAGTTCAACAACACAGGAGGGAGCAAGATGGCCCGTGGGAAAAAAACGGATAAAATTACAACGTTACAGACGACGGAAATCGTGCTTTGCTTTATGCTGGCTGCCGGGTTGCTTACTCTTCCCAGAGTAGCCGTTGAAACTGCAAAAACACCGGATGTGTGGATGTCCGTCATTTTAGCAGGGGCTGCCACTTTCCTGTTCGGATGGATTATAGTCAAACTAAGTTCACGGTTTCCAGAAAGCACCTTTTACCAGTATGTTCAGCGGATAACTGGCAAAGCCATCGGCAAAGTGTTGGGCATCTTGTTCGTCATCTATTTTATTTGTATAGCTGCATACGAAATCCGAGCTGTGGAGGAAGTAACGTCGTTCTTTTTGCTTGAAGGAACTCCAGTGTGGGCTATTTCAGCCCCCTTTATGTGGATCTCTCTGTATCTCTGCTTGGGGGGGATAGGTACATTGGGTAAAATATGTCAAGTTATATTCCCGATTACGGCAGCTATCTTTTTATTGATATGTTTGCTGAGTTTGAATATTTTCGAATTGAATAATTTGCGTCCTGTTTTGTCCGAGGGTGTGATGCCAGTGATTAAAGCGCTCAAGACTACAACCCTGACCCTAACGGGGACAGAGTGCCTGCTGTTTATTCTTTGTCGGATGGAAAAACCGGAGAAAGCAACTAAGGCGGTCGGACTGGCAATCGGGATCTCGACCATTTTTTATACAGCTACGCTGATCTTATGCATTGGCGCCTTTTCGGTGGAAGGAGTTATGACCAGAACCTGGCCTTTTTTAGACTTGGCCCGCTCCTTTGAAGTGGAGTATCTGTTATTGGAACGGTTCGAATCCCTATTGTTGTCCATTTGGATCATGCAAATTTTTGCTACATTCAGTATTGCTTTTTATTGCGCTTCGCTCGGAGTTTCTCAAATTTTGAATAGCTCTTATTCCAAGGCGCTGTTTATTTTGCTCCCGTTCATCTACGTCCTGTCCCAAATTCCCAAAAATCTGAATGAGTTATTTTCTTTTGGAACGATGATCGGGAATGCAGCTTTCGTTCTATTCGCTCTGCTTCCACTCCCTCTGCTGCTTATTTCTCATTGGAGAGGGGTGCGGTCATGAAGAGAGTCCAGTCAGGATTACTCGGAATGGTGGCTCTCCTGACATGCTGTACACTTTCAGGCTGCTGGAGCAGCTCTCCGGTGGAGGATCTAAATCTGGAGACGGGCATTGCTATGGATGTAGTGTCACAATCTTCACAAGAAGAACAAATTAAACGGAAAGGAGGAGACTATCCGAAAAAAGAGTTAATCACCGGAACCTTTCAATTTATCATCCCAGAGGAAAGCGGCGGCTCCAACAGCTCCTCCCCACAAGCTAAAAAGTTTTTTAATATTACGGAAACGGGGGATTCCGTTTTTGAAATGTTAAGAGAAATTTCATTGCGAACCAATCGACCGCCCATCGGACAACATTTGAAAACGATTATTATCAGCTCCAGTCTGCTTCGCAAAATTCCATTGTATGAGCTGCTGGACTTTTTCTTGGGGGATAATGACATTCGGCCCAGCGTCCAGCTGCTGATTAGTACAGACAAGGCGGGCAATGCGCTTCAGGAGAAAATTCCTGGTCAAATTCCTGCCTATATCTTAAAGGATATTTTCGAAAATCGTAAACGGAATGCCCGGTTGATAAAACCCGTGGCTTTGGTTAAAGTGGTCGGGCCCATGAAGGGTAAAAGAAGCTTTATATTGCCCAATGTCATTACGGCTGAGAATGAAATCAAGCTCGCAGGTGCGGGAATCATCAAGGGAAAGACACAAACCTACGGTGGCTTTCTGAATGAGTCAGAGGTCGAGGGTCTCATGTGGATCAAAGGCCAATTGGTTGGAGGCGTGCTGAAAAGTAGTGATCCCCAAACCGGTAAAAATATAGCCTATGAGATCAAAGCGGTGAAAAGCAGGATCAAGGCCATCGTTCAGGGAGACGACATTTCCTTCCAAGTAAAAATGACCTCAGAGGGGCGCGTTTCCGAGGTTTTTAACAAGAAAGAAAATTTGCGTAGCAATGATGTGCTCGGACAAGAAGAGAGTATCTTTCAGGAGAGAGTTAATTCATTAGCTGAACAAACTGTAGCCAAAATGCAAAAGCTGCAGGCTGATGTTGGAGGTTTCGGAGAAGCGTTGAGGATTCAGCATCCTAAAGTTTGGCGTAAGGTTAAAGAGGATTGGGATAACATTTTTAGTACCATTCCTGTACGTTTTAGCACAGATATCCATATTGAAGATTACGGCTCTTCGATTACGACGGCAGACTAGTTTGCACCTATTTAGAAAAACCTTCAATACCACGAATCTACGTGGCGTTGAAGGTTTTTTAGGCTATTCAAACAGGGACAGTGTTTCTTCCAGCCACGTAATATAGCTTTCTTCCCGATTAATGGCACGGCTCAGCACCAGATAATGCCCAAATTGATTAGAACCGGGGGCTTGAAGGTTCTCGTCCAGCCGTTGGAGGGATTTTTTACTTTCGTACAGATACTCCAGCTTCTCTTTACGTTTGATTATCTGGTCCTCGAACAATCGCTTGTTCTCTTCCTTGGGGATGGCTGCTGAGAAATACAGCATGAGCATAAACTCATCCTTTTCCGTTTCCGGTAACTCTTTGGCGCTCAACAGCCATTCGGTCAGCTCTTGGGTTCCTTTGGGGGTGATGCAGTACAGCTTCTTTTCCAGCTTGGCTCCTGTAATGGAGGTGCGATATTCAATAAGCTCCTCTTCGGTCAGCCTTTTTAACTCAGGATAAATCTGACTGTGTTTGGCGCTCCAAAATTGTCCGATTTCCTTCTTGAATTGACTCGTAATATCGTAGCCGCTCATTTCCTCTTTATGAACCAGGCCCAAAATGGCGTATTTTAATGTGCGCTTCAACGTAGTTCTCCTTGTCAAACATTATTTGACACTAGTATACCATAGTGCTACAATTTATATGTACTTAAAAACATGTTTAACATTACATGTTTTGAATTGAATATTTTTATTTTTGGTCTCCTATTCAATTCATGAAAACTTATAATTTAGGAAAGAAGGATGCAAGATGGACAAGTTTATCGGCAGCCACATGATCTACACTTATGAGAATGGTTGGGAGTACGAAATATATATTAAAAATGAAGATACGATCGATTATCGCATTCATAGTGGTATGGTAGGCGGTCGCTGGGTACGTGATCAGAAGGTCAATCTGGTGAAGCTGGTGGAAAATGTGTATAAAGTATCGTGGACCGAACCGACAGGCACTGACGTGTCTCTGAACTTTATGCCTGAGGAAAAACGTATGCACGGCATTATTTTCTTCCCTAAATGGGTTCATGAGCATCCGGAAATCACTGTGCGCTATCAAAACGATTTTATTCCGCTGATGGAGGAATCGCGCGAAAAGTATGAAACGTATCCGAAGTATGTGGTTCCTGAATTTGCAGATATTACATTCATCGAAAATGCGGGTGTGAACAACGAACAATTAATTTCCCAAGCACCTTATGCAGGAATGACAGACGATATTCGTGCAGGTAAACTGCAAGTGTAATCAACTCTGTGCTGAAAGTGTAAAAGCCTGGCCTGTGATAAACAGTCTCAGGCTTTTTTACGTGAACTGGAAAGTGGATTGCTAATGGAGTTGTGGACGATATTTAGAATGAATAGTAGACCAGACCATGCTCGATAAGATATGAACGACTAATCCGAGGGGGGAGTATGGTCGCTGATGGGGAGAGAATGTGCAGGTTCGCATGGGTAGTCAGATCGGATAAGGCAGATAGAGCTAGCTCTGTTTTATCAGGCCCCCAGTGATCAGCGTGGTGCTGAATATATTGCTCAGCCTCGGTTAAGGACAGACCCTTGAGCGAGGTAAACACGGAAGCCCAGCGGACGAGGTCAAAGGCACCTTTAATTTCAGGCAGCTCATATTCCGCCAAACCTTGAGCGCCGTTACACGACATAGTAAGCAAGCCACAGCAATGGTGTTGATAAGGTTTTGAGTCAGAAAATTGACGATAGTCGTATTGAATCATTTCCATGGAACCAATACTTAATTGGGTCGCTTGGGATGTTGTGGGCTGGGCAAGCGTCATGCTCATGCTAGAACGGCCTCCTTCTCGGATTCACTGTAAATAGGGATGGAAGAATCATACGTCACAGCGGATGTAATGTAAATCACGAATACAAGCGTAAAATGAGGATATGTAGCGGAAAACGAGCTTTAATGCCAATGGAAACGGATACTTGCATCCATTTCTTTTATTATCTTGGGGAACGTCTTTATATCACAAAAAAAACAACCCCAGATCTCCCCAGGGTCGTCTCTACAAAAATATAGTTCAGCATTTTACAAAATGCTTGTTTTGCTGGTCACACGGGTGTGACGTCCTGAATCGCTTCTTCTTCTTTCCAAATCACGTTCTCGCGATAGTTTGATCCCCAATCGTACATTGCTCTCAGTACCGGAATCAGGCTTTCGCCATGCTCCGTCAGTGAATATTCCACATGTGGAGGGACGACGGGATAGACTTTACGAAGAATGAGTTTATCTTCCTCCAGCTCGCGCAATTGGTTGGTCAGCATTTTTTGCGTAATATGGGGGATCAGCTTCTTCAATTCACCAAACCGCTTGGTGCCTTCCATACCGAGATGCCACAAAATAATCAGCTTCCATTTTCCACCGATGACCGCGAGAGTCAATTCCTTATCACAATTAATCAGCTTCAAATCAATCCGGTCTTTTACAGTAGTGATATTCATCGACCTCCTGTCCGTAGTTATTCCAAGTATACTATTTATAGCTACTATACGCAAAAGGATATACATCCATTTTGGAAACTATACATATGCTTGGACACTTATAGACCGGACAGGGGTACCTAATGATGTGTGCAAGCTGGAAGAGTCCAGAAATCTGTGGCGTTAAGAAGGAATCACGATAGTATTAAAGGACTCCGGCTCCAGCTCCAAGCGGTGTGTTGTTTCACCGAGAGACAGATTCAGCACACGCGATTCCTTGAACGGATTGGCGATGACCACCACCCTTTGCCCGTCTGTATTTTGAAAAGCAACTGCATTTCCAGTCCATGAGCCACGAAGTCCGATGCGTCGGGCACCTGGTAATACAAAATGAGAAAAATGCTTCATGACATAATACTCTGGATTCAGGACAGGTTTTCGATCCGCGGGATCAACGGTAATCATCGAATTTTGCTCCCAGCCCCATGTGCTCTTGCCTTTCGGTTCCAAAACCATATTCCAGTAAATATAAGCATTCACACCATTGCTGAAGTAGTGCTGGTACAGATTATATACATATTTGGCGTAGTCCCATGAGTTTTCTCCGTTGCCGCATTCATTTTCTGTTTGCATGTAACGAAGCTCAGGATAACTGGCAACGGTGCGCTGAATGGCATTTTTGCCTGCCCACTGGTAGCCTACGCCTTTAATATATTTGTAGGCCTCGGGGTCACTCAATACGGTATGGGCATACTCATCGAATCCGGTCGAAGTCTTTTTTATTAATTCCTCCCACGGATCGGGTGCGTTAATGGTACCCAGCCAAATTTCCGTATCCAGTCCGTGTTCCTCAAAAGCAGGACCCAAATAGTCGCGAATAAATTCACGCAGTTGCTCTCCGGTCCATACACAGGAAGGGAACTTCTGATCGGCAATGACTTCATTTTGAACATGAATCTGGTGGATCGTAATACCTGCCTCGCGGTAAGCCTGAACAAATCTGACAAAGTACAATGCATACGCTTTCAAAATATCCTTTTCCCAGCGCAGAGTGCCGTAATTGTAGGCTTTCGGTGATTTCATCCATGTCGGCGGGCTCCAGGGTGAAGCGAACAACTTCAGGTTAGGATTGAGTTGTAACGCTTCCCGAATAAAAGGAATGAGATATTGGTGATCACGCTCAATGGAAAAGTGCTTCATCTCCACGTCGCCGTCTGTTTCATTGTGGCTGTACCACTCCAGCGCGTAGTCACTCGCTCCAATAGGAAGTCGGCATATTGCAAATTTGTGCTCGCCCTCTGGATGAAAGAGAGAATGAAGCACCCGATCTCGTTCGTCCTTTTCCAAATGATTCAGGGCTACATAACCCAATTCATTAAAACAGCCACCAAAACCTTCGACAAGCTGATGTGTTTCTCCCGTAAGGGTTAGGTTGGCACTATCTTGGGTATCGGTAAGATGATGAGCTTGGGATTGCCAAGCTTTAGCTTTAGAAGTGGAAAACCACTGAATGGTTTGATTACTCATGTATTACCCTCCTGTTCAGGCTTTTTGTATCTCTTCTTATTATAGGGTAGGATCACAGGAGATGAGATGGTCTGAGCCAAGACAAATTTGCCCTAATCCAAGGTCGAATTTGCTGATGAGAAGTTCTGCTGATAAGAGGTATCAAGAACACATAAAGTACACATAAAGTACACATGTCTTTGATATGCTGGTGTCCTAGAATGACGAAAGAGGGAAGTCGATTGAAGAAAAGGGTTCTTCTCGTGGAGGATGAAATACGTATTCGTGAAGTTATTGCTGATTATTTTAAACAAAATAATTGGGAAGTCTATGAAGCAGGTAATGGAAAAGATGCACTAATCTGGTTTGATTCGGTGCAGCCGGACCTGATTATACTCGATATTATGATGCCGGAGCTGGATGGTTGGGAGGTGTGCCGCCAGGTACGCAGCCGTTCAGGTGTGCCGATCATTTTGTTGACAGCCAAATCCGGTGATGATGATAAAATATTAGGCTTTGAACTGGGAGCCGATGATTATGTTACCAAACCTTTCAGCCCCAAGGTGTTGATCGCCCGCGCAAACGCGCTGATGAAGCGAGTGGAAGGACATGTGCAGCCGGAGTTGCATATTTTGCGATTCGGCACTGCCATTCTCAATACGATGGCTCATCGACTTGAGGTGGATCAGGCGGAAGTCGAGCTGACGCCCAAGGAGTATGAGTTGCTGCGGCTGCTTATACATAATAAAGGCATAGTCATTTCACGGGATGTGATACTGAACCGGGTGTGGGGCATCGACTTTGAAGGAGACACACGGGTTGTCGATACTCATATCAAAAAGCTGAGAAGTAAGCTAGGCCGTGAATCACGCCATATCCGCACGGTTTTTGGTACAGGCTACAGGTTTGAGGAGGAAGAATGAACAAACGGGGAGTTACCTTTAAGTTGTTCATTATGACGGTTGTGTTTTTCCTGTGTTTTTACGGTATGGTGATTTTAAGTCAATTTCTGTTTTTTGAAAATTTTTATCAGCAACAGAAGATTGGTCGTGTGGAAAGCCGTTTGAAAAGCTTCGGTCAAAGTTATGTCCAGGAGGCTTGGGGATCGGGCAGGGTTTCGCGAGAGGCAGCTCGCTTTATGCTTCAAAATAAGAACCAGTTGGCGATTGTTACGCTGGACGGCAAAGTAAAGCTGGATGATGCGTTTCATATCAGTCTCAGAACAGCAGATGGTAAAGTTGTTAAGATATCGCTGTCTCTGTTTATGAGCGAGTACGGAGATGAGTTGAGAGCTGCCCGGATTCAGCCCGGTGATACGGTAACGGTTGAAGGTGAGGTATTGGGGACTGACGGCATCACTTCCCCCAACTTAATTTATCCATTAGGCATTCAGAAGCCTGGTTTCAAAAATATAGGAACGACATCGCAAGCGGCTGGCACAGATGACAGTGTAAGGTTATCCGGTACGGTGACAGAGATTGCACTACCAGATCTGAAAACATGGAGTCAGCGACAAGGATTACTGTTTGGTGCGCTGGAGGAATGGTTCCCTTTATCACAGGCGCATCTGGAGAAACTTAAGAATTTCGAAGTGTTGGAGGAAGATTGGACGGAACCTTGGACAGGGGTACGTAATGCAGTCATAGTCCATCCTGTTCGTCAGGACACAGGCGAGATCGACCTCCTGTTCACAGTGACATCGTTGCAGGAAATTAGTGAGACGAATGAAGCTCTGCGCTGGTTTTATCTGTACCTAGGGATCGGGGGATTTGCACTCATTCTGATTTTGTCCCTGTTCTATTCCCGGATGGTGACCCGTCCGCTCATTGCTTTGAATAATACCGCCAAGCGAATGGCTAAGCTCGATTTTACTGCCCATACACCAATCCGGCAGAATGATGAACTAGGCAGCCTGTCCTACAGCATGTATACCCTGTCCCAGAACCTGGACACGGCTTTGCGCGAGCTTCAGGAGGTCAATCAACAATTGGTCGAGGACATGGAACAGAAACAGAGGATGGAGGCTGTGCAACAAGACTTTTTTGCCAACGCTTCTCATGAACTGAAAACCCCGCTGAGTATCATTAAAGGCTTCGCAGAAGGATTACAAGATGGGGTTAGCGCCGGGAAGCAGGATCATTATATGAAAGTCATTGTAGAGGAAGCGGACAAAATGGAGCGATTGGTCAAAGATATGCTGGACCTCGCTAAATTGGAATCTGGAACCCTCAAGCTCCG
The DNA here is from genome assembly GCF_038004945.1 of Paenibacillus sp. FSL M7-0802. Taxonomy (NCBI): domain Bacteria; kingdom Bacillati; phylum Bacillota; class Bacilli; order Caryophanales; family Paenibacillaceae; genus Paenibacillus; species Paenibacillus sp. FSL M7-0802. Next base: position 2,049,828 of record NZ_JBBOSD010000001.1, on the reverse strand, counting down.
CAAGACGACCTTTATCTTGAGTGAGCTGGTGGAGGAAGTCGTGGACAAGCTATTCCATCTGTTGAAGGAGAAAAAGCTGGAAGTGGTCATTATCCCCGCCAATGAGATGCCGATTCATGCCGATGTAGGATGGATGGAACAGGTGATTATCAACTTTGTTGTCAACGCCATACGGCATGCTGAGGAAGAAAGCTCGATCACGATTCGTATCGAAGGTGCCGGGGAAATCAGTTTTTTTTCCATTGAAAATAAAGGTGAGACCATTCCTGACGATCAACTGGAGCAGATATGGGATCGCTTTTACCGGGCCGAGCTGTCCCGAAGCCGTCAGACAGGTGGGACAGGACTGGGGTTGTCGATCGTCAAACGAATTTTAGATTTGCACGAATTCCGCTATAAGGTGGAGAATACCAAGGACGGCGTCCGTTTTGTTGTTATATTCGGAGGCTAAGCTACGGCAAAGGAGTTAAGGAGTATGAAATGGAATTGGTTGCCCTCACTATTCACGATTGCAAACCTGGGGGCAGGGGTCTTATCCCTGTATTTTACGATTCATGAGCAATACATGACCGCTTTTATTCTCGTGGTGGTGGCTGCTTTATGGGATGTATTAGACGGTTTGCTGGCAAGGCTGTTGCATTGCTCCAGTGATTTTGGCAAACAGCTCGACTCGCTGGCGGATGTTGTCTCATTTGGGGTTGCCCCTGCTTTCTTGATCTTGTTATACAAACTGGGAGATACCCATTGGATAGGACCGCTTGTGGCTGTTTTGTTTGTCATATGCGGTGCGGTAAGATTGGCAAGATTCAACCTAATGGCTTTTAGCAAAGGCTTTGTAGGTATGCCGATTACGGCGGCGGGTGTGATTTTGTCCTTTATGTTTTTATGGAGTGAGCATTTGAAGCCGGGGTTGTTGCTTGCATTAATGGTAGTGCTGTCGTTCCTGATGGTTAGCCGTATTCCCTTTCCGTCCTTCAAAAAATAATCGGTCAGGAGGTGGCTCTCCTATGGAATGGGTCATCAGCATGATTACACAATACGGATATATCGCTATTTTTGCTCTTCTTGCTCTTGGGATTATCGGTCTACCGGTTCCGGATGAAATTATTATGGTTTTTGTCGGCTATTTATCCTCTATCATGGTACTGAATTATTCGGTGTCTATATTAGTCAGCTTCATCGGTGCAATGACAGGGATGATGATCAGCTACACGCTAGGCAAAAAGCTGGGTCAGCCCTTGGTGGATAAGCACGGCAAGTGGGTTGGATTGACACCGAAGCGATTTGCAAGAGTTAAGGGGTGGTTTGCGCGTTTTGGGTTATGGACCATTTTGTTTGGTTATTTTATCCCAGGAGTCAGACATGCGACAAGCTATTTGTCGGGCATTAGTGCGATGCCTGTCCGAAAATATATGCTGGTGGCAAGCGCAGGTTCTCTGATATGGACGCTTATCTTTATCTCCATTGGTTATATTGCAGGGGCGAATATAAACTTTCATTAAGGTGACCTCAAAAGTAATGTAGCATTTTTCACGTATACCACCGATAATATAAATAAAGATACTGTACAACCAGTGAGGGGATCTGTATTGAATGCATTAATGAAGTATATTGAGAAGTTACCTAGTTTTCTGCAAATGATCTTGAATATCTCGCTGTTTCTGGTCGGGCTGATTTTAAGCTTCTTACTTCTAAAAGAAACATGGTCCATTTTTTCTTATGTTTTTTTGTACACAGAGGCCGACAAAAATTACTATGAATTCACGGAAGAGTTGCTTGTGTTTTTCTTGTATTTTGAATTCATAGCATTAATAGTTAAGTACTTTAAAACCAATTTTCATTTTCCATTACGTTATTTTATCTATATTGGGATCACGGCTGTCATCAGGCTCATTATTGTAGATCATGATGATGCTAAAAATACATTCTGGTGGTCTATTGCTATCTTAGTCATGGTAGGTTCTCTATTGATCGCTAACAGTAAATTGATAAAAAGAGAAAATTGATGCTCAGGAAGATTGCAAAGTTGACAGTCAAGTGGAAAGAGGGAATAAAGACGAATGGTAAGAAACTGGATGAATCATGCGGGCGTCAGGCGGGTAGCCGTCCTTGCGATAATCGTTTTGCTGTTGTTTATGTTAAGAAGCATGATGAATATTATGTTGTTAACACTGCTGCTTACGATCTTGATTGGTAGTATATATAACGGAGTGAATAAGCTGGTCAAGCGGTTCGTCAATGTGCCGTCAATGATCGTGCTACTACTGGTGTATGGGTTGCTAATTCTGATTATGGTGTGGGGCGTTTACCGAATGGTGCCGCTAATCGTTGTACAGGTCAAGCAGGTGTATCTCATGATTCAGCAAGCGTATATGTATCCTGATCGTAATCAATGGAACGAAACGATTATCGAATTTATGGACACGCTGAATGTTCAGCGGCTATTTGAGCCTGGCCTGAGTGCAGTGATGAAGGTCAGTCAATTGGGAACACAGCTTCTGGTGTCGATTATTTTGAGCTTGTTCTTCCTGATGGAAAAATCATATATTACACGTTTTACAGCTACGTTTGTAGATAGCAAGCTGGGTTGGTTTTTCAAGGAAGTGGGTCATTTTGGCCGTATGTTTCTGGATACGTTCGGGAAGGTATTGGAGGCTCAACTACTGATTTCACTTATTAACTGTATATTGACCACGATTGCACTCTGGATTATGGGCTTCCCTAATCTGCTTGGTCTTGCGCTCATCATTTTCGTACTTGGATTGGTTCCAGTGGCAGGTGTGTTTATCTCACTGGCACCGCTCGGCCTGATCGCTTTCAGTGTCGGCGGCATTCAATATGTGATTTATCTAGTTATTCTGATTGTGGTGATTCATGCGATTGAGGCCTATTTCTTAAATCCGAAGCTGATGTCATCCAAAACGAATTTACCGATCTTCTTTACCTTTGTCGTACTTATTTTCTCTGAGCATCTGATTGGAATTTGGGGCTTGATTGTAGGTATTCCGTTGTTTGTTTTCTTCCTTGATCTGATTGGGATAAAACGCAAGCAAGAGAAGGATACTTGATTCAGCACTACAGATTCCACCCTTGTATAGTGACTATTGATTCATCACGAATGCCTGCGAAGCCGCAGGCATTTTTTTATTGCCCTTTTGTTCATAGGAAAAAAATCGCTGACGCTCATCATCATGCAGAAGGTGTCCAACGGCATTATCAATGCATTCTCACTTACTTTTTAATTCTCTTGTTAGCTATAGTACACTGAATATGCAAGATTAGATCAAGTTAAAAGAAATGAGATGATCGGATGGAACAGAAAATTAAGGTATTGGCTATATCGGGTAGCCTTCGTCAAAAGTCCTCCAATACAGCGCTTATGAAGGCTACTATTGGGCTGGCTCCTGAAAATATGATATTCACAGTCTATGATGGATTGGGGGATCTCCCGCATTTTAACCCTGACTTGGATGTAGATGAGGGGTCAGCTTCCGTAAAAGAGCTACGGGAGCAATTGAAACAAGTGGATGGAGTACTGATCTGTACACCGGAATATGGGAATGGTGTGCCGGGTGCTTTGAAAAATGCCTTGGATTGGCTCGTATCTTCAGGTGAATTTGTAAATAAACCTACAGCGGTCATTAGCGCGTCACCGTCTCCTATGGGCGGCCATCTTGCGCATGCCTCGCTGCTGCTCACATTGCAAATGATCAATGCACAGATTGTGGAGAATGGAAAGGTCATTATTCCGCATATCACCTTGAAGCTAAATCAGGAAGGTGAAATTACAAACGCTGAAACTAGGCAGGAGCTAGAAGCATTACTTCAAGGGCTTGAGCAAGCATGCTCAAGCACAGGAACTCTTTAGATTTTTGAAGTTTAATAAAGGAAAAGCAGCGGCAGTCTAAGATTTCATTTTCACCTTCGAAGCTGCCGCTTCCTCTTTTAATTGATTTTAAAGTTTGAATTTTAGACAGTGTCCAATAAGCTCTCGTATACCTTTAATCGGGCATATACCGTTTCGAGTATGGGGTAAACAGTATTACTGGTTGCAGCCAATGCAAGCAGTGAACCATGTAGATGACTGGCTTCAACCGGAAGCTTTTTAAGCATATCGCGTTGCATGGATGACATCATCTCTGGTCGTAAGGATTCCATCGTTTTCAGTGTATGAGCTTCCATCTCTGAATCAATCGGCATCCCCGCGTTGCGAGCAAGTGTGACAATCTCATGCAGCAGCTTTTCGTAAATAGCACGTGACTCTGCCGTGGCAAGTATAGTTCCGACCGAGGCATCCATCAGTGTTGTAATTGCACTCAAGCTGGCAACGAATATATATTTCTGCCAAACTTCACGCTGGATATCGTGGCTTCGTGCCACTGTGAAGCCTGCATGATCAAGATGATTCAGCAGCAATTGTGTACGCTCTGAGTGCACTCCGTTCCATTCACCGAAGACGATACGGTGGAACGGACTTGTCTGAACAACAGAACCATCATGATCCAGCGTAGTTTCAATATAACAAAGTCCGCCCAGCACTTTTTCAGAACCGAATTGCTTGCGCAAAAAGTCAAAATGTTCGTAACCATTAAGTAACGGAAGAATCATGGTATGATCACCGATATAAGGCTCAAGATCGAACTGCAATTGGGGAAGATGATACGCTTTGACCGAAATGATAATACAGTCGAACGGATCGGCGGCTTCACCATTTGTAATAGCACGGATTGGCGTCTGGAAATCTCCATGAACACTTCTAACAATCAGACCGACTTCTGCCAACTGAGATTTTTTTGAAGGGCGTACGAAGAAGGTCACGTCTTCTCCTTTTTGAACAAGAAGTCCCCCGAAATAGCCTCCAATCGCCCCTGCACCTACAATCAGAAATCGCATTATAGGGTCCCTGCCTTTACTTTTGCATTTCCGTATAATCCTTCTACTACGTTCTCATCTGCCTTAAAAACATGCTCCTCGCCTGGAAAAGAATGATTCTTCACGTCTTCGACATATTGCCCGATGCTGTTGCGAATCAAAGCACCTATATCCGAATAGGTTTTTACGAACTTTTTCTCCCGGTAAGGAGCTGAGTATTGTAACATGTCATGATACACCAAAACCTGGCCATCACAGTATCTCCCTGCACCGATGCCTATGACCGGAATAGATATTTCTCGGGTGATGCTCTTCGCCACTTCCTCTGTCACCAGCTCCAACACGATGGCAAAAGCTCCCGCTTGCTCCAGGGCCCGGGCATCATTTAGAAGGCGCTCAGCGGCCTGTGAGTTTTTACCTTGAATGAAGTATCCGCCGATTTGATGCACAGACTGTGGTGTAAGTCCGATATGCCCCAGTAGTGGGACGCCGGATTGAACAATTCGCTTCACGGTGTCGCAAATTTCCATGCCCCCTTCTAATTTCACGGCATGGGCATGTCCCTCTTGCATGAGCCTGCGCACATTAGTAAGGGCTTCTTCACTACTCCCGTGGTACGTCATAAATGGCATATCCGCAACAATAAAAGTATGTTCCGCACCGCGCACGACAGACCGTGTATGATAGACCATATCATCCATAGTGACGGGCAGTGTGGAGTTATAATTAGATAACACATTACCTACGGAATCACCGACAAGGATGATATCGATCCCGGCTTCCTCAGCCAAACGAGCAGATGGATAGTCATACGCCGTAATCATACTTATAGGTGAACCTTCTCGTTTCATTTTCTTCAATTGCAAAATATTAAGTGCTTTCGAGGTTGCCATGGTTGCATTCAAATCCTTTCCTACCTTTATTTTAGATCACAAAAAAAACCTTTCAGCACATGGCTGAAAAGGTCCGAAAGGCAAAAAAAGAGTCAATTTGCGACCGTTCTTTTGTCTCGGTCCTTGCGGATCAGAGCAAAATCCAACGAGTTCACCTCCATAGGCTCACACATCTACATATTGAATTACAGTAACTAGAGTACCGTTCGAATGTATCGATACAGCCTCTCACGGAAGTATACCAAAATATAGGGCTGTTGCATAACATTCTCTACTATATGAACAAAACAAGCCCCTCCAACTTCCTATTCGGAAGTGAAGGGCTGTCAGCTTGCAGATACAGTATGTGAAATATCGCTAAATCTTTAGGACGTGTATGAGGTCACGGACGGTCGATAAATTCATATAGAAAGGATTGACCCTCCCGATAGAATTCTAATTGTAACATGGGACTATTGTATGTGGAGAGCGTGATATAATAGGGCACAAATCGTTTTATAGATGATGACTCAAGCAGAGGAGTGAAGGCTGGTGTATGAACAAATTGTAGCGTATGGTCTGAGCCAAAAAGAGGCTGTTAAGGATTATCCATTCGGTGCTGAAACGCTAGTACTGAAAGTTGGAGGCAAGATGTTTGCTCTATTATCTGAAAAGGACGGCATTAGCCATCTATCCTTGAAATGTGATCCGATCATTGCGGTAAATCTGCGTGAACAAAACAAGGCAATTAAGCCAGGCTATCATTTAAATAAAAAGCATTGGAATACGATTGAGGTTGATGCTACCTTCCCACTGGAGGATTTGTACAGCATGATCGACCATTCGTATGAGCTAGTCTTCAAGAGCTTAACCAAAGCGCAACGCGAAGCGATTACGATGAGAATACGGGCAACGGATTTGTAAAGGGCTGGTGAAGCCCTTAGGTTGTATCCAAAAATACTTACTAACATTATTATAGTTTTACTTGACAGAAAACACGAATAGATATATTCTTAATTTAAAGATAATTCATTTGAAAATAATATCAAGGAGTGGAACTTAACATGAGCGAACTGGTGAATATTATTCAAGAGAGAAGATCAGCTTCTAAATTTATTCCTGATGTTACTATAGATGCAAAAGAACTAGAAGAAATATTTCAGTTGGTGAAGTTTGCTCCATCGGCTTTTAATTTACAGCATACGCGCTATATCGTAGTGCAGGATGCTGATACCAAACAAAGACTGCATGATGAGGCAAGTAAGCAGTATAAAATATTAACGGCTTCGGCGACCATTGTAGTGCTGGGGGATACAGAAGCTTATACCAAGGTAGCTGACCTCAACGAAGGATTCCTGAATTTAGGTGTCCTAAGCAAGCAGGAATATGATAGTACGGTGGAATCGGTAACTCAGTTTTATCGCGAGCGGGGACCTGTCTTCCAGAGAGAAGAAGCGATCCGTAATGCCAGTCTGTCGGCTATGCAATTGATGTTGATTGCCAAGGACAAAGGCTGGGATACTTGCCCGATGATCGGTTTTGATCCGGCGAAGGTGCAGGAAGTACTGAATATTCCAGAGCAATTTGTACCCGTGATGATGATTACCTTGGGTAAAGAGGACGAATCGGGTCAGCGGGCACGGGGATACCGCAAGCCGGTTGGACAATTTGTCAGCTACAATGGATTTTGAAATTTGTAAATCATTTGTGTAAATAAATCATCATGTTAATGAAGGAGTGATAAAGATGTCATTGAAAACCGCTGGAATTCACCATATCACGTCCTTTGCAGGAGACCCGCAGGGCAACGTTGATTTTTACGCAGGCGTACTTGGTTTGCGATTGATTAAAAAGACGATCAACTTTGATGCTCCAGAAGTATACCATTTGTACTTTGGTAATGAAGAGGGCAGCCCGGGAACGATCATTACCTTTTTTCCAGCTCCGGGTACACGCAAGGGTAAGATTGGAGGTGGACAGGTCGGGATTACGACGTATGTCGTGCCGTCCGGTGCTTTGGAATACTGGGAAAACCGTCTGCACAGCTTGAAGGTGTCTTTCACGAAGGCCTCTCGTTTTGGCGAGTCATTCATCCAGTTCCGAGACAACGAGGGCTTGCATCTGGAGCTGGTGGAGCGGGAAGATGGCCCGGTGAACACGTGGACAGCTGGCGGCGTGCCTACGGATAAAGCTATCAAGGGCTTTGGCGGGGCGGTACTGTACAGTGCGGATTCCAAGCATACGCAAGAGGTGTTGGAGAACGTCCTGGGGATGACTCCCATCGGAGAAGACGCAAATGCAGGCTACATCCGCTATCAGGCGACAGGTGATTTGGGCAACCTGATCGACATTCCGGTCAAAGATGTCCCGTGGGGGAATGGCGGCGCCGGTACGGTTCACCATATTGCCTGGCGCGCGCAGGACGATACGGAGCATCAGGCGTGGAACGAATGGGTTCATCAGCATGGTTTTGGGACCAGTGGTATTGTAGATCGCCAATACTTTAATGCCGTATACTTCCGCGAGCGGGGCGGTATTTTATTCGAGATCGCAACCGATCCACCCGGATTTACCGTGGATGAGGAATTGAATGAGTTAGGGCACAAGCTGATGCTGCCTGAATGGTATGAGCCTCAGCGCACCCAGATTGAGTCTAACCTGGTTCCCATTGAACCTAGAGTATTAAAACAGGATTAATCTGCTCGATCCAAACAATCATATTTAGAAGCAAAAAGGTCCAATGCGGGAAGATTTCTACCGTGATTGGACCTTTTTTTGCATGTGGAATTGTCATACTAACGTATAAATAAGCGTGGAAGAGTTGGCTAGATCATGAGCAGTTCACGAATCTCCAGCTCGGTCAGTGCCGAAAGGGTTTCTTGCCCCGGTTGAATGACCTGGTCGATCATGTTTTTCTTTTTTTGTTGCAGCTCATACATTTTATCCTCTACCGTGCCTTGGGCGACGAGACGAATAACCTGTACGACTTTTTTCTGACCCATTCGGTGTGCGCGGTTGGTAGCCTGCTCCTCTACAGCGGGATTCCACCATAGGTCATACAGAATGACTGTATCTGCGCCGGTGAGGTTCAGGCCAGTGCCTCCTGCCTTTAGGGAAATCAGGAACAGCTCGCGTTCTCCTTCGTTGAAGCGACTGCACAGCTCGACTCGTTCCGGAGCGGGAGTCTGCCCATCCAGGTAAAAGTAGGACACCCCTTCTCGAGCAAGCTCGCGTCCGATCATTTGAAGCATCGTAGTGAACTGTGAAAAAATGAGCATCCGTTTCCCGGAGCTGAGACATTCCGTAATGATCTCCAACAGCTGTTCAAATTTGGCGGAGCTTCCCGTATACCCTTCGATGAACAAGCCCGGATGACAGCAGAGCTGACGAAGTCGGGTCAGACCTGCGAGAATTTTGATTCGATTTTTCTGAAATCCTTCCTCGTTGAGATGCTTCAACGTTTCATGCTGGAGCTTGGCCAGATAGGCTGTATACAACTTTTTTTGATCTGGCAGAAGCCGGGATACCTGCACGGATTCGATTTTCTCCGGCAGCTCCTTGAGGACATCGCTCTTAAGACGGCGCAACAGAAACGGACGAACCCGCTTGGCAATCACATTTCGAGGCAGGTTGTGAAACACTCTTTTCCCACCGGGAAATAGCGCAGGAAATACAACGTCGAATATGGACCATAACTCTTCCAATGTATTTTCTATAGGCGTTCCTGTCAGGGCAAAACGGTAACGGGCTTTTACATCCTTAACAGCTTGTGCCGTCTGGGTGGCATGGTTCTTGAAAGCCTGCGCCTCGTCCAGTATGAGCGTATGAAACGATGGCTTGCTGTACACATCTGCATCGCGCCGTAGCAACGGGTAGGACGTAATGACGACGTCATAACTGGCGGCATCCCGTATGATCCGGCCGCGTTCTTCTGGGCTGCCATCTGCGATAGTGACGCGGACGTGTGGAGCAAATTTCTCCAGCTCATTCCGCCAGTTGTACACCAGTGATGCAGGGGACACGATCATGGCTGGAAGCTGCTGGCTGCGAATCTCCGGCAATACTGAGACGAGAAAGGCGATACTTTGCAGCGTTTTACCCAGCCCCATATCATCTGCCAAAATGCCCCCAAAACGGTAATGCGCCAATGTCTTAAGCCATTGAAAGCCGTAAACCTGATAATCTCTCAAGATTGGAGCAAGCACGTCTGGAACTGGAAAGTCGAGATGGTCTGGGTTACGTATATTTTCCAGCAGCTGGCGAAAGGTTTTACCCAAAGTCAGGTTTTTCCCATGATCGTGAGGATCAATTAAATACAGTCCTTGTGTGACGGGAACACGAATTTGCGCTGCATCCAGATCACTTTTACGGATACCTGTTTCATTCATGAACCGAATCAATTCCTTGTACTCCTCTGTTTCCAGCGGCAGCAAGGCACCATTAGGCAGACGGTGATATCTCTGTTTTTCCTCTAACGATTTGAGCAGTTTGCGAATTTCTGGTTCCGGAATGCCCTCCATATCAAATTTAAATTCAAGCCAATCCGTACGTTCATCCCATTCCGCCCGTATCCTTGGGGTAGGCAGAGTATTGTTTATTTTCGCTTTGACTGCACCTGTAGCATAGACGTCCAGCAGCTTTTCCAGTTGAGGAACAGTATGGTACAAAAAATCATACTCTGCATCTTCATCTTCCATAAAATATCCGCTGTCTGTTCTGGCAAAGGAGCTATGCTCCATCAGTTCCAAAATACGCTGCTCCTGTTCCCCATCACGTATCAGAATTCGGTCGTTACCAGGCGTTCGTGCATCTGTTTCCAGCGGGTTGATGATGATATCCCCATATTGGAACTCCAGCCCTGCCAGTAGCTTGTCTCTTACCCGGTCCAGATATAGCTTTGCCTTCAATGGCTGCTGTGTGACCCGATCTGAGACGGACCGAGTCATATGAACACGTCCGAGCTTCATTAACCCGGGTACAACCTTGTCCATAAAAGATTCCATCTGCTCTGGCGCAATCAGAACTTTTCGCCTGTGGTGTACCTCTACCATCCGTTTTAGCTCGGACAAACGCCGTAAGGGATCGGCCTTCTGTTTGACAAGCTTGCCATCGGCAATGACGACACCATAGTCCTCCATGATGGTCAAGTCATCCAATCCTTGTATGCTTAGCTGGTAGCCTTCGGTTATGGCCCCGGCCTCATCAAATTCAAATTGCAGTGGAAGCATCAGGTCGGACTGGGGAATACCCTCACTCATGTTTCCGTGAATTTCAAAGTAGACGCCCTGTGCTGTTGTCAGCAAGGGGAGCAGCTTTTCCCAAGCCGCAGGCGGAATGAGGAGCATTCGCTCGCCGCTCATATGGCTACTGGAAGATGAATACGTGCCTGAGGTTTCCCGAATCATACGCTCATGGTGGCACACCTGGGATAATTGCTGGAGAATAGCGTCATGTTCAGGTCGGAAGCGGTACAACTCAGGCTCGTACGAGAAGCTTTTCGTGAACATGTAGCTACCCCCACGGTCAATACTATCCAGAAACGGACGAATTTTCTGGACGATATATAATCGTTTGGGGCCAGCCTTCATTTCTACACCAAACATATATTTTTGGTAACCGTAGGCAAAAGGCCGGATGACGAATTGAAAATCCAAGACCGCACGAGTATCCAGCAGGGTAGGCGTGCTGCGAAGCGGTCGCTTGCGGTCAAATAGTTTTAACATACTGTCGGTCAGCTGGAGATCCCCTTGTGTGATGTCAGAGGATCGTGCCGTTTTAGCAGTGTAATCATACGGAGCATCTGTAGATGTGTACATCCCGTCTGAATCCATGCTTCCTGCTGTATCTGGGGTAGTACCGGGATGAAGTCTGGAGGCGTAGGAGCGTACAGACAGACTTTTTCCACGGCGTATATCATGGGCGTTAAGGAGAACAGCAGCGATATGTTTGCAATATCGTCCGGTGTTCTGAAATGTGCTACAGGTGCACTCTGCTCGGATACTTCCATTGGATCGGATCATCGCCGCAACAGCATAAAAGCTGCTTCCTTTGACCGTAGCTTCGTATACCCCTTCATCATGATCTATTTGTGTAAAGGCCACTCTTTTGGCCCGGTAATAGGCATCCCCGTCGTCATAAGCAGCTTGACTGCATAGTTGTCTGATGGCTCGCCGGGTAAGTTCAAAACTCATGATTCGTAATCCTTTCCTGAGTTATTCCGTTTTCTTACATGATAACAGAACAGACAGGAGGATGGACACTTGGGCGCGAAACGTAACTTTACAAAAAAAGGAGAGCAGAAAAAAACAGGCCTTGGTCCGTCATTGAACCAAAGCCTGCCAGGTGGCTACAGCTATATTATATGTCGGGCAGTCCTTCTTCTTGCTCATGGACACCCAGCGCGTTACGTGCCATCTCCATATATTCATCTAGCCCGGATTTGAGGGCGAATTCGGCGATAAGCACAGGGTAAGCCGCGGTCAGTTCAACGATATGTTCGATCATACGCGGCCATACACGTCCGCCTGCTGCCTCGTAAAGCTTCAATAAACGAGTAAGCTCTACTTCTCCGAACAAAGTATAGTAACTCGTAAAATCAATCGCCGGATCAGCTACTTCGGCCTCGGTCCAGTCCAGCATTCCAGTAACCTCTGTATTCGAAGAGACTAAAATATGGCCTGGGTGCAAATCGCCGTGTACAAGTGCGGAATATTCCGGCCAGTAGCTATCGTCTGCCAGCCAGGTTTGCCATCGTTGCCATAGCTCGCCAGATACACCAAAGACGCTCCTTATTTCCTTCATCCGCTGGGCCATCAATTGCCGAACTTCGTCGTGCTGCTTTACGCGGACATCGAAATCTGCTGCCTGTTGGTGATCCATCCGGTGCAACGCGGCTAAGGCTTTAGCGAGCGAAGCAACGAATCTTTCCGTCAGAGCCTCAGGATTGATGAACCATACGTAGCTTTTTGTTTCCATATCAATGGTAGCGGCAGGAGTGCCCTCCAGTTGAGGGTAGGCGATGAACTCTGGACGATACACTTGCCAATCCGGTACCGCTACAGGAAGAGTATTCCGAATCAACTGAAGCACTTTGTGCTCGTAAGCGGCTGATTGGACCACATCTGTTCGTCGCGGTGTACGTAGAACCCAAGGGGTACCCTGAATGTCTTTGGCGAATAGTGCCCGAAAATCTAGCCCGGACTCGTTGATCTCTAATCCTTCATGTAGTATGTGAAGCCCGTTGCTTTTGGCAAGGGCCAATATATCACTAACGTCTTTTGAGTTAGTCAAGGAACGCTTTTCAGTCATATGAAACACACCTCATTGTTCAGATTTAGTTTAAAAAAAGGTAACTTAAACAAGCCTCAACCTTCCATATAAAAAAACGGGTTGAGCTTCATTGAAAAGCCTATCCTTTTATCTGAGACGCATGTAGTGAGTACACATGAAAGAGCAAACCTCCTTTACAAAATAGGGCATCTAACCCAGCACCAATATAACATCCTACATTGGAGGATGTCTACAATACGAAGAATAATATAAATGGCTACCCCAGTTCGCTTATCTGTGGGTTAGAGAAGTTTTTACAAGCTGCACATAGCAGGATACAATGGAAGTGTTAAAGAAAGGAGGCGGATACTTTTGCAAAATGAAGAGAAAAAGAACGATTCCAAATCCGGCTCATCCAAATGGTACCTTGGTAGTGCAGCAGCATTGCTTCTTCTGAAAGGTAAGTCGTTACTTGCCCTTTTAAAATTCAGTAAATTTGGCGGTGCGCTGATATCTATGGCGATAACGATTGGCACATATGCGATCATTTACCCGTGGGGATTTGCGGTCGGATTCGTGTTGCTGTTGTTTGTGCATGAGCTGGGGCATGTATTGGCCGCCAAGCGCAAGGGGCTTCCCGTATCAGCACCGTTATTTATTCCTTTTCTCGGTGCGCTGATCACAATGAAACGGCAACCTTTGGATGCGCAGACAGAGGCTTATGTAGCCATGGGCGGCCCGTTACTGGGGACGGTTGGGGCTATGGCGGTATACGCAGGAGCCTATGCAACAGACAGTCCCCTGTTGTATGCGCTCTCGTATGTCGGATTTTTCCTGAACCTGATCAACCTGCTGCCGATTCATCCGCTCGACGGAGGACGGATTTCCACGGCAGTGACGCGTTGGCTGTGGCTGGTGGGCCTATTGGGTGGAATTGTAGTCGTAGTATATTTAAAATCCTTTTTATTTTTCTTGATATGGGCGTTCTTTGCCTACGATTTGTACAAAAAATATGTTAAACGCAATAAAGAGGAGGTTAAGGTCCAATCCTTTTTGCAAAAGCCGCTGGTGAACGTACAGCATCTGTATGAGCAAGGATATCCGCTGCCCGGACCGGAGCACACGCGCAGATTATCTTTTAATACCTACTCGGATTTGGAGGGGCAGCAATATGTGACGGTGTATATGGAAAGTCTGGATGTGGAACAGACGCTTCTGCTGCCACAGCAGTGTCTTGTCCAGCATGTATGGCTGAACGGTGTGGAACATATACCGACGCCGGATGCGTACCAGCTCAGATTGCTGTGTGGGATTGATTACATTCCGTTTGAAAATGATAAATATTACGAAGTACCCGCATCATCGCGCTGGAAATTCGGCATCGGTTACTTGGCTTTGGCCGTATTCCTGATGGGGATGATGTATGTGGTGCACCAGCATATAGGGGATATTAGGCTGTGATTCGAGTAATGAGAGCTTAGTCAAGATTTTAGATCATTAAGGCAACGGTAGAGCTTATAGAAAATAGAGTCAAAAGAGCGCGACAACCGCAATATTCGGTGTCACGCTCTTTTTTTTGTATGAATAGCAGGGTGGAGCCCTTGCTATCCGTCCTTATATCTTAAATCCTTTGTGCATCAGTAATCGGCTTTAACGTCTGACGGTATTTAAGTGGGCTGGTACCTGTCCAGCGCTTGAACTGTCTGCTGAAATGAGCCAGACTGGAGTATCCGAGCAGGGAAGCTACCTTGTTGAGTGGCAGATTGGGCTGCTGGATCAGCACCTTAGCCTCATGCAGCTTGGTCTCCGATAGATAGTGACGTGGAGAATAGCCGTATACCTTGCGGAACACTTCCTGGGCATAGCCAGGACTGATCCCGAGGGAAGCCGCCACATCTTCAAGGCGGAACGCTTGCTCGCCAGATTCATCTTCCCGATAAGGCTTAAACCTTGATTGAATGGCTTCCATGATGGCCTTGGCATATTGAACGGATGAAGGCGCAATTCTGGGCTCCAAACCGGTAGATATCATTTGCGAGAATATCCCTAATAGCTCAAATAAGGCAATTTGCATACGAAAACGGTCTGCTGTCGTATATTCTCCGCTTTCTTGCACCATGCCAATCCAGCTATGGACGACCTTTTGCAGCTTGGTATTCGTTTCAGTACCCGCTGGGAAAAAGAGCTGATTGCTCTTAATCATTTCCTGACGGAACAATGGATCATCGACATTAAAATGAGAGCTAAAATAGTACATGCCGTTTGGGGAAACACACTGACTCGCATGTTTGAAACCCGGCGGAATGATTAAAATATCACCCTCCCCAACCGAATATACGTTATTTTCCATAATCGTTTCCTGACGACCTTCTAAAATGAGTGCAATTTCAAAACCGATATGAGATTCCTCAGGCATGCACCAATCCGCTTTGACTCGGTGAATATGGGCGCCAAAAAATTTCACATTCCAGTCAATAATGGGCAGCCATCGGCAATCGTGGAATAGAGCTGGATCAACATCAGGATTTAATATCATCAGATCACCTTCGATTAGGGCAAATTTTACACCGCTTAGACAATCTCATTGTATCTAACATTTAACTATAATAAAAGAGCGTTTACAAATGCTATAGTATAAGCTTTTACATAAAAGAAAGCGCTTATATGTAGATTTTTTGAAAGCGATGCCATATTGTAATCAGGAGGAGCTATGGAAACAACATCGAAAGAACGTGTATCGTATTACGTTTACTTTTGGGGAGCAACGCAATTCTCTGTCTGGTCGCCTCTTTTGCGATGCTATTTTATACGGATTATGTTGGCATATCTGTTTCTATTATCGGTACTTTATTCGTACTAGCCCGTATATGGGATGCACTTAGTGCTCCGATCTTCGGCGTGATCATTGACCGGGCCAATCTGAAGGGCGGCTTGTTCAAACCGTGGACGAATCTGGCTTCCATCATTTTGCCGATCCTTACTGTACTTATTTTTCTCGTTCCTAATGGTGCGTCGCTTACCGCCAAGGTGATTTATATCGCCGTCACGTATCTGGCATGGGAAATGTGTTATACGATCAGTGATGCGCCTGGCTTTGGGTTGGCTACACTGATGACGAAAAATACGCATGAACGTGATCTGTTAATGTCCAGAGGCCGGACGATGGTCTTCTTGGGTTTTATGGTCATCTCCTCATCTTCGGTAGCTGTGGCCAATCAGATATCATGGCCAATTTTGGCACTGATTGTTGCCATAGCGGGTTTGATACTCATGAACTTTACTCGCTTTAATGTCAAAGAACGGTATTCCAACAAGGCGGAGAAGGTTACGCTCAAGCAAATTATGACGTATCCATTGCAAAACAAGCAGCTTTTATTTTACCTGATGTCGTTTATGATGCTGTCTATGACCAATCTGCAAGGGATTGTCGTCAGTTACTTTGCCTTATACAACTTGAAAAATCCTATTTATATTTCCATTCTCATGTTCATTTCCTTGGGTGTGCAGCTGCTCACCGCGTTGATTTTACCACCAATTATTAAAAGATTCGGCAAGTGGAAAGTGAATGTCGTCAGCTTGATTGGATTGTTTACTACGGGCTTATCTTTATTTGTAATCGGTTACAGTAATCCCGTTGTCGTATGTGTATTCGCGGTTCTTTTCGGTTTATTCAGCTCTGCACCACAGCTCATGGTACCGATGTTTACGGCCGATTGTGTGGAATATGGCGCATTCAAAAAAGGCGTACGTGCCAGTGGTACCGCTTTTGCTACCCAAACGTTTGCAGGAAAACTGGGGGGAGCGGCAGCCAGTGGAATCGTCGCTTATGCGCTTGCCTTTGCAGGCTATGTCCCGAATGTACCGCAGACCGGACAGGTTCTCACATGGATATTCGCGCTCTATGCAGTAGTACCTGGAGTGGGGTCCTTAATTACGGCAGGTCTGTTTGCATGGCTGTACAAGATTAAAGAAAAAGACGTAGAAGGCTGGCTGGCAAGTGCGAAAAAAAATCTACAACAGGCAGATTCTGCGAAGCAGGGTGTAGCCGACAAGACGATATCCGTTCCATCCCTGAAAAAACCGCAAAACAGCCACGGTGTTTGAAAATAACCTTATATAGCTCCACATATCCTAACGAACCTAATTGGAGGACGACTTGATGAAAAAACTACTGTACGGTGTTGCCTATTATGATGAGTATATGCCATATGACCGTTTGGACCAGGATATCCAAATGATGAAGGATGCGGGCATCAACGTGGTGCGGATTGCCGAATCCACTTGGAGTACGCATGAACCGCAAAACGGCGTGTTTGATTTTACCTCTGTGGATCGGGTGCTGGACGCCATGCATAAGGCGGGCATCGAAGTCATTGTGGGGACGCCCACCTATGCCGTACCCACATGGCTGGTGAAGGAGCATCCTGATGTATTGGCAACAACGCCTCAAGGTCCGGGCAAATATGGAGCTCGCCAGATTATGGACATAACGAACCCGGTGTACCTGTTCCATGCCGAGCGAATCATACGCAAGCTGATCGGACGGGTGAGTCAGCATCCGGCGGTCATTGGCTTTCAGACGGATAATGAGACCAAGCATTACAACACAAGCGGGCCCAATGTGCAATTGCAATTTGTGAAGTATTTGCGGGAGCGGTTCGAATCGCTGGAGGAGCTAAACCGCAAATTTGGTCTGGACTACTGGAGTAATCGCATCAATAGCTGGGAGGACTTTCCTTCGGTGGTCGGAACGATTAATGGAAGTTTGGGCGCAGCCTTTTCCCAATTCCAGCGCAAGCTGGTGACGGATTTCCTGGCATGGCAGGTCGCGCTGGTGAATGAATATAAGCGGGAAGACCAATTTGTTACGCAAAACTTTGATTTTGAATGGAGAGGTCATTCCTTTGGTGTTCAGCCAGACGTGGATCACTTTGCGGCATCGCAAGCCTTTGATGTGACTGGGGTGGATATTTACCATCCATCACAGGATGATCTGACCGGAATTGAAATTTCCTTCGGTGGCGATGTAGCGCGTTCGACGAAAAATAACAACTATCTGGTGCTGGAAACGGAAGCGCAGGCTTTTACCCACTGGGTTCCCTATCCGGGGCAATTGCGTCTGCAAGCGTTCAGCCATCTGGCTTCTGGAGCCAATATGGTGGCATACTGGCACTGGCATTCCATCCATAATTCCTTCGAAACCTACTGGAAGGGTCTGCTCAGCCATGATTTTGAACCGAATCCTGTGTATGAGGAAGCACAGACCATAGGGAAGGATTTTGCAAGATTGTCTCCGCATTTGGTCAACCTGAAAAAGAAAAATAAAACGGCGATTCTGGTCAGCAACGAAGCATTGACGTCGATTGACTGGTTTAAATTTAATATGAGCAGCCCGTTGAATTACAATGACATCGTACGCCGTTTGTATGACGAGTTGTATAAACTGAATATCGGGACGGATATTGTTCATCCAGGTACAGAATCGTTTGACGACTATGATCTCTTGATCGTCCCGGTCCTCTATTCTGCCCCAGACGCACTACTGGAGAAGCTGAACCGATATGTGGAGAAAGGTGGTCATGTAGTATACACATTCCGAAGCGGATTTACTGACGAGCATGTGCAGGTGAGAACGTCCCGGCAGCCGGGCGTGATTAGCGAAGCCTGCGGCATTCATTACAGCTTGTTCGTGGAGCCGAAGAAGGTGACGCTCAAAAATAATCCTTTTGAGGTGGCACCAGAGGACAATCAGGTAGATACGTGGATGGAGCTGATTACCCCGACGACCGCCGAAGTGTTGGCCTATTACGATCACCCGCATTGGGGAAAATATGCCGCGATTACGCAAAACCGCTATGGTCAGGGAACAGCGACCTACATCGGCTGTATCGTCAGCCCGGCGGTCATCCGCGAACTATTCAGCTCTGTAGCCAAAAAGGCGGGAGTATGGGGAGTGGATCAGGAAACGTCTTATCCGATCATTGTTAAATCCGGCACAAATGAGCTGGGACGGACAATCCGGTACTATTTTAACTATTCCGAACAAGCAGGCTCGGTGGTATATCCACATGGAGACGGCAAGGAGTTAATCGGGGGGCGTACAGTTATCCAAGGACAAACGCTTCCATTAGAGCCTTGGGGTGTTATAATTATCGAAGAAGCGTAAATGATGAATAATGAGCTGAAACCAACTTACGAATAATATCATATAGGTATTCTCCGGGAGTATCCGGTAAATGAAGCGCCCCTGCGAATTGCGGGGCGTTTTCGCATATGGCTGAGTAGAGGAGTGCATCGCTATGCCAACCCGAGCAGTCCGCTGGTTCCGGGCGCTGACGGCCCCGTATCGACGCAGCATTCAGCTTAAGCTGATCTTGACGATGATTGTTCTATCTGTGCTGCCGGTCATTGCTGTCACGGTGCTGGCTGCGGAAAAAAGTAGAGCTTCCATGGAAACTGAAGTGGCAGAGACGAACATGTCCAATATGAAATGGACGGGGATCTATATCAGCGACCAGCTAGATCGTCTGAATCATCTGATTTACAGCATTCAGATCAGCCCTGATCTGAGCGATTATTTGAATGAGCGCGAGCCTGACAATCTTTCGAGCCAATTTAATGCCCAGCGAAAAATGCTGAATACGATGGCGAATGTGTATTATTCGGCCGGAAGTCATGTGATCGGCATCCAGCTTTATTTGAAGCAATCGCAAACCCTGTTTACCTTTAATAGCATGCAAAATGAAATTACGACAGTGAGCGGTATTCCCCCACAGTATGCCGAGATGTGGCAAGCGAATAAGGATTATTCGATTCGTCCAAGCTCTGCTGACCCGGAACGCTTTACTTTGACGCGCAGTATTCGGCGTTTCGAAGATCAGAAGCAGACGGGAGCTATTTCATTGGATGTATTGTGGTCGCAATTCGATCAGACGCTGGGCCTGCTGGGACGAGGGGATCAGCATCAGGTGCTTATTACAGATGCGGATGGCAGGGTCATGTATCCAGCACAGGCTCGGCAGTCGCCTCCACCTGCAGGTGTGCTGACAGCTCTTCGTGACGTTAAGCCGGGCCCTGGAGTGATTCAAACTGCTGAACATTATGTGTTCTATAATGATCTGGATGTAGTTGGGCTAAAGCTGGTCAAAATCGTACCCACTTCCTCCATTAACCACAGTGCCTTTTCAACCATGCTGTATGGTATTATCGTAGGCGTGATTTCAATTCTGGTTTCCATCTGCATTGCCGTTTTCATCGCATGGCGGACTGCACGTCCGATTGTTCATTTGGCGCGTTCCGTACAGGAGCTGGATATGATCAAAGGACCGATTGGACAGCCAAGTACACGCCCGGATGAGATTGGGCTGCTGGAAAGAAGTCTGCATGGGATGGCAGGCCGAATTCGCGAGCATATTCAGGCGGAATACAGTATAAATTTGCAAAAAAAGACGGCTGAATTGAAAGCGCTCCAAGCGCAGATTCATCCACATTTTCTGCAAAATACGCTGCAAATGATCGGAAGTATGGTATTTTCTCAAAAGCCGGAGGACACCTATGAAGTCATTCGGTCGCTGAGTGAGATGTTCCGTTACGTGGTACGGGAACCTCAGAATTTGGCCTCTTTACGCGCAGAGCTTGACCATGTGGGACACTATATGCGCATCCAGCAACGGAGATTTCCACAAAGATTGGTATTTCAGGTGGAGTCGGAAGAACAGGCGATGGATATTCGACTGCCTAAGCTATCGCTTCAGCCATTGTTGGAAAACGCGTTTCAGCACGGTCTTGATCGAAAGGCGGGAGCATGGCAAATGGGGATTCGGGTGGAGATTATGAAACAAGATGTGTGTATTACGGTTTGCGATAATGGAAACGGCATGGCCCCGGACAAGCTGGAAAAACTACGGGCAAAGCTGGAAAACGCGTCGGAGGAACCGATCTGGGCGCAGGGTAGCCATATCGGATTGAGCAATGTGTCTTCACGCATACGGATGAATTTTGGAGTGCACTATGGAGTGACGATAGATAGTGAGCAGGGAGTCGGTACACGTGTCACCATCTGCATTCCATTCACCTCAGCAGAGGAGGGAAAAGTATGATCAGAGTATTAATTGTGGACGATGAGCCGTGGAACCGTGATATTCTGAAGACATTTGGCACATGGGAAAAACTTGGAATGTTGGTAGTGGGTGAGGCTGAAGACGGGGACGAGGCGTTCAGGCTGGTCGGAGAGTTAGCCCCCCATATTGTGATTACTGATATGCGCATGCCGGGTGCGGACGGAGTGGAGCTGCTGCAAGCACTAAATAACCATTGTCCTGATGTGAAAATCATTGTCGTGAGTGGATATGATGACTTTGCGTATGCCAAACATGCCATCCGTTATAAGGCCGTCGATTATTTGTTAAAGCCAGTCAATCCTGCAGAGCTGAATGCAGTGCTACTCAAATGCAAAAACGATCTGGAGGTCAAGGTGGCTGAACAGCAGCAAGAAGCGACAGAGCTGGATTATGAGTTTTTTCACAGGTTGACCCGGTATAAGCAACTGCTGCGTCTTTATTTTAATGAGCTGAACTGTGACGGGGTGAACTTAACCTGCAGGCAGGTTATGCAGGAGCTAGAGAGTTATGGAGCACCAAGTCCACATATGCTGGGCAGGCTGGTGCAGGAGCTTCTTTCCCTGCTGAAAGAGCTCGCAGCGGATAACGGGCTGGATACTTCTACGGCAAAGGCAGGATTTCCACTGCCCCAGGATGCCGTGTCCTCTGTAGAACATGCGCTGGAATTCGTATCGTCGTGCTATGTTCAGGAACTGGATCAGCTCATTCGGCAGCGGAAATACAAAAACAAACTGAATTTAGAAGAGGTACGGCGATATATCGACAGTCACTTTGCTGGGCCGATTACACTGGAGCAGTTGGCGAAAAACTTTTTTGTGAGCAAAGAGTATATGAGCAAGGTATTTAAGCAGGAGTATGGTCAAAATGTAACGGACTACATCGTAGAGCGAAGAATGGAAAAGGCGCGGGAATGGCTGGCCAATAAACAGATTTCAATTAAAGCAGTTGCGGAGATGGCAGGATATGAGGATGTGTCTTATTTCTATCGGGTATTTAAAAAGCATTTTGGCATGGCACCCGGTGAAATGAGGAAGGAAGTTTAAAAAAGTCCAATTCAATAAGCTAAGGGTGTCCAATGGCAGAAGTGACCTCCCATCCTATAATGAAAGCGTATACAAAACAAGCAGTACAAAGGAATTTGGCCTTTATGAAGTCCGCACAGAGCTGAATAGAGGTTGAAGACCGGCGGCATAGCTGCTTTGAATAACAGCTGATTTGCCGATGGGTAACAGTTATTTTCAAAATAGGGGAGGTCATTTTTCATGAAAGTGTGGAAAGGTGTATTGAGCACGATGCTGGTTGGCACGTTATTGGCCGGGTGTGGAGCGAATTCTTCAGGCAGTGACAGCAGCGGTTCCGGTGGAGACGGCAAAACGGTGAATCTCAAAATGTTTATTGCTCAGCCCCGTTTGAAGGAGCACTACGATAAATACATTAATGCGTTCGTAGCGAAAGAGAAGAAAGATAAAAATATCGACGTTACGGTCCAACTGGAGATGCCGCCTGCTGACAACGCCGCACAAATTTTGAAGACAAGACTCGCATCCAACGATGCGCCGGACGTATTTGCATTGCACGCGGTGAATGAAATTCCTCCGTTTTATAAAGCGGGCTATTTGGAGGATTTGTCCGGTCAGCCTTTTGTTAACAAATTGATGGATAGTGTGAAGCCTTCGGTGACAACCAAAGACGGAAAGGTCGTAGCGGTTCCCTTGGAAACGATCTCATGGGGCTACTTGTACAATAAAAAGATATTTAAGGATTTGGATTTGCAGCCGCCGGGAACGTTGACCGAAATGAAGGCTGTGGTCGAGAAGCTGAAAGCGAATAATGTGAAACCGTTCCTGTTGTCCTACAAGGAATCCTGGATTCCACAGCTGTTTGTGCCACTTACGGCAGGTGCAATGATGAACACACAGAATAAGGATTTTATCGACCGGATGAATCAGGATAAAGGCTCTTTTTCCGAAATGAAGAGCATGTTCGATATTATTGATCTGGTGAATAGCAACGGTACTGACAAGGCGCTGGAAATCGGCGGGGATGATGGATCGGCTGCGTTTGCCTCGGGTAAAGCGGCGATGTGGATTCAAGGACCGTGGTTTGCGGAAACGATTTTAAAATCGGATCCGAAGATGGATTTTGGGGTAGCACCGCTGCCGATCAATGACGATTCCAATGCGACATTGATTAATTTGTCCACTTCGACTTCGCTGGCTGTATCCTCTACAAGCAAGAATAAGGAGGTTGCGCTCGATTTTGTTAACTATGTGCTGGATGACAAGGATTCTAGCGCATTCTATGAAGCATTGAAATTTAACCCGATCTCCAAAGTGCATACGTTTAAAAGCTATCCTTGGGTTAATGACGCTACCGAATACGTGAAAGCAGGCAAGTCGTACCAAGATCCATCTATCCCGCAAGCGGTTAAGGACGAGGCAGGCAAATCGCTACAATCCTATTATGCTGGTCAGCTCTCGCAGGATGACGTAATTAAGGCGCTGGATAAGGCATGGAAATCGTATAACAAAGTGAACAAGTAACGGTAACCTACAGAATTACACCGGGAGGGAGAGACTCCATGCCTTTTAAAATCTATAAAAAATACGTCATGTTACTGGCGTTTACAGCCCCGGCGCTGATCTTTTATGCTATCTTCCTGCTCATTCCAACGATCAGCGGCATGTACTACAGCTTTACAGACTGGAACGGATTGAATCCTAATTACAGCTTTATCGGCTTGGGGAACTTTGTGGAATCGTTGAAGGAAGACCCCGATTTTCTCAATTCCCTATGGTTTACCCTTAAATACGTATTGGTCATGATTGTGCTGCAAAATGTACTGGCACTGGCACTGGCAGTGTTGATTGAGTCGCGTACACGTACCAAAGGATTTTTCCGGACGATATTTTTCATGCCCAATATGATCAGTACCATTATTAGCGCATTTATGTGGACCTTCGTTTTTTCTTCCGTGCTGCCACAGATCGCCGAAAAGACGGCTATCGCATTTTTGGGCCAATCGTGGCTGGGCGATCCGAAAGTATCTTTCTTCTCAATTATTATCGTGTCGCTCTGGAATGGTGTAGGTTATATGATGATCATCTATCTGGCTGCGCTTCAAGGTGTACCACAAAGCTTGAAGGAGGCTGCTATTATTGACGGGGCGAACGCATTTCAGACATTGCGAAGCGTAACGATGCCAATGATTACTCATGCGATTACGATCTGTTTCTTCCTGACGCTGAATGGTGCCTTCAAAGTGTATGAGGTCGTATACGGACTGACTGGCGGGGGGCCGGGGCGCAGTACACAGGTGATTACGATGAACATTTATGAGGAGGCGTTCTCCAACAACTTCCGTTATGGTTATGCGAGCGCCAAATCCGTTATTTTGTTCGCAATCGTTCTCATTTTCACCCTGATTCAGCTGCGTGTCATGAAGAAGAGGGAGGTGGAGGCATGAGGCTGAAGAAAGCCAATTCCTTGTTGATTACGCTGATTCTGTGCGTGGGCGCAGTCGTGTCCTTCTTCCCAATCTACATGGCGGTAATTAACTCGTTTAAAACACAGGGTGAGATGTTTGCATCCTTTACGGCGCTGCCCACGAAGCTTCACTTTGAAAATTACAGTCAGGCTTTTCATCAGACTCATTTGCTGAACAGCGCCCTTAATTCCACGATTATTTCTTTTATCGGCATTGGTGGCATTGTGATCTGTTCGGCACTGGCAGGCTACAAGCTGTCTCGTACACAGGGGAAACTGAGCAGTGCGATTTTCTTCCTGTTTGTCGCATCGATGCTAGTACCGTTTCACTCTATTATGATACCGCTTACGCGAATGGCAAAAGATTTGTCCGTTCAGGGCAGTACGTACGGCTTGGCCCTGATCTATATCGGCTTGGGTGTGAATATGGCGATCTTTTTGTATCATGGATTCGTCAAATCCATCCCACGTGAGCTAGAAGAATCCGCGCAAATGGACGGCTGTAATGAGTTTCAAACATTCTTTCGCATTATATTTCCATTGCTGCTACCAATCACAGTTACCATTGCGATTTTGGATTTTCTGTGGATTTGGAATGACTTTTTGCTTCCATTGTTAATGCTGACGGATGTGAACCATTACACCCTGATTCTCTCGACCAATATGCTGTTTGGAGAGTACAACAAGGATTGGTCGCTTATTCTGGCCGCACTTGTGCTGACCTCCATCCCGGTTATCCTGATCTACGCCTTCTTTCAGAAATTCATCATGGAGGGCATTGCGGAGGGAGCGGTTAAGGGATAAGGTGGAAAGCCTTCCTATCAACAAGGAAGGCTTTTTCTCTGATTCAGCTTTTTTCGCGCCAACGTTTCAATAAAAAGATAGGAAGGGTTACAAACAAAATTGCAAAGGCTACAATGATCCACCACTGAGGGTCAATGATATACAACACGACTCC
This sequence comes from Paenibacillus sp. FSL M7-0802, assembly GCF_038004945.1. Classification (NCBI taxonomy): domain Bacteria; kingdom Bacillati; phylum Bacillota; class Bacilli; order Caryophanales; family Paenibacillaceae; genus Paenibacillus; species Paenibacillus sp. FSL M7-0802. The sequence goes on along the minus strand of NZ_JBBOSD010000001.1, from coordinate 2,024,251 downwards.
GATCAGCAGAACTGTTGTTATTATGGAAATTCTCACTTTCAACATTATTCTCTTACTCACCCTAGCTTCTAATTTTGGCAGCGTTATGAGGGTGATTGCAGTTAACGCAGCAAAAAATATGGAGGTAAATGAATTATAGATAATATCAGCTCCCTTGATTATTATGCATACCTCATATTCCACTGGGCTTAAAATGTTGAGAGTTTACTTGTAATAAGATATGCTTCTCATTTGAAGTTAGCCACAATTCCTTTACTTTTGAGTATATTGCAAACGCAACTCTTTATGGAAAGGAACGTTTATGTGAATTGTAAATGAACATCAAACAAAATCGATATAACTTGTTTAATCTATTGAGAGGGCACATGGAGATTGTTTGCCGCCCATAAAGTTAACAAGTAAAAGAAGAACAGGATGCCTATTATAACTCCAATTACGATAAAAAATTTCTTTTTCATCACTCTCTCCTCTTCATTACAATGAATAGGTCTTCCATTTGCAACAAGGGCTTTAATTTACGAATACCGTGACATAGTTTGTCTCATATACTATCTTTTCCTTTATCCAACTATAAAGGATGTGACCAATAACAAGCGCAGAACCAAGTACAAGGACTGTAGTGTGCCAAGTCCACTCTTGTATTCCACTAAGAAAGACAGGAGCGATACCTATGAGAACTCCGATCACTAAACCAACAATTATCACTACATCAGGTGTTTTGCTACCTTCACCTTTATTTTTTTGGAAAAATTAAATAAAGCGCCTTGGATTTAACTCCAAGACGCTCCCCTGCTTGTAATAACGGTTAGTTAATGTCTGATGGGTACTGACCAGTAGTAGCCCAAGCCTCGCCATCAACTTTGTTTCCGTCGGCTCTGAATTGAATTACGTATTTCCCTGAAGGCATCCCATTAGGGAATGAATTAAGACTATTCCACGTTAATGAGCCTCCTTTGCCAACAGTTTTATAGACATATTCTTTCCCGTTACCCTGCAAGCTCCAAGAGATAGTTGATGTTCCTTGATTCCGAACTTTAATCTTTACATGTCCATAACCTTTATCAACAGTTAAGTCCATCGTCGGACTTGTCCCACCAAGAACCTCATGTACCTCTTGACCAGTTTGTTGGATAACTATACCTCCATGATCCTTCGATACTTTAATCCCCGTAACTGGTGCGGCAGTAGCAGCCAGCGGAGCTACTGCCGTAAGAGCCAATACACCTGTAAGAATGATTACTGTGTTTTTAAACTTCATCAAAAATCGCCCTCTCGATTGGTATAATTTGTACTACTGACCAAGTATATCATTAAAAAAGGAATATAGTGTATATTTTTGTTAACAAAATGGTAAAAAGCATTAATATTCGAAAATATATATTTTATTCGAATATTGCATGACATATATTTCAAAGCTTATTGACAACTGTTAAATTATGGACAAAAATAGAATGCAATAATAAAAAGTTTTGGAATTTCTGTGTGGAAGGTGGATATGACATGAAGCATACACCTACGATTAGAGCAGAATTAGATAGTTACCTACAACAAAAGGGTTTGAGCTTAGCGCAATTCGGACAACTTGCAGGCATGAATAGGGGAATAGTAAGTGCTATTGTGACAGGGAATAAGTCAATGTCTGTTAACCAGCTTGACCTAATCACTGAGGCTATGGATTTACCAGAAGGGTATTTTTACGATCTGTTTATAGAAAACTACATCATCGACACCCCCCCGAATATGAGGCGAATCGAGCCATTTCTATTTCGTTGTGCGGAGTTGGACAAGTTGGATGCGATTAGTCGAGTGGTGGGAGCCATCATGGACAATCTACTGTATTCGCCCAAGCTATTTGAAATTGCAGAAGAATTGTTGAAGCAGGGAAGACATGCGGCTGCACTACTGCTCTATGAGGGTGTGGCTGAAGCGGAGAAGTATCAACATTCTGAACGATTGGCAGTCTGCCAATATCGTATATTCACGATTCAAGTTGGAAACGATCAAAGCCGGAATCTCAAGGCAGCAACGCTATTTGAATCCTTCGTGGAACGTCTGGATGAAATAGAACAGCTTGACGCGCTGAAGGATTTAGCAAACGTGTACAGGTCTTTGCGTAAATGGGACAAGGTTGAGGAAGTAGCTAGAACAATGAGAGCTAAAGCTGAAATCCAATATACTTTGGAACATCAACAGCAGAGTCGAATGCGTGATGAGTCTTCCAAGAAACTAAGTCGTCCACTGTTTGTGTACATCGCTTATGCTGATTTGTTGTGTTCAGGTTCTTGCGAAGCTAAAGGCGATTACCACCAAGCCCTACAGTATACATACGCCTACACTAATTTAGATTGGGTTTTGGAGAAGGACGAGGACACCCAATACTGGATGGGCTTGTTCCAAAACTGGGCAGAAGGTAACACGTACGTATATAAGCTTTTATCTGGAGATGTAAGCGTGCTAAACGATTATGTTCAATATATTATTGCATCAAGTGATAAAGTCGATAAGGAAATGATCGTAAAGCTTTTGAACGTAATGTTTGCAGCTAACCGATTTCAGTTAGACGTGAATGATATACTTAAACGGTTTGAAATGATTATTGATTCTTTTGTACAACAGCCATCATCGGATATGTATACCTATCAGGTAGTACCAGAGCAAACAACACGTTTTAAATATGAACTTGCTAAATACTACTTGAACAGAGGCAATTACTCTTATGGCTTCAGATACCTGCTAGACGTTTTATCTAAATCATTAGCCAATAACAAAGAATCCTTCTTCATTAGATGCATAAGATTATTTGAGCAGTTTAAACAATTTGCTGACGTTAGAACTTTTATAAAGTATGAAAGTTTAGTTAGTGTAGGGCAAAGAGAAAGATTATTTTACTATTAATATTTATGCCCTCTATTTTAGAATGAATGGTTAGACAATGTTAAAAAAATGGTACTGCTAATGATTGCAGCTAGTTTTTTGTTTATTGTTACTGTACCTGCCCAGACGCATGATATACAGCCTCATGTACAGCATGGAGGTGCTTAAGCGTAAGCAAACAAATCACCGCCATCCAGTGGTTGGCGGTGATTTGTTATTTTGGAGGAATTAACACATCAATCACCGAATACCTATCTTGAGGTGATCAGCATGAACCATACATATTGTATTTACAAATTTATCCAAACCAATCGTATTGATAAAACGAATACGGAAGTACTGTTGTGCAATCCGAAAGCATCGGTGACACCCTACTGGCTAAGCTGGTGGGGTGTTTTTATATTCATTTTTCAATCGATATCAAAATAAACAGTTGAAAAGCCGATATCAAAATAAACAGTTGAAAAGCCGATATCATAATTACCAACTAATGAATACTTAGGAGGATTATAGATGGTCTTTTGGATTCTTTTACTTATAGTCGTGGGACTTATTCTTTCAGCGTTTATAGGCGGTTCTCGGATTGCGAGCAATAATCGTAAACAACCGAGAATAGAACGTATAGGTGAGGTGGTTGATAAGCGGGTAGATTGGACTGAAGGATCGTCTTCAAAAACATTTTATATAACTTGCGAGTTCGAAAGCAATGAGCGCAAAGAAATTTCAGTTAGTAACGATAAATATGGCCTTTTTGTCGTAGGGGATAAAATCAAAGTAACAAGCCAAGGTACTTGGAACTGGGTAGAACGTGTCATAATATGAGGGGATCAGCTTAATCTATATATTTATTTACATAATCACCCAAACGTTATATACTTCCCATATAAATCCGAAAGCATCGGTAGCACCCTGCTGGCATACGCTGGTGGGGTGTTTTAATAAGTTGGGAATTTAAATATGCTACGTAATATAAAAAGCCTTCCATTAATGGAGGGCTTTTGTTAGACGCTGAGTATGAGAATCATAAATCAATGTGGCTTATTACGCCTTTTCAAAAGTTTTATAACAAGTAGTATGCAGAAAAATACTGCAAAAGCAATCACAATCCACCACTGAGTATCAATTATATACAACACGACTCCGATAAGCAGGACTGTTATTATTGTAATTCTCACTTTCAACATCGTACCTTTGTCCACTCTTGTTTCCAATATTGGCATCTTTATAAGGATGATTGCAGTCAGTGCCGGAAAGAATATGGAGGTAAATGAATTATAGATAATACCAACTCCTTGATCTAATTACTCACCCCGGATTGTTCGGATTTAATGTATAAAACAACAACCTCCGCTAAGACAACTTTCACTTCAAGAAAATGCTGATAATAAAAAATAAAAGCGAAATGATGATCAAAAATAGATATATACTAGAAATCCGTTTTCCAATTGTAGCTCCAAACTCCTTAGGATTTTTATATCCAATGACTAAACTGGGAATAAAAAAAATACTGGATAGAAAAATGGTGTAGTGAAACCTAGTATTATCAACACTGTTAGACCAGGCGGGCAATCCTAAAAAGGAAAGCAACTGGTCTCCCAATATGTAATTGCCGAATTCGAAAGAAACAGCCATACCAAGAAGAGATAAAAGCAGTGAAAGTGATCCCCAGCCTATTTTTTTTCTGTTATTTCTCAACAATTCAAAGATAATCAGTAAAATTACAATTGCTTGTATGCTATATGTCAACATGATTGAAAACATAAAGTACCTCCTTGAACACCAGAATCAAATGATAAGATGTCAATTTCGGAAATGAGTATACCATTTTTTGGAATGTTTTCATATGCCTTTCAATACAGCGATCGTATGATCAAATGGAACGCGAAGCGGCCTTAGCCATACAATATTTCATCTGAATGTAAAAGGAGATGATTATGTTGGCTACCTTCTCGGCCGCGCTTCAAGTGAAAAAGCGGATGGCCAAGCGAGTTTTAAAAATGTCCGGTGTCCACGGCATTGGCGTAGGGTACAGGGACCCTGCTCATCCCAAAAGAGGAGCCGCTGTCATTGTGTACACGGACCGTTTAGCGTCGGCCTCTACTGGACTCCTGTCGGCCACCGCATTAGGAAAGAAAACGAACGTTCCAGTCCGAATTGTAAAGACTGGAAAGATCAGAGCCAATGCCACGGACTACAAAGTGCGCATACGCCCGGTCATCGCCGGCTACAGTGTCGGGACGATTGAAGGCTCCGGTTCAACCGGACTCATCGTTGCCCCAACTGGAGCGCCGGCGACACGTTATCTTTTTAGCAATAACCATGTCCTCAATCCCTCCAATACAGACAATCGAGAGGCTACAATTCAGCCAGGCGGAGCCGATGGGGGGACGGTTGCCCAGGATCGTATAGGACGGCTTTATCGTTACGTACGCTTGAATCCCACCGGAACGAACCTGATTGATGCGGCGCTTTCGCTTCCGACCCGTAACAACTTGCTCAATCCGCGTTATGCTACAGTAGGAGCGATTCCGGGTCATGTGACCGCTTATCGCATAGGGGAAAGATTGAAGAAGGTAGGGCGTACGACCGGGCGGGTCAATGGCACGGTAGAGTCCGTCTATACGGACTTGCAAATCAATTATGGTGGAGAGTTGGGCTTACTGACCTTCGAAGATCAGACGGTTATTAGAGGTACGACTCCCGTATCACTACCTGGGGATTCCGGCTCTGTATGGCTCAGACAGTCAGATAATTATGCAGCTGCGGTCAACTATGCAGGCACGGCAGATGGTCGCTTATCCATAGCCTTTCCGGTGCAGTGGGCCATGCAGGTATTCAACACACGGGTAGCCCGCCCCAACGGGGCAGGCAGGGTGCTCAGGGTAGATACAGGATCTTCCCCTCGCTCTTATACTAGGCAGCTCACCAGTGAGGAACTGGTTCGCCTAAGACCAAGGACGACACGCATTAGACGGAGCTAAACGCCCTCCAGATGGAAAAGTTGCCGCTGATCGTCCCGGTAAGGCGGTCGCTTTAAATGCTTTCCATAGGGTGGCTCGCTCGGAAGCATCATCTCCCCGGATTTCTTCCCTGATTACAGACTTAACTTAAGAAATCCGGGGGTAGAGCTAATATAAGCAAGAATCATTCACGATACCAATCATTTACGACGCAAATGATTCACGACACAAATGATTCACAGTACAAATCATTCACAATCTAAAACGTTAACGGCATGAATGAATGCGTAAATGTATTCTAATCTGCTCCTTCGGCATATGAACGGGCTCCCTCATCATGGGCTGTGATGGTGCTGCTTGCCGAGGCCAAGCCCCGGATTTCCTGAGCGGTCAGGGCTCTGTTGTAAATGATCAGTTCATCCACTGCACCGTTCAGATAGGGATCATCAAACTGGGATTTCCCAATATAGTTCCGGTCTGTCAGTCCAAGGCTGGAAGGCTTCAGCGTCATGTTGGTGTTACGCGTCGCCTCTACACCGTCCACATACATCATTCCAGTATTGCCTGACAAAGTCACGGCGACATGCTTCCAAACCCCAGTTGCCAGCTCTGGCGCATTCAACTGTTGTTCCTCTCCGTTCCCCGAGACGGTGATAGCAAAGCGCATGCCAGTTCCCTCGGCCTTGGGTGTCAAAAACATATACCGATCCGTGCCTGCTCCAAAATCAAACAGGCGTGCCCAGCCGTTATGCGTGTTCACCCGTACCCACGCGGCAATCGTAAAGTCATTTATGCTGCTAACGATACCACCGGGCAGGCTAGCATAGGCGTCTGTACCGTTAAAGTGCAGGGCATTACCTTTTCGTCCGGCGCCCCACGCGCCTCCACTTACACTGGCCTGCTGTCCATAACCTGACGAATCGGCTGCGGTAGATCCGGCCGTTTCGTCAAATTCATAACGGGCTACAATGTCTCCGGCGGGAGACGGGTTGTCTGTACTCGACTGGATACGGATATCATAGTTGGCTGCCGTACCAATATTCAGTCTGACCGTGGTCGCAGAGCTGTTAGCAGCCGTGACGGACCCGGTTTTTGTGCCATCTACAAGCACGTCATACGTACCTGCCGCGAGTCCGGTCAAGCTCATAACGGTGGTATGAGTCGTGCCTGGAGTCATATTTTTCAGTGTCAGACGGATGTTGTTCTTGGACTTGGACACGATGGCCAAGCTATATTGATCCCGATTCAGCTCCAAACTCAGCTTTTGGGTGATCAGATGCAGACGTTGGAATACACCGTCCTTTGGAGTAATCGCGTAGCTGTTACTGCTTTCTGTAACGTCACAGCCATAGCCGAACAAGCCGAATATTGGATCTACAGCAACATCCGAGCTTAGGATTTTGATGGCTCCAAACAGTCCCAGATCGGCTTCCCCGGACATGCCGCGCCATCCGTTAAAGAGAGGGCCACCGTCCAGACCGAGTGCGCCGTAATTGCCCTTGCCCGCCTGATATGTCCACGATACCGCCCCGATGTTGGCAGGATCAGAGCTGATCTGTCCCGAGTTAATCGCTCCGATGTTCGCCAGCTTGGCGGCATAGGATAGACGCTGATCCAATTCGGGCTTGGACGAATGCCGACGTGTCCAGTCATCCATCGCATAGCCGGCCAGTGAGGTGGTGTACTGGAAGTTCCACCAATTCTCTCCGGTGATGGTGACCGGATCGGCGTAATAGTACCAGACAGGCATATGACCGCGTGCAGCACGCGTTTTGGCGTTGATTTTGCTCATCATCGTCGTGTTGTTGTTCATTTTGGCGAGTGTATATACGGCTTCTTCGCCTGTATTGTCATAGTTATACTCAGAGCCATAAGGATAGGTGGTGTTTTTGAAATTGTTGTACTTGGTAGCCATTTTGCCAATCAGGTCGTTAGCCTCGGTGGTCAAGCCTTCTTCCTGAAGCGCTTTAATCATATCAGGTGTAGTTAGCTCACCCATGAGTCCCGTGTTCCAGTTATAAGCAACAGGGCCTTCATACAACGCTTTAAAAATACGATAAGCACGTAGCAAATATGTGTTTTTGCTATTGCGATAGCTGATCAGGTTGGGATACAGCTTGGCAAGTTTATACATGCTAAAAAACGTATTATAAATGTGCGGATAGGCATAGCCACGGTACGTTGGTGTCGTGTTAGGCTGCGGCATCAGGAAATCAGGGACCAGATAATCGGTATGATGGCCTTCCATCAAATTCGTCCAGATGGCTACTTCCAAATAATCATCGACTGCCTTGATCTCAGATGCCACGGGCTTCTGAACGTTTTTCTCCGCCAGAAACTGGCCGTGAGTTAGTCCCCAATCATCACCCCAGCCCCAGTAACCAGCAAAGCTGTTGCGTCTAGCCTTGTACTGCATCATCCAGTCATCAAAGACCTTGTCCCTCAGGTCGCCCGGCACGTTCCATTGGGTGCTGTTGACCATGAAGGTAGAGTGACGCTGAAGTGCAGCTTCGACTGGCTCGATGGCATAGAACTGGAGAACGGTTTTTTCGCCGTTACCATAGTTTACAGTAATATTGTTATGTCCCAGTCGTCCCAGTGTAAGTTCATATATTTTATGGTTTGTAGGGGCTGTTTCCAGATAGCTGATGGTCGTTTCAGACGGATATTGCGCTGTGACAGAGGTAATGGATTTGCTGGTATGCAGATCGAATTTGGCCTTGAGATTCGTCGGGAAAATCATACCCGGAACCACGGTCACATCCACATGTCCCTCACTGTACAGCCTGTCCTTTACAGCCTGCTCGTCCGCTACCTTGTAAAATTTAAAGGCATACGTTTTGCTTTCACCAGGAGCCAGCGACAGACTGGTGCTTCCAAGATAGCCACGGTTGGTGCTCTTGATGACATTGGAATGGATATAGAACACATTCAGTCCTTCGGACCAGCCACCTTGCTCCATAGCCCATGTGCTGCCGGGATGCTCCTCAGTTCTCCAATGGTCCTGATATTCGAGACCAGCACCCGTTGAGGCATCAGGGATCAGCAGTACATACGGTCCGATGCCGCTAGGTCGTCCAGCGGTAATAAAGGAGCTGTTATGGCCTACAAAGGAGTGTGAGAGTACTCTGGTTTCATAAATTTGTTCATTATTGCCGCCGGACCAGTACTCGTTAAACGGAAGCGGCAGTCCCCAATCTCCGATCTCCAGTGTTTGATTAGAGGTGTTCGTTACTTTCATTTGCCAATGCAAATAATCGTTAACCAACGAATAAGTTTCATGTAAAATGAAATTACGTATTCCCTGATTGTTTGATGAATTCTGATAGGATACCTGGACACTGTTTCCAGAAGAGGTGATCTGGCGCGCATCAGCAGAATTACTTGTCCATGCCCGAGTCCACGCTCCGTTGCCGAGACGATAGGTGAACATCAGTTCACCCAGCCACTGATGATCCGACGTATTCTGTTTAGGTGCGTTAGAGCTGTTCATGACATAGTTGGTATTAAAAGTGTCCCCTACCAGCCGCAAGGAAGAGAGATCGCCGTAATCTCCGACAGAGATGGAGAACACTTGATTAGATAGTTGTACTGCCATGCTATCAACCTCCTAACAAAGGTTCGTGAGCGTGCTCACTACGTTAATATATGTGTGAGAAATACTTTTGCTACCCTATGTATGAGAATTGATAGAAAATAGATTCATATAGATGTCCTAGAGGGCTCTCAATCGTGGAGGTAGAGTTATTATGAAAATTAAAATGGAGTTGCCGAAAATTCCTGCGGACTTGCCCGTACTAAACGAAGAAATGTATTCCTTACGGTCCAAAGGCGAATATAGTATGGGGTCTGTAGAAGATATGATTTTGGATAATGTGGAAGCGGTTAAGGTTTCATTAGAGAAGATGACTTTTAAAAATGTAACGATCATGGAATCGTCATTACCGGAAAGTGAATGGACAGACGTCATTTTTGATAAATGCGATCTGTCTAATGTTCATTTTTCCGGTTCCTTTATCCATCGGGTAGAGTTCAAAAACTGCAAATTGCTTGGAACAGACTTTTCCAGAAGCAGGCTCCAAAACGTTCGTTTTTCGGATTGCTTAGCGGATTATTCGATGTTCCGTTTTGCTAATTTTAAGCAAGTTGGTTTTGAGGATTGTTCTTTAATAAGTGCCGATCTGTATCATTTAACACTACAAAAAACCTTTTTTAACCGTTGCAATCTGGATCAAGCGATGCTATCGGGGTCCAAGCTCAACGGGATTGATCTGAGCGATTGTGAATTTGATGGGTTACAGGTGGATATAGAAGATTTGAATGGCTGCATCATCTCACCGCATCAAGCTTCATCATTTGTAGGGCTGTTGGGGCTAGTGATTAAATAAGGGAACTCCTCATTGATTTTTAATATGGTCCCAAGCCTGGCGCAGACGGTTAAACCCTTCAACAATTTGTTGCTCCGTTAAATGGGCAAAGATAAAGCAGGCTGATGGAGGTCCCGGTGTCAGTTGGTAATCGGCGGCATCACGCCATGTGACTCCGTAAAATTGTGCTGTCTGCATCAAATGATGGTACTGGGCAGACTCCTGCTTCCAGATGGCATAGGCATGTAGTCCACAATCGTTCTGATGCCAGTGAAACAGTTCACTTAACTGCTGTATTTCACGTTGGAACACGTCGTAGCGTGATCTGTATATTCGAGTCATCCGTCGCACATGGCGAACGTAGTCGCCGCGCATCATAAAACGTGCCAGTGCGCGCTGTTCCAAGCGGGCAGGCGGCAGGGGATCGTATAGTCGTTTGGCAGCTGTCAGCGCTTGGGCTAATTCAACGGGCAAGATTGCAAACCCGAGTCGAAGGCTGCTGAACATGCTTTTGGAAAAGGAGCCGACATAGATGACACATTCTGTACGATCCAGTGCTTTTAATGGTTCAATGGGTCGTCCTGCCCAACGGAATTCACTGTCATAATCGTCCTCAATGATCCACGCTCCCTTGGATGCTGCCCATTGCAAAATATGTTGACGGCGTGTTAATGGCAACACTGCACCGGTTGGAAACTGTCGTCCAGGTGTAACAAATAGGAGTTTGGAATCCCAATCCTGTGGGACAATTCCATGTTGATCCATCTCAGCAGCATGTATCTGTCCGCCTGAGGCAGTAACTGCACGGTAGATGCCGGAATAACAGGGGTTTTCTAATACAATTCGATCTTGTTCATGAATAAGCAACTGACTTAATAACGTGATCACTTCCATGGAACCACTGCATAATACGACTTGATCCGGCGTGGCTGTAATTCCGCGTGTTCTGCCAACATGATGGCAAATCGCTTCACGCAGCCATTCATCACCGCTCACTGGTGCAGTCGTCGCGTCAGCCGAGGGCTTTTGCAGATCCTTTCCAGCGGCAGTCATTGCGCTTTTCCATGCGATCTGTGAGTTGCCCTCCAATACAACTTCTCCTGCCTGAAAAGAAATCAAAGGCTGTTGCGCACTGTCTCTATTTGTAGCAGAAGCAGGAGACCGCTGTAAGTTTCGTTCCCTTTCGATCTGCATGATTCGTTGTCCCCAAGCTGATAGAGCAGGGGCTTTTTGTTTTACAACAGGTGAATTCTGGTTCTGCTGGTTGATTAAAGATTTGTCGGGCAGCACCGCTGTCTGTTCCATAACAAAGGTTCCTCTGCCTACTGCCGAATCTATATATCCTTCTGCCAACAACATATCATATGCCTCTTTAACGCTCCCTCGCGAAATTCCATACATCACAGCCAGATCACGAGTGGAAGGCAGACGCGTACCACTGGCAAGGGAGCCATTGAGGATTCCCTCACGAAGAGCATGATACAATGCCAAATATTTTAAATGATACTTTTGAAGCGCACGCTGATAAGCAATCGTAATATCCATACTCTTCTCCTTCGATTGGGCCACTCATTTTCGTTCATATTGGATCTTTTTATGAATCCATTTTCAACATAATCTGAAATGTATCATTGGTCAATAGATGGAAGGAGAGTTCCCTATGAGAAGAAAAGAATTTACGGTAGCAGAACTAGAGGAAATAGAGCAGTTTCTAAGCGAGGTCAGTTTCGGATTTTTAGGCATGAACAGCGAGGATGGTTTTCCGCGTGTGGTTCCCTTGAATTTCGCTTATGGAAATGGCGTTTTTTATATTCATGGCAGCCGTGCTGGAGAAAAGATGGAACGGATGAAAGAAGATAATCGAGTTACTTTTTCAGCCGCCAAAGAATATGCGCTCATTCCGTCTTATTTTACGGATGAACATATGGCATGTCCGGCGACTTCATTTTTTAAAAGTATTACCGTGCGTGGTCATGCGGAGCATGTAGTGGATCTGGAAGAAAAAGCATCGGCCTTTTCCATTTTTATGAGCAAGCTGCAACCGGAAGGCGGGTATGACACGATTGATGCCAGCGATTCTCGGTATGCTTCACGTTTAAAAGGGGTCGCTCTGATCAAAATTGTACCGGAGGAATGGACTGCCAAGTTTAAATTCGGTCAAAATGTTAAAGATCAGGAACGTCAGCAAATTATCGACGGCTTGCAACAACGGGGGTTGGATGATGATCTGACAACGATTGAGATGATGCGCAAATATTGTCCTCATCACTGATATATATCGAAAGTCAGGATTTTGCAAAATCCTCAAGTATAAATATTTGAATTCCACGTAATAATTCCTGCTCGCTCACCGTCAGATTGGTTAATTATACCTTGTAGGGAGATGCCCTTGATTTTCCAAAACGTTCAGTCCTTCTGTATTAGGACTTTTGAAGGACAGGTATATATCATCCTCAAGCCCGTTGTTCTTACTGCAAAGGAACTTTATAATACGATAGATTTGTGGCGTAAGGGGGCAAGACCGTGATGAGAGCAGGAGTCAGAAGTCGGGAGAGTCGACGGTTGTTACTGGAAGCGGGGGCTGAAGAGTTTGCTCAGACGGGGTTTTATCAGACAAAGGTAAGTTCGATCGCGGCACGTGCAGGATTGACGCAGCCGGATTTTTATATTCATTTTGAAAGCAAGGAACAGTTGTACGAGGAGCTTGTGGAGAGCTTCGGTACTTTGGTGAATGATACGGTACAAAGCATGAAGATAGGCCCAGACCTAAGCGAGGCTGAAATTTTGAGACGGGGACAGGTGTTTCTGGAAGCTATTTTTCGCGTGTTGTCTAATAATCCGGCGATCACTCGTGTCGGATTTTACCAGGCGACAGATTCGGTGCGTATTAAGGCGGAAATGGCTGAGCATATCAAAAAGCATCTGCTGGCGGCGCAACGATGGGGCTCCTGCCGTGAGGAACTGGACCCTGAACTGACAGCAGAATGCGTGATCGGCTTGATTGAACGGCTGACGTTAACTAAATTGCTGCCTGGACGTGAAAGTCCGTCTGTGCTTGCCAAGCAGGCACGAAACCTCCTGTATCACGGCATGCTCGGGTCCGAAGAATAACAGGACAGTACAACCCCAACCTAGATTTGGGCGGCAGGCGCGGCATTTGTCCCTATCATGGATGATGGCATAAGCATAAGATGCTCTTGTAAACCATGAAGGGAGGAATCACCATGTCTGGAGTAGGCGCTGGTTATGGAGCTTTTACATCTACAGGAGCGATTCTGGTACTTTTCATTCTGCTCGTTATTATTTCCAAAGCATTTATCATCTAATTCGTAGCTCAAGGATTTAAAATTCGGAAGATTTGCTGGAATCAGTAGGGAGGAGGAATACGAAATGGGTGAAGTAGATAGAGGTTGTGGCGGTTGTAACATGTTCACCTCCACTGGTGTTATTCTGGTTCTCTTCATTTTACTGGTTATCATCACTCGTACTTGTTTCATCTAAAGCTATATTCATGGGCTTGAGCACCGATGCTCGGGTCTATGACCGTACTAGTCAAAATAGGAACCGTCTCCAATTAGAGGCGGTTTTTTTTATATTGAAGTTTACGTTGACGTTAACGTTATAGAGGCGTAGTATTTATATATAATCTTTTTCATAAGGTGGGTGTCATGGTTACGTATAAAATTGATGAGGTCGCCAAACAAAGCGGATTAACCAAGCGAACCATTCGTTATTATGAGGAAATCGGCTTATTGCCCTCTCCGCAGCGCAGTGAAGGAAATATGCGCCTGTATACGCAGGAGGATGTGGACTTACTAAAAAAAATAGTGAGTGCCAAGGAAGTACTTGGATTCTCCTTGCAAGAGCTTCAGCGTTACATGTCCGCAGCGGAAATGCTTAAGGGTCAGCGGGAGGAATATCGCGAGCGAACGGAGCATTTGCAACCGAACGAGCGACGGGCCATGTTGGAGGATATGGAAAGTACATTGAACGAGCAGTTGGAATTAATGGAGGGAAAAATCAACAGCATCCGTATGCTCCAGACTGAGTTGGAGGAGTTACGGGTTAGGGTGCGTGAACGCAAGGTTCTTCTGGATGATGAACTTGATCACGACCCGTCATAACAAGAACATTTACATTCAGATGTGGAGGTAACATCATAATATGAGTTCACAACATGCATTACCTGAAGAGTTAAAAGAACGCTCAGGCTTGCTGTCTCAACCTAAAGCGGTCTGGGCAGTCGCCTTTGCTTGTGTTATTTCATTTATGGGTCTGGGATTGGTCGATCCGATTCTTCCGGCCATTGCTGATCAGCTTCATGCTACGAAAAGCCAAGTGTCATTGCTGTTCACCAGCTATAATCTGGTAACAGGCGTTGCGATGCTGATTACAGGCGTTGTATCTAGTCGATTGGGTGTCAAATGGACACTACTAACCGGGATTTTATTTATTATTGTGTTTGCTGGACTGGGCGGCACAGCCAGTACAGTTAGCGGAATTGTGGGCTACCGGGCAGGCTGGGGTTTGGGGAACGCTTTGTTTATCGCAACAGCGTTGTCTGCGATTGTAGGTCTGTCCACTTCTGGAACAGCTAAAGCAATTATTTTGTATGAAGCGGCATTGGGCCTCGGGATTTCAGTGGGTCCGTTGCTGGGCGGTGAGTTAGGTTCCATTTCCTGGCGCGGTCCGTTTTTCGGTGTAGCCGGACTGATGGTAGTGGGATTTTTGTTCATTACGTTTATGCTGCCTTCCATTCCAAAGCCCAAAAAACGCGGTTCCATTGCCGATCCGTTCAAAGCGCTCAGTTATCCGGCTTTGCTCACGCTCGGTATTGTAGCGTTGTTATATAACTTTGGATTTTTTACGTTGATGGCGTATTCTCCATATGTAATGAATCTGGACGAGCATGGTTTGGGTTATGTGTTTTTTGGCTGGGGAATTATGCTGGCCTTTACCTCGGTGTTTGTAGCACCGAAGATTCAAGCACGCTTGAGCGTGGTATCTTCCATTAGTATCATGCTGACGCTGTTTGCCATTGATTTAGGTGTTATGGCGATCGGGACGGTAGCTGGTTCACCAACGACTGTCATTGTCGCCGTCATTGTGGCTGGTATTTTTCTGGGGATTAACAATACATTGATTACAACTGCTGTTATGCAGGCTGCTCCAGTGGAGCGCTCGACAGCATCTGCGGCCTACAGCTTCATGCGGTTTTTGGGCGGGGCAATTTCGCCGTGGCTTGCAGGGAAGCTGTCAGAGTGGTACTCCGCAGAAACCCCATTTTATTTTGGAGCATTGATGGTACTGATTGGCGTAGCTGTGCTGATCGTACGTCGTCGACATATGCAGGATATTCAGGTGGATGCACACTAAGATCGAACTTCTGAGGAGGAAAAGAGTATGAGCGAATACAAACATATTCTGGTCGCGATTGATGGTTCGGAACATGCTATGAATGCGTTGCAGACAGCCAAAACGTTGTCTAAGCAGCTTCAGGGGAATCCACATCTGACTGTATTACATGTAAACCCGGCTTTATCCATGAATGAGCCCCCGGTTGGGGTTGATGTGGATGAGCGAATCGAAGAGGAAGGTCGTCATATCTTGGAACCAGCATCCGACTATTTGAAGGACGAGGGTATTTCTTACCGTATGCTGGCGGGTCACGGTGATCCGGCGAGTGTCATTTGCGAAAGTGCAAAGCAGGAAAAGACGGATTTGATCATTATGGGAACGCGGGGCAAAGGACTTGTTTCTGAAATGATACTGGGTAGCGTGAGCCATCAGGTGATTCAGCATGCACCTTGTCCGGTGTTGACGGTAAAATAGATGGTAAAAGGAACGTGATATCAAGAGAAGGAGGAAAAAGCATGCAGCAGCATTTATTTATCGGTGGAGAATGGAAAGCAGCTTCATCGTACACGACGTTGAAATCACCGTATTCCGGGGAAATCATTGCTGAGGTGGCAGAGGCCACAGCAGAGGATGCCAAGGCTGCTATTCAGGCGGCCTCTGATGCACGCTCGGAGATGCGGACCATGCCAGCGCACCAGCGGTCAGCCATTTTGGAGAAGCTGGCTGACCTGCTGGAAGAGCGGCGTGAGGATGCAGCGCGCATCATTGCACGTGAAGCATCCAAACCATGGAAGGCTGCGCTGGCGGAGGTTGACCGGACGGTGCAAACCTACAAGTTCGCAGCTGAAGAAGCCAAACGGATTCACGGGGAAACCATTCCGCTGGATGCCGCACCGGGCGGCGAGGGTCGTATGGCCTACACGCTCAAAGAACCTGTAGGGGTAGTCGGAGCTATTACACCATTTAACTTCCCGTTGAACCTGGTCGCTCATAAAGTGGGTCCCGCGCTGGCAGCAGGCAATACGGTCGTATTAAAGCCTGCGGAGCAGACACCGTTGTCGGCTTACTTGATTGCGGAGCTGCTGGAGCAGGCTGGATTGCCTGCGGGCGCTCTTAACGTGATCAGCGGCGATGGTAAAACCATTGGCGACATACTTGTCACTGATCCGCGCGTCAGCTATATCACTTTTACCGGTAGCCCGGCGGTCGGTACAGAAATTCGCTCCAAGGCTGGCTTGAAGCGGGTCACGCTGGAGCTGGGTTCCAACGCGGCCGTTATTATCGACCGTGATATGGATGTAGACGCGGTCATCGACCGTTGTGTGAGTGGAGCCTTTGCCAATCAGGGGCAGGTATGTATCTCAGTTCAACGTATTTACGTTGTCGATGAACTGTATGATACCTTTGTATCCCGATTTATAGAAGCAACTCAACGTTTAAAAATTGGAGATCCGCTAGAGCCGGACACGGATGTATCCGCGCTTATTTCAGCCAAGGATGTCGAACGTGTCCGTGAATGGCTGGAAGAAGCGGTTCAAGCAGGCGCAAGGATCGCTCTGGGGGGCCAAGCCAAGGGAGGTATTCTGGAGCCGACGGTTTTGCTTAATGTGGACCCTACTTCCAAGGTGTCCTGTCGTGAAGTGTTTGCCCCGCTTGTGCTGATTCATTCTGTTAGCTCTATAGATGAAGCCGTAAACCATGTAAATGATTCGATCTATGGCCTGCAGGCGGGAATTTACACTCGTAATATCACGACCGCGTTGGATGCAGCGGACAAGCTTGAGGTTGGCGGCGTGATGATCAATGACATTCCAAGCTTCCGTGTTGATCATATGCCGTATGGTGGTGTGAAGCAAAGTGGTACCGGACGCGAAGGCATAAAGTATGCCATGGAAGAAATGCTGGAAACAAAGCTGATCGTTATTAAACGGTAGTGGTTATTTAAAAGCCTATCTGATGAACATAGATAATACGTTTTGCGTATGTCTGCTCATTAGATAGGCTTTTTTGGCACCTTCTGCGTGATTGTCAGATGAAAATAAAGTTTTAAACCGTTGGAACTGTTCCACCGTCAATATTATATTCACTTCCTGTAATTGAAGCGGCCCGGTCGGATACCAGAAAAGCAACAAGCTCAGCGACTTCTTCTGGTAGTCCTGGACGACCAATTGGAATTCCTCCCAACGAGTCCATCAGTTGCTTTAATGCACTTTCTCGGTCACCTGTCGTCTCAGCAATCCGATCAATCAAACTTTGTGCTGCCTTCGTTTCGATAAAGCCTGGCGCAACTGTATTAATACGAATGCCTTGAGGTGAAAACTGCTTGGATAACCCTTTGCTGTAAGTAGTTAAAGCTGCTTTGGCTGCAGCATAAGCCAATGTTGCATCATATAGCGGCAAGCGACGTTGAATGGATGAAATATGAATAATAACACCGGAACCCTTTTCCACCATAGCCGGCAGCAGTCCACGGTCTAAACGGACGGCAGCAAACAGATTGGCGTTAAAAGTTTGCTGCCAATGCTCGTCTGTCAAGATAAGAGCTCCCCCGGATGGGGCTGACGAGCCTCCAACATTGTTGACAAGAATATCTACACCGCCTAGGCGCTCAAGAACACTGTTTACTACTTGATCTACACCTTTAGGCGTACTAATATCGGCTGGAATAAACAGGTCTGGATTTTCTAAATTAACTGGAGTCGTTCGAGCCGTAGTTATTACGGTAGCACCTGCAGCCGTAAGTCTCTTAGCAATAGCCTCTCCCATTCCTTTGGTACCGCCTGTGACCAAGGCCCTTTTGCCTTTAAACTCACTTAATATGCTTTCTAATTGAAAACTCATGCGAATAATTCCTCCTAAATTTTACAATGTGGTTGAGGAATACCTCTAGGTATCTCCACTCCGAGAATAGAGTTGGAGTTCAGTTTGATCGGTACTCTGTTCACGTATAAAAACAACATAAGCAGGCATATTCGTTTTCCCTTTCTTATTTTTTAAATTCCTTTATGGAAGTGTAATAATCAGTTCTTTAATTTTATTGTTGTTTACTAGAAATTGATGTTTAAGGAGGAGTGGGTCGGGAAGATTCGATTTATCAAAGTCTCCGTCTACTTTCGCAATTACGACGATGGTATTATTACTGTCATCCATATCCACGATCTCGAAGGTGACATTCGGCTCCAATATTTCTGCTTCACACCATGATTTTATGGCTTCCATACCTTTGATTTCGCGATGATTATCCAAGATCAACGCATCTTTATCGAAAGCGGAAGTAAATACTTCAAGCTGGGATTTGTTCGCTGATGTAAAGTAAGTTTCTACTGCCGGTGGCATGGTTTTATGTGGATTCATTAATCCTTCAACCTCCTATGGTGAGTATGTTGTGAGCGATAACTTCAAACTCATCATAGCAGTGATAATATGACTACATGGTGTCATATTATAGAGGATCATTTAAATTTCTTTTCATCGTTTCTAAATGAGACAATATTCTTGTACGTACTTGTTCGGGACTAACCTCTATAAGGAGGGGACCAAAGGACAGCAGATAACTGTCCAGCCAATTGCCTACAGGAAATTGTGCCGTGACGGTATAAGAGCCGTCTTCCTTCTGAGTAATTGTTTTCTCGGCAAATTCATCGTATACGCGGTAAGCTCCTTGAGCAGAAATGTGAAGAGTTACTTCAATGGTATGAAGCAAGTCGTTCATCTTTGTATATGTAGATGCTACGACCGTTCTTGGCTCATAACTAATTTCGGTAACTGCAATCTCTTTCATTCGGCTAATCTTAAATACACGATGACTTTCGGTATTTAAACAGTAACCTTCCACATACCAGGATTTATCTTTAAACAAGAGCTTGGCAGGTTCGACGCTACGATAACTCTGTTCCCCG
Organism: Paenibacillus sp. FSL M7-0802; assembly: GCF_038004945.1. NCBI lineage: Bacteria > Bacillati > Bacillota > Bacilli > Caryophanales > Paenibacillaceae > Paenibacillus > Paenibacillus sp. FSL M7-0802. The sequence continues at coordinate 2,004,793 of NZ_JBBOSD010000001.1, read as the reverse complement.
GCGACGTTATAATAGCGGAACTTTATAACACGGCTTGTGATTATTGCGTTGCGTATAAGAGTGAATAGCTGTCTCTGGCTGTTTTGGCTTCCCCATGGCGAAAAATCTACTTCGATCCAGTTTCCCATGTCTTTTTTAAAAAGCCTACTCAACTTGTTTAGCAATTCTTCTACCTGTGGGATGGTAGCTGTAGCCACACTCTGAAGGGCCATTAACATATCATCTTGTTCCTGCTCGGACAGTAAAGAGGTGTTAAAGACATAACCCTCCATCAATGATATTCCGCCACCCTTGCCTCTACTGCTGTAGATGGGAATCCCAGCTGCGCTTAAGGCATCTATGTCCCGATAAATCGTTCGTGTGGAAACCTCAAAATGCTCTGCCAATTCATCAGCAGTCACTTTTTTCTTATGGAGTAACATATAAACGATTTCAAAATGTCTGCTTAACGGCATACGCTTCACCTCTCTCAGTAGCATACACCTTATAATATGACATTATAAAGTCATATTAAGTGATTCTTGACATCACACCCTAATGGACATCAACTGGGGGACTTTATTTTCTTTGAACAGCGATAATAACACTGTTTTGGGATCAGATCTTTTTACAATCTTTTATATAAAGTTGAACAAAGAGCACTTGCAAAGTAAAAAGGAATATACTATACTGAGGCCAATCATTAGTGATTGATCAATCACTAACTGGATTAATAAGCAACGGAGGTGATATTCATGAGCAGGATACCGCTAAAGTTTACTCAAACGTATCTTTATCCGAACTATGGATTGAGCATATTCAGTTGATTGAAGGAGTACGAAGTTAAGTAATTGATCAATCACTTATTTTAAAGTAAATGGAGGAGAGAACATGAAGCATCTTATTATTTACGCACATCCATCCGAGGGAAGCTTTAATCATGCAATTTTGACCACAGCAGTCGAGGGGCTAAAGCAAAAAGGACATGATGTGGTTGTTCGTGATCTATATGCAATCAACTTTCAACCTGTGATTAGCAGCAGCGAGGTCATTGAAGGAATCGGAGAAGATGTTGTACGGGAACAGGAATTTTTGCAATGGGCAGAGGTAATCACTTTTATTTATCCTATTTGGTGGACGGGGATGCCAGCTATTATGAAGGGGTATATTGACCGTGTATTCTCTTATGGATTTGCTTATAAATATGTAAATGGAGTGCAGATGGGACTGCTCAAAGGAAAGAAAGCCATTATCCTCAATACGCAAGGAAAATCACATGCGGAATATGCTAGTAATGGCATGGATCAGGCACTTCGCTTGACGTCCGACAAAGGTATATTTGAATACTGTGGGCTTGACGTCATGTATCATCTGTTCTTCGAGTCGGTACCCCAATCCGATGAGGATACACGTAAAGTGTGGCTTCGCCAGATTGCAGACATGGCCAGCAAAGCCTAATGGAAATATGTTTAGGAGCAGAGGATTAAGAATTAGGGGAATCGAAGTAGCCAGTGGCTAATCCAAAAGGCATCGAATGCATTTGCAGGCGACGCCTTTTTGTTTGGTCCAATATTGAATGTGTTCCAATCGACACTCGCTCATGGCAAACGGCAATTGCTACAATAAGGGTTGGGTATTAGTTTTTCCGATTTTTCCGATTGGCGCTACGAGATCCACCGGAAGGCCACTGTGATCCACCACCTTGACCATGTTGAGGCCACCACTGTGATCCACCACCCTGACCATGTTGAGGCCACCACTGCGACCCACCGCCCTGACCGCCGCCTTGACCATGTTGAGGCCACCACTGCGACCCACCGCCCTGACCACCGCCTTGACCGTGAGGAGGCCAAGGCGATCCACCGCCTTGATGACCGCCCTGACCACTGCTTTGTCCTGGAATAGAAGGCATACTTGGATAAGGGCCTTGTGCCTGACTGATTTGAGTTACATCAATATATGATTGTGTACCATTAGGATATAGCACTAACATTGATTTGTTAGCGGGATCTACGCTTTTTACAAAAGCAACGATCTGTTGACCATTCACAGTAAATATTCCCCATAAATTAACAAAATTGCTCACTTCAGTAGTGGTCGCGAAATGTGGTTGTAACGGCCCCATCGAACGATGAGAAGAATGTTTAGACAAGGTGTGTATCTCTCCTTTAGATTGAATTTTGTGACATCATATGTGCAAACGTACTTGTTGGAATGGGCAATGTTGCTACAAGATATTTTTTTGGAAAAATTCATTGTCCCAAAAAAGTGTGCTTTTAGCGACTACTAAAAACATACCTTTACGAATGAAAAGCATTTGGTTTATAGCATCATGGATGAAATCGAGATAAATGCATCTTAGAGAATTTAGTTAATCAATTGAAACAATTTGCCATGCACCATCTTTATCTTTTTCAAAATAAAAGATATATCGTATATCGGGTGAATATCCTTCTTCATTATTCAGCCGTTCCCCTACAATGGGTATCAATATCCGATTATTTTCTTTCATAGCTTCAGCAATACCAGTAAACTTCACCGGATGATCGAAGAGGTAATCGTGACCTGTTCCAACGTCTGGACCGAGCGCAGCATGGAATTGATCCAAATCTTTTGACACGAAGGCAGCTATTGCTGCTTTGAGTTTTGCTATCATGGCATCCTCAATTAGAGGGTCTTTAACATCATTCCATTTGATCTCGTCCAAGTTTTGCAGGGCGGCTGGTTGATCTGTTCCTTCTTTTACTACCGTTTCTGAGGTTGTTGGTATTGTTCCATTGGTAGATGTATCCGTTGTTTCCTGCTTTCCACAACCAGCAAACACACTTACACTTACGGAAAATATAAGAATAGAAATAATTTGAGCAGTTCTGTTCATATTAGATTCACCCATCCTTATTTACAACCATATGTAAAAACAGTTTTACTTTTTTGTGATAAATCATAGTTGTAAAATATTTTTTACATTATTGGGGTTAAAGTGGATTAATTGAAAAATAACATTAGAAGTGTGCGGTGGTTTACTATAGAAAAATGAATAAATAAATGAAATGACCTTCTCTAATTAAAGAAGGTCATTTTTTAATTCAGGAACCATTATTAAATGTAGCACAGCTTCTGCTTATAGGCGTTCTCGCTTGCAAGTCATTCACTAGTTCTTTATACCTAGTGTGGAATTTTCGTATGGACGTTCATGCGTTTTGTCGGTTAGCTATGATGCTGCGTATCACGGTTCAAAAGTAGCTGCACATGATGAAATCTCTGGTGTATATCTATGTAGGGTATCAAGCTGTAGTTAGAGCATTTTTTTGAGCTGGGATATACGGGCTTGGGAAACCTCAAGTATTTTGGCATATTCGTGCTGTGCTGCATTGGGGTGTTTTTGCATTAATTCTTTTAGACTTTCGATCATCTGTTGTGTCGATCGCCGCAGACGTTTGGACTCTTTATTAGATCGTTGTGAGTTGGATAAAGCTGACTTGGCTGGTCTTAGGATAGGGCTAAAATGTATTCCCTTTTTTAAACTTTCAATACATTCCCCGCAAATAAAGCTGTCTCTAAAATAAGTTAATTGTTCTGTTGAACCACACATTTTACACGTCACCCCAGTATATTTTCGAAAGGCGAGAATACCAGTTTCCTCATCTGCAAAAATCTCAACAGGATCACCCACATTATAATCCATGGAAATTCGCATTTCTTTGGGGATAACGATACGGCCTAACGCATCTAGGGGACGTGTCATACCTGTACTTTTCAAATGATAACCTCCTTTTTTATATCCTTATAATACTAAATAGTTATGATAAAAAAGAATAGGCTTAGAGAAGCAATCGCATATATTTAGTAAACTGTTGAAAAGTATACAAGTAATTTCCAAAATATGTTTTATTATTGGAGAAAACGTGTTGAGGAGATTATAAAGAATTTCCGATATATATTCATAAAGAATATTCTAGTTGGCAATGAAATTGTTAGTAACACGGGATAAGGAGCTGTGAATTACATATGAGAATATTTCAGTTTTGGAAGAAGAATAAGAAAGCTGTAGTGGCAATCGATTTGGATACTGCTATTCGGTGTGTACGATTGGACCCAATATAAGGCGGTACGGGTACTAACTCGATTAGCACGTGAAGGTCTTCAGACCGACCAGATTGTGGACGATATTATCAGCCATGTCGACGATTTTCGTTATGAGGCACAGATGCCCACGTTCTATTTTCTGTCTGGACTGACGGGCAATAAGAAGGTTGCTTCGCTGCTGCAAAGGCATTTCCTTGAGAATCTGGAATACGATCCGATCGATGCCTTTGATATTTTCGAGAATTTGTACCGTTGTTCGCCGGATGTTGCCATGAGGCATGCCGATTTTCTCAAAGCAATTGCCCGCGGTGAAGGCCTAGAAGGCCGTTCTCCCTTGCAGGATGGAGCTATAGGGACTACCGATGAGAATGGCAAGCAAGAGTACCACTGGCCCGACGATGAACCTGTCGAGGAGCATCACCAATTACGAGCTGCCATATTTTATTATCGGCTGCACCCTCTGGATGAGGAGGTTAATCGGCTGTTGGATCATTGGGAAGTGAACCATCCGGAGGAGAATGTTAGGAGTTGTATTGGGAAATTGAGAGAAGAAGGACAGGGAGAGGGCTAGCTTTTCTGCTAGACGAATATCGGAATCTTAATTTTGCACTCTTTACTATGAAAACTTATACTTATCGTTAAAGCTGACTTGAAGAGAAAATAAAAGAACGAGGAGGGGAATAACCATGTACTCCATTAAAGAAGTTCAAATCAAGAGCGGATTGCCCGCATCCACCCTTCGTTATTATGAAAAAGAAGGCATATTACCTGATGTCGGTCGGGATGAAGGTGGAAGAAGGGTATATACCGAAAAACAAATCGATTGGATTAGGTTCCTTATGGCTATGAAAGATACAGGGATGACTATTGAAGAAATTAAGGCATACCTTGAGCTAAATGTAAAAGGAGAAGCCACAATCCAAGAGAGAAGAGATTTCCTTGTAGCCCACAAAAAGAAAGTGGAAGCACATGTGGCACAAACGCAGCACAATTTGGAGAAAATTATTCAAAAGATAGCTTTTTATGATCATGTGGTTATGGGGAAAAGCCTCTCTTGACTAAGCAATTGCTGCAAAGGTAAAAAAGCCAAAGCCGCCTGCTTACATAGTAAACGGCTTTGGAGGTAGCGGGGTACTATATATTTCTAGTAACCTCATAGGCGTCCCAGACAGCATACATAATATTTTGTACTTGCTTGGCATCGCCGATTAAGTAGGACTCGGAAACCTCATTTTGGATGTCTTCATAAAGCGATTGCTGAGGAGTATATCCTACAGCCAGAATCGCTGAATCTGCGTTTAGAATCGTTTCTTCACCATCTTTATTTTGAAGAACGAATTCTTGATCGTTGGCATCGACAATTTTGGCGTTGGTCAGGAGATGGATATCCTTGTATGCAACAAGGTCACGCAGCATATCTTCATTTGCATGGCACAGCGGGCCGCCGACGGTTAAAATATCTTCTTGCATTTCCACCAGCGTTACTTTTTTACCTTGATCAGCAAGCCAAAGTGCAGTTTCGCATCCCACAAGCCCACCTCCGACAATTACGGTGGAAGCACCGGGATCTTTTTTCCCAAGCAAAACTTCTTCTGCGGAATACACCTTAGTAGATGTACCAATGGAGAAGGTTTTGGGAGAGGAGCCGGTAGCAAAAATAACAACATCTGCTGCATATTCATTTACGGTAGTCCGGTTAACCTCGGTATTCAATTGAACGTCAACTTTTAAATCCTTTAGCTCCCCTTCATACCAGGTCGCAAGTAAATGATCGTCTTCTTTGAAGTCTGGAATTCCACCCGGGATCAGATTACCTCCCAATCGGTTATTTTTATCGAATAAGGTAACGTGGTGTCCGCGAATAGCAGCTACACGGGCAGCTTCACATCCTGCGGGTCCTCCACCGATCACCAAGACTTTTTTGGACTGATCTGCTTTTCCGAGTGCATAGTCTTTTTCTCTGCCGCAAGCCGGATTAACGGCACATGAAATCGTTGCAAAAGATGCCAATCGACCCATGCAGCCCTCCTGGCAGGAGAGGCAAGGACGAATCTTTTCTATTTTCCCGGCCTTGATTTTGTTGGGGATGTCAGCATCAGCCAACAATGGCCGACCCAGTGCAATCATATCGGTTTTTCCTTCACGTATAGCCTTGCTGGCCAAGTCTGGATTATCCAATCTGCCAGCAGTAATGACAGGTACCTTTAGAATGGTTTTTAAAATTTTGTTATAAGGAAGATAGAGTCCTTTTTCCTGATACATTGGTGGATGTGCCCAATACCATGAATCGTACGAACCAACATCACCATTAAAAGCATCATATCCAGCTTCCTCTAATATTTTGGCCGCTTCAATTCCTTCTTCAATATCCCGTCCCTGTTCTTGAAACTCTTCGCCTGGCAATCCGCCCTGACGCCAATCTTTAATAAAGCTTTTGATGCTGTATCGAAGAGATACCGGGAAATCCTGTCCACATTCGGCTTTGATGGCTTGGACGATCTCTATGGCAAATCTTAAGCGGTTTCTCAGATTTCCGCCGTATTGGTCTTTTCGATGGTTAAAGAAAGAAATCGCAAATTGATCCAGTAAATAGCCTTCATGAACCGCATGGATTTCAATACCGTCAAAGCCTGCCTTTTTGGCAATAGCCGCAGATTCCGCAAATTTTCTGACATAGGTGTGAATTTCATCGATAGTTAGCTCACGACAGATTACATCGGGAAGCCAGCGATGAGGGATAGGAGAGGGAGCGACAGCCGTTTTACCTACAATTGAAGGGATGCTTACCCGTCCAAAGCCTGCGGATAATTGTAGAAATATTTTTGTGCCGTATGCATGAATCCGCTCCGTCATCATTTTACCCGTTTTAACAAAATTTAAGGGGTTTAGAGTAGGGCAGGGCATTGATGGCAGGGCACATTTCTCAATTTCATTCTCAACCATCGTTACACCTGTAATGAGCAGTCCTGTCCCGCCTTTTGCCCGTTCAACATAATATTCGACGCCTCGCTCATTAAAGGTGCCATCGGCATCACAAAGCCCACCAGGGCCCATGGGAGCCATGACAAACCGATTTTTAATTTCTAGTTTTCCAATTTTCATAGGCTCAAATAAAATTCGATGCTCTTCTTTCATAACAATGCCTCCTAATTATGAATCGACCATTTCAATGAATCCATTCAGTGAATGAATTCATTGAATGGATTCAGTATAGGACGGTAGCGGACATTATTATGTGATTGTTTTCACAAATAAACAAAATAGCATTTCTTATTATAATTAAGTAACATGGACAAGGCATCGAGGATAGGAATGTTTAGAATAGAAAGGAAGAGTAGGTAAATGCCAAACCAACAATTGAGTGGACGAAAGCTGCAAAGCCTGCAGACTAAAAAAAATATATATAACAGTACATTAGAGCTAATGCATGAAAAGAGTTTGGAAAAAATTAGAATTGAGGATATCTGCCGGAGGGCCGGAGTGTCTGTGGGCTCATTTTATAATCATTTCAAGACTAAAAGTGATATTTTGGTGGAGATGTATGCACAGGCGGATGACTACTTTGAATTGAAATTTAAGAATGAACCACCTTCAGAAAGTATTGTGCAGGATATTATTCAATATTTTGAAGTTTATGCGGAATATAATCAGAATATTGGTTTAGAGACGGTGAAACAGTTATATACAACTAATAACAAGCTTTTCATTACTAAGGGTCGTGATATGCAAAATATACTTCAACAGATTATAGAGAGAGGACAAGCTGCAGGAGAGTTGGATCAAAGCATGACATCCGAAGAGATGACAGACTACTTATTTATTGCAGCTCGTGGGGTCATGTACAACTGGTGTCTTCATGATGGCGACTCGAATTTAATTGTAAATATGCGTGAATATATGAGTCGTCTGATCACGATCTTTAAACAAAAGAATTGATTGTATCCTTGTCACAGGGACGGTTCATCACACGCTTAACGGGTAAAAGTGTAGTACCAAGGTGGGCAAGTGGGGGTGTTGACTCTCACGCCACGTGAGACACTAGACTGTCAAGCAAGGGAGGTGAAGCGGAATGGCCTATACGGTAAAGGAAGTATCTAATCTGTCGGGAATCAGCGTACGAACTTTGCATTATTATGATGAAATCGGATTGCTGAAACCGCATCATATTGGAAATAATGGATATCGCTATTACGAACAGGAACAACTTTTGAGGCTTCAGCAAATCATGGTGTACAGGGAACTGGATTTGCCTTTATCTGAAATTGGAAAGGTGCTGGAGCAAACCAAGGAACAAAAAGCCGAGGTTTTACAGGAGCATCGAGCCAAGGTCGAGGCCAAAGTCTTCCGCTTGCATACTCTCCTACAGACCATCGACGAAACGGTGGCTCATTTGAAAGGGGAACAAGCAATGAAACCAGAGCACATGTACCAAGGGTTTAACCCGGAAAAGCAGGAAATGTACGAACGTGATTTGACAGACCGTTATGGTCAAGAGGCTCAGGAAACAATTCAGGAAAGCAAGACGGCGACAAAGAACTGGAGCAAAGAGGATTATTTGGATTCACAGGCAGAGGCTGATCAGATTCATCGGCAGCTGGCTGAAGCCATGAATAAAGGATTGAAGCATAATAGTGAAGAAGTACAGGCGCTGATCCGCCGTCATCTTCAATGGGTAAGCCGATTCTATACTCCTACAGCAGAAATTTATAGCGGGCTGGGAGACTTGTATGTGGAACATGAGGATTTCAGTAAAATGTATGAAGGCTATCGCCCCGGACTAGCTGAGTATTTGCGAGACGGGATGAAAGTTCTAGCCGAACGGGAATTAAATTAACAAAGCGGGGAAGAAGGGCTGTAAAAGGTCTGAAAAAGAGGTGAACAACAAGCCAATTCCGATGGCCTGCTGTTCACCCTTTTTGTGTGTAGAGCAGTTTACATGCTGCTTTGTGTCGCTCTCATGCCTTGCTGGCTGTTGTTTCCGTACTGCTGCATGCCACTACCGCTTACATAATGCTGTCCAGTCGTCCCCATGTGTTGCGGGAAGCTGTGATTCATGTGGCTTCCTGCATTATAGGAGGATGGTTGCATACTGCGTGAGGCGTAGCTATCGCCAAATCCGGGCTGAGTCATTTGACTGCTGGAACGGATGGAGTTTTCCAACTGACTACACAGTTGAATAACTTGCTGGTACTGCTGCATAGCCTGCTGGTGATGCTGAATTGCAGTTTGGATCATTTGAGCTGCACTTCGTTCACGTTGCACTAGGCTTTCAAGACTGGATGCATTTTGTTGTTCCTGTTGCAGCAACTGCTGATACATGGCAGTTCCTTGCTGTGTTTGTTGTACCAATTGCTGCATGATTTGTTCACATTGATGAAGTTGTTGTTGTGGAGCCATGTTGTTGTACATGAATTATCAATCTCCTTCGCCGCATAGTTTTGGGTTTCAGACCCTCATATATTGTGGCGAAGGGAGACCATATATATGCACAATTTTGGTTACAAGCTAGACACCAGAATAGCCGTAAATTCCTCTAGGAATACACGATCTTCGTGATCAAAGCGGCCTTTTAGCGGGCTGTCAATGTCCAGCACTCCAATCAGTTCCCCATTCTTGACAAGGGGAATAACAATTTCACTATTGGAAGCAGCGTCACAGGCAATATGTCCTGGAAACGCATGCACATCATCTACAACAAGTGTTCGTTGTTCAGCTGCTGCGGTACCGCATACGCCACGTCCCAATGGAATCCGTATACATGCAGGTAAGCCCTGGAAAGGACCAAGTACAAGCTCAGTGCCATCATAAAGATAGAAACCGCTCCAATTAATATCTGGAAGGAAATGACCAAGTAGTGCTGAAGCATTCGCCAGATTGGCAATGGTATTGGATTCATCATGAATAAGTGCCCGGAGTTGTCCGAGAACCGATTCGAATTGTTCATGACGTGTGCCCTCGTAAGGTATGGTTTGAAACATGTAGAGTTCACGCTCCTAACATTAAATTTTTACATTAACTGTTGTATATATCGTCAAAAATAGGTAATTATGCAATTCGCTTTTACCATTGGTTAATTAATTTAAGATATAACGATTGTATATATTCAGTCAAGTGAAAAATCACTCTGTAACCTTTTGGTATCTCCGTACTCTAACCTCTGTACAGAATCATTTTGGGAAGGGGATAAGCTATACGTTTTAGCGGGGCAAACAGTATAGAAAGTAATCCAGCAAGGGTTGCCCTCATCTGTTTCCAGCTTATCCTCTATGGGTAAAAACAGTGTAACATGGTTGGCCTAGGCCAGGGAGGAGTTGCAATTATGCATGCAGATGTTCAGAACTTGTTTATCCGTATACAGATGCTTTCTTATGCACATCAGAACGATCTCACGGTAAGAGATATTCAACCTGTGTTGGAAGAACGCGGTTACCGTGTAGGAGAACGTGAGGTCAAGCAGGAGCTTGAAAACTTGACGCAGGAAAACTTTCTGACACCGCATGATGATATGTTTAGCATTACCGGTGCAGGGATCGATGAATTACAGGAAATTCAGTCGATGCTAGGCGTACTGTACAAGGATGTTGTGAAGAAACCGACTCGCACCACTACCCGAGTCTCTTCTTAAAGGCTTAGAGGCTCGATAATTTTGATTCGGAAGACAAGCTCGCACAGTTTAATCTCTTATAATATAGAAGATGCCCTTCTAATTCCTAATCCTAGGAACAGGAGGGCTATTTATATATTTAAGCTTCTCAGCTTTAAATAAGGTTGTGTTTGTTAAAGGTGTATGCTTAAATGTAGCGTATATTTATTGTCATTTTAATGTTGGAAGGATGATTGAACATGTGTGCATATGCATGTAAGGGGCATATACCACCGCTGGAAAGTCCGCGTCTTCGGCTGCGAAGGATGGAAAGCGGGGATGCGGCTACGATGTTCGCTTGCTGGTCTGACCCGGAGGTTCACCGTTATATGAACCTTTCTGGTATGTCAGGACGTGAGGATGCAGAGGATATGATTGAGTTGTTGAATGAGCTGGCGAAGACGGAGGATGCGCTGCGCTGGGGAATAGAACTGAAGGAGAATGGGAAGTTGATTGGAAGCTGTGGGTTTAATTATTGGCAGACGGAGGGAGCTTATAAAGCCGAGATTGGTTATGAGATAGCCAAGCCTTATTGGCGACAGGGTTACATGACCGAGGCGCTACGCTTGGTGCTGTCATTCGGGTATAACACGATTCGGTTGAATCGGATCGAAGCGCTGGTGGACCCGCGTAATACAGGCTCGCAAGCCCTGCTGTCCTCGATGGGCTGGACACAGGAAGGACTGTTGCGGCAGGTACAGCATACATCTACAGGCTTTAAGGATATGCTGATGTATTCTTTACTGCATGAAGAATGGCTCAGACTGGAGGCACAACGAAATGCTGTTTCAGTATAACGGCGGTTCGTCGCCGCTGCACAGGCTAGGGCCGTTAAGTAAGCTAATATGGGTGGGGTGCTTTAGCCTCCTGTCAATGGCTTGGGATTCGACGCTGCGGGAAGCAGCACTCTTGGCTGTACTGATTGCTGTGGCTGGCTTGGGCGCACGTTTGACCTTAGCACGCCAACTTCGGGCTATGTCGTTCCTGATTGGTTTAGGTATCCCGTATTTTATACTGTCTATCCTAGCGATTCGAGAAGGACATACCGTGGCTTCATGGGGACCCATTGTCATTACAGCAGAGGGACTGGATATCGCAGGGGCGTTAACGTTGCGGATTTTTGTGTTGTTTTTGGCATCTTATATCTATCTCTCGACGACGGATCCCCGAGATTTTGTGCAGGCATTGAATCTGCGCTTGCGTGTCCCTTATCGGTTTGCGTTCGGTATTTCAGTGGCACTGACGTTTCTCCCCTTATTGGAAGAAGAAGGGCGAACAATTATGGCAGCACGGCGTGTTCGTGGACAGGAACCACCACGAGGGTGGGGCAATCGGTTATCATGGTGGAGCGGGTATGCGGCTGCCGTGTTGGTGAATGCTGTAAGACGGGTTCAGCAGACGGCGCTGGCTATGGAGGGCAAAGGTTTCGGCGCTTATGCAGAACGGACATATCTTCGTACACTGAACAATGGGCGTGTAGGCAACTTATGTGCTGTGACTGCTGTATTAACTACGGCTGTTTTATGGTGGAGCTTATAAAGTGAAGCCTCTTATTTTTGTTCTTATTGTCAACCTGTAAAATATAATTAGGTTGACAATAAGGCTGCAAATGAATACATTTATACAGTAGCAGCTTGTACAAGGATCAGAGCTGTAATCTTATAGATTAGATAGGGAGAGGAGTCAAGAAATACATATGAAGGAATCTCGTATGTTTGCAAAGTTTACAACGCTGGATATCGTACTCATGGCGATGCTGGCCACGTTGAACGGCGTCATGACCGTGTATTTGTCGCTCATTAACAAAACATTAAACAGTCTGGGAGGGCCTATCGCAACTTCCGCTATTGTCGGGCTGTACATGATATACGGCTTGTTGGCCTATTATATTATTCGTAAGCCGGGTACGGCGGTTATTGCTTATGCATTTGGCGCGGTAGTGCAGTCTTTTATGGGCTCCGCCTATGGAATTGCTTCTATTATCGCGGCGGCTGTCTGCTATATGATTGCGGCTGAGTTGGTATTTGCCTTGTTGCGGTATCGGCGCTGGAACGCAGTTTCGCTGATGCTAGTGGGTGGGGCTATGGTTCCGCTGTGGTTTATTGTCGCAGCCAATATGTTTGGCTATATGCATTGGGGGTGGAAGGTGCTGACGATTGCACTGGTCGTTCGTATCCTGAGCGGCATTGTCCTGTGCGGTCTGCTGACGAAAGTGCTGGGCGATGCCTTAAATCGTACGGGACTGTTAAAACGGTTTGAACTGGGACGCGCTTCACGTGCATAGCCGTGGCTATGCATGTGGTTATATCTTCAACAATGGGGATCGAGGATATTTCAGTTATGATTGAACATAGCGATTATAATTCTAGCCGTAAAATAGCCGTATCCTTGAAGAATTTTGGCTATCGGTATGATGATCAGGTAGAGCCAGCGTTACATGGTCTGACACTGGACATTGCGGTGGGTGAGCATGTAGCCATTGTCGGAGCTAGTGGAAGTGGAAAGTCTACGCTATGTCAGCTGCTTCATGGTGGATTGTCCCGTTCCGGTGAGGGCGAACGGACAGGGGAGCTGACCGTGTACGGGATGGACCCCGATATCGCTGATCTGGCTACTGTCGCCACCACTGTTGGCGTCGTGCTTCAGGACCCGGATGCCCAGCTGGTGCAGGGAATCGTCGAAGATGAGATTGCTTTTGGGCCGGAGAACCTGCGCGTGCCTCCGGCAGAAATAGCGCAGCGCATTGCTGCTGCGCTGGAGGCCGTCGGCCTAGCTCCCGAGCGCGACTCCTTCGTGCGGCGCCTCTCGGGAGGCCAGCGCCAACGCACCGCGATTGCTGCGGTACTGGCGTTGGAAGCGCCGCTGGTCGTGTTCGACGACGCAGCTGCGCAGTTGGACCCGCCGGCTGTATGCGACTTCGTAGAGTTATGTCGGCGGCTCCATGCGGCAGGCCGGACGGTGGTTACCGCGTCCGGCCGCATAGACGATGGCGTGCGGGCAGCGCAGCGCGTCATCGTCTTGAAGGGCGGGACCGTACAACTACAGGGTCCGCCCGAAACGCTGCTGCGCGAGCATGGTGCGCAGCTGGTCGCCTTGGGGCTGCTCCCCTCTCCCGCAGGGAGGGGAGACATGCCGGGTGAGCCGGAGGTGAATCCCGGCTCAGCGGCAGACCGCGCTGGGCAGCCATTGTTGGAGGTGAAGGGATTGACCTTCACCTATCCCGGTAGCCAGCGGACAGCGCTAAAGGGCGTGAGCCTAGCTCTTGCGCCCGGTGAACGAGCCGTGCTGCTGGGTGAGAACGGCTCGGGTAAAACCACGCTCGGCAAGCTGCTCATGGGCCTACTCCCTGCACCGGAGGGGTGCATGCGGTGGGAGGGGCAGGATATGGCGAAGCTGCCAATTCACCAGCTGGCTGCCGGAATCGGCTATGTGTTCCAGCAGCCAGAGCACCAGTTTGCAGCTGCAACGGTGTGGGAGGAGTGTTTATACAGCGTGCGCGCCAAGCTTGGTTTACGGACCGGGGAGCCGGTTCCCGCCGCATATGTGGAACGGGCGCAGCGCTTACTGGCCGCCGCCAGGCTGGAGCACAGACTGGATGCCTCCCCGTACCTACTAAGTGGAGGCGAAAAAAGACTGTTGAGCGTTGCGGCACAGTTCATCTTGCCCAAAAAGCTATACATTCTGGATGAGCCTACCGCAGGAACGGATTACGAAGGGGCGAGAATTCTGCTCCGTATGTGCACAGAGCAGTCTGCCGAAGGTGCGGCTTTTCTGGTCATCACCCACGATATGCAGGTGGCTGAAAGCTTTGCCAGCGATGTTCTGTGCATGGAAGAGGGTCATCTCTATAAAGTGGAAAATAGTGAGATTTATCATACGATTACAGTTGACAAAAATTAACGACATGTAGACAATAATATATATACATCGTACAAAACAGGCGGCCTATATAGGCCGCCTGTTTACGATTATGCAGTGCGGGTAATAATCCAATCTGGAAAGGCAAACCGCGCACAGATACAACACAGTTTTTATAAGGGAAGGATTTGTGATTTGCTTGGCAAACGATAAACCCATGAAGCGCGGACTCGTGCTGACAGGTGTTCTATTGGCCACTTTTCTGGCCGCAATTGAAGGAACGGTTATCGGTCCGGCGGGACCGACGATTGTTAGCGAGCTGGGCAGCGTGAATTTGCTCAGTTGGATTTTTACGGCATATTTGCTGACTATGGCTGTGACCACACCCATTTTTGGCAAGCTTAGCGATTTGTTTGGCCGAAAACCCATATTTTTAATCGGCTGTTCGTTGTTTGTACTTGGCTCTTTGCTTTGTATGCTGGCTGGTAGTATGGAGCAACTTATTATCTACCGGGCCATTCAGGGTATTGGTGCGGGTGGTGTCATTCCCGTTACTTTTACCATCATCGGTGATATATACAAAATGGAGGAACGCGGCAAAGTCCAAGGCATGATTAGCTCCGTATGGGGGATTTCTTCCCTGATCGGGCCTCTCTTGGGTGGTTATGTGGTTACCTATTTTGGCTGGGAGTGGATTTTCGGTTTTAACGTTCCCTTTGGATTGCTGGCTATGTTCTTCATCGCCCGTTACTTGCGGGAACAGGTAAGCAAGCGTACTGCGCGTATCGACGTGCCGGGAGCGGTTACCTTTACCATCGGGATGACAGCCCTCTTGCTCGTATTGGCACTGGGCGGGCAGTATATCGGCTGGGCTTCTCCTGAATTGTTGGCCTTGGCTGCCGTAGCCATTTTGTTCCTGATTCTGTTTTTGGTTATCGAAAAACGCGCTCAGGAACCGATGGTGCCACTAAAGCTATTTCGGATACGGGATATCGCTTTTTCCTGTGCCGCAGCACTGCTAGTCAGCACCCTGCTGATCGGACTGACTAGCTATCTTCCACTATGGATTCAAGGTGTACACGGTGGAGATGCCGCTTCATCTGGTCTCGCGCTGGCTCCAATGTCCGTAGGCTGGCTATTTGGCTCCATGATCGGAGGACGCATTTTGCTGACCCTGGGCTCACGTCGAACCTCTTTGATTGGGCTGACCCTGATTGTTTTGGGGGCTTTCGTCATGACCTTGATGGGCCAAACGGCTCCGATCTGGCTGCTGTTCCTGTCTACATTGTTGTATGGACTGGGGTTTGGCTTCTCGATGACTGTGTTTACGATTATTGCCCAGTCCTCGGTCGGGTTCCAGTTGCGTGGCGCGTCTACAGCTTTGAATACATTCCTGCGCACGTTGGGGCAAACGATCGGGGTTGCAGCCTTCGGTTCATGGCTGAATTATCGCATTGCTGCCCAGACAGCAGACGGACAGCTTACACAGCAAGGGGTAACGCAGGAGGATATTAACGGTCTGCTTGCACCTCATGCTTCACAGAGTCTAAGTGACAAGGTTGCTGGATTACTTCGTTCTGTATTGGAAAACAGTCTGCATTCTCTGTTCGTTATCATGGTCGTTATTGCGGTTATTAGCTGGTTTGTCGTCCTCGGACTGCGGAACCGTCCGCCGGGCACTGAAGAAGAGGCAGATCAGCGCGTAAAGACACCACAAAGAGAACATGCATAAAAAATAATATTAATCTTTCATGATAAAGAGACAGTCCGGTACACCAAATAAGGGTCCGGGCTGTCTCTTTATGCAATGGTCTCTCCTCCTACTGATTCAGCAAAATAGCCACCTCGTATAGGACCGATAAATTCCCCAGCATACAAAAAGGAGATGAAAACCCCCTAGAGTTGCTATATATTCATAGGGTATAGGTAACAAAATGGTAAAAAAGTCTTAAGAAATTGTAACAAAAAATATGTTTCTGAATTGAGCTGTAGGGTACTAAGGAACCATTTTTTTGAACCCGCTTACAAATCGGGCTTTGTATGATTTATTTTAGAACGATTTTGCATGTGAATGAAGCAACCAACCTAGCAAAATGGGACACGGAAAAAAATCAAGTAGCAAATTTTTCTGAATGTAATAAAAATGAAAAATATAGGAATTTTCAGAAAATTACTAGGAAAATATGAGGATGAAATTCAAGAGGCACCTGTTTGCTTACCTCACATAATAGGGCTTTTCAGTCTATATCAATCGTTTGACATACCATATAAAATGGCCCTACCAACCAAAAAGTTGGGTTTCAAATCTAGAAGCATAATTAGATTAAGGGAGATGGAGTACTTGAAGTTTAACAAATGGTTCAGTAAAGCAGCCACTGCAACAGTAGCAACTACCTTGCTGTTAGGAGGCGGCGTTCAGGCTTTTGCCGAGGAAAATGATGCATCTGATCTCAAAACAGACAATGCATTTACCCAAATTACGCGTAATGACATGCTGAATATTTTCAAACAGCAAGGCAAAGAAAAATATGAGGTTCCGTCCTTCGATGCGTCTACAATTAAGAATATTCCTTCTGCTATTGGTCGCGACAGCTCAGGCAAGCTAATTGATTTCGATGTCTGGGACTCTTGGCCGTTACAAAATGCCGATGGCACAGTAGCCAATTACAAAGGGTATAATATCGTTTTTGGATTGGCAGGCGATCCTAAAAGAGGCGAGGATACATTCATATACCTGTTCTATCAAAAAGCGGGCAATACTTCACTGAGCGGCTGGAAAAATGCCGGCAGAGTATTTAAAGACAATGATAAATTGCTTGCCAACGATCCGATTCTAAAAAATCAGTCAGAAGAATGGTCAGGTTCAGCTACCTTAACCTCTGATGGACAAGTACGTTTATTTTATACCAGCAGACAGCCCTATGATCCGAATAACAAATTATACGGCAAGCAAACCTTGAGCACGGCTCAAATTAATGTCTCTCAGCCTGACGATAAGACACTGAAAGTAGATGGAGTCGAGGATTTGAAATCGATCTATGACGGTGGAGATGGGAAAACCTATCAAAATGTGCAGCAAAGCGTCGGAGTGGATATGGATAACCATACGTTTAGAGACCCTCACTATGTCGAGGATCAAGGCCACAAATATATTATATTTGAAGCCAATACAGGGACAGAGACAGGCTACCAAGGCGAAGATTCGCTTCAAAACTCAGCTTATTATGGCGGCAATAAGAAATTCTTCAGGGAAGAGCTTTCTAATCTGCAGCAAAGTCCTAAGAAAAAAGGAGCTGAGCTGGCGAACGGCGCACTGGGCATCGTTGAATTGAATGATGATTATACGTTGAAAAATGTAATGCCTCCTTTGATTGCTTCCAATCTGGTAACAGATGAAATTGAACGGGCGAATGTGTTCAAAATGAACGGTTTGTGGTATTTATTTACGAGTACGAGAGGTTCCAAGGTGACTGTAGATGCGATCGGAGACGATGATATTTACATGCTGGGTTATGTTTCTACTTCCTTGACAGGGCCTTATAAACCGTTGAATGGAACCGGTCTCGTTCTTCATCAGGATCTGGATCGTGATGATATTACCTGGACGTATGCCCATTTTGCTATCCCGCAAGGCAAAGGCAATAACGTAGTCGTTTCGAGTTATATGACTAATCGAGGGCTTTTCCCGGATCACAAATCTACTTTCGCGCCAAGCTTCCTGTTGAATATTAAAGGCTCGAAAACGTCTGTTGTGAAAAACGGTATTTTGGAGCAAGGGCAAATCACGGTTGATCCAACGAATGACAAAAAAGAATCTCCAAATGAGTATGGGAAGAAATAAGTAGGTATATGCAGTATGTCCGAAGGCGGCGGTTTGGTAGCTTACCGATCTGCCGTCCGTCGGACGATACATAACAATGCAATGAGAGGTAAGGAGGATCGTCATAATGAGAAAAAAAGCTCCCAAGAGCATTTGGATACGATCCGTTGTAATCATCACAGGCTTAACTATATTTATAGCTATGGGATGGAGTATGTACCAACAGGATGCAGCCAAACCCCAAAAACCTGCTGCAATTCCCAAAAATCAAGCTAATCAAAGTAAGCATACAACACCGACCTATCGGGCATCCTATCATTTTACTGTTCCGGATAAGTGGAAGAATGATCCTCAACGGCCCATTTATTTTGATGGAAAATATCATTATTACTATTTATATAATCGTGACTATCCCAAAAAGAACGGTACAGAATGGCGACATGCCACATCAACCGACCTGGTACATTGGAAAGATGAAGGGGTGGCGATTCCCAAATATACGAACCCGAATGGAGATCCTTGGTCCGGTTCGGTCGTGATCGATGTTAATAATACCGCGGGTTTTGGAAAAGGCACGCTAGTAGCCATTGTGACGCAGCCCTCCGCAGATGGCGGAAAGCAGGAACAATTTTTGTGGTACAGTAAGGACAAAGGCAAGACGTTTACTTCTTACCGCAACAAGCCTGTGATGTCCAACCCCGGTACAAAGGACTTCAGAGATCCCAAAATCATCCGAGATCCTCAACGTAATCAATGGGTGATGGTCATGGCAGAGGGAACAAAGATTGGCTTTTATGAGTCTGATAATTTAAAGAATTGGCGGTATACGAGCGGCTTTCAAACGGAAAATATCGGGCTTGTGGAATGTCCTGACCTTTACCGGATGCGTGCGGATGATGGAACCTATCAATGGATTCTAGGCGTGAGCGCCAATAGCAAATCAACAGGCGGGCCCAACACGTATGCCTATTGGACGGGAGATTTTAATGGAGAAGCATTTCTCCCTGATCACAGTGAACCTGAGTGGCTGGATTATGGGTTTGACTGGTATGGTGCAGTTACGTTCGAGGAAGGAAAAGACAAAGATAAATATAGTCACCGTTATGCTCTGGCCTGGATGAACAATTGGGATTATGCCAATAACACGCCTACCCTAAAGGAAGGCTTTAATGGAATGGATTCGATTGTTCGCCAAATTCGACTGAAACATACGGCAGATGCTGGATATCGTTTGGTTTCACAGCCGGTGCCCAATTTGGAGCGATTCCAAACATCCAAAAAATCATTAGGAACGATTAAAGTAGAGGGTACTCACCGGCTTCCGGTAGCAGGCGATGCCTATCAGCTAGAGGCGGATGTCTCTTGGTCCACGATTAAAAATGTAGGATTGAGGCTTCGAGAGTCGACGGATGGCAAGCGTCATGTCGATGTGGGTGTCTCAGTGGAAGGTCAATACTCTTACGTAAACAGAGCGAACACTGGGCAGCCGGATCAGAGTGGAAAATATGTAGAGAGCAAGGCGCCATTTGATCCCGATAAGAAAAAGGTACACCTGAACATTCTCGTCGATAAAACCAGTATTGAAGTGTTTGTCGATGGTGGAGAAGTAGCTTATTCCTCTTTAATATTTCCACGGTTAGAGGATCAGAAAATCACTCTGTTTTCCGATGGCGGTCCAGCAATTTTTAATAATGTAGTGGTCAAACACTTTAGTCGATAGTAGGTACTTATGCTGCTCGTAAGCTTGGGCATATTTCGCTCTATTCAGGTATATGAAAAGTCCACCCATGAATATAAGGGTGGACTTTTCTGTGTAAATCTAAATTTTTGTTTAGCACAGCTATAAGATTGTTCGTTTATTCACAAACGATCAGTTGCTAAAATTACTATTCGTTCTATTTGTGATAAGGTGACAGGTTATCAGCGCTACGGCCCAATTTTTTGAGCAAGCCGATGAGTTGATCTCTTTCGGTTTCACTGATTCCGCTAAAGGCACGTTCAATCTGACGTGTATAATCAGGATAAATTTCGTCCATGACACGTTGTCCTTCGTCCGTCAATTCTGCATATATAATCCGACGATCTTGGTCGCACGGGTGACGGTGCAAATAACCGCGGCTTTCCAGCTTGTCAATAACATAAGTGACATTTCCGCTTTGCAGAAGCAGCTTTGCTCCAATTTGTTGGATTGGCTGCGCGCCCTTGTGATATAAAACTTCCATCACGGCGAAGGCCGTTGGGTTGAAGCCCACCGTTTTGATGCCAGCAACCGCATGTTCGTTTACACTTTTGAATGACTTGGCAAACACGCTATACAAATGCATAGATTGCTGTGTCACCAATGTTCGGTAATCTATCATCTTCATTCCGCCTTTATGTATGGATTTGGGCATCCTTTGACCGCTCGGCTCGGATGACCGGGCAACCATACCCTTGTTACTAGCATAAAGGGATTTACGTAGCGAAAACATGCGATTTGTCACAGTAGCTGCTTTTTTAACTATTTAATTTCAAAGCTTTAAAGTAAATTTTTGAAAAATAAAGGTTTTGAATGTAAAAATACTGTTCCGGTTGGTTATATTAAAAATAACATACCTAACCTAATGAACCCCAATTAACAAAATAAGCTACTTCAGAGGAGATGAAACACATGGATACGGGTTCTTTCCGTTTTCAATTTCGTGATCCGCAGCAAGCCACCCAAGCCTGTGAAACATTAAAGGAAATTGGATACTCCGCCAGCACAAATGGTGACACAGGTCTCAGTGTTCATATTGAGAACCAGGATGTGTTGTCTGCATTGGAGATTTGCCAAGCCTATGAAGGAAGTATGATTGAGGTAGGAACTCTTTTCTCTAGACCGGATGCAATTCCCGATCTGCAAGGAAATGTCGGTGTACAAAATCCAGGTTATAGCCCGGAGGACTGGATTATCCCGGCGCACACGATCAACGAGGATTGGAGTGAAGCGTATAAAAACGGTTCCTCTCGAACGTACAGCAACACAACTGGGGAGCACAACGTCAGCTCTGATCAACAACCGGAAGACGAAGTGGATGGATTTTCTGGAAGCATCCATATTTGACCCAAATGATGACGCTATGTCGATTAGGCGGTTGTTTATGTTCCAAATGTTTTGTGAAGTAAAAAGCACCAGTAAACCTTGAGCGGGTTAGCTGGTGCTTTTTTATTGATAAAGAAGAGTCATTCATTCACATGAAATATATTGGAGAGGGCAATCTAAAGAATGGAGAGATCTGTCCCAAAATCTAGGAGTAGGGTGATTTTTTAATGGACAAACCGTCTGATATGCAAAAAGAACAAAAACTAAAATGGTGGCAACTTAGCTTGTTAGGAGTTGCAGGTACTATCGGTACAGGATATTTTCTGGGGTCCGGCTTAGCGATTTCTATTGGCGGTCCAGCCGTACTGATTGCATACTTTTTGGCAGCGGTTGGAACATATGTAGTGTTTGATGCTCTTTCGCGAATGACGGCAGATCATCCTGAACAGGGTTCCTTCCGTTCCTATGCCCAAAAAGCATTTGGAAGTTGGGCAGGATTCGGCAGTGGCTGGGTATATTGGTTTTCGGAACTCCTTATTAATGGGAGCCAGTTAACTGCGTTGTCTATATTCTCACGTTTTTGGTTTCCTCAGGTACCGATGTGGATCTTTGCGGCAGGCTTCGGGATTTTAGGGCTTGTGATTGTTTTTTTTGGCAATAAGGGTTTTGATCGAGTTGAAAATGTATTGGCCATCATTAAGATGGCAGCTATTGTTATGTTTCTGGTCTTGGCCGTTGCTCTTTTGGCAGGCTGGATCGGAGGAGGAAAATATAATCCAAAGTTCCCCATCAGTTACAAAGAGTTTTTCCCTACCGGCGGTATAGGATTGTGGTCATCTTTTATTTTTGCCTTTTATGCATACGGAGGTATTGAAGTGCTCGGAATTATGTCAAATCGGCTTCAAAAACCGGAGGATGCACCTAAAGCAGGAAAAGTAATGCTGGTTACACTGGTTGCAGTGTATGTGCTTTCGATTGGTCTGGCTGTGTCTATGGTGCCATTAAGTGCCTTTAACCCGAAAGAAAGTCCTTTTGTGCTTGCGCTCAGCAGCGATCATCTGGTTTTTATGCCTCATTTATTTAATGGAGTGCTTATTATTGCAGGGTTCTCAACAATGACAGCATCTCTATATGCAGAGACATCTATGATGATTACACTCGCACAGGAAGGAGATGCACCCACATTATTTTCACGGAAGTGGAAGGGTAAATATCCTCTATATGCACTTAGTTTGATCTCCGTTGGATTAATCTCAGCCATCGTAATGTCGTTGCTACTACCGGGAAAAGTATATGAATATATCACTACTGCAGCGGGTTTAATGCTGTTGTATAATTGGTGCTTTATTTTGCTGTCTTCAGGTAAGCTACTGGAATCGAGTAGATCAAACCATATTAAACGTTGGATTGGATTATTGTTGATAGCTATGGCTGTGGTCGGATCATTTTTTCATAAGCTTAGCCGCCCGGGAGTTTACATCAGCTTATTGCTTGTCTTGTTAATTGCAATATGTGACCTTATCGTACAATGGGTTCGCCGAAAACACACGAAGGTATCTCGGTAATTTTGCCAAGAAGCCAAGAGTTAGCGTAAAAAAAGTAATTGAAATGCTTGTACACCAAAATAAAAGCCAAAACCGATAAGAGATAATCCAGACATCCAAGAGATGGTTTTAAGCAATCCGGTTTTTAGAAACCTACGGAAAATACTTGAAGCGGCTGCCATAGTCACATCCCAGAGTAACACACCTAATACAATCGCTCCGCTAAAGATCATTAGCTGTTGTACTGGATATGAATTAGCGACGTTTGCGAGTATGGACCCGTAAATCCCAAGCCAGAACAGGATGGAGAGGGGATTGAATAATGACATCAGGAAACCCGCTAGAAATGAGTTGGTTAGGGTATTACCATTTCCCCTTAATTCAGATTCTGAAATCACGCCAGCATTTTTAATACTTTCAAGACCTGTATACACAAGCACGAAAAAACCAAACATCCATAAAAAAGCTTTGACAAACGGGGCATTAAGAAGGTGGATCATTCCCAAATAGACAAGCAACATATAGATTATATCTGCGGTTATTGCACCAAGCCCAATAAACCAGGCGTGCCAAAACCCATTCTTAATACCTCGATCCAACTGTGCGGCATTAATCGGTCCAATGGGAGCGGAAAGTGACAAACCAAGAAAAATATAACTGATAAACGTATTAATGTCCTTTTTCCTCCTTGAGTATTATTGGATGTTATGTATTTGTCTATATTAGTTTATTCGGACAAACCCATCTGTAAGACCATTATTTTGTACGTATATTGCAGGAGTAGCCTCGATATTGCCAACCACTATCAATGAATTAAAACTAAAAAAGGAGCTCTAATCCCTTACATAAAAGGATTAGAGCTTTTTTAATGACAGGTTATAAAAAAAGTCTATTTGATCGAATAATTGGGCTTGACACTTTTATTGAAAGCGCTTATATTTATCTCGTAAACAATACGTTATATAACGTTATATAAAAGGGAGAGATAACAATGAATGTACATCAGACGGTTCAAACGATTTATGAACAAGCGAGTGGGAAGATTTCAGAGGTTTATTTAGTAGCCTGCGGGGGCTCATTAGTCGATATGTATCCCTCAAAATATTTTCTGGATAGTGAAGCAAAGAAGCTGGTAGCAGGCATGTATACGGCGAATGAGTTTGTGCACGCGCTGCCAAAACGTTTAGGTAAAAACGCAGTAGTCATCGTTTGCTCCCATGGTGGAAACACGCCGGAATCGGTTGCGGCTGCTAAATCAGCCAAAGAGAAAGGCGCTTACACCATCGGCTTAACCCACAATAGTGAAGCGACACTGCTCAATTATTCCGATTATTCATTCCTCTACGAATGGGGAGATGAGAGCGATGTTAAAAATAATCCTATGGCCATTATTTTAGAGCTTACTGTTGAGCTGCTTCAGATCGCTGAAGGCTATGTGCATTATCAAGCTTTCCAGAACGGCTTGGGAGCAATCAATGGAATTATTAACCGGGCAAAAATACAAGTTGAACCCCGTGCCAGTGTATTTGCTGACAAATATCGCAATGAAGACCTTTTCTATATCCTGACCAGCGGAGCTTCTTATGGACATGCCTACGGATTTGCTATCTGTTCTCTGATGGAAATGCAATGGCTCCATGCGGCTTCAATCCATTCCGGTGAATTTTTCCACGGTCCGTTTGAAGTAACGGATAAAGAAACTCCATTTATTCTGATGATCAACGAAGGACGCACACGGGCACTGGATGAGCGGGCACGGACTTTCCTAAGTCAATATGCCGAGAAAGTGGAAGTGATCGATGCGAAGGAGCTTGGAATCGGAACCATTGCCGACGAGGTCGTCGAGTTTTTTAACCCGGTTTTATTTTACAGCATTGTATGTGTTTATCGTGAAGCACTCGCAAATGTACGCAATCACCCACTGGAAACTCGCCGTTATATGGGCAAAGTAGCTTACTAAGCGCTCTTACCAACAGGAGGAAACCATCATGAAAGTTCTAGGCATTGGCGATAATGTGGTAGATAAATATGTTCATCTGCGCATGATGTATCCTGGCGGCAATGCGCTTAATTTCAGTGTATTTGCCAAAAAAGCGGGAGTAGATGCAGCCTTTATAGGAGTATTCGGAGATGATAACGAAGCGCAGCATGTAGAACACATTCTCCGTGAGCTGGAAATTGACATTTCACGGTGCAGATATCACAGCGGTGAGAACGGCTGCGCACGTGTAACCCTGGAAGACGGAGACAGAGTATTTCTGGGCAGCAATGAGGGAGGAGTTACACGTCTCCATCCGCTGGAGCTGAGTGAAGAAGACAAGGCCTATGTTGGCGGGTTCGACCTTATACACACCGGCTTGTACAGTCATACAGGGCACTTGCTGCCTGAATTGGAGACGCTGGGAATCCCTCTTTCTTTTGACTTTTCGGATGATTTCGTAGATGCACAGGTGGAGAAATATATTGCGTATGCCGATTTCGCTTTCTTCTCTTGCAGCCATATGACGGATGAAGAGACACAGAACTATATCCGCTCCAATCGAAAAAAAGAGGGGCAAATCCTGGTAGCCACACGCGGCGGAGATAGATCTATTGCCTATGATGGTACTAAGTTCTATTTTCAAATGCCTGATTCCGTTGACGCTGTGGATACGATGGGGGCAGGAGACTCTTATATAACCGCCTTTTTACTGAGTTTTTTAAAAAATAGCAACATTCAGGACGCTATGGCAGAAGGCTCGAGGGTTGCCGCCCAGAGCTGTCTGGTAGAAGGTTCTTTCGGATACGGCGTCCGCTACTAATAAAATATTTTCAAATATCTTCACTTGTAAGAATATGTAACATTTGATACTCTAAGTGGGAGTAATATAACGTTATATGACAAGTGAGGGCACATTATGTTGAATTCAGACCAAGCAGAGCCATTATATATTCAATTACAAAAAGCAGTCAAAACCGCTATTCATAATGGAACATTTACGCAGGGAAGTCGTATACCTACCGAAACTGAGCTAAGCGAGACCTACAATGTAAGTCGAATTACCGTAAGAAAAGCAATTGCCGAATTGGTTCATGAAGGTTATCTGACCAAACGTCAAGGAAAAGGTACCTTTGTCAATGTACCCAAAATTGGGCGGAAGATTGAACATATTATCAGCTTTACAGCTGCCTGCAAATCCAACGGCCTCTCTTCACACAGTGTGGTCACAGAACGTGAAATCATAGAAGCAGATGAGAAAATTGCACATCAGTTGCAGCTGCCACAAGGAGAAAAAGTGTTATTTATTCAGCGCAAGAGATACGCCGGTGATCGACCGCTAATGCTGGAGAATAATTTTTATCCTTATGACCGATTTTCTTTTCTAATGGAAGAACAGTTGGAGGGCTCTGTATACGAACTGCTGCGTCATAAATACAGCATCGATCCTAACCAACCGGGAGAGACGATATTACAAATCGCTTTGGCGGATGAATACCAAGCAAAGCTGCTGGAGACGGCCATCGGACAGGCGTTGTTCTACATGCACACGATTATTTATGATCAGCATGGAAGCCCCGTTCATGTAGGTAAGCAGTACATCATTGGAGACCGTTATCAATTCTCAATATAAATCCGTTGCCTGTTAGGTAATGTTATTCAGGTACGGCGCAGCTTCTGCTTCCACTTCATAAGAGAAGCAGAAGCAATATTATAACGTTATATTACGTTATGTTATAGGACGGATAAATAATGAGGGGGTGAAATTGTGCAAGGGAAGAATGACACATTAGCGGACAAAGTTTTACTGTCAAATGCTATTTTTAATGGCTTAGAAAATGAAGCCTCGCCTGGGTTTATTGCACTGCGAGGAGAATGTATTGCAGCAGTGGGGCGTCCCGAGGAAGCACAAGCTTGGATAGGAGCGGGAACGGTTGTCTGTGATTTGGGTGATGCTTTTATCATGCCAGGAGTTCATGACAACCATGTATTTTTTACCGGATATATGTCGATGCATCGGGGCGTGGATTTGACTCATGCAGCCTCGATTGAAGAAGCAGTGGAATCAATGCTACAAGCGGCAAACAATCTTCTGCCAGGGAAAGATGTAACCGCTTACGGTTGGAGCGAGGAAGGATGGGGCAAGCTGCCTGAGCAAAGCTTGTTGGACGAGCTGTTCCCTGATCGGGCGGTAATTGCCATTAACCTAAATAAAAGCTACTGCTGGATGAACCGACTGGCTCAGGAGAAATATCAATTTTTGCCGGATCAATGCAGTGCTGAGGCACGCGCTTTGCTGCTCCAAGCTATGATGCAGGACCACAGTCTTGTCAAACAAGAGTTTATGGAGTTTTGCCGCATACTAGCTGCACGAGGAGTTACTTCCATAAAAGATATTGGCTTTGACCGGCATAGCGAGTTGCTGCCGATTCTAGAAGAATTGAAAGAAACAGGGGAACTGCCACTCCGATTTCATTTCTCGCTTGAACCCGTTGTTGAATCGCTTGATATTGCCACCGGTATGAAGTATAAAGCACTTTATAATGGAGACCTTATTCGTTTCCAAGGATACAAGCTGATGCTTGACGGTGTCGTAGCAGATCATACGGGGGACATGCTGGAACCTTACGCAGATATGCCCGGAGTAACGACTTTGAGGACGGTTGACTACAAAAAGATTGAAGCCTCTGTGCTGGAAGCAGACAGCCAAGGTATCAAATGCTGCCTAACTGCAGAAGGTGATGCTGCGATTCGCCAAGCGGTATCCATGATTGAAAAATGCCGCGAACAACAAGGTAATAACCTTATCAGACATTCTATCAGTGATCTAGAGTATCCTCATCCAGATGATCTGATCAGAATGGGCGAAAACGAAATTTTTGCCGAAGTCTACGCTCAAATCCTGCTACTGAATCCAACCTATGAAGAGGCCTATATGCCTGTTGTGGTAGGCAAAGGTAATGAAAATCGGTTTTATAATTATAAATCTATGCTGGAGGCTAATGTGCCAATAACCATTGGGACTGATCTGCCCTTATTTATCACGAGTGTTCCCGATTCACTGTACTCAGCTTCTCATCGGTTATTTCCGGACGGATCACCTGCTGGAGGCTGGTATCCCGATCGGGGGATGCCGCCATCCGAAGTTTTAAAGGCATGGACCATTAATGGAGCCAAACATTGTTATATGGAAGAGGTTACAGGCACGCTAGAGGCTGGAAAATATGCTGACATCGCCGTTTTTGATCGCGACCTCCTTAACGCATCCGCTGGTGACATCAGGGACGCCCAAGTGATATTGACCATTATGGGAGGGAAGGTTACGTATAACCATTCTTGGAATGAGGGATAAACATGAACATCAAGAATATGAAATGGAAATTATCCTTGCCCCATAGCTATACTTTAATATTTTTGATTATTATTACAGTCGCCGCATTGACATGGATTGTGCCCAGCGGACAATTTGAGCGTCATGAAGTGACAGTAAACGGCGTGACCAAAACGGCGATCGTTTCGGGAACCTATCACACTGTACCCAAAACTGGTGAGAACGGTGATTTAAGACAAGGCCTCCCTCAAATCCTAAGCGCTCCTATTGAGGGGATTATCAATGCCGCGGATGTCGTCTCTTTTGTCCTTATTGTGGGCGGCTCCTTCGGGATTATATTGCAGACGGGAGCCATCGATCGTGCCCTGACAGCTCTTGCCAGACGGCTGAAGAATAAGGGGATTCTGCTTATTCCAATTGCCATGGTTATATTCAGTCTCGGAGGCTCTACCTTTGGGATGAGCGAAGAAATTATTCCGCTTTATGCGATTTTCATTCCGTTAATGTTTGCCCTAGGCTTCGATTCTATGACTGCTATTCTCATTCTATTTCTGGGAACGCAAATTGGCTATGTTGGTTCGACTGTTAATCCATTTTCAGTATTGATTGCCCAGGGGATCGCAGGAGTGGAGGGGAATCCTCAGCTCTGGCTGAGATTTATTGAATGGCTTGTATTTACTATGATTTCTATTGCCTTTACGATGTGGTATGCGCATCGGGTTAAGAGAAATCCGGAGAAATCCATTGTTTTTCAGAGTGATATTATAAATCGTGAGCAATTTATAAAAGAAAATACAGGTGAGGACGTCGTCTTCACGTTTCGGGACAAATTAATAATAGGTGGATTTATTGTAACGCTTGGAGCAATTGTCTGGGGAATTTTGTCCAAAGGCTGGTATATGACTGAAATTGGTGCCCTTTTCTTCGCACTGGGTCTTTTTGTCGGGGTAGTTACTAAAATGAGCCAGAAGGAAATAGCTGAGAATTTTGTAAAAGGGTGTGGAGAATTCATCTACGCTGCAGTGATCATAGGTCTTGCCCGCGGAATTCTGATCATCGCCGAGCAGGGTATGATCATCGATACCGTATTGAATGCACTCGCAAGCATTCTGGAAGGATTGCCAAGTTACTTGTTCACTACCATTATGTTGGTTGCACATAATATTATTACTTTCCTAGTCCCATCTTCTTCGGGGGAAGCAGCACTAACCATGCCTGTACTTGCACCGCTTGGCGATCTTGTAGGTATCAATCGTGAAGCAGTAGTCACAGCGTACCAATTCGGTAACGGGTTAACCAATCTAATTTCACCGACAGGCGGAGTACTGCTGGCGGGATTGGCCATTGCCCGGATCAGCTTTGGACAGTGGCTGAAGGTAATCTTCAAGCTATTCCCGATCCTGTGGTTAGTTGCTGCTATTTTTGCTGCTATTTCGGCTGCGGTGGGTATCTAATAAATCAAGTGAGAGCCCCTGTCTTTTAGAGACAAGGGTTTCTTTTTGTGCATAAGTTTACGTGGAAAATGAATAATATGGATAGCATTTTCCTAAGGAGGAAATAAAATTGATGCATGCTGATAATAGATTACTCATTGCTGCTCTAGGCGGTGTTAATGAAATCGGGAAAAACATGTATTTTATCCAATACGATCAGGATATTGTCGTTATCGATTGTGGTTCCAAGTTTCCTGATGAGAACTTGCCTGGTATTGACCTCATTGTGCCGGATGTCACCTATCTGCTGGAAAATCAGGATAAAGTCAGAGCGCTCATTGTGACTCATGGGCATGAGGATCACATCGGAGGTATTCCCTATCTGCTGAAGCAGATTAATATGCCCGTTTATGGAACAAAGCTCACCATCGAATTAATTAAGATTAAGTTAAGGGAGCACAACCTTTTACGTGATGCTGAGCTTCATCTTATAGATGCGGATTCAACCGTTCAAGCGGGAACGATTCAGGCATCCTTTTTCACTACCGTCCACAGTATCCCGGATTGCCTGGGTGTCTTTTTTCAGACACCGGAAGGAAATGTGGTCCATACCGGGGATTTCAAATTCGATATGTCTCCCGTCAGTGGACCTTTCCCCGATCTTCATCGCATGGCTGAAATAGGAAAGAAGGGGGTAAAAGTGCTGCTCTCCGAAAGTACAAATGCCGAAAGGCCAGGATTTACTCCTTCAGAACGTTTGGTTGGCGGACATATTTTGGATGCTTTTGCCAGAGCCAAACAGCAAGTATTTATTTCTACGTTTGCATCCAATGTGAACCGTGTCCAACAAGTCATTGACGCGGCTGTAGAAACAGGCAGAAAACTCGTTCTACTGGGTCGCAGCATGATAAATGTGGTGTCAGTGGCTAAGGAGCTGGGTTTCTTGCACATGCCTGAGGACTTGTTGATTGAGGCGGGAGAAACAGAACGGTTTCCTGCAGAAGAAATTGCTATTTTATGTACAGGAAGTCAGGGTGAGCCAATGGCTGCACTGTCCCGTCTAGCCAATTCCCTGCATCCCAGAATCGAAATTTTGCCTGGTGATACTGTAATCATTGCTGCAGGAGCCATACCCGGGAATGAACGGAATCTTTCCCAGGTCATTGATAACCTGTACGTACTGGGCGCCAACGTTATTTATGGATCAGGCAGCACCACAGGGATGCACGTGTCCGGTCATGGCAGCCAGGAAGAATTAAAATTAATGATGACCCTGATGAAACCCGAGTTTTTAATTCCCATACACGGCGAATTCAGGATGTTGTATCAGCATCGTCAGCTAGCGGAGTCTGTGGGAATTCCGATGGAGAATGTATTTATCGTCCATAACGGTGACACTGTTCAAATCGAAGAGGGAAGGGCATCCCTAGGCCCCAAAGTAGCAGCAGGCAATAGCTTGGTAGACGGGTTGGTCACAGGGGACGTAGGTAATATTGTACTGCGAGACCGTAAAAAGCTTTCATCAGACGGAATGCTGATTATTGTGATGACGTTGAGCAAAAACGAGAAGCAAATGCTCGCAACACCAGAGGTCATATCAAGAGGGTTTGTATATGTTAAGGATTCCGAAGAGCTCATGAGCCAGATCCACGACACGATTATGTCCACAGTGAACGAGTTAACCGAAATCGAAATGAGTCAGTGGGGACTGATTAAGCAGATGTTAAAAGATGATGTTGGCCGGTTTATTTACAGTCAGACGAAGAGAAGACCCATGATTTTACCTATCATTATTGAGGTTTAAATAGCGGCAAATGTCAAAACAAGATGGAGCTTGTTCTTTACGCCATTTTAAAAAAAAGGCTTAAATCAGTAACATGACTGATTTAAGTCTTTTTGATTTCCTTCCTACTTTTCCTATAAGAATGCGGATGTAATGGCGGTTTGCAGCGCAGCGGAGGATTTGAATCTGGAGAAGCAACAGCGATCGTAAGATCAAATCCTACGCGCAGCGTCTTAATCGCTTACGGCCGCTTGGGTTCCTGCTGTATGCCCTGTCGTAAACGCCGCTGTAATATTATAACCTCCAGTGTAACCGTGAATATCGAGAATCTCACCGCAGAAGAACAATCCAGGCATCAGCTTGGACTCCATTGTTTTCGGATTAATTTCCTTCAAATTCACACCGCCCCCGGTAACAAATGCTTCCTTCAGAGAGAGCGTACCGTTCACACGGATTGGAAAGGCCTTAATGCGATGAGCAAGTTCTTGCCACTGCTGCTTAGGAATATGATCATAGGTCAAGTCCTCACGCAGTTCGGCTTGCTGGAGCAACAATGGAATTAAGCGTTCCGGTAAATAAGGCTTAAGCACGTTTTTGATCGCTTTTTTAGCATCGACCGATGCCAATTCCAGTGTCTCACGGTAGACTTCATCGGCATGTTTGTGAGGCTGCAAATCGAGAGTCAACAACACCGTGTTCACCTTATCCTTTTTTATTCCCTTGACGACAAACTGACTGCACCGCAAAGCAGTCGGGCCAGATAGACCAAAATGTGTAAAAATCATATCTCCTTCATGGACGACAACTTTCTTTTGCTTCGCATTCCATACGGTCAGACTGATGTCGCGTAAGGATAGTCCCTGAAGCTCTTTCGTCTGGATAAACGTCTCGCCTGAGGTCAACGGCACCTCTGTTGGATACAGCTCCGTAATGGTATGCCCTGCTTGTTCTGCCCATGCATAGCCGTCACCTTCCGAGCCTGTATGCGGGACGGATTTGCCACCAACGGCTACAATGACATTACGGCTATGTAGGATTTCACCGGAACGCAGTCGCACCCCAGCTGTATGACCTTCAGTGTAAATAACCTCTTGAACAGGACTGCTTGTCCGAATCTCGACTCCTTGAGAGCGTACCTTGTTGATCAAAGCATCGACAACTGTTTTGGCTTTGTCCGTCACTGGAAACATACGC
Source organism: Paenibacillus sp. FSL M7-0802 (assembly GCF_038004945.1). Classification (NCBI taxonomy): domain Bacteria; kingdom Bacillati; phylum Bacillota; class Bacilli; order Caryophanales; family Paenibacillaceae; genus Paenibacillus; species Paenibacillus sp. FSL M7-0802. Next base: position 1,972,080 of record NZ_JBBOSD010000001.1, on the reverse strand, counting down.
CCGTTGTCTTCTTCCTTTAAGGCTATACCCAACTGTTCAAAAAAGGCGATGATATCCCGATTGCCGAAAGCCGCCAGTGCACTGTGCAGAAATCGGCCATTGCCGGGAATGTGCCGTATGAGTTCGTCCAGCTCTTTGGCATTCGTGACATTGCAACGGCCTCCACCAGAGATCCCCAGCTTACGCCCGAGTTTATTTCCCTTTTCCAGCAAAATCACCTTGGCACCTTCACCGCTGGCAGCAGCAGCAGCCATTAATCCGGCTGAGCCGCCTCCGATCACAATAACGTCGTAAGTCATTAACCTCTTCCTTTTCGTCGACAAATTTTCAAAATCATTCAGAACGGTGTAACCGATTGTTCATCATAACGTAATACCGTCACTTTAGATAGTTTTCGAGTACAGTAACGCGTATATTTTTCAATTGTAGGGATTTGGATTGCGTAAAAACGCTCCTCTTATAAACATCTAGTATTTAGCAAATTTTGTCGTTCTACACCGGGATTTTAACACATATATTGTAATATATTGTAGCCTGTGCTTTAATTCAACTAACGGCGTCAAGGAAAGATGATGAGGGGGAGAAGTCCTTGTTAATTGCGTTGAAGGAAAGTGTGCTCCAAGTTCTCCTTGCCGTTATATCGGCGGGTTTTTTCTCTATATTAACGGATTATGGGGATAAGAAAAAGGTTTGGGGTGGCAAACTGCTTCCTGGACCCAATCAAGGAATACTGTACTTGTGTTGCTTGCCAGCCATATTGTTATGTACACTCTTTCAATATCAGTCTCCATATGGTCTACCTTCCAATCTCGGTATTATTCCCCTTGCAGTTGGCATCATGTACGGTAGACGTCGCACTGCCTTCGTGCTCGCCGCTTCCGCACTGATGGGAGTCCTAATTATAGCCCAGTCAACAGAAATGTCCCCGATGTACGTGGGCACGGGTTTTATCCTTTTTCCTTTTATGCTCCTGCATGTCAAGTTTTTTCAAAGAGGAACAATGTTGGACAAAAAGCTCCTGATCTCCGCATATGTTGTGGCTGATATGCTGTTTAAGGCGATATTTCCGCTACTGTGGGGCAAACAGGATATTGCGGTATACATTCCTGACTTACTTACAACGTTTTGGAATATTGGTGCAGGGGTACTGGCAAGTTTTACGGTCGTGAGCCTGATGCATAATGCCTTTGAGAAGCTGACGTTACGGCGTGATGTGACTGAGTTTACGAGCAAATATTTAATTGAAGTGGATAAGCTGCGTCAAGTTATGGATTTGATGCCGTTATCTCTTGTTACTTTGGACAGCGAAGAACGAGTTATACATATGAACAAAACGATGCTGGAACTCTATCGGGACTACGATCCCTACATTACGCTGCCTGAGGTAGTAGGTCGTCCATTCACCTCGTTATATGGTTTTAGCGCTTTGCCTGCGGTTAACGAACGAGTTGCGAAAGCGTTGGAAGGAGAGGCGGGGGCTGATTTTATAAATGTTACCCCCAAAGTATTCTTCTCAAGTTTCCTTCCTATTCGGGATAAACATGCAAACCAAACGACAGGTGTCATTATCGCCTTGCAAGATATTACAGAGCTGGAGACGCTGCGCAGTGAGCTGGGTAATTTTGAAAGGCTCAGTCTGGTTGGACAGATGGCAGCAGGCATTACTCATGAAATACGTAATCCGATGGCGGTTGTGCGTGGTTTTTTACAGCTTATGCGTGAGAAAAGCCCAGAATCCCTCAACCATTATTACCGCATTGTGATGGAGGAACTTGACCGGGCGAACGGGATTATTAACGATTTTCTTTCACTGGCCCAGAATCGAATTGTCGAGAAGGAGCAATGTCATCTGCATGATATTATTCGCGAACTGACGCCTTTATTGTGGGCAGATGCGAATCTGAGGGGACAGACGATTGAGCTAAAGTTAGAGGATCATGTGACGATGCTGCATTTGAACCCTAAGGAAATGAAGCAATTGCTGCTTAATTTATCGCGTAATGCGATGGAAGCTATGGGGGAAAAGGGAGTGCTGACCATTTCGACTCATGAGGAAGGGGATTTCGTGGAAATGGAAGTAAAGGATACAGGTCCGGGAATTCCGCAAAAGCAGCTTGAAAAGCTGTTCCAACCTTTTTACACGACCAAAACGAAAGGTACAGGTCTGGGTCTGGCCTTATGTCAAAGTATAGTGGAGCGTCATCACGGTACAATTGCCGTAGATTCGGTGGAGGGAATGGGCACGCAGTTTAAAGTTCGATTGCGCAGAACCGTTCCGACTTACCGGGATCATTCTGAGTTTCCTGTCATGAATTCGATACAGAAATAATCGTGCAAATATATAGCCGGATTTTTGCAAATTACGTGAAAAAGATTGTATAATGAAGTTTAGATGTCCATGCCTTTACTACGGCAAAGGATGAAATTAGAAACGTAGTATACATGATTTTTGGAAAAGGAGTGAAAGAATATGTCTATGTCTTTCGATCAATATATGAGAGATTCAGTTCAGCCAATGCGCGATGAACTGACGAATCTTGGGATTCAGGAACTGCGTACTTCTGAAGATGTGGAGGCCAAGCTGCCTAATGCTAAAGGTACAGTGCTGGTTGTTGTGAACTCGGTATGTGGTTGTGCCGCAGGCCAATGCCGCCCAGGTGTGGCTGAAGCACTGAAGCATGATCTTACGCCAGATCATCTGTATTCGGTTTTTGCCGGACAGGACAAGGAAGCAACAGCAAAGGCTCGCGAATTTTTCGCACCTTATCCACCGTCTTCCCCTTCTATCGCGCTGTTGAAAGACGGCGAGCTGGTTCACTTCATCGAGCGTCATCAGGTGGAGGATCGTTCGGCAGATCAGATCGCTGCTGATTTGACCAGTGCATTTGATCGTTTTTGCCGGTAAGACTGCTCAAGCTATGCCCCGCATTTTTCGCCTGCGAAACTTGCCGGGGCTTTTGCATGTTGGCTTGTGAAGGAAATTCCTAAAAAAGAGGTGCTTATCTGATGAGTTTGCAGGAACAGATTATTGCTGAATTGGGAGTACAGCCTACGATTAACGTAGAAGCGGAGGTCCGCAAGCGTGTGGATTTCCTCAAGTCGTATGTAACGAAAACGGGAAGCAAAGGGCTGTTGATCGCCATCAGTGGCGGGATTGACAGTGCCGTAGCAGCCGCTTTGTGCAAGCGGGCTACAGATGAATTGACGCAGGAGCAAGGGGACGAATACAAAACGCTGGGTGTATTCCAGCCATATGGCCAACAGGAAGATATCGAGCATAGCTACGCGGTAGCCAAAGCGTTCGACCTGAAATATGCTGGGGAAACGAACATTAAGGAAGCCGTGGACAAGGTTGCCGTGGAAGTGGAGCATACGTTAAAGGATATCGGTCTGGAGCGTTCCATTACTCCGCAAGTGAGAGGGAATGTAAAGGCAAGAACACGTATGGTGGTTCAGTACGCACTCGCGAATGAGCTGAATCTGCTCGTCGTTGGCACAGATCACGCTTCAGAAGCCATCACAGGCTTTTATACCAAATGGGGCGATGGAGCGGTCGATATTACGCCACTTAGCACGCTTAACAAACGTCAGGTACGCTTGCTGGCCAGCTATCTCGGAGTTCCGCAGGCCATTTTGGACAAAGCGCCTACAGCAGGATTGTGGGAAGGCCAGACGGATGAAAAAGAACTGGGGATCTCCTACGAAGCAAACAGCGACTACCTAGAAGGCAAGGAAATTGACCCGGCGGCACGCGAAAAGCTGGAAAGCTTCTTTACACGTACAGCGCATAAGCGGACAAGCATCCCAGGAGTGTAAGCATTAATCATTATGGAATTGTAAAAATGCTCAAGTGAGGATTTTGCAAAAATCCAATAAGCGATTTTCAATAAACAATATATAGATCGAAATGGTCTAGTTCGTCTATATATTGCACTTGGAGCGACTGGAATCGAATTTTGCAAAATCCTGAAGTAAATAAATGCGGCGATCCGCCCGGCGGATCGCCGTTTGTATTGAAGGGGCAATAATTAATTGGCGATCCACTCAATGAAGCGGCGGGTTTCGGTAATCGCCTGATCGAGTGGAAGACTGCCTCCCTGGAATGGATGAACGGTATTAAAGGTATGAGTGCCGCCTTGAATTTGTACCCATTCGATGTCGGGACGAACGGAAGTGAGCAGGGCAGAGCCTTCCCGTAGACGTTTGGAATCTTCGGTTCCCTGGATCAGTACAGCTGGGAGCTGGCTGTTGGCAAGTCTGTCTACAATGGCAAAACGCTGGCGATTTTGTTCCAGGTCTTCCAGAATGACAGCATCCAGCGGAAGCTGTTGTCCGGTTCTGGCGTTTTCCACATAGCTGCGCCCCTTGGCGCGCATTTCTTCTTTTTGCGGTAAAGTAAACAGATCAAGATCTGTCACGCCATTCCATGAAATGACGCCAGCAATCTCACCGGGATGATCTAGAGCATATACAAAGCAGCTCCCCGCGCCTCGGCTATGTCCTAACAGAAACAACGGCAATTCTCTGAACTCATGACGTGCTCTCAGATTGGATAGCAATAGTTCCAAATCCTCTTGTTCGCGGCTATAGGTGTTGCGTGCGAACTTTTCCAGCTCGGTAAAATTCTCTAGATCCTCACCTATGCCATTATGTGAAAAGTTGAAGGTCACAACATGGTTATCCATACTCAATGCTTCTGCTATATAGGGGAACATGCCCCAATCCTTAAATCCTTTGTAGCCGTGAGCGATGATGAGCAGGCTTTTGGCTGTATTTTTAGCGGGAAACCAGGAAGCCCGGATCACCGCATCTGTTCCTGCTTCAACAATAATGGTTTCTGACATCCTATCCTTCCTTTCTACGGGAATTTTTTTTAATGGGCATATCAGCTGAATTTCAAAACATTCACCTATAGCCTTTCTTATTTTAACATATTTTGGTGCCGTTTTTACGCTTTTGTGACTCGCCAGGGTGTGGACGCACTGTTACAATAGATCCAGTAAAGTAAAAAGGACGGGGAATACCCAAATGATCTACGGAATTGGACATGATGTGCTGGAAATAAGCCGTATGGCTGATATTTTGGCAGGTAAATATGCAGACGCGTTTTTGAATCGGGTGCTGACCCCGGCAGAACGTGAGCTTGCTGTGGAACGCAAGGGTAGACTAGCGGAGTTCGTAGCAGGGCGCTTTGCCGCAAAGGAAGCGATAACGAAAGCCTTCGGTTGCGGAATTGGGCAAATCATCGGGTTCGGCGATATGGATATTTTACCGGAACCTGGGGGGAAGCCAGTAGTTTATTTGTCTTCATCCGCGTGGGATAGACTGAGGTTGCCGTCTACAGGTGACTCGAATTACAGCATTCACTTGAGTATTACACATCAGCCTAACATTGCCTCTGCTTTTGTGATTGTCGAATATAAGGAGATGTGATGTGATGACTACAAATACATTGGAACAAAAGCGTTATTTCAGCTTTGAACTGTTGAATTGGTATACACGTAACAAACGCGATTTGCCGTGGCGCCGCCATCGGAATCCTTTTTATATCTGGATCTCGGAAATTATGCTTCAGCAGACGCGTGTGGATACGGTCATTCCGTATTTTAACCGCTTTATTGCACGTTTTCCTACAATTGAAGCGCTGGCGGAAGCACCCGAAGAGGATGTGCTTAAGCTGTGGGAAGGGCTGGGTTATTATTCGCGGGCCCGGAATTTGCAAACTGCGGCAAAACAAGTAGTTGAGCTTCACGGCGGGCAGGTGCCGGATGATACACAAGCTGTCGCTGCACTGAAAGGAGTAGGCCCGTATACGACGGGGGCGATTATGAGTATCGCCTTCAACCGACCAGAGCCTGCTGTGGACGGGAATGTGATGCGTGTGCTGTCGCGTTATTTTCTCATTGAAGAGGATATTATGAAGGGCAGCACGCGGGCGCATATGGAAAGTCTGGTACGGGAGCTGATTCCCGAAGGAAGAGCCTCTGATTTTAATCAGGCTCTGATGGAGCTGGGGGCGCTGGTCTGCACGCCGAAGTCGCCTCATTGTCTGACCTGCCCGGTCATGGAGCATTGCTCGGGCAGATTGGCAGGTCGCGAGGAGACACTGCCGGTCAAGACCAAGGCGAAGCCGCCTCGGCTGGAGCCGCGCTCCGTCGCTCTCATCGAGGGCAGCGGAGCGAACGCCGGCCGCTTGCTCGTACGGCAGCGCCCGGCCAAGGGCCTGTTGGCCCGCATGTGGGAGCTGCCGCATGAGCTTGCCGGGCCGGAGGGCTACAACGGCCCGGTGCCGGATGAGCCCGCCATGGACCATTTGGCGGCTCATTTGCTGGCAGAGGGCGTGCTTGCGCGCCCGGTGCGGTTTGTACGTGAGGCGGAGCACACGTTCAGCCACATTCACTGGAACCTACGTGTGTTCCAGTGTGAAGAGGTCGCCGCCCCTGCCGGGGAGGCGGGAGGACAACCGCTGGCTGCCGAGCAGCGGGCCAGCTACAGTACCGGAGCGAAGCCGGGGGCGTTGATTACGCTGGCAGAGCAGGCGGAGTACACGCGCAATGTGCTGCCAGCGGGGTACCGCTGGATCAGCGAGGCGGATATGGCCACCTTGGCATTTCCCAAGGTGTTCCTTGATCTGATCACCGAGTATTATGCGAAGCAAAAAGAGAACTAATTATCAAACTAAAGGTTTTGCCCATAAAAGATGGTAGTTAAAAAAATAGCGGCAGTATGGACATGAGGTTGATCCATACTGCCGCTATTTTTCTGTTTTTGGAATGAATATGCCTAATTTAATTGCGAACGAAGCGTGTTATTATTGGGGATTTTTTCGGTATTCGGATGGAGTCACCTTGTTGACCGTTTTGAACATTTTGGAGAATAGGAGTACATCTTTATACCCTACAGACCGCGCAATATCTCCGATTTTAAGGGAAGTATTTCTTAATAGGGAGCACGATTTTTCAATCCTCAAATGTAATAAAAATTCCTGCGGTGACTTATTTAGTTGCTGTTTAAATAAACGATGCAAATACGAACGGTCAATTGAAATGTACTTGGCAATGTCACTTACGGTAATGAAGTGTGAATAGTTTTGCTGAATGAAGAGAAGCGCTTCTTTAATATACCGCTGCTGTCTTACTTCATGGTTGACTTCCTGATTAGGGTAATGTTCAAACATCAAATACAGAAATTCATATAGCTTGGATGCAAGCAGCAGGTCTTTGTTGGATTTCAGTGTAGAAGAAACGACGATGCTCTCCATACAGCGGGCAAGGCTACCCTCCGCTTCAAACCGGAAAATGGGATTGTCCCTATTGATACAGGTTCGGCTTAGATATTCTTTTGCTTGCACCCCATTAAAACCAATCCAGGCATATTCCCATGGGTCCATTTCATCTGCTTCATAATAAATTAAAACCTTCGGCTCAATGAAGAAAGCATCGTTTTTCTCCAAATGATAGATTTTATCGTTGACTTTAAAGATCCCTTTTCCTTTTAAAATATAATGCACCATATACCCGCTTCGAATGGCTGGACCATAAGAGTGCTTGCTGGTACAGCTTTCTTTGCCACATGTGTATAAATTGAGATCCAGGTTGTTATAGGAATGATTGGAAAAGTGCGAACTCATTTGTTTTCACCCCTTAATTCATCTCTGTATATTATCACACCGTTTCATATAGAGTCTACATTATTCCATATAATTATTAAAACTATTCAATTATTATTAGGATGTAAACAATAAGAAAACAACATAATTTATAATTTTGAAAAAACGTACTATTGGCGCTATAAGGGGGTTGCTATGACTATACACATCGATAAAGAGAATCTTTTATTCCATTTACAAGGCAGCAATACGAGTTATGTCATGCAGGTTATACGAGATGGTTATTTAGCCCATCTGTATTGGGGAAAGAAAATTCAGAACTATCGGGGAAGCAATAAAATCATCTTTATGGATAGAGGATTTTCACCCAATCCGGATGGCTCGGATCGAGCCTTTTCACTGGATACCATCCCACAAGAATATCCGTCATTTGGAAATAGTGATTTCAGGATTCCTGCGTATCAGCTTCAATTGGAGAATGGTTCTACCGTGACAGACTTTCGGTATAAAGAACATCAGGTTTACCAATGCAAGCCAAAATTGAAAGGGCTTCCTTCTACTTATGCAGAGGATGATGGCGAAGTAGAAACTCTGGAAATCGTCCTTGAAGACCCATTAATTGATGTAAAGATTGTACTATCCTATAGCCTATATCAAAAGTGGGATGTCATCACCCGTTCAGTCCGGTTCGATAATGAAGGTCGGCAGCAGCTAAAACTGCTTAAAGCGTTAAGTGCTAGTGTGGATTTTCGTGATGATGAATACGAACTAATTACCTTGTACGGTGCGCATAATAATGAAAAAAATATAGCAAGGCGAAAAATTTTACCCGGAATTCAAATGGTAGACAGCTGCCGTGGAGCCAGCAGCCCTCAACAGGCACCCTTTATGGCACTTGTAAGAGAAGGAACAGATGAAGAACAGGGTGAAGTGTACGCCTTTAATCTGGTGTACAGCGGGAACTTTACGGCACAGGCTCAGGTAGATTCCTATCGGAACACAAGAGTCGCGATGGGGATTAATCCTTTTGATTTTACATGGCTGCTTGAACCGGAGGAATCCTTCCAAACGCCAGAAGTGGTCATGGTATACACCGAAAATGGATTGGGCGGCATGTCGAGAATTTATCATGAATTATACAGGAGCAGATTATGTCGTGGGCCTTTTCGTGACAAGGAGCGGCCGATCCTGATTAATAACTGGGAAGCCACCTACTTTAACTTTGATGCCGACAAGATTGAGCAGTTGGCGAAGGAGGCTCAAAGTGTAGGAGTGGAGCTGTTTGTACTGGATGATGGGTGGTTTGGAAAACGGGATGATGACAATACTTCATTAGGCGATTGGGTGGTGGATCGTCGCAAACTTCCAGATGGATTGCCGGATCTTGCAAACCGCATACGAAATCTGGGTATGGAGTTTGGTTTGTGGTTTGAACCTGAAATGGTATCCATAGACAGCGATTTATACAGAAAGCATTCAGATTGGTGTATCCATGTCCCTGATCGTCCGTATACGTTGGGAAGAAATCAACTGATGTTGGATTTATCGAGGAAGGAAGTGTGTGAGTACATTATTAAGTCGGTTTCCGATATTTTATCGGACGTTCCAATTACTTATGTAAAATGGGACATGAATCGTCACATGACGGATGTGGGTTCGGCAGCCTTGCCGCCTGAGAGACAAAGGGAGACGGCGCATCGTTATATCCTGGGACTCTATAATATTATGGAAGAGCTTACATCAAAGTTTCCCCATGTCTTATTCGAGAGCTGTTCTAGTGGAGGAGGCCGTTTTGATGCCGGCATGCTCTATTACATGCCTCAGACCTGGACGAGTGACAATACGGATGCCATTTGCCGACTGAAAATTCAATGGGGAACAAGTCTTGTCTACCCTCCAATTACCATGGGGGCACACGTCTCCACAGTACCCAACCATCAAGTGGGCAGAATAACTCCCTTGGAGACAAGAGGTTATGTCGCCATGGCCGGGAATTTTGGATATGAGCTAGATTTGACGACATTAACCGTTGAGGAAAAAGAAATAGTAAAAAAACAGATAGCTCTATATAAAGAAATGAGATCGCTCATTCAATTTGGGAAGTTTTACAGAATAATTAATCCGTTTGATGAAAATGAAGCCGCATGGAGCTTTGTATCAGAGGATCAAACGGAAATGGCGGCCAGCTATTTCAAGATTTTATCCCAACCTGCTGCCGCGATTAAAACATTAAAATTCAAAGGTCTGAATCCAGACTACGTTTATAGAAATGTAGAAACCGGTGAGCTGTTCGGCGGTGATGAATTAATGCATGTCGGCATAACGCTTGCCAGGGTAAAGCAGGACTTTTTAGGCATGTTCTGGAGATTTGTTAAAGAAGACATCTGACTCAGCTAGAGGAGGTTTTACTAGATGGAAGCAAAAGAAAAGCAGTATAAGCAAATTTCTCAAGAAATTTTAAAATATATCGGTGGTGAAGAGAACATTATCGGTGTGGCCCATTGTGCCACAAGATTAAGAATTGTACTTGAGGACAATGAAAAAGCGGAATTAAAAAAGATTGAAGATATTGATCTGGTTAAAGGCGTTTTCATAGCGGGGGACCAACTGCAGATCATTTTTGGAGCAGGGTTGGTCAATAACATCTATGCCGTGTTCTCCAAACTGACCGGAACAGAAGATATGTCATTAAGTGATGTCAAATCGAAGTCCGCACTAAAGCAAAATCCTTTTCAAAAAGCCATTAAATCGCTGTCAGATGTCTTCATTGAGATCATGCCGGGAATTCTTGCCGCCGCATTGTTAATGGGGATAACCGGGCTGTTAGGTCAGAAGGGGTTATTTGGTCCTAAGTCGATTGTGGAGATGTATCCAATTTTTCAAGGGATCAATCGCTTTGTTCAAATCGTTTCCACGGGTATTTTTACAATCCTGCCGCTGCTTGTTGTTTATTCCGCAACCAAGAGATACGGCGGTCGTCCTATTCTGGGGCTTGTGCTGGGTGCGATTATGCTTCATCCGGCACTGGCAGATGCTTTTGAGGTAGCTAAAGGAAGTCAAAATCCGGAATCGATCAGTCTTTTCGGCCTTCCCGTACAGTTGGTTGGATTTCAGGGCGGTATTATTATTGCTCTAATGATGGGATATGTGGTAGCCAAGTTGGATCAGTTTTTTAACAAAAAGGTTCCAGACATGATTAAACTATTTTTGGCTCCGTTGCTGACGGTCTTTATTTCTTCCCTGCTATTGTTTACGATTATCGGCCCTCTTGGGCGAGAGCTAGCCAGTCTGGTCACCGTTTCGCTGCTTTGGATGACGCAAAACCTTGGGATATTCGGTTTTATGTTTTTTGCAGGCATTCAGCAGATCATTGTTATTACAGGCTTACATCATGTTATGGGTGCGGTAGAAGCGCAGCTGTTAACCGATACAGGCAGAAATTTTATCAACCCATTGGCATCAGTAGCTTTGATGGCTCAAGGGGGCGCCGTTTTGGGGTATATTCTTTTGAATCGCAAAGACACCAAGGTTAAAGAAATGGGTTACTCTGCATTCGGGTCTGTACTTTTTGGAATCTCCGAACCAGCGATCTTCGGGGTCACTTTAAAGTATAAGTTCCCCCTGATTGCTGGATGCCTTGGAGGAATGATTGCGGGAGCATATGTATATTTAAGCAAGCTGACAGCCATAGGATTCGGAACCACGGCTCTTCCTGGCTTTGCAATTGCAGCGTCAGAGAACCATGGTCATATGAATTATCTCATCGCTCATCTTATTGCCCTGTTATGTGGAGCATTATTTACATTGGCTTACGGTGCTATCAAGAGCAAGAGGTCAACACTCTGAACCAAGAGAGTATTGATAAGTTGAATAACTTAATCAGTTACAATCAGGCTTTATGAAAACGGTTAAAAGAAGAGAATATGCGTGGAATGGACAAGAGAGTATAGATGAAAAAGTAAAAGAGCCGTCCTCAGTCGTTAAAAAAGACCGAGGACGGCTCTGAGTCACATGAATATACTTGTATGTTCGTTAAAGCTAATCGATGCCACCATCGCTTTCAATTAGCCCTTTGCCGATTACATTGGCCGAAACCGGAGGCTTGCCTAGCTCCCGAGACCATATGGACAACTGCCCAATATGGTGGATTTGGTGGGCGATGACATGACGCATCACCTCGCCCCAGGCATCAATTACAATCCTGCCGTCCGGGAGGTGATCTTCAAACCTTTTCCGTTCCAGACCATCATGCCAGGCGAGCACGAACGGCTCGACATCGAGTCGAAACTTTGCATCCAGCTCACGGACTTTGTCGAGCGTATCATACAGAGAGAAGTCCTCCTGAAAGTCGGGTTTGCCCTGAATCGTTTGAATCCAGCTCCACTCCACATCAACGATATGAAAGAGTGTCTTTAGAATGCTGCCGACTCCGCCGACGCGTTGTTTCAGTAATTCCTCCTGCGACACCTCTTCACACCAGCGGTACCATTGTTCCCGAATCATCCAGTTGTAACGAAAAAAAGTCTGCATCCATCAACCTCCAGAGCTGTATTTGAGAATCATCTCCACCAGTTTACCATGGAATGCCAAAAGGGCTGTCTCATTCGTAGAAAATCTACTTTTGAGACAGCCCTTTATTATAGGATAGAGATGTTGTTACTGGCTTATTTCTTTGCAGCCGCGTAACGTTTGTTTACTTCATCCCAGTTGATTACATTGTAGAATGCTGCAATGTAGTCTGGGCGTTTGTTTTGATATTTCAGGTAGTAAGCATGCTCCCAAACGTCCAGTCCAAGTACCGGAGTCAGACCTTCGGACAGCGGGCTATCCTGGTTTGGAGTGCTAGTGATCGCCAGTTTGCCATCTTTGCCGACAACCAACCAAGCCCAGCCGCTACCAAAACGTGTTGTAGCTGCTTTAGTGAAGTCTTCTTTAAATTTGTCGTAGCCGCCCAGCTCGTTGCTGATTGCTTCAGCAATAGCACCTGTCGGTTGTCCACCGCCGTTAGGACCGATAACTTCCCAGAACAGGCTGTGGTTGTGGTGTCCACCACCGTTGTTGCGAACCGCAGTGCGGATGCTTTCAGGAACGCTGTCCAGATTGGAGATCAGATCCTCCAGACTTTTGCTTTGCAGTTCAGGAGCGCTCTCCAGAGCTGCGTTTAAGTTCGTTACATATGTGTTATGGTGACGATCATGGTGAATTTCTACTGTCAGTGCATCAATGTGCGGTTCCAGTGCGTCTTTTGCGTAAGGAAGTTCTGGTAATTGAAATGCCATAGTAAAATCCCTCCTGGTTATATGGTTGGGTAAGTGTTCCTATGTAATAATACCCTCGACAGTTATATTAAACCGCATTCAGCCTATTTAATCAACATTTTTGTTTGTAAAATAGCAAACTGGGCAATACGGCCTGGTAGCTAGCATGTCCAAAAACCCGATTGGAATACATAATACCTAGGTAATAAGAGGTAAATTGTGAACTTTAAAATGTAAACGCTTTATATACAGCGCTTACATGAGAAAAAGGGATGTATTCCATCAAAAAGTATGGTTTAATGGTCAAGGAAGCAGAAATTTCGGCTTTTTTGTCGTCTGCTATAATCTGTCATGTCTATGACATGACGAACTTGAGGGCATACACCCTTTTCCTGTTCTTCATTTCATATATAGCAGATCGTATGCATTTTTATCATAATGCCTTGTGATTAACACCATGATAAGAAATTTAAGGATTTATGTAAAAATGACGGTGCTGTCTCAATTTTTTTATTATGCTTACGAAAAGGGAGATATTACTTATGCACGTTCGTTCCTTTCAATTAAGTGATGTGAACTCAGTAACGGAACTCATGCAAATTGCCTTGTCAGAGGAGTGCTACAAAGAGACGGTGAGTGCGTTTGCCCGTCAGCTTTCGTGGGATTCCGGTTTGATCATCGTTGCAGAAGAAGAGGGTGAGATCGTTGGTGCTTTGATCGGCACGATCGATCAGAATGATGGTTGTTACTATCGTATCGCTATTCATCCGGATCGTCGTCGGATGGGAATCGGCAAATCGCTTGTGGAATCCATGGAGCAGCGTTTTCAGCAACGTAAGGTTAGCCGTATTTGGGTAGCAGGGGACAAGCATAACAGTGCGGCCATGCCTTTGTACGAAGCGATGGGCTATGGAGCAAGCCAGATTTTACAGGCTTTTCAGAAGCTGAGTATTTTGGCGCCTCATTAATCGGGAATCGAAATAAAGAGAATTGAATAACATTAAGTATAATATTTACATTTAGAGCATATCTGAGTAACCGTTGCAATCGGGTACGGGATATGCTTTTCTATTTATAACAGGGTTGAGGAGGTTTAATTATGGACGCTTTGGCTCCTTCGTCAGGCCCACTTCCCTCGCCGGAAACGTCCAAACCAGCAGGTCGCTCTGGTTACATACGCGATTGGTTAGTCACCCTTCTGATTGCCATGGTCGTCTTGCTGCTTCTGAACCTGTTTGTATTTAACTTGTCCACGGTCAGAGGACATTCGATGCAGCCGACGTTAATGGAAAGTCAGCATTTGTTCGTCAACAAGCTGGTTTATAATTTTCATGATCCGGGCAGGGGGGACATTGTGATTTTAAAAGATCCCGATTCCAAGCTGTCGAGTCCAAGATTTTTAGTGAAAAGAGTCATAGGTATTCCCGGAGATGTAATCCGAGTTGAACATAATCATTTGTATGTGAACGGTGAACTGCTAAATGAACCTTACACCAACTCTGACGTGGAGGATGGTGATTATGGTCCTTTTACGGTGGAGCCGGAGCACTTTTTTGTCATGGGAGATAATCGCCATATTGCAGCGAGCAAGGATAGCCGCTATTTTGGAAGCATTAAATCTCAAGATTTACTGGGACGTGCAGAATTTATATTTTGGCCGATATCTGAGTGGAAATGGCTATAGAGCAACTAAAGTCTGAAATTAATGCGGAACACGTCCGAACCGATCAGGACCATGACGGAGCAGGCGGTTACCGATGAGGAAAGGAAGAGGATGATGAAAGAAGTGATGGTATATACCGACGGTGCTTGTTCGGGAAATCCCGGTCCTGGGGGCTGGGGGATTGTTTTGCTGTATGGGGAACATCGTAAGGAGCTGTCGGGTGCCGAGAAAATGACGACAAACAACCGTATGGAGATCAAGTCCGTGATTGAAGCACTGAAGCTGCTCAAGGAGCCTTGCCATGTGAAAGTACATAGTGACTCTGCCTATGTCGTCAATTGCTTCAAACAGGGCTGGATTAAGAACTGGCTTCGTAATGGCTGGCGCAACAGTAAAAATCAGCCAGTGGAGAACAAGGAACTATGGGAAGAACTGTGGGAACTGATGGGTAAGCATGAGGTTGAATATGTGAAGGTTAAGGGGCACAGTGACAATGAACTGAATAATCGCTGTGATTTTCTGGCGACCAGTGCTGTTAAAAATTTACGGTAGCATCTGCTGCTGTTTTCTGTTGAAATTTGAGATATGAGAATTTTGCAAATCCTCATATCTGTAATGATAAAAAGTGGAAGAGAGGTGAGTATCGGATGCAACGCGGATTGACTCAGGCGGCTGCCGGAACCGCTTCGACTTGGGCTTCGCTCAAGCAGGAAATTATTGAGGCAGCTCCAGGGCTGGGTATCGACTCCATCGGGTTCGCATCCGCCGACCCCTTTCTGTCTCTGAAAGCTATATTGGAAGAGCATCGTGCGAAAGGCTATGAATCCGGCTTTGAAGAGCCAGATATTGATAAGCGGATCTACCCGGAGCTGTATGGCTCACAGCCTGCATCTCTGATTGCTATTGCGGTGGCGTACCCTTCCAAAATGAAGGACCCGCCGAAGTCGGACAAGGGGAAGTACCGTGGTATTTTGGCACGTTCAGCCTGGGGGAAAGATTATCATCTGGTACTACGCGAAGCGATGGAAAAGCTTGAGGCTTTTATAAGTGAGCGGGTACCTGATGCCATATTGAAAAACATGGTGGATACCGGAGAATTGTCGGATCGAGCCGTTGCGGAACGCGCAGGGATTGGCTTTAGCGGCAAAAATACGATGATGATTTCACCGACGCTGGGATCATGGATTTATCTAGGTGAGCTGTTGACGAACATTCCTTTCCAGCCAGATGAACCGGTAACGGATGGTTGCGGCGAGTGTACCAAATGTTTGGATGCCTGTCCTACGGGCGCGCTTGTGGGTCCTGGACAGCTGAATGCCCAGCGGTGTGTGTCCTTTTTGACGCAAACGAAGGGCTTTCTGGATGAGGAGTTTATGCGGAAGATAGGGAATCGGCTATACGGATGTGATACCTGCCAAATGGTATGCCCCAAAAATCGGGGTCTCAACTGGGATCACCATCCCGAGCTTACACCCGATCCTGAAATTGTGAAGCCGTTGCTGCTGCCGTTATTGGATTTGAGCAACCGTGAATTCAAAGACCAATTTGGACAAAGTGCGGCGGCTTGGCGGGGGAAGAAGCCCATTCAACGCAATGCAGTCATTGGACTGGGCAATTTCAAGGATATCAGCGCGGTGCCCAAGTTAACGGAGGTTTTATTGGATGATCCGCGTCCCGAGCTACGAGGCACGGCGGCGTGGGCTTTGAGTCGAATAGGAGGGGAGAACGCTATGACAGCGATCAAGCAAGCATCAGAGAAGGAACAACATGAGCAAGTACGCGAAATGATCGCGCAAGCGCATTCCAAACTAGAGGAACAAGAGCAGGCAGAACAGCAAAAGGCGTCTGAATTACCAAAATCAGAAGTAACGGCCGGAGATTCACAGGGTCCAACCACCATTTATTATGATGAGATGGAGACACCTGTGGGCACGTTGACGCTGTGCGCTACGGATCGGGGGCTGTGCCGAATAGACTATGGCGTTTTTCATGCAAAGGAAGCACTGCTTCAGCAATGGGCCCGAACATGGATTGGGGAATATGTCTATGTGCAGGAGCCGGAAAAACTGCGCGAAGCCGCGGACCAACTGCGTGAATATTTTGCGGGAGAACGACGGGAATTCAGTATAGCCTATGATTTGAGAGGCACTCCTTTTCAAGAGCAGGTATGGCGTGCATTACAAAATATTCCGTACGGACAAAGTGTGTCCTACAAAGATATTGCAGAATCGATCGGACGAGCCAAGGCGGTACGTGCTGTGGGTGGAGCCAATAACAAAAATCCGTTACCCATTCTGTTTCCATGTCACCGGGTATCGGGTGCAAACGGAAGTTTGGTCGGTTATGCTGGAGGCTTACCAGTCAAGACGAAGCTGCTGGATTTGGAGAAACAATAAGGACATATGTTTGCAAAAAGTGATTTGCTAGCTGTCCCATGTTTTGCTATGATAGGTTCGTGCAATTCAAGATGTTTCATATAAATATACAGAGGTGACGACTTCGTGGTGTGGAATATTGTCATTCCGATTATTACCCTGATTGCTGGTTTGGTTGGAGGATTTTTCATCGGTGCTTATTATCTTCGTAAACAGCTTGAAAAGATGCAAAACGACCCTGAAACGCTGCAAAAAATGGCCAAACAGATGGGTTACAACCTGAATGGGAAACAAATGCAAAAAGCCCAGCAGATGATGAAGAACCAACAGTTCTCCAAAAATCAGCCTGGTCCGCGTAAAAATCAGGGCCGTCGGAAATAATGAGCAACGTGAGCACGGATGCCGCATGAGGTTGCTGCATAGAGGAGGATTACTGTGGCTGGCGTAAAAGATTATATTAACCGCAAAGCTGCGGATAACCGGGATAAAATCGAGTACCATGTGGAGCAGATTTTACAACTGATCGGTGAGGACCCCAAGCGTGAAGGGTTGTTGGAAACACCGGCACGCGTTGCGCGCATGTATGAGGAAATATTTGCGGGTTATGAGGTTGATCCCCGGGATGCGTTGGGTGTGACATTTGACGAGAATCACGAGGAGCTTGTGATCGTGAAGGACATCGTCTATTACAGCCAGTGTGAGCACCATATGGCTCCTTTCTTCGGAAAAGTGCATATCGGCTATGTACCCAGCGGCAAAATTGTAGGACTGAGCAAGCTTGCACGCCTGGTAGAGGCAGTGACCCGCCGATTGCAGGTACAGGAGCGTATTACATCACAGATCGCTGATATTTTAAATGAAGCGGTCTCCGCTCACGGGGTTATGGTGGTCGTGGAAGGTGAGCACCTGTGCATGTGTGCAAGAGGTGTCAAAAAGCCTGGTAGCAAAACGGTAACGTCTGCGGTACGCGGTACGTTTCGTGATGATGCAGCACAGCGCGCAGAGTTTTTGTCGCTGCTCAAGGATTGATCGAACATCGCAAGACGTTTATGTGATGAACAAAAAAAGGGTGGTTTACGCATAGGCGTAGCCACCTTTTTTTGTTAACATCAGAAATAGAGACGACGGGATAGCTGCCTTAAAATTACGATTTGCTATGGATAACAGTTATTTTTATAGATAGGGGATAACGTATGGAGAATGTACATAGATCAACGGAAAAAACAACAGCTTTGCCTGAGTTACAGTGGTTTGAAACGCCACTCGCGGCCACTCAGGAGAATGTTTTGTCTCCGCTGGCTTGGGAGGAGCTGGCTTGTCGGCAAGTAGGGAAAGGAGCTACACCCATTTTGCATCTATGGCGGCATCCGTCAGCGCTTGTGATCGGTCACCGGGACCGCAGGCTTCCCTACGCCCCACAGGCGATGGAACGAGTGCGCAACGCGGGAACCTCGGTATGCGTACGCCCTTCGGGTGGAGCAGCCGTCATGCTGGACAGAGGGGTACTGAACCTGTCCTTGATCCTGCCGAATCCACAGCGGGCCATCAGCCTACATGAGGATTTTCGGCTCATGGCAGCGCTAATTGCCGATGCGCTGGTTCCGTGGTCTGGCGAGGCGCAGACCGGAGAAATCCTCGGGTCCTTCTGTCCCGGGGATTACGATGTCAGCGTCCGGGGCCGCAAGTTTTGCGGCATTGCACAGCGGCGCCAAGCCAAGGCGTATATCATCACAGCCTTCGTGATGATTGAGGGCAGCGGTGCAGAGCGTGCACAGGCGGTGCAGCATTTCTATACAGAGGCAGCCGGGGACACATCGGCAGGCGTGCAGCAGCAGGATTACCCCCGGGTGAATCCAGCAACGATGGGTAGCCTGGCAGAGCTGGCTGGAGTGCCGTCTGTTGAGGCGTACACGGCATCTCTGCGCCGTGTCGTTGAGAGCCGGACAGCCATTTTACCTGCCGATGGCTGGTTGGTACAACCGGAAGGATTGACCGAACAAATGGCAGCGCTCAGAGAGCGATACGATTTGCAGGTGTAGTTTTTCTTTAGCTTAGAAGCTTAGAAGGGTTGCCATCTCAGTTTGGAGGCTTGATCGTAGCGCGCTTCCACTTCAGGCCAGTTAACGACATGCCACCAATCCTCAATGTATTTGTTACGCTCATTTTGATGCTTTAAGTAATATGCATGTTCCCATACATCTATCGCCAGCAGCGGAATGGACTCCCATTGAGTCAGATTCTGGTGCTTTTCGGCCTGCAAAATTTCAAGCCGTCCCGCGCGTGGACTCCATACCAGGATAGCCCAGCCGCCACCCTCGACCTTTTCGGCTGCCGAACTGAATTGCTTTTTGAATGCATCGTAGCTGCCAAAATCCTTTTTAATCTGTTCAGCCAGCGGTCCGCTTGGGTTTCCGCCACCTTTAGGACTCATGATCGTCCAAAAAAGAGTATGCAGATAATGGCCTGCGCCGTTGAATGCCAGTTCGCGTTCCCAATGTTTTACGAGGTCAAAGTCACCTGTTTTTCGGGCTTCTTCGAGCTTCTTTTCCGCTTTATTCAGGTCATTCACATAGCTCAAATGATGCTTATCATGGTGAATACGCATCGTTTTCTCATCAATATACGGTTCAAGCGCATTATAGGGGTAAGGGAGCGGCGGTAGGCGATGTCCCCCAATAGGAACCGAGCGGCCGATTGAGGTTTTTTCCGTTGCCGAAGGTTGCGCTTGGCTGGATTTGACGCTTTTAGTCGTCCATGCGCCTTCTCCCCTTATGCCTGCCTGCCGTTCTCGAAACGCTTCCTCTGGGTAAATCTCACCCTCTGCCGCTACATGATACAACCTAGCAGCCCTTGCGATGGAGCCAGGTTCTTGAAAGGGGGTTGTCGAGATTAGGAAATATTGGCTTTCATGTGCCGCGTGTAATACAACTCCGGCAGATTTTGGCTGCTGACGCAATGCATGACTGTGCTCGCTCAGCAGACCGAGCTGTCGTACATACTCCTGTGACTGACGGTTTGCGGTTTGCAGCAAATCGTCCAGTCGACGATTTAATTCTTGTGAGTCAGGCTGAGAGTTTAAGGCTGACTCTGACAATGGCATCTTTACAGATGATGATGCGTCTAATCCCCTTGACTGTTTTGAATGTCCAGTGAATTCGTGTGTATGTGCTTGTGGAGCAGCCGACATCTGTTTCCATTCCTGATGCCACGCCTGATCTGCCGGATCGAGTACGCTCCGTTGCTCTTCTAGCAACTCTATGGCGGTGCGTTCCGTCTGTTCGAATACAGTCCGCCAATCATCCAGCAACCGTACATAAGTTGGCTCCAATCCCTCGGTAGCGGATTTAATCACTTCCACATGCCAACTTTCCTGCTGCTTCCAATGCCGAATTTCCTCCAGCACACGTAAGGGCAGGAAAGACCCATAAGTACTCAGCATCGTTTTTTTACCTCCCGTATCCTACTATGGCTATCCGGCGGATCTGGCAGATCTGCCCTGGATGCATACGTACCCAGTATATTCGCTGTCTCATCAGGAATATGTCTATGAACTCCCTTAATCCGGTCACATCTGTTACGTAAAACAATGAATACCCATGGAAAACGAAAAAGAAGCCCAGCTACGGCACGGGTTAAGTGTCCATAGGCAGGCTTCTTCCAGGCGAAGAATAGAATACAGTTCTTCGAAAAATTTACTTCGTAGTCGTTTGTTTGTGGGCATCAGCGATGGTTTTCTTGTCCTCCAGCTCCTGTACACTGCTTAGAAACGTCGATACCCGTCGCAAATATTCACGAGGGTGCTCTCTGAAAATAAGCTCATGTATCCCGTTTTTAACAATCCATACACTGGAAAGCGGGTTGGTTTGATTGGCAGCGAGCTTTTCCGCAATAGGATAAGGAGCTTTTTCATCCTGTGTACCATGCACAAACATGATCGGGAACGGATAGTTTTCCTTTTTAACTTCCTGATATGGAATTTGATGCAAGCTGGTTCCGTTCAAGACTGGAAACAGCAACTCCAGAATTTCCAAAGACGGATGTCTTGGCAGATTAATTTGATTGTGAATGTTATGGTACAGCGTATCTGGCTCCAGCAGGAAGGTGCTGTCTAAAATCATTGCGTCCACATCCTTGGTTTGCAAGCCCGCCTGAAGAGCGGTTCCTGCCCCCATGGAGAAGCCCCATACGATAATCTCCGACGAGCCGCGTTGCTTCGCAAGCTGAATTGCTCCGAGGAGCTGTTGGGATTCTGCTTTGCCTCCGGTTGCGACTGCTTTGCTGTTTTGTGACGCGAATCCATAATCGAACATGACCACATTAAAGTTCAAACTGTGGGCATAATGCGCCAGATCATACATGGGAATCCAGCTTTCTTCGCGGTTAGCCCCATAGCCATGACTGAAAATAATCGTTTTCCGCGATTGATCCGCCGGGATATACCAGCCTTGTACCATGCGGCTACCATCCTTGGCAGGGAAGCTGACTTCCTCATAAGGCATGCTTTTGGCCTGCATCGGATTAGAGTACAGTGGTGCAACGGTGGGATTCGTAAGTACCCATGCGATGTAAGCATGCAAGGCAATAAAACAAAACAACAGAAAAAAGACGACCGACAGCAGCAGAGCAATCACAACGTGCTTGAACCGCAGCAGACGGGGATTAAAGAGTGGGGTGGACGGCTCCTGAACAGCGGTCTGTAGCTGAGCGTTGCGCTGGGATGTCGAAATCATGTAAGAGCCTCCTTATATAAAATTGATCTTCGTTTCATAGAATTTAGGTATAATTCCACTTGAAAATAGTAGTGTAGATCCGTATAGATACCTATTATCGTATGATGGGGATTATCCAAAGTCAACGCCTGAACCGGAAAAGTAAAAATGATGCAAAGAATTGTCGATGTTTGTTCTCGTTCTGTAATATGGTTGTCACAAAAACATCGGTTTACAGTAGCCGCGACTATTCTATATAATTTATGTAACCATGTTTCATAGTGTGAAACGAATATGGATACAAGAGGAGCGGTTCACGATGGAAGACCGTAAATTAACCGTTCGCGCTGTAGAGCGTGCACTTGATATACTGCTGTGTTTTACCGCAGATTCGGATCTTGGCCTGACGGAGATTGCCTCCAAAATTGGTCTACATAAAAGCACGGTTCATCGGCTGCTGACTACTTTGGAGGATCGGGGCTTTGTCGTTCGGAATGCCGAAACGGAAAAATATCGACTTGGCTTCCGCATTTGGGAGCTATCCACGCATTTGTCCCAAAGCGACGAGCCGGCGGTGTTGTTACAGCCTGCAATGGAAGGACTACGTGATCGTCTGGGCGAGACGGTCAGCTTATACTTACGGGACGGCAGCATGCGTATTCGCATACAAGCCGTGCAGAGCAATCAGGCGATCCGCAGGGTTGCGCCTGTAGGTGCGCGTATGCCGCTGGCTGTAGGGGCCTCCAGCAAAGTGCTGGCAGCCTTTATGCCGCCGCAAGAGCTGGAAGCCCTGCTAAGCGGGGATGAATGGCCGCCCTCGGTAGACCCGGAGGTCTATAAAGCCCAGCTGCAGGACATTCGCGAGAAGGGCTATGCGACCAGCTATGAAGAACGGGAGCCAGGGGCTGCTGCTGTGGCTGCGCCAATTGTAAACCGGAAGGGACAGGTCACTGCGGCTTTATCTGTATCCGGTCCGGTCAGTCGGCTTGCACCCGAGACGCTGCATGACTTTGCTCCGATTTTGATTGAAGCGGCGAAGGAAATGGGACTTATGCTTCCGTAACAAGAATGAACACAGTTGAAGCAAGCAAAGTGATTTGATGGGGAGCGTCTCCTTAGTAAAGGGAACCTAGAAGGGTTGCCAAAGCCATAAATTTAAAGTAGTCTGGTAAGGATGGCGGGATGTCTGTTATAGCCGCCTCATGTGAATAGAAGTATCACAGTTACTGGGGGAGCCTGTAATGCCGGGCTGAGATGGAATCGTGCAAGATTCTGGACCCTTTGCACCTGATCTGGATCATACCAGCGTAGGGAAGTAATCGGCCATTGAAATGTATACGCGGCTGCTGTCTACAGTGGCGCAGTGGAGTAGGATTATTCCACATGCGTACTGTCTGGATAGCTGCCTCGTTAGATTAGCCGGTTCCCTGGGGAACCGGCTTTTTTGCATAGATCAGCGCCACCCTGGGAATGGTTCCGGATCGGTGTGTCATTTCATCGAAACGGGAGGAATGGACAATGAAGCCGACAGAAGTGGAAGGAACAAAAGGAACAGAATTGAAATCAACAGAAGTAAGGGTAGGAACAAAAGAAGTTGAGGTAGAGAAGACAAACGGGGAGCAAGCCAGTGGGGTAACGCCCTTTCCAGGGAGCCGTAAGGTATATATTCAAGGCTCGCGGCCGGACATTGCCGTGCCAGAGCGCGAAATTGCTCTTCATCCTACACATACGCCGCAGGGCACGGAGCATCATGAGCCATTGCGTGTGTACGATACGAGCGGTCCCATGACCGACGAAGCCTATCAGGTCGATATCCGTCAGGGCCTGCCTCCATTACGGCGAGCTTGGGCCCTGGAACGGGGCGATGTGGAGGCTTACGAGGGACGCGCCGTCCAGCCGGAGGATAATGGACTGAAACCTGGCTCCAAACGGGAGACAGTGGAATTTCCCGGCGTGACCAACCGTCCGCTTCGTGCTTTGCAAGGTCGTACAGTGACACAAATGCATTATGCGCGGCAAGGGATCATTACGCCCGAAATGGAATTTGCGGCGATCCGCGAAGGGGTGGAGCCTGAGTTTGTACGGCAGGAGTTGGCTGCTGGACGAGCCATTTTGCCTTCGAATATCAATCACCCGGAAAGTGAGCCAATGGTCATTGGGCGTCATTTTCACGTGAAGATCAATGCGAACATTGGTAATTCTGCGGTTACCTCCTCCATCGAGGAGGAAGTGGAAAAAATGACCTGGGCTGTGCGTTGGGGCTCGGATACAGTTATGGACCTGTCCACAGGCCGTAATATCCATACAACACGTGAATGGATCATTCGGAATTCTCCTGTACCGATTGGGACTGTACCGCTGTATCAGGCACTTGAAAAGGTGAACGGCGAAGCAGAAGCGCTGACGTGGGAGCTGTATCGCGATACGCTGATTGAGCAAGCGGAGCAGGGAGTGGACTATTTTACAATTCATGCGGGTGTATTGCTGCGGTATATACCGATGACGGCGAATAGAATGACGGGAATCGTATCCCGTGGTGGGTCGATCATGGCAGCCTGGTGCCTTGCGCACCATCAGGAGAATTTTTTGTATACGCATTTTGAAGAAATCTGCGAAATTATGAAAGCCTATGATGTGGCCTTTTCTCTCGGGGATGGTCTACGTCCGGGTAGCATCTATGATGCGAATGATGAAGCACAGTTTGCAGAGCTGGAAACGTTGGGCGAGCTAACGCAGATCGCCTGGAAGCATGATGTTCAGGTCATGATTGAAGGGCCAGGACATGTCCCTATGCATAAAATCAAAGAGAATGTGGATTTACAAATGGAGATTTGTAAGGAAGCTCCTTTCTATACCTTGGGGCCGCTCACGACGGATATTGCCCCCGGATATGATCATATTACCTCAGCCATCGGGGCGGCGATGATCGGTTGGTTTGGGACGTCCATGCTGTGTTATGTTACGCCTAAGGAGCATTTGGGTCTGCCGAATAAGGATGATGTCCGCGAGGGTGTCATTACCTACAAAATTGCGGCACATGCTGCCGATCTGGCGAAGGGTCATCCACGGGCACAGCAGCGGGATGATGCTTTGTCCAAGGCACGCTTTGAGTTCCGGTGGCGGGACCAGTTCAATCTGTCGCTTGATCCCGAGCGGGCCTTGTCCTACCATGATGAAACGCTACCGGCAGAGGGCGCCAAGGAAGCACATTTCTGCTCGATGTGTGGTCCCAAATTTTGTAGTATGCGCATTACGCAGGACATTCGCGCTTATGCAGCGGATAAGGGGCTGAACACTCAAGAAGCAGTAGC
This sequence comes from Paenibacillus sp. FSL M7-0802, assembly GCF_038004945.1. Lineage (NCBI taxonomy): Bacteria > Bacillati > Bacillota > Bacilli > Caryophanales > Paenibacillaceae > Paenibacillus > Paenibacillus sp. FSL M7-0802. The sequence goes on along the minus strand of NZ_JBBOSD010000001.1, from coordinate 1,947,155 downwards.
TGCCGGGATGCGTGAGAAGGCAGAGCAGTATCGGGATGGAGGTCAGTAAAACGAACGTGTGAGTTTAGGAAAAATGAATTAAAAAAGCCGTGGTTCTCTACAGTCGATGTAGGGAACTACGGCTTTTTAGCTTATGTAAAGCGGGATCTTGCAACCGGATAAACGGCGCCTTATTTTTTACCCATTTTTTCATTCAAAATGTCCTGAAAGCTGAGCTTCTTCTCCGAGCTATCTTCTTTCTTCTGCATACTCACCGCGTTGGCACGTTGGTATTGGTGGTGAAAGGGCATCAGGGTGTGGACGGTTAAGTTCATTGTATTCATGTAGGTCATTCCTCCAATTCCATATTGTCAAATTCAGATTGAGTTGCTTAGGACGTCTGTATAGGACTATTTGTATGTACTTGATGTCGTGATGCTATGTAGGTTGCTTGGTAATGTTTCAATCATTATACCCACATTTTTTCAAAGTAAAACGCTTTTGACATAAAACAGGAAGATGGTCATATGTGTCCAAAATGTCGATTAGGAGGATGGTCGTTTTAGAGGAAAATGTGCCTAGGTCTAAAACAAGGGCTAGAGGCCCGTTTTCTTAGTTTAGTAGTCGGGATTGTGTTATTTTGTCGAATAACCTTGTAAAAGGAGAATTTTGCGGAATCCAAGTCAGGATTGAGGCAGTCTGGTGGCGAATTAAAGTGTCAAAGTTGTATTGACTTTATGTTTGGTAGTAGATACCATGAACTGGTTGTCAGCGTATTTTGGCAACAAGAGTCAGCCAATCCATCTGGCGATTCATCCTTTGAAATGTTAGAGAAAGGATTAGAGCATATATGAAAAAAAGTATTGCAGATATCGCATTTATTATTCTGGGTGCGTTTTTTTTCGCGCTAGCTGTTAATCTGTTTGTGATCCCGAATGAGTTTGGTGAGGGGGGCGTTACAGGGGTTACGATCATTTTGTACTACCTGTTTCAGTGGTCTCCCTCGATCGTCAATCTGGTGATCAATGGCTTGCTGTTGATTGTCGGATATAAATTTTTGGACAAGAGAACGACCCTGTACACTATAATTGCGGTCGCTTTTAACTCGCTGTTTCTACATTTAACGGTCAACTGGCGGATTGATTCGCATGAGCCGACGATTAATGCTGTATTTGCCGGAGTTTTGGTGGGGGTCGGCATTGGCTTAATTGTACGTGTAGGTGGCACTACGGCGGGAACGGTCATTTTAGCCCGAATTGCCAACAAGTATCTGGATTGGAATATCAGCTATGGCCTGCTGTTTTTTGATTTGATTGTCGCGTTCTCTTCCTATTTTATTATTGGTCCAGAAAAATTGATGCTAACTATCGTTATTTTGTACGTTGGTACGAAGGTGATGGACTTCATGATCGAAGGACTAAACCCTAAAAAAGCGGTCATGATCATTTCGGAGCACCAAGATAAAATTGCCGAGATGGTCATCACGAAAATGGATCGTGGAGTTACCGTCCTGTCAGGCCACGGATATTACACTAAAAATCCAAAAGAAGTGCTGTATATCGTCATTAGTAAACAAGAGGTGTCAGCGCTTAAAAAGATAGTGAAAGCCATCGACACAGCAGCATTTATCACCATTCATGACGTGCGGGACGTGTTCGGAGAGGGCTTTTTGGATATTTCGAAGTAACTCGCGTGCGAAGGTAGGGTTATAAGAGAACGTGGCTAGAAGTCGGTCCTGAGGGATCGACTTTTTTTGTTTTATATAAATAAGATGAACTTGAAAAATGAACATCAAAACGGAGTAAGCGGAATGGTGCTGTACAAGCGAAGCACCATCCGTCTGCGCAGTGGCGCTATAGGTAACTCTTAAGTTCGGTTTATATAAATAAAAAAATACCCCCGATTGCAGCTTTATCTGCAAAACGGGGGTTCTTCACATATGAAGTTCATAAACTTAGCTTTCGATCATTTGACGCAATACGGTTTGCAGAATACCACCGTTGTGGTAGTAGTCGATATCGACAGTGCTGTCCAAACGGGCAATTACTGGGAATTCGAACTTCGTGCCATCCTCGCGTTTAGCCACAACCGTAAGCTCTTGACCAGGCTTCACGTCATTGTCGATGCCAAGAATGTCAAACGTTTCACGACCGTTCAGACCCAGGCTGGACCAGCCATAGCCTTCCTGGAATTGCAGAGGCAGCACACCCATGCCGACCAGGTTACTGCGGTGAATCCGCTCGAAGCTTTCGGCAATGACAGCCTTAACGCCCAGCAAAAGCGTACCTTTGGCCGCCCAGTCACGGGAGCTGCCTGTGCCGTATTCCTTACCAGCAATGACGATCAGGTTCTGATCGGCTGCCTGATATTTCATGGATGCATCATAGATGGACATTTCCTCATCCGTTGGCAAGTATTTGGTCACGCCGCCTTCAGTACCTGGAGCCACATTGTTGCGGATACGGATGTTGGCGAATGTACCGCGCATCATGACCTCGTGGTTACCGCGACGGGAGCCGTAGGAGTTGAAGTCCTTGCGTTCCACGCCATGCTCCTTCAAGTACAGTCCTGCCGGGCTGGAAGGGGCAATGTTGCCTGCTGGTGAGATATGGTCCGTTGTGACCGAATCATTCAACAGGGCAAGCACACGGGCATTACGGATTTCCTTGATATCCTGCACGCCATCCTGAAGTTTTTCAAAGAATGGTGGATTTTGAATATAAGTTGATTTTTCATCCCATTCATACAGTTCGCCTTCAGGAACCGGAATGGAGTTCCACTTTTCGTTAGCAGTAAATACATTCTCATATTTACGACGGAACATATCTGGGCTGAGAGACAGGCTGATGGCTTCCTTGATCTCCTCGGAGGTTGGCCAGATATCTTTCAGGTAGACAGGCTGATTGTCCTGATCGTAACCGAGCGGATCATTCACCAAATCAATGTTTACTGTGCCTGCCAGCGCATAAGCGACAACCAGTGGCGGTGAGCCGAGATAGTTGGCTTTTACTTGCGCATGCACACGACCTTCAAAGTTCCGGTTGCCGGAAATAACTGCGCCAACCGTCAAATCATTGTCAGTGATGGCTTGACTCACTTCGTCAGGAAGTGGGCCGGAGTTACCGATACAGGTTGCGCAGCCGTAGCCTGCTACATGGAAGCCGAGGGCTTCGAGCGGTCCGATTAATCCGGCTTTTTGCAGGTATTCCGTCACGACGAGGGAGCCTGGTGTCAAGCTGGTTTTAACATAGCCTGGAGTTTTGAGCCCGCGCTGCACTGCTTTTTTGGCCAGCAAGCCCGCACCGAGCATAACGCTTGGATTGGAGGTATTCGTGCAGCTTGTGATAGCTGCAATAACGACTGCTCCTGTACCCAACTCGCTGGTGGAGCCGTCCGGATGGGTCAGCGGAATCTTCTGTGCGATTTTTTCATCGCTCAGTCCATAGCCGCCTTTGTCCACCGGGGTACGGATAATGCCTTCAAAGGTTTCTTTCATGCGGCTAAGCTCAACACGGTCCTGCGGACGTTTGGGTCCGGCGAGACTCGGTACAACCGAAGCCAGATCCAGCTCAATCGTATCGCTGAACACAGGGTCCGGTGTATCGGATGTGCGGAACATGCCTTGGGCTTTGTAATATTCCTCTACGAGGCTTACTTGCTCATCGGAACGTCCGGTGCTGCGCAGGTAGGCCAGCGTTTCTGCATCGACCGGGAAGAAGCCAATCGTTGCGCCGTATTCCGGTGCCATGTTGGCAACGGTCGCACGGTCAGCCAAGCTGATGTTAGCCAGACCAGGCCCGTAAAATTCTACGAATTTGCCGACTACGCCTTTTTTACGCAGCATTTGCGTTACAGTGAGCGCGAGATCGGTGGCGGTAGAGCCTTCCGTCAGACTGCCTGTCAGCTTGAAGCCAATCACATCGGGAGTGACAAAATACAGCGGTTGCCCCAGCATACCCGCCTCTGCCTCAATCCCGCCGACACCCCAGCCAACAACACCAAGGCCGTTAATCATTGTGGTATGGGAGTCTGTTCCCACGAGGGAATCCGGGAAGACGACCGTTTCGCCGTCAATGGTTTTGGTGGCGGCCACGGAGGCGAGATACTCCAGATTGACCTGATGGACGATACCGGTGGATGGCGGAACGGCGCGGAAGTTGTTGAACGCCGTTTGCGCCCAACGCAGAAAACGGTACCGCTCCTCGTTGCGTTCAAACTCTACATTAATATTGTAATCCAGCGCGTCACTGGTACCGAAAGCATCGACCATGACCGAATGGTCGATAACGAGATCGACAGGGACGAGCGGATTGATTTGTTTCGGATCACCGCCCGCTTTTTTCACCGTATCACGCATAGCTGCCAAATCGACAACCACCGGGACACCGGTAAAATCCTGAAGCACGATGCGTGCAGGAATGAACGGAATCTCCTTGTTGGTGTCACGATCCTCAGCCCATCCTGTCAGCTGTTGCACATGTTCTTCTGTAATGGCGCGTCCGTCAAATTGGCGAACCGCGGCTTCCAGCAACACTTTAATGGAGAAAGGCAGCTTGGCAATACCGCTCTTTCCTTGTTCCTCCAGTGCCTTAAGACTATAGTAGCGATAAGGCTTACCGTTAACTTCGAGACTACGGGCAATGGAGAATTGATCTTTTCCTGACATAAGTATTACCTCCTTGAAGTGGATGCTTGGGGGAAAATAGGGATGTCGTTTTTTCGACGTCTTGCACAGTTGGTTTAAATTGGTTGCGTTCTCAATTACATCTTCAGTGGTTCATTACGTGTTAGAGGTTGCGATCAATGTAATTTGTTTCATTAGATGAAACGTGATTTCAAAATGATTGCTTTTGGATTAAGTATACCGTTTTCAGACGGTTCCGTAAAGTTTTTTTGGCCTAAATGATGCGTTGCAGATTGGAAAATAAAACGTTCCGCTCCCTCGCGTTTCGATGTTCATACCAAGCTTTAGAGATTCATACTTATAGATAGAGAGCATATCAGACCAGAGAGGGAAGAAAGGAAGTTATACATCATTCCGGTTATCCCCGGAAAAGGATAGCGGGACGAATATGGAGGGATTGGGATGGGGGAGCGGGAATGGAAACAGGCCCTTTTTGCTTACGTGAATCAATACAATCGCAGTGAAGTGAATGGTGTACCGCAGCCGGATGAGTATCTGGAGGTGGGTCAGCGGATGGAACGAGCAGCACGTGCTGCCAGATTGGAGCAGTGGTACAACGAACGGGATGCTGTTCCCCTACGCAGCGAGACACGCGCCAAGCCGCTACGAATGGTGCAGGATACCCCGGATGAGGCTGTGGTAGATGTACAACTGCATGTCCGACTCTTTTATGAAAAGGGCGGGATGACTCACCGGGAGGATCGGATTGAACGGGAGCGTCTGACGTTCACACGCGAGGGTGAAGCCTGGCAGGTAGCGAGAATTGAGCGCGATCCGGCAGAAAGGAAGCCAGCGGGGGGAGAGGTTCCTTTTGAACAGGCTTCGTTTAATCAAGGAGGAAATCTGCCGCTGCTGAATCGCGGTGTGCTGGGCTTCGGCTCATCAGCACGTCCCAGCCGATATCGCCGCGAAGAAGCAGCGGCCTATGCAGATCAGTGGTGGGATAGCTTCAATCCGGAGTTTGAAGGTTTTGATGTGGATTGCACCAATTATATCTCGCAATGCCTCTTTGCAGGGGGAGCACCGATCCACTATACTGGTAAAAGAGAATCGGGCTGGTGGTATAAAGGACGGGTTGCCGGACGTGAGCTGTGGAGCTACAGTTGGGCAGTTTCCAACAGTCTGGAGCGGTATTTGGGCTCCAGTTCATGGGGGTTGACTGCTGAGCAAGTGAGTCGCCCAGAGCAGCTCATGCTGGGGGACGTCATTTTTTACGATTGGGATGGTGACGGAACCTTCCAGCACAGCACGGTGGTCACGGCCTTTGATGCGGGCGGCATGCCGCTAGTCAATGCACATACGGTAAGCTCCAGACATCGTTATTGGGACTATAAAAATTCGTATGCGTGGACCGACAACACGGTATATCGCTTTTATCACATCGCCGACTATTTTTAAATGAGATGATGGATAACAGGTACAGTGATGCAAATCAGTCACAATGACGAAAGCAGGAAAGCGGAGGATAGGCATGGCAAATCAAAAATTGACCGTAGGGCTGGTGTACGGTGGCAAATCGGGCGAACATGAGGTTTCGTTGCAAACAGCGTATGCGGTAATGAACGCTTTTAACTATGAGAAATACGAGATTATTCCTTTTTATATTACGAAGGCTGGCGATTGGCGTAGAGGGGCGCTATTAAGCGCTCCTCTGGCTTCTGTAGAGCAATTGAAGCTGGAACGCGCAGAGGGTGGCACCAAGGCGGCATTAGATACATTGTTCGGCAAGCTGTACGGAGAGCAGACGCTGGATGTGCTGTTTCCGTTGCTGCACGGTACCTTTGGCGAGGACGGAACGATTCAGGGTCTGTTCGAAATGGCGGATATGCCTTATGTCGGTGCGGGAGTGCTGGCTTCGGCAGCAGGTATGGATAAAGGCGTCATGAAGAAGCTGTTTGAGCATGCAGGATTGCCGCAAGTGAAATACTGTTATTTTAATAGTACACAGTGGGCCCAAACCAGTCATGATCTGGTACGTAACATGGAAACCGAGCTAGGTTATCCTTGCTTTGTCAAACCAGCCAATCTGGGATCAAGTGTCGGTATTTCCAAAGCCAGCAACCGAGAAGAGCTGGAAAAGGCTGTAGATCTGGCTTTGCAATTTGACCTAAAGGTGATTGTTGAGGAGTACGTCGATGCCCGTGAGATTGAGGTCAGTGTACTGGGCAATGATGAGCCGATTGCCTCGGTACCGGGTGAAATTGTATCGGCGAGTGATTATTACGATTACGCTGCCAAATATACGGATGGCCAATCGGAAATGCTTATTCCGGCACCGTTGGATGAGGAAGTGGCAGATCGTATTCGTGAAGCCGCATTGCAAGCATTCCGCGCTCTAGAAGGCTGCGGGATTTCCCGTGCCGATTTCTTCGTCAGACGCTCGGACGGACATATCCTTATTAATGAAGTGAATACAATGCCTGGTTTTACACCATTCAGTATGTATCCATTACTGTGGAGAGAAACAGGCGTATCCTATGCAAGTCTGCTGGACCGCATGATTGCCCTTGCACTGGAGCGTTATGAGCGCAGGTCGGCACTGCACTACGAGAACTCATAAACGAAACAAAGGGGAGCTGATCACTCTCCTTTTTGTTCATATAAATGGCATATCTTTGAGCAGAACACTAAACCCTTAATCATGAAAGGTGGCGGCTACACATGGGCTTTCAAACTGAATTTAACTCAGTGTGCAAATTCAAGAGCGAACAAGAACTTTACGAACTCCTGGAATACGGACGTGGCAAAATGGTTAAATCCGGGCTGCGCGTGTTTCCGACAGGCCAGAAGGTCATCGCTTACAGCGTGGATAACGTGGCAGTAGCCATCGTGCAGATTGTGGGCTGTATCGCCGAAATTAATTTCCAGGGCGATGAAGTGACCGAAGTTGAAATGATTCTCATTCGTAAGCTGAATGAAGAGGAAGCAAGAATTCAGACCGCATTGGCGGATGAAATGTTTTTTGGAGCACAGCAGCAATCCTAGCTGTTTCCTTCTTGCAATTTGTGCGATAACACCGAATCAGCAGGTGCTTTTCCGGGTATGATCAGTAGAAAAGGGTTTTAGGTCACAGAACGAAAGCGGCCTTACCATCTACTGCGACTGCTGAAAGGAAGACACCCTATGATCGTAAGGTTCGGTTATGTAGCCATGTCGGTTACCGTGCAAAATGCATCCCCCTCTAAAACCATGACAATGAGCAGCTTTACCAAGATTGGAGACCGAGAAGCTGCGATCCGCAAGCTAGAACGGATAGCAGCCGAAAATCTCCATAATACTTTGAGGCTGTTGCGCCATAATCGCGCGAGTGATATCCAGGTCTATCGTTTCTCATCTAAGCTGATTCCGCTCGCGACCCATCAGGATCTGCGGGATTGGGACCCTTTTCAGGCGCTTGCTGCTGACTTTGCAGAGGTTGGGAACTATGTCAAGGCGAATAGGATGAGGGTATCGTTTCACCCTGACCATTTTACAGTGTTAAGCACTCCCCGTCCTGAGGTGTTGGAGAGCTCCATTAATGATCTGAAGTACCACAAAGCGATGCTGGAGGCCATGGGGCTCGGTGCCGAAGCCAAGAACAACATTCATATTGGTGGTGCATACGGAGATAAGGTGACCTCAGGCCAGCGTTTTGTAGAGCAGGTTAGTGCGCTGGATCTTTCGTTAAGAGAACGGTTAACGCTGGAAAATGATGATAAAACGTTCAATGCGGTGGAAACGCTGGAGGCTTGCAAATTGACGGGGTTGCCGATGGTTCTCGATATTCATCATCAATGGGTGAATAATGAGGGGGAAAAGCCGTGGGAGCTATGGCCGGATATTTTGGATACCTGGAAAGGGGAATTGGCCCAAGCCGGATCTTCTGTTGATCATCCATTGCCGCCCAAAATCCATGCGTCCAGTCCCAAAAGTGAAAAAGATCCCCGGGGCCATGCGGACGGTGTTCTAGTGGAGCCGTTGCTTACCTTTTTGCGCAATATTGCCGGATATACGGATCGGATTGATGTCATGCTTGAAGCCAAGCTTAAGGATGAAGCGTTATTCGGATTGATGAATGAACTGCGCCTTCAGGAAGACAATGGGGTTAAAGTGCTGGATGGGGCTTCCGTAGAAATTATGCCTTAGAAAGTGGCATTTCGCGGATAAAGCTCCCATTTAGAGAAACTTTATGCAGTTTATTGTGTATACTAGAATGTATAAACTAGCAAACTTGTAATGAAACAGAGATGGTTAAGAGACTGTGCTGTAGGGCAGCTTCGTAAACCACGTAACAATGATATAGAAAGTAGAGTGAACACGTTGAACGAACATGAAAACGAAAAGGTTCCCTATATCGTATCAGGAAAAAGCTATACTGCCGTGGCTATTAACGCGGCATCCAAAGCCGGGGAATGGATTAAGAGCAGACTGGGAACTGTTGAACATTTGAATACCAAACAGTCTCCTACGGATCTGGTGACCGAGGTAGATAAAGGTGCAGAGCAGATGATTCGCAGACTGATTCTGACCCATTTTCCCGATCATGCTATTTTGGGTGAAGAGAGTGTAGAGCCGGGAGCCGAAGCTTCGGCCCGCGCATTAGAGGCTGCCCGTGAAGAGGAATATTTATGGATTATTGATCCGGTAGATGGCACTACCAATTTTGTACACAGTCTGCCGTATTACAGTGTGTCTATTGCCTTGGCCCATCGTGGCGAGGTAATTGTCGGGGTCATTTATGATCCGTCCCGTGATGAAATGTTTGTAGCGGAAAAAGGAAAAGGCGCGTATGTGCATGGCAATCGCATGCAAGCATCGAGAGAAGAAACACTGGGAGATAGTCTGGTCTGCATCGGCTTCCCACCGGACCGTACGTATGCACAACCGCTAAATATGAAAATTACGCAGGTTCTTACACCTCAAGTACGTGGCATTCGGGCGCTGGGATCGGCAGCATTGCATCTGGCTTATGTAGCGTCAGGACGGCTGTCGGCTTATTGCGAAATTGGTTTGAATGCGTGGGATGTAGCAGCGGGCGCTTTGCTGGTACAGGAATCAGGCGGTACCATCACCGATACATTGGGCAGACCTTATGACCTGAGTGTACGGCATATTGCAGCTACGAATACAGCTATTCATTCTCAACTTATTCAAGTGCTGAAAGAAGCAGACGCAACCGGGTTATAATTCTACGTAGACCATCATCCTGAAGGAGGAAATCGCGATGAGCCAATCCGAAGAATTGGAACGCCAGCTCAGTGAACTGCTGACGGAAGGCGAAATTCGTGAGAATGAGGCCAAAAAGCGGGAACGGCTCAGCCCTAAATATGAGGTGCGGGTTCAGACTCATATCGATCCCATTGTTGAGGAGACGCGTAAATACCGGAGTATGGCACGTGAACTTGATGACCGATACGACGAATATATGAGCAAGGCGGACAAATCGAAACCATCCGATCAACGCTAAGCAAATACAAATACCTCTTGCCGAATGACCAAGGCATGGGGTATTTTGTATGTTATAAAGGAGGCGACATTCACTGATTACCTACTTTAAAAGCGCTTACAAAAATGCTGGAATCCATCATAAAATGGTACTACTGATTACGGTGCTTATGCTGGTTAATTTTGCAGTAGTTGCAGTCATACTTAAGTACGTATTTCATATTTATGATAATCAAATGTACAAAAAAACATCCGAAGTACTCAATATTTCTTCAATCGGTATAGAAAATGAGTTGAAGGATGTGGAAAAAGTTACTTTCAAGGTAACAACGGACGAGCAGCTTCAACGTTATTTGCTGCAATTGGAAAAGGAAACGTCACCTTATGCCAAAATGGTGCTGCGTAAAAAAATAACGAATAGGCTCGTCGCCTTTGCCGGCTCTGAGACCTATGTCTATTCTATGATAGTGATCGATAAAGAGGGACAGGTCATGAGTGCGGGCAACCGCGAAGGTATTCCCCAAGAACTTCGATCCACCCTGTCGGAGCTGGCAGACGAACATGACGGTTCCAATGCATGGTATGCGGCAGGCCATTCCTCCTTGCTGGCAGCTCGGCAGTTCAAATCCTTTACCGATTCCAATTTTACGCTGAATGGGCTCGGAACGCTTGCGATTCGTGTGCGAATTGACCGGATTGTAGCGGACCGCGTGCAAACCTCCGGCCGTGACGGACAACTGATGATTACAGATGGAAGGCGGATGATTTATCCCGAAACACCACTATTGAGTGAGAGTGATATTCAGGCCGAGCTTGGTCGGAAGCAGCCTTACGGGATTGCGACCTACTCAGGAGGAACCTTTTTCGCTGCTCAAATCAAATCCTCTTATACGGGTTGGACGTATTTGCATATGACCCCCTTCGATGATATGTTTCGCAGCATTACGATCATTAAAGAAGTTGTAAGCGCTATTTTTGTCATTATGCTTCTTATTGCATTGGCACTGGGAGCTAGGTTGTCAGGCAGCATTACCAAACCGATCGTTCAACTAATCCAGAACATGCGTAAAATAGAAAAAGGCGATCTCGACCGTTTGGAAGAAGAAGCACTTGGCGCGGTCCCCCTTTCCACACAGGACGAGGTAGGCTTGCTACATCGGACATATAAGAAAATGATTCGCCGCATTCGTGAGCTCATTAATGAAAATGTTGCCAAGCAGCTATTACTGAGGGAAACAGAGCTAAAGGCACTACAAGCACAGATTAATCCACATTTTTTATACAACACGCTGGAATCCGTGAACTGGCTCGCCAAGGCCAACAAGCAGGATCGGATTTCAGAGATGGTGGAAGCACTTGCTTTTCTATTGCGTAGTGCGGTCAGTTTTGAAGAGCAACTGATTCCGCTTCGAAAAGAACTGGATATTGTAAGGAGCTACGTAACGATCCAAACAACACGTTTTGATGAGCGTCTCGTTTTCCATCTGGATGTCCCGGAAGAACTGATGGATGCGCAAATTCCGAAGCTAACGCTTCAGCCTTTGGTGGAGAATGCCATCCATTATGCGTTGGAGCCGCGAATTGAACCCTGTCGGATTGCTATTATTGCGAGAGAAAGCGAGGGGGCTCTATTTCTGCGAGTTGAAGATGACGGACCGGGAATGACGCCGGATTTCTTGGAAAAACTGCGGAGCGGGCAGGTCACGACTCGTGGGCAGGGCATTGGACTTACGAATATTCAAGAACGGATTAACCTGACATTTGGTACACCTTGGGGGATAGAACTGCATAGCGAGTCAGGAACAGGAACGTCGATTCATGTCTGTATTCCATATGTGAAAGGGGATCAGGGTCGTGTACAAGGTGCTACTGGTTGATGATGAGCGTATGATTTTGGAAGGCATATCGCAGGTGGTTGATTGGGGTAAAGCGGGAACGAAATTGGTGGGTACGGCACGTAACGGGATTGAGGCTTATGATCAGATTCAGGCCAGCCCGCCTGACTTTGTGATTAGCGACATCTCTATGCCTGGATTGGACGGCATCGGACTGGTTGCCAAAACGACGGAGCATTTTCCAGACGTCCGTTTCATTCTGTTGTCTGGTTACAAAGATTTCGACTATGCCTGTCGGGCCATGCAATACGGGGTGAAGCACTACTTGTTAAAGCCATGCAATGAGCGGCAAATTCATGAGGCTCTGACCGAGTTGGGGCAGGAGCGGGAAGAGCAGGAAGAACGCAAGCAGTTTGTAAACCGGATGAAGCTAGATTTTCAGCGTATGCTGCCTCATGTGAAGGAACACTTTTTGAAGGAGTTTATTTCCTATAAAACTTACGGTAGCCGCGATATCGCTTTTTATGAGCGGTTATTCGGACTTGAATTGCAAGATAAGCAGGTTCGAATGCTGCTGCTGCGGGTGGAGGAATCCCATGAGCCGGAGCATTTGTTTGCATTGCAAAATATAGCAGCAGATTTAATGGATGATGTCTTGCTCAGTACGACCATGCAGGGGCAATTGCTCATTGTGCTGGAAAGCGAGGATGACACGTCACGGTTTATGAAACAGATTGAAGCGGTACGTGCGACATTTCATCGCTTTTACAAGCTGGAGGTAACGGTCGCAGTTAGTGAGTCGGATAGTATGCAGCATTCACGGGGGATGTATCGGGAGACACTGCATTGTATGAATCACCGGTTTTACACCGGGGAAGGCAGTCTGATTACGAAGGAGGATTTAGCGGCTGAGGATACCCGGGAGATGGCAGATTTGGAGCTGGACGAGGAGAAGTTCGGTCTGCTGATCAAGGCTGGAAATACGGTGGAGGTTGCACAGGAAGTGGATCGGTTGTTCGGTATTCTGTCCCGTATGAAGCTGGAAATTTCCGTGACCCGCTCCTATGTGCTTCAGCTCTATGCCGCTATGATCCGTATATGCCCCGAAGAAGAGCGTGCGGCGTTTACGAGCCGAATGGTGGTGCTGGCAGAGCAAAAAACGCTGGCATGTCTCAAATCTTTTGTACAAGAAGCTGCCGAACGAATGACCGCAATCTATTATAAAAGTAATGTGTATCGCCAATCTTCCACCGTTGATAAAATGATCACTATTATTGAGCAAAACTACAGAAAATCGGATCTGTCGCTGAACGGAGTGGCAGGTCAAATGCTGTATATGAATTCCGACTACTTAGGGAAGATATTCAAAAAGGTGACGGGGGAAAACTTCTCACACTACGTCAATCGTTATCGGATCGAACGTGCGGCTGAGCATATTCGGGAGACGGGAGACGTGAAGGTGTTTGAGCTGGCGGAATGGTTCGGCTTCGGTGGGAACGCACAATATTTTAGCCAGGTGTTCAAAAAGTGGGCGGGTATGACGCCTTCCGAGTACATTAAATCACATGAACGGGGATGAGCGTATGGAGTCCCACTGTTTTTTAAACCTAGGAAACCTGATTTGTGTATTCCAATGTTTCTCGGCTTTTGGGAAAATAACAACAGGAGCTAATGTAAACGCTATCAAAATTGCGAAAGTGCGTTGTCACTCGTAATTTGGCTCCTTTCTAGAACAGCGAAAAGGGGAGAGATAGGTGGGCAAAAAGGGATGGTTTCTGATCATAGCTATGCTGCTCGTTTTGACGACGGCATGTAGCGGAGCGGGCGGCGGCAATTCGGGCACAAGTGCAGACGGGAAAGTAAAGTTACGTATCGCTTGGTGGGGATCGGATACGCGTCATGAATACACGCAAAAGGTCGTTGATTTGTATAAGCAGAAAAATCCAAATGTAACGATTGATGTGGAATATGCCTCTTTCGATGACTATTGGAAAAAACTCGCTCCGCAGGCTGCGGCTAATCAGTTGCCGGATATCGTGCAAATGGACATTTCGTACATTAGCCAATATGCGAAAAATGGTCAGCTGGAGGATCTCGCGCCTTACTTGAATCAAAAAATTCAGGTCGCTGATGTGACCGAAAATGTACTCAAAACCGGCGTAATTGCTGGAAAGCAATATGGTATCCCAACCGGTGTTAATGTTCTGGGTTTCCAGTATGACCCGGCGTTGCTCAAAAAAGCGGGTATAGACAAAATTCCTGACAACTGGACATGGGATCAATACAAAGAAATGGCTTTAAAGGCTGGTTCCAATAAAGTATACTTTGACAGCTCGATGGCTGCCGATATTTTCTTCCACTACTATTTGCGTACGCAAGGAAAAACTCTCTACAATGCGGAAGGAACAGGATTGGGGTATGACGACGATAAGCTGTTTGTTGACTTCTTCAGCGGATTGGCTGATCTGATTAAGAAGGGAGCGACCCCGCCTCCTGAAATCATGAACCAGACCAAGGGGATTCTTGAGGAATCCGATATCGTAAAAGGAACAGGTATCGGTATTTGGCAGTGGTCCAATCAGTATGTGGGCTTACAGCAGGTCGTTAACCGCCCAATGGCACTGGCTCCGATGTTTGGGCCGAATATGGAAAAAGGCGTATATATGCAGCCTACGATGTACTGGACGGTTGCTTCCCGTTCACAGGTGAAGGATGAAGCCGCTAAGTTTATTGATTTCTGGATGAACGATGTAGAAGCGAATAAATTGATTAAAGGCGAACGGGGCGTGCCGATTTCCGCCAAAATCAAGGAAGCTGTTGCACCAGAGTTGAGCGAGCCTACGAAGCAGGTGTTTGAATTTGTAGCTTCCATGGAGCCGAAGGCTTCTCCAATGAGCCCGCCGCCACCAGTCGGATCGCCGGAAGTGATTGCGACTCTGACCGATTATATTGAGCAGGTCAATTTCGGACAGATGACGGCTGAAGACGCAGCGGCCAAATTCCGGGCTGATGCGAATACCATCCTTGCGAATAACAAGCAATAATAAGCGCAATAAGGCCTCTGGATATCTGACAACGTTTTAGCATAAGAATCGATAGGATCGAAGGAACATTTCGTTAAGTTAACCGTGCGTAGTCCAAAGCATGATTGCGCACGGTTGATTCGACGAACCAACTGCATAAGCACCCTTTGCAGACATCACTATATTATTCTCATAACAACGAATTATTGACATCATAAAGTTTTACTAATTCTTTAAATGCAACAGAAGGGAGGCTTGATGAGCTTGCGAAATCATCAGAGCTTGAAAGCCAATATGACCGGATATGCGTTTATCAGCCCTTTTATTGTGGGCTTTCTGGCGTTTACGTTAATTCCAATGTTTATTTCGCTGTATCTGTCCTTTACCACCTACAACCTGTTCACCCCGCCCAAATGGATTGGTCTGGGTAACTTCGAAAAGATGTTCACAGGAGACCCGAAATACTGGAATTCGATCAGGGTCACGTTTACGTATGTATTGGTCGGTGTACCGTTGCGACTGATTTTCGCGCTGTTTGTGGCTATGATTTTGAATACCAAATCGCGCATGGTCGGCACCTATCGGACGATGTACTATCTGCCATCCATTATCGGAGGTAGCGTTGCGGTATCGATTATGTGGCGGAACATTTTCAGTAATAACGGCATAGTGAACAGCCTGCTTTCGACTCTAGGGGCGACCCCGGTGAAATGGTTTGGTGATCCGGATGCTTCGCTTACGATGCTGATCACCCTGTCCGTATGGCAATTTGGCTCCTCTATGCTGATTTTTCTGGCAGGTTTGAAGAACATTCCTGTTGAATTGTACGAGGCGTCCAGTGTAGATGGTGCTAAGCCAGTACGAAAATTTTTCAGTATTACGCTGCCGTTACTTAGCCCCATTATTCTATTTAATCTGATTATGCAGACGATCAGCGCCTTTATGACCTTCGTCCCGGCTTATGTTATTTCTAAGGGCGAAGGAGGCCCGATGGATGGAACGATGCTGCATTCACTGTATCTGTTCCGGCAGGCGTTTATGTTCAGCAACATGGGATATGCGGCAGCCATGGCTTGGGTCATGCTCATTATGATTGGGATACTGACAGCGATTTTATTTATAACCTCCAGATACTGGGTATTTTATGAAACGGAAAAGGGGCGCTGATACTGATGGCATGGAAAACGGTCAAATGGCCAATTTATCACATACTGGTTGCTGCACTGGCGCTCCTGATGCTTTATCCCGTTTTTTGGATGCTGTTCAGCTCGTTTAAAGAAAGTCGGACGATATTCGTCACGGCATCCTCGCTTTTCCCTACAGAATGGATCTGGCAAAACTATGTAACAGGTTGGAAAGGGACGACTGGCTACAACTTTGGCACGTACATTCTGAACTCGCTCACGATCGTGGTGATTTCAACGATTGGAGCTGTGCTTTCCTCCTCATTGATCGCATTTGGCTTCGCACGCTTGAAATTCAAAGGGCGTAACTTGTGGTTTGCTTTGATGATGGTGACGCTTATGCTACCAGGGGATGTGGTACTGGTACCGCAATATATTATTTTCACCAAGCTCGGTTGGATCAATACGATCTTACCGTTAGTGGTACCCTCCTTCTTCGGGATGCCGTTCTTCATCTTTCTGATGGTGCAGTTTATACGGACGATTCCAGCAGAGTTGGATGAGGCGGCGACGATTGACGGATGCGGCAAGTTCCGGCTGTATTTCAGAATTATTTTACCCTTACTTAAATCGTCGTTGGCTACAGCGGCAATCTTCTCTTTCTACTGGAAGTGGGAGGATTTGCTTGGTCCGGTACTGTATCTGAATTCGCCAGAGAAATATACCGTATCTATTGCACTCAAGATGTTCCTCGACAGCGAGTCGGCTTCCAACTGGGGAGGAATGTTCGCGATGTCTATCCTAAGCCTGCTTCCAGTTATCGCTGTATTCTTCGCATTCCAGAAACAAATTGTAGAAGGAATGAGTACGAGTGGTTTGAAGGGGTAAGATCCAAAATCCATAGCGTGAGGACATGAAGCTTACGAGTGGAAATGGAAGGCATCCGGGATTGTATGATTGAATGGACGGGATTTGAGGGCGATGGCTGAGAGGTGAGTAAATTGTGGAAGTTTGATTTTGGTCCGGGGGAGCCTGCAGATGGCTACAAGGGAGTGTCCCCGGATTGCTTATATACAACTGAACAGGGCTATGGCTTTGAGACTACGGAGCATGTGTATGGTCGAAAAAGGCAGAGTGCAGCCAAGGATGCACGCACGCGGCTGCGAAGCAGCTTTTGTATTCCACTGAACGCTGCATTTGTTGCAGATGTGCCGGACGGGATGTATCTCGTCACTATACTGGTCGGCGATTCGCAGGCGGAAACGCTCACACGACTCAAGGCTGGTGAAGGCAAGCACATGCTTCCCCCAGTGCACACGCTGCCGGGCCAGTTCACCGAAGCACTGTTTGCGGTGCCTGTCCGGGGTGGCAAACTGCGCCTCACCGTGTCAGGCACCGCGCCACGGCTCAATGCGCTGGAGATTGCGCCAGCGCCACAGAATCTCCGGCTATTCCTAGCCGGAGATTCCACGGTTACGGATCAGGACGCATCCGGCTATCCGTATACAGGCTGGGGTCAGGCTTTGCCCGCCTTGTTCAAGCATGATGTCTGCGTGGATAATCATGCCGTATCGGGGCGAAGCTCCAAAAGCTTCATGGACGAAGGACGGCTGGGTGTCATTTTGGGCGAAATAAAGGCAGGAGATTTCCTGTTCATCCAGTTCGGTCATAATGATCAGAAGCCTGATCCGGAGCGGGCTACAGAGCCTTTTACAACCTACAAGGAGCATCTTCGCCTCTATATCGACGGCGCAAGAAGCCATGGGGCAACACCGGTACTGGTCACGCCCGTACATCGTCGCTATTTTAACGAGGATGGTACGCTATCTGACACACATGGTGACTATGTAACAGCGGTTCGTGAGCTGGCGGAAGAAGCGAATGTACCGCTGATTGATTTGTCTGCCCGCACGCAGGAGTTATATGAGCAGCTGGGTCCCGAAGAGAGTAAAGAGCTTTTTATGTGGTTGCTGCCTGGTGAATACATGAACTTTTCCGGCGGCTTAGAGGATAACACGCATTTTCATGAGAATGGCGCGGTTCGTATTGCAGACATGGTGGTGGATGCTGTGAAGGAACTGGATTTGCAACCGCTGCGCATGTATTTACGTTGAAGGACGACCTTTTCATGTACGGGCGTCAAGGAGGTAACTCACGTGAAACTTACCAAAGGGGGAGACGTGGAAATGCCTGCATTGATTTTTGATGAAGAACAAGTTAAGCAGGTGATCGACCGGGTAGTAGAACGCACCTTTCAAATGCACTACAGCTGGGATTGGCCGGGCGGAGTAGCCTTTTACGGAGTATGCGAAGCGTATGAAGCGACAGGGAACGAAAAGTATCTGACCAAGCTAAAAGAATGGGTAGACGAAAATATCGAGGATGGGCTTCCGTCTCTCTCGGTGAACGGCGTTTCTGTCGGGCACTGTTTGTTGACGCTTTATCAGGCCACAGGTGAGCAAAAATACCTTGATATTGCCATCGAGATGGCAGAATTTTTGGCCAAAAAAGCGGAGCGGTTTGCCGACGGCATTTTCCAGCATACGGTGAATTCACTTCATGATGTATTTCCGCAGCAAGCATGGGTGGATACGATGTTTATGGCCGGTTATTATTTGCTGCGTATTGGTCATCTGTTAGGCAACAAGGAGTATTGGGAGGATGGAATTCGTCAATATCACGGGCATGAAGAATTTTTGCAGGACCCGGATACGAATCTGTATTATCACGGATGGGATCATGCGAATCAAAGCCGGATGTCAGGAATATATTGGGCGCGCGGCAATTCATGGGCAGCCCTCACGATGGCAAAAGCGCTGAAACTTGTGGAGGTGCAGCATCCATCTTATATGATCATCGACGGCTCGCTGCGTGACCAGCTCAATGCACTGGTGCGGCTGCAATCCCCAGAAGGGCTGTGGCATACGGTGCTGAACGATGATACCTCTTATCTGGAAACCTCGGGCTCGGCAGGAATTGCGACCGCCTTGCTTATGCAAGGAAGATTGTTTAACAAATACACCCAAAAGGCGATCGAAGGTATTCTTTCCCGCATTAAGGACGACGGCACAGTAACGGGTGTATCCGCGGGAACTGCTGTGATGAACGATATTGACGGCTATCGAAACGTTCCATACAAACGCATTCAGGGATGGGGTCAGGGATTGGCGCTTGCTTTTCTGGCTCAACTGTTGCGTACCAAGGAGAATCCGTACGGCTAGAAGAAGGGGGATAAGCGCCAAAAAGTATTATGAGTAAAGGAGGCCAATAGTATGGGAAATGCTGAACTTTCTCAGAATAAGGTGGCTAATCAGCCGCGAGGTAGCCTATTCTGGGTCATCCCCGATGGGTATATTCCACCGGAAAGCCGGGGAGGGCTGCTCAGTCATGAGAGTATATGCGTGCTGAATTGTGGGAGCCGTGTGGCAAATCTGAGTATAGACATCTATTTTGAAGACCGCGAGCCATTGGAGGGATTGATCGAGGTGGTGGAAGGAAGACGAACCCGTCATATCCGAACAGCCTCGTTGGAGAAAACCGACGAACGGATTCCGGTAGGTATTCCTTACGCAATTACGGTCACTAGCGATGTGCCCATAATCGTACAATATAGCAGATTGGACACGACACAGCCGGAATTGGCGTTAATGAGTGTCATGGCGTACCCTATCTAATGCGACGAAGACTAAGAAATGAAAAAAGAAATCTCTCGGCTGGAATTGCGCAGCCTGGAGATTTCTTTTTTTGCAGGCAAATGAGTGTCTATTTTTAGCCCGTTTTTTGTGATTTTGCCAAAGTTGTTTTGATTGGCGTGAAGTTTTTTCGTCCTCCGAAATTGGTACCCAACACGCCGATAATGATCATCACAGCCCCAATAATGTGATAGTAGGCGAGCTGCTCCTTCAAAATGTAAGCACCGGCAATCATGGAAATGAGGGTGGATAAATTGCCGATCACACTCATTTTGGAGGCTTCGATCCACTTCAAGGCAAAGCTCGATAACAGCGAGGTGACGAGGGTAGACAGAATGCCTAGATAAATCAGTGCCATCCAATAACCAGGCTTCACCAGTGGAGCGGTATAGGCGCTCATGGAGCCGTCTATGGCATGATATCCCAGTGCCACCACGTTAAAAACGATACATCCCAAAATAGAGGTAACGTAGGTCAATTCCATTGGGTTGTACTTTTGTGTTAATGGTCGTGCCAGCACATTATAGCCAGATAGGCATATCGCAGAAAGCACGAGCAGAAGAATACCGCCATAGCTATTGGATGCTAGCGGTGCTCCGCTTTTCATCACAAATATAAAAACCACGCCAAAGACAGAGAGCAGTAAGGAAATCTTCTGGACTACCGTTGTACGCTCTTTAATAAAATAGGAAGCTAACAGCAGCGTAAAGATGGGAACGGTTGCTTGGATAATTCCACCTTCCGATGAAGAAGTGCTCATCAGCCCGAAGGCTTGCAGTGGAAAATACACTAATGGCGAGAGCAGCGCCAGTGGTAAAATGCGCAGAATGTCACGCATCTTGATGTTGATCTTGATCCAACCGAGCAACACGGGAATGGTCAAAGCGATAAAAGACAGCGCAAAGCGGTGGGCGATCACATCCAGCGGGCTCGCCTCTGTGACTGTCAATTTTACAAATAAAAATGAAAATCCAAGTATAGCTGCATAGCTGAGAGCTGCCAGATAGGCGGCTCCATTTCTGGAACGACTGTTCATAATAAACCTCCGTAATAATGACCTTAACCTGTGGTTCTCTCAATATACCCGGATGGCATAACTTGATACAATCCATAAAATCTGCAACTGTACGGGTACAGTTGTGAAATGAAAAAAAGCCGGAACGAAGTCCCAGAGGTCGGATACCCATCCCTAAGACTACTTCCAGCTCTTATCCTATTCATATTTTATCAACTTACTGTTTAGTTTACTTACCTTGTGACATCGCCCGGAACGAATCGTCCGCCGCTTCCAGCGTAGTATCCACGTCTTCATCCGTATGCGCTGTTGTGAGAAACCAGGCTTCGTACTTGGATGGTGCCAGATGAATACCGCGATCCAGCATGTGACGGAAGAAGGATGCAAACGCTTCGCTATCCGTATTCTGCGCCTGCGCGTAATTCGTGATCGGATGATCACAGAAATGCGTCGAGAACGCTCCACGAATTCGGTTGATCGTCAATGGCACGCCGTAGCGTTCGGCAGAGGACTGGATACCGTCCGTCAGCCTCACAGCCAGACGTTCCATCTCTTCATACACGCCTTCCCCTTGAAGGACTTCAAGGCAGGCGATGCCTGACGAGATGGACGCAGGGTTGCCCGCCATCGTACCCGCCTGATAAGCTGGGCCGAGTGGGGCAACCTGCTCCATGATGTGCTTGCTGCCGCCGTAGGCACCAATCGGCAGACCACCGCCCATGATTTTGCCCAGCGCGGTCAAATCTGGCTGAATCGCATCATGGTTGTCCAAACCTGCATACGTTTGGGTGGAACCGAAGTGGAATCGGAATGCGGTAATGACCTCGTCATAAATGACGAGTGAGCCGTTCGCACGCGCCATGGAGCACAACCCTTCCAAATAACCGGGTTGCGGCATGACCATGCCAAAATTACCGACAATGGGCTCGACCATGACTGCCGCCACATCGTCGCTCCAACGCTCCAAGGCTTGGCGTAACGCGTCGAGATCATTGAATGGTACGGTAATAACCTCGCTCGCAATGTTGGTCGTAATGCCTGCACTGTCAGGTATGCCTAGCGTGGAAGGGCCGGAGCCTGCGGCAACAAGTACCAGATCCGAGTGACCGTGGTAGCAGCCGGCAAATTTGATGATCTTGTTCCGTTTCGTATAGGCCCGTGCAACACGAATCGTTGTCATAACCGCTTCTGTGCCAGAATTCACAAACCGGACCTTGTCCATAGAAGGAATTGCTTCCTTCAGCATCTTGGCCAGTTTGATTTCCAATACCGTTGAGGTTCCGTACAATACGCCGTTCGCGGCCGCTTCGCTGATAGCCTTAGTAATATGGGGATGGGCATGTCCAGTAATAATAGGGCCATAAGCCGCCAAATAGTCGATATACCGATTATCATCCTCATCCCAGAAATGAGCACCTTTAGCGCGTTTCATGAATACTGGAGCGCCGCCGCCCACAGCTTTAAAGGAGCGTGAAGGGCTGTTAACGCCCCCGACAATATGCTCCAGGGCTTCTTTATATAGTGCTTCGGAGTTTTCCCGTTTCATCATCAAAAACTTCCTTTCCGTTCATTAAAATAGGGTATACACACGCCAAAGGGCAGCGTTCACGGCTGCCCCTGCATACATCATTATAGCTCTTTTTGTCCTGTCTTTGTTGTTGATTGTGTGGAAGCATCCTCATTACTGGTTTTACTGCCCCCTGTAAAAGAAGCTTTATCCTTCTTGGTAGACGATGCACTGTCTGGCTGTTTCGTTTCATTCTGATCCTTATTTTGTTCCTGTGTTTGTGCGGGTGGATTATTAAATATATCCTGCACATACGTTTTCAGTTCTTCCGGATCGCGGACAGTAAGAACTGCCGCGCCGCCCACATTCTCTTCTCCGAGCATCTTCATCGGTGGAACCTGTTCGCTGCCTGCAAAGTTGCTTTGGTACCCCACATTTGCCAGCTTCCACATATCGTTAACACTGAGATTCGTGTCAATGAACGGGTTAACCTGCTCTAAAATATTTGGCAAGTTAGCGATGGAAGTCGTGGTCTGCATTTTCTGGGCTATTGCCTCCAAAAATGCGCGTTGCCGTCCTGATCGGGAGAAGTCGGACATTGCATCGTGGCGGAACCGCACATATTGAAGCGCCGTGTTGCCATCTAGATGCTGCATGCCCTTTTTCAAATCAATATCGTACTGATGTTTATCCGCATTACTTGTATAATGCATATCCTTTTCCACTTCAAAATCAATCCCGCCTACGGCATCCACCAGTTTGATAAAGCCCTGGAAATCCGTGTACACATAATATTGCACCGGGATGCCTAACAGATCGCCAGCCGTCTTCATGGCTGTGTTGGGTCCGTGAGTAATGGCGGTGTTAATTCGATTTTTTCCATAGCCGGGAATATCCACGTACGTATCACGCAAAATAGAGAACAGGTGGATTTTTTTCTTAACGGGGTCCAGCGATACGACCATCATACTGTCTGATCGGGGAACTTCCCCTTTCTGGATACCGCGCCCATCGACACCCATCAGCAAAATGTTAACCATATCGGTACCTTCCCACTTGGGCGGTTCTGGCGTACGAACCTGATCGACCTGCTTTACATTTTTGAAGGGGGAGTTAGCGCCTTCTTTATGCAGATTATCCAGCTGATTATAAATGGATGTAAAATAGTACACGGCAAAGCCGACAATCGCGACGATTACCACGGCTAGAACCGACCATATCGTCCTTTTGGTTCTGCTTGTCATGGATGCTCTCCCTTTCGCTTTTCAGTTCATTACATTATAATTTCTTTTTGGAGCACAATCAATTTAACTATGGATTTTACAAATCCTGATTGAGAGGTATAACATGCTGGCAATTGATGTGCAGGATCTGCGCAAAACATTTAAGGTTCAAAAAAATCGCGAGGGCTTAAAAGGTGCCTTCCTTGATTTATTCGCCCGCGAATACAACGAGGTAGCCGCGGTCAAAGATATATCCTTCCGTATTCCGCAAGGAGAAATATGCGGTTATATCGGTGAGAACGGCGCCGGAAAGTCCACCACGATTAAGATGCTGACAGGCATTCTCGTGCCGACATCGGGACATCTCAAGGTAGGCGGTTATGTTCCCTATGAGGAACGCGAGAAATTTGTAGGCAACATTGGTGTTGTTTTCGGTCAGCGCAGCCAGCTTTGGTGGGACATCGGTGTGATCGAGTCTTTTCAACTCCTGCGGAAAGTATATCAGGTTCCGGCTATGGACTTCAAACGCAGGCTGGATGAGCTGGTAGAGAGACTGCAATTGCAGGATCTGCTAAGCCGCCCGGTACGCAAGCTTAGTCTCGGGCAACGGATGCGCTGTGAGTTGGTAGCAGCCTTGCTGCACAATCCGTCCATTGTTTTTCTGGACGAGCCGACCATTGGGCTCGATATTATGGTAAAGTCCGAAATCCGCGAGTTTCTAAAGGACATGAATCGGGATTATGGTACGACTATTTTGCTGACAACCCATGATTTGCAGGATATTGAAGCGCTGTGCTCGCGCGTCATTATGCTGGATGATGGAAATATCATTTATGATGGTGGTCTGGAGGATCTGAAGGCGCGTTGGGGGACAGGTCGAGAAGTGCGGTTCCAGTTCGGCACATCGACCCAGTTGGAACAATTACAGGCATGGACTGCTGATATGCCACTGGCTTGGACGATGGATAATGATTTGGCTGCCAAAGTATGGATTCCTCTTCATATTAATGTATCGGATGTTCTCGCTTGCGTAGTCGGTCGCACGGATATTACGGATATCAAAATCATTGAAACCAACACGGATGATATCGTCCGCAGTATCTATCAGTCTGGTTCGGCTGAACGCCAGGGCAATCCGATAGTGGAGGCCAAAGTTCATGCTTAGCGTATACACCGATTTTATTCGTATCCGATTTCTCACGATGCTTGCGTATCGTGTGAACTATTATTCAGGAATCCTTATTTATTGCATGAATATTGGCGTATATTATTTCACATACAAAGCGATATATGGCGATGCGGGTAGCATTGGAGGTTTTACCGCTGCTCAGATGACGACGTATGTAGCAGTATCGTGGATGGCGAGAGCCTTTTATTTTAACAATCTGGATCGTGAAATCTCGACGGATATACGTGATGGAAGCATTGCAATTCAGATGATCCGACCTTATAACTATGTACTTGTTAAATTTATGCAAGGACTCGGCGAGGGAATGTTCCGTTTTCTGCTGTTTATGATTCCAGGCATGGCGATTGCGATGCTGCTCTTTCCAGTGACACTCCCCAGTGACCCGGTAGCCTGGGTTGGTTTTCTGGTCATGCTGTTTTTCAGCTTTCTGATCAACACTCAGATCAATATTATTACGGGGTTAACGGCCTTTTTTATCGAAAATAATGAGGGCATGATGCGTATGAAGCGCGTAGTTGTAGATCTGTTTTCTGGGTTGATTTTGCCAATCAGTTTGTTTCCAGGCTGGCTGGCGACGATCGCCCAATGGATGCCGTTTCAGGCGATTACCTATTTGCCGGGCTCTGTATTTACGGGACGTGTAAAAGGCGTTGGCATCTGGAATGTACTGGGTATCCAAATCATTTGGCTGGTCGTTCTGCTCGTGCCGATGATCATCATTTGGCGACTGGCGCGCAGACGTCTGTTCGTGCAGGGAGGGTAAGCCGATGATGTACTATTTGGGTCTCATTAGCGAATATTTAAAAAATTACATGAAGTCACGGCTCACCTATCGGGCCGACTTTTGGGTAGAAGTGATTTCAGACCTGCTGTTTCAGGCCACAAATCTTATTTTTATCCTGGTTATTTTTATGCATACAGACAGTTTGGGCGGCTGGAGTGAAAATGAAGTCGTGTTCGTTTATGGATTTTTCATGGTTCCATACGGACTATTCAGTTGTTTTGTCAACCTTTGGAACTTTAGCGAGCGTTACATTGTGAAAGGTGAACTCGACCGGGTAATGACCCGTCCCGCGTATAATCTGTTCCAGATTTTCCTTGAAAATGTGGATCCGCCTGCACTGGTGGGCTCAGTGATCGGTCTGATTATTATGGGAATCAGCGGGGCACAGATGGATTTGGCTATGGAGTGGTGGTTCGTACCAGCGCTGATCGTTTTGAGCCTAAGTGCCGTGGCGATCTATACGGGCATATACACCATATTGACATCTCTTTCATTCTTTTCGGATGCGCCTACAGGAATTATCCCGCTCATGTACAATATTCAGGGCTACGGACGTTATCCAGTAACGATCTATAACCGAGCCATTCAGGTTGTGCTGACTTGGATACTACCGTTTGCTTTTGTTGGTGTATATCCAGCCTCCCTATTCCTTCACCGAGAGGACATGCGCCATATGGCGCTCTTAACTCCTGTGATGGGGATTGTCTTTCTGACCTTGGGCTTACTGGCATGGAACTGGGGGATTCGCCGTTACAGGGGCGCAGGCTCATAGGGCGGATCACATAAGAACCCCCACAAGAAAGGAGATGATGAGATGTCCACGACATTTACCGTTATTGGACAACCGGCACCGGATTTTGAATTGCCTGGGAGTGAGGGAAAGCGTGTCAAGCTGTCTGATTATCGAGGCAGTAGGGTATTGTTGTATTTCTATCCCAAGGATTTGACCTCTAGTTGCTCGACCCAGGCTTGTGATTTTCGGGATAAACATACGGAGTTTGAAGGCTTGAACACGGTGATTCTGGGGATAAGCCCTGATCCACTCAAACAGCATGACAAGTTTATTGCAAAGTACGGACTCCCTTTTCAGTTGTTATCTGATGAAGAGCATCAGGTGGCTGAGACGTATGGTGTATGGCAGCAAAAACAGATGTACGGCAAGCAGTACATGGGCATAGTTCGGTCTACGTTCCTTATTGATGAAAATGGTATCCTAATTCATGAATGGCGTGGTTTAAGAGTGAAAGGACATATTGATGCTGCGCTGGCATACATTCAGGATATGGCGTAAGTGAAGAACCAAAGAAAACCTTTTGAAACCGGATCGTGCTTTCAGGCGTGTCGGTTTCAAAAGGTTTTTTTTAATTTTTAGATATATTTTGCCGCTGCTTCCACTTTTGCTTGCAGAGATAAACACCCCATAATAGAAGCGGAATGATCAAGCCGTTACCACAGAAAATGAATACATATACAGATAACAGCATCTCACTAACGCGACTAAAAGCCTCTATTCCCGATAGTACAGTAAACACCAGTAATATCCATTTCCTCCAAACTACCTGAGTTACCAGCAATCAATACTTGATCCTTTAAATAGTCGAATGGTTCCGCGCCCTCTGGTACATGATGTTCGTTTTCCCGCATTAATGAACGCAGAACGGAATCATGGAGTAATTGAGTGTTAATCAGACCATTGATATAAAACAAAGCCGCTGGCCATTTTTGCATCCATAATAGCTCTTTAATGATTAAATCTCCGCTGTTTCCAAAGGAGCTTTCAATATGGTTTACATTATCCCTCAAGTTAGAGGACACATGAGTAACTGGACAACTTTTATTCTGATTTGGCATACGTAAAATCCTCCGATATTGGAGTTTCTTGGCTTAGTATGCTCTGAATATATGGATTTATCCCTTGACGGTTGTATAGTAAACTTATAAATTAGACAAATAACTAATTAGATTTATATATAATAAAAGAATTCTATCGATATGGAGCTGTTTAAAATGTTAGACAGGCAATACAGGAAGTTATTTGCCGCAGGCATCATTAACGGAATTGGAGACCGTTTCTGTCAGATCGCTTTGTTGGCTTTGATTTATCGGCTTACTAGTTCAGGATTCAGCGTAGGTATCATGCTGGGATTGCGAGTGATTCCTTTTTTAGTCCTGTCACCTGCGGCGGGTGTGCTTATTACCCGCATATCCCGGCGTACACTTATGATGACCACGGATCTATTCAGAGGCTTGGTAGCCCTTGGTTTTTTAAGTGTTCATAGTCCTGAGGATATATGGATCATTTATGGGGTTAGTACCCTTCTAGCTTGCGGAGAAGCGGTGTATGCTCCTGCTCGTAAATCATCCATCCCGCTGCTTGTTCGTCCGTCGGAGTTATTGAAAGTGAACAGTCTTGAGCAAGTGATGAGTGGGCTGGTGCTGGTCGTTGGTGCTGCTGCCGGAGGCATCATATCTGCTCTCTTTGGACCACAAGCCGCATTTATACTGAACGCAGCAAGTTTTTTTGCCGCAGGTCTGATCGTTCGCAATATTGCATTCCCACCTGTCATGAAGGAGAAAATAAACAGGGAGGATTCCTGTGTTAAACCACATAAAAGCCCTTCGTTGTTAGATCATCCAAACCGGAGCAGATCGCGAATGTTGGACTGTATTCGTGCATCCGTTCCTCTCCAAGTCGTTGTTGCATTTGAGTTGCTGGTTCCCATGCTCAATGGCATTGATAATGTTCTGATCAGTGTATATGCAGTGCAGGAATTCAGGCTGGGCGATGCCGGGATCGGATTGTTTTACGCCGCTTTGGGCGCGGGTCTGGTTGCCAGCTATGCAATAGGGCGTTTATTCAGTCGTTCTTTGTTGAAGGGAGGACTGGTGTGCCTTTTGTTGGAAGGGATTTTACTTATGGGATTAAGCGGTATTTATCACGTATGGGCGGCGGTTGCCATTTACTTCTTAATTTCGTTGGCTGGCGGGGTGGGGGCGATTTGTCTGGATACATTATTAATGCAGGAGACCCCATTGTATTTACAGGGTCCATTGTTGGGCATGCTGACGGCGTGGAGCCAAGGTATCATCGGACTGTCTATGTTTGGAGCAGGGGTGGCGATTGAAATGATGGAGCCGCGTATGTTGGGCTTGGGTGGAGGCGCGGGGTTTGTTGTGATATCTATCGTGATTTCAATGTATTATGCAAGGACTCGTAACCGTAAGGCAGCAGGAGTTTGACTACTTCAAGTCATCCTTGTTGCTGGTTTTCACTGATTTTTCGGATTTGCGTAGCGAGCTAAACAGGAAGCTTCTCCACCGGTAAATAATATACAGCAGGATCATGAACCCAACGGCTCCCGCAATTCGCAGTGCATACAGCTCTACCAAATGGAAAATGACATCCCATTGGGGACCAAACAGCTTGCCGATGCTTAGAAAGAGGATGACCCAGAATAAAGCGCCGCTGTAAGCATACAAGACAAATTTACGGAAAGAAAGAGCAATAATCCCGGCAAAATAACCGGTAAAATGCCTGACACCGGGGATGAAATATCCAAGGAAAATAAGCCAGTATCCATATCGTTGAAACCATTTTTGTGTTTTCTGAAGCTTGTCCGGCGATAACAAAACCCATTTACCATATTTCTGAATAAAGGGGAGACCGGCCCACTTTCCGATAAAGTAGGTAATAGTCATACCGATGGTTGTGCCCAAGAAAGCTAGTAGCACCAGTTTACCGTAATCCAGGGTGCCGGCATAGGAAAGATATCCCGCATAAGCCATTGTGGTTTCCCCGGGAAAAGGTAAAGCAATAAACTCAAGCAGCAAGCCGAAAAAAAGGACGCCGTAGCCGTATTCTTCGAACAATTGCGCGATCCACTTCAGCACATCCATCGTTTACACTCCTACGAACAGATTGAGTATTTTAGAATCAATTCATTTTAACAATCTTTTCATGCCCACTCAACTCCGGTTGATTTCTTGACGTCTTGTTTTATCGTTGCGTATAATGAAACGAACAATTGAGGGAGGCACGGTAATGAATAAGCCTAATGAAATCGTTGTAGTTCTCGATTTTGGAGGACAATACAACCAGTTAATCGCAAGAAGAATTCGGGATCTCGGTGTATATAGCGAGCTCCTTCCATACAATACGCCTGCGGAGAAGCTGAGAGAGCTGGCGCCAAAAGGGATTGTTTTCTCAGGCGGACCTTCCAGCGTATATACAGACAATGCTCCTCAGGTGGATCGGGCAATTTATGATCTTGGCATCCCTATCTTTGGTATTTGCTATGGCATGCAACTGATGGCTCACCAACTGGATGGTAAGGTAGAACGTGCGGGCAAACGTGAGTATGGCAAAGCAGACGTGCAATTCAATCAGGATGCTCGCTTGGCTAAAGGATTGGATTCTCGTCAAACCGTATGGATGAGCCATGGGGATCACGTTACAGATCTGCCAACCGGATTTACACTAGATGCAGGAACAGAGAGTGCGCCGATTGCCGCGATGAGTAACCTGGAGCGGAATCTGTATGCGGTGCAATTCCATCCAGAGGTACGTCATTCCGTTCAAGGTAACGAGATGATCAGCAACTTCCTTTATGAAGTGTGTGGTTGTGAAGGCAACTGGACCATGGAATCGTTCATTGAAGATCAAATTCGTGAGATTCGTCAACAGGTTGGCGACAAGAAAGTATTGTGTGCCTTAAGCGGTGGCGTGGATTCTTCCGTTGTAGCGATGCTCATTCACAAAGCGATCGGTGACCAACTGACGTGTATGTTCATTGACCATGGATTGCTGCGCAAAGGTGAAGCCGAAAGTGTAATGGAGACGTTCGTTGGTAAATTTGATATGAAAGTTGTCAAAATTGACGCACGTGAGCGCTTCTTGTCCAAGCTGGCAGGAGTTGATGATCCGGAACAAAAACGTAAAATCATCGGTAACGAGTTTATCTATGTGTTCGAGGAAGAATCTTCTCAATTCGACGATTTTACTTTCCTGGCACAAGGTACACTGTATACGGATATTGTAGAGAGCGGAACAGCAACGGCACAGACCATTAAATCCCATCATAATGTGGGTGGTTTGCCGGAGAACATGAAGTTCAAGCTGATCGAGCCGTTGAATGCCCTGTTCAAGGACGAAGTGCGTAAAGTCGGCGAAGAATGCGGACTGCCACCTGAGATTGTATGGCGTCAGCCGTTCCCAGGTCCGGGTCTTGCCATTCGTGTGCTGGGTGAAGTGACAGAGGACAAGCTAACCATTGTTCGTGAGTCGGATTACATTTTGCGCGAGGAGATTGCTAAAGCCGGTCTGGACCGGGAAATCTGGCAATACTTCACCGCTTTGCCGAATATGAAGAGTGTTGGCGTTATGGGCGATGCTCGTACGTATTCTTACACTGTAGGTATTCGTGCAGTAACCTCCATCGACGGTATGACCGCCGACTGGGCACGTATCCCTTGGGATGTGCTGGAGAAAATTTCGGTACGTATCGTAAACGAAGTGGATAACGTGAATCGCATCGTGTATGATATCACCTCCAAACCACCAGCAACGATTGAGTGGGAATAAACGCGGAGACTCCCGCGCCGTAACCATCAATCCTTTAAGATTTACCAATACAACATCAGGACTCCTCCGTATCGGCGAAATATCGCTATGCGGTTGGAGTCTTTTTTACGGGTGCCAGGTCGAACCTTTGCTCGGGAAAGTTTACTGTACGGCAACCTCAATCGACGGGGGTTAGCTAAAGGCGAACAGCATTGCCTCATGCGGCGGAGATATGAAGTCATTTATTGTTGCAAAACGGAATATGAAGCTGAAAAAAGGAGATATTATTCAATGGTAATGTCTCCTTTTTTTATATGGTTTTATTAGATTCAAGCTATAAATAGCTTAAATCAAGTATGAAATTAAACGTTCACTTCTTTTTCATGTCATGCTCTAATGGTGTCATGTTTTGATACTAATATATTTTATAATGTACCTAGATTAAAGTGTTGCATATCTGTTTTATTAAACGCTGTTCTAAGGAGAATAAAGAGATGAAAAAATTATTTCTGTCGTCCTCATTTAAGGATGTTGCACCATGCTTAGTCCATTTCGCTGGTGAAAACTTAGAAGGAAAAAAAGTCACCTTCATCCCAACCGCAAGTATTCCAGAGAAAGTTAAGTTTTATGTGGATTCAGGGAAAAAAGCATTAGAGAATTTAGGATTAGTCGTGGATGAAATCGAAATCGCCACAGCAACATTGAATGAAATAGAGAGTAAAATTAGAGAAAATGACTATATTTATATTACCGGAGGCAACACATTTTATTTACTTCAAGAGTTGAGAAGAACCGGGGCTGACAAAATCATTGCTGATGAAGTTAATGCAGGGAAGTTATATATAGGCGAATCTGCAGGTTCGATGATTTTATCACCGAATATCGAATATGCCCGACTTATGGACAATGTGGAGGAGGCGTCTGCTTTGGATTCCTTTGTTGCGCTCGGGATAATTGAATTCTATCCAGTCCCCCACCATACGAACATCCCGTTTAAAAAAGCGGTGGAGAACATCATTGAGGAATATGGCAGCCAATTAAATTTATATCCAATCAGCAACGCGGAAGTTATTTTGGTTGAAAATGACAGTATAAAGGTCGAGAATGCATGATTTTAAAAGATCAAGAACCTTTAACTCCACATCTATCGTGGTGTTAAAGGTTCTTTTTTATAATTCTACCTTACCATACGATCCTTTTCCCAGTTGCAGCTGATTCCTCAATGCGGTCCAGTAGCTGATGCAGCTTTAAGGCATGGTTGAACTCGGGAGCGAGACGGGTGTGTGTCAAAATATCCTCGGCAAAAACATAATGAGCCTTGGCTACATTCAGGGTTACCCCTTCTTTTGGGAAATCTAGGCTTATATTAGGCTCTCTAGTTATACTTATTTGTTCAAAAGCGCCATTAGGACCATGACTCTGCGTACTGCTTGGATCGTACACAAGTTTTTCGAGCGTTAGATTCCCGAATTGAACATGCCCAAGCGAAGGATTCTGTGACAAACGCAAAATACCCTTTTTCCCTTGAATCTCTATCTCAAACTTAGAATTCACTCCACCTTGAATGTGAACGGATACCGGTGCTCCTTTTTCCAATATTCCGTGAATCAGAATCTGATCGGCTGTATCCTTGGAAATGACTTCACCCGTTTCCTGAATAGTGGCTTCGTGATAACGGGATGATGTGATGGCCGATAGCTCGCGGAATTCGCCAACGATGTATTGCAGCGCATCCAAGGAATGCCCGCCATTAATCGTGAGCAGATTAGCCCCATTGGCTCTATTCAGCAGATAAGCAGTGTCCTGATTTACTTGTCCTCCTTTGCCGGGAGTAGCTACTTGCATATGACAGGATATAATTTCACCAATCTCTCCGCCCTCCACGAGCTTTTTCATCGTTTGCACTTCAAGATCCTGCCGTGCCTGCAAGCCGACGGTATGATGAATGCCTGCCAGTTCCGCCGCTTTGGCCATTTCAGCAGCTTCCGCAGTGTTTGCCCCCAAGGGCCATTCACAAAAAATATGTTTTCTCTCTTGAATTGCCGCCATCACCGCCTCGTAATGATGGGGAACTTTTACGCTCACCACGACCATGTCCACATCCTCGGAAGCTGCGAGCTTTTTGGAATCATCAAAAGCTAGTGCCGCACCTACTTCTTCTGCGCTTTGTCGCGCACTCTCCATACGAGAGGTACCGACGGCAGTGATATCCAGGTTCGAGTGCTTGAGCAAAGCCGGAATATGCGTTTGACTGGCCCATTTATTATTCATCGAACCTCCTACGATACCTACACGAATCTTCTTTTTGATCATGTTGCCATACCTCCTGATTTTTAAAATGAGGGTGGAAAATAGCATCCAAGGCCAATATAATACACTTAACTCATAAATAATAATGCTTGTTTATGATACAGGTATCATTTTATTTGATGGGAGGTGAAGGGATGGATATTGAAAATATGCAGGCATTTGTTTCGGTGGCAGAGCTGAGAAGCCTGACAGAAGCAGCACAAAAGTTGAATCACCTGCAATCGAATATGACGGCCAAAATAAAGAAGCTGGAGGCCCATTACGGCACAGCGTTATTTTACCGAAAGCCCCGTGGTATGGAGCTGACACCCGCAGGAGAAACCTTGTATGCTCAGTTCAAGCAAATGTTGTTGCTATGGCAAGACACGGAGATGAAAATGAGACCTCAGGAGGAAAAGCTGCGCATCGGTACCATGCAGTCCATCGTGGCGGGCGAAACAACGAGGGCGCTCACGAAGGTATATGAGCTGTATCCGCAGGCTTCGGTTACATTAAAAACCGGAACCACGACGGAAATGGAGCGATTGATCCTTGACGGCGAACTCGATATTGCTTTTGTTACAGGGTATCCCGCCAACCCGTATATTCATTATCAAAAAATATGCCGTGAAGAACTGGTGCTGGTGGGGAAAGGCATACATGAAGGCTCGGATCTCAAACAGGTACTCCAAGGAGCGTCTATTATCATATTGTCGGATGGTTGCCTGTATCTCACGTATTTAGAGAAGATGTATCAGGACATGCAATTGACCCATGGCGAGGTGGTAGAGGTCGGTGTGTTTGATACGATGGTGCAATTTTCCTTGATGGGAATGGGAATCACCCTCATGTCCAAAAAGCTGGCGCGGCAATTTAAAGTAACATCCTATTTGCCCGCTCCCCCAACCTTCGGCTACATGGATACATATTTAATAACCCGGCCAAATCACGAAATGACAGCGATTGAACATAAATTTATCGAAATCAACAATACGATCTAATAGATAGGAGAGATATCGAATGACAATCAATCAAGGCAAATACCAAGGCAGCCATGCTGTATTTCTGGGCGATAGCATTACGTTTGGATATGAATTGCGTGATGGAGAAAAGCCTTACCCCCACCTTGTGAGCGACGCACTGGGATTCCTAACCTTTGAGAATCACGGCATATCCGGCAGCAGTGTAGCCAGCGGCGGTTTTGAACCGATGTGTGAGCGTTATGAGAAAATGAACCCTCATGCAGACGTGATCTTTTTTATGGGGGGAAGAAACGATTTTTCGATGGGAGAAATACCGTTCGGTAGCTTGGATACGCCATCGACAGAAACGCGTACGTTTTATGGTGCGCTCAAGCATATTGCCGAAGGACTAATTAACCGTTACCCGGACAAGCTGATCGTCTTTTTGACTCCGCCTCACGGATCAAGTGATACGGTTCCTGAGCATCTGCCTAATGCCATTACTGGTCAAGTCTATAGCGCGTATGCACAGGCCGTGAGAGAAGTGGCCTCACTTTATTCTTTCCCGTGCTGCGATCTGTGGAATATCGCCGGAATTCAACCACTATTGCCTGTACATAAACAGATGTACTTTACAGGGGAAAATGGTGTTCCTGACGGCCTGCACCCGAATCAGGCAGGCCACGAGCGGATGGCGGCCCGTATTATCGGATTTATGAATACACTGTAATTTGGACCATTTCATCGTTTTATCGAATGACCCTACTAACTACAAATTCTAGATTGCTCAGGCTTATTCGTTTAGCTTGAGCATTTTTTTGTGATTGTAGGATTTGTATATATAGACTTGTCTCAGGGCTTGTTTATTTTTAGAGGGGGTGTATAATACTTGATATATCAATTGATAGGTCAAGTATTAGGAGGAGGGTTTGTCATCGAACATTGCTCTGAAAAAAGCCAGTTGTTTTATCGCATGCATCTTTTGTGTAAAGAAATGAATAACGCCTTTGAAGCACAGTTAAAAACCAGCTTTACCAAGGTTGAAATTTTGTATCATATTGATCATCGTCAGGAACTAAGTCAGCTGGAACTCCAACACCTGCTCGTTCTGGATGGTGCAGCAGTAACCCGACATCTGAGAAGGCTGGAAGAGGAAGGTCTGATTTTACGTAGTAAAAAAGAGCAGGATAAGCGTGTGACCTATATATGTTTGACCGAATTAGGGGTTCAAGAGCTGCAAGTTTTGTCAGAGCAAAGACAAGCCTTTCAGGAAAAGCTGCTATGTAAGTTTACAGATGAGGAAATTGTGGCTTTGACAGATGTGCTACAGCGTATGTCTAGCAATGTAAAGAATATGTAAATGTGCGAGGAGGAAATGAATATGAAAGCCATCGTTATAGATCAGTATGGAAGCAAGGATGAATTGAAAGAAAGAGAAGTGGCTACTCCTACACCACAGGCTCATCAGGTTGTAGTCAAAGTGGCGGCTACCTCCATCAATCCAATTGACTGGAAGCTGCGTGAAGGTTACTTAAAACAAATGATGGATTGGGAGTTCCCGATTATTTTAGGCTGGGATGTAGCCGGCACTATTTCGGAAGTAGGCAGCGAGGTCACCGATTGGAAAGTGGGAGATGAAGTGTTTGCACGCCCGGACACCACACGGTTCGGTACTTATGCCGAGTATACCTTGGTGGATGATCACTTGCTGGCACGTAAACCTGCCTCAACTTCTTGGGAAGAAGCCGCTTCTGTACCTTTGGCGGGGTTGACTGCTTGGCAGGCGCTCTTTACACATGGTCAACTGACCAAAGGGGAGAAAGTATTAATCCACGCAGGTGCAGGTGGCGTAGGCATGTTTGCTATCCAGTTTGCCAAACAAGCCGGAGCCTATGTCATTACTACAGCCAGTGAGCGTAATCATGAATTGCTTGCTTCATTGGGAGCCGACCAAATCATTGACTATCGTACAACTCGTTTTGAGGAAGTTTTATCTGATGTGGACGTGGTGTTCGATACGATGGGTGGGGATGTTCAGAAGAACAGCTTTAAGGTAATGAAAAGGGATACCGGACGGATCATATCCATTGTCAGCAATTTTGACGAAGAGCTGGTGAAGGAGTACAACGTAACGGCCAAAAATATATGGCTGGAGCCCAACGGACAGCAACTACAGGAAATTGCCGATCTGTTGGAGCAAAAGAAAGTAAGATCGGTAGTAGGAGCTACGTTTCCTTTTTCACAAAAAGGTTTGTATGACG
The DNA here is from genome assembly GCF_038004945.1 of Paenibacillus sp. FSL M7-0802. Taxonomy (NCBI): domain Bacteria; kingdom Bacillati; phylum Bacillota; class Bacilli; order Caryophanales; family Paenibacillaceae; genus Paenibacillus; species Paenibacillus sp. FSL M7-0802. The sequence goes on along the minus strand of NZ_JBBOSD010000001.1, from coordinate 1,910,604 downwards.
CACACGCTTTAAGCGAAACTCACCACGCTGTCGGTAAAATTGCAATAACCTTCTCATAAGGACGCATACACATATACAGCACGAAAGGAATTGCACACGATGAAGATTTTAGAAGAATATTTTCACTACTATGATTTAGCAAAAGATGACGAGAAGAGTAGAGAACGATTAATTAGCCTTTTTTCTGAGAAGATTGAGTTTGTATTGAATGGTGATCGAAAACAAGGTATGAGCAGTTGGAAAAGCTTCTTGAATATGTTCTTTGAGGGATCGCTCGAAATCAAGCATATGTATGAAGGTTGGAAACCTGTACCCAGTGAACCTGATACCTATCAAACCAAATGGGCAGTGTGTGGTAAAAAAGCAACAGGCGAAGTTTATACACTTACTGGAGTGGACAAGGCCCGGCTGGATGCGGAAGGTAAGATCGTTTATCTGGAAAATATACCAGACACAGCGAATGCCTTTGATAAGTACAAAAATCTCTGATTCCTCTAAATCATAACCCGTCAGCTGAATAATAGCTTGCGGGTTTTCTGTTTTCCGAACAATACATATGTGTTCAATTTGTAACATTCGCTTTTTCTGTTGACAAGCAGTAGGTGAGAGCCTAAAATAACGAATGTAATAATATAGCGCATATGAATGCGAATATTACTTCAAACGAACGATAACAATACGAGTATGCTTTGCGTAGGAGGAATTACGACTCATGGAGCGTTTCTTTAAATTAAAGGAACATGGCACGAACGTCCGCACAGAGATTATTGCGGGGATTACTACTTTTATGACCATGGCTTATATTCTGGTGGTCAACAATACTTTTTTAGGTCCGACTGGAGCAGGTATGCCCAGTGAAGCTGTCTTTTTTGCTACGGCGGTAGGTGCAGGTTTGGTTACCATACTGATGGGTTTATTCGTTAATGTGCCGATCGGCATGGCGCCGGGTATGGGCTTGAATGCTTATTTTATGACTGTAGTCCTGAGTTCGAATGGCATGATTACTTGGCAAGCGGCACTTGGCGCTGTATTTATATCCGGTATCGTCTTTCTGATTTTAACCGTGACACGAGTAAGACAGATGCTGCTTGTTGCGGTTCCGGAAAATTTAAAGACAGCCATTACAGTGGGTATCGGCTTGTTTATTACGATTGTCGGCTTCAAGCTTTGTAATCTGGTTATGGTGAGCATCGTTCCAGGGACAGATGTTGGTCAGCCGGTTCCGGGTCATGCTTTTAATTTGATTCTGGGAAGTCTGGTACATCAAAAGGATGCACTGCTGGCGCTAATCGGATTGCTTATTATCGCAGCACTGATGGTCGTTCGGGTCAAAGGTGCATTGCTGATTGGGATCGTAGCTACTACATTAATCGGTATTCCGATGGGAGTAACAAATCTGAGTAGCTTGACAACAGGCAACTGGATTCCTGATTTCAGTAATTTGGCTGTAGGTCAGTTAGACTTGAAAGCAGCTTTGCATATTGGTCTGTTTGATATCATTTTCATTTTCACATTTGTAGAGTTGTTTGATACGTTCGGTACCTTGGTAGGTACAGCTACACGCGCGGGTATAATGAAAGATAAGAAAAAAGGCGAGAAAATTATCGGTAAAGCGATGCTGGTGGATGCTGTTGGCGTAAGTACCGGCGCAGTATTGGGTACAAGTACGATTACAGCATTCGTAGAAAGCTCCGCAGGGGTAGAAGAAGGCGGACGTACCGGACTGACTGCTGTAACGACAGGTGTTCTGTTCTTGTTGGCCCTGTTTATTGCACCATTGGCTCTGGTTGTGCCTTCTGCCGCTACTGCTCCAGCTCTGATTATCGTTGGGGTCCTAATGATGAGTCAGGTTCGCAACATCGACTGGGATAACTTCCTGTTGGCATTTCCTGCATTTTTGACCATCGTGCTAATGCCTTTCACAGGTGGAATCGCGAATGGTATCTCTGCTGGTATTCTGTCTTACGTTGTGCTGGCTGTGTTCAGTAATCTGTTTACCAGCAATAAAGTTAAAATTCACTGGCTCATGTGGGTGCTTGCTATTATTGTAGTGATCCGCTTTGCCTTTATGGGCTCCGAATAATCAGTAGATATAGAACACAGAACCTCTTTCCTGTTGCTTAAGGGAAGAGGTTCTTTTTTTGTAGTTAGACGCAGATAGATACAAAGAAGCTATTATATAGAAGGAAAACGAATAATAAATAAAGCATTGTGAAATCTTATCTAATAAATGCTTGCAATAGGGATATGCATATGGTATATTCTAATTCCGGCCAAGAAATACAATGTTGCGAGCGAGTGTTACAAAAAAAGATTTCAAAAAAATGCTTGCAAAGTTGGTTCGGACATGATATGATATAAGAGTTGATGAAGCGACAAGCTAAATCAACGAAAAGGAATGTTTGATCTTTGAAAACTGAACAACGAGTGAGTAAAACGATTTTGTTCGCAAAATCAAACAAGAGATATTTTTATCTCGTCAGTTTCAAAATGAGCTTATCGCTCTTTCTATAAACCAGCTTCGGTTGGTCTTTAATGGAGAGTTTGATCCTGGCTCAGGACGAACGCTGGCGGCGTGCCTAATACATGCAAGTCGAGCGGGGTTGTTTAGAAGCTTGCTTCTAAACAACCTAGCGGCGGACGGGTGAGTAACACGTAGGCAACCTGCCCACAAGACAGGGATAACTACCGGAAACGGTAGCTAATACCCGATACATCCTTTTCCTGCATGGGAGAAGGAGGAAAGACGGAGCAATCTGTCACTTGTGGATGGGCCTGCGGCGCATTAGCTAGTTGGTGGGGTAAAGGCCTACCAAGGCGACGATGCGTAGCCGACCTGAGAGGGTGATCGGCCACACTGGGACTGAGACACGGCCCAGACTCCTACGGGAGGCAGCAGTAGGGAATCTTCCGCAATGGGCGAAAGCCTGACGGAGCAACGCCGCGTGAGTGATGAAGGTTTTCGGATCGTAAAGCTCTGTTGCCAGGGAAGAACGTCTTGTAGAGTAACTGCTACAAGAGTGACGGTACCTGAGAAGAAAGCCCCGGCTAACTACGTGCCAGCAGCCGCGGTAATACGTAGGGGGCAAGCGTTGTCCGGAATTATTGGGCGTAAAGCGCGCGCAGGCGGCTCTTTAAGTCTGGTGTTTAATCCCGAGGCTCAACTTCGGGTCGCACTGGAAACTGGGGAGCTTGAGTGCAGAAGAGGAGAGTGGAATTCCACGTGTAGCGGTGAAATGCGTAGATATGTGGAGGAACACCAGTGGCGAAGGCGACTCTCTGGGCTGTAACTGACGCTGAGGCGCGAAAGCGTGGGGAGCAAACAGGATTAGATACCCTGGTAGTCCACGCCGTAAACGATGAATGCTAGGTGTTAGGGGTTTCGATACCCTTGGTGCCGAAGTTAACACATTAAGCATTCCGCCTGGGGAGTACGGTCGCAAGACTGAAACTCAAAGGAATTGACGGGGACCCGCACAAGCAGTGGAGTATGTGGTTTAATTCGAAGCAACGCGAAGAACCTTACCAGGTCTTGACATCCCTCTGACCGGTCTAGAGATAGACCTTTCCTTCGGGACAGAGGAGACAGGTGGTGCATGGTTGTCGTCAGCTCGTGTCGTGAGATGTTGGGTTAAGTCCCGCAACGAGCGCAACCCTTATGCTTAGTTGCCAGCAGGTCAAGCTGGGCACTCTAAGCAGACTGCCGGTGACAAACCGGAGGAAGGTGGGGATGACGTCAAATCATCATGCCCCTTATGACCTGGGCTACACACGTACTACAATGGCCGGTACAACGGGAAGCGAAATCGCGAGGTGGAGCCAATCCTAGAAAAGCCGGTCTCAGTTCGGATTGTAGGCTGCAACTCGCCTACATGAAGTCGGAATTGCTAGTAATCGCGGATCAGCATGCCGCGGTGAATACGTTCCCGGGTCTTGTACACACCGCCCGTCACACCACGAGAGTTTACAACACCCGAAGTCGGTGGGGTAACCCGCAAGGGAGCCAGCCGCCGAAGGTGGGGTAGATGATTGGGGTGAAGTCGTAACAAGGTAGCCGTATCGGAAGGTGCGGCTGGATCACCTCCTTTCTATGGAGAATCGTTTCCTGCAACGGAAACATTCAAATATGAAGCGTAAGCTTCAAAACTCAGGTTTAGGCCTGTTACTCACTCGTTGCTCAGTTTTGAGAGCTCAAACTCTCAAGCTTCGACGAATGTTTCATTCACACATCTGTGTGGAACCGAAATATTCATCGGGTTTCGCTTCAATGAAGCGAATTGCACCTTGAAAACTGGATACCGAAACGAAATTGCGTTTTAGAATATTCCTTTAAGCTGATCTTGTGTAAACAAGTGAAATAAAGGTAGCTGCCTTGAATTTCATTCACACATTTGTGTTGAACCGAAATTCAAAGCGAATCGTATTTACGATGTAAATACTAGGTTAAGCTACAAAGAGCACACGGAGGATGCCTAGGCGCCAGGAGCCGACGAAGGACGTGGCGAACAACGATAAAGCCTCGGGGAGCTGTAAGCAAGCTTTGATCCGGGGATGTCCGAATGGGGAAACCCGGCTGTCTTCATCGACAGTCACTTTCTGCTGAATACATAGGCAGAATAGAGGCAGACCAGGGGAACTGAAACATCTAAGTACCCTGAGGAAGAGAAAACAATAGTGATTCCGTCAGTAGCGGCGAGCGAACGCGGATTAGCCCAAACCAAGGAGCTTGCTCCTTGGGGTTGTGGGACGTCTCACATGGAGTTACAAAGGAACCGGTTAGATGAAGAGGTCTGGAAAGGCCCGCCAGAGAAGGTAAAAGCCCTGTAGTTCAAAACTTGTTCTCTCCGAGACGGATCCCGAGTAGTGCGGGGCACGTGAAACCCCGTATGAATCCGGCAGGACCATCTGCCAAGGCTAAATACTCCCTGGCGACCGATAGTGAAGCAGTACCGTGAGGGAAAGGTGAAAAGCACCCCGGAAGGGGAGTGAAATAGATCCTGAAACCGTGTGCTTACAAGAAGTCAGAGCCCGATCTATGGGTGATGGCGTGCCTTTTGTAGAATGAACCGGCGAGTTACGTTCCCGTGCAAGGTTAAGGTGAAGAGCTGAAGCCGCAGCGAAAGCGAGTCTGAATAGGGCGAATGAGTACGTGGACGTAGACCCGAAACCGGGTGATCTACCCCTGTCCAGGGTGAAGGTGCGGTAACACGCACTGGAGGCCCGAACCCACGCATGTTGAAAAATGCGGGGATGAGGTGGGGGTAGCGGAGAAATTCCAATCGAACCCGGAGATAGCTGGTTCTCCCCGAAATAGCTTTAGGGCTAGCCTCGGAAAAAAGAATCGTGGAGGTAGAGCACTGATTGGGTGCGGGGCCCGCAAGGGTTACCAAGCTCAGTCAAACTCCGAATGCCATAGATTTAGTTCCGGGAGTCAGACAGTGAGTGCTAAGATCCATTGTCGAAAGGGAAACAGCCCAGACCATCAGCTAAGGTCCCCAAGTGTGTGTTAAGTGGGAAAGGATGTGGAGTTGCACAGACAACCAGGATGTTGGCTTAGAAGCAGCCACCATTGAAAGAGTGCGTAATAGCTCACTGGTCGAGTGACTCTGCGCCGAAAATGTAACGGGGCTAAACACACCACCGAAGCTATGGCTTGATGCTTGCATCAGGGGTAGGGGAGCGTTGAATGCGGGTTGAAGGTGTACCGTAAGGAGCGCTGGACTGCATTCAAGTGAGAATGCCGGTATGAGTAACGAAAAGATCTGTGAGAATCAGATCCGCCGAAAGCCTAAGGGTTCCTGAGGAAGGTTCGTCCGCTCAGGGTAAGTCGGGACCTAAGGCGAGGCCGATAGGCGTAGTCGAAGGACAACAGGTCGAAATTCCTGTACCACCGTAATCCGTTATGAGCGATGGGGTGACGCAGTAGGGTAGTGACGCGGACTGATGGATGTCCGTCTAAGCAGTGAGGCTGGTGTGTAGGCAAATCCGCACATCGTTAAGGCTGGGCTGTGATGGGGAGCGAAAATTATAGTAGCGAAGGTCATGATCTCAGACTGCCAAGAAAAGCCTCTAGCCAGGAGAAGGTGCCCGTACCGCAAACCGACACAGGTAGGCGAGAAGAGAATTCTAAGGCGCGCGGAAGAACTCTCGTTAAGGAACTCGGCAAAATGACCCCGTAACTTCGGGAGAAGGGGTGCCTCGGTAGGGTGAATAGCCCGAGGGGGCCGCAGTGAAAAGGCCCAAGCGACTGTTTAGCAAAAACACAGGTCTGTGCGAAGCCGCAAGGCGAAGTATACGGGCTGACGCCTGCCCGGTGCTGGAAGGTTAAGGGGAGTGGTAAGCCTTCGGGCGAAGCTATGAACCGAAGCCCCAGTAAACGGCGGCCGTAACTATAACGGTCCTAAGGTAGCGAAATTCCTTGTCAGGTAAATTCTGACCCGCACGAATGGCGTAACGACTTGGGCGCTGTCTCAACGAGAGATCCGGTGAAATTTTAATACCTGTGAAGATGCAGGTTACCCGCGACAAGACGGAAAGACCCCATGGAGCTTTACTGCAGCTTGATATTGAATTTGGGTACGATCTGTACAGGATAGGTGGGAGCCGTAGAACTTTGAGCGCCAGCTTGAAGGGAGGCATCCTTGGGATACCACCCTGATCGTATCTAGGTTCTAACTTGGTACCGTGATCCGGTGCGAGGACAGTGTCAGGTGGGCAGTTTGACTGGGGCGGTCGCCTCCTAAAGAGTAACGGAGGCGCCCCAAGGTTCCCTCAGAATGGTTGGAAATCATTCGAAGAGTGCAAAGGCAGAAGGGAGCTTGACTGCGAGACCTACAAGTCGAGCAGGGACGAAAGTCGGGCTTAGTGATCCGGTGGTACCGCATGGAAGGGCCATCGCTCAACGGATAAAAGCTACCCTGGGGATAACAGGCTTATCTCCCCCAAGAGTCCACATCGACGGGGAGGTTTGGCACCTCGATGTCGGCTCATCGCATCCTGGGGCTGAAGTAGGTCCCAAGGGTTGGGCTGTTCGCCCATTAAAGCGGTACGCGAGCTGGGTTCAGAACGTCGTGAGACAGTTCGGTCCCTATCTGTCGTGGGCGTAGGAAATTTGAGAGGAGCTGTCCTTAGTACGAGAGGACCGGGATGGACGTACCGCTGGTGTACCAGTTGTTCCGCCAGGAGCACCGCTGGGTAGCTATGTACGGAAGGGATAAGCGCTGAAAGCATCTAAGCGTGAAGCCCCCCTCAAGATGAGATTTCCCAATTAGTAAGACCCCTTGAAGACGACGAGGTAGATAGGTTGGGGGTGGAAGTGCAGTAATGCATGGAGCTGACCAATACTAATCGGTCGAGGGCTTATCCTAAGAATAAAACGCAATGAGTTTCGGATCCAGTTTTCAGGGTGTAACCTTGAAAGTATGTACAAGTGACATACAATAAGCGCATGGCTATTCATTCACACGATAAGTGATGAACCGAATAACCTTACGGAAGAATTTACGATGTAAATTCATGTTTGGTGGCGATAGCGGAGGGGTTCCACACGTACCCATCCCGAACACGACCGTTAAGCCCTCCAGCGCCGATGGTACTTGGACCGCAGGGTCCTGGGAGAGTAGGACGTCGCCAAGCAACAAACAAAAGAGACCATGATCTTCTGAAGATCATGGTCTCTTTTTTGCGTTAAAAGGCAGAGGGATTTTATTTAAAGTGAGTTTGTTATAAGTTCAACTGGATAAGTGGATATTAACTAGTAAATAAGAAGACGTTTTTAAAATAATTTAGTACCAGGTATTAGTATCTGGTGTTATAATGTGAATAAGGATTACAAAGGAGAGTGATCAGATTGTTGAATTCAAAAGCTAAGCTTACGGCCTTTGGCACTTATGTGCCTGAACGCATTTTGACAAACACCGATTTGGAGAAGCTTGTGGACACTAGTGACGAGTGGATTGTACAAAGAACGGGTATGCGTGAAAGACGAATTGCGGCTGAAGATCAATATGTATCTGATTTATGTATACAAGCTATTACACGTATGATTAACCTATACGACGTAAATATAAACGATGTTGAGATGATCATTGTAGCGACTAGTACACCTGATTACTACTTTCCAAGCACGGCTTCACGTATTCAGGCTCATTTTGATATTCCGAACACGGGGTCAATGGATATTAGTGCAGCATGTGCAGGTTTTTCCTATGGACTTCATTTGGCAAATGGCCTTATTACGAGTGGTCTGCATCGTAAGGTGCTAGTAGTGGGAGCCGAAACGTTGTCCAAAATTACAGATTATACGGATCGGACGACGTGTATACTTTTTGGAGATGGTGCAGGAGTTGCCCTTGTTGAATATGACGAGGATGAAGGATCATTTTTAACTTCTGATATAGGTACTTATGGGCAAGGAGGAGCACATCTTTACCGTGTGGGATTATCTGATCATTTGGATGGAGAGAAGCTGCAAGACCATGGATTTATTGCTCAAAATGGACGTGAGGTTTATAAATGGGCTGTTCGCTCTGTTCCAACGGGAATCGAACGATTATTGGATAAGGCAAATATGAAGAAGGAGGATCTTGACTGGTTTGTCCCTCATAGCGCTAATTTGAGAATGATCGAGTCCATATGTGAAAGAAGTACAGTACCTTTGGAAAAAACGCTGACCAGCGTAGAGTTGTATGGTAATACATCGGCGGCATCCATCCCGTTGGCTTTGCAGTGTGGTTTGGATGATGGACGTTTACGGTATGGACAACATGTGTTGTTATATGGATTTGGGGGAGGCCTCACCTATGCGGGTCTGCTATTAAAATGGAGTGTGCCTGATTTGTAAGTTATCCTAACCGATGTAGAAGCAATAGCAATAGTATGTACGATCATGTTAATAAGAGCCGTTGGCATTAGAATTTATCGTAAGATGGCAGGATGGTATAATTAACACTATGAGAGAAAGGAGCGTAACATGAAGGTATTGGTATTGGCAGAAAAACCGTCCGTGGCCAGAGAGATTGCACGTGTGATGGGTAGCCGCGAGAAGCATAAAAGCTATATAGAAGGACCCCAGTACGTGGTGACGTGGGCACTGGGACATTTGGTCGGCTTAGCAGAGCCGGAGGATTACGATTCTAAGTATGCGACCTGGAATTTGGAGGACCTGCCTATTCTTCCGAAGAGTTCAAAGTTAAAGGTGCTGCGCGAAAGTAATCATCAGTTCAAAGCTGTGCAGCAGCTCATGAAGCGGCAGGACATTGGAGAGCTTATCGTGGCAACAGATGCTGCTCGTGAAGGAGAATTGTTGGCACGCTGGATCATCCAAATGGCAAACTGGAAAAAGCCCTTCCGGCGCTTATGGATCTCCTCGCAGACGGACAAGGCGATTAAGGCAGGTTTTGCAAAGCTATTGCCTGGTCAGCAGTTTGATCGTTTATATGAATCGGCTCGCTGTAGAGCTGAAGCAGACTGGATGATTGGTCTCAATGTAACTCGCGCGTTGACTTGTCGTTATAACGCCCAACTTTCGGCTGGAAGAGTGCAGACGCCAACGCTGGGGATGATTATGGAGCGTGAGAAAGAAATTACCGAATTCCGTTCTCAGGAATATGATACTTTGACGGCGGATTTCGGCGATTTTCAGGCAACTTGGCGGGCAGAGAGCGGGGATTCACGCATGTTTGACCGCACTCAAGCAGAGGCTTTGCGCCGCAGGCTTGAGGGGGCCAAAGGCACAGTTGCGAGTGTTAAAAAGAGCGAAAAGAACGAGCCTCACCCGCTAGCGTATGATTTAACGGAGCTGCAAAGAGATGCTAATCAGCGCTATGGCTTTTCGGCTAAACAGACGTCTAATCTGCTTCAGCGTCTGTATGAACAGCATAAGCTGGTGACCTATCCACGTACGGACAGCCGTTATCTGACATCCGATATGGTGGACACACTTAAGGAAAGGCTCAGTAGTGTAGCAGTAGGTCCATATGCTTCCTTGGCACGTCCGCTATTGCGTAACAACCTACCAATCACAAAGCGAATTGTGGATGACAGTAAAGTCACGGATCATCATGCGATTATTCCTACTGAGCAGACATTATTGCTTAATCAGTTGAGCCCAGAGGAACGTAAACTGTATGATCTGATTGCACGACGTTTTATCAGTCTATTCTATCCACCTGCACGTTATGATGCTGTAGCCGTATCAGTAACGGTGGAGCAGGAGACGTTTCAGGTAAAAGGCACAACGGTAAAAGATAGCGGATGGCGTGCTGTATATGACGCGAACCATTATGATATGGATGATGAAGAAGCAGAGGATCGGGAAAACAATGGACAAGGCGTTATTTTACCTGAGCTGCAAAAAGGAGATTCAGTCCGGTTACAACGTTGTCTTGTACGAGCTGGGCGAACGATGCCGCCGAAGCGGTATACAGAAGCAGCCCTGCTCGCTCAGATGGAAAAGCATGGACTGGGTACTCCTGCTACCCGTGCCGATCTGATTGAGAAGCTTGTCAGCTCGGATACGATTGAGCGTCAGGGGAACGTGATGCATCCCACAGGGAAAGGTAAGCAACTGATTGAACTGGCGGCTCCACAGCTAAGAACGCCCGAACTGACGGCACGTTGGGAAGCGGAGCTGGAACGGATTGCTCGTGGTCAAGGACAACCGGAACCGTTTTTGAATTCTATTCGTGCTATGGCGAAAGAGTTGGTTTCCACTGTAAAAAATAGCAGTGCGGAGTACAAGCCCCACAACGTGACGAATAGTCATTGTCCTGATTGTGGTACAAAGCTGTTGGAGAAGAAGGGGAAGAAAGGAAAGTTCCTTGTATGTCCAAGTGCGGATTGCGGTTACCGTCGTTCAGGGGAAAAACGTTTGTCCAATCGACGTTGTCCGCAGTGTCATAAGAAAATGGAAATGAAAGAGGGCAAGGCAGGGCTATATGTAAGATGCCTGCCCTGCGGCATTACTGAGACGTTGGATAATGACAAGCAGCGGGTAAACAAACGGGAACAGCAAAAGCTAGTAAGACAATTTGAAAAGCAGGAATCTTTTGGCTCCAGTTTGGGTGATTTGCTAAAAGCAGCGATGGAACAAAAGCAGGGCAAATAACGGATGACCAAAAGTGCTGTAGTCAACATAATCAGCAGGTATACGTCGGTATAAAAACGATCACTCCTTGGCATGGTAATCCGAGGAGGTGAGTATTTATGCCCAAGCATAAGTCGCTTAAAATCAATAATCAGCAAAATAAATCAAGTATTCTGGAGGAAGAAATCGCTCCTCATCCAGAGAAGCAAGCGAAATATCCTCCAAGCTTGAATGGGATTCCCAAACAGCAGTCTTGATGCTACATGGGAGGAACAACGAATTACTGTTTAAGACCAAGACGATTGGATATCAGATGAAATAGTTACTAATGCTAGAATTGTCTCGCAAAAAAAAGAAGCAGCAGTTACGGTGGTCAACCGTAATCGCTGCTTCTTTTTCATAATAAAGATGATCTATTTATTTGATTTGGGATGACTGCTTTTAGTATTCATTAAAAAAGGATTGAATTTGGTTAACATCGTGTGTTTGGGTCAAAGCAAGCATGAGCAAAATCCGTGCTTTTTGCGGATTAAGCGAATCGGTCGACACAAAGTTCGATGCCGCGTCTTTTGTTGACGGGGACACAACTCCACTTCCCACGCGGCTGGAGCGGGCAATAATCACTCCTTTTTTACCTGCGGCCTCTGCGCCTTCTGAGGAGGTCTTGGACAAGGAACCATTACCGGAACCAGCTACGACAATACCCTTGGCACCAGCTGCTACGGCTGCATCATACAGATAGCGACCATTGTTTTGATACTCGTATAAAATATCTACTTGCGGCAGTTGAGTCAGGTTAGAGATGTCGAATACAGAAGAAGTCGTATGCTTGTGTGTGGATTTGTTGTAGTAGTACACTTGATCACCCACAACAGCTCCAAGGTATCCCTGCTCCACAGACTTGAACGTATCGACTGCTGTTGTGTTTGTTTTAGTAATATATCTTGCTGCACCGATACGGTCGTTCAGCAGGACGAGTACACCCTGACCTTTAGAGGCCGAAGCCCCGGCGACTTTCACTGCATTATACAGGTTGAAGGGACCATCGGCACTGATGGCAGTAGCTGGACGCATAGAGCCAACGACAACTACTGGCTTATCGCTTTTGATAACAAGATTGAGGAAATAAGCGGTTTCTTCTAATGTATCTGTGCCATGTGTAATGACAATGCCGTCTACATCGTCTCTGGCAAGCAGTTCATTGGTACGTTTGGCAAGTTTTAAGAGGATTTCATTATTAACGTCGGGGCTACCTACATTAACAACTTGCTCACCACTGACATTTGCAATACTTTTCATCTCAGGGACGGCATTGATCAGAGTTTCCACACCTAACGCTCCTGCTTTGTAGCCGGTCGTATCAGTATTGACGGAAGATGATCCTGCAATGGTTCCTCCCGTGGCAAGTATTTTAATATTGGGTAAATGATTGGTTTGAGGATTTTCGGATTTGTCCGACGTTGTAGTGGCAGAAGTAGGTGCAGTTGTGCTGGTTGTAGCTGCTGCCGCAGCGTTGGCGGTAAATCCACTACTCCACAAGGTACTACCGAGAATAAAGCTAGCCAACAGGGGAATCATCGTCATTTTTTTCATGTTAGTCATATAAAGCTCCTCTCCAATCTTAAACCTCAAATATTAATGATAGATTAACTGACAAAAATTTTGTCGAATTACGTTAATATCACGAATTATAGGGTGTAAAATTGTTTTTAGTCAACACTTATGTTAGAAAATATGACTTTAGAACTTGTTTATTATAAATGTAATCGATTTCAAAAAAATATTTGCAAAAACAACAAGCAGAAATCTTATAAGAAGTCTGCTTGCTGTTATTGTGGAAGCTAAACAACGGAGTTTACCTTGTACTCAATTCTCAGGAAAAGCTGCAAGGTTAAGTTGATACTATACGTTAATAACGTGGCTATACAGCTTAACACAGATTCCTTGATCAAGGATTGTTGGTATGCTGTTTTGTCGGTAAGCTGGCGCTGGGAGTTCCTTTTCCTCGTTTACGGTTGCGTTCTGCCTTTTTTGCATTTTCTCGCAGCTTTTCAACGTATTCATGGGTGCTTTCCATCGCAGTTCCTCCTTTAAGACGAAATAGATGCACTCGGGGATCGCCCTTATGCCACCTTACTATTTCCGCAAAAGCACTATCCAAGTCAGGGGAGGCGTTGTTTCTGTAAAAGGGGTGGGGTTATAATGAGGGAGGAGCGCTATATAAGGCCTAATCCTGAACTTGGTAGGTGTGCAAAAGGAGGAGAGACATTGCAGACAGGCTTGTTGGTATGGCTGCTGTTTATCAATGCAGTAGGCTATCTGGTAATGTCGGAAGATAAAAAGAGAGCACGTAAACATCGCGATCGTGTACCTGAACGGACGTTGTTTTTCCTGGCCCTGATCGGGGGAGCATTAGGCGTGCTAATTGCCATGTACCGCAAACGCCATAAAACACGGCATATGAGCTTCAGACTAGGTATTCCTGCGTTGCTATTCATGAACGCATTGCTGTATGGGTATTTTTTACGGTAAAGGGGAGGAGTTTAGGTTCTCATAGGGAAGTTTAATGATGAGTGAGAAGACTACTCCAGCCATCCAGTGATGACATGGCATGAACAACAGGACTACATATTTCAGGCTTTGGAATCAACAAACTGAATGAGGAAGAGGTGCGTATTATGCTATTTTCAAAAATATTGCTTGCTTATGACGGTTCGGATGCATCCAACAAGGCTTTGTTGAAGGCGACTGAATTGGTCAAGGCATCACCGTCCTCGCAGCTTGAGGTGGTAACAGCATTTGATTTTCCACGGATTTTTATGGGCGAAGGTTTGGCTCCAATTCCAGCTTCGGTGAATAAAGAATATTACGATTTGGCCGAACAAACTACGGATGAAGTTAAAAAGCGGCTTGCTGAGCAAGGCGTAGATGCCAAGGTGGAGCTCATTCAAGGTTCGCCAGCCGAAGTCATTTTGGATTATGCCAATGAGAATGACTTCGATGTGATTGTGATCGGTAGCCGCGGTTTAGGTGGTATCCGTGAATTCGTATTGGGTAGCGTAAGCCACAATGTGGTACAGCATGCGCGTATTCCTGTGCTGGTCGTAAAATAACTGAATAAAAAAGTAAAAGTCGGTTTACTGCCTGTATAGGGAGTGCCGACTTTTATTTTTGTCAGTGAAATGCGGTGCGCCCGCCGTTATCAGGATAGGTGAGAGATAGCTAAATGTAATACAATAGTCCTGACCTATGGGTATATAAGGGTGTTGATTTTGTTAAACACGAACATTCTATTGTATGATTATTCTAATGTTCGTTTTCAAGTTGACATAAGGTGTAGGGAATTGTTAAACTAGGAAGTGTATTGTCGATAAAAAATGAACTTAAGGTGCAATTTAATAAGGTACACATGTTTGAGCCGAAACTGACCACGATCATACTTGTAAAGAATATCGTTGGGTATGGAATAGGCACAATGCTAACTCGTATAATGCCGGGGATATGGCCCGGAAGTTTCTACCTGGAAACCTTAAATTTCCGGACTACGGGAGACATACGGCTGAAGCCGCATTGGATGCGGTGGAAGAGGCTTGCTTTTGGCATGCCTTTAAGAGGCTCTGTCGTTTGTTTTTTCGTAGTCCGGTGTCTTGAAAATAACGTTATTTTCGAGTGCCGGATTTTTGGCGCTTATTGATAAACAGGGAGTGAAGGACATGTCAGTGCAGGTCGCTGTCATTATGGGCAGCACATCAGACTGGGACACCATGCAGCATGCATGTGCTGTGCTGGACGAGCTTGAAATCGGATATGAGAAAAAAGTAGTTTCAGCCCATCGTACACCGGATTTAATGTTTCGTTTTGCAGAAGAGGCCGCCGGGCGTGGACTAAAGGTCATTATTGCTGGAGCGGGTGGGGCTGCGCATCTGCCAGGGATGGTGGCTGCGAAGACATCCTTGCCGGTCATTGGTGTGCCTGTTCAGTCGAAGGCTCTGAACGGTCTGGACTCCCTGCTCTCCATTGTGCAGATGCCGGGTGGTATTCCGGTTGCCACTGTGGCAATCGGTAAGGCAGGTGCTACGAATGCAGGGCTGCTGGCAGCACAAATATTAGGCGCTTTTGACGAAAAGATAAGCCAGCGGGTTTTGGCGAGACGCGACCGTATCCGTGATGAGGTGCTGGAAGGCAGTGACTCGCTATGAATGGGGCATGTGAACCCACAGGCCGTATCCGACCTCCTGGTACAACGATTGGACTTTTGGGAGGCGGGCAATTAGGAAGAATGCTTGTACTGGCGGGAACCAATCTAGGATATCGCTTTGTGACACTGGACCCTACACCGGATAGCCCATGTGGACAGGTGTCAGAACAAATCCGCGCTGCCTATGATGATGAGCATGCAGCCAGAGAGCTGGCTGAGCGGTGCGATGTGATCACGTATGAGTTTGAAAATGTGGACGCGGGTGTGGCTGCACTTTTGGAACAGGAATCCAGCGTTCCGCAAGGCAGCAGTCTTTTGTACACAACCCAGCATCGTCTGAGAGAAAAGCGTTCTATTGAAGCTGCTGGTGTCCCTGTCGCTCCGTATCGTGAAATCAGCAGTCTTGCGGATATGGTTCAAGCGGTAGCTGAACTGGGTGTACCGTGTGTGCTCAAGACAGCAGTCGGTGGTTATGATGGCAAGGGACAAGTGGTCATTCGCCAACCGGAGGAAGCCACGGCTGCCTACGAACAACTGGCAGGAGGCGGTGCGGAACTGGTATTGGAACAGTTCATCCGTTTTCGCTGCGAAATCTCGGTGATTGTAGCTCGCAGCACGAACGGTGAAGCCAAAGCCTTTCCACCTGCCGAAAACATTCACGTGAACAATATTTTGCACACGTCGATTGTGCCTGCGCGTGTGCCAGAACCTGTCCGGGAGGAAGCACGCAAGTTGGCGCTGGCTGTGGCAGAGTCGCTGGGTGCGGTGGGACTGCTCGCTGTGGAGATGTTTGTCACCGAAGATGGACAATTGTACGTTAATGAGTTGGCACCACGACCGCATAACTCCGGCCATTACACGATGGAGGGATGCGCGACGTCGCAATTCGAGCAGCACATACGTGCGATTTGCGGTTTACCCTTGGGCAGCACGAAGCTGCTGACTTCCGTCGTGATGGTCAATGTGTTAGGTGAGCATTTGGAGGACGTGGTTCGGCGGTTTGCGCAATCGGATGTTGAAGCTGAAAGATTGGATGTTGTACCCAAGCTGCATTTGTATGGAAAAAGTGAAGCCAAGCCAGGCCGAAAGATGGGACATATTAATCTATTGTGCCAGGATGCGGAACAAGCGCTGGAATGGATTGAACAAACCAATATTTGGGGGAATAAATAGTCATGATCGAACGCTATAGCAGACCGGAAATGAGAGCGATTTGGACGGAAGAAAATAAATTTAAAGCGTGGCTGGAAGTAGAGCTGTGTGCCTGTGAAGCTTGGGCGGAATTAGGGGTTATTCCAAAAGAGGATACTGTGGCTCTGCGTAAGAATGCAAGTTTTGATATTGAACGGATCTATGAAATTGAGCAGGAGACAAGACATGATGTCATTGCTTTTACCCGCACGGTGTCCGAAAGTCTTGGAGACGAGCGCAAATGGGTACATTATGGTTTGACTTCCACAGACGTAGTTGATACGGCACTGGGCTACCTGTTAAAGCAGGCGAATGAAATCCTGGAACGTGATATCTTGAATTTTATTGAAATTTTGAAGGAAAAGGCATTGGCTTACAAGCATACACCGATGATGGGACGTACACACGGAGTACATGCTGAGCCAACAACGTTTGGACTGAAGATGGGATTGTGGTACGAGGAAATGAAGCGCAATCTGGAACGCTTTCGTTTTGCGGCTGACCAAGTACAATACGGTAAAATGTCCGGTGCAGTGGGAACATATGCCAACATTGACCCGGCTGTAGAAGAATTTGTATGCCGCAAGCTGGGCACTAAGCCTGCACCGATTTCTACACAGACGCTACAGCGCGACCGTCATGCCGAATACATGGCAACATTGGCGTTGATCGCCACATCGTTGGACAAATTTGCTACAGAAGTCCGTGCTCTGCAAAAGAGTGAGTTCCGTGAGGTGGAAGAAGCCTTTGCCAAGGGTCAAAAAGGATCTTCCGCGATGCCGCATAAACGCAATCCGATCGGAAGTGAAAACATCTCCGGTCTGGCACGCGTGATTCGTGGGCATATGGTATCGGCGTATGAGAACGTAACCCTGTGGCATGAACGCGACATTTCGCATTCTTCCGTAGAACGCATCATTCTGCCGGATGCAACGATGCTGTTGAACTACATGCTGAACCGTTTTGGTAATATCGTAAAAAATCTGACGGTCTTCCCTGAAAATATGAAGCGCAATATGGCCCGTACGTACGGCGTACCGTTCTCCGGTCGTATTATGACCAAGCTGATCGACAAAGGCTTTAGTCGTGAAAAAGCTTACGATACTGTGCAGCCGCGTGCTATGCAGGCGTGGGAAGAGCAACGCCAATTCCGCGAAATCGTCGAGGCGACCCCGGAAATTACTGCCGTGCTCAGCGCAGACGAAATCGAGGACGCGTTCAACCCAGCCTGGCATCTGAAGAACGTGGATACGATCTTCAAAAAGCTGGGATTAGGGGAGTAGGAGGGAATGTTGGTGCGTGGTGAGGCCGCTGCGCGAACGGATCATTCTTCCGATTGCTGTTGCCACTGGATTCCTGTGATTGTATAAGACCAGATATTGGTTGGAATCCAGAGGCAAAGGCAAGCGCTACGCTTCTCCAGAACGATTCCGTCCGCTCCGCTGCACCCAGCACCAACCTTCGTGTGGAAGCAGAACTAGGAGAGGGTGCGGCACATAAGATGCCGCACCACCCCGAAGAACGATAGAAAAGCGTGTTCCACTGCTTTTCTATCGCAAAGCAACGTGCTCGTGAGGGCTGCCGAATTTGCGTAGCAAACAGCCCGCGGCCCTCACGAGCACGCGCAGGCTCAAGAAGCGAAGCCTTGAGCCACCGTATCCGTGCGCAGCGTAGCACATGCCGCACAATAGGCGAAGCCCAATGCTCGCTGCACGGCTTGCCGTGCTACGGCCACGGGCCGAATGGTTTGGCGGTATGTAGACGCTGAACCACGGTTGAGCTGTAAGCGGCATAAAACTTGTCGCTTAGAGTCGGAAGCGTTAATACATTGTTAATACGTAAAAACGTCGATCTGTACTAACGTAAAAGCGTTGCTGGATGAGGGCTTGTGCCGACAAGCCTTCATCCAGCGGAACGCGCTCACTCCACCGTAGCTCCAGTAACCCGCCATCCCCTGCTCACTAGCCAACCCTTGCGGGAGTCCCGAGGGCAGCAGCCCTGGGGGTCCTCCCTGAGGGGAGGATTTAGGAGGGGCAAGGTTGATTTAGGAGGGGGAATACTCTTTTGAAAGAGGTGTAATGAAATGTCATTGTCTACTGCCGAAGGTCTGATCCATGCGCCGCTCTTGTACAAAGGCAAGGTGCGTGAACTGTATGATCTCGGAGAGCATTTTCTGATTGTCGTGACGGACCGAATTTCGGCTTTTGATTATGTGTTAGAGCCGCCCGTGCCCGAAAAGGGGAACGTGCTGAATAAGCTCAGCGCTTTCTGGTTTGAGCAGACGAAAGACTTGTTGGAAAACCATGTCGTGCACACCGATGTGAACAAGCTCGGGCATGTGATCGACGAACAGAATAAAGAGTTGCTGAAGGACCGTATCATGGTCACGCTGAAGGCTGAACGCATCGACATTGAGTGTGTGGTGCGCGGATATATTACCGGAGGCGGCTGGCGTCAGTATGAGCAGAACGGTGAGGTGAACGGCATTCCATTGCCAGAGGGACTGCGTAAAAATGAGCGCTTTCCCAAGCCTTTATTTACACCGGCTGCAAAAAATGATGTTGGACACGACGAGGACATTTCTCTCCATCAGATGAAAGAGCTGGTCGGGGTTGAATTGACAGGCGAGCTTGAAGAAAAAAGCCTGGCGTTGTACGAATTTGCACGTGCTTTCTGTGAGAAGCGGGGGATTATTTTAGCCGATTGCAAGTTTGAGTTTGGTCTTGTTAACGGTAAGGTGATTTTGATTGACGAAATTTTCACTCCAGATTCATCCCGTTTTTGGGCGCAGGAAAAGTATGAGCTGGATGTTGAGATTGACAGCATGGACAAGGAGCCGGTACGAAGCTATTTGGCATCATCCGGTTGGGACAAGAATAGCAAGCCCGATCCGTTGCCTGCTGAGGTCGTAGAAGAAACAACTGCAAGATATACGGATATTTGGCGGCGTCTGACGGCACAGTAAATAGTAATCATAATTCAACCAAAAGGATTCACTCATTCGGAGGAGGAACTGAAGGAACATGATGAAAGCAACAGTCTATGTCACGATTAAGCAAAGCGTTTTGGACCCGCAGGGGGTTGCGGTGCAAGGCGCACTGCATTCTATGGGTTTCGGAGAAGTGGACAGCGTCAGAATTGGTAAGTATATGGAATTGAATCTGGATACAACAGACCGCGAGAGTGCTGAAAAGCGCATCATTGAGATGTGCGAAAAGCTGTTGGCCAACACGGTCATTGAAGACTACCGCTACGAACTGGAGGGCTGATTCCATGAAATTTGCAGTTCTGGTTTTTCCGGGCTCCAACTGTGATATTGACTGCTATAAGGCGGTAGAGGACACGGTCGGTGAACCTGTCGATTATGTTTGGCATACTGCGACGGATCTGTCGCCTTATGATTGTATTCTTGTTCCAGGAGGCTTCTCCTACGGGGATTACCTGCGTTGCGGCGCGATTTCCCGGTTTGCTCCGGTGATGAAGGAAGTAGCCAAAGCGGCTGCTGAGGGGAAATACATTTTAGGTATCTGTAACGGTTTTCAAATTCTGACTGAAGCTGGGTTGTTGCCAGGCGCTTTGCGCCGTAATCTGTCGATGAAGTTCCGTTGCCATGATACGGTGTTGAAGATTGCGAATAACCAAACACCTTTTACAAAAGATTACGCTGCTGGTGAAGAGATCGTCATTCCGATCGCCCACGGCGAAGGCAACTATTACTGTGATGATGAGACGCTGGCTCGCTTGCAGGCGAATAACCAGATCGTATTTACGTATAAAGATAATCCTAATGGTTCCGTGACGGATATTGCAGGGATTTGTAATGAGCAAGGTAATGTGTTGGGCATGATGCCCCACCCGGAACGCGCGGTGGATGCATTGCTCGGAACGGATGACGGCAAACGTATGTTTACATCTATTTTGAATGCTTGGAGGGATCGACATGGCGCAGCAAGTGTCCGCTAAGGAACCGACGGCAGAGCAGGTTGCCGAACATAAACTGTATCAGCAGATGGGTGTATCGGACAGTGAATATGCGTTGATCTGTGAATTCATGGGACGTCAGCCGAATTATACGGAGATTGGCGTATTCAGTGTCATGTGGTCAGAGCATTGTGCTTACAAAAACTCTAAGCCGTTGCTGCGTCGTTTTCCAACGAGCGGTCCGCGAGTTCTGATGGGACCCGGCGAGGGCGCAGGCATTGTAGATATCGGTGACAATCAAGCGGTTGTATTTAAAATCGAAAGTCATAACCATCCGTCGGCTGTGGAGCCTTTTCAAGGGGCAGCGACTGGGGTAGGCGGTATCATCCGTGATATTTTCTCCATGGGTGCAAGACCTGTCGCGGTGTTGAACTCTCTGCGTTTTGGGAAGCTGGAGAGCGACCGTGTGAAATATTTGTTCGAGCATGTGGTATCTGGTATTGCGGGATATGGGAACTGTATCGGTATTCCGACTGTAGGTGGCGAGGTTGTATTTGATGAAAGCTACGAAGGCAATCCGCTCGTTAATGCAATGTGTGTCGGACTGATTGACCATGATAAAATCCAGCGTGGTGTTGCTAAAGGGGTCGGTAACCCGGTGTTCTATGTGGGCCCGCCGACAGGTCGTGATGGGATTCACGGAGCGACATTCGCATCGGTTGAGCTGACAGAGGAATCTGAAGCGAACCGGACTGCGGTTCAAGTAGGCGATCCTTTTATGGAGAAGCTGGTTATGGAATCATGTCTGGAACTGATCGACAGCGGTATTGTGCTGGGTATTCAGGATATGGGTGCCGCAGGACTTACCTGCTCCAGCGCGGAGATGGCGAGCAAGGCTGGCAACGGCCTGGAGCTGTATCTGGATCAGGTACCGCAGCGTGAAGAGGGCATGACACCTTATGAAATGATGCTGTCCGAATCACAGGAACGGATGCTGTTCGTAGTAGAGCCTAAGGATGAAGCACAGGCACTGGAAATTTTCGAGCGTTGGGGTGTTATTTGTGCCAAGGTCGGTAAAGTGACGGATGACGGTCGTTTGCGTTTGTTCCATCACAATGAAGTGGTCGGAGATATGCCAGTGACGGCGCTGGTTGACGAGTGTCCGATTTATGACAAGCCTTCCGAAGTCCCTGCTTATTATGAGCAAAATGCTGCTATTGACACACTGCGTTACGCTGAAGTGACGGATTTGAACGGTGCGTTGAAAAAGGTGCTGTCTTCACCAAGTGTAGCCAGTAAGAAATGGGTATACGAGCAGTATGACTACATGGTTCGCACGAGTACAGCCGTTCGTCCGGGATCGGATGCAGCTGTAGTGACTGTGCGCGGAACTCGTAAGGGACTCGCCATGACGACAGATTGTAACGGACGTTATGTATACCTTGATCCAGAGGTAGGTGGACGGATTGCAGTCAGCGAAGCAGCGCGTAACATTGTATGCTCCGGCGGCGAGCCATTGGCGATTACGGATAACCTGAACTTCGGTAACCCTGAAAAGCCGGATATTTTCTGGCAAATGGAAAAAGCCGTGGACGGTATGGCAGAGGCTTGCCGTGTACTGGATACACCTGTTATCGGGGGCAATGTCAGCTTGTACAATGAAAATGCTAAAGGCTCCATCTATCCGACGCCTGTTGTCGGTATGGTAGGTCTGGTACATGATACAGATCACATTACGACACAAGGCTTCAAAGCCGAAGGTGATGTAATTTTCCTAGTGGGGGAAACGAAGGCCGAGCTGGGAGGCAGTGAGTTCCAAGCTGTCGTACACGGTGTATCCGAGGGACGCCCACCTGAGCTGGATTTGAACGTAGAGAAAAAACTGCTGACTGCGGTACTGGGAGCGATTCAGACCGGATTGGTACAATCTGCGCATGATTTGGCAGAGGGCGGATTGGCTGTAGCGCTTGCAGAATCCGGGATTAGCGGCGGATTGGGAGCACAGGTCAACGTAGAAACGAGCTTGCGTCCTGACCATGCGTTGTTTAGCGAAACTCAATCCCGTATTTTGTTATCTGCATCGCCGGATAAAGCGTCTGCTCTGGAAGCACATCTGCATGGTTTGGAAGTGCCAGTTACCGTATTAGGAAAAGTTGAAGGATCACAATTGACAGTTGAGGTGAACGGACAACCCGCTTTGAACGAGGCAGTCGCCAGTTTGAAGCAAATCTGGGAGGATGTCATTCCATGTCTGATGAAATAACAGCACGGACGTTGTGGACTGGAGATTATTATAATGAAGGCTCTGGTAAAGAGGGGCTGTTTGATAAATTAAAAGAGGAATGCGGCGTGTTTGGAGTATATAGACACTCCGATGCCGCTTCCCTAGCATATTACGGATTGCATGCACTCCAGCATCGCGGGGAGGAAAGTGCGGGCATCTGTGTGAGCAGTGGCGACGAGTTCCATTATCATCGTGGAATGGGGCTTGTAAAAGAAGTATTCAATAAAGATTTGATGGCTTCGCTGACAGGCGATATTGCCATAGGACATGTGCGCTACTCGACAAGTGGAGACAGTAAGCTAACGAATGCACAGCCTTTGGTGTTTAAGTATCGTGATGGGGATCTAGCGGTAGCTACGAACGGGAATATCGTGAATGCTTTGCAAATCCGGCATGAGCTGGAGCAGGGCGGGTCTATTTTTCAAACGACCAGCGATACAGAAGTAGTGGCGCATTTGATCGCACGATCGTCCAAGGATTTGGTGGAGGCTGCCAAAGATGCATTGAAGCGTATTGTCGGCGGATTTGCTTTTCTTATTATGACCAACGATAAACTGCTGGTCGCTTCTGATCCCAATGGCTTGCGTCCGTTGACGATGGGCAGATTAGGTGATGCATATTTGTTTGCCTCCGAAACCTGTGCTTTGGAAACGATTGGAGCAGAGCTGTTGCGCGATATCGAGCCGGGTGAACTGTTGGTGTTGGACAAAAATGGTCTGCACGAAGACCGTTACAGTGAAGGCAAGCATCGTAAAGCACTGTGCGCGATGGAATATATTTATTTTGCCCGTCCTGACAGTGATTTGAATGGTTCTAATCTTCATGCTGCACGCAAAAGAATGGGAAGCCAGATGGCGCTGGAAGCTTTTGTCGATGCGGATCTGGTGACAGGAGTGCCGGATTCCAGTATTTCGGCTGCGATTGGTTATGCAGAGCAGACAGGTATTCCTTATGAGCTGGGTATGATTAAAAATAAATACACTGGACGTACCTTCATTCAGCCGAGCCAGGAGCTGCGCGAGCAGGGTGTGAAAATGAAGCTGAGCGCTGTACGCCGTGTTGTTGAAGGTAAACGGGTCATTATGATCGACGATTCTATCGTCCGGGGTACTACGTCCCGTCGAATCGTAAATATGCTGCGGGATGCGGGGGCGTTGGAGGTACATGTTCGTATTACCTCACCGCCTTTCAAAAACCCGTGCTTCTATGGCATCGACACGCCGGATCGCCGGGAACTGATCGCTTCGTCCAAAACCGTCGAGGAAATTCGTGAGGAAATTAACGCCGATTCGCTCTACTTTATGAGCGCTGAGGGTTTGATTGCCGCTGTAGGCGGATATAACGAACAGGATTACAAAGGCGGCTTGTGCCTAGCCTGTTTCGATAATGATTACCCGACTCAGGTAGATTTCAAAGGTGAAGAAAAGTTCGGATGTAGTTGTTGAGAAAAGGGAACAAAAGAGATACAGAATGGTGTATGGTACTAGTACGAATTGAAGGCGGTTCTGAGGGGGCCACTCCGCGTGTGGAAGGTTCTTCCGATCGCTGTTGCCGCTGGATTCTTGGATTGGAATAACCCTTAGAGGGTTAGAATCCAGCGGCAAAGGCGAACGCTTCGCTTCTCCAGAATCCTTCCACCCGCTCCGTTCCTCAGGTGTGCAGCATTTTGCAGCAGTGACTGTACCTCTTCTGTTCTCACGGGGAAGAGGATAGGTAAGGCAGTTAAAAACTCATGGCATAACTATTTCATGCCATGAGTTTTTAAAGGGGCAGGTGGCTCAAGAAAGTCACCTGTTCACTTAGCAGTTTAGCAGCCAGTGCGCGCTAAGCGACAAGCCGTACAGCAGGCTGGGCGAAGCTGCCTGCCTCAAACCTGAGGGCTAGAAAGTAAGCGAGCCTCTGGCGCTGCTTACTTCCCAGCCCTGGCACGTCCCCGCCTTTGCGAAGCAAACAGGCCGGGACGTGCCCCGCCGCCACTGCATAGGCGGCCTTGCACTAAAGCGTGTCCTTTGTATTCGCGGGTATAGCCCACGAATACAAAGGACAACACGCGACTCACAGCACGAACCAACCACCAAGCAGCACCCAACCTTACACATCTGACCGACTCTTGAGGGGTCCAGGGGGAGCAGCCCCATGGAATCCTCCCTGCTAGGGAGGACTTAGGAGGGTCAATCATTTGAAGGAGTGTTCATGAATGTCCGAAGCATACAAAAACGCAGGGGTAGATATCGCTGCCGGTAATGAAGCAGTAGAACGGATGAAAAAGCACGTTAAACGTACCTTCCGTCCCGAAGTGCTGACGGACTTGGGCGGATTCGGTGCGTTGTTCGGCCTGAATAAGGATAAGTACGATGAGCCTGTACTCGTTTCCGGTACCGATGGTGTCGGCACGAAGCTGAAGCTTGCTTTCGCAATGGATCGTCATGACACCATTGGTATTGACGCGGTTGCGATGTGTGTAAACGACATTATCGTCGGGGGCGCGGAGCCACTCTTTTTTCTGGATTACCTCGCTTGTGACAAGGTTGTACCCGAGAAAATTGAAGCTATAGTCGCTGGAATCGCAGAGGGTTGCCATCAATCGGGCTGTGCGCTGGTCGGCGGTGAAACCGCAGAAATGCCAGGGATGTACAGCGAGGGTGAATATGATATTGCCGGATTCACGGTAGGGATTGTAGATAAAAGCAAAATCATCAACGGTAGCTCCATTGCTTCCGGAGATACAGTGATCGGACTGGCCTCCAGCGGAGTACACAGCAATGGCTTCTCACTGGTTCGCAAGCTGTTATTGGAACAGCAGGGGTATGATTTGCATGATGAAATCGAAGGCTTGAACGGCAAACTGGGCGATGTACTGCTGGAGCCGACGAAAATTTACGTGAAATCCGTTTTGGCATTGCTGGACAAGGTAAAAGTAAAAGGCATGGCGCATATCACAGGTGGCGGTTTTATTGAAAATATCCCTAGAGTGTTACCGGATCACGTCAATGTGGATATAGAATACGGCACTTGGCCGATTTTGCCAATCTTCCAGCTCATGCAGGAAAAAGGCGCAATCTCCAACAGAGACATGTTCACAACCTTTAATATGGGAATTGGAATGGTAATCGTTGTAGGCGAAGAGCATGCACAGACTGCACTGGAAGTTCTGAAGGAACAGGGCGAAGCTGCGTATGTGATCGGAAAAGTAACGGAAGGCAGTTCTATCGTGACCTTTACGGGAGCCGAGGTGTAATGAACGAGTACCGGATTGCTGTTTTTGCATCAGGCGAGGGGACGAATTTTCAGTCATTGGTGGATGCGGCTGCACGAGGAGAACTGGGCGGCGCCTCGGTAGAACTGCTCATCTGTGACAAGCCTGCGGCTCCTGCCGTAGCTAGAGCACAGAAAGCTGGAATTGCGTGCCATACTTTTCGACCCAAGGAATATCCTTCTCGAGAAGACTATGAGCGTGAACTGGTGACTTTACTGGATCAGAAATCAATTGATCTCATCGTGTTAGCTGGCTATATGCGTTTGCTATCCAGTGTCATGGTTGATGCCTACGCAGGAAAAATCATTAATATTCATCCGTCACTACTCCCGGCATTTCCAGGGAAAGATGCTGTTGGACAGGCATTGACCTATGGGGTCAAGGTAAGTGGCGTCACCGTTCATTTTGTGGACGGGGGCATGGATACGGGTGCCATTATTGCCCAGCGTGTCGTGGAAGTTGACGACCATGATACAGCGGAATCCTTATCCGCAGCCATCCAATCCGTGGAACGTCAGCTATATCCAGAAGTAGTTGGCAAATTGGCCCAAGGTAAAATCCAATTAAATGGTCGCAAAGTGATTTCACTTCTCTAAGAATGATTGTAATTTGTCATATCATTGTCATATCAAGGATGCTGTACAGGCATTTTCCGATATTTCTCGGGAAATAAAATGATAAAAGAGAATTTTGCAAAATTCTGAAAGAGCTAAAGGAGGAGACAGGGTGAGTATTAAAAGAGCGCTCGTCAGCGTATCGGATAAGCGGGGGATCGTGGAATTTTGCCGCGAGTTGTCCAAATTGGGTGTGGAGATCGTTTCGACAGGGGGAACGAGCAGCTTGTTGTCGAAGGAGGGCATTCCCGTCATCGGCATTTCCGAGGTAACGGGTTTTCCTGAAATTATGGATGGACGTGTTAAAACACTCCACCCTGCGGTACACAGCGGCTTGCTGGCTGTTCGGGATAATGAAGAGCATCAGCGTCAGATGAAAGAACTTGAATTGGGTTATATAGATCTGGTCGTTGTGAATCTGTATCCTTTTGCGGAAACGATTGCCAAACCCGGTGTAACTTATGAGGACGCGATTGAAAATATCGACATCGGCGGTCCAACGATGCTGCGTTCTGCGGCAAAAAATCATGCTTTTGTCAGTGTGGTGGTCGATGCTGATGACTATAGCACAGTGTTGGAGGAAATCCGTAAGGATGGCGATACGGAACTGAATACCCGTAAGCGTCTGGCCGCAAAAGTTTTCCGTCATACGGCGTCATACGACGCTTTGATATCCGATTATTTGTCGAATGTGACAGGCGAGCCGTTGCCTGAGCGATACACCGTAACCTATGAAAAAATTCAGGATTTGCGTTATGGCGAAAATCCGCATCAGCAGGCGGCATTTTACCGTGAGCCATTGGCGGCAAAGGGTACACTGACAACAGCGAAACAACTTCACGGCAAAGAGCTGTCTTACAATAACATCAATGATGCTAATGCTGCTTTGCAAATCGTTAAAGAATTCAGCGAACCTACAGTAGTAGCAGTTAAGCATATGAATCCTTGCGGTGTGGGAATCGGCGGCAGTATTTATGAAGCGTACAGCAAGGCGTATGCAGCTGATCCAACCTCGATTTTTGGTGGCATCGTAGCGGCTAACCGGATTATTGATGGTGATACAGCGAATAAGCTGAGTGAGATCTTTTTGGAAATTGTACTGGCACCGGGATTTACGAAAGAAGCATTGGAGATTTTAACGAAAAAGAAAAATATTCGTTTGCTTGATCTGGGTGAGCTTTCCCGGTCTGAACAGGCAGAGAGCCGTTTCGTCGTGACTTCCATTGAAGGCGGCATGGTAGTTCAGCAAAATGACATTCACGCTGTAGACTCGGATGCACTTACAGTTGTAACGGAGCGGGCACCATCCGAGGAAGAACTGAAACAGCTTTTGTTTAGCTGGAAAGTGGTTAAGCATGTGAAATCCAACGCCATCGTACTGGCGGCAGATAATATGACCATTGGCGTAGGCGCAGGACAAATGAACCGTGTCGGTGCGGCCAAGATTGCTATCGAGCAGGCCGGTGACAAAGCAAAAGGTGCCGTACTGGCATCCGATGCATTTTTCCCGATGGGCGATACGTTGGAGCTGGCAGCTAAAGTAGGCATCACAGCAGTTATTCAGCCGGGCGGCTCCATCAAAGACGAAGAGTCCATCAAGGTTGCTAACGAATACGGCATTGCCATGGTCTTTACAGGCGTACGTCATTTCAAGCACTAACTTGTATGAGTTGAGGATGCAGCAGCATTTTCACCTGAACAATCTAATGGGAGCGGGAGGAAACACCTGAATGGATATTTTGGTTATCGGAGGGGGCGGCCGCGAACATGCAATTGTGTGGGCGCTGAAGAAAAGCCCCAAGGCCGGGCAAATCTATTGCGCACCAGGCAATGCTGGTATCGGACAGTTAGCGGAGTGCGTGCCGATTCCGGTGAGTGACTTTGACGCGCTGACAGAGCTGGCGGAATCCAAAAAGGTAGGACTTGTCGTGGTTGGTCCCGATGATCCGCTGGCAGATGGCATTGTGGATGCATTTGAAGCGAAAGGCATTCCAGTATTCGGACCGCGTAAAAATGCAGCGGAAATTGAAGGTAGCAAAATCTTCATGAAGGATTTGCTGCACAAATATCATATTCCGACAGCAACCTATCGTAAGTTTTATACTTACGAGGAAGCACATGCATACTTGAAGGAGCAACCGATCCCAGTCGTCATCAAGGCAGACGGACTGGCGGCAGGCAAAGGGGTAACGGTCGCGTACTCGATGGAGGAAGCGGAAAAGGCTCTCTCTGACATTATGGTGACCAAGGTGTTTGGTGAAGCCGGGGCACAAGTCGTGATCGAGGAGTTTCTGGCTGGTCAGGAAATGTCGATTCTCTCCTTTGTCGACGGTGAAACGGTTCGTCCGATGGCTGCGGCGCAAGACCACAAGCCAATTTTTGATGGTGACAAAGGGCCGAATACAGGTGGCATGGGTACGTATTCTCCGTTGCCTCACATAGCCAATTCCATTATTGAGGAAGCTATTGAGACGATTATTAAGCCGACGGCCAAGGCCATGGTTGCTGAAGGGCGTCCGTTCCGAGGTGTATTATTTGCTGGATTGATGATTTCGCCGGACGGCAAGCCAAAGACCATTGAGTTTAATGCACGTTTCGGTGATCCGGAAACTCAAGTGGTTCTGCCTCGTTTAAAATCCGATCTGCTCGATATATTTCTTGCTGCTGTAAATGGCACGCTGGATCAGGTGGAGATTGAGTGGAAGGATGAAGCGGCGGTGTGCGTGGTGCTGGCATCCGGAGGTTATCCTGCAGCTTACGCCAAAGGCGTACCTATCCACGGATTGGAACAGGTAGACGAAGCCATTGTGTTCCATGCTGGAACAGGCATCAACGAACAGGGTGAGTGGGTAACGAACGGCGGACGTGTATTAGGTGTGGTCGGCTTGGGACGTGATATTGCCGGAGCACGGAACAAAGCTTACGAACAGGCGGATCGTATTACCTTTGAAGGTAAACAAAACCGTACGGATATTGCGGCAAAAGCATTGCTGTAGCAGTAATATATAGGATAAAGAGGACCTCTGTGGAGGTTCTCTTTTTTCGTTTGACAAAAGTATACTTATCCTATAGGATTAAAAATACAAAACTGACTGACTGATCAATCGGGAGGAGGAAACCCATGCAGCCACGGAAGGCGAAGCAGTCCAAGACCGTCTCAAATGACCAACCTGCTGAGCACGCGGGAGAAGAAACAGACCGCAGAACACAGCTTCTTCACATTGCATTGAAGCGGTTCGCCGAGCAGGGTTACCATCAAACGAAGATTTCAGATATCGTGGTAGAGGCGGGAGTAGCCCAAGGCACGTTTTATTGGCATTTTAAAAGTAAAGAGGCACTGGCGCTGGAGATTATCGCTACTGGTCGTGAACAACTACTGTCAGCGATCGGACAGGGATATCGCCGTGACGCGGGAACGCTGGCTGATATGGTTAAGGCATCAGAGGCGCTGTTTGTTCGGTTATTTGATTTTGCATTGGAGAACCGCTATCTGATGGGTTTGCTGCTGATCGGCAGCGGTGTCGATGAACCGGTGCGCCAGAGTATCCGAGAGACAAGGGCCGCGATGGAGCAGGCATTCCGGCGCAATATGGAAAGAGCGATCGAGCTGAACATGTTGCCTGCTGAATTGGATGTCGAATTAAGGGCGGCACTACTCATGAGTATGATCGAAGGTGTCATTACACGCTGGCTATTCGGTTCAGAGGGAACACATGACCACATCACGCGGATAACTGCTAAAAGATTGGCAGCAGAGGCGGCTAATTTTGAGTTTTATGGACTATTAGGTCAAAGCTAGATGTGCAACATCGCATGAATGGGGCGTTGGCAACAAATAATATAGCCAAATCACATAGAAGAACTCAATCATTTACATCCAGACAGGAGAGAACGATACATGAAAACACGTAAAAAAGGGTTCTTGGTAACTACACTCATGGCTCTGGCATTGTTCAGCCTTGTGCTGAGCGCTTGCGGTACTAAGCCAGAAGCTTCTAATACTAGCAATGGAGCGGGTAGCAGTAATGTGGCAGCGAGTAACCAGCTCGAAGCAATCAAGAAGGCTGGTGTAATTAAGGTAGGCATGATGGGCACCTATCCGCCGTACAATTTTTTGAACGACAACAAGGAATTGGACGGATTTGATGTGGATATCGCCAAAGAATTGGCGAAGCGGATTGGAGTGAAACCGGAGTTCACGGCACAAGAATTCTCGGGACTGGTTCCAAGTTTGCAAAAGAAAAAATTCGATGCAGTGATTAGCCAGGTTACGATCACAGAGGATCGTAAGAAGGCCATTGACTTCACTGAGCCTTATATCACAAACAATGTAAACATTATCGTAAACAGCAAAACAAATGATATTACCAAGCTGGAGGACTTTAAAGGCAAAACTATTGGTGTCGGCTTGGGAACGAATGATGAATCTTATCTGCGGAATGAAGTACTGCCGAAGGTAGGCGATTTTGAGATTAAAACGTATGATGATGTCATTACTTCCTTAAAGGATTTAAACTCTGGCCGTATTGACGCAACCATTAACAATCTGTATGCTCTCAAGCCCATTATTGATAAAAACGGGTTCCAAATTAAAGCCGTAGGCGAGCCGATTAAATCGGACCAAGCGGGTGTAGCTATTAACCAGAAAACTCCTGAGCTCAAAGAAGCCTTGAACAAGGCTTTGAAGGAAATGAAGGAAGACGGCACTTACAAAACAATTTTCAAAAAATGGTTTGGCGAGGAGCCAAAAGAATAACGTAAGCCTGTTAGAGGCGTCTGGCTCCAGTCTTGGCTTTTATGCTGACATGGGGCCACTCGTCTGAAAGAAGGGAATATAACCGATGCTTGAATTAATGTGGGAGAACGTCCCTTTTTTATTAAAGGGTGCTTATTATACGCTTTATATCACGATTGTCTCTATGTTTTTTGGCCTAATCATTGGTTTGGTTGTTGCTGTGGCCCGGTTGAAGGGGAATCGACCCGTTCGATGGCTGGCGCGCATGTATGTATCGATCATTCGGGGGACGCCGGTTTTGGTGCAGATTGCGGTCATTTATTATGGACTGGATGATTATGGAATATCATTCGGATCGCTGACGGCTGCCTGTCTGGCACTCAGTATTAATACAGGGGCGTACTTATCGGAGACGTTCCGTGGAGCTATTTTAGCCGTACCCCAGGGACAGACCGAGGCAGCTTATGCGACGGGAATGTCGCCCGGTCAAACGATGTGGCGCATTATTCTTCCTCAGGCGGTACGCATTGCAATTGCACCGATGGGGAATACATTTGTAGGTATGCTTAAAGAAACGTCGCTGGTGTCGGTTATCGGGGTCAGTGAATTGATGCGACAGGCACAGCTTTTACAGGCACAGTATTTGCTCTACATGCCGTTTCTGCTCGAAATTGGCCTGATGTACTGGATTATGAGCATTGGATTCTCCGCTATACTGGAGCGGGTGGAAAAGCGTCTGGCTCGAGCTTATTAAGGTGGAGATGATAGATGATGATAACAACAAACGGATTAGGTAAACGATTCGGACAGGTAGAGGTTCTGAAAAGCATTGATTTTCAGGTTGCCGCTCGTGAAATCGTCGTATTACTCGGCCCGAGCGGCTCAGGTAAAAGTACCTTGCTGCGCTGCCTGAACGGTCTGGAAGAGCTGTCTTCCGGCAAGTTTGAGGTGAATGGGATTGAGGTAGATGCTACGGCTCCCGTTCGTGTCCGCCAAGCAGCCATTCGTGATATTCGCAAACAGACGGGGATGGTGTTTCAGCAATTCAATCTGTATCCGCACAAAACCGCAATCGGCAATGTCATTGAAGGACTGCTGACAGTAAAAAAAATGCCGCGCGACAAGGCTATGTCCATCGGACAACGGTTGTTGGAGCGGGTGGGGTTATCGGATAAGCAGGATGTACATCCTTCACGTCTGTCCGGTGGACAGCAGCAGCGGGTAGCCATTGCACGTGCGCTGGCGATGGACCCGGCGATTATGCTGTTCGACGAGCCGACATCGGCGCTTGATCCCGAGCTGGTAGGGGAAGTGCTGGGTGTTATGCGAGAGTTGGCTCAAGACGGAATGACGATGGTCGTCGTTACTCATGAGATGAAATTTGCTCGCGAGGTGGCAGACAAGGTTATATTTATGGCAGATGGTATCATTTTGGAGGAGGCAGCGC
Organism: Paenibacillus sp. FSL M7-0802; assembly: GCF_038004945.1. Classification (NCBI taxonomy): domain Bacteria; kingdom Bacillati; phylum Bacillota; class Bacilli; order Caryophanales; family Paenibacillaceae; genus Paenibacillus; species Paenibacillus sp. FSL M7-0802. The sequence goes on along the minus strand of NZ_JBBOSD010000001.1, from coordinate 1,877,872 downwards.
CACAGGCGTTTTTTGACACTCCCCAGCATGAGAGAACACAGAAATTTTTACGCCAAATCAGCGAATTTTAAAGTAAGATCGAGGATAAATCATAGATTATTAAGATGGAAAGAAGGCCTTTGAACATGAAAGTATCTACAACTTGGCACGGCAAACGCGCGTTTACTTCGGAGGGACCATCCGGTTATTCTGTAGGGATGGATGCTACGTCGGCTTATGGCGGTGATGGTAAAGGGATGACACCCATGGAACTGCTGTTGGCAGGTCTGGCAGGATGTATGGGGATCGATATCACAATGATTTTGGATCGTTTCTTGTCGGACATTACTCGTATTGATATTGACGCAGAAGGTACGCGCAAGGAAGAAATGCCGACAGGCTTTACAGCGATTGATCTGACATTCCATGTAGATGGAGATATTCCAGATTACCGCGTATGGAAAGCGATTCAGATGGGTAAGGAAAAATATTGTGCAGTATCCGACTCCTTAAAAGCGGAAATTCGGATGCACCTCATATTGAATGGAACCGAAGTACCCTATCCAGCATAAGTGTCGAAGGGTAATGAAAGAGAGTCAGCCTGTGTTATGTACAGGAGGCTCTCTTTTTTATGTTATTTGAAAATATGACACGTAATGAAACTTTTTGTACTGTGTTTTCGTTTAAAATAGAAATTGAAATATAAAAATGGGAAAATAAACCTGTGTATGAAATGTATACAGGGGGAGGTTATAGTGAAACGAAAGCGCCTTATGATAGTAGCAACTATTTTGGCTACAGTGCTCATCGTTATGGGTGTAGCGGCAGGCTTACTATCTTTCATGCAGAATCAAGTGGCTAATCCCCCGAATACCGTCCGGCCCACAACTGCGATTGCAGCTGACGTTAAGGAAGAAACGAAGGAACAGGATGCTGCCACGCGTTTACTTCATTTTGTGGAGGCGAATGCAGAAAAAGTTTCGATTACGATTCTGAGAGATGGAAAAAAGCTGGCAGGCCAAGAGGAAAACCGGATGATGCCTTTGGCGAGCACCGTCAAAACAACCATTGCGATCGAATATGCCAAGCAAGCGGCGGTGGATCAGATCAACCCGGATGACAGAGTGAAGCTGATTTCGCTGGAAAGGTTTTATTTGCCGGGTTTGGATGGTGGTGCTCATACGGCGTGGCTACAGAATATGGAGGCTAAAGGGCGGATACAGAATGAAACTGTATCTGTACGAGACGTCGCCAAGGGGATGATTCAATTTAGTTCCAACGCCAATGCGGAGTATTTAATGGACAAACTGGGGGTGGATGCGATCAATCGGACGAGAGCCAAAATGGGGCTGCAAAATCATGATCCCATTTATCCGTTTGTATCCTCCATTTTGATTCCCTACGAATGGATGAAGGAGAGACAAGGTGAGAATTGGAATAATACAAAGAATAAAATTTCTGCCAAAGAAGCCATTCAGGCGATGTCGGACACGGAGTTTCGCCGATATGCCCGAGTGATTCATAACAAGCTGCGCCGTGATGTGAGTGGTTCTTACAAGAAAAACGCAGATATTGAGACCTGGTATGATCAGGATTATGACCGTATTAATACGGATCGTTTTATAGCTTCAACGACAGCCGATTATGCCTCTTTAATGAGTAAGCTGAACCGCCGTCAAGGGTTCACAAAAGCTGAGCAAAAGTTATTGTCCGAGGTCATGGAGGAACCATTTATGGTTCTTCCTGAAAACCAGCAATTCCTGAAACATACTGGGCAAAAAGGAGGCTCCACGGCTTACGTTTTGACACTGGCAATGTATGCGACAGATAAGGAAGGGCATTCGACAGAGCTAGCTGTCTTTTTTAACGATTTGGACCCTAGCACAAATGCCAGCTTTCCTGAAATGATAAATGTTTTTAAAAAGAGGTTACTGCATGATGAATCGTTTAGAGAAGAAGTTAATCGGCGTATCGGTGTACAGGTAGCGCTGCTAAACGCTAGAGTATAGTACTGCGTTTAGCAGCGCTGCGCAACTTCTTATCCTAATCCTATCCGCTGCCTTTTTGTTTGCGTTCCCGCAGCAATAGATACAGAAAATATGGCGCGCCAATGACGGCTGTCACGATGCCAGCGGGAATTTCGAGCGGCGGCTTCAGACCTCGTCCCAGCGCGTCAGCAAGGACGAGAATCAGGGCGCCGATCATCGCCGAGCCGGGCAATAGATAGCGGTGGCGATTCCCAAATAACCGCCGTGCCAGATGCGGTGCCAGCAGTCCGATAAAGCCGATGGAGCCGATGGCAGCAACACAGGAGGCAGCCAAGGCGACTGACACGGCTAGCAGTCCTGTACGCACGCGTTTCACGCTAAGTCCCAGCCCAGCAGAGCTTTCTTCATCTAGGCTCATAATGTCGAGCTTACGCTGTAGGGTATAGGCGAGAGGCAGCAACACGATTAACCACGGCAGTAGCCCATACACTTCGTCCCAGCCTTTTCCCCACAGACTTCCAGCTAGCCAAGTGAGCGTGTCGCTGGCTTCGAGTGGATACTTGACCAGTATATAATCGGTCGCAGCCTGAAAAATAGCGCCCACCGCCAGTCCGGTCAAGGCTAGCATATTGGGACGCATGCCTCCCTTCATCGAAAGCTGTACGAGCAACAGTGCAGCTAGTCCGGCACCGACAAAGGCCGCTACAGGCAACAGCGCCACTGGGGATGAGGGTAGCAGTACGATGACGAGAACCGCCGCAAAGCCGGCCCCCTTGGATACACCTACCACATCTGGCGAGGCTAGCGGGTTGCGGATCATGCCTTGTAGCAGAACACCGGCTACTGCCAGCCCAGCTCCGGCCATGATGGCCAGCAGACCACGTGGCAGCCGATAGTGGTGAACGATGAACCAGGAAGAGGCATTCTGGTCAGTCAGAGCTGTGATCAGCTCAGAGGGCGTAATGTAGGTGCTGCCCACGCCTATAGCTATAAAAGCAACACCCAGCATGAGTGCGAGTAAAATCCACAGTTTTTTCATCGTGAAGTCCTCCCGTTCTTATGCGCCAGATATAAAAAGAAGGGCGCACCCACCAGCGCCGTTACAATACCAACGGGCGACTCATAAGGAAATGCAATAAATCGTCCAAGCACGTCTGCATATGTCAGCAGCAGAGCTCCGCAGATTGCAGACAGGGGAATGACCCGCTTGTAATTGTCGCCTGTAAACATCTTGATGATATTCGGCACCATCAGGCCTACAAAGCCGATGGACCCGGCTACCGCTATGGCAGAGCCTGCCAGCATAATCACTGAGGCCGAGGCCAGTAGACGGACAAGACGTACGTTTTGTCCCAATCCCTGTGCGACTTCCGTCCCGAGGCTCAGCACAGAGAGCGAGGGGGCCAACGCCAGCGCGAGGATCATACCCACGGCGAACCATGGCAGCACCAGACGCGTGTCGGCCCAAGTGGAACCATCGATGGCTCCGGCGAGCCAATACAGCACATCGGATATTTGCTCGTTGAACACGAGCAGTCCCTGGGTGATGGAGGCCAGCAACAGATGCACGGCCATCCCGGCAAGGGCCAGCTTGACCGGCGTCATGCCCGCCGTTCCGGCCAGCGCATATACGAAGGAGCCGCCTGCGATGGCCCCGGCAAAAGCAAAATAAATGCTGCCGGACGATCCGATATTCGGCAGCAGCACGACGGACAGCACGACAGCCAGCGAAGCGCCTGAGCTGACCCCGAATACCTGCGGCGAGGCCAGCGGGTTGCGTGTGATGGCCTGCATCAGGGCTCCAGCCACGGCGAGCCCCGCCCCGACGATTAGGCCAATAACGGCACGCGGTAGGCGTACCGTCAAGACAATGAGCTGATCCTTGGACGGATGCTCGGTGAACAGCGCAGTCAGCATGGTGGGGATGTCCATCCTGACTGGGCCAATCGCCACGCTGAGCAGCAATCCAGCCAGCAACGCAGCGATAAGTGCAAAGAAGACCGGCTTATTCAGCCGGTCGCGTGAGACTTGTCCGATCAACGGGAGCCGTCTCCTTTACTTTGCGCGGGATACAGAAGCGAAATGGCTTGCTCCAGTATTTTCTCGGCTGAGCCGAGTCCACGGTACCGGGTCCATAGTGCCCGGTTCACTTCGTAAACTTCCCCTTTTTTGACGGCCGTAATGTTTTGCCAAAGCGGATTTTGCTTCCATTCCGCAATCAGCTTCTCATCGGCTTCCACCAAAAAGATCACATCAGGATCCGCTTGTGCGATCTGTTCCAGCGTCAGCTTGACGGTAGGCTCGCTTGTATTTTGAAGGGCATTGTGAATACCCGCTTGCTCCAGCAATTGTCCATCAAAGGATGAAGCACCGTGAGCCGATAGTGAATCAGAGCGGAATACCCCTAGCAATACGCTACGTGACTCGCCAGCTTTGATGCCTTCTTTTAACTTTTCCATGGTAGCTTTATGCGCAGCGAGAATTTGCTCGCCTTTTTCCTTCTCACCCAACGCATCGGCGATGACACCGAAGGAAGCCAGGTTTTGTTCATAGGAGGAATTGCGGCTCTTTAGAACAATGGTCGGAGCAATCTCGCTTAGTTCTTTGTATATGCTTTTATGACGATTCAGATCGGCAATAATCAAATCCGGCTTCAGGGAGCTGATCGTTTCCAGGTTTGGCTGTTTGCGCGTGCCTACTGGTGTGAAGTTGATTTTCTTACCGAGCAGCCCATCAATATCATCGTCATTTTCCTGAGCTATGCCGACAGGAGTAACGCCCAGTTGGGTTGTGGCATCGACAAAAGAGAATTCCAGGGTTACGATTCTTTTGGGTGTACCTGTAACCTTGGTTTCTCCCATCTCATGTTTAATCATTCGAGTGTCGCCTGTTGCTTGAGGTGCTGCTGCGCTGTTATCTTGTGACTGGCTTCCACATCCCGCCATAATGACCGTCAGTAGTGCCAGGATCGCTGCAAGCAGCATGCCTGTGCGCAGTGGTTGTTTCGGTGTTGCCATACGTTATCCCCCGTTCCAGTATGATTATCAGAGAAACTGATAATCATTATCAATCAACTAACTGTTGATCATTCTAGCAATCGGGAAGGAGGACGTAAATAATGTGGTCATTTAAACCGTTTTGATCGATTAAGTGAATTAAATTCAATAAAATTATGAATAGGAGGAGGGGGAAGTAACAGGACATCTGAGTTGGGCGGTTTATGCATCCCTCCGCTGTCGCCGATAGATACGCTCCGGTCTGCCGACGGTTCCGTACACCTGATCGTGGTGCGCGTCGCCACTTTCCACTAAATACTCCAGATACCTTCTGGCTGTAGAGCGGCTCATACCCAGCTCAATTCCCACTGTACCTGTAGTCACCTCACCCCGTCGATTCAGGAGATCTAGCACTTTGTCGCAAGTTACTTTATCGATGCCTTTGGCCCATAATTCTCCGACTCCGTTCCCCGCCATCCGACCGGTGCCCGCGCTTTGAAGCAAACTGTCAATTTCAGATTGTTCGACTGTGGATTGTTCCTCTTGCCATGTTGTGATTTGTCGCCGAAATCGGGCATATTCCTCCAAGGTCGCACGCAATCTCTCGAATATAAGCGGCTTTACGATAAAATCAAACACGCCTGCTCGAACGGCTTGTACCACTGTTTCAGCTTCTTTGGCGGCAGTCAGCATAATAACATCTGTACCCGGATAGTGTTGCTTGATGAACGATAGCAGGGTTAGACCATCTGTGTCGGGAAAATAAACATCCAGCACGACTAGAGGAGGACGGAGCACGTCCAGTTGAAGTTTTGCCTCAAATTCGTTCGTGGCGATTGCACATACGGTGAACCCGTCTACCTTTTCAATAAATCGGCGGTTAATCTCCGCAATTCGCGGATCGTCTTCAATAATAAGAACCTCAATGTCCGATAAAACCCGCTCATTCATGGGCATAACCTCCTTTTGCATCATTACTCATATCTGTCCTATGTAAAGGAATGTATACCTCAAAAATACTTCCACCACCAGGCCGTTCATGCACTTCAATAGAGCCGCCCATTCGTTCAGTGTACTCCAGCACGAGAGCAAGGCCATATCCATGTCCTGCATCTGCTTTGGTCGAAGCTCCCCTGACAAACAGCTTTTCTTGGATATCGTCCGAAATTCCCGATCCGTTATCCGCAACTTCGACGATGATGGCTTCAGTCGTTTCTTCAAGCCGGAACCAGACCTGTCCGTCAGAGATGGAGGACATCGCAACAGCTTCCATGGCATTGTCCAGCAGGTTTCCGGCTATGGAAGCGAGAAAGGACCACTCCAACGTAGGAGACTGGGTTGAGAATGCTCCTTTAATATCAAAATGGAGTAAAACCCCTTTTTCCAGCGCCTGTTTCTTCTTACCGATCAGTAGGCTGGCGATGATTGAATCGGTTAGGAGAGCTGTGCCAATCGGCCTGTGTACACGATATTCCTCTGATTCCTGGGTGATAAAGTCCACCGCTTCGTCATAACACTCCAACTGAATCAGGCCGGATATGAGATACAGCCGATTGGCGTATTCGTGTGTTTGTGATCGAAGTACTTCCGCGTAATCTTTGACCTCTGTCAACTGTTGTGTCATGTGGAGCAGTTCGGTCTTGTCACGCAGACTGGCAACTGTGCCCATGATGCGACCGGAACGATCCTGGATCGGCACACGGCTGACGACTACAATTCGCTGCTGGACCTCAATTTCCTTATTCCATATGTCCTGTCCCTGATCTGGCCCCATCGTTGAATGCTCTACTGTGTAATCGGCAACAAGCATATCAACCAGTACATCTGGAACACCTGTCAAGTGACGAAGGTCGCATCCGTAGATAGAGGTTTCCGCGGGGAGTCCGATTAAGCGAGCTGCCTGTGGATTGGCAAGTGTGATTTGTCCGTTACTATTAACCGCGATAATTCCTTCGCCGATGGACTCAATAATGGCTTGCTTTTCCTGGTACAACCGTCCGATCTCCACTGGCTCCAGTCCATGCAGTGCGCGTCGAACCCGTTGCGCTATAACCAGGCTTCCCAATATGCCGATCATCAGCGCGCCCACCATAAACCAGAGCCATGCATATGTGTATGTACGAATATTTTGCTGCACATCTGTCATTAAAAAACCTACAGAGACGAGCCCGATGGCCTTACCTTGCGTATCATAAACGGCTGTTTTGGCGCGTATTGACGGTCCGAGAGAACCCGTCGATTCAGTGATAAAGGACTGCCCTTGCAGTACCTTATCATTCATGGGGTCTATCATAGGCGTGCCGATGCGCTCCGGGTTTACATGCCACTGTCGAATGAGATGACGATCAGCAATAGTAATAAAATCAGCGCCGCTGCTGGCTTGGACAGGCTTTATGACCTCGTTGATACGCGAACGCAATTGCGTCGTCTCAGTCTGCTCCAGAGCGTCTCTGACCTGCGCATCTACGGCGAGGGTATTGGCGACGGTGAGCGCCCTTTCTCCGATTTCATCATATAGAGCGGAGGTGATCATATATCGAAAGGATAATCCCAACAGCCCGGTAACTACCAGTACTAAAAGAGATATAAATACCATTAGTTTTGTCTGAAAACGCACATGCCTTCACCGCCGTTAAACAAAATATAGGAGGAACGGATCAGCTGATCTTCTCCCCCATACGATCCATTTTACTGTATTACAGAAACGCCCGCACTTTTATTCTGTCGAAAGAATGGTCTATAATAGAAATAGTTACATAATACGAGGAGGAACATAATATGATTATTATTCATGCCGATATGAAAGTTTTACCTGAAAAAAGAGAGACTTTTCTGCAACAAACCCAAGGGCTGATCAGCGCATCCCAAGCTGAAGAAGGCAATGTACGTTACACGTTAATGCAGGATCTGAATGATCCCAACGCATTTACGATGGTTGAAGAGTGGAAAGATGCTGCTGCTGTAGATTTCCATAATAATTCTGCCCATTTCCAGGCATTTGTTGCCGCGGCTAAAGAATTGTTGGCTGCTCCACTTCAAGTGAATGCTTTTCAGGATGCAACTAAACTGTAATCATCCCGTTGAATAATTCATAATCAGGAACAGGAGGAATAGACATGGGGAACATTGCGGATACAACTGTACTGAATAACGGAGTTCAGATGCCTTGGCTCGGTTTCGGTACTTACAAGGCGGAAGGCAATGAGGTCTACGAAGCGGTCAAAACAGCTATTGAGGTCGGTTACCGTCACATTGATACAGCGGCGATCTACGGCAACGAGGAACTGGTTGGACAAGCCATTCGTGATAGTGGAGCGGCTAGAGAAAACCTGTTTGTAACTACCAAGCTATGGAATCAGGATCAAGGCTACGATTCAACACTGCGTGCCTTTGAGGAAAGCCGTAAGCGGCTGGGTCTGGATATCATTGATCTGTATCTCATTCATTGGCCTGGCAAGGATAAGTACAAGGAAACCTGGAAGGCATTCGAACGACTGTATGAAGAAGGAAGCGTACGCGCTATCGGAGTTAGTAACTTCCAAGTTCACCATCTCGAAGACCTCCTCAAAGACAGCAACATGGTTCCTGTCATCAACCAAGTGGAGCTTCACCCTCGTCTGACTCAACAAGAGTTGCATCAATACTGCCGGGAGCACCAGATTCAGCTTGAATCGTGGAGTCCGCTGATGAAGGGGAAATTAACCGAGCAAGCGGACATCGTTGAGATTGCTGCCAAATACGGTAAAACCTCTTCGCAGGTTATTTTGCGTTGGCATCTGGATCGGGGGATTGTGACGATTCCCAAATCTGTAACCGCGCATCGTATTCGCGAAAATGCTGATTTATTCGATTTTGAATTGACGACTGAGGATATTGAACGAATCAATGGTCTTCATCTTGATGAGCGTGTAGGCACGCATCCCGATAAGCTGCTGTTCTAATATTAAGATTAAATGTACAAAGAACCTCCTAATTCTACGTTTACGTGGATTGGGAGGTTCCTTTTTTAGGTTCAGGTTTGGCTTTGTCTGCTTACTGGTTTAGCTTACGATACAACAAGAGAGAATAGAGTATGGGAGAGATGACGGATATGATCAGCATGGATAGAAAAATGACCGTTCCCGCCACTCCATCGACCCATGCCGCCACCAAACCCGAAGCACCACCGAGCATCATCATAGGTCCACCGAAACGGTGCGTTTTACGCCATACCTCCGGGTTGGACAGAGTCCACGGCGTGCGGATACCGAAAGTATAGTTCGGCTGCACCTGAGTCATATAATTACCCATCACCAGCAGCAGCAGGCCTATTACCCCCAAAATTATAGTATTCATTTGCAGTCGTATGTTCAGGTTATACAGCAGCATCCCCCATCCAGCTACAGCGAGAACCAAAGAAATACCTGCACGCGTAACTTCATAGGCTTTTGAAAATTTCTCATAATTAGCTCTGTTGGGGTCCATGTAGCGTGCCAATCGAATGACCAGCGGTACTAGACCCAACAGCACGAGCATGATAATAGAACCACTTTTGCTCATATACCCGTCTGCTGTATTGTCAAAGCCAAAATGCGAGGCTAGAACATTGGGAAGTCGGTCGTACAGCAATATAGCTCCTATCGCAGGTGATAAGGCAATCAAAGTCGTCAAAACATCTGTAAAGCTCCAATGTATTCGAAATTTCATTCAGATCCCTCCGTATCCTTGATATGATTCACATTTTTCTGGGCAGGGGTATCGGAGTGGGCGATGCTGAACATCCAACCGATGACATCCGCCACAACCGTTGTATGCAGGGTGTAGATAATGTTTTGCCCCTGTCGTTCATCCAGCACCAGCCCAGCCTGCTTCAGGATATTGAGATGGTGGGAGATGCTGGGCTTACTAATTTGAAAATGTTCAGCCACTTCACCTGCGCTCATACTTTTCTCCTTTAAAAGCTGTAAGATTGTACGCCGGGTCGGATCAGCCAAAGCTTTGAAGGCATCGTTCAAAATACATTTCCTCCTTTAGATATTTAGATAATATTCTAAATATCTAACATCATAGTAAAATAGAGCTATACTGCATGTCAATGGAACAAGACATCATTTTAGAAAAAAGATTTAGATCAGACTAATTAGGTTTGTAAAAGGCAGCGAAGTTGGCTATAATTAATTTATACTAAAAATAAGAATCTTAATTTAAAGAAAAAATGAGGAGGAAATATAAATGAAACACGTATTTCGTAAAGGAAATCATCCGCAAGCCCCGGTTATTTTGCTGTTGCATGGTACAGGCGGGAACGAACAAGACCTGATACCTTTGGCTGAGATGGTAGCACCGGGAGCTTCTGTATTAGGCGTGAGAGGAAATGTGCTGGAAAATGGGATGCCGCGTTTCTTTCGCCGTTTGGCAGAAGGAGTGTTCGACATTGAGGATCTCGTATTTCGCACCAAAGAACTGAGCGAATTTGTGGACACAGCTGCAGAGCAATACGATTTTGATCGTAATAACGTGGTGGCTCTTGGCTATTCCAATGGTGCAAACATAGCCGCCAGCATGCTCTTTCACGATGCAAAAGCGTTACGTGGAGCTATTTTGCACCATGCAATGGTGCCGTTGCGTGGCCTAGATTTGCCAGCTTTGAATGGTATCCCTGTATTTTTGTCTTCCGGTGAGAATGATCCAATTGTTCCGATTTCGGAATCTCAGGAGCTGCAAGCATTATTGGAAGGGGCCGGAGCGCAGGTGGAAGCATATTGGGAACGCAATGGTCATCAATTGACTCGGACTGAAGCCGAAGCCGCAGGAAAGTGGTTTGGGGAGCATTTTAATGCATAAAATGATCCGATAGCGATCAAGCTACGGATTAGCGCTCTACTGAGCGACCCCATAATTAGGAGGCGACAAACGAATGGCAAAACCAGATAATCGAGCCGATAATGTTGAACATTTGCAACAAAGTATTCAGAACACACAGCAGAACCTGCATGAAGCTGAAGGATATCTAAACGAATTTTCCTCTGAAATCAGCAACGAGGAGCGTAAGCAGATCGAAGAAAAAAATAATCGTCGTAAAGAAAGTATTAGATCATTTCGGGAAGAAGTAAAGGACGAAGCAGCCCATTCCCAAGAGTAGTTAAAAAAGTGAGGCCCAACTTCGAGTTTCAATTCGAGTGGGGCCTCTTTTTTATGCAAAAATCATCATAGCCTCATTCAATTCATTTTCCCCCTATAATGCAAAGGAGACGCTAATCTGCGTTGAAAATAAATATTTTATAAATAATGTTGTTGTAAACTAATTTGTGTTGATGTTAAATAATAAAAGAAAGCGCAATCATTTACGAATTAGGATTTCATCATGCGAAGGGGGAAGGATATGCTGCTGCGAAGAAAACGCATGGCTTTGATGCTTATGGCGGTGGTTTTGATGGCTGGACTGCTGCAAGGCTGTTCTTTCAAGACCGATGAAAAGGATGGGCCGGGAACAGAACTTGTATTATGGACGTTCAATGAACTGCATGAGAAGTTTTTTCTGCAAATGGCTGACCAATGGAACCAACAGCACCCTGATGAATTGATTAATTTGAAAGCGAATACATTTCCTTATGATAACCATCACAGTAAGCTGTCGATTGCGCTGCAATCGGGGGTGGGAGCGCCGGATATCGCGGATATCGAGGTGAACAAGATCGGTAATTTCCTCAAAGGCATACCGCAGCTGGTCCCGCTCAATCCGGTGATTGACCCCGAGATCAATAACATTGTGCCTTCCAGAGTACAGATTTACGGCAAAGACGGTAAATATTACGGCATTGACTTCCACGTTGGGGCCGAAGTGATGTACTACAATAAAGAGATTATGGACCAGGCGGGGGTAAACCCGGATTCCATCGTCACCTGGGCAGACTATGCTGCTGCAGGCAAGCAAGTACTGGCGAAAACAGGCAAGCCCATGGCGACCTTAGAAACGAATGACCTATGGAGCTATTGGCCGATGATCTCCCAGCAAAATTCAGATTTTCTGGATGACAAGGGCGAGTTGACGTTGGATAACGAAACCAATATTAAAACACTCGAGTTTCTTCAACAGATGATAAAAGACAAAATCGCTATTCCCGCACCGGGCGGCGGGCATCACATGGAGGAATACTACGGATTTATGAACAAAGGTGGGGCCGCTTCGGTATGGATGCCGATGTGGTATATGGGACGTTTTACGGATTACATGCCTGACCTAAAAGGTAAAATTATCATCAGACCCATGCCAGCGTGGGAAAAAGGTGGTTTTCGCTCAGCGGGTATGGGTGGAACCGGAACAGTAGTCACGAACCAATCAGAGCACCAGGATCTGGCGATGCGCTTTCTGGCCTTTGCCAAGCTATCCAAGCAAGGGAATGTGGAGATCTGGAAGCAGCTTGGTTTTGATCCCATCCGTAGTGAAGTGTGGACCATGCCGGAAGCCAAAGCCAAGAATAAATTTACGGAGTATTTCGGAACGAATATTTTTGACACGCTCATCGAAGTCAAAGATGAAATCAATGCGGTGCATATCGGTCCGAAAACGCCTGATATCGCCAGTGCTGTGCGTAATAAAATACTTTATCGGACACTACAGAATGGCGAAGATCCAGCCACGGTGCTACATGAGCTGGCAGATGAACTGAGATAGACCCCAACAGGAAAGGGAGTGAGATTCATGGCAACGCCCGTTCATACGAACGCTAATGTACCGACAGGTCAGCCGCCACAGCCTCAGCGTCCGACCAGAAGCCGATGGAGTCGCTTTATTCATTCCAGCCGTACGGCACCGTATGTGTTTGTCCTTCCATTTTTACTGTCCTTTGCGCTATTTTTTGCCTATCCGGTCATATCGACGGTCATTATGAGCTTTCAGGAAGTCCTGCCAGGGATAACAACTTATGTTGGACTGGAAAATTATAAGGACTTAATCAATCCTACGTTTGGAAAGGCGATATTGAATAGCGTCCTGTACACGCTCCTTACCCTGGTCGTGCTGATTCCTCTGCCGCTGGTATTGGCGGTATTGCTGAATTCGCCTAAAATGCCGGGCAGAGGGTTGTTTCGCTCCGTGATGTTTATCCCTGCACTAACCTCAGTGGTGGTAGCAGGAACGATCTTCCGCCTCATGTTCGGGGAATTGGATGGTTCGCTGATGAACTCCCTGTTGGGGGTATTCGGTCTGGAGCCTTACAAATGGCTAATGAACGCGAACACCGGCTTTTTAGCGTTGATCGTGCTGGCCTTGTGGAGATGGTTGGGCGTAAATATGTTGTACTACATGTCGGGACTCCAGAACATTCCTCCTGAGTTGTATGAGGCTGCGCAGATTGATGGAGCCAGTCGTTTCGATTCATTTTGGCGGATTACGATTCCTATGCTGAAACCAGTAACGATCTACGTATTTACGATTAGCATTTATGCGGGGTTATCCATGTTCACGGAGAGCTACATGCTGTGGAACGGAAATAACTCCCCGAACGATATTGGTTTAACGATTGTTGGCTATCTCTATCGCCAAGGTCTGGAGCAGAACAGTATGGGCTTTGGAGCTGCGGTAGGCATTGTATTGCTTGTATTTACACTCGTGCTGAACCTGATCCAGCTCAAATTTTTCGGTATGTTCCGGAAGGAGGATTAAGCGATGGCTCAGAAACAAAAAGGCTCGTTATCCGCATTGCTCGTTGTCCTGTTCATTCTGTTTGCCGGGTTTGCCTTGTTTCCGCTATTTGCCGTGACGCTTGCCTCGTTCAAGCCATCGACGGAGCTGCTGCGCTACGGCTTGAATCTTAAGCTGGAGTGGGGCATCATGTCCTTGAAAAACTATGCGTTCATCTTTCAGGGGACGACGGATTATTTTCAATGGTACTGGAACAGTATTGTCATTACCGTCTTGTTTACGGTGTTATGTCTGATATTGTCCGCGATGGTTGGCTACGGTCTGGAGATGTACCGTTTTAGATTGAAAAATGTGATTTTCACACTGGTGCTGGTCGTGATGATGATCCCGGTAGAAATTATCATGCTGCCGCTCTACAAGCTAATGATTGGCATGAAGCTAATTAATACAGTATGGGGCGTAATTCTACCCTTCGTCGTCGCGCCGATCCCGATCTTTTTCTTCCGTCAATATTTGAGTGGTGTTCCCAAGGACTTTATGGATGCTGCGCGGGTTGACGGCTGTTCAGAATATGGCATTTTCGTGCGGATTATGATGCCTCTGATGGCGCCTGCATTTGCGGCAATGGCTATTTTGCAGGCGATGAACAGTTGGAATAACTTCCTGTGGCCGATGATTGTATTGCGTACCAATGACATGCTGACACTACCGATTGGTTTGTCCAGTCTGCTGACGCCGTATGGAAACAATTATGATGTGCTGATCGCGGGATCCGTTTTGGCTATTTTACCGATTCTCGTCGTGTTCCTGTTCTTCCAGCGTTACTTTATTGAAGGGATGACGGCAGGCGGAGTAAAAGGATAATCGGAAAGGTATTAAATAGAGCAATGGAATACAAGAAATGTGCAACGTCAGAAAAGGCTGATCGGGCATTGTCCCGGTCTGCCTTTTTTTAGATTCGATTGATTTTCATTCTCATTTTCATGACTATCATCTGCACAAGCTATGGGTAAACGTGGTATGATATTTGAAAGATTTCAAATACAGTACTTTGCATAATTCGATTCCTAACGCTCAAAAGTACAATATATAGACGAACTAAACCGTTTCGATCTGTATATTGCTGATTTGAAATCGCTCTTGGGATTTATGCAAAATGCTCAAATACAGAAATATTCAGGCGGAGCGTGGAGAACCTATGGAACCAACAGAAACCCAGAAAACTGACCCGACCATGGCGTCAACCGTTGGCATGGAGGATATTGTACGGGCGCATCATATGCTGCGTGAGGTGATTGTACGTACACCTTTACAGAGGGATGCCGTCCTATCGGCCAAATATAACTGTAATGTGTATCTGAAAAGAGAGGATCTCCAAGTCGTGCGGTCCTTTAAAATCCGTGGAGCTTACAACATGATCCGTAGCTTGACCCCTGAGCAAATGGAAAAAGGAATCGTGTGTGCGAGTGCAGGGAATCATGCGCAAGGTGTGGCTTTTTCATGTAATGCTCTTGGTATCCACGGTAAAATATTTATGCCGAGTACAACGCCCAATCAGAAGGTCAAGCAGGTTCGTCGCTTTGGCGGTAACAGTGTAGAGGTCATTCTGACCGGAGACACGTTTGACGATGCCTATGACGAGGCCATGAAGGTGTGCAGCGAGCAGGCAATGACCTTCATCCATCCGTTCGATCAGCCGAAAATTATTGCGGGCAATGGTACGATTGCGATGGAAGTGATGGAGAGCCTAGATACACCTATGGACTATGTGTTCGTAACGATTGGCGGCGGCGGTTTGGCGGCAGGCGTAGGTACGTATGTTAAAACCGTGAGTCCGTCCACCAAGGTAATTGGCGTGGAACCCCTCGGCGCGGCGTCGATGACGGAAGCGATGCGTGTGCACAAGGTGGTTACACTGGATCAAATAGACAAGTTTGTTGACGGAGCTGCAGTGAAGCGTGTGGGTCAGCTGACATACGATATTTGTAAGCATACCTTGGACGATATTGTGAAGGTACCGGAAGGTAAAGCATGTACCGCGATTCTGGAGCTGTATAATGAAAATGCGATTGTTGTGGAGCCTGCGGGCTCACTGCCTGTTGCAGCACTTGATCTGTATCGCGAGCAGATTCAAGGCAAAACGGTTGTCTGTATCGTCAGCGGTGGTAACAACGATATAGATCGTATGCAGGAGATTAAGGAACGGTCCCTCATTTACGAAGGACTGAAGCATTATTTTATGGTGAATTTCCCGCAAAGAGCTGGGGCACTGCGTGAGTTTCTACAGGATGTGCTTGGACCAGACGACGATATTACTAGGTTTGAATATACGAAAAAGAATGATAAGGAAAATGGACCAGCTCTGGTCGGCATTGAGCTGTTCCACAAGGATGACTATCTTCCTTTAATTGAACGAATGAACCGCAAGGGGCTTAAATATACGGAACTGAACAAAAACGAAAATCTATTTAATATGTTAATTTGAAAAGGAGCCTACGGGCTCCTTTTTTGTATCAGGATTTTGCAAAATCCTCGTATGTATAGTGTTATGCGTAGTTTATGAATTTCTTTTTATTTGAAATAAAGCGTTTACAAAACTGAAGTTGATAGGTTAATATATGGGTAACTTCATAAGTATAAACACTAATGTAATAGGTGTGTCACCTGAATTTCATTATAAGATACTCATTCGGAGGTGCGAAAGAATGTTGAAAGCATGGAAAAAATCAGTACAGAGTAAATTGACCCGAACGGCGTTTGCTGCCGTAACCTCGGCTGCTTTAATGCTGTCAGTGATGCCATCTGCATCCGCAGAGCATTGGGCGTTAACTGGCGATGTGGCAGTGCATGATCCGTCCATTACGAAGGAAGGCAACGCATGGTATATTTTCTCCACAGGGCAGGGGATACAGGTTCAAAGATCGGATGACGGACGCAATTTTTACAGATTGCCGCAAATATTCCTGTCACCGCCATCATGGTGGAAATCGTATGTACCTAAGCAAAAGACTAACGATGTATGGGCACCGGATGCTCAAAAGTATAATGGACGGGTATGGCTGTACTATTCCATTTCTACTTTTGGTGCCCGGACCTCGGCTATCGGACTAGCTTCCGCAACGAGCATTGGCGCGGGGAGCTGGAGAGATGATGGACTAGTGCTGCGTACGACGGATGCTAACGATTATAATGCTATTGACCCAAATCTCGTCATTGACGCTTCCGGTAACCCTTGGCTTTCCTTTGGTTCATGGAATTCAGGCTTGAAAGTGACTCGATTGGACAAGAATACGATGAAGCCTACGGGCCAGATCTATTCTATCGCCAAGCGTACGGCTGGTGGTTTGGAAGCGCCACATGTTACATACCGCGACGGCTATTATTATCTGTTTGCTTCCATTGATAACTGCTGCAAAGGCGTAGACAGTAATTATAAGATTATTTACGGTCGCTCTACTAGTATTACCGGACCGTATGTGGACAAGAGCGGCAAAAGCCTGATGGATGGCGGTGGAACGATACTGGATGCAGGGAATGACCGTTGGAAGGGACCGGGTGGACAATCTGTCTATAACAACAGTGTGATTGCACGTCATGCCTATGATGCCACTGATGGTGGAAATCCAAAGCTTCTGATTAGTGATTTGAAATGGGATTCGGCAGGCTGGCCTACGTACTAAAGAGAGGACCGTTTGGAGTCATTTGTGCAGTAAAATCATATAGATATATTCAAAAACTGTTCCTCCTAAGGGGGAACAGTTTTTGGCTTGCAATGTCATAGAAACATGCTATTATGTATCAAGTTGATAATAATTATCATTATCGTTATAAGAGACGTGATGATTTTCAGGTATGGAGGGAGTGACCTCACCAAATGCAGTCCAAAGACAGCATGGACAAACATACAGCTCTGACAGAGAGGGAAGTTCCTAAAGTAGTCATAACAGCACCTCCAGTGCTTCGAGCGGGTAGGATTCGGCAGGCGTTGTTGTTCACAGCTTCGGCTGTATTGTTGGCTTTGGCCATATTCGCCGCCATTTCTTTTGGAGCCAAGCACTTGACCGTAAGCACCGTGTGGTCGGCAGTATTTCACTATGATCGTTCGCTAATGACACATCAGATCATTCACGAGCTGAGATTACCGCGTGTACTCGGTGCAGCTGTTATTGGAGCTGCGCTGGCGGTGGCAGGCTCTCTGATTCAGGGTATTACACACAACCCGCTGGGAGATACAGGTGTGCTGGGCATTAACGCAGGAGCGATGTTTGTAGTTGCAGTGAGTTTTGCCTTTTTCCCCAATCTACCTTATGGGGCGTTAATAGTATTGTCGTTCCTAGGGGCGCTGATGAGTACCTTACTAGTATTTGGTCTGGGAGCATCTGCACCGGGAGGATTGACACCTATGAGATTGACGGTGTCTGGAGCTGTCACGGCTGCCTTGTTAGGTTCCATGACTTCGGGGATTGCGATTTATTTTGATCTAAGTCAGGATTTAGCCTTCTGGTATGCGGGTGGTGTAGCCGGGATTAAATGGTCGCAGCTTGAGATTCTTGCACCGATTTTGCTTATTGTGATCGTCTGGTCTATGGGGCTGGCACGTTCCATTTCGCTGATTTCGATGGGCGATGAGGTGGCGTTAAACCTTGGGTTGAATCTCAGGCGTATCCAACTTTTGGGTCTGCTGACTGTAGTGGTACTGGCCGGCCTATCTGTATCGGCTGCCGGAGCCATCGGCTTTGTAGGTTTGGTTATCCCACATATCGCTCGCAAGCTAATCGGTGTGGATTATCGCCAGATCGTGCCGCTGTCTGCGTTATTGGGAGCCGTATTACTGGTGCTGGCAGATTTGGGAGCGAGAATGGCAAATCCGCCAGAGGAGCTAGCTATTGGGATTATGGTGTCTTTTATCGGAGTACCCTTTTTCCTCTTTCTCGCCCGTAAGGAAAGGAGGGATTTATAGTGAGTCGCTCTTTAGGGATTGGGGACACAAGAACGAAAAAGGCTTGGCTCGTTTGTTTGGTATTGGCGGGGATCAGCTTTGCTGTCCTTGTTTTGGGTTTGAATACCGGAACGATTCGTATTCCACCGCTACGCGTGCTGGATACGTTGTTTGGCGGTGGCAACGGACGTGATCATATCGTTCTGTTCGAATATCGTCTGCCTCGTATTGTTGTAACGGTGCTAGCTGGAGCGGGACTAGGCGCAGCCGGGGCGGTCATGCAAGGCTTGTCACGGAACGCACTTGCTGATCCGGGAGTGCTCGGTCTTCATGCGGGGGCTGCGTTGGGACTGGTGATGTTCGTTAGCTTTTTTCGCGACCTGGACGGATCGGCCGCCGTTCTGATCCCCTTGTTTACCTTTGCAGGAGGTGTCATTGCGGCGGTGCTAATTGTTTTGTTGTCCTATAACCGCAGCAGAGGAATCGTGCCGGTGCGTCTGATTTTGTCCGGCATCGGTGTAGCCTCGGGTCTTAGCGCCATAACGCTGTATTGGTCGTTGCGGCTGGATGAGGATACGTACGCATTTACTGCACGTTGGTTGGCTGGCAGCGTTTGGGGCCGGGATTGGATACACGCAGCGGCTTTGTTGCCTTGGATAGTCATTGTATTACCCTACGTTCTGTCGCAGACGCGCAGTCTGAACAATCTGTCGTTGGGCGACGAGACCGCAGCTGGAATCGGCACAAATGTGAAGCGCCAGCGTCTATTACTGCTGGGCGCAGCCGTGGCTCTATCCAGTGCCAGCGTATCCATGGCTGGAGGCATCGGTTTTATTGGGCTGATTGCGCCTCATCTGGCTCGCCGTCTGGTTGGGCCGATGTACCAGCATTTGCTGCCAGTAGCCTGTTTGGTCGGGGTCGTTATTCTGGTCACCGCAGACACGATTGGGCGCTCGGTGTTTCAGCCGAATGCGATTCCCGCAGGTGTGGTGGTTGCTGTGGTAGGAGCTCCGTATTTTTTATTCCTGTTGTCCCGAACAAAATGACAGAAGGAATAGGTACATATGAAATCATATGATGCAAATGATGCAACCCGCTGAAATTAATAACTAAGCAGAAGCCTTCTATATTGATCATTATAATGTAGAGTTTCTGTAGCATAGGAGAGAGTAATCATGAGAAAGCACAAATTTGAGGGTTCAGATTTTAAACGTTCATGGGTAGTCACAACTCTTGTTGTATGCATGATCATGCTGTCCGCTTGCGGACAAGCAGCCGACAAACAGGCTACCGATACAAAAGCGGCTGGCAGTGCGCAGACAACCATTAGTGCGGATTCGCGTATTGCTTCGATGTCTATTCATTTGACGAACAACCTGCTGGCATTGGGCATTACTCCGGCTGGTTCGGTCATTGGTGGAGATGTGAAGGATTTTCTGCCCCATGTAAAAGATCGTCTTCAAACTACACGTAAGCTAGGTGTTGTCACAGACCCGGATATGGAAGCGGTATTGGAACTTCAACCTGATCATATTTTTTTGGACAAAAAATATTCGGGAACCGATGTGGCCAAGTTTGAAAAAATTGCGCCGACCGAAGTTTTTGATCTGGATGAAGGCACATGGAAGGATCAATTGAAAAAAATAGCTGCTATGGTCAAACATGAAGCACAGGCAGACGCATTTCTAAAAGATTATGATACACAGAAGGAACGAGTCAAAAAGCTGATTCATTCAAAAATTGGGGACGGAACGGTTATGGCTGTACGTGTGACGGCGAAAGAGGTTCGTGTTATGGGGATGAAGCGTCCCGTAGGACCGCTGTTGTATCAGGACTTGGGTTTAAAGCCAGCCAAGGGTGTAGAAAAGATCAACAAGGCTTATCAAGTTGTTTCCCAAGAGGTTTTACCGGATTATGATGCCGATGCGATCCTTGTTATCATCAGTAAAGGCGTTGATGCCCAAAAGGTATACAAACAGCTGGAAGGAAATACAGTATGGCAAGGTCTCAAAGCGGTGAAGCAAGGGCATGTCTACATGTTGGACGGACAGCCTTGGCTGGACTATTCCGCGATGGGACATAAAATTGCTCTGGATAATGCAGAACAACTATTTTCCAAATAAGTTTTAAAGTATATCAAGCCGTATTCCCCCATGCAGCTTCTTGCAGGCCAGGAATACGGCTTTTTGGCGCACGCTCAAGCTGTAAGTCGGTTGCCTGATCGAAATGAAAAGGAGCTGCTATGATCCAAAATGAGGCAGCTCCATATAATGAGAATTGCGGGCTATGAACGCTTTTTACGCAGAAAAATCGGTTTGAGTCCAATAAAGCCGATGGCGGCGAGAATTAAATTTACCCAAGGTGAGATCCTGAATACCGGCAGTACACTGCGCAGCGCCAGTCCGGCGACAAGAATCACGACAACTAACACAACATACATCAAGATGGATTTGAGATTCATCTGGGGCTTTACAGGGGCATGGTCTGGCTGTTGTGTCTCCTCGCCTTCTTCGGGACGGTCCATAAAATTCATCAGGGCTTCAACGAGTAGAATGGCTCCTGCGGCGATGATGATAAGGGTGGATAGGCTGATTTTTTCAAAGGGTTTGATATCCCCACCTGTAAAGGTGACAAACCATCCGATAATTGCCTGTGTCAAAAAAAACATAGACAAGGCAATCCATGCA
The DNA here is from genome assembly GCF_038004945.1 of Paenibacillus sp. FSL M7-0802. Lineage (NCBI taxonomy): Bacteria > Bacillati > Bacillota > Bacilli > Caryophanales > Paenibacillaceae > Paenibacillus > Paenibacillus sp. FSL M7-0802. Next base: position 1,856,660 of record NZ_JBBOSD010000001.1, on the reverse strand, counting down.
ATAAGCGTATAATTTTTTGCTTTATTCATTTCTTCCTCCTGCTTTATGAGCGTATCCCGAGCTGATGGAACCGCCATTTCGTAACAAAGACAGTATACGTGAGGAAGCGTCGGATGGCAAAAGACTTTATCTATAAAATGTATATTACCGCTGCATTCTCCTCAAACTGGATACAGGGTGAGCACATAGAGCAACCTGAATATAAACGTTAAGAGGGTGTGGCATCATGAAACTGGAGAACCAGGCAGATTATTCAGTCCAAAAACGATTAGCAAACGCTTCGAACAGGAATAGCGGGGTGGCCTCGTCTACAAATGTGAGTCACCGGAGTGTTCAAGGAACTTCTCCAACCTACCGTATACTGGACGATATTGAAGTGGCTGAGGATACAGAATTTGCAGGTGAACTAGGTGCACAGAACTACCGCAGCCTGTGGCATGAGGATGAACATAACGGCGCCTCTTGTAAGCTGGAGTGGGAGGGACGAACGGAGACCCACCAAATGTTTAGGAACAGCTACGAATAACGAATGTCTACTTTAATGTAGTGGATTCACTCTAATAAGTGTAGTATAGCGTTCTCCGGAATCGCACCGGGGAGCGCTATTTGTTTACTTTTTTAACGATGTGAACTGACAGGTTGACAAGGAAGCAGGGCGATGATAGACTGACTTTACTATAAAACTTATTAAACTTATCGGAATTAAAGTGAATGAATATCCTGGATGGATATTCCACGTTACTATATGAGCTTGAATTCATAAATGTGTAGTGAAGCTTGAAACAGGGGGAATCAGGATGGAACGGCAAATTGGAATTCGCTTTGAACATGAAGAGCTGGCCGCAACAATTCATTATCCAAACCGTACAAATGAGGGAGAGCGTCAGAGACGAGTTCCCCTCGTTGTTATATGTCACGGTTTTGTGGGCAATCGTATCGGAGTAGATCGATTATTCGTCAAGACTGCGCGTGAACTGGCCGAAGGGGGATACTTTGTCCTGCGCTTTGATTTTGCCGGTTGTGGGGAAAGCACAGGTGAATACGGCAAGCAGGGGCTCGAATCCATGATTAATCAGACACGTACCGTGTTGGATTACGCCGTCAATTGCGCGGACATTGACCCGACCAAGGTGACGCTGATCGGTCACAGTCTGGGGGGCGCAGTTGCCCTTCTCACAGCCGTACGGGATAAGAGAGTACAAAATCTGGTTCTTTGGTCAGCAGTGGGCTATCCATTCAACGACATCGTCAAAATTACGGAGCGAAGCGTGTACGATGAGTCTGTTAAATCCGGTCATGCCGACTATTTGGGCTATAAATTTACGCCTGCTTATTTTGAGTCGTTAGCTCAATTTCAGCCGTTCCAGGAGGCCGTTAAATTTAACGGAGATGTGCTCGTTGTTCATGGCACCTCGGATGATATTATTCCTGTGGATTATGCATTTCTGTTTCAAAAGATATTCTGGATGCGTCCAGAGGGACGCTGTGATAAAGAGATTATTTTCCAGGGGGATCACACTTTCTCGTCAGGTAAGGAGCGGCAACGGCTCATTGATCGGACACTTGAATGGCTGGATGAACAGGAAAATATTCAACGGGATTGGCAGCACTGGATGATCTGATTTCAGTGTGTAACGGATTGTATTGGAAATTGCGCCTGCGCCGGAGTAAAATGGAAGAGTAACACTATACTGGCGTGTGGAGGTTGGCAGCGATGACATTACCCTCAATTTTTGTTGCGCATGGTTCACCGACACTGGCTGTAGAAAATAACGCATATACCAGCTTTCTTGCAAAGCTGGGCGCGAGCCTGCCCCGACCCAAAGGAATTGTCATTTTTTCCGCGCATTGGGATAGCCCCGATCAATGTATTGGCGCGGATGATCAGCATGCAGCGTTGCACGATTTCTATGGCTTTCCCGAAGAAATGTACTCAATCGATTACCCTGCACCAGGCGATCCGAAGCTGTATGAGGAGATAGAGCATCTGTTCAGTCAGCATAACCTGTTCCACCAGCCGGTTCGGAACCGAGGACTGGATCATGGAGCATGGGTGGTTTTGCGGCATATATATCCTGATGCGGACATACCGGTCGTACCCTTATCCATTGATTCTCGGCGCGCTCCCCAGGAGCAATACGAGATTGGACGGATGCTGGCGCCTTTGCGAGAACAAGGGATTTTGATTATCGGTAGCGGCGGATTGGTCCACAACTTGCGGACACTCAAGCAGACGAGTGAGCCAGCCGATTGGGCCGTTCAATATGATGACTGGATTGCACAGCAGCTCCAAGACTGGAATTTGCGTCACCTATTCCAATATGACAAGAAGGCTCCATATGCCAAACAGGCGGTACCTTCTTATGGAATAGAGCATTTTTCACCTTTGTTTTATGCGATGGGGGCTGCGGATCATGAGCGCTCTGCGCATAAGCTTTTTCAGTCGTATGTCCTTGGCTCGTTGAGTCTCAATTGTTGGGCTTTTGGTCAAGAAAGTGATACGTAAATGTAAAAAAAGAACTTCCGAATCCACATGGTGTGTGGGAATGGAAGTTCTTTTGTGTATTTTGCGTCTTTGATTAATTAGAAGGCACGTTCTTTTTTAGCCAAGTGGATACCTGCGTAGTACGCTGATCTCCATTTTGATCCAATAGTGTCATAAATGCTTTCAGCTTTTGAATGTAGGTACTCTTCGAATCCATATTAAGTTGAACGACGAATTGATACCCTTTTTTGGCATTCGGATGAATCTTTCCGGTATCATAATCGAATAATGGCGTATTGTTCGTGCCATAGAAAGTATAGAAGAAGTACAGATCGTGCAATTTTTTTATAGCTTGTGTACGGTTGGAATGAGGATATTGGTTTAAAAATGCCTCCTGTGCCAGCACTCGTCCGGCTAACTGTTGATAGCCGATACGGAGCGCGGCATCCTTGGTAGCCGCCTGTCCGGATTCCATCGCCATGATGTCAATATAGCTGCGGATATCTGTCGTGGTGTGCTTCCCGAAGACTTTATATTTTTCATAGTTGATGACTGGGTAGTACATGCCTTCTGCAGTTTCAAGTTTGTAGCCGGCATCTCTTGTTTGAGTTAGCAACTTTTTCAGGTTCACATCGCTTGAACGGCTGATTACATTTGTGAACGAATCACCGGGTTTATAGATTTGATTTATTTTGGTTTGAACAGAGGCCGGGTATAAGGTCTTTGCATAGGAATCCAATTGCTGGTTCTGTGCATTTTCCAGATGAAGCACCATGATGGTAGCTTGAGAGGCTGGAATGGTTTGAATATGCTTTTGCAAATAAGTGAATGCCTGAGGTAGCTTGCCGGGTTGGCGTAGTAGCTGCTCGAAGGTCTTGGAGATATGTTGTACACTTTCTGCCTGAGATGTCATAGTAGACGTCGCCGCTTTGGCTGATGTCGTATATCCCAATCCCATAGTTTGCACTGTGAAAGTTACGGCTGCGAGCATGAGATAGGCTTTGGTAATTTTTTTCATGATATAACCCTCCATTACGTTCTTTGATGTAACTGTAGTGTATAGGGTAAATGTATCGTGAGCATTCCATGTTGTATCCAACTTGTAAACGTTTGGGGGGATGATGAATCCGATAAAAGAGTTCGAGTTAGAAGGAGCTGAAAGACCCCTTGTGAGCATAACAGCGCAAAAAAATAACCATTACCCCGGAGGATAACGGTTATTTTGGGATGTTTAAGCTATTTTTCGACTAGGGTCCGCTGGAAAGGTATCTTTATTTTTACGAAACAGTCCACGCAGGAAGGGCAGTACCCAATGGTCAAAGCCAATTCTTCCGGCATTTGCACCAGCAACTACAAGGAAGATTTCAAACAGCAGGTAGATTGCATTGGTGCTTACTGTACCCGAGAACAGGAACGAGAAGTTCATAACCATAGCCATCAAAGCAGCCAGTGTAGTCAATGTACCGAGAAGCAGGCCAACCCCTACCAAGAACTCACCCAATGGGATCAGGACGTTGAACAAACCTACATTCGGCAGGGCAAAGGCTTCCAGGAACGATCCCCACCAGCCTTGTACAGCGGGATGGTCTCCACCTGTTTTAGCAATGGCCCCCGAGATAAATCCGCCTGCATCAAATCCACCTGTCAGCTTCTCAAGTCCGTGGGTCATCCATTCATACCCTAGATAAACCCGTACTACAGTCAGCAACCACATTGCGACTTTGTTCTCACGTAACCAGCTGTTAAACATTCAAACCACTCCTCTTTCTTAATCTATAATGTTGGTTGTATTTCATTTTGTTGGGATGATCATCTTTGCTACACCTTTATTGTAGTAGGTTCAGTTACAGTTATTTGTGATAAAAATCACAAAGTCTAAATATTTTTTTAAATTTTAATGTCTTCAGATAAGTATTCTATAGATTGGTCATGCTTCAATCAAGACAAAAACAGGAAATAAAGCTTATAATGAGAAAAATAACTAAGTGGAGGGATGAACTTGTCCGGGCCCATTTCCCAACGAAATCATTGGTTGCGTGTGATGGCCTCAGCTCTGTTATGCATGACGCTGATGTCTTGTTCTGCTATGTCCAATACGGGTGAATCTGAATCCGTACCCCAACTGACCAAGCAAGAAACAGAGAAGGAGGCACTTGAACCGCCGAAGGAGCAGTCTATTCCGGCATTTACAGCTCCGCTCACCGGTCTTCCGGTGGAGCAGCCAGTTTTGGAGCGACCGCTCGCTGTCATGATCAACAATGCTCCGGCTGCACGTCCACAGGCAGGACTTAGCCAGGCAGACATGGTATATGAAGTTCTTGCAGAAGGTGGGATTACCCGTCTGGTCGCTTTTTTCCAAAGTCATGGCGGAGATGTAAAGATCGGACCGGTCCGTAGCATTCGACCGTATTTGATTGAGCTGGGCGAAACCTATGGTGCGTTGCCGATACACGCAGGGGGAAGCACAGATGCCTATGCGATTTTACAGCAGCAGCGGAAGGAACATCTGGATGAGATTTCAAATGGAGGGGCTTACTTCTGGCGAAGCAAAGATCGTCGTCCTCCACATAATTTATACACAGACGTGAACAGACTGCGCAAAGGAAGCGATAGTAAAGGGTATGCCAAGCAGACGGACGTTCCAGTATATTCTTACCTCAAATCCGGTGAAACCCCAGTTATGGTGGACGAGACTGCATCATCTTTACAAATCCGGTTTTTGCTTAAAAGCTATCGGGTATCTTATACCTATGATCCAGCGGATCAACAATATAAGCGTTTTGTGAACGAAAAGTCACATGTGGATCAAAATAATAACCAACAGCTCTCAGCAGCCAATGTCATTGTGATGAGCGCTAGACATCGAACGTTGGATGATGTAGGCAGATTAAGTGTTGAGTTGGACGGTAGCGGAGAGGCCATGGTGTTTCAACAAGGACGGTTAATACAGGCTGAGTGGCAACATACACCAGGCGATGCGATTCGTTTTATGAAAAATGGGGTTGAAATCCCGTTAACACCAGGTACATCCTATATACATGTGGTACCTGCAGATACTTCACTAAAGGAACATGTAACCATAGAAGCAAATTAGAAAACGAAATACACCTTTTTAGGGAAAAAATGTCGGATAATGACCTTCCATGTCGGGCAATGTATACGTATATCATGAAATTTGCTTTTACAAACATTACAAAAACATTGATGAGTGTGATAAGATAGCAAAGGTTGTCTATTGCAGTCGAAACAGGTTGCGGATATTTTCGTAAAGGGGTAATCGTTATGAGATTGAAGAAAAAGGATATATTCTTCGAGACGTTGGAAAATATGGCAGATACGATCGTGCAAGCAGCCGATTATTTTGCCCAACATACTTCAAATCTTCAGGATGTAACTTTGTTTACAAATGAAATGAAGAAGTATGAAAATAAGTGTGATGATTACACACACACGATTATTACTGAACTGAACAAGACCTTCATTACGCCGTTGGAACGCGACGACATCATGGAACTGACAACAACCATGGATGATGTGTTGGACGGTCTTGAAGCGACGGCTTCTCGTTTTTATATGTACAATATTACGGAGCCGGACGAGTATATTGTGCAGTTCGCTGATATTTTGCGTCAATCAGCTTACGAAATTCAGAAAGCTGTGCATTTGCTTTCACAGAAAAAATTGCTGGCCATTCGTGAATACACTATTCGCCTGAATGATTTGGAAAATCAGGGGGATGAATTGTTGCGTATTTGCATTAAAAACCTGTTTGCAACTGTAACTGACCCTATTGAACTGATTAAACGCAAAGAATTGTACGAACGCCTTGAAACGACAACGGATTCATGCGAGGATGTTGCAAATATGCTGGAATCCATCATTATGCGTAACTCGTAAGGGAGTCCTTTTACATGGATACAAGTTTATTGGTATTGGGTATTGTTATTTTTCTTGCTCTGGCATTTGATTTTATTAATGGTTTTCATGATACGGCGAACGCGATTGCAACTTCGGTATCGACCCGTGCATTGACCCCGCGACGTGCGATTATTATGGCTGCGGTCATGAACTTTCTCGGGGCAATATTGTTTACAGGGGTTGCGAAGACCATTGGTGGAAGTGTCGCTGATCCAACCAAGCTTACGAATGGAATTGATATCGTCATTGCGACGCTGATCGCTGCGATTATCTGGAACCTCTTAACCTGGTGGTTCGGTATTCCTTCATCCTCTTCTCATGCATTGATTGGTGCATTGGCTGGAGCGGTGTATGTAGGTGCGGGATCGGATAAATTAAACTGGAGCGGCTTCATCGGGATTGTCGAAGGACTTATTTTCTCCCCGTTGATTGCTTTTGTTGTCGGTTACATCGTGATGATGATTTTAAAATATATCTTCGCTCATCGTAGTCCGCATACGGTGAACAAAGGGTTTCGTACAATGCAGGTCATTACAGCAGCGCTTCAGTCGTTCACGCATGGTACGAATGATGCTCAAAAGGCGATGGGGATTATTACATTCGCACTCGTTTCGGCGGGGTATCAGGACCATTTGGAAGTACCCATGTGGGTAAAAATTTCAGCCGCAACAGCCATGGCGCTGGGTACGTCTATCGGGGGCTGGAAAATCATCAAGACGATGGGAACCAAGATTTTTAAAATCGAGCCAATTAACGGATTCGCAGCTGACATTTCGGGAGCCTCTGTTATTTTCACAGCTACATTGCTTCATTTGCCCGTAAGTACTACTCATGCCATTACTTCGGCTATTTTGGGTGTGGGTTCTGCGAAGCGCTTTTCCGCTGTGCGTTGGTCGCTGGCCGGTCGAATTATTATTACTTGGGTGATAACCATACCGATTGCTGCACTGTTATCTGGATTGATTTTCAAAATTCTTTTTTAGTTCATTATTATTTCTTGAAAAAAAGGTACACACTATAGAATACACAATAAGCTTCCGTCCGCTTTTTGCGGCAGGGGCTTATTGGCGTTCTGGGATAAAACTGCTTCTTCAAAGTTCACACATCCAGATAGTTCCATGAAACGTTTTTCAAAAAATACCTGACATCAAAGTAGTCAATTTTTAATAACTCCTGTAGAATAAACAGAAAACTTTGAACCGTTCAACTGACTGGAGGAAATTATGCAAAAATCTAGAAAACTAATAGCACTCATGATTTGTTTGTTTTTTGTGGTTGCCCTGGCCGGTAATTTCGGTGTAGTGGCACATGCAGAAAATAAAACAAAGTATGATATCGGCACGGATACAACGTTCGCGCCTTTTGAGTTTGAAGATGTAGATGGTAAATTTGTCGGTATCGACATGGATTTGCTGGCAGCTATTGCCAAGGATCAGAATTTTGAATATACCATTAAGCCCCTTGGCTTTAACGCGGCAGTGCAGGCTCTTGAAACGAATCAAGTGGATGGTGTCATTGCCGGGATGAGTATTACCGATGAACGTAAGCGGAAATTTGATTTTTCCGAGCCTTATTTTGATTCAGGCGTCGTCATGGCGGTCCGCAAGGATAATGATACGGTTAAACGCTATGAGGACTTGAAAGGACAGCGTGTCGCTGTCAAAACAGGAACGGAAGGTTACACATTCGCAGAATCCATTAAGGCCAAATACGGCTTTACTACAGTACCGTTCGACGATTCTTCTCAAATGTATGATGAAGTTAAAACAGGTAATTCGGTTGCCTGCTTTGATGACTATCCGGTACTGGCATACGGTGTAAACCAGAATAACGGCCTTAAGCTGGTAACAGATAAGGAAAAAGGTGCTTCTTACGGGTTTGCTGTTAACCAAGGCAAGAACCAAGAGTTGCTGGAGAAATTTAATGCAGGGCTTGTTAATCTGCGCAATAGCGGGGAATACGATAAAATTTTGGCTAAATACCTTGGCGAATCGGGCAAAGGTGTGGCGCCTGTAGAAACCAGCCGCTGGGGCCTGATTTCCGCTTCGCTGCCTTCGCTGATTAAGGGCATGGGAAATACGTTGCTGTACACACTTGTATCTTTACTCGTAGCCTTTATCCTAGGGTTGGTGTTTGGCTTTATGAAAGTAAGCCATAACAAGGTGTTCCGTGGTATTGCAACTGTATTCGTCGATATATTCCGCGGTATTCCGCTGATCGTGCTTGCTTTCTTTATTTACTTTGGTATTCCACAGGCACTGGATTTCAAAATGCCGCTTTTTGTTGCGGCTGTATTGACGTTATCCCTGAATGCGGGTGCGTATGTAACTGAGATTATCCGTGGTGGTATTCAGTCCATTGATCCGGGACAAATGGAAGCAGCTCGTTCGCTTGGTCTACCCTATCGGACGGCTATGCTTAAAATCATTTTGCCACAAGCTGTGAAAATCATGATCCCGTCGTTTATCAATCAGTTGGTTATTACGTTGAAGGATACGTCCATTTTGTCTGTTATCGGTTTGGTCGAATTGACCCAATCGGGTAAGATCATTATTGCGCGGACATTCCAATCCTTTGATATTTGGCTGGTAGTAGCGGTGATGTATCTTATCGTCATTACAGTCCTGACCAAAATTTCCAACCGTCTTGAAGGGAGAGTTCGCCGTGGGTAAAATAATCGTTAAAAACCTGAAAAAAAGCTATGGTAGTAATCAAGTGCTAAAGGGCATCGACATGCAAGTACGTGAAGGCGAAGTTGTGTGTGTCATTGGCCCGTCTGGTTCGGGGAAAAGTACGTTTTTGCGTTGTATGAACATGCTTGAAGAAATTACCGCAGGTGAGGTCATTGTCGATGACTACAACTTGAGTGACAAAAACGTGGACATTAACAAAGTCCGTGAAAATATAGGTATGGTATTTCAACATTTCAATCTGTTTCCGCATATGACCGTGCTCAAGAACATTATGTTCGCGCCGACTGAACTGGGCAAACAGTCCAAGACAGAGGCCCGGGAAACGGCTATGAAGCTGCTGGATCGTGTAGGTTTGGTCGATAAGGCAGATGCATTGCCAGGACAGCTTTCCGGCGGTCAGAAGCAGCGTGTGGCGATTGCACGTGCGCTAGCAATGAATCCAGACATTATGCTGTTCGACGAGCCTACCTCGGCGCTCGATCCTGAAATGGTGGGCGAAGTGCTCGGCGTAATGAAAGATCTGGCGCGTGAAGGCATGACGATGATGATCGTAACGCATGAGATGGGTTTTGCACGCGAAGTAAGCGACCGTGTCGTGTTTATGGACGGTGGTTACATCGTAGAAGAAGGAACGCCACAAGAGGTATTTGGTAATCCGAAAAATGAGCGGACCATTAGTTTCTTGGAGAAGGTATTGTAAGAGGATTAAAAGTGAGGCAGGGTTTGTGTTTGTAGGCGGGGATCTCGTTGTAAGACGCTCCGCGATCCATTTGATCTTTCGATCGCTGTTGCCCCTGAATTTTTGGATTATATAAGACCTTATTAGGTGAAAATTCAGAGGCAAAGGCGAACGCTGCCGCTTCTACAGATTCAAATGGACCGCCACGCTACGACTCGCTGATTGCTCCTTTTCGTGCAAAGAGCCTGCCTCACTCTTGAATGAGTGGGTATAGGGGAAGAGAGCGAGATGAAGATTACGCGCGTATCGTCGTTTTTGTGATGGATTCAAAACATCGTAATAAAGGCATCGGCAAGGCGTTAAATCAGGAAGCGGAAGCTTGGGCTAAAGGAACGGTTTGGATATGAAGCGACAAGCACGGGGTTTGTGAAAAAGATTTAATTATAATGAATTGATTATTTTATAAGGATATCTTGGGAGGCATGTTGGCCCGGAGATATCCTTTTCTTTATTAAAAGGAATTTAGAACTTGAGATTTGTATAATGTTAATTGGCTTATATAAAATATAAATAACATATCAGACGGAAGTGTAAGCGAGGGGGACGTACGGTGATACGTACATTGGCTATAGGTCATGATCATCAGGTAACAGTGGGAAAACCATTGGATCAGATCGTCATGGAGGATTATATATGGATGTGGGTAGATTTTAGCGAGCCTACAGATCGCGAGACGGAGCTGCTGACGAGTTATTTTCATTTTCACCCATTGGCTGTGGAGGATTGTATGCATGTTCTGCAACGTCCCAAATTGGATTATTACGAGGATGTGCAGTTTCTGGTCGTGCATGCGCTTGATGTAGATACGTTAGCTGCGGAAGAAGTGGATATGTTTATTAGCAGTCGTTTTTTGGTTACATATCACCATCATGAGTTAGAGGAGCTGGATCAAGCCTGGGAGCGGATTGTCCAGCATGCGAATGAACGCAAAATATGGTCGCGAGGACCGCTGGCTGCAGCCTACACGGTGATGGACAAGCTGGTAGATAACTATTTTCCGAGCCTTTTTATGATTGAGGATGAATTAGCCGAGCTGGAGGGCTTGGGCGGTCGCGAATCCGTAGAGGAATTAATGAAGCAGGTGTTTGACCTGCGTGGCAGGCTGCTCAAGCTGCGCCGTACCATCGTACCCATGCGTGATCTGATGTACCGAGTTTTGAATTCGCAGCATGTGCAGGGCCAAGGAGATCATATGGCTTATTTTACCGATATATATGATCATTTATTGAAGCTGACAGACATGCTGGAGGCCGACCGCGAGATGACAGCCGACCTGAGGGACAGTTATATATCGCTCAATTCCAATCGCATGAATTCAATTATGAAGACACTGACCGTAATTACGACCGTTTTTATGCCCTTGACGCTGATTGCAGGAATCTATGGTATGAATTTTTCGAATATGCCCGAGTTGGGCTGGAAATATGGATATTTTGGCGTACTGTTCTTCATGTTTTTGTTGAGTGTTGCAATGGTGGTCTGGTTTATGCGCCGAGGCTGGTTCAAATAGTATAGTCTACTTTCTTTTGCGCTTGCGCGGACGTCTGCGCGTGGTGGTGGTGCTTTTGCGCTGTGTCTTTTTCCGACGTGGGCGTGGTGGTGTGTATTCATCCAATTCCTCGGCGATATCTGTTGCAGAATTTTTGCTCGCGGATTTGCCGAATGCTGGGAGAGAGCCCATAATCAGCTTCGCCATTGGAGCAAATTGCTGCACACTGGACATGACCTTTTGCACCTTGCCGACCGTAGCAACAATTCCATCAATACCACCCATACGGTCAATGAAGCCTTTGATTTCGTTGAGATTACTGAGGTTGCCAAGACCTCCAAGCAGTCCTCCTTTGGCTGGAACCGGGTCTGGTGTGACCACGGCAGAATCCGTAATACTCGCTGGCGCCTCGTAAGGAACCAGCCCGGAAGAACCGGCTTGCGGAACCTCGTTGTATGGATCGAGTCCGGGATAAGGAGATGAACTATACGGATCGGAAAGGGAGCGCTGTAGCGGCCTCCGATGATAGTAGTGTCCAGGCATGAGATCACATTCCTTTGCAGGTTGATACTCTACTGTATGTTACAAACGCACAGTGGGTTTAGGCGCGTGTCCCGAAATCAGGTATAAAAGCGGATTTGGGCATTCGTACGGTACGTTTCTATGGTCATAATGTTGTTCTGTAATGCGTGAAACCGTTAATGCTTGAAAAACCGACTATTCCTCGGGTACAATGAGGAGAGATCGTAACCTTGGGAGATGATAATCCATGCAGCTTAAGAAGCTTAATGATAAAAGTATTGATCAATTGTTCGAAGCTATTTTAACTCTTAAAAATTTGGAAGAGTGCTATGTATTTTTTGATGATCTGTGCACGATTAATGAAATTCAATCCCTCTCCCAACGTCTGGAGGTTGCCCGCATGCTAGGCAAAGGCAGCACATATAATCAGATTGAAGCAGAGACAGGGGCCAGTACAGCCACCATTTCACGTGTTAAACGTTGCCTGAACTATGGTAATGATGGGTATAAAATGACTTTGGAACGTCTGGGACGCTAATGCGGAGCCCTGGGATACTGGTAATCAGCCACGGCTCTAGGGAGCCTTATTGGGTGGAACAGGTGGATCAGGCAGTTGCAAAGCTCTATTTGCCGGAAGAAATACCGGTGGAGGTTTCATTTTTGGAAACGGTTAAAGAAAGATTGATTCAAAATGGTATTGACCATCTGGAAGCCTTGGGTGTAACAGATATATTGGTTATACCTTTGTTTGTGTCATCAGGCAGTACGCATGTAGATGAGATTAGCTATGCGCTGGGTGTCAAAGATGCGCCGGACAAAGAAACAGATTTGAAGCCGTTTCGAATGAAGGCGCGAGTACATTTTGGCAGCCCGCTGGATGACGGAGAAGATGTTGCCCGCATGGTGTGGGACAAGGTTCGCCCGCTGTCGGCCGACCCTGCGAGAGAGGTTATTTTACTCGTAGGTCACGGCAGTGTGCACAACGGCTTTTTTCAGCGCTGGGAGCAGGGGATTTCTTCGTTGGCCCGTACGGTGCAAAGCGTGAGTGGTATCATCACGGACCACGCTTTGTTAAATCCCGAGAGTGTGTACGACAAGGCAGCGTATTGGAATCAGGAGCGGGGTCATGATGTTATTGTGGCACCGCTATTTTTGAGTTCGGGATATTTTACAAGTCACATAATTCCTAAACGCTTGCAAGGGCTCGAATACCGTTATTCAGGAGATCCTTTATTGCCGCATCCTTTGCTCACAAGCTGGATGGATAGACAAGTTCGTGAATTATTGCAAAGTGTGCAGAAGCAAGCAAGGTCAAGTCATAGGTAGTCTAGTTCGGCTATAGCGTCATCTTAGCCTTAAATTTCCTTATTTGGGCAAAGTCTGGCTTCTTTTATTGTAAAAGAGGTCTTTTTCCAGTATGATGATATTTTGTACAGACTGAATGTGATGAACTGCTATGTGAATATAAATATCATTAAATATACGGGTGGCGTAACGGAATGAAAAGAGCTAGATTAATCTATAATCCGACCTCTGGGCGTGAGGAAATGAAGCGTCGTCTTGCGGATGTTTTGCAGCGCCTGGATGAAGGTGGTATTGAAGCCTCTTGCCATGCAACTACGGGAGAAGGGGACGCAACGCGTGCCGCAATAGAGGCCATTGAGCGTGGGTATGACATGATTATCGCCGCTGGTGGCGACGGTACATTGTATGAGGTCATTAACGGGATGGCTGAAAGAGAAAACCGCCCGCCCCTGGGTGTGTTTCCTTTGGGGACGACGAATGATTTCGCCAGGGCACTGGGCATCCCCAAGCACTGGGAGGATTATTGCGACCTAGTTATTCGTCAAAATCCGAAGCCACTGGATATAGGAAAAGCGAACGACCGCTACTTTATCAACATTGCAGGCGGGGGAACTTTAACCGAGCTTACGTATGAAGTTCCGAGCAAGCTAAAAACGATGATTGGCCAGTTGGCGTATTATTTTAAAGGCATGGAGAAGATGGTCAGCCTTGCTCCACAGGAGCTGATCATCAAGGCATCGGGTCAGGAAGTGATCCACGACGAGTTTATGCTCTTCCTGATTGCGAATACGAATTCGGTGGGCGGGTTTGAAAAGCTTGCTCCTGGGGCGACAATAGATGATGGACTGCTTGACGTCATCGCTGTGCGGAAATGCAATCTGGCGGAAATGATCCGATTGGTAACACTTGCGCTGCGTGGTGAGCATTTGCAGGATAAGAAGATAGTTTATTTTAAAACAGATTACATGGAAGTGACCTCACCCGGTTACGTCCAGCTTAATCTGGATGGCGAACTGGGCGGCACCTTGCCAGCGACCTTCCGGAATTTACCTCATCATTTGAATGTTTTCCGGTGAGAAATAATGAGGAAATACTTCTGTTTCCGAGCGGCAACGCAATATAGTATACGGAATTCAGAGTAGGTAGTTGTTTTTGTGAACATATTGGTTCTTGCCGTTCTCCGTGGGGAGTAACGGCATTTTCGAGTTGATGTTTGTATGTTTAGATGACGTTAGTATTGTATATACCGTATGAAAAGAAGATCAGAAAGAAGTGACAATCATGACGAATAACCGTAGCGGACGTGGAAAAAGCCGCCGGAATGCAGCGACAGCAACTCCTGTTCAAGGAAATCAGCACAAAAAGACTATGAAGGCGACAAGAGAGAGAGAACCGGAACAGTCTCGGGTTAGAGCTGGAAATGGGCTGCTTCAAGCCGAAATCAAACATAAAAATGGAAATATGAATGAAGTGGCTCAGAAGAAAAGGGAAAATGGACGAGATACTCGTCGTTCTTCCAACGGTGGACGAAGTCAGGATGCTTCCAAACGTATCCGATCCAGTGTAGAGCGTACCGATCTGCCTGTGCAAAAGAATGATGAGGCCGTGATAGACATCATCGGCATGAACCACGATGGCGAGGGTGTAGGGCGTGTCGAGGGTTTTACGTTGTTCGTTCCAGGTGCGTTACCGGGTGAAAAGGTACGGGTAAAGGTGCTGAAAACGAAAAAACAGTATGGCTATGCCAAGCTGCTGGATATTGTACAGGCTAGCCCTGACCGAATTGCAGCTCCGTGTGCCATCTACGATCAATGTGGTGGCTGTCAGCTCCAGCATATGAGCTACGAAGCGCAACTGGGCTGGAAGCGGCAGCATGTGGTGGATGTGCTGGAGCGTATTGGGAAGCTGAGTGTGGCTACTGAGCATACTGCACAGGTTTTGGCTACTTCTGCAGATACAGATGGTGAGGCCGATACAGTCACGACTTCTGATTCGGCCATGAATGCGGATGGAAATGCTGATAGCATGTCGCGTGTACATGGCGTAGTCGTGCATCCTACACTCGGTATGAGTGAGCCTTGGCGATACCGCAACAAAGCCCAGGTGCCGATTGGTGTCACCGAAGGCGGGCTTGTCGGCGGCTTCTACGCACGCGGCAGCCATCGAATTGTGGATATGAACACCTGTCTCATTCAGGACGAGCGTAATGACGAAGTTGTCGCACGTGTGAAAGAGATTGGCCGAATGCTGGGCATCAGTGCATATAATGAAGAAACCGGACGCGGGCTGCTGCGTCATGTCGTTGTAAAGACCGCTTTTCGCACGGGTGAAATGATGCTGGTGCTCGTGACGAATGGGCGAGATATTCCGCACGCAGATGCGTGGATCGGCAGTATTCGTGAGCATATCCCACACGTGGCAAGCATATGCCAGAACGTGAACACGAAGCGAACGAACGTTATTTTTGGCGACGAGACTCGTGTACTGTGGGGGCGTGACGTGATCTACGACTACATTGGAAACGTCCAGTTTGCGATTTCCGCGAGATCCTTTTATCAGGTGAATCCCGTACAAACAGAAGTGCTGTATAGCAAAACCGTCGAATATGCCGAGCTCACGGGCAAAGAAACGGTAATTGATGCGTATTGCGGCATTGGCACGATTTCTTTGTTCCTCGCTCAGCATGCGGATCAGGTGTATGGGGTGGAGATCGTCAAAGAAGCCATCGACGATGCACGGAGCAATGCGCTGTTGAACGAAATGCGCAATGTGAAATTTGAGGTAGGCGCGTCCGAGGACGTCATTCCTGCATGGAAAGAGCAAGGCATCACCGCCGACGTTATCGTCGTTGATCCGCCCCGTAAGGGCTGTGATCCACGCCTACTCGACACCATTCTGGAAATGAAGCCAGAGCGCGTGGTGTATGTATCCTGTAACCCAAGCACACTGGCGCGGGATTTAAGGATATTGGAGGATGGCGGGTATAGTACTGTGGAAGTACAGCCTGTGGATATGTTTCCGCATACGGTGCATGTGGAGTGCTGTTCACTATTGGTCAGGAAAGACTAATAGTTGAGGTGTATTGGCGTTTGAAAAAGGTAAGAATCAAAACAAACTTACTGATAAAAACATCAATAAGATTATCGAAACGTACAGAAATCGTGTAGATGTTGATAAATATGCTCACGTGGCATCACTTGAAGAAATCAAAGAAAACGAGTTTAACTAAAATATTCCTCGCTACGTGGATACGTTTGAAGAAGAGCAAGTCATTGACCTTACCGAAGTGAGTAAGCTTTTAGAGCAGGATAAACAAGAAATCGCTGAACTTGAAGCCAAAATCAATGAACAGTTGAAAATTTTGGGTATTCATGTGTAGAAATTGACGAAAAGGGTCAAGGATATTATTCCTCGGCTCTTTTTTTAAGCCATTCGCATGGGAACGACGTAGGCTGGGGGAAGTTATGCCGTGCAGTATTTCTATGAACTGCGGCGCAGTACGTTATAGAAGATGGCAAGGAGGGGCGGCGCTCTTCCTTTTTTTGCGAGTCTTTTGGGGAGTATGCTCCTCTATTGGGTATGATATACTCATTTAGATGTCTATGCTTAACATATACTGCCGTTTGAACTACGTTGCTTAAACGTGTTATATGTGAAGAAGAAGCAAGGACATGAACAGGTTAGCTTTACCAATTTGGGACCAAAGATTTGTCCTGGTGTTTATAGAGGAGTTTTTGATATGACGAATAATTTTTGGCGTGATTTGCCACGACCTTTTTTTATACTGGCACCGATGGAAGATGTGACGGATGTTGTGTTTCGCCATGTCGTAAGTGAAGCAGCCAGACCGGATGTGTTTTTTACGGAGTTTGCGAATACAGAGAGTTATTGTCACCCGGAGGGGAACAAAAGTGTACGCGGGCGTTTGACTTTTACAGTGGATGAACAGCCCATGGTGGCCCATATCTGGGGAGATAAGCCGGAATATTTCCGTGAAATGAGCATCGGTATGGCGAAAGAAGGCTTCAAAGGCATCGATATTAATATGGGTTGTCCTGTAGCGAATGTAGCCGAGAATGGGAAGGGAAGCGGCCTAATCTGCCGTCCCGAAATCGCAGCGGATATCATTCAGGCCACCAAAGCCGGGGGACTGCCCGTCAGTGTAAAAACAAGGCTCGGTTTCACTACCGTAGACGAATGGCGCGACTGGTTGACCCATATTTTGAAACAAGACATTGTGAATTTGTCCATTCATCTACGGACAAGAGAGGAAATGAGCAAAGTAGACGCTCACTGGGAACTGATTCCGGAGATTAAGAAACTTCGTGATGAGGTGGCACCAGATACACTGCTGACTATTAACGGAGATATTCCGGACCGTCAGACCGGCTTGAAGCTCGCTGAGCAATATGGAGTGGATGGCATTATGATTGGGCGTGGTATTTTCCAGAATCCATTTGCGTTTGAGAAGGAGCCGAAGGAACACAGCAGTGAGGAATTGCTTGAATTGCTGCGGCTTCATCTAGATCTCCATGATCATTATTCAGCGCAGGAGCCACGTTCGTTCAGCCCTCTCGCCCGCTTCTTCAAAATATATGTCCGTGGATTCCGAGGGGCAAGTGAACTCAGAAACAGCTTAATGAACGCCAAATCAACAAGTGAAGTGCGTACATTGCTTGATGAGTTTGGAAGCAAGGATCATGATGAGGTAGAGGAACGTGGAAATTAAATTGCCAAGTTGAGGGGCGGGCTGTTAGTAGGCATTGAAAACATAGGAGGATATATGTCCTGGAGTAAATTGAAGCAACAACTGGAGAGCTTCCGCTGTCCTGCGTTAGACGGAAGGGTCGAATACCGAGCTACCAGTTACCGTTATTTGCCTGATAAGTCTGGAATTTGTTATATAACTGTAGATAAGAAGAACATACTCAATATGAATGATATCACTAGTCCAATCAAATGGTATCAGACGGAGTTGGAAATCAAGAATGATCCAAATATCCAAGTTCCTATCAGCAATGAAGACATTGAAGCGATCAGAAAAGATACCAAAGGGACCGTTCCAGAGGACCGTCTACAAGTAATTGCAAGAGGTAGAAAAATATCAGAACATGCAAAGGAGCTTTTGTCAGTACAGGCCTCATTAAGCAAGTCTAATTTTAATGTTGTAGCTAATAAGTTTTTAACTACTTCTATAGAGGAAAGCTTAGAGAGTAATGATATCTTATTGAATATTCTAGCTTTAGTGGACAGACGAGTTGGAAAAAAGCGAATATTAAACATGACCGAGAAGATGAAGTTAAAGCATCCCATTGTGCAGTGTTTTTATGAACTACGGCGTAGTACGTTATGAAAAAATTAACTTTCATTGAAAAGTATTCTTTAGCCAAACCGGATTCTCCCTGAAAATAAAGGTAGTATGATAAGAGGTTACCGTAACATTGGACAATAATGGTTATTTCTAAACTAATAATTGAATTGAAAACGATTAAAAACTCTTCATTATCCTTTAGGCAGTATGTTAAGTTGTTTTTAGAAAATTATATACAAATTAAAAAGGAAGGGAAATATAAAGAACACAACGGAAACGATAACCAGATGAATGAATTATTAAGTTTATTCTTACCTTATTATTAAATACCAAGATAATCATTAATAATAATTGAGAAGATACCAAGGATTCCTTAGAAGGAGTCCTTTTTAAATTTCATCAAAGTTAATG
Source organism: Paenibacillus sp. FSL M7-0802 (assembly GCF_038004945.1). Lineage (NCBI taxonomy): Bacteria > Bacillati > Bacillota > Bacilli > Caryophanales > Paenibacillaceae > Paenibacillus > Paenibacillus sp. FSL M7-0802. The sequence goes on along the minus strand of NZ_JBBOSD010000001.1, from coordinate 1,837,787 downwards.
ATTTTCAATCGCTTAAAATGATATTATTTACGCATAGGCTAATAATCCTATCAATTTTAATGTAGTGTGAGGGAGAAAACAAATGAATGCAAATTTCGGAGAAGAATTGGTGTATTGGTATCTTAGATTAAATGGCTTCTTTCTTATTAATAATTTTGTTTTACATCAAAATAGTGAGGGAAGGACATCCGACGCAGATTTGTTAGCTGTTCGATTACCATATGTATATGAAGAAACAGGCGGTAGGTTAGAGGATTGGGATCCGTTGTTACTTTCTAACTTCGAGCCTGGGAAAACAATAGGGATTATTTGCGAAGTAAAAACAGGTCTCAACTTTAACACCAATAAAATTTTTCAAGATTATAATGTGAATAAGTCTGTCCAAAGAATTGGATTTACGAGTAACGAGTTAGATTACCAAGAAATTTTTTATAACTCTATGGTTAGTTTTGGAGATTATCAGATAGCCAAGCTGCTAGTAACAAGAAAACTTGATAATCCCAAAAGTGATTGCTTACATATCAAAATGGTTCACATTAGAAGTTTCCTACGGGAAAGGATGCATAAATATATGGACCGGAAGTTGGGAGACCGTATGTTTTTTTCTTCTTCATTACTTCAATATTTAATATGGGATGAAAGTTTAAAAATGAATCGGTGAGATTCAAAAAGTGGTTCCTCTGATATAGAGTGTACAAAAGACAACGTTTATTTGCGTCAAATAGCCCAAAGTTCCATGAATGCGATGCTTATTGAACCAGTTGACGTAATCGTATAATTCCAAATCTAAATGACGAAGGCTCTGAAAGCTCATCTGGTTCAAAACTCCGTTTTAATGATCTTATAGGTGGCATCAGCCACGGCGTTTGGGGTTGCAGTAACTTCCCAAGATGCTGAATACGAAAGATGTTTCAAAGGATATGCATAAAAGGAACGGTCTTGCTTTTTAGTTGCTTCTTTAATCTGGAATTTAAAGTTTTCCCTATCATGCCGATAAAGAAAGGATAAAGTTACTTTTTCACGAATTATGTCTAATATAGCCAATGCACATTCTTGGAGGAATACCATGTTACCTAACGAACTTTCAAACATTTTCCGAAGTAAACAAAAGTCCTATAAGATGGTTCTTGTTTTATCCCTCATCGACGAGTATGAAGTGAACCACCACAATCTAATATTTCCGCTCAACAAAGTTGCTGAGCGGTTTTTGGCTTATTACCGACATCGTAGCAGTATAGGAAATCCAGTGGATGCCCCACCGCAGAGAGAAACTTCAAGCTGGAATGATTATACGTTAGCCCAGACGAGGACACTGCTTAAAACACCTATAGATGCGCTATCTTCAATATTTGAATTTAACAACGATCAACAAACTATTACCTTTAAGTCATCCATTATGGATCAGCTGAATGACAAAGTAATTCAGGAATTAAAAGAATATGCGCTAAATGAGTTAGACAGCTACAATAATCAACTGACATCTAACGAGATAGGAGCCGCCTTTTCACTGCAAAATACTCTAACTGAAATTTTAAATAGTTACCTACACGCCAAAACACAAACTTTTGCTAATCATCCCTTAGGTGTGCTGTTTCGACAAACTATACCGGAACAACTAAGGAAGCTGCCCTTTATTGATGATAACTATAAAATCCAAGGCTCTATTGGTCAGGGCAACTGGGCTAACATACCCTGGATTGCTATCATGGATAAGCGAATTACAGGAACAACACAGCAAGGCCAGTATATCGTTTATTTATTTTCAGAGGAAATGAGGAATGTTTATCTAACTTTAGCCCAAGGGGTGACCCTTCCTATCAAGGAATGGGGCAGGAAAGAGGCCTACCAATATTTCGAGCAAAAGGTCACCGAAATGCGAGATCAGCTTCCGCTTGAAAGCATGCAAAAGGATGATAACATCCACCTGACAACAAGCGGTTTAGGACGGGATTATCAAGTATCCACGGTGGCTTATATGCGTTATGATCAGGGCTCTATTCCGAATGATGAGCAATTATTGGCTGATTTAGAAAATGTAATGAATAACTATAAGCTTTACGTGGACAGCCTGACACAAGAGCCAGTAGAAGAGAATGAGCCTACTTTCGAATATGAGGAGCTAGGGCCATTGGATCCATTAACGGTATCGCCGCGACTTGAGCAAATCAAAGCCTTTATCGAGCAAAGAGGATTTCATTACCCGACGGGGCTAATTGAGAACCTGTATTTATCTCTGAAGACTAAACCATTCGTCATTCTAGCTGGAGTATCGGGTACAGGCAAAACGAAGCTTGTTAAGCTATTCGCTGAGGCACTTGGTGCGATTGGAAGTAACCATCAATTCACGTTGATTCCAGTAAGGCCGGATTGGAGTGATCCATCCGATCTTTTGGGCTACAAAGATTTATCAGGAGCTTTTCGTCCGGGCCGTTTAGCGGAAGTGTTGGTGGATGCTTCACAGCCAGAAAACCAACATAAGCCTTATTTTATATGTCTGGATGAGATGAATTTGGCTAGGGTGGAGTATTATTTTAATGATTTGCTGAGTATCATCGAAACCCAAGAATGGAATAACAATCGAATTGTGACTTCACCGTTAATTAACCAAGATTCCTTAAGGTCAGAGGATCAGTCGATCTATGGGGATCTATATTTGCCAGATAACGTGTATTTGATTGGAACAGTCAATATGGATGAGACTACGCATCCTTTTAGCAAAAAGGTGTTAGATCGTGCCAATACGATTGAATTTAACTACATCAATTTACAGCAGTATCCAAACGATCATCGGGCAGAGCAACAAGAAGTGATAGTGGCCGAAAATCAATTTTTACGCAGCGAGTATTTACAGTTAGTGGACGTGTACAGGGATTATAGTGATTTGGTACATAAAACGACAGAGAAGCTCGTGAAGATCAACCATATCCTAGAAGAGATTCATGCCCAGGTCGGATTTCGGATTAGGGACTCCATTTGTTTTTATATGGTATATAATCAACGGTTTCAATTACTTACTGAGGATGAGGCGTTTGATTTGCAGCTTCTTCAGAAAATACTTCCGCGTGTCCAGGGTAGTAGCTTATCTGTGAAACGGGTGTTACTGCAATTGATGCAAGGAGCGCTAGGGAAGTCTTTAGTAGTAAATGATCTTATTGAAGATGCTTCAGGCCTCTACCAGAAATGGAGCTCCAGTCAAGGAGAAGAAGATGCGAGGCATCCTCAAACTGGTAGAAAAATTGCCTTCATGTTACGGAGGTTGGAGGAAGATGGATTTACCTCATATTGGCTCTCTTAGTCAGAGCGTTGAGCTTATTCGTGTCGAGACGAATCTGTTTAATTTATATATTCAAGGCAAGCCGTTTCATCCGACCGTGGAGTTTTTGCAGCTTCACCACACCGAGGAAGGGAAGTGGGTGGATACCTCACTGCAGGTGTCTACTCTGTCCACGGTTCTATCTATTGAAAAGGTATCTGTATTTACTCCTCAATTAGGCGAATTGTCACCATGGCAAACAGGTGACCCAAGCTACCCGATCTTTTTCGAGACGCAGTCTTATGAGCTAATTATTGAGAAAAAGCAGGATATAGCGTTAACCTTTCACCATGAGAATGTAAACTTACGTCAAGCGATTAAGCCCCTCGGTAAAACGATTTTATCCGGTATTCTGAACTTTCAAAATGAAGTCGGACTATCCGTTTTGGAGCTAAGATGGAATGGGCAGCCGATTTGTCAGCTTCAGCTCGAGATATTTCCAGCAAAGATGGATTACAAAAATGATTACCAAATGATCCTGAAAGATGTGAACCAGCAGATTTATAATCTATCCTTTGACTTTTTACGAAAAACCTACAATCTGACGGGTCTAAAAGAGACACGTAATCAAAGTCTAACTGAGTTTTTTACCATCCTTCAGCATGTGTTCGACCAGCTTGTTCAAGCTGTGGAGCGGATTAAGGCTTCTCCGCATACTAAGCTAGTGAAAGAGGAGCGAATTGTAGAAGCTGCCCGAGCGAAGAAGGTGGGCAAAGAGAACGTTCCTTTTATAACTAAACGTCCCCATCTGTTAGTGTCGGATGAGCGGCTTGGCTTTGTACCGTTAAACAACCAAGGCTATTACCCAAGTCATGTATTGGAGACGAAACGGCAAATTAGCTACAACACGATGGAGAATCGCTTTGTACGTTGGATGCTGCTCCGTATTTCGAGCAAGTTGAAGGATATAAAAGCACGATTGATGAAAAAGGGTCGCTTACAAGATCCCTTGCTAGCGAAGCGGTTGGAATTTATGCAAACACAAATAAAGCGTCTATTGAACCTGGATTTTCTAAAGGTTGGCGAAATGAAGCAATTGTCGATCTCTTTGGTGTTACAAATGGCACCGGGGTATCGGGAAGTGTACCGGAATTATTTGATGCTTATGAAGGGCTTGTCCATTCAAAATGACCTCTTCCGTATTTCCATGAAGGACTTAGCACAGCTATATGAATATTGGTGTTTTCTTAAAATCCATGATCTTCTTAGCCGGAAGTATGAGCTTCTCACCCAAGATATGATTAAGGTTGATCGCAGGGGCTTGTTTGTAACCCTGGATAGAACACAGAAGGCCAAGATGGTATATCGAAACCCGGCCAATGGGGAGGTATTCACCCTTTACTACAACACATTACCTAAAGGCGATCATAGCGAAACACTGGGGCAACAGCCGGACAATGTTCTTACACTGAAGAAAAATGAAGCTGCGGTGGAATATAAGTATATTTTTGATGCCAAATATCGCTTGAATCCAGGGTATGAGGGAACGTCGTATTTCAGAAATTACAGGATGCCTGGTCCCGAGGAAGATGACATCAACACGATGCATCGCTATCGGGATGCTATAGTGTACACCGATGTACATAGCCGGGATTTGGAACGAAGCATGTTCGGTGCTTATGTGTTGTTCCCATATCATGATGAGGAGCGGTTTCAAGAACATAAATTTTACAAAAGTATTGAGTTAATTAATGTTGGGGCATTTCCATTTTTACCGAACTCAACAAAGCTGATGGAAGCTTTCTTGGATGAGATTATCATGGATAGTCCTGAGAAAGCCTATGAGCGTTCTACCCGGCCGCGGGGGACGAAGAGTTATTATCAGAACAAAATGAGCGGCAAAAATATTATGGTTGGTTCGTTGCGGGAAAAGGCGCAGTTAGATTTAGCATTAAAGTACGAGTTTTACCATATACCATTGGAGAATATCTCTGATCACAAATTATTAACACAGATAAAATATGTTGCTCTTTATCAGTCACGAAGTCAGTTTTTATCCACAGGCGAAACCGGGATTCATTGGTATGGGAAAGTGGTTGACTGGAAGGTAATGCAGCGTAAAGAAATCACCGAACGTCCTTACAGGCGAGGTACGAAAGATAAGCTATATGTGAAATTTACGGTGGAGAAATGGATGAAGAGGGACAAGCCGATTGTATCTGGAGGGAGAGGGATTTATACGGTGTTGTACACGTCTAAATATATGTTTGACCGTGCAGTGGAGATTGCTGAACTCAAATTGGAAACAGAAGAGGACCTGGTGCAGTGGCGCGAGCAGAGACGTTTAGGTACAGTTAAAGTGGATTTGAATCATGAGCAGGTAGACTTGGCTAGTAAGGTGTTGGGGGTCCGGCTTAAGGAGTGAGGAAGCATTAATTCTTTCTATCCATATGCTGAGAAAAAGAAAAACATGGATTACTAGGATGTAGGATGTTTTAAGAATTATCTTTAGACTAGCAAACAAGGAGAGAACTGGAATGCCGATCGAACTAGGAATTTGGAAGATTAATGGAGATGTCGAGAAAATTCACTTTTCTAGTATGGAGACCGAACGTAAGCTCGAAGATGTTATCACACATGATATTAGCATCATTGATCCTTCGTTATTGTTAATTGGGAGACAGATCAATACAGCCTTTGGTAAATTCATTGATATCCTTGCAATGAACTCGGAAGGGAATCTAGTCATTATCGAATTAAAACGTAATAAAACGCCACGAGAAGTAGTTGCACAGACACTGGATTATGCCTCGTGGGTTCAACAGTTGAATTATACGGATATCATTGAGATCTATAGTGAGAGAAATCCGGGAAAGCAATTGGAACAAGATTTTGTAGACTATTTTCAAACCGACTTACCTGAAACTTTGAACGAACTCCATCAATTGATTATCGTGTCAGCAGAACTGGATCCAGCAACAGAACGAATCATTAACTACTTAACGAACTTCGGTGTCCCGATTAATGCACTCTTTTTTCATTATTTTAAAGACGGAGATAATGAATATCTGGCCAGAAACTGGCTCATTGATCCCAACAAAGTTGAGGTTAAAACATCTAATGTGACGACGAATAAAACAGGAAAGGCTCCATGGAACGGGAAAGATTTTTATATCTCTTTGGGAGACGGTGATTATCGGAACTGGGAGGATTGCAGACGATACGGTTTTATTTCGGCTGGCCAAGGAAAATGGTACAGCAGATCGCTGAATCTTCTGAAGCCAGGTGCTAGGATTTTTGCATGTATTCCTAAGGTGGGGTATGTTGGTGTCGGAATCGTGCAAGAGGAAGTAGTACCCATCAAGGAGTTTCAAGTGATGGTAAATGGAGTAAATATACCACTGCTTGATGCTGATATACATGTAAGAATGGATACAGATGTCGATGACCCCGATTTATGCGAATACGTTGTACGAGTGGAATGGGTCAAGACTGTTTCTAAACAGGAGGCGATCTGGGAGAAAGGGATGTTTGCGAATCAGAATTCTGCCTGTAAATTGAGAAACCAGTTTACGATTGAACGCCTTACGGAGCATTTTCGACTGGAGGAAGAGAACTGATAATAAATATGTCTCTTTCATTAAAAATGAAATTGATTGGTTATCATTATTCAAGGGTCTTTCCTGGTTGCCGCAATGTCCTACGTCACCCACTATGATATTTGGCGGGAAGTGGACGATCTGCTGGATTCAGTTTGGCAAAATTAAACCCATCCCGTAAACTCCAGTATAGACGCTTTCGCGGATTGCGCTTCGGATTGCGCCCCTTTACGCCATTCTTTGGGCGGCTTTCCCATAAGCCTGGAGAAGCAACGGTTGAAGCTGGAAATGGAGTGAAAACCGACTTGTTCAGAGATCGAAAGAATAGAATCCTCCGTGCTTTTTAACTGCTTGCAGGCCTCTTCGATTCGAGTGCTGTTTAGGAAATCGAGAGGCGACGTCCCCATAATTTCATGGAATTTTCTTCGAAAATGAGTTGTACTTAAATGGCACAGGTCGGCCAAAAAATCCATGGTAATGGGGTTCATATAGTTTTTCGTGATGTACTCCAGAACCGGAGAAATGACAAAATCGCTTTTCAGACTATGCTCTGTTTCTTGATCTGCCAACAGTTCATTCCTGGAATGAATTCTAAGGAGTTCTATGTAAAGGGATAGCAATAAGCCGTAGGCACTTTCCTGATAGTAAGGATTCTGCTGTTTTAATTCCTCTACGATTGAAGTCGCAAGTGTATAAACCTTGGGATGTTGCTCCTTATTCAATATACAGTTCATTCCCTTCACCACCCACAAATTCGGCTCGAAGTTGCTGTAAGCACTTTTAAATGAATGTTGAAAGAGGTCCTCTGGCGAAAAAAAGATATAAGACCAAAGACTGGCTGTATTTGGCGAACTATACGTGGTATGAGGAAGATACCTGGGGATGAAGGTCACATCGCCAGCTTTGAAGGGTACAGATTCTCCTTTGATCTCCATGATGCCGCTATCCGAATAGCATATACCAATCTCCAAATGGTTATGGAAATGGAGATGTTCACTTTTAATATCGGAAATCTTCCAACGCTCACCGCTTAATAGCAAGACAGGGAAATTTATGGGCAAGCTGTAGTGTCGGTATTCTATAACGGGCTTCTTTTTTCTGGGCATATTCTATACCCCCATGACTTTGATTTTAACCAGCAAATATACATCAGGATTTTGCAAAATTCGATTCCAATCGCTCCAAGGTGCAATATATAGACGAACTAGACCATTTCGATCTATATACTGTTTATTGGAAGTCGCTTATTGGATTTTTGCAAAATCATCACATAAATGATTGGAATTGCACAGTTTTGTTGCGAATATGCTTAGATGGAGACTATTTTACTGCGTACAATGGAATAAGTAAAGCGCTTTCAAAACGGTGACGAACAGCTCTCAAGCGCCTTTGGGGGCGTGTGCGAAAGAGAGGAGAACATAGATGCTTCAATTAACTTATGACAAGGAAGAGATGTTAATAGTTATCGACAAAGTCGTCAGAAAAACAATGGCGATGGATTTGACGTGGGACTGGCCTTGCGGTGTGGCTTATTATGGGGTATCCAGAGCCTATACAAAAACTGGAAATAAAGAGTATTTGAATATGCTTGTGCAATGGGCAGATGAATATATCGAGCTGGGGCTGCCGCATTGGACGGTAAACACATGTGCTATGGGTCATATGCTGATCACATTGTATGAAGAAACAGGGGACCAGAAATATTGGGATATTGTGATGAGCAAGGTGGATTATATTCGGAACCATGCTCTCAGGTTCAGAGACAATGTTCTGCAGCATACGGTATCCGTTGCTAATGATTTTCCAGAACAGGCATGGGCGGACACATTGTTTATGGCGGCATTTTTTCTGCTCCGTGTAGGAACCAAATTAAAGGATGAGGAAATGATCCAGGACGCCTTAAACCAATATTACTGGCATATCAAATACCTGCAAGACCCTAGTAGCGGTTTCTGGTACCATGGCTACAATAATGTCAAGCAGGATCACATGTCCGGATTTTTCTGGGGGAGAGCGAATGCTTGGGGAGCCTATACCATGTCGCAAGTTAAAATTCATTTGAAGGACTGGTATTTATATCCGCAGTGCATGGACGTGGAGTGTTCGCTTCGGGATCAACTGGCGGCACTAAAGGGTGTTCAAACGGAGAACGGCCTATGGCGGACGGTACTGGATGACGAGGAGTCCTACGAGGAGGTGTCTGCATCTTGCGGAATCGCGGCAGCCATGATCAATAACGGCAATCCGCTGCATACCAAATACGTGCAAAAGGCATTGGACGGCATCTTGAACCATATTAGCGAGGACGGACGGGTACTAGGTGTGTCGGGCGGCACAGCGGTTATGAAAGATCGGGATGGGTATCGCAATATTCCAAAAGACTGGATTCAGGGCTGGGGACAAGGCTTGGCGTTGGCTTTTCTATCCGATATGTTGAATTAGGAGGGATCGAAGTTGTCTAAACAAACAACGGGGGCCTTTACACTACCGGGAGAATCTGGTTATGAGGCGCTGACCCTAAAATTAGCTGAACGGTGGGGTGCCGATGTCATTCGTGATAGTGACGGCACGCAATTGTCCGACGAGATTATTAACGCTGGGTACGGCATATATTCGACAATCTGTATCATCAGAGATCATAACGAGTGGGCGTCCCACAATCTTGACAAGCTGCAGCAGTGTTTTTTAATTACAAATCCGAAGGTAGCTGTACAAGATTATATATCCATCTATCTGATGGAGGATTTTTTTGCTGAACAATTCAGAGTTAATGATTCCAAAGAGGCGTTTAACTATTGGCAGGTTTTTGACAGAACGACTGGGGAGGAAGTTCCAAGAGAACAGTGGAATTATGAAAGGGAATCTGGAAATGTGGTGATTACCGGAATTGTTCCTTGGCATAAATACACCGTAAGCTTCATGGCCTACCGGATCTGGGAAGAGATTTCCATGTACAATCACACAACGAATCATTGGGACAAAGAGCATTTGATGCAGATAGATCCTATCTATGTAGAAACGCAAAAGTATCTGCTGGATTGGATGGAGGATTGGTGTCTCCAGCATAAGGAAACCACGGTTGTTCGGTTTACCTCCTTATTTTATAATTTCGCCTGGATTTGGGGCAGCAATGAGCGCAATCGCCATCTGTTCTCTGACTGGGGATCATACGATTTTACGGTAAGCTCAAGAGCGCTTGATCTGTTTGCCAAGACATACGGGTATTCGATGACTGCCGAGGATTTTGTGAATGGCGGAAAATACCGCGTCAGTCATATCCCGGCTGAGAAGCGCAAGCTGGATTGGATGGCATTTATCAATGATTTTGTGATTGAATTTGGCAAGAAATTAATTGACATTGTGCATAGGCACGACAAGCTGGCCTATGTTTTCTATGATGACAGTTGGGTTGGCATGGAGCCTTACAATGACCGTTTTCAAGAGTTTGGATTTGACGGGTTGATTAAATGTGTGTTCTCAGGTTACGAGGCGAGACTTTGCTCAGGTGTAAAAGTGAATACGCATGAGATTCGGCTGCATCCATACTTATTTCCGGTTGGTTTAGGCGGACTTCCTACCTTTATGGAAGGGGGGAACCCCACGCTGGATGCCAAAAAGTATTGGATTAATATTCGGCGCGCCTTGCTGCGGGAGCCTATTGACCGGATTGGACTGGGCGGATATTTGCACCTTGTAGAGCCTTACCCGGATTTTTGCGATTACATCGAAAAGATTGCCAATGAATTCAGAGAAATTAAGGAACTGCACCATGAAGGCAAGCCCTATCACATGAAGACGAAGGTAGCTATTCTGCATAGCTGGGGAAAATTGAGATCGTGGACATTGTCCGGACATTTCCATGAAACGTATATGCATGATTTGGTTCATGTCAATGAGGCTTTATCCGGATTGCCGATTGAAGTGAAATTCATTGATTTTGAAGATATCCGTCAGGGAATTCTACAGGATTGTGATGTAGTGATCAATGCCGGCTCTGCTGGTTCAGCATGGAGTGGTGGGGAGTACTGGAATGACAACAAGTGTGTGGACTTACTGACCCAATGGGTTTATGAGGGTGGTACCTTTATTGGCATCAACCAGCCTTCTGCGATTGAAGGCCACGACAGCTTTTTCAGAATGGCACATGTTCTCGGTCTGGATGAGGATACAGGCTCCAGAGTAGGTCATGGAAGATGGGTATACAAGGTTAGGGATGAGCATGGTTTGGTGCCTGAAGGAGCCAGTATAACGCCAAAGAATAGCATTTATCTTACCGATGGGTCAGCGGCGGTAGTTGAGGAAACGAGTGGTATGATAACACTGTCTACACATGCCTTCGGTAAAGGAAAGGGGATCTACCTTCCTTCTTTCGAATTCAGCTGGGAAAACACAAGGTTGCTGCTGAATTTGATTCGCTTTGCAGGCAATGAGTTACATGAAACGAAGTACATTACAGATAACCTATATACAGAGTGTGCTTATTATCCAGAAAGTAAAATGTTGGTTGTTATTAACAATAGCGATCAACTTCAAAGAACGACGATTGATACGGAATATGGCAAACAAACCATGGAATTAGATCCGTATGACACCATGATCACCCATATCGGCTTAACAAAATCGGTATAGGAACGGAAAATATGAGAAGTAGCGGTATCAAGCCCTCCTTTATTTTAAGGAAGGGCTTTTTGTTTCAGCACCTCCAGAAAATCAAGCCAATTTACCGGGGATTTTGTCCATTCAAAAGTATCTACTCCATCATTAACTATAAGTAAAACAATTAAGGAGATGATTTCTTTGAGAAAGGCAACCTTAATGAAAATTAAAAAAACAGAAGCAAAGTTGGGAAAAAAACTGAAAAAAAATAGTCACGTGATTATGAATCTTAAAAAAGCCATTCGTGTAACTCAACTTGGAGATGGGTTCGCACGATTCACTTTCGCACCGATCACTATTTCTCCTAATAGCTTTAGAAGCACTACGATTAACGGTAACGCCTACAATCTGATTAGCGGTGCATGGACTTTCTCTGGAAATGAACAAGGGTTTCTTCTCAATAATTATTCCGCGGCCGAAGACAGATGGGTATTTACTGCATGGAATCCAACTGGATTCACAAGAACGGTATCCTATGCTGTTATCGCCAAACGGAAGCCATGATTCAAATGTCATAGCTAGTAAAGAAAAGGAGCTTGCAGGTTCCTTTTCTTTACTAGAATGTAAATGAAATAGACCAAAGATCTCCTAAAGGGTGTGAAGTTTTCTGGATTCTGCCTTAAAAGCCTTTTTACCTTATAATTTTTGATAGTGATGTAAGAGATTCTTTACTTTATCTTGGATCATTTGTCTTAAAGATTCAGGCTTCACTGATCGTACATAATGACCATATCTCATCAAATAATGAGCTATAAACTCCTCTTCTCCAGGATTATAAAATCCCTTAATGACTGTCTTATCACCATTTTCTATTTTCATAGAAGGATAATGTTCTTTATAAAAAATATCCTTGGCTTGTTCTACAATCTCTACTTCAAAGTCAATGCTCTTCTCAGCTTGATACATTTCTAATGAACGACTAAGAAGTTCATCTATAGAAAAGCGAGAATTGCTCTCCTCTTCTTCTATAAAGGTTATTCGATCACATCTGAAAACTCTATATTTATTCGTATGTAACTCTATTCCAGTAGCATACCATTGACCAAACTTAGCGGAAATTTTGAAAAATTGAATATAGTAACTTTTTTTCTGATTATTTTTTACATATTTAACTTTACAGGTACTCTCATTAAGAATACTTGTTAGAATTTTATCTAAATAACGACTAACATGATTATGCTGATATATTTCAAATTGTAGAACCATTTTCATTTTATGAATCTGGTTTATTTGTATTTTAGAAAGACAGTGTTCAAACTTTTCATTGAGTTGATTAACACTTAAGTGAAAGGGGGTGGATTGATAAGCTTCTAACGTCAACATTGCAAAGTACAGAGCATATACCTCATCCATTGTAAAAATAATGGGGGATAACAATCTATTTTTTAAGATACCATATCGTCCATGTCTGCCATGTTCCGAAAAAATAGGCATACCTAATTGTTCTAATGAATTAATATCACGTAGAGCTGTACTTTTTGAAATATGGTATTTATCCATTAGGTCATTTAAATTAAAAAACTCTCGACTGTTTAAGTATCTGATCATGTCATTTAATCTTTCCGATTTCTTCATCTAAATCTCCTTATAAAGGTGTCATGTTTTGATACCTTTTTATATGATAATAAGTTCAAGGAAATATATCAAATTCATAAGATATCTACACATATAAAAGGAGATTGATACCATGAGTACAACACTGGAAGTAGCTATTTTCTTATCCATGAACGGAAAGGCAAAAGAAGCTATACATTTTTACAAAAAACACTTCAACGCAAAGGAATTGTTTCTTGTTACCTATCAAGACATGGCCCAACGTGACAGCTCCATACAGCTTACTGATGAAAATAAAAATTATATTTCTCATTCTGTCTTAGCAATCGGAAAAACAAAAGTAATGATAGCAGAAGATACAATGAATCCCAGTGAAGAATATACAGTAGGGAATAATACTTCATTATGTATTCAAAGTGCTGACCTAGAAGAAATTAAACGTTTTTATGATAGCTTAATTACAGATGATCGAGTGAAAATTATTGTGCCTTTATCTAATAATGTGTTTAGCCAAGCCTACGGTATTATTGAAGACCCGTTCGGTATTCAAATACAATTAATGTTTGATAATCGATTATAATAAAAAAGCATGTTAAAAGCTGAAAGGCACAATAGCATGGTGAAAAGTGGATAATAAATGGGCAGAAGTAAAAACTAAAATGGGAAAACCTAAGATACCGCAGCAGAAAAGGAGCCATTATGACGGAGAAAAAAGAAATAGCAGATCAAATAGGGTGGAACTTCGACAACCGTTACTCGCGTTTGCCGGAATCATTGTTTACAAAGCTCAACCTAACTCCTGTCCGCTCACCAAAGCTGATCATTCTTAATCATCCGTTGGCAGGATCACTGGGGTTGAACGGCACGGCGCTGCAAGGGAATGATGGTGTAGCGGAGCTGGCCGGCAACCAGGTTCCTGAAGGGGCTACGCCTCTTGCTCAAGCTTACGCAGGGCATCAATTCGGGCATTTTAACATGTTAGGAGACGGACGTGCTCTGCTGCTTGGCGAACAGATCACTCCCTTGGGTGAACGGGTTGATATTCAGCTCAAGGGCTCAGGCAGAACGCCATACTCCCGTGGTGGTGACGGTCGTGCGGCACTTGGGCCGATGCTTCGCGAATACATCATCAGTGAGGCGATGCATGCGCTAGGTATTGCTACCACCCGCAGCTTGGCGGTGGTATCCACGGGTGAGTCGATCATCCGGGAAACCGAGCAGCCCGGAGCCATTCTGACCCGTGTGGCTGGCAGTCATCTTCGCGTCGGCACCTTTCAATACGTCTCAGCATGGGGCACGTCCCAAGATCTCCGTGCTCTGGCTGATTATACATTGGAAAGACACTACCCGGAAGTTGCCAATGACGAAAACCGTTACCTTTCACTTCTTCAGGAAGTGATTAAGCGTCAGGCCGAGCTGATTGCCAAATGGCAGCTGGTTGGTTTTATTCATGGGGTGATGAACACCGACAATATGACCCTTAGCGGAGAAACCATTGATTATGGACCTTGCGCCTTCATGGATACCTATGATCCTGAGACGGTGTTCAGTTCCATCGACAGGCAGGGACGCTATGCTTATGCCAATCAGCCGCATATTGCTGCGTGGAATCTCGCGAGATTTGCTGAGACGCTCTTGCCACTGCTGCATGACAACAGGGAGCAGGCTGTCACACTGGCTGAGGATGCAATTTCAGATTTTGTAAAAATGTTTCACCATCATTGGCTTGCAGGAATGCGGGCGAAGCTAGGGATCTTTAACGAAGAGCAGGAGGATGAATCTCTTATTGAGGAGCTTCTGAGTATCATGCAGAAGCATCGTGCCGACTACACCAATACCTTCCGTGCCCTAACTTTGAACAAGCTGGAGGATACGGTTCTGTTCAGCACTGCGGAATTCACCCAGTGGCACGAGCAGTGGCAGGCGAGGCTGGGCAGACAGCAGGAATCACAAGCCTCCTCGTATCAGCTGATGCGCAGCAGCAATCCTGCAATCATTCCACGCAACCACCGGGTAGAAGAAGCACTGGAAGCTGCGGTGGAACGAGAAGACTACCGTGTGATGGAGAAGCTTCTTGAAGTTCTTTCGAACCCTTATGCCTACTCTACCGAACAGGAAATTTACTCTACATTGCCTGAGGAATCCACCTGTCCTTACCGAACCTTTTGCGGTACCTGATGTGGAGCGAACTATTTGAAGATAACCTATATTATGCGTTGGTGGAGAAGATAGCCAATCTCTCACCAACGCATTTTGTTTTTATAGTGGTAGGTTGCGACTGATTAATCCAGTTCCTGACCGTCATTTTCGATCTGTATGTGTCCGCAATAAAGACATTGATGCGTACAGTTCTGCGTAAGAGCAGGCTGGCCTTCGATGCGCATGTCGCTTTTTCCGTTCAGCCAAGGCATCGTAAGGACAGGAATACACGGTGCCTTTTTCACCCCATAAATATCGACCATCTCACTGGCTTGCACAGCCGGATTCAGCGGACTGGAGCAATTCCCAAAAGATTTTATGTTCACTCCGGGCACATAATCTCCAATATTCATCTGAGCTTTATTTTTGACATACACCCCATGGCTAAAAGGGCGCTTCAAACGCGTGGGCTGTGTACCGTAACTACAGCTTAAAATCGCACCTGCCACGACATAGCTTTTTTTCGCACCTGTTCCAGGCTGCACACTTGCTTCTTCCATACGGATTATTCCTCCTTTGTGGCCATCTCTACTTTTTGCACACGAACACCTGTAAATGGACGACGCAGCAGACTTTCCGCTACCGCGAGATTGATATAGATACGTGCTTCCAACAAGCCGGCAATCCGAAATATAGAGGATTCGATTTTCCCGTGTTTAAGTACCAATTGCTTCAAGGTGTGGTCGGGATACCACTCGGTTTGTGAGGAAAGACAATCCACCACAGGTGGACGCAGTACCCAGTACACATCCTGCCTGGCTTTCTGAAAATCGGTAAGTATAGCGGCCTTCCATTCCAGCTCCGGCATATATTTTTCCAACAGGGCTTTCATGGAGTCTGAAACCAGTGGCAAAGGGAACTCCAGAAAATCCGGATATACGGTTCGTGGATCTGTATGTACTGCTAGAAACAGGGGAGTATCCTCCGCCTGAAGGGTATGACCCGAAAGGATATCCTCCACCTGCAAGGGAGACAGGGGCGCAGTCTCCACCCGATGCTTTACGCGCTCGTCCACCATGAGTCGGTAATACCTCATGACATCCACTCCCCTTTACTCACTGCATCTGTTATCTGTGTAGCCAGGGGCGCTTCTATAGCAGCAAGGCCAATGGCTTCGCTTAGTTGGTCATCTGTAAAGCTTACCCGGTGTAGTTTTGCTCCTGTAAAATTAGCGTTTACTAAACATGCACCTATAAACGAAGCGTCAGTAACATCGGCTCCTACAAAGCAGGCACCTGTTAGATCCGCGCTGTTAAATAAAGCTCTTTGCAGCGCGGCATCTTGGAAAGTAGCTCCTTGAAGCTGTGCATGTTGAAAACTAGCTCCCTGTAAATTAGCTCTTGTAAAATTCACTCCATCCAATCCTAACGGTTCCCAATCCAGCCAAGCATCCGATCCATATTCGCTATTGCTTATCACTTCGTCCAGTACAGCCTCTTGCAGGGAACAGCCACTGAAATCGGCTCCATGAAGCAGGCTGTGCGAAAGGTCGGTTCCATCTAGCTGAGCTTCTTGCCATACCGTGCCTACGAGGATACAGTGATGCAATTGACTTTGTTGCATCCCGATCTGGCGAAAGACTGTATAGCGAAAATCCAAGGAACTGTAATTTCCATCCGACAGTTGAACTTGAGACAGTGCTTGGTAGCTGTAGGCCGATTCTTCTTTTTCCTCCAGCCAAGACTTTATTATGTTTGCATCCACGGGTCTTCGATCTTCCCGATACACGGAGACACTATGATCCATATACTCTCCGACGCGAATCTCAAAAGCTTCTTCACGATCCAACGCCTCAAACTCTGGTAGGTGGACTGCTTGCTTCATAGCCTGACGAACTAGACTAACGATCATCGTATGAAGATATCCCGCTGCTTCCAACATGATCTGTTCCAATTCAAGTTCGGAAAGGGAGACTTGTTGCTTCAAAGTTTCAGCCCCAAGTTGTTCACGTAATTGAGTCCAATAGAGAAAAATCCAACTTGCATCGTACTCCAACTGAACGGGCTCAGCATCAAGCATCCATAAGGCATCCGTAGCTTCAACAAGATAAACGGGCTTCTGTTCAAGCCATGTGGTGCGCAGCATAGAGTAGGTGATGTAACCGATATGACCTTTACGACCTGTGAGTTGTTTTTGCCGAACCAGCTCACAAAAGGCGCGAAAATGTTCTACTATATGCTGTAATCTTTGTGTTTGTGTTGATTTACATGTCAACGCCCATTCTTTGCGAATGAAAGACCAAGCCTGATGAAGAGCCGTTTGTTGTTGATCTAACACATCTGTTTGCTTTTCCATGTCTAATCATCCTTAATTCGACTTCACTTCGCTGCCTTTCATATCCGCCGATCCGCTTAATTCAATATGACTACCATTACAATCCATACGGAGCTGACTACCTGCGGACAGACTCATCGTCTTTCCCGCAGACAGGCTGAGATTGCCTCCCGCCGTAATATTCACCTGTTTGCTGCTCGCAATATGAATGCCTTCTTTATCGTCCAGTTTGATATAAATAGCGCCGTCCTTACCTGTAACGACCAGTTCATCCGGTCCCAGTCGAATTTCCTTGCCATGCGGGGTACGCCATATTTTCATTTGCGGATTGGAAAAATGGTTATGCGTACTCTTGCGATCTGCCCTTCTCACGGCACTACCTGCAACGCCGTCTTCTTCCCGACTACCGGGGAAATAGAGGGAAACTGAATCGCCTTTTTCTGGCATGACGTACCAGCCGGTATGGCCACCGCCACTGTACACAGTAGAATAGTTGAACCAGTGTGCTTGGTTTGTGTCCTGTTGTTCATCACAATCCAGATGAATGCGCACCTGATCCTGACGTACGTCCAGCACAATACCGCTTAATGAGGCTCCTGCCAGCTTATCCTGGTAGTAGCCTTTTTGCCGAAATCCTTGGTAAGAACCCAACACATACTGATGCCGCAGCAGTCCTTGACTCATGGCGGTGTAGGCTTCCATCACATACAGGTTATGCCCCTGAAAATTCAACTGAGCGCCCAAGTCGAGTACCTCATCCGTTTCTACCTCATAAAAAATAAAATCGTGTTCACTCAGTTGGGTTTGCTCATTCTCCTGAAAATAACGAAAAGGAAGCAATTGCTTACGTACGGTATAACGGGTATGATCCAGTATCGCCTGTGCAGGGCTGTCCTCAATACCAAAATAAAATTTGGGACTGTCAAAACGGGCTACAGGCATCAGACTCGTATGATAACGGGAGGCTATGCGTCTTAAAAACGCCCAGTCTGTCTCCTGATACTGAATGGCAAGCCGTCCGATGGCTTCTCCGCCGGTAGCCCCGTCGATCACATCCAGTCCTTCATAGTCCTTACCTATGTGCTCCAGCATTTGAGGAATCGTCATTTTCGTATACTGAAAAGAACGAGTACGCTGCTTCATGTCCATCCGGTAAGTATGGGAAATAGCTTCCACCTCCAGATAGTACACACCTCGCACGACTTTTACCTCGACCGAGAGGGCAATCCCACTAAATAGCGGCTTGCTTGCGCCAGATTCATCTTGTTGACTGACTTCAATGATGGTATTTTTTTCTGTCGTTTCCACATAGCTGTCTTGCAAGTCTTCGGGGATAATACCTGTAAAATAAAGCCGAGTATGCTCGTTAATTTTTTTCGTTAAGGTAAGCTCCTCCAGATCAATTTGTTCATAAGGGTGAATTTGAATTTGATCGTATCCCAGACTCATGGTGTAGTCATTCCTTTCTCATTTGTAGAATAGATGGAGGGTGGAAGGACAGAAAGGGATTGAACCCAGTATTCTGCTACAGGTAACCAGACTTCGAGATCTGCCTCCAGACAGCTAAAGGAACCTATGACAACTCGTCCATTATGGATGAAGAGCAGCATTTTGTTGTATAGATTACCGTCGATCCCCGCCGCCACAAAACGAATCTGCCCAACTGAAAGTCCGGAACAGTTGGTGACCATTTCGGTACCTAACCAGTTGCGAATCGGTTGTACAGACCGTAAAATATCCGCCATTTGCTCTACAAAATCAGGCAGTTCTTCCGCTTCCAGAGCGGTATCTGTAGGATTAAAAGTGATATTGATGGTCTCCTCAGATGAGGTATAAATGACCTTTGGTCGATGCTCTGAAGGATATTTGATTATAGCTTGCTCCATTGGCATAGGAGTAAAGGACTTGGGGATGTAGAAACCAATCTCTCCGTGTAGTATTGTAATGGGCTCCAACGTGAGATAATCATTTTCAATATGAAGTAGCTTTGTTTCTTCAAACATGGAACCGTCCAGTTCCGATTTCTGGGTTTGAGCTGAGATGGATTTCACATTACCGTTATTAGCTGTCTTCTGATCCACCATTTTAGCTTTGAGGCTAAGTATATGCTCGTCTAGATAGTTCATAGAAAGCCCCCTTTTAGAAAAATACACGTTTGTACTTGAATATGTAAAGATGGGAGGAGATATTTAAGTACAGAACCAACATATGTATTTATCGGTTAAAAGAGAGATTTAGTTTACAAAATGAACCATTTGTTGGAGGAGCATTGTTCGATATTAGATCCTATTTCATTCCATAACCCCTTTTTGTCGCAACAATTCGGTAGTAGTACTCCAAAGTAGGCGTTGCATCTTGCTATCCCCACCAGGATATGCCGGCACAATCAGCTTACCAGTACCAACATTAAAATACCCGCCTGTCACTTCTTGATATTGGGATTCTGTTGCTAAACGAATAATAATTTCTGCTCCTCTCCGTGGGTCTCCGATATGCAAAGCGTTCAATATTTTTGCAAGTACCGAAGAAAATCCTAACTCACGGCCAAGGCCGGTAACGTTAAAGCCTGGATTAAGTGCGTTAACTACGATTCCGGTTCCATCCAATTGACGTCCAAGTTCTTCTGTAAACATGATATTAAGAAGTTTAGTCTTTCCGTATATCTTAGATGAACCTCTTGCGGTAAATGCAGATGTATCTATTAAATCCTCCGGTAATTTTAATTCACCATGGTTGCGTGACGCTTCAGAAGCTACATTGACGATCCTAGCATTTGTGGATTCCATTAGTGAATTGAGTAGTGTATGCGTTAACAGCCACGGGGCAAGATAGTTTACTGCTATCATTTCTGCCAAACCCTCTGAGGTTATTCGCTGTTCAAATCCATGTAATCCAGCATTGTTCACTAATACATCAATCTTTGGATAATTAGCTTTAATTTCATCCCCAATACGTTTGACATCTTTCATAAGAGACAGGTCCCCGAAAAAAAAGTCTACCTTTGTACTTGGCGCCAAGTCTCTCAGAATATTTCTAGTCGTTTCAGCACGCTTTTCATTTCTGGCTGTTAAGACTAGATGTGCTCCGCGTTGGGCTAATTCAATTGCTACCCATTGTCCAAGACCGTTAGTAGCACCAGTGATTACAATAATCGGGTATGTCGACATATACATCATCCTCCAAATTCTCGATCTAATTACATTCTTATTCATGTCTACGCTTTACGGTTGTGGATGCTTTATACTGTAGATCTTCTGCTTGACACTTACCAAAGTTGAAAATATGATTGACATATATCAAGTATATGTATTTTGATTGATATATGTCAAATATATTCATACTAATTTAAATAAGGTGGAGACATATGGATAATAAAACTCAACATCCAAATTCTACAAGAGAGAAATTAGAACTGAATCTTGGTGAACAACTTAATGCACTTATAAGCGCGTCACATGCACTCAATGTAAAAACTGCGGCACTTTTCGATCCATCATTACAACCTGCGGCTTTTCTGATCGTACGCTGTCTTCTTTCGTACGGTCCGGCAAGCGCTACATTTTTGGCAGAATCCACCGCTATGGATCGAAGCTCTGTCAGCCGTCTTGTTACTCAGCTTAAGCAATTGGAATATGTAAAAAGTGAAACTCATCCTGAGGATCGCCGGGGGGTGTTGATATCCCTGACAGCTAATGGTCGTGGAAAAGCCTTGGAAGCTTTAAAAGAAAAAGAAAATGAGTTTTATCAACGTATTTCAACATGGGAGGATTCCAAACTTGAAGCATTTATTGGGATGCTGAATTGTTTTAACGGTCAAGATTGCGAGGATTAATGAGTTTAGACATAAAGCATCGTATGATGAAAATAGGGGGTATTCAAAAGTGAAAGAAAAAAATGTTAGGGAAATTAGGGTATCTGATTATCATGACATTTATTTGTTGAACCAAGATTTTAACCCCAATCTATATCTATTTCCTGAAGAAAAAGTAAAAGAGAAGATTGAATTGATTACAAAGGAATCAAAAGATATGATCTTTGTTTATGAAGAAAATAACGAGGTGTTAGGATATATTCATGGAAGCCCATATGAATTACTTTTTTCTGAATCTTTGGTAAATGTACTAGGATTTGTTGTTAAAGAAAAGTATAGAAATCAAGGTGTAGGTAGCATGTTGATTGAGCGTCTTGAACAGTGGGGAAAGTCCCATGGATTTTCTGGGATCAAACTATTATCTCACCCAAGTCGGATACAGGCTCACAGGTTCTATGAACGACGTGGCTATATGTTTACCAAGGATCAGAAAAATTTTGTGAAAAATCTCAAATAAATACATATTCATTCATCATTGAATAAGTGGGTTCAAAAGCCTGATCTTTAGCTAGGCTTTGAACCCTTCAATTTTATAGATGAGATCCGCCACTTGCATCAATCCATTGACCAGTTATATCTTCATCTCGGATTTCAAATAGACTTAATATCGTGATATTTATCATTGAAGAAATATGTTTGTTTAGCACTCTAATGCATTACATTAAATTGACCATTGTTCAGAAAATATGAATAGCCTTCCTTTCCATTTCATGCATAAAAATGTCTGCTAATTAGCAGTTGTATTTAGGCGTTTTTTGTCATACAATGCATCTAATGCTACGGACTCGGTCTTAGAAACAGTAAGGTTTGGACGGTAAATAGGACGTGGTTTTCTGGTATATTTACGAATCGTGGAACTACTTTGTTGTCGTTCACTCACGACCACGTCAGTCTGAAAAGTTAATAATGTTTGGGGACAGTTTTCCGGATCATTAGCGTTTGATGATGAACATATACGAAGGGGAGCGTTCTTTTGGAATCGAAACAATTAACGAGAGGGCTAAAGCCACGGCACGTTGAGTTGATTGCGCTTGGAGGTACGATTGGCGTCGGTTTGTTTATGGGATCGGCAAGTACGATAAAATGGGCAGGTCCCTCAGTGCTGCTGGCTTATCTCTTAGCTGGGATTATTATGTTTTTTGTCATGCGGATCATGGGGGAAATGCTGATTCTTGAACCGGTGACAGGCTCATTCGCTACATTTGCTCATAAATATATCAGCCCTTTAGCCGGTTTCTTGACCGCCTGGAGCTATTGGTTTTTATGGGTTACCGTAGGGATGGCGGAAGTTACTGCGATTGGGGTATATGTGGGCTACTGGTTCCCAGATATCCCGCAATGGTTGCCGGCTTTGGCAGGTGTAATTATTATTGCATTGGCCAATTTGGCGGCTGTGAAATTTTATGGGGAATTTGAGTTTTGGTTTGCGATGATTAAAATTGTCGCCATTATCTTCATGTTAGTAGTTGGTACGGGGATGATCTTCTTTGGACTCGGTAACGGTGGACAACCGATAGGTCTATCCAATCTGTACAGCCATGGCGGCTTCTTTGCAGGTGGTTTGAAAGGGTTTCTGTTTGCACTCTGTATTGTAACAGCGGCTTACCAAGGGATAGAAATGGTGGGTATTACGGCAGGTGAAGCTGAAAATCCAAAAACGACACTGCGAAAAGCCATTAAAAACATCATCTGGCGTATTCTGATTTTCTACGTGGGTGCAATCTTTGTCATTGTTACGATTTATCCTTGGAACCAAATAGGCGAGATCGGTAGTCCATTTGTTCTGACTTTTGCCAAGGTAGGAATTGTGGCTGCTGCGGGTATCATTAACTTTGTTGTACTTACAGCTGCGATGTCTGGTTGTAACAGTGGTATTTACAGTGCGGGAAGAATGTTATACACGTTGGCTAAGAACGGACAAGCTCCCAAGTTTTTCGGGAAAGTTTCTCCAAGCGGCGTCCCTAGAAATAGTATAATAACGACCATTTCCTTGCTGCTGGTAGGGGTGTTATTTAACTATTTAATGCCTGATTCCAAACTGTTTCTGTATATTTACAGCGCCAGTGTTCTTCCAGGCATGGTACCGTGGTTTGCATTAGCCATCAGTCAATTTAAATTCAGGAAAAAGTGGAAAGACGAAATGAAGGATCACACCTTTAAATCTCGTTTTTTTCCGATCAGTAATTACATTACCATTATCTTTTTGTTGCTTGTGATCGTTGGAATGTGGTTTAATCCAGACACACGCTTGTCGTTGATTGTCGGGGCATCATTCATGGCGATCGTCATTGTTGGATATTTTGTCTTTGGCATAGGAAAGCGGCAGAGAATTGAAGAATTAGAGGAAAACTAAAAGATTGCTAAATACGTAACATTTGCCGAGCGCAATTCAGATGATCCTGAGTTCGCTCGGCTTTTCTTTTACATGACGAGGGAGGAGCTACGGAAGGGTTGTTACTGAGGTATAGAACCGTGTGGTTAGCCTGTTCGCACTACAAGTGTAAATATAGAGACAAAAAAAGTGAGAAGGGAAACTGAGAAGTTGATAATTGCAATACTCTTACGGTTAGCCTTAAACTCTGTAATTCCAGAAAATAAAAACATAAACCCTAGAAAAAATTGTGAGACTTTGTATAAGTCCTTGTAGGTATCTGGATATACGAGGGATAGTAAGGACGAGATCATAACAACTACAGCAAATATTAAAGTGGGGATTCGGTAAATATCCATTTTCTTAAACATAGATAAGTTCCCCCTTCCTATATATACCTATTGTATTCTAAGGGGGGAATCTTTGGATTACAAATAAATACAAAAAGAGGAAATGGACAATAAGATGGTAGACAGAATAAAGTGAAGGTGTCCCAAGTAATACTTTGGGGACACCTTCAAAATTAAAATTACTTGTACAACTTATGATTTACATAGCTTACATTGTGCTAATGTCAATCACGAATCTATACTTCACGTCAGAAGCCAACACTCGTTTGTAGGCTTCGTCAATCTGGTCGGCCGATATCACTTCAATTTTAGGAACAATATTGTGTTTTGCACAGAAATCCAACATTTCCTGTGTCTCACGGATGCCTCCTATCATTGAACCAGCAAATGAACGGCGATGTCCGATAAGGGACATCACATTTAGTGACAACGGCTCCCCAGGGGCACCGACATTCACCAAGGTTCCATCTAGATTGAGTAGTGCAAAATAAGCATCCATATCGATGGCAGCACTTACCGTGTTAATAATCAAATCAAAGTGCCCAGCAAGCTTTTCAAATGTTTCTGGTTCGCTTGTAGCATAATAGTGATCCGCACCAAATTGCAAGCCATCATCCTTTTTCTTTAATGTTTGTGATAGAACGGTTACCTCAGCACCCATAGCATGTGCAATCTTGATAGCCATATGGCCAAGGCCTCCCATTCCCACAACGGCCACTTTCTTATCTGGACCAGCACCCCAGCGGTTCAACGGCGAATAAGTCGTAATACCTGCACAAAGTAATGGAGCAGCTACGTCAAGCTCAATGTTATCTGGAATTTTTACTACAAAATCCTCAGTTACGACAATGTGGGTAGAATATCCACCTTGTGTAGGCTCGCCGTATTTGTCAACACCAGCATAGGTAGGGACATTTCCTTTAAGGCAGTATTGTTCCTCTCCTTTACGACAGTTCTCACATTCGCCACAGGAATCAACCATACAGCCAACCCCTACCCGGTCACCAACTCTGTACTTTGTAACCTTAGATCCTACCTCCGTGACAATCCCTGCAATTTCATGTCCAGGTACGAGAGGGTAGTTCACTGGTCCCCATTCACCGTGAGCAGTGTGGATGTCAGAATGGCATATTCCGGCATATTTAATTTCAATCAGAACATCGTATGAATCAAGATCCCGTCGTTTAATTTCAGCCGATCGAAACGGTTTGTCTGGGCCATCGACAGCTCGTGCTTTAGCAGTTATCATAAATAGCCTCCTATTATTTGTATTTTTCTAGAGAATGCAGTTATATCGGTATAAATTGAAAACTAGCTGAAGTCGGTTGAAGTTACCCTTCATTCATTTCCATTTATACTTTTTCTCTTGCAAATCAATGTTAATCCTTATAGTTAACTCTAAGTCAAGCGCAAGTTTATATTCCTTTTGGGAATTTCTGCTCGTACCGGTTCAGGTTCATTACAGCTAATTATATTTCGTTAGATAGCATCTGATTCTACTTTTCCTATAAGGGGACTTTGACATTCTACAAATAACTTGATAGAATCCCCCTTATATCATAGAGTTAACTCGAAGTCTATGTCATTAAGAATAGGAGATACATGATGAAGACATATTCTATCAGCGAAGTTGCAAAAGAATTGAATCTTACAGCATACGCTTTGCGTTACTACGACAAGGAGGGACTTATGCCTTTTGTAGAACGGACATCTAGCGGAACAAGATTATTTAAAGAATCCGATATCGACGCTTTAAAAATAATTGAATGTCTAAAATCCACCGGGATGCCGATCAAAGAAATTAAAAATTTCATTGATTGGTGTTCTGGTGGGGATTCCACACTACAACAAAGATATGACATGTTTATGGAACGAAAAGCTACTGTAGAAGCACAAATGGAAGAACTTAAAAAAACAATGGAAGTTATTGAACATAAATGCTCATATTACAAAACTGCATTGGAAGCCGGAACGGAAAATATTCATAAAAATAATAAAATAGGGAGTCTCATTACTAACTAATAGAAAAGCACCTGTAATTCATCTATTTCTATATGAATTACAGGTGCTTTCGTTTGTAATATTCGATTTACACAACCTACTGATTTAAAACAGCACGATCGGCTTTTGAAAACTAGGAACCAACTATAATGTAACTTGAACAGGCAGGAGTAGTACCGAGGATCAAGTATTCCGAAAGTCAACGGGCAATTTGCCCATTATATAGGTTGAGAGCCACGACTTTAGTTCAGAAAACAACGAATTACTATAGAATCATCGAAGATAATCAGGAGTATGGTCCAGTATTCCCTCATTTTTATTTTTGATAAGATTAATTCCATATTATTGAAGGCTACAATCAGACCGCAAAGGTATAAAGAATGATACATAAGGAAATGAGGAAGGTACTAATGAAGGCAAAAGCGTATATTATTTTGTTGACTGCTGTAATAAGTTTAGCTGCTTTGCTGACTGCATGCGGTGACTCCAAGAAGCAAATTGAAGGTGAATCTACGACTGGAGCAGCAACGGCAACGACTACGACTACACAGAATGCCAAGGTGGACAATGCGGAACAGGCTGGTGTGGATGGTGTTGTGAGCAATACTACAGACCAAGCTACAAAAGGTAATGGGAAGACGTATTCCGACGTGGCTAAAGAAGCAACGAAGCCCGATCGGCCAGCAGGACAAATAGGGTTAAATACGACGCAGGAGCAGCTTCTTACCTTTGCAGATCGTTATGGGCTGGTACGAGTACAGGATCATCCGATTCGGCGGGTTTCCGATCCAACCGGGAAACAGGTAAACATTGCAAATTACAGTGATTCTGTCGTGAATTTATATACAGAAGAACCCATCCACCTGAATACAGATGAATTTATTCATGAAGCTTATAATTTTTTTACAGAGGGAGTTGCTCCAGGTGAGTCCTACAAGAAGTGGGAGGAAACCTCTAATACAGAAAGAGGACTCGTCAAAATGCTCTATTTGTCACGCGAGGGACTTCATATTTTAGAAGAAGCGATGAGGACGCATGATTACTCTAGTCCATCTGTCCAAAACGCGCTGGGCTTCTTTAAGGTTGCCTCGAAATTTGAGTCTATGATGCCTGTTGCCCAGACACCTACAGACATCAGCTTGTACGATATGTACGATCAACGCGTTAAGCCCGAGTGGAAGAAACTAAGTGACATTAAAAACCCTGCCGCGAATGAAAAAGTCTTCACTGCTGCCTATCGAAAAGCAAGAGATGAGACAAATAATCTCATGGGTCTGTTAAACATTATGGTGTCTACGGAAAAGGAAAAACGTCTCAAAGCAGCAACCGATCAGCAAAATACAGGGAAATAGCTTATTCAATGCATGTTTTAACTTGATACCAATACGTATAAATTTCCGAAAATCCTAGCTTGGAATAAAGCCGTTATAGACCCCAGTTAATGCCTTTATTATGTTCTGCTACCCATCCATCATAAAGTAAAGTGGACAGGGGCTGCCAGTTGTTCAAGGAAATTTTGTAGCTCATAGGTGACAAAAATTATCCACACTTTTTTCTAATATTTAACTGTTAATAGAATTATTGAAAAGCTATAATGCTATTAATGATTTGAGTGTACTTTGAGAAAGAGGTTGAGGGTATGGTGTTGAAAAAATGGCCATTATTATTGATGATAGGTATTCTCATGGTGGCATCTGTGAGCTGGAACAGTGGAGTATCTTATGCAGCTACAGAATATACTTGGGATAAGTACAAGGGCACTGAGGTCAAGACATATAGATTGACTGCGGTACCTGGAAGAGTCGAATATATGGATCAGGAAAGGTTTTTTGCAGCTTTAAGTCAAACCCCAAATGTGTATGGAGATTTCAGTGGCTATAAAACAGGGAAAACAACTGGAGTTGTAACCGAGAGTATAACGGATGATGTGTACAAATTTACAGTTACTGATTTTCTTCGCGATCAAGAGCCTGAGGTTGTAGAGTATATCAATCCCAGAGGCGGAATTCCTCATAGATGGAATGGAACTAGTGATATTCAAATTTTTATGAGAGGGTCAGAAGCGGCTTCTTTGTCTGAGCTGTTTTATGAGGGGACACCCAGTGAAGGACGCTTTCAATTTAATGCTAACGATATATATTTAGTTACATTCTGGTCCAGTACCGTAAGACTTATCAGTGGGATGTCTGCTGAGGCGCTAATAGAGGAAGGTCCTCACACGTTTAAGAATCGGGAGCTTGTAGGTCAAGTAACCAGCGAAGATCCTGCAGCTTATCCGCAAGACGGGATTTCAGAAGGTTATTATTATGTTTTTAAGGGTGCTGGCAACAAAGAATCAACAGCTGATGGAGATAGCCAATAAAAACAAAAGAAGAGATAACATTGTGTATGGTGCTTTATACATGATGTTATCTTTTTTATTGTGATGCTCGCATTAGAAAATTTAGTAATGAAAAAATGCTAGAAATTTAATTCCCAATGAAAACCATTTTAAAAGATCGGGATATATGCCTTTAAAATAATGACAATTTTACGGATGGAACCGTAATCTATAACTACTTTTTTTGCTGTCTTTATTCAATCCTAGGGATATTATTCCGATAATTCAAGTATATACAGTTTGGTGTTAATTGAAATGAAATCCGTTTGAAAACAAAAGAGATAATTTTCAGAGTTGAAACAGAAGTGCAGGTGGAAGTGACCTGATGCTATATCGTAAAGGAGGTGCAAGGATCCAAATAATATGAAATGTGAAAAAAAGTTAAAACAAATTAGGCAGTACATCGCTGCTTTACTGGCTGTTTGGTTGTTCTGTATACATACTGTGCCTGTTTTTGCAGACAGGGTCTTTAACGATATCGAACATTCCTACGCAGCTGATGCAATTGAAGCCATGGCTGCTCAAGGGTATGTTACGGGTTATCAGGATGGTAGTTTTCGACCTGTGCATTTTATTTCGAGGCAGGAATGGGCGAGCATTTTCGTTAAAACCTTAAAACGAACTTCGGTTAACAAAAGCGTTGCTTCTTTTAGTGATGTGTCACCGTGGGCTCTACCCTATGTGCAGACCTTGCAAGCAGAGAACATTACCAAAGGAATTAGTGATCAGTTATTCGGTGCAAAGCATAATATGACCCGTCAGGATATGGCGGTGTGGTATGCCAGGTATTTCGGCGTTTCTGAAGATACCCGCGCTTCCGATAGATCTAGTTTTGTGGATCAGGCTGATATATCAGACTATGCACAAACGAGCGTATGGCTGATGGAACGGTTGGAGCTGATCGAGGGGGATACGAATCATTATTTCCATCCCAAAGAGTCTGTGAGACGGCAGGATGCTACACTGGTAGCATATCGGATATGGCTAGGCGGTGACGGTCTGAGAGAACGTGCTAAGCGTTTGCTGGAATCATTAGGAAATGGAACTGCAATGACGAATCAGCCAGCCAGTCCAACGGAATCGAGGAAGATCGTGGTCGACCTGGCGCCGGAAATCAGTCACCAGCGTGCGAATCCGGAGATCGAAGAGCCTAAAAGCCATAGTCCAAGACCCGATCCACCGGTATCTCCGGTAACACCAACAGAGCCGAAGCCGGAACCGCCAATTATACGACCAGAACCTAGTCCCAAACCACCGGTGATACCACCAGTGACACCGCCAGTGATACCACCAATCATACCGCCAGTGACTCCGTCAGAACCACCGGATCATTCGTCGGATTTCGTGGTGGATGAGGTAGTAATCAAGGCGCCCGAGTTGGTCAATCAACCGGAAACGTATCCTTCGTATCAGCTGTCCTTTGATCTCTACAATAAAGGGCACTTGGTAAGCATTCCCGCTGTTAGCGTCACAAGTGTCACCTACACATTTAGTGATACATTAGGTGTATTTGATGAACATGGGAAAATTGCGCATTCCGAAAATATACCTGCTGCTGATGGTTATATTCCTGTAGAGATGGAAGTCACCATTGCTAAACCTTATCGGGTACTTAAAGCACAGACCAAGCTGATCGTGAGAGGGAAGACTCCTCCGGTAGAGGACCCGACTGTAATCAGGTCCGTATACTTGGCGACGTACACCATTTCACAGGCCACTACTCTAGACCCTACAGCCTGGAGCATGCCCTATGTATTTCAAAATGCAAAGGGAGAGGTCATACCGTCCGGTCTATTGCCGTCAGACTTGAAGCTTCGTATAGAGGATTCCAGAGGGATATTTGACGAGGATGGACATATTGCCAACCTGCATCTGATTCCTGCATTGAACTCTGTCATTCCATTCAAGATTGAGGTTGAATCACCCTCTCAGGGAATTCACTTCATATCCGATGCCGAGTTAACTGTAGTACCAGGAGCACGCAAAAAGCAATATTTTGCTATCTCCATGATGCTACAGGGAAAAGATGCGGGCAGTACGACCACGGTAGAGCAAATTGAGCAGTCGCGTCAATTGCTGATGGATCACTTTGGTACCAACTTAAAAGTGACGTGGGCCATGGAAAATAGATTTATTTTTGTGGAATCAAATCGTCCGCAGCTTAAAAAGGTTTTGGAATACGTGGATCAGTATGGCGATGAAGTCGGGATTTTGGATGGGTATCCGAATAATCTGTTTGATCTTCCTGAATGGGAAGCACAGATGAACGAGTGGTTGTATATGTATCGTTATAATGCCCTCAATGAGCTGCACCAATCTGGTTCGTTGGGATCACCTTCGGTGTTTGAAAGTATGGATACAGACCAATATCGGAAGTATCTGCCTAAATCATTGACCGGCTTTACGGTGAATCCTGAGCAGGCCCAATGGCTTAAGGATCATTTTAAGATTACCTCAGCGATGGGGTGGTCGGCTACACAGTATAATGTGAACAACATGTATGGTGAGGGTTCACCTTTGATGCCTTACTGGTCCCATAAGGATAATCCGATTGTTCCGGCACAGGGGCTTACAAATAATAGCGGTATCGTATTTATGAATTCGATTTCGATTGATCCCATCGGGTCGCGCTATACCAAAGATTCTTCACGCTGGACTCTCCATCCAGGTGATCCATATGTGACGGAAACGGATGCGGCACCACAACTGTATATAGCACAGCAATATTTAGATAACCCGTATCAACGTTTGAATACAGTAAACTACATGTCCATTATTTTGGATGTCAACTGGCTTGCCAAAAACCATAACATGTCTCAAATATGGGAAAACTTTGTGAAGCACTTCCCTGTTGACCGTGAGGTTGAGATTGTGGGCGTGGACGGGCTGAAACAGATTTATGAATCGGTAGCTGGATTGAGTAATGATCATACGGAGTTTACGCTCATGTTTAGAGGCTCAGGTATTAAGACGGCTATGGATTCCAATAATTCACCAGCGAATCTGCGCTATTTGTGGACCGAAAATGCCTCACAGCGGATTATTTTATCCAAAGAGGATGGAGATGCGGCATGGTCCATTATTGACTTTACCGACTATACCCGCACACCGGTTCCAAAGACACCATACAACCTGGATAAGAACACAGATGTAAGCTATGTTACTGGAAGGAACTTTAAGCTGCATCCTACAGCTCCGTTAACAGCAGATGAAATTCAGCGCGTAAAGGATCGTTTGAAGGAAATCTATTTCGCGGAAGAAGTAAATTATCAGTAAGGGTTTGGAATGACAGAATTTTTAAGACTTGAGGTTTTATGAAAAGGGGGTGTCCCAACAGCCATGGAAATGGTTGTGACACGCCCCTTTGTTTTAGAAAAAAGGTTTTACACCCATTCAATAACCTGATCTACAGATCGCCGAGTTTTGCCACGCGGTTCGTTGAGACGGTATCCAAATGCCACCATACAAGAAATACCGAAATGCTCGGCATCCATAATGCCTTCCTCGGAGAGGATGCGTTCGATTTCCTGTTTATTAAAACCTTCGATAGGGCAGGAATCAATGCCGATTTGAGCTGCGGCAGTCATCATGTTGCCCAGTGCGATGTAGGTTTGTCGGCAGCCCCACTCGAACAAGGCTCTTTTATTTTCCTCCAGCCCAAAATCTGATTTTAGAAAGGCATCATACACTTTCTCTCTGCCTTGAATCACTTCAGCGGATAATTGCTGCACGTTCTCCATCATACTCTTGATATAATTTGATGAGGCTACCATATCTTCAGGAAGTCTAGAGAGGATGAGTACAAAATGGCTGGCTGTTGGCAGTTGTTTTTGGGCCCCCCAAGAGTAAGGCAGCAGCTTCTCACGCATAGCGTTACTCTGAACGACAACAAATTTCCAGGGTTCAAAGCCAAACGAACTCGGGGATAAACGGCCTGTTTCAAGAATAAAGTCGAAGTCAGAATCGCTAATTTTCTTATGGCTATCAAATTCCTTCGTTGCATGTCTGAACTCGTATGCAGATAAGATTTGATCTTTAGTAGTAGTTAAGGTTTCCATCGTTATTCCACTCCTTATGGATGTGATTAAAATTGACGCTTACCAAGTAACATGCTTAATATTAGAATATACATGATCGTTTTTGAAGTACGCACATTAATGTGCTGTAGTATATAAAATGATACCAAGGAGGAGAAAAGCCTATGCGCAATCGGAAAGGCGGCTTTGGGGAATGTACCGCTGGAAATGATCAGGCGTGTCCTGTTGAGTACACGCTGGACGTGATTGGGGGCAAATGGAAAGGGATTATTTTATATCATCTCATGTATGGGACTAAGCGATTTAGTGATTTTCGGCGGATCTGTCCGGGAATTACTCAGCGTATGCTGACACTCCAATTGCGCGAGCTGGAAGAGGACGGAGTCGTTCACCGTGAAGTCTACCAACAGGTTCCTCCTAAGGTCGAATACTCTCTAACTGAATTTGGAAAAACGCTGATCCCGATTATTAACCTGATGAAGGATTGGGGAGAAGAATATAAAACAAAACAGCGATCACCAGAAAGCAGCCTCCAGCAACCTAGCCCAAATGTGTAGGTTTTGAGACGGCTCCACAAAGAAGACCTGGCCATCATTTTGGCAGGTCTTTTCATTTTTAAAGTGAAATGATGCAAAGTTCGTTTTTCAGTTGACAGTAAGGACGACGCTTGATATATTTCTTACGATATTGATAATCATTATCATGTGTATCGGGAAGATCATCTTTACAATATATAGGGGGCTAATCAGTTGAAAAGAAAATCGTATTTTATGATGACAGCTATGTTACTTGTATTGTCTGTATTCATCAGCGCTTGCGGCGGAAATAATAATGGAAGTAATCTGGCTTCATCTTCAGGAGATAAGCAAGAGTCGGCAACTACTGGAGAGACTAGAAGCTTTAAAACGGTTAAAGGGGATATTCAAATTCCTGCGAAGCCACAGCGCATTGTAACGGATTTTTACGGTGGAGAATTGCTGTCCGTGGGTGCTAACGTGGTGGGTGTGGAGCCGACTGCGTTTCAAAATCCTTTTCTGACCGATTTGCTGAAGGAAAAAGGAACCAAAGAGGTGGGTGATCCGACCAATTTGGAAAAGACGCTGGAACTCAAACCCGATCTGATCGTGGTTATGAAGGATACGAATTATGAGGCTTTGTCTAAAATCGCACCTACCCTATACATTCCGTACGGTACGACGACTAATATCTATGATACGGTCAAGCTGTTCGGCGATATCACCGGGGAAAAGGAGAAGGCTGAGCAATTTATTGCTGCATTTGATAAAAAGGCCGCTGAAGGTCGTGCACGTCTTAAAGGTGTGATTGACGAAAAGGCAACTTTCGGTCTGTATGAGCTGACGGACAAGCACGCACTTTGGATCTTTGGCGACAATGCGGGGCGCGGCGGACAAGCTGTGTACAATGCGCTCAAACTGAATATGCCAAAGAAAACAGCTAACTCCAAGGAACAAACGGTGCAGCTTTCGATGGAGGTATTGCCACAGTATGACGCAGATTATATGTTCCTGACTACGTATGACCCGGAGAAAAAGGGTGACGCGCTCAAGCAACTGAAATCGTCCGCTGTGTGGGGGAATCTTCCTGCGGTGAAGAACAATAGAGTGTTCTTTAACGATTTTGATACGTATTATCGCTATGATCCAATCGCTATTACTGGACAAATTGATATGATCGTAGATATGCTGGTCGAAAGAGAAAAAGAGAATAAAGTTAAACAATAGGTGTGAGATTCTGCGTTGTGACGAATTGTCCAAAACAGATGGGAAGTCGCATAATACACGCAGTATATAGCATAAAAAACCAGTCCAACACGAATCATGTTTGGACTGGTTTTTATTTACTATTTCGTTGTAATTTCAATAGTATCTTCTTTTTGTATCCAATCTACCTTGGCCCCCAGCGTTTCGCTGAGTAGCCTTAGTGGAAGATAACCAATTCCATTCACCATGAAGGGCGGATTGGTGAGTTTTACGGCTTTACCGTTCACTTTTGTTTGGCTGGTTTTGAAATTTACTTCTAGAGAGACAGGATGGTCTTCTGTCTTAGACTGATTCATATTCGCTATTTTGCTGTTGAAATCATAAGCGATCTCGGCCCCCAGTTTGTCAAAAACAGAACGAAGGGGAATAAAAGCCTGCCCGTTGCGGGTAATGGCACCATTACTCAGAGGGACAGGCGAACCATTGAGACGGACAAGAATCGGTTTTTGTACAGGAACTGGTGAACTATAAAGAAACTCATAGTCCCCTATACCGAGCTGCGCGTGTTTGTTGACACCCCAGCCCCATAGGGCGCCATCTGCTTTTTGCATGATTACGTGCCGTGGACCTGCTTTGATGTTTTGAATATTTTTAGCAAGTAATGTAAAGGGGGCATTGGATGGTAACTTTTCACCATCTAGAGACCCAACATATACATTCCCAGCAGTGGTTAGGGCAAGTATGGAGCGTTCGGCGAAAAAGGCGTCTTTAACATCCTTTACTCCTGTTAATAGTACAGGGGTATTTTCGTTGTGATAGGTTGTATTATCTGAGTAACCTGTAACTGTAGCACCCCAGAACCATAGCCGACCTTGCTGATCAATCGCGAGATTGGAATACCTATTGGCCTTGATTGTCTTGATGCCCGATAAGGCTTGAATTTGCGATACGGATAGAGTTTCGGACGGAGTTACATTTTTATCAAATTCTTTGGGCCACGTCCACACGGTGCCATCTTTTTTTAAGGCTATGTTTTTAGCGATTGTCGTAATATCTTTTAATGATGAAATAGGTTCGAAGCCCTGCAAGGCTTTTGTATTTTTCCACACACTGCCGTCTTTCTTTAGAAATATCCAGCGTTCCTCATAATCCGGTCTTTCCTCATAGTAACTATCTATATTGGCAACCTCGTCGAGGCCAGATAGGGTTTGAAAAGGACTAGAGATGTTTCCATTGTCGAGTCGATCAGCGGAAGATATGCTGCCTTCGCTGCTCAGAGCGAGCATATGATCATTCAAACTACTTACAGCTGCGAGGTTCTGTAATCCTTCCAGAGGAACGAATTTCACGGATTCAGCAATATTATTTCTAGACACATACCAAGCAGAGTGGTCTTGTAAGGAAAATACCAGATCGCCCTCGTTGATGATATTAGAAAATGTTTTTACAACGTCCGACTTACTCTCTACACGAGTCGGTACGGATTGATTATAGCCCCACAGCCACAAGCTTCCATCGGATTGAATCAGACTCCCAGAATCATAGGAACGAATATGGGATGTAGACTCCTTTTCGTTCGCCCACGCGTTAGAACTGAATAACAATAACGTGATTATACTGAGTAATAGAGTCCGTCTTTTCATACGATTTTCCTCATTTCTTGATCAATGTGTATAAGATAAAAAATGATACCTTCGAGAATATCCCCTTATCCATAGACGTATATAATATAGAAAAGTTTTCCAAAAAGTATGAATTTCAATAAAATAACCTCCAAACCCACGATTAGAGATGAATTTGGAGGCTATTTCTTTTAACGAGTAAGCAGAAATATGTTGGTTAGAACAGGTTAAACACGGTTATGAGCAGACTAATTCGCTATTCGACTGCGCACCATCAACAAGGTTTGGTCTTTGATTTGTCCGATTTCACGGATGAGTGCGGCTGTCTTGGTCTCATAGGAGTATTTGACATCCAAGTCTTTCAGCGAAGCAAGGTTAATGTCGACGGTAAGCAGGGCAGATTGAGCTGCTGCTTCGAACAGGATCGCGCCGATGCCAAGATCTGAAATCACATTTTTATTGGACATTTCCACAATGTTATAGGCTTGCGACAATCCGTCCCGGCATACTTCCAGCAGGCGCATGGGTACCTCAATGGCAGCGATCACCGCTGTCTGTAGGGAATGGGTACGATAGCGCTTTTCTTCGTCTGTTTCCTTGGGCAAACGCAACGCGGTCATGTACTGTTCAAAGGATTGGATGTCTGCGACCATCAGTTCCTCACAATGCGTAGACAATCTTCCCATGCTGCTAATGACGTCCGTGATTTTTTCATGGATGTGCGCATATTTTTCTCCTTGTGAAAGGTTGGCGGTCATGGAGGTCATAGCCGCGCCTAGTGCCGCAGCCAGTGCGGATACACTTCCTCCGCCGGGGGTAGGCGCTGCACTTGCAGCCTCTTTCAGAAAATGTCCGATGGAATTGTTCCACGACAGTTCACTCATGAATAGACCACCTCTCTGGAGTAGTGTTGCAGATGTATCGCTTTGAGCAGATTTTTGTACAAAATCGCAGTCGTTAAGGTGCCAACACCGCCGGGAACCGGAGAAATGGCATGTACCTTTTCACCCACGTTTGAAGCAGCGTCACCCACGATTTTTCCTTCCAGCGTCTCGTTAATTCCTGCATCCACGAGAATCAGACCAGGATGGACCATATCCTGCGTAATCACATCAGGGCATCCGACTGCGACGAAGGCAATGTCTGCATGGCTCAGATGCTCTGCAATATCACGCGTACCTGCATGACAGGCGGTAACGGTGGCATTTTCTCTTTGCAACATGTGGAAAAGGGGAAGTCCCACTGTCTGCCCGATGCCCACGAGCGTGACATTTTTGCCTGCCAAGGTGTGACCGTAATGCTTGAGCAGCTCGATACAGGCTTGAGGTGTTGCGGGATATAGTCCGGCGTCACCTGTTACGGTAGCCAGCTTGTTATCAGGTGTTATTCCATCAATATCCTTGTAGGGGGCGATGGATTGTTTAATAACGGAGGCAGAAAGATGTTGGGGAAGCGGCAGTTCCAGCATAATGCCATGTACATGGGATGCATCGTTCAGACTGCCGATCAGGTGCAGTAGCTCGGCTTCGCTAACATGACGGTCAAAAGTATGGAGATGAAATGAGATGCCCAGCTTCTCCGCTATTTTTTGCTTGGTCCGGGCATAGTATGCAGATGCCGGATCGCCTTCTACCAATAGGGTCGCCAGATGGGGACGGTGTCCTTGCTGCTTCATTTTTTCTACCTGTGAACGGATCGTTGCATATACTTGCTCTGCTGCTTCTTTGGATTTCATGATTATAGCCATAGTCCGAGCCTCCTCTGAATTTATCGCATGATTTATCAACAGGGTGTCATGGTCTTAAAACGAAAAAAAAGTATTTGCACAAGGTCGTCAAGACAGACGAATCCTCTGCAAATACTTCTCCCAGGCGAACGGTACGCTTTTTTTGTATGCTCCCTCGTGGTTCATTCCACTGACTTCGCCAGTCACATACAGCGTTATTATACCTTATATTTTAACAAATAATCATCAGAAAAGAAACCCGCGAACATTTGGAAAACGGGTTGTGTTACTTGTCTATATGACAAATGTCATATACCCGAGCTGACGTTTATGACTACAGCGCCTAGAGGCTTTACCTTATACTGAGATTAGATCAACATGTACGCCTAACAGGATCAAGGTATAGGCGTCATTTTAAAGGAGGATCATAATGAGTATGACACAACTCCCATTAGCCCAATTGAAAAAAAATATGGCTCCCTACGAGAAAATAAACACAAAATCCAGCGTTCTGCAACTCATCAATACCTTGGGTCCACTGATCCTATTGTGGTATGCTGCTTATCTTAGTCTGTCGGTTTCGTACTGGCTGACACTTCCAATTGCCATTGTTGCATCGGGGTTTGTGGTACGGACATTTATTATTTTTCATGATTGTGGTCATCAATCCTTCTTCAAAAGCCGCAAGCTGAACGACATTGTGGGAACGATTACAGGTATTATTACGCTCTGCCCTTATCACCAATGGAAAAATAGTCACGCAATCCACCATGCAACCAGCAGTAATCTGGATAAAAGAGGCACAGGTGACATGTGGGTGCTTACGGTAGAAGAGTACACAGAGGCTTCCACATGGACACGGCTGGCCTATCGCATATATCGAAATCCTTGGGTTATGTTTGGACTAGGTCCGATCTATACTTTTTTGATTTCCTATCGGTTTAATATCAAGACAGCCAAACGCAAGGAAAAAATGAACACCTATGTGACGAATATATCCATCGTTGCCTTGTATGCACTGTTGTCATGGGCTATTGGATGGCAGGCCTTCCTTCTCGTACAGGCACCTATCTTTTTTGTATCTGGTATGTTGGGAATCTGGCTGTTCTATGTACAACACCAATTTGAGGATTCGTATTTTGAGCACGATGAAGAGTGGAGCTATATTAATGCGGCCGTAGAAGGCAGTTCTTACTACAAGCTTCCTAAAGTATTGCAATGGATTACGGGCAATATCGGATTTCATCACGTTCATCACTTGAGCCCAAAAGTGCCAAATTATAATTTGGAAAAAGCACATGAAGCGACACCGTTACTTCAAAAGGCGACCACGATCACAGTAAGTAGCAGTCTGCAATCTTTGAAGTTCCGACTTTGGGATGAAAATACGAAAACCTTTTTGACCTTTAAACAAGTGAGGCCGCTCCTCAGCAAACGTGTTGCAGTTACGAAACCCATCCCTACACCTGTTGTAAGCACAGAAAGAAAATAACTTTGTACAAAACTCTTCTGAAGAGATGTTGAAAAATTGCAGTTTACTTTGAGAAATCTAAAGGGATAACATCCTTTTAGATTTTTTTGTTTATATTGAAAATGCAGTACTTTCATTCTTTGTTTTAGCAAGCGCTATTGACAAATCGATTGTCAACCTTTACATTCTATATATCGAAACGATATATATCGATTATATATAAATTAGCTACGTGTAAACAGAGATAAGTTCCCTTTGATTTCAGAAGGATAATTCACTATGCCAGGAAAGAAGGAATAGATTTTATGTTGATTTATGTAATACTTGGGTTCCTCTGCGAAAAGGATATGACAGGATATGAAATCAAGCAGAAGATGACGATAAGCACTTCCAACTTTATTGATGCCAGCTTCGGAAGCATATATCCTATGCTGAAAAAAATGGAAAAGGGGGAGCTTATCAAGTATGAAGAAGTGGTAGAGGAAGGCAGATTCAAAAAATCATATGGTATTACGGAAAAAGGGAAGAGTGAATTTATAGAATGGTTAAAAACACCATGTACTTTTTCCCCTTTTAATTATGAGTATTTGAGTAAGCTTTTCTTCTATAAATATCTTGACGACATTGAGATTGTTCGTTTGATTGCCAGCTTTCAAACTACTGTCGCCTGTGAATATAACAAGCTTGCCTTGATAGAAGAGAAGCACGTTCATGAGATGGGTGTATATGAGCACGCGACGTTGATGTTTGGCAAAGAATATTTTCAAATGATTATGAATTGGCACGATGAACTCACAAGAAAAATTACAGGAAAGAAGGATAATGAAGATGAGAATGACAAAGAAATTTAAATTGCAGATTGCAGCTAAAAATGTGGATTTGTACAAATGGGTAACTGAGATGACTCCAGCTGAATATGAATCATTTTCAAAAGCTCACAAGGCAATGGGCAGTTATTTTGAAGATGGTGAATTCTATATGGTTAATGTGGAAAATATGGGGAATGAGATGATTGTTCAGCACTATCAATTAAAAGAGCACACAAAGGATCATTTGCGTTTCTACTCTGACAAGACAGAAGCATATATATGGCGATGGATACCCGCCATCGTTGGAGTTCCATGGGAAATGAAGGTCACGCCTGTTGATAACAACTCTTGCGAATTTAGTTGTACGATTGGAGCGGACTTTCCATCTCGGCTACTGGCTTTTGCAGCATGGGTAAATGGTTTTGGTGGATTCTTTATGAGAAAGCATTTAGCCGATGAGGGTGGAAAATTTGCTAAAGATATAGAAAAGAAATTTAATAACGTCAGGTATATATAATTCATGAACGAGCTGATCAGAAATATAGACCAGTCCCATTTCAAAGCACGACCTGGTGCAGTGGGTGGAGTGTACAGCGAATGGCTTAAGCTTGAGATCAGTTCCCGCAAAATGGACGGCTTCTAATCAAAGTGTTCATTTGCGGTTCACAGGAAAGGCTTCACCTTTGGTGCTTTCGAGCAGACGAGACCAGTGGTATGATAAGATAAGGGATATAAGTCATGTGAAGTAGAAGAGGGTGGCAGAATGCAAAAGTGGTATCAGATTTTCCAAAGAAATACAGGGCTTAGTCCTTATGTGTGGGTCGTCTTTTATATCCTGCCCTTTTACTACTTTAGCTCTTCATCTACAAGTCATATTATTCTGGGTACTGCTATTATTTTGGTATTCTTTGCATGTTATGTACTGGCTTTTGTCTCGAAAGGCTGGCTCATATACTTTTGGACTAGTGTACAGATTGCCATATCGATTACCATGACACTGCTGTTTAGCTATATGTATTTTTCCATATTTATCGCCTATCTGATCGGTAATATTAAAAGTAAGGCTGCATTTACGACGCTGTATATTATTTTAATGGTTATTACGATTGGATTGATCAATTACGGTTTTGTATCTCAGAATCCCGTTTTTATTAAACAGATTCCTTTTATCCTGCTCAATCTGATCGGTGTGATTCTCCTTCCGATTACGAATTTTAATCGCAACAAAAGCGATCGGCTCCAAGTCCAATTGGAGGATGCCAATAAGAAAATATCGGAATTGATTAAGCTGGAGGAACGGCAAAGAATTGCGCGTGACCTGCACGATACCTTAGGTCAGAAGCTGTCACTCATTGGACTGAAGAGCGATTTGGCGGGAAAACTGATGGATCAGTACCCGGAGCGGGCTCATGCTGAAATTAACGATGTTCGTCTCACGGCGAGAAGTGCGTTAAAAGAGGTGCGGGAAATGGTTACTCAAATGCGCGGTATGCGGCTAGAGGATGAACTGCTACGTATTCGGCAGATTTTAAAGGCTGCTCACATTGAATTGACTCTAGAGGGCGACCCGAAGCTGGAGCATACATCATTAATGAATGAAAATGTACTTAGTATGTGTATGAAGGAAGCAGTGACAAATGTGGTTAAGCACAGTGGAGCCACCGCTTGCTCCATCACCATTGAGCCGTCTCGTAAGGAATTAACCCTTCGGATTCAGGATAATGGAGTCGGTGCTACGGGGGAAAATGGGGCCTTTCGGGGAAATGGCCTGAAAGGAATGAAGGAAAGGCTCGAATTCGTGAACGGATGTATGGAGCTGCGTTCAGATCAGGGAACGACCTTGGTCATTAAAGTGCCCAATATCACTAAAAAGCCGAATGAGGAGGTGGGGCCATGATTCGAATTGTTATCGCGGAGGACCAGCGTATGCTGCTGGGTGCTCTAGCCTCCCTGCTAGACTTGGAAGAGGACATGAAAGTAGTCGGAAAAGCAAGCAACGGGGAAGAAGCTATAGAACTGGTGAAGCTGCACCAGCCGGATATATGCATTATGGACATCGAAATGCCGATTAAGAGCGGATTGGATGCGGCTGAGGAACTCAAAGCCTTGAACTGCAAGGTACTGATTTTAACTACGTTTGCTCGCCCCGGGTATTTTGAACGAGCGATCAAGGCGGGGACACACGGTTATCTGCTCAAGGACAGTCCCAGTGAAGAGCTGGCTTCCTCCATTCGAAGTATTATGGCAGGTCGACGTATTTACGCTCCAGAACTGGTCGATGATGCTTATGCCGAAGTCAACCCGCTAACAGAGCGTGAAAAGACCGTTTTGGCGCTTATTGCTGACGGAAAGAATACAAAAGAGATTGCTGGTGAACTGTATTTAACGACAGGGACGGTGCGCAATTATATTTCAGTCATTCTCGATAAGCTGGGTGTCAGTAACCGGATCGAGGCGATTACACGTTTTAATGAAAAAGGTTGGTTTAAGTGAGAAACAGGGACGCTATGAAGCAAAATGTAGCGCTCTGTTTTTTTTGTTTTATCCATAGATTTGGTATGCCTTTAGCGTACTACCTTGTGATACAATAGGATAGTTGTCCACAGGATGGACTGGAGTACAAGGAGGAGCAGAACTGCATGAAACAAGCCCCATTTATAGCCGTTGAAGGGCCAATCGGAGCAGGTAAAACGACGTTGGCTTCGATGCTTTCAACCGAGCTACATTTGCCGATAATCAAAGAGATTGTCGAGGAGAACCCATTTCTCGATAAATTTTATCAAAATATAGATGAGTGGAGTTTTCAGCTGGAAATGTTCTTTCTCTGCAATCGGTATAAGCAGCTGGAGGATACTGGTCTGCAATATATCGAGAAAGCTCAGCCCGTTATTTCTGATTATCATATCTACAAGAATTTGATTTTTGCTGAACGTACGCTTAAGGGTGTGAAGCTCGAAAAATATCGTCAAATCTATCATCTGCTCACGGATGATATGCCTAAGCCAGACATTATCATTTATATTAAAGCAGATTTGGATACCTTGCTGGGGAGAATTCGCAAGCGTGCACGCTCTTTTGAACAGGAGATGGACCCCGCCTATCTGGAGCAATTAATAATAGATTATGATAAAGGCATTCAGTTTCTCGCTGAACAGTCCCCTTCCCCTCGTATATTGACCGTGAACGGGAATGAAATTGATTTTGTAGAAAACCAGGCACAATTTAAACAAA
Source organism: Paenibacillus sp. FSL M7-0802 (assembly GCF_038004945.1). Classification (NCBI taxonomy): domain Bacteria; kingdom Bacillati; phylum Bacillota; class Bacilli; order Caryophanales; family Paenibacillaceae; genus Paenibacillus; species Paenibacillus sp. FSL M7-0802. The sequence goes on along the minus strand of NZ_JBBOSD010000001.1, from coordinate 1,794,662 downwards.
TTGTTTCCGATGTAAAGGAGCTTATATAGTGAATAATTACAACATTCCTGCGAATGCCCTGATTACGGTAGCGGGTACAGTGGGTGTAGGTAAATCCACGCTGACTGGTGCTTTGGCCGGACGCCTTGGTTTTAAAACCTCTTTGGAGCAGGTCGATCATAATCCCTATCTGGAGAAATTTTATCACGATTTCGAAAGATGGAGCTTTCATTTGCAAATTTATTTTCTCGCGGAACGCTTCAAGGAACAAAAGAATATTTTCTTGTCTGGTGGAGGTTTTGTGCAGGATCGTTCTATTTATGAGGACACAGGCATTTTTGCGAAAATGCATGCCGATCAGGGAACGATGAACCCTACCGATTATGAAACGTATACTAGCCTGTTTGAGGCGATGGTGATGACACCGTTTTTCCCGCACCCTGATGTGTTGATCTATTTGGAAGGCAGTTTGCCCTCCATACTGAGTCGGATTGAGGAGCGCGGTCGCGAGATGGAGATCCAGACCGAGCGTTCTTATTGGGAGCAAATGCATCGCAGATATTCCAATTGGATCAACGAATTTGATGCCTGCCCTGTACTGCGTCTGAACATTGATGAATATGATGTACACGACCCAGCTTCCATGGATGCCATTTTGGAAGAAGTAGGAAAAGTAATATCAAAAAAATAGAGATATAACCCCAAATAAATAACAGGGACTGTGGTACAATCAGTATAAATTATGCTGATAGACTACAGTCTTTTTTTGTCGAATGAACATGTTAAAGCATGAGATATGACTAACGGTATAGTGGACAAGTTTAGGCTGGAATGCGAGAATAGGTACATATGAATTGTAATGACTCACGGGAAGGATGGGATACTGTGATGCGTTTTGGTATTGTTGGAACCAACTGGATAACAGAGAGGTTTATTCAAGCTGCGATGGAGACGGACGAATTTTCCCTGACGGCGGTGTACTCACGCACAGAGGATAAGGGCAAAGCTTTTGCTGACAAATATAACAGCCAGCCGGAGGTTTTTACAGACCTGGCGCAAATGGCCGCAAGTGATCAGGTCGATGCCGTATATATTGCCAGCCCCAATTCCTTACATGCGGAGCAGGCGATCTTATGTATGAATCACGGAAAGCACGTGTTGTGTGAGAAACCTTTTGCGTCTAATACAGCAGAGGTGAAGAGCATGATCGAAGCCGCGCGCAACAACGATGTTCTGCTGATGGAGGCCGTTAAATCCACACTTATGCCTAACTTTAAAATAATAAAGGATCATATGTATAAAATAGGCCGGGTTCGGCGTTATTTTGCAAGCTACTGTCAATACTCCTCACGCTTTGATGCTTTTAAGCAAGGTAAGGTATTGAATGCGTTTAATCCAGCCTTTTCCAATGGTTCCTTGATGGACCTTGGAGTGTATTGTTTGTATCCTATGGTGACTTTGTTCGGCAAACCTGAGGAGGTTCGGGCGGTTGGTGTACTTTTATCCTCTGGTGTCGATGGCGAGGGCAGTATCGTGATGAAGTATCCTGATATGGATGCTACGGTCATGTATTCCAAAATTACAGATTCCTATCTGCCTGCTGAAATTCAGGGTGAGAATGGAACGATGGTGATCGACAAAATCAGTCAGCCCTATGAGGTGAAAATTCATTATCGGGACGGCACGATTGAAGATCTGACCAAAGCTCAGACGCGTGAGCCCATGTATTATGAAATTCAGGAATTTATTGATTTGATCAAGAGTGGTGAACGCAACAGTTCCATTAACTCCTTGGAGTGTTCACTTACAGTCGCTGAAGTGATGGAGGAGGCAAGACAACAATTCGGCCTTCGTTATGAAGCAGATTTGAAAAATACTTCTGCACATTAATCAGTGGAATGATCAAGATTACAATGCACAAAGGGCTGCCGATTTTGCAAACTTTGCAAATATACGGTTAGCCTTATTTGGCTTTGTAGCCCTAAAAGTGTAAGCAATTGTAATGACAGGAGTCAGAAGGCTATATTCATTTTTTATTGACAGATTCTCCTTCTTGTCTTAAGGTGTTAACAATGCAATATACAGTTAAATAATCCCACCTTCGTTCAAACGAAGATTAGGGAATTTTTTTAGGGTATAAATCCGATTAAATCCACCGGATTACTAAAATAGGATGGAGGAATACATACATTGTAGACGTAAGGAGGAAGCAGTTTGATAAAGTTTGAACAAGTTAGCAAAATATTTACCTTACCCAATCGTAAGGTAAATGCACTCGAAAAGGTTTCGTTATCGGTTAAAAAAGGAGAAATTTTCGGCGTGATTGGCTTTAGCGGTGCAGGTAAAAGTACGCTGCTGCGGCTTGTCAATTTACTTGAACGCCCCTCAGAGGGACGAATTGTCGTTAATGATCAGGATGTTACTCAGATACGTCCTAAGGAACTAAGGAATTTAAGAAGACGGATCGGGATGGTATTCCAAACCTTTAATTTGTTTAACTCTCGTACTGTATATGGGAATCTGGCTTATCCTCTAAAACTGGCTAAACTGCCCAAGGCACAGATAGATGCTCGTGTTAAGGAACTGCTGCAATTTGTTGGATTGGAGGATAAAGCGGATTCCTATCCGGAGCAGTTATCTGGCGGGCAAAAGCAACGGGTCGGCATTGCCAGAGCACTAGCGAATTCGCCCGATATTCTCATCTGTGATGAAGCGACCTCGGCCCTCGATCCGGAAACGACAGAAGATATATTGAGGCTGCTGAAAAAAGTAAATGAAGAGTACCAGATTACGATCTTGCTCATTACCCATGAAATGAATGTGATTCGCAGTATTTGTGATCGTGTGGCGGTGATGGAGAATGGTAGGGTGATTGAGCAGGGCAGTGTGTTCGATGTATTTGCCAATCCACAGACGAAGACGACGAAAAATTTTATTCGCTCTGTACTGAATGATCAGCTTTCACCCAAACTGCTGAGCAAGATTCGGGAGCATCACGCTGGCCGATTGTACAGACTTGTTTTTCGGGGTGGGGCGACCAGTGAACCGGTGCTTTCTAGAGCGACACGGAAGCATAATCTGGATTACAACATTGTATATGGAAGTATTAATGAGCTACAGGGAGCGCTGTTCGGAAGCTTAATTGTCGAGTTAATCGGTGCAGACAATGAAGTTAACAAGGTCGTGGAGGAACTACGAACGACGGTGGAGGTCAGGGAGGTCGTCGATCATGAGAGTTAATTGGGATACATTTTGGCTCAAGGTAGTGGAGGCTACAGGGGAAACGCTTTTGATGGTTGTTGTCACGCTGATTTTTGCCAGTATTCTGGGGCTTATGATTGGTTTAGTACTGTATGTGACACGTAAAGGGAGCTTGTTTGAAAACAAATTTGTGTTTATGTTTCTGAATTTGCTGATTAATATCATTCGCCCGATTCCGTTTATCATTTTTTTAGTGGCGATTAGCCCGTTTACGCGTTTAATCATGGGAACCACGATTGGAACCTCGGCGGCTATTTTCCCAATGACTATTGTAGCGGCCTTTGCTGTAGCGAGAATTGTGGAAAATAATCTGGTCTCCATTGATCCGGGCATGATAGAAGCAGCCAAGGCACTGGGTGCGACTGCATTTCAGATCATCACGGGTGTGTTGATTCGGGAAGCGCTGGGACCTTTGATTCTAGGGTTGACGTTTATTACCGTGGCCTTGATTGATTTCTCTGCCATGGCTGGTACGGTGGGCGGAGGAGGCCTTGGGAACCTGGCAATGACCTATGGTTATCAACGATTCGATACTTCGGTCATGATTGTCACGATTGTTTTGCTGATCCTTTTTGTACAGGTCGCCCAATATGCAGGGAACTACTTGTCTCGTAAATTTCTACGGCGCTAATGGGAACAGAGTATTATACATAACGATTAAAGGGGAAATGAAAATGAAAAAAATATTTCGCTTGGGTTTACTGGCTATTCTTAGTGTAGCGGTTCTATCTGCTTGCTCAGCTAACGGTTCGGGCTCAAATGCAAATGAAAAAGTACATGTTAAAATCGGGGTTTCAGGATCTGAGGACACGTATTGGGATGTGCTCAAGAAGAAAGCAGAGGCCAAAAATATTGAAATTGAGCTGATCAGTTTCTCGGATTATACATTACCCAATAAGGCGCTCGCCAATAAAGAGGTAGATTTGAACTCCTTTCAACATTTGGCCTTTCTCAGTCAGTTTAATGTAGAAAATGATGTGAATATCGTCCCTATTGGTGCAACGATTATCGCTCCGATGGCACTGTACTCTGAAAAATTCAAAAACGTATCGGATATTCCTGACGGCTCCAAAATTGCTATACCGGATGATCCGTCCAATCAGGGACGGGCTTTAAAACTTCTCCAGTCTGCAGGGCTGATTAAGTTGAAGCAGGATGCGGGCCTGTATCCGACCACGGATGAAATCGAAGGGAATCCTAAAAAGCTGGAGATTGTCCCAGTTGTCGCCCAGCAGACGCCGCGCGTCTTGTCTGATGTAGCCGCTTCAGCTGTGAACAGCGGTGTTGCTACAGATGCCGGGCTCAAGCTGGATGGAGCCATCTACAAAGATGATGCAAGCAGCGAAGAAGCGATGCCATATGTGAACGTGTTTGCTGCCCGTGCGGAGGATAAGGATAATGCGACTTACAAAACGATCGTGGATTTGTACCATAATGCTGATGTAGCCGAGGCGGTAAAACAGGATTCCAAAGGAGCTAACGTCGTGGTAGACCAGTCTGCCGAAGAGCTACAGGCCACATTGGATAAGCTGGTAGCAGATGTTAAAGCGCAAAAGAAATAAGAATGTTGAACAGAAGTAGGGTTGGAAGCATACTAATCTATTTTCGAAACGAGGAGAGATTGCGATGAGTACAACGAACACGGTCGATACACATAGACAGCGGATTATTGAGGAAATTGAGGATTCTCGTCAGCTTTACACGGAAACGAGCCGGTTTATTCATGCTAATCCCGAAATCGGCAATCAAGAATTTCAGGCTTCCCAGGCACTGACGGGCATTTTGGAGCAAGCGGGGTTTGAGGTAACTCGGAATGTAGCGGGACACGAAACCGGATTTGTTGCCCGTAAGGCTTCTGCTAGACCAGGTCCGAAAATCGGATACTTGGCTGAATATGATGCATTGCCCGGTCTGGGCCATGCTTGTGGCCACAATATTATCGGAACCGCAAGCACGGCAGCAGCCATCGCCTTGGCGCAGGTGATCGACGAAACGGGAGGTGAGGTGTATGTGTTCGGTACACCAGCGGAAGAAGGCGGTCCTAATGGCAGTGCAAAAGGCAGCTTCGTGAAGCACGGGCTGTTCGAAGGGATTGATGCTGCACTGATGGTTCATCCATCTGGTGTGACCCGGCTGACCTCACCAAGTCTGGCAGTTGATCCGCTAGATTTTCATTTTTACGGCAAAGCGGCTCACGCCGCAGGATCACCAGAGCAGGGAATCAATGCGCTCGATGCGGTGCTGCAGTTGTTCAGCGGTATCAATGCTTTGCGTCAGCAACTGCCGACCGATGTGCGTATTCATGGCATCATTACGCATGGAGGAGACGCGCCCAATATCATTCCGGACTATGCGTCGGCACGCTTCTTCATTCGGGCAAGTACTTGGCAGCGCACAGAGGAGGTTTCCACGAAAGTTCGCCATATCGCAGATGCTGCTGCTTTGGCAACAGGAGCCACTGTGAAAATCGAACGTTTTCAAAATGAAGTGCGTGATTTCATTCTGAACGATACCCTGGATGAGGTAGTAGGTCGTGAACTGGAAGCGCTGGGAGAACAGCTGGATCGTGGCCCTCGTGCCGGACTGGGTTCGACGGATGCGGGAAATGTAAGCCATGTTATCCCGACTGCACATGCTTACATTAAGATCGGTCCGGATGATCTCATCGCTCATACGGTGGAATTCAGGGAAGCGGCTGGCTCTGAGAAGGGTGAGGAAGCCTTAGTGATTGGAGCCAAGGCGTTAGCCTTGTCAGGCTTGGAGCTACTGGTGAATGAAACACTACTGGTTGCGGTGAAGGAAGATTTTAAGCGTACGCATTCAGCGGCACAGTAAGCCAAGTCCACACATGGCATAGCAGAGCCGTCTAATATGAGTGTTATAGTTGAAGAGGATATCCTACAGTCTGTTTGGCTGCATGGATATCCTTTTTCATTTTCTTATAAGCTGCTATCATTGCTCCTCAATCGCTAGGTCACTCATAACCTCATTTTTACAAAGTACTATATTTCCAAAAACAACGTATTAACATTTGATTGTTATGATTATAGTTATAACTTTTACATATTAACTGCAAAGAGGAGTGTACACATGTTTAAGAAGTTTCAAAAGTGGTCAGCAACATCTATGTCTGTTGCTCTTGCACTAGGTTTGATTACTGGCATGTCAGCCTTACCTGTCCATGCTGAGTCACCAGGGAACACAGATCAAGGGATTAGTAAAGTTACAGCTACATTTTATGGAGACACAAAAGTCTCCAAAGGATTTACTTGGTATACTTCAAAACTTTTCACGAACAGCACTGTTCAAGTAATCAAGAAAACGGCTTCTGAAGCTGATTTTACGAGTGCTCTTACATTTGAAGGCACTTCCTCTCCATCGACCAATTCTGCAGAAGAGCTTGTCCATAAAGCTGTAGCTACAGGTCTTCAAGCGGACACAGCTTATTATTATCGTGTGGGTGATGCAGCGCGCGGGATATGGAGCGAAACAGGTACGTTTCAAACGGCTCCTAAGAGCGGTGAATTTACCTTCATCGATCTAGCTGATACACAAGCAAAAAGCGAAGATGAAGCCATATTGTCTTCACAGACGCTCGAAAAAGCACTTCAAACCGTAGAAAATGCTCAGTTTGTAGTCCACAACGGAGATATCGTAGATACGGGTACCAAAGAAGAGCAGTGGAACTGGCTGCTGGGGCATTCACAAAAAAGCCTTTTGAATACAACCATTGTTCCTTCAGCGGGTAATCACGAGGATGAGAACTACGCTTTTTATGATCACTTTAATATTAACGAACCTTCTGGTTCCGCTACTAAAACAGGAGCGTACTACTCTTATGATTACAGCAATGCTCACTTTATCGTACTGAACTCCAATGAGGACTCAGAGAAATATGCCAATTTTTCTGAAGCTCAAGTCGAATGGTTAAAGAAAGATGCGGCAGCAGCAAAAAGGGCAGGTGCAAAGTGGATCATTGTTAACATTCATAAAGGTCCTTACACTACCTCTAATCATGCAACAGATTCTGACATCATGGATAAGAATGGAGTTCGTAACCAAATCGCTCCACTAATGGCCGAACTTGATATCGACTTTGTTGTGCAAGGGCACGATCATATTTACGCTCGTACGAAACCAATCAACCAAGAGGGTAAAGCAACAACGCCAACAAAATTAAAAGATACATTAAATGATAAGACGATTGAATATAGTGTGAATCCAGATGGAAGTATCTATGTCATCCCAGCAACCGCTGGCCCCAAAGTCTACTACAAAAACCCAAGTGAAAAACTTGGAGATAAGTACTATAATCTCTTTGAACTAGCTGAAGAGAATCATGCGGCAGTATATGGCCCAGATCCGAGTGACAATCGTAGACCAACACGTGGACAGGTACAGAATTTTGTTGGCATTACTGTAGACGGAAATAAACTTACAGCCGTAACGTATGAAATTGATCAAAACAAAAATGATGCCAAACCTTTTATTGTGGATCAATTCGGAATCATCAAAAAAGATTAGTATAATTGATTTAATAGTTTCTAAATGATCATAAAAGGATATCCTACAGTCTGGTTGGCTGCATGGATATCCTTTTTCATTTTCTTAGGGGATATCTACTATTGTACTTGTAATACTTACGCCCTGTTCGGAAGCTGGTAAAACGTACATAATGCAATTAACGACTTTACAAGTTTAAACATGGAGTGACTTACAGGAGGATGAAACGACGATGGCTTATCAAGAAATCAATGGAGTACGCGTATGGGGAGTACCTGATCCAGGGGCATTATCTCAAGCTCGTACATGTGCCGAAAACGGTAATGTAATTCAAGCGCTGCTGATGGCAGATCATCATAAAGGCTACAGTCAGCCGATTGGCGGTGTGATGGTGTATGACGGACAAATTTCGCCTTCAGGTGTCGGGTATGATATCGGTTGCGGAAATAAGGCGGTAAGAACCAAGCTGTTTGCAGCAGATATTATGCCGCGTATTTCAGCCGTCATGGATGAGGTTGCATGTCATATTTCGTTTGGCGTAGGTCGTGTGAATGCAATTCAGATAGACCATGAGCTGTTCGATGACCCGGATTGGGCAGTATATGCGGCGATTGGGAAACAAGAACATGACAAACTGAAGTCCTTGGCGAGAGAACAGCTGGGTACAGTAGGGAGTGGTAATCATTTTGTTGATGTATTCGTCGAGGAAGCGACAGAACAGGTCTGGATTGCCAATCATTTCGGCAGTCGGGGCTTTGGACACAAAACAGCAAGTGGGTTTCTAAACTTGGCCGCTGGGCGAGAGTTTCTCGGAAAGGCGCCGGGAGAACATATGGATCAGCCGCCTGTGCTGCTGGATATGAACAGTGAGTTGGGGGATATGTACTACCGTGCGATGCGCCTTGCCGGACGCTATGCGTATGCGGGACGTGACTATGTGATAGAACAAGTGCTTGGTATTATGGGGACCGAAGCGGACTTTACTGTGCATAACCACCATAATTACGCATGGAAAGAACAGCATGATGGGCGTGACACCATTGTGGTCCGTAAAGGCGCTACTCCCTCGGCACCTGGCCAGATGGGCTTTATTGGAGGAAGCATGGGCGATATTTCGGTGATTGTACGCGGAAAAGATTCGGTAGAAAATCGGGATTCCTACTATAGTACAGTTCATGGGGCAGGTCGTATTATGAGTCGTACCAAGGCAGCTGGTAAAATGAATTGGAAAACCCGCACACGGAGTGGTGGACAAATCACGGACGTACAGATGAAGGAGGCCGTTCGGAACTATAGTGTCGAGCTGCGCGGAGCCGGTACAGATGAAAGCCCGTTCGTCTACCGTAAACTGCGCGAGGTACTGGATGCTCATTCCGAGACCGTGGAAGTTATGCATGAACTGAAGCCCATTGGGGTATGCATGGCTGGGGCTAATGAATTTGACCCTTATAAGGATTAATAAAAAGACTATGCCAGGCAGAAGTGTTCATTCGCCGAGCATAGTCTTTTGAGTACATAAATGAGTATATAATAGAAGGAATTCATTGCTTGATGCGTTTGTTAGTAGCTCTATGTTTACAGCTTGTCAGCAAAAAGCTGTTCTTTAATATAAGCGACTGGCATTTCTTGGCCTGTCCACAGTTCGAACGCCAATGCACCCTGCCACAGCATCATGCCCAGACCGTTAATGGCAGTTGCACCTACGGATTCGGCTTGCTCCATCAGCTTGGATTTAGCTGGGCTGTACACTACATCGGTTACGATCAGATCGGAACGAAGCATGGACACATCTTCAATCACACTTTTGCTTTCTAACGGTTTCATACCAACCCCTGTACCGTTAGCGAGAATATGACTTGTGCGGATCTCTTCACGTAGCTGTTCTTGATTTTCCAATGGATAGATATTTGCCTTAACTTGGGTGTGTTTCATATCTTCATTAATAATACGGACATTCTCTTCTGCACGAGCAAAGAACTGATCGTTACGGGCAAAGATTGAAATTTCAGCCAGACCTGCTTGAGCCGCTTCAATAGCAATCGGTGTAGCTGCGCCGCCAGAGCCGACAAGTGTCATTTTCTTGCCTTTCAGGTCAATGCCGTGTTCACGCAAGTTACGAACATAACCAGATCCATCTGTACTGTAGCCTTTCAGTTTACCATCTGTGTTCACGACGGTGTTGACGGCACCTGTAAATTTAGCGCTGTCGTCCAGCTCGTCAAGATACTGTAGAATAGCTGTTTTATTAGGCATGGACACGTTATAACCGCGTATGTTCAGAGCACGCATCCCCCGTACCACTTCTTCAAGTTGTTCATTTCCTACTTCAAAGGCCATATACACGTTATTTAGACCCAGCTTTTCAAACGCAAGATTATGCATAGCCGGGGACAAAGAGTGTCCGATTGGTGTAGCAAGCAGTCCGATTAGTTGTGTTCTTCCGTCAATACGTCCAGCATTTTTCATGATATAAGCCTCCAAGTAATCTGTGTAGTTTAATGAAATACTTTTTTATATCGATAAGCAACAAACACGGCCAGCAAAATACTGACTACAGCAATCGCAATATCCAGAATGAATACCGAGGTAATTCCCAAACTTTTGGACATGCCCCCGGTAGCCAAAGGCATCAGGATGAACGAAAGACTGGCTGCTATGTTCACGAGAGAAGTCGTAGTGCCTTTGTTCTTGCGGAAAAATTCCGTCATAACCGTGAGGGCAATTTGGAATATGCCTGCGGTAGACAAGCCGATCAAGAATGAACTGATCAAAGTAGCGACAGGATTGTGCCATGTAATTAAAGCCAACAAAGAAAGTAGGGCAATAAGCGGATATACAATCATGACAGTAATCGGTTTAATGAATTTACCAAGTACCACTGCTAACAAAATAACGGAAACCAATGAACCTATACTATAGTAGCTCAGCAGTTTAATGGCACTGGCTTTGTCCATGCCCAGGGCCTCTTGTCCAAAGGTAGGAAGCCATAGCTGCACGATCATGAACAATACAGTAGAAGTAAAACCGATAATAATCAGAGATAAACCTTCTTGCCAAAACTTAGGCTCGCTGCGGAAAGTATCTGTGGATTGAGCAGCCTCGGTTGGAGCCTTTTGTTCCTCAGCTTTGTGGTTGGGGAAAGCTGTCATCGATAAGAAGATACCGTTCAGCAGATAAATCCCTGCTGGAATAAAGAAGGAATATCCATAGAACATATCGTGATTAATAAAGAATGCAATCATGAACGGAATCACAATAGCACCGATAGAGATGGATGCTTTGACCAGTACAGTTGCAGATCCAGCTTTTTTTCCAAAGCCTTCAATTAATGCAGGATACGTTCCTGAATCCATCATAGAGTTGCAAAGCCCTGCGATAATGGCAAACACGAATGCCAGCGAATAGTTAGGTGCAAGCGGAATGCCAATCAGAAAGATTAAATAAGCAAATGATGCAATAACAATGAGTGGTTTTCTTCCGTATTTGTCTGACATTTTTCCGGCTACCCCGAGAGCGAGCAGCTTACCGATCCCAATCGCGGACACCAGATAGCCGATGGCTGCTTTATCCGTGTTCAATTGGACGGTCAGGAAGCTCATATTCGACGAGAGAATAACATTGATCATACCCAGAAGAAAATAGTTGATGTAAAGCCCTGCTGCCATTCTGATATAAGGATTTTTCATAAGTGTAACTCCCAACTTAAATTTTAGATCAATGGCCTAGGTAGGCATCGTCCAGCGGTATTGCATTACGCCTACAGATAAGTGAAATTATTCACATTCTTTCTATGTCATTATTATATAAGGAGTGTTATTATAAATCCAATGCATATTTCTATCGTTTTTCATAGTTTGGGTCTATAATTTAAAATATGAATTAAAGAAGGAGATTACATAATTATGAACCTGAAGCACTTACAATATTTTCGTGTACTTGCTGAGATGGAGCATTTTACCCAGGCAGCTATGCGACTATGTATTACTCAGCCCAGTTTAAGTCATGCGATTTCAGAATTAGAAAAAGATTTGGGAGTTCATCTGTTCGAGAAGCAGGGGAGAAATATTCGGTTAAACAAATACGGACGATTTTTCCTGAAGTATGTGGAGCACGCGATGGATGAATTAGAAAAGGGAGAACACAATTTACGGGAGCTAGTGAGTCCAAGCCATGGAAATATAGATTTGGCGTTCATTTACACGTTAGGCTCACACTTCATTCCAGCGATCATTCAGGCCTTTTCAGCTCTAGATGCCCGTAAAGATATCTCCTTTTCGTTTCACCAAGGGAATACGAACGATATTATCAAGGGGCTGAAGCAGGAACATTATGATGTGGCGTTCTGCTCTCACATGGAAAATGAACCGGATGTGGAGTTTATTCCGTTGGCTCAGCAGGAACTGGTTGTCATTGTTTCGCCTGATCATCCACTGGCGACTCTAGACCAAATTGATCTCAAGGATACAGCGGATTATCCGGTGATCTTCTTCAACAAAAAGAGTGGGGTTCGGCCCATTATTGAGAATTTGTTTGTCAAAGCGGGCGTCACGCCACAGATTATTTGCGAGATTGAAGAGGATACAGCAATGGCAGGGCTGGTGTCTGTCAATTACGGAATTGGGGTTATGCCTCGAATTTCATCGTTAGATTATTTTAACGTCAAAACATTGCCTATTGTAAATCCAGAATACGAGCGTTTTATCTACCTGGCCAGCATCAAAAATAGATATTTATCCCCGGCAGTAGTGGACTTTCGGAACTTTGCACTAAGCTACGGCAAGGAGTTTTATCTGAAAACGCATCAGCGCGTCTAGGTTGGGGTCCCGCAATATTTAAACTTGATAAATCTTAAAATGTGTTCTATACTTCATCATCGACACAGGTAATGTGAAATGATTCACATTTTTAATACTACAAGACTTACTTACAAAAGCAGGTGAATTCATGATGAAACGTTCTTCTTTTCCAGTGGCGACAGGCCTTTATGTAAACTATCTTTTGTTCGGCATGTTTAATATTATGCTGGCGTCCCACATGTCCTTTTTAACAGAGCATTTGCATACAGATCAGGCGGGCATCAGTCTCTTGGTTTCTGCGATGGGATTTGGCAGGCTGTTTACCCTGTACATATCCGGGGTGCTCTCCGACCGTTATGGTCGTAAGCCGTTTATTGTGGTAGCAGGGCTACTAATGGCTGTATTCTTGGTCGGTATACCGCTGAGTCCCAGCTTTGAGATGGCGATCGTACTGGCAGTGCTGGCAGGTGTAGCGAATTCTTTTCTTGATTCAGGTACTTATCCAGCGCTGATCGAAGCTTTCCCCCAATCCTCTGGTTCGGCTACAGTGTTGGTGAGAGGCTTTATATCCATCGGGGCGGCATTTTTACCGTTAATGATTATCTTTTTTATGAATCACGACATTTTCTACGGGTTCTCTTTCTTTTTACCAGCCCTCATATTTACTTTGAATGCAATCTACTTGTTCAAAATGAAGTTTCCAGACATGCGGGTTCAGTCACCCAAGGAGCCAGTTGGTGATACTTCTGTATCAAGCGTTGAGCAAACGGGAAAATTGGAGGCAAATGATCGGAGTAAGCCGCGGTTTTGGCAGGAAGGGGTATGCCTTATCTTGCTCGGATTTACCGGACCTACCTTGCTTTATATTGTGCAATTATGGTTGCCTACTTTTGGACAACAGTTTATCGGTATGACCCAATCAGAGTCTCTCAGATTATTAGTTTATTACAATGTCGGTTCGCTGATTTCCGTGTTTGTATTAGTAATTGTGTTAAGAAAATGGGTTAAACCTGTTCACATTATTCTTATTTATCCATGTATTTCTCTCTTGGCTTTTGGAGCGCTTCTCCTTTTCAAGTCAGGGGCTGCGGCCATTATTTGTGCGAGTGTCATCGGGTTTTCAATATCAGGTGTACTTCAACTGACATTAACCGTAATGAGTGAATTTTTTAGTCAACGAAAAGGACAGATTACCGGGTTTGTTTATACAGCAACCTCGCTGTCATACACGGTCATTCCCGTGTTTACAGGCTTTCTTTTGAAACATTCTCAGATATCGAGTGTTTTTATGCTAGCTATTATTGTGAATGTACTAGGGATCGTACTGGCGGTGTTTGTTAATTTTCGGTACAGTTTAGTTTTTCCAGCAAGTCGCAAATTGTCCCCTAAAATCGTACTTGATACCAAATAAATGACGACTGAACCTAATCATCTGCATGCTTATTCAGAATGCGTTATACTATGAATTATTGTACATGTTCGACTTGAAACTGTAATTTGGGAGTGAGATAGAGATGGCTAAAATCGTAAAGGTGAAAGATGTTCTGATCGGTGAAGGAGCGCCAAAAATTTGTGTGCCCATGGTGGGAGAAACGTTGGAGCAGTTGAAGGAAGAGGCCACTTATTTACGTACGCTCGACCTGGATATCGTGGAGTGGAGAGTCGATTTTTTCGAGCATGTGGAGGATCTGGAAAAGGTTAAAGCTGCCTTACATGAAATTCGGTCTATTTTAGCAAATGTTCCGCTCGTATTTACGTTCCGTAGCGCTCGGGAAGGCGGAGAAAAGGAAATCAGTGCAGCGAGTTATGTGGAATTGAACCGTACAGTAGCCGAAACGGGGCAAGTCGAACTTATTGATGTAGAGCTTTTTAATGAGGAAGCTGATGTGAAGACGCTGGTAGAAGCAGCACATAAGCATAACGTATATGTGATTATATCTAATCATGATTTTCATAAGACGCCGTCGAAGGAGGAGATTGTGTCCCGGTTACGTAAGGCGCAGGAATTGGGAGGCGATCTGCCTAAGATAGCAGTGATGCCAACCAATACAGCCGATGTGCTCACTTTGCTGGATGCCACGCGTACCATGGCAGAAGAGCATGCAGATCGGCCGATTATTACGATGTCGATGGCGGGGAAAGGTGTCGTGAGCCGCCTGACCGGAGAACTGTTTGGTTCGGCTCTGACCTTTGGTGCTGCTAAGAAAGCTTCCGCACCGGGGCAGATTCCTGTCACTGAACTGAGAGAGATATTGACGGTGCTGCATAACCATTCTTAAAAGATGGATAGACATTACTCGCTAGTCAGTAATATATCCGCAGTGAACCAAAAAGGAAGGCCCCCATGCGGTAAGCATGGGGGCCCTCCTTTTTGTGTAACTCTTAATTCAATCCCCGAGTAGGTTCATACAACTCCCAACCTAGATTCAGCGTTTGAATAATATAGTCTGCGACTTCTTCCGCATCCAACTGATCCGTATCGATCTTGGAGTGATTCACCGCGTAAATGTCCTGTCTGGAACGGAAGAGATCCTCAATTTCCCCTAAAGTCTTGTTTTGTAGATTGGGACGGGTGTCAATCAGCATCTTGAGCCGATCTTTCCAGGAATCCCAATTTAAATCCAAGAAGAAAACAATCGATGAAGCCAAACAAGCTTGCTTCACCTCTTCCTGTAAAAATGCACCACCGCCAACGGAAATGATTTTGAGGCGTGTGTTGCTGCATAGCTTCAAAATATGCTCTTTTTCAATCTCACGGAAACGCTTCTCTCCATAAGTTTTGAAAATCTCTGTTGTTGGCATGTTGTATTCTCGTTCAATCTCCTGGTCAATATCCACGAAATCGCGATACAGCTTGCGCGCTAGATGGGAACCGATCGTTGTTTTGCCTACACCCATAAAGCCGATGAGCACAATATTTTGTTCTTTTAATGGAATCTCACTATTGTTTTGCACGATAACCACTCTTTTCTCACCAGTAATGTTGAGATGTGACGCTTCAAAGCACTAAATACATTATACGTTCATCAAACGTGTCATTCAATAGTATAGACTACATCAAAAATGAGGTATAGAACGAAATAAGGTTCTGATTACCATTGTAGTGACATAGAGCACGCATTAGAGACTAGATACTCAGTAATTTGATGCGTAAATTGTCAAAAAATAAACTTGTACAAGTATAAAAGAGGCAATATTGTGTACTTAATTGAAAAAAAGGACATATTTTGGCGGAAAATATATTGAAATTACTGGAAGTATGATTATAATAGAGTTATGCAAATTGTAAATGTAATCGCTCTATTTACAATTTGTGCTTTATATTAATTAGGAGACAAAATTGCTTTGAACCAAAAACCAAGTATACATATGCAAATAGTTAAATAACGACTTTTAGACGTGTATCGGTCAATGGGTTCATTGTACGAAGGTGGTGATACGGTCTACGCGCTCTAGTCAACGAAGAATTGACAAGAATAAAAAAATATCTACGAGAGGGATGAATTGAAATGAAAACAAACACAGCTAAAGTATTGAAAAAGGGAATCAGTATCGCTTTATCAGGAATGTTGGTCGCTTTATTTGTCGGCAATTATTCTGCACATGCAGCTCCAGAAGTCGTTCATAAGACCATACTTGTTAAAGCTGGAGAAGTATACGATGGTAAAGGCAAGACTGTAGTGGCTGATCCCGATACCTTGGGAGACGGAAGCCAGAAAGAGGCTCAAAAGCCTATTTTCAAGCTTGAAAATAATGCAACTTTGAAAAATGTGATCATCGCTGCCCCTGCTGCGGATGGTGTACATGTGTATGGCAACGGAACTATTTCCAACGTAACGTGGGAGGATGTAGGTGAAGATGCCTTGACGCTTAAAGAGCCAGGCACGGTAAACATTACGGGCGGTGGAGCGTTCCATGCGTACGATAAAGTATTCCAAATTAATGCCGAAGGCACGATTAACATAAAAAACTTTAGAGCCGATGATATCGGAAAGTTGGTTCGCCAACTTGGGGGCTCTACATTCAGAGTGAATATGACTTTGGATAACTCGGATATTTCCAACGTTAAGGATTCAATTCTGAGATCGGACGGTCCTAACAGCAAAGCTAAAATTACGAACACTCGTTATCACAATGTGAAACAATTGTTCAAAGGCTTTAAATCCAGTAATACGAGCGAGTCCGGCAATACTCAATATTAATCGGAGTAAGATAGGAGTAGAGATATGATAAGGGGCTGTCCAACAGGTCTTGTGATCTGATTGGACAAGCCCCTTTTTTGGTACGGCGAGTTTCCCCAAGATGATCTGGACTTCGTTCGGAACGAGGACTGTGATATGATCGTGCTATTACATTTTATACAAAAAAGTTGGGTAGCTATGAATCCTTTTCATCAATATGTGAATGCTGACGGCACCTTGAATGATACGCTGGTGCGGAATCGTGAAATTTTATATATAGGTACGAATGGTCGGCATGTGGAACGTTTTTACGTGTCTACCTCTGAAAGTTATATATTCAAACCGCTAACCAACGATGATCAGGAGGGGCGGGAGAGATGGGTGTATGCGCATGTGCTTCCTGCGTTATCACCGATCTATCCCCGATTGCTAGCCTGGTCTGATACAGGTGCGGATGGCGGAGGAGAATGGATGGTTTTTGAGGACCTTGGTCCGTTACATCATCTACACGCAGACGAAACTCTATTGCGAGCTGTTGGACTTGTTGCATGGTGGCATGCTTTGCCGACGGATCGTTTTGCTGGAATGCCGCTGCGGGGACCGAAGCCACCCATTCAGGAGATGGTTTCCGAGCTATACACGCGCAAGCCGGATGTGTTAAAGCTTTGCAGCTCACTGGGATTATCTAAGCAACAGATGCAGCGTATGTATGTACAGCTGGAGCATTTATCTTTTTCACAGCAGCTAGTACTGTCTCATGGTGATCTTCATCCGGGGAACTATGCGCTGAGCGGGGAACGGCTTATGGTACTGGATTGGGAGCATGCTCATCTGAACACACCGCTGTGGGATGTATATCACCTGATCGACATGTCCCATCCGTTGTTTCCCCGACGGATGACGTCCGAATTGCGTATTCGTATGCTGGACACATACGTGGAGCAGCTGGAGCTGTTGGGGATAAGTGTGGATCGAACGGCATTTATGCTGGAATATGGCATGTTTGCGGTGGTATTTTCGCTCTGGATGCTGTTGTTAATCACAAGTGATTTGCAAAGGATTCGAACGAACCTGCATAGAAACGGCGACAAATGGTCAAAAGAGCAATTAGAGTCCCAGTTGGATGAAACGTTAGCCTGTTTGAACCAATGTGCAGCAATGATGGATTGGGGACAAGCCCAACAATGTAGATAGTAGCTTAAGACATAGACTGTATTTAGTTAGTAAAAGAAGGTGGGGAAATAAATTCATGAAAAAAGTCGGTTTGGTCATGAGAAAAATACAATTTGCAGAAGCGCAGGGTCCTCGTATTTTTGCAGAACGTCTGAAGCAGATCGGGTTGGAATTGGGGGTGGACATTGTATTTGTATCACCAGAGCGCCATGTGAGCAGCCATGACTGGCTTCCGGGCTATGAGCACGAAAAGGGCGACTTGGTCAACTATGACGTCGTACTGGACCAACTCCATGAGCAGCAGATTGAGCACGTTATTTATACGGTATCTGGCTTTACCTATTTGAACATGTTCTTTAAAAACAGCGTGCTTTTTCCGCATAGTTTTCCTGATCCGGCACTTACAGGCTATGAGATGATGAAGCCTTTTTATCAGATCGTGGACAAGGCTATTGTACAGACTGCCTTTCTCAAGCAGGAGATGGCTTCGAAGTTTGGCGTAACCGACGTGACAGTCATCCCGATCGGATTTAATGGGCGGCTGGTTGAAAAGCATTTTGATCCCTCGCAAGTGGTAGAGAACCGGGTGATGTGGATTGGTAGAGATGAGGAGAACCGACGTCCGGATTTGGTGCTGGAGTATGCGAGGCATAATCCTGACAAGGATGTCTATATGGTATTTGGCGGTGAACGCTACAAGGAAAGTATGAAGAAGTACGATATCCCGGACAATGTTAAACTTCAATTTGCGTTGACGCAAGATGAGGTGTTTGCACTGATGAACACGGCAAAGGTGTATTGGAGCTGCTCCAAATTTGATACGTTCGCGATGCCACTGACCGAAGCGCTGGCTATGGGTAAAATCGTCGTGAAGCCAGAGCATCCTTGCTATGGACATATCAGCTCTACTCATTCTTTTTCAGGGAATGAGAAAAACTGGTTCGAGCTGGTCAATATGGCTGCCGCCTCACCGCGCCGGGTTTCTACAGAAAATCAGGCATACGCTATGGAACAGTTTTCAAGTCAGGTGATGAAGCAGGGCTATCGGGACTTTTTTGATCATTGGTTAAGCTGAACGGCGAGGCAAAATACTGTGGCTGCAACAAGCGTCTGAATGTCCAGAGTGAAATAAAAATAACCCGCAAGGTGGTCACTTATTTTCAAAATATCCATCATGCGGGTTACGGTTCGGTTCTTTGACTTATCGTTTGGACTTTACTGGAACCGGGGTTCCTTTTTTAAAGCGAGCCGGTCTTCTCGGAATTCTGCGAATGCCGGAGTCCTCCGATTTAGAAGGTAATGCTTTATGAGTTGTCTTTGTTGACAGTTGGCTGGTTCTGCCGAACTCGACAGTGTAACTGTCTACAGATGAGTCAATGGAAAGTCTACGCATCCCCACTCGTCTGGATGATCCGCTGCTATAGTTCCAACACCAATGAAAATCACTGCTAGTGCTTCTCGGAAGCCGTGTGCGGTACGTACCACGCCACGAATTGGAGTGATCTTCAGCATAATAATAGAATGTGGTTCCCCCGACAGAACCGCTCCATACTTCTCTCGTATCACCAGGTTCTATCCGATACCAGCCCATTTTAGAATAATTGGTGGGATGACAGTCGGAACTAGGATAAGCATAGGCGGCATAGATGGTATTACTCGTGTTGTTTGTAAAAAAAAGGCTCATCATACACACTTCTTTCCTCATAAATTTGTATTACAATGTCATACTATGAGGAATTTAGAAGAAGAGAGTGGACAATATCTCTCAATCTATGAAAAATGAACCAATCGTTTACGTCCAACTTGCTAAATGATTCTATGTCTGTATCTCCGCTATCGCTTCAGGATGAGCCGTCTTGCGATCCACAATGTAGCTAACTATCATGAGTAGCAGACCGCCGACAGTGATTAGCGATGCAACCCATGGAATAGCGGCTAGCCCCATTTGATTAATAACGACTCCCCCGATAAAAGCGCCGCCTGCGTTGCCCAGATTTAATGCGGAATGGCTGGAGGTAGAGGCAAGCAAAGGAGCCTCATAGGCCAGATTCATGATGCGAACCTGAATACCCGGCATGATGCCGAACGCAGCAATGCCCCAGATAAAGACTGTGATGACGGCCAATACCTTGCTTTGAAGCGTAAATGTCAGAATGGCCAAAATAATAGCCAGTACAGCATAGTTTGCGATCAGGGATGGAAGCAGTTTCCAATCTGCGAGCTTGCCGCCAACGATGTTGCCGATCGTTACCCCTAGGCCAAACAGGACAAGAATCCAGGTAATGCTATGCTCGGCAAAGCCACTAATGTCTGTAAGCAAAGGCGTAATGTACGTAAAGACAGTGAACAGGCTACCACAACCGACTGCACCTGTGAGCAGCATCAGCAGCACTTTTGGATTAAACAGGCTTTTGACTTCTTGTTTGAGACTGGAAGGCTTGTCCTGATGAATCACCGGAATGTAGCGAATGATACCAAAGAGAGAAATCAAGCCGATGACCACAATGGCTCCAAAGGAAGCACGCCAGCCGAGCTGTTGTCCGATAAAGGTACCAAAGGGCACGCCAATAATGTTCGCCACGGTCAAACCGGTCAGCACCATAGAAATAGCACCCGCGCGCTTGTCAGGACGAACCAGTCTGGCAGCGATCAGGGAACCGGCTCCCAAAAAGGTTCCGTGCGATAATGCAGTAGCCATACGGGCCGCAATCAGAAGTTCGTAATTGGGAGCAATGACAGAAAAAAGATTGCCTAAAATGAATATGGTCATTAGGAGGCATAGCAGCTTTTTCTGCGGAACCTTATGGGTTAATACAGTAAGTACAGGTGCGCCAATGGCCACACCAAGCGCGTAACTGGTGATTAACTGCCCGGCTTGCGGAATCGTAACATGAAGATCATGGGCTACATTGGGCAGAAGTCCCATAATGACGAATTCGGTCATGCCGATGGCGAAGGCACCAAGGGTCAACCATAGCAAGGAGGGGGGGAAGCGATTTGCTGTCATATTTTCTTGATTACTCATAAGTGTCTTGTATCCTCCTGAAAAAATAGTAATGCGAGTATATCATTACAGGCGATATCTGGCGACCCATTTTGCAAGAATTTTACATACTAAGTTGATAAGTTTTATGTAATTTACAAAAGCGACAGGTAGGAAGGAGCCAAGTATGTTATTTTGGTAGTATGATATTAAGATCGTAAAATGACGCTGTAAGGAACGATCCAAGGAGGATATAACAATGGCACCTAAAGTGGTACATAGTATTACAGATTTAATAGGAGATACACCTTGTGTAAGACTCCAACGGCTCACACGGCCGCAGGATGCGGAAGTGTATGTGAAGCTGGAGTATTTTAATCCAAGCGGCAGTGTTAAAGATCGGGCGGCGGGCAACCTGATTGCCGAGGCGGAAAAGGCAGGACGTCTAAAGCCGGGAGGCACCATTATTGAGCCGACGAGTGGCAACACAGGAATTGGTCTTGCGATGAATGCGGCAGCCCGAGGTTACCGTGCAATTTTGGTGATGCCTTCGAATATGACGAAGGAACGGATCAATATTTTGAAAGCCTACGGGGCTGAGGTCGTACTGACACCAGCGGAAGAACGGATGCCAGGAGCGATTCGCAAGGCACTCGAACTGGGGGCTGAAATTGAAGGGAGTTTTATCCCGCATCAATTTGAAAATGAGGCAAATCCGGATATCCACCGTACGACGACGGCACTTGAGATTTTGGAACAGACAGAAGGGAAGCTGGATGTGTTCGTCGCTTCTTCGGGAACGGGCGGTACCATTACGGGAACAGGTGAAGTGCTGCGTCAGCATTTGCCGGATCTGCGGATTGTTGTAGTTGAGCCTAAGGGCTCGCCAGTGCTATCTGGAGGAAAACCCGGTCCACATAAGCTGGTTGGCACCAGTCCAGGCTTTGTTCCCACCGTGCTGAATACGGAAGTGTATGACGAAATCGTGCAGGTTTCCGATGAGGATGCGATTGCAATGACACGGGCGATTGCTGCCCAGGAAGGGATTCTGGTTGGCCCCTCTAGCGGAGCTACGATATGGACGGCGATTCAGGAAGCTCGGCGTTTGGGAGCAGGCAAACGGGTACTTTGCATTGCCCCGGATACCGGAGAGCGTTATCTGAGCATGGGGATATTCGGATAAAAAGATGTGGATTGGGGCCAAAGTGATACACGACCGTAAGTAAGTGGTAAAATAGGTGTGTGATAGCGGTTTCACGAACTATTCATATGTGGATAAAGCAGGGAATATTTTGAGGGTTGAAGGAGGAGCAGCATGAAGATTATGCCTTTACAGAAACGTGGAATCTCCGATAGTCGGCTGGCGCTCGGTTGTATGCCTTTTGGTGGAGAATGGAGCCATGCACCGTTTACGCAGGAGCATGTCGTTGAAGCGGAAAGAGCTGTAGAAGCTGCACAATCCATTGGGATTACGATGTTCGATCATGCGGATATCTATCGTATGGGGAAAGCGGAAGAAATTTTCGGTCGGGTTTTAAAGGGACAGCCGGGCTTGCGTGAACAAATCGTAATTCAGTCCAAATGCGGCATTTTTCTGCCAGATGGTACGCTCCCGGGCCGCTTTGATTTCTCATATGCTCATATTATGGAGTCCGTGGATGGTATCCTGAAGCGTCTGGGTAGCGAATATTTGGACATCCTGCTACTGCATCGCCCTGATCCGCTGGTAGAGCCGGAAGAAGTAGCGAAGGCGTTCAGCGAGCTTAAGACATCTGGCAAAGTAAGGCATTTCGGCGTTTCCAATATGAATGTAAGCCAAATTCGGTTTCTGGAACGGAGCCTAACGGAGCCGCTGATCGCTAATCAGCTGGAAATGAGCCTGGCCCATCTGCATTTTGTAGATCAGACAGTACATGTGAACCAGCAGGCAGGGACAAATGTACATTTTGGCGAAGGTTTGATGGAATATTGCCAAACCGAGAATATTCAGCTCCAAGCCTGGGGACCGCTGGCGCAGGGACGTTTTAGCGGAGGTCCTTTGGAAGGGCAGCCTGAGCATGTCGTTAAGACGGCAGAACTGGTGCAGAAGCTAGCTTCTGAAAAGGAAACGACACGTGAAGCGATCGTCCTTGGCTGGCTTATGAAACATCCGGCACGGATTCAGCCCGTCCTTGGCAGCGCCAATCCTGAACGAATCAAGGCATGTCAGGATGCGGAACGCCAGAGCGAGCTGATGACCCGTGAGGAATGGTATGAATTGTATGTCAGTGCGCGCGGACAAGCCTTGCCGTAACTGGTACTGCGGACCCGTTTGTTACAGCAGGCGTATGTGGGTGTACGTGTATGACCTCGTTTATACGAACTGTAGTTTAATAGGCCCTCCCTTCGTCTCATTAACAGACGGAGGAAGGGCCTATTTACATGGATGCATCTCATATTGCCTCAGTAGCTATTCCTCTTCGTAGCGTGCAAGGGCCTTGGCCGTTGTTTCCTTCATTCGTGAGATCAGCCGGGAGCCTTGGACGACCTTGACACGTTTGCCAAGGAAACGGATTTTGGATAGCACATATTCACATTCGTCTGCCTGGAAGGTGAGCGTAATACGATAGGTATCTGCTTCCTGAACATATTCGACCTCTTTTTCAAAGCAGGAAAAAGCATATAAAATACGGGACATTTCTCCGTTGTATACAGGAATAATTTCGATGATGCCCTGTTCTTTGCGCGACTCCAGTATACCGAGAATACGTTGGGTGAATTTTTCGGCCTCTTCGGGTAGAAGCTCATCTTCCGTGACGTTCACGATATTAGACAGCTTGGTAGACATGAGCGCGCGGTGTCTGCGGTTATACCACAGCAGGCTCCAATCTTTTTTGACCATGGAGAACTCCAGCTTATATGGAAAACCGGACATTCGCTCATGCATGTGTCCGTTGCGCAGTTTGTAGGTCATACAGATGCCAGAACGCGATCGCAGAATGGGACGCAATTCACGCAAGAGTGGATGATATACCGAGGCAGCAGGGAGACCTGCTTTTTCCCGCAAACTTCCATCGGCCTCCAGAGGCTCGTCGTCTGCGAGCATCTGCCGAAGCTTATCAAGCGTAGACGGGGTGAAAGCCTCTATTGCTGCCGAGTCTGTCAGCATAGATTGGAGCCAGACTCTTTCCTGCGATGTGGTGGCAAAAGCGCCCGATTCATCCAGCCGAGAGACGATCTGATAGTTAAATATTTTCTCGAACAGGCTCATAATAGGCTTGCAGCTCCTTCCATTCCTGTCTGAATTCCTTACGTAGCCGCTGAGGCTCCAATACCTCACAGCTTGATCCAAAGCTGCGAATCCACGGTTTAATCTCGGTGATTCCATTCACTGTGATTTCATAGATAAAGGATTCACTTTCTTCCTCCGCGATCGTACCCCATTGTCCCTGTGACAGTACACGTTCCCGAATAAAGTTGCGCTTCGCGCCCTCAGGATTAAAAAAACGTACACGTACCTTCACAGGACGACCGGTATCAACAAGCCAGCTGTACCGCATTTTTTCTTCCAACACCGCTAGCAGATCGGCATGAAACTGCTCTGGTACAGGCTTGCCCACCACCAATTGAGTCATGCCCTCCATACGAAACTTCATGATTCCTTTACCGCCTACATGACCCAGAACATACCAACGTCCATATTGATGATCATAGATGACTTGCAGGGGCAGAATGGTATGTTCACGGCCCTCCGTCTCTTTTTCAAACAGCGGGTTTGTGTTCTGTGACCCGTACATGCTTCGTTTGGACGTCGAAAAATATAAAAAAGTTACACAGCGACGTTGCCGAATGGCGTGTAGAAGCGGATGAATATGGGCTTCGTCCAGAATGCGTGAATAATAGTGGTATTTATATAAAAAAGGTTCAGCCAAATCCCGATCTCCGGCTTGACGGCGCATGGCTTTTTTTAGATGATCTCGCAACAGATATCCCTGAACAGAGGGAAGCTGGGTGTTGGCCATAATGTCTACAAAATCATATAAGTCCAGTAATTCCTCGTCCGTCAGTCCTGTCACCAGATCGTTGCGGACAGCATAGCGATAAGGTCTGCCGCCGGGTTCCTTGCGAACCACGCCGACTTCGACCAGATATTTCAGATCGGAACGAATCGTTTTCTCATCCGGCAGCGAACTGTCGGAAGGTAGCCCGTTGCAGCAAGCATCCAGCAATTCCATAGTGGTCAGAGGCTGTGACTGTAGCGCTGTCAGCAGAAGAGATAAGCGGACGCTTTCTGATTCCTTGAGCGATTTGGCCCGAAACAAGAATAGTAGTAATGGATCAGCGGATTCATAATAATTAAAGCGCAGCATCTCATTAAAATCATGTCCCTGGTCCTCAGGCAACTGCTGTTGTACGGATTGGACGATTTCCTTGAGACGCCGGATTGTTTTATCAAAGGTATGCACTGAAATGCCCAGTCTGTCTGCAAATTGCTGCCGATTATAAGCGCCGCTGGTCAGTGTGAGCATGCGCAGGAATTGAATTTCTTTATCAAAACTCTCTCTCGCCATGATGCATTCCCCGTTTCTGTTGCCGTTCTCCGAAAGCAAGTATCCCTTTATTCTAACAGGGAAGGGAAACAGGAAAAAGGGAAATTATTCTTCTTTGTAATACTTTCACCATGTTCACGACTTCCAATATAAAGCATCATAGAAATATAAGATAGCACGATGAAACTAAGAAGCAATACATAACAGAAGGGTGATGCAACATGTTTGGACGACGCAAAAATGAAGTGTTATATCCATGGGTAGGCAAGCTTTCGATTTATGAAACGATTATGCAGGGAATGGATACTCAGGGCAGGCTTACTGATGATCATTTACCGGATGATGAAGAATATTGGGCAGGTCACACGATACGTTGGGTGGCAGGAGGATTGGATGGAGCATTAGGCTATCATGGTGCTGGCGAACATGTGGCCGACAAAATCAAGGATCTGGTGCAGCTGTTGTCCAGACAATGTCGTAAGCCAGGAATGAAGACGAGACGTGAGACGTATGTACGCTTGATGGAGGAAAATGCGCTCAGTCTGATTGATCCGTTGCTGGATGCGGTGCGCCAGCATCCAGCAATTCAGCCAGACCGATTGTATGAGGAAGCGCGTTGGCTGGTTGAACATGGAGCACACCGTAATGTGGTGAAGATCGGCATTGCGTTGCTTGGATTACTGGAGACAGAGCAGCATCACGAGCTTATTTTAACGCTGGCAAAGCATGATGAATTCACGCTATATGCGGCTGTAGCTATCTGTAATATTTCGGAGCAAGCCAACGAACAGTTGTATACGTTAGCCCGCCAGGTACATGGCTGGGGACGTATTCACGTAGTGGAACGGCTGGAACCTACGCGTCAGGAAATACGTGATTGGCTACTGCGGGAAGGATTCCGCAATAATGTCATGTATGAATATCTTGCTTATGAGTGCGCTCATAAAGGCGAGCTGCATACAGCCATCGCCGTTCCGCAGATTGATCAGGAGTTGTTTGACGGAGCAGGCGAGATTCTGTCGGCTTTGCTGGCAGCAGGCGGACCTGCGGAAAGTATAGACGATTATGAGCATGCCGCTATGGTTATAGGTAACTACCTTCGTCATGCCAAGGCCATGTGCACGACGGTGCAGCATTTTACGATCATCATGGATATTGCAGACTTTCTGGATGAAGAGGACGATTCATGGGAGACACGTTATGAGCATGAATGGACACCGGAATTGCGTAGACGTTACGCGTCGCTGTGCCAGCAGATGATGGACGATCCGCAGTGGGTGCAGCTGGTGGAGCAGGAGCTGCAGCATGCAGATTCACCGCATCTCCACTGTGCCATTCGCGCAGCTCAAATGCTAACACTAGATGTATGGCCCGTGCTATTTGATCAATTAAGCAGATACCCAGTCAAGCCTAATCTGTACTTTGAACTCATCAAGACAGTGGATGAACAGCGGGTGCGCAAGTTGGTGGCTTTTGCAGAACAGCACTTGCCCTTGGGAGAGATTGCTTCCGGCCCTGCTAATTTACCTGGGTATGGACTGGAGTATGAAGCGCATCAATGTCTGGGTATGCTGTTGCAGCTATTGTCTTCTCACGAAGGAATGGGACAAGAGCTAGTTGCTGCCGGGCTTTGGAGTCCGGTGACCTCCAATCGCTGTGCAGCGCTTCATGTACTCAAGGTATGGTCTTCTGAGATGTGGGGAGAGAAAACGACAGAGCGCCTTCGCCACTTATCGGTAGCTGAAACGGAGGAGTCGATTAGAGAACAGATTCGGGAAATACTTTAATGATAAGGGAGGGAACAACATGACAGATGTGAAGCATGGGCAGGGTTTCATTCAACCGGAAATGTGCGAGACGATTTTGCGTGAGCTGCGCGCATTGGAGCAGGCGGAGCAGGTGCGCATTGTGTACGCCTGTGAATCAGGCAGTCGGGCATGGGGGTTTCCTTCACAGGACAGTGACTATGATGTACGATTTATCTATGTAAGACCCGTAGATTGGTATTTATCTATCTTTGATAAGCGGGATGTGATTGAGCGACCCATCAGCAATTTGCTGGATATGAACGGCTGGGATTTGAAAAAGGCACTCCATTTGTTTCGCAAGTCCAATCCGCCTTTGCTGGAATGGCTGCAATCTCCGATTCCCTATCTGGAGCAGTATTCAGTGGCTGACCAGATTCGTGCAATATCGCCGTTAACTTTCTCTCCGAAGTCCTGTGTGTACCATTACCTGAATATGGCGCGGGGGAACTATCGGGATTATTTGCAAGGAGAACAGGTGAAGATTAAAAAGTATTTTTATGTACTGCGCCCACTGCTGGCCTGTGGCTGGATTGAACGTTACAACATCATGCCTCCGATGGAATTCGTAGACTTGCTAGAGGAATTAATTCCGGCCGATACAGAACTTTATCAGGTGATCGGGCATTTGCTACAACGTAAAAAAGCGGGCGAGGAACTGGATATGGAGCCACGGCTTTCGGTGGTGAATGATTTTATCCAGCAGCAAATTGCTTATTTTGAACAAAAGGCGCCCTTGCTTCAGCATATGGAGAGTGGCCGGGATCAGCAGTTGGATGATTTGTTCCGCGCTGCGGTGAATGAAGTATGGAAAGCATAAGCTGGGAAGGAGAAGTGGAGTATGCACATTACGCTAAAAGCAACCGGAACGAATGCAGGGATGATTTCGCATTTGCTTGCTAAGAATCCTTACAATACGTATGATCGCACAGAAAAAGGCGCACGTGTACGCATGGTGTACACTGTTTTTACCGAGGAAGAGGCTGAGATCGTCATTCAGGCTTCGCCAGATTCGATTGATTTGGTCAAAAACAGTCCAGACAGCTATGATATTACACAATATATAAATGATCGGGAGTTTGTAACCAGCAGCTTATTTTGCACCTATATTCGTGGCTCGCTTGGCACAGCCCTGAACGGTAAACCCAAAGAAGATTATGCAGGATGGGTGACGCACCCTTTTGCGCTGGAGTTATCGTTTGGGCCTGTTGCTTCGGATTTGCCGGATTCTGTGGTGGAGGGACTATTTGCTCCGCTGGGCTATCAAGTGGCCATAGAACGAGGGGAAGCAGATTATTCTTTTCAGCTGAAAAATCGAAGCACCGTCAGATATGTCACGTTAAGTGGCCACCAGACGGTGCAGTATGCGCTGCGTCAGTTATTGCTGTTGATTCCGGTGCTGGATAATTATAAGCATTACTATATTAGTGAAGAAGAGTTTGACAAGCTGAGACGTTACGGTGAAGGCTGGCTGCCAGAGCATCCGCTACGCGAGCTCATCATTCGACGCACGCTTCGTTTTACCAATCTGATTGAGCAATTTGAGCAATCAGATTCTGCTGAAACAGGTACTCAAAAACATATTGAAAAACATACTCAAAAACATACTGTCCAAGCTCAAAATGATAAGCACAAACAGATTCAACAGCCAGAACAGCCACAGGAGGAAGGGAAGCAACAGCCTACTGTACGGCTGAATGAACTGCGATATCAAGCTATTATGGACGTGATTCGCAAGCTGCCTCGAAGACAGAAAATCGTAGATTTTGGTTCAGGAGAAGGGAAGCTTTCGGCTCGGATGGCCCGAATGACGGGCATTGAAGAAATTTGGGCGGTGGAGCCGTCTGCGTATGCACAGGTGAGAGCCATGGAGCGTTTTGCCAAGCTGGAAAGGCATACCGACGCGATCATTCCTACACCCATGATGGGCTCACTCTTTTATTATGATGAACAATTGCGGGGCAAAGATGTGATGATCCTATGTGAGGTCATTGAGCATGTGGACGAGCATCGTCTGAACCGGGTGATGAAGACGATTGTGACGGAGTATCAGCCGGGCGTGCTGATCGTGACGACTCCCAATCGTGAATATAATGAAGTGTATCGTATAAATCAGCAAGAGCTACGGCATGGCGATCACCGTTTTGAATGGAGTAGAAGCGAGTTTCAGGAACGATGTGAGCAGTGGATTGAGGAAGCTCCTTATTTGATAGCGCTGAAGGGGATCGGAGAAGAGGTCGAAGGCTTTGGACAACCGACCCAAATGGCTATATTTACGCGCAGAAAGGAGCAGAAGGAAGCATGAGCAATTCATCCAAACGTACGATTCATTTACCGCATGCTGGACTGGTTGTGTTGGTGGGGGCCTCCAACAGTGGCAAAACCACATTATTGGACAGGCTGGTGAGCGAAGGGATTCTACTGGAGACAGAAGTGGTATCCTCGGATCATTTTCGCAAGCTGGTCGGAGATACGGAATTTATAGACTGGAGTGGACTTCCAAGGCTGGAATCGGACGTACTGTTCTATGAGTATCAGCAAATGTCAGCCAAGGCGTTTGAGGCGATGGATACGATTCTGGCTATGCGTTGTCGCTTGAATAAGCTAACGGTTGTGGATGCCACCCATTTGTATGCTGAGGATCGTCAAAAATATGTACAGCTGGCAGCCAAAGCGCATGTTCCTGTTATGGCCTGGGTACTGGATGTACCCGAAGCTGTGCTGCTGGAACGGGATTTAGGCAGGGAGCATCCGCGTGGCCGCCAACGGGTCAAGCAGCAGGCACAGCTGTTAAAGCGGAACCTGCGTGGTATCCGTGAGGAAGGTTTTAACGCTTGCTATGTTCTTAAGGATGTAGAAGAAATGAACTTTGTTCGCCGTGTGCAGCCACTGTTTCATGAGATTGGCTCAGGTATTGACATCATTGGTGATATCCATGGGTGCTACCGTGAGATGCTGGAAGTGATAGAGCGGCTAGGATATACGGAAGATACGGAAGGACTATACCATCATCCAGATGGTAGAAGACTAGTATCTGTCGGGGATGTGATGAGCCGTGGCCCAGAATCGTTACAAGCGGTGCAGTTCTGGAAAAAGCACGTGGATGCCGGACTAGCGTATATGATTGACAGCAATCATGGCTGGAAAATCGGCCGTTACCTCGATGGGAGAAAGGTGACTCTCAGTCATGGCGATGAACGATTTGCAGAGGAACTGGTCCAATATGAACAAAAAGCGGGCAAGGCAGCGGCAGAACAGCTTAGAAGCGAGTTGAGGGATTTTCTGCTACATGTACCCTCTCATCTTATTTTTGGCAGAAATGGATTGCGACATGTGGTTGTGACTCATGCCGGGATTAAGGATCATTTTATTGGCAAACAGTCGGCACGTATTTCTGATTATTGCCGCTATGGAGATACGGAGGGGCAGGATGCGAACGGAACACCGATCCGCAAGGATTGGTTCGTAGACCATGAATCGGGAGAAATAGTAGTATGGGGACATGATCCGAGACCGCAGCCTACCCTTGTGAACCAGACGGTGAATATTGATCAGGGTGTGGTATTTGGCGGTATGCTGACCGCTTATCGTTATCCAGAAAAGGAATTTGTCAGCGTTTCGGCACATGAGAATTATGCGAATGATCCCGATAGCCCACTTGTCCGGTGGCAGAGAAAACGGTTTTCCCCGCCGAATTTACGCAAGCTAATCGCTGGTTACAGTGTGCTGACGGAATCGTATGGCGAAGTGCGCGTACAAGGAGAATGGATCAAATCCGCTATAGATACTGTGTCACATGTGACTGTACCCATGGAGGAGCTGGTGTATATTCCACCGACGATGAGCCCTGCTCCAGCGGTGTCTGCAGAGGAAGGATATCTGGAGCATCCACGTGAGGCGCTGGCTTATTATCGCGGGCAAGGAGTACAAACGATGGTGGCCGAGAAAAAACATATGGGTAGCCGGGCTATTCTACTATTATTCAAAAACGAACAGGCCGCTGTTGAATATGTAGGCTACCCGACATTGGGCACGATCTATAGTCGGAGTGGGAGAGCTTTCTTTGAACAAAGCCTTGGGAAGCAAGTGATGGAGAAGCTGAATGTGGATCTACGGACTGCTGGATATTTTGAACGGAACCAGACGGATTTTGTATTGCTGGATGCGGAAATTGTACCGTGGAATCTCAAGGCTCGGGAACTGATTGCTGCACAGTATGCGCATGTGGGGGAGGCAGCCCTGCTGGATCGCAGTAAGCTGGTAGACAAGCTGAAGCAGGCGAAGGTTGCAGGTCGAGAGGTTGGAGACTGGTTGGAGGAAATGGAACAGAAGTACGCGAATGCCGTAACGTTTCAAGAGGCTTTTCAAAAATATTGCTGGGATGTGGACGGTCTGGATGAAATTCGTATCGCACCGTTCCATACGCTGGCACACAGCGGAAAGACTTTTTTCGACCATTCTCATATTTGGCATATGGAGCAAAACCGGGAGCTGGCTGGGCTGTCTTCCCTGTTTATGGAGACAGAGTATCGCGTGATCACGGACGAAGCAAGCGAGGAAGAGGTCATTCGCTGGTGGAACGAGATGACAGAGGATGGTCATGAAGGGATTGTGATCAAGCCGGAACGCTTTTTGATGAAAAATCGGGACAAGATGATTCAGCCTGCAATCAAGGTGAGAGGCCGGAAGTATTTGCACATCATTTACGGTATGGATTATCTTGCCCCTGAGAATTTAAAGCGTCTGAAGCAGCGTCGAACGAACAAAAAGGAGCGTCATGCCCTGATGGAAGGAGCGCTTGGTATGGAAGGCGTGGAACGTTTTGTCCGCAAGGATACGGTAGATCGTATTCATGAATGCGTCCTTGCCGCGCTATCTCTGGAATCGGAGCCGATTGATCCGAGATTGTAGTTTGCGAAGGAGGGATTGAGATGGAAAGGGGTACACCGTTAATTGATATTGGCGTGAACTTGATGCACCGTTCGTTTCATGCGGATCGGGAACAGGTGGTAGAGAGAGCAGCAGCTGTAGGGATTTCACCCCTGATTATTACCGGGACCAGTGTCCGCAGCAGTCGGGAGGCTTCTCAGTATGCAGCACGTTATCCGGGCAAGCTGTATGCGACAGCTGGCGTGCATCCCCATGATGCCAAAGACTGCAGCGCAGAGACGGTTCAGCAGCTCCGCCAGCTGGCGAGTCAGCCGCAGGTCGTATCCATAGGGGAATGCGGATTGGACTATAACCGTGATTTTTCGCCGCGTGATGTGCAGCGCCGATGGTTTGAGGAGCAAATCCAACTGGCGGGTGAGCTTAATATGCCGTTATTTCTTCATGAACGAGATGCACATGAGGATTTTGTTGCTATGCTGCGGGAGTATCAAGGGCTTGTCGATAAAGCAGTGGTGCATTGTTTTACAGGCACGGAACAAGAATTGCATACGTATGTAGAGATGGGACTGTATATCGGGATCACCGGCTGGATTTGCGACGAACGGCGTGGCAAACATCTGCGTGAACTGGTCAGAGATATTCCCTTGGACCGTCTGATGATTGAAACGGATGCACCATTTTTGACCCCGCGTAATTTGCCCGTGAAGCCCAAAGAAGGGCGTAATGAGCCCATGTATCTCGCTCACATTGCTGCTACGGTTGCCGAATGTACAGGCCGAAGCATGATGGAGATCGAAATCGCCACGACGGAGACAGCCAAACGTTTCTTCGGATTATAGGATTGTCAAAGCCATAGATGTGGTATATATTATAGTGAATTAAAAAAGCATTGTCGGGAGCTTGAGAAAGTCAGGCTGAGAGGGTGGCCCTTGCCACTGACCGTGAAATCTGATCTGGGTAATGCCAGCGTAGAGAAACCAAGAACACTATACAGGAATGCCGCTTGTTTAGCGGTTGTCGATAGATTCAATGTATGTCCTAGCATTTTACCTTGACCCTGACTTTGGCTTGGTATCAGTGTAGTAGCTTAGACTACTGGTTATATAAGGCATATCGACGAATGATGTTTTGTATGGTGCTTCACCTTTTACTGCGCATAAAGCTTGCCTGGAGATTCGGCTCCAGACAAGCTTTTTTTTATGGCCAAGAGGCCAATTATAAGGAAAAAGGGGAGCACGCAATAATGAATACTGCTGTAAGAGCGTCCAAAGGGTTGAAGCTGACTGATATTTTGGTCACGATTGTGATCGCTGTTGTGTTCGGGTTAGTCTACAAAATATGGGGACCTGCCTATGATTTGATGAAACCATTCGGTCTACACGCCGAGCAACTGATGTATGGCATGTGGTTTATGGCAGGCACGTTTGCTTATCTCATCATTCGCAAGCCGGGTGTTGCAATTTTGGCAGAGGTGGCAGCGGCAACGGTCAGTGCTTTTTTGGGAAGCGAATGGGGGATGTCCACTTTGTACTATGGCCTGCTGCAAGGCTTGGGAGCGGAGCTATTTTTTGCGGCTTTTCTGTATCGGAACGCAAACCTGTGGGTTGCTTCGCTAGCTGCGGCCGGGGCGGCTGTCGCTTCTCTGATTTTAGACTTCAGCTACGGGTATATTGATCAGCTTTCGACCTGGAACTATGTTTTGTATATCGGTTTTCGCATGATTGGCAGCATTGTGATTGCCGGGGTATTCGCGTTCTATCTGGCTAGGGCATTGGAGGTAACCGGAGTCACGCGAAGTTTGAGACCCGCAACGGAACAAGATTATAAGGGGCTGGATTGATGAGCCAGGCAACCGAAGATGTGGTGGCTTCGATCACCCGTCTTCGGTTGAAATTCCCCGGTGAGCAGGAGCTGCTTTTTCACAATATGTCTTTGTCTGTCCGCAAGGGGGAAAAGCTGCTGTTGCTGGGACCGAGTGGATGCGGTAAATCAACGCTGCTCCAAGTGTTAAGCGGTCTGATTCCACGCACGATAGAAGTGCCTATGAAATGCGATGCTGCTGTAATCCCAAGTGTCTCAGGTATTGTATTTCAAGATCCTGATACGCAGTTTTGTATGTCATATGCAGACGAGGAACTGGCTTTTGTGTTGGAAAATAATCAGGTTCCTCGTGAGCAGATGCGATCCCGTATTCGCGAGCTGCTGATACAGGTTGGTCTATCAACGGATGATATACACATGCCCATTGGCAGCATGTCACAGGGAATGAAACAGCGGCTGGCGATTGCGTCTGTGCTGGCTATGGAGCCAGAAGTGCTTTTTCTGGATGAGCCCACGGCTTTGTTGGACGAGGAAGGCACTACACAGGTGTGGGATACCATTCGAAACATTTCGGTAGACCAGACACTGGTGATCGTGGAGCATAAAATTAATGAAATTGTCCATGATGTGGACCGGATTGTGGTGCTTTCTGCTCAAGGGGAGATCATTGCGGATGGAAGGGCGGAAGAAGTATTTCATGGGCAGCGGCAGGCATTGTCCGAGTATGGCGTGTGGTACCCGGGAGTATGGAGTGAATCGTCTTCGCCGCGTTGGAGTGAATCAGTGACACAGCAGAATGGTACGGGGAATGGTACAGGGATTGATTTGCTGGAGCTGGAACATTTTAGTGGCCTCCGCGGTTTAAGTTCAGTGATTTATGTGGAGCATGCGCAGGTGAAGCCTGGCGACTGGATTGGCGTGGTCGGTGAAAACGGGGCTGGCAAAAGCTCACTGCTGCTCTCCATGATGCGCTTACTTCGCACACAGGGACGTTATAGCGTGCGCGGAATTGAGGCAGGCAGTACGGAACAACTGGCAGAGCGTATCGGGTTCGCGTTTCAAAATCCCGAGCTGCAATTCGTAGCACACACCGTACGAAAGGAACTAGAGTATTCGTTACCCAAGAGCTTGTTCACCATTGAACAGTGCCGGGAACGGGTCGATCGGATGCTCGTACAGTTCGGACTGGAGCGGCTGGACGAGCGTCATCCGTATCAGCTTTCATTGGGCCAAAAAAGGCGGTTGAGTATTGCTACGGCTATGATCCGTGAGCCGGAAGTGCTGCTGCTGGATGAACCGACTTTTGGGCAGGATGCGCGTAATACCTTTGTCATGCTGGATATGTTGGAGCAGCTGAGAGCGGCAGGCACGGCCATTGTGATGGTCACGCATGACCCAGAAATTGTCCATCGATATTGTACCGATATATGGCGGATTCAGAAAGGGGAACTACAGTATGAACCTGTCCTTTCCCCATCATAAAACATGGCTGCATCGTGTGAATCCGGGCCTAAAGCTCGTTATGTTTTCCATACTGTTTGTGGTCGTTATAGTCATTCATGATCCGAATGTCATGTTTAATGTTGCGTGTGCTATGCTGCTGCTGCTTGTCTGGTCAGGCCATCCATGGAAGCGGCTGCTGCTGTATGGATCTCCCTTTATATTGGTGTTTATTTCAACCTCAACGGGCATGATGATGTTCGGCAAAGGGGTGACGACCTGGTGGACATGGGGCC
Organism: Paenibacillus sp. FSL M7-0802; assembly: GCF_038004945.1. Lineage (NCBI taxonomy): Bacteria > Bacillati > Bacillota > Bacilli > Caryophanales > Paenibacillaceae > Paenibacillus > Paenibacillus sp. FSL M7-0802. Next base: position 1,759,005 of record NZ_JBBOSD010000001.1, on the reverse strand, counting down.
TGATCCATATTACGCAGGAAAGCTTTTATCGGGGTATACATCTGGGCTTTCGTGCGCTGAGTATGGCGGCGGTAGGGTTGCTGTTTGGTTTAACGACTCGTCCAGTGGACCTTTTTTATTCACTGATGCAGCAATGGAGGCTCTCTCCGAAGTATGCGTATAGCTTTTTGGCAGCCATGCGGTTGATGCCCATGATGGTGGAGGAATTCCAGGCATTGAGACAAGCCCATCGTATTCGAGGTTTACATCAGCATGTGTCCAAATGGAATATGTATGCCACGCTTCGCAGGTATGCAATTCCGCTGCTCGCTCAAAGTATCCGGCGTGCACAGCGAATTGCTATTGCCATGGAAGCCAAGGGTTTTACCAATGAAACCAAACGCACGTATTATTATGCGATTGGCTATTCGGCTGTAGATATTGTGTTCATATTCTATTTTGTCATCATGCTTACGCTGGCTTGGGGACTCGGTATCTGCTTTCCTTACGTGGGGGTGTGGGATGTACGTTAATTGTTGTCAAAAGGCTTTGCCCGTTTTCTGCTCTGTGGTATATTAATGCAATGGGAATTGACGGCTCGTACAGACCCGCCTGGGCTGGCGGGCTTATTACATTTTCCCTGAGAAATGGATCATCAGGAGGCCAGGTTTCATGATTACGCTGCATCAGGTAAGCAAGCATTATACCACCTCAAGCGGCCAATTTCATGCGGTTCAATCCGTGTTCCTTCAAGTGGAGGAGGGGGAAATTCACGGTATCATAGGTGCCAGCGGTGCCGGTAAGTCTACGTTGCTCCGGTTGATGAATGTATTGGAAAGGCCGGATGAGGGAAACGTGGTTGTGAACGGGGAAGATTTGACTCGCATGCCGGAAAAACGTCTCCGTGAAGCGCGGCGATCGATAGGGATGATTTTTCAGCATTATCATCTTGTTCACAATCGGACGGTCAGTGGAAATGTGGCAATGTCGTTGGAGCTGGCAGGTGTCGCGAAAAAAGAGAGAGTGGAACGTGTGCGCGAATGCCTGCAATTCGTCGGTTTAGCTGATAAAGCAGAACAGTATCCGGCACAACTGAGCGGAGGCCAAAAGCAACGTGTGGCGATAGCCAGAGCGCTGGCGAATCGACCTGCGGTGCTGCTGTGTGATGAGCCGACCTCGGCGCTTGATCCGCAGACGACCGCGGATATTCTGGGCGTGTTACGGGAGATCAACCGTGAACTGGGAGTTACCATTGTAATCGTAACGCACGATATGGACGTGGTACGCAATATTTGTACCCGTGTATCAGAAATGCGGGATGGGCAGCTGCTTTCAACGCAACATGTAGCTGACGCTGCGGTAGGTTCAACAGCGGGAGCAGGTGAAGCTGATGAATGAAATGCTGAGCATCATTGCGCAATATCAGTCTGAGATATGGAAAGCCATCGGAGAGACGTTTATCATGGTGGGGACTTCTATCGCAGCAGCTGTACTGTTAGGGCTTCCGGCAGGAACGATTTTGTATTTGTGCGGCAAAGGGCAAAAATATGAAAATCGACTGCTGTTCACCTTATTGAACAGTGTGGTCAATGTCATCCGCTCGTTCCCGTTTTTGTTGCTCGTCGTGTTTATGATTCCATTTACACGTCTGGTCGTAGGGACGGCGCTGGGCACGATGGCTGCAACGGTTCCCTTGTCAGTGGTGGCCATCGCCTATTATTCGAGGCTGGTGGAGCAATCATTGCTTGAGGTGCCCAAGGGTGTAATTGAAGCCGCTACTTCTATGGGGGCATCCACCCTCCAGCTTATTTTTAAATTTCTGTACGTGGAAGCTCGTTCCGGGCTTGTACTGGGTTTGACCACGTCCACCATTAGCTTCATCTCCTACTCCACGGTGATGGGCATTGTGGGCGGCGGCGGGGTAGGCGATTTTGCCATCCGCTACGGTTACCAGCGTTTTGAAACAGGCTTGATGGCGTTCACCATCGTCGTCATGATTATTTTCGTACAAACGATCCAGTTCACCGGAAGCACCATATCCCGCCGGATCGACAAGCGGTAAGAGGTTAATGAATCTCTTCATTAACAATTGCACCACCTACTATGGGAAGTGAAAATGACTTTACAGTACCTCAAAAGCGGAACGGACAGAATTGTTCTGGAGAAGCGTCAGCGTTCGCCTTTGAAATGGGATTCTAACCTATAAATTGTGTTATAAATCAGAGAGAATCCCATTTCAACAGCGATCGGAAGAACAATCTGCACGCGAAGCGGCTGCGGCTGTACTGTAACTCATTTTTATCTTCCCAATCACAATTTACTTGGAGGTTCCTCATCAAATGAGTCGGAAAAACAACATGAAAACGAACTTGAAACTACTCACACTATTTGCTGTCGTTATGCTACTGGTTGCCGGATGCGGTGGTCAAAAGCAGGCTGCTCCAGAAACACAGTCTAAAGAAGCAACTTCCCAAAAAGAAGTGACCTTGAAAGTAGCAACGCTAATCCCACCGATGACAGATGTGCTGGATATCGTGAAGCCGCTGCTTAAACAGGACGGAGTCAATCTGGAAATCGTCGTGCTTTCAGACAATATCCAACCGAATAACGCATTGGCAAGCCATGAAGTGGATGCTAACTTCTTTCAGCATGCTCCTTTTATGCAACAATATAATGAAAGCAACAAGTCCGATTTGGTAGCGGTAAAACCAATTTACAATGCCATTTATGGCGCGTACTCCAAAAAATACAAGAACATTAAAGACCTGCCCGAAGGTGCGACCATTGCTATTGCCAATGACCCGGCCAATACCGGACGCTCTTTAGTAATGATGGAGCAAAACGGTTTGATCAAGCTTAAAGAAGGCGTAGGCTATAATGCTACACAGGCTGATATTATTGAGAATAAGAAAAAATTCGTGTTTAAAGAAGTGGATTTGTTGATGCTGGCGCGGTCACTGGATGATGTGGACATGGCTGCCATGTATCCCGCATATGCCAAGCCGCTCGGTCTGACACCGAAGAAGGACGCGCTGATTACCGAAAAAGACGATACGCATTTTGCCATTAATCTGGTAGCGCGTAAGGATAATGTAGATTCCGATGCTATTCAAAAGCTGGCAAAGCGAATGACTGGACCGGAAGTACGTAAATTTTTTGAGGATAATTACAAGGACAGCGTTGTTCCAGCATTTTAAATAAATGAGGATTTTGCAAAAATCCAATAAGCGACTTCCAATGAATAAGATATAGATCGAAATGGTTTAGTTCGTCTATATCTTGCACGTTGGAGCGACTGGAATCGAATTTTGCAAAATCCTGAAATAAGTATGTTGAAACATCGTTTTATGATGAAATACGACCTGTATAATGGAAGGAAGTCTGTGAAGAGCAGATGGTCTCCCTTGTGCAGGTCTTTTTTCATCCTTAATATGGAAAGGAATGATCGAAAACAGGGTATAAAGTCTTATTTTTTAAGATTTTAGGGTGTTACACCGCTGCGAATTTTGGTCATAAAGGGCGATGGAGTAATGATAAGGAACATATTAAAATAAATATACGAACAAACATTCGTTTTCGATTTCGTTAACGGTGTTTTTAAACGGGTCAAAAAATTCAGCTGACAACGGGCCAAAAGCGTGAATAAAAAGGAAGGGGAACGACATGAAGCTGTTTGTAACTGTAAAAAGTCTGGGAAAGCGCAAGCCCGCACTCGCACGACAGGAATTAGAACTGAGTCCTGCTCCAGAAACATTGCGAGATTTGATTACTGCAACCGTTGCTCTGAATGTTCAAAAGCTACGGGAAAAGCAGGAGAGTGTCGCGCTGATTCCGTTCCTCACGGGAGAGGAAGTTCAGGCACAAGGCGAGATAGGCAAAGTAGGATTCGGTTCCATATATAATGAGGGTGTCCCGGATATTAAGGATGCTGTGAACACGGCGATGCAGGCTTTTGAAGATGGTTTATACAGAGTTTTTGTATGTGACGAGGAAATTATTGAACTGGATGCTCCTTTGTCACTTAAGGATGGGAATGAGATTGTATTTATACGCTTCACAATGCTGGCTGGAGGCCTATGGTAGAGGGGGAAACGAAATATGCATCAAGAGAACAATGAGCAAGAATATTTCACCACACTGAAGGAGCGCGCGGCGCAACTGGATGGACAACAACAGGAGTTAGCCCAGTATGTTGTGGAACTGGGGAAGCTTCATTACATACAGGAGAACGAGGAGCCATTTAACGAATGTCAGCGAATATTAAAAGAACGGGCGACAGAAAGCGGAGAACCGCTGTTTAAGCCACTGACAGAGGTATTACGTGCTCTAATTGGACAAACAGCGGGCGATGTATTCGCCCATCTAACAGAGCATGTGACTGAATATCCATACAGCACAGGGTATGCGCGAAAACCGTTTCGCACTTCGGATATTACGGCCCATACTTCCCGGATTTATAAAAGAATGGTGCAGTTGATTCGAATGGACTGTATCGGGTTCTCTGTAATGGATTATTTAACAAAAAAGGATTATGAACCAGGCAGGGATTACCGGATTCAGGAAACGATTGGTGACTGGATTGCTTATGAGCTGGATAACGATAATTTACAGGTGCTTGAGGCGTTAAAAGCTATTATTTATGGAGATAATCAGGCTGCGTTACTTACGCGCAATATGATTAAAGGCATGCTCCTGAGTCATCAGGAGGAGAATTATCGCATGATCGGCGAGCTCTTGGCAGCCGCCAAGCTCCAGGAGGGATTGCGCCAAAGTATCGTGGAACAAATGGATGAAGGAACCCCGGAGGCTCTAATATATCTGTTAAAGGTGATCATCGACCAAGGCTTCATTCGTTACAGCTCGGTAGTGCGGGCGCTTGCAGTATGGACGGGCATGGGGCTGGAGTCCGCCAACCAGCGGGTCGTTCGTCAACTGATCGAGCAGGCATATGAAGCATTGACTCGTAGTGAACTGCGCCAAGAATGGCTGACCAGCTCAAATGCTAATGAAGTATATATGAGTTTGTGGGCTACTGCAGTACATGAGGAACGTGATCTGTATGGACAGGTTCAGAAACTTATGGAGCAGGGAGCACCCTACCAGAAGATCGTAGCGCTTTATGTACTGTCTAACAGTGACAACAAGGATGTGCGCCTCGGAATCGCGAGAGAATATCTGGATGAAACGGACCCGGAGCTTCAATATTGGATATTGACGAACTATACAAGCAATTATTTTTATGAATGGATAGAAGGCGGGACGGTCGCGGATCGGATTGTTAAAGTGGTGCGCACTCCTTTGCTGGAGAGCAAAGAGGAGCGGCGTAAGGATTTTGAACGACTTCATAACCTGTTTGTACATATGAAAAAGGGTGAGTCCACCGAGCCCTCCAAGGTGCTGGATTTTGTAAATCTGTATCACCGCTCAGATGCACCTATTCAAAAAATGCTGTATCTCGCTGGTTATGATATGGACGCTTCCTGGATTGGGGAAATCATAGCCTTAAAGGAACAGATTAGCCCTAATCTGCGTGGCGAACTGTTGAACCATTTTGTGCAAAACCCTGAGGATACGGTACAGCGTGATTTTATTTTTTCCAGTTTGTCTGACAAAAGTATGAGTATCCGTGAGTTCGCTGTGGCCAAGGCGCGTAAGCTGACGCTGTCGGAACCAGAAATGCAACAAATGGAAACCTTATTAAAGCTCAAGACGGGATCGTTGCGACAAAGTGTCATTGGTGTGTTGCTCTCACAATCGGAAGGGCCGCTGGCTGGCTCATTGGAACGCTTGCTTCGTGCTAAGGCGGAGCTGCAACGATTGGGTGGACTGGAAGTATTGACGAAGATATATGCAGACCCGGATCGTGCCGAACAGTATGAAAGCCTGCGGGCTTTGGCGGATATCATTCAGCAACCCACAGCCAAAGAGGAGCAACTGCTGTCCAAGCTGGGACAGGAGGATGCTTATACAGGGGCTAACGGTTTTGGCCTGTACGATCCGAATGTCAAGGAAGCTTGGTTGGAAGAGAAAGTTGATCTGGGTGATTTTCGATTGTCCGATGTTTTTGTTAGTCCATTGGAGAAGCTCAAGCAGTTCTTGAGCGGACTGGATGAGCTTGTTCATCATCATCGTGATGTGGAATATACTGCGGAGTATTATTCGGGCTACAAAGATACATTGCTTATTGGGACGAACCTTCGTCCTCTACGGCTGGTTCAGGTCGATGAAGAAGTAGATTCTAGACTGTCTTTATATCCTCTCTATGAGGAGTGGGACCGTTATTTGCAGGAAAGCGGCATGGAAGCGCGTGAACTGCTGGAGCTTGTTTTTTATGACCGATTGGAGCCTATGGACCGAACGCTGGATCGCTACTATCGATACTTTTCTTTTAACATGAACTATTCAGAACAAAGCAAGCACAAGCTGCTGGAAGGATGGCGTAAAGACTTCGCTGAGCAAATGTATCCTTTGGATCGGATTAACGAGGTTCAGAAGTGGATGGCAGAGCTGACCTATTCCGATCAGGTAAGCACATTAGTTAATGCTTATTTTATGGACACATCCGGTGACCAAACATTTGACGTAATTGACCTTGCTTTAAATTCACTAATGCAGGGCGTGCCTAAGGACAGACCTGTAGAGGATATGGGAATGCTCCATCTATTGTCCGGCCCGTGGGTGGCGCTGGAGAAGGGGCAGGTTCATGATGGTGAGTCCTTTAAGCGCTTTTTCCATACCTTTGTGAACTACGCAGAACTGCCAGGAGCGGAAAATCGTTTTTATTCTCCGCTGGATCTGGAGGATTATTTCAAAGCATATGAAAAAGGGTTGATCGGTGTAGGGGAAGTCTATCGGGAACTGCTGGCCGGTAGTGAAAGCAGAAGACATATGAGTTCCTTAACCAATGCCCGCAATACATGGATTTCTAGCAAACATGAATTTTTGGAAATACGTCGCACGGTTATTGATCGACTGTTAGAGGTTGAATTGGTTCGAGGAGATTTGCCTACCGAGGCTACGCCAAAGGTTATGGGATTGAGCCAATTTGAAGGTATGGATTATTTCATCCGTATTCTGGAGGGTCTCGACAAGGAAACGTTTGTGCGTGGTTATGTGTACGGCTACGGTGATCGTATTACCAAAAAAGAATCGTTCAGCCACTTGCTCAAAGCATGTTATCCGAGTGATGGCGAGGATGCCACATTGCTCAAGGAAAAGCTGAAAAACACTAAAATTACGGATAAACGTCTGCTGGAGGCTGCTATGTATGCTCCACAGTGGATTGAGATTGTAGCAGACTATCTCGGTTGGGAAGGGCTTCGCAGTGCGGCATGGTATTTCCATGCACATATCAATGAAGGTTTTTCGGCCGAGAAGGAAACGATTGTAGCCCATTATTCGCCGATTGCTCCGCAAGATTTTAATGATGGTGCCTTCGATATTCACTGGTTTCATGAGGCCTATGAGACGTTGGGCGAGGAACGATTTGATCTGCTGTACGATTGTGCCAAGTATATTTCAGCTGGAGCCAATCATCGTCGATCCCAGTTGTTTGCGGATGCGACGCTGGGTAAACTCAAACGGAGTGAAATGGAAAAATCAGTGGAGGACAAGCGAAACAAAGACCATTTGCTGACCTACAGTCTGATTCCACTTGCTCAGCCGCCTGAACCAGATGTACGCGAACGTTATGATTTTATCCAGAGGTTTCTGGAACAAAGCAAAAAATTTGGGGCACAGCGTAAGGCCAGTGAGGCACTGGTTTCACGGATTGCACTCGGGAATTTGGCACGTAACGCAGGTTATGATGATGTAACCCGTCTCGTATGGGACATGGAAGCTCGTAAGCTGGATGATCTCCGGTCTTATTTTGAGCCACATGCTTTGGACGAGGCTACAACGGTGCAGCTCGTCATTGATGCTGAAGGAGCGGCAGATATTGAAATTGTCAGCAAAGGCAAGACGCTGAAATCCATTCCGGCTCGTTTCAAGAAGGATGAGTATGTTACGTCGCTGAAGGAGCTTAAAGGAGATCTAGTGGATCAGTACCGCAGAGCTCGCAAAGAATTGGAACGCTCTATGGAGTCTGGTACGACCTTTATGGTGAAGGAATTGAGAGGACTGCTGGGTAATCCTGTGCTTGCTCCGTTGGTGCGAACACTGGTTTTCAAGGCCGATGATCACCTCGGATATTTTAATGAGGAAACGTTGGTATTGACGGCTCCTTTTGCTGAACAGCATACTATAGGAGAAGAAGACAAGCTGATTATCGCTCATCCCCTTCATTTGTTCGAAAGTGGTCGTTGGAGCGACTTCCAGAAGGACTTATTCGACCGCCAGATACGCCAGCCATTTAAGCAGGTGTTCCGTGAGCTGTACCTACTGAATGCTGATGAACGTGCAAACGCGACAGTTTCCCGTCGATATGCGGGACACCAGGTACAGCCGAATAAAACGGTATCCCTATTGAAAGGTCGCCAATGGACAGTCAGCTATGAGGACGGACTCCAGAAGGTGTACTATGCCGAGAATCTGATTGCGAACCTGTATGCCATGGCAGACTGGTTCTCACCAGCGGATACCGAGGCTCCTACGCTGGAGACAGTACAGTTCTTTGATCGGACAACGTATAAGAGCGTACCGTTGGACGAAGTTCCTCCTGTTCTGTTCTCCGAAGTTATGCGGGACGTGGATCTGGTCGTCAGTGTTGCCCATATAGGCGGCGTTGATCCAGAGGCCAGTCTGACGACCATTGAAATGCGTAGGGTGATTGTGCAGGAATCACTTCGCCTGCTGAAAATTAGCAATGTACGCTTGGATGGGAATTATGCACGTGTAGATGGGACTCTTGGCGAATATGCTGTGCATCTGGGAAGCGGGGGGGTCTATAAGCAAGCGAAGGGAGCACTGCATATTATTCCGGTGCATTCGCAGCATCGTGGACGCATCTTCCTGCCGTTTCTGGACGAAGACCCAAGAACAGCGGAGATTCTATCCAAAATTGTGTTGTTGGCCGAGGACCAAAAGATCAAGGACCCGCAAATTCTTACACAGCTTCAAGCGTAGAATAGAATTCTGATATATAGAGATTCATAATTAACTCAACGTTCGCACCTAGACAATGGTTTCAAATCCTCGACTGTGTAGGTGGAAACTTAGTTTAGTTGCGGAGGTTGAGTTATTTAATATTGAGCGTCTATCAAGCGCCAATAAGGAGATATGGGTAATATTTTAGATTCTGTGGTTTGATGAGAATCTAACAGTATAACAATTGACGATAATAGGAGAACACAACGATGATTAATAGTATCTTTCTAAAAGAGTACTCAACCGAGTATCAAACACAAGTTGTCGATTTAATTTTACATATTCAAAAAGATGAATATAATATCGCCATAACCAAAGAAGATCAGCCAGATTTGCTTGATATTGAAAACTTTTATCAGCGTGGTAATGGCAACTTCTGGGTAGCTCTTAGTGAAGGAACCGTAGTAGGGACTATAGCTTTGTTAGATATTGGGAACCGTAAGACAGCACTCAGAAAAATGTTTGTAAAACAAAACTATAGAGGTAAAACATTCAATGTTTCGAATCAATTATTGCATCATGCCATAGGATGGGCCAGGGTAAGGTCTATTGAAGAAATCTATCTTGGAACAACACCACAATTCGTAGCAGCTCATCGTTTCTATGAGAAGAACGGCTTTGTTAGTATAGCTCCAGGAGAATTGCCGATTGGTTTTCCAGTCATGAAAGTGGATAAAAAGTTTTACAGATACGTCATTCAATAATGGGTATAAATGAAGATGCTGCTGGGTCACAAAAGAAACCGTCGTCTAGCAAATGTTTCTTTTGTTTAGGACAGGCGTTTGCTAGAATAAAAGGGTATGTTGCAAGTCAACGTTAACCAAATTGCTGGGAGGGACACAAGTATGAGCAAAAAGATCAAATGGGGAATTGTCGGCACAGGCTGGATCTCAGATCAATTTGTGGCGGATTTGGCGCATGTTACGAATGGAGAAGGGTATGCTGTTGGATCACGCACTATTGAAAGCGCTACCGAATTTGCAGCTAAGCATCAAATATCAAGGGCTTACGGGAGCTATGAGGAATTAGCACAAGATCCCGAGGTAGATGCTATTTACGTAGGGACTCCCCATCCTTTTCATAAAGAAAATGTTCTGACGGCTCTTCGGGCGGGCAAAGCAGTCTTGTGTGAGAAACCCTTCACCGTCAACAGCAAAGAATTGAAGGAACTGATCGGCTTTGCACGTGAGCGTAAGCTATTCCTGATGGAAGCAATGTGGACACGTTTTTTGCCTCCGATTCGCCAAGTGCGGGAGTGGATACATGCGGGACACATTGGCGAGGTAAAGCTGGTTAAGGCGGAATTTGGTTTTCGAATAGATTGGAACCCGGAGGGGCGGCTTTTGAACCCTGAGCTGGGCGGAGGTGCTCTATTAGATGCAGGAATTTATCCGGTTTCTTTTGCTTCAATGGTCTTCGGTCCTGAACCTGAGCATGTATGGAGCACAGCTCATATCGGGGAGACAGGCGTTGACGAGACATTTTCGATCTTGCTGGATTATGGAAAAGGACGCACGGCTATGCTTAACGGGGCAGTCCGCCTCGGATTGACGAATGAGGCATACATCCATGGAACAAAGGGCTATATCCACATTCCGTCATTCCTGAACAGCACATCGGCTACTTTAGTTGTGGACGGTAAAGAGGCACAAAACTTTCAGGATGACCGATCCTCTACAGGCTATGCCTTTGAAGCAGAAGAAGTCGGGCGTTGCTTGAACGAAGGTTTGCTCGAAAGTTCTACTATTTCTTTAGATGAATCGTTAGGAATTATGAAACTGATGGATCAGATTCGTTCACAATGGGGGCTTCGGTATCCGTTTGAATAATCACATTAATTCCAGGGACCTTTCAGGTTCTCTGGAATTTTTTTGTTTATGAGCGTTGTTTTTTATACCAGGATTTTGCAAAATCCTTATACATAAGTATTTCCAATTCCCAAATAGCGACTTTGGTCGCACGCTAGGTAACGCCATATGAGTAAGTCAAGAGTGGGACATATGAATCATTTTTATGGATTGAAATTAGTTAAAAAACCGTCATTAAATAGTTACAAAAGTGTAATTTTATTATCGGTTAACTGAATTGTTAACGCTCTCTTTTCATGAAAAAGAATGAAGGTCCTAGTGTTGTACTTCCAAAAACTTTCAATGAAATTTTCGAAAATGTACGGTAGGGTGGTAAACGTGTCACTTGAGCCATTGCGGCTTTTGCTGACTTGCTTGCTTATCCCGTGGCTCTGGATTCTTGTCGGAGCTCGCAGGATCGAGAGCCTTTGCAAGCCTGTGAGAGTTGAATAGGCATTCACCTCATGACCTAACATCAAGGAGGAATTACAAACGTGAAAGTGAAATCAACATGGTTGTTCCGTATGGTGATGATGACAGTTATCGCGGCTGTTGTGATCGGACCTATGAATATTGCAGGAGCGGCAGGAAGCCAGACAGATCGGCCTTGGATGAACACGGCCCTGTCGGCTGAGAAACGGACAGCGTTGCTGCTGCAGGAAATGACGCTGGAAGAAAAAATAGATTTGGTGACTGGCAAGGTCAACAATTACTATGGATTCTATAATAATTCGATGGAGCGGTTGGGCATTCCGGCGCTGACGATGGCAGATGGACCAGCGGGTGTGCGTATCGCTAATCCAGATGTGCAGGACAAGCAATCTACTGCGTTGCCTGCTCCAATTGCGTTGGCTGCAACGTGGGATACCCAAGCTGCCAAACAGTATGGTGATTTGATTGGAGACGAGGCTTTTAATACAACTCATAATGTTGCGCTTGGACCGGGGATGGATATTGCCCGTATTCCATGGGGATCGCGAAACTTTGAATCTATGGGTGAGGACCCGCTACTGCAATCGCAAATGGCGACCGCTTATGTCAAAGGTATACAAAGCCACCCTGTTTTGGCGACTGCGAAACATTATCTTATGAATAATCAGGAAACAGAGCGCTTCACGACGAATGTCAAAGTCAGTGACCGTGCGTTGCATGAGATTTACATACGCCCGTTCCAAGAAGTCATCGCCAAGGCAGATTTGGGAGGGGCAATGTGCTCCTTTAACAAGGTCAACGGCGAGTCTGCTTGTGAGAACAAAACTCTTTTGACCGACCTCTTGAAGAAGGAACTGCAATTCAAGGGCTTCGTGATGAGTGATTACGGTGCGAACCTGAGTACAGTCGAATCGGCAAATAGCGGATTGGACCTGGAAACACCGGGGACCCCTTATGGTAAATGGGGAGATCAGCTGCTGGCGGCTGTTAAGAATGGCAAGGTAAGTGAAAAAACGATTGATGATAAGGCTGGGCGCATTTTGGTGCAAATGTTCAGCAAAGGTTTATTCGATCACCCGGCTCAAAATAATCAAATTGATGCCCGTGACCATGGCAAGACAGCCCGTCAATTGGCTGAGGAAAGTATGGTACTGCTTCAAAATAAAAATAATGCATTACCGTTGTCTAAAGATAAACTCAAGTCCATTGCTGTGATTGGCCCCGATGCAGATAACGGCACTGTGGCAGGCGGAGGCAGTTCGTTGGTGAACCCGACGTATACCGTGAGTCCGTTAGAGGGCATCCGCAATCGTGTCGGCAAAGGTGTTACCGTCCAATATGCACCGGGTACAGACCCGATCTCTGCAGGAGACATTATGCCTGGCCCATCGGCTGTTCCGTCTTCACTGTTGACTACATCTGATCAGAAAGAGGATATCAGTGTTGGATATGCGACTTATGGAGATGGCGAACAGGGGCTTCGAGGCGAATACTGGAAGAATAACAAGATGGAAGGCAATCCGATTCTTGTACGCAATGATGACCAAGTCAATATGAACCTTGGATTTTATAATTATCAGGGCTTCAATGCGAAGTCCCCTAAAGTTCCAAATACACCAACGACACTGAACGGCTTGATATCTGCACGCTGGACAGGGGCAATTGCAGCTCCCAAGGATGGTGACTATGCATTGTCATTAACCAGTTTGGGATCAAGCAAGCTGTATCTCGACGATAAGCTTTTCGTGGACAATCAAGGTGAAAAGCTGGGCACTACGAAGAAGAACATCTCCCTTAAAGCGGGTGAAAAGCACAAGATACGTATTGAATACCGCGCTGATTATCCGACCAATGGTCGTGATTCCGGTGGTATGGTTCGTCTGGGCTGGGAACCTCCGGCGGATACGTCAGATAAGTTGATTGACAACGCTGTGAAATTGGCGAAAAAATCGGATGTTGCGATTGTTGTTACGCGTACGTATGAGAGCGAAGGATATGTTGAGCGTTCCGATATGGAGCTGCCAAACAATCAGGATCGGCTGATCCGTGCGGTTGCGGCTGCAAATCCGAAAACCATTGTCGTACAAATGAGCGGCAGAGCCGTGCAAATGGATACCTGGCAGGACAAAGTCCCTTCCATCGTACAAGCATGGTTTGCTGGACAAGAGCAAGGGAATGCTATAGCACGCGTCTTATTCGGGGATGTGAATCCTTCGGGTAAGTTGCCGGTAACCTTCCCGGTTAACGAGCAGTCTACACCCGTGTCCTCACCAGAGAAGTTTCCGGGTGTGAACGGTATAGGTGACTATTCAGATGGTATTTTTGTAGGCTATCGTGGGTATGAGAAATCGGGTATTCAACCGGCGTTCTCCTTTGGACACGGTTTATCCTATACGACATTCGGATATAGCGATCTGAAAATAAAACAGCATGCGAGTGGAAAAAAATCCGATCGTACGAGTTCCGTCGAAGTTTCGCTAAAATTGAAGAACACGGGTAAAACAGCCGGAGCTGAGGTTGTACAGGTGTACAACGGTAAGCTTCCGACAAACGTAGAGACTCCATCCCGTCAACTGGCAGGCTGGTCCAAGGTAGAGTTAAAGCCGGGTCAAGAGAAGAAGGTTCGCATTGAGCTCGACCCGAAAGCTTTCTCATATTGGGATGAAAAGTCCAAAGCATGGGTTATGCCAGCGGGTGAAGTGCCCATTTATGTGGGCAGTTCCTCTCAGGATTTACGACTGACAGGAAGTGTTACGATTCCGGCAACCTCTACAGAAAAGGCAAAAAAGTAATCCCGTTACATTTGTTTTAAAATGGTTATATTCAAGAGAGCGCGGGCACAAGCACCGGCTCTCTTTTTGCTATCGGTATGTAAACGTCCAACAGGTATGCAAAGGGAAACCCAAGTGAAAGCTGAAATAGTAGGGAGGATGGGGACAGGATAATGATGGGGAGAGGAGGATATAGATGAAAAAAATCCAAAAGCAACGACGTACTGACATCTGGCTGCTTATAGCTGCAGTAGCCATTTTGATCTGTGCGGTCCTGGTCAGTATGGCTATACGGAATGTTCCGGGGCCGAAAGCAGAAAATAACGTCAACATGTGGCTAACAACACCCGATCCGGCGAATCGCCTAACCCAAAAAACCCCGATCCGTTGGGAAAAGGATAACAGTAAAGAAAATGCAGCGAATGCGGATACACTGACGATTGAGATTAAGCCAGATATTCATTATCAGACGATGGAGGGATTTGGAGCAGCGGTGTCCGGTTCGTCCGCATACCTGATGAATTATGGCATGTCTGCCAATCAGCGTGATCAGCTGCTAAATGATTTGTTTACAGCCAGTGGCATTCAACTGAGTTATATTCGCCATACCATTGGAGCCTCAGATTATTCCGTAGATGAGCAGGGACAGCCTGGCAGCTATACCTATGACGATGTGGCAACAGGCAAGGACTATGAGCTGAATCATTTCTCCATCGCCAAGGATCGGGATGTGATCGATGTGCTGAAGCAAATCTTGAGAAGAAACCAGGATTTAAAGATTATGGGAACCCCATGGACAGCTCCGCCCTGGATGAAATATGGGGAGCAGATTTATAACGGCTGGTATTTGGACTATACCGATCCGCGTGTCTACCAGGCGTATGCTGACTATTTTGTTCGTTATCTACAGGCGTATGCGAACGAGGGAATTCCGATTCAGGCGATTTCCATTCAAAATGAGCCAGAATTCACTACGCCCAAGTATCCCAGCATGAGTATGGGAGCAGCAGAACAGGCGAATTTTATTAAACAATATCTGGGCCCGACCCTAAATCGAAACCATTTATCTACTCACATTATTGCCTTTGACCATAACTGGGATACAGGGAGCGAATATGCCAAGACCGTGTTAGGAGATGAACAGGCTCGAAGCTATACGCACGGAACGGCCTTTCATTGCTACAAAGGAGAGCCCACAGCGATGACAGATGTGCATAATGCTTTTCCTGATAAGCCTGTATATATGACAGAATGTAGTGGGGGGGCGTGGAGTCCGGGCTTTGGAGATGATTTGAGCTGGGATATGTCCAAGTTGATCATTGGTGCACCCCGAAACTGGTCGCAAAATGTCCTCTTTTGGAATATCGCACTTGACCCGTCCGGGGGTCCGACCAATGGGGGTTGCGCCAACTGTAGAGGTGTAGTGACCATCGACCCGTTAAGCGGTGCAGTTACGAAAAATGTGGAGTACTATGCGATTGGGCACGCCAGCAAATTTGTCCGTCCAGGTGCAGTACGTATTGATTCTACACATTATAGTGGAAGTATCGAAACGGTCGCCTATCGCAACCCCGACGGTACGCTTGTCCTGATTGCCGCCAATACGGGAGAGAACACAAAGACATTTAAGGTTCGGCAGGGAAATAAGGTTTTCAAATCTACCCTTCCCTCCAAGTCCGCAGCTACCTTTCAATGGAATCCTACGGTTTCCTGATATGGCATGTACATCAACGTTTTATAGAAGTTTTAGAGCGCTTAGCCCATCTGGCTGAGCGCTCTTTTTTCATTTGCTACAAAGTCCAGACTGTGAAAAAGATAAAATTTTAATATTGTTCAGAATTGGTTCAGAGGCGGATGATAAGATCTTTTCACTAATAACAAGAATGAACCGTTCACGGGGGAGAGTCTGATGAATCAAGAAACGAATAAAGAATGGCAAAAAGTGCTGATGGTGACGTTGCTGGCAGGTATGGCATGGGGGCCCCAGCTTGTTCATGCGGAAACGAAAGGGGAGACGTCAGCGATTGTGACTAAAGCCAGTACAGTATCTTTTACAGATCAGTCCACTATGTCATCCCAGGCATTACAGGCGGTACAGGAGGCTGTGAAGCAAGGACTGATCACGGGTTATCCAGATGGTTCTTTCCGTCCAGATCAACCGTTAACGCGCAAGGAAATGGCAGCTTTGCTGGCTAATGCACTTAAGCTTGACGCAACGGAGAAAGCAGTAACTTTTAAGGATACGCAGGGGAGTTGGGCAGCTTCTTATATAGAAGCTGTACGTGCGGCAGGTCTAATGACCGGAGATGAATCAGGTGCTTTCCGCCCGGATGCTGCAGTGAGTCGTGAGGAATTGGCAGCCATTCTGGTGAGAGCGATTGGAGGAACCCATGCTCAAGGCGGAGATGTTCAGGACATTTCTGATGGGGATCAGGTGAGCGCATGGGCCAAAAGCAACGTAGAGGCAGCTCTCAAACTGGGATTAATGGATACGCCGGATAATCGGTTTGACTCTAAAGTACAGGTAAAACGTCAGGATATCGCAGCCTTTTTGGTGAATGTATTCCAATCGGGTGAACGGACGGGAATCCTTTCTCGTATCGACGGGGATATCGCCTATATGGATGGAAAGCCCTATTTGATCGGCCAGCAATTGAAGCAACTGTTCGGAGCAGACAATGTGCCGGCGCTTCAAGGGGCTACCCTGACCTATCAGGCATCGAACCGAAACGTAGCTGATCTGTCAGCACTTCAAATTGTGCAAAGTGGTACAGCCCAACAACCGGTGACTTTGTATAGCAAAGGGACAGAGTTTAAAGGCAAGTTAGCTATTGCAGCGGATTATGTGCGTATTCAAGGTGATACGTTACCTCAGGTAACCCTGATGCGGGGTGCCAAAAATGTAGAGATTCATGCAGACGTAAACGAAATGATCGTGGATACGCATGAGCCTATTCAGATTCAGGGAAGTGGTGTATGGCAGCAGCTTAAACTGAATTTTGCCGATACACAGGTACGTCTCGCCAATGGGATACAGACTGTACAGACCCGTCTTGCGGAGCGGGGAACAGAGACTCAAATTATACGTGATACCACGTTGGGTGCATCTTCGGATACATCCTCAACAAGCACTAAAAAAAGTTCATCTGGTGGTGGCGGTGGCAGTTCTACAACGAATCCAACGCCAACATCTAATCATGTACCTGTCTCAGCTATCGTTCCTGCCGATCAATATGCCATTTTGGGTTCTGGAGATACGCTAGTGGATTTGAAAAATGTGTTTTACGATGCCGATCAGGATGAGCTGTCGTATCATGCGGTCACTTCGGATGTATACGTAGCAGAAGCAGAAGTGGCAAATCAACAGCTTACACTAAAACCTAAATCAGTAGGAAGCACACAGGTATTTGTTACGGCAGAGGATGGAAAAGGCGGTAAAGCGAGCGTGTTTTTCAGCTATACAGTGACCAGCTCTACTTATGAGGAGGACATTAATCACAGTCCTGTCGTGAGCAACAGCCTAAATGACATTCCTTTGCTCTTAAATGAAGGTGGGAAGCAGATTAGCCTGTCTGACTTGTTTAACGATGAGGATGGCGATGCACTGACCTACACGGTGGAATCGGCTTCGCCAGAAGTGGCCACAGGAGAAGTAACAGGCGATCAGCTTATGCTTACGCCGCTTCAAGCCGGCATTAGTCTAATGACGATAACAGCCCATGACGGCAAGGGAGGTACAGCCTCACTTCAGTTTGCTGCTATGGTGAATGCGCCTTTGCCTGATCCGCAGCCTGAGAATCACATACCTGTGGCTTTACCTCATTTACCTATCGTAGTTGCTAATGTGTTGCAGGACAAGCTGATGCTGTATCCGGGCTCGTTATTTATGGATCAGGATGGCGACACCTTGACGTATACCATAACTTCCTCCAACCCCCTAGTAGGCAGTGTGGCGGAGAATGGAGAAGATTCATTTGTAACACTGCATAATGCTGGTATTACGATGATTGGAATTACGGCGAATGATGGACGTGGGGGCGTTTCTTTCACTTCATTTATGCTCCAAGTTGAAGCTCCTCAACCAGTAAATCATCGTCCGGTAGTGACCCGTGTGCCTGAACCTCAATATTTGGACCCGGGAGATGGTCAGCAAACATTGCAGCTGAATGATATGTTCTCTGATGAGGACGGAGACACGCTGACCTATACTGTGGTGTCTTCTGATCCATTGGTGGCAGGGGGGCAGGTAGAAGGGAATGCACTTTTCATACAACCTTTGCGTAATGGTCTGACGTTCCTTACGATTACAGCAAATGATAATCGTGGTGAAACGACATCTTTTACGATTCCAGTGATTGTTGAGAAAAGAGATTTGTTCATTTCCGAAGTCGTGTGGCAAGGCGAACCGGATTATCTGGACCAGGCGATTGAATTGTATAACCCTACAAACAGACCGTTGGAGAAAAATAGAATATGGATTGAGCGATCCGACCAACCAGACCCGATTATCATAAACGCCAATGACGGGGATGTGATTATGCCTGGGCAAACATTTGTTATTGCGAATGATTTGAGTTCGTTCGTATCGGAGGATTGGTATTTTACCTTCCTGCAGTTACAAAATAACAATTCGGAACCTGTCACGCTTAAGCTGTACTACAACAACACGCTCATTGATATCGCAGTTATTGGTCAAGGGCAGGCTTTGGGACGGAATAGCGGTACGGTCATTGGTAATACAGATCCATATCAAGCTGGTGAATGGAATGTTGAGGGGACGAACAACTACCCTGTTAATTTAGGAGACTTTATCGGTCGTCCTCGGCTGTAAAACATACGTATCCTAAGATTTTGAATACATGATTACATTTATCGGTGGGGAGAGAATTGCACCATGAAAAATAAGAAGTTAACCGCTCAGCTGGCAGCTGCTTTGCTGCTGCTGACCCCCTCGTTTCCTGCCGGAGCAGAGCAAGCTACCGTGATAGATACGGCTTCCGTATCCAAGGGGTCCACACGGAACAATACTGCCACCTGGACGGATGTACAGAAGCTTACAGCACAGCAATTGGAACAACTACAAAAAGCCCGTGAACTCGGGATTATCCAAGGCGATCCCGCCGGAACGCTCAGACCTGAGCAGAAGCTCACACGTCAGGAGCTAGCCGTGCTGCTGGTCAAAGCGTTGCAGCTTCCGACGGGCAACTTGGACGGCGCTGCCTCCTTCACGGACGTGCCCGCCGATAGCTGGGGGCGCCCGGCTATAGAGGCAGCCCGTAAGGCCGGGCTGATGCAGGGCGACGCCAACGGACACTTCCGTCCGAATGACCTGATCAGCGCCCAAGAGCTGGTCGCGCTGTTGGTCAGGTCTGCTGGGACGGGGACGTCTGCGGGCACGCCCGCCAGCACAACCGACTCGCCGTCGGCGCAGACGCTGCCGACGGCGTGGAAGGACGCCAGCCCGTGGGCGACCCCGATGATTTGGGCGGCGCTGAATGACGGGCTGATGAGTGAATTTGGCGGAAATCTACACGCCAAAGACTCGGTAAGCCGCGTAGATGCGGCCAGCCTGCTCGTATCTGCTTTGTTTCCACAGGAGCGTGCTTCGCAGCTCCAGGAAATGGACGGCAAGCAGATACGGATCAATGGCATCGCTTATGACGTGGCAGAGCCGCTGCGCGGCATTTTTCACGCGGATAATCAGGCCGCGCTGCGCAACGCAGGCATTCGTTTCCATGCCACAGGCCGGACGGTGGACAAGGTCACTTGGCTGGAGCTTCGCAGCAGCGGGACTTCGGCTCGTGACGGCGAAGCGGAGTTCAGTGGCAACGTTGTGCTGAACGGACACGGCTCCACGCTAAACGGAGATTTGGTGATCGCCGGGGATTTTACATCCGTACTGCATTTGAAAGTGGAACAGCAGTTAACGGTGGATGCCCGAGTACAGCAGGATTTTTATGCACAGGATGTACAGGTGCAGGGACAGACCCATATTAACGGCGGAGATAACAATACAGTCGTATTTGATAGCTCAACGATGACGCAAATGGATGTCACAAAACCGGACGTTCACGTTGTACTCAGTGGTACCGCAAGCGCGACAGTCATGAACGTGCAATCCAGCGCAAGCATTGAGGTTAGCGCGGATG
Source organism: Paenibacillus sp. FSL M7-0802 (assembly GCF_038004945.1). NCBI lineage: Bacteria > Bacillati > Bacillota > Bacilli > Caryophanales > Paenibacillaceae > Paenibacillus > Paenibacillus sp. FSL M7-0802. Next base: position 1,738,740 of record NZ_JBBOSD010000001.1, on the reverse strand, counting down.
CTTCCTTGCCGCAGTTGAATGTTAATGAAGGGGCGGAAAATGTCAATCTTCAGGGAACGGTTCAGACCGTTCAGGTAACTGGCAGCCAATCCGTCGAGATGACAGGTAATAGCACAATCCAGCAGCTGACCGTCACCGGGACGGGTGCTTTGGAATTGAAAACTACAGGTAGTATTGAAAATATTCAAGTCAGCAACCCGGCAGCTAGAGTAAATGTGAGTGGAAATGTACAGGTATCTGCGGTCACACTGGGTACCGGAGTAGCTTCCAACGCTGTTACGGGCCTAGCTGTGGCAAGTGTAACAGGCACGTCCTCATCTTCTGGAAGCTCATCTGGTTCATCCAGCAGTGCTAACCGTTCACCGGAAGTCGTGAATGCTTCTGTAGAGCGTGTAATTACAGAAGGCGCTGGTGAACAATTGTACGATTTACGCCAATTCTTTACCGATCCTGATGGGGATATCTTGACCTTCTCGGCAGCTTCTCTTCAATCCGGCATCGTACGGGCGTCTGTATCGGGCAATACATTAAAGCTTACGCCAGTCAGTGTCGGAAAAGCATCCATCAGTGTATCGGCTAATGATGGACGGGGAAAAAGGGTGTCGTCTACCTTCAAAATTATCGTGAATGGCAATCCTGTATCTGCAGGTATACCCGATCAGGCGCTTACTGTGGGACAGTCCGACTCGGTACTGCATTTGAACGACTATGTTCAGGACCCGGAAAATGCTAGCTTAACGTATCAGGTTACTGTTGATAATCCTGCTGTAGCGTCGGTGGTGCTTACAGGAGATGAATTGCGTTTGAGTCCGCTTCGCGCGAGCAGTACGATCGTTCATGTCACTGCCAATGACGGACAGCAAGGAGAAGATGGCAGCACAGGCCAAAAGCAGATTGAATTCAAGCTAACGGTTCAGGGCACTCCTAACCATGCTCCGCATGGACAAGACCCTCAACCGCTAACCGTCACATTGGGTCAGCCGAATACGACGCTGGATCTTTCCACGATATTTACGGATGCGGATGGCGACTCGCTGGTATTCACAGCAACCAGTTCGGATGCTTCTATCGTGCAGACTGCCATAACGAGAGATCAGCTTTCTTTGGAGTCGCTGCAAGCGGGGAGCGCAAGTATTACCCTGACGGCAGACGACAGCAAGGGTGGAACAGATACAGTTACCTTGATTGTAACAATTTTGCCTATACCGAACAGTAGCCCGGTAGTAACCCGTGCACCAGACGCGGTACATCTGATTTTAGGCAAGGCTGACGGAACCGTGGATCTGTCCACCATCTTTGCTGACCCGGATCATGATCCGATTCGTTATGAGATCAGTTCGTCTGATCCAGCCGTGGCAGCTGCTACAGTTCAAAATGATCAGCTTGTCATTCATGGACTGACTAGCGGCAATACCGTGATTACCATCACGGCTAAAGACGATAGAGGCGGGGAGATTAGCACAGACCTACAGGTTCATCTATTGGAAAATGCAGTTATTACAGCAATTCCTGAGCAGTTGCTTCAATTGGGAGATGCTGCATCAGAACTGGATCTCTCACCGTTCCTGTTGAACTGGGATCTAGCATCCCTGTCAGTGACAGCAGACACGTATGATCCAGGAATTGCTACGGCCCATATGAATGGTCAGAAACTACAGCTAAACCCAGTGAGTGTAGGGACCACAAGTGTAACACTCAGTGTGTATGATCAGTACGGACGTGCAGAGGGAGCGACGTTCCCGGTTACCGTCAGCATGCCTCAGCTTAATCAAGCTCCTCAAGTCATAGCGGCTATAAACGAGCAGGTATTGACTCCCGGAGTTACACAGCAAAGGGATTATGATCTGCAACAACTGTTCTACGACGAGGATGGGGATGAGCTGCGATTTACAGTCAGCTCCAGTGATCCGACGTTGGTGAGTGCATCGCTTAATGGCAGCATTTTATCACTGGCTTCGGGTACAGGCAGCGGCCTTGCTGAAATTACTATTACGGCTGCGGATGATCGGGGTGGCTCAGTTCAATACACGTTGAATACACGCAACGCGGAGCTGGTTTCCGGCGGTATCACTCCGATTGGGGTTAAATATGGCTTGCCGCACAGAACCGTGGATCTATCCAGTTATTTCCCAGGACAATCTAAATTCCTGGTATATAGAGGAACGCCATCATCGACATTCCTCGGTCCTGTAGAACTCATGGGCACCTCCATCCCCCTTTCCCCCGAACCTTTACTGGTATGGGTAGTAGGAGCAGATGGAAGGGCTGCTGTGTTTCAGGTCCAACAGGAACCACAGCAAGCGCCTGCTGTATATTTCTCGCAATATGTGGATGGCGGGGATGGAAGAATTGTTTTGCAATTGCATTATAACGGGAATGGAGACCCTTCCCATCGGGCAGACGGTTACTCACTTGAGTTTCATCAATGGATGAAGAAAACAAACCAAATGAAAGTTACCACTTTACCGATTAATCCGCTTTATCCTGCCATGCCATATATAATCATCGACAGTATCTTTTATGATTTCATGGATATTACGAATGCTTGGTATTTCAATGATGAGGGCGATTTCTACAACCCGAGCGAATTTAATACCGTTGAATATGTTTTAAAATACCAAGGACAAGTGGTAGATGTATTAGGAAATCCAAATTCGCATGAGCAGTTTGCACCACAAGGAGGAACGTTCGTCCGCAAGCCAGGAATATCCTACGGATCGTCTGCCTATAATCAGCCAGATGAGTGGAATGCGTTTCCGAAAGGGACCTATCAATATGTCGGCACTCATACACCATAAACGGTATGCTTTGTAGCACCAAGGAGACTCCTGTCCCCTCGAGAATGATTATTTGACTTTTTAAGAGTCCAGCTTAAGTAGGTCGTAGGAGTTGCTGGCAGAGCGGCTATATTTCAGGTTCATCAGGAACCACAGGAGGCATTTCTTTTGTTTTTTTCACAATATGTCGATGGTGGAGACGGTCGCATCGTGCTGCAATTGTTTTACAACCGAGAATGTGACTTCTCTCATAAAATCGAAGGATATGAGCTGGAGGTTCACCAATTCATGAAAAACAAGAACCGTATGAACGTATCCAGCATAGCGCTATATCCGGTTAATCCAGTAATTCCGTATCTGATCATAAACAGCATCTTTTACGATTTCATGGATGTCACGAATGTTGCCTATTTTAATCAAGAGGGTCATTTCTATAACCCAAGTGAATTTAATACGGTCGCATATGTACTGAAATATCATGAAACTGTGGTAGATGTAATTGGAGAGCTTCATTCGCAGAATCAATTGTTTCCTCAAGGTGGGACATTTGTTCGTAGACAAGGTATATCATGTGGCTCGCCCGTTTTTAATCAGCAGGATGAGTGGATTGCATACCCGAAAGGTACTTATCAATATGTAGGCAGACATACACCTTAATCGGTATGTTTGTCTGCGATCGCTGTCTGTTGAAGACAGGTCATAAATTCTTATAAAGGTGTAACCCAACAACTATGGAGGGTTACACCTTTTTGTATACTGAGCATTTTGTATTCATCCAAGCCTTTACTGTACAAGGAGATTTTCAACATGAAACTAGAGGCATGGGGAGTTCTTCCGCAGCAGTATCAATATGCTTGAACAATGTACTCAACTGAATTACAATACAATTGATAATGATTTTTAATATCAATTAGGATGAGAAGGGGGAGTTGAACTACATGTTTGGATTGACAAAAAAGCTACATATTTATATAGCACTTATTCTGATGATATCGGTGCTGGCTGGTTGTGCCTCGGGTGGAACTACAGGGACAACTGACCCTTCAAGCAAGTCTGCAAGTGGTAATAAGAGCAATACAGTAGGCAGTGGTGCGGACGAGCAGACCAGAGTTATCAAACATGCCATGGGTGAAACGACAATTAAGGGAACTCCAAAGAGGATTGTAACCTTGTTTCAGGGTGCCAATGATGTTGTTGTTGCACTTGGTGTGAAGCCAACGGGTGTTGTGGAATCCTGGGTTCAGCAACCCGTATATAAATATTTGAAAGCGGATCTGGATGGCGTGACGCAGGTAGGTCAGGAATCACAGCCGAATCTGGAAGAGATCAACAAGTTGAAGCCGGATCTAATCATTGCCACCAAAACAAGACATGAGGATATCTATGATCAACTGTCCCAGATTGCTCCAACGGTAGTTACCGAGACGTTGTTTGACTGGAAAGAGACGGTAAAGACGGCTGGTGAAGCGATGAATATGAAGGAACAGTCGGACAAGTTGCTTGCCGATTGGGATGCAAGGGTAGCGGATTTCAAAGGCAAAATGGGTGACCGTCTTCCTATTGAAGCGACTATTACGAATTTCAGAGCCGATCAGGTTCGCATTTTCTATATGGGATACGCCGGGAAAATTTTGAAAGAGCTTGGATTTACCAGACCGCCTGGACATGATGAAGACACCTGGGGTGTGGAGTTGACTTCGAAAGAGAACATCCCGGATATGAACGCAGATATGATCTTCAACTTCAATTCAGGTACGGAAACAGAAGCTATTGAGAAGAATTATAAGGATTGGACCAGCAGTCCGCTCTGGAAAAATCTCGATGCGGTAAAGAATAACCAGCTGGTACAGGTTGATGAAGTGGCCTGGAACATGGGAGGCGGATACACATCGGCCAACATGATGCTGGACGACCTATACAAGCAGTTCAATCTGAATTAATGGGAGCAAGACCTGCCATGCACCAGGACATCGTATACGAAGTGTATGGGCAGGCAGGTCTTTTTGCATTTCACGAATGAAAGAGTGAGAATATGTTTCCCCTTTTTACGAAGGCAAGTACGAAGATGTATGGACTATCCGGCTTATTCATTTTACTATTACTCGCCTGTGTAGCCAGCATGATACTGGGACGCACACACATAACATTTCAAATAGCAGTGGATGCACTACAACACTATGACGAAAGCTCAGTGGAGCATGTCGTACTTCTGACAGAACGTTTACCACGCACAATTATTGCCGCTGTTGTTGGTGCAAGTTTGGCGGTGGCGGGAGGACTCATGCAAGCGCTAACTCGTAATCCGCTCGCTTCACCAAGTGTGTTTGGGATCAATGCGGGCGCCATCTTTTTTATCGTTATTGCCATCGTGGTGCTGTCGGTGTCCTCGCTCAGTACGATGATGTGGTTTGGTTTTGCCGGGGCAACCATTGCAACAGTGATTGTGTACGCGCTTGGGTCCATCGGTCGTGATGGTCTGACTCCCATCAAGATTGTGCTGGCGGGTACCGCCATCTCTGCACTTTTTGCTTCGTTCACGCAGGCAATCCTGGTGCTGGATGGAACGGGATTACAGGACGTGTTGTTCTGGCTTGCAGGTTCAGTGAGCGGTCGGACACTCGACATGCTGTATCCTGTACTGCCATATATGACGGTTGCCATTGTGGTATCCCTGTTTATGGGCCGGGCGATCAATCTGCTCCTGACCGGTGATGATATCGCCAAAGGCATGGGACAGAACGTGCTACTGGTTAAGCTGCTTATGGGAGTCGTTACGGTATTGCTAGCCGGTGGTTCTGTTGCGGTGGCCGGTTCGATTGGTCTGGTAGGATTAGTTGTACCGCATATCATGCGGGCGTTTGTTGGCAACGACTACCGCTGGCTTGTTCCCTACTGCATTCTGGGCGGCGCCATTTTGTTATTGGCGGCGGATGTTGTTGCACGGCTGATCATCATGCCGCAGGAGGTTCCGCTTGGCGTTATGACAGCGCTCATTGGTGGTCCCTTCTTCGTCTATATTGCCCGCAAGGGGGGGACGAAGATATGAGGAAGATGATTACTTTTCGCAATAAGAAAGATACGTTATCCTTGCAAATGGAGCGCAAATCGCTGTTCATCATCGGAATCTGTATGGTTTTGGTATTGATTGCATCCATTCTAGGAACCAGTGTGGGTAATGATTTCATATCTCCGCTGAATGTGCTGCAGACGATTTTCGGTCTGGGCGCAGGCGATCATGACTTTGTCGTGTTGACGCTAAGGCTGCCGCGTGTGCTGTTATCGTTGCTTGTTGGTGCAGCACTAGGCATGTCCGGTGCCCTATTGCAGGGGATTATCCGTAATCCGCTCGCTTCACCGGATGTGATCGGGATAACGGGAGGAGCTGCCGTTGCCGCTGTAGGTTTTGTCACCCTGCTGGGTGGAACCATCAGTATCAAGCTGTTGCCGCTGTTTGCCATTATGGGCGCGATGATTACCACAATCATCATATATCTTCTTGCCTGGAAAAAAGGAGTAAGCCCGATTCGACTGGTGTTGATCGGAATCGGAGTGTCAGCCATTACGGGGGCCGGGACGACCTTCATGCTGATTCTTAGTCCATTCTATACGGCTGGTCAGGCGTATATCTGGCTGACGGGGAGTGTGTATGGAGCATCGTGGACCGATGTCAGAACGATCATCCCGGTGATTGTAATCGTGCTTCCGTTGGCGATCTGGTTTGCCCGTAGTCTGAACGCACAGGAATTCGGGGATGATCTAGCCACCGGGCTGGGGGTCACTGTACAGCGTCATCGTTCAGCACTGCTACTGTGCAGTGTACTGCTGGCCGGGGGTGCTGTAGCTGTCGCGGGGACGATTGGTTTTGTCGGTCTGATTGCGCCGCATATTGCCCGGAAGCTGGTAGGGCGTATGTTTGGCAGCATGCTCATCGTTTCGGGACTGGTCGGTGCCCTGCTTGTATTTGCTGCTGATCTGATTGCTCGTACGGTATTTCTGCCGCTCGATGTTCCGGCAGGGGTATTTACCGCCGGGGTAGGAGCACCGTTTTTCCTGTATCTGTTGTTCAAGAATCGAAATCAGTTTTGAGGAGGAGAATGCTGTGAGTATTCTGGAAGCCAAGGACCTTACGATCGCCTATGGCGCAGAGCCTATTATTGAGAATCTGAACCTGACTATTCCCAAGGGGAAAACTACTGTCCTGATTGGCAGCAACGGTTGCGGGAAGTCCACCTTGCTGCGAACGATGGCGCGGCTGCTGAAGTCCAGTTCAGGCTCGGTGCTGCTGGATGGCGAGGAGATTGCGAAGTTGCCTACCAAGGAAATTTCAAGACGTATGTCCATTCTGCCGCAAGGCCCTTCTGCTCCAGAGGGACTGACAGTGAACCAACTAGTTCGGCAAGGACGGTACCCACACCAGACCTGGCTGAAACAGTGGTCCGGTGAGGACGAACGCATGGTCAGGCTCGCGCTGGAATCCACACATCTGACTGCTCTGGCTGATCGGCCCATGGACGCATTATCCGGCGGACAACGCCAGCGTGCCTGGATTGCGATGACACTCGCACAGGGAACAGAGACCTTGCTGCTGGATGAACCAACGACTTATCTGGATATGACCCATCAGATTGATATTCTGGATCTGCTGTTCGATTTGAATGAACGGGAGGGGCGCACCATAGTGATGGTTCTTCATGATCTGAATCTTGCGTGTCGCTATGCTCACCATATCGTGGCTGTCCACAACAAGTCCATCTACGCGGAAGGAAAACCGGAAGACATTGTTACGCAGGACATGGTCCGCGCGGTCTTCCAGATGGAGTGCGACATTGCGGTTGATCCGCTGTTTGGCACACCAATGTGCATTCCGCACGGGAAGGGAAGGAAGTTAAATGAAACCACACGCTACAGCCACTTGGCTTGACGATCAAGAGATGCAGGCCTTGGCTGCCGAATACCGTTTGACCTGGGAGCCTTCGACAGATCGTACATTTTCGATGCCATTTACGGACTTGCTGGACCCGTCCAAAAGCCTGAACTATTTGCAAGGGGTGAGTAGCATCTTTGAGACGGATTCTGAAACGGCTACTGTATCTCTCTTTGCTAAACGGTATGCTTACTTGATTTTGGCTTCGGGTCTCTATGCCATGTCACGCTTCAACAAAGGCCTAAATTATGAGATTGCCAACGGCACGATCGAATCCAGTTATCAGGGGGAGGCATGGCTCCCCAAGGCTCGTCTGACTAATTGGCAGACGACCTCACCGGAGGCGGATCAGCGTGGCGTATGGAGAGATCAGGTGATTGAACAGATGTTCGCCGGTAATCTGGCCAAGGTGTGGCAATCGCTGTCCAAGGCAACGCGGGTTTCACGTTCAGTCCTGTGGGAGAACACGGCCATTTACGTATACTGGCTCTATGAGAACAAGTTTGCTGAAGGAGCCACGCCTGAAGAAAAGCAGCGTGTCGAAGAGGACTTCCATTATCTAATTCGTGATGCACCTGCACATCTCTTTGGTGAATCCCGTAATCCGCTCAAGCAGTTTAACACGCCCAAGCGGGCAACAGCTGTCTCAGATACACCCATTCGTGTGCGCAAAACCTGTTGTTTCTATTATCTCGCTGCAGATGATCCAGAAGATTACTGCCCAACCTGCCCCAAATTAAAGCATTAATGCCGATGATCATCATCCACATCCCCAGCCTATACTTCATTGCATCTCAATACAGCGAATAGCACAGGCAAGCTTATGACATAACGAAATTCAGAGCTTGCCTTATTTGTTGTGCCCATTGTTCCATGAACACTCCTTCATTTGGGGATTCTCTCCCTGCAAAAACCATCTTATTTTTCCTAAAAAGCTTATTATTGACAAGGTGACTGAAATTGCCATAAAATAGATTTTGTTTGAAACTGATAATCATTATCAATATTATTTCCATCAAATCAATCCGATGAAAGCACAACCAGGAGCGAACGCCTTCATTCGGTCGGGGAGGATTTTCATTGTTTCCGAAAGGAATTCATAATCTGCAAAACCGACTCATCATAAGCAAAGCAAGAGAAATGGGAATGACCTGCGAGCCACTTCTCGCAGAATGTGAAGATTTTTTGGAATTATCCTATGGGGATAAGCGCAGAGTCATTAATAAAACCAGATCGCATCGTCTACCCTTGATCGCTGGACTGCTCGCCAAGAACAAGCAGGTTTGTAATATGCTACTGCATGAGCGGGGAATGCCTGTGCCGCCGTTTATCGTTATCGAGGCAATGGGTGACAAGGCAACGCAGTTTCTGAAACTGCATCGTTCCGTTGTAGTGAAGCCGCTGGACGCAAGCGGCAGTGCAGGTGTGACACTGGACGTTCGAACAAACGAGGAACTGGAAGCGGCTATTGCCCGGGCGGCTACCCATAGTAACAGCATCATGCTGCAGCAATTCGTAACGGGTGTGGATTACAGGGTACTGGTCATTAACGGGGAAGTGGCGGCAGTAAATGAGTATCGACCTGTCTATGTAGAAGGGGACGGCACCTCAACCATCCGGGCGTTGATTCGAATGTTGAATCAGCAGCGAATCCAGCATACCAGTATAGGGAAGTTCGAGGCCTTTCCCAAGATTAATGAAGACGCAGAGCCTTTGCGAAAGGTTCTGCTTGGACAGGGAATCACACTGGAGGAGGTACCTGCGGCAGGAAGGGAGATCGAGCTATATGATCTTCGCAATTCGGCCGCCGGGAACATCAGTGAATTTTATATGGACTGTACGGAAGCGATTCTTCCTGACAATGCACAAATGGCAATTGAGGCCGCAGGAGCCCTCCGGATTGATGTGGCTGGCATTGATATCCGTTGTGAGGATATCCGCCAGCCGCTGACAAGAGATCAGGGAGGCATTCTGGAAGTCAACGCATTGCCGGACCTGACCCACCATGTCTTTCCTTTTGGGGGGACCACACGTGATGTTGTCCGGTTGTACCTGGAGTATCTTTTTCAGATGGAACATCATTTCGAAAAGTCGATTGCAGAATAAGGGCAAATCATTGCTTGTTCTGGCTGAAAGGCCCGCTTGCGTTTTGCGTTGTTCTTGCTCCTATGGTGTGATCGGTATATTCGAATGTACGTGCCTGCCCGCCGCAAGCGGTGGCATCCATCCAGCATTCCGCTGCTGGTCAGCAGTGTAGGTACTCTAGATGGATTGGTCTGCTAATGGTTCAACGGGTCAGAACACCAGCAGATACGGCCAGATGGGCGGCACTGAAAGAGATTAGTATGGGTCTCGGCTGTGCCATCCTGTGACCTTGTCCCTTGTTTTATTTATAACCCGAAAGAAGGTTGGCAACATTGTTCGAGATGGAAAACAGGCTCAGGTCTGAAGCAGAGCAGCAGGCGAATATACACTCTTGTAAGCTGCTGCTCAATTGTTATATCCGGGAGCTTGCGGTGGAGAAGGAGGGCGACATTCGGATTGATCCGAATGCGATGACGTACGCAGTTGCTTTTCAGGCCAGCGGGGTGATGATAACCGGACAATTAGCGTATTACTCGGCTATGGGAGAGCATGAGTACCGAAGCGTACAACAGCACGGGCAAGCGGTGCATTATCAGGACCTGGTTCGCTGGATCACACGGGAGTTGAGTGAAGACACGGCGTATGGAAACAGCCGGCATGAGCAAGGCAGGTTGACCCATGCGGCTGATGTGCGTGATTTTGCGGAAAAGGTAGATAACAGCGTGAATAATCTTGCACTGTATATCGAGCAGGCTGCTGGACTTGGCATATATGATTACTGTACTTCCGAACAGTCTCTGGTATATGGTCATCCCTTTCACCCGTTTCCGAAAAACTCCAAAGGCTTCACCGAACACGACGTACGGATGTACAGCCCAGAACTGCGTACCTCGTTCCAACTCTGTTACGTTGCTGTGAGGAAGGATGTGTACATGCAGGAATGGGTGGATGATTACACTAGGATCAATCTGCATGCCAGCCTGCACGGGCATGTGGAACAAGCTTGGGAAGCAGAGTGGGGTGAGCATGGGGATGAGTATGAACTACTGCCTATCCATCCCTGGCAGTATGCGTACGTGTTGGGCTTGTCCGAGGTCCAGCAGTATATTCTGGATAAGAAACTCATTCCGATGGGCAGCGGCGGGCCGAAGGCCTACCCGACCTCCTCGGTACGCACCGTTTATATTCCAGAGCTGAATTGCAATATCAAGCTGTCGCTAAACATGCAGATTACCAACATGATTCGCACCAATAGTGCGGAGCAGATGCGAAGGACGCTGGACGCCTCCAGGTACATCAAGCAGCAGAATTGCTTCGGTGCAGATCAGCATACGCAGATTGCCTATGAGACAGGTGTAGCTACTTGTGACTTTCAGGAGGGAGAATTAACGAGTCTGTTTACCGTCGCATACAGACCGATTGAGTTTGACCCGGAATGTACATATGTCCTGTCGAGTCTGGTAGAAGCCCCCTTGCCGGGAATGCAATCACGACTTATGACGATGCTGGGTGGCGTACGTGCTGAAGCCGAGCGCTGGTTTGCACGTTATCTGACCTTGTCTTTGCTGCCCATTGTACGAGCGGCCGGAGAGCGCGGCATTCACTTTGAAGCTCACTTGCAAAATACTCTCGTGACGCTAAGGGACGGAATGCCTGAGGCATTTATCGTGCGTGACTTGGAAGGAGTCAGTGTCGATGAGGAGCTGATCCATGAGGAGGATACCGCTCCCTCCAGATTGCTGTTTTATCCACGGGACAAGGCTTGGGCGAGGACATCCTATTACTTTATCATCAATCATCTGGGTTCCCTCATTCATGCGATGGCAAGGGATGTGAACGTACCGGAGGAGCATTTCTGGGCAAAGGTCCGCGAAGTGCTGGTGAAGGAACTAGACCGAACTGGAAACGTATATGTGCAGCATTTGCTGACCGCGGACAGTTTTCTGGCGAAACAAAATCTGGTGAGCTGTCTCAGGGGGATCAGTCAGACCCCGGCGTATGTGCCGGTGAGCAATATAATGAACCGAATAGGGAGTGAAGTGGCGTGGGGTTCATAGGGTACAGGGCTGAGAAAGGTCACAAGACGGCAGTATACACGGATGTACAGGAACGGATCATGCGGCAGGCGCTGGAAGCCATGTGGTTCGAGGGTATCCTTGACTGTAAGGTGGGGGAAAACGAATGGTGTACTGTGGGGCGGAGTACGTCAGGGCAGGCTGTGACATACAGCTGTGAGGCGGAGCGAAAATTTTCATTTGGCCGAGTGAAGGTGGCGAAGGGCTCGATTCGAAGAGAGGGCGTTCCCTGCACCGATCTGGATCTGTTTCTGGAGGAAATGGTACTGAACCTTCTGGAGGGTGCGAATGTGACGGCCTTCATTCAGGAATTGCTGGAGACGATGGCGAAGGACAGTCAGTGCCGGGCTTTGCTGCCTGAGAAGATTCCGGATGAAGACCTGCACTATGATGCCCTCGAAAGCCATATGAGCGATGGTCATCTCTACCATCCAAGCTACAAGTCGAGGCTTGGCTTCACCCTAAAAGACAATCTTGCTTACGGTCCAGAGTTTAACTCGGATGTGACCGTATACTGGATTGCCGTGAAAGAAGGACTTGTGCAAACGTCTCTTTCCACAGGCTACACGTCAGAACAGTTGGTGAGACAACATCTCACAGAGGAGGATATCAGCCGATTTAATCGGATACTTCAGTCGGAAGACACGGAGGGTAACCGCTATATATTCATTCCTGTTCATCCGTGGCAGTGGGAACACCAGCTGGAATCGGTGTTTGCCCGGCAACGAATGGACAGAGATATCGTTTTTCTCGGCCCTTCGGACTCAACCTATCGCGCCCAGCAGTCCATTCGTTCCCTGTCGAACCGGATGAATTCGAAGGCACCGTATCTCAAGCTGTCGCTGAGTATTACCAATACATCGAGCATACGCATTTTGGCACAGCACACGACCCAGAATGCACCGCTAATCAGCGACTGGCTGGAAGCACTCATTCGAGAGGATGAGTTGTTGCAACGGGAAGAGTTTTCCATTCTGAAAGAGATCATGGGACTCTCGCTCCGGTACGAGAATTTGCCTGCAATCCAGTATGGACGGGCGTATGGCACAACAGGGGCGATCTGGCGTGAAAATGTATCTGTTCATCTGCAAGAAGGCGAGACTGCCTGGCCCTTAAATGCACTTATGCTGGTACAGTCGAACGGGGTACCGTTTATCCAGGGTGCAGTTAAGCATCATGGCATTCAGAAGTGGAGTGAAGCGCTCGTTAGAACGGTATCGCTGCCTATTATTCATCTGCTCTATGCACACGGCATCGCGCTGGAATCGCATGCCCAGAATATCATTTTGGTGCTGGAAAATGATCTGCCGAAACGGATCATCATCAAGGACCTTCATGATGGTGTCCGCTATGTACCCGAGAAGTTGCTGAATCCAGAACGAGCCCCGAAGCTGCACCCCGAACCGGAGACCCACCGCAAGTTCAATCGGTATTCCTTTATCTACGCGGGTGACGTGTCGGAAGTCCGGGACTATACGTATGATGCGTTCTTTTTTATTTGCATGACGGATATTGCGCTGACGCTGGAGAATTTCGGTCTGACGGAAGAAGCGTTCTGGCAGCTGTGCGCGGCCACGATTGTGGACTATCAGCGGGAGCACCCGGAGTACGAGGAACGGTTCGAGTGGTTTGATCTTTTTGCCGAGGATGCGCTGATTGAAGAGATGACCAAGCGCCGCCTGTATGGGGATGGGGAACTGTATTTCCGTAAGGCCAGTAATCCGCTGAAGTTGGCGAAGGACGTTCTCAGATGAGAACCAACACGCTGAAGGAGAAAATTGAACGTAAACAGCCGGTGTTTGGCCTCTTTGTCTCTATCCCACATCCGGTCATCATTGAGATGATTGGACATGCGGAGTATGATTTTGTAATTATCGACCTGGAACATGCCGCAACGAATATGGAATCGGTGGAAGAGCTGGTTCGTGCTGCGGAGCTGGCAGGAATGACCCCGCTGGTACGCATCTCGAAGGTAGAGCGAACAGAGATTCTAAAGGTATTGGACTGCGGCGCACAAGGCATTGTCATACCTCATGTGGAACAGCGGGAGCAGGTGGAGGAAGCGGTTCGTCATGCGTATTATCATCCGCTTGGCATGCGGAGTCTGAACAGTGGGCGACCGGGGGTATTCGGCAAGTATCCACTCACCGGGTATATTCAGGAAGCGAATGAACAGGTGATGGTTGTACCGATGATCGAAAGTGTGGAGGGCGTCCGGCAAAGTGCGAGCATTCTGTCTCATCCCCAGGTGAGCTGGGTACTAGAGGGGGCGGCAGACCTGTCGCAATCACTTGGTGTACCGTGGCAGACGGAACATCCAGACGTGCAGCGTGCGCTAGGCGCATTATACGAAGACGCGAAGGAGTGCCAGGTACCGTATGCAACGGTGGCCAGAAGCCAGGAAGGCATGGCGCTGTGGGCCGAACGAGGGGTATACATATACGTGTTGGGCGATGACCGGAATACGGCTTTTCGGGCATACGAACAGAAACGGAATGACTATGGAAATGCGGGTGGACTGATATGAAATCAAGCGTATGGAATATGATCCATGAACTGCAAAGGGATAGTGAAGACCCGGTATGTGCTTATGTCTACGATCTGGCTGGTATTCAGGAGCAGGTCCGTCACATGCTGCACACGCTGTCCAGAGGCACGCGGCTATTCTATGCCATAAAGGCCAATCCGGATCCTCGAATTATTGAGGCTTTGCTGCCCTGGGTTCACGGGTTCGAGGTAGCTTCCATTGGTGAGTTGCTCAAGGTGAGGAGTGTAAGTAGCGAGGTTCCAATCCTGTTTGGCGGTCCAGGGAAAAAGGAGAGTGAGTTGAAGCAGGCTATCGAGCATCAGGTGAGTTTCATTCATGTGGAGAGCCTGCTGGAACTGCGGCGTGTCATCACCATTGCTACAAGGAGAGAACAGGAAGTCCGCATTCTGCTGCGGATCAATCTGAGAAGCAGCACATTGCCGCGGACCCGGATTGTAATGGGCGGCGGTCCGAGTCCATTTGGCATGGATGAGGAGAGCGTGGAAGAAGCAGTCCGGGTCATTCGTGAGGAAGGCGCAGGTTTGGTGCGTTTATGCGGATTTCATTTTCACTCGTTATCGAACAATGTGGACGCGAGACTGCATGCCGAGATGATTGAGATGTATTTGCAAAAGGTGGAGATGTGGCAGCAGGCATATGACCTGCATCTTGAAGTAATTAACGCCGGAGGCGGGTTTGGCGTCACATATGATGGTAGCCCCGGGTTTGATTGGTCCCTGTTCACATCCTTAATTGAGCGCAGTGAAGCCAGAGGGCGCCTTGCTTCACGCGGCATACAGTTGTATTTCGAGCCGGGTCGCATGCTTGTCGCTGACCACGGTTATTATGCGGCAGAGGTTACGGACATCAAAACATCGCATGGTCAGCATTTTGCCGTGTTAAGAGGGGGTACACATCATAATCGTCTGCCCGCATCATGGGGACACGACCATCCATTTCACATTATGTCTACGGACCGGTGGAGGCATCTGTTCGCAAGACCAGAGGTATGGAACAGCAAAGTTCATATAGTCGGAGAACTGTGTACGCCCAAGGATCGTATGCATTCGGATGCGGAAGTAGAGCGGCTGCGGGTAGGCGATATTGTTGTGTTTGAGAAGTCGGGAGCTTATTGCTGGACCATTTCGCATCATGATTTTCTGGGCCATCCGCACCCGGCATTCCATTATTTGACGGAGGACGACAACCATGTCAACAGTGATGAAGCGTTCCAGTCTGCAAGACGCTGAGCGCCGGATTATGGAGGATCTGATCAATGCATTTCTAGCCGAGCAATTACTTCCGCTGGAAGGGCATCCGTTCATTGAACTCTCTACTTCACCAGAACCGTTCCGCCGAATGCTTCTGGGGGATGGTAATGGAGGTCCTTCGCAGAGCGGAGGGGGAACGGGTAACGGAACCGACGGCAATGTCGCAGGTAAGGATAAGCAGGATGAGAATGGGGCAGGTAGACATAGTGGACAGCTTATGCTGCATCAGAAAGGGATTTTGTTTCTGGTGAAAGCAGGCAAAAGGCAGGGATATCAATGGGTACAAGGTTCACCCGTCTATGGAGAGACACCGGATGGAGGCTGGAAGCTTCTTGAATCTCCGGCAGTCGTAGGACAGGCTGTGTTTCGGATGACGCTTTCGGATGAAGCATACGCGCATCCCGGGGTTGCGGAATTCTTGGCAGGCGTGAAAATAGCCACCGAGCAATTGGCACTGGGACTCCAGCAGGTACAACGTCTGGGAGAACAAGTTCCGTTCAATGCCTACGATTGGTTTATCAAGGGAGAGCAGGTGGCAGCGCTGCGAGATCGTCCATTTCACCCCACCTCCAAGGCCAAGGTGGGGTTCACAGAAGCGGATGTGACCCAGTATGCAGCGGAATTCAGGAAGGAGATCCCGCTGCGATGGGTGGCGGTGCGTTGGGATGCCGTACAACAGGGATGTAAGGAAGGATTGTCCACACTGGATGTACTGGATGAAGAACAGCGGAGCAGGCTGGAAGCAGAATTGGCCCGGAAGGGCCTGAATCTGCAAGAATACATGCCCATGCCAGTACATCCATGGCAGATGGAACATATCATCTTGCCACGTTTCAACGGAGAGATCGGGGACGGTACCATCGTTGTACTGGATATTGAATTGGGAGAGGTTCAGGCGACATCGTCCCTGCGCTCGATGGCCCCGATGGAAGAATCCACACAGATGCTCAAGCTTCCGGTCAGTGTGTTGTCTCTCGGGGCCGCCCGCTATCTCCCGGTGGTGAAGCTGCTGAATGGTCTGGCTGGGGAGAAGATGTTACGACAGGCGGTGGCCTGCGATGAATCGCTCACAGGTAAAGTGTGGCTCTGCGAGGAACGGAATTGGTGGGGATACATGCCGGAATCCATGGGATTGTTCGATGATCATCCTCGCCATCTGGCCGCCCAGATTCGCATCTATCCGCCAAAGTTGCTGGAAGAAGGTATGCAGGTCATTCCCATGGCTGCGCTTGGGGTGACGCTGGAAGGTCGCCATATGTTATCCGACCTGCTGGGCAGAGAGTTAACCAGTGAAGAGGTTATAGGATTCTACACCGATCTGACGGCGTTATTCTATGATGTGGTGATGCGGCTGTTCAAGGTAGGCGTTGTACCCGAAATTCACGGTCAGAACTGCTGTGTGGTCCTGCGGGACGGACGGGTGAACGGCCTGTTATTCCGTGACCACGACTCCGTACGTTTGCATCAGCCGTATCTGGACAAACACGGCATTGCGGACCCAGGTTATCATATCCGGCCGGGATACTCGAACAGCTTGTATAATGAGACGATCCGCAAGCTGATCTTCTACGTGCAGTCGCTGGGCACGCAGGTGAACCTAGCTGCGATTATGGAAGCGCTAAGCGAAGTGTATCCTATCCCGGAAGCGAAATTATGGGATATCACCGAGCAGGCGTGGAAGGAAGCGCTACGGGTGGTGCCGCTTCCTGAAGCTGACCGGGCCGAGCTGTTCCAAGCGGTATTCGAGAGCAGGGAATGGCCGGTGAAGCTCATTGTCCGTCCGCTGCTTGAAGCGGACGGGGTGCCTGGGGCGATGCCATCGGGCAAAGGCACAGGTCATAATCCTTTTTACAAAGGATAGAAGTTGTGACTAGAATGTTGGTTTAGATAAGATGAGAGATGACGGAGGTGACCCGGTGTAATCGGGTTGCCTTTTTATGTAAGAGTTCATTGATAGCAGTGAGTGCAGTCACATAGACACATTCGAAAACATGACTATAATGAACACATAGTTAAAATTTAGTCTTTATGGAGCTGACGGTTCCAAACATCTCATTTACAAAGGAGAGAATTCATCTCATGAGCATACATTTAGAATTGGATTCCTTGTCCGTTGAAAGACTAGAATTGGCTCTTTCAGGACGACCGGGAATGTTCAAGTTGTTTTATGACACCGAGGATTGTGGATGCAATGGCGTACTTGTCATCTTGGTTGTCACTACACCGAATACAACTGATAAAGTAGTTCAGTCTGAGCCTTATTCTTTTTGGGTAGATCAGCAGCAGGAGCAGCAGTTCGATAGCAGAATGCGGCTTGAGGCAGACCCTAGTTACCCGTCATTCAAGCTAAGTAGTGATGCCGGTTTATTTAGTAGCAACATTAGAATTAAAGATGTCCGCATAAAATCGTCTGAGGAGTGATAGGGAATGGAAAAAAATAATCTTACCCAATTTCAATAATATCAGGAGAACAAATTCAACAAACGTATTATTCGTAAGGAAGCGGCGGTAGTCAAAGGGGATATCATTCATATCACTGGGGACGAGCATTTTGCTTATCGCAACGGCGCAGATACTACGTCTAGCCTGTATGTCGTTTTAATGAAAATACCAAGTGAGGATTATGCTCAGAATAGATAATAAGAATTCATTAGGCACCCAAAAAGCATGAATGAATACCAAACTCCAAAAGACGAACCTGATCCAGCCCAATTGGAAGAGGTTCGTCTTTTGCGTTATATTCAATTCGTTCCTCCAAAAAACGAAGTGTTTAGTGGTCTGCTCTGAAGTGGTACAATAACCTTTATGATAATCGGAGAAGGACGTTGAGAAGATGAAAAACTTGCTTGTTTCGGGCTATCGTGCCCATGAGCTGAATATTTTCAGTCAGAAGCACGAAGGCATTCCATATATTAAAAAGGCGATTGCAGGCAGGCTTATTCCCCTGGTCGAAGAAGGGTTGGAATGGGTGATTACCCCCGGCCAATACGGGGTGGACTTGTGGGCCTGTGAGGTCGTTACTGCACTAAAACAGCAATATCCCCACCTCAAATGCTCTATTATGATGGCTTATCAAAATATGGAAGAAAAATGGAAAGAGGACAAAAAGGAATATTTTCAGCAGATTTGTGCCGAAGTTGACTATGTGGGAGTAGTCAGCCGCCAGCCTTATCAGGGAATATGGCAACTTAAGGCACGGGATGAACTCCTTTTCCGCAAAACAGACGGTTTATTGCTTGTTTACGATGAGGATGCGGGAGAGGGCAGCCCACGTTTTATGAAGGAACTTGCATTGAAAAAACAACAGGCAGAGGGCTATCAGTATATCAGCATCAGCTCGGAGGATATCCAGAGCATTGCGGATGAAGAACGATTATTCATGGACCTCTGATTTTTAAAGCATTAGCCCGGATTTTTGAACAAAAAGGACGTATTCGTCCCTTTACATTTATGTAAGCGCTATCATAAAATTTAAATAACAATAACTTATCAGTCACATAAAATAAATCTATTGAAAATACAAACCATGAAAGGAGCTAATGATTCAGATGAACAAAAGGTTTCGGTATACTGCGTTGCTCTGTCTCGGTGTAATGTTGAGTGGAGTGGTCACCCCGATGGATAGCCAGGTCTCTGCTGCTTCTACGAGGCAAATGGAAAAGCTAAGCCGGGGAGCTGTCGCTGTTAAGGTGCCTGAGGGTGTACTGGTGAGCTGGCGCTTGCTGGGCACGGAAGCGGATTCGGTCGGCTTTAATTTGTACAGAGGGACAAGCAAGGTGAACGATGCGCCGATTACATCGAGAACCAACTTTTTGGACAAGGCAGGTACGACCTCATCTTCGTATACCGTTCGTGCCGTGGTCAATGGAGCAGAGCAGGGCGCTTCTCCTGCGGTGAAGGTATGGAACAACAACTACCTGGATGTTCCGATCCAGCAGCCCGCGGGAGGCACAACTCCGGATAATGTGAACTACACATACCATGCCAATGATGCCAGCGTAGGGGATCTGGATGGGGATGGCGAGTATGAGATTGTGTTAAAATGGGACCCTTCCAATGCCAAGGATAATTCGCAATCCGGTTATACGGGAAATGTATTTTTGGATGGCTACGAGCTGGATGGAACACGCAAATGGCGGATCGACCTGGGACGGAACATACGGGCTGGAGCTCACTACACGCAATTTCTCGTCTACGATTTTGATGGAGATGGTAAAGCAGAGATCGTATGTAAAACAGCAGACGGCACAGTGGATGGTACAGGTGTAAAGATTGGGGACGCTTCGGCTGATTATCGAAACACGAGCGGATATATTTTGCAAGGTCCTGAGTTTCTAACTGTGTTCTCAGGTGATACAGGCAAGGCTCTTAGTACGATTGACTACGTGCCACCGCGCGGAACGGTATCGAGCTGGGGAGATAATTATGGTAACCGTGTGGATCGTTTTCTCGCCGGGGTTGCTTATCTGGATGGCGTGAGACCCAGCATAGTGATGGCACGTGGTTATTACACCCGCACCGTTCTGGTCGCATATGATTGGCGGAACGGTAACCTGAGCCGACGCTGGACCTTTGACAGCAACAGCTCCACCAATGCCGGGACGGCTGGACAGGGGAACCACAGTTTGAGCGTGGCGGATGTGGATGGAGATGATAAGGATGAGATCGTGTATGGCTCGCTGGTTGTAGACGATAACGGAGCGAAGCTGGCTAACACGGGGATGGGACATGGAGATGCACTTCATGTTGGCGATCTGGACCCCGACCGTTCAGGTTATGAAGTGTTCAAGGTGAACGAGGACAAAAATGCCACCTACGGAGCTGCCATGTACGACCCGCGTAATGGAAATATTTTATGGGGCGTAAATACAGGCAAGGATACCGGAAGAGGCATGTCGGCAGACATTGACCCGCGGACCAAAGGGAACGAGCAGTGGGCACCGGGTATTGGTTTGCGTTCAGCCAAGGGGCAGCTCATCACCAACACGCTACCGTCTTCCATTAATTTTGGCATCTGGTGGGATGGGGATCTCCTCCGTGAACTGCTGGATCATACCTCATCAAGCGCTGGAAAGATAGACAAGTGGAACTATACGAACTCGACTACTTCCAACTTGCTTACGGCAACAGGAACGAGTTCCAATAACGGAACCAAAGGAACACCGTCCTTGCAGGCCGATCTCTTCGGTGACTGGCGTGAGGAAGTCATTTGGCGCAAAAGTGATAATTCGGCGCTGCGGATCTACACAACACCATACGAGTCAGAACATCGATTCTATACGCTTATGCATGATCCAGTGTATCGCCTGAGTGTTGCCTGGCAGAACGTAGCTTATAATCAGCCGCCGCACACCGGGTTTTATCTCGGAGAAGGGATGTCCAAGCCCCAGCAGCCGAATATATATACTCCTTGATATGTCGTTCGAAAGTGGTCTGAAAGCAGGTAGAATGAACAAAAACAGAGAGGGCTCCTAGCTAATTGGAGCTCTTTTTGTCATGAGAGCCCAAAAGATAACGTATGATTTCCATAAAAATGGGAACATTAGTTCTTATTGATGGAACATATGTATGAAAAAGGAGGCGGAATCTGTGAGTTCTTTAACGACTGAAGGCATGATCGAGCTCGTAACTAATGTCGGATTCCCTGCTGCATTAAGTCTGATTCTGTTAAAATACATCCTCGTCACTTTGAGTCGCAGATTGGAGGAGCTGGACCGATCTGTTAAGCAACTGTCGCTATCCTTGGAAGAGATGGAGGCAAAGCAGTTGAAACAATCAGAACAGCCGTCCCCGGCAAATACGGACAAACTTCGTGCAGAATGAACAAAAAAAGGCAAATAGAAACAATTTAGCAACCCAATCGAGAAGCGAAATTCTTATAATAGAAACGTGTGCAGTTTATGCAGACATATGATTATGGAGGTGTATATGAGTATGAAAATAAATACGAAGCTATCCGCGCTGTGCATTGCGGCCACACTTATGAGCGTGGCACAGGCCGCCGCTGCCGCGCCCGCCGTGACCGCTCCAGCGGAAGCGACGCAACCGAGCGTGGCCAATCCGGCTGCATCCGTCCCAGCCCAGGTGCCAGCACCAGCAGCGTCTGCATCGGCTACGATGCCAGCCCCGGCGCAAGCGCCATCGGTTCCAGCAGCCTCGACCCCGGCTGCAGCCGCAGGTTCTGCTAAAGCCGCTACACCAGTAGCTCCGTCTGCACCAGCACAGCGTCCATCTACATCGGTAGCACCAGCGGCTGCTCCGTCCGTACCGTCGACTGTGAAGCCGTCTAAGCCGCAACAGCCGTCCACTTCGGCGCCAGCAGCCGCGGCTACCAGCGTGAAACCGACGCAGCTGGACAAGCTGAACCACGAGAGTGCGGTTCCGCTAGTGCTGGAGGCGCAGTCTCGTTATCAGTATGCGATTAGTGGTGGCAGCCCGGTAGGTGAGTCGTTCCAGTTGAACGGTAAAAGCTACCGCTATCTGTCCGAGGACATCGGCACGAAGACCAAATTGATCAGCTATCTGACGCAGGCTTACACAAAGCAGGCCAGTGAGCAATTTGTCGGTAAATTTTTCGTTGAAGTTAACGGCAGATTAGCTCAGTTGAACGCAGATGGTGGCAATTTGCTAGAGTTCAGCCGGGCTACGGCGAAAATGGTAACCATGACTCCGGTGAAGCGCAGCTACCTGCTAACCGTGCCTTATCCGGCAGAAACCAAGCAGCCGAATGCGAAAATCACCGTGAATTTTGAAAAGGTCGGCAGCTACTGGAAAATCAGCTCCGCGCCGCATGTCATTTTCTAAATTAAGATTTTGCAACAGGCTTCATATGGGGTAAAGTGATGTTAAGGCTTGTTTCGTAAGCCCCAATTCAATACAGGGGAGTGCTGTGCAATGATGACACCCATCAAGGTAAAAGACGTGAAGGATATTGAAAAAATCAATCAAATCGTTTCGAATTATACCTATGACATCTGGATTCATGGCAAAAGCGGCATGGCAGATGCCAAATCCATTTTAGGCATGTATGTGCTGAAGCTGGATGAGCCGCTAACTCTGGTTGTACCTGACAATGTTAATCCCAAGAAGCTGTTCAAGGAGTTGGAGGAGTTTATCCATTTTCCTGCTCAAGAAGGATAAAAGGCAAGAAAGCACCTGCTCTATTACTAAAATAACGCAAAGAAGCCGTGGAACCAAAGTCCCACGGCTTCTTTTTTTTAGTGTTCTTCCTCGTCCAAAAACGGGAGATTCACCGAATAGTACATAACCCCCATAAGCAACACGCCACCAACCAGATTTCCGAGCGTAACCGGAACGAGATTATGGATCACGCCAGCGACAGAAACCGTACCCGGATGATCCAGCACGAGCGCAATGGCGAAAGTACACATATTAGCCACGCTATGCTCATATCCCGAAATGAAAAAGCAGAATACAAACAGCATCATGGCAAACATCTTTGCACCATTTTCCTTCATAAACATTGGAACAAAAAAGGCAAGACAGACCAGCCAATTACACAAAATAGCTCGGAAGAATAGCTGCATTGCAGGCGCTTCCATTTTATGCTCAACCACGTTCAGTAGAAAGCTGTTCACGCTGGAGGAGTCAAACAGCCCGGTCAAGTAAATAAGGAGTGCAAATACCCCCGCACCCAGCAAATTACCTCCATAGCTGGCAGCCCATAATCGAAGCACCTGCCCCCAGCGCAGCTTTTTACGGAGAGCAGCATACGTGTAATAGAAGGTGTTACCTGTAAACAAATCCCCGCCGCCGTAAGCGATCAGAATGATGGCCGCTCCGAACGTGAGTGCCGCCATGGGATAAGTGAATGGAGAATGCTCCATGTAAAAAAAGTTGCCCGTCTTGAAGGCTACAATAACGCCGAACCCGATGAACATACTCGCCAGCATGGAACGTGCCAAATACCGGAGTAGGCTCTGCTTGTAAATTTTGTACTTCTTCATGGCTAGCTGTTCGACATTGCGTAAGCCTTCCGTCTCCATATTTAAGGACAACCTCCTATTTTCTCATATGTAAGTCTTTAAACAGACTTTATTTTTCCCGAAACATGCCCAGTCTATCAGCAATCCTATTAGCTTAACAAGCCAAGCTTTTGCAGTCCGTACAAAATACCGTCTTCATCTGCGCGTTTTGTGACCATTTTAGCTGCGGCTTTGGCTTCATCACAGCCGTTGCCCATCGCGACGCTGTTATGTATAGCTGTCAGCATCTCCACATCATTTAAGCCATCGCCAAAGGCGTATTGATTTTCATCGGCAATGCCCAGTCTGGATGTAATTTCGCGAATGCCCTTCGCTTTGGAGCCAGCATGAGGAACAACGTCCACAGAACTCGGATGCCAGCGCACAAAGTCAAACGCCTTGAATACCGCTTCATAGAAAGGCTCTTCTTCTGCTGTACACATCAACAGCGTCTGATAAATATCTCTTCCCTGGAAATAGAGCGGGTCGTATCCAACTGAAATCTTGGCCTTAAGCGTTTGGACTGATCTCTCCACAAGCTCATCGTTAGGAATATTGGCCTTCATGTCCATATGATCCATATATACGAGAGCATGATTATGTGTGAGGGCCAGATCGGTCATTGCTTGCAAGGCTTCTCTGTTCAACGGATTGGTAGCGACCACTTCCCCGCGAAGCACGACATATTGCCCATTAAAGCTGACGTAGGAGTCAATTTCCAACTGCTCGCGGATATCTTTGAACATAAAAGGCGCACGGCCTGTTGCGATGGCCACCTCATGTCCCAGCTCTTTCAAAGCAAAGACGGCCTTTTCTGCCGTTAACGGCATTTTCTTGTCATCGTCCAGTAATGTACCGTCGATATCGAAAAAGATAATTTTTTTGTCTGACATGTCCCTACACCTGACTTTCAATAATGTATTGTCGAAATAAACTCATATGGATTCATTATATCAAAGGAACTGCTTCTGAATACACAAATACGTATAAATCCTCATGAATGTCCGACCTCTATAGCTTACAATATGAAATAAGGATTACTGTAAAATATAATTTCTATCTCCTATTTTCATAGATGGGATGTGATCACCATGACAAAAATCCAAGTCACACCGGAGCAGCTGGACAGCGTGGCCTCCCAATTTGCCAATGCCCACGGCACACTGTATAACCAGTTAAACGGCCTGGATAGCACAATGAACCGCCTTCACAGCCAGTGGGATGGTATGGAGAGGAATCGTTTTTATAATGACTATCGTACGGCTAAATATACACTTTCTTCTGTATTAAATAAGGTTCAATCCATTGAAATTGAGCTGAAAAGCATCGCTTCGAAGTTTA
Source organism: Paenibacillus sp. FSL M7-0802 (assembly GCF_038004945.1). Lineage (NCBI taxonomy): Bacteria > Bacillati > Bacillota > Bacilli > Caryophanales > Paenibacillaceae > Paenibacillus > Paenibacillus sp. FSL M7-0802. Next base: position 1,713,755 of record NZ_JBBOSD010000001.1, on the reverse strand, counting down.
GAAATGCGGATGGTGAAAGCACACGTGGCTTCTGGACAGCCCTAGCAGCGGCAATGAACGCTAGCGCAGCGCTGGCAGGCAGTGGAGAGGCTGGAGATCATGATGGTGAAATTGCCAAACAGCCCAAAAACATAGACAAATGGGATCAGGCAGACGCGGATAAATATCATCAATATGAGGAACTGCTGAAAAACGCCGAGGCCATCGGCGACAAGCAGGTTATGCAGAAAATTCATGACCAGATGAATGTCCTGCGGCTGCAATATGAGGACTCAGTTCCCCGTACAGATTACAATACAGGAGAGACCTCCAAGATCACATCCGATTCCCTTGTCGCCGTCACCGAACTGACAGGTAAAGACGGAAGCAAAACGGATATATCTATCGATAAAAAAGGGAATGTTGTGAGTTATGAGCAAAATACGGATAAATACGATTACTGGGTCCAAAAGCATACCCAATCAGCCGGAGAACACGCTCTAGGTAAAACGGCCCAGACCGTCACCGGATATGGAATAGGTCTTATTTTGTCGCGCGGGGCTGGAGTTAGTGGGGCAGGTTCGGGCATCGGTTCTGGCGCAGCCTCCGGGTGGGGGGAACACGTCGTCGGCATTGGTGGCGGCATGCTCAGTGACAAAGTACTCTTCTCTGTACCCGATGAGGGCGAAACTCGTACCATGATCTACCGAACGAATAAAGAAACCGGACATATTGAAAATATGATCATCGTCACCAAAGGTGAGAATGAAATGGAGTATCGCTATTGGGAGGATTATAACTAGGTCTTGAGCTGTGAACGATAATAGCGTGAATAGGAGTATCTATAAAATCTACAGTCTTTTTTTCTGGAACATGTGAGCGGCAGGTGGAAACTGTAAACTCGCTAGCTGGAGAAGTCTGTAGATTTTTTGGTTACCAATTTTTTTCGGAAAACCGATATATTAAATAGATAGAATACATATCCAAAGAGAAGTGAAAATTAAGTAGAACTAAATTTATAGATGGATAAACCGTGGATTATGGTCAAAGGCACAGTGCTTCTGTTGAAATTGGAAGGCTGTGCCTTTCTATCAACTCTACCATTTCACAGACTTGCAATTGGGGTACCAAATGATGGATGATGGAAGAGAGGGTTTTATGTAGAAATAGGGCTAAAGATAGAGAGGATACCAATAATAAATAGATCGGATTTACCGTATTTTTGTATATTATTGTAGAAAAAGATCGTAATTCAGGTTATAGTAAAGGAAGAAATTAACTAGGATACCTTTACCCAAATACGTAATTGTGGAGGGAAACATGAGTACATTTAAAAATTGGTTGAATACAACTAAAAAAGGACTTGGAGACCAAGTTAAGAAGTTTAAGAATAAAGATTTTATGGAAGCTGTTGTTGCAGGCTGTGCGTTAGTAGCATTTGCTGACGGTACGATTAGTCCGGAAGAGAAAACAAAAATGGCCGGATACATAAATATCAGTGAAGAATTGAAAGTGTTTGATATGGGTGAGGTCATCAACCGTTTCAATCACTATGTAGCGAACTTTGAATTTTCACCTCAAATCGGTAAACAGGAAGCACTGAAGGCGATTGGTAAATTGAATGGCAAGCCTGAAGTAGGCCGACTCGTCGTTGGCGTATGTAGCGCTATTGGCGCAGCTGATGGTGACTTTGATACCAATGAGCAGCGAATTGTGGCTGAGATTTGCGGCGCGCTTGGTTTGAATCCGTCTGAATTTAGTCTGTAAATTTTACGGAAGGGAGGTGTGTTAATCAGTGGCTGTAATTAATCTGGTCAAGGGCCAGAAAATTGATTTGACCAAGGGAAACACAGGACTAACCAAGGTTATAGCAGGATTGGGATGGGACCCTGTACAGTCCAAAGGATTTTTTGGCTTCAAGAAGCAACCCAATATTGATTGTGACGCTTCTGCCATTTTGCTGGACGCCAACGGAAAACTGACTCAGTCAGATAACGTAGTGTGTTTCCACAATAAAAAAAGTCCATGTGGCTCTGTCGTGCATTCCGGTGATAATTTGACCGGACAAGGCGACGGTGATGATGAACAAATTGCGATTGACCTGGCACGTATTCCTGCCAATGTCGACAAAGTGCTTGTTGTTGTGAATATATATGATTGCGTAAACCGGAAACAGGACTTCGGCATGATCGAGAAAGCGTATATCCGTATTCTGGATGGTGCTAATTCCAAGGAACTGGTGACGTTTAATTTATCTGATAATTATGAAGGGCTGACCGCACTGGTCTGTGGAGAACTCTATCGTCATAACAACGAATGGAAGTTTGCTGCAATCGGTGAAGGAACCCATGCCGTACATATTGATGTGCTGGCTCAGCGTTATATGTAATTTTAGGTTGCTCATACAAAACTTAATGTGAAAAGGGGTTCTTACTCATGGCAATTAACTTATCCAAAGGTCAAAAAATCGATTTGACGAAAACAAATCCAGGTTTGTCTAAAATCACAGTTGGTCTCGGTTGGGACACAAACAAATACGATGGCGGTAAAGATTTTGACTTGGACGTATCCGTGTTTTTGGCTAATGCGGAAGGTAAAGTAGAATCCGATAAGAACTTTGTCTTTTTTAATAACCCACAAAATGAGAACGGCTCTGTCATTCATACAGGGGATAACCGCACAGGTGATGGCGACGGAGATGACGAGCAAATTAAAATTGATCTGGGTAGCGTGCCAGCTAACGTTGAAAAGATCGCTTTTACGATTACAATCTATGAAGCACAAGAACGCAGCCAAAACTTTGGACAAGTGTCCCGTGCTTACGCTCGTATCGTAAATGAAGCAAACAATGAAGAATTGGTCCGCTTTGATCTGGGAGAAGATTTCTCGATCGAAACAGGCGTTGTTGTAGGCGAACTGTATCGCCATAGCGGTGAGTGGAAGTTCAATGCCATTGGTAGCGGCTACCAAGATGGTCTTGCAGGATTGACGCGCGATTACGGTTTGGCGTAAAAAATCTATACAAAGAAAGCAGGTATGCGGAATGACCATTAGCCTTTCCAAAGGACAGCGTATTGATCTGACCAAAACGAATCCCGGCTTGACTCGTGTCGTTGTAGGTCTTGGATGGGATACGAATAAATACAGTGGTGGCGCGGACTTTGACCTGGATGCTTCGGCTTTCCTACTTTATGAAGACGGTAAAGCCAAAGCTGCGGATGATTTTGTATTTTACAACAACCCGACAGGCGGAGCAGGATCGGTTACTCATACGGGCGATAACCGCACAGGTGAGGGCGATGGGGATGACGAGCAAATCATCGTTGATTTCTCGAAGATTCCTGCGAACATCCACCGTATCGGGATTACGGTTACCATTTATGATTACGAGGCACGCGCGCAAAACTTTGGTCAAGTGTCCAATGCTTTTGTACGTGTGGTAGATGCGGCAACAGATCGTGAAGTGCTGCGCTACGATTTGGGAGAAGATTTCTCCACCGAAACGGCCGTCGTATTCTGTGAATTTTACCGTCAGAATGCAGACTGGAAATTCCAGGCTATCGGTAGTGGCTTTGCTGGTGGATTGGGTGCGCTTGCTAAAAACTATGGCTTGGACGCTCAATAATATCCACTTGGGGTGGTGTCCATAGGGCGCTACCCTTTCTTTTTAAGCTATTACATTAGCGTACGCTGACACATGACAAACGGACAGAAAGGTGACACAATCATGGCTGCTATCGTAGTAAAGGGACAGAAGGCGGATTTGACGAAAACAAATCCGGGCCTGACCCATGTCAACGTAGGGATTGGCTGGGAGTCCCCAGCGTCTCTGGAGCTGGATACTTCGGCATTTTTGCTGGGTCCTGGAGGAAAAGTATCGGGCGATGAGGACTTAATTTTTTACAACAATCCGACCACGCCCTTTATCACCTATTCAGACGGACAACAGTCCGGTGACAAAAAGCAATTTGCCCTTGATCTGACGCGAATTCCTGCAAACATCGAGAAGATTGCGTTTACGCTAACGATTTATGATGCGGATCAGAAACGGCAAAATTTTGGACAGGTTCAAGGTGGGTTCATTCGTTTTGCTCATCCGGTTAGCGGAGAGGTTTTGCGGTTTAATTTGGACAGTGGATTTACAGTGGAAACGGCGATTGTCATTGGGGAACTGTATCGTCATAACGGGGAATGGAAATTCAACGCGATTGGCGCAGGTTTTTCCGGTGGATTGGATGCGTTGTGCGTTAATTTTGGGATTGAAGTGGAAAACAGTCCGGCTCCTCCCACGCCAGTGCCTACACCTCCGTCTCCAGCGCCTCGGCCAGCACCAACGCCGCCACCAGTACCACCTGCTCCGAAGCCAGAGCCATCTGCAACACCGGTGAATCTGAATCTGCGGAAAATTGAGCTGAAGAAGAAGGGCGACACCATCAACCTGAAAAAAGGCTCAGGCGGATTGGGTGAAATCCTGATCAATCTGAACTGGAATCAGGTGCAGCAAAGCAAGGGCTTTTTCAATCGCGGCTCCAAGGGTGTCGATCTGGATCTGGGCTGCTTGTATGAGATGAAGAACGGAGATAAAGGCGTTGTGCAGGCGCTCGGGGAAGTTTTCGGTTCTCTAAATCGCTTCCCGTACATTGCTCTGGATGGCGACGACCGTACAGGCTCTGTGAAAACAGGGGAAAATCTTCGCATTAATGGTGCTAAAATTTCTGAAATTAAGCGAATTTTGGTATTCACCTTCATCTATGAAGGAGTCACGAACTGGTCACAAGCGGACGGGGTAGTCACGCTGTACCAGAAGGATGGGCCGGACATTATCGTTCACATGAATGAACATGACAATCGCAAAGGGATGTGTGCGATTGCCATGATTCAAAATGTAAACGATGAAACGTTCAGCATTGAAAGACTCGTGCAGTTCTATGGCGGTCATCGTGAGTTGGATCGGGCCTATAACTGGGGCATGCGCTGGTCGCAGGGTAGCAAATAAATTGAATTATCGGAGGCACTCTTTTCATGTTGAATGATTTGTTTAAAAATATCAGCGAAAACTATGGCCATTTCTTTTCATGGAGTGATGTTGTAGCTACGCTTACTGATCCAGTGAGTTGGGGGATTATAGGAACTCTCATTTTGCTGGAAGGACTTTTATCGGCGGATAACGCCTTGGTTCTCGCAGTTATGGTTAAACACTTACCCAAGGAACAACAGAAGAGAGCCTTATTTTACGGGATTTTGGGTGCGTATATATTCAGGTTCCTGGCTATCGGCTTGGGTACATTCCTGATTAAGTTCACACTGATTAAGGTACTGGGTGCGGCTTATCTGCTCTATATCGCTTATAAGGGCTTATTCAAGTCCGAAGGTGATGGAGAAGTGAAAAACAAACCTACTTCTTTTTGGAAAACCGTATTAATGGTCGAACTGATGGATATTGCCTTCAGTATTGACAGCGTCATTGCCGCTTTCGGTGTGAGCGAGAAAGTATGGGTTCTGTTCCTGGGTGGTATTCTCGGCGTTCTGATGATGCGTGGTGTTGCTCAAGTGTTCCTCAAGCTCATTGATAAATTTCCGGAACTGGAACAGACAGCCTTTATTATGATCGCCATTATCGGGGGTAAAATGCTGGCTGCTGCTTTTGGCTTTCATATGTCGCAGGTTTTATTCTTCGGCATTTTGATTGCTGTCTTTGTAGGCACAATGGTTATCAGCTCGGCGAAAAGAAAGAAAAAGGCCGACAAAGAGGCTTAATGTACAAAGTATAGCGAAATCCCTCCTGAAACTAAGGGGGGATTTCTTTTATACCCGAAGCACAGGGCTTCAGTCAGGCAAGAAAGAGCAAGAGGAGGGGAAGGGCCCTGAAATATTTTAATGATTTAACCTCTGAGGAAGTAGAAGCGATCTTTTATACTCCACCGTTGGAGTTTCATAACCGTTCTCCCAAAAGTATATTGGCTTATGCGATAGGAGCAGCTTTGTACATGCCTGCTACCCGTTCAGAAGTAGCGGAAGAGATCAAAAATGGAAAACATGAAGGACTAACTACGGTCATTTTGGATTTGGAGGATGCTATAGGGGATCAGCAGGTCGGACAGGCAGAACAATCGCTGGCACAGCAACTGCTTCAACTATTATCCTATGTACGGACGGGGATGATGAGTGAACAGCAATTACCTTTGTTATTTGTACGTGTGCGCTCTGTGGAGCAGTTGGAACGACTGCTGAACGGTTTGGGTGAATCTTTGTCGCTGCTCACGGGCTTTGTCTTACCTAAGTTCTCTTCTGATAATGGACGGGCGTATTTTGCACTCATTTCCGAATATAACCGGAATATGCATACAGGGGCAGGAAACGCAAGCGACATGCCTGTGCTGTACGGATTACCGATTCTTGAAAGCTCCAAAATTATTTATCGGGAAACTCGCTGGAAAGAGCTACTGTCGATTAAAGAAATTTTAGACGAGTACCAGGAATATGTGCTGAATGTACGAATTGGGGCAACCGATTTCTCCAGTCTATATGGCTTGAGACGCAGCCCGGATATTACGATTTATGAAATTGCCGTCATTCGGGATTGCATCGCAGATATTATTAACTTGTTTGGACGCGTGGGCTCAAATTATGTCATTTCCGGTCCTGTATGGGAATATTTCTCTCACCGAGAACGTGTCTTTAAACCTCAATTAAGAGTGTCTCCTTTCGAAGATGCACTTGGAAAGCCGGGAAGACACTTGCGGATGGACTTCATCTCAGATGCCGTAGACGGACTGATTCGAGAAGTCATGATGGACAAAGAGAATGGGATTATCGGCAAAACGATTATTCATCCCTCCCATATTAAACCGGTACAGGCCATGTATGCGGTGACACATGAAGAGTATATGGATGCACTTGAAATTGTTGAGCGTAACGACGGTAGTCTGGGTGTATTCAAAAGTACCTATGCCAACAAAATGAATGAAATTAAGCCGCATTTGAATTGGGCTCATCGTATTATCAATAGATCAAAAGTATACGGGGTGTTACATGAACAACAACATTTTGTCAGTCTCTTACCCAACCACGAAAACACATCTGCTGCCAATCCTGGAGCAGTTCAGCGTTAAAATTACGGAGACGCATAATCCATTCCGCCTTCCTGTGGACAAGCTGTTTGCGATGGCGGCACGGGTCAATAAAAAGCGTTCGTTTTTGTTTGTCAGCAAGGTGCTGGGCAAGCATATTCCGGTAAACCCATACACTTCTCTGCTCAGTGGTGCGGCGCTGGCGATTCTACTATATAAGGAGCTTGTCCCGCAGGCAGGACAACAAATGGATGAACTGATTGGAGAGGCCGTGAGAGGACTTCTTGACCCGGACTATGCGAAAGAGGCCTACCGAAAGCTGATGGATGAACGTCTAGCTTTTGCTTTTACGGAGCCGATCAAGTTTGTTGGTTTTGCCGAGACGGCTACAGCATTGGGACACAGCATGTATCGGTTGTTTGACGACGGAGCCTCGTATATTCATACGACGCGCGAGGATATTCCGGGCCTTCGGCCTATTATTCGGTTTGAAGAAGAGCATTCGCACGCTGTTGACCATCGTTGCTATGCACTGGATGAAGATGCTTTTGCGGGAGATGGCCCGATTGTGCTGGTAGATGATGAAATTACGACGGGAAAAACAACGCTTAATATCATACGGGATATTCAGGAGCATTTTCCGCGTAAGCAGTATGTGATTGCTTCATTATTGGATTGGCGGACAGACAGCGATGAGCAGGCTTTCACTGATCTGGAGGCAGAGCTAGGCATTACGATTACGCCTTTAAGCTTGCTCAAAGGAAAGATTGAGGTACAGGGAGTACCCATATTGGATCACGCAGAATATGCTGGACAGGCTGGGCACCCAGAACATGCAGCCACTAGCATGGCAGAGGTTAATAAAGACGCTTCTGGGATAATTGACCACCGTTTTGAAAAGGATACTTCCGGTTTTGAGCGGGTAGTACACAGTTCCATGTCAACGGACGGATACGCGAATACAGCTCCTTATCTAAAATATACAGGCCGTTTTGGTCTACAATCCGCTGACAATTCAGCGTTGGATGAAGAAATCACGCGTACAGCTGAACGACTGAACGAACTTCGTTCTGGGCAACGCACGCTGGTTATGGGCACGGGGGAATTCATGTACATTCCAATGCGGATTGCAGCAGAGTTAGGTCCGGATGTGTATTTTCAATCGACGACACGCAGCCCGGTGTATCCCCACCGCGAAGAAGGGTATGGAGTCGCTTGTGGTGTGACATATCCATCACCTGAGGACAGTACGATACGCAATTTTATTTATAATGTAGACCCCGGTCAGTATGACGAAATATTCGTTTTGATGGAAAGGGAGTCGGACCCAGAGCGGATGAACCCCATGCTGGAGGCTTTGACCCGTCTGGGCTGCGATAAAGTGCATGTCGTTTATTTTAACGGTTTAACTAGTCAGGAGAGTAAAGGAGCGCGGATATGAAGCAAGCACTCATGGAGCAAATACAGCAGAAGAACATTCATCCGCCCGAACCGCTGGGCAGTTATCCTGCCTCGGATGTCACTTTTTTATTGAAGGATTTGAGCCGGGTTACGTTGGAAAAAGGGACGGAGGATCGTGAAGAGGCGATTCAGTCGGGAGTCCATTATTCAGAAATGCTGCCAGTGGAATACGAGCCCACAGCAGAGTATATTGCACTGTTTCACGAAACGCTTGCCCAATCTGCCAAAAAGGTTGCATTAGCGGCAGCTTCTGTGGCTGAGATGATTGTGAGAAAAAGAGGCCTGAACACGGCGATTGTTTCTCTTGCCAGAGCAGGGACGCCCATTGGTATCCTGATCAAGCGTTATATTGACTGGAAGTATGGCGTATCCTTGCCGCATTACAGCATTTCTATTATTCGTGGCAAAGGCATTGACCGGAATGCGATTTTATACATTTTACAGCAGCATGGACTGGAGATTGAACTTCAGTTTGTCGATGGCTGGACGGGGAAAGGGGCGATTCGCCAGGTATTGATTGAGGCCTGTCGTGAGATGAACGCGGATTACGGGTTGCGTCTAAATGATGATCTGGCGGTGCTGGCCGATCCGGGCAGATGTTCAGAAACCTTTGGTACACGAGAAGATTATTTGATTCCAAGTGCTTGTCTGAATTCGACTGTATCAGGTTTGATGAGTCGGACGGTATTACGCGACGATCTCATAGGCCCTGACGATTTCCATGGGGCCAAATTTTATGAATCCTGGCGGTCAGTGGATCAGTCCAATACGTTTGTGGATACGGTATCCGGGTACTTTCAAGACGTGGCTGAAACGGCCGTTGCATATGCTGAACAAATGACATTGAATCCGCCTGCGGTGACATGGCAGGGCTTACGGGATATTGAGGCGATTCAGCAGGCATTTGGTATTCGGGATATCAATTTGGTCAAGCCCGGAGTGGGGGAGACGACTCGTGTACTGCTGCGCAGAGTGCCGTGGAAAATTCTGATTGACCGCGAAGATAATCCGAATCTTCAGCATATTATGCTGCTGGCAAAGGATCGTGGAGTGCCTGTAGAGGTATTTGAAGGATTGACTTATTCCTGCTGCGGAATTATCAAGCCGCTCAAGGGGGGACAAGAATGATCTACGCAAGTGATCTGGATCAGACACTGATTTACTCCAAACGTTCGCTTGGCGTACCGCTGGAATCCCCTGGTCTGTTGCCTGCGGAACAGATAGACGGGGCGACGTCGGCTTTTATTTCTGAACAAGCCCTGCAATTGCTAAAGACACTGCCTGAAGATGTGATGTTTATGCCCGTGACGACTCGGACGATAGAACAGTATAGACGAATCACTGTGTTTCAGACGGAGTTGGTTCCCGCATATGCCGTGACGAGTAATGGTGGAAACATCATCGTCGGAGGCGAGGTGGATCGAGAGTGGAATCGGCGTATTCATGAACAAGTACGCCGTGATGGTGCTCATGCGGAAGAAGCACGTCAGGTGTTCGGACAGGTGCTGGATGAAGACTGGGTCGTAAACGAACGCTTTTGCGACGAGTTATTTTATGCTTTCATGATTGAACGGGATCGTATGCCGCTGGAACAGGTGCTGGAGAAGGCGCGAATCATGCGTGAAATGGGCTGGGAGGTATCCATTCAAGGTCGTAAGATATATCTGGTGCCTGCGGCGGTGAATAAACAGGCAGCCGTGGAGCATATCCGTAATCTCACGAATGGAGGGGCTGTGGTTGCGTCCGGTGACTCTTTGCTGGACCGATGTCTGCTGGACTATGCTGATTATGCGATTGCTCCCCGTCATGGTGAATTGTATCGGGAACAGCTGCGGGATAAGCTGGAGGTCAATTACCGTTTTACAGAAGTGTCGGGGGTGTATGCAGCGGACGAAATCATGGCGTATGTTCATGCAATACACCGGAGTGTGTTCGCAGCTCAAACTTCATTTTCAGAATAGATAGGGGACGTGGCTCTGTGAAGAAGGTTAAGGTGTATTTTAACCGCTGGTTTTCAGTGGCGTATCATTATATGAATGCTATTCGTAACAATGAGGACGGTATTCCGTTCGAGATCTATGCGACACACTCAGATCCGCAGCACATGGCGCTACAGGCCAGTGATGTGGCTGAAGTAGAGCCTCGCACCAGTGGTGTGGAGTACGCACAATTCTGCGCTGATTTTTGCAAGCGGCACGGAATTGATGTCTTTATCCCACGGTGGAATATGCTCGATATTAGCAAGCATCTTTATTTGTTCGATGATATTGGGACAAAAGTGATGGTATGCCAAGATACCGAACTGCTGGAGCAACTGATGGAAAAGGATTTGTTTTATGAATCCATTCGTCAAAAGGAAATTGTCACGATTCCCGATTATGCCATTGCCAGCAATGCCGAGCAGTTTAAACAGGCATATGAGTCGTTAATAGCACGTGGGCATAAGGTATGCTTCAAGCCATGTAATGCAGAAGGCGGAATGGGCTTTCGTATCATCGACAATGAACGTAATCCGCTGGAGGAACTGTTCGGCCATGCGCTGAATCATATTTCGTTCGAGGAAGCACACCGCGTATTGTCATCCACAGAATCATTTCCCAATCTGATGGTGATGGAGCTGCTGGAGGGATACGAATACAGTATTGACTGCCTGGCTGACCGGAACGGAAAGCTGCTAGCGGCAGTTCCGCGTAGGAAGGCAGGAGGACGATTACGGCTGCTGGAGCAGCATCCCGAGCTGTTGGAGGTGGCACAGAAGGTCGCTGAGGCGTATCACATTCCGTACAATTATAACATTCAGGTAAAATATAACGGCGAGCATGCCAAGCTGCTAGAGATCAATCCGCGGATGTCCGGAGGACTTCATGTATCATGTTTGTCTGGTATCAATTTTCCTTATCTAGCGGTGAAATCGGCTTTGGGTCATGAGATCGGTTCACTTCATCCGCAATACGACATTTTAGCCAGTCATATCGAGCAGCCAATCACCATACGTAAATCCGTACATTGACACACATAAATATTGTTTTCTACAATATGGTAAGGGTTTACGTCAGGAGGTACAAGCTATGACGTCAAAAATGTGGGGTGCCACGATTGCTGTGGTTAGCTACCTGATTGCGCTTTTACTAAGTTTTTGGTTGCCACTGTTTGTGTGTTTGGCGATTCCGATCATTGGTTTGGGAGGATACAGCGCCATCATGGCTGTTCGCCATCCTCGCCCCAATCTGACCGGTTCCGTGATTCCGGTGGTGCAGGAGCAGGTCGCTGAGACACATCAGCATGAAAAGGAAGCTGCTGTTCGACCGGAGTCTATGACAGGACAAGTACGTCAACCAGATCAGGTGAGCAGTGAATTTGCTCAGGTGATGGAGTATTTGGAGGTACTGGAGGATATGGTGATCTCCGAGGGACAGAAGGATGCGCTTGATAACGAGATTGTCGAGAAGGCGCTGGCTCTATTTGCACGTTTGCAGCGGGTCATTCCACTTTTGCATGAACTGAACAACAGCGAAGTGAATCATACGGTTCGGAGATTGATTTTGAAGGATTTGAACGGACTGATTAATCCGTTTCTTCGGCTCAGCGGCGATGCGAAGCGGACTAACCGGAGGACGTTATTAAACGGATTACGGGATGTGGACAGCAAAATATCGGTAATTGTATCTACGGTGGAGCATAAGGATCTGTTGGAATTACAGAGCAAAGCGGAGCTTATTCACCAGCGATATAGCAGTTCCGAATTGTAGGCGATTTTTTGGGAAAATAAAAAAAGTAGCAGTATAGCTGCTCTGAATAACAACGATTAGACTTGGGTAACAGTTGTTTTCAGAATAGGAGGTAGCGTATGGCGACCCCATGGGCTGAATTGAAAAAAGAAGATGAACAAAAGGTGACTGAGGAGGCTTCACAGCTGATTCAGAAGGTATCACAAAGCGATGTCATGAGCCTGGATACCTTAATGGATGATATCGGTAAGTTGGGGGTTAAAACGCAGGAACGTGCGGGGCAGACCCTTAAAATGCTGGATCGTCCGGTAAACGACCTCATGTCCGGTGATCGGGCTGAGGTATCCAATATGATCTTAAAGCTGCGTGATGAATGCGAAACGCTCCAGCAGAGCAAAAATATGAGCTTTTTTGGCAAGCTCCTGCGTAAAAGCCCGTTAAAGAACTACATTTACAAGTATCAGTCGGTGAAGATGAACATCGAGAAAATCATTACTGCCTTGAGAGATGGTAAGGATAATCTGGAAGAAAACATCGTCAGCATGAGACAGTTGAAGAAGGCTTCCATTGAAGAAATCTACAATTTACAGACGAAGATTGCCTTTGGTAATCGCTTGAAAGAACTGTTTGAGACCGAGATTGCCAAGCCGGAAAACGAAAACCGTAAGCCACATCTGGAGCGGGGATTGCGCAAGGTGGTTACTCGTACACAGTCGATGACAGAAATGATTTTGTTATACAATCAGGCGATTGCGGCAACGGATATTATTAATGATAACAATGATAAACTGATTGATTCTGTAAATAACGCGATTGATAAAACATCGAATCTGATCACTGTATCGGCTATGATCGCGATGGCGCTGGCGGATCAGGATAAAATCATTTCAGCCGTCGATGCGACCAACCGTACCATTGAAGATCAATTCAAGGAAAATGCGAAGCTTCTCAAAACGACGACCGAGAGAACGACAGATCTGCTTAGCAAGCCTTCTATGTCACTGGAAGCTGTGAATCAGGCGATTGGTGATTTGGTATCTGCTTTGGATCTGTCTGAAAAATCGAATCGCCAAATTATTGAAAGTTGTCATGATTATACAAGTAAAATGACAGCAATCAATGCCAACCTAAGCCAACGTTTGGGGATCGAAGGGAAAGAATCATCCAAACCGCTGAAGGATAGCAATTCTTCTGAGGGTCTAAGTTCGTTTTTGAACTGATGACAGTGTAGAATAATAGACCCAATCTATGAAAAAGACGCCGGAGTGACTCCAAAAGGCGTCTTTTTTGGTTTGGCAGCAGCCAATAAAGGACATGATGAACATACATAGCATTCTCGTGCATAAACTCTTAAAAAGCGAATGACAAAAGGAGAGAGCGAGCGTATGATGTCCTTTATTTTAGGGTGTGTGATTGTCTATTTACTCGTGGCTGTCAGCAGCGAAAAAGCAGATTCAATTGTGGAGTTAAATGATTCTGTGAAATAAAATTTTTTATTGAAAATCATGCATTTTCTGATAGGATAGAGTTAAATATTGGAATCCCAAAGGAGAATGCATGCTGGAATTTTCATTTGAAATCATCGACGAATCGAAAATCAACATTGTATATCAGTATGGAAGCAGCAACTTCAATTTTAATTTATTTTTTAACTACGGTGTGTGGACGCTGCATCCTTTTGACGGGATTCTGCTGCAGAACAAGGAAATGTGCCGTCTGATCGTTACGGATCTGTTTAAGAACAAAGATTTTCATGTCATGCTGGCGCGCGAAAATATTTTATTGTCAACCCTGCGTACCTCTATTGATCTCAATCCCGAAACTCGGGGAGAGCGATATCAGGAACAGGAGTTTGATGAGCTGTCTGATTTTGCTGAGACACACAGCTTTGAAGAGGTACTGCAAATCGAGCAGGATTCTGTCCGCGAGCGTATGGATTTCTTCCAAAACATCATTCAAAAAATGTATATGGAAGGATTCGGTCCGGAAGACAATGATTTTAACAAGGTACAAGCTATTCTTCGCATTTATAAGGCTGCACATGACCAACTCGGAGAATTGAGCGACTTTCCCCTGAGAGGCGACGAACGACGCAGATGGTAGAGTAGGCGTACAAACGCAAACATCATAGAGGAGCGTGGGGAACATGAGCGGTATTTCTTTACTTAAAAAGAATGCGCAACTGGTACTGACTAAAAAGAATCTAACAAATGTGACTGCGAGAGTTGGATTGGTGCTCGATATTTCAGGATCTATGAGAAGTTTGTACAAAAATGGTACCGTTCAAAAGGTGTTGGAACGAATTGTTGCAGTAGCGAGTTCTTTGGATGATGATGGTGTACTGGACGTATGGGTGTATGATCACCGTTTTTCACGTTTGCCGTCCGTTACCGAAAATGACGTTGACAACTATGTTGAAAGACATATTCTGTCCAATGATTATTTGCCCAAGTTCGGTCGCAATGATGAGCCGCCTGTGATGCGCGATGTCATCGCCAAATACACCAAGGAAGAACCCTCTTCTGATCCGGCCTTTGTTATTTTTATTAATGATGGCGGTGTGAAGCGTGGAAAAGGAGATAATATCGATAACGCAGTCATTGATTCGTCAGGAGAGCCGATTTTCTGGCAATTTATCGGTGTGGGTGAGTCCGATTTTGGCGTATTAAAGAAGCTGGACAACATAGTAGGCCGTGTGGTAGATAACGCTAACTTCTTTCAAATTCAAGATATCGAATCTATGGAAGACAATGAATTGTACGAACTATTGCTTAACGAGTTCCCGTTATGGCTGCAAGAAGCCAAGGAAAAGCATATTTATTAAGGCTACTAAGTATTGTAATATGCGATCCTATAAAGCTTCATATAAAAAATACAAAAAGAGAGAGTTACGCTAGCAAAAGCTTTGCGAAACTCTCTTTTTTCTTTACACACCTCTAAAACGTGTAGAAGCTCTACGGCGGTTTGCCAGCGGAGCGGGCAGAATTGTTCTGAAGAAGCGAAGCGTTCGCCTTTATCCCCGGATTTTACCCTTACAGGTTCTATTCAATAGAAATCCGGGGATAACAGCGATCGGAAGAACAATCTGCACGCGCAGCGCCCACCAACCAACCAAAGGCTTCTAATCGTTTTAACCTAACTCATCCCCATTAATATCATCGAGCAAAGTATAAGCCCTGTCCCGCACCCCGAAGTGTATACCTTGAGATGGCGGAACATGGATGTTTTCCAGGCTGACAGAGATTCATCGGAACGCAAACGCTCATTTTCCTCTCGTAATGCCTTGGATTGACGAATGAACAACTGTCTGATGTCGGCAAATCCCCGCAGGAAGAGGGTTAGAAAACCGCTTTGCAGAACGTGGAAGATTGCACCGATCACCAAGCCCAGCAACCCCAACAGGAATAGCAGATTTGCAGTAGCCATGTTTTCACGACCATACAAGAGATGGGGTGTGGCGTACAGAATTCCTAAAGTACCGACAATCAGGGCAGAGATCCCGAAACGTAAAATCATTATTTTTCGACCCGTTTCGCAAAGCGCAGGTCTGGGTTCGAACGAGCATCAAATACGATACCTTGAATCTTAGGACTGATTAATGCCGTGTCCGCAGAGAACTGGATCGGAATAATCGGCAGATCTTCCATCAATACGTCTTCTGCCTGATGGAGCTGTTCAAAGCGTTTTGCCGGATCAAGCTCAAAGGTTGAGGATTCGATCAGTTTGTCATACTCCGGGTTGCTCCAGTTGGTAAAGTTGTTCGAATTTTTGGAAGTATAATGCCCCAATACGCCGAGTGGATCCAGGAAGTTTCCTTCCCAGCCCATACGGGCGATCTGGAAGTTCTTTTGTTTAAAGGTATCAATGTACGTTTTCCACTCCTGATTCTCCAGCGTCACTTCAACACCCAGGTTTGTTTTCAGCATTTCCTGAATCGCTTCAGCTACTTTTTTATGCTTGTCCGAAGTGTTGTATTTGAAGGTGATCGGTGGTAGCTTGGTCAAACCTTCTTCTTTCAGACCTTCGGCCAGCAATTGTTTCGCTTTCGCAGCGTCAAACTCATAGTATTTTTTCGGTGCTTCATCACGGAAGTCCTTGCCGGATGGCGTTGTTGTTCCGTATGGAACATAACCGTAAGCCGGAGTTTCGCCACCTTTGGTTACGCTGGTAGCCAGTGCTTCGCGGTCAATCGCGTAGGCGATGGCCTGTCTGATTTTTTTATTGTCAAACGGCTTTTGTTTTACGTTAAAAGAATAGGTGTACACACTGAAAGATGGATGCGACAGGAATTCCTTGTTGCTCTTTTCCTGATCCAGTGTATCCACGGGAAGGCTCAAAATCAGATCCAGATCGCCCGTTTTATACATTTGATAATAAGTTGTGGAGTCTTGAACCATTTTAAAATTAATCGTTGCCATCGTAATGGCATCTTTGTTCCAGAATTGATCGTTTTTAGCCAGCGTAATTTGCTCGTTATGTTTCCATTCCTTGGCTACATACGCACCGTTGCCGACAATTGTGCCCGCTTCTGCTGCCCATTTGTCATTTTTCTCAACAACCGATTGGTTTACCGGCAGATAGGCATGACCCACAGCGATCGTTGGGAAAAAGCTCAGCGGTGATTTCAGCTCAACTACAAGAGTTTTATCATCTTTGGCTGTAACACCCACGTCTTCAATTTTACCTTTGCCTGTGTTGTACGCTTCGGCACCTTTGATGTAGTAGAGGGCAGAAGGATCGTAGGCAGCTGTTTTCGGATTCAGTACCCGTTTCCAAGAGTATTCAAAATCCTTAGCTGTCAGTGGGTCACCATTCGACCATTTTGCACCATCACGGATAGTAAAGGTGTAGGTTTTGCCGTCAGGAGATACATCTACTTTGCTGGCAGCGCCTTCTACGATTTTACCGGCCTTATCGTATGTATACAGCCCTTCATACAAGTTATCAATCACAAAGTAGGACGTTGTATCTGATGCGAAAGCAGGGTCTAGCGTATAAGGCTCCCCACCTGCCAGATTGGCAGTAATTTCTTGCGGGATATCTGCTTGAGGCGTAGCGGACGGGTCGTTGCTTGCTGTTTTGTCCGAAGTACCCGAGCATCCAGCTAAAGCCGTTACGGCCAAAAGTAAGATGATCGTCATCCAATGCATTTTTTTCATCGTGGTTTTCCTCCATTACTGTGATTAGTTATGCCAAAAATAAGGTACACCGTACCGGGATTTATTCATCCTCCTTTCCCGCAGGTATGCCGCGTGTGCGCACTTCGATAAAGGAACTGCCGTTTTTCCTGCGGTTAGGCGAGAAGCTGCGGATCATGGTGACACCCCTCCTTGTCCAATTTGGATCTCTCTGTTGTTAATGTTGTGAGCGCGGGTCAAGTGCATCTTGAAGCCCGTCTCCAAGTGTATTGAACGCCAGCATGGTGAGCGATATCATCAGCCCGGGGAAAAATAGGCGCCACCATTGACCGCTTAAAATAACGCCAAGTGAATCGTTAGCCATCGTCCCCCAGCTGGCCGAAGGAGACTGAATCCCCAGACCGAGAAAGCTCAGGAACGATTCGGCAAAAATAGCCGACGGAATAGTGAACGTCAAATTTACAATAATGATTGCCGCTGCGTTCGGTAGCAAATGTCTGAAGATAATACGCGAATGAGATGTCCCCAAGCTACGGGCTGCTAACACATATTCCTGCTGCTTCAGCTGTAAGATTTGCCCACGCACTACACGGGCCATACCGACCCAGCCAGTAATAGATAATGCAATAATCATCGTGAGTAGGCCTGGCTTCATAATGACGAGCAGCAGAATGATGACCAGCAGATAAGGAATACTATACAAAATTTCAATAATACGCATGAGAATGCTGTCGATCCGGTCGCCCGTTTTACCGTGCCCAGCACAATAGCCAGCAACACAGCCGACGAGAATGCCAAGCACCAAATCAATGGCGGCAGCGGCAAAGCCGATCATGAGTGAAATTCTAGCCCCGGCCCATGTCCGTGCCCATACGTCCCTCCCCAGATCATCCGTGCCAAACCAGTGCTCTCCCGAAGGAGAAAGATTCGTCTTCAAAAGGGATTGATCACTGGGTGCATAAGGAACCATGGAAGGTCCAACAATCGCCAGCACAATAATAATGATAAGTAGGGAAAGCCCCAACAGAGCAAGCTTGTTGTTAAAAAGTCTGCGTAGCCGATCCCGCCAGGGTGATTCTTTGGGTCTGGTCAACGTGGGGGTGGGGATCTGGCTACGGTCTACAAGACTAAACAGGCTGTCCTTTTCGACAGTAGGTGCTGCTTTCATGTTAATCTCCTTTGCTGTCTAATTTGATTCGCGGATCGACAAGGCGATAGGATATATCAATTAAAAATAAAGTAACGACCAGAATGGCACTATAGAAAATGGTCGTCCCCATAATCACTGGATAATCCCGGTTAAAGATACTGTCTACGAAGTATTTACCGATGCCGGGAATGGCGAATATTTTTTCAACGACAAAGGTACCTGTAATAACGGAAGCGAATAACGGTCCGATAAAGGACAGCACCGGAATCAACGCGTTGCGTAATCCGTGACGAATGACTACTGCCCAAGAGGACAACCCTTTTGCTTTGGCAGTGCGTATGTACTCCTCATGCATAACTTCCAGCATACTCGTCCGCATAAAGCGGGCGATAACGGCAAGCGGTGAAACAGCGAGAGCCAGCGACGGAAGCACCGTATGCTGCCAGGTTCCCCATGAGGCGACCGGAAGCAGGTGCCATTGGACGGCAACATACTTGATTAACAGCGGTGCCAATATGAAGCTGGGTACGGAAATACCAACAATGGCGATAAACATCGAGATATAATCCAGTGGTCGATTATGGTGTAGAGCAGCCAGCGTTCCGAGCGAAATACCGGCAATAATCGCGACCACGATGGATTGAATACCCAGCAATGCAGAAGGTGGAAAACCTCGGGCGATAAGCATATTGACGTCCGTCGTTTTCGATTGAATAGACGGGCCCATATCCAGCACTAGCAGATTTTTTAGATACAGCACATACTGCACAGCGAGCGGCTTGTCCAGATTGTACCTGGCACGCATGTTTTGCAATACCGCTTCCGGAATCGTTTTGGAATCGTTCGAGAATGGATCACCCGGAATGATGTGCATGATGATAAACGTTAAAGTGACGATAATCCACAACGTTATGAACATCGTAAAAAGACGCTTTAAAATGTACATGGGGCTTTATTTCTCCTGTCTATCAAGCTGATTTACATACTATTGCTGCTGAAATTTTAAAATAAATAAAAGTATATAAGAATACTAGGAAATAATAAGACGGTTTAGGTGACATGTCAAGGTAAGGTTTTACATTATAGAACACAGGTCAAATTTTCGTCACAGGTTTTCCATTTATATGAGGCTAAGATTCCGCTCATTCCTCTCGACGAGTATCCTGCGGTGTGTTATGATGATACTCTGATAACGTGTTAACGAACTAAAGCGTTTGCCACCTGTTCTTGGATACGGGGGTCACCATTGTTGGAGGGGAATAAGATGAGAAAAGCAGCCATGTTTACGATGTTAATTGGATTGATGATGATCGTGTTGGCCGGATGTTCCGGCGGTAAGGATGACAGTAAATTGATTATTGGAATTGATGATAAATTCGCCCCGATGGGCTTTAGAGATGAAAATAACGAGCTGACCGGCTTTGATATTGATTATGCGAAAGCGGCCGGGGAACAAATGGGTAAACAGGTGGAATTTCAGCCGATTGACTGGTCTGCCAAAGAATCCGAGCTGAACAGCGGACGTATTGATCTCATTTGGAATGGATACACCATTACGGATGAGCGTAAGGAAAAAGTGCTGTTCACGAAGCCATATCTGAAAAACAGTCAGGTGATTGTCATTCCGACTACTTCCAGTCTTTCCAAGCTGGCTGATCTGACGGGCAAAACGGTCGGACTCCAGACGCTGTCTTCAGCAGCCGATGCATTGGATGCAAATCCGATCAAAAGTAAATTGAAGCAAGTGTCCGAGTTCCCGGATAATGTTCTCGCTTTGACAGACTTGAAAACCGGACGTCTGGATGCGGTGGTCATTGATGAAGTTGTTGCCAAGTACTATATGTCGAAGGAACAAGGGACGTATAAGCTGCTTGATGAATCACTGGCCCCTGAGGAATACGGCATCGGTGTGAAAAAAGGGAATGAAGAGCTGTTGACGCAGCTGCAATCCGCTTTGGATGAGCTGCACAAGAACGGAAAAGCTGCTGAAATTTCGAAAAAGTGGTTTGGTGAAGATAAAGTATTAAATTAATACGTAGTGTATCGAACTAAGGGTTTAGGAGTCGAAGGTTATGAGTATGGAATATATTTTACGAATTATGAAGCCTATGCTTGAAGGGGCACAGATGACGGTTATTTTATTTTTCATCACGCTCATCTTGTCTATTCCATTGGGTTTTATCGTTACTTTACTGGCCAAAAGCCGGATTAAGCCAATCGCCTGGCTGATGCATACGTACATTTATGTTATACGCGGCACGCCGCTTTTGCTGCAATTATTGTTCTTTTGTTTTGGTCTGCCGATGTTGCCTGTCATTGGGGAGTATCTGGTATTGGACCGGACAACGGCTGCGGTACTGGCATTTGTACTGAATTATGCAGCTTATTTTGCAGAAATTTTCAGAGGCGGGATGTTGTCGATTGATAAAGGGCAATACGAGGCTTCGCAAGTGCTTGGCTTGAGCAAGTCGCAGACGCTGATTAGAGTCATTGTGCCGCAAATGGTACGGATTGCTTTGCCTGCGGTAACGAATGAGGCGACAACACTGGTAAAAGATACGGCACTACTGTATGCAGTAGCGGTACCGGAACTGCTGCATTTTGCCAATACGGCTGTAAACCGTGATTTCTCGATTGTACCTTATGTTGTAGCGGCGGTTATTTATTTGTTATTAGCTTTGGTGCTGACGCTATTCTTCAGGGCGCTGGAAAAACGTTTTAAATTCGAGTAAAAGGAATGTCGAGATATGAATACTAATGCAATAGAAGTTACCGATTTGAAAAAATCGTTCGGCAAGCTCGACGTTCTGAAAAGAGTGAGCTTTAACGTTAAAGCGGGCGAGGTTGTAGCCGTCATCGGTCCTTCAGGTTCAGGAAAAAGTACCATGCTCCGTAGTTTGGTGCACCTGGAAGATGTGACGGGCGGGACGATCCGCATTCATGATAAAGCACTGGTGGAAAACGGTCAGTACGCTCCAGCAGGTGATATTAAGGGCATTACCACCGGGATGGGCATGGTGTTCCAGCATTTTAATCTGTTCCCTCACTTGACGGTGCAGGATAATCTGGAGCTGGCTCCGAAGCTGGTGAAAAAGGTGAGCAAGGCTGAACTGCGTCGCCAAAGCGCTGAGTTGCTGGCTAAAGTCGGATTGGCAGATAAAGCAGATGCGTATCCATCCCGACTGTCGGGGGGACAGAAGCAGCGTGTGGCGATTGCCCGGGCAATGATGATGAACCCTGATATTTTACTGTTCGACGAGCCGACCTCGGCCCTTGATCCCGAGCTGACGGGTGAGGTGCTGCGAGTTATCAAAAAGCTGGCTGAGGAACATATGACGATGGTCATCGTGACCCACGAGATGAATTTTGCGAGAGATGTGGCGGATCGTGTCATTTTTATGGATAATGGAGAAATCGCGGAATCCGGTACACCAGAGCAGATTTTTGGAAATCCGCAGCTGGAGCGGACGAAGGTATTTTTGAATCGGGTGGAGGCTTAAAAAAATAGTTGCTTGTTAGAGTGTGTGTCGGGGAGGCGCTGCGCGTGCAGATTGTTCTTTCGAACGCACATGCTTCTTCAGAACAATTCTGCCCGCTCCGCTCACCGACCACCTTTGCCGCAACAAGTTTTTAAGCAGGAAGTGTGGGAGAAGAATAAAAGCAAGGGAGATGGCAAGCGCCATCTCCTTTTTTTTGTAGTTGTAGGGTATGCGAAACGTGTAGCAACATGAGGAAATATAGAATGTAAGCTCTCAAAAAGCTGGTTTAACAAGGAGTAAAAAACCTTAATGATTCTTATGTAAAAAGTCATGACGTTAGGTATTATTATTTTTTAATCTTTACATACCTACCGAAGGTATGTAAAATAAAAGATACCTACCGAAGGTAGGTTTTAAATGATGAGAGGATGAGTCGATCATGAATAAATCTCGCAACGAAATCATCTTTACGTTAATCATCAATCTTGTATTGCCTTATTTGACTTATCGCCTGCTAATTCCGTATACGAGCAGTGTGGTGGCTCTGTCTATCGCTGCTCTTGTACCACTATGCGACTCGATCTACAGCCTTATACGGACCCGTAAAGCAGATGTGTTCTCTGGCTTTATTTTTCTTGGTCTGATTCTTGGCGTCGTGGCCGTTCTCTTGGGCGGTGATGAACGCTTTATTTTGCTACGGGAGTCTTATGTGACCGGTATTATGGGGGTGGTGTTTCTAGGTTCGCTGCTCTTTGGTCGACCATTAATTTATTATTTTGCGGAAAGATTCACAGGCCATAATCCTCAGATGAACGATAAATGGGAGAAACTTCCCCGCTATCGCTTTAATTTCCGCCTGATAACGGCGGTGTGGGGACTCAGCCTGCTGCTGGAAGCCTTCATCAAAGTAGTGCTGGTATACTCGTTGTCCATACCGACCTTTCTGGCCGTATCCTCGTTCTTCACTTACGTGATTATTGGTTTGACGATCTGGTGGAATATTGGTTTCATTAAACGAATAAAAAGACAGACAACCGGGAGGTAAAAGATTATGCAAGACAAAGCGATGAACGACAGTCTAAAAAAGCTGCTTGAGATTGCCGAAGAGATGATTATGGAGAAAGGCTGTCGGGCGACGACACTACAGGATATTGCGGATCGCAGCGGACTGACTAAAGGAGCCATTTACCATTATGTCAAAAGCAAAGATGAATTGTTCGGTATGATTCTGGAGGCGGGAATGGAGAAAACCAATCAGCGTTTTTTTGAATCTGTCGCCCGGACTCCCGCAGGACCAGAAGGAATCAAGTCCCCGCTTAACACCTTAACTGAACGGCTTCGTAACATCGGCAGTGGGGACAGCGCTACCAGCCTGATTTTTATCTATCTACTCAGCCAACAGGATAAGCCCGCCGTGGCAGGAATTCTGAAACGTTATCATGAAGCATCTATCCTCACTGCCAAAACGTGGATCGAAGTCGGACAGCAGAATGGAGCTATCCCTATTTCAATCGATGCGGACAGGACAGCTCGGATGTTCACCGTGTTCAAGAACGGACTGCAAGTTCAGCATAACATAGTGACCGATGGCGATAAAATCAACGAACTGGAAATTTACGAGTTCTTGATGAATGCGCTGGGGGGCGCAGGCAGAGGCTAGTGAGCCCCTCCATTCGTTTTGTTATCCCCGGATATTACCTTTAAATTTATATTTATTGAGGAAAAATCTAGGGATAACAGCGATCGGAACGGGTAATTTGCATGCGTAGCGGGTTCACCACCATAACTCCTCCATCATCTATCTATTACGATCAACAATTTCTTTGTCCTCGCTAAATACTTCAATCATCGTTAATGCCCCCGCCCGGTACCCGTGAATGAATGCTGCTGCGGAGTGCAGGGAAGTTGACTCGCTTAATAAATCAAACATGACTTCAATTGACTCAAACTCGACTGCTGGTAATTTGCTTTTCAACATCTCCATGAGATCACTAATTTTTTGATTCACTTTTTGAGATTCAGGGTCGGTTGAATTTATCTGTTCACTGGGACGCCAATTCCCATAATACATATCCTCCAAAATCATTTTCATCATGCCTCCTTATGAATACTGATTATTTATATAAGTTGAGCTAAAGATGTACATACGGCGCCACTACGCGGTCGGATGGTGCTTCCCATCGCTGTTGTGCCCGGATTTCTTAATCAAGCTAAGAAGGTTGAAATCCGGCCACAAAGGCGAACGCTATCGCTTGTACAGCACCATTCCGCCCACTCCGTTCTTATTCCACTTGTTATACTCTTTAAATAAATTTATGCGAAAAACGCATAAAAATCAATATGCAGTTTTCGCATGGAGTAAACTTTGCTTGGGTGATGAGCAATGTATAAGAGAATTCGCGATTTACGTGAGGACAAAGACTTAACACAACAGACCATGGCTGAATTATTACATATCTCACAAACGACCTACTCTCGATATGAAAATGGGACCTTGGACGTTCCCAGTGTCGTCTTAATCAAATTGGCAGATTTCCACAAGGTAAGTATCGACTTTATTCTTGGTCAGACAGATGATCCTGAACGTTGTACCGGTAAAAAGAATAGCATGCAAAATAAAGCTCTATGATGACCGCAGGAGCTATATTTCAATATTCTGTTATATGCTTCGTTGGGAAATATACACTTTAATAAAACGAATTTAGGAGAATCCGTCTGTCCCCATTAAGAGCTTTTGCATATGAAGGGACAACTCAAGATTTCAAGGTAAAGTTGAAGATAAATAAATTTTATGCGAAAAACGCATAAAAATCAATATGCAGTTTTCGCATGGAGTAAACTTTGCTTGGGTGATGAGCAGTGTATAAGAGAATTCGCAATTTACGTGAGGACAAAGACTTAACACAACAGAGCATGGCCGACTTTTTAGGTATCTCACAAACAACCTATTCCCGATATGAAAATGGGAATCTGGACGTCCCAAGTGTGGTCTTAATCAAATTGGCAGATTTCCACAAGGTGAGTATCGACTTTATTCTTGATCAGACAGATAATCCTAAACGTTACAGGTAAAAAGGCATAACATGCACAGCAAAAAAAGCTCCCGTGATGATTCACAGGAGGTTTTTTGCTGGAATTATTCATTAAGTCGTCCCATCATAACTGTGTTGAGGTAATTACCATCGGACAGAATTTTGTCCTTTTTTAATATGCCTTCGCTCTCAAACCCCAGTTTTTTTATACTGAATTGCACTCCTTAAAATTGACATTGGAAAAACTCCATATGGGAAACCGACGGGACTGACCCCAGTTGCCATTGGCAGCTTTTTGGTTTTAACGATATAAGTTCTTGTCTTCAGCTTGGGACAAGAACTTATATTGTTTCCGATTAGATGAATATCTAAAAAATCCGACATAAAAATAGATTCGCATATTGCTCGAATAATTAAAAGCAGCGAAGACCTTCTTCCAACGTTACGAAACTCGATTACCCTTCAACGGCTTCTATAAAATTCAAAGAGAGCTAAACATAATAGAGTTAAAGCTTTAATTTGCTAGGTTTATATGCAAACGCTATCATTCTATAATTTACACATAAGGGAGGTAAAAGTAAAAAAACGGGATATGCACAGATAAGAGATGTGTTACAAACAGAATCAACTAACAAGCAGGTGTATGGGACAAACACAAAAATTTTAGGAGGTAGATTATGTTTAATTTTAGTAAGAAAATGATGACAGTAGTTCTTGCAGCTTCCATGAGTTTTGGGTTGTTTGCAACAACCTCAAGTGCAGCGACAGACTATTGGCAAAATTGGACCGATGGCGGTGGGACGGTCAATGCTGTTAATGGATCAGGCGGTAATTACAGCGTAACATGGAAGGATACCGGGAATTTTGTTGTCGGGAAAGGCTGGACTACTGGATCACCAAACAGAACGATTAACTACAATGCCGGTGTCTGGGCGCCGTCCGGTAATGGATACTTGGCTCTCTACGGGTGGACGAAAAACTCACTCATCGAATATTATGTCGTTGATAGCTGGGGGACTTATCGACCTACCGGAACGTATAAAGGTACGGTGACCAGTGATGGGGGCACATATGACATCTACACAACAATGCGATACGACGCCCCTTCCATTGAAGGCGAAAAAACGACGTTTATTCAGTACTGGAGTGTTCGACAGTCGAAGAGACCGACCGGGGGTAACTCCACGATCACTTTCAGCAACCACGTGAAAGCATGGGCGAGCAAAGGAATGAATCTGGGGAATAGCTGGTCTTACCAGGTGTTAGCAACAGAGGGGTATCAAAGTAGTGGGAGTTCTGACGTAACGGTGTGGTAATCACTCAACCACAAGCTGTTCAACGAACAGGCGCGGTTGGGACTGTCTCACGGGATAAGCGGGTTTTGAGAGCTGTCTGATAGATAGGGTTTAAATGAATCGATCATAAGTGATTTGACTTGGTAAATTAAGCGCAAAAAAGGCACGTTTTCAGTTTTGAAAATGTGCCTTTTTTGCCATTAATTTAAAGTCGAAATGGCAAACGTAACAATGCGTGTCATCTGCTTAATTTGCGCCCTTCTTTGTCGAGAAACAACAGTTCGTAGTATTTTTTTGGTCGCCCTTTACTGTTGTCTCGTTTTTCAAATACCGTTTGTACGTATTTACTTTCTTCAATTTTGTTAAGGATACGG
Source organism: Paenibacillus sp. FSL M7-0802 (assembly GCF_038004945.1). Lineage (NCBI taxonomy): Bacteria > Bacillati > Bacillota > Bacilli > Caryophanales > Paenibacillaceae > Paenibacillus > Paenibacillus sp. FSL M7-0802. The sequence goes on along the minus strand of NZ_JBBOSD010000001.1, from coordinate 1,687,049 downwards.
TTTGCACCTCTGACGGTCATGGACAGGCATTGAGCAACATCCTCAGAGGATAATTTATTTGTTCTCATGATTTCTGCGTAGGACATGATTTTTTGCAAGTTAATGTTGTTTATTCCGATAGTTTTGGCTAACGCGATGATTTCCGGGTCCCCCTGTTCAGAGAACTGTATGACATTCATGCTCCGCATTGGGCCGATAACCTTCTGATCCTCGTTTATAAAAAAGCTGCAGCTGCCCGTAAAGGCTTCCGCCTGTCTGTGAGCTTTGGTGGCGTTAATGTTAGCTTGAAAATATTCATGCCCTGAGCCCCACCCGATCTTCACCTTGTCGCTTATGCGCTCTTCCAGATACTCCAGCAGGGTGCAGTTATGCGCGTTAGAGGTGATTTTCATGAAATTTCCATAGGTGGTGTATAGTCTGACAAAGCCTTCCGAAATTTGGGCCGTGTCTGCCAGATTCACGCTGCGCAGAAATCTGCCGACAAGGACCTTTAGCTCATGAAGCTGCTCTTCAGATGGCGGTTCCGCCGTTTTGGTCGATAAGCATGCGACAACTGCCCTCTGACTCTTAAGCTTGAGGATGGTAATCTCGTTGATGATCTCTCTTATGGTCTCTTTAACGTTTTCCAAAGTGGGCCGGATTAAGATATATCTGACTCCGTGCTTTTTGAGTTCTGGAACAAAGTGGCCGAACGCCGTGATGGACAGGTCTATTTTCTTATCTTCCCACAGAGTGATATGGTTTTCGAGCATTGTTTCCACCCGTTCGAGCAGATCGTCGTTGTTAATGGGCTTTCCCTCATGAGTCAGGTATTGTTGGAATTCACTGAAAGAATCGATAATATACGCATAATCCACATAGATCCTAGATATATCAAGCTCAGGATATGTAACCAGTAGCCGGAAAAGTTCCCTATATAGAAGGTTTTCATTATCCTGCAAAATGTGAATAGGTACTTTTTCATCCAAGCATTCCTTATCAATTGACTCGTAAAGCATCCTGCCACTGATAACAAATCCATCTACCGAACCTAAGTTTTTAAGATATATGTCTTTTGTTTCCCGGAAGTTGTTGATCGTAAGAAAACGGAACTGACATACCGACCGCATTTCTTCTTCAATGGCGCGGAAATAGTCCATATGGGTCTCAGGCGTGATAATACCCAGCTTGATTTTCATGGTAGATTCCTTTCATAAACAGTTCAATCAAAAGAGTTATATCACAATAAATGTGATATTTCAATGTTCCGGTAGCCTCCAAAAAAAAGCGTTCTTAAAATGTCTTATTTTCTCTTTACATTTAATAAATTTAAAAGTACGATAAAATTGTTCTTAAAAAGTCTTAAAATAAGAAGGGGGGGATGTTTACTCTGTTCTTACGTTCATTCAATTTGTGTTTTGGGAGATGTTCATTGTGATTGAAGAAGCTGGAGACTTTTTGAGTATGGCCCATCAGCTGCAGGAAAAATTGGTCATGTACAGGCATCATCTGCATGCGATTCCGGAACTTGATTTAAGTTTGCCCAGGACAACTGCCTACGTAAAAGAGGTGTTGGAGTCGATGAGTCTTAAGCCCACTCCCGTAGGAGAATCAGGTCTAACGGTTACGATCGGCGGACAACATGCCGGGAAGGTGATTCTTATTCGTGCGGATATGGATGGGCTGCCCATTCAAGAAGAAACGGATATTTCTTTTGCGTCGTTGAATGGAAACATGCATGCATGCGGTCATGACTTGCATACTTCCATGCTGTTGGGAGCTGCGGAGATCCTGAAGGCAAACGAAGAGCAGCTTCGCGGGACGGTTAAGCTTATGTTTCAGCCGGGTGAAGAGACTCTGCACGGGGCAAAGATGATGCTTGAGAATGGGATTCTCGAAAATCCTAAAGTGGATGCAGCCATGATGCTTCACGTGTTGACTGGAATGCCAATTCCTGCCGGGCAATTTGTAGTGCCTGAGGCCGGAGAAGCGATTTCAGCTTCTTCTGATTGGTTCGAAGTAATCATCCGCGGAAGGGGCGCACATGGAGCGATGCCTAGTGCCGCAGTAGACCCATTAAATGTAGCTGCTCATCTTCATCTGGCGCTGCAGGGGATCGTAAGCCGTGAAATTTCGCCAATGGAGAGTGCAGTTCTTACAATTGGAGTGATGGAAGGTGGAAGTACAAACAACGTGATTCCCGATACTGCCAGAATGAAAGGCAGCGTACGCACATTTAACGCCGCATTGCGGGATGAAATGGAAACCCGTATCCACGAAATTTCTGCAGGTATTGGAGTAACTTTTCATGCAAAGGTGGATGTGATTTATACCAGGGGCTGTCCTGAGGTGAAAACGGAAAGCGGGCTGAACCATCAAATGAGAACTACTATTGCCAACACTTTTGGCGCCAGTTCCTTTATCGGTATAACACAATTGATACCCGGTGGTAAATTAATGGGATCAGAAGACTTCGCATTTGTATCACAAGCGGTGCCAAGTACCTCAGTGTTTATTAACGCAGGCAATACCGAAGAAGGTTATGGTTACCCTATGCACCATCCAAAGACGATGTTCTCGGATGAGGTACTTTATAAAGGGGCTGCGGCATACGCTGCTTTCGCCAGAGATTGGCTTGAAAGTAATAGATAATATCTAAACAAAACTAGGAGGAATTGAAATGACTGAGCGACGTATGATTGGACCAACAAAATTTGAAGAGTACTCGGTGAAGTACAAAGACTTTCTATTAATGACCCGTCGTGACGGAATAATTGAAGTGCGGTTGCACACCGACGGAGGGCCGTATCAACATTCTTGGGAAGCCCATACTGCATGGTCCCATGCATGGTCAGATATTGGCCGTGACCCTGAAAACGAGGTAATGATCATTTCTGGAACAGGGGATAAATGGGTAATAGGGAACCCTGATGTCTGGAATACAAAATTTATGGACTGGCCGAAGCAAAAGAAGCTCGAACAGTATCATGAATCGCTGAGACTGCTTGAAAATTTGATATTCTGCATTGACATCCCCACAATAGGGGCGATCAATGGGCCGGGAACGCATTGTGAACTCGCAACTCTCTGTGATATTACTATTTGTACAGAAGACGCGGACTTTTTTGATCCTCATTTTCTGGGAGGCACACCTCCCGGAGATGGAATGTTACTCACGCTGCAGAACATGATAGGTTTCAAGAAAGCAGCATATTACGCTTACACTGGCAAGAATATCAATGGTCAAACCGCATTGGACCTAGGCATAGTTAGTGAAGTCCTCCCCCGCGAAAAGCTCCTTCCACGTGCTTGGGAACTTGCGGAGATGATCATGCAGGCACCACGTTCAACGAGACATCTCTCACATTCAATTATATCCCGTCCATGGAAACAAGCCTTGGTCAGTGATCAAGGGTTCCAGCTTGCTCACCAAATGTTCGATATGGCTATTGATGAAGAAGGTGCTCTTGAGAGACTGATGAAGATGCAAGGACGTCTAATGGGCAACGAAGTTCAATAGAGATATGGCGGGACCTACAAGATTCGAAAAATATTCGGAGAAGTACAAGGACTTGTTCTTCATGACTCGCCGTGACGGCATACTCGAAGTGCGTATGCACACTCGCGGGGGACCTCTTCAATTTGACTGGGCGACCCAAACTGCATATGGCAATGTATGGTCAGATGTTGGCCGTGACCCTGAAAATGAGGTGATGATCCTTACAGGGACAGGAGATTTGTGGCAAATAGGCAATCCTGAAGTCTGGACAACAAAATTCATGGATTGGCCGAATAACCGGAAACTGGAATTATATCATGAATCGTTGAGAATGATTGAAAATATGATCTATTGCATCGACATCCCCACAATTGGGGTGATCAATGGTACAGGCTCACACTGGCAAATGGGAACGCTTTGTGATATTACCATTTGTGCTGAAGGCACAGAGTTTTTCGATGCTCATTACCTAGGCGGTGTACCGCCTGGAGATGGAATCGTCTTAGCACTTCAAAATATACTGGGAATCAAGAAAGCGGCATTTTGCGCATACACGGGTATGAATATTAATGCACAAGCGGCATTAGACCTCGGTCTGGTTAGTGAGGTACTGCCTCGTGAAAAGCTTCTTCCACGTGCGTGGGAACTGGCAGAGATGATCATGCAGGCACCTCGCTTTGTAAGACATCTTACTCATTCGATTGTGTCGCACACATGGAAAAAAGCCCTTGCCAACGATCAAGGTCTCCAGCTTACTCACCAATTGTATGACATGGCCATTGATGAAGAGGGTGTTCTTGAGAGGCTGATGAAAATCAAGGAACGTTTTCAGAGGAACGAGCGATAGTTTAAACGATGCCGAACGTTTATATTGGTCAAGCAGTAGGAAGATCTTATGCCAAAGAAAACTGAAAACTGAGAAAGGATGTAAGGGTGCTATGAAATCTTTGACAGAACTCTATAAGGTTGGCAGTGGACCATTCAGCCCCCATACAATGGGGCCGGAGAAAGCCGCCAGAATCTTCAAATCAGAAAATGAGGATGCCGAACGATTCAAGGCATTGATTTATGGTTCCCTTGCAAAAACAGGCAAAGGCCATATGACGGACAAGGCCATTATTAAAGCACTGTCACCATTTCCAACGGAGATTGAATTTGTTCCACACGCAGATTTTATTCTGCCCCATCCCAATACCATTGATTTTTTTGCTTACAAAGACGGGCGGCAAACAACATCCATGCGTGCTGTAAGTATCGGCGGCGGGGACATCGTTATTGAGGGACGGGAGGAGATGCTGGCGCCCGATGTCTATAGGGAGAATAGTTTTGTATAAATTAGTAAAATTTGTAAAGATAACAATATCCGCCTAAGCGATTACGTCGAGCAGTGTGAAGGCAAACAGATATGGGATTTTTTCTATGGGATTTGGGAAGCGATGAAGCATTCGGTCAACGAGGGGCTTTCAGTCACAGGTATTCTGGAAGGCGGTCTCCATGAGAACGCAAGGCGCAATTTCTTTATAATCAGCGGCATATTGATGAGAGCCCGGAGACGCGGGAAAACAGGATTGTCAGCGCATATGCTTTCGCGGTCAGCGAACAAAATGCCGCCGCCGGTGCAATCGTAACGGCCCCGACCTGTGGGGCCAGTGGTGTCATGCCGGCCGCGCTCCTTTATATGCAGCAAAAGAAGCATGTCTCGGACGAACAGATCCCCCGGGCTCTGGCAGTAAGCGGGCTCATTGGCAATCTGGTCAAGCAGAACGCCTCCATCAGCGGTGCTAAATGCGGCTGCCAGGGGGAGGTTGGCACTGCTTGCTCTATGGCATCGGCTGCACTGGCAGATCTGTCTGATATGGGTATCGACCAGATTGAGTATGCAGCGGAGGTTGCGTTGGAGCACCATTTGAGGTTGACCTGTGATCCTATTAGCGGACTTGTTCAGATCCCTTGCATCGAGCGGAACGCCGTGTGGCTGAAAAGCCTGTGCAAACATTGGGCCGCAAGCGAGATCACACGCGGGATGATAAAATCCTTGAGGCGACAATCGACATCCTCGCCGATACGAGTTTCGATGGTATGACAATGGACATGGTCGCGGCTCGAGCAAAGGCTGGGAAGGCGACGGTTTACCGCCGCTGGTCTTCCAAGGCGGAGTTAGTCCGAAACGCCTTGGCCTGGATGAATCGAAATCATCTTGAGCTCGAAAGCTTGCCTGATACAGGAACCTTGCGCGAAGATCTCCTCGTGCTTTTGAAGCCGCAATCGATCGCGGAAGAAGAACGAAAATTTCGAGTCTTAGCGGGTCTAGGCTCCTTTTTGCAGCATCCGGAATTTGCCGAAGCAGGAACAGCCGGGATTTTCGAGCCATGGGTTGTTGTGAACCGCGAGCTTATGAACCGAGCCGTCGTCCGCGGTGAAATTCCCGCTCACGCGGACATTGAGATGGCTTGCCAGGTCATTACTTCAATGGCTTCCTTTCGCGGACTCATCCAGCGCAAACCGTTCGACAAGCCTTTCTTCACAGCGCTAATCGATGGCATTCTACTGCCTGCACTCAAAAACCCGCAAACAGCTCCAAATATCATGGACAGATGATGACGAGGCGCTTACCAGAAGAATCTACAAGGTGGATCAATCACAGAAATGATTCAACTAACGGGAAACAATATTTGAATTTAGAACAGGGTTTGAAAAGTGAAATATAAGGGATTAGGAGGCACGGGTTTGCTCGTTTCGAAGTTTGCGCTGGGAACGATGATCTTCAGAGGTAAGAACTTTCCGATGAGTGTGGCGATGGGGGCGCTGAATAAGCAAGATCGTGCAGGTAGGGGGCATTTTCCTTTTTTAAATGACAATTGCCCTTATTCCCCGTCCACGTACCTAAAAAAGGCAGGATCGGGGAGTGTCCTTATCCTGCCTTCTTGGGTGTTATATGTTTTCTACTGTACTAACTTATCCAATTCTGGCTGCAATTTGGTCCGCAAAACATACAACATGATGGCACCAACAAGGAATGCGACCGCATCCGCAATGACAAGCGACCAGACCACCCCGTGGAAGCCGTTCATTTGATTGGCGATAAACAACACAGGAATCAGAGTAATCCCTTGAATAATTGACATAATAAACGCGGCAGTTCCTTGCGCTGATGCTTGGAAGATCCCGGTAAACAATGTGGTCATTCCTGTAATGAACAAGGATAGGAACGTCACATGTAGAATGTAGCTGCCCATTCCAATTAATTGCGAGTCATTTGTAAATAAACCAATTAAGTGGTCGGAAATCAAATAGACGATAATGCCGAATACGACTGCTAACGCCACAATCACTTTGATCGTAAATCCAATGGTATTCTTCATGCGTAATTTATTCGCTGTGAAAGAGAAGGCAATCAACGGCACGACTCCCTCGCATAAGCCCATCAGAATAAACTCAGGAAATTGCAATAAACGTGATGAAATTCCGTAAGCCGCTACGGCCTGATCCCCGTATTCGACAAGAAAATGGTTAAAGATGAGCGACATTGCACCCAAAAAGATACTCATAATAAAGACGGGAACTCCGATTTTGAATACATTGCTCAGAATGTCCTTGGTAGCCTTGAACCATTTTACGGAGACGGTTAAGAATTGGCTCTTATATCCCATATGGAAGGCGTAGAATGCACTCGCAACCAAGTTAGAAATGACCGTAGCAGACGCAACGCCGATCACATCCCAATGGAGCACGAAGATGACTAACGCGTCGAGAATAATATTTATAACAACACTGAGAATCATACCGATCATCGACGTGATTGCTGCACCCTCCGAACGCACGATATTCTCCAGTGTGAAGAATAATACGACGAATGGTGAGCCAATAAGCATAATCGTGACATAGTCCTTCGTGAATCCGAAGGAGCCAGACGTTGCTCCCAGGCCATGAACGATTGGATTGATCAACGGGAGACCTACGGCCATCACGATAAGACCGAGAACTAAACTGCTGTAAAAGGCGAATGAAGACACATGCTTTACCTCATCATATTTTTTCTCACCTAGCAAACGGGAGATGAATGTACCGCTACCCATGCCAATCAAATTGCCTAGCGCCATAATGATTGCGAATAACGGCAGGGTTAGTGCAAGTGCGGTTAACATAGCAGTATTGTGAAGTGTACCAAGAAAATAGGCATTCAAGATGGAATAAATGACGCTCATTGACGTGCCTAGCATCATTGGTATAGCGAAATGAGCTACGGCTTTTGCGATCGGTGCTTTTTCAAAGTAATGGAGGTTTTCTGCATCCATGCGGATCACTACTTTCTTTATTTATTTTGCCTTTCAGTCTAACACTGTTAGGTTGTACCTTACAGTGTTAGATGGTATCATGAACCAATGAACCTGTAAAGCATAAACTTACACTGTTAGATAAAAGGGCGGATGACATGAAAAAGCAGCAACCTCAGATTTCGGAGGATAAGATTTTGGAAACCTCGTGGGAGCTTCTTGGAGAGGAGGGCATCGAGAAATTAAGCATGAGACGATTGGCCGACAGGTTAGGGATTCAGGCTCCCTCTCTGTACTGGTACTTCAAGAGCAAACAGCATCTCTACCAGCGTCTGGCCAACCAGGTATCGAAAATGATTCTGGAAGAGTTCCACTCCGAGGGGGAATGGAAGGAGCAGCTGACGGGGCTTGCGGTAACGGTACGGAGCGTGCTCAGCCGATATCCCTGCTCCACGCAGCTCATGATGATGACGCTGCCCCACGAACCGGACATCATCCGGTTCACCAACCGTATGCTGCTCTGCGTGGAATCGACGCCGCTTGAGCAAGAGCAGAAAATGCAAGTGGTTACTACGCTTGTGAACTATGTCTTCTATTTCGTTCTAGACGATTATCAGCATGAGCGTAATGTCTCCGCTATCTTTAAGGACCAGAAAGCGCATCCGGGTGAGGAGATGATTCGCCTTCTGGACTCCATGAGCGAGACGGATGTGGGACTGTTTCGGAGGATGTTCACGAACGGGCTGTTCAATCTGATGGGAACCGACGGGGCGTTTGAGTTCGGCTTGAAGCTGATTCTGTTGGGGATTGAGCAGGTGATAAAGGAGCAGGAAAGTAGTATGTAAAAACCGCCCATCCGGTTATTGGATGGGCGGTTTCAATTAGGTTATGTTTACCCTAAATTGTTAGTGAATTTATAATCTTCTGCCTGTCTTTTTTCCTTTGTAAACGTGATTTACTTGTATTAATCATCAAGACAGGAAATATGTATCTTCAACTCAATTACTAAGCATAAAACCAAACGAGTACGTTATTTATACAAGGAACCATAGAATGGCCGGATATGTATAATATCGCCGAGCACTTCAAGCGTGTACCTGCGATTAGGTTTGCCGAAATCAAAGGAGCTGATCATATGCTTGTCCTTACTCATGCGGAAGAACTAGCAACTAGCATCCGACAGTTTTGTCACAGGTGAGAACCATCCGTGAATAGATTGGGTATCTCTTGAATCAAAGTATTATAATGAGGTGATAAGAAGTTTTGAACCTTAAGAGCAACCCGGAAGAAACATCTTGGTGCTTGGAAGCGGCGGATGAGTGAAAAGCGTTTGTTTACAGATAACATCAACACGATGTCTCTTAAGCATGTCTATACCAAGACCTTACATTCGGAGCAGTTGAATTGACGTACCGCCCATCAAAAGAAGATTAACGCTTTTCACCAAAAATCAGGAAGTGTTTATTGAATTAAAGGGACACGTTAGTTCAATAAAACAGCGGCAGGCTCAGACTGATAAAAATAAAGTCCGAGCCTGCCGCTGTTTTATATTGGAGCCAGTCATATAATTATAATCCGGAGCCTGACGGTAAACTATACCCAGCTACCTTGTATCCCACAGACGGTTCTTGCGAGCTGTTACTCTGAAAATAAAGCATCCGTTGCAACCGGATGAAGGATAGGCAGTGGCTGAAGGGAGATGGTCCGGTCGAGATGAACAAACGCATCATAACGATCCGTCATGCTGGAAGGCACATAATTGCCGAAGCTTTATTGGCTTACTAACACAATCGGGTCGTCAACGCGGATATATTATGAAAATTCACATTCTCTGCCACCATTAGGCTATATAAAAGTACCAACTGGGGTTGCACTATTCCGTGTTTCCTTTTAAAAGATATCCGTCGACAATGAAACCCGAACCAGGGAAATTATCTTTAGGAAAGGTCACGATCGCGCATGTTTGATCTTCATCATAATTTTGCGTTACTCTCGCCCAGAAGGTTGACGATCCTGTACGTAAGAGAATGGAGGCCTCCTTCTGTTTTCACATATAAGCAGATAACATACGAATGGTTGGCATTGTACTTATAACGTCTGGCCGGCCACCGTGAGATTCAACCATTTCTACTTCAATGATTTCTCCGGTTTGTACAAGAGATTTGATGACGTTTCCGCAAGTCGCCACGCTTAAACCGGTAATGTTAGAGACCGATGAAGTTGTTCCATGCTGCATCGACTTTAACTTGTTTTTACCAATTATACATTAAATTGTTAACTCTAATCGAGTTGCGTGGTAGATTTGGCAACTTGATCCTCATTTTTATATAAGTTATTATAAGTCATATAATATTAGATAATAAAAAGAATGTTAGGTATAAAGTCAGACGAAAGGGAGTGCTTGAGTGACTTTAAAAGAGCAATTGAGAAGCGGAGAAATGTACAACGATTATTCGGAGGCGTGTAGTGCTGCAAGACACAAAGCGTCTAAATTAACCAAGCTGTACAATAACAGCGATGATAAGCAGGAAAGAAAAGAAATCTTAGACAAGCTGCTAGAGAAATGCGGAGAAGACGTCCATTTTGCGAATGATTTTCGCTGTGAATTTGGGTTCAACATTACGATTGGCAATCACTTTTTCGCAAATTATGATTGCGTGATTTTGGATTGCGCGGAAGTTATGATTGGTAATGATGTTTTGTTCGGGCCTCGAGTTGGAATCTATTGCGCGAATCATGCAAAAGATGCCGTTGAACGCAGAAATGGTGGTTGTTATGCGAAACCAGTAACCATAGGAGACGATGTATGGATCGGCGCCGGTGTTCATATTAATCCTGGAGTCTCAATCGGTAGCAATTCGATCATTGGTTCCGGGAGTGTCGTAACTAAAAACATCCCGGCTAATGTTATAGCTGCCGGTAATCCCTGCCGAGTGATTCGAGCTATTACCGAAGCCGATAAAACCGGATTTATGGATGCATGACAAAACCGATAGGTGGGATCATAAAAGAAGACTGCTGAAGTAAGCTTCAGGCAGTCTTCTTTGTGTTTTCTTTTCGAGGCGGCCCAAGGATATTTAAAAATAAGGAGAGGAATGCGAGTTTTTTCTACTTAAAATGATACCCGCTAAAATTTCGCATAACGTCGTTATGCCTTCACGAAGCAATTCCTGACTGACGAACGAAAAACTTAATCGGATATGATGATTCTCATGTTCAACAGAGAAGCAGGAGGATCCCGGCAAAAAGGAAATTCCCTTTTTATTGGCTTCTGCTAGAACAAGATGCGATTGTACCCATTCCGGAAGGCTAAGCCATAGATTAAGTCCTCCTTGTGGCACCATCCAAGACACTTCTTTCGGGCAGCGCTCTGACAGAATTTCAAGCGCTAAATCGCGTCTTATTTTCAGTGTCGTTCTTAAGTTTTGCATATGACTTTCTACAATCGAAGGCTCGAGAAAAGGAAGCAGTATTTTTTGAGTCACCAATGGAGTACCTAAATCCGCGTTAGCTTTTGCAGCTAACAGTCGCTTGAAAATAGAACCTGAAGCCGATAAAACGCCGATCCTACAGCCGGGTGCTAATATTTTACTCAATCCTTTTAAATAAATAACATGTCCATATTCATCCATGCTTTTAATTGGAGCAGGGGGGTGCTGATCATAATAGATTTCGGCCCAAGGATCGTCTTCGATAATAAGTGTTTGTGTATTTTGCGCCATTTCCAGAAGTTTCCTTCTTCGCTTATGGCTCATTAAGACACCGGTCGGATTATGAAAATTTGGAATCGTATAAATAAGTTTAGGATGATGCTTATCAAATAATTGCTGCAAAATATCCAAACGCATTCCTTCTTGGTCGAGAGGAACGGTTAGAATCGTAACGCCTCGATTTCGGAAAATATCGATGGCTCCGGGATATGTCGGAGCTTCAAGAATCACAACGTCCCCAGGACCTACGAATGTTCGAGCAATTAAGTCAATTCCTTGCTGCGAACCGTTCGTGACCAACAAATTTTCAATTTGCGTGTAAACGCCTAGACCGCTTAAATATTGCTGCATAGCGAGCCTAAGTTGTTGATCGCCCTGAGTATGACCGTATCGCGATAAAAAGGTTCCATCTTCTTGAATCAAGTGTTCAAACGCCGTTTTCAAATGTCGGTTAGGAAGCAATTCGGGATCGACCATGGAAGAAGCCAAGTGAATTTTTTGCGGCACATGATGAAATTGAGCGAGTTGGGAGCGCGGTAAATAATCCGGAACCGACAATTGCCAGTCCTGAGTTAATGGTTCTTCGATGCAGGCAGTCTCAATATCATTGTTTTTTTTACGGACAAATGTCCCGCTGCCTTGTACGGAATAAAGAAAATTTTGCTGCTCTAATTCGCGATATGCTTTGACTACTGTTAATAAACTGACATTAAGCTGCTTGGAGAGTACTCGAACAGAAGGCAATTTTTCACCTTCCTGCAGGAAACCGGATAAAATTTGATCAATCACAGCCAGCACAATTTGCCGAGTAATTGAAATCCCATTGTTTCGCTGAATATAGATGTGCATACGAAACCACCTCAAGTGTTATATCATCTAGTTGATTGTTATACATATAAGTCCTTTATAATGTCTACATTGTTTCATCATAACATAACACTTTAAGTGTTATTAGCGAAAAAAGGAGGAGAAGGATGAGATACTATGTAGTAGATGCTTTTGCGGAAAAGGTATTCGAAGGGAACCCTGCGGGCGTATGTATTTTGGAAGAATGGCTTCCGGAAGCAACGATGCAAAGCATCGCAACCGAAAATAATCTTTCTGAAACAGCATTCGCTGTTAAAGAAGGTGAAGATTATCGGTTAAGATGGTTCACACCGGCAGCAGAGATTGAGCTATGTGGACATGGGACTTTGGCTACTGCTTTTATTCTCGCTCAGTTTTATGAGCCAAACAGCAACAGGTTTGTTTTTCATACGTTAAGCGGGATCCTGACTGTTTTGAAAAAACAAAATCTGTTTGAATTGGATTTCCCGAATCGGCTTCCGGAATCTTTTGCTTTGACTCAGGATATGGTCGATGCGCTCGGAGTCACTCCTATAGAAACCTATTTAGGTCGTGATCTGATGTTTCTATTAGAAAACGAGGATCAAGTTCGTCAGTTAACCCCGGATTTTTCGAAGCTTAAACAGCTGCCAGATGGGCTAGGGGTCAATGTGACATCTCAAGGCAGTCAGTTCGACTTTGTCTCGCGAAGCTTTTTCCCAAAACTTAATGTCAACGAAGATCCGGTATGCGGTTCGGCTCATTGTAATTTGATTCCATTCTGGGCAGGACGATTAGGGAAGAACGAATTGGTGGCTCGGCAGGCGTCCCCTAGACGAGGCACTTTGTATTGTCGTCTGGAAGGCGACAGAGTCGTGATGGGCGGTACAGCAGTTCTCTATGCTACATCTGAACTGCATCTCGATCACCTATAAAAAAGCCTGAACGGACTAAAATAGCAGTTCAGACCTTTTTTATTCGTATGTATTGAGTAAAGGAGTATCCTGAAATGAAATTGCATTATGGATGGATTGTACTATTTGCCACGTTCTTTGCGCTGTTTGCTGTCCAAGGCGTGCGATTGGCTTTTGGCGCATTTATTATTCCTTGGGAGAACGAATTTTCCCTGGACCGAAGTATGACTTCTTTGATTTCGACCGTCAGTTTTATCGTGTATGGCCTTTCTCAACCTGTTGTGGGACGACTAATCGATCGATATGGCGCGAGAATGATTGTGATAGGGAGCACGGCTTTAGTCGGAGTAAGCGTCATATTGACTGCTATGACTCAGCAATCATGGCAGTTATTTTTATTGTATGGTTTCTTTGTTTCCTTAGGCGTAGGGGGAGCTTCCAATGTAGCAGCTGCAGCAATCGTGACGAAATGGTTTACAGCTAAGCGCGGTTTTGCTTTGGGGATCGTGGAAGCGGGTTTCGGAGTCGGGCAAATGATCATGGTTCCGGGCTCTCTTTTGCTCATTCAAGTTATGGGCTGGCGAGGGACGGTTGTCGTACTGGGATTGTTTTTATTGCTTTTAGTCGTGCCGGTGGTTGTTTTTTTATTACGAAATCAACCTGCTGATAAAAATCTTTCGCCGTATGGCGGCGTCAATGAACAAGGCGATACCGTAGCTGAAAACAAAAATTCTTCCCTATGGAGTGTTTTTGCCGATTATAAGTTTTGGTTCATTATTATGCCATTCGTCATCTGCGGTTTTACAACTACGGGATTAATGGATACCCACTTGATTCCTTTCGCACATGACCATGGGTTCTCAACTCAAGTCACCGGGAGTGCGGTCAGTATCTTAGCCGCTTTTAACATTGCCGGCATCATACTGTCAGGATATTTGGCCGATCGCTGGAGCAGTCGTCGAATGCTGATTTTCTTTTATAGTGTTCGCAGTCTGTCTTTAATTCTTTTACTGGTCAGTCACGAACCGGTATTGCTGCTTATATTCGCGGCAGTATTTGGATTAGTCGATTTTGCAACAGTAGCGCCTACTCAACTGCTGGTTACCAAGCATTTCAACAGACATCGGGTAGGATTTATTATTGGATGGTTATTTTTGGGGCATCAGGTAGGTTCAGCTTTAGGGTCGTATATTCCAGGGTTACTATATTCTCATCATAACAGCTATTCCAGCGCATTTTACGCGGCTATTTTTCTTCTGGTTTTGGCCGTTATAATGACTTATCTATTACCCAAGAAAGAACTTGCTTCCTAACTTCAATACTTCATTTTCAGGAGAATATTCATGAAGCAAACCGTGGATTTTATAAACATGAAGCAGCGCGAAGAAAAAATCGTTGTGCTGACTGCCTATGATTATCCTTCTGCTAAGCACGCAGAACAGGGTAGCGTAGATATCATTTTGGTTGGCGATTCTCTCGAGATGGTGGTACTGGGTTACGATTCCACCGTCCCGGTTACGCTTGAAGATATGATTCATCATACTAAAGCAGTTAAACGAGGGGCAAAGAACACATTTATTATGGCGGACATGCCCTTTCTAAGTTATCACCTTACGGTGAAGGACACCTTAATCCATGCCGGCCAATTGGTCCAAGAAGCCGGTGCCCATGCTGTAAAACTGGAAGGAGCCGGTGAGGTTATCGAACATATTGCTGCATTGACGAGAGCCGGAATTCCTGTCTGTGCCCATTTGGGCCTGACGCCGCAGTCTGTCGGTGTCTTAGGTGGCTATAAAGTGCAGGGGAAAGATGCCCGATCTGCTCAACGTCTTCTGGAAGATGCGAGAAAGTGCGAAGCTGCCGGTGCCTTTGCTTTATTGTTGGAATGCGTGCCGAAGCAGCTGGCTGAAAAGGTTGCCAAGTCCTTGACTATACCTGTAATCGGGATCGGAGCTGGCTTGAATGTGGATGCTCAAGTTCTCGTTTACCATGATATTTTAGGCTACGGTGTTGAACGTGTGGCCAAGTTTGTGAAGTCTTATCAAAAACTAGATGCTTCTATATCAGAATCCATTCAGGCCTATGCAGCAGATGTGCGAACCAAACAATTTCCTGAAGAAATCCATTCGTTCAACATGAAGGAAGAGGAATTAAAAAGAGTTTATGGAGGCAAGGAATAAAACAAGCAGTGATTTGTGAAGGGTAACCGGTTTTGAAATTGAAAAATGAGAAGTTAAGGAACAGCAGTGCCAAACAGGCACTGCTGTTGTTAGTTTCACCTGTTCTAAAAAGTATACTTTTAGGAACGGTTCTAAATTAGTTTATTTCACGTTCCAAAATGTTTGTAAATTATTATTGGAACGTTTCAATATTAATCCCCCCTTTTGGAACTGAAAGGGGGAGGCATCATATATTAGAAATGAAGAATAGCAAATTCGAAAGTATGAGCAGTAAAGTAATAGAACTGATTTTGATAACTTGGTTATTAATTGGTGTAATTTTCATGTAGTAATCAGCAAATCTAAATGATATATTATTTATCCGGCTGTAAGATAGGCTGTGATGTAATATTTAGATGGACTTCAAAAATTCAAAGGATCACCTGTGAGGTATTATTTACCAGTAGTATGAATCGCCAAAGTATGATATATTAATATTCCGGGTGTTGATATGTCCGGAAATGCTTGATCTTTGAAAACTGAACAACGAGTGAGTAAAACGATTTTGTTCGCAAAATCAAACAAGAGATATTTTTATCTCGTCAGTTTCAAAATGAGCTTATCGCTCTTTCTATAAACCAGCTTCGGTTGGTCTTTAATGGAGAGTTTGATCCTGGCTCAGGACGAACGCTGGCGGCGTGCCTAATACATGCAAGTCGAGCGGGGTTGTTTAGAAGCTTGCTTCTAAACAACCTAGCGGCGGACGGGTGAGTAACACGTAGGCAACCTGCCCACAAGACAGGGATAACTACCGGAAACGGTAGCTAATACCCGATACATCCTTTTCCTGCATGGGAGAAGGAGGAAAGACGGAGCAATCTGTCACTTGTGGATGGGCCTGCGGCGCATTAGCTAGTTGGTGGGGTAAAGGCCTACCAAGGCGACGATGCGTAGCCGACCTGAGAGGGTGATCGGCCACACTGGGACTGAGACACGGCCCAGACTCCTACGGGAGGCAGCAGTAGGGAATCTTCCGCAATGGGCGAAAGCCTGACGGAGCAACGCCGCGTGAGTGATGAAGGTTTTCGGATCGTAAAGCTCTGTTGCCAGGGAAGAACGTCTTGTAGAGTAACTGCTACAAGAGTGACGGTACCTGAGAAGAAAGCCCCGGCTAACTACGTGCCAGCAGCCGCGGTAATACGTAGGGGGCAAGCGTTGTCCGGAATTATTGGGCGTAAAGCGCGCGCAGGCGGCTCTTTAAGTCTGGTGTTTAATCCCGAGGCTCAACTTCGGGTCGCACTGGAAACTGGGGAGCTTGAGTGCAGAAGAGGAGAGTGGAATTCCACGTGTAGCGGTGAAATGCGTAGATATGTGGAGGAACACCAGTGGCGAAGGCGACTCTCTGGGCTGTAACTGACGCTGAGGCGCGAAAGCGTGGGGAGCAAACAGGATTAGATACCCTGGTAGTCCACGCCGTAAACGATGAATGCTAGGTGTTAGGGGTTTCGATACCCTTGGTGCCGAAGTTAACACATTAAGCATTCCGCCTGGGGAGTACGGTCGCAAGACTGAAACTCAAAGGAATTGACGGGGACCCGCACAAGCAGTGGAGTATGTGGTTTAATTCGAAGCAACGCGAAGAACCTTACCAGGTCTTGACATCCCTCTGACCGGTCTAGAGATAGGCCTTTCCTTCGGGACAGAGGAGACAGGTGGTGCATGGTTGTCGTCAGCTCGTGTCGTGAGATGTTGGGTTAAGTCCCGCAACGAGCGCAACCCTTATGCTTAGTTGCCAGCAGGTCAAGCTGGGCACTCTAAGCAGACTGCCGGTGACAAACCGGAGGAAGGTGGGGATGACGTCAAATCATCATGCCCCTTATGACCTGGGCTACACACGTACTACAATGGCCGGTACAACGGGAAGCGAAATCGCGAGGTGGAGCCAATCCTAGAAAAGCCGGTCTCAGTTCGGATTGTAGGCTGCAACTCGCCTACATGAAGTCGGAATTGCTAGTAATCGCGGATCAGCATGCCGCGGTGAATACGTTCCCGGGTCTTGTACACACCGCCCGTCACACCACGAGAGTTTACAACACCCGAAGTCGGTGGGGTAACCCGCAAGGGAGCCAGCCGCCGAAGGTGGGGTAGATGATTGGGGTGAAGTCGTAACAAGGTAGCCGTATCGGAAGGTGCGGCTGGATCACCTCCTTTCTATGGAGAATCGTTTCCTGTAATGGAAACATTCAAATCAGCAGGTACATGTACCTGCGACCGGATATTCAATTCGGTTCATCACGTTTGTGTGAATGAAATGAATATCCTTAACTTACTCACTCGTTGCTCAGTTTTGAGAGCTCAAACTCTCAACATACTGCATGAATATCATCTACTCGTTTGAGTTAGACCGATATTCACACAGGCTACAGTTTCGATGAAACTGTATTGCACCTTGAAAACTGGATACCGAAACGAAATTGCGTTTTAGAATATTCCTTTAAGCTGATCTTGTGTAAACAAGTGAAATAAAGGTAGCTGCTTTGAATTTCATTCACACGTAAGTGTTGAACCGAAATTCAAAGCGAATCGTATTTACGATGTAAATACTAGGTTAAGCTACAAAGAGCACACGGAGGATGCCTAGGCGCCAGGAGCCGACGAAGGACGTGGCGAACAACGATAAGGCCTCGGGGAGCTGTAAGCAAGCTTTGATCCGGGGATGTCCGAATGGGGAAACCCGGCTGTCTTCATCGACAGTCACTTTCTGCTGAATACATAGGCAGAATAGAGGCAGACCAGGGGAACTGAAACATCTAAGTACCCTGAGGAAGAGAAAACAATAGTGATTCCGTCAGTAGCGGCGAGCGAACGCGGATTAGCCCAAACCAAGGAGCTTGCTCCTTGGGGTTGTGGGACGTCTCACATGGAGTTACAAAGGAACCGGTTAGATGAAGAGGTCTGGAAAGGCCCGCCAGAGAAGGTAAAAGCCCTGTAGTTCAAAACTTGTTCTCTCCGAGACGGATCCCGAGTAGTGCGGGGCACGTGAAACCCCGTATGAATCCGGCAGGACCATCTGCCAAGGCTAAATACTCCCTGGCGACCGATAGTGAAGCAGTACCGTGAGGGAAAGGTGAAAAGCACCCCGGAAGGGGAGTGAAATAGATCCTGAAACCGTGTGCTTACAAGAAGTCAGAGCCCGATCTATGGGTGATGGCGTGCCTTTTGTAGAATGAACCGGCGAGTTACGTTCCCGTGCAAGGTTAAGGTGAAGAGCTGAAGCCGCAGCGAAAGCGAGTCTGAATAGGGCGAATGAGTACGTGGACGTAGACCCGAAACCGGGTGATCTACCCCTGTCCAGGGTGAAGGTGCGGTAACACGCACTGGAGGCCCGAACCCACGCATGTTGAAAAATGCGGGGATGAGGTGGGGGTAGCGGAGAAATTCCAATCGAACCCGGAGATAGCTGGTTCTCCCCGAAATAGCTTTAGGGCTAGCCTCGGAAAAAAGAATCGTGGAGGTAGAGCACTGATTGGGTGCGGGGCCCGCAAGGGTTACCAAGCTCAGTCAAACTCCGAATGCCATAGATTTAGTTCCGGGAGTCAGACAGTGAGTGCTAAGATCCATTGTCGAAAGGGAAACAGCCCAGACCATCAGCTAAGGTCCCCAAGTGTGTGTTAAGTGGGAAAGGATGTGGAGTTGCACAGACAACCAGGATGTTGGCTTAGAAGCAGCCACCATTGAAAGAGTGCGTAATAGCTCACTGGTCGAGTGACTCTGCGCCGAAAATGTAACGGGGCTAAACACACCACCGAAGCTATGGCTTGATGCTTGCATCAGGGGTAGGGGAGCGTTGAATGCGGGTTGAAGGTGTACCGTAAGGAGCGCTGGACTGCATTCAAGTGAGAATGCCGGTATGAGTAACGAAAAGATCTGTGAGAATCAGATCCGCCGAAAGCCTAAGGGTTCCTGAGGAAGGTTCGTCCGCTCAGGGTAAGTCGGGACCTAAGGCGAGGCCGATAGGCGTAGTCGAAGGACAACAGGTCGAAATTCCTGTACCACCGTAATCCGTTATGAGCAATGGGGTGACGCAGTAGGGTAGTGACGCGGACTGATGGATGTCCGTCTAAGCAGTGAGGCTGGTGTGTAGGCAAATCCGCACATCGTAAGGCTGGGCTGTGATGGGGAGCGAAAATTATAGTAGCGAAGGTCATGATCTCAGACTGCCAAGAAAAGCCTCTAGCCAGGAGAAGGTGCCCGTACCGCAAACCGACACAGGTAGGCGAGAAGAGAATTCTAAGGCGCGCGGAAGAACTCTCGTTAAGGAACTCGGCAAAATGACCCCGTAACTTCGGGAGAAGGGGTGCCTCGGTAGGGTGAATAGCCCGAGGGGGCCGCAGTGAAAAGGCCCAAGCGACTGTTTAGCAAAAACACAGGTCTGTGCGAAGCCGCAAGGCGAAGTATACGGGCTGACGCCTGCCCGGTGCTGGAAGGTTAAGGGGAGTGGTAAGCCTTCGGGCGAAGCTATGAACCGAAGCCCCAGTAAACGGCGGCCGTAACTATAACGGTCCTAAGGTAGCGAAATTCCTTGTCAGGTAAATTCTGACCCGCACGAATGGCGTAACGACTTGGGCGCTGTCTCAACGAGAGATCCGGTGAAATTTTAATACCTGTGAAGATGCAGGTTACCCGCGACAAGACGGAAAGACCCCATGGAGCTTTACTGCAGCTTGATATTGAATTTGGGTACGATCTGTACAGGATAGGTGGGAGCCGTTGAACTTTGAGCGCCAGCTTGAAGGGAGGCATCCTTGGGATACCACCCTGATCGTATCTAGGTTCTAACTTGGTACCGTGATCCGGTGCGAGGACAGTGTCAGGTGGGCAGTTTGACTGGGGCGGTCGCCTCCTAAAGAGTAACGGAGGCGCCCCAAGGTTCCCTCAGAATGGTTGGAAATCATTCGAAGAGTGCAAAGGCAGAAGGGAGCTTGACTGCGAGACCTACAAGTCGAGCAGGGACGAAAGTCGGGCTTAGTGATCCGGTGGTACCGCATGGAAGGGCCATCGCTCAACGGATAAAAGCTACCCTGGGGATAACAGGCTTATCTCCCCCAAGAGTCCACATCGACGGGGAGGTTTGGCACCTCGATGTCGGCTCATCGCATCCTGGGGCTGAAGTAGGTCCCAAGGGTTGGGCTGTTCGCCCATTAAAGCGGTACGCGAGCTGGGTTCAGAACGTCGTGAGACAGTTCGGTCCCTATCTGTCGTGGGCGTAGGAAATTTGAGAGGAGCTGTCCTTAGTACGAGAGGACCGGGATGGACGTACCGCTGGTGTACCAGTTGTTCCGCCAGGAGCACCGCTGGGTAGCTATGTACGGAAGGGATAAGCGCTGAAAGCATCTAAGCGTGAAGCCCCCCTCAAGATGAGATTTCCCAATTAGTAAGACCCCTTGAAGACGACGAGGTAGATAGGTTGGGGGTGGAAGTGCAGTAATGCATGGAGCTGACCAATACTAATCGGTCGAGGGCTTATCCTAAATAAAACGCAAATAAGTTTCGGATCCAGTTTTCAGGGTGTAACCTTGAAAGTATGTACAAGTGACATACAATAAGCGCATGGCTATTCATTCACACGATAAGTGATGAACCGAATAACCGTACGGAAGAATTTACAGTGTAAATTCATGTTTGGTGGCGATAGCGGAGGGGTTCCACACGTACCCATCCCGAACACGACCGTTAAGCCCTCCAGCGCCGATGGTACTTGGACCGCAGGGTCCTGGGAGAGTAGGACGCCGCCAAGCAACCCCATAATGGGGATTTTTTTTCGCCTATCAGGCTATTGATTATACATACAAAATTAAATTTTTAGATGGGGCTATAGCTCAGTCGGTAGAGCACCTGACTTTTAATCAGGGTGTCGAAGGTTCGAGTCCTTCATGGCTCCCATTGTATTCATGCGCGTGTGGCGGAATTGGCAGACGCACTAGACTTAGGATCTAGCGTCATTGACGTGGGGGTTCAAGTCCCTCCACGCGCATCTTGTTTTTGCGGACGTGGCTCAGCGGTAGAGCATCGCCTTGCCAAGGCGAGGGTCGCGGGTTCGATTCCCGTCGTCCGCTCCACTTATTAGTCCCCTTAGCTCAGCTGGATAGAGCGTTTGACTACGAATCAAAAGGTCGGGAGTTCGAATCTCTCAGGGGACGCCATTAACTTCATAAGCCGGTGTGGCGGAATTGGCAGACGCGCGCGACTCAAAATCGTGAGGGAAACCGTGGAGGTTCGAGTCCTCTCACCGGCATCTATTTCGGGATGTAGCTCAGCTTGGTAGAGCACCTGGTTTGGGACCAGGGGGTCGTGTATTCAAATCGTGTCGTCCCGATAAATTAATGGCGGGTGTAGTTCAATTTAGAACTCCAGCCTTCCAAGCTGGTAGCGTGGGTTCGATTCCCATAACCCGCTTTATATAGATGAAAAAGAAGAGATGGCTTATTTTTATGCCATCTCTTCTTTTTACTTTTAAACTATTCCTATCCACATGACAACCAGTAGAAACTCCAAGGCAATCTCCTCCGTTCCTTTGCGTTATTAACATACATAGGCAACTTCCAGAATTCTTATTTTCTGATCTCCTCCATATACTTAAGTTTCAGTTCGCAGTTCAGTTCTTGAAGGAAATATTCGCATGCAGACAGAAAATCTCATCAGAAATTGCCCCACCTCCTGCACCCCGCAACCTAACTTTGTTATCGGCGAGAGAAGCAACCGCTCCAGATCCAGACCTTCAATCTGCTTAACTATCGGTCAATGGGCTTTGAGCGAAGCGCTGACCGAGTCATCTTCGTCTGAGAAGCAGCCAGTACACCCCGCTCTGATCCCGGACCTCGAACAGGGTCACTACTTCAACAGTTGAAGATATCCGATCCGGGTAACGAAGAAGTCGCTCGGGTGGTGCCGAGCACATAGGCTTCGTACTCATTTGGTTTACGTATGCGGGTATTCCCCTTCCATGCAGAGGGGTTTTCCAAAACAAACATGGCCTAACGGCCACCATCATGAATGAAAATGTCTTGGCTTGTGAATCTGAACCTCCTTAATGGAAGTACAGGGCACAGGCCGAGATTTTTTTGGTAGGACATACTCTGAGTCCTTAATTTCCCGACCTCAAGGAACTATAGGCAGCATCGTATTGTCTCGCTGGTCGAATATTTAAAGCGGTGTTGGTGAATACCAGTCTATGTGAACACTATTTAACAAACTAACTAACAAATCCGCCATTCAAATCTTCTCTTGAATCGATTTTGGTGAAATGTGGACTCCTGCTGTTAGGGCGTAAAGAGAGAAGAGGAGGAATAGAAATTGTCGTATCTGGTTGATTTTAAAGATGTGTCTACGGTTGGTTTAGAGTCTTCACCTGTAGCAGAAGCGCTTGCGGGTTTACGTGCTAATGAAGCCCGTTATTTTATGAATAAATACAAGTATGAATTTACGGTTGTACCCGCTAGCGAAAGCCAGGAGAGCCTTGATTATGTGAACCGAATTTTGATAGAAGAACGTGATAATGCGTTTGCGGCTAAACCTTTAGAAACGTCGCGTTTTCAAGTGGAAAATATCCAATTCACCTACGTTTTTTATGAGGATGGTCTTGCAATCAATGTCATGTATTCGGTGGATGACTCTAAAAAGCGGGCCGTTGGTTTTAAGCTTTCTGAGGGGATGGAGGTACCAAAAGAGTTAGAAGAGAAGTTTAAGTTTGCTAGGCAGGAGTCTAAACTAGCTGGAACAATCCGGGGCTTCTTTTGTAATTAAAGGACAATATTAAAGTAAGCAAAAGCGCAAACGGAGGAATCCATCCCCTTATTCTCTTTGCAAAAAAATGTGAAATCAAAGAAAGGGCTATCCCGCAAAAGGATGGCCCTTTCTTTGAAGGAATGATGAAAAGCAATTTTGATTGAGAGAATGCTAGAAATAATAGGGAAAGATACCGCTTATCATATGATTATCATACAGGAAGATCGCGGGTAGTCTCTGATAAGGAGGCTATTTTTCGAGAACTTGCCCTTCAGCCAACGTGGTGAACCATACCATAAGTAAAGACGAAAAATTTTCTTGGGGGAAGTGACCTAACAATACGATTAGCCAGAATAGTTCGATGCGAATGAAGATAACAACACTCAGTGTGGTATACATTCGTGTTGATCTCGTGTTTTAATATCCAAACTTCTATTTCATACATGTTGTTGCTAGTCTATGTCTTGCTTCGCTTTTCTCAAGTGCTTTATTAAGCGGCCCATGATCGATTCTCGGTCTCGCCTCCAATCAGTTGTTGAAGTAGTGAGACTGTTCGAGGTCGTGGATTAGTGCAGGCTGCACAGGCCGCCATCCCAGAAGTTCCTGAGTTGCAACGCTTGATCTTGGGATATCGAGCGCTGCAAGTGTACTGAGGAAGCCGAAGTGGGTGTCTGCTTCTTCACGGGAAATGCTGACTACAGGCACGTTCAGGTGTTTACCGATAACACTTGCGATGTCGCGAAATGGCACTCCTTCATCTGCGACCCCATTTAGTCGTGAACCTGCGGGCGCCTTTTTTAACGCAAGGCGGTATAGATGTGCGGCGTCAAGGCGGTGCACAGCCGGCCAGCGGTTGGTCCCCTCTTCCACATAGGCTGAGAAGCCCTTCGTTTTGGCAATGTTGATCAGTCTCGGCACAAATCCTGTGTCACCCTCACCGTGTACCGAAGGACAAAGCTCTACGATTGAACGAAAATTTCGTGTCCTAGCGGGCCTAGGCTCCTTTTTGCAGCATCCGGAATTTGCCGAAGCAGGAACAGCCGGGATTTTCGAGCCATGGGTTGTTGTGAACCGCGAGCTTATGAACCGAGCCGTCGTCCGCGGTGAAATTCCCGCTCACGCGGACATTGAGATGGCTTGTCAGGTCATTACTTCAGTGGCTTCTTTTCGCGGACTCATCCAGCGCAAACCGTTCGACAAGCCTTTCTTCACAGCGCTAATCGATGGCATTCTACTGCCTGCACTCAAAAACCCGCAAACAGCTCCAAATATTATGGACAGATGATGACCAGGCGCTTACCAGAAGAATCTACAAGGTGGATCAATCACAGAAATGATTCAACTAACGGGAAACGATATTTGAATTTAAAACAGGGAGCACACTGCCACTGTGAGGTACAAAAAGAGACCCAAATGTGATTTTGGTTGACGCAGTGAAGGATGATTAAATTTTGTAATCATACTGAAAGAGTGTTGTGGTTTGTGAAATAACAGCACCCTACTAAACACCCAATATTCTAAAAATGGTTTTTAGTCTAGCGAATAACCGGCTATTCGTCCATGCCTAAAATAAACAACTCACGTACACTAAACTATCTTTATAGGGAGGTGTCGTTGTTGAGTTGTCCGGATAAAAAAAATCGTGCAAAAAGAAAACCACAATTGTTTGCCATCCAAAAGAAAAGAAAAAAGAAACTGTTGAGTTTTCTGTATAAAAAAAAATCGTGCAAAAAGAAAACCGCAATTGTTTGCCATCCAAAAGGGAAAAAAAAGAAACGACGTCTTCTAGTTATTAAAAAAATAGTGCGGGTACCGTGTCCCCCACCTAAAGGTCAGCAATTACTTCAAGGACTTGCGGGAGCAATTGCAGAAGCAGGACCTCAAGGACTTGCAGGAGCACTTGGCCCCCAAGGATTGGCAGGACTTGCAGGAGCGATAGGAGCACTTGGTCCCGAAGGACTTGCAGGAGCACTTGGCCCCCAAGGATTGGCAGGGATTGCAGGAGCGATAGGCGCACTTGGCCCCGAAGGACTTGCAGGAGCACTTGGTCCCCAAGGACTTGCAGGGATTGCAGGAGCACTTGGGGCGCTTGGCCCTCAAGGACTTGCAGGAGCACTTGGTCCCCAAGGACTTGCAGGGATTGCAGGAGCGATAGGTGCACTTGGCCCCGAAGGACTTGCAGGAGCACTTGGCCCACAGGGACTTGCAGGGATTGCAGGAGCAATTGGCGCAGCTGGATTGGCAGGAGCAGCAGGACCAGCAGGACCAGCAGGGCCAGCGGGACCAGCAGGAGCAGCAGGACCAGCAGGACCAGCAGGGCCAGCGGGACCAGCAGGAGCAGCAGGGCTAACAGGTCCAGCAGGAGCAACAGGAGCAACAGGAGCAGCAGGAGCAGCAGGACCAGCAGGTGGAGTATTAGGCTTTGCAGATTTCTTTGCCTTGATGCCTCCTGATAATGCAGCAACTGTTGCTCCCGACACGGACGTGAGTTTTCCGCAAGATGGTCCAATCAGTGGGACTGCAATTACCCGTATAAATGCGAGTTCTTTTAACTTGGCTACAATTGGCACTTATCAGGTTTTGTTTCAGGTAGGTGTAAACGAACCGGGTCAACTCATTTTAACACTCAACGGCGCTGACCTGGCTTATACGGTGGTCGGGCGTGCAACAGGTACTTCTCAAATAGTAGGAATGGCTCTTGTACAAACAACGGTCATTAATTCAGTACTCACAGTGCGAAATCCTGCTGGCAATGCCGCGGCACTCACGATCACTCCATTAGCTGGAGGAACAAGACCAGTTTCCGCGCACCTTGTTATTACGCAGGTTGCATAGAGGGAAAGAAATGCAGTATTTTTCGATAATAATGCCAATATCAAATAGAGGCCGCCCTCAATATTTCTGCGGTGCAATAATTTGGTACGGTGACATTGTGCTCCTACGACATAAATGTATTGCTTTGTAGCGATCACCGCCGACAGGGGCGTTTCTCCAGACATCTGTGATGGGGGACGTCCCTTCTTTGATAAATGTATTAAACTAACGGGGAACGATAGTTCAATAAATACATTGATACCGCAAACGAAAAAGAGGAGTAGATTTCCTTAGGGCATCTACTCCATACTTCTAACGGTTATTGTTAAATTGTTGGTTCTTTTGGCGTAATCAAAACCTACGGGTGATCTTTTGAAAGAGGGTTAGATATCGAGTTTACGGCTACCGATCCATTTCACCATGTCAGGATCGCGATGTGAAAAGAACAGGCTCTGTTTCGTATCTAACGTAGTAATCGACTCCATATCCTCTTGGCTTAACTCAAAGTCAAAGATATCGAAGTTTTCGATAATTCTTTCTTTACGAACGGACTTTGGAATCACAACAACTTCTCTTTGTGTCAACCAGCGTAAAACCACCTGAGCAACGGATTTATTATACTTTTCAGCTATGGCTGCCAATATCTCATGCTGGAACAAGTTATTTTTCCCTTCAGCAAAAGGCGCCCAGGATTCGATCTGAACGTTATTCTCTTTCATGAATTTTGCATTTTCAATTTGCTGATTGAATGGGTGCGTTTCAACCTGGTTTACGGCAGGAACTACTTCATTATGAATAATCAAATCGATCAGGCGATCCTCATGGAAGTTACTAACGCCGATTGCACGGACCTTTCCTTCACGATACAATTCCTCCATAGCGCGCCAAGAACCAAACACATCTCCATATGGCTGGTGAATTAAATACAAATCCAAATAATCCAACTGCAATCTTTCCAGTGATTTTTCAAATGCCTTTTTTGTACGCTCATAACCAGTATCCTGAACCCAAAGTTTCGTAGTGATAAATAACTCCTCTCTTGTCACGCCACTTCGATTAATCGCTCTGCCAACTGCTTCTTCATTTAAATAAGAGGCAGCGGTATCTATCAACCGATAGCCTGCCATAATAGCGTCATAAACGCTTTGTTCACATTCATTTGCATCTTGGATCTGATAAACACCAAAACCGAGTATGGGCATCTCAACCCCATTGTTCAAAGTTACTTTTTGCATATAAAATCCTCCAGTATTTTTAATTATTATGTGTAAATCAACTACAATCCATATTCATAACAGACACCCACTTCACATCCTTATTATGCACCAGATGACAAAGCGATCGTTATCCCGTTCGTGCCAAATGTTTGCCTAATCCTCTCACTACCACCTACAACTTAATTTAATTCGGGGTTCAACTAACGGAAAACGATAGTTGAATTTAGAACAGGGAGCACACTGCCGCGGCAAATGCTCCCTCTTTCATTGAAGTAACAGGCAGATTGGTGCAATATCCGTCAAAATTAAATACACAAAAAAATTGACTTCGAGTGTACTCGAAGCCGTAGACTATCTTCTAAGATCAAGCATGAACTTTTGACGCTGATTTGATATGTTCCGGTATATCGTACTTTTCTCCACATTCTGGGTTATTGTTAACTGGATTCCAGGTATCGTCTAATTGACCAGCCAAAACACTTTCGTAGTAAGCCTTCTTCTCTTTTATGTGCATTAATTGAAGGTTGTACTCATGGATCTTCGCTTCTAGTTCTTTTTCTTGTTTTACAACAAGCTCAGCCCTTTCAGGAATCGTCTCATCACCTTGCAAACACATAGCAATGTAATGTTTGACTTCTGAAATCGGCAATCCTGAAATACGAAAGCAATGCACCATTCGCAACCAATCCAGATCATGTTCAGAGAATAAGCGATTGTTTCTGCCGTCTCTCGAAACGAAAGGTATTAATTGTTGGTCATCATAGTAACGGATCGTATGTTTTGTAAGGCCAGTTATTTCAGATACATCTTTTACCGTATATTTTGGTTCATGTAATGTCTGATTCAAAATTTCGAACCTCCTTGCTATTGACTTCGAGTTACTCGAATACTTTATGATGTTATTGTACCAATGTTGTGAGCGCTCATCAACTGGTAATCTCCTCTGGGAATGCGAATAAATGCTTTAACTTAAGACAACAATTACTACAGTTTATAAATGAATAACTAGAAAGAGGTTAGAAAATGAACGCAAAATATAACAAACTATTTGAATCCTTTACACTCAAAAATGGAATCGACCTTAGAAATCGAGTCATTATGGCTCCTATGACAACTTGGGCCAGTAATGAAGATTACACGATTTCAGATGAAGAAGTAAATTATTATAAAAAAAGAGTGAACGGTGTAGGTTTGGTTATAACAGGCTGTACGCATGTCCAACCAAACGGTATAGGTTTTACGCATGAATTTGCAGGCTATGACGATACCTTTATTCCAAGTTTACGAAAATTAGCCGATGCGGCGAAAAGTGGAGGAGCTCCTGCGGTACTTCAAGTTTTCCACGCAGGCAACAAAGCACTTCCGACCTTAACTCCAAATGGAGATGTGGTAAGTTCCAGTGCTGTACAGACTGAAGCTACGGCATTTGCTCCTTCCGTTTTACCGAGAGCACTTTCACATGATGAGATCATGGAAGTAATTCGTGCATTTGGAGAAACAACAAGACGAGCCATTGAAGCAGGATTTGATGGTGTTGAAATTCATGGTGCACATGGATTTTTGCTGCAAAACTTCTTTTCTCCATTCTTCAACAGACGTGAGGATCAATGGGGAGGTTCTTTAGAAAATCGCTTGCGTTTTCCGTTGGCGGTTGTTCAAGAAATGAAAAATGTGATTCGAAAATTTGCAACAAAACCGTTTATATTGGGTTACAGGCTTTCTCCTGATGAACCAATTGAAGGTGGTCTGCGAATGAAAGATACCTATACATTAATTGATCACCTGATTGAAGAAGGTGTTGATTATGTGCATGCTTCACTCGTAAATGCGCTCTCGTTAAAGCCGTTCGATAGTCAGGATGAAAAAACATATCTTGAATTAATTGTAGAGCATGTAAATGGCAGATTGCCTGTAATGGCAGCTGGTGCTATGGACACTCCGGATGACGTTGTAACGGCTTTAGATAAGGGGCTGTCCTTAGCGGCTATTGGTCATACGTTAATCATGAATCCAGACTGGGTAGAAAAGGTTCAAAGTGGACAAGAGTCTGAAATCCAAACAGCGATAAAGGCTTCAAAAGTTAGTGAGCTTGAACTTCCGGAAAAACTTTGGGGTGTCATCCAAGCTTCAGGTCCATGGTTTCATATCGAAGAATAACATTTTTATTGTTATCACGTTTTCATCAAGAAAGGATGTGAATTATATGTCAAATATTCAAGATAAGGTTGTCATTATTACAGGTGCCTCAAGTGGAATTGGAGAAGCGACTGCAAAAGAACTTGCCTCTAAAGGTGCGAAGCTGGTACTGGCCGCTCGTCGTGAAGCTCGTTTGCAAAAGCTGCAAGAAGCAATTCAAAATAATGGCGGGCAAGCTGTTTATAAAGTGACGGATGTTTCCTCACATGAGCAGATGGAAGAGTTAGCGGATTATGCGCTTAAAGAGTTTGGAAAAATAGACGTAATGGTCAATAATGCAGGAGTCATGCCGTTATCCCCTGTTCATGAAAAGAAAATCAAAGTATGGGATTTGATGGTGGATGTTAACATAAAGGGTGTACTTTATGGTATTGCTGCCGTTCTTCCAACCATGAGAGAAAGAAGAGAAGGGCATATCATTAACGTTTCCTCTATAGCAGGGCACTTAGTATTCCCTGCTAGTTCAGTTTATAGTGGTACAAAGTTTGCTGTGCGTGCCATTACAGAAGGCCTTCGTAGAGAAGAGTGTATCAACAATATTCGAACGACTATTGTCTCGCCAGGATCGATTGATACAGAATTAACAGCAGCAATTTCAAACTCAGAGTTAAAAACAGCAATTAATGAGGATATGAGAATTGCTATCGAGCCTTCTAACATTGCTCGTGCCATAGCATTTGCAATTGAACAGCCAGCCGATGTAGCAATTAATGAGATGATTATTCGTCCAACAATTCAAGAACTATAAAAATAGAAAAATAATGAGATATGTTGATACTGCCCTAAAAATAGATTTTGGGGCAGTATTTATATTTGTACGGTTTACATGCCCCTTGCTATTGCTATGGGATAGATATGATTTGTTAGCTCTATAAAATGGGGGTTGACCAATACAAAGCATACCATTGGAATCAGCCCAGTTTATAGATGCTTTCAGCAGATTTTCCCCATACCCTATCCCCAAAATTCTTTACATACGCAGACTCCAAATTCTACTTTAGGAGCGAAACTATCTTAATAAATACCCTCGCATCTGAAAACCCAACGTATCGATTCCCCACTACAGCAGCTCAAAATAAATTCTCGATTTTATAGTGTCCGTTTGTATGATTTGTTCAAACCCCGATGTATCTAAAAATGCCTCCTTGCTCTCTATCTAAATTTCTTTCTCTCCATCATCTGTAATCTTAATTCAGATAAATCTGTCGTAGCTTGGTTGATTGCCGATCTAACAGTATCCCTCTATTAGGTTGAAATCCTATATAAATCGGTTGAAAATGTTGATTTTACCAATGGACAAGGATTTGTACAATAGAGTTGTAACGCTTACATTTCCAAGGAGGTTGCGGCGAAATGAAGAGACTTCAGGTGATTGGCAAGCAAATCAGGACCCCGAGATCCAAAAGGAGGCCGTGTTGATGAAATTTAAGGGAATATTGGCGGCATTTTTGTTTTTAACCACAGCGTCTGTGTTGTTTGGGACGCATACGGCAGAGGCCCATGAACTATCCAATGACAAGCTGACGATTCAGACAGGTGAGCACGGTGAAATTTCATCCATACGTATCAAGGGAGATGCTTTCCCGACAGAGTACGTGATGAACGCAACGGTTACACCTGAGCAGAACACCGCAGATCATCAGTGGCTAGGGGAGCTGATGTTCACGTACCGCTTGGATGGAGGCAGCTGGACGAAGGCATGGACGAACAAGTCGGCAGACGCACGTAAGATCACAACCAGTGGTAACCGTGTCACTGTCACGTACGAGAATTCTACTAACGCAGAAGGCATACGCAATTTTAAAGTCATTGAAACGTATTCGGCAGAGTCGAATGGTTCGGTGCTGTGGAATATACAGGTGCAGAATACAAGTGGAAAAAAATTGGAGATTGGTGATTTCGGTTTGCCTCTGCCTTTTAATGAGCAGTGGACCAACGGTGATGCGATCTACGAAACTAGAGTGGTGACGCATTCCTTTGTCGGCAATAACAGCTCCTATATTACAGCTGGGCGTCCCAGCGGCATTGGTTCTTCCCTGCTGCTGATTCCTGATTCCACAACAGGTGCGGGCTTTGAATATCAGGATCACTGGCGGGATGAGGAGCATCCAGGCAGCAAATGGGCCTGGAATCCAGCCAACGAAGGCAAATGGCTGGAAGGACTCAATGTATTTTATATTCATTCCAATGTCATCAAGTCCACGAATCGGGGGTATTTGCCCAATACAAGCCTGATCCTGAATCCTGGTCAAAGCAAAAACTATGGTTTCAAGTTTCTGGCGGTGAAGGACGAGCATGATGTAAAAGATACGTTGTACCAAGAAAACTTGGTGGATACAACAGTCGTACCCGGCATGATCGTGCCTACGAATCAAAAAGCGAAGGTGGACCTGCGCTCCAAGCAGGCGATCAGCAAAGTAACCTATCCAGACGGAACCGTTATTCCGCAGACAGATAGCAAGGCCGGAGGACATTACATTTATGAACTGAAATTTACTAAGCTGGGTCCGAACTTCATAACGGTAGAATACGGCAACGGCAACAAAACGGTGTTACAGTTCTATGCCATCGAGCCGATTGATCAGGCGTTGCAACGGCATGCTACATTTATGGTCGACAAAACCCAATGGAATGTACCGGGTGATCTGCGCGACAAGGTATTTGATGATTGGATGATGCATACCAAATCCAAACGCAACATTTTTAACGGCTATTGGGGTTGGGGAGACGATTGGGGTCTGACCCACGGACAGTTCCTGGCTGAGAAAAACACACTGTCTCCAGTCGCCAAAGAGGTGCGGGCAGTAGACGATTATTTGGAGACGGCGATCTGGACAAATCTGATGAACGGACATCATGAGGATTATTTAATTCATGATTTCTTGATGCCAGAGCCTAACGATACACCGACCTATCGAGGGTATGCGTATCCGCACGTATACAACACGTATTTCAGCATGTACAAGATTGCCAAGGAATACCCGGATCTTGTCACTTACAAGCATCCAAAGGAAACCTATTTGCTGCGGGCGTATAACATTTTCAAAGCATTGTATGAAGGGCCAGTCGCGTACAACTGGGAAACAGGTTTGATGGGCGAACTGACCACACCGGATATTATTCAGGCACTTCATGATGAAGGCTATGATGATGAAGCGAATGATCTCAAGGAAAAAATGGATCGTAAATATAACAATTTTAAAAATACAAAGTATCCTTACGGTTCTGAATATAGCTATGACAATACAGGGGAAGAGGCTGTATATACGTTAGCCAAGCAGAATATAGATACAGAGGGCGAGCAAAGTAAAGCCCTGGAAATGATGAGTAAAATTAATGCCAAAACCCGTGCGGCACGCGGTCATATGCCCGTATGGTACTACTACACCGACCCGGTGACGATTACCGGGGAGAACTGGTTTAACTTCCAGTACACGACTTCGCTTGCCGGATATGCGATGGATGACTGGATTCGCCATCATGAGGACAATCACCGTGAGGAACAACAGCGGTTGTCCTATGCAGCTAAAATTGCCAATGTTGGAGCGATTAACTCCGGGCAAATCAGCTCCGACCCTGAAAACATCGGGGCGGTCGCATGGACGTATCAAGCGGAAAAAGGCAATAACGGCACGAACGGCACTGGCGGCGGTAAAAATGTTCCGCTCTTTAACGGCTGGCGCGGCATGAGCGGTGAGGCTGATCTCGGATTGTTCGGTGCGCTCAAAACATTAAGTGCTGATATCGCGATTGATCCTATTTTTGGATTGACGGGCTACGGTGCAGAGGTGAGCAAAAGCGGCAACGTGTATACGATCAAGCCACTGGACGGCCTGTTCAAGCGGGTCAATCTGATCACGGAAAAGCTGTATATCGAGCTGGAAAAGGACCAATATACAGAAGCCAAGTTGGCAACATCCAAGGATTATGTATGGTTCCAACTGAAAAATCAAACGCCGGGCCAAGCCCATTCCACGTACGTTACATTTGACGGTTTGAAGAAAGGAACGTATCTGGTTAAAGTGGGCGGTCAATCGCAAGGAAAGTTTAATGCGTATGCGACCACCAACAAACTTAAATTGGAGATTGGCACAGCATCCTCCTATACGATAGAGCTGACACCGACCACACCTGATCCGAACAAAGCACCTATCGTGGATGCTGGCAAAGATTCGAAGGTAAAGCTGCCGGATCAGATCATTCTGAAAGGCACGGCTACGGATGATGGACTTCCACAAGGTAAGGTGACGAGCGAGTGGAGTCTGGTCGAAGGACCACAGGACGCGAAGGTCACATTCAGTAACAAAACATCGCTGCGCACGAAGGTGGACGTTTCCGAGCCAGGAACGTATGTGTTCAAGCTGACAGCCAGCGATTCTCAGTTGTCAGCTGAGGCTAAAGTAACGGTGGTAGCTGAAGCGGCGGCTCCGTTACTTGAACAGCTTGCAGTTTACAAGTTTGATGAAACAAGCGGTTCTGTAGTTGCGGATTCATCGGACAGTGGCAATGATGCTGCCGTGAAGGGAACGGCTGCATGGGCTGCGGGTAAAACAGGCAATGCTGTCAGCCTGAACGGCAAGGACAGCTATGTGCAGCTTCCGGCGGGTATTGTCAGTCGGACACAGCAATTGACTGTATCCGGCTGGGTCAAAGCGAACAGCCTGAGCGATTATGTGCGGATTTTTGATTTCGGCTCCGGGACGAATGAATATATGTTCCTGACGCCTAAAGCAGGAAACACCATGCTGTTTGCCATTACCAACCAAGGCAACGGGCAGGGACAGGAGCAGACGATTGAAGGCCCTGTACTGCCGACAGGCGTATGGAAGCATGTTGCGGTCACGCTTTCGGGTTCCACAGGTATTTTATACGTGGATGGAAAAGAAGTGGGACGCAATACCAATCTGACCTTGAATCCTACCAGTCTGGGTCAGACCAAAAATAATTTCATCGGCAAATCTCAGTACCCTGATCCGTACTTCAATGGTCTGGTGGATGAATTCCGTATCTACAGCCGTGCTTTGAATGCAACCGAGGTGGCAGGACTGGCCTCTGGTACAGCACAAAACCTAACGGGAGCCGAGAAAATCACGGCTTTAAAAGAAGTAAACGTGACGACTCGTGCAGGTGAAAAACCCGAACTGCCAAGCGTCGTGGAAGCTACGTATGGAGAAGGCTCCACCAAATGGGTGGCTGTGGAATGGGAGGATATAGACCCTGCACAATATGCTGCTCCAGGTTCGTTTGAGTTGAAGGGTAAAGTAGAAGGGACAGAGTTAAAGGCAATTGCGAAGGTAACTGTGATTGAGGCTGGGGCTGCGGATTCATCGGTAACACCGGTTAGTCCGGAGAATTCAGTAACCTCGTCAACTACGACACCCTCGGTAACATCTGCCTTACCGCTTCGGCCTATTAGCTCCGCTAAATCAGCGGGGGTATCCTGAATGGGAGGCAACAACGCATAGTCATGACTAACCTTTCCCATCGTCACTTTCCTCCTAATAAAGGGGAGAGTGGCGGTGGGTATCCTTGCATTTGAGGTGCAAAACCGCGAACAAAAAGGTGAATGGGGGAAAAAGTATGAGCAAGATTACATTTCTGGGTGCAGGCAGTACGGTATTTGCTAAAAATGTGCTTGGCGATTGTATGTTGACGCCTGCTTTGCAGGGCTTTGAACTGGCGTTGTTCGATATTGACCCTGTAAGGCTAAAAGATTCAGAAAATATTTTATCCAATTTGAAAAAAACAACAGGGAGTACCTGTGTGATTCGCTCCTACACTGATCGCAAGGAAGCACTACGTGGGGCGACCTATGTGGTAAATGCCATCCAGGTAGGCGGCTATGATCCGTGTACAATTACGGATTTTGAAATTCCTAAAAAATACGGCCTGCGCCAAACGATTGCCGATACGGTTGGTATTGGCGGTATTTTCCGCAATTTACGTACGATTCCGGTGATGCTCGATTTTGCGGCAGATGTGCGCGAGGTGTGCCCGGATGCATGGTTTCTCAACTACACAAATCCGATGGCTGTGCTGACGAATGTGATGAACGTTTATGGCGGTGTCCGTACGGTAGGGCTGTGTCATAGCGTGCAGGCGTGTATACCGGAACTGTTTAAAAGCCTCGGGCTGGAGCAGGAAGGTGTAAAGGCAAAAATCGCAGGCATTAATCATATGGCGTGGCTGCTCGAAGTGAGCAAGGACGGTGTGGATTTGTATCCTGAGATTAAAAAACGAGCCGCCGCTAAGCAACAGGAAAAGCATCATGATATGGTGCGCTTTGAAATGATGCTAAAATTCGGCTATTACATTACGGAATCGTCCGAGCATAATGCGGAGTATCATCCGTATTTTATCAAACGGGCATACCCTGAGCTGATCGAGCGCTTCAATATTCCTTTGGATGAATACCCGCGTCGCTGTGTGAGCCAGATTGCACGATGGGAAACGATGCGTGAAGAGCTTTTGGGTAATCAGGATCTGCGTCATGAACGGTCAAACGAGTATGCCTCTTATATATTTGAGGCGATCGAAACGAATCAGCCTTTTGCCATTGGCGGCAATGTGATGAACACAGGCTTAATTACCAATCTGCCGAAGGAAGCCTGTGTGGAGGTACCTTGTCTGGTGAATCGTAACGGGGTTACGCCAACCTTTGTCGGGGATTTGCCACCCCAATGCGCTGCGCTGAACCGGACGAATATTAATACCCAGCTGTTAACGATTGAAGCTGCAATCACCGGGAAAAAGGAGCACATTTATCATGCTGCTATGTTGGACCCGCACACGTCCGCAGAGTTGTCCATGGATGATATCGTTTCTCTGTGTGATGACCTAATTGCAGCCCACGGGACATGGCTCCCAGCCTATGTGTAAGGGAGGCAGATGAATGGGAGGCCGTGGTCGTCAAAAGTTCGCCGGGATTCCTACAATCCGTGGGAAATTCATTGTACTGACGCTGGTACTCACCGTCATTCCGATGGTGGTACTGACCTTTACCTTTTACCGGATCGCGGCCCATTCCCTAGGTGAGAAATCGGAAGCGCTGGCTATGCAGTCCCGGCAAATGAGTGAAAATTACGTCAATGCGACGCTCTCCGATTTGAATGATCTAACCAATGCCATTCTCAGCAGTCCTGATGTGCAGTCCACACTGGAGACCAAGCCGGAAGATGATTATGAATATTTACGGAACGATGAAACACTCAGTATGGTTGTCCGTACGCAAACCCAGACCAAGCCGTATATCACGTCCTCTCTCATATATGCCGCCAATGGCGGGCTCAAGCATTCTCTCTATCAGGGGAATGTTTCGGTCCGTTTTGGCGGTCTTCCTACATTAGAGGAAGCACGTGTGTACTATCGCCGCCTACTCGCCGAGCGGCCCATGATGTGGATGGCTCATTCGCCGTTTGAATCAGGACGCGGAATGGCGGAGGATCGCATCTATGTGGGGAAACTGCTCCGAAAAACGACTGGAGATTATGCACCACTCGGATTTTTGCTGCTGGAAATCGACAAGGCCAGTCTGTTTCGGGGGCTTGCTTTTCATGAAACAGATGGCAATACCCAGATGTGGGTGCTGGATCAGGAGGGCGAGCTTGTATACCGATTGCCGGAGCAGGGTGTTGCGGATCAAGCGCTATTGCGGCAGATTGCCAAATCGGCTGTGGATAGGCCTGTGCTTACGAAGGACTGGAGAACATGGAACGGCCGCCAGACGATGATCTCTTACGGCCCGTTAAATGAAGGACAATGGACGCTGCTGCAAAAAGTCGATCAGTCTGTGCTGTTCGAGGATGCGCGGAAAATTGGTGCCTGGACCATCTGGACTTTTTTGATTGCACTGATGCTGGGCTGGATGCTGTCTTATCGGCTGAGTGACACGATTCGACGCCCCCTGCTTCAATTGAGCCGATTAATGGCGGTCGATGGGAGTGTGAGCGCTACAGGCTCAGCCCAAGCTTTCGAAGCTCCTACTTCCGTTGTTTTTAATCCTAAGGACGAGGTAGGGCAGATCGGGGAGCGTTTTCTTCATATGATGCAAAAAAATCATGAACTGTACGGTCAGGTCTACGAAGCGTTGCTGTCGCGTAAACAGGCTGAGTTCCGCGCGCTTCAGGCGCAGATTAATCCGCATTTTTTGTACAACACGCTAGAATCGTTGAAGGGAATGGCCTTGGCGAATGGGCAACGGGATATGGCAGAGGTAATCGGTGCCTTCGGAAAATGCTTTCGCATTTCGCTAAGTTATGGCCGAGAGCAAATCAGTTTGGGACAGGAAGTCGAGCATGTAAGCGCCTATGTGAAGGTGCAGCAGTTCAGGTTTAGGAATTCGTTCGAGTGGATTTGCGAGGTCGAGGAGGATATTTGCGGATTTTATGTACCCAAACTAATCCTCCAGCCGCTCGTCGAAAATGCTATTTATCACGGCTTAAAAGGGCGCACCGACCGTGGCTATATCATGTTATCTGGTACAAGGGAAGGAGATATGTTGCGTTTGACGGTCAGTGATGATGGGGGCGGTATTGGAGTCGAGCGTCTGAACGATATCCGGAAGTCGCTAGATGCAGAACGGGGGAGTGCTATTGGCTTTGGGCTGCGCAATGTGCATGAACGTCTTCGGCATTATGGTCCGCAATATGGACTGTCCGCGACAAGCAAGCCGGGTCAGTACACCTCGGTTACCTTACTGGCACCCATTCGAACCGAATAAGAAAGGGGAGGATGGCATGTACCGGCTGCTGATTGTGGACGACGAATATCATATTCGGGAAGGACTGAAGCTGATGGTGGCGGAAAGTGGCCTGTCAGTGGAAGTCAGTGATGTGGCGGAGGACGGCGCGACGGCATTACGTTTGTATACGGAGCAGCGACCGGACATGATTTTACTGGATATTAATTTACCGGATATGAGTGGACTGGACGTAGCAAAAACCATTCGGGAAAAGGATCAGCAGACCCCGTTATTATTCCTGACAGGGTACGAATCTATGACATATATTCGTCAGGCAGTTTCGCTTCAAGCGGTCGATTATTTGCTCAAGCCGGTGACCAGCGAGGATTTCGAAGCGGCATTGAGCCGGGCTGAGGATCGCATTACGCAATGGCGAAGAAGCGAGGAGGAAGCCATTCACCGCCATCGTTCATTGGAGCCATTGTACAGGGAGCATCTACTGCTGGATTTGCTCCAGCAGCGGCGTCCTGCAGCCGAGGTCATTCGGGAGATGGACGGGCTGGGATTTTTCGGCGAGACGAGTGGACCACCTTATACCGTACTGTGCTGCGAGCTGGAGGAGGCGTCGCAGCAGGAGGCAACCGCCACTAGCAAGCCACACGGTTCCATGCATAAAAGCAGCCATGTATTCGCCGGACTGGCTGGGGAGGCTGCGGCAGCAGCCGGGGCGAAGGCGCATGGTGCGGCGGTTTCCCGCGATCGGCGTGTTGTGCTGCTGGCGACGGCATCTTGCAGGGCGGCGGAACGGACGGCACAGCAGATTCGGCAGGCCGTGCAGGAACGATTGAGCCAGGGCGTGTCCATCGGGATTAGCCGTCCCGTACAACGGATGGAGCAACTTCCCGAAGCGTATGAGGAAGCTGTGCAAGCGGCAGAGCATCGGGGGTGGGTGGGCTATAGCCAGATCATCCCCTATGAGAGTATTCAGGCGGCCGAGCCGAACAGCAGTCAATTACTGGAGAAGGAACTGCTAATGATTACGGAAATTCGAGCAGGCAATGATGCTGCCGTACATGCGATTTTACAGGAATGGTCAGGACAGTTGACAGGGTTGCCCGTCAAGCAGGTGAAAATGATTGTCACTCAGCTCGTGCTGTTCGTCATGCGGATCGTTCAGAGTGATGCATCTGTAGGACAAACGTCCATGCAGGAGCAGGACCCGTTGTTGGAGCTGTCCCGATTACGGCATGGGCCCGAGATGATTGATTATGTATCGCGCTATTTTGTTCGGGTGGGTCGTCATGTCCGAGAATCACGTGAGAAGGGGATTCCACGCAAATTCCAACGGGCCAAGGAATGGATTCGGGAGCATCTTCAGGAGGATGGCGGGCTGAACCGTCTTGCAGAGTACATGAATATGAGCCCCAAATATTTGAGTGCCCGTTTCAAGCAAGTTACAGGTGAAAGCTTCGCCGACTACCAGACGCGTGTTCGCTTTGAGCGAGCCCGAGAACTGCTGCTGGACGCGAATCGCAAGGTGGCGGAGGTAGCGGAGGTTGTGGGATTCACAGATACCAACTATTTTAGCATTGCCTTTAAAAAGCATACCGGACTGACCCCGACGGAGTTTCGTAAAACATTTTTGTAAACGCGCTGTTAAAAAAATCATACCAAAACAAAGAGAGTCTGGAGTCGTTGGGTGGTCGGCTCTGGGCTCTCG
Organism: Paenibacillus sp. FSL M7-0802; assembly: GCF_038004945.1. Lineage (NCBI taxonomy): Bacteria > Bacillati > Bacillota > Bacilli > Caryophanales > Paenibacillaceae > Paenibacillus > Paenibacillus sp. FSL M7-0802. Next base: position 1,647,277 of record NZ_JBBOSD010000001.1, on the reverse strand, counting down.
GCGCATAATAGGCTTGTAAGGAGAAACCAGTTCAGGAAGGGGCCGGTTGATTTGCTGAAACGAAGGTTACGGACATGGATGGCTCTCGTGATGACGGCGATGTTGACAGGGCTGACGGCTTGCAGTGGTAACGCTGGCGAACCGGCTAATCCCAATGCGGTCGAACTCAAGTTCATGTACTGGGGAAGCAATGACGAGAAGCAGGCGATGGAAAAAATGATTCAAAGCTTTAATACATCCCACCCGAACATTCGGGTGAAGGGCGAGCATGTCCCTGGTGACTACACGACGAAAATTAACACGTTAATGGCTGCCAATCAGCTTCCTGATATCGCCTACTTGGGCGATTCCCTCACGATGAAATGGGCAAGTGAAGGCAGACTCCTGGATTTATCCTCTTATTATGACGAATATCCCGAATTAAAAAACAAGCTCAAATCCTCCTATCTCTACAGCGAACCTGGCAAGTCTATCGGAAATTACACCGCATTGGAAGTGATGCAGTTATTTTACAACAAGGAGTTGTTTACAGAAGCAGGGGTACCCGTCCCTCCGGCTGATCCTCAAAAAGCGTGGACATGGGATGAATTTCTGGAAATTGCCAAAAAGCTGACCAAGGATCAGAACGGCAAGCATCCGGGAGACAGTGGATTTGATCCGAAAAATATTGTGCAATACGGCTTTGCCTTTGGCAATGACCGCAGCTCCTGGGGGCCGCTTTTAGCGAGCAACGGTGGAGGTTTGACTGACAAAACGGGCAAGAAGTACACCCTGAACAGTCCTGAGTCGGTGGAGGTTTTTCAGAAGTTGCAGGATCTGGTTTTCAAGGAGCATGTTTCTCCTGATTTGATCCAGCAGCAGGACATGCCGTCCAATACGATTCGGCTTCAGACAAGAAAGGTCGCAATGGTGGTAGACGGGACATGGTCCCTGCTCGATTTTTCGAACAACAAGCAGCTGCAATGGAGTATCGGCGTTCTGCCGAAGCTAAAAGAACCCAAAACGATGATTGTTGCGGGAGCCACGGTCATTTTCCAGAGCACCAAGCACCCGAAGGAAGCGCTCGAATTTTATTTGTACCATAACAATCCCGAAAAGGTGGATCTGTTCAAGTCTGGTCTTTGGATGCCTATCGAGGAAAAATATTATACCGATGAGCAGGCCATCCAGTCATGGACAAATAATGCCGCACATCCACCGGAATTTCAAAAGGCTGGCATTGAGTATGCCAGAGATTATGCGATCAAGCCGTCAACTTCGACCCTTCGCAACTGGCCTGATATCGGTTCCAAGCTGACCCCAGGGCTGGATCTGATTTGGACGAACAAGAAGACGCCGCAGCAGGCGCTGGATGAACTGGAACCTATCATTCAGCCATTGCTTCAAGGAGTATACCCGGATGAATAATGCGGCGGGACAGCTGCGAAAGGAGAACAGCCCATGAAGCGACCAAAATCAGGAATGATGCGCATGGAGCGAAACTGGGGTCTGCTATTCGCGCTTCCTGCCATCCTCGGATTAATGATATTTACAATTGGACCGATTGCGGCCTCGTTCGTATTCAGCTTAACCGATTGGACGATTGGCGGACAGATGACCTTTATCGGATTGGACAATTACCGAACCATTTTGACCGAGGATGCTACCTTTTCCCAATCCATGTTCGTGACCACATATTATGCACTGGGTAGCGTACCTCTAGGCTTGGCGGCAGCTTTTATCATTGCGCTGTTATTAAATCAAAAGGTGAAGGGTTTGTCGGTGTTCCGTACGATTTATTATTTACCTACCATTGTACCGAGTATTGCCAACACGATGCTGTGGCTGTGGATGTTCAACCCGGATTTTGGTCTGTTAAATTCGCTGCTGGAGAGCGTTGGACTGCCGGGGAGCAAATGGATTTATGACGAGAGCACTGCAATACCCTCGCTGATCATGATGAGCACCTGGGGAATCGGGAACACGGTCATTATCTTTTTGGCGGGACTTCAGTCGGTTCCCACCCATCTGTATGAAGCAGCTGAGGTAGACGGCGGCAATAGGTGGCACAAATTTTTTCACATTACCATTCCTTCGATGACACCAACTATTTTCTTCAATCTGGTCATGTCTTTAATCAGCACCTTTCAGGCATTCAATCAGGCGTATGTTATGACCAACGGAGGGCCTAACAATTCAACCCTGTTCTATGTGTTCTACTTGTGGCGTACGGCCTTTACGGAGACTAAAATCGGCTACGCCTCAGCGCTGGCCTGGATCTTATTTTTCGTCATCTTGGTCCTAACGGTTCTGATTTTCTCCACATCCAAAAAGTGGGTCCACTATGAAGGAGGGGAACGTTCATGAATCAGGTCACTTCTTCTGTCAATCCTTCAGAAACACCACAACATCCGCTTCCACAGCCTGAACGCTCCCGAAGTCCTGCTACCGCCACCCGTTCCAAACCATTCCCAATCAGCCGTGTTGTACTGTATATCGTTTTAATGATAGGTAGTGTTTTAATGCTGTTGCCATTTGTATGGCTCATTCGTAGCTCTCTGATGGGGACATCCCAAATTTTCGTGTTCCCGCCAGAGTGGATACCCTCTCCTTTTCAATGGAGCAATTACCCGGAAGCGCTGACTTCAGTACCGTTCGGCAGGTATTTTATGAATACGTTCATCATTGAGGTATGTGTGCTGGCAGGAGTGATGTTGACCTCGATTGTATCGGCGTTTACTTTTGCCCGCCTACGCTGGCCTGGACGTAATCTGATCTTTTCTCTGCTGATCGGGTCGATGATGCTGCCTTACGCGGTGACGCTAATTCCCACTTTCGTGATGTGGCGTGAGCTGGGCGGTCTGAATACATTTCTGCCGCTGATTGTTCCTGCATGGTTCGGTGGAGGGGCGTTTAACATCTTTTTGATGCGACAATTCATGCTGACGATTCCACGCGATTTGGACGAAGCGGCTTATATGGACGGAGGTACGCCTCTGACTGTACTATGGCGCGTCATTATTCCTTTATCTTCGCCTGCATTGATCGTGATCGGAATATTTACATTTATTGATGTGTGGAATGATTTTTTGGGCCCGATTATTTACTTAAGTGACGAAAAGCATTTTACGCTAGCGCTGGGGCTAGCGACCTTTCGGGGATTGAACAATACCAACTGGCCTTACCTGATGGCGGCTTCCAGCACGATTTTGGCACCCATCGTCCTGATATTTTTTATCGGACAGCGCTATTTTATCGAAGGCATCACATTGACAGGGATTAAAGGCTAAAGGAAGCTGGGACGCGCTGATGTGCTTGAAAAAGAGACGGAGAATTGGGCGCAGGACTTACGGGAATGCGGCAGCGAGAAGAGCATAGATGTGTTCAAAGCAAGTGGAGAGTGTGTTCCAAGGCATATGCCCTGAAAAGAGATGTGGAATAAGGAGGCGTACGAGTGAAAGAGGAAGAGAGTCAAAAGACAAAACCGTTACAGGGTGTTCCTGGCAGACTGGCCCGGTTACGCTCGGAATTCCCGGATCTAGGGATAGATGCACTGCTTATTACACATGGGCCTAATCGAAGATATATGACCGGATTTACAGGCTCCGCTGGAATTGCGCTTGTTACGCAGGAAGAGGCTTTTTTAGTGACGGATTTCCGCTATATGATGCAGGCAACAGATCAGGCAGTGGAATATTCAGTGATTCGGCATGAGGCGCAAATCTTTCAAACCGTGGCCGATCTCACAAGTAAATTGGGTGTCTACAGACTGGGTTTGGAGAGCCGGCATGTCTCACTTCAACAGTCGGGACAGCTACAAGCCGCGCTGGGCTCGTTGGAGTACGTACAAACGGAGGATGTCATTGAACGGCTGCGCGATGTGAAAGACGAAGAAGAGATTCGCACCATTAGCGAAGCTGCGCGTATTACCGATGCCGCCTTCACGGAGGTGCTGAATTGTATTCAGCCTGGAGTTACAGAGCGGCGGATTGCGGCGGAACTGGAATATCAGCTTCGGCTCGCAGGCGCGGAATCAGGCGGTTTTGCGTTCATTGTCGCTTCAGGTGAGCGTTCGGCGCTGCCGCACGGACTGGCCAGTGACAAGGAAATTGGTCAGAACGAGTTCGTCACAATGGATTTTGGCGCAAATGTGCGTGGTTATCTATCCGATATCACGCGTACCGTATTCGTAGGCCAGCCCTCAGAACGACATGAGAAATTGTATGCCATTGTGCTGGAAGCAAATATGAAGACGATTGCAGGACTTCGTCCCGGCATAAGCGGTCGGGAGGGAGACAGTCTGGGGCGGGATGTGATTGCTTCTTACGGCTATGGGGAGCAGTTCGGTCACGGGCTGGGCCACGGTTTTGGTCTGGAAATTCACGAGCAGGTACGGCTGTCCCGCGAAAGCAAGTCGGTGCTCGTACCGGGTCACGTCATTACTGTGGAACCGGGAATTTATATCCCAGGCTTCGGCGGGGTTCGCATTGAGGACGATGTGCTGATCACAGATGACGGTGTCAAGGTACTGACCTCTTCGCCTAAGGAACTGCTTTTATTATAAAACGCAGTGGCGTTATAGGTAACTGTCCATAGTTTGCAAGTCATTCAAAAATGAGATGGAGGGGATCAAATGAACACGCATAAAAGGCACACCAAAATATGGCTGACTGCACTGGCGGCTTCTCTCATTGTGGCTTTGACACCAGCTATTCCGGGTCAACAGGCTTATGCCGAGGCAGAGTCGGATGTAAAAGTCATCGACATCTTTAGTCGGACGGTGAACGATTATGGTATAGATCTGGTTGATTGGCAAGGATATCTGGCGAACCCGTATGTGAAGCTAAAAGTGAAGCCGCCAGCGGATGCCGCTTTTCCGTTAACGGTTACGTTAAATGCGCAGGGCACGTCCCGGCTGATGATGGATCTGCCAAGTACTTTGTCGGCGCAAGGTGCAAGCAAAACGCTGACTTTTGCCAATGCACAGGAGGAAAAAGATTTTCGGTTAGCCATCCATCCTGACCGGATTGGAGGAAACGGTGAAATAGAGAACTATACGCTGTCTATGTCCGTTGCCGGAAATGATGGTCACACGACTACTCAGTCCATTCCGATTCGCGTGTTGGATCAGGACGATAATGAAGAGCCCACAGTCCCTCTCCATTTTGATTACCGCTTCGATACGATCAAGCCTTATTTCAATGATGCGGCTACCAAAAAAGCCGCAGAGCTGGCGGTAAAGGACTGGTTCTATTTCTTTGATCTGGCTCCTTTCGATGAGGTTCCTGCCAACGCTGAGGTAAACCATCTGCCAGGAGACGACTGGCAAAATGAAATACAGGTGACAAATGATAAGCCCTACAAAGGCATGTGGGTGTTTATGAGAGGGCTGAACGGACCCTATTCTACGGGCTTTCCAGCCACGAACGGCAATTATCATACACGTAACGGTGTGACCGTCCCGGGGAACCTGAACCGTTCCTATAGTTTGATTCTGGATTTCTATGATGATGCGATTCCATTTACATCCGTGGACGATGAAGAATGGTATCAATCCGATCTGTCCAAAGTGACGGATGTGCATGGGCTGATCATGCATGAATTCGGTCATGCGATTGTATTCAGCGACACATTCCCGGGTGTCAAAGCGCTGAAGGAAGCGGCGGGCAATGACCCGGATATTATGGCTTATCAGCACAGACCAGCCGCGCTGGACGACAGCTATCATCTCTCCGGAGAGCTTGCAGAAGTCGACCGATTGAGCGGTCAAAATGGAGGCTGGCGCCATCTGTTTCCGACCCGGCGTTGGATGAACACGAAGCTTTCGCTGCTGGTAGCAGAAAAAGCAGGCTGGCCGCTGCGTAAGGACCTGACTCCTTTCCTCGCGCCAGAAATCATGACGAAGGAATTGCCTGCACCCGTCAAAGGTAAAACGTACACGGCCAAGCTGGAGGCCAAGGGAGGCGTTCCGTTTTACGATTGGACGGTGACAGGCGGTCAACTGCCCGCAGGGTTCACACTGGACCGCTTTACAGGAACGATTAGCGGAACAGCAGGCAGCGGAGCAGGCAACAAGACGTATACGTTCACCGTACAGTTACGGGATTATGATGAGCTGAGCAAGCCTGTGAAACAAAGCTTTACGCTCAAGCTGTAAATAATACCTCACAAACAGATTAAAACGGTCGAAGGGAGGGAAGCGAATGAAACATGATGCCGCGGATCTGGTCATTGTAGGCGGCGGAATCATCGGTACAGCCATCGCTTATTATGCGGCTAAGTCCGGTATGAAGGTCGTGCTGGCTGAGCGAGGGGAGATTGCAGGAGGCACTTCGTCCCGTTGTGATGGAAATATATTGGCAATCGATAAAGAGCCCGGGTTTGACAGTCGAATGTCGTTGGTATCGCAGGAGCTGGTGGCAGAGCTGGCTAGGGAACTGGAGGATGAGTTCGAGTATCGTGCGCCTGGCAGTATTCTGGTCTGTGAAAACGATCAGGAGATGCAAGCGGCTGAGCAATGGGTAACCCGTCAAGAGCAGGAAGGACTTCCATTTCGCATGCTGGATCAGCAGGATTTGCGAGAGGAATGGCCGCATTTAGCGAAAGATTTGCCGGGCGGGCTGGAGTGTGCGACAGATTCCACTGTAAATCCGGTGTTGATGACGTATGCACTGGCCGAGGCCGCGCGTCGGATGGGGGCCAAGTTATTACCGCGCATGCCGATACAGTCCATCCTTCAGGACGAAAGGGGGAACGTCCGCGGGGTGGAGACGCCTAATGGCGCTATCCATGCAGGTGCAGTGGTATTGGCGACAGGTGTGTGGACACGCAGCATCGGTCATTCACTCGGTTTGGACCTTCCGATCATGCCGCGCAAAGGGCATATACTGGTGTCTGCCCGAATGCCTTCCATTGGGAACCGCAAGGTAATGGAGTTCGGCTATCTGATGAGCAAGTTTGGTGGTCAGCGGAGTGTGGGTGAGCTTTATGAAAAATATGGTGTAGCGCTAGTATTCGAGCCAACCGCATCTCAAAACATTCTGATCGGCAGCAGCCGTCAGTTTGTCGGTATGGACACACGTGTCGATCAGCAAGTGATTCGCTTAATCGCCCGCAGAGCCATTCGCTTTTTCCCTGCTTTAGCCAATATACCGCTGATGCGGGCGTATACCGGCTTGCGTCCATGGACACCTGATCATTTGCCAATTGTATCAGCGGTGGACGAAGTACCGGGGTTGTTTATCGCTTCTGGCCATGAGGGGGATGGCATCAGTCTTGCGGCGGTTACGGGTAAGCTGGTGACCGAAATGGTACGCAGTGAATCCACTTGTATTCCGGTGGAGCCGCTGCGATATGACCGATTTGGGGAGGCTTTTACCAGCCACGAGGTTCACGGGGAGGTAACCGGATGAGTGTACCGAGCAGAATTACTACCATTGATACCCATACGGGAGGCAATCCAACGCGGACGGTCATTCACGGCGCGCCTAAGCTGGTAGGTCATACGATGCTGGAAAAAATGACTTATATGGCAGCACATCATGATGATTTTCGCCGTCTGCTGATGTTCGAGCCGCGAGGGCATGAGGTGATGTCGGGCTGCATTTTAACAGAACCTTGTCATCCAGATGCAGATATCGGTGTGGTTTTTATAGAGACTGGCGGCTATTTACCGATGTGCGGTCACGATACGATTGGAGTATGTACAGCGCTGATGGAAGGCGGGCTGATTGCTGCGGATAAAAAATCAATATTGCTGGACACTCCGGCAGGCCCGGTTCATGTGCGGCTGAAGGTGGATGCGGGCAAGGTGCGGCAAGTAACGTTCACGAACATCCCTTCTTTTGTGTACCGCCGTGAGGTTGAGGTCCAGGTAGAGGATATCGGTCAAGTCACGCTGGATATTGCGTATGGGGGCAACTTTTACGGCATTGTAGAGGCGGCTTCCATCGGTCTTGCACTGGAGCAGAGCAATGGGGCAAAAATTGTACGAACAGCAGTGCAGATTCGGGAGGCAGTGAATGCTGTTGTTGAGGTAGTACATCCTGAAAATCCGGTTATTCAAGGATTGACGCATATTGAATTTTACGGGGAGCCTGTGGCTCCACAGGCCGATTGCCGCAATGTCGTCGTCATCCCACCGGGAGGTATCGATCGTTCTCCTTGTGGCACAGGAACCTCGGCCAAGGTAGCGGTGCTGCACGCCAAGGGAAAACTGGGCTTAAATGAGCCGTTTGTGCATGAAAGCATCACAGGTTCCATGTTTCGGGCTGAAATCGTGGGCGAGACGCAGATAGGTCCTTATCCGGCAGTCATTCCACAAATTACAGGCTCGGCTTGGGTGACGGGACATCATCAATTTGTGTTGGACCCCGAGGACCCGCTTAAAGAAGGTTTTTTGCTGATGTGAGCATTTTGCATCATTCCCGAATGATGAATATGAAAATAAAGATGGGAAAGGGTTGGTGAGCATATGGCACGTTTTGAAGGTGTATATGTGGCCTTGGTTACACCGTTCACGGCAGAGCTGGAGGTAGACCATAAGCGTCTGACCGAGCTGTGCGAGCATCTGATTGCAAGCGGCATTAGCGGACTGGTTCCTACGGGATCGCTGGGAGAATATGCGGCTTTGTCCCCGGAGGAACGGTCGCAGGTTGTGCATACCGTAATTGACGCTGCGGCAGGGCGTGTCCCGGTTGTTGTCGGCTCGGCGGCTCCGTCCACCAAACAGGCGGTGCATTGGATTCAGCATGCGAAGGATGCCGGAGCAGCGGGTGTCATGGCACTGCCGCCCATTAATTATAATCCACTGCCTCACGAGGTAACGGCCCATTATGAAGCATTATCGGAGGTGGGCTTGCCGATCATTGCGTATAACAACCCCCATGATTACAAGGTTGACTTGACTCCAGATATTCTTGCGGACTTGTCGCGAATTGAAAATATCGTAGCAGTCAAGGAATTTTCCGGTGATGTACGGCGTATTCACGCTATTTTGGATCAGACAGAGCTGGAGGTCATGGTCGGAGTAGATAATCTGGCGATGGAGGGGGCATTATTCGGCGCGACAGGCTGGATTTCGGGGGTACCTAATGCGCTGCCCAAGGAAGGGGTAGAGCTGTTCCGACTTGCGCAGGCGGGAAATATGGCGGAAGCGTCCGCGTTGTATCGCAGGCTGCTGCCGCTGTTCCACTATGATGCCAGCCCGCAATTGGTACAGTCCATCAAATATATGATGGAGCTGGCTGGATTTCCGGTCGGTCCGACACGTCCGCCCAGACTTGCGCTGCCGCAGGCGGATTATGACCGCATTCGGGAAGCATTTGAGGTGGCGGTTCGTCCAAGCGAAGTTTCATCCTGAATGGAGGTGAAGACGATGGAGAGCCGAAATTGGATCGGCGGTGAGTGGCAGAACCCTTCAGGCGAGGAAATGGTGGTTCACAATCCTTCGGCCTTGAAGGAGGAGGTCGGAGTCGTCCATTTTTCAGAAACGGGCGATATTACACAGGCCGGGGATGCGGCACGGCTGGCTCAGGCGGGTTGGGCCGCGTTAAGTCCCGCAGCACGGGGAGTTTATCTGTTCAAAGCAGCCGGGTTACTAGAGGCAGCATTACCTGAATTGGCTGAGCTGGCTAGCCGTGAGATGGGCAAGCCGATTACCGAGATGCGCGGAGAGGTCATGCGAGGTGTCCATCTGCTCCGATACTACGCGGCAGAGGGCGTACGATCCATCGGTACAGTCATTCCTTCGAATGAGCCGGGAGTGCTCCAATACACGAAGCGCATTCCGCTGGGTGTAACGGCAGTCATTACGCCGTGGAATTTTCCGGTAGCTATTCCGCTATGGAAAATCGCCCCTGCACTCTTGTGCGGAAACACGGTCATCTGGAAGCCTGCCGAACATGCTTCATTAACTGCAGTACGGGTCGCCGAGCTATTCGAGGCGGTGCAGCTTCCGCCCGGCGTGCTGAACTTAGTCATTGGGCAAGGTAACCGTATTGGCGATGCCTTACTGGAGCATCCGGTACTGGATGCGGTCAGCTTCACGGGTTCTACTGCTACAGGTTTGGGCATTGCGGGACGGTGCGCACGCCGTAATATCAAGTACCAGACCGAGATGGGCGGTAAAAATGCCGCTGTGGTGCTGAAGGACGCGGATGTGGCGCAAGCAGTAGCGATGATTGTTAGCGGAGCTTTCCGTTCAGCCGGGCAAAAATGCACGGCCACCAGTCGGGTGATTGTGGAACAGTCTGTCTATGAGACATTCACGGAAGCCTTACGCCAAGCGGTGGAAAAAATACAGATCGCTCCGGCGCTTGACCCCAATGCGTATCTTGGACCTGTGGCATCGGCAGGTCAGTATGAGAAGGTCATGTCCTATGTATCACTCGCCCGCCGGGAAGCCGATATTTTAGCCGAAGGTGGAGCCGCCGCCGGGACGGATAACGGATATTATGTGCGTCCGATGGTGGCGACTGGACTTGATTCGTCCCATCCATTGATTCAGGAGGAGATTTTTGGACCTGTGATGGGGGTAATGCAGGCGGACGACTTCGAGGATGCGATTCGACTGTGCAATGATTCTATTTATGGATTAAGTGCCTCTCTATTCACCCGCGATTTGCGGTTGGCTCACCGGTTTCTGGATGAGGCGAACGCCGGTATGGTCCGGGTTAATCAGGAGACGGCTGGTGTCGAATACCAGGCTCCGTTCGGCGGTCTGAAGCAATCCAGTTCACATACCCGGGAACAGGGCCAGGCGGCGCTGGATTTTTATTCAGCGATTAAAACCTGCGCGATCAGCTATGAGTAAGCGGGCGACGGGACGAAGTGAGACGGTTGAGAGCGCATCAGGTCATTTGCTCGTATGTCGCTGTGAAGAAGTGAGTATCACACAGATGGAGCAGGCCTGCCGCATGGGCGTGGACACCGTGCGCCAGCTTAAAATGGCTACGCGGGTGACGATGGGGGCATGTCAGGGCAGGGTATGCCGACAATTGGTGGAGTCATGGTTTTACAATCAGGTTCCTGCTGCCCGCCGGGAGGCGGAGCTGTTGTCACAGAGGCCTCCCGTACGTCCCGTAACGTTCGGGCAGCTGGCAGAGGGAGGTTCCTTATGAGCCGCATGCGTATTGTAAATCACCCTATTTTGGGACCAAAGCCGGAACGGCGGCAGGTATCTTTTATTTTTGACGGTCGTCCTATGCAGGGATTGGCCGGAGAGCCATTGGCAGCAACGCTGCTGGCCAGCGGTGTCCGTTTGCTGAGAAGGCATGAGGAATCCGGTACGGCTAGAGGTGTATACTGCGCCATTGGGCATTGTAACGAATGCCGCCTGACGGTTCATCCGTTCGGTACCGTCCGTTCCTGCCTGACCAAGCTGGAGGAAGGTATGGTGGTGGAAACCGGACGGCAACTTTCGAATGAAATCACAGGGAGAATTGTGACATGAATGAAATGGCGCATCTCATCGTCATTGGGGCGGGTCCCGCCGGATTGTCCGCAGCGGTATCGGCTGCTGAGCAAGGATTGCCAGTCACGGTACTGGATGAGTTTACAGAGCCGGGTGGACGCATGCCCGGGCAATATCATGAGGAAGGCAGTCAAGGCTGGTGGGTTGGAAAACACGTTTCGGATGAGCTGATTACCCGTTGCAGGGAACTTGGGGTGGACATTCGCTGCGGCGTTTCCGTACATGGTATGGAATATACAACGACGTGGGAAATTTCCACTTCCTGTGGATTGTTCACTGCGGATTACGTATTGCTGGCGACTGGAGCTGCTGAAATTCCCGTTCCGCTGGATGGCTGGACGCTGCCGGGCGTGATGTCCATCGGGGCCGCGCAGGTGATGACCAACGTTCATTACGTTAAGCCAGGAGAGCGAGGCATCATAGTGGGCATGAACGTATTGTCGATGGCGATTGCCCGCGAGCTGTCTGTCGCCGGGGTGAAGGTGGCGGCGATTACACTGCCGTGCGCTAATCCGCTGGCTGGTGCGGCGGCAGATCCGACAGCCTCCGCGAAGCTGCTACTTCAGCTGTCGGGGCTGGCCCCTGCCGCCTGGATGCGTGCAGGCGGCAGGCTGGCAGCTGCGATGCGGATGGAGAAACTCATCGCGTGCTGCTATCCCCACAAAGGCTTCCGTCTGTGGGATATCCCGATCCGGTTGCGGACGGCGGTGCTGTCCGTCAACGGGCAGGACCGGGTCGAATCTGTGACCCTGATCCACGTTAAACCGGACGGCTCGCCTATTCCCGGCAGCGAGCGCGTCGAACCCGCCGACTTCGTGGCGCTGAGCGGCGGCTTGTACCCGCTCGCCGAGCTGGCGGCGGTAGCCGGATGCAAGTTCGTGTACAGCCCTGAGCTAGGCGGGCATGTTCCACTGCATGGTGAGCGAATGGAAACCTCGCTCAAAGGGCTGTACGTTGCCGGCAATATTACCGGCATCGAAAGCGGGCTGGTCGCGATGGCCCAAGGTCGATTAGCCGCCGCTTCCATGCTCCATGCCGCTGGACTCGGCGGAGCAGGCGGGGAACAGCGGGTGCAGGAGGCGATCTGTGAGGTCCATTTTGCACGCAAGCATGCGCTGATTCAGTTTCATCCCGGCATTACAGAGGCGAGAACGCAGCTGTACCAGCAGTGGGGGCAAACCTCTGGCAGCGGCGCGTAACGGCTCATTGTGTTTGATATGCATTTTTTTATCCCAAATTCGCCTTAAAGGAGGAACGGAAAGTGACTCTTAAAGCAAAAGCCCATATGAAAGCAAGGCCGTTCGCACTGAATGAGGTGGTATTGGCTGAAGGTCCCTTCAAACAGGCGATGGAGCTGAACCGATCTTATCTGTTGGAGCTTCAACCAGACCGCCTGCTGGCGCGTTTTCGGGAATATGCCGGACTTACGCCCAAAGCGCCTCAGTATGAAGGCTGGGAAGCGATGACTATTTCCGGTCATACACTGGGACATTACTTGTCCGCTTGCTCCATGATGTATGCTTCAACGGGCGATGAGCGTTTTAAAGAAATTGCACATTACATTACGGATGAACTAGCCGTTTGTCAGGCGGCGCATGGTGACGGATATGTATCCGGTATTCCAGGGGGGAAGGAACTTTTTGAAGAGGTGTCTGCTGGAAATATTCGCTCGAAGGGCTTTGACCTGAACGGTGCCTGGGCACCCTTGTATACACTGCACAAGTTATTCGCTGGCCTGCGGGATGCGCACCATTTGACAGGCTGTGATAAGGCATTAGATGTAGAGCGCAAGCTGGCGGACTGGCTCGAAGGAATTATGAAGCCGATGAGCGATGAGCAGCTCCAGCAGATGATGTTTTGCGAATATGGAGGCATGAATGAGGTATTGGCCGATTTGTATGCGGATACCGGGGAAGAGCGCTACTTGTGGCTGGCTGAATGCTTCTGGCACAAGCTGGTGCTGGACCCGCTTAGCTCGCAGGAAGACTGTTTGCAGGGCATTCACGCCAATACACAGATTCCGAAGCTGATCGGGCTTGCCAAGGAATATGAGCTGACCAATGATACGAAACGCCGGGCAACGGTGGAGTTTTTTTGGGAGCGGGTGGTGGATCATCATTCGTATGTCATTGGCGGGAATAGCTTTGGAGAATATTTTGGCGCGCCAGATGGCTTGAATGATCGCATCGGGCCTCATACGACGGAGACGTGCAATACCTATAACATGCTTAAGCTGACCAATCATCTGTTTCAATGGAATGCTTCCGCCAAGGAAGCGGACTTTTATGAGCGAGGTCTATTCAATCATATTTTGGCTTCGCAGGACCCGGTTCACGGGGGCGTAACGTATTTTCTGTCGCTGGCGATGGGCGGGCACAAGCATTTTGAAAGCAAATTTGACGATTTTACGTGCTGTGTCGGCACAGGGATGGAAAACCATGCGAGCTACGGCAGCGGCATTTATTTTCACGATCATGATAAGCTATATGTCAATCAGTTCATTGCCTCCACGCTGGAATGGAAGGACACGGGCGTTACGCTAAAACAAAATACTTCCTATCCAGATACAGATCATACGACGCTGGAGATTCAATGCGATCAACCTGCCTCATTTATGCTACTCATCCGCTATCCATATTGGGCTGAACAAGGAATTACCATTCGTGTAAATGGCAAGGAACAATCGATTGTATCGGAACCGGGCAGCTTTGTCTCTATCGCCAGAACGTGGATTGACGGTGACGTTGTAGAGGTGACGATTCCGATGTCGCTGAGACTGGAGCAGATGCCAGATAACCCGGATCGGGCGGCTATCATGTATGGACCGTTGGTGCTGGCAGGCGACCTTGGACCCTTAGAAGATCCTAAAGCCAAGGATTTCCTGTACACACCAGTATTCATCCCCCAAACGGAAAAGCTGGATGCGTGGATTCAGCCCGTGGAGGGCAAGACCAATACGTTTCGTACCTTGAATGCAGGGCATCCCCGGGATGTGGAATTGTCCCCTCTGTATAAAATGCATGACCGTACGTATTCCGTATACTGGGACATTTTTACCAAGGAAGCGTGGCAGGAGGCGGAACAGGAATACACAGCGGCACGCGAAAAGCTGGCGATTCTGGAGCAGTGCACGATTGATTTTGCCCAACCCGGAGAAATGCAGCCGGAGCGAGACCATAACTTCCAGGGAGATGCTTCGACTCGTACCGGATATGTGAATAACCGGCCTTACCGGAATGCGGGAATTGACGGCTGGTTTTCTTTTGATTTAAATACAGATCCATCTGCTCCGATGCTGTTAGTCATTACCTACACAGCTACGCTGGAAATGCCTAACTGCGGTTTTGATATTTTGATTAACGGTCATCCGCTTGAGCATTTTAGTGAGGGCTTTGATGAGGCCGATAAGTTTTACAACGTTAATGCTGCTATTCCGGCTGCATATCTGGAGGGGAAGGATCAAGCGACAGTGACCTTCAAGGCCAAGCCGGGACAGCGTATCCGCAGATTGTTTGGGCTGAGGATGGTTAACAAGGGCGTATATGAGCAACGCTATCAAGCTGGAAGTTCAGGTATACATGAATGATCTTTGAAATGTTTCGTGAGAGAAAAGTAACGTTTGATTTTTAGTCCGGTATGATTTATGATGTAAGAAATATTGGATGATGCTGGAATAATCCATATGGTGGTATGAGCTGATATATTCATAGTTTTGTTGCGCGTGAAGCACACGGGCTGTTTCTTCCTTCATAGGGGAGAGGCAGCCCTTTTTTGTTGATATTTTGCGGAAATATAAACTTTTTTAAAGAGTCAGTTCTATGATTTAGGGGGAGGGCTTGCTCAATAGAGTCTATTTGTTTGGAATGCTTTGTATTAGAAGTTTTTCTTATAGATTTTGTAATAGGGAAACCCTATAATATATAAGTTGTATCCAGTATTTTCCGAAAGTGGGGATGCGATAAGTTTATGAGGTTAGAGATGATATACATAGTTTAAAGTTTAAGCTGACAAAGGGGATAGAGAGATGAGTATGAAAAAATGGATGTTGAGTTTGACCGTAGTCACGTTGCTATGGGGCGCGACAAGTACGATTCCAACGACGGAGGCAGCAAGCAGCACTAAACCGATTGAAGTCTTGTTAAACGCAAAAAAAATACAGTTTCCAGATGCTAAACCTTTTCAGGATAGTAACGATTATGTGATGGTTCCGATTCGTTTTGTATCCGAAGCGCTAGGGGCTAAGGTAGGCTGGGAGAAAACAGGCGGTCAATTGGCTGTGTCGATTAAAAATGATGCACATGCTGTTAACATGACAGTGGGTCAAAACACCGCTACCGTGGATGGGCAGACCAAAACGTATGAAACGAAGATTATTTTGAAGCAGAATCGTACTTTTGTGCCGCTGCGGTTGGTAAGTGAGGGTCTGGGGCAAACGGTGGAGTGGGATAAGGTCAGCCGCTGGGTCTGGATTGGGAAGAAGGAAATTGCTGCGCTGGAGGATACAGGGCATAAAACGGTGAGTATTGAGCCGTATAAGAAGGCGTTCGGTTCAATACCTGCTCTTTTAAATAATAGCACTGACCAGCCATACGATAAAATAATGGTCTTTAAGCAGTCTGATCTACCTATTAAGCTGATTCGGGATGTTTATTCCGTTGAGCCCTACACAAGTCCGAAGGGTGTACCTTACTTAAAGATGAGAGTTAAAACGAAATCTACAGCAGGTAGCATTTTTTTCATAACCAAAAACCAGAATGCACGTCTCCGTCCTCCATTGAGAGAAATGACACAAGATAACGGGGACGGCACAAAGATGGTATATTACCCGATTTATTCATCTGCTGATGAACTCTTTCATGGAATAAAAAACTATAAATCTCTGAAACTAAAAGATATTGAGTACATTGGATTCCGCTTGCAAGCAGATAGTTATATTCCATTGATGGTCAATCCGTGGAAAGGAAATTAACAACAGCATGAAGAAGACGCAACGCATTCTGGCCGTATTGCTGGTGGGGGTACTGCTCTTATTGCAGCTCCCACCATTTTCTTTTCCTACCGACAAGGCGGTAGCTGATAACGAAATTACACCGCTGTCTTACTATGCCGATAAGAACGACCGTTATTTTGTTGGCATGATGTACTTCGACATGTGGAAAAATACCGCAGGTACTTGGGTCACAGGTGGCAAGGAGCCTGACAAGGACATGCAAGGTGAAGCAGAATTCACTTACAAATTTAATTTCCCTGGTCGTAAGATCAAGAAGATTGACGCACAATTGTATGATCCAGTAGCAGAAGTTAACAAAGGTAATCCTAATTATAAAAATTATTTTACAAAATCCCGATCCGATCTTTATGACGATTACAAAGACTACATGAGTAAAGGCACACAGGATTCAGATATTCGGCCTTTTCAAAAAAAGGGGATTGGAACGGATACAGCTACCATTCCAATCACTGTGAATATAAGATTAAATGCAGCAGTTCAAGCAGAAAATATAAAAGAAGAGAGTTGCCCTACCTGTGCAAAGGAAGTAGAAGCCTGGCGCATCTACCAACCCATCCTGTTCAAGATCGAACTGCAGAGCAGTCTAATCGTCAAGCATTTTACAACTGATGGAAAATCACTTAACAACGTATTTACACCAATAGAAGATGAATTAAAAGCTGATCAACTGTATGATTTTACCCCGCCAACCAACCCGAAATATGAGTATGTGGGTTATAAGAAAAGCACGACCAGTAAACCGCCAAGCGGAGATATTTTGCCGGGAATTGTACCCGGATTTACCTATGACGGTTCTTTTGAGCAGTTTACCGCTTATTTGTATTACAAAGAAGCTCAGGGCTGTCCTAAGCCTGGAGAAAGTCAAGAGGGAGCACCCTCAGATTGCCAAGATAATGAACAGCCAACAAAAGGTGTTGTCTGCTCCCGCCCCGTTCCAGGTCTGCGCTTGGAAACTGCCGAACTGGACCCGACAGTATCTGCCGTTATCAAAGCGGACCAGCGTGGTCGGGAACGATTTGACGTATCCAAAGGTATTCCTACATCTGAAAGCCTATACGGTCATGTGCAAGCGAAGAGATACCTTTTTCAACATAAGTTTGTGAACATGACAGGCCAGTGTACATATACAGTGAACGTAAAACGGGAATATCGATTGACCTGGCGGCCTAAGAAAAAATCTCGGCGGAGTGAGACCGTGAAGCGAACCTATACTTACCAAATCATCCGTCCATACTCATATTGGACGATAGATAATTTGGAGGTGTACGGCATTAAGGAGGCTACGCTCCGAAATTATGCGTTACCTAATGAAACAATCACTTTGCGTCCGCAATCCTATACACCCCCTTCCTATATTGCAGCGACTCAGGGCAATTTTTATCCGCCCCCTGCACCCGGGACAGTGGATGGCGGTAGCCGTAGCAAAAACGGTGGCAGCAGCAAGCCGAGTGTACCTGATGACCGTAGTGCACTGAAATCCAAGGCAGAGGGGGCTGTTAAGGAAATCGAAGTGGAAAACGACACTCTAACCTTTGAAAACAAGATCATTATGAATCCGGAGCGCGTTAAGGTGAATGGCCCTAGGCCAGGCGTTATACCCTCTTCCGGAGCGATTGGGCCGGATGTGCTGTACAGTCCGGGTCATGTGATTGATAAGTATAAGATAAATAAGTCCAATACGCCCAGCAGCGGTGACATCACTTACGCTATTCTCAAAGGAAATATCAATGGAGGTGCGGATAAAACGTTTCCGATACAGGGAATTAATACGGTGACTGTTCACACTCCCGTAGTGAATCTGTCTAAAGTGTCGGACGATGCTGCTCATAACCAGAAAACCCAACCTACGAAAGGACGATCCGCGCTTATTTTGGAGCGCCCTTTCCGGGTGACGATCTCGACAGCAGGCCCACATTTAAATATTCCTGGCTATGGTGATCGGGAGTATGCCAAATATGTACGAACCAAGCAGGTGCGATTTCCGTTCGATGTTTACGACAAAGGGAAGACACAATTTTATCCGCGGGGTACCTGGATCGACATTCCGGTGCAGCAGCTCGACACAGACTTTTATTTGCCCGTATGGGTGGATGAAGGCAACTATACAGTTGAGTTCCGTACCATTGCCGAAAATGCACCGGACGGGTTCACCGAACAACGCCATGCCAACACGGATATCGCCCATCATGTTGCCAATGATGTGGTGAATATTGAGGTCATCGGACGGATGTACGATTTTCATATCACGGATATTGCCGATTACCATTGGGAGCGGGTGTTTCGGCAGCGAAAAGGAAGCTCGACGCATAGTGGCCTGTCCTATTGGACGGGGCTTGGCAATATTGACGGGTTGCCTAGAGGGAACCCGGAGCCACTCACCTTGCCTGTTCGTCCCGGCAGTCACCCATATGAAGGTTATGCAAATGTGGCGGTCAAGACAGGCTATCATTTCAAGTTTGACCTCAAAACCAAAGGCAATATGTTTAGCGCCAAGGACGGTATTCGCATCACGCCATCGTTCTATTGGGTGAGCAAAGATGGGCGACAGCGGGAAGAGGTGGATCTGTATACACATTCCGGCAGTCGAAAATTTATCCGTTTGGGATCGGCGGAGGACCGGGAAAAGCGATATGTTATTTTGAATGAACGGCTACGCAATGTGCCGATGGAGGAAATGCAGGACACGTCAGCCTACCAATACAAGCATGAGCTGAGTGAAGCACAGCAAAGCCAGTTGACACTGGAACGTTATGTTTCCCTGTATGCCCACCGTATTGCACGCAGCAAGACCTGGATTGGACGTTACGACTGGCTGGTACTGCCTGCGGCTGTGCGTACCTTGATTGGTCCGAAGACAGACCTGCCAGATGGGGTCAACGTGGATCGCGCTAATGCGTCGATTCAGCGCTGGTATGGTGAATATAGCCTGCCTGCTGATGTATACGCAGTCACCAAAGGCACGGATTTGCGCGAGGTCAGTCGCCGTCAGGAGCTAAACGAGCATACAGATATATTCAAGAAAACGGGCTTTATCGTCGTCAACTTTAATGTGGAGTCACTGCGTCAGGGGGACACCGAGCATCCGCATTTACAGTATATAAATGGTCCGCTATTGAACCAGTGGCAACTGGAGGGTTACCGCCGAGAGATAAAAGACCCGTACGGGCATATCTTTCATTTACAGGACGGGGATGTAGTATTTTATCATGCGGATCAGTCCAGTCGGGACGATTTCAGTTCATTTGTCCCTCACTAGCTTGCAGTAATCAAGACGAATCCTAATCCATAACTAGCGCGAAAAATACGAAAACGGACAATGGAACAATCCACTGTCCGTTTTTTTATGCCTAAGTTTTTCATACGTTATAATAGACCGATATATCTGGGCTTTTTTTACGGAGAACAAAGGAACGGCTAAACAAAGGAATGATTGAATTGAAGGAGTGATCATGGTGGATGAAAAGGATTGTTTAATGTTGTGCTACATTGCAGAAGAACAGAGCATGAAACGTGCCGCCGAACGTCTATATATTACACAGCCTGCCTGGACCTACCGTCTGAACCAATTGGAAAAGGAGTTCGCTGTACCTCTCATTGTACGCGGGAACAGAGGAACGAAGCTGACCATGGAAGGGGAGCGACTGGTGGAGTATGCCAAACGGAATTTGAGGGAACTGACCGAATTAAAAGAAGCTGTCATTCACCTGAGAGGGGAAGTAAAAGGTACGCTGCGCTTGGGGATTTCAAGCTATTACGGACATTATCGGCTACCGCCGATTCTTAAAAGCTTTAAAGATATTTATCCTGACGTGCAATTTTCAGTCACCTGCGGACTCAGTGCGGAAATCTATGAGATGCTGCGCGGGGATGAAATTCATCTGGGTGTTATCCGCAATGATTACCCTTGGTCTGAGGGAAAGCATCTTCTTCATGAGGAGCATATCTGCGTGATCTCGAAAGAAGCTGTAGAGCTTGAGCAATTGCCGGAGCTTCCAATGATTCGTTATAAGGACCCGGGGAAGCCGCAACTTTCCGGTCATATGTATTCCTCGTTCAACGAATCGGTACAGGCATGGTGGAGTGAGAGAATAGGCCGTGCACCACGAGTTTCTATGGAGGTGGATAGCTACGAAACCTGCAAGGAAATGGTTCGGCACGGACTGGGATATTCAATCGTACCCGAAATATTTATCTCTCCCAAGGATGAACTGTATGCATTTAATTTGATTCGTAAAAATGGAGATCCTGTCCTGCGTAGAACATGGATGTTGTATAAAAATAAATCCAGCCGTCCTATGGCAGTGGAAAGATTTGTAGAATGGATGCTCCAGTCTTGAGGCTGTAAATACATTGAATATACGTAATTAATGGTGAAAAATAGCGTATATCAAGGACAAACATGTCATATATAAAATAATTTTAAGGATAAAGCCAAAAAATATTAAATTTACTTCACTGGTCTTCGCTTATACAATGTTGAATATTGGTTGTATAATTATTCGTTATTGCGAATGAAAGGCGGTATTCCATTGATGGATTTAACAACGAACGGACATAATGGCAGAACGTCATCCCATGAAGAGATTTTGAAGGCTGTAGATGCAAAGGATCATGAGTTGCGGGAGCTTGCCCGAACAATACATACCCATCCTGAATTGAGCTTTCATGAATATCAGGCTCAGGGATGGCTCACGAGTACACTGGAGCAAGCTGGTTTTGCTGTGGAAAAGGGGATTGCAGGACTGGAAACCTCCTTCCGCGCCGAATGGGAAGGGAAGCCCGGCGGACCGACAATTGCTTTGCTGGCAGAGTATGACGCACTTCCGGTGATCGGACATGCCTGCGGTCACAATCTGATCTGTACCGCATCGGTCGGAGCAGCCATAGCCCTAAAAGAAGCGATATCGGACCTACCCGGACGTATTGTGGTATTGGGCACACCCGCCGAGGAGGAGGGCGGCGGCAAAATCATGATGTGCGAGCATGGTGTGTTCGACGGCGTGGACGCCGTGATGATGGTGCATCCACAGAATAAAACGATGGTTTTACGCGGGGGACTGGCCTGCGTGGACGCCACCTTCACGTTTCATGGCAAGCAGGCTCATGCTGCATCCTCCCCGGAGAAAGGCATTAGCGCGCTGGATGCTATGATCAATGCCTTTGTGGCGATTAATTCGGTTCGCCAGTTCGTTACCAGCGACGTACGTATCCACGGCATTATTACCAAAGGCGGGGATGCTCCCAATGTCGTGCCGGAGCTGTGCGAGGCTGTGTTTATTTTACGGGCGCAAACCGTCGTCGGTCTGGCTGAGGTGAGGAACAAGGTGTACCGCGCTGTTCGTGCGGCGGCAGAAGGCATGGGTGCGACGGTGGATATTTCCGAGGGGCTTATTTATGCGGAGCGCAATACCAACAAGAAGCTGGCGGCTTTGTTCCAGAGCAAGTTGGAGCAGCTGGGTTTGGAGGTTCACGAGCCGCCTGCGCAGGGAGGGATCGGCTCGTCGGATATCGGCAATGTCAGCCAGATTACTGCAGCGATTCATCCTTATATCCGATTGGGTGACGCGTCCACGCATACGCCGGAATTTGCCCGGCTTGCTGGAGCAGAGGAAGGCATGATTGAAATGAATTATGCCGCCAAAGCGCTGGCACTGACCGCTTATGATCTGGTAACCGATCCGGTGGCTTTGAGAGAGGTACGGACTGAATTTGAACAATGGCAAGCGTTGAGAAACGGGGGAGCATCCGAATGAGTAGCAACACGACCGTACCGAGCGGTCCGAAGAAATGGCTGAAAATGCCGCACACCTTTGTCATTCTTATTTTTCTGACCTTAGTGGCTGGAATATTGACTTATGTCGTTCCCGCTGGAGAGTTTGAACGGGTTAAAAATGAAACGACCGGCAAAACGCTGCTCGTTCCCGGTTCGTACGCTCATGTCGATCCGAATCCGGTTACGCTGTGGGACATCCCAAAATCCATCGTATCCGGTCTAGTCGATTCGGCTGATGTTGTCTTTTTCATTCTAATCATTGGCGGTGTCTTTCAGATTATTACTTCCTCGGGCACAATTGAGGCGGTGACCGGAAGAGTTGCGAGGTCTTTTTCCAACAAGGGGTTATGGGTCATTCCCGTGTTTATCACCTTGTTTTCCGTAGGTGGTTTTACCATGGGAATGTCCACTGAGGTGATGGTATTCGTGCCGATTGGTATTGCCATCGCCCGGGCGTTGAAATTTGATGCGTTGACGGGTACGGCCATGATTTCGCTGGGAGCCTCCTGCGGGTTTACCGCCGGGCTGCTGAACCCGTTTAATGTTGGATTGGCACAGGCGATTGCGCAAATTCCTATTTTTTCAGGGCTGTGGCTTCGTGCCATCCTGTTGGTCATCCTGATCGTTATTACGAGCTTATATATTATGCGTTATGCCAGTAAAGTGAAGAAAAGCCCGGAAAGCAGCCTCGTTTACGAATTGGAAAAGAGCGCTGAAGACAAGCCGGTGGATCTATCCAATCTGCCTTCCATACAGCTTAAGCATATCCTGATCATTTTGACCGTTATAGTAAGCTTCGCGATGTTAATCTGGGGAGTGTCCAAAAAAGATTGGTGGATGAAGGAACTGGCTGCCCTGTTTCTTTCGATGGGAGTCATTTCCGGCTTTTGTGCAGGCTACGGGCCAAGTCGCATTGCGACAGAGTTTGCCAAAGGGGCCAAAGATATCACCTATGGTGCCCTGATCATTGGTTTTGCACGTTCCATCGTCGTCGTGCTGGATCACGGCAATGTGATTGATTCAATCGTTAACAGCCTTGCGATCATGGTGGGACATCTGCCGGAATCCGTGCAAGTGCTGGGTATGTATGTGTTCCAAAATGTCATGAATGTATTTATTACCTCCGGTTCGGGGATGGCAGCGACGACGATGCCCATTATGGTGCCGCTGTCCGATCTGTTGGGTATTACACGGCAGACCACAGTCCTTGCATTCCAGTTGGGAGATGGATTTTCGAATATGATTTTGCCTACTTCCTCTGCCTTAATGGGGAGTTTGGCGGTGTCGGGTATTCCATATCAGAAATGGGTTCGCTTCTTTTGGCCGTTACTGGCCGCTTGGTTCGTACTGGGTGCAGTATTCGTGGCTGTAGCTCAAATTATTGGGTATCACTAAAATATAAAAGGAAAATTAGATATATATTGAGTCCTCAGTATGCCGTTAACAGGCTTGGTGAGGGCTGTTTTATTTGGAATGAGTAAACAACACGGTTTTGTGTAGAGAAATCCTCGGATATTTAAACGCGTTTGGGGGAACGGCAAAACTATAATAATAGGGAATTTAATTTATGTAAGCGCAATCATTTTGGGTATTTGCTTGTCATCACAATACATTCGAGGAGGACGACCTGGATGGCTCAAGGGAAAGGCGCATGGCGAAAGGGAAGCTTGACCGCCGCGTTGGCAGCGATGCTGGCGATGACGGGGACGACTGGAGGAGTGGCTGCGGAAGACTTGTCCGAACCGACGCTGCAGGCGGAATCAGCAATCGCAGTTGAACAGAACCGTAGCGGCAGCATTCAGCTGGAAAAGCTGGATCGCGGACTGGTAGCTGCGGCAACGCAGGAGGGGGTATTTTTAAGCTGGCGGTTATTGGCTCAAGAAGTGAACGGTTACGGTTCAACGGGGCTGACAGGAGCGGACTTTAACGTATATCGTGACGGTAAGAAGATCGCGACAGTGACCGACAGTACCAACTATGTGGATAAGGAAGGGAATGGGAAATCGGTATACAGAGTAGCTTCAGTCGTTAATGGACGGGAAAAGGATCGTAGCGCCAAAGTGAAGCCATGGCAACAGGGTTACTATGAACTTCCTCTCCAAAAGCCTGCTGATGGCGTAACACCAGCAGGTGAATCCTATACTTATTCGGCCAACGATATGAGTGTGGGGGATGTGGATGGAGACGGACAATATGAATTTTTTGTAAAATGGGACCCGTCGAACTCCAAAGATGTATCTCAGAAGGGGTATACCGGAAATACGTATGTCGATGCGTATACGGCCGAAGGCAAGCTGTTGTATCGGATCGATCTGGGCGTGAATATTCGATCAGGTGCGCATTATACACAAATGATGGTGTACGATTTTGACGGCGATGGTAAAGCCGAGCTGATGTTCAAAACGGCTCCAGGGACCAAAACGATTTCTTTTGATAAGAAGGGCAAGCCGAAAAAAGAAAAGTATATTACTCTTCCACGTGAGGATCGCAAAGCAGGGATTACACATGAGGACGATTACCGTTTGAGTCGCTCGGATTATTATGAGCATGTGGTGAACATGTTTATGAACTGGACGAAGCATGAAGAAGTGGTCAAGGGACAATGGCCTGCTACGCTGGAGGAATGCTTTGGTATCGCTCCGAAGTACAATTATCCGTTATCCCGAAAGGATGCGGAAAGCCTGACAGACTACTTTATGGATGTATACGCGCCTTCACGGAGCGACAAAAACAAGCTTAGAGAGTTCGAGGGCTTCATCGTCGATGGACCGGAGTATTTGACGATTTTCAAAGGGAAAACGGGAGCTGAGCTGGATACCATCCGCTATGAGCCGGAGCGTCATGACGATGGCCTCATGTGGGGAGATTACGCCATGGCCCGCATTGAACCCGCCAACCGTGTAGACCGCTTTCTGGCAGGTGTGGCTTACTTGGACGGACGCAAGCCGTACGCTGTATTTGCACGCGGCTATTATACGCGTTCCACTTTGGCCACCTACACATGGGATGGTCGCCATCTCCAAAAACATTGGATGGTGGACAGTGGCTGGACACCGATGACCAATCCATTTAACGATAGTCCGCACGGGCGTGATGGAACGGACCCGAAATTTGGCACCTTGACCACACAGGGAGCGCATTCTTTGAGCGTGGTGGATGTGGACGGTGACGGCAAGGACGAAATCGTATACGGTTCCGCCACGATTGACCATGATGGCAGCCTGTTGTACAGCTCATTTGATGTCATGCCTCCTGAAAGCGCAACTCCAGGTCAAACCGCCAGATTGGGACATGGCGATGCGCTGCATGTGACCGATATTGACCCGGATCGCCCCGGCAAAGAAATCTTTATGGTACATGAAGGTGGCACCTACGCTCCATATGGCTATTCTTTGCGGGATGCCAAAACGGGTGAAATCATTTACGGCGCATATTCCGGCAAGGATACAGGTCGGGGAATGGTCGGTGACATAGATCCGGATCAGCGAGGTCTGGAGACGTGGGCCATAGGCCTGTGGACCGCAGCGGGTAAACAGCTGGATACGAAGATGCCAGGTACCAATATGAGTATCAAATGGGCAGCTGATATGACCACACAAATCGTAAACGGTGCAATTGATGTAACCCCAACCATTGAGGATTGGAAACGAGGTACATTGATGACCGCCACTGGAACCAAAACGAACAACTATACGAAAGGAACTCCATCGCTGGTAGCCGACATTTTCGGAGATTGGCGGGAGGAAATGCTCGTCCGCACAGCGGATAGCTCGGCAATCCGTATCTATCTGAGCACAGAGCCTACGACGCATAAATTGTACACGTTGATGCATGATCCGCAATATCGCACGGATGTGGCGCGTCAAAATACCGGGTATAACCAACCTTCCTATACGAGCTTTTACTTTGCGTCCGATATGGATTGGGCGAATGTACCGATTCCCAAGCTCTACACGCCAAAAGCCTTGATGGAGGAAGAGAGCAGTGATGAGGTGGATGAGGCAAAGACAGCGGAGGTAGATGAAAAAGAAGTCGATGAAACGAAAATCGATGGGGCGGAAATAGATGCGAAGGAAATAGAGGGAGAGCCAGTAGTTCCAGTAGTTCCAGCAGAGGATTTATAAACCAATAGCTGAAGACTAAGATCTATTTCGGCGTATAAATTAGTTAATGGATTTAGAAAAAGGCAAGCCTCTGGATGATTTAGGGGTTTGCCTCTTTGCTTTCTTAGAGCTTTCACAGTAGAGGTAGCTCTATCCAAGGTCTGTATTGATGGTTAGAAAAGCCGTAATAGTGAGGGAAACGCTGAAAGTAGCGGAGAGGACGGAACGATTGAGAAAAGCGTCAGCGGTCGCCTTTGTATCCGGATTTTTACCACTAGGCTATTTAATAAAATCCGGATACAACAGCGATTGGAGCAACGTTCCGTTCACGTAGCGTCGTCAGAACACCTTTTTACTTTTCTATTTGTAACACTGGAGTGGATTCTCTAAATATCGGCTCTGTTCTGATATGCGTGATCTGATAAGGTCTAGAAGGATTTTTGACCCGCGCCAATAGCATCTCAGCCGCCGTAATGCCCATTTCGTTGTTGTAGATATGCACGGTGGATAAATGAGGTTCCACAATCCGGGATTCAGGAGCGTTATCAAACCCAAACACGGCAATATCGTCAGGAATTTTCAAGTTTTTATTTTTGAGCGCTTTCATGACACTGACGGCAATAAAATCATTGGCGCACACGAACGCAGACGGTAGCACGTTCATGCCTTCCAATTGTTTATCCATCCAATCCGACTCGGAGAAAAAATTCCGGTCCTGATCGACAATACAGCAAGATAAATCCACATTTAGACCTGCTTCGATTAAAGCTCTGTTATATCCAAACCACCGCTCGTTGAAGCTTTTGCAATGCTTATAATCCCCAGCAAACCCGATCCGCGTAAATCCACGATGAATCAGGCTTTTGGTGACAGAATAAACGCTATGTTCATTTTCCATCAGCAATAAATCCGCTTTCAAATCAGGATAAGAAATGTCCACAGAACAATCAATAAAGATCGTGGGCAGTCCCAAATCCGTAATAAGCTCACTATATTGTGGATCAAACATTTCAATACAAATAATTCCATCCACCTTGGAGGCTTCAAAATTATTAGGAAGCGTTCCTGCATGGATTTCATTTTCCCGCACAATATGAATCGACAGATTATACCCTTCTGCGCTTATTCTTTTCTCCAAACCACTGATGAGTAAGGAGCCAAAATGTGAGCTGTTCGGCAGATTGCATGTGACCAGGGCAATGTTACCTTGATTTTTCGGGATGATGCTCTCCGTTTCCACATAGGCAAATTGCTTATATTTAAGTTCTATCGCTTTTTTAATGACCTTGTTCCGAGTATCAACCGGGATGCTATCATTACCGTTAATCGCTTTGGACGCGGTATTTCGAGAGATTCCCAAAGCGTCAGCAATGTCTTGAATGGTGACTTTTTCTTTCTTCATAGACAGGTTCCACCTTCACTAATAATGGATTGCCTGAGAGGTACAGTTGCCTCTTACAGCTCTCCGTTTAGACCTTAAATGTATCTTAAATGTATAATAGTTCGCATGAAATAGCAATGTTTGCATTGCAAATGAACAAATAATATTTACATTTGTAAAGTTTATTTGATAACTTATATTTATCTCCATCGGATCGACAAATAAATTTAAATCCAATCTTATATAAGCTGGACAAAAAAAGTGCGCATGGGAAACAGAGAGGACAGATCCATGCTGTATAAGTAAAGCGGTCATTGTTTATGGTTAACTTTTAAAGTTGGATTATATACTATGACTGTTATCATTTCTTCTTACAAAAGCATAATTTATTAATGCTATATTTAGTCAAATGTCAATTATTTTTTTACAAAAATAATTGACGAATGACATTTCGATTTGGTAAATTGAAGATGGGAAATGTAAGCCTTTTCAAATTTGTTGTATAGGCGATTTATTACAGATTGGGGGAATTGCGAGTATCAAAAGAACAGGA
Source organism: Paenibacillus sp. FSL M7-0802 (assembly GCF_038004945.1). Taxonomy (NCBI): domain Bacteria; kingdom Bacillati; phylum Bacillota; class Bacilli; order Caryophanales; family Paenibacillaceae; genus Paenibacillus; species Paenibacillus sp. FSL M7-0802. The sequence goes on along the minus strand of NZ_JBBOSD010000001.1, from coordinate 1,619,004 downwards.
GATGCTCGTCGGTTATGCTTCTGATACGCAGGAAGTATATGTAGACCGGGCACGGTCAGGCTGTTCGGATTTACATGAGGACTTTGCGGGAAGACACGCAGCCCCACTGGAAACAGTAGAAAACCGATTGGACATTCATATCTATGTGGATCGTTCGCCGCTGAAATGAGACGTTCTCCATGACGATCTAAACAGCTGATTTTCCAATTATTTTGTAGTGGATGCGCGGTGTTGATCCGTACTAGAAGGTAGGGGATTGGGGATGAAGGTGGAGTTTACTAACACGCGAACGAACCTGACCGGCTGGCAGATTAAAGGACAGGGGCACATAGAAGATAACATCCAGGGACTTTTGCTGAGGTCGGAGCCGCAGGAAAATGTGATGGCTATGTCCGGAACAACGTCTCAGAATTTTACTTTTGAGGCGGATGTGATGGTCACTGACACACAGGCGGATGCTACGCTAGTATTCCGTTCCAGTGAGGACGGGTGGTCTTCCTATATGCTCCAAATCGTGCCGGCTGCCGGATTGTTGCGGTTGCGGGATGCTACCGGGGATATTGGAAGACTGAAAGAGGAACGTCAGGTCAATTTAAAAAAAGGAGCTATTTATCATCTTAAGGTGAGCGTAGAGGGCTCCCATCTTAAAGTGTTCTGGGATGAGGGATATAACCCGATTATAGATGTGGTCGATACGACTTATACATCAGGATATTTGGGGCTGAATGTCTGGAATGGATCAGCGTTATTTCAGAACATTCAAGTCAGTGATATGGATACGAATCTAAGCGGACCGCTCCTGATCTGTGGAAAATGGCAACCTGACCTGAAGGGGCAAAGGGCTGAGGGAACAAGTGCAGTAGATGCGTTGAAAATATATAGCTCCGCAGCTACAGACCTGGTGCTGGAAGGCGGTGTGACGCTGAATCCTTCTGAACCGGGAATGGAAGCAGGACTATTTTTCAGAGGGAGTCAGGATGGGAAAAATGGATATGTTACTTCTGTGCAAGGCGAAGGCAATCAGGTTCGCGTACAACTGAAGAAGGCGGACGGAACGTTGATTACAAAGTCGGCGCAGACATATCAGGGTGGGTTCAGCAGCAAACACCACTTGGAAATCATCGCTCATGGAGAGCGGATTCAGGTATTTATAGATGGATATACTCCTGCGGCAATTGATATCATGGATAGCAGCAATACCAACGTCTTTGCAGGCTTGAAAGTGACCGGGGGAACTGCTTATTTTCAGGATATCTACCTTACCTCTGTCTCGAATTACTATACAGAAAAATATCGCCCGCAGTATCATTATTCTCCTGCCAGAGGCTCGGCGAGCGATCCGAACGGATTGGTTTATTTCGAGGGGGAGTATCACCTGTTCCATCAGGATGGTGGACAATGGGCGCATGCGGTCAGCCAAAATTTGCTGGATTGGAAAAGGCTTCCGTTTGCATTGAAGTGGAATGATCTTGGTCATATCTGGTCAGGCTCGGCTGTAGCCGATCTAACCAATACTTCCAGCTTGTTCGGTGACTACGGAGGAGCAGGGCTGATTGCCTATTACACTTCCTTCAATCCCGATCAGCTCAAGGGCAACCAGAGAATCGGCCTTGCTTACAGCACAGACCGGGGACGTACATGGCAATACCCGAAAGACCGTCCAATTGTAATAGAGAACCCGGGCCAAAGTGAAAACGATCCTGGCAATTGGGATTTCCGTGATCCTAAAGTAGTGTGGGATGAAGCCTATCAGCGCTGGATTATGGTAGTGTCGGGAGGCGATCATATTCGTTTTTTTACCTCCACCAACCTAATAGATTGGCGCTGGACGGATAACTTTGGTTATGGTGATTATATACGTGGTGGAGTATGGGAATGCCCGGATCTATTTCAGCTTCCGGTAGACGATGGTAATACTTCTAAATGGGTGCTGATGGTTAGCACTGGAGCCAGCACAAACACTCAAGGCTCGGATACGGAATATTTTATCGGTGAACTGACGTCTGATGGCAAATTTCAAAACGATCATTCACCGGGGAAGGTGTTGAAAACCGATTGGGGCAAGGAATTCTACGCCTCAATGTCCTTCTCCGATGTACCCGACGGGCGGCGTATCATGCTGGCATGGATGACGAATTGGGACTATCCGTTCAGCTTTCCGACTTCTCCCTGGAAGGGACAGTTTAGCATCCCGAGAGAGTTATCGCTAAAAACAACTCGTGAAGGCATCCGTTTGATACAGCATCCGATATCCGAGCTGACTTCGCTGCGTTCCCGTTTATTTGCGATAGAAAATCAAAGTGTCACGGAATCTTATCCGAATATACTGGAAGGTTTGGATGCAGGTGCCTATGAGATTGAAGCGGTGTTCGAACTGCCTTCTGTTGGGGCTGCTTCAGCATTCGGGTTTTACGTGCGGGATGGCGGTGAGCAAAGAACGGCGGTCGGCTATACAACAGACATACAACAAATGTTTGTAAACCGTGCTGATTCAGGGCTTACAGATTTCTCTACTCTATTTTCAACGCTTCATAAAGCATCACTTGCACCTATCGGAAATCGAATCCAAATGCGTATATTTGTGGACGAATCCTCGGTTGAGGTGTTTGGGAATGATGGAGAGGTCGTATTTTCGGAGATTATTTTGCCCGATTCGGCGCGAAGAGGGATGGGCTTTTACACCCAGGGTGGTGAGGTGAAGGTTGTTTCCCTCCATGTTTATGCCTTGCGGAACAGCTGGAGGCTACCAGATGCTTCGTCTGCCAGTGTGATCATGGATCACACTTATGTGGAGCTTGCGAGGGAGCAGACGAAGCGTCTGTACGCGAGTGTGGAGGATGAGTCTGGAGAAAAAGAAATCTCGCTGATTTGGGTTTCTAGCAATCCTGAGATTGTAAAGATCAATGCGTCCGAGGACGGGAGTGCGTTAATGGAGGCAGTTGCCCCGGGAGAAGCTGTTGTTACGGCTTCCGATTCGGAGGATAAGGTCCGCGGTAGTACCTTGGTTAAGGTGCACGGTGGGGTGTTTCATACCAACCTTACAGGTTGGAAGCCGGATGTTTCCGCATCGCGGTGGATCGTGACAACGGATGGGATACGAGGAAGCTATATCAGCGATGCGAATTATATGGCTGCTGAGCAGGCGGAAGATTTTACGTATGAGGCTGATATGAAGCTGCATGGAAATGGAAGTGCTGGATCCATGATTTTCCGCGCCAATGCTGACGGATCGAGTGGCTATTATCTGAATTTGGACCCCAATCTGAAATCGATTCGCCTATTTTTTAAAAAAGAGGGTCAATTTGAGGAGCAGCAGGTGCTTGCCAAGGTTCCAAGATTCGTTCTGCCGGAAATGTTTCATCATATTAAAATCGTGGCAGAGGGCCTGCGCATTCGCATTGACGTAGACGGTGAGCAGGTCATCGACCTAGAAGATAGTACGTTCGCCGAGGGGCATGTGGGTGTGAATGTATTTGGAGGGCAGGCGTTTTACCAACATGTAAGGATCGAGCCAATTTGAATTTCTTATTTCAAAAGGAGAGCCGTCTTAACGGACTCTCTTTTTTTACGTCTTGATGTTATTGAGAATATATAATGTAATCGCACACATGTAAATGGTATGACATATTACCTAACGTAAAATTTGACACATATGTGAAATGAGGATAAATGTCAGAGATTTCATGGAGAAGCGAATTGACTGGATTTGTCCCTGTCTCTAAGATGTAATTATATTCCAGACAATAACAGAGATTTGTGTAAGGGAATATAACGTGGAGAGGAGGGAATGAATGGACTCTTTAGCTGATCTCTCGGAAACCCCCTTAGCATTGGAAACCCTCAGACGACATCCCTGTTATAACGAAGAGGCACATCGCTATTTTGCGCGCATTCATCTTCCAGTAGCCCCGGCATGCAATATTCAATGCCATTATTGCAACCGCAAATTCGATTGCGTCAATGAAAGCCGTCCCGGCGTTGTTAGTGAACTGCTCACGCCGGAGCAGGCGGCGAGCAAGACCTATGGCGTAGCGGCACAGCTGATGCAGCTGTCCGTTGTCGGCATTGCGGGACCTGGAGATCCGCTGGCCAATGCGGAGGCAACCTTCGATACCTTCCGCCGGGTCCGTAAGACAGTTAAGGATGTCATATTCTGTCTCAGCACAAATGGCCTTACCTTGATCAGGCATATTGACAGGATTGTAGAGCTGGGTATTTCGCATGTCACGATCACGATCAATGCTGTAGATCCAGTGGTGGGGAGCCGCATTTATGGATGGGTCTACGATGAAGGAAAACGCTATGCAGGAGAGGAGGCCGCGCGGCTGTTGATTGACCGCCAGCTGGCAGGCTTGAAGATGCTGGCTTCGAGAGGCGTATTGTGCAAGGTGAACTCGGTGCTGATTCCCGAAGTCAATGATGCCCATCTGCCGGAGGTAGCCAGGGTAGTCAAGGAGCACGGCGCAGTGCTGCACAACATTATGCCGCTCATCATCGCACCTGGTAGCCGGTATGAGCAGGAAGGGATGCGGGCTCCCCGTCCCCGTCTGGTCCGGCAGCTGCAGGAGCAATGTGCTGAAGCGGGGGCTGTCATTATGCGCCATTGCCGTCAGTGCAGGGCGGATGCGATTGGACTGCTGGGCGAGGATCGGAATCAGGATTTTACATGGGAGAACATAGCGGCTGCTCCTCCCATGGATGAAGGGGCAAGGGCACAATTTCAGAAAGAACTGGATGAGAAGGTGAGAGTGAGAATGGAACGCAAGGAGGGACAATCACACCACAAACAACCGTCAACCGGGGCTGGCTGTAGCTGCCCGTTATCGGGAGATAAGCCTGAAGCGAGCTTCACCTCAAAGCCAGTCCTAATCGCAGTGGCCAGTCGTGGCGGAGGGAAGGTGAATCAGCATTTCGGCCGTGCCAAGGAATTTATGATCTATGAAAGCGACGGGACCATCGTAAATTTCATAGGCATTCGTAAGGTGCAATCCTACTGCCACGGGAAAGCCGATTGCAATGGGGACAAGGTCGAGACGATGAAGGAGATCCTTTCCATGGTGCATGACTGTGCATTGCTGCTGTCGTCCGGCATAGGCGAAGCCCCCAAAGAAGCATTGCAGGAAGCTGGCGTGCTGCCTATTGTATGCGGCGAGGATATTGAGGAATCGGTTCTGGAATATGTGAAATTTCTGCGTTATATGTATCCTGTGCAGAGCAATAAAGGAAGTAAGCGCAATAAGGGAGTTAAGGGCAATCATTCGGATTTACCCATTAAACATTTTGGAGGCTGAGAAAATATGAGACAAATTGCGTTTTACGGTAAGGGCGGTATCGGCAAATCGACAACTTCGCAGAATACACTGGCTCAGCTCGCGACCAAATTCAAACAAAAAATTATGATCGTAGGCTGTGATCCCAAGGCAGACTCCACCCGTCTTATTCTGAATACGAAGGCCCAACAGACAGTGCTACATCTGGCTGCTGAAAGGGGCACGGTAGAGGATTTGGAGCTGGAGGATGTTGTCCAGAAGGGCTTCGGTGACATTCTGAACGTGGAATGCGGCGGGCCAGAGCCCGGTGTCGGCTGTGCAGGACGCGGCATCATCACAGCCATTAATTTTCTGGAGGAAGAGGGCGCCTACGAAGGGCTGGATTTCGTATCCTACGATGTACTTGGGGACGTCGTGTGCGGGGGCTTCGCCATGCCGATCCGGGAGAAGAAGGCGCAGGAAATCTACATCGTATGCTCAGGCGAGATGATGGCTATGTACGCTGCCAACAATATTGCGCGTGGGATATTGAAGTATGCCAACAGCGGCGGGGTGCGTTTGGGCGGCTTAATCTGCAACAGCCGGAATACGGACCTGGAAGCGGAATTGATTACAGAGCTTGCGAGAAGACTGAACACGCAGATGATCCACTTTTTGCCGCGTGACAATGTTGTACAGCACGCTGAGCTGCGCCGTATGACCGTTACCCAATATAACCCGGAACATAAGCAGGCTGCGGAGTATGAAGAGCTGGCAGGTAAGATTTTGAATAACGATATGCTAACGGTTCCCACTCCCATTTCCATGGAAGATCTGGAGGATCTGTTGATGGAATTCGGCATTATTGAGGATGAAGAAACCGCAATTAACAAAGCTGAGGCGTCCGGGCAGTAGGCTCCAGCTAGAAGGCTTAATGACGGAACCAACGTGTGATGATGGAGGGAGCTGAACGCGTAGCTCGCAGGAGGGAGGAATAGGCCAAATGAGCAGTATTGTGGATAAGGGAAAGCAGATCGTAGAGGAGATACTGGAGGTATATCCCAAGAAGGCCAAGAAGGACCGGACCAAGCATTTTGAGATCGCGGATGAGGAGCTTGTGAACTGCGGAACCTGTTCCATTAAGTCCAACATGAAATCACGGCCCGGCGTCATGACAGCAAGGGGCTGTGCTTATGCAGGCTCCAAGGGTGTGGTATGGGGCCCGATTAAAGACATGGTGCACATTAGCCATGGTCCCATCGGCTGCGGGCAATACAGTTGGGGTACCCGACGCAATTATGCGAATGGGGTATTGGGAATCGATAATTTTACCGCCATGCAGATTACAAGCAATTTTCAGGAAAAGGATATCGTGTTCGGCGGAGATAAGAAGTTGGAGGTGATCTGCAGGGAAATTAAGGAGATGTTCCCGCTGGCTAAGGGCATATCCGTGCAATCTGAATGTCCGGTCGGACTGATTGGTGATGATATCGGGGCCGTGGCTAAGAAGATGACAGAGGAACTGGGCATTCCGGTCATTCCTGTACGCTGTGAGGGCTTTCGCGGAGTGAGTCAGTCTCTGGGCCATCACATTGCCAATGATGCTATCCGCGATTTTCTGATGGGGCGCCGCGAGCTGAAGGAGTGCGGGCCTTATGATGTCTCCATTATCGGGGACTACAATATCGGCGGTGATGCCTGGGCCTCGCGCATTTTGCTGGAGGAAATGGGACTGCGGGTTATAGCACAGTGGTCGGGTGATGGTACGATCAATGAGCTGGGAATTGCGCATAAATCCAAGCTTAACCTGATCCATTGTCATCGTTCCATGAATTATATGTGCACAACGATGGAGCAGGAATACGGAATTCCCTGGATGGAATATAACTTCTTCGGCCCGACCAAGACGATGGAGAGCCTCAGAGCGATTGCTGCCCGCTTTGACGAGACGATTCAGGAAAAATGTGAGCAGGTCATTGCCCAATATATGCCGCAGATGGAGGCGGTCATCCGTAAATACCGCCCACGTCTGGAAGGCAAAAAGGTAATGCTTCTGATTGGCGGACTGCGGGCAAGGCATACCATCGGTGCCTATGAGGACCTGGGGATGGAAATTGTGGCTACAGGCTATGAATTTGCCCATAAGGATGATTACGAAAAGACGTTTCCCGATGTAAAAGAAGGCACCATTCTGTACGATGACCCAACTGCCTATGAGCTGGAGGAATTGGCCCAGCGGCTGAATATTGACTTAATGGGCGCCGGAGTCAAGGAGAAATACGTGTATCACAAAATGGGCATTCCCTTCCGTCAAATGCACTCCTGGGATTACAGCGGGCCTTATCATGGTTTTGACGGCTTCAAGATTTTTGCACGTGATATGGATATGACCATAAACAGTCCAGTATGGAGCCTGCTGCCGACCCGGCAGACTGCGGAGGTGCCGGTATGAGCGAGCGTCTGAACATTGTCGATCACAATCAGCTGTTTCGGCAGGATAAATATGTGCGCCAGCGTGAGGAGAAACGGGCCTTCGAGGCCCCTTGCTCGCCAGAGGAGGTTACCGCCACCCTAGAGTACACCAAGACCAAGGAATACAAGGATAAGAATTTCGCTCGTACAGCTGTAGTCGTGAACCCGGCCAAGGCTTGTCAGCCGCTGGGAGCAGTTATGGCTGCGCTGGGCTTCGAAAAAACGCTCCCGTTCATTCATGGCTCACAGGGCTGTACGGCTTATTTCCGTAGCCATCTTGCCCGCCACTTCAAAGAGCCTGTTCCTGCCGTCTCCACCTCGATGACCGAGGATGCCGCCGTATTCGGCGGCATGCGCAACCTCATTGACGGTATAGAGAACTGTATTGCCTTGTATCAGCCGGAGATGATTGCGGTATGCACGACCTGTATGGCAGAGGTGATCGGAGATGATCTGTCTGCCTTCTTGGCTAATGCCCGTCAGGAGGGAGCCCTTCCCGAGGATATGCCGGTTCCTTTTGCCAATACCCCCAGCTTCTCCGGTTCACATATTACAGGCTATGACGCCATGCTGCGGTCTGTACTGGAGACGCTGTATAACAAGTCAGGCCGGACGCCGCAGCCTGGTCATGAATTGAAGCTGAATGTACTGCTCGGGTTTGACGGGTATACGGGCAATTTTGCGGAAATGCGGCGCATACTGGGGATGTTCGGCGCTACGTATACCATTCTGGGTGACCACAGCAGTAATTTTGATTCAGGGGCCACTGGAGAGTACAGCTACTATTACGGGGGAACGCCGCTTAAGGATGTGCCTGAGGCCGCAGATGCTGCCGGCACGTTGGCGATCCAGCAGTACTCTCTTCGTAAAACATTAGGCTATATGAAGCGAACCTGGGGGCAGCAGGTGTCTTCCATCTCCACGCCGCTGGGCATCCGCGCTACTGATTGCTTGCTTGAAGAGATCAGCCGTCTGTCCGGAAAGGAAATTCCCGAGGCATTGAAGCAGGAGCGCGCCCGAATTGTGGATGCCATGATGGATTCGCATGCTTATCTGCACGGCAAACGAGTGGCTATGGCGGGAGACCCGGATATGCTCATCGGCCTGATTGGCTTTTGTCTGGAGTTGGGCATGGAGCCGGTGCATATTGTTTGCTCCAATGGGGACCGGAAATTTGAGAAGGAAGCAGAGCTTCTGCTGAAGTCCAGCCCTTACGGTGCAGAAGCCACGGTTCATTCCGGTCAGGATTTGTGGCATATGCGTTCGCTGCTGTTCCAGGACCCGGTGGACCTGGCTATTGGCAGCTCCCACCTGAAGTTCGCGGCCAAAGAGGCGAAAATTCCTTTGCTCCGTGTGGGCTTTCCGATCTTCGACAGGCATCATCTGCATCGTTATCCGATTATCGGCTACCAGGGTGCGCTGAATCTGCTTACCCAATTCGTGAATACCGTACTGGATGTCATGGAAGAGCAGGCCCCGGATCATAGCTTTGATCTGGTGCGCTAATTGCTGTACCGCGTAGATGGAAGTTGGCAGCTATTTCAATGGATTCTATCTGAAATAAGGGGGGTGTGCGGATGGAGCCGGCTGTGTCTAACGGAAGGCTGGAGGTATCCTGCGGCAACAAAATTCCCAAAAGCACGCCCTGTCCCCGGCCTGTGCCGGGGGAGGCTTCGGGTGGCTGCTCCTTTGACGGGGCCCAGATTACACTGATCCCCATTGCAGATGCGGCTCATCTGGTGCACGGGCCGATTGCCTGTCTCGGCAATAGCTGGGAGAGCAGAGGCAGCCTGTCCAGCGGCCCGGAGCTGTCGGCGTATGGCTTCACTACTGATCTTGGAGAACAGGACATCATTTTTGGTAGTGAACAGAAGCTGCATGAATCGATCCGCTACATTGTCAGCCGCTTTGCTCCTCCCGCTGTGTTTGTCTATACAACATGTGTCACAGCCCTCACCGGTGAAGATATCGAGGGGGTCTGCAAGGCTGAATCGGAGCGGCTGGGGACGCCGATCATTCCGGTGAACAGTCCGGGATTTGTGGGGAGCAAGAATCTCGGGACCCGGCTGGCCGGAGACGTGCTGTTCCAGCATATTATCGGCAACACCGAGCCGGAACAGACAACCTCCCATGATATCAATCTCATTGGGGAATACAATATTGCGGGCGAGATGTGGCATATCGAGCGGCTGATGCAGCAGGCGGGAATGAGTATCCTGTCCCGAATTACCGGGGACGGTCGGTTCCGTGAGGTGGGATGGGCGCATCGTGCCAAGGCCAATATGGTCGTATGCAGCCGGGCTTTGCTGGGCCTGGCAGTCCAAATGGAGCGTAAATACGGCATTCCTTATTTTGAAGGTTCATTTTATGGAGCAAAGGAGACGAGTTATTCCTTGCGGCAGATGGCTTACCTGACTGGAGATCGTGATGTAGAGAGACGGGTGGATAAGCTGGCCGCACGGGAGGAAATGAGGCTATCGCTGGAGCTGGAACCCTACCGCAAGCAACTGAAAGGAAAGCGGGCAGTGCTCTATACCGGAGGGGTAAAGAGCTGGTCTGTCATTACGGCTTTGCAAGAGCTGGGCATTAAGGTAGTTGGTGTAGGCACGAACAAGAGTACTGCCGAGGATGTATCCCGGATTGCTGACCGTATCGGAGATGATGCGGAATACATCCCGGAAGGCGGCGCCCGGCAGATTCTCAAGACCGTACGGAGCCGCAAGGCAGACATGGTCATTGCCGGGGGCCGGAACATGTATATGGCGCTTAAGGAACAGATTCCTTTTGTGGACATCAATCAAGAACGGCACAAAGCCTATGCGGGCTATGACGGGCTGTTGTCTCTGGCGAAACAGCTTGTGCATACGCTGCAGCATCCGGTATGGGAGCTGACCGCCAAATTGGCTCCATGGGAGGAGGAGACGGAATTTGCCGATTAAATCCGCCACGAAGCCTGTCAGTGTCAACCCGCTCAAGGTAGGACAGCCTCTGGGCGGCGTGCTGGCTCTGCAGGGGATGTATCGCTCAATGCCTTTGCTGCACGGCGCTCAGGGCTGCTCGGCCTTCTCCAAGGCGCTGCTGACTCGCCATTTTCGAGAGCCGATTGCCGTTCAGACCTCTGCGCTGCAAGAAATGGACGTTATATTTGATGCAGACCGGAATCTGGAGGAGGCGCTGGATCATATCTGGTCCAAGCACCATCCAGATGTCATCGGCGTTATCAGCACGGCCCTCACTGAGGTGGCAGGTGTTGATTTTCAGTCCAGGGTAAAGGCGTTCAAGCGAGAACGGGCATTGAAGGACAGTCTGCTGTTTTCTGTATCGCTGCCTGATTTTCACGGCTCTCTGGAGACGGGCTACAGCAGTACAGTAGAGTCGCTAATGGATGCTGTACTCGGGTTGGCCGGAGGCAAGTCCCCCAAAAAACAGCGCCGGACGCAGATCAATCTGCTGCCGGCTTCTTATCTGACTGCCGGAGATGTCATGGAAATCAAGGATATTATCGCTTCCTTCGGCCTAGAGGTTATTACGCTCCCCGATATTTCCACTTCCTTGTCTGGTCACCTGCTGACAGGCTTTTCCCCTTTGACGAGAGGGGGGACTCCGCTGGATTCAGCCTGCCAGATGCTGGAGTCTTCCTGCACCATTGCCATTGGCGCGAGCATGGAGCGTCCGGCGCGCAGGCTGACTCATGCCGCAGGCATTCCCTACCACTTGTTCACGGGTCTGTCTGGCTTGGCCGCGAGCGATGCGTTCATACATTTTCTGCAGAAAATCAGCCGCGAGCCAGCCCCTGTTCGCTTCCGCTGGCAGCGTGAAAATCTGTTGGACAGCATGCTGGATGCCCATTTCTATTATTCCGGCGCTTCCGCTGTAGTGGCGCTAGAACCGGATCATATGCTGTCGACCGCAGCCTGGCTGGAGGAGATGGGAGTGGAACTGAAACGGCTAATTACACCCTGCAGCACGCCCGCACTGCAAAAGACAGAACGGGAAGTCTGGATCGGTGATCTGGATGATGCAGAGGAGAGCGCGCAGGGCGTTGATTTGTGGATCAGCAATTCACATGGAAGAAAGGGAGCGGCACGGGCCGGGGCCTCATTCGTACCGGCAGGCTTGCCGGTGTATGACGAGCTGGGCGCCCACACATCCGTAAGCGTCGGATACCGTGGAACTATGGAGTGGGTGAACAAGGTGGGTAATGTATTGCTTGCCGAGAGGGGGAGAGGAGGGTGAAGGTTGCATTTGCGACGGAAGACGGTGTGCATGTGACTGCTCATTTTGGGCAGAGTCCCATGTTCACTGTATTCGAAATCCGGCACTCAGGCGTCCAGTTCCTGGAGCATCGGCGGATAGCCCTGGGGAGCGATGAGAACGAGGCGGGCAAGATCGCCAGCCGCATTGGCCTGATCGAGGATTGTGCCTTGATCTTCCTGGTACAGATTGGCGCTTCGGCCGCCGCCCAGGTTACCAAACGGACCATTATGCCTGTGAAGGTGGCCTTCGGTAGCACCATTGAGGAGCAGGTCCAGCGTCTCCAGAATATGCTGGCTCGTAATCCGCCCATGTGGCTTGCCAAAATCCTGCACGCTGAGGAGGGCAGCGGCAAAGCCGAATCATGAGCCTTCTGTAAGGAAGAGCAACCGTATATGATGTCAAGATCCTGCGGACCGAATATCTTAAAGGCGGGAGCCGCACATGGAGGGGTGGACGAATGGTACAGCTGCTGGAAGACAGTAGATACGGACGCCAGTTGAAGCTGCTGGGAGTGGAAGGTCAGAACAGGCTAAAGCAGGCTACTGTTATGGTTGCAGGCATCGGAGGATTGGGAGGGACAGCGGCCATGTACCTGGCCGCTGCTGGAGTGGGAAAGCTGATATTGGCCCATGAGGGCGTAATCCATCTGCCCGATATGAACCGGCAGGTGCTGATGGACAGCGGACGAATCGGGGAGGAACGGATGGAAACGGCATTGCAGCATTTGCACCGTATCAATCCGGAGACCCAGCTTGAGGGCCACGCCGACAGAATCACGGAAGAATCCTCTCGACCATGGGTAGAAGCGGCAGATATCGTGATTGATGCACGATATGACTTTCCGGAAAGATATGCGCTGAACAGACTATGTGTTCGACATGGCAGACCGATGATAGAGGCGGCCATGTACGCCTATGAAGTATCATTGATGACCATTGATCCCGGTAGGACGGCATGCTTGGAATGTCTCTACCCAGAAGGCGGACAGCCTTGGGAGCCTCTGGGATTCCCGGTCCTGGGAGCCACCTCTGGCTTGATTGGCTGTATGGCTGCACTGGAAGCGGTCAAATGGATTACAGATGCGGGCAATCTGTTCACTGACCGCATGTACCGTATGAATGTGCTGGATATGAGCAGCTGCACCATAGCGGTCAAACGCAATCCGCGTTGTCCGTGCTGCGGAACGGGAGGGAATACAGATGAGTCGATTGCATATTTGTGATACGACACTTCGTGACGGAGAACAGGCTCCGGGCGTTGCCTTTTCGGCCGAGGAGAAAACTGAAATTGCCATCATGCTGGACTCGGCGGGGGTGGAGCAGGCTGAGATCGGAATTCCGGCAATGGGAGAGGCGGAGTGCAGGTCTATTGCCAGGATTGCTGCTCTCGGACTTCAGATGAAGCTAATGACCTGGAATCGCGCGGTGTTCACGGATATTGATGCAGCTGAATCGACAGGTGTCGGCTGGGCCCATATTTCGGTTCCCGTGTCGACGGTGCAGATGAAGGCCAAGCTGGGTATGAACCCTGAGCAGGTGACTGAGCTGATCCGCAAGTCTGTCGATTACGGTCTGTGTAAAGGATTGACTGTTTCCGTAGGCTTTGAGGATGCTTCAAGGGCAGATGACCTGTTCCTTGAGCAGTTGGCGAATCAGCTCTATAGGGATGGTATCCGGCGCTTCAGATATGCCGACACGCTGTCCGTTCACCATCCCGCTGCCATAGCTGCCCGTATAGACAGATTTGTATCGCGTGTGCCGCAGGATGTGGAGCTTGAGATTCACTGTCATAATGATTATGGCCTAGCGCTTGCCAATACTTTGGCAGCTTTGCAGGCGGGAGCTGTCTGGGCCAGTACCACAGTGTCGGGCCTTGGGGAAAGGGCAGGTAATACGGCGCTGGAGGAAGTGGTGATGTCGTGGAGGGACCTATATCAAGGAACCTGCAGTGTCCGTCCCGAACTGCTGAACCCGCTGGCTGCACTGGTGTCCAAAGCCTCCAACCGAATCATTCCCGAAGGTAAGCCAATTGTGGGAGACATGGTATTCGCCCATGAATCCGGCATACATATCAACGGTCTGCTAAAGGAGCGCGCCGCCTATCAGGCCCTTGATCCGACCGAGCTGGGCGCTGACCATTCGTTTGTACTCGGCAAGCATTCGGGCAGAAGTGCAGTTCAATATATGCTGGAGCAGGAAGGAATCGAGGCAGGCTCCGGTGAAATCAAGTTCCTGCTGGAGCGACTTCGCCTAGTCGGTGAAGATCCCAAGCGTGTCATTCATAGCGCGGATTTAAGGCGCTGGCTGCAGTATTATCCGGCAGAGCTGCCGAAATAACCGAAAAAGCGTTCCCGTCCGGTGAGTGTGACCGTGACTGGAACGCTTTCTTGCATATCTTTTAATTTCACAACCGGAGTCTCCAATTTGCTGGTTAAACGAAGCCGTTCAGAAGGGTATAATAAAATATAGTGCTGTATAAAGTGCGTATATATGGTTTTACAGCAGACAGGTTCGAATCTTATAACCATTACACGCTGATCTGGAAGGACGGCTATGGGCAATTGGAGGAATGCTTGTGGGAATGATGTTTTCTTTTCTAAAAAAATATCGGGTTCCAGCCATCGCAGCGCTCGTGATGATGTTGCTGGAATTGACGGTAGAGCTATCACAGCCATATTTGATCTCTAAAATCATTGATGAGGGCATCCGACAGCAGGATTTGTCCGTCGTCTGGTTATGGGGCAGTGTATTGGTGGGGAGTGCCGTTATCGCTTTTATGGCGGGGATATCCAGCTCTTTTTTTGCTTCACATGCAAGTCAGGGCTTCGGCTATGATTTGCGGGAAAAGCTGTACCGTAAAGTGCAATCCTTTTCGTATCCTGTGTTTAAACGTTTTGCCACTTCGTCGCTGATTACGCGCCTGACCGGGGATGTCACGCAAGTACAAGATACGGTGTTTATGAGCCTGCGTTTTATGACACGGGTTCCGCTTGTAGTCATCGGCAGTATTGTGATGGCACTGGTTGTACATTTCAGGCTTGGGCTGCTATTGGCGGTTATGGCCCCAGTGCTGTTCGTGTTTGTGTTGGTGATGATGCGGAGGACGGTCACTTTGTTTAAAGGTGTCCAGCGACGCTTGGATGACGTTAACGGAGTGATTCAGGAGAATCTGACAGGTATCCGTCTCATCCGGGTTTTTGTGCGGATGCGGCATGAAATCGAACGTTTTGCCCATTACGGAGGCGAGTTGATGAAAGGGACGGTGTCCGCTCTACGCTGGACAGAAACGACGATGCCGTTCATTTTGTTTACGATGAATGCAGGGATTATTGCAGTACTTTGGTTCGGACGCGGCCAAATTTCCACTGGGGATGCCAGTGTAGGACAGGTGGTCGCAGTCGTCAATTATTCACTGCGGACAATTGGAGCCCTGTCTGCCTTATCAGGTATCGTTGTTGTATTTTCCCGGGCAACTGCATCTACGGGGCGGATTCGAGAGATATTGGAAACATCTAATGAAGATGGGCAAGAGCTGGAGCCTGTTTCAACACATCATACACAGATTGAGGGACAGGTGGAAATGGACC
The DNA here is from genome assembly GCF_038004945.1 of Paenibacillus sp. FSL M7-0802. Classification (NCBI taxonomy): domain Bacteria; kingdom Bacillati; phylum Bacillota; class Bacilli; order Caryophanales; family Paenibacillaceae; genus Paenibacillus; species Paenibacillus sp. FSL M7-0802. Next base: position 1,603,440 of record NZ_JBBOSD010000001.1, on the reverse strand, counting down.
GGGTAAGCTTTCATTATCCGGGCAGTGATTTGGCTGTCCTAAAGGATATATCTTTTAAGGCGCAATCGGGCGAGCGGATAGCTATTATGGGGGCCACTGGCTCGGGCAAATCCTCACTTGTGCAGTTGATTACACGTCTGTATGAAGAAGATGAAGGTTATGTGCGCTTTGACGGAAAGGACGCTCGTGAACTGGATGCGTCCATATTGCGAGAGGCTATTGGCTATGTGCCTCAGGAGGTACTGCTATTCACCGGCTCGATTCGGGATAATATTGCTTGGGGGCTGGAGAATGCCAGCCTGGAGCAAATTAAGGAAGCTGCACGGATGGCGCAAATCCATAATATGATTGAACGCTTGCCGCAAGGCTATGACACGATGCTCGGGCAGCGTGGCGTCAATCTGTCTGGCGGACAGAAACAGCGGCTTTCGATTGCCCGCGCACTGGTGCGCCAGCCGACAGTGCTGATTTTGGACGACAGCACAAGTGCATTGGATGTAGGGACAGAAGCAGCACTACTGAATGCACTCGATGGCCTGTCCTGCACGACATTTCTCATTACGCAAAAAATCAGCTCGACGGCCTCAGCAGATCAGATTTTACTGCTGGATGAGGGTCGCCTGATGGCAAGTGGAAGTCATGAGCATCTCATGGATAGCTCGGATCTGTATCGGCGTATCTATGAATCACAATACGGAAAGGAGGAGTCGCATGTTCAAGGAACTCATTGAACCGTTCCGTCAGCCTACACCGCCGTCCGGTGTGCTGCGAAATCCGGTGGGAGCGGAAGGACGCAGCAAGGCCAAAGCGAAGAACTGGTCTGGTACGTTAGGACGGATATGGGCTTATCTGGCCCGCCGTAAGGCCAAACTGATGCTGGTGCTGTTCATGGTACTGCTCAGCTCCGGGCTGGCTCTGCTGGGTCCATATCTGGTCGGCGTAGCGGTGGATGATTTTCTCGAAGGTCCGGGTGGACGCACGTGGATTTATTTTCTCATCGGATTAGGAGCTGTATATCTGCTCAACTCGCTGACCTCCTGGTTGCAAAATATCTGGATGATTGAGATTGCCCAAGAGACGGTGTACCGCATGCGTTTCGATCTGTTTTCACATTTGCATCGACTACCGATTCCTTTCTACGGCAAACGTCAGCAGGGAGAGATTATGAGCCGTCTGACCAATGATATTGAAAATGTCAGTTCTACGCTTAACAGTTCCGCCATTCAGATTTTTTCGAGTATATTGACGCTAATCGGTACACTCACGGTGATGCTGTGGTTAAGCCCGCTGATGACCCTGCTGACCTTTATCGTGGTGCCGTTAATGGCTGCCGGGATGCGCTGGATTACACGTCGCACCGGGCCTTTATATAAGGAACGCCAGAAGAATTTGGGCGAACTGAACGGATACATCGAAGAAACACTGTCTGGGCAGCAGATTATTAAAGCATTTTCGCAGGAAAAGAGAGTCATCCGTGGTTTTGGCGAGCGTAATGACCGTATTCGGCTATCGGGCTTCTGGGCACAAACGATTTCAGGCTTTATACCGAAGCTGATGAACGGACTGAATAATCTCAGCTTTGCTATTGTAGCGGGGATCGGTGGGATTTTGGCCATTCGCGGCTCCATCACTATAGGTACAATTATTGTATTCGTAGAATATGCCCGCCAGTTCACCAGACCGTTGAATGATTTGGCTAACCAGTGGAACACCCTGCTGTCCGCTATTGCCGGAGCTGAACGAGTATTTGAAATATTGGATGAAGATGAAGAGTCCAAGGATGAACGCGGCGCAGTGGAGGTAGAGCATGTGGAGGGGGCGGTGCGGTTTACGGATGTTTCCTTCGGTTATGATGAGGGAAGCGCTACGCTGGAAGGTATCTCTTTTGAAGCCAAACCTGGTGAAATGATCGCACTAGTCGGCCCGACCGGGGCAGGAAAAACGACACTGATCCAGCTCCTTTCCAGATTTTATAGCCCCGACCAGGGAATGATTACGCTGGACGGGCGCGATATCACCACCATACAGCGTGAAAGCTTGCGCTCCCGCATGGCATTTGTGCTACAGGACTCCTTTCTGTTTCAGGGGACGATTCGTGAAAATATCCGCTTCGGCAGACTGGACGCCACCGATGAGGAGGTTGAACAAGCATCGAAACTGGCCAACGCCCATTCCTTTATCATGCGGATGAAGGACGGATACGACAAGGTGCTGGAAGCGAACGGCAGCGGCATCAGTCAAGGGCAAAAACAACTGTTGGCTATTGCCCGTGCTATTTTGGCCAACCCTTCCATCCTTGTACTCGACGAGGCAACAAGCAGCATCGACACCATTACCGAGATGAAGATACAAGAAGGACTGGAGCGGCTCATGCAGGGGCGAACAAGTTTCGTCATCGCGCATCGGCTGAATACCATTCGTCAGGCTGACCGGATTCTGGTCTTAAAGGATGGCCGTTTGGAGGAGCAGGGTTCTCATGATGAACTGCTGGCTCACAAAGGCTTTTACAGTGATTTATATTATGGTCAATTGAGTAAGCAAAGCTCCTAAGCCGGCTCGCGATTAACAGATTTACAGGCATACTTAAAAGGACTACCTCGGGGGTGGCCCTTTTTAAGTATGCCTTTTTACAAGTACGTACTCTTAAAGAGGCGTTTGAAATGAAGATACTGCTTTCACACCATTAAATATACCCATACCCCGTATATGTATGTTAGTATGGATGTGCAAGAATAAAATCCCACTTCAAAGGAGAGATCATCATGAAAATCGCAATCATGCTTTTCGATGGAATTACGGCATTAGATGCAATGGGTCCATACGATGTATTTGCTGCTACACTGAAATGTGAAGTGAAGTTTGTCGCTAAGAAAAAAGGGTTAATCAAGCTGGACTCAAATATGGGTTATTTGCATGCCGATTACAGCTTTTCTGAAGTTAGTTCAGCTGATATTCTTGTTGTTCCAGGTTGCAGTCCGCCAAATTATAAAACTCCAATGAATGACGAAGAAACGTTAAATTGGATTCGCCAAATACATGAAACTACGAAATGGACCACGTCGGTTTGTAACGGCTCTTTGATTTTGAGCGCCGCAGGCTTGTTAAATGGAACCGTAGCCACCAGTCATTGGGGTTCCTTAGACCTGCTCCAATCTCTTGGAGCCATTCCAACAGATGAGAGAGTGGTTCGTCAGGGCAAAATCGTTACAGCAGCCGGTGTCTCCTCTGGTATTGATATGGCACTCCAGCTATTGGCATGGGAATTGGGAGAAGATATGAGTAAAGGAGTTCAGCTGATTTTGGAATACGATCCTCAGCCTCCGTTTGACACGGGTTCACCAAAGAAAGCACCTGCTATATTGGTAGAACAAATAAGAGGTATGTTACAAGAGTTTGCAAAACAGGAACCTAATGTGTAAAGCAAGAATAAAAAGATCTCTTTCTGGTATTAGCTTGGCATAATAGGTTTGTAATTTTATTTACAAGGGTCCCTATTTCAACTAATATAGTTTACACATAGTAAAGGATTACATAGTGTAAATGGTTGAAGGGGGTTACAAACATGAGCAGCTTACCTAAGTCTGCTATATTTCCACTTTTCATTCTGATGCTGAATTTGTTTATTGCTTTATTGGGTCAAGGTATGGTGATTCCCATTCTGCCTGAATATCTGAAACAATTTAATGCGGCAGGAGCTGCTGCGGGGTATCTTATTGCCGCTTTTGGAGCAGCACAGTTTATTTTTTCGCCCCTAGGTGGGCAGCTTTCGGATAGATGGGGTCGGAAATCCATGATCATCACCGGTCTGTTTTTAACCGTCATCTCGGATCTAATGTTTGCTGTTTCTACGACATTGCCTCTTCTATATATAGCCCGATTTATCGGGGGGATAGGTATTGGATTAATGGTTCCTTCTAATATGGCCTACGTCGCTGATATTACCACTTCTGCAACCCGAGCTAAAGGAATGGGATACTTGGGTGCCTCCATGAATTTGGGTATGGTGCTTGGTCCGGGGTTAGGCGGTATGATCGCTGAGTTTGGCATAAGGGTGCCCTATTTTTTTGCTGGTGGACTTGGACTTGTAGCTACGCTGCTTAGCTTGTATATGCCAGAGACACTACCCAAGGAAAAACGAAAACCCGCTAGCCAATGGGTCCGCCGGGAGCCAATTCGCAACCAAATCCTAAATTCATTTCGGACATCCTATTTTCGTTATCTTCTCCTCATTCTGATCATGACATTAGGTTTGATGAATTATGAAACGGTGTATGCTCTTTTTGTGGAACGAAAATATGGTTTTGATGCCACTAAAATCTCAATGATCATTACGGTTGGTGCAATTATAGGCATCGTAGTACAGATATGGCTACTTGATTATCTCATCAAGAGACTTGGTGAGATGAAGCTTATACGTCTTTCTTTGATCATGACAGCCATCGCTTTACTGTTAATGATAATTAAGATCAATTTAGGTTATCTGCTGGCGGTATCGGCGCTGTTTTTTGCTTTTAATGCCTTCCTAAGGCCAACCGTAAGTACAATGATCGCGAACTCAGCTGGTGATCGTCAAGGATATGCCGCCGGATTGAATACGACGTATACCAGCCTAGGCAATATATTGGGACCCATTTTAGCGGGTTTGATGTTTGACAAACACATTCATATTCCTTATATTTTTGGTGCCCTTATCCTTGCATCTGCCCTTTTCTTAACCTTACAAAAATCGAAAAATGAGAAACGGATGGTTGTTAATGACTGAGAACTGGCACCAGAATTTGAAAAATAAAAATCGGGAAGAACTCATTGCGGCTGCCAAGGAACTTTTTATGAAGCAAAGCTTTCTCAAAGTTAATATTAAGGATGTATGCAACGTGGCTGGTGTAAGTCGGGTCACATTCTATAAGCACTTTCAGTCCATGAACGAACTGATCTTTGAGGTTCAGATGGAAATCCTTGAGAGCATGACCGAATTTGTTAGAAGGGCACCTTCAGCCGAAATGAGCGGTAAGGAGATGCTTACTTCGATGCTTGATGCATGGATTGATTACGCTCGGCAACATCCAGAATACATCAAGTTTATTCTTCTATTCGATCTGCATTACGAAGCTTATGATTCAAATCAAGAACTCAAAGAACAGTACAAAAATTTTGTTAGCCGGGAAAAGGAACGACATTTCCTGATGGATGCTCTGGAAGTTGGATTCCAAGATGGATCATTAAAGTCCGACACAGAACCCTTGAAGACCGCTCATTTTATCTTCACGTCTATGATGGGTATACTACAGAAAATGAGTCTGACGTCCAAGGACGATTGGAATAACGAACTTGATGATATAGAAATTGCTAACCGATTTGCGGGAATGTTGATTCAGTATTTAAGTCCAAAAAGTGATAAATCCCCAACCTTTTAGGCAGGAGTCGCCTGCCATATTCCAGAGGATTTCAGATCGTCCGATGGAGTGAAATAGAAGTACAAGACTCAGTCTGTTAAACTGTGAAAATAGAGCGGTTGCAGATACGTTGTCGTGTTAGCCTTATCTATTTTTGTGGAGGTGCGGGGATGAACGGAAGTCTGTTTGAGCCACGGCTGCGTGACGGGGATTATATTCCCCGTTTTTTTGCTTACTATTACAAGCAATGGCATGACTACACCATGTCTTACCACGATCATCATTCTACCGAAATTATGTACATGATTTCCGGCTTTTGCAGGGTAGATGTACAAACGGGAGAGAATGTGGAAGAAAGCATCACGCTGCGTAAAGGCGAGTTTATTATGCTGGACGCAGGTGTACCGCATCGACTAGTGGTGGAAGGAGAACAACCGTGCCGGATGCTAAATGTAGAGTTTGGTTTTACGGAGGGAGTGAGGGTAGGGCCGTCTATCCGACAAATGGCAGCAGAGGAGCAGGAGGTCACGACTCTCATGTCACGTCCGTTCCCGTATCTGGTACTATCGGACCCAGAAGAGGTATATTATGCGCTGAAAAGTCTCGTGCTGGAGCTGGACCAACGAAAGGAACAGCCGGGTGCAATGGCAGAGATGCTTTTTATGCAATTGCTAGTACGAATTGCACGTCTACGGGAAGAGGCAGAGCGCAGCAACACGCAGCAAACGGATATGTACATCAAACGATGCATTGAATTTCTCCATCTGAACTATGACCGAGATATTGTGGTTAAGGACATGGCGGCAGCTGTGAATCTGCACCCAGGTTATTTGCACCGTATTTTCAAAAAACATACTGGGCAAACGCTTACCGCGTATTTAACGATGCTGCGAATGGACAAGGCCCGTATGCTTCTTCAGCAAACGGACATTCCCATTCAAGAAATTGCCGATTATGTAGGCGTGGCCAGCAGGCAGTATTTTCATATGTTGTTCAAAAAGCACACAGGCAAGACGCCTGTTGAATACCGCTCTGCTGTAGAGCGCAATGTGAGGAACTATGCGGAGGAGGATGGGAACTGAATATATAGGAAGTTTTATGATTTATGCATATTCGCGTGGAGCTTACCTAATAAAAAAGGTAGGCTTTTTTTAATTTTGAAAATAGGCAATTTGATTCAGGTTCTAAAGAATCATTTTTTGGGAGTTAAAATTCATATGATTATATTAAATTAAAGAGGTTCATAGGCAAATTAACTTTATTTCTATGAAAATGAAGACGTATTTTCACAAGTATGGATACTTACTTTGGGTAAAAGGAATCTGAATGATAGCAAATCTTTCATTTTTATGCATGATAATAGGTCTAATATCTTGTTTGTTTTATAAAAGTTATAAATTGACAATAACCAAGACACTCCGTATGATACCTATAATGTAAGGTATAAATTGGAATTCGAATGGTTCTTTGGATTCAATTATTTATGTTATAGAGTTCCACAAAATGAATATTAAGATTGAACATATAAAGGAGTTTTACTGACGATGGGACATATGGATGAGCAAATTGCAGACATGATTAATGCTGCACGGAAGGAACAACAGGGTGCATCTGGTCTCCTAAAATCGGATTTACACAATTACATAAAGTCTGAGAGCAGCTTGGAACTGGAGAAAAGGGAAACGGATGCGGACGCATCCATTCTTTTTGAATTGGAACTTCATCCACTTAAGATGCTGGATGGAGAGCGAATCGCTTTTGCAGAACGTCCTTTACTGAACGACAAAATTTCGGTATGGTTGCCCCGGACATTCACCGAGATGGGCGAGCGGGAGATTGAACTAAAATATCCTTCGAGTTATCGCCCACCGCTCATTTTGACTGATCCAATGGGGGAGATCAATTTTTCTTTTAACCTGACAGCAAGCGAACTGACGGATGAGGAGCTAGAGGCGTTCACCAGCGAGATGATCTACATTTTTCACCACACGCAAAAGTTGACGGAATGGTATGCAGACGGTGTGTGCAAGGTGTACGGACGACGGGTCGGATACTGTGAATTTATGACTCCGGCTTTGAATACACGTGTGTATAATCTGACCTTTTTTGCAGCTCTGGAAGGGCATGCGCTTATATGCTCATTTAACTGTACGGAGGAACGTATGGATACATGGCGTCCGGTCGCTCAACGTATGGTGACCACACTAAGAATCCTGCCTAGTGAGGCTGAAGGAGAAGGAACATGGAGCAGATAAGCACCACCTATTCTAATCTGAAAATCACGCCTTATCAGCTTATCAATGTACAGGAGCTCTACCTGGTCAAGCGGCTGAATGACCACACTCGGTTGCGTTTTACCGCTGTCGTGCCTGAGGAACTAAAGGACACTTATGTGGATATGACCAAATTTGACTCACCTGTCGGAATCTTGCAGCTGGCTGAGGATGGCACGGAGGTTCCCTTGTTTAGCGGAACAGTGCTGGCGATTGAAGTGAAGGCGGTACGAGATGTGTACTACCTGGAGGTAGAGGCTGTGTCGCATACCTACAGGCTGGATGTACGCCCCCAAAGTCGTTCTTTTCAGGACAAAAATATGAAGGTGGATGAACTGCTGCGTCGTATTTCGCTTCTTTATCCTAGCTTGGACATCATGGACTCGGCCACCATGGGAGCGTCGATCGGACGGATGTGGGTGCAGTACCGCGAGACTGATTGGGCTTTTCTCAAGCGGCTGGCTTCCTATTACCATACCTCCCTTATGCCCGCGGCCATATTTGATACCCCAAAGTTCTATTTTGGGATTGAGGAAAGCGGAACAGCCGTTCAACTGGACAATTATCATTACACAGTAAGCAAAAGAATTTCGGCATATCGCTACTTTGCAGGCAATGATACAGCTTCGGTGGATGAGCAGGATTTTCTCGATTATACCGTTGAAACAGAGCAGGTTCTGGAACTGGGCAATGAAATTCAGTTTCGCGACAAAACGCTATATGTATACGAGGCACGAACTCGTATGACCCAGGGAGTGCTGCTGCACATATATACCTTGACGACACATAAGGGGTTGCGACAGAAAGCGTATTATAACGAGCAGTTGACGGGTCTGTCTCTGGAGGGAAAAGTGATCGCTGTCGAACGTGATCGGGTTAAAGTGCATCTGGATATCGACCCGGAGCAGGACAAAAATACAGCCCACTGGCTTCCATATGCAACAGGGTATAGTGCAGAGGGGCATAGTGGCTGGTATGTGATGCCTGAGCTGGGGGATAAAGTGCGTATTTATTTCCCGAACCAGCATGATGACGAGGGCATCGCCAGTAGCTCGGCCCGGCAGGATCGGGGGGATGGCGGCCACAATCATTTGAAGCATCCGGACGTAAAAATTTTCCGAACGCCACATGGTAAGGAAATCCGCTTGACACCGGACGAGGTGGTAATTACCGGCAAGGATGGTGCTGTTTTCATCAAGCTGAATCAGGGCGACGGTATTCATATGGTGAGCAACAAAGATGTTCATTTTTCGGCAGGCGGTAACATCCACATGGAGGCGGGGCAAAAGGTGACTATTTCCGCCGGTCAGGAAATCAACCTGTCCAGCCGCAGCAGCCATATTACACTCGGTGGTGACACATCGGTCGTTGGCAGCGAAGTCAAAACGAATTGACGGAGGAAGCAGACCATGGCAAAAGAAAAAGCATCCATGACCATTCAGGCCGGATCAGGTGCAAAAAAAGGATATGTGGTTGCAGGGGCTATTTTGAAATGCAACCGTGGTACACAACCCACCCGGCTCAAGCGTCCGCTTAGCCACGGTGTTTACATCAAGAACAAGGCCCAGATGAATGTGGGGGATCACGAACCGGGAGTTCATATATCTGGGTTTGGTAATTGTTTTAGCCCAGCCAATCCGGCGGTTCAAAATAGCCAGATGGTGGACATTTTCGGTATGAAGAAGGCGCCTTGTGTTCCGGTCATTCTTCGACCTTGGATTGGGGGCAAGCAGGATGTGCTCGTCGAGGGACAGCCTGCCTTGCTGGAGCATTGTACCAATGCCTGCCTGTATTGCGGAGCAATAACGATTGAAAATGACGGGCAGAATCTGGAATGATAGTGGGGGTTTCTCATCAAATGGACAAGGTGCAGGAAACATCCGGTTACCGTCATGTGGAATTACTGAGTAAAGTTCCGCTGCAAACTATGACAGACATTCGTATTGAGCGTAGATTGGGCGACCATGTGCGTTTGGTAGTAAGTGGCATCGTGCCGGAGGAAAAGCAGGAACGGTTTATGGAGTTAGAGAGTGAAGCCGAACCGGTTGAAGTCATCGAAAAGGACAAGGATGGCCAGCGGCTGCGTACGTTGTTTCATGGACAAATGACGCGTATCACGCTGAAGCAGGTACACGGTATTCATTACGTACAGTTAGAGGCCATATCGCATACGATTCGACTCGATGTGAGGCCTGTGACCCGGTCTTTTCAAGATCATACCATGACGTATGGGCAGCTGCTGAAGCAGGTACTTACTGGTTATACAGGCGCAGATGTGATTGATACGGTCAGCGGGGGTGCTCAACTGGGCGCTTTGACATTGCAGTACAGAGAAACAGACTGGGCATTTTTGAAAAGGATGGCTTCCAGATTTGGAGCTGTGCTTGTGCCTGAGGCTGCCGCAGATTCCCCCAAGTTCTGGTTCGGTATTCCCGAGGGACGACCCGCAACACTGGATGAGGTCCCGTATCACTCAAGAAAAAGCTTTGTCGGCGCAGATGGGGCTTTTTCTGACGGGGACGGTTTGTCATGTGGAGCATCGTCGGTGTACGAAGCCGCAGCAATCCTTGGGCGCCCTCTTCCAGGATCGGGACATGTGGACGACGGAATAAAATATTTTTGGAGTGATTCAAGCAGCAGTGAGCGACTATCTGCTGTCAGCGTGGATGGCTTCATGGGTAGAGCATTGCCTGGGGGAGCAGACCTTTGGCATATACAGACGGGGATTCAAATCGGTATGAGCCATAACGAAGCCAACACCCCCTATGGTACGTCCTATACTGTGGAGAGTGCACGATATTTCCGCCCCGGAGATGTACTCTCTTTTCAAGGCAAGGAACTGCTCGCTGCGGATATAGTGTCCCGGATGGACCGGGGGTTGTTTTTACATACCTATACACTGGTTTCTGAAGATGAAATTCGGCAAAAGCCGATCTGGAACCATTCAGTGAGAGGGGCCTCCCTAGAGGGCCGGGTACTGGAAGTTGAGCGGGATCAGGTACGTGTACATCTCACCATAGATGCTGTACAGGAACGGGAAAAGGCATGCTGGCTCCCCTATGCAACAGGCTATAGTGCAGAGGGCCATAGCGGCTGGTATGTGATGCCCGAAAAAGGAGACATGGTGCAGGTACAGTTCCCGACTTTGCAGGAGTCGGATGGTTTTGCAGCCAGGTCTGTGAGGCGCAGTGGCAAGCCTGTACCCGAGTTGGGCAATCCGGACATTAAATACTGGGGCACTCCTCATGACAAGCTGGTTAAGCTAAGCCCGCAAGAGTTGCTAGTATCGGCTAAAACGGATAGCGTATATATTTCACTTGATGCGAAGGGAATACAGGTATACAGTGACCATGCGCTGTCAATTGCAGCCAAACGGGGGTTAACGGTCCACGCGGAGGACACACTGGACATTACGGCAAACGAGGCCATTTATTTGCAAGCAGGCAGCAGCAGTATGGTGATAGACGGAGAGACGGATATTCGTTCGTCGCAAGTGAAGCTGGATGGGATAATCAAGCGTCCGGTTTTCGTCGCTGATCTGGAGCCCGTGCCAGAACCGCCGTTGATGTCGATCAAGGCGTATCAGGCCGCCCACGCGCCGAAGAGTACTAGCGAATCAGGGACAGGCTCACCTAACGGGGGAAGCTCAAGAGGTGGCCAGGCGGGGAAGGCAGGTGCTTCCCCCGCCACACCTACATCGCCCAAGGTAAACCTGCTGGGAGGGATACTGAACGTGGCTCAGAAGGCGCTGAGTATCATCGGTACGGTTCCCGTACTGGGAACGCCTGCCCGGATAGTGAGCAGCAAGCTCACCTCTATTCGCCGCGACGTTGCCAAGGGAGGGTCAACCCGTGCCTTGAAGTATGCGGCCGCTGGTTTATCCATGCTGGCAGGCGTGCCATCAGGAGGCTGGGCTGTGCTGGCCGGAAGGAATCTGGCGCGGGAAGCCGTAGCCTTTAACCGCCGGGTAGCTGCTTATAAAAAGAACGGCGTCGGACAACGCTACGCCGCCGCTTACAGAGGCAAAGTATGGACGGCAGCCCGCAACGTCGCCAGCTCCAGATCATTAGGTGAGCTAGTGAAAAGTCTAGCCCATAATATGGACAAGCTGAATACGGAGTATCACAAAATTCCGCTTGAAGTAAGAGCGGGCTGGCGGAATAAAAAAGTTAAACAGTTACAACCCTTAGATGCCACCGGAGCGAAGAGAATTCTTGATGAGAAATTTGGTTCCATTAATCAAAATGACCAAAATAGAAATCTTGAATTTGAGGAATATGTTAAGAATGTAATGGTGATGCGTGAAGGAGAAGCAGGTTTTTTAGAAGAAAAAGAAAGATTAAGGAATGAGTATGAAAGATATTATAAGTTTAATCCAAATAGGGATTTTGAAACTTGGTTTGCAAGGCTAACACAAACGAGTAAAGTAGAAAGTAACTCGGAGACAAAAGCCCAGTGGGCCTTCGTAGAGCTGATTTTAAATAAAAAAGACCCGTACCCTAGGCCAGTAAATCCCGAGCTAAAAGGAAAAACCGAGCCAGATGTTCGTTTAGAAACTGCGATGAATGCAGGAGCCAAAAAAGCGGAAAAAGAACAAGCTGAAGCTGATCTAAAGCGATGGTATCAAAGTTTATACAAGGGTAAGCAACAACAGACTTTTGAAGAATGGTTTGCCCATCTTACAAGTAGTGATGAGATGGAAGCCGAGCAGGCACTAAGTGAATTCCGTGGAAAGATAGCATTAGAGAGCGCAATTTCCCAAGCACAGTTCGAACTCATAATTTCCACCGCATCTATCTTCCAATCAAGACAGAGCACCCGCCCGACTCTTGGTATTGTTTCTCGCGGCATGTCAAAAGGAACAGGGGCTATTAAGGGGAATTCTAAGATACTAGAGGAAACTGATATTGGTTCAACAATCAAGAATAAATTTCCTAATGAAGGGTTACCCAAAGACGGGAAAATACTAACATATACTTTAGAGAATGGAAGGATTAAAGGAATTAACGGTAGGACGCAAGTGGATTTTGTTATAGATAAAAATGGGGAATTAGTAATTGGGAAAAGGCATCATACCCTAGGCAATCGAGATGAGGTTCTTGCGGCAGGGCAATTGAAAATAAATGGACAAGGAGAAGTAAGACGAATTGACAATAAGTCAGGTCATTATCGGCCGACAGTAGCTGAAGCATCAAAGTATCCAGAACTCTTTGAAAAAGCTGGAGTAAAAGTAAAAGGAGGATGGATTGAATTATATAAATTTGAGATAAATAAATCGGGTTATCTTACAGAAGCTGAAAAAGTGGTAAGCAAAAAAATAAAATAACAGGAGTATGTTAAATTGGAAAATATAACACAAATGAATAAGCAACTTTTTAGAGAAAACTTATTAAAGACTGTTGATGAAATCAGAATACAAAAAGAATTAATAAACCAGGAGATCAGGTTTATTGTTGAACCTGTGGAGGAGCGTAGCAAAAACTTAAATTCAACAGATGAATGGATCAAATTAACACTTCTGAGTAAAGAGAATACTAATGGGAGATATCTAGAATTAGAAGAAGTTATAAAACTACTTACTGGTTTAATTCCTTTAGTACCGATTTGGTTGAATATTTCTTTTGAAGAGATAAAAGATGATGTAGCAATTTTTAAAATTCAAACAAGCTTAAGATTCCGCAAACCTAGCATATTACAAAATCAAGAGACGGGTCATCCTCCGTTCAAAGCAGTATTTTAGACAAGTTGAATTCCTTGAATTCGAATAAAATACTAGGGTTTATGTAGGTGTTTAAAGTGTCCAAAAGCCCCTACTGAGAATAAATATATTCAAACTGAAAAAAATGTTAATTTATGCATAATTAGTAATATGAAAAGACGATACAAAATCTAAGATGATCAGTGAGAAAAGATTAAAGACGCGTTACCACCGGAATGAAAACACACAGAGCGACCTGGAACAGACAATCGGGTGATGCTCAAAGCGATATCGTGAGTCGCCCGCACAGGAATGCCATGGCACAATATGCTAGACTATTATCCTTCCTGGTCCTCGTTATACACCTGGTTCCGCCGCTGGAAAATCGCTGGCATCTGGGAACGGGTTTTAGAGCATATTTCAATGGGCAACGAATTTTAGGGGGCAGTTCGCCTCGGGACCATCCATAGGAAATACTCCCCCCTTTTGCCCCGGTTCCATGCTGATGGACAAGAACAATAGTCGCATCGTATCTTCCCTGGACATTCCCAGATGCTGAATAAGCTTCTCAATGGCGACGGCTTTGTGAATACCGGGAACCATGACCCGCTGTGCCTCGCCGAGAGCAGATATGGTACATTGAATAACTGCAAAATTCCCCTGAAATTCTTTTTTTATTTGCTCAAAAGGATTTCCAAAAACACGCCTTGTTCAAATCTCTACGATACAGATTGTCTTCTCCTACAATTAGGCCGGTGATAAAAGGATGCGAACGCTCTTCCTTTCTATCTGGTTGCGGGAACATTGTCCACATCACCCATAGATAAGCCGCTCCACATGGGGAAAAAAAGTTTTTACTCGCAACCAGTCCCCCGTTCGATTCCAAATAAAAGTCCATTCCATGCAGATCAAAGTAGTCGACCATATGCTTTACATCTTCATCCGATACTTTGTGATGATATAGCATTTTGCCTTCCATTTCTAGAAAGTCCCCGCCAGCGTCGATGATCCCGTCGAAACCAACCTCCATGTTAAAATCATAAATCTCCGCTTTGGATCGGCCTGTGTATAAATAAATGAGTTGCCCGTTCTTTATGGACTGGATACATGCTGTTTTTGCAGATTCGGGAATCATGCTGTCGTCATCCACCAGTGTTCCATCTATATCTAAAAAGATGATCTTTTTGTTCATCTCAGGTGCTCCATGCTCTCGAATGTTTTCTCTTATGTTACTAATATATTTATATTAGGTATATATTAAATTTGAAAAATATAACAAGGAAAAGAGGGAATCGGGAATTAGAAGAAGGTAAGTAGCTCCTGTCAATGTGACTAGAAAAATAGCTATCCTGGGGATTTTTTGATTTTATCGAATAAAGAAGGCATATCTAGAGAAGAGCAAAGGTGAATGTCATTAGCTAACCTGACTGAAGGTCCTTTTGTGTTCGATGGACTGGGCGGAGGTGGTGGCCCTAGCAGAGCAGAGATTCAAACAATATTTCTCACAGGTGGGAAAAAAACAAATCTCCGCGAAAATATCTTCCAATAGTGTCTCAGTGAAACAGCAGTCTAGGAAAATTGGGACTAAGGGAACTCGTTATGCTAAACCAACTGACCTATTCAAAGAAGATACCTTTGCCCCAAATGGGCAAAGGATCGCACCTAAAAATTTGTATCGAGAACTGAATAAGCAAATGTAGGAAAAGAAACAGTAGACTTAATAAAACGGAATAATATAAAAATCAAACTGGAGTATGGAAATTCCTTTAGATGACTTTGGAAATCAAATCTTGGGATTTGCAAATGTTAATACAAACACTATAAGAATATATATAAAAGGAACAGAGTCTGTTACTAGGACTACTCAAACAATTATCTATGAAGTTACACATAATTCATTAAAAAATCCTACTTATACTCAACGCGAAGAGGTTATTGCGTTTTTAAGAGAAGCAAAGCATTAAAAGAAAATCTTCATATAGTGAAATTCGTGCTATCCTCAAAGAAGTGAAACTTCTTTATCCTAATTTACCGTATCGTTGACTTTAAGGAGGAAAATATGGATAAGTATAATAAAGAATAAGAATGATATTGATAGAAAGGTCTTGAATGGTGAAAAAGTCCCCTGTCCAAATTGTGGGTAAATCCTATTTTATCAAAAAGCAGAAAGTGGTATGCATCCAAGTATTATATGTCCATCTGGAGACTACCATGTTCGGTTAAATGTTAATAAAAGCGATATATTAGACAGGTTGGGCTTAACAAAACGGAACAAGGGTAATAAATAGGATCACATTGTTTGGTTATAAATATATTTTATTGATTATATGCAAAAAAATGTATTGTATACTATCAACAACAAGATCGTACAATACAAGCTACAAACACTTAATTAACTTTCAAAAGCTCTTCCCAACTTGAACCATGAGTAGGAATGAGCTTTTTTGCATGCAGAAAATGAGCTGAGAAACTGAACTAAATGACAAAACGTAACAAGTCATTCAACAGATGGGCTGCTTACATAGGCACATAAAGCATACGAACAGCTTATGGATGAAATTCGTGGTTACTGTCAGCAAGCCAAGGAATTGCCCGAACAGGCGGCAGAGTTGCAGCGCTCAGGACGTAGAGACTTTCAAGTAAGAGCTGAAATTAAACAGTTACTGGATCAGGCGGAACATTTGAGGGATGTAGCAGATCAGAAAGACGGCCTGATGCGTCAGCAAGCACTTTAATGGATTGATGATTTAGAGAGTCAAACATCTTAAGCTTGGATTTTATCCTCTAAATAATGCTATGAGGACACATTGGACATTACGGCAGGTGAGGTCATCTATTTGCAAGCAGGCAGCAGTAGTATGGTGATGGATGGCGAGACGGCAGGTGCTTCCCCTGTCACACTTGCATCGTCAAAGGCAAACCTGCTGGGCGGGATGCTGAATCTAGCGCAGAAGGCGCTGAGTATCATCGGCACAGTCCCCGTGTTGGGAACGCTCGTCCGAATGGTGAACAGCAAGCTTACCTCCATTCGCTGTGATGTCGCCAAGAAAGGACCAACCCGTGCCTTGAGGTACGCGGCTGCAGGCTTATCCATGCTGGCAGAAGTGCCATCAAGAGGCTGTGCTGGCCAGAAGGAATCTGGCGCGGAAGCTGCTTATAAAAAGAACGATGTTGGTCAACGCTACGCCGCGGCTATCCATTAACCAAAAACAGCCCATTCATAACTTCAAGTGATTTAAGGAGAAGCGGGAGGGGAAATTAAAAAAAACAATAAGAAGCCTCTGAACCATTGCCGATTTAGGTCGGTATGACTCAGAGGACGTGTGTTTTGAAGCATTATAACATGTGTCCGGGCTTCTTGAGAGCTAAAGTTGGGTCATTTCCCAAGCCACATATTTTCCATCTGTTCAAGTGATCTCCCCTTGGTTTCGGGAACCTTGCGCCATATAAAGACCACGACGAACAACGAGATGGCTCCGAATAACCAGAAGGTGTTGGACGGACCGGCTGAACTCAGCAGAGGAGGGAATGCTTGCGATACCAGATAATCGCCGGCCCACAATGCCATCGAAGCGATGGCGACCGCTTTGCCGCGAATGCGGTTCGGAAAGATCTCCGAGATCATAACCCATACGATCGGCCCAAGCGATATAGCATAGGAGGCCACGTAGATCAATATCATGATGAGTACGAGCGGTCCGGTGGTCAAACCCATTTTGAATGCGGCTCCAATAATGACCAAACAGAGGGTCATCAACGAGGTGCCAATTATCAGCAGGACTTTTCGTCCCGCTTTGTCGATCAGCC
Organism: Paenibacillus sp. FSL M7-0802; assembly: GCF_038004945.1. Classification (NCBI taxonomy): domain Bacteria; kingdom Bacillati; phylum Bacillota; class Bacilli; order Caryophanales; family Paenibacillaceae; genus Paenibacillus; species Paenibacillus sp. FSL M7-0802. The sequence goes on along the minus strand of NZ_JBBOSD010000001.1, from coordinate 1,586,269 downwards.
ATACGGATACGATGGTGAACAACACATTGATCAACCCGATCCAAATGGTCTGGGTCAAAGAAGCGTCCGTACCGAGTCCCATTCCCTTAAAAATAACCGGCGCGTAGTACAAAATGGCATTGATGCCGGTAATATGCTGCATAATGGCGAGCATAACACCGATAAAGAGAGCGACCCGAATACCAGGAGCGAACAATTGTTTCAATGAGTTGTTCTCATTTTTGAATGATTCCTTGATATCAAGCACTTCCTGCTTAGCGGCTTCTTCACCGTGAATTTTCAGCAAAATCGGCAGCGCTTCATAAGGCCGATTCTGTTTAATAAGCCATCTCGGGCTTTCGGGTATGAAGAGCATCAAGAGCATAAAGATCAGTCCCGGAACGGCTCCCACTCCGAACATCCAGCGCCAGGCTGTTGAGACACCCCAGGCTTCATCCCCCAGGCTGACGATCCACGAATTCTGAAAATAAACCAGGAAAATCCCAGTTACGATCGCCAACTGATTTAAAGCAACCAAACGGCCTCGGTATTTAGCGGGAGCGATCTCCGCGTTGTACACCGGACAAACGGTGGAAGTGATCCCTATGCCAATGCCACCGATCATGCGAAAGATAACATACCCGGTGAACGTGTCTTGAAGCGCTGAGCAGATCGAGCCGACGATGAATAAAAATCCGGCGGCCAGCAATACCTTTTTTCTGCCGATCTTTTCACTCATGTAGCCGGAGAGAGCCGCTCCGGTGACACTCCCGACAATCAGACTTGACACCGCCCAACCAACCTGAAATTCGTTCAGCGAAAAACGCTGCTGCAGGAATTCGATCGCTCCCGAAACAACCGCGATATCAAAACCGAACAGGATGCCTCCGAGCGCAGCTACGATGGATACCAACGTCACAAAAAGCATATTAGGTTTTTCTGATTGAAGCGCTTTCTGTTGAGCGCTTTCATTATTGATGATTACTGCCATATGATCATCTCCCCTCCAGATCTCTGGAACCTCATTCCGTTCTTCGAGGAGAAGTATAACATGCGCTTATAAAAGAAAGGCCGGTTATCGTCTTCAATAAACGGACCTTTTCATGCACGATTTTGGCTTCGATTCCCGAATCGGAGATAGAGGGGCTGAACCTAGCATTACCTTGTCATTCGAGCTTAAAAAAATCCATGCCGATAGTCGGCATGGATGAATCTCTACTATTTTTGGCCTTTGAACTCAGTGGGAGGAACACCCGTTATCTTCTTAAAGACTCGGCTAAAATAGTTCGGGTCCTTATAACCCACTTCAAAGCTGATTTCCTTAAGAGTAAGGTTGCCGGCCTTAATCAGAGAGATGGCTTTATCAATCCGCAGCCGGGTTACGAAGTCGATGAATGTTTCTCCGTATTCCTGTTTGAAAATTTTGCTGAAGTAGTGAGGATTCAAATGGACAAAATCAGCCACTTCTTCCAGCGAAAGATCATCGTTGAACCGTTCCTCGATATACATTTTCGCCCTACCCAGCATAGTCAGTGTTTGAACCTCTCGCTGTTCGCGTATCCGTTGCAGTGCTGACATGACGTACGTCTGCTGAAGCATTCCATTCTCCGCTTTGATGGCAAGCAAAGAAGCGTTTCCAGCCTCTGATGACTTCAGTTCGTCAAAGTGGCAGAAACCTCCATCCCGCTTGCGTAGGGTGGAGGCAAAAACGGCTTCGAAATAGGACTTGCGAAGTCCTTCCTCGCCGCTATGCAGCGATCCGATTCCAATGGCCGTCTTTATACCAAGTTGCTCCTGGGCAAGCTCGGAGAGCTGCTGAACAAGGTGATTCACCAACTGCCGCCAGTCGTTTTCGCCGGTGACAGGTGGCTTGCGTAAAAAAGTGGCTACATGATGGTCGATCAAGGAGCTTACAATGGCATTCGGGCCATGCGTTTTTACATAGCTTCGGAAATGATCGTAAATTTTCTTTTTATCCTGCTCGTCCGTATATCCGTCAAAGGCGGCAATGATGGCGCTTCCCTGATCAAGAGGAAAGTCCAGCCATTCTGATAGCTGGGAAGCGCTTGAATCCACGGTCTGGTCGACCATAAGCATTAAAGCCAGCTCATTTTCTGCGAGCGGCATCAGCTGTGAGATTTTGTGCCTAAGCTCCAATTCTTCCGTACGTGCCCGCTTCTCGCACTCAATTTCTTCAATCAGTCGTTTCAGTGTACCGATGATCAGTTCTCGCTTCGCCGGCTTCAGAATATATTCTTTCACACCCAAAGAGAGCGCCTCCCGGGCATAGGCAAAATAATCATAGGCAGTAACGAGCACGAATCGGGTATCGGGAAGCCGTTCCTTTAATTCACGAAGCGCCGCAAGCCCGTCAATTCCAGGCATATTGATATCCAGAATGGCAATATGGGGACGGTGCTCTTCCGCACATTCAATCGCCATGCGGCCGTTGCCGGCATGAATAAACCGGAATATCCCCGGCATCGCCCGTTCCACTGTCAATTCCAGTCCTTCTCTCTCCAAAGCCTCGTCATCCGCGATCAACAACCGATACATCAGTCTGCTCACTCTCCTTCTTGACTGGAATTCGTATTGTTATGGTAGTACCTCGTCCGATATTGCTATTGATTTCAACCATTCCTTCCTTTCCGTAGAACAACTGCAGCCGCCTAAACACATTTTGCATTCCAAGTCCTGTTGAACTGCCGCTTTCGGCTTCGCCTTTAAGACGGAGTACGGACAGTCGGGTTTCCTCCGTCATGCCCTTTCCGTTGTCCGAAATTTCAATTTGTACATCTTCGTTCGCTCTCGACAGCGTTAACACGATAATGGCTCCGCTTTCCATATCTTCCACACCATGAAGAAAAGCGTTTTCAATAAATGGCTGGATCGTCAGGGCCGGAATTTGCTGCTGAAGTACGGAAGCGTCAAAGTGAAGATCGAAGCGAATTCTGTCCCTGAAACGCGCCTGTTGGATGGTTACGTATTCGCGGATATGATCCAGTTCCTCCTGGAGAGTTACGGGTTTGTCCAGCTTCTGCAGGCTGTACCGTAGCAGATTGGACAGCGAAACGATCAGGTCGCTGGTTTTCTCCGCCCCTTCCAGAATCGCCAGCTTGGAGAGCACATTTAAGGTATTAAATAAAAAGTGCGGGTTAATTTGATTTTGCAGAGCCAGAAGCTCCAGTTCCTTCACAAGCCGCCGCATTTCCAGACTCTGTTTATCCTTCTCGATGAGGATACTCAAATCGGCGGACATTTGCGAAATGGCGTCCGACAGTACGCCTAGCTCGTCATCCCGTCGCGGTTGGGGCTTGATATTCAGATCACCTGTGGCGATTCGCTTCGCCAGTCCGACAAGTCTGCCGACAGGGCCAGTAATGCTGCGCGAGACCCAGATTGCAAGCAAAACCCCCATCAGCGCGTTCATGCCGAACAACGCCACTCCCCATCCGTTCATTCGCTCATTCTTGTTCCGGATGTTCTCAATGATTGGCCGGTAATAAGCCAGTTCATCATCGATCAGTTGCTGACCCTCCTCATGAATATAGCTGACGGTTTTCTCCGCTTCAATATAATGTTCAAAAGCCGATTGAGGATCTTGTGCCTTTGCATCCAGAACTGCGGCTTGTTTCTCTTTAAGAAATGTAGCCAACAGATTCACGTAGTCCTCCTCGGCGAAAGAAGGGTCGGTCGAGTCGGAGACTTCCTGAATTCTGCCTTTCAACTGCATCAATTGGTATTCTGTCGGGCCCTGCACAGCCTTATCGCCTCTTGGATTAAGCAGATAGGCATATAGGAGATTTAAGTTGCTCTCCGCCGATTCGGAGGTTTGCTCGATGAGAAGAATGCGGCCAAGCATTTCATCGTAGCTCTGTTGTACGACCTTTCCGCTTTGGAATACAAAATAAGCGATGATATTGGCGAACACAACTAGAAGAGGGATGAACAGAAGCAGCTTCGTTCTGATCGTCATCGTCTGTCATCTCCGGTCATGTTGTCGGGAGTGTCCGCATGCATCTCATATATCCTGGTGTATGTTAATTCCTGGGGGGGATTCCCCTTTAGATAATCATTCAGTAATTTTATGGACTTAGCCCCCATTTCCTCTGGCTGTTGAACAATGGTCAGTTCGATTTTGCAATCTCTGATGGCTTTCAACGTCTCGGCCATATCGTCAAAAGCGAAAATCTGCAAATTCCGCGCTCCGCGTCGCTCCGAGGCTTCCAGAATACCAAGGCCGTCCAGCGCACTGAATCCGACCATGTAGCGGATCTGCGGATACCGGGTGAGCATGTTCTGAGCTTGCTGTGCTGCCTGAAGCCGTGAAATATTTGAGGAGCGAATCTCCACAATGCGGAGCTTGGGATAGCGACCGATCACGGAACGAAATCCAGCAAGCCTGAGTCGCTGATTCTCGACGCGCTCGCTACTGATCATAACTCCAATGTCGCCACGCTCTCCAGAGGCTTTCGCTAACAGCGCGCCCATCCGTTTTCCTGCTCCTTCGTTATCCGTTCCCACGTAAGCTAGTCTCCGGGAGTCTGGTTCATCCGTATCGATCGTGATGACGGGGATGCCAAGTCCGGCTGCTTTGTCGATTAATCGGCGATACTCTGGATCATTTATTCCTTGAACCAGAATTGCATCCGCCTTACTGGCGATCGCTTTATCCAGCAGTTTGACCTGCTCGGACGGATTAATGCGGTCCGGCCCGATATAATCGAGCCGCATACCGTACTGTTCCGCTTCTTTTCGGGCTCCTTGTTCGATTGACCGCCAGTAATAATTATCCAACTCCTGGGATATCAGTACGACTTTTGTATCGGAAACCCCGTCTTTTGGAGAAACCGTCTTCAATAACTCTGCAAATTGGTGAATTTGAAAAGAAGACAGAGTGAACTGGAAGAGCAGCCAGGCAAATAGCAGGAAGACTGGGATAAGGATAAATGTCCATTTACGGTTTGACATGTCTTGCTCCTTTGTAAATATTTACAGACTCACTCATTATACAGCAACAAAACAACCGCACGCAGCTATCGTCAGCATAAGCGCGGTTATTGAGGAGGAATTCCATATTTTAATCAAGGTACATGACCAAAGTAGAAATCTTGAAGGATAAGCAACAACAGATATTTGAAGAATGGTTTGCCCATCTTACAAGTAGTGAGGAGATGGAAGCCGAGCAAGTACTATGTGAATTCCGTGGAAAGATAGCATTGGAGATAGGCCCCTACCAGTAGAATTAGGAATTTTTAAGTCCAGAAACTACTGCAGGGGCTTAAGTATAAAAAAATTACATCACTAAATCAGACCATGCTTTTTAAAGCTGTGAAACAGTCCATCTTCATCCACAGCATCCGTAATGTCATCTGCAATGGCTTTGAGGCCCGGTTTGGCATTTCCCATAGCAATTCCTAGCGCACAATATTCAATCATTTCAGCATCGTTCATCCCATCTCCGATAGCAATGGTGTCTTCTTGGGATCTTCCCAAATGCTCAATAAGCTTTTCAATAGCTACGGCTTTGTGAATACCGGGAACCATTAGCTCGCCGCTGTCTTGCCCGAAAGCAGATACAGTACATTGAATAACCTCAAATTTCCCTGCAAATTCCTTTTTGATCTGTTCGAAAGGAACATTTTTGTTTTCCAAAAAGCATGCTTTGTTCACGTCACTACGATACAGGTTGTCCTCTCCTATAGTTAGGCCAGTGATAAAAGGATGCGGACGTTGTTCTTTTTTTTCTCTGGCTACGGGATCATTGTCCACATCACCATAGATAAGCCGTTCCACATGGGGCAAAAAGTTTTTACTCGCAAACAGTCCCCCGTTCGATTCCAAATAAAAGTCCAAATCATGTTCATCAAAGTAATCGACCATATGTTTAACATCTTCATCCGATACTTTGTGGTGATATAACATCTCGCCTTCGATTTCTACAAAGCCCCCGCCAGCTCCGATGATCCCGTCAAAACCGACCTCCATGATAAAATCATAAATCTCCGCTTTGGATCGGCCAGTGCATAAATAAATCAGATGTCCGTTCTTTCTCGCTTCGATACATGCTGTTTTTGCAGATTCGGGAATCATACCATCATCATCCACTAGCGTTCCATCTATATCTAAAAAGATAATCTTTTTGTTCATCTTAGGCTGCTCCTTGCTCTCCAATGTTTTCTTTTATGTTACTACATTTACCGCACTTAAAGTACATATTGAACTGAAAAAACACTAGATAGAAAGAGAGAAACGGATGGAACGAAATGGAAATCGGCAACCCTCTGCTAAAGCGAAAGTTAGGATTTTTGACACCTAAATACGAAACTGGTCATGATTTTGATAACGCTTTCCGCAGACCTATTGCTACAATGACGGTATATACCAATTCTAATTAACGGAGGTTGAATGCCGTGTCATTTAAAGTAGCTTTTATTGGAGCAGGAAGCATCGGTTTTACCCGTGGAATTTTACGAGATCTGTTATCGGTGCCGGAATTTAACGATATTGAAGTGGCTTTTACGGATATCAGTCAGCACAATCTGGATATGGTTACTGAGCTATGCCAGCGGGATATTCGTGAGAATGGTTTGTCCATACAAATACAGTCCTCTACGGACCGAAAGATAGCTTTAAAGGATGCCAAATACGTCATTTGTACGATCCGGGTTGGCGGGCTGGAGGGCTTTGCAACCGATGTGGATATTCCGCTGAAATATGGCGTGGATCAATGCGTGGGCGATACATTGTGTGCAGGAGGGATCATGTATGGTCAGCGTGGTATTGCTGAAATGCTGGCCATCTGTAAGGATATCCGCGAGCTAAGTGCACCGGATGTATTGCTGCTGAACTACTCGAACCCGATGGCGATGATGACGTGGGCCTGCAACAAATACAGCGGTGTGCGTACAATCGGTCTATGTCACGGCGTCCAGCATGGGCATCACCAAATTGCTGAGGTGTATGGTCTGGAGAAACAGGATGTGGACATTGTGTGCGCCGGAATCAATCACCAGACGTGGTACATTCAGGCGTCACATGAAGGCAAGGACCTGACAGCTGGACTGCTGGAGGCTTTTGAAAAACATCCCGAATATAGCCGCACCGAAAAGGTACGCATCGACATGCTTCGTCGTTTTGGCTATTACAGCACAGAGTCGAATGGCCATCTAAGTGAATATGTACCTTGGTACCGGAAGCGTCCGAATGAAATTCTGGACTGGATTGATCTAGGCAGCTGGATCAACGGAGAAACAGGCGGCTATCTGCGTGTATGTACAGAAGGACGTAATTGGTTTGAAACAGATTTCCCCAACTGGATGAAAGAAGACCCATTGGAGTACAAGGCGGAAAATCGCGGTGAAGAGCATGGTTCATACATTATCGAAGGTCTGGAAACCGGACGTGTATACCGGGGGCATTTTAATGTCGTAAATAACGGTGTGATTTCCAATTTGCCGGACGATGCGATTATTGAAGCGCCTGGATATGTGGATCGGAATGGTATCTCCATGCCACATGTAGGAGACCTTCCGCTCGGTCTTGCTGCCGTCTGCAATGTAAGTATTTCCGTCCAGCGTTTGGCTGTTGAAGCGGCTGTGCACGGAGATGATAAGTTGCTGCGGCAAGCGTTTATGATGGATCCGCTAGTGGGCGCGGTGTGTAATCCGAAAGAAATTTGGCAGATGGTCGATGAAATGCTGGTGGCCCAGGAAGCATGGCTGCCGCAATACGGAGCAGCAATTGTCGAGGCGCGTCAACGTCTGGCTGCAGGCGATCTGATTCCAACCCGACCTTATGAGGGAGCAGCGCGACTTAAGGTGAAGACGGTTGAAGAAATGCAGCTGGATCGGGATGCCGCCAATAAAAATGCAGGGCAATCTGACAAGGGCAAGGATCGCGAAAAAGTGTAGAACAACAAGAGCATAGATTGACTTCACAACAATAAAAGGGTGTTTTCACGGTCATGTGGCCTGAAAACACCCTTTTGCTGTCGATAGATATAACGATTTGGCATAGTTGGCGTTCTGGAGTTTATCATTGTCGATTTAGGCTGACGGAAATTAAAGAATACAGTCTTGCTTTTTTTGAATTCGCTCTTTTGCTGTCGATCCTAAATCTCCTGAGAGCTTGTCATAGCAGGGATGTTCAACAAATGAAGGAACCGGTTTCAGAAAAAGAGGTGCCACAACGAACCGTTAGAGTGGCAATTCATATGCCTAATTAATAATGTAGTCCTTAATTTATTCAATTTACAGCAGATTTCCAGCTCACTATAATCTAACATAGGAGGTGACAAAAAGGGGAAAATGTGAGCGCATGGACAAATAGAAAGCGCTTACCTTTCGCAACTATGAACGCCGCTTTTTTTTGGAGAGTAGGCGTAACTCACATTTAATCATGTAACAATCAGGTGCCGACATAGGAAGATTCAACAAAATCCACGGAAAGATAGGTGAAGCAATTGAAAACAAAGCAAGTGCTTCGTAAAAGCATGAAGTATGCTTTTGCGCTATCACTCGTCGCAAGCAGCTTTCTACCAGGTGCAGGATTTACGGATAAAATACATGCAGAATCCCATGTGGACAATCCTTACCAAGGGGCGACAAAATATGTTAGTCCTGATTATGCGGCTAGTGTTGATACATCGATTGCCAAGATTACGGATGCCAATCTGAAAGCAAAAATGCAAACGGTCAAAACATTCCCGACAGCCGTATGGCTTGATCGTATCGCTGCTATTAACGGCGGTGGAGGCAAGCTTGGCCTGGAAGCGCATTTGGACCAAGTATTGGCGCAAAAGAAAGGCAGCACACCGATTACGGCGGAATTTATTGTGTATGATCTGCCCGGACGGGATTGTCATGCCTTGGCTTCCAATGGTGAATTACCGCTGACTCAGGCAGGGCTGGAAACATATAAAAAGGATTATGTTGACAAAATTGCTTCTATTTTCGCAAATCCCAAATATAAGGATATTCGTATCGTAGCGATCATTGAACCAGATAGTTTGCCAAACCTGGTAACCAATCTGGATGATCCTAAATGTGCGCAAGCCAAGTCTACAGGGATTTATGAAGCTGGTGTTAAGTACACAATGAATAAGCTGAACGAGATTCCGAATGTGTACAAATACGTAGATATCGGTCACTCTGGCTGGTTAGGTTGGGATAACAACCGTGCAGCAACGGTATCCCTGTTTACAACTATCTTCAAAGACACTAGCAAAGGTCTGTCCAGTGTAGATGGCTTTATCACGAATACAGCCAATACTTCACCGCTGACAGAACCTAATTTGCCTGATCCAAATCTGAATGTCGGCGGACAACCGATCAAATCGTCCAAGTACTATGAATGGAATCCTAATTTCGATGAATCGGATTTCGCAGAGTCATTGCATAGAGATTTTGTCAGCGCAGGCTGGCCGAGCTCACTCGGTATGTTAATTGATACAGGCCGTAACGGATGGGGCGGACCTAACCGTCCGACTTCCGCAGTCGGCAATGATATTAACTCCTATGTAAACTCAGGCCGTGTTGACAAACGCTCGCACCGTGGTAACTGGTGTAATAACAGCGGAGCAGGTATGGGAACACCGCCACAAACGGCTCCAGCTGGCCATATTGATGCCTATGTATGGGCGAAACCTCCGGGTGATTCCGATGGTTCCAGCTCACTCATTCCGAACGATGAGGGTAAAGGCTTTGACCGTATGTGTGATCCTACCTATACAACCAAGGATGGCACATTGACAGATGCTTTACCGAATGCACCTATTTCAGGAGCATGGTTCCATGATCAGTTTGTGATGCTGGTACAAAATGCGTACCCTGCAATCGTGCCTTCCACTGGTGGTGTGGACCCAGCGCCTACAGCTCCAGCTGTACCGTCAGGCTTAAAGGCTGTTGTGGGCAATGCTCAAGTAACACTGACTTGGAATGCGTCTACTGGTGCCGATAGCTACACGGTAAAACGTGCCACTAGCGAAGCAGGTCCTTTTACAGCCGTTGCGCCTCTTGTAACGGAAAGAGAGTACACGGATAAGGGACTGACGAACGGAACAACTTACTTCTATGTTGTAAGTGCTACGAATGCGAAAGGAACAAGTAAGGATTCCGCAACGGTAAGCGCTGAACCTAAAGGTACACCGACTGATCCAACCGACCCTACAGAACCAGCGGGTGATCTGGTTGTAATGTACCGGGCTGGTGACACCGACCCAGCTAATAACGCAGTCAAGCCTTTCCTTAACCTGAAAAATAAAGGTACAACACCCGTGAAGCTGAGTGAGCTGAAAATCCGCTATTACTTCACGAAGGATGGCAGCCAAGAGCTGCAATCTGCAGTAGACTATGCGCAAGTAGGCAATGATAACGTGCTGCGTACCATTACAGACAACTATATTGAAATTGGTTTCAGTGCTGCTGCCGGCACGCTTGCTGCTGGAGCGCAAACAGGTGATATTCAGATCCGCATGAACAATAGTGACTGGTCTAACCTGAACGAATCCAATGATTACTCCTTCGATCCAACTAAAACCTCTTATGCAGAATGGAACAAAGTAACGTTGTTCCACAATGATAAGCTGGTGTGGGGAATCGAGCCTTAGGATTTAGCCAGAACAAGTGCCCTTGAGTGATTGAAAAGTATTAAAAGAAGGCTACGGCATAGCTGTCGTAGTCTTTTTTTACGTCTTCGAATAAAGAATTTGATGACCAAGGGAATAAGCATTGAAATTGTGTATAATGAAAAAAAGAATGCTGTTCTACTGTGGAGGGTCATCATGAGCAAAAAGTTAATCTTAGATGTAGATACTGGCATTGACGACGCGCTTGCTATTGCGTACGCGGTCCATTCGCCGGAATTGGAGCTACTCGGTATTACAACCACCTTTGGTAATATCTCGGTGGAGGAGGCAACACGTAACTCACTGATTCTGCTGGAAAAACTAGGGGTAGAGGCTCCGGTCGTGTCTGGCGCTCACAAGCCGTATGCTCGTGAGCTGTTCAAACCATATTCCCGGCATATTCACGGTGAAGACGGTATTGGCAATCAGTTGAAAGGAGCTCCCTCCCGTCAGGCTGCGTCTGGGGATGCCGCTGACTTTATTATCGGACAGGCTCGTCGCTATGAAGGCAAACTTACCCTGGTAGCTGTGGGACCGCTAACCAATCTTGCGATTGCATTGGATCGCTGCCCCGAATTTCCCCAATTGCTTGACCGCCTGATCATCATGGGCGGCGCGGTTACAGTGAAAGGGAATGTAACTCCGACGGCTGAAGCGAATATTTATGCCGATCCAGAAGCCGCAGCCTATGTGCTGGGAGCGGGCTTTCCGCTTACGCTGGTTGGGCTGGACGTCACGATGCAAACACTGCTTCCCCAGCAGGATGTGGACAAATGGCGTGAGCAAGGGACCGAGCTGGGCGCGTTTATGGCAGATATGACAGACTTTTATATGGAAGCCTATCGCAATTTCAGACCTGGTATTGCAGGCTGTGCTTTGCATGATCCACTGGCTGTAGGATTAGCGATAGATTCTAGCTTTGTGGAGACGCGTCCAATGCACATTGCCGTTGAGGTGGGGGATTCCGCCGAGGTTGGTCGCACCCGTGAGGTGCAAAATGAGAACGAAGCTCAAGCCCTGACTACGGTTGATGTGGCACTTAAAGTCGATGCGGAGCGATTTTTGCGTCATTTTCTTAGCCGGGTGGTATAAAAAAATAATTCGAAGATTGCCGATGAACCTGCATCGGCAATCTTTTGTGCATACATGTTTTAAGGGCCTTATCTAGAGGTGGACTCACTGCTATAAAATCCCATATCATGTTAGAATAGGTGTAGTTAGAAAAACTGCCGGACCACAAAGGAGGAGATTCATTGTGTTTTCTGCTGCTCGACGACTGCCTTTGCTGGAACATATGTATAATCATGCCCCGACAGGAATCGTGATTTTGTCGAGGGAGGGGAAGTGCCTGTACGTCAATCCCGCCTTTTGCAAAATGGTCGGATATGAGCAGGAGGAATTACTGGATATCCGATATTACCATCTCTTGTATAAAGAGGCTCAGGATCAGCGAGGGTTGAGGGAGGCTTACGCAGGTTGGCTAAAGGCTACGGATCAAGTCTATAAGACAGAGCTGCGTTTGAAACATAAAAGGGGAACATCCGTCTGGCTATCGCTGGAATTAACCATATTTGATGATGAGGCTACCGAACAATCTTATTTGATTGCGTATGCAATGGATATCACGGAGAAAAAAGATATGGAGCAGGTGCTCTCGGATAATGAGGATTTGTACATGCTGATTACGGAAAATACGCCGGATGTTATCTCATATAGCACGGCGGACGGCATACTCCAATATATTTCTCCTTCGGTGGAAAAACTCCTAGGCTATACAAAGCAGGAAATGCTCGGCAAAAAGCGGCTCCAATTCTACCATGTTGAAGATGCCGATTATATGCGTGTACATGGACTCTTCAAGGAAACAGGCATCATGAAGCGGCGTGTTCGTCATAAGGACGGGCACTATTTGTGGCTGGAAGTATCGTACCGCATTATTCGGGATGAACAGGGCAGAATCAAGCGAGTACTGTCCATCGGACGCAACATCACAGAGCGCCAGAAGAGCGAGGAGAATTTGGCAAAAGCTCAAAGGTTGGCGATGTTCGGCTCATGGGACTGGGATCTGGTCAACAATGTTATGCATTTCTCCAAGGAATTTCGCAGCATTTTTGGTTATCGTGTCAAGTCGGTTGAAACAAGTATTGACGCGTTCATGGCGGCTGTTCATCCAGAAGATACAGAGCGCATGAAACAGATTATCACCAACGTTATATTAAAGGGAGTTCACGAAGAAACCTTTTACCGGATTGTATTGCCGAATGGGGAACAAAAGGTACTGCGTTCAATCTGGGAAGCTGAAATGGACGAGCATGCAGGCAAGCCCGTTCAAGTGGTTGGAATGATCCAGGATGTTACAGAGCACCGGGAAATGGAGCAGCGTCTGCGCGAAAGTGAAAACCGTTATAGGTCACTGTTTCAGCATAATCCACTCGGGATATGCGCCGTGAATATGGAAGGTCATATCTTGAGCGTGAATCCGAGCTTGGAGGAGCTTACGGGTTATACGAAGGATAAGCTGCTTGGGGCTGACATACTCATCATGGCTTCCTCTGAGGAACAGGACAAAATCAAGCGTCACATGGAGCTGGCCAAGCAGGGTGAGACGCAAACCTATGAATCGGAATTTATACATAAGGAGGGGGAGCGTCTATTCATCAAGATGACGAATATCCCGATTTTCGTGCAAGAGGAAATTGTAGGCTGCTACGGGATTATAGAAAATGTTACCCCTCTTAAAAGCTACATTGCTCAAATTGAAAAGCTCAGTAATGAGCATTCGCTTATTTTGAATGCCGTATCCGAAGGAATTGTAGGTTTAAGTACCGAAGGACATGTCCGCTTTATGAACCCGGCAGCTGTTGAGATGTTTGGCGTAGGATCTGCCAATCCGCTGAATGGCGCTTGCATAGACATGATCCTCCATGCTGACGAAATTGGCAGTCATTTTCCGGACGAACAGTCCTCTATTCTTCAAGCGATTCGAAGCGGAGCCTCTTATCAGGCAGAGGAAGCTGTATTTTGGAAAAAAGGCGGGTCCAGCTTTCTGGCCTCCTATCGAATCAGCCCTTTGATGGATAATGGCGAGCGAAAAGGGGCTGTGATGGTTTTTGTAGACAGGACGAATGAAAAGGAGATCATTCGGGCCAAGGAGTCTGCCGAACGCGCCGATCGGGCCAAGTCAGAGTTTCTTTCTGTGATGAGTCATGAGCTCCGTACACCGATGAACGGCATTATAGGCATGGCGGGGTTACTGGCAGATACTGAATTGGATGAGGAGCAGCGTAGCTATATAGACATTATTACCAGTAGCAGCGGTGCTTTAATGCAGATATTGAACGAGATACTGGATTTGAGCAAAATCGAAGCTGGCAAAATGTCTTTGCTGCACGAGTCCTTTGTGCTAGATGATGTGGTGGGCAGTGTGGCTGACCTATTCATGACGCAGGCTATGGAAAAAGGCATTGAGCTGGAATGGCATGTGGATCAGGAAATGCCGGGGATGCTGGTCGGCGATCATGTGCGTATTCGACAGGTGCTGGTGAATTTGGTGAGCAATGCGATCAAATTTACGGAGCGAGGGCGTGTAAATATCTTTGTGGAGAGAAAGGCTTACAGCCGTCGTAAAAATAGATGCCTGATTGAGTTCAGTGTAACGGATACTGGAATCGGTATCCCAGCAGACCGCCAGCATCTATTGTTTCAGCCTTTTTCCCAGCTTCATCCGGCACTGAACCGAAAATATGGAGGGACGGGACTAGGATTGTCCATCTGTAAAAACTTGGTCAAGCTGATGGGGGGGGCTATTGGTGTAGATAGCGATGAGGCCAGAGGAGCGACGTTCCGGTTCCAGCTGGATCTTAAGCTGCCGGAAGGTTCAACGCTTGCGAATATAAGCCGTGATGAACCTTATGAGTCAAAGGAAGGCTAAAAAGAGATAGCCGTGATGCGTGATGCATCACGGCTATTTTTGTAAGGAATAACCAAAGAAAAGATTGACAAACTGTTCTAACTGTACTATTAATGATAGTACAGTTAGAACAGTTCAGTATATACAAGTGAATCAGAATAAGTCTTGAAAGGAGGAAGTCCATGTTCGAGCTGGATATCCGCAGCCGCAAGCCGATCTACGAACAGCTTATGGACAGGGTAAAGGAAATGATCGTGTACGGATCACTTCAGCCGGATGAGCAATTGCCTTCCGTACGGACATTGTCCGCTCAGCTTACGGTGAATCCGAATACGATTCAGAAGGCGTATCGAGAGTTGGAACGAGAAGGATACATTTATTCCGTTCAAGGCAAAGGCAGCTTTGTCACACCTGCCGAGCATCAGCCGCAGCAAATAAAGCGGGATGAGATTCGGGCGGCATTGTTAAAACAGATGATCGAAGCCGTCCATTTCGGTTTTACGCAGCAGGAAGTGGACGACATATACGTGGAAGCTATACAAACAAAGGAAAGGGGGATGTCCCTTGATTGAATTAAGGGAAGTCACAAAGACATTTACAGAAGAAAAGGCTGTCGATCAGCTCGCCCTTACGGTGAAGAAGGGCTCTATTTTTGGGTTGCTGGGCTCGAACGGGGCAGGGAAAACGACACTGCTCAAAATCATCGCCGGGATTTACCGACCGGATGCAGGAAAGGTACTGATTGGCGGACAGTCCGTATATGAGCAGCCTGAAGTCAAGCAGCACATTCTGTTTATGCCAGACACCCCCTATTTTTTTCCGCAAGCGACAATTCGTCAGATGGCCCGGTTTTACCGCTCCATTTATCCGAGCTGGAGCGAGGAACGCTACATACAGCTTACGGAGATTTTTAAGCTAGATCCTAAACGAAAGCTCCACCGTTTTTCCAAGGGGATGAAGCGCCAGGCTGCTTTTTTGCTTGCCTTGAGCTGTATGCCTGAGCTGCTCATTTTGGATGAACCGATTGATGGGCTGGACCCGGTGATGCGTAGAATGATCAAAAATTTACTGTTCCAGGAAACCGCTGCACGCGAGATGACCGTCGTGATCTCATCTCATAATTTGCGTGAAATAGAAGACATGTGTGATCACGTCGGCATTATGCACCAGGGGCGGATGCTGTTGGAAAAAGAGGTCGACGACCTCAAGTCTGATACGCATAAGGTGCAGGTTGCCTTTCGTGAAAGCACGCATGAGGAAACCGTATGTGGACAACTTTCGGTTGTACATAAGGAGCGGAGGGGCAGTGTTCTGCTGCTCATTATCCGGGGGGAACGAGAGCGGATTGCAGAGACGATTGAGGCGTATGAGCCGCATGTGTTTGATTTGCTGCCGTTGACGCTTGAAGAAATTTTCATTTATGAAATGGAGGACGCAGGTTATGACATCCAACCGATTCTTCTGTAGCGGCGGCGTAATTCGCCAATGCCTGAGACAGCATGGCTGGATCGGTCTATTGTACTTGGTAGGATTGCTGTTTACAGTACTGCTGCCATTGTTTATGAGCATTGGTGATGAACAACCACGAGTGGTTTTAAAAAGCTTGTTTGATAACACAAGCTCAGGTAATGAATTGCAAAAATTAATCTTAACGACCGTACCCGTGCTGGCAGGTGTGATGCTGCTTCGTTTTGTTCAGCGACAGGGGCCATCCGATTTGTATCATAGCCTACCTTTGCGTAGAGAGCATCTATTAACGGCACATTTGATTAGCGGTCTTATTCTTTTACTTGTACCTGTATGGCTGACTGCGGGAGTAACTGCCTGGGTTAACACGTCAGTCGAACTGCCTTATATTTTTCATATCCATGATATTGGTTCATGGGCACTGGTCGTATCCGTCCTTACGATTTTCTTTTTTACCTTTACCGTGTTTGTAGGTATTTGTGTGGGACAATCGTTGCTACAGACCGTAGTAGTGTATGTTTTATTGCTATTGCCTCAGTTTCTATTCATGATGATGGGGCGTTTTCTGGAGCGTAATTTATACGGATATGTGCGGGTGCAAGAAACCATTGTCCAATATATTAACGGTTCGGAGTTTCGCAGCAATAATAATATTTGGGAAAACTTATCGCCGTTTGTACGCATTATGGACAACTTGCCGAATCGCGCCTTTTCTTACATGGAGCTGCTTGCCTATATAGGTATCTCCCTGCTGTTTGTCGCCTTGAGTTATGGTTTGTATCGTAAACGCTTGGTCGAGAAGGCGACTCAGGCAATGGCTTTCTCTTTCTTTCAACCTTTGTTCAAGGCAGGGGTTATACTATGCGCTATGCTTGTACTAGGCGATTATTTTTATAATGCAGGTACAAGAGGAGCTAATTGGTCGATTTTTGGGTATGCACTTGGAGCTGTTCTAGGCTATATCGTTGTAGAGATGGTCGTCCGCAAGACGTGGCAAATTGTGCGTGTTCGAGCTTTGGTGGAAATGGTCGTGTACGGTGTGATCATGGGGCTGGTACTATATATCCCGATATCAGGTTGGTTGGGTTATGAGGGGCGGATTCCAACAGCACACTCCGTAGAAAAAGTTTATGTCGGGCAAGAGGAGCCTCTAGGGGGAAATGCAGAAAAAGAAGCTTATTACTCCCAAGACAGGGCCTATATCGCCTCTGTGCTGAATTTACATCGTGAACTCGTACGTGCACATGCAGCTGGCGAGAAAACATTGTCCAAAAACCTGGCCGTCGAAAGGGCAGTCATAATCTACCGCTTGGATGATGGTTCCACCATGACTCGCCGCTATACATTCCCGGAGAAGCCTTTCCGGACAGAACTGACTAAAGTGATGGAAGCAGAGCCTTATAAAACGGTAAGATACGAGCTGGATAAGCTGCAAGGAAAAGCAGAGACGATTAATATCCAATCCGTAGATGATAATGAAAGACGAGTGGTTTTAACCAATCCAAAAGAAACTCGTGAATTTGAAGATATACTCAGAGAAGAAGTATTAAATATGAGTTATAGCGAAATGCAATCACATCGATATCCCCTAGGGAGTGTTTCTATTACAAACAAAGAGTCATCCTTTACCAATAACGAACCGAGCTGGCATCGTGAATTTTCATTTGAATGGCCGGCTTCCTATCACAAGCTTACAGGTTGGCTAGAGCAAAAGGGGTATGCGGATAAGGTGATCATTGATTCCAAGGATATTTTTTCGATACGGGCTGTTCCTATTATTGCTGAAGAGCTTGAACCTTATCAACCCAATCAGTATATTGAAGACTATAAGCTATTTAAAAGCATCCAACAGAAGCATAAAGCAATAACGATTGAAGATCCGAAGCTCTGGAGCACTGTACTGGAAAAGCGCAGACCCTATAGCTATACTCCAAATAGGGCGAAAGGCACTTACCTGGTTCAGGTCAAGATCAAACCTTTATTTAGTTCAGACCCCCATACACGCTATTGCTATTTAACTCCAAACGAAATGACACCGGAGCTTGCAAAGGCTTTACCGACAGTTCCTTAAAATCCGATACCAAAAAGGCCTTTCCCGTGGGGGAGGCCTTTTTTGCCATACGCAGCTTGAGTGCCTCCTCGTTCGGATGACCGGATAAGGACATTTTTTCCTCCTCTCGTATACTAATCTTTACCATAATTGTACAATGAAGAAGCGATGGCTTTCAGTCTCATTTCATTCATTAGATATAGGGGGATGTACATGTCTGATCCAAAGGGAGTTATAACCAAGCCGGAAAAGGACGAGTCTGTGCGGATAGCATGGTTTTGGCCATGGCTGGGCGGTACGTTTATGTTTGGATTGTTTTCAGTCATGTTTAATGTAGTTTGGAGTATGGTTGTGGCACCCCAAGTGCAGCTTCTGCTGAGGCATGAAGGTGTCACAGATACAACTGTGTTTGTAATACTGCTTCTATATGCATGGATTATCGGTCTCATTTTTGCAGCTTATGGTGCCTTGAGTGCACGTGTGTCCAGCAGGGGCAAGCTTTCGCTGATGCTGACTGGGCTATTATCATTATTATGTGGGCTGTGGTTGTGGATTATAGGAATACAAGGGTCTGGTGGTCAACCTGCTGAAGTGTGGGGAGGGGCGTGGGAACTTTTTTCACTCTATCACGCCTGGGCAGAGCCTGTGTTGGAGGTACTGGGGCCATATACACAGCATGGTGAAATCTGGTTTCTACTGGCAGCACTGCTGCCGATAGCTGGCATGGTAGTAGGAGTTGGGGTGAATCGTTATCCAGCGCTAACCGACAAGAATGGTAAGGTGGATCATAGATGGCAATGGATTGTTGCCGCGATATCTGCTGCGCTCGTCATTGTGCTGACGATTACACTGATGCTTCCTCAACGCCCGTACATTGCAGAGAAGGATTTTCCGGTAGTTGACGGGGCTACGGCGGCCATTCCGTTTGCGCAGGATATGCTGCATGAACTGACTGGAATGAGCAAGGCGCGAGCGGCGCACGAGCTGAGATTCAACACGACCCATCAGGCATATGTCAATTTGATCGAAAAGAAGGCGGATCTGATCCTGGTGGCCGGTCCTTCCGATGAGGAACTGCGTCTGGCAAAAAGCCGGGGAATACAAATGAGGCTAACACCCATTGGGTGGGATGCGTTTATTTTTCTCGTGCATCAAGATAATCCGGTTGACGGACTTTCTTCGGAGCAGGTACGCCGCATATATGAAGGGGCTATCCATAATTGGAATGAAGTAGGGGGCAAGGATCAGCCGATCATTGCTTATCAGCGAGAAGAAAATTCAGGCAGTCAGACATACATGCAAAAGAAAGTGATGGCAGGCCATGAGATGGCTGACCCGCCACGTGAACTACAAATTGGCATTATGGGTGGTATGATTAATGCAGTCGCAGATTTTAACAAGGATCACAACGCGCTCGGATATTCATTTTATTATTTTGCAAATGTGATGCATAATCGTCAAGAGGTCAAATTTTTGTCTATTGATGGAGTAGAGCCGAACAAAGAACACATTCGCTCGAAGCAATATCCATTCACAGCTCAACTGTTCGTGGTCACACGGGAAGGCGAGAAACCAAGCCCTTCGATGCAACGATTACTCGAATGGCTGCAAAGTGAAGAAGGAACCCGGGCCATCGAAAAAGGCGGCTTTGTTCCTGTAAACTCGTAAACCTGAAACGATGGTTCGCATACAGTCACCCGTATATTCACCTTAAGAGTGAAACGAAGACAGCAGGGTAATACATAGAATATGCTTTGCTGTGAATACAATACCCGCACAGCATGTATATCACCAACATAAGGGGATGAACGAAAATGAAGAAAAAAACATCGGTATGGGTGCTTTTGCTCGCCGTAGCCATAGTGACAGCGGGGTGTGAAACAGGCTCGCAAACAGGACAAACGGCTCAAAATGAGCAAAAGGGTGCCGCCTCGGCACAAGCGAATGGTTCGGGAACAACTGTAGATACACCGAAAACAGGAGGACAAGCAACCACAGACTCTACTATAGCGAAGGTCCGCATGGACAATATTACCGCGCTGCGTTTGATCGACGGTCAATCCGGCTGGATCGGCGGAAATGGCTGGATTGCCCGAACGGACGCGGCTGCATCCGATTCAGTCGGATCGACGTGGAATGTGCAATATCAGGGCCAAGGTACGGTTCAGCAGATTTTTGCCTTGAACGGACAGCAGGCCTGGACTGTGATGGCAGACAGCGGATCGCTGCTGGCCACTCGCGATGGCGGCAAACGCTGGGAGGTTGTGGGGACTGTACCTGAGCAAGGGCAAGCGGGCTTTTTACACTTTGTATCGTCCAAGGAAGGGTTCAGTGGCAGCCAATATACGAAGGATGGCGGGCATAGCTGGTCTTCGCTCCCCATGCCTGGCCACATGGTAGGACAGCCATATTACCATGATCGGCAAAACGGCTGGGCGGTTACGCAGGACACAGACCGTTCGTTTCAGATTTTACACACTGTTAACGGGGGCCAAAAGTGGACTACTGTCATGTCACGCACAACGGAGGCGCCTCTAAATGGAGCCATTATTCGTTCGGTAGAACGTGGCAACGCATGGATCGAGCTGGTTGGAGATACGGGGATGAATCAGACGTCGTATTCGCTTTGGCATACTGCCGATAGTGGACAAAGCTGGCGTGCTGTGCTGGCGAATGCCACCGCTGGCGGCGGTCCGGCACCAGGTATTAGCCAGCAAGAGAACCAGGTTGCCAAAAATGAAGGGACGGCACCAGGTATGCTCTATCCGGTTAATAGCAGTACCGCATGGATGGGTGGCTACTGCGCACCGTGCGACAAGCCTAATACGATCGGCTGGACGACTGACGGCGGCAAGACGTGGAACAATGGCAAGCAAGGCTTTGACGGTTATGGCGGTCAGCAAATCGGGATGGCAAATGCCAAGGAAGGCTGGGCTATTTTCTCAGATTCAGAGCAGGCCCCAGTTATGTATACCACCTCGGATGGTGGACAGCATTGGACGCAGAGCCATGTATTTGACAAGTCTGTGGCATCAGGATCCTAAGGAGGGATGAATATGAGCCAACATAAGAAAAGTGTGATTAGATGGACTGACGGTCGTGAAGTACCACTAATCGGGCAGGGCACGTGGCATATGGGGGAAAAAGCGTCACTCCGGCAGGAAGAGGTGCGCGCGCTTCAACTAGGCTTGGAGCTGGGTATGACGCTGGTGGACACGGCTGAAATGTATGCGGAGGGCGGCGCAGAAGAGATCGTCGGAGAGGCCATTCGGGGTCGCCGGGACGATGTCTATCTTGTTAGCAAGGCGTATCCTCATCATGCGGACCGCCAAGGACTGGCTCAAGCGTGCGAAGCGAGCCTAACACGAATGGGAACAGAGTACATGGACATGTATCTGTTGCATTGGCGCGGGAATATTCCGCTGGAAGAAACGGTACAAGGCATGGAAAAACTGCGTGAGCAGGGCAAAATCCGTAGCTGGGGAGTGTCCAATCTGGACAAATCCGACATGGAGGAGCTATGGAGCCTGGGTGGAGGCGAAGCCTGCACTGTCAATCAAGTGCTGTATCACGCGGCTTCGCGGGGCATCGAATATGATCTGCTACCTTGGAGCCGTACGCATGGAGTGCCTGTGATGGCCTATTGCCCGATTGCCCAAGGTGGCCGCTTGCGACGGGGTCTGCTGGAGCATCCTGTTATGGTAGACATTGCTGCCAGCCACGGGGTAACTCCATCCCAAATTGCGCTCGCGTGGGTCATACGGGACGGTGATGTCTGGGCAATTCCGAAGGCGGTGCAGGAATCGCATGTACGAGAAAATGCAGCGGCAGCAAGTATTCGGCTCACTCCTGAACAACTTCAACAAATAGACGAAGCTTTTTCTCCGCCAACGCGGAAGCAGCCGCTGGATATTGTTTGAGAAAGGAGGAGCCCATGACAGAGCGAGAGACAGAACTGCATGAGGTAGATGATCATCTGGATTATGGATTATCCGTTGTATTCATCGGCTTTAATCCCAGCTTGAAATCAGGCGAGGTAGGACATCATTATGCGAATCCGCGCAACCGCTTTTGGCGCATACTGGAGGGAGCAGGCTTGACACCTCGCTTGTACGATCCATCGGAAGATCGGGAGCTGCTGAAGCTGGGCTTCGGCTTTACGAACATTGTTTCCCGTCCTACGAGGGGAGTAGAGGACATTGCACGCGAGGAATACGCCGAAGGACGTCTGAAGCTATACGAGAAGCTAAAGGAATACCGCCCGAGGGTTGCTTGCTTTGTCGGCAAAGGCGTGTACACCGAATACAGTAAAAAATCCAAAGTAGATTGGGGATTTCAGCCTGAACCGCTAATTCCCGAGATGCATGAATTTGTGGCACCTTCGTCTAGCGGACTGGTACGCATGTCGCTGGAAGAAATCACAGATATTTATCGCCATCTTCAAACGTTCCTTTCGTCAGAAATCGTCTGAAATGCAGTAAGTATGGTGAATACAGCTAGCACAAAAAGAACCACACGCTCCAGTCCCTGCTGGGAAGAGCGTGTGGTTCTTTGAGCTGTTTCTATTGTAAGGCTTTCGCCTGCCATGCCTGTTCCACGGGAACATAAGGATATCCCAGATCACGTGCGACTGCTTCGTAGGTAATATGTCCGTTCAGGACATTGGTGCCGCTAAGCAGTGGCTTGCTTCTGCGAAGCGCCTCCTGCACACCCAAATCTGCGAGCTGGAGAGCAAAGGGGAGCGTCGCGTTCGTCAGAGCGAGCGTCGAGGTTTGCGGTACCGCGCCCGGCATGTTTGCTACCGCATAGTGAATGACGCCATGCTTCACATAGGTAGGCTGGTCGTGTGTCGTGATGTGGTCAATCGTCTCGACTATGCCGCCTTGGTCGATGGCGACATCCACAATCACAGAGCCGGGCTGCATCGTCTGTACCATGGCTTCCGTTACGAGCCGCGGGGCTTTGGCACCAGTGATCAGGACAGCACCGATCAGCAAATCACTTTGCGCCACGGCTTCAGCAATGTTGGACGGGGTGGACACCAGCGTATGGAGCTGATTGCCAAAAATATCGTCCAGTTGGCGCAGTCTTTGCAGGCTCAGGTCGATCAGTGTCACATCTGCCCCGAGACCGATGGCGACCTTGGCAGCATTGGTGCCGACCACCCCTCCGCCAATAATGGTCACTTTACCGCGTTTGACCCCCGGCACACCTGCCAGCAGGATGCCTTTGCCACCCTTTGGTTTTTCCAGCAGTTGTGCTCCAATTTGTACAGCCATTCGTCCGGCAACCTCACTCATCGGGGTAAGCAGCGGGAGGCTGCCTTCAACATCTAGCGTCTCATAGGAAATGGCGGCTACGCCGTTGTCTGTTAAAGCGCGGGCCAGTGCTGGCTCGGCAGCCAAATGCAGATAGGTGAATAAAATCAATCCTGGTCGAAAATACCCGTATTCAGAGGGGAGCGGCTCTTTTACCTTGATAATCAGATCCGCCTGGGACCACACGTCCGCAGCTTGTTGCACAAGAGTCGCACCCGCAGTGGCATAATCTCCATCCGTAAAGCCGCTTTCAACACCTGCATGGCTTTCCACAAATACGTGATGTCCGTGTTGAATCATTTGAGCTGCACCTGCAGGCGTTAGAGCGACACGATTTTCGTTGTTTTTAATCTCTTTCGGAATCCCAATTTTCATTTCATTCACCTCTCCTAAAAATAATTGTTAAGAAAATTACACTATCATTTTTGTGCAGTTTGCCGATTAGTTACATGGACTCAAGCCGATAAATGCAATTCATGTTAGATTAGGTACAGTTTACAAGGGGGGAAGCTCCTTGACATCATACATTTTGTCGGATTATCTGACTTAAAGGCTCGACTTTTTGATGAATATATGTCATATAAAATGACATAAAGACATATACATAAGGAGAATGCCGATGAACGGTAAAAAAACATTTACCATTGCGGATGTGCTGGAACGTCCCGTTTTCCGGCGGGCAAAACTGGCGGCGGGGGAACAGGGCGTAAATCGCCGTGTGGGTTGGGTCCATGTACTAGAAATCACAAATGTTTCTCCGTTTGTGAGCCGTCATGACTTGATTTTGACGACCGGCCTGTGGCTCACACGGAAGGGGGAAGAGCGTGCCGAGTATATGGAGCAACTGATCCGCTCGGAAGCTGCGGGATTGTGCGTGGAGCTGGGCACGAGCATTCATGAAATCCCCTCTGAAATTCTGGAGTTGGCGGAACGACATCACTTCCCGGTCATCGTATTTGAGCAGCCAGTGCGTTTTGTTGAAATTACACAAGATATTCATTCCCTACTTATTAACCGACATCATGAACTCCTAAAAGATCTGGAGCGATTTTCACGTCAGCTTCAGCAGGAGACCCTGCGCAGCACTGATATGAACGCCCTCTTGCGTGTGCTTCATGACTATGCAGCCCGGCAGGTCATCTACATGTCTTCCATTGACACCAATCGATTCGTACCTTCCGTCCAGCCGGATTTGGCGGACCGTATTGCAGATTTTTATGCCAATGAAGTGGAATCTAGTATGACCGCCGATCGGGAGGGGCACCTGCTGTTTCACCTGAATGAATCCACTGCCGTCTTGTTCCAGCCCGTTGTATGCTTCGGTCAGGTGTTTTCCGCAGTAGGTTTGGTGCTGCATAGTGAAATGCCAACGGAAGAAATGTCGCTGTTACTCGATTACACTGCCAAGGCAGCCGCTACATTGGTACTGAGAACACAGTTTCTTGAAGACCGATTGCTGCGTAATCAAAATGAATTGATTCAGGATGTATTGAGCGGACAGCTTCCCAGTGAAGAACAGGCCCAGACCCGAATGGGCCTGCGATTGTTATCGAAGGGGCAGTATTTATTTTGGGCAGGGGTCATCGAGGTGGAACATCAGGACAAGGATGCCAGTCAGGTACGCAAGGAATCCATCAATCAGGATGTGCTGGTGCTGCTTCGTTCATTGTTGAAAAAAGAAACGTTGCACAATCTGCTGATGATGAAGGGGAGTCAATGCTACATCCTTTGTGCCAAGGAGGAATTAACACTGCGTTCCGCAGCGCAAATGAAAAAAGTGCTTGCCCATACTGTTCAATATATTCAGAATTATGCCGCAGGACAGCTTGATAAGGTGCGCATTCATGCAGGCTTTGGTAAAGTAAGGCATCGCATGACGGGGACGGATCGCAGTTTTGAAGAGGCATATGAGGTCATTGAAGTGGCACGAAGCGTCCCAGTCATGAAGGATCGGTTATTTTACGACAGCATCGGAATCTATCAGTTGTTGAAGGCGGTGCCCCGCATTCCTTTTCTACAAGAGTTCGTAGAGGACCATTTGGGCGGGCTGATTGCGCATGATCGTGAGCACCATATGCAGCTTCTGGATACACTGGATGCCTATTTTCAATCCCATGGCTCCAAGCGTGATACCGCCGGAATTTTGTACATTCACAGACAGACCCTTTATAATCGGCTGGATAAAATTAATGAAATCATAGAGGGAAATCTGGCAGACCCTGACAAACGTCGTTGCCTAGAGATGGCGCTACTGGCTTACCGAATGCTTCAGGCTGAAAATTGATCCTAAATAACTAGTTCTATTTTCCATTCTACTCATTTACAATGCGTGTTAACACTGAGATAATAGAAGAGATAACGGAAATATCTTGAAAGGGGATTAATATGAATATAAAAAAATGGATCGCCGTCCCTCTTATTCTGTTAATGGTAGCTTTGACAGGTTGCCAGGCAGTAGGTGGATTTGATGTAAGTAAAAATTTATTGGGAACACTTGATGTGAAATCCCAGCAAACAACGGAGAAAATCTCTCTTAAATTGACTCCAAAAGAAGGAATCACGCAAGGAGATAAAGAAATCGTAGATTTGATTAATTCGATTTCCGTCACTGTGGATGAAGCCAAGGTACAATCGGAGGAACTTGCTTCTGCCAAAGGTACATTGCACATCGATAAGTATAATTTGCCGTTTGAACTTGCTTTAGACCGCCAAGGTTTGGCTATTCAACTGGAAGGTGCCAAAAAACCTTATTACATATCTTTGAACTCGCAAGAGAGTTTGAGCGGTCTGCCTGCTGGATTTGATCCATATGTATATTCCAAAGACGTGAGAGAACTGACGAAAACAGCCGCTGCACTTATGCTCAAGCATGCGCCTAACCCTTCTACCATTTCTGCAACGTCTGTAACCGAGGAAGTATACGGTGAAAAAGACAAAGTGAAACTGACCCATCTGCATGCTGAACTTCGTGGTGATGAGCTGGTAACATTGGTAAAACCGTTCCTGGCGAATCTGGCGAAGGACGAAGCAGGCTTGAAAGAGCTGATCGGGCAAGCCATTGATATGACTAAAACGATTGCTTCCGGCATGAATATTGAAGGTAGTGATAAAGTAACAACGGAACTGAGTGCTAACAAAGAAAAAATGGTCAATGAGGCTTATACCGAAGTTAAAAAGTATTTGGATCTGGCCGTTGATCAGTATGATGTAGGCGTTAGCACCATGTATGCACAGTCCCCTGAAATCAAAACGGTTCTGAGTGCTAACACGGTTCTGAAAAGCGACATGTATTTTGATGAAAAAGGAAATGTTCGCAAAGCAGCGACAGACTTGACAGTTGCTCTGCCAGATGTGGACGGTCTTCCGGTGAAGTCCTTCACAATTCTGACCGAAACTCAATCCTGGAACGTCAATGGTAGGGTGACGGCTGATAAAGTGGATATTTCTAACGGTGTTATTGACTTGAATAAACAAGCTGAATTAACTCCGGGAGCGACGCTGCGCAATTTTGAAGCGAATTCTCCGATCTACAACATTTTAAAAAATGATTTGGAAATTACAAAAGTAGAAACCATTTTCGATCCTAAAGACGATTACTACGTCTTGGAGAATCGTGGTGGCACTGCCTTTATTCCATTGCGTGAACTGACGAGCGAACTGAACTCCGAGTTAAAATGGGATGCAGCTGCTAAACAAACTACTGTAATTGATGATATTACAGGTAAGACGATTAAGCTGAAAAGTGGCTCCAAACAGGCTGTATTGGAAGGAAGCACATTGACGCTGCCACAAGCTCCATATACGGATGAATATGGCACATTGTATGTTCCTTTCAAATCAGTTGCCGAGGCGCTTGGCGCCACAGTAACTCGTAACAATGATGGGGAATATGTACTGAAACGCGACTAAAAAAGATATTCAAGGAACCGGCCCAATTAGGGCTGGTTCTTTTTTAGTTAAATTGGTAAAATGCTCAGTAAAGCGATTAAAATAAGCGCTTACAAATTTTAAAAGTGCCATACTTTTATACAGGGAAAATTGAGATAATTATAGTATCATTCCAGCATAGGAAAACACATACAATTAGGGGGATATACGATGAAAGATATGGAACTATTGAATTCCAGAGAGGGACAAATGGTGCTTGCCCGAATGTACGGTCAACAGCAAATCTCTGAGCAAACGACTCGATATGAATCACTTATACAGGCGTATCGGGAGCATTTTGGTGTAGGGGATATTGAACTGTTTAGTGCTCCGGGACGTTGCGAAATTGGTGGAAATCATACAGACCACAATCACGGGAAGGTGCTGGCAGGCAGTATAACACTCGATACCATCGCTGCAGCTTCTAAAGTGGAGGAGTCTGTAATTACATTCTTTTCTGAAGGCTATAAGACGAAGTACGTCATCGATTTAACCGACTTGTCGCCAAAACCGGAGGATGACAGTACGATGCTGCTGGTCCGTGGTATTGCCGCTGGTCTACTTGAATTCGGATACCGTATCGGGGGATTCCAAGCTTATATATCAAGTAATGTATTCTCTGCTTCAGGTTTAAGCTCTTCCGCTTCTTTTGAAATGTTGATATGCACGATATTAAATCATTTTTATAACGAGGGAGTGTTAGATGCTGTTGCTAAATCCAAAATTGGTCAGTATGCGGAAAATGGCTATTGGAACAAGCCGTCGGGGCTGCTTGATCAGATGGCTTGCGCATATGGCGGCTTGATTTCCATTGACTTTGAAAATCCCAAGGAACCGATCATAAATCCTGTTCATTGGAATTTTGAACAAAACGGATATTCCCTTGTTATTGTAAATACAGGCGGAAATCATGCTGATTTAACGGACGATTACGCGGCGGTGCCCAACGAAATGTTTGCAGTGGCTCAGTCTTTAGACGCTTCGGTTTGCCGTGACTTATTGCCAGAGGATCTATATGCCAACCTTAAAATGGTCAGGGAAAAAGCAGGAGACCGTGCAGTACTGCGGGCGTTGCATTTTTTTGAAGAAAATAGGCGTGTGGATGAACAAGTGAAATCACTGGAGGAGGG
The DNA here is from genome assembly GCF_038004945.1 of Paenibacillus sp. FSL M7-0802. Classification (NCBI taxonomy): domain Bacteria; kingdom Bacillati; phylum Bacillota; class Bacilli; order Caryophanales; family Paenibacillaceae; genus Paenibacillus; species Paenibacillus sp. FSL M7-0802. The sequence continues at coordinate 1,557,861 of NZ_JBBOSD010000001.1, read as the reverse complement.
GCGCTTTACTGATTTCCTGAGGCTCATTACCGAATCTGGTAATTCCTCATGGAAATGGCTCCAAAACGTATATAGAAGTGGGGTTGCGCGGGAACAAGACGTATCGGTTGCACTGGCTTTAACCGAAATGTATTTACAATCAATAGATAACAGCGCATGCAGGGTACATGGTGGTGGCTTTGCTGGTGTCATCTTGACGATTCTTCCGAATGATCATGTGGATAATTATAAGGAGTGGATCAGCGGAATGCTGGGAACTCCGGTACTTGTTGTCAACGTCCGTGAGGACGGTGCCGTTAATGTTAGTGATTTGATAAATGTTGAACGGACTCATTGAGAGTTTACAAACTAGTCAGTCAGTAGAAGACTTTAACCCATGGGTTAAAGTCTTTGTCCTTTTTATCGCCGATACAGCTTAGGTTTGCGTTATAATAAAGAGATGATAGTTTTAATGAAGGAGGGCCTGTCATGGCTATATACCCGTCCTGGTCCTATTCGCAATCGAGGGCTCAAACGTTCGATGAATGCTTACGCAAATACTATTATCATTATTACGGCTCGCATAATGGCTGGAATTCGGCACAGGGCACTGAAGAGCAAGTTACGTTGTATCGGCTCAAGCAACTGAGCAACTTATATATTTTATTCGGGAATATCACGCATCAAATGTGTGAATCAGTCATACGTGGATGGATGGAAAAAGGGGCTATCCCGCGTACAGCATACCTCGAGACAGCTATGAAGAACATGTTGAATGACAGCTACAAGGAATCGCTACACCGTGAGCTATGGCTACAAGATCCGAAAAATCGCGTCATGCTGGCGGAGGTTTATTACGACGACGAGGTGCTTTCGGAACGGATCGCCCTTATTAAGGAGCGACAGCACGCGGTGATACACAATTTATACCGTACTGCGGTTTGGCATGAACTGCAACAGGGAAAGGCCCAAATTGTAGAAGTGGAGAAGTGGGATACGATGCTCCTTCACGAGACGAAAGTGTATGTCAAAATGGATTTGCTCTACCGTAGAGACAATGGAGACTTGGTCATCGTGGATTGGAAAACAGGCAAGGAAGGCGATTTTTCCGACCAACTTTTTTTGTATGCTTCCTATGTGCAGGAGCACTATCAGCTTCCATTGGAGAAGATCGAGGTACGTGTGGAGTATCTGATGACAGGAGAGCATGAGGTGTATCGTCCCGCGCAAGAGGATATCGACAAAGTGGTTGGTAATGTCGGACGATACATCGAGGAAATGAAGTCCTGTCTCGATGACGATTACTATAATCGCCCCAAGCCTGAATCTTTCTTCACTCCGATGCCTTCACGCAGAGCGTGCGGAGGCTGTAATTTTCGTGAGGTGTGTAAGTACCGAGCGATGTGAAATGACTTGATCGCCTTTGCCACCGGATTCCTACCCTAATTAAAGCTAGTGAATCCGGCCATATGGCAAATCTATAATTCTTCTATGTTTTGAAACCGCTTTATAATTTAGAAGCTGCGAGGTATGATAAGGGTATTATTGGAAAATGCGAAGGAGGAAGTTAGGAAGATGACGAGTATAGAACACGCACGTATTCTTTTTCAGGGAGATTCTATAACAGACGGAGGAAGGGGACGAAATGAGGACGCGAACCATTGGCTGGGTCAGAGCTATGTGTATCTGATCGCAGGTGCGGTGGGGAGCCGTTTGACTACCACGCAGCCAGAGTTTGTGAACCGGGGAATTTCGGGGGATCGAGTTTCGGATTTGTATGCACGTTGGAATGAGGACACGTTTAGCCTGAAGCCGGACCTGCTCAGTATTCTAATCGGAGTGAACGACGCCTGGCGGATCGTGGAGCAGGAGCCGTCCGGGGTGACGGACCGATTTGAACGAGCCTATCGCCACCTTCTGGAAGAAACGCGTGAAGTGATGCCTGATCTGGGACTCGTGCTGTGCGAGCCGTTTATTTTGAAAACGGGAGCTACCGAGGCGCGATGGGACATTTGGCAAGAAAAAATAACGGGATACCAGCGTATTGTACGTCAGCTTGCGGACGAATTTGGGGCCGTATTTGTGCCGCTCCAGAGCATGTTGAACGAAGCCGCTATCCAGGCGGACGCCTCCTATTGGCTGCATGACGGGGTTCATCCGACAGCGGTTGGGCATCAATTGATAGCTGATCAATGGATAGATATTGTGCAAAAGAGTCCGCTGGCGATTCGCTAACAGGGGCATACATAGTCTACTCCTTGTCATTTTTGGGTAATACACGATTATGGACATCATTACTTATGTTATGGTTCCATCCAAAAATGAATGTCAAAGGGGGGGCTTCTTGCTTCGTCATGAACGGAGCAAGAGAGGGCTATGGAAACGATAAATATCATTCTGGTTATATTGCTTATCGCATTAACTGCTTTTTTTGTGGCCTCGGAGTATTCCATTATTCGTGTGCGAGTATCTCGCATCAATCAATTGGCCTCTGAAGGCAACAAAAATGCGAAAGCCGTTAAAAACATTCTGTCTCGGCTGGACGAGTATTTATCTGCTTGTCAGCTCGGAACCACATTAACCTCAATGGCGCTAGGCTGGCTAGGGGAATCTACTGTTGAACATCTGCTACATCCCCTGTTTGTGTTGGCTCATATTCCAGCAGGCCTGACGGGAGTGCTCTCCTTTTTGCTGGCTTTTCTAATCTTGACCTATTTCGAGGTGGTCATTGGGGAGTTGGTACCGAAAACATTCGCCATACAGATTGCTGAACCAATGGCATTGTTTTTTGCCCGTCCGATCACGATATTCTATAAAATGACCTATCCCCTGAATTGGGTGCTCAGTCGTTCATCGCGTGTCATTACGGGTCTCTTCGGGCTCAAAAGGGTATCTGAAGAAGATGCGGCACTCAGTGAAGCCGAGCTTCGTTTGGCGTTATCTGAAGGCTTTCGTAGTGGTGAAATTACACCGACAGAATATCGATATCTGAACAATGTATTTGATTTTGACGACCGTGCGGCGCAGGAAATTATGGTACCGCGCATCCACATCCGTTCCATCTCCCACCAGGCAACAGTGGCCGAGTTTATGGAGCTGATCGAGGACAAAGTTTATAATTTTCTACCTGTAGCTGAACATGGCGACCGGGATCGTATTATCGGGATGATTCGCGTCAAGGAAGCCCTGCATGATTTGGCACGTGGGCACAGCACAGGGAATACGACGATGGCTTCTTATATTCACCCGGTGCTTCAGGTTATCGAGACGGTTCAGGCTCGGGATCTGCTGATTCAGATGCAAAAACGACGCATTCCAGTAGCGGTGCTGGTGGACGAATATGGTGGAACATCTGGACTTGTCACACTGGAGGACATTATGGAGGAGATTGTTGGAGACATTCCTTCCTATACCGACACCGAAACCCCCGCAGCGTTAACTCCACTCATTACAAAAACAGATGATCATCGTTACATACTCAAATCACAGGCGCTCATTCATGAGGTCAATCGACGCTTGGAGACGGATATTGAGGCCGGGGACGTATATACAATTGGGGGATGGATGCTTTCAGAGCGTTTTGATATCCAGCAAGGAGAGAAGCTGACCATCGGTTTATGGGAGTTTACCGTACTGGAAAAAAGCAGTCACCAAATAGACACAATTGAAGCGATTAAGAAAGCAGTCGTTGAACGGAAAAATGACAATGATTCTTAATAATGGAAAATGACTTTGTCGAGTAACAGCTCGCTTAAAATGTGACGAATGGCCTGTAAAGCTTGTAGCAGCGCGATTCGTCCATTTTAAGATGCAAGCTGCTGCCTGGTAACATATTGTTTTTGGTAATTAGCGTAGGGGACTTAAGACTCTGTATCTTTATGCTCATGAATATATCTGTCTATGAAAAATACTACTAGAAATGTAGCAATTTTATGGTAAAATGGAATCAAATTTGAGTTTTTTGGGGTGGGCTACAGTACATGAAGATGTCACTAGGTACGAAAATGGTTACTGCATTTGTCTCAATTTCTGCAATAACCTATGGAACAAGCGCTTTTTTTATTTTTGTACTCAAGGACTGGCTTGCTCAAGGTACACAAGAATGGGTGTACACTTCGATCATTCTGTTATTGGGTGTTCTGTGGAGTGGCATTTTGGGCTGGTTGATCTCAAAATTACTCACACGGCCAATTGTTAGGTTGGCAAAGGCGGCAGAGGAAGCTTCGGCGGGGAACCTGTCTGTTGTGATTCCTGAACGTCGTTCGGAGGATGAAATTAAAGTTCTGTATGATGCATTTCGGCATATGATGCTGAACATTAAAGATATGTTCAATGAGATCTCGTACAGCACCAGAACAACTTCGCAAAGTGCGGAAAATCTGAGCTTGGCTATTGTGCAGGCTACCACACAAATTGAGTCCATGTCTTCGGTGGTAGAAGATATTTTGAATGGCGTGGAGCAGCAAAAGCAAGCATCTGCCCAATCTATTAAAACAGCAGACCGAATGCTGGGCGATTTTAAAATGATGCGTAGCAAATCGGGGCATATGCTGGAACTGTCAGGCCATATGGAGCATTCAGTAGATTCGACGCAGACCGTATTTTCATCCCTGATGGATGGAATGGGAGAGCTGACAGCATCACATGGTCGTTCGCAGCAGGTAATTGCCCGACTGGAAAAAGAAGCTTCCCAAATTGAAGCGATTACAAGCACCGTGAAGGATATTGCGGAACAGACCCATTTGCTGGCGTTAAATGCTTCCATAGAAGCGGCGCGTGCGGGAGAAGAAGGGAACGGGTTTGCTGTAGTGGCTCACCAAATTCGCGCACTTGCTGCCCAAAGTACGGAGTCTGTGCAGCAAATAAATGCCATCGTTAGCCGTGTCCAGTCACAAATCGTAGAGACAGTGCAGTTGATGCATCAGCAGACGTCATTGGTCAGTGCTGAGGCGGAACGGACAAGCTCTGTGGATCAGACGCTGAACCGTTTGAACGCTATTGTACGTGAATTTGTCGAGAGCATCCGTTTAATGGAAGAAGCCGTGACGGAGCAGACGAACCGGGTAGATCAAACCTTTGAGCAGATCCATCGTATTCAGCAAATGTCAGGGGCCTTCTCTGAAGGAGCTCACAAAATTTATACAGCTGCTCATGAGGAGACAGCAATTATGCAGGAAATTTCGTCTTCTTCCGAGGATTTGAAAGTGCTTACGAATAAACTCATGATGAAAACACGGGGAATGCAACTATAACAGAAGCCGTCATGTGAGGCATGATATATACAAACAAAATATAGCCGCTACACACCGGAAAACGAAGCAAAATGGTTCCCCGGTGTGTAGTGGCTATTTTTTAATTTCAAAAAACTCACATTGTTTTCTGGGGTGGTAAGCCAGATCACTGACGCTGGATTGCACGACGATGGTTTGATCGTCGAAACGGATTATGATTCCGCCAGAGCCAATCAATTGGTCATCCTGAAATACTCGGACACGAAGATGACGTTCCAGTGCCTCATTGAAATCCTGATCTGTAATTAATCGGCGATTAATGGCCATGAGGGTTCTCCTTTAAATATAATATCTTTTATCATAAAGGTAAGGTATTGAACAAGCAAGAAACACGGCTAGAACATAATCGGCTATTGGGTATAAAATAGAATGCAACGAAGAGAGAAAGAGATCAAAGGGGGCTAGCTATGGATAGGTCGTGGTCAGGGCCTTGGTTTGATGCCAATGCGCCAGAAGGGTTCGAGGCTTTTACTCCGTCACATGGGTTGGCTATATTGGGACTCATTGTATGCGCTTTGATGCTGTGGCTGACTCGGGGATGGATTCGATCGAACAAGCCTGTAAGCGAGGGAATTCGCTGGTTGTTAATTACAGTTCTCATTCTGTCAGAGGTGACTCTGAATATTTGGTATGTGATGCAGCATATTTGGGATGTCCAGACCTCATTGCCATTAGAACTGTGCAGTGTGACACTGCTGCTGTCTATCCTGATGCTTATTTTTCGAAGCCGCTGGTTATATCCGATCATCCTTTTTGCTGGAATTGGAGGGGCGCTCCAAGCCGTACTGACGCCTAATTTGGCATACACATTTCCGCATTATCGTTTTATCCATTTTTTCGTAGCTCATAGTGCTATTATTTTGGCAGCCTTGTATATGACCTGGATAGAAGGACTCAAACCGACATGGAAGAGTGTGGGGGGAGTTATGCTTTTTCTGAATGGCTTGGCGCTGATGGTGTGGATCGTAGACGATGCTCTCGGTGCTAACTACATGTTTCTAGCTGGAAAGCCGTCGACACCGTCGATATTGGATGTTTTGGGGCCATATCCTCTGTACATTCTGGCAGAAGAAGCCATTGCACTGCTGTTCTTTTCGCTTCTGATGCTGTTGTTCGAGGTGCTTCCAGGAGGCAGGCTGTATGTCCGCTTTCGCAAAGGAGCTCTGCATGGTGCTGACAGGTCGATATAAAGCCGTTGTAAAGCCATACAAAAGCAGCCTATTCCACAAGTATATGACTAGGGATAAGGCTGCTAAGAATGCCAAAACAGTAGTATGGGTATAACGTTCCCCATTCTAATACTTAACGCAGTAGTGATTCTGCTCCGTCTACATAAATTTCCGTACCCGATACATGAGATGACTCGTCTGAGGCGAGAAACAGGACCAGATTGGCAACCTGCTCTGGCTCACCAGGGGCATCCTCTAGCGGATGCTCTCCGCCCTTCGGAAATTCGACTGGAATTTGTACCTTCTTCAAGTCTTCCGAAGGGTACGTGTTATCGTCAATTTCCGTGTCGATGGCTCCCGGGCATATCGCGTTGACCCGGATTTTGTAACGTGCCAGCTCCAGTGCTGCCATTTTCATAAAAGCAACCTGAGCTGCCTTGGTGGAGGCGTAGGCTGAGAATCCAATACCTGAAAAGGTTCGATTACCGTTGATGGAGCTGGTAATGATAATGCTGCCGCCGCGTTCTTTCAGGTAAGGGACGGCATATTTAACGGTAGCAAAGGTGCCGCGAAGATTAATGTTCATCGTGCGGTCCCATTCCTCCAGTTCCAGTGTCTCGATAGGGGCCATCGTGCCGTTAATGCCTGCATTGGCGAATACTATGTCCAGCTTTCCGTACGTTTCCACGACTTTAGCGAACCCCTGCTGAATCATGTCCGGCTTGGAAATATCACATTCCAGCACAAGCGCCTCGCCGCCAGCCTGCTCAATGATTGCTTTGGTCTCCTCTGCATGCTTGGGTGTCCGATCCAGCATGACCACCTTGGCGCCTTGTTCTGCAAAACGGATCGCGGTTGCCTTGCCGATCCCTGAACCTCCACCACTGACCACTGCTATCTTCCCTTGCAATCTCTGCTCTGCCATTGACTATTCCTCCCATTCCGTTCATAAACTAAACCTGACTCGTTATTCCATACCTCTGTACGTTGATGGTGAAACAGTCACACTGGATTTCATCCCATTTGCGAAATATGGTAACATAGGCGAACCAGCAGGAACTTATAGCAAAAACATATAGCAGGAACAAGTATGGAGAAGACCGAGTGACGGAGGTGGATCGAATTGAGCTATAACGCAAATGACCGACCCGAATCGACAGACGCTATAGCACTGACCGGAAAAATGAAACCGTGGGCACTGAGCGGCCCCAGTATTCAAATCGATCCGTTGTTTCCCTATTACGCCAACCGTTCGCGGGACAGTATAGCAGATGAGATCGCCCTTGCGGGCTACCAGACCGTTCATTATTTTGTCGTGCGTGAAAATGAAGTGGATGGAGCGCTTGTTGCTGCTTTTCAACGCAGAGGCATAGCGGTGTGGGCAATGGTGCTAGGCAACGGTTCTTTTGGCGTGTCCCAGCTGCCGCCGGAGTGGAGAGAATGGCGCATGGAGCTGCTGCGCGAACCGAACGACGGATTTCAGCGGCTTTCGCATTTTGCTCAGGAGTATGTGGAATGGAAAAAGAAAGCCGCTGCCCGGCTCGTCACCGACATTCCGTTCGACGGGTTCGAGGTGGCGGAGCCTTATTTCCCCGAATGGAACGGGCTGCGCAGTGGAGTGTACGGGGATGTTGGGCCGCATGCACAGCGTGCCTTTCGCGAGCGTAGCGGTGAGGACATTCCGGATTTCCGCGACAAGCATGCGCGGAATTATTACCGGAAGGTTCCGAAGCTGTACGCGCAGTGGGTTGATCTGCGTGTGGACGCCGTGAACGGCCTGATCAGCGAGCTGGTGAACGGCGCGGGCGGTGTACGTGATGTCCGGCCGGACATCTGCGTGGCGACATGGTCGCTTGCTGTGAGCGGACGCGGCGATGTCCCAGGCCAGCTGCGGGAATGGCAGGGTCTGGACGCGGTAGCTATGATCGGGTGCGTCGCCCCGGATATGCACGTACTCCAGACCCATTGGCCGGACTGGATGCGCCGCCGTCTACCGCCACAGTATACCCGGGGCTATGCTCGCATCGCGCAGTCGATACGGGCCGCTTATCCGGGCCTGCCCCTCGGGGTGCAGGCGGATATTGGCTCCCTCGCGCGTATGGTACGTGACCGCGAGTGGACGCAGCGGTTTGGGGCTACCGCCCTTGAGGGCGGCTACGACGCCTGGACCGCCTATGAATACCATTTGGGTGGTTACATGTACGATGAGCCGCCCAAACCGCTTAAGGCGGAACGTTCAGCCGAAGATGAGGTAGTTATTTCTTTCAGCAAGCGGATTGCCACACCGTCTGTAGATGAGCTGCGTATTTGGAGCCGGGAGGACAGAGCAGGTACAACACGCGAGGTGAGCCGCCACCTAAGAAACGATTCACTAACGTTGCTGGAGCTTGTGGATGCCGTAGCAGACGGAAACCGTCTATTGCTGCGTATACACAATTTACCAGCAGAGGCGTTCAGCTTGCGCCTTGATGGTGTACAGGATACACCGGAGCTGTGGTTGCTCAAGGGGAGGAAGCTACATCGCAATCTGCCAGAGGATGAAGTGAGGGTTCCTTAAAATTTGGGTAATAACAAAATAACAGCTGTATAAACGGCTCATTTGCCATAGCATTTTAGAATTGTATATTTTTGAGGAGCAGCATCTTTTCAAAACATAAACGATAGTGGAGTGAAAAAAGTATGTGGGATTGGGATTACCTGATTCGGGTCATGTTTGCCGGACTATGCGGCGCCTTAATTGGCTATGAGCGCAAAAGTCGCATGAAAGAAGCGGGCATTCGCACCCATTTCATTGTCGGTATTGGCGCAGCGCTCATGATGGTGGTATCCAAATATGGTTTTCAGGATCAAACCGTCTGGTCGAACCTGTCGCTGGACCCTTCCAGAATAGCAGCACAGGTTATAAGTGGAGTCGGCTTTATCGGCGCAGGGATGATTTTTACACAAAAAAATAGAATTAAAGGACTGACCACTGCCGCAGGCATCTGGACTACCGCCGGAATCGGTATTGCCGTAGGTGCAGGGATGTATGGGCTTGGTGCAGGTGTAACGCTGTTTATTTTAGCGGCTCAGTCCTTGCTCCATAGTCGTTTTTATCAGATGGCTACCCCGTCTACGCGACAAGTAGTTGTTCAGGTCGACAATGAGCCGGGCGTACTGAATCGGATCAAAGAACTGCTGGAGCACAAGAAGCTGACGATTCACAGCTTTCACGCCGAGCGCATCAATAACGGTGAGCAGTTGGTTATTCATATGCTTGTAAAGCTGTCCCGGTCAGAGGGAGTGGAGGAACTGCTGTCACTGCTGCAAGAGATGGAAGGTATTCGTTCAGTCGAGACTAAGTCCAATTAGACGAATTTACTGCTTATTTAGTAGCTTTTTGTCGAACGCTGACAGACCCATTTAACAGTAAAAAACTTTAAAAATAATGATTGAAAACGCTTCCTTTTGTGTATATACTCTTACTACATCACAGAGACAGCAGCTTAGAAAGCATCAGGGGATAAGCAAAAACGACCTCATGCGTATGCACAAGGTCGTTGCTGTTATCCCGTTTTGAAAGACTGATTTGATGTCTTACTTTACTTTGACTGGAGCTGGATATTTTTTACCCAGCGTATCCACAGTGACTTTTTTCATCGTAGCCGGTTTGATCGGTTTGTCATTGCTATCTCGTTTGGAATTGACGATAGCATCGACCACATCCAACCCGGACGTTACTTTACCGAAAGCGGCATATTGACCGTCGAGGTAGTCCGCATCGGCAACCATGATGAAAAATTGCGATCCGGCCGAATCCAGATCCGCTGAGCGGGCCATGGATAATACGCCACGTGTATGTTTGAGTGTATTGTTAACACCATTGCTCTTGAATTCGCCTTTGATACTGTAGCCGGGGCCACCTGTACCGTTACCTTGCGGATCACCACCCTGAATCATAAAGCCTGGGATGACACGGTGGAAAATGGTACCGTTATAGGCTCCCTTTTGCACCAAAGAAATGAAGTTGTTAACCGTGTTCGGTGCTACTTCCGGATACAGCTCAAGCTTAATTTTCTTGCCATCATTCATGACAATCGTGACAATCGGATGGGAAACAGCCTTGCTTTTGTCTTTAGTCGCAGCAGGAGTTGTAGTGCTTGTCCGGCTGGCAGCTTCCACATCGGCCGCTTTTGTGCCGCATCCAGCAACCAGCACGAGCATGATGGCCAGCAGGCACAGCGTGTACCATGGGCGTATCGTTTTTCGGTTCATTGATATTCCTCCTGAAAGGTTGGATGGTGTAACATCCTAAATTATAGTTTGGGGGCAGCGCAGAACACTTTTCCATTTTCTATCATACCTTTTTTGCTGGGGATAAGGAAATACGGGTTTGAAAGCCGTATTCTTGACCCATACTGCTGCTATTCCCAAGGAAAGGGGCAGGATCATGATGGAGGTAGACAAAAAGCTGGCGAAAGGTCTCATATGGGGTATGGCGTTCAGTCTGCCGGTTTGGGTAGGGGTGCTGTACTCAGTACAACATATTCGTGACTGGCTATAACATAAAGCGTAAAGATAGGCCAAAACCGTTGTGGTTTTGGCTTATTTATATTTGTGCCAGTCCAAATTGCTGTTATTCAGTAGATGCTCGAAGTTGTTATCCAGCTTCTTCTGTTCAGCTTTTTTTGCTTCGACGGCACGCTGCCGTTCGTCTTCTTTACGCTTGTCCTGTTCTGCTTGGGCTTCATTGGCTTGAGCCTTAAGCTTATTCAGCACATCCTGACTCAACAGATCTTTTAACGTAGCAGGTTTGTCCTGAGCCGCAGGAGCAGGGGAAGACGAATTTCTCTTCTTAGCCATGTCATCATCTCCATTCCATTCGATTATATCAGCTTCTGCACGGTTGTTCCACGATTGAAGGATGAGCTGGGCGGTAGACTTTTCTAATTTAGAGGGTAATAATGGAATGAGCAGAAGGGACGTGTGGCATCATGCATCTATATTGGAAGCGAAACCTGGTCATTTTGTGGATTGGAGTATTGTTTTGCAGCATGGCCTATTCCGTGTCTATTCCGTTTTTACCTATTTTTCTGAATACGGAAATGGGCGTAAATGATCATCTGGAACTGTGGTCGGGGATTGCCTTTGGAGTCACTTTTTTAGCCAGCGCGCTGATTGCCCCATTTTGGGGTTCGCTTGCAGATAAGTATGGACGTAAGCCGATGTTGATTCGTTCAGGCTTTAGCCTGGCGGTGTTGTACCTGATATGTGCTTTTGTGACAGATCCGTATGTGTTCGTAGGAGTACGGTTGTTTCAAGGCCTTCTATCCGGGTTTATTCCTGCTGCGATTGCGCTGGTCGGAACGGGCTCGCCTGAGGAGAAAACCGGCTATGCACTCGGTATTATGGCGACCGCTGGGGCGACAGGCAGCATTATAGGTCCGCTGATTGGCGGTGTAGTGAGCCATTATTATGGCAATCGGAATGCCTTTTTTTTCTCTGCAGCTCTTGTGCTGGTATCTGCGTTAATCGCGACTTTTGGCGCTAGAGAGGACAGCTTCAAGGGAACCAGTACCCGCTCGCATGTTCGTGATGATATCAAGGAGGCTATTGCTAATCGGCCTTTGTGCTTTTTGCTTATTCTGGCGGGATTAAGTACCTTTTCCGTCATGATATTGGAACCGTTAATTACGGTATATGTGCTTGAAATGGGAGTTGACCGTAGCCGGGCGTCTTTAAGTTCCGGGATTGTATTCTCAGCCGTTGGTATTGCGGCGGTGCTCATGGCTCCCCGATGGGGACGGATTGGAGGCCGGACCGGATTTGCACACGTGCTGCTGATTGGACTGATCGGTTCGGGAATCGGGAACATCTTACAATTTTTTGTAACCAACTTTGTTGGTTTTGGTGCGCTTCGGTTTGGATATGGATTGTTTTATGCGTCCGTCATGCCGGCTATCAACGCAATGACTGTTGAGGTCACCAAGCCGGAGTTTCGCGGACGAGCCTTTAGCTTGAGCCAATCAGCCACTCAACTCGCGACCATGGCGGGGCCGTTGATTGGCGGTATGCTTGGCAGCTGGATGCCAATCCGCTGGATCTTTGTGTTAAACGGTGGCATACTGCTGCTTGCAGCGTTGTTGCTATGGGCGAAGGGAAAAAACGTGTTCCCAGTTTCAGCCAGGAAGAACGTAACGGATCAGGATATTCATTCTGCCGGATAAGCGAATCACACAGGATTGTCTAAGAGGACAATCTTAGAGCTCATAGAGCAGGTCTTTTTTTGTGCTATTAGATAATTATCCCAAACCTTTACTTTTAGTATACTTATTCATAACCCTCTACACTGATAATATGACAAGGAGGGATATATTATGATAAGAGACGACATTTTGCGTCAACAGCTTGAGAAAGCTCGTCAAAAGCTGTATATTTTGCAAGCAAAACATGGCTTTAATCATGCCAGTGTGCTCAGACAGTCTGTAATTATGGATAACCTCATCAATCAATATAACCACCTTTTTTATATAAAAGAAAAAAAGCCGACTGCATAAATGCAACCGACTGGGCGAGAAACTTTTGGTGAGGTCACTCGCCCTTGTACTGTAGCGCTAATACCTATAACAACGATGCTTATCTTAACTTTTATAACTAGTGTGCAATCTATCATTTTAGGTACGGTTCGTTTGATGAGCACTCAGTAGGACACCTATAATGACGACCAAACCACCAATGATTTGGCGCCATGTAATCGTTTCTTGCAAAAGTAACACAGAAAATAAGACTCCAAATATCGGAACCAAATTCATCAGAGAAACGGAACTGCTCGGTGACAGCTTGATTAATCCGTAATTGTAAAGCAAAAATGCGATAACGGAGCAGAATACGCCCAAATATACTAACAACATAAACGATCCTGTTGTCGGAGCCTGCCAACTATCCTTTTCTAATAGAGCCAACGGTATAAAAAAGATACTCCCTGCAACAGTTTGATAAAAAGATAACGTCACAGGCGGATATTTGTCCACTACCTTGCGCGTCATGAAAGTGTAAAACGCCCACGCAAAACCCGTTCCAATCAATATTAAATTTCCGATTAGTTGATTCTTATTAGCCGAACTTTCGCCAACTGAAGTCAAGAAATATACCCCGATCATGGCCAGTGCTATGCCGCAAATTTTATATTTGGATATTTTCACTTTATACAAAATAAGTTCAAGCAGCGATGTAATTGCGGGATATGATGCAACAATTAATGCTGCGTTGGAAGCGGTAGTCAAGCTAACCCCTATATTCTCCATTGAAAAATAGAGAGTGATTCCCAAAACACCACTAAACGAAATCGTAGCCAAATCTTTTGGCTTTACTTTGATATGTTCTTTTTTAATCAGCAAAACGATACCTAGCACAACGGAAGCTATAATAAATCTGGATAGACCCAAGGTAAGAGGGGGGAACGTCGTGTAGGCTGCTTTGGTGGCAATAAACGATGTACTCCAGATCAATAGGGCCAGAATCGTAGAACCGTAGTAAATCCGGCTGCTTTCGCTGTGATGAGCTATGACTTTGTTCAAGTTAAATCCTCCCTGAGGTAATCCCCTGTGAAATGATGATAGTAGCTACTAAAGTGACTACTATAAAAACGTTACTAAAAAGATAGTGTGTATATCAGTTTTTGTCAAGGGGAAGTGATATAGTAAGGATGAACACGAATTGAGGAGAAGACGTCATGAAACCAAAACCAAATATATTAGAAATTCTACGGGATTTGAATTTTAGTGAATATGAAGCTAAGGCTTATGTGACCTTATTGGAAAGCTCTCCACTTTCGGGATACGCCGTTTCATTGAATTCCGGGGTACCGAGATCCAAAATTTACGAGGTTTTGTCTGGAATGGTCAGCCGTGGGGATATCATGGTCAGTCAAGAAAATACGCCTCTGTATGTGCCGCTCCCGCCACATGAATTGATTGCCCAGAGAAAACGCAAAGCAGAGCAGATTTTCAATGTGGCGCAAGAGAGTTTGGAGCAGTACACAGCATCATTTCAAAATAGAGAGAATATTTGGAATATTTCGGGGTATGAAGCCATTATCAATCGCATAAATGAAGGGGTAAAGGGAGCAAAACACCGAATTTTATTGGAAATTTGGAAAGAGGATGCCGAGGTGTTCCGAGATGCCTTAGAGCAAGTCGCTCAACAAGGAATTGAAGTGATCATTGTAGCGTATGGGGAGCTTAATTTTGATTTCGCTACTGTTTACCGCCATGATATGAGTGAGGAGATTACGTCTGAAATTGGTGGTCGGTGGATTGTACTTAGCGTAGACGACAGGGAGGTCGTAGCTGGCATACTTTCACTTGGAGATGACAGCCGCGCTGCATGGACGTTGCATCCGGGTCTGGTGATGCCGATTACAGAAGTGATTATTCATGATATTTATATCATGGAAATCCTATATGAGTTCCGTGAACAATTAGAGGCGAAATTCGGCCCTAATCTAATTCATCTTCGCAATAAATTTGCTATGGGTCCGAATGGCAAAGGATATTATGTTCCTTTGACTGAAAAAAGCATTAAACGTGTATAGAGATTGTCTGAGGTCCGATGTGCAAAAATAAACAGGCCCATGGAGTGTTATTCCATGAGCCTAATTTTATTGGGTGTTGTGTTCAATTATTTTACGGTTACAATCACACGTTGATAATGCTTTAAAGGATGTTTTCCATTGTCCTGTACTTCTGCAATGATATGAAGCGTATTCCCTGACTTAGCATCTGCAGGAACTGTGAAACTAACTGCATTCGTATCACTACCTTGCAAGTCAATCGTGTTTACTTTCTCGCCTTTAGCTACTTCTCGATGAAGCCCAAGCTGCATTTCCCCCAGCAATTCAGGTTTAACTTGTGCTGGTTTTACTTTAGAATCTTCATACGTGTCTGCTTCAAAATATCTCCACCATTTATAGGTCAATTGATTACCGTCGGGATCTGAACCTTCTGCATGCAGGGTTATTTTCTCCCCTGGACTAGCGGTTAGGTCTAATCCTTCTTTAATGGTCAACGTTGGATTGTGGTTGGCATCTTTGTAGTCGGATGCAATAGCCCAATCTGCACGAGCAGCAAAGTCATTTTGAATATCATCAAACCAACGCATCAGAGAATACTCTGCTTCGAATTTTTTCGTATGCACATCATAATCTAACACGGTATTTCTAAATAATTTATCGTTAACGACACCGAAACGACCTCCCCAGCCACCATAGGTTGGGTTTTCCATACTCCGCAATCCGTTATCAATTAAATAGAAGAAGGATGGAGAATCACCTTCAGAAATAAAGTCATACTTGTCGTATTGTGGATTTTTCTTTAAGTAGGCTTCACTGCCTCTTTGTTCTTCATCCAACTCGCCTTTGATGATATTGCCATCGCCCATCAAGGCATACATATTGAGCAACTTGCCATGACCATCTTTAATATTTTTGAAGTTCCATTCCCCGTGCAACTTGCTGTTTACTTCTTCTGTGTGCATTTTCCAAGCATAAGCGAAATGCCAGAAGTTAGATTGATCATTAATAATTCTGATGTCAGGCCAATTTTTAGCGATGTAATTATTGTAGCTATCGTCCTGGTCCAGAATGATGTACAGTACGAGTTTATCACTTACTTTTTTTCGAATCGTTTCCCATTGATCTGTATTTTTATATTCGTCTTCAATGGACTTTAAAGCTCTGGCCGTGGTATTGGTTCCACCCCAAGTTTGTACGTACAAATCTCTTTTGTCATCGTCCAGGAAAAGTGTTTTAAGGAAATTGGAGCCTTCCGTTTCTTTGTCCATTTCACCTTTATTTGAAATGTTACCTATTTTGGTAACGCTCTTGATATATTCAGGCTTTGGATATCCCTCGGCATGTTTGATTAAGTTGGGATAAATCTCTCCGTAGGCATCAATCATGTCCGTTACCCATTGTGTTCCGGTCCATCTAAATGGCTTGATGCCAGCCTTTTCATCACCTGCATAATGATATACAGAGCTAGTCAGTACAATCCCCGACAAATCCATTTCATTGGAGTAAAGAAGAAAGCGAATGACAGAGTTCATATCATCTACTTCTCCATCGGTAGTGATTACCGTTCTGGCCTTGGTTGCTTTATTTTCTACTTTATTTTCCGTTTGTTTTTCTGTTGGAGCAGCGCTTTCATCCTTCACAACGGCGGGAGCCTTACTACTACAGCCACTGATGATCAAAATACAAATCATGGCTAATAAAAAAATGCTTAACCCTTTTCTTTCTCTCATTTTTGTTCCCCTCTCTGAACGTTCCTATGATGTTTTTTTAGGATTATAACCATGTAGGTATTCTTTTTATTCAAGATTTAGGCATAAAAAAAACCTAAACATATATATGCCTCAACAAAAGTCGAGCATACATACATTTAGGTTTTGCCTGCATGATCAGTCACAATCCTGATTCAATTTTACATCATTGTCCGAGAAAATGAAAGCGGTTTATGAATCCCGGCATAAAATTAGTTTTACGCTTTGAATAAACCGGATTCTTTGACTTCAGACAGGAAGTTGTGGAACTCAGGAATGTTCAGCTGTTGCTGAGCATCGGACAAAGCGACTGCTGGGTTTGGATGGACTTCCACCATGATACCGTCGGCTCCAGCAGCCAAGGCAGCTTTGGCGCAAGGAGCCAGGATGTCCTTACGTCCTGTGGAGTGAGTCACGTCCACCAATACAGGCAGATGGCTTTCCTTTTTCAAAATCGGAACAGCGGAAATATCCAGCGTGTTACGCGTCCATTTTTCGTACGTACGGATACCGCGTTCAATCAGCATGACTTGCGTGTTACCACGGGAAACGATGTATTCAGCAGCATGAAGGAACTCTTCCATTGTGGCAGCCAGTCCGCGTTTGAGCAGAACCGGAGTTCTGGTTTCACCCGCAGCTTTGAGCAATTCAAAGTTGTGCATGTTGCGCGCACCAATTTGAATAATGTCGATGTATTGGATCGCTTCCTCCAAATGTCTTGGATCGACGATTTCACTGATTGTAGCCAGCCCGAACTCGTCGCCTACACGTTTGAGAATTTGCAGTCCTTCCACGCCCAGCCCTTGGAAATCATACGGGGACGTACGTGGTTTGAACGCACCACCACGCAGAATCGGCACACCGGCTTCCTTGAGAGCCGCACCTACTTCGCGAGTTTGCTGGTAGCTTTCGACCGAGCAGGGACCTGCGACCATAATGGAGGCTTTGCCGCCCACCAGCGTATCTTTAACCTTGATAACTGTGCTATCCGGTTGATTCTTGCGGCTGACGATCAGATGTTTTTTGTGTTCTTCTTTTTGATAGTTCAAAGAAGCCTTGAAAATATTTTTGAACAGCTGGCGAATCGTAGCATCGTCAAAAGGCCCACGGTTAGCCGCGATCAGCTTGTCCAGCATTTGTTGCTCACGTACCGGATCAAAGTCAGGTACCCCTTGAGCTTCCTTCAATTTTCCAAGTTGTCCCGCCAGTTCAGCGCGTTGGGACAGCAACTCCAGCAATTGCAAATTTGTAGCATCGAGCTGTTCACGCAGCAGCTCCAAAGAATTTTCATTTGTAGACATACAGTACTACATCCTTCCCGAATTTAAATTTGTTTTTTCTGTCAGCCCATAGACTTTTCTTGCAGAAAATAACACAAAAAGGCACTCGTCGCAAGGGACGAATGCCGTGGTACCACCCTAATTACAGAAGTATACATACGAATCGTCAACGTCGTTCAGTCGACGGCAGTAACTTCTGAGCTTGATGCCCGTAACGGGGGCTTCCGGAAACCTCTACTGCGGACAAAGGAATGAATCCTTCTGTCGGTTCAAGGCTCGACTCGGGAGTGAATTTCAACGCGGGATTGCGGTACGCTCTCAGCAATTCGTACCTTTCTGTGGGAATCCGTTAGACGTTTACTTGTCTCCGTCACTGTCTTTGTTCATGGTATTCAAAAGATTTGACCTTATTTTAAACAAAGTAGGTGCAGAAGGCAAGCCCTGATTATCAGGTTCAGTTTTCGCACCGTTTTGAATCGGTTATAATGTGAACAGCAACGGGACCCCCTTGCAATCTAAAAGACGTGATGTCCGAGGAGGAATTATGAGCAAAATCAGAGTATCGGCGGTTCAATATCATCTGCATACGATTGACTCATTCGAGCAATTTGCCCTGCAATCGGAGCATTATATCAAAACAGCGGAGGAATTTGGCGCGGAATTTGTTCTGTTTCCCGAGTTTTTTACGACCCAGCTTATGTCGATTGGTGATAGTGAAGGCAAAGCTCTGACGATCAACTACCTGCCGGATTTTACGGACCGGTACCTTGAATTATTCACTTCGTTCGCACGTCGAACCGGGATGCATATTATCGGTGGCACTCATGTAGTTAGGAGAAACGAACGTTTATATAATACGGCACATTTGTTTTACCCGGACGGGCGTGTGGCCACTCAGGACAAAATTCACATTACACCGACAGAGGTGCATGAATGGAATATGGCTCCCGGTGAGGGGCTGAATGTGTTTGAGACGTCCAAGGGCACCATAGCGATGCTGACCTGCTATGATATTGAATTTCCCGAAATCGTTCGCATGGCGAAGGCCAAGGGAGCAGATATTATTTTCTGTCCTTCCTGTACGGACGATCGTCACGGATTTTACCGGGTACGATATACAAGCCACGCCAGAGCGGTTGAAAATCAGGTGTATGTCGTTTTAACGGGAACTGTCGGCGCTTTGCCTACGGTTGATTTTATGCGTGCCAATTATGGACAAGCCGCAGTCATTACACCCAATGACATTCCTTTTCCGCCACGCGGCATTATGGTGGAGGGTGAACTGAACAACGATATGATTGTGACAGCAGATCTCGATTTGCAGCTGTTGTACGATGTGCGCGAGCGGGGCTCGGTTACAACCTGGCGTGACCGTAGAACAGATTTATACACAGACTGGAGCTAATGAAAGGAAATAAGCCATGTATCGCAAAGAATGGTTCATCTTTGACGGCGATCGGCCGCTACGGGCGGTGATTCGTAATTATTCTACAGCCGATTATGAGGGATTGCTGCGTATTCAGCAGGAGAGCTTCCCCCCACCTTATCCGCAGGAGCTGTTATGGAGCCGGGAGCAGATTGCTAGCCAGACAGAGCATTTTGCAGATGGAGCGCTGTGTGTGGAAATTGAGGGGGAACTGGCGGGTTCGGTAACCAGCCTACTGATGCATTATAACCCCGAACATCCCCAGCATACATGGGAGGAAGTAGCAGATGACGGTTATATTCGTACGCACTGTGAGGACGGCAAGGCGCTGTATGTGATTGATTTGGCGGTACGTCCTGCTTACCGCAGATTGGGTCTGGGCAAATGGCTGATTTTTTCCTTATATCATCTTGTGATTGAACGGAGACTGGATCGTTTGCTGGGCGCGGGGCGTATGCCTAGTTATCAGCATCATGCCGACCAATTGAGCGCAGAAGCGTATGTGGATGCCGTAGTGTCTGGTGAGCTGAAGGACCCGGTATTAACTTTTCTGCTTCGTTGCGGACGGGTGCCTGTTTGTATCCTGCCGAATTATTTGGATGATGAACAATCGCGTAATTATGCTGCCCTCATGGAATGGCGAAATCCGTTTCATACCCATCACTAATTGTAGAGGAGCGTGTCCTATCCTATGGAATATCATCGCATTACTCATATTGAAGACCCCTTGTTTGCGAGCATGCATCAGCTAATGCAGGAAGTATTTCCACCAGAGGAAGTGCTGGAGTACAGTCTGTGGAAGGAACCGCTGGAAGACCCGGGTATTCGTGTCTTTGTTGCGGTACAGGATGATAAGGTAGTTGGTGCAACAGAGTATCGTTATTATGAGGACTTTAATGTAGCTATGACAGATTTTACGATCATCGGACAACCGGGACTGGGCATTGGACGTTTTCTTTGGACACGACGCCAGAATGACTTGCACGCGCTTGCTCAGGCCAGCGGACAGCAGTTACAGGGGATGTTTGCTGAAATCTATGACCCTTACCGTGGCAACGAGCATCCCTTTGGTGGTGTCAAGCCAATGGACCCGTACGTGCGACGTGAGGTGCTATCTCATCTGGGCTATAAGCGTTTGGATCTGGACTACGTACATCCGTCCTGGAATAACGATGGTGTAGCAGTAGAAGGGCTGAATTTAGGCTTTATGCCTGAGGATGATAGCGTGGAAGAAGTGAGCGCCAAATTGGTGGCAGCTTTCATACGTCGGTACTATACAGTATTGCCGAACAAGCCTGCTGTCTGGAACGAAATGGTAGATGGATTGGAAGCTAAATCGACAGTAGCATTGCTGCCATTGTAAACATATGAAGTACAAAAAGGGTGCACTCAAGCCATGTATCATCTGCGTGGCTTAGGTTGCACCCTTTTTGCATTCTCTAATTGACCCTTTCATTTTCCTTGATCCCTGGGTTCGGGCTTCGCAGATGCGACTCCTCGTGGGTTATCTTCGGCCGAAATATCATCTGTAGTTGTCTTGTCCGCGGTCCTACGTTCGTCTGCTTCCACAGGATTCAAGGTTTTGTAGCGCTTATACTCCATATCGGCCTGAGACATCGGATCTTTATACATAGGAGATCAGTCAACTCCTTTCTGTTATACACTTCATTACCCGCACAGCAGAATGGGTAACCGTTTTCTTTCACCCGATAAAATGAAGTGGTTAATCCAGCATATCGTCGCTGTCCAGTTGCTCTTCTTCGTCTCCATCCGTACCGTTCAGCAAATCGGTACCATGCAGGAATTCAGCAGGAGCAGAAGGATCGACAGGACTGTTCGGTGTCAGTTCATCGGCATCTGGGACGTCCTCCAGAGGAGTATCCGGCCCTTCCGTAAGATTCTCCCAGTTGGTTTCTGCATTTTGCAGAGAAGGCTCAAAATCATTGTCATGTAGCTCAGTAGTTCGATCATCACGATTGACCATGTTGCTCAGCTCCTTTACTTTTTGTTGCTTATTCCGACCTTACCCAAACAGAAGAACGGCTAAACCTTGAGTTAGTGTGTCTGTAGGAAGTTAAAATCATGCGAATAGGGATATGCCCATTCTCAATTAGCGTTTTTTTGGTAACTGCTGTGATATGATAAAGAAGATAGGGAGGGATATGAATTGGAATGGTACATGTTTGGTCCGATGATTAGTCGTATCCGAGTAGGTCAAAAGGCATCTACCCCGGGATTTTCCCGCACCCTCATTCGGCGCCCGGAAGGCTTATACTGGACAGATGGCGGACAAGCGGGAAAAATAGTAGAAATACGCGATTATTTATTTTCCGATATTTGGACGATCTATGAAGATGAAGATTGTGAACCATGGTTGGGGCTTAGAGAGCAGAAAGAGCGGCGCGAACAGGAAATGATCATTAATCAATATGAAGATTTTACAAAAAATGAGTAAAAAGAACATGATACCCTTCTTATGAAGAAGGTATGCACATCATCGTATAGAATAATATAATTTCAGGACGTAAAAAATGTTAAAACGTATACAAACTTGTAAATCCTACTATGTAACTTTGAGGTGCTTAACATGAGGCATGTGCCCAAAGCTGTCGCCACCCTGCTAGCGGTCATTGTGTTGCTGTTGTCGCTGGGCCACTCCGCCTATGCGGCCAAAATGACCCCGGAAAGGGATTATAAAATACCCTCCTGGGATATGAGATGGGGAGCGGTAGACGAGGATGGCTCTTTAGATGAGGTAAAGGATCGCAGCAAGATCTGGATGCATATTGAAGATGATACACAACTGCTTAGGCAGCCCGGTAATATAGGCTCCGCCTGGATTCGTATTAAGTTACCTTCGTTAAATGATGAAACGCCAGCGGTACTTTTTGAAAATATTTATGGCAGGCATATTACGCTGTATAAAGATGGGACCAATTTTTACGAATCCTACCGTGGGTACAATTATGAGAATAATCGTATTCTGATTCCGCTGAAGCCGGAAGACAGCGGTAAAACATTATACATATGGACGGAAAGCAGTAAGAATAGACTGGGCATTATCGGCAATGTGATGACCGGTGATTATCGTGATTTATTGGGAACCTTGGTCAGAATGGATGTTTTAGATATTGTACTGGGCAGTACGTTTATCTTTATCGCCCTGGTATTACTGATCTGCTCGTTTTTTCTGTTCCGTCCGAGTATGGCCATGTGGCTGTCCCTAAGTGCGATTGTATTGTCTATTGGTCTGATGATCGTAACGTATTCACCATTCTTGTATACATTCTATCGCGGCTATGGCAAGCTGTACTTACAACTTTTTGATGTGGCACTATTTATTCTGCTACCTTCATTAGCCTACTTTTTTGAGCAAAATATCAATTCGATTATACTGATTCGCAAATTCAGAAAGGTGTTAACCGCCTACTCTTTGTTCTGCTTTACCATGATGATTGTTAATTTAGGAGCACAGGAGCGGTTGAACGATATATATTATTTTTTTAGTGTAGTCATCCTGGGTATATTACTCGTCGCCTTAATGATACTGCTGGTATTTGCTTCGGTTCGCATGGCACTTAAGGGTGATCACGAAGCGATCATTTTATCGACAGGCTTTGCATTTTTTGCAGTCATCTCTATCGGGGAACTGAGCTGGTTCTTCATTCTAGACGGACACTACAATATGTTTTTGTGGAAATGGGGCGTGTTCGGTTTTGTACTGGCGTTGATCGCGATTTTGGGCAGAAGACTGGCAGAAAAGCACAAGCAGGTGGTTCGGTATTCCAGAGAACTGGAGATGTTCAATAATGAGCTTCAACGTTCGGAGAAAATGGAGATTATTAGCGATCTGGCTGCATCTGTAGCTCATGAGGTACGTAATCCCCTTCAGGTTACACGTGGATTTCTTCAGTTGATGAGCAAGCAGGAGGATGGTAAAAACAAAGACTATCTACATATCGCTCTGGAGGAGCTGGATCGAGCGTCCGCGATTATTACTGATTTTTTGACTTTTGCCAAGCCAGAGTTTGACCAAACCAAAACGTTGACCATATTGGACGAATTCAAACATATTGAAGGAATCATCAGTCCAATGGCTAATTTGCAAGGTGGAAAAATTTCACTGGATATTCCCCAGGAAATCAAAGTACGCGGGAATTCCTCCAAGTTCAAGCAGGCGTTCATCAATATTATCAAAAACAGCATTGAAGCGCTGCGAGACCAGGGTCATATTCATATATGGGCTTATGTGGACAACGGAGAAGCTGTCATTCATATTCGGGATAATGGTGAAGGGATGGATGCTCAGACTTTATCCAGACTAGGTGAGCCTTATTTCTCGAATAAGACAAAAGGCACGGGTTTGGGGATGATGGTGACTTTTCGGATTATTGAAACGATGAATGGAAAAATAACTTTTACAAGTGCAAAAGGGGTGGGAACGGAAGCGACCATCCGCTTCCCCGTAGCCGGATAATATCCGGCTTTTTTGCATTCGGAGAAAACGGAGGGAAGCTTGCTGAGCCCACCCACATGAGATTAAGGAATATAGATTAAATAAGCATTAACAACCAATTTACCACATCGAGCGAGGTTTCTGGGATGCAGCGAGTACACCGGAGGGGTCTGGAGGAATTACCAGAAAAAACTGATCAGGCGTTTCCTCTAACGTTTTGATTTGGATATGATCGGGGATCACGACTCCTAACACATCACGAATTGCAGATTTGGGATCTGTCATCAGTTTCTCTCTGAAACTGGCATCCTCCCAAGCTTTTTGAATGACTTGTGTTTGAAGAACTTCAGTAGCCATCAAAAATCACCCTCTCATTCAATTGGTTATATTTACCTAGTCAGT
Source organism: Paenibacillus sp. FSL M7-0802 (assembly GCF_038004945.1). Classification (NCBI taxonomy): domain Bacteria; kingdom Bacillati; phylum Bacillota; class Bacilli; order Caryophanales; family Paenibacillaceae; genus Paenibacillus; species Paenibacillus sp. FSL M7-0802. Next base: position 1,533,559 of record NZ_JBBOSD010000001.1, on the reverse strand, counting down.
ATACCACGAAAGACTCAGAAAAATCTAGCATTATTTCATATTTTTGGAGAGCCAGTAATCAAGTCCGCCTCTTCTCAAATGCGAGCGTCCGCCTTCAATTTCCGCCGCCACTTCGCCCAGCTCCGCTGCGATAGAATGTGCAAAGCTACGTAGGCCGTGGATAGAAGGCTCCAGGGTCTCTAACTGTTGGACTGCTTGATCGGCAATGTTCACATAGTTGGCGAGCGCACCGCGTACATAAATCGCTTCCTGAATCTGTTTGGGTCCCAATCCTTCACAGTAAGCCGTCTTCTGCTCGGCACTGATATGGGACAAAAGACAGTTATAGCTATGTTCGACCAAATCTTCTGACCAATCCGCCCAATCATCCGACATTTGAAGCACGAGTAGCGCCAAGTCCGTCATATCTGTAATGATCTGGATCAGATCGGCACGGCCTGCAAGCAGTAAAGCACCCGTTCCGGCCATTTTTAATGGGCTTGCTTTCAGCGCGACCTTATTTCTTTCCCCTTGAAAATAGTCCTCTGTTCCTTCGGATATCACACTAACGGCCCATTCATCAATATACGTTCGGGCATATGACCAAAAAGGAGAGGTTGCCGGAAAAAGGTCCCGATATACGCTTAGACACTCGGTATAGAATAGCTGGCTTAACGCGAGTTGCGTTTTACGGTTGTCTGCTGCTGTGTCCATCACATCATCTTGAATTAAATAGTGAGCCATGACGAACACGTTGCCAAGTGACAGCTTGCGGCATGTTTCGGGGGGGAGTCCAGTGAGTTCTTGCAGCCAAAATGGAAGCAAATAGCATATGTAATTACGCGTGCTGTCTTCCCTCAACGGATTAAAACGCGCCAGATAGTCCAAACCCTCTTGCTGAAAGGGAGCTGGAAACGTGGACGTCCGTTCCTCCGCTTGACGAAATACTTTTTCCAATTCGTCTTTGTATGCAAAATACCATTCCATCGCTATCACCTGCATCTCTTATGAATATTTTTATAGCGATTTCTAGTTGTTAACCGCCATTATACAACAGATTGCAATTTTCAAGATTTTGTTATTTTTACATTGAGAATGTTGTAAAAAGGATATCGACAAAAATCCCGGCTGGGAAGATCCCGCCGGGATTTTGTTTTTTTAAAATTAGATGATCTCTAAATAGTCAATATAAGCATCCCATGTCCCATCATCGGCTGTTACAACAAGCTCAATCTCTTGATTTCCGGTTCCATGGCTGACATTGTTTAAAGTATAGACCGCAGGACTGCTCCCGCCGAAATAGAAGGTACCCTTCGTTTGTCCACCAATTTTCAAGTCAACTTTGGCCATGTTGGAATTATTTGAAGCACCACGGAGTGAAAAACTATGGGTGCCACTGGTAAAATTCTGTGTGAATTTCACTGAATCATTGTTGGAGTATAAAGCCACTCCGTTGAACGGCGAGCTGATATTTGAAGTGTACTGACCGCCTTTGGTCATATTCTCTGCTTCCACTTTTGTGCCTTTGTTTGGCGGCGTTTCGCCGTTTCCGCCATCAGGCGCTACCGCCTGGCCATTGCTTGGTGAGATCATACCAGAGCAAAGGTTACGGTTTTTGAGGTTCTGTGCAATTTGTGGAATAGCTTGGAGTGTAGTCTGGTACTGATCATGCATCAGGATCACATCGCCGTTTTTAAGTTTGCCCGCAGCAGCTACGATCTGTGCGGTGGAGGCGCCGTTCCAGTCTTGGGAGTCAACGTTCCACAATACTTCGGTAAGACCGTTTTGGGTCTCAATGGATTTGAGGGTTGCGTTGGTCTCGCCATACGGAGGACGGAATAACTTTGGTACCGTGCCAGTAATGGACTGTATCGTTTGCTGCGTGCGTGTAATTTCCGATGACATCTGCGATGTGTTCAGTTGTGTCATATGCGGATGTGACCATGAATGGTTACCGATCCACATGCCTGCTGCTTGCTGGTCACGTACAAGCGAAGGATTATTCTGCACGTTTTGTCCAAGATTAAAGAGCGTCGCCCGTAAACCGTTTTGCTTCAAAGCACTAAGCAGCGCTTTGGTGTTAGAGGGATTGGGACCATCGTCGAAGGTTAACGCTACATAACCGCTCGAGCAATCAGCCGCAAGCGCCTGGTTGCTCGAGATCACCAGCGAGCCTGTGAATAAAGACAAGGTGATTGACATAATCGCCGTCCATTTTCCTGCTTTAGCTATAAACATGGATCTACCTCCTAGCTATTTTAATATAGTATGGATGTTCCGATACTCCGAACCGATTCAACTCTTTACTAGATTTGAAATTTTAGTCGATCTCCAAATAGTCAATATAATCATCCCATGTCCCGTCATCGGCTGTTACAACGAGCTCGATCTCTTGGTTTCTGGTGCCATTATTGCCGCCAATCGTAATTGTATTACTAGTTACATTGGCACTCCGACTGCTTTGGTATCCCTCTACAGTAAGTAAAACTTCATACATCTTGTCCATGTCTTCCCACTTTTTGAAGTGCTCGCTGATCGATATGGTTTTGCTCGTGCGTTTGGATGTCCATAAAAATAACCTTATTTTTTTGTTTCATTGGACTTTCCTCCTGAGCCTCACTATGATGCAGTGCATTCTGTAGTAGCTTGATGCAACATGTCTTTCCAAAAATCAAATTGTAAACGTTTACAATTTGATTTTATCATATTTTCCTTAATATATAACTTGAAAAATTTCAAGTTATATTGTAGAAAGTATAGTTATTCATTCTTGCTCACTCTACAGGATAGGGTTCCCAAGGAGCGCGTGTAGATCGAAGGTTGGGTGTAATTGTGATAGCAATGTTCATAATTTCTTTTTCCCGTCTTATGGTTACTTAACAGGCGAAAATATGAATAAAAATAGCGGGAAAAGAAAATATTATTTTAAAAAGGATGAAAGAAGGGTCTGCAACATGAAAAAACAATGGAAATTGACCGCTGCTATTCTGTATGGAGGAGTGATGATGTATGGCACTGCGGGTGCAGCTGGAGCTTCCGGGACGGAACCGAGTAATTCGTTGCAAACTCTCACTCCCAACGACTCTATCCAAGGGGCAGCCCGCCAATGGAATGCTGAACCACAGGACGACCACGGGCATGGGCATGTTCACAGACATAGACACGGCAAACGGCCTGGCGGCTTGAATCACCATCTCAACGAGAAAGTAGCCAAGCTGCTGGGCATCACTCCTGTCCAATTAGAGAAAGAACTGGGACAAGGGAAGTCATTGGCCGAGGTTGCTAAAAGCAAAGGCATCCAAGAAGACCAGCTCATTGATAAATTGAAGAATGAAATGACCGTGGATTTGAAACGGCTTGTGAACCGTAAAGGCCCGATTACATTCGATCGTAAGTCCGGGGCTTCGAATGAAGCTCAATTAAAACATGAGGCAGGGACGCCCTCAACCTCGACTAACGAAAACTAAATGTATCTTTTTGCACTAAAAAACCTTGAGAATGGCGGTCCTCAAGGTTTCCATATTCACCGGGCGGTCCGCATCGGATTCCTGCTCTCGCAGGGCACCTTGATCTGGCACAGTCCGCAGCCGGCACCTGATTTGGCCTCGCCGCCGTTTAGAACCGCAAAGTCCCGTGATGCTTGGCCGTACACAAATTTCATGCAGGCAATCTTGTCATGTCCGCCTTCCTTGCTGATGGCTTGCACAGGGCAGCGGGTAATGCACACACCGCAGATGCCCTTGCTACACAGCAGGCAGTTTCCGGTATGGCCTGTGACTTTTGATGCTCTGGCATCAGGCGGCACCTTGAGATCGGTCACCACGGACAGCAGGCGGATGGCAATTCCTTTTTCGGTGATGAAGCCGTCGTTGATACTGAAGGTGCCAAGACCCGCAGCATATGCAATGTGGCGCTCCGACCAGTTGGAGATCGGCCCCCCTGTGGCACCATAGATGCTGTACCAATCCGTATCCAGCGGTGCAACTGCACGGTAACCAAGGCCTGTTAAGTATCCCGCCAAATGCCGCCTTGCAGACTGTACAAAATATTCATCGCCAAAGGTCCGCAGCAGCGCCCATTCCCTTGAGGCTCTTTCTTTTTGCGCACGATTAGCCTTACGGATCGTCTCGCTGATCGGCAGCACAACGCTGATAACGGTGCCTCCATCAAAACTCCCCGTTCCAAAGGAGCGTTCAAATGCTTCCTGCGGCGTGGCGTGATCGGGCCCCACCACTCTTTTGTACTCCTCAAACAAAGGATCATTAGCCGCGGCAAATTGGATAATCGGCTCCTCGTAATAAGGACTCTGCAGTTCTTCACAAACATTGCCTTTGTCTTCGCTCACATAGGTTTTCATCTCGGCTGCGATGTTTTCTCTCATATCCGGTACGGATTCAACCATCCTATCCACATCCCTCTCCGTGGTTATTGTTCACAGTAAAGCTTCCCTTCAGAAGTCTTGTGGCGGGCTAAGGTATATCACTGACCTCTTACTACAGCTGGAAGTACTTCTCCGATGACCCGCAGTGGTGATCAAATGCAATGCGATCGCTATAATAGCATTTTAAAGACATCTCTAGCCTTGATACCGCAATAAACATTTCGATCTTTTTCGTGTATATACACGAATTGAACACAACTCCACCTGGATGAGGAGCCGTCTAATATCCATCCAAATTTTCAATCTTGGATAAGAGTGTGTTGAGTATCTGTAACTGTCCGATTCCCAATGACTCCTGCAAAAAACGTTGCGCCTCCTCCCAAAGCTCTGCTGCGTCGTTGTATACCGTTCTTCCACTCTCCGTCAGAGTAAGGCAGCGGTTGCGACTGCCCTCAGCAGATGTATCCTCCACATATCCGCTATGCTCCAACGCTTTCAAATTGCGCACAATCGTTGTCCGGTCGAGCCGCATCTCCAGCGCCAATTCGCTTACACTTGCCGGTCCCAGCGCAGTTAAGTGTTTGAGCAGCGAGAATTGGCTAATATTGAGTCCGCTCGGGGCCAGATACCGGTCATACAGTCCCGTAACAGCCATCGAGGAACGGCGCAGATTAATGCAGGTACAGACTGAGGCTGATTGCTCCTGCGAAGATTTCTTTTTCTTCCTTGTCGTTGTCATAAGTTCCCCATTCTTTGTACTGTTTCGTGTATCTACACTATCTCAAAAATAACAGGTTTTGTCAGAGGGATTTGTCACAGCAGTCAGCTCTGTCGGTCTATCATGATTTATCTCCTGTAGTCCTTCCTAATAATGAAAAGTTTAAATAACCAGTCGCATAAAATCAACCAACGACTGGTTATTTAGCATTATAAGAATATGAGTCGTGCGGTACCTATAATAGCTTTTTAAGCTGGGAAATACGGCCTTGGGATACGCCAAGCCATTCAGCATATTCACCTTGCTTGGCTGCTGGATGCTCACGCATAAGTCTTCTTAGCTTTTCAACCAAATGTTGTGAAGGCGACCGATGTGCTCGTTTTTCTTTGTATGGTTCCTTAACAACAGGAACAGGTATTTGACTTACACCTATGTTTCCCTTCAGATCGTTTATGCATTTTTTACATAAAAATGAACCCCTGAAATAGCTTAAATCCTGAACCGAATAACATAAGTGACAGCAGACTCCAATATACTTCCACATACTCAATAATCCTGTTTCAACATCTAAATAAAATTCTAAAGACTCACCAGCTTGAATACCCATAGAGGTTCGCAACTCCTTAGGGATAACAATCCGGCCTAACGTATCCAAGGGACGTGTCATACCTGTATTTTTCAAATGAGCTTCTCCTTCCATTGTCCAACATCCAATGATCTCCTAATAAAAATATAAAAATCAATAAAGTAAAAGCATTTATGTTTGTTCCAAAAGATGGTATTATCGTGAAGGAAAATCAATAATTATACTATTAGTTTCCAAACTATATTGTTTATTGAAATTGAAATTCTATGAAAATGCTGAAAGGGTGGTTTATCCATGGAAATCACACCTACGATACAGGCAGAAATTCAAACCTATTTGAAACGAAAAGGCTTAACGATGACCAAGTTTGGTCACACGATTGATTTGAATGTAGGTACAGTTAGTAGCATTGTGACCGGTAACCGATCTATTTCTGTTCACCAACTGGATAGTATTACTGCGGGAATGAATTTACCACCGGATTATTTTTACGAGCGTTATATTGAAGAATGTATTGAAGAATCTCCGCTCAACTGGAAAAAAATCAGCCCTTTCCTATACCGATGCATTGAGCTAGGACGACTGAATTGCTTGCAGCGAGTTGTAATTCTGTTATTGGATAACCCTAATTATCCGCCATCGCTCTTTGAAGTCGCCGAAAATGTATACAAAGACGGTTATAATGAAGCAGCGGCTTACCTTTACAAAAAGGTGGCTGAAAGTGAGAAGCAGCAGCATTCAGAGCGATTGGCGGTCTGCCAGTATCGTTTGTTCCAAATCAATATTGGACAAGATAGAGCTGTAAATCTTCAGGCTGCCATTGAATTTGCCCCTTTTGTTGATCGTTTAGACGAGATAGAGCAATTAGATGCATTAAAAGATTTAGCGAACGTGTATAGGTCATTAAGTATGTGGGACATGGTGTATGAATTTTCATCTCAAATGGGTCAAATGGGAAAGATCCAATATAATTTGGTTCATAACTCTAAGCGAAAAGGAACAGAGCCACGAAAAAAGCTAAGCAGGCCACTGTTTGTATACATAGTTTACTCCGAGTTGCTGTGTGCTAATGCTTGCGATGCAAAAGGTGATCATGAACAGGCATTAGAACATATTCGAGGTTATGCCGATCTAAGTTGGGTGAAGGAGAAGGATCCTGATTCACTTTATTGGAAGAAGCAATATCAACAATGGGCGAAAATTAATACGTACGTCAACAGGCTTATGTCCGGGGATATTAGTGTTCTCCCCGATTACGTAGAACATATGGCTGCCGAAAAAGAGATTTTGGCCGAGCTACTGAACGTCCTTGAAGTAGCTAATCGATACAATGTAGATGTGGACCATATCTTACAGCGCTTTGAACCCCAAATTGCAGCTCATCAGGAACCGTCATCTTCTGACATGTACACACAACAAGTTTTACCGGGAGAATACATTCGGTTCTGGTACAAGATGGCTAAATACAATCTTAATAAAGGTAGATATCCATATGGTTTCAAATGTCTCCTAAATGCATGGGAAAAGGCCGAATCCATTAATAAAGGAATACTTTCGCATAATTGTGCAATGTTATTTGAACGATTTAAAGCGTATGCCGTTCCTGAAACCCGAGATCAGTTGCAAAGTCTATGGGAGAAAATTGACCAAAAAGATGGTTTTTCTTTTCGCAATAACTAGCTTCTTATTGGTACTCGCAGTACCAATCCAAGGTCCGAATCAAGGTCATGGAACGATTTCTACCACTGGAATCATCGGCGGTGCTTAATTCGAGTGTAACTACTATGGACCAGCTTATTGCTGGTCTATTTTTGTATTATTTTGTAATTTTTTGGTTCAAAAAAGATCATGACGTATTTGTACATCCCTCCTTAAAATGAGATTCATTAGGAGGTATGCAGGATGAACAGGTATGAAACGGTAACGTTAATTCAACAGATGGAACACGCCAGACAACATTTGCATGATCTTTACGAAGAGTATGGCTTCGGACATGCTTGTGTACTTGAGCAGTCTATGCTTTTGGATGAACTGATTAATCAGTACAACCGTATGTTTCAAACCAAGAAGCTGCCTCACTATGTTTAGGGCTAGATCATTAACAACGACGATGTTATGTTCAGTACATCCTCTCCCTTCTTTGTTATGCAAAACTGTGACTTTTCCCGCGTAATGTTTATTATTATTCTATATAATGACTTGTTTTAAAATAAAATACATATTCATGTCATAAAATGTTAATCACTTTTTTGAGGGGACGGCATACTAAGGCAATAAAAAAAGCAGAGCTCAATAAGCGAGCATTGCAGTTTGAGGATAATATACACATATTAAGAGACTTTTATGGCAGGTATACATGAGTGAGTTTTATTATTATGTTGAAGAAAAGAAGATTGCTCTTTCTATTCTACTCATGACCATTTCCATTCCGAGCTTGGCCGCAAATGCTCAAGGACAAGAACCTTCGTCGAATGAATTTAACCAGTACATTAAAGATGCTATTGAGCAAGAAATTCAAGTGAATGAGGGAGATGACAATGGTTACAAAGTATTTTATTATGCTGGCAAATCGGATGAACCTTACATTAACTATTAGAGACAAATTAACTATTCTAATATCTATGTAGTCAAATTTAATGGTTTGGGTACGACTGGTAGATCGGTTAAAAGAGTTACTGCTATTGCCATGAATAATGCTGGTTCCCCTAATACATCCTTTTCATACGGATTTAACTCGCCAGCTATTTGGAACAATATGAGATTCCTAATTAATAATAGTGCTGGAACCAAGTACCCCGAAAATGTTACCAATTTGAGTGATGATGTTTGGAATCATGGTGGACGAATTGATTATGTCAAGGATTCAAATCATGTAGAGAAGTATACTTTTTACAAACAATGAATGTAATTCGATTAGAAAAGGATTGATGCGTTATGTTAAAAAAAGCAGTTAACACATTACTTTTTTCCTTAATCTTCTTTTTGACAGTAGATCAGGCCAATGCAGCTCTTCCTAAATACTTGTATAATCTTGTGATTAAAGTCAACAATGTTGAGGTTACATCCGATGCTAATCCTTATATTGAAAGAGCGACGAATACTACTTATGTTCCCATTAGATTTGTATCAGAAAATCTAGGTGAAACTGTAAACTGGAACAGAGAAAAGCAAGAGGTTACAATCCGTTCGGAAGATGGTAAGACAGTGCGCTTGACAATTGGAAGCAAAGTTGCTTATGTGAACGAACAGCAGAAAATACTGCCTAGCGCTCCTGTAATGCCGGTATCTCCTAACCGTGTCATGGTGCCACTCAGATTTGTTTCCGAAGTTATGGGTGCTACTGTAGACAGTAGTAAGAAAGATGAGACTCTGTACGTAAATATCACCAAGGCTAATTAATCATTCCGTCTTCTTATTGAGTTGATAGATAGGATGTTTCTAGTTGAGGCCTCAATAATATCAAATGGTAAACGCATTAGTCTGGAATCCTTGTTGTATAAAAGCATTAGGTAATATGATAATTGTTTTTAATTTAATTTAAAGCAGGACATTCCCGGAATGAATCGGGAGTGTCCTTTTTTAGTGCTGTAGCATCTTTTTTCTATTAGCCAAGCTCCTGCGTGCTTTTGGAAGCACGTTTGGAGGAAAGGAACTGGAAACGAAACGAGTGCCAGTTCAACCGCTGTCTGCCTTTAGAGCCAACAATCCAGTTGCCGCCAGGCAGATGGGCAAAGAGCCAGCTGATGCCCAGAGAAACACTTGCCACGACGATAAACGTAATGAGCGTAGCTGTAAAATGATGATCGCCCAGTGCAAGCGGGCGGGTGTAGTAGGATATGAAGGCCAGTACGAGCGCATGGGCCAGATATCCTCCAAAAGAATAACGTCCGATCCAGTTCAGCATACGGCGAAACGGCTCGGATCGCGTATCTTTTTGCAAATGGAGCAGCAGTCCGTACAATAAAAGCAACTGCGACACGATTAGAACAAAGGTGCTTGGCTTCAAATAGGTGGAAATATTAAGATTGATCGTATCGCCCGACTGGATCAGCATCGTGTGACCCATGAGCATGAACAAACCAATAAAGACAAATACATTCCACGGCAACGTCTGCTTGGCCAGTCCACGCCAGGTGTCTGTCATGTAAGCACATACTGCGCCCAGCATAAAATAGAAAAAGTACATGACAAAGTTGTAGGTGCGATAATCCAGCAGAGTCTGCCAAAATGATGGTAACCCAGTGCTCCATGCAGACATGTCATAGTAAGACCATTGTAACAGCAAAGCATAAACCACAGCGGCAATCAGCATAATAGCCAAAACAAGCTGTTTGCGTCTTTTCGCGCTGTAACGACGTAGAAACGCTTGAACCTGGCCGGCTGCTTTTGAAAATAGAGGAAACAAAATATAAAACTGAAAGATCATCACTACAAACCATAGATGATATCCGCTGACGGGGATGATCATTTCCTCGAACATACCTTTGTAAAAATAAATATTTCCCCACTGCGCCGTTGACCAGTTTTGAGTGCATACCCAATAAATAACAGTCCAGCAAAGGAAAGGAACATAAATATCTCGAAACCGCCTGCCAATATAGCGAGGATAGCCAATCGGTTTGTTGCCGTTATAAAAAAGTAGCGCCGCAGACAGGAAAACGAACGTCGGTGTGCCAAAACGTGTCAAATGATACAGCATCGCGAGCATAACAGAATCTGGCTGTTGGATGTCGCTGCGATAAATATATTCGCCAATGCAATGCTGAAGCACGACAGCGAGGTAGGCAAGGCCCCGTAGTTCTGTCCACTCCGCGATACGCGGCTTGCTCATCCATATCACTCCTTTTCCTCAAGATACGCACATGTTTTCCCTAGCACAATTGTAGGTATTGTAACGTAGAAACATTAGTGCAGGATTAACGCCACCTGAAAGTAAGAAGAGTGAAGTAGTTCCAATTTGATATGATTGCGTTTACAATCTAAGTAAAACCAGAATAAATTAAAGTGAATTTATAACTTAAGGATACACACAGGAAGAGGAGAGGAAGGATGAAAAAAACGCTGCTGGTATATATGCTGTTGATTGCGGCCTTTGCTCTCTATGTGTTCAGGTATGAACAATCTGGCCCGTTGAATGGTACTTGGGAGGATAAGGGGCTACGAGGCAGCATCGGAGAAACCTATATGATGATTACCTTCCAGTCTGGTTTGGAGTATTGGAAAAGCGGGCTCAAGGGCTTCGAGGATGCCGGGGATGCGCTGGGGGTGACTGTGGAGTATCGGGGAGCTACCCGTTATGATGCGCAGGAGCAGACGACCGTTATTGAGCAGGCGATTGCTCGTAAGCCCGCAGGGATTGCCATATCAGCGATTGATCCTCACTCCCTGATTCCGGTGATTAATAAGGCGCTGGATGCGGGCATTCCTGTAGTACTGTTTGATGCCGGAGCGCCGGGGAGTCGTGCGTATTCCTTTTTGGGCACGGATAATTATAAGGCGGGCGTGACTGCTGCAGATAAAATGGCAGAGCTGTTGGGACGAGAAGGCCAAGTCGCTGTTCTGACACTACCTGGACAGCAAAATCATGAAGAACGCTCGCGTGGCTTTCGCGATACCATTCAACGGCAGTATCCTGCGATGAAGGTGGTGGAAGTCGCAGATGGCCGTGCAGACGCGATGGTCTCCCGGGATGAGTCGCAAAGGCTGATGAAAGCTTATCCGAAACTGGCGGGCATTTTTGTGACCGATGCAACGGGAGGAACAGGTGTGGGTGAAGCGGTACTGAGTCAAAAAAACAGCCATCCGCTGAAAATCATTTCTTTTGATACAAATAAAGCGACACTGGATATGATTCGTGGTGGGACGATCTCGGCAACGATTGCCCAGGGAACATGGAATATGGGCTATTGGTCGCTTCAATATCTGTTCCATCTGCATCATCATTTAACGATTCCTGCACCTTCTTCCTCTGGCGACAACACTCCGCTGCCCGTGCGGGTAGATACTGGGATTTCCGTGGTCACCCGGGCGAATGTAGATGATTATTATGCGAAATAAATTTTGGAAGCGTATCCACTTAAGGGTGCACCAAACGATGCCTCGCTTACGCTTGCGCAATATGCCTTTACGCTTTCAGCTCATGCTGCTGTTCCTGTTGTTTGGCATTGTGCCTTCGCTGGGATTAGGTCTGCTGGTCAATTGGACGGTGGAACGGATTATTGAGCGGCAGGTGGAAGACCATACGATGCAATTGATTGGCAAGGTGAACGAAGCACTGGACACCAAAATGGAAAATTTGCAAAACATGACGTATCTGATTGCTTTTAACCCCGATATCGGGGAGTTCTGGAAAGGGCGGACGCTGGCAGACGGCCACGCGGGTCATGCGAGTATAGTAACGCCGGAAAACCAGGGGGAGCGGACACAGAACTCGGTGCAAAATCAGGCTCTCAGCTCCAAGCAGGCATTAAGTTCTGTACAGGAGCAGGATACGCTATATGAAATGAAGCAATTTTTGCAGGGATATACTACGTTATATCCTGAGATTGCAGGGATTCTGATCGTAAACGAAAAAGGCGACTATATCAGCAATGAAATGTATGCTCGAAGCACGCGTAGCCTGACGGAAGAAGGCTGGTACCAACAGGCGGCGCAGCATGCAGGCATATTCACTGTGCTAGGACAGCCGAGCCACCGTAATGTGACTACTCATGTCCGGTACAAGGACAGCGAAATTGTCTCCGTCGTTCGTTCGGTTACGGATCCGGAAACCGGACACGTGTTAGGCGTGATTATGATTGACCTCAAGCTACGGGCTGTGTCGCAGGCTGCCAGAGATGTAACCTTGGGCAAAAGCGGGTATTTAATGGTGACAGACGCTGAGGGGCGCAGCGTGTACAGGCCGGATATGCCTTTGATTGAGCACATTCCGTCGCAATGGTTCGGGGCAGGTGACAGCGGGATGTTTACCCGTGAAGCTGGGGGCAGAGAATTGCTGTTCATGTTCAGGGCTTCCGAATTCACGGGCTGGAGAACAGTGGGGGTATTCCCGGCACGCGAATCTACACTGGAAGTTCGGCAAATTAAGTTCTATGTCGTCTGTTTTGTTTTTATTGTATGTCTATTTGGCTTAACGGCATCCTTGCGATTGTCGAGTTCCATTGCGCAGCCGATTTTCCGGCTGATGTCCTATATGCGGGCAGCAGAGACAGGAGATCTTACAGTTCGCCAATGGAGTGACCGTGGGGATGAAGTTGGGATGCTGGGGCGGAGTTTTAACCGGATGCTGGAGCAAATTCGCCGTCTCATGTCACTTAGCGAACTGAAGGAACGGCAAAAACGGGATGCCGAGCTGCGCAGCCTTCAGGAGCATATTAAGCCGCATTTTTTATACAATACGCTAGATACCATTCACTGGATGGCTCGAAAAAATGGAGCAGACGACGTGTCCGACATGGTGGGGGCGCTATCGAGATTGTTCCGTCTCGGGCTGAGCAAGGGGGATGACTTTATTCCGCTGCGCTCCGAGATTGAGCACATATCGAGCTATATGCAAATCCAGCAAACCCGCTATCGTGACCGACTTCGCTGGGAATTGAATGTACCCGACGAGCTAAAGGATCTGTTCGTGTTGAAGTTAATGCTTCAGCCTGTAGTGGAAAATGCGATTTATCACGGCATCAAGGCCAGACGAGGCCCAGGCACGATTTGGATAGAAGCTAAAGCCGAGGGCGACAAGCTGCTGCTGACGGTACGTGACGATGGCGCAGGGATGACGGCGGACCGGCTGCGTGAACTGCGTGAATGGCTGGAAATACCCCTGGAGGCGATGGAAGGAAAGCAGAAGCAAAAGGGAGTTAGTACCCATGGCAGAAGCTATGGCATGCTGAATGTACAAGCGCGTATCCGGTTGTCTTTTGGCGAGGAATATGGAATTGTACTGGAGAGCAAAGAAGGGACAGGTACCTGCGTTACGATCACTCAACCATTGCTGCTGGATATGGCGCAACTGAAGAAGCCTTATGAAAAAGGAGAGGGTCAGGATGACGAAATCACAGGCCACAGACAACTCGACAACGGATAGTCTGATTGACCAGGCCATAACGGAAGTGACCATAGGGACGGCAAAACGTTATCAAGTATTGATCGCAGATGATGAGCCGATCATCCGAGAGGGGATACGAGATTGCATAGACTGGGCGGCTCTGGGCATGGAGGTGGCAGCAGAGGCGGAGGACGGAGAAGAAGCGCTGGAGCTGGTGGGTCAGCTTCATATCGACATCGTGCTGGTCGATATGAATATGCCGTTCATGGACGGCATTGAACTGATTCGGCGGCTGCGGGAAGAACGTCCGGAGTGCCGCTGTCTGATCATTTCTGGGCATGATGAGTTTGCTTATGCGCAGGAGGCTGTCCGACTTGGCGTAGAGGATTATATTTTGAAGCCGGTAGATGCGGATCAGCTTCATGCTGCGTTGTTGCGGCTTCGTCAGCGAATGGACGAAGAGTACAAGCGTGCTGCCTATGTAGAACAAGCCGCCGGACAGATTGAACGGAATATTCCGCTGCTGCGCCAGCGGTTTTGCCTGGAATGGCTGGAAGGGCAACACACGGGAAAAGACGTCATGGAGCAGTTGGCGTTTTTACGGCTTCCATCGCGGCCGCCTGCTCAGATCGGTGTCGTACGGTGGCCTGCGGCAGAGGCACGGCAGACGATTATGCGCGAGAATGACCGCCAGTTATTTCTTTTTGCCGCTGAAAATATTATTGGCGAACTGCTGGAGGACTGCCCGCATGTGTTGTTCCGCGATGCGAACGGACTGATCGGCATATGCCTATGGCAGGAGGCACCCGAGACGATAGGCGCTTCCATGGAGCAGGCGATTGGACGCTACCTGAATATAGCGGTTCATACGCATGTGGAGTCCAACGCGGGTGGACTGGAAGGCGCAATTGACGCGTACCGGGTGAGTCGGGATCGAGTGTATGGCGAATCGCAGCTGTCCCCCATCGTACGTCGGGCTCGGCAGCTTATTCAGGAAGGTTACGCCGATCGGGAGCTGACGTTGGAAGCCCTTGCTTCGCGTCTACAGGTATCCGCCGTATATCTCAGCCGTGTGCTCAAAAAGGAGCTCAACGACAGCTTCGTGACCCTCGTCACGCGTGCTCGTATCCGTAAAGCGGTGCAACTGCTGGATTCCACGACGTTGTCTATCTATGATATAGCAGAACGTACGGGTTACGACAGTCAGCACTATTTTAGCACCGCTTTTAAAAAGACTATGGGCGTGTCCCCTGTGCAGTACCGTAAAGGCGGTGGAATTCAAGAAAGCACGGTGGAGTAGGAATTGGCACGGGGGATGAGTCCCACACTGTCTCATAATAAACTGTAAGAAAAAATGTGTGTGTAATCACACCTACGCATTCAGGGGTTTGTTACGCTGGGGATAACGAACAAATATCTATCAATATTTGGAGGAAAACGATATGTTTTGTTATCAGTGTGAACAGACGCCGAGTGGCGGGTGTAAAGTAGTTGGGGTGTGCGGGAAGGATGAGACGATAGCAAGCTTGCAGGATACGATGATTTTTGCATTAAAAGGGATTGCTGCCTATGCGACACATGCTCGCCAGTTGGGCTATACCGATCCTGAGGTAGATCGCATCACGCATGAAGCGTTATATATGACCTTAACCAATTCTAACTTTAATGTACAAGAGCATTTGGAAATGGCGATGAAGGTCGGAAATGCGGCTGTACGGATCATGGATGTGCTGGATCGTGCGCATACGGATCGTTTTGGCATTCCGCAGCCGATTACTGTCAGCCAAAATAAAATCGAAGGCCAATGCATCGTCGTGACCGGACATAATTTATATGCGCTGGAGGAATTGCTGCGGCAGACGGAGGGTAAAGGAATAAACATCTATACCCACTCGGAAATGCTGCCTGCTCACGGTTATCCAGCATTGAAGAAATATGCACATCTCAAAGGGAATATCGGTAAAGCCTGGTACGATCAGCGCCGACTGTTCGAGGAGTTCCCAGGTGCGATTCTCGCCACGACGAATTGTGTTATGCCGATTAAAGGCACGTATGCAGACCGCTTCTTCTCTTATGAAGTAGCCGGGCTGGAGGGAGTAGCCAAGATCATGGACGACGACTTTTCACCATTGATCGAGCGTGCGTTAGCCCTGCCAGCCGCAGATGTAGATTCGGAGCAGGTGCTTACAACGGGATATCATCATGAGACGGTTATTGGGCTGGCTCCTGAGATTATTCAGGCAGTTAAAGACGGGCATATCCGCCGTTTCTTCGTCATTGCAGGCTGCGACGCACCAGGCAAAGGCGGTAACTATTACCGCGAGCTAGCTACATCCTTGCCGAACGATACGGTCATTCTGACCACGTCCTGTGGTAAATTCCGTTTTAATGACGTGGATTATGGCACCGTTGGAGATACCGGCATTCCGCGTTATATTGATTTGGGGCAATGCAACAATTCGGGTTCTACTGTGAAAATCGCTCTGGCATTAGCGGATGCTTTCGGTTGTACGGTGAACGAGCTGCCTGTCAGCATTGTTCTGTCCTGGTTTGAGCAAAAAGCGGTTGCCATCCTGCTGGGCTTGTTCAGCCTTGGCATCCAAGATATTCGCATTGGGCCGAAGCCGCCTGAGTTCATTTCTTCTGGCGTACTGGATGTACTGGTGGAGATGTTTGGCTTGAAGCTAATTACTACCGCAGAGGAAGATATGAAAGCGATGTTGGCGTTGTCGTAAGGGGTTGGTGGGGAACTGCAAAGCGCAGTTCCTTTTTTGTTTCATCGTTCATCGATTCTTATAAAGATGTCCGTAAGAATCTTTAATGCCAGCTCAGTATCTTTGGATTCACGAGTTCTTAGGAGAGTCAAAATGGTTTTTATACTCGAATCTTCTTCGGTAAGCTCATCATTGTCCTTTACATATGTAAGCAACTGATAGACGCCCACGTTCAATGCCTTCGCTATTTTCTCCAGATTTTTCAAAGATATATTTCTCTCCGCACGTTCAATGAAACCAATATAACTCGAATTGAATCCTGCTTTTTCGGCTAAAGCTTCTTGGGAAAGCCCTTTAGACTTTCGAATATCTCGAATACGTGTACCGACTAATTCTAGAAGTTCTGACATGATTACACCTCTCTATAGTAAGAATTTCACAAAATTCGATTCCAATCGCTCCAAAGTGCAATATATAGACGGACTAGATCATCTCAATCTATATATTATTAATTGGAAGTCGCTTATTGGATTTTGCAAAATCCTCTAGTTAGAAGTGTAGAGAAAGAGTTACATCTAATTAATATGTGTTAGTAAGTAAATTGAATTAAAAACTACTATATAGTAATATTTATTATGAAGCTTGTCCGGTAGCTAGAAAATTATACATCTTGATGGTTACATAATTGTGCTACGTTGCTCACATTGTTTCAGGATTTTGCAAAATTCGATACCAGTCGCTCCGAAGTGCAAGATATAGACGAACTAAACTATTTCCATCTATATTTTGTTCATTGGAAGTCGCTTATGGGATTTTTGCAAAATCCTCGTTTATGAAATTTTAATTCAGGAGTTGATTCCCCTTGAAACATTACTCCTTAAGTCCCCTACATAGTGATTCCGATTTCAAATTGCCTAAGTACAGCGACACCTACATATTCAATTGCATGATGGATTTTCAAAAGCTTGCAGAATACCAGATCAAGCTTGCACAGATGATGCGCGACCATCATCAGTTTCACAACTGCCTCATTCTTTGTGATCGAGCGATGTTTTCTATGGCTAAGGCCATTTATGTTCATCGAAACAAAATCATTCCATTGTATATTCGTTTATCCGTGACTGACCTGTTCCCTTTAATTCACACAGATGCTGAGCCCAATTTGGATATGGTGCTGTTTATCGGTACGGTACATTATCTGGTTTCGGGAGAAGATGATGTATCTAAAGAGCCGATGAAGCTGGGGGAAGTAGACAAGTTGCTTTATAAAACGGACTCTATTCTAGAGTCTCTGTCACAGCGGATCGTAGCTGATCCGTCTAAGCGGTATCCATCGATTTATAAAGAAAATCCATTTAATGAGTCGTTAGATCTTTTATCAATAATACCCAATACTTTTTGAGCCAACGAAATAATGACGAAAAGGAAGACGCTGGATTACGACCTAAAGTTCTATAACAGAAAGGGTGTATTCCATATGCCTACATACAACAAACTGGTGAGGGATCGGATTCCTCACCTTATTATGTCTCAGGGCAAGGAATGTTGGACACGCATTTTGGACCCAGAGGAATACATGCAGGAACTGCGAACAAAGCTTCGTGAAGAAGCCGAGGAATACTTTGAAGCGGACAAAGATCAGGATGCGCTGGAAGAACTGGCGGATATGCTGGAAGTTATCCGAGCGCTGGCAGAAGTAAAGCCGCTTATTACATACTTCGACATGTAGTAACGAAATTCTTACCATAGTTTTCTAATATTAAGTTCAACTTATATAGTGGCTTATCGATTACCATTCCTCAATAAATGCTCCGAAATTCATTTTTTTCCGGCGTGATATATTCATCTACTTCAACCTCCAGCCGAAATTTTGTATATTCGCTTTCCGCTTCCCGTTTTGTCCGGAAATGAATGTTGTATTTTTCTTAGCATCTTTGCCGGCGTTAACTGGCAAGACCATGAATTATCACCGCATTTTGAATATTTTTCATTTAGAATCCGACCCCGATGTTATATATTTATAATATCGGTATTTCCAAATATTAAGAAACGAGACTACGTTTATCAAATTATGTAAAACAGGACTTCGAAAAGGAGTGTTTCATTTGGATTTGTCATTGACGCGTGCAATAAAAGAAGCAAGTTATTTGTCAACACAAAAAACGCACCGATATCGTCCAATATTAAGATACATGTATGAGCAACATCGTATATTTAATAATGAAGTTTTACCAATAGAAATTTTCACGCATCTTAAACAATTTCCGGAATTTGGGGATTATACACTCGAAGAGCAAGATGCTGATTTATCGGTCTTAGTTGAAAACAATAACTTAGTGTTGAACCAAGATAATACAGATGCTGTTACATTGGAAGAACTTATTAGGAATCGAAAAACATATTCACTAACGGAATATACGATTGAATTTGAAAAAATGCTTATTTTTATGGAGAAAAAACTTCATCGTATACGTGGTGGTTCTTTGGATAAAAAACTCACTGAGCACCTATATAATGCGCTTGTAAAATTAAACGGATTTTCCATGCAAACCGAGTTGGATTCGTCTTCGCTTGTTCAACTATATGAAGCGTGGGAGGAGCTGTTCGAACGTTTTACAAAGCTTGATAATGATGCTTCGGATTATTTGAATCATATCAGCGGTGATAAATTGGATAGCAAAATGGAAACCGATGCCTTCATCGTATTTAAAAATCAGTTCTGTTCTTATTTAACGGATTTCATGGTTGAACTTAACCGCAATTCGCCTGCGATAATTAATATTATTACACACATTTCAGAGAAGAAAATTCAGAACATCGTAATGCAACTCGTCCGTCATAAAAAAAATATGCCGACCACTACGGTTGTGTCGGATAAAGAGTATTCCGATACCTTTTTTGATGTATGGACAGGTATCCGTAACTGGTTTTTGGCAAGTGATACTAAATCGAGCAAAGCGTTTCAACTTGAAGTTCGTACTCGGGATGCCATCAGTAAAATGTCTAAGCTTGCGCATTTTTATGCAGAGCGACAATTTGTGAAAAAAAGTCGAGTAACAGAATTTTTACGACTTGCAGACATGATACATGAGTCCGGCAACTTGGAAGAAGCCCATCAAGTTTTTTCTTACCTATTTGGATTCGAAGGTATCCAGCATTTCAAAGTCGCACGGAAACCGTCGGAAAAGAATGATGGTACGGTATGGGATTTTGACCCGGATGAGCTAGATGTGACGTATCGTATTCGACCACCATCCGAGAGAACCATAAAACAGAATTTGAAGGTATCGAAAGTGAGCCAGGAGGCACTCGAGCAGCAACGGTTGCTCGCGGAGCGGCTGACATACGAAGAAACTGTATTAAAAGCGATCGTGGAGCAGCCTTGCATAATCTTGAAGGATTTGGAAACCAGAGTTGAGCCGTTTGTTCGAAAGGCATTATTGGATTGGATAAGTGCGGCGCTGTTGAATCCAGTTGGCTACGGCATTTATGAGGGTACCACAGAACTGGGCGTGAAATTTAAACTTCATAAGGTTAGTAACGATATTATTGAATTGCATTGTTTAGATGGAATCCTCTTCTTGCCCGATTTCCAAATGACATTTACCGAGGTGAAAACGCGTGAAAAAGTTGTCTCAGGAGTCTCTTAATTGCATTCATCAACTACTCGATAATTTTTGGGTTGTGCGCAAGGAGAATCCAGAGCTTTTTTATGAAATTAAACAAAACGAAGGGTTTCTGCGAGATTACTTTAAGGACTACTTCCGTTTTAAGTTGGTAGTTGGGACAAATTTTGCAAAAGTTGAGAAGTTTCAAGTAACGCCTCAACCGTCAACAGGCATATCAGATTTCAAAGAGGTGAAAGATTACATCATTTTTTACTGTGTACTTGCGTTTTTGGATGGAAAGGCATCAAAGCAATTTACGCTGTCAGATGTTTGCCAAGCGGTCGTTTCGTACTACCCAAGAAGTTCCAAGAGATCGGTCAATGAAAACCCCCTACCATTAACATGGAAGGGTAACGAAGGCTATAGAAACCGACTATCACTTGTTCGTGTATTGAAAGAAGCTGTTCGACGGTGTCTGATAGAAGTGATTGATAAAAACATAGAAGACTTCCAAGACAGAGAAACCAATGATGCACTGTTGCGTTCAACCGGGCTTGTGAAATATTTTATGCGTAATATTGGTTTTAATATTGAAGGAGAATTGACGCTAAATGATATTATGTTGATTCAAGAAACTCAGGAACGGGAATTAGGTCTAGAAAGAAAGCATTTACTGTACCGGAAACTGTTTTTAGAGCCAGCCTTGTATCGGCATGAAGTATCGGCGTCAGATTTTGATTACTTAAGACAGTACAGTCGCCACTTAAATGAACATGCCGAAAAATACTACGATATGAATCTGGATGTCTACGGAAGCAGTGCTTTTTTAGTAAAAGAAAACGTAAGCACGTTTCGTCGGTTCTTTCCAGCAAGTAATGCTGAATCGAACCTACTTGTTCAGTTTGCAACGTTGTTAAGACTTAAAATCATCGACGATGATGACAGTCTCGGTGAACAAAAAGATGGGACAGTCGTTTTAACAAATGTTGATTTGGATATTATGTGTCGACAGCTCATAGATGAGAATAGTCACGGATGGACGACGGGCCTAAAAAGTATGAGTATCACTGAAATTAAGAATACAATTAAAAATATGCTATTTGAATGGAAATTAGCGGAGACAACGCAAGAAGGTGATTTAAAACTATATGATGTAATCGGAAGATTTTTTGAAAAACCTAAAGAAGAAAATAATAAAGGAGTATGATGATGACTAATCATACACAGCGTTGGAAGCCTCATCGCTTCATCCTATTTAACTATTGGTATTTTAATTATGAAGAATATTACTTCAAGAACGGAAGACTGTTACTGCGTGGTCATAATGGTGCGGGAAAGTCGATTGCCATGAATACGCTTTTTACATTCATGCTAGATGGAAACAAAGACCCTAAGCGGTTGGATCCATTTGAGTCAAGTGACCGCAAGTTTTATGACATCTTGCTTGGAGAAGAGTCGTTAAACAAGGACATTATCGAGCGCATTGGTTATGTTGTAATTGAATATAAGTTGACGAACACGGAGCAGTATATCACGACGGGATTTGGACTACATTCCAAACGGAAAAACAGAAGGTTGGAAGATGCCTGGGGGTTTGTGATTCATGACCGTCATCGGCGTATTGGGCGTGGACCAAATCCGATCTCACTCTATAAGGTAGAAGTACTAGATGATTCACCAGAGCAAATTCCCTTAGATAGAAAACAAATAACAACAGCAATCGGCGAGAGTGGTACGGTCGTTGATAGTAAAGATTACGCGGAACTGATTAATAAGCAACTGTTCAAGTTTCCGGATGTAACAGGACTTAAGCTTTTTACCGATGTACTCGTACGGCTTAAGAGCCCTAAATTAACCAAAGGAGGAGGGCCGGACGATTTAAAAGAAACCTTGAACGAATCATTACCGCCATTATCCGATCATGAATTGTCCGCTTTAACCACTACCGTGGAAGCACAAGACCAAACACAGCGGGAAATTCTAAAAACGCAAAACGACCTTGGTTTTGCAACGAAACTGGATAAAGGTTATGACGATTATGTTTCATACGTATTTGCGGAGAAGGCTAAGTATTATTTGGAAAGCAAAAATACGTGGGATACCATTGCTTTGGAACATCAGAGAGTACAAAGAGATATTGAAACCAAGAGTGTCGACTATGATGAGACCGAGCAAAAACTCCGAAACATTGAACGTGAAATTGAAGGGTTGAAGCAAGCAAGACAGGAATTGGGGCATGATAAAATAGTGGATTTGGATGATGCTCTTCAATCTGCCAGACAAGAGCTAGCGCGAATATTGAATGAGAAATCAGTCAAAAAGAATCGCTATGAGTTAAATGAAAAATCATTAATGGATGCTAATAACGAAAGGCGTAATATTGAAAATGAATTGTGGGCAATTGATAAAGAACTTAAAGTCGCGATGGAGAGTCTGGAGGAACTGGGGATAGATTCGGCATTTGAAGACATCTATCTGGCATTCTCTGACCATTTCAAACGGAATGAAAAAAATGGGGATTATCTTTTTTCAAATTGGGAGTCTGAAATAAGAATCAGGCTTCAAAGACTTGGAGGACTTCTCAAACAAATTAAAGAGCTGGACCAAAAGAAGCGCGATCTAGATGGTATGAGACAACAAATTGAAGTGAAACAAGACGTTCTTGAAAACGAAAGAGAAAGGCGCACTTCTCTTGCGAATATCTATGATATGGAACGAAACAACGCTTATATAGAGCTTGAAAACTGGATGAATGAATTAACAGCTCTTGTGCTTAGCGTTAATAGTAGTACGAGTGTGAAACGGATGTTTAATGGATATCTGGAAAATGTGACTGAGGAGCAATTGATGTTGCCAATCTCGGGTGAGCGCGAAGAACAAGTGTCCCAATGCATTAAAGAGCAAGCATGGCTAGAAGCACAAATTCGATTAAAGGTTGAAGAAAGAGATCTTACTAAAGAAGAAGTCGTTGTTCTTGAGGGAACTGATGAAATTGAACCTGAACTTCCGATAGCCAAGGAGAACCAGATACGGGAGTTCAAAGAAAAAGGGATACCGTATGTACCTTTTTACGCTGTGGTTGATTTCAAAAAGAATCTTACTGAGGAGCAGAAGTCACGTTTGGAATCGGTACTTACTGAAACTGGTATACTAACTTCGCTGATTGTAACCGCTAACCGTTATAACGAAGCGTTGTCTGGAACGGTTCTTAGTACTCATCAGGCTCAGGTACCAAACAATCTAACAAAGTATCTAGATGTTTCGGTTTCGGCTACTGGCGATGTGAGTCATGAAGATGTGCTAGCAGTTCTGAAGGGGATTTCGGTTTCTAATGAGGACGTCCATTTTGTAACGGCTGATGGATCATTTAAAGGTTCTTTTATAGCCGGAACTGCTTCGCAGTATGGTGTAGCCAAATATATTGGAAAGCATGCGCGGGAACAAGAGCGGCTTCGCATAATTGCAATGTTAAAAGAAAAGGTTGCTGCTCTTAAGCTTGAAATTGATAAGCTTGAAGTACTTTCTAATGAAAGTAAAACGCGACAAAGAAAAATTGAAGTTGAGTACCGGTCATGCCCGAAATTTCCGGCTCTAAAGGATGCCAAAGAAAAATTTGAAGTCGTTGCAAAACGCATTGCAGAATTGTTGGAGCCTGAGATCTCGTCGTTAAATGAAAAATTCAAGGAACTGAACACCAGCGTGGAGACACAAATCAGGAACCTAAATGTAGAGTTCGAAGATATCACTATTGAGAAAAATGAGCAAGCCGTAAATGATGCGTGTGATGGCTTACGAAATTTTGAGCGAGCGTTATCAAATCTGAAGAGTTCTTATCGTTCCCGAGGGGATAAACAAAGTCTTCTAAAGAATCAAGATGACAAGATAATTACTTTTAAAGATGTTGTGGATGTGGCAAGGGCCGACGTTCTGTCACTTGATGGGCGAATCAAAAGCATAGATACACGAATAGAAAGCTATGAAAAGCAGTTACAAGATATTGGCGCGGATAATATTCGAAAGCTTGCCCAAAGTATTAACGATAAGCTGGAACAATTTCCAATAGACCAAAGGGCACTGGACAGGGAACTTAGTGAACTGAAAAACGATTTAAAAAATCTTCGTGACCGTCTTTCGACTGGTGCTCAGAAAGAACTTTTTATGCAAGAGCTTGTTTTGGCATGGGAAATTGCTTTGTTTCAAGATGTAAAAGAATTCAGTGGAAAATTTGGGCTTGAAATCGAATCAGATACGGAATCGCTTGCTGAGAGTATCATGTCCAAGTTCGGGCAGCTCCTCTCGAAAAAGGATAGAGTAAAAAATAAAAGCGAGTTAGGCAATGTTTTCTCGGATGCGGACAAGGGTTTACCAGAATACAATTTAACGATGGAACCGTTAGAATTTGAAGTCGATTTTTCTCATATGGTTATTGAAGATGAAAGTCGTGTGGAAATGCTTAAAATGATAGCCAGACGTGAAAAAATTACACTAGAGTATCAGTCGCGTCGTGTTTCGCCCTCGTTTGCCAAAATCAAACTGACCGAGCAAGATAAAACGCTTGCAGAGGTAATGGCTGAAAAGGACCGTGAGATTTACGAAGACATCCTGATTAATCATGTGGGAGAAACCATAAAAAACAAAATTCAAAATTCAAAAGAATGGGTAGCACGTATCAATACAATAATGGAAAAGACGCAGAACTCCAGTGGACTGAAGTTTGATGTCGAGTGGTCACCGAAAAAGACTGACAGTGAACAAGAACTCGATACACTAGAATTGGTTCGATTTCTAGAGAAGGATCCTATGTGGCTTGCGGATCCCGATAGGAAAAGGATAGCCCAGCATTTTCGTTCCAAGGTATATGAGGCGAAACGCAAAGCTGAGTTGAGCGGTACATCGACCTTCATGGAAGATATTAAGTCAGTCTTGGATTATCGAGAATGGTATGAGTTCATTATTTACTACGAAAAAACAGGTGAAAAGCGCAAAGAAATGAAGAAAAGCAATTACAACACATTCTCTGGTGGTGAGCGAGCAATGGCGATGTATACGCCACTTCTAGCAGCTGTTGATGCACGTTTGCAAAATGCTCACTGTGAAGCTCCTCGTATATTTGCATTAGACGAAGCGTTTGCAGGCGTAGATGATAACAATATCAAAGAAGCATTCAAAGTTATTGAGATGTACGACTTTGATTACACATTAAACTCTCAATCCTTATGGGGATGTTTCGATATAGTGCCTGATCTGTCGATTTATGTTCTGAATCGAATGGGGAATTCAAATCTTGTTAATTCAATTTCTTACTCATGGAATGGCATTAAGAAGACACGTGTAGAAGAGCCTTATGAAGCAAGCGAGGACATTCAATCTTCGGTTGCTCAGGTTACATTGTTTTGAGTTATTTGGTGTTCACCACGTGCGGCGGAGGTGAATGAAATTCTTCATGAAGGTGGCAAATAGGACAAATTATGAGGAATAATGTGACAAGATGATGGGTTTTCTATTACCCTTACGTTCTCTTAAAAAGACGAAAGAACTTAGCATAATATGCTTGCTAAAAGCTTATAGAAAAACATGCCGGAGGAAACTGGATAGATGGAATCATCATTACAGCAATTAGTCGAGATTTTCCGGAACATCGATGGCTTTAACAGAGTGTTCTTGCTTTTTCGTCAAAAATACAGAAGTTATGGAAGAATTACCAGAAGTACGATAGTTAATCTTGAAGATCCAACATCTGATGAATTGCGGGTATTAAACGGTTTTTTTGGTTCGGTTTATGGAAATGAGAAGGTAATCCCAATTGCCGCTGACAAAATTGAAAAGGAAATTCGGAATAGTAAATATCGAGAATTATTCGATGGATATGATCTAAATGATTTATTAAAAATGTACTACGGGGGGGAATTAACTTCAAAAAGTGAAGACAAGCAGCGTTATGATACGGAAAAGAAGAAATTTTTCCAAACACTTTTGAGTGATTATCCGATGGAAAGTTCATTCTACCAATTCATTTTATTTATCAAGACTTATAAAAATGCACCATTTATTCATATTATGCACAAAAAGAGGCCGGACTCCTTAAAACATTTGCTCGAATTAATTAATAAAATATTTAATTACCTCCCTTTAAAGAGTAACATCTATTTACCAATGCTTGCTTATGAGTTTACCGGTGACTATGATTACTTCAGTCCTAAATCTGATGGCGGTAAAATGTTGTTGTTTGCATTACAAGTATTAAATCATTTGACATTAGGAACTGAATTCATTCCAAACCCAAATGAAGAACAGATAGAAGATATTTTAAAAGGGAATAATATTTTGTTCTGTCCAGATTCTACTAAAAAAACAAATCGTTTATGGATTTTAGATAATGAAGAGGAAAGAGATTATCAATTAATTCCCTTAAAAAAGATTGGTGAAGGATCCTTTGCAGAAGTATATAGAGTGTTTGATCCTATATTAAAAAAAGAATTAGCATGTAAAGTTCTTTTCGAAAGATCCCATATGTTTAAAAATAATGAAGTAGAAGGAGACGATCATTATCTCCGATTCAAAAGAGAAGTGAAGTTTCTAAAAGAGAAAGCTTCTCATAGAAATATAATTGAAATTAGCAAAATACAACTAGTGAATGAGCCATTCCTTTTCACAATGCCTTTGGCAGATGCTTCATTAGATGAATGGTTGGGACTGAATTCCAATATATCGGAAGATATAAGAATAAGTATTTTTAAAGATATTTTAAGTGGTATAGCTTATCTTCATGACCGCAAAATTAGTCATCGAGATTTAGCTCCTCATAATATTTTGATATTTAAAGAGAGTGACGGGACTATAGTAGTAAAAGTTGCTGATTTTGGACTAGTAAAAGATAAGCGATCACAATCGAAATCAACAGGACTCTTTGTTTATGGTTATGGAAGAGCAGGTTATACCGCGCCAGAACAATTAAACAGTTTGAAGAGTGCCGATCATTTATCTGATATTTATTCATTAGGTGCAATGCTCTATTATTTATTAAGTGGGAGATCACCAGAAGAACGATACAGGAAGACAGTAAAATATCAGCTAATTGTTATGAAGGCTATGGAGGAGGAACGTACTAAACGGTATCAGACAACTAAAGAACTTATTGACGACATTAATCTTATGGATAGAAAAAGTATGAGAAAAGAAAATTTTCCGTTTTATAGTTTGGAAAATTATGAATTTAAAGATTTCTCGGCCGATGTTAATTATGTTTTAAAGTGTATTGCATCAGTTCAAGTTGAGGATTCTGATAGGGTTATTGAAAAGTTTATAGTACCATTCAAATCAATTCCGATAAATGTATTTGTGGAGTGTGCCAAATATGACGCACTAATGATTCCTTTTGTACAGATGACTGAAGAAAATATATCCAATATATCAAATAATAATGAAGCGGACTGGGATCAAGTATCTTTACTTATAAATTGTATTTACTATGAGACACAAAATATAGCATTACAAATAAATGTTACAAGGATATTAATGAATATTGCATTGAAATTTAATAATCTTATGGCGCAATCATTACTTGTTGGTGTTCTAGTGTCAATGAATAGTTTTACTTTAATATCTCAACAAGTAGCATTTATAATTGAAACAAATTATTCGGATTATCGTGATTTGCTGAAATGTTTGTTACAGGAAATTGAATACCCTCATGAGATACAAGGAGTATTGAATGACTACTAGTTGAAAACTTCCAACTCAAGTCCTACCTCACCTTTTTAGCTAAACTGAGCTTAAGCAATACTTTACCCAAATCCAACGAGGCGATGCTCCATGACAACTCAAAAAGTACCCGATAGATTAGCCAAGGAAAAGTCGCCGTATGTGCTGCAACATGCACATAACCCGGTGAACTGCTTCCCTTGGTCGGAGGAAGCTTTTGAAATCGCCAAGCGCGACAACAAGCCTGTCTTCTTATCCATTGAATACATCTATTTATTGACCCACACGTACTTGTCATTGATGGGACGTTTGCGTGAATCAATTATTCAAAAAAGTTTCTGTTGTGAAGGCAGGGATTTTTTTGTTTTTAACTATAGTTATCATTTGTAATATTATTCCATTTTATGATAGAATATAAACATGATTCAAAAGGACTATTCCAAATACGATGATTCGTTTAATTTATTATTTTCCTTGTTTTCACGAAGTTCGTAAATAAGACGTTAAGTGAAATTACTAAACTCTTATTTACGGAGGCAAATAATCATGTTTATTTCAAAAGACCAACAAGAAAAAATAAAGCAACTGAATCATATACTTGGAATGAAGCATCGAAGTTATCCTTTTGATTTTAAATCGAAGTTATCCTTTTGATTTTAATAAGAAGGAAGATTGGATAGAGGCAATTGAAATGGTTACCGCCGAGTATATTGATTTTTGCGAATATTGGGGCAGGCTTTCGGATTTGAATTCAAACTTAGATGAAAGTCTTGAGTGTTTTTATCCTGCTAGTTGGATGGAGATAACACAAGAAGGGCATATCAATGATGATGAATTAGATGAAGCAATTGACTCAGTGAATCATGCTGAAAATGCTTTACGTGTATTGATGGATAGAGCGGAAGAGAAATGTAAAGAGATATGGCAATTAACTTTTGACACTCAGCAAGAAGCTGTCATTACATACTTTTTAGGAGAAGAAGTTACTTGCAGTGGAGATGAATTAAAAGAAATTTTAGAGGACTATATTTTTGAATTGGCAACTGAGATAGAGTACACAGGAAATGTCCAAAATTCTGCACAAGAATTTTCAAGAAATTTGAAACACAAAGTTGAAGTCAAGAGATCAAACCCGTAACTTCACTTAACATAATATTCAAGCTGCGGGCATACGCCCTTGGTCCAGCAGGAGCCGGACACCTCAGCATTCGCTGAGGTCGTGAATACAGGAACGTTATCTGAAAGACTCTATAATCACAAAACTAGGAGTGATAAAATGTATAATCTTTTTATTACTAGCCAAGATGACGCTTGGGAAAAAAATCATTATGAAATCGATAAAAGTAGATTTTTAGAGTATACAAACATGGATATCAGCGATGTTTTTAAAAATGCTAAACAAGATCAATTGGATGTACTTAAATCATTTCCTTGTTTGTTCACTTATGAGGGTTTTGAAGGATATTCCAAAGTTGGTTATTTAGAAAAAATCTCTGACAGGGGAAGAATGTATCTTATTGAGTATTCATTTGATGAAGAAATTCCATCTATAAAATCTTCGGATTTGGAAGATATAGCGTTGTTATTAGACATCAGAGGTTGGGAGATTAATCGAACTCATTGGGCAATCAAAGATGAAGATTTATTAACACGTCTAAGTGAAGCAAACCTTATTAAGATCGAAGTAGATAAGAATGATACTGTTCTACCTGATCCAGTAGAATCAGATAGCTTAGTAGTAGAATCAGTAAAATCATATATTGAAGAAATTTTTAAGCTAAGCAATGATCAAGACAATGATACTTTTTATAGAGGGCATTCAGATAAAAAAGAATACAAACTTGTGCCCTCTCTTTTTAGGAAAGATAAAGCTGGGAATTACAAATTTCTTGATAACGAAAATGTAATGTTTAATGAAATGATATTATCTAATTCTTCTGATTTTTCAATGGATACGAGTACTTTGGATAAGTTAGTAAGAATGCAACATTATTCACTGCCAACACGCTTGCTAGATATAACATCTAATCCACTTATCGCTTTGTATTTTGCATGTTCTTCAGCTAGCAACATGAAAGTTGAGGGTGAAGTTATTATTTTCAAAGTAAAGAAGAGTCATATTAAATACTTTGATTCTGATAAAGCGAGTTGTATTTCAAATCTAGCGAAATTATCGAAAGATGATAAAGAAAACATTATATTTGAGGCTGATGTGGAGGAATTTAACAAGCAACAAATTGTTGGTAGATTACTTCATTACATCATGGAAGAGAAGCCGTTTTTTCAGCCTAGAATAGTGTCAACAGACTTACAAGATATCTTGTGTATTAAAAGTAAGCGAGCCAATAGTAGAATACACTCACAATCAGGAGCATTTTTGCTTTTTGGTCATGAAGCAGTTATGAATGAAGAAGGAACCGAAGATATTACAGTAAAAAGAATAACTATTGTAAATAAGCAAAAGATTTTAAATGAACTTGATGCATTAAATATTAATGATAGTACAGTCTTTCCTTATATCGAGAATACAGCAAAGTATATAGCGAAGAAATTTGAATTCATAAGCGAATAATTCGAACAGTCCTTCAGATAACATATTATTCACGCTGCGGTCATACGCCCTTGGTTCGGCAGGAGCCGAACACCCGACATGCGTCGGGTCGTGAATACAGTAACGTTATCCGCAAACCTGGAGAATGGAGAAAAAATATGGAAATCTTTCAAATAAATCAAATGATTGAAGCAATTAAGAAGAAACCAAAAACACACAATAGCTTTATTATTGGTATTGATGGATGTGGAGGTTCCGGTAAGAGCACATTAGCAGAAAGATTAAAGGAGACGTTTACTGAGAATGTTTTTGTAGTACATATGGATGATTTTTACTTGCCATCAGAACAAAGAAAACATATAGAAAACACAGATGATATTGGTAAAGATTTCGATTGGAAGAGATTATTAAATCAAGTGATACTGCCTTTAAGTAAAGGTTTATTAGGAAAGTATCAAAGATATGATTGGAATACTGATACATTAACGGAATGGAATACAGTTTCAGGTGGCTCAATTGTAATCATTGAAGGAGTATATACTTTAAGAACCGAGCTATTTAGATACTATGACTATACTATCTGGGTTGATACACCCAACAAAATAAGGTTACAAAGAGGTATCGACAGAGATGGTGAGAATATGCGTACTATGTGGGAAGATACATGGATGCCTGCAGAAGAACAATATGTAAAGATACAGAAACCTTATGAAAGAGCTAATATTATAATTGATGGATCAGGACAATAGAGAAGAGGTAAATCTGATAGATTGAAAGTAATTTTTCAGTGAATTCGAAGAGGTCCTGGTCAGCGTATAACACGGTGTTCCCACTGCGGCTCCTACGGAGCCTTGGTCTGCAAGAGGGATTTCGAGGAAGCATATTCAGCAGACACACCTGCACCACCTAACCGCATCGCGGCCGGTCCTACGGACCTTAAGGTGGTGAGGCGTCGGGAACACAACAACGTTAAGCGAAACTTCTTAAGATTAGAGAAAATATTTCAAACTAAAGGGGAAAAATATGTCTGAATTTACTTATGAATTGCCGTTTTCAAATGAAAAACTTTTACAAGGTATATTAATTGAACTGAAAAGAACAAATAAAAATGAGATAATACCTTCTCTAAAAGCATCAAAAATTTCAATTGACGATCTAGGGACTTCATATTATGTGGATCGGAGTGGAAGATGGAACGCTAGGGGAGTGAAGGTCAAATTTTATGTTAATCCAAATTCAATTGAGGCATTGTCGAAAGACGAATATCGAGGCATAATTTTTGAAATATGCTCCAATTTGATTCCTGGAGAAGTTGGATATGACATTAAAGAAATAGCTTTTGTACCAGATCTTAATATAGATATTGATTCTCACGAAGATATTATAGTTGAGCTAGAAAATCAAATTAACGAGTCTACATCAGATATTCTTCCTAGAATTCTTCCAGCAGAGATTCGTGATAAAGGTAGAGAAATGGCTGAACTTTATACTTTCTTATACTCTATAGAAAATTCACTGCGTATTTTTTTCGAAATTGTTGCAACTGAAAAGTATGGTACTGATTATATAAATAAAGTATCAATACCTAGATCCTTAGAAAAAACAGTTAGCAGTAGAAAGGAAAGTGCAGCAAATAAAAAATGGTTAAGCATAAGAGGAGATTCGGATCTATTTTATTTGGATTTCAAGGACATAGGCACATTAATAAACAACAACTGGACATTGTTTGAAAAGTATTTTCCAAATCAAAATTTTATTCTATCAAAACTTGATGAAATGGCCGATATTAGAAATTTAATTGCCCATAATAGCTATGTTAGTAAAGTTGAAAGAGAATTAGTTAGGACGTACTATAATTCTATTCTAAAACAAATTGATTCAAAATTTTGATTAATAATAGTTTAATAGTAACTCTAGAAGTCAGAATCGTCGTTTAACAACATGTTCACGCTTTGGGCCATTCGGCCCTCGGTTCGCTCTAAGCTTCTTCGGGGAAGCGGAATCAGGCGGACACACCTGCGAGGCTAACTGAGCAAGCGCAACCGGCCACTTTGTGGCCTTAAGCCTGCCTCTCGGCATCGTGAACACACAAACGTTATACGACAGAATCAAAAGAAAAAAGAGCCGATAGGCTCTCAATCTAAAGATAAATCTAATTCGTTATGTAGATGAACAGCATCTTTAAAACCTTGCAAATAGATTTCACGCTCTAAAATAGCTTGAACAGAAAGGTCTGCGTCATCAAAAAGGAATAGAGTCTTTTGTATATCCTCTGTTAGTAGTTCATGTAACTGCTTGAAGTAAAGATTTCGTTCGGATGAGAACTGGTTGTAGCTGGAGTTGTTTTTGATAAAAATATACTTTTATATAATTAAAGAAAATTCACTTATGTGTGAAAGGAATAACAGATGATTAGTTACAAACCTTTTCAAAAATTATTGATCGACAGGGAAATTAAGAAGCAGGACTTACTTAAAATGACGGGGATTTCGTCTGCTACAATGGCGAAGCTCAATACGAATGAATATGTGTCATTAGAAGTAATTGATAAATTATGTACGGCTTTAGGTTGTCAGCCAGGAGATTTATTGGAACACATAGCAGAGCAATGACAGATCAAGATCAAGGAAGAATTTTGATTGATCGAAGAAGTGATTCCTTGTATAACCTAAATATTCAAGCTGTGACTCCGTTGGAGTCTGGGTCTGCTATATAGTCTTTTTATCTAATAGGATTAGCTGGCGTTTACTTGCCCACACTAACCTCTCATTGATGAATTGTAAATAAAAGTGTGAACTCTTTAGATAGCGGATTTAATGATTCAACAAATCGAGACTTTGCCAATCGTAAGAAGGCTAAAGTCTCTTTTTGTGTTTTCAAAATATAAGAGCGATCTTCCGACAATCTCCATTCTCCTCAAATCCAATCCCGTCCCCTCCCCCCACACAAAGGTTAAAATTTTATAAAAAAAGTTCAAAACCAGCAAAGACCTTTCCCGGCCTGGAATGATACCATGTGTTTGCACATAAAAAAAGGAGAGGACTCGTTGCCTCACTTATGTAAGCGTTATCTAATTTCAACTCTAATCAGCACTTACCTTCAAATTGACCCGCATCACATGAGGAAAGGGGAACTTCATATGAAAAAAGGAGCTGTTGTCGTATGGCTTCTGGTTTTGGCCCTGATGCTTTCGGCCTGTAATTTGGCGGAGAGTGGAACGGGCAGCAAGGAAAAAGGCTATGTGGGCATTTCCATGCCGACCAAATCGTCCGAGCGTTGGGTAGGGGACGGGGAGAATATGGTTCGGTTGTTTCAGGAGCAAGGCTATAAAACGGATTTACAGTACGCCGAGGACGTGGTTGAAAACCAAATTTCCCAAATCGAGAACATGATCACCAAGGGTGTCAATGTTATGGTGATCGCTTCGGTCGACGGAAACACGCTGACGGATGTGATTCAGAAGGCGCACGACCGAGGCATTCAGGTCATTTCTTACGACCGTCTGATTCGCAACACACCGTATCTGACGTATTATGCGACCTTCGATAACTTTAAGGTGGGCGTGCTACAGGCGGCATATATTGAGAAAAAGTTGGGACTCAAGGAAGGCAAAGGCCCTTTCAATATCGAGCTGTTCGGTGGTTCACCGGATGACAATAACGCTTATTTCTTCTTTAATGGCGCGATGTCCGTACTGAAACCGTACGTGGATTCCGGCAAACTGGTCGTGCGCAGCAAGCAGATGACGATGGCGCAGATCGCTACACTACGGTGGGACGGAGCATTGGCCCAGTCGAGAATGGATAACCTGCTGAGTGCGTACTATTCGGGGGCTAATCTGGACGCGGTACTATCCCCTTATGATGGAATTAGTATCGGTATCATTTCATCCCTGAAAGGGGTCGGATATGGATCAGCGAACAAGCCGCTGCCGATCATTACAGGGCAGGATGCGGAGCTGGCTTCCATCAAGTCCATTGTGGCTGGGGAGCAGACGCAAACCATATTTAAGGACACTCGCAAGCTGGCTGAGCAAACGGTCGTGATGGCCAACAGCATTTTACAGGGCAAACAAGCGGAAGTGAATGACACCGAATCCTATAACAACGGTAAAAAGATCATTCCTGCCTACTTGCTTGATCCAATCTCGGTGGATCGGACGAATGTGGAAAAGGATATTGTCGGCAGTCACTATTACACCAAGGAGCAAATCGGACTGAAATAAGAGCAGGAATCCAAGCGAAAGGAGTGTATCCCATGACTGGAATCATTTTGGAAATGAAGGGAATTACCAAAACCTTTCCCGGCGTGAAGGCATTGGAAAATGTAAATCTCAAGGTCAAGGAAGGCGAAATCCATTCCCTGTGCGGTGAGAACGGTGCAGGCAAATCGACGCTGATGAAGGTACTAAGCGGTGTATATCCGCATGGAACCTATGAAGGGGATATTGTTTTCCAGGGCAAAACGTGTGAGTTCAAGGATATCAAGCAGAGCGAGGAATTGGGCATTGTCATTATCCATCAGGAGCTGGCGCTGATCCCGTATCTCTCGATTGCGGAAAATATTTATTTGGGCAACGAACGCGCCAGTGGCGGCGTGATTGATTGGAAAGAGACTTTTGTAGGGACACGCGAGCTGCTGTCCAAGGTCGGTTTGAGTGAAAATCCCAATACATTAGTTACGAACATCGGGGTCGGAAAGCAACAACTAGTTGAAATTGCGAAAGCGCTCTCAAAAAAGGTGAAGCTGCTTATTCTCGATGAACCGACAGCGGCGTTGAATGAGGATGATAGTGAAAATCTGCTTAATTTGATGCTGGAATTTAAAAAACAGGGCATTTCCTGCATTCTCATCTCCCACAAGCTGAATGAAGTCGCAAAGGTGTCGGATTCAATTACGATTTTGCGGGACGGAAAGACGATTGAGACACTGGATATGAAAAAGGATGAGGTCACGGAGGATCGGATCATTAGCGGCATGGTTGGACGTGATCTGACCAGCCGTTATCCAGAGCGTCATGCCGAGATTGGCAAAGTCGTTTTGGAAGTGAAGGATTGGACGGTGTATCACGAGCACCATGCAGACCGTAAGGTGCTGGATCAGGTGAATTTGAACATTCGGCGTGGTGAAATTGTCGGTATTGCCGGGCTGATGGGAGCGGGACGGACCGAGCTGGCGATGAGCATTTTTGGCAAGTCGTATGGACGCAACATTTCCGGTCAGCTGATTAAAGACGGCAAGCCGATCCAGAACAACACGGTTACGGACGCGATCAACAACGGCTTTGCCTATGTGACAGAGGATCGCAAGGAGTATGGCCTCATTCTGATGGATGACATCAAACGTAATATTTCGCTGACTGGCCTGAACAAGCTGACGAAGGGCGCTGTCGTCAATGAGCAGGAGGAAGTCGTTATTGCAGAGGAAATGAAAAAAAGCATGAACATCAAAGCGCCGAGCATTTTACAGAAAACGGGTAATCTGAGTGGCGGCAATCAGCAGAAGGTGGTGCTGAGCAAATGGATTTTTGCCGGGCCGGATATTCTGATTCTGGATGAGCCGACACGCGGCATTGATGTGGGCGCCAAATATGAAATTTATACGATTATTCATCGACTTGCCGCTGAAGGCAAGGGAGTGCTGGTCATTTCGTCCGAGCTACCAGAGGTACTAGGCTTGTGTGACCGGATTTATGTCATGAATGCTGGGCGGATCACTGGAGAGGTTAGCCGTGAGGACGCGTCGCAGGAAACGTTGATGAAATATATGACCAAGTCAGGAGGCGTGAAGCATGGAAACCATAACTAAACTATTTAAAAATAACATCCGCCAATATGGCATGATGATTGCGCTGGTCGTCATTATGATTTTGTTCGAGGTGCTGACGGGCGGCCTGCTGTTGAAGCCGATTAATATTACCAATCTGATTCTGCAAAACAGCTATATTCTCGTACTGGCTATCGGGATGGTACTGGTCATCATCACTGGACATATTGATTTGTCCGTCGGCTCCATAGCCGCTTTTGTCGGTGCGGTTGCCGCCATAATGATGGTCGATTGGCAGCTTCCAGCATGGATCGCTGTGATTGCATCCTTGCTGGTCGGGGCATTAATCGGCGCATGGCAAGGGTTCTGGGTCGCTTATGTACGGATTCCGGCATTTATCGTTACATTGGCGGGAATGCTGCTCTTTCGCGGATTGACAATGATCGTGCTGGAAGGCCAATCTATCTCTCCATTTCCGGGGGGATTCCAGAAAATCAGTTCAGGCTTCCTGCCGGATTTTTCATCTACCGGGTATAACCTGGTATCCATCATTGTCGGCATTGCACTCACGGTATGGTTTATCGTGAACGAAATTCGCGAACGTCGTTCGCAGCTTAAATATGGATTCGAGGTTCCGTCACAGACATTATTTGTACTCAAGTTGATTGTGGTGGCTGCGGTTATCAATCTGTTCACCTTCATGCTCGCGAGCTACGCGGGGATACCTAACATTCTTGTACTGCTGTTCATACTGATCGTTGTATACTCCTTCGTCATGAACCGCACGATTATGGGCCGTCATGTGTATGCGTTGGGTGGAAATGAAAAGGCAGCGGGTCTGTCCGGTGTCAAAACGAAAAAAGTAACGTTCTGGGTATTCGTCAACATGGGCGTGCTGGCCGCCATTTCCGGTCTGATCTTTGCTGCACGTCTGAATGCGGCTACGCCGAGAGCAGGTACGAACTTTGAGCTGGATGCCATCGCGGCTTGCTTTATCGGCGGTGCTTCGGCATCCGGCGGGATCGGAACCGTTTTTGGAGCCATTATCGGTGGTTTGGTCATGGGTGTACTGAATAACGGCATGTCTCTGATTGGTCTGGGTATTGACTGGCAGCAAGGCATCAAGGGCTTGGTGCTGCTGCTGGCGGTTGCCTTCGATATTTACAACAAAAACAAAAGATCAGCTTAAGCTCAGATTCGATATCGTAAAACAAGAAAACCTCCAGTTCCACTAGAAATGTGGATGCTGGAGGTTTTCTTGCTTGTTGGGTCTTGTGGCTATCAGCCAACGAAACTAAGTCGTGACCATTTGGCCGCCGTTGACATGCAGCGTTTGGCCTGTAATGTAGGAACCGTCATCCGAAGCCAGCAGCACATAGGCAGGAGCCAATTCATAAGGCTGCCCGGCACGCTTCATTGGTGTATTGCTGCCGAAGGTGCGAATGACTTCAGGCGACTGTGTGGCCGGATTCAGCGGAGTCCAGATCGGACCGGGAGCAATGGCATTCACTCGAATACCCTGATCGACCAGATTATTAGCCAAAGCGCGGGTGAAGCTGACGATAGCTCCTTTGGTAGCTGAATAGTCGATCATATTCTTTTGACCAACATAGGCTGTCACCGATGCCGTATTGACGATGCTAGCCCCAGCCCGCATATACGGCAATGCTTCTGTAGTCATATGGAAGAAGGAAATAATATTCGTATCAAACGTATCACGAAGCTGCTGTTCACTGATATCCAGATACGATTCGCGCACAAACTGAACACCCAGGTTGTTAATCAGGATGTCAATCCGACCAAAGGTTTCCATCGTTTGTTGAACAACTAGACAGCAGTTGCTTTTTAGCCTTAGATCACCCGGAGTTAACAAACAACGTCGGCCAAGCCTGTGAATGACATCACGGGTTTCCATAGCATCTCGATGCTCATCGAGATAGGCAATGACCACATCGGCCCCTTCCTTGGCAAATGCCACTGCAACGGCGCGACCGATGCCACTGTCCCCACCGCTAATAATAGCCACCCGATCCTGAAGCTTTCCAGTGCCGATATACTTTGGATTATCATAAATAGGGCGTGGAACCATCAGGTATTCCAACCCCGGCTGTCTATATTGATGCTGGGGAGGAAAAGTAATCGGAACTTCTTTACATTGGGTTTCTGTACCGTAATAAGGATATTGCCAATTCATTGATAATCCCTTCTTTAGGCGTTTTGAAATCCAATATATTCAAAATGGGCGCAAGCGGTGACTCAGGATTATCGCCTTATCCTGAAACCGTCGCTCCATCTGCCGGAATATGGACGCGTCCCTCCAAACCTTCACGGTTGATGTGTTCCGTAAGCTCGGAGCGAGTTAGTAGACAATGGTTGATTGCCTCTATGTGGACAGCCACGATTTGTGTATAAGTGGCATACTGCGCAACAGCTGTTACATCTTGGGCAGTCATAATAATAGGATCACCTACCGTAAACCGTGCTCCTCCAGCGTTCACAATTGTCCACTCAGGACGGTATTTATCTAGTGCTTCCGCGACTTCACTGCACCAGATCGTATCCCCGGCCAAATAGACGACAGGTTCACCTGGAGCCTGAAACACAAAGCCGGACACGGGTCCCATCTGTTCCCCGATTTCTCCGGTGCCGTGATGCCCGGCTGTACGGATAATCTCAATTTCTCCCACAGAACCAGCCACCCAAATCGGAGTAACCCGTGTAAAACCATCAGCAGTGATTTGTTCTTCATTTCCGGGCTGACAGAAGACGGGAATTTGTTTGTCCAACCAGTGTACTGCTGCCGGGTCCCAATGATCCGGATGTAAATGTGTGACGATCACAACGTCAGGCTGTCCGAGTGCCTGCCATTGCGGCGGCAAGGGAACCAGCGGATTACGGCGGGCATTTTCCGTATTGGGAACTGGCGGATTTGCGCCAGCATCGCTTAACATCGGATCAATCAGAAATTTTACTCCAGCGTATTCCAGCCATAAGGTTGCGTTACGGATTAGTGTGATTTTCATATATGGAAGCTCCTTTGGTAGTGAATGTTTTTGGACCAAGTGTATTTTCGGTGGTTCTTTGTTTCTGTTACAATCATATCTGACGCAATGAGCTACAGGCTACAGCTTGCTGAAAGGAAAACCAGCATTCTCGTTTCATCATGAAAGGAAAAATAACTATGGAACTATTCGTACCTGATGACACCGATCTGCGCATTCTTCATCATTTAATTGAAGACAGCTCTTTATCGAACAAGGAGATCGGTCAGCTTGTTCATTTGACGGGCCAAGCCGTAGGGGCACGTGTTCGAAAAATGCAGGATGCGGGCATTATCGAGGGCTATACGCTGCGCTGGAACCCTGAAAAAATTGGACAGACGATTCATGCCTTTATTACGGTTTTTTTGAATTCAGGAACAACTCACAGTGCTTTCCAGGCTTTTGCACGGGAGCATCCCTATATTGTCGAAATCCATCGGGTGAGTGGGGAAGGCTGTTATTGGATGCGCTTGCGCATGTCATCACAGGCAGAGTTAAATACCATGCTGGATGAGCTTACGAAGTTTGGTAATTACAAATTGAGTTTTTCCATTGGTGAGATTTAACGATAAAAGCTTTCGGCGTTTGTGCCGAAAGCTTTTTTATGTGGGCGAGGGCTATCGAGGTCAACGTTATAGGCTCATTTTAAAAATATGCTGCAAGCCGTGTTGTCCCATTTTAGTGTTGCCTTCATCGATAAAGCCGCATTGGCGATACAGATTTTGGGCAGGCAGATTACGGGCATTGACGCCCAGTACAATCTCGCGAATATGTGGGAAGTGTCTGGCGATGAACTGTGGTAGTAAAAGCAGCCCTTTTTTAGCGAATCCTTGTCCCTGATCTGCGTAATGAATAGAGAACGCGCGCAGCAGCAGTGCCTCAGCAGTATTCGTATAGTCCGCTAATTCTTCCCCATCGTATAAAATGAAAAATCCAACGGGTCTTCTAGTAGCCGTAATCACGACAGGATGGCGGTGCGGATCTTCCTTGGCCAGTGTTAGCATTTCATCCGGCATTCCAGTAAACTGCTTCTGCTCCTCAGGTAAGTAGAAGGTATGTAAAATGGCATCATGCCCACAATGGTAAGGGGCAAGCTCTACATTATTCATCATTACACTCCGATCTGTACGGATTTTTAACTTACTATATCATCTAGTTTGCTAAAAAAAGAAACCTGAACTCGCCTTGCTTACGTATTACCCATACATAAACTAGCATAGTCAAAAGGAGACGTCTACGGTTATGAAGCAGCTTGCAGAATATCGGGAAAGCCAGGACGTATTGCGTCATGAGCTGAAGAATATTGAAAAATGGGAAAAGGAACAGAAGGACATTTTTTTCTGGGAAAAAATCGGCAGATGGCCTTTTATGCTGCTGGATCGGCTGACGCCCAAAATCATTAAAGACAAGCTAGAGCAACTGCTTAATGAGATGGGCAGTTTCATTCAGAACGGCGGCAAATATTTGGTGAAGGAAGAAACGGTTCTGAACAGGCTGAAAAAGACGGCCCATGAACATGTAATTCAGCAAAATGGCACAGATTCCGTGTCGGATACGCAGGACCTGCCTCGTGCCGGGGAAAACGCTGATTCGGAACATAGTGCCGAACCTATGTGGGAGTTGAAGCAGGCGGCTGAGCTCCCGCTAACAATCATGGATCGGACTGCTGACGAGATGACGGCGGGTCGCATTACCTTTGCCACCGCTCAGGGAGCAACAACGGGGATTGGGGGTGTGTTTACGATTGCGGCGGATATTCCTCTTTTGCTCGGCTTGTCACTCAAAGTGCTTCAGGAAATAGCCTTGTGTTATGGCTTTAATCCCCATGATAAGCAGGAACGCATTTTTATTATTAAATGTATGCAATTTGCTTCATCTGATATTGTGGGTAAAAAGGCTGTATTAGAGGAGTTGGCTTTGTTCGATGATCCTTCACGTCAGGCACAGGTTTTTTCCCAGATGCAGGGATGGAGAGAGGTCATTAACACCTATCGTGATCAGTTTGGATGGAAAAAGCTGCTTCAAATGGTCCCGATTGCGGGTATTTTGTTTGGCTCCATTGCGAATCGAAGCGCTATTAGTGACGTAGCTGAAGCAGGGAAAATGTTGTATCGGAAGCGTCGTATTTTGATGCGTTTGGCAGAAGTAGAGAACTGATTGCAACACTTAGGCGTAAAAGGGGATATTTTTTTCGTGAGGAAACACGTGAGTTGGCTATAAAGTTGTGCAGCGGCCAAGATGGCCGCCACACGTTTGCCTGTTACACTTCGGCTCCATTTTCTTCCGCCCAGCGGTTCAGGGTTTTATCTGTAGGAAGCAGGAAGGTTAAGATGCCGAGCAGTGGCAAAAAGCCACACAAGAACATGATGTGGGTGATGCCTACTTTGTCGATCCAGTTGCCGAGCACGAGTGCGCCCACACCGCCAAGGCCAAAAGCGAGGCCCGTAATGAGACCAGACACGGTCCCGATTTTGCCAGGCACGAGCATCTGTGCATATACGACTGTGACCGAAAAGCTAGACAGCATAATAAATCCGATAATCGCCAGCAGGATTGCCGTCCAGAATTGGTTGGCATAAGGCAGCAGCAACGCGAGTGGTGCAGCTAATACCATGGACAGAAAAATCATATTTCGTTTACCAAAACGGTCCGCTAGCGGACCGCCAAAGAAGGTGCCTAGCGCTCCAGCCCCGAGGAACAGGAAAATGTAAAGCTGTGCATCAGCCAATGGCATTTTAAATACTTCCATCAGGTAAAACGAATAGTAGCTTCCGACCGAGGTCGAGTACCACGAACGGACGAATACCAGTAGAATGAGGACAATCATGGCAAACATAACACGGTTACGCACTTCGGGCTTCATGCGGCGTGCCACCGCTTTTTTGCGTGCAACGCCTTCTGTACGTAGGACGTTACCGTACCAGCGGGCGATGAACGATTGCACCACAATTCCCGCTGCTGCAATACCTGTGAACCAGATCGCACCGAATTGTCCTAACGGGATAAAAATCCAGCTCGTGAGCATCGGCGCCAGCGATTGGCCCGCATTGCCGCCAACTTGAAAAATGGATTGTGCCAATCCCCGGCGTGATCCTGCCGCCATATGGGATACGCGCGAGCCTTCAGGGTGAAAGGCAGCCGAGCCCAGACCCACAAAGATGACTGCGATCAGCACCGCTTTATAATCGGCAGCATAGGCGAGCAACAGCATGCCAGTCAGCGTAAAGCCCATGCCGATGGGAAGGATAGCGGGCGTAGGTCGTTTGTCTGAAAACAAGCCAATCACGGGCTGCATGATTGAAGCTGTAAAATTGATCGCGAATGAAATCCAGCCGATCTGCGTGTAGTTCAGGC
Organism: Paenibacillus sp. FSL M7-0802; assembly: GCF_038004945.1. Lineage (NCBI taxonomy): Bacteria > Bacillati > Bacillota > Bacilli > Caryophanales > Paenibacillaceae > Paenibacillus > Paenibacillus sp. FSL M7-0802. Next base: position 1,491,116 of record NZ_JBBOSD010000001.1, on the reverse strand, counting down.
TCATAGATTCCTTCAAGATCGGAAAGATCGCTGGAATGACCGATTGAATCGAGTCATTGAACAGATGGACGAAACTGATCGCAATCAGAATCGCAAAAACGGTGCCTTTCGCTTGTGGACCCGGGAGGGGGAGCGATCGGCCCGTTTCATTTTTTGTAGCAGATTTACTAGTCATGGCATCCTCCGAATATGTATGTATATTTTAAGATATAGGAAGCGATCCGTTTGCAGCAAATGGCTGAAAGTGGGATAAAGGCCACCTTTACTCATTACTGCTTGCCCATCCTGCTGGATACTCTTCATTGCTCCATTTAGTTAGAATTTCTAAAATGACATATCCAAATTCAAACATTTATCATCCTCAAAACCGATATATATGTGAGTATTTTGCATAAGTCCCAAGAGCGCTTTTCAAATCAGCAATATAGAGATCGAAGTGATCTAGTTCGTCTATATAATGTATTTTTGAGCGTTGGGAATGAAGTTATGCAAAATATTGATATGGAAATATAGATAGAAAAGGGGAACCACGATGAGAAAAGCAACGAAGATTTTGCTGGCAGTATCTTTGGTATGTGGAGCGGTGGTGGGAACTGCGTTAAACAATGGAGAAACAGCAGTAGCGGCAAATGTAACGACAAACAACACTTGGAAAAACGCTAAAATTATAGACGTGATCGACCGGAATAACTACATACTGGATGATGGTTCTTTATGGAGAAAGAGTATAGATGGCCCGGTTATTGAGAAATTGAATTTGAAAGGCATTACAGGCAGCAAAAACGAGAGCCAAGGTTATTATGGCTGGACTGAGGACGGGAAGGTAGCCATCTGGGATGATAACTCCGACCCAAAAGTGACGGCTCAATCCTCAGGAGTTAAAGAAATTACAGGTGAGGGTTTGGCTATTAAAACCGATGGGACGATCTCCTGGGGAAGAGAACAGGTTGAGGGAATATCGGATGCTATAGACGGTGATAAGGTAAGTACCTACTTTACGGTTCTTACTCGATCCGGTGATGTATGGTATTCCACAGGGTACACAGAATCTAAGCCCCGCAAGATAGGTCATGTAGATGGTGCGCTTGATATCAAAATGAGTACGGCTTATGCCGCGGTGCTGAAGGAAGACGGCCATGTCACGATGCTGGATATGCTGACGAATGAACCTCCGCGTGAAGTGGGAAGTGATATCGCTTCTATTTTATGGAAAAAGGGTACACATGTCTTGATTACTGTACATCATGACGGGACTGTATGGAGCTATGACCGAATGAAGAAATATCCAGCTGTGCAGCTTAGCGGGTTATCTAATGTTGCACGGTTGGTTGATTCGCCTGACGAGCTTTTTGCACAATTAAAGGATGGCTCTTGGGTCGGCTATAAGGACGGAATCACGACTGCGCTGAGCTTGCCTACATTAACGGGTATGTCCTTGTTGACGACCTCCAAAGAGGCTGCCATCGGCGATACGATTCAATTAAATGTACAAGAGACGTATTCGAACGGTTATCGACTAACACGTCATCCCGAAGCTAGTGAGATTGAAGTGGAGAAACCGCAGGTTGCCGAGCTACAGCAGAATGGTTCCGGTACACTCAAAGTAAGGGGCATTGGAAGCACATCCGTAGCTCTGCGGACCGAAGGAATACCATCTTCTTTTACACTAAAGGTATCGTCCGATCAAACCTTGACCGGGGCGGCTATACTGAACGGCAATGTGTATTTGCCTGTGCAGTCTGTGTTCAAGACGCTGGGTGGATCTGTTACCGTGGCGAACCAGACCTTTACGATCAAGCTGGGTAAAAACAATATCGTACTCCAAAAAGGGAGCTCCACCGCGATGGTGAATGGTAAACCTGTTGCACTGAAGGGCAAGGTTCAAACGGTTAACGGACAGGTTGTATTCCCGGGAACATTACTGACCGATCTGAAGTTGGGCGGATTCAAATGGAATCGTGACCGCCAGCAAGGAGAATTATCTTTGGGCGCTACCAAGCTGGTCATTGAGACGCCAGAAACGGCAAAAATTATCAGAGCCATTGATCTGGGTAGTCTGTCCAAATTAATTGGCAAAACCTATTGGGTCAATAACTTCTATAGCGCTGGAGAGCGATTTGGCAAGGTAACAGTTAAAGATATCGAAGTCAGCACGGATCCGAACGGTGTTAAATCTTACGAAGTTATTTTCCAGGGGGCCAATGGCGAAACTTATGACACGTATTCCATCATCGGAGCTTCACGCATTCCACAAATGCTGTCTGATTCCGATCAATTTCTGACTTACGATCCGTACAAGAAATACCAATGGTCGCAAGCCATCTGGAACAAGATTAAAAATAATGAGGTAAGCTTGGGCATGAATACGACGCAGGTGCAGTTCGCATGGGGAAACCCAACAGTCAGAGAAAAGGGGGCTGCTTCAAACGGAACTCAAGTCGAAGCCTGGGTATACGGCAACCGTAGTCTTTATTTCAAGGCGGTAGCTTTCGTGAATGGCAAAGTCATAGAAGTATGGCTGTAGGGTAGCTGGTTTTTCTATAACGGTTTGAACGAGGTGTCTCCAGAGTCGTATATACGGCTCTTGGGGTGCCTTTTTTTCATTTAACAAAACTAAGCTCTTTATTTAACAAACTTAAGCTATGATACTTTATGTCATACAACTTGCTGTATAGGTGATAGCTTCGTAGAGAAAGTATGAAGAGCACAAGAGAAGAGAGGATCTGATTTGAGAATGAAATCGCTAAGGAAACCATTATCAGTTGCACTACTATCTTTACCATTACTTCTAGGTTCCCTGGGTGGAAGTTATGCGAGTGCGGCAACCCTACCAACAACGGTAACTCCAACAGAACCATCGTGGGGATATTTCGTAGATCATTATAAAAATAATAGTTCTGCAAATAAGACGGAAAGCTCTAATCCGACCCTCGGGTTGCTCTCCGAATTTAATAAGCTTTGGACTCCCGGCGCTACTTGGGATACAGGTACCAAGCTAAACAGCAGCGTGCTGGACGCTAATATTCAAAAAGTGATTGATATAGCTGCCCGGCGCACTTCCAGTGAGGCCGATGCGGCTTATTTGGATGATCGCAGAAACCAGAGCTACAGTGTGATCGACGGTCTGGGTTCGCTCACTGATGTATATCGAAAGAATGCAGGTGCCACGACAACGATCAACGACATTCCGGCAGATGCCCTGACTAAGAAATACGAAGATGAGGGAACGAATGCAGGGAGTACAAGCTCCAATCTCGGTAACATCGTAAATCTGGTAAATACCTTGCGCGGGGAATACTCTACGACGAACCCGGCTAAGTCTTACTTTAGCTATCCTCGTCCGTTTCGCTGGAGCGATAACTCAGTGGTTGTTCCGAGCCTTATTCCTGCTCTCAAAGCTGATGCTACTAGCGATGGCGGCTTTCCTAGCGGTCATACCAATGCTGCGTATCTCAGTTCTATTGCTATGGCCTATGCCGTGCCGGAGCGTTATCAGGAACTGCTGACACGAGCTTCGGAGCTGGGCAATAACCGTGTTGTTGCCGGTATGCACTCCCCGCTTGATGTTATGGGAGGACGTGTCATGGCAACGGCTATGGCTGCTGCTATCCTGTCTGATCCAGCCAATAGCAGTTTGAAGAAAGCGGCTTATCAGGATGCTCGTAAACAACTGCTGTCTCAAAAAGGCACAGCTCCAGATCGATTCAGCAATTATGCCACAAACAAAAAAAATTATAATCAACGATTAACATACGGATTCAGTCAGGTTAATCCAACTACGACGCCAATGACAGTGCCTAAGGGAGCTGAGGTACTGTTGGAGACACGCTTGCCTTACCTGGATAGCACACAACGTCGTTGGGTTTTGGCTACTACAGGGATTCCTTCCGGCTATCCTGTACTTGATGATGCTGAGGGATGGGGACGATTGAACCTGTTTTCCGCCGCGGATGGCTACGGTGCTTTCACCAATAATGTTGCGGTAAATATGGACGCTTCCAAAGGCGGTTTCAATGCACTGGATCGCTGGCGCAACAATATCTCCGGCGTTGGAAAGCTGACTAAAAAGGGAACAGGTACGTTGAAGCTAATGGGCAACAATACGTATTCCGGCGGTACACAGATCGAACAAGGTACTCTGGAAGGAACTTCGGAAACGGCTTTCGGAAGTGGTGGAATTACGAATAACGGGGGAACTCTTCTTAAAAATGCTTCTGGAAAGCTGATTATTGGCGGAAATTACAGACAATCTGCCAAGGGAACACTTGAGCTTAACCTGCACAGTAAAAATGATGTGCTCAAAATGAAGGGAACAGCCATACTCAACGGAAAATTACGTCTGAATTTTTCTAACAAATATGTACCGGCCAATGGTGCTACGATCTTAACTTATGGTAAACGGAATGGAGCATTTTCTTCGATTGAAACAGTAGGTTTACCAAGCAATTATAAAGTGAAGGTTATCTATACAGCTGACAGTGCTCAGTTGAAAGTCACTAAGTAAAACGTAATTAACTCTCTATACAACAATTGAAGTGCACCTTTAAAATACATGGGGATAAACCAGAAGGTTATTCCAGTATGTATTCTAGGGTGCACTTTATTGTTTCATCATAATTAATCAAAAGTATAAAAAGGTCAAAATTTGACCTTAATGTAGTAAAATAATCCCGCTGTTTGAAAGCGCAGTCATGATATTCTTAAGAAGCATATTTGATCAAATTTTCAAATGATTCAGACTAACTAAGAGGAACAGAGGAAAGGAAGAGACTGATGAGTCTTGAAAAGGAATACGTTAAAATAGCCCAAGATGTCATTAAAGGGCTTGGCGGAGAAGACAATATTATTTCCATGGCACATTGTGCCACACGGCTGAGGCTGATTGTAAAAGATAGAGAAATTATTGATGATGAATTTATTGAGAATATTGATAAGGCCAAAGGCGTTTTCTTTACCTCTGGGCAATATCAAATTATTTTTGGAACCGGTACTGTAAATAAAGTATACGATGCCATGGTTGGTCAAAGCATATCTGCTACATCAAAAGCTGATTTGAAAGAAATGGCCTCCACCCAAGATGATAATCGGTTCAAAAGAATGATCCGAGTTTTCGGGGATGTATTTGTTCCGATTATGCCCGCATTGGTAGCTACAGGATTATTCATGGGAGTTAGAGGCTTAGTAACTCAGCCTGCACTGCTCCAGTTATTTGGACTTACGCCTGATCATATTTCTGCGAATTTCATATTGTTTACACAAATATTGACCGATACGGCTTTTGCATTTTTACCCGTGTTGGTATGTTGGTCGGCCTTCCGGGTGTTTGGTGGATCGCCGCTATTGGGGATTTTGATTGGATTAATGTTAGTGAGTCCTTCGTTGCCTACATCCTGGGATGTCGCCCAAAAAGTTCAGGAACCACTAGTGTTTTTCGGATTCATTAAAATTGCAGGCTATCAGGGCTCGGTTCTGCCTGCTTTCATAATAGGTGTCGTGGGGGCGATGCTGGAGAAGAAGATCAGGAAGTCAGTCCCCGATGCATTGGACTTAATTCTAACACCGTTTCTAACATTATTAATAACACTGGTACTGGGATTGTTCGTAATTGGTCCCATTTTTCACGAGGTGGAAGCTTTAATATTAATGGCTGTTACCGCCATTTTGAAATTACCATACGGCATCGGCGGATTTATTTACGGTGGCATCAATCAGATTATTGTAGTTACCGGACTACACCATGCCTTAAACCTGATTGAAATACAGATGTTAGTGGGCAATGGTTGGAATATGGTGAACCCGATCAGTTCGGCGTCGATTTGCGCACAAGCGGGTGCTGCGCTAGCTGTTGGTCTAAAATCCAAAAATGTAAAAACCAAATCCATTGCTTATCCTTCTACCTTGTCAGCGTTGTTGGGCATTACAGAACCCGCTATCTTTGGGGTGAACATTCGATATGGCAAACCGTTCATGATGGGCTTGATTGGAGGAGCGGTTGGTGGTTTCTTCGCACGTATATTTAATATTCAAGCAACGGGGATGTCGATTACAGCCCTACCTGGAATGTTATTGTACCTGAACAATCAGATATTTCTTTACATTTTAGTTTGTGTAATCGGCTTTGCTGTAGCATTTTCGCTAACGTGGATCTTTGGGTTTAAAGAAAAAACAGATAACAAATAAAATGATGTGGGGAGAATCATGGACAACAACACACTACTTAAGAAATTGGACAGCCTTTCAATAGAAGAGAAAATAGGCCAGCTCATCCAACTGACCGGTGATTTTTTTGAAGGGGATATAGACACTGTTGTGACGGGGCCTTTAAAAAAATTAGGGTTAAACGCCGGCTACAATATATATAACACAGGATCGATATTGAACATCACTAACCCAGAAAAAATTATCCAGTTGCAAACGGATTATTTAGAAAAATCGATTCATAAAATTCCGCTGCTGTTCATGGCAGATATTATCTATGGGTATCGAACTATCTTCCCGATTCCGATTGCACAAGCATGTAGTTGGAATTATGAGGGAATAGAACATGCGGGTTCGATTGCTGCCCAGGAATGTTACGACGAAGGTGTTCACGTGACCTTTTCCCCCATGGTAGATATCGTTAGAGATCCCCGTTGGGGGCGGGTGATGGAATCGCCTGGAGAGGATACTTTGCTAGCGAAGAAATACGCTGAAAGCATGGTTCAGGGGATACAGGGAAGAAGCTTGGAAGGGATCATACCAGCCAATAAAATTGCCGCTTGCGTCAAGCATTTTGCCGCTTATGGGGCACCTGTCGCTGGACGTGAGTATAACGCCGTGGATATGTCGGAGCATACGCTGCGAGAATATTATTTGCCAGGGTATCAAGCTGCAATCGAAGCGGGGGCAAAGCTTGTTATGACGGCCTTTAATACCTTGAACGGCGTCCCTGCGACAGGAAACGAGTGGCTTAACCGCGACGTGCTAAGACGAGAAATGAATTTTAATGGTGTGTTGATCTCGGATTACGCCGCTATAGAAGAACTGATCATGCACGGTTATGCTGAAGACGAGGCTTCAGCCGCAAGGATTGCGTTATTGGCTGGTGTTGATGTGGATATGAAGACAGCGATATATGCCAATCAATTGGAGAAAGTAGTATCGGATAACGAGCATATGCTGGAGCTTTTGAATGAGGCTGTATACCGTGTTTTAAAGCTAAAAAATGATTTGGGGCTTTTTGAGGACCCGTTCCGCGGATTACAGGAAACCGTTCAGCGGTCGAGAAACAGTATTCTGTCAGATGAACATAAAAAAGCCGCGCTGTCCTTGGCTGAAGAATCCGTAGTCTTGCTGAAAAATGAAAATCAACTACTGCCATTGTCTAAACATACCAAAGTAGCTTTAATCGGCCCTTACGCAGATGAAAACTCTACCCTGGGCATGTGGGCCATTAAGGGGGATGAGGCGGATACCGTCAATTTGAAAATGGGATTATTAAAGCATGTTGATCCCGGCAATCTCTCGGTTTGCAAAGGGGCGTATATGCTCCCCGCTAATGCGAGAGAAGCCCTAGGCAAATATGCGGACAAGCTGGCTGCTGAAACAGTCGATGAGGAGGCCCTGCTGCACGAAGCGATCCGGAATGCTAACGAAGCGGATGTCATTGTCCTCGCCTTGGGAGAAAGTATTTATCAGAGCGGAGAAGGGGGATCGCGAACGAACCCGACGCTTCCTAAGCCGCAAATGAAACTGCTCCATGAATTAAGTTTACTGGGCAAAAAGATGGTTCTGATCGTTTATAGCGGAAGACCTTTGATTCTTACCGAAGTAGCCGGAAAAGTTGACGCTATTGTTCAAGCCTGGTATCCAGGAACGATGGGCGGAGAAGCACTGGCCAATATACTGTATGGGGAAGTCAATCCATCGGGGAAATTAGCCATGACCTTTCCACGAAGCGTTGGACAAATTCCGATATCCTACAATGAGTTGAATACAGGAAGACCAAATTTAAAGGAAAATGGTTCTTATCGGTTTGCTTCTCGATATATTGATGAAGTGAATGAACCCTTGTATCCGTTTGGCTATGGTAAATCCTATACCTCATTTGAATACAGCCTATTAACAATTAGCCAAAAAGAAATGAAAAAAAATGAGTCAGTTGATATCTGTATTTCTGTCACCAACACTGGAATTTATGATGGAAAGGAAACGATCCAATTATATATTCGCGATAAATTTGCAAGTGTTGCAAGACCAGTGAAAGAATTAAAAGACTTTAAAAAAGTTTTTTTGCAAAGTGGCGAGACCCAAAATGTCGAATTTTCAATTCATGAAGAGATGCTTAAATTTTATGATCGTGAAATGCAATACAAAAGTGAACCCGGCGAATTTGATATTTATATCGGGTCAAGCTCGCAGGAAATTTTGCTGAGTTTTAGTTTTGTTTTTTTACCGGAGGATGAGCATGAATAAAAGCGACGCGTATAACCTTAAATATCATATTACTCCTCCTTACGGTTTGCTCAATGACCCTAATGGGCTTGCCTATTTCAATCATCAATATCATGTGTTCTATCAGTGGAATCCAAAAGGAACGGAGCATAAAAATAAATGCTGGGGCCATGTTGTTTCTAGCGATCTGGTGCACTGGCAAAGGAAAAGTGTCGCGCTGGAGCCTTCAGAATGGTATGACAAGGATGGCATTTATTCGGGCGGAGGCATTGTTCATAATGAAAAGCTGTATCTGTTTTATACAGGAAATGTAATCCGAGATGATGGAGTAAAAGAAAGCTATCAATGCGCCGCGATTTCGGAGGATGGCGAGTATTTCCAAAAAATAGGTCCCTTGTTTGAGCACCCCAAAGGTTATACCCGACATGTTCGAGATCCGAAAGTATGGAGAGACCAACACGGGAACTGGTGGTTGATTGTTGGTGCTCAGAGAGAAGATTTGACTGGAAATACGCTTATCTACAAATCTAAAAATTTGTCCGAATGGGAATGCCAAGGATCATTTGTTGATCACGATCATCAATTTGGATATATGTGGGAATGTCCAGATGTACTTCATTTTGCCGAAAATGATGTTTTTGTTTTCTCTCCTCAGGGTTTACCGGAGAGAGGCGAATATTATAAAAATCCTAATCAATCGGGTTATATTGTTGGCAAATTATCGAATACAGGCAAATTTAACGGCAACCTTTCCGATTTTAAAGAGCTTGATCGAGGATTTGATTTTTACGCGCCACAATCATTTAAGGTTAATGACAGAACCATTATGTTCGGATGGATGAGCGCCATGAATGAAGAAGCGGAGAGGGCTGTCCCGACCATTCAGGAGGGCTGGATTCATGCATTGACTCTTCCTAGAGAAGTGGTATTGATGAACGGTGTGTTGTACCAGAAACCATTGCCGGAATTACAATTGTTAAGACTGGATGACATGCATTACAAAGGGGAAATTCAAAATAACAGTGAGTGGTTACTGCCTTCTACACAAACGGAGCTCATTGTTCATTTTTCCTTACTCACAGAAAACTTTAAAATGATCATTAGGGATGCTGTGCAATTTGACTATGATTGGGAACAAAATAGTCTGACAGTTTGGAGAACAAACTGGTTGACTGGCGAGAGGGAGTACAGAAAAGCAACATTAAATAATAAGCTTGCAGAAATGCAAATATTCATTGAAAGCTCAAGCTTGGAAATATTTGTTAACGAGGGTGAAGAAGTGTTTTCCCTGCGTTATTTCATAGAAGATGCAGACCAACGCAATGTATTGCTTGAGGCAGGAGACAATGTAGGTGAAGTTAGAATGTATCAGTTGCAGGAATGTGTAGGTTAACATTTTTTTGCTTGCCGAGTTGCAAGTAGGCTAAGGAAGGCTGTTCATTATCCCGTTTACGGGAAGAACTGCCTTCTTTTTTATTTTGGTCCGTTGAATAGATTCTGCTTGTCCGGGCATTTTACTATCGGTATAGTATGAGTATTAGTATAAGAGTTTATTGCTTAATATAGAATACAGATGGATCACTCATGGCTGGCTGATGAGGTGTAGTGATGAAAAAAATATATGAACATATCGAAATAGACAGAAAAAAAATGATTAACCTTTTTATGTTCCAATCCAGAGATACAGAAAGAGTCATTCCTATGCATTTTCACAGCAATATGGAGTTGATCTACTGTACAAGTGGAAGTCTAAAGGTGTGGCATGAAGGAAAAATAACTATTTTGATGGAAAAGGATGCGCTATTCATTAACAGCAATGTCCCGCATTCCACGCAGAGCATTACGGAGAACCAAGTCATTGTGCTGCAATTTCCAGACACTTTCTTTGCCAATGAACAAGTAATCATCCAATTAAACACGCAAGAGAAACAAGTTGAAGATACTATAATCTCTAAATTAAGAGGATTGTTTATGGATATATATGATCTACATATTTCCAAAAGCAAATACGACTACATTTTAGAGCAAAGCCGAATTATTGAACTGAAATATTTGCTTGTCAATCATTTTAGTCAAGCAACAGACATTCCACCGGAAGTATTTAGTGAAAAGCAACGAAAGATAAAGACAATCATGGACTTTATTAAAGAGCATTATACTGAAAATATTAGCCTGGCCAAAACGGCCCGTATCTGCGGTTATTCGGAGGCTTATTTGTCGCGAATGTTTCATGAATATACAGGCCAGACGTTTACCGAATACAAGCAAATTCTTTGTTTGGAGAAGGCGATCGATTTACTGGATTCAACCAATAAGTCACTTACAGAAATTTCTTACGAGGTGGGGTTTCCAAACGAGAAATCTTTCAGAAAAGCTTTTAGAGAAGTTATGGGTAAAACACCGTATGAATATAAAAAATCAAGATTTGATCTGGATGTGTAACGCCACGAGCATGCACAGCATCCTTTCAGTACAACCAAGGGGCTGTCCCTTGTCATTTGATGACTTTAGGACAACCCCTTGATATTTACGCTATGTCAGAAGAGTTATTAGCTTAACGGTTATCGATCTTTTCCGGGTACATATCATGGTTCATCATGCGGTGCTCCGCTATCTGTTCGTACTTCGTTCCTGGCTTGCCGTAGTTGGTGTACGGGTCGATAGAGATGCCGCCGCGTGGTGTGAATTTGCCCCATACTTCAATGTAGCGAGGGTCCATCAGCTTAATCAAGTCATTCATGATGATATTGACGCAGTCTTCATGGAAATCGCCGTGGTTACGGAAGCTGAACAGGTACAGCTTAAGGGACTTGCTTTCTACCATTTTAATATCGGGAATGTAGCTGATGTAGATGGTTGCAAAATCAGGCTGTCCTGTAATCGGGCACAGGCTGGTGAACTCCGGGCAATTGAACTTTACAAAATAATCCCGATACGGATGTTTATTATCAAAACTTTCGAGAATGGCGGGATCATAGGCAAACGTGTATTGTGTACCTTGATTGCCAAGCAGGGTAACGTCGGTCATTTCTTCGGGTGTTCTTCCGGTCATTGGATGGGGCTCCTTAAGTTTAGTTTGGTAAAAGAGAGAGGGAGTTATGATGATGGGGAGGTCGCTCCGCGAAGGATTTGAGCTTCCGATCGCTGTTGAAATGGGATTCTTTCTGATAAGATGAAAGATATAGGTTAGAATCCCATTTCAAAGGAGAACGCTATCGCTTCTCCAGCTTCAAATCCTCCGCTTCGCTGCCGACCGCCGTCACCACCATAAAGTCCCTGCTCGTTTATCTGTAGGCTGGGATAGAAGAGAATAGTGCTCGCTCCTATATGAAAGGAGCGAGCTTGTTGAGAACCCCGTCCTCACGGACGAGGGTTTCTCTTGTTTTGTAACTTGGGTGTCGAGGGTGTACTTCGACTAATTTGGCGTATCTTGTGTATCACATACAGCCTATACGGAATATATTACATATAAGTGTTATACGCCGCGTTTATTGCCCCATACGAGGGTGTGGAGCTGTGGGAGTACTCTTACGTCGTTTAGTCGGGAATCGTCCATGACACGGTCGATAAGCCATTCATAACGATGGAGTAGGGACTCCGCAATCTGTCCGGTGTTCTCCGTGTTCACATCTGGATTACCCGTCTGGAGGAACAGCGGTACGTGTGGATAGCGCTCGTGAACGATGCGGGCATAGGCAAGATCGGTGTCATCGAAGATGACGACCTTCAAGCTGCAAGCTCCGGTATAGAGCCGCGCAGATTCATTAGCGGGTTCCTTCAAGCCTGGTGCGGTTGGGACGTTGGACGTAGCTCGGGACTCACTAGCCATCTTCCGGTTCGATAGACGGGCGACGATATCATCCAGCACGTCCCAGTTGGTCGTCATACCAGAGCTGGGCGGCTTCGGGGATAGGGTTACCTCATCGATATCGTATAGCCATTCCTGCCAACGGGAGCCTTGTGTTTCGACAGCGGTGGCAATGCCTTGGCTGCGCAGCAGGGTAATTAGCTCCCAAAGCTGCGGTAGCAGGGCAGGATTGCCTCCAGAAAGGGTCACATGCGAAAACCGTTCGCCACCGATGGCCTTCAGCTCCTGCCAAATGTCAGTGGCACTCAGACGACGGATCTGGTCCTTGGCGCTGCCGTCCCAGGTAAAGGCGGAGTCGCACCACGAGCAATGGTAATCGCAGCCTGCGGTGCGAACAAACATCGTTTTACGACCAATGACCATACCTTCGCCCTGAACGGTAGGACCAAACACCTCTAGTACGGGAATAGGGGCTAGTTTGGTGCCGTGGGAGGCTGTCATGGGTTGGTGAGTCGTCACGGTATTACTCATCGAGCATCCACTCCCGTCGGAACTCGGCGTAGCTGGTAGGTGTCTCGAACAACCGTACAAACTCGGTACGTCCACCTGCGACACGGTTGCAGTATGCATCCGAGGTCAAGGCTGACTCCATTTGTTCAAAGATCCAGACGACCATATTTTCCGCCGTTGTATTCATTGGAGGAAGCGTCTCATTCAAGTAACGGTGGTCCAGAAAAGGCTCAATCCGCTCTTTCCAGATCGTTTTGATGTCACCAAAATCCAGCGTTAGACCCGTTTCGCCCGGTATACCGCTTATGCCAAACACGACGATATAGGTATGTCCGTGCAGATTTTTGCATTTACCTTCGTAGCAGTGCAAATGATGTGCTGCATCGAATGTAAATTGTTTGCTGACTAGTACACGTTTGCGGTGATAACGCAGCTGAGAGTGCTCAATGTCTGTCCCGAACTGCTGGAGCTTGTCGACAATGCGAAAAGTACCTGGCTCACGCATGACCTTCAACTCCTTGGGATGAAGCTCCGCGCACCGCGAGATACTGCTCGAGTCCAGCACGGCGAAGTTTGCAAGCAGGGCATTCGCCACAGCCGTCGCCAATGACGCCGTTATAGCACGTTAGTGTACGTGTTCTTACAAATTCAAAAGCTTTCAGCTCATCGGCCATGTGCCAGGTTTCGGCCTTGTTCAACCACATGAGCGGGGTATGAATCACAAAGGGATAGTCCATCGAAAGGTTCAGTGTGACGTTCAGCGATTTGATAAAGGAATCCCGGCAATCGGGATAGCCGCTGAAATCCGTCTCACAAACGCCTGTAATCAAGTGGCGCGCTCCTTTTTGCTTGGCGAGAACTCCCGCGAAGCTCAGGAACAGTAGGTTGCGACCGTCTACAAAGGTGCTAGGCAGTTCGCCTTCCTGTTGAGTAATGTCAATGTCGGTGCGTGTGAGGGCATTAGGGGCTAGTTGATTAAGCAGGCTCATATCCAGTACCGTTTGCGGAACACCCAGCTCGCGGGCAATTCCAGCGGCTACTTCGATTTCCTGCTTGTGGCGTTGACCGTAATCGAACGTCACGGTTTCTACTTCAGCAAAATGTTTTTTTGCCCAGAATAAACAGGTTGTGCTGTCTTGGCCGCCGCTGAATACGACGACTGCTTTTTCGTTTGCAAACATAAAAAAACCTCTCGATCTTCTTGGAATGGTGCAAGACATGGAGTCTTGTCACTTGGAAGAAGGAGAGTTCTTGAACCGACTTCAACAAAAAACAGGCCTTGCCCCGCGAATTCATTTTTCTTGCGGAGGACAAAGCATCGTTAGTTTTTTATAGAGGGAGTTCGCGAACCTCTCCCATGCATGACGCATGGATTTTCTCCATTAGTATCTGCCATGAGGACAGACGGCTATAGCATTGTCATTATAGCATGGCAGGGCTATTTGATAAACACTCCACCAAATGGAATGACTTCCCGTAAAAATCGCTTGATCACGCCATCGTCGTTCATATCCTGTTGAAGCCGCCGATGATGTTCCCCAGCATGAAATAGTACGGTACCCTGTCCGGTCATTTTAAAATGATAGTTCATATGCTGGCTGGCCAGATGGTTGCCGTACACGGTCAACTCTAGTTTAGCGTTTTCGGGATAGGCAATGACGCTGCTTGCATCCACATATATCGGCTCTGTGGGATGAAGCTGTTCTTGACATACCAATCCCTGCGTCAAAAGACCGATTTGACCAACACCATCGAATTTCATTTTTATAACATCGCGGCTAAACAACATGTTTTTCATGCTTAGCAGCTTGGTACGCATTTGGATACCGGAGCTGTACCAGAACAGGTTGCGAAAATCGTATAACAGATCATCGCTCCCTTCAAGCTTAATCATTTTTAGACTAAAGCCAGGCGGAAGTGCGGCAATTAGGCGACAAGCTCCTGTGAAATCGGCTTGAATCAGTTTGTGTTTGCGATACATGCCCTTAATATTCATCAGTTTATCACTACGGCCTGAGCTGGGTCCGCGGTATGCGATGATTTGCTGCGGATGCAGAACATGCAGCTTTTCTCCTTCCGCCAGATCGAGCGTTACGACCGAACCGACGCTTTCATCATGGTGTTGTCCTGCTTGTATGTCCATTCAGACCTTTCATCCTTTCAGACAGTTAGTATCTTCCCGAACGTCGACGCATCCCGTAACGCAACAGTCGGATACCGATAAAATAACCGGCCAGCAGAATTATAGCTGTGATGATGAGCATTTTATTTCGGTGTGAAGCCTGATCGCGCTGGGTTTGAAGATTTTTTAATTCTGTGACAGTGTCAGTCAGCTTGCGGTTTTGCTCCAGTAATTGGGCGTTTTGCTCTTGATAGGCTTCTAAGCTGTTACGGGCCTTCTCCAGATCCTCCTGTGTTTGTCGGTAGCTTTCCTTGAGCTGATACACATCACCGGGCAACCGCGAAAATTGCTCGAAGCCTTGGTACACATCATCCCAATAAGCAGCATGTACTTCAGGTACACGAGTTATCCCAAAAATAAACAAAAGTGCTATAGCAGCGCAGACAATGCGGCGGTACAAAGCAAAACGACAAGTTGGTCGTGCCAAGAGATGTTCCCCCTTTTGATAAACCAAGATGTTAGGTGATACGGATCATTACCCATATGACATGGTTACGTATAATATAACGATTCGGATGCAGATTTTAGAATAAATGGACGACAAATACGGAGAAAATGTTCTCAAAAAAAGTCGATATATTAGTTTAAGTGTACCTTAAAACGGGTATATCAAGGAAGCGGCAACATTCCGGCATTTTTTCCAGCATACGAGTAAAGAACGATCCGCACCTGATCAGGGCTTAAGTTGAATATATGAACTGAAATATATTAAAAATTGATATAGAAGGAGATTTTGCAAGATGAATGAGAGAGAACAAAACTATAAAACTTTAAAAATCACTGTAAATGGAAAGCCGTTATCAAAGGATCTCGTTGTAGATAGCACTACTTTTGCTCCTATATCTGATATTTGCACAAAAACGAAAGTTTCTTTAACAGAAACTACAATCTCATAAGTATAAATATAGAAGTAGACTATAATATAGCCCGGCATATGCCGGGCTATTTTTGCGCATTTATGTAATTAAAATGGTTTAAAATGTTATTTACCAAACTAGGTCCCCCTTCATAAAGATTCCCATGTATAATTTTCACAATCAAACATACGTTCCCTGACAATATAGTGTCAGATAACACTGTTAATTTAGAGTTACATGTTCTTTTAGGGGGAATTTACCAGTGGTGAAGTCAATGCTCAATGTAACGTGCACATGGGACAAAGAGTCTATATCTGCGAATGGGTCCAAACAAGTAAATCTACTGATAGAATGGGGCTATGGAGCTATACGTAAAAGAAAAGGAAATCTAATACCGAAAGCAGCGGGATGTGACCTTCAACTCCAGTTCATTTCAGAAAACGGGGTAAGTCTATTAAAAGCTGAAGGGGTGAGGCTCGGTTTTAAACGCTCAGAAAACGGAGATAGCATGTTTGTTCACTGTGGTGATGTACGGCGGGGAAAATATAGACAGGCTATTTTAACGTTTTCTATACCGGCTCACTCGTCCGGAAGACATACGATTGGAATGATGGAGTGGAGCTGGCGCAAGCCATCGCAGGAAAAGCGAACGCTGATCCGGACAGACCAGCTCTATATCCATTTCACGCATCATCTTGGTCTGCTGAGCATTCCATCCAACCCGAAGGTGGAAAAATACATAAAGCTGAATGAGACGTCCCCTATTGTAAAAAAAGCATTGCGTATGTACGAGAAAGGGGAATATGAGCGAGGGGCGTTCATCCTTACCAGACAAGCAGATGAATTACTTATACGTGCAGCAAGAAGCGATGACATGGACTACCTGCAGGAAGCCGAGTTAATTCTGGCCATACGCAATAAATGGAGTGGTACTTTTGTCTCATTCACAGCGTATAGTTCTAAGGTCATTTTTAATAAAGCAATATCGGTAGGAGATGTTCATTTTACTGAAAATGATATTTTAAGATAGGCAATTATGCTAGTTTATTTGTGTAATATAGTGAGTCTAATTTACTATCTTTTTGTAAAGGAGAGACTTCCTTGACTGATCGGTTGATACGTTTAATGCGGATTATTACTATTGTTCAGGCAAATCCGGGGATATTGGCAAGAGAGCTTGCCGAACGTTGTGAAACATCAGAACGTACTATATACCGGGATATGGAGGCGTTAAGCGCTATGCATATTCCGATTACGAATATGGGGCATGGAAAAGGGTACATTTTTATTAGTAATTTTGCTTTGTATCCTCTGAATTGGACGGAAGAAGAGGTAGAGGCTTTTACCAAGCTGGGAGAGATTATGGAAACGGTAAAGCCTCTTTTACCGCCAGCTTTTGAAAGTGCTTATGAGAAAGTGATGGCCTCTAGTCAGAAAAAAAAGATGGACCAGACGAGCTTCGCGCAGGAAATGAAAAATATCATCCGGCTCGGCTCGACACTTGATCGGGAAAACCAGCCCTATCTGCTCAGGCTGATTGTTTTGGCGAGTCTTACGCAGCAGACGATTGAAGCGGAATACAGCTCGCCTCAAAATGAAAATGTATCCCTAGTTCAGGTAGATCCTTATTGTTTGGTTCCGCAGGATCGGCGATTCTATATGCTTGGTTTTTGTCACAAGCACTCCGCTATGAGAACCTTTCGGATCAGCCGCTTTCGGAACATGAGAATTTTGCCGTATACGTTTCAAAAAAATACAACTGAAATGGAAATGTTTTTTAAAGGGACCTGGTCGGTGACCAAAGGAAATCAGAATATCCGGTTTGTGGTACGTTTTTCTGCCGAGTCTGTATATCGGGTCAAAGAAGAGGAGCTGTTCATCAAGCCTTTTCTTAAGGATTTGCCGGATGGAAGTTTGTTGTTTGAGGTGACGGTCAATCATGACCGTGAATTTTTGGATTGGCTCACTTCCTATGGAGCTGAGGCCGAGATCCTGGAGCCTTTACGGTACCGCAAACGAATGCAAGAAATGCTGCGGACCTGGGGGGCATTCTATTTCGATAAAAAGGCAGGAAATCAAGAATAACAGGGGGAGATCCCCCGGAACGGGCCGGGGAGCTATCCGTTTAACGGTCTTTAAACAGGTTGGCGAGATTGCCAAAAGGACTGTACTGCTCCTGTTCTTCTTCTGGTGAGGAGTAGACGAGCTTCGAGCCGCGGCTTTCCTCATCGTCAGCAGCATTATGAACTAATGTAATACGATCAAAATGGTACATGAAAACCTGTGCGGTGTTCACGGCATCATCCAGTGCCCGGTGTTGTTGACCGTCAAAGTCAATGTTGCACAATTCCAGCGCCTGAGACAGGCTCAACTGACGGTACTTTCCATTGGAACTAAACAGACGGGAAATCTGCTTCTGTATATCATTTGTATTATGAATCCATCCGAGATCTACATGATGGGTACGACAATGGGATACCAGCTTCTGACGGTCATCCGGGCCCCATGCGCATAAATAATAAGGGGAATCCGTACCGAGCCAGGCTATGAATTGCTTCACAGCTTCAGGGAATAGTGGGGCGGCATCAATGTCTCGTTGAGTAATACCCGTGAACTGAACGGTATCTGTAGAGAGTACAGGCCGATTCGAGGGCCTTACAAAACTGTGAAACGTATCCGCAACGTATAGGCCATCGTCTCCCTGAACAACTTTGACGGCACCGATATCAATGATTTCGGAGGAATATCTGGCGTTACGGCTAACAGTAAATTCAAGATCGTAAATAATGTATTGCATTTCTGGACTCCTTCCACACATATAACTGATCCCGATGGATATCGGGACGAATGTTCTCTGCCCGAATGACTCTTCTCCATCATACCTCTCGGTTCACAACTTGTCAGCGGTTAAAAGGTTTGCTTTTAAAAAAAATATGCGATGTCCAAATGAGCTTGGACTATCGCATATCTAAAAACGCCTGACATACAGCAGCATCCGAAACCACTAGGATTCCGGACGCTGTTTTTGCTAGCTATTGAATTAGGCCGGGAGGTCTAACTTTTGTCCCGGATAAATGCGGTGAGGATTCTTCAACTTATTCAACTGCTGAAGCTGTTGCCAGGTGGTACCATGTTTGCGGGAAATGTCATACAGCGTATCCCCGGATTTCACAACATATACATGGCTATTTGTAACTTGTGCAGAGGCGGATGTCTGCTGTGGCTTGGCTGTTTGAGACTTTGCCGGTGCCGGTTTTGCGGGTGCTGGTTTCGCAGCCGGTGTAGGGACGGATTGCGGCTTTTCCTGCACAGGTGCGGGTGTTGCCGTTGAAGCAGATGGCGCAGCTTGTGTGGCAGGGACAGAAGTTTTACCATCAGCCTTGGCTTCTTGAATGCGACCGTCCGCTTGTACTTGCAGGCTAGCGGAGCCCACCTTTTGCATGTAGCGAATTAACGCTTCGTCAAGCGAGCCGAACATCCCTGCCTGTGGATATTTAGCGAACATCGTATATTGGTCACCACCTACGGCAGTAAAATCATTGGTGGCCAGTGTGTATGTTGCCTCAGGATCAAGTGTCTTTCCGCCGATCAGGATAGAATGAACACGGCTCCCTTTGGCTGCTGATGTGTCTATTTTGAACGAGATACCTGATACCTGTGGGAAACCTCCGCTTGGCTCTGGATAGGAGGCTGTACCATTTTCCAGTGCGGCCTGAATGTCAGAGCCCTTCACTTTCAGGGTAACGATCTGGTTGCCGAAGGGCAGCACAGTGATGATGTCTCCCTTGGTTACTGTCCCCGTCTTGATGGAAGCCCGTATGCCGCCACCGTTCGTTAAAGCCACGTCTGCTCCTGAAACATCACGCATAGCATCGGTGAGCAGGTCACCGAGATTGGTTTCACTTGCACGTACCTTTTCGCGTGCTCCTTCCAGATCCACACTCGTTTGCGTTACAACCTCTTTAAGAATAGGTTCCTGGTCCTTTTGAATGGAGGCGATCAATGCAGCAATCTCAGCGTCGGGCTGAACGTCGACTGCTTGAGTCGAATCAATCAGCTTGGCTTGCTTTTGCGTAACCTTACCGCCGTCGACCCATAAGTCCACAACACCCAGATACTTGGTGTATTCACCTGCGCTAGCGATCAATGTACCATTGTCACTAACCAAGCCTTTTTCCAGTACGGTATGGCTGTGTCCATCGATGAAAATATCAATGCCAGGCACTTCCTTAACAACCTTGAGGCTGGTGTCCTTACTAGACGCATCCTGCCCCAGGTGACCAAGAACAACAACGACATCTACTTTGCTGCGGATTTCATCAACAGCCGCTTTGGCCTCAGCCGCAGGGTCGGTGAATTGAATACCCTCAACATTTTTGGGATTAGTCTTATATGCTGTTTCTGGCGTAGTCAAACCGATAATACCGATTTTAACGCCGTCCACTTCTTTAATAACATAGGGTTTGAACAAACTTGTTCCGTCTGTTTGTTTAATATTGGCGCTGAGCACAGGGAACTGAATCTCCTTACTTAGCTCAACAAGATGCTTCCAACCATAATTAAACTCGTGGTTACCCGGAACCATAGCATCATAACGCAGCTTGTTAATCACTTTCACAATGCTCTCGCCGTTAACCAAAGTAGCGAAGGTCGTTCCATGAACGGTATCCCCGTCATCTAGCAGCAGTGTATTGGGATTGGAAGCCCGATACTGATCAATGATACCCGCCAGCTTGGCGAATCCCATTTCCTTGTCGTTCGCGACCACGTGGGCATGGGTATCGTTCGTATGTAGGATGGTGATGTGTTTACCGCTGACTGGAGCCGTTGCCGTTCCCGCTGTTCCCACATTGGTTGCTGGGTCTGCTGCTGCTGTACCGAGACAACCAAGTAGAAGCGCGGCAGTCGTCAGGATCGACGAGAGTTTTTTCCATGAGTTCATGTTGTTCCTTCAACCTCCCATAAAATGAATGAATTAGAGAAACCGCTTACGACCACATTTTATCAGATGATTGTAAAAATAACTTCTATTTTATATCAAAGCACTAAATTTTTTTGAGATATCGGTTGTTAAATCCATCGTCTAGTTACCTATATTGTAGAGGAAGTAATAAACAGCAACTTATAGAATAGGAACTAATGTTCTGTTTTGTAGTCAAAAAAAAGGGCAGTCTCTTTGGGCAGCCCGATCCGGGGTAAATAGTGATCCAACGTTTCGTCAGCTAGTGGCGGTTTTCCTTCACTCAGCAAAAGCACGGCAAACCGATTGGCCTGCTGTTCAAATTTTCCTGGAGAAAAGTAGGAGTGCTCCTCCATAAAAAAGCGGCTAATACCTTTATGCAGTCGGTCATGTCCCAATTCATGCGCACAGACGAACCGTTCCCATTCGGGTGTGAGGCCATTGTGGATAACGATAAATCTTCTACGCAACTTGTGGTAATACAGCCCTTTGGTTGTGGGGCCTAGATCGCAGTATCGGATATGGATACCCAAAGCTTTCGCAATATCGAAGGGGCAGTTGGTACGGTATTTTCGGACAAGTTTGTGAATGAGTTCGTTCATACGCTCACCTACTATCCCTGATCTTTGCCCGCTTGGGGCTCTTTGGGCTTTTTATGTTTGTTCATCTGCTTGGCTTCCCAGAACAGACCTGTCAGCACGTCCTTGATCCGTTGACGGTCTTTTTCATCCAGCGGAATGCCATCGAACATTAATTCGTCGTCTTCCTCCAGCATTTTTTTAAAATCCCGGCGGTCTTTGGAGGTTGCCCATTCCGGCACAGTAGAACGATAAAGTTCATGTGGATTTTGCTCCATTGAATCATCATCTCCCCAATATCCGGCGGCCTTCATCATTTCGGTATAGGATACGCTAAGCGCGTCCGCTATTTTGCGGAGAGTGGAGGGTTTGGGGATTCCGCGCAGTCCATTTTCAATGCGGGAAATTTGTGAATTGCTTATACCTGCAGCATCTGCCAACTGGTTGATGCTCCATTGTTTGTGTTCACGCTGCTGTTTTAAGTAAGTTCCGAATGCTGGCTGTTCCACGATGGGGCTCCTTTCTGCAAGAGAATCATAGATATTAGTTTTATTATACCATTAGGTAAATAGTAAAAGCACGTAATATGCCAAAAGGCATAGGAAAATAAAGCGAATATCCTGTTTTTAGAGCTATACTGCTTTTTTTGACGATGGATACCTATCCTAAATAATGTTATGTTATACTCAAAATACGAACAAAAGGGGAACACAATGTAAACACGAACGTTTTTCTATTTCAGGATTTTGCAAAATTCGATTCCAATCGCTTCGAAGTGCAAAATCCTCATTTAAAAATACATCATTGTCAAAAGGCATAAGATAAGGAGTGTTGCTTTACATGAGAAATAACTTACCCGAATTGGACCGTCGCAAAACGCAGAATGCATTGGAGGGTGTGTTTGAGAAATACCGAATTTATAAAACGATTACTTTTATGGATCGGGAGAGCTTTATTACGGCTGGCTATACGGATCGCCCGAACGGCCCAACGAATGTGACAAGCGATCCAACGGCCCGGACAGCCGTATATAATGTAGATGCTCCTGCCGCCCGCTTGGCCTACTGCGAAATGGTGGATGCCGTAGTGAGTCGCTTGAATGAACGCGAACAGCTGCTCATCCGTGAACGTTATTTAAAGGATGACGATGTGTTTGATTACAAGGTTTACAATTACGTACTGGACCCTCCGGTCAGCAAGGATACGTACACGAAGCTTCGTACGCGTGCTTTTTACAAAATGGCGCTTGCACTGGCGGACCAAGGCGTTTTAAATTTGGCAGGCTTGCAGAAGGGCGCGGATCGAAAACTGGGTTAATGTAATAATTATCCACTTGTTCTCATTTCTATTTTAAAATGGTTTCCTAAAAGGCCTTGATTTCCTGTAATAACAGGGATCAAGGCCTTTTTTTTATAATAGGAACATATGTTCTCTAAAAACCTCCCAACATCATCCCTAGTCTCTGCTTTTATCGTCCATTTCCCCGGCAACGCATTCGTTATTAGGGTGTAAGATTATATCATCGGGAATCAAGACAAGAGGACATACCGAAGACACACACAGTCAAACGTTAGCCGGCCATTAGGGCCGGTTTTTTCATGCGGTGATCGTCTCTGTCGGTTCCCGGGAATTCGTTGTACAGAAAGGAGGAGTCGTGTTGCCTAAGCAAGGGATGCTGCAATGCATGAGTACGAGGCTGCGCCGGATGAGAACACGAAAGTGGAAAAAAGCCTGGCTGAATAGCCACAACATGCGAATGCAGGGGACGCAAAGGTGGCATGCCGCAGGATGAGACAAGCCTTTAAGCAAAAGCTCATTGAAATTATTCCAGCGCTACAAGGGCGTGTATACGATGTTCAGCCACCGTCGCAGACGGCAGAGGAGCCGTATGCTGTTATGGCGCTGGGCGAGGAAATCTGGAAGTCTTCCTGGGCCGGCTATCGGCAGGTTGTTCGCATCAAGCTGTACGCAGGACAAGCCGGGCTGGCGCAGGCTGATGTATGGGCGAATGCCCTGATTGCCGGGCTGCACCGGGAACCAGTGACAGGTGCGGGTGAGGACACATCGGCTTTTACCGCGCACTATTTGGGTGTGCGGGATGCAGAAAAGCTGGACACTGTTACGGGCAAGGCCTATAGAACGCTGCGTTTTGGCGTGTATGTGCCTGAGACGGAAGGTGGTTCGGCCGTTCCAGCAAACGGTGCTACACAGCCGGAAGAGTGGCTGGCCGCGCTGGTCCGCTGGACGCGGAAGCAACTGGGCGAAACGTGGTCGGTATACGCCGACGCATGGCCAGCACAGCCGGGCCGGCACGCGGTACTATGGCGGATGAGCGGCTGCGAAACTAGGATGGCGGGAGCCTCCATGTATGAGCTGCGCAAACGGTTCATCGGGCATATTACTGCCCCAGACACCACTGAAGAAAACCGCGCAGCTTCCGCACTGATCGAGGGCTTTGCCGCTCAAATCCAGCTTCCTCTGGATCAGGACAAAGGCCGTTATATGTCTACAGCTGAAGCTTCAGCCGATTTGCAGGCGGATGCCATTTTAAATGGTCAGCTTCGGCTGATGCTGGTACAGCGGCGTATGCGCCCAGCTGAGGAAGCAGCGTTGATTCGCAGAGTGGAAATTCATCCTATTTTGAAATGAGGTGGTCCGAGTGACCTTGGAAAATCATGAGAAGGCCCCGGTACATTCCGGGCAGGAAGCAAGCGGCCCTCGCTATACGCTGGAGGAGCTAAAGGAGCACGCAGAACAATTGTTTTCCGTGAAAGAAGAAGTGCTGGCAGGCGCCTTTTTTGGCACACAGGACAAGCTGTTTACGGTAGCAGAAGCACACACTAAAATCGAACAATTTATGAAAGCGAAGGTGGACTAATTATGGCAGGCGGAACATGGGAAAACACGAATAAACCGGTATTGCCGGGTTTGTATATGAATTTTCAGGCAGCAGCAGCTTCAGCAATTCAAGGTGGGTCACGTGGTACGGTCGTTGTACCCGTTAAGGCGAATTGGGGCCCTGTACGTGAGTTTGTAGAGATCGGCAGTGAAACGGCAATCAGCCAAATCTTTTCCGGTGACAGTCTGGACGGTGCGACCGCGTATTCGACGCTGTATCTGGCTTTGCTGGGCGGTCCGAAAAAGCTTCTAGCCTACCGTTTGGCAGATGATACAGCTGCTGAAGCATCTGTGACGCTGAAAAGCGGCGGTGCGACCCCGGCGGATGTGCTGCGTCTGAAGGCTTTGTACACAGGTAGCCGTGGTAATGGTTTCGCTGTAACTGTACAGCCAACTTTGGGCGATGAGCAAGCTCGTGAGGTGCGCCTCTATGAAGGAACCAAGCTACTCGGCACGTACAAAGGCAGTGACGGTACAGCAGCCTCTATTGCCAAGGCCATGAACGAGAACAGCGAAAACGTATGGGTGAAGGCCGAGGTTGTTGGCGACGGCGGCATTCCGGTGGATGTCAGCGGCGTACACCTCACTGGCGGCAACAGCGGCAATAGCAAGCTGGTTAATGCCGATTACATCGCGATGCAGGAGGCACTTGAAGGACAGGAGTTTAATGTGTTGGCCCTGGATTATGCAGCTGATCTGGCATTGCTGCAAAGCTTTGCTGCCTGGATCAAGCGTGTCCGCAACGAAGGTAAAGGCGTAATCGCTGTATTCGGCGGTTCTGCGGCAGATGATGTGTCCAAAACAGCCGTCAGCTTGGCCTCTGCACGTTCCCTGGCGCTGAACCATGAAGGTATCGTGAACGTCGGTACAGGCGTACGTCTGGCAGGTACGGACTACAGTTCCGCCCAAACGGCTGCTTATGTAGCCGGGCTGATTGCAGGTCAACGTCTGAATCAATCGGCAACGTATGCGGTTACGCCTTTTGAGGATGTGACCCGTCGCTGGACACGTTCCGAGCAGGAGCAGGCAGTCCGTAATGGTGTCTTCCTGTTGTTCTTCGATGGTCGTCAGGTCAAAGCGCTGCGTGGCATCAACAGCTTGGTGAACCCGGCTGCTGGACAAAACAATGCATGGAAGAAAATTCGTTCCATCCGTGTCATGGATGCTATTAATGCTGACTTGCAGCGTGCAGCCGAAGAGACTTACATTGGCAAAATCAACAACACGGTGGAAGGTCGTCTGGCGCTTATCGGTGCGATCAAAGAATACCTGGCACAGCTGTCGCTGAGCAACGTCATCGAAGCAGATGGCTACGATGTCATTCTCGACCCGGCTTACTACGGCGATGCGCCAGTCATCAAACCGGAGCCGGATCAAGTGTTCCTGCAATGGAACGTGAAGCTTACCGACGTGATGGAGCAACTGTTCGGCACATTTTACGTGCAATAAATAAGCATTTTACGTGTACAAGCATTTCGCAGGCAATCAGCAGAAATGGTGTAGCTTGTTAACAACGAGGATTTTGTGAAATCCCGAACTATATTATGAATCATTTTGAGGAGGAAAAAGAAATGTTGGATGCTTCAAGAGTCATTTTAGGTACGTATGGTCAGGCGCATGTGGACGGGGTGTGGCAGACGAATATCAACAAGCTGGAAGCCAGCGTGGAAATGGAAAAACGCGAGCTGAATCTCGTGGGCAATGAGTGGAAGGTGCACAAGCGCGGTATCAAAAAGGGAACGGGAACAATGAGTGGCTACAAGGTCACATCCGATATGATTCGTCGCGGTTTTAACCGTTTTGAGATTATTACTAAATTGGATGATCCAGAAGCCTTCGGACATGAAAGTATTCGTCTCATTCGTTGCACTGCTGACAAAATCCAACTGGCCAACTGGACAGCAGGAGAAGAAGTACAGGAAGAAACGACCTTCACCTTTGAAGGTTATGAGCTGCTTGATCCGATTGTAGCAAACTAAATTGGAAGACGGGGGATGGGATGCTGTCAAGCGTTCCGTTCCCCAAATACAAATGAACAATAAGGGAGAATGACTTATGAGCTTGAATGAGAATATGACAGAAGAACAAATTTTGGACAGCCTGTTTGAAGCTGCTGAAAAACTACCTGAGGAAACGGTCCGCATCAAGCGCCTCGACATGAAAATTGTGCTGCACGGCCTGACCTCCAGTAAGGTGGACAGCATTCGTGAACGCTGCACGATTCGACGGACTGTTAAAGGTGCAGTGGATGAGAAGGTAGATACTGAAACGTTCAACGCCTTGTTGATTTCGGAAGCTACTGGAAAGTTGGAAGTGAAGGGCCTGTCCCTTAACGGTTGGGGCGATCCCCGGATTACAAGCCGCTTGAAGCTGTCCGGTGGCGAACAGTCTGTCCGCCGTATGCTGCTGGCTGGTGAGCTGGATGCAGTAGGAGATAAGGTGCTGGAATTGTCCGGCTTTGGCGTTGAGATTGCTGACCTAAAAAACTAATCAGCTCCGGGGGAATGACGACGATGCTGTACCACTTGTGGGTCCGGCACCACCTCCGCCCCGGAGACTTTTGGCGGCTTCCCCGCGGTGAGCGCATGCTGCTGCTGGCGTTTGCCGAACAGGAAATGGATAGCATAGCAGCTTCAAAAGCATAAACAAGGAGGTGAACATGATAGATGGCAGAAGCATTAAATTACCGCATGAACCTTGTGATTGATCCTAAAAACGTCATTAAGGCGAACAGAGAATTGCGCGCAATGGAACGCTATTTTGAGCGGATTCAAGGACGTGTGTTGAAAATTGGACGTACCCGCATGGCCCCGGAAATTGTACTGAACGATATGGCCTCTAAAGGATTGGATAATCTGTTGAACAAGATTAACCGGGTCAAATCCCAGATTATTAACGCCTCGGGGAATGTAAATGTGAAGGTGAATAGCGGCACTGCTAAAGCAGATCCGGTTAAGTCTGATAACAATCTGAGTACGGTTTTAAAAGCAAATACTACTGCTGTAGAGGCCAATACGGCCGCTATTGCGGATTTAAGTACTAAGTTAGGCTCTCTGAAGATCGGTGGTGAGACGAAAGAAGAAGAGCCTAAGGGTTTTTTGGAAAATCTTAAAGATACCCTCGGGGGTGTCAAAAAGTTTGGCGAAGGCATGAAAGGATTTTCCGAATTAAAAACTAAAGGAGCAGCATTTAAAACGGAATGGGGTAAGGTCAAATCAGCAGGAGGAACTACAAGAAGACAAAAAATAGCTAATGGTGCGAAAAAAATATGGGAGAACAGAGCAGAATTAGGCAAGGTTACTGGTGAACTTTTTGAAAGCTTCGGCGGTACTGGAGATATGCTGGAAGGCGGAATGGATTTTTTTAAAGGCGGCGGTGGAATAATTGGGAATATTAAAAGCGGTGGCAGTGCTGCTATAGATGCAGTTTCTAGCGCGGCTTCTAGCATTATAAACCCAAGCACTGCTGGTGCAGCTGAGGAAGCCGGATCAGGCTTATTTAAGAACCTTTTAAAAGGTGGAGCGAAAAAACTGTTGGGACCTTTAAGTTATGGGATGGATATTATGAATATCGCTCAGTCCGCTCCTGGTAAAGAACGCTCACAAGCTGTAGGCTCTGCTATAGGAGGGGGAGTATTGGGAGCCGTCGGAGGTATTGTAGGTTCAGTGATTCCAGGAGCAGGTACTGTTATTGGCTCTACATTAGGCAGTATGGCAGGTGATTGGATTGGAGGTAAAATTGGTGGATTAGTCTCAGATTATGGTCCAGCCATGATGGACAAAGCGAAGTCCGCTGGTAAATTCCTTGGAGAAAAAGCTTCCCAGGTTACAGGCTGGCTTTCTGATAAGGCTGGAGATTTTGGTAAAGGCTTTTCTGATTTCTTTTCTTTTGGTAAAAAAGATGAACCTAAGAAAGAGCCAGCTAAGCCACCTGAAGCTCCTAAACCAGCAACCTCTAAACCAGCAATCCCACCTCATTCGAATTTAGGTAAGTCATTTGAGCCCTTAACGCCTATGGCTATAAATTATAGTGCTAGTGCAGTTGCAAACGTACCTCCGCAACCAGGTGCAAAAGGCGTCCCTAATCCTTATGGACCGATGGCTATAGCTAACCAGGGAGTCAATCCAAACCCACTACTGAATACTGCAGCTCATGCGAACAATGGAGCCAAAGCTAAAGGCAAAGGTAATGGTAATCCGACACCTCAAGTAGTACAGATCAGTCCTGAACAGATGGGAACCCTGTCTGGCTTTTTGAAGGATTTTAAAACGGAAACCACCAACCAATTCAATCTTCCTGCGGGGGCTGTACAGGTCACTGTACATGAGAACAAGCTGGATGTGGATGGGCTTATTACGCAAATTGGCTACCGTCTCAAAGCTGAAATTTTGCGTGCAACGCAGAACACCAAGCCAGCGAGCGCTGGAGCTATGTAGTGCAGTAGATGGTAGCAATGGGGAAGGAGGAAAGAGATGGAATTTAGTTTGACGGATGGTAAAGGAAAAAAGTTTCAGTTTCCAGTAAATCCTGAGGAAGTGACGATTTCACGGCAAAAGGGATTTGATACAACGACGATTTTATCCTATGGGGAGTTTGACTTCCCGCAAGGGGAGAAGGTGAAGGAAATCTCCTTCTCTTCTTTTTTTCCGAAAGAATACAATCCAGCGTATTGCACATACAAAGATATCCCTGATCCGCAGGAGGCCATGAACACGTTGAATGGCTTTTTGTTATCCAAGAACCCGCTACGTTTTATTATTACGGAGACAGCCGTGAATGTGCCAGTAATTGTGGCATCTCATAATTCGATCTTTCGCGGCGGCGAGTATGGGGATGTGAATTTTGATCTGTCACTGCGGACCTGGAGTGATATGAAAGTTGCCAAAAAAGCTGGTGGCACAGGAAGTAAGGCGGCTGTGGTCAACAAAAAGCCCCGCACAGATATGAAAGAAAAGAAAAAAACATATACGGTTAAGTCCGGGGATTCCTTGTCCAAAATTGCCAAGCTGGAGTTGGGGGACAGTTCGCAATGGAGTCGTATTTATCAGCTTAATAAAAAGGTCATTGGACAAAATCCGAATGCGATTAAACCGGGACAAAAGCTGGTGCTGTCATGAGCTATAAAGTCATGTTACAGGATAAATATGATTTGTCGCCGCTTGTGGAGAACATTAATTTGAGGGATTCGCTGGAGCAAATCGCCTATCAGGGCACGGTCAATCTGGTCGTTACGCCGGATATGCCCGCCATTTCCCCTGGGATGTCCATTCGGGTTAGTGGGATTCCTTATGGTAAAAAGGATTATGTTCCCTTGTTGTCTCCAGCGGTGATCTGGGAAGTAGAAACCTCTAACAACGGGCTCAAACGTATGGCGCTGACGTTATATGACCGTACGGTGTATTTGGACAAGTCAGAGGATGAATATTTACTTCCTGCCAAGCAGACGGCTACTCAGCGTTTTCAGAAGTATGCGAGGGACTGGAAGCTGAAAATCGCTTCATTGCCAGATACGAAAAAAACGCTGGGACGCGCCGTATACCGCACACAGTCCATCTATTCTATGATGCTGGGAGATCTGCGCGAAACGGCAAAGGCGGGGGGGAAGCTGTATCATCCACGGATGATTTCTTCCGGCTTGGAGCTGTACGAGCTGGGAACGAACAAAGATGTGTATGCTCTGGAGAGAGTCACGGATACAACTCAATCCCGTACGCTGGAAGGTGCGGCCACGAGAGTGAAGGTACTGGCTACGGCTGCCAGTGAATCAGGCAATGAGGTACCGTCCAAGGTGATGGCGCTTGAGGAAAAGGACATTGCCAAATATGGGACACTTCAGGTGATCGTGCAGGATGACGAAGTCAAGTCTGGTGCAGCAGCACGTGAGTTGGCCAAAAGTAAGCTGAGAGGCATACAACAAACGATATCGGTAAATGCACCGGATATGAACACGATTCGAGCAGGAGACGCGGTAATGTTAGGCTCCATAAAGTTATTGGTCATTTCGGTGAGCAGGGAATTAGGTAACCCCGGCAGTATGTCGCTGGAGCTCGGAACGTATGACGATGTAAAAAGGAGGTTTTACCTTGAATAAGGACCCCTACGGGCATTTGGCGACCGCGCTGCAATCTTCATTTCATAAGCATACCAAGCAAGCGCTGAGTGGAGTGGGCGCGGTATTAGGCACGATTACCTCCACGGGGCTCAAGCTGGACGATTTTAAACATGAGCTTCAGGATTATCTGATCGCGGAGCTGCCGGGACTGCTATCTGTACCACGCCATATGTACAAAGGTACCTCAACCGCAGTGGAATCGGAAAATTGGGAAGGCAAAGAGCTGAAAACTTCCTTTTATATCGGGGAAGACGAGCTGGAGGATGTGAATCTCAGTTTGAACGAAGGACTCAAGCCTGGAGATCGTGTACTGGCGGTTCGGGTGAATAGCGGCAATGATGTGGTAGTCGTATGCAAGGTGGTGAATGGACGTGGCTAATTTGTTTCCCGAAACGGATGATATGATCTGGACAGACACGGATATGACCGACCCGGATGTACTGGAGGATAACCGTGCAGTATTTGGTCGAAGCTGGCGGTTTGATTTTGAAGCTGGTGAGTTTGTTATGAGCCCTAGCCGTAAAATCGTGACTACAGGTGAGAAAGAAGCCTGGGTACAGTGGTGTGAAAAAGCGATTCGCACTCCTCGCTACCGGCATGTGATCTATTCACCTGACTATGGGAGTGAGCTGGATGAGCTAATTGGCAGCAGCTATGGGCACGGTGTGCAAGAAAGCGAAATTAAACGCATGGTCACGGAGGCATTACTAGCAGATGCACGTACGGCTAGTGTGGATCAGTTCACTTTTCGCTGGGAAGGTGAGGCGTGCCATTTTAGATGCCAGATTACGAACGTGCGAGATGAAACAGAAATTGTGGAAAGTGTGGTGATCTAATGGCAGACTTGCCGGAATATTTGGTAGACCAGACGGAAGAGGGAATTTTAAATCGGATGCTGGAAAAAGTGCCTTCGGACATGGATAAGTCCGAGGGCTCTTTTATTTGGGATGCACAGGCGCCGGTAGCGTTTATGCTATCCGAAGCGGCAATCTGGGCGCAGGAGCTACTGCGACGTGGCTTTGCCAGCACCGCAGCCAGCGACAACCCGGATTTTCGCTCGCCGGAGCTGGATTTGCGGACAGCAGAGCATGGAGTGACACGGCGAGAAGCAGTTGCTGCCTCAGGTATGGTCACGTTCACGGGCACAGCGGGAACGACCGTCCCGGCGGGAACGTTGGTGGCGACCCCGGCAGATGATGTATCCGGGGAAGCCTCCATTGAGTATGCGACCACGGCATCGGTCACGCTGGATGAACAAGGTGCCGGGGAAGCGGCTATTCGGGCGGTGAATCCCGGGCGCAGCGGTAATGTGCCTGCGGGTGTCATCCAAGTGATGGCAACCCCGGTTAGCGGGGTCGCCTCTGTGATCAATACGGTGGAAACAAAAAGCGGCACAGACGTTGAGAATGACCAGCTGTTGCTGGAGCGTTTTTATGCCAAGGTGCGGAACCAGGGCACCAGTGGCAACAAGGCGCAGTATACCCAGTGGGCGAATGAGATTGCTGGAGTGGGTGGCGTGGAAGTAGTTCCTCTCTGGAAAGGGCCGGGAACAGTAGGATTATATGTGCTGGACACGGATAAACGCGCGGCCAGTCCGGATATCGTGGCTGCGGTGCAGAAGTATATTGATCCGACTCAGGATGGACAAGGCGAAGGGCTGGCACCAGCGGGCCCTGTGGTGACGATCATGCCAGCGGCAGAAGTGGAGATTAACATCTCAGTCAAGGTACAGCGTACCAAAGAGAAGCCGTCCACACTGGATGAAATCAAAAAGCTGATCGAAAGCGGTGTGCGGACGTATTTGAAGCAGCTTGCTTTTTACAAGGAAGACCCGTTGGTACGATATACCCGGATTTCTGCTGTGCTGCTGGACATTCCGATCATTATTGATTTTTCTGAACTGAAAATCAATGGACAGAGCAATCAGAATATTGAGATTGGATCAGGTCAGGTGGCAGTGCTGGGGACGGTGAGCGTTAGTGAGTAACAATGGAACGAACAGTTTTGAAGATTTATTGAACAATCCAGAGCAGGAAAAACGTGCAAACCGTATTGACAATTTTGTTAATCGGGTAACTATAGCGGGAGATACAGTGGGCCAAATGAGCAGCGAGCGGGGACGCGAGCTGCTTTCCTATTTGCCTGCCTATTATGAAACCTCACGTGTGATGCGTTCCGATATGGATGCTAAAGGAAGCGAATTGGATGCCTTGTATCTTGCAATGGATGCAACGGTGGGACAGTTTTTCGTACGTACCGCCACATGGGGGTTGGAACGCTGGGAAATGGAGCTGGGTATCGAAACCGATCCGACGAAGCCATTGGACCAACGGCGTGCGGTGGTGGAATCGAAGCTGCGAGGGGCAGGAACTTTTTCTGGCAGGCTTGTCAAAAATGTAGCTGAAGCGTATGACGGAGGCACGGTAGATGTCACTTTTCATCCCGCCGAATGGGGATTCACCGTCAAATTTATCGATACCATCGGGATTCCGCCCAACGTAGAGGATCTTAAAGCAGCCATTGAGGAGATCAAGCCCGCTCACATGGCGGTGGAGTACAAATTACGCTACCTGACCATCGCTGAAGTTGAATCAATGACCCTCTATGAAAATGAACATACAACACAGGATAGATATTTAGGAGGTGGCGCATAACATGGCAAGCGAAAAAACACCAAATCTTGGCTTAAATCAAATTGACCGCACATCGCCCAAAACCACGTATTTTGATCTGGAGAAGTATTTGGATCAAAACTGGCGGGCTGTTGATGAATTTGCTGGTGATGTGAATGATGGTGTAAATGAGATCAAGAAGCGTCTGGATACAACAGAGCGTAAGGCGGTAACTCTCGAACCCGGGATGCAGATGGTTCATGCGGAAAAGGCTGCGCCATTTTCGTTGACGGGCCTGAGCGGGCGTATGTTGGTGAATTTGTTGGGACGAATGGGGAACTGCGAGACAGTAAGCGAATGGTCCTCGAATGTAGCTATTGCAATAGACTCTAACAACAAAACCAACGGCAGCAGTTCATTTAAAATTACACTGGGTAGTGCGTCTGCAACTGCGTCTGCAAGTTTTTTGACCACACCTGGACGAAAATATATCGCAATAGCGGACGTGAAAAGTGGTAATACCAGCAAGGTGGCGATATCAATAAATGGTATTGCTGGTGCTGTGGGTAACGAGGTAACTTCTGCCTCTGTTTTTGCTCCGTCTGTTGTACGGTTCACGACGAAGGACTATTTTCACATTGTTACAGTCACAGGCACGGGTGCAAGCGGCAATACGTTTAATATGGACAGTGTGCGCGTATACGAGATCAGCGAGGCAGACTACACAGCAGCTGCAAGTTATACGCCAGCACAAGCAGCAGCCAAATGGCCCTATGTTGACAGTTTAATGCCCGTCCGTAATCCATATGCGATACGGTACGGGGAAAATCTCTTACCCCCCGTCCGTGAATGGGTCAATAATAACGGCCTAGCGGACACTAACGTGAAGATTTTGGACGAATATGGATTTAGCATAACCACAACGGCGGCTCAACAATGGAGGGCTGCTGCATCTGTGAAAGTCCTACCTAATACTACGTATACTCTATCCGCTACGCATGATGGATTGCTAGGCGTATATGGTGTAGACCAAAAAGAGGTAGTCGTAGGTAGTATTGCGGATGGGTATGTGACTTTCAATTCTGGCGGAAATACGGCTTTGGATATATCCCTTTCTAACAAAACGGGCGTAGCTGGAACATTCACAGGGATAAAATTTATGTTGAACATCGGCAGCACAGCCAAGCCGTTCGAGCCGCGAGAGGATTCCATGTTGGCTCTGCAAACAGACCTATACGCTGACCCAGTTTCTGGCACCAATGCAGATACAGTGTTTGAGCGTGACGGTCAATACTTCAAAACGAAGCAGTTTCAAAGTGTCTCACTGGACGGTGGCAAGATTACGTCAGTGAATAACATTGTATCAGGAGCAGGCTTCAAGGCCCTCTACCCAGTAATACCTGGCGTTGATTATCGATATGTTGGCGTGGGCGCAGCCGTAAAGTTTGATGGGGAAATATTGCTGTGGGGTGGTCAAGACACTAACCCTGATAGATGGGCGATAGATGGAGTGGCCTCCAATTTTGCTATCTCTGTACCTGTTGCAGACAGTGGTTGGGCCGATAGCTACGCACCTACATTAGACGATATCAAAGCGTATTTCTATGGCTATAAGGCCTATGACGCTAACACCATAACGCCAGCCCAGGTACAAGCAGCCACAACGGCAACTTGGAGCGGTACGGGCACAAAGTATTGGGTTCAGCGTGTTGGACCTCCTAACTTCACGCAATCCGTACCGCAGCAGTCGTATGCGGGGTACACACCGTATCAACTTGTGTATCGACTTGCTAATCCTACAGTAGAACCTATCGTATCTGAAGGTCAGCTATCCTTCGTCGAGGGTGATAATCAAGTTGAGGTAGGTACGGGGATGATTGTTAGGGAGGAATCTAAACCCGCAATTTCCAGTAACCAATACTGGATTAACGGCGCTTTAAGTGGACTTGGCAAACTTCGTGAAAGAACCAATAAAATTATCGCTGTTTATAAAAACGGTAAGAATGATAGTTGGGGCTCAATTACTCACGCCGATGCTGACAAGAGCACATACGGACTTGTCCAGGCGTATAAAGCTAATTCCAGGTTCGACCAAACAGCATCCTACAGCACAACATACACCACACTTGAAACATCACCAGTAGTGCCGTTCACAGGCTCTTACGCAGCCAATGAAAAGACGCTGCTGTCAGACTTGGTGGACAACGTACAGCAGAACACAGCGCGTGTGTCTGTGTTGGAGAACAAGAAGGCTGACAAAGACAGTCCTGCGTGGCTCAAACCCACGTTGATTAATGGGTGGGCTTCGTCATTGTTCGGTTTCATTAAACTTAGCGATAACGTAGTCTATTTCAGAGATTCAATTTCAGGCGGAGTTACAACACCTGGAACTATATTGTTTACCCTTCCCGCGCAGTATAGACCCTCTATAAGAACGGAGATACGGGTAAGATCAAACGGCGGCGGTAACGAATCCAGCAATTCCACCGTAGTTATAAACACGAACGGAACTGTCATGATCCAGAACACTATATACACGGCTGTGTGGCTGGACGGGGTTTCGTTTATAGCCGAACAATAAGGAGGGATAACACATGAAAGCAGTCGCAAAAGTAAATACAGACGGCCTCTATCTGGAGGACGAGTTAGTGGACGATGCCTTTTCCGGTGTCGTCCCTTTTTATACTCCATCTTCGCCCACGCTATCTGATATAAGCCAGCAGCTAGACACCCATCAGCTTACTGACAATAGCTCTAGTACCATAAATGGAACAAGTTCAGAAAGCATCCCTGCTGGTTATACAGTAGGGATTATTCCAGTACCACCAGGTCTATACCATCCTCGTTTTGATATTCCAGCCTGGCTGACCTATGAAGCGGAATTTAATCAAAAGCTGATAGAAGCACAGGGCGCGTATGAGCAGTTGAACAAGGAATCTCAGGCAGCATTTCAGAAGCTGCATGATGAATGGCAAAACAAGCCGGAAAACGAACGCGGGGATGAACCTGTATATTTTGCTCAGACATTCACGGCTCCAGAACGAAGAGACCCAACGACGTTCTGGAGTGAAGGATTAAGTGCCGAAGCGATTAAGGAACTGACACAAAAAGCAGAGCAACAGCCAAGTGAGACAGATCAATTGAAGCAGCGTATTGCAGATCTCGAAGTAATGCTGACTCAGCTCATGCTTGGTAGCACAGGAAAATAACGTGTACTGACTATTATATATAGCAAAAATTTTTATATAAAAGAGGTGAAGTCATAACTATGACCGCTTTAACAGAGGCTCAATTGCGTATTTGTGCTCATGCTTGCATCACCCGCTATGAGCGGGGAGAGGGCGATAT
This sequence comes from Paenibacillus sp. FSL M7-0802, assembly GCF_038004945.1. Classification (NCBI taxonomy): domain Bacteria; kingdom Bacillati; phylum Bacillota; class Bacilli; order Caryophanales; family Paenibacillaceae; genus Paenibacillus; species Paenibacillus sp. FSL M7-0802. The sequence continues at coordinate 1,454,818 of NZ_JBBOSD010000001.1, read as the reverse complement.
AGCAACCATCCTGGGAAGCTACGCTTTAGATGAAGAACAACGTGAACAAGTAATGAAGATTATTTTATCCAAGCGTTCTGATCTGGTAACGGGCAACGTAGGTGATTCATCATCAACTGATGCTCTGAATGAACAGGAAGAAACGGTTAAATGGTATAACTCTATTTTCCGTAAAAAAACAGTATAGAGAACAAAACAAAAATAATTGTTTAAATGCCCTTGGATCAGTTCAAGGGCATTCATTTTACACCTTGGTTCAAAAGGGGGAACAAACATGCATGAAAAGATCGATCAGATTTGGCTGGGGCTTTCCACGGGGACCTTGATCGGTTATTTTTTCGGGGGGTGGACCACAATGTTGACGTTGCTGTGGTGGATGGTCGTGATCGACTTTTTCACCGGATGGGCAGCGGCCTGGATTAATGGAGAGCTAAAAAGCCGCCAGGGGTATTACGGTATTTTTCGCAAGGTTACCGTGTTTTTGCTCATTACAGTAGCTCATCTAATCGACGGTATTCTCGGGGATGCACATTACTTCCGGGATGCCGTCGTTTTCTTTTATTTAGCGAACGAGCTGTTGTCCATTATTGAAAATGTGGGCAGAATGGGAGTGCCGATGCCGGATATTTTGCGGAATGCGGTAGCTATTTTTGAGTCCAAGTCGAGTGGAGAAAAAATAAAGCCAACCGACCCTTCCAACAAAGAAAATAAAGCTTCATAAAGGGCCACTAGTGGCCACTACCAAAATAGGCAGACTACCTTTTTGCCCTTTTTTCGGTATAAAAGTGGAAAAGCCCAGACCGTATGGATGGTCCAAGCATATGGATAACAGAGACAGAGTGAGCTACAACATTATGAATAATAAGGAGGGAACGCCTTATGCAGAATCGCAGCCCTAATGCTGCCGAAGGCATTGACGTGTCCCGATATCAGGGAACGATTGAGTGGAAGCGTGTACGAGCCGATGGTAAATCGTTTGCCTTTATTAAAGCGAGTCAAGGACAGCGTTACGTTGATCCGACATTTATCACGAATGCAAAAGGGATCAAGGCAGCCGGGATTCTCCTGGGAGCTTACCATTTTGTAGATGCAACTAGTGTAAACGCAGCAAAAGCGGAAGCCAGGCATTTCGCCGAGGTGCTGGATCAGGTGGGGGGTGCGAAAGCGCTGGACTTGCCAGCGGTGATGGATTACGAAAATAATCCAGGAGGGCTTAGCTCGGCCGCGATTCATGAGGTTGCGTTGGCATTTATAACGGAATTTGAACGAGTAAGCGGCCGCAAGCCGATGGTATATACAGGGAATGCTTTTGCTGCCCATTTCAAAGCCCCATTGGGTAGTTATAAGCTGTGGATTGCGCGTTATAGTACACGAGTGCCCGGCGACACCACGGCATGGAAGCGCTGGGACTTTTGGCAATATAGCGATAGTGGACGGGTTGATGGAATTCAAGGGCCGGTTGACCTGAATGTATACGTCGGAACAGAGGCCGAGCTACGCCAAGCATTTGTAGGAGAAAAGGGGGATGAGCCAATGACAGCAGAGGAAAAAGCGGCATTTAAGGCCCTGCAGCAGCAGGTCGCCGCCCTTGAAAACAGCAAAGATGTGCTTAAGCAGACGTTGAATGAACAAAGCGCTTATATTAAAAAGGTGGATCAGCGGGTAGCTGAACTGGAGGCGCGTCAGGCTATGCCTGTACCGACCTGGGCGAAGGAAGCGATGGCTGCCGCTGTTGCATTTAATCCGGCAAGCCCGATTGTGGATGCGAAACTGCCAAGCAGTTACGATTTTTATCGCTTACTGGTCGTACTGAACCGTCTGGGTGTGTTTAAAACAACCAAATGATCTTCGAAAGAACTCATTCACTGCCAATCCCACTTTTATATGAAATGAGTAAAGCAGTTACGCCCGAAGTCTAAATAGACAGGCGGTTGAAGGCAACCGCCTGCCCTTATTGCACCCTTATTCGAAAAGCAATTCAATATCCTCTTGGCTAATCCGAGCAGATTCAAAGTCCGAAGGAGTGAAGTGAACATTCTGCTGACTAAGTGTAAAATCAATCACACGGTGTAGAGTTTGGACATACATATGCATAAATTCAGTTATACTTTCTTTTTCAAACATTTCCGTGCTGTACATCATATGGACCACCAACTGGTCGTTAACAATCAGGCTGTTGATATCGATGCCAGCCGTTAGATGATTGACGAAGTCCACATCTTGAAGGCCTGGAGTATGCTTATATACATAGTCTGAACTCTGACTTTCATGATCGAACTGTCCCAGATAATTGAAGCGTAGGGGACGAATCTCTTTACTTTTTTCAATAGCTCCTAGCATGTATTTTAAAATGCCATAACCGATACCCTGTTGGGGAATGCGTCGGCGCAGTTCCTTGACATATGCAATGACACTGCCTATTTCTGTACCTGGCACTTGAATACGCAAGGGATGTAACACCGTAAACCAGCCAACCGTTCTGGATACGTCTACGTGATCCAGGCCCCTTCCGTGATGCTCAACCTCATAAGTGAAATCGTCCAACCCGATCCATTCCTTTACACTTAACGCCAAGGCAGCTAGCTGTAAATCCACAGGCTCAGTATGATAGACCTGATTCGCCTTGGTGAGCAGTTTGTGCGTATGGGTAGGGGAAAGTACTCCTTCGACGACTGCACATGAAGCATAGTTTACGGCAGTATCTGGCTGGCTTGTGATGAATGCTGGAAAATGGTCGTTGCCGCCCTCCATTTCATTCCAAAAATCAAGCTCCTCCCGTAGATCCGCAGTAGTGGAATAATGATGAAGCTCCTTGGCAAAGGTTTGAACAGAGGCTGTTTTTCTTGAAAAATGTACCTCCTTCCCTTCTTCTAAGGCATGATAAGCCTCCAATACATCCTCCAATATAATTCTCCAGGAAACTCCATCTACAACCAGATGATGCGCAGTGATGAACAATTCCCAGGTTCCTTGTCCGTGATCGAATATAGCTGCTCGAATAGGAAGACGGTGGGACAGATCGAAACCGGATTGCAAGCTATGCACCAGCTTATTGAATTCATGCTGCCGAGCCTCTGCTGAAATAGGAGTCATGTCATAACAATCCAGCTTGAATGGGATTGCAGTGAGTTCCGGGTTATAAAATAACTTGCCATCCGGGTGCATGCTCATCCTTAAAGCATCGTGATGTTCAATTACTTTGTGAAATGCCTTTTCTAGAGCAGAACGATCCATTTCATTTTTCAGCAGAAGCAAGACCGATTGATTATAGTGATGAGGATTATGAAATGACTGCTCCATAAACCACAAGGAGATCGGTGTAGGCTGAATTTCTCCGCTGACGGGAGCTGAAGAATCGTACAGTCGGCTCTTTTGGCGTGTGTAATGAGCAAGCTCTGCTATACTGGGATGCGCTAAAACATCCTGTACACCCACTTCCAAATCATAGTTATTTAATTTGGAAGTCATCTGGATCGCTTTAATAGAGTCTCCGCCCAGTGCAAAGAAATTATCGTGGATACCTATGGTAGACGTATGGAACAGCTCTTCCCAAACCTGCACGAGAATGCTTTCCACCGTATTATGGGCTTCCACATATATGTCAGTTAATCCAGAGGACACGTCTGGTACAGGAAGCTTTTGCTTGTCCACCTTGCCATTGGATGTAAGCGGAATGATTTCCAGCTGGAGTATGTGGCTTGGTACCATATAATGGGGAAGACAAGCATGTAAATAATCTTTGAGAAGCTTGGGAGAGATAGCACGATCAGATACATAATAGGCACACAAAACGGGATATCTATTCGCATCGCCTGTTTCCACAACGTTTACGACAGCATGCTGGATGTCAGGATAGGAGGATAAAGCTCCTTCAATCTCACCCAGCTCGATACGAAAGCCTCTGATTTTAACCTGGTTATCATTTCGGCCAAGGTATTCGATCAGGCCATTTTCCAGCCGTATCCCCATGTCACCGGTTTTATACATTCGTTCGCCAGGAACAAAAGGATTATCGAGAAACCTTTCTTTTGTGAGTTCCAGTCTGTTCAGATATCCTCTTGCCACTCCATGACCGGAAATGTAGATTTCTCCTTTTACCTGCACAGGAACAGGCTTTAAGTGCGTATCCAGCAAATATACAGCCACGTTATCGGAAGGCACACCGATGGGAACGGATCTTCTGCTATCCCGGTCTGCATCATACATATGGATCATGCAGCCTACGACGGTTTCCGTAGGTCCGTACTCATTGAACAGGGCAATACTTCCGCCAAACTTGTCATGAATGTTGTGAGCAAGACTGACTTTGAGATCTTCTCCTCCTACAATGCATTTGCGGACGCTCGATGTACGAATGTCCGACTCTTGTAGAAGGGACAAGTGTGCGGGAGTTAGCTTTACAATGGTTGTACGTTGGTCTTTCATAATGCGGAACAATACAAATTCGCCGGGATCATCATCTCTGTAGAGGTTAATGGCATGTCCGCTGATTAATGGGGTGAATATGGAAGTGACAGTCAGATCAAAGGCTATTGACGAATAACAAGCAAAGACCTCGTGAGCTGCGGACAAGTAGGTTTTATTCGCCCACCATATGTAATTCACAAGTCCCTTGTGCGGAACTGCCACTCCTTTAGGTTTGCCTGTGGAACCGGAGGTGTAAATTACATAAGCGAGCTGGTTCGGTCCGCTTTGTGGCTTCAAATTCGAGCAATCTCCATGGTACAGGGATGCATCGTCTATACGATAAACTCCTCTGGAAAATGAAATATCATCATTCAAAGGTGCATCGGTAAGAAGCAAAGCAGCCCCGGAATCCTCCAGCATATAGCTAACACGGTCAGCTGGATAGTGAGGATCTATAGGCAGATAGGCCCCACCTGATTTCAACACAGCTAAGACCGAAATGATAAGCTCAAATGAATGCCCAGCCATGATCCCCACGATACTCTCTTGCCCAATACCACGGCTTTTTAAAAACCTCGCCAGTTGGTTAGCTTGTTCATTTAACTCACGATAGGTTAACGTGTGCTCTTCAAAGTAACAGGCAATATTAGTAGCTTTTTCAACGACTTGCTGCTCAAATAACTGAGTAATGGTTAGGGACGAGGGATAGGAAGAACGTGTTTGATTCAGCCCATAGATCAGCTCATTTTGTTCCTGCGGAGATAGCATTTCAATTTCCGCAATCGGGGTCTGTGGCTGCTCGATCATCTCGCGAACGATATGAATGATATACTCAAACATTTTTGCGATCTGCGTCTCACTGTAAGAATTCACTTTATAGTCAAAGTCCAGCGTAATTCTTCCGCTCCCCTCCCAGTCACGAATAACCAGTTGCAGCGCATAAGGTTGATAACCACTGAAAACCTCCTGAACTTCATAGGGGCACCCATCAAATTGGGGACTAAATTTCATATTGTAATAATTAACACACATACCAAACAGACTGTTATATCCTTTTTGAGCAAGCTCCAGGTCACTAGCTAGAAGATCATATGGATATTTTTGATGAAAATAAAAATTCATCAGCTCTGCCCCCACATGCTTCATCAAAGAGCAGGCATCTAAAGCTTCATCCAGTTGGATGCGAAACGGCATGGTGCTGGTGAACATACCAAACGTATTTTTTTGTTTTTTGCCCGATCTGTTTAGGACTGGAGTCCCGATCACCACATCGGTTTCTTGAGTCGTCCGGTAGATGTAAAGCAGAAGGGCGGATACGAATAATACGTTTACAGAAAGTTTGGAGCTTTGGATAAAGGTCTGAATTATACGTGAAGTTTCACTGTCGATGGCAAAGGACGTTCGAACGGCCGAAATATCTTTGCTTTTGTTGATAGGTATCATGTCGGGTAAGGTTTGAAATTTTTCATGCCAGAATATTTTATTTTTAATAAAACGCTCAGATGTTAAATAGGCTTGTTCTTGATCAATGATAGGTATGTAGGAATATTCTTCATCAGCAGGCAGGGGGCTGTGGTTAACCAGTAGTGTATAATACTGCGAAATTCGTTCAGACACGATATGTAAGGCCCAACCGTCTGCAATAATATGATGAAATTGACCCAAATAACCAACATCACCAGGCCCAAGTTTAAAAATAACAAAAGAATACAGTTTGGCATTCAACAGAGGCATAACCTGTCCGCTCACAGCCTTCAGCCATTGTTCAAAATGAAGTAACGGATCAGGCTCATGACTAAAATCAATACATGTGATCTGCTCCTTTTCATAGGGCTTTACGTACTGTACGGGTTCTCCATTTTGCTCTTCGATCTGGATGCGGAGGCCTTCCGTTTTGGAAATGAAGAGTTGAATCGCTTTCTCCAGCGCGTCAAACTCTAGTTCCTTTTGAATGCGTACAAGTCCGGTCAAATTGTGCATGGCTGTCGTACCATATATTTTCTCGTTATACCAAACTCTTTTTTGAGAATGCGTTAATGCATAGAACATCCATTAGCCTCCTTATACATGCAGATATTGAAAAACATAGAGTCTACATAAAAATGATCCTAGACCACCCAATAAAAACAATCAAGCAGAAAAAATGTATTTTTAAACAAAAAATAAAACGGATTTTCGACAATTTTATTCCAATTTAAAAAGGCGAGTTCCCTTTAAAAGGTTTCCGTAGGTTTACAATGGAATTTTTAAAAAAGTGTGAATTAGCTCACTACATCCGATATGGATGAAATGTTAAGGTGTTAATACAATTTCGATAATATTGATAAATATTAATTTATTAAGTATTTCTGGTAATTGACTCTCCGATTTCGCAATCAATATCCTGGCATTCTTCCTTAATTTTCCTTTAAATAAATCCATTCCTATTTAACATATATTTACTCTTAAACTATTTAATTATCCATAAATTAAATATACAAATTGTGTATATTTATTCATGATGTTGAATACTATTTATCCTAGTTTTTTTATGTAATTACTAGATAAATAGTCTTACATATATTGGTCAAGCAAGCTTTGATTACATATTACAAAGAAAGCTGGAGCGATTATGGAATGTAAAAAGATGATCATGAGAAAAATGGCAGCGGTTATCCTGATTTTCGCTTTAGTGGCTACATGTATTCCGCCCAGTCGTGCGGAGGCCGCAGCAGGATTGGATGAAAACACCACTCAGCGTTTGGAAGCATTTATTCATGAGAAGATGCAGGAAGGTCATATCCCTGGAATGACAGTTATTGTGGTTCGTGGAAAGGAAACGGCCTATCTCAAAAGTTTTGGGTACGCCAATGTGGACAAGCAGGTTCCTGTAACACCCGAGACAAGCTTTGAAATTGCCTCTTGCTCCAAAGGATTTACAGCACTTGCCGTGCTGCAACTACAGCAGCAGGGGTTGTTGAAGCTGGATGATCCCGTTTCAAAGTTTTTTCCATGGTTTCAAGCCAAGTATAAGCACCAAAATGTCGAGATTACACTGCGTCAGCTGTTACATCACTCCAGTGGCATTCCATGGTACACAATTACCGACATCCCGATCTCCAACCGTCCCGATTCACTGGAACAGGTTGTACGAAATGTGAATGGCCTGGAATTACATAATCGTCCTGGCGAACGCTTTGAATATGCCACCATTAACTACGCAATCGTGGGGGCTGTCATTCAAAAGGTCACAGGGCAACCTTACGAAGATTATATGAAGACCCATATTTTTCAGCCTTTAGGTCTGAATAAAACTACTCTTTATCCCACAGAAGCCGCACCCACGATGGCAACAGGCTACAAGAACGGCTTTTTTCAAGCACGTGAATATCAATCCCCTGTCTTTAGAGGAAACCGTCCCGCTGGTTATATCATGATGGACGGAAATGACCTCGCCACTTGGCTCAAATATCAGTTGGGCAGCCTGAAATCTCCCATGACTCCATTAATTATGGAAACTCATGCGCCTGACCGCACCGTTACCCCCAGCAAGTTTGATATGTCGTCTTATGCTATGGGCTGGGCTGACTACCAAAGTGGAAACGGAGAGGTGTCCAAGGCTGGATTAAATCCGAATTTTTCTGCTTATATGGTTTTTCGCCCTCAGGATCAGCTGGCTGTAGGGATTATGGCAAACAACGGTACCACGTTAACGTATATCACCGGGCATGGTCTTATGGACATTTTACGAGATCGTCAGCCTGTGTCTCCGTATGAGCCAGATCAGAAAACAGACAATGCGTGGTCCGTTATTACGATCATGCTGGCATGTTATGTGCTGGCGGTAGTGGTCCTGTTGATGACGGTGGTACGAGATATCATCCGCAAACAACGTGTTTTGAAGCCTTTGAATCCAAAAAAGCTGCTCACATGGCTGCTATTTTTACTTTGCAGTACACCGTTTTTGTATGGAGTTTATTTGGTTCCTACTGCCATGCAGGGCGTTTCATGGACAACCGCGATTGTCTGGTCTCCGTTTAGCTTTCCGTTTGCGATTGGAGCCTTGGGGCTGGGATTGCTTTTGAGCTTTGGCTACCTGGTGTTGGGTACGATTTTTCCGAACACAGACGAAAATAAACGCTCGCTTCCTTTACTGGTAATGATGAGCTTGCTGAGCGGGGCGGCGAATGCCTTTGTCATTTTTATCGTCAATTTCTCAATTGGCAGCGAAATACCGCTCAAATATCTGCTGTATTATTTCGGATTAGCGCTGGCGGTTTATATTTTCGGTCGCAAGCTGATTGAAACCAAATTAGTGAAGATTACCTACAACATGATTTATCGAAAACGAATGGAACTGATTCAACGTGTGCTACACAGCTCTTATGACAAATTAGAACGCATGGACAATGGCAAAATTTTAGCCACTTTAAATAATGATACAGAGATGGTGGGCTTCTCGGCCAATGTGGCGGTGGGGTTCGCGACCAGTCTACTGACAGTCATCTGCTGCTTTGTTTATCTCGGTACGATTTCATTTTGGGGCACGATACTTTCCCTTGTTGTCATTGCGGTGATTGCCGCATTTTATAGCATCGTCAGCGGTACGGCTAACCGCTATTGGGAAGAGGCGAGGGATACCCAAAACGTGTATTTGGGGTTCATCGACCATATGCTCAAGGGCTTTAAAGAGCTTAGTATGCATGGACGCAAAAAGACGGAGTTTAGCAGCGATATTCAGGATAGCTGTGAACAGTATCGTCAAAAACGCTCCGTGTCCCGCATTAAATTTACCAATGCACTGGTGCTGGGCGAGACGCTGCTGATTTTAATTTTAGGTGTAGTTACCTTTGTGTTCCCGACGATTTTCCCGAACATTAAGGATTACACATTAATTCAATTTGTTGTCGTGTTCCTCTACTTGATCGGACCCATCAACGGATTGTTGCAGGCTGTGCCGGAGCTGTTCCAGATTCGGACCTCTTGGCGAAGAATTAAAGCCTTTATTGCGGAAATGCCGACTGATGACAGCGGAGAAGTGTATGATACTGCGAGTTTGGTGGATGAAGAAGTGGCTGTGGAACGAATTGGTTTTCATAATCTTAGCTTCGAGTACAGCAACGTGACTGGAGAGTCCAGCTTTCTGGTCGGACCTATTACACTGGAAGCGGCTAAAGGACAGACCATTTTCATCACAGGCGGCAACGGCAGTGGTAAAACGACGCTTGCTAAATTAATGACTGCCCTCTATCCTCCACAAACGGGATACATCACGATCAATGGAGAAGTCATTGATGCCCGCACGTCGGGCGAGTATTTTTCCACCGTCTTCTCTGATTTTCATCTGTTTGAGCGCTTGTACGACATTGATTATAAGGAAAAGCAGTCCGACATTGAGCGTTATCTGAAAAGACTGGGACTGGAGGAAAAAGTAACGGTCAAGGATGGATATTTCAGTACGCTCAAGCTATCAGGTGGACAACGAAAGCGGCTTGCGCTTTTGATCTGTTATCTGGAAGATCGACCCGTATATTTGTTTGACGAATGGGCTGCCGATCAAGATCCGGAATTCCGCAAGTTCTTTTACCATACACTTCTGCCTGAAATGAAGGCGGCGGGTAAAATTATTTTCGCCATTACGCATGATGACCATTATTTCCATACCGCAGACCGACTGCTGAAGATGGAAATGGGGCAGATGAAGGAGCTGGAGGTGTTGAGTGCTGAAGTCAGTGGCTCATAACCAATCCATTAAAATTTATGAAAAAGTGTGGGCTTAGCATGCAAAACTACATTGTTGTCAAAGGTGCAAGACAGCACAACCTGAAAAATATCTCCTTGCGGATTCCGCGAGATCAACTGGTTGTTTTCACGGGAGTTAGCGGCTCGGGTAAATCATCGCTTGTCTTCAATACACTATATGCGGAAGGGCGACGACGCTTAATGGAGTCGCTGTCCGCATATGAACGAATGGGTTTGCGAAAAACGGAAGAGGCGGATGTGGACTTGATCGAAGGGTTGTCTCCGGCAATTGCGATGGAGCAAAAGACGGTCTCGCGCAACCCGAGGTCAACCGTGGGTACATTGACCGAAATCTCCTCTTTTGTCCGGTTGTTGTTTTCACGAACAAGTCGGGCGGTTTGTCCCTACTGTCAGGAAGCACTGCCTGTGCAGACAAGGAAAAAAATCACGGAGCAGGTACTCCAATGCTCACCTGATGCTTCAATAGAAATCTATGCGCCGATCCTTTCCATGCCACATGAAGGGCCTGTCGCGTTGCTGAAGGAAATACAAAAAAAAGGCTACACCCAATTAAGCTGGAATCAAAAAATGCTGGATATAGAGCAAGCAGAAGCTTTGTTTTCCGGTAGGTCTCCACAGGCCGTACGTCTAGGAAAAGGAGACAGTCAGCTGGAGGTACTGGTTGGCAGAATTACGATTTCAGCTTCCGTGGAGCAACGCAAAGATATTCAAGCTATGGTGGATAAAGCACTGGATTTAGGAGATGGCTGGATTCAAATTCGACCTGTGGTTGATAAACGATTCGTATGTAATCTGAATTTTGGCTGCTCCTGTTGTGGTATGGTGGCGAGTGAAATTTCGGCAGGGGCTTTCTCGTCGAATAGTCCTTTGGGTGCTTGTCCGACTTGTACAGGACTGGGCACTCATTATGAAGTAGATCTGGAACGTGTGATTCCTGATCGATCCAAAAGTCTAGCTGAAGGAGCGATTCAGCTACTTGGCTGGCAATGTGAGCAAGAGAAATTTCATAAAAATCGAAAAATTTTGGAGGGACTAGCGACCCGATATCATTTTGAACTGAGCACGGCGGTAAAGGATCTGCCAGATGAGGCGTTATACGCTGTGCTATACGGTACTCAAGGGGAAAAGATTGCAATTGAGAATCCTGCTACAGGTGGCAAGCTGATGCACGAAAGATTTGCAGGTATTGTGAATCTTATTTATGAGCGCTTTAACGCTAATGCCAAGGATGAAATGAGCGCCATGAAAGCGGAAGACAAGGAAGTGATGCGGGAACAAGTATGTCCGAGCTGCGGAGGAGCACGTTTGAAGGCAGAACGACTGCTATATCGTGTGGGGGACAAAACGATCCGCGATTTTTCGAACATGCCGTTGGTTGAGCTGTATGCAGGCTGTGATGAACTACTGCGAATGGCACCTCAAGTTTTCGAGAGTCTTGCGGCTGTGGCCCAGCCCATTTTACAGGAAATCAAGACTCGTTTGACGCTGCTGCTGGATATGGGACTGGACTATTTAAATTTGAACCGTCCGGTGACCCTGCTCTCGGGTGGTGAATCACAGCGCGTACGCTTGACGACCCAACTAAGCTCAGGACTGATGGGCATGATCTACATTTTGGATGAACCCAGTGTCGGATTACACCCGAAAGATACCGGGAAAATGATAGCTATGCTTCACAGACTACGGGATTTGGGAAATACCATCTTGGTCGTCGAACATGATGAAGAGATTATGGCCCAAGCGGATTATCTTGTAGATATTGGGCCTGGCGCAGGATTGCTCGGTGGTGAAATTGTAGCACAGGGTACGGTGGAAGAAGTCATGAGCAATTCGAAGTCTTTGACAGGACAATATTTGAGCGGCAAGCGAGGTATTCCTGTTCCCACCCAACGAAGAGAGGCGCGTGACGGGAAATATCTTGAGGTGCTGGGAGCCAGGGAGAACAATCTACAGAACCTGAATATACGAATTCCACTGGGTTGTTTAGTTTGTGTTACAGGGGTATCAGGATCAGGGAAAACCACGCTGGTTCATAACGTTATATATGGGAAATTACGTTCTCGCCTGGAGGGTAAATCTGCATATCTGAAGCACGATGTAGAGCTGAAAGGAGAAGCGTCGATTGATCAGGTGATCTGTATCGATCAGAAGCCAATTGGACGGACACCGCGATCCACTCCGGCTACCTATGTGGGGGTGTTTGACGCTATTCGAAAACTATTTGCCAGGACAGAAATAGCTAGACAGCTCCAACGAAAGAGTGCACATTTTAGCTTCAATTCACCGGGTGGACGCTGTGAAGTTTGTTCAGGACTCGGGGTGATCGTCACTGAAATGCAGTTTATGTCTGACGTTGAAATGGTTTGCGAAACGTGCCGGGGCAGACGCTACAGCGAGGATATACTGGCAATTACATATCACGAGAAGAATATCGCGGATGTATTGGAGATGAGCATTGAAGAAGCTGCTGTTTTCTTCGCTGACCAACCGGATATTTACGGCAAGTTGAAGCTCATGAACGAATTGGGTCTTGGTTATATGAAGCTGGGTCAGTCTGCCACGACATTATCTGGCGGGGAAGCCCAGCGTATTAAGCTGGTAGAGGAGCTAAGTCAGTTAAAAAAAGGGCGCAGCCTGTTGTACATTTTGGATGAACCGACCACAGGCTTGCATGCCGACGACATTCAGCGACTGCTAACTATCCTTCAACAGCTCGTGGATGAGGGCAACACCGTACTCATCATTGAACATAACCTGCATCTGATCAAAACAGCAGATTATGTGATAGACCTTGGCCCTGAAGGGGGCACCCGAGGTGGACAGCTAGTGGCAGCTGGAACGCCTGAGCAGGTTGCGACCTGTGAGCACTCCCATACCGGATCTTTTTTACGTAACTTAGGAATGGATTACGACGAGAACGAGGTGAGAGCATGAGCAACAGATTGGAACATTTACGCATTCTCCCGACAGGCCCCCTAAATTATTATCTGCAAAAGCGATACAACGATCTGCCATGGGTGCACAAGTTTGGCTTGGATCACATCAAGGTAAAGGGGGATTTTATACTCATTCATACATGGAAGCCTGGGTATGTGAAGCTAACACGGGAACAGGCAAATCTTCTCAAAGCAGCCATTGAAAAAGGCGAAAATCCTGAGGACAAGCTTCCTCGGCTGCCAGAAGCATGGCTACTGGACGGAGAAGATGAACCTGATGTGGAAGGACTCTTGGCTAAGGTCATCGTGCCCGAGTTATTCGAACTGCTTTCCCCGGAAAATCTTCAAGAAGACGTGACCAGTCCGCAATCTATCCGGTTAAGAGCTATTTTGGAGCGTGTCGCCGAGCATGTACCTGTTTTTCCAGCCATTCAGAATCCCTATGAGCTGCGTCGTTTTCTGGAGGTCGTGAAAGGCCAAAAGCCTAAAACAGTCGTTGAGATCGGGACAGCCAGCGGCGGTGTGTTTTATTGCCTGAGTCAACTGGCCGATCCAGACGCGTTGCTCGTCAGTATTGATTATCCGGGTGGACCGTATGGAGGGGGTCAGGATGACAGTGAGGTACAGCTCTACTCCAGCTTTGGCAGCACGGGACAGCAGTTTTCTTTTATTCGAGACCGTTCATTTCACTGCTCCACCAAACAGGACTTGAAAAAGGTTTTAGGAGACCGGCAGATTGACCTTCTATTTATCGATGGTGATCATTCCTACGGTGGTGTGAGTTCGGATTTTCGTATGTATCAAGAGCTGGTAGCACCGGGCGGCATGATTGCTTTTCATGATATCAGCATGCGGCCTGAAACGTGGGGAAGAGGTTATGATGTTGGCGTTTTCTGGGATGAAGTGAAACAAAGTTATCCCTCCTTTGAGGAATTTGTAGACCCAACGGGCTGTCGAGAGCCGTTTATTCGTCACCCGCAAGAGGGACTGTTCGCATATGGGATTGGCACCATCATTCAATTGTAAGGGGGAGACAACCATGAGCCACCGTCCATTGAACAAAACACGTGTGGAGGATGTCATTGGTTTGACTCCCATGCAGGAAGGAATGCTCTACCACTATTTACGGGACAAGGATACAGGAGCTTACTTTGAGCAATACAGCTATACGCTGCAGGGTCAGCTTGATCTATCTGTCTGCTGTGAGGCGTGGAAATGGACGATTCAACAGCATGAAGTGCTGAGAAGCGTATTCCGCTGGGAAAAGATCCAGAACCCGGTTCAGATTGTCCTGAAAGGACGCGTCCTGTCTTTCACTTTCCATGACCTCACAGAAATGGAAGAGGTGGAGCGAGAGACGGTACTACAGGAGCTGCGCGAGGCAGACCGTGCTGTAGGATTTGACCTGTCCGAGGGCCCCCTACTGCGGATTACGGTGTTTAGGCTGGCACATGATCGTCATATCATGATGGTCAGCAACCACCATATTGTGATGGATGGCTGGAGTAATGGCATTGTGCTGGGTGAGTTTATCCGGGCATATGATGCGCTGCGTGCAGGCCGGGAGCCAGAACGATTAGCCAAGCCGCGTTTTGGAGAGTACGTGAAATGGCTTGGTACGCAGGATAGAAGCGGAAGCAAGGCATTTTGGCAAGCTTACCTGACTGGATATGAGGTTCAGCCCCTGTGTTTACCCGATACAATTTCTAGCTCAGAAATAAGCGATACGGCTTGCGAATCGTATGTTTTGCAATCGGAGCTGGTGAGGGGGCTTGAAGCTGTTGCGAAGGAAGAATCCGTGACAGTAGGTACCCTTTTTACAGCGGCCTGGGGTATTCTGCTGCAAAAGGTCAGCAGACGTCAGGATGTGCTTTTCGGCACGACGGTATCTGGCCGCTCCAGCAGCCTGCCTGGAATTGAACGGGTAGTGGGGCTTTTGATGAACACGGTTCCTGTACGGTTACAGTCAGGCAATGGAGATACGCTGCAACAAGCCTTGCTCGATATTCAGCAAGCCAGCGTAGCGAGACAGCCCTACGAAACAACACCGCTTGTGGATATACAGTCTTACGGCAATTTCAGAAGCACAGAGCGTCTTTTTGATACGTTGCTTGTGATTGAAAATTATCCGCTGGAGATCAATCAACAGAGTGAATTGAACTTGGAATCCTTTTCTGGCCATAGCGTAACGGATTATTCACTTCTGGTGAGCATTCATCAAATGGAGCAAACAGCCATCCAAATCATGTATCAGCCCTCAAAATATGAGCCGTCCGCGATTGAACTGTTATGTGAACGTTATGTTGCTTTGCTCAGGCTGATCGTTACAGAAAGAGATTGTGCCATTCAGAATATTCACTCCTTGACGGAGATGGAAAAGAGACTGGAAGAGGTTTGGGCGATTGAATTTGACTATAGCCCGGATACTTTGAAAAGGAGTGTATGAAGATGAAGAAGCCAAAAGCTTGGGAACAAATGGATTCCTATCAATGGATGACCACGAAAGAAACCGCCCACTATTACCGACTCATCGCCAATCTAATGAAGGAGATTCACGCTAAAATTCCAGATGAACAGTATCATTTGGACAAAGTAGCTACAGAAACGGATATTCGTGAGGAAAACTTTCAGGGAAAAAACTATCAACGCGCAGTCATGTATTTAATGTCTAACGGATGTGAGTGGGCCCTGAAAAACGGAAATGGCTGCACCATGTGCGGTCATTTGGCCAAGCAAACACGTAAAGACGGCCCTCTCTCTGCCCATTATTATTTGGAGCAATTTAGTGAGGAATTTAAGCGGATTGATTTTAGCAAATATCCTTTACTCAATCTATATAATAACGGCTCCATTCTCAACGACAATGAAGTTCCGGCTGAAGCGCTGTGGGAAATCATACGCATGGTTGGAGAAAAGCCTGAGATCAAAATGCTGGTCATCGAAACCAGACCCGAATTTGTAACGAAAGAAAATATGGCGGAAATTAAGCGCCTTTTACCGGATAAGCATGTGGAAGTTGCCATGGGGCTCGAAATGATTGACGACTTTTTGCGGTATGTATGCATAAACAAAGGCTTTTCCTTAAAGCAATTTGATAAGGCCGCCCGCTTGGTGACCCAGGAGCTGAATTTACGCAGCTATGTGTTGCTGAAGCCGCCCTTTATTACGGAACAAGAGGCTATCGAACATGCCGTACAAACGATTGAGCATGCTTTTGAGCTCGGTACGACGACCGTTTCACTGGAAAGCTGTACCGTACAGGATTATACACTGGTGCAATATTTAAGTGACCAGGGCGCCTATAAACCGGCATGGCTCTGGAGCATCGTTGAGGTGGTAAAACGGACGGCGCATTTGGGCAAGATCATCGTCGGTTTGTTCCAATTCTATCCTTCTCCTGTCGGGGTGCCTTACAATTGTCCGCATTGCAGTGATCGAGTAATGGAGGCGTTGAAGGAGTATAATCACACTCTTGATCCGAGCGTTCTGGACCATCTGGATTGCAGCTGCAAGGCTGAATGGAAGAAGGAACTGAATCACGTGCATCCTCCTTTTGAGGAAAGACTGAGCATTTTGAATAGTGAATTAATTAAGTGATTCATTGAGATTATCAACTGGAAGATATGGTAGATTCGTCAGCTCATGAAGGCCTGGAACGGTTGACAGAGAGGGGAGTGTGTATGGACAAAAGTACACATTTGAAAGGCCGGATCATTGAAGAATATTGGATGGAAAAATGGTCTCAAGACCTGCCGAGGGAGTTACTGCCTGCAAGCAGAAGCAAGTCTAACCATCAGCTGGAGGCTCGCAAGGAAACGCTCGAAATGGTTATTCCCAGGGAAACGATTCGTCAATTGGATCAAATGTCGAAGGGCTCGGAATTGGGACGTTTTATTTTGTTCCTGACGGCGCTGTCAGGGCTGGTCTATCGCTATTCGCAGTCAGAGGATATTTGTATCGGCACGACGACGCTTATACAGTCCGAACCCAAGCGGGGAAATGTACTTTTTCTCAAGCCGCGGGTTCAGGGAAGCCGAACCTGGCGTGAGCTTAACGAAGACATGAAGGCCGAGTTTTCTCGAACGCTGAATCATCAGGATGTTTCTGTGCCCCTTCTCTATAACAAATGGACATCTCTTCACGGGAAAGAACTGCAAGAACTGTGGCAACTGGCATGTGTGGATGAGGGATTACAAACGGTGACTGAGGGCCTGGATCGGTTCGATCTGATGATCAGGCTTGTACCAAACGAAGAAGGTCGAATGCTGCAACTGGTTTATCGGCCTGAGGTGTATTCGTTGTCCCTAGTCCAATCCTTTGCTGCAAATTTGCTGTATGTTCTGGCTCAATGGCCTGAGAAATCGGCGGTCTCTCTGGAGGATGATGCGGCAAATATGCTGGCTCCACAGCAACGAGAGCTTCTGGTACATGGATTAAATCAGACGGCTGTAGAGCTGCCGGGTGTGACCTTGCTGCATCAATTGTTCGAAGAACAGGTGATGACAACGCCTGAACAAGCTGCTGTGGTCGAGGCAGGGTATCGCATTAGCTATAGAGAGCTAAATGCGAAGGCAAATCAGTTGGCCCGTACTTTACAACGTCACGGAGTGGGATCGGATGATATCGTGGGCATCATGGCTGAGCCGACGACGGAGGTCATCATTGCCATCTTAGCGGTATTAAAGGCTGGAGCGGCGTATTGTCCGATAGATCCGACGTTTCCAGTAGAGCGGGTACAGCAGCTTTTAACGGATAGTCGGATGGAGTTGTTGATCTCGCCTCCACAGCATGTGGATACCCATGCTTTTCAAGGAACAGTGCTCGATCTATCCAATCCTGCATTATATGCGGGGGAGCCGTCCAATCTACCGTTTGAGGGTAGACCTGATCATACAGCGTATGTCATATACACATCAGGCTCGACGGGAGCGCCTAAAGGGGTGGTGATAGAGCATCGTCATATTGTCAATCAATTGGCTGGACTGAAACGCAGCTATGACTTCCATGAACAGTTGAGACATGTTTTGATGGCTCCGTTCACATTCGATCCCTCTGTGCAGCAGATTTTTTTACCGTTAGCTACAGGCGGGACACTGTATCTGATTCCGAAAGAAGCCAAAACCGATCCAAGCGCCTTTTGGGGACTGGTACGGAAGGAACGGATTAACGTGTTGAATACCGTACCTTCACTGATGGAAGTGCTGTTGGAACAGGTGACAGATATCGAACATCACTTTGCTTTTATCATGGTGGCAGGTGAGGTTTGCAGCGGCGAGCTGGTACAGCAATTACGCGATAAGCTGAACATAGACAAGCTGCTCAACATTTACGGCCCGACGGAAGCGGCTATTAATACAACTCTGTATGAATGTCTGCCTGTAGAGCAGCGAGCAACATTACCCATAGGTAAGCCTCTGCTGAATTATCAGGTATACGTTCTGGATCCACAGCAACGCTTGCTGCCCTTCGGAGCTACTGGAGAGCTGTTCATCGCTGGCGCTGGACTGGCGCGCGGATACTTATACAATCCACGCTTGACGGCAGAACGCTTTGTGCCGAATCCGTTTGGGACCGAAACAGAACGGATGTATAAAACAGGCGATCTGGTGAGATGGCTGTCTGACGGCAATCTGGAGTTTGTCGGCAGGTCCGATGATCAGGTTAAGATCCGGGGGATGCGTGTGGAGCTGGGGGAGATTGAGTCTGTTCTCAGAAGTCATCCGTCCATCAAAGAAGCCGTGGTCATTCCGCATGGATCAGAGGAACGAACCGAGGATCTTGCTGCCTTTTATACCTTGAAAAAATCGGGAGCCAGGCAAGAATCTCCGGTCGGAACGAGCGATGTCCAGTCGTACTTGAAGCAGCATGTACCGGGCTATATGGTCCCGGCTCATATCGTCTGCTTGGAGTCCATGCCCGTCACAGTGAACGGCAAGGTGGATAAAAAAGCGTTGCCTCTGCACCAGATTGTAATTACCGAAACCCGTGCATATGTGGCACCACGTAATGAGCTGGAAGAACAGCTGGCGGAGATCTGGAAGAAGCTGCTGGTCGTACCTGTCGTTAGTGTGGAGGAAAGTTTTTTTGAAGCAGGTGGAAATTCGTTGTCTATCGTGCGACTGCAAAGCAGAATCCACCATCTGCTGAAAGTTCAGCTGACGATTCCGCAGCTCTTTACACATCATACGATCGCCATGCAGGCTAAAATCATTCAGTTCGGCGGTGTAGAGCAACCTACCGAAGCCCTTCGCAAAACGGAAACAAAACGACTACATACCCACAGACCTGAGCTTGGAAGCAAGGGGCGAAACGGTGATGTTGCTGTGATTGGCATGGCTTGCCGTTTCCCTATGGCGGACAATTGCGATGACTTCTGGGACAATCTGTGTCGCGAGGTGGATGCCGTCCGCAACATTCCGGCCCATCGGTTACAGGATATTGCTCAGAGTTCAGATGATGTAGTCGGGCAGTCAAGATCGTTGCCGCAAGGGGCATATCTGGATCGAATTGATGGCTTTGATGCATCGTTTTTTCAAATATCCCCTAATGAAGCACGGATGATGGACCCGCAGCAGCGTCTACTGTTGCAGGTTGTATGGGAAGCGATGGTGAATGCGGGATACTCGGAAAAAGAGGTGTATGGCTCGAAGACAGGAGTGTTCGTAGGGACAGGCACACCGCAATATGTGGACCTTATGCCACAGGTAGAGCCTTCCGCAATTCCGGGGAATTTGCAGGCTGTGATTGCCGGACGGATTGCTTATGCCTTCAATTGGACAGGCCCGGCGGAGGTTGTTGATACAGCCTGTTCCTCTTCACTCATCGCCGTGCATCATGCGGTACAGGAGATAACGTCCGGCGGTTGTGAAATGGCTGTAGCTGGTGGTGTCAATCTGTATCTGTCGATGGTGGATGAAAATCTCTTCAATATGGGAATCGCCTCACCTGATGGAAAGACGAAGGCGTACGACGCATCGGCAGATGGTACAGGCGGTGGCGAAGGGGTTGGCGCTGTTGTACTGAAGTCACTGGAGCAGGCGGTGGCTGATGGTGATTATATTTACGCAGTAATCAAAGGAAGCGCAGCTAACTCGGATGGTCGCTCCAACGGGATCACAGCTCCCAATGCGGCAGCGCAGGCTGAAGTGATTGAAGAGGCCTGGAAGCGTGCGGAGATTGATCCGCAGACGGTTTCTTATATCGAAACGCACGGAACAGGCACCAAGCTAGGTGATCCTATTGAAATGGAGGGCATTACACGGGCTTTTGGACGGTATACAGATCGTAAGCAGTTCTGTGCGGTAGGCTCCGTCAAAAGCAATATCGGGCATCTGGATTCAGCGGCAGGGATTGCCGGGTTTATAAAAGCAGTGCTGGCCATCACCAAGCGTGAGATTCCGGCATCCCTTCATTTTAAAGTGCCTAACCCACATATTGATTTTGCAAATTCTCCGGTTTATTTTGCTCGGTCACTTCAGGAATGGACGCCAGACTGCGGAATTCGTCGTGCGGGGGTAAGCTCCTTTGGCTTGAGCGGAACGAACTGCCATGTTGTGCTGGAGGAATATGCGATCCAAAGAGAAGTTCCTTCTCTGGGCGAGGAATATGTATTCACCTTGTCAGCTCGGACTGAACAAGCGCTCTACGCTTATGCCGACAGGTTTGCAGCTTATCTGGGAAATACCAACGAAGCTTTGGCAGACATTTGTTACTGTACCAATATCAGCCGTGGAAACGACACCTGCCGTTTGGCTACCGTCGTCAACTCGCAGGAAGAATTACGGCGTAAGCTCATGCTGTTCGTGGAGCAGAGCGATCATGATGCAGCTTCGGCATTACCGGATCGCGAACGAATATACGTAAATACGACAGCAAAAACAGGGAACAGCCCTGAGCCGTATAGGGTACAGCCTGCGGAATCGCTGGAGCATATGGCAAAGGCGTATATGCAAGGAAGGGAGCTGGAGTGGGAGGACTATTATCACGGACAAAACCGGGTGCGAGTCCCTCTTCCAGGCTACCCGTTTGAAGAGAAGCGCTACTGGGTTGAACCCAAAGTTCAGCAACCACCGCATGTACGAAACAGTGCGGAATTGACCCCTGACACGCAGGAGGAAGCTCCTGACTTCTGGCAGGCTACCGAGGCGGTTTTCCAATTTGGTGAACGGTTATTGGAAGAGAGCGGCTTTGCGGTAGTACAGGGCTATAAAAAGGCGGTTGATGAATTTGCGGCCCAGCTTATTATCGGATTATTCAGACAATGGGGGACGCTCACGGAACCCGGAAAAGTATATAAAGAGTCAGAAATGTTGCATACGATAGGGATTACTTCCACATATCAGCGTCTATTTCGGTTCATGCTGCGTTTCGTAGAAGAACAGGGCTACATCTGCATTGACGGTGATAATATCACGCTAACCCTTGAAGGGTTAGCTCCCGATCTGTCGGCCTTATGTAACCAATACGTGGAACAATATCCGGCATTTACGGGAACATTCAAGGTGTTGAAGTATTGTCTGGACGCCTATCCGGCTGTGCTGACCGGGAAAAGGTCACCCCTGAGTGTGCTGTTTCCCGATGGTACATCGCAATTCCTGGCGGGCTTTGCCAATCAGGGACGTACGCTGGGCGATCTGTGTGAGACGATGGCGCTGGACGCATTAAAGCAGCATATTTTAGCGCAAGCGGGAAAACGGCTCCGCATTCTGGAAGTCGGGGCTGGCTCGGGAACGGTGGGCAAGGTTCTTTTCCCAGCCATAGCAAATCGTCAAGTCGAGTATTGCTACACCGATTTGGGCCGGGGCATCATTTTGGAAGCGCAAAAGCAGTTTGCAGCCTACCCGTTTGTTCGATATCAGACTTTTAATATTGAAGAAGATCCTTTGGCACAAGGCTTTGCGCCAGAACAGTTTGATATCATTATTGGCCTGAATGTAGTTCATGCCACGAGCCATTTGCGAACGTCCTTGTCCCAGTTGAAAAAGGTGCTTGCTCCCGGTGGAGCCCTGTTTATGATCGAAAAAGTGCAGAACGAGCCTGCGGAAAATCTCGTCTGGGGCATGACGGAGGGATGGTGGCTGTTCGAGGATCAGGACATACGGAAGGATTCTCCGCTGGTTCCGACGGAAACATGGGGGCAGTTGTTGAAGGAGGAGCGATTCACGGAGGTACGAACCTTTCCTATGCATTTGCCAAACCGTGCCGAGGCTGAAACCGCGCTGATTATCGGTCGAATGAGCGAGCAAGAACAAGTGAGCAGGGTTGAAGATTTAATGTACCGTGTTCGGTGGATTAAAAAAGAACTGAAGAAGACAAGAGAAGGCGTGCTAGCTCAAGGAAACTGGTTAATCTTCCAAGACAAGCTGGGGATTGGTGAGGAACTGGTGCAACGCTTGACGCGCTCCGGTCATCATGTGGTGACTGTAGAGGCTGGGCAAAGGTTTGAAAAACGGAACGATCATCAGTACACCATCCAGCCGGGTGTAGAAGCAGATTATATTCAACTCATGAATGAACTGGGACAACGTAATCAGCGCTTGAACGGTATCGTTCATCTCTGGACCTGCACAGCCACCCCGTCAACCCAAGTGAACATTGAAACAGTGGATGCAGGTTTGGAGTCAGGTGTCTATAGTCTTTATTTTCTGACTAAAGCATTACTTCATCAGGGTCTGCATGAAACGCTGGACTTGCGGGTGGTTTCGAACTTTACCCAGCGGATATCGGACGAGCAACAAGTATCACCTGAAAAAGCGGCGATTCACGGTTTGGTCAAAGTTATTTCTCAGGAGCATCCACAATTGCAATGCTTCGGACTGGATGTCGAAACGCTCCACCACACCAACGAGCAAGTGGCGGATCTGATCATGACCGAGCTGCAAGAAAACAAAACGGATTCATTCGTTGTCATCCGTCAGGAGCGTTACATCCAAGGTATGTCTCGTCTCGAATCGGATACGGTAAGCACTCCAGATAATCGGAATCATCCGGGTATTCCACCCCGGCGTTCCATCACCGTTCGTCCGGGTGCCGTATATATCGTGACTGGAGGCGCAGGGGGATTAGGACTGGAGGTTAGCCGGTATTTATCCGAGCAAGCTCCGATCCATCTAGTCATCCTGAACCGAACGGAGCTGCCGGAAAAATCGCAATGGTCACACATCATAAATGATCCGGTGCAAAGGAAGGCTGATACCGTAATTTACCGTAAGCTTTCGGCCTTTGCAGACATGGAAAAACACGGCTCAAAGGTGCATTATTACGCGGGAGATGTGGCTGATTATAGGCAGATGCAACACATTTTTGACGATGTACAAGCTCGTTATGGCCCCGTTAAGGGAGTTGTTCATTGTGCGGCAGCTAGCGGCGACACCAGTCGTCCGCTGGAGATTCAGAATTTGGTTGATTTTCGCAAGGTGCTTCGCCCCAAAATTCACGGAACGCTGGTATTGGATAAGCTTCTGGCGGAGCAAGAGACAGATTTCTTTGTTCTGTACTCCTCGGTAGCCTCGCTATGGGGCGGAGCTGGCGGTGGAGATTATGCGGCTGCCAATGTGTTTATGGATGCCTTCAGCGCACAGCGTAACATGCAGGGGCAAACGACGCTTGCGATCAACTGGTATGCGTGGGAGGGACTCACTGGACCAGGGTGCATGGACTATATGCCTGTATCAGATGCGCTGGCTGCTTTCCGCATGAGCTTGTCTTATCCGCTGGATCAGGTGGCCATCGGCAAGTTTGATACACAGAAGCTCCGTGAATGGGCGCCGATGATGAAAATTCAGCTTGCGCCGGATATGTTGACGAGTCGACGCCGAGCTGTAGCTAAATCCACCAAGGAAGCAGGAGCACTGTCATCTGTAGAGCCTAACCGTTCGGTGACAGATGTGAAGGTCAGTCTGAAAGGGAAAACAACAGAGCCTTACACAGAACTGGAACAGCAGATCGCTCAAATATGGGCAGAGGTGCTGGGATACGAGGAAATTGATGTAGGTCAACATTTTTTTGAAATCGGCGGGGATTCCTTGCTTATTTTGAAAGTGCTGAGTCTTCTGAATGAACGGGTTGATCCCGAAGTGGAGGCCGGGGATTTGTTCTCGTACGGTACAGTTGCGCAGCTGGCGCAGTTTATGGAAAACAGGCATGCTGCCAGCACAAGAGAAGTGACGGACGTAGCACCGCACTTACAGGTCGAAGTTTCCGGCGCGGACGAAGCGGACGAGGATTTACGAAGCCTGATCAAGCGTGTAAAGGAGGACGCTATTTCAGTGGATGAAGCTATGAAAGGATATGAAAGCATATGAGGGATACGTTTGTTGAAGCCATTTTGCAGCTTGTAGCCAAACAGGAATTATCCGAAGAGCATGCGTATTCTCTGATCAAGCAATATCAGGTTCGGCTCAAAACTGCTTCATCGTCCGCAGCCCACGATGGAATAAACCGCAACAGGGATATAGCCATTATCGGCGTAGCCGGACGGTTCCCGCAAGCAGATAACAAGGAACAATATTGGAGTAATCTGGTCAACGGTTTGAATGGGATACGAACGTTTCCAAGCTCACGTTTGGAGCAGATTCGTCCCTTTTTGGATGAACAGAATCAAGGGCCATATATGCCGGCAGGCTATTTGGAGGAAGCTGATACGTTTGACGCGGCATTTTTTAATATTCTTCCGGGTGAAGCCAAATATATGGACCCGCAGCAGCGTATGTTCATGGAAACCGGTTATGAGGCCATTGAGGACGCAGGATATGGTGGTGAACGCATTCGTGGCTCACGAGTGGGGGTATATGTCGGCTATAGTGAAGCGCGATACAAGGAGCTGATCGAAAGCGAGTCGTCCACCGCCTTTGTCGGGAATTTCCCGCCAGTTATCGCAAGCCGTCTCGCTTATGCGCTGAATCTGTCCGGTCCTGCATTGAGTGTAGCCACCGCCTGCTCGTCTTCCCTGGTTGCCTTGCATCTTGCATGTGAGGGATTACGCGCTGGAGATTGCAGCATGGCTTTGGTGGGTGGGGTAGCCATTGGTGCGTTACCCACCAGGATGGAGCCGGGCGGGCTGGGGATTACTTCTCCGCAAGGACAATCACGCAGCTTCGACGCGGATGCCGACGGTACGGGATGGGGCGAAGGTTGTGGTGTTGTTCTGATCAAGCCACTGGAGCAAGCCGAGAGGGATCACGATTATATTTACTCCGTGATTAAAGCAAGTGCCATCAATCAGGATGGTGCCTCCAACGGATTGGCCTCCCCGAATGCCCGAGCTCAGGAAGAAGTGATTGTAGAGGCGTGGAAGCGTGCGGGCATTGACCCTTCCACGATCTCTTACATCGAGGCCCATGGAACGGGGACCAAAATTGGAGATCCGATTGAAATTAAGGGGATTACGAATGCCTTTCGCAGGTATACGCAAAACAGACAATTTTGCGGTATCGGCTCGGTCAAAAGCAATATCGGTCATCTTGATTCCGCTTCAGGCATGGCAGGATTAATCAAAATGATCATGGCTTTACAGCATAAGCAGCTTCCGCCCACCCTGCATTTTGCTTATCCGAATCCGTTGATGAACCTGCATAGCTCTCCGGTCTATATCCATACGAAGCTAACCGAATGGCGAAGTGAGGACGGAATACCACTGAGGGCGGGTATCAGTTCATGGGGGTTAAGCGGTACAAATTGTCATGTGGTGCTGGAGGATTATCAGGGAAGCAGGCCCTCCCTTTCTTCGTCCTCCGATCTACCCTGCGGTGGGGAGCGTGTATTTACCCTTTCGGCATACAGTGAGAATTCACTGCGAAGATTGGCTGCCCGATATATTGATTTTTTGGAGAATGACGATATTCCGCCTTTGGAAAATATCTGTTACGTCCTGAATACGGGCAGAGAGCATCATGCTTATCGGCTGGCGATTCCGGTCACGGATCGACGCAGCCTTTGGACAAAGCTCAAACAGGCTTATGATGCTTTGGTTCGTCAGGATGGAACAGGGCTGGAGCAGCAGGGGATTTTCTGTTCCATGTGCAGCGAGTCCCTGGTAGAAATGGCGCTGGATACAGATGATGCCCCGATGATTGCCCGGCGATATGTTGCCGGGGAGAACAGGCGCTGGGCGGAGGATTATCCGGCAGGTGGGTGTGTCAAAGTACCCTTGCCTGCATACGCTTGGGAGAAGCAACGATATTGGGTGGAGCCGCCGATCCAACGTAGAAGCAGCAAACGCGATGAACAGGTGTCAGCTTATAGCGAAGCACGCGTTTCCTTTGGTGACGGATATGTTCCGACGGAAACAGAAGACAGGCTGGCACGTATCTGGGGCCGAATTTTAGGGATTGACGAACTGTCTGTGGATGCGGATTTCTTCGAACTAGGCGGGGATTCTCTGCTGGCAACAGATCTGATTACTGCCATAAGCCAGGTATTCCATACGCGAATTACATTGGTTGATTTGTTTGGACATCCCTGCATTCGTGAGCTGGCCCAGCTTATTTCAGACGAAAAAAAATCGGATTACCAGTCCATTGAACCTGTGTCTCCACAAGCATTTTATCCCGTATCCAATGCGCAGCGCCGTCAGTTTATTTTGAAGCAGCTGGCAGAAGGCAATTTGAGTTACAACATGCCCGGAGCGGCTACGATCACGGGACGCTTGGATGTGGAACGCTTTAAAGGTGCTTTTGCTGCGATCATTCGTCGCCATGAATCCTTTCGGACGGTGTTTGATGTTGCGGAGGATGAAATTGTGCAAAGTGTTCTTCCGCAGGCTGAGCTTGCTATATCACTGGGAGTGGCTCCAAAGGGAGCAGATGTGCAAAAGCTGATGGAGGAATTTGTCCAGCCGTTTTCCCTGGGAGAGGCTCCTTTACTTCGGGTACGCTTGCTGCGACTAACGGAGGAATGTGATGAAGAGGACAAGCATTTGCTGATGTTTGATATGCATCATATTGTTTCGGATGGCGTTTCCATGGAGATCCTCATTCGGGAATTTACCAGTCTTTATGCCGGACAGGACCTGCCGCCGCTGCGTATCCAATATAAGGACTATGCGGTATGGCAAAATGCTTTTCTGCAAAGTGAGCAGATGCTGCAGCAGGAGCAATTTTGGCTGAGGACGTTAACGGAAGGACTGGAGTCAGGATTGCCTGTTCTGAAAATGCCCAGTGACTATCCCCGACCGCCTGTGATGACTTTTGAAGGGGGGGTGTACTCGTTCACGATTGACAAAGTGGTCGCTGAACGCTTGCGAGCGATGGGACAGGAGCATGGCGCTACGCTGTATATGACGCTTCTTGCTGTATACAATGTGCTGCTTTATCAATACACAGGGCAGGAGGATGTCATTGTAGGCTCTCTCATTGCCGGCAGACGTTATGCGGGTGTAGAGCATACGATAGGACTCTTTACCAACTACTTACCTATTCGTAATACTCCAGCGGGTGAGCGGCGCTTTACGGACTTCTTAAAGGAGGTGGCTCATCGCACCATAGCCGCGTATGATCATCAGGATTATCCATTTGAAAAGATTGTGGAGCATCTGGATCAGAAGCGCGATCTTTCACGCAACCCTATTTTTGACACCATGCTTATTTTACATAATCAGGGGATGCAGAAAACCCAATTTACGATGGGAGATTTAACGCTAAACATGGTGGACTGGGCCAAGCACAGTTCAACCATGGATTTAAAGCTCGACATTTTTCAGGGAATGCAAGGGGAACTGAAATGTACCTTTGAGTATTACTCCCGTTTGTTTCACGAACAGACGATCACTGCGCTGGCAGGACATTTGCTCAGCCTGATCGACCAGATTGTGGACCAGCCTGAGCAAGCTTTAGCGGAGTACCGGATTTTTTCACCTGAGGAAGCGGAGAAGATGAAACAGAAACGGCAGGGAAAGGACTCTACTTTTGCGCTTCCTGCGATTTGCCCGGCACCGGAGGCTGAGCAGCACCCTTTGTCTTTTTATCAAAAGCAGATATGGCGACATCGAGGATCAACTAATAATGTGATCGTTCATGCAACGTGGAAAGGCAAGGTGGATCAAACGTTATTTGCCAGAGTGCTGGAAGAACTGCAAGCCGAACACAGCACGCTCAGAACAACCTTCAGGGAAGAGACAGCTGGGCCGACTCAGCAGGTGCAGGCGTATCTTCCGTTGGATTACAAATTCACAGATGTAATAGAGGGGGATGCAGCTTCTTGGGCGGAACACCGTGTGGCTGTGGAGTATCAAAACCCGTTCGAGTTACGACAAGGTCCGCTGTACCGGATACGCTTGGGTTGTGACAGCAACGAACGATGCCAATTGATCGTCGCTGTTCATCCATTACTAACGGAGTGCCTCGATCTGAAAGGTTGGCTGGAACAACTGTTTATTCGCTATTCCGCTGCTGTTACGGATTCGGCAGTGGATACAGACCACATATTTCAGTCCATCTCGCAGATTGATTTTACTTATTGGCAACAACGGTTGCTGCAGGAAGGATATTTGGAGCCTCAAAAGGCGTATTGGACTGAGGCACTGCAAAAGCCGCTTCCTCCGATCGGATTGCCGTTCAAACGCGGGGAAGAAGCTTTTGTAACACCCGAGTGGACTTCTATTGAAGTGCCTCTCGCCACAGAGGAGACTGAAGCTCTAAAAGCTTTTGCCTCCAGTCATGAAGGTTCTGTTACGGACGTTCTATTCGCCTGTTATTTCCTGCTGCTGCGGCAATTAACGCATGCGGAGGAGCTTTTGATCTATGTCATGCATCCCGAAGGACATCCAGTTCAGGGCAGCGGAGTACCTTTATGTATCCAGCATCCTGTGCCAGTCAGAGTTTCGATGGAGGGGCTTTCGTCGTTTAATCCTTTGCTAGAAAAAGTGAAGGACAAACATCAAGCTGCGCTTCAAGCTGTTTTATATCCGTTTCATTTGCTGCTGGACCCTAATGAGTTGAAGAGCGGGAGGGAGGGTTCATCACGTTATAACGTCGTCTTTTGCACAGAGGATGGAACGAGATCTTTACCCGAGGGAGGGGAAGTGGGATTGCGTGTATACCCCTCAGAGCCAGCAGCACTGCAACTGTCAGTCGTGAAATCAACAACCGGACTGACCTGTTCCCTGAGGTGGAATACCGCTTTGCTGGAATCTTCCTATGTCCACTCTATGCTGGAAAGGTATCACAAAATAATCAAGACCATTGCTAGTAGTGTGTCCAATCTGTCTAAGGTATCCCATTAACGTGCGGTTCATTCAAAGGAGGCAATTACAAATGGAATTAAGATCATCTATTGAATTTTATGACAATCGGTTTTTAATGTTCGTTCTGGATCAAATGGCTTATGAATTTGAGAAAAACGGCTCCAAAGAGGTCATTCGAATGACCTTGGGAAAATCCGAGCTACCTTTGCATGAGGATATCATTCAGTCGATGAAGGATGCGTTGGACACCTTTGAAAAAAGCTCGCTTGTATTTCCGCCGGGCTTGCCGGAATTAAAGGAAGCGCTCGCGGAGGAATACAAGAAAACATATGATCTGGACATTAACCCTAACAATATCCTGATTAATGTAGGCACCAGCGCCTTATTCCGAAATCTGTTTTATTTGCTGGCAAAAGAGGGGGATGAGGTTCTTTTACCGCGTCCGTACTATTCTCTGTATCATTTTTGCGCCCAATTGGTAGGGGCGAATGTTCGCTACTATGATATCAATTTGGAGACGTTGGCACTGGATCTGGATTCCTTTAAGGAAAATTTCACGGATAAAACCAGAATTGTAGTCATTAATTCGCCTGGTAATCCGCTAGGCAACATCTTAACGAAAGACGAGCTGTATGCCATTGATGAAATTATCAACGGTCAGGCAGTGGTCATTAATGATGAGATTTATGCCAATGTTTGCTTTGATGAACGAAGCACTTCGGTACTGGAGCTGAAGGATACCAAATCAGCCTTTATTACAACGAATGCTTTCTCCAAAGGGTACCGGATGTACAGTCGGCGCGTGGGCTACTGTATCGTTCCTGACGAGCTAGTCACACCGCTCACGGTCATACAGCATCACACATTGCTGACAGCCGACCCTGTCGTGCAATTTGGCGCATTGGAAGCATTGGCACATCCCGAAGAGATTGAGCAGCTGGTCAGCCTGTATAAAGCAAGACGGGATTATACGGTGGAGCGATTCAATGAGGTTCCGCTCGTACGTGCTATCCCTGCACAAGGTAGCTTTTACTTCACACTCGATTGTGAAAAGTACATGGACGAGCACGGCATCGAAACGAGTTTGGAGCTGGCTGAACAAATTATGAGAGCCAAACAAGTGGCGACTGTGCCAGGTTCTGATTTTGGATTGCCGAAAATGCTGCGCCTGTCCTACTCTACAACGCGATACAACGAAGGCATAGATCGCTTAGTGGACTTTTTCACAAACAGCTTGGTAGGTCAATCGGCTGTATCTGCTGCAATTCCGGTTCGGGAGTAGACCCTATGGATCTGGATTTTGATGCATTTGAAATTCTATCGGCAGAAGAGGAACGCGTCATTGCGGAGATGAATCAGACTGCAAAGCTTTATGAGGATCATGTTACGATTCCTGATTTGTTTGCCCGTCAGGTCGCAATCACACCACAGCAAACCGCTATTTATGAATACGGCTCCTCCATTACGTATGCCCAATTGGAGGAACAAGCGAACCGAATGGCCCGCCTGCTGCACGCAGCAGGTGTGCGGCCTAACCAGCGGGTAGCAGTGGTAGCGGAACGGGGAATTGAGCTTTTAGTGGCTGTTTTCGGCGTATTAAAAGCAGGTGCAGCTTACGTGCCTATTGACCCGGACTACCCGAAAAAGCGGATTCAATATATGCTGCGCGACAGTGCTTGCGGTGTGCTGATCACCGAGTCTGCCAAGCTGCAAACGATGCTGGGAGATTTGCCGGAAAGCATGACGACGGTTGTTTGTCTTGACGAAACGAAGATGCGAGCAGATCATCTGAAGGTGTATCAGCGGTCGGATTGGGAGCGCCAGGAGCAGGGCTCATGGGCCTGTCCTGCCGGTGAAAATGATCTTGCGTATTTGATTTACACCTCAGGCTCTACGGGAGATCCCAAAGGAGTCATGATGACGCATAAAGCTGTGCTGAATACGCTCTTTTGGTTGCAGGACACCTTTTGTTTGACCGCAGAAGATGTGATTGCGCAGAAGACTTCTGCCAGTTTTACCGATTCGGTATGGGAATTCTTCTGGCCTCTGATATACGGAGCCAAGCTGTCTATATTCAGCTCGGATGCGGTCAAAGATCCTCAACGGCTATATGAACAGCTACGGGATGACAAGATTACCATTACCCAGTTCGTTCCGGCCCAGATGAGTCTCTTTCTGGATGCGGTTCCGACCGAAGAGACGGATCAACCGCTACCGGAACTTAAATGGGTATTCAATGGAGGCGAAGCCTTGCTCGTCAATGGGGTGCGGGACTGGTACAGCACATTCCAGCAAGCCAAGATTGCCAACATTTACGGTATGACCGAGTCGGCTATTTATGCAACCTGTTACCTGATTGACGCATTTCCGGCAGAGGGCGAATTGAGCATTCCGTTGGGAAGGCCCCTTGCGAACACGCATGTTTATATTTTGGACAAGGAGGGGCAATTGTGCCCCTTTGAGGTCAAAGGCGAAATATGCATCGGCGGGATTGGTCTGACGGAGGGGTACTGGAATAAGGCAGAAGCAACTGCCAAGGCTTTTACTCAGCATCCCAAAACAGGAGAAAGGCTATATCGTACAGGTGATTTGGGCCTGTTACGGCCGGATGGCATTCTAGAGTATAGCGGCCGCAAGGATGATCAGGTACAGGTGCGGGGGTATCGCGTAGAACTCAAAGAAGTGGAGCGGGCCGTATCCGTTTTTCCAGGGATCAAGGAAACCGCTGTGATTGCCCAAACTGATGAGTTTGGTGTAACCAATCTCTTATGTTATTTTACTTCGCTGGAAAAAGGGCTCGAAGTGGATGATCTGACAACACACTTGCGTGAAATATTACCTGAGTATATGATTCCGGGATTTTTCATGGAACTGCTGGAGATGCCGTTAACTCCGAACGGGAAGATTGATCGCAAAAATCTGCCACAGCCGGAGGGCCGAGTTCACCGTTCAACCGCATATGTGGCGCCTCGCAATGAAAGAGAGCATATGCTGACGAAAATCTGGGCCGGAATTTTAAATATAAGCCCGGAGGACGTCGGCATCCATGACAGCTTTTTTGAAATCGGCGGCAATTCCATCTCGATTGTTCGGCTTCATCGAAAGATGAAGCACGCACTGGGCAGTGAGGCAACAGTAGCCGAGCTGTTTTCCTATCCTACGATTGCAGCGTATATGAATCACTTTGAAAATCAGTCCAAGGATGACGAACAGCTGGATCAGGATCTTATGAGCCTGCTGGATCAAATTGAAGATGGCTCACTGGATGTAAGCGAGTCTATACGGGCGCTGGACCATCTGAAGGAGGGATAACATATGAAACGGGTTCAGAAGTATTTGCTAGGTCAGGTTGCTGCAAAACATCTCTCCAAGATAGAAGCTCTGCCGATGCTAAAAGAGCTATTCGAAAATGAGTCCAAAACGGTGAAGGTTGATGATATTGCCGTTGTTGGGATGGCCTGTCGTTTTCCGGGCGCAAATGGAACAGATGAGTTTTGGGATAATCTCGTGAACGGCATGGATGCCGTGAGGGACTTCCCGGAAAGCCGCAAGGCTGATGTGGACCGGCCTATTCGGGACTATTTTAAAGGTAAACGATATGCGCCGGAGATCAAGTATCGCAGAGGAGCCTATTTGGACCATATTGATCGTTTTGATGCGGAATATTTTAACATTACTCCCGCAGAAGCCCGGTGTATGGACCCTTTGCAGCGCATTTTCCTTGAAGTTACCTGGGAAGCACTGGAGGATGCCGGCTATGCCGAAAAGGAATTGTACGGCTCACGAACCGGGGTATACGTAGGGGATACGGATGCCGATTACTTGCAACTGATTCAGAACATGGAGCCGTATGCCTTACCCGGCAATACCATTTCAGTCGTAGCCAGTCGGGTGGCCTACTTGCTGAATCTCGCCAGCGGCAGCCATCTGATTGATACCGCCTGCTCGGCATCTTTGGCTGCTGTGCATCATGCGGTCAAAGGACTGATTACTGGCGATTGTGACATGGCTGTAGCCGGCGGGCTGAACCTGACCCTGTTTCCTGTAGATGAAGGGCTGGTCGATATCGGCATTGCTTCTCCCGACTCTGTTGCGCGCACCTTCGATGCCGCAGCGAATGGGACGGTATGGGGCGAGGGATTCGGGGTCATCGTACTGAAGACGCTGGAAAAGGCTAAAAAGGATCGGGACCATATCTACGCTGTCATTAAAGGCAGCTCCATGAATTCGGACGGAAAGTCCAACGGCATTACCGCGCCAAGTGCCTTGGCTCAGACGGAGCTAATGAAGGAAGCTTGGCGTAATGCGGGTATCTCTCCGGAAACGGTAACCTACATTGAGGCTCACGGTACAGGAACTCGTCTAGGTGACCCAATTGAGATTGAAGGCATTACCAACGCCTTCCGCAGCTACACGGACAAGCGGCATTTTTGTGCCTTGGGCGCGGTGAAAACGAACATAGGTCATCTGGACACCGCAGCCGGTATTGCAGGTCTAATCAAAACAGTGCTGTTATTGCAAAAGAAGGAGATTCCGGCAACCCTCCATTTTAACGAGCCGAATCCGCACATTAATTTCATTGAATCGCCTGTGTATGTGAATACAGAGTTGGTTCCATGGGAGACGGAGGCAGGAGTGCCACGGCGGGCAGGAGTAAGTGCTTTTGGTCTAGCAGGAACTAACTGTCATGTCATATTGGAGGAATATGAGCAGGACGAGCAGAGCCAGTCCGCCAGTGGAGAAAACGTACCGTATGTATTTACGTTGTCTTCCAAGAGTAAAGCTTCCTTTGATGCTTTGGTTGACCGTTATCGTACGTTTTTGGATCGCACGGCTCATGCGCTGCCAGATATTTGTTTTACAAGCAATCAGGGACGGGGGCACTATGCTTATCGGCTTGCGATTGTAGCTACAAGTCTTGAAGAGTTAAGGGAAGGGCTGGAGCGATTTGCAAATGCAGATGAAGCTGCACGTCCAGCTTTAGCGGGAGAGGGGATATATTATACCCGCCTAACGACCCGTGAGGAGAAAAGCTTCAAGGTACAGCCTGACACCAGCCTAGATCGGGTTGTGGATGAATATATGCAAGGTAGCGAGATCAATTGGACAGCTCTGCATGATTTGGATCAAAGACATCGTGTTCCTTTACCTGTATATCCATTTGCAGGCAAGCGACATTGGGTGGATTATATCCCGGAGCATGCGATGGAGCGTGTAGCAGATTCCCCAGCCTTGAGATCGGTACCGGAGAAGCAGGTTGACCAGTGGTTCTATGAACTGAATTGGGTAGCCAGTCCGTTGACGGCTTCTGCCTCCCAAGAACGGTCGGTTACCAGCAAGTCATGGCTTATTCTGGCGGATGAAGAAGGCGTAGCTGCTTCACTAAGCGAGTTTATGAAGGATCAAGGACTCACACCTATTATCGTAGAGGCTGCATCTGATTATGCTGCCATAGATCCGAGCCATTATCAGATTCGTCCCGGCTATGCGGAGGATTATAACAGGCTGCTTGCAGCCGTGACCGAGGTTGAGACGCGAGGGGGAGCAGAGCTTTCCGGTATCGTCCACTTGTGGACCTGCACCGAAATTCGCAGTCGCATGCGACAACTCGATGATTTGAATGAAAGTCAGGAGCAAGGGGCTTTAAGTCTTTTTTATTTGATGAAGGCTGTTCAGGCAAGCTCGATTCATCGCCTGTTGGAAATCAAAGTCGTCTCGAACTACGCACAGCTGGTCGTAGCGGAGGATACATATGTGTTCCCGGAAAAAGCGCCTCTGTGGGGATTGATGAAGGTCATCTCGCAGGAATATAGTCAGCATCGTTGTAGCTGTATGGATGTAGAAACGATCGGACGTGACAATTCCGACATTGCTCAGGAAATCATGCTGGAATTGGATCGGGACGAAGCAGATCAAAGTTCAGCATGGCGAAGCGGTCAGCGGTATACGCAGCAGCTGGAACGGATGCAGCTTACAGCTCATCCACATCGGAAGATTACAATCCGTGAGGGTGGCGTCTATCTGATTGCCGGGGGAGCCGGTTCAGTTGGACTGGAAACCTGCCGCTATCTTGCCCGGCAGGCGAAGGTTAAGCTCGTGCTGGTGAACCGTACTGTGCTTCCGGACCGGGAAAGCTGGCAGGAACGAGCTGCGGGGCTGGATACCTCTGAAATTACGAAGAAAATCCGTGGACTGTTGGAGATTGAAAAGCTCGGCTCCGAGGTGAGCTACTATGCGGCAGATATCACGGATCTGGATGCAATGAAGAAGGTCGTGGATGATGTGCATGCACGTTATGGCCCGATTCATGGGGTCATGAATGCCGCGATGCATTTGGAGGAAATTCGTCTGGAGCAGATGGATGCAGCGGGGTTCCAGCGAACCATGGGAGCCAAGGTAATAGGAACATGGGTGTTAAACGAGGTGACTAAGGATCAAACGCTGGACTTCTGGATTCTTTTCTCGTCAGTGGCTTCGCAGCTGGGAGGTGTAGGCTTGGGTAGCTACGCTGCTGCAAATGCATTTCTGGATCAGTATGCCCACTATCAGAGCCGTCGTGGCATGGAGATGATGGCGATCAACTGGTCGCATCTGGAGATGGGGGCTACATCGGACGAGCTGATGGATCAACGGATGTTATCTCAGCCGATTTCGTCGGAGGACTATGGCAAGCTGTTTGATCGGCTTTTGCAATATAAACTGACCCAAACGGTCATTGCCAACATTCGCAGCCAGGAGCTGGCTCAAGTGTTGACGCTGCTCAAGGTTCGCTTTTCCCCAGACTTAACAAAAGAAATTACAGAGCAAGCGCAGGGGCACAACGATCAAGAATCTGAAGCCTACAGTCATCTGCTGGAGTCCTATCAAGAGCTGAAGCAGTTCATTACCTCTAATGAGGCACTGAACGATATGATCCAGCGAAATGTGAAGCTGGGTGCTAAATTTGTCTCCTTCGAGGAAGAGCTGTTTCGTACGCTACAGCCCAAGTCGGAAGCTACGGACACTGGAGTGCACATGAACTCTCACATTCAAGTGACCTTGATCGGCCGTGATGGAGATGCGTATTCGAAAACAGAACGGCAGCTAGGTCAGATTTGGGGCGAGGTACTGGGGCATGAGGAAATTAGCATACACCAGGACTTTTTTGAAAATGGAGATTCGCTGATGCTGATGAGTGTCATTGCTAAAATTAAAGACCAGCTGGCCATAGATGTACCGATTCAGGTCTTTTTTCAGGAGCCAACGGTGGCCGGGCTGGGAAGCTGGATAGATGAATCCAATCGTGTCGATTTCGAGGAATCCGATATCATTCCGGTATTACCACGTCATTTTGCTGAGGCTGAACAATAAAGCGGCTTTGTGTTGGGCTAACAGGTGAGGAGTGAAGGAACATGTTATTCTGCGGACTGAAATTAACGCATGATGGTAGTGTGGCCTTGATTGAGGATAACAAGCTTATTTTCAGCTACGAGGTTGAAAAATTCAATAACAACAAACGCTACAGCGAAATTCCTGATTTGGATTTTGTCGAGGAAGTGCTTAACCTGCATGGCTATACCTCGGCAGATGTGGATCGGTTTGTCATCGACGGCTGGGCCGGATTGAAGGAAAGCAAGGTGGACACGCGTTCCCATGGACAGGAGCTGTCTCTCACGGTTGCACCTTACCGCGAAGTATCGCTATCAGCCGACGCGCTCCAAGCCTATTCGGGCATTGGTCTTGCCATTGGCGGAAGAACCTACGACTATACCAGCTATATGCATTCAACCACACATATCGCCAGCACCTATTGTGCAAGTCCTTATGCGGTGACCAAGGAGCCGTCTTACGCGCTCGTGTACGATGGCGGCATGTATCCGCGTTTTTATTACTTTGATCCAGCGAACGGAAAATTAGAAAATCTGGGTCCTCTCTTCATGTACATTGGCAACATTTATTCACTGTTTTCGCTGCACTTTGAGCCATTTCTGCGCGGAGGGCAAGGACCGCGCGTGGATGATCTTTCGGTAGCGGGCAAGGTTATGGCCTACATTGCCAAGGGACAGGTACGTCCAGAGCTGCTCGAACAGTTTGAGCTGACGTATGCACGGCATTTTTCACCCTCGATGGAGTTTAACTGGACGTTTTCTCAGGAAATCAAGCGATATGTAGATGAGCATCATATTCCGCATGCAGACGCCATGGCGTCTTTCCATCAGTATTTGGAGCAGCTTCTCGTAACCTCGCTGGAGGCGAGTGTGACCAAGCATGGACGGAAAACACGAAACTTTTGCTTTATAGGAGGCTGTTCTCTGAATATCAAATGGAACAGTGCGATTCGGGAAAGCGGATTATTTGACGATGTGTTTGTTTCTCCGTTCACCAACGATACAGGTTCGGCTATTGGTGCTGCCTGTTGTGAAATGATTCATCAGACAGGTCATCCTCATTTGAATTGGTCTGTGTACAGCGGACCCATGGTCATTCAAAATGAGCCAGCAGAAGGCTGGGAATCACGTGCTTGTACGGTAGCACAGCTCGCGGAACTGCTGCATACGACAGATGATCCAGTCGTGGTGCTGCATGATCGGGCGGAACTGGGACCACGTGCATTGGGCAACCGGAGTATACTGGCAGCTGCCGTTCAACCGGATATGAAAGACCGCCTGAATGCCATCAAGCAGCGGGAAGACTATCGTCCGGTCTCACCGATCTGTATGGAGGAGCATGCACCTGCTATTTTTTCACCGGGAACCCGTGATCCGTATATGCTTTTTGATCATATGTTGCGTGATGAATGGGTGGAACGCATTCCTGCGATCCGTCATCTCGATGGAACGGCACGCCTCCAGACGGTGAGTCGGGAGGATAATCCGCTGATCTATGAATTGCTGCATGCGTACGAGAATTTGAGCGGTATTCCAGTGCTGTGCAATACCAGCGCCAATCTGCTCGGCAGCGGCTTTTTCCCGGATGTACGTTCTGCAACCGAATGGAACGGAACCCGGTATGTCTGGTGCAATGAAACGTTATACGAAAAGCAGTAGCATATCCTCGAATAATGTACAGATGGAGGTTTACACATGGGAGAGAAGCAGACCTATGATCTGTCTCATGGGCAGAAACGGTTCTGGGTTCAGTCCCAGCTGGACGCTCAGAGCAGCGCCTTAAATCAGTCGGTAGCCGTTCGAATCAGACAAGCTGTGAATACCGCGTATTTACAGCAGGCCCTCCATACCATCGTTGAAAGACATTTTATCCTTCGTACAGTGTTCACGGTGGTCGAAGGTGTACCGAAGCAAGTGGTGCTGGAGCAATTGACCTTAAACGTGCCTGTTGTGGATGTATCGGATACAGGGGAAGAAACAGCGTGGGCAGAGGTACAAAAAGAAATACAGACTGTGATGAATCAGCCTTTTGATCTGGAGCAGAGTCCATTATGGCGGGCACAGATCTACATGCTGGCGGCAAACGACTATGTTTTTCATATTTGTATGCACCACATCATTGAAGATGGTTGGTCTATGGATCTGTTTTTTCAAGAACTGTTTCATATTTATCAGGCGTTGGAGCAAGGAACAAGCCCCCATTTGCCAGAATTGCCGATCCAGTATATTGATTATGCACATTGGCAAAATCAGCAGGTGCTTACTGGAAAACTAAGCTCGCAGGAGCAATACTGGAAATCCCGATTGGATGGTGAATTGCCAAGTCTTCAATTGCCTTTGGATTTTCCGCGTCCGACCATCCGAAATGCTCCGGCGGCGGTGGAAAAGGTCATTCTGGATGCGGAATTATGCGCGGGCTTGGAGCGGTTGAACCGCACGTACGGAACCACCATGTTCATGTCGATCGTTGCCAGTCTGAATGTGTTATTAGCCCGGCTTACTCAGCAAGAGGACATTATTATGGGTACTCCTGTGGCGGGACGGAATCAAAAGCAGGTTCGAAACCTGATGGGTTTTTTTGTGAATACTCTCGTGCTGCGGAATCGACTTTCCCGAGACGTTTCTTTTTCCCGATTGTTACAACAAGTTAAAGATGAGTGCGCAGGAGCATACGCCCATCAGGACTATCCTTTTGACAAGCTATTGCAGGTATTGAACCGTCCGCGCCGCCTAAATCGTGCCCCACTGTTTGACGTTCTAATTAATTTTGCAGCCGGCTCCAAAAATGAGGAGAACTTCGGGGGAATCCCGATGGAAAGAATCAAGCTGGGAAATGGTGCCGACGCGAACGAGTTTGACTTGACCGTAATTGTGGAATCCGTAAATGACGAATTGGTCATATCGCTTAGCTATGGAACAGATTTGTTTACAGCCTTAACGATGTCCAGGATCGGAGCGTATTTCCGTAACATTATTGCGGGTGCCATTCAGGACCCGGAGCAGTCTGTGTGGAAAATGGATTACATGGGGGTAGAGGAACGCGCGGTCATCCATCGTGTTAATGATACGCAGAAGGTTTATCCGGCTGGAGTCACAATTACGTCTCGTATTCAGGAGCAGACGCTCCGTACCCCTGATGCAGTGGGGGTTCTGGACGGCGACATGGCTGTCACCTATAAGGAGCTGCACCTTCGCTCCAACCAATTGGGACAGCTTTTCAGTCGCTATGGAGTTCGTCCGAACTCGCTGGTTGCCATTATGGGGGATAGGAATGTCCCATTGCTTACCGCTATTTTAGGGATTATGAAGGCTGGTGGTGCCTATGTACCGATTGATCCTGATTATCCGCAATCCCGAATCCAATATATGCTTGACGACAGTTCGTGCCGCGTGCTTGTTACGAATTCACGTTATTTCGGGCGGACGTTAGATCATTTGCCAGACTGTATTAAAACTGTCATTTGTCTGGATGAAACGGTATGGGGAGAGTCGGAGTGGATCGTTAGACTGCGGGAGATGCGAGGGGATGAGTCTTATTTTATTCCTGTTAAAGCACAAGGGATGTCTACGGATGATCTGAGTCTGCAAAATATTCCTAATGAAAAAGACCTGGCGTATATCATGTACACATCTGGCTCCACGGGACAGCCCAAAGGGGTGATGATGACCCATAAGGCTGTGCTGAATACGTTATTTTGGTTGCAGGATACCTTTGCTCTGGGAGCAGACGATGTCATCGCGCAGAAGACGTCTACCAGCTTTACAGACTCGGTGTGGGAATGGTTCTGGCCGCTGATGGAGGGAGCCAAATTAACGATTGTACCTGCGGATATCGTCAAAGACCCTGCACAGCTATACCCATTTATGGAGCGGGAAAAAGTGACGGTTACTCAATTTGTTCCTGCGCTCATGAATGTTTTCCTAAGTGCTGTACGAAATGCGGGGGAATCTCATCCATTGCCTGATCTAAAGTGGATTTTTAACGGGGGCGAAGCGCTTCCGGTGAATATCGTGCAGGAATGGTACACTCTTTTTCGCACAGCGAAAATCGCCAATCTATACGGCATGACCGAATCGGCCATCTATGCGACCCAGCATATCATTCAGCACAAGCCGGATGCAGGAACGTTACGTATTCCTCTGGGGCTGCCGATTGCGAATACTCATGTGTATGTGCTGGATCAGGATGGACAGCTTGCCGGATTCCAAGTGCAAGGCGAGATTTGTATCGGCGGGACAGGACTGGCGAGCGGATATTGGGCCAAGCCGGATTTGACAGCCAGAGCCTTCACTACGCATCCGTTGACTGGAGAAAGGCTTTATCGAACGGGAGACTTAGGCTGTCAGACCCCGGACGGGCAATTTCAGTATCTTGGGCGAAAGGACGATCAGGTTCAGGTGCGGGGATTTCGCGTCGAAATGAAGGAAGTTGAGCAGGCGCTGGTCAGTCTTCCATCTATTCGTGAGGCAGCGGTGATTGCACATGTGGAGGAAACGGGATTAACCGGGCTGATCGGCTATTACACATTGCAGTCGCCAGAAATGACGTCAGAAGGGGTACGCCAACATCTAAAAGAACGGCTTCCCGACTATATGGTTCCCGGTCTGTTGGTCCCGCTCGAAGCCATGCCTTTGACCCCACACGGTAAAATCGACCGTAAACATATGCCAAAACCTGAGGGAAGAAGTCTTGCAGGAACAGAATATGTACCTCCAAGGGACGGTATGGAGCAGGAGCTATCGACTATTTGGGCAGAAATTTTGGATATAGCGCAAGTGGGTGTACAGGACCCCTTTTTTGCATTGGGTGGACATTCACTCAAGATGGCAAAAATGATTTACCGGATTCAGGAGCGCTTGCAGGTGAAAGTGACGTTCAAAGAACTTTTTGATCATCAAACCATTCGTGAGCTGGCAGATTTGCTTCGTCAAAAGACCTCTGTTCATGCAGCTTCTATCGAACCGTTGCCTGAGCAGGAGTATTACCCAGTTTCCGCCGCTCAAAGACGATTATTTGTTTTGCATCAATTGGAAGGAGAAAGCCTGAGCAATCACGTGTTCACTGCATGGCATTTGGAAGGCAGTATCCAACGAGAGCAGCTTGAACGTCTGTTTCGAACATTACTGCTCCGGCATGAAGTATTTCGAACGGGCTTTACCCTGCTGGAGGATGAGGTAGTACAGCAGATTCATTCGGATGTAGCTTGGAAAATGGAATATACCGAAGGGACGGCGGCCGATATGCCGCAGATTCAGCAATCATTTTTGCGTCCTTTTGATTTGCAACAGCCCCCGCTTTTACGGGTAATGCTGGTTCGATTAGCGGAGCAGAGCCATGTTCTACTGCTGGATGTGCATCATATTATTTTTGATGGAATTTCTGCGACAGTGCTTATTGATGAGTTTATCTCCCTAATGGAAGGAAGCGCTTTGGAAAAGCCGCACATTCAGTATAAAGACTTTGCTGCCTGGCAGCATACACAGCTCAGCGGGGAACATCTGAAAGAACAGGAAGCGTTCTGGCTGAAGATGTTCGACGAACAGCACACTGGAAAGGAAATTCCGCTTCTGAATCTGCCGGGAGATTATCCAAGACCAAGACAACGGAGCTTTGCCGGGGGCTCGCTGGAATTTAGTCTGTCGTCAGACTGTGCAACAAGTTTGCGGAAGCTGGCAACGGAGAGTGGTGCCACGTTATTCATGGTTTTGCTTGCAGCATACAATGTATTCTTGTCCCGCTACAGTGGGCAGGAGGACATCGTGGTGGGTACGCCAGTAGCCGGAAGATCGCATGTTCAGCTGGAGCGGATGCTCGGTATGTTCGTAAATACACTTACGTTACGAAATGCTCCCGTACAGGAGAAGACCTTCCGACAGTTTCTGGACGAGGTCAAAGACAATGCGTTGAATGCGTTTGAGCATCAGGATTACCCCTTTGATATGCTCGTTAATCGCTTGCATCTCCAGCGGGATTTGAGTCGTAATCCGCTGTTTGACACGATGTTTCGGCTGCAAAATTTTATGGATGGCAGCAGGGAAGTGCCGGGTTTACAGGTGAAGCCTTATCCGTTGGAAAGCCCTTTTGCTTCATTTGATTTGATGCTGACCGTGGTTGAGATGCCGACTGCTAAAGGTGTAGGTGATAATCGCCGTAATGGGCTGCATTGTACCTTTGAATACAGCACGGAACTGTTCCGCGAGCATACGGTTCGCCAGATGGCGCAGCATTTCATAGAGCTGGTGGTCCAACTGGCTTTGCAGCCGGACCGCCCCCTGTATGCTGCCAGCCTGCTGACTCCTGCGGAGCAATCACGCATCCTTGTCGACCGCAATGCGACTGAGCTTGCGTTTCCGGCTGACAAGCTGATGCACCACCTGTTCGAAGAACAGGCTGCACGGATGCCGGACGCCATAGCGGTAGAATGTGGGAGCCAGTGTTTGACCTATGGCGAGCTGGATGTCCTGTCCAATCGGGTGGCGAGAACATTGCGCAGCAAAGGAGCGGACGTGAATACGGTGGTTGCCTTGCTGCTGG
Organism: Paenibacillus sp. FSL M7-0802; assembly: GCF_038004945.1. Classification (NCBI taxonomy): domain Bacteria; kingdom Bacillati; phylum Bacillota; class Bacilli; order Caryophanales; family Paenibacillaceae; genus Paenibacillus; species Paenibacillus sp. FSL M7-0802. Next base: position 1,411,651 of record NZ_JBBOSD010000001.1, on the reverse strand, counting down.
AACGGTCGGTAGATTTGCTGACGGCGATGCTCGGCATTTTAAAGGCAGGTGCTGCCTATTTGCCGATCGACCCCGACTATCCTGCGGCGCGTATTTCCTACATGCTGGAAGAGAGTGAAGCGCAATGGCTTATTAGTCGGGACACACTGCTGGATGGACTGGATTTTAGAGGCGAAGTCATTTCGTTGAATGACGAGAGTATATACCTTCAGGATGGAAAAAGGCTGGAGATCACACAGCCGGGACCCCATGATTTGGCGTATATGATTTTCACCTCAGGCTCGACCGGACATCCAAAAGGCGTGATGATCCGTCAGGAAGCCATCGTTAACCTGATCTACGGGATTACCGAGCGAATTCCGTTTCTTGAAGGTCAAACCTTCTTCTCGGTAACTACTGCTGCATTTGATATTTTTGTATTGGAAACGCTACTGCCTTTGGCGAAGGGGCTACGGGTAGTGTTATCTACGGGAGAAGAGCAGGCGAATGCTGAACTGCTGTTGGAGGCGATTCGCCGAACAGGTCCGCACTTGCTGCAAATGACACCCTCGCGGCTTCAGCTTTTGCTTATGCACCCGGAAGCAAAAGAGAGTATGCGCACGTTGCAGGTCGTAATGGTGGGAGGCGAGGCTTTACCAGAGTCATTGCTTCGTCAGACGCAGGACGTGACCACTGCGCGCATTTTTAACATGTACGGCCCAACCGAAACTACAGTCTGGTCAACTGTGCAGGAGCTTACCCAGCATGAGCGGGTGAGAGTGGGTACGCCGATAGCGAATACACAAGTATATATTCTGGATGGGCAGCTCCAGCCTGTACCGGATCTTGTAGCGGGTGATCTCTGGATTGGAGGCAAGGGACTTGCATCTGGTTATGACAAGCGCCCTGAGCTGACAGCGGAGAAGTTCAAAGCCAATCCGTTCCGGTCCGGTGAGCGAATGTTTAAGACCGGAGATTTGGCGCGGTGGCTGCCTAACGGTGAGATTGAAGTGTTGGGCCGGATGGATGATCAGATCAAGGTCCGTGGCTATCGGGTGGAACTGGGGGAAATTGAACAGGCGCTGCTGGCTCATCCTGCCATTCGGGAAGCTGTGGTGGTACAGGACCGATCAGATGAACAGGAGAACCACTCCCTTTGTGCCTATTGGGTAGGCCAGCAGACTTTATCGGTGAGTGAGCTACGTAATCATTTACTTGCCCGACTGCCAGAATATATGGTTCCCTCGCATTTTATTACCTTGTCGGAGATGCCTTTAACGCCGAACGGAAAAGTAAACCGTCGAATGCTGCCCAAGCCGGATCATAGCCGTCCTCTTCTTGAAGTGGAATATACGGTACCTGCTACAGAGGTGGAAATGCAGGTCAGCCGAATTTGGGAAGAGGTATTGCACAGAAGTGGACTTGGCATCCACGATAATTTCTTTGAGCTGGGGGGCAATTCGGTTCTGCTCATTCAAATGAATGTTCGTCTTCAGCAAATCTATCCAGGGAAAATCAGCGTTGCAGACTGCTTTGCCTATCCGACGATTGCGAGACTTTCCGGTTTTCTGGAGCAGCAGCAAGGAGAACAAGCATGGACGGATGCGGAACAGGAACGATATGAGTGTCAGGAGCAATACTGGCGTCTTTACTTGGCTGAATCGTTATCTTTTATTCCGTGGAATGAGGCGATGCGGACAGGTGGAGGAGCCGAAGGGCAGGCTACGTTCACCTTTACCTTACCTGCGGACCTGCTGACCACGTTACAGAAAGTAGTTTGGAGTCAGGATTTTGCCCTAACAGACTTGTTACTAGCCGTTTATACGTATGTTTTGTCACAAATGACAGGTCAGTCCGAACTGGTATTGCTCATCGGTGAAGGACACCCATTACCACATAAACAGTTCATACACCATGGACAGTCCTCTTTCCCCGCATCACAACTGACAGGGGAGAGCTTGTATCCGCTGCGTGTACGATTGACGGAAAATGATGATTTTAGCGTTCTGTGCCTAGAGGTTGCTGGTCATCGCCAAAAAGCGAAAGAGACCGACCTTTACCCGATCCCAGTTATGTTGCCAAATGGGACAGGAAACGCCAATCCATCTGTTTTTCTCCCTTGTGTGTTTCTGAATCATACGCCGGCGGGACAGGAGGTGACCCGACAATTTGACTGGGTGCTTCATATGGATGTGCGCGCGGAGCAGGTACGGTTCCTGTGCGAATATCAAGCTGGAAAACTGAAGAAGACTTGGGCGGAACAGATGATGAAGGCCTATGTCCACGTACTGCACAAGATTGCAGACCTACTATAAGGAGGATGGAACGATGAAAAAATTAGGATTTTTATTCCCGGGGCAAGGCTCTCAATATGTAGGCATGGGTCAAAGCTTATACGATGAATATTCAGTAGCAAGAGAAACCTTTGAAGAGGCCGAGGATGCGCTGGGGTTTGATCTAAAGACGCTTTGTTTCACAGGTTCCATGGATGAGCTGACTCTGACCGCTAATGCCCAGCCTGCCATTTTGACCGTGAGCATCGCAGCTTTTCGTGTACTGATGCAGGAATTGAAGCTTGCTCCATCTCTGGTAGCGGGTCACAGTCTGGGAGAATTCTCGGCATTGGTCAGTACAGGGGCGCTTGCTTTTTCGGATGCGGTGAAAATAGTACGTCAGCGGGGCATTCTGATGCAGGAAGCTGTTGCTCCCGGTACAGGAGCGATGCTGGCGGTAGTCGGGAGTCATGAGCGTGAGGTGGATGAGGTGTGCCAGAAAGCCTCGACAGCCGGTGTATCGGTCGGCATTGCGAATTATAATTCCTCTGAGCAGCTCGTCATTTCGGGTCATACTCCTGCACTGGAGAAGGCAGAAGAGGAACTGAACCGTAGAGGAATCAAAACGATTCGCCTCAAGGTGGGCTTTCCGTTCCATACGAATTTAATGCGGAGCGCTGCGGGCAAATTTCGGGAGGAGCTGGAGAGATATGATTATGGCCGTTTTCAATGGCCTGTGCTCTCTAATGTTACAGCGACACCCTATGCGGATCGTCGTTATATCCTATCTAACCTGACGTCCCAGATGGCACGACCTGTGCAATGGCACAGAAGCATTCAATACATGCTGAATCAGGGTGTGAATCATTTTATAGAAATCGGCCCCAAAACCGTATTGAGAAATTTAATGGCTGGTATCACCTCTACGGCTCATTCCTTTGCTTTTGAGCATCCCTCCACTCTGGAATTGCTGCGGAATGCTGATATCGAGAGCAAACCAGATGGTTTGGGTCTGGTGACCTCCTGTATTGCGATTGCGGTTTCAACCCAGAACCGGAACTGGAATAACGATGAGTATGAGCAGGGTGTAGTCGTTCCATATAAAGAATTGCAAATCCTGCGCGAACAATTGATCACAACCGGAACAGAACCAACGATGGAACAAATGCAGCAAGCTCTGGACAAGCTAAAGTCCATTTTTGCAACCAAATTAACACCAACGGAACTACGGGCTGAACGGTTTGAGCAGATTTTCAGCAATACGCATACACGCGAATTATTTCCCGCGTTTCAGGTCAGCTAATCGCAGCGAACACGAGGAACGGAAGGGAGTACGATGATGACAAAAACAGGATTCAATCTGGCGGCTCTTCAATTCAATGAACAGGATTTTCAGGACGCGGGTCCGATCGCGGTTAATGAGCTGCGAGATTCGGATATTGCAGTCATCGGGATTAGCTGTAAAATTGCCGAAAGTGAAAATGCGGCTCAGTTTTGGGATCTTCTGCGGGCGGGGCAGGACGCTATACGCCCTTTTCCTGCCCGACGAAAAAGGGAGCTGGAGAGCCTCTTCCAAGCTGGGCTGTTGAATGAACAAACGGCATTAAATGAAGGTGGATTTCTAGAAGAAATTGATAAGTTCGACTATCCCTTTTTTCAACTTTCTCCGGCTGAAGCGCGATTGATGGACCCAAACCAGCGACTGTTTTTGGAGTCTGCCTGGGCGGCAGTTGAAGATGCGGGGTACGGTGGTAAAAAGCTTTCCGGTAGTCGGACAGGAGTCTATGTCGGCTACAGCAGTGATTTTGGTGAGGAGTACAAGCGGTTTATAGCAGAAATGGCTCCTTCATCAGCTTCTTCGGCGATTCCAGGTAATATTCATTCCATGATTGCCAGTCGGATCGCCTATCTGCTGGATTTAAAAGGGCCCAGTCTGTTGGTGGATACCGCATGTTCTTCATCTTTGGTGGCCATTCACCTGGCCTGCCGGGATTTGCGGCACGGCGATTGCGATACGGCGATTGCCGGCGGGGTGAAGGTCACACTCGTACCTATAAAAGAGGGAAAGGGAGGGGGACTGGGTGTAGGCTCCTCGGATGACCGGACGAGAACGTTCGATAGCGTTTCAGATGGCACAGGCGGAGGAGAAGGTGTAGCCGCTGTTCTGCTCAAACCCTTGAAGCGGGCCATTCAGGATCAGGACCATATTTATGCTGTCATTAAAGGCAGTGCTGTGAACAATGACGGGACTTCAGCCGGGATTACGGCTCCCAATTCGCTGGCAGGAGAGGATGTCATTGAACGGGCCTGGAAGGATGCTGGGATTGACCCGGATACCATTACATATATTGAAGCTCATGGGACAGGCACCAAGCTGGGTGATCCAGTGGAGATTGATGGTATACGGAGAGCCTTTCGGCAGTATACCGACCGGAATCAATTTTGTGCCATAGGCTCGGTCAAAACCAATGTAGGTCACCTGGATAACAGTGCGGGAATCACGGGCTTTTTAAAGGCAGTGCTCGCTTTGGAGCATGCAGAAATTCCGGCGAGCCTACATTTTACCTACCCGAACCCGGATATTAGCTTTATTGATTCGCCTGTATATGTGAATGACAAGCTGCAGCCTTGGCCCAAGGAGGATTTTCCGCGACGCTGCGGAGTCAGTTCCTTCGGACTCAGCGGTACGAACTGCCATGTCGTTCTGGAAGAGGCCCCGGTGTGGGCTGAAATGCAGGATGGTGGCCAGTTGGAGCAGGAAACACCGGAAACGGTTCAGCTTTTTACGTTATCTGCTAAAAATGAAACAGTGCTTGCAGCCTATATGAAGCAATATCAGCAATATGTCATGGAACCCAAAACCTATCCGTTACGCGATCTTTGTTATACCGCCAATACCGGACGAGGGCAGTACGGCTTTCGTCTAGCGATTCTGTGCCGGGATTGGGATGATCTAGGAGCAAAGCTGACTCAAATTCAGACCTCAGGCTTCAGCGGACAAGCGAAACAAGAAGAGTTCATACCGGGTGTGTATTTTGGATGTCATAAGGTTGTATCTGCACAGAAGGAAAAAGAAGCAGGGGAGCTTACGCTGGAGGAATCCAGAAGACTGACAGCATCAGCCAAAGAGAAACTGACCCAGTCTTCATTCGAGTTCGATACGCTGGATTCTCTGTGCCGTATGTATGTTGAGGGAGCAGATGTGGAATGGGAGAGCTTGTATGAAGGCAAAGCGTGCCGCAGACGAAGCATTCCCACCTATCCTTTTGAGCCTAAGCGATGCTGGATAGAGGTAGAGGAGAAGGCAGTCGTTTCTCAGGCTTCCCATGTTCGAAAATTCACAGAGATGGAAACAACACATCCGCTTTTGGACTATTGTTTGGCAGAAACCGAGGATCAGGATATTTACCTGACCCGTTTCTCTGTTGGGCGTCATTGGGTACTAAGCGAGCATAAGATTATGGAAAACTGTATTGTACCAGGAACCACTTATCTGGAAATGGTTAGGGCAGGGTTGGAAAAATACAAGCGTCCAGGCAAGGTGCTGGAGCTATATGATATCCAGTTTATTTCTCCGCTCATCGTGGATGCAGAGGAAGAAAGAGAAGTACACACCGTTTTGCAACGGGAGGGTGAGACGTTTTCGTTTAAGGTATTAAGCCGGACGGGACCCTCAGTTCAGCCGTGGGAGCAGAATTGGGTAAGGCATGCACAGGGGCGCGCGGTATTTGTAAAGGCAGCCCATCCTGTTATGAGTCTGGGCGATATTCGGACTGAGTGCAACGATCAGGAAGTAGTAGTCGGTGAGAATCATGCCGAAGCTGCTGCTGCATTTTCATTCGGGCCGCGGTGGGAGACGCTACGGACGATTGCGATTGGAACAGATCAAGTGCTGGCTAAGCTGGAGTTGCCTGCAGCCTATCATATGGATGTAAGCCAATATGTGCTTCATCCCGCTTTATTGGATGTGGCCGTCGGGGTAGCAAGCCAGAGTTTGGGAAATGGCCTGTTCCTGCCATTTTCATATCACAAGCTGCGCATTTACGACTCCCTCCCACGGCTTTGCTACAGCTATCTGCGCAAAAAAAACAAGGTCAGGGAAAGTGGAGAAATTTTAACGGTAGATGTGCTCATTCTGGGTGCCGAAGGTCAGGTACTGGTAGAAATTGAAGATTATGCAGTCAAACGTGTACACGAGGCGGATCTTAAACGAACCCGCTATACAGAACATCATAAATATCATCAGATTGTATGGAAAAAGCAAGAACAAGCACCCTCCGAATATGAAGAAGATACAGTAACCCGGACCGCAAATGATTCAGTGTTATCCACACCGCTGGAAACAGTTTTATTATTCACAGATAACCGTCCGATCGGTGTAACGCTGCGTGGATTGTTAGCGCACGAAGGGTATGATGTGGTTGAAGTGAAGCGGGGAGTCACCTTTACTAAAATGTCAGACCATGCTTACTTCTCTACGGGTTCCGAGGAAGATCATAGACGCTTGTTGACAGAGATGCAATGTCAGAATGCTAAGAAACTGATATACCTCTGGAACGGGCAGTCTATGGTTCAGCTATTTCATCTGGCTAAGGCAATCGCAGAGACCAAGTCAGCTGTTAAGGAACTGACGGTGATCGCTGAGCAGGCTTATAAAGTGAATGAATTGGAAAATGAATTAAAACCAGAACATGCGGGCTTGTTTGGGCTGGCCCGTGTCATCGGTCAGGAATACCCTGATCTGAGCTGCCGTTGCCTCGATATAGATACAAGCACCCAGCCTTCAGAACTCATTCATTCCCTACGGCACGATGATGATACATTTCTGGTCGCTTGGCGTAACGGCGAACGTTATGTAGAGCAGATTGAACCTGTGGATCTGACGGAAAGCGAAGTTGACCCGATTACGATCAGACCGCAGGGAACCTATGTCATAACTGGTGGTACTGGCGGGCTGGGATTGGCAATCGGTAAATGGCTTGCTTCTAAAGGTCAGGTCACACTGGGATTGATAGGTCGCAAGCCTTTGCCACCCAAGGAGCAATGGGAGGCCATTGCAAACGCCGATTCCAACGGGAGCCCAAAAAACATAAGACAGAACTCAAATCCAGACATGAATACAAGGATGCAGAATACGGTTACCGCCTTACTGGAATTGGAGCAGCAGGGAGCGCAGGTAGAATATTATGCTGTCGATGTAGCTGACGAGACCGCTATGAAGCAAGCCTTGAATGAACTTCGCCACAAGTATGGGGCTATTCACGGTATCATCCATGCTGCGGGTGTGGCTGGAGACGGTTTTATGGCTCTCAAGAGCCAGGACCGCTTTACCGAGGTACTGGCTCCGAAGGTAACAGGCACACATGTGCTTGACCGAATCACCACTGCGGATACACTGGACTTTTTTATTCTTTTTTCATCTGTGACTTCACTGATGGGTGGACCAGGCCAAAGCGACTACACGGCAGCCAACGCCTATCTGGATGCCTTTGCCGAGTGGCGGAATCACTCCGGCCGACGTACGCTTGCCATCAACTGGGCTCCTTGGCAGGAAGTTGGGATGGCTTTTGAGCATGAGGTTGATTTCCAAGAGAGCTTATTTCAGGCTCTGTCCACACAAGAGGGACTGGCCGCTCTTGAACAATTATTGCTTCATCCCGTTCCGCGTGTCATTGTGGGTGGCTTGAATTACGCTCAGGTGGCCGCGCTGGATTCCGCTGCCATTCCTTTCGGATTTTCTCATGAAATGCGGGCTATTCTGGACCGTCATCGTCGGCTTCTGCATGACCATGCGGTCACGTCATCTGCTGCCGTGCGCCGTCCTGTGCAGTTGCGTGGTCGGGCAACAGAACAATATAGCTCATCTGAAAAGGTGATCGCAAGCATATGGGCGGAAGTGCTGGGGCTTGATGAGCTGAACATCTATGACAGTTTTTATGAGCTGGGAGGAGACTCCCTGATTGCTAGTAAAATGGTGGGGCAGATGAATCAAAGCTTGTCCAAAAAAGTAGATATGAGCGATATCTTCAACTATATGACGGTCAGCGAATTAGCCCTGTATACGGATGGAGAAGCGAAGCAACCTCTTCTGACGGAAACGGAGCTGCCTGCACCCCAATCAGCTGACAAAAATCTGATCATTCATCCGGTGGAACAACGTGAGGTGTACCCAGCTTCCTCGACGCAGCGTCGATTTTATATGATGCGTCAAATGGCAGGATATAGCACCTTGAACAATCTATGCAGTGCGATGACCATCACTGGTAATCTGGATCATCATCGGTTGGAGAAAGCCATATATGCGGTAATTCGTCGTCATAGCTCGCTGCGCACCGCTTTTGAGTTGCGGGATAACGAACTGGTACAGAGAGTGTACCCGGAGGTAGATTTTTCGCTGGAATATAGCGAAGGGGACGGGCGCGAGCTGGAAGCGTATGTGGATGAATTTATCCGTCCTTTTGACCTGAATTGTGCGCCGCTGTTAAAGGCGAAGCTGATCCGGCTGAAGGACGATTCCCACCTCTTTCTGTGCGATGTTGACCATATTGCAGCCGATGGAGCCTCGATTGGTATTTTATTAAGTGAAATGATACAGGGCTATTCTGGACAGGATCTACCGCAACTGCGTATGCAATATACCGATTTTACATTGTGGCAAAATCAGCGTTTGGACAGTGCCGAAATGAAAAAGCAGGAGGCATACTGGCTGGACGTATTTAAGGGGACGCTGCCTGTACTTGATTTGCCTACAGATGAGCCGCGGGCAGCGCAAATGAGCAATGCCGGGGATGTCTATACATTTGATCTGAATGAGGAATTAACAGCTTTGGCTAAAAAAACAGCGGTACAGCATGGGGTTACGCTCTTTATGCTTCTGTACGCTGTCTATAGCACTTTATTGGCCAAATATGCGAATCAGGAAGAGATCATTATTGGCATTCCAAGCGCAGGTCGCCAGTCGGAAGAGGTCCAGCACATGATTGGACTGTTCATCAATACGCTGGCCCTGCGAACTGCGCCAGCTGAAGATAAGCCTTTTGCAGCATATTTGCAGGAGGTTAAGAAGCACGCGCTTGAAGCCTATAAGCATGAGGATTATCCCTTTGAGATGCTGCTGAATCAGCTTGACGTACCGAGAGACAGGAGCCGGAACCCACTTTTTGATGTTCAGTTTATTTCCCAGAACTTTCGGGGGGAGCCGATGAGCATCAACGGGCTTCGCTTTACTCCGTTGGAAGCTAAGATGGAGGCTGTCCAAGTCGATCTGACAGTCATATGGGTTGAAAATGAAGGCAAGCTGCGTTTTCACTTTGAGTATGCGACCCAACTGTTCAAGGGAGAGACCATACGTCGGCTTGCGAGCTATTACAAGAATCTTTTACAAGAAGTTTGTGCTGATGCTTCGCGGCCGATTGGCCTCATTTCCATGAATCAGGCGGAAGAACAGCAGCGAACCCTGTACGAGTGGAATGAAACCCGGGTGAATTACCCACAGGAAAAGCTGGTTCACCAGTGGTTTGAAGAACAGGCCGAACAGCATCCTGAGCGGATTGCTGCCGTCTACGGAGAGCATTCGCTGACTTACAGCCAATTGAATATCAGAGCTAATCAGCTTGCCCGGCACTTGCTAACTTATCATTTGGTACCGGACCAAGCTGTCGGTATCCTGGTTCCCCGTTCGCTGGATATGCTGACCAGCATGCTTGCCGTACTCAAAGTAGGAGCAGCCTATGTCCCTATGGACCCTGAACATCCGACGGAGCGGGTGGCCTACATGCTGGAGGACAGCGGCGTGTCTCTGCTCCTAACTTCTGCGGGTACCGTCAGCATCGACACGCTTCGCTTTACAGGGTCTGTCATGGATGTAAGTGATCCGGCCTTGTACAGCGTAGATGCTGATAATCTAGCTTTTGCATTTGCAGGCAAGGAGTCTCTGGCATCTCACCATTTGGCTTATATTTTGTACACGTCAGGATCATCCGGTAAGCCCAAAGGAGTCATGGTTGAGCATAGAAATGTAACGAATTACATCACGGCTTTCCAGCATAAATTCCACTTAACGGCTGAGGACGTAGTGCTCCAGCAGGCAGCCATTACCTTTGATGCATCCGTGGAGGAAATATACCCTACATTGGCAGCAGGGGGAACGCTGGCTATGGTTTCACGGGATGAACTGAAGGACATCCAATTGCTGAACCAATTCATTCGCCAGCAGCAAGTGACCGTGGTCAGCGCCTCGCCGTTTATTTTAAATGAGCTAAATCAACTGCCCCCTTTCCCTCATATTCGCACTTATATTAGCGGGGGGGATGTGCTGAAAAGTGAATATGTCACCCAGTTGTTGCGCTCGGCAAAGGTCTACAATACGTACGGACCAACAGAAGCGACCGTCTGTGCTACCTATTATTGTGTGCCGGATATTCCAGCTGTCCATCCATTGCCTGTCGGACGGCCTGTAGCCAATGCTGAGGTATACATCATGAATCGCAGGGGTACGGATGTTATGCCTATCGGGGTACCCGGTGAAATATCCATTTCAGGCTGGGGGGTTGCACGCGGCTATATGAACCGCCCCGAACTGACGCAGCAGCAGTTTGTAGCAAATCCGTGGATACCGGGCGAGCGGATGTACAAAACGGGTGATCTGGGCAGATATCTTGAAGATGGGCAAATTCAATTTTTAGGAAGAGTCGATCAGCAGGTTAAAGTGCGGGGTTACCGCATTGAGCCGGGCGAGGTTGAAAAATCGTTGCTCCAGCACCCGCGTATACAGGATGGAGTGGTGTTGGTTCAGGAAGTCCAGCCTGGTATGCATGAGCTATGCGCCTATATCGTTACAGATCAGGAATTGTCGGTGGCAGAACTGAAGACCCATCTGTCGGTAACCTTGCCTGAATATATGATTCCGTCTTACTTTGTTCGAGTCGATGAGATCCCGTTAACACATCACGGAAAAATCGACCGTCATGCTTTACCGCAGGTTAATGAAAGTATCAAGGTCGGTACGGCCTATGTACATCCAGCTTCACCCCTGGAAGAGCGCTTGGTTGAGCTTTGGTCGGAAATCCTGCACCGGGAGCAGATTGGCACACAGGATGACTTCTTCCTGCTGGGCGGGCAATCCTTGCTGGCAACCAAGCTGGTCTACCTTATTAACAAGGAATGGAATGTAAATCTGACACTGCGTGATTTCTTCCGGGCAGGTACGGTTCAAGGATTAGCAGCATGGATAGAAGAAATTCAATCGGGCCGTGAACGTGGAATATTAGTGGAACAGGACGGATTAATCAAGCCCTTTAATCTCCGGCAAAAGCCATTGTTCCGGATTCAGGTTATTCATCAGCCTGCCAACCGTCATTTGCTGTTCATTGATATGCATCATATTATTACGGACGGTCTTTCCCAGGAGATAATCGTCGAGGAATTTGCTCGTTTATACGGGGGCATGAGCTTACCGGAATTGACGATCCAGTATAAAGACTATGCCGTGTGGCAGCGTGAGTTTTTGAACAGTGTGGAATTCCGTCAGCAGGAGCAGTTTTGGCTGGAGCTTTTTCAAGGGGAAATTACAGAGCTGGAATTGCCTACGGATTTTTCACGCCCCGATGTGAGAAGAGGTGAAGGGCAAGCCATTCATTTTGAGCTGGATCAGGAATGGACGTGGAAGTTAAAACGCTTTGCCCTGCAACAAAATGTCACGGTATTTATGGTTCTATTGGCGGCCTATAACCTATTGCTGGCCAAAGCCAGTGGACAGGAAGATATTATCGTTGGCATTCCGGTATCCGGCAGAACTCATGCGAGCCTGAGTCCTCTTGTCGGCATGTTCGTCAATACGTTGGCCCTTCGCAACACACCGGAGAAGGACATGACTGTACACGAATTTTTAATGCAGGTAAAGGAACGTTCTCTTCAGGCTTTTGAGCATCAGGACTATCCGTTTGAGCAACTGGTTGAGAAGTTGAATTTGGCTGGCAAAACAAGTCGCAATCCGCTGTTCGATACCATGTTTGCATTATTGAACGAGTCTTCCCGTACCATCGTAGAATTACCCGGTCTGAAACTGACTCCATGTGATGAAGCGGAGTATACAGGAGCACAATTCGATTTAACATTTACTGCAGCCATGACCGACGAGCATATCGAATGTATCCTTCAATACGATGTAGATCTCTTTACCGGGGAGACGGTGGAACGCTTGAGCCGGGAATTCCTTCAAATCTTACACACTGTCCTTGTCAATCCACAGCAAAAGATTGGAGAGCTTCGGATAGAAAAGGTGGCAGTTGACCCGAATCAGCGGGACAGAGAGGAAATACTTGAGTCAGCAAGCGTCCACAAGGAAGAGGACTGGGTGAGTGAGCTTGCCATAGCGGCTTCGGAATCGGTGAGCGAGGCGGAATGGAAGACACTTGTCCATGATTTCAATCAGACAGACATGGGTCCGGGGTCCGTAAAGCTGTTACATCAATATTTCGAGGATCAAGCAAGCCGAAACCCTGAGCATATCGCTCTCATTTCCGGTCAACAGGAGATCAGCTACGGGGAATTGAATCGACGGGCGAATCTGGTCGCACATAGCCTACTGGACTCCGGTACCCGGCCAGAGCAAGTAGTAGCTATTGTTATGGAGCGCTCACCGGAAATGATTGTTGCTTTATTGGGCGTGTTAAAAGCAGGGGCGGCATACCTCCCCATTCATCCAGCCGATCCAAAGGAACGGATTCGCTACATCCTGGCAGACGCTGGGGCTGAATGGATTCTGACCCATCAGCAGTGCCATGCCAGCTGGATGGATGAAGAAATCCAGCAGATCATCGACGTTGACTTATTGTGTCAGGATCAGCAAGAACGAGGTAATCCAGAGCTTGTCATCCAGCCTGATCATCTGGCTTATGTCATCTTCACCTCCGGCTCAACCGGGCAGCCCAAAGGGGTGATGGTGGAGCATCACGCCTTTAGTGCGCGAGTGGTATGGCTGGCACAACAGCTTGGTTTAAGGGAGCAGGACACGGTGCTGCAAAAAGCATCCTATACCTTTGATGGTTCCATCGTCGAGCTTTTCAGCTGGTTCATGGGCGGAGGAAGATTGGTGTTATTGGAGGCAGGTGCAGAAACGGATACCCGTCAAATGCTGGATACCATTCACAGGCATCAGGTTACAGTGGCTTTCTTCATTCCTACCGTGCTGCAAATGTTTTTGTCAGAGCTTTCAGTCGAGGATACAATCCAAGCAGCCACTTTGCGTTGGGTCATGTCGGGTGGCGAACAGATAGGCCAGGAGCAGGTGCGAAGTTTTAATCTGAAGTTCCCGGAAGCGAGATTACTTAATCTGTATGGGCCTACGGAAGCCAGTGTGTTTGCAACAGCCTATACGTGTACGTCTGTATCTTCCGAAGGTCCGATTCCGATCGGACGGCCTGTGGGCAACACCCGGGCGTATATTTTAAATCAGGAGCTGGCGTTGGTTAGTTTGGGGCAGGTAGGAGAGCTTTGTCTGGGAGGGTGCCATCTGGCACGCGGGTATGTACATCTGGATGGACTTACGGCAGAGCGTTTTATCCCCAATCCTTTTGTACCAGGTGAACGAATCTATCGGACAGGCGATCTTGCCCGGATGCTGCCTAGCGGCGAGATTGTTTACATGGGACGGTCGGATCAAATGGTGAAAATCGGAGGCTACCGGATTGAGACAGGTGAAATTGAAACAGCCCTCTTGCAAAATAACGACATTCAGCAGGCGGCTGTACTTGATTTGACAGATGAGCAGGGCAACAAGTATTTGTGTGCTTATCTGGTTGTGCAAACCGACTGTACAGTTCGAGAACTGCGGGCATTTTTGCTGGAACGATTGCCGGAATATATGATTCCTTTACGTTTTATGAAGGTGGAAACGATGCCTCTTGGTTCAAGCGGAAAGCTGGACCGTAAGGCGTTAAATACCTTGGGGGTAGAGTTGCCTTCCGGCAAAGAGCATACACAGCCCCGCAACGAAATGGAACAGCAACTGCTCCTGTTGTGGGCGGACATTTTCAAAACAGGCGCAGTAGGTATAGATGATCATTTCTTTGAGTTTGGCGGAGATTCGTTGCTCGCTTACCAGTTCATTTTGCGTGTGCGTCAAATGTTGGCCATCGAGATTACTTTAAAGGAACTTTTTGCAGCTCCGACTATTCGACAACTTTCAGATCACATAAGCTCCAGAAGAGTTGAGTGTCATCACGAGGATGAAGCGACAGTCCGTTCCTTGATCCCTGCTGCGACTCCAAGCGCCCATTATCCGGCCTCGTCTGCTCAAATGCGTCTTTTTATGATGCACGAGCTGAATCCAGAGGATCTAAGCTATAATCTACCGGGCGCCATGATGCTGGAAGGAGAACTGGACCTGGCCAGACTTGAGGGAGCCTTCCAAGCGCTTATTCAGCGTCACGAAGCTTTTAGGACCACATTTGATGTGATCAACGGCGAGATTGTTCAGCTTATTCATGAATCTGTTCCGTTTGCCATTGAGTTTTTCAGAACAGAGGAAACCGAGATTAGCAACATACTTCGGGGCGATGGAAAGCTTATGAGAGAAGTCATCCCAGTTCAGCAGCATGCACTGTCATCAGTAAAAGTAGAGAAAAAAGAACGCCGACGGAGGGAGATTTAGCATCATGCATTATGAAGGATATGAAACATCTTCGGCGCAAAAACGGCTATATCTGATTCATGATCTTCTCGGACCTAACATCATCTATAATATGCCCAGCATTCGAATCATCAAAGGAGCGCTGGAGCCAGAGCGGCTGTACAGAGCATGGTGTAGGCTGACAGAACGTCATGAGGGCTTGCGAACGTCCTTTATTCAAAAGGACGGCGAGGTTTTACAACTCGTCCATGAATCCATCGATGTATCGATTCCCTATAGAGAACGTTCGGATCAGAGTACGGATAAGCTTGTTAACGAGTTTATCCGTCCGTTCAATCTGAACGAGGCCCCTCTATGGCGGGCTGAGCTTGTACCTTTGGTTGATGGGGAGATTCTGTTCCTGTTTGATATCCACCATATCATCGCGGATGCGGTAACCATCAACATTATATTTGAAGAGCTGATGGCTCTATATCAGGGACAGGAGCTTGCTCCATTAGAGTTTCAGTATGTCGATTATACGATCTGGCAAAACGATCAATTAAGCGATATTCATATTCAGAAACAGGGTGAATTTTGGCTGAACCAATTTACAGAGGATGTTCCTCTGCTGTCGTTGCCTACGGATGAAAAAGGCTTAAGGTCTGATTACAGCGGTGGGATCGTATCGTACTCGATTGAAGCTAACACGGTTCACTCCTTGCGTGCATTATGCTTGCAGCACAATGTTACGTTGTATATGGTTCTACTCGCCGCGTACAGCATCCTTCTGTCCAAATATGCCGGACAGGAGGATCTGGTCATCGGAACACCTGTCGCCGGAAGGACTCATTCCGAGTTTGAAGGGATTGTGGGCATGTTCGTGAACACGCTCGCCTTGCGTCAGAAACCGCAGAGAACCAAGCGGTTCTCTGATTTTCTGGAAGAAGTGGCAGACCGAACTTTTGCTGCGTTTGAGCATCAGGACTACCCCTTTGATATGCTGGTGGAGCAGGTCAATCCTGAACGAATCAGTGGTCGTAATCCCTTATTTGATGCTTGCTTTGTATTGGAAAATGTACCGCAGCCTGTCGTGCAGGCAACAGAGGTCACGTTTTCTCCTTATACTTTTGAACATAAAATCGCTAAATTTGATATCACCTTGTATGCATACGAAATGCAGGAGGGTATCGGACTGGAACTGGAATATCGCAAAGCGTTGTTTACGGAGGAAAGCGCCCGCCGTATGCTACGGCATTTTGCCAGAATTGTCGAAATCATTGGCGAACAACCCGATATTCGGATCGAAGACATTGATATGGTTACAGAAGAAGAGCGCACCGTTTTACTTCATACTTTTAATCAGACCCACAGCAAAAATGCATACGAAAAAAATTCGCATGGGGTAACCATCCATCGACTGTTCGAACAGCAAGTGATACGGACGCCTGACCATCCAGCCGTGAGGTGGAAAGAAAAGCAACTAACGTATGATGAATTAAATGAACGTGCCAATCAATTGGCGCGGGTTTTACGGCAAAAGGGAGTTCAGGCAGAAGATGTCGTCGGTATTTTAGCTACGCCTGCGTTGGAGATGATTGTTGGTATTTTAGCTATTTTGAAGGCCGGGGCCGCTTATTTACCGATTGATCCGCTCTACCCAGATGAACGGATTCAATATCTATTACAGGATAGTCAGGCGAAAATATGCCTTCTACCGACTGCCAGCACCAGACGCTTTCCTGGGGTGGACATGTTACTGCTCACAGACCATAGTCTCTATACGGGAGAACCCCGTAATCTGGAGGACAGCAATCAGGCGCACAATGTGATGTACATTATTTATACTTCAGGGTCTACAGGACAACCAAAGGGTGTAATGATTGAGCATCAATCCTTTGCTCGCCTAGTGTTAGAGCCAGGGCCGTTGGCTATTACGCAAGAGGATCGAATATTGCAGACGTGTTCCCTGGCCTTTGATGTGTCGGTTTTTGAACTGTGGGGAACACTGCTGAGCGGGGCAACCTTGTATCTCATTGAAAAAGAAGAGCTTTTATCTGCCGACATACTCGGCAAGAGGATGGCACAGTATGGAATCACGATGGCATGGTTCACGGCTCCTTTGCTAAATCAGCTGATTGATGAGAAACCTTCCATCTTTACTGGACTTCGATTGATCATGACCGGGGGAGACGCCTTGTCTCCGCAGCATATGAAGCTCCTTCGCGCCGCCCAGCCGGATTTAACGATTGTCAATGCCTACGGTCCTTCGGAAAATACAATTTTTACGTCGTTCCATACGATTCAGGAGGACTATGACCATAACGTGCCGATTGGCAAGCCTGTCGCCAACACACAGCTTTATATCCTGAGTGCGTCCAATCAACTTCAGCCCATTGGAGTGCCGGGTGAGCTGTGCATTGGAGGTGAAGGATTGGCGCGTGGCTATTTGGCTCGGGAGGAATTAACGGCAGCCAAATTTGTTTCTCATCCCTGGCTCCCAGAAGAGCGTATGTACCGTTCTGGAGATTGTGCCCGATGGCTGGCTGACGGAACGCTTGAATTTTTGGGTCGCATGGATCACCAGGTCAAAATTCGGGGCTTCCGTATTGAAACCGGCGAGATAGAGGCTCGGCTTGCACATATAGAGGGGATTCAGGAAGCAGTCGTGCTTGTTCGTCAGCACAGCGACGGGATCAAATACCTCTGTGCTTACTTTGTTTCCGACGTTGAAATGTCACAGGCAGAAGTCCGGCTGGAGCTGGCTACATATTTGCCGGATTATATGATTCCTGCCTGTCTGATCCGACTTCCGCGTTTGCCACTGAATGTGAATGGCAAAGTTGATCGGAACGCGTTGCCAGAGCCTGATCTTGAAGCACTGCGGGAGAATGAATATGTCCCTCCTTGCAATGAACTGGAACAGGAGCTGGTTCGCATCTGGTCGATGGTTCTGCCCACGAACCTGCCGACGGAACGCATTGGTGTAACGGACAATTTTTTCACCCTGGGAGGAAGCTCGCTCAAGGCTACCAAGCTGGTTTCACTAGTTTTGCGTGAGTTAGGGATAGACCTGCCGCTCACCAAATTATTTACTTTTCCTACTATCCGCCTACTGGCAAGTGCATTGCAGGGAAAGGAAAGAAGTGTGTTTCCAGCCAGAGCAGACACGCTTGTTCTCTTAAAGCCCGGCACAGCGCAGGATAAGCACCTTTTTTTCATCCATGATGGAAGCTTGGATGTCAGTTGCTACATGGAATTGGTCAACGGACTTACAGCTACTTGGAATTATTGGGGCATAAAAATGGATGCTTCGATTCTTGCTGAAAATAAAACAGCCGGGATGAAGGAAGCGGCACACCGATATGTGAATCAATTGAAAAGTATTCAGAAAACAGGCCCGTATTATGTTGCGGGGTGGAGTATGGGGGGAACGCTTGCTTTCGAAATGACGCGACAATTGGAAGAACAAGAAGAACGTGTCGAACTTTTGGCCATTCTGGACACACTGCCACCTTTGAAGTATGGCAAGGAAGATCACTGGGACCACCATATTCAGGAACTGGAGAGGATGGAAGAAACGTTGGATTTTTCGCAGTGGAAGCGAGCATTTCCAGCCAGTGTACTCCCCTTGCTACCAGAATTTAATGAGTTGGGACGAAGTGAATTACTAGAACGCTTTAAAAGTGTGAATCATTGGGTGAAAATGCAGCATGTCTACCAGCCCGATCGAGCTGTAAAGGCCCCTGTATGTTTGTTTATTTCAGAACATACCTGGGAATTAGGATATAAAGGATGGGAATTGTATTGTAAGGGGGAAATGTTCACGCATAAAGTGCCTGGCGATCATTTCTCTATCGTAAAAGGAGCCCAAGCCGTGTCTGTAGGTTTGGTGCTGAATACATTTTTGAGGTAAGATTATGCTCCTGCTTGGAGGTTGAAGACCCCAAGCAGGAGTATTTATTTGATATGATCGTGTAAGTTGGTTTGTAATATTAATTGACATGATGTATAAAAACATATCGTAATGTATGAAAAACCCCCTTGTATGCTTCCAGATTTTATAGTAAAGTATCCAATAATCAACTTTGTTTGAGCATAATATTCACTGTTTGTGAGTATATATCACACTTTCACCACGACCTCACATACTCCTCTTTCTATTTATTACATCACATCTATTCATTACCCTACAGCATCTCTTACACCACTAGATTATGAAAACTTCTGTCCTACTACACCTATTTGATGAACTCGGAACTTGGGACCACAGCTTGAGGACAAGCTTGTCATGTCAATCCAAAGGAATTGGCATTCATCCGGTATCAACGAATTAACAATATATAAGGTGTGAAAGGGGTTTGCTGCATGAGCAAAAAGTATGCAAAACACAAAATCTGGACCGTTCTGCTGGTGCTTGCGCTAGGAGCTGTTTTGGCGCTTTCCGGTTGTGGGGGATCAGGTGAAGGAGCAAAGCCAGAGGCAGGGAAAACACCAAGCGGAGCAGGAGAGGGCGTGCAGGACACACTCATTTATGGACGCGGCGGAGATTCCGTGGCGCTAGATCCTGCCATTGTGACTGAAAGCGAGTCGCTAAAAATCGGAATGCAAGTGTTCGACACACTGCTGGAATATAAGCAAAACACAACGGAGATCCAACCGGGGCTTGCAGAGAGCTGGGAAGTATCACCAGATGGACTGGTCTATACGTTCAAGCTGCGTCAGGGTGTAAAATTCCATGACGGAAGTGATTTTAACGCAGAAGCGGTTGTGTTTAACTTTGACCGCTGGGCTGATCCGAAAAGTCCATACAAATTTGAAGGTGACTCGTTTGACTATTATGATTCTATGTTCGGTCCTGAAGGAAGTAGGGTGATTAAGGAGGTTAAAGCGGTAGATGCGAACAGCGTCCAGTTTACACTAAACAAGCCGCAGGCGCCGTTTTTACAAAATATCGCTATGCCATCCTTTAGTATTTCAAGTCCCAAGGCTATTCAGGAGAAAAAGGCTGATTTCAAGAGTAATCCGGTCGGCACGGGTCCTTTTGTATTTAAGGAATGGAAACGGAACGATACCATCACGCTGGAGAAGAATCCAAACTATTGGAAAGAGGGGCAGCCGAAGCTGGCTAAGATCATTGTTCGTTCCATACCCGACAATACCGCGAGATTTAATGCTCTGCAAAACGGGGAAATTGACCTGATGGAGGATTTGAACCCGGATGATGCAAAGCAGTTAGACGGTAATAGCGAGTTGGTGAAAATTGAACGTCCCTCCTTTAATGTGGCGTACATTGGCTTTAATTTAAAGAAAAAAACCTTCAATAATCCCAAGGTGCGGCAGGCACTGAATCACGCAGTGAACAAGCAGGCCATTATTGATGCATTGTTTGCAGGGCAGGCTAAGCCTGCGGTCAATCCGATGCCACCTACGTTATGGGGGTACAACGATAGTATTCAGGACTACGCCTATGATCTGGATAAGGCTAAATCTTTGCTAGCGGAAGCGGGCTTTCCTAACGGGCTTCCCGAGCCGTTAACCTTCTATGCAATGCCCGTATCTCGTCCTTATATGCCTGACGGCAAAAAGGTGGCAGAGGCCATTCAAGCCGATTTTGAAAAAATAGGCGTCAAAGTAAACATCCAATCCCCGGAATGGGCTACGTATCTGGATGATGTTAAGGCGGGGGAAAAGGATGATCTGTATATGCTGGGATGGAACGGGGACAATGGTGACCCGGATAATTTTCTTTATACATTGCTGGACAAGGATACGATTCCAGGCAATAACCGCAGTTTTTATGTGAATGAGGAACTTCATAAAATATTGGTGAAGGCTCAGGTTGAGGTCGACCAGAACAAGCGTGGGGAACTCTATAAACAAGCACAAGTGATTATTAAACAGGATGCGCCGTGGATTCCATTGGTTCATAGCACACCGCTGATGGCAGGTAAAGCGAACCTCAAGGGTTTTGTACCTTCTCCGGCAGGTATTGAAGCGTACGGAAATATTTATTTTGAATAGCCCAAACGCAAGCAGGCGGTGAATAGGATATGAACTCATATATTGTAAAAAGACTGGCTATATTGATTCCTGTATTACTGGGCATGACGCTCATCGTTTTTTCCATTATTCATGCCATTCCGGGAGATCCGGCGGAAACCATACTGGGAGATAAGGCTACGGAACAGTCCAAGCAGGCGCTACGTGAGCAATTGGGGCTGGATAAGCCGTGGTTACAGCAATATGGGACCTATTTAGGTGAGCTGGCACAAGGGGACTTGGGCGATTCCATTCGTACCAGGCAGCCGATTGCCCGGGAAATGCTTCCTTATCTGGCGGCTACGCTGGAGTTGACAGTAGCAAGCATGTTTTTTGCTGTAGTAGTCGGAATGAACGCCGGCATCGTGAGTGCCTGGAAGCGAAATTCCTGGTTTGACTATGTCAGTATGGTCATTGCCCTGGTCGGAGTATCGATGCCGATTTTTTGGCTGGGCTTGATGGAGCAATGGATCTTTGCAAATAAACTGCATTGGCTTCCTTCCATCGGACGCATGAATTCTCGTGATCCGGTGGAAGCTGTGACACATTTAGCCGTGATTGATGCGTTCATAGGTGGACGTATGGATCAGGTGTGGACCGTCATCAAGCATTTGATCCTGCCCAGTATCGCACTTGGAACGATTCCAATGGCGGTCATTGCGCGCATTACCCGTTCCAGCATGCTGGAGGTTATGGATGCGGACTATATCCGTACAGCTCGGGCGAAGGGGCTGGCATCTTTTCAAGTCGTATACAAACATGCGCTTAAAAATGCTGCGATCCCCGTACTTACTGTCATCGGTCTTCAGACTGGCTCACTACTGGGAGGCGCGGTACTGACAGAAACCATTTTTGCCTGGCCTGGCATCGGACGGTACATTTTTGAAGCGATCAGCTCGCGCGACTATCCGGTTATTCAAAGCGGAATTCTGATCATTGCGTTCCTGTTCGTCATCATTAATCTGATTGTCGATTTGCTGTACGCGGTGCTCGACCGGCGTATCCGTTATCAGTAATCAAGTCGCCAATTGTTCAAGGGGGAGCTTGTCCGATGTCACAATTTTCAATGGAACCCAACAACATACCGACGACACGCAGCACATTGGCGCATTTGCCTGTTGTGACTGGCCCTTGGAGAGACGCATGGAGGGCTTTCCGTCACAATAAAATGGCGTTCGTCGGCCTGAGCATTATTATCTTCTTTGTCATCATTGCTTTGATCGCGCCGTGGATTGCTCCTTTTGACTATAAAGAGCAAAATTTGGTGAGCCGTTTGCAGCCTCCTTCTGCGGAGCATTGGTTCGGTACGGATGATCTCGGTCGAGATTTACTGACTCGCACGCTGTATGGAGCCAGAATCTCGTTGTGGGTCGGTTTCTTGTCTGTTATTGGTTCAATGATTGTAGGAACAGCCTTAGGTTTAATTGCAGGATTTTACGGAAAATGGGCAGATATGGTCATCTCGCGGCTATTCGACATTTTACTGGCATTTCCGGGGATTTTGCTGGCCATTGCCATTGTGGCCATTCTAGGACCTTCATTGGAAAATGCGTTGTATGCCATTGCCATTGTCAATGTGCCAACATATGGACGGTTGGTTCGATCTAAGGTGCTGAGTGTCAAAACGGAGGAGTATATCACTTCTGCCAGAGCGCTTGGGGCCAATAATACACGAATCATCCTCCGTTATATTTTGCCTAACAGCCTGACACCGATCATCGTACAGGGAACGTTGGGGATCGGAACGGCCATTATTGAAGCGGCAGCGCTTGGATTTCTGGGCTTGGGTGCACAACCTCCTGAGCCAGAGTGGGGTAAAATGTTGTCCGATTCGCGGCAATATATCCAGAACGCGCCGTGGACAGTTATTTTTCCGGGGGTATCTATCATGCTGACCGTATTGGGCTTTAACCTAATGGGGGACGGCCTGCGGGATGTGCTTGACCCGAGGGCGAAGCGTTAGAGCAAAAGTGGTGAGGTATATAAAGTTGAGTAAAGGGGTGTTCTCTGGCCTGAATCAAATGGCTGGGGAACACCTTTTTTATATGACATTAAGAGCTTTCCGTAGGATACTCGCTTCGAAAGCACAATCCGACTGCGCAGTGACGCTAAAAGTAACTTTTACAGTTGAAAGTCATGTGAGCTTTCCTGAGGCGCAAAAAAAATGTATAATCACTCCAATTGAGTACGTAGGGAGTGGGCTTTATGACATGGCAGGACAAGAGAGAGCATCGGCAATTTGCGGAACAGACACGAAGCGACGCTTCACGGGCCGCATATGAACGGGACTACTCCCGTTTAATCCATTCACCGACTTTCCGTCGGTTGCAGGGTAAATCACAGGTATTTGGCGCAGGCACGGGCGATTATTACCGCACACGACTGACGCATTCTTTGGAGGTAGCGCAAATTGCGCGTGAAGCATCCCGAAGCTTGCTGCGCCGCCATCCCGAAGTAGAGCTGGAACAGGCAGATAACGCAGGACTGATCATTGACCCTGAGGTGGTAGAATGTGCTTCCATTGCACATGACTTTGGCCATCCACCGTTCGGACACAAGGGGGAAGAGGTGCTGGACGGGATTTTGGATCAACTGATTGAAACAAAGGTAGAAAAGATATCCTCTGCCGGAGGCTTCACACCGGAGTCTAAGCGTGGACAGGAGGCCTATGCGCGTGAGCGACGAATTTATGAGCATTTTGAAGGGAACGCGCACAATTTCCGGCTGATTATGTTTTTGGAGAAGCGTGAGAACGTGGATGGTTTGAATTTGTCGGACGCTGTGTTACTCGGGATCAACAAATACCCGTACCCGGGGATTCTGAACAAAAAAGGGTTGTACCTGCATGAGTGGGAATACATACGTTCCATCCGCGAGGATTGGGGTATCCCTGATGGTAAAAAAACGTTGGAAGCCCAGCTTATGGACCTGTGCGACGATATCGCTTATTCTGCGCATGATCTGGAGGACGGGATTAAGGCTGGGAAAATCGAGGTACATGAGCACTTCTTATATGATCCGTATTTAATTCGTCTGATTACGGAGAAAATCACCACGTTGGAGGATAGCTTCTGGCAAGGCTGGCAACTGGCTCAGATTGAGCAGAAGGTAGCGGCTGTGCTGAGCGAATTTTTGAAGGTGTGGAACGGCAAGATGCCGATGTGTGAACACGATTATTCCCGTACCCGCCGTGAAGTGAAGGCATACTGGGTCAGCCTGTTTGTCAGCAGCTTGGGTGTAATTGAGGATGGAAATTGGAAAAAGGTGACCTTCGTACGGGATGGAAGCGAAGATTTGGATATGCTGCGCACTGTGAGTGTGTTGAAAAGCTTTGCTTGGGTTACGATGATCCGCGATCTGCGCGTACAGCGACTGCAAAAACGGAGTGAGTGGATGCTCAGACGGCTGTGGTTAGCTTTTCTAGACCCGGAAACGTCCAAATCTATTATTCCAAGCGACTGGCTCCAGCGCTATGAGCGCGACCAAGCCAAGGCGAAACCGATCTGGACATGGGAGCATATGGTCATAGACTATATTGCAGGCATGACCGATGCTTTTGCTGAAAAAATCTATAATGAGTTATACGGCCTGAAGGTGGGTTCGATTTATGATCTGGATTGACCTTTAAATTACCCCTATATAGTAGAAGGAACTGGTTTGTAATGGATAGCAGGAGGGAGGAATGTGTCTATGCAATCTCAGTCTTTATCTATAAAAAGGTTGAATCTCGGTGTGCTCGATATGGTGCCGTTGCTGCCCAGTAACCGTCCGGAGCAGGCGGTTCAACGAGCTGGTGAACTAGCAAGACAGGCAGAAGCATGGGGATATACACGCTACTGGACCTCGGAGCACCATGATATGGAGGGGCTGGCTTCCTCCAGCCCGGAAGTGCTGCTGTCTCATATCGGGGCGGTGACGAAGACAATCAAACTGGGTGCGGGTGCTATTTTGCTCCCGCATTATAGTCCAGTCAAGGTCGCGGAATGGTTTCATTTGCTGGCTGCTCTATATCCTGGCAGAGTCGAATTGGGCCTGGGGAGAGCACCTGGTGGTGGACCTCATGCTTCAATGGCACTGAGCGGTAATTTTCTTCAACATGTGACGGAGCTGCCACAGACGATGGAAGCTCTATTGGCTTTGCTGGAAGGTACTTACGAATATGAACAGGTGCCTGTGTTTGCCCGGCCGATGCCTGAACAGCCGCCAGCAGTGTGGATGCTGGGTACAAACCGAAAGAGTGCCGAATATGCCGCCCAGTATTCAACAGGCTATGTATTCGGTCAGTTTATGAGTGAACAGCAAACGGAAGAAATGCTAAGCATTTACCGCTTCAGCTTTCAGCCATCCAACCGGATGGACAAGCCACGTACCATGGTTGCTGTAGGAGCAGTATGTGCCTTGACGAATGAACTGGCGCAGCAATGGGCTGGTCAGATTTCATTGGGCGACCCGGCAATGCGAGCCAGCTGGCTGGTGGGAACGCCGTCGGATATTGCCGAACGGTTACGCGGCTTGCAGATTAAATATGATAATGATGAGTTTCTGTTGGTCACACCGATTCCCGATTATGATCAGCGGCTTCACTCCTACCGTCTAATAGCGGAGGCTGTAAATTCTAACCTTGATTCCAAATGAAAAGAGATATGACATGAATAAACAGAAAACGAATATCGAAGAAATGAAACCAAGCTACATATATACCTATGCGTGTCATGAAACAGAGCGTGAGTTGTGTTTTTTGGAATTAAAATGCTTGTTCGGTCAGCCGCCCGTGCAGGACTTCATCCTATTGTCCCATCGGCGTCTGGAGCCGGGGACGAGCCCGTTTATTCATCTTAGGCTGGATGTAATGACAGATGCGGGAACGCTGGAAGAGCTATGCGAAGCAGCTTCTATGTTACAACTTGAGGAAGGAAAGACTTTCAAGGTGTTGTGCCTTAAAGAAGGTGACCATGAGGCCGACTATGACGAGCGGCGCGGGATCGAACGCCGAATGGGTGCACGCATTCATGGGCAGGCGCAAATGAAGACACCGGATATCACCCTTGGTGTTATTCGGATAGGAGAACGGTGGCTACTGGGCACGTGTCAGTATAGCGACAGATCGTGGCAGGAGCGTCGTCAGAAGCCGCAAAACTATTCTACTGGACTACCCGTTATGGTTGCCAGAGCACTTGTGAATTTGGCAGCAACTGATCTAACAGCAGCAAAGGGAGAGCCAGGCTCATTGAAGCTGCTAGACCCGTGTTGTGGTATGGGCAATGTAATGATTGAGGCATTGAGTATGGGAAAGGATATTCGCGGTTGTGATATCAACCCGTTGGCGGTGCGTGGGGCACGAGTGAATTTGCGTCATTTTGGATATGAAGAAGATCTAGTGAAGCTGGGGGATATGAATATGCTCGAAGGCACATACGATGCGGCCATATTGGATATGCCCTATAACCTGTGCTCCGTGCTCCCGGCTGATGAACAAAAGAAGATGCTGCGCAGTCTGAGACGCTTGGCCGCGCGGGCAGTGGTCGTGAGCACGGAGCCGATGGAAACATTGTTATCCGACTCAGGTTGGACCCTTACGGAGCAATGCCGCATACATAAGACAGGTATGAGTCGGGAAATCTGGATCTGTAAGTAGTGTGTTAATACTGAGTTTTGTAGTTAACCAAATTCAGCGGCAGTTCCTGATCAGCGGCATAGGCATTCAAATTAGTAAGAAAAATATCTACCGCCCGTTCGGCATATCGGTCCGTATCGCCTGCAATATGCGGTGTGATCAAGACATGGTCCAGACTCCATAGCGGATGTGAAGCAGGTAGCGGTTCTTCCTCGAATACATCCAGTCCGGCAAAGGCAATATGCTTTTGCTCCAAAGAGCGTACAAGCGCATCCGTATGAACGGTGCCACCGCGGCCTACATTAATGAAGAAGGCTCCCTTACGCATAGCTGCAAATGCTTTTTCGTCAAAGAAGTGATGGGTTTCCTTGGTGAATGGTAATATATTTACCACGATATCCGCTGCTCCCAATGCTTCGTGTAGTTGTTCGTTAGTATACATGTGCTCTACATGGGGAGCTTCCTTGCCAGAACGACGGACTCCGATCACCCGCATGCCAAAGGCTTCTGCAATCCGCGCTGTTTCACGGCCGATTTCGCCAACGCCTGTAATCAACAGCGTTTTGCCACGTAATTCCGTCAGTTGGCCTTTCGGTGGCTGCCATGTTTTCTGACGTTGCAAGAGAGCTGCTTGCTGTAAATAACGTGTATGCGATAGCAGCATTCCAAAAATCTGCTCTGTAATTGGAATTGCATGCACACCACTTGTATTCGTTAGTAAAATGTTACGCTTCTCCAATTCGGTAAGCGGTAGCTTGTCAATTCCAGCCGACCAGGTTTGTATCCACTTCAGTTTGCTGTCTGGGTGTAACGCCTCTTCGGCAATATGCTTTGACCAGCCTAGAATAACCTCGGCCTCCCGGATTTGTTTAGACTCCAATTCTTGAGCTTTGCCAATAATCAACTCGTAGCCCGGAGCTGTTGCACGAACTTGTTTTTTTTGCTCTTCCGTAAGTTGATGTAAGCTTAAAATGTTTCCCATAGTTCATAGCCTCCTCGATTTTTGATTCCTTGGAGTTTCTAATATATTCTGGCGAACCATCCTTTCAAGAATAACAGATTGCCGAAAAAATTGCATAATTAGGGTAAAAACGAGCTCGCGGTGTCACTATATATAACAACAAATGGCTTTACCCTGATTAGGGACAATCCAAACAGCTACTTTTTGAGATATCCACAAATATCTATTAGGAAAGGAGGTATAGATTGATGAAAAATGAATCGCAAAGACTTTTTACAGCTATTGCTCTCCCAAATGAGCATAAGAAGAAATTACATGATTGGGTGGAGCAGGATTTAAAAGACCTGACTTTTCGCAAATGGAGTGATTTCAGAGATTACCACGTGACACTTCAGTTTTTGGGTGATGTGGAGACCTCGGTTATACCGAAACTTGAGCAGGTTTTAGTTCAAGCTGCAGCTGAGCATGGCCCGTTCACACTCGGCATTGGAGAAGCAGGTTTTTTTGGCCGTGAAGAATTTCCGCGTGTACTGTGGAGGGGAGTGACCGGGCAGCGTGAGTCACTGGATCAACTGTACCAGTCCATACTCCAGGCTACGGAACCGCTGGGTTTTAAACCCGAGGAACGACCTTATCGACCTCATATCACCCTAGCACGTTCGTACACAGGAGAAAAGCCTATTCCACCGTCTATTTGGCAGTCAAAAGACCGATGCAGCGAGCCGTGGGAAGTGGGAGAATTTGTTTTATATGCAACCCGAATGGGTCAAAAACCAATGTACCAAATAATTCAAACATTCCCATTAATGAGGTGAAAGCCTTGATCTATCAGCGAATTTAGTGATATAGTGTTTCAGCGTTATTCAAAAGGCGCATTTTGGGTTACATATCTGAGGAATGTGCTTAAAGTTAACGGGAGGAACATTATGGAAATCGTTAAAGAACATCGTTGGTTTGCACCTCTTTTGAGTGTGCTGCTTGTTTGTATATTGGGGATAGGCCTCTACGCTGAGGTTCAGCAAACACAGAAAAATCATAAAAATACACCTATGCAATCTCTGAGCTGGTCAGGGAACTCTTCGGCTCCTTCATATGGCGACAGGATGGGGACCCATAACGGGTCAAACAGGACAAGCCCCATCTTTGTCGCTGCTCATGGGCAGCCAAGCTGGAAAGAAATCATGCCGACACCGTTACCCGCTTCCCAGATGAAGCAGGCGGAACAAGCTCGGAATAACGTTGCTACAGGCAAGAAAAAGCCTGAGGTCCAGCATAGCAAGTCCGCAATCCTAACCCCTCCTACAACCATCTACTTTACGAAGACAAAAATGCTCACTCAGGATGACAAGGCGTTGTCTACCTGGAGCTATCCTGTCTCCGCTAAAGAACTGCTCCTGCTGCAAAAAATAGTGATGGCAGAAGCAGAAGGCGAACCGTACGAAGGCAAAGTGGCAGTTGCCAACGTTGTCTTAAACCGGCTGCGGTCAGCCCCATTTCCCGATACGATTCAGGCAGTGATTTATCAAAAAGCGCAATTTAGTCCGGTCGCGAACGGGCGTCTTCGTCGTGTTCAGCCCAACCAGGACAGCATCCGTGCGGTTACTGCTGCTTTGAACGGCCATAAAGCCGTGCCTGATAACACCTGTTTTTTCCTGTCGCTTACGTTAGCCCAGGACCTTACGGTTCATCATTCGCGTACCAAGGTGAAAACTATCGGTCATCATACCTTTTATAAATGAGCATTTGGCATAAAACCCATGAGCGTTTCAAATCAGTAATGTATAGATTGAAACGGTTTAGTTGGCAGCCTTCTACAAATAACAGCCCTTTCTAAACAATAGGGTTCAGCTTTGTGAACGGATTTTGTGGTACAGGTGAAGCCAGTATGCAAAAGAGGTATAATAGGTAAAGGAAAGTAACCAAAATAATGAAAGTGACAAAGGAGGCGTAGGTGATATGAAAATCACATATTATGGACATTCAGTTGTACTGGTAGAGGCAGAGGGGAAACGGATTATTATTGATCCTTTTTTGACGGGAAATCCTAAGGCAACCGTAAAAGCTGATGATATTCAGGTGGATGCCGTGTTGTTGACACACGGTCATGCTGATCATTTTGGAGATGCTGTTGAAATTGCCAAGCGCAATGATTGTCCAGTAATCGCGGTCGCGGAACTGGCTGAATATTGTTCATCCTTGGGAGCCAAAGCTCACGGTATGAATCTGGGTGGGGGTCACCACTTTGACGGTTTCCATGTGAAATTCACGCTTGCGTTCCACAGCTCATCTTTGACGGTGGACGGACAAACCGTTTACATGGGAGAGCCGGCGGGGATTTTATTGACCATGGGAGGCCAAACCTTTTTCCATGCAGGGGATACTGGCCTGTTTGGCGACATGCGTCTCATTGGGGAAACTAACTCCATCGATGCTGCGGTATTGCCGATCGGAGATGGTTATACGATGGGACCGGAGGATGCACTGCTGGCAGCAAAATGGCTGCGTGCAAGCCGCGTAATACCGGTGCATTACAATACGTTCCCGGGTATTGAGCAGGACGGAGACGGCTTCTGTGATCGTCTACACAAAGAAGGCATTGAAGGGAAAGCATTGAAGCCCGGCGAAAGTCTCGAATTTTAATACGGATATCTGATTTGCGGGAATACACTTGATGGTCTATAAACTCATCAAATCTCCTTTGTCAGCCTTTTCTGTTCCTTAGAGGAATAGGAAAGGCTGTTTTTTAAAAGTGAATATTTATACATAAAAATGAGATATTTTTGCATTGATACGTTGAAGCTGTAATGTAAAAGATTTATTATCACAATCATAAAAACTTTGAATTGCTAACATGATAGGTCAATGATAAAATGATAGAACTAATTAGATTCATCAGTGGAATCGACGTATTTTTCAAGTCAAGCCATTGCATAATTATTGAAAAACATACGCATTCAGCGGACCGTACCGCCTTGAATACGTCACATGTTTTGTCCCCCATTCCTCGTAGTTGTTCTTTGAGTTACCTCTTGTTGCCACTGTCTTCTATTCGGCCGCCTGTATTTCAGGCCAGCATGACTTTATAACAGAAAGGTTGCGTTCCATGAGACAGACAGGTTTACCACCCAAACAGGGACTATATGATCCCCAATTCGAAAAAGACGCCTGCGGCATGGGCTTTGTTGCCCACATCAAGGGAAAACCATCGCACGATATTGTAAGTCAGGCTTTGACCATGCTCGTGAATATGGAGCATCGGGGCGGTCAGGGAAGTGAACCAAACTCCGGTGACGGAGCAGGGATTATGATTCAGGTCCCTCATCTGTTTTTTCAAGAGGAAGCGGAGCGATTGGGTTTCAAATTGCCAAAGGCCGGACATTATGGCGTTGGTATGCTTTTTGTATCCAATGATCCCAAAGTTCGTGAGGTACATGAGCAGAAGCTAAGAGATATCATCGTGGACGAAGGTCAAAATTGTTTGGGTTTTCGCGATGTTCCAACTTATGACGAAATGCTGGGGAAATCGGCAAAAGCAGCTAAACCGGGCGTGCGTCAGGTATTCATCGGTCGCAGTAGCGATCTGAAGGAAGAGCTGGACTTCGAACGGAAACTGTATGTCATTCGCAAACGTGCAGAGCTTGCTATTCGCTATAACCAAGAGGATGAGAACGGTGAGTCGTTCTATATTCCAAGTTTGTCATGTCGCAAGGTTGTATACAAAGGAATGCTGACAACCGAGCAGGTAGGCAAATTTTATCTGGATTTGCAGGATGAGCGGGTGACATCGGCGATCGCGCTGGTCCATTCCCGTTTTAGCACGAATACGTTCCCGAGCTGGGACCGTGCGCATCCTTATCGTTTTATGATTCACAACGGTGAAATCAATACTATGCGCGGCAACGTGAACTGGATGCATGCTCGCCAGGCGCAGTTTGAAAGCGAAGCGTTTGGTGGAGATATCAAGAAGGTAAAACCAGTCATTAACCCAGATGGCTCCGATACAGCCATGTTTGATAATACGCTGGAGTTTCTGTATCTGAGCGGACGTTCCCTTCCTCATGTAGCCATGATGATGGTGCCGGAGCCTTGGAACAAGCATGAAACCATGGACCCGAAGAAGCGAGCATTTTATGAATATCACAGCACCATGATGGAACCGTGGGACGGACCTGCTGCGATGGCGTTTACAGACGGTATCCAAATCGGAGCCATTCTCGACCGCAACGGTCTGCGTCCTGCACGTTACTATGTGACCAAGGACGATCTGATCGCACTGTCTTCAGAGGCGGGTGTATTGGATATTGCTCCTGAAAATGTGCTCTATAAGGATCGTCTCCGTCCGGGTCGTATGCTGTTGGTTGATACCCAAGAAGGCCGTATCGTTTCTGACGAAGAGTTAAAGGAACGTATCGCTTCCGAGGAACCTTATCAGCAATGGCTGGATGAGCACTTGGTTGATCTGGATGAGCTGCCGGAAGCACTAGAACAGCCGGAGCCTAAACATGAAAATGTAAATCAGCTTCAGCTCGCTTTTGGATATACGTTTGAAGAACTGCGCAAAATTCTGGAGCCGATGGCACTTACAGGTGCAGAACCGATTGGCTCAATGGGGTACGACGCACCATTGGCGGTGCTGTCTGATCGTCCGCAACGTTTGTACAATTACTTTAAACAAATGTTTGCCCAAGTCACGAACCCGCCGATTGACGCCATTCGTGAAGAGATTGTAACGTCAACCGCAACTACGATTGGGCCAGAGCGCAATTTACTGCATCCAGAACCGGAAAGCTGTCGTCAGATTCGTTTGGATTCGCCGGTGTTGTCGAATGAGGAGTTTGCCAAAATTCGCCACGTACACCGTCCGGGCTTCAAATCAATGACAATTCCGATCTTCTTTGAAGCGAAGGAAGGTGCTGAGGGCTTACGCAAGGCGCTGGAAGGATTGTTTGAGGCGGCTGACCGTGTCATTGACAAAGGTCATAACATCCTGATTTTGTCCGACCGTGGAGTGGATGCGGAAAATGCGGCCATTCCGGCGTTGCTAGCTGTTTCCAGCCTGCATCACCATCTGATTAAGCAGGGTACACGTACACGTGTGAGCATTTTGCTGGAGTCCGGGGAGCCAAGGGATATTCACCATTATGCGGTGCTGCTTGGATACGGTGTGAGCGCGGTTAATCCTTATCTGGCTTTTGAAACGCTGGATGTCATGATTCAGCAGGGCTTGCTGCGCGGCATCTCGCACGAAAAGGCAGTTAAAAATTATATTAAAGCGGCAACAAAGGGTGTCGTTAAAATATTGTCCAAAATGGGTATTTCCACGATTCAGTCGTACCGTGGAGCACAAATTTTTGAGGCTGTAGGTCTGAAACAGGATTTTGTTGACCGTTATTTCACCTGGACACCTTCCCGCATTGGCGGTATCGGTCTGGAGGAAGTGACTACGGAAGCGCTCGTTCATCATAACCGTGCTTTCACCGACAAGGACGGCAACGACAAAGTGCTGGATTCGGGCGGCGACTATCAATGGCGTAACGACGGGGAAGAGCATTTGTTTAACCCGCAAACGGTGCATTTGCTCCAGCAGTCGGTTCGCTCTGGAGACTACAAGTTATACAAGAAATACGCCAAGCTGGTGCAGGGCGAAACGGAACAGCATTTAACGATCCGCTCGATGCTTCAGTTGAAGCCTACGGGTGAGCCTGTGCCGCTGGAAGAAGTGGAATCCGCTGCATCCATTATGCGTCGCTTCAAGACAGGAGCCATGTCCTTTGGCTCGATCAGTCAGGAAGCGCATGAAGATATGGCGATTGCGATGAATCGGATCGGTGGCAAGAGCAATACGGGTGAAGGTGGGGAGAACCCTGCACGTTTCATTCCGGATGCCAATGGCGATTCTCGTCGCAGTTCGATTAAGCAGGTAGCGTCAGGCCGATTCGGTGTAACATCGAATTACTTGGTGAATGCCGACGAAATTCAGATCAAAATGGCGCAAGGCGCGAAGCCGGGTGAAGGTGGACAACTGCCAGGACGTAAGGTATACCCTTGGGTTGCTGAGGTACGTGGTTCTACGCCAGGAGTAGGTTTGATTTCACCACCGCCGCATCACGATATTTATTCTATCGAGGATTTGGCAGAGCTCATCTATGATCTCAAAAACGCCAATCCGCGTGCTGACATTAACGTGAAACTGGTGTCAGAAGTAGGCGTAGGCACGATTGCTACAGGGGTAGCAAAAGGCCGTGCTGACATTATTCTGGTCAGCGGTTACGACGGTGGTACAGGCGCTTCCCCGCAAGGCTCCATTCGCCATGCAGGTATGCCTTGGGAGCTGGGTCTGGCGGAGACGCATCAGACGCTGATGTTGAACAACCTGCGCGACCGCGTGGTATTGGAGACAGACGGCAAGATGCTGTCTGGCCGCGATTTGGTAGTAGCTGCCCTGTTGGGCGCGGAAGAATACGGCTTCTCTACAGCGCCGCTCGTGGCGTTGGGCTGTATTATGATGCGGGTATGCCAAATGGATACATGTCCGGTTGGTGTGGCTACGCAGAATCCGGAGCTGCGCAAAAATTATATGGGCGATCCTGCCCATGTGGTGAATTTTATGCGTTTCATCGCAGAAGATGTCCGTGAAATTATGGCGGAATTGGGCTTCCGTACAATTCAGGAAATGATTGGACGTACGGATTGTCTGGATACCGTGAACGCCGATTCGCATTGGAAGAAGAAGGGCGTAGACCTGAGCTTGCTGTTGCATGTTCCTGAGTTGGAAGAAGGTAGTGTACGTTACCGCGTACAACGCCAAAATCACGGTCTGGAAGAAACACTCGACATGCAGCAGCTCGTACCGATGGCTGCGGAAGCGCTGGAGAACGGAACGCCTGTTGAGGGTACCTTACCTATTACAAACGTAAATCGGGCGGTAGGAACGATTCTGGGCAGCGAGGTCACCCGTAAGTATGGAGCGGCGGGTCTGCCAGAGGATACGATTCGCTTTAACTTTATTGGATCGGCAGGTCAGAGCTTCGGGGCATTTATTCCGAAAGGCATCACGCTGAGCGTGGAAGGCGATAGCAATGACTATGTCGGTAAAGGGCTATCTGGCGGTAAGGTTATAGTGAAAAAGTCTCACAAAGCAACCTTTAAGGCAGAAGAGAACATTATTATCGGAAATACAGCCTTGTATGGAGCGACCAGCGGTGAAGCTTACATTAGCGGAATCGCAGGCGAGCGCTTTGCCGTTCGGAACTCCGGCGCACGTATTGTAGTTGAGGGCGTTGGGGATCATGGTTGCGAATATATGACGGGCGGACGTGTAGCGGTATTGGGTGGAACCGGACGGAATTTTGGAGCCGGAATGTCCGGAGGTATTGCATATGTCTATGACCCTGAGGGGACGTTCCTGAGCCGTTGTAATCTGGAAATGGTGTTGCTGGAAGGTGTGGAAGAACCTGCAGAAGCAGCGGATTTGCGCGGCTTGATTCAACGCCATGTCACTTACACGGGTAGTGAAGCGGGACAACGTATTTTGGATGATTGGCAGACTGCGATTCAGCAGTTTGTACGGGTGA
This sequence comes from Paenibacillus sp. FSL M7-0802, assembly GCF_038004945.1. Lineage (NCBI taxonomy): Bacteria > Bacillati > Bacillota > Bacilli > Caryophanales > Paenibacillaceae > Paenibacillus > Paenibacillus sp. FSL M7-0802. Next base: position 1,376,598 of record NZ_JBBOSD010000001.1, on the reverse strand, counting down.
TTCCAAAGGATTACAAGCGTATGGTTGAACAGATCCAAAAAGAAGAGGCAACTGGTTTGAGCGGAGATGAAGCTCTGTTGGCAGCATTTGAAGCCAATATGCGTGAATTGGCGCGTGCCGGGGGCTAAAATGTAGACTACCAAATTTACTAAAAAAGGACTCGCTGAATACCGCTGTTATAATCACGGTGGTACCAGCAAGTCTTTTTTAGGTTGCTAAAAATGTGATTCATTTCCTTGACAAACGTCATAAATTCTGACATTACCCCCAAAATGTTTTCCTGAAACGGTAAATATGTTATAAAAAGTACCAAATTTTTTGGAATGTAACCGTTTACGTAAGAGTTTATGTCTTGTTATTTATTTTTGGATTGGTTATGATTTTTTTAGAGTACGCAAACAAACCTAATATGCCCATCGTCCCTTCAAAACACAGAATAGGGTGACAGGATGAAGTTGAGGAAGTCAGCAGAAGACAAAATGATTTTTTTATACCGTTATGTATCACTATCTCTAACGTCACTTGTTTTTCTGTTCGAATCATCTAGGTTAATCGTGTGGCAGAAGCTATTACTGATTGGTTTTCTATTTTTATCCGTTACAGCATTTACTTGGATTTACCGTAAATACAGACTTCATGATATGGTATTGAAATGCAGCATTGCACTAGAAACAGCAGGGATCATTTTGTTGTTATTCCCAACCGGAGGGATGGATAGCCCGTTCAAATGGTATGTGATTACTCCCATGCTGGTGGCTTGTGCTCATCTGTCTATGAGATACAGTTGGACACTCCTCCTTTCTTATATCGGCTTGGTGCTTACATTTTGTTATATCTTTTTTACACCAGGTCAATATTTTTTGTGGGATCTTATATTGCAGAATATCAATTTGTTTCTGGTACTGATCGTAACTACGATGGCAATGCAGGTTATCGGCGTCATGAAGGACGAACTGAAGGTGGCTAAAGAACAAGCCAATGAGACGATGGATCATATCAAGTCGATTTACCACATCATGGAGACGACCAGCCACAATGAGGCTTTAAATCTCGGCCAGGTCATCTCAGACTATACTGTCAAGCTAACAAAGCAGAGCCGTGCATTTTTCTGGCTGGATAGTCAGGAGGAGGATGCACCGGAAAGTAGCCAGACAGGCTGGACGGTAGAGGAGGAGGAGCAGCTATTTGAGGAGCTGGGGAATTATCGGGAGGAATTCAGGGAAGAGCGTGAACCATTTTTCAGACATCTGCCAGAATGGGGCGATTTCCTCATGATCACAGTACCGATGACGACCCGTTTTGTAGCGACGATTGGCCTCAAGCTGGGCCCGGATCAAAGTCTGACAGGAAGACGCTGGCTCGTGCAACAACTGATATTCTTGGCTGAGCTGAGCGCTGTGTTCTTGGAGCGCTATGAGCTGGAGCGTATTGAAAATCAGCTGATTGTGACGAATGAGCAGAACCGAATTGCAAATGAAATGCATGACAATGTTTCTCAAAGTCTTTTTGGTATTGTGTACGCAACGCATTCTCTCCGGCAAACCTGGTGTCATCAGCCAAAGGAGCAGGTGGAGGAGCAAATTGATCTAATTCAGCAATCTGCTAACCAAGCGGTTAGAGAGCTGAAAGGGGCGATTCATAGTCTAAGCTCGAAAAAAAGCGGAGGCTCAACTTGGTTAGGGACGGTGAAAAGTCATCTCCATACACTCTCCAAGCTGAACCATGTACAAATTGATTTTGACATTCATGGTGATCATTATTCACTTCCGTATTTGTACCAAAAAGCTTTGTTCCGCATCATTTCCGAAGCGGCGGGGAACGCAATCCGTCATGGATTGGCCAAGCGAATTGATGTGAAGTTAAAATTGACGCCCCAAGTGATTAGACTGTCTATTCATGACGACGGAGTAGGGTTTGAGACGGCGAGAATGGTAGCAGGAGGTGAGGCGGTCAGTGCAGGCGGGGGCCTGGGCATGATGAATATGGAATATTTAGCTCAATCGATGGGAGGCGAATTTGATATTTCAAGTCGAATCGGAGAGGGAACACAGATCCGATTGTCCATTCCGGTAAATGCTTATGAATGAGGATTTTGCAAAATCCTCGAATAAAATGCGTGAACATTCTGCAATACAAAATCTGCGGTAACAATCGGATACATAGGGATTATGCAAATCCTGAACTGTAGACAGGAGGCCGAATCATGAAAATTGTCATTGTCGATGATCATCCTTTAGTACGGAAAGGACTCGCTGCGGTTATATCCATGCAGCCCAATGTTCAGTTTGCGGGAGAGGCCCAGAATCAACAGGAAGCACTTGTGGTGATCGAGGAAACAGATCCGGATCTGGTGCTGCTGGATTTGAAACTAGCTGATGAATCGGGGCTGGATATTATCAAGATAGCGCGCGGACGTGGTTTCAGAAGCAAATTTATTTTGCTGACCTCTTCCGCAACACGTGAAGATTTTCTGAAAGCAGAGGAAGCTTCCGTGGATGGTTATGTGCTTAAGGAAGCATTGCCTGAGGAATTAATTTACGCGATTCATCTTGTCAACAAAGGACGCAAATATTATGATCCGGCTATTCTCGAAAACAAGCTGCGTGAAGATGCGGGCAATCTGTCGGACGACCTGACGCCAAAGGAAAAGGAAGTGCTGGTCGAGCTGGGACAAGGAGCCTGCAATCGTGAAATTGCATCGCGGTTATTTATCAGTGAGTTCACAGTCAAAAAGCATGTCAGTCAGATCTTGGCCAAGCTGCGGCTGGCGGATCGTACGCAGGCAGCATTGTATGCCAATGCCATTGGTCTGGCGAAGTACGAGCCAACAAACATGGTATGATGCGCTGACTCTATAAGCTGCGCTGCACTTTTATATGCGAGTGGAAAGAAAAGCCTCAAAATCACCAAGCTTTGTGATTTTGAGGCTTTTTTCGATTTCTTTTTCCATAATCGACAAAGCATGGTACAAAAGTATACCATGCCGTATCCGAAAGTATACATTTCCCTCCCCCCATAGTGAGGGAGAAAGTGCCATTCGGTTCCATGTCGTTCACAGAGCCAATTGTTACAATAAAGTCATACTTAAATATGAAGAGAAATTGTATAGGAGGGAGGATTTTTGTGGAGAAAACCATTTTGGATTATCTAGTCCTGATCAAAAGAAGATTGTGGCTGATCGCAATTTTTGTCATTCTCTCATGTGTAACAACATACTTTGTGAGCGACAATGTTGTGAAGCCAGTCTATTCCGCTTCAAGCCAACTGCTGGTTAATCATATTTCCGCCAAGCAGGGGAGTAACAATCTGAACGACGTCAACACAAGTCTTAATTTGGTGGAAAGCTACAAGCAAATTCTCACTTCACCTAAAATTATGGACGCTGTTGTAGCGGCTCATCCCGAGTTCGGTTTGACGCAGCAGAAGTTGGCAGAGAAGCTGCAGATTAAATCCTCGGATAAAAGTCAGGTTATCGGTTTGACGTTTGAGGCAGGGAGCTATCCACAGGCCGCAGCGGTTGTAAACGCGGTAACCCAGAAATTCGTACAGACAGTTCCGGGATTGATGGAATTGAATAATGTGAAAATTTTAAATGAAGCGGACCCTCAGGCCAATCCTGACCCGATTAATGGGAACCCGCTCATGAATATTGCGATTAGTTTTCTCGTATCGCTGATGATTGCATTGGGCACGATTGTGTTCCTGGAAAGCATTAACGGCACGCTGCGCTCGGAGAAAGAAGCGGACGCGGACATCGGCATTCCGGTAATCGCATCGATTCCAGTCATTCGCAAGAAAGACGTCGATGGAGCAGCCGGAAATTCCAAAGAACGGGTAGGGGAGCGTAAATATGCTGCGATTGAATGACATGTTGATTACAGAAAGTAATCCATCATCGTATATCTCGGAATCATTTCGATCCCTCCGTACATACATCCGGCAGCAGGTGATTGGGCAAAAGGACCGTGGAACGGTTCTATTGTTGACCTCGCCGGAAAGCGGAGCGGGTAAAACTACACTGCTCGCCAACATCGGAGTTTCCTTTGCACAAGAAGGCAAGAAGGTGGCTCTGGTGGATTGCAATCTGCATAAACCAGCGCTGCACGAGATATTCGGAATGGAGAATACCGGAGGTCTATCGGCTTATTTGCGCGGTGGGGCTTCTTCCAAGTCTATCGTTAGGCATGGTGGGCTGGAGCTATCGGTTGTTCCCGGTGGAGACACCCTGTACAACGCAGCAGATCTGCTCGGTAGCGAACGTATGGCTGAGCTGCTGGAAGAGCTCAAACGTGAATATGACATCATCTTGCTTGATTCGGCTCCGGCGTTGAATTATACGGATGCTCGCTTGATTGCAGGCTTGACGGATGGTGTGATTCTCGTTGCTAGACATGGTCGTACCAAACGGGAAGATCTACGCAAAACAAAGCAACTCATGGAGCAGGCCAGTGCGACGCTGGTTGGAATTGTGATGAATCAGGTGAAGTAAGCAACACCAAAATTCGATGAAGCAAGGAGAATGAGTGCGATGACGAAAAGAGTGAAAAAGGCCATTATTCCAGCAGCAGGGTTAGGTACGCGCTTCCTCCCTGCCACAAAAGCGATGCCTAAGGAAATGCTTCCAATTATCAATAAGCCTACGATTCAATATATCGTGGAAGAAGCGATTGCTTCTGGTATTGAGGACATTATTATCGTTACGGGTAAAGGCAAACGTGCCATTGAGGATCACTTTGACAACGCATTTGAGCTAGAATCCAAACTGCTCGAGGACGGTAAGCTGAAGCTTCTGGAGGAAGTACAGCGTTCTTCAGGAGTGGAAATTCACTACATTCGCCAAAAAGAACCCAAAGGTCTTGGACATGCGGTATGGTGCGCAAGACGCTTTATCGGGGACGAGCCGTTTGGTGTGCTGCTGGGCGATGATATCGTAACAGGTCAAAAACCTTGCCTGCGCCAGCTGATGGATCAGTATGAGGAAACTCAAAATTCGGTTATCGGTGTGCAGCGGGTACCGCAGGAATTTACGAACCGGTACGGCATCATTGAACCGGATCAGCAGGACGGACGCTTGTACCGAGTGAATAATTTTATAGAAAAACCGGCTCCAGGCACAGCGCCATCCGATTTGGCTATTATGGGTCGCTACGTGTTCTCGCCGAAGATTTTCAAATATCTTGATCTTCAAGAAAAAGGAGCTGGCGGCGAAATTCAGTTGACGGATGCGATCCAAAAGCTGAATCAGAGTGAGCGTGTGTACGCCTATGATTTTGAAGGCACACGCTATGACGTAGGTGAACGTCTTGGATATATTCTAACCACACTTGAATTTGCACTTGCCAGCGATGATTTGAAGTATCCGGTTATGGAGGCCATGAATGAATGGTTGAAAAAGACCGAGAAAGCAACCACGGCAGGTTGAGAGGGGGTACGTCAGCATGAGCATGGAAAATTTACCGGAGGACGGCGAGGCTGTCATGTCAGGTAAAGCGTTTTACATGCCATACGGAAATACACAAATTCAGGATAAAACGTCCTACCTGGTCACAAAACGCCTCCTTGATATGCTGCTGTCGTTCGTGGGCTTGATCGTCTTGCTTCCGCTTTTTGTAGTGGTAGGCGTTTTGATTAAGCTCGAAGACCCAAAGGGAAGCGTGTTTTTCAAGCAAACTCGGGTGGGCAAGAATGAGAAGTTATTCGATATGTATAAATTCCGTTCAATGGTGTCCAATGCAGAGGAACTGAAAAAGGACTTGATGGAGCTGAATGAAGTGAGCGGCGCCATGTTTAAAATTAAAAACGATCCTCGGATCACGAAAATTGGCAGTTTTCTGCGCAAGACGAGTATTGATGAGATTCCGCAGTTGTGGAACGTGTTGGTTGGCGACATGACCTTAGTCGGTCCGCGTCCGCCGTTGCCCAGCGAGGTCGAGCAATATTCCGATTATGATAAGCAACGCCTGATTGTAACACCGGGATGTACGGGTTACTGGCAGGTGAGCGCACGTAACAGTGTAGGCTTCGAAGAAATGGTGCAAATGGATTTGAAGTATATTCATGTTCGCAATACGTGGCTCGATTTGAAAATCATCATGAAAACTGGCGTTAAAATGCTGTTCTCCAAGGATGCTTACTGATGGATGCATTCAAGCGATGTCCCGCAGTGTCCGTCGTTATTTGCACCTATAACCGGGCGGACCTGCTGGAGAAAACGTTAATGTCCCTGCTGGAGCTGGAAGACCTTGCACTGGCTGAGATCATTGTGGTCGATAACCGATCCACCGATCATACAGCAGCGACGATCAAAAGGTTCACCGTCGCCCATGGTCAGAATATCCATCTCCGATATCATTATGAGCGCGAACAAGGACTGTCTGCTGCTCGCAATGCAGGCATTACGTTATCAAGAGCGGAAGTCATTGCTTTTCTCGATGATGATGCAATTCCGTGTGTTACATGGTTGCAAACGATTATGTCAGCATTCGGGAGCAATCCTGAGCTGACGGCTATGGGTGGGAAAATTGACCCTATGTTTGAGACGGAACGACCGGGTTGGCTAACAGGCCCGCTTGAACTGCCTTACACGATTATTGATCTGGGCAAAGCCGTTCGTGAATATCCGTCTGGACTGAATCCATTTGGAGCGAATATGGCGATGCGCAAAACGGCTTTTGCCGCCGTTATGTTCCCGCTTCATCTAGGCAGAAAGGGAGATATCCTTCTATCAGGTGAAGAATCGTGGGTATTTGAGCAAATCCGTAAAAATGGTGGAACGATTATGTATCATCCACACATGTCTGTGGAACATTTTGTGCCGTCTTCACGGTTAACGAAAGAATGGATCATGAACCGCTACTATTGTCAGGGCATGTCTAACGCTGCTCAGGCCGTAGGTCTGCGTGGCAACGCGATGCTGATGGCGAAGACGGCAGCCAAAGTGTTATACATCACTGTGGATTCCCTGCTGGCACGTAGTGAGGGCAGGAAGCTGTTGAACCGGTGCAGGCTTGAAAGTATCCGTGGGACGCTGGATACACTGCGCAACCGGAAAAGCGAGTCAGCTGCGGGGTGAAAGATGGAACATGAGTAACTATCCTTGGACTACTAGAATAAACACCATACAGCATGTTTTTATTTTTCTACTGGGCGCTCTTGCTGTAGGAATTGCGGCTACCTATCAGCCGGTGGTCAGTATTGCGGCGGTATGTTTACTGCTCTTGCTGGCTGTTTCCATACATCATCCGGAGCGCATCAGCTACGCTGTTTTGCTAAGTACAGCAGTCTCAGTCGATTCTCTGTATCAGGGTGGCGTGTTCGGTATTGAGATTTTGTCATTGTACAAATTGGGCATTTTGGCTCTGCTGGTGCCGTGTATGCTCGTGTATGGCATACGTCTCAAGTTCAGCTATCCGGTCTGGGCATTGGTGATCATGCTGGGGATTACATTTGGATTTTCAGCATGGCTGCCTTTGTTAACGACCTCGATTGCCGTCAAGGCGTTCGTCGGTTTATCACTCCCTTTCTTTTTTTTACTGATCCAGTGGAAAAAGGATGTGGCAGAAAAGCATATCCGACTGATCAGTTTGTTGCCCATTATTAGTGTGGTCATTGGACTGGGTTTGCAGGTTCTAGGGCTGCATTCGTTTACGGATGTAGAATTTACGGGCGCAGTCAGAGTACAAGGAGCGAATATACCGCCGCATCTGGCAATGCTCTCCTTTCTCGGAATTGCTGTCTCTCTAATTGAGGTCAAGCGTAAACCCAAGCAAGCCGCATTTTATTACACTGTGTTGGCACTGAACTTTCTGATTCTGATCGCCACCGGTACACGTGGACCGATTCTGGCATTGTTATTAATGTTTGCTGTGTATCTGTTTGATATTGCCCGTCAGTACCTCAAGGGGAAAGTCAATTATTTGCTACCGCTGGCCGGATCGTTTTTGGTTGCTCTGGGGGCGGTGGCCCTGCAATGGAACAATTTAAAAAAACGCTCCTTCGAACGGGAGACCGATACAGGCATTGACCTGTCGGGACGCTCGGAGGCATGGGAATATTTTTTGAACAGAGTACATGATTACCCTTGGTCAGGGAGAGGTCTTGGCGCGGTAACGGTCGCGAACGATGGGACATTATTCAATGGCTTTGTTGTACCGCATAACGAGTATATACGCTTTTATTTTGACACGGGATATATCGGTTGCGGGCTATTAATGCTTTCATTGCTGATCGTGTTCGCTCTCATTTACCGGTCGCTTGCCAAGTCTATCAAACCTTATTTTGTAAGCTTAATTGCAGGCTTTCTGATCTACTCGTTTTCAGATAATACGTTGTCGACGGTTCAGATGATTATTCCATTTTGCTGGTATTTGAACGCGTTATACCAGACATCTACTCAAACCGATTTTCGCAAAGAGAAGTGATACGATGAGCAGAGTGAACATGTTCGATGTCAACTTTGATAATTACGATTTTAATGATCTACTCGAATTTATAGATACCTCTATTGAACATCAGCGTCATTCCTACATTTTGACCTGTAATGTCGATCATGTGATCAAGCTTCGCAAGGATGATGAATTCCGCAAGGTGTATTCGGATGCCGGAGCTGTAGTGGCCGATGGGATGCCTATCATATGGGCGTCCAAGTTACTGAAAAAACCCCTCAAACAAAAGGTCTCCGGGTCAGATTTGTTCACTCGGTTGGGAGAGGCTTTTGAGGATCGAGGCTATCGTTTATTTTTTCTGGGTGCAGCTGACGGTATTCCTGAGAAGGCTATGCTCAATCTCCAGGAATCTTATCCGAACATGAATGTGGTGGGCTGTTACTCTCCTTCTTATGGCTTTGAGAAAAACGAGGAGGAGAATAGGCACATTGTCCAATTGCTTCAAGAGGCTCGCCCGGACATCGTTTTTGTAGGTGTGGGCGCCCCTAAACAGGAAAAATGGATTTACAGATATTACGAGACTTACCGCGCTCCGATTTCGATTGGGGTGGGAGCGACCTTTGATTTCCTGTCGGGAAATGTGAAAAGAGCACCGGAGCTGATGCAGAAGACGGGATTTGAATGGTTCTGGAGGTTGTCTCAGGAGCCTAAACGATTGTGGAAAAGATATTTGATTGAGGATTCCCAATTTCTCGTTCTGCTGTTTAAGGAGATGTTCAAGCGGAAGCGGATGAAGGGAGGTCAGGGGTGAGAAACATGAGTCGGTTGGCAGATCAGCAGATTTCCGTTCGGCTAGGAAATCGGCGTGGAATCAGCATGATCGGCATGGGGTTGATGGCTTGTATGTTGCCACTCGCCATCGGATTTGTCAGCGCCAAGATGAATCCCACCATGAGCCAGCAGGGAGCCATATTGCTGGCGCTCGTTTTTCCGGCCTTCCTGCTGGCGATCTTGCAATCGCGGCTACTGATTCCTTACACACTGGCAGTGTGGGCAGTAGGCCCGGAAATCCGCCGCATTGCGGATTGGATGGAGGGAACATATCACTCGGTTTCCTTGTTGAGCGTGGCACCGCTGCTGGTAAGCAGTATGTTGATTATTCCTGTGTTGCGGGGCATTCATCAGGCCGAAAAACCCTTGACCCGAATTGCTGTATTTTTCGGCATAGAATTGGCCTACGGAAGTGTGGTCGGGTTATTCAAAAATGGTATTGTTTTTGCTTATGATTTAGCCAATTATGTGGTTCCTTTGATCCTGTTGCCTTATCTTGCGATTAAGCCCATGAAGGCGAAGGAGCTGGACCGACTGCTGTATTCATATGCCAACATTGCTGTTCTTGTGGCAATTTACGGCATTATCCAGTACTTGACGGTGCCTCCGTGGGATGCATTTTGGATGAATCATGTAGAAATGAATTCCATTGGTGTTCCAGAACCACTTCAAATCAGAGTATTTTCTTCCATGAACTCGCCTGGTCCCTGCGCTATTTTCCTGGCGATGGCACTTGTACCCATGCTAATGGAAAAACGTTGGCGTGGCACTTTGGGATGGATCGGAATCCTGCTGACGGTCGTTTGTCTCTTAATCACGCTGGTACGTTCAGCCTGGCTAATTGCATTCGTCATGTTACTGGCTTACATTCTCAGTTCATCTTCCAAGGGAAAGTGGAAAACCTTGTTTCAACTAGCTATAGTTGGCCTTCTTCTCTACATCATTGTTCCAAAACTTCCAGGGGCAGAAGGTTTGGTGGCTCGCATGCAGACGCTGACGGATATTCAGCAGGATCATTCGTACAATGAACGTTTGGATTTACTGCATACGATGCTTCCGGCGATTGCTGGCAATCCGGTCGGGCAGGGGATTGGGAGTGTAGGAATCGGAACCAAGCTTGATAACGGCGGCGATCTCGGCGAACTTGGGATTATGGATAATGGATATATCGCCATTTTCCTCACCTTCGGTATTTTCGGGGCATTCTTTTTCTTCGGTGGTCTCTTCGTTATCATCAAGCGCCTTCTCGCCCGTATTGCCGCACGAGATGCCAGTCAGCCTTATATCAGACTGGCGTTGGCTACGTGGGCCGGAGCTGTAGCCAGTCTCATATCAGATAATGGTTTCCCCGGTATGCGCGGCTATCTGATCTGGATGATGATCGGGATAGGACTATGGGCAAAAGATGTCATCGCGGAAAGAAGGTAAAGGCTGTGCAAAACTTACAAGCATTATCCGCACCTGTCCGGACACTATGGTCCACGGTGATTCGGTTTGCCAAAAGCAAGGATAACAGCTCTGCAGCAGTAAAAACGATGATATTCAGTATGCTGATTCTCGTCGTGAATATGCTGACTGGTGTGCTAACGGCACGATTCCTGGGTCCTACTGGACGCGGGGAACAGACAGCGATGGTGAACTGGTCCCAATTTCTCGCCTTCTGCATGAGCTTCGGTGTCCCATCTGCATTAATTTACAATGCGAAAAGGAAACCGGAGGAAACGGGCAAGCTGTATGGTCTGGCCTTGCTGCTGGCTACCATGTTCGGGGGCTTGGCGACACTCGTCGGAGTTTTTCTAATTCCTTATTGGCTGCGCTCTTTTTCTTCATCGGTCATACTTTTCGCGCAGTGCTCCATGATGATGTGTCCGCTCATAGCGATTTCACAGATCAATAATGCATTGCTTCAAGTTCGCTCGGAATATAAGCAGTACAATTTATTCCGGTATCTGGTACCGCTAAGTACACTGCTGGGTCTGGCGATTCTGATCTTAACCGGAAATATGAATCCGTACACCTCGGCATTGGCCTATTTACTGCCGGGCTTGCCGATTTATATTGGTGTCACGATACGAATGATTCGGCTGTACAAACCAAAGGTAAAGAACAGCTGGACGCAATTTAAAAATCTCTTTACCTACGGTATGGGTTCATACGGAAATGATCTCATGGGGCAGGTTTCCACTTATATTGATCAGATTTTGATTGCGGGTCTGCTCAGACCCGCTGATCTCGGTTTATATGCAGTAGCGGTCAGCTTGGCCAGGATGGTGAATGTATTTTCTACCTCGATCATTGTCGTGCTGTTTCCCAAAGCCTCCGGTCTGAATAAGGAAGAGGCGGTGGCCATAACATTTCGGGCATTTCGAGTGACATCAACGGCAACCTTTCTGGCTGCGGTGATGCTGATGCTGATTGCTCCGTTCGTATTTACATTGTTATATGGTCAAGAGTTTAAACAAGCGCTTACGGTATTCCGGTTCCTGGTGCTTGAGGTTGCTATCAGTGGGGGAACCATGGTGCTGGCACAACAATTTATGGCGTTGGGTAAGCCCAAACTGGTTACCATTCTACAGGGTGTCGGATTGGCGCTCGTCATTCCATTGCTGTCCATACTCGTACCGAAATATGGATTGACGGGTGCAGGGATAGCAATGCTGTCTTCGGGGATTCTACGGTTCATTTTCATTTTATGTAATGTTAAATTCGTTCTAAAAATGAAGATTCCAAGACTGCTTATTTCCAAACAAGATTTTCAATGGCTCCGATCAACGATGTCACACTACATCCGGAAAAAGCCAGTTAACGGTTAGATAAAGAAGGAGGCACCCGCTAATGAACCACATGTCTAGCGTTCCCGCGGACAACCGGATATCCGTAGTTATTATCGCTCAGGATGATGGCACTCGAATCACAGCCGCCATTAAATCCTGCAAGCCCTTTGCGGACGATATCGTCGTCATTGACGGAGGGAGCAAGGACAATACGATTCAGGTAGCTGAATCCTTGGGCTGTCGGGTGTTTTCCAACCCGTGGCCCGGTTATGCCAAACAGCGCATGTTTGGTGTTGAAAAAGCGGAATTTGATTGGATATTCCTGATTGATACGGACGAAGTAGTGGATGCAGAGTTGCTTGGAGACTTGTTGAAAGTAAAGGAAACGCTCCACGATCCGGCCAAAGCATATTCCGTATTCCGGATTGGAGATTTTCTCGGCAAATGGATGAACAAAGGCGAATACCTGGTTCGTTTGTACAATCGGCGTATTTATGGCATTACGAATAGTCTTGTTCATGAAATGCCGGATGTAGCCTCTTCCCAGATTGTCAATCTGGAGGGCGTGTTATGGCACTACGGCTTCCGCAGCATCAGTGATCATATGACCCGTTTTAACAAATATACAGATCTGGAAGCAGAGACGGCATTTAACAAAGGAAGATCCTTTCGGATTACCAGACTGTTGTGGCGGCCTCCTGCCCGCTTTGTGCAGAAGTATTTTGTCCAAGGCTTATACCGCAAGGGATTGGCGGGTTTTGCCGTAGCAGTATTCTGGGTGATGTATGAGTTTCTCGTCTGCTTCAAGCATTATGAGCTAACCAAGCGGCGAAAAAAGATAGAAATCGTGGATGACGGACATACCGAGCAGAAAGGAGAAACCAGCTATGTCGTACAATAACGGATTTCGTATTGCGGCAACGGGGCTTAGCTGGCCGTCCTTGCAGCCAGGAGGCCTCAACACATATTTCAAATCCATCTGTGAGCAGCTTACGTTAGAGCGCAATACGCTGGATGCTCTAATCTGTAGTGACGAGCAGCCGCAGGCGCCCGACCGTATTCGGATTCATTCGATTGGCAGCAAGCAGCAATCCATGTGGAAGCGTCGAGAGCTAATGCAAAAATATGCAGCAGAGCTGTTTGACAAGCAACCGACGGATGTACTGTATTCCCATTTTGCTCCCTATGGTGTCGGACCGGCGCTGGAGGCGAAAAAAAGAGGAATTCCGGTAGTTACCACCTTTCACGGACCGTGGACGGAGGAAATGAAGATTGAAGGACAGGGCATCAAGCATTTGCTAAAAACGACGTTGGCTAAATCCATTGAAATGAAGGCCTACGGATTGGCGGATAAATTTATAGTGCTAAGCGAAACCTTTCGGGATATTTTGCATGAGCACTATAAGGTTCCACTCAGCAAAATTCATGTTATTCCTGGTGCGGCGAATGTAGAAAGGTTCCACCCGGCAGAGGATCAAGAAGCGGTGCGGAAGCGCCTGAATTTGCCGCAAAATGCGACGATTGTGCTCACCGTTCGTCGTCTTGTTAATCGAATGGGACTGCTACAGCTACTGGAAGCATGGCGACGAGTAACCGAGCGTCATCCTGATCATGTGTTGCTGATTGGAGGGAAGGGCCCCTTGATGGAGGAATTGGCTTCCAAGGTGGCGGAATACAATCTTCATAACCATGTAAGGCTGCTCGGTTATGTGTCAGATGAGGAGCTTCCACTGTACCACCAAGCATCGAATTTGTTCGTTGTACCTACACAGGCACTGGAAGGTTTCGGTCTGATCACAGTGGAGGCGATGGCCTCGGGACTGCCGGTGCTGGCGACTCCTGTGGGTGGCAATAAGGAGATTTTAAGAGGATTCCGTCCCGAGCTTTTGTTCAAGGGAACGGATAGTGAAGCCATTGCTGAAGGGTTGCTGCGTGTGCTGGATCATCGTGAACTTCTACCGAATGCAAGGGAATGCCGGGACCATGTCCTGAGCAGATATACATGGGGACATGTAGCGGAGCAGGTGGAAGAGGTGTTCCGACAGGTCCTTGATAGAAAGGCGGCGGCGAAATGATGAGAGTAGCTTATATTGACCATACGGCAAGATGGAGCGGCGGCGAAGTCGCTTTGTATAACATACTGACGAATATCGGGGAACATATCGACCCGCTCGTTATTTTGGCAGAGGAGGGCGATTTAGCAGATCGGCTTCGGCAGCGTGATATTGATGTGCGCATCGTTCCATTGGACGATTCGATTCGCAATCGGGGACGGAATGCCGTGAATCTAGGTGCGCCTGCAGCAGCTTTTCGTTTGCTGGCTTACGGTAGAAAACTTGCGCCCTTGCTGCGTGAGGAAAAGGTCGTGTGCGTTCACACGAACTCGCTCAAGTCTGCACTGTATGGTACAGTAGCCGCCAAATCGGCGAAGCTGCCCTTGATCTGGCATATCCGTGACCACATCGGTCCGCCGTATCTGAAGCCGATTGTGGCCAAAGGGATTCGGCTGATGTCCCGCTTTTTGCCCAACGGAGTGATTGCAAATTCCAAATCCACGCTGAGTGCGTTGGAGTTACCCCCGGACAAAAAGACGCTCGTCGTTTACTCTGCTTTTGCCAAAGCAATTACAGCACGTGACACGGCTGCGGATTCACGTGGTGATGACTCGTTTAACGTCGTATTGGTCGGCAGATTGGCGGAATGGAAGGGACAGCATATTTTACTGGAAGCGGCACGCTCCTTTTTACCGGATCAGCGCGTGAAATTCTGGCTGGCTGGAGATGCGTTGTTCGGAGAAGAGGAATACAAGCAACGATTAGAGTCCACGATGCGCGAATACGGGTTGGCTAACGTCAATCTGCTGGGACACGTCGATGACATTCAAGGCCTGATGCAGCGTTGTGATTTGCTGATTCATACCTCTATTACACCAGAACCATTCGGTCAGGTCATTATTGAAGGCATGGCTGCGGGTCTCCCAGTGATTGCTTCCAATGAGGGTGGACCCAAGGAAACGGTGGTACCCCATGAAACCGGGCTGCTTATTGAACCGGGTGATCCGGCTAAGCTGGAAGAAGCCATCCGCTGGATGTTGGAGCATCCACAAGAACGTCAGCAGATGGGTGAGAGAGGGATGGAACGGGTCAAAAAGCATTTTGTCATCGAGAACACAGTTAAGGATATAGTTCATTACTATAAGGGTTTGTTGGCAGGAGTCTGACCGACATTCGCGTTAAAGGATGATTCAGATGAAAATAGCGATAGCACACGATTACTTAATCCAAATGGGCGGAGCGGAAAGGGTAGTAGAGGTATTCCACGATATGTATCCGGAGGCTCCTATCTTCACAACGGTGTTCAGCGACGACCGCCTGTCGCGTAACTTGAAGGATGCGGATATTAGAGCCACTTGGCTACAAAAAGTCCCAGGGGTGAAGGACAACTTCAAAGGAGTGCTGCCGCTGTATCCCATTGCTATACGTGATTTTGATTTTAGGGATTTCGACATTGTTTTAAGCTCCAGCAGTGCATTTATGAAAAGCATCCAGGTACCCAAACATACGTTTCACATTTGTTATTGTCACACACCGATGCGGTTTGCCTGGGATTACGATACATATATGGCCCGGCAGTCCAAATCCAACCTGCTCAAAAACATGCTCAAGCTGTACATGAACCGGTTGAAAACATGGGATGCCAAAACTTCTCGCAACGTAGACCAGTTTGTTGCCAACTCTTCGGTTGTTAAACGAAGAATTTTGCACTATTACCAAAGGGATTCGGATGTGATTTTCCCACCTATTAATACATCCCGTTTTAAACGCGCTACAAACATCGGTGACTATTACCTGATCGTATCCCGATTGGTGTCCTACAAGCGCATTGATCTCGCGATCGAAGCATTCAAACGTAACGGTCTCAAGCTGCGCATTGTGGGTGAAGGACCGGACCGTAAACGACTCGAAGGTATGGCTGCCCCGAACATTGAGTTCCTCGGCAGGCTTGAGGATGAAGAGGTTAACAAGCTGATGGCAGAATGCCGAGCGCTCGTTTTTCCGGGTGAAGAGGACTTCGGTATTACGCCTTTGGAGGCGAATGCGGCTGGACGGCCTGTCATCGCTTTTCAGGGTGGGGGAGCGCTGGATACGATTGTTCCTCATGTGAACGGCGTATTTTTCCGCAAGCATCAAGTAGAGGATGTGCTGGAGGCCGTCGAAAAGGTTGAGCAACATGCATGGAATGTGGACGATATCATTACCCATGCGCGCAAATTTGATGAAGAAAACTTCAAGGATCAATTAAAAAAGTATGTAGAACAAGCCTATGTGAACTTTCTAAAAGGAGGATGAACGGAATGAAGCTGGCTGTAATCGGTACTGGATACGTTGGGCTCGTCTCGGGTGTATGTTTTGCGCAAAAAGGTAATGAGGTGATTTGTGTCGATCTGGAGCAGCACAAAATCGACATGTTGAACCGGGCAGAATCTCCGATTTATGAACCGGGTATTGAGGAATTGATCGCGTTGAATCTGGAAGCGGGCCGGTTGGAGTTCACCTCGGATTTGGCCGATGCAGTACGCCGCTCGGATATCGTAATTTTGGCGGTAGGTACGCCTTCTCTGGCTAACGGCGAGGCGAATTTGTCATACATTGAACAGGCGGCCGCTGATGTTGGGAAAGCCATGAACGGGTATAAGATTATTATGACCAAGAGTACTGTACCTGTCGGAACGAACGAAAAGATTAAGGACGTGTTGGCTCGTCACACGAGTTTGTCTTTCGATATCGTCTCAGCGCCGGAGTTCCTGAGAGAAGGCTCAGCCATCAATGATACGCTTTATCCGGATCGCATCATTATTGGTTTGGACAATACAGGATTGCGTGAAACTATGGTCACTCTGCATCAGGTGTTCACGGATAAAATCTATGTAACGGATATCCGTAGTGCTGAAATGATCAAATACGCGTCCAATGCGTTTCTGGCAACTAAAATTTCGTTCATTAACGAGATCGCTAATATTTGCGAAAAGGTTGGCGCCGATGTAACCTGTGTGGCTGACGGTATGGGTATGGACAAACGGATTGGCTCCTCTTTCCTACAAGCAGGGATCGGGTATGGTGGCTCTTGCTTTCCAAAAGACACAAATGCGCTTATCCAAATTGCAGGTAATGTAGACTATGAATTTAAGTTATTGAAATCGGTGGTCGAGGTGAATACCGATCAGCGCTTTATGATTGTATCCAAGCTGCGCGAATCGCTGGGTCAACTGAACGGTGTGTCGATTGGCATTTGGGGCCTCGCCTTCAAGCCCAATACAGATGACATCCGCGAAGCTCCAGCACTGGAAATCGTAGAAACGCTCATTCAGGCAGGCGCTATTGTCAAACTGTATGATCCCATTGCGATGGATAAATTCAAGGAGCGCGTGGATCACCCGAATATTGTGTGGTGCTCATCCCCACAGCAAGCTGCTGAAGGTAGCGACGCTGTGTGCCTGTTGACCGATTGGGAAGAGTTCAAAAAAGTCGACCTCGTACAACTGGCCTCCATTTTGCGCAAGCCGGTTCTCATTGACGGCCGTAACGTATTCGGTGAGGAACAGATCCAAGGCTCCGGGCTGGAATACTATTCCGTGGGTCGTCCGCGGATGAGTGGGTGGAATCGGGATAAGGTGGAAGTTTAAACGTGACAGATTAAAAAGTGACTGTGGCGGTGTTGGAGGCGCTGAAGGCGCTGCGCGTGCAGATTGTTCTTCCGATTGCTGTTACCCCCGGATTTTCTGGATTATATAAAACATTCAAAGGTTAAAATCCGGGGATAAAGGCAAACGCTGACGCTTCTTCAGAACAATTCTGCCCGCTCCGCTGCTTTTCGCCGTGGAGTCACAATTTTTAAACTCCCACCTTATGGGGGGAGTAGAAGGGCAGATCAGAAGGAGCGGCACGGTTGAAGCCGCTCCTTCCGATCAAGTATGCCATTGCGGTTGCCGAAGGCAATCTCGGCAAGGCGTTACGAAACCTCGATTACTTGAAGCTTGCAAGCACAGCGGGCAAGCTCTGAGTTCTCGAACGTCTTACAGGCTGACCGGACTTAATAATGTCCGGTTGTGCCTTTTGCAATAAACGGTATGATCGGCATGATGCATTTTTGAGTAGCGCAGGGATGGATTTGAATCTGGAGAAGCGGAGCGTTCGCCTGAAAGCTTTCCAAAGGAAAGCTCGCATCGGAAGCATAAGCTTAGTGGGATTCAAACCTATATACGATTTATATAATCGAGTGAATCCCGGTCCAACAGCGATCATAAGATTAAATTCATACCGTAGCGGGTAGTCAACTCATCATCAGAACGATCATCCAACCAATATAGAGAGGAAGTGGAGAGTTATGAAGCTCGTACTTTTGTCTGGTGGTTCCGGTAAAAGATTATGGCCTTTGTCCAACGATTCCCGTTCCAAACAATTTTTGAAGGTGCTGGAGAGCCCGGAGGGGATTTCGGAATCCATGGTACAGCGGGTATGGAGACAATTGGGAGACAACGGATTATCAGAATCTTCGTTTATTGCGACAGGGAGAGCACAGGTCGAAATGATCCAGAGTCAGGTCGGGCCGAATACGCGCATTATTGTTGAGCCGGAACGCAGAGACACCTTTCCTGCGATTGCGCTGACAGCGACTTATCTATATTCCATTGCAGGTGTTTCACCTGATGAAATTATAGCAATATTGCCTGTAGATCCTTATGTTGAGGATGCTTTCTTCGCTTCCGTAGCCCAGCTGGAACATACGCTTCAGGAGAGTGAAGGCAAGCTTGCTTTAATCGGGGTTGTCCCTTCCTATCCTTCAGAGAAATATGGTTACATTATTCCGAAAAACGATGCCACTCAAGGTAGCACAGGCTACCGTGAAGTGAGCCATTTTCAAGAGAAACCCGACCGGGAGCAGGCGGAGCGTCTGATTGAACGCAATGCTCTATGGAACTGTGGGGTTTTTGCATTCAAATTAAGTTATTTGCTGGATATCTTGGCATCCAAGGGGTTGCCGCTTAATTATGAAGAAATGCAAAAGCAATACGCATCTCTGGAAAAAATCAGCTTTGACTATGAAGTAGTCGAGAAGGAAAAGGACATCGTAGTTCTTCCGTATGATGGTTTTTGGAAGGATTTGGGTACCTGGAATACGCTCACAGAAGAAATGTCTAATCAACAAGTGGGCAGAGGTGTAGTAACGGAGGATTGCGTCAATACGAGCCTTATTAACGAGTTAGACATTCCTGTGGCGATCATTGGAACGAATGATCTGATCGTAGCCGCTAGCCCGGATGGCATTCTTGTGACCAATAAGGCAGAAAGTCCTCGCATTAAGGAAGTGCTCAAGGCTCATGATCAGCGTCCAATGTATGAAGAACGTCGTTGGGGACAGTATCGGGTTGTGGATTATGTCAAGTATGACGAGGGTAACGAGGTATTGACCAAACGAATCCGCGTACGGAAAGGCAAAAATATCAGCTACCAGCTTCATTTCAAACGAAGTGAAATCTGGACCATTATTAGCGGTGAAGCGGAAATTATTTTGAATGAGAAGCTGCACAAAGTGAAGGCTGGTGACGTAGTACGTATCCCTGAAGGGACGAAGCATAGCATTTTGGCAGTGACCGATGTGGATTTTATTGAGGTGCAGACTGGCTCTGAGTTGGTTGAAGAGGATATTGTCCGCTTTTGTATGGATTGGAATGAAATTTCCCGTCACCAATTTATCTCCTAATTATTTTCGTAAAAACGAAAAAAAGACGAATTCATGAAAATTCATAGCCTAAACTGTCGAAATTGGGCGAAAACCTGTAAATTCATGAACATGACCTATTAAATTTTGGTAAAAAAAAGTCGATACTTAGGGTAAGAAGGAATCCAAACTCCTTCCAACGATAAACGCAGCCCTGTCGAAAGGCAGGTACGCAAAGCTAAAGGGCCTTCCACAAGGATGGCAGCCTGGCTACCGAAAGGAAGAGCGAAAGTGAGATTCAATTTTATTCCTCTGTATCGACTGATACGTCATGTACTCCCCGTTGTTATGCTTTTTTCATTGTTGCCCGTCGGTTTTGGAGATTCTCTGTCGGTGGCGAATGCCGCTTCATTACAACCTGTTAATTCGGACGCTTCTACTCAGGCCCGTGAACTATACAATTATTTACTCAACATCTCAGGGAAAAAAATAGTCACCGGTCAGCATGATTATTTGGAAAGTCCAGATGAATTAAGTAACAAGGTCCAAAAAATCAGTCAGGCATATGTTGGTGTACACGGCTATGAGATGGGAGCTATCTCTGGTCAATCTGACGCTACGGAAGCAGCACAACGTAAAAATGTCGTCGATAGTGCTATCCGTTGGGACAGATCCGGTGGTATTGTGACGATGACTTTTCATGAAGCGCTACCAGGTAGGCCACTGACTTGGGCCAATGTACAGGCGAAAGTAAGTCAGGCAGAGTTCAACAAATACGTGACTCCAGGTACTGCGCAGTATAACCTCCTCATTGCCGATCTGGATAAGGTCGCTGTATCGTTAAAGCAGCTTCGTGATGCAGGGGTTCCGGTTTTGTGGAGACCTTACCACGAAATGAATGGTGACTGGTTCTGGTGGGGAAACAAAACTAATTTCAATCAGCTATGGAATATCATGTATGACCGTTTTACAAACACACATCAATTGAACAATCTGCTGTGGGTATGGAGTCCGAATGCGCCCAATTCGTATACTGTCCCGTATACCCCAAAATACCCGGGGGATGACAAAGTGGACATTTTGGCAGTAGACATTTACAACAATGATTTTAAGCAAAGTCATTACGAAGGTCTGCTCGGGCTGGCACGGAATAAGCCGATTGCCATTGGGGAGCACGGTGAGATGCCTAGTTCTGAGGTATTTCAGGCTCAACCTAAATGGGTATATTCCATGACTTGGGGCAAGATGCTGACTGAGAATAACACAACAAATCAAATTCAGGATTATATGAATGATTCGAAGAGTTTGACGCGTGATGATGTGAAAAATGGGCTGGCAGCAATCGAACAACCTGGGACAGACGTACCGACCTTACCAGACGAGGGACAAAGTGAGCCTATCCCGGCTCCGACTCCTCCTTCCGTTCCTGATGTGGTCTATGTGAACGGGCTGCAGGGCGAATATTTTAACAATATGAATTTGAGCGGAAGTCCTGCTTTGATCCGTACAGATAGCAAGCTGGACTACAACTGGCGTGCCAATGCAGCTGATCCAAAGGTGAATGCCGATCAGTTCTCGGTTCGCTGGACGGGTAAAATCAAACCGCAATATAGCGAGACCTATACGTTCACAACGATATCTGATGACGGTATCCGTGTATGGGTAGATGGCAAGTTGGTTATTGACAGCTGGTTCAAACAAAGCTGGACAGAGCGTAAAGGTAGTATTACTTTGGAAGCAGGCAAAATGGTAGATTTAAAAGTGGAATACTATGATGAAAAAGGCGACGCGATGGCACGTCTAATGTGGGAAAGTCAGCATGAAGCGAAAGCGGTGATTCCCGGAAACGCTTTGTTTCTTCCTTGATTGATACTCTTTCCCGGTCAAAAAATTTGAGGAGAGAGGGTGGATCATATGATAAAAAAATGGTTATCCCATAGGTATTCAGTAGTTTTATCTGGACTACTAGCGGTCGTAGCTATAGCGATGATCGCTTGGTTTATATACACGCCTTCAAGAAGCGCAGAATTGCAGACGGATAAAGTAGCGGCTGCCAGTCCAGTATGGAAGCTGGGTCAGAGGGATGACTCTTCAGCGGAATTCAAAGGTGTGGTCGGTAGGGATAATATCGATATTTCTACAGCAGCTGCCTCTACCGAATCGTCTGCTAAAGGATCATTGTCAGCATTGTCGGAAGCAGAGAGTACAACAGTTCCGGTATTGCTCAGCAGTGGAGATATTCCTCCCGGTTTGAATGCGTCCACGAACCCTGAACTGACACTCCAGTATAAGCTGAATCAGATTCCTCCCAATGGTATGATATTCCGTGTTCGGATTTTGGATGCGGGCAAAGCAGTCCCGCAAATGGCTGTATTTTCAAATCATCAGCTGTCCGGTATTATTCAGATTGCCGGGGTTTCCGGTACTGGGAGTACTTATAATTTCAAAAACAACTACGAGCTGTATATACCCAAAGAGCAATTGCAAAGCGGTGTTAACGTACTCAAGCTAAAGACAGCGCGCTGCCTATACTGCTCCTCTGCAGAAGATAAAAATGTGTGGTGGACTTGGGATGACTTGAGCTTGGAGACGTTAGCTTCACCTGCGACCGAACCGGTACACGGTAAATATATACTGACCGGAACAAATGTGAACAATAAAGAATTTTATTATGATCAGGGTGCAGTTAAGCATTTACCATACGTTCTCAAGTGGCTGGGCATTGCTTATAGTGGCAACGTCATGAGGGTCACCTGTGCCAGTAATGTGGGCAAGGCCTGTACAGACGTGGATGATTACTATCAAACGTTAAAGCAGTATAATATGCAATCGTCTGCTTTGTATTTATATACAGGTGATATTAAGCTGCAAAAAGATGGTTCTCTACCAGAGACGGCCAAGCAAAAGTTGCGCGATTATGTAAAAAAATACGGTTCTTATCTTCAATATTATGAAGTAGATAACGAACCTGGATTATTTAATCGCTCCAAGGCGGTAAACCTGGCTGTGGCCAAGTGGTTGAATACAGAAGGCAAGCAATTGGCACCGCATCTCAAAACCGTAGCACCGGGCTGGGCCTACTGGCCAACGTACTCTACCAAGGCATGCAAAAATCAAACCAGTGGTACGCAAAAATGCGGTGACCCAGATGGATGGGAACGGGACCCGGCGCAACGTAAACAGCTGGAGGAAGTCACCGACCTGACCAATGGACACGCCTATGGTGAATCGTATAATGAAGAGGGCGGGGGCAGCTTCGTCCAAAATTTGAAAACCTTCGGCGGTTCGAGCAATGGACTGGCGAAAAAGATGCTGAACACAGAGTTCGGTACCAATGATACGCATCGAGACAATCCAGATTACGGGGCTAGTCAGCCACAAGCAGCTGCATTCGACCGGATTATGCGTTCGCAAATTGGGTTTGCCGATATGTTTATCCAGCACGCTGCTTTTTATAAAGATTATACGCTGTTTAAAACAGGCTTCGATCTGCAAAGTCATAACCCGGCCAACACAGAAATTTATCCGTTCGGGCAAGGACAGGACACCCGCGTTAAGATCATGAGACGCTTGAGCTTAGCCTATGCCACCCATGGAAAACCTCTGACTTATACAGTGCTGAATCCAGAGGAAACCAAGGATAAGATGGTGTATGTTCGTGCGGTGGATACGTCCAAGCTTAAACCGCTGGCAGGTAGCGGCGCTACTTCAGACAAATTGCTGGTGAATCTAGTGAATTTCGAAGCTACCACGCAGACAGTTCGTGTACGGGTAACGATGCCGAAAGCCGGTTTGTACACGGGTGAACGTTTTGGAGCGGGTTCTACTTACAGTCAGGCACAACGTTCCATATCAGGACTCAAGGCTTCTCCTGCCCTTGATTTTGAAGAAAAGCTGGGTCCTGGTGAAGCGGTACAATATATTTTGGAATTAAAAAGTACAGATCAAACCGCAGCTTCAGCTCCAACAGGGGTGAAGGCTGCCTCTGTTCAGGATGGGGCAGTAAAGATTAACTGGCTTCAGGCAGAAGGCGTATCTTCCTATGATGTGCTGCGTGCTGACGGGACCGACGGGGCCTATCAGGTGATTGCCTCGCAAGTAGCGGGAAGCACGTATACAGATCGGACGGTAAAAGCCGGAGGTCACTATGTCTACAAAGTTCGGGCGACTGGAGGCACTCAGGTTTCCCAGGCAGCCGAGGTCGCTTAATATCAGATCGGAATGTATATAGGACCTTAGATAACGAATACCTAACATCATTTCGAAATAAAACAAAAAAGAACCTATCAGGAGAAAATAGGACCTGACAGGTTCTTTTTTGTTGGAAAATCGTTCTGATTTGCCAATACTTTACGTATAATGAAGAAAAAAATAAGAAAATCCTTTTATATTCTCGTCATAAGACGACAACATTGCAGGTATGTATTCATATATAATAGTTTTGTTCATGACTATACATACATGGTTTGTGGGAAATCTCTTTCCGGTGACCAAGAATAATAAAGCGAGGTTAGTGCTGAATGAACAAGGAGACAGAATTAGGGGTGAACAACCCTCTTTTTCGAAACAACGTACAGAAAGCAGACAAAGCTGCCATCCACTTGGACATCCGGGACATTTTGCTCCAATGTGGTATCACGATACCAGAATGGCTAGAAAGCGACGCTGATGGAACCACATACCGGAAGGACAAGCGCGTGTAAATTCCAACGGCTGGTCTTACTTGAGCGAGACGTAAGGCAGTCGGCCGCGTTCTTTATTCCATCATTCGTTCCATTCGGACAAATGCAATAAAACGTTTGGCTTCTTCCTCAGACAAGGTGCGTCCGTCAATGGTCAGGTTGAAACGTCGCAGAATATCCTCGTCGGACAGTTCAAGCTGGTCCACAAATTCCCTCACATCTGAATCCAATATTGCCGCCGGATGGCTCGTACGTCCCACCAAGTAGTCAATCGTTACCCCAAAAATATCAGCGAGCTTGGTCAGGATCTCAAAATCTGGCTTGCGCCTATTTTTTTCATAGTGAGAAAGAGCTGCCCGCGTAATTCCGAGGGATTGCGCTAGCTCCTCTTGTTTTAATCCCTTATGTTCTCGTAATTCAGCGATGCGGGTGCCATAATTCATCTGTTTTTCCTCCTGAAGGCAAGGTTAAGAAAGGTAAAAAAGCAATTTTACACTTGACAAGATACGTTTTGTATCATAAATTAGTTATGTAAGTTACATAACGTATCTTTATTTCATAGTTTTCACTTATGTCTTCGTTTATATACCCTAAGAGGCCACCGATGATTGAGCATTTTGTGCTTATTCGCTGGCTGGACCTTCTATGCGCTATTATACAACATTTTACTATAGATTAGAGGGTCATGCATCGTTCTTTTCCCCGTTATGCAGAGGATCAGTACAAGCGTTATTGCATCGAAAACAAGTCAATCAGGGAGGACTGGTCTTGTGCAGTTGAAAGAGTACATCCGTTTGATCCGTAAAAGAATGTGGTTGATTGGTAGCATCGTATTGCTGGTATGTACTGTAGTGGGCATAAAAAATGTATATTTTACCCCGCAGATTTACGAAGCTACCGCAAAGCTCATTATCAACCAGACGCCACGACCGGATCGTGCAGGTGTCGTTGATTACAGTGTAGTTCAAACGAATATAGCCTTAACGAACTCCTATAAGCAAATTATGATCTCCTCGGCGATTATGGATCAGGTGGTCGCCAGCTTCCCCGACCTTAAGGTCACTCCGTCAGCTTTGGCGTCAAAATTAAGAGTGAACACCGCAGGTGATTCACAGGTCATGGATGTAACAATCCGCGATTTATCGTATACGAAGGCTGTGAAAACCGTCAATGCGGTAGCCAAAGTATTCAAACGGCAAATCCCCTCTATCATGAAAATGGACAATGTCACCATCCTAAGCGAAGCCAGTCTGAATGATCCAGCAGTTCCCGTGAACAGTAATCCCGCTATACAGATATTTATTGCTTTTGCCACCTCTTTATTGTTGGGAATAGGCTTGGCGTTTTTGCTGGAGGTACTGGATGATACATTTAAGAATGAAGAGGATATTGAAAAAGAACTCGGTCTGCCTACCCTATCCCTGATTACGAAAATGAAAAAAGAAGATAAACGCTCCGACAGCTCCACTACAACTCCTAAACAGGTAGGTGAAGGGCAATATGCCGCGATTAATCAATAATCAGCTCGTTACATCCCTACATGCTCAGTCTTCCGTTTCGGAGGAGTACCGCATGCTTCGTACTAACATCCAGTTTTCTTCTATAGACGAGCCGATTGAGGTTATGATGGTGGCGTCCGCTCAGGCGGGTGAAGGTAGAACGGTCACGATTAGCAATTTGGCTGTAACCTATGCGCAAGAGGGGAAAAAGGTGCTGATTATGGATATGGATCTGCGTCGTTCCTCTTTGCACCATATGTTTGGTTTGCGTAATCACACGGGGCTGACACGGGTGCTTGCCAATCAACAGGCATGGCAGGATGTGGTTCAGGAAACCGGGATTGACCATCTGCATGCAATTACAGCCGGACCGAACCCGCCCAATCCGTCCGAGATGCTCAGTTCCCGCAGAATGAATGCTCTGCTGGTTGACCTAAAAGAACATTATGACGTGATCTTAATGGATACGCCGCCGTTGCTGTCCTTTCCGGATGGCTTAATTATAAGCGCTATGTGTGACGGAGTCATTCTGGTGGTGCAGGCAGGGAAAGTCAAAAAGGATATCGTCAAGAAAGCAAAAGCGAATTTGGAAAGAGTAAAGGCGCGCATTCTGGGTGTAGTACTTAATAATGTGAAGCGTTCGAATACCCGCGCCGAGCGGGGGATGGAGGAACGCAATCTGACATGAATAAAAAGGAGGAAAATGATAGTATATAAAATTCTTTTAACAATGCATAAATAATACTTATCAATAAGGAGCGAGGTGATGAGACGTGTCTTCTTCCCGCTCGAACGAGGCCGAAGTGCTGGGCGCGTCAGTGGATGTTTATTCGGTTGCTCATGGGCTTGAACGGCGGCAAGGATGGAACGTATACCCGTTCGTGAAGCGAAGCATGGATATTATATTGTCTTTCATTGGAATCATCGTGCTATGCCCAGTATTTCTGCTTGTCATTTTGCTGATTAAGCTGGAGGACCCAAAAGGCAGTGCAATATTTTATCAAGTACGTATTGGAAAAAACGAGCGGCCGTTTCGCATGATCAAATTTCGTTCTATGGTGTCTGATGCCGAAGCCAGATTGTCTGCACTGCTGGTGGAAAATGAAATTGAGGGTGCGATGTTCAAAATGCGGGACGATCCCCGAATTACCCGTGTGGGTCGCTTTCTTCGCAGAACGAGCATCGACGAGCTGCCACAACTGTTCAATGTACTACGTGGGCAGATGAGTCTGGTAGGACCCAGACCCCCATTGCCAAGAGAAGTCCATGATTACACAGTGAGGGATAAGCTGCGTCTGACGGTTACACCGGGCTGCACTGGTCTATGGCAGATCAGCGGTCGTAATCATCTAAGCTTTAACCAGATGGTAGAACTGGATTTGGAGTACATATCCAGACGCAGTTTCCGCACAGATATGATCATTATGCTGAAAACATTTCGTGTGCTGCTAGGCTCCAAGGATGCGTATTAAAGTCTTTCATTTTCACGAAGAAGGTAGGGGATAAGTATGGATCTTCATTCCAACATATATGTAGCAGGGCATAACGGACTGGTGGGTTCCGCTATTGTCCGAGCGCTTCAGGATGCGGGTTACCGTCATATTATTACTCGCACAAGCCGTGAGCTGGATCTACGCAATAAAGAGGCAGTAGATCATTTTTTTGAAACAGAGCCTGTGGATTATGTATTTCTGGCAGCGGCCAAGGTTGGTGGGATTTTGGCGAATAACGAATATCCGGCTGATTTTATCCGTGACAATCTGCTTATACAAACGAATGTGATTGATGCGGCATACCGGGCGAATGTAGGCAAGCTGTTATTCCTCGGCTCTACTTGTATCTATCCTAAATTTGCTCCGCAGCCGTTGCGGGAAGAATATCTGCTTACAGGTGAACTGGAGCCTACTAATGAGGCCTATGCAATTGCTAAAATTGCCGGGATTAAAATGTGTCAGTCTTACAACCGTCAGTATGGAACCCGGTTTATTTCTGTGATGCCGACGAATTTATACGGTCCGGGCGACAACTTTGATCTCCAGACCTCTCATGTGCTGCCTGCGCTCATCCGCAAGTTTCATGAAGCCAAGCTGAATCAATCTCCGACTGTCGAAGTATGGGGCTCAGGTACGCCGCGGCGAGAATTTCTTCATTCTGATGATTTGGCTGAAGCCTGTCTGTTCCTGATGAACAATTATGAGGGAAATGAAATTGTAAATATCGGCGTAGGTGAGGATATCTCTATTCGTGAGCTGGCTGAACGAGTGAAGAATGTAGTCGACTATGAGGGAGAAATTACCTTTAACACCTCCGCTCCTGATGGAACGCCGCGTAAGTTGGTAGATGTATCCCGAATTTCCGAGCTGGGTTGGTCGGCGCGTATTTCACTAGAAGAGGGATTAAAGTCTGTGTATCAGGCATTTCAAGGTCTGGATCTGGTTGAACAATAAAAAAACGGTGGGGGAATGGGAATGAAAAAAGCGCTGATCACAGGGATTACCGGACAAGACGGGTCCTATCTGGCTGAGTTGCTGCTGTCCAAGGATTATGAGGTGTACGGGGTGCGCAGACGAACCAGCACACCGAACTTTGAAAATGTAGCGCATATCCAGAATGACATCCACTGGCTTTCCGGTGATATGACCGATCTGGCTTCATTGATCGAAGCCGTCCGTCAGTCCGACCCGGATGAGGTCTACAACTTGGCTGCTCAATCCTTCGTAGCGGCCTCATGGCCGCAGCCGTTGGCTACAGGTCAGATTACAGCGCTGTCTGTCACCAATATGCTGGAGGCGGTTCGAATTGCCAAACCGGAAGCGCGCTTTTATCAGGCGTCAAGCAGCGAGATGTTCGGTAAGGTGCTGGAGACACCGCAGACAGAAACGACTCCGTTTTACCCACGTAGTCCCTACGGTGTCGCCAAAGTATACGGCCATTGGATTACAGTGAACTATCGCGAAAGCTTTAATATGTTTGCTTGCTCTGGCATTTTGTTCAATCACGAATCCCCACGCCGAGGACTGGAATTTGTAACGCGTAAGGTGTCGGATGCGGTAGCTCGTATCAAGCTGGGGTTGCAGCAGGAGCTGCGCATGGGAAATTTGGATTCACTGCGAGACTGGGGTTTTGCAGGGGATTATGTAAAGGCGATGTGGCTGATGCTTCAGCAGGATCAACCGGATGATTACGTCATTTCCACGGGAGAAATGCATTCTGTGCGTGAACTGCTGCAAATTGCCTTTTCCCATGTAGGCCTAAATTATGAGGATTACGTCGTGATCGATCCTCAATTTGTCCGTCCGGCAGAGGTAGATCTATTGCTCGGCGATTGTGCCAAGGCGAAAGAAAAGCTGGGCTGGCGATTGGAAGTAGGCTTCGAGCAGCTCATTCATATGATGGTGGATACAGACTTGGAGCGGGTAAAAAGGCAGGCTGCAGTTGAAGCTTCTGTCGTCGTGTAAGAGATGGAGAGGCCATCCGCCTGGGCGGGGGTCTCTTCGCTGTACGCAAGGTCATTTTTCAAGATGGAGTAAAACCTATGACATTAGTCGAAAAACGCGCCAAACCGCGCAGAAGTTTGCTGGTGAATACATCATGGCTGTTCGGTGACAAAATGATTCGCATGGTGTTCGGCCTGGCAGTCAGCATCATCATGGCGAGAGTGTTGGGACCAGAGGAACTGGGAAAGTGGAATTATGCGGAATCCTTTTTCGGGATGTTTCTGATTTTCACGACCCTTGGCTTTGATTCTATATTAGTACGCGATCTTGTCAAAGACCCCAAGGATGAGCATGAGCTATTGGGTACGGCGGTTCTGCTGAAATTGGTAGGTACTTTGATGGCCATTGTACTGTCCTATTCCTTCATTTCACTGCTCAGACCGGAAGACAGTTCGGTGCGGTTGATCAATCTGATCCTGGCTACGGCCTCGGTATTTCAATTGTTTGATATCATCGACTACTGGTTTCGTGCGCAGATGCTGTCCAAATACACGGTCGTTGCCAAGAATACCGCCTTTGTTCTCGGCTCCACCATCAAAATCATTCTGTTGTTGTCCGGTGTTCCGATATGGGTGGTGGCGTTGTGTGCTCATGGAGAGTTTCTATTGGGGAGCCTGCTGCTGCTGTATTTCTTCCGTAAGGAAGGACGACGTGTGAACCGATGGACGTTCCGCTTAGCCACAGCTCGGCGAATCATGAATCACAGCTGGCCGCTTATACTGTCATCTTCCGCTGTATATGTACAGGCACGGATCGATCAAGTCATTATCGGTGAACTGCTGGGGAACGCTGCGGTTGGGCAATACTCCGTTGCACTCCGACTCATCGAAGTGCTGGGCTTCATTCCGGTTGTTCTGACAACGGCCTATGCTCCAGTAGTAACCCGCTCCAAGCAGAAAGGAAGCGACGAATACAGACAGACATTGTCTACGGTGTATCGCCTGATGTTTATATGCTTTCTTGTGACCTCGGTACCTTTATTTTTTCTATCCCAATGGGTAGTGGTTGTGCTGTATGGGAAAGAATTTACCGAAGCAGGTTCGCTGTTGTCTCTGTTTGCGATTCGTCTGTTTTTCACTAACTTCAGTGTTGCTAAAAGCTTGTTTATTACCAATGAAAATTTGTTCAGATACACGCTGCTGACCTCGGTGGTGGGTGCGGTTACGAATATCGCTTTCAATTACGCGCTAATCCCGTTGCTTGGTGTCCGAGGGTCGTTAGTGGCGACGATCTTGTCCTTTACGATATCTGTATTTCTATTAGATTTGCTATTTAAGGAAGTTAAATCTAATTTGGGTTGGATGATGAAGTCCATCCTGACCTTCTGGCGTGTTCATATTACAGTACCGAAAGTTGGAGAGAACAATCATGATACCCATTAAACCGTTTGTTCGGCATGAGGAACAGTGCCCGCATTGTGGAAGTAAGGTACGTGGTGGAGAGGTGCTGTGGCAGGGAATCCATGTATGTGTCAGCACTGCGTGTGAGGGGTGCGGACGCGAATATCTCGAGGACATGAGGGTCGGTCATGCCACGTATTCACCTTATCGTGTAGAAATGCCTGACTATATTCTGACAGGTGATGCGAAGTCGAGAAAATGGCTCGGAGAGCCTTTACGGCAATCGTTGATGAATCCTTCCTATGACTTAGCAGTCGGCATGACTGTGCATAAAATGAAAGCTTCTACACGTGTAATCATCGTCAACACTATGGATTATTTGTATGGTCATGCGTTGCTCAAGCTGCTCAATGTGCAACGCGAATACGAGCAATCCCCGGACCTGGGAATTATCGTCATTGTGCAAAAGTCGCTGGAGTGGATGGTGCCAGCATATGTGTCTGAAATTTGGACGGTTGATGTGCCATTCAGCAGGGCACGTAACTTTTATCCTGTACTACATCATCGGATGATTGAGGAACTGATGCGTTTTGATGAGGTGTATGTCAGCCCGGCATATTCACATCCCAATCAGTTTGATATTGAGCAGTTTACAGGTGTCTCCCGCTATGACGAGGGGCGTGAGTCGGAGCCGCGCATTACCTTCGTATGGAGGGAAGATCGCTTGTGGAGCGGCAGCCATCATATCGCAAGAGCGGTACAGAAATTTCCGCAGCTCAAACGTGGGCTAAAACCGCTAATTTATCATCAGCGCAGTAAAATCATACGGCTGTTCCGCAGGCTAAAAGAAAGCTTCCCAGATCATCGTTTTACAGTCGCTGGACTTGGGCGTACCGGGAGCTTCCCGGCATGGATTTCTGATGAGCGTGTCACACGCTTCGACCGAGAAAGTGAGCTGCGGGTCTGCGAGGTATACGCAGCCAGCCAATTAGTAATCGGTATCCACGGCTCTAATATGCTGCTGCCGTCTGCGCATGCCAGCATGACCATTGATTTGATGCCCAAGGACCGATGGGGGAATTACGCTCAGGATATTTTATTTCACGAAACGGATCATCGGCTTACAGCCTACAAATACCGCTTTGTGCCGATGGAATCGAGTGTGACTCTAGTGGCAGATATGGCAGCTGCCCAGCTCAAAGGGGCAGACCATTTTAATATGCAGATGATGGAGGAAAGGCAGCGTGAACATTCAAGTTGGAGGGGAAAGGCCGCTTCGGGGCGGGTTTGATCCTGGAGCAACTATTGTGGATGGAAGGCCGCTTCGGGACGGGTTTGATCTTCCGATCGCTGTTGACGAGAGATTCCCTGGATTGAATAGGCACTGTAAGAGGTCGGAATCCCTCGTCAAAGGCGAACGCTACGCTTCTCCAGATTCAAATCCTTACCCTCGGCTACCCACCGCCGCCAAAAAGAATTTCCCCCAGCCCATAAGGTGGGGGAGGTAAGAACTGCCTGGCGATAGCTTCGCCCTATCGCCTCGAACATCACGCCGGGCATGCATGCCGGCGTAGGGCACACTCAGCACGGTTCTCTGTCAGGGTGACAGTGTTTGGTGGATAACACTCACGGCAAGCAACAATCAAGCCTAGCTAAGGTCTCGTGGTCAGCCCTGCGGTAGTAGCTCTATGCTGTTCAATCGTTTATCGCTATGTGACCGGTATACAAGTTAGCGTAGTCAACGGCTGCATGCATTCGCTCGCGTATATCTGCGCAGCGGGGGCACTTCATGCCAGCATTCCCTTTTTTTAAAATGGGGTGACTTTATGGACCCGGCGGTCAGTAGCGGAGCGGTCCATTTGAATCTGAAGAAGCGCTAGCGTTCGCCTTTGCAGTGGGATTCTTACCTCGGAGTGTTTTATATATCCAGGAATCCCACTGCAACAGCGATCGGAAGATCAAATGGAGTGCGCAGCGGTCTCTAAACCCCGCCGCCATAACTCACCCAATATGAAATGGCAGGAGCCCTGATGATGATTCAAAAAATATTGTATCTCCGCAATTTTGCTAGCAAGGTGAACGGGGACTCATACAATTTACAGGAAGTCGGTTTGGGCAAAGCACTCGTTCGAAAAGGCTATGATTGCGATATTGTTTACTACAACGATCGTAAAGAAACCCATCTGGAACAGGTCTACCGTCACGAAGGATGCACCTTGCGTATTATCTGGCTCCATGGGTTTAAGTTCTTAAGCAACAGCATCTACAGAGATGTTCTCAAAGATTCTTTTCTGGATGCTTATGGTCTGGTCATTACTACAGAATACAACCAGATCATGACCTATCTGCTTTCTCGCAAATGTCCTGATAAGCTGGCATTGTATCACGGCCCATACCGGGATAACACGCACGCGCTGATCCGCAAACTGTACGATATTATGCTGCTGCCGAAGGTAGCAAAATCTCTAAGCCGTACCTATGTCAAATCCGATCTCGCCAAGCGCTATCTGGAGAATAAAGGTTTTGACAACGTGGTTACGATTGGAGTCGGACTGGATCGCAGTAAAGTAGAGAGAGCATTCGACAGTGACACCAGTAACAACAGTGAAGACATAAGCGGAGAACGTGAGGAAAACCGTGAGGTCGCGAATGAGCTGCGTCGAATCGGAGATCGTCCGGTGCTACTGTATGTTGGTGTACTGGAGGAACGGAGAAATATACGTTTTATGCTGAGTACGTTCAAAAGGGTACTCCAAAAGCATCCTAGCTGCCTTTTGTTAATGGTCGGGAATGGACGGAAGACGGACACAGACCGCTATTGGACATATGCTCATGAACTGGGAATAACGGACAGTATTATACATTTTTCAAGAGTGGAGCAACGTCATCTGTGGCAGGTTTATGGAGCGGCGGATGTGATGCTGTTTCCAACCCAATACGATATTTTTGGTATGGTGCTGCTGGAAAGCATGCTGTTTCGCGTTCCGATTATCTCTTCGGTAAACGGGGGCTCGGTTACCTTGATTGAGGACGGAGTGAGCGGAGTCATGCTGAGAAGCTTTTCAGAAGAGGAATGGTCTGGTCGAATAGGCGCTTTGCTGGATAATGCTGAGCTGAGACGAAGTATGGCGGAGAAGGCCTTCCTTACGGTCGAGCGTATGTCGTGGGATCGCATCGCAGATGAAATAGTAAGCCATCAAGGGATCAAGCCCGGGAATTCTAACCACGTTATGCAATCAACGCAGGAAAGAGGGGCAGCCACGTGAGCCAACAGGTCAGCAGACAGATGAACCCTCCTGTAAGCAAGGTGCTGATCATCCATAACTTTTATCAGCAAAGCGGGGGAGAAGACAAGGTTGTCGAGCAAGAATCGGCTATGCTGCGTTCCAGAGGAATAGAGACAGAGCATTACTATGTGCACAACGACAGTATTCAAAGCAGAGGGCTAGCGAACATGGCAAAGCTGGCAGTAGAGGCGGCATGGTCCCTGCCGGAATTCAAAAGAATTAAGAAGCTGCTTTTACAGGTGAAGCCGGATGTGGTGCATGTGCATAATTTTTTCCCAGTTATATCTCCTTCGGTCTATCATGCTTGTGAACGGCTGGGGATTCCGGTTGTCCAGACACTGCATAATTACAGGCTGATTTGTCCGGCGGCAACCTTTATGCGAGGGAATAAGGTTTGTGAAAAATGCCTGCACGGCACGCTACTGCACTCCATCCGTCATGGATGCTATCGAGGTTCACAGCTTCAGACGATTCCGGTGGCGGCGATGATTAAGTTCAACGATCTGATCGGCACATGGCAGCACAAGGTAAGTCGCTATATTGCGCTGACAGAATTTGCACGGGACAAATTTGCCGAAAGCGGTATTCCGCTGGATCGTATCGCGGTAAAGCCGAATTTTATCCATCATAAAAAAGTGAAAACCCAGTATGACCCGAATGATCGTTATTTGTTGTTCGTGGGGCGGATTTCTGCTGAAAAAGGGGTTCGCAATCTGCTGCAAGCCTGGTCGCAGTTGGAAGATCGGGGGGGATTTAGACTGGTCATCATTGGGGATGGTCCGGAAAAGGCTGAATTGGCCGCTGCTTATCCGCAGGAAGATGTTCGGTTTCTCGGTAAGCAGGATGGAGACACGGTACTGGATTGCATGAGCCGGGCCATGTATGTCATGGTACCTTCCATTTGGTATGAAGGATTTCCCATGACCATTGTAGAGTCTTTTTCTGTTGGAACCCCGGTATTATGCAGCCGGCTCGGCGCACTGGAGGAAGTCGTGGAGGACGGGGTGACGGGTTTCCATTTTCAACATGATGATTTGGAAAATATAAAGACTGTGATTCGCTGTGCAGTAGCCTATGAAAACTATGCAGCTATGAGACAGAAGGTGTCGGAAAATTATGCTGCACGCTATACGGAAGAAGTGAATGTAAAGCAGCTGATGGCGATATATAGCGAGGCGATGGAGGAGCGTGATTATGAAACAGCTGCCCCAATATAGAGTCGGAAGGATTGCGGATGCAGATATTGCAGCACTTACGTTTCAGGAGACGGTACACATGCTGGAACAATGGGCAGTCGAACGAAAGGACGGCTATGTATGTATTTGCAACACGCATTCCATTGTCACAGCCGGGAATCATTCCGAGTTCCACAAAGCGCTCACTCAAGCCGATTTGTGTACTCCGGACGGTATGCCGTTGGTATGGGCGCTTAAGCTGTACGGATTTGAGCGTCAGGATCGGGTAGATGGTCCCAGCCTGATGCTCAAGTTGTGCGAACGTGCGCCACAGACGAAGGTAAGTATATATTTTTACGGCAGTACGCCAGATACGCTGGATAGCTTAAAAGAAAGAGTAGGACAGGATTACCCCGGAATCCGCATCGCGGGCAGCTTTTCACCACCATTTCGTGAGCTTCACCCAGATGAGGAGGAGCGGATCATTGATGAAATCAATGCGTCCGGCGCGCATATCATATTTGTCAGCTTAGGCTGCCCGAAGCAGGAAATATGGATGTATCGAAACAAAGACCGCATCCGTGGCGTGATGATTGGAGTAGGGGCGGCCTTTGACTATATCACTGGAAAGGTTCGTAGACCGCCACTAGCGATACAAAAGCTGGGGCTGGAGTGGCTGTACCGTCTGATCTGTGAACCGAAGCGATTATGGAAGAGGTATGCCTATAACAATCCGACGTATGTATACCGTTTTCTAAAGTCTTATCGGCAAAACAAACGGCTTACGCTTTATCATAATCGGCTTGCAGGAAGAGATATAGAGAAGTGAAGTCGGTAAAAGCAGGATGCAATGAGACAGATGTAAAAGGGGGAGTTGCTTTGAAGTTATGTGTAATTGGTGCAGGGTATGTCGGGCTGGTGTCGGGGGTCTGTTTTGCCGCACTCGGGAATACCGTCGTCTGTGTAGATCAGAATGAGGACAAAATTCATCAGCTGCGTGCAGGTGGGGTGCCGATTTATGAACCGGGATTAAAGGCTCTAATTAAAGATAATGTAGAACAAGGCCGACTAAGCTTTACAACAGATACGGCTGCTTCGGTGGAGGCAGCCGAAATTGTTATTTTGGCGGTCGGTACGCCTTCGCTGCCAGGCGGAGAAGCGAACCTGTCCTATATTGAAGAAGCCGCCTGCGAGGTGGCAGACGCCATGAATGGCTACAAAATAATTGTCACCAAAAGCACGGTGCCTGTCGGAACGAACGAACGTATTCAAAATTGGATTGCGAGCCGCACAAATTATCCGTTTGGTGTGGCTTCGGTTCCCGAATTTTTACGTGAAGGTTCAGCAGTCATAGACACCCTACAGCCAGATCGAATCATCATCGGAGCTTCCGATCCGCATGTGTCCACTGTGCTGACTACACTGCACGAACCGTTGACGACAAATATCGTAACCACGGATATCCGTTCGGCGGAGATGATCAAGTACGCGTCGAATGCTTTTTTGGCGACCAAAATTTCGTTTATTAATGAGATTGCAAATATTTGTGAAAAGGTGGGCGCAGACGTTACACGCGTGGCACACGGTATGGGGCTGGATCAGCGGATCGGTTCCTCCTTTTTGTCTGCTGGTATCGGCTATGGGGGTTCCTGTTTTCCCAAGGATACACAAGCTCTGATCCAAATTGCTGGTAACGTGGACTATGAATTCAAGCTGCTGAAATCTGTGGTGGAAGTGAATCAGGGGCAACGTTTTAACGTGATTCGTAAGCTAAAAGAGGCGCTGGGTGATCTGGAAGGATCCACGATTGGCATATGGGGGCTGGCCTTTAAACCGAATACAGATGATGTAAGAGATGCCCCGGCGCTGGATATTATGCAGTCGCTGCTGGAGGCAGGGGCGCAAATTCGTGCATATGACCCGATCGCTACCGCTAACTTCCGCCGACTGCTGGACAGCTCGGAAGTAACGTGGGCAGATAGCGCACGAGAAGCGGCAGAGGGATGTGACGCACTGTGTCTATTGACGGAATGGGAAGAGTTTGGTGATATCGGGTTGGGTGAGCTGAATGAGCTTATGAAATATCCTATTATGATCGACGGACGCAATGTGTACAGCGAGGAGCAAATCAGACAATCCCCCTTTGCATACTATTCTGTCGGTAGGCCACAGATGAACAATCTGGATGTAGATCGTTATCAGTCTGTAGTAAATCCGTAAAGGGGAGGCTGCATATGAAACGATGGCTGAAGATGACATTGGGGGCTGCGGCGTTATTGGTCGTAGGGGCTACTGCCTACACCGCTTATGTGTATCATTCCTTTAAAACAGCGGCGAATGCGATGTATCATCCGCGCAGCATCGTGCAGCCTGGGGCGGTTTCTACCCTTGCAACGGGCGGAGCAGGGCGATCCGTAGATACAGACTCTGGATCAAGTACACCCAATCCGGCAGCCATCTCCCAGTTCAAGCCGTTCACCGTGCTGGTACTGGGCGTAGATCGGCGGCCTCACGATCCAGGACGATCGGATACGATGATCGTCTTGTCTGTTAACCCTGCCGAAGGCTCTATGTTGATGTTCAACATCCCACGTGATACGCGAACAGAGTTGATCGGCAGGGGGCGTGAGGACAAAATCAATCACGCTTTTGCTTTTGGGGGCGTGGATATGTCGATCCGTACGGTAGAGCATTTTTTGAACCATCCGATAGATTACTATGTACAGATGAACATGGAAGGGTTTGCGAAAATGGTGGACCTTGTGGGGGGAGTCGAGGTTCATAACCCACTTGATTTTCAATATGAGGGCCATCATTTTGCGCAGGGTAATTTGAACTTGAACGGGGCTGAGGCGTTGGCCTACGCCCGTATGCGTTTTGATGATCCACGTGGGGATCTCGGAAGAAATGCTCGCCAGCGGGAGCTACTCAAGCAAATTCTTGCCCAGTCCATCAGCAAGGAAGGGCTGTTGAGGGTAAAACCGATACTGGAGGCAGCGGGGGAGCAGATTCGCACAGACATTACCTTTGACGATATGACCACCTTCCTGACCCGGATCGGTCCGTCCCTCAAGCAGACGGATACCGTTGAGCTGAAGGGACATGGGCGTAAAATCAACGGTGTGTATTATTACATTGTGGATGAGCAGGAACGCCAGCGTATCCATGGAGTGCTGGAGAAGCACATGCTTACCGAGGCCATATCGCCTTAGGTAAGCCTTATGTAGACGGGTGCCCTATTGGGAGGTCACCCGTTATTTTCTTATAAAGTCTTCTAAAAAAGGCTTGTCCCACATACATCTGTAGAGAATTCGGTATAGTCCAACAGAGGGAGGGGCAATGTGTGCTGTTTAGAAGGAGAGCGGCTTCGGCGTTCGTCCGTAAGCTATTATATTTTGCAATCATATGTGGATTGTTATGGTTGCTGTGGCTGGGTCTGCATGGGGTGATGTCTACAGGCGAGGGCGATCAAGCGGTAGAAGCACTGAACGAGTTCTACACTATGGAGCAATCGGGAAATTTCGGAGGCTCATGGGAGCTTTTTCATTCGCAAATGAAAAAGAAATTCGAGAAGTCCACGTATGTACAGCAGCGTGCGCACGTTTTTATGCAGGATATGGGGACGGATACGTTCACGTTTGAACTGGGGGAGCCGCAGGCTGAATATGACATTCGTACCGATCAGAATGGAGAAGAGTTAGGGAAAGTTTACCGTATTACAGTCACTCAGCATTACAAGACCCGATTCGGTAATTTTGATATCGTACAGCCTTGTTATGTGACGCAGGAAGATGAGAAGTGGCGGGTGCTTTGGATATACAAGGACAAGGAATAGAGGTTGCGTGGTGTTTCTAAAAGGTTAAATATGGTACAATACTTCCAAAACCGGAAATGTACAGTAAAATGGATCACAGCTTCACTCCGGATGGAAGGAGTTTCAAAGCATGCAGCAAGCGACAGGACAGGTTCCCGTCATACGTATGGAGGGTGTGAGTAAAATCATTTCCTCAAAAGCGATCGTGGATGATCTGACGCTGGAGGTTCCGGCGGGGCAGGTATTTGGTTTCCTTGGACCCAATGGTGCGGGAAAAACGACCACCATCCGTATGATGGTTGGCCTGATTTCGATCAGCAAGGGCGATATTCATATTTGTGGAGACAGCATTAATACCGATTTTGAAAAGGCCGTTGCCCATGTCGGCGCGATTGTTGAGAACCCGGAGATGTACAAGTTTTTGACAGGCTATCAAAATTTGCAGCATTTTGCGCGAATGTCTCCTGGGGTGACCCAAGAGCGCGTGGAAGAAGCGATTCGTCTGGTGGGACTCGGAAATCGGATTCACGATAAAGTAAAAACCTACTCGCTCGGGATGCGGCAGCGACTTGGGGTAGCTCAGGCGATTTTGCATCGACCGAAGCTGCTTGTGCTGGACGAGCCGACCAATGGCTTGGACCCGCAGGGTATTCGTGAACTGCGGGATTATTTGCGTCAATTGACCCGTACGGAAGGAATTACTGTATTCGTATCAAGCCATTTGTTGTCCGAGATGGAGCTGATGTGCGACCGTGTAGCTATTATTCAGAGCGGACGGCTGGTTGATATCAAGCAACTGAAGAATACAGGGGAGGAAGTGCAGAAGGCGGAAATTGCTTTTGAGGTAAATGATGCCGAACAAGCTTATGCGCTTGCTGGAGCAGGGCGCGTCGAAGGTAATCAACTGCTGCTTCACCTGGAGCGGGAACAGATTGCAGAGATGAACAGCCTGCTGGCTGCAAATGGCATTAAAGTATATGCGATTCGCCCGGTTGCCCGTACGCTGGAAGATCAATTTTTGGAAGTGACGGGAGGCGGGGTCATTGGGTGATTTCTTCAAGCTGGTACATAACGAAAATCTGAAAATTTACCTGCGTGTGCGCACATGGATTATGCTGGGATTGCTGGCGGTCATCACTGCTGTGATTCCGATGCTGATTTCCCTGGTTTCCGATCAGGTCAGTGTGTGGGATGGGATTGCGTTGACGACGTTGTTTACATTTTTCCTCAATACGACGTTTACGGTCATTGTAGCCGCTGATTCGGTGGCTGGTGAATTTACTTGGGGAACGATTAAGCTGCTGCTCATCCGACCTTGGACTCGCAGCAAAATATTGTTGTCCAAGTATTTATCCGTGATTTTGTTCAGTTTGCTCGGAACGATCATTTTGATCTTGATGGTTACGCTGTCCTCATGGCTGATGTTGTCCAAGGATGCACCAGCGGGTTCTGTTCCACTGTTCAGTGATCCGATATCTTATGTAACGCTGAACTTTTTGTATAGCTATATCGCCTTATTCGTGACGATGGCCTTTGCTTTTATGCTGTCCGCTGTTTTCCGTTCCAGTGCCTTGGCGATTGGGCTGTCACTGTTCATGATGTTCACCAAAACAGTTTATAACACGATTGGTTTGTTCAGCACAGATCGTTTTGAATGGACCAAATACGTTCTATTTACGCATATGGATCTGAAAAAATATTTAGATATGCCGCCGGGTACGGTAAGTTCCAGTCTAACCTTTTCGCTCACCGTGCTGGCCGCTTATTATGTGATTTTTATCGCCATTGCCTGGGTGGTTTTCGTAAAACGGGATGTTTCGACCTAAATCGAAGTGCCATAGAGTAACACAAAGGACGTTCAAATGCCTAGCATTTGGACGTCCTTTTGTTATTTCAGGAATTTGCAAAATCCTCATTTAAGACTATTTTATCCTGTATCTATGTCATTTTTACTACACATTCTGCGTGCAGGGGTATATTGTAATCTATTTTCAGCAAGAATCAATCAATAGGGTCATTTTGCGTTTAAAGAGGTAGAGAGAAACAGAATAGAGGGGGGCCGCATGATATGCTGCAAAATAATCGTTTTTTTCGTCTGACTACGGGTATTGTCATGCTATTACTCATCATTTACTTGGGCACCAAAGTAAGCTTTATATTCAGTCCTCTCGTATCTTTGGTCAGCTTGCTGGTTGTACCGTTGATGCTATCTTTTTTCCTCTATTATTTATTGAGGCCGATTGTAGATGTAATGGAACGGAGAAAAATCAAACGATCTATCTCCATCTTGCTGATTTATTTGGTCATTGGAGTGTTATTGTTTGTTTTCTCATGGGGTGTGTGGCCTACGCTGCGTGATCAAGTTACCAATTTATTTGAAAATGCGCCGAAGCTCATTAAAAGTCTGGTTGATCAATTGAGCCAATGGCGGCATAATCAATCCTTGAGACAAGTGCTGCCTCCGGGTGAAGACCCGCTGTCACAACTGTCAGATACGTTGAACGAAGCTTTTTCGACACTGTCTGATTATTCGGTAAAGCTGGTATCGTTCGTGTCCTACTTTTTTATTGTATTGGCTACCTTTCCAATATTGCTCTATTACATGCTGAAGGAAGGGAGCAAGTTTGGCCCTAAAATGCTAAACTTCTTTCCAAAAAAATATCACAAGGACGCATTGGAGGTTATGGAAGATATCGATAGTGCACTCAGCAGCTTTATCGTGAGTCGGGTGCTGATTAATGTCGCGTTGGGTGTGATGATGTTTCTTGGATTTTTAATTATTGGCTTGCCTTATGCCTTGCTGCTTGCCGTTATTTCGATTTTTCTTAATTTTATTCCCTATGTGGGGGCAGTGGCTGCTTCTATACCTGTGGTTATTATTGGATTACTCGAATCACCTTCGATGGCACTCTGGTCCCTGGTCGTGGTGATCGCTGCACAGCAAATTCAGGATAATTGGCTGTCACCTATAGTTTTTGGCAAGCAGCTGGATATTCATCCGTTGACTGTCGTTATTTTACTGTTAGTTGGTGGCGACCTGCTCGGGATTCTGGGTATCATTTTGGTGATTCCATTGTATATGTGCGGAAAAATCGTCATACGCAAGGTGTACCAATTATTTTTGGAACGCAGAGTGGAGGATATTATGGAATGAATGGAGAATGCACTGGATTTAAAGGAGTATATACTGACTTTATCCTGCTTCGGATTGCAGAGCGGCTTGGCTATCCTCCTTGTTTTTGCTGAAACTAGATTGGGTTTCGTCGTTTGACTCATCCGTAGAAGTTGACAACTCTACATCCTTTGTTCGGTTCATTTGAATTGTGCCGTCCAGTATACCGCCTTCAGAAATGACCAATGCAGTGGTCGCGGTATTTCCGTACAGTTCACCTGTCGGCGTAATGGTCAGTCGTCCTTCTGTAGTAATGCTGCCAAACACCTTACCGGCAAGAATGACGTCTTGTGCGATGATATCCGAACGTACAACAGCAGATTCTCCAATGACGACAGTACGAGTGCTGCGGATATCGCCCTGAAAATGACCGTCAATCCGAATATTGGCCTCTGCCTCAACTGTACCTTCAAAGCTGGTGCCATTAGCGAGCAGTGTATCCATAGCTGGGGCGGAGAGCTTTTTTTTGGATTCCTTGAACATGATGGTTTTCCCCCAATCTTTTATTGTAAATATTTTCAAAAATCCTCATTGTACATACAGTAATGGATCGACAGGTTGGTTATGCTTGACGATCTGAAAATGAAGATGAGGTCCTGTGCTTCTCCCGGTACTTCCCAGCAGACCGATGGTCTGTCCTTTGTGGACACGATCCCCCGGAGCCACCTGCATGCCGCTCAGGTGCATATACCAGCTCTGGAGTCCGTCAGGATGCTGGATGA
This sequence comes from Paenibacillus sp. FSL M7-0802, assembly GCF_038004945.1. Classification (NCBI taxonomy): domain Bacteria; kingdom Bacillati; phylum Bacillota; class Bacilli; order Caryophanales; family Paenibacillaceae; genus Paenibacillus; species Paenibacillus sp. FSL M7-0802. Next base: position 1,333,702 of record NZ_JBBOSD010000001.1, on the reverse strand, counting down.
TGATGCACTTGCCGCGGGCTCCGCTAGAAGCAGCCTCCAAGACGGTGCCAGCTCCTGCTGCATAGACAGGATCACCGGTTTGTCCGGCAATGTCCACGCCTGAATGGAAGGCAGATCTGCCTGTAAAAGGGTCGCTGCGATAGCCGAAGCTGGAGGTCATTCGCCGTGAACCTACAGGCCAAACGGAGGGATTCCCTTGCTCGGCAAGAGCAAGTCTACGAGTCTGGAGTAGCTGTGCGGCTTGTTTGCGCTCCAGATTCTGCTGTACGGCATTTGCTTGCTGAATAGAGCGGGGAACCGTACGTTCCACCGTGTCCAACAGAGATTCGATCTCCTGAAAATCATCCATTGCCTGGCGAGTTAGGAGGGCAGTATTTTCATGCACTGCGATCAGCTCGCCCCCGATATGGCCGGAAGCATCCCAGGAGAGCGGAGTCATGGTCTTTTTATGGTTACTTGTGGCAGATGAGTTTCCGTGTTTACGAATGAATTGCTGCATTTGCTGTTCCAGCTCCGTTACACGCTGGAGGCGTTCACGAATATTGGTGGCTTGATTCGTCAGCTCCATGACTTCCTGCCGTAGTCGCCCAATGGCTGCATCCTTGTCCGCTACCGTGACCTCCATCTGCAAACTCTGGACAGCAAGATTCGTTTCCATTTGGGAGATAATATGGGAAGAATGGATTTGCAGCCCGATCACGAGTGTAGAGATAGACGCGATCACAAGAGTTGGGACGAGAATGACAGCGGCTGTAGAGCATTGTAGCTGCTTGGGCGGTTGCTGTGCATCCCGAATAACAAGCAGGGTCATCCGGCGATTTAGGCTTCCTTTTTTCATAATCGCTCCTTTCCGGACATCGCTCCTATAGTGCTTGGTTACTATCTATTCAGCTTAAGAGGCAAACATGTCAAAAAAATTGGAGCTTAGTATAAAACGTAGATGAGGATTTTGCAAAATCCTGAGATATATAAGGAGGCTTAGACATGCTGTGGTTGCTGTTGGTTTTAATTGTTTTTATTTTTCAGACCGGGACGATCCTGCTCTTTGAATTTCGCAAGCCGTCCAAAGCGGTAGCCTGGCTTTTTATTTTGTTTTGCTTCCCGCTCATTGGCTTTGTCGTGTACTACTTTGTTGCACAGGATTATCAGAAGCGCAAAATGGTTCGAAAAGGGGGATCGCAGCTGTTTCGTGAGTTTCGCGAGCGTCTGTGGGCGCAATCCAAAGTGATTGAACATGTGGAGCAAATGCATAATCCTCATTTCAAGCATCAGGAGCGACTGTTTAACCAGTTAATTCGTATGTCGGAAAACCCGTTGACTGGATGTAATCGCACACGTGTGCTGACGAACGGTGAAGAAACCTTCGAGGCTATGCTGACAGCGATGGAACATGCACAACATCATATCCATGTGGAGTTTTACATATTTCGTGCCGACGAAATCGGAAGAAAGTTTCAAGAGGTCATGATCCGCAAGGCACGTGAGGGAGTAAAGGTACGATTCGTTGTGGACGGTGTAGGAAGCTACCATTTGCCCTATTCCTTTATTCGTACCTGTAGTGAGGCAGGAGTGGAATTTCATTATTTTCTACCTCCGTTTTTCGCCACGTTGGACCGCCGGATTAACTATCGCAATCACAGGAAAATCGTGGTAGTGGACGGCATGATCGGATTTGTGGGGGGGATTAATGTAGGCGACGATTATCTCGGAAAATACCCCAAAGTGGGATTTTGGAGGGATACGCACTTGCAGATTGAAGGAGATAGCGTCTATTTTCTGCAAAATGCATTTCTTAGCGACTGGAAGCTGGCCTCAGGGGAAAGGCTGATGGATGTGAATTTATTTCCTCCACATACCTGCACTGGGGATGAGGAAGTACAGATTTTGAGCAGCGGTCCCGATCAGGTTTGGGATACGATTCAGGAAATGTGTTTTGGAGCGCTCACAGTTGCCAAAAAGCGGATTTGGATTACGACGCCGTATTTTATTCCCGATCTGGGGATTTATGAGGCGCTCAAGCTAGCAGCAGTCAGTGGCGTAGATGTGAAAATTATTATTCCCTACCAATCCGATTCGAAGCTGGTTCATCTGGCGTCTTTATCCTATGTGCAAGAATTGCTGGAGGCAGGGGTGGAGTTCTACCAATATCGAAAAGGATTTATTCACGCCAAAGTGGTGATTGTCGATGATTTACTCGGCTCGGTCGGGACCGCCAATATGGACATGCGCAGCTTTTTCTATAATTTTGAGTTGACCGCTATAGTTTTTGCTAATTCAGCACTGGAACGGCTTTCGGAAGATTTTGTAGAGGACATTTCCAACTCCTCACGCATAGATTTAAACGTGTTCCGCAGACGGCCTCGATCTCAGAAAATAGCTGAAATTCTAACTCGCATGCTCTCTCCACTCCTTTAAAGGCGGTTTTCGCCGTTTTTATCGATATAATCCCGCTTTATTGTGATTTATGTGCTCTTTGCTAACTTTTTTGCGCAAAATCACAGTTTTATGGTATACTATTCATATAACACAAGCGCGGTAAAGGAGAGGGGACTGCGGATAGCAGCCCCTTTTTCGGTCCAATATACCATACTGTAACGGGGGGATTTATATATGAGTGTAGTGAGCAAGGAAGTTCAAAATCTGTCTGAAATCACAGATGTAACCGGAGAGTTGACCAAGATCAGCAAAATTCCAGCTAATCCGAAGAACAAAGCAAAACGCCTGTTTCAGCGTGCGGCCATGATTATTTTTGGTGCGACGCTTATGGCAGTGGGCCTCGAAATATTTCTGGTTCCTAACGGCGTTATCGACGGAGGCGTCACAGGTATTTCCATTATGGCCTCCAAGATTACTGGCTATCCACTCGGTATTTTCCTGACCCTGTTGAACCTTCCATTTTTACTTATCGGATACAAACAAATCGGTAAAACCTTCGCTTTATCCACATTATTCGGCATTATCGTGATGTCCATCGGTACCGCGTTACTTCACAATGTAAGTGCATTGACTCCTGGCGAACCACTATTGGGTGCTATCTTTGGGGGCGTCATTCTCGGCGTTGGGGTGGGTCTTGTGATTCGGTCCGGCGGCTCGCTGGATGGAACAGAGATCGTAGCTATTCTCGTCAGTGAAAAAACTCCTTTTTCGGTCGGTGAGATCGTACTGTTCGTTAATATCTTCATTCTGGGAAGTGCAGGTTTTGTGTTCGGTTGGCCGAATGCCCTGTATTCCATGATTGCTTATTATATCGCCATGAAAATGATTGATATTACAATTGAGGGTCTGGATCAGTCCAAATCGGTCTGGATTATTAGTGAAAAATACCGTGATATTGGGGATGCCCTGACAGACCGTCTTGGACGGGGCGTAACTTATCTGGAAGGTGAAGGCGGCTTTACGGGCGAAAGCAAGAAAGTGATTTTCGTCGTCATTACCCGACTGGAGGAAGCGAAGCTGAAGAGCATCGTTGAAGATTGGGACCCACACGCTTTCGTTGCGATCGGTAACATTCACGATGTGAAGGGCGGACGCTTTAAGAAAAAAGGAATACACTAGCGCAAGGGGACAATTTCTCAGCCTAATGGCTGCGGGGTTCGTCCCCTTTTTTGTTCTTCCAAGCATGGATCAGGTTCGGTGTGCCTTGGTGCGCATATGCTTGAGGACGTCTTCTACGGGCTGGGGAGGAACCTTGTCGATCAAGTCACCTACCTGGTTTAGTCGTTCTTCAATATTCAGCAAATGGTAGTCAAGTGGTGATACATCTTGCCGTACCTCTTCCCATGTTAGCGGAGTGGAGACCGTAGCGCCGGGGCGTGCCCGCGGGGTATAAGGAGCGGCCAGAGTTTTCCCCTGATAATGCTGCAAATAATCAAAATAGATGGCTGTTCCCCGATCCTTCTTTAACCGTTCGAGTGTGAACAGATGCGGGTGCTTTTCTGTCACAAACTGTCCAACTAATAGCCCGATGCTGCGAAGTTCGTCGAAGGTTATGCCTGTACGGATCGGAACGATAATTTGTACACCTGTGGCCCCGGAAGTTTTGGGGACGGAATCCAAACCAAGCGAAGCCAGTACTTCACCGACAATAGAGGCTGCCTCCATAATACGTGGCTCCACCTCTCTGGATGGATCAAGGTCAATCATCCATTCACAGGGCAGCTTGCTTCCCGCTTCATGCAGAGAGGGGTGGAATTCCAACGCAGCTTGATTACCAAGCCAGAGAAGTTGTGGCAATTTGCCGAGCACGATATATTCAATACCATCATGCAGAGCGGTTTCAATATAGTCCGGCCGAGGACGTGGGGCATTTTTCTGATAAAAAAAATCACCGTGAATCCCATGTGGCCAGCGGATGACGGTCAGCAGACGATGATGGCAATATTTGAGCAGGAAGGGAGCCAATACCGCGAGCTTGCGAAGATATAGCGCCTTAGTCACGCCTGCTTCAGGCCACAGTGGTTTATCCGGGTTGGTGATAGGAATTTCCTGACCTTCAATGGTAATAGTACCTTTAACAGCTTGTCCCATAGTGCTATCCTCCTTGGGCTAACATGCAGCAAAATCTTTATTTACAGGCTGATTGTTGAGCTTATAGATCTACATATGGTTTAACATGAACGTGAAGTGCTGAATTTATCCATCAAAGGGATTGACAAGATACATTATGTATCATAAATTTATAATAAAAATACGATATGTATCTATTAAAGTGTCTTGAGCAGAGGTAGAGGAGGAGTTTGCTTGATTGAAAAGCAAGGCGGAGGGCTGGTATTCCTGTTAAGTGTCCCTCGGAGTGGAAGCTCGTTGCTTACCGCCATTTTGCAAAACCATTCCCGCCTGTTTGCCACACAGGAAATGTGGTTTCTGCTCAGTTTATATGATCTTCCTCAGTCACATGTACGGCCATATGGAGGAACAGGGATACTTCGGCAATTTTTTAAAGGTATGGTTCCCTCCGACGTATTGGAGCAGGCCTCCCGTTCGTATGCACTTGAAATATATAATGGTCTGCTTCAAGGAACTACAGCAGATATGCTTATCGACAAATCCCCGCGTTACTATACGGTGCTGGAATTTATAGACCGTTTATTCCCTGATGCCCGCAGGCTGTGGCTTATCCGGAATCCTTTAGCCATTGTGGCCTCATTCAAAAAGGTCAATCAGCTACGGAATGGACGTTTTCAACTGCTGGAGGAACTGGGGAGTCCGCATTTTAATATGAAAATGACGGATATTACGGTTGGTTTGTTCCGTTATGCTCATTATTTTGCTACACCTCATCCACTTGCATACCCGCTTAGGTATGAACAACTCGTATCCAATCCAACGATGGAGATCGAGAAGCTGTGCAGTTTTCTGGGGATCAAGTATGAGCCGGGGATGGAAAAGTACGGAGACTTTGCGGATACGCCCAAATCCAGTCTTTTTTATAGTATGGGAGCGGGTGATCCATTCGTAGGAGAGCATGAGCAGGCGCATCAGGATTCGGTACATAGCTGGCAACATTTGTTGAGTAAAACGGAAATTGAGCTGTATTGCAGAAGCATTGGGTCCCGCATGTTTAGGCAGCTTGGGTACGCGGAAGCGTTGGAGCAGGCTGAGCAGATGACTGGAGTCCGCTTTGAAGATGAGCCGGATATAGAGCTGCTGAGTCAACGTACACAACAATTTCTCCAACAAAGCGGCTTTGAATGGAAGGCAGCTTATCGGATGCTGGAAGACCGGGATGCAGATAACAGAGAACTTGTGATAAATGCAACCCGTCATACTGTACCTCAAGATCTGGCAAGGATGGAGGTGGACCAGATCGTGAACGATCGGCGGATCCAATCACTGGAAAACAGGTTGGCACATAGCTATGAGGAGCGGAACCGTCTTATCGCTCAGCTCCAAAGCTATCAACGCCCAAATCAAGGTCTCCGATCTCGCAGCCTCTTTGCCCGTAAGCTCGGGCGCTTGGCGTCTGTAGCGTTATCAAGCATAGGAAAAGAAAAAGGGGGAAGAACGTGAGTGCGATTGCCGGAATCTATAGCTTTGGACATGAGTCCGTAAGCACCGAAGAAGGCGGGAAAATGATGCAAGCCCTGCGAAAATATCCCGCTGACCGCGTATGCGCTTGGTGCGAAGGCTCAATATTTTTGGGTTGTCATGCCCAGCATGTGACCCCGGAATCTGTTCATGAGCGTCTTCCCTTCTATGATGAGCTAAGAGATTTGGCAATCACGGCGGATGCGATTATTGACAATCGTTCCGAGCTGTTTGAACGGCTGGGAGTTGAGCAGGAACGGCGGCAAGATATCACGGACAGCGAGCTGATTTTGCTGGCATATGACAAATGGGGAGTGGAAGCAGCCAGTTATCTGATAGGTGATTTTGCCTTTGTCATTTGGGATGCCAAGGAACATCGATTATATGGTGCTCGAGATATGACAGGAAATCGTACGCTGTACATCTACCAACATGACCGAGGATTCGCGTTTAGCACGGTAGTCGCTCCACTTTTGGCCCTGTCCTCTCTGCGAAAAGAACTGCATGAACCGTGGCTGGCCGAATTTTTGTCCATCCGTGCCATGCAGGAATCCGTCGATATCGGAACGACTGCATACAAGCATATCAACCAGCTTCCTCCTGCACATTGGTTCACTATGGAGGAGGGGAAGCGAACCCTTCATAAATATGCATGTCTGGATGAGGTAGAGCCACTGCGGCTCAAAACAGGGGGCGAGTACATAGAAGCTTTCCGCGAGGTGTTCACACAGGCGGTCACTGCCCGACTACGGACGCATCGTGCTGTAGGGGCTGCCTTGAGCGGAGGGCTGGATTCCGGGGCGGTTGCCAGCTTTGCCGCGCCATCGCTGCACCTGCAACAAAAGCCGCTGCATGCATACAGCTATGTGCCTGTTCAAGATTTTACAGACTGGACACCGCCTACATTGCTGGCGAACGAACGAAGCTATATTCAGTCTACGGCTCGCTATGTAGGCAACATTCACGAAAATTATATGGATTTTGAGGGGAAAAGTCCGTTTTCTGAAATTGATATTTGGCTGGAACTCATGGAAGCACCCTACAAATATTTTGAAAACTCCTTCTGGATCAGAGGTTTTTATGAAAAAGCACAGGAGCACAATGTCGGTGTACTATTAACCGGGGCACGAGGCAATTTTACCGTATCATGGGGCCCTGCACTAGACTATTATGCCCGGCAGTTTCGTCGTTTGCACTGGTTGCAATCCTTTCAGGGATTGTGGCGGTACAGCAAGCTTACGGGCAGGCGTATGTCTCATCTACTCCCTGTGATGTTGAAAAAGGCGACTTCGCTTGAATCTCGTTCATGGCTGCGGCGTAGCAATCGAAGTCCCGTTCCTTCACTGATTCACCCGGAGTTTGCCAAACGGATGCATGTAGAAGATATTCCTGTATTGAGCGGAACAGGCTGGATGAAAAACGCCGATCAGACGAGAAAAGAGAAATTTTCGAATTTGGCGATTGCTAACAAAAATGGTGTGGTCGCGACCAAACTTTCACTACGGTATGGCCTGTGGGAACGTGATCCGACCGGAGACAGCCGAGTGATTCGCTTTTGCTTATCGGTGCCTTTTGAACAGTATGTGCAAAACGGTCGGGACCGTGCCCTCATTCGTACGGCCATGCGTGATCATCTACCTGATGATGTTCGGTTGAACCAGCGGGTACGCGGTGTACAGCCTGCAGATTGGCTACATCGAATGCTTCCTTGCTGGGATACGTTTATGGGAGAGCTTCAACTGATGTGTCATGATTTACGAGCCGCCGAATATCTCAATATTGAGTTTATTAAGACGGCTATGGCGAAACTTCACCACCCCCGCCCTGAGCAGGCGTCTGATCCGAATATACGACTACTAATGCATAGCCTGATCGTGTACCGTTTTCTCTGTAGATTGAACTGATCGAACCTATCCGGTCAGACAGTTCGCCATTCGTTGGAGGGGAGGTGATGAGATGAGTAAAAAAGAATGGCAGGAACCGACGATAGAGGTGCTGGATATTAACCAGACTATGGCGGGTAAAGGCTGGAAACAGATTGACTGGGTGTCTGACCACGATGCCGATCTTCATAATCCAAGCTAACACATGGTTATACATGCAGCCGATGTTGGGCTGGAAGCAAAAAACTGGTCCGATAACGACTGAATGAACGAGAATAGCATAATCCATTGGACTCGTATTCAATACAAAGCCGTCTTTATTTCTTCGGGTTAGAGGTATTGCCCAAGAAATAAAGACGGGATTTTTAAGGACAGAGGAGTGAGTCCTATCGTGCATGACAGGAGTGCAAATGTCAGTTGGACGAAATATATAGCCTTTGGACTCAGAATTGCCAGTGAGCTGAATCTGCCTGAGCTGATCCTGGCAGCACCGGAAGCAGTAGAGGATGTAGTCATTCGGCAGGCTGATTTAACTGCATGGAGTGGTCAGCTGGAGCAGGCCAATTTTGTGATGCTAGATGAGCGATTTATGTTCCAAATACCAGGCACGGCCATTTATGCCGTCAGGGAAGGCAAGGAGATCGAAGTAAGCATATTCTCCGGGGCCGATCCTGACACCGTGCGGCTGTTTGTGCTGGGTACATGCATGGGTGTTCTGCTGATGCAAAGACGAATATTACCTATTCACGGAAGTGCGGTCGTCATCGGGGGGAGGGCCTACGCATTTGTGGGTGAATCGGGTACGGGCAAATCGACACTGGCTGCTGCTTTTAGGCAGGCAGGTTATCAGATGGTTAGTGATGACGTGATTGCTGTAAAAGCTACGGCTTCCTCAGCCATCGTGTATCCAGCTTATCCGCAGCAAAAGCTGGGGTTGGATAGCTTGCTCCAACTGGAGGCTTTACGGGAGAACAAGCATGCACGCAAAAGAAATAACATACGGTCCCTAACTGATGACAATTCTGTAATGCCACAATACAGTGATCTGCGTATGCTTGCAGGTGAACTGAATAAATATGCCGTACCCGCCGTAGATGAATTTTTTAACGATCCGCTGCCCTTAGGGGGCGTATTCGAGCTTGTGGCAGATTCTCCAATCCGTGCGTTGATGCGCGAAGGGGAGCTAGTGGCGGTTACGGAACAGCCCTTGAACGTTCTGGAGTGCTTGCATACATTACTACAACATACATATCGTAGGGTGATTATTCCGCGAATGGGTTTGAGTGAATGGTCGTTTGATACAGCGGCTAGGATGGCTCGTAAAGTAGAGGGCTGGCGGCTGCTGAGGGATAGTTCCGTCTTTACTGCGTCCGAGGTTGTACAACGGGTACTTGATATCATTCGTAAGGAGGAAAAGAGTTATGGCAGCCACTAATTCAGCTAAAGACCATTATCGCGTCATTTACGGTGAAGAGGTCTATGTCAGTGATATGGACGGAGAAAAAGTGATGATGAGCATTAACACTGGTAAATATTATAACTTAGGCTTCACAGGAGGACGAATCTGGGAACTGGCAGAATCCGGTCCTTCCCTTGGCGATATCGTAACTGTCCTGACGAATGAATATGAGGTGGACGAGGAACAGTGCAGACAACAGGTACATACCTTTGTGGCTGAGTTGGAGCGGGAAGGACTGTTGAAGCTTCTACGGGAGTCGGTATAACATGCGGATACAACGGCTTCTTCTCCTGTCTCCAGAGGTTAGGAGATTGTTGCCGGAAGCCTGGCTGGAGCTGGGATGGGCGAGGTTGCGCCAGCGTCGTTCTTTTGGGGATTACTCAAGGGTTTGGGGCATATGTATGGAAGAAACTCCATGGAAGTGTGATGTCAGGCAGGAGAAGTGCATTAAGCAGATTTCGCACGCTGTGGAGCTGGCAAGCCGTTATACTCCTTGGCGCAGTAGTTGTCTTGTACAAGCCGCTGCGGCGATGACGTTGCTGGGGCGCAGAAAACTGGACTGCACGCTGTATCTGGGCACAGCCAAAAATGCCGCTGGACGCTTGGCCGCACATGCATGGGTACGTAGCGGACCGATTTATGTTACGGGGAAACGGGAGATGGAAGCATTTACGGTGGTGGGGATATTCGGGAGACGTGCTGTGACGGATACAAATACAAAGATGGCAGATAAAGGTAGTTCTTTACTTTAATGCGATGAGACAAGAAGGAGAAGAATGCATGCCCACCAAGTCTGTTTTGGAACTTGCGAATTGGAATGAGGATCAAGAATTAACGTTGTTATTCTCTCTATTGGGGAAAGACGTTTCTCATTGGCAGGATAAGACTGCTGCTACCCAGCTGCGTGAGATGGATTGGGTCCGCTTTTTACGTCTGACCGAGCACCATCGAGTGGTACCTACGGTGTATCTCCAGCTGAAAACATTGAATCATCCGTTCATTCCCGTAGAATTGTTGCGAAACCTTCAGGCGCAGTATCATCGAAACACGCTTCGCATGCTCCATCTTCAAGCAGAAGCCGAGCGTCTGACCAGGCTGCTCATAGCTCATGGAATTCGTGTGCTTATGTTGAAGGGTCCTGCTCTGGCGCAGCAATTGTACGGGGATGTTTCTCTGCGTACCTCCAAGGATATAGATTTACTCATTGCCCCTGACGATATGGATGAGGCTGAGCATTGGATGAAGGAAGCCGGATATGCGTCCAAGAGCGGAGAAGTGCGTGTCCTTGGAAGTTGGAAATGGAAGGACCATCATGCATCCTACCTCCATCCGCAAAAACGGGTAGAGATTGAGCTGCATTGGCGGCTTCACCCGGATGGGGGTGGGGAACCCTCTTTTGACGAGCTGTGGAACTGCCGGAAAATGGGCAAAGCTGCAGGAACCAGTCGGCAGGTATTGTTGGGACCTGCCGACAACAGGACTGTGATGACGTCCTGTATGTATACGCTGAGCAGCGAGCATCAATTTCTGTACTTGAGCGCGCATGGTGCGCGTCACGGCTGGTTCAGGCTACGCTGGCTGGTTGACATCGACAGGCTTGCGGTATGTGCTGTCGATTGGGAGGCGCTACTGCCGATGATGTGCCGCTACGGGGGCCTGCCTGCTGGGGGGCAGGCTTGGGCACTCGCCGCTGCGCTGTTGGGTACGCCGATACCGGAGCCGATGCGTCCGGCATCGGCTACCCGGCAGGCGCACAGGCTCGCGCTGAGCGCGCTGGCCTTCATGCAGGCCAGCGTTCCCGCACCGTACCCGATTGCCCACGGGCCGAGTACAGGTAGGCTTGCTCCATCAGAGCTGCTGCATAGCAGAGCTTTGGCGGAGCAAGCGGAGGCCGCCCCTCCGGATGGCGGTGCTTCGGTATGCGGTACCTGTGGCGAAGCAGCCATGCTTGCCACCAGTGGCGTTACTAGCATCACGGAAGATGCCAGTAACGCCGATCATAGCCCGATGAGCACTGCTACCAGTTGTGCCCCCATTACTCCAGCTGTCGCCTCCAGCCAAGTCATGACCAGAAACACGGCGGCTGCCCATCAGCCGGTCAGCCGCACTTACTTGCTTTCCTTAAAAGAGCCAAGACACAGACTATGGTACCTCATCAGCCGTTTGTTTCCTTCTACGGGGGATTCGGCCGTTTTTCCACTGCCTCGCCAGCTGCATTTTTTGTATATCCCTTTACGTCCATTTCTTTGGCTGAAGCGGCGATTTTCAAAGCACTGACTCGATAGAGGATTTTGCAAAAATCCAATAAGCGACTTTCAATGAACAATATATAGATCGAAATGGTCTAGTTCGTCTATATATTGCACTTTGGAGCGACTGGAATCGAATTTTTCAAAATCCTGGATAAGGAGTGTGCATTATGGTTCACCTGCGATTATATATGACAAAGCTGTATAGCGTGAACGGCGGTGCGTTATTTCTCAATATTGGATGTATGATCATTGTCAGCCTGCTGGAGGGTTTTGGCATTTATATGCTTGTTCCTATGCTGGCGGCTATCGGCGTATTTGTTGGTCATTCAGGGATGCCATTTCTGTCTGGTGGATTGGAACATTTTTTGCCGTTCATTCCTAAAAGCTGGCTGTTGCCGGGGATGTTGATGGTTTTTATAGTGCTGCTTACAGGGCAGGCTTTGCTTCAGCGTTACCAATCCATCCTGAATTCGCGGATTCAGCAGCGTTTTATGCGCTCTTTGCGAATAGACGTGTACACTTCCTTTATGAAGGCGCAGTGGGCATTTTATTTGCGTCAGCGTAAATCTGATTTTAGCCATGTGATGACGACCGAGCTGGCGCGTGTCAGTCAGGGAACGAATTTGCTTCTTCAACTGACTACTGCTGTCATGTTTACGATGATCCAGATTGCGTTGGCTTTTTGGTTATCCCCCTCTTTAACCGGGCTGGTATTTCTGAGTGGATTGGGGCTGTTTGTCGTGTTCCGCCGCTCCATTCGAAATGCCAAACAATTAGGTGATCGTACCACTGAGCTGTCGCAGGTTTATTTTGCTGGGATTACGGATCACATGAACGGCATGAAAGATATTAAAAGCAATCTGTTGGAAGCGGCGAATATCCATTGGTTTCGCTCCCTGACACAACGCATGGAGGATAATACGACCCAATTTGTCCGGCAAAATGCGACCACACAGTTTTTTCATCGTACAGCGGCAGCTGTTTTTGTCGCTTGTGTCATATTTACATCGCTGCAGTGGCTGCATGTTACTCCTGAAAAACTGATTGTGCTGATTCTTATATTTTCACGCTTATGGCCCCGATTTGCTCTTATTCAAGCGAGTCTGGAATACATCATGTCTATGATCTCCGCTTTTGAGAGTGTCACCAAGGTGCAACAGGAGTGCGAAGCTTTCACAGATCCGTCATTGATTGTATCTGCATCTGTACGGCAACCCCTGTCCCTTCGTCATGGGATCGAATGCAGCCATCTGGATTATCGCTACGATGGTGCAGCAGAGTCTGCGCTGCGTCAAATTAACTTGTTCATACCCGCTCGGGGAATGACAGCCATTGTAGGGAAATCGGGAGCAGGTAAAAGTACAATGGTCGATGTCCTGATGGGTTTTTTACGTCCAACTGGGGGGCAGATTACAATAGACGGGCTTGTTCTGGACGACGAATTGTTGCTCCAGTGGCGGCAGTCGTTTGGCTACGTGTCACAAGACCCATTTTTATTTCACGCGACTGTCCGCGAAAATTTGATGCTGGCAGATAAGGATGCTAGTGAGCAGCAGCTATGGGAGGCGTTACATTTTGCCGCCGCAGACAACTTTGTATCCAGATTGCCCGAAGGGCTGGACACAGTAATTGGAGATCGCGGGATTCGTCTGTCTGGAGGAGAACGTCAACGGCTAGTATTAGCACGGGCTGTCTTGCATCATCCTTCGGTACTTATACTAGATGAAGCGACAAGTGCGCTGGATGGTGAGCATGAAGCCGCAATTCAGGCAGCACTGGAACGGATGAAAGGTCAAATGACGTTGATCGTCATTGCTCACCGCCTGTCAACCATCAGACATGCGGATCAAATTGTCGTACTGGATCAAGGCGAGGTCATACAGCAGGGGAACTACCACCAACTGGAACAAGAGGAGCGGGGGGCGTTCAGTCAGCTACTATCGTATCAAAGCAGTGTCACCGCCACCCCTTAACCAGACTTTTCTGTAACTCAGCTTAAGTTTCTTTACGTTTGGCAGTGCTTCTTTTCTTTTTGACTGGAGTCGGAGAGATGTTCTCGCCTGCAACAGCCTGCTGTGCTGTTGGGGCCGCTGGTTTACGCGCAGGGCGTTTTTTCGCAGCAGGGCCGGGATCGGTAACGACAGGTTGCACTGCCTCGATGCTGGCCTGAAGGGCGGCCATTAAATCTACTACATTGGTCTGAGGCTGTGTTGGGGCGATTCGCACCTCTTCACCAGCCACTTTATGTTGAATGAGATCCAGAAGACGCTCGCGGTACTGATCCGTATACTTTGCTGCATCAAAAGGTGTAGATAGCTGCTCGATTAGCATTTTTGCCATGGTCAGCTCCTTCTCTTTAACCTCCTCCTGCCCCGGTAAGTTAGGCACTTGAGCAATGGGGCGAATTTCATCGGGGTAAAACATCGTCTCCACCGCCAAACATTCATCCAACACCCGAATAGCCGCCAGGCTGCTTTTAGAGCGGATGGAGATTTGGGCAATCCCGATTTTCCCGGTATCCTTCATCGCATTCATGAGCAGCTTATACGCATTGGAGCCAGCTTGATCCGGGGACAGATAATACGTTTTCTGAAAGTAAATCGGATCAATTTCCTGCAAATCCACAAAATCTAAAATAACAATATTTTTATCCGCTTGTCCGCTAACTTGCTCCAGTTCCTCCTTGTCGAACATGACAAATTTTCCTTTTTCATATTCGTATCCTTTTCCAATTTCCTCCCATTCGACCTCCTTGTCACAAACGGGACACTTTCGTACATAGCTAAGTGGGCTTCCACACTCCTTGTGAATATAACGCATGGAAATGTCCTTATCCTCAGTCGCAGAAAACATTTTAACGGGCACATGAACCAGCCCAAAGCTGATCGCACCTTTCCAGACTGTATGCATTACGCCGCTCCTCCTTTTCTTTAATCCGCATTTTGTATCCTTCGATTCCAACGCTCGGCTGTGAGCATATCCATTTTTCACTTAGATTTTTCACTTAGTATGCTTCGGAGAAAGGAATGTATGAGGTGTAAAGAAAAGAGCGAGCCAACTAATCTGCATTCTGAGGTATGACTACATCGCATAACACAATGATATGAAGTTGTTAAGTTACATTAGTTATATTAAGATAAGGGATAAACAACGATTTTGACATTTTAAAGAAAGGAGTGTTCATGTCATGAAGAAAAGATCATTAAACTTTATATCTTTTGGATATGGATACTCTACTGCTGTTTTTTTCTAAAATCATTTTTATTGGTGGAGTCTGCCTAAAAATGGTTAGAAGAAACGGTAGAAAAATTTAAAAATGACGAGGTCGATTTCGGCTACCTTACTGCTCTAGGATTGCCTGAAATAAAAATTGAAATTGAAATTTGGGCAGCTAAAGCATAAAAATAATACGCACCTCATTTATGGGATGGAATCATAGATAGCCCCGGTCTTCGTGAGAAGCTGGGGCTGTTTTATGTTTAAATTCACGAAAAATGTACATCCGTCGTCGCAAGCAAACGCACTAAAAGATTACCGAGCATCCCATAGTGACGAGCTATCCGCATCTGCATCCTTCGATTCCAACGCCTTGGCTGTGAGCAAATCATTTTTATGTTTCGTACAAAGGATTTGTATGAGTTGTGAATGAAGACTGCGAATTGCTTCCGCGTGCGCATGGTTACAGCAAGTTTGGTGCATAGTAAGGCATATCCGATTCAAAAGGGGGTACACAATTTATGTCCGGAAAATCCTATCCTCAGCAAATCAGGCATCGTGTGGGTCAAAGCCAAATCGCCTTTCGGGGCCCGGCTGGAGGCGAACAGGATGCATTGCCGCCCGAGTTTGCTCTTTCACATGGAATCCGTCCGCCTTTTCCCGTAGCTGTGGCTCATGTGGATTTGGAGGCTGTAGTTTCAACTTCGCCTTCTCATAGCATCCCTTCATTAGACGTTGAACGGATTATAGATGAAGACTAGGTGAACTATATTTCTGAATGAATGCACACAACAACAAACAGGAGGGGAAGAATAACATGAACGTGGAACGAGCAAAAGCTATTTATGATTCATCTGAAAATATTGCCGTACAATTGGATGGTAAACCGATCTGGATTGAGCATGTAGACCAAGCAAACGGTATGGCAACGGTACAGATAGGTAGCAGACCCGGCAATACCCAAACCGTCCGTGTGGATCGTCTGGAAGAACAATAGAAGAGGGCACCAAACCAGATTTTTCCCATAGTATGGGGTATAGCTTTAGAAAGATCTTGGACAGCTGTAGGCTTTCATCGTAGAATGCTGCTTGAATGATCCCGCTTCAACCCTAAAAGGCTCGCAATTGCTCAATGAGCAATTAGCGAACCTTATTTGTAATAATAAATGCAGTCGAGGGAACAAGTTAAACGCCAGACAAGTTAATTTGAAGGTGGAGTTGGTTCCTTTACATGACTTTATACTGCAATGGCCTTTAAATGTGGTGAAATCATCAGTTTAGCCTCAGTTGCCAATTGAACGTCTTCCACCGATAAACCCGGCGCAATTTCCTTCAGCATCAGTCCACTACCTGGAATAACATCGATGACAGCCTTTTCGGTTACGATGGTCTTTACAACATTTACAGCGGTGAGGGGCAGTTTACATTGTTCCAGTATTTTCGGCGCTCCATTTTTGTTCACATGCTCCATGGCTACAATCACTCTCTTGGCTCCGACCACCAAATCCATGGCTCCCCCCATGCCCGGAACCTTTTTCCCTGGGATCATCCAGCTTGCAAGGTTGCCTTTCTCATCGACCTCCAGGGCGCCCAACACGGTGATATCCACATGCCCTCCACGGATGATAGAAAATGAAAGCGAACTGTCGAAAAAGCAAGCTCCTTCCATAGTTGTAACATAGTTTCCGCCTGAATCGATACAATCGAGTCTTTCTTTCCCCTGAGTCGCTTTTGGGCCTACACCGAGGATTCCGTTCTCAGCCTGCAGCATAATATGAATGTTTTCGGGGATATAGTCTACCACCATTGTAGGCATTCCAACACCAAGGTTGACAACTTCGCCATTTTTAAATTCCTGGGCTATTCTTCGAGCAATGAATTCTCTGTTATTCATGCGTTTTCACCCACCTTTACAATTGCGTCGACAAATATTCCGGGAACGTTGACATGATTGGGGTCAATTTCTCCCGTCTTTACGTATTCGTCTGTCTGAGCAACTACATACTCTGCCGCTGTAGCCATTACCAAATTGAAGTTACGTGAAGAGCCGTTGATGACAAGATTTCCCGCTTCATCAGCCTTATGAGCTCTGATTAGCGCCACATCTGCTTTGAGCGGCAGTTCGAGCAAATATTCTCTCCCGTCAATTTGGATTTTCTTTTTTCCTTCCTCTACAATGGTGCCTACACCTACAGGCGTTAAAACACCGCCCAAGCCTGCTCCTCCTGCACGTATTTTTTCAGCGAGCGTACCTTGCGGGAAGAGTTGAACCTCCGCTTCTTTCGTCATCAGGAGCCTTCCCGTTTCCGGATTAGAGCCAATATAGGATGCAAAAATCCGCTTTACTCTGCCGCTTTTTACAAGCTTATAAATAGATAATTCCGGTGTGCCTGTATCATTGGATATAATCGTAAGATTGCTGGCGGGATTGGTGTCGACAAGCGCACGTACAAGTTCCTCCGGAAAGCCTCCTGCCAGAAAACCTCCGACCATAACGGTGTCTCCGTCTTTGATCTGCTTAACTGCTTCTTCAGCGGAGATTACTTTGTTATTCATGGTTCCTTCTCCTTATATATATATTTTTAGGAAAGCAACTTTATTGGAGATAATCATAGAGGACTCTTCCATATGGAAGCGTTAAATCGGCAATAAAATGTTTTCCGCCAATATAAGCTTTTACCGGCAAATCTGCCACAGGAGCGTTGACATGGGGAATCAGGTTTAACCTCGCAGGCCCTGACCAGGCGCCTTTTACCGTAATGTTTTCGAGATTATACGCTACCAACTGAGCAATTTTAGGGGTACCGTCAACATCAGGAATTAATTTTAAATTAACTTGCGTTTTTGCGATGGCTTTAGCCGTTTCCTTTTCATCAAGAATGTTATATTTGAAAGGCATGGTTCCCGTGGCCACCAGGACGTTGTTGTAATGCAATGTACCCGTCAGCGTCTCCGTCTCCTCAACGATCAAGCGGGGCTTCGCCCATTTTTTCGGAAATCCCCAGATTTCACGTCCTCCCAGAATAGCAGGCGCGTTATCCAAATACATTTGGGCAACAAAATTACAGGGTTCTCCATGAAAAGTACACGGAATGACAATACCGCTTTCCTCATAGCTTCCTAACCCGGATGAATCGGGCATCTTGATCCATTCATAGGAAACGGTATTGCTTCCATCCGGCTGAAGAGGTTCCGGGACCGCCTGTCTAATCGCAGCGGGATCGGATTCATAGGTAATGATGAAAAATTCCCGGTTGATGAAGCGACATGGCGGGCGCCCATAACTGCCGCTGGCCGCAGGCATGGATTGGAGTGAAAGTACTTCTTTTTGATTCATAGCGATCTCCCTTCCTTTTAAGAGGTAGTTCTAAAAGTCATCCTGAACTCGCACTTTAAATGAGTGCATTTTCAACTAGCATCGCTATTCCCATTCCCGTTCCGATGCATAACGAGGCGATGCCGTAACGTGAAGATCTTCGCACCATTTCATGAACCAGCGTAACCAATACCCTAGCACCGCTTGCACCGACAGGATGCCCGATCGCGATCGCGCCGCCATTGACATTCACCTTCTCAGGATTGATTCCAAGCTCTTTCAATACCGCTAGTGCTTGTGCGGCGAACGCTTCATTAATTTCAAAAAGATCGATGTCATCAATAGACATTCCCTGTTGCTTCAGAAGTGACGAAATGGCCTTCACCGGTCCCATTCCCATATATGCAGGGTCAACGCCAACAAGTGAATAACCCTTGATATATGCCAACGGCTTTAACGCATGTTCCTTACATTTGTCTTCCGACACTACAAGCATAGCCGCCGCGCCATCATTGATTCCTGAAGCATTTCCGGCGGTAACTGTTCCGTTCTCCTTAAACGCAGGTTTTAATTGAGCAAGTTTTTCTTTCGTTGTATTTCCTCTTATGTGTTCGTCCTCCGTGAAAGAAATAGTTTCTTTTTTGTTTTTGATCATGACTGGAACAATCTGCTCTTCAAAAAGCTTCTTGTTTTTAGCTTCTACGGCCTTTATCTGGCTTTGATAGGAAAATTCATCCTGCTCAAGTCTTGAAATTCCATATTTCTCTGCAACATTTTCTGCGGTAATTCCCATATGGTAATGGTTGATCGGGCACGTAAGACCGTCGGCCACCAGGGAGTCTACCAACTCACCGTTGCCCAGTTTGTAGCCGTTTCTTGCATTCCTTAGCAGGTAAGGGGCATTCGACATGCTCTCCATGCCTCCGGCCAAGACGATGTTGCCTTGTTCCGCCAATATTGAATTGTAGGCTAAAGCAACGGCATGGAGTCCTGAACCGCAAACCGTGTTTATCGTTGTTTCGGGTACATCAATAGGGATACCGGCTTTTAGTGCCGCCTGTCTGGCAGGATTTTGGCCATTGCCCGCCTGAAGAACATTTCCCAAATAAATTTGATCAATCAAAGAAGGCTCTAATTTACTTTGCTGAAGGCATGCTGTCATCACAGTTGCTCCCAGTTCAGGAGCGCTTAGAGGCGCAAGGGTTTTGTTAAAAGAGCCGACCGCTGTTCTCAACGGGCTTACTAAAGCTACTTTTTTCATTAAAAACTCACATTCCTTTCGTTGTGTTCAAGACACAATACATCCATGATTGCACTTCAATTCGTAATTTCCGTTCTTAACCTACGAGATGTAGCGACTGCAAGATACATTTGCTTGCGGGCATATCATGGTGCCTAAGACAGTGAGTGTGAGGGTTCGATCGCCTTCTCTCGTTGGAAATTAAAACCAGTTTCATCATAGTTCTAATGCAGATTTTGCTCAATGTTCAAAAATATACACATATCTATGTACAGATGTTTATAGAGCCATATAGGCCACAATAATTAGGCCATTCTAACGTTTTCTGTTAATTTCTTAATTTTTCTGAAAATCATGATCATAAATTGAATTTTCTGTTAAAAATGAAAGTTACAATCCATACGTGAAAAAGTTTTCCTCGCAAATATCATCTAACTCATCGCTGGGAAATAAAAAAAAGCCTCCAGAATGTTCTGAAGACGGATTTGCCTTTCAATATTCATAATCTTCGTTATATTGTGCCAGCTTGCTTCTTGTTAACGGTGTCACTTGAAAGGGCGGTTTTTTCGTATGAACAATAAAAGAAGCCGACTTGCTTGAAAGCAATCGGCTTGGAACATAAAACTTCAACAACTCACGAAAAATGTACATCCGCTGTCGCGAGTAAACGCACAAAACGATTGCCAAGCATCCCATTATGATGCGCTACAATTTGTTCACTGCTCAGCACCTTGCTATTAAATGTACTATGCGCATCTAATACGAGCACGTTGTTCTGGTATCCCAGACTATAGGCGCTTCGGCAAGTCGTGTCGAGGCAAAACTCGGTCTGCATCCCCGCGATTACGAGTTGATCGGCCCCCAGTTCCTTTAGCACATGGCCCAATTCAGTTTGGTAGAAGCTGTCCCAAGATGATTTACGGACAATTCGTTCATGAGGAAGAGGACGCACCACGTCGGCGATGGCCCAGCCTACACTGTTTTCCCGGAAATCCTCATCCGCTTCATCGGTATGCTGTACAAAAATCACCGGTGTACCTGTAGCTCTGGCTTTGTCCAAAAGCTGCTGCAAATGCGCTACAACTTCCTGTTCACGATACAGCTTCTCATCATACATGAACATAGCCTGCTGAACATCAATCATGAGTAAAACGGTTTGCCCCATCGTTTCAATCCCTCCCTGTGTGTATCATCTAACTTACAATAGCATGTCTTCATGCCTTGCGGCGACATAAGGTGAACTATATAATAAAGAACAAGTTGGAACGGTCCGATTCGGACGAAAGGTGATTAAAATATATGACAATTTCGCAGGAGCAGTTTATGTTCCGTTCTGTCTCAGAGGCACAGACCGGGGCATTGGCAGGTTTTTTGGCAGCCAAAGCGGTCCCCGGAACGGTGATTGTGCTGGATGGAGATCTGGGAGCGGGCAAAACTGCTTTTTCCAAGGCTTTTGCCAGCCATTTAGGTGTGCCGGGTATCGTAAATAGTCCAACCTTTACCCTCATTAAGGAGTACGAGGGCCGATTGCCTTTGTATCATATGGATGTGTACCGGATTTCCCAGGACGAGGCAGAGGATCTCGGGCTGGACGAATATTTTTACGGGACAGGAGTATGTCTGGTGGAATGGGGTAGTATTATACCGGATATATTGCCGGAGCAGCGGCTTCACATGTATATAGAAACAACGGATGTCGGGGAGCGCTTGATTCACCTGACCGGGTACGGCGAGCCTTATGAACAATGGTGCCGCAGTTTGCGGGAGAATGGAGTTTGAACCATGCAAAGAGAGCATACAGATGTGAATGTAAAGCCGCGTGAGCGGTTTTTGACGTTAGATACAGCGACGACCGTGATGGCGGCCGCTCTGATGAACGGAAGAGAACTGCTGGGAGAAAGCAACGTCTATGGCGAACGTAATCACTCCGTGCATGTGATTTCCGAGCTGGAGCGACTGCTGAATGAAGAAGGGCTGACACGAGATGATGTAGACGGCATTGCAGTTGGTGTTGGACCGGGGTCTTATACCGGTATCCGGATTGCCGTGACCGCAGCCAAAACACTCGCTTGGGCCTGGGGTGTCCCGGTGACGTCCATATCCACTTTGCACGCTTTGGCGTGGGGTGGTTGGAATCGCGGCATCGAGATGAAGGGGCAAGAAGGTAAAAATGAGTCTGTGAATAACGGTTCGTCCGGAGCACAGGCAGCAGACTGGATTGTGCCCGTACTGGATGCGCGCCGTGGTCAGGTTTACACGGGGCTGTTCGCCGTGAGTACAGTTGACGACGTCGAGAGTCCGCAACGGCTGGAGCCAGATGCAATCCGGTTGATGACTGCTTGGACCGATGACCTGCTGCAACGGCTGGAGTCTTTGCCCTCTGAAGAGCGTCCTCCAGTCATTTGGCTAGTCGGTGAAACGGCGGTTCACGCCGAAACAGCCGAGCGCCTGCGTGCTTGGAGCGAGCTTCGTAGCGTACCTTATGAGCTGGAAGGAAGATGGGTTGGCCGCCTTGGGGCGGATAAGCTGCTTCGTCAAGAACATGACGAGCTACATACGCTGGTTCCTAATTATACCCAGCTGGCGGAGGCGGAAGCCAATCTGCTTCGCCAGCGCTGAAGAGAGCGGTGAACAACATGGCAAAGAACATACAGCGGGAAGAGAAACTTGAGTTTCGCTTGATGCAACTGAATGATATTCCCGATGTGCTGGAGATTGAGCATGAAGCGTTCACGCTACCGTGGACAGAGGAAGCATTCCGCAATGAGCTGACGATGAATCATTTCGCTAAATATATGATTATGGAACTAGACGGACAAGCCATTGGTTACGCAGGCATGTGGACGATTATGGATGAGGCCCATATTACGAATATTGCGATTCGTGAGGCTTATCGCGGACGTAAGCTTGGAGACAAGCTGTTGGATGAGCTGATGCAGACCGCCTCTTATTTAGGGATGGAACGTATGACGCTGGAGGTGCGGGTAACGAACCAGATCGCTCAAGGCTTGTATGAGAAAAAAGGCTTTAAGCCCGCAGGTGTGCGCAAAGGCTATTATTCGGATAATAACGAGGATGCTGTGATCATGTGGGCGGATCTTCCCGCGCATGGGGCATCCGGTGAACAGGAAGGAAGCGTGCAGAAGCAATGATGCAAGAGGAAAAAGTAGGTACAGGCTCCGCCTCCGGCGAGCCTTGCTATATACTGGCAGTGGAAACGAGTTGTGATGAAACGGCTGTTTCTGTCGTGAAAAATGGCACAGAGGTGCTCTCGAATCTGATTTCCAGTCAGATTGAAACACACAAAGCCTTTGGTGGTGTTGTGCCAGAGGTGGCTTCACGCAAACATGTGGAGAGCATCACCTACATGCTGGACGAGGCCATGCAAACATCAGGAATTACCCCACGCGAGATTTCGGCGGTTGCCGTGACACAAGGACCAGGACTGGTTGGTGCATTGCTGGTTGGTATTGTCGCCGCTAAGAGCGCTGCTTTGGCGTTCGGCAAGCCATTAATCGGGACGCATCATATCGCGGGACATATTTATGCCAATCAGCTGGAGCATGATATCGTATATCCGTGCATTGCTCTCGTTGTGTCAGGAGGACATACAGAGCTGGTGCTGATGGAGTCCGAAGGTCATTTTCAACTCATTGGTCGTACAAGGGATGATGCGGTTGGAGAAGCCTACGACAAAGTAGCGAGAGCCATTGGATTTCCGTATCCCGGCGGTCCGCATGTGGATCGTGTGGCTCATGAATCGGAGGAAGTGGTTACTTTGCCGCGTGCATGGTTGGAGCCGGATTCTTATGATTTTAGTTTTAGCGGTTTGAAATCTGCAGTGCTGAATGTAATTAACCAGACGAAAATGCGCGGAGAAACTGTTCATGTCGGAGCGATCGCAAGAGGCTTTCAAGAGTCGGTCGTCGAGGTGCTGGTGGAAAAGGCGATTCGTGCCATGCGTGAATACGGTGCGAAGCAGCTCCTGCTTTGTGGCGGTGTGGCTGCTAATCGCGGACTGCGTACAGCATTGCGTGAGCGCTGTGAGCGCGAAGGAATTGAGCTGCTTGTACCATCGATGAAATATTGCACAGATAATGCAGCGATGATCGGTGCTGCGGCCTACGCCAAATGGAAGCGCGGGGAATTTACCTCATTGGATATGAAGGCTGATCCAGGACTGTCTCTGGAAGAATGGTCTGTCCAAACTTAATTGAAGAAGAATGAGCAAGACACGGCACAGTTGAGTCGTGTCTTTTTTGTTCTGCTCCATAACTATCATAAAAATATAAATTCAAGAGGATAAAATACAGGAGTTTGAGCAAATGAATGGCAGTATCTCATTCCCTCACATTATTCGTCACAATTGTTCACGATTTTTCATGATTCATAAAAAAAATCTGGAATTTTGATACTGCCCGAATAATGATGTGATTTGTCAAGTTGTGAACAAAGTTATCCACATATACCGCTTCTAATGTGGATAACCGAGCCCGAAGCAAGCAGGATAAGACTTTTTGGAGATAGCAAGTTGGGGGATATGTAACACCTTTAGTTCTTGTGAAATCTGTGGATAATGTGGATAAAAGGGTGGATAAATTTGGTTTTCATTTGAAAACGGCTTTTTATCAATAAAAAAATGGCCCAAAAGGCCATTTTTCAATCTCATTCATACACATAAGTTGTGGATAATCTTGTGTACAAAAATACAAAAGAGGAAAATGTGAAATTTTTAAGGCTGAGATTTTATGCAGTGGTGTTTATTCTTCTAACAGCTCTTCCCAAGCGGTATAGGTTTCAGTCAATTCCTGTTTATGGGTGTCGAGTTGTGCCTGAATATTCTGAAGCGCTGTGTAATCCTGATAGATCTCAGGCAGGGTCATTTGTTCCTCCAGCCCTAAAATTTGTTCTTCCAGCGTTTTAATCTGGTTTTCCAATGCCTCCAGCTTGCGTTGACGGCTGCGTTCCTCGCTTTTGGCTTGTTTGTCCGCCGCATAGGTGGCGGCGCGTGATTTGGACGTGGTCTCGTCTGTCACGGATGCAGAGGCAGCCGATGTTTTGCCGCGTGTGGCCTGATTTGCCTCCAGAGCTTCCAGCGCAATTTCCTCTAACTCCTGCTTTTTGGCTACATAGTCATCATAATTCCCCAGGAAATGTTCTATCCCTTCAGGATGCAGCTCGATGACACGTTCCGCCATTTTGTTCAGGAAATAACGGTCATGGGAAATGAACAACAGTGTACCGTCATAGTCCATCAAAGCTGCTTCCAGCACTTCCTTGCTAAACAAATCCAGATGGTTGGTAGGCTCATCTAGAATTAATACGTTGGCTTCGCGCAGCATGAGCTTGGCCAGAGAAACGCGGGCTTTTTCCCCTCCGCTTAATGCAGCTACTTTTTTCAGTACATCGTCACCGCTAAACAGGAAATTACCCAGCACTGTACGAATACGTGCTTCTTCCATATGAGGGTATTCGCTCCACAACTCCTCCAGTACGGTATTGGCGGGGTTCAGGTTCGTCTGCTCCTGGTCATACAGGCCGATTTTGATTTTTGTGCCCCAGTGGATGGAGCCAGCAACAGGTTTAAGTGATCCGGTCAGACATTTGAGCAACGTCGATTTTCCGATCCCGTTCGGACCAATCAGTGCCACGGTATCTCCACGTTTTAAGTCGAACGATGCGTGCTGGAATAAAGGCTTTTTACCTTCATACCCCACAGAGAGGTCACGTACCTCCAGCACTTCCTTACCTGACATATGGGCTGTTTCAAAGGAAAAATGAGCCTTTTTCAAGTCTCCCATGGGCCGATCCATACGCTCCATTTTATCTAACTGCTTGCGCCGACTTTGAGCGCGTTTGGTCGTGGAAGCCCGTACGATATTACGTTGTACGAATGCTTCTAAACGGGCAATTTCTCCTTGCTGCTTTTCGTAATGTTTCAGGTTCGTTTCGTACTCGGCAGCCTTCAACTCCATGTAGCGGCTGTAGTTGCCTGTATATCGGGTAGAACGATGGCGTTCGATTTCAATAATCGTCGTTACCAGTCGGTCCAGAAAATAACGGTCATGTGATACAACCAGCAGAGAACCGGAGTAGCCGCGCAAATAGTCCTCCAACCAGGTCAGTGTTTGAATATCCAGATAGTTGGTAGGCTCATCGAGCATAAGGACATCTGGGGCGAGCAGTAGGATGCGTGCTAGCGCAAGCCGGGTTTTCTGTCCTCCGCTCAGAGTAGCTACAGGCGTCTCAGGTGCAAATGAACCAAAGCCCATGCCGTGCAGCACGCTGCGAATACGGGTCTCCATTTCATAACCACCGTGATCCTTGAACCAGTCTGAACGACGTGCATAGCGTTCCAGCAGATCTGCGTAGCGTTTTTCGTTTTGAGCATTGGCCAGGTCAGCGATGTCCTGTTCCATTTGCCGCAGTTCCCGTTCCGCTTCAATCAGGGGAGTGAACACCAGCATCATTTCCCCCCAGATAGAACGATCAGAATTCAAGCCGCTGTTTTGCGCCAGATAACCGATGCTGGTCTCCTTCGCCTTGAAAATTTGTCCACTGTCATAGGATATTTCACCAGCAATGATTTTGAGCAGGGTCGATTTGCCTGCACCGTTCACACCTACGAGTCCAATACGTTCACGTTCCAATATTTGAAGGTTAATCCCGTCCAGAACGGGCTCAATTCCATAGGATTTAGTAATTCCGGTTACTTGCAATAGCATAGCGTATCGTTCCTCCATTACATTTTGCACAGTTCTACCTGCTTTCTTCGCAGGTACCTTCCTTCCAGTTTACATGAAATTACCCACTATTGCACTGCTTTCACCCTGTAAACCCTTGAGCCGCGTGTAGTCAATTTGTATAAACAATGATAAACTTAAACGAGAAGTGAAAAAGAATGAAAAAAACTTGCAACGTACAGCACTTACTGACAAATGGGACAATAGCAACGTTTTAAAGATTATCGACGATTGTGCGGGAGGGCGGATGTGATGGATGTCTGTGATGTGAAGAACGCGCTGCGTTTGCAGCAACGGGAAGCGCGTGACTCCATGGACCCGCTGACAAGGCAGAAGGCATCGGCTGTGGCCTGTCGGCATGCAATCGAGGCATGGGAGCAGCTTAGAATAGACAGAAACGGAGATAAGCTAACATTATTTAGTTATCTCTCTTTTGGCAGCGAGATTTCGACGACCCCCCTCATTGAGCATTGCTGGTCACAGGGAGATCGTGTCCTGGCCCCAAGAGTGGATCCGGTAACCCGGACTATGGAGCTGAGGGAGATGGATCAGTACGGAGATATTGTACCCGGTATCTGGAACATCCCTGAGCCTGCTTTGACATGCAAGGAATGGTCGCCTGAAATGTGGGCGGGAATTGACTGGGTTGTTGTGCCTGGCTTGGCCTTTGATCGACGTGGGGGCAGGATTGGTTACGGCGGAGGCTATTATGACCGCTTTACCGTACAGGTAGAGGCAGAGAAGCGTAACAACAGCCACGTTGGTCCGCTTTATGTCTCGCTGCTGCTGCCGGGACAATTGCTGATACAGGTGCCCATGGAGCCAAGGGATTTGCGAGTGGACGTGCTGTTTACTCTGGATGGACGCTTAGATTGTGATTATGCAAAATTGACAAATGATGAATGAAGTAAAGTTGGGTATGTGAAAGGAGCTGTGAGGGAGTCGTGGATTCCTTTACTCATTTTAACGAACAGGGACGGGCTCGGATGGTAGATATTTCGGGTAAAACGTCTACGATTCGTACAGCAGTTGCCGTGACTCAGATTACGATGAATCCGGCTACATTGACGGCTGTAAAAGAAGGAAGAATCGGCAAGGGTGATGTTCTTGCTGTGGCCCAGGTCGCAGGGATTCAAGGTGCGAAAAAAACGTCAGACTGGATACCGATGTGTCATCCACTGGCCCTGACAGGCGTGAACATTACTTTTTCCGATAATGGACATGATGTGCTTCATATTGAAGTTGAAGTGAAGACCGAAGGTAAAACAGGTGTAGAAATGGAAGCTTTGACAGCGGCTTCAGCCGCAGCGTTAACCGTGTATGATATGTGCAAGGCGCTGCAAAAAGATATGATCATCGGCCCTACCATGCTGCAATCCAAAACAGGTGGCAAGCATGGGGATTTTCAAAGGGAGGACCACCGGGAACCTTGACATAGACAACATTGTCGCCGAGAGGGTACTGTGATGTGATGGAGGATGCAGCGTGGCTGTTTCTGATTTTCAGAAGAGAAAGTATTCTTTCATGATAGGAGAAGGGTGATCTTATGGTGTGGAAAACGGCGATCCTAACAGCCAGTGATAAAGGGGCAAGGGGAGAGCGTGAGGATACAAGCGCACAGGTCATCCGGGAACTCATCGAAGAAGAACTGGGCGGAGAGATTGTGGAATACCGGATCGTTCCCGATGAACCGGATGAAATTATTGCAGCTTTAATCGAAATGACCGATTATTTTCATGCAGACCTGGTACTAACTACGGGCGGAACTGAGCTGGCGATCCGTGATGTGACACCCGAGGCGACTAGGCGGGTTGTGGAACGGGAAGTGCCAGGCATGGCGGAAGCCATGAGAATGATCGTGATGCAGAAAAATCCAGCGGCTATGCTATTCCGTGGAATCGTGGGAATACGCGGACGTACACTGATCGTCAATTTGCCAGGAACGCCCAAAGGTGTGCATGAAAATTTGGCGGCGATAATGGACCAACTTCCAGAAGCGTTGCTTATGGTGACAGGCCAGTTCCGGTAGAAGGCAGCACATCGTGTGTGGTATGATACCTATAAGAATTTATAAGGCCGTATACGGGCAAAGATTCTTATTTTGTCCGTCAACATAAGGAGGATTACTACACATGCCCAATATTGGAGCACCGGGTTATATTTTGTTGATTATTCTGGCGCTGCTGTTATTTGGTCCGAACAAGCTGCCTGAGCTGGGTCGAGCTGTAGGGCGTACATTCCGTGAGTTTAAAAACGGGGCACGCGATATTTTATCAGAAGATGAACGGACTGAGCGTAAAGACAGCAAAGATAGTGTGGTCAAAGCATCACAAACGACGTCTTCAGAAGTTCAACCTCAGCCTGAGGATAAACGCTTGTCATAGATTTAGTTATAATTCTTGATGCTTGTACAATAAACAAGAGCCTCTTCTTCAGTGAAGGGCTTTATTTTTTAGGAGGCGCTGCTGCGTTCCGTTCAGAAAGGAGGAATGGACTTGACCCCATCAGAGCATGAAATGCCGTTAATGGAACATCTGGGAGAGCTTCGCCGCAGAATTATTTATGTGCTAATTGTATTTGTATTGGCACTGGCTGGTGGTCTGTTCGCGGCGGGTTCTGTCTATGACTGGCTTATTCGCTCCGGTTCGGCGCAAGCTTTTCAGTTAAACGCGTTTTCCTTTTGGGACGGGATTGGTATCTACATGAAGATCGCCATGATCATCGGGATTGCGGTGGCGCTACCGTTTGCCTGCTACCAACTGTGGAAGTTTGTCAGCCCGGGCTTAAGACCGCAAGAACGGAGTGCGACTTTGCGGTATGTGCCTTATGTGCTGCTTTTGTTCATCATTGGGGCAGCTTTTGCTTATTTCATTATTTTCCCAATGGCGATTCAGTTTACATCGTCTGTCACCAAAAGTATGGGATTACAGGAAACGTACGGGATAGCACAATATTTCACCTTTATGTTTAATATTGTACTGCCTGTAGCGCTGTTGTTTGAGCTCCCACTGCTTATCATGTTTCTGACGGGGATTCATGTTATAACACCAATGCGGCTTCGCAAATGGCGGAAGATTTCTTATTTTCTGCTTGTGTTCGTCGCGGTTGTCATTACTCCGCCGGACTTTATTTCCGATTTTTTGGTGGCGATTCCGTTGCTGGTGCTATATGAAGTGAGCGTGTATTTGTCTTCGGTCGTGTACCGCAGGCAGCTGCGTGCGCAGGAGGAACGTGAGGCCCAGTTGCGTGTAGCTTCGGAATAATAAGGCAGGACCTGAATGGCTCAGTAAACAATTTATTCGGGTCCGCGCTACATGACAACTTGCAGATAATGAATAGCATTTGTATATCATAACTATTTACAGAGTATGAACAGCAGCAGCTTAGCTGCCTTAAAAGTAACCATTAGCCTTGGGTTAACGGTTATTTTTCAGATAGATGGATATAATCGGGAAGGGCTGTCCATAAAAATTCCCATAAAAAATACATTAGGGACTTGAAATTCAATCTCAAGTTGAGTATCATAAAGTTGGTTGTTAGCACTGACGACTGTCGAGTGCTAATACATACAACATAACAACCAAATTACAGGATAAAACACTTAATAAGGAGGCTATTTTTTCATGATCAAACCTTTGGGTGAACGCGTATTGGTGGAAGCAATTGAGCAAGAGACAACGACTTCCTTCGGGATCGTACTTCCTGACTCTGCCAAGGAAAAGCCGCAAGAAGGCAAAATTATCGCGGTTGGCGCAGGCGCATTGAAAGACGGTGCCCGTATTCCTCTGGAAGTAAAAGAAGGCGACCGTGTCATTTTCTCTAAATACGCTGGAACGGAAATCAAATATGAAGGTAAAGAATATTTGATTATGAAAGAAAGCGATATCCACGCGATCATCGGTTAACCGGAACCCGGACAAGACCTGAATATAGGAATTGAAACAAATCATTCATAATCCATAGGGAGGTTTATCACAAATGGCTAAAGATATTAAATTCAGTGAAGACGCTCGTCGCTCTATGCTGCGCGGGGTTGACGCATTGGCTAATGCTGTTAAAGTAACACTCGGACCGAAAGGCCGTAACGTTGTACTGGAGAAAAAATTCGGTAGCCCGCTCATCACCAATGACGGTGTAACGATTGCAAAAGAAATCGAGCTGGAAGATGCGTTTGAAAACATGGGCGCTCAACTGGTTAAAGAAGTAGCAACCAAAACGAACGATGTAGCTGGTGATGGTACGACTACTGCTACTGTTTTGGCTCAAGCCCTCATCACAGAAGGCCTGAAAAACGTAACTGCGGGCGCAAGCCCAATCGGTATCCGTAAAGGGATTGACAAAGCGGTTAAAGCAGCTGTTGCTGAACTGCAAGCCATCTCCAAACCAATCGAAAGCAAACAATCCATTGCTCAAGTAGCTGGTATTTCCGCTGCTGATGACGAAGTAGGCGAACTGATCGCTGAAGCTATGGAAAAAGTGGGCAAAGACGGTGTAATCACGGTTGAAGAATCCCGCGGTTTTGCAACAGAGTTGGAAGTGGTTGAAGGTATGCAATTTGACCGTGGCTACATTTCCCCGTACATGATTACAGATACGGACAAAATGGAAGCTGTACTGGACAATCCATATATCCTGATCACAGACAAAAAAATCACAAACACACAAGAAATCCTGCCATTGCTTGAAAAAATCGTACAACAAGGCAAGCCACTCGTTCTGATCGCTGAAGACATCGAAGGCGAAGCACTGGCTATGCTCGTTGTTAACAAACTGCGTGGTACATTCAACGCTGTAGCTGTTAAAGCTCCAGGATTTGGTGACCGTCGTAAAGCAATGCTGCAAGATATCGCTGCCCTGACAGGCGGTCAAGTGATTACAGAAGAACTGGGTCTGGACCTGAAAACAGCTTCCGTAGACCAACTGGGTACAGCACGTCAAGTGCGTATCACTAAAGAAAATACGATTGTGGTTGACGGTGCTGGAAACAAAGCCGACATCGACGCTCGTGTTAGCCAAATCCGTACGCAACTGGAAGAAACCACTTCCGAGTTCGACAAAGAGAAACTGCAAGAGCGTCTGGCTAAATTGTCCGGCGGCGTAGCAGTCATTAAAGTCGGTGCGGCTACTGAAACAGAATTGAAAGAACGCAAACTGCGCATCGAAGATGCCCTGAACGCAACCCGTGCTGCTGTTGAAGAAGGTATCGTATCCGGTGGTGGTGTAGCGCTCCTGAACGTATACAAAGCAGTTGCAGCTGTTGAACTGCAAGGCGACGAGCAAACAGGCGTGAACATCGTGTTGCGCGCTCTGGAAGCTCCAATCCGCACGATCGCTGCTAACGCAGGTGAAGAAGGCTCTGTAATCGTTGAGCGTCTGAAACGCGAAGAAGTTGGCGTAGGCTTTAACGCAGCTACTGGCGACTGG
Organism: Paenibacillus sp. FSL M7-0802; assembly: GCF_038004945.1. Lineage (NCBI taxonomy): Bacteria > Bacillati > Bacillota > Bacilli > Caryophanales > Paenibacillaceae > Paenibacillus > Paenibacillus sp. FSL M7-0802. Next base: position 1,302,143 of record NZ_JBBOSD010000001.1, on the reverse strand, counting down.
GTAAACATGATCGACGCTGGTATCGTGGACCCTGCGAAAGTAACTCGTTATGCATTGCAAAACGCTGCTTCCGTAGCAGCAATGTTCCTGACTACTGAAGCGGTTATCGCTGACAAGCCAGAACCAGAAAAGGCTGCAATGCCTGACATGGGCGGCATGGGTGGAATGGGCGGAATGATGTAATAAAGGGTATCAAAACCCTGTAATACCGCTATTTAAAAGGCTCCCGAGAGGGAGCCCTTTTCTATAAAATCACATAAAAATCACATTCTCTGCACGGAGTCAGATTTGAAGGATGTCGGAAAAGTGATTTTTAATCTTTTCATTGGCATCTTTCTTCATTTTTTCTGTGACGTGTGTGTAGATTTTAAGTGTAGTTTTTGCGTCATCATGGCCAACTCTCTTCATGATTGTTTTGAGATCGACTTCAGCTTCAGTCAGCATTGATATATGGGTGTGCCGAAAAATGTGAGGAGTTGCTTTCTTTGTAATGGAGGTCTTCTTGAGAATGCGTTCCATTCGGATTAATATATTTTTCTGAATGAGCGGGTAGCCATTCTTGTGAGCAAAAACAAAGTTGTTTTCATGATAGTCAGTAAATAATTTTTTGTATTCAAGTCTGAGCGTTCGCTGTTTAACAATGTGTTCTTGAAGCAAATTCATAACAATATCAATTACATTAAATTTACGAATAGATCCTGTAGATTTGGGTGGAGTTAGAGTGTATTTACGCATGTTATTATCAGGATTGTAAAGTGTTTTGGTTATTCGTAACTCATTTAACTCAAAGTTAAAATCCGTATCTTTTAAAGCACAGAGTTCCCCAGATCGCATCCCTGAAAAGGCAAGCAAGTGAAAGATTTCAATGTCACAAGGTAAACCGTGTTCTTTCACTGGATTTAAAAATTCAGCCAGCTCATGTTTTTCTAAGTAACCATCCTCGATTGTACTATTTTCAATGCCTCTACCGTCAGCATTTTCGCCGGAATAATTGCACCCGAACATGGATTATCCAATCTCATTTTGTTTTTTATTGCATATTTCATGATCATATTCGCAGTTACGTGAACGCCCTCAATGGTTGTCCTGGCATACTCTTGATCATCTAAATCGTTTAAGATGTCCTGATGCTGTTTATGTGTAACCTTGTCTATTATGACCTTTGGAATATACCTTAGTAGGATCTTAATCTCTTTTTCTCTAACTCTCACGGTGTTTTTCTTTACTTTGCTCTTGGAATAAGTTTTTAACCAATCCCAGGCTACCTGTTCGAACGTTAGCTTCTTGATTTTTTTTGTATCTATTCCATGATTTTTTTGGGCATCTAAGACTTTCTGTACCCGCTCCTCAGCTTGCTTTTTAGTATCACCTCGACGTGCAATCTGATTTCTCTTACCAGTTACAGGATTAGGTAGGCCGTCTACTGTACAAATCCACTTATAGCCCTGTTTGTTGTTTGCTTTAATTTTAGTGAAGGATGCCATACATTCTATCTCCTTATATAGGTACAAATGTTCGCTTTAATAGTGATAAGAAAAGCCCAGAAGGGCTTTAGCTGTGAATGATTTGAACTAATTTTATTGTACAAAAACTCCAAACGTTTGAGAAATTTCCTTATATTTAGAATTACTCAGCTCTGCTTGCTCTAAAAATAATTCCGTACTTGGTTATCATAATTTTATACTCAATATTATTCTTTGTAATTTTCTTCTCGTTTTCGGAAGTTTTATTAGAAAGAGAACTTATCAAACCTGAATTGATGTCTACTACCTCGCCTCGAGTTAAATTCTGATTTGTAAGAATAGTCACAATGCCCATTACATTCGAAAAGTCATAAGCCTCTTGATCTATTGGCCATTCCAATTAAGAATAGCAGCCAGCGTGGTGACGAGGTTGTCGATTTCTTTGGCGGCAGCGGCTCCATGCTTATGGCATGTGAGCAGATGGACCGGACATGCCGGACATTGGAACTGGACCCGATCTTCTGCGATGTAATTAAAAAACGATTCCTGGAGAGTACTGGTATTGAGCCAGTCCTGTTGCATCGGGCTAAACCCGTAGCATAGGAAAAAGGAGGACGCGCTAACGTCCTCCCCCCAATCCAGGGTATCCCCCGGCTGAGATAGCGGCCCGCCACACGTGGCATTTTGCAGACATCCGCTATCTCGCATTCCAGTATATAGGAAAGCTGAGGGATACGACAATGGGAACAGCAGACGAACAATACAACACAGCATTACAACGCGAGATTGAAATCATAGAAGGTATCCTTGAAAGCAAGGCGCAGTACCGGAAGATTGTTAAGGCTGGCATAGCTCAGTGGGTCAAAGACCTGCAAGCTGGAAATATAAAAATGCAGACGGTCCAGGACTTGGATCGTCTAATTGAGCTGGATATAAAGCTTCAAAAGGATGAGTTGTAAAAGCATATAATAATCTTGTTAGTTAATGCATAAATATGGATTTATTAAACAACATTAAGATTTTATTGTAAAAGAAATTAGAAACATGGAATCTTTTAGTAGAATGAGGTGGTAGTTTAATATATTAAGGAGGAATAGAAGTATTATGAAGAAGAAACATTTAATTGCGTCAGCCTTATCTTTAGGTTTGCTAGGAGGAGCTATTGCTGTACCCAGTGCGATCTTTGCGGATTCAGATGCTGCAACTAATTCCGCAAATACATCGACGTACGCGACCCACGATGAGGTGAAAACACCTGGCAATCATGATATAAGTCTTTTTAGAACAAAAGATCTTTTTAATGTGAACCTTGACGGCAAGTCGCCATTAACAGAGTTCTCCATAGATCCTGGATATGGTCATGTTAAGATTCGTGTAAGAAACAACACCAAAGCTACGCTCACTTTTACCTTAAAGCATGTCGACAGTGGGAAAGATTATTTTACCAAGTATGTGGGTGCTGGTGATACATTTAATTGGTATAGCACGGATGGGTTTTCAAGCGGATTGCGCTCAGGTAAATATGAAATACAGTGGCGTGCCGGCGGAGCTTATGTAGACGCCTCAGCATGGGCTATATCAGCCACTAACCCAGATGAACTTTAATTAAACCAAGCTATAAAGTTTTGTATAAGAAAAACTAACTGGTAGCTCGCTTGATTGGAGAAGTTTCTTATACTGCAACGAAGCAAGGAAAGCTTCAGGCCATTCGGTTTGAAGCTTTCCTTGCTTCGTTTATAACTCAAAGGAGAAATGATATTGGTGAAAAAGAAAAAAAATTTTTTCATCAGCCTTATCTATTAGTTTGTTGGGGGCTGTTGTTGTGCCGAGTGTGATCTGTGCAAGTTCAGATGCGTCTGATTCTGCAAATACATCTAGTATTGCGACCAAAAATGCTGGTAAATCAACTATTAGTGACCAAGTCATAACTCCTCAAAAATCAAGAGATGTTTTTGAGGACATTTTCGACAAAAAGGACCCAGTATCACGTTTTGTATTAGATCCGGGATACGGGCATCTTAAAATTTTTGCCAAAAATAGAGGTGGTTCAACCATTACCTTTAGTCTGGTGCATACAGACAGTGGAAAACAATATATTGTTAAGACTATTGGTGCTCATAAAAAATTGTTCTGGGATAGTGTAAATTCTTTGTCACAAGGGCTGCGCTCCGGAAATTATGAAATACAATGGAGAGCTAACGGCGACATTGTGCATGTCACAACATGGGGTGTATCAGGAAATGATTCTGCAGATACATCCACTACGGCGACCCAAGATGCTAGTAAAACAACTACTGGTGACCATGTCATTACTCCACAAGCTACTGATGGACAAATTGTTGATCGTCCAGTAGCTGGATTTAATGATTCTGCTGATTTTGACGTTAAAGGAGGATATGGATATGTAAGATTGTACTTGAGAAACACAGGGGACACTACTATAACTTTTACTGTGAATCAGGGAAGTGCATCTGGTGCGGAAGAGTACAGTGGAACAGTAAAACCTGGTAAAACATTCGATGAAATATTAAATAAAAGCAAGGTATGGTCCACAGGGAAATTTTATGTTAGTTTAAGTAGCGGTTCTGGTTCCATGTCTGGAAAGCTCGGAGTTCGGACTAGTACTAATACGAATTTTTAAATATAATTTCTGGGAATCCGCCTTACTTTTCCTATCGACCCGGCAGAGATCAAATAACCGGAGGCAATGAAGTTGAAACCTTTACCGTCATAACTGGACATGAGCGCACAGGGAAACCCATCTCGAAAGTGAAACGGGTTTCTTTTTCTACTATCCTTCCGCGCTATTGGGAGAGAAAATTTGGGAGACGGATAGCAAGCAAACAGTCACCTACAAAACGCCCGAGGTGACGTGGAAGCTGCTGGAGCAATGGAAGGGTAAGCCGGTTGAGCTCAATTTTGAAAATCTGTTTGTAATCCCACCCTGCTGGCTAAAGCAAGTGGGGTGTTTTTTGTTTACAGGAGTGCTCTTATGACAAACGCAGTATTTCTACATAATTCGCAAAAAAAGATATTGACAACTGGTTAATTGCTGGACAAAAATAGTAAATGAATATAAAATTATGGGATTTTTATGCGAAGGGTGGCTAGGGCATGAAGCATACACCTACGATTCGAGCAGAATTAGATAGATACTTACAACAAAAGGGTTTGAGCATAGCGCAATTTGGACAACTTGCAGGCATGAATAGGGGAATAGTAAGTGCTGTTGTGACAGGGAATAAGTCAATGTCTGTTAACCAGCTTGACCTAATCACTGAGGCTATGGATTTACCAGAAGGGGATTTTTACGATCTGTTTATAGAAAACTACATTATCGACCATCCCCCGAATATGAGGCGAATCGAGCCATTTTTGTTTCGCTGTGCGGAGTTGGACAAGCTGGATGCGATCCGTCGAGTGGTGGGAGCTATCATGGACAATCTGCTATATTCACCCAAGCTATTTGAAATTGCAGAAGAATTGTTGGCGCAGGGACGACATGAGGCTGCGCACTGCTCTATGAGGGTGTGGCTGAAGCGGAGAAATATCAACATTCTGAGCGTTTGGCAGTCTGTCAATATCGTATATTCATGATTCAAGTTGGAGACGATCAAAGTCGGAATCTCAAGGCAGCAACGCTATTTGAACCCTTCGTGGAACGTCTGGATGAAATAGAACAGCTTGACGCGCTGAAGGATTTGGCTAACGTGTACAGGTCTTTGCGTAAATGGGACAAGGTAGAGGAAGTAGCAAAAATAATGAGGACTAAAGCGGAAATTCAATATAATTTGAAACATGAACACAAGAGTCGAGAATGTAATGAATCTACTAAGAAGCTGACTCGTCCTTTGTTTGTATACATTTCCTATGCTGACCTGCTGTGTGCAAGTGTCTATGAAGCCCAAGGCGATTATCAACAAGCTCTACAATATACATACGCCTATGCTAATTTAGATTGGGTTAAAGAAACAGATGAAGATACCCAACACTGGATTGGCTTGTTTAAGCACTGGGCAAAAGCTAATGTTATTGTGAATAAGCTTTTATCCGGAGATACAAAGGTGCTACAAGATTATGTTGAATATATTGATACGGCGGAGGATACAACTCAGGAAGACAGGGTCATCCAACTGCTGAATATTATGATAGCGGCTAACCGATATGATATCGATGTTAGTAATATAATTAAACGCTTTGAAGCGGACATGGTATCATTATCGCAACACTCATCAAGTGATATGTATACTCAACAAGTGGTACCAGACTATTTTGCGTGGTGTGGTTACGAGTTAGCTCATTATTATTTACATCGAAGCTTTTACGATGATGGTTTTAAACATTTGATGTATTCAATGGTAAGTTATCATACACTAAATAATGAGACTTACTTCATAAATTGTATGGGGCTGTTTTTACATTTTCGGGAGCATGCAGTTCCTGAAACCAAAGCAGCATTTTTAAATCTCATTGAAAAGGTGTGGATGAACAATGTTAAAAAAAATGGTACTGTTGATCATCGCGGCTAGCTTTTTATTTATCGTTACTGTACCCGTTCACTCGCATGATATACGGCCTCAAGTACAGCATGGGGGCGCTTAAACGTAAGCAGTGCAAATCCCCGCTAACCTTAACTGGTGGGTGGGGATTTTTTATTGAAGTAATTACCACACCGTTCACCGAATGAATTATCGAGGTGATCAGCATGAACCATACATATAAAGTGTTAAACTCAGATATCGAACTATTTGCAGCTGCATTAAGCTAGGTAAGAGTATACGTTGTTCAGTCATTGGGAGAAGACGTGGTATCGGTTGTAGACTATGGAGGGACAGTAGAAAAGTTTTCGCCCGATACGATTAAGATTGCCGGAGCGTACTATATGCGGAATCAGTTTGAATTAGAGTAGATATGAAAGGACCTACCAGATTGTAGACGGTAGTCTCTTTAAGGTAGACCATATCAAAAAATAGAAGGGGAAAATGATGAAGAAAAGAATATTTCTGTTCTCGGTTTTGTCTTTAAGCATGGCGATTACGGTAGGGGCTACTTCAGCTTCAACAAGTAAAACTAGCGAAAACATCATAATTAATCAAAGATCGAGCGGAGGCGCAACTGTAGGAGAGTCCTTTGATGTCCCTAAGGGATGGGGGCATGTTAAACTTCGTATGAAAAATCACTCTAGTCATCCAGTAAAAGTAAGTTTAACTCATAACGGTTCAAACAAACTATATATTGAAGCATTAGTAATTGCTCCTCATGACACAGTTATTTGGAAAAGTACTGATGAAGGTATCACCAACGGTTTGCGTTCTGGAAACTACACACTTCAGTGGAGAGGCAGTGATTATAAAGTTAATGGGGAAACATGGGGAATAGCTGATTCACAGCCTGGAAACCTCTAAATTACCCTGCTATACAACTTGTCCTTCAAGCCATTTGGTGAGGAAGGTTAATTATGTGTTTGTTCAAGCCAGCAAGTGAATTAATCCCCTTAATTGGTCGGGAGAGCTTTTTTCATTGATCAGTTTGAATTTAGAGTAGATATGAAGAATTAGGTGTCGGGATGGTTAGCTGATATTATTGCTAGAGCTATCGAGCTATATTCCTTTAATAACTGTGATTAACAACGATTAATGACGGAGGAAGAATGAAAAGAAAGTGGTATTTAAGACCAATGGTCATAATTTTAATGATCCTCATAACTCCACCGATAGGCTATTTGAATGTGTTCTTCAATAAAAAGAAATTTGAACCATCTGAACGCTTAGGCTATTTGACAATAGCCACAGTATTCGCTGCCCTATGGTTAACAAAATTTCTACCGAATCCATGGCGAATTCCCGCTATAATAGTTGTTGCACTTATTGGGATGTTCATATTCAGAAAAAATAAATAGTCGAGTAATCAAAAAGCTCTGCAAACCTTAATTGGTCGGCAGAGCTTTTTGATTAAAGAAATTGTTTCAGACGGACATTCAAGGTGCTATGAATCCACTTTTTAAATGTTCGATGAAAATAAAGTTTTGATAACTACAACAAAAGAAACAATGGTAGCCTAGGACGGGAAAATAAAGCCCTAGACTATCGCTATTTCATTGAACTAACGTTTCCCGTTAGTTCAATCAATTCTGTTGCCATCGTATATGCTGGTGGTGAACCAGGTCTTCTACATTACTATATCGTCTTTCGTAAGTTTTTGGTACAGGGCTATCTTCTCGTTGGCAAGGGAAATCATGCACTCAAGTTCCTGCCGCTTGGATTCCAGTTCCACCAGATGCTTTTCAAGAATTTCTATCCGTATGTGTAAGGCAGGAGTAAAATTAGCAACTTCTTCCCCTTTTTGAATTTTATCCAGTACACATCCGTCACGAGTAAATTCCGTAATCTCCTCAAGCGACAATCCCAATTTTTTTAATCTAATTAAACATTGTATATATGAAACCTCACTTTCGGTATAAATGCGTGTCCTTCCATTTCTTCGATTTGGTTCCTGTAGCACTCCAATTTTTTCATAATAGCGAATCGTATAAGGAGTTAACCCCGTTCTTTCTGATACTTGACTTATAGTAAGCATTGCTTTTTTATGTCACTCCTTTTTTCTAAACCAAAATTTAAAACTATTATACATCTTTAAGTCAACTCGAAGTCGATATTTGCACCTCAAACTTCATTTCAAAAATTTGTGCTTGATTTCTAGTTGACTCTAACTTGTAAGCTAAAGTTGCTAATTGATATACATGAAACATAAAAAAACTAAAGATAAAAGGAAATGGTGTCAAACTTATTTTGATGGAGGCATAAACAATGAACAACAAATATTTCACGATTCAACAAGCAGCGGAAGGTATCTGGGGTGCTATTTCGGTACCTGGTAGTGGTTCGCTGGGGAATGCGGCAATTATTGACATTGGGGATTTGACCGTTGTTGTGGACACAACTAACCTACCGCATTCTGGTGCTTTGTTACGTCAAACCGCAGAACAATTAACGAATAAACCAATTAAATATGTGATCAATACTCATTTCCATGGAGATCATGTCAACGGCAATCAGGAATTCATGGAAAGTGATTTTATATCTACCGTTTGGACAAGAGATTTGCTATCTGAAATGGGTAAAGTGAATATTGATCTAATGCAACAAAACATTCAGAAGTTAATAAATAGCCTACATGAAGTACGTTCACAAGAAAAAAATCCGCACATGTTAACCGAAATCGGCTATGATCTTTCCGTGCAGAGAGCCCTGTATGATGCTATCCCTTCCCTTCGTAGGGTGATACCCACGATAACTTTTGACGATAAACTAGTTATAAAAGGAGCAAAACGTACTGTCGAAGTTTTATCCTACGGAGGCGGCCATTCTTTAAGCGATGCCGTTATTTACGTACCTGAAGAACGAACCTTGATTGCTGGTGATTTAATAACCAACAAGACGATTCCGGTCATGCCATACGGTAATCCATACGCTTGGATACGCATCCTTAGACGCATTCAAAGAGATCTGAAGGTAGATACTGTCATTCCCGGGCATGGAGATGTGTCCACTCCAGATAAAATCCTAGATGTCATTCGCTTTTTAGAAAAAACGATCGCTTATGTGTCTGAAGCTGCGACGAGCGGAAAACCAGAGTCTTACTGGTTAAATGAAGGTGTATTAAATGGCTATGAAGATTGGCATCTAGCTCAGTATTTCAGATGGAATTTTCGCTGGCTCTTCAATACAATGCTTGTTCAAAATAATAGATGAGACACAACTAGCACTCCCTTTAACTCCACCAGATTCACAAGGCCAGTTCTGAATGGCAACCCGGCAGCACGTTTGGGTATTTTCAAACGTAATTGGCAGTCTGCTTGTTAGGTTAACCTGCCACGTTAGCTTAACATCGCCGTTCAGTCTACAACTTTTCAGCAGATTGCCGTAATATGTTAGATCTGGAGATAAAGACGCGGAGGTGTACAGAAAGCTTAAAAGTTAGTTGCTTGCTTTTGAGCAAAATAACTATATTATGGGGCCGGATAAGTCTACACTACGAGATATCGTCATTCTGGAGAGTTGGGAGCGGGATAGAGCATACCTATGCCGCCAAGAGAAGGTGAAATATTTTAGAAAATTAAATTCTCAGAAATATCAATGCTACTTTGTATACCCCATTATACAATTGTAAGGAAGTTGTTGATTAGAATGAATTATGTCGGGGGCAAAAAAACTTATGCATCAAGGGCTTCTATGATTAGACGCCCTGTTTGACCACATAGCGTAAAACAAAAGGCTGATTATGGACTCTCTCATAATCAGCCTTTTTAATGATCCAAAATGCAGTGTTATATAGATTTACACATGATCTATAAGGGTTTTTCGGTTCATTACATTTAAAATGAAAGCGTTGACATGTATTTCAACCCGCTATATACTTAGCTTAATTAAATGAATAGCTCTAGGATTGTTACTGTTACGCGGGCAAAACCTAAGGAACAAAATGTTAAGATCTAAGGATCTTATGTATTTTGTTATACTTAGGTTTTTTTGTTTATAGAGAGAGGAAGGTTAAATACAAGTGGTTTCGGCACTCTGCTGAAGCCATTTTCTTCTATTTATATGTTCACATCTGAGAGGAGCGACAAACTTGGAATACAAATATGAGCTGGTCCAGGCAGACAATCATTTTCCGTTAAAAATTATAGTTCATTCCTCAAATGAACCAGCGTACATACCTGGGCATTGGCACGACAGCATCGAAATATCCTATGTGCTTTCAGGAAGAATCGACCATATCTACATCGATGGCGCGAGTTATAGCTCCAAAGAAGGAGATATTTTGCTCATTAATTCGAATGCCATTCATTCCTTTTCTGTAGCTAAGGGAAAAGGGAGAGAGGCTATAACGGTTCTGATTCCTTCTGAATTTATTAGAGCAAATGTTAACGGCAGTGACCCGATTTCATTTGACTGCGTATCCATTTTTGAAACTAACGAGCAGAGATTACTGCATTTTGCGGAGCTGCGTGATTTGTTAAACACCTTATTTGTGGCTTATCTCAACCGGCATAATGACCCTTTAGCGCATATCCATTTAACGTCATTATCTTATAAACTGGTGTATCTGTTATTAATGCATTTTAAAATGGATCATGAATCTATCCGTGGCTTTAACTCCGATAAATATTTGGAGCGGCTGACGTTGATAACCGATTATATCAAAAAGAATTACGATCAAAGCTTATCCTTGGATTCGATAGCTCAGGTTTTTGGGTTGTCTCCCGAATATTTGTCCCGGTTTTTTGTGAAGCATGTAGGGATGACCTTATTTCAATATATCAATGCCATCCGTCTGGAGAGATCTTATCGTGTTCTTATGAATACGGATCATTCCATTATACAAATTGCGCTGGAGCACGGATTTCCGAACGAGAAGTCTTTTGCCAGGGTATTTAAAAAGGTTTATCAGGCAACACCGCATCAATATCGAAAAGAGAACAAGGGGTATTCTGGAGCAAGGAGTCAGTAATTGACCTGAATTAGGCTAATAAAAGACAGGATACAAATAAAAAAATCATTAAAATAAATAATGTAAGCGTTTTATTAATGGACCCGGGAGGTAAGACATCATGTTTAAACGGTTTCAAAAGGCTGCTAAAACAACTATGTTATTCACTTTAGCTATCGGTACGACCCTTGCTTTCAATTCCGGTGCATGGGCCAAGGATGTAAAGATACAGCCCACCTCGTACCGGACGGTTGCGGAGGTTAAGGATTGGGGAGCAACCATTACGAAGATCATTGTTAACCTGGGAAAGCCGGTACCTAAAGATGCGATCACCAAGGATACATTTAAGGTGCATGTAGAAAGAAGCGATAGCAGGCTGGTAAATCCTATTTTTGAGGAAGGCAACCGGAAAGTCACCAAGGCCTATGTATCGGACAAAAGTGGCAACCCTGTAAATAAAACCGGAAGCTACGTTGTATTGGAAATGGAAATCGGCCCGGCCTTAACACTAAGCTCCGCTATTCATTATGATGCGGCAGGCTCCGGGTTTAATGCATGGAATGATAACAAATACACGATCACGCAGCAAAAAGCTATTAAAACCAAATCAGGAACGATTTCCGGCTTGAAGATTGATACTTCCGCAGGAGAGATACGGAAGCTGGTTGATCAATATACAACTGGCAAAGCTACTTTTGACGGTGTTACTTTAACGTATGTGGACTACGCACCGGCACAAGACAAAGTGAAAAACCCTCTAGTGATCTGGCTGCACGGTATGGGTGAGGGAGGTACCGATCCGACGATTCCGATTTCCGGAAATAAAGCAGCGAATTTTGCTTCTAAGGATATCCAATCCTATTTTGGCGGGGCTTATGTGTTGGCACCTCAGACCCCAACCTACTGGATGGATGGCTTTACAGGCTTTGGGGACGGAACCTCCAAGTACGAGCAAGCATTGATGTCCTTAATTAAGGAGTACGTGGCCAAAAACAAAGACATTGATACAGATCGAATCTATATTGGCGGAGACTCCAACGGCGGTTACATGACTATGCTGATGATCCGTGATTATAAAGATTATTTTGCAGCAGCAGTGGTGGCCTGTGAAGCCTTAAAGGACAGCCTTATAACCGATGAACAGATTAACGAAATGAAGGACCTGCCGATCTGGTTTGTGGCTGCCAAAACCGACACCGTAGTACCGCCCAACGATTATACGATTCCGACCTACAACCGTTTAGTGAATGCCGGAGCAAAGGATGTTCATATGTCGTTATTTGATAACGTAGTGGATACCTCTGGTTTGTACAAGAAGAGCGACCAAACACCGTATGAATACAACGGCCACTGGTCCTGGATTTACGTGTATAACAACGAAGTATCGAAGGTGATTAACGGAAAGAAAACAACGATGATGCAATGGCTGGCCTCCAAAACATTGGACTGAAAGGTATAGCTAGCAAATGAAAATAGCAATATGATGTAATAGGCTTCTTTAAAGTTCAATGAAAAACTATTGAAAAATAGATTATGCTTTTGGGAAGCCAGCTTTACCGTACATTCTCTGAGTCATTCGTTAACAACACGTTATCGCTCGGCATTATCAGTTCCTTATTGGGTTTTCGCAAAATCCTCATGTATAAAACTCCGTCAACAAATAATTGACGGAGTTTAATTGCTCTCTTTCACTTATTCACTTCAATCAGCCCATCCGGTTTTTCCCGATTAGAGAGTAATTCGGATACCGTGACGAAGGTGTATCCTCTCTTCTTGAGCTCGGGTAGAATAATTTTCAAGGCTTCAACGGTTTGTGTACTTTGATGTACATAATCGTGCATGAGGACAATGTCACCGTTACGGGTGTTGCGAAGGACCTTATTAGCGATGCGATGCACACCAGGTTTTCGCCAATCTAAGGTGTCCTGATGCCAGGACCATAAAATAATTTTCAGCCCTTTCTCCTTGGAGAGCTTAACCAGCGAATCGGTATAGGAGCCGCCGGGTGGCCTAAAAAGATGGGTTCCCGTACCAGTTGCCTGAACGATGCTCGCCTGAGCTTGATCCAATTCGGACAGAGCTTTGTTGCGGGAAATGTACTGAAAGGATGAGTGAAGAAAGGTATGGTTGCCAACTTCATGCCCTTCTTCTCGTTCCCGTTTGACAAGGTGAGGCAGCTTTTCGACACGACTGCCGACGACAAAAAAGGTCGCTTTAGCATCATATTCTTTAAGCAAATCCAAAATGGCAGGCGTGTTGCTTTCGTCAGGTCCGTCATCGAATGTGAGAGCGATAAGCTTACGATGGGTAGGAACTTCCCATACAATGTCGCCCCGTTCTTCGTAATAGGCCCTTCCCTTTGTAGGAGCAGGGGAGGCGTATGATGTGGCTTGTGCATTGGTAGATGGAGTGGGGCAAGAGCTGATACACAGTAAAGAAACAGCGATTCCAGCGCACAGCAAACGGTTATATTTCATAAGGCTTCTTCTCCGTTCTAACGTATTCTCACATTAGCTTGCCAAGAAGAAGCATATACCATTCCTCGTTTCTGAAATTCATCCATTCCAATCACTTAAAATTAGATCTAATTGCTTCTTCAGCAAGGCGCAGATTACGGAGTTATGCTCAAAAAGAGTGATAGCTTGCTTGTTGATAACATCCTGTACCCATGATAAGTTGTACATATCCATCCTTGGTTTCAATGTGCAGTTGAGGTAGGTCATTGTCCAGTTCGTGAGAGTCTTAATCTAACGAAAAATGAAGAGGTCGACGGGACAAGCCGCAAAAGCTGATCTGAGGTCAAGGAGCTGCGACTCGTTTCTGAACTTCGAACAGGAGATGAGACGGGATGAAAACAAATGAAAAAGAGTTGCGAGCTATTAGTCTGACGTTAGAAGCGGGCGAACACATCCGATCATATATGGGGTGTACGTATGATTTGAAACAGAGCTCCCAGAAGATATCGCTTCATGGAATGCTGGCAGTGACGTCCGAACGAATCATCTTTTATTCCTGCACTATGGGTACTCCTTGGGTCAAGTTCATCAATTATCACCATATTTCACTGGCTAAGCTAGATAAGGATTTGTCGGATTCTAGGGGGAACATCACGCTGATCAATCAGGGTGTGAACGAGGTGTTCACCCACCTGCCGAGTGGAGATTGTATAGAGGGCTTTGTAGCTGTACTAGAGCAAGAAGCAGGTATCTCTTGTGAGAACTAATGATTATGGAAAACAAATAACTAAAACCTCCAACTTCGTAATGTGCCAAGAAGGCTCCTTACAGAATTTGGAGGTTTTTTTGTCTTTTAATTAGAGAGAGATATGGATCGAGCGCTAACTCAATAGGGTTATAACCAATAAATTATATAATACCAGCGGCAGAATGACATTGTTGTAGGCATAGGAGCGATCAGGGGTTGTGGTGCCTGAGAAGGGTGAGTGATATTGCTGAGGGACTCTCAGATACAAATGATCCGCATCGATGTGCACAATCGTTCCTTCATATACTTGATGATCCATCGTTTGGACCCTGACCGTGTGATTCATGTAGGGGCTTAATTGATAATGCAAATGATCGCGGATATTTTTGAGTTCGGCCTGTAACTCCGGTCTAGCTTGATATAAAGTTTGCGGACTGACGGTGTTGTACGGCATTCGCCTCTAACCTCCATACCATGTAATGATGCATCGTATGCAGGAGTCTATGTCTTTGTGCTCATACCTATAGAGAGTTGCTTTTACAAAAAGAAAAAACATTAACATTTTACTCCAGCCCACTTGACGTTCTCTTTACATCGAAACGATACACTTACTGAGGTTGGTTTGAAAAGAAAGGGGCGATCCGTTTTGGGTGAGCTTAACAAATCTATGGGACTGGGGACGAGGAGTCAGCAACAGACTTCGTCTAAAGCCCGTATACGCACGGGTTCGCTAAAAATTCAAAGACTGCGCGAAAACGCGCTGGCGTATACCTTTTTGGCTCCATCGCTTATTTTGTTTGCTGTATTTATGTTTTATCCGATGATCAAGTCCGTTTATCTCAGCTTGCATTCTACAGATCCCGCAGGAAACGTTGCAGCTTATGTGGGGTTAGATAATTTCACTACACTTTTCAGCTCGGGACTGTTTCTGCAAGGGATTAAGGTGACACTCCTGTTTGCACTGCTAACAGTACCAGTAGGTATTTTATTGGCGCTGGTACTGGCTGCACTTACACACAGTAAATTACGGGGAATGCGTATCTTCCAGTTTGCCTTTTCGCTGCCGATGGTGTTGTCGGTCGGTTCATCTGCGGTCATTTGGAAATTTCTTTTTCATCCGACACTGGGGATGTTCAACTATGTGCTTTCCCTGCTACATATCAATCCGGTTCCATGGCTGACCAGCCCGGATTGGGCGCTGTTCTCAGTAGCCATGATGACCATCTGGATGAATCTAGGCTTCAATTACATTATCTTATCAAGCGGACTTCAAGGGATTCCAGATGACATGTATGAAAGTGCCAAAATGGACGGAGCTGGCCCGCTCGTCACGTTCTGGCGTATCTCCATGCCACTGTTATCACCGACGATCTTTTTTGTAACAGTAGTTTCCATCATTGGAGCCTTCCAGTCTTTTGCTCAAATTAACATTTTGACCAAAGGCGGCCCGGTGAACAGTACGAATGTATTCGTGTATTCCATCTATCAGGAAGCTTTCGTTAATTTCCGGTTTGGAACGGGGAGCGCGCAGGCGATTGTCTTGTTTGCTGTCATTCTGCTGCTCACGATGATTCAGTTCAAATGGGTGGAAAGAAAGGTGCATTACCAATGAAAAGACACCTGAATTCAACATTGCTGTATGTGCTGCTTACGATTGCAGCTGCTCTCATTTTGTATCCGGTTATATATACGTTTTTTATGGCAGTCATGTCGCCGGAGGAAGCAAGCGCTTATCCACCAAGCTTTCTTCCACATTCTTTTCATTTGGCGAATTTCACTGAAGTGTTTGAAATTGTTCCGATTGCAGCCTTTATTGGAAATACATTTCTCATTTCGGGTCTGACCATGATTGGGCAGCTGATTACAGCTAGCTTGGCGGCCTACGCTTTTGCCAAAATGGAATTCAAGGGAAAAAACTTCATTTTCAGCATGTTTGTAGCGACGATGATGATCCCTTGGGAAGTGACCATTATTCCGAACTACCTGACGGTACGAAGCTGGAACTGGCTTGATACATATCAAGGATTGACGGTTCCTTTTCTGGCGACGGCATTCGGAACATTCCTGTTAAGGCAATTTTTTCTCCAGCTTCCCAAGGAACTGTTCGAGGCGGCTCGTATGGATGGGTGCGGGCATATCCGTTACTTTCTGTTCCATGTGCTTCCGTTATCGCGCCCTGCGCTCGGAACACTGGCTGTGTATTCGTTCCTGAATATGTACAATTCGTACCTCTGGCCTTTACTGATCACCAATAGCGAGAATATGCGCACGGTACAGATCGGAATATCCATGCTCGAATTTCAGGAATCGACTTCATGGAATTTGGTATTTGCGGGTACGGCCCTTGTCATTTTACCGTCTCTGCTCCTGCTGATCTTTGGACTAAAACAGTTGGTTCGTGGAATGGCAGCGGGCGCGCTTAAAGGCTGATCACATATGTCAAATGAAAAGCAACACCTGCGCAAGCAGCCCATATACAGAGCTTCAACACACAAGAATACGCAAGAGAATGCCAATTCAAGAATCATTTAATCAAAGGGAGAGAAGAGAGATTATGGGATTTTTTCGTCTGAAAAGTGCATTGACCCTGCTTATTCTGACTGCCATGGTGGTTGCAGCAGGTTGTAGCAATAATACTGCTGCAGAGAAGCCTAGTAATGGTAGTGATGGGGGAGCAACGGCTTCTCCAGTGAAGCTGACTTGGTGGCATTCGATGTCCGGTAACGGTGAAAAAGCAATCAAGCAGATCGCTGCTGACTTTAACGCCAGTCATAAGGACATTCAGGTAGAGCCAGTATATCAAGGCAAATATGATGACAGCTTGAACAAGCTGAAAGCGTCGCTTGGTTCCAACAGCGGACCGGACATCATTCAGGTATACGAAATCGGTAGTAAATTTATGATCGACTCCAAAATGATCACACCCGTACAACAATTTATTGATGCAGATAAGTTCGATCTGTCGCAGCTAGAGCCGAATATTACACGATACTACACGATAGATGGTAAATTGAACGCCATGCCGTTCAATACGTCAAACCCGATTTTATATTACAACAAGGACGCATTCAAAGCCGCAGGACTTGATCCAGCTAATCCTCCGAAAACGTATGATGAGTTCGAAAAGGCTGCAAAAGCCTTGAGCAAGGATGGTAAATCCGGTGCTTCCATTGCCATCTACGGCTGGTTTATGGAGCAACTGTTTGCCAATCAGAACGCGGATTATGTGAATAATGGCAATGGTCGTGATCAAGCGGCAACGGAATCCATGCTGAATTCGGATGCCGGTGTAAAAACGCTGACGTGGTGGAAGAAAATGATCGATGAAAAGGTTGTATCCAATCTGGGACGTAACTCGGACGACACGGCAAAAGCTTTTTCCGCAGGACAAATTGCGATGACGCTGGATTCCACCGCTTCGCTGCGTAATATTGTGGAGCAGGTTGGCGATAAATTTGAAGTAGGCACAGGATTCCTGCCAAGAGCCAATGAAGCTAAAGAAGGCGGCGTGGTTGTAGGCGGCGCAAGCTTGTACATCATGAACAACAAGCCCGAAGCTCAGCAGAAGGCAGCATGGGAGTTCATTAAATTCGTCGCTTCCCCAGCTGTACAGGCACAATGGAGTGTAAATACCGGGTACTTCCCGATCACGAAAGCAGCCTATAACGAGAAGGTACTCAAAGATAATATGGTAAAATATCCGCAATTCCAGACGGCGGTTGACCAATTGCACGCATCGGCACAATCCACCGCTACACAGGGCGCGGTGATGGGCGTATTTCCAGAAGCGCGTCAAATCGTAGAAGGTGCAATTGAGGCCGTTCTGAGTGGCCAGCAACAGCCAAAACAGGCATTGGATCAAGCTGCACAAGAAATTACAGGCAAAATTGCTCAATACAATCAAACCGTAAAAAAATAGTCGGCCTTCCCTTAAAATCGGTTGATAATCTGTAGAATGGCCCCCTTATCATCCGATTTTATGACATAACGGATCGAATGAGTGACCCCCTCACTTATTCGATCCGTTTTTGCATTTTCATTTTTAGAATGAGTGTTTAGACGAAATGTCTAAAATGAATTATTTTCATTTTTCCTATTGCTGGATAACTAAAAATGGGCTTATAATAAATACATAATTTTTGTACTGGACGGTCAGTTCAAAAAAGGAGGAAGCATGAAACAGCAGACAAAGGAAATTATTTTTAACGGCGCACTCAAAGCTTTTTCCGAACGAGGCTTTAATGAAACAAATATGGAGGAAATCGCCAAGGTATGCGGCATAGCCAAGGGCACCCTGTATTACAATTTTAAAAACAAGCAAGATTTGTACATTTATATTTTGAAGATGGGGATGGAGCGTTTTGTCCGGGATATCCATGAAGCAATGGCTCATACTCCTAAAGATCAGGTGGAGCTTAGGGTTCGTAAGCTGATCCAAGTACATATTGAGTTTATTGTGAGAGAGCCGGACTTTTGCCGTCTATTGGTCAGTAAGGGCTGGGTTTCACAAGAGCAGCATTTTAATATTAGGCAGGTGCTGGCTGATTATTTTGATTTTATGGAGGCAGAGATCGATTCCGGTAAGTTATATGGGAAAATTTCAAGTAAGCTGGATGCCAAAACAACAGCCAATTGCTTATTTGGGATTTACATTTTCGCTCCGATGCGGTCTATGGTTTGGGGCGAAACGATGAATCTGCAAGAGGTTCGAGAAAGTATTGAAGTATTTGTGTGTAATGCATTGGGCATGCAACATTAATAGACAGATGGAGTGATGAGAACATGAAAGCTAAAAAATATACGATTTACGTCGTACTTATTATTTTAATCGCGGTTGGAATATATGCCTTGACTGCTTTTCCACGGGGTGGAAGCAGCTTGTCTGCGGATCAGTCTTCTTCCATTCCTACGGCTTATGTGGAGTCGGATACCCTCAATGCCAGCTTTAAAATGGCAGGACGGATTGACCAGATGCTCGTCAAAGAAGGCGATCAGGTTAAAAAGGGGCAGGTGTTAGCACATCTGGAAAGTCGCGAGTTAGAAGATAAGGTGAAGCAGGCACAGGCGGCATTGCTGGCAGCCAAGAGTAATGTATCCAAAGCAAAAGCTGGAGTGTTGCAGGCTCAAGCAGGAGTAGGCCAGGCACAGGCCACTGTGAGTGCTGCTCAGGCCAAGAAAAGCCAAGGTACGACATCGGTCAGTGTGACCGCAGAGGCTTCCTCCAGCCAGATTGAACAGGCCAAAGCGGCTGCGAACGCCGCCAAGGCAAAACTGGATGCCCTCAAGAGCGGGGCAAGACCGCAGGAGCTTGAGCAATTGCAAGTATCTGTGAAGATAGCCAAGGAAACGCTGGACCTGACCGTTAAAAATTTGGAGCGTGCCAAAAAGCTTCAAGAAGCCGGAGCAGCAACCCAGGCATCTTTGGATCAAGCGACATTGGAACATCAACAGGCAGTGGCCAAATATAATGCAGAGTCGCAAAAATTGGATATGGCACGGGAGGGAAGCCGCAAGGAGGAAATTACGGCGGCTGAAGCTCAATACCGTCAAGCCTTGGCTGCGGTGAAGGAAGCACAGGCAGGAGCGGGCAAAGTTGCTGTACAACAGGAAGATGTCAAAGCTGCTCAGGCTTCGGTAGAGCAAGCGCAATCCGCTGTGAAGGCGGCGCAATCCACAGTTGAGCAGGCTCAATCTGCGGTTGCAGGTGCCAATGCTCAGGTAGCCCAAGCGGAAGCCGCGCTTCAAGAGGCTCAGACCTATTTGAGCTACACTACGCTATATGCGTCAGAAGATGGAATCATAAAATCCAAGTCGCTTAGCTTAGGTGAAATGGCTAGCGCAGGATTCCCGGTCTATACCATTGAAACTTCGACACAACGTTGGGCTAAATTCTATGTACCTGAAACGTCTCTGAACGGTCTTCAAGCAGGGGATACAGTCCAAATTAAATTGCTGTCTGGCGGTAAGGAGCTGAAGGGTAAAGTCATTCTGTTAGAATCGGCTGCGGACTTTGCCATTCAAAAACCGAGCCAAAGCTCCGGTGACAAGGATGTCCGTTCCTTCGGTGTTAAAGTAGCATTGCCAGACCTTGCTGCTTCGGTTCCAACAGGCTCCACGGTTCTGTTTACAGGCAAAGGGGCGCAGTAATATGCAGGATTCACAGGAAAGACTTCGTATCCGCGATGTGTTTCGCGAGGAATGGCTGAGCATCTTCCGGGACCGCCGCTTTATGGCTATTCTGCTGATTACGCCGATTGTGTATACGATACTATTCGGCTTCCTATATTCACATCAGCGGATTACCGAGATGCCTGTCACAGTGTACGATGGAGATAATTCACAGCTCAGTCGCCAGATCATTCAGGCGTTCGATTCGACCGACTCATTTGCCGTTACACGGCAAGCGACCAATCAGGAAGATGCTGTCCGTCAGGTAGAGACCGGGGAAGCTAAGGTCGGAATCGTCATTCCCGACAACTTTACGACTCGGCTTAAGCATGGGGAGAACCCACCCGTGCTCACGCTGATTGACGGCAGTAATATGATGTATTCCAATAGTGCCAGTCGGATTGCGAATCAGGTCATTAGCAGCGTGAGCGCTGGAGTATCGGTCAATTCCATGAAACAAAAGGGAATGAACGCCGATCAGGCCGCGTCGACGCTGACTACCATCCCGTTCCGATCCAGAGTGCTATTTAACCCGGTATATGATTATAAGCTTTTCATGCCACTAGGGGTTATCTCTGCGGCTCTCCAGCAGTGTTTGCTGCTTGGTATCGCGTTGTCCTGCACGCGTGATAAGGAAGCAGGGACTTGGGGAAGATTTGGTGCATGGAGAAATACCCCTTGGCGTTTGGCTATTGCCAAACTGGCACCGTATTATGCAGCGGGAGCTTTCAATGTGCTGACTGTATTCAGTATCAGTGCTTTATGCTTTGATATTCCGTTCAGGGGACAGGTACTGCCGTTGATTTTAGTGTCGCTGGCCTTTAACTTTGCATTGTGCGGGTTAGGATTCCTATTCAGTCTCTTTTCCAAGACTAGAGTGGATGCGACCCAAACCCTGATGTTGATTGCTGTTCCTTCCTTTATGCTATCAGGCTATACGTGGCCATTAGAGGCAATGCCCGGCTTCTTGCGGGGGCTTGCTGAAATATTGCCACTGACGTATTACCTGGATGCTGTACGGAATATCACGCTCAAAGGACTGGATATCACATACATCTTCAAAGATATGATTGCCTTGGGCGTCATTGGTTGTGTGAGTCTGCTGGTGTCCTTCGCGATCTATCCGTTATTCTTTAGACAGCACCAGACGACAGGGCAGCATGCCGATGTGCCTGCTCAAGAAGGATTCACGCTAAAAGGCTGAGAGCAACTTTAAATATGAATAAGCAAAAGGCAGATCAGGAGTAAACCCTGATCTGCCTTTTGCTTATTCATATGGTTTAAAAGTGGAAAAAATATTATTGCGGCGGCTTAAGGTCCTCGATAGAATCAATCGGTACATAGGATGGAACGACAAGCCCGGACATAACGCCAGTCATGCTGGTTCCGATGTCATCCACCTTATCCTTATATTGAGCCCAATAATCAGCATGCGTCAATGGAAGCCAAGCGGCAGCAGTAGCATCTACACTTCCGCCGGCCACGCCAGTCCACATTGGGCCGATTTCCACTTGCAGGGCTGTTACTTTATAGCCCAATTTTTGTTCCAATACATATTTCAATACGTTCGTACTAGCAATTTCAGAATCCCAAGCAGCGTAGCTCAGCTTCAAAGGATCACCGTTGACGGGCTGTAGACCCTTGATCCATTCCTGAACCTTGTCAGGATGTTTATCAGCCCAGTTCTTGGCAGCCTGCTGTGGGGCAGTACCGTCCTGAATCGCGATCATCACTTCACCCATATCTTCAGCAGTCCACTTAAATCGGCTTAGAAATTCATAAGCCACTGGAGCATCCTGCTTCAAGCCTTTGCGGGCGATGGTATGAATTTCTTCCTTATCACCGTACGCTTTTTTAGGATCTTTCAAGTATTTTAAATCATATTTATTAAACATCCAGTGAGGAGTCCAACCTGTTACGACGATAGGCTGCTTGGCTTTGATAGCTTTATCCAGTGTAGCGGTCATAGCAGCCCCAGAGCTTTCAAGCAGCTTCCAGTCGGATAAGCCATAGTCATTCATAGCTTTAGCGGTCAGCTTCATTAGTCCGGCTCCAGGGTCGGTACCGACAATGCGGTAGCCGACCTCTTTGCCAAAGTCCCCAGTTGTGGCGGAAGCCGGAGCCGCTTCGGCTCCGTTATCCTGCAAATCAGTAATCGATTTAACATCCATGTAAGCTGGAACGACTAATCCGGTTTTAACACCACTCATATTAGCCCCAAGATCGTCGAGCTTATCCTTGTATTTAGCCCAGTAATCCGCGTGGGTTAACGGCAGCCATGCCGCAGGTGAAGCATCTACATCACCACTAGCGACACCCGTCCACATAGGACCTGCTTCCACTTGCAGTGCGGTTACTTTATAACCTAGTTTGTTTTCCAAAATATATTTCAGCAAATTCGTGCTGGCAATTTCAGAATCCCAAGCCACATAACTTAGCTTGAAGGTGTCACCATTGACAGGTTGCAGTCCTTGAGTCCATTCCTGAACCTTGTCGGCATGTTTCTCCGCCCAATCCTTGGCAGCTTGCTCAGGACTGGTTCCGGCTTGAATGGCGACCATCATTTCACCCATATCTTCTGGTGTCCATTTGAAACGTTTCAGAAACTCATAAGCGATAGGAGCATCCTGTTGCAATCCTTTACGGGCAATCGTATGAATACCCTCGGCTTCACCATAAGACTTCTTAGGGTCTTCCAAATATTTGAGATCATACTTGTTGAACATCCAGTGAGGAGTCCAACCTGTAATAATGATCGGTTTTTTCGCTTTAATGGCTTTGTCCAGTGTGGCCGTCATGGCTGCACCGGAACCTTCAACGAGCTTCCAATCAGACAAATTGTAGTCTTGAATTGCTTTGGCAGTCGATTTCATAATGCCTGCCCCGGCATCAATACCGATAATTTTGTAACCGACTTCTTCGCCAACCGGGTTGGCAGCAGCGTTACCTTTGCCAGATGCGGAATGATCCGTACCAACAAAATATTGAGATGCACCAGCGATCAAAATGACAGCTGTAACTGCAGAAGTAATCCATACTTTTTGCTTGCTGGATACGCGGCTTTTGCCTTTTTGCGTAGGTTTAAACAGGTTTTGCGTAAAACGGTCAAGCACAATAGCCAGAACGACAACAGCTAGGCCGGCTTCAAAACCTTTACCGATTTGCAGCTGTGTCACAGCACGGTACACAACAGCACCGATGCCTTCTGCACCGATCATGGAAGCAATAACAACCATGGACAGTGACAGCATAATCGTCTGGTTAATACCAGCCATTAAGGTAGGCAAAGCCAGTGGAAGCTGAACTTTGAACAGCTTTTGCGCAGATGTTGAACCGAAAGCGTCTGAGGCTTCGATCAGCTCACCCGATACTTGCATAATACCCAAGTTGGTCATACGAATGGTTGGGGGGATAGCAAAGATAACAGAAGCGATAACACCTGGTACAACACCTAGGCTGAAAAAGGTAACCGCTGGGAGCAAGTACACGAACGCAGGCATCGTCTGCATAAAATCAAGTAAAGGCGTGATAATGCGTGATGCGGATTTACTGTATGCACACCAGATCCCGATGGGAATCCCGATAACAATGGATACGAGCGCAGACGTGATGACCAGTCCCAGCGTATTCATTGTTTCACTCCAATAGCCGAGATTATCAATTAGCAGGAAGCCGATGACAGTAAACAGCGTAAGCTGAACCCGCCCGATCATAAAGGCGATAATCCCGATAATCACGATGAACACCAGAGGGTGCGGAAGCATGAACAGGCCTGAGAAAAAGCCTACTACAGCTTCTATAATGGAAGAAATAACATTAAACAATCCAGCCAGATGAATACCCATCCAGTCGACAATGGATTGAATCCACTCAGCGATTGGCAGTTTCGGTATCATGGGCATTCACCTCCTTCATAGTGGTAACATCTCCACCAAGTGCGCCGAGCAATGCTCCACGGACGATAACGCCCAGTAGCTTCTGCTTATCATCGACTACAGCCAGCGGCACTTTGGACGAGCTTGTAATTTCAAACAAATCATTAATGACAGTCTCGGCAGGAACCTGCGGTCCGTCAGTGATCAAAATATCTTCAATCTTCAAATTGTTGCGCAGTGCATGCACAGCATCCTCGGCGTTAATAACACCCAGTAGCTTTTTGGTGCGGTCAATGACGAACAAATTGGAAATCCCACGCTCCCGCATCAATTCCAGAGCCACACGCGGACCACGATCCATGGTAATGGTTTCTGGACGAAGCATGACATGAGCAGCCGTCAATACCTTGGACAGATCCACATCCTCGACGAAGCGGGCTACATAAGAGTTAGCCGGTTGGATCATAATTTCTTCCGGTGTACCGATTTGTACGACCGCACCGTCTCGCATCAATGCAATCCGGTCACCAATCCGCAACGCTTCATCCAGATCATGGGTGATAAACACAATTGTTTTCTTCATTTTATCTTGAAGCTCCAACAGCTCATCCTGCATGTCACGGCGAATAAGAGGGTCCAATGCACTGAACGCTTCATCCATCAGGAGCACTTCAGGGTCATTAGCCAGCGCCCGTGCCAGACCGACACGCTGCTGCATACCGCCACTCAATTCATCGGGCATTTTATCGCCCCAGTTTTTAAGACCAACTAGTTCCAGCGCTTGTTGCGCTTTTTCCTGACGCTGTGCTTTTTCTACCTTTTGAATTTCAAGACCATATTCTACATTCTCTAATACAGTCCGATGTGGGAACAGGGCGAATTTTTGAAAAACCATGCTGATGGTTTTACGACGAACTTCGCGAAGTTGTTCTTTGTTCATCTTACGGAGATCTTTGCCGTGGACCAGAATTTCACCGGAGGTAGGCTCAATCAAGCGATTTAGCATTCGCACCAAGGTGGACTTGCCACTGCCCGATAGCCCCATAATTACGAAAATTTCACCTTGCTTAATTTCCATGTTGGCCTTATTGACACCAACAGTAATCTGTTTTTCTTTGGCCAACTTTTCCTTGCCCCAGCCTTGCTCCAGGAGCGGAACACCTTGCTCTGCGTGAGGACCAAAGAGTTTGCTGACATTTTTGACTTCCAAAATCGTCATACATACACCTCTTCTTTCTATACTTTGCTTGGTATTAACCCCTTGTTGCATTAAGGATTGAGTATAAAAATCATAATTCTGAACATCCTGAACGGTTAATGACAAAATTAATTGTAACAGAAGCATTGCTTACATTTCAAACAAAAAAACTGTTCATAAAGTACGTACAGAAAAAACTGTACAAA
This sequence comes from Paenibacillus sp. FSL M7-0802, assembly GCF_038004945.1. NCBI lineage: Bacteria > Bacillati > Bacillota > Bacilli > Caryophanales > Paenibacillaceae > Paenibacillus > Paenibacillus sp. FSL M7-0802. The sequence continues at coordinate 1,276,540 of NZ_JBBOSD010000001.1, read as the reverse complement.
GTTTCCTTTGATATGCTCCTTCGTTCTATAGAATGCTCAAACATTCGGAACTTTACAACCGATAGTGCTTTTTTTAAAATAGACAATGAAATATAACCATAAGAAAAAGATTTATGTATATCCATAATTTTAAAAGTTTACTATCATTAGCAATTTTGCGAATTATGATTTTGAACGATCCATGCTGTTGTAATATAGACAGAAGCTTTGTTTTTGAAACATTTCATTTATATTGAAAGATTTCATACATTGCGTCAAAGCTAATCTTTTACGGGTAAATCGTTCATACTAGGTTGTGCAAAATGCTCTAAAATTAGGAGGTTGCAAGCATGAGCTTGTACCAGTTAGGTGATGAGCAGCAGGCTTCGCTGCAAAAAATTCGCAAACGTGTTATAGAAGCTATAGGTAAAAACATGGACCTGTATGGGATCACTTTGTCTGCGGGGCATTTATACGGTTTGCTTTTTTTTGCGGATAAACCGATGACGCTGGACGAGATGGGCCGTGAAATGGAAATGAGCAAAACGAGCATGAGTACAGGAGTTCGAACATTATTGGATCTGAAAATGGTAAATAAGGTATGGAGCAAGGGCTCACGCAAAGACTTGTATGAAGTCGAATATGACTGGCATCAAACCTTCACTGATTTCTTCGCTATTAAATGGAGAAAAGCGGTAGAAACAAATTTACTGGTGTTGCGCAAAGCCATTGATGAGCTGGACAGATTGATGAATCAGGGTGAAGAGTACGAGGAATTTAAGGCGATTCTTCAGCAGGATCGTATGAAAATGAAGCAGGCCGTGGCCTATTACAAGTGGCTAGACCGACTAATTGACTCTATGGAAAGCGAAGAAATTTACAAGCTGATTCCCAAAGAAGAAGTTCGGGATTAATCGCTATTTCCCTATCTTGTTTATAAAAATGCCGGAGCGCAAAAGTGCTTCCGGTATTTTTTGGTTTGGCCGTGTGCAAAGGGTATAATAGAGATATGTAAAGATTGATATTATACCGTTGTGTTGAAGATACGAAATAAAGGAGGCTTCATGATGGAGAGTATTACAGTACATACTCGTTTAGGTCAATTACGTGGGGAAACGGGGAATGGATATCATGTATGGAAAGGTATCCCATATGCACAGCCTCCTGTTGGAAAACTACGTTTTCACGCGCCCCAGCCTTTGGAGTCTTGGGAGGGTGTACGGGCTGCGACGAGTTTTGGGCCAATCTGTCCGCAACCTATGCCATCCGCTGAAAGTATGACTGGAAATCTGGTGGAACCGCCTGAGCAGTCAGAGGATTGCTTATACCTGAACATTTGGACACCTGCTTCGAAGGCACCTGAGAAGGGACGTCCGGTGATGGTGTGGATTCATGGCGGTGCCTTTGTCACGGGGTCCGGGATTATACCTTTATATGACGGGGAACGCATGGCGAAGAGTGGCGATGTTGTGGTTGTTACGATCAATTATCGATTAGGGCCGTTAGGATTTTTGCATCTGACTCCAAAGGGAGACGGCCTGACCTCTAATGCGGGACTGCTGGATCAGATCGCTGCGCTGGAATGGGTTAGGGATCACATCTCTGCCTTTGGCGGTAACTCGGACGAAGTAACGGTGTTCGGTGAATCGGCAGGGGCGATGAGTATTGCCGCTTTATTGGCGATGCCAGCAGCTGAGGGACTGTTCCAGCGTGCGATTTTGCAGAGTGGTGCGTCGCAGGTATTGTCAACTTCACAGGCTGAACAAGTGACGGCTGTGTATCTGCAGCAGCTGGGTGTGGACACTCAGCATCCAGAACGGTTGTTTACGCTGCCGACAGATGCGCTGATGCTAGCTATGGCGAAGACGCATGAAGTCATCGGACCAGGGATGGCGATGATCTATCAACCCGTTGTGGACGGTGTGACCTTGCCAGATGTACCGCTGTCTGCAATCGCGCAAGGTTCAGCAAAGCAGGTATCCGTTTTGATTGGAACGAACTTGCATGAGGGAGCCTATTTCATCCGAAAAGAATCCCATCTAATGAACAAGTCAACAGCGAGTCAGGCATTGGAAATGATGACGGGCATGTCAGACATCGGCGACCTGATAGAACCATTTCCGGTTACGATTGAGGGACAGGCGCAAATGTTGACTGATCTATTTTTTTGGCGTCCTGCGTTGGCTCTTGCTGTTGCGCAGTCGGCGCATACGCCTGTATGGATGTATCGTTTTGATTGGACATTGCCGGGGCATCCTACCTTTGGACAAGCGGTTCACGGTGCCGAAATTGCGTTTGTTTTCGATAATCTGGAGCTGCTAGGTAAGCTTGGATTAGAGATTCAACCGTCGATGCAGAAGCTGGCTCAAAATATGCAGCAGGCATGGGTTGCTTTTGCACGTGATGGGAAGCCTGTGCTGTCGGAGGGGGCTTGGCCAATGTACGACAGGGAAGAGCGGACTACAGCTATTTTCCATCAGGATATTAAGGTAGAGCACGACCCCGAAGGAGATAGACGCCGTCAGTTAATCGGTCAGATGACCATATAAGTAGACAAGAGAGAGCATCCTAAGAACTCTAATGTAAAAAGCCTTCGCCCGTAATTTGTATACGGACGAAGGCTTTTGTTAGTCATAAGATGTATTGCTGTTCATTCTTACTTGCATGAAATTGCAACGCTGCAATGTGTAAGTTAAATCTTAAATCGCTTAACCAGCTGTTGCAAATCCTGCGCCATGTTGGACAACTCCTGAGACGAAGATGCGATTTCCTCCATGGCCGCCATTTGCTCCTGAGCGGCAGCAGATGTTGTCTGCGAACTGTCCGCTGAATTGCGAGACAGACTTGCCAAATGGGTGACAGTAGCGGAAACTTCCTCTGTACTGGCTGAGATTTGTTCAGCTGCAGCGGATACACTTTGAATTTGTTCCACGATATGAGATGTAGAGCGTTCAATATTCGTAAATGCACCTTCTGCATCTTGGCTAATACGTAATCCTTCACCTACCTGGTTACGAACATTACCGTTCATGGTAGCGGTGGAGCGTTGAATCAAATCGAGCATCTGAGTAATGATCTGACTGATGGAATCCGCGCTTTCCTTGGATTGCTCAGACAGCTTGCGTACCTCTATAGCGACTACGGCAAATCCACGCCCGGCTTCGCCTGCTCTGGAAGCTTCAATAGACGCGTTCAGAGACAACAAATTGGTTTGCTTGGCAATAGCGGCAATAGCTGTATTCATCTGCTTCGCATCGTCTGAGAGCTGGGATAGCTCATCCATCAGGCTAGCTGTTTGGCTTACAGCTTCCAGAATACGGTCCATTTGTGTCCGCACATGGCTGATCATTTGACTGCCTTGAGCCACATCATGCTCGGTTTGTCCTGCTGAATCCACGATGGAGCTTGCCGATTCGGCAATGGTGCTGACACCCTTCGCCATTTCTTCAACGGCATTAGCGGTTTGCTCGGATGCCTCGGCGCTGGTGGCTGCATTTTCTGCGGATTCCATAACCGTTTCCGCTACGTGTTGTACGGACTCCGTCGTTTGCTCTGTGCTTTCCTTGATCATCAGAGAAGAGGAAGCAAGTCGGGAGGACGTTTGATTGACCTCGGAAACCATCGTATGCAAGGAATGCGTCATTTGGTCAAAATTCTGTGCCAGTTCGCCGAACTCATCCTTGCTGGATAGATTAACACGTTCGGTCAGATTTCCGTCACGGACGATGCGTGTTCCTGCTTGCAGCTTGCGCAGCGGAATTAAGAACGAGCGGACCATAAGCACAATGATGATTGCAGCGGCAAGTATGGAAATGACAATCACAATCAGGCTTTGCTTCAGAATCGGTTGGGCTGCATCACTGTAATCCTCCAGATCCGACAGTGCGACAATGCTCCAACCGGTGAGAGGGTCCTTAAGTGTAAAGGCCAGCATATCTCGATTCATAAATTGAATTTGCGACATGGAAGGAGTATCATTTTCGACGGTTGTCGCCACTTCGGGAAGTCCCTCTATGGCGTCAGCAGGTTTTTTGCCTGCCTTGTTAAAGGCTGTTCCAGTCCCAGATACAACTTTATGTTCAGAATCAACAATAATGAGTCCTCCGCGTTCACCAATCTTGACAGACTGCAGACTTTCACCCATTTTGTCCAGATTCAAAGCCAATGAAACAGCTCCTTCACCGTCCTCCAGCGTTCCCGATATATTAACGACTAAATTCCCTGTCGTGACGCTGGCAACTGGAACACCGACGAATACCTTGCCCTTTTCCAGCATTGCATTTTTGTACCATTTTCTCTCCCGGGGGTCATAATCGTCCTCCTGTTTTTTCGGCGAACGTATGTATTGCCCTTTCGCATTGCCGAGAAGCGCGGCATCTAGCTCGGGATGAGCCTTGACGATGACATCCAACTTTTTCTGAAGGGCCTCTTGGTTGGTACCAATGGAATCAGATTTGATTTCAGTGGTAAGCACGTCCAGATCTTTCATAATGGGCGCTACATACTGATTGACATTGCTTCGGATCAGATACAGATTCGTATATACGGAACCGCCCATTTGCTGACTGAGTTGTGTCGTAGCCCCCTGATAGGAAAAGTACCCGATAAGTACGCTCGGAATCAATAACACAGCCAAAAAAGATATTATTAATCTTGTCCTCATTAAATAAAACTGCTTGAGAAACCTGTTCCACCACGGAACTGTTTGTTTTGTTTTAGTCATAGTTATTGCTCCTCTGTGTCTGATGATCACTACATTGTTTTATTCGACAGAAACCGACGAATTTTATAGATGTAATCTTTGAGAAACGAGGAATAATTGCATGTTTTAGACACTTTTTTCGGAAAATAGGTCTAAAGAACTATGATTTATATGAATACGAATACATAAAAAGCCAAATCAGAGATGCAAAAGCATCTTCACGATTTGGCTTGGGTGAGTCATGAAAGGGACATTGAACTGTTAATTTTTTTGCTGACGTGAAATCATAAAGAGCGTAATCCAGATGAGCATAAAACCAGTCAATTGCGCTACAGTGACAATTTGCTGAAATGCGATCCAGTTAATCACGACACCAACCATGGGGAAGCTTAATTCTGCCATCGTAGCATAAGACGCTTTGGTCGTACTTAAGCCTTTGTAATACAACAATAAGCTAAGAAGACCCGGAAGCAATGCCTGCAATAGCAGATTGATAATCACAGCTGCGCCCGCCCATGTACCGGCAGGCATATTCCATGGCGCATGCTCTACGGAGGTGAGGACAATCAGCAGAGGGAGCGCGACCATGAAGCGGAGGGAGGTTACCGTTTCATATTTCATTGAACGAAGCAAGTAACTTCCCATGACTGTCGAACCGCCCCACAGAACTGCTGCACCGAGTGCAAGTAGACTACCGACCTGGACAAAATCACGAACATGTCCGAAGGGGAGCGACCAACCGAAGGTCAGAAGATACGTCCCGAACAGAGCGACGACAATTAATAATCCAAAATGACGCGGCAACATTTCCTTCAAAATAATACGAGCTAGAATAATAGCGACCAAGGGTTGAAGCTTCTGGAGTAAGAGTACAGCATTCAAATCACCATTGCTGAGTGCCATGGTGAAAATTACGCTGGCCAGAGCCGAGCCACCCCACGAGACGAACAAAATAGCGAAAACTTGACGAAGCCGTACCGCTTTGAGCTCCTCACGATGCTTCCACAACATCGGTGTCAGAGCGAGGAAAAGCAGCACATGCTCCATTAGTACAATTTGTGTTGAAGTAAATGACTTTAACAAAATAATACGAAACAGCGGGTCTGCGCCCCACAAGGCCGCTCCAATTGCGACCAGCCAAAAACCGCTTTTCATGTGGGAGCTACGATCAAAACCTTTGGATGTTAGTACAGTAGAAGATTGACTCATACTCAATTAGCTCCTTGCGAATACAGGACCGGTGGCACAAAAACCCCCGTCCATGGCGAATGGCCATGCAAGACGGGGGTTGATCAAATAAACTTGCCGCTTTATGCAAGTTAAATGAAGTTACTGCAAAACCAATAACGCAGTATTCATCCACTTCGCGGCATGTTGATATTTCGATCTTCTTCCATCCGGACTTTACCGTCGGCTTTGGCATCTCACCAAATCAGTCCGTATCCTGTTGCCAGATACAGAGTCGCGGGCTTAGCTCCATGAGCCATACCGCCGGTTGGGAATCTCACCCTACCCCGAAGATCCTTATTCCGTTTTTAATTTCTCCTATAGGATATACCTGTTTTAGAATGAAGTCCAGTGAAAAATGTGTGTATATCGAACAATGATTTTCATCTGTTTTTTGAAAGCGCTCTACGAAATTACATATTACGAGGTAATATCCTTATACTCAATACGTCGAATCGCCGCATAAGCCACAAGCATTCCCAGTATAGAGAAGCCTATTTGCACGGGGGCAATGGAGCTAAGGGTAGCGCCGTTATTATTGGAGAAAAGCAATGCTACAATCAGGATTGAGGTCACAATGGTGGTGGGTACAGAGTATCTTCGCATCCCCATATACAGCGGAACCAGTCCCATAAAGCTGGCAGCAACGGCATTGATTAACGTCCGTGCTGATTGTTGCCCCAGTATGGAAAGAGTAAGGTTATCCGGTACAATCAAAACAAACTGGTTGAGCAGATGAATAGCAGCCGTAATGATTATTTCCGAAATAATAATGGACAAGAACGTGAACAGTAATACGACCAAGAGTTTGGCGATCATCAGCTTTTGACGATGAATCGGATACATGAACAAGATCGTAATCGATTTGGACTTAAATTCCCCGACGATAAAGCGGCATAGGAGAACGGAAGCAAACACAATAAATGTAGCTCTTACAAAATTGTCTATTAGATCCAATAGTTGAGTGTACTGTGTGAATTCAGGTATTCCTTCACTTTGACTTTCCAGCGCAATAACACAGAGCAGCCCAAGAATGCATGCATTGGCGATCAGGGCTGAACGGATATAACCCGTGAGATGGAATTTTTTCAGCTCCAACTGCATCAATTTAAGCATGGAGATCACCTCCGTTTAACAGGCGAAAAAAGTAGTCTTCCAGCGTGCTGCTTTTCTGATGAATGGAATCCACCTCTATAGCATTTAAGATGAGCGTCTTCGTAATTTGTTTCTGCGGTACATTTGTATCGTAAATACGTATACTCTGTTCATTTATCACCTTTATATTATTCAGGCTCAAATGATGGGAGAGGACGTAGGCCGCCTTCTTACAATCGTTGGTCGTAAATTCGATGTATTCCGTATTGGTTTCCCGCATCTGCTCCATCGATACTTCCTCAATCAGTCGTCCGTGATTAATCACGCCCACCGTATCCGCAATCTGCTCTATTTCCGCTAAAATATGACTGGACACGAGCAGGGTCATCCCATATTCCTTGCATAGCATGTGGAATAGTTGGCGGATTTCCTTGATTCCCACTGGGTCCAGACCATTAATGGGTTCATCCAAAATGAGTAGCTCTGGCTTAGTCGCAATAGCGCGGGCAATCCCGAGACGTTGTTTCATTCCTAGCGAAAAATCCTTTACCGGCTTGTCATCTGCATTTCGCAAATTCACTAATTCCAGGGCATCCTGAACAGCCTGCTTATTATAGTAGCCCATATATTCACAATGAAGTTCGAGATTTTGCTGTGCCGTCAGCCTGTCATAAAAAATCGGGTATTCAATAATTGAACCCATCCGTCCGAGCAGATGATACGACTTCGGCGTTAATTTTTCACCGAATAATTCAATTTCACCCGATGTCGGCTTGAGCAGATTCGTAATCATTTTCATTATCGTCGTCTTGCCTGCCCCGTTAGGACCGAGAAATCCATAGGTTTCTCCCTTGCGCACATTCATACTGACTCCCGCTACAAGTTCGTTGCCCTTCAGGGCCTTGGTCAACTGATGTGTACGTATTACGTAAGTCATGGGTGTTCTCCCTTCGTATACTGCTGATAATTCAAGGATAAAGGGCAAAATGTTCATTTTTCTTTCGTGATTCTTACAAATTTATTAAGTTGAGCATGTTTAGTTCGACTAATAGTTGATTTTCTTCAATGTAAAAGAGAAGACCGTCCGCTCATATGGTCTACTAGTTAATTGAATTTCTCCGTTCATCGCTTCAACCAGGCGTTTGGCAATCGTAAGGCCCAGTCCGCTGCCTTGTACCGCCTTATTGCGGGAGTCCTCCAGTGTGTACATGCGTTCAAAAACCTTGTCCTGCTCAGATTCCTGTATGCCTTTCCCACGATCCCATATCTCGATACACACCGTATCCTGCTGTTCCGATAGAGCCAGACCCAGCGTCCGTCCGTCTGCCCCGTAGCGAATGGCATTCGAGATCAGATTGTTCAGTACCCGCCCAATCGCTCCTTCGTTCCCCAAGGCATGAATGGGGTGCTCTGGGATCTCAATATGCACAGTAAACCCCTGTGCGGTCAGCAGGTCATAAAACTCCAAAATACTGCGTCTGCACAGTTCTCCCACTTCTAGTCGAGTCAACGGAATATCCGTATCATTAGCCTCCAGCTTCGCCAAGCTAAAAAAGCTGCCGATCAGCTCAATCGCCTCGCTTGTCTTTTGATGAATTTTGGATAGCAGCTTTATACGTTCTTCTGGCAAAATAGTCGGATCGCCATCCAGCATCTCGGCATATCCAAGCACAACCGTAAGCGGGGTCTTGAGATCGTGGGAAATGTTCGAAATCATTTTGCGCATAGCGATTTGGCTACGGTTGTAATCTGCAGACACTCTGAGATTCAAGTCCAGTAGTCGGTTAATTTCCGTCATGAGTCGTTGCAGTTCAACGTCACCTGTGACATATAGCAGCTTTTCCGCATGATTCACCGTCACGATCCGCTCTAGTAGGGTTCGGATATCCTTTATTTTGCGCTTATAGGCCACACGCTCCCGCCAAAGCCATACTATAACGATTGACATGATGAGGACGATAATCCATTGAGAAATGTTTTCGATGTTCATATCAACCATTCTCCCATTTGTAGCCAATGCCCCATAGCGTTTTAATGTGGACAGGATGAGAGGGATCTTCTTCGATTTTCTCGCGCAGGCGGCGAATATGGACGTTAATCACGTTCTCGTCGCCCATATAATCGTCTTTCCAAATAAATCCGTATAATTGTGCTTTTGTAAATACTCGATTCGGATTGGCTACAAACAGCTTCAAAATATCGGACTCTTTGGCTGTTAGCTGAATTTCATTTTCATTGCGTATGACTGTAAAATGATCAAAATCAATGCGCAGACTGCCGTAGGTCAAAACTTGTGCTTGCGGCTGTTCCTCCTGCTGTTGCTGACGGGCATATGTAGTAGATCTGCGGATCGCGGACTGAATACGAGCGGTCATTTCCAGCATTGAAAAAGGTTTGGCAACATAATCGTCTGCCCCAAAGCCCAGTCCAAGCGCTTTATCCACATCGCTGTCCTTGGCTGACATAATCAGAATAGGTACGGCGCTGTGGGTACGGATTCGGCGGATCACCTCCATACCGTCCACCTTCGGCATCATCAAATCCACCAGTACCAGATCATAGGTATGACGTTCAAAGGCAAGAAGCCCCTCTTCCCCGTCATAGGCAGTGGTTAGACTGTATCCTTCCTTAGTGAGTGCTTTGAGTAGCATTTCGGCGATGGATAGATCGTCTTCAATAAGTAAAATATGTTGTGACATAGGTGTGGAACACCCCTAATTTTTAGATTAAGCTCGCGTGACGAACTGTACCTGAATTATATAGAGCAGTGGAGGGGATTTCCATAAAAAATATCCAAAGGGAAAATTAATGTGTCTGGTAATATATCATTCCCCTATATTATACTGAAAGAGTTTATAATCCGATGTTTGGAATACGGTGTTATAATATCCGGGACATGCCTCATGTAAGAGACTAGGTATGTCGAATCACGCTGCGGTACAGGACCGTCAATAAAGGAGAGCAACGATGTTTGTTATACGAGGAACACAAAAACTGCTGAAGGAATGGGAGACTGAACCACTTCAAGTTGATATTTATCCGCCTTTGAATAGTTGGCATGCCAGCTTGTTTTTACTTAATCGAAGAAAAAATATAGTGTTTATGCATGATATATCCCGCTTAAGCATCACGCTTTTTGGGATCAAAAAATCGCAGTACAACAACCTGCCAGTTCTTTTTGTGCAAGCTTTGAAGGAATTAATGATCAGTGAAGGCTTTGATGAGCAGATTGTAAAGGCATACACACAGGAAGGCGAGCAGATGCTGGCTACGACGACGAATAGTCATAGTGTAATGGGAACCTTGGATGAGATTATTTTTATCATGAAGGAACTGGATATGGAGCATGGGTGCGAGCTGGAAAAAAACCAGTGGAATAACCGGATTGTTTTCAAAACTGTTGAATACAAGTACCCTGTTGATGTTTTTAAAGAAATGCTAGAAAAGCATTATAAACTAGAGAGTATTTGAGAAATTTATGATTTTACCGAAATTAAGTTCCATTTATTCCCTCTGTCCTATATAATCTAATATAGTTCTAAAAGACTATATAAAGAGAGGTAAGGGGTAAATGAAAATTAAATTAAGAAATAAAACTGGAATGATCAAGGAACGCAAAGTAGGTTTTTCATGGACTACGCTCTTTTTCGGTTTTTTCCCTGCGTTGTTTAGAGGGGATTGGAAGTGGGCAGTTATTATTTTTCTGGTATCGATCCTTACGAGTGGGGCGTCCAACTTTGTATTTTGCTTCATTTATAACCGCTTACATATTAATGATCTGCTGTCCCAAGGCTATGGTCCTGCTACTAAGAAATCCCAAGCTATCCTGATTTCCAAGGGATTTATTGCTGAAAATTACGCTGCTAACTTTGCAGGTTAATTTGAGAGCTGCTTGTTAAACGAGACGTATCAAAAGAGCATCCACCAAAGTCCATGCGGGCGGGGAATGCTCTTTTTTTATAACTCACATGATAGCAACGCTTGCGATGAAATGAATCATAGCGCAATAAGCGGCACACTTTGGTAAAATAAAACGATACAGGGTTTGGCACCATCGGTCAGACTTATAAAACGGGGGGTACATAACGAAAGATGAAGAGGATTATTGATATAGCCAAAGAAGCAGGAATTGAAGAAGAACATTTGGAGACGTATGGAAAATATAAAGCGAAGCTGAATCCGTCCCTGTGGGAGCAGTTAAAGGATCGCCCGAATGGAAAGCTGGTGCTGGTTACGGCGATGAATCCCACACCGGCGGGAGAAGGAAAAACGCTGACAACCATCGGGCTGTCACAGGCGCTGAATGCGCTGGGGCATAAAACCGTTGCTGCGTTGCGTGAGCCGTCCCTTGGCCCTTGCTTCGGCATGAAAGGAGGAGCAACCGGGGGAGGACAAGCCCAGATTGTTCCGGCAGAAGACATTAACCTGCATTTTACAGGTGATATTCACGCGATTTCAGCTGCGCATAATTTGCTGGCAGCGATGATCGATAACCATTTGTTTCATGGAAATGCTTTGCGGTTGAAACCGGAGCGGATCGTGTGGAAACGCGCTGTCGATATGAACGACCGGAGTTTACGAAATATTGTGACCGGATTGGGGTCAGGTAATGGAGCGGTGAGAGAAAGTGGCTTTCTGATTACCTCGGCTTCAGAAGTGATGGCGGTATTATGTTTAAGTGAAGATATGGACGATCTTAAAGTGCGATTGGGTCGGATGGTGATTGGTTATAACGTAGATGGTGAAACGGTAACAGCTGAGGAACTACATGCGGTGGAAGGTATGGCTGTGCTGCTTCGGGAAGCATTGAAACCCAATCTGGTGCAAACGTTGGAGGGAACTCCAGTTATTGTGCATGGCGGACCTTTTGCGAATATTGCGCATGGATGCAGTAGTTTGATCGGTACGAAGCTGGCCCTGAAGCTGGGAGAGGTGGTCGTTACGGAGGCTGGATTCGGGGCTGAGCTGGGGGCAGAAAAGTTTTTTGACATCAAGTGCCGTCAATCCGGTTTGCAGCCAGATGCGGCTTTGTTGGTCGTAACCGCCAAAGCGCTGAAATATAACGGCGGTGTAGCTAAAAATGAGCTGGACGCAGAAAATCTGGAGCAATTGCAACTTGGATTAGCCAACATGAATCGGCATGTACGGAATTTGCAAAAGTTTGGCGTGCCAGTACTGGTAGCGGTCAACCATTTTGTAACAGATAGCGAGGCCGAGCTGGAACTAATATTCTCGGAATGCCGCAAGCTGGGTGTACCCGCAGAGCTGTCACAGGTGTGGGCACAGGGAAGCCAAGGGGGAGAAAAGCTAGCCCAAAGCCTGCTCAACCTGCTCCAGGAGGACAAAGCCCATTTTGCACCATTGTATGAGCATACACTTGATTTGCAAGCGAAAATTAGTGTCATTGCGAAGGAGCTTTACGGTGCGGCAGAGGTAGCTTACACTCCTGCGGCCAAACGGGCGTTGGCCGGTATGGAGCAGCTTGGTTTTGGACAACTGCCTGTATGCATGGCCAAAACGCCGTATTCTTTCTCAGATCAACCTTCTCTGCTAGGTGCACCGGAGGGCTTTACCATTCACGTGTCCCGCGTTTCTTTGTCCGCAGGGGCAGGCTTTGTGGTCGTGGAAACAGGCAATACTATGACGATGCCAGGTTTGCCCAAATCCCCAGCAGCTGAGCATATGTCGCTGGAGGCAGATGGGAGCATTCAAGGTCTAATGTAGTATCTTTAGAAAAATGGCAACTTCTTAAGATGAAGTGCCGAGCAGTTTGGGCAGTGCAGTAAGCAATTTTTGCCGGGTCATGGCATCGCTCCAGTTCCAGCGGTCAGCTTCTACGAAATATACCCGACCTTGACGTACAGCAGGAAGACTGCGCCAGAGAGGGCTGCTGATCATGCGTTCCAGCGTATGTTTGGATTCTGGAGCTGTTGGGACAAGCATAAAAATGCGGTCCCCGGCGTAATCAGGTAATTCGTTCGGATCTATTTCCGCGAAGCCTTGTTCCGCGTCGAGCACCTTTTGGATCGGCTCAACGGGCTGAAAGCCCTGTGGGTGGTAGAGGGCCGACGAGAATCCAGACATACCCATGACAAAGAGCCGATCACCATGATCGAAGATGAAGACGGAGGCCGTTTCTCCGGCTGTGATTTGCGTACCGAGCTGCTGCCACATTGCCAGATTGCGGGCTGTAAAGGTAGACAACCAGCGTTCGGCCTCCCGCTCCTTACCGAGCCAGGCGCCAAGTGTACGCATCCGTTCCTCCAGCGTGGCGAAGGAGTTGAAGGTAACGGTTGGAGCGATACTGGCAATGCGCTCATATTCCTGTTCATCCGAATTGGCGATGATAATTAGATCGGGATCAAGAGCGCTGGTCAAGCGAATATCCAGGGGAAGGCCCACATCGGCGACATTCACAAGACGATGTTTATAGACGCTGTATTCACTGAGCCGCAGACTTCCACCGATGGCTTTGGCCCCTAATGCCAATAGATCGCCCATCGTTTCTCCATGATAGATGATGCGGCTTGCTCGGCGCGGAATGTGAATATGGTGACCCGTCCAATCCTTGACGCGCACAGAACCGGAGACAGAAAGTGCGTACTTGCCAGGGGGAATCCCGGTCATTTGCCTAAACCGTCGATTAAAATAATATTCGTCAGAGAAACCAACCTGACGGGCAATTTCACGTAAAGGCCGTTTGCATTCCAGCAGCAGCCGCTTGGCATGGTTCAAGCGCAGCTCAGTGAGGTAATGCAGCGGCTTTTTGCCTGTAATTGTACGAAACAATTGGGAGTATTGCCATATGGAAACGTTCGCTTGTTTAGCGAGCTGCTTGACGGTAATGGGCTTTTCATAGTGGTTTTCCATATATGAAAGGGTACCTTCCACCGATGCTGGCAATGCCGGATTAGAGGTATTATTTTGATCAATATGGGTGTGGTCTTCCTGCCACAGCAAGAGCAACTCTTGAAACATGATTTGCTGCCGTAATACAGATGTTTGGTTATGCGGCTGTACCGTTTGTTGGGTACTATGAAATAACTCTTCAGTCAACTGAATAAGTTTGGAGGAAGAAGAGGAGGCAATGTATTCGCGCGGTCCCGGCAGGACAGGTTCATGATATAGGGATGGCATACGTGCTGCGTGTTCAGCCAAGGCCATGTCCGCTTGTGGTTCTGATGGCAAAGCGATGACCTCAAACGTGATTTTGTAGTATTCGGGTACAGTTCCATTCAGGGGAGCGATTTGATAGGATTCACCTGGAGCTAGCCAATACCCATGATCTGTATGGGATAGATACTGCTCTGGGCCAATGTCCACCATACCTGTCCCACCGATGAATATAAGAAGACAGTGATATGAATTGGGACGTGATAATAATTCATCGGTAGGCTCACCAACCAACGCAATTTCTTTAAAATGAAAAAGCAGTGAGCTGAATGGGGGAGGATATACGGACGACGGAGACTGGTTCACGGTATTGCTCCTTTTATTGAGAATGGTTATCATGTATGTATAAGTATACCTCCTTTAGGTTCAACAAAAAAGAAGCCTATCAACAAGTGTCGATAAGCTTCTCCAATTTTTATTTGATGAGCTTGGGCAATTCCTCCAGCAGCCATTCTCGAGTGGAAGCATCACTTTCAGTTTTGCCAATATCCTGAGTGTACACACGTCCCTGTTTGACAGCAGGAAGCTGGAGCCACAGCTTGCTTTTCATTAACTGTTCAGTGGATTGTTGGGCTTCTGAACTTGGTGTTCTTAGTATGAAAATCCGATCTCCAGCGTATTGTCCGATCACTTCCTGAGATATTTGTACAAATCCTTTGTCCTCATCCAGTGCTTTCTGAATAAGAGGAGTAGGCTTGAAACCATTCTTTTCATACAGTATTTGTGACAGTCCTGTCCGTCCCATTGCGAATAAACGGTCACCAGGATAGTAGGTAAACACTGAAGCAGTTTCCCCCGCCTTAACACCCTCTGCGTGAAGCTTGATCCACATCTCCGCTTCCTTTATTTTATATTGGGCAAGCCAATCTTCAGCAGCCTTTTTCTTATTCACAATGTCTCCGAGATGTAGCAAACGTTCGTTTAACGGGGCAAAGGTATCGAACATAATTGTAGGTGCAATTTTTGTTAACGCTGCGTATTGTTTTTCATCTGTATTGGCGGTAATGATCAGGTCAGGCTGAAGTTCCAAGGTTTTTTCCAAATTAATCGGGAACCCCAGATCGGCCACGTTCTGAACCTGCTTCTCATAAACCTTGCCTTCAATCATAGAAGTCGATGTACCTATAGCTTGTACGTCTAAAACCAATAGATCCCCATAGTTTTCTCCGAAGTAAGCAATGCGCCCAGGAGTCGTGGGAATGTTCACTGTATGTCCCTTATAGTCTGTGTAGTCACGAGTTGTGGCAGCTTCCGATGTTTTTGTTGATGCTGTTGTGTTGCTGCTTGCAGTCTGATTGTCAGATGCGCCGCATCCCAGCAGCAATGCCCCCATAAGAAAGAAAAGGTAGATCAGAGCAGTGTATTGTCGAGTAGAATTTTTGTTGATTGTCGAGTTCTTGTTGACCATAGCAACCTCCGTATAATAGAATGATTCAGAATTTTGTAAATGAGAATTATTATCACAAAAGCAATGATAAGCGCTGGACCCTCAATACTCAATGGACAAACTTGGTCAATGAATCCGATTTTGTACAAAATAAGTCTCATGTGTTCTTAGCTCATTTCAGGTTTTTCAAATTTTATTGATTTGTCATTTTTTATGGTATAGAATATCGTTTTTATACATTTGAAAGGGGTTTTGAAATGGCATTGTTTATTACATATGTTTTACTAGGTTTCTCTATAGCACTACCTGTAGGTACAATTACCATTGAAATGACGAAGCAAGGGCTAAAGAATGGATTCATGCATGGATGGATTGTGGGCCTTGGGGGGATGACCGTCGATTTGTTATTAATCATTGGTTTATATTTTGGTCTGGCCTCAGTTTTGTCATTATCTGTTGTACAGGTGATCATGTGGTTCATTGGAGCTATATTTTTGTGCTACGTGGGTTACGACAGCATTAAAAATGCAGATCATGATATTGCACTGGAAGGAGAAAAAAAGACGAAATCATTATTTTCTTCCTATAAAAATGGGCTGCTTGTAGCTGTTTCACCAGGAAATTTAGTGTTTTGGGTGAGTGTTTTTGGAACTGTGCTGGCAAGTTCATTTGATCGGTCAAATACAAGTCAGTTCTTGATTGTTGGCTTAGGTATTTTGTTTGGTATTCTTATCCATGATTTAGGCTTGATGATCCTTGTAGCGACAACACGAAAAGCGATGAATCGAACCGCCATCAAGTGGGTTACGATCAGTGCTGGTGTGGTCTTGATCGGTTTTTCTTTTTATTTCCTGTATGAATTTATGATCACTCTCCAAAAGATTTTATAGCATTACACAAGGATACGTTCAAGCTTGTCATGCCAGTCTGCATAAATCGAACAAGTCCTTCATAGACATGTACTAATTCATTTAAAACATGTGCTGAAGGGGTTGATGACATGCGCCGGATTTCATGGATGCTTGCCATGGTCATGTGTGTAACGCTGCTACTGGCCGGGTGCGGCAAGAAGAGCGCGGACGATGTGGTTAAAGATTTGAGTGACGTGGTGAGCGACCTGAACAGCTACCACGGTACAGCTTTGATGACGCTGCATACCGGCGACACGCCGCAGGAATACAAGGTTGATATTTCCTACCGCAAGCCGTCCTATTACCGAATTGCCATGACGAACGAGAAAAAGGATGTTACGCAAATTGTGCTTCGTAATGATGAGGGTGTATTTGTACTGACACCCAGCCTGAACAAAAGCTTCCGTTTCAAAAGCGACTGGCCAAACAATCAGGGTCAAGTATATTTATATGAAACGTTAGTTCGCAGCATTATCGGCGATGCCTCCCGTCAGTTGGCTACCGACGATAAATCCTATGTGTTTGATGTGGCAGCAAATTACAACAGCCATGCGCTGGTGAGACAAAAGATATGGCTGTCCAAAAATGACTATGCACCCACTCAGGTACAGGTGTCTGATGCGAATGCCAAGGTAGTTGTTGATCTGAAATTCGATCAATTTGCTTTTGATACGAAGTTTGACAAGGACTCCTTTGATATGGAGCGGAACATGGCTTCAGGTAAGACGAGTACGGGTAGCGAAGGGGCGCCATCTTCTGGAGCAGTGGATCCCAGCGGTCAGCTTGATCCTTCCGGTGCGATGGATGGGACGACTGGCGTGACGTCTGGCGAACCCGGACAAGAGCAGGGAACAGCAGGGGATGCAGTCCAGCAGCCGTCAGGGGAAGCGAAGGTGGACGGTACTGCCACAAACGATACATCCAAACCGGACGCAGCAGCCAACGCAGAGGCGCAGCAACAAACCCAGGGCACATCGGATGCCGCAAACGGAACGTCAGCGGGAACAGATGCGGCAGAAGCTGTGATGGGTGAGTTCGGCTTGATCGAGCCGTCCTACACGCCAGCCGGAGTACAGATCAAGGATACGCCGGAGCTGGAGGATAATGGTACACATGCGGTGATGCTGCGGTATAGTGGAACGTATAACTATACCATTGTAGAGGCGCGTCCCAAAGATCGGGCGGTCGCACTGGCCGCAGGCGAACTGGTTGATATTGGAGGGAGCTTCGCCGTTCTGACCGGAGGCGAACAGCAGACGATGACCTGGATGAATGACGGAATCGAGTTCAGAATCACCAGTGCTGACCTGCCTGTGAGCGAAATGATACAAATTGCCGCTTCTATACAGGATCAATCGGGTAAATAAAACTTTATAGACGGATGCAGACGGTCTAGAGTGTAAAAATGCTCTGCTGCCGCCCGTATCCGTCTTTTGTTCATTCGCGGTCTAGGATGTGCACCGCTTGTATGTCGTGTTCATTGTAGAGGATGCTGGCAAACGTCTCCTGCCATTGACAGCCACGTTTTTGAACATTACCATTAACCTTTGGAAGCAAGAACTTTGCCACACTCCGAATGGTAAAAGGTTATGTTACAGGCTAACAATTGAAGAAGGTGACTGGATTTGCAAGCACAATACAGATCGACCCGGGCCGAAATCAACCTGGATCACCTTGGCGCCAACTATGAAGCTTTTCGCAAGGCATTGCCAGCGGATAAGCTGATACTGGTCTGTGTCAAGGCTAATGCCTACGGACACGGTGCCGTGGAAATTTCAAAGGAATTGGAACGCCTTGGTGCGGATTATTTGAGCGTCGCTTTTCTGGATGAAGCGTTGGAGCTTCGTCATGCGGGGGTTCAGCTACCGATTCTTGTACTCGGCTATACCTCACCGGAAGCTGTACAAACGGCTTGGGAGCATGATATCTCATTGACTGTGTTCAGTGAGGAAGTGCTGGAGGGTATCCGCAGACTGGACCGCCAAGGAAACGAACGCAAGCTGAAGGTGCACATCAAAATAGACAGCGGCATGGGAAGACTGGGTTTGCTGCCTGGAGAAGAGGCTATGGCTTTTGTCCGGCAGGCTCACGAATTAGAGCAGGTGCTGCTGGAAGGCATGTACACCCATTTTGCCCGCGCGGATGAAGAAGACAAAAGCTATACACTGCTACAATATGATCGGTTTCGGGGCGTGGCGGAAGCGCTAAGGGAACAAGGTATCACCATTCCCATTATACATACGGGCAATAGCGCCGCCACCATTGATACCCCTTCTCTTTCCCCCAATATGGTGCGGATTGGTATCAGTATATACGGTCTGTATCCGTCTGATGAGGTTAATCGGCAAGCCATTGAGCTGCTGCCTGTATTGTCATTGAAGACGGCGGTGGTTTACACCAAAACGCTTCCTCCCGGCTGGGGAGTTAGTTATGGCACCAGGTATGTAACCTCCAGTGAAGAACGGATCGGTACACTGCCAATCGGCTATGCGGATGGATACTCCCGCATGCTGAGTGGGAAGATCGAAGTGTTGATACGCGGTCGCCGCGTCCCGGTACTCGGTACGATTTGCATGGACCAGTGTATGGTATCCTTACAATCTTTCGCAGAAGATGCGGAAGAAATCCAAACCGGCGAAGAGGTTGTTCTCATCGGCCAGCAGTCCGGCGAAACTATCGCGGCGGATGAGCTGGCATCCAAGCTTGGTACGATCCACTATGAGGTGATCTGCATGATCGCAGACAGGGTACCGCGTGTATACACACGAGGTCATGTTCCTGTTGTTCGAGTGAACTCGCTTCTTCCAACCCGCTGGAATTAATTTCATAACGCAAATTACCGAATAAAAGCAGGAGTTTTCGCAGAACGTCCCGAAATATGTACAAAGGAAAGAAAAGAGCGCTATAACTGTCAAAAGACGCATCAGGCTCCGCTGACACTTGTATTTCGGGGATCAAACGCCTGTACGAAAACGAACTGCGTAGTTTATAATGGAATGCAGCATAGATGATATACGAATATCATATACATTCTCTTGTATTCCGTTTGAATAAATTACCGGGAATAACGTTATAATGGTACAATGGCGACAAGGTTTTGGGGGTGGAAGAGAAGTTGGCCAATTTGCAGAACACCAAAAGAATAATGATCAGTTTGCCAGATCATCTCTTGCAGGAAGTGGACGGGATCGTAGCTATGGAAAATTCCAACCGCAGTGAATTTATCAGGCAGGCCATGAAGCTGTATGTAGGCGAACGTAAAAAACGTTACATTCGTGAAGCTATGCAGCGTGGATACATGGAAATGGCTAAAATCAACTTAACCATGGCATCCGAAGCCTTTCACGCGGAGGAAGATGCAAACAGCACCTTGGGCCGTACAGTTAGCGGGGTGTAATCCATATTGATCGTAAAGCGCGGCGACGTTTTTTTTGCAGACCTTTCACCCGTAGTCGGTTCCGAGCAAGGTGGCGTCAGACCTGTGCTGATCATTCAAAATGATATCGGCAACCGGTTTAGTCCTACTGTGATCGTAGCAGCTATCACCGCTCAGATTCAGAAGGCAAAGCTGCCTACACACGTGGAAATCGACGCGGCGACGCATGGCTTTGATCGTGATTCTGTTGTTCTTCTGGAGCAAATTCGGACGATCGACAAGCAAAGGCTTACCGACAAAATCACCCATTTAGATGAAGAAACCATGCGCAAAGTGAGCGATTCGCTACAAATCAG
This sequence comes from Paenibacillus sp. FSL M7-0802, assembly GCF_038004945.1. Classification (NCBI taxonomy): domain Bacteria; kingdom Bacillati; phylum Bacillota; class Bacilli; order Caryophanales; family Paenibacillaceae; genus Paenibacillus; species Paenibacillus sp. FSL M7-0802. The sequence goes on along the minus strand of NZ_JBBOSD010000001.1, from coordinate 1,256,334 downwards.
TCTCGGTTTGATTGATTTTTAGCGTGATGGAACGACGAGTGAAACGGGAAAAGGGCAGCGCTTGGGCGCTGCCCTTTTGCGTGTCCAATGAAAAATGCAGGTAGGGCTTGCTTTAACGTCACCTGCTGGCGCTTTGAATCTTTTTTTGTGATAATGAAAGACATGGTGTAAGACAAGAGCTGTGAGGAAGAAGGGATAGGTTTGTCTAACGAGGAAACGAAGACGGAAATCCGGCAGGAGCCGAACGAAGCAGAACGCCAAGAGCGGATTGTCAAACAAGTGGCGAGAGAGCTGTCGCTGGCACTCAAGCAAATCCGGACAACGATCAGTTTGTTGGATGAAGGGAATACAATTCCTTTTATCGCGCGTTATCGTAAGGAAATGACAGGAGAGCTGGATGAAAATCAGCTGCGTGAAATTGAAGATCGTGTGGTGTATTTGCGTAATCTGGAGGATCGTAAGGTAGAGGTCATCCGCATTATTGATGAGCAGGGCAAGCTGACGGAAGACCTGCAGACTGCTATCACCTCTGCGGTTAAACTTCAGGAAGTGGAGGATCTGTATCGTCCGTATCGGCAAAAACGCAAAACCCGCGCCAGTGTAGCGAAGGAACGGGGACTGGAGCCGCTGTCCATCTGGATCTGGAGCCAGCCGAAGCAGGGCGATGCTCTGAAAGAAGCCGAGTCCTATGTAAATGCGGAACTGGGAGTGGACAGCGCTGAGGCGGCCATCCAAGGAGCCTTGGACATTTTAGCTGAAAATATAGCGGATGATGCGGCTATTCGCCAATGGGTACGCCGATACACGCTGGACCATGGTATGTTGACCTCCGAAGCGAAGGACGCGGAGCAAGAATCCGTGTATGAGAACTACTACAGCTATCGTGAGCTCGCTAAGAAAATGCCACCTCACCGTATTCTGGCAATTAATCGCGGGGAGCGGGAAGGCATTCTTAAGGTTGGTCTTGAGGTGGCGCCAGATTCCATTTACAATTACGTGGCTGGCCAAGTGATTAAAGGATCGTCTGTCGTGCAAGATCTGCTGCGCAGTGTCATTGAGGATGCGTATAAAAGACTTATCGCGCCATCTATCGAGCGTGAAGTACGCGCTGAAATGACGGAGAAGGGCGAGCAGCAGGCCATCTCCATCTTTGCAGGCAACTTGCGCAGCCTGTTGCTACAGGCTCCGATCAAGGGCCGACGTGTGCTCGGTGTCGATCCGGCCTATCGGACAGGCTGTAAGCTGGCGGTTGTCGATGACACCGGCAAGCTGCTCGAAGTGGCTGTGACGTATCCGACACCGCCGAATAACAAGAAGCGCGAGGCTGCTGAAAAGTTCAAGCAGCTAATTGCCCAATATGGTATCGAATTGATTGTCATTGGTAACGGAACCGCTTCGCGCGAGACAGAGCAATTTGTAGCGGAAGTCATTGCGGACATTGGTGACAGCAGTCTAGCGTATCTGATCGTCAATGAGGCGGGCGCGAGTGTATATTCTGCCTCCAAGCTGGCACAGGAGGAATTTCCAGATTTGGACGTGGCCGAGCGCAGTGCAGCTTCCATCGCACGTCGTGTGCAGGACCCGCTGGCTGAGCTGGTCAAAATTGAGCCGAAGGCTATTGGTGTAGGCCAATACCAGCATGATGTGTCGCAGAAACATCTGGATGAAAGCTTAAAGGACGTTGTCGAATCAGCCGTTAACCATGTCGGTGTGGATGTGAATACGGCTTCCTCTGCGCTGTTATCCTATGTAGCGGGGATCAATGCGACGATTGCCAAAAACATCGTTAAGTACCGTGAGGAAAACGGTAAATTCAGCAACCGTCGTCAGTTGCAGAAGGTGCCGCGTCTTGGTGCAAAAACCTACGAGCAATCTGTAGGCTTTATCCGTATACCGGGTGGAGAAAATCCGCTGGACCGTACACCGATTCACCCTGAATCGTATGCTGTCGTAGACCGCCTGTTGGCGGAACTGAACATCAGCGCCCACGATCTGGGTACTAAGACTGCAATGGAAGCACTGAGCGTGTCCAACATTGACGAATTGGCTGCAAAGCTTGAAGTCGGCGTGCCAACACTGAAGGATATTCTGGACAGTCTCCAGCGTCCGGGCCGTGACCCGCGTGACGAGCTGCCGTTGCCTGTATTCCGCAAGGATGTGCTGAAGATCGAGGATCTCTCACCGGGTATGGAGCTTCAGGGAACCGTCCGCAATGTCATTGATTTCGGCGCATTTGTCGATATCGGTATTAAAAGTGACGGGTTGGTTCATATTTCACAGCTGCGCAGTGGCTTCGTAAAGCATCCGATGGATGTCGTATCTGTCGGTGATAACGTGACGGTGTGGGTGTTAAATGTTGATTTGAAAAAAGGCAGGGTTGGTCTGACGATGAAACCTCCTGCAGAGGCGCAATCGCAGGCATAATACTTTAAATAAAGCTGTACAACCTTCTTGTGAAGGTATAACAAAAGCCGGAATCTCCGAACTGCATCGGAGATTCCGGCTTTCATTTTTGGATGCCTTAGCTTCTACCCGTTGTTGGCATCGAACTCCACGCCAGGTGCTTTATGATAAAAAAACCAACAATCGTTCAACAGTTTAATTTGGCGCCGGTCCTTTTTGTAAAAGGCCCGCATGAGCTGGTTGCTGAGCCATTGAGGCAAGCCGATCTCCTCCTCTGCGTTACTTCTGTATGTTTAGCATATGGGGTGGGTACCTAAAGTGTGCTTATGAATTGGGGGTTAGACTTAGGCCGTTATTTTATAATATGCTTGTCAGTAAGGAGCAAAGGAGGAGAGACCGGAAGGATGGAGTCTAAGTCCCTGAGCAATTCAATGAACCATTCTATGAACCATTCTATGAACCGTTCTATGAGTAATGAAGAGCTTCAAGAATGGGTAGAGCGCATTTCGCTGGAGAGCTTCGGCGTGCCGTTTCGACATCAAGCCACCTTTAATGCGCGCCTGTCTTCCACAGGCGGTAGGTATTTTATGAAAAGTCATCATATTGAAATTAATCCACATCAACTCGCAGCTTACGGACGTTCTGAGGTGGAGAAAATTATTAAGCATGAGCTGTGCCATTATCATTTACATTTGCGAGGGATGGGCTATCAGCATAGAGATGCTGACTTCAAAGCATGGCTTGCCCGTGTAGGAGGGAGCAGGCATTGTCAGACTCTGCCAGGAAGAACGGAACGTAAGCCTCAGCCTTATCGTTACAAGCTAGTATGCGTTTCCTGTAAACAGGAGTATATGCGCAAGCGTAAGATGAATCCTCAGCGGTATCGCTGTGGGAAGTGTGGAGGTAAGCTTCGCCTGTTGGCACTTGACGGCACCCCCTGAATCATGGTAAATTAACCATACTGTATGATAATTTACAGTAATGTTCCCTGATAGCTCAGTTGGTAGAGCACTCGACTGTTAATCGAGTTGTCACAGGTTCGAGTCCTGTTCGGGGAGCCATGGAGAGGTACCCAAGTGGCTATAAGGGGACCCTCTGCTAAGGGGTTAGGCTGCGAAAGCGGTGCGAGGGTTCGAATCCCTCTCTCTCCGTTGGTATTTTAAGCAGAAAAAGGACGCTCGTATGCATTGTAATGATGCTTGCGAGCGTCCTTTTCGTCTATATCTGCTTTGAGAGTAACGGTGGACTGAAATCGTTTAAATGGAGAGGCGGACGTGCTTCGTACAGCATGAAGCGACGTTAGCCTGTCTTGTACGCAGCCAATAACTTCTATTTCACGCTGTCAGCCTCGACTGTCTTGAGTATGTTCAACAGAGCATGAGCAACGCCATCTTCTGCATTAGTCAGAGTCACTTCGGAGCAGACGGCCTTGATGTCGTCTTTTGCATTGCCCATGGCAATGCCTGTTCCTACCATCGTCAGCATGGAGATATCGTTGTAGCTGTCCCCAATCGCTACGGCTTCCTGCATGGGAATGCTCAGATGATTCGCCAGATAACGCAATGCATTACCTTTAGACGCATCCCTATGCTCGACTTCAAAGTTACGGTCTGAAGAGATGACCATGTTCAGGCCCTGAAAACCTCGGTAACGTTCACGGCCCCAATCCAATTTGGCTTGATCAAAGGAGAAACAGAGCACGTTATAAATCTCTACATCCAGTGGAATGTCCTCATATGAAGCGATGCGAGTATGTCCGGTCTGTTCATATTGTTTTTCAGCTGCATGTAATAAAGTATCCAGCGAAATATCCGGGTTGGAGCTCAGCAAGCGGTCCATTTCAACAGCAAGCAGCTGATGTCCGTTTTGTGGAGAATAAATAGCGCGGTCTGTCATGACCTCATAGTAAAAGTCGTTGTCATGCAGCCAGCTCAGCACTTCAAACGTTTCACTGCGGCCCATAGGAGTAGAGATTAACTGACGACGATGCACATCGTGTACGGTTGCGCCGTTTGCTCCAATGACGGGAGTTACAAGCTCTGCTTCCTCTAGCTTCGTCCAGGCGTCATAAGCAGCTCTACCAGTGGCAATTGTCACCTGAACGCCTTGCTGCTGTGCTTGGCGTATAGCCTCCGCGTTCACTTTGCTTATTTTTCCTTCCTCGTTCAGCAGTGTTCCATCCATATCAATCGCAAACAGTTTCATTTCTCTCCAGCTCCTGTCTTTCGATATCTCTGTGATAAATCTTGAGCTCTAGCTAAGCAGTTTCATATTTATGAGGGTACAACAACTTCCACATCATAATGTTGCAAAATTTCCAGCATCGCTGGTTCTGGCAATCTGTCGGTGATCACGATATTAACTTCAGACAGATCGGCAAAACGATATGGAAAATTGATTCCGAATTTCGAATGGTCCGCAAGGATGATCACCTGATCTGCCTGTTTCATCATCTGATGCTTCAGCATGCCGTCTTCTTCATGAATCAGGCTTAGTCCGTGGGCAGATATACCACCAATCCCGATAAAGGCTTTGTCTACAAAATAGTGAGACAAAGTGGCGATCACGGAGGAGCCATATACATATCGGTGTTCTTTTTGCAGGCGGCCTCCCAGCAGATGAATGGAGACACCGTCTTTTCCAGATAGCACGTCAGCCTGATTGATTGAATTGGTGATGACCGAACATTCCTGCACATTCAGTCTTTCTGCACACGCCTGTACGGTGGTAGAGGAATCCAATATAATACGATCCTTATCTCGTACCATGCTGGCAGCCAGCTGTCCGATCACTTGTTTCTCCTCGGATACAGTAAGTAGTCTTTCATTATAATTTCCAATTGGATCGTGATGAAGTGTAGGGAGAAGAGCGCCGCCGCGGGTGCGAATAATTTTTTGATGCTCTTCAAGTTTTACGAGGTCTCGACGGGCCGTATCTCGTGAAACATTAAAAAATTCACAAATATCATCCACCGAAATACGCTTATGAAGCTGTAAGTAATCAACGATTTTTAACATTCGTTCTTCCTGATACATAAAAAGCTCCTCTGATATATAATTATTTCGGTATCTCGTAAGTGATTATAAGTAAATACAAGTGATATTGCAATCATTTATCGCTGTTTTCAGGATTTTAGTGATTTTAGATAAGGTATTGTAAGTAAATGCGAATTTTGTGCTTATAAAAACTGCTTTTTTAAAAATTTTAGAAATAAGTATTGCCATTCGTTATTCTATTTGATATACTCTTTCTTGTCGCCAAGTTGGCGTATAATAATAAGGCCCGTTGGTCAAGGGGTTAAGACACCTCCCTTTCACGGAGGTAACAGGGGTTCGAATCCCCTACGGGTCATTGTTGTCTTTATAGACTACATGTTGCATGCTTAAGGGAAATTCCTGAGGTCTGGTCTAATGGCGGACAGCTTGGATGAACAGCATGAGCCATTAGCTCAGTTGGTAGAGCACCTGACTTTTAATCAGGGTGTCGAAGGTTCGAGTCCTTCATGGCTCACCATTTATATTTTGTTATGCGGTCGTGGTGGAATGGCAGACACGCTATCTTGAGGGGGTAGTGAGCGTACGCTCGTGGAGGTTCGAGTCCTCTCGACCGCATCAATGGAATAAACGGAAAAGTCTCTCGCGGTAGAGGCTTTTTTTATTTGTGTAGTGATGTAATAAAGTAATGATTATGATGAAATAATGATTCCATAGTATAATATAATGCCATAATGTTATAGAATGATAAGTATAAACTTATGAAGTGACGGTGAAAAATATGGACACTCAACTGTTAGGAAATATATCAGAAAATATTTTGGGCTTGTTTCCGATTGTGAAGAAGAAATTTTTCACCTACGGTCCGCTCGATTTCCCATTACACTTGTCGCCTAATAACTTTCAAGTGCTCATGCTTCTGCGTGAAGTGCGTTCGTCTACAGTATCCGATTTGTCCAAACAACTTAATGTCTCACGTCCAAACATGACTCCTCTTCTGGATAAGTTGGTGGAGCATGGGTTGGCTGACCGCCAATCGTGTGATTCGGATCGCAGAGTCGTGAATGTGGCGATTACACAGGAAGGCGATGCTTTTTGTGAACAGGTATTTCATACCTTCTCCAATAAAATTCAAGAAAGACTGGTGTATTTGCCAGAAGAAGATTTATTGCATCTGAGTGAAACTTTGAATGAATTGAAGCATATCTTACTTAAAATCGACAACTCTGCTACGTGATTGGCGTAAGTGAACTGGCTTAAAGACCGCCCTTTCTTCGGAAAACAGGCGGTTTTTGTTGCGTGTTGTGGTATAATGGAAACCAACATACATAATTCGGTAATTTTAGCATACGTGATCTTTGAAATGGGAACAGAGAACATGATATCGTTATTTGAGAGCCTGCTAGGGAGGAAGGAACTTCTATGCAATCTATTTACCATCGCATTGAGGAACTCATCAAGGAACGGGGAATGACGAAAAAGGCGTTCTGCCAGCAGTTAGGCATTAGTACAGGGAACTTCGGGGATTGGAAAAGAGGAAAAACGACGCCGGGCACGAATAAACTCATTGAAATTGCTTCGTTTTTTGATGCCAGTCTGGATTGGATCATGCTGGGTCGAGATGTACAGGGTGAGGTGCTAAAGGAGTCGCAAGACCCTTATTTTTTTGGCGCTTCAGGGCAACTGAATTGCCAGGGGGAACCGCTTAGTGAGGCGGAAAGAAATTTTATACTTGAGTATATTGAATTTACCCGCTTTCGTAAAGAGAAAAACCAGCGCAATTCTACTATGGGGTAATGGTTGCTTAGGATTTGATGAGGATTATTAATGAGTAAGGCTGAAAATGAAAATTATTTCAGAAAAAGTTACTGTGTCGGAGGGGAAACATTTTGGGAGATCAAACTATTTATCAGCGGATTGAAGCTTTGATTAAGGATCGCGGAATGACCAAGAAGGCATTTTGTGAAAAACTTAAAATCAGTTCAGGGAATCTCGGTGATTGGAGAAGGGGGAAAACAACGCCGGGTACCACCCATTTGATTCAGATTTCGGACTTTTTTAATGTATCGCTCGATTGGTTAATGAAAGGGATTAAGCCAGGAGAAGGCGTACTTCAGGAGCAGAAGGCTGCTTATTTTTTTGGAGTGATGGGGCCACTGAATTGCCAGGCAGAAGATCTTGAGACGGAAGAACAGAATTTTATTTTAGAATATGTTGAATTTGCGAAATACCGTAAGCAAAAAAGTGAGAAGGATAAAACAAAGCCGGAATAACTTTTTGGCTAAAGATGTCTGGGTTGAAAACCCGTAAACGAACTGGAGGGGTTCGCTTTACGGGTTTATTTGGTTTCTTGGTGATATGGAATGACCTATATGTAACTGGAATGCTTGTTAGGTTTAGAGTGCGGTGCCTCCTTATAATCGTTATCGTCGATGTTCAGAATTGCAGCAACTTGTTTTCTGTACCTTTGTGCTTTGCGGGTGCCGTGAATCAGATTGGACAAGCGTGAAGGCGGAATATTGTGTGTCTCACAAAATGTTTTCTGATCCAGTCGAAGTTCGACAAGCCGTTGTTTGATGGCCCACCCGAAGGAGGTGACAGGCATTTTGTTATTCAAGAGAAATCGCCCCTTACGGATTCTTGCGGAATAATTGGTGTGTTATAATAATCATCAGTAAACATGTTAGAATTAACCATCTGACACTATGATACACTTTTATACGTGTTTTTACAATCGTAAATGCGTCATTTTGTTGAATTAATTACTTAATTAAGTGCTAGGTGGTTCTGATAATCCGTCTAGAGTCTGCTAATGGTGTGAATTGCGATTATATGTGGATAAAAAACACTCTGCCACCTGAGGAAAGGGACAGAGTGTTTTTGGTGTTGTGACCACATTGGCGAAGCGACGCATCAGGGGGATGCTGGAAGGCGTTTGAATAGACCTGAGGAGGAAAACAGTCTAGGTTCATCCAATTGGTTATTATGGCTCATATAAAGAGGTAGAGTGATGTAGGAGCTGGACCAATGTCTGTGAAGAAAGCGACGCTGAGATGCAGTTGGCTCAGGTTGGTTAAGCTTCTTCCAGGCAGAGAGGAGCTCGCTTGTCATACGCTCCATAAGAGGGTTCTTTTCCTCATAAGGAGGATTGAGTAGTTTGAAGGCATCTTCCACACAGAAGGACACCGCTGCGCTAAGATAGCCGTGAACGGTCTGTTCTACATCGTTTCCGAGGAGGAAGTTAATCCAGGTGTGAACGGTAGCGAGTGTGCCAATCGCATTGTATTGAATGAGTATGGATTCCAACTGGTCAAATTCAAGCCAAGGATAAAGAGCCTTAGCGAGCTTGAGTAGACGCTGACCGGATAGACGAAACTCCTTCACATGCTGCCAGGAGGGACGTTGGGTATGCAGCATCTTATCAATGAGGGCGATCCGCCAACTGTCATTCTGCTGGATGGCGACATACAGACTTTTGATAGCCATGCCGTCAACGGTTGTAAATTGAGGATACAAATCATCCAGCATGTAATGTTCCAGGTCTTGTAGACTGTTCAAATGTCCGTTACGGGATAGTTTCTCCAGTCCGTTGAAACGGGTGAAGCCACCAACAGGTAGGGAAGGGTCCAACAATAATGCATAGTTCAGCAAGCGGTTGCCTTTATGCAGGGTGGTTCGCCTCCTCGAAGTGAATCCTTATGTTACGTTATTTCACTCTTTACTTGGGGGGGACGAAAGATATTCGAAATATATGTAATATATATTTACATTTAAGTAGCTTTTGTGTCAAATTAAATATTCTTATCGCTCATATATGTTAGTTAAAATAACATATAAAATAATTATTATATTTTTGTTTACAAATAGTTGATGAGAGAGTATAATAAATCTGTTGCCTCATTACATTATGATTTGCGGTCGTGGTGGAATGGCAGACACGCTATCTTGAGGGGGTAGTGGGCGTACGCCCGTGGAGGTTCGAGTCCTCTCGACCGCATTATATGCAAGACTCAGTTAAAAAAGCATCCTGACACGGTTTACGTGAAGGGATGCTTTTTTTGTTAAGCATTTTTCGTTATATCCTTTTGCCACAGAACAACGGTAGACAACCGGTCGTTTATTAACTGTGATAAAGAAGGATGTCAGTTTTGCTGCAAAAGCTTCTCTATATCTCCCGCCAGCTTATCTGGAGTGGTTTGCGGTGCATAGCGCTTAAATACGTTACCTTCTCGTGTAATTAAGAATTTAGTAAAATTCCATTTGATCGCTTTGGACCCTAATACCCCCGGAGCAGTTTGGGTCAGGTAACGAAATAAGGGGTGCGCTTGATCGCCATTGACATCTGTCTTGGCGAACATCGGAAAGGTAACACCATAATTGATCTGGCAAAACTCGGAAATCTCCTCGCTGGAACCTGGCTCTTGTTTGGCAAATTGGTTGCTGGGAAATCCCAAAATTTCGAGCCCCTGTTCATGGTACTGGTCATATAGCTCTTGTAGCGCTTTGTATTGGGGGGTTAACCCACATTTGCTGGCAGTGTTCACGATAAGCAGAACGTTCCCTTCATATGTGGATAACGGAATTTGTTTCCCTTGCAGGGTGTGCGCATCATATTCATAAACGGTCATAGTATCTCTCCTTATTCAATATTCAGCAATTAAATTGTAAGCAATTAAAATCGAGGTTGCAAGTTTTGAAAAGCTGTATCAAGCCTTTAGCCGCTGTAAAATCGTATTTTGTTCAAAACAGTAAATCGCACCGCAAATGGAGCGAATTAAGGTGTTTCTTCTTATAAAAGCGGGTTCAATCGGTGTTTAGCTGGTACATATAGCGTATTTTCTTCTCTTTTTACAAAAAAAGGCCAAAAACGCCCTACCCTACGCCAATATTGACATGCTTGTCATTTTCGAAAAGGGATGAAAAACAGAGATTGAAGGAGCTGTGAGAAGCATAGTTGCATTGTAAGCGCTATTATTAATATCCTAGGCTCTAAAGGCCGATTTATAACCCCGCAGTTGAGCTTTACAGTCTTCCATGCGCGGGTGTATGATTCAAGACGTAATTTCAAATTAACTTGAATGAAGCAACAACGAAATGTCTATAGCGCTGAATTTTGCAGTTGCAAAAGCGGGGGAACCAATCGAGATTGTACGGCTTCGGAAGCCGTGTGTCTCATGGGGTGAATTTTCAGGTCAAGTGCCAGAAATAGGGCGACTCTCACGTCCGAATCCGACAGCTAACCTCGTAAGCGTACAGGGAGAGGCAACAAACCGCCGTGTGCAGCCATGGTTTATTTTATCATGGATATGTAAGAAGCCGGAGGAAAGCCTTTTTCCTTCGGCTTCTTTTTGTTGTCTTTTTATACCGGGAGAGGAGCTACTGATGGAAGGTCGGTTAATTATTGTCACTGCACCGAATGAAGCGGGCAGAAGTTTTGTGAAATTGCTTATTTTCAAAAAATTGGCGTTTGCAGTTCTCACGAATAGCGCCCAGGAGGAACGACAGCTCAAAAAAATGGGTGTGGAGCACATTGTCCGCATCAATACCATGCAAGCGGGAAAATGGAATTTTCCAAAAAAAGAAATTGGTAGTGTGTATTTGTTCGAGAACAGCTTGAATCTGACGTGCCGTTTCCTGCAAATATGTCGGCCGCTAACATCGGAATCGATCTATGTTATTACGCACGGCTGTAATCCACAAGGAATTTATCGGGGATTGGGAGCGGATCATGTGATCTACACATTGAACGGAGAGGTGGGTTTTCTGCTGAACGGATAAGCACTTATAACATAGTTGTTTTATGATTTTATGATCAAATAAGAATGGCGATCTGAGGACCGATACGGAGGGTATAAACATGATGGATATATACATGCTGCTCGTCATGGCTGTGAGTTATGGAGTGATACTGCTGTTTGTACGCTGGTGTGATGCGCAGACCTCTAAAGGAGGACGAAGAGGATGATCGTTATACTTGGGCTTACGGCTATTGTGTTTATGTATTTAATCTACGCACTCCTGAACCCTGAAAAGTTCTAGTCAGCTATAGGGGATAGAGCGGGCGGGAACAACAGATCTGAATATTAAGCATCATAGGTAGCGGGTTTTCGCAAACGTGTGCACACAATTGGTGCTCTGGAAGCAGGTCTGTTGTTCCAAACGCAGGAGCATTTTGAAGGAGGAATAAAGGATGGAGCTGCTTCAAATTGGAATTGTGATCGTCATATTGCTGCTCTTGGTAAAGCCAGTGGGCACCTATATGTATCATGTATTCTCGAATGAACCCAATCGGACGGATCGGATTTTTGGCGGAACAGAAAAGCTGATTTATAAGATAGTAGGATTGAAGAAGCTAGAAAGCATGCGTTGGACTACGTATGTTATGAGTTTCATTGCAACGAATGTCGTGCTTGTGGCGATCAGCTACTTGCTGTTGCGTTTACAGGGAATGCTTCCCGGTAATCCGGCGGGAAACAGTAATATGGAAGCATCACTAGCTTTTAATACGGTAATCAGCTTTATGACGAATACGAATCTCCAACATTATAGCGGAGAAAGCGGGCTTACGTATCTGACACAGATGGCGTTCGTCACGATGATGATGTTCACTTCGGCTGCTTCCGGTTTTGCGGTTGCTGCGGCTTTTATGAGAGGATTGACGCGGCGCGGTGAAGGGATGGGCAATTTCTTTCAAGATTTTATTAAAGCCATTATAAGGATTTTCCTGCCGCTGGCCTTTGTGCTTACGCTGGTGCTGGTTGGATTGAAGGTACCACAGACGCTACAGCCTACGGCGGATCTTACGACGCTGAGCGGAACACAGCAGCAGATTTCTATGGGACCCATTGCTTCTCTGGAGTCCATCAAGCATTTGGGGACAAACGGGGGCGGTTATGCGGGAGCTAACTCTGCGCATCCTTTTGAAAATCCAAGTCCTTGGACGAACGTGCTGGAAATTTTGGCAATGTGGGTAATGCCGGCTTCGTTGCCGTATACCTTTGGATTGTTTGCCCGTAATCGTAAACAGGGCTGGATTATTTTTAGCTCCATGATGGTATTGTTTCTAATTTTTCTATCCATTACGTATGTGTCTGAAAAGACAGGTAATCCGTTAATCCAGACACTGGGTGTGGATGCTTCTCAAGGAAGCATGGAAGGGAAAGAGGTTCGTTTCGGCATTGGACAATCGGCTTTATTCACTGCGGTCACAACAGCGGCAACGACAGGTTCGGTCAATAATATGCATGATACACTAACCCCACTGGGTGGTATGGCTGCTTTGGGAGAAATGATGCTAAACGTCATTTTTGGCGGCAAGGGTGTCGGGCTGATGAATATGCTGATGTATGCGATTCTGGGTGTGTTTATATGCGGACTGATGGTCGGGAGAACTCCGGAATTTATGGGAAGGAAGATTGAAGGCAAGGAAATGAAGCTGATCGCGATTGCCATTTTGGTACATCCGTTTCTTATTCTCGCCCCAACTGCACTTGCATTTATGAGTCATTGGGGATACGATGCGGTCACTAACCCTGGCTATCACGGGTTGACTCAGGTGCTCTATGAATATGCGTCATCTGCCGCAAATAACGGTTCGGGATTTGAAGGTCTTTCGGATAACAACGTATTCTGGAATATGACAACGGGGATGGTTATGTTCTTCGGACGATATGTATCTATGATTGCATTGTTGGCTGTGGCGGCTTCGTTGAATGCCAAAGCACCGACTCCGGTGACGACGGGGACACTGCGCACGGACAACAAGTTATTTGGAGCTATTCTGATCGGGGTCGTGCTGCTGATTGGTGCGTTGACCTTTTTACCCGTCATCGTATTGGGACCTGTTGCTGAATTTTTGACCATGTGAAGAAGAAAATGAGAATGGATGAACGGGGTGTTTGATCATGAAGGAACAGCGCAAACACATGCTGGACAGAAGCATCTTGAAGCATGCGATCAAGGATAGCTTTATAAAATTAAATCCGATGATTATGATGAAAAATCCTGTCATGTTCGTCGTGGAGATCGGTACATTGGTCGTGCTGCTAATGTTACTGTTTCCCGGTTATTTTGGAACTGGCAAGGAATTGGGCTTTAACCTGGCCGTGTTTGTTATTCTGTTGTTTACGTTGCTTTTTGCTAATTTTGCCGAAGCGCTCGCGGAGGGGCGGGGTAAGGCACAAGCTGCCTCTTTAAAAAAATCCAAGCAGGAAACGCAAGCTAACAAGCTCATCGGAAATGACATTCAGGTGGTTAGCTCAACCGAATTGCGTAAGGGGGACGTGGTTATTGTCTCCCAGGGCGAAATGATCCCAAGCGATGGTGAGGTCATTGAAGGCCTGGCTTCGGTGGATGAATCTGCAATTACGGGCGAATCGGCTCCGGTCATCAAGGAATCGGGTGGTGACTTTTGCTCGGTAACCGGCGGGACGCGAGTGGTCAGTGACCGGATTAAGGTGCGGATTACGACAGAGCCGGGCGAGACATTTATTGATAAAATGATTTCGCTCGTGGAAGGCGCACAGCGGCAAAAAACGCCGAATGAGATTGCACTGAACACTTTGCTGATTAGCTTAACGATTATTTTTCTAATTGTAGTGGTTACGCTAGCGCCGATTGCCCGTCATTTTAATATTGATTTGCCTGTTCCTGTGCTGATTTCGTTGCTAGTCTGTCTGATTCCAACCACGATTGGAGGACTGCTGTCAGCCATCGGGATTGCCGGTATGGACCGGGTCACCCAGTTTAACGTGTTGGCCATGTCAGGCAAGGCGGTAGAAGCTTCTGGGGATATCAACACGATGATTCTGGATAAAACAGGTACAATCACCTTCGGGAACCGAATGGCGAGTGAATTCGTGCCTGTAGAGGGCGTGGAGAAGGCAGAGTTAGTGAAGTGGGCAGCGATTAGCTCTATGAAGGATGAGACGCCAGAGGGGCGCTCAGTTCTCGAATTGATGCGCAAACAGGAGCATACGTTGGATGCATCCTTGGCAGCAGGTGGAACTTTTATCGAATTCAAGGCGGAGACCCGGATGAGTGGTCTGGATCTGGCCGATGGACGAAAGGTACGCAAGGGCGCGGTGGATTCTGTTCGGCAATGGATCGTATCGCAAAACGGCAGTGTTCCAGCCGATCTGGAGGAAAAAGCGAATCAGGTAGCCTCTGAAGGAGGTACACCGCTGGCAGTCGCGCTGGATGATCAGATATACGGCATTATTTATCTGAAGGATACAGTGAAGCCAGGCATGAAGGAACGGTTTGATCAGCTCCGGGAAATGGGTATCCGTACGATCATGTGTACCGGAGATAATCCACTGACAGCAGCTACAATTGCACGAGAAGCGGGTGTGGACGACTTTGTAGCTGAGAGCAAGCCGGAGGACAAAATAGCGGTTATCCGACGTGAGCAGGAACAGGGTAAGCTGGTTGCTATGACCGGAGACGGCACCAATGATGCACCTGCGCTGGCGCAAGCGGATGTCGGTCTTGCCATGAATAGCGGCACAGTCGCGGCCAAAGAAGCGGCTAATATGGTGGACTTGGATTCCGACCCGTCTAAAATTATTGAGGTGGTCGCGATCGGCAAGCAGCTGCTTATGACGCGTGGAGCATTGACAACGTTCAGCATTGCGAACGATGTTGCCAAATATTTTGCCATCATCCCGGCGATGTTCATGCTGGCCATTCCACAAATGGGCGCTTTGAACGTCATGGGGCTTGGCTCCCCGCTGTCCGCTATTTTGTCGGCGCTGATCTTTAACGCGGTTATTATTCCGCTTCTGATTCCGCTGGCCATGAAGGGCGTGAAGTATAAGCCGATGAGCTCGGATCGCCTGCTGGGACGGAATTTGCTGATTTACGGTCTGGGCGGTATGGTCGTACCGTTTGTTGGCATTAAGGCCATTGATTTGTTGGTGCATTTGTGGATTTAGCGCAGAAAGGGTGAGCGACATGAGTGGTTTTTATCGGATGATGTCTGGACGCAGATTTGCTGCGCACGAAAAAGCCGAATCTGGCGGGCAAGGTCATAACAAACGTACAGGGACCGGGACAGTGTCGGAAGGACAACCGGAGAGACAAGAGATGCGAGGAAGTACAGTTATTGGAGTGGCTTTGCGAACTTCGGTGCTGATGATTCTCTTATGCGGTTTGGCATATCCGCTAGTCAGTACAGGAGTAGCGCAGGTTCTGTTTCCACAGCAAGCAAACGGCAGTATGCTTCGTGACGCGGAGGGGCGGGTGGTCGGCTCCGAACTGATTGGGCAGTCCTTTGCCGATTCGGCGTTTTTTCAAGGTCGGGTATCGAGCGTTGATTACAATGGGGCTGGTTCAGGCTCAAGTAACTACGCGCCGTCGAATCCAGCCTTGATACAGCGAGTCAAGGACTCTATTGCGGATTGGCAGAAGCATAACCCGGATGTACCCGTCAGTCAGGTTCCGGTGGACCTGATTACGAACTCCGGCTCCGGTCTGGACCCGCACATCTCGCCACAGGCGGCACGGGTGCAAATTCCGCGCATTAGTGGCTTGACGGGTATCCCGCAGGATCGACTGAGAGCACTGGTGCAGGAGCAGACAGAAGGCCGCAGCGCAGGGGTGTTCGGCGAGCCACGTGTGAACGTGCTCAAGCTGAATCTCGCGCTTGAGGCGCAAATGAAGGTAGAGCCTGCCAAGCGTTGAGAATATAATAAATTGATTTGTCTGATAATTAAGTTAAAATAGTACTCATATATGATCAAGGAGGCGGTCCAAATGGTAACGATGAATAAGCGGACAGACTATAGAAGGACAGCGCCTACTCGTCCATAAACTGCGTGGTTTCTTCTTGATGAGGGTAACCAATAATATGCAAGATTATAAATTTTTTAAAATGAATGATTTTTCAGATCATCAGATTGCTCGAATACGAATGTTGGAACAACTATGCAAGAATTTCGACGGATCAAGTTTAAGAGTGGGCATAGAAAGCCTTAAAGAAAACGGTGGAGATAAAGCGATCCTTTGCCAATTGGGCAACCAGTTGATTGGCTATCTCAGTTGGTATACATCAGATGAAATCGAAGCTAATATTAACGCTATGGTTCATCCTAATTATCGGCGCCAGGGTGTATTCCGCTCCTTAATGTACAATGCTGCAGCTGAGATACAATTACAAGGCATCAAAGCATGTCGCATCAGAATCCCGTCCAATTCAATACCTGGAATAGATTGTGTGAAGCACTTGGGGGCCAACTTTAGTACGTCTGAATTCTCCATGAATTTAAATCGGTTCCAATCTGATAGGTTACATCAATCCGGCTTAGTTTTGCGGCTAGAAGAAGATCAGGATTTTGATTTTATGGTTGAATGTTCATCGCAAGCTTTTGGTGATTCCGAGTCTTGGACAAAGAACTATTTTAAGCATACGAGAGAACCAGAACGTGTAACTTACCTCGCTGTAGATAGACTGACACCGGTCGGAATGATTCGAGTCAATCATGTTCATACGGATACAGCTGTTATTCATGATTTCTGTGTACATCCATTATACCAAGGCAAAGGGTATGGCCGTGAAATTCTTGCTTGTTTGGTGAAAATCTTGCTTGCCAAGCAGTACACTAAGATTCGACTAGGAGTAGTTACGCAAAATGAGCGTGCCTTGAACCTCTATCGGTCAATAGGGTTTGAGATTTCTGCCGAGTCTCATTATTATGTGAGTGCTATACAAAATTTAATTTATACAGGACAAATAAAATAGGATGAACAAAAAAAAGGTATCTCGCTGCCATTGGGGCAAGTGAGATACCTTTTTAATATATTCATATTTGGCTACCGATTAACCTGAAATCGTTTGGATGATGAGCACTACATTCAAGATGATAATGACAGCGGTCACGATCCAGGTTAATACTTTTTGCCACATTTTATTTGCGAATTCACCCATAATTTTTTTGTCGCTGGTAAAGAGAAGTAATGGAATGATGGCAAAGGGAAGCTGGATGGACAGGATGACCTGGCTCAGCACAAGCAGTTCCTCCGCACCTTTTTCACCTGCGATTGCAGTGACGATAACCGCTGGAATGATCGCGATGAGGCGGGTCACTAGACGACGCAACCAAGGTGAAAGACGAAGATTCAAAAAGCCCTCCATCACGATTTGTCCAGCTAAAGTGCCTGTTACGGTTGAATTTTGACCTGAGGCGAGTAATGCCACCCCAAATAGTATGCTCGCCAGTGTGGTTCCCATTAGTGGCGAAAGCAGATAATAGGCATCACTAATTTCGGCTACATCTGTTCTTCCTGCCGTATGGAATACAGCAGCTGCCACGATCAAGATGGCGGCATTAATAAATAAAGCGAACATCAACGCTATACTGGAATCCCAAGTTGCAAATGTAATAGCTTCCCGTTTACCTGCTGAAGTCTGCTCAAATTTGCGAGTTTGTACAATAGAAGAATGCAGATACAGGTTATGCGGCATTACAGTAGCGCCCATAATACCGATGGCAATGTACAGCATGCTTGGATTCGTCAAAATTTGCGAGTCTGGTACAAAGCCGCCCAATACGCCGCCCCATTCCGGTTGTGCCAAAAGGAGATTAATGCCAAAACAGCCGGCAATCGTCGCCATCAGCACAATGACAAGTGTTTCCAATGCCCGAAAACCTTTGTTTTGCAGCAGTAAAATGAGCATAACATCAAATGCTGTAATGATAACTCCGTATAGTAACGGTAGACCGAACAGCAGCTTCAGCGCAATGGCTGAACCGATGACCTCGGCCAAATCCATGGCTGCAATGGCAATTTCACACAATAGCCATAAGCCGATCGCGACAGGACGACTATAGGCATCACGGCACATTTGAGCTAAATCTTTACCTGTGGCGATGCCAAGCTTGCCAGATAAGGCTTGTAACAGGATGGCCATCAGGTTGGAGATTAGAATGACACTAAGCAGCGTGTAGCCGAATTTCGATCCGCCGGCGATGTCTGTGGCCCAGTTGCCGGGGTCCATATAGCCGACTGCGACCATATAGCCGGGTCCAGCAAAGGCAAGAAACTTCCGAAACCAGGTCCCGTCTTTCGGGACGCTCAAGGAACGATTCACTTCCGACAGTGAAGCGATTTCCGCGAAGTTGCCCTTTGTATTTTTCATACGCTTCACCTTCTTTATTGATGTTGAAATATATTATTAGTGACATAACGATTGTGTTATCCCTATTGTACACCCACAATAGTTTTTGTCTAGTGCAACTTTTGTGTGGTCAAGCAAGTTAATCGTATTTTTGAAGCAATATAGCCATCGTATAAAGCTGAACAATAGAAAAACCAAGCTATATCACTCTGAGGGGAGCAGCTTGGTCGTTTTGGATTTTTTTTAAATTACATCTTTTAAATATTGCGGGAGAGCCGTGCAGCCAGTTCCTCAATTTCTTCCGAGGATAGTCCTGGGGAGAACATTTCTGGCTTTTCCTCCAAATCGGGGATGGGAGCTCCTTCGGGAGGACCGTCTTTAACATACAAAGGTTGTCCATCTTCCGGGTGAACGCCGTTCCATATTTTATCAATTTCCTTGTAGTCATTCGGACTGAAACGATAAATAGCCCGGTGCAATCCTTTTTCTTTGAATTTACGCGTTTCAGAAAAGGCCTTATTCAAGTTCGGAATCGGAAGCATTTTGTTATTTCTATGCCTGTAAGCTTTTCCAACGCTTTGACCTAGGCCATCACATGGACTTCACCCCGCACCAGCAAGTAGCCTACGATCTCGCGTGCGACAGGGGTGTCAGTCATGGAAGTCTGAGCAGATACAATAAAATGATGCGAGTAAACCTTCAAGACACATGTTGACAGCCCATCAAGTTAGGGGCTTATAACATATAGTGTAAACAAGGTGAGGTGGAATTAAACGGTAAATAAATCAGTTAACTTCCATGTTTTAAATGATTCATTTTGTGTAGTTCGTTTAAAGTACATACGAGAAGGAAATCATGTATTAACATGACGATAGATTCCTGCGGAATGCAAATAATATAGAGAAGGAGAGATGAAATCATGGAAGCATTATACACAGCATCAGCAACGGTACATGGTGGAAGAGACGGTTCAGTCGCTTCATCTGATGGGGTTTTGAAGCATAAGCTCAGTACGCCGAAGGAACTGGGTGGCGCAGGTGGAGAAGCTACGAATCCGGAGCAATTGTTTGCGGCAGGTTATGGTGCCTGCTATGAGAGCGCATTGGCTAACGTGGCCCGAAAGGCTAAGGTGAAGGTGGATAATGTTGAGGTCACCAGCCACGTATCTATCGGCAAGGACCCAAGCGATGGCGGCTTCCAGCTGGCGGTACGTCTGGATGTGAAAATACCTGGTATTGAACGCGCCCAGGCCGAAGATTTGGCACGCCAAGCACATGATTTTTGTCCATACTCCAAAGCAACACGCGGTAACATTGATGTCGAGCTCAATGTCATTTGACTGCATTTCTATAACTTTTACACTCTGGCCGCCGATTTATTGGCGGCTTTTGCACATAGATCTTGATTAGCTGAGATTCGCGACCATTTGACATCATCGCCAAAATTCATTAAGATGGCTTAGGTGATTCTGGTCATCAGGTACGAAACAAATTTGAAAAATACGGGTGATATGATGTCTTACAGACCGAATATTGTTAATTTCACGCTGGCTGGCAGCAACGAAAAAGAAGGGCTTTATGAGTTTAAAATGAGTTTGGCCGATGGAACGGAGTGCCGCGTTTTTTCTCAACGTAATCCGGAGTGGACCTTGACGAATATTAGTCGACTGCTAACGACGCCTTGCCCGGTATGCCATAAGGATTTTATCTGCAAGTGTATGGATAAGTTCCATGAGGAGTTTTTAGAGCAAATTAATACGAAACAGCTGTTTGAGAAAGCATTGAGCTAGTTTTTCGAACAGGTAAAGACTATACATTTCTAAACAAGCGTCGGATACTTTCGGCGTTTTTTTGTTTATATTCATATGGTTGCGTTGCTGGTATTCATGCCGTTGATTTCTCTGGAGGTGAAATGCATTTATGAACCAGTCTGATCATGCCCATTCAGATCATTCCATTGTGTTGGTGGATGGGGTATGCCACTTTTGTCAGGGAGCGGCCCGCTTTATTATCAAGCGTGACCCTAAGGGAACATTTCATTTTGGTTCCCTGCAATCTGAGGCAGGACAAGAACTATTACGTGCAGGAGGACTATCTACAGATCAGTTGGATACGTTCGTGCTGATTGAAGACGGTACGTATTATACAAGGTCAACCGCAGCTTTGCGAATTGCCAAACGTCTTCGTTTTCCATATCCGCTGGCCTATGTGTTCATCCTGGTTCCCCGCTTTGTGCGCAATGCAGTCTATAACTGGGTGGCGCGTAACCGATATCGTTGGTTTGGCAAGGATGAAGAGGATCAATGTCAGATCCCCCCACCAGAAATTAGACAACGATTTTTTTAGAGGTTGTTCAAAAAGTCGTCTTTCCATAACGAAGCTATTCAAGAAGCGGATTCGACGTCGAATCTTGAATTCAGCCGGGCCTTCCGTTGCTCACGTAGATCTGTCTACGCTCCGCTACTCAGTCCCTAGCTTCATCCAACCTTCTCGGTCCCGAAAAGCCGACTTTTTGAACACGCACTTTTAGTTGCTTTTTTTTTAAGTTTCTTTTTTGGAGCGATGTCTACGAATTAGTAAGATCACAGCGATCACGATCAGTATCAGGCTCGTAACAGCTACATACACGATATGTCGTACATTGGGTACGTTAACAGACAATTTTAGCTCGTTAGATTCCAAAGGAGCAATGTCCCAATATAGTGTTTTTCCGTCTTCCGACACACGGTCCGCATTATTGGTAGCAGGTTGGATGGGTAAGGATAGGCTGAAGTTAAGATCCAGCTGCCGCTCCAGTAATTTGCGCGCAAACACATTCATTTGCTCAAATTTGTCACTCAGTCCTTGAGCTTCTTTAGGAAGCATCCGTGGTAGATCGAGCTTCATGGTAAGATCAATATTCGTTGTGAAAAAATGTTGACTCACAGCACGCTTTATTTCTAATCCCTCAGGTAGATTTAATCCCTGACTGGGATTTTTTTTGTTTGTGCTCCAATCTCCTTGATAATGTCCCTTGATTTGATATCCCTTTCTTCCCTGTTCAGCTAGCGGCTGTACATCTACATTGTTGCTTTGAATACGCTTGACTAATCGATCTAGCAGCCCGGGATTGTCCAACATCATCAGTGTCTGGTTGTTTACACTGAACGTTGCATCCATATCTACACTTTGATCGAGATGAACATCTACATGGATGTCACCTCGAGCACAGGAAGTTAGGGCAAGCAGACAGCACACCAGCATAAAAATGAGCAGTATTTTTCGTATCCGAACTTGCCGACGTTTGTTCCGATAAGGGCTGTATCCTGTTGGCTCCATGACCTGCACCTCTTTATATGTATTCTTTGGTTTAATGACTGGATATCTTCTATATATTACACATTGGGAGAACGAAAATCGAACGGTATAACGAAATACATAAGAATTATATTTTATAAAATGTTTCCCTAGGTAAAAACTTTAGTGTATACTCTAAAATATAGTATTGATAAAAAATAATTGAATCAAGGAAATAGTTTGTCCCAAAACGAATATTCAAAGGAGGATTTTAAAACATGAACAAGCAGTTTAAGAAGGCTTTGCCGCGATGGGTAACGACGGTTGGAGTGTTGTCTCTAGCTCTAGTTCTAGCGACTGCATGTACCGATGCTAAGAAGAAGGAGCAGGGAACTGCGAGAGAGGCGGGACAAAAAATAAAGGCTACGGCTACCATCGGTATGATCTCTGACATTGTCGGCAAGGTCGGCGGTGATTATGTGGAGGTCACGGGAATTATGAAGTCAGGCGTTGACCCGCATTTGTACAAGGCTTCTCAGGGAGATATGCGCAAGCTGGATCAGGCCGACGTTATTTTTTATAACGGGTTGCATCTGGAAGGAAAAATGCAGGACATTCTGGAGAAAATCAGCAAGCAAAAACCCGTCATACCTGTGTCCAAAAACATCGCCCAGGATCACTTGCGTGCAGGTAGCCCGGAAATGGGATCTGAGCATGATCCACATATCTGGTTTAACGTACAGAATTGGATGTCTGCGGTAGAAACCGTCAGAGATGAATTGTCGGCGCTAGACGCTGTTCATGCGGAGGAATATAAGGCCAACGCAGAAAGCTATCTTACTGAGCTGCGAGAGCTGGATGATTACACGAGAGAGCAGATTGCCAGTATACCGGAAGCCCAGCGCGTGCTTGTCACGGCACATGATGCTTTCGGCTATTTCGGAGATGCCTACCACATTCAAGTGAGAGGACTTCAAGGTATGAGCACAGAATCAGAAGCGGGTTCTCAAGATGTGACCAAGCTGCGAGATTATCTGGTCGAACATAAAATCAAGGCTATATTCGTAGAATCTAGTGTTCCGAGAAAGGCCATAGATGCGGTTATTCAGGGGGCCGCTCAGCAAGGTCATATAATTAAGGTTGGTGGCGAGCTGTATTCGGATGCCATGGGTGAAGAGGGCACAGAAGATGGAACATATATTGGAATGGTCAAGCATAACGTTAATACGATTGTTAAAGCTCTTAAATAAGGAGGCAGAGATACATGGGGCATTCACCACTTGTCGTTCGTGATTTATCGGTAGCTTATCAAAAAAAGCCCGTTTTGTTCGATGTTTCCTTTGAGGTGCCGGAAGGCAAGCTGATTGGTATTATCGGTCCGAACGGGGCTGGGAAATCTACACTGATCAAGGCAGCGCTTGGACTGATTCCAAAGCTTAGGGGCGAGGTGCTGGTCTACGGCAAGCCCTATAAGCAACAGCTACTCAAGGTTGGCTATGTACCACAGCGGGAGTCGGTGGATTGGGATTTTCCGACGAACGCATTGGATGTGGTTATGATGGGACGGTATGGCAGATTGGGCTGGTTTAAGCGTCCGGGAGCAGCAGATCGTCAGGCTGCGATGGAGAGTTTGGACAAGGTTGGAATGAGCAAATATGCAGACAGGCAGATTAGTCAATTGTCTGGCGGTCAGCAACAACGTGTTTTTTTAGCCAGAGCACTCGCGCAGGATGCTCAGCTTTATTTTATGGATGAACCGTTTGTCGGTGTGGACGCTGCAACAGAAAAAGCCATTATTTCATTGCTCAATGATCTGAAACAGCAGGGCAAAACCGTGCTTGTCGTTCATCATGATTTATCTACAGTCACGGATTATTTTGATCAGGTTATGCTGTTGAACGGGCATCTGATGGCGTTTGGAGAGACGACAGATATTTTTACCGAGGAAAATCTGCAGCGTACGTATGGCGGGCGTCTGAGTATACTCAAAACAGGCCCGGATTCCGGTACGATACTCGGAGTGAGGTGAGCAGTATGACAAGCTTGGCAACGCTTTTGACCGACCCAAACATGCAGTGGATTTTGCTGGGCTGCATTTTGCTCGGTTTAAGCAGCGGGGTGATTGGCAGTTTTATGTATTTGCGCAAGCAGTCGCTCATGGGAGATGCTTTGGCACATGCGGCTTTGCCGGGGGTATGTGTGGCTTTTATGATCACAGGTACAAAATCAGTGTTTGGATTTATGATTGGGGCCGCTATTGCGGGGATTGTTGCTACCTTTGCCATCAGTGCATTAACCCGGTATTCACGAATTAAAAGCGATTCCGCGATTGCAGCGGTGCTGTCCGTATTTTTTGGCTTCGGCATTATGTTGTTGACCGAAATTCAGCATAGTGGCGCAGGCAACCAAAGCGGATTGGATAAATTTCTATTTGGTCAAGCTGCGGCAATGGTATTGTCTGATGTCTATACGATGGCGGTAATTTCGGTGGTACTCATCGGAATATGTATATTATTTTTCAAGGAATTTAAGCTGCTCAGCTTTGATCCCGGCTTTGCCCGCGGACTTGGTTTTCCGGCAGGTTTGCTGGATAAGTTGTTGATGCTAATGATTGTCATTGCGGTGGTTGCTGGCATTCAGGCCGTGGGAGTCATTATGATGGCTGCCCTGCTGATTACCCCGGCCGTGTCGGCAAGATACTGGACAGAGAAGCTGGGTGTCATGGTATGCCTATCAGGCTTGTTTGGTGCTATAGCAGGCCTTGGTGGGACGGTCATTAGCTCTCTGGGACAAAATCTGCCTACAGGACCGTTATGCGTGTTGTGTGCGACTGTGGTGTTTGGAGTGAGCTTGATTTTTGCGCCGCAGCGCGGGATGATCTCCAAGGCTATCGTTCGGTTGAACGCCAGAAAAAATCTGGAGCAGACAGTCGGAACACAGCCAAGGGAGGAGCGTGCCCTATGAGTTCATTTTATGTAATTTTGACGGGAATGTTAGTGGCAGGGGGATGTAGTATCGTTGGGTGCTTTCTCGTGCTCCGAAAAATGGCTATGATCGGTGATGCAATCAGTCATGCGGTATTGCCGGGGATTGTCATTGCCTTTCTCATCAGCGGATCGAGGGATTCGGTGTGGATGATGTTTGGTGCGGCTGTGCTGGGTCTTCTAACGGTGTACCTGATTCAGCTATTCCAACAAAGCGGTCTGCAAAGTGATGCTGCCATTGGCGTGGTGTTTACGACATTGTTTGCTATCGGTGTTTTGCTGATCAGTGTGTTCGCTTCCAATGCCCATCTGGATATGGATCACGTTTTGTATGGGGAAATTGCTTATGTGCCGTGGAATACGTTAGAAATAGCCGGCTTCGATGTCGGTCCGAGGGCTGTGTGGATTACGGGCGCGATGTTTTTGATCAATTTGCTCGTGATAGGGGGCTTTTTCAAGCAATTTAAAATCACTTCCTTCGATCCCGCCTTGGCAGCTTCATTAGGCATTCCAGTTGTTTTATTTCATTATCTACTGATGAGTCTCGTCTCACTAACGACGGTGGCGTCATTTGAGAGCGTGGGTGCAATTCTGGTGGTTGGCATGCTCGTTGTACCGCCTCTTACCGCTTATTTGCTGACGGAGAAGTTGTCCCATATGATTGTATACAGCGTCGGATTTGGGGCGATCAGTTCGGTCGTAGGCTTTTACACAGCAAGTGTATTGGATGCTTCTATTGCAGCATGTATGCTGTGTGTATCGGGTGTGTTGCTGCTTTTAGCTTTTCTCTTTTCCCCGTCTCACGGTGTGGTATGGCAAAAGTTATTTCAACAACGGGGGATCGTTGGCGAAGATAGCAAGTGATTGTAGGAAGTGATCCCATATGAGTTACCCAAAATAGCGTGCATTCAGGCATAAGAGACCTGAATGCACGTTTTTTTGCGCTTATACTGCCCTGTGCGGCTTTTTTTGGGGCAAGCTTGATTGATCATCTTGAATTGATTGGGACACGGGAGTACATTCATTACAACCATATAAGAATGGACGGAACAAACAAGCGGCACGCTGTGGGGAGGAACGAAAGTGGAGAGCTTCAAACGTAAATCACCAGAGGAAATACTGGATTCGATTAACAAACTGCATCGAGGCAGACTCAAAATATACATGGGTGCGGTCAGTGGCTCGGGCAAGACGTATCATATGCTGCAGGAGGGACAATCGCTGCAGCATGAAGGTATTGATGTTGTGATTTGTGCGGTCTCAACCATGCAGCGGCCTGTGACCGTGGAACAGGTCGGCACGCTGGAGCGAGTGCCTAGTATTCATTGGATAAAAGATGGTGAGGAGCAAAAGGATCTGAATGTGGAAGCTTTGGTGGCACGAAATCCCGAGGTGGTACTGGTGGATCATTTGGCACATCATAACCGGAAAGACGCCCTATTTCCAACACGGCTGGAGGATATTCGGTATTTGCTGGAGCAGGGAATTAGCGTCATTACGACGGTCAATGTTTATGAACTCGAAGGAATTACGGAGTGGGTATATCAGCTGACAGGCTTTGAAGCGGAATATACGGTTCCGGTTGATACACTGGAGCTGGCGGATGAAATTCGTCTGATTGATGCCACCCCGGAGATGATTTTGGAACGGCTGGCGAAAGGCTATATGCATACGCCCAATCCTGAGATGTTTCACCGGGGAAATCTGGGTAAATTGCGTGAGCTAGCCCTGCGATTGGTAGCAGAGGATGTGAACGATTCGCTGGAACGGCACCGGGAAGAGTTAGGCTTGCACGGGGCGTCTGGAGCCGCAGAGCGTATTTTGGTACCTGTCCAATATCATTGGAATGGGTCCATTTATGTACGTAGGGGGGAACAGGTCGCCAAGCGGTTGGGTGGAGATATGCTAGTAGTCTCCTTTGTCAGCTCGAAGCGCAAGCTGTCCAAGGAATCAGCTGCCTTCAAGCGTTCAATTGAGAAATTGGCTGACAAGATCGGATCAACATTTGAAGAAATCCCGCTTTTTTCCCGCAGAAGGTTGCCTCGTCAACTGATTCATTATGCGGTGACGCACAATGTTACCCGAATTGTTATGGGGCATTCTCGGCAGACGCCGTGGCAGGAGCTGATGAAAGGATCGCTTGTGAACGGGATTTTAAAACGAATGAAAAATATGGATTTGCTGCTGATTGCGGACCGGGCCGAGCAGGAGGGTGAGCGGATTTTGCCAACAATGAGACAGGAGGAGGGAGATAACGATCCGTATCATCGTTTGAGCGTTGAGGAAGCACAGGCTGAGGCAGCCAAAATCCTGCGGGGCAAGCTCAAGGTATACATTGGCGCTGCTCCGGGGGTCGGCAAAACATACACGATGCTGAGAGAGGGGAATGATCTGCTGGAGAGTGGGATCGATGTAGTTATCGGATTGCTGGAAACGCACGGAAGAGCAGAAACACTGGCCCAGGTAGGATCTCTGAAGATGATACCCCGTCAGTCCATCGAGCGCCATGGCGCACACTTGGAAGAAATGGACACGGAATCCATTCTCAGGCGTAATCCCGAGGTGGTGCTTATTGATGAGCTGGCACATACCAACGTTCCCGGAAGTATGAGATCTAAGCGCTATGAGGATGTGCTTACCATTTTGGAACAAGGTATTTCTGTGATATCCACAATGAATGTACAGCATCTGGAGAGCTTGAATGATGCGGTAGAACAGATTACTGGCATACGAGTGAGAGAAACTGTTCCCGACCATATGATACGTCTGGCCGATGAAGTACAGCTTGTTGATGTGGCTCCTAAATCTTTGCAGCAGCGTATGCGTGAGGGCAAAATATACGATCCTGCGAAGGTGGAACAGGCACTTAGCCATTTTTTTAAACTGGGCAATCTGATTGCGTTGCGTGAACTTGCTTTGCGGGAATTGGCAGATGACGTAGATGAGCGGCTGGAATCCTGGGATCGACACGAATCACTTCGGGGACCGTGGCGCAGGGAGGAAGTGATCTTCGTAGGCGTGACGCTAAGCGAAAATGCTGAAAGGCTGATTCGCCGCGGTTTTCGTATCGCCTTTCGTCTGAAGGCTGTGTGGATTGTGACTTATGTTCATGTCGGTGAGCGTATGCCCGAGAGACTGAACCCTCGTCTGGAACAACTAAAGTTGCTGACCCACCGACTGGGGGGAACCTTTGAGGTACGGCTTGTTTCCAGCCGACGCGAGATTGCCGACATTTTGATTGCTCCAGTGGAAGGATATTCAGGTACGCAGCTCATCGTGGGGCAGTCTTCCCGAAGTAGCCGTTGGGGGAAGGCTGCGGTTGTGCCGAGGATTCTCCGTCAAGCACGTCATATGGATGTTCTAATTGTGGCGGATTATGATCCGGATATTAAGCTGGAGGTAGATCGTTAATTCGCCCAGTAAATTCATAAATAGTCATATGATGGTTACCGATGGTTCGCTGCTTCCATAGTATATTCTATCTCAAAGAAATGGAGGCGAATTAAAAATGTTTAAACATTGTCATTTGCGTAAGCCAAAAAAACGTATCTTTAAGAAGATCATTAAGGTGACTGTCATTAAGTTTAAACCTAAATTTAAACATGATCACCGGAAACATGAAGATTTTGATAAGAAATGTCATTGCCGGAAACGTCGCCATCACCGCCATCATCGCCATCATGACTGTCATCGTCGTCACCACAAATTCTACTAAGATGAAGATGCTAGGAGGCGGGGCTAGACTGCCCGCCTTCTCCTAGTACGAGGATTTTGGAAGATACTTGCACAAAAAATACTTGCTCTAATATAAGCGCTATGCTATTCTACCAGTAAATAGATTGCACGTGACGGAAGCACCGTTCACCAACCGTATGTACTTACGGATGGATGAACGGTGCTTTTTTGCGTTGTTGTGTTAGGGAAAGGGATGAGCGTTATAGTTCCAGTGAAAGTGGTATTGGCCGTAGAAAGCCGGGATTATATTGAGCCGCTGCTGAATTATGTTCACGGAAGCGAGTACGCCAGAAGGCTGAGAATCACGGCTTTTTCGCAACCGGAGGCATTTCATCAATACATGATGGAAACCAGTGGAATGAAAAGACCGGATGTGGTGGTAGGTGAAGCGGCTTTTTTGAATCTATGGACAGACAGGGAAGCTGCTGATATTCCTTGTTTGGTATTGCATGAGGGAGAACAAGTGAGCGAATATGGACAGCCTTTATTAAAGTATCAGCCTTTATCTGAGCTGGTCGGTTTTATTTTGGAAACGGCTAGACAGAGGTCGAACGGTCGGAAAAGTGTAAACAGTCGGGAAGGTGGAATGATTATCGGCATCGTAGCAGCTTCCGGTGGACTAGGCAAGACAACGGCCGCACTCAATATGTCCAAACAGCTGGGGAATGAGGGATATTCGGTATTCTATCTGAATCTGGAGACAGTGGATTCAAGCTCATTGTTCACTGGTTCAGGCAGTGCTAGCGGAGCAGAAGGAGAAGGGCTGTCCAGGTTGCTCTATGATCTCAAGGCGGAGGGGAATGAGGGCATTCCATTATCCGTGGCAGCCTATTGTGTTCGCCGCCCTGAAATTCAGGCGGATACTTTTCAGCCTGTCTATAATCGCAAGGAGCTGACGGACATGACTTGTGATGAAGCGAAAGAGCTGATTCGAACGGTTGCCGAAAGTGGGCAGTATGATGTAGTGATCGTAGATGGCGATTCTGAAAAAGGTGATCGGGCTCAAGCCGTGCTTGAAGCTAGTCATAAGCTGATTTGGCTGCTGGCAGACGATTTAATGAGCATGCACAAGTGCGGATTATGGCTGGATGTTTTAGAAACCACGCAGCCTGAAGGGCTTGAAGACATGATATGCAAAACCAGCTTTGTGGTGAACCGCTATATGGGAACTATGATCAACTCATTACCTCGTGACTTCATGGAGCTAAACGGAGCGTTACCCTATATACCTTCATGGAAGCAGATGCAGCACCATGAGCTACTGCTTAGTTCACCGATTTATCAGCGGGAAATTCGTCATCTGTGCCACGAGCTGCTGAATGTGGACAGTGTAACACATCCGCCCGCCGTTTGGTCTTAAAAGGGGCTGATGAACATGAATGAGGAACGGTTTAAGGCATTGCGAGCAGATATCCGAAACGGGCTGGACGTAACGTCTTCGGTAAAGGATGCAGATCTGGTACGGCATATTGAAAATCGAATTTTACACGATGTAGAGCTGGTGGGCTTAACTTCCCGTGAGAAGCATGCACTCGTCCGCAAGATTTTTAACTCTTTCCGTGGGCTGGATGTACTCCAGCCATTGATTGATGACCCGACCGTTACGGAAATTATGATTAACAGTCACCGGGAAATTTTTGTGGAACGGGCTGGTGAAGTGATGCAGGTACCTGATCAATTTGAGTCCCGCGAGCGGCTGGAGGATTTAATCCAGACGATTGTAGCCGGGGTGAACCGAATTGTGAATGAGGCTTCCCCCATTGTGGATGCCCGGTTAAAGGATGGGTCACGCGTAAATATTGTGTTGCCTCCAGTTGCTCTCAAGGGTCCGACGATGACAATACGGAAGTTTCCCGAGCGTCCTATGACGATGGATGACTTGATACAAATGGGTGCGCTTGATGCAGAAACCGCTGCTATGCTCAAGGACTTGGTACGTAGCAAGTACAACATTTTTATAAGCGGAGGAACGGGATCTGGTAAAACAACTTTTCTGAATGCATTATCCCAGTTTATCCCGTCGTCTGAACGGATTATTACCATTGAAGACTCAGCAGAGCTGCAAATTGTGACGGTCCCTAATCTAGTTTCCATGGAAACACGGAATGCGAACACCGAGGGGAAGGGAGAAATCACAATTCGTGATCTGATTCGTTCCTCCCTGCGTATGCGGCCCAACCGCATTGTGGTGGGTGAGGTCCGGGGAAGTGAGGCATTGGATATGCTGCAAGCGATGAATACAGGACACGATGGATCGTTGTCAACTGGGCATGCGAATAATATCCGCGATATGGTCAGCCGGCTGGAAACGATGGTGCTCGGAGGGGCAGAGCTTCCGCTTGGAGTAGTACGGCAGCAGATCAGCTCGGCCATTGATATATTCGTTCATCTGTCACGGATGCGCGACAAATCCAGACGAGTACTGGAAATTAGCGAAGTGATTGGTTTTGAAAATGGTGAGGTGACGCTTAATCCCCTTTATCGTTTTCAGGAACGAGGAGAAAGTAAGGGGCGAATCGTAGGAGGTCTGGAACGTTGTGGCGAAGGTCTGCAACATACTTTGAAGCTGCAAATGGCCGGGATCAATCCGCAAAACTGGCACAGGGGAGGAGTATCAGCGTGAAGCCAGGAAAAACGACTGCCAAACAAGTATCACATGAGGTCCCTTCTCTGCCAGATTATACGGTGTATACATTATCGACAGTACAAAAAAGTCTGTGCATATTGTTTAGTGGCGTGCTGTTTGCGATGATCGGCTATCTATTTTATCACCAATGGATATTATCGTTGCTGTGCGCTGCCGGGGCTGGGGTGACGCCTCGTTATTTTAGGCAATTTTTGCTGCATCGACGCAGGTCTGCTCTAAGCATCCAATTCAAGCAGGCTTTATATTCACTCTCGTCTTCTCTTTCAGCGGGAAGGTCGGTGGAGAATGGTTTTCGTGAGGCTGTAGAGGATTTGAGGTTGCTTAGTCCGGATGGAGATCACGACCTGATTTTTGAATTTAACATTATTACCGCCTGTCTCGAAATCGGACAGCCTGTAGAGGCTGCTTTGCAGGATTTGGCCCGTCGGGCGCAGATGGAGGATATTACGAATTTTGCGGACGTATTTGCGGCTTGCAAGCGAACCGGAGGTGATCTGGTGGAAGTCGTACGACGAGCTTCAAGTGTCATTGGTGAGAAGTTGGAAATTCAGCAGGAGATCGGAGTAATGATTGCGCAGAAACGTTTTGAATCGAGGGTTATGTTTGCAGCGCCTTTTTTGTTTGTATTGTTTATGACGATGACAGCGAGTGATTACATGATGCCCTTATACAGCGGTACAGGTATGATTTTATCAACCTTTTGTTTATTGGTGCTTGGTGGGTGTCTTGTGTGGATCAACCACATTATGAAGATTGAAGTGTAAGGAGAGATGGGTATGGTGATGTTGGTTTGTCTGGTCATGCTGGTTCTGCAAGTGGGAGGCTGGGTGGTGCTGAACCAGATGCATGGTGCTAAGTATGCGCATTTTCGCCATATGAAGCTGGAGGGACTGCGGCTGCAAAGACTTTCAGTCCCATTTGTACACATGATTCATGCTTCACGTGCTACTCACAGGCTGCCTTTGCTGATGTTCAAGCTCCAGCGTTCGGTGCAGAAGCTGTATGGTATGCGCAACAGCGGAGAAAAAACGATGCTTTTTCTGGCAGAAATGTTGGGTTACGGATATATGATGGCTGCTGGTGGAGTTATAATATCGCTCTTGATGGGTGGGGATGCGACCGGGCTGGTGCTCGGATTGGGACTTGGCATTCTGGTACCCATCGCGCTGATCAAGGATTTGCATGGGAAAGTACAGAAGCGGGATCAGCAAATTTTATTGGAATTGCCTGAACTGTTGAGTAAAATGATGCTTTTAGTAGGTGCAGGTGAGACGGTACAACGGGCATTGCTCCATTGCGTGGAACGTAAAGGGGCAGATACGGAACATCCGTTGTATCGAGAACTGAGGCAGACGGTGGCGGAATGGGAAAGTGGCTTTTCCTTTCAACAGGCATTTGAGCACCTGAGCAAACGTTGTGGTATTCAGGAAATGACAGTATTTACGACGACAGTTTTGTTGAATATGAGGCGCGGCGGGAGCGATTTTGTGATGGCTTTACGTGAGTTATCCCAGACATTATGGGGCAAGCGGACTTCAATTAGCCGCACAAGAGGGGAGCAGGCTTCATCTAAGCTAGTATTCCCGATGGCGCTGATTTTGCTAACGGTAATTGTGCTGGTGGGCGCTCCGGCTTTAATGATGATGAATATGTAGGAGGAATACAACGATGATGACATTAGTAACAGGCAGTATTCGTAAGTTGTACAAGGATGAGGATGGTCTGGGTACGTTAGAAATGATCCTGATCATTGCCATTCTGATTGCGGTGGCAATTATTTTCAAGGATCAGATCAAGAAAATTGTAGAAGGGCTTTTGAAAAAGGCGGATAAAAAAAGTAACGATTTTATGGATTCATAATGCTGCGCAAATTGGCACAAAAAGAGGACGGGAGCTTCTCCTTGGAAGCTTCCCTCGTCTTTCCCATTCTACTGCTGGTCATTTTTGTGATGTTATTTTTTTGCCTGTACATATATCAAAAATCTATATTGGTGCAGGTCGCTGCTACTGCTTCGGAAAGGGCCGCTTACAGTTGGGATAACAGCTTCAAGGACCCACGTACGGGAGCATTTACACAAGGGCAACGGGATTCTCTCTATTGGCGCCTGAAGGATGATGGTATGCTGGGAGCCCTGTTTGGCTGGACCGGAGCCAACAATCAGGAAAGTGTACAGGTTCCGGGCGGCAATGGGGGAGGCTCGTTACCTGCTCAGAAGCTGTCCAATGCAGAAAATAGAATGCCTGCGGGCATGCAGGGGCAGATGACATATGAGAACAGTATGATTCACCGTAAGGTGACCACAAAGTTAAATAAGATAGTGAAGGTACCTTTGTTGAATCAGTTTTTAGATCAGACGGATTTGCAAGGGAAAATGAGCTCTGGCGTGGTCGAACCTGTGGAATGGATTCGTACGGTGGAGTTGGTCCGTTATTATGGTGCGAAGTTTATGGGCAGAGGATCAGGTGAAAAGGTAGATTCGGCAGTTGTAGGGAAAGTACTGATGCAATATGGTCAAAACGGTCATTGAGAAGTAAGTAACGGGAATGTAACTGGAAAGGAGGAAGCGGGTGTTTGGTAAGGGACACAATACAAAGGACGGGGAATCAGGTGCTGTCATGGTCTTTTTAATTCTGATTTTGGCGGTCATGTTCGGTTTTATTGCTGTATTTATTGATTACGCGAGAATTGCTGCATTGCATGTGCAGACCGAACGTCTGACCCATGCGGCGGTTCGTTCAGTGATGTCTGCTTATGATCCGACATTACAACAGGAGTACGGTTTGTTTGCTTATGGCGAAGGCGGCGGAGAACAAATTATGGTGAAAGTGCTGAATGACAGCGCGCGGCGTACGGCACGCACAGAAACGCTACCGCTTATGAATATGAAGCTGGATTCTAGTTCCCTGCAAATGGAAAGGGAGCTTGGTAAATATGCCATATTTAACGAGCAGATCCGTGAAGAGATGAAGTATAAAGCACCTGTCGATTTTACGTTTGAAGTGCTCGAAAAGCTAAAGCCGCTCTCTCAAAATATGAAAGAGGCTTCTCATACGGTAGATTTGCTGAAAAGGCTGCAAAAGCTGTACGACAGACGAGAGGCCAAACTGGATGACATGCTGGAGAAGCAGCGTAAGGCAGGAGCTTATATGGAAGAGGTTCGCAAGCGGATTATTAAACAGAGGGGCACCTATATGCCCAATCAGTATATATGGGACCCGCTTGAGGTTGTAGCCGATATTGCCGCTCAATATAAGCATTACGTACATGTATATGAAGACAATAAGAAGAGTGTGGACGATGTTAAAATCATGCAGATGGAAAAATATGCACGTAGAGCGAGGGCATCGCTTGATCGCCTGCGTCAGATCATGGTTCAGGCTGGAGAAGAACATGACAAGCTGCTTCTGGAAGCCAAGGAACCATTAAATGAGGCTCGACAGATTAATGAAGAGATGCGCAAAGTCATTGCCCAATATAAGCAGAGGGCGGCCAATGCAGGCTACGATGAGGTTTCAGCAGCCCCTACTCCAAGCGGAGCAGGCTCCAACGCAGATCCGTCGGTAGGAAGCGCACGGCAAAAAGCAGAGGATTTGTTGATTCCAGACAAGGAATTTGAGCAATGGGAAGCAGAAATCGAAAAGCAACGGACTTCTATAAATACTGCTAACAATAGAATAACGAGCATGATGCGTACCTTATCTTTTTATACAGATCCATTTTTGAATGCAGACATGCTCAAGCAAGAAGTCGCATCAACGCTCAAAGAGATAGATAAATACTTGAATGCGTATGCTTGGGTGGGACCTGCCAATGTACTCGACGGTGAAGCCAAAATGATGGATACGCGACGTGGACCGGACAAAGAACGCAAGAAAATGGAAAAAGAGGCGAAAAACAAGCTTAAACAAGCCTATCGGATCATTGAGGTTCTTTCCAAAGGTAAAGAACAATTCCAAAATCTGGAGCGGTATTACAATGAAAGTATTTCGTTTAACCAGTCTACATCCAGTTCATCTGTATCCGCTGATTTGCCCTATGACACCTATGATGCTGCGGGAGCTTCCATGGATAGTATGGATGGTCTATACGGGTCGGCATCCAATTTACTGACTCAACTGGGAGACGAGTTTTACCAGAATGAATACGCACTTTCTTACTTCCATCATGTGGATTTTAGCCGTTTTGGCAGCTTGGCCGGATCGGGTGGAAATGTGGGAAATGCTTCACAGATTTTGGGAGATCAGCTGGAGGTGAATAATCAGGAAGTTGAGTATATCCTGTATGGCTTCCATAATCCGACGGGTAATCTGGCATCCGCCTATGGAGAAATTTTTGCTATGAGACTTGCCATTCGAACAATGGAGGGATTGGTTAAAAACAGCTCAAAAGGTAATCCGCTGGTCGTTTTGGCGGCAGCTTTGTTATATGGAGTAGAAAAAGCGATAGAAGATATGATTATGCTGGCACAAAAGGGAGACGTGCCATTGTCTGATTTTCTGAAAATTCGAATGACATACAAGGATCATTTGCGATTGTTCCTGATGCTCCATAGCAATAATGAACGAAAAATGTCCCGTATGCTTGCTCTGATCCGCCTGAATACAGATGTCAATCCTGCTGAGCGGCAAACGTATGCAACGGGTGAGGTCAAGAATGGGATGAGGCTGTGGTTTCTACCTGGGGTAATGAAGATGCTCGGGACCGCCTCAAAAGAAGGCGAGAGTATTAAGGGAAGTGTGTACTATGTCACAAAAACAGCGCATTTTTCCTATTAATCGGTGTTTACGGAAAGTTTGTGGGCAGAAGCAATGTGAACAAGGAAGTATTGTTTTAGAAGCGTCACTGGTGTTGCCAATGTTTCTGTTTTTTATTATTTTTCTCATTTATATGGTTCAGATGACGCTGGTATCCACAGCCTTGCAGAACACCGCTTCAGAAGCGGTTAAGCAGATTTCGACTAAAATCTACCCAGTTTCTCTAGCCGTGGAGGCGGCGTCCGCGAAAATAGATGCAGTCCGTGAACCGCTGGATGAATTGCCCAAGTTATCTATGAGTGAATATGCAAGCCAATTCGCTGCCCAGTTGCCACCTCCAATTGGTGATTGGGTAGAAAGCGCTGTTCAGGGCGGTCAAAAGCCGATGGAGGAACTGCGGGGGCGATTTACGGAAGCTGCACTCGATCCTGTTCTGAAGCCGATGCTAAAGCCTTTTATGGAGGAAAGCATTCTGGAGTATGACCGTATTCATATAACGAGCGTACATGTACCTGCTCTTACAGGAACTAAGGACCCTTATTTTAGAGTAGAGCTATCGTATGAACTGCCGATGAAGGTTCCCTTTCTGTATCGCAGCATTGTGCTTCAGGCAGCGGCAGAGGAACGTCTCTGGATTGGGAACACAGGGGAGGGGACAGGTACAGGAGAGGCAACAGCGGATAAGGATGCGCAGCATTCCATACAGTTGCTCGTCAAGCCTGAACCTGCTGTGAAGGGTGTGTACAATTTGATCAAGGCCAAGGTTGAGCCTGAGACGACTGCTAATCTTTCTGTACTTTATAAGTCGGGTCAAAGCACGGCCCAGCACTTGGGCTGGACCTCTGCCAATGCGGACGGGATTATTGAATGGAACTGGTTTGTGGGAACGAACACAACACCTGGTCAATGGAGCTTTGTGATTGAAACGGAGGACGGTCAACGTATAGAAGTTCCGTTTACCGTGGAAAAGCCAGCTGATGGATAGATAGGATCGACTCGACATAGACGGACAGGAATACCTACGATGGAAAGTGATTTGGTAGTCTGCTAGTTCTATTTTATAAAGGGGGAAGATCGCATTGACGTGGATGTATATTGTATGCGGAGTTCTGCTCGCGATTGCGTTAGTTACGGATTTACGTAGCATGAAAATCCCTAATAAGCTTACATTGCCCGGCATAGTGGTAGGCTTGGTGTTCAATACTCTGTTTGGAGGGTGGCACGGTTTTTTATTTGCTGTTGCTGGACTGGGTACCGGATTTGGGTTCATGCTGATTTTGTACTGGATGGGAGCTGTTGGTGCAGGAGATGTAAAGCTGTTCGGCTTGATTGGAGCATGGACAGGTGCCGCTTTTGCATGGCAGTCAGCTTTATATTCGATTTTTTTTGCAGGTATTATTGGCATAGGAATTTTGCTATGGAAGAGGGAAACCATCATGAGACTGCGGCGCGTGGCTTTTAATTTAGGAGGATTTTTTCTATTTCGCAGCGGCAAAGCGCTGACCGGTGGAAATGAAGCGCACCTCAGGTTTCCTTTTATGACCGCAGTCATTCCGGGAGCGATCAGTGCTTATCTTTACTTCTTGCCATGACATGTCCGCTGGGGGAGATCATGCTACCTCATGGAGATAGGAAATTGTTAAGGAGGTCATGAATTGTTTGGTTTAAGCAGGGATTTTGCCCGGAACGGCGGGACATTTATGATTCTGAACAAGGAAGACGGGCTCAAGACCGATGATTTAAATTCCGTACAGACCGGAATGATGACTGGTAATCGGATTCCCGGTTTGCTGGAACTTAGAATAAAGGAAGTCGATTTTCAGATAGAGTTACATTACGATATTTCGGGGCAACGCATGCTTTCCCAGTTATGGAAAGGTGGGAGCGTGTCGACTTCTGATTTCTACCGGATTCTTTTTGAAGTGGCAGATGCCCTCCATCGCAGCCCGCAATATATGTTAGATATCCGCCAGTTTATTTTGCACGAGGATTATATTTTTCTAAGTGGTTCAGGTACAAGGGAAACCGCCAGTTTAACCTATGTTCCTTTACGCAGTGTACAGTATGCAGGGCAAACAGGCAGTCAATTTAAGCAGATGGTTATTCGTTTAATGACTCGTGTGGCCCACCTTCAGGGAGAATATATACAACGCATACTCGATCTGTGTGATAGAAATGAATTTGAATTGGGATTGCTAAAGGAACTGCTATTGCAAGGAATGAAGGCTGGTACAGAGAGTGCTAGCGTGAAGGGAGAAAGTATGGAAGGGCGAGCTTTTTCATCAGCCGACCCTATCATATCTGCTCATACCTCACAGGGGAACTATACTGATCGTGG
Organism: Paenibacillus sp. FSL M7-0802; assembly: GCF_038004945.1. Lineage (NCBI taxonomy): Bacteria > Bacillati > Bacillota > Bacilli > Caryophanales > Paenibacillaceae > Paenibacillus > Paenibacillus sp. FSL M7-0802. The sequence goes on along the minus strand of NZ_JBBOSD010000001.1, from coordinate 1,218,087 downwards.
CGGAACATACGGGCAAGAGCATCGGGAGACTCTGCAGGAGATTCAGGAGCTTAAACGGATCAATCGGCTCAAACCGTCCGTGAAACCAGAGGAGAATTCTGAGCTTGTAACAGAAAACGAAGTAGAAGATGTGGAGCCTGGATTGCAAAAATATAAAACCTACATTACTCTCGGATGTCTGCTCGCTTCGGCCATCGTGTGGCGTTATATTTATCTGGATCATCCAGAGACGGTACCGTTGATCATTTCCGTGGTGCTGACCTTGGTACTTGCCGCTGTTGCTTATATAAGCTGGACGGGGAAATGGGAGCGCAATCGAGCTTCATCTCATATGTACAGCGATTCAGTACCTGTATTGGATTCGGAATGGTTAGGAACTACTTCTTCCTCAGCACAGCGGAAAAATGATCGTTATCAGGTAGATAAGCTGACCGGATTTGTAGCGGGACGTCATCATCAAGACAAGCAATCTTCCGATTCGAGTGATCAAGGGCAGGAGAGCTGGAGATGGACTTTTCCAAACTCAGAATCTAAAAGCGCGGGAAACCGAGTTACGGAAGATAGGGAGAACACTTCAGCAAACTATGACCTACACGAGCCATCGTGGAAAGGTGCGGGACGGGGAAATGAATTGGAAGCCAGTGATACCAGTGAGGCTTATTATAAGTCTCTCTCCGGGGTAACGGAGCTGCTAAATGCTGCATCTAAGCAGGAAACGATGCTGCTTCGTCCAGATCAAGAGATACAGATTTCACCTGTTCAGCAATCACCGATTGCTTGCCTGGATCGCAAGCCACCAGGTAGTGGAGGGACCGAGCGCATCCGGTTGCAGCCAGACCAATTCGTTGCAGGCAGCTTTATCATCGGGAGAGATCCGCAATTGGTCCAGTTTGTGGAGCATACGGATGGAGCTTCCCGTTCTCATATTGAGCTTTGCATAGTTACAGGAGAACATAGCCACATTGTTAAGGATTTATCCTCGACGAACGGAACTGCTCTGAATGGAGAGCCTATGGTGCCTTATAAGGAGTACATCCTGAATGAGGGAGACACTTTTAAAATTGCTGGAGTCTCTTATACTTATCGGTTGGACTCTTTTAAATCCTCCAATGCATCATAAATGAAGGTTATATGGATAGATGTCAAGAAGAGGCCTGTTATATTCAGGGCTTCTTCCTTTATGAATATTGGACTATTCATAGGAATAAAATGAGGCATCTTAAAAACTTGCAGTCTGCTCGATAGATTGTGTCTGACTTAAAAAATGAACCCTAAGCTGGTAGTGACACTACCTACCAGCCTGGAGTTCCTCTTTTTGAATTCAATGCTGTTTTTGGGAAGAATGGAGTTCCTTTAGAGCGTCCTTAAGTGAAGGATAGTTAAACTTAAATCCGTGCTCCAGCGCTTTGTGCGGGAGTACTTTTTGGCCATCCAAGACAAGGGTGCTCATCTCACCGAGCAGTTTTTGAACGAGAATGCCTGGAACGGGAAACCAATGCGGACGGTGGTATGCCTGAGCCACGGTTTTCCCAAACTGGTCGTTCGTCACTGGGTATGGTGAAGATGCGTTCACTGCCCCGACGATTTCCGTCGTATGGATGCAGTACGTGATCAGACGAACGATATCCTCAATATGAATCCAGCTCATCCATTGATGACCGCTGCCTATTTTGCCGCCGAATCCGAAGCTATAAGGTATCTTCATGAGTGGGAATGCCCCTTTTTTTCTGTCCAGCACAAGGCTAATGCGTAACTTAATTAAACGGGCATCAGAAGGGTAGGCATTGGCGGCTTCCTCCCATTGCTCAACCACCTGAGACAAAAAATCTTCCGAACGACGCGGGCTCGTTTCATCGAATGTTTCGGTCAGGGATGTACCATAGGCGGCAACAGCCGAAGCCTGAATGATTACTTTCGGTTTTTTTTGTAGAGCATTCAATGCTTGAGCCAACCGGGCAACAGATAGCAGTCGTGATTGAAGAATTCTTTGTTTGGACTTATCCGTCCAGCGCTGATTCAGCGTTTCGCCTGCTAAATTAACGACCGCATCTGTGCCTTCCAGTACTTCAGGCTTTTGTTTTAATTCGTTCCAACTCATATATTGCAAGCGGGGGCTCGCTTCGTGTCCTACCAGTGGCTTGCGGGTAACGACTTTCACGGTGTATCCGTCGTCTAGCAGGCTTTTGACCAGTGCACTCCCCACCAATCCAGTTCCTCCACATACGATGATGTTCATGGAGCCAGCTCTCCTTCCGATTCACAAAAAAATACATCTGTTATAGAATATAACCCTTTTTGAGAAAAAAACTTCATATGAATGTACCTTTATACGGTTAAGGATGTCAATCCATGATTTTATTTACCCTCGTTTGACTAACATAAATTCTGATGTGTACTTTATCTACGTGTTCCCTTAATAGAGTCATTTAAGAAAGCTGCCATAAAAGCTATGTTGTTTGATTTCAATAATCACGTTAAAATGATTAAATTAAAATAAGACAAGCATAACAGGATAAGGGGATGAATCAGGATCATGCTGAAAATTGGTTCTCATGTGTCCTTCTCGGACAAAGGTCTGCTCAGCGCTACAAAAGAAGCGTCTTCTTACGGGTCCAGCTCCTTTATGATATACACGGGAGCACCGCAAAACACGCGTCGTAAGCCGATGGAGTCCATGTATTTGGAGGAAGGCAAGCAGTTAATGGCTGAGAAGGGAATGGAAGATATCGTGGTGCATGCCCCGTATATCATCAACCTTGGCTCTTACAAAGAAAATACCTATGAGCTTGCAGTCAGCTTTCTTCAGGAGGAAATTCGACGCACACACGCGATTGGTGTGAAAAATATCGTGCTGCATCCAGGCGCTTTTACCGATAAGGATGCAGAATACGGAATCGGGCGTATTGCTGATGGTTTGAACGAGGTACTAAACGGCGTGAAGGAGACAGATGTTAACATTGCGCTTGAAACGATGGCAGGCAAAGGAACGGAAATGGGTCGTAGCTTTGAGGAGATTGCCTCCATTATAGATAAAGTAGAGCATAACGAGCGTCTTACGGTTTGTATGGACACCTGTCACATTCACGATGCGGGTTATGATATCGTAAATGATCTGGACGGTGTATTGGAGCAATTCGACCGTATTGTCGGCTTGAACCGCATCGCAGTTGTTCACATCAATGATAGTAAGAATCCGGTTGGCGCTCATAAAGACCGACATACTCCGATCGGATCAGGCTGGATTGGCTATCAGACTATTCATAATGTGGTGCATCATGAAGCACTTCAAGGACGTCCGTTTATTTTGGAGACGCCATGGATTGGCAAGGAAGCCAAAACTCAGCGTCCGATGTATGAGGTTGAAATTGCCCTGCTTCGCGGAAATGTAAAGGAACGCTTTGGGGATGAGTTTTTGGGTCAGGTAGAACAATTGCATTCGTTTTTCAAAAAACAGGATGTGGATGTCCGTAAATTTGTGCTGGACACCTGGGCTCTGCTAAAAAATGATGCCAAAGCAAGAAAAGCCGATCCACGTGAGCCGTTGGAACGTCTGTATGACATGATAACGGAAGCAGCACTATTTCCAGATTTGAGCGAAGAACACATTAATCAACGGTTGATTGCCTGGTTTGCCGGCAGTCATTTGCCAGTGACGGTATAAGCTAAGGGGGATTAATAGCCACATGGAAATTCACGTAAAACATCAGCCAAATAGCACTCTGTCTGCCCATGAAAACCGCGCGCGTATGCTTGTATCTTGTCCAGACGGACCAGGTATTGTAGCGGCCGTGTCCCGTTTTTTGTACGAGCATGGGGCCAATATCGTTCAATCTGATCAATATACAATGGACCCGTCCGGCGGTATGTTTTTTATGCGGATTGAATTTGATCTGCCGAATTTGAGTGCAACCCAGCCACAGTTGGAGCAGGATTTTGCCGCTGTTGCTGAGCAATTCCGTATGGAGTGGACGATTTCTGCGGTTAGCCGCAAGAAAAAACTGGCTATTTTCGTTTCCAAAGAAGATCACTGTTTGGTAGAACTGCTGTGGCAATGGCAGGCAGGGGATCTGGACGCGGATATTTCATTGGTGGTTAGTAATCATCCGGATATGAAGGAGTATGTGGAATCATTTGGCATCCCGTATCACCATATTCCGGTAACAGCCGATACCAAACCGGAGGCGGAGCGCCGCCAACTAGAGGTCATTGGCGAAGACATTGACGTTATCATTTTGGCCCGTTACATGCAGATTATTTCTCCCAAGTTTATTGAGCATTATCGCAACCGGATTATCAATATCCATCATTCCTTTCTGCCGGCATTCGTGGGTGGGAAGCCATATGCCCAAGCCTATAATCGCGGTGTGAAAATTATTGGTGCTACTGCGCATTATGTAACTGAAGAATTGGACGGCGGACCGATCATTGAGCAGGACGTGCAGCGTGTAAGCCACGGAGATGATGTAAATGAGCTAAAACGGATCGGTCGCACCATAGAGCGGGTCGTTTTGGCAAGAGCCGTGAAGTGGCATGCAGAGGATCGTATTCTGGTTCATGAGAACAAAACGGTCGTTTTTAACTAATCTTAAAATTTTAGAAAAAATTTGTGAGTATATATTTTTTGTTGAACAAAGCCCGCTGTATAACGGGCTTTGTTTTTTTATGTAAGGATTTTGCAAAATCCTCATGTGAGTTACTCGCCTTAATAAACAGTCAGTACATAATATTTTTTTGTGATTTTATAATTTTTTAAATGAGGTTAATACATTACGGGTATATTTATATGAGGACTCGGTACTACATTTCCACAATCATCTTTATAAACGATCTGGCAAACTTTCACGGCAGATGGTACAATACTTAAGAATGTATAAGTCATATTGAAACATTCAAGCAGATTCACTCACTTCAATAGACATCGTTTCTATATCGGACGGTGATGTTGGAGAGTATGACCGAATGCAATTGACATACTTTATACAATATGAGGAGGCAAACCATGACTGACCAGAACCAAGCGATTCAAAAGGATGAAAACTCCACGATCGACAATTTGTCCATCACAACTATTCGTACGTTGGCAATTGACGCCATCGAGAAAGCAAACTCGGGACATCCTGGGATGCCGATGGGCTCCGCGCCAATGGGATACCAACTTTTTGCTAAAACGATGAATCATAATCCCGATCAACCTACATGGGTTAACCGTGACCGTTTTGTATTGTCCGCAGGACACGGTTCCATGTTGCTATACAGCCTTCTGCACCTGAGCGGCTATGATCTTCCTATGGAAGAATTGAAACAATTCCGTCAATGGGGCAGCCTTACACCGGGACACCCTGAGTTTGGGCACACTGCTGGTGTAGATGCTACAACTGGACCTCTGGGACAAGGTCTCGCAATGTCCGTAGGTATGGCAATGGCTGAAGCTCAACTGGGTGCAACATATAATAAAGACGAATTTAAAGTTGTAGATCACTTCACATATGCGATCTGCGGCGATGGCGATCTGATGGAAGGTATTTCCCACGAGGCTGCTTCGCTGGCTGGTCGCTTACAACTGGGTAAGCTGATTGTATTGTTTGATTCCAATGATATTACACTGGACGGCAAGCTTAACCTGTCCTCTTCCGAAAGTGTTGCCAAACGCTTTGAAGCTTACAACTGGCAAGTACTGCGCGTAGAAGATGGTAACGACCTTCCAGCCATCCAAAAAGCCATTGAAGAAGCGCAAGGCGACTCGACACGCCCTACGTTGATTGAAGTGAAAACAGTCATCGGCTACGGAAGCCCGAACAAACAAGGTAAAGGCGGACACGGTGGTACTCATGGTTCCCCGCTGGGATCAGAAGAAGCCAAGCTGACTAAAGATTTCTACAAATGGGTATACGAAGAGGACTTCCACGTACCACAAGAGGTTCGCGAGCATTTTGCTAAAGTAAAAGAGCGCGGTATCGCGGCGAACAAAGCATGGAATGAACAGTTCGCGAAATACAAAGTTGCTCACCCTGATTTGGCAGCGCAGTTCGAAACAGCTGTAAACGGCGATCTTCCAGAAGGATGGGATCGTGATCTTCCGAAATACACGACTGGAGACAAAGCCGTTTCGACTCGTGTAGCATCTGGTAATGCTCTGAACGGATTGGCTCCAAACGTACCTTTCCTGACAGGCGGATCTGCCGATCTGGAGAGCTCCACGATGACACATTTGAACAACCTGACGAACTTTACGCCAGAAGACTACGCCGGCCGTAACATCTATTTCGGTATCCGCGAATTTGGTATGGCTGCTGCGATGAACGGTATGGCGTTGCACCAAGGTGTAAAAGTATTCGGCGGTACATTCTTCGTATTTACAGACTATCTGCGTCCAGCCGTTCGTCTGGCAGCTCTGATGGGATTGCCTGTAACCTACGTTCTGACTCACGACAGTATTGCTGTGGGTGAAGATGGTCCGACTCATGAGCCGATCGAACAATTGGCTTCCCTGCGTATTATCCCGAACCTGACAGTAATTCGTCCGGCGGACGGTAATGAAACTTCTGCTGCTTGGGCTTACACGCTGGAAAACAAGAAAAACCCGGTTGCTCTGGTATTGACTCGTCAAAACCTGCCAATCCTGGCTGCTAGTGCTGAGCATGCACGCGAAGGTATCAAACGCGGTGCTTATGTGGTTGCAGATGCAACAGACGGCAAACCGGTTGCTCAAATTCTGGCTACAGGCTCCGAAGTACAATTGGCTGTTAAAGCTCAGGAAGCACTGGCAGAACAAGGTATTCAAGTACGTGTTATCAGCTTCCCAAGCTGGGATCTGTTCGAAAAACAAGACAAAGCATACAAAGATTCCGTTCTGCTGCCAGAAGTGAAAGCTCGTTTGGCTGTAGAAATGGCGTATCCACTGGGCTGGGAAAAATATGTTGGCGACCAAGGCGACATTCTCGGTATCAGCACATTCGGCGCATCCGCACCTGGCGACCGCGTGATTAAGGAATACGGCTTTACAGTAGAGAATGTTGTTAGCCGTGTGAAAGCTTTGTTGAAATAAAACACAGAGCATCTAAAACAGACAGTCGTAACCTGAGAAAGGCTTACGGCTGTTTGTTTCATACAGTTGATGTTTTGCAAAAAAATCACTATTGAATTCCAGTGTATAGCATACGGTGATACAGTGTGTATTTTCATACTGAAGCTGGAATCAAATCTATGTTATGATGCACAAATATTCATTCAACCATTGAGAGCAGATGAGGGGATAACGAATGACACAGTTTGATGGAGTAAGCGTAGTTAAAAAAGCAAACGTTTATTACGATGGTCAGGTTACAAGCCGTACAGTCATCCTGGGTGACGGCAGTAAGGTTACACTGGGTATTATGCTGCCAGGAACGTATGAGTTCGGCACGGATTCCCGTGAGATCATGGAGATTTTGGCAGGGGATTTGAGAGTGTTGCTTCCAGGTACTGAAGAATGGCTGGAAATACAAGGGGCGGCAACCTTTCACGTACCTGCAAAGTCATCATTTAAGCTGGAAGTACGAAGTGTAACTGATTATTGTTGTTCTTATCCCGAATAATAAGCCAAAACGGGTAAGCACACTCAGCTTTCAAGCCAAGTGTGCTTACCCTAAAGCTATGCCATATGTACACAAGCACAGCCGTATGGTTACAAAGAAAGGTACAGCTTATTCGAGAGGTTGACCACCAATGGTGCGGCCAATCCATGCTTCGTATGTCTTCACGACAGCGGATAGATCCTCGTCGCCGTAGCCTTGCGTTTGCCCGGCTTGAAACAGGCTTTTGGCAATGGATAACATAGGTGCAGGGATGGACAGGCTGTCTGTTAGTGAGGAAGCAAGCTTCAAGTCCTTAAGCATCAAGGCAAGTGAGAACTGGTTGCTAAAATCATGTTCAATGATTTTGCGCCCTTTCAGGTCAGCGGCCTTGCTGCCTGCCGATCCGAGTTGTACCAATTCAAGGAAGCTGTCTGCCGGGATACCGGATTTAGCCGCGATAGCAAAGCCTTCAGCCAGAGCGAGGTTATGAATACCAACCATCGTATTATGAGCGAGCTTGGCTACGGCTCCGCTGCCATTAGGTCCCATATGAAGTACCTTTTTGCCCAACGTATCAAAAACATCTGATTGTGCCGCAATGGCTTCTGCATCACCGCCAACCATGAACACGAGTGTGCCGTCTACAGCGGCGGGCTTACTGCCTGTTACGGGTGCATCAATGAAGGAACAGCCCAGCTTGTCCGCTTCGGCGGCCAGTTGTTTAACCAGCTCAGGTGAAATCGTGCTGTTGTCCATCACAGTCATGCCAGCCGTAAGACCGGCAAACACGCCGTCTTCGCCGTAATAGATGTCACGAATGGAGTGATCATCGCTGACCATGGTAATGACCAAGTGCTGACCTTCAGCTGCTTCACGAGGAGTTGAAGCTGTACGTGCGCCTTGCTCTGCCAGTGGTTCGCAGCGCGAAGCGGTACGATTATAAACTGTGACTCCGAATCCCTGCTTTAGCAGATTGGATGCCATCGGGGCGCCCATGGTGCCCAGTCCGATAAATCCGATGTTTTTCATTGCTAATCACCTTTCTTGTTGGAAGTTGCCGTCCGATGCAGATTGCGAGTTCGGCTTGAATTGAATATTGAAACAGGTTGATCTCAGTTAATTGTAGCATGGGCATGCTACCCTATCTACAAGAAGGGCTGTCAAGCACAGGATACACAGGTAACGCAAGCTTGTCAGGCCCAGCAAATTAAAGTATCCTATTCCTAAGTCCTTATGTTCGTATTCATGGTCTTAGTAATACCAAACAGGAGGTTCCAAACATGTCTAAAAAAGTTATTTTTGATTACACTAAAGCACTCTCCTTTGTAGGTCAGCACGAAATTGATTATTTTGCAGAGCCTATCAAGTTGGCTCATGAGCAACTGCACAACCAAACCGGTGTAGGTTCCGATTTCTTGGGTTGGATTGACCTGCCTACTAATTATGATAAAGAAGAGTTTGCGCGCATCCAAAAGGCTGCTGCTAAAATTCAAAGCGATTCCGAAGTACTGATCGTAATCGGTATCGGCGGTTCTTACCTTGGAGCACGTGCTGCGATCGAAATGCTGTCGCATTCTTTCTACAATGCGCTGCCTAAAGATCAACGCAAGGGTCCAGCTATCTATTTTGCAGGCAACAACATCAGCTCTACATATGTAAATCATCTGTTGGAACTGATTGAAGGAAAAGACTTCTCAGTGAACGTCATTTCTAAATCAGGTACGACAACAGAGCCAGCTATCGCATTCCGCGTATTCCGTGCAGCTCTGGAGAAAAAATACGGTAAAGAAGAAGCACGCAAGCGTATTTATGCAACGACGGATAAAGAACGTGGCGCTTTGAAAAAACTGGCTAACGAGGAAGGATACGAATCCTTCATTATTCCTGATGATGTGGGTGGTCGTTACTCCGTGCTGACAGCAGTAGGCTTGTTGCCGATTGCTACTGCAGGCATTAACATCGAGGAAATGATGCAGGGGGCGGCAGACGCTTCCAAAGAGTACAGCAACCCGAATGTAGCTGAGAACGAGGCTTATCAATATGCAGCTGTTCGTAACGCTTTGTACCGCAAAGGTAAAGCAATTGAAATTCTCGTAAACTATGAGCCGTCTCTTCATTTTGTATCCGAGTGGTGGAAACAGTTGTACGGAGAAAGCGAAGGCAAGGATTACAAAGGCATTTATCCTGCTTCTGTTGATTTCTCGACAGACCTGCACTCCATGGGACAATTCATTCAGGAAGGCAGCCGCAACATTTTCGAAACGGTAATCCAAGTTGAAAATGTACCTAGTCACATCACCATCGAAGCAGATGAGGATGATCTGGACGGACTGAATTTCCTGGCAGGCAAAACTGTGGATTTTGTAAACAAAAAAGCATTCCAAGGTACATTGCTGGCTCACACAGACGGACAAGTACCGAACCTGATTGTAAATATTCCTGACTTGAGCCCTTACTCTTTCGGCTATCTTGCTTATTTCTTCGAAAAAGCTTGCGGCATTAGCGGCTACCTGTTGGGCGTAAATCCGTTCGATCAACCGGGCGTAGAAGCTTACAAGAAGAACATGTTTGCGCTGCTTGGCAAACCAGGCTTCGAAAAAGAAAAAGCTGAGCTTGAAGCGAGATTGTCTGAATAAGAGTGCTGTAATCTCTGATGCGAAACAGGATTTCGGTCAGAAGTGTTATAGTGTATAGCATCAATTAAAGTACAGGAAAGCAGTTCACCAGCTGCCAGAAGCGGGGGACTGCTTTCTTGTAAAATGAAGTAAGGAAGGTTATACGTGTATGTTGGAACAATACCGAACCGTACGCGGTGCCGGCAACAAGGAAATTGTGATCCGAAAATCCCGTTTTATCGGTCATATTCAGCCTGTTCAAACTGAGGAAGAAGCAACTGCTTTCATAGAACGTATCAAAAAAGAGCATTGGAACGCTACCCATAATTGTTCTGCTTACATGATTGGGGAAAGAGACGAAATCCAAAAGCAATCGGATGACGGAGAACCGAGTGGTACGGCTGGAAAGCCTATTTTGGAGGTGATCCGCAACCAGAAGCTGAAAAATGTCGCTATTGTTGTTACCCGTTACTTTGGTGGGATTTTGCTGGGAGCAGGCGGTCTGATTCGCGCATATTCAGATGGTGCTGTTGCAGCAATCGAGGCAGGGGATGCAATTACGCGTGTGCTGCATCGCGAAGTTTTTGTAGAATTGGATTATACCTGGTTGGGCAAAGTGGAAAATGAATTACGCAATCGCAGCATCCGCACTGGAGAAACAATGTTTACGGATAAAGTTACCTTAACCTGTCTGCCGCTGGCTGGTGATGCGGAATCCTTCAGCAACTGGATAACAGACTTGACGCAGGGGCAATCGCTTGTGTCGGAGGGAGAGCAGCTTTACTTTATTGAAGGGGAATAAATAATATGGCTAGAAGAGCAGTAGAACAGGAGTTGTCAAGAGGGCGGATTCTGGAAGCGGCCAGGCACTTGTTTATTACCAAGGGCTACCGTGCGATTTCAATGCGCAGCATTGGCCAGCATCTGGGTTACAGTCATGGTTCGTTATATTATCATTTTAAAGAGAAGGCTGAACTGTTCTATGCCATTGTGATTGAAGATTTTAATACATTGCGTGGGATTCTACTGCAAGCAGCAACAGGTACGTCTGATGATGGCTTGAGCAGACTGGAGTACTTGATGCTGGAATTTATCCGTTTTGGTTTGGAAAATCCATATCAGTACGAAATTATGTTTATGATGCACGATGAAGAACTATTTGCATACTGTCGCACAGAGCAAAATCGTTGTGTGGAACTATTTGCGTCTATGATCCGTCAAGAATTGAGTGGTCAGGGGCACTCGGAGGAAGATTGCTCAAGGGTACCGAAAAGCCTGTTTTTATCCATGCATGGCTTTGTATCCTTTTATATTCAGGACGGTTTAACATTTGAAGAAATTAGGCCCGCTGCTTTAGCACATGTAAAGCTGCTGTGCAGACACCTATGAGCGTACCTGCATTCACACGCTTCAGCCATGAACATGTAGGGCGCTTTTCTGGGTGTATGCACTTCATGACGGTAACTTATCATTACGGTACTTTGCGAAAGCGACTAAGGATTTAACAGACGATGATGCATCCAGTAGGAAAACATCATGGTCTGTTTTTTTTACCCGGTCCTTTAGCCCTCCATGATCTTTACATGGTATTGGCGTCTGCGTGGTCCGTCGAATTCACAAAAATAAAGTCCCTGCCATCGTCCGAGCAACAGCTTTCCATCATGGATGATGATTGTTTGTGAGGGGCCTGTCGTAATGGATTTTAAGTGGGACGCTGTATTTCCCTCCATATGGCGATATTGGGGATGCTCCCACGGATAAACTTCATCTAGTCTTAACATCACATCATGTTTGACATCTGGGTCTGCATTTTCATTAATGGCGATGCCGGCTGTCGTGTGTGGACAATAAACAAGTGCGGTTCCTTGTTGTACCCCGCTTTTTTCGATCAATGAAGCAACCTCTCGTGTAATATCGCGCATTTCATCTCGCCGTGTAGTGGATAATTCTAAAGTATGCAGCAATGACTCCATCTCCTTTCTTCTTAATACTTTACCCTTTTAATTCCTAAGATAATATATAGAGTTGACGAAAATTACTTTCCTTTGATAAAGTATCACATAAGAAAAAACAAAGTATATGCATTGGAATAATTAAATGTTTCAAATGAGGTACGTGCTTTGCGGTAAGCAAGGCTGCTGCTGTGCCTGAACAGGTCCAGAAGCGGAAAGGAAGTGTACGAATATGCATGTGGAAGTAAGAGGATTAAACAAGCATTTCGGTAATTTTCATGCAGTAAAGGACGTATCTTTTGATATTCAGGCGGGCCATCTTATTGGCTTACTCGGTCCAAGTGGTGGGGGGAAAACTTCCATTCTTCGCATTTTGGCGGGTCTGGAGCAACCGGATGCGGGAGAAATTCATTTTCATGGAAAAAGGGTAAACGAGCTGTCCCCGCAGGAACGTGGAATCGGATTTGTATTTCAAAACTATGCTTTGTTCAAGCACATGAGCGTCTACGACAATATTGCCTTTGGCCTGAAAGTGAAAAAAAGCTCCAAAACCCGCATCAAGGAACGGGTCACAGAGTTGGTCGAACTAACGGGGCTCAAAGGTTTTGAGCATCGTTATCCGCATCAGTTGTCAGGTGGACAACGACAGCGGGTTGCTTTTGCGCGTGCTTTGGCACCAGAGCCTCAACTGTTGCTGCTGGATGAGCCTTTTGCGGCTATTGATGCCAAGATTCGTCAGGAGCTGCGCACCTGGCTGCGAGAGTTGATTGAGCGGGTGGGCATTACTTCAATTTTTGTCACCCATGATCAGGATGAGGCGATTGAAGTAGCGAATGAAATTATGGTGATTAATCAGGGACGACTGGAGCAGAAAGGAACGCCTTGGGATATTTATAAAAAACCGGGTACCCCGTTCGTGGCTTCCTTTATTGGGGAATCTACAGTGATTGAACAGGCAGGCAGTCTTAGAGGCTTCGAAGAAGCTGCTGGAGTGGGAACACGTGCCTTGATCCGTCCGGAGTATATTGATGTCGGGCCAAGCGAGGAATTTACGCTTCTGTCGGCGACCGAGGAAGGCATAGTGAAGCATTTGCATTTTCGTGGAAGTGAGTGGATGGTTGAAGTACAGGTCGGGGATCATCGTCTCATGACATACCGCTCACTGGAGAAGTCTACGCTGGAACCTGGTCAGCAGGTGCGAGTGTTGGTGCATCGAGCCTATCTCTATAATGACCAGTCCAGCTGGATGGTGGAAAACCGCCTGAAGGAAGATCCAATGCCTATCATCATCTAAAAATAAATACGATCACGCATGAGGGGATGTCTAGCCTGATTTCACGGCTTTGGGCATGCTCCTTTTGGCGTTGGACGCTGGAAGGATTTACGCAGATGATTTACGTAGAATCGGTCTGTTCGTTATAATAGTAGTAAAAAGACCCATATAGATAGGAGTTAAACCATGAATCGGCTTATTTTTCTTGGCACGGGGGATGCAATGGGGGTTCCGCGTGTATATTGTGATTGTCTCGTATGCACAGAAGCTCGCACGACAGGGGCGAATGTAAGATTGAGATCGTCTGTGCTGATCGAAAGCGCGACGGAGGACTTTATGATTGATTGTGGCCCGGACTGGCGCAGACAGCTAGAATTGCGCGGTCTGCGTTATATCCCTACGATCCTTGTGACACATGCACATTTTGACCATATTGGAGGATTACCAGAATGGGCAGATGCCTGTCGCTGGACTGGGAACAGAGGTCGCTTGTACGCGCCACAGGAAGTGATTGACACGATCTTGTGTCAATTTTCCTGGCTCTCTGGAAACTTGGATCTTATTCCAGTAGACCAGGGAGCCCAACTTGGCGGATGGAATATCCGGGGATGGCGTGTGAATCACGGGAAGAACGGATATGCCTACGCTTATCGTCTGGAAAAGGACGGCTTCTCGTGGGCTTACTGTTCGGATTCGATTGGATTGAATGAGGCGGAAATTCTGCCCTTGCACAATCTGAATTTGCTCGTCCTGGGAACGAGTTTTTATCATGAGGAGGCCGAGTATGCCACCCGTTCCGTATATGACATGCTGGAGGCTCAGGAGCTTATAGGAAGGCTTAAACCCGAAAGCACAGTGTTTACACATATGTCCCATGATGTGGATGTCACACGCAACTATGGGCTTCTGGAAGGGATTAGCTTGGCACACACCGGCATGAGTTTGCCGTTAGAATAGCCTTTACATCGTTTGACTGATACGTAGAAGTGTGGAGATTCCTTCTTTGATTTGTAGCTCGTTGGCGTATGAATAAGACAGCCGTATATGCGTTTTACCCTCTGCGCCGATGGGATCAAACACATTGCCGGTGACAAAGGATACGGACTCTTGTATACCTTTGGCAAGTAATTCATTAGGTTTCAACGTAGAAGGCAGCTGGAGCCACAGGTTGAGTCCCCCTGCCGGGCTGGTCCACGTCCAACCGGAATCGCGGAGACTGTCTTCCATCGTTTCCTTACGAATCTGGAGCGCGATACATAGCTTTTTAATATGCTGCTGCATACGTGGAGATTGAAAGTATTCTAAAAACAGCTTTTGATTCAGCAGTGGCGATCCATTGTCCACTAACGCTTTGACGTTCAGCAGGCTGTTCATGAGCTGTGGTCGGCAGGTCACGGCTGCGATTCGTAGACCGGGTGCGACATATTTACTGTAACTTCGAATGTAGACGACGCTTCCCGAAACATCATAGGCGAAAATCGGAGAAGGGGGCTTTTGCCCAAAGCTAATGTCATAGGTGCTGTCATCCTCAACAATAAGGCAGCCATAGCGCTCGGCTAGTTCAGGCAGTCGTTTGCGCTGCTCATCGGGGACCGTAAAGCCCGTCGGGTTGTGGAATGTTGGATTCATATAAAAGAGGCGTGGTTTTTCCGTTTTCATGCACCACTCAATCTGGTCCATATCATAACCTTCTGGTCGAATATCAGTCATAGTCAGACGTGCGCCTAGTCTACGGAATATTTCCATAGCGGGGCCATAGGCAGGGCGTTCGATTAATACACGGTCTCCTGTACGGAGCAGAGATCGGGCAATTAAATCAATGGCTTGCTGTGCTCCGGAGGTAATCAGCACTTCATCCGGTGATAAAGCAAAATGCTTATCCACGCTAAAATGCTGCGCCATGGCCTCCCGAAGCTCGGCATCACCTTGCACAGCGGAATAGGTGGCCGCTACTTTCGGATGCTTTTCAAATACCTGTATCATCAGCTCTCCCCAAAATCGATTGGGCAGGAGAGAGGGGTCAATCAGCGCTTTGGAAAACTGGAAATTCGCATTTACCGATTGAACGCGGCTAAGTCCATCCATTCCTCTCCAGGCTGAAACTGACGGATCATCTGCCGCATGGGCAGATTCGGAGTGAATCGTGAGGTCAATGGACGAATGTCCCGAGTAGCCAGCATATTTTGCATGCCCAGTCGCTTGGGAAGCATGAACGTAATATCCTGATTTGTCCTTTACATAGACCAGTCCCCGTTGCTTCAACTCCTGATATGCCCGGAAAACAGTTAGCCGATGTACACCCAGCTCCTGAGCCAAGCTTCGTACGGACGGCAGCTTCATGTCTGTTTGCCAATCCCCGCGATCAATCCGCACAGTTACATAATGGATAACCTGCTCATACAGCTTTAAGGCATGATCGGCTGGAAAGAGTAGTTCGCTGTTGTTCTTCCCCATGCTATCCACGCTCCTTTCTGTGTATTGTACTATATAGCACTTCAAAAACATATACAACTGTTCTGTAGTTATACATCTGTTCTGTTCGTCCCCCTGTATGCTTAAAAGCAACTGAAGGGAGAGGGACGTATCATGATAGGTATCGCGTTTACAGTAATGTGTCTTATTTTTGGCACAACGTTTTTGGCCATAAAAGTGGGAGTGGAAGCCGGACTTCCACCATTCCTATCGGCAGGTGTACGTTTTTTCGCGGCAGGGGCGATATTGTTCATTGCTATGAAGCTGACCGGAAAAGTACGATGGTCGTTATTATGGCGTAAGGAAATGTTGCTGATTGGAGCAGGAACGACCTTCGGTACATTTTCGGCCTTGTATTGGGCAGAGCAATATGTCAGCTCGGGGATCGGAGCTATTTTGTCAGCTACCGGGCCGATGATGATCGTCATTTTGCAATCTGTACTGCTACGGCAAAAAACGTCACGGATTACGGTCGTTGGCTGCATGATCAGCTTTCTTGGTGTGGTGCTGGTTGTGCTGCCCGGATTGGCGGTTCAGATCAGTGGTCTGTGGCTGGCGGGATGCCTTGTCATTTTGCTGGGGGAGCTGTGTTATTCCGGGGGAGCTCTTTATTCCAAGCGAGTGATGGATGTATTTCGTGAAACGAACCCAATTGCCCTGAATGCGGCGCAAATGATCCATGGGGGATGGATGCTGCTGTTACTGTCTGCGATCACGGAACCGTGGAGTTCTGAGGGGTGGCAGTACCTTCCTGCCATGGGGTCTTTACTTTATCTGATCCTGTTTGGTTCAATGATTGCACATACACTGTTCTACTGGCTCATGGAGCGTACAAATCCCCTGTTTCCGACGACGTGGCTGTATATATCACCGCCGATTGCGGTGGGCTTGGGAGCGTTGTTGTATGGAGAGCATGTAAGCTGGTGGATGCTGGCTGGGGTGCTGCTCATTGTGACCGGACTAATCCTTATGAACAATGGAATTATCCGTCTGGTGAACAGGCGCAAGGTACGTTCTGCTGCCTGATATTTTATAGCGGTCAGGTTATTATATGATCTGACAGAAAAGGCCTCCAAACTGTCGTATGTTACTGATCATGCGACGTTTGGAGGCTTTGTTGTTGTATTACTTTATTCAAGTATTATGGGAGCAGGCACTTTTTGCTTATTCAACATTGAGTACGAATTTGTCGATGGCGTGCTTAACACCGTCTTCGTTATTGCTACGAGTGATGTAATCAGCCAGCTTTTTCAAATCAGGAATGGCATTCTCCATCGCTATGCCGAGACCAGCACATTCAAGCATTTCATGGTCGTTCCAAGAGTCGCCGATAGCAATCGTTTCCGACAGTTCACAGCCAAAATGGTTTGCAAGGAAGGTAAGCGCATGGCCCTTGGTGCCTTCATGATGCATAATTTCCAGAAAATGAGGCTTGGATTTTGTAATGTGAACTTCATTGCCAAGCAGTTCGCGAAGTTCAGGAATTAATTCATCCAACACTTCCGGCTCGTCGATGATCAGCAGTTTAGGAGCCGGCTGCTCTATAACTTTACTGAATACAGGCTCTACAAAATATTCCGTGTTGTTCAGTTCCGTGTAATCTTTGATTTTCTGATTATCTTCACGTGTGTACAATTTGTCATCTATATACGTTTGCAGATGCAGATTGCGTTCTACGCAGAATTCATACAGGCGACGTGCAGCCACGAGTGGAACATAACGCTCATACAGCACGTTTTCGTCCAGCAGGTTTTTAACCAAAGCTCCTTGGTACGTAATGATTGGCACGTTCAAACCAGTCTGACGAGCAATTTTATGTGCAGAGGCATAAGCTCGTCCAGTAGCGAGGGTAACCACCACACCTTTCGCTACAGCAGCTTCTAATGCCTGTTGTGTCGCCGGTGTAACTTCTTTCTGGTCGTTAATGAGTGTATCATCAATATCAATGGCAATTAATTTATACATATCGGTATTCTCTCCTTTATCTCTATCATGGGGCAATGTTAAAATTGTATCTTATAATATTCAAAATGACAATATCGCAATGAAAAGGGGACGGCCCCTATAAGAGCCTGTCCCCTTATAACCACTGAAGTATTGGCTTGAAACGATGGGAAAAAGTAACGGTTAGTCTTCCAAAAATACAAGTCCAACAAAATCGTCCAGCTCAATATTACCAAAATAGTGCTTCAAATCGAGAGAGGATAAGGCTTGACGTACCTCACCTCCATCATAGCGCTTGCCACGCAGGATATTTTCAATATCAGCAACGTCACCCACGCCGAAGAAATCCCCATAGATTTTAATATCACGGATATAGCCTTCCTTAAGATCCATGCGGATATCAATAATGCCGACCGGAAATTTACGTGTGTGCTTGATATTGCTCTCGGGGGATAGACCGTAGTTCCAATCCCACGATTGGTAGCGTTCTTTGGATATTTCATGGATTTTGGCCCAATCGGTATCGGTGAGCTTATATTGAGGTACCTGATCCAATTCTGCACCGAATATGAAACGCAGCAGTTCCTCGCGAAATTGCTCTATGGTCATCTCACGGTCCATCAGTTCGCTGATGTTAGCCACGCGACTGCGGACGGATTTAGTGCTTTTGGATTTGAATTTTTCGGGATTGGCATGCAACGATGCAGCCACATTGTCCAGATTCAGGTTAAACATCAATGTACCGTGGCTGAACATCCGTCCGCGTGTGGCAAATTGGGCGTTTCCTGAAATTTTACGTTCTCCGACCTGTAGATCGTTGCGGCCTGTCATTTCAGCTTCTACTCCCATTTGGCGCAGAGCATCAATCACGGGTTGCGTAAATTTGAGGAAATTATGAAAGGATTCCCCGTTATCCCTAGTAATGAAGCTGAAATTTAAATTACCGAGATCATGATATACAGCCCCACCGCCGGACAGGCGACGAACGACTTGAATATTGTTATCTCTGACAAACTCGGCGTTGATTTCTTCAATAGTGTTTTGATGCTTGCCTATAATAATAGAAGGCTGATTAATGTAAAACAGCAAATAGCTGTCGTCCAGCGGTAGATGCTTGAGCGCGTATTCCTCAATGGCAAGATTAATGGCTGGATCGTGTATCCCCTGGTTGTCGATGAACAGCATGTCCATTCCTCCGTATATAAACTGTGTAATTTATGTGTGCCTCCTTCTATTGTAACCCAAGTGAGCCATGTACAAAAGCTCATTTGCATTGACGGGACGCAAAAAGCAGCCTCATAATGGAGCTAAATGATTGGAAACGGCCGGAAAGGATGAGAGGTAATGATAGAGGTTTACGGTCATGGCGGGGACAGGGAAACAGCTGCGGCGACATTCGGCGGAGCTGCTGCGGATTTTGTAGATTTTAGTGCAAATATTAATCCGCTTGGTCCACCACCGGAGGTGCTTGAGGCGCTGCAACACTCATTTGACACTGTGATTCGCTATCCAGATCCTGGGCATCGGAATTTTAAAAATATGCTCGCACGGCGACTGCATGTTCCACCGGAGTCGTTAAGTATCGGAAACGGAGCGGCTGAAAGTATGGCGCTCCTGCTATTGGGACTGGCTCCTAAGCGTGTGGGTACAGTGGAGCCGTGTTTTTCAGAATATGCGGAGCTGGCTGGCAAATTCGGAGCTGAGATCAACCGGGTGTACGGGAAGGCCTCGCTTCAATGGAAGGCGGACGTGGAGGACATCCTTCAGCTCATGGAGCAGGTAGATGTTTTGTTTCTTGGGCAGCCGAATAATCCAAACGGTGTGCAATATGGTAAGCAGGAGCTGTGCGAACTGGCAGAAGCGGCTGGCAAAACGGGTACCGTGCTGGTGGTGGATGAAGCATTCATTGATTTTATCCCGCTGGAACGGCGAATCTCACTACTGCCTGTGCTGGATCGTTATCCTCATGTGATTTTGATCCGGTCAATGACCAAATTTTATGCCATTCCTGGCTTGCGATTGGGCTATGCGATTGCTCATCCAGATTATATCCGGCGAATGACGGCCAAACAGGTGACCTGGAGTGTGAATGGATTGGCGTTGCTGGCTGGGGAGGCGTGTTTGAGAAGTGGGCAAGCATATGAGCACCAAACACAGGAGCTGATTGCTACGGAGCGCAACCGCCTGTTGACCGCCTTGGCGGAATGGGGCTGCGGTGTTGTTCCCGGCGAAGCCAATTACGTGCTGGCAAGGGCGCCGGGTACGTGGAGCGCATCGGCGATTCAGCAGGCGCTTGGACAACGCGGAATTCTTATACGTAGCTGTGCTATGTATCCGGGGCTGACGACGAGCCATTTTCGGATTGCGGTCAAGGATGCAGAAGCCAACGACAGGCTGCTGTCTGTATTGGGTGAAGTGCTGGAGGAGGAGCAGCGGCGTGACAGTTAGCTTGATTATCCTGGCAGCCTATCTTTTGGACAGGCTGATCGGTGACCCGAGGTGGTTGCCACATCCAGTCATCGGTATGGGACATGCCATTTCAGCATTGGAAAAAGCGATTCGCCGCCAGGCCCGAAGTGACCGGGGGTTGAAACGTGCGGGTATACTGCTTCCACTCATTGTGGCGGGAGGCTCCTTTACGCTCGCCTGGGCGCTATTGCACTTGCTTGCCTGGATTCATCCGTGGTTGTCTGTCGGCGTAGAAATGGTGCTGATTGCGACCACGATTGCTTCCAAAGGACTAAAGGACGCAGGAATGGCAGTATACCGAGCGTTGCAGGCGGATGACCTGGCTGCGGCACGGCGGGAGCTGGGCATGATAGTTGGGCGGGATACGCAACAGCTTGATGAGCCTGAGATTGTACGCGGTACCGTCGAAACGGTCGCTGAAAATATCGTGGACGCGATTATTTCCCCGCTTTTTTATGCCTTGATCGGGGGAGCACCCTTGGCGCTGGCTTATCGTGCTGTGAATACGCTCGATTCCATGGTTGGCTACAAAAATGAAAAGTATCTGCATTTAGGCTGGGCTTCAGCACGTCTGGATGATGTCGCTAACTACATTCCGGCACGCCTGACAGCGGCAATGCTTGTGGTAGCGGCGTGGATGTACAAGCGAGATGCTGCAAGAAGCTGGCGCACAGTCAAGCGAGACGCTCGTCTGCACCCAAGCCCGAACAGTGGCTTCCCGGAATCGGCTGTTGCCGGTGCACTGGGGATTCGTCTTGGAGGCTATAATGTGTATCATGGCGTGCGCTCCTTTCGTGCATACATGGGCGATTGGATACGACCGCTAGAGTCGAAAGATATACGGCATACGATCCAGCTGATGTTCGCCGTGTCCAGTATGTTTGTAGGATTGTGTTTGTTAGGAGCCGCAGGTTGTTTTGCCTTGGGATGGGTGCGGTGAGGAGTGACACACTGAATAATGATCGAGCAGGAAGTGACATGATCTTGAAACAAGATATAGCAGCAAAAAGGACAGTAGAATACGCACAAAGTCCGAACTCACAGGAGGATAAGGTGCCGTATGATGCTAAAGAAGATCTGCATTGGGACATGGAACTCGTGTTAGTTCGTCACGGCACAACCTTATGGAACAAGGAACGTCGATATCTAGGACACTCCGACTTAGGTTTGCTACCGGGAGCAGAGCAGGAATTAAAGCCTTTGCAAGAAAAATTGCAAGGGCAGTCCTTTGCTCGAATCTATTGCAGCGATTTAATGCGATGTCGCCAGACCTTGCAGATCATTGTGCCGGAATCAGAATTGACGTCTGGAGGTTCCCTATCTACTATGTCTCCTATGATGGAACCACGTCTGCGAGAGCTTCATTTTGGTGAGTGGGATGGAAAAACGTATGACATGCTCAAGGATGTGTCGTTGTATCGCGCTTGGATTGATGAGCCGCAACGGATAACCCCTCCTGGAGGAGAGTCTTGGGCAGATTTTGTGAATCGTCTACGGAAATTTCTTGACTCTCTGTATGAATGGCGTGTTGCTATGGAAGTTCAACCCATGGATTTGACTGCTGCGCCACCCTCTGTTTTGGTCGTTACGCATGGTGGCGTAATTCGTCAGTTAGCTTGCATGCTGATACCGGGCCATGATTTTTGGAGTTTGAATCCGAAGCCGGGAGAAGCATTTAGGATTCAATTGAGGCTGGCAGGACGGCACAATTACATAGCAGAAATGCTTCCTCATTAGGTTAGACACCAGCGGATAAAGAGGCTGTTTGGGTTGTAAGCCGCCTCTTTTTAACCTATAATCATCAAGTAAAAGAACGGCTTGACTACCACTACATCAAATATCCAGCAGACGAGGTCGGCGCAGCGTGATGAAACTATGGTTTCCCTTGCCTGCGCTGTTAAAAGGGAAGTCGGTGTGAGTCCGGCGCGGTCCCGCCACTGTAAATGGAAACATGCCCGTTAGTCCTGCTTTATGTGCTACTAAGCATATGAAAGAATTTCAGGACATGCATTTTACCATAAGTCAGGATACCTGCCCGTCCGCCTGTCACCATAATCCTTCGAGGAAAGGATGACGTGTTCGCAGTGACTGTCCATGCGGAAAGAAGCTGCCGCCTGCGCACGATCTGCGCTAACGTGACCCCTGTGTCCTGATATGAGGATGCGGGGTTTTTTTGATAGGAAAAGAAGGCTGGATTTAGAAGATATCTGATGATGTTCAAGTAACGCTCTTAACGATTTTTTATGAAGGGGTGCAAATCATGGCAGGAAAAAAAATAAAGGTTTGGACAACAGGTCTATTGGTTCTGATTTTGGCAGTTGTGCTGAGTGCATGTGGAGCTAATGGGAAAAATGCTGAAAATAAAGAGAACCAGAATTCTTCACAGCAGCCGGGACAGACCGTAACCGCACAAGAGCCTCCGGGCAAAACAGTTTACCCACTCACGGTTAAGGATACAACAGGACAGGAATTTACATTCAAAAAAGCGCCGGATAAAATCGTTTCCGTCTCCCCGGCAGAAACCGAGGCGCTGTTCGCCATCGGGCTGGATAAGGAAATTGTTGGCGTCTCCGACTACTCTGATTACCCGGAAGCAGCTACGAAAAAGCCTAAAGTGGGCGGTATTATGAAACCGAACGAAGAGGCGATCATTGCTGCTAACCCGGAAGTCGTTTTTGCAGGGATATCACTTAGTGAACAGGCTACGACCAAGCTGCGCGACATGGGAATTATGATTTTTAAAACGGAACCGAAGACAGTTGAAGATGTCATGGCTAACATCGAATTGTATGGGAAAATCACCGATCATCAGAAAGAAGCGAGAGCGGTGACTGACAAGATGAGAGCAGATGTAGCTGAAGTGAAAGAAGGAATTAAAAATATCGGTAAAGGTCAGAAGCTGCGGGTATACGTCGAGTTTTCACCAGGCTGGACAGTTGGTAAAGGCGAGTTTATGGACGAGCTGATCACGTTAGCGGGCGGCGAAAATGTAGGTGCCACGCAGAAGGGGTGGTACCAAATTAGTGAGGAAAATATTATTGCTGCGAACCCTGACGTGATTTTGTACAGCAAAAGTGTCAAGGACGACAAAACTGGTCAAACGCTCGGCGAAATCATTAAAGCTCGCAGTGGATGGGATCAAATATCGGCTGTTCGCCACAACCGGGTATTTGCCGTGGATGATAATTTGATTAGTCGTCCGGGTCCACGCGTAACGGAAGGTCTCAAGGAAGTGGCCAAGGGCGTGTATCCTGAAATTTTCAAATGAACCGTAAACTGATCGGCTTTGGAGGAACAGGTCTTGTCCTGCTGTTACTGACGCTACTGCTCTGTCTTGGCATCGGCTCGGCCAAGCTTCCGGTCAGCCAGATCACGGGCATTCTGGTTAACCACCTTCCATGGTTAGGCGATACGTTTACACCGGATTGGAATACATCCTCAGAGCAGATTATTTTGAAGGTTAGATTGCCACGAGTGTTACTGGGAATGTTGGTAGGAGCAGCGCTGGCGCTGGCTGGAGCCGGATTTCAGGGTGTGCTGCGTAATCCTTTGGCTGATCCGTATACACTGGGGGTATCCTCGGGGGCTTCGGTAGGAGCGGCAGTACTGATTTATTGGGGCCTTCAATTTTCATTTGTTGGCATATGGACGCTGCCGTTAGTGGCATTTACGACCGGAATGCTGACGCTGTGGATGGTGCTGACGTTGGCACGGGAAGGTAGAAAAATCCCGACACAAAGTCTCATTTTGTCGGGTGTGGTGATGCAATCCTTTCTGGGGGCGGTTGTTTCCTTTCTGACAGCCATGTCGAAGGAGACGGTCAATGAAATATTGTACTGGACGATGGGAAGTCTTAGTCTGCGCGGTTGGTCATATACAGGAATCCTTTTACCTTATGTGGTCATAGGACTGGTATTTCTATGGAACCGGGCACGTGTGCTGAATATTTTGGCTTTGGGTGAACGTCAGGCGGCTCACATGGGAGTTCATGTAGATGCGACGAAGCTATCTGTTCTGATCATTTCCACGCTGCTGACAGCAGCCGCTGTCTCGGTATGTGGAGTGATTGGCTTTGTGGGACTCGTTGTACCGCATATCATTCGTCTGGTGACAGGGCCTGATTACCGGATGATTGTTCCATTATCTGCGCTCGGTGGAGCTATTTTTATGGCTTGGGCAGATACGGCGGCTCGCACGTTGTTAGCCCCCACGGAAATTCCTCTGGGCGTGATGACGGCCTTTGTTGGGGCACCGTTCTTCGCATATCTCCTGTACCGGAACAAGAAACTGCGCAGGGGGGAAATGCTGTGACAGAACAAAGTGAATCACAGAAGGTACGTGATCGGGCGTTAGAGGTATCGGGTCTAACACGTGCCTATGGAGAGTTCCATGCGTTAAAGAATATAAGCTGGAGCGTCGACGAAGGAACTTGGTGGGGGATTATTGGTCCGAACGGCAGTGGAAAATCCACCTTGCTGCATTTGCTTTCCGGTGTAGATCAGCCAACTTCGGGAAACGTTCATATCTATGGCAAAAAGGTCGGTAGCTACAGCAGAAAAGAGCTTTCCCGACTCATAGCCGTACTCCAACAGGAAGGGCTTCCTCCAGTGGGATACACCGTCAGGGAAGTCGTAGAAATGGGACGTTTTCCTCATCAGGACTGGCTAGGCAGGGAAAAGGGTGTTGATGTGGAGGCGATCACGGATCGCGTGCTAGAGCGATTGGGTCTTACCACGCTGGCGGACAGAGCATTGGACCGCTTGAGTGGGGGACAGCGACAGCGTGTAGCTTTGGCAAAAGTAATGGTGCAGGAGCCACGAATATTGCTGCTGGACGAGCCTACGACCTATCTGGACTTGCGCTATCAGCTTGAATTTATGGAACTGCTGGCAGATTGGCGCCAAGAAACGGGTGTGACGATTATTGCGGTCTTGCATGATCTTAACTTGACAGCCCAATTTTGCGAAGATTTGCTTGTACTCAAGGATGGAATGGTTGAAGGATTGGGAGCTTCATCGAAGTTATTAACCGAGGATCGGATTCGACGAGTATACGGTGTTGAGCCTGTGATGCTTCCGCATCCCGATAGCGGTGTGCCGCAGCTCTTGCTGCGCAGGAGTGCTTCGGATACAGCAGATTAAATAAACGATGAAACACACTTAAAAAGAGCAGGGAGTGGAAGTTATGAACAACAAGCTGCGTCAGCTGATCGATAGCATTGCCCAGCCGGATGTGGTGGCGGCCTCGGCAGCTTCAGCCCATTTGGACCAATTAACAAAGCCACCGGGAAGTCTTGGAAAGTTGGAAAGTGTGGCCATCAAGCTAGCAGGAATTACAGGAGTGGACAAGCCTGAATTTGATCGTAAAACGGTTATGGTCATGGCTGCGGATCACGGGGTGTGTGAAGAGGGAGTCAGTGCCTTTCCGGCTGAGGTTACACAGCAAATGCTGTATAACATGCTGTCAGGTGGCGCGGCAATTAATGTGCTGGCACGCCATGCGGGCGCAGATGTCAAGGTGGTAGATGTTGGCGTGAATGCGGATGTCGCTCACGCGAATCTGGTGGACCGTAAGGTACGCATGGGTACTTCGAATATAGCTAAAGGGCCAGCGATGCTGCGTACAGAAGCGGAACAGGCGGTTTTGGCCGGAGCAGAAGCCGTAGCAGAAGCGGTCAAAGGTGGCACACGGCTATTCGTTACCGGAGAGCTGGGCATCGGGAATACGACAGCCAGCGCTGCGGTCGTATGTGCTCTCACCGGACTGGAGCCGGAAGTTATCGTAGGCCGGGGGACGGGTGTAGATATGGCTGGGCTTACCCGTAAAATATCGGTTGTCTGCCGCGCATTGGACGTGAACCAGCCAGATGCAAATGATGCGCTCGACGTGCTCACTAAGGTCGGCGGTCTGGAGATTGCCGCCTTGGCAGGAGTCATCCTCGGGGCAGCCGCACATCGCTGTCCAGTCGTGTTGGACGGCTTTATTTCAGGCGCAGCCGCCCTCGCAGCGCGTGCACTTGCGCCTGCTAGCGCTGCGTACATGCTCGCTTCGCACGCCTCGGACGAGCGCGGGCACGCGGCGGTGCTCCGCCAGCTCAAGCTGGAGCCCATGCTTTATTTGGACATGCGGCTCGGGGAGGGCACAGGCGGTGCGCTTAGCTTGCACCTGATTGATGCGGCGTGCCGCATTATGCGCGAAATGGCGACCTTTGCCGATGCAGGCGTATCGGACGGTCAGGGAGCCGCGCAGCGATGAAAGCGCTCGTGACTGGCGGGGCACGCAGCGGGAAAAGCGGCTTTGCCGAGCGATTATGCATGTCGCGCGCGCCTGGCGCCTGCTACATTGCAACGGCACAAGCCTATGACATGGAGATGAAGGAGCGCATCGCCCTTCATCGGGTCCAGCGCGAGTCTGCCGGATACGACTGGCAGACGCTGGAGGAAGCGAAGGCGCTGCCGGAGCTGCTGCGACGGCTTGGCGGCGATCAAGCGTCGCAGCCATCACCCGCGCCTTTGGTGCTAGTCGACTGCCTGACCCTGTGGCTGTCGAACGTGCTGCTGGCCGCAGGCGAGGACGGCGAAGCTGCGTCCAGAGCTGCCATTAATGAACTGGCGGCAGCTGTGGAGCAGTATCCGGGGCAGCTCGTCATCGTGACCAACGAGGTTGGTGACGGTATTGTGCCCGAATATCCGCTTGGTCGGCTGTATCGGGATTTGAGTGGGGTTATGAATCAGCGGATTGCCCGTCTTTGTGATGAAGTATTTTTGGTGACGGCGGGCATTCCCGTAGAACTCAAACAGTTGGAATATAAGCTATGAGCCGCGAACGTCAGGCTGTTGCTGCGGCTTTTCAATTTTTAACGCGTCTTCCGGTGAAGGCGGAATTGGATTTTTCCCCGGATTTGCTTAAACGCAGTGCAAGTTATTATCCGCTGGTCGGAGTGGTTATTGGCATCATTGTCTGGGGCTTTGCGGCGCTTACTTCTATGGTGTTGCCGCCGTTGCCGTGTGCGATTCTTACGCTTGTTGTCTGGGTTTGGTTGACGGGCGGATTGCATTTGGACGGGTGGATGGACGCGGCTGATGCCTTGTTCAGCTACCGATCCCGTGAGCGGATGCTGGAGATTATGAAGGATAGCCGTGTAGGAGCAATGGGCGTTATTGCTTGTGTGTTGCTACTCATGCTCAAGGCTTCTTTGCTGTATACAGTGTTGGTTGAACGGAATGTGTCTGGCTTACTGCTGCTTCCGATGGTTTGGAGCCGCTGGTTTATGGTACATGCAATGAAGCGCTGGCCTAAAGCCCGTAATGATGATGGGCTGGCTGCGCGTTTTGCTGATATGAGTGGTGGCCGCGTAGGGTTAGCCGTATTCTGGGCTGTATTAGTGACCCTGAGTGCTGCCGTAGGACAATATCTTCTGGCAGGTTTGGCTACAGCAACAAGGGATACTGGGAATCTGTCGTTGGCAGGATCAACCATACAGACGTTCCTTTCATATTCTGAGAGCCTTCCAATCTCGATAGGTTTTGTGTTGATTCCGGTCTTGGCTTACGGTGTTGGAACCTTCACGGCAAACCGTATTAACCGCCGCTTGGGTGGACTTACGGGAGATATATACGGAACTTTAAACGAATTGCTGGAGACTGTTTTATTGTTGTTTATTGTAATTTTGTACGGGTTGTGACCAGATTTGAAATGAATTCGTTAAAGGGGAAGAGGCAATTGTCAACTTTCGAACCGTCCTGCACGAACCCGGCAGCCGTATTGATGCTTCAAGGAACAGCGTCGGATGTGGGCAAAAGCGTGGTGACAACTGCGCTTTGCCGTATTTTTACGCAGGACGGATATCGTCCCGCACCGTTTAAGTCGCAAAATATGGCGTTAAACTCTTATGTTACTGAGGACGGCAAGGAAATTGGACGCGCTCAGGGGGTGCAGGCTGAGGCCTGCGGTATTGAGGCCACGACTGACATGAATCCGATTCTGATTAAGCCAGTCAAAGATATGCACTCACAAATTGTTGTACACGGTGTACCTTATGCCTATATGAGCGCCTCCGATTACCGGAAGGATTTTTTGCCAAAAGCCAAACAGACCGTTATGGATGCTCTGAATCGGTTGCGTGATACCTATGATATTGTCCTTATGGAAGGGGCAGGCAGCCCGGCAGAGATTAATTTGAAGGACCGAGATATCGTAAATATGAATTTGGCAGGTTGGGCGGATGCACCAGTGTTGCTTATTTCAGATATCGACCGGGGGGGTGTTTTTGCCTCTCTCGTAGGAACCATCGAGTTACTGGAACCCCATGAAGTACAGCGTATCCGCGGATTTATCATTAACAAATTCAGAGGTGATCTGTCTCTGCTTCAACCGGGATTAGACTGGCTGGAAGAACGGACGGGCATTCCTGTACTCGGTGTATTGCCCTATCTACCAGACATTCGCATTGAAGCAGAGGATTCGGTAGTACTGGATAAGAAGCCCAAGCGATCAGCAGAGGATAAAGAACTGGATATTGCAGTGATACGATATCCGCGGATTTCCAATTTTACGGACACGGATGCTCTGGCCGCAGAGCCGGATGTGAGTGTTCGTTATGTCACAGAATCCGGACAGTTGGGCGTACCGGACGCCATTATCTTACCGGGGACCAAAGACACCATTGGAGACCTGCTGGAATTGCGTGAGAGAGGTCTGGAGAAAGACATTCGGCAGGCTATGAATACTGGACGCACACAGCTAGTTGGCATTTGTGGAGGTTATCAGATGCTGGGTACAGCGCTATTTGATCCCCAAGCCGTCGAATCTGGGTTGCCGCAGCAGGCAGAAGGGTTAGGTTGGCTGGCTCTATCCACGACCTTTTTAAAGGAAAAGCAAACCGTACGCGTACAGGGAACCCTGTCTAATCATTGCCCGCTTTTGCTTAGCACTGCGCCTGATTCGGGTTCTGCCTTCAAGCCAAGCATTGAAGGCTATGAAATACATATGGGCGTTACGGAGTATGTTACGGAACCATACGCACCTACAGATATAACTTTTAACCTAAGCGAAATGAAAAGGTTATTCCATATCCGGCGTGGCGAAGGAACAGCTTTTGAGGAAGGCTGGGGTACGACAGACGGTAAAGTATGGGGAACCTATTTGCACGGTGTGTTTGATAATGACCGTTTTCGTCGGTGCTGGCTGGATGGATTGCGACAAACCAAGGGCTTGGCACCTTTAGAAAGCACTTTTACTGTACGTGAAGCCAAGGAACGAGAGTTTGACCGTGTCGCAGAGGTGGTACGGGCTCATTTAGATATGGAGCAAATTTATCGTATTATGGGAATGAATTCATAAACTTCATGGATGATTATTAAAATCGCTTTTAAAAAATAAAGAGGTATCTCTACAGCCATTTTCAAGACTGTGAGATACCTCTTTTTATTCAGGATTTTGCAAAATTCGATTCCAGTCGCTCTGAAGTGCAAGATATAGACGAACTAAACCATTTCGATCTACATCTTGTCCATTGGAAGTCGTTTATGGGATTTTTGCAAAATCCTCTATTGTATCGGCTTACGTAATTTTAAATTTTTGAACTGCCTTTTGCAGCTCGGTTGCTTGTTTGCTTAATTGGCGAACAACCTCGCTGTGGCTTTCCATTTCATTTAGTTGCTCATCGGCGTTAAAACCGATTTCTTGAATCATATGCTGTGCATTGGCAGCGATGAGAGCTGTCTCTTCCACGGAAGCAGATACTTCCTCCGAGCTGGCGGATACTTGCTCCGTTGCTGCAGATACCGTTTGAATCGTAGCATTGATCTTTTGCATAAGCTCACTTAGCTGGTTAAAGGCTGAGCTCGCTTGTTGAACCATTTCCGTTCCCGAATGAATTTCACGGCTAACCTGGGTCACAGAGTCCACAGATTGTTGCGATACTTCTTGAATGGTAACCAAATAGTCAGAAATTTCTTGTGTGGCTTCTTTAGATTGCTCGGCAAGCTTGCGTACTTCTCCAGCTACTACGGCGAAGCCCCGTCCATGTTCGCCCGCACGGGCAGCTTCAATGGAGGCATTCAGGGACAACATTTGAATTTGCTTCGTAATATCGAAAATAGCCGAAACGATACTGCCAATGGCTTCTGAGCGCTCATTCATACTATGGATGTATCGAAGCGATTCATCGGCAGCATGTCCTACCTGTGACATTTGAGCTACAGCTTTTTGAGCGAGCGTATTACCGTTAACCGTTTCTTTCGTTGCTTCACTGATTTGATCGGATACATCATTGGCAGAGGAGGCGATATGCTGAACACCTTGAGCGATTTCCTCCATAGCCTGTGCATTTTCAGCAGCAGTTGTAGCTATGCTGGTACTGCC
This sequence comes from Paenibacillus sp. FSL M7-0802, assembly GCF_038004945.1. Classification (NCBI taxonomy): domain Bacteria; kingdom Bacillati; phylum Bacillota; class Bacilli; order Caryophanales; family Paenibacillaceae; genus Paenibacillus; species Paenibacillus sp. FSL M7-0802. The sequence continues at coordinate 1,187,444 of NZ_JBBOSD010000001.1, read as the reverse complement.
CTTTGCTACTTCCTCTGCGGCAACTGTAGAGTCCTGCACTTTTACACTCATAGCCTCAGTCCGACGAAGCAGCTCGTCCGATCCTTCAACAACCGCACCGGATGTAGAAAGCACATGGCCGATCATTTCTTTCAAGTTATGAGACATTGATTGGAAGCTGCGGGCAAGTTGGGCAATTTCATTGACTCCATGAACTTTCGCTTCTTGTGAAAGATCACCTTGAGCGATTTTTTCGCTATGACGAACCAATTCAGCAATGGGTTCTACAACTTTACGTATCACGAGGGTAGAAATAATTCCCCCCAGCAGGAGCGTTGCCACTGTAATACCTATGCAAATCCATAAAATTTGTTGGGATTTTTCCTGTACGAATCCGACATCTTCGTTCACACCCAGAACTAGATTACTACCCGATATAGCAAAGAAGGCGGTTTTGTGTACTCCGTACGAATCGCTGTAAATTTCACTGATATTCATCTCGCCTTGTTTTGCTTTTTTAATATCCTCTACAGGAATGAGTGCATCCTTGACCTTGTATACTGATTTTACATTCCGTGCGACGACTTCGGCTTTACCATCCTTTACTACTGCGATATATGCCGATTCTAATTTGAGAGTATCGACCTTCTCCTGAAGATAGGATTCCATCTGTATAGCGGAGCCGGAATCAGAACCGCTTCCTTGTTGGGCCTGAACGGCTAAGGAAATATTGAGATCCTGATACACATTTTTAGCTCCAGTTTCTAGCAATTGGTCTACCTGAGGCATGACACTGTTATTAATGATACTCATGGATATTGCATAGAAACTGATGCTGAACAAAAGGGATGCAAAGAGCTGAATCAGCAAAAACATAATTCGTAATTTCGCGCCAATGGAACGATTAAAACTCTTCATGAAAATTCTCCTCTCACATGATGGTAATAAAATCAGACGAATTCCCCTGCTTGATGTAGGCCGCTTGTCCAATAAGATACTAGGCACGCCATGATCTACTTGTTTTCCTTTCCTTGCTTGAAGAAAAGACTGAAAATGTTCGGATTCTATGTATATTTCAGCTGTATTCAAGGGACAAGAATGTGAAAGGGAAGTAATCCATGATTTACTAAAAAGTAGGTTAGACCTATTTTACATAATTAACAGGCGGTTGAATAGTCATATTTGCCCAAAAACAAACAAAAAATATATAACTATGGTCTTAGGTGTTTAGATGTAAGTTAGATGTGAATTATCAGGTGCATAAAAACGAATAGATTACTCCTTCTTTAAAACTATTGTAAAAAAGAAGTAATATAAGTAGCATAAGGAATACCGCTTTTATTACAATATTCTTCTAAGCTTGGTTTGGTAAGTTCGAAAGTGGTCTTCAATATACATATAAAAAGGGGAAAAGGTAGTTATGAATCGGGATTTACTTTCCAAAGAAATGATTTCGCAGGTCAGGGGAGAAGATGAACAGGAGCAGACTTCCGGAAGTTACAGAGCTGCCACAGGGAGAAATCCGATAAGTCGTCTATTAGATTATGTATCAGGCGTATTCACTCCGATCTTGCCGGCAATGATTGGGGCGGGAATGATCAAGGTATTAATATCTATTTTCATGTCCTTAGGTTTTTTGTTTTCAGACCAACAGGTATTTACTAGTTTGTTATCTGATCAACAGGCGTATACCATTTTATTGGTTATCAGCGATGGGGTATTCTATTTTTTGCCCATTCTATTTGCGGCAAGTGCGGCAAGAAAGCTGAACAGCAATATGTTTGTTGCGGCTGCCATCGGAGCATCAGTATTGCATCCCCGCCTGACAGAGTTGTTCCAGTCTGGTGAGGAGGTTCGCTTTGGCGACTTGTCAGTCATAGACGGGCAGTCTGCTTCTTCCATAATACTAATGCTTGTTGTCGTTTGGATGGCGTCGTATGTGGAAAAATGGTTAGACAAGCATACCCCCTATTGGCTTAAAGTAGTGGCTGTCCCGACTTTGACTCTGATGATTTTTATACCTTTGATGATGTTCGTTCTTGGCCCGTTGTGGGGGTATCTCGGTCAACATTTATCGGATGGACTCGCATGGTTATTTGATAATGCAGGAGTGTTTGCAGGGCTGCTGCTCGGGGGCGCGATGTCTTTGCTTATTATGGCAGGTATGCAATATATAATGGTACCGATTATGATCAGCTCGCTTGCAACACTGGGCTACGATCATGTCTTTCCTGTGGTAGTGGCAGCGGTACTTGCCCAGGCAGGTGCAGCATTTGGCGTGCTTTTTAAATCCAAAAATGTCAAAGTGAAAACGCTGGCCTTTTGGACAGGCTTGCTTGCCATGATGGGGGTGGTTGAGCCGGCGATGTATGGAGTCACAATGCGCTTTAAGAAGCCTTTTGTTGCGGCGTTGATCGGAGGGGCTCTCGGTGGTGCATTTATGAGTTTATTTGAAACTGAAGCAACGGCTATTGGTGGTATATCAGGTCTGCCCAGCTTGGGATTATTCGTCGGTCCTACATTTATATATGCTATTTTGGGAATGTTAATCTCACTAGTTACAGCTGGCGTAATTACGTATTTTATGGGCTTTGTGGATGAAAAAGATGAGCATTCGCAAGTAGTGTCCACATCTGGCATGAATGCTTCTCCGAACTCGGTTGTGGAAAAGAGCCCTGGCAGCTAAGGCGTGCCAATGCCCAAAAGCCTCATGAAAGTGTTTACAAAAAAACTTGTCACCTCAGTCTTTATATGATATTATGGTGTCAGTTATTCAAAACTGCACAATCGTGGATTGTTACTGAGCGTATCGGGCAAAACCATAAGCAGGCACTATGTGTCAGTTTTGGTATTGCCTTTTTTTACTACTCCAAGCGGCTTAAGGTGATGGAATGAAGATAGCAAAGGTGCTGAATAATAACGTCGTAACGGTCATTGATGAACAGCAGAAAGAATTAGTCATTATGGGAAGAGGAATTGCTTTTAAAAAAAACACAGGCGATGAGATTGAAGAAGAGAAAATCGAGAAAATTTTCAAACTTGAAAGTACCGAGGTTTCCCGCAAACTCATGACCCTGATGTCTGATATCCCTATTGAATATGTTGAAATTTCTGATGAAATCATCCAATATGCCAAAACGATACTTGGTGTAGAGTTGCATGACAGCATCTATATTTCGCTGACGGATCATATCCATTTTGCCATAGAGCGTTATCGCTTGGGTATGGATATCAAAAATGCACTTTACTGGGAAATTAAGCGAATGTACCGCAAGGAATTCACGATTGGGACCAAAGCACTGCACATGATTCAGGACAAGCTGGGAGTTACACTTCCAGATGATGAAGGAGCATTTATCGCCTTACATTTGGTGAATGCACAGCTTAATAGCGAAATGCGCGAAACGATAACCCTGACTAACATTGTCAAGGATATCATAAATATTGTAAGTCGCTTTTTTGTAATGGATCTGGATGAAGAGTCGTTAAGCTATTACCGCTTTATTACACATCTCAAATTTTTTGCTCAACGGGTAATGAATGGGACCCCTGTACAAAATACAGATAATTCCCTTCATGATATGGTTAAGGTTCAGTATAAGAATGCTTACGCCTGCGCGGAAAAAATAAGAGATTATACCACTAAAATCTATGGTCGAAGCTTGTCCCAGGATGAGATGTTGTATCTCACCATTCATATCGAGCGTATCATTAAAAATCAATGATTTCATGTATGATCAGGGATTTAGGATTGCTACTTCTAAACCAGAAGGCAAAACCTGAATGCTGAAAGAAGATTGGCTTTTTATTAAGCTGTCTGCTTTCTGTATTCAGGTTTTTTTATTGCCCATTTGCGCATTTTATTTTATACCTTAAAAGAAAAGAGGAACACCTCATGGATCGAAATCAATTATCCAAAGAGATACTTACACTAGTTGGTGGTGAAGAAAACGTAGAGCAGGTCATTCACTGCATGACCCGCTTGCGCTTCAACCTTCATGATGATAAGAAAGCTCAGAAAGAGCAGTTGCAGAAAACGGATGGCGTCATGGGAGTCATGGAGAGTGGCGGCCAGTTTCAGGTTATTATCGGTAATGATGTAGCTAACGTGTACAAATCGTTGGTGAGCAACATGTCCAAGGCTCCGCAAAGTGACTCAGGAGCAAGTACTGCATCTAAGAAAAAACAAAACCCGATCAGCAAACTGTTCGACTTTATTGCGGGTATGTTTACACCGATTTTGCCAGCGATCACCGGCGCAGGTATGATCAAAGGGATCATTGCTCTTTTAGTGGCCATGAACTGGATGTCCGATAAGAGTCAAACCTATACGATTTTAGCGGCAATAGGTGACGGTGCGTTCTACTTCCTGCCTATTATTCTGGCTGTCAGTGCTGCTAGAAAACTCGGCAGTAATATGTTTATTGGTGCGGCGATTGGTGCTTCCATTTTGCACCCGACGATTACAGCTTTACTGGCATCTAACGTGAAGGTTAGCTTTATTGGTCTTCCGGTGACAGCGGCCACGTATTCTTCGACCGTTATTCCAATCGTTATTGCGGTCTGGCTGGCATCTTATGTTGAAAAATTCATTGATAAGTATACACATGCATCACTGAAGTTGCTCGTTGTTCCGACATTGACTTTATTGATTATTGTACCTTTGACTTTGGTTGCTGTAGGGCCGCTCGGCTCCATTATTGGTAATGGCCTGTCAGGCGGTATCTCTTGGTTGTTTGAAAATACAGGTGCACTTGCAGGTCTGCTGCTAGGCGGTACCTTCTCCCTGATCATTATGACAGGTATGCACTATGCGTTGGTTCCTATTATGATTGGATCGATTGCAACGTTGGGCTTTGACTACATGATTCCAATTATGGGAGCAGCCAACTTGGCACAGGCTGGTGCTGCACTGGGTGTATTCTTAAAATCAAAAAATGCCAAAGTCAAAACAGTGGCTTTCTCTACGAGCTTGACAGCTATTATGGGTGTAACCGAGCCTGCAATGTATGGTGTAAATATGCGGTTTAAAAAACCATTTACTGCTGCGTTGATCGGCGGAGCCGTCGGCGGGGGCTTCATGAGCTTGTTTGGTACAAAAGCGTATGTCATGGGTGGATTGGTTGGTGTGCCTGGTCTGGCGATGTTTATTGGACCGACTTTCTTATACGCAATCCTGGGTCTTATTATTGCATTTGTGGTTGCTACGATTGTTACCTATTTGATCGGCTTTACAGATGAAAAGAACGAAGAAGCACCACAAGCAACAACAGACGCTGGCGGAGACATCTCCACTGATGAAATAGCACAATCTGCTGTGTCCTCACTGCCGAAAGGTGAGAAAATCCCGGTATACAGCCCGATTATGGGTGAAGTTAAGCCGCTCAGTGAAGTCAATGACCCTGCATTTTCTCAAGAAATCATGGGTAGAGGTTGGGCTATTGAACCATCCGAAGGCCGGGTTGTTTCCCCAGTGGATGGCACAGTGTTCTCCATTTCCAAAAGTGGGCATGCTGTTGGATTGGTGAGTGATTCAGGACTTGAAATGCTCATTCACGTTGGGATGGATACGGTTAAACTAAAAGGACTTCATTTTACGCCTCATCTTAAAGCAGGAGATCGCGTGAAGGTAGGAGACCTCGTGCTGGAGTTTGATCTGGTGGAAATCCGCAAGGCTGGTTACGAAACGATAACGCCTGTTATTGTTACGAATGTAGCTCAGTTTAGCGAGTTGGAGTCCGCTGATAATCAGCATAAAGTGGTTAAGGAACAGGAACTGCTATACACAGTGATCGTCTAACGGCTGATAAAAATTTTACGCCTAAGTTGAATACATGTCGTTGTGTTCAGGACAAAAAACAGCAAGTCTTCGAAAGATGAAGGCTTGCTGTTTGGCATTTTTAATAAAACCCAAAGTGGAAGTTGCTTAACTATTTTATTGTTAGAAAACCTACAAAAATAGTTGGTTTTGTGATATAGTAATCTTCGGATTGAAGGATCACCTTATAAAACATATTAAGTATAAGTTTGGAGGAAATAATAATGGATACCTTCTTTATTATTTTAAATGTAATCGTGCTGCTTTTGCTGCTAGGCGTATTGGTCTGGATGCAGAAAAAGCACATCTCCTTTACAAAAAGGGTATTTGCCGGACTTGGCTTCGGACTGATCTACGGGGCTGTTCTACAATATGCCTATGGGGCAGGCTCAGAGGTCATTACAAAATCAGTTGATTGGTTCAACCTCGCAGGTAATGGTTATGTCCGTTTGCTGCAAATGGTAGTTATTCCGCTTATCATGGTGTCGATTATTTCGGCTATTATGAATTTGAAGGGAAGACAGAACCTTGGCAAAATCAGCGTGTCCATTATTGCAGTACTACTGATTACAACGGCAATTGCTGCTTCAGTTAGTATTGTAACCAGCTTGTCGTTTGATCTAAAGGCAATTGAGATTCAAGGTGGGGAGAAGGAACAAGCACAGGGGTTGAAGATGGAAGAGCGCCTTGGAACAGTTCAGGACATGACCATTCCACAGCAGGTGCTGGAATTTATTCCTTCAAATCCTTTTGAGGATATGACGGGAGCACGTCGTACGTCGACGCTGGCGGTGGTCATTTTCTCGGCCTTTATCGGTGTGGCTGTGCTTGGATTGGATCGTAAAAAACCAGAACAGGCGCAAACCTTCCGTAAAGTGATCGATGCAGTGTACGCTGTAGTGATGCGGATTGTAACTCTGGTGCTGAGATTGACTCCTTACGGCATTTTAGCACTGATCACTAAAGTAGTAGCTACGACCAATCCAGATGAAATTTTGAAGCTAATCAAGTTTGTGCTCGCTTCTTATGTGGCTCTGTTGGTCATGTTTATCATTCATCTTATTTTGCTGGCCTTGTTCGGCTACAATCCGGTGACGTATGTGAAAAAGGTATTGCCTACACTGGTTTTTGCTTTTACTTCTCGTTCCAGTGCGGCGACCATTCCGTTAAATGTTGAAACACAAACGAAAAAGCTTGGTGTGTCCGACGGCATCGCGAATCTGTCTGCGACCTTGGGAGCGACTATTGGGCAAAACGGCTGTGCTGGTATTTATCCGGCAATGCTGGCGGTCATGATTGCTCCAACCGTGGGTATTGATCCAACGAGCTGGGATTTTATCCTCACGCTTATTCTGGTCGTTACGGTCAGCTCGTTTGGCGTGGCGGGTGTAGGCGGTGGTGCCACTTTCGCTTCCCTGATCGTGCTTTCCACCATGAATCTTCCAGTGGCATTGGCAGGATTGCTCATCTCAGTCGAACCGTTGATTGATATGGGACGCACAGCGTTAAATGTCAATGATTCTATTACCGCAGGTCTCATTTCAGGCAAGGTGCTCAAGGAGAACGATCAAGACGTGTTCAACAATCATGGCATGGATTTGGATGCAACGGCACACTCCTAAGTAAATGATAAACGAAAGGTGTACGATGCATTCCCCTATCGCATCTGTAGCCTATATAACACACGTACAGAATGTACTCAATACAAAGAGCCGGCCATAAGGTCGGCTCTTTGTATTGAGTTTAGGACAGTGTAAATTATAGCTGTTCACGAATCCTAATCTATGATACATTAAAATAATGTTTTTCCGGCTTGCTTCGGATGAACCGCGGTTCGCAACCATCCCGCGCTATCAAAACTAGGAGGATTTCATGTTTAATCTGTTATGGGGGGCAGCTTTTGTCCTCGTCAATTTTATGTTCTTTTTGTTATGTTTTCGGTTGTTCGGTAAAAAAGGGCTGTACGCCTGGATTGGTGTTGCTACTGTACTAGCCAATATTCAGGTAACCAAAACGATTGATCTGGTCGGCATTACCACTACATTGGGAAATACGATGTATGTTTCTATGTATATGGCCAGTGACTTACTGAATGAAAAATATGGGCCTAAAGAGGCGCGTAAAGCTGTGTGGTTCGGCTTTTTCACTCTGATTATGACGACGATAACGATGCAAATGGTGCTGCAGTTCCAGCCTACTGCAACGGATTTTGCCCAGACACCGATGCAACAGCTGTTTGGATTGTTGCCAAGGCTTGCGCTTGCCAGCTTGACAGCCTATGCGGTCAGTCAATTGCTGGACGTGCGTCTGTATGCCTGGATTCGCAAGTTTTTTCCGGAACGTCATCAGCTCTGGATTCGCGGCAATGGCAGCACGATGATCAGCTCGTTTATAGATACGCTCATTTTCTGTACTATTGCCTTTTACGGTTATGCGTGGGGGATATGGCTCGAGATATTATTCACCACCTACATCTTAAAATTTGTACTGACCGCGGCGGGTACACCCATTTTGTACATCGCACGCAATTTCCGCTTTATAGAAGAGGAGGAGCAAACCCTCAAGCCATGATGGCTTGGGGTTGCCCCTCCTTTTTTTGTATATAAGAATCTTTTATTTGTATACATAGCAGGGGTTCAATTCAAATCTCATTTACTTATATTGAGATAGAGAGGGGTCGTATGAAGTGTGATTGTAGAAGGTATGTAACGCAGCAGGCACGGATGCTTTTGAAGATTTACAAGTCTAAGGAGAATGTATGCATTTATTGTTTGGCTGAACAAAACCATGTTTGTTATTCCGAGCTACTAGACAAATATATGGGAATCTACGATTGCCGAAGCTGTATTCAGGATAAGAATAAAGAGCGATTACGCAGAAGATTACTGGGGTTAGGAGATTAAACCTTTTGCTATAAGGGGGTTATGATAATGGCACAATTTAGCCAATGCGTACGATGTGAATTTCGCTATGTAACACAAAGAGCACGAGAAAGTTTTATGGAGGAGAAAATGATAGGTGAACCGTTACTATGTCTATATTGTATTGGTGAACTTACAGGTAAAGTAATGGATCGATGGGGTCAGCTTGTTTATCCGCATGACGTGGAACAGTCTAATCGGCAGGAGCATATTCCCAGATCGTCTATAGAGGGCTGTAGATCCTGTATGAAGAAACGAGGACGATGAAAGGAAATGACATTGAGCAGCGAAATTTTATCAGAATTTGCTCATCGAATGGGAGAAGATACAGAGCTTATTTATAATGCCCGTCATAAAGGCGTAACTATCATTGTGGGAAATATGGGCTATGGCGATGTTTATGTGAGTACGTCTTCGAGCCGAAAAAGTCATCATCGTGTTCAATTTAAGGGTAAAGTAGCATTCGAGGATACTAGTAAACTCTATTTAACCTCTTCAAGCCAACCTGTTATATCTATTCTTGAAATCATTTAAATGAAGTACGTAGGTACAGTTAAAAAATTCATTGAATCACTTATATTAATACTGTCAGGAAGGTGGTGAATAGAACTGATTCATATTTTGGATATCTACGAATCTATTTTCTCCGTGCTACAAAAAGATGCTGAGCTTCACACATTATTAGAGAATTCCGGAACTACTCCTTCCAAGATCATGATGGAAAAAATTCAGAAAAGGAGACATCCTAAAGGACTGCAACAGGACCAACTTCCGCTGATTTCATTTTATAAAAGTGCAGGTGGGCGTGGAGAGAATTATCTCGATTATTGGTCCATATTTAATTTTGATATTTATACGCGGGAGAATGTAGATGTGGCCTTGCGTATAGCGGACCGGATCACAACCTTATTTGACGATGAGTACCAAAGTTTAACTCAAGGTGGCTTGCTCAAAGGTCAATATATCACGGGTTCGGACCATGACACTGACCTTGAGAACACATACAAATACTCCATTCAAATTGGAATAACTATTGGAATGGAATAACAAATTGGAGGTTATTAGGATGGGAATTACGAAGAATAAGAAAATGCTGATTAAAGGTGCAGGTAAGTTTATGGCAAAAATTCCGAATTGTGATGACCTTATTACAATCGGAACACTTAATAACATGCGTTTGGATATCCAGCTTGATATGCAGGATATTGAGGGCGGAGATTCCAGTGTACCGTTGGATACATTGCTTCGCAAAAAAACAATTGATATTACGGCTCAAGATGCCAAATTTGATTTGAATCTGGTACGTTTGGTTCTTGGTTCCAAGCTTCGTGAGGGAGTTAGTGGTGCTCCTTACAAGCTGACAACGGAAACGGTAGCGGTTCCTATCGACTCCCCCTATCAAGTGCCGCTGACAGAATCTGCTGTGGCTGTACCTGCTATTAAAGCATACGATGGCATTATTACAGGCCCGGATGTAACTACGGAAGTTACTGTGACAGGCAACACAGCGGTGTTCGATGCTACCTTAGCTGGAAAAAAAGTTGTGATCGTCTATCCTGTTGCCTTAAGTGGAATTAACCAATCTGATGATGGATTTATTTGGGAATTGGAAGAGAAACATGTGATTAAAGAAGTGAAAGGGAAATTTGAGGTAGAACTTGTCTTCGGTTCCTCTCTGCATAAAACTCCTGAAATTTCAGTACGTACACTTAAAGGAAACAAACTCCTTAAACGTTTGCTTACAGGCACTCCTACAGAGGAACAATACCTTGTTGATGGAGGTAAGCTGATTTTCAATTCGGCCCTGAAAGACGTAGACATTTATGTAAACTACAAACGTAATGAAGTGGTTGATATTCTGGATATTACGAGCAAGGATATGCCTTTGACAGTGCACTTGGTTCATGACGGCCGTTTTGAACAAAAGGATGGATCGGTACAAGGATATCAAACAGAGTTGTATCAATGTCGTGTAAAATCAAATTTCACTATTGATGCTCAGCGCCAGCAGGCATCTACTCATAGCGTAACCTTGACAGTTATTGATCCTGAGCGATTTGACAATAAACTAGGCACGATTAAGCGTTATGAGGTTGGAAGTAATCAAAGAGACATCTGCTAACAACCTTAGTATAAGTTTTGGATGAGCTATAAATAAATATGGAAATCCCCCGATGTTATTTTAGCCTGTGACGTGAGCTTATTCGGGGGAAATAAACATTGGGGGAACTTCCAAAATGAATGAAAGAGAATTAACCATTCCATCATTGCAGTTTGTGATTGCTGACCGTGACAGTATCTCAGAAGTGTCAACGGTACAGTTTGAAAAAGAGCCAGCCAATTCAAAAGAAGCTGTAAAAGGTTCGAAGAAGATTCCGACAGAAGAAGAAACACAGATTAAGGAAAAAGCTTTTTTTGAAGAAGATGAAAAGGTACGCTTACGAGATGGTAAAACCTACCATTTGCCCCCGTTAGGATTGAAAGATGCACGTAAGCTGATCAAAAAGCTGAATTCAATTGATTCCGGAATTATCATTGCCAATCTGATTCCAGTTGACCTGGAAGGGGAGGATCGTTATCCTGAGCTGATTGATGTGCTGCTGATGGGCTTCAAGCCATATTATAGCTGGATGACACCTGAACATTTGGAAGAGTATGTTGACCTGGAAACAGCCAAACAAATCATAGATGCCATGATCGGTTTGAATGGAATAAAAAAGTCCATGTAGCCTCTGAGATTGAAGAATCGGAGTATGATCGGCGGGCTTCCATTGACTGGGCCAATATCTTTTTTAAGCTGGCGCATTATTGTCATCTGGATAAGTATCAGGTCTGGGAGCTCACGCTTCCTCAGTTGGGCTACTATCTGGAGCAGTGTCATGACCATATTGAATTCACAATTAAAGTATCATCCCTGTCTTTTGACGGACTTTTCAGGGGGACTGGTGAAAGTGTTTCGGATGCTCCTACAGGTCGCGAAGAAGTACGGGAAGATGGTAACTATTTGGATGGCTATAAAATAGCCGACGAAGAAGATATGGAATTTTTGGCCAATATGCTTGGATGAAAGTCACTCCTGCTCTGCTCCGTAAGGGGTGGGTGGGAGTTTCATTTTATAAAAGGCGGTGAATGTATGAACAATATGCAAGCTGACGTGCTTTCAGAGCTACAAAAATCCATCCGTACGATAAAGCATTTTAGTGAAGAAATGCAAGGACTGGATTCTCGCTTTCGGCGTTTAAATGAACATACGCGTACGTTAAATACAATACTGGGTTCTACAGGGAAAGAAGGAGGAGGCCAGCAAGGATTGGGTCGAAATCTTCAAAATCATTTGAGCCGCGAGATGAGACAACTTGATCGGAGAATTACTGAAAAAGTAAAAGAGCTATTGAATGAGCAGGTCAATCGTTTGCTGCGTGAAATTTCACGTACTAAAGCATCTGTCAAAACTAGCAGATCCAATTCTATCAAAGAACACGGAATGGGTGGTGTCGAACCAGGAGGCTTTAATCAAAATATAGGCATGGAGGGCTTAATAAGAGCGCTTCTTAACTTCCAGAGCACCATTAGCGAAACTAGTAATATGACTCAGATCATGAATCTTTCCTTTCAAACACTACAAAGAACTATAGATAACTCAAAAGGAAATAATGGAGGAGAGAAATCTGTCTCATTGCCAAATAGTGGAGCCAAAAGTGAAGATAAAGAGGACTCCCTAAAGGGGATGAAAAGTATATTCAAAGGTTCCTCCGATGGAATGATAAAAGAAATAAAAGAGAAAGTAGGTCAATTCCAAGGGCCGGCAGGACCTTCGTTCAAAACTTTGCTCCAAGTGGGGAGCAAGGCAGGATTAATAGGTCTGGCTGCGGGAGCTGCAGGTGCCGTTGCACAAGTTGTAGGAGATATTGCATTGGATGAGGGACAAAAGTCGATTGAGGAGATAACTCAATCAGATGAAGAGAAAAAGAATGCTGCTGCTGATGCGAGGGATAAAAACCTTGCTGACTTTACTAAATCTTTTAAAGCCGATAATTCTGGGAATTTTATGGTTAAGCTCGTAAGTGAATACAATCAGACAGAGGCCAGTCTTAGAAATGGCGTCAGGAGTTTGTTTGGTTTAGAACCTAAACATATGGGTCAAGGACAAGCTGACGATTTTTACGATTCAATGGTTACTTATTATCAGAAAAAAGATTCTACGATTCGTAATCGTGATGATATGAACAGATATTTAGAGAAAAATGGAATAAGTACAGAAGACGCGGTTAAGGAATGGTCTGAAAAATCTGGTTATGCTAAAAAGACTGAAAAGGAACGTGAGGAAATTTTCATTAAAAATTACGAAAAAAAATTACAGGAGGAAGAAAAGCAAAAGAAGCTGGTCAAAAAGGCTCAAAAAGCTTACGACGAAAAGTACAACAAGGGGGAAACAGATTCGCTTGATACAGATAAGATTACAACCCAAGTGAATGAGAAACTGAACAAAGTTCAGAGTGGTCACAACCTGGAAATACTTAAAGCTGAAATGGCAGGTGTACGTACAGACTCTACGGAGTATATAAATCTACGTAAACGTCAAAATCAGGAATTAAAAGATGTTCTGAACGAACAACTGAAAATTATGGATAGATCCATCCGTAATTTGAAGGAGAGTATGAACAAGCTGGACCCCAATTCCGATGAGTGGAAGGAAAAGAAGGAGGACCTCGATGAGCGTAGAGAGGCCCGGCAAAAAATGGGGAATCAATTTGAGGAAACAGCTTTGCAAAGTGATGTGGATACAAAACGTATGGCTTTTCAATCCTCATTAAGTGGCATTAACAATCAATTAGCACGTGTAGATTCCTCTTCGCAAGGCAAAGGGCTTGTTGCAGCTCTGGGTATGGATAGAGAATCCAAAGTTTATTTGGACAAAATGAGTGAGATAACAAGAAGCAGAAGCAGACAGCTACAAGAGCAATTAACCATCTTGAGAAGCACTCCGGCTTCAGGGGACGATGCTGTACGATTACAGCAAGAGATAATGAATTTACAAAATAATATTTCAAGTAATAATCTTCAGCTTAAGGAACTCTTCCTCTCCAAAATCGGCATTGAGCGTCGGCAACTGGAGGTCCATAGCAGTGACCGTAACAATGCTTATCTTGCGGAGCGCGTTAAGCGTGGCGGGGCTGAGGAAGATTCGCCTGCCATGCGCACATTACGAGTATCCAATATGAAGCAGGAAGTTTACGAGATGAACGCTCTAATTTCCAAGTATAAAAAAGACCTGAATGGAAAAGAGCCGGAAACTCAGCGGAAAATACAAGAGCAGATCAGAGAATTGACCAATCAGTCGCTACAAACTCAATTAGGCATCCTGGATGAGATGAAGTCGTCAGCGGGAACATTTAATATGCCCGAGGGAGTGACGGCGATGACAAGATATGAATATTTAACACGAGGAAACACGCATCAATCCTATACGATCGGCTCAGGCGATGTGGTTGTAAATGTTACCTTGCCTAATGTCACAAATGGTGTAAGTCCATCCCAATTAGAGACGATCGGCAATGGACTTGGAAGAGGCCTCGCATACGGCAAAGCCGGGAGTTTAAGGGACCAACTTCTTATGAATCCGACGACGGCTTATCGTAGCAAGACATCATAGATTGTAATGATCCGCCGCAAATAAGCACTATTTTAATGACAGGAGGTATACATTTTGACTCAGCAAAGTCCATACAAATCTGAAGAAGCAATTTATAAAAAACGACTATTCTACGATAATGGAATCCGCTTCGTGGAGGTCAAGGCCAAGCTTATTAATGAATACAAGCCGCCAGCTCCTAGTCTAAAATCCCATGTTAATGAGACACTGTCATCATCGGCAGGTTTGGTTAATCGAGGAACTTCGCATTATACAGCTAGCCTGACACTTCTATTTTATAGCAAAAAGGAGTATGCGGACTGGCTTTCTTTTATAAGCTCAGAGCATAAATACTATGACGAAAAAGGCACAATTTATTTAGGAATCGTGACAGGAGAGCCGGATATTCGAACGGCTGAGATGGAGACTAAATATATCATCACTGTCAATATGACGTGTATCCGCAAGCAGGATCATGAATACCGATATAGGAATCAATTCATCGACCTTAAGGATCATTGGGCCTCCAGCTTTATAGAAGAAATGGAGCAGCGTGGTATTGTTACGGTAACAGAGGATGAAGGGGATTCTATTCCTTACTTCAGACCGAACCAGGCCTGCACCCGTGCAGAGGGAATTACATTTATAATGAGATCTTACAGATATCTGGATCGGATTCTTAGGGGGTATTGATCATGGAGCGCTGGATTGATGTAGATCCTTTAGATTGGTATTACAGAGATATTTTAGATGCGACACGGTTAAGTCTCGATGCTCACGGAGAGAACAGTTTTATAGAAGGGATATCCTATGATATTTTTGAAAAAGGATATGAACGAATCGTTAAGCGCTTCATAACTGTCGATGGACAACTGGAGTTTCCTATTCCGGGTTATCAGGTGAATGCCGAAAATCCTATCTTTGTTCTCGTTAGTGGCGTACAGGTACAGCCTGAAAAAGTAGAAAATGGAAAAGTAACGATGTCAAATCCTTTATCTGGCGGACTTGAGATTGTATGTATTGCATATGGTAAACCTGCTTATAAACAGGAGGGTTGTGTTAACGGACCTTATAGTGGGACGGCCGAAAGCTCTATTTCTCTACCTTCTGCAACTTTGTCTATGGCAGCTAATTATCAAGCTAAGACGAAATATCAGCCGGAGACAGTCACGGTTCTTGGAACCAAGCTCAAACGGTTGCTAGTTGAAATCAAAACAGGAGAAGACCCGAAGACTTCCATTAAGAACGCTGTTGGTTTTAGGCAGGATGTATTTGTGATTCATAAAGGAGAGGTCTATCTTCCCTTTAGTTATAATGGGTTTCCTGCAACTGTTGGATATAATTACTGGGCACCGGGCGGTGTGAAATTTAAACAGGAGACGGTTATTGTAAGTACAACACACGCCCGTTACAATGACCGATTTTTTCCGAATGTACGTATGAAAAGGGCGCAGTTTCTCGTATTTCTTCAGCGTATTCGAATGAATATCTATAATCGATATACTGATCGGGTATTTGAGAGAAACACATATTCGTTGAGAAACATACAAGATCGCAGCTCCTTCTCAGGGAAATGGTACGAACAAGATGTTGTTGACTTGATGGGTGAGCAGTTTCTGGATGGATGTTATGTGTTTCCACTCTATGAGAACAATACTCTAGAACCGGAAGAATGTATTACTCGCGCTGAAGCCGTTGTTTTTTTAAACAGATTCATAGAATGGGCAATAGAACGATTTAGGTAGGTGATAAAATGACTTTTGTATCTGATGTAAGTTATCCTTCTGACCGATTACTGGAATCCATGATGAAGCGTGTCCAAGCACATGGTCATCAGCCGCGCGTTGTTGTAGAACTGGATAAAATGTCTTATGTTAGAGGGCTGCGTCAGAAATATGATGTGGTTCAATATGTGAAAGATACCGTAGTGGGAGAATTCTTATCTATTGATGGAGTGACCGAACTAACCAGTGAAAAAGAGGAAACAACGATTAGTCAGACAGCTCGGCTCTCTAATATGCCCATGTCCATGCCTATTCTTTCGAGCCCTACGATGCACGGACATGTAACTGACTCCAATCACATTCAGGGTATGCTGATTACCAGTCGTCACCGTTCAGTGAATCCAAAACGCTCCAGACATAAGGGAATAGATTTTGATTGTGTCAAGGGGGATACCATCTATGCCGTGTGGGACGGGAAGATTACAGTAGCTGGTGCTGTGAAAGGCTACGGATACGCCGTATATATTAATCACGGTAATGGTTGGGAAACCCGCTACGGACATTTGAAGCCCAATGCCATGATGGTCAAGGTCGGAGATTATGTAAAGGCTGGAGATCCGATTGCGATCGGGTGGAACTCCGGCCACATCATTACCAGTGGGAGCGGAGACGGATCACATCTTCATTTTGAGGTTCGGAAGGATGGAGCCGATCTAAATCCCGAAGCATTCTTACGTGGAGAAAAATCCATACAGCTACCAATTCGAACTTCCCAAGTTAAAGGAAGAATGGTAGCGGATCTGGAGACTGGCGCTCGGGATAGCGAAACTTTCATGACAAGAATGGAAGACAACGCCACTAATTCCTATACAGAATATAGTATGGAGGCCACGGCTTATCATGCTAAATGTGTAGGTTGCATAGGGATTACAAGAGGCGGTACAGACGTCCGTGTGTGGAAGGATTACAAGATTATTGCTGTAGATCCGTCCATAATACCACTGGGAAGCAAGGTAGACGTGATTGTAGATGGTAGCAATTGGGGCGAATATTTGGCGGATGATACAGGTGGCGCTATTAAAGGCAATCGTATTGATATCTTAATGGAAAATGAGCAGAAATGCCTACAATTTGGTCGAAAGCCTGTTGTAGTGAGGGTCAAGCAATGGGGGGACGGAAGGGCTCGAACGGTGACCTCAGAAGTAAATGAATCCATTGTTTCCTATCAGATGAACCGTTCAACGGAGAAGGTATCCTATAACAAGGATTTTACAGTTAAAAAAACAAGCCTGGACTCTTCAAAATATGTAGATATAGTGGGTGCTGCACAATTTTTGGCGAATGAAACTTCTAATCAGGTCCGTAATGTTTTGGGTTTTCAGGGAACAGGCGGTGCAGGCCAGGTAAAGAAATTCGCGTTTGTTCACGACTGGTTCAAGGCGGGATGTTTGAGCTGGGCCTATATCGCCGATTTGGATGTGCAAGACAAAGTAGAGGTTAAGGTGGACGGTTATGTAGTTACTACTATTGAAGGCGTCAATGCCAAAAATGGACTTGCTTATCCACCTTCCATTCCGATACCGAGTGGACACCATAAGATTGAGTTTTCTTTATCCAATTCTTCGCAAGCATCTAAAGGTAATTTTGGACTGACTTTTTTGAAAGCAAGAGAATTTGATGTAGAATCGGTATCAGCCAAAACGGTTTGGACGTTCGAAGACGCTATGAGTACGACGAATCAATGGATACGCTACCAGCAAGTAGCGATCAAGGATTTGGGCGATCAACAGATGATATCCTCTGAAGGTGGAGAGGCTGGTATTGAACGGGTAGGTAAGATAAATAAGTTTCCTTTTACGATGCAGTTCCGCATCAAGACGGATAAGGGAACACAAGGGAAAATTATAATTTCCAATGGATCGAAAGCATTTATTATTAAAATTACAGAAAAAGGAATATCAACCAATAATGCTTCTTATAATCATAGCCATTTGAGTGAGTACACCGATTATGTTGTCACTTGTCACAACGAGACGGATATGGATGTGTATATCAAGAGCATGCTTCCGGGCGGAATTGAAAAATGGGAGAATACTCGAGTTCGCGGCGTTTCCGAGGATTATACAACTAATAGATTGTTGTTCTCTGTATCCAGCGGACGACTATATATTGCAGAGGTTAAATATGCTTTTAATGATTATGCCATTGAGCAATTTGCCACCCATATTGGCGATACGTATAAAGAGAAATGGTATGACATTGGTGGGTTTCAATATGAGGATACCTTTTCATTAGAATTGGATGTGATGAACTGGGAAGTTAATTCTCATATGGACATGTCCTCGTCCTCGGCTACAGTTACCTTGAACAACGCAAAAGGGATTTATTCCCCATCATTCGAGTGTACACCTCTATTTCCCGATACCATGAACCAACCGTCTAACGAATTCACCTACTGGGAAGAAGGGGAGCGACGTCACCTAATTAGTGAAGGGACTCCTGTCCGTATTTATGCAGGTTATGGTGATGAAATCGTTCGAGTATTTACAGGGATGGTCAAAGGTGAGGTGGAGGAGGATGCCGAGAAAAGAACACTTACGTTCCATTGCGTAGACCGATATGATATGCTAGAGGAATTTGTTTTTTATAAGGATATGGCCTATCCTCCAGAGGAAGCGTACGCAGGGGACAGCGGGGCTTTTGCCTGGATGAAATCCAGTATTATAGAGGATATTGTAACCACAGCAGGACTTAGTTCATGGCGTGTGCACCGTGAGGATCGTAAATATCCTGATTATGAGATTGATGATACGGTATACATTGATGTGAGGAAAGGCAAGAACTCCTACATGAAGTTTGATCAAAAGACAGGGGAATTGCAAGCTATATCTCAGGAAAGTGTTAAAACTGTAGGAGGTTGGGAAAATCCTTTTGTAGCAAATGTATCATTCAAAACGGGCACAAGGGCAGCCGATGCCATCCAATCGCTCATACAGGATATGCCTTATGATGTTAGGTGTGATCGTTACGGAACTTTTAAATTTAAACGAATGGATTTTCTGAATACTCCCGATTGGGAGCAAGTTATGCGTTCCAAGTGGAACTTTGCAGATGATGATAATCTACTTGAAATGACATCCTCTACAGACTACTCACGTATTCGTAACCATCTGATGATTTCTGGATCCGCAGGTTTAACAGAGCATTTTTTTGATAAAAGCTTGATTGTCGCCACCAAAGGGAATATGAGAACCGCAGGATTACAGTTACCATGGATTGAAGAGAAGGATGGGGCATCCATGCGTGATCTTAAGGAGCAAGTGGCTAATAAAGTATTTTTTGATATGAAAAGACAAGCCCGCACCAAAAATATTGTAATCCGAGGCAATCCTCTCATAGAACTTCTCGACGGATGCTATGTGTATGATAAAAACACCTTTACTGCGGGATATTATCTGATTAAAGGTAACAGATTGATTGGTAACGAAAGTGGCATTGTTAATTATTTAGAGCTTACATGGCCATCTACTTCCGCAACATCCTAATTCATTATTCATTGAATATAAAAAGGGAATGACATTACGCAAGTAGCGTTAATTGTCGTTTCCTTTTTCTTATATTGTAGGGGAAGGTGAGGTGTGAACTTTGAATAATCGGAATTTTACGAACTCCAATGAGGTATTTCCGATCATTGATCTGATCCGACGCGAGATGCGTAAGGAAGGATCCTACTTCGGGGATTCGGGCAACTTGTTAATGAATAGGGAGCATGAGGAACCTAATGTTATTAACATAGAGGTTGCACGTGAAATGCTTGAACATCCTGTATTAGTTACATCTATGATATATACCTACGATAGCGGACTTCTGGAACGATTAACGCTAGAACGGGACGAGAGCTTGCAGGTGACTGGATTTCTAATTGAATTTGAGGCGTCATCCATTCTGAATTCAGATATGGAAGAAGAAGCTGACATTCCTTCATTAAGCGCTATACACGGAAATATTATTCGGGAAAACGGTTTATTCAAAAATCTTACACTTGATTATGTAAGGGCGGTGTAGTTGTTGTCTAGTGGTGCTAATTTTGCAAGCTATATAGTAGGTGGACGTTTTGATCCTCCTTTTATGCCGACGAAGACCCAGCCTTACATTGTAGGTACTCGGATTGAATCCAGAGGAATTGGTAAAGTAGAGAGCAAAATGCAGGTCAGTGATGATTGTGAGCTCCTCTCAGTAGCTGTGGGGGCATCCTATTATGAATCTCGTGATTACTGGAACTTGTACGTGGGAGGTAAGCTGGTCTGCCAACGTATTTTCACAAAAGATCTGCCTGAAGGAATGTACTTTACTGCTATTATTCCTTGCCCGATAGGGACGGAATTTCATTTTGAATTTATGAATGAAGGTGGCAAGAACAAAGATATATGGGTGAATTATCAAATGCTCCGATAGAAAGGAGGTTAAATATGGTGGCAGAAGATAATCCCTGGCTCGAAATGCTCGTCAATGAAGACCAACTGCTGAGTGGAATCGCTGGAATTTGCTCCAAATATGGTTGGGACATCGTGGATGAATTTCATAAAGTAGTTTATGCGAGTCGGCTTGCCAAACCAGCAATTAAACGCTTTTATCTACCGTTGACAATGTCCTATGTGGATATCCCCAAACTTGCACATAAGGAAGACTATTATATTTATTTAGATGGGACGCTGATGCCTTCCTCTTACTATTCGGTAGAAGAGAAGAAGGATGGAGGACAACGTATTATCTTTGAACGAGGGGTTACAGGACAAGGGGCTATTTATTACAGTGATCTGGACGGAACCGAGGAATTCGAATTTGTCGTAGCCAAGCATTACATTGTACGAAATATATCCGGGCACCTTTTTGGAATGGCTATGCTAGGCAGTGTGAAGGAGAAAGTGCTCAATACAGGTGCAAGAATTCCCTTTGCGATTTATAAACCGCGTGCAGGTTGGGGAACGCAGCTCGAACCACAATCAGATAGCATGTTCGCTTGGGCTATCCGGAAGATCGAAGAAGATAATCTATTCGAACGCCACACGTTATATTTCTACCAATTGGACAAATTTGTGAATATAGGAAAGATGATTGTTGGTTGGGATAAGACTGCTGATTTCAAGAGACTTGCTCTAGATGTGGAAATCCAATCGTCTATGTGGAGTCTACAGGATCAAACTCAGGCGCTTCAATTTAAGGTTACTCATCAATTTCCTCAATTTTTTCAGTCACCTTTCGTTACTTCACGAACACGGATTCCACAGTTGGAGAGCCATGAGAAGGTAGCTTCTCTGGATGTGAAATTTACGAATTGGTGGGAGGATAGCAAGGTTCAGATTAGAGGTTACGTTGATGGGAAGTCATTAGTGCTAGTCTTACTAGCTGATACGGCACCTGCCTGGGAGAGTAACTCAGTACCTTCCATTCCAATCTATATGGGTGATTTTGATGTCAAGAGTGGTAGAGATGTAATGGTCAATGGGAGTAGGATTTTTGATATGAATGGTGGAGAATCCCGAAAAGAAACCATTCTTTCCACTAGTCCTATGGTCAGTGCCGGTTCTACCATTAAAGTGTGGTTATCAGGAGATGTAGATGCAGAGTCAGAGTATATTTCTCTACGTGTTGCAGGATATGAGCTTGTAAAGTTACGGACTTCAAAGTCTCAAACACCCGTAAATTCCAAGGATCAGGCAGAGTACTGCGGAGAGATTTCTTTACAGGGATTAGACGGTAAGAGTTCATTTGATCTTGAAGTGTTTGCTTCTTCTGGAGTTAATGGATTCAGTCCGACTTCTGTGAGGATTTGGTTAGACTATCATATCAATACGGAAAATGCAGGGGTAGCAACTGCTCTATTCGCGGGAACAGCGTTTTCCAAAGACGGAGCAAGTATGGAAAATGCACTTAGCCAATCTGCCCGATTTGACTATGATGACCCTGACGAAAAACGTCATCAGGAAGTTCTAATGCCTATTTTAAAAGATTATCCCACACATCCGAGTAACGGTATTGATTCTGTAATGGTGAAGAGGACGAAGTATGGAGCGCGTTATCAATCCTATTATTTTGTCTGGGCTGTTCCTCCGAACACAATGCCACCATTGCGGGATTCGGATGGAGCCAAGCACCCGAGAGCTTGGAATAACTATATGAGCAATGCGTATAAATATCAGTTCAATCCGTCTCGATACAGTGATCAGGCACACTCTGCGAGGGCTTTATTGATGCATCCGGAAGATGGTACGCATGGAACACTGAGAAATGTTATTTTATTATCGCCCTTAACTATAATGAACGGGGATGAGTTGGAGGCGGTTGATGAATATTGCACCGATGGAGCAGGTCATAAGTACAGGACCTATGCTTATTATCTGACAGAGGGTATATCACCACTGACTAAACGAGTAGCTACATCTTATCGTCCAGCGGGAATCGGTATTTTGAAAGCAGGAAATCTCAGAAGACCTGAAATACCAGTATCACCCTCGCTGCCTCCACTTGTTGTAACCATAGCTCCGTCTACGATTTCAGTCAATATCGGTGAAGGGGTAGAATTTAAGTCTTCCTACAGTAAGCATTCTCCGGCATTGATCTACGATTGGTTCGCTTCAAATGACGCGATCAGAGAAAGAGACACCGTAGACAACGCCAAATTCACTTTCAAAAAGGAAGGGGATTATACAGTAACCTTTACCTTAACGAATGAACAGGGACAGACGGGAACGGCGCAAGCGAACATTACTGTAATCAAACCCACACCACCGCCACCGCCACCACCACCACCACCGCCGCCAAATACTTTACAGTGCGGTCAGATCAATGATACGGGGGGAGGACGCAGAACAGAGAAAAACCATGAGATGGGCTCTAACCCGGGCAGAGTGGCCATTGAATACAACATGATGTCCCAGCCAGATCAGATGGATGTATATTATCAAAATCAAATGCTAGCTACCACAAAAGGATTAGTCTCTGGTACAGGAAAATTGGAGTTTAACTATAATCCCGTAGGTGGAGACACAACGATTAAAGTAGTCGTGAGTTCCAATACAGACTCCACACAATGGACATACTTGGTCAAATGTCCAATCTAGTAAGAAAAACAGGCATCGTTTATAGAAAGGGGAGAAACAAATGTCATTTATTGATACAACAGCCGCCGGATTTACTCCAAAAGTAACGGAATCGGATCTGCAACTCCGTCTAGGAGATTTGCTGGCCACAGCAGACTGGAAAGTCTCAGCCAATTTTAAGAAGGTTATTTTTGATGCTAATCTTACTAATCCTAATTATAATAAGACCGCTCAAACCAAATTCCGCATTACTGTAGCAGAACATTTTATATACACTAACAAAGAGAATAGAAGCTTCGGTATAGCAATCTCGGGTAGCTGGAATCCTAAATTTGGTGAATATGATAAAGGGAAAATTCCAGATATAGAGCAAAAGAATTTGGTTGAATTCGGAAAATGGGCTACCCAAGAATTTACTAAATATCGTTCGCCACAAACTTTATATGTGTATATGATCGAGAAACTAGAGGGGCTAGAAATGAATACACCAGATATTGTGCTGGGATGGAATGATAGTTCTGAATTAGGCCAACTTAGGGCGGCGTTAGATATAGAGGTTGAACATTCATTCTGGAATAAAGATTTAGGGAATAACCCTGTATTTACGGTTGACGGAGCAAAAGGAGGGCGTATGCAGTCTCCTATTATGCAGGCAGGACTCCGCTCTAAATTAATGGAGTCTTATTACAGTAACGAGTTCAACTTCCCTATTCAAAATACAAACTGGTGGGCAGATTCAGAAATTTCTATTAAAGGAACACTTTCAGATACAGGATTTTTCTTTATTATTCAATGCGATAATGTACCTGCCCCAGAAGGTAATTTAGTCCCGATCATCCCACTGTACTTTGGTAAAATTGATTCCATTGAGGACGGGGACAATGTCTATGCCTTATTTGCTGGCAGTGTTCCGATTATGGATACAATTGATGACGTTGCTACTTATGATTTTGACGATACTACGACCAGACAGCCACATATTATGCCATTGTTGAAATCATACCCTAAATTCCCGGCAAATGGTCTGGATAATGTTATGGTGCACCGCTCCAAGCTTGGGGCAAGATATCAAGCCCATTATCTTTCTTGGAACTCTCCGCCTAACCTTATGCCACCTACTAGATCAGCAGGTGATGGAAAAAAAGACAAAGACTATCCACGTGCATGGAATAACGCAGAAAATCCTTTATACAAATATAATTTCAATCCTTCCCGTTACAGTGGTAAAGTACATACTTCCAAGGTGTACATTATTCATCCCGAAGAAGGTGTTCGTGGTACCTTAAAAGATACCATCTCATTAGCTGCATTCTCATTTAATGCGAATAAATTGAGAGTTAAACGCACCCACTGTCCAGATGAATTCGATGTTTATCGTTACTTTTTAGTAGAAGGGATCTCCCCGCTGACTAAAAAGCCAGGAACTCAATTTCGACCAGCAGGCATTGGACTATATGTAAACACAGTTAATGAAGAAGGAATTGAAATAAAACCAACTACTCCATAATGTAGCTTGGAATCATAATAATAGAGGTGATTATTGTGTCATGGTTTGATGGAGATGCAACTATTCAACTGTTTCCGCAAGAATTGGAGAAACAGTTCAATACTCATGGTTGGGAAACGTTTATTAAATACCGAGCAATTAGCGGTGATCCTAAAAAATTAACAACCCAATTTGCGGATGTCCGGTTGTTCAGGTCTAAAGGTAGTGACGGACAAACACGTAATTTTGGTATGGTATTCGGTTATGGAGGAAAGCCTAGACAGGCAGGTGAAATGGATTTCATCTCTCAAAACTCTGTACTTGGAGAGGTACAGCGGGTTAAGAATAGTGATACTGCATTGCAGATTATCGTGCGGCCCGTAGAGCCGGATTCTGAAATGCTGTATAGGAACGGCGCTTATGTAGAGAAATCGGAATACAGCATCGAGCCATATAGTGGAGTTATTACGTTGAATGAAGCTGCACAAGCAAGCGATCAATTTACAGTTTCCTACGCACCTTCAGTTATTGCTCCTAACATGCCTAAACGTCTATTTTTCTTTAGCTTTGATGACGTACGTTCCGAGAAGATTGTTGAAGGTAAAGGGGATGGAGCAAGAGTACCAGATCCTGAATCTATTCTTCCTGATGGGACCGGAACTCGTCGAGAATTTAAAATACCTACGAATATGACGATAAAACCTGATTCGGTGCGCTTGTTTATTAATCAGATTGAGGTTTCTCCTGAAGATTATATGGTTGACTATACTACTAACATGATAAAATTCCCCTCTAATGTGAAGGCGCCAGAGCCAGGAAACGAACTTCATGTTTCTTATACCAGAATATTAGCGGGGACTGGAACAGGTACCATTAACTATGGAGACATTCCAGCACGTAAATTTGACCCGGATGCCGGAACAAGCATTATGGATGCCGTATATTCTTGCATGTACTATATCTATCCATCATTACCTACAGCTTTGTCTTTCACACCACTGGACAATTTCACGCGAGGCTGGCAACGTGATTCCACCATGTATTATTGGGGGAACTTCAACAAAGACCGGATTGTCATGTTCCTACGTCCCGATCCAACGTCTGGACCAGAGAATACTTACTATGCACCACTGTACATTGGCAGAATGACAACGCTTGGAAAATCGCCGAGAAAAAATCATGTTCTGGTTTCTGGCTGCCGGGAGAAGGACGAAGTAAAATGGAAAAAAGATATGAAACTTGGTGCCACATACGTAGACTATGGCAATAATACCTCGAACGGCAATAGCTCGGTACAACTTCAACAGTCTATTGGGGGGACGTATTACCAGCAGCATTATCTTGCTTTCATTACACATGACAAATTGGTTGATGCAGGTGAATCACGGTTTAGTCCTTCGGTGTATAGCGGGAAATATCATATTTCCCCAATGTATGTTGTGCATCCGAATGATGGTTTTGTAGGCAAGCTGGACGAATGTTATGCCATTCATCCCAAAAACATTGCACAGCTCGACGAGCTAGAGGTTGTAGAAACGGCAGATCATGAGAATCTTGGCAAGGGTGATGGAAAGAATAAAGTGTTTCATTTATCCCATCAACCTTCATTAACAAATGGAGGGGCGCCATTTAAGCTGGTAGTCAAGGTCGACTGTAACGAGGTTAAATTGGGTACGGACTACACTCTTGATCTGGATGCCAAGCGAATTGTGTTTGTGGAAGGCAAAGCACCGAAAGTAGATAAGGAGGTTCTGGCCACCTACGAGTACAAACAGATTTATCGCTATACCTTGGCGGATACACCGGTAAGCCCGTTCACGTTGGCTACTATCAGCCCATTCGCTCCAATCGGTTTGGGTATTCTGAAGGAAACGCTTATTAAGAACAGTTAACTTGTAGTGTTAAAGGAGGTCGGCGGTGACATGCTGGACGGTAAAAAATCTTACCTGATCAGTATCACCGCCCTTTTTTCTAAAAAGGGCTATGAACTGGCATTTGGTACAGATACGATCTTTGATACACAGCGGGATACACGTTATCATCTGTCTGCTCCTGTAAATAGCACTTACCGAACGCTGAAAGAGGACACGTTAAAAAATGCGTCCAAACCTCCATACTCTGCTACAAGTATATTGGGGAGAGATTGGAAAGAGGCGGAGATCGCTAGTGAGATTGAGGGTCAAAGCGTGGAAGCCGTTCACACGACCATTGTATCTTACCTTTCAGATATTCACAGGCATTTTAGTGGAGAGATTAGGCAGGGGGTGCAGCAACCTTCGCATTCTCTAAAGCCAGATGCTAGCTGGAGAACGGGAAACCAGTCCGATCAGATTAGCCATGCAGATTCTATAAAAGAAGGACAACAAAATCCTACCATTCAGGCTGATCTCTCGTTTAATGTCGAACAGGAGCAAGGAACAGATTCCAAAATTAGGCAATATATAGAGAATTCAATTTCACTTTATGAATACGGAAAAATTTCTAACATCTTGGATGGCATTCCCGATAAACTATTGGCATCTGAGCAGGACATAAGGAAAGGAATACTTTTTTCCGAATCTGCAATTCTCGGAGAAAACGTAAAACGGGGAGATTCGGTTGAACGGCATTCTATTATTCACCATCTGTTTCAGGATAAAAAAGCTATAACTGAGGAGCAAGCTACGGCTGAACTCTTTGATAATGATGTTCTTTCCCAGCATGCAAGCCAGGCATTACGTTACATCACAGATACTCGGGAGATCCTGGTTGAAGCATCAGAGTCTGGTGTGAAGGAGCAGATATTTGATATAAGTGAAACCAGCTGTTTTGAAGAGGCAGGGAAACTTGAGAATTTGAATGATCTTTTTGTGGATAACTTACTGGTAACAGAGGTAAGAGTTAAGGATGATGTCATTCCTGAAAAAGTACAAACAGCTGAGCCTAGACAAAGCGATGAAGCTATCATCACTCAGCAGAAGTATGTCAGACAACGTAAGGATTTTAAGGATTCGGCTAATGAGCAGAGTGCTGCCGCATACAAGTATTCTGCGAAAGATACCGAATATGAACAAGTAAGTGCATCTACGTGGAATGATTACCTCCCTATAACAGTACAGGAATCCTCGAAAGTTGATCATTTATATCGTCAGGATGGTATGCAGCCTCAAGGTATGCTAATTGTGAATCAGAATGTATCCTCTATTGAGCTTGAGAATGTAGAATCCACTATAGCAGAAGCATGGAGAGGAATTCTGGTGCAATCACCCGAGCTCAGCAAAATGGCTCAGGAGCTTAGCGTGTTGTATGGCGAACAAATCATGGAACAACTTGAGACAGAAATGAAAGATGATCTCCTGGAGTGTTTACAGCAAGGTAGTGTACAAGCAATATCAAGCTTGATTAGGGAAAGTATGGTTTACCGAATGCAAGAGGTATTGAACGGTAGTTCAATTGAGGGTATCCAGAGTTATCCTGTGGTAGTTCGCATTGAGCAAGGTGCTAATACAATACGTGTTCTGGCTGAAACTGCTACAAGTGATTCCTCCTCCCCCAACAATTATAGTCTAATCGAACCTGTGGGCGTGAATGCATATAAACATGAACAGGCTCACCATGCAGCTCTAAATCAGTACAGGGCGGCTTCACCATATCAAAGGTCTAGAATTCTGCAAGAAGAACAGAGTAGCACAGGCGACAGCCATTCCTCTACAGAGATTATCTATGAACATATGAGTTCGGGTATTATTGAAAATTACACGGATACAAATTTGGATGATTCAATGCCTGCCGAGTTTATATACGTCGGTGAAGGCGAGGAATTAAAAAAAATCAGTTTTTCTGATTTCAGTGAACCTCATTTGGAGGGACAACAGGGAGAGTCTTTTACGGCAGAGATATTAAGAGAAATGATTGGAGAATCACCCGAAATCAGCAGGATGTCCAGAATGATAAGAATTATGTACGGTGAGCAAGCCATGGAACTGATCAAAGTAGGGATTGAGAATATAGTAACAGAGGCTGCCAAGGAAGGCACGGTTCAGGCAGTATCGGCTTTGATTACAAACAATGTCATCCATCAGCTGGAAAAAGCATTGGACAGCAGATCAGTGGATGCCGTATCTATACAATCGGATAGGGGAAATAGGGAGCATAGTGGAGGAGCATTGGAAACTAACGCGGAAAAAGGCCTCAAGACCTTCATCGAAGATGGGCAACTTTTGGTATCGGAATGGGGAAGTTACTCCGCTACTGAGGAAGGAATACACCATACAATGGACCATGCGGAGCGTCATATGTCTACGGAATCAGATGTCCAAGCGGTGAGTAATGCACTTGTGAGCTCTGATATTACCCATGTAATGTTACACAGCATGGAAAATGGTAGCATCTTCTTCAGTTATAGAGGAGCGACGGGCTCCATGGAACAAGGGATTTCTCAATCTGTCACGGAGGGGGAATTCAGTGGTTTAGAGAATTCAACAAATACCAGTATTCCAGATGCGGACAGGACAGAAGCACTTGAAAGCGGGAAATATATTCAACAATTGGAAACTGAGGAAGCTGCGACAGTTGAGTCGGAATATAGAAAAAACATGGGAGTCTGGCGGCATGATATTGAAAAGGCAAAGCTTTCAGAATGGATTAGCGGGGTAGACAAATCTCTATTGGAGCGTGCTTCAGATCATTCAACAACCCAGACGGGTACCACGCTAAATGGTACTTTGGCCGACAACCATATGCATGCATTTGAGTCTATCCATCTTCATGGAGAGCAGGCAACACATGAGCCCATTCAGGAGACTATTACAGATTGGGTCAATCAAGCCAATAGCGTAAGTCTTAATGAAGCTCTTATCGAGCAAGTGAATGGACAAAGCAACGCTGAGAATATGCTTGAAGCTATCCAGGATGAAGAGGAAGGCTTCAGCGGTGATAATGTATACACTGGGGGCAGAGATAATTTTGAGGCTGCCGATATCGCAGATATAAACAGGATTGTGGACATACAGGAGCAGATACAAGGTGGATCTGATGCAGGAACGATTCAATCGTTGATGGCTGAGGACATAGATGCGGAGTCTATTTTAAAAACAGACGGTGCCGAGATCGATGGTCCATCTGAAGGCACTCGCAAGAAGAAGGTCATTTCTATAAAAATTGAAGATGATCAGGAAGCCTTCAGAAAGAAAAAATTGTTAAAGACACAGACCATAGATGCTCAGGAGGGTACGCGTTCGAAAAAAACGGTACCAGTTCATATGGAAAGCTCAGAGTCAGCCACACGGCATAAAATTCTGAAGACGGTTATTGAATCTCCATCTGAAGGTACCAATGAAACGATACCAGTCATGCCTAAACGCAAGATTTGGATGATTATGGGCAAGATCGCTTCTTGGAACATCTGGAACTGGAAGAAGACAAGGTAGGTGATAGATATCCTATGGGGATTTATAAAAAATGGAGTGGATTGATATTTGATGATGCGTTCAATTTGGGAGAAATTCATTCCCGATTTCAATTATCTCCGGCAAAGTCTTGTATCTTAGATACAAATTTGCATCAGCTGATAATGTGTCATACAGAATTGGAAACAATGCTTTTGGTTGATATACCTGATGAGGAGCCTGCTCTAATGCTTGAAGTTACCGCAGACTATGTCCCTAAGGTATTAGGTGATGAAGGGGGGATTGTCATCTGGCAGGATGGTTACCATCGGCTGGAATTTTTGGAGAGCAAGGATACGACAACCCGAGAATATAGTAGATGGCGGGCAGAGAAGAAGGGGAATCGATGGACCTTTTATGCTGATCGAGGCTTGGGATGGGAGCTATTTGATTCGGATGATCTTGTAGCTGGAAAAATAGGAGTCCTCTTAAAAAATCAATATCGTGATGAGTATGAAAATCTTGGTTTAGACAGAATCGTGCTATGTAAAAGCAATAAAATAACCATGGGAAATTTGCCAGAAGGCTACTCGGTATTTTTATGCGATTCCGATGGTTATACCATTGCTTCCTCCAAGGTACAGCCCATGTGGACAGGGGTTGAATTTGAGCTTCCCACGATGCCTTATAGCGGGATGTTAAGAGTTTACGATGAAAATGGGATTCTTTTATCAAGTCTTGGCGCTACAGATATGTACGGTGGTGATGTGTATCTGTATGGTACCGACCTTCGTGTGCTGTGGAAAGACAAAGAACTTAGTTTAACCGGGGAAACCTATCTGGGTACTATGTATGACGGTGTGATTCAGGTCCAGATGGAGTTATATAATCCCTCGAAAAATAAGAAAGCAGAAAATATTTCGATGGGTATCCTTAAACATTTAAAGGAATTTGGTTATGAATGGGCAGATTTGTGCCATGACGACGGATTGGATCATCCGCAAGGAGATTATATGCAGCGTCTTGATATGGATTCTCTGTTGCCAGATGGCAAGGTGAAATTCTGGATGAAGGTGGAGCGCAAGCAAGAGTATTTTGGAATTAAGCCTATTCACTTTATTTTGGATATTACTCATGTATAAGGAGGTGTTGGATTTTGGCTGGTACGAAGATGACGTTACGCAGGTATGGAAATGAAATTATATACTGGCATGAGCAGGAAGTTATTGTAGATCAGGCTTACCTGGACACGAATAAGGACCTATACATCCGTCTGACACATCCTTATATTTTGGGGACAAGGATGCTAGACGTATATCTGAATGGGCAGCATTTACTTGTTCAGGGTGGATATGAAGAAGTAGATGAGTATAAGATTCATTTGGATTTAGGAACATATCCAGTTGAGCATCCATTGGCAGGCAAGCCCATTTCTCTAGTGGTAGGCGACGAGATTTATATCCGTACATGGAAGCAAGAGTATCGTCAAGGAAACGGAAGTGGTATTGATGATCTCAGGTTTAAAAAATTGGAAGAGGAGATCGTCTCTGCCCGTAGATATACGGATCACGATGTCCTGTATCACCGATTGGATGATCGGCTGGATTATATTCAGGAACGAGCCGAGGTCAAAACCATGGTTTTTGTGATGGAACGAGTTCCATTGGGACCGTGCAAATATGAAATGAGATTCCCCTTTGAGGGAAAAATCAGGGAAGTATATGCTTCTTGCGGAGTTTACGGCACAGGGAAAAGTGAGTTTTCCATTGAGAAATGCTCACAGTGGGACTATGAAACACTACCGAGTTGGAGCAATATTTTCAGTCGAAATCTGTCAATTGACGCAGGTAAGAAGTCAAGTAATACGAGTGACACACCATATATTCTATCCAATCCTATTATTGATAAAAATGATCATTTTCGAATCTATACCCATACAGTGGGTGAAGGCTTAAAAGGCTTTACGCTGGAGATTGTCGTTACTCTATAAAGTTTAAACACTAAAAGGTTACCAAACTATCGGATATAATGCCGGGTAACAGACTTATATTGTACGTGAAATAAACATAAAAGAGGATTTTTTAAAATCCCGAAAAGGAGAGATGCTTAATGGCAGGAACAAGAGGTATTGCGAGATTCCGAGGTGAGCAGCTAAATAATAAGTTGTTACGGAATAATCATTTTGATGAGTCTAATCGAATCGGAGAAAAGTACATCGACATCCAGTTTCATAATCACCGTGAAATTCTGGAAGATACTAAGATTGACGTATTTGTACAAGTGAACGAAAAGTCGGTAAGCGGTAGTGCGCATTTGGATGTTTCGAGCGATATTGGAACAAGGATCGTCTCTACCGGAGACAAAGTTGAAGGTGTTGTGCTAACTGAGAAGGTTCAGATTCGTACCGCTGGTACAGATAGCCCGATCAGTGATAGTGATTCCGATGTGGTATATGGTCGTCTTGAAGAAAGTGCGGGCAGCTTTCTCTTGAAATTTTATAGTGTAGAAGCTGGTAAAGAGCAACCTTATACATTTGATGCTAAGGCAGGTAAGATTGATTATCGTTTCGTGATTCGCACGAATCTGTCTGTTATTCCTTCTGATGCAATTATTCAGGGGGGTGGTGGATTCGTCGAAGGTGCTACCGATGCTAAAGCATATATGAACCTGATTCAGTTAATGAAGGATTTATATGGTTCAGCGGGAACACTGGATAATGACGGTAATGCAAATCTGGGTATTTCTATTCAAGGACAAATTAATCAGGAGATTCAAGATCGTAAAGCTGAAAGTCAGGCTATTCGGGATGATTTTTCTGCGACTACGGGAGCACAACTTATCGGGGTTTCGACAGATCCGAATTATAGTGGACTTACTTTACAGGAAGCACTCAGCAATTTGGCGCAGCGTTTAAAAATGTCTGAGGATTTAATGAATGGAATTAGTGATCGGGATGCTGATTCCGCCAATGGTTATTTCAAAGCAGGGAATTTTGGTAATGCAGAAGGCCGAATTGTGGATTTGGAGAAGGCTGCTGATTCCGCTTTTAAAGTGTTAAATGTAAAGGTGGATTATATTGAAGTAGCGGACGAAGAAGAGGTATTTGAAGCTGCTGGCGGTGAAACAGAGTTCATCCTGAAAAAAGGAAAGGCCAAAGATAAAACTATACGCTTGGCCATTAATGGGCAGCTTCAAACACCAGGAATTAACTTTACCTATATTAAGGACGCTGGTGGAGCTATTACAGGCTTTAATTTTACGCCGGATACGTTGAAGGTGGTCGAGGGCATATCTGATGTTTTATTCATCCAGTATAAAAAAGCAAATTAAAAGGTCGTGTTGTATTCTATAGAAAGCTAGTCGTTAATTCTTCATTTTATAATATTTCAGCCACCCTTTAGTTAGATATTGGACGAGCTTATGCTCATCTAATACCAGCTAAGGGGTGTATTTGTGTAATACGTTAATTTTGAGAATTTGACAGGCTTTATTCTCACAGGTTGTTAGATTCTCCTCTTAGTGACTTATATTGAGTGTGCCATGAAGAGAATGGCGTAGGATTTCAAATTATCTTTTTTATAAATTAAGGGGGAAAAAACATGCCAGCACCAGCAGTATCATGGCTTAAAACGGACAATGTAACGACCTTATCAAAATGGGAGATTGGAACGATTGACGCGGGGTCTTCTTCTCCATCCCTAGGCGTACTTATTTGGAACAACCGGGGAAATGCCAATAACGATTTCTCTACGATGACCAATTGCACTATTACGACCAAAGATAGTGCAGGGGGAGACAGTGGAGAATTGGTCTTGAATACATGGATTCAGGTACGTGTAGATAGTATGGGGGAATCAAGCTTTACCCCAATCGGAGGTACAGCTACTAAAGTTATTCAGGCCGGTGGTAATACAGTCAATTCCAAGGGGACCTTTTCGCCAAGTAATAAGGAAATTTTAGGGGTAATCAATGATGGCTCCGTAGGGAATTCCAAAGGTAACTATACACAAGTTACCTTGCAAGCGACCGTTCCAGCTACAGCTACAGCAGGTAATGTTAACTTTCTGACACGCGTAGCCTACCAATATGTTTAACAACTAATTACCAATACAATGGGAGGGAGAATGTCTATGTTTGTACAGTGTAATGGATATTCTCCTGTGTCACAGGATTTTATTTGGCTGGGTGAGTACGTAGATGGTACTCACCTTTCTGAATATGATTTTGTCACACAGGCAGAAAACAGCTTCTACGCTATTCAGAAAGAAAAGTTGATCCGATTTGGTTTAGTTGGGCATGGTAAAAAGTTTTTTTTTGAGAGCGATGGAATTTTCAAATTGGCTGGCAGAATGCTGGAACTGGTGTATTCAACACCAGACAGAGATTATAATCTGACCGGTAATGTATTTCAATCTTACACAGATATTATTTCGTTTAAGGATGCCGAGGCATCTGGATTACCTAACTATAGTCCTGTTGCCGTTGGAGAAAAAGGTGTAATGAATAGCACAATTACCCAGTTTAATTTTGGATATAAGGCAGCACTTCGGATTAAAAATGTTCAATTTCATATTAAGGCAATTTGTAAAATTCCATTTAATGCACCAGTTCATATGGCTTTGAGACTGGTATCTGATACTGAACTAGATGGAAAATTACAAATCAAAGTAAATGGCTTTACCACAAAAGAATTTATTGCCCCATTAAAGCCTAATATCGGAGGTGAGTTGAATTGGCTGGTTCAGTAATTCGTAACTATACAATTGAAATAGATAAAACCCATAAAAAATCAATAGTTAATATTTATCCGCATCCAGTAGAAATTCTCACTCCCAATGGATGGGAGAATATTAAAGAAGAATTTGAAGAACTCCAGGAAAAAATACTAGACAACAGTTATAAATTAACGCCTGAAGAAGAACAAGCCTTTCAAGAGTATCAACAATTAGCCCATAAATTTTATGAGAATAAAATAACATCTACTATTATATTTGATACAGACGATCCAACTGGAATCGATATTGTGGGTAGAGACCGAGTTCAACATGTACTGGATGCAGAAACCCGTGAAGAAATCTCGTTTTGCCGTGAATTCGCTTACGTGTACGGAGCATCCAATATTAGCGGAACAATTATTTTGCCATATGATGATTATTCAGATGTATATGTAGTTAGTGATGCGGATGAAGATGGTGTCGCTGAATTGACTTACGTCAAGGATAAGGAAGAAACCGACGGTGTAAGACCCTATTATGAAAAGGCTAATGGCCAGACTTACATCTACGTAGATCACTTCTCAGGTGGCGGTGGAACACAGGCAGACCCGTATATCGTTTCTAATGAGCAGGATTTGGATGATGTACGTAAAAAGCCTGGGGCCTGGTATTTACAGGACAGAGATATTGTCATGGGCAGTTTTCAAAGTGGAGAGGGATTTACCCCGATAGGTTCTAGCGCTTCCTATTTTACTGGAGTATATGATGGCAATGGTTACTCTATAAAAAGCTTATACATGAATCAGGACAGAGATTTCGTCGGATTATTTGGCTATACTAGGGCTGCAACTATTCGCAATTTAAGATTAATTGACCCTAATATTACTAATAAAAAGGCATATACAGGAGCTCTGGTAGGTTACGGAGATTATAACGTCAAGATATATAATTGTAATGTTATTTCTGGTGTAATAGAAGGCCAGAATGGATATGTTGGTGGATTAATTGGTTATATTTATAATACTTCAGGAAACACAACCATTAATAACTCATATAATTACAATTGCACCGTTCGTTCTGCAGCCGACATCGCAGGAGGATTCATTGGAAATATGAATCTATATTCTGATAGGTTTGACGTAGTAAATTGTTATTCAACAGGTAAGGTTGAAGATATCACTGTAGCTAAAGATAGAAGCAAGATTGGTGGATTTATAGGAACTACTAATCGTCCTGATTTATTCAAAAATTGTTATTGGGATATGCAGACCTCTGGTATTCAAATAAGTGGAACTGGAATAGGAAAATCGACATTAGAATTAAAAACTCAATCCACATTTCAGGATTGGGATTTCACCCTTTATTGGCATGTAAATCAAGATTATAACGGAGGATACCCTGAGCATCGGCAATTCATTCGGTATCAGAGCGGATCAGGAACAGAGCAAGAGCCCTTCCTTATTCTAAATGAATTCGATCTTGGCCAAATGCGTTGGTTTCGAAACGGCTCTTATTTCAAATTTGAAGATGATATCAAGATGACAGAATATCAGACTGGTGCCGGTTTTTATCCTATTAGCACCACTCTTGAAGGTAAGGAGCAGTATTTCAAAGGGTACGTTGATGGTGGTGGGCGTTGTGTGGCTAACCTATTTATCTATCGCCCTAATGATCAAATGGTAAGCCTCTTTGGGTATATAGCAGGTGGATGGATAAAAAATCTGGATATTGTTGACTGTAATATTACAGGAAACAATTATACAGCGACTCTGGTGGGGCAAGTCTCTAATTCAAATATTAGCAATTGTCATATTGATACTTTTTCATCTTGTAAAGTTACAAGTACAGCAAATCATGGTTCTGGTTTGGTAGGTTTAGTAACTACCAACGGTATTGTAGAGGATTGTAGTGTGAATGTGACTGTTGCTGGAGTGAACTATGTAGGCATATTTGCAGGTTATTTGAATGGTAATGGAATCATACGTAGATGTTATGCTTCCGGTAAGGGAGAGAATACAGGCAATTGGCTTGGAGGGTTTATTGGTTACACAAACAGCAGTACTGCTGTTATAGAAGATTGTTTAACAATTGCAGAATTAAATGGGACATCTGTAGGTGGATTTGGTGGTAGTATCCAATCCTGTATCATTAGACGTTGTATTGCGTCTGGCAAGGCTTTTGCCTCATCCTCATTAAACGGATTTATTTATACAGGTAGCGGTACCTTTTCTGATAATTACTTTGATAAAGAATTATATAAAACAACCTCCAGTACTGGGGCGGTAGGTTTGACAACTCGTGAAATGAAATACAGAGGAACTTACTCCAACACTGCGTGGAATTTTGATGATATTTGGATATTAGACCCTCAATACAATAATGGTTATCCATCTTTAAGAAAGCTGTTGCCTCTTGATTTACCGTTGTTAGGCTTCCGTAATGAGTTTGGTAAATACTACACAGATAATGCAGGAGAGCGACTGCGTTATCTGGAATTCGGTACATTAGTTGCAAGCCAAACCTCGTCGCCTAAGCCAGTGTGGGTGCAAAACAATGCCGATTTTCCTATTAATCAACTAAAAACATGGGTAGATCCTGCAACGGTAGCCGAAGGAATGGAAATCGATTTAAGTAATTCGGACACTCCTTTTTTACCTGCCCAGGAATTGTCCTTCAATGGCACAATGGCCAAGGGGAGCGCGGCAAAGTTCTATGTGAGAATCAAATCGGATATTGCCGTGAAGACGGGTGGAACGTTTGATCTAAGGGCGAAAGCAAGCCCAGTGTAATGATGTTCCAATACAATGGAATAGGGCGTGATATTGATGTTTAGTAAGAGAGGATTAGTCCTTTCCCTTCACGCTTCCCTTGCTAATCAAGGTTTGGAAGTTGGCTCCAACTTAAAACCCACTTCGCAATGGCACGATTTGAGTGGTAAAGGAAATCACGGAATACTGAATGGTTTTAATTTTACGACAGATGATGTTTGGGTAGGTAGGAACACCTTAACGAACCCATATGCCCTTTTCTTAAATGGAACGAGTAATTATATCAGGTGTAGCAGTACTAACATTGCAAAGCCTATTTTCAGCTTCACTTTTGAAGTGTGGATATATTATATCGGCGGGAACACTATTTTGTCTTCCGGCGGGCAGTTGAACGATACTCAGGGTATCTCGGTCAGATTTAACGATATGGGGGAATTGGAGCTACAGCTTGCGACAAGTAATAGAAAGGCCTATACCAATTTGGGGAGATTACCCAAAAATGAATGGTACCACATTGCTGGCTCATACGATGATCTTACAGGTAATCTGTCTGCTTTTCTAAATGGTGCTCCTCAAGGAATAGTCCGAGCTGAAGCTGCTGAGCATCATAAATTACCAAGCAATCTTTTCATCGGACGAGATAGTGCGGATAATAGCAAATGGTTGCGCGGTTATATTCCTATTATAAGGATGTACGACGTTGCTTTGACGATGGACGAAATTGCTGAGAACTATCTGGCCGGTTACCTTTTAAATATTGACCACTCAGACATTCCAATTCGTGCAGGATTGCCAGAAAGGAATAATGTCACTGGATATTTACGAATTGGAATTAATCGTAAATTTAAGGCTAAATACACGATTATTCCTAACGATATGGCTGATATGTCTTCAAACATAAGGATAAAAAAATCCATTGATTTAGACAGCAGTATGTATATCAACCCTAGTGCTTCCGTAAAGATTCGTTATGGCATAACCCCTGTGGATAATGGCGATGTTCAAGGTGCTATTAAAATTAAGGTGTCCAAGAACCTTACAGCTCTTCTGAGTGTTAATGTATCGGCTAAGGCAACAGCCCAGTACGATGTAAATTCATTGAAACCAAATGATTTACCAGCCAACTTGAGCATAGTACAACAGAGATTACCTTCCCGGATGGCGGTATATGCTCATTCCACATTAGCTGCAAAATATAATATTCACACTCTGCAAGAGCAGGACCTCAAAGCTATAGTAGAAGTCAAGCAGCCTAATGATGTCATCAGTGTTTTAAAAATTAACGCACGGACAAAAGGTAGCGGGATATACCATGTATTGGGAATTGAGCATGATAACCTCAGTTCCAGTTTACAGATTAAATCTATTCGTCAGCTTAATTCCATATTGTCAGTACGGGTTCATACTCAAATGGCGGCGAAATATAGTATATTGTCTATTGCAACCGGTGACATCCTATCTCTCCTGACCGTGAGAAGTATATCTGAATTGCACAGTAACATCCAGGTAGGAACCCACTCTCGGATGATAGGCCATTACGATATCAGCTTAAGTAATGTTATGGATATGCGCTCTTGCTTGGATATTAAAGAAACAGGGGATATACCTTCATCATTCTCCATTTCACCATATACCAAGACTACTGGAAGATACCAGATGGTTGCTCAGAATCGTGATGATCTTTCATCTGTGTTAACGGTTCAGGAAGTATCTGATCTTTCTTCTACCGTAGGAATTTCACCCTATACCTGGATGAAAGGCAAATACGATGTTATTGAGCCTCCAACGTATACGGTCAGCGTTTATTCCAATAGGGATGCTTTTGTTCGCGAGTCTCAGCCAAGATTAAATTATGGCGTTGAAGAACAAATGTATGTTGGATATTCCACATCTGCTCTGGAAAGATTCAGATCTTATGTTGGTTTTGATTTGGAATCAGCTTCTATCCCTAAGGAAAACACAACGATTAAATCTGCTGAGCTAAAAGTATACTTTGATGGCCGAGACATACCTGAGAAGGCAATACAGCTCATAGAGGCCTCAAAGGAATGGACAGAATATGGAGTTACATGGCAAAACCAACCGTATCCATTTGGCTTCAGCAGCCCAACTTCAACCTATAACGGGATAAACGTTGTTAAAGATGTAGGTGGTAATTCTGACTACTTTTATTTCAATGTGACAAATTCGATTCGTGATTGGTATGAAGGAAAAAGACCGAATTTCGGTTATATTCTTAAAGCTTTGGACGAATTTGAAAATGGAAGCATTCGATTCTTTACTAAGGAAGAGAAATCATACCGTCCTATATTGGATATTACCTACTATGATACTCGCATTTACAGTTTAGGCAGGAATAGTATAGCTGGCAGTATTACTTCTCGTTTAAATAAGATAACTGATTTAGCAGTGTCGTTCCGTATTAAACAGTTCTATGGAGAAACGATTAGACAAGGAAATTTGTTTGTCCATAACCCCAGAGAAATTGTTGCAGATATTGCAGTGAGCAAACCCAATATGGATTGTGGATTAGCAATACGCCGTAAGAGAAAAGATTCTATAGACGGTCAAGTTATTGTTGCGGTTGGGCTTGAAAATTCCATTGATGGCTGTTTATTGGTCAACAAGAAAATAGTTCCTACACACTTATATATCCTTTATAGGGATGACCTTGCTGCAGAAATAAGTGTGGTCAAATGGGTCAAACCGTTTCCTATACTCCCGGGAGTTCTTTATGTCAGCAGGAGAGACATCACCGGGTCTATGACTGCAATAAGGACAGGCAATCATGATTTTTTATCCGACATAGTTCTAAGTATTCCTAAAATACCAGGAAGTATCGACGTTCTCAAAGGCTCGGTTAAGGAAGGCTCGGTTTCTGTTCGAAGATATTGTGACGGGGAAATAATGGCGGAGGGATATTTACCATATCGATGTGATATGCCTACTGAGCTGCGCGTTCATAACCTCAATCTTTACGGCAGTATTCAAGTGGTATTTATTAGTCAACTCATGTCGGGTTTGTTTGTAAGATCCCAAGAGCATTCAGAAAAATCTTCAACGATTACACTACCGCACCACGCTTCTCTAGAATCAAGTTTATCGATCTGGCCTAAAAAAGACTATCCTTCAAGTATCACTGTACTTTCAGGATATTTATCCGGGTCAATTACCATTCCATATAACAAATTGAAGGATATCCTTTCACGAATTACAGTGCGTGTAAAGCTAGTTTCTGATATGGAAATTGCAATAGGGATACGATCTGGTTATCTCGGCTCTAATATCAAGGTTAGAATTGATAGTTATGTAGATCAGTTTTCTTATCTGCAAATCAGGTGTAGTAACCATGGATATTTTCCAGGTGAGCTTTATGTGAGTACCTGGGAAAAATCTGAAATGAAAAGTATGATCAGCGCACGAAAAAATCGTGACTCGGACAAGTGGTCTCGAATTTCAGTACAACTTTCACGTTGGAATGATTTGGTTGCTAATCTCTCGGTGCTTGTTATGGAGCCTAAAGACCTGAACTCTGATTTGGAGATCAGGAGGAAGGAGACGTATGACAAGCGGGGACGAGTTATTGTTCGGCACTTGGATCAAATGGAGATTCCAGCGGATCTAGGTGTCCGGGAACATAGTCACATATCAGGTATTCTAGCTGTAAGGAGAATGGAACGGATATATATACCCAGTAATGTTAGCATATGGAATAAATCAGCTATCAATGGGGCGGTAACAGTCAGACAGTACAGTTACCGTGATCTTCACACCTCAATGGATATATGGAAGAGGGCTATATTAGAAAGCTATATTTCTGTATGGCAAAAATCATTTTTGCCCGGAACTATACAGGTTCAGGTTTATGACAACCTCGAATCTAGTATTGAAGTCGCTACAGAATATGGATATAGTTTCATTATATAAAATTTAACCCCTACTATTTATAGCAGGGGTTAAATTTTATTGATTTTTACTTATATTGATCGCAAAAAGGAGGGCGGAGAGCACTATCTATCCGACAGGAAGGGGTAGTACAAAAGATGATTTGGTAAAAAGTTATCTTAGCATGCTTTGGAGAGGGATTATTAATACTAACTGTCAAATAGATTCGGCAGCCTTATATGGAATTTTAAAACTAGGTCATTTTGATTGAGTAGGGATATTAGGTCTAGGTCTTTTGTGATATTTTCAATTGATTCAAAAGTCTTATTTTTTTGAGGTGTTTTACACAAAAAACAAATCATTATAACCATGTTAAAATAATATCAACCTATGTTAGTAATTGACAAGGTTATATATACCTATTAAAATAAGAACAAAAGTTCGTATATAGCTCAAAAAAAGTATTAAATGAATTGCAACTCTTTGCATGTATATGACGACTATTAGAGTATAATTCTAAAAATTATTTATTCGCCTAGGAAAATGGAACTGATTCAAATGAATTACGTAATAGAAAAGAGTAGGATAACATAAAGAAAATAATGGAAATTTATCACCAAAATACAGAAAGGAAGGTGATAATTATTTTAGGTGGAGGAAATATGAAACAGAGGAGGACGGAGCCTACTAAATTAAACATACTAAATTAACTACTAAAATGGGAGATTCACATGATAACAACAAATGTTAGTTCATTTAATCCGGACACTTTAAATCATATTTTTAATTTTATATTGCGAGGCGTCAATGAAGAGGATCGAGAAGATGTTAAGCAGGATTCTATCGTTAAAATTCTGACCGCTATTAATAAAGGAACCATAAAAAAGGATATATCTACATTTTCACATACTATAATCAAACGTTCGGTAGTTGACTATTATCGTAAAAAAAAACGGAAAATTACACAATGCAGTACAACGGTTCATTATTGTGATGGAGCAGACGAAGAAGGATCAATGACAAGTTTTTACTCAGTCCAAGTTCATGATTACGGATTTGAATTAGCAAACATAAGAATAGACTATATGAGTAACATAAACAAGTTCACAAAACAGGAACAACGAATAATAAACTTCATGTTGCTCACCGAAGAAGGAATGGATATGAAACCGACAGAAATTGCCCATTATCTTGATATTCATAAATCCCATGCAAGCCGGGCTATGAAAAAATTAAGAACGCTTTGTGAGTGCTAATCATCAAATAAGATAAACTCCCTGATATGCCACTATCAGATAAGATTAACATTGAAGCCTATAGTAAAGAACTACACATTGCCCCTTACTATACTTTTTAGTATACATATCTAGAAGAGGCATTGCAAGCGAATGATTCTAAAGTTTTAATGAAAATTGGAATGAGGAAGGTTATTTATATGCTAAGTCGCTATATTGTCGGTGGAAGACTAGATCCGCCTTTTCAACCTACCAAAACAAGACCTTATATTTTAAGTCGTATGGTTGATATAGACGGTTTAAGAGCTATAGGAAGCAAAAGGATAGTATCAGACACATTTACAATGTCACATGATGTGGAATTTTTCGCTATATCATTAAAAGCGGATATTATTACTTCTG
Organism: Paenibacillus sp. FSL M7-0802; assembly: GCF_038004945.1. Lineage (NCBI taxonomy): Bacteria > Bacillati > Bacillota > Bacilli > Caryophanales > Paenibacillaceae > Paenibacillus > Paenibacillus sp. FSL M7-0802. Next base: position 1,144,413 of record NZ_JBBOSD010000001.1, on the reverse strand, counting down.
CCGATTATTGGTCTTTAATGGTTGATGGTAGATTAATTATCAATCATGTATATTGCAAAGACTATGGCGAAGGTCTTTATTTTCAAGTAGCCCATCCTGTCAAAGGAGGTAAGGAATTCGAGTTTGAGTTTTCTACCGAAAGTGATGAGTGCAAAAGGATAGAGGTATCATATCATTTTCTGACAGACCCTGACTTTAATCTTAGTTTAAACGGTACGGTAGACCCAAGTTATTACCTTGATCCATTACCTGAATCGATTGAACCTATAAATCTGTTAGTTGAAAATGATCCTTGTGTGGCTCCTGTTGTTTGGAATCCGCATATTTCAGTTAAAAGTGCAGAGGGGTGGTGTAAAAGTGTTGGTATAACGGCGGATTTTTCTAACCAGCTGGATGCTGCAAATTATATTACGGAAGCCTTGACCTTTTTACTTAATCATTGCTGTGGATTCGGACGTATGCTGGCCGAGAATCAGATGCAAATTCTCATTAAAAAGATTAATGGTGCTAATGGTTACTTTGATCCGGCGAAAGAGCAGATCGTCATTAATAAACAGTATAATTTTAAAGATGCCAATAAGGTTGCCGAGATTGAGTATGAAGTAAGGCAGAAATCTTCTCCTCATAAGCTGCGTACTTTTATTCATGAGGTGGGACACTGGCTGCATTTTCATAGCATTGGAAAAGAACAGTTTCTTCGTTACTCTTCACTTGATCCGGATCACTATGGGAACAGGACGATTTTAGCACAAGCAGATGAAATCTATATTGCGAATCATCTTAGTCAGTATGCTACTAAATGGTTTCCTATTGAATTTATACCTGAGGTATATACTGCAAGGGTGACGGGAATCGATATTGATCCCAAGATATGGGAGTGGTATTTACAATATGGAGGCTATGAATGCTCCAATTGATAAGGAGGTTTATATGGATATCACAGTTCCGTGTACGTTTTGTAAATATTTTAATCGAAATGATAAAGGTAATATGACTTGTAGAGCCTTTCCAAACGGAATCCCGAAGGAAATTCAGGAACTAAAAGTGATTCATGATCATGTTTACGAAGGAGATAATGGGCTGGTTTATGTGCCACTAAGTCGTGCGGTGGATTATTATGAATACTTTCCAATGGGATAGGGATCTGATTAGAATTTATACATTTTAAGTCAAGTTTTTGATAAAACGTGAAGGGAGATTATAGAACATGCTAGGTTACATGAATAAATGTCCCCATTGTGGGACGGAATCTTCTTTTGTCCCTGAGGAAATGGAATGCGATAAATCCCTTGTGCTATGGTGTAAACATTGTGGCAATTATATTAACCAAACGATAACCATGGAATCTCTTAGAAAGTGGTGGGCGAGATTTGATGAGGGTGAAGATTCATTCAGGCCGCCTGTAAGTAAAGATATTATGATCATGTTTGAAAAGCTTGAGCAAACTCTGGCTACAGATCCTGAATGTTATCTGAACCAGGTCGAAATTCATCTTAAGGATTTTACAGACTATCGCTACTCTGATTCAGAGGAACCAGATCATAATAATAATCCATATAAGAGTTAACTTTGAAATAAGTAACTAGCTTTTAAAGCGATGTTAACAAAAAACGGAGGTAATGGAAATGGAGTATACAAACAACAATATGTATGAACAAACTACTGAAGATTCCGACTCAGTGGATTTTATTCAAATTATTAGCAAAATCGGAAAGGTTGTTAAGGAAAATAAAGAGTTTAAAAGAGAAAATCTCCATTTGATCTCCCAAAATAGACAGCTTGCTGCCCGCAATCAATTGCTTGAAATGCAAATGATTGAATATATTTCTCATGCCCAGGAACTAGAGCAGCGACTCGAGGCTCAAAATGAGTACGCACTCGGTTTGAATCACTATAATCGTACAGATCATAAGAAATTATCATATTTTAATAATTCCGGATATACGTATCTCTTTAATTGTTTCGAAGAATAAATTCTAAAGAAAATATATATGAAGGGAGGTACCTACTATGGGGGAAATATCCACTTTGGGTAACATGGTGACACGAGTCGATCTCTTGTTTAATTTGATTCGTAATTTTGAAAAATCTATGAAGCATTCTTCACCTGCCACAATTGAGATAATGCGGCATCATAAAGAGCAACTTGAAAATATGGTGGAATTCATTATGGAAGCAAACATAATTTCTGAAATGGGCATGGAACAATTAATAGATCACAAAATCTGCTTAAGAAGCTGCATGGAGTCTGTTTATGATCATAAATGGGCTTACAGCGGAAAGACGAGGGAATATTCATAATGATAAAGTTCAGGGATGTGTATGACGCGATCAAAGAATCACAGCATTTTATGATAAGAATTGGACAGGACATAGACAATTTTGGTGATGAAAAAAACGTGCACATCCTTGCGGAAGAGCATACGCGACTTTCAGAGAGATATATGGAGCTGTACAACATGGATGTGCAATTAGAACGCGTGAGTCTTAACGATGTGGAGGCCAAAATCAAGCTCTGTATGGGACTTTAATTGACACAGGATTTTGCAACTTTTTTATAAGGTAGACCGACTACTATATTGTAAAAGTATTAAATGCAGAAGGGAATTTAATATGCTGATATAGCCAGAAAATACGGGGTGAACAGGTTGCTCAGTGATGCATATGTAAAATTAAGAGAATTTGCTGTGAAAGATATGCACAATACAAAACTTATTTGTGCGTGTAAGAAGAATACGGACCTTCTTGGTGAATTTCTTCAAGAGAATCGTAAATTTATATTTTCAATTATCATCCGATATAGGGGAAGTATAGAAGAGTTGAAAATAAAGTTTAGAGTTACCGAAGAAGATATATATCAACATGCATGTATAGGATTATTAACGGCACTTAAAGATTTCGATGTTAGTAGAGGCATTAAGTTTACTACGTATGTGGTAAGACCTATTTTATGGGAGGTTAATCAATTACTATATAGTAACTCTCAAGAGGTGAGGCTTAGTCGAGGGGCTATTGATATGATCCGAAGGATGGCAGAGATAGAAGATACACTAGGCTACAGACCAAACGAACAAGAAATGGCTGAATTTCTTCAAGTTTCTATAGAACGTTATAGGGAAGTTACTCAGTTTAGTAACGTAATGGAACAATTTGAAGCATTAGATAACTTTGAGGCTGTAGACAACTCTCAAAGTAGCGTACATGAGGATGTAATTGATAAGATTTATGTTAAGCAATTGCTATGTAGTCCCATGTTTACAGAGCATGAGAAGACTGTGATGCATCTAATTATGCAAGGAGCAAATAACTCTCAAATCGCAGAAAAAATTCACGTGTATCCCATGACAATTAGCAGGACATTAGCACGCATTAGAAAAAAAATAGTGAAACAACACTTGGATACTGACAATATTCAAGTTGAATCTCAATCAAAATACAAAAATGAAATAAATCTAATTATAGAGAAAAGCAAAGGGCAAAAACAAGTAATGAACGTTACAGACATTACTGATGCACTCGAAGTATCCGGTTATGATACTTCAAGGTATTCAAAACGCGTACTTTACTATATCCGTAAAAAAGCAAATCTAACTATCTAAAGTATAACAAATATAATAACAAATCACAACTGCATACAAAAGAAACTTTCTTTTATAAGAGAAAAATGATCTATGTGAGAGGCATAACTTATGCATATTACACTTTATTATAAAAATAACTGCCGATATTGTGAAAAGTTGAAAATTACACTCAGCAAATTGGCAAACGAGGATGGATTCTCGCTTCAAATGATTGATGCTGAATTGGAGAAGAATCCGTTGGATACTGTCCCTAAGGCAGTTATAAAATATAAAGGCCATGAGATTGGCAGGTTCAGTAGTGCTTTGGATAAGGTCGTTATAAAAAATTACTTAGCTTTACTCAGAGATTACATTAAGAAAAATAAAGCATATTTTGATTAATAGGACTTATTTAAAAACGATCAGGAGCCCATGATACCTCTTTGCATGAGCTCCGAAGTGTAAAAAATTTAATTAGGTTTATCCCAGCACTGTCAGTTCTTTTGGAAAAGAGGTAAGCACTTCAACACCATCAGAGGTGACCAGAACGTCATCTTCAATCCGCACACCGCCGAGGCCTGGCACATAGATACCGGGTTCGATTGTGAACACGAAGCCTTCATGAAGCAGATCGCTATTGCCTCCGTGTACAGATGGATATTCGTGAACACTCATGCCAAGGCCGTGTCCAACTCGATGGTTAAAGGCAGGGCCATATCCAGCGGCTTCAACAACAGCCCGTGCTGCCTGATCTACGGATGCGCAGGAAACTCCCGGGCGAATGGCGGCAATTCCCGCTTCGTTCGAGCGAAGAACCGTATTATAAATCGTTTCCAGCTCAGTCGATAGCTTTCCAAAAGCAAAAGTACGTGTAATATCCGAAGCATAGCCATCGGAGTATACGCCCATATCAAACATGAGCAGATCGCCATGCTGTAGCTTGCGGGTGCCTGGAACACCATGAGGCAAGGCTGTTTTGGGTCCAGACAGCACTGTTGTGTCAAAGGACGGGCCATCTGCGCCAATCTTTTTCATCTGGTATTCGATTTCTGCCACCAGCTCAACTTCCGTCACCCCTTCGCGCACATGGGTGAGACCGTGACGAAGAGCATCTTCTACCAAACGAGCTGCATGTTTCAGACGTTGCACTTCCTCAGGAGTTTTTCTCACACGCATTTCTTGAAGCACTGGACCTAGATCCACATATTGAGCCGCGCCAATGGCAGTATGTAGCTGTTCGTAACGGAGGACGGAGACGTGCTCCTTTTCCAGCGCGAATGCTTTCACACCGGTACCTGTACGTTGACGCAGCAGATCATATGGATTGTCCGTATCGGTGTGGGTGGATATACGAGTCACAGAAGAAGCAGCTTGGGCGGCTTCTGCATCCAGGGCGGGTACGATCAGTTCTGGTTCTTGGTCCCGAAGCAACACCAGACCCAGAAAACGCTCATGCGGATCACTGGCAAAGCCCGTCAGATAGTAAATATGTTTAGGATCGGTCACAAGCAGGCCGTCCCAAGACTGTGACTTCAGTTCATCATACAGTCGGGTTATTTTCTCATTCATAAAGTCTCATTCCTTTCTGTCTATTTATTCATTATAGCTCTTCATACATAATTATTTATGGCATTGAATGACTTATTCTCTTTTCTGACATAATGTTTGCAGTCGTGCCTGTACATTCTGATCATAGTAACCACCATGGTAGCAGAGTACCTTCTCGACATCCAATACAGTTAGTTTATCGAGGCTCTTCAGGGCCAGCGGCATATCCGGCGTAGCCGACTCTGCAGGCCCGACCAGTTCACCTTCGACTACCAGCAGTTCATCTGCTGCCAATAGTAGCTTTTGTGCGGGCACATACAAGCTTATATGCCCGGGCGTGTGACCGGGTGTATGAATAATCTGTATGCCCCCACCATAAGGCAGATGCTCACCGTCCTCAAGAATATGAGCAAAGCGCAAATCTGGCAGGCGGCGAATCATATCCTCTGCTTGCTGTTTGAGCACAGTATCCATTTGTTTAATCCGTTCGGGCGTCAGCTTCACAAACGGTCGCTCTCCTGTCATGTAAGGAACGTCATCCTTATGGGCTAACAGGGCAGTATTCGGCAGCAGATCCAGCAGTGCATGAACATTTCCGATATGGTCAATATCCTGATGTGTTAAAATAATTCTTTTCACGCGGCTGATATCCTCACCCACATCTGAGATAGCCTTGCGTAATGGCTCCAATTGGCCAAGCATTCCCGTGTCAATCAGTGTAAGTCCATCCTCGTCCTTGAGCAGTACAGGATAAATAGTCGTTTTTCCAAAAAAAGATTCCATAGGTATTTCCAAAATCAAGAGTTGAGTTCCAATATTCATATTAAGCTGCTTCAGAATCCTTAACTCCGAAACATACCTCCCGTCTCATCGTGTTAAATCGCTTTCCCCGTTTTTATTTTTCCTTATCTTCAAGCTCTATTATAAAACCCTTTGGGACTAATCCGCAAAACAACTCGATATGGCTGATCGGGCGCTTGTCTTGTACAATAAATAAATCACACAATAGGAGGCGGATACGAATAATGAATAAGGACCAATCTTTTTCCATTGAATTTGCGTGCAAAGAGGATCTTCCCGATATTGTGGACATTTATAATTCTACGATTGCAGGACGAATGGTCACGGCAGATCTGGAACCGGTGACAGTGGAGAGTCGCATTCCATGGTTTGAGGCTCATCAGGAGAACCACCGCCCTTTGTGGGTATTAAAACAAAAGGGTGCAATTGCCGGATGGGCCAGCCTTCAGTCCTTTTATGGGCGTCCAGCTTATAACGGTACAGCAGAAATTAGCATATACGTCCATGAGGATTCTCGTGGAACCGGAACAGGAAGTCGACTGGTACAGCACTTGCTAAATGAATGTCCGAGACTGGGGATTACAACGTTGTTGGGATTTGTTTTTGGTCATAATGAACCAAGTATTGGGCTGCTGCGGAAGTTTGGTTTTGAGCAATGGGGATACTATCCGCGTGTAGCTGTGCTGGACAGCATAGAGCGAGATTTAGCGATATTGGGCAAGCGAGTGGATGAATAATAGCTTATGACAGTTAAATATTCTTTGTAATGTGTACAGAAAAAGGCTGTTTCCAAAATCGTCTCAAACACTGCGGATGATTTTAGGAGCAGCCTCTTTTACTTTGCTATTTTCATCGCTTTTAGCGCTGTGGTTTAAAACGTATGCTGTGAAAAATTTGATTAAGCACCTCAGACAGCACTAAACCGACAGCAATAGCACCTGCGATCATCAGCGTGCTCATGGCCAGCTCCAGTGCCTGAGGATAATGTTGTTGTACGAACTGGCGCATGGCATTATAGGCCATTCCCCCTGGAACGAGCGGGATCATGCCTGCCACACTAAAAATAATCACAGGCATTTTGTACAGCCGCGCAAAGCCTTGACTGACGATGCCGATGAGAATCGTTGCCAAAAGGCTGGCGCTCACAGGTCCCATGCTGTCCGTGGTTGAATAATAGACAAGCCAGCCTAGCATACCAACAAAACCGCATTGCAGTAGTGAACGCCGGGGGGCATGGAAAAGTATGCCGAAAGCAGCGGTGGCAATAAAGCTTGTGAATAATTGTGCAAGCATAGACTTGAATCTCCTCCGAATCACATATAAGAAATGATAACCGCAACGCCAGCTCCAATGCCGAAAGACGTCAGGCAAGCATCGGCTCCCTTGGAAAGACCCGAAACAAGGTGCCCGGACATTAAATCACGGATGGCATTTGTAATTAACAAGCCTGGAACCAGTGGCATGACAGAGCCAATAATAATTTTATCCATCATCTGTCCCCAGCCTACTATCGTTAATAGAGCCGCCAGCAAGCCGATTAGAAAAGATGCAGAAAACTCTGAGAAAAACTTAACCTTAACGAGCCTGTGAAAATACTGTACAGCTGCAAATCCGATACCTCCGCATAACACAGCTGCGGGGAAATCTCGCCAGACTCCACCAAACATGATCATAAAGCAACCGCTGGCCAACGCAGCAGCCATCAGCTGTACACGGTTGGAATAGCGGAGGGGGCCACGTTCAATCTCCGAAAGCTCCTTGACGGCAGCGCGAGGAGACAAATCACCTGTGCTGATTTTACGTGAAATGGAATTGACCTCTGTCACCTTGTGCAAATCGGTGGTCCGCTCTACGATGCGGATGAGCTTGGCAGGCTCCGAGTCATTAATGGCAAAAAAAATCCCAGTTGGTGTTACATAGCTATGGGACTGGGATATGCCATAGGCTGAAGCAATGCGGGACATCGTGTCTTCAACACGATAGGTTTCGGCTCCATTTTGCATCATCAGTTTGCCCGCCAACAGACAAACTTCAATGATTTCAGGAGTAGGATAGGAATGATTATTCATACTCGCTCTCTTTCATTCGTACCGGGCCGTTCGACCCTATTATTTTCATTTATTGTAGCACAAAAAGCCGCCTTTTCAGAGGCGGTTATGTTAGGCGGAAGCCAAGGATTTCGTCATGATTCTATCATATCGGGAATAACGGTATAGTAGGACTCTTCCAGATATGTTGCGGCCTCAGACAGACCCATCAACTTAAGCTGTCCAGCTACAAAAGCACGAAGGGCAGAATGGGTGAACAAATGCCGTGTCTGGGCATCCCGAATAAAAGCCAGTCTGGCTTCACGCGAACCGTTGTGGAACAACTCACGCACAGCTTCGCCTTGTTGTTCCCAAAGGAAAGGCTCCGTTACGGTTAAGAGGGCACTCTCCATAGAAGAGCTATGCTTCGCAGAAGAAGATAACTGAATGCCCAACCCGTTTAGCGTAGGAGCTGCTTCATTGTGCTTCCGTTCTGTTCGCAAGCTGTCGATATACGCAGCCATATCCTGAATCGGTTCGATACCAAAGCGTTCGCGAAAGCATTCGCGTACAAACGCGGTGCGTTCATCTACAATCTGAGGCAGTCGCTGACCTGCATGTCCAGAATAGTCATCTCCACTGGCATAGTATCGTTTTAATGAACTGTTCTCTGTATAAACAACGCTTAAAAAATCCTGCAAATGACGGGCAACCACCCACACACCCGTCCAATCGACGGGAGATACACATACTATAGGGGCCCGGGAAAGGTCCTTTTCAAGCCCAAAATCCGTTAAAAAGCCATAATGTATTCCGTCCACCCCTGCGTGGGCAAAAGGAACAACATCTGGTGGTGTAGCCATATATCGTGGCGCGCGGCCCTGCTCCATAATCAATCCCAAATCAAAACTCAGAGAATGCCGGTTCGCTTCGAGCTCTTTTTCAAATTCTATAAGTGCCTCAATCAAAGGTGTAGCTGATCCATAGGCTAGGTTAGAACCGGAATCCATCGTGTATGCCTCCCTTATCCAAGTACATCCGTAAAGCGTTCATCCCTAAAAGGTACGTGATTTTACACGAAATGTAAACCTGTATGACGAATATTTTCAAAAATGTGACCTTTTACCCGTGTGTTGTCAAATAAAACGCTTTCGGGCAAAGCAGGACAAGATACCTATGTTAGCTCGGTAGAGAAGTAAAGTGAGTTTGTGAAAATGCGGTCTTTTCAGTGTATGTTAGCAAACGTGAAGTGTGATTGCAGGATGCGCAGTTGAAGGACAAGGTGCAACGTAACAGGCCAACGGGTATAATATCAGGACAAGGTGAAAAGGAGCGTCATCCGAAGATTTAACAGAAAGAAGTGGGCATATGAATTTGCAAAAGAAGGCTGTTTTTTTTGATGTAGATGATACGATGTACGATCATTTGCACCCTACACGCGATGCATTGCGTACAGTATTAGGATTGAGTGAGCGTTTTCCTTATGAGAAAGCCTACCATCGTATTCGCTATTACAGCGATGTACTATCGGATAAAGGAGGACTATTGGAGGGGAAGGCAGGGCCGGATGAACTGGATGAGATGAGGGAAGGCCGTTTCATTCTGGCTTTACAAGAATTCGGGGTAGAAATTACCCGTGAGCAGGCAGTACATGTTCAACAAGAATACTTAGATCGTCAGTACCGAATTGAGCCTTTTGAGGGGGCGATCTCGTTAATAAATGATTTGAGCTCGGCTGGCTTTTTAGTTGGATTAATTACAAACGGTCTTGAGGAACACCAGATGAGCAAGATCAAGGCCATGGCACTGGAAAATCATGTTGCAGCAGAGCATATCTTTGTATCTGGGACCGTTGGCTATGCCAAGCCTGATCCGCGCATTTTCGAAGTAGTGAACGAACGGACAGGAACGTTAGCAGAGCACTGCTGCTACATTGGGGATTCCTGGCGTAATGACGTGGCGGGAGCTATAGCTGCGAATTGGCAGGTGATCTGGTTCAATCACAGGAACGCTCCCCCGGAGACTGACGTGTTGGGGATCTATAAAACAGCAGCAAGCTATGCAGAGTTAAGAAGGTTGCTTCTGCCGGACGCTCGTTAGACACGGTACATACCGTATTTATAAAAGAATCAACCTATTTTGAAGCCATTCCAAAAGATAACCCGTAATACTATTTATCTGTTATAGAACTAACTTTATTGGTATTGGTTTAGAACAGAGAAGGAGGGGATCGCGCATGGTAGAACAATGGAGGCAGGCAGAAGACATCATAAGTCAAGTGACCGTATACAGTACGGAGGATAATGATCCGGTTACCATTAAAACAGGCACTCAAGACGTCCGCTGTATTGGCATCGGGACAGATGCGGCCGTATTTACGCTCGATACGTTGCCAGGCTACGCGTTCAAGGTGTACTCAGACATGGCGATCGAGAAGAAAGATGCGGAGGCCGACGTATATGAGCGTTTGCGAGGGTCTGACTTTTTTCCTCATTATTACGGAAAAGGCGACAAGTATATTGTCATAAGTTATGAATCCGGTATTACGCTGCTGGATTGTCTGCTGCAAGGAATTCCTGTGCCAGAGCAGGTCATTCTAGATGTGGAAAAGGCGAGGGAATTTGTCCGATCCAAGGGGCTGAATCCCCGTGATATTCACCTCAAGAATGTACTCATGCAAGACGGGCGTGCCAAGGTATTGGATGTATCTGAATACGTGAAGGAAGGCGATGACAAGCGCTGGGAGCATTTGGTGTGGGCGTATCATACGTTTTATTCCGGTATCTCGGAGGTTAAGGTTCCCTCATGGATTTTGGATACGATTAAAAAATGGTACTACAAGCTGGACAACTCCAACTTTAATCTGGAGGAGTTTGCCCAGCGTGCCAGTCAATTGTTCTCTAAATGGAGGTCATAACCGCTGTAAAGAAAACGGATATGAAGACTGATCTTTCGATAGCAAAAAGGATTGCACCCGTATTTAGGGGAGCAATCCTTTTCTTTTATCTGAAATCCCGAGGCACTCTTCTGGCTGTACCGCTCGCAATCGCGGCTTGAATCACCTTTTCACGAACCCGTTGAACTGCACTCTCGTTAAATACACCAGGGATAATATACAGCTTGTTTAGTTCTTCAGGACGGATCGTGCCTGCGATGGCCTCTGCGGCCGCCAGCTTCATCTCTTCGTTGATTTCACGGGCACGGCAGTCGAGCGCCGCTCGAAAGATGCCAGGGAAACAAAGCACATTGTTAATTTGGTTAGGATAGTCCGAACGTCCGGTGGCGATGACACCCGCAATGTCCTCGACGTCCTCTGGCGCAATTTCGGGAACCGGGTTAGCCATAGTGAACAGCACCGGGGCTTCTTTCATACGTTTCACGTCTTCTCGTTGCAGTAGTCCACCTGCCGACAGCCCGATAAACACGTCAGCATCCTTCAGAACCTCGGACAGCGTGCCGGACAGCCGATCAGGGTTGGTATGCTGCGCATACCAGTTCCACATCGGATGCTCGTATGTTTCATCAGCTGTAAGCGCTCCGTGACGATCTACGCCAATGATGTTGACTGCTCCTGCAGATAGCAAAATTTTCGTACAGGCCACACCCGCAGCCCCGATACCACAGACGACAATTTTGACGTCAGACAGGGCTTTGCCGACAACCTTGAGCGCATTGATCAGCCCTGCGTATAAAACGACAGCTGTGCCGTGCTGATCGTCATGAAAAACAGGTATGTCCAGCTCTTTACGTAACCGCTGTTCAATCTCAAAGCATCGTGGCGACGAAATATCCTCCAGATTAATCCCGCCAAAAGCTGGGGCCATTTGTTTAATGGCCTTAATGATCTCTTCGGTGTCCTGCGTATCCAGACAGATTGGAAAGGCATCGACGGAGCCGAGCTGCTTGAACAGCATGGCTTTGCCTTCCATAACCGGCATGGCTGCATAGGGACCGATGTTCCCTAGCCCGAGAACAGCGCTTCCGTCAGAGACGACAGCGACCGTGTTGCGCTTGATCGTCAAGCGGAAAGCTTTGTCCGGTTCCTCGTGAATCGCCATGCATACGCGTGCCACATCGGGGGTATATACCCGGGATAAGTCATCGCGGTTTTGAATTGGGACTTTGGGCTGCATTTCAATTTTGCCCCCGAGGTGTAATAGGAAGGTACGATCAGAGATGGATAATACCTTAACACCTTGTGCTTTTTTAATCCGAGCAATCATTCGGTCGATTTCTGCTGGATCGGCAATGGTAACTGTAATATCCCTCACAGTGACCTTCTCAGAGGTGCTAATGACGTCAATGGCAATCACATCTCCGCCATGTTCGTTTACCAGCGTAATCAATTGACCAAATTGGATGTGTCCGGTGGAAATTTCCAATCGCAAAATGATGTTTTTACCGCCAATACCGCCTTGCATACAAATTCCTCCTTTGTCTTCCATAACAAAATCATACGTAGGATCAATTGATTGCGCTTACAATAAGAAGCGGATGTAAAATCTATGCTGATATTTTAAATTAGTGGTTTCTTCCCCTATCATAGTGAACAATCTCTCGCTTGTACAGATCAAGTTGAGTAATATCTATTATTTTGTATTTAAAAAAGGACGAAAGCCCGGCTGCATTCCAGTCCAAGCGATCATCCTTTTTTCAATAAAATGATCTATTTTATTTTCACGCATTCGATCTGTTACGTCATATTTTTACCGTAGTAAATTTCGTCCATTTCGATCTTGAGACGTGTTGATATATTTTGTTGCTCTTTTTCACTCAGACTTTCCTTGGTGTAGCCGAACAGGTAATTGTCCAGATCGAATTGTTTTAGCTTACATTTGGTATGGAAAATATTTTCCTGATACACATTCACGTCGATCATGTCATACAGACTGCGCACTTCGTCTGGAATATAGTTTTGAATGGAGGCGATATCATGGTCGATGAAAAGCTTATGTCCATTCGTATCACGTGTGAAGCCGCGTACCCGGTAATCAATCGTCATAATGTCGGTGTCGAAAGAATGAGTCAAATAGTGGAGTGCCTTGAGCGGGGAGATTTCCCCACAGGTAGAGACATCAATATCAGCTCGAAACGTACTGATCCCCTCGTCTGGATGATATTCCGGGTAGGTGTGAACCGTAATATGGCTTTTATCCAGCTGTATCACGACAGATTCAGGCAGGGGGCCTGGTGACTCGGCATAAGATTCAGTCGGTACCTCCACAATGGGTCCTTCTGATATAAGTACTGTTACGCTGGCTCCTTGAGGTACATAATCCTGCTGGGCTACGTTGAGTACGTGGGCGCCGATAATGTCAGATACATTTTTTAAAATAGCTGTCAGCCGATCTGAGTTGTATTGTTCATCAATATATTCAATATACGCCTCGCGTTCTTCTTTGGTTTTGGTGTAACAAATATCGTACATGTTGAAGCTCAATGATTTGGTCAAATTGTTAAATCCGTGCAGGGTAATCCGCTGTTCCGGTGTTATGGTCATAGGCTATTTCCCCTTATAGTCGCAGTATTCATACATAATATTCCCAACACTCCTTTTCATATACCGATTCATAAAATCAGTTCTGTAGCTGTTAGATTAAAGCCTTGAACAAGTATGTCTTACCCGTTTGGCATAATTAAAAACAGGCAGGGGAGCGTCTTTGTTTTTACATGTATGGAAATTTTAACGTATATATACTTTATTTCTTACTCAGCGATTTTTAAGTAACAGGACTTATAATGTAGACTATGCATAGGGCGAAGGAACTGAATGGACAGAGGACTCGTAGTAAAACATAAGAACCGGGTTAGTAATTCATTAATTTAATGTGTGTCACCTTCACAATGCTGAAAGCTTAACCGAATATGATTATAGACCCGAAAAAATAGTGATTTTGTATATTGCGTAAATCGAGAAAAGCAACTTCAGCTAATAATGTGCGTATAATGAAATAAACGTAAGAAGCTGAGAATTATGAAGTTAAAATGAATTTTGATAGCAAAATTTAATTTACAAACCGATCCCATGTTACTGTCAGGATTTTGCAAAATTCGATTCCAGTCGCTCCGAAGTGCAAGATATAGACGAACTAAACCATTTCGATCTATATCTTGTTCATTGGAAAGTTCATTGGAAGTCGCTTATGAGATTTTTGCAAAATCCTCTACTGTAAGAAAAACGGTGAAAGGAGTATCAAGATGCTGGCTTTGTCCGATCCGGCCTGGACTCTGCTCCAAGGCCCCTACGGTTCTTCTCAATACGTCCCAGAAATGTTGAAGCAGCTCCAAGCCGGATATGACGGCGAAATGGCTGACACCTTGTATTGGGAGGAACTGTATCACCAAAATACGTTGTATACTTGTACATTTGCGGCTGTACCTTACCTTGTAGACATTGCGTTAAAAAGTTCTGATATAGGGATTCGTGCAGATATATATAACATTTGCGGAATATTCGAAGCGAAGAATAACAATCCTCTACATACCAAAGTTCCATTGGAATTTACAAGGGATCAGGTGAAAGTGGATTCTAGTCTGGCTGAATATATTTATGCGCAATATCGGAGTGCCATTGTCCGACTTGCAGAATTGACTGAAGAAATGGTGCTCTATGCGAAGGAACACGAAGGAGATATCGGTAAACGCTATGTTCTGGCTGCGGGTGCTGCTTTTCAGGGTTATCGCTGCGTAGCTTATATGCTACAAAGCTTCGATACAGGTGACGAATATACGCTGGATTGTCCGCATTGCGGTACCCCGCTCTATATTTGGCCTGATGAACAGAATGACACCCTGGTTGTCTATGATAAAGATCCTGTAAATTCAGACAATCTGGTTCCCCATCCGATCAGCCCCCGTTCATTGGACCGTAGAGGTGCTAATATGCAGTGGTTACACGAATATGCCCAAAAAATTGAAGAGAACAAGCTGCTTGCCCAATTACCCTATTTAAACGGTTGGGTAGATTGTCCAGTGTGTAATACGCCCATATATATATGGGATGAGTTGATGAAAATGGCTGATGGTGTTCGGAGATATACCGCTTAATCAATCAAAAAAGGGTGCTGTCTTCTACAGCCCCCTCATTTCCTCTTATATTTTTCCATCTAATCTCCGTATGCTTTGCCAATTCTACTCCCGAAACGGATTCAAAAAGGTTTTAGGAATGTCGGATTCAAAACGCAGCAATACTCCGGTGACGGGATGAATAAATGACAATACCCTCGCATGTAGGCCAAGACGCCCAATCGACTTGGATTTGGAACCGTATTTTTTATCTCCAACAATTGGATGGCCGATATCCTCCATATGTACGCGGATTTGATTTTTGCGTCCGGTTTCCAAACGTACTTCCAGCAAAGAAAAATGCCGATTGGCTTGAAGCAGCTTGTAATGAGTGACTGCGTGCTGTCCGTCATTCGGATAAGGACTGGAATACATTTTTAGCGTCTTGCTTTCTTTCAGCCATGAAGTGATCGTACCCTCAGCTTTTTTAACTTGTCCTTCGACAAGAGCAATGTATGTTCGTTCATACACAACTTCCTTCCACGCTTTTTGCATTTCCTGCTGTATGGCTTCGCTTTTCGCAAACATCATCACTCCTGATGTATCACGATCCAAACGATGCAGTACAAAAATACGATTGTACGGATGTTCGCGCCTCACATGGGCCGTAAGCTGGCGATATGCTGTTACTTCCTGCTCCTGCGCTGAAGCCACGGACAGCAACCCGGCATCCTTATGGATAACGATAATGGCTTCATCCTCATGCAAAATACGTAGCCCAGTCAGTGGTACGACGGGAGTTATTTTTTCCTTGGAAAGAGCGACAGTCTGACCTTGCTCCAGTGGAAAATTATGCACGGTACGCGGAATGCCGTTGACGGACACCTGCCCACGAGCCAGTGCTGATTTAATGGAGTTACGACCCATGCCAGTCACATGTTCTACTAAAAAGCTCAATAGCTCGGCAGGCTCCTGGACGATGTATGTTTTGGCAGGGGCTTTATCTAAAGCATTCGTTCTCCGTTGAGCTTCCGGTTTATGGGAGCCAGATCTTCCGGCAGGTTTATGACTGCGTTTGGAATGGCTTGCGTTTGACGTAGATTTTGTATGATTTTTCCGTTGGGGTTTCCGATTGTTCATGGATTCTTTCTCCTTCTTGGAACCGTGTCTCTTCATAGTTATGGACAAATTTGCGGCACCGTGTTCACTATATCATGAGAAAACAGCGAACGCCATAAGGGACTAAACCAGATTGGCAGTCTTCTAGCGGTTGAACATTACCCAGAACCCCGGTAAACTAAAGGTAACGAAAGAAAAGCCGATATGCGTCAAGGACGCTAGAAATATGAGGAGTTTTGAAACTATGAGTGTACAAGCACCAACATTGGAACGGGCGCAGGACTTGCTGCAAAAATTTTATGGCTATCCCGATTTCCGGGAGGGACAAAAGAAAATTGTGGCCAGTATGCTGGAGGGCAACGATACGTTGGGCATCATGCCGACAGGGGGCGGAAAATCGATATGCTACCAGATCCCCGCGTTGTTGCATGAGGGGCTGACCATTGTCGTGTCACCGCTCATCTCGCTGATGAAGGACCAGGTGGATGCGCTGACCACAATGGGGATTGCTGCTGCCTACATCAATAGTACGTTGAGTGGTCGAGAAGTGAATGACCGCATACGAGCCGCACGAAATGGTGACTTGAAGTTGCTGTATGTCGCACCAGAACGACTGGAACTGGACTGGTTTCGCGATGAAATGGCTCAGTTGCCAATTTCCTGCGTTGCGGTAGATGAGGCTCACTGCGTTTCCCAGTGGGGCCATGATTTCCGTACCAGCTATCTGGCTGTGGCTCCATTCGTGGACGGGCTGTATGAACGCCCAATCGTGGCTGCGTTTACGGCAACGGCGACACCGCAGGTCATGGATGACATCGTGCGCCTGCTTCGTCTGCGCTCACCGGAGACGTTCGTTACAGGCCTTGGGCGGCCAAATTTGGCGTTCAGTGTGCTGCGCGGGGAAGACAAACGTAGCTTTTTACTGAATTATGCCCGTGAGCATGAGGGGGAATCGGGCATTATTTATGCGGCGACACGTAAGGACGTGGACGATTTGTACCAACGGCTGCGTGACGCAGGCATGGCAGCCGGGCGCTATCATGCCGGGATGACAGATCAGGAACGTGCAGATAGCCAGGAAGGGTTTTTGTACGACGATATCCGTGTCATTGTAGCAACCAATGCCTTCGGCATGGGGATAGATAAATCGAACGTACGCTATGTCATTCACTACAACATGCCTAAAAATATGGAGGCTTACGTGCAAGAGGCGGGACGCGCAGGACGTGATGGCGACCCGAGTCAATGTATTTTGCTGTTCGGACCGCAAGATATTGTGACGCAGAAGTTTCTGATTGAGCAAAATCCACAGGATGAAGACCGCAAGCGCAACGACTACCGCAAGCTCCAGCAGATGGTTGATTATTGCTACACGACTCGTTGCCTACGTACGGCACAGCTTGAGTATTTCGGAGAAGCGGAAGAGCATGAAGCTTGCGGTATATGTAGTTCATGTACAGATGAGCGGGAACTGGTTGATATGACCATAGATGCGCAAAAGATTTTTTCGTGCATTCATCGCATGCGGGAGCGTTATGGGGTCTCGATGGTCGCCTCGGTCTTGAAAGGCTCGCGTAACAAAAAAGTACTGCAGTATGGTTTTGACAGCCTGCCAACCTATGGCGTGATGGGCAACCGGACGGAAAAAGAAATTGCTGAAATTATCAATGTTCTTGTTTCGGAAGGCTATCTGATGTTGTCCGAGGGGCAATATCCGGTCGTACGCTTGCAGCAGCTTGCGGCTGAAGTGCTAAAAGGCCAGCGAGAAGTCATGCAGCGTGTGGTGCGACATGCCACGGCTTTTGCAGGTGGAGCAGGTTCACGCGGACGACAGGGACGCGATGCATACCCGGCTGCAGTCAACGAAACCGTGTTCGAGCAATTGCGCCTGATTCGTCGCGATCTGGCCGCTCAGGAGCATGTACCGTCTTATATCATTTTCAATGATGCGACGCTGCGTGAGATGAGCGTAGCGAGCCCGCAATCCGAGGCAGACATGTTGCGGATCAAGGGTGTCGGCGAAGTGAAGTTCCGCAAGTACGGCAAGCCGTTTCTTGATTTTTTTCAAAATCAGGGGAATATCGGGGGAACGGTAAGCGAGGACGAGATTTATGCAGACGATGTGTACGAGGATTTTGAATAGCTATACTAAGGTAAGGATAGAACAGTTCATGCAAACTATAAAAGGTTGTGACCTATGAAAGTCATTTTATCAACGTTAAATGCAAAATATATTCATACCTCGCTGGCAATTCGATGCCTCAAAGCCTACAGTGAAAAGGACTTTGATATCGAGCTGGCGGAGTACACAATTAAGGACCCGGTGATGAACATCGTATCCGATTTGTTTCAACGGGGGGCAGATGTTATCGGCTTTTCCTGTTATATTTGGAACATTGAAGAGACGATTAAAGTCATTGATGTGTTGAAAAAAATTATGCCCGAGGTCAAAATTGTTCTGGGTGGTCCGGAGGTATCCTACGATACGGATCACTGGATGAAGCGTTTGGCGAATGTGGATTTTATCGTGGTTGGTGAAGGAGAAGAAACATTCCATCAACTGCTGCAGGAGCTGGAAGGGGATCGCAAGTTCCATTTTGTATATGGACTGGCTTACCGTAAGGGAGAAGAGGTTATTCAGATGCCCGGCCGCCCGAAAGCGGACTTGAACGAGCTGCCGTCGCCCTATCGTTTTGCAGAGGATATACCGGAACTCGGGAAACGGGTTGTTTATTTTGAAACGAGCCGGGGCTGTCCGTTCAGCTGCCAGTTTTGTCTGTCCAGCATTGAGGTTGGGGTACGTTATTACGATATTGAGCGCACAAAGTCAGATATTTTGTATCTGATCGACAATGGGGCCAACCTAATCAAGTTCGTGGATCGGACGTTTAATATTAAACGCGATTATGCACTGGAAATGTTCAAATTTTTGATTGAAAATCACCGTGGCTGTGTCTTCCAGTTTGAGATTACGGCAGATATTATGCGTCCTGAGGTGTTGGATTATTTAGCGGAGAACGCGCCACCGGGCGTATTTCGATTTGAAATCGGCGTCCAATCAACGAATGATCCCACCAATGAGCTGGTTAAGCGTCGCCAGAACTTTACCAAGCTTTCCCGTACTGTTACCAAGGTCAAACAAAGCGGTAAAATCGACCAGCATTTGGATTTGATCGCCGGATTGCCCTTGGAGGACTACAACACATTCCGTAAAACGTTTAATGACGTTTTTGCGCTCGGCCCGGAAGAGCTTCAACTTGGCTTCCTCAAAATGCTGCGTGGCACCGGACTGCGTATCGACGCAGACAAGTATAACTATACGTATATGGATGTTGCGCCGTATGAAATGCTGAGCAATGACGTCCTTTCCTTTGCCGATATCGTCCGGCTCAAGCGCTTGGAAGATGTATTGGAGAAATACTGGAACTCTCATCGTATGGATCATACAGTCAACTATCTGATTGAGCGTGAATTCTCGTCCGCTTTTGATTTCTTTCAGGAATTCGGAGACTACTGGGAAGGACAGGGCTGGCAAAAAATCGGACATCAGCTCGAAGACTTGTTCACGCGTCTCCAGTCCTTTCTGGAATCGCGTGGAACAAAGCGAATGGATATGGTGCTTGGACTGATGAAGCTTGATTATTTCCTGAACCATAAATACAAGCCGCGTAAAATCTGGTGGGAGCATACCTTGGAGAAGGACGATTGGTCCAGCTACATGAAAATGATTCTCCAGCACCCGGACGCGCTGTTGTCACCTGCGGTTGCAGATTTAGTGGCAGATGCGAGCAAGGAGAGTACAGGTGAGGCGAATGTAGGCAATCAACAGCCTCAGCCATACCGCGAGATTATTCCAGCCTTTGCTTCATTGAAGCTGAGTGAAAAGGAACTGCAAAAGCACGCGGTGCTGGATGTACTGCCATTTAGTCTGGATCATATCCTGAGTGGGGGAAGCCCATTGACAGCCGAAGGCCGCACGCTTCTGCTTGTAGTCTATCAGCAAAATGGACAGCAAAAACCGCTCTACTACACCATGCCGATCGGCAAAAATATCGCCGCCATTTAAATATAGACGCCAGAGGGCATCGACTTTGATAAACCAAGAGTCGGTGTCTTCTTTTGTTTTATAAAAAACAGGTGGTCACTCCAAATTTTACATTCGTGTAATCTTTTGCTTTACGATGCTTTACAAAGCAGATATATGATTACTTTATCATATATGAATATTAAATTTATTGGAGTGTGACCTTGTGAAAAAGCGTTCGATGAAAAAGAGTATCCTTGCTTTCGGTGCCATTACCGTTTTGAGTGCGCCATTGTTATCTGCTAATATTCCTAACGCTTTTGCAGCCTCATCTAGTACCAAGTCTACTACCGCACAGGTATCCAAAGGACTGAAAACCTCGTCAGCGAAAGTCGATGCTCCTAAGAATGTCATTCTCTTTATCGGCGATGGTATGGGAGAAGCAAGTCGCAACGCGATTCGCTTGGCGACGGTAGGGAAATCGGGATTACTTGAAATGGACAACATGCCTGTAACTGGCTTGGTTAGCACAAGTTCAGGGGATAATCTTGTTACGGATTCCGCCGCCGCTGCGACTGCAATTGCAACAGGTGTGAAAACGTATAACGGCGCGATCGGAATGGATTTGAATAAAAAACCAGTGACAACGATTATGGAGCTGGCTAAAAAGGCAGGCATGTCTACAGGTGTTGTGACGACAAGCCAAGTGACAGACGCAACCGGGGCCGCCTTTGGTGCGCATGTCGAAAAACGCTCCGCTCAAAGCGAGATTGCCAAGCAGTATCTGGAGAAAAGTAAGGTGGACGTTATTCTGGGCGGTGGTGAGGATTTCTGGTACCCTGCCGGAACAGTAGGCAAACATCCAGATGCTCCGGCAGAAGATCCTGAGGAAGCTAGTAAGGGAACTCAAGGGAATTTGGTAGAACAAGCGAAGAAGCTGGGTTATAGCTATGTGACGGATCAGACAGAAATGAAAGCAGCTAAAGGTTCTAAGTTGTTAGGGCTGTTCGCCAATGAAGAGATGTTTCAAGCTCACAACAAGCTGGGTAACTCTTACAACCCAACGGTTTCTTTACCGGATATGACGGCTAAAGCGATTGATGTTCTTTCCAAAAACCAAAAAGGTTTTTTCCTGATGGTAGAGGAAGAAGGAACGGATGAGATGGCGCATGACAATGAAGGTGAGTTAACGATTAAGGCTGGGCAACAACTCGATAAGGCCGTTAAAGTAGCTAAAGAGTATGCCAAAGCGCATCCAGATACATTAGTGTTGGTGACGGCAGATCATGAAACGGGCGGTTTGGCGATTGAAGGCGAAGATGCGGAGGATGAATCCGGTGAAGGCGTCTCCAAAGAGGATGGTCCTTTTACTGTAAAAGGCTCTAATGAAAAGTTTTATATCGACTGGACCACAGGAGGACATACATCTGTTGATGTGGCGTTAACCGCGATGGGCCCCGGATCTTCTCAGTTTAGCGGGAATTACCCGAATACTGCCATTCATGACAAGCTGGTTAAGCTGCTTCAATTAAAGAAGTAACGTAGGGTGAAAGCTGCCTCTTAAAAAGATTTTCCATATTGGCAATATGGTTTTTCCTGTGATAAACTAAAGCTAATAAGTATATACTAAAAAAGAGTAAGGATGCTACCAACATCCTCACTCTTTTACAACAGCCGCTTATAAGGGCGGTGGCTGTAGGGTTGGATTAGTAAAATAGACCGCTAACCTTTTCCGGAGGGCGGTCTATTTCTTTTTGTTGAAGGAAATAATCAAGATCACCAACGTTGCAAATTGAATCATCAACATTAATGTATCTTTAACCTCCACAGGCATCACCTCCTTTGCAGGAGACTAGCCGACCGCCCATCTAAGCCATTCTGTTGTTAGTTTATAGTATATCATATGGATAGTATTGCTAAAAAGGACAAAACCAAAGGTAACTTTTAAATTCGCTTATATTATGAACATGCCGAATATCCTCAACCTTTACTCCTCCGTTGTTTTCTTCCCCCACACAAATTTCATTATAAAAAATATAATTGTCAGCATGATGAGAAGCAATGCCATCTGCAGGCCATAACGATGGATCAGTTCTCCTGCTGCTTGTACATGATCGCCAAAGATACGTCCGAGCAGAAAGAAGATCAGCGTCCAGATCAAGCCCGTTGAATAAGAGAAGAGGGCATAGCGCTTGAAGCTCATTTTATTGATTCCGACAATATATGGAATAATGTGACGGACGATCGGTAGCAAATAACTGATGCAAATAGTGAAGTTTCCATACTTATGTACTAATTTTTCCGAAAACGTAATGTACTTGTCCATTTTTTTCTTCCGGCGCAAACGTTCTAGAATCGGTGTACCCACGGTTCTCCCCAATACATAACCTAAGGACAAGCCTGATATAACCCCAAGATATACAATTAAAAAAGCGGGTAACGGGTGAAGTATGCCCATGCTTGTTACAGCCCCGCCAGTCATCACAATGACTTCGTCCGGGATGGGCAGACCTACAATTCCGAGCCATAGAGAAAAGAATAATGCTGCATAGCCGTATTGTTCGATGATGGAAATTAAATATTCCACGTCCATACGCATACTCCTTTCTTATGCTTTCTTTCGGCATACATACACGAATGCGGGTGGAACGTTCATAGGCACAAACTTGATTTCTTCAATATCAAACCATTCACCTAACTGTTGCTTCATCTGTTTAGAGTATTGAAAGGCGACAAACATTCCTCCATCCCTGAGTGATAGATGAATTTGTTCTACAATTTGATTTCGCATCTCTTGTGGAAAATTGAAAAATGGCAGCCCGCTAATTATGCAGTCAAGCTGTTCTATTTGGGCATTTTTCATAGCAAGCTGAAGCTCACGCGAGTCGGAATAGCACAGATAATTCGGGAATCTTCTTTTTAAATTCTGCTGCATGGCCTGGTCCTTTTCAAAGAGTAAGACCTTTGGTTGAAATTTAGCAGCAGACGGGATGTATTGAGTAATTGCCCCCGTGCCAGCACCAAGCTCGGCAACAGCATGAACTTCACTCCATGGAATGGATTCTATCATATTTTTAGCTAAAAATCTGGAACTTGGTGTTACACTACCCACATATGCAGGCGAGTACAAAAATTTGAATAGGAACATAAGTCTCTCGTGAACCAAATGGCTAATACGGATCATACATCATTCCCCTACTTTCAATTTTTAGAATACGTTCATTTATTCTTTGCTAAGAGTAACAAATTATCCCTTTACTTACTCCTGTCTCGAGTAGGGTTAATCCCCCCGTCCTGCGGAGGGGATTTTCCTTGACTATGGTCTAGGAAATAAAAAAAGAGTGGTATTAATGAGTCTGTATTTATTCAGTTATCATTCAGCATACCCTCAGGTTGCATTCAGATTTGCTGCCGATGAAAGGTAGGTGGGCAGCTAAAAACATTATGTACACTGAGAGGGGATCTACTTTGTCACTATCCATTAACAGGCATCTCATCACGACTTCCTATGATCAATCGAATACGGTGAAGTCAAATGAGAATGGACTAAATACCACGGGTCATACCACACACAAGAAATCTAACGATTCACTCGAATTGAGCAAGGAATTTATGGAATACACGGGAGGAATGCAGGCTCCACTTCCTACGGAAAACTACAGTAATGATTACAAGTACGACGACCAGGATACCATTGTACTAACTACAGACCAACAGAAAACGCTGTTGTCTGATCTGCAAAGTTATCTGATGTCTTCAAGTGCTTCCTCTGATACAGATGAACTTACCAATAGCACGAAGAATCCGTTGGCTTCGGTTAACGATTTATTAGCCGATGTGGATCTTTCGACGGCAACAGATGAGGAAGTATCGGAGCTATTCGATAAGATAGCAGAAACGATCCAAAATAATCGTCCTGCACCGCCGCCAGAAGGAGACCCGTCCCATCCTGAAATGGATAGCAGTGGTCTGCCTCCTATGATGCAGGCAATGGGTGGAATTATGCCTCCATTCGCATGGAATATCCAAGAGACTTCCAATCAAGAGGATAACGGTGCTACATCTGAGAAAGAGCTTACAGTAGATGAAAAAAGATCCTTGCTGAGTGATTTGCAAAGCGTTCTGAGTTCCAGTCTTATATCCGGGTCAACAGCTTCGGACAAAGATCAGGAAACAGATCTGCTTTCTACATTAAAAGACGCGTGGGGAAATACAGACAAATCGAATGCCACAGATGAAGAAATATCGGCTTTATTCGATGAAATCGCTAAGATTTTTGAACAATCTGTATCATCGTCGTCTTAGTCATTAGAGTGCAATACCATAGCTTAGAACCGGTTAGCCCACACGTGTAAAACTCATACTTTTAAAAAGGAGAAATCTCGTATGAACATTTCATCCACATCCAGCAGTTCTATATCTATTGCAAGCACTTCGTCTTCATCCAGTACCAACGATACAGCTAGTCTGGAAAAGCAAAAAGCTCAACTTGAAGCGGAGTACAACAAGGTACAGCAAAGTAAAGATAATAAAGATACAAAAGAAACAAAAATGAAGCAGCTTCAACAGCAAATTAAACAGATTGAAGCTCAAATTGCACAGCAAAGTTCGCAATCCAGCAGCACGTCAACTCCAAAAATGGAAAAGCCCGCTCCAAGTAACATGGAAACAACTCGTATCAACAGTGCTAACAGCAGTGATATTACAGGAGTTGGGAAATCACTGGATATTTCAATTTAATCATCCCATCTTTTTTCCTGTAGGACAGACGATGGATACAAACGATAGCAGGCTCTCCGTTTCATAGGGGCCCGTTTCTACCGTTAAAACGGATGCTAATGGAGCCAATGCGGTTTTAGCAACAGGAGTCTCCAGACAAGAAAGTGTGTACCAAAAATTAACGAAAAATAACAAAAATATCTCATATTAGTAATTAGCAAGTATTAAAAAGAGCCCGATAAGCAAGTATCATCGGGCTTTTTATCAAATTCAGGAGGCGACTGTGTCTATTCATACTTTACAGCTAAACCTCGCTCAAGTGATAATTTAGCTATGCAATTACTAATTTAAGCGACAGGTGTTGAATTCCAGATTTGAGATTATTTTTTTGTTGAAAACGCTATCTCCATCCTATATAATAACTACATAATTAATATTAGGGTTGTTACTGCAATGCAGGCAAAGCCTAAACCAATCCGTACTAAATTATGTTTAGTTTTGGATTAGTTTAGGTTTTTTTTGTTAGTAAAAAATACAAAGTGGGCGAACTCATGAGGATTAAAAAAGTATTCAACAATAATGTTGCATTGGTTGAAGGACCAAATCGATCCGAGATAATTGTTATTGGAAAGGGACTAGCCTATCAGAAAAATCCAGGTGAAAATATAGATCCATCCAGAATTGAGAAGACTTTCGTGATGGAGACTAAAGAATTATCTGAGCGGCTATCTACATTACTGAGTGAAATTCCTACAAAGCATCTAGAATTGACAGATCAAATTATCCGTTATGCAGTAAAGGATCTCAACACTTCCTTTAGCAATAATATTTACCTGGCTCTTACAGATCATATTAGTTATGCAATTACGCGTGCTGCACAGGGATTGAGTCTCAAGAATGCGCTGCTCTGGGAGATACAGAAGTTTTATCCGAAAGAATATCACACGGCAATGCACGCATTACACTTAATTGAAAAGGAAACAGGAATTACATTACCTGTAGATGAAGCTGGCTTTATTGCAATGCATTTTGTGAATGGCCAGCAGGATGGTCAGGAAATGGAACAGACCTTAATGGTAACCCAGATGGTTCAAGAAATTCTTAATATAGTAACACTTCATTATGGGATTGAGCTAGATGAGGAATCACTCAATTATAGCCGCTTTGTGACTCACTTAAAATATTTTTCTTATCGCACCATGCGTCATGAATCGATTCCTTCTGAGGATGATGAGCTGTACGAACAAGTCGTTGTTAAGTATCCTGAAGCTTTTGCCTGCAATGAGAAGGTAAGAGCATATTTACGGGAAGAGTATCAAGTTGAGACAACCGAAGGTGAAATGGTCTATTTCATGCTCCATATTAGGCGTGTGACCAGCAGAGAGTAGCCTATTACAATAAATAGCAGGGTTGTTACCATTAGTTGGGCAAAGCCTGGATAAGTGATGAGTGTACTGGTTTTCAGTGTGCTTTATCACCTGTTCAGGTTTTTTTGTTTCATATTAAAAGAATGAGGTCTAAAGGAGCGAGAACAAATGAAGTACGAAAGATTAGCCAAAGATATCGTGCAGAACATTGGGGGAGAGGAGAATGTTGCGAATCTTGTCCATTGTGCAACCCGGTTGAGATTTAATTTAAAAGACAATCATGTACCCGACAAAGAGAAGCTAAAAAGCTTAGAAGGAGTGCTAACGGTCGTAGAAAGTGGTGGTCAATTCCAAGTGGTTATCGGAAATGACGTTGCGCACGTGTATCAAGAGATTATGAAAACTAACAAACTAGGGGCGGGCAATACTGCATCTGAGGATGGAGATAAACCTAAGGAGAAGATCATGTCCAGAATTTTTGCAGTGATTTCTGGAAGTCTATCTCCCCTGTTGCCTGCTATGGCGGGGGCGGGGATACTTAAAGCTTTCTTAACCCTGTTCACAACCTTTGGCTGGGTATCTGCGGAAAGTGGAACTTACCTCATTCTGGCTGCAGCAGCTAATGCCGTCTTCTATTTCCTGCCTATATTCCTGGGCGTCTCTGCAGCGATCAAATTCGGCGCCAATCCTTATGTAGGTGGAGTTATCGGTGCGGCATTAATGGAGCCGAATTTTACGGGGTTATTGGCCAATGGAGATACTTCTTCATTTCTAGGCATTCCTGTAGTGCTAATGGATTATTCGTCAACCGTCTTTCCGGTGTTCGTAGCTATTTGGATATTCTCTTATGTGGAGAAATATCTAAAGAAAATCATCCATAAAGAACTGCAGACGTTTTTGGTTCCGTTATTGTCCTTAGCCATCATTGTACCGCTCACTGCTATGATCTTTGGCCCATTTGGAGTATATATCGGAAACGCGATAGCAGATGCCATTAATTATCTCATGGGAGTAAGCGGGCTGTTGACAGGAGCTGTCATTGGCGGGTTAATCTTTTTCCTTGTTGTTTTTGGCCTTCATTGGG
This sequence comes from Paenibacillus sp. FSL M7-0802, assembly GCF_038004945.1. Taxonomy (NCBI): domain Bacteria; kingdom Bacillati; phylum Bacillota; class Bacilli; order Caryophanales; family Paenibacillaceae; genus Paenibacillus; species Paenibacillus sp. FSL M7-0802. The sequence continues at coordinate 1,117,159 of NZ_JBBOSD010000001.1, read as the reverse complement.
GTATTATTCCGATCGTTCTGGCAAATCTTACGAATGGAACCGATCCAATCCTTGCGATGTGGGCAGCCTCTAACTTCGCGATGGCCGGGGTGGCACTGGCTGTTTTCATTAAATCCAAAGAAAAGTCTTTGAAATCAATTGCTGGTTCCTCTACATTAAGTCTGTTGTTAGCAGGTGTCTCTGAGCCGACTGTCTACGGGATATTGCTGCGTTACAAGCGCACGATTCCCTATGTTATTATTGCTGGAGCTATCGGAGGGGCAATTAATGGCGGTTTCCATACGTATGCTACAGCATTTGTCTTCCAAAATATTTTTTCGATCGGTGCATTTGAACCTATTGGGTATTATTTAATAGGAATTGCAGCTGCCATGGGTATTGGTTTGATTCTGACGATTCTTTTCGGATACATGGATAAAAAAGCTGTAACAGTAACTGAACCAATTGATGTAGCTCCTACTGTAGAAACAAAGGCTATTCAGCCAGAAGCAAGTGTCAATGTTATTGCTGGTTCGCCGAGCTTAAAGAAAGAGGTACTGATCAGCCCATTAACAGGTGATGTGAAATCCTTGATTGAAGTTCCCGATCCTACCTTTGCAGAAGGTGCTATGGGGAAAGGTATTGCAATAATCCCGAGTGTTGGCCAAGCTTTCTCGCCAGTGAACGGTACGATTAGTACTGTACTTAAGTCAGGTCATGCTGTAATTATACTGTCCGAGAATGGCGCAGAAATATTGATTCACATTGGAATCAATACCGTTCAATTAAAAGGGCAATACTTCACGCCTCGAGTGAAGGCAGGAGATCAGATCCGCAAAGGAGATCTATTAATTGATTTTGATCTTGAGAAGATTAAGGAGGCCGGATACAATCCGATCACACCTATTATAATCTCGAATACTAGCGATTATTTGGATGTTATTGAAACAACAAACTCATCGGTTTTGGCACAAGATAAGTTGCTGACGCTTGTTGTCTAAGCAAATCTGTCTTCATCGGAATGGGGCTGGCAGATTGATCCGCTTGGTCTAAGGATTACTCTAAACCTACTCTCACAGACAGTGATGCTAAACTCTCGAACATCGTGGATAATGGACACACTATTTATTATGACGCGGGTGAGAGTGCAAATAACTGGTTGAACGGGGAGACGATCACCCTGTCTGGCGGCGGCAAGCTGACTCCAGCCAGTGCTTCATAAGCAGCAAGACGATAAAATCATTTCAATTAAATCCATAGGAATAAAAAGCAGTTGCTGGTCTATTAAACCAGCAACTGTTTTTACGTTTACTAAATATTTTGCATGAATCCAGGGAGCGACTTTCAATCAGCGCTATATAGATCGGAATAATTTTATCTGTTTAAATGGCTCATGTGACTAAACATAGAAAAGTATATACAATATATAACAATAGGAAGATGAAAGTATTTTAACCATATTATTTTCTTAAATCAGTAAGTGCTAGTAATCATTTCAAATTGGAGGGCTTATGCCATGACGCTGGAACCTCAGATGAGTCGAGGTAGTAGGGAGGAAGCGCGTTTAGTCAGAAACAAGTTGATTGAGTTTAATGCGAAACACGTCCCAGCAGATATTCGAACCCGATACGAAGAGATTAATCTTACGCTCAAAGATGAAGATGGTCAGGTGATAGGCGGTCTCCTAAGTGTACTATGTTGGAACTGGGTGGAGGTTGATATTTTGTGGGTAGATCAGCGCTACAGAGGAAAGGGCTACGGTTCACAACTGCTTGGTGAAATCGAACAAATTGCTAAAGATAAAGGGTGTAATTTTATACAACTTAATACCTTTACTTTTCAAGCGCCCGAATTCTATGAAAAGCATGGCTATGAAGTCGTTGGTGTCATTGACGATGCTCCAAGAGGCTTTAAACACTATTATTATAAGAAAAGTATCTACTGAGGACTCTATATATGCGCGTACAGATCAAGGAAATAAATAAAGATCATCATATCATCATTCGTAGTATTGGCAAGGAAAAAGTATACGGCTACTGGACATATTTTTGGCATGAACTGACTTCTGGATATGCGTATGTTGTTCCGTATGAACAAAGCTTGAATAAGATGATTCCCGGCTGTGTCATTTCGGTCGAGACTTCTCAATCCAGTATAGAAGGGTTCAGAAGGCTGAAGTCTACTGAAGAGACAGGGATTTTTCGACCTCAACCCAAGCTAGGCGACTACTGGATTCAAGGAACGATACATCAAGTGATGCAGGGCGAAGCAGGTGGGATAGAATGTCTGGAGATTGTAATAGGAGACACTACGTTTATTTTGGATTCTGAAGAAATGAATGGTGATGTCAACGTTAAAGCGGGCGATGTTGTCGCCTTTGAAATCATAGGCCTACAGTTGTTTGACGAGGGACTGTGATCGCTCCAGGTTACCCCGCTAATCTAGTCTATGGTTAGAGTTATTGCGCTCTACAAAATAACGAGTTAAAGTATGGTGAATTCCATATTTAACCACAGTATGTCGGTGTGAAAGTTAAAAGCTAGATTATAGTGAATCGTGAATAAAGAAAGGTATGATCGGATTGACAACAGAAGTGACACACAAAATATATACCATGTGTATGATTCAAGACGGAAGCAAGGTATTGCTTATGAATAGACCAAATCGAAAGGGGTTTCCGGGTTATATTGCTCCAGGAGGAAAAGTAGAGTTTCCAGAAAGCATTGTGAATGGAGCCATTCGTGAAGTAAAGGAAGAAACAGGCTTAACCGTTACGGAAATTGTATTTAAAGGAATCGACGAATATTGTGACCCAAGTCAAGGACTGAGATATATGGTCTTTAACTATTTGGCTACAGCCACTGAAGGTGACCTATTAAAAAATCCCCCTGAGGGAGAACTGCTGTGGGTGGATATGAAGGAGGCGCTAAATCTGCCGATGCAGGATTGGTTTAAGCGGAGATTTCCATTGTTTTTCGAGCCGGGAACGTTTGAGGTTAGTTTCGTTTGGCTAGCAGATACGGATGAAACCCTGGAAGCAACGATTAAGAGCTATGGTGTGTAGAGATGACGACGACCATTTATTTTTCGTCTAATCGGCTAGGCGAGGTAACAAATGATCAAATGCAAAGGATGCTGAATCGTTTTGATTTGGGACGTTTGCTGTCTTACGAAAAAACGGCAGAAGGTGTCCTAGGGCAAACTCTCTATGTTTCCTCAACGGCTGGGCAGTTTGTGCTGAAGGGGAACCCGCTTTTTCTAGGGCAATGGATAGAAGAAAAGTTTATGGTGGAGCAAATACAGACACGGACTCCAATACCCGTGCCAACACCGTATCTTGTGGATCATACGGAGGACATTTTCGGCTGGAGCTATGCAGTTATGCCCCGTCTATACGGTCAGCATATACATACACCTGAGTTGCAAGCAAAGCTGACCTCGCTGGATAAACAGCAAATGGCTGAAATGCTTGCTACTGTTCTGTTGGAGCTTCATAGCTGGAAGGTTAAGAACAGTGGAGAGCTGGATACAACAACTCTAGCCATTCGCCCTTTTGAAGTCTCTTATCGAGGATGGTTGTATGGACGAATTCGATATTGGCTAGAGGATGCCAAAAAATACTCGAACATTTCTGTACAGGATATGGAATGGGTAGAGGAAATATTGGAAGGCTCCCGTCAAGCATTCGATCAGCTGGAAGCTGCGACCTTTGTGATGGGGGATTTTAAACCGCAAAATTTCCTTGTGCAGAATGGGGATAAGGGCTGGAGAGTCAGTGGTCTTTTTGATTTTACGACAGCCTATTTTGGGGATGGGGTTGCAGATCTTCCGAAAATAACCACCATGTATCTGGAGAACAGCGAAGAAGAGTTGGCAAAGGGTTTTCTTACTGCTTACGCACAAGGGATGGAAGCCAAAGAAGGATTTACTGAGCGTTTCCGGGTGCATATGCTGCATCAGCAGATTCTAAACTGGGGATGTGCCAAAGCGATGAAGCGAGTCACTTGGGATGATAAGCTCTCTTTTGCAGATTGGGCGCAAAAATTCATGGATATTGAAATATAAGCAATATGAATTGAACGTTTAAAGAGGAGGCCGTGAGTGGATGCAGACCGTCAGATTGGTACAGCCGGATCAGGACTGGAAGGACGCTTATCTTTCATTTTATGAGGAATGGAAACAGAGCCAGGAGCATATGGTGCCTTGGGTGATTTCTTTAGAACCGTACGATTTTGAAGGTATGCTGACGGTTTTAAGTAATCAGGAAAATGGAATCAACCTGTCTGAAGGCTGGGTCAAAAGCTCAACATACTGGCTTGTGAATGCGAATGAACAGGTCGTGGGAGCAGTGAATATCAGGTATGACCTTAACGAACACCTAATGAATGCCGGAGGTCATATCGGTTACGGTATCCGTCCTTCTGCACGAGGGAACAGGTACGCTGTTACAATGCTGGCCTTGGCGTTAGAAAAAGCAAAAGAGCTGGGGATTTCCCGAGCCCTGGTCGTATGCGACTCCGATAATATTGCCTCCAAAAAAACAATCATACAAAATGGCGGAACGCCGGACAAGGATTACATAGAGGAAGACGGAAACCGTGTAAACCGGTTTTGGATCGAACTGTGAGTGAGAAAGAAGGGAACGCGAGAAGCTCATGAAATTATGGCCTGAATATGCGCAAAACATCATTGTTGGTGTTATCTTTGAAGGGGAATGGAATTGGTATGTGACGGAAAGAGAGTATTGGTTTTTGAATACCGAGATGGAGGAACGGTTTGGTATCCCTATTTTGGATGAAACCACAGTGGGAGCATTTTTGGATCACATCTGTGAATATAAGGTGGCTACTGGGGAACTAACTTCAATGCTCCAGTTGCTTGATGGTGCTATTCAGCATCAGGATGAAGTGTTGGAGTTCTGTCCTGCTCTGTATGTTAACTTTGATGAAAAAGTTCTCTATTCGCTATTTCCTGAGCCAGCCTCGTTTGAACACTATGTCCCAGCGGGGTGGAAAGGGGAATATCAAAACTTTTTGAACGAGGTACCTTCACCTGAACAGTATTGGATGATCGAGGGAAGTAATTTTTTTGAGAAATTCACTTGATAGGACGAAGGAGGAAATAAATATATGGATTCTTCTATGCATGAGTTTAAAATCATATCCGAGCACAGAATGTACGATCAATATTTGGTAAAGTTGCGGGCATGCATTGTGCTTTTGGATGAACAGGTGCTATGGCGAGTAGGTGAGACGGAAACGAATAGCATTGGTGGGATCATCAACCATATCATGGTACATGTGCGCAGAAACGCAGCCAAGCTCATAGATCCGACGATTACATACAAGCAAGGAATGGAGGATAGCTTTATACCTTCCATGCAAAACAAGGAACAACTGATGGATGAGGTAGAAGAAGCTTTTTCATCCTTCTGTGCAGCATTGGACCATACGGGGGCGATAAATATGTATGACGTATACCATGTGGTGGAGCATACGGCTTATCATCTGGGGCAGATCATAGACCGAGTTCAGAGATTGGCAGATCACCGTTTTCAATTTGTACAGACAGGACTTAATGAAAAAGCATTGCATGCGATAGTGCAGCAATCCTTGCATAATCTACGAGAATAATGGAATCAGTAGCTATATAAACCTATAAAATGTAGTTCTAAGGTCACAAAAACCTCTGTAATGGTCATGTTTTTATTTCTTAATTGATATTGATAATTATTATCACTTATAATAGGAGCAGACATATTACGTTATGATAGGGAGAGTTGCAGAGTGACAGTGTCCTTGGAATTATATGATGTAACGATCATCGGCGGTGGTCCTGCCGGTATGTATACCGCATTTTACAGTGGAATGAGAGATATGAAAACCAAGCTGATCGAAGCCAAGCATGAGCTGGGCGGACGAATGCGCATATACCCAGAGAAGATGATTTGGGATGTCGGGGGGGTTACCCCGGTTTTATGTGAAAAGCTGATTGATCAGCTGGAGCAGCAGGCGCGGACGTTCGAGCCTACCATTGTGCTGGGACAGCAGATCACTGGTTTGGATCGGCAAGAGGATGGCACGTTCCTGCTAACTTCTGCCACAGGGGAACAGCATTGGACACGCACGATCGTTCTGGCAGTAGGCTATGGTATTCTCAAAATGGCTAAGCTGGAGATTGAGGGGGCGGACCGCTATGAGGTTACGAACCTGCATTATACTGTACAAGAGCTGGAGCCATTCCGGGGCAAGCACGTCCTGATTTCTGGTGGAGGCGACTCGGCAGTGGATTGGGCGAATGAGCTGGAGTCTATTGCGGCGAGTGTGACCGTCGTACATCGTCGGGATCACTTTGGCGGACATGAGAAAAATGTAGCTCGTATGAAATCATCCTCGGTCCGTGTCCTCACACCATACGCGGTGAGTCAGCTACATAGCAACAATGGAGAGACGATTGAACAGGTGACGATCAGTCATGTAGATACGGGCGAAATACAGGTGTTGAATGTCGATGCTGTCATCGTAAATCATGGACTTAAATCCGACTTCGGCCCGCTTCGGGATTGGGGACTGGATATGGGTGAGTGGCATGCCCGAGTGAGCGAAAAGCTGGAAACGAATCTGCCAGGGATTTTCGCAGCAGGCGATTTTGTCGAGTACGGAAGCAAGCTGTATCTAATTGCCGGTACGTTCACAGATGCCGCCCTTGCACTGAATAGCGCCAAGCTGTACATTGATCCAGCAGCTGACAAAGCGGCATATGTATCTTCTCATAACAGCCGATTCAAGGAAAAAAACCGCGAGCTTGGTGTCGTGGAGTAAGAATACGGAATAAGTTATATAGGATTAGCAATAGGGTAGGGAAAATGTAAAAGAACTTCCGCGACTGCGATTTGTGTGGTTTTGGAGGTTCTTTTTTTGTCAGGTTACTGACTTCTCGTTCTAAAGGTTGGATAGCATACACCATATAGAAAAAAATGAAGAAAGCCTGTCCTTTTCGGTCTTATATAGTAGATTTTGAGTAGAGAAGATAAGGAGCGTGAAAAATGAGCTTACAAGAGGTACTTGAACGGCTAGCAATTCATCTGCCAGACGACATGGTGGAAGCTTTGCATGTACATAGCAAGGAACGAGAGGGACGGAACGTTCAGCTTCAACTCATGAATGAGCAAGAGCTTGCCGAGGGCATCAAGTGGATGGGGCAGATCGAGGTATTTAAACATATCGTCCCTCTATGGACGGATGACCATTCTAATTATGTTGGCATATATGTGGAGGGGCCGTTAGCATATAAGTTGTGTTATATAAGTCACGAGGAAACGGATTTGTCACCGGCGTACAGAAGTGCGTTTTCTCTGATTACAGAGTTGGAGCAAAATCCAGCACTGGAGTGGGAACAGCTCCGTAAGGATTATCCGTCCGGCGAGGACATTAGCACAGAACAATTAGCGGAAGATATTCGTTGCATGAATGAACTAAGAGCCTTGCTAGAAAAGGATTCACCTGTGGATGATGATGTGAGATGTCAGCTTCTTTACAGCCTAATGGCGATCACGCCTACCTGCGAACTAGACTCATTGCTTCCCTATTTGGACGATGAGGATATGTATGTACAGGAACGAGCATGTGTCCTTTTGGGACATCATGGATATGAACCAGCGACCGAATTATTAAAAGAAGTGGTGAAGCATGGAAGCCCGAATGGGAAACTGGCAGCCCGTAAGGCGCTCTCAATGATTCGCAGTAAGCAGATGGCCAAGCATTAAAAAATTAAACGAACCTACCATAGAAAGTATGGACGGGATTGAAAGGTGACATATGGAGAGACGAACGGAGCAACAGGAAGCGATTTTGGCAGATATTATTCAAAAGGCGGAGCACTTTGTACAGCAGCAGTTGGAGCATGATCATAGTGGTCACGATTGGTTTCATATAGACCGGGTGAGAAAGCTGTCCCTTAAAATTGCTGCCAAAGAGGGCGCAGATTCGTTTATTTGTGAACTGGCAGCACTGCTGCATGATGTAGCGGATGAAAAATTAAATGATTCCAAGCAAGCGGGCCTGGATAAAGTAGAGCAGTGGCTGCTTCTGCATGTAAGTGATCCAGATGTGATCACGCACGTGATGACTATTATAGCTACGATGTCCTACAATGGTGGACAAAACCCGCCTATGGAAACGCTGGAAGGTCAAGTTGTGCAGGATGCGGATCGGTTGGATGCTCTTGGAGCGATTGGGATTGCAAGAACCTTTATGTATGCTGGCTCAAAAGGCAGTATGATGCATCACCCGGATAAAGACTTTTCACAGCATGATTATCGTGCCGCAGGTAAAAGTGCCATATACCATTTTTACGAAAAGCTGCTCAAACTCAAGGATTTAATGAATACCGCTTATGCCCGAGAGCTGGCGGAAGTTCGGCATCAATGGATGGAGATGTACTTGGAGCAATTTTATAGAGAATGGAATGTGGATGATAAATAAAGTGTTTCAATAAGGCTGTTTCCTCTAACCGAGCATATCGGAGGGGAAATGGCCTTTATTTTTTTAAAAATGTCATATTGATATTATTGAAAATGTGTGTTATTTTATTGTTAATAACAAAATGATAATAACAAAATATTATAAACTATAATGAAAGCGGGGAAGCGGCTATGTTTGGATTTAATTTTGTTAAATTTCAGCCCAGTGAATATGTGATGAAGGTGAAAAACGGGAAGGTGGTTCGAGAGGGTGTTGGCTTATCTTTTTATTACTACGCCCCGACCACCTCGGTTGTTGTCGTGCCCGTCTCTTCCATTGATGCGCCGTTCATGTTTGAGGACATGACGAATGATTTTCAGGCGGTGACGGTGCAGGGGCAACTGACTTATCGAATTGTGGATTATCGGAGAACGACGCAGATTTTAAACTATACGTATGACTTGAAGGAACGACGCTACATTTCGGATGACCCGAGCAAGCTGGCCCAACGGGTGATTAACATCGCCAAGGTGCTTACCAAAAAGTATTTGGAGCGTGTCCCGCTCAAAGAAGCTGTTCAGTCCAGTGAACGTCTGGCCCAAAATATGACGAAGGATATTGCACAGCATACGGAAATGGAAAAGCTCGGCATTGAGGTTATGGGGTTGTCGATTTTGGCGATTCTACCCAATAAGGAGACGATGAGAGCGCTGGAGGCTCAAGCGAGGGAAGAGATTCTTCGCAACGCGGATCATGCTTTGTATGAACGTCGTAATGCATCTATTGAGCAAGAGCGGCGTGTGAAGGAAAACGAGCTGAACACTGAGATTGCAGTAGAGACGAAAAAGAAACAAATCCGCGAAACTCAACTCGATGCCGAGCGTTCTGTGAAGCAAAAGCAAAGCGAGATGAAAGAGGAGCAGCTACGATTTGACACAGCCTTGGAGGAGAAAAAACGCGAGCTGATTGAGCTGACCGTAACGAATAAAAAGGCAGAAGCCGATGCCAAGGCCTATGAGCTGACAGCAGTCATGAAATCGTTGCAGGATGTTGAGCCGAACGTACTTCAAGCTATGGCCAACATGGATATGAGCCCGGATAAGCTAATTGCGATCGCATTCCAGGAGCTTGCAGAAAATGCAGGCAAAATCGGTCAGCTGAATATTACGCCGGATCTGCTGCAAGGTCTCATGTCAGATACGGGAGCTAGCGGATCAGCAGGATCGAGAGGGTCTGGAGGAAGAACACGATGAGCAGCCGAATGACAGAGCAGAAGATCATTTTGGTGAAGCGTAAAACGCGACTGGAGGAACTGATTGTCCGATACAATACGGTGCAGCAGGCTCGCTTCTTTATGGAACGGTTGGGTGCGGATTTCAGTGATTATGTGCTGGAGGACGAAAATTACCGCAGGGCGGTGGCAACGGCAACGTCGGAGTTAACGGCCTTGGGTCGTGTTCAGATTGTGGAGCGGGAGCATGTGCCGAACTTTATTTTTGGTGAGCAGGATACAGTGGTGGTGCTGGGGCAGGATGGGCTGGTAGCTAACACGTTAAAATATTTGACCGAGCAACCGCTTATCGGTGTGAATCCAGATCCATTGCGCTGGGACGGGGTATTGCTGCCGTTTACTGTATCCGACCTGCGCTGGGTGGTGCCGGATGTGTTCGTGCACAGACGGCCAATTAAGGAGGTTACGCTGGCTAAAGCCCAATTAAATGATGGCCAATCCTTGTATGCTGTAAATGATTTGTTCATTGGGCGCAAAACTCATGTCTCCGCGAGATATGAGCTAAGGCTGGAGGATCAGGTAGAGCAACAATCATCCAGCGGCATTATCGTTTCAACCGGATTGGGAGCGACAGGCTGGCTGACCAGTGTGCTGGCTGGAGCGGCCGGAATTGTCGGCAGTGCTACACGGCATCCAATCTCGCTGACTCCAGGCCAGCTGATGCCCGGTGTAGCCTTCACTCAGGAAGAGGCAGCAGACGGAATGAGTCATGATCATCGTGCAACTTGGAGTTCGCCATCGCTTTATTTTACGGTGAGAGAACCATTCCCCAGTCGAACGACTGCTGCGGATCTCGTGTTTGGTCAGGTAGCAGCCGAAAAACCGCTACGGATTGCATCGCAGATGCCGGAAAATGGAGTTATTTTCAGCGATGGAGTGGAGAGCGACTTTCTGGAGTTTAATGCTGGCATTGAGGCGACCATTGGACCGGCGGAGAAAAAAGGGCATCTGGTCGTGTAGAGGTTTGTACAGGACGGCAATGGGTAATTATGAGTAAGGTACAACCATCAGATGAAATTAAAAAAGGAGGAATCAACATGAGCGACCACACTCAAGACGAAGCGAAAATCCGCAACAAGAAGGACGAGGACGGAGATTCCTTGATGGAGAAAACGAAGCTGGAAAATGGCGTGGATATCGAGCCTGAGGCTGATGAATGGATTGCGAAGCCCTCACCAGTGTCATACGATGATACGAACTCCTCTTCGAAGAAATAAGGCTCTTGCGTCCAAATAGAGCAGTGATGCAAAGACAGATGATCCCTAATCGGGTCATCTGTCTTCTTTACATAGGTTAATTGAATCTAGAATATACCTTCCATACTAGCTCACGGCGGCTGCTTACATCTGTTTTCAAGAAAATCGCTTTCAGATGATCCTGCACCGTGTAGGCAGTAATATGAAGTGCGTTGGCCAGCTCCTTGGTCGAAAAGCCCTGAACAATGAGTTGGACAATTTGTCTCTCTCGTTCGGACCATGAGTACACCTCGGCCATAAGCGGTAGCATGTCAGTTGCTTTAGCAGCCTCAAACCATACGGCTAGCTGCTTCTGGCCCGTATGCTCCTGTCCGCCTTGCAGAAGGGTGGCTCTGATGGTTACCCATGGGGTGCCTGCGTCTGCGGAAGGGATACATAGTCGGGCTGGTGCAGTGGCAGTGGATAGCGCTCGCAAGCATACTGCCCGGACAGGAGCCGGAAGGCTGTCTTCATGGATTCCCTCCTGCTGCCGAAGCAGCTGTAGCCACTGCTCTGCTACTGTATTGGACGAGATCGGTTCTAGCTTATCGGAAAGCATTAGAACCCCTGGCTCAAGTTCATTTTCCGTAATCATGGCAGGGGCTGGAGATAAACCAACACTGGCCTGACGCAGATGGTAGGCTATGGACGGCGCTAATGCTTCAAGCAGTTGTTGCTCTTCCTCGCTGAATACAGGCTTTCCATGATGACGGAACAACGTAAGAAATCCCCAACAGCTCCCTTTGTACATAAATGGAACACGTAGCTCGTCCCCGAATCCGGCGGGTTGCAAAACATCTCTATATCGTGTGCTCCGATCCGGTTGGCCTTGTGTAGACCCATGTAGCGTCGCTACAGACTGTCCTTCTCGCACCAACTGATCATATTTTATCATATCGTCGTGCAGATATTCGTATTCCAGCAGTTTGTTATGAATGTCCTCCACACCCGACTCTGTAAATGCCCCCGTGGAAAGCAGCGTACGCGGATCTACTGAGGTGCAGCACGCCGCATCGAAAGCAATCTGAGTACGCAAGCGGTCGATTAGGGTGTGCTTGTACGTTAGGGATGAGGGTGCTTTTTCCCCCAGATCAATGATTTGCTGTCGGGCGTCCTTAAGCTGTGCAAATTGCGTGTAGTGTGCGTTCATCATTTACTCCTATCGTGAAAGCTGGAGATTCTCAAGCGCGATTATTAAATCCCACATTTATGGGATGGTGGATATTCGTATTGTATTTATAATTGAGAATGATTCTTAATAAAATCTACAATAAACGAATGGTCTGAGAAGATCAAGGCTAAATGTTTGGAGGAAAGCACATATGAGACATACCCCTATTGGAAATACGGACTCAAACCAACCTATGAGCTGGAATCATCCGAATGTGCATAAGTACGCGGATACGATTGCTTTAAAAATACCTGGATATGCTCATTTGTATGAGATGACAGACTGTTTGATAACCGCACAGCTTGAGGCACAAGCTCATACTAGAAATATAGATCCAAATATGCTAATTGTCGGTGCTGGAGGCGGTCAGGAATTGATAACGCTCGGAGGGCGCCATGGAGCATGGTCCTTTACGGCAGTTGATCCCTCTGAGCACATGCTGGATTTGGCACGTAAGCGTGTGACACATGCGGGCATCAGTTCAAAAATATCGTTTGTTGCAGGTACGTTGGAAGAGTTGTCTGGAGAACAGCCTGAAGAACAGCACGAAAAGCACGGCGAAGAGTCATGCAGAGAACCGGTCTATGACGCTGCTACCTGCCTGCTGGTGCTTCATTTTCTTCGGAGCTTGGAAAGTAAACAGGCATTGCTACGCCAGATATCCGCTCGACTCAAGCCGGGTGCACCTTTTTGTCTAGCTTCTATTAATGGGAATCCGCAGGAGCCTTCTTTTTCCATCCAAATGCAGGCATGGAAAGGTCATATGCTGAGTCAGGGCATTTCACTCGAGGATTGGGAACGATTCGCTGCTTCCATCGGTCGTGAGTCAAACCCGGTGTCCAATGCGGCAATACAGGAACTGTTGATAGAGGCAGGCTTTACCCACATCACCCGGTATTATGGCGCTTTTTTAGTAAATGCATGGTTTGCGGTTAAAGAGGGAGAGACGACTTATGACAAAGGATAACATCATCATCATTGGCGGGTATGGCCATGTTGGAAAAATTATATGCACGGAGTTAAGTGAAATGTTTCCCGGCAAGGTATTTGCCGCAGGTCGTAGCCTGGAGCGTGCCACTGAATTTAGTAGACAATCGAATGGTAAGATAAAGCCCCTGCAGCTTAATATCCATGAGCCGTTGGACCCGTCGATATTAGAGCAAGCCAAAATGGTGATCATGTGTCTGGATCAGGATAATACGACCTTGGTACGTGCCTGTCTACAACATGGGGTGCATTACATGGATATTACAGCGAATGCGGACTTTTTGAGTCAGGTGGAGCAGTGTCATCAGGAGGCCCGAGCTTATCAGGCCACAGCCCTGTTAAGTGTAGGATTAGCTCCGGGACTGACCAATCTGTTGGCATTGCAAGCGACACAGCTCATGGATCAGACAGATGAGTTGAACATATCTTTGATGCTGGGCTTGGGAGATCAACACGGTCAGGCTGCCATTGAGTGGACAGTAGATCAGATTCATGCCGATTTGGAGGTTATAGAACAGGGACGCCCTGTGACTCGAAAAAGCTTTACCGACGGCATAGTAGCAGACTTTGGTGCAGGAGTGGGTCGTCATCGGGCGTATCGATTTCCTTTTTCGGATCAGCAGACACTTCCTCGTACGCTCAAAGTTCCTACGGTTAGCACACGCCTTTGCTTCGATTCGCGCTTGACCACCCGGCTTCTGGCAGGGCTTCGAATGATAGGAGTATCAGGTTTACTCCGACAGAAAACTGTGCGTGATGCTGTAGTTCGCAGCTTTGGCAAGATACATCTAGGAGGGAATGCTGTAGCGGTCAAGGTAGATGCCCGAGGAACGCTCAATGGCAAGGAGACGAAGGTTGAATGCCGGCTAAGGGGTCACCATCAGTCTGATTTAACCGCTAAGGCAGCCGTCTTTGCAGCGCTCGCCCTGTACCGTTCAGAACTTCCATATGGTGTATTTCACATGGAGCAGGTTTTTTCGTGGAATCGCATGCAGGCTTGGTTGGGGCAGCAAGTAGCCGTAGATATTCAGGTGAACGGACAGCAAGTATAGAAGTCATATATTATAATAAAGGACTCTCATATAATCCAAGCTTATTAGGCAATGTATTGCGGATAGGTCTTGGATTTCTTTTCCTATTGAATTACACTAGAAAGAAGTACATATTTTTGGAAAAGACCTAAGGGGATGATATGAAATGTGGAACCCCTATGAAAATAGCAGACAGCATACGCACGATTTTACAATAAAGTATCGATTTTACACGCCGGAAGAAGGAGGCAGGAAACAGCTGCCTTTTCAGGGGTACCGCTGCGATTTTGCCTATGAGAGCGATGATATCACGACGACGGGGATTTACGCCATACATCCTGAGTTTGAAGATGGAGATGGTCAATTGATCATGGATACCGAGCGTCCGGTTCACCGGGAAGGACAGGCGAGAATGTGGGTTTTGTTTGGAGAAATGAGGGAAAAGGTACACCGACACCGGATACAGGTAGGAACAAGGGGATATTTTATGGAAGGCCCGCGCCGTGTTGGTGAAGTTGAAGTTACAAGCCTGGTAGGCCTCTTGACCAATCCGGTCAACTAGCTAGCTGCTGAGGAGTCGATAAGAGATGGATATCGCTTATATCATAGATTTATTACGTAAACACGATGTGACCTTAGCTCCAGGCTTATCCATGCAGGAGGTTACCGACGTCGAAGGCAGGTATGATATTCACTTCCCGCCCGATTTGCGGGAGCTTCTGATGAGTGTTCTTCCCATCGGTAAAAGCTTTATTCCTTGGAGAGATACGTCACCACAGCGGATGGGGGTAATTCGGCAAAGGTTGAATTGGCCGCTGGAAGGTATGATTTTTGATGTAGAGCAGCATATATTCTGGCCTCCCGAATGGGGCGAAAAACCGACAGATTCGGCGGAAGCCGTTGATATATGTAAACGTGAGTTTTTACGTGTGCCCAAGCTAATCCCGATCAACGGACATCGATATATCCCCGAGCAGCCATCTGAAGAAGGAAATCCGGTATTTTCAGTGTATCAAACGGATATTATCGTGTATGGGGAATGTTTGCAGGAGTATTTCAAGCTGGAATTTGGGGAGAAGCCTTATGAACAAATTGATTTTAATGCCGTAAAAAAAGTGCGTTTTTGGAGCAACTTGTGTGAGTGAGTGTCAGGAAGATGAATAAGTCGAAACGAAGGAAGGGGAGCATGATGTGAAGGTGGAGCAGGATTTGGAAGAAATCAAAGAAAGGTTGACCCAGATCGAGATCAAACTGGAACAAAAGTCGACCTCCAAGAGAATCTTGAAGTACATGATCATCGTTTTCTTGTCTGTTTTTTTTCTTTTATTTCTAATAGGAATTATTCAATTTGTTTCAGCCTAATCGGTGCAAGAAGATGAAGGAAGGGAGCTATTTATGTCCATAGAAGCGATTATTTTTGATCTGGATAATACTCTTATTCATCGTAAACAGGCGTTTGCGGCATATACAGAGCGCTTTATTGAACGATTTATTGTGGCAGAAGAACCGGCGAGCCGCGCGGCTGTTGTTGAACAGATACGTTTGGCGGATCAGGACGGGTACCGGGATAAGAGGGAACTGTATACCGAGCTGCATGCAGACTTGGAACTGAAAAATCCCGATACGTCAGTACAAGAGATGCTGGGCTTTTGGTATGGTGAATTTCATAAGTTTACGGTGTTGATGGACGGGGCCAAGGAAGTGTTGTCCGAACTGCGGTCGCGTGGCTTGAAGCTTGGTATTATTACCAACGGCTCACTCCGCACGCAGCAAGCGAAAATCGACCGAGTTATGCTGAGGGATTATGTGGATTCTATTATCGTATCGGGCGGCGTCAACATCCAGAAGCCTAATCCTCGAATTTTCGAGTTGGCTCTGAATGAGCTGGACATTGTCGATCCCGGCCATGCCTGTTATGTAGGCGATCACCCGACAAATGATATTCGTGGTGCACAAAGTGCAGGATTGCATACCATCTGGCTGGAAGGCTTTATGACGTGGCAGGAAACAGGCATTGTACCGGACTATCAGATTGGGAGTTTGCGTGAAATCACAGGTTGGCTGGATCGTCGCAGTTATTCAACGAATAAGGAGGAGGGTGCATCATGAGTATGGAGCAGCAACCGAATCCCATTCTCTTATCGTTCCCTGACCAATTCCAGACGGAGCGATTGACCATACGCGCTCCGCAATGGGGGGATGGGGCGGCAGTCAATGAGGCGATACGAGAGAGTGCGAATGAACTGCGGCCTTGGCTTCCGTTTGCAAGAAATCTTCCTACGGCAGAGGAATCTGAAATCCGTTCGCGCCAAGCCAGACTTAAATTTTTGGATCGGTCTGATATGATGTTGTATATATTTGATACGGTTTCGGGAGAATTTGTAGCCAGCAGCGGTCTGCATCGTATTGATTGGGATGCACGAAGATTTGAAATTGGGTATTGGCTCAGAACATCATGGACCGGAAAAGGCATTATAACAGAGGCCGTGCACGGTATTACGGATTTTGCCATACAGCATTTGCATGCCAATCGGGTGGAGATTCGTTGTGATTCCAGAAACACGCGCAGCGCCAAGGTAGCGGAACGTGCAGGTTTTACACTGGAGGGGATTTTAAGAAACGTCGAGTATGATGAAGAGGGAAGCATGGTACACCAAATGGTTTTTGCCAAGGTGCGTGGTATTGAATTTTAGTATCCTCACACGAACAGTTTGGAAGTTGCTGATACGTTTGTACGATATTACGGAGGCTCGTTATGATTAATTATATTATGAAAAATACAGACAAGTTGGTGTGCATACAATATGACATCAGCAAAAGGTTCAGCAATCTTGCAAGCGCTATCCAAGAGAGGATGCTTTACGAATTTCCAGCAGCTTGGCGGAGATGTCCCAGCATTAGGACGGGTGATTTAGCATGAGGAGCGTTCGTAAGAGCGTCATCAGGAAGGCCAATCGGGAAATAAAGGGGAAATTCCGCTGGAAGGCTCGCGCTGCGTACCTAATTGCTGTGCTGGTCACAATCTTGTTGGGTTTGGGAAGCCGGGTTTACTCCTCCCGGTTGCCTGAATTCGTTGCTGATCACTTTGGGGATGCCTTGTGGGCGTGCATGATTTATTTGGGGCTGAGAATGTTGTGGGTGAATCGTCAATTGTCTGTAGCCCTGTGGGGCAGCTTGCTGTTTTGCTTCGCCATTGAGTTCAGCCAGATGTACCAGGCTCCCTGGATTAACCACATTCGGGCAACGACGCTGGGCGGCTTGGTGCTTGGGAAAGGGTTCCTGACCGCGGATCTGATCAGGTACACGGTTGGCATTGTGGTATCCTGGGCGCTGGATCAAGGTTGTCAAAAGCTGGCGGGGAGCAATACACGTAGAGACAATGACAAACCACTCAAATAACCTGAAAAGCGAGGGTTGCGCTTGAAACAAAAGGGAAAACGTCACAGGTTGTTCGGTAAGATGATTGGATTATGCGCAGGGTTCAGCTTGTTGTTTGCAACCATACTTATCCCAGGGCAGGCATTGGCCGAAAGACAGCTTGCGGCGCCTCTTCGATTTGACTTTGGCCCTGGGAACGTAGCTGACGGCTACACCCAAGTCACTGCCAAGGATGTTTACACGCCTGAGCGAGGCTATGGATTTACCGATCTTTCCAAAGTGAATGAAGAGGATCGTGGTGGAAGTGATGCTATACGCTCAGATTTTGTTCGTGTTCAAGGATCATCATTTGTCGTCAATTTACCACCTGCGGATTACACGCTTTCCCTAATTGCCGGAGATACTGCCGGAAACACAGACATTACGGTTAAAGCCGAGTCCATCGTCAAGGTAGAACCTACTGCCAAAACAGCAGGACAATTTGTCGAGGCTGGATTTGAACTTGCACTCATCGATGGGCAGCTTGAATTGTATTTCTCAGGTAATGAAGCGAAGATTAACGCTTTGGTTATTACTCCAAAGGATGCTCGAACGGCTGGAGAACACCCTTCGGTATACCTTGCGGGAGATTCTACGGTTCAAACCTATAAATCCGCGATGAAGCCTCAGGCGGGCTGGGGGCAAATGATTGCTCCGTTCTTCACAGATGAGCCTATATTTGTGAACCGTTCTATTGGTGGACGAAGCACGAAAACCTTTCTGGTACAAGGGCGGTTAGATGATATTTTACGCAATATCCGTCCAGGAGATTATCTGCTCATACAGTTTGGGCATAATGATGCCGCGATCAACAACCAAGAGCGTTATGTTTCACCCGCGGATTACAAAGTTTATTTAAAAACCTACATCCAAGGAGCCATCCAACGCGGTGCAACGCCTGTGCTAATTACTCCTGTTGGCCGACGGGATTATGATGCGGCAAGTGTCTCGTTTCGGATTAGTTTCCCGGAATATGTGCAGGCCATGAAGGAAACAGCATCGGAGACAGATGTTGCACTGGTCGATCTTAGCCGCTTGAGTGTAGCGTACTATGATACACTTGGCCTGGAAGGAACACTCCCGTTATTTTTACATGTGGAGCCAGGGGTGTATCCTGCATTTCCTGATGGAGTGAAGGATGATACACATTTTCAGGAATACGGTGCGGAGCAAATAGCTCGGCTGGTAGCTCAGGGAATACGTGAGTTGAATATTCCTTTATCCTCTTATGTACAGGCGGAAGATTCGCAATAAAACATTATTTCCATAGTCATGGTATACTTAGAAAATAAGCTGGCCCTACCCAAAGATAGCATTGCTTAGGCTTGGGTAGGGCTTTAATGTTCTGGATCTTAAGGAGGAAGCGCAGAATGACAGTCGCTCAACTTCATAATCTTATTAACGATCAACTCCTGTACAATCAGCATCGGAGTTTATTTTATATGCGCGAGGGTTCTGTTCTGTTAGGACCTTCAACGGAAATGACGTACTGGCTGACGCAGAGAAGCTCGGAACTGATCCTCATGCTTCAAAGCTTGAAGCGCCAGCAGACGTATAACGCTTTTGTGAAGGATGTAGCGGCTAAAATACTGTCCCAGTTTGTAAATACCAATCAGTATCTACATTTTCACACAGATCATGCGAGGGAGCTTACGGAGCTGTATGATCGACTTTTCACCCGGATTGAAAAACTGTTTCAGAAGAAATTTATAGATAGAGCAACCCTGGACTTGCTGCTTCAGCAGCATTACGGGCATTTGAGAGATTTTTTAACTCGTACCAACGGACGTGAAATGTTTGCTAAGTATGCAGAGTGTGAGTATACCTTTTGGATACCTTGTGAGGAGTATACGCCGGAGTTGCAAGCCAATCTACTGGGATTGGACATTGCTCGTTTGCAAGAGCCTGTTCTAGACGTTGGTTGCGGATCTGAGGCACGGTTAGTTACTTATTTACGTGCCTGTGGAATTGAAGCTTACGGAACAGATCGGTTGGCTGAAACAGAAGGTTGTGTCACTCAAGGAGATTGGTTAGAGATCACCTTTGGAGAACGTACATGGGGAACGATCGTTTCACATATGGCATTCTCCAATCATTTTATACATCATCATCTGAAGGCAGATGGTAATATTCATGAGTACGCTCGCAAATATATGGAATTGCTTAGAGCCATTCGGCCAGGAGGGAGTTTTATTTACAGTCCGTGCCTTCCGTTTATGGAAGGGCTTTTGGATGCTCGAATGGGTTATCAAGTAGAGTATATCCAGTCATCAGAAGGTTACAGGGCCACGAAAATAACGCGTATACATTCATAAGCGCAAGTAGTAGTTCATTCATTTGTCAGATTCATTCTTGGAATGGTAGTATAAGGATAGATATTACTCTATTTGGGATTCTGTTAATGATAGAGATTCTCATGACGCTAATTTGACACCATTATAGGATGATCATTAGCAGTATGGCTGCACTGAATAATAATGATTAGCTTACGGATAACGGAATTTTCAGGAAAGATTAAATCATATTTTCCTAAAAGCCGATATATGGGAATGAGGCGAGAACATACTGTTATTATACCCGCCCGAAAATGGAAGTATATAATTTGGGTTAGGAGAGTAGAAGAAGTGTCAGATCTGTATACGAAAAAAGAAGTAGAAGATTATGTAACGAACGTGGTTTTCGAACGACCTTTAGGTGTAAGCATTTCAGCTATTTTATTGATCTTTAATGGAGCACTTCTGTTGGTGACCCAGCTATTGACGCTTAATGCATTAAATGAGGCTTCTACGTTAGTAGGTATTTGTAGGGGGATGTTTCAAGGGTTTATCGCGTTACTCGGCTTGGCAGGGACGACTGCCGGTGTCGGCATGTTATTTGGTAAGAAGTGGGCTTGGTGGCTGGCAGTATTTTATTTTACATATGAGACCATGCGTTATACGTGTGCAATTCTGTTTATTCCGGATGTCCCTCCAACGTTGGGCGGTGTACAGCTAAACCCTGCTCTATACTACGTAAAATATGGTATGCGTATTATTTGGAATTTGTTGTTTACGTTGTTCATGTGTCGTAGTAAAGTGACTGTTTTTTTTCAAACAAGTGAAAGCAACAAGTGGAGAGCATGTATTGTATTATTCTTCATAAATGGAGTGATGGTTGGGATTGGCTGGTGGCTGATAAGATAGGTTCTTCGATGTGAAGGAGATGGATAATGTCAATGGAAACGTTTCCGATTTTAGAAACCGATAGGCTTCGTTTAAGACAGCTTACAGTAGGGGATGCGGAGGATGTGTTCGGCTATTTTTCCAAGGATGAGGTCACACAATATTATGACTTGG
Source organism: Paenibacillus sp. FSL M7-0802 (assembly GCF_038004945.1). Lineage (NCBI taxonomy): Bacteria > Bacillati > Bacillota > Bacilli > Caryophanales > Paenibacillaceae > Paenibacillus > Paenibacillus sp. FSL M7-0802. Next base: position 1,096,251 of record NZ_JBBOSD010000001.1, on the reverse strand, counting down.
AAAGCTTTACAGAGGTAGAGCAAGCCGAAAAATTTATTCGTTCGATGCTAACCAGATATGAGAAGCAAGAGGGCTTTCGTTGGGGGATTACGTTAAAAGAGGCTCCTGAGCGGATCGTGGGTACAATTGGATTCCATAACTGGCAGAAGGAGCACTCCCGTATTGAAATTGGGTATGAGCTGGCACCGGAATATTGGCGGCAAGGTCTGATGACGGAGGCGATGAAGGTGGTCGTGGATTATGGCTTTCATTTGCCGCATGTTCACCGTATAGAAGCCTTCATTGATCCAGATAACGAAGGCTCCAAACGGCTGCTACTCAAAAGTGGCTTTACTAAAGAGGGTCACCTGAGAGACTATTTTTATGAAAAAGGTCAATTTGTCGACGCTGTTATTTTTGGATACCTTCGGGAAGAGCATCCCGTGGATCGGTAAGTTTACAAATACCCTTTGTCCCCGTAAGGCTGGAGTCGATCAAGCCAGGTCTGCTCCAGCTTTGCTAGTGCATCTTTGACATCAAAGAACTCTGAGTCCTTTTTCTTCAAAACGTCCAGCACTTCAAATTCAAACGAAACTTCGCCATACTCATTCCATTCCTGTTGTAGTTGTTTATTCTTAAATCCACCCATGTTCAACTCAAAACGCCGTCCATTCAGCGACTTTAAATTCGGCGTGGAAGAGACGAAAATTTTCCCATTACGTGTATTGCGAATGCAATAGATTCCTGCCTCTGTCTTCATCTCCATGTACTGCTGCACCAATTCTTTTCTTCGATTCATTGTCGAATCCTCCTATTTGAGCATTTTGCATAAATCCCAAGAGCATTTTCAAATCAGCAATGTATAGATCGAAACGATTTAGTTCGTCTATATATTGTACCTACGAGCGTTGGGAATCGAATTATGCAAATTGCTGATTTCATAAACGTTGAGATTCAAGATTCCTTCAACCAATATTCACTGCCATCCGGCTTACGATCCAATAGATTGTATTCAATCATATATCTTCGCACCGTGACATAATCGTCATATACTTCCTGTAAAATCGCATTGATATCCTTCTCATGATATATTTGTCCCTTTACAAAACGGTCCGCAATTTCACGCAGCACAATCAGCTTGTGCTTTTCTTGCATTTTAAAGGTCTTTAGGCGTCCGTCTGTCCCATTCGGAAAATACTTCGTGAGTACCTTTTGCCGCTCGTTTTCCGTAATGTTGTAGCGTTCGTCCACCATCCGTGCTCCTATGGGTACTTCTACAATGGCGGGAGCGTGGCGGTCCTTCTCCTTTAGCAGCTCCATTAATGTGAGAAATACCTTGGCCTGCCGTTCTTTTTCTTTGAGACCAAAGCGATGATTACGTATGGTGGATGCGCTACCGATTCCAGTTTCCTTTTGAATATCCGCATCGCCCATGCCTTGATAGAATAACTGAAGCAACCGATTCTGATGATCTGTCAGTCCGGTTAACTTTTTGTCTAGGCCGATCAAATAGTCAAAGACTGAACCATACGTCCGCTCAATATGAAGGCGCATGTACCTCTCGGCATCATAAAATACCCCTTGATCCTGATATATAATGCCTTGCTCATATGGCTGTCCGTCCAACAGGCAAATTACCTGCTCTCCTTGACGAATATATCCACGCTTCAGTTCTTCGATACCAGCATTCCAGAATAGTTCGGAATGATCCATTTTAGCAAACACCTCAATTAAATGATGATTATTTTATAGACAATATAACATTTTGTTTATTTTAAATCAATGAGTGGATATCTCTTTAGGGTCTCGACAATGTTCGCTATATACAAAAGAGACATAGGATTGTTATCATATGTAAATTGTTGAATTGCATTAAGACTGGATAGTTGCTATATATTGTAATAAGGTGGGGTGGTAAACTATGAACAAAATGCGTTTAGAAGAAGTCATAGAAAGTGGAGATTTAAAGGAAGCGGTAAGGATTATAGAGGAGATAGGTGAAAAGCTTGATCATACATTCACTCCAATATTATTGAGATATTTAGCAACGACGGATAGTGTATTGCTAAGAAATGTAATCGCCATTACGTTATCTGATCTAGGAGACAGTGAAGCGGTGTTACCTCTTATCGACTTGTTAAGAAATCCAAAGACCAAGGGGAATAGGGGAACACTGTTATATGCTTTAGAATTTTTTGATGTATCTACTCATGTTGTGGAGCTGGTAGATTTACTGGATGATACCTTTGAAGCGAGTAGACAATCCTATCAATTGATAAGTAACGTGCAAGATAAAATCTCCGAGGCTCAAAAGGACATATGTAGACAAATCATAAGAAGAAAGCTAGCCGATTATAAAAACAAATATAAGCGTGAATTTTTGCTGGAATCTTTAGAACTTTTTACATGATTCTTTATTAGAGAGGTTTGGTTGGAGTGCTGAAAAAAGCTGTTTTATTCGTGATCATTATTGTAATTGCATATACAGTTGTATCAATTACAACAGGAAGTCCGATAGAAAGAGTCCAATTTCGGAGTAACGTCACTGACTACCTACATAAAACGTACACTATGAACTGGAAAATCGATTCAATAGATTATGATTTTAAGAATGATAAATTTATAGCTAATGTGATCTCTGACTCAGGGATTTCTTTTTTGGTGGATGAAGACTATTATGGGAAAATGATGGATAACTACGCCTCTTCTGTGTGGAGGGATGAGCTAAAAACAGCCGTGATCAAAACAGTAAAGGAAGTTACAGGATCAGATGCAGAAGTGATAGTAGATATATATAGTCTTGGAAGTCATACTATAATATACCGCAATGAAATTCCAAGCTATTCTACTGTTAGCCGAGCTTTCTCATCAAACGCTACAATTCTTATTAAAGGTAACTTTTCAGCCACTCATTATCTTCAAGAGATGTTGGAAATAAAGCAGTGGATTGTTGAAAAGAAGTATGATGCTTCGTTAACATTTAAGTCCGAGAAGGGAAAAATTTATTTTGCAATACCTGCAGAAGATCTAAAAAAGATAAGAAGTGTAGATGACTTTAAACCTTATTGGCTTCAAATTAATTGATTATTGCTCTATTCCGAAATGCTACATTCCTTAAATTTATTGTGAGGAGATATGATATGAAATATAGATTTGCTTTCATTGACGATGAAAGTGGGCTCACAGTTGGATATTGTAGAGATGTGGTTGGTTTAACGGGTGATATCATTGTCGAAACATATGAAAAGGTCATTTTTGAGCAATTTGTATTTAACGAAGAATTCATAGAAAGCATAACAAAGACAAAACAATCTGTATACAACTTGTACATTGCTATTTTAAATGATGAAAAAACAGTGATTGGAAGCTATCATTATCACCTACCTGAATCCTACATAATCCATAAACTAAACCACAATAAAGGAAACTTCAATCTGGAGTTAACAGGTATACTTGAAACGAAGCCCTCCCCTGTGGAATTAAGATTATGGGAGCTTTTAAAGGGAGCTCAGTCGCTTGAAAATAATATATGGCAAGGCTTTTCTAAAGAAGAACGGTCTGGGTGGCTAAACGTGACTAGAATACATTCTGCATCTAATCATTTTGCTAGACTGGATAAACGAGGAGAAGTCTACACTTTGGACGGCGAATACATATCTGATTTTACAACATTTTTCATAGCACTTGGTGAAGCGATTAATGGGCCCGGAGGGTACTATGGATTTAGCTTGGACAGTATATCGGACTGTCTCTGTGGAGGTTTTGGGACAGTAGGACCGTTCACGATCCATTGGAAAAACGTACATTATTTCTTGGAAAGATTCGAGGAAGAATGGGATCAAGAAGGGAGATGTTATAGATTTTCACCACAGCAATATTTTACGGATCTTCTAACGATCTTAGTATCAGGTGGTGTTACCGTGAATTTTTCTTCGAATTAAGATAGCAAAGCAAGAAGGGAATTTTTGAAATGAAATATAAATTAATGCAACCACCTTTTGTCATGAAAGAATACTCTGAAATGAGTAAAAACGAAGCTAAAGAACATTTTAATTGGTTTAAACAACAAATACCTTCGCGTTTAGAGCAACTTGGCGCATTTTCACTGATACATCTGGATTACAGTTAGCGTTCGCTAATAGATATTTGGGAATGGTATCTAGGGAGTGTACAGATTCAAAGTAAAAGTGCTTCAGAATTAGAAGAGGAGCATTCAGAGACTGAAAAATGGTTGAAGAGCTATATATATGAGAATAAACTCGACACAAAATCCCAAGCTTTTACACTGGATATTGCCATTTATCTAGGTGAGGTTGTAAAAAGTAGTCACAGTGGGTTGGATTGGGGAGTTGTTTTTAAACCCAAGTCGTATGTTAGCCTTAATCGCCCTGTTATCACTGGTTTGACTAAGCAAAAAGATATGGATGTGATCATGATTTTATCGAATAAAATGTTTGCAGTATTAAAGGGACAACGTAACCCTAATGCTTTATTTGACATTTATCATACATGGGAAGAGTTTATTTGAAATCGTCGATAGGAAGGGATTACGATGATCGAAATCAATTGAATGGGAAGATCGGTAAAAAATTTGAATATTGTATAAAAAACAGAGGGCCGTAAGCATGTTAACGGCTCTCTTCGTCGTCTTCTGGCAAGTATTCGATCAGTTCACCAGGGAGTACGCCAAGGGTTCTACAAAGTGTATTCAAGGTTGGAAAGTCAATTCGGGCGTTTGCATTGGAGGCCAAAGCTTTAACCGTATTCCTATTAATTCCCGTAATAGAAACAATATCTTTCTGTTCGAGTCCACGGTCCTTCATAATTTTATCAAGAGAAAATCTAATCACAACAATTCCTCCAAAAGTAATCAAGTAAACTAGTTGACAAGTGTAGGTTAGAGATATATATTTGTAAATAAGTAATCTAGTTAACAAGATTATAAGTAAACTAATTTAATGTCTTCATAGTATCAAAATGATTTAAAATTAGCAACAGTTACTATTTTGATAATTCTAAACAAATAAATGCGTGAGGAGGGGGAAATAAACGGAAGGGATCTAGTCTGTATCATCCTCTACATACTCGATAACATCTTGAACATGGCAGTCTAGAGCTTTACAGATTTTATCTAGCGTATCAAATTTCACACCGTCTGTTTCTTCGTTGTAAAGTTTGGTGATTCCGTTTCTATGTAATCCAGTCATGCGGGAAAGCTCAGCAATATTTATTCGTTTTTCGCCCATAATACGGGAAAGATGAATCTTTATCATATTTTCCTCCAGCTAAATGCATTCTATAGTGTTAAAAAGCAACATCAAAGTATTGACAATAAACACTGTTCGATGTATTCTGAAAACAACAAAAATAACACTGTAATGTGCATTTGGTTTATTGAAATGTTATTTGTGAACGTCGTAGTAATATGCTTATCGTACCAAAACGTTTTACAATTAGCAATTAATTATCGTTCAACCACCTAGTTTGAAAAACTACCTGTAGAAGAAAGTATATTGGCAAATAAGAAACTTTGAACAAAGGAATGGAGCGAGGATATATGACAGAATGGGTAATGGGATTGGAACGGGTATCCATGGTTCAGGGGCCATATGATTTACCTCATATGTATGAAATATGCGAAGGAATTCTGTATGACCATCAATACTTCTTTTACCTCGAAAATGGCATACTGTGTTTGCGTCATGTGAAGAAGGTGGAGCAATCATATCATACGCATCTTTACCTAGATGGAGAGAGCGGAGGATTGCAACTGGCAGAGGGTGTACAAGGGGAAGTTATGCAAGTTGTCACGGAGATCATCGAACGCTTACGCGCTAAGGATGGACTGACATTTTTATTCGATGAACTGCTGTGGCTACATGGTAGGGGACCCATTGAATTAAACCTTTTCAATAAGAAGGATGAAGTGACCCCAAGTGGCAGACAACTTGCTACGAAATAAATGATTTTTATGCTCTATATCATGGAACTTGTAGAAAAAAATTATGATTTCAGTGAATGTACCAGTTGTTGACTGATAAAAATGAGCGGATACCGAATCAATATGGTCAATTCCACCACAACAGCATCACCAGAGGGAGTAAATCCAAAATCACCTCCCAATAATATGTTTTGCTGCTGCTTTGATGAAGGAAATTCCGGTTCATCCAAGCCATAATGTTCTTTGAATCTCTCTTTCGTTTCATGATCTATGACAAGGTTATCCTGTGCAAAGGTATAGCACATAGGAACACTTAACTGTATTAAAAGAAGTAATGCAACGGGTATAAGCACTTTTTTGCTTTGCATGGTTAGCTCCTAAGATCTCTGTCTTTGACCTCTTAACTTTTGTATCTACCATAATGAAAACAACTTAAAAATGCAACGGAAGAACGAGAAAATAATCCCTTTACAGGATTTTATGACCAGAATATAATAGTAAATAACAGCATCGATCTACATACACTGGGTTATCGGGGTATAGCGCAGCTAGGTAGCGCGCACCCTTGGGGTGGGTGAGGTCGTGGGTTCGAATCCCGCTACTCCGATTTTTATCAAAATGTCCTGCTGATGCAGCTAATGCGTCTGCCGGGCGTTTTTTTTTGAATATTACATATCCTATCGGTCTATGTCTCTACTGGGTTGTGACGAGCTAGTCGTATGCAACGAATGTATGAAGCCACCTCTGCACTGGATTCGGAGGCAGAAGTGGCAACTCAACAATCCCTGGCGGAATGGTCTGCTGTTTGACTTTTTTAATTTGACTATAAAGATTCCTGAAGGGTCTTGGAAGAAGTGCTGTAATCAGCATAACGGGGAAGCACAATAGTGTAGTATATTCCTACAATAACGGTACAGACCCCAACTAATAAAAACAAGAGCTCAATTGGAATAAATGAAGGGAAGCTTACAGCAATGAAACCTAATGTAAGAGACTGGGACAGCATCATTAACGGATTAATCAAACCTTGCACTCGTCCCATCATTTGAGGATCTACAATACGAGGAAGCCATCCTCCTATACCAATGTTAATGAACGGAAGTATCAGTGCAATGACAAAGTTGATAATCAGAAAAGCATAGAGGTGGTTAACAAATCCAAGTGTGCACATACCCATTCCGGCTACCAGAACTCCCGCTGCAATCATTTGGTGTAGCTTTAGCTTGGCGGAGATGAGAGATGCGATTAGGGTACCAAGCAACACACCAGCTCCAAAAATAATACCTGTCCATACCATATACTGCTCATAGTTGTCTGGAGCTAGCTTATATTTAAGAATAAACATCGGTAAAACGCTAAAACCACCATTTAAAATACCAAACATGAAAAAGCCTGAAACCAACCAAAGCAATAGTCTGTTGCGTAATATGTAAAGAAACCCTTGTTTAAAATCGATCATGACAAGTTTGAATTTTAATTGTTTAAATTGATGTGCCCCGTTCGGAAGGCGTACTTCCTTTGGAATTTTGCAGGAACGAATAAACAATGCAGACACAATAAAAGAAACAGCATCAATTAGGATGGCTCCAGTAATTCCAAAGTGCCAGTAAACGACAGCCCCTAGAGTTCCTCCAAATAACATGAAAAGACTCCCCATCATTTGATTGAGGCCTGCGGCAATGGTGTAATCCTCTTCGTTTAATATCCCCTGTATAATGGCACTTTCGGCTGGAAAGAAAAATTTGGAGGCAGCACTACGGATGAAGAGGAGGGCAAATATCAAAGGAATCGAATCGACCCAAATAAAAATAAGCAAACATAAGGATAAAAAAGCGCTGATCCAGTCACAATTAACAGCAATTTTTTGTCGGTCCATCCGATCTGCTAGCACTCCAACCACGAGAAATACTACCAGCATCGGAAGCGAATACATTAACTCGGCAAGCGTTGCATAGTATGGCTGATTTGTAAACCGTTTCAACAAATAAAACATGAATGCAGTAACCCCGATAATTCCTCCCATTTGTGAGGCGAAGGTTGCCAGAAAAAACCTGACATAATTCTTGTTTCTGAGTACTTGTTTTAATCCAGTCACAGTTCCATCCCTTTCGCTTTCAAAGCGGTTTTTAGATGCCTAATTAAAATAATAGTGAAAAGTAGGAATATTGTACAGAAAAGTGACTTTAATGTCACTTTAAGTTTGAATTTGCATCGTATCGGACCCTCTACCTTTTAAATTCTGCTGTTAACGTAATCATATTGGGGTGGACTGGGAAGTTGTTTTCAAAATGGTTTGGCGTAGTATGAGAGCAACATAAACTTAAATAACCAGCCGTCGGTTGATATCTGACGGCTGGTTATTTAAGTTGCCAGGTGTTTGAGTCTGACTCACAAATGGGTGTCAGTCTTCAATCTTAATGAAGCTAAATCCTCGCCATTTGTAGTGATTACTTTTTTATACCAGTCAAAGCTTTTCTTCTTTTTGTGGAATGGCCTCTTTTAATTGTCCGATATGTTATCTGAAATAATCCATACGGTAATTGTCTATAATGGGAGGGAGAATTACAGAATAGCCCGATTCATCTCATTTACGCATGGATATGTTGAGAAAAAGGAAATGCTCATAGCTAGAAAACTTTATACAATGGAAGAGGAATAAGAATTGTGAAATTCGACTTTTGATGAAGGATTTCATATAATGTGAGCATATTGTGAACAACTTAAATTGAAGACTTAATAAAAAAATGAAAATGATTTCCGTCCAGCTATGAATTTCAAAATTTGACGGAGGGAACGAGATGACAATGGAAGAGAGCAGCAGACAGGTACCTTGGCAGGCGTATTACGGACCTAATCTAGGTTATGTGCAGGACCAGTATGAAAAGTATGTAGCGGACCCCGGAACAGTTGATCCGGCTTACCGCGAGCTGTTTGATCAATGGGGTGAGCCGCCACAATCCGAATACTCGGCTGCTTCCATGATAGACAACAAATTGCAAGGCCCCCCCACAAGTGCTTTGGGGCACCTTGATTCGAACACATTGCAGAAAGCGGTTACAGCGGGGAAAATGGTGTGGAATATCCGTGAATACGGACATTTAGCCGCCCAAATCGATCCGCTGGAACTGGATGCAGAGCAGGATACACGCCTGCTTAATCCAGCATCTTACGGTTTAACTGAACAAGACTTAAAGGCTTTTCCAGCCTCTTTAATATGGGATAACGCTCCTGCGGGAACACTTAACGGATGGGAAGCCATTCAACGGTTACGTGTAGCATACACGGGTCCGATTGCCTATGAATTTAGTCATATTCATAACGAGGAGGAACGCCGCTGGCTGAACAGCTATGCAGAATCCGGCTGGTCCTCCAAGCCACTCACAACACAGGAACGCAAGTCGTTGCTGGGCAGATTGGTAGAAGTAGAACAGTTCGAAGAGTTTTTGCATAAAACATTCGTCGGACAGAAACGTTTTTCGATTGAGGGTAATGATGTGCTTGTCCCTGTACTCGACGAGATTATTCGTCTAACCACAAATGCAGGAGCAAGTCATGTCCTGATGGGTATGGCGCATCGCGGCCGTTTGAATGTACTGGCTCATGTGCTGGGCAAGCCTTACAGTAAAATTTTCTCTGAATTTCATCATTCGCCGAATAAAGATTTGATCCCGTCGGAAGGTTCCACAGGAATTAACTACGGCTGGACTGGCGATGTGAAATATCATCTGGGTGCTGATCGTTTTGTAAAAGATGGGGGAGCGGTGCAGGCCCGTCTGACATTGGCGAATAACCCAAGTCACCTGGAATATGTGAATCCAGTGGTACAAGGATTTTCACGAGCTGCACAGGAAGACCGCAGTGAGGCTGGTTATCCGAAGCTGGATGTGAGCAAGGCAGCTACAATTATTATGCACGGTGATGCGGCTTTCCCAGGTGAAGGTATCGTGGCAGAATCACTTAATTTCACCAATTTGCGTGGCTTCCGTAATGGCGGCACGGTCCATATTATTGTGAATAATCGTCTGGGTTTTACAACGGAAAGTGTCGATTCCCGTTCGACCCGTTATGCCAGTGATCTGGCTAAAGGCTATGAAATTCCAATTGTGCATGTGAACGCGGATAATCCCGAAGCTTGTATTGCAGCTGCTCGTATGGCTGGCGAATACCGCAATCGTTTCAAGAAGGATTTTCTGATTGATCTGATTGGTTACCGTCGTTATGGTCACAATGAATCCGATGACCCGGAAACAACACAACCGCTGGTATATCGTAAGGTGAAGAATCATCCGACGGTGAGCAAGTTGTATGCTCAAAAGCTGATGAAGCAGGGGGTTGTGGATGAAGCGTTTAGTGCCGGCCTCATTGAAAAGGTCCAAACCAGACTGAAGGAAGCGCATGAGCATGTGAAGAATCAACCGGAACAAGAGCCGGAAATGACTCCTGTGAAGGCGAAAAAGAATCAGAGTTCTATGGTACGTACTGCAGTGGAATTGAAAAAGCTGCGCCAAATCAATGAAAACTTGCTCAAATGGCCACAGGCTTTTCATGTATATCCGAAGCTGGATCGAATTTTACAGCGTAGAAAAACCGCTCTGAACGAGGGAGAAAAGGTAGATTGGAGCTTGGCGGAGACGCTGGCTTTGGCCACCATTCTCGCAGACGGCAAGCCTATTCGTATGACAGGTCAGGATGCGGAGCGAGCTACATTTGCTCACCGTAACCTCGTGCTGCATGAGCCTGAAACAGGCCGTACACATTGCCCGTTGCATACTTTGCCGGAAGCACGTGCTTCGTTCAGTATTCATAACAGTCCATTGTCTGAGGCATCTGTCCTCGGCTTTGAATACGGCTATAACGTGTATTCTCCTGAAACGTTAGTGATTTGGGAAGCGCAATTCGGCGATTTTGCCAACTGTGCACAGGTTATTTTTGACCAATTCATTTCTGCGGGCCGTGCTAAATGGAGACAGAAATCGAGTCTGGTGATGCTGTTACCGCATGGTAGCGAAGGACAAGGACCAGAGCACACGAGCGCACGTCTGGAGCGTTTTCTCCAGTTGTCCGCACAAAATAACTGGACTGTCGCTAATTTGAGCAGTGCCTCTCAGTATTTCCATCTGCTGCGCCGTCAGGCTGCATTAAGCGAAAGTGAGGAAGCCCGTCCACTTGTGATGATGTCGCCGAAGAGCCTGATTCGTAATAATCGTGTCGCTTCGCCTGCTTCTGAATTCAGCGAAGGAGCGTTCCGTCCTGTGTTGGAACAGCCTGGTCTGGGTGCACGTCCGGATCGTGTAGAGCGCATTGTACTGTGCAGTGGCAAGATTGCCATTGATCTCGAAGAAGCATTGGAAAAGGATAAGAATGAGGCAGAAGAGCGTCTGCATATTATTCGTGTGGAGCAGCTATACCCTTTCCCGGAAGAGGAAATTCGGAATATTTTCGGCCGCTTCCCGCATGTTAAGGAGTTCGTATGGGCTCAGGAAGAACCTAAAAATATGGGGGCTTGGAGTTACATTGAACCTCGTCTGCGGAATGTAGTGCCACAGGGAGCGGAAATTCGTTACGCAGGCAGACCAGATCGTTCAAGCCCGGCCAGCGGTTATCAGCAAGTACACAGCCTAGAACAACAGCGAATTATTCAATCGGCGTTGAAGCAGGATTCCAAAAACAATATTACACTTGGGAGGTAGCGGCTGTGAGCGATATTATAGTGCCAGCAATGGGAGAATCCATCACGGAAGGAACAATCTCCAAATGGCTTGTGAAGGAAGGGGATTCCGTAGGACAGGGAGATGTTCTACTGGAGCTGGAAACCGATAAGGTCAATCTGGAAATTAGTGCGGAAGAAGCAGGTGTGGTCCAGAAAATCCTTCGTCAGGAGGGAGATACTGTGGTCATCGGTGAAGCTGTTGGCTTGATCGGAAGCGGCAGTGGTGATGCGGAATCAACCGGTGCTGGAGAAGTTGCAGCGACTCAAGCGCCTGAAGCACCGTCCGTAGCGACTTCACCGTCTTCCGTAGGAGGCGGCGTTAAAGCAGAAGAAAAGTCTGCACCGCCTATTTCATCGAATGGCGACGGGAATGGCCAGACGGCATCACCATCCGCCCGGAAGTTGGCGCGTGAGCGCGGGATTGATCTTGAACAGGTACAGGGAAAGGACCCGCTCGGACGTGTTTTCCAGGAGGACGTAAAAACGCATAACAGCGCTGAAGTGTCACGTGCAGCATCTGTACCTGCGTCTCCCGCTACTAGCAAGCCTGCGCCTCCGTCTCCAGCACAAACGGAGTACAGCAAGCCTGTGGAACGCCAGCGGATGTCTCGACGCAGAGCGACGATCGCTAAGCGTCTTGTTGAAGCACAGCAAACAGCTGCCATGCTCACCACTTTTAATGAAGTGGATATGACTGCCATTCTCGATGTGCGTAAACGCCGTAAAGATAAGTTTAAGGAAAAACATGATGTAGGTTTGGGCTTTATGTCCTTCTTTACAAAGGCAGTGGTTGGCGCACTCAAGCGCTTCCCTACCGTGAATGCAGAGATTAATGGCGATGATATCGTACTGAAAAAATACTATGATATCGGGATTGCTGTATCTGCCAAGGAAGGTTTGGTCGTGCCAGTTGTGCGGGATGCCGATCGTCTTGGCTTTGCTGAGATCGAGAAGAGCATTGCAGATTTGGCTGGCAAAGCACGCTCCAATTCGCTTTCTCTGGCCGACTTGCAAGGAGGAACGTTTACTATAACCAATGGAGGTATTTTCGGCTCCCTGCTGTCTACGCCAATTCTCAATACGCCGCAAGTGGGTATTTTGGGAATGCATAAAATCCAACTTCGCCCGATTGCCATCGACGAGGAACGCATGGAAAATCGTCCGATGATGTATATCGCGTTGTCTTACGATCACCGGATTATTGATGGTAGTGAGGCGGTTCGTTTCCTGGTAACGGTTAAAGAATTGCTGGAAGATCCAGAATCATTGTTACTGGAAGGATAAAATAAAGGTAAGTGGATCTTCTCTTTACGTGTATGACAAAAGCAGACTCTTGCGAGTCTGCTTTTTTTCCTGCATAGTTATAACATAAGGCAACTGATATGACAGGCAGTAGATGTAGAGAAGGGCGGGAACTGTTTTGGATAAAGACTTGCGCTATCCGATAGGATCATTCGTTGTTCCAGATACCATTACAGAAGAACAGCTTATCGCATGGATTCACGACATTGCTGAATTGCCTGCACAGCTGCGTCAGGCGGTCGAAGGATTGAATGAGCAGCAGCTAAATACGCCTTATCGCGAAGGGGGCTGGACGATTCGGCAGGTAGTTCATCATGTGGCAGACAGCCATATGAACAGCTATATCCGTTTTAAGCTGGCACTGACGGAGGATACACCTACGATCAAGCCATATGATGAGGGGCGTTGGGCCGAAATACCAGACGCCAGGGAGCTTCCACTGGAACCCTCGTTGCAATTGCTAGAAGGACTGCATGAACGGTGGGTGACCGTGTTGCGATCGTTGGGAGAAGATCAGCTACACCGATCGTTTATTCATCCTGAATCGGGCCAGACGATCCGCCTGGAACGAAACATCGGCATCTATGCCTGGCATGGCAAACATCATACAGCTCATATTACTTCCTTGAGAGAACGAAATGCATGGTGATTTTTAAAACTATACCCGAATGAAATATAAAGGAATAAAAAGAAACCTTCAATCCCACTTTAATCGTGGTTTTAAAGGTTTCTTTTCTTATTTCCTCACAAGGCTGATGACTTGGGCGAGTTTGATTGTTCAGGTGCCTCGGAGGCTCCAGACAATGCGGAAACAGAGGTCACCCCTGTGTTAACATGACGGTCGAGCCAGTCTACGATGTCACTCATCACCTCGTCGCGGTTTGTTTCATGCAGCATCTCATGGCGACCGTCAGGATAGAGGCGATACTCCATGTCCTGAAGCTCTAGGCTTCGATACATTTCCACTAGTGACAACACACCTTTACCGAACAAACCCACTGGATCACGATCCCCGGCAAAAATATAAACTGGTAGCTTGGGATTGATGTGTTTCAGCGAGGAAGGCCAGTGGATTTCTTGCAATAGCCTGAAAAAATCCAGAAAAAAGCCTGTCGTGCAAATAGCTCCACATAATGGGTCATGTACGAACTGATCTACTTCCTCAGGATCACGGGACAGCCAGTCAAACGCCGTACGCACTGGACGAAAGGCGCGGTTAAAGCCGCCAAAGACCATAGCGTTGAGCAGCATGCTGCGATGATCCATTCCTTGCAGCTTGGCTTGCAGTAGAGCAACTTGCTCTCCGAGCTTTAGGAGACCACGTCGTCCGTTGGTTCCCGATAAAATAAACCCGTGATACGTTTGCCTATCATCATACATAATTTTCTGGGTTAAAAAGGACCCCATGCTGTGACCCAGCAAAAAACGAGACTGATCAGGGAATTCCTTAGCCGCAATTTCGCCTAGCTCCAGCATGCCGTTTGCCATTCGATTAAACGCATTAGCTCCCGGCATACCCAGCTTATCAGGATCACCAGCCGTGCGCCCGTGACCGATATGATCGTTGGCATACACACCATAACCGCAACCAGTAAGCTTTTCGGCCAGTCGAATGTAGCGATAGGATGTCTCGCACATACCATGCGAAATTTGAACAATCCCCTTAATGGGCAAATTCTGATCAGGCAGCCAGCGGTAGGCAAAAAGCTCTGTTCCGTCATTTTCAGCGATGGTGAAGGTGTATTCCCGCATAATTAGACATCACATCCTTTAAGCTTTAAGGAAGATAAGATCTAAGTACGGTCATTCCGTCATTCAGCGTGTAACCGCTCAGGTTAGCAGGCAACAGGAAGCAATCTCCAGCTTTACAGGAATGAGACTCGGTATTATTGTTCCATGTTATGGTCCCACTGCCTTCACAAATCACGAGAATGGTGAAGCTGTCTTCCGTTGTAGAAAGTGCCCAACTTCCATCTACGATACCCTTTTCCACAACAAAATACTCACAGGCAGCCAGCTGGAGCCATTTTCCAGGCTGTAAGCCGTCCGTTTTCATCGTTGTTGCACCTGCACCCTCGTAGGAGGTTACATTGAGGGAATCCTCGATATGCAACTCACGAGGCTTGCCGTCTAGTCCGGGGCGATTGTAGTCATATAAGCGATAGGTAGTATCCGAATTTTGCTGGATTTCAGCAACGACAACGCCTGCACACAGTGCATGTACGGTTCCGGCGGGAATGAAGAACGTATCGCCTGCTTCGACTGGAACCTGGCGCAAACTGCCGAGGATGTCCCCACTTTCAAGAGCTGTGCGCAGACTCTCGCGAGTTACACCTTCGGTCAGACCATAAATAATCTTGGCATCTGGCTTGGCATCAAGCACGTACCACATTTCAGTTTTCCCTAATTCTCCGGCTGGAAGTCCTGCGTAATCATCTGTCGGATGCACCTGAACGGATAAGTCATCATTACAATCCAGTAGTTTAATCAAAAGTGGAAATCGTCCGCCTTTTTCCGATACACCCTTGGCCCCGAGCCAATCCTGCCCGTAGGTCTCGCGGATTTCATCCAGTCCTTTGCCTGCCAGCTCACCATTGATGACCGTTGTTGTTCCGTTTGGATGATCGGCAATCATCCATCCTTCCCCGATATGTCCTTCTGGTGGGGTTAGACCAAATTGCTCTAAGGCCCGTCCTCCCCAAACTCTCTCTTTGAACTCAGGTTGAAATTGCAGCGGGTATGGCTTTAGCATAATTTCTCTCCTCCATAATGAGTAATGAGTGCGACCTAACAGAATAGGGAAATCAATAACGTGCCGCTGGGGCAATAAACTGGGATGAATAGAGCCCAAACGAGCTTGAAAAATGATATATGTAAGGCGGCTAAAAAAGCCGCTCATAACCTGAGTTTAAAATCCGACATTATTTCTTCTCAACCGCCACTACGTAAGGCGAAGCGGCTCGTTGTAATTGACGATAAATAATGCTTTGACTGCTGGAGACCGGGAGAGCTGAAGCCCATTGAAGGACGGCTTCTGCTTCTTCGCTGCCTCCAGCATGCCCTGGATAGAGTACGGCAGTCAGAATGCCGCGTGGTCGCAGCAATTGTAAGGCAGCATCAAGTGCGACGAGCGTGCTGTCTGTATGGGTGATGACAGTCGGATCGGCGCCTTCGGATGGCAAGTAGCCGAGGTTAAACATGACAGCAGCGACTTTGCCATGCAGCATGCCTGGAACGGCCTCCCGCATTTGCTCGTGACCTTGTAGCAGTAGCGATACTTCTGCTAATGAAGGCGAAGCGTTTTCTTCCAGTCGACGACGGGCGCAATGCAGTGCTTCTTGCTGGATGTCGAAGCCATAGACACGGCCCCGTTTGCCAGCAGCTTTTGCCAGAAACAACGTATCTGCTCCTGTGCCGACGGTGGCATCTATAGCAATATCACCTGGCTGCACCCGCGCAGCCACCAATTGATGAGCGTAGCTTAGGACGGATAGGAACCCCATTTAAGGCTGCCTCCAGTATTTTCCCTGCCACGTTTCACGTGACTTCAGTTCATGATCGATGGCATTAAGCACTTCCCATTTTTTAAGCGACCACATGGGTCCCACTAGCAAATCGCGTGGGGCATCTCCGGTTAACCGATGAACGATCATTTCGGGAGGTAAAATCTCCAGCGTATCAACTATCAGCTTAACGTATTCGTCCTTTTCCAGAAAGCGTAGCAATCCCGCTTCATACTGCTTGACCATGGGCGTTTTGCGCATGAGATGCAGCAGGTGGATTTTGATGCCCTGCACATCCATAGCCGCTACTGCACGTCCCGTATCGAGCATCATTTCATGCGTCTCTTGGGGCAGACCATAAATAATGTGGGCGCACACGCGGATATTCCGCTTGCGCAGCTTTTCCACCGCATCCAGATAGCATTGAGTATCATGAGCACGGTTAATCAGCTCTGAGGTCGATTCATGGACAGTTTGCAGACCCATTTCAACCCACAGGTACGTGCGTTCGTTTAGCTCGGCAAGGTAATCCACTACATCGTCAGGCAGGCAATCAGGACGTGTAGCGATGGACAGACCGACAACGCCTGGCTGCTCCAGAATAACCTCAAAGTATTCTCGCAGTTCCTCAACGGGAGCATACGTATTAGTGTAGGCTTGGAAATAGCCAATATATTTGGCGTTTGGCCATTTTAGATGCTGCCGATCCCGAATCGTATTGAACTGGGTGACCAGATCATCACGACGACGCCCAGCAAAATCACCCGATCCGCGTGCGCTACAAAAGGTGCAACCCCCTTTAGCGATGGAACCATCGCGATTCGGACAGGTAAAACCCGCATCCAGCATGACTTTGAACACTTTATTTTGAAATTGCTCACGCATTTCGTAATTCCAAGTATGGAACCGTTTATCTCCCGACAGGAGAGGAGCAGGCAATAAATCTGTTTTCATGGGTGTACTCCTTTTTTTACGATCACCCTATTGTAACAAAAATCAGTCTTCATTGGGAATCATTTGACCGAACAAGTCAATAAAATGTGCGGATTTTATGGCGTTGCGGATTGAAAAAGGTTACACAATGTGTTATATTGTAAGCGGTACCAGACATACAATAAAAGGACTGTTTTCGATCCTGAAGATAAAAGTTATCCGTTGCTAATGATTATTCTTCAGGGAGGCAGCTATGCTGTTTCTATCGCCTGTTTTAGGGTAAGTGCACGTCGGTTCCATCACAAATAACCCGTGAGGTGATCTTTTATGAATGCGCAGGATAAGACGCGTATGGATAAAGTTACTGTTGAGTTAACCTTTGATGAGGCGTTGGCATTGACTGGTGTCCGTTTTGGGCAGGATCGTCAGATTGGAACGACCGCACGTCAAAAAATCAGAGCGGCTTGCCAAAAGACAATTGATTTTTCACCTGCTGATGGGGTAGACTATGAACAATTAAATTAGTTGGACCCCAATCCAAATATATTGAAAAAGGAATTTCATTTCCGTATCTTCAAGCGGGGGTGAAATTCCTTTTTCCTTGATAACAGAGTATATGGAGGAGTAACATGCGTTTACGCGGAAGAAAAGGAATACGGGAAAGTCTGGAAGAACAGCAGGATCTAGTCATCTTGGAGCCGGCACAGTATAAGGGGAAATGGCAGCAGGTTTTTGGTAATGATCGTCCCATTCATGTGGAATTCGGTATGGGTAAAGGGCAATTTATAAGCCAAATGAGCTTCCGGAATCCGGAGGTTAACTATATTGGCTTTGATATGTATGATGAGCTGGTTCGCCGTGCAACAGAAAAGTCTCGTCTGGCCTGGAGTAATTCAGAGGTTGATACGCCGCCTAATATCAAATTGGCACTGGCAAACATTGAACAGATCGAGAATGTTTTTGAACCAGGAGAGATTGAACGCATTTATCTGAATTTTAGTGATCCCTGGCCTAAAGCCAAGCATGCACGTCGTCGTTTGACGCATCCGCGTTTTTTGGACAAGTACCGTCAGCTTTTGAACAGCAAAGGACAAATTCATTTTAAGACCGATTCGGAGACACTGTTTGAGTTTTCTCTGAATTCGTTTGCCGATAGCGGTTTGCAGATGACGAATATTTCGTTAAACCTTCATCGTGAGGGGATCAACGAAGAGCATGTCATGACGGAATATGAACAAAAGTTCATGGGCAAAGGTATGAATATTCATCGAGTCGAGGTGCTGATCGGCAAAGATGCTTTGGAAGAGTACGGAAAAACACGTCTCGAAAAGTATGGGAAATAAAAACAGATCAAACGGATAAAATAAGACAGGGTGCTTCCTTTTAGGAAAGCACCCTGTTCGGTTCCAGTATATCCAGAATACTCTGTGCGCTCTGAAGAGGATAATATCGCGCTACATTATGGACGTGCTCCTGTCGCTTGCGGACGATTTCTGGAAAATCGTGTAGCAGTCGGTTCATCCATTTAACGACAACATCCAGCGAAGTAATCGGTTCTCCGAAGCCTTGAGCCGTAAAGTATTGACAATTTTCCTCCTCCTGTCCAGGGAGAGGTTTGTGAAACAGCATCGGAATCCCTTTGGCCAATCCCTCGGTGCATGTCATTCCGCCGGGTTTGGTGATGAGCAGATTCGATACCTCCATTAATTTGTCGATTTCCCGTGTAAATCCGAAGATATGAATATTTGGATGATTAAACCTAGGATCCAATTGCATTTTACGACGAATTTTATCATTATGCCCCAAACAAAAAATAAATTGAATGTTTTCTCTCCACTGAGTAAGCGAACGATGTATGACTTCGTCATTCATAAGGCCCCAGCCGCCACCCATAACGAGTACGGTCGGGATGGGTTTAAGTCCAAATTGTTCTCTAATTTCATCGTGCCCAGGATGTTCCCAAAAATTTGGATGAACGGGAATGCCGGTCACCTGGATTTTCGAGACGGGTACTCCGCGCGCGCGCAGCTTACGCATGACTTCAGGCGTAGATACAAAGTACCGGTCAACCTCAGGACTAATCCATGTTCCATGTGCATCGTAGTCTGTAATGACAGTACAAAGCGGAACATGTAAACCTAAGCGCTTCAAACGTGAAATTACCGCGCTTGGGATGGGGTGAGTACATACCACCAAATCGGGACGAAGCTGCCGGAGAATGTTTCGGGTCTGCGTGTAGAACAGACGGTGCAAAGCGAGCGTTGTAAGACGGTTTAATGATTTTTTGTACTGATGACGGTAAACCAATCCGACTAGGCGAGGCTGCGATACAACAGTCTTCTTGTATGCTGTAATAATAAGCGGGGCCATTCTTGGATTCAAAAAACTCCCCAGCTCCAGCACTCTTGTCTGCACATTCGGAGAAAGCTTCCGCAAACTGCTTGAGAGCGCGTAGGCAGCTTGAGTATGTCCGGCACCGAAACCTTCCGATAATAATAACACTCGTTTTTTAGCCACTCTCATTTCACCTGTTCCTGCTGGGATGTTCTCAATCATACCATATCGGCTTTAAGGCCAGAATGCAACCGTTCCTATTGCTGCAGACGTTCCGATGACCGCTCCTGCGAGTACATCCGTTGGGTAGTGGAGACCCAGATAAATCCGAGAAAAACCTACAATTGTCGCTACAGGCAACAGCAACAGTGTTAGCATCGGTGACTGTAGCATAAAAGGCACGGTAGCTGAAAAAATAGCGGTCGTGTGCCCTGAGGGAAAAGAATGGTCCGACAAGGGGTTGCGGAATGTATTTGTACCTGGTAGCGCCAAATACGGGCGAATCCGCGGATACAGCCTTTTAACGATAGCTACCGGGATGTGACTGACCCCGAGAGCGATGGCTCCCTTCATACCGGAATCTTTCCACGGATTCGGAGCGAGCCACCAAATAAGGAGTGTGGAGGCTATAGTAAAGGTAGCCCCACCTAAATGTGTGAGATAATAAAGCCAGAAGTTCAAAAAACGGTTGTGTAAGCGTCCGTTGATCCATTTGAACAACTGCTGCTCCAGATTTACAAGTTTTACGACTAGACGTTGCATTTGGTTTCCTCCGGTTGCCGGTTCAGGTCAGTCGGCAAATATTTTGAGTCATTTTGACATAATCAGACCATAAGTAATTATTCTCTTGCTCTCATCATATTTTTAAACGCTGTTCATTTCAAGAATCACTAAAGATTCATAAATTACTTGGTTCAATTCTACACAAAAATGTTAATGGAATATAAGCCGAATTGTATAACTTTCTTTGCGTTCATCCGTCTAATAAGATAGAGTGTTTAGAAGTGGTTGCTAATTGGCCCACAAAAAGGAGGGACCAAAGAAATAAAAAGTTAGCAAATGGATGAAAATAAGACCTAAGCGTCATGAATGAGAAGCCCAGCGCCGCATTCCCGGTTCAAACGGGAGTTTGTTGTGTTTTTTTGCTGCTGAGACCAGTTTAAGGGCTTTGACAAAAGATTGAAAACCAACGAAAATCGTAATGGCATTCCTGTGTCAGCCAAAAGGGGGCTGCGCACAGCCAATGAAGAAAGCAAGGGTCGGGTCAAAAACTACAGAAAAGGCGCGCAAAGCGCCGCAACTTGCGCTACACAGATAGAAAACAAACAAACGCAAGATTTTAAGGGGTATAAAAAGGGGGTAACAAGAGATCATGTTAGACGCTATTTTCGTGACGCTCCAGATCATACTGGCGGTGATCGCAGTCTATCAGTTTGCATTCTCCTTGTTCGGATTGGTTCGCAAGAAAAGGAAAGAGCACGCGGCTCCAGAAAAATCATTTGCCATTTTAGTCGCTGCCCACAATGAAGAACAGGTTGTCGGAGCATTGATGGAAAATTTGAAGCAACTTGATTATCCGAAGGAACTTTACGATGTGTTCGTAATCTGTGATAACTGTACAGATAAGACTGCGGACATCGTTCGCGCTCACGGCATGAATGCTTGTGAACGTACGAATCCGAATCTGCGTGGTAAAGGCTACGCTATTGAGTGGATGCTCAAGGAATTATGGGCTATGCCGCGCCAATATGATGCTATTGTCATGTTTGATGCTGATAATTTGGCGCATACCAATTTCTTGAGTGAAATGAACAATGATCTGTGTACAGGTGCCCGTGTTATTCAGGGGTACATTGATACTAAGAATCCTGAGGATTCTTGGATTACAGCGGCATACGGGGTATCTTATTGGTACATCAACCGTTTGTGGCAGCTGTCACGTCACAATCTGAACATGGCTAACTTCCTCGGTGGTACAGGCATGTGCTTTGAAACAAATCTGCTTAAGGAAATGGGCTGGGGTGCGACAAGTCTGGTAGAGGATTTGGAATTCACCATGCGCTGCACACAGTGCAACGTATATCCAAGATTTAATTACGATGCCAAGGTATATGATGAAAAGCCGTTGACATTCAAGGCCTCGTCAAGACAGCGTCTGCGCTGGATGCAAGGTCACTTCACTGTTGCTCGTCGTTATTTCTTCCCGTTGCTGTGGCAAAGTATCAAGCATAGAAGCCTGATTAAATTCGATATGGCTCTTTATGGTCTGAACGTGTATATCGTACTGCTCACCTTCTTGATGACAGTAGCGATGTGGATAGATATCGCCTTCTTTGGAGGACCTAATATCGAGAACATCTATGTACAGTTACCAGCTTGGACTGGTGTTATAGCTATTGGTCTGAATGTTGCTACTTTTGTGATCGCAATGATTTTGGAAAAGGTCACATTCAAAAAAGTATATCTGTACTTATTGCTGTTCCCGATCTATGCGATTTCGTGGTATCCGATTACGGTCTATGCGTTCTTTACACAGAACAATAAGCAATGGAGCCATACCCAGCATACGCGTGTCGTTCGCTTGGAAGAGGTTCAAAGTAAGCAAGGTTAATTGGACGGTGAAATAGGACTGAAGATCGGTGTCATTCATTTTTCATTAAAGGGTTGACACCACGATTGCACCGTGATAAGATATTCGAGTATGTTAATTGAAAAGATGGATTAACAAGTAGAAGGTCCGACTTCTCACCTGCCCGGTATTGCCGGCTGGTCATGATCCAATGATTTGTGAATTGAACTTTCATGATGAATTGAGTATCAGACAGGGATGTCGGCTGTGTAGTCGTCATCCCTTTTTTGTGCTTAAACACAATACAACAATAACAGGTTCTGGAGGTGGAGGGTTATTAGTAAGGAACATATGATCAATGATGAGATTCGGGTGAGAGAAGTACGTCTAGTTGGTGCGAATGGGGAACAAATCGGGATTACACCGACGCGTGAAGCTTTGCAAATGGCGATTGACGCAAACTTGGATCTCGTGAACGTGGCGCCTCAAGCGAAGCCGCCCGTGTGTCGGATTATGGATTACGGAAAATTCCGCTATGAGCAACAGAAGAAAGAAAAGGAAGCCCGTAAAAACCAGAAGATCGTTGACATCAAAGAGGTATGGTTCCGTTCCAACATCGAGGAACATGACTACCAAACCAAGTTTCGCAATGTGGTGAAGTTCCTGAATGAAGGGGACAAGGTGAAATGCTCCGTTCGTTTCCGCGGTCGTGAAATTACTCATGCTAATGTGGGTCAAAAAATTCTCGAACGTGTGAAATTGGAAGTTGCTGATCTTTGTACCGTGGAGCGCCAACCCAAGCTCGAAGGACGCAGCATGATTATGATATTGGCTCCAAAGAGTCAATGACAAATTAAGGAGGAAGTTCAATGCCTAAAATGAAAACACATAGCAGCCTTAAAGGCCGCTTCAAAATTACCGGTACTGGTAAAGTAATGCGTTACAAAGCTTACAAAAACCATTTGCTTTCCCACAAATCCAAACGTGCAAAACGCGTTCTGGGTACTAACCCTGAGATGGCACCTGGGGACGTTAAACGTCTGAAACAAGGTCTTGCTAACCTGAAATAGCACTAGCACTGCAATGAATGAAGTATAAACATTATTTGGGAGGTCTATTGATATGGCAAGAGTAAAGGGCGGATTCGTCGTTCGTCGTCGTCATAAAAAAGTATTGAAGCTTGCTAAAGGTTATTTTGGTTCCAAACACCGCATTTTTAAAACAGCTAACGAGCAGGTAATGAAATCGCTTGTTTACGCATACCGTGACCGTCGTCAGACGAAACGTAACTTCCGCAGACTGTGGATCGTGCGTATCAACGCAGCAGCTCGTTTGAACGGTTTGTCTTACAGCAAATTGATGCACGGCCTGAAATTGGCTGGTGTGGACATTAACCGCAAAATCTTGGCTGATCTTGCAGTCAATGATATTAATGCATTCAACTCTTTGGCAACTGTTGCTAAAGGCAAAATCAACGCTTAATTATTAATAATGAAGCGTGGAAACCGCGAAAGTGGTAAAAAGGTATCCCAAGCAGTACGCTGTGTAGGGATGCCTTTTTTTGTACATACTCAATGTTACGGTAAAGACTTCGTTTTCTCCAAAATACGAATAAATATGACGTGAGATGGAAGAATGTATGTTTTTTTTTAACTTTGTAGCGCTTACATTGATGGAACTTTAAAAAAAATTGACCCAAGGTTATTAATTGTCTAGATTTTAGCCGATCATAATTGTATAATCTCTAAAGTAAGTCTTCTGTACGATCTGTCTCGTCAGTAAATGACATGCATGAGCATGTACATGTTCAAAGAAAAGAGACAGTCCAGGGATCTAACACTAAGGGGGAACAGTATCAGCATGAAGAAAATGTTCAGTATGTCTTTGGTTATGCTGCTGGCGATCTCGGTCATTCTCGCAGGCTGCGGTAACAAAAATCAAGGTGCGTCCAACGCAAATGGTGGAGACACAGGTGGTTCTGCCAAAACATCGAATGTCCAAATTGGCATGGTTACAGATGTGGGTGGAGTAAACGACAAATCGTTTAACCAATCTGCTTGGGAGGCACTACAAGCCACTGAGAAAGAATCAGGCGCTAAAGTTAAATACCTGCAAAGTAAATCCGATCAAGATTATATTCCTAACCTGAACCAATTTGTTAAGGGTGATTTTAACTTGACTTGGGGAATCGGTTTTAATCTGGCGAATGCGATTGGACAAGTAGCGAAAGACAACCCAAGCAAAAACTTGGCGATCATTGACAGTGTCGTGGATGCGCCTAACGTGAAATCGGTTGTTTTTGCTGAAAATGAAGGTTCCTTCTTGGTGGGGGTTGTAGCTGGTAAACTTACCAAAACAAACAAAATTGGTTTTGTGGGTGGACAAGACAGCCCGTTGATCAAACGTTTTGAAAAAGGATTCGAAGCAGGAATTAAAGCTGTAAATCCAAATGCAAAATTGGAAGTTAACTACACAGGTGCATTTGATAAGCCGGACCTGGGTAAAGCAGCAGCTGCGACGATCTATAACAGCGGTGCGGATATTATTTTCCATGCAGCTGGCGGATCTGGTACAGGTGTATTTAACGAAGCACTCGCACGTAAGCAACAAGGGCAGCAAGTATGGGTTATTGGCGTAGATAAAGACCAATCGCTTGAGTTTGGTGACGACGTAACATTGACTTCGATGGTAAAACGTGTAGATGAAGCTGTAAAACGCGTATCTAAAGAAGTGATTGACGGTAAATTTAAGGGCGGTGTCGAGACACTGGCTCTGAAGGATAATGGTATTGGTTTGGCAGACACATCAACGAAAAACGTACCTAAAGACGTGCTTGATCTTGTAGAACAATACAAGCAAAAAATCATTAAGGGCGAAATTACAGTTCCTTCGAAATAAGTTTGGCTTGAAGAACATATAGGTGGCGACAAGGCTGGTTCATAAGACTAGCCTTGTTCTTACGTCTGGAGTTATATGGATTATAACGGGCAAAATCAGCTCATTGGAGCACATACTATAAAGTGTATAAGGGTGATCTCATGGATGCAGCGACCCCCGTCGTTGAGTTAAAGCAAATTACAAAACGATTCCCCGGCATCGTTGCCAACGACTCCATCAGCATCAAGCTGCATAAGGGAGAAATTCATGCCCTTTTGGGTGAGAATGGCGCGGGTAAATCTACGCTTATGAATATTCTTTTCGGACTGTATCAGCCGGATGAAGGGACAATTGAAATCGGAGGTAAACCCGTACAGATTGATAGTCCAAATAAGGCAATTGATCTGGGGATTGGCATGGTGCATCAGCATTTTAAACTCGTACAGCCGTTTACTGTGACCGAAAATATTGTCCTGGGCTCGGAGCCACGTAAGGGTCTGAAAATCAATTATAAAAAGGCTGCCGCAGAAGTACAGCGGTTGTCTGAGCAGTACGGCCTTCAGGTAAATCCGAATGCCAAAATTGAGGATATATCTGTTGGTATGCAGCAACGTGTAGAAATTATCAAAACGCTCTATCGCGGTGCAGATATTCTGATTTTCGATGAGCCTACAGCTGTACTGACACCGCAGGAGATCACTGAGTTGCTGGACATTATGAAACGCTTGGTCGCTGAAGGCAAATCAATTATTCTTATTACTCATAAACTTAAAGAAATTATGCAAATTGCAGATACGGTTACGATCATTCGCAGAGGTCAGGTTATTGATACGGTCAAGACGTCTGAAACAACACCCAATGAGCTGGCTGAAAAAATGGTGGGCCGTCGTGTGTCCTTTAAAGTGGACAAGCAGCTTGCGCAACCAGGACAGACGGTACTGGAAATGAACAATGTAATTTCTAAAAACAAGGATGGCATTAATGTTCTAAATGAGTTGAACCTGCAGGTTAAGGCGGGCGAGATTTTGGGGATTGCCGGAGTAGATGGTAATGGACAGAGTGAGCTGATCGAAGCTTTGACAGGCTTACGCAAGGTGGATGGTGGGAGCATTCGTTTGCTCGGACAAGAGGTGGCCAATCAGCCACCACGCAAAATTTCAGAGGCAGGCGTTTCACATATACCGGAGGACCGTCATAAGCATGGGTTGGTGCTCGATTTTTCTATGAGTGAAAATATGGTGCTGGAGACGTATTACCAGGCGCCTTACAGTAAAAATGGCTTCTTGAACAAAGATGCTATAGAGAAACAGGCCAAAAGTCTTATCGAAAAGTTTGATGTAAGAACACCGGATATTCACACGAAGGCAAGAGCATTATCTGGTGGGAACCAGCAGAAGGCTATCATTGCGCGTGAAATTGATAAAAATCCAGACCTTCTCATTGCAGCACAGCCTACACGCGGTCTGGATGTCGGAGCTATTGAATTTGTCCAGAAACAACTGATTGCCCAACGGGACCAAGGTAAAGCTGTATTGCTCATATCTTTTGAACTGGACGAGATTATGAATGTATCCGACCGAATTGCTGTCATCTATGAGGGCAAGATTGTCGGGGAAGTGCTGCCAGAAGAAACGAATGACCAGGAACTGGGACTGATGATGGCAGGAAGTGCAGTGAAGAAAGGAGTAGAGAATGGCTAATCTATTGAAAATATTCACAAAAGACTCCTTTGTACTGGCGCTGGTCTCTATTATTTTGGGTCTCCTTCTGGGTGCTATTGTGATGCTGATTGGCGGGTATGACCCTATTGTGGCCTATTCTGCTTTGTTTAGCCGTGTATACGGAGATTCCTACAACTTTGGAGAGGCTATCCGTGAGATGACTCCGCTGATTTTAACGGGGTTGGCATTTGCTTTTGCGGCCCGCGCCGGTTTGTTTAATATCGGCGGCGAAGGTCAGTTTCTGGTAGGTATGACAGCTGCTTCGATTGTGGGCATTAAACTTCATGGGTTGCCAGCTATCATTCATGCACCGCTAGCTGTAATTGCAGGTGCAGTTTTCGGAGGTCTGTGGGCTGCGATTGCTGGCTATTTGAAGGCCAAACGAGGCGTTAATGAAGTTATTACATGTATTATGATGAACTGGATCGGTCTGTATTTGGCTAATTTGGTGATCAATCAGTTCGCACTTATGGATGGTGAAAATCGTTCTGTGGATATTCAGCCTTCTGCTTCAATTTCCATCGAATGGCTGTCCCAGATGATGGGGAATGCTCGGGTACATTGGGGCACAGTTATTGCTGTGCTGGCAGCAGTCTTTTTCTACATTTTCATGTGGAAAACAAAGCAGGGCTATGAGCTTCGGGCTGTCGGATTTAATCAGGATGCATCCCGTTATGCAGGTATGAATGTAAATCGTAATATCATAAAAGCGATGTTTAT
The DNA here is from genome assembly GCF_038004945.1 of Paenibacillus sp. FSL M7-0802. Taxonomy (NCBI): domain Bacteria; kingdom Bacillati; phylum Bacillota; class Bacilli; order Caryophanales; family Paenibacillaceae; genus Paenibacillus; species Paenibacillus sp. FSL M7-0802. Next base: position 1,068,662 of record NZ_JBBOSD010000001.1, on the reverse strand, counting down.
TAGTGGGGTTTTTGCCGGATTGGCAGGCGCCTTTGAAGTGCTGGGAGTATTCCATTATCAATCTGTCATGGCAGGATCACCGGGAACGGGTTTTGATGGTATCGCTGTAGCTCTGATTGGGATGAATAACCCATTCGGTGTGCTGCTCGGTTCTGTTTTGTTCGGAACGCTTACGTATGGTTCTGCGGGGATGAGCTTTAGCGCAGATGTACCGCCCGAGATTATCCGGGTTGTCATTGGCTCGATTATTTTCTTCATTGCGGCCCAAGGTATTGTACGTTGGGTTGTGAAGCCGCTCTACTCCAAGCGTAAGAAAGAGAAGGTGTTGTAAAATGAGTTGGTTAACACTTGGTGAATTAATCCATACAACGCTCGTTTTTGCGACGGCGATTATTTTTGCGTCTCTCGGCGGAGTTTTTTCAGAAAAATCCGGTGTAACGAACCTCGGGTTGGAAGGACTTATGGTATTTGGAGCGTTTGCAGCGGGTGTTGGCGGATTTTATGCCGAGCAAGCTGGACTAGGAGGCACCTCTGCGGCTTGGGTAGGTGTGCTGTCAGCTGCCGTGTTCGGTATTTTGGTTTCGCTAATTCATGCTGTAGCCTCTATTACGTTTAAAGCCGATCAGGTTATAAGCGGTATAGTTATTAACTTTCTGGCAGCAGGTAGTACACTGTACATGGTTAAGCTTTTATTTGAGGGAGATGGTGACACCGGTCGGATTCAGGGTTTTAACGAAATATCGATCCCTTACCTTGTGGATATCCCGATTGCAGGAAAAGCCTTTTTCCAAGCTTACCCAACGACATATTTAGCCATTCTATTAGTTATTATTGGCTATTTTACTTTGTATAAAACACCGTTTGGCTTGCGTTTGCGTTCCGTTGGGGAGCATCCAGGAGCGGCCGATACAGTGGGTATTAAAGTAAATCGTCTTCGTTATATTGGCGTTATGATCAGTGGGGCGTTGGCTGGGATTGGTGGAGCTACAATTACTCTGACTACAACCAACATGTTCTCGCACAATACAGTTTCGGGGCAGGGATATATTGCTATTGCCGCTATGATTTTCGGTAAATGGAATCCGCTCGGCGCTTTTGGCGCAGCAGTGTTTTTTGGTTTTTCACAAGCCATTCGCAACTATGTGCAGCTGTTCGCATGGTCGCAAAGTATTCCCCAGGAAATTATTTTTATGTTGCCGTATCTCCTGACGATTATTGTACTGGTAGCGGCTGTCGGACGTTCACGCGCTCCGGCCGCTTTAGGTCAACTTTATGATCCAAGCAAGCGTTAAAACTTATAGACAGCTAATGTGCATGTTTTGAAAAATGTACATTGGTGTGAGGATTTTGCAAAAATCCCATAAGCGACTTCCAGTGAACAAGATATAGATCGAAATGGTTTAGTTCGTCTATATCTTGCTTCGGAGCGACTGGAATCGAATTTCGCAAAATCCTGGTGTATAAAAAATCTGGTATCTGCATGTGCAGGTACCAGATTTTTTTATATTGTGCAGGCATTTAAACATACGCTACTGGCATGAATGGAATAGACTGTGCTATGCAGATTGGACGGGACGCTCGGCCCCTGTCAGCTCCGGTCTATTTTGTGGTGGTGATGAGCTATCAAGGAGCCGTTCAATCTGTCCATCCGTTGAGAAAGAAGGAGGAAATACGATGAAACAGGCAGTAACCAGAAAGCAGGTGGAGAAGCTTGTCGGCAAAGTCATCTTTGCTACTCGTAAGGATGGTTCCCAGGTCAGCGGCAAGCTGATTCGCATTTCGGGTAACCGACTGGTTCTTCAACCAAACCGCAAGAAAAAGGTAAACACGAAGGCGATTATTCCTCTGGTGCTGTTTGACTTGCTTGCCATCGGCACAGCTCCATACATTGGTGCCTATGGTGGGGGATATGGAGGCTACGGTCCAGGTTATGGAGGACCAGGATATGGTCCGCAGCCAGGCCCGTATACAGACGGGGGATACCCCGGAGTAGGATATCCGTATTACCCTAATTTATTTTAGTCATACAAAATTTTGAGCCCGAAAAAGATACTTTTTACAGTGACTTTTCGAGTTCATGGCATCGGCTCAGAGCTACGTATCGCAGTATTTGATATTGATGACGCAGATAAAAATGGATCCCCCTGATATTGTCTTCGTCCACCATAACTTTAGCCCGCTTGCAGCGACGTAGTCGTCCGTAGTGTTCGGCATGCTCCAGCAGTTTTTTTCCGTATCGCATACCTTGATGAGCCGAAGAGATTGCGATCAAATCAATGTATAATAGTTCGCCATGCAGCATAACATGAATGAAGCCAACAACCTGTGCATTATCCGGTCTGCAAGCTACAAAAGTGATGCCCCGGTTTAAGCGCCGGGGTAATTCTTTGCGTATTTGTTCCATTTCTTGGGCACTTAAATGCGATAGGGGGACAAGCTCTTGCTCGATTAGGCGAAAGATGATGGTGTCATCTTGAGAGCTGCGTTTTCGAATCATAAACGGGCCTCCTTTTCTACCCTTTTAACAAGATAAGACGTGGCTTTGGAGGAGTACACTGTCTCACCGTGTGGTCTTTTTTATAATATGCGGGTACCTCTTACAAGCGTGCGACTCTGAGGTGCTTCAGAAAAGAAACATAAATTTTTATGAAATATGGGTATTGACTATCCCAGATGAGAGACATATAATGTGTCTAAACATTTGAAAGAATGACATGAACTCAACGGCAATGAAGAGGACGAAGTGATTAGGGCTCTTTTGTTCAGAGAGTGAGGCATTAGCTGCAAGCTTCACCAAAATCCCTTTTTAACGAGCTCACCTTGGAGCTGTTTTCCTGAAAAGTATTTGGGCCCGATGATATTAACGGTGCGCTGAATCACCTATTAGGGAAAATCGTACGGTCTACGTTACAGACGCCAGATATGGAGATCCTTTGCGATTTCTGTACCTGCCAAGGTTCGATATTGCGAAATATCGGGCAAACACGGGTGGTACCACGGAAGCTACAGCCTTTCGTCCCTCAGTAACAGCAAGTCTGTTCTAGGGATGAAAGGTTTTTTTGTTTTTACAAATGTCAGATGTATGTAAATTTTGTAAAGGAGGATGACCAATGAGTGCACAAATTCCTGAAGTTAGGTCAACCAATGAATTACGTGAAAAGTGGATGAAGCCTGAAGTGATTACAGGTTCGGAAATTTTACTCCGTAGCCTGTTGCTGGAGGGAGTAGATTGTGTCTTCGGATATCCAGGTGGTGCAGTGCTTTATATCTATGATGCCATGTATGGCTTTAAGGATTTCAAGCATGTCCTCACTCGTCACGAGCAAGGAGCTATTCATGCGGCAGATGGTTATGCACGGGCGAGCGGTAAAGTGGGCGTATGTATCGCGACTTCTGGACCTGGAGCGACAAACCTGGTAACTGGTATTGCGACAGCTTTTATGGATTCGGTGCCGTTGGTGGTCATCACGGGTAACGTTATATCTTCCCTGATCGGTACGGATGCTTTCCAGGAAGCCGATATCACGGGAATTACAATGCCGATTACGAAGCACAGCTATCTGGTAAGAGATGTAGAGGATCTGCCGCGAATCATCCATGAGGCATTTCATATTGCCAACACAGGGCGGAAGGGACCGGTGCTGATTGATATTCCGAAGGATATTTCCGCAGCCCAGACGTTGTTCGTTCCACAAACGGGACCAGTGACCATGCGGGGTTATAACCCGAAAGTGCTGCCCAACAAAATTCAACTAGACAAGCTAACTCAAGCTATTTCCGAAGCAGAACGTCCATTCATTCTGGCAGGTGGAGGAGTTGTATACTCCGGTGGACATGAAGCACTTTACGAGTTTGTTCGTAAAACGGAAATTCCTATTACGACAACATTGCTCGGATTGGGTGGTTTCCCAAGTGGACATGAACTGTGGACGGGGATGCCGGGGATGCATGGAACATACACCTCCAATCAGGCGATTCAACAGTCAGATCTGTTGATCTGTATCGGAGCCCGCTTCGATGATCGGGTAACAGGCAAGTTGGATGGGTTTGCTCCTCAAGCTAAAATCGTCCACATTGATATCGACCCTGCTGAAATTGGAAAAAATGTTGCAGCAGATATTCCTATCGTGGGTGACGTGAAGGCAGTGCTGGAATTGCTGAATCAGGATGTGAAACGCGCGGATCGAGCTGATGCATGGAGAGCACAAATTCAGCATTGGAAGAATGAGAAACCTTATTCTTATAAGGATTCTGAAACGGTGCTTAAACCACAATGGGTTGTTGAGTTGTTGGATGAAACGACCAAGGGCGGCGCAATCGTAACGACGGACGTGGGACAGCATCAAATGTGGGCAGCGCAGTATTACAAATTCAATCAGCCACGCTCATGGGTCACCTCTGGTGGACTCGGTACGATGGGATTTGGTTTCCCTTCTGCAATCGGTGCTCAGATGGCCAATCCCGACAGATTAGTAATATCGATTAACGGGGACGGCGGTATGCAGATGTGTTCGCAGGAATTAGCCATCTGTGCAATCAATAACATTCCGGTTAAAATCGTTATTATCAACAACCAGGTGCTTGGAATGGTTCGCCAATGGCAGGAATTGATCTATGACAATCGGTACAGTCACATTGACCTGGCTGGAAGTCCGGATTTTGTGAAACTTGCCGAAGCATACGGTGTCAAAGGGCTGCGTGCTACGAATAAGGAAGAGGCACGTCGGGCTTGGCAGGAGGCGCTTGATACACCCGGACCGGTCGTTGTCGAGTTTGTAGTCAGCAAGGAAGAGAATGTATATCCGATGGTGACGCAAGGTTCGACAATTGATCAAATGCTGATGGGGGACGAGTAAAATGACAACAAAAAATACCATTGCTGTACTGGTAAATGATCAACCCGGCGTTTTGCAACGTGTGTCCGGCCTGTTCGGTCGCCGAGGCTTTAACATTGAGAGCATAACTGTGGGACAATCGGAAGAAGTTGGATTATCCCGTATGGTCATTGTGACTGTAGGGGATGAGAACAACCTGGAGCAGATTGAAAAGCAGCTTTACAAGCTGGTTGATGTGATCAAGGTCATTGATCTCAGTTCCAAGCCGATGGTAGCTCGGGAATTGGCGATGATAAAGGTGAAGGCAGAACCGCCTCAGCGGCCAGAGATCATGGGCGTGGTAGAAACATTCAGAGCAGCTGTAATTGATGTTGGAACGACGAGCTTGATCGTACAGGTCATTGGCGATACAGAAAAAATTGATGCCATGATCGAGTTGTTGAAGCCTTACGGTATTCGGGAGTTGACTCGAACCGGGGTTACAGCTATGATACGTGGCAATGCTTAATATGGAGCTTTAACGAATTACCGCTTATAGCGCATTACATCAATAAAGAACCGCCCGCATAAGAGCGGGGGCTCGAAGAGATTTTTAGATACTAATCACGAGGGAGTCTCTTGGAGTACCCGCTCATTATGAAGGGTCCAATTAAAAGGAGGAAATTAACCATGGCAGTTACAACGTACTACGAAAAAGATGCAGAACTCAGCGTATTGAAAGGAAAGACAGTGGCCGTTATCGGTTACGGTAGCCAAGGACATGCTCAGGCACAAAACTTGCGTGACAGTGGTGTGAATGTTGTTATTGGTTTGCGTGAAGGCAAATCAGCTGATGTCGCAAGAAACGACGGTTTCGAAGTTCTGAACGTAGCTGATGCAACAAGCCGTGCAGATGTGGTTCAAATTTTGTTACCTGATGAAACTCAAGCTTCTGTGTACAAAAATGAAATTGAACCTAACCTGAAAAAAGGCGCAGCTCTTTTGTTCTCCCATGGTTTCAACGTTCATTTTGGACAAATCGTAGCTCCTAAAGATAGCGATGTATTGCTGGTTGCTCCAAAATCCCCAGGACATATGGTACGTCGTACCTATGTAGAAGGGTTTGGGGTACCGGGGTTGATCGCAATTGAGCAGGATGCAACGGGTCAAGCCAAAGAAATCGGTCTTGCTTACGCAAAAGGCATTGGCTGTACACGTGCGGGCGTAATTGAAACCTCCTTCCGTGAAGAAACGGAGACGGATCTGTTCGGTGAGCAGGCGGTATTGTGTGGCGGCGTGAGCGCACTTGTAAAAGCGGGCTTTGAAACATTGACTGAAGCAGGTTATGCTCCTGAGATGGCATACTTTGAATGCTTGCATGAGCTTAAGCTGATCGTTGACCTGATGTATGAAGGTGGATTGGCAACGATGCGTGATTCCATCAGTAATACAGCGGAATATGGCGATTATGTAACTGGACCACGCGTGGTAACGGAAGATACGAAGAAAGCCATGAAGGATGTATTGACTGACATTCAACAAGGTAAATTTGCTCGTGACTTCATCCTTGAAAATCAATCTGGACGTGCATTCCTGACGGCTACTCGTCGTAATGAAGCTAACCATCCGATTGAAGTGGTGGGCGGACAATTGCGTGAAATGATGCATTGGATCAAAAAGTAATAATCTTTTGTACTATGAACTCGACAACATGAATTATTTATAAATATTAATTACAATGCGGCCCTGCTTATTGCGTGAGCCGCATTGTAATTTAAGGGTCCTATCCTGAGGAGGTGCGTTAGGTTGCGCAAAATATATATATTTGACACAACGTTGAGAGACGGAGAACAGTCACCTGGCGTGAACTTGAATACTCGTGAGAAAGTGGAGATCGCTCATCAGTTGGAGAAGCTGGGAATCGATCGTATGGAGGCTGGGTTCCCGGCTGCTTCTCCGGGTGATCTGGCGGCTGTTAATGCAGTAGCAAAAGCTGTAAAAAATTCGACGGTTATTGGCCTTTCACGTGCAAGGGAACAGGATATTGATGCGGTTCGCGAGGCACTCAAGGGAGCTCAGGACCCGTGTATCCATATCTTTTTGGCAACTTCTCCTATTCACCGTCAGCACAAGCTGCGGATGGAGAAGGCACAGGTATTGGAAACCGCTCGTGCTGCCATACGCTATGGGTTGAAATATTTGCCTAAAGTGGAGTTTTCTTTGGAGGATGCAGGTCGTACAGAGCTTGATTTTGTGGTTGAAATGGTCACTATGGCTGTACAAGAAGGGGCTTCTGTCGTCAATATTCCAGATACGGTAGGTTACTTGACACCCTACGAGTATGGAAATATATTCAAACACATTAAGGAAAATGTGGTCGATGTGGAGAAGATTCAATTGAGTGCACATTGCCACAATGACCTGGGAATGGCTACCGCTAATACACTTGCTGCCATTCTGAACGGTGCGGATCAGATTGAGGGAACCATTAACGGTATCGGTGAACGCGCTGGGAACACGGCTATTGAGGAAATCGCTATGGCACTGGAGACGAGACAGGAATTTTTTCAGGCCAAAACGTCTCTGCAATTGTCTGAAATTGCGCGCACGAGCCGTTTGGTTAGCCGTTTGACGGGGATGGTAGTGCCGGGCAACAAGGCGATTGTTGGAGCCAATGCTTTTGCGCACGAATCAGGTATTCATCAAGACGGTATGCTGAAAGAGAAAACGACCTATGAAATCATGACACCAGAAAGTATCGGTCTGAAAGAAAGCAAACTGGTACTCGGTAAGCACTCAGGTCGTCATGCTTTCCGTGAGCGTTTGATCGAGTTGGGCTACGAATTGAACGAAGAAGATCTGAATCGCGCTTTTGGGCAGTTCAAGGATTTGGCTGATAAGAAGAAGGAAGTTTCGGACGATGATATTTTGGCATTGCTGGAAGAAAAATTGGCCGATGCACCTGAAGTTTTCAAGCTGGAAACCATCTTTGTTACCTATGGGAACAAGGCTACGCCTTCCGCACAAGTGCGTCTGGTTAACGATGAAGGTCAGGTTATCGAGACAGAAGCTGAAGGAAATGGTTCAGTCGATGCGATCTATAATGCGATTGACCAAGCCAGCAGCGAGAGCGTTGTACTTTCAGATTACTCCATCAAGTCTGTTACCCATGGTAAGGACGCTCTGGGTGAAGTCCATGTAGTACTGACGCAAAACGGACTGTCTGTACAGGGACGCGGGGTAAGCACCGATATTCTGGAAGCAAGTGCTCGGGCTTACGTGGATGCGCTGAATGGTTTGATCGACAAGCGTAAAAACTACAGTAATCGCGTAGATTATAAATCTTAATTTTATGTAGACTTAAGAGTTGGATATATACAGGATCGGGTGTTTCCGGTCCTGTTTTCTTTTTCTCTGATGAAAAAACAAGCTTATAGGCTGTGCCTATTGAATTGATAGATTCTATATCTTGGTCAAAGCCCTGCCATGTATGTTACAAAGAAGGTATGAAAAATACAGTTGTATAGCTGTATAACAAGAGGAGTGTACGTGATGGCAGACGTTAAAAAGATTGCGGTAATAGCGGGAGATGGAATTGGACCGGAAGTGGTCGCAGAGGCAGAAAAAATTTTGAAACGTACGGAAGAAGTGTTCGGCCTTTCATTTGAAACGGAGCATGCGCTGTTCGGCGGGATTGCGATTGATAAGAAGGGCACACCATTGCCAGAAGAAACACTGGCAGTATGTCAAACTGCAGATGCCGTTCTGCTGGGAGCGGTAGGAGGACCACAATGGGACAACAATCCAAAGGAACTTCGTCCTGAAACCGGACTGCTGGGCATACGCAAAGAGCTCGGTCTATTTTCGAATCTTCGTCCTGCTGTCGTCTTCGACTGCCTCAAGGACGCGTCTACATTGAAACCGGAAGTGTTGGAAGGAACGGACCTGATCGTGGTGCGCGAACTGACGGGCGGCATTTATTTCGGCGAGAAGTTCAGACGAGAAAGTCCTCAAGGTGAGGAAGCAGTTGATACTTGTGCATATAATGTAACGGAAGTAGAGCGTATTGTGCGCCAATCTTTCGAAATTGCACAAAAACGTCGCAAAAAACTTGCATCGGTGGATAAGGCTAATGTACTGGAAACCTCCCGTTTATGGCGTGAAGTAGTTAACCGGGTTGCTGTAGACTACCCGGATGTCGAGTTGGAGCATGTATTGGTCGATAACTGTGCCATGCAATTGCTGCGTCGTCCATCTAGCTTTGACGTCATCGTGACGGAAAATATGTTTGGTGACATTCTCAGTGATGAAGCGGCTATGCTGACCGGATCCATCGGCATGCTCTCCTCCGCATCACTTGGACAAGGCAGCTTCGGCCTATACGAGCCGGTACATGGATCGGCGCCTGACATTGCAGGTCAAGGACTGGCGAATCCCATTGCAACGATTTTGTCCGTTGCTTTGATGTTCCGTCTCACCTTCGGGTACGAGAAGGCAGCTGATGCCATTGAGAAAGCGGTAGCTGAGGTACTGGATGCAGGGCACCGTACGGCGGATATTGCGGTGGATAAATCTCAAGCGATCTCGACAACTCAAATGGGCGATCTGATCGCAGCAGCTATTCGTTAAAAGCTTTGTAAATGTACCCGTTCTGAAAAAAAAGCTTCCTATTATATAGTAAGGTTATACAGTACAGCCTTTTCTGCAGATGTTTAGCACAGTAGCTCCTGAGCAATCAGGAGCTACTTGTATATTCGAAAGTTCAAAATGTGAATAAGTTGTGAATTTTCAAGCTAGTTTAAAATAATTATAAAAAAGTAATGGTTACAATATTGACTTTGATTTCAGCGAATGATAACATTTATCAAGTAAGTTGTTCATTACAATACAGATGATTGAGGAAAGCACATTCGGTGTTTTTCTTACATATTTTAAAGGAGGATTTCATATTATGGCAGAAAGATTGGTAGGAAGACCCGCCCCTGATTTTGCATTGGAAACAGTGACTGGAGACGGTCAAGAATTTGGTTCGGTGAAGCTTTCCGATTACCGTGGCAAGTGGCTCGTATTTTTCTTCTATCCACTGGATTTCACTTTTGTGTGCCCTACGGAAATTACAGCATTGAGCGATGCTGCTGACCAATTCAAAGAGCTGGATACTGAAATTCTGGGTATCAGTGTAGACTCCGTGCACAGCCACAAAGCATGGATTAACACAGCTAAAGAAAACAACGGTCTGGGCAAACTGAACTTCCCATTGGCTTCTGACATCACGAAAAAAACAGCAAGCGATTATGGCGTTCTGATCGAAGAAGAAGGCGTTGCATTGCGCGGCTTGTTCATCATTGATCCAGAAGGCGAATTGAAATATCAAGTGGTTAACCACAACGACGTAGGCCGCAGTGTGGAAGAAACTTTGCGTGTACTGCAAGCTTTGCAATCCGGTGGCTTGTGCCCAATGAACTGGAAACCAGGCGATCAAAATCTGTAATATAAGCTTCACAAGTTGAAATTAAACAAGCAAGCCCCCAACTAGCGGTTACTCTGCCGTTATTGGGGGCTTGCTTGCCTGCTCTGTGCAGCGGAAGATGTGAGGATAGCCTGTTTGAATGAGACAATACAGAGTGAAGTAACAAATAATTATGGAAATGTTGTTGTGTTCTGGAGGAATTTTGCCTGATGAAAGCGAATAAGGTATTGTAGAAGATAAACAAGGCAGAACAGGTTTTGTTCAGAGGAGGCTGAGCCCGGATGAGTTATTGCTGTGGAGCAAGCATGGTAGGAACCAAGGGAACGCTGAAGCATTACCGCACCCAAGTTCATAATGTTCCTTTGCTGTTTTGCCCGGTATGTCGTCGCATTGAAGTTCATTATAAAGTCGAAAATGAGTATGAAATTTTGGCTGAATATGCACATGGAGATGGGGCAACCGAGATTGATTTTCAGGATTATGTCATGGAAGACGATGATACGATATTTGAAAATTGTGTGAATCGTGAAAGTGAAGATGCGTTTGAAATTGTGAAGCGTCAAATTGACATATCCCTGGATTTATTGATGGTAGCCAAACAGATGAATGATGAAAAATGGCAGGGAGAGCTTAAGAGAAGACTGGCCGTTATGAGCCAAAGACGATCCCGGCTTCAACATAATAAGAGCGGCAGTTGACATCCTACACACCAAAGAAGCTCTCAATTCTGGAGAGCTTCTTTGGTGTGTAGGGCGCTTGTTCCTAACGTAATCTTTCATTTTGGTAATGTTGCGCAGATATTATGACGAAAGAAAACAGGATAAAAATGTGGATTCGACACTTTTTCCGATTGACTGCGATCCTTAATCTTGTCTATCATAAAATAAGACTCGAATTGGAAACAGATGGTCGGATTTCTGTGAAACTGTTTTCTACACCATTGAAGGGTAGTCGATAGATGCCTTTCTCTTCTTCAAGATTATTACGCGTCCGATACGGCCAGTTTGTCATTCCGAAACAAGGGGGAAGCCTGGCATGATCAGTGAATTCCAAGAAGCCTTGCTTGATACCGTGGGAGCTTGTCCTTCCACACAGATCGCCAATAACAAGTATGAAAATGTGCTGGAGAACCTGGATAGTGGTATCATGCTGTTTGACAGTGACGGGGTACTGACCTTTATTAACGTGCAAATGGCGAAATTGCTGGAGCTACCACGGAGTTCGCTAGCAGGTCGCAATTTGATGCAAATTTTGCATCATCCTGAGTTAAGTCGGTTTAAGAAGAAGAAAATCATGCGGATTTATAAAGAAACTATCTTTCATAGAAAGCGCTATCATGAGTTGATTGATGAGTATGGTCGGCATTGGTTGATAACAGTGACCTACGGTGATCAGATGGATGGCGATTTTTTGTTTAGCGTCAAGGATGTGTCGGATTATAAGCAGATTGAGCAGACGGCGTATCAAAACGATAAGCTGGCGATGCTGGGACGCATCTCTGCCTCTATCGCCCATGAAATCCGTAACCCGCTTACCGCAATCCGGGGCTTTATTCAATTGCTTCGACCGCATTTGGTGGAGTTGGGCAGGGATGAGTATGCTCGGATTATATTAACAGAGATTGATCGTGCGAACGACATTATTTATGAGTTCTTAAATTCGTCCAAGCCTTCGGCTCCGCAAAAAACGGCTGTATCTGTGATGGGGCTACTGAAAGAGGTAGTGATGCTGACAGAAAGCGAAGCATTGATGAAGGGTTGCCAGATTGCATTGGATGAAAATGATGAGCTCATGAAGGTTTCCATTGACGTGAAGCAGATTAAGCAGGTTATCCTCAATATGATTAAAAATGCGATGGATGCCATTGAAAGCATCGGTGGGGAACGAGAGGGCTGCATCGATATCCATACAGTGCTTGAGGGCAATTATGTTCACATTTGTATTGAAGATAACGGATTAGGTATGGATCACAATACATTGGCGCGTTTATTTGATCCTTTTTTTACAACAAAAGAAAGTGGAACCGGATTGGGACTGGCTGTGAGCTATCGAATTATCAAAAATCACGGAGGCTTCATACATGTAGACAGTAAACATGGAAGTGGCACACAATTTAAAATTACGCTTCCTGTAGTTTAATATGGGGAGGTTTTCGCAGAGGGGTCCTGTACATACTATTTCTTTTATGTTGTGCAGCGTTGGGGTATAGGTATCACCTTTTTGGAAAAGGTTGTCTGAAGCGCATAATCTGACAAGATGATGCGCTTTTTTGGTGCTGTAAGCTCGGTTATTTGCGTAAATGCGAAAATGAATTCACGAATTTAAGACAAAAAAATGATTCACCTTTCACAGATTAAATGCTATTATATACCAGAATACAACATTATTTTTGATACTATAGACTTAAACAACGGCTTCCAAAGCTGTCAAACGTCTTAGATGATCGGAATCTCCGATATGCAGGGGGCTGAAGAGGCTGAATGAGTATACGGCTGGAAGTAAAAAAAACGATAGGTATCGGCATTGCTTCGATAGTTTTGTTTGTCTTGGTTCAGTTATTTCACGTAACTTTGAATAAGATATACTCCCATAATGTTTTTTTCTTGTTATATCCGATTGTAGGATTTGCCTGTGCTGCGATTTGTTTTTCTATTTTTTATCAATCCTGGTCCGTTTTACTGGAACAGTTATCTTTGCAGAGGCTTCTTATTGCCCCGACGTTTTTGGTGGCTGGTCTGCTTTACCTTGTTCATATTGTTTCGTTTAGTTTCGTAAGCCTGACGGACTTTGCTTTGTCTCCGGGCATTTCGTTATGGCTGCTATTTGTAAATCGTGCCTTTACCGCTGTCTTGCTCTTATGTGTTTGTTTCCTCCCGTTTAGCAAGACGAAGTCTGAATACAAAACAGTGGCTTTGTGGGCGGGGATAGGCTGCACTTTGCTGATTCTAGGAGTTATTAAGACATTTGGTGCAGGCTTACCGGATCTACGTATACGATACGAAATAGGCAACCTGGGCTGGACGTTAAATCTGGCTGTGATGTTACTGCTTGTACTCACTTTTATTTTCGGGGTGAGAAAATATCGGAAAGCCCGCCCGGCAGAGTTGGGCATGTTGCTTATTATTCGTGGGATTGGGCTGTGTGTTGTGAGTCAGTTGTTCTATTTATTTGCTGAGCAAATGAGCGATATTAATCACCTTCTGGGACTTTTGACCAACGCGATAGCATTTTATAATATGTTGAGCGGGCTGGTTCGGTTGATGGTTCTGGTTCCTTATCGTGAAAAGCAGGCAGCAGAATCTGAGTTTAATCACATTGCTTATAATGATGATATAACAGGACTCCCCAATCGTCGTCGCCTTTCCCAACGCTTAGATAAAATATTGCGCAAATCATTAAAATCGGATGAGACAGTAGCGCTTTTAGTGCTAAATATTGATCGTTTCAAGGCGATTAATGATTCGCTTGGACATATGGCAGGGAATTATTTGCTGTATGCAGTAGGCGAACGCTTGGGGCATTTTAGCCATGAAGGGGAAGCTGTCTTTAGCATGGGCGGAGATGAATTTGCCTTTCTTCTAACGGGATACGACGATACAGATGCTATGAGAAATCGTATTGATGAAATGGTGAAGCTGTTCGATCAGCCTTTCGATATTGATGGAGAGTCTTATCATGTGACGGTGAGCGTTGGTATAGCTTTATACCCGTTGGATGCGAATCAGAGTGAACAGCTTATTCAGCAGGCGGATACGGCTGTCCATAGTGCCAAAGAGCAGGGAGTGAATTTTCAGCGGTATGCCAGCGCGATGCAGATGCGAGCGCATGAAAGACTCCAGCTGGAAAATGATCTGCGGCGAGCACTTGAAAATGAGGAATTTTCATTGGTGTATCAACCACGTGTCCACCTGCAAAGTGGTGAGCTCACGAGTTTGGAGGCGCTGGTGCGCTGGAATCATCCTCATCGTGGGATGGTGATGCCGGGCGATTTTATTCCGGTGGCTGAAGAAAGTGGTTTAATTGTGCCCTTGGGAGAATGGGTGTTACGGGAGGCTTGTCTGCAAAATAAGCAGTGGCAGGAGCTCGGGTACCCACCAATCCCGATTTCGGTCAATTTATCCATGCGCCAATTTCAGCAAAAAAAGCTGGTGGATGTAATTCGGGGCATTTTGACCTATACGGAACTTGAAGCACGCTATCTAGAGCTGGAGATTACCGAAAGTATGACCTTTGATAAGGATCGGGCCTTTGAACAGTTGAAAAAAATAAAGGCTATTGGTGTCGCAATCAGTATTGATGATTTTGGAACTGGCTATAGCTCATTGCATTATTTGAAGAATCTCCCGATAGATCGTCTAAAAATTGACCGTTCCTTTGTAAATGAGGTACTGGTCGACAGCAAAAATGCGGCAATTGTATCTACTATTGCCTCCATGGCTCACCATTTGAAGCTGAAGGTTACGGCTGAAGGGGTGGAAAATGAGGAGCAACTTCATTTTTTGCAGGCACAGGATTGTCATGAGGGTCAGGGATATTACTTTAGTCGCCCCATTCCGGCAGAAGTCTTTGAAAAATTGTTTTTACGTAAACCTATGAATTGGCTGGCTCAGGATAGTATGTAGTATGCTTGCATTTTGCTGAAAGGTAAGTTATACTAAATAACATCCTGATTCAGCTGGTTGACGATAGGTTAAGCGTGTCATACATAAGAATCGCGATGTTATAAAATGCGGGTGTAGTTCAATGGTAGAACTTCAGCCTTCCAAGCTGATAGCGTGGGTTCGATTCCCATCACCCGCTTACTGTTTTAAGAAGTTCGGAACCCTTGTGACGCAAGGGCTTTTGTTTTATTTGGAGCTAGATAAATACATTATAGCCGGGATGCCAACGGGGTATCACGGCTTTTTTGCGTTCTTACGAACTATTTTTACATTGCTGCACAAAATAAAATATAAAATATTTATCTTATATGCTATAAATAAACAGATAAAAAGAACTATTTACCAATTACTAAAAAATAAGTATAGTCGCATTGTTAGGATTTAACTAAAAAAAGGATGGTGTAGCTGCAATGAGGAAATTTACTTTTCTGTTTTTAGCATTAACTTTGATGCTGTTTAATTTTCCAGCAAGTTCTACGTTCGCCGCTGCTGATTTTCCAAATACGTCGACGAATGGAATGACTGGTTTTGCCGGACAGGCTAAAAGTGAAAATGGAGCTGCGAAGTCTGCCACAACGGGGGGAAAAGGTGGTCAGGTCATCTATATCAATAATCTAAACGATTTGAAAAACCAGTTAGGGGATTCAACCCCTAAAATTCTGGTAATCGAAAAAAATATTTCTGCCTCCTCTAAAACCGTGGTCAACATTGGTTCCAACAAATCACTCATTGGTTCTTACGCGCAAAACAAGCTGGTTAACATTCATTTGAAAACAACAAATAATTCGGGAAATGTGATCTTTCAAAATTTAACTTTTGAGCACAGTGCCAACATTAACGGTAACGATGACATCCAACTTTATCTCACGGCAGGTACAAATTATTGGATTGATCATGTTACATTTGCAGGTCACAATTATAATGCGAATGGCTCGGATTTGGACAAACTTTTGTACATAGGTCAATCGGCTGATTATGTAACCATTAGTAACTCCAAATTTGCCAATCACAAATATGGTCTCATTTTGGGATACCCTGATGATGGCAATAAAAATTATGATGGCATGCCCCATATCACGATCGCCAATAATTACTTTGAAAACTTGCTTGTACGTGGCCCAGGACTTATGAGATATGGATATTTCCATGTTAAAAATAATTATATTAATAATTTCCAGCTTGCTTACACCATTGCTACGAATGCAAGAATCTATTCTGAGTACAACTACTTTGGAAAAGGTAGTGAAAAGGGCGGTATTCTTGATGATAAAGCCAATGGCGAGTTTAAAGATGTGGGGAGTTTACCCGCCATCAACAACCAAAAATCGCGTGTAACCAACTGGAACCCAAGCAAAAACTATAGCTATCAGGTACAGACTCCTGAATATACTAAAGAGTTTGTAACGAAATATGCAGGTTCGTCCAATACAACTTTGGTATTCGGAAAATAACGCGGGTTATTTGCAAATGTGTTGTGATCTGCTATACTGACTGCAAGTAAGTATCCCATGAAAAGGAAGGTAACCATACGTCCGATGAAGTAAGCACACTGATTTTCCCACTTAACTGCACAGTTACTGGCAGGCGGCTGTAAGCTGCAACGGGAGAAGTGTGTCTGAAAATGAATGTAGGGACGTATGCGTTTATTCCGGAACGGGATTTGGTTTATTCGTTTGCGGTGTTATTTTTCATAAGCGTATGTTCTGAAACGATTCATAACAGTCATTCTATATTCCTTGTATGCAAGCCGCAGCCTTCTGCGGCTTTTTTTATTGCTTCCGGGATCAAAAAACCGGACTGGGAAAGGATGATCGTGGTATGAGAACAATTTTGCGTATTCGCAATGTAGTAAAGGATTGGAACGGGACATCTTTATTTGAGAATGTGTCGCTGGATGTGATGGAAGGAGAACGGCTTGCACTGTTTGGAAGAAATGGAGCAGGTAAAACGACGCTATTGCGAATATTGCTGGGAGATGAAGCACCAACCTCTGGTCAAGTAGAGCATGATTTGCCACTGGAAGAGCGGGGCTGGCTGAAGCAGCAGGATACGGTGGCTTGGTCTCGAACCGCACTCGAGGCCGCACAGCAGGCCAGCCCTCGGCATTGGCGTCTCAAGCAAGCGTTGGGACAGCTGGAAGCTGACCTAGCCGATGCTGGGAAGGATATGGAGCATCATCTGGAGCGTTACGGCGAGCTAATGGATGAATACGAACGCCTGCAAGGCTTTGCCTGGGAGTCTGAGGTGGAAAAGGCGCTCACTCGAATGGGAATGCCTGTCCAGACGTGGTCCATTGCTTATGGTGACCTGAGTGGCGGCCAGAAGACGAGAGTGCGATTGGCCGGACTCATGGTCAGGCAGCCGAAGCTGCTGGTGTTGGATGAGCCGACCAACCATTTGGATGCCGAAAGCTTGCTTTGGCTGGAGCAGTGGCTGTCTACGTATCCGGGAACGCTGCTGTTTGTATCGCATGACAGAGCCTTTTTGGATCGGGTGGCTACGAGTATAGTTGAGCTCACATCGACAGGTATTGGGCGCTATAAAGGCGGCTATAAGGAATATAAAGCGCAAAAGGAGCGGGAACTGCGAGAGCAGGAAGCCAGCTATCGAAAGCAGGAGCTGGCGAAACAGGCGCTGGAGGAAACGATTCGAAATTACAGGGAATGGTTTCATCAGGCGCATCGTGGCGCATCCAAGGTTGAGATGGCCGTTACTCAGAGCTTTTATAAGGCCAAGGCTAAAAAAAATATTTCCCGTTATCATGCGAAGGAGAAGGAACTAGAGCGACTGGAGGCCAATAGAGTAGAGCAACCGCGTGAGGCTGCGTCTTTGCACATGAAATTAAGTGACAGCGGGTTTCAGGCAAAATATTTGCTGCGTGCTGAGCAGGTTGACTTTAGCTACGACGACCGTATCATTGTGAAAAATCTAAATCTGATCGTTGCACGTGGAGACCGTCTGGCTGTTTGGGGGCCCAATGGAATTGGTAAAACCACGCTGCTTCGGTTATTAACAGGTCAACTGGAGCCGCAGACGGGAAAAATCACAGCCAACCCACAGTTGAACATCGGATATTTTTCACAGGAGCTGGAGCAGCTTCCGGAGGATCAAACGTTGCTGGACAGTCTGCTTGCGCTCCCGACGATGACCCAAACAGAAGCGAGAACGGTATTAGGCTGCTTTCTTTTTGCGAAAGAGGACGTGTTTAAAAGGATCGGGACACTTAGTATGGGAGAAAAATGCAGGGTAGCTTTTCTGCGTCTGTACTTTAGTGGAGCCAATCTGCTGGTGCTGGATGAACCGACGAATTATTTTGACATTGAAACCCGTGAAATTGTAGAGGATTCTTTGCGTAACTATGATGGAGCACTGGTGCTCGTCTCACATGATCGGGAGCTGGTGAGGTACACGGCAACTCGGTTACTCGATATGAAGCCGGGGGGCGGATATGAAATCTATGAGGGGACAGCCGACGAAAAGCAAGAAGATGAGCGGAGCCGTCAACGGGAGCCAGAAGACCAGGAGCGGCGTGAGGAACGTCTTCGATTACAATTGCGTCTTACAGAGTTGATGGGAATGACGGGCACGAATGACGAAAATGAGAAGTTGTTGAGCGAAATCAGGCGCATTCGTGCAAATCTGGAACGGTTGGATGATCTCGATATCTAAAGAAATGAAACGTATGCCCTGCTTGCCAAAGCGCGGTAGTTTGCATATAATAATGAACAATAGTTCGAATTTTTGAAAATGTCTTGATGGAGAAGAGTAGACAGTGTCCGATTGAACAGGGAGGAAGCGCCGTAGGATTGAGAGCGTTTCTGCAAATACTGGGCTGTTGAAGTTCGCTCCGGAGCAGTTCCTTGAACCTCAGGCGCCATGTGAATGGCGAATGTGCAAGTAGGGGATACCGGTTCACGACCGTTACAACGTGCAGAGCGAGACGATGATGCATAGCATGAACAATCACCTGTAACTAGTTGCCGTAAGGCAGAACGCCGGGTGAGCTGAGCTTATTGTCTAACGAGGGTGGTACCACGGTCTTTTCGTCCCTTACCGGGAGAAAAGACCTTTTTTTGTTGTCTGAAAAGCTGGATATGAAGAAAGGGGACTGAACAGGCGATGAGCGAAACCATCCAAATGAAGGAACATTTGCTGGCCTTGAAGGAAGAAGCACTGGAAGTATTGGAGAAGGTGGCAACACCCAAGGAGCTGGCTGATTTACGGGTCAAATATTCGGGGAAAAAGGGCGCACTGACTGAAATCTTGCGCGGTATGGGCAAGCTGACCGCGGAAGAGCGTCCGGTTGTTGGACAGGTAGCCAATGAGGTGCGCGAGGCGATTGAAGAAGTCGTTAACCGTAAGCAGGATGAGTTCACGAAAGCAGAAACTAATGAGCGTCTGCAAGCGGAAAAGATCGACGTTACGCTGCCTGGACGCGCGTTGCCGCAAGGTGGACTGCACCCGCTCAACAAAGTGATTGAGCAAATCGAGGATATTTTTACAGGTATGGGCTATCGAGTGGCTGAAGGCCCACAGGCAGAGACGGATTATTATAACTTCGAAGCATTGAACCTGCCTAAAAATCACCCAGCACGGGATATGCAGGATTCATTTTACCTGACCGAGGATCTGTTGATGCGTACCCATACGTCACCGGTTCAGATTCGTGCGATGGAAGCGATGAAGGGCGAAACGCCTATTAAGGTTATCTGTCCGGGTACAGTTTTCCGACGTGATGATGACGATGCAACGCATTCTTTTCAATTCCACCAAATTGAAGGGCTTGTCATTGGAAAAGACATTCGTATGAGTGATTTGAAAGGAACCTTACTTCAATTTGCACGCGAAATGTTTGGAGAATCGACCGAAATCCGTTTGCGACCAAGCTTCTTTCCGTTCACAGAGCCGAGTGCTGAAGTAGACGTGACTTTTGTGAAGAAAAATGGCGAACGTGTATGGATCGAAATTTTGGGCTGTGGCATGGTCCATCCGAAAGTGCTGGAGATGGGCGGTTTTGATCCCGAGGTGTACAGCGGCTTTGCATTCGGTATGGGTGTAGAGCGGATTGCTATATTGAAATACGGTATCGACGATATTCGTCATTTTTATAACAGTGACCTGTCGTTCCTGAAACAGTTTGCGCGTCAATAAACAACTATATCAAGGGAAGTGAACCCATATGAAAGTATCATTCGAGTGGCTGTCCGAGTATGTATCGCTGGACCAGGTAAGCGCGGAGGATCTAGCAGAGAAAATCACCCGTTCGGGTATAGAAATTGATGAGGTCGAGCAGCGCAATCAAGGGATTACTGGCGTCGTTGTCGGCTATGTTAAAAGCAAGGAAAAGCATCCAGATGCTGATAAGCTGAATGTATGTATTGTCGATGCAGGTCAAGAGGAAGATCTGCAAATCGTGTGTGGTGCCAAAAACGTGGATGCAGGTCAAAAGGTTCCTGTTGCAGTTGTAGGGGCAAAGTTGCCGGGAGATTTCCACATTAAAAAAGCCAAGCTACGCGGTGTTGTATCTATGGGCATGATCTGCTCGGCCAAAGAACTGGGCATGAATGACAAGCTGCTTCCAAAGGAATTGCAAGAAGGAATTTTGGTGCTGCCTGAGGATGCTGAAATTGGTATGCCAATTACGAAGCTGCTGGCGCTGGATGATCAGGTACTGGATTTTGATCTGACACCCAACCGTTCGGATTGCCTGAGCATGCACGGAGCAGCATATGAAGTGAGTGCGATTCTGGGACGTGACATTTCGCTGGCTGATCCGGCTAAGGATCTGGTGGAAATTAGCGATGCAGCAGCAGATCATCTGTCCGTGAAGGTAGATACTCCTGAACTGTGTACGCACTATGCGGCCCGTTATATCACAGGTGTAAAAGTGGGGGCTTCTCCGTTATGGATTCAAAACCGTCTGATGGCGGCAGGTGTTCGTCCGATCAACAACATCGTAGATATTACGAACTACGTCATGCTGGAATACGGTCAGCCGTTGCATGCTTTTGATGCGGATAAGCTAGAAAATGGAAATATTGAAGTTCGACTCGCTCGTGCCGGCGAAACATTGATTACACTTGACGATCAGGAGCGTAAGCTGGAGCCGCATATGCTGCTGATTACAGACGGTGTGAAACCAATTGCATTGGCAGGCGTGATGGGTGGAGCCAACTCCGAGGTTACGGATGCGACGGTCAGCATTGCGCTGGAATCTGCGAAGTTTGACGGCGGTACAGTTCGCAAAACATCCCGTCAACTTGGACTGCGTTCGGAAGCAAGTCTGCGTTTTGAAAAAGAGGTTGATCCAGGATCTGTTGTGCCTGCTGTGAATCGTGCAGCTGCGCTGATTCAGCGTTATGCGGGAGGCACTGTACACCAGGGCATCGTAGAATCTGCGTCTGCAAAAGCTGAAAACCGCATTATCAAGCTGTCGCTAGATAAAATAAACCGATATTTGGGAACCGAACTGTCTTTGCTTGAGGTGAAAACGATTTTCGGTAGACTTCATTTCGGGTGTGGCGACGCAGAGCAAGGGGTACTGGAAGTTGAAGTACCTACACGCCGTGGAGATATTACCATTGACGTGGACTTAATCGAAGAGGTAGCTCGTCTGTATGGTTACGACAATATCCCGACCACGCCGATTGAAGGTCCGACAACTCCGGGAGCTTTGACAGCATCGCAATCATTGCGCCGCTCCCTGCGCAGATTGCTGGCTCATGGTGGTTGGCAGGAGACGATCAGCTACTCTTTTGTACATCCGCAGAGTACGAGGTTATTTAATGCCCTGACAGAAGGTAGCCATCCGGTACGTTTGGCTATGCCTATGAGCGAAGACCGTAGTGTTTTGCGTACGAGTATCATTCCACAGATGCTGGATACAGCAGTGTACAACATGAATCGCAAGCAAGACAATCTGGCGATTTTTGAGATGGGAACGGTATTTTATACAGAGGAACAAACATTAACCCGTCAGCCGCAGGAAATTCAAGTGCTTAGTCTACTGCTGACTGGGGTACGCCGTGAAAAACAATGGAATATTGGTGCTGAAAAGGTTGATTTCTTTGATATTAAAGGCGCGCTTGAAACGGTGTTTGAGTATTTCGGGTTGAGTGCCAGCATTCGTTATGTGGCTGACCAACCGCAAAGCTACCATCCGGGCCGTTCCGCTTCGGTATGGCTGGATGTGAATGGGAACTCTCAACGGATCGGTACCATTGGGCAGATTCATCCGGAGCTGCAACAATCTTATGGGCTGAATGATACGTATGTAGCGGAAATTGCGTTGCAACAGGTCGTTGAACACGCAAACTCTCATATTCAGTTCAGAGAGCTGGCTCGCTTCCCATCCGTGGAACGTGACATTGCCCTCGTGGTAAATAAAGACGTTGAGGCAGGTGAACTGCTTCGTGTTATTCACGCTGCAGGCGGAGAGCTATTGCAGGATGCGCGAGTGTTTGATGTATTTACAGGCAGTAAGCTTGGTGAAGATAAGAAGAGCGTAGCTATCTCTCTTACCTATCGTCATTGGGAGCATACGTTGACGGATGAAGAGATCAATGCGGCGCATACTCCTGTCGTTACGTCTCTGGAACAAACTTTTGGAGCGGAATTGAGAAAGTAGCAGGAAATGCGGGAAGCTGTATCGAATCTTAGTGACAGAGGTTCGATACGGCTTTTTGGCCTATCATCATAGGAGCTCTCTTACTCTGATATTTACCCGCTGCGGGGAAGCCGGACTAATAAGGTTGAACGCTTCACGGAAGGCGGGTTACCATAGTACCGGACACACCTTAGAATCAACATACAGTAGTATTGAAGGAGGGCATAATTGTGACTACACCAGATCGTACTCGCGTCACTGTAGAGATCTACGGTACTTCTTATAAACTCGTCGGCAGCAATACCGATTATATGAAGCAGGTTGCCAATTACGTGGATGAGCGTATGCACAGCATTTCTCAAGCTCATTCGCGTCTGGATATGCCCCGAATTGCCGTGCTGGCTGCGGTTCATATGGCAGAAGAAGCTGTACAAATCCAGGAAATTCAGAGTCATATGAACCGCTTAGCAGCGGAACGAGCAGAGCTCCGGGGGGATCTGGCGCAACTCCAGACGGCTCTAGGGGAACAGCAGCAAAAAAATACAGATATGCATCAATCTCTTATTCAACTAAAGGAAGAAAAGGAAGCAACGCAGAAGAAGCTGATGGAAACCGAATCTGTATCAGCCAAGGAGATTGCCCAATTGAAGGCAAAGCTGGAACAGCAGGAGAAAAAAACGGCTGAACTTGAAAATGGACAAAAACAAGCTAAACGTGAATTGGAGGAGTCTCGTCAAGAAGCTTCTCGCAAGCTGAAAGAGCAGCAGGAGGCGGCCAATGCCCGTATCCGGCAGATAGAAGAGCAGATGAAGAAGGAAGTATCCGAAGCGGCTAAACAGGCTGAAGCCAGGCTGTCAACTGCAGAGAAGACACATCAGGAGCAAAAGCGTACAGAACTGGACAAGCTGCGATCTGCTTTGCAGCAAGAGCATAGTAAGAAGGTAAGCGAATGGCAGACCAAGTGCTCCGGGCTGAATGAGCAGCTGGAGCAGGAACGTAAACAGGCTGAATTGGCGTTGAATGAAGAAAAGCTACAGCATCAGGAAGCGCAGAAACGAGCTGATGAAGCTGCACTGGAGCAGGAGATTCGGGTCGAGGAGCTTCAGGAACAATTAGAACAAGTACAGGCAGGCAGTACAGAGCTTTCTTCTCGTCTGGGAGAGGCTCAAGAGCAAGCAAGAGTACTGAAGCAACAACAGTCCGAGCTGGAGTCTGTACTGGAAACACAGCGACAGGTTGCGATAGAGCGAGAGCAGGCAGATACGCTTGCACGTGAAGAACTGCAAGGCCGATATGATCAATTAGAAGCTGAAGCCAAGGCTACGCAGCAGCAGACGGCTAAGCTGGAGGAAGAACAGCGGCGGATGCAGAAGCTGCTGGAGCAAGCTCACGTATCTTCTCGCAAGCTGCAAAGTGAGCTGGCTACGCTAGCTGAAAGCGAGAAGTCATGGAAGAAACTTGCAGAAGAACGCCAGTTGGCAGTTGATGAGCTGGAGCTCTCCCTGCTGGAAGCACGTGAACAGAAGGAAGCAATACAGGAGCAATTACAGCACGCAGCGGCTGAGCTCGAAGCTATTAATGATAAATTTGCTTCACAACAGCAACGGCTAGTTCAACTCGAAGCGAGAATCAAGGAGCTTTCACCTGAGCTGATTCGCGTTCAGGATGAGCTTGAGAAAGCCAAAGTCCGAGAGCAAGAGGGAGCTAAGGCGTATCAATCGCTTCAGGAGCAATATGGAAGCATGAAGAGCCGAGCTGGACAGCTGGAGCAAAATATCAAGCAGCTTCAACAGGAAGATCACGAACGGCGGAGTAAACTGGAACGTGCTGAGGAAGAATCTCTGGAGTGGCAACTTAAATACGATCAGTTGAAGGCAGAAGCGGAACGTCTGGAAGCTGAAGATGCTGCCCGTAAGGAAGAATTTGCATCTTGGGAACGGGAAATAGCGGTAACAGTTGAACAAAAGGAACAGCTTCAGGAGGAGACTCGTTTGGCGGTTGAAGCTGCCAAAACGGCGAAAGCTGAACAGCAGTCCATAGAGCAGGAACGAATGGCCTTGCAGTCTGAATTGGACGAAGTGGGTCAAAAATATGAAATGGCGGCGCATCAGCTTCGTCTGTTACAAGTACAACAGGACGTAGATCGGGAAAATACGGAGAAGATTTCTACAGAATTACGTCAATTACAGGAAGAGTACACTAAGCTTCAAACGGAGTACAATGAATGGATTGAACTTATCGAACAGGATCAGTAGATACGGATTATAAATGTATGGCAATCCCCGGCTGCTCATCGCCGGGGATTGTTTGCTTATTGTATCCACTCAGAAGTGTTTATGACAAAAAGCTGTCCTTTGGCAGACGAAATCTGCTTCGGGACAGCTTTGCCGGGAGGGTCTACTGAAATTATTTCCCGTCTTTGCGACCGGCTTCAAACGGTGTCGATACCGGAATGAACAGGTCGATAATCCCGATAACCAATGCAGCGAGCAATGCGCCCAGAACGGAAACACTGACATTGGTCACCACATACTGAGCGATCCAGATAACCAGAGCGCTCACTAGAAAACCTACGATACCGCGTCCAAATGGAGAAACGCGTCGGCCGAACACTGCCTCGATGATGTAACCAACCAAGGCAATGACAATGGCAAGAATCAGCGCGCTCCAAAAGCCGCCTACACTAAATCCGGGAACGATCCAGCTTACGACCATCAGCACCAGAGCGGCAACGATGAAACGTACAATGTGCCCGAGAATGCTCACGGAATAACCTCCTTTGTTTTTTGAATTTACAGGGTTAGACAAAGGTTAGTGTGTGGCATGAAGAGCTTTCTTATGTGTAAAACAGAGTTGGCAAATAGCGTAAGTTTGCTGCTTTCGGTATAATATAGATATAAGTGAAAGGAGTAGTGAAGTTGGACTCTAAAATTTTCAAAACCCTTGAATATCAAAAAATTCTAAATAAACTAAGTCACTATGCCCAAACGGCAACGGGACAACAGACAGCCCTTCGACTACAGCCCAGCGATGATTTGGAGCATATCAAGAAAATGCTGAAAGGCACGGATGAGGCTTATGCTGCTGATCGCCTCAAAGGAGTGCCTTCATTTAACGGAGTAGTAGATATCACTCCGGCGGTGAAGCGTGCCCGTATTGGTGGAACGTTAAGCCCGCAGGAGTTGCTCGGCATTCGGACAACAGTTCAGGCCGCACGCCGTATACAGGTATACGTGACAAGTTTGCATGAGGAAAATCCTGTCGAAACATTGCTGTATTGGAGTGAGCAGCTTTCGGAGCAGAGAGGTTTGGAAAACTCCATTAAAGGCTGTATTGACGAGAATGCAGAGGTGCTGGATTCTGCCAGCACAGAGCTTTCTCAAATCCGTCGGGAGCTGCGCTCGGGAGAAGTGCGTATTCGTGAAAAGCTGGATTCCATGATTCGTTCCTCAACTGTCTCCAAAATGCTTCAAGATCAGTTGATTACGATTCGCGGAGATCGGTTTGTGATCCCGGTTAAGGCCGAATACCGTTCTTATTTTGGCGGAATTGTTCATGATCAATCCGGGTCTGGTGCAACATTGTTTATCGAGCCTGAATCCATCGTAGCCATGAACAATAAGCTGAGGGAAACAAGGCTGAGAGAAGAGCGTGAAATTGAAGTCATTTTACAAAAGCTGACCGCACTCGTCGCAGAACAAGCAGATATGTTGCTGTATGATGTGGACATTTTGGGCAATCTTGATTTTATTTTTGCAAAAGCGCGTCTCGCCCGTGAAATGAAGGCAACCTTACCTTTAATGAATGACCGCGGATATTTGAAGCTGAAAAAGGGCAGACATCCTCTAATTCCGTTGGAGCAGGTTGTTCCCATTGATGTGGAGTTAGGCAATTCATACACCTCTATTATCGTTACCGGACCGAACACAGGGGGGAAAACCGTTACCCTGAAAACCATTGGCCTACTTAGCTTGATGGCGATGTCTGGACTGTTTGTACCTGTTGAGGATGAAAGCCAGCTGTGTGTATTTGATGCAATCTATGCCGATATTGGTGACGAGCAGAGCATTGAGCAAAACTTGAGTACATTTTCCAGTCACATGACCAATATCATTAGCATCCTGAAAAATATGACGCCAAAAAGTCTTGTATTGCTTGACGAAGTGGGGGCAGGAACGGACCCCGCAGAAGGTTCGGCTCTGGCTGTATCTATTTTGGAGCATATACATGCCATGGGTTGCCGCATGGTTGCGACGACTCACTATAGTGAATTGAAGGCGTATGCCTATGAGCGCAAAGGAATTATTAATGCAAGCATGGAGTTTGATGTCGCTACATTAAGCCCGACTTACCGCCTTCTGGTCGGTGTACCCGGACGAAGTAATGCATTTGCCATTGCCGAGCGATTGGGATTGCCAGGGCGTATTTTAGACTATGCCCGTGGTGAGGTAACGGAAGAAGACCAGCGCGTTGAGCACATGATCGCGTCACTGGAGCAGAACCGTTTGACAGCTGAGCAAGAACGGGAAAAAGCGGAGCAGCTACGTAAGGAAATGGAAGCATTGCGTAGCCGTCATCAGATGGAGCTGGATAAGCTGGAGTCCCAACGGGACCGTATGCTGGAAAAAGCTGAGGACGAAGCAAGGGTTCTCGTGGATAAGGCTCGTAGTGAAGCAGAGAAAATCATTACTGATTTGCGTAAATTGGCTCAGGAAGAAGGGGCCTCGGTTAAGGAGCATAAGCTGATTGCAGCTCGCAGAGAACTGGATGAGGCTGAACCGAAACAACGCAAAAAAAGTACCGTCAAACGCCCGGCTGCTACGCGTACTCGTTCTATCATGGCTGGCGATGAAGTATCCGTCCACAGTCTAAATAAAAAAGGCCACGTGGTTGAACTGTCCGGTACCAAGGAAGCTGTGATTCAACTGGGAATCATGAAGATGAAGGTCAGTCTGGATGATCTGGAACTACTGCAACCTGCACAAACAACGACTCCAAGAGTTCAAAAACCAGTGACTGGCGTTAAGCGGACACGGGATGATAACGTACGAAGTGAACTTGATCTTCGGGGGGCGAACGTGGAGGAAGCCTTGATGGAAGTGGACCGCTTCATGGATGAAGCGTTTCTGGCCAATCTGGGTCAGGTACACATTATTCATGGTAAAGGTACGGGTGTCCTGAGAACCGGTATTCAGGAGTACCTCCGCAAGCATAAGCATGTGAAAAGCTACCGTATCGGTAATTACAATGAAGGCGGCACAGGCGTAACAGTTGCTGAATTGGAATAGCTAGGGGTTGCCGGCTTTGCCCGGGAATGCTTGGTAGAACGGGAGGGACGAAGTGAAGATGGCGATTGATGAATTGCTGTCACATCCGTTGGGGATGATGCTGGGTTATTTCTCGGTGGCGGTGCTGGAGCTAATTGTATTTTTGTCGTGTTTTGAGCTGGTAACCCGCTATAAATGCTGGGAAGAGATCAAGCGCGGTAATGTTTCGGTAGCCATGGCTACGGGAGGGAAAATGTTCGGTATTTGCAACGTACTCCGCTTTGCAATGGAAGCCAAATCCAGTGTGTATGATACGATGATTTGGTCGTTCGTTGGCTTTTTACTGCTTCTTGCGGCGTACTTTCTTTTTGAGTTTCTGACACCAGTATTTTCTATCGATCAACAGATTAAAGAGGATAATCGTGCTGTCGGCTTGTTCTCCATGATTATTTCCATATCTTTATCTTATGTGATCGGTGCCAGTGTAACTTGACACATCTTGTATACTAGAGCTTGGTATACGCTTGGAACGGAAGGATGATAAAGCTTGGAAATGACTATTTGTCCATGGTGTAACATGGAAATTATTTGGGATGAAGAATTAGGACCTGAGGAAGAGTGTCCTTATTGCCATAATGATCTAGAAGGGTACTCTGACATCACCGATGATGAAGATGAGTCTGTTTCTCCACCTGTTCATAGACATGCCGGTGAGCATGGACATGAAGAGACGAAACATGATCATGTGGCTTCTGTAACCCCGGCGCCCCACTCTCATGGAAAAGAAGACCTGAAGGGTTATCGGACATTGAGTATTCAGCTCGGTGATGATGAGGAGCAGGATATTTTATATGAGGCAGAGGATGAAATCGTAGTTGAAAAACCGGTTGATGCACCGTTGTTGCAGGATAATGAGCTTCATAAGTTGCCCGTGCTGCATACTTTGCAAAAATTTGAAGAAAGCGGTGCGGATCTGATGGCTTATGAACAAGGCGCTGAACAAATACTCGACAGACAAGATGAGGTTCTTGAATGTTCTCAATGTGGGGAGTACATGCTGCATGCAGGTTCGCAAACCGTAACCAGAGAAGGTTTTGAACCGTCGATGTCTCCAGCGCTTGGCAAGCCCGTTCTGGATTTGCCGTTCGTCTTGAATGTTTATGTGTGCCCTAGCTGCTTCCATGTCCAGCAGACACTGTCAGAGAATGACCGACTGCGGATGCTGGAGAAGCTCAGCGGTATTTCCAACAATTAAATAGCAATTCCCCGGATAGGCCCAAGCTCAATACGGGCATCTTAAATCGAAGAAATCTTTGAACAAGCTGGCTTGAAATAAGCTGATTGGTGATTTTTCGGTTAGGGGGAACTGCATTGAAATCAAACCTGAACGGACAATCCATTCTGCTATTAAGCTTGAATGGATTGTTTGTGTTTGCAGCAGCATTGTCAGGCACATTTCTTAACGTGTATTTGTGGAAAAGCAGGCAGGATTACGCGATGATCGGCTGGTTTAATGTCAGTCAACAAATTGCACTGGGAATTATGGTCTGGGTGGCTGGAAAGTGGGTCAAGGAACATAACAAAATGAATGCCCTACGCGTGGGGACCGCATTATCAGGCCTATTTTATCTGATCGTGTTATATACGGGACCGCAGGCTGTGAACTACATATGGCCGCTCGGGATGCTGCTGGGTGCAGCATTAGGTTTATTCTGGCTGGCGTTTAATGTGATTTTTTTCGAAGTCACGGATCAGGCAAGCCGTGATCATTTTAACGGATGGGTGGGTCTGCTGGGCTCGTTTTCTGGTATAGTGGGTCCTTGGCTGTCCGGTTGGATTATTGCCCGTATGGAGGATGACGCAGGTTATCGCGTGATATTCAGTATTTCCTTGGCCTTTTATGTCGTAGGAGTGGTGCTTAGTTTCTTTCTTCGCAAACGTAAGCCGACAGGAAATTACAATTGGAAAGAGCCCAAGCAACGATTGTCACAAAAAGGGAGTATGTGGCGTCCGTTGTCGTTATCGCTTATTGCCCAGGGCATCCGTGAAGGGGTGTTTGCCTTCCTGATTACGCTGCTCGTATATGTAGCTACCCAACAGGAATGGAAGCTGGCACAGTTTTCACTTATCACCTCGGCGGTATCATTTTTCAGCTTTTGGGCTGTCGGAAAATGGCTCAAGCCACACTATCGTTCGGCGGGTATGCTGTTGGGTGCCGTGTTGTTGGTGATCGCGCTATTACCGTTATTGTGGCGTATGGAGTATAGCACACTACTGATTATGGGGATCGGCACCGCTTTATTTATGCCTTTATATTTAATTCCCATGATTTCTGCGAGCTTTGATTTAATGGGGACGAGTAAAGGAGATGCCAATCAGAGAGTGGAACTGGTTGTACTGCGCGAACTATGCTTAATGGTAGGCCGATTGACCGGAACACTCATTTTCTTGGGTGTCCTAAGTATCAGCAAGGCTCCTACGGCGATGATCTGGTTGTTGATTGGCCTTGCATTGATGCCAGTGCTCGGATGGTTTTTTATGCGAAGTGTGCTGAAAATGGAACAAAAGACGAAGCAGAGCAAATCTCATTCCCATGCACAACGCTGGCACAAGCAAACCGAATAGTTTGAAAATACATTAAAAAAGACCTCCAGACCCAATTAGTAGGGGAAAGAGGTTCTTTTTGTATTCATATGTTAAACCATCGGTTCCGTTGTTTCAGGCGAGGGCTTGGTAGTACGGTTTAGAGAATAAAGCTCCATTTCAGGTCGGTGTGTGCCCGTCAGTTCATCAGCCAATAGCTGTGCGGCCATCATACTCGTAACCGTCCCATTTCCCCCGTAACCCTCCAAAAAATAGCAGTTTGGAAAACGTAGATGTGGACCAATATACGGCAAGCCGTCGTGAGAGGAGCCGAATACAGCCGCCCAAGCATAGTCGATCTGAAATGGAACACCGGGAAAATGCTCCTGTAGTGTTTGCAATAGCTTTTGCTGTTGGTGTAGCAGCCTGATTTCACGTTGATTGGCGTCCAGTACAGGTTCATCCAAACCACCAATAATGATGCGTCCTTCCGGTGTTGAGCGTATGTACAGATAAGGACGAGCAGTTTCCCAGATCAGACACTGCTCATGCCACAAGGGAACATCTCCGATTGGATTGGTGGCGATAGCATAAGAGCTTTCCAGAACGGCTCCGCGATCTGTTTTAATCTCCTGTGTTTCATAACCCGTTGCAAAAATGATTTTTTTCGCTCGGATAATTCCACCGCTGGTATAACAAACAACTTCATTTTCATTAAATTCAAAATGCTTGGCTTCCGTATGCTCATATAAGCGTACACCGAGACGGCTGGCGGATTGCAACAGTCCTTGGGCAAACAAAAATGGATTAACCTCGGCATCTTCGTGCGTGTACAAGGCTGCTGATTTTCGAAAAGGAAATCGGGCTGCAATCTGTTGCTCATCCCAGTATTCGACGGGAAATCCAAACCGGGTTAGCTGTTTGTACTCTTCCTGAAGGATCTGCACATCCTCCGATGTACTTGCATAGTACAGGCTACTGCGGCGTATAAAGGACGGATCAACTTCCAGCGTGGTAGACAGTTTTTCCAACTGATCCAGAGCATCTTTGCACATACGGTAAAACAGTACACCGTTCGTTTCACCAAACGTATTGATGAAGGAGGTTAAGGTCTTATCATTGCTATATTGCAGCAGTCCGGTATTGGCCGAAGAACTTCCATGTACCAGCTTGCGTTTATCAATAACCACGGTGTCTACCTGTCGTTCTCCCAATAGCCGGGAGCAGATGGACCCACCCATCCCGCCTCCGATGATCAGTACATCACAATTTAAATCCTCTGCCAAAGGCGGAAAATCCGATGTTTGCTCCAAGGTACTCGGCCAATACGTATTCCCGCTAATCAATTCCATATAAACAGCACTCCTTATAGGCAATATGTAGTATCTCTTATGTGTACATAGTATTTCGCCAAACGGACAAGATAACCAGCGTGCAACAAAACATTTAAGGAGGCACAGAGACTATGCAATCTACCAACATGCAACCCTTGACAGGCAAAGAGCTGGAGTACATCGTGGACTCCATTTCCAATGAAGAACTGCTGCTCAAGCAATGTACGGCGACAGCAGCATCCATTCAGCATCCAGCCATTCAGCAAGCTTGTCTGCAATTCGCGAGAACTCATGAGAACCACCTGAACCTGCTTTCCAATGCACTTCAACAGCACCAGCAGCTTGCTCCTATGCAACCGCAGCAGTAATTATGGATTAACCAATAAAGGAGGTAATATCACGATGTTTTCACAGAACAATACGTCATTTATGCCCGAAGAAGATTTGCTCTATACCATTCTTGCCGATATGAAACGCACGGTGGGAGAGTATACAACAGCGACAACGGAATCCAATTGTCCGTCTGTGCGTCAGATGTTCACCGACCTTACGAACGATACGCTGCGCCTACAAGGCGATTTGTATCGTCTGATGAGTCAAAACAATATGTACTCCACTTCGTCAAAAGCACTGCGCATCGATTTGGACAAACAGATTCAAGAAGCTCGCAAGACCCAACACGAATGCCAACAGTTCATTCAGCAAAAGTCGTCATCAGCGGGGGGATATGGTCAACCTATGCATCAGCAAGGGCAGCCTACTCACCAGAATAACCCTTACTATATGTAAACGGGATATTCCGTTTTTGAAGCAATTTCCCATAACAGCCGTCCGTCTGCCGGGTTTACCGGGGCGGACGGTTTTTCTTTGCAGGTTTAAAGTGCGTATTGTATGATGTATAGTAATCTCTTTCGATGGAGGCCTTATGTAGAATGACAGAGCTAAATGGTTTGAAATTAAAAGTGCTGGAATTGTTAAAAGAAGATGCAAGAAGAACACCGACTTTGTTGGCTACTTTACTGGGGGTTGACGAGCAGGATGTACGCACCTCAATTAAAGAGCTAGAAGACCAACATGTAATCGTTAAGTACGCCGCCGTAGTCAATTGGGATAAAGTCGACGACGAAAAGGTTACTGCTTTGATTGAAGTACAGATTACACCCGAGCGTGGAAGAGGATTTGAAGGTATTGCAGAACGGATTTATTTGTATCCGCAAGTTAAATCGGTTTATCTCATGTCTGGAGCATACGACTTGCTGGTAGAAGTTGAAGGCCGCAACCTCCGTGAGGTCGCTAATTTTGTGTCGGAGAAACTGTCTCCTATTGACTCGGTCTTGTCCACCAAGACTAATTTTACGCTTAAAAAATACAAGCAGGACGGAATTATCTTTGAGGATCATCAGGAAGATAATCGTCTGGTGATTTCGCCGTAAAGGAAGATCATGATGAATCTCAAAACAGAAGCATTTACCGACAGTAACAAAGCCATGAGTTCCTATTTGTCCCCGTTGGTGCGCGAGATCCCATCTTCGGGCATTCGTAAGTTTTTTGACTTGGTGGGTGGCAACAAGGATATTATTACCCTTGGTGTAGGCGAACCGGATTTTACAACCCCTTGGCATATGCGGGAAGCCTGTGTCTATTCATTAGAGCGAGGTTTTACCAGCTATACGTCTAATGCGGGAACGCCAGAACTGCGTGAAGCGATTAGTGATTATCTGAATGAGCAATTTGAAGTTAATTATGATCCTAAAAATGAGATTATTGTGACCGTTGGGGGAAGCGAGGCGATTGATCTTGCCTTGCGTGCGTTAATTGTACCTGGCGACGAAATTCTCGTGCCCGAGCCGTGTTACATTTCATATTCTCCAATCACTTCAATTGGAGGCGGGATTCCGGTAGGTATTGAAACATTTGCTAAGGATGAATTTAAGCTGACGGCTGAGGCGTTGGAGGCAAAAATTACACCTAAATCCAAGGTGCTGATTTTATGCTATCCGAGTAATCCAACTGGGGCTACGATGACTTATGAAGATTGGCTTCCGATTGCCGAAGTCGTGGAAAAGCATGATTTGATCGTCATTTCTGATGAAATTTATGCTGAATTGAATTATGGAGAGAAGCATGTTAGTTTTGCCGCTATGCCTGGTATGATGGATCGTACGATTCTCGTCAGTGGTTTCTCCAAAGCCTTCGCCATGACAGGCTGGCGTATTGGATATACATGCGGACATCCAGATCTGATTGCGGCTATGCTCAAAATCCATCAGTACACCGTAATGTGTGCGCCTTCTATGGGGCAAGTTGCGGCACTGGAAGGCTTGCGGAATGGTTTGGGTGAGAAAGATCGTATGGTAGAAGCCTATAATCAGCGTCGCCGTCTGATGGTTGAAGGGTTCCGGGAAATCGGCCTGGAGTGCCATGAGCCAAGAGGGGCTTTTTATGTTTTCCCTAGTATTCAAAGCACGGGACTTAGCTCAGATGAATTTGCACAGCGTCTATTGGCAGAGGCTAAAGTTGCGGCTGTACCGGGTAATGTGTTCGGTTTGGGAGGCGAAGGCTATCTTCGTTGCTCATACGCGACTTCTGTTGCTCAGCTGACGGAGGCACTGGATCGGATTGGTCATTTTGTAGAAAAAGTAAGAAAAGAAGGTTAAAATTATTTTTTTATGGGTAATTCATAAAAAATAGTCTTTTATTTCTAAATTTCTATGCTATAATTTGAATTCGAAAGCAGGAAGTTCAATTTTTCAATTGTAGGAGGAATGCTCATGTCATATGTTGGATATAATTCGTCTAGTTCAATAGGATACGACATTTCCCTAGAAGATGAAATTTTGTTCCTGCGCAATGAGATGATGCGGACGTTTCAGGAAGAGCAGTCCTTCACCTCTGATCTTGTCATCGAGATTAGTTGCAAGCTCGATTTGAAAATCAATGAATACATGAAAATGTATGGTACGGAATGCAAGGTTTAACCGTGTGAAGTCAGCCAAAGGTAAGAAGGAGGCCGTAGGGCCTTCTTTTTTTGCGTTCACAACTTATGATATATTAATGGCATGGAAGAGGGGGCGTACATATGAGAACAGGGCTAAAAAGGCTATCGCCATGGATTATCGGAATGTTGACACTTGTATTATTGGCTGGATGTGGGGGACGGGACAAGGACAGCTTCTCCATTTTTATTATGGATAAAGGGGATGCTTCAGTCATCCGTGAAGAGCTGGCACAAAAGCTTAAGGATAAGCTGGGCGAACAGGCTCCGACTATTGAGATTTCAGTCAGTCCGCTGTATAACCAGCAGAAGCTGGTTGTAGAATATGCGGCCGGGGAGCATGATCTGTTTCTTTTGCCGGAAGAGGACATGAAGCTGTATGGACAGAATGGTTCGAATCTGCCGTTAGATGATGCTTTTGACAAGAAGACGTACGCTCGGGGCGTGTTCGAGGGCGGCGTATTTAAGAAGAAGGGGCAGGAGGAAGAAGAAACAGATGTAAGCAAGGAAACTCATTTGTTCGGAATTCCGGTGGAGCAGATGAAGATGTTTAAGGAGCTAAAATATAACTCAAAAACATTATTTGCTACCGTGCCGCCTCGTACAAGCAATAAGGAAGAAGCCATCAAGGTGCTGAAAGCACTTACGGAATGATAAGGGGGATGGAGTAATATGGGGATCTATACCAGAACAGGTGATGAAGGACAAACTTCTGTGATTGGAGGTCGAGTGTCCAAAGATGATGACCGTGTGGAGGCATACGGTACAATTGACGAGCTGAACAGCTTTGTAGGACAAGCGATCAGCTTTGCCGAAGGGGAAAAGTTTGCGGATATTCGGACTCAATTGGAGGAAATACAGCAGGAGCTGTTTGATTGTGGTTCGGATTTGGCGTTTGTTAAAATCAGTGAAAGCAAATATAAGGTGAAAGACGAGCTGGCAGAGCGACTGGAAGGCTGGATTGATGCATGTCAGGAGGAAAATCCGAAGGTGGAGCGTTTTATTATACCGGGTGGTAGCACATTATCCTCAACGCTTCATGTTTGCCGTACGGTTTGCCGACGCGCGGAACGCCGTGCTGTTACACTAGGTAAACATACGGACATCAATCCGGCGGTACGTCGGTATTTGAACCGTCTTTCCGATTATTTCTTTGCCGTTGCTCGCACAGCGAATGTCCGTCAGGGTGTGCCCGATGTCGAATATGTGCGCAGCAAAAAAGTGTTCCGCAAATAAGGAGGCAACCGGGAATTTGTGATGAGCTTGTACTATGAACCTATCGTATATACGATCCCTCCTGAGGAGGAGGGCATGCTGTTGAAGACTATTTTACAAAAACGTATGAACATTTCTCGAAAGTTAATATCCAAACTCAAGCTGACCGAGCAAGGTATTATGCTGAACGGGACACGTGTGTACATCAGCGTTAAGGTAAAGTCCGGGGATCAAGTAGAAATTCGCATGGAGCGCGAGCGTTCTGATGATATTTTACCTGAACCCATTCCTTTTGAGATATTGTTTGAGGATGAACATTTGTTAGTGGTGAACAAGGCGGCGGGTATGATTGTCCATCCGACTCACGGTCATTACACAGGAACACTGGCTAATGGGGTTGTGCATTATTGGCAGGCCA
Source organism: Paenibacillus sp. FSL M7-0802 (assembly GCF_038004945.1). Taxonomy (NCBI): domain Bacteria; kingdom Bacillati; phylum Bacillota; class Bacilli; order Caryophanales; family Paenibacillaceae; genus Paenibacillus; species Paenibacillus sp. FSL M7-0802. The sequence continues at coordinate 1,032,299 of NZ_JBBOSD010000001.1, read as the reverse complement.
AGGGAGAACTGTTCCGGTTTCGTCCTGTTCATCGTCTTGATCAAGAGACGACGGGTGTGCTGGTAGTAGCCAAAAATCCGTATGTACACCAGCATATTTCTGAGCAGATGATTGCGGGAACGGTGGATAAGCGCTATACGGCTCTGGTGCATGGGCGTCCTGAGCTGCAGGAAGGTAAGGTAGACGGACCAATTGACCGCAGCCCGGATAATCCGCATTTACGTATGGTGACCCCGGATGGTTATCCTGCCCTTACGCTGTATAAGCTGGAGGAAGTGTGGAACGGGGGAAGTCGCATCGGACTAAAGTTGGAATCCGGGCGTACGCACCAAATTCGAGTGCATATGACTTATATCGGTTGTCCGTTGATCGGAGATAAAATGTACCGGATTACACCCGATGATGCTGCGCAACGTGAGCGATATGATCAGCTTGATGCCAGGATGCCTCGACAAGCCTTGCATGCCTCAGAACTGTCCTTGGAGCATCCTGTAACCGGGGAGCGGCTGACGTTCTATGCTCCTCTACCTGAAGATATGGCTGAAATGCAGGAGCTATTAAGAGCGCAATATTTTTCAGAATAAAATATAAATAAGCTATCGAAACCAAATGGAGGTTAATCTAGCGATGAGCCAACTGAAAGTATATCAGTATTCTAAATGCAGTACCTGTCGTAATGCAGTGAAATGGCTGCAAAACAAGGGACATGAGACGGAACTTATTCCTATTTTTGAACAGCCGCCCGGCCCGGAGGAATTGGAAGATTTAATTCGAAAAAGCGGGCTGGAGCTGAAAAAGTTTTTTAATACAAACGGTGAGGTGTACAAAGAGCTAAAGCTGAAAGATAAGCTTGGAGACATGAGTCGTGAAGAGCAAATTTCGCTTTTATCCTCGAATGGAAGATTAATCAAACGCCCGATTGTAACCGACGGGAACAAAGTAACGATAGGATTCAAAGAGGAAACATTTGAGGACACATGGGGAGCTCAATAACGCCCAATTTACACTCACGATATGTTATACTGTGGGGGTTAAATATTATGATGAATGGGAGCAATACAATCTGTGACACAACGCAATGAACAATCCGTAATGCTGGTTGACGGCATGGCCCTGCTATTTCGCGCTTATTATGCAACCGCCGCAAACGGTTATATCCGTCGTACAAAAGCTGGGGTGCCAACGAACGCCATCTATGGTTTTATTCGATATTTTTGGGATGCAGTCCAAACGTTTAATCCTACACATGTCATTTGCTGCTGGGATATGGGCGGAACGACATTCCGTGGGGAACATTTTGCTGCGTATAAAGGAAACCGAGCCGACGCACCGGATGATTTGATTCCCCAATTTACATTGATTCGTGAAGTGACGGACAGCCTCGGCATACCCAACATTGGAGCGGAAGGCTTTGAAGCCGATGATTGTATCGGTACGCTTGCACGTCATTATTCGCAAAATGAGGACATGGATGTAATGATTCTCTCAGGAGATCATGATTTACTTCAATTAGTGGATGAGCGGACACGGGTCATTATTATGAAAAAAGGGCACGGCAATTATATGGTATACACTCCGGAGACCCTGCTGACTGAAAAAGGGCTTAAGCCACGCCAAGTGGTGGACCTTAAAGGCCTGATGGGGGATGCAAGCGATAATTATCCAGGAGTACGAGGTATAGGTGAGAAAACGGCACTCAAGCTGGTGCAGGAATACGACTCTATTGAGGGCATTCTGGAGAATCTGGATCAATTAACACCCTCGGTCCGTAAAAAAATTGAGAGTGATTTGGATATGCTGCATCTTTCACGCAAACTTGCTGAAATTCACTGTGGTGTACCTGTAGCATGTGCTTTGGATAGCTGTCTGCTGACGCTGGATCACGTGCAAATTGTAGACAAGTTTGAGCAGCTTGAAATGAAAAGCTTGTGTACATTGATGGGTGTCGCAACCGGATCTTAATGAAGCTGTTAGGCTTGGTACGTACAATTCAGGTAAAGTAAGTAATATAGGGATGCTGACGCTTGATGCGTTAGTGTCCTTATTTGTATACCCATATGTCGACGGAGTTATATAGTCATGTGAAGGATTATATACAATTGCGATAAGGGGATTGACCTCAGGTACATTTCAGGTGAATATAGTGGAGAGAGAACCGGATTATCGAAAGGGGACAACAGCAACTATGACAGTATTGGGAGCAATTGAGGCAGGCGGTACCAAATTTGTATGTGGAATTGGCAACGAACGTGGAGAGGTACTGGAACGGGCGAGCTTTCCAACAACCACCCCAGCAGAAACAATGGAGAATGTCATCGCATTTTTTGAAGGCAAGGGCATTGAAGCATTGGGCGTAGGCTCGTTCGGGCCGATTGATCCTATCGAAGGTAGTGATACATATGGCTATATTACAACAACGCCAAAGCCACATTGGGGAAATTACAATCTGATTGGCAAACTGAAAGAGCATTTTGATGTGCCTATGGGGTTTGACACGGATGTGAATGGAGCAGCACTTGGTGAGTCTATTTGGGGTGCCGCCAAAGGATTGGACAACTGTCTGTATATTACGATAGGTACAGGCATCGGGGCGGGTGCTTTGGTTGGTGGAAAGCTGATACATGGATTATCCCACCCGGAAATGGGGCATATTCTGGTACGTCGTCACCCAGAAGATACTTACGAGGGGACATGTCCTTATCACGGAGATTGTTTGGAGGGACTGGCAGCAGGTCCTGCGCTCGAAAAAAGATGGAAGGTTAAAGGACATGAGCTTTCTGTCGATCACTCGGCCTGGGAAATGGAAGCGTACTATCTGGCACAGGCTTTAATGAGCTATGTATTAATCCTGTCACCGCAAAAAATTATTATGGGCGGGGGAGTGATGAAGCAGGACCAACTGTTCCCGCTCATTCGTACCAAGCTTCAAGAACTTTTGAACGGATACGTACAGCATTCGAGTCTGGCAACAGATATTGAGCAATATATCGTATCTCCGGGATTGGGTGACAATGCTGGATTGTGCGGTGCTCTGGCATTGGCAAAGGAAAAGCTGAATCATTAGAATTTATGGTTGACGGCACTCCAAGGTACGGTTATTATATAGGCAACAGTATAGTACGGCTCAAAAAGGGAAGCACCTTTCTTGCGAATACGCAGGATGGGTGCTTTTTTTTGCGTTTTTGTGTTGTGCGGGACTGTCTTTCAACGATATGAGGGAGGAAGAAATCATGGATATTGTATTTTTAAATCGCTTGTCCAAACGAAATGAACAGGGCTATGAGGACTTTGCTCAGGTATGGATTGGGCAGCATGAAGGGGGATGGAGTGCAGGCTGGAGCACACAGCATGTCCCGGATGAAAGTATAGACGACCTTTGGTATGAGGGCAGCTTGTGGCAGGAATTACTACATGTATACCGTCATGAGCTGGCGCTCAAAATGGCTGAGGGCTATAGGCCCTTAATCCATGGCGTATTTCATGAGCAAGAAGGATCATCAGGACGAGGACAAACGCTGCAAAAGCTGTATTGCTACAGTGATTTGTTTCCACGTGATGAAGTGTATGAGCAGTTGACGATGTGGAGACGGCAAAAGGCAGCAACGGAACGAAAAGCACCTTATTTTATCGCTACGAATCGGCTGCTTCGACTCATTAGCGTCTATCTTCCCCATACCGAAGAAGAACTGTTGGAACTGCCTGGTATGGGTCAGGGTAAGGTGTCGCAATATGGGACGGAGCTATTGGCTATTACGACACAAAATGACCGGACCACGCCATTTCCGTTGAACTGGGTAACAGAGACGCTGGAAGAAGAAGTTTTTTTGTCATGGCTATACAAGCAAAAAGAGAACCAGTACAGGCAGGAGCTGAACAAATTCAGCCTAACTAGAACGATTATCGAAGGCATTTCGGACGGTCTTTCACTGGAGCATATCGGAATGAAGACAGGTTTGCATCGTAGAGAGATGATTGAAGCTGTGGAGCATTTGGACAGGGATGGCATTGATATGGAGAAGCTGATCCGCAAGGAGTTGGTGAATGTATCTGAGGAGGAGCAGGCAGCCATCTGGTCTGCTTATGAAGAGTTGGGGGATGCGCTGCTCAAGCCCGTCATGCTGAAAGTGTATGGGGAAGAAAAGGCAACCGAAACAGGACTGGATCAAATTTACGAGCGTCTGCGTCTGATCCGTATACGGTTTCGTCATCAGCAGGTACCCGACCGACATGTTGGATAATATAGAACTGATTGAATAAAGCTAAAGTATTAAAGTACATTCAGGGTTCAACATACTAAAAAGCAGCAGCGAGTTCCACACAGGACACGGCTGCTGCTTTTTATGACCAAGCTGAAAATCGAAAAAAGTATCCAACTCGGTACTTTTCCCCCCTGTTCTTTTTAAACCCAGTCTTTCTTGCGGAAAATACAGAACATACTGACACCTAATGCCACCATAATACCAATGACGACAAAATAGCCATAACGTGTATGAAGCTCAGGCATATTATCGAAGTTCATCCCATATATTCCGGTAATGACTGTCAATGGCATAAATACGGTCGTAATTGCCGTAAACACACGCATAATTTCATTGGCACGGTTGGCGATACTGGATTGATAAGCTTCTCGAAGGTTACCCATCAAGTCGCGGTAAGTTTCAAAAGTCTCCGAAATTTTCACAGCATTTTCATAAATGTCGCTGAAATATTTTTGCAATTGATCGTCGATGAGCCGCAAATCCCGTTTGTTCAGGGTATTGATGACTTCTTTTTGTGGACCCAGCACTTTTTTCAGCCACAGAATCTCACTTCGTAAGCCGATGATTTCGTTCAAATGCGACTTTTTCGTATGCATTAGAATATCTTCTTCCAGCTTCTCAATGCGGACCTCAATCCGGTCACCAACCAGAAAATAGTTGTCAACAATCAAGTCGACCAACAGATACATAAAACGGTCAGGCTGGCTGACTTCTTGCTCCCACAGCATAGGCTTGAGGGTACGAAGCTCATTTATTTTCTGCTTGGTCACCGTAATGATAAAATGGCGGCCGAGAAAAATGTTCAAAGCTCGCAAAAATATTTCTTCATCATCAAAACGAATGCTATTTACAACGATAAAATAATGGCTTTCATAAATTTCAATCTTCGGACGCTGTTCTTCTTCACTCAAACAGTCTTCTACTGCAAGATCATGCATGGAAAATAAAGGCTGGAGCACTGCCAAATCATCGACATCGGCATCAATCCAATAAAAACCTTCTGCCGGTGCAGTAAGCGCCATTTCAATTTCTTCGACAGGGGTAAAAACCCCGTTGTTGACCAAACGGATTTTCATATATGTCACTCCTTATGCTCCGTCGTAACGGAAATACGTTTACCTTAAGCATAAGGAATGGACTCAGTTAGCCAGTTAGCCGGTGCGGGTAAGCGTGCACTCCCATCAAAAGCCGGAGGCTTTTGGAGCATGCAGAGCCTGGCGTCCCGTCTTTCGGCAAGCTGAAGTCATTCCTATGCTGTTGTTCAGGGATCGCCGCCTATTCGGACTCGGGTCGCCTTCCATTCCGGATTCACCTCTCAAATGTTCTTTTTTAGATTGCCACAGTATCGCAGGAAACACTCAAATCTGCACTACTGCTCCATATTTTTGCCTAATAGCACTTGTATAGTATAACGCTCGGCCTACGGCCTTTCAAGCGCAAAATCATGGGCTAAATCAACAGTAGTGGCAAGAGCTTCAACGATAGGAGGGATATGATTTAACCTATGGAAAAGGTAGACAAAATGTGAATGCAGGGTACAAATTTAAAAGTCCCATCTTGACGAAGCCCAGCCGATGCATTAAAGTGAACAACAAGAACTTTGTGAACCTAAAATGAATATAGCGAAATCTTATCAAGAGCAGGTGGAGGGACTAGCCCGATGATACCCGGCAACCGGCGATTTTAATCGCACGGTGCTAATTCTTGCAGGACGCGCGCTTTGTACAAAGAGCGTTGCCCTGACAGATGAGAGAGGCGCATATGGATACAAATATGACCTTTCTCTAACCTGAGAAAGGTCTTTTTATTATATGCCCGGCATCTCAACAAGACGATTTTCGCAAAACTTACCGAACAAGGAGTGAGTTTACATGCCGATTAAAATCCCAGACACGCTACCTGCCAAGGAAGTGCTGGAGGGCGAAAATATTTTCGTAATGGATGAAAGCTTGGCTTATCATCAGGATATTCGTCCGTTGCGTATCGCCATTTTGAATTTAATGCCGACAAAGGAGACGACGGAAACCCAACTGTTGCGCTTGGTCGGCAATACGCCGCTGCAAGTGGACGTCACGCTGGTGCACATGAAATCTCATGTATCCAAAAATACATCGCAAGAATATTTGAACATGTTCTATAAAACGTTTGACGAGATCAAGAACAGTCGTTTTGACGGCATGGTCATTACAGGAGCCCCGGTTGAACAGCTTGAGTTTGAGGATGTGAACTACTGGGAGGAGATCCAGCAAATCTTTGAATGGACGAAAACGAATGTAACTTCGACCATGCATATCTGTTGGGCCTCACAGGCAGGCTTATACCATCATTTCGATGTCCCAAAATACGGGCTCGACTACAAATGCTTTGGCGTATTTCCACACACTGTGATTAAACCTAAAGTAAAATTGCTACGCGGCTTTGATGAACTGTTTTATGCTCCTCACTCCAGACATACGGAGGTTCGGCGGGAAGATATTGATCATATTACCGAATTAGAAGTTTTATCCGAATCCGAGGAAGCTGGAGTGTACCTCGTAGCCACGCTTGACGGTAAACAAATTTTTGTAACTGGGCATTCTGAATATGACCCGCTTTCCCTGAAATGGGAATACGACCGCGATGTGGGCAAAGGAATGGAAGTTGAAGTCCCCAAAAATTATTTCCCTAATGATGATCCCAAGCGCACACCGCCCTCAATCTGGCGAGCGCACGCCAATTTATTATTCTCGAATTGGCTGAACTATTATGTATACCAAGAAACACCTTACGATATCGGGCCCCAGATTTAAAAAGGGGCTTGTAGTTTACCCTTGTACAGTACCACCTTGCAGTAGCGCAGCAGTATAGTCTTTGACATCCATTTTTGCAGGATATGTTATAGCACCCACTATGGAAGTTAACAGGAGGATTCATATGAGTGAGAAACAGTGGAAAATCGAAAGCAGATTGGCACAAATCGGTTCAGTAGAGGAGCCAGTAACCGGGGCTGTTAATTACCCGATTTACCAATCTACGGCGTTCCGCCATCCCCGTCTAGGTCAAAGCACAGGATTTGATTACATTCGGACGATCAATCCCACGCGAAAGGTACTGGAAGAGGCTTCTGCTGCACTTGAATCTGGTGATGCAGGTTTTGCATGTAGCTCAGGTATGGCGGCGCTGCAAACGGTATTTGCATTGTTTGGACAGGGAGATCACCTCATTGTATCGCTGGATCTGTATGGCGGGACATATCGCTTGCTGGAGCGTATTTTATCTAAATTTGGTGTAACAGCAAGTTATGTGGATACGAATGATCTTGAAGCACTCGAACAGTCATGTCGACCGAATACCAAAGCTGTATTCATAGAAACACCTACAAATCCGTTAATGATGATCACTGATATTCGAGCGGTTGCCGAGTGGGCATCACAACATCAGTTGCTTACCATTGTAGATAATACGCTGCTAACCCCATATTTCCAGCGGCCATTGGAGCTGGGCGCGGATATTGTGGTACATAGCGCAACCAAATATTTGGGCGGACACAACGATGTGCTGGCAGGGTTGATCGTAACCAAAGGCAAAGAGCTATCAGCTGAAATTTCCTTCCTGCACAATTCCATAGGGGCCGTGCTTTCCCCGAGCGACTGCTATCAGTTGATGAAGGGGATGAAGACGTTAGCGCTGCGTATGGACCGACATCAGCATAATGCAACAGTGCTATCTAACTATTTACTGACGCATCCGGCGGTGGCGGAAGTATTTTATCCAGCTCTCGAAGGCCACCCAGGTCGTGAGATTCAAAATAAACAATCCAGCGGAAATACGGGTATCTTCTCCTTTAAAGTAAAGGATGCTCGTTATGTGGAGCCTTTGCTTCGTCACATTAAGCTCATTGCGTTTGCGGAAAGTCTCGGCGGTGTGGAATCGCTAATGACCTATCCCGCTGTGCAGACACATGCGGACATACCAGCAGAAATTCGGGATGCAGTCGGGGTAGATGACAGGCTGTTGCGTTTCTCCGTCGGCATTGAGCATACAGACGACCTAATTGAAGATTTGCGTTCGGCGCTGGAAGCGGCACGTCAAGAAGTAGAAGGAGGGGAGCAGCAATGATAGAGGATGCGAGAAGGATCGGCCAGGATCTGGACAAAGAGCGGAAGTTCGCTACCAAGCTGCTGCATTTCGGCTCTGAAATTGACAGTGTTACGGGGGCTTCGAGCGTCCCGATCTATCAAGCTTCTACCTTTCACCATCATGATATTTTTAATCCTCCACAGCATGACTATAGCCGTTCAGGTAATCCGACACGACAAGCTTTGGAGGATTATATCGCCTTATTAGAAGGCGGAGCTAGCGGTTTTGCTTTTGCATCAGGTATGGCGGCCATCTCTACTACATTTATGCTCTTGTCTGCTGGAGATCATGTCATTGTTTCCGAGGACGTATATGGAGGAACATATCGACTGCTGACCTCCATTTTGAAACGGATGAATATCGAAACGACCTTCGTTGACATGACGGACCTCAACCTTGTGAAAGAGGCGTTGCAGGAGAATACAAGGGCTGTATATATGGAAACCCCGTCCAATCCGACTCTCAAAATTACCGATGTAGCAGGAATAACCTCTTGGGCACAGGATAACGGACTTTTGACGCTATTGGATAATACTTTTATGACACCTTATTATCAACGTCCGATTGAGCAGGGTGTCGATATTGTATTGCACAGTGCGACCAAGTTTCTGGGCGGACACAGCGATGTGCTGGCAGGACTTGCAGTAGCACGTACCGAATCGCTGGGGAGACAAATCAAGCAGCTCCAAAATGGACTGGGTACCGTGCTGGCTCCGCAGGAGTCATGGTTGCTCATGCGCGGTATGAAGACGCTGGAGGCTCGTATGGCTCACAGCGAAAAGAGTGCAGCAAAGCTCGCCAATTGGCTGAACGAGCGCAACGACATTGAGGCGGTGTACTACCCGGGTCTGGAGAATCATCCAGGACGTGAAGTTCATGAGCGTCAATCCAGCGGTTATGGTGCAGTGATATCGTTTGATGTGGGTTCTGGTGAGCGTGCAAAAGAAGTCCTCAGTCGCGTACGTATTCCAATTGTAGCGGTGAGTCTGGGAGCTGTGGAAAGCATCTTGTCGTATCCGGCGATGATGTCACACGCGGCTATGCCCCATAGTGTACGATTGGAGCGCGGGATTACGGACGGATTACTTCGTTTCTCCGTAGGTCTGGAGGATATTGACGACCTGATTAGTGATCTGGATGAGGCGCTGCGCTAGAGCGTTAGCACATCAGTAGTATCTTTGTCGTTTTCAGGCAGGGAGCAAATATGTACAGTACTAAACAGCAAGTTTCCATTCATTCAGGAGGCTTGCTGTTTTCTATAAGAATGACATGAAGGACAGTGTGAAAAAATGCACTTTTCAGTTCTATTTTCTTATTTCTTGGCTATATGCAATGTTGAGACAAGCTTGGCAGTTGCCTGTTTTCCTAGGTGAAAAGCAGAAAGAAGCGGGAATAAGTATGGTTCCTTACCTAAAGATATGTTAGTATTATCATTAGGTTTTACTATGCTAAATAGCACAGACAACATACAAGGCCAGTCATGAACATACATTACGGCAGGGTTCGAACGCAGGTTTGTGAAAGCATTCTCGTTCATAAGTCCTGTCTTTCATTTCGTCGCCCTGTGACAGCGAAGGAGGATACACCATGAGTGTAATCGACCATATTTTAGATAAAGCCCTACGCGGCGAACGCCTGAATTTAGAGGATACCGTTGCTTTGTTCGAATCAGATGAGGTAGAAAAAATAGGTCATGCGGCGAATAAAGTTATGAATCGCATGCACCCCGATCCCATTAAAACCTTCGTCATCGGACGAAATATTAACTATACGAACGTATGTGACGTATATTGTCGCTTCTGCGCTTTTTACCGTAGACCGGGTTCTGATGAAGGTTATGTTTTGCCGGACGAGGTGATCTTTCAGAAGATCAAGGAAACGCAGGATGTAGGTGGCACCGAAATTCTAATGCAAGGCGGTGTGAATCCGAATCTGCCGTTCAGTTATTATACGGATTTGCTGAAAGCTATCAAGGAGCGTTTTCCCGATATTACGATGCACTCCTTCTCGCCAGCTGAAATTCACAAAATGAAGGAAAAATCCGGTCTATCCATGGAAGACACGATTCGAGCCATTCATGAAGCTGGATTGGATTCGCTTCCGGGTGGAGGCGGAGAAATTTTGGATGACCGCACACGCCGCAAAATTAGCCGTCTCAAAGGCTCTTGGCGTGATTGGATGGATGTGATGCAAACGGCTCACAAGGTTGGGATGAACACGACTGCTACGATGGTTATCGGCTTTGGCGAGTTGATGGAGGAGCGTGCGCTGCATTTGTTGCGTGTTCGTGATGCTCAGGACGAATGCATTGAAAACAAATATAATTCTGAAGGATTTTTGGCCTTTATTCCTTGGACCTTCCAGCCAGACAACACCAATCTGAAGAAGGAACGCCAGACGCCGGAGGAATATTTGAAGACCGTTGCGATCAGTCGTCTTGTATTGGATAACATCAAGCATATTCAGTCTTCATGGGTAACCATGGGACCTGAAATCGGTAAAAAATCGTTGTACTACGGTTGCGATGATTTTGGCAGCACCATGATTGAGGAAAACGTAGTTTCCGCTGCAGGCGCAACGTATAAGGTTAACATTGAATCCATTCTACAGTTGATCCGCGAGACGGGTCACGTTCCAGCACAGCGCAATACCCGTTATGATATTATTCGTACTTTTGACAGTGCCAGCAGTATTGAACATGATTTTATCATGCAAAATTAATATCCGTTAATATATTGTTAATTACAAAACGCTTATCCATCACTAATCTATGTACAAGGATTAGTGTAGATAAGCGTTTTTTGATGTGTTACTTTGCTATGCTTTCCATCGTTTCATATACATGATCTCAGCCTGCGGGTCTGCCATTTGGATGACTGCCTTAAAGCGCTGCAAATCCAACAGATGAACGCTGTAAACGATGACCATTTGTTCTTTTTTATCCTCAGATTCGCTTTTAATCTTGCTCTCTATCTGGGCATAGCCTCCAACAGGCGTGCTGTGTATACGCAGCATGCGATATATGGCATCCTCGACGGTTTGCTGTTTCTTGCTGACAACACAAACCATACGCGTCAGACCGGTAAACATCAGCCGGGTCGTTTCATAGGCGGCGAGGCAGGATAAGGCTGAATAGAGAGCTGGCTCCCAGCCTAGCACAAAGCCAGCCGTAATGAGCAGCAGACCATTACACAGCATAACAATCTGTATTAACGGAATCTTGCGATGTGTTAGCAATAATGTGGATGGACGGCTATCGTCTGACTCGTTAAGTCCTAGTGAATCGAGCAGACCACCGTGACGAGCTGCCAGCCCTGCGCCAAGCCCTATACAGATTCCGCCGCCCAAAGCACATACGACCGGATGGCCGCTCACTGCCGGAAAAGGCGAAAGAATGATGGCTGAGCCCGAAAAGGCGAACAAGCCGGGTAGTGCACGAAGCAGCATGGGTTTGTGAGTAGACAGAGAATACAGCAGCATGAGTGGCAAGTTCAAAACGAATAGCAGTAACCCAAAATGCTCCTGTGTATAAAGCGACATGAGTCTGGAGATCCCCGTGACGCCTCCAGCGATCATATCATGCGGATGCAAAAACAATTCCAGACCGACGGATGCCGTAATTCCGCCAATCACCGTATAAAAGACAGGGAACCTGCTCGCATCTCCTGAAGCGGGCTTCACAAGCCGCCTCATAGAGTTTCGGCATGTTTTACAGCGTGCGGCATAGCCTTCCCTCCTATGGATTGTCGTATCCAGCTTTTACAGTTACGCCGAGTTACTTTCTTCCTTTCGTAGGCGGGGGTCCTTGAACTTAAATATTTTGTTTAACATATTAAAAATAGGTTTTGACTGCTTTGTCAGAAGTGGTCCAAGAATCGCCAGTATGAGTACATAGATGGCTGCAAAGGGTTGAACAATATCAAGCAAACCGCCTTCTTTCCCCAAGTTGGCCATGATAATCGAAAATTCACCCCGTGCCACAATGGTCAGGCCGATATTTGCTGACGCTTTGGGAGATAAGGAGGCCGTACGCCCAGCCAGCATTCCTGCCCAAATGTTACCAAACAACGTGAGGACGACTGCTGCCAGTGCAAGCCATATCGCGTTTCCTCCCAGGGACAGTGGATCAATGGATAATCCAAAGCTGAAGAAAAACAGGGCGCCAAAGAAATCGCGGAAAGGAACAATTAAATGCTCGATACGTTTGGCATGTTCCGTTTCGGCCAGTACCAAACCGACCAACAGGGCGCCGATAGCTTCCGCCACATGAATCGTTTCCGAAAAACCAGCCACCAGAAATAGAGAGCCGAAAACAACAAGTCCGAATACCTCATTGGAGCGAATACGGAGAATCCGATTTAACAGAGGGACGGCCTTACGGCCGATAATAATGACTGCAAGCATAAAGCCTAGCGCGATTAGCGCTGATAGCAGCACACCCCCGAGCGAGGATGAATCGCTAAGAACCAATCCGGAGAGGATGGAGATGTATACGGCGAGGAAAACATCCTCGAACATAATAATGCCCAAAATCATTTCAGTTTCAGCATTGGCAGTCCGCTTGAGATCTACCAGCACCTTCGCAGCAATAGCACTGGATGATATTGTTGTAATTCCGGCTATAACCAGTGTCTCTGCTACAGGAAAGCCGCTCAGGAAGCCAAGAGCCAGCCCCAGTGTAAAATTGATGCCAATATAAATGGTGCCGCCCACGGCAATGGAACGGCCTGATTTAATTAACCGACCTACTGAGAACTCGAGACCCAAGTAGAAGAGAAGAAACAGCACTCCGATTCTTCCCATAAAATCAATAAATGGGGCGCTTTCGATAAAGCGAAAATCAAAATGCCATAGCTCCATCGCATGCGGTCCAACTGCCATTCCGATCAGGATATAAAAAGGGATGACCGAGAAGCGCAGTTTGGAGGAAATAAGTCCGGCTGCAGCGATGAGAGCAATAGCCAATCCAACCTCAAATACCAGATGATCCATCCAATCACCCGCTTCCGTTCATAAGGATTTGTTTAAAGCGTTTTTGCTGATCGCGTTCCCCAACAACGACTACAGTGGCATCATCGTTAATAATCACTTCAGGACCAGGATTTACATATTTCTTTCCTTTTTTCTCCACAATGGCAATAACAGTGGCTCCCGAATTTTGCCTTACATCCAGCTCACCAATGGATTTGCCGACACTTGCATAATGAGATTCCACTCTATACCATTCGATAATAAAATCGTCAAACGTCATTTCTACACTTTCAAGCTGTTTGGGCTTATAGGTCATACCACCGATGATGGAGGCTACCAATCGCGCTTCCTGATCATTCAGGGTTGTCATAGAAATACTTTGTTCCAGATCCTCGTAATCAAAGTGATACAACTCGCGCCTGCCATCATCATGAATAATAATGACAATTCGGTCGCCGCTCTCTGCATCTATTCGATACTTAATCCCGATTCCTGGCAAAATAGACTCTCGAATATCCATTTGTAAAGCCTCCTGTACGATACGTTATTTAAATGAATGGTATGGGAAATAAATCACATACTTTGGGAGTGACATGGAAACTTTCTTTTTGTATTAAATTTTATGAATTAACGTAAAAAACCTGATACATACACTTACGTATTACAGTCATTGGAAAATATTAACAAATATACATGCGAATGTGGTGATGTGCATGCAAAGGGAGGTTAAGCCACATAACTAGAGGTGAATTTGATGGGGAACAAGTACAATTGCTTCTTTAGTTTGCAAATGACAGGAATAAAAGGCAGACGTAGTTTAGGGATGCTCAATAGCAGCACAAGCGCTATCAAAATGACAAAGGGAAGTGATTTGGCCGCAGCGATCACCAGATGAAGTAAAGGGGAGGACTTGCGTATAGCTGGTTTGGAATGATGCTCCAGACCGTGAGAGTCTGTTTCTAACGAGGAAATATCAGCATGAGGCATAAGAGAAGATCCCGCCGTAAACTGAAGGGATTGAGTGGTGTCTTCCGCATGAAACGTCACAGGAAGGGACAAAATCTGAACGAGGCTCAATATGACGATCATGAATGTACGCAGCATGTTCAGCATCGTTGACATCTTATCTCCTCCCTCTTGTGAAAAATTCATATTACTATAACCTTAACATACCCCACCCTAAATATTCAAACGTCTTTCGGTTTTTTTCCTATATCACAGTAATGTTTATAACACGCCAACCGGCTTTTTGAAACCAGATCATCCTCTTTTGAATATGTCTTTCTGTTTCCAGTCGTTCACTTCGTATAACCCTTCAGAGGCCGCCATATACTGAAAGCAGTGATCGAAAGGAGTGAGCCAATGGAACTGTTTACAGTGTGGACCAATACAGACGGAGATCAGGAAACCGACCGGTTTTACGAAGTGGTCAAAAGTAGAACAAAGGGACTACATATGTCACGGCGCGGATTTCGATTCACTTTCAGACAGCTGGATAACAAAGTGGCATGGACCTGCAAGGGCACAGAAAGCAATTCGGCGTTTGAAAGCTTTCTCCCCTGTGTATACAGCATCATGTCTTCGGCAATAGCGGATTATATTATCGAAGTCAAGGAGTGGGGGCTGCTCAATCTCATTCTCACCAAAGCCTGTTCGTTGCTGGAGAAAGAGGATGCAGAGCAAATTCGCAGTATGATTCGTTCACTGTTAAACGATGATGGCCCCAGAGGTCGTTTGAAGCGTCAGGGTAAGCTGACTACTCTCCTGGAGAAGGATTTTAAGGAGCTTCGTGTGATCAATTTGGAAGGGCTGATTCAATTTAGGCTCCATGCGTATAAAAAAGAGCTTGAAGAAATCGTCGACTATGCTATGGAAGAATTCTGGGCAGATCGGCAATACGAAGAATTTATGGGGCTGCTTAAATATTTTGTTTTTTTTCAGGAAAGCAAAGTTCCGCTCGTACACGTACTTCACCAAGGCGGACATAATTTTACGATTCTGGATAGTGCCATGGTGCCCATACCGATTCCTGATGCAGATGACATCATTGTCGAGATGCCAGGCATTGAATTGGAAATGGAGGTCGAGGATCGAATCGTGAGCACCCTTATTTCGATTTCTCCTGCTTCCATTATATTGCACACAGACGATGAACACACCCCCATAGTGCGGACACTCCTGCATATTTTTGAAGATAAAGTGAAACTGAGCAGACTTTATCCAGGTCAGGATGTTCAAAAATAATAATCTGTTCGTATAAACTAATGGATTTCTGGAAAGCCTTTGCCTCAAGGGGAGGTTTTTTATGAGATCCATGTTGGTATGGAAACGGATTTTGGGAACCGTGTTAATTGCAACCTGTCTGGTATTGCCCGGCAATGAAGTTTACGGTCAAAAAGAACCGGTCCAGCATAAAAAATGGCAGTCCACACCTGTTTTAGCTCCACGCGAAGAGCAGGTTATTACGACCATGACGGTCACGGCAACAGGATATACAGCAGGCTATGAATCGACTGGCAAACGGCCAAGTCATCCCGGTTACGGTATTACGTATTCCGGTGTAAAAGTGCGTCGTGACAAGAACACACTGTCTACGATTGCGGCTGATCCCAAAACGTTTCCTTTGGGAAGCATATTGTACATTCCAGGTTACGGATACGGGATTGTAGCAGATACAGGTTCTGCGATTAAGGGCAATAAAATTGACTTGTATTTTAAAACAACCCGGCAGGTGTATTCTGAATGGGGCAAGAAAGATGTGGATGTTCAAATTATAAAAAAAGGGAACGGAAAATGTACAGAAAAGATGGTCAAATCGCTCCAAAAGGCGATAGAAACGCATAAAACTATTCCGACCGCGACACTGGATGCTTCCATATAATCCTTGAATATTGTTTTTTCCAACATCACATACTATGTTGCGGGATGAGCTTATCCCGCAAAACATACTGGGAGGTTGAGAATTATGCCAAATCAAGGCGGAAGTTCTTTCACGAACAAAGGCTTCAAGGCAAGCGCAGGAAATCAGTTCAAAGCGGAATTTGCACAAGACAATACGGTAGGTGTCGTTTCACAAAAGGTAAAGCAGTCTGAACAAAATAAAATTCAAGACAACTTTCAGACACCAAATGAGAAGTATGATGAAGAATTTGCAACAGAACAAGGCGGTACAGGCGCTGTAGCTCAAAAAGTTCAAAACTCCAGTCGCAACAAAGTTCAAAACAATGCTCAAACACCGAACGAAAAGTTTGACGAAAACTTTAACACGAAATAAAAAAGCATATACAATTGATAATGCTCCGGATTATATCCGGGGCATTTCGTTTTAAGTGAAAGTGAATAGGTACAATAGGTCTAAGGTTTTATCTCCTTTTTAATTGTTTTTAAGGTGGAATTAAGGTTTAAAGTGCAAAATAAAGTCAGTTAAACAACACCACCTTGAAGCATAGGGTTTGGGAGGAGATATACAATGGACGAATTTAAAAATAATAACTCCGGACGCCGGAACGACAACGATCAGGTTGATACCGATAATGCAACTCGGCAAAACGATTCGAACGGTTCCTCATATTATTATTCTTACGGCCCTTTTTCTTCAGTTCAATCGGACGGACAACGTAAGGAAGGGCAGTCGGTGGAAAAGGATGTTGAGATTACGCCACCACAGGCAGTGAGACCTCTTCCTCCCTCATACCATCGCGCTATGCCTGAGCAACAGGATGGTTCGGGTCGGAATGGTGGCAACTGGCAATTCAAACCGAATAAGCCCAAGTCGCAGGTGAAAACAATTTTCTTATCTTTTTTGGCTGGGATGCTGGTCATTACGGTATTGATGTACACAGCTGACCGAACAAATATGTTCACACCCGAGACGGCGTTAACTTCGGCGGCAGCTGAAAGTGGAGAAACGACTAATTCAGGAACAACTGGCTCGACTCCAAGCGCAGTTCCGGCTGTGATGCCTTCAGGTACCGCTGATGTTCAATCTGTTGTGGCCAAGGCTGGTCCGGCAGTCGTCAAAATCGAAACGCTTGCCAAACAAACCAGTGGTAGTAGCGGCAGACAAAGCAGCCCTTATTACAATGACCCGCTGTATCAATACTTTTTCGGTAATCAGTATGGTGACAGTGACAGTGGCAGTAGCGGTAACAGTAATGAAAATGAAGGTAGCAACAGCGGGCAGCTGACTCCGCTTGGTATTGGTTCCGGTTTTATTTTTGATAAATCGGGTTACGTCCTAACCAACAACCATGTTGTTGAAGGCGCGAGTGTGGTTCAGGTTACAGTAGAGGGAACTAATAAGCCTTACGAAGCCAAAGTCTTGGGCAAAAATGCTGATCTTGATTTGGCGGTACTTAAAATTGAAGGCAAAAACAACTTTCCGACAGTAACTTTGGGTGACTCCGATAACGCTAAAGTCGGCGAGTGGATGGTCGCAATCGGCAACCCTGAAGGCTTTGAGCATTCGGTAACAGCCGGGGTGCTAAGTGCGAAAGAACGTACGATCACCATTAATAGTGAATCGACTGGAAAACCGACGCAATACAAGCATCTCATTCAGACGGATGCGTCCATTAACCCTGGTAACTCTGGCGGACCGCTGTTAAATCTGCAAGGGCAGGTTATCGGTATGAACGTAGCTGTTAGTGCAGACGCACAGGGAATCGGGTTTGCGATTCCGTCCAATACAATTTTGGAAGTCGTCGATAAGCTGAAAAATAACCAGCCTATCCCGAAAGAACCTGTACCTTTCATTGGTGCAAGTCTGTTAAATTTGAGTCCTGAAGTAGCCAAAGAATTGGGCACATCCCTAACCGAAGGCTCGGTAGTACGGGATATTATATACAAATCGCCAGCTTATCAGGCCGATCTGCGTCCTTACGATGTGATTATCGGAGCCAATGGCACGCCTTATAGCACATCACAAGAGCTGATCCAGTTCATTCAAAAACAAAAAGTGGGTACAGCACTGACGCTTAACATCGAACGAGCTGGGCAGAAAAAAGATGTTCAGCTGAAAATAGGCAACAAAAATGACTTTAGCTCGACGCTTCAGCAATAAGCTGATAACTCTACAAAAATGAACATGTGCACGCAAGAAACGGAAGGAAGATCCCTTCCGTTTCTTGCTGTATGGAGCAGCCAGATGCTACACGCGTCTACTCCTGCTACAATAGAGGGAAAAGAAGAGATAAAGGAGTTCGATCGTGTATGCGTTCTACTATTCTGATTATTGATGACGATGAAAAAATTGTTTCCATGCTACGCAGAGGGCTGGCATTTGAAGGCTATGAAGTGCTGACAGCCGCCAATGGAGCAGAGGGATTAAATAAAATGCTGACAGCTGAGCCTGATGTGGTCGTGCTGGATGTAATGATGCCGCAGGTCGATGGTTTTGAGGTATGCCGTCGCATGCGGGAGGGTGGAAGCACGGTACCTGTCCTGATGCTTACAGCCAAGGATGAGGTTGAGAATCGGGTTAAGGGCTTGGATCTAGGGGCCGATGATTATCTCGTCAAGCCGTTTGCTCTGGAGGAGCTGCTGGCGCGAGTGCGAGCGCTTTTGCGGCGTAAAACCGAACAACAGGACAATAACGGAAATCGACTTACCTTCGAGGATTTACAACTGGATAACGAATCCCGTGAAGTGGTTCGTGGCGGCAAACGCTTGGAACTGACAGCCAAAGAATTTGAACTGCTCCATTTGTTCATGCAAAACCCCAAGCGTGTTCTGTCGCGTGATCTGATTATGGACAAAATTTGGGGCTATGACTATAGCGGAGAATCGAATGTGCTGGAAGTATATATTGCCATGCTACGACAAAAAACGGAGCAGGATGGCGGTAAACGGCTCATTCGTACAATTCGGGGAGCTGGCTATATTTTAAGAGGTGATGTGTAATATGTCTATTCGGTGGCGGCTGACAGCTTGGTATTCGAGCATCTTGGCTATTGTACTTGTCATTTTTGGTCTGGCTATTTACGGACTAGTATATTACTACACATATAATGAAGTGAAAAGTCAGCTTATGACTCAGGCGCCACAGATTAACAAGCAATTACGCCTTATTATTAAAGGGGGATTGTTTGAAGTCCCTAACCTGGATTTAGGATTGGAGCAGGGGCGTGGAATAGATGACTCACAGCTATATGTACAAATTTACAATTATACGTCCGGGGTTACCAAAACCACCCAAAATATGAAAGACCTCAATATCACCTTCCCTGTTCCATCTACAGCGGCAGGAGCAGTTCAAAATGAGGGGATTCGACGTGTGAACGTAAATGGGGATTCCTTTATGATTTATCAACAGCCCATTAAGTCCGAGGAGTTGGGGTTGGTGGTCGGGTTGCTACAGGTAGGACAATTCACGGGCTCTCAGGATCGACTCATGAACAGGTTACAAAATGTGCTTGTATACGGTTCGTTGTTTGCATTACTCGCTGCTGCGACCTCAGGTCTCTTTCTGGCTCGCAAGTCTATGAAGCCGCTGGTCAAGGTCATTGAGGGGGCAAATCAGATTCAATCCAGTAATGATTTGAGTGTACGGATTGAATATGACGGACCACCAGATGAAATTGGACAATTAATCGGGACGGTTAACAACATGCTGGGGCGTACAGAGGTGTTTTACAAGGAGCTGGAAGATGCGTACGGTGCACAGCGTCGTTTTGTGGCTGATGCTTCCCATGAGCTTCGTACGCCGCTAACGACGATCCGTGGCAACGTTGATTTTTTGCTCAAAATGTGGACTACCGAACCAGGAGAGCGACCGAATATGGATGAAGAGATGATTCGCGAGCTTTCTATGGAGGCATTAAATGACATGGCGGATGAAGGCAAACGGATGAGCCGTTTGGTGAGTGATATGTTGTCACTCGCGAGAGCGGACACAGGGAAAACGTTCGATAAGACTCCCGTTGCGTTGGAACCGCTTGTAAGTGAGGTTGCCCGTCGTGCTCAGTTTTTAGAGCGAACGGCCGAATGGAATGTGGGAGATTTTTCGTTGCTGAATGGTATTTATATGGATGGCAGCAAGGATTATTTGCAGCAAATGCTATTCATTTTCATTGATAATGCATTCAAATATACACCTGAAGGCACAGTCCGATTTGATGCCATTATTTATCAAGGACAGGTGGGGCTACGGATCAGTGATACGGGCATTGGAATGGATAAGAGTGAGGTTCCCTTTATTTTTGACCGCTTTTACCGGGCAGATGAGTCACGCGGGGTGACGGAGGGAATTGGGTTGGGGCTATCTATTGCCAAGTGGATTATTGATGAACATCACGGGTCTGTGGAAGTGGTTACGCGCCAAGGAGAAGGAACGACATTTGTCATCTGGCTTCCGGTCAGCTTTTCCGCGCCTTTGGAATAGGCTATAATAGGAAGGCAACTACATCATAGAATTGGCCGGTAGAGGCGTGGAAGCCCACAGCTGCCCAGTTTTGGAGCTGTATACTGTGTCGAAGAAAGCGGGGGCTCATTTTGGAAGTACTCAGAATTTCGCCCCGGGGTTACTGCTACGGCGTAGTCGATGCCATGGTATTGGCACGTCAGGCAGCCAGAAATCTGGACTTACCCCGGCCTATTTATATATTAGGCATGATTGTGCATAACAGTCATGTCACCAATTCCTTTGAAGACGAAGGGATTATTACACTGGACGGCCCGAACCGTATGGAGATTTTAAGCCAGGTAGAGAGCGGCACTGTTATCTTCACTGCTCATGGCGTATCACCAGAGGTTCGCAAGCTGGCACGAGACAAGGGGCTGACTACGGTAGATGCGACTTGCCCTGACGTCACAAAAACGCATGATCTGATTCGAGAGAAGTCTGCCGAAGGCTATCAGATTGTTTATATTGGCAAAAAGAATCATCCAGAGCCGGAGGGAGCTATCGGTATTGCTCCTGACCATGTTCATCTGATTGAAAAGGAAGAAGAAATCGACAGTCTTACGTTACCAGCTGGCAAAATCCTTATTACGAATCAGACGACCATGAGTCAATGGGACATCAAGCACATTATGAAGAAGCTGCTGGAGAAGTTCCCAGGTGCTGAGATACACAATGAAATCTGTTTGGCGACGCAGGTACGTCAGGAAGCGGTAGCTGAGCAGGCTGGACAGGCGGATCTGGTGATCGTTGTCGGTGATCCGCGCAGTAACAATTCAAACCGATTGGCTCAGGTTTCGGAGGAAATTGCTGGTACAACAGCTTATCGTATTTCTGATGTGACCGAGCTGAAGAGGGAGTGGCTTGAGGGCGTAGCCAAGGTGGCTGTGACTTCTGGGGCTTCCACGCCGACACTGATTACCAAAGAGGTTATTACGTATTTGGAGCAGTATGATGCGGCTAACCCGGATACGTGGGAGATTCAGCGAACCATAGATATGAAAAAACTGCTGCCTCCTGTACGGGAGAAGTCAAAAACGACGAAATAGTTTGTGATTGATTACAGCCGTTATTCGGATACAACCATCCGGATAGCGGCTTTTTAAATTGTTTTAATTTATAGATATTATTCGGTTAGCTTCACTAAGTTAGAATATTGAATAATTCGGGATAATTAAGCCTTGACGAGTATAGCTAAAACAGGTATAGTTGCTTTAACAAATAAAAGCTTAAAAGCGAACAAGCGTCTAAGCGTCATAATATCAATCTATAATGGGTTAATAAAATATGTATCATAGAGAGGAAGAAAAAAATGATCGTTATCGCTGGTGTTCAAACACCTGAAGAACATATTCAAGCTATTGTTGAAGTTATTGAGAAAGAAGGATTGCAGGCACATGTATCAAGGGGATCGGATCGCACGATCATCGGACTGATTGGTAGCGTAGAGCCCAAGTTGGCTGAACATCTGCGTCAAATGAAAGGCGTAGAAAATGTGGTTAAAATATCGAAGTCCTACAAATTGGCCAGCCGTGATTTTCATCCGGAAAATACGGTTATCTCCATTAAAGGAGTAAATATCGGCGGAGGCGAGCTTGTCATTATGGGTGGACCATGTGCCGTTGAATCTGCTGCACAGATAGATGAAATTGCCGGATTGGTCAAAGCAGCAGGTGCGCAAGTTCTCCGTGGTGGTGCTTTTAAGCCGCGTACAGGGCCTTATAGCTTCCAGGGAACTGGTGTAGAAGGTTTGATCATGATGGCTGAGGCAGGTCAAAAGCACGACCTCCTGACCATCACAGAGGTTATGACACCTGAATACGTAGACATTTGTGCGGAATATGCCGATATCCTGCAAGTAGGTACACGTAATATGCAAAACTTCGATCTGCTGCGCAAGTTGGGTACTTGCGGCAAGCCAGTGTTGCTCAAACGCGGTTTTAGCTCGACTTATGACGAGTTCTTGAATGCTGCCGAGTACATCTTGGCAGGTGGAAATCCGAATGTTATGCTGTGTGAGCGCGGTATCCGCACATTTGAAACCTACACCAGAAATACACTCGATTTGTCTGCGATCCCTGTGTTGCAACAGTTGAGCCATTTGCCGGTTATTTCTGATCCTAGCCATGGCACGGGTAGACGTGAATTGGTTGTTCCTATGACGAAGGCTTCGGTCGCTGCCGGAGCGGACGGACTAATTATTGAAATGCATACAGATCCCGACAACTCGATGACGGGTGACGGCGTACAATCTCTGTTCCCAGATCAATTTTCAGATTTGCTGAAAGATTTGGAAATATTGGCTCCTGCTGTGGGGAAAACATTTCACACGCCTAGTACCATTGCTTAAAACCAATGTTTAACATTAATGCATAAAAGTTTTGCTGCAACGCAGTAATGAGATTTAAATTACCTAAAAGCCCGATGTTTCGGGCTTTTTGTGCTATTCAAATGTTATCAAGGGCGTAAGCATATCTAACATTAGTTTAAAAAATACCTTACATAGCTATTGACCCGTGTCATGTTTGAGATTTATAATGACGACAGAAAAAAACATTCGATCATGAACATTTCAGGGTTGTATAAGACTTAATGTTCGGAAAAATTGGGAGGAAGAAGACATGTCCGTTGAAAACGTATTGAAAACAATTCAGGAAAATAATATTGAGTGGGTAGATTTTCGTTTTGTAGATTTGTCTGGTCGTGCTCACCATATTTCATTGCCAGCTTCCGAAGTAGATGCAGAAACATTTGTTAACGGTGTTGCTTTCGACGGTTCTTCCATTCCCGGCTATCGTGGCATCGAGGAGTCCGACATGGTTATGCTGCCCGATCCAGAAGCGGTTTTTATCGACCCTTTCACTCAGCATCCTACACTGAATATTCTGTGTGACATTGCTACGCCAGATGGCGAAAAATACGACCGCGATCCTCGCGGCATTGCAAAAAAAGCTGAGGCATTTCTGCAATCCGCAGGAGTGGGCACAGCAGCATTTTTTGCACCTGAGTCCGAGTTTTTCATCTTTGATGATGTTCGCTACGAAAGCGGCATGAATAGCTCCTCCTTCTTCGTAGATTCCGAGGAAGCAGCTTGGAACACGAACCGTAAGGAAGAAGGCGGCAACCTGGGCTTTAAAGTGGGAGTGAAGGGCGGATATGTACCTGTAGCGCCAGTAGATACCCAACAAGATATCCGTAGTGAAATGTGCCGTTTGCTTGAAGAAGCAGGTCTGAGAATTGAGCGCCATCACCATGAGGTAGCTACGGCAGGCCAAGCGGAAATCAACTTCCGTTTTGACACACTCAAGAAAACAGCAGATAACCTGCTCGTCTATAAATACATTGTACACAACACAGCTCGTCAATATGGTAAAGTGGCAACATTCATGCCGAAACCAATTTTCGGGGACAACGGAAGTGGTATGCACGTTCACCAATCCATTTTCGATGGCGACACTCCTTTGTTCTACGAAAAAGGTGCTTATGCTAATCTGAGCGAAATGGCTCTTCATTACATTGGTGGTATTCTGTACCATGCTCCTGCATTGATCGCTTTGACAAATCCAAGCACAAACTCGTTCAAACGTCTCGTTCCTGGCTACGAAGCACCAGTTAACCTGGTATTCTCCAAAGGTAACCGTTCTGCGGCTGTACGTATTCCAGTAGCGGCTGTTACTCCAAAAGGCTGTCGGATCGAGTTCCGTACACCAGACTCCACTGCTAACCCTTACCTTGCCTTCTCAGCGATGCTGATGGCGGGTCTGGATGGTATCAAGCGCAAATTGAACCCAATCGAATTGGGTTATGGTCCACTTGACACCAACATCTACGAGCTGTCTGACGCTGAAAAAGGTAAAATCCGTAGCGTACCTGGTTCATTGGATGAGGCTTTGGATGCTCTGGAAGCTGACTACGAATTCTTAACTGAAGGTGGCGTATTTACGAAGGACTTTATTGATAACTATGTAGAGTTCAAACGTTCTGAAGCTAAATCGGTGAACATCCGTGTTCATCCACACGAATATAGCCTGTATTTTGACTGCTAATAACTTGATTGCTTAGCTGCTTTGAATAACAACCACTAGCTTACGGGTAACAGTTGTTATTCAAGATAGGTCTCCGGTCTTATGCCGGGGACCTTTTAATATTAAAGTGAAAATTACAAAATAAAGATGTTAAATACGTTAACATTCACAACTTTGTCACATCATAAATGAAATTGAAAACATTTTTATACAAGTCTTGAACGCATTTATGAATACTGCTATCATAGCGATAATATCCACACCAGAGTAGAGAAGGGATGGGAATTTGTTGAGTAAGAGAGCCTACAATTTTAATGCAGGACCAGCGGCATTGCCGCTTAAAGTACTGGAACGTGTACAAGCTGAATTCGTAGATTTCCAGGGAACAGGGATGTCGATCATGGAAATGTCTCACCGTGGAGCTGTGTATGAATCTGTTCATAATGAGGCGCAGGAACGTCTGTTATCTCTGCTGGGCAATCCACAAGGCTACAAGGTGTTATTCCTACAAGGGGGCGCAAGTACGCAGTTTGCAATGCTGCCTTTAAATTTCTTGCGCGAAGGACAGACTGCGAGCTATGTAATGACAGGTAGCTGGTCGGACAAGGCATATAAAGAAGCCAAGCTACTGGGCAAGGCTCATATTGCCGCATCCTCCGCTGATGAGAAGTACATGCGTCTTCCGAATGTAGATTCCTTGGACTTGCCTGAGAATACTGCTTATGTGCATATGACGTCCAACGAAACGATTGAAGGTACACAATTTAAGCAATTCCCGGATACGGGGTCCGTACCATTGATTGTGGACATGTCCAGCGATATTTTTTGCAAGCCTTTTGATGTTACTCAATTTGGATTGATTTATGCTGGCGCACAAAAAAATCTGGGACCTTCTGGTGTGACGGTCGTGATTGCCCGTGAAGAGTTGCTGACTTCCTCACCGGACAATATTCCTACGATGTTGCGTTATAGCACATATGAAAAAAATAACTCTCTCTACAATACTCCCCCATCCTTTGCCATATACATGGTGAATGAAGTGCTGAAATGGATTCAGGAAGAAGGCGGTTTGGAAGGCATTGAGCGTGTGAACCAGCAGAAAGCTGCTTTGCTATACGACCGTATTGACAGTAGCGAAGGCTTCTATCGTGGTTGTGTGGACAGCGCTGATCGCTCTATCATGAATGTAACCTTCCGCCTCGCGAATGAGGATCTGGAAAAACAATTTATTAAGGAATCCGAACAGGCCGGATTTATCGGACTGAAGGGACATCGCAGTGTAGGAGGGCTTCGCGCCTCGATCTACAATGCTGTTCCACTGGAGAACTGTCAAGCATTAGCCGAGTTTATGGATGGATTCAAGCAACGTAACAGTTAATTACGCGGACATATATTTCGATACACGATATTTAAAATCGAAAAAGTAAATGTAGAGCCTTCCCTGAATGTGTATAGGGGAAGGCTTTTAGTGGTGTGGGTTGAAATTTTTGTCGTTTGATGTTCATATCTGTCTGATTTTGTTAAAATAAAAGAATGTGTATGTTTTTAATGTATACACTTTGGTTAAACTGTAGGTTATTTGTCTGATGAATTTAATGATGAAGGGAACGAAACGTGATGCCATTACATATTGTGCTTGTCGAGCCGGAAATCCCGGCTAACACAGGTAATATTGCCAGAACGTGTGCTGCAACCGGAACTCATCTGCATCTGGTGAAGCCACTGGGCTTCCGTACCGACGATGCCACGTTAAAACGGGCTGGACTTGATTATTGGTATGCTGTCCACATTGAATATCACGAGTCTTTTGCTGAAGTGCAGGAGAAATATCAGGAAGGCCGCTTTTTTTATGCGACGACCAAAGCGAATCAGCGATATAGTGATATTGCATTTCAGGATGGAGACTTCTTGGTATTTGGTAAAGAAACGAAAGGTTTGCCTCCAGAGCTGCTAGCTGCTAATCCAGATACATGTATCAAGATGCCTATGTCTGATAAAGTAAGATCTCTAAACTTGTCGAATTCCGCTGCGATTATTGTATATGAAGCGCTGAGACAAATGGATTTTCCGGATTTATCATAAAGAGCATCGAGTGAACAAGTATAAATGCGAATAAAGAACCAGGACCTTAGTTGCTAATAAGAGTTTCACCTTTGTTGCTCAAAGGTACATGACAGTGGAGCTTAAATAAAGGTTGTATGGTCGAAAATTTGCGAAATTTCTCAGCGAGGGCTAATGATAATTGGCTTTCCGGTCGATAAAAATATTATAGACATTCTGTACCATACTTTGATATGGTTCATGATTTTATGAAAAAATGTAATAAAATTTCCTGTGATCAGCAGGATTCGACAAAAAGACAGCGAATACTACATAAAGAATAGTGTCTTTGTACCTAGTTTTTCGCATGGTAAGAAATTTGTAAGTTATTACTCAATAGGAGAGGTGTACGATCACGATGAAACCTGCCGGTGTGGTACGTAAAGTTGATCAGCTGGGGAGAATAGTTTTGCCTAAGTCACTGCGTAAAAGGTACCAAATGAATGAGGGAGATCCTGTCGAAATTTTGGTTCAGGGTGACCACATTATTTTGGAGCGTTACCGTCCAAAATGTGTATTCTGCGGGTCAGTAGAACAAGTGAACGATTTCAAAGACCGTTATATTTGTGCTCAATGCCTGACAGAAATGACACAGTATTCCTCCTAAATGAGGCAAAAGCATCACGACATTCGTTCGTGATGCTTTTTTTCGGATAGAGCCGTACGTCGGCTAGCATATTTAATTTAGTAGTAGACTATTAGGTAGCTATTTATAGAACAAAAAATGAGTAGGGACTGGACGCAAATTACCATCTGACGGTTTGTTTACGACTCGACCGTTAAGTATAAGCGACGAGGAACCGCCTCCGTCCAAATTATAGGCATCTTGAACACCTAGATTGTACATTTTCCCTTGCAGTTCTTCGAGCGTCGCGCCCGAACCCCCGCTTTCATTGTAGCCGTCTACGACAATAATGAGCAACTGATCATCTTTATAGTTGCCAATGACCGTACGCGGGGCCCGCTTGGGGGAGACTTTCCATTTGTCAGGAATAGGCATTTTTTGTCCCCTTTGCAGCAGGACGGGAACGAAGGTAGCCCCAAAGGCAGGCTTTAAGCTGTCAAGAGCACCTTGACTGTAAAATTTGCCACCGATAAGCTTGCCATCGTTACTCAGTCCGACGAAGGATAAATCCTTAAAACTGGACTGAAAGCCAGTAAGGTAGTGGCCGTTCAAGACAGTAGTGCTTAATGGATAGCGTTTGCCGTCTCCATCCGCAAAGCCGCCTGCATTGATGCCTGCAATAGCTCCGTGTCTCAAGACTGCACGCATGGTGGTTTCGGAGCCACCCAATTTGTCACTTCCCAAAGACATTTTCATAGCAGTAGGATCTTTAAGTTTGACCTTCATAGCGTAGCCATGATAAATTCCCGGGTTTACCTTAAACAATTCAATGGTAATCCGGTTGCTATCTACCCGCTCATAGGGAACCCCCAATTTGGCGGTGATACGTCGATCATAGATGATCGCGGGCCGCTTGGACTGCGTAGAGGCAGTCACGACAAGCTGATTCATCGTTTGGGTCGTTTGCTTGTATAGCTCAGAAGTCCGGTGAATCGTAGACAAGGTGTATGTTGCCGTTTGCTTGGCTTCATCAAGCTGCTTGCCTACTGATTGCGTTTGTAGAGTGACTTCAGCTTTTTGCAGACTCGAAGAAGTAGACCCAGGAAAGCTCAATGAGGGATGCACTAACAAAATACACCCCAACAAACCGATAAAAGGAGCAAGGGCCAACATAAAGAACCGGTTCACTTGTTTTGCGTCTACATTCATTTTAGCAAGTCCATTTTTTTCTGAAGTGTATTGAGTTGCTGCTTGACTTCGTTTAATTGGGTATACAGTTTATTGCTGTTATCGGTCTTATTGTTTGCATTATCCTTCGTAAAGGTCAGTAGTTCATTGAAGGACTGGACTTTTCCCTGCAATCCGCTAACTTCCTTGGAAAGAGCAGTCAGTTGCTTTTCATAGTCAGATTTGAGTGCTTGAATCTGTTGGTCTGTATGGGTTTGCATCTCGTTTAGCATTTGCTGCTTCAAGTGATTGCTATACAGATAGGTTGCGAGAGCACCTAGTATAATAAGAATGAACCAAAATAGCAGAAAAGCCTTTACGGGTAACCCCTTTCTTGAATTGCTCCGCCGAGCTTCGGTAGGAGGACGTTCAGGTGAAGCTTGCATACGATTTTCAACTCCCGTGTAAAGTCAAATTTCCAGTCTTTATTTGCAGTACCAATTCTATCATGGGCCTATTTATTTCGCAAAAGTGAAATAGTCGTATAAAAATATTGGAAAAAGAGATTGCATCGGAAGGAAGTCCTAGGATACAATTTCCTTAAACGTTTTTCGCTTCCTATACGTTCACATTCGCGCAATTTCTACATATGCAATCCCCAATTTTAGAATTATTTTCGCTACTAACTATGTATTTTTTTGTAAAATCAGGAGGTTTAGATATGAGAAAAGTATGGCAGGTGGTCATCATAGATATCCATCCTACAAGTATGCTGGGAACAAAGCTTATTTTGGAAGACCAGCAGGATTTGCTTGTCAGAGGGATGTCTTCCTCCGGAACGGAAGGCTTGGAGCTGGCTTGTTCCATTCGACCGGAAATCATTTTAATGGACTACAGGTTGCCTGAGGGAACGGCGGAACCATTTTTGACACAAATGCGGGCCTTGTCTCCGGACAGCCATATTGTTATTATGACGGATGAGGATAATATTACGTTGTTTCAGCAGCTAATTTCGCTTGGAGCAAATGGAATGTTATCCAAGCAGGCATCACCGAGCCAGTTAATCCATCTGATCAACGGTTTACGCGAAGGATTTGCTTCTTTACCAATGGACTGGATTCGGTGTGGAAACTGGCCCTTTATGCCGTTAATGGCATCCGAGCCTTTTGACGAATTGACACAAACCGAAGTGTTTATTATGGAACGTATTGTACAAGGTATTACATATGACAAAATTGCTATCGAGATCGAAGTTAGCCGGCGCTCCATTGATAATTATCTACGTAAAATTTATGCGAAATTAGGCGTGTCCAGCCGGGCGCAGGCGATTGAACGTTATGCCTTATATGCGCGTCAGATGAAGCAGCTATATGCCTGACGCGTCAGCCCGGAGATCATGACCTATTTTTCAGGAGAAGGAGGATGTTCATGCAATATTCCTTTGCTTCACGAACGGCTGCGATGTTGGCTTCTCCAGTGCGTCATATCCGGGAAAATGCGAGAAGACACTCCTTTATATCTCTGGCTGAAGAACTACCTGCACAAGAGCTGTTTCCGGTGAAGTTGCTGGAAGAAGCGGCCCATGATGTGTTTGGCTCCGGCCCTGACGCCCTCCAGTATGGTGAACCGGAGGGCTATTTCCCTTTGCGGGCATGGCTTGCGGGAGAGTGGGAACAGCGTAAAGGAGTAAGAGTACCACCAGGTCAAATCCTTCTCACGACAGGCAGTCAGCAGGCCATTGACCTGATCATAAGGCTGATGGTGGATGAGCGTGATCC
This sequence comes from Paenibacillus sp. FSL M7-0802, assembly GCF_038004945.1. NCBI lineage: Bacteria > Bacillati > Bacillota > Bacilli > Caryophanales > Paenibacillaceae > Paenibacillus > Paenibacillus sp. FSL M7-0802. The sequence continues at coordinate 1,001,916 of NZ_JBBOSD010000001.1, read as the reverse complement.
GGTATTGGTCGAAAACCCTACATCTCCTGGATGTTTACAAGTACTATCTATGCAGGGTGCGCAGATCGTTCCTGTAGAATCAGATGGGGAAGGTGTCATTCCTAATAAGCTTGAAGCTTTAATGATCCGTTATCGACCCAAGCTTTTTTTTGCCACGCCAACGTTTACGAATCCGACGGGCTCCTTGTGGAGCGCGGCTAGGCGGCAGGAAATTTTGGACCTGTGCAGGCATCATGAGGTGTTAGTAGTTGAGGATGATTCTTATGGTGAATTGCATTTGAAGCAAAAAAATGAGTCCCATGACAAGAGTCCGCATGGTCAGAGTCGAAAATTTGCTGAGACTTACCCCTCACTATTTGCGCTGGATCATGCGGGCCAGGGAGGTCAAGTACTCTATATCGGTTCGTTCAATAAAACAGTTGCTCCTGCGCTGAGAACGGGTTGGGCTGCTGGTCCTGCACCGTTAATTGAAGGGATGTACGCATTGAAGCAGCTGGCTGATATGCAATCCAGTACGATGAACCAACGGCTGCTGTTCCAATTGTTGACCAGCTCGCGTTTTCAATGGCACGAGCACTTGGCGATGTTGAACAAGGAATATTCGACTCGACTTCAATTAATCTTGGAGCTGCTCAAGCGCCCGTTTTGGAAAGACGTGACGTATCATATTCCGTCCGGTGGCATGTATGTATGGGTGCAGTTGCCCGATGGGCTGGACAGCGCATTGCTGCTAAAGGCGGCGTTACCCAAAGGCGTAGCCTTTATGCCAGGTGCGCTATGTGCGGTTGGCAGTGAAGGCGCGTCCCATATCCGACTCAATTTTAGCCATCCGGGCCGTGAGCAATTGCTTATGGGCATGAATCTGATCGGTGAGACGATCAGTGAATTTACTGCGCGGAGCTAGCAAAAACCATCGCCCCATGTCAGTCATCCTCCGCTTCCGCAGCAACGGTGGAGTAAGTGATTGGCGCTTCCGCAATCTGAAGCTGTCCACTGTCCTCGTCAAGCTCTGCGTCCATTCCAGTGGCCGTTTTAATGCCATGCTCTTGCAGTACTGCCGCATACTCGTTCAGGGCAGTTTCGCCAAACGGAGTCAGTCGATAGCGGCCGCGGGATACGCGCTCAAACCAGCCGTAGTAGTTGTGCTGAAGTACGGCAGCAGCTGTGCTGACGGCTGCTATGCGGGCGAGCTGCGCCGGAGCGGCTTCCCCCAAGCTCTGCAAGGCTACGGCTACACGCAGCGCTTTTTCCCGATAGGCAGTGACCAGCTTGCGTCGGGTGCTGCCGCCGATATTGTGGTCACCGCTGCGTGCGTGAAATTCCCGCAGCAGCTTTTCCTTGCGCGAGCCGGGGCGTACCTTTGCTGCATTGTGGACATTGTCGCTAGGCGCCGCAGGCTTACACAGTACCTCAACGAGCGGCGGCTTAGTTTTAAAATGGGTGACAGTGAGCAAGCCAAGTCCTAACTGGCGGCACAGTCCGACCAGCTCGTTCCAGCGCTGATTGACTGCCCCTTTTTTGGCACGATTCCGTTCTACAGCTACATATACATTGCTGCTTAGTTTCAAACGCTGCATGCCTTGCAGCACAAGCGCCAGGTTAAACGTCTTTTTGATCTCCACAATCAGTGGTGTCTGTTGCCCTGGCTTGATACCCACCAAATCGCAGTTGCGTACCTCTCCTTTGACTTCATATCCCAAGTTCTCAAAAAAGGCTTTCACCGGAGCGTACAGCTCCGTCTCATGCCGAACCGCCATGACTTCTCCCGCTCCTTTATCCCATTATTCCGAGCTTATATTGTACCATAATGCGTCAGGTCCGCGTCGTTGTTGTATATTTTAGCACAGTGTATCCCTTGTTTTTTTCGAAAAAGCAGAGAGACCTGTCATAAAAAATAGGTCAATTCTGAAATCAATCTGCATAGGTATGTATTACACTTTTTTTAAGGGGATTGCATCATATCCTGAAAGGCGTGACGAGTGTAGCCATAATCATCAGGAGTGGAGGATAGTCATTACGCAGTCATGGGAGGAACCGAGCATGAATATTTTTGAACGCGTTGCGGAGTACCGGGCGGAAAACAACCGTCTGGCCTGGAGCGGCACTTTTAGAGAGTATATTGAGATACTCAAGAAAGACCCGACGCCGGCGATGACAGCTCATGCACGGGTTTACAAGATGATTGAATCTTTTGGTGTAGAAGAGGTTGGGGGACATAAGCGATACAAATTTTTTGAGCAGGAGATCTTTGGACTGGATCGAGCGCTGGAAAAGTTGGTGGAGGAATATTTCCATTCATCAGCCAGGCGGCTCGATGTGCGCAAGCGTATCCTTCTTTTGATGGGACCCGTCAGTGGGGGGAAATCGACACTGGTCACGTTGCTAAAACGTGGTCTGGAGAAATTTTCGAGAACGGATCAGGGAGCTGTATACGCGATTGAAGGCTGCCCCATGCACGAGGACCCGCTTCATCTGATTCCCCATGAGCTGCGTCCCGATTTTGAAAAGGAGCTGGGTGTACGGATTGAAGGTAATCTCTGCCCATCCTGCCAGATGAGATTGCGCACGGAATTTGATGGCGATATTGAAAAGGTCCGCGTGGAGCGGGTATTTATATCGGAAGAAAACCGGATTGGTATTGGTACGTTCAGCCCTTCTGATCCGAAGTCACAGGATATTGCTGATTTGACGGGCAGCATCGACTTTTCCACGATTACGGAGTATGGTTCGGAATCTGACCCGCGTGCGTATCGGTTTGACGGAGAATTGAACAAAGCGAATCGTGGACTGATGGAGTTTCAGGAAATGCTGAAATGCGATGAGAAGTTTTTGTGGAATTTGCTTTCTCTGACCCAAGAGGGAAACTTCAAGGCTGGGCGGTTTGCGCTCATCAGTGCAGATGAACTGATCGTGGCTCACACCAATGAATCCGAGTATAAAAGCTTTATTGCAAACAAAAAGAACGAGGCGTTGCAATCACGGATGATTGTAATGCCGATTCCTTATAACCTGAAAGTATCTGAGGAAGAAAAGATTTACGCCAAGCTCATTGAACAAAGTGATATGAAACATATCCACATTGCGCCTCATGCGCTGCGAACGGCTGCCATTTTCTCCGTGCTTACCCGCTTGAAGGAGACGAAGAAACAGGGGATGGATCTGGTCAAAAAGATGCGCATGTATGACGGTGAAGAGGTCGAAGGATACAAGGAAGCCGATCTGAAAGAAATGCAAAGTGAGTTTCTGGAGGAAGGTATGTCCGGGGTAGACCCGCGGTACGTCATTAATCGTATTTCTAGTGCATTGATTAAGCAAAATGTGGAATCCATCAATGCCCTGGACATTTTACGAGCAATTAAGGATGGTCTGGATCAACATGCCTCCATCACAAAGGAAGAACGAGAGCGCTATCTGAATTTCATTTCCGTGGCTCGTAAGGAATATGACGAATTGGCTAAAAAAGAAGTGCAGAAGGCCTTTGTGTACTCTTTCGAGGAATCAGCCAAGACGCTCTTTGACAACTATTTGGATAACATCGAAGCTTTTTGCAATTGGGCGAAAATTCGCGATCCGCTCACAGATGAGGAACTCGACCCGGATGAGCGGCTCATGCGCTCTATTGAGGAGCAAATCGGGGTATCGGAAAATGCGAAAAAAGCATTCCGTGAAGAAATATTAATCCGTATTTCCGCGTATTCTCGCAAGGGACGGAAGTTTGAGTATCATCATCATGATCGGCTGCGAGAAGCCATTGAGAAGAAGTTGTTCGCCGATTTGAAGGATATTGTGAAGATTACGACTTCGACCAAAACGCCTGACGCTAATCAGCTCAAACGGATGAATGAAGTGATTAAGCGACTGATTGAGGAGCATGGCTACACAGGAGCCAGCGCTAACGATCTGTTGAGGTATGTAGGTAGCCTCCTGAATCGGTAAGACGAAATAATAAACAAGTACAGTATGGTGAAACCATGGGTTGATCTGGATGGTGCCACACGGTTGTGAGGTATCCGATCAACGTGTTTCGTAGAGGGAATTCGGCAAGCACAGGGGATTTCAGGTGCTGCCGGATTCTTTTTTGTATCATCAGGCAGTTGTGATTATATATTTTCTGAAATTGCTATGAAAAAAATCATAATCAATCTTCTGCTTTTTTAACAATTTCTAAAAAGTTGCCGATAAATATGGTAATGTAAAATCTATGTAAACTATTATTTGGAGGAACTTATGATTCATGTCGCGGAGAGTAGATTAAAACAGATACAATATATTGGTATTACTGATGATGATTTGGCTTTATTGCATCATTATCAGGGACTATTCCAATCTATTGTGAATGAGGTGGTCGATCGGTTTTATGAGCATGTAGAAAAGGTTCCGCATCTCATGTCGATTATTTCCAAATGGTCGAATATTGAACGACTAAAACAAACACAACGTGAATACTGGCTTTCTCTCGCAGATGGAAAAATAGATGATCCGTTTATCGAACACCGTCTTTTTGTGGGGCAGGTACATTCCCGAATCGGATTGTCTTCCGATTATTATTTGGGCACGTACATTGCTTATCTTGATATTGCAGTGGACATTTTAAAGCGTTCGGGGATAGAGGACTGGTTTTTTATTGTGCATGCTCTTTCCAAAATGTTCAACCTGGATTCCCAGCTTGTACTGGAAGCTTATCAGGAAAAGGAAAAGGAACAAATCAACGAGCTGGCCGACGAACAAACGCAGGTGCTGACCGTTGTGTCCCGAATTGCGCAAAATTTGACCGGGATGATTGCTGAGCTTAGGGAAAATACGGATAATATCGCGGAGAGTGCCTGCAACACTGCTTCTTCGCAGGAACATACAGAGGAATTGGTACAGCATTTGAGTGACGAGATTAAGCATATTGAGCAGATGAGCGGTACGATCCGGGAACTGTCCGATCAGACTCATCTGCTGGGACTGAATGCGGCGATTGAGGCTGCCCATGCGCAGGAAGCAGGGCGCGGGTTTCAAATTGTGGCACAGGAGGTGCGAAAGCTCGCATCCAATTCGAAGCAAGCACAGGAGCAAATTCAGCGCAAGGTGCTGGATATTGCCCGTATGCTTGACAGTGTGCAATCCGAAACAGCTGCCACAACAGCCAGTGCCCGGCAACAGGCTTCCAGCTCAGAGGAATTGGCTTCGTTCACAAAGCTGATCGAAAACATGGTGAAGGAATTGGAAATGCTGCAGCACTCCTCGGAAATGCTGCAGGTGTAAGATGTGGCTTGAATGTACTATGGGGGCAGCAAGTCGATTGGCTTTAGCGGCATGCGCTTTTCCTGTAGTTGTTGTCAGAACACAAAAAAACAGACCTTTTCAGCGGGTCTGTTTTTTTTGTTTAGTTCCAAGCTGACAGATTATAATAACGATCTAAGTTCACGTCGGTATTTGTTCAAATGCACGAACGACGGAATGACTCGCTTGGCAGAACGGAAGCCGCCTATTCTGATATTGCGGACTACATGATAGGGAGAGATCAATAGTGCGTGAAGCAGATGCAAATCATGGGTGCTCAATGGACGATATCGTTGATAGTAATCTATCGCGCGCAGCATCTTTGTCCCATTCCAAAGACAATTCCGATGAAGAAGATGGGAGAGATCTTTCATCCTTACATGTAGGGAGCAATTTTCAAAGTCGATCAAATGGATTTTGAGCTGTTTGTCTTTAATCAGATTGGGATAATTATAGTCGCCGTGTATAAATGCGGCGGCTTTTTGCTCCTGAGCAATGGCTTCTCTAACTTTGGGCTGCTGTAGGCGATGGGACACTTCTTCACAAAGAGCTACGAGATGTGCTGTGCCTCTGTATGGGATGAGGCGTTTTTTGTATCCAGATATTTCATCGCTCAAGCCTTCATAACGGATTCTGGATGGCGGAGCTTCAGTGATAGGAAAGCTAACGGCACTGGAATGGAATTTGGCTAAAGTAGCAATTCCCTTTTTGAAGTCTATTCTTTTTGTGAATTCTGGTCTGAGTCCATGAACCCAATTGGTTAATGTATACGAAACACCTTCATAGGTCATGTAAGCCGTTTGTTGTACTGTTGGATAGACCTTTTGGCTGCGTGTAAACCCGCGCTCATCCAAGTAGGACAAGACACGTGTAATAAAACGGATCTCTTCTTCCGGAAATTTGTAGGGTTTTAAGCAATAAGTCGTATTAGCGGTCTCAATCTTGTGAATGTCCTTCATTTGACGGGTACGCTGAATTTTGATTCCGTACATCTGCTCAACGTTCGATAAAATCGACATTTTGATCCTCACTTTCTTTTATACATGAGCCCACTCTTGCAAAATATGGATGATTTGTAATCGAAGAGGCCACGACTGATCCCAATTGTCCAGGATTTCACGATCTCTTGAACGATTCGGGTGTCGGGAAGCATGCCAGGCTTCTCGTGGTAGTTTATATAAAGCTGTAACAATCTTCCGTTCAGTACGGCTTAGTGGTTTACGCTTTTGGTATCCCTTCAGCAAGGATTGCACAAATTCAGGATTGAATTGAGTCGTATTCATAAGGGCCTTTGCCAAATCAGCATAGATTGAGCCGATTTTAGCCCGATCCCAATCAATGATTTTGAGATGACCGTCATCCGAAATAATGACATTTGGGGTAGTGATATCACTGTGTATCAAGGAGGGATGCCGATGTTCCATCCGAAGCAGCCTTATGATGGATGCATCCTGCAAATCCTTCCATGCTCGCCTGGATAAACGTTTGCAGTTTTCGCCGTGAGCATTGTACCAGTTGCGGTACGTTTTATCATGGCGACTGTTTTTTATCATTTTTCTTTGAAAAAGACGATCCTGGTTTTTCCATATCCGCAATTGTTGAATGGTCGGAGGGGACTTTCCTTTATCCATCCGATGCAAGCCGGTGGAGGTGGCGTGAAGTGTGGCAAGTGCCCGCCCCAGTTTTTCGAAATCTTCAGCGGTTTCCAGTCCCCGTCCTTTGATCCACTGACTTACATAAAATGGCGTTCCTTGATGTAGAGTCCATAACTTGCCGGAATGAGTGGGGAGCCATGCGGGCATGTAGGTATACTTTCTCTTTTTCAAAAGCCTTATATGACTCGCAGCTCGTTCCATCTGTTGAATCGTATTTGAACGGACCATCTTTGTACGACTAAAGGGCTTTAATGCATAAGTTCCCTTTTTCGTTTTCACCTGGATCACTGCATTTTTTCGGTATAATGATGAGACTAAGCTTGATTTTAACGGGATCAGGCCGAAACGACGGGTGATTTTGCGAATCTGTGCTTTAGTATAGGATTTCGCCATAAGAACCTCACTTGACTTTGGATTGAAGAAAAAGGTAATCCTCTGTTAGTTATCAGTCTATTCATGAAGAAATAATAGGTGCAGTTTTATGAAGCCATCTTCGTTCTTTTCCTATGTCACATTGGTCAAAAAAACGGAGCAGCGAAAGTTCGCTGCTCCGTTTTAATTAGCTCTGTATTTAGTTACCCTGATTATGACCTGGGTGATTAATATTCGTTGTCATCATCATCTTCGTCTGTATCCACGATTGCGCCAGATGATGCATGGATTTCAAGCTCAACGGTTCCTTCGTTGGTGAGTACCTTTACCTCGTAGATGAACTGTCCATCTTCCTTATCCAATTTAGAAGACAAAAGGGTACTCCCGGGTACGTGCTTAAGCGCAATTTGTCCAGCCTGTTTTTCAGTCAGGGTGATGTGATTTGGCTTGTTAAGGGAGGACTCGTCATTCGAGTCATGATCAAGCTCAGAATGGGAACGGATGGTTTTCCCAGTATAAGCATCAACATCTATATCCCAATCTTTATCCCCTTGCTGGAGATCCACCTCATAGTAGACTTTTCCGTTCTTGCGCTCCAGTTCGACATCTTCAACTTGTGCATTATTCCCCACAGCCTTCTTGGCAATGTTGGCAGCGGCGGTCGCTCCAATAAGGCCCGTAGGTTTAGCGGCCCATACGGCATTCGCTGAGACACCCGTAACTGTAACTCCAAGCAGAACCGTGGCTGCCATAATTCCTAATGTATAGTTTTTTTTCATTACATAATTCCTCCTTGTGCTATAAGCATGAATACAGCTTATCTCTTGAACATGAGAGGAACATAATAGAATCATGAGAAAACCATGAGAAAACATGAGCTGAGATGATCATCAAGTCGTCATGATTCGTTGTGCTCCTGTTTTTCTTTTTCCCACGTTATAGAGTCGATAGAGCCCGATACTGCATTGACCTGTACTACTGCTTCACGCCCATCTTTTACCTCAACCTCAACCAGATAGTAGAGGCCTTTGTCGTTGCGATGAAGCTCAATATCATCGGATGTTCCGTTAACTGCTTTGGCAGCAAGCTTGGCTGCTTCTTTCTCTGTAATAACGAGAGAAACCGGGTCAGGTTTATTAGCTGGATTCGATGTGTCTCTGGTTGGTGAGGTACCGGGTTTGTGATCTTGGGGCTCCTGCTTCGCATCTGTATAAGCCTGTGTCCGCTTAATGGAGTCGATGACACCGTCATAGGCATTGGCTTTTATATCGTACTTCCCTTTGGCGCGTTCCAGCCTGATCAGATAAAAATCACCCAAGCGTTGGGATTCGAGCACCTCGCCGGGATACTGATGCAAAACGGATTGGATGACGGCTTTTTCTTCCAATGGAGAAGCTGCTAACGACCGTGCCCAAGGCCACTGTAAAAGACAAATTGTAATCAATACAGCCGCCAGCGTACCCCCAATCATCCACACATAGATGGCTTTCATCGTTATTCCCTCCTTTGGCTTATTATTTTGGAACGGTAGGGAGGATGATCGTTGCAGTTGTTCCGCTCCCCTCTACACTTTCTAGCCCAATTTGAGCATGTATAGCTTGTGCAATTCCTGTAGCCAATGATAAGCCTAGCCCAGCCCCACCTTCCTCGCGGCTTCTGGCTTCATCCACACGATAGAAGCGGTCGAATACTTTAGATAACTTTTCTTCCGGGATTCCAATTCCTTGATCTGTGATTCTTATGCAGGGTTGAGCTGTACCGCCCACCGTATCAATCATCAGGTGTATCGGCTCGTCACTGTATTTGCGTGCATTATCCAAAAAGATAAATAGCAGCTGCTTCAGCTTATTTTCATCGGTATAGCCAATGCAGTCTGCCTGTACATCCAGTTGAATTTGTCGGGCGAACGCATTTTCAAATGTAGCTTTTAATTCTGTCGCTATTCTGGTCAGGCGTACAGGCTCCAGCGCGACATTCCATTGTTCTTCGTTTCTGGCCAACAGAAGAAGCTGCTCTGCCATGTCCTTCATTCGAATCGCCTCGGAATGGATCGCTTCAACGGATTCGGCGAAAATGTTGGGATGCTGCAACCCCCGCCGTTTGAGCAGACTGGCATAACTTTCAATAATGGTGAGCGGTGTCTTCAATTCATGGGACGCATTAGATACAAATTGTTCTTGCCTGACGAAATTCCGCTCCAGCAGTTCAATCATGTCATTAAATGTTTCTCCCATTTCGACCAGTTCGTCGCGTGATGATGAATTGAGCGGAAGACGTTTAAATTTCCCGCTGCGCTGAATTTCTTTCATCGTGCTAATCATAGATGTAATTGGACGTGTGATCAGTCTGCCGAGCAGCCTTCCCGACACCACGACAGGAATGAGCGCAATTCCAGTGACAGCCACAAGTACGATTCTGAGTACCTGTAGCGTCTGCATCGTCGGTTGCAGACTTTCGGTCACCTGGAGATTGACAACCTCGCCATTGGTCCAAATCATGGGGAGCGATACAAGAATGTAACGATTGCTTTCATAGGTAATCATGCGAACCTGCCGTGTTTCATCAAAAACGCCCTTCATCAAGCTAAGAGATTGCTCGGAAGAAGAGGTGATAGGGGGAAGAAAGTCGCCTTCTGGTTTCATCAGCCGAAGCATGCCATCCAGCGGTACATAGGCTCGGAGAAGATCCTCAGCGGCTACGGATACCGGAGCACGTTGAATCCCACGAACTATGTTCTCTGCTGCGGCCTCTACCTGGTCTTTTCGATTGTCTATCGAAAATTGGCTGAATAGGAAATAGATCGAAAAATTAATGGCTACAAGTAAGACCGCGAATAATAACGAGGTGTACGTATGGATTTTGTTTTGTAGCTTCATAAAGATTCCTTCAGTACATAACCAATTCCGCGTACAGTATGGATCAGCTCAGGGAGCTGGCGCGTAGGGTCGATTTTATTGCGCACGTAGCGAATATACACATCGACCACATTGGTATCGCCCATATAATCTATGCCCCATACATTCTCCAGTAATTGTTCACGGCTAAGTACCTGCCGCTGGTGTCTGAGTAAATGAACGAGCAAGTCAAACTCTCGCGGTGTAAGCTCAATGTTGTGCTCTCCTCGAAGAACTTCACGAGTACCTTCATGGAGACGTAAATCCCCGGCACTAAGCCATTTATCTACCCCTTGTGGAGCCATGTCTTTCGTTGCACCCACTCTGAGTGCGGCCCGTACACGTGCAAGCAGCTCTTCGATCACAAACGGTTTGGTAACATAATCATTGGCTCCCAAATCGAGTCCCTCGACCTTATCTGCAATGGAACTTTTAGCCGTCAGCAAAATGACAGGAACGTTCGCATCATGCTTACGAATCCTACGAAGTAGCTCGATGCCATTGAGACCGGGAATCATAATATCCAGCAACACTAGATCCCAATTGCCTTTGCAATACGTCTCCAGCCCATCAATTCCGTTTTTTTCTTTACATACTTGATAGCCTTCAAATTGAAGTTCGATCTCTAGAAGCCGGGCAATCTTTTCTTCGTCTTCTACGATCAAAATAGATTGTTTCATGATCATGCCCTCCTGTAGGCGAATAGCCGATACGGAAGTATTTTAGCATATACGGACAGGTAAGGCACTTCAAAGCGCAGGGCAGTGAGGGAAGAGATGTTTATAGCACGTTATATTTCTTTACATTAAAAGGGATGAAAATGTAATGATAGCGCTATGATTTTGTTTTTTTATCCTTTATGCACAACAAACAAGCCTTTGTTTTGGTCAGTATGAACATTGTTTATGTTAGGAAAGTTGCAGTAACATAAATTAAAACTATTCATCAGAACCGAAATAAGGGCAGACCGCGAGCTTGCCCTTTGTCGCCAGGAGCGTAAAATAAAATGAAGCGAAAGCAGGGATTCAAAATGCATAAGCTTGGGATGATTACGATTGGGCAAGCCCCCCGGTCAGATGTGGCCCCTATCGTAGAAAGGGCATTGGAAGGACGGGCAGAGCTGGTACAGGCTGGTGCGCTAGATGGGCTCTCATTGGACTATATACAACAGCATCTATCACCGTCACCGGGAGAATATGTATTAACCTCGCGCTTGACGACCGGGGAGTCGGTGGTCATTTCACGCGAAAAAATCCAGCCACTGCTCCAGGACAAAATCACACGTTTGGAGGAGCAGGGCATACGTACTATTTTGTTACTCTGTACCGGTGTGTTTCCTGGGTTGCATACCCGAAGCGCTTTTCTAATTGAGCCAGATCATGTGCTTCCTCCTGTACTAAAGGCCATGTCCAGCGGAAGAAGGTTGGGTCTCATTGGACCGCTCGAAGAACAGAAGAACAACCTCAAGCTTAAATTCAGCCCTTATGGATTGAATCCAGAGTTTGCGGCGGCCTCGCCTTACAGTGGCAGTGAGGAAGAATTTCGCCGAGCAGCAGGACAGTTCAAGAATCAAGCCGATCTGATCGTACTGGATTGCATGGGCTATACGGAAACGCATAGAGAACTAGCGGCGCATTACTCAGGGGTTCCCGTTGTATTGTCCAATGCCTTGATTGGCAAACTGGTATCGGAAATGGTGTAAGGAGCTAAAAATTGGAGGTAAGAACTATGAGTCAACAACGTATTGAAATCAGTAAAAATGTATTGCAAAAATGTTTGGGACTTACCGCTGGGGAGACGCTTCTGGTCGTAACCGACGATGATAAAAAAGAATTGGGCGAGTCCATATATGAAGCTGGCAAGGCACTGGGGGCAGAAGCAGCTATTTTGACGATGAAGGTTCGCTCCAAATCGGGCGAGGAGCCTCCGGCCCCTGTTGCCGAAGCCATGCTTCGCTCCAACGTTGTTGTATGTGTCACCCGGTATTCGCTGACACATACAAGTGCCCGTAAGCAAGCCGCAGCTGCTGGAGCACGCCTGGCGACCATGCCCGGCATGACAGACGATATGTTCATGAATGGAGCAATTGCTGCTGATTATCCGAAGGTCAAGGCGCTGACCGAAGAGGTGACCGCATTGCTGACTGCTGCCAAGCAGGTACGGATTGAAAAGGAAGGATATAGTCTGAACTTTACCATAGAAGGGCGCAACGGCGTTCCCAGCACAGGTATGTATTTGAATCCTGGCGAATCGGGGAACCTGCCTTCAGGTGAAGCGTATATTGCTCCGCTGGAAGGAATGGCACAGGGTCAGATTGTGGTGGACGGTTCTGTAGCAGGAATCGGTGCCTTAAAAGAGCCACTGCTGCTGACGGTGCGAAATGGTAGATTAATCGCCGCAGAAGGGGAAGCCGGACAGTCCCTGTTGGATATGCTCGGCGAAGGCGATGGTAGAATGCTGGCCGAATTTGGTATTGGAACGAATGATAAAGCCCGCATTACAGGTGTTGTGTTAGAGGACGAGAAAGTATATGGCACGATTCATGTCGCTTTTGGCAGCAATAATACCTTTGGGGGAACTGTCGCTGCGGGTGTACATATTGACGGAGTCGTACAAAAACCGGATGTATATCTGGATGATCGTCTGATTATGAAGGCTGGTCAGTTGCTAGAGCGATAAAGGGAGGAAGTTATCATGCTTGGAATGATCAGAGTGCTTACCATGCAGGACAAAGCAGCTATCGACCTTCACGGCCGGGTCATTGAGCAGCGCTACGGGCTACCTGTCACCAGTGTATGTATTCCCGATCAGCCGAAAGGGATCTACGATGATATCACAGACCGGGAAGCGGTGCCTAAAATTGTGCTCGCGGCGCAACAACTCGTTGAACAAGGCTGTACGTCTATCGGTATTAGCTGCGCGGCTGATCCAGCGCTAGAGGAAACTCGTCAGGCTGTATCTGTACCTGTATACGGGGCGGGGTCCTGTGCGGCACTCTTGGCTCTGACATCGGCCAGCCGTGTAGGCGTGTTGACCATTTTGGAGGAGGCTCCGCCGCTGATTCGCCGCATTTTGGGCGATTCCTATATCGGTACAGAGCGTCCCATAGGTGTGCAGACGACACTGGACTTGAACACTCCACAAGGTAAAGAGGCAGCTATGGCAGCAGCGTTACGGCTTCAGGAGAAGGGGGCTGAGGTAATTGTACTTGCCTGTACAGGTTTTGTAACAATGAACTTTGCGCCAGAGCTGGAGCGTACACTAGGGATTCGGGCTATTGACCCGATTGTGGCGTTGGGTGCAGCTGTTTCGGTACGCTAGCAGACACTTCGTGTGGGGTACAAGCAGGATAGTTCTTAAACTTCATTATAAATAGTTGAATATTAAAATAAACCGCCTTTTCCAGAAAAGGGCGGTTTATTTATGTTCCATTGAGCTCCTAAAGATAGGAATGGGCTGGTGTGGATAGATTTGACCAAGCGGTAAAAGGTTTTGTTTTGTACACTTTTTTGGTACACTATCCTGAAAATTAGATGAACTAAGGATTTTGCAAAATAAATAGCAGGGTGGTCTGTCTTTATGAAAATACCGGGTGTAACAGTTCAAGAGCTCATGGCAATACCCGTGTTGAAGGAGGCGAAGGTATTAAGCGGAGAACAAGGGCTAAGCCGGGTTGTCCGGTTTATTGACATTATGGAAGTCCCTGACCTGAAAGGCTGGGTCCGGGAAGGTGTATTGTTAATGACAACGGCTTATTCGATCCGTCATGAGCCTGAGGTATTGTGTCAAATTATTCAATTACTGCATCAGGGCGGGGCGGCGGCGCTTGTGATCAAGCCTACCCGCTTTCTCACGGAAATTCCCCATAGTGCGCTTGAAGAAAGCAATGCCTGTGGCCTTCCTGTGATTGAGATTCCAGCCGATATTCCCTATACGGATATTACGCAGCGTGTCATGGATATGGTGTTGAACCGACAGGCAGAGCTGCTGCGACGTTCGGAAGAAATCTATCGAACGTTAACGACGATGGTGCTGGAGAACAGTGGCATACAGGCTGTAAGCGATAATATAGCAGAGCTTTTTAAAGCTCCGGTTGCTTTGGTTGATAATGGTGGTCAAGCCATTGTCACTTCACCACAAGATTGGGATTGGGCGAAGGTACAAGATGCTCGTCATTTTCCAATTAGTGTGGATAAACGTACAGTCGCCAAGTTGGTCATTGCCCGCAATGAACTGGATGATATGGAGCAGGTTGGTATTGAGCAGGCACGGCTGGTGATGGCGTTAGAATTAATGCGTGAAAAGGCAGTAGAAGATACGGAAAGCCGACTACGGGGGAATTTTATAGATGAGCTCATGACACCTCCGTTGCCGGTGCGGCATGAGGTTGAGCGGAGAGGTCGTCAATTGGGATTCAACCCGGAATATAACTGGGAGGTGGCTGTACTGGAAAGTGCTACGGCTCCGCCAGAAGAGATTCTTTCTGGGTTATTGAGTATGGAATCGACCCGACGGCGTGTGGTGTCTCATATTGAGTTCCGTTCAAATCGTGCGATATTATTTCTGCCGACTCTTCAGCCGAATGATCATCAGAACGCACCTGGCTCTGATCAGGAAACGTCCTGGAGTGATACGCTGAAAAACTGGTCAACTGAAAAAGCCTGGGGTACCGCCGATTATTATTTAGGCATCGGAAGTGCCAAAAAGTTATGGGAGCTGCTGCAAAGCTACAATGAAGCACGTCGTGCCATTACTGTAGCCCAGCGGCTGTATCCTGATAAACGTGTATGCAAATACAGCGATATAGAGATGCACTATATGCTTGGAGAAGCGATGGACAAAGAGGAATTTTCAAATTTGTTTGAACGCAAGCTGGGGAGACTTCAGCAATATGATCGCTCACATGGCAGTGACTTACTCAAAACGTTATTTTATTATTTGGAAAACAGGGGCAGTCTGGTAGATACAGCCAATTATCTTTTTATACATCGTAACTCAGTAAAATACAGATTGGAACGGATACGCGACATGACGGATTTTGATCTTAACGATCCACGTGAGCAGTTTATATGTCATACATGTCTGATTCATTATTATTTGCGGGAACATAGGTAGCTGGAGCGTTTTTTTAATGCAGGGAGGGCAGGACATGGATAAAAAAATACTGATAGCGGACGATGAGGCGAGCATTCGGAATGCGCTGGCTTATGCGTTAAAGCGAGAGGGTTTTTTGGTGGAAACTGCTGTTGATGGGGAGGACGCCTTGGAAAAAGTGCGTTTGTTCCACCCGGATGTTCTCATACTGGATGTGATGATGCCCAAACTGGGTGGATATGAGGTGTGCCGCCGTTTGGAAAGTCGGAAGGGCATCGGTATTTTACTGCTGACGGCCAAAAACGATATTGTTGATAAGGTACTCGGGCTGGAGCTGGGTGCGGACGATTTTATGAGCAAACCGTTTGACCTAAGGGAGCTGCTCGCTCGTATTAAAGCATTGGTACGGAGACTGGAGCGAGAAGGAGCGCCTGCCCCGGAAGGAACAGAAATGGTACTCGGCCCATTACGGGTACGTCCGTCCAGCCGAACGGCTGAACTTGGAGCCATAGCGCTGGATCTGACCCCCAAGGAGTTTGATGTGCTGGCGCTGTTGGTGTCTCATGCCGGGAGGGTGTATACACGGGACGAGCTGCTAGAGCAGGTATGGAGCTTCGATTATGTGGGCGGAACGCGGACGGTGGATATTCATATCCAGCGCTTGCGCAAGAAGCTTGAGCCGCATCAGGCGATATTGCAGACCGTGTATGGTATCGGCTATAAGGCAGAGAAAATGACGTGAACGAACATCATTCACTCCATCAGCAAGGAAGCTTGCGGTCCACCGACCAACAGAAACGCAAACGCAAACCTACAGGCTTAAGCCTGCGTTGGAAATTTCCCCTGGTACTGGCGGCTTTGCTGCTGTTTACTGTCGGTGTGCTGAGCTGGCTCGTGCTTACTGGCATTCGCGCTAACCAGACAGACCAAATGGAACGCAGCTTAAAGCGCCAGGCCGAAATTGTAGAAATGCGTGTAAAACAGTCTTACCTGTTGGGAGTGCGCCAATCACCGGAAGGCTTCATGAAGAAGCAGGCGCCCCAACTCGCAGTGGAACTGGGCGTATCCAGCAATATGCGCGTTATTTTATATGATGGTCAGGGGCATGAGGTTGGCAATTCTCTACCGCTGGCTTTTAGAACAAATGTCAGCCAGGCCCTTTCCTATGCGCTCCAAGGCAAAATTGCGTATATTACGGAAGGTAGCGCAGTCACCTATTTGGCTCCGCTTCAAGGTCCGGACGGCTTGCTGGGAGTGGTACAGCTTCATAGCTCAACAGAAGCGCAGCAGCAGTTCTACCAGGCCATTGCCCACTTGTTTCTATGGACGGGAGGTGCGGTGCTGGTATTGAGCTTTATTTTGGGCTTAGGCTATGTCAGCCGCCAGACGACAGATATCGGACGACTGACTCGCGCTTCCGAACAGATATCGGCAGGGCATTATCCGGAAACCAGACTGCTGCGGCGGCAGGATGAGCTGGGAAGACTGGATGAAGGAATGCTCCTGATGAGTCATGTGATCCGGGAGAGCATTACCGCGCTGGAAAACGAAAAGCTTCGGCTGGAAGAAGCGGTTCAGCGTTTGAGAGAGCTGGAGCAGCAGCAAAAATCTTTTATTGGAAATATCAGCCATGAACTGAAGACTCCATTAACCTCTATTCAGGCCTATGCTGATTTACTGGACATGTATGGGGATGATCCTGAACTGGTGCGTGAAGCGAGAGAAAGTATCAGTAAGGAAACAAAACGGTTATACGAGCTTGTCGAGGACTCGCTGCGGCTATCTGTGCTGGATAAATATGATTTTGAATTGCATACGGAGGCTGTGAAACTGCATTCGTTGCTGGAAGATGCAGGGAGCCGTATTCGAGGAAAAGCGGCAGCGCGTAGGCTGAATTTTTCGATAGATACCGTTCCTGCCCAGGTGTGGGGAGACCCTAAGCATCTGATGCATATTGTACTGAATTTGCTGGATAATGCAGTGAAGTACAATCGGGACGGTGGATGGATTACGTTATCGAATCGAGTAGAACAGGACACCGTGATTGTGTGTATACGCAATTCCGGCCCATGGATTCCTAGGGAGCAATGGGACATGATTTTTGAGCCGTTTGCTACCTTAAGTCGTGATCGATCTCGTCAGGACAGCGGTACGGGACTCGGTCTTCCTCTGGCGCGCAGACTGGCGGAGCGCATGGGGGGAGAGTTGCAGCTTACAGCTTCAGATCATAGTGGGTTGGAAAATGACAACGGGCATACAAATGTAAGTGGGAATGAATTTTCGCTTAGACTCCCTCTCTTGGTTCACGATGGCTCCCTGTAAATGGCCAACTGTTAGCACAGGGCTAAAATGGTGTCTTGTTTACAACTTGGAAACAATCCGATGTATTCATGAGATGTTCGGGCATTAAACTGGGGGTATCGTTAACAAGGAGGCCGTTATACATGATAAAGAAAAACATAGGCAGCTATGGGCAAAAGAACGGCTCCTCTCATCGCGAAGATTCCCGTACAAGAGTTTTCAGACAGAAAGCCACGGGGGTGCTCATGACCGGCTTAATCGCCGGGGCATTGTTCAGCGGTTGCGGCATGAAGAGCGCAGGAGAGACAAATCCAGCATCCGGTATGAAACCGGGCCAACAGCTTACTGTGATTGACACGGATGCAGCCCAGCAGCAAGTAACGGACGAGCTGGTGGTATCGTCTATCGACAGGCTGGGGGATGTCTACGCGAGGTCTTGGCTGAGCGACGAAGAGCTGATTGTGGAGCGTAAAACCCAGCTGTGGATTCATAATGTAGAGACAGACAAGGAGCGGATTTTAACACCAGGTCGTAAGGCTCCACAGTTACTTGCTGTGGTATCACCGGATCAGCGCCATGTCTTTTTTACTGAAGGTAGCACCAGCAGCAAATATGATATTCAAGGCTACATTTTGGAACTAGGCAGTGGTAAGGTTACATCGATCGGCAAGCTGGATATGACTAACGAAGTGAGCTGGAGCGATGAGAATGATCTCATTACAGGCACACCGGATGGTAAAATCCAGCTGATTGGTCTGGACGGAAAAGCTAAAGAATTGAGTTTTCAAGATCCGAATCGCTCTGAATTGATGTCTCATGTCGAAAAAGTGGGTAACGCCATATTTTATACAGGCAGTGATAAACAAGGGTATCCGGTGCTGAATCGGTTCACCCTCAATCATCCTCAGGCTGTGACCATTGCAGAGGGTGCCATGTCCTTTGCCGTGTCGCCTGATGGTAAGTCAATTGCCATTGAAAAGCGGAAATGGAATACATCCGAACCAGCCCGTATGATCATTTTGGATGAACAGGGCAAAGAGAAAGGAATCGTCGGTCAAGGCACTTTAATGAGTCGTGGAAGCTGGTCCAGCGACGGGTCCAAGCTTGCTTATTCCATTTATGATGAGGATCAGCAAGGCATGAGAGGGCTGTATGTGTTTGACCAGTCTACGGGTAAAACCACTCCGGTTACGACCGATATCCAATCCTATGACAGCCCAACGGTATGGAGCCCATCCGCCCGGTTTTTATCCATGTACCAGAACATCTCGGAAGGTGGAAAACAGCTCAATCAAAGCTACATCGTCGAATTTAAGAGGAAGTAGTTTCTGGACCCAGTCGTACACGAGGCTCATCGTTGACAAGGAAATCATACCAGCGGTTGCGAAACCGAACCTGAGGTCCATCAGCGGGGACGTGTGCCTCCATTCGCAGCGCTTCTGGGATTGGACGCGGATGCTGGCTTTCCACTACGGCCCGATCCTCTTCCAGCACCTTGCCACTGTATCTGGAAAAAATGTGGCCCATGCCCGGTACAAATCTGGCAAAATTACGTCCAGCCAGTCCGTAGATGGCAGTTAACTCTTGCTCAATCGGAGTGAAGGTGACGAAATTAATAAACTTGCTGCGTCCTTCCTTGGCGGGAGTCAAAATCCATTGCTGTGGAAAGGTATATTGTAATAGACCTTTCCCGTTTTTCACTCGAATATGATTGTCATCCGCTTCAAACTCGATATGAATGTCGGTGGAGGATTTTTTACCGATCGTTTTGTTATGGACAATTGGCAAATGAGCGACATCCAGCACGCTCTCCACAACTCTCGTCAGATGTGCCTTCCACACGGAATCGTAGGGAGACAAAATGAGAGAGGGGTCCTCCAGCTCGGGAAAAATCTCCAGAGGAGGGGGGGATGTGGATGTTCCCAACCCTGAGTTTATCTCAGACTTTGAGCCAACGGCCTGAGGATATACCCACAGCAGACCGGCTTTTTCAATCGCGGGATAGGCATAGGTATGAGCAAATTCAGGAATAGCCCGTCCCGGATGTGCCGGAATATCCACACACTGCCCACTCTCATCGAAAGACCATGCATGATATGGACATGTGATGTGCCCGTTTTGACAATAGCCGTGCGACAAATCAGCTCCTCGGTGCGGGCAATAAGCATGGATGGCATGTACCTGACGATGATCATCACGGTACAGGACAATATCTTTGCCAAGCAGTCGCTTTTTAAGCGGTTTATTCTTTAGTTCCTTGGACCAGCCAACGGCATACCAGGCGATCGGGAATACCTGCTGATCACTTTCACGAACTTCACGAAAGCTGGGATGGGTGTTCATCTATATCAACGCTCCTCGTTCTGCTTCTCAACTATGACCCGTGGGTCATTTATCATATTAGTATAATACACCCCTGATCCAAAACGAAACAGGTGTCCTGAAATTGGCAAGAAACGAAGGTCGCTTAAGGTTGTATGAAATAGTAAAAAAAAGGCGCATATCCTTTTTAGGAATGCCCCTTTTTTAAATTAGGCTGGCTATTTGATTTTGTATGACTATACAAACTTACGATGATGTTTCTTACCGTCATATGAGAATAAGGCGAGCTTACCCTCAATCAATGTTTCCAAATGAACGGTGCGCCCCCACAGCTGATATACATACGGAAGTGTGCGCTCCATATATTTTAAATCCAGCTCAATGCCTTCGTACTGGTGCTTGAGCTTCAACTCGCCCGTATGCAGGTAATCTCCATCCTCGACGACGATATAAGGGGAGCCTCCATTCACACGTGAAAACACGAGCTGATCCCGTATGTTTTCCCAGGATTTATCGGTAATTTTCCAATCGGGTCCCCGTTTCTCAAACACGTACAGATCCAAATCCTCTGTCAGTTTCTTGGTCATGTAATTGCGTATAAAAGAGGTGTCTGAGTCGAACTCTCGTACCTCGAACATTTTAGCGCGTCCTTCGCCCGGTTTGCGTCCTTGTCGCTCTTGCTCCTCACGGGTTGGGTTATCCCATCGTTTTTCAATATCCTCAAATATTTTCAGTCCCAAATAGTACGGGTTCAGGCTTTGCTTGGAAGGCTGTACGACAGAAGCGTTCAGCATCGCAAATTCAACGGTTTCCTCCCCGGTTAAATCCAGTTCCCTTACAATCCGCTGGTGCCAATAGGAGGCCCAGCCTTCATTCATGATTTTGGTCTCCATTTGGGGCCAGAAATACAGCATTTCGTCCCGTAGCATCGTCATAATATCCCGCTGCCAGTCCTCCAGTACCTCCGAGAATTCCTGAATAAACCAGACGATATCTTTTTCAGGTTCCGGTGGGAACTTGCGTACCTTGATGCCCTCGGTCTCGGTCGGATCATGCTGCTTCGCTGTTTCCAGTGACCATAGATCATCGTAAGGCCCAGGAGGGCGCTGGCGTTTTCCAGGTTCTTTCTGCTCCCGGATTTTGAGCTCCATATAGCGTTGTTTATCCAGATGCCTTGGTTTGATAATCTGTGGGTCTACATGCTCTTGTATCGCCAGTACAGAGTCAATGAAGGATTCCACAGCCTCTGACCCGTATTCCACTTCATAGCTGTTGATTCGATCTGCTGTGGCCGACATACTCTCTACCATATTGCGATTAGAAGCTGAGAAGCGAGCGTTGTGTTTGAAAAAATCACAGTGTGCCAGTACATGGGCGACAATCAGTTTATTTTGCACCAAAGAATTTCCTTCCAGCAGGAAGGCATAGCAGGGATTGGAGTTAATGACCAGCTCATAGATTTTGCTCAATCCAAAATCGTACTGCATTTTCATCTTGTGAAATGTTTTTCCAAAACTCCAGTGGCTGAAGCGCGTGGGCATACCATAGGCTCCGAACGTGTATACAATATCCGCCGGACAAATCTCATACCGCATCGGGTAGTAATCGAGCCCGAATCCATCGGCAATCTCCATAATTTCTGATATCGCATATTCTAGCTCCTTCTGGTCGGTACTCATCCCACCGATCCCCCTTCCCGTTTGCGAAAAAAGGTACGTAAGGCTTGGTATACCTCACCTTTTTCCTTGATGACATAGTACATAAACTGATCCTTTTTAATATTCTTGTAGGCTGACATCAGCGTGCTGCTGCGATTATATTGATTCACTTCTCCATAGCCGAACATATTGCTCCGCTTTATAAGTTCCTCGATTAGCTTCACACACCGCTCATTGTCCGAGGTCAGGTTATCGCCATCCGAGAAATGGAAGGGATAAATATTGTAGCTGGAAGGAGGATATCGTTTGTCGATAATCTCCAGTGCTTTCAAATAAGCGGAAGAGCAGATTGTGCCGCCACTTTCTCCGCGGGTAAAAAATTCTTCTTCCGTAACCTCTTTAGCCTCGGTATGATGCGCGAGAAAGACAATTTCCACCTTTTCGTACTGACGGCGCAAAAAGCGGGTCATCCAGAAAAAGAAGCTGCGAGCGCAATATTTTTCAAAAGAGCCCATCGAACCTGAGGTGTCCATCATAGCTATAATCACCGCGTTGGATTGGGGAATGGTCTTCTCTTCCCATGTTTTGTAGCGAAGATCGTCCGGACTAATATGGTGAATGCCCGGTTTCCCCTCACGGGCGTTGCGGCGCAGATTTTCGAGAATGGTTCGTTTCTTGTCAATGTTCGCTTGCATGCCTTTTTTACGTATATCATTAAATACGATAGATTCAACCTCAATTTGATCCTTGTCTTTTTGCTGTAAATTCGGCAATTCCATTTCCTCAAACAGCATATCTTCCAGTTCTTCTATGCTGACTTCCGTTTCCATAATATCGTGTCCCGGCTGGTCGCCGGCTTTCTCACCTTTACCTGGCTTCTGGGAAGCAGGATCACGTCCAATGACATCCCCCACCTGACTGTCGCCATCTCCTTGGCCTACATGCTTTTGCTTTTGATAGTTATAAATGAAGCGATATTCATCCAGACTGCGAATCGGCACTTTAATAATCTGTTGACCGTCCGACATAATAATATTTTCTTCCGTTATCAGATCGGGTAGATTTTGCTTAATGACATCTTTGACCTTCTGCTGATGACGTTGCTGGTCCTGGTACCCTTTGCGATGCAGCGACCAATCTTCGCGGGATACGACGAATGAATATGGCTGGCGTGGTTCCGGCATTATTAGGCACCCCCCAAGTGGATACACGGCACAGTTTGGCCTTGTTGGTTATTAAGTATATTCACGGGGATGAACGATATGTGATGGAACTCGATTTAAATTCTGCCCGTTTGCTTTTATAATGAAAGTAAAAAATGTAAAAAAAGAATGGAGAACCTTGGGTTATGGAAGAAATTGCAGTACTTATAGTAGACGATGAGCAGGGGTTGCGGGATATGCTGACAACGGTGTTAAAAAAAGAAGGATTCCTTCAAGTCAAGCATGCTGCAACGGGTCGGGAAGCGCTGCAAGTCGTGATGGAATCTCATGTGGATGTGATTGTACTTGATGTTATGCTGCCTGATAACGATGGGTTTGAGGTATGTCGTCAAATGCGTCTATATACGGATGCCCCTATTCTTTTTTTGACGGCAAGAGATACAGACCTAGACAAATTAATGGGGTTTGGTATCGGAGGGGACGATTATATTACCAAACCGTTTAACCCGCTGGAAGTCGTTGCGCGTATGAAAGCTCGAATGAAATATCGGAAAGTTTCGACAGTGGCCATGAAACCGACCTTACGCACTTTAGATTTTGGATATTTTCGTCTGGAACTGGAATCCGGTGTATTGTATGTGGAGGACAAGCAGGTCGATTGTCCGGCACGTGAATGGCTACTGCTGGTATTTCTGTGCAAGCATCCTAACCGTATTTTCAGTGTACGGCAGCTTTATGAGGCGATATGGAGCGAGGCCTTCTTGGGTGATGAGAAGACCGTAGTGATTCATATCTCCCGTTTGCGGAAAAAAATAGAACCTGATCCCAAGCACCCGCAATTTTTAATCAATGTAAGAGGACTTGGTTATAAAATGATGTCAGTCAAGATGGGGGAGCAAGAATGAACTCTCTGGTTAAGATGTCCTTTCGCTTTATGAAAGTAACGTTATGCTTTGTACTGGCCTATGTCCTATGTTTTGTTATTTGCACGATCTTATATATTTTTATAAAAAGTATATTTGGAGCATCTCAAAATATAAATATTGATCTATTCTGGACAGGACTTGGTATCGTGCAGAGTGTTGTGTTCATAGCTGCCTACGGATGGTATATAGGCAAACCTTTGGTGTATGTAATTAAATGGATTGGAAATATTGCGACAGGGGAATTCCAAGCGCCGCTAAGTGAACTGGAACTGCCAGAGGGCAAAAAAAATCAGAAAAATAGTTATAAACCTCCGTATCAATTGTATAAAGAAGTTTTTGAACAAATGAACATCTTATCGGCCCAATTGCGCAGCAATGAGGAAGAGAGAGTGGCAATAGAGAAACGAAAACAGCAGTGGGTAGCAGGTGTAAGCCATGATCTGAAAACACCATTATCTTATATTGAAGGATATGCGGTCATGCTGACTGCTCAAGAGTATGACTGGTCTGATGAAGAAAGAAGAAGCTTTAGTATGGGTATCAGTGAGAAAGTGACGGAAATGAAGCAGTTGATTCAGGATTTGAATGCTTCTATGCAGCTTAAGGAAGGTCCATTGCCAATCCAATTGGAGAAGAAGGACATTGTGGAGTTTCTCCGTAGTACAGTCATAGATATCGCTAACCATCCTTCAGCCGAGCAATACGAATTTTCTTTTACGTCAATGGACGCGGCATGTATTATGCCCTTCGATAGTAAATTATTAGGCAGAGCGCTCCAGAATTTTTTGATTAATGCTATCATTCATAATCCTCCAGGTACACACGTTTCCATGGAAGTAAGCAAAGCGAACGATAAGCTTCATATTTCTATCGAAGACGACGGAATAGGAATGAATTCCAATGAGTACATGCAGGTATCTCATTCCCAAGGGCATGGAATACCTATTGCCAAAAGCTTTATTGAGGCGCATAACGGAACGCTTCATATCCTTTCAGGCAGTAAAGCGGGTACTAGGATGGAGATTTCACTGCCGCTAAACATCTAACTTTTTAACATCTAATCTCACATTTTGCAGTTTGCTCGGTTTTTTTGCCTGTTGTTTAGGGACTGTTTACCTGATGTTTACTTTACTTCAGTAAACTGTATGTAACTTAAGCTTCAGCATTAGAAGTCGAGAGGAGATCAGGAAATGTCTGAATATGTAATACATACACAGCAGCTAACTAGGCGTTTTGGAAAACGGGAATTTGTAAAACGAATAAATCTCCAGGTACCCGGACAGCAGATTTATGGATTTTTAGGACCTAATGGAGCGGGTAAAACAACCACGATTCGTATGCTACTTGGGCTGATTAAATCCACATCCGGGGAAATTGAGATTTTCGGGAAAAAGCTGAAGGATCAGCGTATGGAAATATTGAAGGATATTGGTTCCTTGGTTGAATCACCTGCCTATTATGCCCATTTATCCGCATATCGAAATTTAGAAATCGTTACAACCATGCGTGGACTGCCGACCCGAAGAATTCATGAAGTGCTGGATTTAGTGAGATTAACCAAGGATGCGTATCGTCCGGTAAAGGGATATTCCTTGGGGATGCGACAAAGACTGGGGATTGCTATGGCGCTTATTGCCAACCCCAAATTATTGATACTTGATGAACCGACGAATGGTTTGGACCCGTCTGGTATTCAGGAAATTCGGGAGTTAATTATGAGCCTCCCTGGCGCTTACGGAATGACGGTACTAGTTTCGAGCCATTTATTAAGCGAAATTGAGCAGATTGCAACCTATGTAGGAATTATTAATCAGGGTGAAATGATCTTCCAGGGAACGATGAAGGAACTCACCGCCAAAAGCAAGCCTCAATTATTCATTGAAACCCCAGATCCTGTTCTGGCTGCCGGTGCACTGATTCAGCATGGGTGGACGGCCGGGGCTGAATCGATTGAACAAAATGAGGTCGTGACTCCTATTGTAGATCGGCAACAATCTTCGGAGATGATCAAGGTGCTTGTGGAACACAATCATCCCATTTATCGGGTCACAGAGAAGAAAAAAACATTGGAGGAGATATTCCTGGAACTGACAGGTAAGGAGCGAAGCTTATGATACTCCGGGTTATAAAGGCAGAGGGGCTTAAGCTGAAGAAAATATGCTGGTGGATTCCTCTTATACAGGGGTGTGTACTTACAGGCATGACTGCTGTGGAATGGTATCTTTACTTTCGGCAAGGACCGGGAGGTGTCTACGCTGGTTTTGCCGTTATGTTTATGTTCCTTTCGTTTGTGATGCTGCTTGGCGGTACACTTTTGGCGAGTATTATGGCCGGTACAGAGCATGATACTCAAACATGGAAGCAGCTTATGGCCATGCCTGTTCCCAGAAGTTATATCTATTTATCCAAAATCGTATGGATTGTGATTCTGCAGTTGGGTACCGCCTTGATCACTGTAGCAGGTATGAGCCTCATCTGGGTGTTATATACAAACGAACCCATTCCTTGGCGGATCATGTTGTTACAGCCGATTAATGCAAGCTTGGCTACCCTACCAGTACTTGCAATTCAACTTTGGCTGTCTACGCTTTTCACTAATCAGGCATTCCCATTAGCGTTTGGTATATTCGGTTCAATTGCAAGCTTGTTTTTGGCACGCACAAGTATTCTGTGGATTAAAATATTGCCTTGGTCGTACCCTGCATTATCAAGTCCTCTGATGAAGGAACACATGATTTGGGTGATCGTTGCTTTAAGTGCAGGAGTCATCTTTACGGGACTTGGTACACTACAGTTTACCAAGCATGAATTCAAATAGAGAGGAAAAGATACATGGGCTCTATTTTACGCGTGGAGACAATAAAGCTTCAATGGATCATGGTTTGGATTCTCATTATATTGGATGCGATCATAAATTCTTTAATGGGAGTCCTGGAACTGAATGATTTGAAGCAGTTTTTTTCACCCAGTTGGTTAACTTTATATACTTATTCAGCGCAATTTCACTCTATGTTTTTTTATCCGCTCTATTGTGGAATTATTGCTTCTCTTTTGTGTGCGTACGAGCACCGGGATGGAGGATGGAAGATTTTATTGAGCAGCCCGTATCCTCGTCAGCAAATTTATTATGCAAAATATATATTGCTCATTCTCATACTGGGTCTGGATCAGCTTATATTTATAGTAGGCTATTTTGTAAGTGGAAATATAGCAGGTGCTCCAGGAGAGATCCCTTGGTCTGTCGTTCTTTCTACCGGTTTGGGAGGGTGGCTCGGGATTTTTCCCCTGGCAGCACTACAGCTTATGCTCTCGATAAAAATTCGGAATTTTGGAGCTTCTCTGGGAATGTCCATTTGTTGTGTGGTTCCTAATATTGTTATAACAGGCTTTCACTCTTCCATAGGTGCGTGGTTTCCTTTTACGATTCCTTATTATATTATGATGCCGCAAACAGCGACTTATGCACCCAGAGTTGAGCCTTATAGTCTCGGACTGATTGTCATTTTTACGTTTTTAGCCTATCTGTATGGTGGAAGAAAGATGTTTGTGAATAGGGACTGGTTGTAGTTAGGATAGCATGAGGATGTAATCCCAACCATTATTTTAATGGAGGAGGGCAAAATTGTGGAAGCAGGTAGTCATGAACACTTAATGGATATAGACGGAGTGTATGCAGAAATGTTTAGGCTGCAAGCCTCCTCGTATCTTTCACAACGAGAACGTGGTTTTGAGGAAGGAGATCTGTCGCCCTCGTTAGTAAGGACGACAGGTGGAGCCTAAGAAAGGACAGATGCCCTCCTATTGTAGGAGGGTAATTTTTTTCTTCACCACAAAAGTCGAATTACAGCCATACTCACAATACCGACAACGACGGTAGCCAGCAGGTTTTTGCTCCACAAGGCGGTCACTAGCGTAGGAAAGACAGCCATAAGCACTTGTCCATTAAGAGTGACTGAGGTTTCGGTTCGAACGAGCAGATTTTCCATCACGAGGGCCGTGAATATGCAGATGGGAATATAGGAAAGCCATTGTAGCACTGGCTTGGGTAGCGCCAGCCTTTGCAGCACGACAAAGGGAATGATCCTTGGAATCGCCGTGACAAGCATGGCACCGATTATGATATACAGGACATTGGGATTAATGTTCATTTGTCAGTTAACACTCCAATCGTTGCGGTGATCATGGTCGCTACAATGACGGCGATATGTGATGGTACCCACCAGGACAATAGGTACATCAGAACAGCCATACACAGCACAAGCAGCAGACGATGCTTGAGTTTGGAGGTCTGGACACTTTGGAGTTGGGAAATGAGCAGGGCAAGAAACATCGCTGGCAAGGCAAAGTCCAGACCAAAAGCCTCCGGCCGGGAAATCCAGTTCCCGAGAACCCCTCCCGCTACACAGGATGCAATCCAGGCGAGATAAGCTGTAATATTAAGCCCGTTCATCCAGCGGTCACTGACCTGCCCGCCTTTAGCCAATTTATCCGACGCTACTCCAAAGGATTCGTCCGTCAAAAGAACACCGATGCCTATGTTTTTCCACAATGAATATTTAGAAAAGTAAGGAGCCAGCGACGCACTTAACAGCAGATGACGAGCATTCACAATGAAAGTCGTTAAAATAATGACGGATGGAGGACTGGCTGCAGCCAGCATCGAGCACATGATAAACTGGGAGGCTCCTGCGTATACAAGCGCCGACATGAAGGCAATTTCCATGGTGCTAACCCCTGATGAAGCGCCCACAATGCCTGCCGCGAACCCAATACATACATAACCGAGCAATGTAGGAATACAATCTTTAACCCCTTGTAAAAAGCTGAGTGAATCGTGCTTCGTTCCGCTCAACTCCGAAGCTATGGACATTTTAACCTTACCCCCAGTGTATAAATTTTATAATAGTATATAACGTAAGTTGTAAAGTATCAATATATTATACGTTTGTATGTTATGTTGAATAGTTCCTACAGGAGAATTGCTCTTAAAAAGCTGTTTTACTGTTGACAACCCAATGAAGGCTATGTATTTACCAAAAAGGTTCGGTCGTGTTCCGGTTCCAGACGATTTGGCAGCAGCCAGTCATCCAAAAGCGGTGTTCAAATGTACTCCCGATGAGCTCTTCGAAATGGCAAACGGGCAAGAACTGATGATGAATCAAAGCAGCTCGGATGTGTTCATATAAGGGCTGTTTTGACTGAATGGGGAACTCGTAAAAAAAGGGCGTCCCAGTCAGTTCATGACTTATGGGGCAACCCTAAGGTGGTGATTTATATAAGCTCCTGCCGCTTTTTCAGATATCCGTAGAGAATAATTCCCGAGATCGCGCAGATGGCTGCGCATAGACCGATAACTCCATATCCCGCCTGAAGTCCGCGCAGTATGCCAAGCTCAGTGGTTGCGCCGTAGACTATCTTGACCCCTTCGATTACCCAGCCGATCACATAGTTGCCAATGACACTACCTATGCCCATCAGCGTGACGACGAACGTAATAGCTGTATCACTGTCCTTCGGATATCTCCTTGCTATGAACGCCATCACGGTCGGATAGATCATTGCAATACCTGCACCTGATACGGCAAAGAGAAACGCCAGTCTCTCTCCACCCGCGATTGCTGCGAACGTACATATCGCTGAGAAGGCGGAGAATAGAATCGTCGAAAGCACGAACCCCATCCGGTCTGTGAGTGGACCAAGCAATAGGCGCCCCAACGAGAAGGTAAGAAAGAACGCTGAGAGCATGCTGGACGCCTCCACCGTGCTCCATGAATACGCTTTCTCTAAAAAGTTGACCAGCCAGCCCCCAACTGCGAGCTCAGAGACTACTCCAAACGACAGGATCATTACCATCATCCAGAGTGCTGGATCGCGGGTTAGCGTCTTGAGTGAGGTTCGATCCTCATGCTGCAAATCGTCTCCCGGGAAGGTGCTGAGCAGTGCGGCCACAATCGGCAGCAAGCAGAGCGACAACATAGCCAGATACATCCCCCGCCAGTCCAGCATATGTCCAAATACCGTCAGTGACATGACTCCCGTCGCCAGCAAAGGGGCGACTGTTGAGCTGAGCCCATAGAAAAAGTGGGACAAATTCATCATCGTGCCGGTATTTTTCACAAAAATCCTCGCCCCCAAAATTGCGAGCGCAATCTCCAGCATGCCGTTCCCGATATACATCAAGAAGTAGGACGAGGCGAAGAACGGATACGTGTGCGACAGATAGATGAACACTCCCGAGATGATCATGGAAGCAAAGGAAATGATGCTGACCGCCTTGATTCCCCACTTACGGACAAGGACAGCGGTGAACGAGCAGGCAATCAAATAACCAAGTGCGTTTAGAGACAACAATGTTCCGAGCTGCTGTTCATCCAGATTGAAGTCGAATTGGATGCGTGGAATGGCAGGGCCTTTAATATTTTCCGAGATGCCAAATACAATAAAGCCAATAAAAATTGTCGCCAGCTGCATCGTATACATGTGGCGGGACTTGCGGGTTTGCAGATTCAAATTTAGTCCCTCCTAGATAGCCAAACTTGATTTTCTCACCTGTTGGGTGTTCAGGGACGGAAAAGTCATAGGATAGCAGCCCTCCTTCAGGATATTACAATAGTTTTGAAAAAAGTTTTAATAAGTGAAAAGTTTAAGGACATTTATATTCAATGTCAAATGTTTTTATTGCATGTTGAAGTAAGCGAGGAACCTGACCATATTACAATTACAGTAAATTGTAGCATGTCTACTTCCCGTTTAAGCTTTGTATTACCTTGATCGGCTACACTTAATTTACTGTGGATAATAAGTCATGCATCCAAAATTGCAAAAGATAAATGATATTTTACGATACAGTCTATATATAGCGAACACACAGTCTTTTGTGTATTCTTCTTATATAGACTTTTGGATACAAGGAGGCATCGTCCGTGGATTCAATGCAGCATATTATTGGCTCTAATTTGGCTCAAATCAGGAAGACTAGAGGATTAAGTTTGGATAAGGTGGCTGAACTGACAGGGGTCAGCAAAGGGATGCTGGCTCAGATTGAGAAGGGGAAATCCAATCCTACGGTAACAACCCTTTGGAAAATTGCGAACGGTTTGCATGTATCCTTCTCCACCTTTCTCAAAGAAGATCCGCCGCAAATCACGAAGATTCGGAGGGAAGACCTGCATCCGGTTATTGATGAGGACGGTAACTATTTTGTTTACCCTGTATTCCCGTATCACGCTGAAAAGAAGTTTGAGGTGTTCACGGTAAGTCTGAAGCCAGGTTTTACACACCAGGCAGAGAAGCATTTGGGGGAGGAAACGATTCTCATGATCCGTGGGGAAATGTACTTTGAAATGCAGGGGCAACAGCTCAAGCTGAGTGCAGGGGATGCCGTGCAATTTCAAGTATCTGACATACATACCTACCGAAATGATTCGGATGAGGATGCCGATTTTTATGTATTGATTTATTATGCGGATTAGTGGGATGATTAGCATAGTCTAAAACAGGCTTCCACATCATGATTTTGCAAAATCCTGAGATATAAAAAGAGAGCAACGAGGAAAAGAGAGGAAAGAATCCATGGAAAGCAAGTACATCCGAGAAACCTACTGCTTCAAGACGTCCCGAGTATTTCCCAACGATATCAACAATCATAACACGCTCTTCGGCGGCCGATTAATGTCGTATATCGACGATATCGCATCTATTGCAGCTGCTAAGCTGTGTCGTACGAACACAGTTACAGCCTCTACGGATTCGGTGGATTTTTTGCTACCTATCCATCCGAGTGATTCTGTCACGCTAGAAGCGTTCGTAACCTGGACAGGCCGTAGCTCGATGGAGGTGTTCGTAAAGGTAATTCGTGAAGGACTGATGACTGGCGACCGGAAAATCGCAGCCACCGCCTTCCTGACCTTTGTGGCATTGGACGAGAACAACCGTAAAGTGACCGTCCCGCAGGTGATTCCAGAAACAGAAGAGCAGTTACAATTGCACCAGACGGCTCCATCACGCGCAGCCATACGGCGTCAGCGGAGAGAAGAAAGTAAGCAGCTGGCTAGTTTTTTGACAACAGATTATCCGTGGGAACTGTAACGTACTAGAGATTATCAATTTCATCGTTTTACGTAAAAAGGAGCCGTCTTTTCCGTTAGCAGTCACCATGATCTGCTCGGAATACGGCTCCTTTTGAAAATAACTTGAGCTATTCTACCTTAACTACACGGAAATGCTGATTCGTTCCACCATTATCGCCCCATTGAATGGCTTTGGCTCCATCGGCGGTGGCGCCTTCAGAAATATCGATCAGCTTGCCGGTTGCCCGATTTTTCAGCTTGTAATAACCACCGGTTACGGATACTAATTGCCAATGCTGACTGGACCAGCCTCCGTCACTCCACTGCTCAATAACTGTACCGTCTGTTGTGGTACCGCTTTCAACACCAATTAGCTTTCCGCTGTTGCGGTTCACAATTTTATAATATCCGCTGCCTGCATCCTTGAGCTGCCATTGCTGGTTTGCTGCTCCGGAATTTGCACGCTGCTCCAGGTCTGCACCGTCCGTCGTTGCATTGCCAATAATGCTTAGTGGCTTATTGCTCTTGCGATTCACTAGCTGATAATAGGCATCCGGATCAATGGCAATTGGCGTTGTTATCCCCTCGACCGCACCACTGGCGGTGTCAATATTAATGCTGTCGAACCAATCCATGGCTAATGAAGTCGCTGTTGGAAAACGCAGTGGCAGCCATACATATTGAGAATCCTGCACAGGACCGCTCCACGCACCCGCCCAACGGTCGCCCAAATACAGGTATGAAGTTGTCTGGGCACCTTCAACAGGAATCACGTAAGCCGACTGTGAACCATATGTCGTACCGTCCCCGAAGTTTATCGTATTACTCCAGGTTCCTTCAATGCTGGATGCGGTAGCATACTTGGCTTGATTGGGATTCCAGCCGGTTGCCCCGGATGTAATCAGGAAGTAGACGTCTCCTTTTTTGAACATCGCCGGAGCTTCACGATATTGTCCTGGCCAAAGTGTAGTCACCAGCGATTCAACTTGCAGAAAATCCGGTGTCAGACGATAGATGTTCAGATCCGCGTTTACCCGGGTAGCCGAAATGAGGTAAGCTGTACCGTTATCGTTGTATACGGTCATATCGCGCGAATCGTGATCCAGAGGACGGAAGCTGCCCTGATACGTGTAATCGCCGTCCACGGTATCGGAAGAAGCGACAGCCACTCGGGCCTCGTTGTAATTAACCCCATTCTCCTTATGCATCCATAATACGTATTTACGTGTTTTTTCATTGTAAATCACTTTCGGACGTTCAATATTCGAAACATTCAGCTCTACAGCGGAGCTGCTGGTCAGTACGTTTTTACGAAACTCCCAGTTTTTTAAATCAGAGGAACGGTAGGCGGATACCGCCTTGAATGTGCCGTTGGGATTACGATTTTCACCAAACCAATAATAGTAACCATCTACTTTAATCATACCACCCCCATGGGCATGGACCACGTTTCCATCTGTATCTTTAAACTGAATGCCATTCACAACATTCGCTGAAGCGGCTGAAGCGACCTTAGGTGAAAACATCTGAAAAATGCTCAACGTCAGCAAAATAGAGAGCATAATACACAGCAAGCGGGCAAAATCATATTTCATTGTTTCGTCCTCCTCTGTATGCGTTATTTTAAAGCGCTTTCATTAATGGGCTCTATGAAGTAGTTTTAATAGAGATGCTTATCCCAATTGTATCCATATTGAATTGAAAGTGCTAGAGTAGTATATTGACCATGTACACGGCACACGCCATCCATATCTAACAGACTTCAATCGAACGGTGAGTGTTACAAACTGGCTGATATTCATTAGATATACAGGAGGCAACCATGAAAATATACGCGATTGATACGAGCAAGCCGGAAGCTGAGGAGCATTACGAATTACTGGTAAATTGGGTTTCGCTGGAAAAGCAGCACAAGTTAGATCGTTTTTTACATCGGGAAGATGCTTTGAGGGGCTTATATGCCGATGTGCTGCTAAGATGGTTGGCCTGCCGGCAATTGAAGGTATCTAATGCTAGTCTTCAATTTACATACAATGCATTCGGTAAGCCTTCCTTGATAAATGCACCCGCATTCCATTTTAATGTTTCTCACTCGGGAAAATGGGTGGTATGCGCCATTGATGATCACCCGCTTGGAATCGACATTGAACAGCTCCGTCCTATTGATTTTGAGGTAGGCAGAGTGTGCTTTTCAGACACAGAGTATGATGCGTTAATGCGTCAGGACGCAGACAACCGATTGTCCTATTTTTACGATCTATGGACGCTTAAAGAAAGCTTTGTGAAGGCCGAGGGGCAGGGACTAACTCTACCGTTGAAGTCTTTTTCATTCGAGCTGAAGGCACAACCGTTCATAGGCTTCACGACAGAGGGCTTTACCACCGAGTATTGTCATTTTAAGCAGTATGAGCTGGATCAGGATTATAAAATGGCTGTCTGTGCAGCTCATGACCAATTTGCCCAGCAGGTGCAGCAGATAGATATAAATACACTACGCTTGGAAGTGGCGACACAGGCGTAATATGAAGTGGATATGCGTATAGTTGAAAAAAGGAGATGAGTGGCGTTGACATTCGTTTTGTTCAAGCACGGCCGGTTGCATGGGGATTGGGCTTCCAAAGGAGACTCCATCGTTGTACAGCAGGGTCGGATACAAGCCATCGGATATGCTCGGGAGCTTGAATTGCAGTTGACCGGTAAGGAATATGAAACTGTGGATTGGGAAGACGCCTATGTACTGCCAGGCTTAACTGATTCACATATGCATTTGTCTATGCATGGTATGAAGCTGGCTATGCTGGATTTAACATCAGCTACCTCCAAGGAAGAGATGCTGGCTATGCTGCGCAAACGGGTCGCTGTAACACCGCCGGGAGAGTGGATTTTAGGACTTAACTGGAATGAAAATGCGTTTATTCCTGTTGAAATTCCAGGTATAGCCGAGCTGGATGCCATTACAGATCAGCATCCGGTATATCTCACTCGTACGTGCTTTCATACGTTCTTGGCCAATTCAGAGGCATTTCGGCGTGCGGGTATTAGCGAGGACACCCCTGACCCGGCTTCGGGAGCCTATGGACGAGACGCAGATGGACGGTTGAACGGATTGATTTATGAGGAAGCATCCTTTGCCTTTACTAGCGTGCAGCCAGAGCCGGATTATTCGGTTAAGAAGGATACGATTCGGCGGGCTTGCCTGGATGCGCTACGGCTTGGTCTAACTGCTGCGCACACGGAAGATTTACGTTTTTTGGGCAGTGTGGAGACGATGCAGCGAATTTACAGGGAGCTGAGGGAAGAAGGTCTTGCTTTTCGCACACACCAGCTCATCTATCATCCATTTATGGAAGAAGCGAAAGTGCAAGGGCTGCGTGCAGGTACCGGAAATGAGTGGTTTAAAATCGGTGCGATTAAAATGTTTGCCGATGGCGCTATTGGTGGAAGAACGGCATTATTATCAGAACCTTATAGTGATGCTCCACATACCCGCGGAATGGCGATTCAACCGCAGCCAGAGCTGAATCAGATGGTGGCAGCTGCCAGGGCCGCAGGCTTTCCAGTGGCTGTACATGCTATAGGGGATGGGGCAGCGCACATGATTTTGACAGCGATGGAGGCCCATGTGCTCACGGAGGAAAGCGGTTTGCCAGATCGCCTGATCCATGGACAGGTGCTTAGGAGGGGTTTGGTCAAGAGAATGGCGAAGCTGCCGCTGATTGCGGACATCCAGCCCCGTTTTGTCGCAAGTGACTTCCCTTGGGTACTGGATCGGGTTGGGAAAGAACGGACTGAATATTTATATGCCTGGAAAAAACTGCTGGAAGCAGGCATTCCATGTGCTGGAGGTAGTGACGCGCCGATTGAGCCGTTAAACCCTTTTCTTGGTATTCATGCGGCAGTGACTCGCGCCAAGCCGGAAGAAATGCATGAGGGCTATCTTCCCGCTGAAAAGCTGGATGTACATGAAGCCATTCGTCTGTTTACCACAGGAAGCGCAGTAGCAGCCGGGGAAGCTGATGAAAGAGGGGCGATAGCTGAAGGGAAAGCCGCTGACTTTACAGTCATTGACCGTGATGTATCGGAAAGCCCGCAAGCTTTACTTGATGTTAAGGTACGAATGACAGTTGTAAACGGGAAAGTTGCATATCGGTCATAGGCTGGTGCTAAGTACGTATGCAAAAAGCCTTCAACTTCACTTTTTACGTGAAGTTGAAGGCTTTTTATTTTATAAACCACGCTGTATGAATCGGTCTGCGTTTGTCACACTGGACCACAGATCAGAGCTGGCTCCGCCCGGATACCAGTAGGCGAAGCCAGCAAACCCAGCATCCTGCCCCAAGCGATACTTACGAGTGAAGGATCGTCCTTCCTCAAGCCAAAGCTTATGAAGCTGTGTGTCTTTGTAAGACACGGTATACTGCTGAATATCCTCATTCCAGATTGGTTTGGAAACGGAACGGGATACTAGCTGGTTTTGCTGATCTAGTGATATATCAGAGGAAGCGATTGAATGTCCGCTAGCATTAAGAGTCCAGTTCCGTGTAAATAATGGCAACGCCAAGATCGCTTTCTCCGGATAGGTGGTTTGTACGAAACGCCGCACGCTTTCACGGAGCCATGGCAATGAGGACACAGAGCCGGGGATCGAGCTACCTCCCCAATGCTCGTCATATCCCATCAGGATCAGATAGTCTGCCGCAGCGCCAAGCTGTTTATAATCAAAGGCGGCAGTCCAGTCCGTTCCATAATCAGGAGATACACAAATCGCCAGTACCGTATTCTGACTCTTCAACTTAGCTTTTAATTGTTGGACGAACAATGTTAAATTGGCACGATCCTGACCATCTACATTTTCAAAATCAATGACAAGTCCGTTCAAACCGTATACAGATACGGCATTGGCAAGCTGAGTTATAGTTTTATTCCGTAGAACCTCACTGGATAGAATTTGGTGCGTCAGCACCAGATTGGAACGGTTGCCTACCATAGCCCAGATATTTTTATGATGCTGTTTGGCCCAGGTGAGCAGCGACGAATTAGTATAGTCGCTTATACTACCTGTTTCATTTAGAAAAAACCAACGTGGTGACAGGGTGTTGATGTTGGATTGGAGCACCGTATTTTCAAACTGCTGAACGGTTTGATCATATTGCCAGCCTAGTCGGATGGAAGAAGCCGTGGAAGCAGTTTGGTTAGCATGCTTTGTTGAATACGTTAGCAGACGCTCCAGCAATGCCGCTGTTTCTTCGCGGGTTAGAGAGGATGCTGGACGAAAATAGTTACTTTCACCTTTCATAAAGCCGTAACGATTTACGGTGGTTACCGCATCAAGAGCCCAATCTGCAATTTCCCCAGTATCTGTGAAGGAGGAAGTAGCATTTCCTGATCCGCCCGAAGAACGGATGAGACGTGCGATCATCAAGGCCGCTTCTTGACGGGTTATAGGACTATTAGGTTGGAATGTGGCAGACGTTCCCCCCTGAACGATATTGAGTTGAGAAGCCGCTTCAATCCATCCATAGTACCACGTCTTTTGGGCAACATCTCGGTAGGAGGAAACGGCTGCTTGTACAGGCTCCAGACCGAGTGTACGGTCCAGTGCGGTAACCCATTCGGCTCTGGTAACAGCCTTTTTAGGAGAGAAGTAACCAGGTTGTGTACCGTTCAAAATTCCTTTAGCGTGCAGGGAAATAATAGACTGATAGGCATAGCTGTGTGCAATATCTTGGAACGTAGCGCCGGATGATGCTGCTGCTGGAGCAGCTAAGTATGAAGTGAATGTTGTGAATATTGTGATGGCTGCAGTTGCTGAAAGGGTGAGCCTGGTTAACCAACGTGATCGTTTGGAACTCATACCAAATAACCTTCTTTTTTATGATAGATTGTAGATTCATATATCGTTACTCGACGAATAATACTATCAAAAAGAGGAAAGTTATTCATTGCTAAATTGCTGGAAAAACACCAAAAAACCCGCTACCTATGCGGCAACGGGTTTGATATTGGATAAACTATGCTTTTTTGGCATACATAATACCGATAGTCTGTGGACCACAATGACTGGAAATGACACAGCCTGCTGTAGTTAGCAGTACCTCTTGTGCGTTCGTTTCTTCTTTCAAGCGAGCTTGCAACATCAGCGCATCTTCCTCGGCCAAAGCGTGCACGACAATAATGATATCGTTATCCATCTGATCTCGTTGATTCAGAGCGTTTTGCAGCATCTGATCCAGTGCTTTTTCACGTTTGCCGCGGACTTTGTAGGCAGGCGTCATTTTTCCGTCAATCACTTTGATCACCGGACGAATTTTGAGCAGACTGCCAATCAGGTTTTGCATGCCTGAGCATCTTCCGCCTTTATACAGGTATTCAAGTGTATCAATGACAAATTCCGTGTCTATTAACGGCCTGGTTTTTGTCAACATGTCTACAATCTGCTCTATCGTATTGCCGTTGGTTGCCGCACGAGCAGCTTTCATCACAAGCAGGCCAAAGCCGCACGACAAATTCAAGGAATCAAAAACCGTAATGCGACCTTCCGGAAATTCGGAGGCAGCGAGTAGCGCATTCTGGTACGTCGATGATAGTTCGGAAGACAGACTGATATATAAAATGTCGTCCCCTTGTTCTATGTAGGGCGCAAAGGCTTGAATAAAATCCGACGGAGAAGGTGCGGCGGTACGCGGTAAATGTCCCTCGCGGCTTACACGTTGAAATAATTGTTCTGGGTGAATGTTTACACCATCCTGCAATGCCTCATCACCAAATACTGTATACAATGGCACAATACTAATTTCGTACTGTTGACGCCAGTGAGCAGGAATATCACTGGTACTGTCGGCAAAAATTTTAATTTTGTTCATACATTGAATCCTCTCTGTGTGATGCAGAAAAATTATAAAGATTGCACGGAGGAAGGATAGATATCCGCTGTGCTATTCGGAACGGAAAGACCGATGGCAAGAAGTGCAATAAAGCCCACAATAATAAGTGCATTAATGATTAAGCCTGTAATAGCAAAGGTTTTCTTACGGTTTTTTAACGCAATTCCAATGATACCGACCACAAGTCCGCTACAATTCAGCAACAGGCTGCCTAAAAAAATAAAAGGAAGCAGTACCGTTCCGGTTTGCTGCAGAGCGACTTCCGGGTTCATCGTTTGGTATTGGCCGAAATGAGCCAGCAGATTAATAACCATAATAGCCAGAATAATATATCCGATCAGGCTGACAAGCGACATAATAAAAGAAGCAATTCCGGGACCGGAATGTTTGAGCTTGACCGGAGGCTGGAACACAGGAGTTTCTGAAAAAACAGGGTGCTCCTCAGGCGCAGCAGGCTTTTGCAAATTAGGATCTTGGGTACTCATTTTTTCAACTCCTTGAACATAGTCCGAACAGGTACTAATTTTCCACAAAATAAACAAAAAAGCAAGCCACCCTACACATTACCCTTCAAAAGACAGGGTCTAATCATCCAATTCTGTATGCGGTCTGTTCACACACGCTGGCTGGTAAACTTCATACGGTTTCGATAAAATAAGAAGAACATTCGGTTAAAAGGATGAGATGAAAAGGAGTACACAAACATGCAACGAAAATGGATATTTATGGGATCTATAATGATGATGTTGGCGGTAGCCATTGGAGCGTTCGGGGCACATATTGTGAAAGCCCGGATCGACGCGGATGCTTTGGCCGTGTATGAAACAGGTGTGAAATATCATATGATTCACGCTGTCGGTTTGCTGATCATTGCGTTGGCTGCTGGACAGTGGGGTTCTTCCAACCGTTTGAGATGGGCAGCGCGTCTGTTATTAACGGGTATCATTTTGTTTTCCGGCAGCTTGTATGTGCTAAGTTTGACCGGAATCCGTGTGCTGGGGGCTATCACCCCCTTAGGAGGCGTGTGTTTTATTGCAGGATGGATATTGTTGGCATGGGCTGCCATGGGTCTGAAGAAAGAGGATTAGAGTTCTTTTCGGATAATGCAAAAAAAAAGAGAAGGGGCAAGAAAGACGTCATGTTTTTCCTGCCCGTTCTCTTTTTTTTGCTTCGTTTTTTTATGAAGTATTTACATTTACGATGTGATTTCATCGATCTCATTCATTTTAAAGGAGTACACTTGCTTCTCATCTACATGATACACACTCAGCAGGCTATTATCATGATCCAGATTGAGGATGCGGCAAGGGATGCTACGCTGTCCGCCATAGCGGTTCACGATTAACCGTACAAGCGTATTATCTTGTATATAGCGTTTGATCCATTCATACGTACTAAGTTCTTGTTGTGTTGCAGGCTTTGGCTGTACGTGGGATTGTTTGATCTCTTGAACGACTGGCGGCTTGTTCGTAACTGCGGCTGACTTCTTTTTGGAGAACTTTTCCGCAAGCGTAGCAGCTGCGTCAGACGGGTTATTACTGGCTGACTGTTTTTTTAGATACAGTGCAGCTTCGATTAAATTCCCAAGTTCAATACCGGATTGAATCCGGCTATCCGCAATGTGTTCGTTTTGGCTCAAGAGATTAAGCAGGAACTGAAGGGCCTCTACGTTCGAACGGCCTTTAACTAATACATCTACATTAAATAAATAACTGGTTTCGTCTTGATTTGATTCCTTTTTCATACATCCTCCAGCCCAAGCCATGGGTAATTAGTCTTTTATAGTACCTATCAATATATCATTAAAACGTAATCTATCATAGTGCCTAAGGCCCTGTTGTTGGATATTAACAAAAATAAAATCTATATAAAGCCCTATGTGTAAAATTTTAATGGAGTACACCGGAATTGTACATTTTTGCATGTGTACACGAATGAGGTCAGTATGTGAGCACTAGATATAGATAAGCAAAGCCAGAGTTACATATACAGAGAATAAAGGAGGTAGGGGGTGAAATCAAGTAGTTTAAATTTTAAACATGTTACAGTGGGAAAATATAACGAAGCAGTATCATCCATCCAGAAGAAAAGTAAAATCCCCCTTAACGAAAGGGGGATGGGGCATATCAAAAACATGATATATTATAGTAATCGCAATTAAAGTAAATTTTATTTCGATCAAAACGGGATTCGTTGTGATCGAATAAGGTAGTCATGTTCGACTGCCCAACTCACAAGACCACTCCAGAAATCTTCACAGGCTGAAATGATCTTCGCTGGTTCAGCTAAATCTCCGGACATCACCAACTTAACTACATGATCAAATCCTTCTGGACGACTCGGCAGTTCCAGGGCCTCCGGTAGAACCATTGAACCCGTTGAGAAAAGCTTCTGATTGTGCAACCCAACTAACATAGCCCCATATTGGGCAAACTGCATTACCAAGTACGGCAAGTAGGTATGAGGGCCATTTACACGGACATTTCTAAGCTTTCCTATAAACTCGTACATTTCACCTACAAGCACTTCGTTGATGGCATGCCTGAAATCTTCCTTTGTTGGGGATTCGGCAGCTTCCTTTAATATAGAAAAAAAGTTTTTAGGATCATACAGACGAAGTGGGGAAAAGAAGGGTCCATGTGTCAATGGCCAATCGCCCTCAACAGTAGAGGCAATTTTAAGAAGAATGTCTGAACTACAGACGTTCACCTCAGCTTTCCAGGGCCCCGCCGACCATTCATGGCTAAATTCTACGGGGCCGTTTGGTTCACTTAGTACACAAAACATTTCAATGTCCGAGAAAGGGCCGTCAGTACCTTTGGCAACAGATCCATAGATCCCTATAGCCAGAATTTTGTCTCTGTATACTTCATGTAACCTCGCAGCTATTTCGTGGCAAGTCTGAAGTCTCTCACTTCGAGAAATGTTGACAGGTCCATTCATGTCCATTAGTGATCACCCTCTATTTCCTACGGTCTAAGTGACTTGTCCAATTTACGGATTTGCCATTCAGCGAGGGTTTAATTTCACTTGTGAGCCCTTGCCGCCCGTCTGGATTCCAGTATCCTTCACTCCGGCTTCCTTCAGATCGACTAGTAGCCGCTCTAGTACAGCTTTGGCGAAAGGTGCTTCTTTTGCACCAGACGCTTTAACGACCAACTGCACCGGTTTGCCGGAACGCAGATGTTTGTCTGCCTGACGCAGCTTCGTGTCGTAATCATGCTCCTCAATATGAGCAGTGAAGCGAAGCTCCTTGACCTTTTCTTTGCCACTGTTTTTTGCGGTTCGGCCGACATTCGTTTTGCTTGCTGCGGCTTCTTTTTGCGCAAGCGCTTTTCCTTTGCCCTTTGCGACCAAGCTACAGGGCGGTGGACTGCTCATCAGTGAGGTGCAGACCAGGTCCACCCCTTTGGATCGGGCCATAGCCAAGGCTTCTGACTTCGAGACAACGCCGAGCTTCTCCCCTGCGAGTCCAGTGAGTACCACTTCGTCAGCTTTAATTTGCTCGTTGATTAATACTGCCACGTAAATGTAGCCTCCCTTAAACAATGATAAAGCTATCATATACGGAACCCGTTTGCGATTCAATTTTAGATCTATCCGTATTGACAAAAGTCACTAAGCCCTATACTCTTTTACTGATAATGATTATCATTTTCCAATGCAATATACATACAGGGGTGATTGAGAGAAATGAAAAAGATGTTGAATAGCCTATTGTTATTTGTAGTATTTACTATTGTATTGGCGGGCTGCGGTGCAGCTGGGGATAGCTCGAAGACGGAAGGTACTGCTGGGTCTGAGCAGACATCTACTACGGCTGGTCCGGTTACGGTTAAGGACGACCACGGGGAAGTCAAGCTGGACAAGCCAGCGGAACGTGTCGTTGTACTCGAATGGACGTTTACCGAGGACCTCATTGCACTTGGCGTACAGCCTGTCGGCAATGCGGACAATGAAAACTACAAGCTGTGGGTAACACCGGAGGCAAAGCTGGCTGATACCGTAACTGATATCGGCACACGGGGCGAACCGAATCTAGAAGCGATTGCGGCGCTCAAGCCAGATCTTATTATCTCTAACGCCGATAACAATGCAGCGATCTATGCACAGCTTAAGGGGATTGCACCGACGATAGAATTCGATCCTTACAAGGGGAACGGCTATGATTACGACCGTATGGTCGAAATTTTCAAGCAAGTCGCTGTGGCTACCGGAAAAACGGAACAGGCTGATAAGGTCCTAAGCGAACTTGACCAGCACTATATAGATGCAAAGGCTACATTGGAGAAGGCAGGCAAAGCAGACTTTCACTATGCGCTGACACAAGCCTTTACAGCTCAAAATGCTGCCAGTCTGCGAATGTTCAAAGAAAATTCGGTTGTAGTGGGAACGCTTGCGAAAATCGGCATGGTGAACGACTGGAAGTCGGACAAGACTGAGAAATATGGGTTTAGCACCGTTGGCATTGAAGCTCTTCCAGCTGTGCAGGACAGCAATTTTATCTATATTACGCAAAAGACGGACGATGTATTTGGAGCCGCGATGAAGAACAACTCGGTATGGAACGGACTGAACTTTGTCAAAGAAAAACGGACCTACCCACTGGACGGTACAACATGGACGTTCGGCGGCCCAATCTCATCTAAAGTGCTGGTTGATCAAGTAGTCGGAGCTCTGACGAAATGACCCGAACAGGCACAACGGGTTTATCGAAGACTTGGCGTGTAGGAAGCATTTTTGGGGGCGGATTGATCGTCCTCATCGTGCTTTTTTTTGTAAGCTTGTGTTATGGAGAGGCTTCAATCCCGCTGCATACAGTAATTGAGGCGTTGACCCAGCGTCAGAATACGCTCGATCATAACATGGTGTGGGATCTCCGAATGCCGCGTACGGTCATCGGAATCCTAGCAGGTGGTGCGCTGGCCATCGCCGGTGCTCTGCTCCAGGCCATCACCAAAAATCCGCTGGCGGCTTCTGATACACTAGGAATTAACGCCGGTGCCTACTTTGTGGTCGTCCTTGGCGCGGTGATGTTTCCCGGATTGCTGCATCAGGCGCCGTTTCTATTTGCCGCTGTCGGCGGCCTGCTTGCAGCGGTGCTGGCTTACTTCATGGGCGGGGGACGAGCTGGAAGTCCGATTCGGTTGGCGCTTGCCGGCTTGATTGTATCCATGGTTCTCGGTTCGTTTACCGGAGCTTTGCATATCTTTTATTCATTTGAAACGCAGGGATTGTTTCTCTGGGGTTCTGGCTCGCTTGTGCAAAACGATTGGAGCGGGACGACTTACGCCTGGCCATGGGTCGTAGGACTCTCGGTCATTGCCGTTCTGCTGTCAAGACAGTTTGATGTCCTGGATCTGGATGAGTCCACATCCACGTCGCTCGGACAAAAGGTTAGCTTGACCCGGGCGGTGGGAATTGTATTGGCTGTCCTGCTATCGACCATTACAGTCAGCGTCATTGGACCCATTGGTTTTGTGGGTTTGGTAGCTCCGCATTTGGTTCGCTTAAGCGGTCTAAAAATGCATCGTTGGGTGCTGCCCGGTTCCTTCCTCTGGGGGGCATTGCTGTTGACGGGCGCTGACGTGCTGGCGAAAATGGTCCACCAATCAAGCATGGATCTGCCGACCGGAGCAATGATGGCCTTGATCGGTGCTCCTTGGTTAATTTGGCTGATTCTGTGGAAGATGAAGCTACCTTCTGGTATTAGTGGACAATCTTCAATGAACATAGGTGTGCGCTCTCGGAAATTACCGTATGGCAGGCTGGTCATGTTGC
This sequence comes from Paenibacillus sp. FSL M7-0802, assembly GCF_038004945.1. NCBI lineage: Bacteria > Bacillati > Bacillota > Bacilli > Caryophanales > Paenibacillaceae > Paenibacillus > Paenibacillus sp. FSL M7-0802. The sequence goes on along the minus strand of NZ_JBBOSD010000001.1, from coordinate 957,529 downwards.
TTGGGTGCGGTGCCGTGCTGTTGACCGTATTCAGCCTGATGTTTGGAGGAATGCGAATTCCGGTCGGCGATTTGCTGTCCGGCCTGTTCGGCGGTGAGAACGCAAATTCGGCCTTGCTGCAGTTTAGAATTCCGCGCACGCTGGTGGCAGCCGGGGCTGGTATCGCTCTTGCGGTCAGCGGTGTCTTGATCCAATTAGCCGTTCGTAATCCCTTAGCGGATGCCTCGATCATTGGTGTTTCTTCAGGGGCTGGTTTCGGCGCGCTTGCAGTAATTATCGTTTGGCCTGGGCTGCCTGTTTATATGCTGCCCATCGCGGCGATTGCCGGAGCGACGGTTTCGGCGGCGGTGATCTTCTTTTTATCATGGAACAAGCACCTAAACCCGTCTGTGGTCATCCTACTTGGGATTGCCGTATCAGCGATCGGAGCAGCTGGCATTCAGATACTGATTATCCAAGGTTCGCTTTGGGGCAGCACAGGCTATATTTGGCTGACGGGTAGTACCTACGCTCGAAACTGGGGGCAGGTGGCGACGATTCTGGCTTTTCTGCTCGTGTTGTTGCCAATAGCCTGGTGGCTAGCTCGCCGCTTCGATCTTTTGGTATTTGACGATAGCAGCGCCATGGGACTGGGACTTCCGGTGCGCCGCACCCGGCTGCTGGCCATGACAGTGGGTGTGCTGCTGGCGGGCGGAGCGGTGGCCTGTGTGGGTACAGTTGGCTTCATCGGGCTGATTGCCCCGCATATCGTGCGTACGTTGATTGGGCACCATGTACGCCGCTCCATTGTTCTGTCGAGCATCTTGGGAGCGGTAATGCTGGTGCTGGCTGATACGATTGGCCGGACAGTGCTTGCGCCGACCGAAATTCCTTCTGGATTGCTGATCGCACTGATCGGTGCACCGTATTTCCTGTACTTGATGTATCGCTCCAATAAGAGTAAGTCAGTGTAGTTGAATATGTACACAAACAGGCTGTTTCCCAGCGGATTTTCTGTGGGGAAGCAGCCTTTATTATTAATTCTTCTACGTAGTCATTGGGCTTTATATTTACAAATCTAATAAAATAGATATAATGTTTTATATGGAACCGTCATTGATTTATAAAGCATTGTCAAACGAAACTCGTCGTCTAATTATGCTGTGGTTAAAAAAACCAGAAGAGTTTTTTGATGAACAGGCTTATCTAAAACAAGGGCTTAATTTTCAAATTGGTGTATGTGTGGGAGATATTCAGGCTAAAGCGGGACTTGCGCAGTCTGTGATTTCAAGTTATTTATTAACGATGCAAAAATCCGGTTTGTTAGAGTCTGAGCGTATTGGGAAGTGGACGTACTATCGTCGGAATGAAAAAACAATCCGGGAATTTGCCGAGTACGTTCAAAAGGAACTATAAACAGAAAGGAGGTTTTTTTTTACATAACATATCTACAAATCTATATATATAATTAAATTGGAGGCTTATACTTAAAATGAAAAAGGTTAACCCGTTACTTATTATCATTCTGGCTTTAGGCGTATTCGGCATTATTACAACGGAAATGGGGATTATAGGTGTTCTCCCCCAAGTAACTCAAAAATTCAATGTATCAGCTGCCCAGGCTGGTTGGCTCGTCAGTATTTTTTCTTTAGTTGTTGCCATTTCAGGTCCGTTCTTGACCTTACTCGTTTCCGGCATGAATCGTAAAGTCATTCTATTAACCGCTGTATTCAGTTTTGTCATTTCCAATATAGTCTATGCCTATACCACTCATTTTGAGGTCATGCTCATTTTTCGTGTTCTTCCTGCTATTTTTCATCCTGTCTTTTTTTCGGTCGCTCTCGTGACTGCATCTCATCTTGTCCCCCCTGAAAAGAGTAGTAAAGCGGTCACCAAGGTTTTCGCTGGAATTACAGTAGGATTTGCTTTTGGCGTGCCTTTGACTTCTTATCTTGCCGAAAAGATATCGTTAGAAGCTGCTTTCTTATTTGGTGCTGTCGTAAGCATGATTGCATTTGTAGGAATACTCGTATGGCTTCCTTCCCTGCCAGTTCAGGAAAAGATGTCTTATGGCAAACAGCTTGGTATATTACGCAAACCTCAATTGTGGTTCAACATTGTGACTGTTATTTTTATCTTTGCAGCTATGTTTTCGGTGTATAGCTACTTTGCCGAATATCTTGGAGAAGTAACTCTTATGAACGGGTCATGGATCAGTATGATGTTGATGGTCTTTGGAATCGTCATGATTTTTGGAAACTTTTTATTTGGAGGATTATTACATAAAAATCTGATTAAGACCGTCATCATGTTCCCATTGCTATATATGGTCATTTACGTATTCACTTATGCTCTGGGGGCATCTTTCCTACCAATGATTGTGGTTGTGCTCATTTGGGGGGCCGTGCATTCCGGGGGGCTAATTATTAGTCAAACATGGTTAACTACTGAAGCGAAAGAAGCTCCAGAGTTTGGTAATAGTCTGTTTGTCTCATTTTCTAATCTAGGTATTACGATGGGAGCTGCTATAGGCGGCTGGTTTATCTCTCACTTGGGAATACACCAGCTCATCTGGAGCGGACTGATGTTTGCACTGCTAGCGTTTTTATCTATGATTATAAAAATAAAATTGTTCAATTCGAATGCAACGGAAGTCAACGTGCGTTAAAATATGGAGAGACATTAGAAGAGTACTCTACATTATCTAATTGGGAGGAATAGATGAATATTCGAATGTATCACGATCTGGAGGCTCAATTGGAAGAGGAAATTTGGGCTCTTGGTGAGGAAGCAGCTCATATACTCCCATTAGATAGCAACTTGGCCGAGGAAAAAGCACAGAAGGCCTGGGATCTAATACCCGAACCTAAGCATACATGGGGCATCACAGGGGTAACCCTACATCAATACGTTCAAATTCTCAATTATAACGGGCATACTCAGCGATCAGTAGAGCTTTTAAATGAGGAGATTTTAGATTTGGAAGGTTCAGGGTACCGGATTATACATGCCGAACCTTATATCCAGATGGCGGAAACACTTCTTCATCAGAGCAAGCCTGTATTAGCTCATGAATATCTCCAGAAGGCATACTCGATTGGGAGTGCAAGAGCATTTCGGGACCAGCCCAAGCTTTATCTCAAAATGGCGAAAAGTAAAGCTCTGGATGAACAGGATATACTACTTCAATTTGCGGCGTTAGATGTGAATGCCAAACTTCTAAGCGATTTAAAGGATAATCAATAACCAATGTAATGGCCTCATACAGTCTGAGATAAAATGCTGATCTGGATACGACGGAAAATGGGTTTCAATATTATTTATGGGGAGGACCAATGCATTGAAATTAAAAGAAGTGCTTTTAGGCACCCACAGTTTCGAAGCGATAAAAGCTTTTTACGGCTCTCTCTTAGATTTGCAGGTTGTGGAGGAAAACCCTTCGCGGTTGTCTTTTCAAGTAGGGGAATCGGTTCTTGCTTTTCAGGAATCCTCCCACATGGAAAATGAATTTTATCATATTGCGGTTACGATTCCAACGAATAAATTCATAGAAGCAAAACAGTGGATAATCGACCGTGGGATTTCATTGATTTCAAGACCCCGAGAAGATGAGTTTTTTTTCGAAAACTGGAATGCAACAGCGCTTTACTTCTATGATCCGGATCATAACCTTGTCGAGTTTATCGCTCACCATACACTCAACAACGCAGTCACTGAAGCTTTCGGGCCCCACTCTCTACTTCGTATAAGCGAGATCGGTCTTCCTGTCGATGATGTCTCCGAAGTATCTAGGATAATCGCCGAAACGTTCCAACTTCATTCATGGGGAGGGGCTGGACAGAAATTCGCGCCGCTAGGGGATGTAGAAGGATCATTTATAGTCATAGACAAGCAACGGCCTTGGTTTCCTGATGATAGGCTTCCGGCCGTATTTAACACCAGAGTCTTGTTCGAAGCTCCATGCTCTGCTAGTCTTTCGCTTCACAATGGTTTGTATGAATTGAGATCAAACTGATTTAGGGCTTCCCCGGATTTCTGGAATAAAGCTTACGATAAGGGGAAATCCGGGGATCATAATACATACAGGAGAGAATATATGAAAATTAGACTACTTAATTCAAATGAAAAATATCCAATAGAGCTCTTGTTACTAGCTGATCCTTCGCACCAACTTGTTGAGGAATACTTAAAAAGAGGGCAGTGTTTTGTAGCAGAGATGGACCAACATATTGTTGGAGTCTATGTTCTTTTACCTACAAGACCTGAAACAGTTGAGTTAGTGAATATAGCAGTATCAGAAGATATGCATGGTAAAGGAATAGGCAGACAATTAGTAACACATGCAATTGAAACAGCCAAGACACAAGGTTATAAAACGATGGAAATGGGCACAGGAAACTCTAGCATTGGGCAGTTAGCTCTCTACCAAAAATGTGGGTTCAGAATTGTTGGTGTAGATCTAGATTTCTTTGTCAGACACAACTATCTAGAAGAAATTTATGAGAATGGCATACAGTGTAGAGATATGATTCGTATGTCTCAGGATTTATAGAGCTTAATTTCTTTGCAAACCCTTCAAAGGTATCTTAAGTAAGGTTCTGAAAGGTATATGATATTGTGCCAAAAGATGGTACAATAAATTGCGGAAAGGCTATACAATCATTGGATTGCAATAGTCCTTTTTTAATAAGTTGATATCCTACTAAGTTCCTGATAAGGGGTGGTTACTTTGTACAACACAACAACCACGATACTCACAGAGATAACAAAATATATGAAAGATAATGATTTAATATTAAGTGATTTAGCTAGAGAAGCCGAAATGAATCCGGGCACCATGAGCAGTATTATTAATGGGAACCGCACTCTTTCAGTGGATCAGCTAGACCGAATTACAAAAGCGATGGGGCATCCCGTTGGCTATTACTACGAACGGTATGTGTCTGAGTATTTAACAGAGGCTAATCCGAATTGGCGTCGAATGAGTCCTTTTATACATAATTGTGCGAAATTAAACAAACTGGACTGCATTCATGATGTGGTCAATCTATTGATGGATAAGTTGGGCTATTCAGAATCCTTATTTGAGCTTGCTGAAGAATTATTTCATGAAAAGATGTACCAAGCGGCAGCCATACTTTATGAAAATGTAGCTGTAAGTGAGAAAAAACAATACTCAGAACGCCTCGCTATGTGTCAGTACCGCTTGTTCCATACGAGGCAAGGAGACAATCAAGAAAAAAATTATGAGGCGGCAGTTCAATTTGAAATATATGTTGAACGACTAGATGAGATAGATCAGTTAGAAGCGTTAAAAGATTTGGCGAATACATACCGTTCGTTACGTAAATGGGACAAAGTAGAATTGTTCGCTAAAGCTTTGGGAGACAAAGCTAAAATTCAATACAAACTGGAACAACAGCGGCATCATGTGAAAAAAGAAAATTCAAAGAAACCAAGTTTTCCTCTGTTTGCTTATTGGGCATTTTCTCATTTACTTCGTGCAGAAGTTTGTGAGGCTCATAAAGATTATGAGAAGGCACTTCAGCATACGTACAAATATGGTGACTTAAGTTGGGTGAAAGATTCAGATGAAACTACTTTGAAGTGGAAAAGGCAATATGAAGAATGGTCTAAAGCCAATACTTATGTAAATAAACTTCATGCTGGTGAAATTGGTGTTTTGGCTGATTATGTAACATTTTTTTCTTCAAGGAAAGAAGAGTTACTTTCCGGATTAGATAACATACTTGAAGCTGCTAATCGATATCATTTAAATGTTGATAATATACTAAATCAATTTCAAACAGAAATTTTAGTTTTGCTGGATAAACCTGAGTGTGTAGGTACGTACAACCAACAATTAGTTATAGAACGTTATGTTCATTTCACACATGAATTAGCGGTTTACTACTTTAACAAAAATAATTTTGTGGATGGATTTACTTTTTTGTTAAATTGTTTGGGAAAATCTACATTAATCAATAATAAGTCGTATATAATTAAGTGTGTAAAGCTATATGAGTTCTATCAGGAATGTGCAGCATCTGAGACGAAGACAGCATATAGAAATTTAATTAATGAGGTGGATAATGATGAAACGTAAAGTAATTCTATCTTTTTTAGTTACCAGTTTTATACTAGTAGTAGTAGCGGTTCCCCTTCTTCAGCACCAAGACAAAGGGTCTACTTATGAGCCTACAGGGCAACATGGAGGAATGTGAGAATAAAATGTCGCAAGTTCATGATTACAGTAGAGCATAGAAAATCAACTATTATCAAGTAGTTAGGTGGGATTATCCGTCTAGCTCTTTTTATATGACTTATTTTAATATTATTTTACTATACATGAATAAACCCTAAATATTTTATGGCTCCACGGATGTCCACAGTACTGCAATTGCTGCATAAAAATATCTGGATAAATAAAGCTTTCATAGCTATTTTCAATTTACTGATATGTACTGGCTCATTTTATTAAAATCTCATAACTGACTGAAATGAACAGACTCTAAATTCATATGTGTACACTCGTACACTGTTGCAGCCTAGATAATATGTCTAGGTTTCTTTGTTTTTAATATCCATATATTATTATTTAGATAAAATGAGGGGGGGATTTACACCCAAAACATCTCTTTAATTTCTACAATTTCCTCCAGCACATCTATTTACACCGTATAGTTATTTAATGGACGCTGATTTATGCTTCTAAATACCCCGGAGGTGGTTAAAATCAAATTACCATTCAATTTCCACAAATATGGGCATAGCACTTCCACTCCCTGACTCAGCCTATTTTTCGACTTGATACCATACGCAAATTGTAGACGGTAGTTGGTCAGCTTTACATATCAATTTTAAGACCAATCTACAGATAAATTATAATGGAATTTGAACACATCTACTCAATCTGATAAATTTGTATTGCTTGATTTGTCCTCTGATATTCCACTTTATCATGAAATCATTGTAAACTATCCAAAAAGGTATCTTGAGTAAATATCTGAAATATATATGATTTTATTCTAAAAAACGGTATAATCATGAGTGATCAAATAAATTAATTTTATAACTCGTTTCTCAATTACATAGTTTTTTATCTATGCATCATATGAAAAGTTTATGATGAAGGGTGGTTTATCTATGGAGATCACACCTACGATTAGAGCAGAAGTTCAAACCTATCTGATACGGAAAAGCTTAACCATGACCGAGTTTGGACACATCATTGATTTGAATGTAGGTACGGTTAGCAGTATTGTTACTGGAAATCGTATTTTATCCGTTAACCAATTGGATCGCATTACTGCCGGGATGGAATTACCACCAGACTATTTTTATGAACGTTACATTGAAGAGTGTATCATAGAAGAAACGCTCAACTGGCGAAGAATTAGCCCTTTTTTGTACCGATGTGTGGAGCTTGATCGACTCGATTGCTTGCAACGAGTTGTATTTTTGTTGCTGGATAATCCAATCTATCCTCCGTTACTCTTTGAAGTAGCCGAGAATATTTACAGAGATGGTCACAATGAAGCAGCGGCGTTTCTTTATGAAAATGTGGCCGAGAGTGAAAGGCAGCAACATTCAGAGCGATTGGCGGTTTGCCATTATCGATTGTTTACGATTCGTGTTGGAGACGATCAAGAGAAAAACTATGATGCAGCGGTTCAGTTCGAGCCTTACGTTGAAAGATTAGATGAAATAGATCAGCTTGATGCACTAAGAGCGTTGGTGAATACATATCGTTCTCTACGAAAATGGGTTAAATTGGATTATTTTGCTAAATCGCTGGGGAATAAAGCGAAAATACAATACAAAATTGATCAACAGCATTCTGAAAATAGTGAACATACAAAGAAGCCGCTATACCCTTCATTTGTCTACTGGGCATTTTCGCATTTAATACGTGCTGAAGTTTGTGATGCTAATAAAGATTATGAGACAGCACTCCAACATATCCAGAGATATGCCGATTTAAGCTGGGTAGAAGAGAAAGATGAAACGACCCTAGAATGGAAAAATCAATTTAAAGAATGGGCAAGCGCTAATATTTATGTGAATAGGCTTATGTCAGGCGACTTAAGTGTAATCCCTGATTATGTTGCTTATTTTTCTTCAAAGAAAGATGAAATACTCCCCGCAATAGATAATATAATTGAGGTGGCTAATCGATATAATATAAATGTAGATCACATCCTTGAATTGTTTGAAGCAGAAATTCAGTCTTTTTTGAATGAACAAAATCAGGTAGGCGTATATACTCAACAAATTAGTTCAGAACGTTTTACTCATTTTTCAAGGGAATTGGCGATCTATCTTTTGCGTAAGGGGAGATTTTCAGACGGCTTCACATTTTTGTTCAGCTGTTTGGAAAAGTCTGCTGAAGCTAATAATAGAATACAAGCAATCAGATGTATGAGGTTGTTTACGTATTTTAAAGAACATGCATCTGCTCACACGAGGGCAGTCTACGGAAATCTAATTAAAGTGGTTAATGAAGATGAAGAGTAAGTTGATCCCGCCCTCCTAGTATCCAGTTTTATGTCAGTAGCATCAGTAATTATGATCCAACTGGACAATATAGAGGAATGTTGGAATAAAATAGTCTCAAGTTCAAGATCACAGTAGACTTAGAAAAACAACTATGATCAAGAGGTTAGATGGAATTATCCGTCTAGCCTTTTTTAAATGGCCTGTTTTGCTCTACATAAATAAGCTTCTAGAAGTGACTTAGCTTGGACTTTTATCTGTCAAATGCTTATTCGATCATTGGAAGATTATCATTGGAAGATTATATAATGTGGAAAGTAGTATTTAAATAACAAGACATATTGCCTATTTCCTTCATTTCCCTTATGATAATTGCACTACTGCCAAAGAAGGAGATACATATGAAGAAAGCTATTCTACTATTATTGATGTTTGCTATTTTAATTCCATCACAAGTATTGGCAGCAACATCTACAAAAGCAATGTCAACAAGTGAAATCGAAAAAATATACTTTGAGAATTACAAAGATCGTGTGAAGGAAATTAAAATTGCACAAAAAAAACTTAATGCTGTTCTGGGGGCAGAAGTTCGTGAGCTAACTCAGAAATTAAGTCAAGCATCAGCGCGGTATAAAAACGAAGTGAAAAATAAGTCAAGTAAAGTGGTAATAGCTCAATCCAAGGCTGACTGCGATAAATTAAAGAAGCAGCTCAGCGTGGCTAAAGTGGAACTAAATAAAACAGTTAAAAATTACAAAAAAGAAAGTGAACAAGCATTAAAGGATATTGCAAATCAGAAAGCAGACCTTATAAAATTCATTAAGAATCACACAGCAGGAAAAGATAAACTTACTGAGTCTCAATTTAGCAAACAAGTTAATGGAGATATTATGTCGATTAACGGCTCATTTACTGGCATTTTAAAAATGTTGACGGAAGCTAAATAATGATGAGTAAAGGCAGCAGGTATCACCTGTTGTCTTTTTAATTAGGCTTAGAATGGAAGTTATTGTTGGCCGACTTTGGATTGCTGTGGAATGGGGTCAAAGAGGATATATGGATGAAATAAATTTTGTTCGTTTTTATATAATGAAGTACGATTAGCGAGGAGAAAAATTTATGAATCGTAAGTTTTTTATCATGGCTTTGATAAGAGGTATTTTTGGGTATTTCCCTTGTGGGCTGGGAGTTGCAGTATTATTGGAGGCTTATAGCAGATATAGTCTAAGAGGTTTTTTAATTGGAGCTACATTTTTCCTTATCGGGGGATTAGTGCTTTACTTCACAAGACGCTATGAATCATCAGATTGGTTACTTTAGATAAAGCAAATATTACATTAGAAGGAGTATATGATGTTATCACCAAAACAAGAAGAGAGCCTTAGTAAATTTATGAGTAAAATTCTTAGGCATACACCAGAACAGTTTGGAATTAAGTTGGATCATGAAGGTTATTGCCACGTGCAAGACTTAATTTCAGCAATTAAATCAGAGAATAGATGGTCGGATATAGGAGAAGCAGGGATTGATCAAGTCGTAACTAATTGTCCAAAGAAGCGATACCACATGGTAAATGGATACATACGAGCGAACTACGGGCACAGTGCAGGAAGATTAGATTACAAAGAATCCATTCCGCCAACTGCTCTTTATCACGGAACAAATAGCAAAGTAGTTGATAAAATTATTACCGAGGGAATTAAACCCATGGGGAGAAAGTATGTTCATCTATCTGAGACACTTGAATTTGCAACATTGGCAGGTAAGAGACGTGGTGAATTAGTCATTCTTGAAATCGATACAGTAAAATCAATGGCTAACAATGTTAAGTTCTATGTCGCTAACAATGGTGTTTGGCTTGCCGATTTTGTGCCCCCACAATATGTTGAAAAAATTTAACACTGATATTTTTGTTTATATTAAAAAGTCAGTTGCATTACTTGAATCTATTAGTGAATCACCATCTATCGGCAACTGATATAAGGAGCTATTTGTGTATTTTATAAACAAAAAGAAAATAAATGCTATGGATTTATTATTTTTATCAAAATTAACGAGATAAAATTGGATGCTATCAAAAGAGTGAAGTCAAATAATTTACTTTGCCAGGGATTTATACAATACTTTTGACATAGTAAATCCGTTTATATCAGTCCATTTGTCACATAATATAAAAGGGATATCCCTAAACATCTCCTTCTGATAAGATTATTTCCATCTAAATTAAAATGGACGTGATCAATTGGGGAGAATATTGGTTCCACCTGACAAGCTAATGGAAGTGGCTGACCAGTTCTTGCATGGTAAACACGAAATGGAACGTATGTTGAATTTACTGAATGGAAGAATTGATTTTGTCCAACAAGGTTGGTCTGGTGCTACCCGAGAGAGGTTTTCCCAAGATTTTCAGGTCTCTAGACAATCCATGGGCGTGACGCTTGAACGACTTTCTACGGTTGCACAAGAACTCATCTTTATTTCAAAAAACTTCACACAGGTAGATGGAGAAAAAGTCGTACTTGATGTGCCCGGGAATGGTGTGCCTGTTAAAACGGCATCAAGCGGTGAAGGTTGGTTACATAAAATCTTTGAACAGATCGGTAAAGCTGAGATCACAAAAGCCGAAGCTCAGATGGAAGCTAGTAAGCTTCAAGGGGAAATTTTGTGGGATACTGCTCAGGGAGCGAAAGGTGCTATTCAGGAAGATTTAACCTTGGGGATGCTGCCTGACAAAGACCGTGACTATGATCATCCTATGGCTGCTAAAGTAGGTGAAACTCTCGGTCACGTAGCTACGACATTGCAGGGAGCTGGTGAGGTAATCGTTGGAACAGGTGGAGAAGGATTATCAGTTGCTGTTTCATCCACAGGAGTTGGTAGTATTATCGGAATACCTGGATTGATTGGCTCAGCAGCTTTAGCGGCACATGGAGGTACAACCGCAGTTAAAGGCGCAAGCGGAATAGGAAAAAGCTCAGCGGAATTGTGGCAGATGATGAAGGGAGAAGGTGTACCTTCTTATGGGAAAAAATCTGTTCCAGCAGGTCCTTATCGTGAAGTTGACAGTTACCCTGTAAAAGTAAAACACGGAGATCAGGAGAAGCATATTGTTGAGACGCCCAACTACAAACAAGACTTAGCCAATGGTAAGAACAAGAGTATTTTCTATGGTGATAACAAAACCGCACAAGAATTACTTGATAGTTATTCTGGAAAAGGTGCTATGTTTAAAGCAGGGCGAGAAAGGATTGATTTCGGAAAACCTATCGGGAAATATTATAATAGAGATACTGGTATGTTCGAAGAAACAACAAAAGGAATTATTCATTACAGTAAAGATGGCGCACATATTGTACCAGCAGCGCCTTAAACCAAGGAGGAATATATGGGATATGATTCTTTGATTAAAGCCATTATTTCAGTACCGAAAGAAGAATTAACTATTCAGTGGGGAAGTGGATTAAAGATTATTGGTACTAGGGACACCATTTATGAAACAAACAATGGTTTAGATGAAGATGATAATGAATTCATTGAATATGATGCTGCGGTTATTGAAGTTAAAAAGATAGTATCTAAGCCGATTAACGACGAAGGAAGTATATATAATTGGTTACAAAAAGGAAAGAGCCCCTTTATTGAAATTTCTCTCCATAACGATCCTCCCAGCATGATAACATCTACTGATGGATCTATTATTTGGAAATATGAATAACTCTGGAAATCCTCAATTGTGTATTTTTCACTCAATCGAGGCTAGATGGGATTATCCATCTAGCCTTTTTGGTTTGTATGGGTACCACATAAATTGTAAGCACGACAGAGCATATAGTCCCCTATGGTCTAACATTCGTTATAAAGTAGTAGGATGCCATTACACCTAAGAAAATTAAAACAATAGACTACACGAATCATGGAAATTCAAAGCAGCATCCAGAGTGGCCTCATGAACATGTTTTTGAATGGAAAGAAGATGGGACATTTAAAAGAGTTAACAAGAAGTAGGAGGGACTGTTTTGGAATACAATGAATTGGTGGAACGTTTTGAAATGGGGGAAGAGTTTCAGTTCTACTATAAGAATGATAGCTATTGGATTAGCCAAAATGAAGAAGAGTACTTTCTTACTCGTGAAAGAGACAGTTTTTCGCAATCATTTGAATCAGCAAGAGAGTTGTTCATTAATGGGAAGATTGAAGATAAGACTATTTTAGAGTTGTCGGATAGCATAGAGATTTAAAAAAGTACAATTTGAGCCTGCTCCTTAACAATAAAAACGGGAGTGGCCTTTTTACTAGTTAGCCAATCTGAATAAAGGAGGATGACATTTACAACCACCTTGCTTCAAACGAAGGTGCGTCAAATTCAGGTCACCATGTTCCAATATCAATCATGATCAAATTGTTGAGCTAAGGATATGGGAATCAAGCAGATGAACAAAATGTCCATCTAAAAGATATTACCGATATTGGAGAAAATAAAAGCGTGTCGTAGTTTTTACTCATAAAGAAACACCTCGAATGAATTTGATTTTGATCTCGTATTCTCGGTGTTCACGTTCTAATTTAAACCCATAAACCACCTAATATTTTGAACGTATCCACGAGTGTCCACACTTACCCGCAAATGCCGCATAAAATATCCCGGGTGAACAAAGAGTAGGTGCATGTAATAACCATGTTACACTTGGAACCCGTACAAGTGGGTGAGCATACATTTATTGGAGTCGAAGTCAAACTGCCTAAAACAACGCTGCTGACTATCTCCAACTCCCGTGGTTACATCATGTGTGGTGCGTCTAAGATACGGCTACTTCAGGGGATTTAAAATCTCCTTTATTTAAGCCGTAAAATCAAGCAGGACAAGCTTTCATAAATATTTGCTTCGAACCGTTAATTAAGAAAAGAAGCCGTTGCTTGGACGGCTTCTTTAACCTTAAAATCATTCAGGTAAAATCTACTTATTTCCTCTTATGCATAAGAAAGTGATTGTATACACCACTCCAGCAAAGAGGCTTAGTAGAAACGAGGTTGATAATGTTCTGAAAATAAAAGTAGAAGTGGGTACCGTATAAAATTCAAACATACCGTTGATCGGAGTACTCGTTGTTGTTGGCCCTTTAATAAAGGAATAGTATATTCCTACAAAAAAACCGTAAGACAAATACTTAATTAGATTTTTTTCGAATTTACTCATTTGTTAGCCTCCAATAATGTTTTTGGAAAAGTAGAATTCTTGTACTATGAAGCCCTTCAAAGTAATGTAGGAAAAGTCTATAAATATAGCGATCTTAAAAATCTTTGGTAAGGATGTTTATTGATATTATGTCAATTATATTATTTTAAATCAAGAAAAAGGAATAATGATGTAATCATCATTACTCAATCTTTGGTGTTAGCCCTATGGATAAAACCCCCTGTAACTCTAGGTACACAGCGTCTAACATTAACATTACGTTAAATCCAGTCATATCAAGGCTTATGACAGTTTCTCAAAAGTATAAGGAAAAGAAAACTTCTTATAATCAGGAATTTTATTCTTTTTTCTTCGTGATTCACTAAACCTGGAATGACGTTCAATAAAATGTACAACATATAAGCTTAAAAAATTGGTCTAGGCTCTTTGCATGTCTATGTGAAGCAAATGTTACAAAGAGGAAGGCAAAACAAGAAGGAATGCGTATACAGGAGTCAAGAAGAGTCATCCCCCATGGATATGAAGCTATTCGCCTAGCAATAGACATTTCTTTGTTAACAATTTACTATACTTATTCGAAATATATGGGAAATTATCCCTATCTGTTGTATTATAAGATAGTGTGAAAAAGAGCCAAAGTAGCTAAGGAGGAACATTGTTGTCTATATTTGTGATAGTGTGTGTCGTTGTTGTATTGATTGCTTTGGTGTTGCTACGCTTATTTAAGAAGCCTAGAGTTCAGGAACCGTATAAAGTAACGCAGAATATTGACCCTTATAAAATTGGCATTAACGAAATAGACCGTATGGAGGATGGCAAGGACTTTGAAATGTATCTGTTCAGGCTGTTCCAGTGTTTAGGCTATGGTGATGCGTATAAAACACAAGACAGTAGAGATTTTGGAACAGATTTGGTATTTACGGACAGAGAGGGCTACCGTAATGTCATTCAGGCTAAACGGTATGCAATAAGCAATCCTGTTGGTTTGAGCGCAGTTCAGGAAGTTTATAGTTCTATGCGATTTTACAGAGCTAAGAAATCTATTGTCATTACTTCAAGCAAATACACAACTTCGTGTGAACAGTTAGCCAGTTATAATGGAGTAAAGCTGTTGGATCGCAACGATTTAATTAAAATGATTGAGCTATTCAAAGAACAACAGCACAGCAAGGTAAAAGATATTATTGAAGCAGAGCCATACTTGAGTTTAGATTCATGGGATGATTATAGGAATAACAGTAAAGTGATTAAAAAGGATCGCAAGGCTGAAAAGCTTATCGCTTCAGGTAACTAGATACTGGATACTCCCGTAGTAAAACGATGATTTTATAAAGGTGCATAAAAAATCTACGATAAATGAGGATTAAGCATCATGGAAGTTATAACTAAATATTTGCCTATAGTCGGAGCTGGGTCTTTAGTCGCACTAGCCTTACTAATTTTCAAAGCTATTGCCTTAATCAATTCATCTACTCTTGAAAAGTTACTGTACAAGAGTAATAAAAGATACATGGTAACACCACTGTCAATTGCACTAACTGTCGCTACTACTTCTATGCTATGTGTCATCATAAGCTTTTTAAATGATGAAATTAAAACTATAACAGATTTGAAGGTAACAATATTAGCCTCTTCATTTCTTAGCTTTTTATTAAGCTTAATTGTTTTTGTACCTTTATATTTTATAAGAAAGAAGAAAGGAAGAGTATACTATATTAAAGATAATCTAAATGGCACAGATATTGAGCTTTACTTATTGAAAACTACTGATGAGGGCTATATTTTATTGTCTGATCAACCGCATGTTAAATCTAGTACAGGATTTAAAATATTAAGGAAACAAGAAGATATACTTAATAGGCAGATCTATTCAAAACTTATCTCATAACAACGGAGATGATGATCTAGAAATGAATCTATACTAACATCACACTATGCTACAAGCAATTCCTATAATGGATGGAGCGCACAAATTAAAATAGGAAGAAAGTATTTGGTACTGACGGGAATTTGTATAGAAATAATCAGCAAAATATTACCCATATACCAGTTGATCTTGGGAGGTAAACAATGAATTTGAATGAAATTAAACAGTTGCCTGATATTATGTCTAAAGAACAGTTAGAGTCCTATATTATTCAATATTTAGACTCCATTGAAAATTTAGAGAAGATAAATATTCTTGAAACGTTGGAATGTTTTTCGGAATTTGCTGACAGGAAGACTTATACTTACGAATTGTTAAGTGATTCGTTGAGAAAAAGATTAGACAGCTTTGTCCAGAAGATATGGGATGATACATCTTCAGAATTAGTAGATGTATATTCTTCAGTTGTTGTCAATCTGAACTTAAAAAGTAGCTATAACTTGATGAAAGAATCTTTAAACAAGGATTTGGATGAAGATGTAAGGGAAATCATCGAGGAAACTGTAAATGAAATTGGTGAAGATATAGAGGTTACTTGTTTCACAACTACATAATAATTTTAACTATGCATCGTATTGTAAGTTCACGCTGAAAGGGTGGTTTATAGATGAAAATTACACCCACGATTAGAGCAGAATTGGAACAATATCTAAAACAAGAAGGCTTAAACCTATCGCAATTTGGACAAATTACAGGGATGAATAGGGGAATAATAAGTAGCATAGTGTCAGGAAACAAATCTATGTCTGTTAATCAGCTTGACCTAATGACTGAGGGCATGGGTTTACCAGAAGGTCACTTTTATGATTTATTTATAGAAAACTACATCATCGACACACCTCCAAATATGAGGCGAATCAAGCCATTTTTATATCGTTGTGTAGAGCTGGATAAGTTTGATTCAATTCGTCGAGTGGTGGGAGCCATCATGGATAATCTTCTCTATTCGCCAAAGTTATTCGAAATTGCGGAAAGCTTATATGAACAAGGACGACACGATGCTGCGTTGCTTCTCTATGAGGGTGTAGCTGAAGCTGAAAAGTATCAGCATTCTGAACGCTTAGCCGTCTGTCAATATCGCATATTCAAGATTCAGATTAGAGACGATCAGGAAAGAAATTTACAAGCAGCACTCCAATTTGAGTCATTTGTCAAACGACTCGACGCTATAGACCAGTTAGATGCCCTTGTAGATTTGGCTAATGTATACCGATCATTGCGTAAATGGGAACGGGTTGAGGAAGTTGCTAAGGACTTAAGGACTTTAGGTAAAGCGCAATATTCTATAGCACACTCTCTAAAAAGAGAACAACATAAGAAGCCTTTACGACCGTTATTTTTTTATATAACATTCAGTAATTCACTTATTGGAGGCGCTAACTATGAGCAAGGAAACTATGAGTTAGCACTGCAAGCAGCCTATGAATCTGCTGATTTGGAATGGGTGAAAGAGACTGATAAAGAAACAAAACACTGGAAAAACTTATTTCAGGAGTGGGGTGAGGCTAATGTGTGCCTGACCAAGCTGATGGCTGGCAATAGAGAGGTGCTTCCTGCATATGCTGATCTCATCACAAGGACGAAAGATGAGATTCTTCCGGGTCTATGGAACATTATGATCGCAGCCAATCGTTATAGCATAGACGTTGATGATATTCTGAATCGATTAGAGTGTGAAGTTTCAAACATACATGATTATCACGGAGGAATACAAACTAATGACCAGCAAAATATTAATAATCAGCTTGTTGGCATATTGAGTGAATTGGCTGAATATTGTTTATCCAGAGGCCAGTACGAAAAGGGAGTTCGGTACTTATTAGATGGTATGAGGAAATCCATTATAATTAATAATGAACGCTCAATCCTTCGTTACATGATAATTGTCGAACGGTATCAGAAATTTGTCTTAGCTGAAGCCAAGACGGAGTATCATAATTTAGAAAGCTATGCACGACGACATTCTTATTAGTATTAGTCATAAGTACACAAACAATGAGTAGTCAAGTTACAACTATACCAACGGCAACTTCAAGTGTTGGTTTCAAGTTTAGGGCTGGCAGATTGGAAGTTTAGTGATCAGATTACTTTATACTATGATCCAATTGGTGGGGCTTGAACTGAAATTTGAATGAAAAAGCTTTGAAATAATGCAGTCATAAAATGGGTCTTATTACGAACCCAACAGGAATCATTCCTAATACGAACCAATGGGAAACAAGGGAGAATATTAAATCATAATTAAAGGTTAGACGAGACTGTCCGTCTAGCCTTTTTTGTATGTTAGGGAATGAATAGGGCGATAAAGATGTGAGGAATTGAAAATATTTATCTAGGGTTACCTCACTAAGTTGTAGAAAAAACAGCGGTACCGATAATGACAAAATTTAGACACTGGTTGGCACCGCTACGTATTAGGATCTAAAGTGAGTTAGAATTTGGACTGTTTATCTACCATAACTAAATGTGAAGCCTTGGCTAATTGCTTTTCTCATTTGACCATTAACTCCTACATTGTAACCGAAAACACCTAGAGAAACCCCACCAGACTCTGTTTCTATAGTACCAACCACAGCAGTTCCAGTAATTTGAACCCTTTGGGTAGGGAATTTACCAGTTATAGAAATGGTATTAGCATGTGTATTTTCCAAACTCCAAGATCCACCACTAACAGGTGTCCAATATGTTTCTGAAATATTCGAAACCTCAGCCAATGAACCACTACTTATACTGACATTACCGAATATAATTTAGCAGTTACAAACCCATCCTTATAGTCTTGATATACAGTACATGTTTCGTAGCCGTTTGTTGTAGTTTAATCGTATTACTTACTTTCAACTCGCCTACAATGTAAATCACATTCCCTGAACCTTTTTTCAATAAACTCCATAGAATTTGTTAACGATCTCATTATAGTACTATCTGAAATAATTATAAAAAAAATAATAAAAATAATATGTTATTGTAAATAATTGACTGGAGGTGTGCTGGATGGATATAGGTGAATTAGTACAGTATTTAAATCGGATGAGTTCTAGCATAAGTGAAATAGGGGATAAAACTAGTTCAGGTTTACAGGACATTGAAACCAGATTGAGCAACTTAAATAGCACTCTTACTATCACAAATGTTTTGCTCATCGTTCTAATTATTGTTATTGCCATAAATACATTTCTAAAATGGAAAAATTCAAAGAATTAATTATCAGCTCATTAAATATGTTCATACATGAATGCCCCTATACATGCCAGAAAGTTGAGGCGATCTGGTTAGGGGCATATTCTTATGGATTGAGTATTGAAGCTACTAGTACATGAGCCTAAAACACAATTCAGTATTTTCTCAAGTAATTAGCACAACCAAGCAACAACTACATAATTATAAAAACTTCTGACACTCATTCCTGAGTTGCAGGATATGGTTGTCGTTACAAATATAAGGCCTTTAGACATAGGCAGAAAGATTAACTCTTCACATAACAATTAGGAATTAAGTTGGTTTTCCATAAATTTGAATAATGTTACTATGTCATAACGAACTAAAACAGAGGTATATTATGACAACAATTAAAGTGACACCTGAGCAGCTTATGACTGCCTCCAAGCAGTTTGAGTTAGCACAGCAAACGGCAACTCAAATGAATAGTAATTTAGTACAACAAATTTCATCTATGGGGCAATTGTGGGAAGGACTGACTAAAGAGCACTTTTACTATTCCTTCCAAACCTCTCAGAAGAATATGAATGACTTTGTTACCTTGACGGATTCTATTGCTAGGGAATTACGTCACCATGCAGATAAATTCAGATTAGCAGATCTGATGGAAGCAGGTAACCTTGACGCAAGTTGTTTACCACCTCCACCGAATTCATGTGCTGTTCCTGCTCCAGATACACGGAATGCGTTCCAAAAATCAGTAGATAGCTTAACTGAACTAGGTCAGGATTTTGTAGATGCTAACTCAGTACGCTATGAGAAAAAGTTTAATTCAGTCTGGAGCTTTCTAGATTATATGTCATATGGTATTCCAAAAGGAATGTACCAAGGGTACATGGAACGGGCAGCTAAACAAAACGATTCATGGAATGACATGCTCAATTTCGGTACATTTGGAGTAACAGGTATGATTCAAGGGGCATTTAATCCAAACAATGCCTGGTCAAAGGAACACTGGGCTAATATGATCGGTACAGCTGGATTAATTGGAGGAGTTAGTTCAGTAATCAAGCCTAAAATTGGTTTGAAATCATCTATTAAGTATGAGATTCCGAAGAATAATGCGAATTCGAAATTGCGTAATTCAATAGAATCTGAACCTAAAACAGAAGTACAAACAGGTGGAAGAAACGATCTTTCAATTGATGAATATTTTCGTAGAGAAGCTGAAGCAGATGAGATGTATGATCAAATCAGAGCGTCTGATAGTGATGTAAGAGCAATAGCTGAAAATTCTGGAATGAAGGAAAGTAGAGTTCAAAGAATCAAAGAACACGTTTTCATAAATGAACATACAAAGTCGAGTGGTTATGGCAGATTTCATTCTGATTACGAAATAGCTCAAGCATGGGATAGATTACAAAAAGGATTACAAACAGAAAAAGATATGGATTTGCTTAATCATGAATTGTTTGAATCCAGATTTGAGGGTATATTTAAAACAGACTATGAGACTGCTCATAAAGCTGCGGTAAGGTCGGGTCGTCCATGGGAAATAGAATAGAGGAGATTTTATAATGGGAGCATTTGTTTTACTTTTTAAAGAGCATGAGGATGAGAATGTAGTTATTTATAGATATGGCCCAAATGAACACATTATGGGGAAAATTCAATTGAACAAAGAGACTAAGCTATTCTCTGAAATTGAACCTTTACCAGATCCGAGTCATTCAAATAAATTTTATTTTGATAGGGCTGCACAGCGGATGGCACGTTGCTTCGTTAAAGAAGGTGGTATATTTCCCGAAAAGCTGACATTTGAATCATAAAGTAGCTTCAACAATAGGAACCGAGCTTGCTCCTTTAACAATAAAATGGGAGTGAGCTTTTTTCATTTTTCATAGTAATTTATCTGATAAAGAAGATAATTTGCATGCACCTAAGAATTTAGAGGTGGGTTTAAACAGGAGAGTCTTCAATCAGGCTACTTACTTAGTGATATGGTTAAAGTATACGGAAGGTACGTGAATGTTATGAAGTATGATACATACTCAAAATTATGGGAAGAACAAAATAGTCTAATGAGATTATTAGAGGGGAGGGGTTTTATGAATCGGAGATTTTTATCATGGCTTTGATAAGAGTTTTTTTAATTGGAGCTACATTTTTCCTTATTGGGGGATTGGTGCTTTACTTCACAAGGCGCTATGAATCATCGGATAGATTACTATAAATAAAACAAATATTTATTACAAGGAGTATGTGATGTTAACACTAAAACATGAAGAGGGCCTTAGCAATTTATGAGTATGATTCTTAGGCATGCACCAGAACAGTTTAGTCTTAAGCTAGACCATGAAGGTTATTGGGACATTTAAGATTTGATTCAAGGGATAAGATCAGAGAATAGAGGGGCCGATGTCTGTGAGTTGGATATCAAGCAAGTAGTAAACCATTGTGGTACATAAGAGCTAATTATGGTCACAGTACAGGCAGAGTAGATTATAAGGAAGCTACTCCACCAACAACTCTCTATCACGGTACAAACACAAAGGTAATCCAAAATATTTTCAATGAAGGAATTAAGCCAATGGGCAGGAAGTATGTACATCTGTCTGAATCCCTTGAGTTTGCAATTTTAGCAGGCAAAAGACGTGGGGAACTAGTGATCCTCGAAGTAGAAACAGAAAAGGCATTAGCTAATCAAGTGAAGTTTTATAAAGCCAACCATGGTGTTTGGCTTGCTGACCTTGTACCGCCACAGTACTTAAAGAAGTTTAACAAAGCGTAGACCTAGAACATTAACGATGATAAAGAGACTAGATGTGATGAATCATCTAGTCTTTTTGATATTGCCTGTTTTGCTGTAAATACATAAGCCTCCTAATATTTTGAATGTATCCACGGGCGTCCACACTTACCCGGAAATGCTGCATAAAATATCCCGGGTGAACAAAGAGGAGGTGCATGTAATAACCATGATACACATGGAATCCGTGCAAGTGGGTGAGCATACATTTATCGGAGTTGAGGTCAAACTGCCTAAAACAACGCTGTTGACGATTTCTAACTCCCGTGGTTACATCATGTGTGGTGCCCTGGATGTTGGACTGCTCAATGAACGGCTGGCGGATCGGAAAATTCTTGCCGCACGAGCTGTGGGGGTAAAAACGCTGAAGGAATTGTTGGAAGCGCCGATGGAATCGGTGACGACTGAAGCGGAGCAACTAGGGATTAAGCCAGGTATGCCAGGATACGAAGCACTTTTGAAACTGGTGTAATGAAGCCTATGTGCATATGTTGCATAAAAGTAGAGGAACAAGAACAGAAAAAAACCGGACTTTTTGGCTCCGGTTTTTTTCTATGAAAAGTTTTATTCTATCGAGTTGAATCATATGAATTATATACGAACGATATGACCTGCAAGAACAATTATTCGGCAAACAAATGGGTCAGGTTCTCGCTAAAGGGTGGTTGTACAATTCCTTTTTCGGTAATGATGGCGGTAATGTACTCATGAGGTGTAACGTCGAAAGCTGGGTTGTAGACTTTGATGCCCTGCGGGGCGGTCCTTTTACCAAAGCTTTCGGTAACTTCCTCAGCAGAACGCTCCTCGATCGGAATATCTGCGCCTGTTGCGGTCTGCAAATCAATGGTAGATAGTGGCGAAGCGACATAAAAAGGAATGCCATGCGCCTTCGCTAGCACAGCTAGGCTATAGGTGCCGATTTTGTTGGCCACATCTCCATTAGCAGCGACTCTATCTGTGCCGACAATAACGGCCTGTACCCATCCTTTGGACATCACCATGCCCGCCATATTGTCACAGAGCAGGGTGACATCAATGCCTGCCTGCTGAAGCTCGAAAGCGGTTAGGCGCGCCCCCTGCAGCACGGGGCGGGTTTCGTCGGCAAATACTTTGAGGTGAATGCCGTTCTCCTGCGCAAGGTACATCGGCGCGAGCGCTGTTCCGTATTTCGCTGTCGCCAATCCGCCTGCATTGCAGTGAGTAAGTACGCCCATCCCGTCCTCGAACAGAGGTAAAGCATGGATGCCGATCTGGCGACATACTTGCTCATCCTCTGCCTGAATGGCTGTGGCTTCACGTTCCAGCCCGGCATTCCAGTCTTCGACCTGACCTTCGCTAGCTTCAACGATGAGTTCCCCAGCCCGCTTCTTCATGCGGTCAAGGGCCCAGAATAGGTTCACTGCCGTCGGGCGTGAAGTAGCCAAATGTCCGCACACGGTGTGTACATGCTGCAGCCACCCAGCAGCGTCGGTGCCGTCGTAGGCGGTAGCTCCTAGCACAACGCCGTAGGCCGCAGCCATCCCGATAGCGGGCGCACCACGTACCTTCATGGCATGTATGCCATCCCATACTTCCTCGGCCGTGAATAAATCCAGCATGACAATCGTTTCGGGCAGCAGACGCTGATCCAACATAGACAAGCGGTTGCCTTTCCACACCAGCGAAGATAGAGCCTGACTGGACACTGCAGCTTTCCCAGAGGTTACGGGCGCCGATTCTTTCTTTTCACTCATATTCGTTAAGCTCCTTTAGTTTGGGCAGCTGTTGCTGTCCGAACAATGTCTCCCAGTTCCCGAATCGAATGAAGCTCGCGATTGCGAAGAACCAAGGATTTACCGATAGATAACGCCAGACGTTCCGCAGCTTCCTTGATAGCAGGATCGGCAATGGTGTCGATATCTGCCACATGCGATAGGCTGATGATACGGCGAATCACTTTGCACCCTGCAAAACCAATCGTATCTTGCAGTACTTTCTGGAGATACAAGTCCTGATATCCCGCTGTACGTGCCATATGATCGGTGACATGCTCGTCCCACAGTTTGCGGAACCTACGCTCAAACTGCTCCCATACCTGAATGGCGGTCTCCAGAACCCAGTCACGCCTTTCCTTTAGAGCCTTCTCGCCAGAGGTCCATCCGGGTTGTGCTGCGTAGTTCAACAGCAGATTGGCGATCACCGCTCCGATATCAAAGCCCATGGGTCCGTAGTAGGCAAATTCAGGATCAATGACTTTAGTCGATTCGGTCGTTACAAAAATGCTGCCAGTATGAAGGTCACCGTGCAGAAGCGCTTCGGTTCGTGTCAAAAACTTTTCTCGCAGCAAAGCCACTTCCAGGTGAAGCACTTGATCTGTACGTAGTGCCTCTGCTTCGTCTTCGATGTACGCACCATAGTTGTTATTATCTGAGATCCGATACGGTTCATCCAGAATCAGATCTTCAGTTATTTTGCAGAGATCCGGGTTGATAAAGCGTTTAACCAGGTCTTTTTTATCCTGCTGATTCATGCCCAAATCTGAGGTGAAGAAGAGCGTGCGTGCCAGAAACTCCCCAATATGATTAGCGAAATATGGATAGGTGTTTCCTTCTATTAGTCCCTTGCGCATGATGGTGTGTGAGCTAAGATCCTCCATCACGGTCAACGCAAGCTCATCGTCATACGCCAGTACCGCAGGAACCAATTCGGGGCAAATGTAGTGTTCCTGCTGAAGTGCCTCGCGTTCAATACGGGCACGATCCAGTGAAAGCGGCCAGGATTCACCCACAATTTTTACATAGGGAAGTGCCTGCTTGGCAATGATACTCTTGTTAGATTCAGAATCCGTAATATGAAAAACCAGATTTAAGTTACCATCACCGATTTCTCGGCATTCCAGATGGGCTTCCTGACTAAAAAATCCGGGGATGTTCTTCACGAATTCGATTGCTTCTTCAGTCGTTAAAGGATGATATTGGGACAACGAAGTCACCTCCATAAAATGTGCGCATGTAAATAGTTTAAAAAATATCACAATATTAAACCAAGTATTTTGATAGGATAGAGAAAGTATAACGAAAATCATTGAAGTTTTGTACATTTTTTTTATGGGAATTGAAAGAGGAAGAAAGGAGTACTCTTTTTTTGTTTCGTCTCCGTATAGAGAGGGTAAATATGAGACAGACGTCCGGCAGGTGATATTAGGATGCCCGCTGGCGTCTTACCGTCAGCAATGGCGGTGATGGATACGTAAACGTTCCTGAAAATCAATTTGATGAAAAAGGAAGGGATTTATGATGGCTAAAACAACAAGTAACTCGAAAAATACGCAAACCAAATCGGTGGAGGAACTTTTAAACCGTCAAGTCGCTAACCTCAATGTGTTATATGTAAAAATTCATAACTATCACTGGTATGTGAAAGGCTCCAGTTTCTACACACTCCATGTTAAATTTGAAGAGTTATACAATGAAGTGACATTGAAAATGGATGAGATCGCCGAGCGTTTGCTCGCGTTGAAAGGTTCTCCTTCCGCAACGTTGAAGGAATACCTGGAGCTGTCGTCGATTCAGGAAGCAACCGGCAACGAAGATGCTCCTAAGATGGTACAAACCTTGATCGAGGATTTTGCAACTGTATGCGAGGAGTTTCAGGAAGGTATCGAACTGGCGGAAAGCAATTCCGACCAGCCAACTGCAGATTTGCTGATTGGTTATAAAGCGGATCTGGAGAAACATATGTGGATGCTTCGCTCTTATTTGGGCTAATTGGCCGAATTTCGCTCCATCACTCAATGCCTAGTTCGGTGAATTTAATTCCACTCCATAGTGATGGGGTTACGCTCTGAAATAAACTCTCTACATGTAAAACGCTACTGACGTCATGCTGTCAGTAGCGTTTTTATGGCTGGAAAAAGATCATGCATCCCATGTTTTTTGTACAAATTTATAATTATATGAACAACCACAGGATGAATTTTGCTATTTGTGTGCCTGGTAGGGTGAACATTTTATGAAGAAAGTTGGATAACGTGTGTCTGTTGGTTGCACCCTTAAAGATATTTATTATAAAATAACTTGAGAATCATTGAGAATCAGTTTAGAATGATTATAAATAAATTTTTAAATATTACTTGAAATCAGGGGGCTCCCCTGTTTAAATATACTTTCTGATTTCGACACCACACTACATTTTTTGGAGGGTATTGCGAATATGGCTACAAACTTTAAGATTGAAGGTCTCAAGGCGACCATTGAAGGCAAGGAAATTTTGAAAGGTATTAACCTCGAAATGAAGGGCGGAGAAATCCATGCCATCATGGGTCCTAACGGTACGGGTAAAAGTACACTCGCGTCTGCTTTGATGGGTCATCCTAAATATGAAGTCACAGATGGCAAAGTAACTTTGGATGGAGAAGACGTGCTGGATATGGAAGTGGATGAGCGTGCACGTGCAGGATTGTTCTTGGCGATGCAGTATCCGAGTGAAATTGCAGGGGTAACGAACTCCGACTTTTTGCGTAGTGCGATCAACGCACGCCGTGAAGAAGGACAAGAAATCTCCCTGATTAAGTTTATCCGTCAAATGGAAAGCAAAATGAAAGAGCTCGAAATGAATCCTGAGTTTGCTCACCGTTACCTGAACGAAGGCTTCTCTGGTGGTGAGAAAAAACGGAATGAAATTTTGCAAATGATGATGATTGATCCGAAAATTGTCATTCTTGATGAAATCGACTCCGGTCTGGATATCGATGCTTTGAGAATCGTGGCTAGCGGTGTCAACGCTATGCGTTCCGAAGAGCGTGGTTTCCTTATCATTACTCACTATCAACGTCTGTTAAACTACGTTAAACCAGATTATGTACATGTAATGATGCAAGGACGTATCGTTAAATCCGGTGGTCCTGAGCTTGCTGAGCGTCTGGAAGCGGACGGTTACGACTGGATCAAGGAAGAGCTGGGTATCGTTGATGAAACTGTAGGACAAGAGGCGTAAGCCGGAAGCGAGGAGGAAAACTAATGACTACACAAACAATCCTTCCGGTAGATTCCGAGCAACTGCGTGTTCTGTCCGAACGTAACGGCGAACCATCTTGGTTGGCCGAAGACAGACAAAAAGCACTTGAGCTTGCAGGCAAACTGGAGCTTCCGGTATTTGAAAAAACAAAAATCGAACGATGGAAATTAAACGATTACGGTCAACATAAACAGAACGAGGTCATTGCATCGGTAGGGCAGGTCCCGGCAGCCATTGCTGATCTGGTCAAAGAGCAACAGGAGGGTGGTCTGATTATTCAGCGCAACTCCGGCGCGGTATATGTGAAGCTGAGCGAGGAATTGGCGGCGCAAGGCGTCATTTTCACGGATTTACAAACAGCGGTTAAAGAGCATGCTGATTTGGTTAAAGCTCATCTGAACACAGTTATTAAGGCTGAAGAAAATTCATTATCTGCATTGCACGCAGCACTCTGGAACGGTGGAGTATTTGCTTATGTGCCTAAAAATGTAGAACTGAACGTTCCGCTTCAAGCTGTATTTCTGACGGACGATGCGACTGCAACGTTTGCACCGCATGTGCTGCTCATTGTTGAAAGCCACAGTTCCGTGACGTACGTAGACAACTATGTATCTGCGGATTTGGCGGCACCTGTTCTTCATAACGGTGCGGTAGAAGTTGTTGCAAATGCAGGAGCTAAAGTACGTTATGCGACAGTCCATCAGTTTGGAGAGCAAGTAACGGATATTTCGATTCGTCGTGCTACGTTGGGAAATGACGCAGCTATCGAATGGATTGTGGGCGAAATGAACAACGGTAATACAGCAAGCAATACCATGTCCGTGCTCAAAGGCAATGGCTCCAATTCGGATGCCAAGATCATTGCTGTTGGTTCCGGCTCACAAAAGCTGAACTATACGACACAAGCACAGCATTTTGGTAAAAATTCCGCCAGTCAGATGATTACGCGCGCAGTAATGCGTGAAGAAGCGTCTTCCATCATTAACGGAATTACAAAAATTGAAAAAGGTGCTACCAAAGCAGACGGTCAGCAAACAGAACGTGTTCTTATGCTCAGCCCGAAAGCGCGTGGTGACGCTAACCCGATCCTGCTGATTGATGAAGATGATGTAACGGCAGGTCACGCAGCATCGGTTGGTCAGGTAAACCGTGAACAAGTGTATTACTTGATGTCCCGCGGGATTAGCCGTGCAGAAGCTGAACGTCTGATTATTTATGGCTTCTTGGCACCTGTCGTATCTGAAATTCCGCTCGAAGGACTTCAACATCAGCTGCAAAGCCTTGTTGAAAGGAAGTTAGGCCAATGAATACTGCATTGATCCGTGAACAGTTCCCGATTTTACATCAGGAGATTAACGGTCATCCGCTGGTTTATTTGGATAATGCGGCCACTTCGCAAAAACCGCTGGCGGTCATCGAGGCGATCAAGCACTACTACGAATATGATAATTCAAATGTTCACCGTGGTGTGCATACCTTGGGTAGTCGCGCAACGGATGCTTATGAAGGTGCGCGGGAGAAGGTAGCCCGCTTTCTGAATGCAAAGCGCAGTCAGGAAATTATTTTTACAAGAGGAACAACAACGGCGTTGAATCTGGTCGCTTCTTCCTATGGCAGGGCTAATTGCCAGGCAGGTGATGAAATTGTCATCACCCAAATGGAGCATCACAGTAATCTGATTCCGTGGCAACAGGTAGCCAAAGCCACAGGCGCGACTTTGAAATATATTCCACTTCAAGAGGATGGTAGCGTTGATCTTGCTGATGTGGAGAATACCATTACAGAAAACACGAAAATTGTAGCGATTGCGCATGTCTCCAATGTGCTTGGTGTTGTGAACCCTGTCAAAGAGATTGCAGCTATTGCGCATCGCAAAGGCGCAGTCATCGTTATAGACGGTGCACAAAGCACACCACATATGAAAGTAGACGTGCAAGACATCGATGCTGACTTTTATGCCTTTTCGGGTCACAAAATGTGTGCTCCTACTGGGATCGGAGCACTGTACGGCAAGAAGACGCTGCTGGAAAACATGGAGCCCATTGAGTTCGGCGGTGAAATGATCGACGATGTGGGATTGTATGAATCCACATGGAAGGAGCTGCCTTGGAAATTCGAAGGTGGAACCCCGATTATAGCCGGAGCCGTTGGTTTGGGAGCTGCCATTGATTTTCTGGAAAGCATCGGACTGGACGCCATTGCACAGCATGAAAGCCGTCTGGTCGACTATGCTCTCAAACGTCTCCGTGAAGTGGAGGGGTTGACGATTTACGGACCTGCAGAACGTCATGTCGGGCTTGTAACATTCAACTTGGATGATGTGCATCCGCATGATGTAGCTACCGTATTGGATAGCAAAGGGGTGGCTGTACGTGCAGGCCATCATTGCTGCCAGCCATTGATGCGCTGGTTGAAAGCCAGTGCGACTGCACGTGCCAGCTTTTACCTCTATAACACGGAAGAGGAAGTCGACGCTTTGGTCAGCGCCTTAATCCAAACAAAGGAGTATTTTGGCGATGCAACTTGATGACTTGTACCGACGCGTGATTATGGATCATTATAAAAATCCGCGCAATCGCGGACGTTTTGAGGACGATGCCGTTACGGTGGATTTGAATAATCCTACGTGTGGTGACCGAATTTCTCTTCAACTCAAAACGAAAGACGGCGTGGTCGAAGATGCCCGTTTTACTGGCGAAGGCTGCTCGATTAGTATGTCCTCAGCTTCGATGATGACAGAAGCGGTCAAAGGAAAAACGATTGATCAGGCACTGGATATGGCAAGCCGCTTCTCTTCTTTAATGAAGGGAGAAGCCGTTGAATTCGATGATTATGAAGAATTGGAAGCTTTGTCAGGCGTGAATAAGTTCCCGGCCCGCATCAAATGTGCGACACTGGCTTGGAACGCGCTGCGCAAAGGGATTGATGAAGATAAATAATTTAAATAGAACAGAGGAGGTTTGAGAAACATGGCCAAGAAAGCACCGGAAATGGAAGAGTATAAATATGGCTTTCGTGACGAGCACAAGTCCATTTTCCAAACAGGTAAGGGTCTCACTCCGGAAATTGTAAAGGAAATCTCCAAAATTAAGGATGAGCCAGAATGGATGCTGGAGTTCCGTCTGAAAGCACTGAAACAGTTTGAAAAAATGCCAATGCCAAACTGGGGCGGAGATATGGATGAACTGGATTTCAACGATATCCAGTACTATGTAAGACCTTCCGAGAAACAAGGGAAGACATGGGAAGAAGTTCCGACGGAAATTAAAGAAACCTTTGATAAACTGGGTATTCCTGAGGCGGAGCAAAAGTTTTTGGCTGGTGTATCCGCACAGTATGAATCCGAGGTTGTCTACCACAGTATGCAAAAGGAACTGGAAGATCAGGGCGTTATTTTCATGGATACCGATACGGCGTTGCGTGAGCATCCTGAGATTCTGAAAGAGTATTTTGCAACAGTTGTACCTCCTGCGGACAATAAGTTTGCTGCACTGAACAGTGCGGTATGGTCAGGTGGTAGCTTCATCTATGTACCAAAAGGCGTGAAATGTGAAGTTCCATTGCAGGCTTACTTCCGTATCAACTCGGAAAACATGGGTCAATTTGAGCGTACGCTTATTATTGCGGACGAAGACAGCTTTGTGCATTATGTAGAAGGTTGCACGGCTCCAATTTACAGCACGAACTCGCTGCATAGTGCCGTGGTCGAAATTATTTGTAAGAAGAACGCACGCGTTCGTTATACAACGATCCAGAACTGGGCACCAAACATCTATAACCTGGTAACCAAAC
Organism: Paenibacillus sp. FSL M7-0802; assembly: GCF_038004945.1. NCBI lineage: Bacteria > Bacillati > Bacillota > Bacilli > Caryophanales > Paenibacillaceae > Paenibacillus > Paenibacillus sp. FSL M7-0802. The sequence continues at coordinate 927,178 of NZ_JBBOSD010000001.1, read as the reverse complement.
GTGCGGTTGCAGAAGAAAACGCAACGATGGAATGGGTCGATGGTAACATCGGTTCCAAGTTGACGATGAAGTATCCAGCCGTTGTATTGAAAGGCCGTGGAGCGAAAGGGATGGTCCTGTCCATCGCTGTTGCAGGCAAAGGCCAGCATCAGGATGCAGGTGCGAAAATGATCCACTTGGCACCAGACACCACCTCCACAATTGTATCCAAGTCGATCAGTAAGCACGGCGGTAAAGTAACGTATCGCGGATTAGCTTCATTCGGTCGTCAGGCTCAAGGTGCAAAATCGAATATCAAGTGTGATACGCTGATTTTGGATAATCAATCAACTTCAGATACTATTCCTTATAATGAAATTATGAATGACGACATCACGCTTGAGCACGAAGCAACGGTTTCCAAGGTATCGGAAGATCAGCTATTCTATCTGATGAGCCGTGGTTTGACTGAAGCAGAGGCAACGCAAATGATCGTTATGGGCTTTATTGAGCCGTTCACCAAAGAGCTGCCGATGGAATATGCGGTAGAAATGAACCGTTTGATCAAGTTCGAAATGGAAGGCAGTATTGGTTAAAACGCAGTAACCCTTGGTGTGACAAGGTTTTTGAGGTATTCTAAAGCTGTTAAATCGGAGTCGTGCCGATTTTGTGCCGACTCGGATTTCCTGCTAGTATAGAAGGCGAACTTTTTAAGTTCGTCTTCTTCTATTTTTTCCGTAATGTCTAAAAAGACTTCGGCAGTTTTCTGAAACCGCTTTTATAAGGGGAGATAGAATAAAAAAAATTATTGTTAGGACTGCGGATAATTGCCTAGCACTTAACTATGTTTGCTTAATAGGATATTGTAAAGCCACAAAACATAAGGAGGCAGGCAACGGATGCAGAAGAATAAAGCTGGAGTGAAGAAGAAAACCCTCTCTTCTAAACAGACACAGAGGCATGTACATGAATTTGAAGGTAGTACCAAACTGGCTGAAGAAGGCGCAGACCGACATAACCACCGCTTTGCAGGTGTTACTGGGCAAGCGATTCGAGTTGGAAGAAGTCATGTCCATGAAATTGATCTTTCAAAAACTGATTTCGTGAACCATTTTCATAATCTGAGAAGGATTAGAACAGGACCCGCTATTCCAGTCGGAAATGGCAAGCACGTACATTTTGTTACGGGCCAAACCACATTAAATGATGGTCATGTACACCAGTTCAATTTCGCAACATTGATTCAGGCACCTCTTATTTAATAAACAAATGTAGCAAATAATATAGTAGTAGAAACGCGTTTTTATTGTGTTTGATCGTTGTAAATTGTGACTAGGTTAATGTCCCTAACATAAAAAGAGGCTGTCCTTCGTAGAATAACCTACGAATCAAGGACAGTCTCTTTTTATTCGCGTAGCCTGGGCTTCGGCAAGACATTTCGTTCCACCGAAGTAACGCCGGGAGGCAGTAGCGGATCAGGATTCCAAATAAATTTCATCAATGGATACATGGCGTTCCCTAGATAAATCTACATATTCATCATCGTTAATTCTCACTAAGGGTCTGAAGTAATCAGCAGGATTGTTCAGAATAATCGTTCCTGTCTGCCCTGTAGTCAGCAGAACCTGCTTATTAATGAAATTAGGAAGCATATGTCTGATGAACACTTGGGTAGCTTCTGGGTTTAGATGTCCAAAACTCATGCTGTGCAGCTCGCGTAATACGGCGAGTAGCTCCTGCTTCGTCTGGTACACACGATTGGAAATCATCGCGCTATACACGTCTGCAATAGCTGTTATGCTGGCAAAAGGATGAATTTCTTCCTTGAACAGTCCATGGGGATATCCACTTCCATCTTCACGCTCGTGATGCTGCAAGGCGACAATTGCAGAAATCTCATCGCTGGTTGAATTGCGAATAATATCATAGCCATAGAGAGAATGTTTCTTCATTTCATGAAATTCTTCAGGTGTCAGTTTATCTGGTTTGTTCAAAATTTCATCCGGTATCATGGATTTGCCTATATCGTGTAAATATCCGGCTTTACCAGCAGCATAGGCTTCTTCTTCTGTATATCCAAGCCATGTGGCAATGTAATATGACAGTACACCTACTTGGAGAGAATGATTATAGGTATAGTGATCTCCCCGCTCCATAATTAACAGCAGAGATACGACATCTTTTTGACGAGCCAGCTCTGAAACGAGAGGGCCGAACAGTTCATCAACTCGATATTCATCAAATTTTCCAGTTGAGGAAGCTTCGAGAAACATGCTTTCAAAGCCACTGATCGTCTGCTCCATGAGGGGAACGGCGCGTTTGAGGGATTCAGGGGAAGCTGGAACATCGGGGGCAAAGTCAACCGGAATGCTCGCAGAACCGGCATCAATGTCGATATAATCGACACCATGCATAATGAGTTTGGAAATGTCGTCATGCTGAAGCTCGGTGCCCTGAATCATGACAGGTACACCGTGCCCATTGTATGTATCGGATTTGAGGCGATCTCCCGGCTTGGCATCGGTAACGTGAACTCTCATGTGCTAACCTCCTTATTGTCGTAAATTTGTCGAAAATATGAAACAACCCTAATATATCAAGAATTATATGGGATGACAACGACTAAATTACTATTATTCCAAGCTGTAAAATAGGTCCCAGGCACCCGTTTCCTATCAGATACCTACAGTAGATTACGTCAATGCTTTTCACTATGTTTATGATGTGAGCTTGTTCAGAGAGTACAGCGAAGCTTAAGGACTATGTCCACTCATATGTACCATATTGCTAAATAACATGGTATGCTTAAACATTAGAAGCTCCAAAGTCGATATATATAAAGTATAGAGGAGGGCGGTTATGGAGATGACGACTCGGCAAACGTTGACCATTTTGCATACCAATGATATCCATAGTCATTTTGGCAGTATGCCTTCGATAGCCGCGATGATCGATGAACGAAGAGCCGCATCACGGGATGCGCTGCTTGTGCTCGACATAGGAGACCACATGGACCGGATGGCCCCCGAAACGGAAGGAACGCTCGGTGGGGCAAATGTGGATGTGATTAATCTAACAGGATACGATGCAATTACGATCGGTAACAATGAGGGACTGACTTTTACCCCGGATATGATTGAACAGGCATATGCGGGGATTCATTGTCCGGTCGTATGCGGCAATATGACAGAGCGTGCTACGGGGATGAGCCCTTCGTGGATGAAGGAATCCCTTATCGTAGACAAAGCTGGAATCAAGGTCGGTTTACTCGGTGTGACGGCTCCTTTTGTAGAGTTTTATCAATTGCTGGGCTGGGATGTGCTCAATCCGTTTGAGGTGCTGGGGAAGCAGATCGCGGCACTGAGAAAGCAGGTTGATGTTTTGGTCGTGATGTCGCACCTGGGTCTACCTTCCGATCAAAAATTAGCGTCGCAGTTTCCTGAAATTGACGTTATCCTTGGAGGTCACACCCATCATGTGCTGGAGGAACCGCTTTGGATCGGAAAAACAGCTTTATGTGGGGCGGGGAAGTTCGGAACGCTGCTGGGTGAAGTGACACTAAGTCGTAACAATAGCCTCGAACCGTTTCGAGTCACGTCAGGCGGCGTAGTTCCTGTAGATCAGACACTACTGGACGAAAAAGTGGCATCGGCCATTGTGGTGCATCGCAGACAAGCAGAGCGCACCATGGAGAGCACCATTGCGGTGACGGATCGGAAACTGGAGATTGCATATGATCAGGAATCCCCTTTTGGGAATATGCTGGCACAAGCGGTGTCCCATTTTACAGGAACAGAAATTGCCCTCGTCAATGCGGGACAACTGCTCGGCCCATTACCTCAAGGGGATATCAGCAAAGGAATACTACATTCCTTATGCCCTTCGCCGATTAATGCCTGTGTTATGAAGTTGCGGGGAAGAGATATTCGGTTGGCGCTGGAGCAGTCCTTGCTGCCTGAATTTACAGACAAGCCCATGACGGGCTTTGGCTTCAGAGGCAAAGTGCTTGGCACGATGTGTGTGGAAGGCTTGGCCATTCAGTATGACTCGGGCCGTGCTCCTTATGAAAAAGTGACGGACATTCGTGTAGCGGGTCAACTATTGGAAGAGCATGAGGAATACACAGTGGGCACGTTGGATATGTTCACTTTCAAAGCAGGTTATGAAGTGCTTGCGAACGGAACAGATCTCCGATTTATGCTTCCAGAATTTTTACGGGATTTGATTGAAATGGAGTTGAAGCGTCCGGGCGCGATGGAAGAATGTTTTGCAGCTAGGTGGCTTCAGGTATCAAAACAATCGGGAGAGGATTAAGCTGCGACTGGTACCTGTTACATTATTGAGAGCCGGCATGAAGCTGGGCAAAAAAATATACAATGAAAACGGAATGGTGCTGCTCTCGGAAGGTGTTGAGCTTACTTCGCGATTGATTGAACGTCTAGGCCAAGTCGGTATTGGATATGTATACATTGAGGATGCTGTGACAGAAGATATCGTCATTCCTGAGATGATCCATGAACAGACAAGGGCCGCGGCGCTACAGGAAATCAAAAAGCAGTTTCAAGGGTTGTCATCCTACTCCGTAGATCATAAGCACAAATATTTTGGCAAGTCATTTTATAAGGTGATGGAATCCATTCTGGACGATATTGGAGGCCGTCAGGACACCATCATTATGTTGATGGATATCGGGGCCGCGGATCAGGATTTGTATCATCATTCTTTGAACGTATGTTTATATTCACTAGTACTTGGAATATCCAATGGCTACGATAATAACCAGCTCATGGAGCTGGGGATAGGTTCACTACTGCACGATATCGGTAAAATGAAAATTTCACCTCAAGTACTCTATAAGCCGGGTAAATTGACGGATGAGGAATATGAGCATATGAAAACACACACGGTGATCGGCTACAAGCTGCTCAAAGACGAGCCTGGAATTCCCTTGTTGTCGGCTCATTGTGCATTACAGCATCATGAGCGTATCGACGGCAGTGGATACCCACATGGTTGGAAAAAGGACCAGATCCACGAATATGCGAAATGGATCGGTCTGGCGGACTCGTACGACGCAATGACAGCAAGTCGGATATATAAACAGGCTTTGTTGCCTTATGAAGCGATGGAAGTGCTGTACGCCGGGGCAGGAACGTTATATGAGCAGCGAATGCTGGAAGCCTTTCGTGATTGTGTAGCTATTTACCCCCTGGGACTCTCTGTGGTGCTCAACACGGGGGAAGAGGGGGTCGTGGTGCGTATACATCCCAAAATCCCGCAAAGACCCGTCATTCGCATTGTAAGGGACCGGGATGGGCAGGAAGTGAAGGCACCTTATGATGTCGATTTGTCCGTATCCCTCTCGGTTATGATTACAAACACATTGGGCGCTACTGCCGCCCCTTTCGGAGGAGTACACGTAGATTAGCAGATGATGTGGAAGAAAGCATGCAGACACTTTACACATCATGATATGATAATTATACGTCTTTTGAGGTTAATAACAGAAATAAGGTGAAAACATAATGACAGTTCTACAAAATAACACGCTACCCCAAATATCGCCAACCTATGATCCGTGGGACCCGATTGTCTCACTGCGTACACATGGTCGTCATTTGCTAACGAGTGTGGAAATGACCGTAACGCATCTATGTAATATGCGCTGTGAGCATTGCGCTGTTGGCGACATGTTAGTTATGAAGGAGGCCCCTTTCCTGCCGTTAGACCTAATGCTGAAGCGTCTGGATGAAGTCGAGCATCTGGAGACCATCAGTATTACAGGCGGGGAACCTGCTTTACTCGATAAAACAGTGGATGAAGTGATCGTTCCACTGCTGAAATATGCCAAGGAGCGCGGTATTCGCTCACAAATCAACTCCAATCTGACGTTAGATATTCGCAGATATGAGAAGATGCTTCCTTATCTGGATGTGATGCATATTTCGTTTAACTATTTGAATGCGGACGATTTTTATGAAGTGGGTTTTGCAAATACCGGCCGGCCGACTCCACGTGCGGGTGCTGTTCGCCTGTATGAAAAAATGATGGAAAATGCCCGCAGATTGAGTGAAATGGGAATGTTCATTTCAGCTGAATCCATGATTAATTATCGGACACACACGAAGCTGGAGGGCATTCATCAGTTAATCAACGAAATGGGATGCCGACGGCATGAAGTTCATCCAATGTATGCGTCGAATTTTGCCTCTGCTTTGCCTGTGCTTTCACTCGACGATATGCGAAACTCTATCCATAAGCTGCTGGATGTACGTAATCAGGACATGTGGATGTTGTTTGGGACATTACCGTTCTTTGCTTGTTCGGATCGGGAAGAAGACCGCAAACTGCTTCGCCGCTTGCGTCAGGAACCGAATATTACGGTGCGTAATGATCCAGACGGAAGAAACCGTGTGAATGTGAATATGTTCACGGGTAGCGTGTATGTGACGGATTTTGCAGACATTCCGGCTTTCGGAAACATTCAGGAAGACAGTCTGGACGATATTTTTGGTGAATGGCTGAATGAGCATCCGCTGAATCAGACTGTGAACTGTCATTGTGATGCCGCTGCCTGTTGTGGACCGAACCTGCTCGTGGCGGATATGTACTACAAAGGAATAGACTTTAAATCAAGAAAAGCATTACAATTATGAGTATTTTTGCATGATTTTAATTAGCAGCTTCCAATCAATAAAATTTGGATTGAATTGCTTGCAAACCAAAAGATGCAAAATGCAAACTATAGAAATGGGGAGTTCGTATTGGATGGTCATACCGAGTTTCATTGGGGATTGCTAGCTGTGAATCTCCTCTTGGTACTGCTGCTTGTCTTTCTAAATGGTGTATTTGTGGCCGCAGAATTTTCGTTGGTCAAAATGCGCCAATCCCGATTGACGCAGCTCCAAAGCGAGGGTCATCGCCTGGCAGGCTATGCGCTGAAGGTGAACCAAAAGTTGGATGCTTATCTGTCCGCCACCCAATTGGGCATTACGCTGGCTTCATTGGGCTTGGGTTGGATTGGAGAGCCAGCAATATCCGGCTACCTGATAGAGCCACTCATGCACAAACTCGGTGTAACTGACGGTACACTGATTACAACGGTATCCGTTATCGTCGGATTTTGCGTAATTACCTTTTTGCATATCGTATTGGGGGAACTGGCGCCAAAGTCCTTAGCGATTCAGAAGACCGAAGGTGTGGCGTTGTTTTTATCGGCGCCTTTGCTGCTTTTTTATAAGGTCTTTCTGCCTGTGATCTGGGTATTGAATGCTGCGGCAAATTTACTGTTGCGTGCATTCGGCATTCAGCCGGCGAGTGAAGCCGAAGCGGCTCATTCGGAGGAAGAGATTCGTATATTGATGAATCAGAGCGCCAAAAGCGGTGTGATTGATAAGGACGAAATTAAGCTGATGGATAATATTTTTGATTTTTCTGACTTGCTTGCCCGCGAAATCATGCTGCCGCGTACAGATATGGATTGTTTGTACACGAATTTGTCGTTTAAGGAAAATCTCAAGATTATCAGCGAGACCAAGCATTCCCGCTACCCGGTAGCGGTTGAGGATAAAGACCAGATTATCGGTTTTGTCCATATTACGGATCTTCTGCTAGCTGAGCAGGGAGAGCAACTGGATCTGGCTTCGGTGGTACGTCCTATTTTGAATGTGCCGGAGTCCATGGAAGTGAGTCACGTGCTACGCCTTATGCAGAAAAAACATTCCCAAATGACTCTCGTGGTAGATGAGTACGGCGGAACGGCCGGGCTGCTGACAGCGGAGGAAATTTTGGAGGAAATCGTCGGGGATCTCTATGATGAATTTGAGGATGAACGCCCGAGCGTGGAAATGAAGGAGAACTTCATCTCTGTGGACGGTCGTATGCTCATTGAGGATGTCAATGATTTGACTGGAGTGAATATTGAAGACGACGAGGTGGATTCCATCGGGGGATGGCTGTTCAAGGAATTGGAAGGCATTCCGGTGAAAGGGAAGAAAATTGAGTTTTATAACCTTACCTTTGAGGTGGAGGAAGCAACAAGGCTTCGCATAATGAGAGTGAAGATTCACCGCAAGCCTGAGCCTGTGATTGAAGATGAGCTTTCTACCGATTGATTCCTGATCCACAGAGATAGGTAAGATCAGTTGAGGTATGTAAGTTATTATAGAGTGCTGAAGAAAGAGCCTTTAGATCCACGTACCGTGGGTTTAAAGGCTCTTTTTTGATTAGAAACAGTTCTATAGTTATTTTCTTTGAACAATTATTTTTATCTGTGATTTTTTGTTCGAGACTTGGGCGATGCGGCATATGTTGAATAGTAAAGCAGATGGATCAATCAAAGGAGGTCCCGGCCCGTGAAATTTCCACAGCAAGGTGAGTATGCCCCGTTTGTCGGCCCGTTCGATCCGTGTCCACCCGTCCTGTGCAAGACTTATGTGCTTCCGCCAAACTTATTTGTACAATTTCAGCCCCCTGGTCTACCGCAATTCAGTCCAGATGAGGCGCTGACGAAGGGGACACTATGGCCTCTACTTTACAGCCCTTATGAGCCTATGAGAAACCAGGGGGGAGGCGAATAGAATGGAGAATCCAAAACAGGGTCAGTCCCCAAACCCATTCCAACAGCAAATTCAGCATGAGAGTGGGTATCAACAGCCGAATCCATATCAAAGCCCTTATTCAAATCCGTATTCATACCAGAACCAGTATCAGAGCCAAGCTCAGGACTATAGTCAAGCCGGAAACCCAGCCCAAGGCTGCACGCCCCAAACCAAGCCGGGTGATGCCCAGTTTTATGCGCTGTTGGAGAAGCTTCAGGCGGTAGATTTTGTATTGGTGGAACTGAATTTGTATCTCAATACACACCCGGATGATTTACAGGCTATCGAACAGTTCAATAAGCTGACGCAGGAAAGAACGGCGATTGCTAACGAGTACCAGATCTTATATGGGCCTTTACAAAATTTTGGCCGTGCCTATTCCAAGTATCCTTGGGAATGGAACCAAACTCCTTGGCCGTGGCAGGTCTAGGTAGGTACAACCTTTTATAAAGGAGGAACATGAATGTGGGTATATGAGAAAAAACTGCAATATCCCGTACGTGTCAGCAAATGTGATCCTCATATGGCCAAACTGCTTATGGAGCAGTATGGTGGAGCGGATGGCGAGCTGGCGGCGGCTTTGCGGTATCTGAATCAGCGGTATACGATTCCGGATAAGGTTATCGGCGTACTTAATGATATAGGTACGGAAGAATTTGCGCACCTCGAAATGATTGCGACTATGATTTACAAGCTGACCAAGGATGCGAGTGTAGAGCAAATGAAGGCAGCCGGGCTGGGGGAATATTATGCGGCGCATGATCATGCGCTGTATTACCAGAGCGCAGGCGGAGTTCCTTTTACAGCGACCTATTTTCAAGCCAAGGGTGATCCAATTGCGGATTTGTATGAGGATATTGCGGCAGAAGAAAAGGCGAGAGCTACATATCAGTGGCTGATTGATTTAACAGATGATGTGGATTTGCAGGATAGTCTGAAGTTTCTGCGTGAACGCGAAATAATCCATTCGCTCCGTTTCCATGAGTCTGTGGAAATTTTGAAGGGGGAAAGAGATCGGAAGAAAGTGTTCTGAGAAAATGATACACAAGGTCTCTTGGTGAGCTTAAGCTTGCAGGAGACTTTTTTCTTTTGAAGTCATCTAAGCTATGAAATGGTCGTTCTCAAGGAGTAGCAATGGGCATTTTGTATATAAGAGGGGGCAAAAATAAAAGCCCCCAAAAATTGCAGGCTGTCAGCCCGGGTATCGTGCCGAGCACATATCGGCATGATGACTAAAAGGCCGCCTACATTAAACGACCTTCCCTGGCGCGTCTTTCTCATCCCTATTGCTTCAGTTGTGCAAAATATTGCTCGTTATATAACACGCTTGGATGGGTAGGATGGTGCAACTGAGCGATGCGATGATGCGATTTTGCCTTTTCGATGTCACCGATTCGGTCGTAACACAGGCATAATTGCAAGTGTGGAAACCAGGTATAGTACGAGGAATTGGTTAAGGCCATCACATCTTGTGGAGGCTCTATCAGCGTCGCCTGACGAAACCAGTAAATGGCTTGAGTATACTGCTCATCTTCAATGAACAAATTGCCAAAGGCACAGCAGAACTGTGCGCGTGGTACATCAAGGTTAAGTGTGCGAAGCAGAGCCATACGCTGCTCCTGTTTTTGACCCTGGTGAGCGTAGCAATCCGCTAGCTTAAAGCAAGCAGCAATCCGATCTTCAATCCATCCGAGATCTAGACCCAGATAGTGTTTGTACTGCTGGATGGCTTCTAGTATGCGTCCGTTATCATAAAGTTCATTAGCGAAGTAGTAGTGATCTCGTTCAGAAAATGCGGTGCCTTGCTCCCGATGTTTGAGATAGATATGCAAATTACGATCAGTGTAAGCACGTGTCTTTTTATGAGTCACCGCCATATTACTGTGAAAGGTACTGCCTGTCACATTCAGGAATTCGTGAACAAATCCGATCCATCTGAATTTACGATCACGTCGCACCATTCGGTTTCTTTTGAGCTTATGCAGCGGCTGCCCCTGTTCATCTACAGATAGCACATAATCCATCGTAATGCTGTCATACGAGACGGTGGCTTGTTTTTTCCAGTCGAGAAATGCCAGTCGGTCTTGCTCTTCTAAGATGTCGTCGGCATCCAGCCAAAATTGATATTCCTGTGTTGCCTGATCAAACGCATAATTGCGGGCTGCGGAAAAATCATCACACCATTCAAAAGGGTATATCCGAGCGTTGAACGATGCAGCTACCTCTTGGGTACTGTCGGTAGAGCCAGTATCAACGATAATGATTTCATCTACCAGGTCATGGACTGATTTCAGACAGGTATGAAGTGCTTCTTCTTCATTTTTGACAATCATACATAAGCTGACAGTTACCATGCTCTTTGTCCCTCCCAAAAAACTTGATATAATCTCCATTTTATGTAGGATAGCTTGCTCATTATGTAGTAATTCCGATGGAGCATTTAGAGGATGTGTAATGATCATAAATTCAAACTTGCTCTAATAAATTAGAAAATCAAAGTCTGATATGAAGGGGGAGGAGATTGTGCGAAATTCGATATTATCAAGTGCGACCGGGAAATAAATTTGATGGCTAAATGTAGTTGGAAAACAGGTGAAAAACAGAAAAAAGGCAGTTAACTGGATGTTAAGGTTGTATTTTTGTATTGATGTCGTTTTCATTGATATTTCCAGGTGTAAGTCCATTCCTACCACGCTCACTCCCATATCGCTTGGTCGCAATTATGGTATGCCTTAGGACATGGAGGGAGAACGGTTTATGAGGCTTCTACCTGATGGAGGCGTTGAATCATGCGTATACTAATCGGTAGCCCGGTGCACCAGAAACCGGAAACATTGTCTTTATTTCTTCAAGCTTTGGAGCGACTGGAGGCACCTGACGTGCTGCCCGATTATTTATTTGTCGATGATAATGACAATCCGACTTCAAGCCAATGGCTTGCCGATTTTTCCAATCGACTGCCAGGCAGGGTTTTGCCCTTGTTGACAGGCTCACAGCAAGTGGAGAACCGAAGTGATGAGCACACTCATTATTGGCCGCCTGCCCTCGTCTGGAAAGTGGCTGATTTTAAAAATCGTCTTATTGATTATGCACTTCAGCATAATTATGACGCGCTGTTTTTGGTCGATTCAGACCTGATTCTCCATTCCCGTACCTTATGTAAACTGGTAGAGGCGGAGAAGGATATTGTATCTGAGATTTTCTGGACACGCTGGCAGCCGGAGGGGCCTCTATTGCCTCAGGTGTGGGTTAGTGATGAATATAATTTGTTCCATCGTGAAGAAGGCGAAGTGTTGTCGGCAGAGGAGCGAGCGCAACGCGAGTTGCATTTCATACACCAATTGCATGTTCCTGGTTTGTACGAGGTGGGTGGTCTAGGCGCTTGCACCCTAATCCGCAGACGTGCACTGGAAGCAGGGATTCACTTTGGTAAAATCAAAAACGTTTCCTATTGGGGAGAAGATCGACATTTCTGTATTAGGGCAGCTGCATTTGGATTTCCACTTTTTGTGGATACACACTATCCGGCGATGCATCTGTACCGGGAAGCGGACAGAATAAAGGCAGAGCAGCTACTATTCACCCTAAAGTATTTTACAACGAGTGGTGTTCATACGGACCATTCAGAACATTTAGCATATCTGGATCACTCCGATACTTCTACTAACTCTCCTGCCTTCAATCGTTCTGCATCATCAAGTCCCTCTAAGTTCTCTGAACCTCCTGTTATACCTTATGATCTCCGTGAGTCAGCTGTCTTTGCCAAGTACACTGCAGATTCTTTTGCTGTACCACAAACATTCTCTGGTCCACGACAAAGTGAACTTCATACGCCGCCTGTCTCCAAACCCAAATTGACGCTGACCATGACGGTATACAATGAGGCAGATCGCAAGCTCATTGACGTGCTGCGGAGTCATCGGGAATATATTGATGAAGCGGTCATTATTGATGATGGCAGTCAGGATGATAGCGGAGAGTTGTGCCGCGAGATCCTGAAGGGAATCCCATTGCGTTTAATACGCAATGAAACAGCTTCTTTTACCAATGAATTAGAGCTGCGAAAACAGCAGTGGAGAGAGACGTTGGCATCCTCTCCCGAATGGATATTAAACATGGACGCTGACGAAATGTTCGAATCCCGTTTTGCTCAAGGGGTACATTCGTTGTTAGCAGGAACGAAAGCGGATACGATTTGTTTCAGGTTGTTTGATATGTGGACTTCCACGCATTATCGCGATGATGATTATTGGCAGGCTCATCAGTATTACCGTCCTTTTTTAATTCGATATAAGGAAGGGTTTTCTTATAAATGGAAGGAGCAGTCCTTGCACTGTGGGAGATTTCCCGAAAATGTGCTTGACCTACCCAGTGAAATCAGCAACTACCGTATCCAGCATTGGGGATGGTGTACACCTGCTATTCGCATGGCCAAATTTCAGCGATACCAGTTGCTTGATCCAAGTGCTCGTTATGGCTGGAAAGAGCAATATGAATCTATTTTGGACCCGAACCCCCGACTCACGCTTTGGGTAGATCAGGACAACATAAATGCAGAAAAAGAAACTGCACCAGAGTATGAAGCTGCCGATGATGTGAACGCCATGGATGTTGCAGAGATTGCGAGTGTCCAGGTTATTAATAATTCCGACCTACAAATAAAAATTGAAACAAAGGACTTACTTTATAGTAAATGCAAACTGTGTGGCTCATCCGACACGGCAGTATTTCATAGCTATGAACGCTTTACCTTGATGGGATGCGGCTCCTGCGGATTGGTTTTTCGTAATGATGTGGATCATATACAGCCAGAGGATATGATTGCAAAAATTTATAATGCCGAATGGGTTGCTATGCGGGATAGTGCAGCAACTTCAACTTATGGAGATCATGCCCTTTTTGGACTTATGCTGCTGGATATGTTCAGTACCAGTAAAGGAAAATTGCTTGAGATTGGATCAGGTACCGGAGAATTTATTCATGCTGCCCTTCAAGCCGGCTGGGATGCAGTGGGCATTGAACCTTCCATAGACTCGCGTGCTTACGCCAAATACAAATATGACGTGGATTTATTGCCGGGTTACTGGGGCGATGAAGCCGAAGAAGATACTCAAACCGAAGAAGCACATGAAATACAGGAATTGAATGAAGAACAAGAAGCAGAAGAAGATACTGACTTATCACTGGATCACAAATACGAGGCCGTAGCATGCTGGCATGTGCTGGAGCATATTGCGGACCCTGTTACATTTTTGACAGATTTACGCGAACAGCTTCAACCTGACGGAACGTTATATATTACGGTGCCCAACAAAAACTCGTTCACCAATGAGGCTTATGGTGTTTATTCGCCTTTATTTACGGAGGAAGATCATTTGTATCATTATTCTGAGCACACGCTTGCGCTCTTACTAGCAAAGTCTGGCTTCCGCCCAGTGGCTATGTTCACCCGCCAACTTCCCTCTGGTTTGGATGCCCTGCTGCAAGCCCATCCTTTGTACGGTGAGCTTGCCTTTACGGAGCAAATGGGATTGTTAGCCAAACTTCAAGGCGAGAAACGGGGTCATGAACTGTGCTGTGTCGCAAGAGTAATTTAATCATCCCTAAAAGGAGGCAGCATCCATGAACATGTCTGACCCGTATCTGTCTCGCTTTTTTGTATATTCTGATCCCAACTCCTCCAGCATGATTTACAGACTCCCCCAAAGCTGGTGGAGTCGCCCCTATGAGTATGAGTGGTGTCTTCAATTTATGTCTGGGCAAGATACAGTGCTGGACGCAGCATGTGGAATCCCACATCCATTCAAATTTGAGTTGGCCCGCCGTTGCGCTCAGGTCTATGCCTGCGATCTGGATATTCGGATCATTTCCGTGGATGCCATTTTGGCCGAGGTGCGGCGGGATATCGGAGAGGAGGCTGCCGAGCGCATTCAGGAGATTTTGCCAGTTCGGCTCCACTCCGCACATGCCAATCTGACGGCTCTGCCCTATGAGGATGCCAGTTTTGACAAAATTGTATGTATTTCGGTGCTGGAGCATTTAACACCTGATGAATCTTTGGCAGCCTTACGTGAATTTCACCGGACCTTACGCGATGACGGAATGCTTCTGCTGACGTTTGATTACCCTACAGTGGACCTGTCAGCGATGGAGCAATGGATAGAGCAGGTGGGATTTTCGTATTGGAATGGTGTGGATCTCAAGCTTCCACGGGGTGCTTTACACACGGATATGTGGGGTGGTTTGCATTGTTTCAGGACTGTTTTAAAAAAATATAAGAGTTAGCGGTATGCGCAATGAGGTTTACACGGACCTCTCTTATTGCTTATCATGAGAGGGGTTAGAGTTGTAAACCTACATAGGAAAGGAATGACTGATAACTACATGAACAATGCACCTGTGTTGAAGAAACCTGAGGCTATGGTATTTGATATGGACGGTACACTTTTTCAGACGGAGACGCTATTGCTTCCTGCGTACCACAAGCTGTTTGATACGCTGCGCGCCGAAGGGCTTTATGAAGGAGAGACTCCTCCCGAGGAGCTTATTTTGAATAGTTTGGGCATGCTGCTGGATGAAATCTGGAGAAGAGTGATGCCGGAAGCCAGCGAAGCGGCCCATAGAAGAGCGGACGAGCTGCTGCTTCAGCTGGAACTGGAAGGATTGAAGAACGGAAGTCATGCCCTGTATCCACATGTAAAAGAAACACTCCAGACCCTTCATGAGCAAGGTGTTCGATTGTTCGTAGCCAGTAACGGGCTGGAGGACTATGTAAAGGGGATCGCTGCTGCGTATGAAATGGTTCCCATTTTTGAAGGACTGTACAGTGCTGGGGAGTACAGCACGCTTTCCAAAGTGAATTTGCTGGAAATTCTGTTGAGCAAGCACGATATTTCGAACGTATGGATGGTAGGAGATCGTTCCTCAGATGTGGAAGCAGGCAAAAAGAACGGACAGACGGTGATCGGTTGCGCTTATGCTGGATTTGGTGTGAACGATGAGTTGAAGGGGTCCGATGCGATTATTACAGACTTTACGCAACTGCTTACACTTTATAAAAACGCCGAGTAACTGTGAAACACAGGTAATTGGTTATAAATAGGCTCGACGCACCATATAATTAAAACATGCTGGTACTGTCGGGCAGACGAAAAAAGAAAGGAAGGCAGCCACTTTACGTGGAGCCTTCCTTTGTCTTATTCTCTGTCTTATTCTCTGTCTTATTCTCTGTCTTATTCTCTGTCTTATTCTCTGTCTTATTTTCTGCTTTATCTTCTGCTTTGTAGTCCGTCTGAGGCTTAGGATTAATTTGTGTGTGGTAGACCCACAAAGCATATTCCATGGGCTTGGCGATGGAACGGCGATAGGTTTCTTTTTCACCAATACGTGAAAAGACCTCACGGGCTGGCTTCGGGTTGACTTCCAGCACGTATATATGACCGTCCTTATTAATTGCCAAATCGAGCGCAAGCTCGCACAATGCCCCGTAGCTTTCTTCCAGATATGCAGCGATGTCCAGTCCGAGTTTTTCCCCTTGCTTGATGATTTTCTCTCTATGGCTTTCATCACGAATCCATTGCGTCAGCAATTGGCTCATCGGTACCGCCTTGCCTCCACCATGCAGGTTGGAAGTGACACTCCGATGTGCCCCGATTCGCCCGGCGCATCCGGTTAGCTCCCATACTCCTTGGCTATTTTTCTGTACCAGCATACGGTAATCATGGACTCTGCCATTCGGCAACTGCACAGGAATGCCTTCCTGAACAATGTAGTTATCCATGTTCCAGCTGCTCAGACGCGGCTCCAGACGGTCTAGACGTACCCGCTGCTGGGGAATAATATGGCGTTTGCGATTGCGGCCCTCAATCAGATACAGGCCTCCTTGCTTGTTAACAGGTTCAATACGTAAAATGCCGCGGCCTCCCGTACCGTTAATCGGCTTGAGGTACACTAGTGAATTCTGTTTAAGCATCCGTTTTACACTATGAAATCCACTGAACAGCTCTGTTGCAGGCAAATGGGCGCGAAAGGCAGACCTCCTCGCAAGCTGCTGATGAATGACCCACTTGTTACTCAGCGGTCGGTTTAAATATACAAGGTCTGTGTATTGCAATCGGAACTGCTTCAACTGACGATATCGCTCACTGCGCTGTACCCGGCAACGGTCGAAAATCATATCTGGAAACTCTCGCCATTTTAGGGTCCATTTTCCGCTGTGTGGATCATAGATTTGGGCAAGGAGCAGCCTGCGATCCTTGTGGACATCTGCAGGAGTGAATACATATATATCCAGTCCCAGCCTTTTCCCTTCTGCAATCATGCGCTCATATATGTCGCGCTCCTCCAATTGCTTCTTGTTGTTCAAATACAAGGTCATGATGCCTAGGACAGGTTTTGGCACAGCATTCCACCTTCCTCTGCCGTCTGCTTATCTTGGGATAACTCCCCGTGAAATATCAGCGTGGGTTTCCCGGTCGGTCCAGTCGTCATTTCGTGCGCAACAAGTCCAGCGCGGAAACAGGTTTTGAGACTGGACATATTGTCGGCGGCTACGCTGCACGTCAGACGGCGCAGCTGTTTGAGCTGGGCGGACAGCAGTCTAGCGCCCAGTCTGCGGCCCCGGTAAAGCGGACGAACAATTACGATGCAAGCATCCTTCCCGTAATTCAGAGCGAGGGAAAATCCCGCAATCCGCAGCCCCTTCTCCGTGCGCACATATGCGCACAGGAGGGAGGAGCCAGGGGTGTTCAATAGCTCGGGCGTTAAAACTGCCAACTGCCGCAGAGCATTACGAGTAATGCGCATGCCCCCTGAACTGCGGGCCAAAAACAGCAACTGTCGTCGTCTCAGTAGCCAGCTCCGGGCAGGCAAATGTTGAACATCGCTAATTTGCGGCATGATTCCACTTCCTTGATCATGATTTCAATCGTCCGGCCAAAAAGGAGCTGTACTGGAATATGCGTCTAAGCGACTTTTGGCGGATTTCCGGCTCGTCAAATTTCATCGGTTTGGCATTGGCCTCAAAAAACCAGAGTGTTCCGAGCGTATCCACGCCCAAATCCATGGACATTTCGCCGTGAGAAAGACCGGATGCGCGTTCAATTTGACGTGCAATCTGTATGGCCGTACTTTTAACTTTGTTCAGTAGATCCGTGCTGTCCTCAGGCCCAAACAGCGAGGATAGTAGCTTGAACGGGTCCTCTACACTCCCGCCACGCGGGACATGTGTGGTGATGCTCCCTTTACCCGCCAGTCTGGCACCGACCCCGGTTATACTCCAGGAGCCACGGATATTTTTTTGTACCAGGATACGCAGGTCGAAGGGTTTTTTCTGATAGGTTGCCAGATCGATACCCTGTTGAATGATATAAGGCGAGTTGCCTGCTTCCCGGCGGATACGTCCCCACAGCCGGGATAGCGATACAGATTTGTAGGTTACACTTTTTTTGTCATGCTGAATGGTCAGTCTGTAAGCCATGAGATGGTCTGGGTGGAATTTAAGAATCATAATCCCTTTTCCGGCCTTACCGTTTTCCGGCTTGAGATACAGGTATGGATACGCAGACAGCATTTTTCCTAATGAAGACAGGTTGCTTAACCGTTTGGTTGCCGGAACAAGCTGACGAGTGGTTTCCGAGGTACGCAACCACTTGAACAGTTCCCATTTGTTAAAAAAGCCTGGATTGTACAGTTCAATGCCTGAGGCATGTGAAATTTCATCCAACTTTGTGCGCACAGAGGTTTTAAGTTCATAATTACGGTTTGGGATGCGATTATAAATGACCTGTGGAGGTGGGAAATTCTGTTCCTCCCACGTCTGTAAGCTCTTGTTGAAGACATAGCCCTTAACCGTCTCATCTGCCAGTTTCAGGTCCCTGACGGTAACAATGTACACCTGATATCCCATCCGTGTTCCCGTTTCAAGAATATCCCTGAAATTGCGCTGATTACCCTTGAAAAATTGCCCTTCGTCGTGCACTGTCAATACAGCAACGACTGGCTTATGCTCCGCCCGGGTATTCATAGTTCCTCTTTTCTGCGGAATTTACTGAGGTAAAGACAGTGGTCCAAAATATGCTCCACGGATGCTTTACCCTCCGCACGCAACGATGGATGCTGAAAAATGGATCGGCCTGGCTTGGAGTTGGCTTCAAACATCCATACCTTTTCATCCTGATCAATGCCCAGATCAAAGCCGATTTCACCCAGTAGATGCTGGTGGTGGTGTTCAATGGCTTCAGCGAGCGTAACTGCTACGTTCTTGGCACGTTGAAGCACTTCACCCGCCCGGTCTCCGAATACCCGGTTCAACGCCTGTTCAGGTGTCATAAGGGAGCCGCCATTTTTGATATGGGTTGTGACACTGCCACGTCCGGATTTTTTAGCTCCAATGCCGACAACGACCCACTGGTTATTTCCATTTTTATGCATGTGAAACCGGAAATCAATCGGGCAATTGTCAATCTCGATCAGCTGGATGCCCTGTTGAATGACATAACCCTTTAGCATCTGTCCCTGATTGGAGTGAAGCATCCTGAGCATGGAGTTAAAAGAGGTGAATTTTAGCAATACATTGCTATTTTTCTTACGGTACCTCACATAATATCCTTGCTTGGGAACATGGGACAGACGGTAGATTCCTTTACCGAGACTGCCTCCACTTGGCTTGTAATAAGCAAATTGATGTCGCTCCAGCATACTTCGGATACGTTCAGAGCTGGGATTCGTGTATGATTCAGGGACATAGCGGTTAACATCTGGGTTATTCTCCAGCAGATTATAGATATCGGACTTATTGAAAAAGCTCCAGTTAAAGAAGGGAATTCGTTTGCGGGAAAAGCGTTCGCGTAGTTGATTGATCGCCGGGGAAAAATCAGAGCGACGGCTCGGCAAACGATTATAGATCACGTCTGGCAAAGGTACAAGTTTACGTGTGAATTCCCCGCTGGATGACAGAAAATAGCCGTTAATCGTATCATTTTGCCAGTTGATATCCCGAGGGGTGAAGGCAAAAATATACGATTTTTTGCTACCTTCCTTCAGCAGTTGCTTAATAAAGCCTGTGCGTGATCCGAAAGGGCGAGTGGTGGAGGTGGTACCGTCAGACAGCACGCCAATCAACGGCCCTAGCTGTATATCACCATCCAGATTTCGCAAATAGATGGACCCGCTTTTGGGAACACGGATTGCGTTACGTAAGCCGGAGGTCAAGTATAGATGGCGTCCCGCCTTCTGAATTGGTTTTACTGTAGCGGGGATCTGATCCTTACCGAGCCGCAGACGAACGGACTTGGCTCCGGATAATTTAAGGCTTTTCAACAAGGCAGTGGATATATACGCCACCTTGTCGGGCTGCTGTGAGAAATGCACATTGCAATGCGTTAAACTCATCTGTTTATCCTCCTATACCGTATGTTCAAGGGAGGCGTCCGCGCCCTTTGGCCCTGTCGCTTTGGAATGGGTCATTAAATATCGAGCATATTCGAGCGGGCGGTTGACCGACTGGAAAGCGCACTCTGGCTGACGGGTCTGAAAAAAGGAGGCCCGCCCAGGTCGGGAATTAACCTCCAATAGCCAGATGTTCCCGATCCGGTCAATACCGTAATCAATTCCCAACTCGCCAAGGCGGCCATAACGTTCCTCCAGCGCCCTGGTAATGGTCAAGGACAGCGTCATCATCTGCCTGATGATGAGACGCGTGGTGTCCGCGCCAAATTGTTCACGAAGGTAAGGCTCAGCAGGATGGGCTTCGCCTCCACCGTGCAGATTAGAAGTCAGGGTTCCTTTTCTGCCTTCTCTTACGGCAAAGCCCGTCAGGCACCAATAGCCGTTGCCATCCTTTTGCATGAGTGCGCGAACATCAAAGGGATGATTGCTTTGGCTTGTTAATTTCAAATAAGGCTGCACGATATAAGCGCGTTTGTGTGCAATTCCGTGGATCCATGACAATCCTGCATCCAATTCGGAAAACGAGCGCCGGAACGGGCGGTTACGGGAGTCTCTACCCTGTACAAGTAGTCCCTGCCCTCCTTCTGCCAGCCGGAGATACAGTGTGCTCTTGCCATGTGTTCCGGTCTGTGGCTTCATAAACAGCTCCGAATGGCGTCGTAGCCATTCCACAAGCTGAGTCGTGTCCCGGTAAGGCGCCGTAGGCGGCACAAAGGGACGCACTTTATCTACCGCATGCAAAGCGCGATACACCTGCCATTTGCCAGGTAAGTTACGCGACCAGTAGATGAGCTTGCGCGATTTTTGCTCCGCCATGTCTTCCAGTGTGCGCCTGACATTCTGGCTCTCGTGGACATGGAGACAGCGGTTATACACAATGTCCGGCAACGGAAAGCGGCCGGATGTCCATACTCCGTTACGATAAACATAACCTCGTATGGAGTGATCTTCAGGTGAGACTCCTTCGGCGGTAAACGCCATTACGCTAAGACCAGAGCGCCTGCCCAACAGACTTAGCCTGCGGCAAAAATCGGCTTCGGTAATAGGGGGAGTGACGGCCTGATTCCGGCTAACAAGCACGCCCAGCGTACCTGGCACAACAAGAGACACCGACAACAGCTCCTTTGGCAGCCAGACTCTGGAAGAGATGAATTCATTTGAAGCCGGCTGAATAACAGCAGTATTCAATCATTTTTTTAACGGACGGGCGAGTTTTCTGATCATTTAACGGCGTGTTGTCATTCTTTGATGGCTTAGAATTGACCTCCAGCAACCAGATGCGCCCTGTGCTATCTATTGCCAGATCAATACCAAATTCCGCGAAATGGGCGGGAATTTCTTTTTCCACTCCGCTTGCGATATCCAGTGCTGCTGTTTTCAGAGAGGTATGCCCATTCGATTTAACGGTTGCGGGCAGCGTGGTTTTGGCAAGTGCTTCCTTGACTGTGCTCAGCGTGCCGCCTCTTGCCAGATTGGACACAAAGTGGCTTCCTCCAGCGATCCGGGCGACAATGGATGTTACGGTCCAGGTTCCGGACGAATTTTTCTGTACAAGCGCACGAAAGTCGACCGGACGCTTACCGTGATCAATCAAGGTAAGTCCCTGTTGGAGTTGAAAGCGTGTTGTTTTCATTTTTCCCGCTAAGCTTTTGTACAGCTTATCTACGTTGGCATACGTTTGCTTGCGGGGCGTGCCCGCTGTTGTGGATAACACCGAAAAGGTGCCATCGGTTTGCTTGTTAATGCGCATTATGCCTTTACCTAAGCTTCCGCGCACTGGCTTGAGAAAAACAGCGGGATACTGGTTGCACATTTTTTTGAAAACAGCAAAGGTTTGCAGCAAGTGGGACTCGGGTAAATACTTGCGCAGGGAAGAATTTGATTTAAGCGCATCAAATACTTCATTCTTATCCAGAAACTTTTCGTTAAAAATGGTCGTGCCGTACTGCGATTTTACTTCTTTCATGAAATGCTGTACGCTAGTTCTGTTCTCGAGTTTACGGGAGGTAAGACGATTATTGACGACATCGCCGGCGGGCATGACCGTCTTTTTCCAGCCTCCGTCATACACCCATCCCTGAACTCGCCCGGGCTGACTTCCGATATGCTCCGGGGTGAAAAAATACACATATGCTCCTTGTCTGCGGCATTCCCCGACTAGTTCACGGCAAAACAGGGTGATCGACCCGAAAGGCTTGTCGGGCTGTTCGGGATAGTCCCGACTGACCAGCACGCTAATAAGTGGGCCCACTCGAAGTGTCCGGCGACCTCGGCTGTAGGTTACTCGCAGATCACAATTGGCATGAAGCCCCATTTTTCGGGCTAGCACGCTTCCCACACGTAGGCCGCTGTAGCGGGGCACCGATATGACGGTAACCTCTTGGCGGAACGAACCGAAGGCGAGCTGAACGGGGTGGCCAGCGGATATTTTCCATTTGCGAAGCAGGGACTCGCCGACCATGAGTACGTCATCCTGCAAGATGCCCGATCCGATGATTTGAATCGTTGTTTTTTTGATGGACATCGTGGATCTCCTTCCGGGCAGCAACTTGATGTCTTGAAAGTAACGGGAAACGTGAATGGGCTGTAATAGCACTGATTCATCATATGAGGACATATATCCCTTGGTGATTGACGGACAATGTGAAATGTTGACACTAAACTTGTATTGGAGGAATAAACAATCATGAACATCTATGACAAAGCCCATGATTTAGCGAAAGCATTGAAGGAAAGCAAAGAGGTAGAGGAAATTACGTCAGCGATGAAGCTGATCGAAACCGATCCAGAAGCCAAGAAAATGCTCGACGATTTCCGTGAACGCCAAATGGAAGTACAGCAACGGATGATGAGCGGCGATATGCCAGCACAGGAAGAGATGGAAAAGATGGAGAAGCTGTTTGAGGTACTTAGCTTGAACCTCAACATCCGACGCCTGTTCGACGCTGAACGCCGCTTGAGCGTGATTATTGAGGATGTTAACAAAATTATTGCAGACAGTCTTCAAGATTTGTACGGTTCATCTCTGTAAGTTTGTCTCATATTCCTTCCTGTCCTCTCATAGACTAGATACATAGAGTCACAGGGAGAGGAAGGGATACGATTGGGTTCTTTTAAAAAATGGAAACACGGTTTGTACACACTGATTGCGCTGGCTATGGTCTTGGTTGCGTTACCACGCATCTCGCTTGCAGGCGGTTTGAACTGGGTCAACGGCTTTGGGATAGTATGGGTACTTTTTGCGCTGCTAGTCATCGGGGCGAACATGCATTTTTTGCTGGGTGTGGATGAGGAAAAGCGCAAAACGCTGGAGCGTGTGCGGCGGGCCAAAATGCAGCAGTGGCAGATGAAATGGGATAAAAAAGCTGACAAAGGTAGCATGCAGTGAGTTTTTTTTAGCTTGTCCTGGGCTTGCCCCTAGATACAAATCAATCATAGTAAGAAGCGGTCCTTGTAATAGAGGGGATCGCTTTTTTGCTATTTCCGAAGCAGAAAACTCAAAATGAACAAAGGTCTAAAATAAAGGGATTTTGTGCTATAATAGATACAGAATGATACAGATTGAACGTTGGGGGTGTAACAGAGTTGGACGGGCTAGATGAAACAGTTACGAAGCATGAGCAGCTATTGCGACATATCGAGCAGTTGAAAATAGGCTCCAAAATTTCTGTGCGCAGGTTGGCTAAAGAAATGAGCGTCAGCGAAGGAACGGCCTATCGGGCCGTGAAGGAAGCCGAGAACCTGGGAATTGTCATTACCAAGGAAAGGATCGGAACAGTACGAGTAGAGAAGCGTCCGCGCGGCTTGTCCGAGCAGCTGACCTTTGCAGATGTCGTGAATATTGTAGAGGGACATGTGCTGGGCGGAAGTGAGGGGCTGGAGAAGCCCTTGCACAAGTATGTTATTGGGGCGATGCGCGAGGAGGCTATGGCCCGTTATATTGACGCTGGCAGTTTGCTGATCGTTGGTAACCGTGAGGATGCGCATTCACTTGCATTGGAGCAGGGGGCAGGTGTGCTGATTACAGGAGGATTCGGTACGAGCCGAGAGGTTAAGCAGCTCGCAGACAAGATCAGTCTGCCGATTATTTCCTCACGCCATGATACTTTTACAGTGGCATCTATGATTAATAGAGCCATATTTGACCGCTTGATCAAAAAGAAAATTATGCTGATTGAAGACATTGCGGCAGGCAAACCGAAAACGTTGACCTTGAAAATCAACAGCACGCTTACCGAGTTTGAAGAACTTTCGGTGACGACTGGACATCATCATTTTGCAATAGTGGATGAATGGAATCGTTTAATTGGTATCGTCAGCCGCAAAGATGTGGAGGGGCTTCAACCTGAGCATACGATGGATAAATGTCTGATCCGCAATCCGATAACGGTCACTTACCAGACCTCGCTGGCTTCAGCCGCGCAAATGATGGCGTGGGAAGGTGTGGATTACTTGCCGGTCGTGGACCGCAACCGCAAGCTGCTCGGGTCCGTTACACGGCGTGAGGTGCTGGAGGCGCTGCGTAACGCCCAAAAGCAGCCACAACTTGGCGAGACGTTCGACCAGCTGATCTGGAACGGGTTTGCTGAGGAGCGCAATGAGGATGGATCGTTATTTTTTCGCGGTTTTATCATTCCGCAAATGGCGACCAATTTAGGTACGATCTCGGAAGGCGTACTGGTCAACGTGATGACACAAGCGGGCTACCGGGCAGCTAGAGACATGACCGGCAAGGATTATGTGCTGGACAATTTGACGACTTATTTTATTAGACCCGTACAGATAGAGGATGCTGTCGTTCTTCGTCCGTTGTTGCTTGAGATGAGTCGCCGCACCTGCAAGCTAGAAATTGCAATTTCACGGGAAAATCATTTGGTATGCAAAGCAGTGATGACGCTTCAATCCATTGAACATGGTTAGTCTACCAATGGATTGGAACAAGGTGTGAAGGCGAATAGATCGACTTAGTGGCTTTCAGGCAATCTTTCTTTTGCTTCCAGCCAAATTTGCAGCACACCTTCCATTACAAGCATCGTTTTGACCTGGATCGTATACTCCTTGTCACGAACGGTGTATTTTTTTTGGTGCAGCAACATACGTACCAGCTTGCTGTCAGAGTCAATCTCAAACATATCTCTGCCACGCAGCACCTCCAGATCACGACTGACACGGCGCAGAAGTTCCTTTAGGTTAATAGAATCAATTTTTTCGGCCGAAGCTTCCTCCGGAATCAGCTTGATCTCTTTGACAACGGTTTGGCGCTTGCTGTATTTGCGCAATGTTTTGTTGTCCTCCTCGGCTTGCTGGAGCTGGAATTGAAGATCCTGGTTGTTCGTCCATAGCTGATTGAAGCTGGCATGCCAGATGGCATTGTAGATCATTCCTCCCGTAATCATACCGAGTACAAAGACGGAGGATAATTGCATAAAAGGGCGCAGGCGCTCAAAAGGGGGGACTCTCATAGTCGTTTCACCTCACGGCCGTCCGTTGCCGCATACCCACTTGACCAGCTCTGCACCCATATGAGCGCCTAAAAAGGCGAAAATCAAATACAATATCTGCTTAATGGCAGGTGACAAATTACCATCTAACATATTGCTTTCAATAACCCGGATCGGGTCCATCGTCCCCCCCACAGCGGCGGCAAGCGCCCATATTTTAATTCTTCCAGCAACCTCCAGCATGGTCTGGGTAGGCGGCTGAAGCGATACCACAGCTCCCATTCCGCCGAGCATGGCTCCCCCGAGCACGATGCCGAAGGCAATGAAGAAGTCGAGAATCGCTTTGGATATAAAAGTGCTCATGCTCTTTTCCTCCTTAGGTATACGAATCAGGACGGCGCTTGTCCGCCGAGGTCTGTACTTTTTATTCTATGGGCGCTACTAACGCGGATATGATAAAATAGTTTGAAGAAAATCAAGCGGTGAAAGGAAGAGAAGCGCATGAGTTCATTTGTGCATTTGCATGTTCATAGCGAGTACAGCCTGCTGGACGGCGCGGCTCGTACCGCGGAGTTGGTCAAACAGGCATCAGCTTACGGAATGAAGGCGCTGGCCCTTACAGAT
The DNA here is from genome assembly GCF_038004945.1 of Paenibacillus sp. FSL M7-0802. NCBI lineage: Bacteria > Bacillati > Bacillota > Bacilli > Caryophanales > Paenibacillaceae > Paenibacillus > Paenibacillus sp. FSL M7-0802. Next base: position 901,086 of record NZ_JBBOSD010000001.1, on the reverse strand, counting down.
CACGGGGTCATGTACGGTGCCATTCCTTTTTATAGAGCGTGTGTAGAGAACGGCATTAAGCCGATTATCGGGTGTGAGGCCTATATGACGGCAGGATCGCGCAAGGAGCGTGGCAGCCGGAAGGATCAGCCCATATATCATTTAATTTTGCTCGCCAAAAATAAAACAGGCTATCAAAATCTGATGAAGCTGTGCTCCATCGGCCATTTGGAGGGCTTTCACTACAAGCCGCGCATCGACATGGAGGCTTTGGCTGCCCATCATGAAGGCATCATATGCCTGAGCGCTTGTTTGGGCGGTGAAGTGCCGCAGCATTTACTGCATGGTCGGGAAGCTGAAGCACGACGAGCAGCGGAGCGATATCGTAACATTTTTGGCGATGATTTTTATCTGGAACTCCAGGATCATGGTCTATCGGAGCAAAAACGCGTAAATCCTCTCTTGATCGCACTGGCGAAGGAACTGGATATTCCACTGGTGGCGACGAATGACGTGCATTACTTGACTGAGCCAGATGCAGACGTGCAGGACGTTCTGATCTGTATCGGGACAGGGAAGACAGTTGACGATGAGGAGCGCTTGCGTATACCAACACGTCAGTTGTATCTGAAAAGTCAGGAGGATATGGCTCGTTTATTCCCGCATGTGGCAGAAGCCATCGCCAACACGGTGCGTATTGCTGAAAAATGCGAACTGGAGCTGGAATTCGGTCAATCCATTTTGCCTGAATATCGTCCGCTGCCGGAAGGAATGACCTCTTCTTCCTATTTACGCAATTTGTGCGTGCAAGGGCTGGAGCATCGCTATGGAAGCGATCCCGGATGGGAGCAGCCGGAAGAACGGGAAAGGCTGAACCAACGGCTAAACTATGAGTTAAATACCATTGACAGTATGGGTTTCAGCGATTATTTCCTGATTGTATGGGATTTTATTGCCTTCGCTCATAAGCATAAGATAGCAACGGGACCGGGGCGGGGTTCCTCAGCAGGCAGTTTGGTTGCCTATGTGCTTAACATCACGAATGTCGATCCGATGAAATACAACCTGCTCTTTGAACGGTTTCTGAATCCCGAACGAATTAGTATGCCGGATATAGATATTGATTTTAGTGATGAACGGCGTGACGAGGTTATCGACTATGTAGTACAAAAGTACGGAAATGAGCATGTAGCGCAAATTATTACCTTTGGAACGCTGGCGGCAAGAGCCGCTGTCCGTGACGTCGGTCGTGTATTGAACGTGCCATATGGCGAGGTGGACAAGGCAGCCAAGCTGATTCCGGCGCAGCTAGGCATTAATATCCGTCATGCGTTGGAAATTACCCCGGAGCTGAAAACGCTATATGAAACGAAGCCCAAGACACGTGAACTGCTGGATATGGCGATCAAGGTTGAAGGAATGCCTCGTCATGCTTCGACACATGCAGCAGGTGTTGTCATTTCGCGGACTCCATTGACCGATGCGGTTCCGCTTCAAGAGGGGAGTGAAGGGGTACCTTTGACGCAGTACTCGATGGAAAATCTAGAGCGCATTGGTTTGCTTAAAATGGATTTCCTTGGGCTGCGTACACTCTCCATTATTGAACGGTGCATACACTGGATTGCGGAAGACCATGGAGAAACGCCTGATTTTAGCCGTATTCCCGATAATGATCCACATACCTATGACTTGCTAGGCAAAGGAGATACAGGAGGCGTATTCCAGCTGGAGTCGGCTGGTGTACGCCGGGTACTCAAGGATTTGAAGCCGAGTGTATTCGAGGATATCATTTCTGTCCTGGCTTTGTATCGTCCGGGCCCGATGGGATTTATTCCTAACTTTATACAGGCCAAACATGGTCAGATTGAGATTTCTTATCCGCATCCTGACCTGGAACCGATCTTAAAGGAAACGTACGGTATTATTGTGTATCAGGAGCAAATCATGCAGATTGCTTCGCGCATGGCGGGTTTTTCCCTGGGAGAAGCCGATCTGTTGCGCCGGGCTGTGTCCAAGAAAAAGCGCGAAGTGCTGGATCTGGAGCGCGGGCATTTTGTCGAAGGCAGTATCAAGCAGGGATACACGGAGGAGGAGGCCGGAAGGGTTTACGATATGATTGTCCGTTTTGCTGACTACGGCTTCCCGCGTGCCCATGCAGCTGCTTATGGTGTGCTAGCATTTCAGACGGCTTATTTAAAGGCCCATTATCCGGTACAATTTATGGCTTCAATGCTGACAGCGGTGATGGGAAGTCATCGAAAAGTGGCTGAATATGTTGTCGAATGCCGTCGTATGGATATCGCAGTGTTGCCACCTGATGTGAATGAGAGCGGGGTGCTGTTTACTCCGTTACAGCAGGGAGGCATCCGCTTCGGCCTGGCTGCGATTAAAAATGTCGGCACACAGGCGATGGAGAGCATTCTCGCTGTTCGCAAGGAACGGCCTTTCGACAGCCTGCTCGATTTTTGTCGACGTGTCGATTTGCGGGTATGTAATAAGAGAGTAATTGAATCGCTTATTCAGGCAGGGGCCTTTGATTCGTTGACGGGTCATCGGGCACAGTTGCTTGCCATGCTGGATGAAACGGTGGATGCAGCCGTCAAATGGCGCAAGGAACGGGATGACTTACAAATTGATATGTTTGGTTTTGTGGAAATGCCCAATTGGGATATCGAATATCCCAATGTACCCCAATTTAGTGCCAGCCAGCAATTAGAGCTGGAACGTGAACTGCTGGGACTTTATTTATCGGGGCATCCGTTGGATGATTTTGAGTCGCTGTTGGAAAGCAGCGAGGCGGATCGTTTGATGGAGCTGGGCGATGTCCCCGATGAAACGGTTGTTGTGACTGCAGGCATGGTAGTGTCACTCAAAACGATTACGACCAAGCAGGGTAAGGCTATGGCCTTTATTGAGCTGGAGGATCAGATTGAGCGCTGTGAGGTTGTGCTGTTTCCTGAGGTATGGAAGCGAAGCCAGCAGTGGATTGAAAAGGGAGCTTTGCTTACGCTTCGAGCCAAGATGCAGCAGCAGGACGAGCACTTCAAGCTCCTTGCGGATGAGACCGCCCCGCTGGCGGAAGACTCGCTGGCACGGCTCCTCCAGCGCCGACGTGCCAGTACGCGCTCGTCCGCCACAGCTGGAGCATCCGTACCAGCTGCTGGCCCTGCTGCTGGCGGCGCGGGTGGGAGAGCGTCGCGTATGTCGTCTCCGCCTTCGACAGCCACTGCATCTGCTTCGCCTCAACCGAAGGCGGCCCGTCCTGTGACGGCTACTTCACCGCGCGGAGCCGAAGCGGCTCGCGGTGAGCAGGTGCCGGGCCCGCGCAGCGTGGAGTCGACCACTCGTCAGCGGGTGTTTGTCAAAATCACCCGCCAGGCCGAGGAGGACGCCAGCTTGCTGGTCAGTCTCAAGGCACTGCTACAGGAGCATCCCGGTGCTATGCCTACCGTGCTTTTTTATGAGAGCAACCAGCGTCTGCTTGCGTTGAGCGATGCTTACAACATTAAGCCTTCTCCTCAGCTTTTTGATCAAATGGAGTCGATGTTGGGTGAAGGCACGGTGAAAGTCAAATGATAGGCACACAGCAAAGCGCCCTTATTGTAACGGTTTAATGAACATTTTCCTTCCCTCCAGCATACACTTGGAAAACTGGCGGAACAGGAGATTCAACACGTACCCTGCACCATAAGGTCCCGTACGGTGAAAGAATAGAACTGCACGGTGAAAGCGGGAGGGAAATTATGTCCTATGAATATGCAGAAACTTTGTTAAATCGCAGAGGCATTCGGATCGAGTCCATTGCGGACATTGTTTTTCAGCTTCAGCTAAAATATTATCCTCATTTGACGATGGAAGAATGTATAGACAGTGTCAAAGCGGTTTTGCAAAAGCGCGAGGTTCAATATACGTTGCTCACAGGTATTGCGCTTGATGAACTGGCCGAAAAAAAACTTCTTCCCCAGCCATTGCAAGCCATTATGGAGGCTGACGAACCGCTGTACGGAGTGGACGAGACACTGGCTCTTGGAATTACGAGTGTGTACGGTATGATCGGCTTAACCAGTTTTGGTTATCTGGATAAGGAAAAGACGGGGATTATTGAACAGCTGAACCAAAAAGGCAGTGGTATTCATGTGTTTTTAGACGATCTTGTCGCCGGACTGGCTGCCGCTGCTTCTTCGCGCATTGCACATCGGAGCCTCCATGCTAAGCATTATCCTGCATCATTGGATGCTTAATTGACCTGTGTGGACAGAGTTGATGATTTTCTAGGCCCTCCGACGGAACTTGAATGATCAGGAGGGCTTTTGTTGCGGGAAAAAAGTAAGGTATGTTATCATGAGTCTATTATATGGGCTCAAAACTTGAGGCTTAGGGGGTAGAAACAAGGCATGTGGACGGTGATTTATATTGCACCGACGGCCAGACTGGCTGACATGATTAAGCTCAAACTGTCTGAAGAAGGTTTTATGGTGCAGGCCCGGGCCATCAGCGCATCCAAGCAACAGTTTGAGATACTTGTGCCTTCGGGTGAAGTCGAAGAAATACAGGAAGTGCTTAATTCGATTTTGCGCCCTTGAGTCCGGAACGGCGGAAGTGATACAGCAGCATGAGTGGAACAAAGGATGCACGATCGGCGGTAATGTTTTAGTAACAGGCGTTGACGTGTGTATGAACATAATGCTTAGAGGTGCCGCATAGACGGCAGAGGACCTTGTATCGGTTACGGCTGACAAATAAACGGCTGGAGAGGTGTAGTTGTGTTTAAAGATTTATTCCAAAAGAAGCGTAAATACGCGACCATCCCTTCGGAACGGGCGCTGAGCGGCGATCAAGCGGACATGCCGGATCGTCCCAAACGGGAAATTCCCGAAGGTCTTATGACCAAATGTGGCAAGTGCGGAAGTATTCAATACAGCAAAGAACTAGAGAAAAATTTGAAAGTGTGTCCGGTGTGCGGATACCATATGCGTTTGAATGCAATGGATCGCATTCGCATGGTGCTCGACGAAGACACATTTACGGAATATGATGCAGATATGATTTCGGTTGACCCGCTGGACTTTCCGGGATATGCGAGCAAGCTGGAGCAACAGACCCTGAAATCTGGCTTGCGAGAGGCTGTCGTTACAGGCGACGGCCTTATTTATGGACATCCTGTTGTCGTTGCTGTGATGAGCTTTGACTTTTTTACCGGCAGTATGGGTTCGGTCGTAGGAGAGAAAATTACCCGCGCCATTGAGCAAGCAATAGACAAGCGTCTGCCGCTAATTATTTTCTCAACTTCTGGCGGGGCACGTATGCAGGAAAGTATTTTAAGCTTGATGCAGATGGCCAAAACAAGTGCTGCTCTTGCTCGTCTGGATGAGCAGGGCTTGCTCTATATTTCTGTTATCACCGACCCGACTACAGGCGGAGTATCCGCCAGCTTTGCTACGCTTGGAGATATTAATATTGCGGAGCCAGGAGCTGTATTCGGCTTTGCAGGGCGTATTGTAATTGAACAGACAATCAGACAGAAGTTGCCGGATGATTTTCAAACATCCGAATTTAATTTGCAGCACGGACAATTGGATATGGTTGTACACCGCAAGGAACTGCGTGATACCCTCGGGCAACTGCTTGATCTGCACAGTGTGAAAGGGGTGGAATAGATGGCTGGTGAATTGCCTTATGAAAAGCCCCTGGTCGAGATGCGACAGAAGATCGAAGAACTCAAGCAATTCGGACAGGATAAGCAAATTGATTTTACAGATGAAATCAACCGTCTCGAGGACCGTTATCTCGAGATGGAAGAAGAAATATATTCGAACATTACAGCACCACAAAAAATGCATTTGGCCCGTCATCATCAAAGACCAACGTCTCTTGATCTGATTGAGCAGGTGTTTACGGACTTTATTGAATTACACGGCGACCGCTTGTTTGGAGACGATCTGGCGGTTGTGGGCGGAATTGCCAAGCTAAATGGTATTCCGGTGACCGTCATTGGTCAACAGCGTGGTAAGGATACGAAAGATAACATTGCACGTTTCTTTGGTAGTGCTCATCCGGAAGGATTTCGTAAAGGCTTGCGTCTTATGCAGCAGGCTGATAAATTCAAACGCCCTATTATTACATTCATTGATACGAAGGGCGCTTATCCGGGTAATACAGCAGAGGAGAGAGGTCAATCGGAAGCGATTGCCCGCAACTTGCGGGAGATGGCAAAGCTTTCGGTGCCTGTTATTTGTGTGGTCATCGGCGAGGGTGGAAGCGGCGGTGCGCTTGCGTTTGCAGTTGGTAACCGTGTGCTGATGCTGGAACATGCCATTTATTCGGCCATTTCTCCAAACGGTGCTGCCTCGATTCTATGGAAAGATGCTTCCAAGGCCGATCAGGCAGCTGAAGCCATGAAGATTACGGCTAATGACCTCCTGCGCATGGAAATTATCGAGGATATTGTGCCGGAGCCGAAAGGAGGCGCGCATCGTAACTATGAAGTGACCGCTGCCGCAATCAAGGAGCTATTGGAACGTCATTTGGCAGACCTTACGAATATGAGCTGCGATGAATTGAGGGAAGATCGGTATCAAAAATTCCGAAAAATAGGTCAATACACCTTCTTGAAGTCTTCGGAATCTGAGCCTATGTTGTAATACGCTGTAAACGGGTAACAATAAATATGACGAACTTCCTATACAAATAGGAAAAAGTGTAGTAGATTTAATTGTTGGAAAAAGATATAAAGAGTAGCACCTTTGAAAACGGAGGAAAAACCCAAATGCGCAAAACTAAGATTGTATGTACCATCGGTCCTTCCAGTGAGTCATTGGAAAATGTGAAGAAACTGATTTTGGCTGGTATGAACGTAGCCCGCCTGAATTTCTCTCACGGTGATTTCGAGGAGCATGGCAACCGGATTAAAAACATCCGTCAAGCTTGTAAGGAACTTAACAAGAACGTTGCTATTTTGCTCGATACGAAGGGGCCGGAAATCCGGACAGGAAAGCTCGAAGTTGAACCTATTGAGCTTGTTCAGGACGAGTTCATTACGCTGACAACGGAAGAAATTCTCGGTACGCAAGATCGTATTTCTATTACGTACAAAGATCTTCCCTCGGACGTGGAGCCCGGCTCCACCATTCTGATCGACGATGGTCTGATCGGACTCACCGTTATTGAAGTATCAGGCACTGAAATCAAATGCCGCATTGTTAATGGCGGAACGATCAAGAGCAAGAAGGGCGTTAACGTTCCAGGCGTCGCTATTTCTTTGCCTGGTATTACGGAAAAAGATGCTAATGATATCATTTTCGGTATTGAGCAGGACATTGATTTCATCGCGGCTTCTTTTGTTCGTAAAGCAAGTGATGTGCTGGAAATCCGCGAATTGCTGGCGAAACACAACGCAAGTCATATTCAAATCATCTCCAAAATAGAAAATCAGCAAGGTGTTGACAACCTGGATGAAATTTTGGAAGCTTCGGATGGCCTGATGGTTGCTCGTGGTGACCTCGGTGTGGAAATTCCTGCTGAAGAAGTGCCTCTGGCGCAAAAATTGATGATTAACAAATGTAATGTAGCTGGCAAGCCTGTTATTACGGCAACACAAATGCTGGATTCCATGCAACGTAACCCGCGTCCGACTCGTGCGGAAGCAAGTGACGTGGCGAATGCTATTTTTGACGGAACAGACGCAATTATGCTGTCCGGCGAAACAGCTGCGGGTAAATATCCGGTAGAATCCGTATTGACGATGTCACGTATTGCAGAAAAAGCTGAGTCTTCTCTGAACTACCGTGATTTGTTCAAGAAACAAAGAACGGCTCAAGAAATTAGTATTACAGAAGCAATCAGTCAATCTGTTTCTATTTCTGCACTTGACCTGCATGCCAAAGCGATCCTGACGTCCACACAAAGCGGAACAACGGCGCGTATGATTTCTAAATACCGTCCTGAAGCTCCGATTGTTGCTGTTACAACACAGGAAAGAACAGTTCGCCGTTTGGCTCTGATCTGGGGCGTACATGCAGTACAAGGCAGACCAGTCGTTGACACAACAGATAGTCTGTTTGACAATGCGCTGGAAGGCGGTCGCAAATCTGGCCTCGTTAAAGAGGGCGATTTGGTTGTGATTACTGCGGGCGTACCTCTTGGTGATTCCGGTTCTACGAACCTGATCAAAATTAGCTGCGTTCCAGCACAAGCGTAATTAAAGTCTCGAAATAATACCGAGGCTGTATGTATTCGTTACAACAAGCAAAAGAGCATTCAAGTCAATAAGACTTGGATGCTCTTTTTTTATGCTCTCTAGCTTTTCATTTCCAGTCCTTCTCGTCGTATGAAATCAAGGAATGCCTGTTGCGTCAAGTTCATGTGTGTATCTTGTTGGTACACGATGTTTATTTGATAATGACTCCTTTTGTTATCACCCTCGGGATAAGGAAGCCATTCCACCGAGGGAACAGCATTTTCATTATTATCGACTCCACTTGCAGGAAAGAAGGCAAGCGCTTCTCCGCCGCTTACGACTTGCTTTACCGCTTCCCAAGAGTTGATTTCCAGATGAGGCTTAACTAGCGAGGAATACTGATCTACAACTGATGAACCGCTATATTTTACCCATGTGTGCTTGTCCAGCATATCGGGTCCATCGAACTCCTCTGATATGGATGCAGGTGCAAGTGCAGATGCAGAACGGATAACTCCTACTTGATCTGAAGCCACTGGCTCTGCCACCGTATACTCTGAAAGAGAATCTCTATCGTCGAGAAAAGCAAAATCAATTTCTCCCTGTTTCAGTAGCTGCTTAATGGCATCCGGGGATTGAATCTCCAACTGAATACGACAATCTGGATATCGTTGAGCAAACTTAGCCATCAAAGTGGGGAGGAGATACGTACCTGATATCGACTCTGCACTCAGATGTAATTGACCCTGTGACTCTTCTGTCAGTTCATCTACAGCTTGTCTAGCTTCTTGCTCCAGAGAGATGATCTGTTTTGCGTAAGGTAATAATTTTTTTCCAGCTTCCGTTAGCATAATCCTGCCTTGTTGAAGAGAGAATAGGGAAACACCCATTTCCTTTTCCAAGCTTTTCATATGAAAGCTGACGGTAGGTTGTTTGACTTGCAAAGCTTCGGCCACATCCGTTGCCTTATGGAATTTGTCGATCAGCATCAAGATACGCAATTTTAGAATATTCATGGAATCCAGCAGCTCTCCTTATATGTCGTTCATATGTGAATTTCAAACTATAGATTAATTATATACCGAAAAATAATTTATCTATCAATATTTTATATTTGTTTTACAAAACCACGTCGTTCGTCTAACATTCCAGGCCTACAATGTAAAAGTGTTGATGGTCATAAATAAAAAACCGTCACTTAACTAAGGGGAGGACAATAAAAAATGTTGAAAAAATGGCCGTTCATTCTGATGACTCTCACCATGGTATTTGCACTTGCAGCTTGCGGATCAGGTAACAATGCTGCACCACAAGGAGAAGCTGCTACAGGAACAGACAATAAAGCAGCTGCTGAACTGACAGGAAATATTCTGGCTGTTGGCTCCACTGCACTTCAACCATTGGTAGAGCAAGCGGGACAAAAATTTATGGCTGTCGATAAATATAAAGGCATTGCAGTTCAAGTACAGGGCGGCGGTAGCGGTACTGGCTTGACTCAAGTTTCCGGCGGACAAGCGGACATCGGTAACTCCGACGTGTTTGCAAAAGAAAAACTGGAGAGCGGCGCAGATGAACTGGTCGATCACCAAGTAGCTGTTGTAGCCATGTCAGCGGTAGCGAATCCTAAAGTAGGCGTTACAGACCTGAAAAAAGATCAATTGGTACAAATCTTTACAGGTAAAATCACGAACTGGAAAGAAGTTGGCGGTGCAGATCAAAAAATCGTTATCGTAAACCGTCCAAGCAGCTCCGGTACTCGTGCAACATTTGAAAAATACGCATTGGGACAAAAAACGGAAGATCTGCCGGGCTCCATTCAAGAAGATTCCTCCGGTACTGTGAAAAAACTGATTGCTGAAACACCGGGTGCGATTGGTTATCTGGCTCTGTCCTACATCGACAACACAGTAACTACTTTGAAATATGATGGCGTTGAAGCTAACGTTGAAAATGTAGAACAAGGTAAATATCCAGTATGGGCTTACGAGCATATGTACACTAAAGGTGAGCCAAAAGAGCATGTAAAAGCATTCCTTGACTACATTCTGTCAGATGAAATCCAAAAAACGGATGTCGTAGACTTGGGATACATTCCAGTAGCAGGTATGCAAGTGAAACGTGATGCTGACGGTAATATCACGAAATAAGGAGAGTCACACCTCCTGTTCGATGAACGCAGCTAACGCGAGTATATTCACGAAGAAGAGGCGGACTAGCGTCCTGCCTCTATTCTTCGGTTAAAGGAGTTACAGTATGGAACCAATTGAAGGGAAGGCATACATGGAACAGAATAAACGATCCCGAGTTATGAAAGAAAGACATTACTGGGAAGAATGGACCGGCCGCATATATACGTCGGTTTGTGTCGTTTTTTTAGTTGCAGTCATTGTCTCCATCGTATATTTTGTTGCCTCCAAAGGTGTAGCTACATTTGCGGTGAATGGAGTCAGTCTGCGAGAGTTTTTCTTTGGAACCAAATGGAGCCCGGATGGCGAGCCTAAGTCCTTCGGAGCGCTTCCGTTTATTACGGGTTCTTTTGCAGTAACCATACTGGCGGCTTTAATTGCCAGTCCGCTCAGCTTATGTGCGGCTTTATTTATGACGGAAATCGTGCCGAAATCGGGTAAACGTATCCTTCAACCCGCGATTGAATTATTATCTGGTATTCCGTCGGTTGTATATGGCTTTGTCGGCTTGACCGTCATCGTCCCGCTGCTGCGGAACGTGTTTGGAGGACAAGGCATCGGCATTCTGGCAGGTTGCCTAGTGTTGTCAGTCATGATTTTGCCGACGATTACGAGTATTATGGCGGATGCGTTGTCTTCCTTACCGGGGGGGCTGCGTGAATCCTCTTATGCTTTGGGTGCTACCCGCTGGCAGACAATTGCCCGTGTTATTATTCCGACGCTGTTGCCTGCTCTTTTAACAGGAATTATTCTCGGTATGGCTCGTGCCTTCGGAGAAGCGTTGGCTGTACAGATGGTAATCGGGAATGCTCCGCACATACCGCATTCCTTGCTGGAATCCGCTTCGACCTTGACCAGCGTCATTACGCTTAGCATGGGGAATACAGCGATGGGCTCCGTTCATAACAATGCTCTCTGGAGCATGGCGCTTGTTCTTCTGCTCATGACATTCATTTTCGTGCTGCTGGTAAGGCTGCTTGAAAGGAGAAACCGGGTTTGATGAAAGCTAAAACGACCGACAAGATCGCTACATTTGTAATCTGTTTCTTCGCCTTGTTCATTGTTGCACTTTTGGTGGGATTACTGGGCTTCATTTTGGCCCGCGGAGTCAGTCATATTTCTTTTGACTTTTTAACCAGTGCTCCCCAAACATTACGTGCAGGCGGTGGCATTGGCCCACAGCTATTTAATTCCGTATTTTTGTTAATCTTAACTTTGATTATCACCATTCCGATTGGCTGGGGCGCAGGTATTTACATGGCGCAATATGCAAAGCCGGGGAAAATTACGGACTTTATACGACTTGTCGTCGAAGTATTGTCCTCGTTCCCCTCTATCGTCATCGGATTGTTTGGACTACTACTTATCGTAAATACGTTTGATTTTGGCTTTTCCCTCTTATCAGGAGCCTTGGCTTTGGCCGTATTCAACCTGCCGCTGATGGTTCGCACAACTGAGCAGGCTTTCCGAGCTGTGCCGAAGGAGCAAAAGGAAGCTGGACTCGCGCTTGGATTATCCAAGTGGAAAATCATCACCTCCATTTTGTTGCCAGCTGCGCTGCCAAGCTTGATTACGGGTACGATTTTGGCCGCAGGCCGTATTTTCGGGGAAGCCGCCGCATTGCTGTTTACAGCAGGGATGAGTACGCCGCCGCTTGATTTTACCGATTGGAATCCATTGCATGCCAGATCGCCTATTAACCCGATGCGACCTGCTGAAACATTGGCTGTTCATATTTGGAAGGTCAACAGTGAGGGGATTGCTCCTGACTCCAAAGATATTGCTGCAGGCGCTTCTGCCGTACTGGTGCTGCTTGTGCTTGCATTCAACTTGAGTGCAAGATGGTTCGGAAGAGTTGTATACCGCCGTCTGACAGCTGCCAAACGTATGGATTAGAAAGGGGATGGAGAACAATGGAACATGTGATTACGCGAACGGCAAAAACCGCCGCACCAGCAACATCCGTTCAGTCTACGCGTTCGGAACAGCTTGCGGGGCAACCGCCGCATCCGTTCAGTACTGAGGATTTGAGTATTTATTATGGCAGCTTTGAGGCTGTGAAAAAAGTGAATCTGGCCTTTCCCGAGCAGACTGTGACTGCCCTGATCGGGCCTTCCGGCTGCGGTAAATCGACCTTTTTGCGCTCCCTTAATCGAATGAATGATGAGATTGCATCTTCCTCTACAACGGGTCACATCTGGATGGATGGACAGGATTTGACAGCACCGGAAACGGACGTGATCAAGCTGCGTCAGCAAATTGGCATGGTGTGGCAGCGTCCCAACCCTTTTTACAAATCTATTTACAATAATATCGCCTTCGGTCCCAAATACCGTGGGGTGCGTAAGAAGAAACAGCTTGATGAAATCGTCGAAAGCAGCCTGCGTAAAGCAGCATTATGGGATGAGGTCAAGGATCGCCTTCATGACTCCGCTCTGGCGCTGTCTGGCGGGCAACAGCAGCGGCTTTGCATTGCACGTGCACTATCCGTTCAACCGAAAATTCTATTGCTTGACGAGCCAGCCTCCGCGCTGGACCCTGTGTCTACAGGCAAGGTAGAAGAGCTCATTACCGAATTAAAAAAAGAACTGCGCATCGTTATTGTGACGCACAATATGCAGCAGGCTGCACGAATTTCCGATTATACTGCTTATTTTTATATCGGAAGTCTGGTTGAACATGGGAAAACGAACGATATTTTCACGAATCCTGAAAATGAGCTGACTCAGGAGTACATCATGGGTCGATTTGGTTAAGCGATGTTGCTCATCGACCTACTATATATTAGCTGCACGTAAAATCCTCTTACTAATCCAGCATTAGTAAGAGGATTTTTATTGTTTTCAACGTTTTGTAACTTTTTTAATCTATTAGTAAATTAAAATATATTGATCGTTTGGATATATTTTCATATAATACAACTAACTATTTATCATGCATAAATAGTGGTTCAGTTCCCTTCGCTATCAAAAAGAATCTTCAGCAAGAATATATAGGGTTAAACTGAACGCAATTACCCAACTCAAAATAAGGGAGAGGTTCAAATGAAGAAGAAGATGTGTCCAACCGTAAAGATGATAGCGCTCTCAAGTTTGGCGATTACAGTAACGTCAGGACTCCTAAGTCCCTCATGGGCTGCGGCACAGGAGATGGTGCCGGCTACATATGATTCAGGACGTGAATCGGCGACTGCTTCTTATGAGCTTACCACAGATTCAGCTGTGGGACGGGACGTTTATGGTGACGGTGTAAATTCAGGTGTTTTGGATCGTGAGCAATTATTTGGGCTGTCGGCTGTGACGAAGCCAACCGCTGTTGTGAATACAGACAGCCTCCTGAACAAAATGCGCGACTTTAGCAAGTTCTCTACGGGAAATACATCCAAGGATACTACACTTGCCTTAAATATTGTATCCTGGCAATTACCACATGGCGGATTCTTCAAAGCTATGGAAAAGAATTATAAATCCAAATGGGATGGCAAAACTGCACGCTCCACATGGAAGAGCAAGGATGGTGTTGAGCTCGGAACGTTCGATAACGAGGCCACGACAACCGAGATTCGCTTTTTGGCGGATGTATACAAAAAAACAAAAAATAAAGACATTAAGAACAGTGTACAAAAAGCAATTGACTTCGTTTTAACCTCTCAGTATTCCTCCGGTGGCTGGCCGCAAGTATACCCTAAACGTGGTAATTATTCCGATGCTGTAACTTATAATGATGATGCGATGGTTAGAGTTATGGTTTTGGCTGACGATATTGTGAACAAGAAGCAGCCGTTTGATAGCGATATTTTGGACGATGCATCTCGCTCCAGACTTCAGCAAGCGCTAAACAAAGGTATCCAGTACACAATTAAGTCTCAAATTGTAAATAATGGTACACCGACAATCTGGGGTGCACAGCACGATCCGGCTACTTATGCATCTGTTGAAGCCCGGGCATTTGAGCTACCTTCCAAAACAACTACGGAATCAGTAGGCATTACTGCTTTTCTCATGTCCCAGCCGCAAACCGCTGAAGTGAAAAAAGCGGCTCAGAGCGCTTTGAAATGGTTCGACGCGAACCGAATCGACGGTATCAAATACAATCGTCAAGGTCCGGAGTTTTTTCAAAAGGATGCATCGAGCGTAATGTGGTATCGTTTCTATAATGTGGAAGACAATAAGTATTTCTTTTCAGACCGGGATGGCAAAAAGTATACCGACATCATGAAAATTAGTGAGGAAAGACGACTTGGTTACGCCTGGGCGGGAAGCCAGGCTAAGAGTTTGCTTAAGCTGGCTTCGGATAGCGGATATTATAAACTGTCCAAGCCGTTGCCACAATAATAAAGGCATTATTATATATGATTTGCGAGGGTGGACCGGTCGGTCTGCCCTCTTTTTGTTCCTGGGCTGTAAATATGGTTTAATGGAGAGAGGGCAAAATAGAGATAAAGATGCACAAAGATAGGAGAGCTTGTATGACTCAAGAGGAGAAACAAACGGAATTACGCTGGTATGGCGCACCGCTACGTGTCCGTTATCAGGAAAGCGACCAGATGGGGGTCGTATATCATGCAAATTATTTGAACTGGTTTGAGATCGGGCGTACCGAAATGATCCGGCAGGCGGGCTTTAACTATCGGAGCATGGAGGAACGAGGAGTCTTGCTGCCAGTTATTGAAATCAATGCGAAATATGCGAGTCCTGCTCGATATGATGATTTAATTACCATTTATACGGCAATTACGGACTTCTCTAGACTACGTCTAAACTATACCTATGAGGTTCGACGGGTAACGGACGATGAGCATCAAAGGTATCTGGGAAAGGTATGGACCCAGGCAGACACGCTACCGGGAGAACTGCTTGTCACAGGGATGACACGTCATGTATGGTTGAACACCGAATGGAAGCCTGTTCGACTAGATCAGGCGCTACCTGAGCTGTACACTGCATTAAGGTTTGCTTTTACAGGCGGGGAGGGGCAGAAGTCATGATGATGCGTAAACGTCTATGGCTGTTGCTGCTGCTCATTCCTTTGGCGGAGCTGTACGGGTTTATATGGGTAAGTCATTGGATTGGAGCGGGCAAAACGATTTTACTCATCATTCTGACGACCCTAATCGGGGCTGCCATGATGCAATTTGAAGGTCGTAAGGTGATTGCCGATGCGAAAAATGAAATGAACCGGGGGCAAATGCCCGGCCGTAAAATGCTGGATGGATTATGTGTCTTTTTCGGTGGGAGCTTGCTGCTTATCCCCGGATTTTTAACAGATATTATTGGTTTTACGTTGGTATTCCCTTTAACACGAGCGTTGTACCGCCGCTTTTTATTGAAGTGGCTGGAGAAAAAAATGAAAAACGGCAGTATTACGTTTCGGCGATTTTGACGTGAGCTGCCGTTTTTCCTATCCATGATCTAGCGGACTCTTCCAGCGAGAATATAGTTGCGCAAGTCCTGAATGACATTCGCACGATTCAGTGCATCAACGACAATTAGTGATACAGGTCCGATAATTAATCCTAAAACGCCAAATAGCTTGAGCCCGATGAACATACCGATGAGGGTGGGAAGCGGGTTCAAGCCCACGCTGCTGGCCAGCACCTTAGGCTCCACGATCTGTCGTCCAATCAACAGGATGATATAAAGGATCGACAATCCTACCCCTAGTGCCAAATTACCAGACATATACGCATACAGTATCCACGGAATCATCACAATGCCAACCCCCAAATAAGGTAGCAAGTCCACTAGCCCGATCATCAAACCGATGGTAAAGGCGGATTCCACACGCAATATGAACAGCCCAACAATGACTGTTAATGCCGTAATGGAGATGATAATAAACTGTGCACGCAAATAGCCGTACAGTGCTTTACGCAGATCGTGCCATATATCCGACAATGGTTTGCGAATCGTATCAGGAACCGTATTTGAGAGCATCCGACTATGTCGGTCCCAGTCCTTACTAATAAAAAAGGCTGCTAATACAATAACCATTAGAACTGCTCCCATATTAGGCAGAGAGGTTAGCAAGTTCAAAACTCCATTAAAAAATTGAGCGACTAGCGTAGTGACAGCCGAACTCACGGTTTGAGTTGTCTTATCAATATTACTGTTAATGGTATGTTGGTAATCCGGATTATCCCGGATAAAATGGTTAATTTCAATAATTACATTTTGAATCAAATCGCTTTGTGTCCAATCGATAAACAGACTTTTAAAACGCTCAATATGTCCGTCGAAAGTCATGGCCAACTTTATAACTTCTCGGACCATGCGGGTGATTGCCGCAGAAAGGATAATTGCAATTCCACCTAAATATACAAATAATGAGACCGTGACAGCCGTCCAACGTGGCATACGGGCTTTGTTACGCAGAAAACTAACCAGTGGATTCATGGCATAAGCCACAAGCCAGGCGAATAGGAAAGGATAGATGAGAGGGAAAAGCGCATATATGCCCAGTAACAGAGCTACAATCACGATTGCCACCCATATAGCACGAAATATGCGATTCAGGATTAATCGGCTCAAGCTCTCACGGCTCCTTTCTTTTGCGATAGTTTTTCATAAAATAAATGCTCTACTATACATATGCGGGAAAGTGGGGAGACAAGACCTGTGTAAAAAAGTGCAAATAAATCAATATTTTTTGTAAGGGGTTTCAAAAATTTATTTATGGAAGCGATAAAACATTTGAATGTGTTGGAATAGCCCTCAATGTTCACATAAACGACAAAATCCAGTATAGTGAAAGAAGGTTTAAATATTGACATATGGCGTTAACATTACTCAGCTATTTAAAAGACATATCTTACTTTTGAAAATGTTTACATTGCAAGTCCGTTCACAATGTTTTTACAAAGGAGAGATGTAACGATGACAGCGACTAAAGGTCTGGAAGGGATCGTAGCGACCACTTCCTCCATAAGCTCTATCGTAGATGGCGTTCTCACGTACCGGGGTTATAACATTGATGATTTGGCTGTTAACGCCGATTTTGAAGAGGTAGCTTATTTGTTGTGGTTTGGAAAATTACCTGATAAAGAGCAATTGCAGGAGCTTCGCAACCAGTTAAGCGAATACGCTGCTATTCCGGATGAAATTGTTACTCAATTAAAGTTATACCCGAAAAATTTGAGCACGATGGCTGCCTTGAGGTCAGCCGTATCGTCTCTCGCTTTGTATGACCCAGAGGCGGATGATATGTCGAGAGAGTCTAATGTGACTAAAACCGTCAAGCTTCAGGCGCAATTGCCCACCATTGTGGCAGCGATAGCACGTATACGCGAGGGCTTGGAGCCGATTGCGCCTAAAAAAGGTATTTCCATCGCTGAAAACTTTTTGTATCAGCTGACTGGCAAGGATCCAGAGGAGACGGCTATTAAAGCGTTCAATCAGGCTCTCGTGCTGCACGCCGATCATGAATTAAATGCTTCTACCTTTGCTGCGCGTGTAACGGTAGCCACATTGTCGGATATTTATTCTGGAATCACGTCTGCAATTGGAGCTTTAAAAGGACCACTGCATGGTGGGGCCAATGAGGCTGTGGCCAAAACGCTGGAGGAGATTGGTGGTTTGGATCAGGTGGACTCCTATATTCAGGCGAAACTGGATAACCGCGAAAAAATTATGGGCTTTGGACACCGAGTCTATAAAAACGGTGATCCGCGTGCCAAGCACTTGCACAAAATGTCCCGCGAGCTGGGGGAAATGAACGGTGACACAACGTTGTTTGATATGTCAGTTCGAATTGAAGGAATTGTAACAGGGCAAAAAGGCTTGAAGCCCAATGTGGATTTTTATTCTGCCTCTGTGTATACCCAACTGGGCATCAAGAGAGACCTGTTTACACCTATTTTTGCTGTGAGTCGTGTATCTGGATGGACCGCACACATTTTAGAGCAGTATGAAAATAACCGCCTGATTCGTCCTCGCGCCGAATATACAGGTCCAATGGATCAAAAATATGTATCACCAGAGTTGCGCTAACCCTTTGTCGAAGGAAGATTGAGGTTGTATACCCTGAATTTAAAAAATAAGGTACAATAGAGGGGACGACGAGAGATGTACGTTTTTGTCTGTGATAAAGATCATGTCTTTCGTCCTGTACCCATTCATATCTGAGGAGGAAAAGGAACTTATGGCGAAATTTGAAAAGTTTGAGCTCCCAACTGAAGGCGAAAAAATTACGATTGATAACGGTCAACTACAGGTTCCGAACCATCCGGTAATTCCGTTTATCGAAGGTGACGGCACGGGTCGCGACATCTGGAAAGCTTCCAAACGCGTACTGGACGCAGCTGTAGAAAAAGCATATAACGGCAGCAAAAAGATTGCCTGGTATGAAGTATTCGCTGGTGAGAAAGCTTTCAATACATACGGCGAATGGCTCCCTAACGATACTTTGGAAGCCATCCGTGAGTATATTGTAGCCATCAAAGGACCACTTACGACACCTATTGGCGGTGGTATCCGTTCGTTGAATGTGGCATTGCGTCAAGAACTGGATTTATACGTATGTCTGCGTCCTGTTCGTTATTTTAACGGTGTTCCTTCTCCAGTGAAACGTCCTGAATTGGTAGACATGGTTATTTTCCGTGAGAACACAGAAGATATTTACGCGGGGATCGAGTATGCTGAAGGGTCTGAAGACGTGAAAAAGGTTATTCAGTTCCTCCAACAAGAGCTGGGTGTGAACAAAATCCGTTTCCCTGAAACCTCTGGTATTGGCATTAAGCCAGTTTCTTCCGAGGGTTCAAAGCGTCTGGTGCGGGCTGCCATTCAGTATGCTGTTGACCACGGACGCAAGAGTGTAACGCTCGTACACAAAGGTAACATTATGAAATTTACCGAGGGTGCCTTCAAAAACTGGGGTTATGAAGTGGCTGAGGAAGAATTTGCAGATAAAGTATTTACTTGGGCCCAATATGATGTAATCAAGGAAAAAGACGGTGAGGATGCGGCGAATGCAGCTCAAAAAGCAGCTGAAGATGCAGGCAAAATCATTATCAAGGATGCGATTGCTGATATTGCACTTCAGCAAGTACTGACTCGTCCTTCTGAATTTGATGTGATTGCTACGCTCAACCTGAACGGGGACTATCTGTCCGATGCTCTTGCTGCCCAAGTTGGTGGAATTGGTATTGCGCCAGGTGCGAACATTAACTATGTAACAGGGCATGCTATCTTTGAAGCTACACATGGTACAGCTCCAAAATACGCCGACAAAGACGTAGTGAACCCTGGTTCCGTAATTCTGTCGGGCGTAATGTTGCTTGAACACTTGGGTTGGCAAGAAGCGGCTGACCTGATTTACAAAGGGTTGGAGACGTCCATTAATAAGAAGATTGTAACTTATGACTTTGCTCGTCTGATGGATGGTGCTACACAAGTGAAATGCTCCGAGTTCGCAGATACCATTATTAGTAACCTGTAAGGAAGGGGAATACCACTTGTCCATTCAACGTAAAAAAATATCCATTGTTGGCGCCGGTTTTACCGGTGCCACTACCGCATTGCTGCTGGCTCAAAAGGAGCTAGGTGATATCGTACTCATCGATATTCCGCAACTAGAGAATCCGACCAAAGGCAAGGCGCTTGATATTTTGGAGGCCGGTCCGGTACAGGGATTTGACAGCCAGATCACGGGCACTTCCAATTACGAGGATGCAGCTAACTCGGATATCGTCATTATTACAGCCGGGATTGCACGCAAGCCGGGTATGAGCCGTGATGATTTGGTAAATACGAACGCAGGAATTGTAAAATCCGTTTGTGAGAACGTGAAGAAGTATGCGCCGGATTCTATCGTCATTATTCTGAGTAATCCGGTAGATGCTATGACCTATACTGCCTATCAAACGCTTGGGTTCCCGAAAAATCGGGTTATTGGCCAATCAGGTGTGCTGGATACAGCGCGATATTGTACCTTTATTGCACAAGAACTGAACGTTTCTGTCGAAGACGTGCGCGGCTTCGTTATGGGTGGTCACGGTGATGATATGGTGCCCCTGGTACGCTATTCCAGCGTTGGAGGTATACCTATCGAAACCCTGATTTCGCAGGAACGTATCGAAGCGATCGTACAACGGACACGCGGCGGTGGCGGAGAGATCGTTAATCTGTTGGGTAATGGTAGCGCATATTATGCTCCGGCAGCTTCGCTTGCACAAATGACAGAAGCGATTGTAAAAGATAAAAAACGGATTATTCCGGTCATTGCATACCTGGAGGGAGAGTACGGCTATCAGGATTTATTCCTTGGCGTACCGACACTTCTTGGCGGCAATGGCATCGAAAAAGTGTTCGAGTTGGAATTGACAGCCGAAGAAAAAGCAGCGCTCGATCAATCCGCCGAATCGGTCCGCAGTGTGATTAAAATAGTTACCGTATAGATTCAATTTTCTACTAAGACGGTATACTTTTACTTGAAGAGGTGTCCCCAAGCCATAGTCATGGCCGCTGGACACCTCTTTTACTTTTAAGTAATCTATTCGTTTTCTTCTGTATTCCTTTGCTTTGACCCACTTCCCCGGTATAATAGAGTTCATATGTATTGATAGTTACATGAGGATTTTGCAAAATCCTGACATAGAAAAGCATGTCCCAAAACACTGAAAAGATGGTAGTCATTCGTTGGAATATGATCGTTCTATGGAAAAAAAGTTTGTAAGAAAACAAAGAAATGGAGGTTGTAAAGAATGTTTTTTATTCACATTATTGGATCACTGGCAATGGGTTTTTATTTATTGCTCCCCTTCGTTGTGGGCAAAATCGACAAATTGGCTCCTAGCGTGCAGGAGGGAACGATATCGGCTGTTCAGCTATTGAACCGTTTGGCTCAATTTGCACTGATCCTTGTGCTTGTTAGCGGTATCTATATGATTTTTCCCTGGGGTTCTTATTCGGTAGCATGGATCGTTGTCGTTTTGCTGTTGTTTCTCGCCATTTCTGGTATCGCGGGAGCCATGGGTAAGCCGTTACGGCTGTCGCTGGAAGCGATTCGTAGCCAACAGCCTATTACGCAATACGCTGGCAAAATGCGAATGTTCAGTACGCTGCTTGCCGTCTTCCTCATTTTAATTACGTTTTTAATGGTATACAGCCATATTATTTAATTATGCATTTGGTGAGAGCCTGTAATCGAATGATGACAAATGCTAAATTGAAAAAACGGTCTGTGCTGAATAAGCATAGGTCGTTTTTTTGTGCGCTCAAATAACTACATTTTTCGTTTAACGAATAACTTTGTGTGGTAAATCAGGAGTAGAGTGGATGCAAATGTTGCATCCTAAAAAATATCTGATTTTGAAGGGAGAATGTACAATGCCTAAAAGTAACCAACCTCAGCAAACCTTGCCCCCACAGCATCAGGACCAGCAACCGGGGATTGAGTCCAAAATGTCGCCTGCACCCCAGTTTGAAAAACCAACTTACAAAGCTGCTGGCAAGCTAACAGGTAAAGTTGCACTTATTACTGGTGGAGACAGTGGAATTGGACGGGCTGTAGCTGTCACGTATGCCAAAGAAGGTGCGGACGTAGCTATCATTTACTTGAATGAACACAAGGACGCGGAAGAAACAAAACGTCAGGTAGAGCAGGAGGGACGCAAATGTGTGTTGATTCCTGGCGATATCGGAGATGACCAATTTGCCAAAAAAGCGGTTCAACAGACGGTTCACGAGCTGGGCAAGCTCGACATCGTTGTGAACAATGCGGCAGAGCAGCATCCACAGCAAAAGCTGGAGGATATTACCAAAGAACAGTTGGAGCGTACTTTCCGTACGAATATTTTTGGTATGTTCTTCCTGACGCAAGCAGCATTGCCGCATTTGAAGAAAGGAAGCACTATCGTCAACACAACATCGATTACCGCGTACGCTGGGAACAAGACACTCATTGATTATTCATCGACGAAAGGGGCAATCACATCCTTTACTCGTTCCCTTTCACTCAATTTGGCGGATCAAGGTATTCGGGTGAACGCTGTAGCACCAGGGCCAATCTGGACGCCGTTAATCCCGTCTACATTTGATGCCAAGACGGTCAGCGAGTTTGGAGGAGCACAGCCAATGAAGCGTCCGGGCCAGCCGGAAGAATTGGCGCCAGCCTATGTGTACCTTGCTTCAGACGATTCTTCATATGTAAGCGGGCAGGTTATTCATATCAACGGCGGTGAAGTTATAAACGGATAAGAGGATAAAGGAAAGGCTGGGGGCGTGTTATGCCCTGGCCTTTTTTTCTTTTCACAGTGGAACATAATGAAAGTAGCCTGTAGAATGAGACTTAACCTACATAAAGGATGGGCATATTTTATGAAATCGTTTCGTTTCAGGCTTACCCTGATCATGCTGATTTTGATTGGCGTATCTGTCCTTGCTGCTGGAATCACGATGGGACAAATTTTTAAAAATTCGAATATGAAGGTGCTAGAGGAGAACATGGGACGGGAGATTGACCTTCTTCGGGCTACATTCCCTTTTGTTAATGCAGATGCCCTGTCCAGTACGGATTATGTCTCTTATTATTCTCAAAAGGCGAAAGAAATTGCTCGTCTGACGGAATCGCGGGTGACCTTCATTCGCAAGGACGGGACGGTGGTTGGCGATTCGTTAAGTGATCCTCGTAAGATGGAAAACCACGCATCTCGTGATGAAATACGGCAAGCCACGGCGGAAGGAATCGGTCGGACAATACGCTACAGCGAAACTCTGCAACGAAACATGCTATACGTCGCTGAACCTGTTGTATCGGACAAGGGCTTTGATGGGTATATCCGTTTGTCTATGAGCCTGAAAGCGGTGGAGGAGGGAGTACGGCGTGGCTGGACGGCCATCGGGATTGGTCTTGTGTTGCTGTTTATTGCTGCTGGACTGGTGAGCTATCGTATTGCTCGCAGCCTCACCTCGCCCATTGAACATATTACAGGGGTAGCCAACCGCATATCAGGGCTGGATTATGACGCAAGAGTCGGTGTACAGCGCCGGGATGAGGTAGGGCAACTGGGTGAAGCCATTAATCGTATGGCTGACAGTCTCCAAGACCAAATGAAAACGATACGCGACAATGAGGATCTACTCCAGAGCGTCATGAGTAATATGACAGGCGGAATTCTAATGATTGATGCAAGTGAGTGTATTGCGCTTGTAAACCGTGAGTCTGAGCGAATGCTTGGTGTCGTGGGTAAACGGGTGACGGACAAGCCGTATCATGAGCTGAAGAAGCACTATGAGCTCACAAAGCTAATTGAGGGCAGCATACAAAGCCGAGAGAGGTTGCATGGTGAGGTTCATTTGTACAATCCCGAGGAGAGACTCGTGTTGCTGGACGGTGTCCCGATGTATGAGGATGAAGGCGGATACCGCGGGATGCTGTTCCTTTTACAGGATATTACGGCCATTCGACGGTTGGAAAATATGCGGAGCGAATTTGTGGCTAACGTTTCTCATGAGCTAAAAACACCGATTGCCGCGGTCAAGGGCTTTGCCGAGACGTTACTCGGTGGCGGGGTTAAAGATGAAGAAACGGCCCGCTCATTTTTGCAAATTATATATGATGAAAGCGAACGATTGAATCGGCTAATCGGTGACATTCTGGAGCTATCCAAAATTGAATCCAAGCGTTCTCCGCTGGATTGCTCGCCGGTGCACGTTTCGTCGTTCATAGATTCATTGCTGGAAAAACTGAACAATGTTGCGGCCAAAAAAAGAATTACGCTACACATGGATATCCCGGATGAGTTGTTTATGGAGGCAGATGAAGATAAGCTTCAGCAGATTTTCTTGAACCTTTTGTCTAATGGCATCAACTATACACTTGATGGTGGCAAGGTAAAGATTAAGGTTCTAACGATACAGCGGGAGAATGACACGGAAAAGGTCGTATTTACAGTCAGTGATACAGGTATTGGAATTCCGAAGAAGGACCTGCCACGTATCTTTGAGCGCTTTTACCGGGTGGACAAAGGACGCTCGCGCAACTCTGGCGGAACGGGGCTGGGATTGTCGATCGTCAAACACTTGGTCGATTTGCATCATGGCACCCTTTCGGTGGAAAGTGAGCTTGGATTGGGTACCACGTTTACAGTTGAATTACCACTATTGCAACAGGAAGAATGAACTAGAACATTTTTTACATTCTGTTAACAATGCCGTGATAAAATAAACGGGTGTCGCATGAGTATGAAAAAGGTTTCAGGATTTTGACCAATGCGCCTTTAACAGGTAAACAGGAGATGAAGTTATTTATGGGACAACGCTTGCTGGTTATTGAGGATGAACCAACGCTTGCCAGATTGCTATCCTACAATTTGATACAAGAAGGCTTCGAAGTGGACACGGAGGATCATGGCAGTGCCGGGTTTGAGAAAGCCTCCAGAGAGTCCTACGATTTGATCCTGCTGGATTTGATGTTGCCGGGAATGAACGGACTGGACATTCTGAGCAGACTTCGCCATCAGGGGCTGACGACGCCTATCATTATTTTAACGGCCAAAAACGGTGAAGCAGAGGTTGTTCAAGGGCTGAAGTCGGGTGCGGATGATTACATCACGAAGCCTTTTGGCGTTTCTGAGCTGTTGGCCCGCGTGACGGCTGTGCTGCGAAGAACTTCCGGCGGGGATGAAGGAGTGTTGTCTGATCAGAAAGATAGCTCCAAAATTCAATTGGGCGAGCTGGAGATTTACCCCGAAAAATATGAAGTCATTCTTGGAGGTCAGTCCATCAGCCTCAGACCAAAGGAATTTGAGGTACTTCTTTATTTGTCCCGCAAGCCGGGTGTGGTATTGACCCGAGATGATCTGATGAATGCTGTTTGGGGTTTTGACTACATTGGCGGTCAACGGACCGTGGATGTGCACGTCAGTTCCTTACGTAAAAAGCTGGAGCTAGATCCCGACTCGGTTCATATTGATTCGATCCGTGGAGTGGGGTACAAGCTGGTTGTAAATAAAAAAAGAAGCGCTTCTCATTTATTATAAATGAGGAGCGTTTTTCTTTATCTATGGCAGTGTCCGGCGACTTTTGTGTCCATTTCGTGATTTTACATTTCATTAACAAAACTGATCGCTAGAATCAACAAATGACCGATATGATGTTCCCGTCACTCCAAGTAGTTAAAAAAAGGGGACTTCAGAACGATGATAACGGAACCAAAGACCCAGCCGAGTTCCACTGCCGTGATTGAACGTGAAGCATACAAGCCGATTACTACCTATGTGCCATGCCGGGAGGTTCCGATCATTGGTACGGACATGTCTTGTAAAGAACTGTTAGCACTTATGAAAACACAGGAAGATATACCTTGTGTTATTGTTGTGGATAAAAATGATCTTCCACTGGGCATTATTATGAGAGATGCGTACAATCGCCATTTTACGGGCAGATTTGCTGCGGCGTTGTTCTATGACAAGCCTGCAGCCATATTTGCCGACCCCGATACATTAATTGTGGATTTAAAAAGCCGGGCATCGGACATTGTGGAATTGGCGATGTTGCGTGAAGAACAGCGTTTTTACGATTGTGTGTTGATTAAGGAAGGCACACGATTACTCGGCGTACTCACGATTCGTGATATCCTGTCCGTCGTGCAGCGAATGCAAAGAGAAGCGGACGAAGAGCGGGGCGATGTGATTCGGCATAGCTATGACGGAGTCCAGCGTATTCAGCTGACTGTGCTGGATGCAGCTAAAGAGGCCGATGACAGTGTGCGGCTAACCCGCTCAATGAGTGAATTATCCCGCCGTGGCAAAGTAGAATTGGAGGATGTTTTGCTCTCCTATCGTGCGGTCACGGAGCAAATGAAGCGCCAGCATGAGCAGATGACGGCGTTGACCCAATCGCTGAATGACATTGCGGGCATGGCCTCATCCATTCGTGCACTGGCAGATCAAAGCGGACTGCTGGCGATCAATGCGTCCATTGAAGCGGCGCATGCTGGCGAACACGGACGAGGCTTCCAGATTGTGTCTCAGGAGGTGCGGAATATGTCACTCCAGACGAAAGCTTTTTCCACGCAGATTACAGGCTTACTCACCCATATCGAGCAGATGCTGCGTGACACTGCTGAACTGACGGATACGAGTATGCAGCAGATTCATACAGGCTCTCAATATATTTCTGCTGGAACACAAACTTTTGCCAAACTATTGCAGGCTGTCGATGAAATTGAAGCCAAAAACAGCGAAATGTCCCATTCCGCAGAGGAAGCGGCTTTGAATGCAGCCGAAATTGCACAGGAGCTTGAGCTCATGCTAAGTTCTTGATCATTTTACATACCGTTAACAAATCCACCACACTAAATTTACACACAGCTTATATAATCTTCATATTGTGCAAATCAGGTGCAATGCTTGAGGATCATAACTGCAACACGAAGGAGATCATAAATCCATGAATGATTCCGTAATCCGGATTGATAAGCTGAATTTATATTATGAGAAATTTCACGCGCTGAAACATATAAACCTCGATATTCCTGAAAAAACGGTAACTGCCTTTATCGGCCCGTCCGGCTGCGGCAAATCGACCCTGCTGCGTACGCTGAACCGGATGAATGACATGATACCGGGAACGCGTATTGAAGGCACCGTGAGTATCGCAGGTCAGGATATATACGGCGATACTATGGAAGTAGAAACTCTGCGTAAGCAGGTAGGAATGGTTTTTCAACAGCCTAACCCATTTCCCAAATCGATTTATGATAACGTGGCCTACGGCCCACGTCTGCATGGAGTTCGGCAAAAGGACAAGTTGGACGAATTGGTCGAGCAAAGCCTGCGGCAGGCGGCACTCTGGGAAGAGGTCAAGGACTTTCTGAAGCGTTCAGCTCTGAGCTTGTCCGGTGGACAACAGCAGCGGTTGTGCATTGCCCGGGCGCTTGCTGTACAGCCAGATATTTTGCTTATGGACGAGGCGACATCTGCGCTAGATCCGATCTCCACGATGAAAATTGAAGAACTGGTTCAGGAATTGCGAGACACATATACCATCGTCATGGTGACGCATAACATGCATCAGGCAGCGCGTGTGTCCGGTCGAACTGCGTTCTTTTTAAATGGTGTTGTGGTGGAAGCGGCGGATACAGAGACGATGTTTTCCACGCCGCAAGATTCACGTACAGAAGATTATATTTCAGGGCGATTTGGCTAAAGCCTACCAGATGAATATGCCAGAAGGGGTGACTTCGAAATGATACGTAGAAAAGGTTTTGATGAAGGGTTAGATGAGCTGAGAGCCGTACTGCGCGAAATGGGTGCACACGTTTCGAAGGCGCTCGATCAGGCCATTGAATGTTTGCAGACCAAAAATATAGAATTGGCTCAGCAGGTGGTCAAAAATGATGCATCCCTCAATACGCTGGAAGAGAATATTCTCGATATGGGTTCCAAGCTCATTATTACCCAGCAACCGGTAGCGAAGGATTTGCGCCGGATCATTGTTGCATTTAAAATTTCCAGTGATCTGGAACGAATGGGCGATTTGGCACTTGATATTGCCAAGGTGACACTTCGTTTGGAAGGGCAGCAGATCATTAAGCCTCTGGTGGATATTCCGCACATGGCTTCCATTGTTAAAGAAATGATAGATGATGCGATCAAATCCTATTTGGATGAAAATACAGATCTGGCCTACAAAATGGCCAAAGAGGATGATCGTGTGGATTCCATGTATAGCCACATGATCAGCGATCTGTACGCCTTTATGGTAGAAAAGCCGGCAGAGGCTTCACAAGCCATGCTGCAACTGCTTGTAGGACGATACATTGAACGAATTGGTGACCATGCTACGAATATCGGTGAAAGTACTGTATATCTCGTGACAGGGGAGAGACCAGATTTGAACCAGTAGAGCTTTCAGGTATATAGCGGTTGTTTCTGACCCAGACTTGTCTTTGAGCAAAAGGCAAATTTGGTTAGGAAGCAGCCGTTTTTTTCTGAAAAAGGAGTCTTGTATGTTAAGATAGGAAGAGGAATGCGTAAAACGTAAGAACGTTACGAATGCATTGATGAACTTGCGAGGTGCTAAATGGATAAACTCATGCTTATAGATGGTAACAGTATCATTTACCGGGCGTTTTTTGCTATGCCACCGTTAACGAATTCGAGCGGGCAGCAGACGAACGCGGTGTACGGATTTACGACGATGTTATTGCGGCTCTTGGAGGAGCACAAACCAACACATATTCTGGTTGCCTTCGATGCCGGTAAAATAACGTTTCGCCATAAAGGATACGAGGATTACAAAGGTGGACGGGAGAAAACACCGCCAGAGCTGTCTCAGCAATTTCCGTTGCTGAAAGAGCTATTGACCGCTTTCGGCATTGCCCAGTTTGAACTGGATGGCTATGAGGCGGACGATATTATAGGCACCCTGTCCAAGACAGCGGACGAAGCCGGTTTTAATGTGCTGGTCGTGACTGGGGACAAGGATATGCTCCAATTGGCCTCAGACCATGTCACAGTCGGCTTGACCCGCAAAGGGGTTACTGAGGTGGAGACGTATGGACCTGAGCAAATTCAGGAACGATATGGCCTGAAGCCGCTGCAAATTATTGATCTTAAGGGTCTGATGGGCGATACGTCGGACAATATTCCTGGTATTCCTGGCGTGGGAGAAAAAACAGCGCTCAAGCTGCTGCATCAATACGGTTCAGTCGAAGAAGTGCTGGCGCACACGAATGAGCTGAAGGGCAAAATGAAAGAACGTGTAGAGACACATGCTGATGATGCGCGAATGAGCAAAGATTTGGCGACCATTTATCGGGATGTAACGTTGGACAAGCAGCTGGAAGATGTGGCCTTCGGCGGGCTGCAAGCAGAAACGGCCGGGCCAGCTCTGGCGAAGCTGGAGTTCAAGTCCTTGCTGGAGCGTTTATCCTTTTCAGGTGAGGTTGGAAGTACTGGGGTAGACGTAGAGGAAGCCGAGGCTGACGTAACAGTGCTGGATGAGCAGCGGATTAGCGAATTGGTAGAAGTGTTGGATCGTGTGGATGTGCTGCATGTTGAGACGCATGGTGATAATCCGCATCATGCTGACATTGTAGGTCTGATATTTGCCGCAACGGGACAGCAATTTTTTATGACACTGGATGCACTGCAAAGCGATGCAGCTACACCTATTCGCGCATGGCTTGCTGACCCTGAACGCAAAAAACGCGGTCATGATCTGCATCGAACGGATTTGGCTTTACACTGGCATGGAATTGAGTTTGCAGGTGCCGAGTTTGATGTGCAACTGGCAGGGTACTTGCTGGACCCAACCGATGCAAACCAGACATTGAGCGGATTGGCAGCCAAATATGGCTTGTCTTCGATCCGTCCAGACGAAGAAGTGTTCGGCAAAGGAGCTAAATATAAAGTCCCTGACGTGGATGTACTGTCCGATCATGTGGCGCGTAAGGCAGCGGTGATTGAAGCTTTGGTGCCTGTGCAGCAGGCGGAGCTGGAAAAAACGGAAATGCACAAGCTGTTTCATGAGCTGGAGATGCCGTTGTCCCGCATTTTGGCGGATATGGAGAAGCAGGGCATCTTGGTGAACGTAGAAGAACTGCGCGCTTTGGGGAAAGAATTTGAAGCCCAGATTGCAACGTTGGTGGGTGAAATCTACAGCATTGCCGGAGTAGAGTTCAATCTGAATTCACCTAAACAGCTGGGTGAGATTTTGTTTGATAAACTGGGTTTGCCTGTCATTAAAAAGACGAAAACGGGGTACTCGACCGATGCGGAGGTATTGGAAAAGCTGGCCCCCTATCATGATATTGTGCAAAATATTTTGCAGTACCGCACTATTGCCAAACTCCAATCGACGTATGTCGAAGGATTGCTGAAAGAAATTTCGGAGAAAACGGGTAAGGTGCATACGTATTTCCGGCAGACGGTTGCAGCAACTGGACGCTTGAGCAGTCAATTTCCGAATTTGCAAAACATTCCGATTCGTCTTGAAGAGGGTCGTAAAATCCGCAAAGTGTTTGTTCCGTCCGAACCGGGCTGGTCTATTTTGGCGGCAGACTACTCACAGATTGAGCTGCGGGTGCTAGCTGATATTTCGGATGATGAACGTTTGAAGGAAGCCTTTGTCCACGATATGGACATCCATACCAAGACCGCATCCGATGTGTTTGGTGTAGCAGCGGAAGATGTGGACTCCAACATGCGGCGTTCTGCGAAGGCAGTCAACTTTGGGATTGTCTATGGAATCAGTGATTATGGTCTGTCACAAAATTTGAATATTACGCGGAAGGAAGCGGCTCGCTTTATCGACCAGTATTTTGATGTGTTCCAAGGCGTTCGCCGTTACATGGATGATATTGTGAAGGATGCGAAGCGGGACGGCTACGTAAAAACGCTGTTGGAACGCAGACGCTATTTGCCGGAGATTAACGCCAGCAATTTCAACCTGCGTTCATTCGCTGAGCGTACAGCGATGAATACGCCGATTCAAGGTACCGCTGCCGATATTATCAAGTTGGCGATGGTACAGATGGATAAGGCGCTACGTGAACGTAATCTTCGCAGCAGAATGCTGCTCCAAGTACATGATGAGCTTGTGTTCGAGGTTCCGCCTGAGGAAATGGAGACGATGAAAGAGCTTGTCCCGGCTACCATGGAAGCTGCATTAAAGCTGGCTGTGCCGCTCAAAGCCGAAGTAAGCTATGGAAGCAATTGGTATGAGGCCAAGTAAGATATTTCAATGAGTAGATAGTCCCAATTTGACGCTGCTTCCGTTATAATATAGGGTGAGGTGAAGACATCATGCCGGAATTACCGGAAGTAGAAACAATTAAACGAACGCTAAACGAGCTTATCGTTGATAAACATATAGATCATGTCACCGTGAATTTACCGCGGATCATTCAACGGCCCGATGATATCCATGCTTTTGCGATGGAATTGGCCGATCACCGGATTACAGGGGTGGAGAGACGCGGAAAGTTTCTGCGGATTTTGCTGGACGGGCTGGTGTTGGTCTCCCATCTTCGAATGGAAGGGCGATATGGATTGTATTCGCAACATGATCCTGTGGAAAAGCATACCCATGTCATCTTTCATTTTAAAGATGGTACGGAGCTGCGTTATCAGGATGTGCGCCAGTTTGGCACGATGCACTTATTTCCGGCAGGACAGGATTTGCTGGAAAAGCCGCTGAACAAGCTTGGTTTGGAACCGATGGACGAGGCCTTTACACCCGAAATGCTGCGTGTCGCTGTTGGAACTCGTTCGACTTCGATCAAGGCAGCGCTGTTAAACCAGTCATATGTGGTGGGCATTGGGAATATTTATGTAGATGAATCGTTGTTTAAGGCGGGGATTCATCCAGCACAGCCAGCCAAAAGCCTAACGGATAGCCAATTTCATGTCTTGCATGAAGCTATTGTCTCCACGCTGGGTGCGTCGATTCAGGTTGGAGGCTCGTCCATTAAATCGTTCGTTAATGGACAGGGCAAAACGGGCGACTTCCAGCATCAATTGCAAATCTATGGACGTAACGCGAAGCCTTGCATTAACTGTGGCACATTGATCGAAAAATCTGTCGTAGCCGGACGTGGCACACATCATTGTCCGGTCTGCCAGCCTCTGCGCTAAACAGGCACAGTCACCCCAAGCCCATCCCTCTCATATATTGTTCCAAGTACCAATACTGCGGAGGGTTTCGGTTGTTATAAGGCCCTGCCTTCGCAATGGGAGGGAATTGGAGTGGCTAATCATTGGGGAGCACTGCTGTTACTGGCATTTGCGCTAAGTTTGGACAGTTTCGGAGTCGGTGTTACATATGGTCTGCGCAAAATGAAAATTCCACTGTTGTCGATTGCTATCATCTCCGTATGTTCAGGTTTGGTGATTGGCATATCCATGCAATTGGGCGCATTACTATCTCGTGTCCTGTCTCCTGTATATACGACCGTTTTCGGCGCTGTCATCCTGATCTGTATCGGCTGTTACTCTTTGTTTCAAGCTCTGCACCGCAAAGAGGATTCGCTAGAGGATTCAGCGGAGGCCTCTCGGGGGCTGCTTCTTACAGAACAGACTGATCCAGTGAGCAGATCTGTTCTTGGAGAGAAGAAGAGTATAGAGGATGCTGATACAGAGTCTTTCCTTAGCTCAAGAAAAGATCTGTCGGCAGAAGCTTCTGTAGAGCAGCAGGAGCGAACGCTATTTTCTCTGGAGTTCCGCAAATGGGGACTTGTTATTCGGATTCTTCGAAGCCCGTCTGCTGCGGATATGGACCGTTCTGGCAGTATATCTGCTACCGAAGCGGTTTGGCTGGGTATTGCATTATCGGTCGATGCGTTCGGAGCGGGATTAGGGGCAGCTATGCTTGGTTTTCAGCCACTGTCTACTGCGCTGGCTATTACGTTATTCAGTGGAACATTTTTGATTGCAGGGATGAAGGCAGGCTTCTTTCTATCAGCATTTCGATTTATGAAGGCGCTGGGTGTATTGCCGGCATTATTACTGATTATGATGGGCATATTGAAGCTGTTATGAGGTGAAAGAGCATGAATATCGGATTAACCGGAGGTATTGCTACCGGAAAAAGCACCGTGTCGGCTCTTTTGGTCGCCAAAGGTGCGCTGCTGATCGACGCAGATGCCATTGCCCGGGAAGTGATGCTTCCGGGGCATCCGGTGCTGGCGGCGGTCATACAGCATTTTGGACAAGCTATAGTGAACAGTGACGGAACCCTGCACCGCAAAAAACTGGGTGAGATTGTATTCGGAGACCCTGCCCAGCGGCAGGCACTTAACGATATTACACATCCTGCTATTCGTGAGGAAATGCGACTGCGTATGGAAGCATATGAACGGGAACAGCCGGACAAGCTTGTTTTGGCAGATATCCCGTTAATGTACGAGTCCGGGCTGGAGAGCTTGTACGAGGAAATTATGGTTGTGTACGTACCACGTGATATTCAGCTCCAGCGTCTGATGCTCAGAGACGGTCTGACGGAGGAACAAGCTGGACTTCGGCTGTCCGCACAAATGGATATTGAACAAAAGAAAAACTTGGCCGATATCGTTATCGATAATAGCGGAACACAGTCTGAGACGAAACGACAAATTGATCAATTTTGGCAGCGGAAGGGACTTGCATGAATATTTTGCGAAAGAAAAGAGTCCTGCTCACTTTGTTTGTCGGGTTTGTCCTGATTCTGTTCCTCAATTCAAATTGGATGTCCTGGTTCTATCCGATTCAATATAAGGATGAGATTCGGCAGTATTCACAAACGTATGAAGTGGACCCATTTTTGGTGGCGTCTATTATCCGCGTAGAAACCAATTTTAAAACCAGTAAGCAATCGCATAAGGGTGCACTGGGGTTGATGCAGATTATGCCGAATACAGCAAATTGGATTATGGACAGCGCCCAGATTCAAAAGGTTCCGCTAGACAGTGTCAAGCACGAGCCTGGTACCAATATAGAGCTGGGAACCTGGTATTTGCATAACCTATCCATGAAGTTTCAGGATAATCCTGTAGCAATCGTAGCTGCTTACAATGCAGGGCCGGGTAAAGTTCAAGAGTGGCTCGATAAGGGAGTGTGGGATGGAAAAGAAGAGTCCATTAAGCAAATCCCTTTTGGTGAGACACGACATTATGTACAGCGGGTCATTTATTACTACAGGCAATACACGAAAATTTATAATGATTTTTAAAAGACAAGTTAATGACATGATGAGCCTTTTCGCTTTAAAATGAAAAAAAGCGCAGGACAGGCTGTTTTTAGCAGCCCGTCCATACACTTTTTCTTGTTATTTCTGCATTATTACCGCGATTATTGGTATTGACCTGCCAATTGTTGTTCGGCGATCGTTACGAGGCGTTTTGTGATGTAGCCCCCGATCGAACCGTTCTCATAGGAAGTCATGTTACCTTGGTATCCATCTTGAGGAATGCTGATACCCAGCTCTTGAGCGATCTCATATTTCATTTGCTCCAGAGCGCCGGAGGATCTGCTGACTACCAGATTGTTGGAGTTGCCATTGTTTCCTTGTGCCATTGTTGTTCACCTCCTCGCGATGTGGTAAACATATTATGATCCGTTTTGACAAAATTATTACTAAAAATCTTCGGGAATTTATTGGAAAAAGAAAGTGGTGAGATTATGAAATGTCCGTATTGTGCCTACAATGGCACAAAAGTGTTGGATTCGCGACCTGCGAATGATAACAAGTCCATCCGTCGCCGCCGTGAATGTGAGCAGTGTGCCAGGCGTTTTACCACCTTTGAAATGGTGGAGGAAACCCCACTCATGGTCATCAAAAAAGACGGCAGCCGTGAAGAGTTTAGTCGTGATAAAATGCTGCGCGGTCTCATTCGAGCCTGTGAGAAGCGCCCAGTATCCGTCGAGCAATTGGATATGATCGTATCCCAGGTGGAGAACGCTATCCGCAACACAGCAGCCACAGAAGTCGATAGTCAGCAGATCGGGGAGCTGGTCATGGAACAGCTTTACCCAGTGGATGAAGTCGCCTACGTACGTTTTGCGTCCGTCTATCGTCAGTTTAAAGACATCAATATGTTTATGAAGGAACTGAAAACATTGTTATCTAAAGATACAGCCAGCGACTGATCGCTGACTGTATCTTTCTTGGGTCAAGGTGGGAAGATGATTATATTTTTTTTATAAAAGTATTGACACAGGAATAAAAATTTTATATGATATAGAAGTCGCTTGAAACGTTGATTAACTTACTTATGATGGGGCCTTAGCTCAGCTGGGAGAGCGCATCGCTGGCAGCGATGAGGTCAGGGGTTCGATCCCCCTAGGCTCCACCAAACTTACCAATCCAAAACCCTTGTATATCAAGGGTTTTTTTGTTTTTATGTGAAGTGTGCCGTACACACGTTTTTTCAAAATTATCGTCTTGGGGACGAATTGGGGACGAATTATGAATTTCGTCTTTTCAGTTGGTTAAATGTTTGAATAGCTTCTTTATTCATTTTCTCAATTGCGTGAGTATACATATTACCAGTCGTTCGTATGTCTGCATGT
Source organism: Paenibacillus sp. FSL M7-0802 (assembly GCF_038004945.1). Lineage (NCBI taxonomy): Bacteria > Bacillati > Bacillota > Bacilli > Caryophanales > Paenibacillaceae > Paenibacillus > Paenibacillus sp. FSL M7-0802. The sequence goes on along the minus strand of NZ_JBBOSD010000001.1, from coordinate 865,754 downwards.
CCAAGGAGTGACTGGATTTGTTTAATAGGTACACCTTTACTCATTAGATATGTGGCAGCTGTATGTCTGAGGCCATGAAATGGTAAATGTTTTAATTTGTTTTTTTTCAGGAATTTCCTAAACCACCATGTTGGTGATGTGTGGAACATTGGTAATCCATTGTCCTGACCAAAAAGCAACAGCCTATCACCGCCTTGCCACTTGTCTCCAAAAAACAACTTATTTCTTTTTACTTCATTGATTCGTTTTTTTAGAATAGGTAAAACTTCATCAGCTACTGGAATTGTACGCCGGGACTTTTTGGTTTTTACATCCTTAAAAATTGTCTGCTTATTAGCATATGCCAATGACTCACGAACTTGAATATATGCTGCTTCAACACCATTTTCTTTTTCAATAAAGATATGTTTGATTATATCAAGAGCAAGCAACTCACCACGACGCATACCAGTTGTGGCAGCTAATTCAATCATAACACGCCATTTAAGAGGGGCATTCTCCAGCAACTCAAACATTGTAAACAACTCGTCTTCGTCCATAAAATCTTTTTCCTCAGTATCCAGCTTAGGACGTTTTACTTCACCAGCTGGATTGCTTTTAATTAATTTCCATTCAACAGCGCGATCGAGTATATCCTTTAGTACGCGGTGTGTAAACCTTCTGGATGTGCTGCTTAATCCCCCTTCCTTTCCGTCTTTACGAGCACCTGGTTCTGATAATTTATCCAAAAAAGTTACTACGTGTAGCGGTTTTATTTGGTCAATACGCATATGACCAAACATAGGGGTTATGTGGTTTTTTAAGTGGCGATTATAGTTATCTAAGGTGGTCCCTTCTAAATGCTTGACTGCGTACTTACGCGCCCATTCATTCTTAAACTCTTCGAATTTCATTTTTTCAGGTGAAATGTATTCGCCTGCTTCAACCTCGATTTTGAATTTAGCAAGTTCAGTTTCAAGATAATCTTTCAGTTTCTTTGTGGTTTTCAATAACGCCGGATCATCTACAGTAATGGTTTTTCTCCTACGATCCCTGTCACCGCTTGACAGTAGTCCAACATCTACGCTTAAACGCCAACTGTTATTCCCTCTCTTTTCGATACTTCCTTTAGCCATAGTATGACTCCTTTCAGATTAATGATTTGAACTTAGTTCCAGTTAGCACCACCTCCTTTAATAAATAGAACTTATGTTCGGTTTTTTGGGTGCAGAAAGTAAGCTTTCACTGAGGGTAAAAGCCTACAAAAACAGTTTATGTATTTCACGAGGGACCCCACAGCGCAATAGGAAACGATCTATTGGTTCGTCGGTCTTCTGTTGTTCGTTAAAAGTAAGTAGTTTAACCGCAAATGTATTAGCCTGACGTTCATATTTTCCTGTATTGAAGAAAGTGTTCTCGTCTAACCAAAACCTTCCCAATCCTGGGTGAAGTCGATCATGACCCAATTCATGGGCGCATACAACTCTTTGCCATTCTTCCGAAAGTCCACTGTGAATAACGATGAATCTTCTTCGCAATTTTCGAAAGTATATGCCACGAGTTGCTTTGCCTAAATCTTCATAGACCAAAGCAATATTTAACCCTTTGGCAATTTCAAAAGGATCGTTTGTTCCGAATTTTTTTACAAGCCTTTGAATGACATTGTCCATAGGGTCACCTACTCATTAGTATTATCTGAGTTGCCTTTATTGGTGTTCTTCTTTCTCCCATAGGTCTCTTTGTTTAAGCGTTTAGCTTCCCAGAATAACCCTGTCAGTACGTCATTTATCCGTTGCTTATCTGCATGGTCTAAAGGCAGGCCATCAAACATTAATTCTTGGTCGTCAGTCAAAAGTTGCTTGAAATCCCGTATATCTTTTTTTGTAGCCCAAGCTGGTATTTCTTCATCCTTGTTGTTACTGGACTTTCTTCTGACATCGCTAAGACCCAAAATATAGTCTGTATCGACATCAAATAACTTCGACATCTCTTTCAATATGTTGCCAGGTGCAATTACACGGCCAGATTCATAATTAGCTATATTCGCTCTGCCCATACCTAGTTTCTCCGCGAGTACATCTTGTGAATATCCCTTTAACTCCCTTTCTGACCGTATGCGCAGCCCCATGAGTTTACGCTCTTCTGAATTCATATAAATCTCCTTTTCAAAAAAAGTTTTTTTAAATTACGTTTATACCATTGACGTGTTTTTAAATATCGCTTATGATAATGATGTAATTTAAAAACACATTAAAGATTGAGGTGATACCGTGAGTGTTTCTTTAAAACGCAGAGAACAATTTCGTATCTTGCGTGCAAAGTTCAATATTTCCCAAAGGAAATTATCAATTGATCTTGGAGTTAGTGAAAGCCATATCCGCAATATAGAAAGCGGAAGAGGCAACCCAGACGCTGTTTTACTTTTCAAACTTGCAAAATATTTTGGTGTTCCACCAGAAAGTTTATTTCCAGACTTGGCAGAAGTCGAAGTTGTACAAAAGTAATATACTTACAGTCATTATTATAAACCGTCATTTAAAATAACGCAAGTATAAATGACTATATTTGAGTGGGAAGGAGAGAAGATATGGACTCTAAAGACTTGTTAGATGAAATATCCAAGCGAGTGTTAGCAAAAATCCAGCCTGATATTATTAATTTTTTATCAAATCAAATGAACATATCTCAGGACAGAAAGTTGGATGTTGCCCAAGCTTCTGAGTATTTAGGTATAGCAGACAAAACGTTATATACCATGTGCAAAAAGAAAATAGTTCCACATCGTAGATATGGAACGCGTATCATGTTCAGCTCTGCTGCATTGGATGCATGGGGCCGCGAACAGGATAGGCTTAATTATCAGCCTAATAGGGAAGGAGTATCTTTATGAACCAACTGGTATTTATCCAAAAGGGACAAGTCGTAACAGATAGCCTTATTGTCGCGGAATCATCTGGAAAAGAGCATGCCCGAGTATTGAGGGACATACGCGAGTTGCGATGTAGTGAAGAATTTCGGGTCGGCAATTTTGCCGAGTCAACTTATAAAAACGCTCAAGGGCGTGATACACCCAAAATCATCATGACAGAGCAAGGATTTACCTTGCTGGCTATGAGTTATACCGGACCGAAGGCAATGGAATTTAAAGAGCGTTACATTACAGAGTTCCATCGGATGCGGCAGCAACTACAGACCGCAGCCGTAGACACCTCCCAACTAAGTCCTATTCTCCAGCTTCTTATTCAACAGGAGCAGCAACAGAAGGCAATCATTGAACGTCAGGATGCGACAGACAAACGTGTTTCTGTAATTCAGGAAACAATTTTGCAGCGTGACGACGATTGGAGAGACAAGCTAAACGGGATGCTTAATGGAGCTGCTAGACGGTCAGGCGGAGTATTTCGGGATTTGCGGACGCGTAGTTATGAAATGCTGGAGAGTCGGGCTAAATGCGACCTTAACCGCCGCTTGCGTAATCTGAGGGATCGGCTTCAAGAGACTGGAGCGACCAAGACCAAGATATCCGAAGCAAACCGTCTTGATGTGATTGAGGCCGATCCAAAGCTAAAAGAGATTTACACAACTGTTGTAAAAGAATTGTCCATCGGGACATTAACCTGAAAGGAGTGTGGATGTGTATGGAATACGCAAAACAACGTCTTGACGAACTTGAAAATATGTACGATATGCTGGCTAATAATCCAGGTTGGGTACATCCAAAAGTTTCTCAATGTGCTTTTGGATGGATGCTTAAAGAGATTTTGGACTTACGCGCCGTGCTAGGTATCGTCGGAGAGAGGGTGTACACATTGGAAACACGCTTAATACCAGTTTTGGACGCTTCCGGCTTGCGAAGCTATCTGGAAGTACCGGGAAGCACATACTTCGAGGCCGCATACAACGCAAACAGTCTGCTTAGTGGGGCAGCTACGTTAGACATGGATTTACTCGAATTAACTGAACAGGAGATAGATGTACTGCATAAGCAAAATGAGTGTAAGCTCATTCGGGAACAGTTACATGATGTAAGTTACAAAAAACTTGATGCTCTTGCTAACAATCGCAATCCTCGTAAATTTTTGAAGGAACAAAACGAACTTAGTTTCCGGCTGTTTCGACTGGAGAGAGAAATAAAAAAAGCCTGCCCATGATGGACAGACCCATAATCGTGCTACCAACACGATTGCTTTAGAAAACAATTACCGGAATTATAACACACATTTAAATTTTTGGAAACAGGAGTCCCTTCATGGACCATAAGGAGCTTGAAAAAATTAAGGAGATTAAGTTGTACATCCGAGAGATTCAGAAATACCGGGATACAGCAGAAGGCATCCCTACGGATTCACCGGGCGCGTTAATTCAGAAGGTGGAACTGCTTACCAAGGCACATACCCTTATGGGTCGCGTAGCGGCGTATATGGACGGACGGTACCGCCAGACCTATAGCCATCGAAAGCGGGTGTACGCGGAAACTCTCCGTGATACAACCAAGAGAAACAAGCAGAATGCCGCAGAATTGGCGGTACTGAATATTCGCGATCAGGAGGCGAAAGACCAGGAACGTATGGTCCTCTGGAGAAACGAATTTAGGTCTATTGCAGAGCAGTTGTATGAATTGCGTCTACGGCTTCGGGTGGACATGCACATAGGAGGCGGTCAGGAATGATTTACGGGTACAATCCTGCCCCTAAACCTGCGCATAAGCGAGGCAGAAAGAAGCGGGGGAACCACACGGCTATAACTGCCGCTGTGCGGGAAGAAGTGGATCGTCGGGCAGCTGAACATACCGGATATGTGATATGTGAGCGCTGCGGAGTTTCCCGCCCCGCGTTATGGTTTGAGAAAGCACATTTGGTGAATGCCAGCCAGTACGGTAGCGGGTCGGAGCCTTGGAACATCGCTAACCTGTGCGGCCCCCGTACAGAAACGGGCACATGTCACCAGTGGTCAGACGATACAGCGGCAGGCCGGGAATGGAAGCTCCGAAAGAGGGACGAGCTTATTGAATACTATTTCCGTGGCTCAGGCCGGGAATGGTGGAAAGGGGATTAGATCATGGCGCGGCCGTTAAAGGAGAGCCTGGATTACTTCCCGCTTGATATCGACTTTGACCAGGACGACAAACTGGTCGTGCCGATAGCTAAATATGGGATGCAGGGGCTTGGAATCATCGTGAAGCTCATGATGAACATTTATCGCAACGGGTATTTTTACCCTTGGGAAGAACGTGAACAATATGCACTCGCAAGCAAAGTAAATGTAGACATTAACTCTGTTACTGGTGTAGTTAATGAGTGCATTAAATGGGGTTTCTTCAATCAGCAAGTGTACGAATCACATAAGGTTCTTACTTCACGAGGTTTTCAGAAGAGATATTTGGAGGCGGCGAAGCGGAGGAAGTCCCTTGCACTCAGAGAGGAATGGGTCCTAATTGACCCCGCAGCAGAGTGCAAAAATGTAGTATTTTCCATTTCTATAGTTAATGCTGACGGAAACGTAGTTAATGAGTACATTAACCCGGATAAATGTAACTCAGGGTATACAGGAAATACACAAAGTAAAGTAAAGGAAAGTAAAGATGAAAGTAAAGAACCTAAAAGATTAAAAGATTCTTCTCCTGAACAGCCTCCGGCAGTTCCGGGAAAGCCTCCTGCTACGCCTTCGGGAAAAGGGAATAAGCCGGATAAATACGGACCTGACAACACGTATTACAAAATGGCTGTGTACTTTAAAGACCGGGTAGATGAAATGGCGAAGGGTGAGGGGTTGGAACACCTTACTGCTAGAACCAACATTCAAAAATGGGCAGACGACTTCCGGAAGCTGGTCGAATTGGACAAGCACCATGATAAGGAACTTATTGCTAGGGTAATGGATTGGGTCGTCAAGGATGATTTTTGGTGTAGGAATGTATTGAGTGCTGAGGCATTCAGAAATCAGTTCGGCAAGCTGGTCCTAGCTATGCGTAAACCAAACCGCCAGTCCCGTCCTGCTGGAAGGAACGATAAGCAATCTATAGATATCGTTAAACCGCAGGAAGATGTAGAAGGCGTTTCACAGGCCGAGTTGGACGAGCTCATGCGGCTTGCTGAACGTATGCAAGCAGGCAAAGGAGGCCACCAGAATTGACACCAACTGCATATATGGAAAAGCAATCTGTTTCCCGGTTGCGTGAAATGCTTCATGACGAACGATTGGATTATGACATTCGGGCATATGCCGAAGTGGAGTTATTAAGGCGGATCGGAGGTGCCGGGCTTGGGAAAAAGGATATACACGCCAGAAGATTGGGACAAGCGGTTGGACAAGTTGGGGAAAATGACCCGGAACATACACATCGCCTGTGAAGAAATGAATTTCCTTTGGTCTTCTGACGATCTTGCAGAGTTTCGCGACATGTGGAGGCAGGGGTACAGCGTGGAAGAGATTCGCAGTTACTTTGACCGGGAGAGCTGGCAGGAAGTAATTTTAATCGCACTGGATCAAATGCGGTGGGGATACATCAAAATACGCCCTGACGTTTTGATCGTGGAATAGGACTCTGTTATGGTCAGAGGCCGCAGCCCTCCACAGCCGTTAAACCAAACATATGTACTTATAAATTAATTATTTGGAGGTTTATGTAATGGATAATCATGTGGAATTGAGTGGGTTGGTACAGGGTGGCGTGCAAGAGCAATTCAACAAAGAGTGGGATCGTGTCATTAGGAATATTGACGATCCTAATACGTCTGCAACGGCAGCGCGTAGCATCACAATTACGATAACGCTCAAACCGGATAAAAAGCGGAAGACCATTAATTCTACAATTGCTACTAAATCGACCATCGCGCCAGATAACCCATTGGATACCACATTTGTTATGGGCGCTGACAGCGCTGGAAATGTAGTCTCGAAGGAATTGATGTTCGGTGACGAGGACCAGACGTTTTTTGACAACGAAGGCACTGTACGTACTGGAACTGGCGAAGAGGTCGACAAGAATACCGGGGAAATAAAGTCCGGGGATGGAAATGTAGTCAATTTCAGATAACTAATAACTAAAAATTAGGAGGAATTATAAATGATTAAAGAAGCAATGCAATATATCGCGGGTTTGGCAAACAAGGAAATTAAAGAAGTTGGTGGACAAATGTTTTCTACCGGAAAGCTGGAAGAGATTAATGAACCCACTACCACCGCGTTAAAGGTAAATACTCTTTCCGCAATGGTCACGTATCTGAAAGAAAACTATGACAATGTGGCCCCCGTGTTGATCCATGTGGTTAGTGAAACTGACGTGCGGGTTCTCAGCACCTTCAACCGAGACAAACGCCGTAACGTGTTGATAAATGCGTCTGCTGTGCTTCCAGATATCAGATTTGAACGGTTCATGGATGTAGAGAACTTCAACATACAATTACAAGCTTGCTTTGTAGATAGCCTTGATCGAGCTGCTGTATTGAAGCTAGTAGGGAACGTCAAGGAAGAGACAGGAAATACCTATGCAGACGATGGAGTAACGCAACAGGTAACAGCCAAAAGCGGTGTCGCCAGCCTTGAAAAGGTGATCGTTCCTAACCCTGTGAGCCTGAAACCATTCAGGACGTTTATTGATATCGCCCAGCCAGAATGCAGTTTTGTATTCCGGCTGCAATCCGGCCCAAGTGCTGCTCTGTTTGAAGCTGATGGCGGCGCTTGGAAATTGCAGGCTATGGCGAGTATTAAGGAATATCTGCATGCGGAGTTGGGCAAAGAGGTCGAATCCGGTTTTGTAACCATTATTGCTTAATACATCCTTGGGGCGGCTAAGGCTGCCCCTCTACCAAGGGAGTGAGAATATGCCGAATGCAAACGGCTGGTTAAGCCGCGATGAAGTCAGACAATTAAACGTGCCTGTGCTGATACCGGATAAAGACGCACAGCGGGGGAAATGGCACAATGGACTGCCTCCGGCTGGAGGGGTATTACTTACCCGGACGAGCTGCGTAACCATGAATTGCCCAGTAGCTGAAAACGAAACACCTGTAGCATACATGTACAATCCAAAACACCGATCCGAATACCGATATGCCCCCTTCTACTTCCGTACTAAAGAGCAGTTGAACGGTTTGGAAAAGGTATGACTCAACTGGAATTTAACTTTGATGCCGCTGAGGTTATACCGGAAACACCGGAATTACGAAAAGGGACGGATGGGCAACTGTTAAACGGATGTTTTTATGAGCGAAGCACCGGGGCCTTTGTATCTTATGTGCTGGGGCGGAGGCATCATGTGTTTAATATTGATGTTCTCACGAAGGAATGGATGGAAAAGACCAAGCGGGAACGCTGGATCGAATAGGACAGAAGGGATGATAATCATGTCTAATTCAGGCAGAGCAGTAGTGTTTAACTCAAATCAAACGAAAATAAAAATTGTTGATTTAGAGGAAGTCCTTAAATCAGTGGTAGGGATGGACATAGGGATATCCGTTGGGGAATTAAAAAAAACTGAATATCTTCTTTCTATTAATCCAGAAATATTCAGCTTGACGAAGAGTTATGAATCTAGTGTTAATACTGGATTTGTTAAAAGTGCAGCATCGGAGCTGTACGCAGTGTATAAAACACTTTCAACTATCATTCAAACTTCAATTCAAAATGTGGTAAATCCGCATGAGAAAATGATACTAGAACTTTTGTACATCAAAGCAATGAAATATCAAAAAGCCCAATTGTATATGGAAAAAGGATACCAAGCGGATATCTATCCAATTAGCTCTACAACGTTTGCGGATCGTAGGAGAAAGGCTATTAAATGTGTTGCACAAAGTTTCCGATTAATCGGAATTTTGGAGTATGTCCAAGACGGATATAGATTAGGTGACTTAGCTAGTTTGAAGTTTGTTCAATAATTGGAGCTCTATCCCCTATACCAAAGGAGAGATATACGCATGGCAACAGGACAAGTAAACCCTAATTTATACGACCTATTGAGAGAGCGTGAAACTGGACTTTACACGCAAAACTTCGAAAAAAATGAAACAGTATTTGCATATGTCCATTTAGACTACAGCGACGTTGCAGATTTTGTTGAGTTGGTTGGATACGATTTTTTATGTGAAGGCGGATACGATGCCAAGATTTGCGCTACTTCCGTTTGCATTGAAATAAATGATGTTATAGAACGTTTCGGGCATGATCTATCCGACTATAAAAATTGCTTTGATGAAGACCTGTGGAAAGATCACGAAAAAGAAATTGCAATTATGGAGGCATAACAGCCTCTTACCCTATACCCCCATAAGGAGAATGATTGTATGTCGTTCGTGATATTAGTAAGAGATTTATGGAGCATGAGCACAGATTTTTATGCGGGAAAGACATATATTCATCAAGGCCAATATTTCCCTTGCTTAGCCGATAACGAGAAGCCAGCTAAAAAGTATTCCAGTCGGAAGATAGCCGAGCGTTCAGCTTCTAGGCTAGAAGATAAAACAGGTCAGACATGCGAAGTCATGGAGGTAGAAGGAGAGTGAATAGATATGGATGGACTAATCATTAAGCCTAAATGGGCGGATATGGTTCTGTCGGGATTCAAACCGTGGGAGATTCGCGGGAGTCGCACTCATAAGCGCGGTACCATTGGTATTATCAAGAGCGGCAGCGGCTTAGTATATGGCACGGTGGAACTTGTGGGTTGTGTTCCTCTAACCATGTACAACTGGTACGAAAACAATGATAAGCATCATCTGTCGTATGCAGATGTAGATTACAAAACACCTTATGCATGGGTAATGCAAAATCCAGTCATTTACCCGGTGCCTATACCTTATAAGCATCCACAAGGGGCAGTGATATGGGTTAGGCTACCGAAAACAGTTTACCAAGGAGGCGGTAAAGGTGAGTGAACGGACAATTAATTTACCGGATGGTCTGCAACCTATGTCAGAAGAAGATTTGAAAACTATTTGGAACAAAGCCGACGATGCTCGGGGTGAAGAAGCTCATATGAGTAATGATGTGTTTGATTTGGTCAACGCTCTTGATGCCGCCTATGCACAAATAGACTCACTCCAGCAGCAGATGGCAGAGAGGGACCGGACAATAGCCCGGCTATCTGCTGACCTGGATACATCTGTTTCAAGCCAAATAGACATGACTGACAAAGCATACAGATACCAAAAGGCACTGAAAGAAGCCAAAACAGCCATACAGAAGAACTTAGCATTTGCTAACGGTAAGGATGAACAGGCGTTATTATCGGCGTTTAACCATATCAACACAGCATTAGGTAGGGAGGATATATAGATATGGCAAGACCAATTATAGTCCATAGATTTTATGCAGGAGATAAGTGCGTGTTAATCTCTGAATGGTATGAGCCAATGTCTGTAGATCAGCTCAAGGAAAGAGCACAGCAAGCAGTTGAATGGGGTTATGGTGATCCAGACATTGTTACAGACTCCACTGGTCGTCTTGTAAGGCTCAAGTAAAAAGGGAGGATTAATATTGCCTAAATTCAAGCGGAAAGTTAGATTACCCAATCCCCCAGCATTGAATATAAACCGGATACGTCTTGAACTTAAATTAGGCGGTAATTCATATTGGCAAGAAGTAGCGGGGCAACTGGTGGATGAAATAGACCGGATGAAAAGTATCATGAAAGAATCTTCTTCTGCTTTATCTGAAACAATCAGGCTGTCGGACGAGCTAATAGAGGATCATAAGCAGACAGCACGTATATGGCATGATAAATACATGGAGCTGCTACAAAAATATGAAGGATGAACACAACAAAGCCCCCGCAACCTTGGCAGGGAGCACGGGGGCATGTTACTTCATTTCTCAAACCCATTATATCACAAAGGGGGAATGAGGATGCTTGCAAATGAGGAAAAGCCCATGAAACAACAAATGGAACCTATAGATTTAGGAGCAGCGACACCCCTCAACTATCGCAAGGCAAGGAATATAGCAAAGCGAATATATGAAGAAGCAACTCCTGCCGAAAAGGAAGTTATCTCCGACATGATTAGAGATTGTGAATTTGTGGAGGAATGGCTAGTAACTGGGAGAATGCCAGGGAATAAGCGAGGGGTTGAACGGCTGGCTGCTTATCAGCGTGAGCGGCCTGTAGACCCATTAAGGATGCAGGCATATGTACAAAAAAATCACGCAGGTAGTCCGGCTAATTTATCTGATTGGCAGCTATTTCAAATAGAGGACGCATTATCTACACTCAGTCCACGTGAGCGCGAATGCTATACAATGGCTCATGGACAATGCTTCTCAAGAAGTCAGATAGCGGAGTTTTTGGGTATTACAAAGGATAGCGTAACCGAATATGTGGAGAGGGCCGCAAAAAAAGTTGCTCAGGCTGTTCAAGAGAGCTTGTTTTTGTCCCCCGATTGCCACCTATAGGTAGAAACTATTTTGTGTTTGTCACTAATAGTTTAATAACATAAGCAGACATGAGGGCGTAGGGTAACCGCGTCCTTTTTGTTATGCACACATAGGAGGAAATAATATGTCTGTAAAACCACGTTTTGCATTTCTGAGTAAGGACCGCATTTTACACTTGCACGATGAGGAACACGCCGCACAACATGGCAAGCATGTACAAACATCCCTGACGGACGACGAAAGCGGATATCCAGTAATTGAGGGCCAGGGCGTTGTCTACTATGCCGACGAGGATAAAGCCTACATCAACGGCAACAAGTCGGACGGTAAACTTATTGCCACACCACCAGTGCTCAAGCAACTTGCAGCAGAGCTATTGTAATGCCTTACCCGGCTTATGCCGGGCTTGTGGTGCATACAGGACTATGGGCGGTTCGATTCCGCTGTGTGCCATTTATTAATTGGGGGAAGACATATGTTTAAATCAACCAAGCGACCGCCACCAGTGCCTGTTGTGTCGCCTCTACAGCCCGATCAATGCAAAGGATGTGTATGGGGAGATTGGACGGGCAGTAAGCAGATATGCATGTGGGTGGACTGTTGGAAGGAAATGAAACAGTGAATAAAGTACATGTTTTAGCTGAGTTTATGAACAATGCTGTTGAGTTACCTCTTCAAGATTATTTACGCATTACCATGAATATAGAATGCGATGAACGCACGTATTGGGAAGATGGGCGGCTATATACAACACACGAAGACGGTAGAGTTGCTATAGTTGCTGAGTCTATAAGCGATGCACTCTGTTTTGTTGTACCTAATGAACTGGAACGATTAGGGAGGCAGATATGAAAATACTCAAGTGGCTTGTACGTTTCACAGCAGAGCGCGCAACTGCTCCAAGAAACAGGAAGGAGCGCAGGCATGGAAATTAACCGTGTTAAGGTGAGCGTGTACAACATGAAGAGTCAACCCAGCTTATACAATCGTCCCACTATATACAGTTGGTATATGGAGGGCGTTGTAATAAAGAGTCATACTCAGTCAGTCATAGGTATCCATATACCTGGAGTTAATCAGCAGGATAGAATCATCGTGAACCTGACTCTGTTGGATAGGCTGCGTGGCATCAAGATACAGGACAAGACATGGAAGGTGTTCGAGAAGTGGGAAGGCATCTGCCATGAGAATAATAAAGAACTGGAATATTTCCATGAATTAGGCCAAAAAATAATCGGAAATAAGATTAATTTGTAAATTAATTTAAATTTGGGTCCTTCCCAGGCCGGGGGTACCATGCGGGTACGAATGACCCCGATTTCTGGCTATTTTTAATTAAAAAAAATCACTGTGCACTGTGCAAACCGAGGGGGTGTTTTGAGCTTGGATTCCAACGTAAAAATGATTGAAGAAACCTTATGCATCAGTGCTTCATACGCTGCCGAGCTTTTTGGTGTCCATCGGAACACACTTGCACAGTGGGTGAAGCTGGGTATGCCCAAAATGAAGAATGGTTGGTACCCGCTTAAATCATGTTTTGATTGGGTGATGGATTATAAACTAGGCGTCGATGAAGATGATGACGAAGAAGGGGAGCCTAAGACTGATGCGGCTAAAAAGTTAAAGCATGAGGCTAGGCTAAAAGAACAGCAGGCTGAAGCAGCAGCGTTCAAAAATGCAGTGATTCGAGGGGAATACATTCGGCGGGATGAAGTGATTAGCGAACTTCAACGTTTTTTCACTTCACTTAAACGTTCCATGAATGGTTATAGCCGATCCATCGCCAACGAAGTTGCACCATATGTTGATCCTGAGTTAGTTCGTCAAATTGAGCAGAACATCAGTGACAAGACAAACGCGGTGCTGCTGCAAATGTCTGTCAGAGGTGTTTATCATGCCAAAAAAGGCCGGAAGTAAATGGACGGAATGGCTGAGTGAGGCGTTTTCCGTGCTGCGTCCGCCTGAAAAACTGACAGTCTCCGAATGGGCGGATAAATATCGAATATTGGATGGTAAGACATCATCAGTTCCTGGTCCCTGGTCTACTGATCGGACGCCTTATCTACGCGGTATCATGGATGCCTTTACTGATCCAAGGGTGGAGGAAGTTGTTTTCCTGAAACCTACACAGGTAGGCGGAACCGAATGCCTTAATAACATGCTGGGATATGTCATATCACAGGACCCCAACCCGGTCATGATTGTTTATCCGAATGAAAAATTAGCACAGTTTACCTCAGAAAACCGTCTGCAACCTATGATGAGGTTGAGTCCAGCGCTCCAGAGTCGTTTTCACGAGAACAGAAGTAAAGACTTAGAACTTCAGTTTGACGGGATGTACGTTGTTATTGCAGGTGCCGCCAGTCCTGCAGGTCTTTCTAGTTTACCAGCGCGATATTTGTTTATGGATGAAGTGGACAAGTATCCTGCTGCAGCCGGAAAGGAAGCTGATCCGAGATCACTTGCCCGTGAGCGTACCCGAACATTCGATAGCAATAAAAAAATTATGCAGACATCAACGCCGACTTTGCGTACTGGACCTATTTGGACAGCGTGGGAAAAGGCATATATTAAATTAGAATATTATGTTCCATGTCCTCATTGTGGCGAATTTCAGACGCTAAACTTTAAAAAGGTAAAATTCGATTCAACGATTGACCCTGAGATCATTAGAACAACCGCGCATTATGAATGTGCTCATTGTCAGGGTGTAATTCGTGATGCCCATAAGCCTGCCATGCTGCGTGCGGGTGAGTGGCGGGACCCTAAAGGAGAAACTTCCAGAAAACGTATAACAGGCTATTGGCTGAATGCTTTGTATAGCCCATGGGTACGCTTTGGTGATGCTGCCGTTGAATTTATCAATTCTACGCGTTCCGGGCCAGAAGAACTGCAAAACTTTGTGAACTCTTGGCTGGCTGAACCTTGGGAAAATACCCAAATAAAGCTTAATAGCAGCAAGGTTCTGGAAAAGGACAGTGGGTATGAGGAAGGTGTCGTACCTGACCGAACCATTATGATTACTGGTGGTGTCGATGTTCAGAAGGATCGGTTTTACTACACCATCCGGGCATGGGGCGAAGGAATGAACAGTCAGAATATTCGGCATGGAGTGGTCGAAACATGGGCGCAGATTGAAGATGTGATGAACATTTCTTACTGCGCTCGAGATGGGACAGAGTTTTTTGTAAATCTCTGTGCTATTGACTCCGGTTATAACGCAGACGACACCTATACATTTTGCGTTAACAACAGTGAATGGGCGGTTGCAGTTAAAGGTTCCAACACGGCACTACCCAGTAAGTACAAGCTGTCCAAAATCGACCGCGAGGAACGTGGCATGTACGGCATATCCCTGTACCATGTCGATGGTGGTTATTATAAAGACTTTATATCCAACCGCGTGGTTCGCAAAAATGACGAGCCGGGCGGTTGGTTTGTTTATACAGGTTGTGATCTGGAATATGCTGAGCAAGTTACAGCAGAAGAAAAGGTCATTGAGAAACGAGGCCGCGAAGTTTGGCGACCAAAGACAGCACACGCAGATAACCATTACCTTGACACAGAGGTCTATGCCGCTTTTGCTGCGGATTGTTTGGGCATCCGGTACATGCGATACGAAGAGAAGCCGGAACCCAAAAAAAAGGTTAGTAAAAAGCCTGCGAAGCAAAATTCATGGGTAGGGGGAGGTAATGGTTCATGGCTATGACACAGGAAGAAAGGCTCTTAAAGCTACGTGAACAACTGCTTGAGGTTGAAACAGCAATCAGCGCCATACAGTCAGGGGCGCAAGAATATTCAATCGCAAATAGGTCGCTTAAACGTGCTGATTTATCTACGTTATATACAGAACGAAGCCGCTTAGAAAAAGAAATTGAAGCACTAGAAAGCGGAACAGGGATGTTCCGAAGAGTTTACTTTGAAGGGAGGTAGTCCTAATGAATTGGCTGGACCGATCAATAGCTGCTGTAAGCCCACGATGGGCATATAAGAGGTTGGCTTGGCGCTCCGGCATGGAAGTGTTCGACGCTGGGAGTAGAGGGCGCTTAAATCACAACTGGAACCCTTCCCAGTCTCCTAATGAACACATGAAAGCGACTGAACGATCGTTAATCCGAGCGCGGGCGCAGGATATGGAGCGTAATAGTGATATCGGCGGGGCTATTCTTTCCGCCTTTGATCGAAATGTCGTCGGGACAGGAATAACCCTTCAATCTAAGGTATCCCACGATTTGCCCGGAAACTTAGAAGGAGAATTTAATCGGCAAATTGAACGACTCTGGAAGGAATTTTGTAAGGCTGAAAATGTAGATATCACTGGTACTCAGTCGCTGGAGGAAATAGAAGATATGTCAATCCGCCGTTATATCGTTGATGGCGGTATTTTTCTAGTGAAGGTCTACGTTAAAGACACTAAATTCCCTTTCAAAATCCAAGTTAGGTCCGTTGACGAACTGGACACCAAAAATACCATCGTTACTCCAAGCCAGGGCAACAGGATTGTTGAAGGCGTGGAAATTGACCAGCACAACAAGCCAGTAGCATACCACTTCAAAAAAGTTGATGGTTATCTACTTAATTCCGTTGAAACAGTCAAGATTCCAGCCAAAGACGTTATTTTTTTGTTTAAAAAGACTTCTCCGCAGCAGGTGCGGGAGGTATCCAATTTGGCAACGGCTTTACCACGCGTCAAAGATGCAAATCAATTTGTTGAAGCTGTATCCATAAAGGAGCGTGTCCTCGCTTGCTTGTCTGTTTTCATTAAAAAGGATGTTCCTTCTGGTGGTGCAGGGCGGGGAGTGAGAACCAGTAGCGAAACGATTGACTATTCTGGAGTGTCACTTGCTCCGGGGATGATCGGGGAACTAAATCCTGGGGATGAAGTCCAGACGGTTGTTCCGTCCGGTCAGGCATCGAATGCCAAGGAGTGGATTACCACATTGGTGCGGCTCACATCTGCCGGAATCGGCCTTAGCTATGAAGCTGTGTCGCGGGATCTGTCCCAGGTCAACTATTCCTCTGCACGCCAAGGATTAATTGAAGACCGTAAATTGTACAAGAAACTACAAAAAATGTTGATCGAACGTGTGCTTACTCCAATTTATCTGGAGTTTTTGGACGCTATGGTGCTTACAGGCCAGTTGAATTTACCCAAATACCAACAAAACAAAGATTTGTATATCGCTCATGTATGGATACCACCGGGCAGTACATGGATTGACCCTTTGAAGGAGGTGAAAGCAAATGAAACAGCTCTTGCTTCCAATCAGGACACCCTAGCCCGTATTTGTGCCGAGCGCGGGGAGGATTGGCGCGATGTGGTAGCGCAGCGTGCAGCAGAACAGCAATTGATCCGCGAATTGTCCGGTCCAGAACCGACAGCCACGGATATTCCAAAGGAAGGAGCAGACAATGAGCCAGATGATGAATCGAAAGAAAATGCCGATGACGCTGCATAGAAATGCAACGGTACCGGATAAGCAACTATCTCGTGTATTGACTATCAATACTGAATCTGTAAACGAAGAAGATCGAACGATTGAACTTTCATTTTCATCCGAAGCCCCATACGGTAGGTGGTTCGGTGATGAAATTTTATCTCATGACCCCGGAGCGCTTGACCTATCTAGGTTGAACGATGTCGGGGTTTTACTTTTCGCACATGGTCGTGACCCGAATTACGGAAATATGCCAATCGGTACCATTAAACAGGTATGGACTGATGATACCGAGCGGAAGGCACGAGCTATTGTGGAGTTTGACGACGATCCTGACAGTGACCGAGTGTTTCAGAAGGTTAAAAAAGGGACCATCAAAGGCGTATCTGTTGGCTATGAAGTCAGCTCCTGGGAAGAAGTTAAGGCGGGTAAGACTTCCGCCAATGGTCGATTCACCGGGCCAGCTTATGTGGCTCTTAAATGGCAGCCGTTTGAAATAAGCATCGAGCCTACACCTGCCGATCCGTCAGTTGGTATAGGACGTAATTTACAAAATGGAAGCGAGGAAGATGATATGTTGAAAGGTTTGAAACACATTGCGCTGGCTGCGCAAGGATTGGTACATGCTCCAGATAAAGGCGGGGAGATTGGAGGCGCAGGAGGCGAACACCGATCCGGTGAACCAGCAGCAACACCACCAGCGCCACCGATTAACGAAGATGGTATTCGAGCGGCAGCAGCAGCGGCAGAACGGAGCCGCGTAACAGAAATTAATGCGCTTTGCCGTAACTTCGGCGTGGATGCTTCACCGTACATTGAGGATGGCAGCGGAGTTGATAAGGTCCGTCAGGCCATTTTGCAAAAACAAATTGAAGATCGTAAACCACACCCATCAGGTATACAGGTTACAACAGAGGAAACAGACAAGTTCCGTGCTGCTGCATCCGATGCCCTGCTTATGCGTGCAGGTAGAGGTGTTGCGAAGCCTGCGCCGGGTGCGCCAGAACTGCGCTCGCTGCGGTTGCGTGATTTGGCTGTGGAGTGCTTGGTACGCGCTGGGGAGTCGGGAGCACACTTGCTACGCGATGAAGATTTGTTGAAACGGGCGTTGTCGCCTGATAGTACATTCCAAGGCATTATCTCCAACGCTGCTAACAAAACGCTGGCACAGGCTTACGCAGAAGCCCCAACAACATTCCAATATTGGACAGGCCGTGGTAGTAACTCCGATTTTAAGGCAGCGGAGCATTACCGACTTTCCGAGGCGGGAAGTTTGGAACTGACAGCACAAAATGCTCCAATTCCTTATGATGGTCCCATGAAGGATGAAAAGGTCACAAAAGCAGTCCTGACATACTCCAAGCGTTGGGGCTTTACCCGTCAAGCTTTCATAAATGACGACCTGGACATGCTTTCTAAGGTTCCACAGGCTTATGTTATTGCAGCCAAGCGAGGTATTAATGCCCTGGTGTATAAGATGCTGGCATCCAATCCGCTTATTTGGGACGGTAAAGCACTGTTCGGAGTGGATCACAAAAACTTGGGTACAGGCGCGGATATTTCTACCACCTCCATGACGGAAGCACGCACTGCTATGCGAACTCAAAAAGGGCCACGAGGGGAAGGCACACTTAATCTCGCACCACAATTTCTGTTGGTTCCAGCAGCCTTGGAGACAAGCGCTAATCAATTTGTTCATTCCGATGCCGATCCTTCAGGTAAGCACAGTGGAGTAACAAATGTTTTCCGCAATAGCTTGGATATTATTGTGGATGCGGAGTTGGATCAGTATTCAGCAGCGGCCTGGTATGCGGCGGCTAGCCCGAATATTGCGGATACGATTGAGGTCACTTATCTGCGGGGGCAGGAAGAACCGACATTGGAAACCGATGTGCCGTTTGACCGTCTTGGTTTGGACTTCCGTATTTACTTCGACTATGGAGTAACCGTTTTGGATAGCCGTGGAATGTTCAAAAATCCAGGTGCAACAGGAGGTAGTGGAGCATGATTTTAAAGAAACCACTCAATTATGGCGGACGACTGTGGGAGGCTGGTGAAACCGTAACGGGCCAGCTTCCCATTGATTTGATTTTGGAGCTTCAAGAGAGCGGCGCGATTGATAAGAATGAATCCCCGGCGCAGGAGGCGGCAGGCTTAACAGACACTACTGTTTCTGCTGCTGATTTTGCTGCATTGGGGCCGAACGAACAAAAAGCACGCCTTGAATCACTTGGGCTGACAGCATCCAGTAATAAAGAAGGTCGCCAAGAGCAATATGAAAAATGGCTTGCTGAAAATCCTGCCAAATAATAACGGAGGTGCGTCATGAGCTTGCGTGATCAAATCATTCATGATGTACAGAATGTATTCTTTAACCCTTTGGAGTTTTCGGAGCCGCACGTTCTCGTGGCTGGTAGTAAGTCACGCTGCCTCAATATGATCGTGGAGACGTTTACGTTGGATGGTCGTCCGATTCAAACGGCAGAGGGTGTATCTGCGCATAACGCAATCATCCATATTGATCCGCGTGTATTGGGCTTTACACCTGCAAGGGAACAAGTAATTGTCCTAGACAATCTCAAATATCGTATCACAGCGGTGTCAAACGACATGGGGGTGCTTAAAATTTCCCTTACATCCAATGGCGGTGGTAGGTAGTGACTTTTCTTGATGTAAGAAGTAACCTCCGGGCGGCTCGAAAACAGATGGCAGTCATGGACAAGATACTCAAACAGGCTACACGTTCAAGCGTTAACCGCGCCACACAGCGTTCCAAGACAGAGTTGGGACGGAAGATAAGGGAAAGGTATGTTATTAAGCAATCTGAGGCTACAAAGACCGTCACAGTCCGCAAAGCGGCAGGTACGGGCATGTCTTCCGAGATTAAAACCAAAGGGAAGACTATACCTCTGATTAACTTTAGTGTTAATCCAAAACAACGACCTGCCAGACCTAAGACGGTCAAAGCGGGTGTGTTGAGAGGATCGCCGCGCAAACCACTCAAAAGGGCGTTCATATCCAACATGGGCGGTCATACGGGTGTATTTGAGCGAGTTGGAAAGAAAAGACTTCCTGTACGCGAATTGAGGGGGCCAGCCGTGCCGGAAATGGCGAACAATGAAGAAGTCGTTACGCATGTGCAAGAGGTATATGCAGACGAAATGAACAAGCGTATGCCTCACGAACTCAATAGGCTATTAGGGAGGTTGTAACGATGGAATTATCTCCGTCCAGCATGATGGACAGAATCAGGGACTATATCCTCGAAATCACGTCCGAAATGTATCTTGGCGAAAAGACCAGTGACGATAATACCGATGGAAAAGTCAAAGTATTTACAATGGATTTGCCTCCTAGACAGGTGCCTGAGTATGAGGCTATGCCTGATCCTTACGCGCCGCAGACACTAGAGCCTGTTCCTAACCAACAAACGCTGGAAACATATAGAGACGAACGGTTCCCTTTTGTGATCGTTCGTTTTTTGCGTTCAACGGATACGGACGACATGGTACGGCTGTGTGAAATTGATCTGATATGTGGCGTTGAGGCAGAGGGTTTGCAGGCGCAGAAGGATACACTCCACTTGATGGAGGTTATCAGGCAATCTCTACTAAAGCATGACTACGCTGGATGGGGATTTAGAATAGCACGTCCGCTCGATATTGATTTTTTCGAAGAACAGACGGACCCCTATTTTATAGGCGTGGTCAGCACCAATTGGGAGGCACCTACAATACAAACGGAGGTACGACTATGGTAGATAAAATTGAAGATAAAAGCGAAGAAGCAAAGAACACCCGTAAAACAAGAGCTGTCGAAGCTGAACAGAGTGTAATTGTGAATGAGCAACCACCTGTAGACGAGCAACATCTTGTGTATATTGGCCCAAGATTGGATAAAGGACGGTTACGAACGTACCAAATATTTGTAGGTGGATATCCGAACCACTTTCAAGACCTGTACGACAAGTACCCGCAACTCAAGTCCTTATTTGTGCCCGTTACTCAGCTATCTCAAGCGCAAATTGATGTAGGCGTTCCAGGGCATCCGCTCAATGTTTCGTACAAACTTGTGAAGGAAGTGAAATAATGGCGGAATATCATGGTATTAGAACCAAAGAGCTGTTCCGGGATCGTAGCGGCACCACTGTGCAAACTACTACCTTGCCCGTGTTTTTCGGTGCGGCTCCAGTCAATATGACGCAAAGTAATGCGCCAGTCACCAATAAAGCTATTTTGGTGTCGAGCATGGAGGAATTTGAATACTACTTTGGTTATTCGGATGATTGGGAATCGTTCAAGCTCTGCGAAGCGGCTTTCTACTTTTTTAAAACTGCTAAACTGTCTCCTGCGGTGTTTGTCAACGTGCTTGATCCTGCCACGGATAATAAAGTTGTAGCCCCTGCTGCGGCCACGTTTTCTGATGGGATTTACACCACTTCTGAAAGTGGCATTGTCGCCTCTACGGTGAGCGTGAAGTCCTCTGACGGTGCGACTACGTATGTGGTCAACACAGACTTCGCGACAAGCTTTGATAGCAACGGTAGAACGGTGGTTACGATCATCCCAGGTGGTGCAATCCCTGCAAACACTACAGTGCTACAAGTGGGTTACTCTAAACTGGACCCTTCAAAGGTGACAGCGGCTAAGATTATCGGCGGGGAAAACTCCACAACAGGCGTTAGAACGGGGTTGGAAGTCGTAGAAGAAGTTTTCTTGACTACTCGCCTAGTACCTAACCTATTGGTTGCACCAGGCTGGTCCAGCGATCCTACGGTTTATGCTGCTATGGTTGCGAAGTCCCTCAACATTAACGGTCTTTTCGAAGCTCACGTTATTGCGGACTTGGATGCAAGCGAACGCTACATTAACTTGGTCAACTGGAAAAACGACAATCGCTACACCAGCCCATACAGCTTTAATGTATGGCCTAAAGCCAAGTACAACGATGTGACCTATCACATGTCAGTGGTGGCGGCTGCTCGCACCGTGGCTATAGATGCAGATAATGGCGGTATCCCGTTCGAGTCTCCATCTAACAAAGATATTTTTGTGGATAGCTTGGTCATGGAGGACGGTTCAGAGGCTTACGTTCCGTTTAACCAAGCCACTTATCTAAATAATAACGGTATTGTCACAGGTCTTAATATGGGCCGAGGCTGGAGATTGTGGGGGAACCGGACAGCAGCCTTTCCGACTTTAACGGACGCACAGCGGGCCTTTATTCCTGTTAGGCGCATGTTCTCGTGGGTGAAAAATAACGTCGTCCTTCAATACTGGAATAAAGTTGACCGTCCGCTTAATAATCGTCTGATTGGAGAAATAACGGATGATGTTAACTTTTGGTTGAATGGATTGGTTGCAGCTGGTGCGTTGCTGGGTGGTCGAATTGAATACCGCGCCAGCGACAACACGGTTTCCAACTTGGAGGATGGTATCCTGACATACCGCTTGTTCATCACACCTCCAAGTCCGGCACAAGATATTGAATTTATCGTTGCTTATGATCTGGCGTATCTGACTACGCTGGGCGCAGCAGCATAAGGAGGGGTAGACATTGGCTAAAAATATTCCGGTTAAATTGGTCGGTATGGCGATCTATGCAAATGGCTCAAGCACCGATTTTTCCACGGGTGACATTACGTTGCCCAACTTCACACCTTTGACAGATACGTTGTCCGGGGCTGGCATCTTGGGGGAACTTGATATCCCAACGCCAGGGCATTACGGCTCACTGGAACTTGGCATTGCTTGGCGTACGATTGACAAAGATGCATTCGGGTTGATAGGTACTAAACTCAAGTCCTTGGAGATTCGTGGTGCATTTACCGAGTTTAATACCACATCCGGTGAGTTGGAAACACGGGCCGTTAAGATAGTGGTCAAGGGCATCGGGAAAGGGATTGACCTTGGTACTTTCGCCCAAAATGCCACTACTGGCACCTCAACTACGCTTGAAGTCACGTACATCAAAGTTTTCATTGACGGCGTAGCAGTAATCGAATTGGACAAGCTCAACAGCGTAAGTCGCATTAATAGTGTGGACGATCTATTCGACATCAATAAAGCATTGGGCAAAGCCTAATCCTAAAAATAGAAAGGTTGATTAAACATGAGCGCACAAGGGACAACGGAAGAACAAATGAAAGAGGAAGTAGCACAACCAACAGGGACAGTCATTAGGCTGTCTCTTTCTGTTAATTGGGAGGATGTTGATTATAACGAGCTTAATCTCGAATTCGACAAACTCACAGGCGAAGACATTATCGCGCTTGAGGGTGATTTTCTCGCTCTGAATCAAGGTAAAAACTTCCTGCCCTCCTTCAAAAATGAACATCCGGCGTATTTGGCTGTCTTGGCTGCCAAAGCTGCTGGCGTGCACCCAAACTTCTTGAAAAAGCTCCCAGCCAAAGATTTTAACCGGGTTATTGGAGCGTCTCGACGTTTTTTGGACGGCTTGATCTAATAGGGAACCCGTCTACGAAGGTGATGGAGGATTGTATAGCCCTTGCTAAATTCGCAGGCGGAAGCCCGTTAGATTACATCAAGCGCCCAATGGTTGAAATGGATGATTGGATAATTTCCATGAACAATTTCCACAGGAAAGTGGAAGAACGGCGGAAGGAAGACAATCCACAGTAGAATTGAGGTATTTTAGATGGCTGGAGCTGGAGGGGGTTCGGGAGGTTCAAGGCGGTATGAACTAACGTTTGAGTTGTCGGGACAGATTGACCCACGTATCATACGTAGCTTCACCGACTTGAGTAGAGACGTAGCTTTGCTGGAACAGAATTTGGATGAATTAAGGCGCACACGTCCTATCCCGGACGATGTGCCTGACTCTATCCGAGACATTACAGATCGCGCGCGTGAGT
The DNA here is from genome assembly GCF_038004945.1 of Paenibacillus sp. FSL M7-0802. NCBI lineage: Bacteria > Bacillati > Bacillota > Bacilli > Caryophanales > Paenibacillaceae > Paenibacillus > Paenibacillus sp. FSL M7-0802. Next base: position 842,093 of record NZ_JBBOSD010000001.1, on the reverse strand, counting down.
TTGGGGATGTATTTCAACGCGCGCTGGACTTCACAGGCGCTAAAGCGATTATAGACGGTGTTACCGGGGCGTTTGGCAACATGATAAACGACGTGGGTGAGCTTGAGGAATCTTTATTAAAGGTTCAGGCGGCAACTGGAGCCAGTGCCACGGAAATGAAGGATTTAGATAGCTCCATACGTGGCATGTATGAGTCTAATTACGGTGAGGGGTTCGGTGATATAGCCGACTCTTTGGTTGGCGTTAAAAACGCCACAGGACTCACAGGCGAAGCGCTCAAAGATGCTACGGAATCAGCGTTGTCATTGCGTGATGTTTTCGGATACGAAGTTCCTGAAACCATGCGGACGGTTGGCGTGTTGATGAAAAACCTTGGCATATCATCCGAGGAAGCTTTTAACCTCATTGCACAAGGTAGTCAGAAGGGTCTTAATCGCGCTGACGACTTTTTGGATACACTGAACGAATATTCAGTACAGTTCAAAGACGCTGGCTACAATGCCCAACAGATGCTAAGCGTACTCAACAGCGGGCTTGAAAAAGGGGCTTTCAATACGGACAAAATAGCGGATGCCCTCAAAGAGTTCCGTATCCGTATCGTAAGCGGTGATAAGGCAGTAGTTGAAGCAATGGACGAACTGTTCGCGATGGATGGCATAGAGAAGTTTACCAAAAATCTAGCCAAGGGCGGACAGAAAACCAAAGAGTTTCAACAACTGGTAGCTAAAACGAGCAAAACAACAGCGGCTACCATGCTTAAAACGTTGCAGTCTGGCAAAGGCACGCAGGTAGCCAAGATGCAACAAACTATCAGCTCAGTTATGAGTGATAGTCAAAAGGTATTCAACGGTCTTTCTAGCGGGTCTATGAAGGCGCGTGACGCGTTGCAGTTGGTTAATGACAAACTACTAACCATAGACGATTTGCAACAGCGAAATGCTATTTCCGTGTCCCTGTTCGGTACGCAATACGAGGATATGGGCGCAGGCATCACGCAAGCGCTCAATGATGTAAACGGCGGGTTTGATAAAAATCTAAATTCGATGGAAGAAATCAAAAACCTCAACATGCAGTCATTCACCAAGCAGTTGCGCGGATTGGGCAGGGAAATTATGACGGAAGTTGTTCTCCCAATCGGTGAAGAACTTTTGCCGATGCTTCATGAAATGGTGGACTGGGCAAAGGAGCATAAGGATTTTATCGAGTTTATAGCCCTTGCGACTCCTGCTGCTTTGATTGGTAAAAATGTGACTGTACTTGGTAAGGGCTTATGGGACTTGAAAGGTAAGTTAACCGAAGCGGCTGGAGCTGGGGGATTGCTGGGGAAATCTTTGGCGTTTATGAAATCACCTGCTGGCATTGCTGTCGGAGCTGTCGGTTTGCTTACAGCGGGTTTAATTGCGTATCAGGAGCATCAAGAGGCTGTACGCGAGTCTATGATTAACATGGGTGATGAACTTAAAACTGCTTTTGATGATTACAACACAGTGGATAAGCAACGCGACAAACTGACCAACTTGGTCAAGGAGTACGATCGGTTAAAAGCCAAAATCGACAACGCCAAAACTCCAGCTAATGAACTTGCTGAAGCTCAACGGAAAATAGCCGATATTGAACAGAAGATCGTAGAACAAAGTGACGGTTACATCACCGCACAGGATGCTAAAACCAATGCATTACGTGAACAGGCTGGCGCTCAGCTTGATCTTTATAACAACATGGCTAAAGCGTCAGAGCAGGAAGCACGTATTACCATTCTTGACAAGGAGGCACAGCTTCCCGATTTACTGAAGGAATATGATAACCTTCAGAGCAAAGAAAAAGAATTAAACAAAGCGCAAGGAAATAGTGAGTCAGTCCTCACATCATTAATAGCTCTACGCATAAAATATAATGAGGTCATGAACAATACTCCAGCCGGAGCAAAGAGGGATGAACAATTAAAACCTCTAACCGATGAATTAAAGCAATTAATGAACTATGATCAGGCTAATTTAGGTAGCCTTGACCAGTTCATTGGTACAGTAAGAATGACCATGAATAAGACCAAGCAAGACTTGGAAACGAATGAAAAGGAAATGGAGTCCTCTAAAGCCTCATTCCAGGAGCTTTATAACGCAAATGTTCGGCTTGTCGAAGTACAGGACCTGGGTGGAGAATCGCTGCAATCGCTCATGAGGAAGTATGATCAGTTATCCAATACGGAAAAAGCTCGAGTAGACGCTGCTATACTCAGGGTCCAAGAGCTGAATAAAAGCCTTAGTGATTTGCCTTTTGAAAAGCAGATTGATGTCACGCTTGATATAAAACAAAAATATGGGCCAATGGCTACTCCAAACAACTTTCCGAATGTGGTCAAAAATACACACGGGTTCCCTCTACAGGCAATCCCGCCTCTGAAACCTAGAAAGTTTGCTGATGGCGGCATTGTAACAAGCCCAACGCTGGGTCTTGTGGGTGAGGCTGGAGACGACGAGGCAATTATACCCCTCAATAACTCCAAACGATCACGCGACCTCTACGCAGCCGCAGGGAGTGCATTAGGGATGGATGGTGGAGGGGGCGGACACTTTGCCCCTGTGTTTAGCCCTCAGATTGTTATTCAAGGGAACGCAGACGAAAAGGTGATCCAAAGGTCATTGCGAGACTCACAACGCGAATGGGAAGCCAATATGCAGGAGTGGGAGCGGAAGAACAGAAGGAGGTCGATGGTTTGACCACAACATATCGAACCATACAGGGCGATACATGGGATAATATCGCCTACAAACTCACAGGCAGTATAAACTTTATGACCGATCTAATGGCAGCCAACTTCGACCATGTAGATACGGTCTTTTTTGGTGCTGGCGTTATCTTGACCGTCCCTCCTGTTCCTGATGATACATCGTCCACCCTGCCGCCTTGGAGGATTGGAGAGGAAGAGGGTGACGGTGAGTAATGGCAGTTGTAAACGAAGGGCGCACAGCAAGTGTCGCCCTTACCTACAATGGGAAGGTTGTCAGCAGCACGGTCCTGGATCAATACCTAATTGATTTTACCTATTCGGATGGATATAACGGTCAGATTGACACCATTACAATAACACTGGATGACCGAAACAACGATTGGATTAAAGGCTGGGTGCCTTACATTGATGATAAGATACGGGCCGAAATTGTCACCCGGGATTGGCATAAAAACGGCGAGGTCAAAAAGCTGGTATGCGGCACGTTTTATGTCAAAGCGTTTCGGTTTACCGGGAAGCCTGACATGATCGTCATTGAAGCGAGCGCGTTACCTTTATCCGGGCAGTCTACCAAGCAACAAAAACGATCCAAGTCATATGAAAAGGTCCAGTTGCGGACGGTAGCTGCGGATATTGCCAAACGTTCGGGTCTTGCCCTTAGTTACAACGCCAAGGTAAACCCGCAATATGAGCGATTAGACCAGTCGGACGAAACCGACTTCGAATTTCTGATTAAGACATGTCAGGCTGAGGGAATATCCGTGAAACTGTCCGGCAAAAAACTGGTCTTGTTCAGCGAACTGGATTTTGAAAATAACGCCCCTGTGATGGATATTGTCAGAGGTAAAAGTGATATCCTCAGCTACGAATTTAGTAAGGACAGCGAAAGCACGGCATATGGCAGGGCGATTGTAAGCTACACAACAGCCAAAACCAAAACAGAAAAGAGCAAGACGGTAACCGGGACATATAGCGCTCCTGGCATGAGTAAATATCCGACCTTGAGGCTGAATGAACAGGCTGGTACCGTGGCAGAAGCCACAAGAATAGCCCGTAACAGACTCCGGGAACAGAATAAGAAGTCAGGCAAGGCTAAGCTTGAAATGAGCGGTGATACGCGTCTGGCCGCTGGTGTGACGGTTAACGTGCTTGAAATCGGATATTACAGCGGCAAATACATCATCGAAAGCGCGGAACATCATATTGGCTCCAATGCTCCGTATACGACGACTCTTGAAATCAGAAAGGTATTGGGGTGGTGAATATGTTAGCTAAGTTTGGAACCTGTTCAACAGCAGACGAAGCATCCGGCACAATAACAGCAACGTTCCCTGACAGAGAAGACTTTGTTACGGGTGACCTGCCCGTAGTGTTCCCGGCTGGGATGTTGCGAAAAACACTCCCCAAACCGGGAGACGAAGTTTTCGTGCTCATGTTTGACCGTAGTAATGGCGTGTGCTTTGGCGTTACATCCGAATTTGTTAACACGAAGGGTGATGCTGAAATGAAAGGCACACTTACGATAGACGGCAACTTGAAAATCCTTGGAACTCCACCTGAAACGGGCGGTATAGTAGCAGTTGGAGAGGTCAAGGGAAGTAACATATAAGGCGGTGATAGCATGGCAAAGGATTGGGGTGGGTTAGCCACACTTGGCGATATTGTTTTTATCGTTACTCACTACAAAATAAGGACCTTCACCGACTTTACCCGCACCAACAATGACAGATGGGCGGCGAATGAAATTATCGGAAAAAAACCCCGTTCGCAATTCCTAGGGCCGGGGCTTGATACGATAGATTTGACGGTCCGAATTGACGCGTCCTATGGCATGAATCCCCGTAAAGAGGTGGATAAGCTTGTTGACTACAGCCGAAAGGGGAAGGTGATGCCGTTTGTGTTGGGCAATAAGGGGCTGGGTGTGAAGTGGTGGAAAATCAAAGGTATGTCGCAGAAATTTAACAATATCGACAACAAGGGCCGGCTCATATCCGCCACATATTCCCTATCATTGGAGGAATACGTATAATGACGGATCTTTACGAGATTACAGGGATATACAAGCCTTTTAAGTTTGGCTTAACAGGTGTAGACGCAATTAAACAGCGTGTTCGAATTATCACTTCGACAGTGCTAGGAACGTGTGTTATGGATCGGGAATTGGGTGTAGATGATGTGAGTCAGGACTTGACCACGCTGGGCGCTAGACAGCTAATGATTGCAATGGTAATCACAGCAATCAATGAGCAGGAACCTGCGGTAGAGATACAAGAGGTTGATATCGTCGAGGATGCAGACTTTGAAAAAACAGGCAGACTCGTGCCCATAATCAGATTTACGATCAATGAAGGCGGAGAGGGGGCAGGCGTTTAATGGCACAGCAAATAACTTTACCGGATATCCAGTTTACAGATTACGATGTGCAAAAAATATTAAGTGAGTCCCTTGTATCTCTCCAAAACAAAACAGGAAAGGTCTACGAAAAGGCCGATCCTGACCGAATTTTGTTCCTGGCTTTGATGAATGAGATTATCCAGTTGCGTGTGCTGATTGACCGGGAGAAAAAAGCGGACTTATTGCCGTATGCTACGGGTGTCATGCTGGATTACATCGGTTCACTTTATAAAGTAGAGAGATTACAGGCGGAGCCAGCGACCACGCAGCTCCGCTTTAATTTATCTACGCAACTTAGTACATCTTCCACCATCCCAGGCGGGACGCGGGTTGGTGTTCAAAATGCGGACGGGACGATATACTTTACAACCAATCAAACGATCATCATCCCTCCAGGCTCTTTGTTCGGGACGGTGGCAGCGACTGCTAATATAACAGGGGAAAGTGGAAACGGGTTTTCGATTGGTCAGGTCAACACGCTTATGGACCCGCTTGCCTTTGTCGCCAGCGTATCCAATACGACTGAAACGGGTGGCGGATCAAATATCGAAAGTGATGATGCTTTTAGGGAACGGATCAGGATAGCCCCGGAGTCGTTTTCCACGGCTGGCCCTCGTGATGCTTATGTATACTGGGCTAAGTCTGCATCATCTTCTATTATCGACGTTGGTTTGTCGTCTCCCAATCCGTATGAGGTTATTGTCGTCCCACTACTGACAGGTGGAAACATCCCAGGTCAGGAAGTGCTTGACGCGGTATATGAATCTGTAAATGACCGTACACGCCGCCCCCTGACGGACTTAGTTAAAGTTCAAGCCCCCGTTGCTGTCAGCTATGACATTAACGTTAAATTTTACATCAGCCAGGGTAAAGCAGCAGAATCACAGGCGATTGAGTCTAATGTCCGGCAGGCCATAAATGACTATATCCTGTGGCAAAAAAGCAAATTGGGGAGAGATATCAACCCGACGAACCTCATAGGCCGTATGTATGCGGCTGGAGCGGTCCGCGTCGAGGTTGTAAGCCCTGTTTTTACAAAAGTAGGACTATTAGAGGTTGCACATGAAACAACGCCTAATATCGTCTATGGAGGGCTTGCAAATGATTGATATTACGGACGTGAGTATTGTCGATTTGCTTCCCAATAGCATAAGAGACGACCCTAACGTACAAGCATTCGCTAAAACCCTGGACGAGCAGCTTCTAGAGCCTAAGCAAGACATTTACAAGTTGCGGCGACTAACCCGAATCGATGATTTGACGAGCGATGAAGCAAACGACATGGCGTATCAGATGCACGTGGACTTCTACGATCCGGCTCTACCATTGGAAACTCGGCGGGAGCTTATAAAAAACTCAATTAACTTCCACAGGATTAAGGGGACCCCGGCAGCGGTGGAACAATTAATAGATATCTTGTTCGGGGACGGGGTAGTTGAAGAGTGGTTTCAATATGAAGGCATTCCAGGACACTACCGCGTTAAGACGAGCAACCCGCAGGCTACACGGGATAGAGTAGAGGAATTTTACCGTGCTATTGATTCGGTCACTCGCTTTTCCGCACACCTGGACAGTGTGATGCTGGAGCAGACGGAGCAAATGGACCTGTACTTTGGTGCTGGTCTACATATGCGAGATATTATAACGGCAAGGATGGTGTAAGCATGGCGGCATTTGGTGGTTTAGTTTTAACAATCAAGGGGCGTAATCTACAGGCTAAGGTGCAGGCAGGACAGCAATTAAAGTTCAGCCGTATGGGTTTGGGGGACGGTATCGTAACAAGTCAATCCATCCCCAATATGACAGAGCTTATCACGGAGCGTAAGAGCATAACTGCAAATCGGGTGTATACCCCAAGCCCAGGCCGGGCGGCGGTAAGCGCGATTCTATCCAATCAGGACGTGACGACAGGATTTTTCTTTCGGGAATTGGGCGTGTTTGCTCTCGACCCAGACGAAGGGGAAATCATGTATGCGTATGGTAACAGCGGTAGCGGGTCGGCTGAATATATACCGCCTACTGGTGGAGCTGATCTGATTGAAAAACTCATAAATGTAAACCTATTAGTTGGCAATGCGACAAATATAAGCATCACAACCGATCAGTCACTGGTTTATGTGACTATACAAGACTTGGAGGAAACCTTACAAGAGGCAAAGGAGTACACCGACACGCAGATAGCTAATGTCAAAGTGCCGGACGCAACAACCACAGTTAAAGGTATCGTAAGACTAAGTGCAGATTACAAGTCTGCATCTTCTACGACTGTCCCAAACAGTAAGGCTCTGTCGGACTTGTATACCGATTCCCTAGCTGATAAAGGCAAGCCGTTCATGGATGATTTTAATTTATTACTTGGTGCGGGTAGATGGAGGATTGACAGGTCTTCTTTTGCTCCTGCTACGGACCATAGCCCACCAGGAGCATATCCTAAGGGTGTCCTTTTTGTCGCAAGCTCAAATGTGACGGAGGGGCTTGTGGTTGTCCATATGTACGTAGATGATACTGGCGGAATTTATAACCGTGTAAGAACATTAGCTGGGACGTGGTTGCCTTGGGATGGATTAGCCAGCAAGACATACGCCCAAAGGAATTTGAGACTAGAAAGAGCTGTCGAGCTTGGCGCAGACCTTACCGGGGCTGGTCCGACATACATCGACTTCCACAGTAGCGGTACAGGAAATGACTATGATAGTCGCATTATAGCCGAAGGCGGCACAACTGCCACTGGTAACGGTAAAATCACTATCCAAGCCGCGACTACAGCGCTAACCGGGAAGGTCGAAACATCCGGTCAAGTGTGGGTCGCTAAAAACACGCAATTCGGTTCATCATCCTCTCTATCCTTGCCAATAGGTGATGGAGATACAGGGCTTAATTGGTACGGTGACGGTGGGGTTGACTTTTACTCAAACAATTCAAAGGTTGCTGCTTTATCTGATGGCGTTTTTAAGTATTACGAAGCTGACGGTACCTGGAAAGTTTTGCGAGACGAGATAAGCAATTTAAAGCAATCTGTCGTTGATGGGAAAGGTGTCGTTGCTGGCGCTATCAACGGCAAGGGTGGTAATGTATCAGCCAGCAACACTCACGCGGAACTAGCGGCAGCTATAACAAACCTACCCGTCAAGAGATGGGCAACAGGAACGTTCAACGGTCAAAATGCTCAGGCTAGTAGTTGGGGACAATCCATATCAATGGTGGTTTCTGTTGGAGGTCTTTCTTTCACGCCTTCTATGGTTTTTATAAGAGTTAGGTTAACTGAATCGGACGGCTTCCGGCACATAGATTCTTTCGCCCGTCTCAGCACCGCGACCGGAGACACCATTTACGGCTGGAGAGGCAACAGTGTATGGGTTCCTCCTTTGCGTCAACAAGCCGGAGGGTTTAACGCGACCATCGAGGGCAGCAAAATAGACGCATACGCCGGGGGATCGCCTGTTTCTAAGGTATGGGCGTATGAATGGTGGGCATTCGAATAATAGAAAGGGTGGTTTATATGAAAATTGGGCCAAAGGTTTACTGGAGAAAATCAAGCGGTGAGGTAATCTTCGTTACGCCGGAAATCGAATCAGAACATGCCCGTGAGACTACAAAGGACGACGACATGGGGTTTTACCCGCAACTCAAGGGGTTTGATCCTGAACAGGTTGAGGTGTTGAAACTCACCTATAGACAATATTACGAAGACTTCCAGCGAGCAAAGTCATATGTGGTCAACCCGGACACTGAAAAACTGGAGTTTGTCTATATTGACGGCAACGGTGGCGAGACTCCTACACCGCAAGTTCCTCTGACTGATCAGGTGACAGAACTCAAGACGCGCCAGGACAGCACAGAGGCCGCTTTGCTTGCTCTTATGGATACCACTACTACAACCTAACAAGGAGGTGAGGCATTATGTATACATTTCTGCTGAACATGTGGATTATGGGCAAGGTTGATGAGGAACGTCTTAAGCGATACACACCTAAGTTTATTCAAGAAGCAGAGCGAAACGAGATTCTAGCAACACCGCAAAATGTTTAGCCAGCGTATCCAATCGGATGCGCTATTTTTATGCCCTCGTAGTGGTCGGGGGCCTATTTTAGATCAGGAAAAGTTTCCTGAACAGAGAGACGGGGGAAGAAAGGTTGGATAAGTGGGAGATTTTCAAGTTTAGCACCGCTTTAGGGAGTAGTGCGGTGACGTATCTTTATGGTGGGTGGTCGGGAGTATTGGGGGTGTTGCTTGCACTGGTCATTATTGATTATGTGACAGGGCTGTTCGCGGCGGGAGCCGAGGGTAAGAAGGGGACCGGACCCGGCTTGAAAAGTAAGATCGGCCTGATCGGTATTGCCCGAAAGGTATTTATTTTTGCAATGGTAGCAGTATCCCATCTGATTGATGGAGTCTTAGGCGATTCGCACCTTTTCCGGGATGCGGTCGCTTATTTTTATATGGCGAATGAATTGCTGTCGATAGTTGAAAATGGTGGCAGGCTTGGCGCGCCAGTTCCGTCGATCATTCGGCAGGCTGTTGAGGTGCTAAAGAGTAAAAGCGGAAGTCAGGAAGGGGATAGGGAAGATGCAAGCAAGGAAAAAAGGTAATGCTCAAGGGATTGATGTATCCCGTTATCAAGGAAAGATTGATTGGAAGGCGGTCAAGGCTAATGGTATTTCATTTGCCTTCATCAAGGCCAGCCAGGGGCAACGTTACGTTGATCCTACATTCACCACGAATGCAAAAGGAGCCAGAGCAGCCGGGGTATTGTTGGGAGCATACCACTTTGTAGACGCAATCAGCGTTGAGGCAGCCAAAGCAGAAGCGCGGCACTTTGCCGAAGTATTGGAACAGGTAGGTGGTGGGAAAACGCTAGACTTGCCGCCTGTAATGGATTATGAAAATAATCCCGGTAACCTGTCCAAAACGCTTATTAGCGCTGTAACTTTGGCTTTTCTGCTCGAACTGGAGCGACTTACAGGACGCAAGCCCATTATCTATACAGGTAATGCATTTGCAGCGAATTTTAACGCCTCATTGAGCGGTTACCCATTATGGATAGCCCGCTACAGTGATACTCGCGTCCCAAGCGATACAGTGACGTGGAAACGTTGGGATATTTGGCAATACAGCGATAGCGGCAAGGTAGAGGGGATAAAAGGGAACGTGGATATGAATGAGTATGACGGTACAACGGACGAACTGCGAGAATGTTTCACAAAGCGTCCTGAGCAGACGGAGACAGTCACGTCCGGTTCGTTCGTCGTAAATGGCAAACAGGTAGGGAAGACGCTTCTCTTTAGTGGCAGGACGTATGTTCCGCTGCGTGTGCTTGCTAATGTGTTGGGCTTATCGTGTCATTGGGACACCCGTCTCAAGGTCGCTTATTTAAATGGAGCCAAGCTGCAATCTGTCCAACTGGTCGAAGGAGTGGCATACGTGCAGCTCAGACCTGTTGCGGAGGCATACGGTGCTGTAGTGTCCTGGGATCAAAAAAATAAAATCGCAACATTAACGAGAGGGGAATAACCATGATTGAACAATACGTTACAACCATTGCACTGTCCGTTATCTGCTTGATTACTATCGGAGCGTTGACACTTGGCACAGCAGTATACCGCAAGCTCAAGCCTTTATATGAGGCTCGTTTTTCCGTGGAGCAGCGTAACCGAATCGGGCAACTGGCAGGGGATGCATACGCTTGGGTAGAGCGCAATTATGCTGGAGCTGGCGCGGAAAAGTTTCGCGAGGCCGTGAAGTACCTGACTATCAAACTGGATCAGATCGGCGTATCGATCAAGCCGGAGGAAGTCGAAGCAGCTATCCAAAAAGCCTGGGAAGAATTTAACCCAAATAAAATTAAATCTGTATAAAGCAAATACCCTACTGGCATTTAGCTGGTAGGGTATTTTTGTTTCGGACGCTGTGATATGGCAATCACAACAATTCAATTGTAAGTGTGACAAGACATAAAATCAAACAGTATAGTCTTCCACACCTTTCTCTTATTCATATTCCAAGTTAGATTCCAAAAATTCGATGCCCTTAACAGTAATACTTATCGACAACACTTCATCCATTCCTTTTCCGCCCATAGGTGTAATATCTATTAACCCCATAGACACTAGATAGTGGAAAGCTAAATGGCGTTCAGTGTTTCTTTCTTGATATATGTCACGCTTTGTACCAGACATGCTGATTTCGCCGCCACTAAACCAAAGCTGGTATAGTTCTGCTAGTATATCTAATCTTAATTTCTTACGCTCTCTCACTTGCTTAATATCTATCATTTCGGTTATCTCCTTTCAATTAAAAAGACAATAGTCAGGAACATAGACGATCATTATCTCTAATGTCCTGACTATTGTCACTTATAAAGTTTATACTTATTTCAATTCAATTTTATCTGGATCATTGGAAATAATAATCTTCGGATCATAAGCTCTGGAGGCAGACCATAATTCGATATTAGTTCCCCCTTGAGTGTGATATATGTTTCCAGATAAGAAAACTCTATATGTCCCTTTTTGGTCAGGGTAGAACGTACGCTCATTATGTTCATCAGCACCAAGACCACCAGGGTAATTATATCTTACAGTGTCTACTGTCTTCCAAGAATGTAAAAAATCTTCCCTGTATTCTAAATACATCGTCAAGTCTACCTTAGTAACTACTTTGCCCGGATTTTTATAGTCCCACTCAGCAAGTAATCCTCCAGTTCTTCGCACGGTCAAATCGACGTAAGTGTCTGCTTTTTGAAGGCTTATATTGCCATTACCATAAGTCTCACTGGTAACAGTGGCAGGGTTATTTGACTGCAAAACACTACTGGCTTGTGTTGTTGTTGTTTCTTGCGCTGACACTAAACCGAATGGCGCAATTGTTAGCAATAAGACCAACATAGCGAAAACAGAAAAAAATTTCTTCATTCTACTAATCTCTCCCTATTATTAATTATTTTATGAAACGATAGGATTATAACATATATCTTCCAATAATTATGGTATATTTCTACAATAAAATGTAAAATGACTCTTTTGAACTACTTAATTTACAAGATTCGACAATATACACGAAATAAAATAACGACTCCTGTAAGAAGTCGTTATTTGAGCTAAATATAATTATTAGAATATTCCGTGACTATCAGGAGTGATTGAACCAGACCCTGTATTAATGGGTGGTGTGAGGATGATCAAACCTAATACGATTGTCAAAGTAATAAATACCTTTTTCATTTTTCAGTTCCCCTTCCAAGATTTTTTTAAAGATCAGGGCATAACTGTCAAGCTGAGACGGGGTGGCGAAACCTCTAAACGCCTCGAATAGAGCTACACACCGTTTGAAGTATTTACCATCTTCTATTTTAATGGAGGATTCCAATGCCTGTAGCAAACATTTTAATGCATCGACGAACTTATCTTTTCTTAGGTGATACAGAGCTAAATGATAAGAATAGTCAATGAACTGAAAAATATTCCCGTAATCCTCTAACTCTGCGAATGATGCACTGTGATGAATCATGGATGCTAACTCAGAATCAATGTCCCACCCATACTGTAAGGCTGCTTCGACGATTGAGACATGGGCCGGGAGCCAATCATCTTCCGGGGACATTTCTAAGAATTTTATATACTCAGGAATAATGTGCTTGTTACCTTTAAACATTTGTAATTCGTATTGGTTTAGTTTGGCAAGGAGTTTGAAATTTTCTACTACTTCAAGCCCATCCTTATCTAATCCGTTAAACCAACCTAACTCAGAGTATTTTTCAATACAGTCCTGGGTGGCTGTGTAATTTTGCATCTTTAGATGTGCTACACCACGCATTAGGTGGCTGTAACCGTAGTAAAATACCAGAGGTTGTTTTAATTCTTTACTATGTATATTCTCATCTATGTTGTTAAATGTTGCTTCATATGTTGACTTGGCACACATATATAGATGCTCTGTCAACCTTAGAAGTCTTTCCCAATCTTCTGATGTATAACACATCCTGATGTAATGTACGATTGCGTCTAAATCTTCAACATTAAGCAGGTCTTTTTCAACTGTATCCACTTCCATTCCTAAATCCTCCTTTTCTGATTTACCGCATAATCCCACAATATAGAACTATTTACCATATGTCAATTACGTATGTACGGCACAACAGATAGCCTGATTACGCCTTGTGATTTATGAGGTCTGGGCATAATAAAAAAACCGGATTTCTCCGGGGCTGTTTCTACGAATCACGTTTCCAACTGTATTTAGTTACATACTTTGCTTCTATTTCATCACATATTTTTTTTACCTGATCCTTGTCACCAAGCCCAATATACTTAGATGCTTCCATAAACTTATCTCGTACGTCCCCTTTAAAAGTGTCTGCTACATCCCCAACTATTCCTGCAAGTTGTTTTTGAAAATCAGTATCTTCATCATTGAGACTAAGGTAAGACCTCGCTATGCTAATAGCATTAGCTGTCCGTTCTGTCTCATCATCCACGTAAACAATATCGTCCTGTGTGTCATTAGTAACTTCACTATCGGATGTTTGTGTTTGTTTAAAAGTAGTCTGTCCACCATTGGTTGCACAACCCGAAATTAAAAGGATAAGTATGACTAGAAAAATAACAGATGTCTGTCTAAACCTCTGACCCAAATTGTTCCGCCTCCTTATTAATGGTCATTGAGGGTGTTTCTTTTTTAGGTTCACCCAAGCGATCCATAATAAAAAAGAAGCATCCAATTATAGCGAACACAAGGGAAGCGACTCCATATAGGATACCGCGCATACCCATAATAATGTAATTGTACGCATCACCGCCTACAACATGGCCCATCTTATCCCATGAGCTGTCATGCAACGAAGAGTATTCCGCACTATAATCTCCGTAGTGATAAGCAACTATAAAACCAGTTATAAGTAATACACACGAAAGCAAAAAGAAAAAATAAGAAGCTTGTTTCATCTTTCAATCCCCTTTAGGTCTTTTGATACGGTTAGTCTATCAGACCTAGGAATATTTTTCTATATTTTTTCCTCGTACGAAAATCATTGAAAACAAAGGAAACTCCCACTAACTTTGTAGTCAGCAGGAGTTTCCTTCTAATCTAATTCATTTTTTTCTATTGTCGTTTTCCGAGGCTTTTTAACTAATGTTTTTACATACAAATAAGGCTTCCCATGATATTCCCAATTGTTCTTTTGATCTTCGCGTTTATTGATCCTTATCTTTATTTCGATATTTGCTACCTGACGTTGAAATTGAGAGATGTACCTTTTACAAAGCTTCAGCCCGTTTTCCTCTTTGTCATTAAGAATAACTTTTAGTAAGAATCCATTAGCGTAGATTTCAAAACGGTAGATGTTCATGACTGATCTCCTTTAGCGGTGTTACCTTTATAGTAACATTTCTTGAGTTCCAAAGGAGATAAAAGACAGATGAACAGAGGGGCCAAGTTGGGGACAGATTGGGGACAGAACATATCCCTCTATCAAGAAATGAATCCAACAGGCTCCAAATAAAAAATAAAAAAAGCTTGATTTTATTATTTGTAAGGAATATAATCTAAATCACGGTGTACGGAAAACAACACTGGCAGCGATGAGGTCAGGGGTTCGATCCCCCTAGGCTCCACCAAACTTTTATTATGGACTCTTAGCTCAGTTGGTAGAGCAGTTGACTCTTAATCAATTGGTCCAGGGTTCGAGTCCCTGAGAGTCCATCCTTTTAGAAAAAACGGCAGAGATGCCGTTTTTTTGTTGTTTATAGATCTATTCCCAGTCTAACCGAGAACAGTTATGGGGTTTTCATTAGCATTTTTTCATTAGCATATCAAAAGAAGTATGGCAAAAAAGAACATCATTGTTTAACGCTGACTGACATAATCGGAAAGGGATTTGAGATACTCACCATTCACCAATTTTCTTGGGGCGAATACGGCTGTTAAGAAAGTTAGAGATTTTGAACGCGCGATTTTTTCATCCATCATGGAATGGTCGGCTTCAGGTAAATGAATCACGGACAGCAGTTCTGGAGGTATTTTCTGGCGATAGACTCGCTCGGTATCCTTTACATCAACATTAATATCTTTGCCAGCCAGAACCAAGAGTACAGGAGAATGGAAGTGACTTAATTCTTCGGTGGAATCAGACAGAAAATTTTTGCCTATAAAGCTCCATCTTTCTTTGGAAATCATATCGTCAGGATCGGCTATGCCTAGATATTCTTCATAAGAAGCATGCTTTTTCAGTAACTGTAGAACTTCTTGATCGTAGTTCAATGTCTTTTGAATTTCTTGCGGAGTAGCTCCTTCTTGTTCCATTTCTTTTCTGGTATTAAATTGTCCTTGGGAAATCCAGTTCACGGCAGGCGATACAAGGATGCTGAATGCAATATCATGCTCCTCTTTAACGATCTTCGGAATGACCCATCCTGCTTGACTGGCTCCCCATAGGCCGATTTTTTGCTTATCAATCATCGGTAAGCTTCTTGCCCAGTCTATTGCATATCGGATCTCCTGTGCGCGGTCCTCCATGCTTTGGTCGAGCCAATTGCCAGGAGCGCTGTTAATACCGGGCTTATTCAGTGACAGGGAGGCATAACCCTTGGAAGCGAACTTTTCCCACAGTGGTTTGTATCCATCATCATATGTGTCATTAATAGGACCATCCCCATGGACAAAAACAACCAATCCAACCTTTCCCGAGTAGTTCTTAGGCAAAGCTAATGTACCTGTTAACAGCCCTTTAGGTGTCTTAATTTGTATTTTTTCTTCTGTCATCTTGTAGGAATTTTGATATAGAACAATTAGTATCAAGGCAACAGCCAGAGTTGCCGCAATACCAAAAGTAAGCTTGAATGTTTTTTTCAACGATGCTCTCTCCTCGAATGCAGGTTCTCTTTCCAACTCATCAGATACCATACAGGCTCCTTGAACCAAAAATGCCGTAACCCATTATACTTGGATTGTTCTACTTCAAACGCCAGTTTGTGATACAAACGGATAGCCCCTTGGTTCTTATGCGCTACATGAAGCGTCAATGCATGAAACCCAGATTCAACCGTAAATTGCTGTGCGAAAGCTAGAAGACGGCGTCCTATTCCCTGGTTACGATTACTTGAACGAATCGCCAAATGATCAATGTAACACTCATTTGCAGCGGGGGTATACTCCAGCGCATGCATACCTGTCAAAAATTTAAATACATTGAAGCAACCAAACTGTTTTAGGAGCGGAGCTAAAGAAATGGGATTTGTTTCAGGAAGTGAAGAGGAGGGGGCCTTCCATTTGAGGGAAAGAACACCGACAACATCTTCGTTCTCTTTGGCTACAAATTGTTTCATAGATGAAGAATAAGGATTTTGAACCCAAACCTGCATTAACAACTTCTGTATATCTTGCTCCTCCAGTGTAACAAGAGATTGGAATTTTGCTTTAAACGATTCGACTAAAAGACTGCAAACAGCTTCATGGTCTTGTTTCTGGTATGCAACAATGTCAAAGGATTTTGCACTCATGTAACGCCCTCCAAGATTTATTCTACTTTAACCTGAATTTCGTATTGCAGCTTGTTGTTGTCGAACATCGAAAGATAAGATTTTTCTACTAGAACAATCTTGCTTTGGCAGTTATATTGGTGATGAGCTACATATCGTTCCATTTGTTTAATTTCATAATCAATCTCTGGTTCTTCAATGACGGAAAGATGCTTATAAAGATAGTTGCCCTCTTCCAGAATATAGTCAGCCACATCCGCCGTTTCATAACATAGCTTCGCCTGTCCAGCATCAGACAAGTAATGCAGGTCATTTTCAAATAATCGAGGTGGGGCAGGGCGGTGTTCAAATAGGTTACCGGCAGTGAGCTCTTGACCATTCTCCAATGCAAACCATAGCTTTAAATGACGGGGAGCTAATCGTTTGACCTGATACTCATCGTCCTGCTGGGTCCGATTATTATGTTCTTCTAACACTTTGTGAATAAACTGTTCATGCATCTTCAAGTTAGCTATTTCGGCCTGTACCTTCTGCAACGAATGCTCTAAAAGCTGGTTATAGTCATCGGCAGCATAGGAAGCCATACATTCTTGAATCTGACCGACAGGGACATTTAATTTGCGTAATAATAAAATATGCGAAAGCTGATAAATCTCATGAAGCCCGTACATTCGATATTGATTTTCTTCTGTATGTGATGGATACAGGACTCCCTTTTCTTCAAAATATCGCAGTTGATGTACAGATACATTCATGAGCTGAGCAAGCTGGCTGATCGTAATGTGTTCTTTCAATGACAGGACTCCTTACTGATAGTTGAATAACTCCACTATAAACCTTAGGTCAGACCTAGGGTCAATAGAAAATATCAAATCAAATCTTGGATAGGCGTATGTGTCGAGCATTTGATGCCCACACCAAGGGGGAGACTGGAGAGTTTACCTGTCGGTGATAACCCGTTATAATCATAAGATTAGTGAGCATAAACAAGATGCTCCGGATGAAGGTTAGAATGGGGAAATCATGTTGAAAACTTTTAAAAAGGTATACATTGAGATAACGAGCATTTGCAATCTCGCATGCAGTTTTTGTCCTCAAACACAGCGTGTCAAAAAATTTATTGATCCGGAAGTCTTTCGAAATGTGCTTGATCAGGTCAAACCACATACGGATTACATCTATTTGCATGTAAAAGGAGAGCCGTTGCTCCATCCGAAAATTGATCTTTTGCTGGAAAGTGCTCATGAGAAAGGCTTGAAGGTCAATATAACCACCAATGGTACCTTGCTGCCGAAGACCGGACATAAGCTGCTTGGGCAACCAGCGCTGCGTCAGATGAACTTCTCTCTCCACAGTTTTGACGGGCATGAAGGCTCCGTGGATCGAGAAGGATATTTGGGTAATATTTTCACGTTTGTAAGAGAAGCGGTGAAACACAATGTCATTATTTCGTTCCGTCTCTGGAACTTGACTGAAGATAATTTGACTAATGTGCAGCGTCAGCGCAACCGGGAAACACTTGAACGACTGGAGCAAGAATTTGGACTGGACTATCGGATTGAGGAAAAGGTGATACCAGGCAGTGGGGTCAAAATCGCACCAAACGTTTATTTGAATCAAGACCATGAATTTGAATGGCCGAGCCTCAGTGCCCCCGAAGATGACGGAAAAGGCTTTTGCCATGCACTCCGTAGCCAAGCGGCGGTATTGGTGGATGGAACGGTGGTCCCTTGCTGTCTGGATGGAGAAGGTGTCATTAATTTAGGTAACGTGCATGAGCAATCTTTTTCCGACATTGTGGAAGGGGAGCGTGCAAACCGTCTGTACTTCGGGTTCTCTAAGAGAGAAGCGGTAGAAGAGTTATGCCGAAAATGCGGGTACCGCAAACGATTTGGAACATAACGGAGATTTGGCAGGTGGAGACTTCGAATCTCTGACAAATCGTTACCTCCGTTTTGAGTTTAGATTCTTAGGAAAAATCCGCTAAACATCAAGGATTTCTTGGTGTTTAGCGGATTTTTTGCATACGTAAAACATACTTACATTCAACTATTAACCAGCGCTTTGGCATACTGTTTGCCTGCCGAGAGAAGGCTGTCACTCAGTTTAGGATCATTAACAGAACGTGCAAGCACAAGAGAACCAACCATACTACTGAACAATGCACTGCCCTTGGACTGATCCATTCCCCCCAAATTGGAGATAAACGTAATCATTCTTTCCAACTCCTGCGTGAATATCTGCCGGATTTCTTCGGAAGAACGGGCTATTTCTACGGAAAGGGCAGGAATAATACAGCCTATTTCTGTTCGATCACGGTGATGGGTGCTTAAATAGTAATCGATGACAACATTAATTTTAGGATCTTGCTTTTCTTGGTCAACGGCCTCCTGAAGCAGTGCGAGGGTATCACTGACGGCATAGCGACAGGCTTCGGCGACTAGCTGTTCTTTGTTATCAAAGTGTGAATAAAACCCGCCGTGAGTTAATCCTGCCCCTTTCATAATAAAGGGCACACTTACATCTTGAATACCGTTGGCACGGAAAGCTTGGGCAGCACTTTCAACGATCTTACTCCGCACTTTCATCTTATGGCCTTTTGGATAAGGCATTGTAATCACTCCACGGGTTTATAATGCTAACTTCAAAATATTATAATCATCATAATAAAACGTGTCAATTTGTCTTCCTATAACGACAACTTCAGAAAGGCTGATCAAGACTATTGACGCTTTTAAAATATGATGACTATAATATATTATAATCATCATATTTTAAATCATGCCATTTTAACAGGAGGTATTAGTTATGAGCAAGCTTGAATCTGTAGAAACACTGGTCATTGGATCAGGGCCAGGAGGTTATGTGGCAGCATTGCGTTCTTCTCAGCTTGGAATGAAAACGGCGATTGTTGAACGCAGTCAGCTAGGTGGAGTGTGCACGAATGTGGGCTGCATTCCATCCAAAGCTTTGATTGCCGAAGCACATCGCTATGAGATACTCAGGCAGGTAAATCAGGCAGATGCAGCGATGTCATTCGTGAATGCTCAGGCTTTCAAACAGGGGATTGTGAATAAGCAGGCAGGCGGAGTTGGCTTTTTAATGAAAACGGCAGGTGTGAGCATTCTGGAAGGGGAGGCAAGTTTGGTTGATGGGCATACAGCCATCATCAATCAAAATGGAGCGGAACAAACGATATCCTTTAAGTATGCCATATTGGCAACCGGCTCCCGTCCAATCGAGCTGAAAGCATTTCCGTTTGGCGGACGTATTTTGTCCTCTACAGAGGCGCTTTCGCTTCCAGCGGTTCCGTCCAGCCTGATCGTGATAGGTGGTGGATATATTGGCGTTGAGCTTGGACAAATGTATGCCAAATTTGGAACAAAGGTAATGATTCTGGAGGGAGGGGAACGGGTGCTGCCGGGATTTGAGACGGACCTTGTGGCCCCTGTTGTTAAGCAATTGAAAACAGATGGTGCAAGCATCGTAACTGGGGCGATAGCCGAAAAAGTCGTGCATAATACGGATACTATTACGCTGCATTATTCAAAAGATCAAGAGCAGCATCATGTCACCGCTGAGTTTGTATTAGTTACTGTAGGCAGAAAACCGAATACGGATGGCAGATTAGGATTGGAGCACATTGGCTTGCCACTGACGAGCAGGGGGTTGATCGAGACAGACGAGCAGTGTAGAACGGCTATTCCGCATATTTTTGCCATTGGAGATATTACGGAGGGTCCAGCCCTTGCCCATAAGGCTTCCTATGAAGCGAAGATTGCGGCAGAAGCGATTGCAGGTCAAGCTGCTAAAGTGGATTATAAAGCCATGCCGCTGGTTGTCTTTTCTGAACCAGAGCTGGCTAGTGTTGGCCTAAGTGAAACAGAAGCAAAGGAAAAAGCCTTACCGATTGTCATTGGCAGAGCTTCCTTTGCAATTAACGGCAGAGCATTGGCGCTAAGGGCAGCAGAGGGGTACATCAAAATCGTAGCAAAGCAGGGGTCGGGGATCGTACTGGGGGCGCAAATCGTCGGCGTCGAAGCTTCAACACTCATTTCCGAGCTTGCTCTGGCTATCGAGATGGGAGCAACCGTAGAAGACTTAGCTCTAACCATTCATCCCCATCCTACATTGGGAGAAGTAATCATGGAGGCTGCGGAGAATGCGGTCAGAAAAATGGACCGTCCAAAGTAGAGGCTCCGTATGAAATCACTTCATTGCCTGTGAGAATAATTATCAACTATAATATATTATAGTTTGAATATGAGTTTGAGCAGGTACGTGGATGGTTTGGATCGGGGGCTGAACAAAAGCAATGAAGTTGAATGATCACATTTTGCTGTGGAATCATGTTTTTATACAGGTGATGGATGTTCGTCATAAGAAGATCGAAGAAGGGGAGGAGCTACGAACCTACTTACTTCCTGCCAGTGCGTTCTTGTATACCGTTCGTGGAAACGCACGGGTACGGTTGGATAACAGTATTCACAGGGTAGAGCGTTTCCATGTACTGCATGGCGGAAAAGGAATGTGCCTGAGTATCCTGGCGGAAGAGGTGCTTGAATATTACATCATTTTGTACAAGGCAACGTTGGCCCTGCCTAGCCGCAAAGAGATTGCACAATTGCTGGAAAAGGAAAATCCTTTTCAGAACCAGTATGCTTTCGCACCTCATTACCCACTGCCCCTGTACGATAAAGTGAAGCTGTTGGAGCAAGAATGGCGTGAAGCTTCCGGACTTGGCAAACTGCATGTCAAAGCCTTATTTCAACAATTTGTATATGAGTTGATGCAGCAGTTGTATCGGCAGGGCATTGAGCCTCTTAAGCCCGACCTGGTATCGCAGGCTGTAGCCTATATTCGTGAGCATTTTAGTCGGCCTATGGCACTTGAGTCCATTGCAGAGGAGCTAGAATGCAGTATTGGACATTTATCCAGGTTGTTCAAAAATAAAATGCATACCAGTCCGATTCATTACTTGGGCCAAGTAAGAGCAGATCGAGCGGCAGAACTGCTAATGCAGACAGACGCCACTTTGCAGGAGATCGCAGAGCGTGTGGGATATCCAGATGCCCATTCTTTAAGTCGCAGCTTCAAGAAATATAAGGGACTATCTCCCGTACGATTCAAAAAGGAACGGGAGCATCATGCTCAGAAGCAAGATCAGGATATGCCCCAAACGATGCTTAAATATGCCCTTCAGCGGACATCTTTCGCACGTTATACTGATATTGATTATCAATATCGGTATAACGCGGAAGGAGATTTGTTTATGCACGGAAGAGTCAAAATAACGGCCATGATGATTATGCTGTGTTTATCATTGATGCTGGGAGCTTGCTCGGCTCCGACGAATACAAATGGAAGCTCGCAAACGAAGGCTAATCATACAGCGACATCATCCAACAGCGATGGACAAGCGGCAGTGCAAGCACAGACAAGAACGGTTAAGACATTAAAAGGCGATGTGGAAGTACCTGCAAACCCGAAACGAGTGGCATCGGATCAGTATATGGGTCATCTTTTGAAGCTGGGGATTATTCCGGTGGGGGTCAGAAGCTTTATGCTGAATGAGGCTTGGATTGATCAATCGGGATATCCCAAAGAGAAATTGGCCGGAATCAAGGATCTCGGTGAATTTCCTATGGATTTGGAGGAACTGACCGTTCTGCAACCGGATTTAATTATCGGTTCAATCGAAAAGAACATCGACAGCTACCAAAAGGTAGGAACGACTGTGTTCCTGCCGTATTGGGAAGGCGAATCTACAGCGGGACCGCTGGATAAATTCCGCAGAATTAGCGAAATCTTTGGCAAGCAGAAAGAAGCCGAGCAGTGGATTACTGAATATGAGAAGAAAGCTGCAGAGGCCAGAACGAAAATTCAAGGTATCGTTAAAGACGGAGAGACGGTTTCAATTGTACAAGTCGCCAATAAATCGATATATGTTTTGGCAGCAAAAGGCGGCAATTACGGAAGTCCGACCATTTATCAGATGCTAAAGCTGCCACCTACCAAAAAGGCATTGAACATGAAAGAAGGATTTGAAAATATTTCGCTTGAAGTTTTACCCGAGTATATGGGAGATCACATCTTTGTATACGGTTCAGAAGATGAAGGGGCTAATCAGATTCTGCATAGTGAGCTATGGAAAGGCCTTCCGGCTGTAAAAAAAGGACAGGTTTATATGTACGGTTCATTTAGCGATAAAGGGGATGAGTTTGTGATGGAAGATCCTTATTCATTGGAGCTTCAATTGGATACCATAGTTAATCTCTTATTAGCCCACAAGAAATAAAGCTGAATACAGCTATAAAAATCGAAAATACGTTACCGATGAAACACTTGATTCATAGACAAAAAAACTGCTAAAACGAGGGTAAACCTCTGTGTTTAGCAGTTTTTTTGTCGTAATTCAACAGAGGCACTCACCTCAGTCGCTTATTGTAGTCGTCACCACGCCATTAATGACTGCCGTTCGCTGCAACATCCTCGTTTACAAAAAACAGTGACTATTCTCACAAAAAACGACATCTTCCGACACTGGAATGCCATATTATAGTAAGTGTTGATAGGCTATAATCGTAGCAGTGAAAACGGATTGTCACAAAAATTTATTAGAGTCAGGATTGGTGGTTCAAATAATGAAGCTGGCAACAAAATTAACTTGGATGATGCTCATCATATTGCTTCTCGTAGGCTCCTCCATTGGATACTTCGGATATCGTACCGCTTACCATCAAGTGGATGAAGCTGCTGGAATCGAGCTGGTGGGTTGCGCCAATATTACGACTGGCCTTATAGATCCTGCGGATATATCGGCTCTGGTCAGTGGAGATAACAGCAAACTTGCTGCCATTGAAGACCGGATCGGCTGGATTGTAGCCCATAAGCCTATTTTTAAGGAGGCTTTTATTATCTCTTTAGATGGAAAAATTTTGGCCGCCGATGCCAACTTTAAGCAAAGAGGCTATCAAGCTGGCGATTCTTTCTACTTTACAGACGAAGACAAAGAAATGATAACTACCATGAAACATTCAGCATATTCCAAGGTTTATACATATGAAGGAACCTCGCTCAAAACTGGATACGGCCCCATTTATCAGGACCATGATCCCACCAAGCCCATTGTTGCACTGATGGCCATCAATTTTGACGGCTCGTTAATTCAGGAACGGACGTTGGATATTATTGTTCAGCCCTTTATTATTGGCGGCTCCATTTTCATCGTGGCTATCCTTGTTGTTTACCTGTTGATTCGCCATATGGTAAGTCCGCTTACCAAGCTGTCAGCCTCTGTGAACACCATTACCAAGGGCGACCTTACCCATGAACCGCTTCTCTTCAAAAACAAGGATGAAATCGGGACGCTGGCCCGCGACTTCAACGATATGACAATGAACCTGCGCAACCTGATTACTCAGGTCAATGACACCTCTATGCTGGTCGCTTCTTCCTCTCAAGAGCTGTCTGCCAGCGCACAGGCAACGAACCGTGCTGGAGAGCATAGCGTGAATGTTACGATTGAGTTGGCAGATGGGGCGCATACCCAACTGCAAAACCTGGAAGGAAGCTATAAAGCTATTCAGGATATGTCCCGCTTCATCAGCGATATTGCTGGCAATGCGGACATCGCAATGAACAAGGCCGCGGATAATGTCCAGAAAGCACGCCTTGGCCGGGAATCAATGGATTCCACCACCTCCCAAATGGGAGTTGTCAGCGAAAGCATCGGCGATCTCTCAAGCATTATTCATACGCTTGGCAGCCACTCCAAGGAGATTGAGAACATTGTCGGCACCATTGCCAGCATCGCCGAGGAGACCAACTTGCTGTCTTTGAATGCAGCGATAGAAGCTGCGCGCGCCGGAGAAGAAGGTCAGGGCTTTGCCGTTGTCGCTGGCTCTGTCCGCAAATTGGCCGAACGTTCTGCCAATTCTGCCACACAAATCAGCGAACTGATCAGTCTGATTATCGCCCAAATGGACAAGGCAGGAGAAACTATGAAGCGTTCCACGAACGAAATGATGCAGGGCAAGGAGTTGATCATATCAGCCGGGCGCTCCTTCTCCGAGATTGAAGTCTCCATCTCCGACATGTCTTCCCAAAGCGAGCAAATATCAGCCACAGTTCGGGATCTGGCGCTGATCTCTGAAGAGCTCGTTGAAGCCATTCAGAATACCGTAATGGTCTCTAACCATACGGTTAAAGGGGCAGAGTCCCTGTCCGTCTCTTCGGAGCAACAGCTTGCTGCCATGCAAGAAGTGGAATCCTCCGCAGCGCTCCTCTCATCACTGGCCGAGAAGCTTCAGGTGCTTGTGGAGAACTTCAAGATTTAAATATTCGAGGTTCAAAGAGAAATAAACCGCTAAAGACGAGGGGAAACCCTGTGTTTGGCGGTTTTTTTATAGTAATTTTACGAAGGCTTTCTCTCAGTCGCTTATGGTAGTTGTTACTGTGACATTGTTGACAGAGGTTGAGGAAGCACTAGAGTTGAAATTAACAACCTCAACGACTACTGTTGCACCAACAATCAGGCCTGTATTTATAATTAGATTTGTAGCAGAAAGCGTTGTTAAGCCGCCTCGCTGCAACGTCCCATTTACAAATACATTATAGTATCCGCTAATGGTCGGAACAACAAGACTGTTTGCCGCGACTGAAGTACCACTATCATTCGTGAAATTTTGTGCCGGGATAGTGGTCACTCCACCTAATATATTACCAAGCACGACAATAGCTGTGTAACGATTAACCACTGGAGTGACATTGATACTTGTTGTAATAGCAATGTTTCCAGATACGATACTGTCTGCTTCCAGATAGATTCGAATAATAGACATAGGAATTCCTCCATTCCTAATATTCCAGATAAATATTATAGTTTATGTGAATATTCTAGATATGGATTGGATGGGGGGAGGAGTCTTCCAATTATTTCTCTTTGTTCAAGCTTCTTTGGGCCCGGGTTACTATTCGCTTCGTTTCTTTGGTATCCGAAATCATCAGCCATGCATTACAAACTTGAAAAACCCATTCTGGGTTGGTTTTGCTGGCGTCATTCAACCAATTACCAACGGAGTCCTGGACATATTTGGCCGGATCGGACTGAACAGCCTCCAAGAGAGGAAGAGCCAGCTCGGGATGTTCTTTTAGTTCAGGGATGTGCCTGGCCCAAACGCCTTGCGGTCGGGTTAATTCAATGGCAAAACGACGTATGTTAGCATCCTCATCTCGCACCCAACTGTCTAACAGGGCAAGCCCTTCAAGCAGTTGCAAGGATATGGATTCTCTCACGGCCATCCAGGCTATTTCACGTACTCCGAAATGGGAATCGGCTGCAAAGGGGCGAATGCCAGCCAATTTTTCCTTTACACTTAAACAGGGATCAATCCCGATGATGTAGGCAGCCCAGCAGCGAATACTGTCTGAAAGATGGGAGGCCATCGCATCAAAGATGCGAATACGTTCTTCTATCGCTTGTTGCTCAAACACATGAAGCCACGCTCGCGCGATTGCGGGTATCATTTTCATGATCTTCTTTTCCTTCAGCTGATTCAATTCGGTCATGAAGACATCGGATGATCGCTGCAAGCCAAATTCATCAAGAGTATTTTGCAATAGTACAACATGATCGACAGCCAGCCATTCGGTGAGATTCACCGTCTCAAGCCGCCCCTGCTGTAGCAGCTGAAGCACATCATTAGGAATATCTGACCCTTTGCGGGCCCCTTTTCGGTGTAACATTTCATTCACTCCATATCGTAAATTGTCTGATAGGTATACGATACTTTTTTGGGTAGGAGTATAGATGTAATGTAGTTTACAACTTCATTAGCTTTTCGCGATGGATGTAAATCGTCTTAAAGCCGGTTTTAATGACCTTTTCTTTGACAAGCTCCTGAAGAGCAGTTGTTACAGCCTCACGGGTGGCCCCGACCAGATTCGCAATTTCCTGATGGGAGAGAGGAAAATTGATTTTGCAATACTCTTCACGGCTTTGGAGGGCGAACTGATCGGACAATTTCAGAAGAACATACAAAATTTTATCCTGTAAATTTCCCAAAGCTAAATGCTGGGCCAGACTGCTCATTCCTGAGATTCGGTCACTTAACACCTTGATCATGTTCATCATGAACCGGGGATGTTCTATTAAAAAATGCTCGAATCGGTCTTTGTCCATCCGGCAGATATCGCATTCTTCTATCGTTTCTATATACATATCCCTTGTCCCCAGTGAAATCATATCCATTTCACCAAATACATTTCCTTCGCTGAGGATATCCAAAGTAAATTGCTTTCCGTCAGCGTTTAGCTTATACAGACGTACTTTTCCCTTTTTCACAAAATAAAGTCCCTCGGAAAAGGTTTCTGGGGTTTGTATAAAGGTTTTTTTCGCTATAGTCGTAATGGAGGTCATTTGGTCCATTTCAATTAAATCTTCTAATGAGAGACTATGAAGCAAATTAAATTGGGACAGGTATTGAATGCTATTCATATGTTCTCCTTTTCGTTGCACAGGGTATACAGAATCATAATACAATTATAGCTTCTCTGAGGTATTTTGACCTCTATTACTCACTTGTTTGCGCTAGAGTGAATAATGAATTTTGGGGAATCTGTCGGATTTATGTAAAGGGGAGGTTGGTATAAAATAGATATGCATGTTTGATAGTAGATACATAAAGAGTGAGGTAATAACGATGATTAAATTAAAAGATGTAGGCAATTTCGAGGTCCTTCCTGAGCTAGCGATGCATATCGTTCAAGGCAATATATCCGCTTTACGCCAAGCTCTGACCGAAGGCTGGGATATAGAACAAGGGATCGTACTCAGTAAATATACGACATTAAGTCCATTGGATATTACACTCATCACTGAGCAAATGGAAGTCTTG
The DNA here is from genome assembly GCF_038004945.1 of Paenibacillus sp. FSL M7-0802. NCBI lineage: Bacteria > Bacillati > Bacillota > Bacilli > Caryophanales > Paenibacillaceae > Paenibacillus > Paenibacillus sp. FSL M7-0802. The sequence goes on along the minus strand of NZ_JBBOSD010000001.1, from coordinate 814,602 downwards.
AAGCTACTGGTCGATGAGGGGGTTCAACTTAATGTGAAGGATAATCCCGCATTCCTGACGGCTGTTCGCTATGGTACCGAAGAGATTGTCCGTTATGTGGTCGCCCATGGCGCGAAGCTGGACGGGAAAAATCATGTCAAATCCGGTGCCTATGAGCAAGCCTACTACGGTAACAAAAGCAATATGCTGCTTATCCATGAGCTGGGCCTCGATATGAAGCAGCATGCTGGAGCAACACTCCGCAACGCAGTTAGTAAGCATGACCTGAAAACAGTAGCATTACTAGTGGAACATGGCGTAGATATTAATTTCAATGCCCCTAATATGGTATATCCTTATAAAGCCACGCCTTTGACAGTGGCGGCACGCAACAATGATTTTGCGATGGTGAAGTATTTGGTTCAGCAAGGCGCTGATGTGACGCTGGCAGAAAAAGATGGAGAACGGGCATATACAATTGCACTAAGTAATAAAAACGTAGAAATGGGTGAGTATTTAAAGTCTGTAGAGCCTCCAGCATTTCATAATCTGGAAAATAAACGACATGCTTTGAAAAGCTACAAGCTTCCAAAGGAGATTGTTGCCTTTCTGATGGGGGATCAGCTCCGTGTGGACCTGCCAGAAAATGATCTTGATATTCAATTTGTTGATTTCTTCTCATTCATAGATACGGTTGAGATGAAGGTAGGTCGGCAAAAGCTGTTGCGTCTGTCTCTAAAAGTAGATAATTACTCGGATATTATATTGGTGTGGAATCCGAGGCAGAAGTGCCTGGGTTATTATGACGAGGAGCATCAGGAATATGCGGATGTGTGCAGCTTTGCCGAGTTTCTTGCACAGCCGGAAGATTATCTGGAGAAGATTATTGAGGGGGAATATTTATCATAACGAGGTGAGCCATGAATGCGGTATGCACGCAGTCATGGCTCTTGTTATTTTAAAATACAGCGCTAGTGTACACAGATGCCTAATGCTCATCAGGAATGGTTACGTATGAGCTGAATGAGATTTAGGGTAGCGGTAGATAGGGGTTCGTTCTTGCGGGTACAGATGGCGATTGAATTGAGAAACTGGATGTCTTCTACATATACCCGGCACAGCTCGCCACGTTCTACATATTCATATTCTTGTTTGAATTTTGCAATCCAGGCCGGAATGAGAAAATGAGCCGGTAAATAAGTAGCTGCTAGCCGGATATGACCATGGGCTCCATCACGATAATCTTGAGATAATTGTTCGATTTGCTGTTCGACGACAAAGAGCCGTTTGGCGAGTACAGCAAGTTTTTCACCAGCATCCGTTAAGGCAATCCCTTCCTAGCGGCATGAGCAGTGAGAGAGATATTTCTTTTTCAAATTTTTTAATCTGGGCGGTAACCGCAGGTTGGCTAATATTTATAAGTTCAGAGGCACGTGTCACACTCCCTAATAATTCATTTACAATCAAATTGTAAGTTAATCCAAAGGAGAGTGGAGCGAATGAATCAAACGAACACGTGGGATCAAGTAGACCAGTATATCTCGGAGAGTCTCATTCCGCATGATGCTGTCTTGGAACAAGTATTGGCTACTAACCAAAAGGCGGGACTACCTCCGCATGATGTATCGCCCAATCAGGGAAAGCTATTAAATATCCTTGCTCAAATGCAGGGAGCGCGACGCGTGCTGGAGATCGGTACTTTGGGAGGCTACAGTACAATCTGGTTGGGAAGGGCGTTGCCGAAGGATGGAAAAATAGTTACGCTGGAAGCCAACCCGATCCATGCTAAAATTGCTCGGTCGAATATATCGCTGACTCAGTTGGATGGAATGGTGGAACTTCGGGAGGGAGAAGCTTTGGAGCAGTTAGCACAGATGAAAGAGGAGGAAGTTGAGCACAGACCCTCGGGTGCAGGGAGTAAGAAAGTTTTATGATATGCTGGCTGAAGAATCAAGAATTACAGCTACAGCTATCCAAACCGTGGGGAGCAAGGGGTATGACGGTTTCGTCATTGGAATCGTTAAGGGCTGAACGCTAAGCGTCTCGATTGGCTAAACACAAAGGGGATCAGTCCTCGTGTTTAGCTTTTTTCTGAGTAGAGAAGGTGGGGACGAATTGTGCGCATAATGGTAAAATAGTACTGATGGAAGCCTTAGAACGTTTTTGAACGTTTACTGCTGAATTCCTATGTAAGAAGAATGAATTTACATAAAAGTAGATGGATTTTCTTTAAAATGTAAACGCAATCATAATGATTGGAGCAGGAATTCACCATTTTGTAAAAAAATGAATTAGAAATGAATTTTTTTGAATCTTTTTGAAGAAAAATGATTGTTTTTTGTCAAGTTTGTGGTACGATATGAACAGTTGGGGGAATGATGATGCTGACGGAAGAAAGATACAAGTTAATAATACAGCGCTTACAAGAATGTGGTGTTGTAAAGTTGCAAGAATTGGCTGATCTGTTGGGAGCTTCTGAGTCAACGATTCGGCGTGATTTGATAGATCTTGAGGGCCGTCAGTTGCTCAAGCGGATTCATGGCGGGGCAACCTTGCTGAATCAGAAAAGTCAGGAACCTGGCATGGAAGAAAAAACATTCAAAAACGTTCAAGAAAAAAATGCAGTGGCCCGTATAGCAGCCAAAGAAATTTTGGATGGCGAATGTATTTATCTGGATGCGGGAACAACAACGATGGCGATGATTCCTTACATTGAAGCTAAAGACGTGACGGTCGTGACGAATGGACTATCCCACGTAGAAGCACTGGTAAGCAAAAGAATCAGAAGCTATCTACTGGGAGGGATGATGAAAATTCATACCAAAGCCGTAATCGGGAGTATTGCCCTACAAAATTTGGACAATTTTCGATTCGACAAGTGCTTTCTAGGAACGAACGGGGTGGATATGGAAATGGGGTATACAACTCCTGATCCCGAAGAGGCGCTGATCAAGCGGCGTGCCCACCAGTTGTCTGGCAAAACGTATGTGTTAGCCGATTCCAGTAAAATTGGAGAAGTAACCTTCGCCAAACTGTTCGAGCTCAAGGAAGCTATACTTATTACCGAATCGATGCCAGAACGGTCACGCCGATCCATCGCTCAGAAAACTAAGATAATCGAGGGATAACAATGATATATACAGTAACGCTGAACCCTTCCATTGATTATATCGTGGAAGTTGATGATTTGAAGCTTGGTGATTTGAACCGGATGAAACGTGATTTAAAACTGCCCGGTGGTAAGGGAATTAATGTATCACGTGTACTGAACCAGTTGGGAGCAGATAGCACGGCGATTGGTTTTCTCGGAGGATTCACAGGCAGGTTTATCGACGATACATTGCGGGAAGAATCCATTAAAACTGATTTTGTAATTATCGAAGATGACACACGGATTAACATTAAGCTCAAGCATGGCGATGAAACGGAAATTAACGGTTTGGGACCTGCGATTCGTGAGCAAGAGGCCGATGCGTTGGTGCAAAAGCTGGCGGGACTCCAGAAAAATGACATTGTCGTCTTGTCGGGAAGTATCCCGCCGTCACTTGGAGGAGACTTCTATGATCGGCTGATTAGCGTATGCCAGCAAACTGGAGCTGAATTCGTCATCGACACCACAGGTGAGGCGCTGATGAAGGCACTGGTTCATAAACCGCTGCTCATCAAGCCGAATCACCATGAGCTGGCTGAGTTGTTTGGCGTAACTATTCATTCAAAGGAGGAGATCGTCACTTACGGTCGTAAGCTGCTGGAAGCAGGTGCAAAAAATGTACTGATTTCCATGGCAGGAGAAGGGGCTTTGTTCATTACGGCAGATGAAGTGTATCACGCAAATGTACCAGCAGGAACGGTGAAAAATTCTGTAGGCGCAGGTGATTCAATGATTGCTGGATTCGTGGGTACGCTGGCTCTTCATGGCGATCCGATCGAAGCATTCCGTGCAGGAGTGGCATCCGGAAGCGCAACTGCGTTCTCCGATGATCTGGCTACTAGAGAGAAGATTGAACAATTACGGCCGCAAGTCACGATTTCAAAACGGTAATCCAGCTGCATCATGAGCTTATTATGCGTGTCTCGACACGCTGATCGAACTTAGGAGAGTGTGAAAAATGAGAATAACAGACCTGATGATTAAAGAAACGATGATCATGGACCTGCAGGCGACGACAAAAGACGAGGCGATTGAGGAGCTCATCGCTCGTCTCGAAGCAAGTGGACGTATTAATGACCGTGCCTTGTTTAAAGAAATGATTTACAAACGTGAAGCAGAGTCCAGCACTGGAATCGGCGGCGGCATTGCGATGCCGCATGCCAAGACCAAAGCCGTGAATGAAGCGACTGTCGTTTTCGCCAAAAGCAGTAAAGGCGTAGAATTCGAATCGTTGGATGGTGAGCCGGCAAAAGTGTTCTTTATGATTGCGGCTCCGGAGGGAGCAGCAAATACGCATCTTCGCACATTGGCTGCCCTTTCCCGACTGTTGATTGATACCGATTTTATCGGGAGCCTTATGAAAACGCAAACACCGGATGAAGTAGCTATGCTGTTTGATACCAAGCAGGCGGAAGAAGAAGCTGCCAAGAAAGCAAAAGAGGCTAAGAAAGAGGCTGCCAAAGCGCAGCAAACACCAGACGTTATCGTTGGCAATCCGAGTTCTGACGAGTTTGTGGTTGCAGTGACCGCTTGTCCTACAGGCATTGCACACACGTTTATGGCAGAAGATGCTCTCATTAAGAAAGCGAAAGAAATGGGTGTAAATATCCGTGTAGAGACGAACGGCTCGGAAGGCGCACAAAACGTACTGACAGCGGATGAAATTCGCCGTGCCAAAGGTGTAATCGTCGCAGCTGACAAGAAGGTTGAAATGGCCAGATTTGACGGTAAACCTGTATTGCAAAGACCAGTAAGCGACGGTATCCGTAAATCTGAGGAACTGATCCGCAAAGCGCTGAACGGCGATGCCCCAATTTATCGTAGTGAAGGTAAAGGCAGCGCTGATGAGTCGAAAGCGGAGAAGAGCAGCGTGGGCAGCAAAATCTACAAGGATTTAATGAACGGTATTTCTCATATGCTGCCATTCGTTGTAGGCGGGGGGATTTTGTTAGCAATTTCCTTCTTGATTGAACAAGTGGCAGGAGAAGACAATGTATTGTTCCAACTGTTGCAGACAATTGGCGGTGGAACAGGTGCGTTCCACTTCCTGATTCCGATACTGGCCGGATTTATCGCGATGAGCATTGGAGACCGCCCGGCACTGATGCCAGGTATGGTTGGGGGTCTGATGGCTGTAAACTCTAATGCAGGCTTCCTTGGCGGTCTGGCAGCTGGTTTCATGGCTGGTTATGTGGTGATCTTCCTGCGTAAAGCTTTTGCAGGTCTGCCGAAAGCGCTGGATGGTTTAAAACCAATCTTGTTATACCCTGTATTTGGACTCCTAATTTCAGGCGCGATTATGTTCTACCTGTTCGATCCGATTTTCGGTGGTATTAATACGTGGCTTGTCAATGTTCTGAACAATTTGGGAACAGGTAATGCGGTTATTTTGGGCCTGATTCTGGGCGGAATGATGTCGATCGACATGGGTGGACCTTTTAACAAAGCAGCTTACGCATTTTCGATCGGTGTCTTTACTTCCAGTGGTAACACGAACGGAGCTATGATGGCGGCTGTTATGGCGGGTGGTATGGTACCTCCGTTGGCGATCGCATTAGCTTCGACGTTCTTCAAAAATAAGTTTACTGAGCAAGAGCGCAAGTCTGGCTTGACGAACTATGTACTTGGATTGTCCTTCATTACGGAAGGAGCCATTCCATTCGCAGCTGCTGATCCTCTGCGTGTCCTGACCTCTTGTATTGTAGGTTCAGCGATTGCTGGTGGTCTGACGCAGTTCTGGCAAATCAATCTTCCAGCTCCACATGGCGGAATTTTTGTAGCAGCTCTTGCCAATCATGCTTTGTTGTTCTTGCTTGCAGTGGCGATTGGTTCCGTGATTTCCGCGCTCATTCTGGGATTGTGGAAAAAACCGCTCGAAGCGAAATAACGGGTATCACAGGAGTGAAAAAATAAAAAGAGGGTCACATTTCCTTAGGCCTTCAAAATAGTAAAGCCGCTAAACACCAGGTTTCTGAGTGTTTGGCGGCTTTTTCTTTATGCAAAGGTGTCGGCTTTGCCTATATAGCTTATTAGTAGTTATTGCATTGGAGCTATAGCCTACAAAGCTCCTTAACCAGCTGTATAAACAGCTTTCGGGCCGAAAACATATACTGCTGGTGATGGTTGTTTTGTAGGAGTCCAATAGGAATATTCGGGTCTGTTAACTGGAGGGGGACGGTGACCAGTTCCTCCTGCATAGGCATTGATGATAGAACCACTCCAACTGAAGGGATCGTTTTTACAAATGTGGGGATCGACGAAATTTGACTGACAGTATAAAAAAACGGCATCGACGGGAAGCGGGAAAGTTCTTTTTCCAGTCGTATATGGTACAAGCAATTCTTACCTCCGACGATAAGCGGGTACTCGTACAGATCTTCGAGATGAAGCTCACTTTTTAACGTAAAAGGGTGATTACGGGACACAATAAAGGCGATGTGTTCGTGATATATGGGTTCAAAGTGTAAGGAAGGAATCGAGTGAGGTTCCCCGGAGATTGCAAAATCCAGCTTACCGTCCACCAAAGCATGTGCGAGTGCATCCGTGTTTCCAACTGTAAAATGGCACGTAATTTTCGGTTTATGCTCTCGAAACTGCTGCAGAACCAAGGGCAGTACGGTAGCCGCCACCGTTTCAATCACACCGATATGAAGCGTGCCAATCTCCTCCTTTTTCAGAGACTTCGCCTGGTCCATTACAAAATTCCAATGCTGAATAAGCCCGTCTATCTCCTCGGCATATAGTTTGCCTGGGGACGTTAACTCCGCATCCCAACCCCTTTTAAAAAGCTGAAATCCCAGCTCTTTCTCTAATCTCTGGATTTGGCTCGTGACTGTAGACTGAGCGTAGTTTAATTTGGCAGCAGCTTTTGAAAACGTTCCTTCTTCGATTATGGTACGAAATGTAGTTAATTCTTTCAGATCCACGCATGCTCATCTCCATCGGTGAAATTGAATATATTTATGATTATTTTCAATTATACAGATGAAAGTAAGGGGAGTACAATTATATTATCCCAACGGATAGGAGAGTTGAACATGCCATTTGTACGAGTTGGCTACATGGAGCAGCAATACACAGAGCAAGAGTTGCCTTGGATTAGTCGTTGTATCATGAACGCTTTGATTGAACATTTTCTGGTTCCGGAAAAAGATTACTTTCAGGTTTTTCATGCTCATAAGCAAAGCGAGTTTTATTATAGTCCCGATTATTTGAATGTACCCAGAACAGATAAGCTGCTGTATATTCAAATTACAATGGGAACGGGTAGAACTACGGAACAAAAAAAGAGTTTCTACCAAAAGTTAGCGGAACTCTTATCTATTGAATGTAAGATTAGACCGGAGGATGTATTTGTGACACTGATAGAGACTGAATTAGAGGATTGGTCCTTTGGCAACGGACTTGCCCAGATGATTGTATGAAGCATAAATTGATCAGATCGAGTGTTCGGGTAACGATCGGTGATTTTGCTCCCGCTTTTGTAGGTTATACAGAGGATGTTCTTTTTGGAGATGTATGGAGAAGAAGTGAGCTATCTCTCAGAGAACGGAGTCTCATCACCGTCTCCGCATTGGTAGCGGGTGAGCATGTAAATCAACTCCCTTATCATCTGAAACTGGCCAAGGAGAACGGGATTTCGGAGGAAGAACTGGTTGAGGTCATTACACAGCTTGCCTTTTATGTAGGATGGCCCCGGGCAGCCTCAGCTATTCAGGTTGCCAAAGAGGTATTTTGTAAAGAGAAAGAGAGTTAAACATGAACCTAAAAAAACCGCTAAGCACAAGGGATTCCGAGTGTTTGGCGGTTTTTTTGGCATGGCATACAAATGGAGAAGCGAAGGACTATCTGATCAGATGCAGGCAAAAGTCCAGATCAGCCTGAAGATGCTCCTTCATCAGCCGTTCTGCTGTATCGCCGTCATGTGCGCGGATAGCCTCACAAATATGCTGGTGCTCATCAATCAGAAAGGGACGATGATAGTAGACGACCGTATGACGGAATAAATAAATAACGGATTGCATCCGATCAAACAAATCAATCATCATCGAATTATTACTGGCCTTCATAATGATCTCATGAAACTCTTTGTTCGCTTGCATCACCTCATCCAGCGAGCCGGAACGCCCGATGTCCACACATTGCTCCAAAGCCAGTAGCTCTGTCTCGGACAAGTAGGCAGCCGCGCTGCGCGCCGCATGTCCTTCAAGCAGCATCCGTAGCTCAAAGGTATTGCGCAGGTCGGTTTCAGATAGCTTGACTACACGTTTATTGACGATAAGCCCTTCCTGCTCCAATTTGCGGATGGATTCACGGATAGGCGTGCGGCTTACACCGAGCTGCGTGGCAAGCTTTTCCTCAACCAACTTGGTTCCTTGAGGGATGGTTCCGTTCAGTATCATATCACGCAGTGTTTCATAAGATTGCTGGTGCGCCGTTCGAGAGTTATTGCTGCTGTACTGCATGTCATTCACCTCTACGTCTACTTTAGCGAAAAGATGGAGGTTAAACAATGTCTATCCTATATAATCGATAAAATTGATACAAATTTTAAATTTTTGTATACAAAAATGAATTTATTGTGTACAATCGCAAATATAAAGACGAATTAATAGCGCTTACATGTGATAAAAAGCGTTTACAAATGGATTTATCTAAAAATCCTGAATAGGAAATCGAATTCGAAAAGCTATGGAGGGAATTTACATGACAAAGAAAATTGGATTTATTGGATTAGGTATTATGGGTCGTCCGATGTCGTTAAATCTTTTGAAAGCGGATTATGAGCTGACCGTATTTGATATTAATCAGGAAACCGTCACTGCTTTGGTTGCGTCAGGCGCACATGCAGCGGCATCCCCGAAGGAAGTTGCAGAGCGCAGTGAAATCATTTTTACGATGTTGCCGAATTCCAATCATGTGAAAGAAGTCATTTTGGGCGAGAACGGGATTTTAAAAGGGGCTAGTATTGGAAGCGTTATCGTAGATATGAGCTCGATTTCTCCAGTCGTCTCCAAAGAGCTGTCGGTGAAAGCCGTTGAGGCTGGTCTGCACATGCTGGATGCCCCTGTCAGTGGTGGCGAACCGAAAGCAATTGATGGGACATTGGCGATTATGGTTGGTGGCAAAGAATCAGTGTTTGAGCATGTCTTGGATGTTCTGCATGTGCTGGGTCAGGATGTCACCTTGGTTGGTGATAATGGCTGCGGCACAACGGCAAAGCTGGCTAACCAGATCATGGTGAACCTGAATATCGCGGCCATGTCCGAAGCGCTTGTATTTGCAGCCAAGGCGGGAATTAATATTGAAAAAATGGTGCAAGCGATTCGCGGTGGATTGGCAGGCAGTGCGGTACTGGATGCTAAAGTTCCTCTGATCTTGCAACGGAATTTTGTAGCTGGGGGTCGGATTGATATTAACCTCAAGGACATCACGAACGTTATGGAAACCGCGCATGACATCGGTGTACCGTTGCCACTTAGTAGCCAACTGCTGGAAATATTCCACGCACTCAAAGTGGATGGTAAAGCGGCGGATGATCACGGCGGAATCGTGCAATATTTTGAAAAACTCGCAGGCGTACAGGTAAAAGCAGAGTAGTAGAGCATGCTAATCAAGAATTTGAATAAGGTGGAGATCACATGAATGTAAATGCAGGATATACTTCGTTGTTAGCTCTTCAAGCAGAATTGCCTCCTGAATGGGACAGCAAAGGATTGCGTCAGGAAATTCGCCGGATTAATGACGCCAGAGGACGGAAAATTATCGTATTAGACGATGATCCGACCGGGGTACAAACCGTTCATGATATTGATGTTTTGACGCAGTGGGATGAAGCATTGCTTCGTGAAGCATTCGACTCACCGGAAACGCTATTTTATATCCTGACCAATACACGCGGACTTGATGCGCAAACCGCAGAACGGATTAACCGCGAGATTGCTCGCAACGTACAGGCTGTCGCCACCGAAAAGGGCAAATCATTTACCTTTGTCAGCCGTAGTGATTCCATGTTGCGTGGGTATTACCCGCTGGAAACGGACGTACTGGCAGAAGAAGGATCGCGTCAAAGTGGACGGAGCTACGACGGTCATCTGATCATTCCAGCCTTTTTCGAAGCTGGGCGAGTAACTGGAGGCAACACCCACTATATGGTGGAGGACGATACGCTAATTCCCGTACATGAGTCGGAGTTTGCTAAGGATAAGGTATTTGGCTATGAAAACGGTGATTTGGCGGCATGGGTGGAAGAAAAGACAGAAGGCCGTATTCATGCCTCGGAATGTCTTGTCATTTCACTGGAACAGATTCGCAAGGGACCAGACGCTGTGCAAGAAGTATTGCTACAAGCGAAGGATAACGTACCAATCATCGTCAACGTGCTTTCGTATGCGGATATGGATGTAGTATCACTGGGGCTACTGAAAGCAGAAGAGCAAGGGAAAATGTTTATTTTCCGCACAGCTGCTTCTTTTGTGAAATCGTATGCCGGGATATCTGACCAGGAATATTTGCCAAAGGAACGACTGATTGCAAGTGGACAGGAAGGTCACGGTGGTATTGTAGTCGTCGGTTCCTATGTTCAAAAAACAACAAAACAGCTGGAGCAGTTACTTACGTACCCGGAAATTGTGGGTCTTGAAATTGATGTGGAACGGGTGTTGGATTCTGAGGGCTACACACAGGAATTAAGCCGTGTTATCGCAGAAGCCAATACACAACTGGCTGCGGGCAACAATGTGGTGGTATACAGTAGCCGAAAACTCATTGCGGTAGATAATAAAGCTGATAATTTCAAAATTAGTCAAACGGTATCCGGTGCACTGGTCGAAATCGTACAGTCGCTTGAGACGGTGCCTAAGTTTATCATCGCCAAAGGCGGCATTACTTCCAGTGATGTGGCAACCAAAGGTCTTGCTATCCGAAAAGCACGTGTACTCGGCCAGGTTGCGGCAGGCATCCCTGTGTGGCTGACCGGAAACGAAGCCAAATTCAGCGGCATTCCGTATATTGTGTTCCCTGGTAATGTGGGCGGAGAACGAACATTGCTGGAAACCGTAGAGAAAATTGAAAACGAGCAGGGTTAACCCCTGTTTTTCAACAAACTTAGAGAGCGCTTACTTAATGAGGGGGTTATAACATGTATTCCGTATTCGGACTCAGTCATGATGCAAGTTTGTTATTATATGCACTTATTTCTATTATTGGACTGATTCTGCTGATCGCTAAAGTCAAAATGAACCCATTTGTCGCGCTCATCGTCGGTGCTGTGTTCATGGGTCTAATTGCAGGTATGCCGCTGAAAAGTATTGTGACAGCTTATCAAGAAGGTGTGGCCAGTGTGCTCGGTTTTATCGCCATTGTTCTTGGTCTGGGTACGATGCTGGGTAAGCTGATGGCTGAGTCTGGTGGTGCGGAGCAGATTGCCAAGACCATGGTGCGGGTGTTCGGTGAGAAAAATGTCCATTGGGCCATGATGGTGGTCGCTGTCATTTGTGGTATCCCGGTATTCATTCAGGTAGGTATCGTACTGTTGTTCCCGCTCGTATTCGTTATTGCCAAGCATACCGGAACTTCGCTCATTAAAATCGGGATTTCTCTTGTAGCTGGATTGGCGGTTGTGCATAGTCTTATCCCTCCGCATCCGGCAGCGATGCTGGCAGTAGGTATTTTTAACGCGAATATTGGTAAAACGATCTTCCTTGCGCTTATCGTAGCATTGCCGTCCGCAGCGATTGCGGGTCCGATCTACGGAAGCTGGATTTCCAAGCGTATCAAGGTGGAGACTTCGAGTGAATTGATGGAGCAATTTACAGAAACGAAAGAAAGAGAATTGCCAGGCTTTGGTATTACACTCTTCACCATTATGCTGCCCGTTATTTTGATGTTGCTGGCGACGATTGTCGATCTGATTTTGCCAGAAGCCAACGTCTTCAGACAGGTCATTGATTTCATCGGCAGTCCGATTATTGCGTTGCTGATTGCTTTGCTGTTCTCGCTTTACTCTTTTGGTTATGCACGCAACTTCGATAGCAAGCAGCTATTGAAGTTTACGAACGATTGCCTGGGTCCGGTTGCTTCTATCATCCTGCTGATCGGTGCAGGCGGTGGTTTCAACAAGATTCTGACTGCCAGCGGTGTAGGAGATGCGATTGCAGGTTTTGCCCAGCATGCACATTTGTCTCCGCTTGTATTGGCCTTTGTGATTGCAGGTCTTATCCGGGCCGCCGTTGGTTCCGCCACGGTAGCCATGACGACGGCGGCAGGTATTGTCGCTCCGATTGCAGTCACGATGCCGGGGGTGAGCCCGGAGCTACTGGTGTTGGCTACCGGAGCAGGCTCGATCATTTTGTCCCACGTGAATGACTCCGGCTTCTGGATTGTTAAAGAATACATGAACCTGTCCGTACCTCAAACGCTGAAAACGTGGACAGTCATGGAAACCATTCTCGGGTTCAGTGCTTTTGGTATCGTGATGATACTCAGTATTTTTATCTGATTTGTTCATAAACGATCTTCCCAGAAGACTTTTCAGCATGATTGTATTGTTATTCTGCTTTGAAAGCGGTATAGTAAGAGTAATTGAATGAAGGGTTAAGTGCCCTTCGGGATTGTTACTGGTTAGCAGGCGATACCCAAATAATGACTAATTGATTTAGTCGTTATTTGGTTTTTTTTGTTATTACAAACTTTGTCATTACATCAATGAGGTGAGCAGATAAATGATCATCCGGCAAATATTTAACAACAATGTCATCCGGGCCGAAAATCAGGTGGGTCATGAATTTGTTGTCATCGGGAATGGTCTGGGCTTTAAAAAGAAAACTGGTCAGAGGGTTGATGAGGAAAAAATAGAAAAAACCTTTGTATTAAAGTCTGATAAAATTCCGCAAAAATTAATTGATCTCATTGGAGAAACATCTGTAGAGTATTTAAAGGTGGCGGATGAAATTGTAGGCAGCGCGAAAAGGGAAATGGGAGATATTTTTAGTGATAATATCTATATTTCTCTGATTGACCATATTCAATTTGCCATCTCTCGATACAGAAAATCCGTGGGACTTAAAAATTCACTCTTATGGCAAATTAAAAAATTTTACAAAAAAGAATTTATGATCGGAATGAATGCATTGGACATCATCCATGCTCAATTTGGCATCCAAATGGATGAGCATGAAGCAAGCTTTATTGCTATGCATTTTGTAAATGCAAGACAAGACGGTCAGGGAATGAAACAAACGGTTGAGATTACCGAGGTCATTGATGACATTTTCAACATTGTAACCGATTACTATCAGATTACACTGGATGAAACTTCGTTCAATTATTCCCGGTTTATTACTCATTTGCAGTACTTTGCCCAACGATTGCTGAGCAATGAACAAGAGCAACTAGCTTCAGGTGACAATTTCTTGTATGATCAGGTCAAAGATAAATATGCGAGGGCTTTTCAATGCACCCAATTAATCAATCAATATTTGGAATTAAAGCATGAAAGTGCTATGTCAATTGACGAAAAAGTGTATTTGACGATTCATATACAGCGTGTAACCTCCAGAAACGATATGGCTACTTCTTAGAAAAAAAAGCTTGCAAACGATTTCTAAGTGATTTATAGTAGGCTCACAACTTAAATATAAGGATTGTTACTGGTTAAGCAGGCGATACCTAAATGAATGGCAGTGATCATGTTCTTTGATCATACAGGCCTTTCGTTTAGGTATTTTTTTGTTTTCAGGCAATCTGCCCAAGAGGAGAATGAACATGGACCATAAGAAAATGGGCGAAGACATCGTACGTCTCGTTGGAGGAGAAGAAAATATCAATGGGCTTGTCCATTGTGCTACACGACTCCGATTTGACCTGAAGGATTCACGAAAAGCCGAAAGAGAAGCGCTTGAGAAGCACGAGGGGATCATTACAGTTGTTGAAAGCGGAGGACAATTTCAAGTTGTTATTGGCAGCCATGTTGCCTATGTATATGCGGAGATCATGAAAAACAGGAATTTTGAATCGAATTCCTCTACAGCCAGTGAATCTAGTGGTAAAAAAACATCGGTCATATCCACAATCTTTGAAGTCATTTCCGGCAGTTTCTCCCCGTTGATTCCGGCGATGGCGGGCTCGGGGATGATAAAAGCACTCCTGACGGTTTTGACCTTGCTGGGATGGATGTCTGCAACAAGTGATACTTATATGATCCTGTCTGCTGCAGGGAATGCTGTGTTTTACTTTTTGCCGATTTTGCTTGGGATCACGCTTGGTATAAAGCTGAAGGCGAATCCTTATGTAGCTGGTGTGATCGGTGCGGCTCTCATGGAACCCAACTTTACGGGGCTGATGGACAAAGGCTCTGATGTATCGTTTTTAGGAATACCGGTGGTCATGATGAACTACTCCGCCAGTGTTTTCCCGATTTTCATATCCATTAGCATATATGCGTTGGTGGATAAGTTTTTGAAGAAGATCATTCTTAAGGATTTACAACTATTTTTAGTTCCGATGCTGGCTTTGATGATTATGGTTCCGCTATCTGCGATGGCTTTCGGACCTTTCGGTACAGGGGTAGGAGATTGGATTTCTTCAGGTGTGACATGGTTAATCGGTGTAAGTGGCATTTTGTCAGGGATTGTTCTTGGCGGTTTTATGACCTTTATGGTCGTCTTCGGACTTCACTGGGGTTTTACACCCATTACGATTCAAAATATCGGTGTTGGCGGTGATCCGATTGAGGCGATGGCTGCAGCAGCTGTATTTGCTCAAATTGGTGTCGCATTTGGTATCTTCCTGAAGGCGAGAAAAGATAAAACACTTAGAACTCTTGCCGGTTCCACGAGTATTACAGGATTGCTGGCTGGTGTGACAGAGCCGATTGTGTATGGTCTGGTGCTTCGTTATAAACGTGTCATTCCGATTGTCATTATCGCAGGCGCTATAGGCGGAGCTATCAATGGACATTTTGGAGTGAAAATGACGGCTTATGTTTTTCACAACATTTTTGCAATTCCAGTATATACGCCAACCTTAATTTATGTTATCGCCATTGCATGTTCATTTATAGCTGCAACGATGCTGATCCTTATTTTTGGATATGAAAGCAAGGTGAAGGGGGAGGCCCCAGAAACAGTTGAATCCGTGAAAACAGCAGAACCAGAGCCTGTTGTTACAGCAACCAAGGCCGTTGATATCAAGAAAGAAACAATCTACAGCCCGATCACAGGCAGGACCACACCACTGAGTCAAGTGAATGATTCTGCATTTTCTACAGGGGCCATGGGAAAAGGGTTAGCCATTGAACCGTCTGTCGGCGAGGTTGTAGCGCCAATAGATGGAGTCGTAACCTCGCTGTTCCCCACAGGACATGCCATAGGATTGACTTCCAGTGCAGGTACAGAGATATTAATTCATATCGGAATTAACACCGTTGCGCTGAAAGGGAAGCATTTTAATCCAGTGGTTAAAGAGGGCGACAGCGTGAAACAGGGCGATTTGTTAATCCAATTTGACAGGGAGCAGATTATTGAAGCAGGATACGAAATCGTGACGCCTGTCATCGTCACACTTACGCAACATAAAGTGGACGTATTTGAGACAAATCAGGAGCAGATTCAAAAAAATGAAGTATTGTTAACTTTGGTTGTGTGATACTGGCAAGCATCATCATCACATATATGAATTGCGAACATCAGAAGGATATAACTATAACTGGAGGGACTAGATCATGAAACATAATCAATTGAAGGCATTTCCTGAAAATTTTTTCTGGGGAGCTTCCACTTCCGCTTATCAAGTAGAGGGTGCATGGGACGAAGATGGAAAAGGACCTTCTGTCATTGACATGGCTAATCACGTCGAAGGGGTCACTGATTTTAAGGTAACCAGTGATCATTACCATATGTTCAAAGAAGACGTAGCTCTGATGGCTGAAATGGGCTTTAAAGCATATCGTTTCTCTATTGCTTGGACACGTATTTATCCCCAGGGCGCAGGTGAAGTTAATCAGAAGGGAATCGCGTTTTACAGCTCATTAATTGATGAACTAATTAAATACGGGATTGAACCGATTGTTACTATGTATCATTTTGATCTGCCTTATGCTCTTGAAAAACAAGGCGGTTGGTCGAAGAGGGAGACGATTGATGCCTTCGAACAGTATGCCAAAACATTGTTTGAGAACTTTGGAGACAGGGTGAAATATTGGTTAACCATTAATGAGCAGAACATGCTGATTCTCCATCCCGGTTCTATTGGCACATTAGATACAAGTCTCGAAAATCCACAAAGGGTACTGTATCAACAAAATCATCATATGTTAGTCGCGCAGGCGAAAGCAATGGTATTGTGCCATGAAATGCTACCTGACGCGAAAATTGGACCTGCGCCGAATATCGGGGTTATCTATCCAGCCAGTTCCAAGCCGGAAGATACACTGGCGGCTGATAACTATGCAGCCATTCGCAACTGGCTCTATCTGGATATGGCTGTATTTGGCCGTTACAATCACATTGCGTGGAGCTATTTGGTCGAGAAAGGCTATGAGCCTGTCATTGAAGAAGGGGATATGGACATTTTAGCGAAGGGGAACCCGGACTTTATCGCATTTAATTATTATACCTCTCAAACCGTAGGAGAAAGTTTAGATGACGGAAATGATTTTTCACATACAGGAGATCAGCATGAAATTGTGGGTGAACCCGGAGCGTACCGAGGTTCCATCAACCCCAACCTGCAAACGACGGAGTTTGGTTGGGAGATTGATCCGGTCGGCTTTAGAACCACATTACGCCAAATTTATTCTCGCTACCACTTGCCTTTAATCGTGACAGAGAACGGCTTGGGCGCTTTTGACAAGCTTGAAGAAGGGGATGTAGTGAATGATCCTTACCGCATTGACTTTTTCAAGAAACATATCGAGCAGATTCAACTGGCTATTACAGACGGTGTAGAAGTATTCGGCTTCTGTCCGTGGTCTGCGATTGATCTTGTTAGTACCCATCAGGGCTCCAGCAAGCGTTACGGTTTTATCTATGTGGATCGTGAGGAGTTTGATCTCAAGGATCTGCGTCGTATTCGTAAACAAAGCTTCTATTGGTATCAAAAGCTGATCTCCACAAACGGTGAAATTCGTTAATTAAAGTATCATAACTAGAGCACCTCCCTGAATGGAAGATTTTCATTTAGGGAGGTGTTTATATTTTTTAAACCTTAGGGGGAGAGGCTGATTTCATTTAAGCAACAACTATCCCTTTTCCAGAAGTGTAATTATGTATTATATAATAGAAGAAACACAAACGGAAAGGACATTATGCATTGACCTTACAACAATTAAAATATGTCATTGAGGTTGCCAATCGTGGCTCCATGAATGAGGCGGCGAAGCGATTGTTCATTTCCCAGCCCAGTCTGTCGAACGCGATTCGTGATTTGGAGGAAGAAATTCATATCACCATTTTTGAGCGTACCAATAAGGGGATTTCTTTGTCCAAGGAAGGCGTGGAATTCCTCGGTTATGCACGTCAGGTCGTTGAGCAGGCGGAGCTGCTGGAAAGTCGCTATCTGGATGCCAAGCCTTCACCACAGCATTTTGCTGTGTCCACGCAGCATTACGCTTTTGCTGTAAATGCATTCGTAAATCTGGTGAATCAATATGGTCAAGAAGAGTATGAATTGGCTTTACGAGAGACCAAAACCCATGAAATCATACAGGATGTCAAAAGCCTGCGCAGTGAGATTGGAATCCTGTATCTGAACGAATTTAACGCCAAGGTCATTAACAAGCTGCTAAAAGATGCGAATCTGCAATTCAATAGCCTGTTTACGGCCAAGCCGCATATTTTTATCAGTGCCAATAATCCGCTATCCCGACAGTCTATCGTGACCATTGATCAGCTTCATCCGTATCCGTATTTGTCCTTTGAACAAGGGGAGTACAATTCCTTTCACTTTTCCGAGGAGATTCTCAGTACGTTATCGCATCCCAAAAGCATTCGTGTCCATGACCGGGCGACCCTTTTTAATTTGCTCATTGGCTTGAACGGCTATACGATTTCTACCGGGGTGATCAGTGCGGATCTGAACGGTAACGACATTATTTCCGTCCCTCTGGAATGTGATGAGTCTATTAATGTGGGATGGATTTGCCATAAAAACGCTGCGCTCTCCAAGCTGGCTACCGTCTATGTAGAAGCGTTGCATGAGGCGATAGGGGAATAAAAGGTTGGGTATAGCCTTAGGCTATAACTAGCTATAGTTTATTGGAGTTACCTTATAACTGAAAATGTATGTTATCTTTCTTACAAGAACTTCACTACAGAAGCGAAAAAGGAGATAACCCTAATGAGCAGCATCCTTGACAATGCATCCCAACGTAAAGTGACCCCTTTTAGACATGATATGGTCGGCAGCTTTTTGCGCCCGCAAGCGATTAAAGACGCCAGAATTCAATTTCAAAATAATGAAATCTCTGCGGACGAGCTGAGAAAGATTGAAGATAACGAAATTATCAAGCTAGTGGAAAAGCAAAAATCGGTAGGACTTCAAGCCGTGACAGACGGTGAATTCAGACGCTCCTGGTGGCATCTTGATTTTATGTGGGGTCTGGACGGCGTGGAAAAGGTACAGCTTTCGAACGGCTACCAATTCCAGGGTGTGGAAACAAGAGCGGAAACCGCACGCTTGTCCGGTAAAATCGGACATTCCCGTCATCCTTTCATTGAAGATTTCAAATTCCTGAAGCAAGTAGCAGGTGAGGATGCCATCGCGCGCCAAACGATCCCGGCACCTGCGCAATTTCTGGCTGAGCTGTTGCGTGGCGAAAATAAAGAAACAACCGACACGTATTACAGCAATCTGGATGAGCTGGTGACGGATATCGCCAAAGCCTACAAATCCGTGATTCAAGCGTTGTACAATGAGGGCTGCCGCAGCTTACAGCTGGATGATTGCACATGGGGTATGCTCTGTGATAAAAACTATTGGGAAGCTAGACAGCATGCGGGTGAGAATGTGGAAGATACCAAAAAGCTGTTTGCCCGTGTGAATCAGGAAACGGTGAATGATCTCCCAGCCGATTTGGTCGTTACGACCCACGTATGTCGTGGTAACTACCATTCCACCTGGGCATCATCTGGCGGCTATGAGCCTGTAGCCGAAACTCTGTTCGGCATCGACAACATCGACGGCTACTATCTCGAATTCGATACCGACCGTGCAGGTGATTTCACACCGCTTAAGCATCTGAAAGATCAAAAGCAGGTCGTACTGGGCCTCGTTTCCTCCAAAACAGGTGAACTGGAAGACAAGCAGACGGTCATTAATCGTATTAAGGAAGCGACTCAATTCGTCGACATCAACCACATCTGCCTCAGCCCACAATGCGGCTTCGCTTCGACAGAAGAGGGCAATATTCTGACAGAAGAGCAGCAGTGGAAAAAGCTTGCTTTCATTAAAGAGATTGCGGACGAGATTTGGAAGTAAGGGTTATAGGGAGTTAATATAGCTTTCCAGTGAACTCAACGAGCTACGACAACAGACTCTGATATTAAAGGATAGAAGAGATAGAGGATTAGCAAGCGAAGATCAAGGACCGTGTAGATGAGATTATTCAAATTTCAAACAATCGGCAAGCTATACTAGAACAATTTGTTGATAACCTAATTAATGCGTTGGTGGAGAAGATCACGACTCTCTTACCAGTGCATTTTGTTTTTACCTTGAAATGTGGAATGAGCATAGATGAAATATTGGACTAACAAAATCATAGGTGGCGTAATGCTTCTTGAAACCAATCTGGCCAACTTGACATGGGAAACAGTTGTAGAATTAGTCGGCTCTGGACTTACTGGAGCAGCATCAGCGGCTGGAGTGGTTAATGATCGTTCACAAGCTAGATCTAGTCTTAAACAAGCATATAATTATATTCAACGTATGTAATTTTCGAATGAAGAGTAATAAAATTAGCAAAGGTGATATTAAACCTTTGCTAATTTTATTTTAAAGGGGGAACATGCAAATATGGTTTTCGTTATTATCTCGATAGTATCTTTCTTACTACTATTTTTTCTGATTTATAGAATTATTAAATATAAGACAAGGAAATATAACCGTGAAAATTTTGGGCTATCATTAATTATGCTTCTTATTCTAGGAGGAAGAATATATACCAATACAGGAGAATCTAATCTAAAACCCTTGCTAATAGGTTATACATTTTTGTTCTCTGTTTTATTATTAATTTTTTTATTTGGCATGATTCGTAAGAAAAATAGTAAGCAATGAACGGAAGACCGTTTTAATGGTCGTCGTTGGACTTTTTATGTAGTGAATTTTTATTATGAAAAATCAAATAAGGGAAAACATCGAGGCCTCCATGCTCTAGTGATCAGATCGGTCAATATGCCGGCCTTATATTGAAGGGATTGTTTTCCTAGTTAGTAAGCCATCCGCTAAGGTTGTCACTGCTCGAACCACGACCAGTTCTTTGCCTTGTCCAATTGTAAGGTGATGAGGTCGCCCATCGCATAGTATTGCAGACTTTCGATCATGTAGGTGACATACGAGCCAGCACGTTCTCCCGGCTTTTTTACATCCAGCTCATGAAATGTTTTTCGTACACGATAAAATACATCCTGCTCTACCTTATGTTGCTTGCCTTCTAGCATCCCGAAGAAAACCTTGGGCGAGGCTGCGCTTACCTCTGGCACAAGTACGGAGCCAAAGCGAGAGGCGAGACGTTTTAAAAACGCCCAATCCGTCTCCTCATATTGTAAAACAAATGTATCCAGCTTGGTATAATTAGTTACGGTATCAATGGCATCTCCGTACTGATATTTTCGAACCAGTGCTGTGACCAGATCATCATAAGTACGGTGAATATCTTGATAGGAGCGTCTTTTACGTTTAATATCCATCTGGTATGAATGGGAAGCGGCCTCCAGTTCAAATGTATACACGCCTCGCACACAGTGTACGGACATACGTGTAACAATCCCATGGAACAGCCTTCTCAGCGATTGTCCCTGATCATTCAACTGACGAATCACAATCGGCTCTTGCTCCATATTTTGACCGATACAAGCGGCTCCCTGTTCTTCAGAGAGCATGCCACTGATATGTAAATAGACATGATCGTTAATGGTACGTGTTATTTGAAGTTGATCGATGTGTAGGGGCTGAAAGGGACCATAAAAGCGTAGGCTTTCATATCCGATCCCATCTGATAATACGCTCAAGTGAGTTCATGACTCCTTTCTAGATGCGATGGCTGATTACAAAAGTAAAGTGCAGTATTTTTAATTCGAGTCTGACTAATAGAAGAAATGGATGAATACAACTTTGAGTCAAGACCTATATGTATCACTGAGTTTGTTGGGTATAAAGTTACGAGATGTGATATTTAAATAACAGTCCAGCATATGTATTTATCGGTTAAAAGAGAGATTTAGTTTACAGAATGACCCATTGATTGGTGTATTTACTATGTGTATTTTTGGAAGTAGGAGAAATGCGAGGGGGTTAAGTTGTGTACAGTGGCGGTTATTATCAATACTTTCATTACTCAACTGATCGGATATCTGTGTAAACAAAAAAACGTATTTAGTTTACTCGACTAAATACGTTTTTTCCTTTTAAAAATGCATATTTATGTTTTAGCTACGACTTCCGAATGAACCCACATATGTAAGATCATTGCTGTCAATGACTTGACCTGGAGTTACAAAAGCCTCTTTATTTGGAGTATAGTGACCGATAATATAGTCTGTGTCATAGTTTCCATAATAGAATGCTTGCCAAATAAATTTAGAGCAGTAATTAGGGTTTATAGTTTTAAGTTGAAAGTTATCCCAAGAATAAATAGGTATATGGTAACTTGTTACCGAAGAGTAATTGTTTTGTGCCCAATAAGCTGCGTTACGGCCATGAGTCGCTCTATAGACAGCGATTGATTCACCAGCCTTATGCCTCGTTTGGTAATAAGAAATGGTATCCCTTTTTCCGCCTTCTCCTTGATTATCATTAACTGCATTTACATGATAAACCATATAATCAGGTCCAATGATACCAACATGTCCAACAATCATTGCGCTTCCGCCTAATGCTTTTGATGAATAAAGTACATCTCCTACCTTAACTCTGATATTGGTTCCTGGGTAGGTTGAATCTGGCTCTAACGCTGATGGAGAAAAGTCATACGTGGCCTCTGGAGCACTTATTGAAGGATCAACTTCTGGAGCACTTACAGAAGGATTAACCTCAGGAGCACTTATAGAAGGGTCAACTTCAGGAGCACTTACAGAAGGATTAACCTCAGGAGCACTTACAGAAGGATTAACCTCGGAAGCACTTACAGACGTTATACCAAAAAAAGAGGTAAAGAAGAGAAGCATTAGTAGAGCAGGTAAAAAAACTTTTATTTTTTTCATAATGTACCGCCATTTTCCATAAATTTAATTGCAATACTTATTATACACAGAATGTACTGGAAGTAAATAGAATAATAAGGTATGATTATCCTAAAAGAAGATTTGTTTGTTTGAATAAGATGAGGGAGATGAAAAATTGAATTTTTATAATAATAGAGTGGTTCAGATATTAAGCGTAATACTCTATCCCATTTCGGCATTCATCATATTAAGTAATGGTGATAAGATAGTTTCATGGGGTATACCAGCAGTCATTGCAATTTTGTTTTGTTTTCTTTGGAAAAATGTTCGACATCTAATGATTTCCAATGCATTGTTATGGATTTTATCAGTACCAATTTGGTTGTTTTTGATTGAGGGAGGGCAGGGAGCAGAAGTTTTCATTGCATCTTTACCATTCATCATACCCCTATATATATTTATTGTGTTTCTACCAGAAATTATAATTGTTTTGATTAGGAATTTCCTTCTCAATAAGTTTAGACGGTAGCGTCAAGAACTATGTGTAAATGAAAATAACCTTTCTTGTAGAAGTTGGTATTCATCTTTGCTGGTGAACATGATGAGTCCGCTACAGAAGGGCAACCAATGGATTTATGCTCGCTTGTCAGAGACTCACGTTATCTGATTGCCTCGGATTGTAGTCATAGACTATGTTTAGAGAACAGCCCCGATTAATCAATGATTCTATTCTTTTCGATAGACATGCTATTTCTGCTCATAAGTATATTCTTTCCATCGTCTCGACACACGTGGAGTGCGTGGTAGTAATATACGGGAAGATATACTGGAGAAAGGCCTCGCTATAAGGTGCAGTAATATTTGATCTCTCATCATATTGGAGTGTGGAGACAACCATAGTCGAAGAACCCACCTGTATTTAAGAAACGGGTGGGTTTATTTGATTTTCATAATTTTGAAAACAAAAAAATCTTTTTTAATTTGTAATTTCCCTTATCACATTCCTCGCCAAACGTACTTTCTCTGGACTCGACTTTTTGAGCATCGTAATAATTTCTATAATATCTTCATCAGACTCCACAATTTTGGGGTCCTCGCTTACATATGAAAACAACTGAACTAAGTTTACGTCTAGTGCTTTTGCAATTTTAGCTACATTTATCAAAGAAACATTCTTTTCTCCACGTTCGATCTGTCCAATGTATGTAAAATGAAATCCACCTTTTTCCCCAAGAGCTTCTTGTGAGAGGCCTTTTTCTTTGCGTAACACTCTTATTCTAGCCCCAACTAGCTTTAGTACTTCTTTGTCCTGCATTTATCTACACCCCTTCATACTAAAAAGTGTAGTCAAGATTTTCTTGGGTAAACATGAGATTAAGAATCGTATATTCAGCATTGATTATATCTATAAGTATTATTTTAGAGTATAATAAGACTATTCTTAAAATTCTCTGGAGGAATAGATATGAAAGAAGCTCCTTCTACCTTTATTCCAAGTCCCACCCAACCATCCAGACCTTCACAACACCTACATAATTCAATAACCGATTTCCACACTCTATCCCAATACCACATGAAACTAGCCCAAATCCTGTACAAGCACAATCAAGTCCAATGCTGCATTATCCTATGTGACTGGGCGTTGACTTCCAAGTTAAAAGCACTATATATGAAAGAAAACAACAGCCTTTTCCCCCCCGGATTCCTGTCCATGACTGATCTGCTGCACTTATTACATACCGAAACCAACCCGGGATTGGATGTTGTTGTATTTATAGGTACCACTCAATTTCTTTCATCCCAGTTAGAAACCCCGCTCCTTCAAAAAATGAAGTACAAGGATGTGAGCAGGTTACTGCGAAGAACGGACGACATTCTCTGCCAGTTGTCATCCCGAGTGATTAGCGATCCATCCGAGACGTATCAGTCCATTTTCTGAATAGCCCTTCCATGGCAAATAAACTTGCCAATTCGCCCTGTCGTAATCCGCTTTTCTTCATACGATAAGAGTAAGCTTTAACGCAAGGAGGGATTCAGACATGGGTGAAGTAGGTTACGGTGGAGCATGGACATCCACAGGAGCGATTTTGGTATTGTTCATTTTGTTGGTGATTATTACTAAGTCGTTTCTGATCTAACAGCAGGTTAGCATCGCTTAAATCCACAAATCGGCCTTCTTTCACGACATCGTGAGGGAGGGCTTTTTTATGCAGAATGGGTGTTAGTCCTGCATGTTGTCTGGTTCTGCAAGCATTGTTATACTTTACATACAGGGAGATTTTCCCTCAAGTATATAGCAATACGGATAGCGTAAGACGTGGAAAAACGGAAATTCGCTGACCAAAATCAGGAGGATCGGATGATGAATATGGCAAGCAGTCCATTTCAATTTACGACAGACACGGCGACTCTCTGCCTATTTGATACGCAAGCACTTAAGCATCGTTTGGACGATGATCCGGATTGGTGGTCCATCGAAGAGGACGAGCTGGGCGAGTTGAATGCGGGAAATGTAGCTTTTTTGAATCTGGGAGCCGACGGGACCTATGAGGTTGTGATGACAGATCATATTGACAAGCCTGCTGTACGACTGTTTTTGAAGGTTCCCTCAGGTAACCTATTTATTGGAGCAGGGGAGGAAGCCACAAGTGGTGGACTGGAGCCTGAATGTGTATGGGGAGGGACGTTCCTTTCTGTGCAACCGGGACTTTATGAATGCTTGGCGAGCAGAGAAGACAATCGTATTTATCTTTCTTTAAAAAAAGGAAGCGAAGGCACCAATAGCTTTACGGGTCTGATTCGATTGTAGGTTGCAGGATCAACCCGTAATGGCCCATACAAGCCACCTGAACAGGTGGAAGCAGGAACAACCGGAACCGGGGGAAAATGGAAAAAGGGCTATCCCCACGGCTTACAGATCCGTGAAGGCAGCCCTTTATCCGTCTATTGATACTTTACAATAATGGCATTGCTGATTTGGCGGCCGGGTGTGGTGAGGTAGGAGCCGTTGTGATACAGCCCGCTGGAAGCACCGCCGTCCAGATTCATGGCCTGATAAGCTCCGGCCTGTTTCATCATTTGGGCGAGCTGCGGTATAGTCGCTCCGCTTGTGGTCAGGAGGATCAGCTTATGATCCCGACTCATTCCTATTGCGCTGCGGGCGCCGCCGCCTGTTAATATTTTAGGGTCCTTGAAGCCTTCGGCTTTGACATTTAGGGAAACCTGTCCGTTCGTGACCAGACGAGGCCCGGCTTGCAGGGCACCTTCGATGTTACCTTGGCTTAATCTTTGTTCAAAGGCAGAACCTGACACCAGTTCAGCTAAACGGTTAGCATCGTAGGTGAAGACCGTCCGTTGGTCGCCGGAGCTTTTTTTCAACATCTTTCCGTGACTGACCAGGTAGCCGTAAGGCGTTTTGTAGGAGCTTTTGGTATAGGCGTCAAAGAATGTACCATTTATGGCTACAACCGCTTGATTACGTTTGGCGAGACTGCTTAAGTCTTCCACTTTGCCGATAGTATTGCCTGCCAGAGCCACATCCAGGCTTACCTTGGGATGGAGCATAGAGATGGTGACCACCTTAGCGGAAAAGGTACGAGATCCGACCTTGAAGCTTTTATGAGCCGTCGTAATGGGTGTAGTATTTCCGGGTAGCTTACCAGTAAGTACCGGAAGCGTGACGGACGTTGTACCCTGTTTAATGCGTACAGCTGAGGTTTCCTTTTGCCATGAGATTTGCAGGTTTAAATATTGGCTGATGAACTGCAAGGGGACATAGGTCGAACCATTATCGGTAAAAGGAGCATTTTGCAAACGGACCGTTTGATCGTTCACTTTGGCAGTAGATTTTCCGGCAAATAGGGTAATCCGAGTATTGCCTTGCGCAATTTCTATTTTTTTGTCCGCTGCCGTCATGTTGAGTGTGATCCCTTCATAGCTGTTCAGGAGACGAAGCGGGATGAAGGAGTGGTTACTCTGGTCCACATAGACCAGCATAGGTGCTGGGGCAGCAGCGTAGATCGGGGATACAAGTAATAGCAAGGACAGGATAACAAGTGCGGTGATTCTTTTCATGAATAGATCAATCTCCTTATGTAGTCTTGACACTTTACGAGGTGCTTGTAATTATATCGGGTTTTATAAGTTGTAAATGTATGTTATGCGAATTTTGAGTGTTTAGCTGATATAGGAAGCGGGAGGTTGGAGATGAGCAGGTATGAGACAAGACTTGAGGATTACCGTCGCAGAGAGCGCCCGTCTTATCGTGTATTTGAAGGATTACAGGAATTGGTGCGTAGCGTGGGGCAACTGCATAATAACTGGTTATATGTGAATGTGGATCAATGGGATCAGGACCCTGTTTACACACCGATTTATTATTGGGATGAGCATTGGCTAGAGGAATGTGCAGAGGAGGGTACAGCCGTAACCAACGAACAGGACGAGTATATTCCCAAGTGGGTGCCGGATCGTCAGGTTCAAACCTGGTTTGAGTTGGCGACCTTCGAAAGTATTGTAGGAGTCCTTAAGGCTGCTGGACAGCCAGTGACGCTTCAGATGGTGATTATGGCGGTAAAATACTATGACAAACGAGATGCCTATCTGGACTATGAAGAGGTGAAGGCAGTGACAGACCTGTGGTCTGTGCTGACAAAGGTGAGAAACCACCTTACATAATGAACAAAGCCTGTAGAACAAACAGGGCATACATACACTGGATGGGGGAAGCAAATGAGTTGGTTGAATCATGAAATGGCAGCAAAGTGGCGACAGGAAGGAAAAAGGTATGCCGCAGATGTGAATGAATTTATCAGAGTCGGCATGGAAAGTGAATGGCAGCAGGAGCAATCAGAGCCAAAGCAGGACGAACGCCCCAAGATGGCTAAAGATATTTTTCGTATGATTCAGGAGGCAAATCAGGCTGGTGAAATGGAGCAGTTACGTCGAGAAATTCCAGCCGCGTCTTGGCCGCTTACACCAGCGTTCGAGGAGGCTTTGCAAGCCGTTAGGCCGATAGCTTTTGTGAATGGAGGCAATGAAATCATTGTACATGCGGGCAATCCTCGGGAACGTGGGACGATCTATGTGACGGGAAAAGATGGAATCTTGCAAATCCCCGGACTGCATCGAGTAGGCTGTTCGCCGGACGGGACTTATTTTGCGTTGGTGGATGGACAGGGGATTCGTATTGTTCGTCAACCGGACCGAAATCTGCAAGGAGAAGAGACAGCACATTTTCAGTGGAAGGATATACAAGGACGCTTAAAAGCATCCATTCCTGATCTGGAGTGCTTGGGAGATGAGGATCATCCTGAGGATATATTAGATGAAGTGATTCCGTTTGGCGATGGACAGCGACTTCTGCTGGTTTGTGGTTACGGCGTTTATTTGCTGGCTGGTGATCAGGTGGATTTGATCCATCCTAAGGCGTCTGAACGAAGAGAACTAGAGCTGGAAGATACGATTGTGGATATGGTACATGGAGCTGTGTCGAGGGATGGACGCTGGATCGCATACGGCAGCCAGATGAGTGAGCATATGCTTATGGATCTGTCCGATAAGACGGTGCATACATTGGAGCCAAGTTCTAGTTATCCGCATTATGCTCTATTTTCCAAAGATGATCTGGACGTCTGGTACAATGCCTGTCATTTCTACAACGGTGCCACCATTCAAGTGTCGATTGCTGAGGTGGAGCAGGGTCTTGCTCAGAATAAGGAAGAATGGTCGATAATGAATGAAGAAATGCGAGTATACGCTGCAACAGCGCTGACACAAGGATCTATTTTGGGTGATGCCTACGGTTATCTCCGTCTGATTGACAGGAGGGGTCGTGAACTTTGGCGCTATTTTGTCGGCAGTACGTTATCCGGGCTGGCAGTTACACCTGATGAAGGTATGTTGGCGGTTGGAACGTATGGAGGTATGCTTCATTTGATTGATTTGCAGAGCGGCACGAAGGACGAATATAGCATTGGCACCGCGCCAATTCACGAGACAGCGCGTTGGGTGATCTGGCGGAACTATGAGCCATTGCGCTGGTAATACTAATATTCCGCAAATGGTGATAAAAGCAAGTTCTGATAAGCTGAACTTAAAAAGTGTAGTAGCACATGATTACAATGCTATTTTCAGATAGAGGCATTTGGCATTAACCCATGATGCAAAATGTGAATAGAGAGGAAAGAGGTGTGAGGACATGGACAAGAAAGCGGATATTCGTACATCCATGAAGGAACTATTTGCTCAGATGGATGAAGCCTTTTTTATGGATGTGGAAGAAAATGTACCGATTGAAATGCGTGATGGGAATGTCGACGAGGAGGGATGGATCAAATGGAAGCCTCTCCCTTCACAGATTACTGAACAAGAAGTTCGGGAGATGGAGGAAAAATACCATTTTGAGCTGCCGCCCCTGCTGAGGAGTTTTATCATGTCCTACCATTATGTATCTTTACAATTCGATAATGAATCCATTCCGGGAGTATACTGGAGCGATTGTACGTTTGTTGAGTTTCCACGTCTGCCTGTAGGTCAGGGCTTAAAGGCATTTTATGATTTGCTCGATCAATGGTCACCTCTGCTGTCAGCAGGCTACATTCCTTTTGCAATAGCAGAGGACGACCAGGGCCCCGTTTGTTTAAATGCAGGCAGCAGACATAAGGACGGCGATTATCCTATTGTTTGGTTCTTTCATGAGGACCTACAGCATTTGAATGAGGATGAGTTGCGGATCAGGAGTAATCTGCTTCCCCATGTACAGGGGTTGTTTCCATCTTCTGTCGAAATGTTTAACGTGATGTTTAAGCACATTAGACACTAGCGATTTCCTAAAATGTAATTTTACTGCTCAGCCAACCGAGATATTGACATAAAAAATGAGGAATGTTATAAAAAAGGTAGGCTAGCACTCGAATGATGGGAGTGCTAACAAAGTTGAATCGTTTGCATAGCTCATATCTGCTGGCCTTACATAGGTTCATATCTGAAAGGAGATATCCGAATGGAGAAAAAACAGTTTCAGGCTGAGTCCAAGCGTCTGCTAGAAATGATGATTAACTCGATTTACACGCAAAAGGAAATTTTCCTAAGAGAGCTGATCTCCAATGCAAGTGATGCGATTGACAAAATTTATTACAAAGCATTGACGGATGATCAACTGGTCTTTGACAAAGAAAATTATTATATCAAAGTAACGGCCGATAAGGATAATAGAACGCTAACCCTGCGTGATACCGGGATTGGTATGACCAAGGAAGAACTAGAAAATAACCTGGGTGTTATTGCTAAAAGCGGCTCACTGGCATTCAAAAATGAAAATGAATCCAAGGATGGTCATGATATCATCGGTCAATTCGGCGTCGGCTTCTATTCAGCTTTTATGGTAGCCGATGTGGTTACAGTGACTACCAAGGCTTTGGGAAGTGATACTGCTTATAAATGGGAATCCACAGGTGCAGACGGGTATACCATTGAAGCAGCTGAGAAGGACGAGGTCGGAACCGAGATTGTTCTGAAAATCAAAGCAAACACCGAAGATGAGTCCTACGACGAATATTTGGACGAGTATCGTTTAAAAGCACTGATTAAAAAATACTCCGACTTTATCCGCTATCCGATTAAAATGGATATTACAGGCAAGCGTCTGAAAGAGGGAAGCGACAACGAATTCGAGGATTACGAAGAAGAACAGCGTATCAACAGCATGGTTCCTATCTGGAGAAAAAACAAAAGCGAGCTGACCGACGAGGATTATCAAAATTTCTATGCGGAAAAACGCTATGGCTACGACAAGCCGCTCCAGCATATCCACGTCAGCGCGGACGGCGCGGTAGTGTACCAAGCTATTCTGTTTATTCCTGAAAATATCCCGTTTGATTTCTACTCCAAGGAATATGAAAAAGGGCTGGAGTTGTATGCCAACGGTGTGCTGATTATGGAAAAATCTCCTGACCTGCTGCCGGATTATTTTAGCTTTGTCAAAGGTATGGTTGACTCCGAAAGCCTGTCACTCAACATTTCCAGAGAAATGCTGCAGCATGACCGTCAGCTGAAGCTGATTGCCAAAAATATCGAAAGCAAAATCAAAGGCCAATTGCTGACCTTGCTCAAAAATGACCGGGAGAAGTATGATCAATTCTACAAATCATTTGGCAGACAATTGAAATTTGGTGTTTACAACGATTACGGCAGACATAAAGAAACTCTCCAGGATCTGCTTATGTTCTACTCTTCTACAGAGAAAAAGCAGGTTACCTTGGACGAATACGTATCACGTATGCCAGAGGATCAGAAGTATATTTATTATGCTTCCGGCGAGTCCAACGAGCGTATTGAAAAACTGCCGCAAACCGAAATGGTGGCCGATAAAGGCTACGAAATTCTGTACTTCACCGATGATATTGATGAGTTTTCTATTAAAATGCTCTTAAGCTACAAAGAGAAAGAATTCAAATCTGTATCGAGCGGCGATCTGGGCATTGAGCCTGACGAAAACGAGAAAGAAACAGAAGCAGAACAAAACGACAACAAAGAGCTGTTCGAGTACATGAAGGGCTTGCTGGAAGGCAAGGTATCCAGTGTTAAAGCCTCCAAGCGCTTGAAGACACATCCGGTATGTCTGTCCGCAGACGGCGAAGTGACGATTGAGATGGAGAAAATCTTAAACGCTATGCCTAATAACGCCGATGTCAAAGCGAATAAAGTGCTGGAAATCAACATAAACCATGCGGTGTTCAACTCTTTGAAAGAAGCTTTTGCCGAGGATAAGGAGAAAGTAAACCTCTATACGGCATTACTGTATAATCAGGCTTTGCTGATCGAAGGCTTGCCGCTGCAAGATCCGGTTGAATTCACGAATGATATTTGCAAAATCATGGTTTAAAAAGCTTTACTGTATAGAGCCGTTCCCATACTGGGGGCGGCTTTATTTATCATAAACGCTTCTTAAAGCTCCATAATAGGTCATATAGCGCTTACAGAAAAAGGGATGGGCCACACAATGCCGATCATACTCAATACAAAGGAGGGCGATTACATGAGTCTGGATCGAGCCAGCGAGGAACTCCAAAATTTAGACCGTTTAGAACGAAGTGAGCTTATACAGTTGGTGGAAAAAATCATCAGAGGTGAGGGAACAGAAGAGGAAATCGACAGTATGCTGACCATAGTGATGCAAAATACGCCCCATCCGGGGATCAGTAATTTAATCTACTGGGATGATCGTGATTTGAGTGCGGCAGAGATCGTAGATGAGGCATTACGCTATCAGCCCATTATTTTACCACCCCATGAATCTTCTTCATAGGATGCGGAGGGGTGGTCTTTTGTTTAGAAATAAGATAATATTAACTCTTTAGGGCTATGAGCATTATATTCAAAAAAACTTCCGTTAAATGCGTGCTGACTTCCCTGGTATGTATGGGGTAATATTTGTTTTCTGCTCACTTCACGAAGTTTTTATGCCTAATTTTGGGATTTGTAAAGTTTTTGTGACATGCTCCTGTGAATTTTGATACAGCAAATTGTCGTTTTTCTTGATTATTTGGTGGGATGTCTTTATAATCATTTTGTTTGCAAGAATGATTAGCGATTAGCGTATGGAATAAGGAGGTTATTTATTTTGGGAAAAGCATTGATTATTGGCGCCGGTGGCGTGGCCAGCGTTGTGGTGCATAAATGTTGCCAAAACCCAGATGTATTTGAAGAAATTTGTATCGCAAGCAGAACTGTTGAGAAATGCGATGCGCTTAAAGAGAAGCTGGGTGGAGGTCGTACGAAGATACAAACGGCTCAGCTTGATGCTGACAACACCGACATGGTCATTGACTTGATTCGAAGCTTTCAACCGGATGTAGTTATCAATGTGGCTCTCCCTTATCAGGATTTGACGATAATGGATGCTTGCCTTGAGACAGGTGTTCATTACGTTGATACGGCGAACTATGAACCGCCGGATACGCCGAAGTTTGAATACAGCTGGCAATGGGCCTACAAAGAAAGATTCGAAAAAGCAGGAATTACAGCTCTGCTGGGCAGCGGTTTTGATCCAGGCGTAACTGGAGTATTTACGGCTTATGCTCAAAAGCACTACTTTGATGAAATTCATACGATTGATATTGTGGATGCGAATGCAGGGGACCACGGATATCCTTTTGCAACTAATTTTAATCCGGAAATCAATATTCGTGAAATTACGGCGAAGGGCCGTTACTTTGAAAACGGAGAATGGATTGAAACTGAGCCACTTTCTGAGAAAAAGGTATACGACCTTCCTGAAATTGGACCGAAAAATATATATCTTTTGTACCATGAAGAACTGGAATCTCTTGCAGTGAATATTAAAGGCGTGAAAAAAATCCGCTTCTGGATGACGTTCTCGGACAATTATCTGAATCATCTGAATGTACTTCAAAACGTAGGCATGACTTCTATCGAGCCTATTGATTACGAAGGACAACAAATCATTCCACTGCAATTCCTAAAAGCTATTTTGCCAGACCCAGCTTCTCTGGGACCAAGAACAAAAGGCAAAACGAACATTGGTTGCATCATCCAAGGCGTGAAAGATGGAAAACCAAAAACGTATTATGTTTACAATGTTTGTGATCATGAGGAATGTTATGCAGAGGTTGGCTCCCAAGCCATTTCTTACACAACTGGTGTTCCTGCCATGATCGGCGCAATGCTTATCATCAAAGGTATCTGGAAAAAACCAGGCGTTTACAACGTTGAGGAATTTGATCCAGATCCATTTATGGAAGCACTAAATAAACACGGATTGCCATGGCAAGAGAACTTTACGCCAACGTTGCTTGATTGAGGTCTGCGATGAATATTGATATTACAGGACTTCCATCACCTTGTTATCTTGTTGACGAAAGACTTCTTGTCAAAAACCTTGAGGTTTTAAATTCCGTCCAAGAGCGGACAGGCTGCAGTATTTTGCTCGCTCTTAAGGGATTTTCGATGTTTTCGACCTTTCCTCTGGTTGGCAAATACTTAAAAGGCGTAACCTCCAGTTCGTTGTTCGAGGCACGACTTGGTCGCGAAAAAATGGACAAGGAGGTTCACGTATATGCACCTGCTTATGTTGACAGTGAATTTGATGAGCTATTGGAGTATGTTGACCATATTGTTTTCAACTCCTTTGATCAACTGAAACGCTACAAAAGTAGAGTGCAAGGCGTAACTTCCAAAAAAATTGACATCGGCATTCGGGTTAATCCGGAATATTCGGAAATCGAAACGCCGCTGTATGATCCTTGCTACAACAACTCCAGAATGGGTGTGACCCTGGCTAACTTTAGACCTGAGGATCTGGATGGCGTGGACGGTATTCATTTTCATACAATGTGTGAACAGAATTCAGATACGCTGGAGCGCACCATTAAAGTCGTGGATGAGAAATTCGGGCCATACATTAAGAATATGAAATGGCTCAATTTCGGCGGCGGTCACCATATTACCAGAGAAGACTATGATCTGGACACGCTGGTACGCTGTATTCAATATTTTCAGGATAAATATGGTGTGCAGGTTTATCTGGAGCCAGGCGAAGCTATTGCTTTGAATACCGGATATCTGGTGGCTACCGTATTGGATACGATGAAAAACGGAATGGATATTGCCATTCTGGATACTTCGGCTGAATGTCATATGCCTGATGTACTGGCTATGCCATATCGTCCGAATATCATTGATGCAGGCCAGCCTGGCGAGTATGCTTACACCTACAGACTTGGTGGACTTACGTGCTTGGCTGGAGATGTGATTGGTGACTATTCCTTTAAAGAGCCATTGAAGCCGGGAGACAAGCTTGTATTCTGCGACATGGCCCATTACACGATGGTCAAAAACCACATGTTCAACGGAGTCAACCTGCCAGCCATCGCCAGCTACAACGACGAAGAAGGCATCAAGGTAATCCGTCAGTTCTCCTACGAGGACTTTAGCTCACGTTTGTCGTAAGACAAGGGTAATGTGAAATAACAGAGTGTACCAATTGCATGATCTTAAAAAAGAGCCTAGCCCCTTAAAAAAGGGGCTAGGCTCTTGGTGTAGTTAGAGTTTTTTGATTTTTGTACGCGCCTTTTGTATGTATCCAACACAACAGCAGGCAGTAAATAATAATTTAACTATTTGGAAAGTTACATAAATTTATTTAGGCTACCTTATAACTTCAGTAGAGATTTTATAGTCGAATACCTTTCCTCCAGGTTGAAGTCCTGGTACATCGACAGCTAGGTAGTATTCCTTACCTTTTTCAAGATCAGCATTTAAAGAATATTGGGCGTTTTTTGAACGTTTAATTCGTTTACCATTACTATCGTAAAGAGTTAGTTCCATCCAAGAATCAGGGTATTGGTCGCCTTCAATTATAAACTGAACTTCGTTCGATCTAAAAACCTTAATTTTAAATACATCGTAGGCTTCCCAGTCTCCTTGAACCTCTTTACCAAGGGTACCGATGACAGCATCACCTATAAAAAAATAGTTAGCTTGTTCAAAACTATCATTTGGCTCCTGTTCATTATATTCAAGTACAGAGGTTAGAGTTGATTCCTTTGCTACTGGTACAGAATTTGCTTCTTCGGCTAAAGCGACACTGGCAGAAGTACTTAACATAAGTGTCAGGCCTAATGAAGTTAACAACATTTTTTTCATTGATAAACTTCCTTCCTTTTTTGTGATTTATATTCATTTATATGAATATATTAGTAATTACGCTCGAGTTTATTGTATATCATTAACCAGGGAATTGGAATAATAAAAAGGGATATTTATCAATAAAATAAATATAATAGAACATTTTGTTACGGAATTGCATTTCGCTTGTTTACAGGTTTTTTCTAGGGCTTCTGTTTAAAGGTTAGGTTTCTTGGAGGAAAATATATATGGTATACTCATTGGATTAGGAACAAACTTCGACATGAGTTGGGGAAATAAATTGTAACGATAGGCAGAGGTGAATTGCACATGTTCGATCCGACCGTTTTTGATAATTTAAAAGTGGCCATGGAAAATACAGTATACGATCTGGATAATTTGGATTCACGTATTGACATTACACAGCGGATCGACAGATTGGAAATGTCTGTGATGTCACG
Organism: Paenibacillus sp. FSL M7-0802; assembly: GCF_038004945.1. Taxonomy (NCBI): domain Bacteria; kingdom Bacillati; phylum Bacillota; class Bacilli; order Caryophanales; family Paenibacillaceae; genus Paenibacillus; species Paenibacillus sp. FSL M7-0802. The sequence goes on along the minus strand of NZ_JBBOSD010000001.1, from coordinate 778,981 downwards.
TGAATTTGCTGTCCAATTCAGACTGAGAGAACACCCGGGTGTGACAGCAGAGATTCAACTAAAGGCGGATTTAAACAACTTGGCTGCGGAAATTTTGGAAATCAAAGATCAAATTCCGGGATGTGTCTTGTTACTGAGTTTTTACATGGAAATTCGTGAGATTGAGTCACAATGCAGCCGGATTGAAAATATACTGGCCGAAATTTGGAAGCCCGATCTTAGACCGGTACAAACCCTTAGTCAGATTTACGGAGAGAAGACGTCTATATATCAAAACAGGATTGAACTCCGATTTTCCAGACAAATTAACGAAGATCAGATGGAAGACATTCCAGAGCTGTTGGAACACATATTGCTGACGCTTATGGAATTAAACAAGGTCTAAAGGGTTAGGGCCCTAATGTAAATGACATTAGTAGACCAACAAGTTAACGTTAGAGGAGTTGAAAGTATAAATGAATGAACTAGAATTCTCTCAAGTATATGCGATTATGGAGGCTTCTTTTCCTGAAACGGAATGCAGAACATCCGAGTCACAAAGGGCTCTGCTTCATCATCCATGTTATCGTTTACTTACCAAAAAGGACGAACAAGGGCAAATAATTGCTTTTTTGGCGGGATGGGAGTTTACAGATTTTCGGTTTGTAGAGCATATTGCCGTAGATTCGGCTATACGAGGTGGCGGGTTAGGTAAAGAGCTTATGAGCAAGTTTATTTCACAGTCCGGTAAACCGGTAGTACTGGAGGTTGAGCCACCAGTGGATGAATGGACTCGGAGAAGAATTGGTTTTTATGAACGCTTGGGGTTTCATCTGAACCATTTTGACTATGTACAGCCCCCTTTAAGAGAAGGACAGGCTGATCTGCGGCTTCAAATTATGAGCTATCCAGGTGCGCTGGCTGAACAGGATTTTGCTCCGTTTAAAGAGATTTTATATACCGAGGTCTATAGGTTAAATAAGAAGACTATATAGCTAAAGGTGTTTCATTATCGTTAATGTTTTGTCCATGCCATCACAAATTCTTTCTCGTCAGTTTCGGCATCAACAGATTCCGCTTGAATGGTAAATCCATTTTTGGTATAGAAGTTAAATGCTTTCGTGTTCGACTGGTATACTTTTAATTGAATCTCATCATGTTGCTTCTTGATCCAATCTAGTAGTAACTTGCCATAGCCTTTTCTTTGAGAATCAACACGTATAAACAGAGCCGCCAAGTATCCATCCAACATGGAAACAAAGCCGCCAATGCTATGATCATCTTGTATGATAACGTAGTTTTGAGCGAGGGGAAGGTACCTGTTTTCCATCTCGGTAACTTGTGATGCCCAATACTGCGGAGCAATAAAATGATGGGCTTCTATGGAAGCATCTAGCCAGATGGCTGCCAACTCGTTGAGCTCTTCCACATTTGCGGGTCTAATCGACATCGTATCTCCTCTTTTCACAGTGCAGTATGTAATCTTATAGATGATGTTGAAATAAAAAAGACCGTCCGAGGACGGTCTTTCTACCCGTGGCGCTTAATTAAAGCTTTGATCCGTATCCCGCGCCTCCGTCAACTCTGTAAATTAGAGAATAACGGACCGGGTAAGGGATACGCTCAACATGTGATTATTGATGTTGACGCACCTCCTTTCCTGATGGACCCATTTTACCATATCTGGTTTGTGATATCCAGTGATTTTCTTATATTTGCGGAAATGATTCATAGAAAATATAATATAAAAATAGCTTGATTTTATGTTCTATGGGAGATATAATCTGAATTACCGTGATTGAAAAACATCGGTGTGAATACATAATATGCGGTCGTGGCGGAATTGGCAGACGCGCACGGTTCAGGTCCGTGTGGGCTAACCCCCCGTGGAGGTTCGAGTCCTCTCGACCGCATCATAGCCTAACATTTACAGGTTCTTGGATTGGCTGGATGCCACCAAGAGCCTGTTTTTATATGGTTAAGATGCGTGTACCATTATAACTATTTTATTTATACTGAAATATATATTTAATATAGTCCTTTGCACTCTGATTAATGTCTTCGTCGCTTGCTTGAAACGAGGCTCCGAAGACAGCGAAATAGGGTAATGTTATCGCGCCAACATGCACTGCGCTTGCTTTAAAAGGTGCTATAACTTCATCTACAGTAAAAGAAACGGAACCAGTAGGTGAGTAATTTTCTTTTTTATCGCCAATGGACATGGCTATCCCTAGCTTCTTTCCTTTTAGCTTATCACCTTGTGAACCATAAGCCCATCCATGAGTAAAAACATCATCCATCCATTTTTTTAATAAAGGCGGGTAACTATACCAATATAAAGGGAATTGAAATATGATATTACTATGTGCTTCAAGTAACTTTTGCTCTTTCAAAACATCAATGCTCCAGTTTGGGTACTCTTTATAAATTTCGTGAATTGTAATTTCATTGGTATATTGAAGTAATTCTCGTTTCCATCTGTTATTTACTCTAGAATCTTCGATATGGGGATGAGCTAAAATCACAAGAGTTTTCATCATAAATCACCTTTCTTACGTAACATATTTGCCTTTGTAGATGCTCTATTATTATTCTGTATGCTTCAAAAAAAGTAAATACACACAATAAAGTAAGATAGTTACTTGAAAGTGTGCATTGGACTTAGAGTGAAGATACGCAATTATAAAATTAATTAGATAAACTTTGTTATTTTTAGCGTTGAAGAGGTGGTACTATGAAACAATATAATTTAGGCATAGAAGCAACACTTGAGATCATCGGAGGTAAATGGAAATCATTAATCATTTGTTTATTAATGTCTGGTAGAAAAAGGACAAGTGAATTACAGCGTAGTATTCCGGGCATTTCTCAAAAGGTTCTTATACAGCAACTTCGCGAACTTGAAAAGGATTGTATCATAGGTAGACATGTGTATAATCAAATGCCTCCAAAAGTGGAGTATTATATAACGGAATATGGAATTACAGCAAATGAAATTATTGACTTAATGTGTTCTTGGGGGAGGGCTAATATCAAAATAAGACAACAGCAAGGAGAAGATGTGAAATTGTTAGAAAATGATTCGAAATGAATAGTGGAGTAAAAAAGCGTTGTAGACTATGATGTTTACGACGGTTTTCTTCGCCTGCCTTCAAGTGCTAGGTTATATGTTGAGCCGCAAGCTGATTTGCTATATAGTTATGACTGGACAACCATTCCATCCATATTAAATGAATGCCAAAGTAGGGGGACCCTTGCAATGATTATTAAACCGAAAATTCGTGGTTTCATATGTACGACTGCACATCCTGCAGGATGCGCGGCTCATGTTAACCGTCAGATCAACTACATCAAAGATAGCACATCAATACAAGGAGCTAAAAAGGTACTTGTGATCGGAGCATCTACTGGATACGGGCTGGCTTCTCGTATTGCTGCGAGCTTCGGTCTGGGAGCGGACACCATAGGGGTATCCTATGAACGTCCTGCATCAGAGGGGCGCACGGCTTCAGCAGGCTGGTATAATACGGTAGCCTTTGAAAGAGCGGCCAGAGCAGCTGGCTACATAGCAGAAAGCATTAATGGAGATGCTTTTTCTCATGAAATTAAGCAGGCGACGTTGAAGCTGGTAAAGGAAAAGCTGGGCAAGGTAGACCTGATTGTATATAGTGTCGCTTCACCGCGACGGACACATCCCGAAACGGGTGAGACCTTTAATTCCGTTCTCAAGCCTATCGGACAGTCTTTTTCTAATAAAACAGTAAATACCAATACAGGGGTCGTATCAGAAATTACGCTAGAACCGGCTACGCAGGAGGAAATTGAGAACACCATCACGGTAATGGGTGGCGAAGATTGGTCCTTGTGGCTAAAAGCGTTGGAAGAAGCTGATCTGCTGGCTGAAGGGGTAACCACACTGGCTTACTCGTATATTGGTCCCGAAATTACAGAGGCTATCTATCGTAAAGGAACCATTGGCCAAGCTAAAAATGATTTGGAAGCTACAGCACATTCTCTAACAAAGCAACTGGAACGTTATCATGGAAAAGCCTATGTTTCTGTGAATAAAGCTTTGGTTACACAATCCAGTTCGGCTATTCCAGTCGTACCTTTGTATATTTCTTTGCTGTTTAAGGTCATGAAAGAAAAGGGACTGCACGAGGGATGTATTGAGCAGGCACAACGTCTGTTCGAGACGCTATATAGTGGGTCCACTGTGGAAACGGATGAAGCAGGACGCATCCGTCTGGATAACTGGGAAATGAGAGACGATGTGCAGCAGGCTGTCAAAGCAGCTTGGTCCGAAATCACTACAGAAAATGTATCTGAATTGGGCGATCTCGAACAATACCGTCTGGATTTCCTCCAATTATTTGGATTCGGGTTTGATGAAATTGATTATGAATTAGATGTTAATCCAGAGGTTGATACAACTTTATAAGTGAATATTTGTAAAACAAAAACGGGTACTCTCAAGCGATGCAATTGCTTAAGAGACCCGTTTTTTATGTATACTGTCAAAAAAACAAGTTCACTAACAGCATGCATTTATCGAGAATTAGACGTGGAAAGTGACTTACGGTGCAGTAAGCGAAAAACGACAATGGTTATGATAATCCCCGCAACGCCAAAGACTGCAACAGAAGTTAGGGCCCGATAAGCTTGCCAGCCGAACAAAAAAGCAATACCACTGCCAAACGTTGTACCTGCCAGTAACCCAAGTGCACAGGCAATATCCGTTCCAAATTTCATAAACATGTTCCTTTCGAATATATAAATTAAAAAGTAACTTGTACTTTTTCTCTGGACTTGGACACACACTTGTGCGTACAATTAAATAGTAATCGTTTTCAAACGGAATCTATTAATCATTATGGATCATTCTTGTGCAAATTATTCCTTTTCAGGAGGCTGATGAAACGAATATGAATGAACAGATCAAGCTGTGGAACGAAGAGGCGCAGGCTAGTAACGCTGACCATCCTCACCGAAAGGTTGAATTGTGTATCGAGGTACGGGATGGAGCACTGGAGTCTGTTGTTCCTTATTTGAACCAACTGGATTATCGTCATGTAACTTTGGTAGAAGATGAGCATACTTCGGCGGCGGCAGGAAAAAAAGTGGCTGAGCTGATCCGTGATGCAGGTTTGACCGTTGATGTAGTTCGCTTACCTCCGAATGCTGTAGGGGATGTCATTGCTGATGAAACCTACATTATGAAAGTGCTGCTGGGTGTGGCGGATAAGAGTCAGGCTGTACTTGCTGTAGGCTCCGGCACGATTCATGATCTGGTTCGCTTCGTATGTTATAAAATGAATCGTCCGTTCTTGTCAGTACCGACGGCTGCTTCGGTGGATGGTTTTACCTCCGCAGGCGCACCACTAATTGTGGACGGCAGCAAGCAGACATTCCAAGCAGTTCCGCCAGAGGCGATCTTTGCTGATTTGTCCGTGCTGGCAAATGCGCCACAGACGATGACTGCGGCCGGTTTTGGCGATATGCTCGGTAAGTTCACCTCACTAGCGGACTGGCATGTTTCCAGAGATTTGGGAAACGAGCCATATTCACCTGTGGCTAATCGCATTACTGAGGAGGCTCTGCGTGACTGTGTAGAGCATGTCGACGAGATTGCGGCAGGTAGCAAGGCTGGGGTCGAGGTATTGATGAATGCGCTGATTGCATCCGGTATTTCGATGCTGATGATAGATCATTCCCGTCCAGCGTCAGGGGGAGAGCACCATATTTCCCACCGAATTGAAATGGATTTTATCGCAGAGGGACGCAAGCAAGTTTTGCATGGTGCCAAAGTGGGCGTAGCATCCGCATTGCTGTCTGACCTGTACAGGGATTTAGCAGCCAGTCAGGATGTAGAGGCATTTAAGGTGTATCGGGAATTGCCTACGTCGGAGCAGATGCGCGCATGGCTGGCTCAGGTCGGAGGCCCATCTACCATTGCCGAGCTCGGGGTTACGGAGGAACAGCTCGCTCGTGCATTGCGCACGGCTCATACCTTGCGTGATCGCTATACTGGACTTAAGTATATGAATGAACATCAATTGCTTCGTTCGTAATGTGCAACATCTACACAAATTGTCCTTAGATATTCGGCCAGTTATGTGTGGCAAGGAAGGGATAAGTGAATGGGTTTACACCTCCGGCAGCAATACGACGATATCCTGCTCCTGTAACATTTGTATGTACAAATGAACGGTATGCTATAATCGTGGAATATGAACAGGTACACGATATTGCAAGTACGGAGGAAATTATGGCGCCCAAATATATACAAGTTAAACAAGAAATTTTGTCCTGGATTCATTCATCTAAACTGGAACCACAAAGCCAGCTTCCATCTGAGCATGAAATGTCTGAACAATTTGCCGTTAGTCGGCAAACGGTGCGTCAGGCGCTGGGTGAGCTGGTGCAGGAAGGATGGCTGTTTCGGATGCAGGGCAAGGGAACCTTTGTCGAGACACGGGACAGCAAGCAGCCCGAAGATCCAAAGACGATTGGAGTCGTTACAACCTATATATCGGATTATATTTTCCCATCCATTGTACAGGGAATTGAATCCAAATTGAGTCGCCAGGGATACAAGATGCTGCTGTCAAGCACAGGTAATGACCCTGAGCAAGAAAGTCAGTGCCTAGAAATGCTGTTAAGTCAACCGCTGAGCGGAATTATTATTGAACCGACCAAAAGTGGAGAGCGTAACCCCAATCTGAACTATTATTTAACCGTGGAAAATCGCCAAATCCCTTATTTGATGATCAATGCGCGTTATGAGGAAATGGATGCGCCATGTCTGCGAGTAGATGATGAAAAGGGTGGTTTTTTGGCGGCCGAGCATCTGATTAAGCTGGGACACCGACGCTTGGCCGGATTTTTCAAAACCGATGATATGCAAGGAATTCTTCGTATGAAAGGATTTGTGGCTGCTCACCGCAAATATGGAGTGACATTACACCCGAACGCAGTAACGACTTACCGGACAGAAGAAAAAAATGAGATTCCGCTACAACGTGCGTCGAGGCTGCTGGCGATGGAGGCGGGAGAGCGTCCTACTGGATGGGTGACCTATAATGATGAGTTGGCTGTTCGACTCCTGGATATTGTACGTTCGGCGGGCCTGAACATTCCCAATGATCTATCGCTGGTTGGGTTTGATGATTCATTTTTGGCGACAGCAACGGAAATCAAGCTAACGACAATTCGACATCCAAAGGAAGAATTGGGGTTACGTGCTGCCGATACCATGCTGTCGATGATTGAAGAGAAGGGGTACCATGAAGAAGATCGTCAGTTAATTCTACCGCCTGAGCTCATCGTTCGTGAATCTACGGGGCCTGTTCAGGTAATGCCTGGAGAAAACTAGGCAGGGAGATCAGTCTTAACATGTAAGGACAAGTTAGTAAGTGTACAGCTTCAACGCTTAATATTTGATGGGCATGTTACTCGCCATACCGAACAGTCTGTTTTCTGGATTGCAGAAATAGACTGTTTTTGCTATGTTTTTTCTGAAAATGAGTACATAAATCTATCGAGAAAATACATAAAAAAGACTAGCTAAGTTGTACGTACAAGCATATAATGAAAGCGGAACCAAGGATAAAGGGTCGTTAAGACCTTCCTGTAATTTTCCATTTGAAGTTAGTTTCAGTCACCTCCTCCATTGCAGATTTCAGAAATGATAGTAAAAGGTGTGTTTTATACATATTAGAACAATTGAAAAAGGAAGTATGGGAGGCCAATTTGGCTCTTCCAAGGAGTGGCCTATGAAGAACTGAAAGCGGAGCAACTGGTTGTACTGATTCTACAAGGCGATATTGTCGAGGTTGACCTTCGGCCTTCGTCAGATACGCCTACACATCATCTGGCACTATACCGTTCTTTCGTTCGGAATCCAGAATTCACCTTAGTGGATCTGGCGCTGCTGGGTAAGCATTTTCTGCGCAAGCATGGGGCGAACGCTTATGATGGTCAACGATAAAGGAGGAGGCACACAAATGAGCAAGTATACAATTGGTGTCGATTATGGAACGGAGTCTGGCCGTGCGGTCATTGTTGACCTGTCTGACGGAGCTGAAATTGCTACACATGTAACACTTTACCGTCATGGAGTTATTGATGAAGTATTGCCTGGTAGCAGACGCAAGTTGGATATGGATTGGGCGCTGGAACATCCGGCTGATTATATTGAAGTGCTGACTATTTCTATACCTGCCGTTATGAAGGAGACTGGCATTTCTCCAGACGATATCATCGGGATCGGAATTGATTTTACAGCATGCACGATGCTGCCGATCGACGCGCAAGGACAACCGTTGTGCTTTGACGAGAACCTAAAAGATAACCCGCATAGTTGGGTGAAACTGTGGAAGCATCATGCAGCACAGGATGAAGCGGACCGTTTAAATGCCATTGCCTCGCAGCGAGGAGAGGCCTTTCTGCCCCGCTATGGAGGGAAAATTTCTTCCGAATGGATGATCGCAAAAATTTGGCAAATTCTGAACGAGGCACCGGACATTTATAATCAAACAGACCGCTTTGTAGAAGCGACCGACTGGGTAATTTCCCAGCTCAGCGGGGAACTGAAACGTAATCAGTGTACAGCTGGCTACAAGTCTATTTACCATCATCGCGATGGTTATCCGGATCGTGAATTTTTCAGAGCGCTCGATCCGCGTCTAGATAATTTGACGGATACGAAGCTGCGCGGTGAGATTTATGAATTGGGTGCCCGTGCGGGTGGATTAACAGAGGAGATGGCTGCAAAACTCGGACTGAACCCGGGAACGGCAGTAGCGGTAGGCAATGTGGATGCTCATGCGGCTGTTCCGGCAGTAGGCGTCGTCACACCAGGCAAGCTGGTGATGGCGATGGGAACTTCCATTTGCCATATGCTCCTCGGTGAGGAAGAAAAAGAAGTAGAAGGTATGTGTGGCGTTGTAGAGAACGGAATTATTCCGGGCTATTACGGGTATGAGGCTGGACAATCGGCGGTAGGAGACATTTTCGCATGGTTTGTGGAACATGCTGTTCCGGGCGAAGTGAAGGAGCAGGCAGCTGCGGAAGGTGTGAACGTCCATGTATGGCTGGAGCGTAAAGCGGCTGAATATAAACCGGGCGAAACCGGATTGCTGGCACTCGACTGGTGGAACGGTAACCGTTCTTTGTTGGTTGACACCAACCTGACGGGGCTGATTGTCGGATATACGTTGCTGACGAAGCCAGAGGAAGTGTATCGTACATTGCTGGAAGCAACTGCGTTCGGAACACGTAAAATTATCGATGCATTCCATCATAACGGCGTGCCAGTAGACGTATTGTATACGTGCGGTGGATTGCCGCAGAAAAATCGTCTTTTGATGCAAATTTATGCTGACGTAACCGGACGGGAAATTAAGGTCGCTGCTTCTACCCAAACTCCTGCGTTGGGTGCAGCCATGTTCGCAGCAGTGGCTGCGGGAGCTGAAGCTGGAGGGTACGACGATATCGTCGTAGCAGCGCGTCATATGGCGCGTGTACGGGACGAGAGCTTCAAGCCGATCCCTGAGAACGCGGCCGTGTATGATAAGCTGTACGAGGAATACAGCCGTCTTCACGACTACTTTGGACGTGGAGGCAATCCGATGATGAAAAAGCTAAAGTCCATCAAGGAAGAAGCCAAACGTTCAACTGAAACGGCAAGCATTCATTCTTAAAAAGCTGACAAAATATAAGCAAGAAGTATTTAAAGGTCTGTTATCTAAAAAGCACAGTGCGCCGAGGAATCGGCAGACTGTGCTTTTTTGCATTTTTATATTCTGTGAATTACATGATGTGAAAGTCTCAGCGGATGAAAGATGGTAATGCGTTCCTTTCAAAGACTTTCATGAAAATTACAACTATTTCTCTTTTACGGACATTTTTACTTTTTCAGCATGGCATCAGCAAACAAAATGGATTTTGGAATACGGAAAAACTGTTCCGCCTGATCCTGGAAGGTTTGCGAAGGAACGGTACCCTGATGCAACCATTTCCGAAATGTACCGGGGTGAACACCAATCCAATGACTCACATCGGTCACCGAAATATCATGTACCATGCATAGACCCGCCAAGATCCGATTTTTAACCGGAGAACGAGTCACAGTCCGTTTCATAAAACGGGACGGCGCTGGTTGACAGATGAGTGGTGAACGCCGGACAACCTCTTCATTAAATAGAATATGGTGCGGATAACCAAGTGTATTACACGTCTTTTCCAGATTAGTGTTGCCGGGAATGCGACCTTCATATACCCACGCACTGACACTACGGGAGGAAATGGAAAGCTCCTCGGCAAGTTGGGACAGTTTAATGTCATTAGCCATCAAAACGGCAAGCAAAACGCGATTGCGCACTTGACAGCGTGTTGGTTTACGAAAACGTTTGACACGCACACCTTTTCCCAAATATTTGCGATTGATCAGAGACCACGCCTGAATGGAATGTTTATCTTGTTGTTTAGGCATATACCCTCCGATTTTTTTTAACCACATACTACTATACCCGAAGGGGGGTTTGCAAGTGACTCCTCTCCTGATTTTCTTTTAATCCCATGGGCTTAACCGGTTTATGGAAAATAAGGTCCATTTGGCCTATAAAAATGGAAGTTTAAGGTGTCGATATATTAAAATGTGACATTATTAATGGAAATGGAGGTAATATGTTCTTCTCTTACGATTGTAAGGATGTACAGAGAGAAAAGTGGGTTTTTGCAGCCCAACATGCAATTTTTTTGACGAGAGAAAGGGAGGTTATACAGTTAGATGATTTGTAAAAAGGTAATGGTATGGTTTCTGACGGCACTTTTGGCAACGAACACTTTGCTGTGCTTGCCTAGTGTGGCAGGAGCGGAAAAACAAGATTTAAAGGACGGAATGCAACTGGACCAAGCAGATTTGGTACAGAAGGAACAGGAGATCACTAATGAAACAGTTTCTTTTGATCCGCCAACTTCTGTAACAAACAGCGTTTATAATGCACTCATGATGAGCTTGGCGGCAACGGTGGAGTATACGTCAATCGTTATCGAACCTGGGGAAACCTATGAATTCGAGAATACAGATACGATCAGTAAGTCCATATATAGCAACGCTTCTCAATCAAAAGGCATTTTGTACGATAGTGTAAGTTACAAAGAGGACGGAGACATTAGCACTGTCCATATGGACTATGGCATTAGCCCCATTGGTGTTCCTGGGGGAGGCACAGCGTTTATTACGAATACAGGAACAGCAGCATTAACCGTAAAAGTAACGGACGTCTTCACCTACAGTACATCGGAGGACCCGGCACTAGAGCGAGTTACGGTCTCTAAAAATGAAAGCTATCGGATTGTGAATGAAGGATGGACTGCCCGTTCGATTCAGCATGATGGGTCAAATGCGGACAATCGCCGTTTTGATTACGCAAAATACAAGGCAGACGGAACTTTATCCGCATCTGATCTCAATAGCATTGCTCATCCCTCTTTGGGTGATGGCGAGGAACTGATTATTACAGGTTCCACTGCCAATGCGGTGACCTTCGGATTTCCATACGGCAAATACAGTATAGAAAGCACCGGCGAGCCGGCTTATGCGCGGGTTACCCTAAATCAGGGGGAAAGCTACCAATTTATCAATGTGGGAACCCGATTGGATACGGTGGAAAGTGACGGTACATCTAAAGATAAACTTGACTATGTTGTTTATCTGGCAAACGGAACAGAGGCTTCACGCGGCAGTGGCACTACGGCGAAGCCGCAGATTGCTGTGGACAGATACGCGGTAATTACCCAGGTCACTGCCAATCCGGTTACATACGGGGCTCCATATCGCAATTTTATTGCTCGTCCTGTGGGTGGTGATGCAATCAGCCGTGTGGAGCTTGAGGTGGGCAAGAGCTACATTTTCCACAATAATGGTACGCTAATGAATCCGATCTACAATAACTCCAAAAAGGTAGGAAGCTTGTTCGACTATGCTATTTACAAGCCGGATGGAACGGTAAATTCCTCTGGTTTTAACAGCCAGTCTGGTCCCATGATCCCGCCTTCGGGATATGCCATTGTGACTGTGATCGGTCCGAGTCCTATTATCTTTGACTATACAGATGATTTTTCCTGGGAAACGAGTAGCCATCCTGCTTTCTTGCGGGTAACACTTTCGAAAGGTGAAAGTTATGCTTTTACCAATATTAGTGATCATTTGAGGAATCTGCACAGCACTGCCAGTACCGTTAAAGGAAAATATGATGTGGTTCTGTACAAAGCAGATGGTACAGAGCAATCCAGGCGCAATACCGGGAACTCAACCTTTTTGGTTGGTGCAGGTAAAAAGGCCAGTGTGACGGTAACCAGTGACACGCCAATCACGTTTGGTGGTATCTATCGGAGCTTTAAGGCCAGTGAAGATGATAATGGTATCGGGCAAACGACGCTGGAGCCAGGGGATTCGTACATTTTCCGCAATCATGATAGCAAATCGAATTCATTGCGGCATGACAAAAGTAGTGGAAGTGCACGCTTTGATTCGGCAAGCTATCGAGGGCTTCGTTTACTGACATCAGATCATTTCAACAATACAGTGGACCCAGAGATTGTTGCAGGCGGTGAAGCCATTGTCACCAATGTATCCGATCGGCCAATCACCTTTAGTTACAGCAGTAAGGTAGAGGCTATGCTTAACGCACAGGCAGCCTTCCATCGAATTACATTGAAACGCGGTGAAAGCCGGAAATTTATCAATGTAAGCACTTTGGACAAGGCTCTGGATGTCATTTCAGTCAGCAATATGAAGTGGAATTACATGAATTACAAGGCAGACGGTACGGTGTACAGTCAGGCCAGTGATACGACTCAATTGCCGTTGGTACAGGCTGGTGGATATGCCATTGTAACGACGGTTTCGGATGTGCCAGTGACTTATGGAGCTGTGTTAGGAATATTCGACGTTGAGGATGCTCAGGTGCCGACAGGCAATCAAGTCACTGTCAAGCAGGGAGAAAGCTATGTATTCCATAATACTGGTTCACAGGCTTCCTCATTAACGACAGATGCTTCAAACGAAAGCCGCCTCTACGACTATGCCATATATGAAGAAGGTAGCGGTGTAAATTCCAAGGTGGATAGAGCAGGTATGGATGCTTCTCTACCTGAAATCTCACTTGGAGCCGGAGATACGCTCGTTGTGACTGTCACTTCGCCGCAAGCCGTGACCTTTCATTTCAAGAATGAAATTAAAGCGGAGCCAAGCACAGAACCGGCGTTGTTAAAAACGTCTTTGTCTGGCGGCAACCAGGAGATATGGATCAATCGCGGAAGTCAGGAGGCCCCTATCGTGACGAATGCGAAGGCGGCTGGTGGAACGTATCAATATACCGTTACGGATCAGGCTGGAAAAGTGATTCGTGAACATAAAGAGGCGATAGATAATCAACAGCAAGTGCCAGCTAATGCAAATATTCATCTTGCCGTAGCTGCAGCTGCTCCTGCTGTTAACTTTGGAGCGCCTTATCGTGTGTTTGCCGTAAAAAATAACGATGACAGCAAGCTGGACGAGCTAATTGAGCTCATAGATAAAGAAGCTGACTTTACGGCAGGCCAACAAGGGAAATATCGGTTTACACCCAAAGAAGACGGGATTTACCGTTTTGCTGTGAAGGAGAAATCCAACTTTGCTGCGCAGAAACCCATTGTAAGCTTGTTTACGGACCCTGATTTTAGTAACCAGCTTGTCTCTTCAACAGAGCAAGCACAAATATATGGTTGGGATTACACGGTCTTAGAGTATGAGATGAAGGCAGGCCAAACGATTTATGTGAAGTTGACAGAAACCAATAGCGGCGCATTACAAACCGTAATTAAGGCAGCACATATGGCGCTTGGTAAGGATACTTCATATGAATATGGAAAAGGGAACCGAATGAATAAAGTTATTTTGTTCACCGGTGATCAAATTCAACTGGATTATGACTTAAACGGAAACGTCATTAGACGGACGAAGAAGGTATTTCCTTTTACAGATTAAAAGGATGTCTTTGCTTCGAAAAAACATAACAGATAGTTAGATGTACAGGCATTATTAAATAGGGGTGAGCGAGTGTTTAAACGTTATATTTGTAGTCTACTATGTATGGCAATGTTGCTGGGTCCATGGAGCACATGGGCATATGGAGAAGAAGGGCACGGAGAGGCGGCAGCTTCTCAGTCTTCTTCGTCTTCCACTCCACAGATTATTACCAGAGCATGGCTTGCGAAGCAAACTGGTAAGGATCAGGCTTGGGTCAATGCACAGTTATCCAAAGGCTATACTTTATATGATATTTATACAGCTTGGCAAAAAGATGGTGGAGAAAATTCATTACCGGAACAAAGTCCAAGCTTGTGGGTACAGCAGAATGGACTGACATTGAGCATAAATGCAAAGGCGGAACCGTCTGATGAGTCGGCTGAGCTGAAGGAAGGTGAAAAGCCCACTCAGGCCGCCCAGGATGAAGAAGTTACTCAACAACCGCTAGATAAGGAAGAGGGTAAAGCACCGGCTCCAGACACGACTGAGATGGATATACCATCCATCCCCCGTGTAATTGATTCCGTATATGCGCCGACTCCAGGAGAAAACAGTCTGATCAGGCAGAATTTACTTCAACAAAGTTTGTTGCAGGTATCTGCTACAACAGATGTGTATGCTCCTTTTGATCAGGCGGCGCTTGCACAAAGCAGGCTAAGTGATGATACTTCGCGTTATGGGCTGGATTACGGTGACAACAGTGTGTCCACCGCTTCAGGACAGCTTGTCGTGCAAAATACGGACTTGGTGTTGCCGGGTTCATTACCCTTTGCACTGACTCGTGTGTATAACAGTTCATTGGCAAATAATCAGATTGGTGTGCAGCAAAATGGAGGGTTGTATACAAACGCCAGTGCCATCCGTGAGGAGGAAGCAGCTTCTGGTTTGGGAAGAGGCTGGAAGTGGGATCTTCCTCATATACAGAAACAGGATGGTAAGCGGTATTTGTATATGCCGGGAACAGGCTCATATGAGGTAAAAGATGATTTTCAGCTTGAAGGATATGCCTACAAAGATCTCAAGATCAGTACAGATCAAAGCGCAAGTGTGCAGGGAGTAAGCAGTGCATACAAAATAGCAGTGTTGAATGGAAACGACTATTATCTCGATCAGGACGGTTATTTGATTTTGATCCAGGATGCGTATAAGAATCGAGTGGAATTTGATTATACAAGTTCTGGCGGAGCAAAGCTTATTCGTTCGATTAGAAACAATGATGGCAAAGAGCTTGATTTCACTTACAATGCTGGACAGCTTGTTGTTAAAGAGCAAGGCACGGACCATCAGTATACCTATCGACAAAGTAGTGAGGGAAGCAGCAAGGTGCTGTCAGAAGTATTGGATTCTCTTTCCCGAAGCACAAGCTATGCGTATACATTCATGGACGCTCCTTTTAATGTGGTCGTAGATGGTGAAGGAAAGACTGGAGCCCTACAGCAAAATGCATCGGCGTTGCTTACACGAATTGTACGACCTACTTCATCAATCACAGACATTCGTTATGAAGCATTTAACAAGCAGATAGGTGTATACGGTACACAAGGCGTGTTCAAGGTGGTTTCACGCGCTGATATGTACAGTACAACCGCAGGCAATCGTTTTTTAAATAAAATTGATTTCACCTATTCCGGAGAAGATCTAGCCAACTATGGGAAAAACTCTGAATGGACGGTAGTTGCCCAAGGGACACGTACAGCGGAAACCTTCCATTTCGGTAAAGTCTTTAGAGGAGATAACACACCAGACAAGCTTGTTCTTAACCGCTATGATCAAGAGGGTGATTCTACCGGCTATCATATAAATTACACATATAATGAGGCCATGGATTGGAATTTGCCTGTGCAAATGGAAGAGTCCTATACGGAAGGAGGTTCTTCGTCAGAACCTGTAACCACCTCCTATGACTACAATGAATATGGTCTTCCACTAAAAGTATCCCAAAGTACTGGATTGGAGACTGCTCATACGTATAAAACCTCTAGTGAGCCTTTTTTCTGGGTTCAACCTACCCAGACGGTTACTAAAATAAGTGAAGGAAAAACTGGAACGACAGTTCGAACTTATAAAGCAGAGGGCGCATTGTATGAACTAAAAAACTATGAAGGTACAGAGCAAGGGAAACTTTTATCACATACCTATACTTTTTACAATGCAAAAGGGAATGTAAGTGGTCAGAAAGTTCTCATAGATGACAGAAACTATACGGATGTTTCTATTGATTATAAATCGCCATATGGTTCTTACCTCCCAACAAGGCAGCTTTTGCCTAAAGGTGTTGAGTATACGTATGATTACTATCCGACCGGAGAAATCAAGTCCCAAACAGATGCCAAGCGCAAAACGGAGTCTTATGTGTATGACGCAATGGGGCGTGTAACAAAGGTTACTTATCCGGACGGCACTCAAACTGTCGTGGTGTACAAGGATGATACGAATGATGTCACTGTTACCGGACCCGATGGCGTAAGCGTTGAAAGATTGTATAATCCGTTCGGGCAGATGCTCCAGCAGCAGGTGGATGATGCAATCTATGGTTATGGTTATGATGAGAATGGGGATTTGGTAGAAAGCACGGATGCCCAACAAGCAACCACTCGCTATGCCTATGATGCCTTTGGACGACCTGTGAAGACGACCTATGCGGATGGCACAACAGATACCGTGACGTATAACGCGGTGGATCGTACTGTCACTCAGACGGATGTGTCCGGTTATCGTGTGCGTGAAGTATCAGATGCTTTAGGTCGTGTGACTTCCACACAAGAAGCTAAAAATGGATCATTTCAGCCGCTGGAATCGTTAGCTTATAATTATGCGGGTATGGTCACTAGCCGTACAGACGGTAATGGTCAACGCACGCTCTATGATTACGATGCTTTGGGACAAATGACCTCGGTCACTGATCCATCCGGACAGCAGGTCAGCTATGTGTATGATCTAGCCGGAAATTTGAAGACCGTTCAGTTTCCAGATGGGCAAAAAAATGTGTATTCATATGATGAGTTGGGCAGACGTACGTTACTTGAGAAATCAAGCGGAGGAACTACGTTAAATATTTACGATACGGATGGAACTATCTCCCGTATGTTGACAGGAAAATCGGATGCCATTACCTTTCAATATAACACTGACGGATTAGTTACCGAAGCGGCAGGTCCCGATTTTAAAACCAATTATACCTATGACAGCGCAGGACGAAGAAAAAGCATGACAGATGGTCAGGGAACGACCACCTATGCCTATGATCCATCAGATGGGTCGTTGACTGGGCTGAAGTACCCTGATGGTACGCACATCAGCTATGAATACAACAAGCAGTCTCGTACAGGCTATGTGCTAACAGATGCTGCTGGCACGTCTATGCACGTTCAATCCAAGCTGGACAGTGTGGGCCGAGTTACCCAAATAGACATTAGCGCTGGGACCGGTGTGGCAAATGTACAGAGTTTGGGAGAAGCGAGTGCTGCTGCGGGTGGATCACTAGATAGCATGACGTTTGATTATGCTCCTAATGGTTTGCTAAAAGGTCAGTCTTCGAGCAGAGGACTGAGTACACGATTCAGCTATAACGGACTGGATTTATCCGGGGTTACGGTGGAGCAAGGCGGTACGGCGCTACACCAATTTGGTTATGAACGGGATGGGAATAAAAACATCATCGGACGTACACAAAACGGAACAACAGACCAGTTTGGATATGACCCGTCAAATCGGATTGCCAGCGAAGCCGCTGGTGAAAAAAATAAGACCTATGGCTACGATCCGAATGGAAACCGAAGCGCTGAAAGCAGTGGCAAAGTGTTCGGCATGAAAAATGCTGAATATACGTATGATTCTGTCAGCCGTCTGACAAAGGTGACCGGTGAAGGCAAAGAGGTCGGGTACAGCTATAACGGAGACGGTCTACTGTACGAGCGTACAGAGGGCGGCAAAACGACTCGGTATTACTATGACGAAGAAGCGAAGCTGATTGCGGAAGCCGAGGTCCAAGGTGGAACAGCCAAGATCACTTACGCTTACGTGTATGACTTGTCCGGTCAACTGTGGGCCAGACAAGACAAGGTAAGCGGGCAGTTGCAATATTATCAGCTCAACGGTCACGGTGATGTAGTAGGCCTAAGTGATAGTTCGGGCAAGGAATTGAATAGCTACAGCTACGATATCTGGGGCGGCCCGGAGAAGGTCAAAGAGACCGTTCCGAACGTGCTGCGCTATGCTGGCGAGTATTGGGACGATACGACCGGACTCCAGTACCTGCGGGCTCGCTGGTATGATCCAGGCACAGCCCGTTTTATGGGCGAGGATACGTATCAGGGCGAGATGAATAATCCGCAAAGCTTGAACTGGTATGCGTATGCAGCTAATAATCCGCTATTCTATGTGGATCCGAGTGGACATTTTTTTGAAACCAGAGATTATCAAGAGCTTAGAATATTACTAAATGAAGCCAGACTTAAATCGAGTTCCAGCAAGAAGAATCAGAATTATCAGGTATACAAGGATTTCATACGAAAACGCTACGATTTTGTGTCCATTTATGGAGGAGCAAACCAGTACAATTACTTATACGACCTGTTAACGGGAACAAGTGACTATAAGAATAGTTCTGGCAAGTCTGATTGGGCTAAAGATCAGTTGCTAAGTGCATACCAAAAGTGGACAGATGCCGAAGTCCTTGGCATAGCTGCGATGGGAATGATTAGCGATGTGAACTTTAGTGGCAAAGGGAAGTATAGTGGTAAAGTAAAATCAGGGAAATGTAATTGCTTTACAGCTGGTA
This sequence comes from Paenibacillus sp. FSL M7-0802, assembly GCF_038004945.1. Taxonomy (NCBI): domain Bacteria; kingdom Bacillati; phylum Bacillota; class Bacilli; order Caryophanales; family Paenibacillaceae; genus Paenibacillus; species Paenibacillus sp. FSL M7-0802. The sequence continues at coordinate 760,145 of NZ_JBBOSD010000001.1, read as the reverse complement.
CTAAGGTTCAAACAGACGAAGGAGAGAAACCTATCGAGGAAATCGAGGTAGGGGAGAAGGTACTTGCTAAGTCTGATGAGACTGGAGAAGTGGCATATAAAGAGGTCGTGGGGCTGTTCCAAAAACAAGCTGACGAAATCTACTATGTCCATATCGGAGATGAAATCATCGAGGTAACAGGTGAACATCCTTTTTGGTTGGATGGTAAAGGATGGACGTTTGTTAAAGACTTAAAAGCTGGTGACTTACTTGTTTCGAGTGATGGTTCTAAACTGGCAATAGATAAGATTGAGAAAGAACCGCGAAAAGCAACAGTTTATAACTTTGAGGTTAAAGACTTCAATTCGTACTTCGTTTCAAATCTCGGAGTTTGGGTGCATAATTGTAGTGTTTTAAGATATGCACTAAAATCACAAGATTTGGATTGGAGGGGGGCTGGAAAGTCCTGGAGAGATGCGGTTAATTTAGCATTTAGTAAAACAGGTGTTGATAAAAGTGGATTTACAGCAACAAAATGGGCGAAAAATGTAAATGGTAAATCATTTCCAGTGGAATGGCGATCAAAAAACGGAGCAGAAGTTAGTATTGATTATGCACATTATGGAGTGGATAGAAACGGGAACTGGGCTTCCGGGCCTGATGCGCCACATGTTGGTTGGCAAACCCCGGGTAAAAAGAATACAGTAGGACATATAATAATTGATTCTGTACCATTTGGGAGACCAGCGAATAAATAATCAAATGGGAGGACACATGTGGAATATTAAAGAACAAATATTTTCAGCCTCAAGTAAACTAGATATTGACTTGAGTATTTTGCCCGCAGAAGAAGCAGTAAAAATAAAACAGAGCATTATGAGTAAGTACTTGGAAGATGGTAGTTCACATAATTTTCCGCTTTTTGAAAGAATACATGATTATGTAGGAATTGATGTTCCAGATTCATGGATGTGGATATCCAATTTCGTAAATAAAAATCCAGTAATTTTATTCTTTAATCCAGAGGATGAAAAGGGGTTTTTCAAATTAAATAGTGGTGAGGATGTGGTTTCAATTATCGATGAGATTTACAATGTTGAATTTTATGTAACTAACTTTGATACCGAATATTTATTAGGGTACAACCATTCACAATGTTTGATTGCTTCTGGAACAGCATCGTTCTGGCTAGAAAACCACGAGGGCTATAAAGCAAGATATAATAAATAGACAGAAATTCTTTTTAAGAAGACCTTGACGAGGTAGGGACTGACCCCCGTTTGTGAGACAGGGATCAAAACACCTTGCAAGTTTAAGCAGCCAGTCGCCTGTAATCCACCGGCGACTGGTTATTTAGTTTCGCTTGAATCCGAATTGAGTTATAGTAGGTGATGTAGTCTCGAACGGTCTGTTCAACGATTGCAGTCGTTGTACACATGAGATCTTCGAGGTAGAACGTTTCAGACTTTAATGTGGAATGAAACGATTCGATGGGGGCATTATCAGCGGGCGTTCCTTTACGGGACATGCTCATGGTAATGCCTTTTCCCTTTACTGCAGCTTGATAAGCCTGTGACGTATATACGCTTCCCTGGTCGCTATGGAGCAGCATACTTGTCCGTTTTGGAAGTTGATTCAGCGTATCCAAAACCAAGGACGTATTTTGCTTGTCCGCTATACTGTAAGCCACAATCTCCCCGTTGTACAGATCTAGAATGCTGGAGAAGTACAACATCTTTCCGCCAAATGGTAAATAGGTGATGTCCGTGACGAGCTTTTACAGGGGCGCCTCTGCATGGAATTGCCGCTTCAACAGATTTTCTGCTGGATGAGCGGGCTGCCCAGTGGCCTTTCGTTTCTTCATCCTCACGCGGCACTGTAGCCCCTCACGCTGCATCATCCGCTGAACTCGTTTGTGATTCGTTCTTTGCTCTCTCCGAAGGAGTGCGGCGATTTTCCGGTAACCATACCGAAATTTATGACGGATGCAAAGCTGCCGGATTTTCTCTACCGTAGCATCTGTACGCTCTGTCTCCACGCTTGCTTTCCAGCGGTAGTAGGTAGCTCTTGCGATCCCGAGCCATGCACAAGCCTCAGACACCGTCACTTCTTCTCGAATGGACTCGACCCAGGCAATGACGACTTGAGGTTCCACCTCCTTTCCAGTTCCTTGTACTTTTTTAGCAGGTCCAGTTGCTGCTTCAGGAACCGGTTCTCCGCTTTTAATTTTTCGGGCTCCGAAGAGTGTTCCGGACCTTTTCCGTAGCTGTACTGTTTACCCACAGGTTGCTCCAGACGATGCACTTCGCCTTTTCGATACCAACTCATCCATGTTTTTAGCTGTGTCTTATTCCGTATTCCCAATTGCTCCATAACCTCTCTTACTGGAACTCCTGCCAATCTCATTTCAATAGCTTTCATCTTTATTTCTAAGGGGTAACTCACTCTCGTTGCCAACGTAAAAACACCTCCAAGGTTATCTCCATATCTTACGACATGGCTCGATTCTCTTGAAGGTGTTTTGATTTGTCTCACGTTATGGGGTCAGTCCCCAGTCCCGGTACGCCTCTCAAGGTCTTTTTTCACCGCACCTGGTGCCGAATGAATTGGAAGCTATGTCGAAGCAGATTTTACGCTCATCAATTTCATATGATACTCCGTAAATACGATTGTACGCATATATAAGTTTTTGATTAATATACCTTTATTATTTTTACCTCCGCCCCTTGTCCCAAAGTCATGGGAATGGTCTCGGACAGCCCTACTTTTTTAATGGAAGACAAGAAGAACATGTATAAGTAAAACGAGAGAATGGAACTCGAGAACGGCCAAATTCCTATAGAGATTTTTGTGAGCTCAGGTTTTGACATGGATACCACCTGTTGCAACGCTAGAGTTACTTGTACCGACTGCAAATAGTAGGAGGTTTTTTAGATCCGGCCAATTTATTCACAACTTTGTAACCTTCTCTGGTAGGGGGGTTGCGAGATTGTTTTCAAATTGTTTTACTATATTTACCTACTATAGTCTGGTAATCTATTAATATATATAGGGGGAACGAAAAGACGTCAGGTTCAGTCGGTTCATACGCGTTTATGTTCTATATGTTGAGTGAATGTCTATATTGCCATGTCTATATCGTCATGTCTGTATAACTTCATAGACAAGCTAGAGATAGCTCCCACACATTATAAAATACAGCACAGGATGGTGTAATGAATGAAGCTTTTAAATGCAAAATGGATGGCTGTATACTTGATGGCAATCTGTTGTTTGGGTTTGCTAGGTATACATACGGATACGGCGAGTGCACAAGCGAAGGCTCCTTTGCTGGGGGTCAATGATGTGTTGCTAGATTCGAATACCATTCAGCCCGTAATGAAAAATGATAAGTTGTATGTTCCTATCGTTACATTAGGGCAAAAGATGGGTATTTCTACTTCTGCCAACGGAAATACATTGGTGCTGACTGGACATAATCGCAGCTTTACGCTGAATTTGAACCAGGGGGATGTGTTCGAGCGTGGAGGACGCACGATGGTGCCAATTCGCACTCTGACCGATGCATTCGGCTTCACTATTACGGTTCCTACAAGTAATCTGTATCGAATTCAGAATGCAAACGCTAGTTTGTCTGATGCTCAGTTCTTGAATACATTCGCGGCGGAAATTAAACAGTACGCAGCTGTCAAGCCAGGCAAAACTAGCAATACAGGCAGCACAGAAAATGCCAAGCCTTCCAGTCGTACGATTTATTTGAGCTTCGATGATGGTCCTACGGCGCATACGTCGCAGCTGCTAGATATTTTGGATAAATATAATGCAAAGGCTACTTTCTTCATGCTGGGACCTGAAATTCGTCAACATAGCGCAGTGATGAAAAGAATGGTAGAGGCGGGTCACGGTTTGGGCTTGCATGGGATGACGCATCAGGTGAAGAAAATCTATGCATCCCCGGCAGCAGCATTGGCAGAGATGAATCAGGATAATGAAATTTTATTTAAGGCTACAGGAAAACGCACTTCTTTGATTCGTACACCTTATGGCAGCAAACCATATTTGAAGAAAGCATACCGCGATCAACTGACAGGTGCAGGCTATCATATTTGGGACTGGAATATCGATTCCAATGATTGGCGTTATACTAAAAATCCAGAGCATTTTGTACAGACTGTCCTAAGTGATATTAGAAGATTGAAAAAGCAAGGCAGAACACCAGTCGTTCTTATGCATGATAAGCCATCTACGATCAAGGTGCTTCCACAAATCATGGCGGCCTTGCAGAAAGAAGGATATTCGTTCGAGCCGTTGAATGATAACATGACTCCGCTTAATTTTTGGAATGATCATCGTTAATTGAATAGCATGAAAGAAAAGGCACCTTTTCAACCATTTGTATAGTGGTTTGGAAGGTGTCTTTTTGTTGTATTTGCTCGAAAATGTGAAGTTTGCAGCATGGTTTATATGAATCTATGAATTCATGTCTATGCACAGGTCATATGACTTTACGGGTTATCACGTCGCTGCATATATTACAGTAACCGCCCCGAGAGGAGGAAGGTATGAATATTAATCCGAGTATGTTTAGTATGATTTGTGCTACCGCAGGAGCCTTTATTACGTTTGCCTTTGGCGGCTGGAATCAGCTAATGGTGCTATTCACGGTTGCAATGGCTGTCGATTATGTGACTGGAGTCGCCGCAGCAATTAAGACTGGGCAAGGTTTAAGCAGTAAAGCCGGCTTTTGGGGGCTGGCGAGAAAGGCTTTAATGCTAATGGTAATTTCTTTGGCGCATCATGTGGACCTCCTGATGGGTACCGAAATCATGAAAGGGGCGGCAACGTACTTTTATTTATCCAATGAATTGATCTCTATTACGGAAAACTGTTCACGAATGGGTCTACCGCTCCCACCGAAGCTCAAGAATTTTTTTGCCCTGTTAAAGGACAAGGAGTCTGATGGTAAAAATGGCGGAAAAGATCGCTAGAATTACAAAGTTTCTTTCCGTATGTGGGGCGTTATGATAAAATTTTCAAGAGAACATTTTAAGATAAGGAGCCTATACGCATGATTAAACATATTGTTTTGTTCAAATTGAAAGACCGCTCCCCCGAAAGCATTGAGCACACAGCATCCATCTTGCGCAGTATGAACGGCAAAATCAAAGAGCTGCTGTCACTCGAAGTAGGTACGGATGTGATTCGTTCGGAACGTTCTTATGATATTTCCCTTACCGCAGTTGTCGAAACACTGGAGGATTTGCAAACGTATCAGGTACACCCTGTCCATCAGGAAATTATTGTACACATGAATGAAGTAAAGGATGTATCTATCGCAGTTGATTATGAAATCTAAAGCGATTACTGGAGGTGCAGGACCTTGTATTATGTCAACCGGGAACAAATTGAGCTTCGACTAGGGGCTGTTCCCGACATTGTCGCCGGACTTCGCCAGACTTCTGCTGCCTGGAACGGCGATCTGTTGCAGGGGCTAGTGCAGGAGCGCTGCCTTCATCTGGCAATTGAGACGGTAACGGACGTAGGAAGCTATATCATCGACGGATTTATTATGCGTGACGCTAGTAGCTATGAGGATATTATCGGTATCATTCATGAGGAAGGTGTACTGGATGATACCGTATTTCATTCGCTAGTAGAGCTGGTAGGCTTACGTAAACCCCTAGTACAGGAGTACTTCCATTGGGACCGGACAAGCCTTCACCCGCTTACATCAAAGCTGCCTGGGTTGCTGGAGCTTTTTGCATCTAACGTGCATGATTATTTAAATAAGGAATTGGGTCCCCAGCCCGAGGGAGTGTAAAGGCAAAAGTGACGGATAAGTATATCGTACCCGAAATGCCCACTAGGCGCATGATCATGACATTATTGAAAACCCAGGGACCTGTGGGCGTCGGAAGCTTGGCAGCTCAATTGGGCATTACCGAAATGGGAGTGCGCAGGCATCTCAAATTGATGGAGCAGGATGGTCTGATCGTGGCTACGATCGTGAGACAGGCGATGGGACGCCCGACGTTTTTATACAGTCTGAGCGAGCAGGGAAGCGAGCAGTTTCCTCGTAATTATGATCATCTGTTACTGGAACTGTTAGAGGAGCTGGATGAAGAACAGGGAATGGAAGCTGTTTACTCGCTGTTTGATGGTAGAAAACGTAAAATGATGAAGCGCTACGCCCCTCACATGGAGGGGAAGACTACACTGGCCTCACGTGTGGAAAAGCTTTCGGGCATCCAGAATGCTTCCGGATATATGGCAGAGTGGCACGAGGAAGAGGATGGTAGCTACTCTATTGTGGAATACAATTGTCCTATCTCTCAAATTGCAGGCCGTTACCGCAAGGCTTGTGAATGCGAGCAGCAAATGTTTGAGGAGCTGCTTGATGCCGAGGTTGTTCGTGAGGATTGTTTGGCGGATGGGGGCCGTTGTTGCCTGTATCGTATCCGCTCTAAAAAAAAGTAAAACTTTTCATGCTTGTTTCCTGTATCATAACAAGCTCTCCATGCTTATAATGCACTAACAGATGGGCATTCGCCCGGGCATAAGGGAGAGATGATGATGAAGGAGAACTGCAAAAGTTTTATCCGAGGCGCGTTGGCAGGCAGCATTGTTGGTTCGGTTGCTGCTTTATTATTTGCCCCTAAGTCAGGTCGTGAGCTGCGTCAGAATATTACAGATCAGGCGCGCAACGTAAGTGATAAGGGACAGGAGCTAGCGGGGAAAATTTCAGACACTTCAATTGAGTATACTGACAAAATTAAGGAGACAGCCTCAGCCGTCATTCATGAAATTGGGCAATGGCGTAAAAAGGGTGAAATTATTCCTGAGGTTAGTATTTCATCAGCGACTGTTCAAGTAGATACGGAAAAAGATGCTCTGTAACGGTCTGTAAAACGTAGGTGAAACACTGAATACGGTTTGAATTCGTGGCTTCTCCCGTTGGGGTGGAGCCTTTTTATTGATCACTTCCTCGTTTTAGGGTAATCTTTTGGGGTACCTTTTACATTAATACAACATAAGGTATGTAGCAACGGATAGCTTTCCGAGATGAAACAACTCATATTTGAACAAAAAAGGAAGCGGTGTGTACGTGCAGCAAGCGATTGCAATATTGGATTCCGGTGTAGGAGGTTTGACGGTTGTAAAAGAAGTCATGCGTCAGCTTCCACGGGAAAAAATCATTTATTTTGGAGACACTGCGCGCACTCCGTATGGCCCCCGACCATCGGAAGAGGTTAAAAAATTTACAGAGCAAATGGTTGATTTTCTGATTCAATTTGATCCGAAAGTCATTATTATTGCTTGTAACACGGCTACTGCCGCGGCATTGGACTATATAAGCCAAAAGGTATCCATTCCGGTGATCGGAGTCATTCACCCTGGGGCTCGTGCTGCGATTAGCGCGACGGCTACCGGGCATGTCGGGGTGATTGGGACTGTCGGTACGATTCGAAGCGGAGCGTATACAGCTGCGCTCAAGCAATTGTCTCCTTATGTAGACGTGGTGAGCCATGCTTGTCCTGCGCTTGTTCCATTGGTGGAACAAGGGTTATTCCGCTCCAAGACGACATCGCAGGTTGTGGAGGAGACATTGAGACCTATTCAAACGTATCCGATTGATTGTCTGATTCTTGGTTGTACGCATTATCCTTTTTTGAAGGAAACGATTCAAGAAGTCATGGGGCCTGCAGTAAAGCTCATTAGCTCGGCAGATGAAACGGCGCGTGAGACGAGTACCATTTTGTATAACAAAGGCAAGTTGGAAGCTGGGGACGAAACGCCGGTGCATCAGCTTTTTTGTTCCGGCGATCCTGAATTGTTCCAGCGCATTGCCGCACAGTGGCTCGGGGAGCAAATTCGCCAAACGCCTGTCGTCTGGCAAGTCACCAATTTGGATTAACGAGACAGCCGACTTTTTTTGTCATTGGACAAAAGAAGTCGGTTGTTTTGCTTTTCGCTACATCAAGACACGCCGCGTCTGCATAACATGCAGTAAGGCAGATGGAAGGGGCGTAGTAAGATGAGGGAATATATCGTTCAAAAAGGAGATACATTGCACCGGGTCGCCTCGGCTTTTAAACTATTGGCGGATACTTTGATCGTAGATAATCCGTGGGCCGCCACGCAACCCTATCTGATTAGTGGTCAAGTGTTATATATTCGTCCGTCTACGGATCGCAAATACGTTATTCAGCCTGGTGAATATGCAAGACAGATTGCCAAGCAGTTTGGTGTGAAGCTTGATGAGTTACGGCTAGCCAATCCAGGACTTGCGGAGCATGATTTTACGGAAGGAAAAACAATTGTTATTCCTGAAGACCATCAGGATCAGATTGTACGATTACGTGGAGAGTATGGATATGAAGATTTAAAGGAAGACCTAGCGGCCTTGGCCCACAGATATCCATTTATTGAAGTTGGCAGCATTGGCACCAGTGTCATGGGGAAGGATATTCCTTATGTACGTATTGGGCAGGGAACGCGTAAAATTCATGCCAATGCTTCTGTTCATGCTAATGAATGGCTGACGACGCCTTGTTTGCTGCGTTTTATAGAGCAATATGCACAAGGGATCGATGGGACTGAAGAACATATAGGGACCTCTCAATGGGTGTATGGAGGTTCTCCGCAGGATTTGCTGGAGCATACATCCCTATGGGTGGTTCCGATGGTCAACCCGGATGGGGTAGAGCTGGTGCAACAAGGTGTACTCCCAACTCATCCGTTGTATCATGACCTCAAAAAGTGGAATGAAGGACGTGCTGATTATCGCGGTTGGAAGGCCAATATTCGTGGTGTCGATCTCAACGATCAATTTCCGGCATATTGGGAAGAAGAGGTACGCAGACGCGGTAAAATAGGTCCGTCTCGACGAGACTATGCAGGACCTGCACCTTTGTCTGAACCAGAGTCCAAGGCGCTTGCCGATCTGACGGAGCGCGAACAGTTCGACATGGTGTTATCCATACACAGTCAGGGACAGGAGATCTATTGGAATTATCGGGATCTAGAGCCTAAGGAGAGCCGAGATTGGGCCTTGCGGCTAGCTGCCGCAACAGGGTACCGGGCGGTAAAGCTGGGTGGGAGCGATGCAGGGTACAAGGATTGGTTTATACAGCGATTTGGTAAACCAGGGTTTACCGTTGAAGTCGGTCTAGGTGTAAATCCGCTGCCCATGCGTGATTACGATGATATTGCAGCAGAAGTGGGCATGTTAATGGCAACAGTGCTGTCATGGTGAAAAATTCGGCCTACTGAAACGTATCGAATCATTTGCGCGTATTAGGAGGAACACGTTTTTTATAAGTGTTCCTCTTTACATGTCCCTTCAATGGGGTATATATACTTAGGAGCATTGGAAATGGAGTGAACAACTATGAAGTGGAAAAGATTACTATCTCTCCGTCAATGGTCACATGTATTTCGTCGTATGCCCCGATTTATTACTTCATCAAGGATTCCGCTGGGAGAAAAGTTACTCTTTGCGGTGCCTGTATTGCTCTATTGGGTATTACCTGATGTCATGCCATTTATGCCCATCGACGATATTGGTGTGACGCTATTGCTTATGAATTGGTTTGTCACCCGTGCCGAACGAAAATATCCAGATGTGCTTGAAAAACAGCATGTACGTGTTCGGTAGATAAGCTTATGAATTTCGTGATTGCGATTTTTCACGATTTTCTTTACAATAGGAATATTGCCTTTTGCTATGCTGAATATAATTGTGGTCTATCGGCTCATGATGATGTTTCAGACGCAGCTGTGCTGCCGTAGTACCTCTTTCCCTCTGGGATAGAGGCTAATTATTTGAGTTGTTGATTTTACCCGCTAGGTTGTGTGGTGTGGATAGGTATCCAATGAACCACATTTCATTTAATGAATATGAAGGAGATGAAGTTTGATGAACTGCAAAATTACTCGTAACGCAGCTAAAGTATTGAAACTTGAACTGGATAAGGAAGAGAACCAAGGGAAGAGCCTGCGCGTTGTTATTACTCATGCTCATGGAGATCATGCTCATTACGGGCTGGATTTGGACACGCCTAAAGAAACAGATACTGTCGTATCTACAGATAAAGGCATTGACGTCATTTTGGAAAACGGCCAGCCGCTGCTGGATGGTGTAAAAATTGATTACTTGTACTTCCCCGAAGAAGGATTTGTCATTACTAACCCTTCCCAAGGTAATCACGGCGACCACTAAGCCGGAGCTCGGAGGGATGACAGATGGCCAATGATATTCGCGTATGTGATGAATGCAATCATATCCGCTTGAAAACGATCTTGCCCAAGTTGCAAAAGATGGCACCAGATGCCGAGATCAAAATCGGCTGCAAATCGTATTGCGGTCCTTGTGGGAAACGAGCGTTTGTATATGTGAACGGACGTTATGTGAGTGCGGCCACAGAGGATGAAGTATTGGAGAAGGCTGCGCGCTTTATCAAATAGTTCCAGTACGCAGCATTCGCAATTTTTGAATAGTTCTCCTTCTTCTGATCCATGCTAATGGATGTAGACCACTGCCCAAAAGGAGGAGTGACTCATGGCCCAATATGATTCTAATCTCGACAATCACAGCGTTGAGGCTCAAACACAAAACTCGGTGGACAGGCTCCACAATGCCGTCTCTCAGGCATTGTCACATCCGGCTGAGCAACTGATTGAACAGGCGGAGCAATCTCGCACTCATGCGGAACATGCCATACAGCAGGCAAAGGATAGCCTTGGTGACGACTCAGTAGAAGTTGCAGAGGACATGCTTGGTGAAGAGGTACAACGGCTTGAACAGGCTAAAAAAACGTTGCGTTCCTAGCGCAGTCGAGTGACAATCCATATAAAAAAGCACGATCCACAGCACTTACAAGCTGATGGATCGTGCTTTTTTGTTATATACAGGGTGGGTATGCGATCGGCATCCTTAAAAGAGTCCGGGGAGGATGCTATGTTAGCAACCTCCCACAGAAAAGTCTATTAGATACAGAAGGAGTTACTTCTTTGTTTGTGGTTCCCATTCGCGAATAAGATCGTATGTGATAACCTGATCGGATATGTTCAACCGATTGAGAGCTTCGGTATAGCCCGGTCCGCAGGCGTTTACATCTGTAGGCTGGCCTGTATTCAGGTTGTAACAGGTCCCTTTGGAAAATGTACCGTCTTCAGATGGAATGTAGTACACTCGTCCATCGGTGAAAGCACCAGTACGCAGCACAACCATACGAGGCTTCCCGCTAAACAGATCGTTTCCCATAAAATGATATGGTTTTGTAGAAATCCCAAGTAGGTGCATTACGGAAGGCGTCAGATCCAACTGACCTGCCGGTTCCGTATACGTGCCCGCCTGACTTCCGTCGGGAAGATGCACAAGCAATGGCACCTGATTCATGATTTTCTGCATGTCCAGATCCGTAAGTGGCTTGCCTAAAAACTTCTCATACAGTGCTTTGTCTTTAATAGAATTGTCATGATCCCCATAAAACATCAGGATCGTATCATCCCACAGTCCGTCTTTCTTCATCTGATCTACCAATTCGCCCAGTGCTTCATCTACATAATGGACAGATTTCAGATAGTCTCCGAACATGGTACCTTCAAACTCGCCAACGTCTAAATCTACCGCGTCAGGTGACAGGTTGTACGGATGATGGCTGGAGATACCGACCATATAGGCGTAGAACGGCTGCTTAACTTCGGTGGTGAGATCATTGAGCGTTTGACGGAAAAAGGATTTATCTCCCAGGGACCAACCGAGTGGCTCATCTATTTTAAAATCTTTTTTACTGTAGAACTTGTCATAGTTCATTGCCTTATACATGGTGTAACGGTTCCAGAAGCTGCTATCGTACACGTGAAACGCATTGGGACTATACCCAGTATCCTTCAAAATGGAAGGTAACGTATCGAATTTATGGTTCGCATAACGGATAAATACCGAGCCAGTAGGGAGCGGATGCAGCGAAGCATGTGTAGAGAAGTCCGCGTCCGAAGTACGACCCTGCGCAGTCTGGTGAAAATAATTGTTGAAATACATGCTTTCCTTCGTCAGTTTGTCAAAGTTAGGCGTAATCGCTTGACCGTTGATCTGTTTGCCGATAAAAAAGTTCATGAACGCTTCAGCTTGAATGACCATCACGTTTTTTCCCTTATACTTGCCAGATAGATCATTTTTAACCTGAAGCAACTTTTGGTGCTGATTAAACCATTCCTTATCCTTATCAGATTCCGCTTGAGCCAATGTTGGCTGGGGACCAAGGTGATCTTGACCATAACGGTAGATGTCATATCCATGAAATCCGATCAATCCGGTTACGTTGTACAAGGCCATTGACCACCAGTTGCCGACAAATATGCCAGTTGCCCACGTGGAGGTATAATATTTGATCGGCCCAAATGTCAATACATAGCCAATCAGGAAGGCCAATGCCCCTTTGGAGAAGCGAAGCAGGAACCTCCTTGTGAACGAGCTTCGGGATGCTTCTAAATAAGTATCATTCGTTGTAAGTCGACGTCGTAACGAAGCCACAAATATGACATACGGAATGAATAGAATCCAGTCTGCAAAAAAGAAAATGTCCCACCAGTACATAAGGGATGCGATACTTCCGCCCAGAGAGTCAACTTGTCCGGCTTGAAGTAAGACGGGAATCGTAATGAAATCCTGGAAATACCGATAATAAACCATGTCGGAATAAATGAGCGCGGTGAGCAAAATATCGAGCACCACAAGAGCAATCAAACGTCCGCGACGTGGTAGCCATAAGGTCCAGAAGCTCACAAGTAAAAGAGAACCAATAGCGATGACATAATCCAGCGGATTCATGTCAATATTTTGGGCATGCAAGTTATAGTGAATCAGTACGAGCTTGCCGATCATAAGTACAAAAAACAGACCTAATCCAAAATATCGAGACAGCAGCACTCTGCTGAACGTGTTACCAGTGCGACTTGCACTGGACGTGCGAATAACCAACACTTTACCCCCTCCGGCAGAAATGTTCGGCTAGTATAAACTACATATTAACGTAATGTTAAAACCGAAATGCCTTTAATTATTATAGCGCTCATCTCGCGCATTTCAATGATTAAGTAAAGAAAATACAGCACAAATCAGGCCAGAAGAACGAACTGAGGGTTCGTTTCCTGGCCTAAGCTTCATCATATTTAAGGCTGCAACGGCGAAGTATCTTTGCGGCGCGGAGGCAGAGGGCCTAGATACTGATAGTATTGGCATTCAATACGGCCGTTAAACAACTTCCGGCGCTTGTCTGCTTTACGGCCCCAATAATGCTCAAATTGCTTGGTGGAGCTGATGGCAAAGAAGGACCAAGTCTTCATTTCGGCTGCCGTGCGTGCGAGTGAACGGATCAGCTTTTCCACCTCGGATTGCTCGCTCAGCCTCTCGCCATAAGGTGGGTTTGTAATCATCACACCATATTGTCCTTCGAGTCTGACTTTAGTTACAGGCATTACCTTAAGAGGGATGTCTTTAGCAAAGCCTGCTGCTTTTACAGCTGCCTCAGCAACTTGTATGGCATTTGGGTCGATATCGCTACCTGCAATCTCAAAAGGAATGTCATCGCGGGTCAAATCCATCGCTTCGTCGCGAGCCTGATCCCATAATTCTCTGCCAATGACAGGCCAGTCTTCCGAGTTAAAGGTACGTCTCAGGCCTGGTGCAATGTTCCAGGCTTGCATGGCAGCTTCGACCAATAAAGTACCGGAACCGCAGCATGGGTCATAGAATGGTCGGTCAGGGCTCCAGCGACTAAGCTGAATAAGAGCAGAAGCCATCGTTTCTTTGAGAGGCGCCTCTGTAACGAGCTTACGATAGCCGCGTTTGTGCAGTCCTGGACCGGTCGTATCAAGTGTCAGCAACGCACGATCATTCAATAGAATGACCTCAATGACGTAACGAGGGCCATCTTCAGCAAACCAATCTGTGTGGTAGGTTTCCTTGAGCTTCTCTACAATCGCCTTCTTGACGATTCCCTGACTGGCTGGTACGCTACTAAGCTGTGATTTGTGCGAACGTCCCTCTACGGGAAATTCACCATCTACAGGAATCCAATCCTGCCAAGGCAATGCTTTGGTACCCTCGAACAGCTCGTCGAAGGTAGTTGCAGCAAATTCACCCATTTTTATAAGCACGCGGTCTGATGTGCGAAGCCACAGGTTACACCGGCATATATCCATATAATCTCCGGTAAAAACGACGCGGCCATTTTCAACGGTCAGATCTTCGTACCCGAGTTCTCTGAGTTCCCGGGCCACGACGGCTTCAAGTCCCATTGGCGCAGTTGCAATTAGTTGCAGTTGAGTCATTAAACGTATTCACTCCGTCCCCATAATCATGTAAGCTTGGTTCAATCCCTATAGTATAGGTCATTGTACTCGAAGAGACAAATCATTAAGGTAAAAAATTTGCGAAGGACATCACGTCCAACCTGCGCTATGATTAAGCAAGAAGGAGAGATGAACCGTGGAAATTACACCAAATATGACCCCTGAACAATATGTAGACCAGCTGGTACAAGAAGATGAAGCACTGCGCAGTATTAGGGAGGCTATCGTTAAAGAAGGTATGCCGGAAGTATCCGTTGCTCATCCTTACGGAAAACTGTTGACCTTTCTAATTGAAGTATCTGGCGCACAGCATGTACTGGAAATCGGCGCATTAGGCGGCTACAGTGGATTATGTCTGGTCCGTGGGCTGGGAGAAAAGGGCCGCATTGTGTCACTTGAGCTGAAAGAAGCGTACGCAGCGCTGGCAAATCGACATATGGAAAACAACGGCTACGGTGACCGTGTCGAATACCGTATCGGACCCGCAGCGGATAGTTTGAAGGAACTTCAGGAAGAGGGAAGAACATTCGATTTTTTCTTTATTGATGCAGATAAGGAAAATTACCCAGTGTATCTGGAATATGCGATTGCTCTGGCGAATCCGGGTGCCATTATTGCGGGAGACAACTGTTTCCTTCGCGGACGGACGCTGAATACGGATAAGAACGGCCCTGCCGTCCAGGCCGTGAGACGTTTTAACGAAACGATAGCAACAGATCCACGGCTGGTCAGCACGCTTTTGCCAGCGTACGATGGATTGGCGCTAGCTCGAGTTAAATAGCGTTCATTCCCCATGTATAGCCACATATAAAGAAAGAACCACCTTGTCCACGGCAGCGTGAACAAGGTGGTTCTTGTCTGTTAAGGCAGGCTTGTCTTACCCGAAGGTTATCTTACCTGAAATCAGGCGTAGCCTTACGATCAAAAAGCTTCATGCGTACCCAGAATATGTTGACGATTAACAGGACACCTGACATGATAAACAGTCCTTCGATGCCAATAAACCCGGATAGCACCCCGCCAATGACAGCACCCAGCATATTTCCGAGCGCTAGTGAACTGGTATTGAAGCCGAAAGAACGGCTTTCCATTCCTTCCGGTGTATACGTGCGAATCAACGCATTTACGCTTGGTAGCAGACCGCCCATAAATACACCCATGAAAAAACGGATAATGACAAGTTGCCATACTTCATTGACAAAAGCCTGCGGAATGAGCATAACCGCCGTTCCGAGCAGTGCAATGGTCAAGATCTTGTGCGCTCCTATCTTGTCACTCAATCTTCCAAGGAGCGGTGCAGCAACCATATTGGATACGCCTGTAATAGCCGTAACGAACCCGGCAATCAACGCAATTCCTTCTGCCGACCCATACAGCTTTTGCACATATAACGGCAGCAGAGATACCGTACTGATCATGGCAAACTGGAGTAGAAACGTTACGGTGAACAAAGCCGGAAGCTGGGGCGTATGGCTTAGCTCCTTTAATCCGGCAAGAACCGAAATTTGCGGTATACGTGCGGCTTCCGTTTTGCTGAAATTTTCTTTAACCAGAAACATTGCGATGAGCGAGGCTATAAAAATTAGAGCGCCTGTAATATAAAAGATCGGTCTGAATCCGACCCAGTCAGCCAAAAATCCGCCTAGCAGAGGACCGAGAATCGTGCCAGCCATCTGACCGGATTGCATAATCCCCATAGCGAATCCGGTTCGCTCTTTGGGAGTGGTACCCGACACTAGGGAAATCGATGCCGGATTGAAACCCGAAATCGTACCGTTCAGCAGGCGAAGCGCCAGCAGTTGCCACGGGTGGGTGACCAAACCCATACATCCGATGACCAAAGCCATACCAAAGCCTGAGCGAAGCAGCATGACTTTACGTCCATATCGGTCAGCCAGCTTGCCCCACAAAGGCTGGAACATAAATGAGGTCAAAAAGTTAGCGGCAAAAATAACTCCGGCCCATAGACCAATATCGTGCTCTCCCTTCACATGAAGGTCCTGAGCCAGATACAGGGCGAGGAACGGAGTAATCATCGTGATACCCGCATTGACCAGAAACTGACCGAACCAAAGCACAATGAGATTGATTTTCCACGTCTCCCACGTCTCCCACGTTTTCAATGTGCTTTCACTTCCTTTCTGCCCATTCTCATCCTGTTGTAAATCCTACTTATCAAAGCATAACTTCTCCGGAGCTTTAAAAAAGCCATTTCTCTAGTATAGCACACTTCATTGAAACTTTATCCAAATGTCATGGGTTTGTCATGGTTTGTTCGAGAGCTGCGGTTGTTACGACTCTTGAAAAAGGGCATAATAAAATATAGTATTTATGATTCGAACTGGAGGCTGAAGTCATGACCTACAATGATACTTTTATCCGCGCTTGCCGCAAGCAAGCTGTGGATCATATTCCCGTATGGTACATGCGGCAGGCCGGAAGGTATGACCCTGAGTATCGCAAAATTAAAGAAAAATACACATTGCTTGAAATATGCCGCCAGCCCGAGTTGGCCGCAGAAGTGACCTTGATGCCCGTGCGCAAGCTTGGGGTGGACGCTGCAATTTTATATTCTGATATTATGAATCCGGTAGCCTCGCTAGGGGTTGATTTTGATATTGTCAAAAATATTGGCCCGGTTATTGATAATCCGATCCGGTCAGCCGCAGACGTAGATAAGTTGCGTCCAATTGATGTGGAACGCGATTTGGGTCATATTTTGGAAACGATTCGTATTTTGGACCGTGAACTAAACGTGCCATTGATTACGTTCGCTGGAGCGCCTTTTACCATTGCAAGCTATTTAATAGAAGGAAGGCCTTCGAAAGGATATATTCGCACCAAAGCGATGATGTATGGAGAGCCTGAGCTGTGGCATCGCCTGATGGATAAGCTAGGAGACATGGTTATTACATACGTGCGAGCCCATATCGCTAATGGCGGTAAGGCTTTTCAATTGTTTGATAGCTGGGTAGGTGCGCTCTCGCCTTATGATTTTCAAACTTTTGTGCTGCCGACTATCACACGTATTTTCCATGAACTATCTGATCTGGATGTACCTAAAATTTATTTTCCGGGCGTAAGCTCTGGTGAATTGCTCCCACACTTGAATGGGTTAAAAGCCGATGTGATTGGACTGGACTGGCGGGTAAGTATACCTGAAGGACGTCGTCGTTTGGGCAACGGTTTTGGTGTACAGGGAAACCTGGATCCTTATGTGCTTACTGCGCCAATCGATGTTATCAAGCAGTATGCGAAAACCATTGTAGATGAAGGCATTTTGGAGCCGGGTTACATTTTCAATCTCGGTCATGGTTTATTTCCTGAGGCCTCGCTAGATAAGCTAAGAGAGCTTACTAATTATGTACATGAGTATTCCCGCTCGGTTTTGTCAAAAAATGAATACATTAGAAATGTTAAGAGGTGATCTGTTAATGAAAACAAAAGTGGGTGTACTGGTCATGTCCTACGGGACGCCGGAGAGTCTGGATCAGGTGGAAGCCTATTATACACATATTCGTCGCGGCAATGCTCCCTCGCCGGAGCAGTTAAAGGAATTAAAGGATCGTTATGAAGCTATTGTAGGCGGTGTGTTTCCGCTGCGGCAGAACACGGATCGGCAGGTTCAAAACTTGCAGGAAACCTTAAATCGGGAAAATCGCAACCCGGACATTGAATTTATCTGTTATCAGGGACTCAAACATGCCAAACCGTTTATTGAAGATGGTGTGGAAGCTATGGTGCAAGATGGCATTCGTACAGCGGTGGGTGTCGTGCTGGCTCCTCATTATTCCGTTATGAGTGTAGGCACTTATATTAAGCGCGCACAGGCTAAGGCACAGGAACTGGATCTAGCCATATCATTTGTGGAGAGCTATTATCTTCATCCAAAGCTGATTAAGACGCTGACTGAGCGTGTAAACGCCAAACTGGCGCTTTTTGAAGAAGCTGGAGCCAAGCGGGATGAGGTTCGTGTTCTGTTTAGTGCGCACAGCTTGCCTGAACGGATTTTGGCTATGGGTGATCCTTATGTTGAGCAATTAATGGCTACATCGCAGGCTGTTGCGGACAAGGCGGGAATTACCAACTGGCAGTTTACGTGGCAAAGCGCCGGTCGTACAGCAGAGCCATGGCTGGGGCCAGACATTTTGGATACCATGCACAGTCTTAAAGAGGAGCAAGTGGAGTATGTGCTGGCTGCGCCAGTTGGCTTTGTTTCTGATCACTTAGAGGTGTTATACGATCTGGATATTGAAGCACAGGCGTTGGCGAAGGAATTGGATATGCGTTTTCAGCGTATTGATTCACTCAACAGTGATCCACTGTATATGGAGACGCTTAGTGATGTCATCATAGACCAATGGAAAAAGGGATGAGGGCATAATGGAGCAAAAGTTACGTAATATTGTGATTGTAGGCGGAGGCTTGACCGGGCTTAGCACTGCTTTTTATACACGAAAAATGTACAAAGAAGCTGGCTACACACCTCGAATTACGCTGGTGGAGAAAGCTTCCGTGCTGGGCGGGAAAATTGAAACGCTGCATAAAGATGGTTTTGTAATTGAAAAGGGGCCAGATTCCTTTCTGGCCCGTAAAACGGCCATGATAGACCTGGCAAAAGAGCTGGAGTTGGATCATGAACTGGTGAGCACAAATCCTGAGGCTAAAAAGACATACATTTTGCATGAAGGACAGCTTCATCCGATGCCTCCTGGGCTGGTGCTGGGGATTCCAACAGAGCTGAAACCCTTTTTGCGCAGCGGCTTGATCTCTCTAGGCGGGAAAATGCGGGCTATGATGGATTTTGTCATTCCGCCTCGCCGTGTACCGGGAGATGAGGCGTTGGGTGATTTTATTGAACGCCGACTGGGCAAAGAAGTGCTGGAAAATGTAACTGAGCCACTGCTGGCGGGGATTTATGCTGCCAACATGAAGACGCTAAGTTTGCAGGCGACCTTCCCACAATTTGCTGAGGTAGAGCAACAATACGGAAGCCTCATTCACGGGATGATGACAGGCCGAAAACCAGCTGAAACACATACAGGTACGAAAAAAAGCGCCTTTTTGACCTTCCGTCAAGGCTTGCAAAGTTTGGTGCATGCGTTGCTGAATGATTTGTATGACTGTGATTTACGCACCGGAATTGCTGTTACAGAATTCACAAAGACCACGGAAAGTGGAGACAGCCCATATCGCGTTATGCTGGATAATGGAGAGACGCTGGAGGCGGATGATATTTTTGTAACGACTCCCAACTTTGCTGCTGCGCCGCTATTGCGAGATCATGTCAATGTGGCTGCACTGGAAGCCGTTAATTATGTCTCCGTAGCAAACGTGGTCATGGCCTTCGATAAAAAAGATATTGAGAATGTCTTTGACGGTTCTGGTTTTCTGGTCCCTCGCAAAGAAGGACGCAGCGTGACCGCTTGCACATGGACGTCTGCCAAGTGGCTACATACTAGCCCGGATGATAAGGTGCTGTTGCGCTGTTATGTAGGGCGAGCAGGAGCTGAAGACACTGTAGAGTTACCTAATGATGAGCTGATTGCACTGGTACGTAAGGATTTGAAAGAGATGATGGGGGTTACAGCAACTCCGTTGTTCACGGAAATTACACGTCTTCGCAATTCCATGCCGCAATATCCGGTAGGGCATCCGCAGGCTATAGCTGATTTGCGGGAAGAGTTACAAACTGCCATGCCAGGAGTGTATGTGTTGGGTGCTGGCTATGATGCGATTGGTTTACCGGATTGTATCCGTCAGGCTAAGGAATGGGCCTCCCATTCCGTACAAACGACACAGCAGGAAGCGGTCAAGGTACAGGTGTAAATGTTCAATGATGAACCCTTCGCGATGCAGGCGAGGGGTTCTATTTATATTGAAATTTGATATATAATGGAGAAGGTGTAAAATTCGCTAGCTAATAATGAAGTTATGCATATGCAATAGCATAGAAGGAGTGAAGAATGTACCCTCCCAGATCACAGAGAAATGAAGGTCGCAAGAAAGCGAGAAAACCAAAAATAGGCAAGGCTTGGATTATTACGAATCTGGTCCTGCTGCTTATGATCGTAGGTCTTTTCGGTTATTATTACATATTTGAACACGACAACAGTGGCTCTCTTGCGGAAAATGCCGGGTATTCGCAAACGGAGAAGAAAATCCAATCGGAATCTGCTAGTGAAGAGCGGTCTACTCCCTCGGTCAGTGAAAATGTTACAGCCTTGTCAAATAAACAGCTGGACGAAGGCCCCCATGCAGATAAACAATTTGCTGACGATGAAACGAAGCAATCTGCTGCTTCAGACACAAGCCATCGTCCCGCGACAACGTCTGACACAAATGCTCCCCAAGGCAGCTCTTCAGGAGCAAAATTATCCTCGGGGAAAGACGGGCAGGCAGGGAACGATACGTCTAAGGATGTATACGACGGTAATCCATCCGCCGATAAGGGAGGAACGGAGGATGTGAAAAAATCCAAAACAGACGGTGCAGATTCTCCGACAGTCACGCTTCACTTTGTAGGGGATGTGCAATTTTCCGGTAAAGTTGAGCAGCGATTGGAACAGAATGGGTTTGATTTTCCTTATCAATATCTCGGAAACTTGTTTCATAAAGACGATCTGACGATTGCCAATCTGGAAACGCCCGTGACAACGAATGGTGTGGGTGCGTTAAATAAAACGTATGTGTATAAATCTTCGCCCAAGGCGTTAACTGCGTTGGCTGCGGCAGGGATAGATGCTGTCAATTTGGCCAATAATCACATTTTGGATCAGGGCACAGACGGATTATTGGATACACTGAAATATCTGGATGAAAAAGGTATTTCCCATGCTGGAGCCGGACGTAATGCAAAAGAAGCGTATGCGCCGCATTATTTTGAACGTAAAGGGATCAAAATTGCGTTATTAGGGACTACACGTGTCATGCCTGAAGCCAACTGGAATGCAGGCGCCAAACTGCCCGGTGTAGCAGGAGCCTATGATTCGTCCGCTATCGTAAAGTCCATCCGTGAGGCACGAATGCAGGCCGATCTGGTGATTGTCATTGCCCATTGGGGGAAGGAGCGCGCTACTGCACTTGAGCCCCATCAGACCGAGTTATCGCATGCTTTTATTGATGCTGGAGCTGATCTTGTCATTGGCGGTCATCCACATGTGCTTCAAGGGATGGAGCAATATAAAGGTAAATGGATCGCATACAGCACAGGCAATTTCATTTTTTCTAAATCAACGGTGCCAGCCACTTGGGATACAGCGATATTTCAGGCAACCTGCACCCGAAAAGGGGCTTGCGAAATGAAGCTGACCCCTTATCGGGCGGAGCTGGGTCAACCGATCCCATTGAAGGATACGGAGGCCAGCAAAATTTTGCAGAGAGTGGCGGCACTGTCACCGGGAAATGTCTCGATAGGGACGGATGGTACAGTAAGCACTCAATAGAAGTTCGAAAAGAAATTTTTTATATGGAAATTGACGGAATGATCGTATGAGGGACTCCTTTGTGGATGGAGGTCATAACAAGATGAATCATTTGTGCGTGGCTCACCGCGGTTTTTCGGGTATTGCTCCCGAGAACACGATGGCAGCCTTTAAGCTTGCGTTGGAGCAGCCGTTTGTACACTGGGTTGAGCTGGATGTACAGCTGTCAAAGGACGGTGTTCCGGTGGTAATTCATGATTTTACGCTGGAGCGAACGACGAATGGTACAGGGAAAGTAAAGGATTCAGACTGGAAAGCATTGCAACAACTTGATGCTGGTAGCTGGAAAAGTGCAGAATACCGTGAAGAAATGATCCCTTCCCTCGCACAGGTACTGGATTTATGTCGTGGCCGCGCATCACTCAATATTGAGCTTAAAACAGCGGGAGATATGTATCCGGGACTGGAGAAAGCCGTACTCCGTGAAATTGTGATGAGGGGGATGGAGGGAGAGGTGGTATTAACCTCTTTTGAGCGTGCCGCATTACGCCGGGCTAAGGAGCTGTCTCCTGAGATCCGTACCGGATTGATTATCGATGCGCGCCCAGATGATTTGGCAACGCAACTGGAGCAGCTACATTGCACTTTTTTATCCATAGGCTATCCGCGTTTGGATCGAAACCTGATGAAAGATCTCACCGGACGCGGTATTGCTGTCATGGCGTGGACGGTGGATGACCGCCGTATAATGCGGAGATTGTCCTCAATGCATCCTGAATTGATGATTTGCACCAATTGGCCGGATCGCTGGGAGCAGGTTTTTTTGCTTTCCAAGCACCGGATGTGGCACTATATACGTAAACTTATTCGTTAATCAATTGAACTACATACGCGGGAAGGGTGACGGATCGTGATGAACGTGGAAATTCGTAATGTTTATTGTGTCGGACGCAATTATAAGCTGCATGCGGAGGAGCTGGGTAATGAGGTTCCCGCAGAACCGATGATTTTTTTGAAGCCGTCTCATGCAGTCGTGCCGCTGGATGGCGCCACGCTGGAGCTTCCTCAGGGGCAGGGAGATATTCATTTTGAGACTGAGCTGGTCGTGGCTGTAGGACGTAAATACGAACCAGGCATGTCTGCAGATACGTGTCTGAACGCATTTGCATTCGGCATTGATTTTACCCTGCGTGATGTACAAAGTATCCTCAAGAAAAAAGGCCATCCATGGACCGCCGCCAAAGGCTTCAAATCGTCTGCTCCTGTGACACGATTCCTGCCTTTAGAAAAATTGGACATGCTGGAGCAGCAGGATTTTTCCTTGCTCAAAAATGGACAGGAAGTCCAGCGTGGACATGTTAAAGATATGATTTTTTCTATCCAGCATATCGTTGAATACATAGCTACTCATTATGGGCTGGGTGAAGGAGATATTATTTTTACAGGTACCCCAGCAGGAGTAGGGCCTACAGCAAGCGGGGATCGCTTTGAGCTTTTGTGGGGGAGTGATCGTCAGGGAAGCTTCACCATTGCATAAATTTGTGAACGGCATTCATGGATGAGGATTAAAAAAGGGAATGTTCTTGGTAGTTGGGAAGTAAAGAGCGATTCCCGTAGATAAGCATTGTGAAGGCCGTGTCCTGTGCCAAAGCATGGGACACGGCTTTTATATAAGTGTAGAGCATTGTACAATAATATACAGAACGAAAAAAGAAAAACGGAGATTCATTTCAAAAGCGGGGGTATATCATGGACTGGATCATCGGATTGCTTTGTGCTGCTGTGGTGGCGGGAGCTGCATTTTATAAAAAATCCTTAACCTTATCAGGCTTTGCCGCGGCTGTACTGATGGGAACCGTATATTATGGGGCGGGTAACCTGTTCTGGTTCGGCACATTGCTCTTGTTCTTTATCACGTCGACCCTCCTGTCGAGGTTCAAAAAGGAGCGCAAGGCTGAGCTGGAAAAATCGTATGCCAAAACTGGAAACCGGGATGCAGGCCAAGTATGGGCCAATGGGGGATTAGGTATGCTGTTATGCCTGGGCTATGCGATATGGCCTCATGTTACGTGGCAGCTGGCTTTTGTCGGTGTCATGGCTACGGTAACATCCGATACGTGGGCAACGGAATTTGGCAGCCTGAGTCGTAGGCCACCCCGTTCGGTGCTTAACGGGAAGGTGCTCGCACCCGGAACCTCAGGAGGAGTATCTGTATTGGGAACGGCTGCGGCCTTGGCTGGGGGTGTACTGATCGGCATAGGTGCATGGGGCTTTGGACACGCCATAGGAACGCCGAGCTTGCCGTTATGGCTGTGGGCACTGGTTGGAGGTATATCCGGTAGCGCCGGGGCCTTTGCTGATTCCTATCTAGGTGCTACAGTGCAAATGATGCGTTCCTGCACGGTTTGCGGACGGGAAGTAGAAGTAGACTCACATTGTGGACAAACGACGGTCTATGTACGAGGCTGGCGTTGGATGAGCAATGATCGGGTGAATAGCATTAGTTCTATTTTCGGAGGATTGGTCGCTCTTGCAGGTATTTTTTTTATATTTTGAACACGGAGCTGGAGATCATTACAAGGAAAAAATTGTTATAAGAATTGACCGTGTTTCAATCCTTGTATAAGGAGGTGCTAAGATGGGCGATATACAAGGAGATAAATATGAAGCTATTTTGGACGCCGCTTACACCGTCTTTGGCACCAAAGGCTTTTATGAAAGCAAAATTTCCGAGATTGCAGAACAAGCGGGAGTTGCCAAAGGCACAGTATACTTGTACTTTAAAAGCAAAGAGCAGCTATTTACAGCAGTCACACGTAGAGATTGCGAGCAATACCTAGCCGAAATGCAAGGCGCATTAATCAATCGTACTTTGGGAGAAGGACTGCTGCGGATGGCAAATTTGCATCTGCACTACTATTTCAAGCGCAAGCAGCATACTAAATTATTTTTTATGACCCCCAACAGTGACCCCGACCTAATGGAGTTTATGTGGGGATTTATCCAGGACTATACTGATTTGGTCAAAAATAAACTGGCGTCAGAGGGTGTACAGCAGTCTGAGTTTCATGCGAAGGCTTTCATTGGTATGTTGGAACGCCTAAAAATGGATATTTTATTGAATAAAGATTTCCGCGAATGTGACGTAGATCAGACGGCTGAATTAGCGGCGAACTTATTTATGCATGGCTGTAAAGCCGGGGTACAAAAATCCTGACATCTTGTTGCTAAAAAACCGTACTGACTTCGTTCAGGTAACGGTTTTTTTAATCATTGGCTGTGACTGTGTTAAAATAAACAGGATGCATCACAAAATAGGGGAAGAGTAGGGAATCCGTATGAATATTATGACCGTTGAACATATAACGAAAAGCTATGGCGAGAAAATGTTGTTTGAGGATGCTTCCTTTGGTATGGATGAACGTGACAAAATAGGGGTCGTCGGTGTAAATGGTACCGGCAAATCAACGTTTTTACGGGTAATTTCCGGCTTAGAGCCGCCAGATGATGGCAATATTGCAGTGAACAACGATGTGCGAATTCAGTATCTAGCACAAAATCCGGAGTTTGATCCCGAAATGAAGGTGCTCCAGCATATTTTTCATGGCAACCAGCCTGAGATGAAAGCGGTCCGTGAATATACGGAAATCATGGAGTTGTTGGAGTTAAATCCGGGTAGCGAGGAGCTTCAAAACCGTCTATTGCGAGCAAGTCAGCAAATGGATACGTTCCAGGCATGGCAGCTGGAGAGCGAGGCCAAAAATATACTTACCCGACTGGGGATCACCCAGTTTGAGTCTCGTATGGGCGTTCTATCCGGCGGGCAGCGTAAGCGGGTGGCTTTGGCGGCGGCTTTAATCCAACCCTGCGAGTTGCTCATTCTGGACGAGCCTACAAACCATATTGATAATGAGTCTGTTGAATGGTTGGAGCAGTATTTGCAAAAAAGACGTGGTGCGTTGTTAATGATCACGCATGATCGCTATTTTCTGGATAGAGTTGCAAATGTCATGCTGGAGCTGGATCATGGCCGCCTTTTCCGTTATGAGGCTAACTATACCCGTTTTCTGGAGCTGAAGGCAGAACGCGAGGAGCGGGAAGCGTCTACGGAACAAAAAAGGAAGAACTTGCTGCGTAATGAGCTGGCCTGGATTCGTCGTGGAGCAAAGGCTCGTTCCACCAAGCAGAAAGCGCGTATTGACCGATATGAGCAGCTTAGGGATCAGCAACCGGAAGCTCGTTCTGGATCTGTAGATATGTCTGTCGCCTCCACACGTCTGGGTAAAAAGATATTGGAGATCGAGCATCTGTCCAAATCGGTAGATTCCCGTAAGCTGATACAGGACCTGAGCTACATTGCGGTTCCTGGTGATCGTGTTGGTATCCTAGGTCCTAACGGTAGTGGGAAATCCACTCTGCTCCAAATGATTGCCCAGCACATAGAACCGGATTCCGGCAACGTTGTGCTGGGACCGACGGTGAAGCTTGGCTATTTTACTCAGGAACATCAGGAAATGAACGAATCATTACGTGTTATTGAATATATTAAGGAAGAAGCCGAAGTGATTCGTACAGCAGACGGATCGACGATTACAGCAGCACAAATGCTGGAGCGTTTCCTGTTTGCACCAAGCGCACAATGGACGGTTATTTCCAGGCTGTCTGGGGGCGAAAAACGGCGCTTGTATCTGCTTCGTGTTCTGATGTCGGCACCGAATGTGCTATTGCTGGATGAACCAACAAATGATCTGGATATTCAGACCCTTTCCGTTTTGGAAGACTATCTGGATGAATTCCCGGGCGTGGTGTTTATTGTTTCTCATGATCGCTATTTCCTGGATCGGACAGTAGACAAAATACTGGCGTTTGAAGGGGACGGACAGGTACGTGTACATGTAGGCGACTATAGCGAGTATGCAGAATGGATCAGTAAAAATGCTCAATCTTCTGTGAATACGTCTGTCTCGACGAGTACGGTTTCCTCGAATCGCTCTTCCGCGCCTAAGTCTGCGGGTCCTTCCGATTCAGTCAAGGAGACAAGTAAAACCAAGCTTAAATTCACCTTCAAGGAACAGCGGGAATATGAGCAAATTGATGAACTGATTGAACAAGCCGAACAGAAGTTGGCCGACATTCAGCGGCAGATGGAAGAGTCTTTCAGTGATTCAGCACGACTACAGGAGCTCATGGCTGAGCAAGTAAAGGCCGAACAGCATCTGGAGCACCAAATGGAACGCTGGACCTACCTGAATGAGCTAGCCGAGCAGATTGAACAAAGTAAATCTTAAAAACACAAAAGCAAGTCACCATTCAGAGTGGGGGCTTGCTTTTTTTATCGAATTATTAATACGTTTTTCATATTAAAAGCGAGTCAATTATATATTTCTAATATTAAATTACAGTGGGTATAATGGATTGCAGATGGAGGGGAGGAATTGAAAATGGAATATCGTAAACTTGGAAAAAGTGGTTTGATGGTAAGTGAGATTGCATTGGGGAACTGGATCACCCACGGTGCCCAAGTGGATGATACCATAGCGCAAGCCTGTGTAAAGGCTGCACTAGACTCAGGGATTACCACGTTTGATACCGCTGATGTGTATTCGGATACCCTGGCGGAAACGGTTTTGGGTCATTCTTTAAAGGGAATACGCCGTGAAAGTATTGAATTATGTACTAAGGTTTTTCATCCCACAGGTACCGGACAGAATGATAAAGGGCTGTCTCGTAAACATATCATGGAGGCCTGCCATGCTTCTCTTCGACGCCTACAAACGGATTATATTGATGTATATTATGCACACCGTTTTGATCCAACCGTATCGCTTGAAGAAACTTTTTTGGCCTTATCCGACTTGGTGCGGCAAGGGAAGGTTTTGTATGTAGGAGTAAGCGAGTGGACAGCAGAGCAGATTAAGCAAGGAGCTGCTCTGGCTAGGGAATTAAAGGTCCCATTCGTGGCAAGTCAGCCCCAATATTCCATGCTGTGGCGTGTCATTGAAGCTGAAGTGATTCCCGCTTGTGAGCAGGAAGGGATTGGGCAGGTGGTTTGGTCACCTCTGGCACAAGGTATCCTTTCTGGTAAATATACAGCAGACAAGCCGTTACCCGAGGGTTCACGAGCTTCTACGACAGCAGGGTCACCATTTTTCGAACGTTTGGCTGGACAATGGTTACGTAAAGAAGTCCTTTTGGCAGTAAAGAAAATTCAGCCGATTGCAGAAGAATGCGGACTGACGCTGCCCCAGCTTGCAGTCGCATGGGTTTTACAAAACCCGCAAGTGTCCTCAGCTATTATCGGTGCTTCCAAGCCCGAGCAGGTTAAAGAGAACGTAAAAGCTGCGGGTGTCCGTCTAGATGGGCAGGTCATGAGACAATTGGATAGCGTTTTAAATGGTATTGTTGAACGTGATCCGAGAAAAACAGGTTAAGATATACGATCAAGGAGATTTACATGTCTAACTCTTCGTTACAAGCTGTTTCTTCAACCACTTCCAGAAAATGAGTCAGAACAGTTTCATGTGCACCTGTTTTCCATGCAGCATAAAGTGGGATGGACGGAGACTCTTCTTGAAATGAACGAAATACGACATCACTGCGTTGAAAGACAGATACGGAAGAGGGGACAATGGAGATACCTATACCCGCCGCTACCAAGTTAACGATCGTATACATTTGAACGGCTTCCTGTACGATTTGAGGCTGAAATCCGTGTTGTCCGCAAAAGTCGAGTATGAGATTATGAAAAGAAGCTCCCATATGAGGCGGAGACAGGATAAAAGATTCGTCCGCTAAAGAACGTAAAGACAAAGTTGAATGGTGGGCTAACGGATGTGTCTGAGGAAGAACGGCCATGAGTGATTCGTTGGTGTAAAGACGAGAAGTGATATGTATAGATGGATCTGCACTGCGCAGGAAGCCCACATGAACTTTGCCATCGTGTATGGCTTTTAGTTGTTGGGCAGATGTCATTTCAAATAACGTAAGCTTCACATCTGGGAAGCGCTCTTGGAATTTCTTCAAGGCATTAACCATCAGACTGCCAGAGGCTGAATCTACAAAAGCGATGGATAATTGTCCGAATTTCCCCTGACTTGCAAGCTGTGTGATCTTAATAGATCTTTCCAATTGAGCAACCATATTTCTGGATTCTTCTAAAAATATCGCTCCTGCTGACGTAAGTCGAACTTGTCTTTTGGTTCGTTCCAAAAGCTTCACACCAAGCTCTTCTTCAAGGCTTTGAATTTGTTGGCTCAAGGGAGGTTGGGTGATATTCAGTTTTTTCGCAGCACGGTTAAAATGCAGTTCTTCCGCTACTGCGATAAAGTAACGTAGTTTTTTCAGATCCATAGCTGTGATTTCCTTTCACTAAGCCTTCACCGACCTATTCTCCAGTGGAACAGGTCGGTTTTTATCGTTCGAATTAAACTGTCACATAAGCTGCAAGCAGACGTGCAGTGTTCACCACGGCCTGCTTGTGCGTGCGCTCCATTGCATGGGAGGCGTGTACGCCAGGGCCGATCAACGCAGCACGGATGTTATTACCTGCTCTTAGTGCAGCCGAAGCGTCCGAACCGTAGTGCGGATAAATATCTACAGCATACGGAATATTCAGCTCTTTGGCCAGCTCAATCAGACGGGTCGTCATATTATAGTCGTAAGGCCCGGAGGAATCTTTGGCACAGATAGAAACATCCGTTTCCTTGCAGCTCAGATCTTCACCCATACAGCCCATATCGACAGCTATCATCTCACTGATTCCTTCAGGTATGTAAGCCGCTCCGTGCCCCACTTCCTCATAGTTAGAAATGAGCAATTTAACGGTATGTCGAGGCTTCCAGTTTCCATGTACAGCAGATTCCAGTAGACCAAACAGTGCAGCTACACTAGCTTTATCATCCAGATGCCGTGACTTGATAAATCCACTCGGTGTTACGACTGGACGCGCATCGAACGAAATAAAATCGCCCACCGCAATACCGAGCTGAAGCACGTCTTCTTTTGACTCAACAAGCTCGTCAATCCGAACCTCCATGTGGCTCTCCTTGCGCTCAAAGCTTCGTGCATCATCATAGACGTGCACGGATGGATGGCTGGACAGAATAGTACCCGTATACGTTTGTCCGCTTCGGGTATGAATAAGGCAGTATTCGTTCTCAATGCTGTTCATCATGAAACCGCCGACGGATGTCAGACGTAGGGTGCCTTGTGCTGTAATCGAACGTACCATCGCGCCCAATGTATCCACATGTGCGCTCAGCGCCACCGTACGGTCCGTTTCCTGACCTTCCAGAGTCAAGATGGCACCGCCTTTTGCATTCCATTCGATGGGTACCCCGAGGCTCTCAGCTTCCTTATGAATCAGCTCCATCACATGGTGTGTGTACCCACTGGGACTGGGCGTGTTCAGTAGCTGATTTAAAAAGTTCATCATATAATCTTCATTTAATTGAATCGTCATTTGTTGCTCCTCCTCATTTGGACAACCGATCAGGGTTAGAGGACGGTTGCTCTATATCTTGGTCGAAAGTAGACCCTGTGCTGGAAGACCCAGTCGTGTCATAGGTCACATCCGCGTTTGCTTCCACCGTGGATGTGTGCTCTTCTTGTAATGTATGAAGCTGAGTAGTCAGACGTTTAATCTCTCTCTGAAGCCTATATTGGCGGAAAATACCGAAAGAACCGACAATAAGTCCACCTAGAAGAGTGCAACCAAGAATAAGCAGAATCAAAGGAATGCTAACCATACTGAATAGAAGGTTCACTTGAACCGAATTCACATTAATAACAGCAAATACAGCTGTTAACAGAGCAATAACAAGAGCTGCGATCAAAGACCATTGTGTTTTCAAAATGCCACCTCCTCCCGTTACATTATAAAATCCCTTGCCCGCCATGGACAAGGGATTTATCCGTGCATCATTTCAATGCTGGATTTTAAGTGCGCACGGTTTTACTTTCCTTCAGTTAGCTTTTCCATTTCTGTAATGACTTCTTCGAATACGCTCATCGCTTCGCGAATCGGCTGCGGAGAGGACATGTCAACACCAGCTTTTTTCAAAATATTAATTGAATAATCACTGCCACCGCTCTTTAAGAAGCCCAAGTAACGATCAACGGCTGGTTGGCCTTCTTCCAGAATCTGTTTCGAGAAACTAGTTGCTGCCGAGAAGCCAGTAGCATATTTGTAGACATAAAAACTGTTATAAAAATGAGGGATCCGTGCCCATTCCATTTCAATGTCTTTGTCTACCTTCATGCCAGGCCCGTGATATTTCACATTCAGATCATAGTAAATCTCCGATAAAAGCTGCGGTGTAAGGGATTCCCCCTGTTCAGCGCGTTCATGTACAATTTTCTCAAATTCCGCAAACATGGTTTGACGGAATACCGTTGTGCGGAATTGATCTGCATAGTAGGTGAGAAGGTACATTTTCTCTTTCGGATCGGTTGATTTGTTCAGCAAGTAGTCCATTAGCAACGCTTCATTGGTTGTGGATGCCACTTCAGCCAGGAAAATGGTGTACTGTGCATCTCTATACTTCAATGCGTTGTCTGAATAGTACGAATGCAACGCATGCCCCATTTCATGAGCAAGTGTGAACATGCTGTTCAGGTTGTCTTTATGATTCAGCAGCACATATGGGTGGGTACCATAAGCTCCCCAACTGTATGCACCAGTGCGTTTGTTTTCATTTTCGTATACATCAATCCAGCGCTCATCATAGCCTTTTTGCAACGAAGCCAGATAGTCCGCGCCAAGTGGCTTAAGGCCTTCCTTTGTTTGCTTTTTGGCGTCTTCATACGTAATGTCCATCTTGTATTCGTCCACAAGCGGAGCGAACAAATCATACATATGGAGCTCATCCACACCTAACAACTTTTTACGCAGTTTGATGTAACGATGGAGCAGGGGTAAGCTTTCATGAATGGTGTCAATGAGATTCGTGTACACTTCCTTCGGAATATTGTCACCGTACAGTGACATTTCCAGTACAGAAGGGTATTTGCGAACACGAGAATAAAAAATATTCTTGTTTACATTGGCACTTAGTGTAGAAGCAATTGTATTTTTATTTTTGGCATATGTGTCATATACCGCTTTAAAAGCACGTTCGCGTACTTCGCGGTGTGGACTTTCGAGGAATTGAATGTAGCTGCCATGAGTCAGTTCAACCTCTTTGCCGTTCTCATCCTTAATTTTTGGAAACTTCAGATCAGCGTTGTTGAGCATGCCAAAAATCGTTTGTGGGGCTTGAGCCAGATTGCCAACCTGAGCGAGCAGCGCTTCTTCTGTCTTGCCCAAAATATGTGCTTTTTCCCGCTTCATTTCTTGAAGTGTAAACCGATAATCTGCAAGCTTCGGATCTTCAATGAAGGCATCGAGCTGTTGATCCGGCAGTGCCAAAATTTCAGGCGTCACAAAAGAAAGAGACTCGCTAACCTCAACGCCTAATTTTTTGGCTTTTTGCGAAAGACCCTGGTATGTAGGTTCAGCTGTATCCTCATCATGATGCAGATGTGCATACACATATACACGCTCGGTTTTAAGCGACAATTCATCTTCCAATTTAAAGCAGCTGCCAATCGACTCTGCTGAATTGAGCTTGCCTTGGAATTGTTCAGCCTTTTTGGCTAGTTGTTTGACTTCTTCGTATTCTTGATCCCATGCTTTGCGGTTGGGAAACAAATCTTCCAGTTTCCATGTATTTTCCACTGGCGCATTAGCGCGTTTTACAATTTCACTCATGGAGAGCCTCCTCTGATCGAACGTAATGTGGGGTAGAGCTGCGGCAGTAAGGGACGGATGCCAAAACGAAGAAACCGCCACGCTTACCGTAAGCAGCAGGGCAAGAGGTTTTACAGGATGCATGTAACGGCAGATCCTCCTTATACCATGGCTTGTTATGCCATAGTATGACCTCTTACGCCCGAAAGTATAATTTTCCTTACTGTGGGTTGGAACCTATATTTAATAAGCTGTATACAATAAGATAAAAGGCAAGGCAAACCATGATTACAGCAGTGAGGGCCATCCACTTTTTGAGAGGAGTCGGTATCGTATCACGCTTCATGATCAGCACTCCGCCCAGCGTGAAGGCCAGAATAATGAAGATGAGATAGCTGTTGGACACCATGAATAGGCTAGACCTGTTTGAAAGCGTTCATGATCCGCTGCCACTCTTCCTCATTATCTTGAAAGGACTGCTTGGGAAACCGATTTTGAGCCCAATGCATCAGCGCCGGACGGCTTAAAAACGTGTGGGCTTCCTCGCCCCAATCATCGGATATTTCCCGTAGAACGATGTAACGGCCCTGCACCTCGACAGTCATCATGTTCCAATTGTCTTTTTTGTATATTTCGTGTTTTTTCATCATATGCATGTCTCCGATTTTATAGATGTTTTGGTTCATGATACCGCAGTTTCCGCCGCAAAAGCAAATCATTCCAGCCCGAAAAACCAGGAAAAACATCAATTGCATTGTGAAAAAGCATGAAGTATAATATGGATATTCGCCATAGATGGCGGTATTTTTAGGAGGTTGTTCACTTGAAAGGTACAGTTAAATGGTTTAACGCAGAAAAAGGTTATGGCTTCATTCAAATGGATGGTGGCGAGGACGTATTCGTACATTTCTCCGCAATCCAAGGCGACGGCTTTAAAACTTTGGAAGAAGGTCAAGCGGTTGAATTCGAAATTACTGAAGGTAACCGTGGACCCCAAGCAGCTAACGTAATCAAACTGTAAGTGTAACTGAATTGTAAGAATGGTTCCGTTTCTACGGATGTCTTATATATTACGGTTAAACTATGAATTGAGAGCGCAGTTCCTTAAATTTAAGGGACTGCGCTTTTTTGCGTAAATACGTTGATGATATGAGAAGATTGAGCAGGAATAGGGTATTATACGTAATAAAACTAAGCAGAAGACATCTTAAATTGAAGGAGTTGAGAAAATGAGTGCAGCAGAGGCTAGTCGTAAGCCTTCCCTGATTGAAGGTCCTATTGCCAAAACGCTGTTTATGTTCTCTTTGCCGATGCTGTTCGGAAACATTCTGCAATCCCTGAATGGAACGATCAACTCGATCTGGGTTGGAAAGTTTCTGGGAGAAGCCGCATTGACTGCCGCTTCCAATGGAAATATTATAATGTTTTTTCTTATCAGTTCGATTTTTGGCGTCACCATGGCTGCCACTATTATGATCGGACAAAATATCGGAGCAGGAGACGTAGCTGAAACCAAGCGTGTAGTAGGTACAAGTGCAGTCTTTTTTCTGGTGCTCGCTTTTGCTATAGGTATTATCGGATTTTTGAGTGCGCCTTGGATTCTTCATGTACTCAATACACCTGCCGAATCGGTGAATATGGCGATCACGTATACACGTATTATTTTCGCAGGCATGCCCTTTTTGTACGGCTATAACTACATAATGACTGTAATGAGAGGGGCTGGAGATTCCAAAACACCATTTTATTTTCTAATCGTTTCCGTCGTACTGGATGTACTACTCAACCCGCTGTTAATATTCGGATGGGGACCGATTCCTGCTATGGGCATTGGAGGTTCCGCTACTGCTACCCTGATCGCTCAAGGGATCAGCTTTGTGTTGATCCTCATTTACCTATATCGAGTAAAATATTTTTTGCGCATTGCTTCTTCAGAGCTTCATTTACTCAGATTTGATTGGAAGATTATTTGGACCCTAATCCGTAAGGGAGTGCCGATGGGGTTGCAAATGATTGCTGTCTCCACCAGCGCGATTGCTTTAATGAATCTGATTAATGGCTACGGAACAGTGGCAGCAGCAGCTTATACAGCAGCCAATAATTTGTCCAGCTATGTGCAGATGCCGGCAATGGCGTTAGGTGCAGCCGTATCTTCCTTTGCCGCTCAAAATATCGGAGCCGGACGTTGGGATCGAGTGCGCATGACAACCTGGATTGGGATTGTGTATAATTTTGTGTTGACTGGTGGAGCTGTGGTATTAATTTACGTGTTTAACCGTCAGGCCTTGCTCATGTTCCTTCCTTCTACGGGGGGTGCATTGGAATTGGGTATGCGGATTAATCTGATCACTTTGTGGTCTTTTGTTATATTCGGTGTTACCAATGTCATTACAGGTGTTGTTCGATCAACGGGTTCCGTAATGATACCGCTTTTAATTACCATTATTTCATTATGGGGCATTCGTATACCTTTGGCCTATGCATTTGTCGATGAGTATGGTCTAGATGCTGTATGGTGGAGTTTTCCTGTTGGTTTTGCTATCTCTGCCGTAGCAGTCATTTTCTATTATGCTTTCGGGAAATGGAAGCAGGCAAGCATGGGAGAGGGAATCCAAGGGGTGAAGCCAGCAGAGGACAAGGGATAAGTAGGCGGTAGGCCAATTATACTATTTGCGATTAAAGTCTTATAAGGATAGATTTTGTGTAACTCCTATTTTTGACTAATAAAACATTACAGTTATAAAGTCTTTTTGTGAGAATAGCTCATTTTTCTTGAATTTTAAAGAAAAAAGTGAGGTTGTTCATTTGTGCTAAAAGGACGAACATATTATAATGGATATGGTTTGGATAGGTATAATTACGTAGACAACAATGTGGAGGCACCGTCATTTGAGTTATGTTGAGCAAGGACGTTATCAAGTACCGAGAGGCCCCATAGGTCTAATGAGCCGAATGTACAAGCACATTCTCCCTGAAACGAAACTAGAATTGAGTAACTGGAAGAGCAAGGCCGAACAAATTCCGGACCCTGAGCTGCGAAGCCAGGCGCTTGCGAGCATAGCGGATAAGACGTTTCACTGCGTGGGTGGGGCGGTTTATGCCGCAGCCAATATGTCTGCCCGGCAGACGCTAATTCCGCTGATCGTAGCGTATCAGACCATTAGTGATTATCTGGACAACCTGTGTGATCGCAGTACGTCCATGGACCCGGATGATTTCAGGCTGTTGCATCAGGCTATGCTGGATGCGGTTAATCCGACGGCTAGGCCAGTGAATTATTATGAGTTGCGTCGTGAGCAGGAGGATGGCGGTTATTTGACCGGGCTGGTGACAACCTGTCAGTCTTGTGTAAGCAGGCTTCCGGGCTATGAGGCGGCAATGCCTTACGTTCAGGATTTGGCGCGATTATACACGGATTTGCAAGTATACAAGCATATTAAACCCGAGTTGCGGGAACAAGCGCTTTTGGACTGGTGGTCGCTTCATAAAGACCGTACACCAGAGTTGCGCTGGAATGAGTTTGCTGCGGCTACCGGTTCAACTCTGGGGGTCTTTATGCTGTTTCTTGCTGCCAGCGACCAGCATCTGACCGATGCAGGGGCTGCCTCAATACATGCATCGTATTTTCCACATGTGTGCAGTCTTCATATTTTGCTGGATTATCTAATCGATCAAGACGAAGACCGGAAGGGCGGAGATCTTAACTTTTGCAATTATTATGAAGATACCGACATGATGCTAGACCGGATCGCCTACGTTGTGAATCGGGCGCGGGCTGATATTGCAGATGTCCCTGCCAGCTCCTTTCACCGGATGATTATCGAGGGATTGCTGGCTTTATATTTATCCGACCCTAAAGTTAGCGAGCAGCAGGACGTTCGCGCTGTTTCGAGACGTTTAATGAAAAATAGTCCGCTCATGCGTTTGTTTTTCTTATTAAACAGTCGATGGATAAGAAGGCTTATATGATTATTTTGAGGAGGTCATAAATCATGACAGCAGTTAAGAAAATTGCAGTATTAACAAGTGGTGGAGATTCACAAGGGATGAACGCGGCAGTTCGCGCCGTCGTACGTAGCGGATTGTATTTTGGACTGGAAGTATTCGGGATTCAACGCGGTTATCAAGGCCTTTTGAACGATGATATTTTTCCAATGGATCTGAGAAGCGTTGGAGATATTATCCAACGTGGGGGTACTGTACTTCAATCTGCAAGATGCTTGGAATTTACGACTGAAGAAGGGCAGAAAAAAGGCGCTCAAATTTTGCGTAACCGTGGAATTGACGGCGTAGTCGTGATTGGTGGAGACGGTTCCTATCAAGGAGCTAACAAACTGACCAAGCAGGGCATTAAAACCATGTGTCTTCCGGGTACGATTGACAATGACATTTCCTTCACGGACTACACTATTGGTTTTGATACAGCGGTTAGTATCGTAGTGGATGCAATCAACAAGCTGCGTGATACGATGTCATCCCATGAACGTTCTTCCATCGTGGAAGTTATGGGACGTCATTGCGGTGATATTGCTCTGCATGCGGGTCTGGCTTCTGGCGCAGAAACGATTTTGGTGCCTGAGGTAGAATTTGATCTGAATGAAGTATCCGATCGGATGAAACAAAACTTTAAGCATGGCAAACGCCACAGTATCATTATTGTTGCTGAGGGTGTAGGCAAAGGCGAAACAGTAGCACAGGTTATCCAAGAAAACTGTCCGGATTATGAGCCTCGTGTTACAGTGCTTGGACACATCCAACGTGGAGGCACACCAACAGCGTTTGACCGCAACCTGGCGAGCCGTTTGGGTGACTTTGCTGTTCGCCAATTGATCGAGGGCATATCTGACAAGGCTTGCGGAACGATCGACGGTAAGTTGGTAGCTACAGATATTGACAAGGTTGTAAATACCAAAAAAGATTTCAATATGGAGCTTTATGAGCTGGCCTTGCGTTTGTCCCAATAATAAGAGCCTTTATGTAAAATAGATCGGCTCTGATATTGGAAAAGATCAAAATTATGCGGATGACCCGAGTCATCCGCTATTTTTTTAGCTTTGAATCCTATCAGGAGGTAGTCATACATGTACCTATTCAAAATCGAAGTGGACAGTTCGGAAGGAGCGCTGACCGTCATTCTCGCCGCTGAAAATGAAGAACAGGCATTTGAGGAGATTGAACAACATGTGGAGAGACACTTTCTATTTCCTCCCAAGCTGAACGAAGTGGCGATTGTGGAGAAAAAACGAATAACTTTAGGCGCAGCATATGTAATCGAGACACGCAAAGGCTAGATAGCCTCTGCGTGTTGTTTTTTTTTGGAGAAACGACGTTGTACTTTCACCAGACGCCAGAGAAGTAAAATAGCGCCTACTGCCAATCCTGTAATCAAACCGATCCAGTAGCCGTAGGGGCCCAATGAAGTCCAGCGTGCCAGTATATATCCTACAGGAAGCCCAATGACCCAATAGGAGAGGAATGTGAGCAAAAAGGCTGGATTGACGTCTTTATACCCGCGTAGCGCTCCTTGTGTAGGTGTAGCGACAGCATCAGATATCTGAAAGAAAATCGCATAGATTAGAAAATGCTGTGCCAATTGAATGACCTGCGGATCGGTGGAGTAAAGTCGAGCGACCTGTTCACCCCAGATAAGCAGTACAATAGCTGTAATCAGTGATAGACCTACTGCGCTGCTGATACCCATTACACTATAAGCTTTGGCATCCCGCGGGCGAGTAGCTCCTGTTTCATAGCCAACCAGAATCGTAAGTGCCATGCAAATGCTGAGTGGAATCATATACAGCGTAGATGCAAAGTTCATGGCGGCCTGATGTGCGGCTATGGTAGCTGTATTATAACTGCTCATGAAGAGGGTGACGGCTGAAAAGACGGCAGTCTCAAAAAATATAGCAAATCCAATCGGTACTCCAATCTTGATGAGCTCTTTCAAAGCACCAGCAGCAATCCCGTATATTTTGTTAAAGATTCGGTATTCGGCAAATATTTTTCCACGATGCGCAGTGATACCGGCAACCAGCATGATGATCCAGTAGGTGGTCGCCGTCGCTACCCCGGAACCCACACCCCCCAGACGCGGAAAACCCCAGTTTCCATAAATAAGTAGATAATTTAACAATACATTGATGGGTAATGACATGAGCGTGATTAACATCGTAAAGCGGGTTTGTCCCAATGCATCCATAAAGCTTCGGAGCACAGTGTAGGCAAATAGAGGAACAATCCCGAAGGCCATGGCACAAAGGTAGTATAGGGCCACATTATGAACTCTCAGTTCCAAATTCATACCGTTCAAAATAGGTTTGACCAAAATAATGCCAGCAATCAAAACGACCATAG
Organism: Paenibacillus sp. FSL M7-0802; assembly: GCF_038004945.1. NCBI lineage: Bacteria > Bacillati > Bacillota > Bacilli > Caryophanales > Paenibacillaceae > Paenibacillus > Paenibacillus sp. FSL M7-0802. The sequence continues at coordinate 721,301 of NZ_JBBOSD010000001.1, read as the reverse complement.
ACAGGGCGAGAGAGAGCCAAAGTGCTTGAATGACATAGTAGGAGACTTTATCTTTGCGCTGTGCTCCTACCAATTGAGATACAATGGGCGTGATAGCCATAAGTATTCCATTAAGGCCTGTTTGTACAGGAACCCATAGGCTTACTCCAATGGCTACTCCAGCCAGATCGGCAGGGGAAAAGTGCCCTGACATATTCGTATCGAAAAAAGTCATGGCAGATAGTGCAAGCTGGGTAATCAGGATAGGGAGCAAAATGTAGAAAAGCTGCTTCCATTTCTGCCCCGTTGTTAGTGTCAATTGCATTTTTGTTTTCCTCATTTACTAGGGATTGATTATTTGTATATATCATAACATGTAAGTATTTATTGTAAGGGATACCGCTACATTTGAACAGTAATAAAAAAGACTGCACCCGTTCGCCAAACAACGGGACAGCCTTCGAAATAATTATATAATTTCTAAATCTTGTATAAGAGAACGAGAAGTCCGGAGGGATAAATTATTTGTAAGTTACTCCACTTGTATAGCGGTTTGTGGCATTCCAGAGTAAATATTCATCCACTTTCATATCCTTAAGCGCGCGAATTTGATCCTCTACTTGAGTTTTCCCATACTTGGCATAATGTCCGCTCCCCAACCAACTTGCGGTAAAATCCTGGATCCAAGGACGGATAATTGGCTTTAGCTTGCCCGTCGGATCGAGCTTTTTGTGGGTATCGGCCATGGAGCCTTTAATCGTCTGGTAAGGATTCTTATCGGGATCTTTTACACCGAACCAGCCTGTGGTGTAGTGACTTGGATAAACCATGGGCGAAATGACATCCACATTTTCGGAGATTTTAGTGAAATCCTGTCCGATCCCCTCCGCAGCAGGAACGGATGCGGCATATCCGAAAATATCTACCGATACTCGCACACCTAATGGAGCAAGCTCTTTGCGGGCATATTGTACGAATTCAGCGACTGCATCCGAGCGGGATTGATCTGATTTGGTATATTTCAGCTTGTCTGCTCTTTTCTCAAAGCCTTCGGGGAAACGTACATAGTCAAATTGAATTTCCTTAAAACCAAGTTTGGCTGCTTCCTTAGCGATGGCGATATTATAATCCCATACTTCTTTATTATAGGGATTAACGAACCCGTCTCCTTTGCCGTTTTTCCAGACAGAGCCGTCAGGGTTACGGAAAGACATCTCGGGATTTTTGTTGGCCAGTACAGTATCTTTAAATACGACAATACGAGCAATCGGGTAAACATTATGCTTTTTCAATCGGTCCATCAAACCGGAAATATCCCGAATGAATTTTTGCGGCTTGCCCAATTCGAGCAGCTCGGGAGTGGTCGTTGGATAAGTGATGTAACCTGCATCGTCTTTAATATCAATAACCATGGAATTGAGCTCTGTCTTGTCAAGCAGTTCAAGCAACTGGCTCATACGCGAACCGCCTGCGCTATAAGCCGTGACATAGATGCCCTTGATAGCAGGAGTCGTCGGTTGTGGGTCAATTTTAACCGGAGGATTGGAGGCATCCACCTTCATATTATTGTGCTGAGCCTGAATCATGGCTCTGCTAATTGTTGTTGCCACCGTATCTTTTACATTTGGAGCGTTGGCTGACTGATCCCCGTTTCCGCCTATCCCCATCGCCAATAGCATAATTGCCCAAATCATATTCATTTCCTAACTCTCTCCCTTATGTATGTCGCTTACCTGATTATACGTAAAGTTATGTATCGAAAAACAACACGCTTGTAACCAATACTGGAATCATCAGGCACAGTCTTACATGATTAACCCAACCGGTGTTCATTGAATCCATAAAAATGCATAAATAATGCCGCTCTCTTCGCGGTCGTAGATGCAACCGGAAGAAGCGGCACTTGGTAAAGAAATTTATTGAAGATAATTATTGTCTTGATGCTCGCAAATACTGTACTGAATAATTTCTAGCGCATCCGTTGGCTTGAGTATGGCCATCCCGTCCCGAAGCACAATCATCGAGTTCAGCTCATCCTTTTTGAGAGAAGGGAGCATTTCCGGGTACCATCTTAAGACAATGTCGGACAGTTTTACCGTTTCCATTTCCACAAAAATCACCCTTTCCTGCTCGGAATCATTCCAAAAGAATCATTCAATACGATTCGGAAAAGCAAAGTGCCTGTGAAATAGCAGGTAAAGCTGGTCTTTATATACTATGGGAACAGCGCACATATAGTGTACCACAGAAACTGTATTTTGACACTTGGGTTTGTGCTTATCTTCGGCGAAATGAACCCATCACCCCAACCGTTTCCACAATATTGACAAAAGCAGAAGGGTCCACTTCTTTAATGATGCGTTTTAATTCAACTAGCTCGTAGCGTGTCGTGACAGTCATCAGCATGTCCTTTTCGGTATGTGAAAATGCGCCTTCAATTTTTATTTTGCTAACACCGCGTGGTGTGGTCAACATCCGCTCCAGTAGCTTGTCGGTGTGTTCTGTAATAATGTAGACGGTAATCTTCGTGTGACTGACATAGATTTGATCCAATACCTTGCCAGTCACAAAAATAGATAGCATCGACGCAAGTGCAATATTCCAATCATCATTCAAATATCCTGCTGCAAGAATGACCAGTCCATTCATGCCAACAAGTACAGTTCCTACGGGGAAGTCACGATAACGAGTGACGATGGAACCGATAATGTCAAAACCGCCCGTGGACCCTCCTACCCGAAAGGAAATTCCTGCTCCAACGCCGATCATTACCCCACCAAAAACGGAGGCCAGCAGGGGGTCCGACACGACAGATTGCACCGGCACCCACGCCAAAATCCACGTTGTAACGACAACGGATAAAATGCTCAGGCTAATAAAACGCTTGCCTAAAATAAACCAGCCTGCAATAAGCATCGGGATATTGATAATAAAATACATCGCGCTGATATCAAATTTTGTGAAGTAGCCGATTAACATGGAAAGCCCGGCTACTCCTCCGCTCAGCAAGTGGTGTGGCACGAGAAACAGATTAAAACCGCATGCAATGGCAGCGGCTCCAAAAATGACAGTTAAGCAGTTTAACACTATTTTTAACAACTTAATTTCACCTCATTTAAATTATACGGGAAGCAACTTGCTGGTATTCATGAATTGTTCTGTGCTATAATGCGATGTGGATATTCTTGAGTAGGGACCTATGTCCAGAGAAACACTTAAAATTTAAACTGTTTTAAAAAGGATAAATTCGTTTAAGATGTATCGGATAGGTTCCCCAAATTCATTACAGAAAGATGCAGTTATAGGTCTAAATAAACTGTCACTGTATTGGGGAAAACTTATACAATAATATCGCTACTTAAGAATACAGACAACATTGTGGATTGTCCACCACATCCACCATTATGAAGGAGTTTGAATAAATTTGACGACATTTGCAGAATTTGATCTTGAACCGAAAGTAATTCAGGCGATTACAGAACTGGGTTTTGAAGAAGCAACACCAATTCAATCCCAATCCATCCCGATTGCACTGCAAGGCAGAGACATGATTGGCCAAGCCCAAACAGGTACTGGTAAAACTGCTGCGTTTGGTATTCCGCTGATCAACAAAATTTCTAGAAGCGACGAAAAAATCAGAGCCCTGATCATGGCACCAACACGTGAGCTTGCTATCCAGGTAGCTGAAGAAATCGAAAAACTCTCCCGTTTCAAAGGTCTTCGTACTTTGCCAATCTATGGTGGACAAGATATCGTACGCCAGATTCGTGCTTTGAAAAAGAAACCTCAAATTATTATTGGTACGCCAGGACGCTTGCTTGACCATATTAATCGCAAAACCATCAAGCTGGAAGATGTAAACACAGTTGTTTTGGATGAAGCAGATGAAATGTTGGATATGGGCTTCATGGAAGATATTCAATCCATTCTGAAGCAAGTTCCAGACGAGCGCCAAACGATGCTTTTCTCGGCTACAATGCCTCCTAATATTAAAAGATTGGCTGAGCAATTCCTCAAAAATCCTGAGCATGTTTCAGTTATTCCTAAACAAGTTAGTGCTCCACTGATTGATCAGGCCTATATCGAAGTTCCTGAGCGTCAAAAATTCGAAGCATTGAGCCGTTTGATCGACATGGAATCCCCAGAACTTGCTATCGTATTTGGTCGTACCAAGCGTCGGGTAGACGAGCTGGCTGAAGCTCTGCAAAAACGCGGATATTCTGCAGACGGTTTGCATGGTGACTTGTCTCAAAACCAACGTGATGCTGTAATGCGTAAATTCCGTGACGGAAGCATCGATGTGCTCGTAGCGACTGACGTAGCTGCCCGTGGTTTGGACGTTTCCGGCGTAACTCACGTTGTGAACTTTGACCTTCCGCAAGATCCAGAAAGCTATGTTCACCGTATTGGACGTACTGGACGTGCAGGTAAAGAAGGGGAAGCTTGGTCTTTCGTAACGCCTCGTGAAATTGACCATTTGCACTTTATCGAACGTGTAACTCGTCACCGCATTCCACGCAAGCCGCTTCCAACGTTGGCTGAAGCTCTGGAAGGCAAACAACGTATCATTGCTGAACGTCTCCTAGAGGCTGTAGAAAGCGGTGAGCTGAACGAGTACAAAGGTTTGGCTATTCAAATGCTGGAGCAATATGATTCTGTACAACTTCTCTCCGCAGCTCTGAAACTGATGACTGGTGAGAAAAGAGAAGCATCGATTGAGTTGACTCCAGAAGATCCGATCCGTGCAAAACGTCGTAAACCAGACGTGCGTTCTGGCGGTCGCAAGCCTTCCAACTATAGCGGTCGCAGCAATGGTGGTTACAATTCCAACCGTTCTGGCGGTACCGGCGGTAGTGGAAGTAAAGGTGGATATGGCGGTTACAACCGTGGCAAAGAAGGCGGTGGCTACAACCGTGATTCCGGAAGCCGCTACAGTGGAGATCGTAAACCACGCCCGAGCAGCAATGGAGAAACTCGTCGTCCTGCAAGACGTGAAGATTCCTCTTCCGAATAAGAAATGAAATAATGAAAAGTCGAAGCAGATGAAGCTTCGGCTTTTTTGTTATGATTGATCAGTATGAATGAACCTTTTAGCGATCTGCTTTAATGGGTCATGTATTGATTTCTCTGGCGTATTAGGGCTGAAATACGGTATGATATAGTCAAGAGCCGGAATTTATAGGCATAGCAACATGAGTCTTGGAACTGCCAAGGCTTGCGGAGGGAGAGACTGACATTGGAGTTTAAAGGAGCTATGGGTGGTATTTACCGCCTGACCGAGTGGATTACCCGACTGGCGGCTACAAATTTGTTATGGGTGTTATGTTCGTCGCCCTTTGTATTCTGCCTCATACTGAAACTACTTGTAATGAATCAGAATTTGGCTAATGAGTCTTTACAAATGAACTGGGCGATGGCTATTTTGGCACCGCTTACTTTATTTCCAGCCACATCGGCTATGTTCACAGTGGTTCGCAAATGGGTAATGGGTGATACCGATACGGGCGTGTTTCGTACCTTTTTTAAAGGGTATAAAGAGAATTATAAGCAGAGTCTGATCGGGGGTATCTTTTACACATTGCTGTTTGTCATCATGTATGTGGATTATACCGTATATATGACACAACTCAGCAACTTGCAAATCGTGGGCGTAATTATGCTTATTCTTATCATTATTTTGCTTGTGTCTATGTTTAACTTCTTTTCGATGGTGGCTCATTATCATATGTCTACCGGACAAATTATTAAAAATGCGGTTTTATTGACGCTGATTCGACCATTCCGTGTATTTTCCACCATGCTCGGCAGCGCCGTTGTTATATTTATTGGAGTCAAATATCCTGTGCTTTTCCTATTCTTCATCGGCAGCGTGGTTGCCTGGTTCGCTTTCTTTAATTTTTATGGAACATTCCTCAAAATGCAAGATCAAATGGAAAAGATGAAGCAGAAAGATGAAGATACGGCAACCATTGAAGACAAGAAAAGTGATAACCTCTAAAAATAAAACATATTTCTCCTAGCATTTACTTTCTGAGTGAGAAGCGCTATAATAAGGTCACATCCTGCGATGCACGTTACGGTCATTTGTTGTTTTGAACCAATGACAATGTCTAGGGAGATCTATACGGATGAACAGCTGAAAAGCCCTGTCAATTCCTGACAAGGGGACTTCAAAAGTTTATTCTGCGGTCACCCACCTGCTAAAGCAGGTTCAGAAGACGCTATGGTCGGACGGCATCGGCGGGTACTCCAAAGATAATGAATACACTCTGTTCATGCTTCGTGCAGAAACAGGGTGTTTTTTGTATGTAACAATGTTAAACTAAGACATGAGGTACTAAGGTCGCATACCACAGGTATGGTCGGTTAAATTTTTGTTGTTTAACGTTTTTATAAAGCGCTTGCAGCAAAAAAACCGATGTGCTGCATTATGGCAACGATTATCGTGAAGGAGGAAATGTCTTGTCGTTGAAGAGGACTCTGGTAGGGATTGTGCGCAGCCAAGAAGGTACAAGCGACCGGGTCAAGGACCCCCAAATGAAGACACGCTATTATAACTTATCGAGAGACAAGGCTTGGGAAGAAGTATCATCTATTTTGAAAAAAATTCCTGGCTACAAGGTACTCCATGAGGTAGCATCTGTAGGTGAGATTACGTTAGAGAAGCGAACGGCGTTCGGTAGAACCGTCGACATTACCGTTTCTATATTGTCCGTCTCGCCAGTTCGGAGTGCGGTGGATATTTATTCTGCTTCACGCGGATCGCTAGGGGACTTGGGCGCGAATTACCGCATCATTTTGCAACTGTTCGCTGTGATTGACAAGAAGCTGTCCGCTCATAAGGTCGTGCAGTAATTGTAGATGTGTGAGCAGTGATGTGGCAGACAAACGTCAAAAAAAGCGAGGAAGGCAACCCTTCACTCGCTTTTTTAATATTCAGTCTTGATTTAGACGAGTTTTTTCACTGCTGCAATCGCTTGGTCGTAGTCAGGATGTTCGGACATTTCGCTCAAGTATTCTACGTAAGCGATTTTGTCATTTTGATCAATCACAAAAATAGCTCTATGATCCAAATGGAATTCCTTGATGAACACACCATAAGCTTCGCCGAAGGAATGATCCTTATAGTCGGACAGTGTCAATACGCGGTCGATACCGGCAGCACCGCACCAACGAGCTTGAGCGAAAGGCAGATCGACGCTGACAGTCAGCACTACGACTTGATCCCCAAGGGAATCAGCTTCCTGGTTAAAACGTCGAGTCTGTGCGTCACACACGCCTGTATCCAAAGAAGGAACAACACTGATCAATTTGACTTTGCCTGCAAAGTCTTGGAGCGTAGCTGCTTCTAGCAGGTTTTTCTGTAATTTGAAATCAGGTGCCTGATCTCCAACCTTCAGTTCGGGACCTAAGAGTGTCAAAGGATTGCCTTTAAAAGTAGCAGCTCCTGTACGTTCTTGTGCCATATGTAATAGCCTCCTTGGTTTTTAGCATTGGTTATCGTTGCCGAAATCTATTATAATCTTTTATAAAAGACATTGTCCAATTTGAATAAGGTGGAGACACCCATGAAGGAAGGATTGCCTTGATTTTTTTACGTTATGAGAACTGGAAAAGTTATTTGCGGTTTTACCCAGTAACCTGTCTGATTTTGCTCATTAATATTGTGATGTTTATTGTACTCACCGTACAGGGTGGATCGGAAAATAGTTTGACGTTGATCCGATATGGAGCTTTGATTAATGAAGCGCCATTCACTGATCAACTGTGGCGATATGTATCAGCCATGTTTTTACATGCAGGGTTTGATCATCTTCTGTTCAATTCCTTCGCCATACTCGTCTTCGCTCCTCCGCTGGAGCGTTTGCTGGGGTCCTTCCGCTATGTGTTATTGTATCTGGTCACGGGCATTGTAGGGAACATACTGTCCATCGCGCATTACAATATGATGACGGAAACGACAGTCTCTGTAGGAGCTTCAGGAGCGATTTATGGCATCTATGGAGCATTCCTATACGTTGCCCTGTTCCAGCGGTCACTGATGGATGACGCCTCGCGTAAAACGCTGTACACGCTGCTTGGGTTTGGTATCCTGTTTTCTTTCGCTGTAGCGAACATTAACTGGACCGCTCACTTCGGGGGATTGCTCAGTGGGTTTTTCCTTTATGGATTAATGATCAGATTGACTGGCCAACGCAAACGTCACTAAAGACAGTTTTACGGTAAGTTAGCAGGGCAAGAAAGAGGATGATGTTCGATTGACGTCTTCTTCCGGATGTTGAAAAACAGATTGGAGCGAATATCGGAGTGGAATTACGACAGTTGCAATACTTCATGAAGGTAGCGCAAAAAGAACATGTCACTCAGGCAGCCGAGGAGCTACATGTGGCGCAATCTGCGGTAAGTCGGCAAATTCATCAGCTTGAAGAGGAGCTGGGAGTCAATCTTTTTATGCAAAAGGGTCGCAATTTGCAGCTTACGCCAGTGGGACAACTATTTTGCAAACGGGTTGAGACGATTATAAAAGATCTAGAGCGAGCTGTTTTAGAAGTTCATGAGTTTTTGGATCCTGAGGGGGGCGAAATCCGCATCGGTTTTCCGCACAGTTTGGGGATTCATCTTATTCCTACGGTGGTGGCTGAATTCCGAAAGCGGTATCCCAATGTTAAATTCAGATTTAAACAGGGGATGTACCCGAGTTTAATTCGTGATGTGTTAGCGGGTGAGGTGGATTTGGCTTTTGTATCTCCTTTTCCGGATCGTCATGATCATGTAGAGGGGGATGTGGTGCTGACCGAGGAGTTGTTTGCTGTTCTCCCGCCCAATCATCCTTTAGCTACGGCCAAACACATTACGCTGAGTCAGCTTAAAGGAGAAAAATTCATCCTGTTCAGAGATGGATATTCGTTACGTCCGATTGTCTGGCAGGCTTGTCTGGAGGCAGGGTTTACGCCGGATATCGCTTTTGAAGGTGAAGAGACAGATACGATTCGCGGATTAGTTGCGGCTGGTATGGGAGTCAGTCTTTTGCCTGAAATGGCGTTGTTTCAGACCAACCCGCTTCAACCTGCAAGAGTGTCGATTGTTGATCCAGAGGTCACGCGAACTATTGGCTTGATTCATCGCAGAGATGACAAACTACCCTTAGTTGCAAAGTCATTCCGAACTTTTTTGTTGCAATATTTTGGCCTTAAAGGTAGTGCTGCTACTCCGAATGGAAGTGCTAAAGCGGATTTAGGGCAGTGAGTATAGCTGATTGGTTTTAGATAAAGGAAAAAGGTTGTTCCTCTTGGTGGAGGAACAACCTTTTTTTGTAATACAAGCAATTAATCCCGGCTGTTAAAGATACCGATTAAGCGGATTAGTTCCAGCAAGGAAACGAGAGCTGCAGCCACATAAGTTAATGCAGCAGCATTTAATACTTTGGCTATACCCCGTTCTTCATCACTACGGATAAACCCTTCGGAAACCATAATTTCTCGGGCGCGGTTGGAAGCATTGAATTCAACCGGTAATGTAATTAATTGAAAAGCGACAGTAGCCGAGAAAAAGATGATACCCAAGCCAATCAGGTTCGTGTAGCTGAATAAGAAACCGGCAATCAGCAGAAACGGTGCAATCCCGGAAGCGAAGTTTACGATCGGAAAGATCCGGTGACGGAGTGCCAGCATGGGATAATGCTCTTTATGCTGAATGGCATGACCAACCTCGTGACAAGCTACGGCAACTGCGGAAATGGATTTTTCATAATAAACGGGCTCGGACAGCCGTACGACTCTTTGCATTGGATCATAATGGTCAGATAACGCACCAGGTACTGGTTCAATAGGCACATCATGCAAACCATTGCGATCCAGCATGTGCCGAGCTGCATCATAACCGGTCAACCCATTTTCGTTTGGGACATCAGACCATTTATTAAAAGTACCTTTTACACGGAATTGCGCCCATAAGGATAATCCGAACGCAAGAATAATCAATATATACATACCCATCATAAAGCAACCCTCCATTATTGTTCATCACTAGCCCGGGCATCTACATCATAGAACTATGCTCCAGCAGATACTTCAGAGCTTCGATACAAGCGGCGCTTTGTGGTAGTAGACCAGTAAGCAACTTGCGCGCTTGAACGGGCTTGAGCTGCCCCAGAAGAGGCTGTAGTTCATTGACTTCACGTTCCAGACGCTGCATGTGCATCTCTAGACTCGTTAGTTTGTCCGTGACGTGCTCTTCCCCCGCGACCGAGTTCCATTTAATCAGTGTCTGTCTGATTTCCTCGAGGCTATATTTCTCTTGTTTCATTTGGTTAATACGTTCAAGCCTGTTTAAGGTTTCATCATTATAAAGCCGATAATTTTTCAATGATCGTTCTTCAGGTGTGATTAAACCAAGCTTTGTGTAATAATCAATAGTTCGTTCGCTGACACCAGCCGCCTTGGCTAGCTCACCAATTCGATACAGCTTCATATCCCCATCTGTCTTCACCTCGCGCTCTTCGTTCAACCTTCAATATTAGCATTTGCAAACGGAGTGTTTATAAAGAATATTTTACATGATTCCCAACCATACAGTCAAACGTCATGCTTTTTTTCGGACAGAAACAAGCTACTTTTATAGTTAGTAAATGTGACATGGATTGTTTGGGACCATATTTTTTTAACATAATAAAAAAAATCTTGTCAACTTTCATGTATTCTGATTATAATGACAATAAGAATTTCACGAAATGTAAAGAAACTTAACATTCGAGGGAGTGGGCTTCATGAGAAAAAAGTGGTTAGTTGTATTATTGGCCATGCTGACAGTATTAGCTTTTCCGGTAGGTGCGTTTGCTGCTGACGGTCCGACAAATATTCAACTTCAAGCTGGGCTAAACACGGCCTTTACGTTCTTGGCATTTATACTTGTATTTTTTATGCAAGCGGGATTTGCATTGCTGGAGGCAGGCTCGACACGAATGAAGAATGCGGGCCATGTCGCTGGTAAAACGATTCTCACCACGGGTGTTGCGGCTTTGTCCTTCTGGGCACTTGGATTTGGATTCGGCTTTGGTAATGATGGCGGCAACGGATTTATGGGACTGACGGGTTTCTTCATGAGTGGTACGGATGCTGCAGTATCGTTTGATGCTCTTTCAGGTCTGGATGTTCCGATTACAATTATGTTTTTGTTCCACTTTGCTTTCGCTGCGGTATCACTTTCTATCGCATGCGGGGGGATGGCAGAGCGTGCAAAATTAAGTGTATACATTATCTTCGGTATTTTATTCTCCATCGTAATCTATCCGGTTGTAGCTCACTGGGTGTGGGGCGGCGGCTGGCTTGGTAAGTTGGGAATGCAGGATTATGCCGGTTCGACGGTAGTCCATTTGACAGGCGCTACGGCGGCACTCGTCGCTACACTGCTGCTCAAACCGCGTCTGGGCAAGTTCAATAAAGATGGCAAGCCGAACATTATCCCTGGTCATAATCAGGTGTACTCTATCTTGGGTGTTATTATTCTCTGGTTTGGTTGGTTTGGATTTAACCCAGGTAGTGCGGTATCGGCTATGAACGACGGATTCTTTGGATATGTGGCCTTGACTACCAATATTGCTGCTGCGGCAGGTGGAGTTTTCGCTTTGCTCGTATCCTGGATGGTATACGGAAAGGCAGATATTCCTGCTATGTTAAATGGTGTGCTGGCGGCTTTGGTTGCCATTACTGGTTCTTGTGCCTTTGTAGCACCTTGGGCGGCACTGGTCATTGGTGCAGTTGCAGGGATCGTCACTTTCTTCACAGCGCAATGGTTTGAGCGTGCAAGAGTAGATGACCCGGTATATGCTTTCTCCGTGCATGGTGTTGCAGGGATGTGGGGCGCAGTGTCCACAGGGTTCTTCGCTACTCCTGAGCTTGTAAAAATAACAGGTGTAGGTCAAGCGGGTCTGTTCTATGGTGGTGGATTTACCCAATTAGGAGTACAGCTGCTTGGACTGATTGGCACCTTGGCTTTCGTGTTCGTCATTTCCTTCATTATTCTTGGTGCGATGAAAGCAATTATGGGTATTCGCGTTACGGAAGAGGAAGAAACGATGGGACTGGATATCAGTGAACACGGTACGTACGGGTATCCTGAGCAAATGAAGTTGGTTGCTGAGGCTGAAAAGCGTTCTGGAATTGTGAACTAATATGTAAAATATAAAGAACCAGTATGGATGAGCGGAGGAGATGGAAGTATGGAACTGCAAAATATGGCCCCTTGGGTGAGTTCCGCCGAAGCGATAGATCATGCAGATACACCTGAATCGCTAAGGCAGGCCAGGGTCGACTCTCAAAAATGGCTGCTGGCTTCCCAAGCCTCCGCTCCGTTATCAGACTGGTTACGAACGGCGAATGAAATGCATGACCGCATCGCGGCCAGAGCTGTACAAATGTGCGAAAAAGGGATGGTTGAGGATGGCTTCGGCCCTCCTCCCGTCCCTTACGCATTTATAGCCTTCGGAAGCATGGGGCGCTCGGAATCGACGCTGTGGAGTGACCAGGATAACGGTATGATTATCAGTGACACAATATCTGCTGACAAAGAATTGTATTTTAGAGAGTTTGGTCGCAGAGTGTCTGCGATGTTAGAGTATTTGGGATATCCCAAATGTGAAGGGAAAGTAATGTGCTCGGAGCCGTTGTGGCGTCAAACATTGTCTGGATGGCAAAAACAGCTAACGAAATGGTCGGATGATTTTGCTTGGGAGCCGATCCGTTATCTGATTATCTCGTCTGATATGAGGCATATCGCTGGAGATGAGCGACTATCTGCAAACTGGAAACGAAGTTTTTATGAGTTGTTCCGAAAACATCCTGATTTACCCTCGGCGGTACTTAGGAACACAGTGAGGCATAAAGCGACACTTAATATTTTAGGTCAGATCGTTACCGAGCGCTTCGGTGAGCATGCGGGCGATTTTGATGTGAAATACGGGTTGTACATTCCGCTGGTGAACGCAGTCCGTTTTTTGGCATTGCAACATGGTGTGGAGGAAACCTCTACCTTCAAAAGGCTCAGTCGTCTCGCATCGCTGGAAGCGGCACCGTTGCCTTTACTCGATGCTTGCGAGCGAGCCTTTCGGATTGCGCTTCAGCTACGAATGGCTACGCCAGTGAAGGAGAATGATGGATTGCTGGTCAGCAATGGCTACCTGGCTGTAAAGCCGCTGAAACAAGGTAAAGGCTGGCATGAGTTGCGCGAGGCGCTTTCGACGGTACGACGGCTGCATCGTGCGTTGCAAAGGCAGTTGCGATTTATGGAAGGGAGAAGGTCATGAAGGAACCAGCGCAGGGAAGTGGCTTCTGGAGCGCTCTCCGCAGAGGAGGAGTGCCGTCTGCGATCGCATCTGTAATGGGGGCTCCTACGGCTCAGCAGATGGCGTTTATTCGCTCCTTAACCCGGGAGCAACGGCGCTCTGAAGTATTGCGGACCCCGCTGGATCGTTTGGAGACGGTAGTTTTTGATCTGGAGACAACGGGATTTTCAGCACAGCATGGAGATGAGATTTTATCGTTCGGGGCGATTCGGGTTGTCGGGGACATGATTATGGAAAAAGAGCAGTTTTATACGCTTGTTAATCCACGGACTGTGATTCCTGAGCACATTACCGAGCTAACTGGGATTACCCGGGAAATGACGGATCAAGCTCCACCACTTATGAATGGACTGCACGACTTTATGTCCTTTGTAGGTGGGCGAGTACTTGTAGCACATGCTAGCGCTCATGATAAGGCCTTTTTGAATGCTGCATTATGGAAAACATCTAAAGTCCAATTGACTCATCGTGTTCTGGATACGATGATGCTTGCCAAATGGCTCGAGCCACAGCAACATCAAACCTACAGTTTGGATGAATTGTTGGCCTACCAATCCATTCCGATTGAAGGGCGGCACCATGCGTTAGAGGATGCGAAAATGACGGCTAAGCTGTGGGTTGCGTATGTTCAGGAAATGCTGAAGCGTAACGTGACCAATTTGGCAGATGTCTACGCGCATTTAAGTCATGCCTGATTCAGTACAAGGCATAGCATTCATATACACATAAAAACAGCAAGTTCGCGATTTCGTGGGTTTGCTGTTTTTTTTGCGTCCTGTTCAGATTTAGAAGGTTAGAGGTGGGAACAGTATGGGCATCCTATGGAGAAGGTAAGGGTCATTTAGATGAAAGACAGGTGATAAGACGTGAAAAGATTTCTTTTCATCAGAGCGATGGTTATGCTGGTTGTGGTTGGGGCTTCATGGGGAGTTATTGCAAACACAACTTATGCAGCAAGCCTGTCTATAAAAAATGTACCATTAAAAGAGGAATATGGTAGAGAAAGACTTGAAGCTGAGAAAGAGGTAGAGGCTGAAACACATGCGGTAGAGGTAATGAAAAAGATAAAGCCTGGTCAACGGCTTCCTTCTATGATTTTAAAGGGGTTAAATGGCAAGTCCTACGATGTAGGGGCTACGCGCAATAAAGCTTTGGTTATTAGCTTTTGGGCTTCGTGGTGCGACCCGTGCCGATTAGAAGCACCTATGCTGAATGAGTTGTATAGTAAGTACAAAGATGATGTGGATGTTTATGGTATCAATGTAACTCGCTATGATCGATTGGAGGATGTACAGAAGTTTTCCCGCTCTTTGGATCTCCAATTTCCCATTTTACTTGATGAGCAAGGAGCATTGTTTGAACGATTTGGAGGGGTGGCTTTTCCGACCCATGTACTGGTTGATCATCATGGACAGGTCCGCGAAATCATAATCGGCATGCTCAGTGAGCAGGAGTTGGAACGCAAAATAAAAACTCTTCAAAAAAAGAAGGTGTCTTTGGGAGCCGAGTAGACCGCCAAAGGCACCTTATAGCTCATGCGAGCACCTGATTAGTGATTAACTAATCCATGATGAGTAAGCTCTGCCTGATCGTTTTTTGGAGTTGGTGCTTCCAACAATGCGTAACGGAAACTGTCCAAGAGAGCTTCCCAGCTGGCTTCAATTACATTTTCAGATACACCTACGTTACTCCAGACGTCCTCGTAATTTTTAGACTCAATGAGCACACGTACCTTGGCGGCGGTGGCATCCTTTTCGTCAAGCACACGTACCTTGTAGTCAGCCAAATGCATGTCCCGCAAGGCAGGGAAATACTGAGAAAGAGCCTTGCGGAGTGCGTTATCGAGCGCGTTGACAGGACCGTTGCCTTCAGCTGCGGTATAGACACTCGTCCCTGCGACATTCAGTTTCAAGAATGCCTCGGATACGACCGGGCGGCCGGCTGTTTTCTCTACCAGCACTTTAAAGGACTCAAAAGAGAACATTTCCTTCACTTCACCGCCTGCTTCACGAATGAGCAGTTCCAGCGAAGCATCCGCGCCTTCAAACTGGTATCCCTGATGCTCCAGTTCCTTGATGCGGCTAATTACGCCACGTGCCTCATCACTGGATGGGTCAAGGGTGATGCCCAGCTCTTGCGCTTTGGATACCACGTTGCTTTGCCCGGCCAGTTCGGAGACCAAAACCCGCTGCTTGTTCCCCACGAGTTCAGGAGCGATGTGCTCATAAGTTCGCGAGTCGCGTAGAATGGCTGACACGTGGATGCCCCCCTTATGGGCAAAAGCTGCATTGCCAACATAAGGCTGGTTCACAGGCATATTGACGTTGGCGACTTCGCTCACAAAGCGGGCTGTATTGTGGAGTTGATTTAACTTTTCAATATCTAGACAGTCGTAGCCCAGCTTGAGCTGCAAATTAGGAATGACGGAGCACAGGTTAGCGTTACCACACCGTTCACCGTAGCCGTTGATGGTACCCTGAACCTGCCTTGCGCCTGCTTGTACAGCACTTAGAGAGTTCGCTACTGCCAATTCGCAGTCATTGTGTGTATGAATACCCAACTGTGACCTCGTTCTCTGGCTTTGCAGCATAGTGACAATTTCCTGAATCTCATGTGGTAGGGTACCGCCGTTTGTATCGCACATCACGAGCCAATCCGCGCCTGCTTCTTCAGCTTTTTTCATAACGGCCATTGCATACTCGGGATTGTTTTTATATCCGTCAAAAAAATGTTCGGCATCAAAAATAACCTCCATGCCCCCTTGCTTTAAAAAGGCGATGGAGTCGTAAATCATAGACAGATTTTCCTCCAGTGTCGTCTGTAAGGCGGTGTGTACATGAAAATCCCATGATTTACCCACAAGTGTAGCAGCCTGAGCGCCGGATTCCAGAATTCGTTGCAGATTGACATCCTGTGCTGCGATGCTATCTTTGCGGCGCGTGCTGCCAAAGGCGACAATCTTTGCCTGAAGGCCCAGCTCTTGTACCCGTTTGAAAAATTCGATATCCTTGCTGTTGCTTCCGGGAATCCCGCCTTCAATATAATGAACACCGAGATCATCGAGTTTTTTGGCGATTTTCAATTTGTCATCAGCAGACAAGCTAATTCCTTCTCCTTGAGTGCCGTCTCGCAGCGTTGTGTCAAAGATAGAAATAGCGGTGGACATGAGGGACTCCTCCTTTGCGGATTGCTCAGATTGGTGATGCTCTGCTTTTTTAAGCACATTAATTTAGTTGTTTAACGCTTAAAAACAGGAAAGCGTTAGTTTGTCGTGTTCGTATGTTAGTCGATTATATCAACTTATGACTTCAATTGTAATATATAATTATCATTTTTAGCCGCAAAACCATTATTTTTATGTAAAATAGAAATAGCATTTAAAAGTGTCTCAAGTATAAAATCAAAACACATATTCCCGCGATGATGGGTGAATTTACAGTTAAAAAGAAGGGTTGAGCATGAAAGATGTCAGTGCTTATTATCCGGCTGGTGGGCGAGTTATTCTGCATGTGGATATGAATGCATTTTATTGTTCCGTTCATGCAGCGGAGGAGCCGGAGAAATATAAGGGACTGCCTACCGCGGTGGCAGGCAGTAGTGAGCTGCGCAAAGGTGTAATTGTAACCTGCTCTTATGAAGCCCGACGATTGGGTATTTCAACAGGGATGGTCGTTCAGCAGGCTCGCCGGATCTGTCCACAGCTCATTGTAATACAGCCTGATTTTCACTTGTATCGTCGTTATTCCAAAGCATTTATGAGCATTGCATATTCGTATACGCCTATGCTTGAAGCGACTTCAATTGATGAGTGCTATCTGGATATTTCTGGCTCCAAACAGTTTGGAACACCTATGGAAATTGCTGAGGAAATCCAGCGCAGAGTAGAAGACGAGCTGGGCCTGCCCTGTTCAATTGGAGTTGCTCCTAACAAGTTGCTGGCCAAAATGGCTTCTGATCTGAAAAAACCACGCGGGATATCTATTCTACGTTTGCGTGATGTACCCAATATTTTGTGGAACCTTCCTTGTGGTCAATTGTTTGGTGTGGGCCGCAAAACGGCAGATAAGCTTCTACAAATGAATATTCGTACCATTGGGCAGCTGGCTAAGGCCGATGAGCATATGCTGGTTGGCGTATTTGGTGTGACGGGTTCGTGGTTAAAATTGGCCGCTAACGGAATTAACCATTCACCAGTCAGCACTGAACGGGAGCCAAACAAGTCCATTGGTCACACGACTACCCTGCCTATGGATGTGGTAAAGCTGGAAGAAGCCCAACGGGTACTTCTTAACATTAGTGATCAGGTGGCCCGGCGGCTTCGACGACACGGTATGCTGGCAGGAGGTATACAATTGACGATTCGGACGCCGGATATGAAGACCTTTACGCGTTCTCAAGTCAGGAGCACTCCTACGGAAAGTGCAGAGGACATATATAAGGAAGCTTGTGCGTTGTATCGTCGCCATTGGGGAGAAGATAAGCCTGTACGCTTACTGGGAATTACGTTACAGCAGCTCATTCCAAAGGAGGAAGCGGCCGTTCAAATGGATCTATTTGAATACCAGGATCAGCCTAAGAAAGAAAGCTTATTGAAGACGATGGATGCACTGCGCGATAAGTTTGGTGAAAATGCAATTTTGACCGCTGGGATGCTGGGAGATGATCCTTCGGTACTTCTGCGCAACTCCAAGCTGCGCGGAACTTCGCTGCAAAAAGACAATCTACCAACTCCGGAGTGAGCTTTTGGATAGATTATTGCAAGCATCAGAAGCTTACGTTATAAGCATTTTTTACACGAAGGATAAAGGAAAATAATTTGTAATAATATTGGGTTTGTATTAATATGTGAATAGAATGTAAAAGCTGGTTTGTTTGATTGTATAGGAGGAAGAGAAAAGTTATGGCTAAATACACTTGGGTAGAAAAAGATACATGCATTGCTTGCGGAGCCTGTGGCGCTACAGCACCTGACATTTATGATTATGATGATGAAGGTTTGGCTGAAGTGATCTTTGAAGGGGATGCAAACCAAGGCATCAAGGCAATCTCGGATGATTTGTTTGATGATATGCAGGATGCTTGTGACGGTTGCCCTACAGATTCCATTAAAGTAGCAGACGAGCCGTTCAATAAAGAAGGTTAAGCGTAGGCTTCTTTGATAGGCACAGCACCGACAGCTCCCTTCGCCGTATAACGGTGAAAGTAAGCTGTCGGTGCTGTTTTTTTAGATTATAGAATGGTTCAGCGGAGCTGAGCCATTCTATAATCTAAAAAAACTTCTGCCAAACGCGGTCTGGCTTCCGTGAAAGTCCATCGATAGACGTTTTTTTTATGTGCTGTCCATCGAGTCTATTTTTACCGATATACATAATAGGAAGTATGCAAGATTACACGATCAGGAGGATCCGATGAACCATTCGCCTCATCTTAAATCGTATGTAAAAAAACACCCTGATAATAAAATGGCCTGGTATTTACTCGGCAAAGAGTATGAGAGCAGCGGTCAGGAGGGCAAAGCAAATTATTGCTTCAATCGCGCAGGAGAAGTGTTCGAAGCCTTCGAGCATAAACAGATTCCGGCAGACGTATGGATGGAATATCAGGATAAACTGGTTCAGATGTCCAAGGAGAAGGAGCGAAGGACGGCTCGAACACGCCACCTGTTAACTGCGTTAATGGTACTACTGCTCATATGGGTTCCTTCAGCCAATTCACCGAGACCCTCAAATGAAAATACATCTGTTCCATCCGGAACTGAGCAGGCAGCAATTGATAATATTGAAGTTACGAAAGTGGCCACTGCTGATCCGAAGGAGATGGCCCAGATCGGTGTGGTTGGTGGTGTGTTTACGGCTCAAGCTCGAAAAGGGAGTGGAGCTGGAACGGGGCTTACTGATATGTTGGCTAAGACTAGCCGATTGCCGTCCAAGACTACGGTGTTGGGCATGGAGCAAGGGGGCTCGTGGCTGCTCTGGAGAGAGGGCATGAAGCCATTACTTAGTGTACAGAACAAAGGAAACGGCGGATTAGCTGTTCAGTCTTACGACGCCGCTGCGTGTGCTTGCAAGCCATCAGACAGTGAAAATCTTCGCAAAGCAGGTCTAAAATGGGCTGCTGGACAGGAGGAATTAGCTGTGTTGAATAGCTCCATGCGTGCTTTTCGCTCACAGCATCAACGTCTTCCCCAGAGTCTTGATGAACTGACTCGAGACTTTCCCGCTAACACGATGTACGGTACGACAGACGGGATGAAGAAGGCTTTTACACCTGTGCGTAATTTACTTGCTTCACCTGGACAGGGAACAGGGAAGGCAGTAGATTTAGACGCTGACTCGTCGGCCGAAAGCAGTCCATTACTGGCATCGTCATTGCACGGACGACCTTTTCTGGGGCAACCGCTGCGAATTGTGGTGGACAAATCTAAGCACAGGCTCGCCCTGGTAAGTGGCAATGTACTTATTCGAAATTATCCTATCGGTTTGGGTGGAGAAAGAACACCAGAAGGGAAATTTGTGATTACCGATAAAGTAGTAAATCCGAACGGTAAATCCAACGGTGAGTTTGGTAGTCGTGGAATGCAACTGTCTGCAACGAATTATGCCATTCATGGCACGAACGAGCCGGACAGCATTGGCAAAAATGAGTCGTTGGGTTGCGTCCGAATGGGTAAAGAGGATGTGGAGGAATTGTTTGCACTCGTACCTTCGGGTACGGAGGTGGTCATTGGTAACGGGGGATTGCCTGATCAAGTGCTGGTGCCTGGTTCTCGATTTACAAGTGAGCCGCAGCATGACCAGACGAATCCCCGCAAAACCTATCACTGGTTAAATTAACGTTTTGATGCTATTGCTACTTGGTGTTTAACGATTTCCTGCTTGTGCTAAAACAATGACCAGAATAATCACAATGATGAGGAGAACAAAGCTGACGGCGGTCCATACAATCGCTTTCTTGTTCACCTCATCCTTTTTCTTTTGCAGACTGGGCGGCTTGCGCTTGGTCTTCATATCAGCAATCCCTCTTTTCTAACGGGCTAAGGTCTTGTCTTACTATGTCCATTGTAAATGGTTTGATTATACATTTTCAATGACATCTCCATGACAACTGAATTGTTCTGATACTACACCTCGCAAATTACTTTCTTTTTGGTATGGAAAAAGCTAAACTATTTTGTAGAGATGTTTTTTTAGGATTGTGCAAGGGCATAGAACGGAGTGGATGAATCGTGTTGTATCGAAGGATTGCTAAACCTGTTTTTTTTAAAATGAGTCCAGAGACGGCCCATCATGTAGTCATTGACGGCTTAAAACATGCGGGTTCACTCCCTGGTGGAGCAGCGACACTGCGAGGGATGTACGGAGTCAAGGAAACGGAGGATCTTGCCGTTGATCTGTTTGGCATTCATTTTCCCAACCCGATTGGACTGGCTGCAGGACTGGATAAAAATGCAGAAGCGGTTACTGGTTTTTCTTCCATCGGGTTTGGATTTATGGAAGTGGGAACGGTGACACCTGTGGGACAGCCCGGCAATGATCGACCTCGTTTGTTCCGACTGCCTCCCGATGAGGCGTTAGTTAATCGGATGGGCTTTAACAATCTGGGTGCTGAGAGCATGGCCAAACGTCTGGCTGCACTCAAACATCGACCTGTTCCGGTCGCAGTTAATATCGGTAAAAATAAACTCACGCCCAATGAGGATGCTCATAAGGACTATGAAAAGTGTATTTCTGCACTGTATCCATATGCGGACTTCTTTGTAGTGAATATTAGCTCGCCGAATACGCCGGATTTACGAAAGCTCCAGCATGGTCATGAACTGAAGTCGCTATTGGAAGCGGTTCGGGCAGAGATGGGAGTCCAGGCGAAAAAGTATGGCAATGCCAAGTCTGTACTAGTTAAAATTGCGCCGGATGTATCGGATGAGGAATTGGAATATATGACAGACGCGATTGCTGCCAGTGGAGTAGACGGCATTATTGCGACCAATACAACAATATCCAGAGCTGGTCTGACGCACCGAAATGCGAGTGAAACAGGAGGGCTGAGTGGTAAGCCGCTGCGTGACCGTTCCACAGAGGTCATCGGACGGGTGTATCGCCAGACGGAAGGTAAGCTGCCTATTATCGGATCAGGCGGCATCTTCACGAGTCGTGATGCCTATGACAAAATTAAAGCAGGCGCAAGCCTGATTGAAATTTATACAGCATTGATCTACGAAGGGCCGGAAGTAAATAGGGCTATACATGCTGGCCTGCGTGAGCTGCTTCGAAAGGACGGCTTTAGACACATTAACGAGGCTGTTGGTGCAGATCACAGATAAAAAAGTGTTGTCGGAAGAGACAGGAGGTACGGGGATGGACGGAAGAGACTGGGGAACATTTTTACTGCCATACGATCAGGCGGTGGAAGAGCTTAAGGTCAAGTTCAAAACAATGCGTGCGGAGCTGAAAAAGCGCGAGGAATACGCTCCTATCGAATTCGTAACCGGACGGGTTAAAAAAATATCAAGCATCCTCGATAAGGCGAAGAGATTACAAGTTCCTTCTGATCAGCTGGAGACGGGAATCGAGGATATTGCAGGCATTCGCATTATGTGTCAATTTGTAGAGGATATTCGGCGGGTGGCCGAATACATCAGAAGACGTAAGGATTTGACCGTACTGTATGAAAAGGACTATATCACCAATTATAAAGACAGCGGCTATCGCAGCTTTCATATGATTGTGGAGTATCCGGTTCAGACAGCAGTGGGGTTGAAAATCGTGCTGGCAGAGATTCAAATCCGTACGTTGGCTATGAATTTTTGGGCAACTATTGAGCATTCTCTTAGCTATAAGTATCGTGAAAGCTTGCCTGATAATATGCGCACACGGTTGAAAAAGGCAGCTGAGGCAGCCTTTGTATTGGATAATGAGATGTCTTCCATGCGTCTTGAAATATTGGAAGCGCAGAAAAAGTTCGAGGATGAAGCCAATATCGTATCCAAAGTGCTAACAGGTATGCATCGGCTGTATTTCTACCATAAGATCAGTGAAACGATTGATGCGCAGCGCAGATTTAATGAACTGTGGGAACGGCACGACATGGAAGGAATCAAGCTGCTTCACGATGAGGTTAAAGAGATGCTAGAAGCCTCTACCAAGGAAGAAGACAGGGATGAATATTAAATGGCAAACCTTTCCTACGAACCGCTGTACGTGACTTATTTGGTATACTTCAATCGGGATCGGGATTACTTTGAATGTCATGAGGTACTGGAAGAGCTGTGGCTTAAGCTGGACCGTGACCCTGTATATAAAGGTTTGCTGCAAGTTGCTGTAGGACTGTATCATTTTCGGAATGGTAACTATCGTGGTGGACATATGATGCTGGATAGTGCGGTCCACCGGCTGGAATATGCTCCTTCGCAGGCGCTGGGCATTAATATGGCGAAACTGGTGGACGAGGCGCGCGTTTGCGCCCGTCAGCTTGCTGAAGCTGTTATGACCTGCACGGAAGAGCTTCAGCACCAACCGCCGGTTTATCGGGATTTGACGATTGAAATCGTCGAGCCCGGGTTGCGCCGTGCCGTGGAGAAGGCATCGTCGTCCATTCCAGTCAACATCCCGCAGCAGAGAGGTCCTCGGCGTGGGGAAAAGCATGAGCAGCGTCAGCAGGCGCTGGAAGCTTCAATTAGGCGAAGACAGGCCGCTGGCGGATCGGGCTTTGTCTCGGTGGAAACGAAGGATGCGCCTTGAGTTTGAAGCACATGCACATGGTAAGCAAGCAGCCCGATCCGTTTCATGGGGATCGGGCTGCTTTATCGTTTCAGGTGTGTGAACGTTTGACTAGGAGGTTACGTTCTTTTTATATTTCTCAAAGAAGGCTTTGAAATCGTCGAGTGTGTACCCATTGTCCGAAGGACTTTCCTTCAACCCGCCTACCATACGTTCCTTTTCCACGCCTTTTTCGTAATAAATGAGCGTAGGGGTATACTCAATCTTATACTTGTCCCAGCCATCCTCATACTCACGCAGGTTAAATTCGTGCATCGTGATGTTCTCCTGCTTGCTCAAAGGCAAGAGCTTGGGAGTAGTGGCGCGGCAATGCACACAGTCGGACGCGAAATGATAGACGAAAAAGTTTTCCTTTTTATCAATTTTGCTCTGTAGATCTTCCGGCTTAATAATTTGCTGATAGTTCGGGTCATTCAGCAACTCTTGAGTAGCAGGATTTAACGAGGCTGTGGAAACGCCATACAGCTTGTTCTTAGTGCCTGAATTTAAAGCGAGTAGCACTCCAAGCAAAATGACCAGCACAACAAAAAAGCCGATGACAGGTATAAGCTTTTTTTTGTTGGATTTTTGTGCGTTCAATGCAATCTCTCCTATCAAAATTCAAAATATGTAGCTATGAATCTCATTATTATACAACATTACAGCTTGTAGTGAAAGTTTGTAAATCACACCGATATTGCAGGATAACAGGTTGAATATGGTACAATAAAATTTATTTTAAAAGGACAGGATGATTACGATTATGGGTGTACAGCTCCCCACAGCATTTGTAAAGCGCATGGAGCAATTGCTCGGCGACGAATTTGAAGCATTTATGACCGCCTATGACCACACGCCCCATGCCGGGATTCGCGTCAATACGTTAAAAATTCCGATGGAGGACTTTAAGGAACGTTCTCCGTTCGAACTGCGGCCGATTCCGTGGTGTGCCACGGGTTTCTACATTCCGCACGGTACAAAGCCGGGGTTACATCCTTACTACCATGCGGGGCTGTACTATGTACAGGAACCGAGTGCAATGTCTCCAGTTGAGCTACTCAATGTAGCTCAGGACGAAGCTGTATTGGACTTGTGCGCTGCACCGGGCGGGAAATCGACCCAAATAGCTGCCAAACTACAAGGAAGCGGCGTATTGGTGACAAATGATATTAGCGCGGACCGAACCAAAGCGTTGGCTAAAAATGTGGAATTGTACGGTGTGCGTAATGCCGTGGTACTGAATGAAAGCCCGGATCGAATCGCCGCTGCCTTTCCACATTTTTTTGACAAGATACTAATTGACGCACCTTGCTCGGGAGAAGGTATGTTCCGCAAGGATGAGGATATGGCAAAACAATGGGAGACGCATTCGGTGGATAAATGTGTAGTCATGCAACGGGACATTTTGCGTGTAGCGGCCTCAATGCTGAGCGCAGGAGGGAGAATTGTCTATTCGACCTGCACCTTTGCGCCAGAAGAAAACGAAGGAATGATCGCAGAATTTCTGGGAGCTCATCCCGATTTTGACGTAGTCCCTGTTCCGTCGGAAGCAGGCTTTGCACCAGGTCATCCGGAATGGATGAGTGAAGAGGTCGCGGCAGCACACCCTGAACTGCGGGGAACAGCACGCCTTTGGCCGCATCTCGTAGAGGGAGAAGGCCATTTTATCGCTGTGTTGCAACATCGGGGTGGCAATGCTGCTGCGATGGAAGATCACACTGAATCCGGGGATTTGACTCAACGTGAGGACAAGAATGACAGGGCATTGAACATAGATGCAGTGTATCCACGGAAGAAGCAGTTTTTGTCCGTCAAGGAAGCGCTGACGCCAAGCGGTCAAGGAAGACATGCGACTGGTGAGCCTAAACGAAGTGGTAAAGGAATGGACGGGAAGTCCGGTAAAGGAAAGTCCGCGCGCGGCTTGGGTGGCAATAAGTCCCGTTCTGGCAAAGAAAATGTAAAATCCGCTGCACGCTCCCCACAGGATGTGCTGGAGTCCTATCACCAATTTGTGAAGGAGCAACTGGAGGTGTGCTTAACAGGCTATACGGTGGTTTACGGAGATCGCATTTATCAGTCGCCACTGGCATCACATCGTTTGGACGGCCTTAAGGTGGTGCGACCAGGCTGGTTTATGGGTACCGACAAGAATGGTCGCTTTGTGCCTTCACATCCGCTGGCGGTGGCATTACGCCCTTCAGAGGCGGTTAGAAGCATCAATCTCTCCAGTTCAGATGCTGAGGCCATCCGGTATTTAAAAGGTGAGACCTTGTCCATCCCCGTTGAGAGAATGGCACTGCGGAACGAAGTCCAGCCCAAAGGCTATACTCTCGTGTGCATTGATGGTTATTCGGCTGGGTGGGGCAAATGGCAGGACGGCATGCTCAAAAATGAATACCCTACAGGCTGGAGGTGGACATCGGTATGAGTGGAAAAGGAAGACAAACGCAACGTTTGGACAAAGTTTTAACCCATATGGGATATGGCTCCCGTAGTGATATCAAGAGACAGGTGAAGCAAGGGATGATCACGGTAAACGGGAGAACCACCAAGGATAGCGGCTTACAGGTTCATCCCTACCAGGATCAGATTGAAGTGAACGGGGAACTTGTTGTTTTTCGGGAGTATATTTACATCATGCTGCACAAGCCACCGGGCGTCATATCTGCAACTGAAGATACGAGGGAGCGGACGGTGTTGGATTTGCTGAGTGCGGAAGAACGACATTTTGAGCCCTTTCCAGTAGGACGCTTAGATAAAGATACAGAAGGACTATTGTTGTTGACCAACGACGGTAAGCTAGCGCACGAACTACTTTCTCCACGGCGGCATGTCCCTAAAACGTATGAGGCTACCGTGTCGGGTCATGTCACGGAGGAGGATATTCATCAATTTACAGCAGGAGTGGAACTGGATGATGGGTATGTTACCCTTCCCGCGCAGTTGACCATTCTTCGTCACGAACATCCGTACCAGGCAGATGGAGAAGTCATTTCCTATATTTCGCTTGTAATCCATGAGGGTAAGTTTCATCAAGTGAAGCGTATGTTCGAGGCGGTTGGTAAAAAGGTGACCTATTTGAAAAGAACGGCCATGGGGCCATTGAAGCTGGATGAACAGCTTCCACTGGGCAGCTATCGAGAGCTGACTAGTGAAGAACTGGCATGGATCGGCCGGGATATAGCATCTGCGACGTCAGAAGTATGATAGGCAGATTAAATATAAATGACGCACAGGTTCTTATGAGATTCCTGTGCGTCATTTTATGATATAGGCAACCAGACAGAGAATTATTCAAACTCAACGTTCAACACTGAATTGCAGGTTACGAATTATTGTGCGCGTGCTGCCCGACTCTTTTTCACTTCGGCTACTTTATAAGCTGTAACCTTGTTTTTACCTGTCGTTTTGGATATGTACATTGCTTGATCGGCCTGCTTGACCAGTTCATCCGGGTTCATTTCTTTCTTCACTGTACTGTATCCGACACTGATCGTGACAATGCTTTCTTCCGCGACCCGCTCGCGGATACGTTCTGCGACATGTCCAACCTTGGCACGTCGATCCACAACCATTGCGACCAGTTCCTCGCCACCGTATCGTCCGGTCAGTCCGATTTCATCCAGTTCATCCTCCATAATCTGTGCGACCTGTTTGAGTACTTCATCCGCACGAGCATGGCCCTGCGTATCATTCAGCTTTTTGAAATTGTCAATATCGCAAAAAATGACCGACACGCGGATTCCTTGATCCATATATCGCCGTAGTCGTCCCGAAAAATATTTGCGGTTATACAGCCCTGTCAGACCATCGGTGATGGAAGAACGGTAAATCCTTTGGAGCAGCTCCACAATCCGTTCAAACAGGATGATGAACAACGTAGTATAGTACAGCAATGGTAAAAATGACATATACAGGACTGCGTTTGACCTGCCTGCTTCTTCAGGGATGTCATTTCGCAGCCACAAATAGCCGAGCCAGAGCAAATACATGAATAAGCCCGCTACATACTTCTTTGGCTGTCCGATTCGTGGGGTTATGAACACAAGGCTCAGTATAAGTACCAGTACTCGATAAAACAGAGTGAACCCAACTAGTTTCGCTGCGCTGATCCAAGCGGGCAACAAACCTGCAGTCCAAGCAATAACCGGCAATATCAATAACGCACCCAGCAGCAGCAGGGTCCATGTCTGCACACGTTTCAGCTTCCGGTAGAGTTGAAATACGGCGGCATTGATGAGCACGAAGGCAGATGCCTCCAGCGCATTTTTCCACACGATTCCTTGGAGTTGTATCTTGCCTCCGCCTGCTGAATAGAGATTCATGGCTTCATATGTCATAATAATAATAGCGGCAACCGAAAAAAGGATATAGGCTTTTTTTCGTTGTCTGCTATATATGATCACGCACATCAGTGCCATCATGAGTATAATATACAAACCGCAGGCTGCACTTACGGCCCCGGCCAGAGATGGGAAACCCAAGGTTCCCGATAAGGACAACAACGTCAACATCACCGACTCCATTTGCAAAAGTAGTCAATCTATTGAACGGATGATACCGTTCCGATACAATAGACAGGATTTATCCCATTTAAAATGTTATAATTTTCTTTTGTGACTAACATTTATTCTCAATATATCATCTTTCAGAAAATCCGGAAACCTATACATACAATCTGTGATCCGGGCAGTTTAATGCTTGAAAGGGGAAGCACGTCATGAAATTGCTACAGGCTCTCTTTTTCCCACCCGAGCAACCGGGAGGCGTTTCATCCATGATTCCATATCTGCAAGAGCGATTTACATCCCCCCGTTGGGAAATGGAGCTATTTTCAATCCCTAAACGGATTCGCAACAAGGGTAGGGACGAAGTAACTTTTGATACCTTTGACTGGACGAGATATGAACAATATCCAATCGTCCAAAAATATATTCAGACGTACCGTGACTATTTGTGGTGGACACGGCTTCGTATTCAGAAGCCCTATGACCTCATTCATGCCCATCATCCTATTGCCGGAATCGCCATGAAAACTGTTTTTCCTGACATTCCGCTCGTACAGACGATTCACTCTTCCTATGAGAAGGAGTTAATTCTAAACGGGAAAATAGAGGAGAACGGGCCTGAACACCAATTCTTGGTGTCACTGTATGGGGAAATGGAGCAGAAGGCGGATCGCTTGATAGCGGTATCTCATTCTTTTCAGCATTACTTAACTCCTTACGTTCAGAATCCGCAAGACATTGCAGTCATTCCGAACGGATATGATGAGAAGCGCTTCAAGCCCATTCCACACGAAAATGAAGTGACACAGCTCATAACCGTTTGCCGCCTTGTTCCGGCGAAAGGACTGGATATTTTATTGCGGGCCTGTGCTGAACTTAAAAAAAGAAATCTGGAATTTGTGCTTCATATTATTGGAGACGGTCCGGTTCGCCCTGAGCTGGAAGAGATGGCACGACAGCTCGATATATACCATGAGACGATTTTTTATGGATATACCCTTCATCCAGAAGAGTTTATGCCTTTCTTTGATGTATTTGTTTTGCCTTCTCGGGCGGAGGCCTTTGGTTCGGTATTTGCGGAAGCAGCGTTGAGTTGTCTGGCATTGGTAGGTACAGAAGTGGGAGGAATACCGGAGCAGATTGAGGATGGGGTAAATGGCCTGCTCGTGCCACCCGACAATCCGAGGGCACTGGCAGACGCTTTAGAGAAGGTCATTGCTGACCCTGCCTATCGTTATGAGCTGGCTAGATCTGCCTGTGATAAGGCTAAATCAAGCTATTCTTTAAGTCGAGCGGTTAACGAGTTGAAGAAAATGTATTTGAAATTTCCACATTAACCATGACGAGTATCACCTGGTTTGGAATCGGAATGCCGAAAGCTGGAGCGAGGACGTGAGGAACGGAAAGGTCTCCCGCGTCCTGCTATGATCAGTTTACTAACCCACATCAGACTGAGCATTCCGAAAATAGGATAAAGGACAGATAACAGTGAACTGAAGCCGAACTGACTGATTAAAAAACAGGTGAGCATAATGAATAGTGTGATGAGCTTGGGCGAAATTTGGACATGCTGACGAATTTGCAGACTGACTCCATAAATGTCGGCTACAAAGGTACTGAAGATTTCCATGAAAATGAGTAGAATGTATATGATTTCGACAAAGGCACCCAGACGGTAAGCAATGCTTCCCATAGGGATTTCAAATTGCTGAATACCCGGCATATGTGCTGACATGGCAAAGTGCGCAGCCATCAGCATAAATCCGACACCAATTCCTCCCAAAACTCCGCCCCAGCGGATGGTTCTTCGGGAAAAGGTTTGGCTGCCAAGTGGTACAAGCACGGCTTGGGCCATAGTCAGGTTGAAGGACGTGTACAGCAGTGGAGAGAGCAAGGTTCGAAATGTACTGTGATCTGTCGTATTCGTAATAAAACTCTGAGGATTAGGCATGGAGAGCGTGCTGTGAACGAGCAGAAGAGACATGATGATCATCAAAGGGACAACCACGGTGTTCATGTGCAAGATGGCTTTAATGCCTTTACTTAGCAGCAAATAAGTTCCAATCAGTGTAATAAGCAGTCCGGTTTGGTAATGCAGGTGAAGGTGCTCTACAAAAACAGAGCCAGCTCCTGCCAGCATGACGCTGTTTACGCCAATCAGCACGATGAGTGTGAACCAGCTAATCCATTTCCCGGCATTGGCGCCAAAAAGATGTTTGTTCAGGTCCTCGTAGGATTTGGCTGAAATATCATGAGCGATCAGCATCATTTTCGTACCCAACCATACAAATATGATTGTGGATAGCATAATAGTGAGTGTAGCCCAACGACCGTACTGCGTAAAAAATTGCAGAATTTCTTGTCCGGTAGCAAATCCGGCACCGACGATTGTACCGATGTATGTAAAAGCAATCTGGAAAACATGAATATTACGTTTCATCCCCAGTCCCTCCTTGCCTGCTTGAATAACGCTGCAGCGAGCATATAATACAAACTATGTTCAACTGAAATAGGACATGACTGGATGAGACTGAAAATAATTAAAGTGAATTTAATGAATAGCTTGACGGGAGCGTAATTTATGGGTCAAATCCTTGCATGGATACTGGAATACGGATATTTGGCAATGTTCGGTTTGCTTGCACTTGGAGTAGCGGGTATGCCGATACCCGACGAAGTGCTAATGATCGCCTTCGGCGGGCTCGTGTCTCAAGGGCACTACAACTTCATTGCTGCACTGGCAGTCACATTTTTCGGTAGTATGACGGGTATGATGCTTAGCTACACCCTGGGGCGTCTGCTGGGCAAACCACTTTTGCATCGATACGGAAAATGGGTGAGGCTTACGCCTTCTAGAATTGCCTCTTCTGAAAATTGGTTTGGGCGCTATGGTACCTGGGGAATCCTGTTCGGATATTTTGTCCCCGGCTTGAGACATGTATCCTCATATCTGGCAGGTACAACCCGTCTAGGCGTTTTTCGCTATATCAGTTATGCATCAGCAGGAGCTTTGCTGTGGTGCGGTACATTTTTGGGGATTGGACATGCGGTGGGCATGCATTGGGAGCAGGTGGCGAAGCTAATGGAGAAGGTGACGCATCGGATAGGGCTGGTCGTTATTCTTTTAATCGTTGTGGGAGGAATCACCGCATGGTTCTGGAACAAGCGTAAAAAAAATGTCACATGACCGCATGGAAAGCAGCTACAGCTTGAAAGCGGCGGGTGAAGTATGGTACTTTTACCGCATAGGAATGTCGTGGGAGGTCATGTAATGGAAGTATTAAAGAAACGAATTTTAAATGAAGGCGTGATTGCATCAGATCAGGTGCTGAAGCTGGATGGTTTGCTTAATCACCAGGTTGATCCAGAGCTGACAATGGCAATGGGACGAGAGTTCGCAGCACGTTTCCGGGAAGAGAAGATCACCAGAGTAGTGACCGTGGAGTCCTCAGGCATTGCCATCGGGTTTGCGACAGCATTGGAATTGGGTGTACCGTTGGTATTTGCTCGTCGTAAAAAGACCCTATTAGCTGATCCAGACGCGCTATGTGAACGCGTACCTTCGTTTACTAAAGGTATTGTTACGGATATTATGCTGTCTCGTCAATTTATTCACGAAGATGATCGTGTTCTGTTCATTGATGATATTATCGCTAATGGTGATGCGGCACGAGGCATGGTTAAAATCATTCAACGCTCCGGAGCGGAGTTGATTGGATTCGGTGTCGCGGTGGAAAAAAGCTTTCAGGCCGGAGCGAGAACCATCCGTGAGCAGGGTATTCGTGTAGAGTCATTGGTCAAAATTTCGTCGTTAGCTGACGGCAAGATTGAGTTTGCTGAATAGTAACAATTCAAAACTCCTGATCCTTATTTCTAATAATAACCTTTGCATGAGCTTCAATTTCGCTTATAATATAGATAAGGTTTTGGAGAGGAGGCAGCAACATGGGGAAAGAACAATTGACCGAACAGTTTTTTCTGGAAAAACTGGCAGCGGCTAAAGTACACTTTGAGCGTGCCTTGGATTGTAAGCATACGGAATTCGACGATTTGTATCCCTATATGATTGAACATCCTCAGTTTTTTTGGTATAAACGCTATGTGGCCTGGTCTGAGTTGTTGACGTTGGTTAACCTATGCGAAGAATTGTCCTTCTCTTGGAAAGAAGAATTTACTGCTCACCAAGTGGAGTATGTAGATCAGCGAGTGTTGTCTGCACAAGTGCTGGACTTCTGGTACGAGAAGAACGATACAAAAGAACATGATCACAGTGTAAACCAGTCGGGATAATTTGTCGCTCTGTTGGCAATCCATATAAGTAGTAAGAGAGAAGAGACCTAAATGATTGTTTAGGTCTCTTTTTAAACTTTTTTCATGTATATAGAATCATGGTTGCTGTGTTAAAAAAGTGAATAAGGAGGGGACAAGGATGATTATGGACGAAGAATTGGATGCTTATCGACTCTCCGGTGAAAAGGTGCGTGTCGTACGCGATGGATTGGAGTCCAACGATGTTGTTGGCATTGTACTGGCATGGGATGATGAACAGGTGCTTATTCGCCGCCAGAATCGACGTGTGGTCAAGTTGGATCGCAGTTATACATACCAGCCGTTCGGCGAGCCGCGTCACAATCCGATAGATCTGGGTTAGGAAGGGGTTCCAAATGGGTGTTGGATAAAAATAACTGAGCGATTCATTAGGCATACAGAAACTCTAAATCGGACACAGTAATGAAGGGAAATCCAACAGAGAGGACGTGCTGTGTCAATGACGGTTATGGACGAAAAAGTACATGCATACAAGGATCAAATCAGCCATTTGAAAGATCAGTTGCCCGAGGTAGTTCATGCATATCATCGCTTTACCGGAGAGTGCTTTCAAGCCGGCAGCTTAGATGAGAAAACCAAGCAACTGATTGCGCTAGGCATTGGCTTATTTGCCAACAATGAAGTATGCACGTTTTATCACGTGGACGAGGCGCGGTCCAAAGGAGCCAGTGATCAGGAAATTATGGAGACCATTGCTGTGGCCGCAGCAGTAGGTGGAGGACATGCTCTAAGTCAAGGGGTTACGCGTGTACAGAAGGCGTTGCAATAAAGCAAATCATTAATAGATATGCTTATACTTCGTGATAGCGAATATAGATCGATTTTGATATATGATGGTTATGGAAAGGAGCTTCCGAGCACAGTTGGTGTCTGCGGAAGCTTCTTTCTTTTGCGTGTTTGTTGTGCGGGGACTATGCTCTTCTGCTTGCGGCAAAAGCAGCAGGGCGAGACGTTTTACGCTTATAGGCCAAAGAGGATGTAACCAAACTTCGTTCAACGATGCGTAGGGGTTTGGAAGTTGAATTGTTTGGTAATTCGGGGCGATGTTTCTCTAGTAAAGGAAGGGCGGCTGTATGAGGCATGGAGGTCGAGAGCCCCAGATATGCTCGCATCCGCTCATACATTTCTTTACGGAATGCTGGCATAGCCATATTGAACTGCTCTTTATTTCCTTTACTTATATAGGTGGCGTGAACGCCGGAGTGGTTTTGTTGTATGTCTAGAACATGAATGTGATATTTATTAAATTCATGCTTTATTTCAGATAGCAGGATTCCGGTACGATCTACACCTGCGTTAACCATTTCGACATAAAGATCAGGGGTTTTCAGCATACCGCTTTCTTCAAGAATTAGGCTGTCCCGCTCAAATACTTTTTGAATAAAGGTAAGGAGCAGATAACTTTTCACAAGAGACCATTCATGCTGAGTAGTATCTAAAGAAGTCATTACCATTCACCGCCTTAGGAAAATGTGATGATAATTCATAACCGATTGAAAAAAAAAGAACCTTCGTTCCCGAGAACTTATGTTCTTATTTTAGTTTATTATTCCTTTTTTATCAAGGGGAAATTAACAAACATAAAAGGTTTGACATCTTGATATGAGCATGGTATGATCTATCTTGTCGCTAAGAAAGATTGATCTTTCGAGGTATATGACAACATATATGCGGTCGTGGCGGAATTGGCAGACGCGCACGGTTCAGGTCCGTGTGGGCTAACCCCCGTGGAGGTTCGAGTCCTCTCGACCGCATCATCTTATAATATACAGGTTCGTGAATTGCTTTTGTAGCAGTTTGCGGACCTTTTTGTATGCTTAAAAGATTTAAGTTGTTACCCAAGACCTGTGTCGAAGAAATCTCTCCGAAGCTATGAGAACAGGATAATAAGTCTACTGTTGGAATGACCTTATAAGCGCATTCCGGTGGATTTTTTCCCATTTCTATTATGAAGTCGATATTTTCACCTCTTCTATCTCTTTCTTTCCAGCCTTGCCATGCTTGATCTTATTTCAGTTCAATCTACTCAATATGCTTACCAATGGCTGTCGAAATTTTCCTAATTGAATCTACTAAATACGAGACTTTTGGAGGCGATTAAAAAATAACAAATAAAACAACTGCCGCTCGTGAGATGTAGCGGCAGTTGTTTAGAATTAACTACATGGAATTAACTGTATCAAAACTCAACATCTCTTTTTTTCTTGGAGCGCGCCCCTGCCAAACGAACAACTAGCGAAGCTACCACCAAAATTGCAGTTACTCCCACAAGGATAACAAAAAAGGATTGATCAAAAGCAGAACGGCCCGCATCTTTCAGTGCTTCTGCAGCCTGGGCAGGCAAACCCTCTGCAGCTATGAGCGCTTCATCCAGGCTGTCTTTCACATTCGCTGGAACGTGGAGTCCCGTAGGGACTTTCATAGCTAGGGAATACGCAAGAGTTGACATGCTTCCGATGATAGCAATCCCCGATGCTCCTCCCATTTCATAGGCAACTTCTTCAATCGATGCAGCCATGCCTGCTTTGTGTGCCGGGGCATAGTTCATAATGGAGTGAGATGCTGCTGTCATACCTGCTCCCAAACCCACACCAAGTAAAGCCAATCCAAGAATCTGCCCGGCCATGCCTGAATTAAATTGCGTGAGATAGATGCCCATTCCCAGACCGGCAATCAGAAGAGAGAAGCTTTTAATACGGATAACGTCATAGCGATGCAATATGGACCCGGTTAAGGGGCCGGCAATGAGAGATGCAATCGGTATGCTGATCGTGTACAGTCCTGCTTGGAGAGGCGACAGACCTTCCACCAGTTGAAGACGCTGGGTTACAATATATTGAATCCCCATCTGTGTAAATGCACCCACCAAGGCCGTTATAAATCCGGTGCTGAACCTTGTAATTTTAAATAAAGTAAGATCAATAAGAGGGCTAGCGCTTTTATTTTGACGACGGATAAAGATGATAAGTGCCAAGACGCCGATAACCGCACCTATTACGGCCAATATTGGAGACCCGTCACGACGAGCAAACTCTTTGATGGAATAGATGAGTCCCACCATGGCGATCATGATTTGGATGGAGCCGGTAAGATCCCATTTTTTCTCTTTATTGCCCGCATGTTTTGGAACATAAATCAGAGTTAATGCAAAAGCAATGATCGCAATCGGCAAGTTAATCAAAAATACAGAACCCCACCAAAAATGCTCTAAAAGAAGCCCCCCGACGATAGGACCTAGTCCTGCTCCTCCTGCAGAAACGGAGCCCCAAATGCCGATCGCGAATCCACGCTCGCGTTCATCTGTAAATGTAACCCTAATGATTGACAAGGTAGCGGGCATCATCATAGACGCTCCGACTGCAAGAAGAACCCGAGACGCCACCAATACAAAGGGCACGGGGGAAAAGGCGGCAGTAAGCGAAGCAGCAGCAAATACAAGCAACCCGAGGGTAAAGATTTTTTTATAACCCAAGCGGTCCCCAAGCGTTCCCATTGCTGGCAGCAGACCCGCCATAACGAGCGAGTAGCCATTGAGAATCCATAATTTTTCTGACGCTGATGCACCGAGGTCATGGGTTAAGCTCGGCAATGCGGTATACAGGATGGTCATATCCATCACAATAAGCAAAAGAGCGCTTGATACGATAGCCAGAACCAACCAGCGTTTGAATTTAGACATGTTGTTCCTCCGTGAATATAAATTTAAGTTATTACAATTTAAAACCTTAATCTATAGGGTTACCCTATAGTCAAGTGCTAATTCTCGGGATAAAATAGACATACTAAACTTCTAAAACATAACGGAGGAATGAGTTATGTCAAAAAGTCACAGCCCATACTTTACTACCAGTGAGCTGGCCAAGACTTGCGGAGTCACCAAACATACCCTGTTCCATTATGATGAGATCGGGCTCTTGAAACCAGAATTCACAAACTCAAAAGGCTATCGTTTTTACTCCATTCAGCAATGCTACGCGCTTGATATTATTAATGTGCTAAAGAAGGCGGGAAGCTCACTACAGGAAATCAAGGAATTTATTGAGAATCAGAATACGCCTCTGCTCATAGAGCTATTCAAACAGAAACTGCATGACCTTGAAGTGGAACGGATTAGAATAAAACGGATGCAAAGCCTATTGAAAGGTGCCATTGAAATGACGGAGCAAGCCAAGGGAGAGTTACACGATGGACCGTCAATAGAAGAATGTGAAGAGGAATATTTCATTGCCACACAACTGGAACAGGGTGATGGTGATAAGGAGTTTGCTCACAAATTAAATGAACATCGAGATTATTGCGAAAATCACTTTACTGATTATGAGTTTCCGATCTGGACCATTTTATCCAAGGATCGGTTTGAGTCAGGGGATTATTATTCCGATTATATTGCCAATAAGCTAAAGGCTCCGACTGTGGGAGAGAGAATAGTTACCAAACCCAAAGGCCTCTATGCTGTCTTAAATCACAGAGGATCATATGAAACAATGTCTGAAGCGTACTCCGTTATAAAAGAGTATATAGCGAGTAAAGGGATGACTGTGTGCGGGAGTGCGTACGCAGTGGATTTGCTCAACTATTTCGCAGAAAAAAATCCAGACGACTATGTAATACGGATATCGGTTGAGGTTTGTAAAGGGAGAAAATTTCTTTTATAAGGTTATCTTTTAAGATATGATAGAAAATAACGCACTTTATGATGAAGTTATTGAAAGGTTGGATGAAATATGGAGAAAGCAACTTTTGCAGGTGGATGCTTCTGGTGTATGGTGACTCCGTTTGAGGAGCAGCCGGGCATTCATGGCATTGTGTCAGGATACACTGGAGGAACGATTCCTGATCCGACCTACGAGCAGGTTAAAACAGGAACTACAGGTCACTACGAGGTGGTGCAGATTACTTTTGAGCCTGAGCTGTTTCCTTATGAAAAGCTGCTCGAATTATATTGGCCGCAAACAGATCCTACCGACGGGGAAGGTCAATTCCAGGACCGGGGTACACAGTATAAACCCGCAATTTTTTATCATACAGAGCAGCAACGTGAGCTTGCGCAACAGTCCAAGGAGCAGTTGGTACAAAGTGGACGTTTTGATAAGCCAATTGTAACGGAGATTCTTCCTGCTTCTATTTTTTATCCGGCAGAGGATTATCATCAGGATTACCACAAGAAAAACGTGAAGCACTATAAGGAAGATCGGGCCCAATCAGGCCGTGATGAATTTATTGATAAGAACTGGTAAGCGGCTTTAATATACGTTTCTACGCACGATAAGGCAGATCAGGGAGTATTCCATGGATCTGCCTTATACATATTTAGACGAGGTTACTCACACAATGAAGGGACAGAGAAGGAGGCTGACCCGCAATGAGTACACGACGGAAGCTACACATGAGAAACATAATAAAAAAGGCTTTAAAGGCATCTCGCGGCCGGAAAGAGCCAGCTTATGTATCTGTATTCCATTCAAGCTCTAAAATACGGAGAACCGTAGTACTCTGTATTTCGGTATGCATGTTATTCATGGTCTGTAGTACTGGTGTTGCAAAAGCATTAGACAAACAGGACGTGCCGCAAAAGATGGTTGCCGTCATTATCGACGATCTGGGAAATAATATGAAAGGGACTGAGCAAATTTTAAATTTACCCGTTAAGATTACCGTTGCTGTGATGCCTTTCCTGCCTACAACCAAGCAGGACGCTATGGAAGCGCATAAGCGTGGTCATGATGTCATCGTCCATCTTCCAATGGAACCAAAGCAGGGAAAGCCCGAATGGCTTGGACCCGGAGCAATTAAGACAAATATGACGGATGAAGAAGTACGCGCTAAGGTGACAGCAGCCATAAAGGATGTTCCTTATGCGATAGGAATGAACAACCACATGGGTTCCAAGGTCACTTCGGATAAACGCATTATGTCTATTGTTCTTGATGTTTGTAAGGAGCATGGACTATTTTTTGTCGACAGCCGTACTAATTATTGGTCAGTGGTACCTGAACTTGCCGCTAAAAAGGGAATGCCACCGGTACGCAATGATGTTTTCCTGGATGATGTCCATACACTCGCTCATGTGAATCGGCAACTTACAAAAGTGGTTGAGTGGCTGGACGAGCACGATACATGCGTAACGATTGGGCACGTTGGCGTGTCTGGCATGTATACATCCTCGGCTCTTCATTCATCGGTTCCCAAGCTAAAGGAGCACGCCAAATTTGTGGGTATTAGCGATTTGGTGCGTGCTGTATGGGGATGGACTGGAGACCCAGCCACCAACACTACCATGCCGTCAGATGCGCAATAATGCCTTCGGCAACAGCTTCAGCAATGCTTTTTTGACCGCGATCCCCGGAAAGCATGGCTCTGTCCTGTTCGTTACTGATAAATCCGGTTTCCACAATTACAGCGGGATGCTGGATTTTATTCAGAAGATAAAAGGGTTTTCCGTACACTGTTTCTCTATTCATGCAAAATAAGCGGTTTAATGAATGCTGAATCCGTTCAGCCAACAGATAGCTGCTGCCTTCATCCTGATACAGCACAATGGGTCCACGTTTTTCGGTACGTTTGGTCCAATTGACATGCAGGCTTACAACCAAAGCGGTGGGCAGTTGTTCTGTTAGACTTTTACGTTGAGCCAGGTCTTTAAGGTGCCGGGATTTGGACTGCAACCAACGGTTATCGTCACTCAGTGCGTAGTCCTTGTCCCGATTCAGGACAGCAGGGTAACCCTGGGAGCGTAAGATCAAGTACAGCTTTTGAGCAATGGCGAGATTGATATCTTTTTCCAAAAGCCCTTTGTGACTTGTTCCACCATCCACACCGCCATGGCCTACATCAATCAGGACAACGGGCTTGGCAAAAGCGTGATAGGACGAATGTACGTTGGATGGACCCTCTGTATACTTGTTCGGTTCGCTACTTTTCTCGTTGGGCTGAGCAGCTATATAGGTAAATGGGGCAAATACAGCACTGCAAAGGATGCATAGACTCAACCCCAGCCCTTTCAGCCATATCTTGTTTAACTTTTTTTTTCGCACGTTCTATTCCTCCAGTGGACGAATTGATTGTTTACTGAAAAACCATGCATAACAGACATCAAACCTAAAGCAACGTAGCTGCCTTCAAACATAACAATTAACCTTGAGGTAACCGTTATGTTGAAGATAGTATGTTCCATTTAAGGGAAACCATGCATAGTTATTCCCACAGGGGTTAGACCTTTTGGAAAATGAGCAAGCTAGTTGTATCTGCACCTAACGTGTAAATCCGATATTTCCAAGCAATGTGAATGGACATGATAGGGGCAGAATAGAGGAGGTCATGGAGGATGGCGAAGAGTGACGAACTGGTGACGTATATTACGCAGCGAATTGTTCGCTATATGGAAACGCCGCGTGATGTTCGGCGCAGTCAAAAACAAGCCAGAGAGCCGTGGGTGAGCAAATGGTTTGGCATGTTGCCTCTCGCTCTGAAAATGTGGATGAAATCCACACGCAGAGAACGAAGAGAGCGACACTAAACTCGCCAAAGAGACCACAAGAGGCATAGGGTATGCCATTTGAGGTCTCTTTTTGTGTTGTAGGTATCATTCCGAATCATTTTGCGTGTTTCTTAATAACTAAGAGTCCAAACGATAAAATTCACCAGCTGACAATAACTGTTTTAAGGGTACAAATCGGGACAGTCCATGATGGTAGGTTAACGCATATAAATTGGGTTGGGACGGATGATCTGGGGATACCCAGGATTGATACCCACTAATGGATAAGGGACCTCCAAAGGCAAAATTGATACCTGTGGCAGAAAATATAATACGCGGTGAAATACTCAGTGTATCCATAAATTGGGCTGTGTTACGGACAGAAAGTTTTTGCTTGGGTTGAAGCCAACCCAGATCGTCATAGGGATCAAAAGGAGCAGACGAGACCGTAACCGCTTGCGCCTTTGTTTTCAAAAAGGGTACAGATAAAGAGAATGCGTTGTTCTGGAGCTTATGTTTCCAACTCCCATCTGCCACTTCTACAGGTAACGGATCGCCAGTCACAGCATCAATACATATTTCGCTGCCTGTAGAGGAACGCACCAGCCAGTAGGCTAGTAGCGGTTCCTCATACATAGGTGTGATTTGCAGCTTGTCGATAGATGAAAGATCAGTATCTGTGAGCGACACCAGGGATTGACGAAGTACAGCCATACTATAAGGCCCGCCCGGACCATTCCCGTATTCGTTGAGTTGATATGCGCCATTGGAGTCTGAGCCGATAATCAGGTAGCCGATGTATTCTCCCGCACGGTTTACTTGAACAAGCCAACTATGGGTTCCAGGTCCGAGCGGATGATAGCTAAGCTCAGCATCTTTCCACGAGGCAAAAGGGGGCTGCGATGATAGGGATTGTACTGTGTTGTTCGCAGCCTGTTTTACGTCTGCGGGCACGCCTTGCTCCTCAGTAGGAAAACTTGCAGAAACGTCACCCGGGGAAGAGGTAACCGGACTCGTGAAGTTCAATGGAGGAACCCACGAGCTTTCGTTGTAGAGAGACACCGAGTTTAAATTGTTGCTTTGTGCGACTGAGGGAGCCGCATGAATGGAAGCGAACGGACAGACTGCGGACAGGCCGATCAGAACAGCTGCGATCATACCTATGCTATAGTGCCCGGAATGACTCTTATTCAATGTAATCCACCTTTCTGTCGGCTTGATTGCCCGACGGAGGCATTCTTTTTTTATCCAGCATACAGCCTGTCCGATAAAAAGACTGCTGCACCTTGTCGGCATAAATGTCGTATCCAGGTTCGTTTTTTGCTGTCGATACATAGGAGACATGTTTAACCAAACTTGTGGTTACAGCAGCGGAAACTGATGTAGGCTGAAGCAAGATGTTACAAGCTGACGATACCTCTGCAACTTTCCTGCGAAGGAGCGAGAGATATCGGTTACCGCAGATGAAATATCCCGCAGTTAATGGCGGATACGAGTACCTTTGGCTCATATTGCCATACCATTTCTTTACGGCGGGCTTGATGCTGCTCTGAAATGGCTTCTTTTTTATCCTCTTCCTCTTTCTGCTCTTTGATTAGATCATCGTAGTAGTGGTCAATAACCTCCAATTCCTCGCGCAATCGTTCCTTCGCCTGCTCAGCCCAACCATAATCTTGCTGACGGAGTTGTTCAGTGATGTAGCTTTCAAGCGAGGTGGAAGCTTCAGGGACAGATAGCTTGGCAGGCTGTACATGCATATTGCCCGCCAGCAGCGGGCTGAGCTGCCGGGTTTCGAGCATGGCGCCAAAATCGGTTACAATGGTGCCGCTTTTGAGCGAAATACCTAGCCACTGAAGTTCCTCACGCTTCAAATCGCAGGCGAATTCAATCTTATAGCAAATGCTGAGCCAAGCTTCATAGACTACGGGAGAGCGGGCAGACAGCTGACGGGCATCAGGCTGCTCAAACAAATAAACATATTTCCCTCCATCCCGTGCGGCTTCAAAAATTTGATGCAGCCGACGGCTTCCATATCGAAGCTCCTCCTGCAAAATACGTCCAGGTCCCAATTGTGGTAACGTCGGTACATGACCGAAGTAACGCCCCATGACCTGATCCTGTGCTGCGTTGCCTGATGCTGGAGTTGGTGGCGTATGATCCGCTAAACGTTCCTGTTCTGTGCGATAGGCTTCCCCATCAAAGATGAAAGTGAAGGACATCGTCTGCGCTGGAACGCCAGTACGCTCTACGTATCCCCAATAGTAGGGGCGGTTTGTTAAGGCTTTATCCGCTTCTGGAGAAAGCTTGACGGTTACATGGTGGGGCGACCTTTCGATGACACTACATCCGGTAGCTTCCAGATAGGTGTGGACAAAGCGCTGGACTTGCTGTGCATTCATGGTCAAACTAGCG
The DNA here is from genome assembly GCF_038004945.1 of Paenibacillus sp. FSL M7-0802. Classification (NCBI taxonomy): domain Bacteria; kingdom Bacillati; phylum Bacillota; class Bacilli; order Caryophanales; family Paenibacillaceae; genus Paenibacillus; species Paenibacillus sp. FSL M7-0802. The sequence continues at coordinate 679,502 of NZ_JBBOSD010000001.1, read as the reverse complement.
ACCTCCCTTCACACTGCGTCGAGCTTTGCCCGGAGGAACCGTATTGCCTGCTAAGCCTAATAAATCCTCGGTGTTTGGCTGGTCTGTGCGCAGTTGTTCCATTTCCTGTTTGATGGAATCCAGCGAGTGACCCAGATTTTGCATTTTTTTGCGAATTTCATCATCGCTACTGGATTCAAGCATAATTTTATACAAACTTTTTTCAATGGATTCTTTCTTCTCAAACTTCTCCAGAATAACGTCCAATCCGCCAATGACCATCTCAAACATATTTATCTTTTCATGCAGCAGATGCAGGATATGCTCCTCAATCGTTCCAGTTGTGGACAAGTTAAAAATATTAACATCATGCGTCTGTCCAAGTCGATGTACCCGTCCGATCCGCTGCTCCACGCGCATGGGATTCCACGGTAAATCGAAGTTAATCATATGGTGACAAAATTGCAGGTTAATGCCTTCACCACCCGCTTCGGTGGCAATCATGACCTGAATGCGCCCACGGAACAGATCCATCATCCAATCCTTGCGTCCACGGTTCATGCCGCCTCGGTAAGGAACAGCAGATAGGCCACGGTCACGGAAATAGTTCAGCAAATACTCCTGTGTGGCTCGGTATTCTGTAAAAATGATTACTTTTTCGTTCATCTGACGGATAAGCTCAAGCGCTTTTTCTGCTTTGGAATTGGCCTTGATCGCTTTAATGTGTGCAACCAAATCCCAGACACGATCGCGTAGAGGAGAGTCTGGAGCCATCTTTTTAGACAAATTGACCAGAGTCACGAACACAGCGTCCCGGCTGCTGCACACTTCCCGTTGAAGGGTGACGAGAGACAGCATGCTACTTAAATTTCCGCCATTCGCCTGGTATTGCTCTTTGACAAAAGAGGTCACCCCATCGTACAGCGCTTGCTCTTCCGGCGAAAGTTCCAAGTGAATGTTGGAAACATTTCGTTTGGTGAATTGAACCGGGCCTTCTCCGCGACGATTGCGGATCATGACTTTAGACAGCTCATCCTTGAGCTGATCTTCATTTTTAGGCAGACGTTTATCTACAACAAAGTTGGCTGAAAAATCGCCATGTCTTCCCAATTGACCGGGCTTGAGCAGTGTAATCAGGTTAAACAGCTCAGACAGATCGTTTTGTACAGGTGTTGCTGTCAGGAGCAAACAATATTTTTTACGCAGCTTCATAATGAACTGGTAGTTGGATGTCTTTTTATTTTTCAGCTTATGAGCCTCGTCTATAATGAGCAGGTCATAATCGGTATCTAGCAGGATGTTACTATGGGGCTCCCGCTTGGCGGTATCCATAGAGGCCACGACGACCTCGGAAGACCAAGAATACGCTTTCTTCTGGGCGACAGCGGGAATACCGAATTTGCTGTTCAGCTCACGCACCCATTGTAGGACCAGGGATGCGGGTACAAGAATAAGCACTTTGGAAGCCAGCCCGCGAACCAGATATTCTTTTAGGATCATTCCAGCTTCGATCGTTTTGCCTAGGCCGACTTCATCGGCAAGAATGGCACGTCCGGACATTTGAAACAGTACCTTCCGAGCGGTATCCAGCTGATGGGGTAGTGGAGTGAGGTCTTGCAAATGCTGTAGACATTGAAGCTCATCGAAGCTCGGCACCAGCTTGGCTTTTTCAGCCTCAATGGCCAGCTGATACAGATTCCAATCTCCCCAAGGGCCACCTTTGCGTAGGCGTTGGTCCAGCTCATCCTGCCAGCTTCGATCAAATTGCACCGGAACAGGCAGTGGCTCTTGATTGTGTATATGCGGGGAACTTGTCGATTTGGCTTTCATGATGATTCCCTCCCTCCTGGTAGTAGCACAGTTGAAGCTCTTGGTTCTGTCACATATGTGGCATCTATTTAGCACAGATCGTAGATGTAGTATGGACGGAAAAAGATATCTTCATAACAGGAGGGATGAAATCCTTTAGCTGCCTTCCATTAACTTTTGGAGTTTACTTTCCGTAGAGGTTTGCGCATTGGGGGTGTAAATGCTACAACGGAGATCAACACTGCCTTGTACCTGAAGAGAAGTCAGGTCAAATAGCATTTTGCCAGCCTTGGCATGTCGAAATTCAATGAGCACCTCCGGTGCGGAGCTTACTTCGCTCTGATTCCAAAGCTCGTTAAACTCTGGGTAGGCCTGGCTCATATTTTGTATAAATTGTGCATACCAGGGGTCTGTCACGTATTGCCCGTAATAAGCGCGGAAAATAGCAAGGAATCCCTTTACAAAGTGTTCCCAATTCACGGCTAGACTTTTAAACTCCTTTTTGGTGAATAGCAGTTCAATCATATTGCGTTGCTCATGGGGTAGCTCGGCAAAATCCATAAAAACATGAGCAGCAGCGGCGTTCCAGCCGACAATATGACAGCGCCGATCTGAAATAATAGCAGGGCAGTAGTGTAGCTCTTGTACGATCTTTTGCAGAGAGGGGGAAATGACGGCTTGCTCTGCAGGAGCAGGAAGGCTGTGAGACCCGGCTTCGATCGCCAAATCATACAAATATTTGCGCTCGTCTGTGTTCAACTGCAATGCGGCAGCAATAGCATCCAACACAGAGGCGGACACCTTAATATCTCGTCCTTGCTCCAGCCAGGTATACCAAGTCGTACTGACACCTGCCAGCTGAGCGACTTCTTCTCTGCGCAAGCCTGGTGTTCTGCGACGTGATCCTTGGGGGAGACCGACCATATGTGGGTGTAGGCGGGCTCTTTTTGTTTTTAGAAAAACAGACAGTGCTTCCAGACGTGCTTCCGTTTTCATAGGTATTTTCTCTCCATTCAATGGGTATATCCGAAGTGAGCAAATAAGGCGTTTACTATAGTAGTGTTCATTATACCAGGATAAACAAACACTTGTAATAGGATAAGACGAGGTTAAAATGAGGATTATAAGTAAGTCACCGAGCAGGAGGAATGAATAGCTTATGCAAAGAGTAGTGATAACAGGTATGGGTGTCGTTTCCCCACTGGGTAATGAAGTGGACACGTTGTGGAAGAATTTGCTGGAAGGCAATTCAGGTATACGTAAAATTGATACATTCGATGTGTCCGATTTGAAAGCACAAATTGCTGGACTGGTACAGGATTTTGATGCAGAAAAGCAATGGGGACGTAAAGATGCTAGACGAATGGATCGGTTTACTCAGTTTGCATTATATGCGGCAGAACAAGCGCTCAAGGATTCCGGTCTGGAACTGGATCATACCGATTTGGAGCGTGTCGGTGTTTATGTGGGATCGGGAGTCGGCGGTTTGGATACGTTGGTGGACAATGTAGATGTTCTGCTACATCGTGGACCGGGCAGAGTTAGCCCGACGCTGGTACCTATGATGATCTCGAATATGGCTGCTGCTCAAATTAGTATCGCGTTTGGAGCGATGGGACCTACGCTTTCACCCGTGACGGCTTGCTCTATTGGGAATACAGCAATTGGAGAGGCGTTTCGGACGATTCGTACAGGAGATGCGGATGTCATTTTTGCCGGTGGGGCTGAAGCGGCGGTGACTAGATTGGCCTTGGCGAGTTTCGCTAATGCGACTGCCTTGTCCACACGTAACGAGGAGCCTTCTATAGCAAGTCGACCTTTTGATCAGAATCGGGACGGCTTTGTCATGAGCGAAGGTGCAGGTATTCTGGTACTGGAGTCACTGGAACACGCTATCCGACGTGGTGCGGAAATCTATGGTGAGGTCATCGGTTATGGAGCCAGTTCGGATGCTTATCACATGGTTGCACCGCATCCCGAAGGAACCGGAGCTTACTTGGCGATGAAAGCGGCCCTTCGTTCGGCTCACATCTCACCTGAAGAAGTGGACGTGATTAGCGCCCACGCGACGAGTACGTCTGTCGGGGATGTCGCTGAGACCCTTGCAATCCACAAGCTTTTTGGTGATTATGCCTATCAGATTCCGGTTACTGCGAATAAGTCCATGCTGGGTCATATGCTGGGGGCTGCGGGCGGTGTTGAAGCGATTGCACTTGTGCAAAGCCTGCGAGAAGGTATCATTCCTCCAACCATGCATCTGGATAATCCAGACCCTGCTTGCGATCTGGATTATGTGCCTCACGAAGCGCGCAAGGTTCCACTAAATATTGGGCTATCTAATTCTTTCGGCTTCGGTGGTCATAATGCGGTTATTGTGCTGAAGCGCTACGAGTCATAATTTGTAAGGAGTTATTGAAACCTCAGGCATTCTATCCGGCTGGATAGAGCACCTGAGGTTATTTTAATCGAAGAATAACAGATTCATTTTAGATAAAAGATAGAGTAAGATGAAGGAAAACATTTGGAGGGACGTGAAACCATGATTTTAATCAGGAACATACAATCAGCAGACGCTGAAGCGTATTGGAATTTGAGACTGGAAGCCCTGCAAATGAACCCTGAAGCTTTTGGAACCTCCTATGAGGAAGCTGCACGAGTTCCATTATCTGATGTGGTGAAGCAGATACAAAATAAACGAGATCATTACATACTTGGTGCATTTACAAAGGATCATCAGCTGGCTGGTATGACTGGGTTTAGAAGAGAACAAAAAATAAAAACGCAGCATAAAGGAACGATTTGGGGAGTTTATGTACCATCGACCTACCGAGGTCAGGGGATCGCTAAAAAACTTTTATTGGAAGTCATCAGCCAAGGTAGAAAATTGGAAGGTTTGAAGCAAATTAACCTGAGTGTGGTAACTACCAATCAAGCTGCTGTTAAGCTGTATAGGAAGTTGGGATTTGAAACCTATGGTATAGAAAAGAATGCTTTAGAATATCACGGACAGGAATATAATGAGGAACTCATGGCTTATTTTTACTAAGGGTGAAAGGTTTTGAAAAAATGAAAATTGACCGATTGCTTTCTATCGTCATTTTGCTGCTAAAGAAAAATAGAGTACAAGCGAAGGAACTGGCTGATTTATATGAGGTTTCGATCCGGACGATCTATAGAGATATTGAAGCGATTAGTATGGCAGGTATTCCGGTGGTGACTTATCAGGGAGCCAATGGGGGAATCGGTCTGATGGAAGGATACCGTTTGGATCGCAGTATGCTGACGGATAACGATGTCAAGGACATTGTGATGGGGCTGCAGAGTTTGTCCTCGACGTTGGGCAGCCCCAATGTGTCGCGGTTACTTCATAAATTTGAAAGTATTATACCGGAGTCCGGGAAAGAGCGATTTAGTGTCCGTACCACACAGTTTATCGTCGATCATTCGGGATGGGGAAATCAAGCTGCACAGGAAGGCAAATTGAAAAAGGTGAAAGAAGCAATGAGCCAAGCGCGTACTGTCGCTTTTACCTATCGAAATGCGGAAGGAGCCATAACGGAACGGAATGTTGAACCGCATACGCTCGTTCTGAAAGGACAACAATGGTTTGTATATGCGTATTGTCCCGATAGGGAGCAGTTTCGTCTATTCAAACTCTCCCGCATGAGTGACCCTGTGGTTACAGAGACAGTTTTTGCTCGCAGGGACCTTTCTTATGAAGTGCTGCCGTGGAATGAGGGACGGATGGAGGCATCCAGAGCCGTACAACCATTTACGCTACAATTTAACCGTAATTCAAGGCATTTGGCGGAGGACTGGTTTGGCGTAGAAGCATTGACCGAGCAGGAGGAAGGGATCTACACGGTTTCGGTCCCGTTTCCCGAGGATGCATGGGCGTACGGATTTATTTTAAGCCTGGGACCGGATGTGGTTGTCAAGGAACCAGCCCATTTGCGAGACAAGATTCATAAGATGGCGCTGAGTATTGCGTCTAATTATGAAGAAGTTCGGGAATCATCTTAGATTAAGTAAAACAAACCTGACCCATAGTTGTCAGGTTTGTTTCGTTATACTGGTGGCATACCTGATATCAGTTAGCGAAAGGGGATTTACGAGGATGGATAAAGCTTGTCAAAGTTGCGGGATGCCGTTGGAGCATGAGGACCAATATGGAACGGATGCACAACATCATAAAACGGATGAGTATTGCAAGTATTGTTACAAGGAAGGCGAATTTGTACAGCCTGAATTGACTATGGAGGGAATGATTCAGCAGTCTGTGCCTTTCCTGGTAGAGAAGGGGATGCAGGAAGAAGAAGCGACTTCGATGCTGCGTAATTACCTGCCGTTTTTGAAACGATGGCGGTCCTCAGAGGATACGGGGCTTACACTGGATGGACCCATTCGGGAAGAATATCGAGGTGAGATCCGTTTGATTGGGTTGAAAGCACGTACAAGTAATCAGAATGAACAAACATCTCACGGGATCATTCCAAACATGTGGGAACGTTTTTGGAGTGAGGACGTGCCTGGTCGGATAAAGGAAAAAGCAGGACATGCTTCTGTCTATGGTTGCTATACTGACTATGAAAATGGAGCTTTGGGCGAGTATACATTTTTTATCGGGAAGGAAGTGGCTGTTGATTTCCAGACTCCTGACGATCTTGAAGAACTTGTCATTCCGGCTGCACGCTATGCTATTTTTCAGGCAACTCAGGAACCTTCTTCTGTCTTCCGTGTATGGCAGACGATTTGGGAGTGGGCTGCCATGGGACAAGGGGAGCGGACATACACAGGTGATTTTGAAGTGTATGGCAGTCCAGATGAACCTGTTTTGATTTATATTGCAATCAAGTGATGATTTTGTCGTGACAGAAGAGAACCGCCTGGCCATTATTGTGGACCAAGCGGTTTTTTCTGATTCAATCAATAGCAGTCTCCCCATCAAGTTGAACGTCGAGTTACAGCCCAAAAGATGAGAGCCAGAGCACTGACACCAGCTCCTAATAGACACACCCCGTTCCATCCGGCATAGATGTACATATGAGTGGAAGCAATGGCCCCGGTGGCGCTACCGATGGAATAAAATATCATGTAGCCTGCAGTAAGTCGGCTCCGTGCCTCAGGGCGAACATTGAAAATCAGGCTTTGGTTGGTGACATGTACAGCCTGTACGGCCAAATCCAAAAGTATTACGCCAAGAACTAAAGCGAACAGAGAATGCTCGGTGTAGCGGATAGGTAACCAGGATAGCAGCAATACAACTAGTGCGATACCCGTCGTCCGTTGTCCCAAGCCCTGATCGGCAAGACGCCCTGCTCGTGCTGCTGCTAATGCCCCGGCGACTCCAGCCAGGCCAAAGGCTCCGATGGCTGTATGTGAAAGAGATAGAGGCGGGGCACTGAGAGGTAACACAAGCGAAGTCCACAATATGCTGAACGCCGTAAAAATGAGCAGCGCAAGGACAGCACGAATACGCAGAATTCGTTCTTGCACGAACAGTACGATAACCGAGCGGAGCAGTTGCGGATAGGAAAGTGTCACACTTGTGGGTTCGTTCTTTGGCAACACCCGCAACAGAGCTACAGCCATAAACAGCGTAAGTATAGCAGAAACAAGGTAAACTGAACGCCAGCCTGCCAGATCAGTTAATACACCGGCCACGGTTCGTGCCAGCAGAATGCCGATAACGACTCCACTGGTCACCAGACCTACGATACGCCCACGTTCAGTCGGATTAGCCAAGGTAGAGGCGAAAGCCACGAGTGTTTGAGTGACTACAGCCAGCAGTCCAATCATTGCCATTCCCATAAGCAGTATTGTACGGGTAGGAGCAAAGCTAACCACGATTAGTGCCAGCACGGATAGCAGCATTTGCCCTGTAATCAGTCGTCGTCGATTCAAAAGATCGCCAAGCGGGACGAGCAGCAATAATCCCAACGCATAACAAATTTGCGTGATGGTAATGACCATGCCTACCGATGAGTGCGTAATGCCAAATTCGTTTGCCAGCGCATCCAGCAATGGCTGTGCATAGTAAATGTTAGCGACAGCCAGCCCGCAGGCTATGGCAAACAAGAGTGCCACAGATCGGGACAAGGAGGGAATGGGGGCTGTTTCGGCAGCATTTGCTACCTTTTGATGAGGGAGGAGTACCGCTTTTTCTTCTGACGTCTTCATTTTCACATACCACGTCGCTTTCTGTAATTTACATACCGTTGAGTATAATATACCGATTGGTATGTAATGAATTTAGGTCAATATAACTCGTGCAAATATAAAATGTCAAGAGTTTATCATGTACATATTTGACAGTTTCTTTTCCTGATCATACAATCTTAATATACTGAACGATATGAAAAGAAGGAGCTGCTTATGGTTCGACCACGGGAATTTGATGAAGATCAAGCGTTGAATGCAGCGATGCAAATTTTTTGGGAAAAAGGATTCGAGGCTACATCTTTAAGCGATTTAACCTCCAAAATGGGAATTCAGCGCCCTAGCATTTACGCTGCTTTTGGAGACAAGAAGCAATTATTCGAAGCCGCGCTGCGCAAATATACGCAATCCCACGCTGCTTATGTACGCTCTAGACTACAAAGCAATTCTTCTGTAAAAGAAGCGTTTTACAATTTTTTTGGAGGAATCGTGGCAGAAGAGTACGAGGATGGGCCTAATAGGGGATGCTTTTGTATCAATACGATGGTAGAATTAGCCCCTCATGATGAAAGATTTGAAATTTTAACCAGAGAACATCAGATGTATCTTTCTGCCGTCTTTCAGGAAACCCTTGAGCGCGGTATACGATCAGGAGAGCTGGAGGCTAGCATGGACGCACGAGCTCTGGCCCATACGATGGTCTCTTTGTTAATCGGGATTACCGTGATGATGAAATCACGTCCAGCGCGCTCTTTTGTAGATCAGGCGGTTGCGACTTTACTTATATTACTGGATGGGAAATAGAGATGAAGGGAAGAAGCAGGGATGCCACAGATAAAGGCCGTTCAAACCCCGATTGGAGCATTGTATGGACGAGATGCGATCTATTTGGACCATGTGCATATGAATTATTCGAAGAAGGAGCTAGTTTTGAAGGGAGAGATTAATGGGGGGCTGGCAGCGGAAGCAACAGATGGTTTTGTGCCCTACGAACTGATATTCACAGAAGTCTACTACTTCAACATGATTGAACTGGACGTTGCTTTGCACCTGTCTGATCGGGAATATACGCAGGGCAGCAGCTTTGATGAGCTTACAGATACGCCGTTATTGGCTACAATAGCAAGTGCACGGGGGAAAAATCTAAAGCACCTTATGCTGAAAACCTATGACGATATAGTAGAAATTGCCTGTGGAGACTATAAGATGACTATATAAACGGTTGATTTTTAGAAGAGGAGCAGGATCAATGGATACCCAAATTGAACTATTAAACGTGACTGTATGCTGAATATGTTATTCATACTGTCGGTCCTGTGTGGAATGGTGGCGACCATCGGGAAGAGGAGCTATTGGCGAAATGCTACCATAATGCACTCCAATTAGCTTTAGAACTGAATGCACGAAGCATTGCCTTTCCGAACATCAGCTGAATGAGAGAATACATGCGTGGAAATTAGGGGGGATCATGAATGCATGAGGAGCAAAACCAGGAACATTGGCCGGTGTGGGCTACGGAGCCTGTAAAAATAGTGAATGCTGATCCTGCCTGGTCAGAGCAGGGCTTAAAGGTCATTCACCAGTTGCGGGAGTTATTACTGCCGTTTAAGGTGACGGAAATCGAACATATAGGAAGCACGGCAATTCCCAATCTTTCCGCTAAGCCCATTATTGATATTATGGCAAAATTAGAATCTTGGGATCAACTGGAACAGGTCGTATCTGCTTTACAACCAGCAGGCTGGAACTATGTTCCACCTGAATTGGACGGTCGGGAATGGAGAAGATTTTTGGTTAAAGTGGAACAGGATCAAAGAAAGGGACATCTGCATCTCATGCTGAAATCTGATGAGCATTGGGATCAGCAGCTATTGTTTCGGAATCGACTTCGTGAACAGCCTGAGCTGATTCAGCAATATGATGTATTAAAAAGACGGCTGGCGATGGAAAATCAGCATGATCGTGAAGCATACACGGAGGCCAAGACTGATTTTGTGCAAAACGTTCTGAATACCGGACATCCTAAAGATTAGGACGACCGGACTCCTGGATACTTTCCGACCAAGCGCCGAAATCTCCGACATTTGTTATTGCCGTGTAGGGGAATGGCCGGAAGGCTTGCCAGCACACCAGAAAAAGCTTATTCAGAAGCTGCTAAAGTAACTTTCATCCAGTACTCATGTTCATTTCATGATAGGAAAAATCGTATTTATAGACGTTTCAAGAATACGCTGATGCGTTCCAAAGCCATTTCCAACTGTTCTCGTGATGATGCATACGAGCAGCGGATAAAGCCCTCGCCGCCTGGGCCAAATGCGGAACCGGGTACAGTAATGACTCCTTCTTCTTCCAGCAACCGCTTGGCAAACTGCTCTGAGCTTAACCCTGTGTGCATAATGGAGGGAAAAGCATAGAAGGCACCGTTTGGTTCGTGACATGGCAGTCCTGTCTGACATAGGCCTTCAACGAACCATTTTCTACGCAGATTGTAGGATTCCATCATACGATCTTTTTCCTCCAGCCCGTTACGCAGGGATTCAATTGCGGCAATTTGCCCGATAATAGGAGCGCACATGGCGGTATATTGATGAATCTTCAGCATAGCTGAAATCAACTCTCTTGGGCCGCACACGTAGCCGACCCTCCAGCCTGTCATCGCAAATGCTTTGGAAAAGCCGCTGATGAGCAGGGTGCGCTCTTTCATTCCCGGCAGAGCAGCGAAGCTTACATGCTTCTGTCCATAGGTCAGTTCAGCATAAATTTCGTCTGATATGACGACAAGATTATGCTCCTCAACCAGGCGGGCAATCGGTAGCCAATCCTCATAAGTCATCACCCCACCCGTCGGATTATTTGGATAACAGAGAATAAGCACTTTGGATCGTGGAGTCAGCTTGGCTTGGAGTGCCTCAGCTGTCAGCTTGAACTGCTGATCCGCAGAGGTTTCAACCGTTACGGTATGTCCTCCGTTCAGAAACGTGATGGGTGAATACGAAATATAACATGGAGCCGGAATGAGTATTTCATCGTGTGCGGTGATCAGGGCGCGTAGTGCCAAATCCAGTGCTTCACTGCTGCCAATGGTAACCATGATTTCATCTGTCGGGTTGTAGGATGTGCTGAAGCTGCTCTCCAGATATCCGGCAATCTCCTCACGAAGCTCGGGAAGACCAGCATTCGGTGTGTATGATGTTTTACCATTTTCCAGTGCTGTGATACAGGCCTTTCTGACATGTTGAGGGGTTACAAAGTCAGGTTCACCGACACCAAGCGATACAATATCTTTTCTGCCTGTACTATATTCGAAAAACTTACGGATGCCTGAAGGTGGCATTTCCCGTACAGCTGGAGTCAAAAAATCGGTTATTGATACTGCTGTCGATACATTTGTCATGATGATTTCCTCCTTTTTAAAAAACAAAAAAACCCGCCCCTGTAAAAGGGACGAGTTTATACCCGTGTTACCACCCTAGTTTCATTCCATAGGAAATGACACTCTGTTCACGTATCCATCAATACGTGTTCCGGTTAACGCTGGAAAGGCGGCAGAGCTTACTTCAGGTTCAGCCCGCTTCTCAGAGATGGCGTTCGGCTACCCTCGGAATGTTGGCTTTCACCTGCCCCAACTCTCTGCAAATCCGCTGTATAGCTTACTCGTTCTCGTCATTGAAATTTGTTACCGTATCAAGTTAGGTGTAATTATAAGCACAACATTTCAGGATGGCAAGTCTTTTTTTTATAAACTTTAAAGACACATCATCATCATTGACGACTGGAAAATAACGTATATAGTGGTATCAAGGGGATTGTGCCCCAGATTTCAATGTGTTATATGACTATATTGCCAGAGAGGAATGGTATCCATATGAACGTATTTGAACGCTTTAGCAGTGAAGTTTTGCCGGCGGATTGGAGCTGGATCAATGAGCCGGCTGAGTGGAGATTCGATGATTCCAAGTCTTTGCAAATTTCTGCACCTTCACAGGCAGATTTCTTTAGGGATCCGTCTGGCGTAGCGACTAAATCGTCCGCACCCTTTTTGCATACAACGCTTCAAGGTGATTTTACAATATGGACGAGGGTCCGTGTTGATATGAAGCAGCCTTATGATTCAGGATGCTTGATGATGATGGCGGATGATACCCACTGGGCTAAGCTGTGTTTTGAATATTTTGAAAGCACTCCATCTATTCTTAGTGTGGTCACTCGGGATACATCCGATGATTGTATCTCTGGGGCGATGGACGTGTCCAATCCGTATTTACGAGTGGCACGAGCTGGAAATTGCTTTGCATTCCATTATTCATCAGACGGTCAGCATTGGAAGCTGGCGAGATATTTTGGTATGAATGTTCCTAACCAGCTAAAAGTTGGAGTTGTTGCTCAATCCCCGGTGGGGGAGGGCTGTGCTGTTACCTTTGATGCCTTGACGATAACAAACCATGTATCCGAGGACATACGAAACGTGGAGTAAATAGACAAAGGCTTTCTCTCTAAGTATGAAAGCGCTATAAAATAGGACTTAAAAAGACGTATATACGCATACTCAGGCAGGAGGTAGATGGAAACTTGCTGTTAAGAAGGAAGGGCTACAAGCTGCCCAGTTTGTTGGGAGTGCTGCTTGTAGCTACGTTGGGCTGTTTCGGACTCATTATGTATTTACAGTCCACAAGCGGAACGAGGATGTATCAATTTCTGTACTGGGATATATTCCTGGCCTGGGTTCCGGTCTTTATCACTCTGGGAATGATGGCTTTATCCAGACTGCAAAGTACAAAAGTGAGAAGTATTCTTTTATTTTTCTCTTCAATTGTATGGTTGTTTTTTCTGCCGAATGCTCTTTATTTGGTGACTGAGTTACTTCATGCGTTTCGTTTTTACGATGTGAATCCTGATACACGTTTTTGGTTGAACACACAATTTTGGTTTATCTTATTTACGTCTTTTTCAGCAGCAGGGCTGGGCCTTTTTCTTACATCCCTTTGTGTATTGGTGATCCACCATATGCTGAGGAGGATTTGTTCAGGTGGACTCGCATGGGCTGTAGTTTTTGTGTTGTTGTGGCTGGCCAGCATAGGCGTATATATTGGCAGATTTGCTCGCTGGAATAGCTGGGATGTATTATTGCAGCCACTGGTGCTCCTTGCGGATATTTGGAGATGGGGAGTACATGCAGGACCAAGGCTTCATTTGCTGTCCTTTTGCTGGCTGGTGTTTGGGATAGCAGTCATTTTTTATTTATTGATCTATATCTCTTTAAGTGAGAATCAGGATGTTTAGGCCGAGGACATGTATTCAATGAATACAGGCTTCGGCCTATTTTTACATGTGGCGTGTCAGGAGTTGGTGCTGTCCTCCCCGTGCACATCGTAAAGCACGCGCACAAGCAGATCCTGACTGAAATTCCCGAATCTTTTGCCAAAAATAGTGAGCCCACCTTTGTTTTCCGATTGATCGGTTACGGATAAACGGAGTGTAATGTCGCTTTTATAGTTAAGGTTAATATCGTCTATTGTGACTTCGGATATGCGGCACCCGTCAATGAAGCTGCCATGCTGATTGATGCGAATTAATTTGAGCATACCATATTGATTCAAATGCGGTGGCCACCAATCTGGATTCAGAACCCCCGGCACTTCTCCAAAATCTCCGGCGCTGGTCCAGTGCCCAATAGGGATACCGTTAATATGAAAACAAATGTCAGAGGGATATTCCTCACAATAGCAGGGTGCTTCTGAGCCCAGTTCTGCGGAGAATTGAATTTCCTTAAAGGATTGATTCGCTTTCAGATAGTTGGGGATGCGGTATTCCAAAAAACCTTCGGCCATCCAGATCATTTCCGACTCCAGCCGCCCGGGATCTGCAAAATAGCGTGGATCATCAAAATCGCCGATTATGCTGTCTCGGGTCACCAATCCACAAGTGGGGGACGCTTGGTAGTTACTATAATGACCTACGCGAATCTCAACCTCATACACATTTTTTTGTTCTCTGCTGCGCAAATCTACCATCAGCTTATCCTTGTTCAAATAACACATTTTTCGGGTACCGTGCTTGCCGCTCACGGTATTGATCTCCACAAGGCCGCATTCTTCCAACTTTCGAATATGCATTGTAATGGTACCGTTGCTCAAATTAAGTTTGTTGGCAATGTCATTCATACTTTGGCCCTGATAAGCAAGTAGCTCGAGAATTTGAATGCGGATTTCTGACCCCAGTGCTTTAAAAATATCTAACCCTGACATTAAGTCCTTAATATAAATCATATCTATAGACCATCCTTATCTATAAAAATTGTGATGTAAGCGCTTATATTTTTTACTTTGATTTATGTTAAAATAAAATCAAAAAGAAGTAAACTGCTTTTTTGTAAATTTTTTTTACTAAATAAAGAGGGGAGTGAATTAGACTCCAAATTAGAGATTATTTCATAAATGAATCGTATTTAAGTTTTATTTCTAGTTTTTTAGACAAAAATTAACTTAAATACGATTTAATTTTGCTTTTCATATTACTCTAATCTATGTTTTATAATTATTTAAAAAGATTGAAAAATACATTGACGAACTGAGGAAGGGCATGCTATATTTTGTTTGTAAACGAATTCATTATTGATAAAGTAAAATGTTAATTATATGGTACATGAGAGGGATGATAATCACAGCGTCAATCAACAACGGGTTGTGTACCGCACAGTTAAAGATTAGGCCGAGTGGTATGAAGTTATTTTAACACCAAATGTATGCGGTTTCATTTAAATTTAGGAGGGGTCGCGTTGATAAAGAAAAAAGGTTTTGCAATAGCAATGGTTGTTCTGTTGTTAATGATGGCTGCATTGACTGGTTGTGGCGGGGGAAGTTCCAGTAGTGATGGAAGCAAGGAACTGACATTCATGTTCCGTGGTGGAACAGATGAGCAAAAGGCTTATAAGGAAGTAATTAAGAAATTTGAAGCGGAACATCCTGGCGTAAAGGTTAAAATGGTCGTGACAGCAGCGGACCAATATGCTACAAAGCTTAGAGCTGCGATCACAGGAAATAATCTTCCAGATGTTTTTTATTTTAACCCTGGAGATGTGAAAGCTTATGTAAACAGTGGTGTACTGAAGAACCTCACCCCTTACATTGAGAAGAATAAGGATATAAACCTAGATAACATTTGGAAATACGGTGTGGATTTATATCGCTATGACGGTAAAATGGCCGGTCAAGGAGATATTTACGGTATGCCGAAGGACTTGGGTCCATTCGCACTTGGCTACAACAAAACGATGTTCGAAAAAGCGGGCGTGCCTTTGCCTGATAAAGACAAACCGTATACATGGGATGAGTTCATCAAGGTCAACCAAGAGTTAACCAAAGATACGAATGGTGACGGCAAGCCAGATCAGTACGGTACAGGCTTTAACGTTCAGTGGGCATTACAAGCCTTTGTATGGAGCAATGGGGCGGATTGGCTGGATGAGAGCAAAACCAAAGTAACGGTTGATGATCCGAAATTTGCGGAAGCGCTTCAGTACTTTGCTGACATGCAAAACAAATATAAAATCACACCTGGTATTGAACAATCGCAAACATTGGACACATACCAACGTTGGATGAAGGGCGAAATGGCATTCTTCCCGGTAGGTCCTTGGGATATGAGTACATTTGAAAAACTGCCATTCGAATATGATTTGCTGCCGTTCCCAGCCGGATCGACTGGAAAATCGGCAACATGGATTGGTTCCCTGGGTATCGGTGTTTCCTCTAAAACAAAATATCCAGATGAAGCTGTAGAACTGGTTAATTACCTGACCACTTCCAAAGAAGGAATGAAGCAGCTGGTAGATGCCAAGGTACAAATTCCGAATCTGCTGGACATGGCTGATGAATGGTCCAAAGATACGAAAACCAAGCCTAACAATAAACAGGAATTTATTGATATCGTAAATGACTATGGACGCTCATTACCAGGCAACTATACGTATAATGCAGAATGGTATGATATTTTCTTCACAGATATTCAGCCTGTACTGGACGGCAAAATTACGGCGGCAGATTATCTGAAGCAAGAACAACCGAAAATGCAGAAACTGCTGGATAAAGCGGTGGAGCAAGAGAAAAAATCACAGAAATAATGCGTAAATAGAGGAAAAAAGGATGATGTTAGTGGCTAAATATCATGCTGCTAACATCATCTTCATTCCAAATTAGAAACAGAGGTGAGCCCTGTGATAACCAAATCTAATCTCTACCGCAAAGAGAAGATATATGGATACTTATTTATTCTTCCACCTATTCTCGGTCTGCTAATCTTTACGTTATTCCCGTTTGTCTATTCGTTATACGGCTCTTTTACAGACTGGGACGGATTGGGACAAATGAATTTTATTGGTTTCGACAATTTTAAAGATTTATTTAGCGATGAGCTCTTTTATAAATCGATGTACAATACTCTTTTCTTAATGCTGGGTATTCCAATCGGTCTTGTACTAGCTTTACTGCTGGCACTAGGTTTGAATCGCAAGATTCCAGGTACGACAACATTTCGTGTGATTTACTATATCCCGGTTATTTCTTCGTTGGCTGCCGTTTCTATTATGTGGAACTGGGCATACAACGGAGACTATGGTTTGGTGAACCAATTCCTCGAAATATTCGGTATTAAGGGTCCTAACTGGCTGATGGATAAGGATACGGTCAAACCGGCCTTGATTCTCATGACCGTCTGGAAGGGTCTCGGATATACGATGCTGCTATATTTGGCAGCCCTGCAAAGCGTGTCTCGCTCTTATTATGAAGCAGCAGAGCTAGATGGAGCGAGCGGATTCCAGATGTTCCGCAATATTACATGGCCAATGGTGAAACCAGTAACCTTCTTCCTGGTCGTAACTAATATCATTGGTGGTTCGCAAATCTTTACTGAAATGAACATTATGACACCTACAGGGGGTCCGGAATACTCGTCCGCCTCAATCGTCTTTTATATTTGGGATAAGGCATTTAAAAACCTGCAAATGGGATATGCCTCCGCGATGGCTATGATTCTCGGCATCTTCATTTTTATCGTAACTTTGATTCAATTCAAAATGAATGAAAAATCGTCCTTTGATGGGGATTGATTTTCGCGGAAAGGAGTGAGTCTGATTATGTCCCATAGTCAAAAAACGAAAGTTACCAATACCATTATCTTTATTGTACTAGCGATTGGAGCGATTGTGATGATCGCGCCGCTGCTTTGGATGCTGTCCACTTCGGTGAAAGAAAAGCAGGATGTCTTTGCTCTTCCACCAGTATGGATACCAGAGGTATTCCAGTTTGGTAAGTATAAGGAAATTTGGGAAGCAGGACCTTTGTTAAGCGGGATCAAGAACAGTGTGATTGTGGCTGTAAGTGTTACCGTTATAGGTACCTTTACATCCAGTGTAGCCGCTTTTGCATTTGCAAAGCTGAGATTCCCTCATAAAAATAAACTGTTTCTGGCACTCATCGCATCTATGATGATTCCATACCCAACGGTTATGATTCCACAGTTTATGATGTTTTCCAAACTTGGCTGGGTCGATACACTTTTGCCTCTGATTGTTCCAGGTTTGTTCGGAAATGTAGTTATGATCTTTTTCCTGCGGCAGTACTTGCTTAGTGTACCAGATGCCATTATCGAAGCTGCTAAAATTGACGGAAGTTCTTATTTCCGACTCTACTCGTCGATTACGTTCCCGCTCATTAAGCCAGCAGTTGCGGCACAACTTATTTTATGGTTCATGGGGATTTGGAACGATTATTTGGCACCGATTATTTACTTGAACTCACCAGAAACGCAGACACTGCAGCTGGTTATCGCGAATTTTAATGCGACTTACGCCATTCAGACGGACTATCCGCTTATCATGGCAGCATCAATTATAGCCTTGTTACCTGTACTGATTATATTCTTGATCTTCCAGAAACAAATTATTGAATCGGTTGCCATTTCGGGTGTCAAAGGCTAATTGACACTTGGAGGGTATGGATGAATGATGTAAGGCAGTCACAATATGTAATGGGTAAAGGAAGGAGGAGAATAACAGTTATGGTTATGCTGCTCATGCTGGGTCTATCCGGCTGTGGGGATAACACTCCGGACCCTGTGTATCCGCAGGCTCCGCCTCCCGATCACTTGTATGATCAAAGTACGATTAACGATGAACAGCGCTGGACCATTAACAATGCACATGACCCGGCGATTATCAAAACAGATCAAGGCTATTATGTCTACTCAACGGATGTAAAGACAGGTGGAGAATTGAGACCTGGTGTTATGGTACGCAAATCGACTGATCTGATTCACTGGAACTGGGTTCAGTATGCACTCCCCGGCATTCCAAAGGAAGCGGAGGCGTGGTCATCAGCAACCAATCTGTGGGCACCGGACATCATCAAGATGGGTGATACCTATCGGATGTATTACTCCGCTTCTACCTTTGGCAGCACACGGTCTGCGATCGGATTGCAGACATCCAGCTCCCCGGAAGGCCCTTGGAAGGATGAGGGGCTGGTCGTTAAAACGGGAGAGCATGACAAGCTGAATGCGATTGATGCCAATCCGGTGCTGGATGCAGAGGGAAATCCATGGATGGTATACGGCTCTTTTTTCGGCGGTATTTACATTACGCCGCTTGATCCCCTGACTGGAAAGCTTAAAGAGTCCGGCTATGGCAAAAATATCGCTGCCAGAGATCGGGCAACTGAGGACGGTGCTGTAGAAGGGCCTTACATTGTGTACAATCCAATGTTCCGTAAATACTACTTGTTCGTCTCGTATGATTCTTTGTTCGAGGACTACAATGTTCGCGTTGCTCGCTCAGATTCTATCACAGGGCCTTATGTGGACATGAATGGACATGACATGGCAGATACCAGCTATTTGCCTCAATACGAGATTGGAAACAAGGTATTGGGCGGTTATCGGTTCAGCGAAGGAGAAGGCTGGGTTGCGCCAGGTCACAATTCTGTCCTGAAGGACGGTGCGGATTATTATATTGTACATCATGCGCGGGGAGAAACGGACAAGAGCTGGCCGTACCTGCATGTACGCAAAATATTATGGACGGCAGAGGGCTGGCCGGTCGTCTCTCCGGAGCGCTATGCGGGGGAAAAGGAGCAGGATATACCCAAAAGGCTATTATCCGGCAACTGGGAGCGCATCGTGATAAGGCAGGAAGTAGATGGTCAGGTGGAAGCTGAACCGCTCCGTCTTGAAGATGGAGGGCGGGCAACCAGTGGTTCTCTTGAAGGTCACTGGAGCTTTGATGGTAAGCGTACTCTAACAATGGATTGGAGCAATACATCCGAAGGAACAAAGGAAGAACTGTTATTGCTTCCTTCATGGGACTGGGAGCTCGGTCGCCATACTCTAATTTTCACAGGTATGAATGAAAAGGGAATTTCCATCTGGGGAAAACGTATCAGCGATTAATTGTATGAACTACATACTACACATAGAGGAGAGAAAAACCATGAATCAATCTGTACCCTTTAATAATCCGGTCATTGAGCAACGGGCAGACCCTTGGATTTACAAGCATAGTGACGGATACTATTATTTCACCGGATCTGTGCCAGAGTATGACCGCATTGAGGTTCGACGAGCAAGTACTATTCAAGGCTTGAGTACAGCAGAGCCTGTCGCAGTGTGGCACAAATATGAAACGGGCCCGTTAAGTGCGAACATTTGGGCACCAGAAATTCATTATATTAACGACAAATGGTACATTTATTTTGCAGCAGCTCGTACAACGGAGACGAAGGAAGGCCTGTTCGACCACCGGATGTTCGTGCTGGAAAATGATTCAGCTAATCCTCTGGAAGGGGAATGGGTGGAAAAAGGACAGATCAAAACCCGTTGGGAGACGTTCGCCCTTGATGCGACAACCTTCCAGCATAATGGAGTTCTGTATTATGTGTGGGCTCAGAAGGACCCGGACATCGTCGGTAATTCCAATCTGTATATTTCTGAAATGAGCAATCCGTGGACGCTGCGCGGTGAGCAGGTCATGATCTCCACTCCTGAATATGATTGGGAAATCATCGGTTTTAAGGTGAATGAAGGAGCAGCGGTTCTGAAACGGAACGGGCGGATCTTTATCAGTTATTCAGCTAGCGCCACAGACCACAATTATTGCATGGGCCTGTTGACAGCAGATGAGAATGCGGATTTACTTGATCCGAAATCATGGACGAAATCACCTGAGCCGGTATTCTGCACCAATGAGGAAACAGGACAATTCGGGCCAGGTCATAACAGTTTTACGGTTGCTGCTGACGGTAGCGATGTAATCGTATATCACGCCCGGAACTACAAGGAAATTACAGGTGATCCGCTGTATGATCCGAATCGTCATACACGTGTTCAGCCGTTCAACTGGAAGGAAGATGGAACACCTGATTTTGGTATTCCAGCACCAGATGGCGTTTCTGTTGATAAATAAGCGAAATCTATTATAGATGGTTGACGTGTTGCACAGCGGTACTGTAACTTTCTAGAAATCATAGGGAATTATGATTCGACTGCGTATAACAAGAGTAATAAGATATCTTCTGAGCCTTCAGGCTGGAGGATATCTTTTTGCTTTTGGGACGGCAAGGAGGACTCTTTTCAAAAACTTCGATTTCTGCTATATTTAAATCGTAATATTTACGAATTGATCAAGGGGTGGAAATCTCGTGAACAAGCGGATTGATCCGTTTACCGTTAAAAAGGTTGAATACCTGCTGAATGGCTATATTGCGCTAAAGGTGCCAGGCTACGTGCGTTCTGACGTGCGGCTCATTTATCAAATAAAGGATAACTGTTTGATCTTGACGGAGGAAAGGCCTTCTAATGAAACTGAGTCGTGGGATCGCACGGACATTGTCCAATTTCGCTGGGAGGAAAATCATTGGCATGTATATGCCCGGCAAGAGGCTGAAAGCTGGCAGCGCGTAAAAGAGATTGCACCTAATCCGTGCTTTGAAGAACAGCTCGAACAGGTAGAAATAGATCCAGCAGGTATTTTTTGGACAGGTTAACGAAGTGCAGAATGATAAGTTCGGAAGATGGAGGTAGTGGGAGTCGTCCCGTTAAACTATATATGGAAGTAAACAGACTGACCGTAACTCCTTATATGGAGGTTACGGTCATTTGTTTTGTCTGGGGTGGCACTGTCTAGTTTACGTTTCCATGTCTTGTCATGAGGCTTGTTACGGGCACTGTAAATCAGGGTATGTGAAACACAGAGCGTGATAACGAGTGGGGAGCGGTGTGTAGTGAATGAGCAGCAACGTAATGACAGACAAAGGCGTGTAGATGAGCAGTATCGACCGGAACCTGAGATAAGACAAGTAGAGCGGGAGCTTGGAGCATTGTATCCAAAAGGCAGATCCCGAATTGCACTGACAGGCGCCAGTGGTTATATCGGGCATAATCTGCTGCAGAGGCTGACTGAGCATGCAGATGTCATTGCCTTATCCCGCAGTGGAGATCAGCGTAAAAATACAGAGCACGTGGAATGGCGCTCGTGTGATTTTTTTTCCATGGAGGATGCAAATCAAGGATTACATGGAGCGGATTATGCCGTATATCTCATTCATTCCATGCTGCCCTCAGCGAAGCTGACACAAGGAACATTTGAGGATATGGATGTGATTTTGGCAGAGCATTTTGCCCGGGCAGCGCGTAATAACGGGGTGAAGCAGATTGTATACTTGAGCGGTATCCTTCCCGAGCATACAAGTGAGGATGAACTATCCCGACATTTACGCAGCCGTCTGGAGGTTGAGCGTGTATTGAAGTCTTTTGGAGTACCTGTAACCACAATTCGTGCAGGCTTGATCGTCGGCCCACAGGGTTCATCGTTTCCAATTTTGGTCAAGCTCGTTCGCAGATTACCAGTCATGATTCTACCTCGTTGGACCCGAACCAAGACCCACCCGATTGCATTGGAGGATATTTTGAATGCGCTGGATCGGAGCATCGGCAACCGTACTCTTGATGAACAAATTATAGACGTAGGCGGGCCGGAGGTTATGACATATAGAGAAATGATGCAAAGAACAGCGGAAATAATGGATAAAAAGCGTCGCTTTTTTAATGTGCCGTTGCTGACGATCAAACTGTCCCGCCTTTGGGTTACCCTAGTGACTGGAGCCCCCAAAGAGATGGCTTATCCGCTGATTGAAAGCTTGGCTCATCCGATGGTGGCGCAACGGAAACATAAGGTTCAAGGCATCAGCGATGGGAAGATTTCCTTTGACAAAGCAGCTCGAACCTCACTCGAGCAGGAAGAAGAATATCGGCATAAGAAGAATTCCCATAGCAAGTCCAAAAAGCCGTTAAAGTCAGCAATTCGATCATTAAAATCTGATGTACGCTCGGTGCAACGGATCAAACTCCCGCCTGGTAAGGATGCAACATGGGCCGGGGAACGCTATTTGGCCTGGCTTCCGGTCTTTGCAAAACCTTGGGTGCGTGTCGAGACAGGAGGCCCGGATACCTATCAGTTGTATCTCTTGGGTAGTCGAAAGCCGTTGTTAGAAATGATTTATGACCGTGCGCAGAGCACCTCTGAGTTTGCACTCTATCGAATCACAGGAGGTACTTTTGCCACTGTAAAGGAAGACCATCGCGGCAGGCTTGAGTTCCTGCAAATTCCCGGTACAAATATTTGTGTCGTAGCCATTCATGATTATGTGCCATCGCTGCCTTGGTTTATTTATAAATATACACAGGCCAAAGTACATTTGGGGGTTATGTATGCGTTTGGCAAGTATGTCAAGCGGTTGATTGATACAAATGTTTAATATTTTCCACGAGATGGAAGCTACAAATGTATGGTAAAGTGTAATATATACAAGGTTTTATCCAAATGTCCTATCCAAAGTCTCCTGTGCATACCGAATCCGAATCACACGAGGTGAGAAAAATGCTGCAATCGTTAAAAGCCATTGCTAATTACAGGAAAGAAAATGATCTGGCCTGGGATACACCGACTTGGTTAAAGCTGCTTGTTTCGGCTGAGGAGCGTATTGTAAATTTGGAACGCATTCGATCTATAGGTGAGTTAAAGGATGCGAATCCTGTACTGGATTACGTGGAGCGTACGTTGCTTATTTTGGACGGACTTCCATTGTCATTCTGGGTTAAAGAGCTACTGGAGGATGTATTGGTGTGGTCTGAGACAGCCAAAGGAGGTACAGTCCGCGAACGGCTACGCTGGCAGCATGAGGGCATTAATTTATTTGTACATAATATCGGCTCCTCCCAACTGTATGTCAGACAGGCCCAAGCGGAGTCCCCTGCGTACCCGCGCAATAGCATGACCCGAATTCTGATTGAGACGCATGGATTGATCGGGCAATATATACGGGGAGAAATTCCTTTTGCGGAAAATCGACTGCTGCTTGAAATTACTCGTAAGGGCTGGCTGAGCTCTGAGGAACTGGAGCTTGTTTTACGGGCCCTGAACGAGTGTATTATCGCCGGGGTAGAACCTGCATTATGGGACCAAGTACGCAGTGAAGTAGAGCAGCTGATCGGCTGGATTGCATGGGATAACGCACCTGTAGTCTGGAGTGTAAAGGAGCGACTGGAGAGATTACGGTCGGTTTCGATTCATGAAGGAGAGCCGTTCGAGCAGGCTTACACAGAACTAGAGCAGGAGTTGAATGTAGAGAAGGCGCTGGCTCCGTTGGAGAATCGGACACTTTGGTATGTAGAATCAGCTTTGCAGGATTTTTCACTTCAAGAACTGGTAAAGGTATTCTTACTCACATTAAGGGATGGGACGGGGCAGGAACAGCCTGCGACCGTTCGCCATATCAGTTTCGAATCGCTTATGAATACGATGTATTATGACTATCGTGGTGTCAAGAAAATTAACGTATATAAAAAACGAATGATAGAAAAATATTTAAGTGCACTGTCCTGGCAGGACATCTCAAAAGGGAAACGGAAGCATAATCCTCATTTGAGTGTGATCGTGGAGCATAAAGAGGAGCTGCCGAGTACTGTATTTTTTAATTTTGTATTTTCATCTGCGGCTGAGAAACTAATCGATTTTTGTATTGAAGCAGAAAAAACGCCTCTGTATGACAAAGCAGTCCTGCTGCTGTTCGATCTGTTCGGATTACGGCGTGATGCTTATGATCGCTTTCACAATGAGGAAACGTATCTTACAGATATGAACCAGACCGTAGATTACAAAAGGGTCATTTTGGATTACGTGACGGGAACCCGCATACTGGATATTGGACCTGGCGGGGGCGTGCTACTAGATCTGATCGAACAGGAAAGACCAGATGCGAAGCCATTAGGTCTTGATATTTCTGTGAATGTCATTGAGGCACTTAAACGTAAAAAGCAATTGGAGCGCCATCGTTGGGATGTCATCAAAGGAGATGCGCTTCGGTTGGAGGAATATGTGGAAACGGGGAGCATGGACACGGTCATCTTCTCTTCGATTCTTCACGAGCTCTATTCCTACATCGAACGAGATGGAATTCGGTTCAATCCACAAACGGTGGAGGCTGCTTTGCAGAGTGCCTATCGTGTGCTTGCACCCGGCGGGCGTATCATCATTCGTGACGGTATTATGACCGAACCAGTAGAACAGCGCAGACGAATTCGATTCTTGGAGCCGGATGGAATGGAATGGCTGATGCGGTATGCGCAAGATTTTGCGGGACGCCACATTGAAATAGAGCGTGTGGGTGAGCATGAGGCTGTTTTGCCAGTGAACGATGCGATGGAATTTCTATATACCTATACATGGGGGGCGGAAGCCTATGTACATGAAGTGCAGGAGCAATTTGGTTATTTTACCCCGTCACAGTATGAAGAGTGTATCCGTAACACACTTGGATCACAAGCGATTATCCGGGTGAGCCGCCACTATTTACAAGAGGGCTATGCCGAGGCGCTGTCCAGCCGTGTTGAGTTCATGGATGAGCAGGGCCAGCGGGTTCCTTTGCCAGACAGTACCTGTCTGATCGTGATTGAGAAGCCGAATAATAGGGCTGGAATTGCTGAATGATTTTTAATTTGAACAAGAGAATGCCTTCTGATTTGTGCCAAGCACGATTGGAAGGCATTTTTTAGAAAGCTAGTGGAGGTGTGTTCATGTATGTCCTCGCAGGTGGAAATATCCGGGTATGACCCGCAGTGGGCTGAAGAGTATATGCAAGAGCAAAGGAAAATTGTAGAGGCTCTCAAAGATGTATGTGTCGGCATAGAGCATATCGGAAGTACGTCCGTTCCTAATCTGGGAGCCAAGCCTATTATTGATATTATGGTTGGAGTAGAAGAGTTGGCAAGTCTTCAATCCGAACATCGAGAGCGTCTACAAGGGTTTCAATATGAATATGTATATAAGCCTGATTTTCCAGAGAGAGCTTTCTTTCGCCGTGGAGAATGGGGAGCTGGGACTCATCACTTGCATATTTACAAGTATAAAGGTGAGCATTGGGAAAACCATCTATTGTTCAGAGATTACTTAAAAGCGCATCCTGATAGCCTGCGAGCGTATGATACTTTAAAAAAAGATTTGGCGTACCAATTCAAATATGACCGTGCAGCGTATACCGAAGCCAAAGGACCATTCATTCGGAAGGTGATTGAGCGGGCGAAGCTTGAAAGATATAGGCAGGGACAGATGAATTCTTAGTACGCATGGACAAGGTGGAGGAATGATGAAGAATATGATGCTTGATGCACAGGTAACGCCGAATGGTTTAAAAGACAGAATGATGCTGCTGTCAGCGCTGGACATTATATTGTCCCCAGAAGATTGGTTACGCACGTATCGTATGCAATCTGAATGGTCTGGTGATGTATGCCTGGGTGAGGTGAACAACGGCGCTGGAGATACGATTCATATGCTATGGACGCGTGGAGGTGTGCTGTTGAAGGGTTTTGACCACGAATCCCCTGTAAGTCCTCATGCGAGAGACGAATATGAGGTCTGGCCGGGCATGTACGACGGTGTGCCTGATGATATGATGGAGCTTTTGGAAGACGAAGCCCTGGAGAAGGAGGACGTTACCTTTTGTATGTGGAGGAAAGCGGAAGATAAGGAGTGGCGTATGGGCAATGCGAACATTCCCGAGGCGTATGACGATGGCTCATCCTTTTTGCTGGGGAAAATTATAGTTACACCGGAGGAATATCAGGATTGGGCTGAAAGTTATTATGAGTTGCCGATTTCTCTAGGGGTGGTAAGCCAGATTTTCAACGGCGTTCCGGTCACTGCACAGATGATCTCTGCGCTTCATCCACAGCGTAACGTTACGGAAGCGATAAAGGAGCTAAAGCAGCTTGGCGTTCAGGTGCATGAAAGCTAAGAATACAGATTTGTTTTTCTTGACAAGTTTTGTATATAATACAGGAGAAATGGCTGGGTAATCACCTCGAATTAAAGGAGCTGTGTTGAAGATGTCCAAACGTTTGATTCCTTACATCACGATGGATGGAAATGCAAAAGAAGCAATCGAATTTTATGAAGAGGCATTGGATGCTCAACTGCTTTTTATTCAAACCTTTGGGGAAATGCCGGAAAACCCCGATTTTCCCATTCCCGCAGAGGTCAAGGAACGTGTGGGACATGCTACCCTTAAAGTGGGTGAGACAGAGCTCATGTTTTCTGATACCTTTCCCGGATCACCGTTTAGCAGCGGGAATCAGGTGAGTATCTGTATTACAACCGATAGTGTGGAGCAAGCTCAAAAAATGTTTGATGCTCTACAGCAAGGAGGACAGGTGGGAATGCCTTTGCAGGAAACCCATTTTAGTCCCGCTTATGGGAATGTAACAGACAAGTTTGGTGTCACCTTTCAAATGTTCACAGAGGCTCGGTCTTAAGAAATGGAAAACGGCTCGATTCCGCTACTTTAGCGATCTGGCCGTTTTTTTTACGTATAGTTCAATTTCTAGAATAAATAATGATTTTATTATTGTTGAAATAGAAACAAAAATATATTATATTATGTTGTTAATGCACCAACGGGTGGGAGGACAGGCCATGAACAAAGAAGAACAGGTCATAATGGGTTTCAGGGACTTATATAACAAGATGGTTTGGCTTAATAAGGATAAGATGGAAGACAGTCTTAAGGGTTATAAGTCTTCTGAAGTACATTGCATCGAATACATTGAAAGAAATGTAGATTCCAACGTGACAAAACTTGCGGAGTCCCTTTATATGACTAGCGGTGCCATAAGTAAAATAACTAAGAAGCTCATAAAAAGAGGCATTATCGAAAGCTACCAGAAGCCGGATAACAAGAAAGAAATCTATTTTAGGCTTACGGAGCAAGGGAAAGTAATCTATAAAATCCATGAGGAACTGCACAAAGAGTTTCAAGAGCGGGATAAAGCTGTATTTGAGCAGGTAACTGAGGAGCAATTTAACAGTATGATTAGCTTCCTGGAAAAGTATAGTAGGCATTTGGATGCAGAAATAAAGAAACAGGGTGTAGATATTAAGTCGGAATAAATTTGAATAATGAAAATCAAACCACAGGCAGCTGGGTTCTATTGAGAACGGGCTGCATTTTTTTTGCTACTGTTTTGTTGCCGAGGAAGCAAAACTGTGATACGATATTTTTGATTCCGAGGAAGCAAAACAACAATTTTTAAGGGGAGAATTTAAGTGTTCAAATTTAGATCACACCATGAACAGAACACAGAACAAATTGTAGATAAACACGCTTTAATATTCGGCCTTATCTCTGTGTTTCTTTGCGGAATAGGCTTCAGTATCATAGCACCTGTCGTCCCATTCTTAGTACAGCCTTATATAAGCAATCCGGGACAACAAGCTATCGTTGTCACGCTGCTGACCTCTGTTTATGCCTTCTGCGTGTTTTTTGCGGCCCCCATACTTGGAGCTCTGAGTGACAAATATGGCCGTCGTCCATTGCTCTTAGTATGCCTTTTGGGTTCCGCAATCGGGTACTTGGTTTTTGGCATAGGAGGAGCTCTATGGGTACTATTTGTGGGACGCATAATAGAGGGGATAACAGGTGGGAGCATAAGCACGATCTTCGCATATTTTGCAGACATCATTCCTCCAGAACAGAGAACCAAATACTTTGGATGGGTGAGTGCGGTTGTAGGTGTAGGCACTGTCATTGGCCCAACTCTAGGCGGATTACTTGCCAAGTTTGGTTATTCTGTACCTATGTATTTTGGAGCAATCATAACTTTATTGAATGTTGTTTATGGATTCTTTTTTATGCCAGAGAGCCTTGCCAAGAATAATAGACTGAAAGAGATTACCTTTGTAAGACTGAATCCACTTACACAGCTTGCAAACATACTTTCCATGAAAAGCTTAAGAAGGCTACTTGTCTCGGCGTTCTTACTTTGGATACCCAACGGATCTTTACAGGCCGTTTTTTCACAATTTACAATGGATACCTTCGGTTGGAAGCCTGCACTAATCGGACTTATGTTTTCAATTATGGGCTTCCAAGACTTCATTTCACAAGGTTTCATCATGCCAAAGCTTTTGATAAAACTTAATGATAAACAGATAGCAATTCTTGGAATGGTTTCGGAGATTATAGGCTACAGTCTTATTGCGCTATCTACTTTGTTCTCATTCTATCCTCTTTTTATCGCTGGAATGTTTATATTTGGTTTTGGTGATTCGATCTTTGGGCCTTCATTCAATGGGATGCTCTCCAAGTCTGTCGATTCTAGTGAACAAGGAAGGATTCAAGGAGGTAGTCAATCTATTCAGGCTTTAGCAAGAATGATTGGGCCTATCATTGGAGGTCAAATCTATGTGTCACTTGGTCATGCCGCACCCGCTTTTATGGGTATGATCCTTATAGCAGCGGCAATACCAGTTTTATATAAGCGAACGCAAGTAAATGAGGATTTTGCAAAAATCCCATAAGCGACTTCCAATGAACAAGATATAGATCGAAATGGTTTAGTTCGTCTATATCTTGCACTTCGGAGCGACTGGAATCGAATTTTGCAAAATCCTGAAATATGTAAACTATCTACTTTGTTTACAGTCTGAGCCATCCGCATGCGGACGGCTCTTCATAGTATCACCTTGCTAAATTAATTTCACGTATTTGTACTTATACGCCAAAATTAAAATCATCATCTGTCAGCGGCTCTACATTCATCGCCCGCACATAGCCGTTTCCTTTTTTAGAAAAGAAATCATGCTGCTTAGTGTGGGTGCTGATACCGTTGAATACAATGGGATTAACTTCTTCTTCTTCAAACAGTGGATCAAAGCCCAAGTTCATCATGGCCTTGTTGGCGTTGTAGCGCAAAAAGACTTTCACATCGTCTACGAGTCCAATAGGAGTGTAAATTTGCTCGGTGTATTGTTCCTCGTTATTGTGCAAGTAGCGGAGCAAGCCTACCAGCGTCTGGTAAAGATCACGTTGTTCTTCCTCGGCCAATTCTGCATAAATCTCCTGTGCCAGTACACCTACGTACACACCGTGAATACTTTCATCCCGCAGGATCAAATCGATAATTTCTCCACTGCATGTCAGCTTGCCCTGGCCCGCCAAATAAAGAGGGTAGAAGAAGCCGCTATAAAATAAATAGCTTTCTAACAGCACCGATGCTGCCATCGCGAGATACAGGTCTTTGGGTGTGTGGATATTCATATAATACTGACGAATGGTTTCTGCCTTGGTTTGGAGATGTGGATTTTCTTCCACCCAGCGGAACACACCGTCAATTTCTTCCGTGGAAGCTAGCGTTGTAAAGATGCTACTGTACGACTTGGCATGAATTTGTTCCATCATCGCCATAAAGCTTAGTACGGCTTTGCGTTGCAGTCCGTCCACATGCTCCATAATTTGCGGCATACCCACGCCGCCTTGAATGGTATCCAGTAGCGTCAATCCGCCCAGCACCTTCATGTAGGCTTCTTTTTCGATATCACTGAGGGTTACCCAGGACATTTTATCGTCAGACAACGGGATTTCATCATCCGTCCAAAATTGCATAATGTTCTGGTTCCAGAACATCAGTGTGAAATCATCGTCCGAGCGATTCCAGTTTACAGCTTGTATACCTGTCATTGTTAGCATTCTCCCTTCAGCTTGCGAGATTCCCTGGAAACACATATTGAAATAGTGCAGGCGAATCATCGTATGCTTGACATACGGAAGCTGTATCCGCGAGGGTCTTGTCCAGTCCCGTAAAAGGTCTGAACCACACGCTGGATACAGCTTCTAATGCAAAGCATCCATATCTATTCAAAATCTAATTTTTATACTACAGTTTGTTACCATTTATGTTTTAGATGGAGCAGGTGAGGCACTCTTCCACAGACAGCTTTTTGGTGCGTGTGTAGTATAACGATTTAAGTCCTTTGTGTGCGGCGTACAGATAGCAACGTGCTAACTGACGCGTAGTCACGTCACTATTCACATGAAGCACGGTCGAAATCCCTTGGTCCACGTGCGGCTGGATTTCTGCAATCAGATCAAGCACTTTGAACTGATCCATTTGATAAGCGGATTTATAGAAGAACACGTTATCCTTTTGCAAATAAGGCATTGGATAGTAGGTCGTCGAATTGGCATAGGTACGGGTTTCAATCTGCTCAACAATCGGCATGACGCTGGATGTTGCATTTTGAATGTACGAAATGCTAGCAGTCGGCGCAATTGCCATACGATAGGCGTGGTACAGGCCATTTTTCATCACATCTGCTTTTAATTTGTCCCAGTCCGCTGAAGTCGGAACATAGATGCCTTTGAACAGCTCTTGCACACGTGCAGTTGTCGGACGATAATCTGTGTTCAGGTATCGGTCAAAATATACGCCTGTCGCATAATCCGATTCCTCAAATCCATAAAAGCTTTGTCCAGCTGCTTTCGCGATTTCCATACTCTTTTCGATGGAATGATAGTTCATCGTCATGAAGAAGGTACGGACAAAGTCTTTTGCTTCATTGCTTTCATACGCAATTTTGTTTTTGGCAAAGTAGCCGTGCAGATTCATAACACCCAGACCGACGGAGTGCATTTCACGGTTCGCTTTCGCAACACCTGGTGCATTAGCTACTTGGGTCATATCGCTGACTGAGGTGAGCGCGATCATACCCTCATGAACGGATTCGCGAATTTTACCATGTTCCATCACATTTACAATGTTCAGAGAAGCCAGATTACAGCTCACGTCCCGGCGGATAGTATCCTGTTGTCCGTAATCTGTAATTTCGGAAGTTTCCTGCAACTGGAAGATTTCCGTGCATAGGTTCGACATCTTGACTTGACCCACGTTTTTAAGAGCATGTGCCTGGTTCGCGTTACTTTTGTTCATGATATATGGATAACCAGACTCCAACTGAATCATGGCAATTTTCGTCAGCATGTCACGTGCGCTCATCGCTATTTTTTTCTTCACCCGATCGTCAGCAAGCAGCGTGTCGTACATTTCATCCAAATCCATGTCGTCCAGATGCGTTCCATAGGCTTTGAACACACTGTAAGGAGCAAATACATGCAGCGGTTCATTATCTTGAGCCAGCTTGTAAAAGCGGTTTGGCACCAGCAATCCAATAGAAAGTGTCTTGAGACGTACTCTTTCGTCAGCATTGATTTTTTTGCTATCCAGGAACTCAAGCACGTCCCATCCGAAAATGTTGTAATAGGCTGCGCCAGAACCTTTACGTTGTCCCATTTGATCTGCGTAGGAGAAGCCGTCTTCCATCAGCTTCAGCACAGGCATTATGCCTTTTGCTGCGCCTTCTACACCCTTAATTGCTTCACCGCGTGCCCGCAGTTTCGACAGGTTGACCGCAACACCGCCCCCGATTTTGGACAACTGCATGCAGGTGTTCAGCACATAGTTGATTGAGTTCAGGGAGTCGTCCATTTCGAGCAGGAAGCAGGAAACCAATTCCCCACGGCGGCTTTTGCCTGCATTTAGGAAGGTTGGTGTCGCTGGCTGGAGACGTTGCTCCATCATCGAGCGGGACAACAGGCGTGCCGTATCGGCGTTACCGCGTCCTAAATGCAGCGCGACAGCAGCAACCCGGTCAGGGTAATGTTCCAGATAGACTTTACGGTCGTTACTCTTCATTGCATAGTCGGTATAAAACTTGGATGCTGCCATATAGGAAGGAAATTTAAAATTATAGCTATGAGTGATATGGAAAATATCATTAATTTCGTCAGCCGTGTAGCTGTTATAGAAATTTTCGTAATAATCATTCTCAATCATATACAGCACTTGAGCGGTTGTGTCAGCAAACTTCAAACTCCGTTCCTGAACTTCCTTCATAAATTCCGCTACAGCCTCTTGGTCCTTTTCCAATTGGAAAAAGCCGTCTGTATCGCGTTTCATCAACATGTTGTTCAATTCAATATGCCGCAACTCGGCTCACCTCCTGTTTAAAACGCTCTACATCTCCGAACGTTCCAGATAATTCAAATTTACTAATTACGGGGACATTATAGTGGTCGGAAATCAAATCCGCACTTTTGGCAAATTTCTCACCCCAGTTACGGTTGCCGCTTGCAGCTACACCAACAAGGTTTTGTGCATTTTTTTTCAAAAAGGAAGATACCCTCTCAGGTATCTGCCCAAACCCGGTTGTATATGTAATAAGTACGTAAGGTTCTTCTATAGTCATTTGCTCCTCGATCTGAACCGCTGGAAGCTTGAGCTTGTTTATAAATCTTTTTACATTGCCGGTCTTGGAATCATATGCAATCAGCATGGTATGCAACCTCCTTAAACAATTAACGAAAAAAGAAAACGGCATTGCCTGAGATCCATCATAGCTGGAATCCCTTGCTGGCTGTGCCATTTAAAATTTTTGACTCTATATTTACATGTATTTTCATACCTGTATCTTCAAGATATCGGGCATAAATACGTTTTTTACACTATATTTAGAGTACATTCTCTATTTTATATCTATATATAGTTTTGTCAATCGGTCTAGAGGGGATCAGCGGACCCAGATCGGGTATAAGTCCAAGCGGGGTGCGGAAAAGAGCGAAAGAACTTTTTTTTCGTAAGTATGTTAAAAAAGTATTGGAGTTTTTGAGGGTGAAGATGTACGATTTGTCAATGGGCAATAGAATGGAAAATTTACATTTTACTGTAGAAAGGATGAAGCAGATGGGAAATGATTTTATGGAATTTCAATCGTTTAATATGATCTTTTTTATCGTATTTGGACTCATTGCTATTGTAATGATTATGGGAATTGTCAAAACGATAGGAGCGGGCCTGTCCAATCAAGCAGCCGAACGGATACAACGTTCATGTAAGGTTGTGGATAAACGGACGAGAGTGCGTGGGGGATCAGGCGATTTTTCAGCTTCGACATATTATTATATCACCTTTGAGTTTGACGGGGGTGAGCGTATGGAGCTGGAGGTGAAGGATACGGACTTTGGTATGATTGTGATCGGGGATCGTGGGGAGCTTCATTATAAAGGTACACGTTTTCTGGAGTTTGTAAGAGTAATGGAAGCATAAAGGTGTTGGCGGGGAGTTAGTATTGCCAAAACAAATACATAATTGGAGGGAAGATTACGATGCCGCATATCATTGGAAAACGAATAGTATTGAGAGAATACCGTCAAGAAGATGTACCAGATATCCGAAAATGGGTCAATGACCCGGAAATCACACGTGGTTTAAGCGACGTGTTTATCTACCCGCATTCACAGGTGAATAGCGAATCCTTTGTGCAGATGATGATTGACGGCAACCCCGAGATCAAAGGTTTTGTCATTGCGCATAAAGACACACTGGACTATATCGGACAACTGGATTTATTCAAAATCAACTGGGTAAATCGGCACGCTACCCTTGGTGTTGTGATCGGGCGTGACGGTGACCTGGGCAAAGGTTACGGACGGGAAGCGATCCGGCTGTTACAGAAATTTGCATTTCATACGCTGAATCTGCATCGTCTGGAGCTGGAGGTCTATGCGTTCAATGAACGTGCACACCGTTGCTATTTGGCATGCGGCTTCAAGGAAGAAGGTCGGCTACGGGAAAAGCTATTCAGGGAAGGGCAATACTATGACATTATTCAGATGGGGATTTTGCGAAGTGAATATGAGGCTGCACAGCAAGCGACGGAATCCTGAGAGTGCAACCTCATAAGCTATATTACTCCGTCAGCTTTCTTCAATTTTTTATGAGTGAAATCACGGGGACTACGCTCATCCTTTTTTTATTAGCTAAAGGACTTTCTCTGCAGAGTGCCAACTTCTTACTGGTTGTATTCTTTGTAAGTATTTTTCTGTTTGAGATACCCACGGGGGCTATTGCAGACAAGTATGGAAGAAAAATTTCTGTTATTTTGGGACTTTGTTGTTTTCTAGTCTATAGTGTGTTGTTCGTTTGGACAGATCAAATCGGGGTGCTTGTGTTTGCGCAAGTCTTTGGAGGTCTGGCTATATGTTTACAATCAGGTTCGTTGGAATCATGGGTTGTGGAAAATAGTGATAAGCCCATGGAAGTTCTTTTTACAACCTCTAACAGTATACAGTACATTTCGGGATTTATTTGTGGTCTGTTGGGGGCCTTCCTCGCAACTTTTAACTATTCACTTCCATGGGCGGCTAGTATTTTATCTATTATTGTATGCATTTTTCTATGTTTCTTTTATATGGATGAGGAGAATGTTGCACATCGAAAGACGTCTAATACTCGCATTAAAACGATTATCGGAGAAAGTGTCCGTATCGGTTTTGAAAATAAGTCTATCTGGATTGTGTTTATGATTGGCTTATTTATCAGCTTTTCGAACTCGGCGGGGAATACATTCCAACAGCCACGTCTGGTTGGCCTTTCTGAACAAGGGATTTGGATTATGGGGTTTATCAAGGCAGGGTATTCACTATGTATGACTTTGGGAAGTTACCTGGTTCGAAAGCTAGGCGCACGATTCAGTGATGTACATATACTTATGTATGCCTGCGGCATGATTGGGATATGGCTCATTTTAGCCGGTGCGTTCAACACATTTTATCCTGTGCTGCTTACCTTTTTGATCTATGAAATTGGGCGCGGCATGTACCCGGTTGCCAAACAAATTTTTCTGAACAAAAGAATCTCTAATGAGTATCGTTCTACACTACTATCTCTGGATTCTGCGATTTCACAATTAGGCATGTGCATAGGTTTAATCGTGACAGGGATCATCAGTCGTAATTTTACGGATTTGTCTTCCGATCAAACACCTATTCAAATATCTTGGGTGATGTGTGGGGGGATTGCGTTGATTCCAATCATTTTATTGTTTTACGTCAATCGTGTATCAGGGAAAAGTAATTCTTGGAAAGAAAAAGAAACCAAACAGAATATGTAATGTAAAAGTTAATGTAGAAGGGCTGAACAGCATGGTCTGTCAGCCCTGTAATATTTCATTAAAAGACAAACCCTATTTTTCGCCGTACCACAGCTTCAGCCGATTTTGGATTAGGCCAGTGTAGATTTCTTCAGCCTTTGGCACACCCGCCTGATCCAGCTCTTGGAGCATGCGGTCATACACAGCGTCGAACTGATCTGGCTTGGCGAGTACGGCCTCAGGAATCCGTTTGCGTACAATGTCCTGTGACTTCTGATAAATAACATTGTAATTTGTATTGGTCGGAACAGGCATGTTGTAGGCAGCCCCCCACTCTTTTACCGGAAAATCCTTTTCGTTCGGGAACAGGTCTTTCCACGTCTGGGCTTTGTATGCCTGAAGGGACTCTTTTTCGGCTTGACTATAATTTTCGGTAATCATCTCCGGATAATTGGTTGTGTAATAGTTGCCAGAAGGGTCCTTTACGCTATCGCCGTAATGTGGCCCCCATATCCAGTACAAACCGATTCCTGACTCTCTACTAAAAGAAGCATTATCGGTGTTTTTACGTTGTTGCACATCCGCCGGAATGACACGTTTGCCGTTCTCTACATTGTAATGCTGGCCTTCAATTCCCCAATTGCGTAAAATTTGCCCTTCGTCGGAGGCCAGAAAATCCAGAAACTTGATAGCTCGCACCGGATTTTCACATGAGGTTGTAATTCCGATCCCGGATGCGGTATCGAAGCCAATGGGCTGGAGGGAATGATCCTCGTATTTCTCATTTAAAGTGACTGGAAAATGGGCGTAAGTGAATTCATCCTTACCTGCTGCCTTGAGCGCATTTTCGGCATCTTGATAGTTCCATTCCTGATCAATGAGTCCGATGACACGGCCTGCGGCGATTTTGGACTTATACTGATCACTTTTTTGCACAAAAGTATCCTTATCCAACAGTCCTTCATTGTACATATGGTTCAACCAACGGAAATATTCACGTTCTTCTGGGCGCTTGTAGTGAAGAATGGCTTTGTGTGTTTTAGGATCAATATAATATTCGCCATCGTCGGGTCCACCTGTAGCAGTAACAGCCGGGTTAGTCACTGTAATTTGAATTTTCCAGTCTTCGGCATCAAGTGATAGGGGGATGGTTCGCTGGCCATTGGTAGTAGGGTATTTGGCGACATAATCTTTAAGTGCTTTTTCAAAATCTTGAACGGTGCGGATTTTAGGATATCCAAGCTTCTTAAGTGCCTGATGCTGGATTTCGAAGCCGGCTTGTGCATCAAACGCGATGTGATCCACACCCAAATTGGTCGGGATCGTGTAGATGGCTGGATCTTCACTACTATATTTAATACGATTAAAATAGTCTCCATACACTTTCTTAATGTTAGGGCCGTATTTGTCAATGAGGTCGGTTAGGTCAATGAGTGCTCCGGCATCGACCAGCTTGCCAATGTCTGATTTGGGGTACACGAGATCTGGATACTCTCCGCTCGCTGCCATTAAAGCAAACTTTTCCTCGCCTCGGCCATTGACAGCATGTTCAGCATTTAGCGTAACGCCCGTTTTCTTGATAATTTCCTGCCCGACAGCATCCTTCATGTTGTTCCAGTTAGAGCTGGAATCACCGCCAAAGAAAGTAAATGTAATAGGGCTGGTGTCATTAGGATCTTCCTTTTCTGCCTTACTGCCTGTTCCGTTCGCACAGCCCGTTGTAACGAGCAGCAGCAAAGACAGGAGCAGGATGGAGCTCTGACGTACCGACCTGTTCATGAACATTTGCAAATCCCCCTTAATAAGTATGATTTACACAATGTAAGTGCTTTCAATAGTAAATTGTAGGAAATAAAAAACCTCACGTCAAGTTATTTATAATTGTTTGTTATGCGGTTTGTTTTTTTATTAAGCAAACATATTTTGGTGGAGGGTGTGGATTTGTACAAATCTATCATTTGATGATCTAAAACAAAGTATGCTACGATGGTACCAGTTTATAGGTACACCCGTGTATTAGAAAGGTTAAGGTAGAAAAAGATTCCGAATAGGGTTGGGTGAGAAGATGCGTGGAAAAGTAACGTTGCAAGAAATTGCGGATGCGGCGGGCGTTTCAAAGTTCGCTGTTTCGCGTGCACTGTCAGGCAAACCCGGTGTAAGTGACGAAACAAGGGCGGTTCTGGTCAAGCTTGCTGCCCAGATGGGCTATTTTCGCAGTCATCCCAAAATGACAGGGGTAGAGCCTCGGGACACAGATCCCAGAGAATGGTCGGGTACCGTGCTAGTGTTATTTCCGAATATTAGGTACCAGAACAGGGAATCCAGGTACTGGGGGCCTGTATTTGAAGGGATTTCCGAGCGTCTGAACCGTAAGGGTATGGATATGATCACGTTAACGGAGCCCTCGACTGAAGATACGTTTTCTCTACTGAACCCGGAGGCGATTAAAGGGATTATCACAGTAGGAACGATTTCAACTTCGTTGTTGCTGAACATTTATCGGATGGGTATTCCGGTCGTTATGGTAGATCATTGGGATTCTGCATTTTTAAGTGATACGGTGTTTACAGATAATCGCACATGCATGAGTGAATTAATGAAGGACTTGCTGTGCAGGGGCTATACCCGCTTTCAGTTTGTGGGTCATATTGATGACGCTCACAGTTTCTACGAACGCTGGGAAGCTTGTCGTTCCACACTGGAAATGAGCGGAGTAGAATTGCGGCAGAATAAAGCGCTTCTTCACGGAGGAGCGCAGGCGCTTGCTGAGGAAATGGACAAGTTGTCTGAGGACGAACTGCCTGAGGTTTTTGTATGTGCTAATGATGTGACTGCTGCGCAGGTCGTGGATGTGCTGAAAGAAAAGGGGATTGACGTTCCGAGGCGTTGCGGAGTGACCGGGTTTGACGATACGAATGAACAAATGCCGATTTATGCCACGGTGAGAGTGGATAAGGAATTGCTGGGAATGCGTGCAGTGGACCAGTTGTTGTGGCGCATAACGAACCCGGACTCGCCTGTCGAGAAAAAATTGCTACATGCTGAGCTATTCGTACGGGAAGTTCATGCACCCCGGATCAGTCGGGAAAATGATGACCGTGAGCGTTCCATCAGCACAATCACATATAGTTAATGTCCAGGTACGTGTTACACCATACACCGTGAAGACGAAGGAGGTCGCTTTTAGCCTGTTTAGGGGCAGAGGGCGACTTTTATTTTGTATTTTGTCATTTGTTCCAAAAAACAATTGACTACTTTGTTAGCTTAATGTTATTTTTGTTATGTTACTGATGAATCCAGATGTTCCCAATCATGCTTATAGGGAGGCTTGTGACGATGGTTAATGTGATAGGGTTGGATGGCTGGAGGTTTAGGGAAGCACAAAGTGATGAGTGGCTCAGCGCGAAAGTGCCGGGTTGTGTGCATACCGATCTTTTACGACATGGCAAAATTCCTGATCCGTTTATCGGTATGAACGAGATGGAGGTACAGTGGATTGATAAGCAGGATTGGGTATATGAAGCCCATTTTGAGATAAATGCAGATCAGCTTCAATGTCAATGTGTAGAGTTGGTGTTGGAAGGTCTGGACACATACGCGGATGTAAAAGTGAATGGTCAATCTGTCTTGTCAGCCAATAATATGTTTCGGGTATGGAGACAAGATGTGAAGGCATTTGTTCAGCAAGGGGAAAATCGGCTGGAAATCAGTTTTCGTTCTCCGATTGCTGAAGATGTACCCAAGCTGGAAAGCTTAGGTTATGGACTCCCTGCACCCAATGATCAGTCCGAGATAGGTGGTTTGTCCGACAAAAAGGTAAGCGTTTTCGCACGTAAGGCTCCCTACCACTATGGTTGGGATTGGGGACCGAGGCTGGTGACGAGCGGTATCTGGAGAGAGGTCCGGATCGAAGCGTGGTCCGGTCTGATCGTGAGAGACTTGTTTATTCGACAGGACGAGGTGAATTCGGTAGGGGCTAAACTCATGGCAGTGGTAGAGATCGAAAATGCAGATGAGATTAGAGATGCCGAGTTGCGTATTTCCGCTGACGGGAAGGTGTGGTCCAAGCCAGTTCGGCTGCTGAAGGGGAAGCAGACGGTGGAGCTGGAGCTGGAGATGAAGAAGCCGAAGCTGTGGTGGTGCCGTGGGCTGGGGGAGCCGCATCTATATACGTTTGTGGCCGAATTGGTGGAACAAGAACAAGGAGCTGTAATCGCGGAAAAATCAGTAAAAATGGGACTGCGTTCCATCCGTCTTGTACGTGAACGGGATGCAGCAGGAGAGAGCTTTTATTTTGAACTGAACGGAATTCCGGTGTTTGCAAAAGGGGCTAACCATATTCCGAATGACAGCTTTGTCACTGAAGTTACGATGGAACGATATCGGTATGAAATTGCCAGTGCAGCCGCCTCGAATATGAATATGTTGCGGGTGTGGGGTGGCGGTATTTATGAACAAGACGTATTTTATGAGCTTTGTGATGAATACGGTTTGCTCGTGTGGCAAGATTTTATGTTCGCCTGCAGCATGTACCCAGGGGATGAGGATTTTATGGACAATGTGGCACAGGAAGCCGAGGACAATATCAAGCGGCTGCGTCATCACCCCTGCATTGCCTTATGGTGCGGCAACAATGAGATCGATTCTGCATGGGCGCATTATGAAGAGAATGGAGGCTGGGGCTGGAAAAAGGACTACACACCTGAGCAACGGGAGCGCCTGTGGGATGATTATGAAACGCTCTTTCATCGGATTCTACCGGAGGCGGTACACACCTGGTCTGCGCAGACGGCATATTGGCCCTCCTCCCCACTGATTGACCTGACGAGAGATCGGAACCAGCATGCCCATCGGTCTTCAGCTGCAGGTGATATTCATTATTGGGGTGTATGGCACGCGTCTGAGCCGTTTGAGAATTACCATGTCCATGTGGGCCGTTTTATGAGTGAATATGGTTTTCAGTCCTTTCCTGAATACAAGTCCGTTCGTACTTATGCGGAAGAGAAGGATTTGGAGCTGGAATCTGCGGTGATGCTGGCACATCAGAAGAACGATGCGGGCAATCGTCTAATTAAAGAATATATGGGGCGGTACATGCGAGAGCCAAAGGATTTTACAAGTTTTCTTCCCATGAGCCAAATTTTACAGGCAGAAGCAATGAAAGTAGCTATAGAGGCGCATCGTCGTCACAAGCCTTATTGCATGGGAACATTATACTGGCAAATGAATGACTGCTGGCCCGTTGCCTCCTGGTCGAGTATGGACTATTTTGGTCGTTGGAAAGCGCTCCAATATACGGCTAAGCGCAGCTTTGCCGATGTGCTGTTGAGTGCAACAGATACAGGACAGGGGAATAAGGCCCTGCATCTGGTCAACGATACACTAGAGCCGATATCAGGAACGCTGCGGCTGACGCTTTTGCATATCCGTAGCAGCCAGGCTATTCGTGAAGAAAACGTTAAGGTAAATCAACCAGCAGGCGGTGCAGGAATTGTACATATACTGCCTATCGACAAATGGCTGAGTGGCCTGAAGCGGGCGGAGCATATGCTGGTCGCGCGTCTGACGCAGAATGGTGAACAGGTGGCCTCTGGTGAAATTTATTTTGCAGACACAAAAGAGATGGATTTACCGCAGGCAAAAATTGAAGTGACAGAGATTCAGGGAAGTGGAGGCAGCAGATTCATGCTGTGTTCGGATGTACTTGCTAGACACGTGTGGCTATCGGCAGAGCAGGAAGGTATTTTCAGTGACAACCATCTGGATCTGGCTCCCGGTATTCCAAAAACAGTGGAATTCTTGGCCTTGCGCAACGGTTCATCAGCATTTGTGACAGCTGCGCCGGGTACATTGACAGTACATTCATTGGTCAATTGGATACAAGGTTAGACAACAGTAAAAGCTTATCCGTCTTTAAGTAGATGATGGATAGGCTTTTTTTATAATATAAATTTATTTTATGATATGTAGAGCGTTTTCATAATGTTAATATACATAACAAAAGAGGGTTTTCGACTTAAGTGATAACAGATCATTTGTAAGAAATCTATCTATTTAGCATCTAATTTTGGTAGAATAGGTTCAAAGTATAATCAAATCCGCATTAAAACTGACATCACGAGTATGCTTAGTGTTGAGCGAAGCCCTATAGAGAGGGTCATGAAAGCATTAGGCGGCAGGGGGAGGACATGATGCGAAAGAGCTGGTACAGGAGATTGCTTTTTTCCTATTTCCCGATTTTTATGTTAACGGTGTCGATCCTCATTTTTTTATCCTTCCTGATTGTAAACGAAATATCGCGCAATGAAACTGGAAAGGCGAATCGGATTACAACCGGATTTGTGCTGGACAGTGTGGAGAAGTCGCTGACAAAGGTAGAAATGGACGTATTAAGCGAGGCGGAGACGAACAAGAGCTACAGTTCTTTTCTGAATGGGCAGGCGCAAAGTGGCAGCACGATGCTGTATGGGCTGGTTGGAAGCCTACGCGCGCTTAAGGATAATCATGAACTGGTACATTCCGTTTATATTTATCGAACGAAGGATCACACGGTGTTAACGAGAAGTGGACTTCAGGATGCTTCGACATTCGGTGATTATCCGTATATTGAGCAGGCTCTTCGGTCGGAGGATCGGCAGTGGTCACCTGTGCGGGAATGGACGGAGCCGGGAACACATACGTCAGAACGTGTGATTTCGATGCATAAGCGCCTCCCGTTGCCTTTTGGAGGACAAGGGCTACTGGTAATCAATATCGGTGTGTATCCGTTGCAGCAAATGATTGGTCAAATGACGAATCCGACAGTTTCCTATCTGGTGATTAATGATGCTAGCGGTCAAACCATTTATCCAGCTGCATCCGGTACAAAAGATGCTGTAAAAGCAGAGGACGGGCAGCAACTGACTCATCTGATGTCCCCCCGGCTGGGATGGAGTTTTGAAAGTGGTATTCGTGCCGGACAGTTGTTCGAGTGGGTGTCTGTTATCTCTTACGTCTGGATTGTAGTTGGATTGGCTGTTGTTATATTAGCGGTGATCTACATTATTTATGTGACCCGTAGAAATTACAGGCCAATTCAGCTGATGATGCAGCGTATTCAACAACTGCCCAGCCGTCCGGGTGAGGAAAACAACAAGGACGAGCTGTGGATGATTGATCATGCGTTGCAAAGTCTGATTCGGCAAACGATTGATTATGAACAGCAGGAGCATGCGAATATACTCATTCGGCGGCGGCAGCTGTTCCTTGATCTTATGGAAGGTACAGGCACCGAAACGGTAGAGCTTCGGCTGAATGATCTTTCTCCTTTTGCGGATGGCGGGAAGAGAGGTGTTACTCTGGTTTATGCTGTCATGGTGGTAGAGTTGCACGATCTGGATCTGCCACAGACAGCAGACGGTAGCAGACATTTAGAGGATCATGGGGGCGAAGATCAGCGTTTAAGCCTGTCGTTGCTTGGTGTGGTACAGGAACTAGCAGCTACCTATGGATGGCAGGGCTGGGCAGAATGGATGAGTCGTAAAAGAATTTCCATTTTATTGCGGAAAGAGGTAGATGATGGGGAAGGCTTACTGGGTGTGAAGCTGCAAGAAATGGCACAAACAGGCTGTGAGTGGCTGCATGGGCATCTGGGTGTACAGCTCACGATTGGGATAGGCGGCCAGATTCATGAGTTGGCGCATGTTCAGGATTCCTATCGGTCCGCCATTTCTGCTCTGCGGTACCGGTTAACGCTTGGAGTGCGTGATATTGTAACCAGTGAACAGGTTCCGCAGGCTGATGACATTCCATTATACTCCTATTTGCCGCTGATTTCGGAGACGATTCGTTCTTTTCGGCTGGCGAGCCACGATTGGCGTGTACAGCTGGAAGGACTATTTGGGGCAATGGAAACAGACAAGCTGAAGGATGGAGATATTTTAACGGTAATGCAGTGGCTGCAAGAGCTATTGGAACGAGAAATGCGTGAGATGAAGGATGTATCGGGGGCACTGGATCGTTATTTTAACGGGCCGGAAGCAGAACGATGGAAATCTGAGGTCGAGTCTGCTTCTTCATTGGCTGTGATGCATACGCTAATGCTGGAGCACATGACCACTGTGTATCGGACTTATGTTGCCGCCAGTGAAACCAAAAGCTACCGGGCTATGGTTAGCGAAATGAAGCAATATATTGAAGAGCACTATACGAATCCGGATTTATCGTTAAATCATTTGAGTGAACGTTTTGATGTGTCACCTAAATATGCTAGTCATCTATTTAAAACAGAATTTGATATGAAATTCGTCGATTTTTTGACCCGGCTCCGTATGAATCATGCCCAGCAAATGCTGTGTAACACGACCGAGACGGTTCAGCATATTGCGACTCAGGTTGGTTATGCCAATTCGATTACCTTTGGGCGGGTATTTAAGCGGGTAGTCGGCGTAACGCCGGGAGATTATCGCAAGCTGAGATTAAAACCGGAGGATTCATTAACAGGGGGAGCGCTATAGGCGCTCGCCTTTTTTGTTTTTTTCATTAAAAGGGGGAGTAAAGCGCGTCAGTTTATGGGGCGGAATTTAGTTTATTGCGGCACAGGTGTTCAAATGCGATACTTATGTCCATATCTTGAACCTACAGGGCGTCAACAGCCGATGTATTGGCAGGCATGATGGCGAACCGGAATGACGGAGGATGGCTATGGCGGACATGTATGTACAAAAGCAACACAGGGATGAGCCGAAGGCTTCCGGCTGGGCCGCAGGCATTGATGTTGGCGGGACGAAGACGCTGATCTGTATCGGCACAGCGGAACAGCAAGTAGTGGTGAGGCATAAATTTCCGACGGTTCATACGAACGATGCCCATTTTTTCTTTGAGAGTCTATTCGAGGAGCTGGAACATTGTCTAAAACAGGAAGGCTTGTCGCTGGCACAGTTAAAAGGCATAGGTATCGGTTTCCCCGGTGTGGTAGATAACGATAGCGGAACGATTACCCACGCCCCGGCAATTCCATGGAGTGTTCAAGATCGTATACATGGCGACAGTACGCATGGCGGTAATGCGCATGAAAGTATACGATCTATCGTTGCACACCGATACAGTGGTCGCTTGGTGCTGGATAATGATGTGAATATGGCTGCTTTGGGAGAACAATGGTTAGGGGCAGCTCGGGGATTACGGCATGTGATGATGATAACGGTGGGAACAGGTATCGGTTGTGGTCTTATTTTAAATGGAGAGATGTATAAGGGAGCCGCAGGCGGAGCAGGTGAGATGGCTTACTGGATTGCAGGCGAGGAACAGGCATGGCAAGCAGCAAAACAGAAAGGGACGGACGAGTTCGGTGTGTTC
Organism: Paenibacillus sp. FSL M7-0802; assembly: GCF_038004945.1. Taxonomy (NCBI): domain Bacteria; kingdom Bacillati; phylum Bacillota; class Bacilli; order Caryophanales; family Paenibacillaceae; genus Paenibacillus; species Paenibacillus sp. FSL M7-0802. The sequence continues at coordinate 634,915 of NZ_JBBOSD010000001.1, read as the reverse complement.
GAATCTTTGACATCGGGTACAGCGATAACGCGCAGTGTAAAATCAGCACTCGCCTCTGGCATACCAGGAACACACATGATCCAGCTGGCAGGAGGAAACAGGGACGAGGTAGGGGCGAGACATGTTTTGCAAGCGGCGTCCGAAGGTGATGTAGAAGCACGGATGATTTTAGAGCCTGCACTAGTGCATATGGCGATGGCTTTGACGAATGTGATCAGCCTGCTGAACCCGGAAATGATCGTTGTAGGTGGCGGTGTAGCAGAAGGTAACACGTATTATTTGGATGAAATTCGGCAAAGAGTAGCCTTATGGACGGATATTCCTTGTACTATTGTACCTGCTGGTCTGGGGAATGAAGCCGGGGCCATCGGAGCATTGGCTACGATTCTGGGCAGCTCGGTACGCTAAACAACAGGGAGGTTTCCAGATGGTAGGCTCACAAATGCTGAAGCTACGAAGCTTCTATTTGTTTATTGGCTTGGCAGGGGGCATGTTTAATCCATATTTGACACTACTGCTGGTTCAGAATGGATTGACGAGCAGCAGTGTCGGTGTTCTGATGGCGATTGGTACGCTGGTATCCATTTTGGTTCAGCCGATATGGGGAATTATTGTGGATCAATATCGTCAAATGCGGCTGGTGCTCATTTTGAGTGTAGCGGTTCCGGGAATTATGGCCGTATGTTATCAGTCGGAGCGTTTTGTTCTGATGGCGCTTGTGTATTCCACTATGGCAATATTTACGGCAACGCAGGCGCCGATTGCGGATTCCTATGCGATTGTGGCGGCCAAGAAGGCAGGAACGACCTATGGCAGTATACGATTTATGGCGAGTATAGGCAATGCGGTGGGCGGTTACGCCGGGGGGCTATTTGTATCGCTGTTATCTGTGACTATGATGTGGGTACCTTTTTTGGTGCTGAACAGTCTTGCGGCCCTGACGGCGCTGGCGTTGCCGAAAAATACGGAGGAAGATCTCGTGCTGCGCAAATCGTTTTCGGACGGCATTGGTCAATTGATACGCAACAGGACATTTTTAATATTTTTGGGGGGCAGTTTTTTAGTAAATCAGACGTTAACTGCATTCAACACCTATTTTGTATTGGCCTTTAAGATGTCGGGAGGACTTACGAGTTTGGTCGGGGTTGCTCTGCTGATTGCGTCCATTACGAATGTCCCCTCCATGCTGCTCGCTTCACGAGTGATTCGAAAGATTGGGTTAGAGAGAACTCTTTTGCTAGGGGCAGTCGCTTATATGATTCGATGGGGAATTCAATTAGCTTTTCCCGACCCTACCGTTATGATTGCTGTGCAGGTGCTGCACGGATTGTCATTTGGTTTTTTCTACATCGCAGCGGTCGAGTATGTTTCACATGTAACTGAAAAGGATATGCAAGCGACCGGACAAAGCGTGTTCAATATGGTATTTGCCGGGCTGGCAGGGATTGTAGGTAATTTGTTAAATGGCTTTCTTCTTCACGCTGGAGGGCCGCAATTAATGAACCTGGCGTGTCTGATCAGCGCAACCTTGGGGGCATTAATGATGGTTTATGTATCACGTAGCCGTAAGGATGGGAAAACAGGGAAGGTACGCAAACTATCCATGAGCCTCCCTTCAGAGACTTCACAGTAGGAGTAGTGACATTAGTATTTCATTGAAATTAACAAAATGTAGTGTGAGCATCGAATCCCTGATGAGGGTGAGGATGCTCTTTTTTTAGTGCGAAAAACTTTTAAATCACGTGATATGGAACTATAGCTCACACAAAACGAATAAAGAAAATGGTTTATTCACAGGAAAATAGTGATTTTTAATAAGAGTAAGCGCTTCATCATGTTCAGTAATCGCTTTCAATCAACCGGTTTATGATTGGGAAACTAGTTTATTGTCAGTTTTCCTGCGGTCATGTCATACTAAGGCACATCCCGGACCAAAAGGGACAGACTCATGCCGATGCATGAAATGTCATAACCTCCTCCTCAGAAGAGGCGACGAACGGGAAAAGCAGACAAAGGGGTGTTCAGGAATGAGTGGGAATAAGGCTGGAGGAACATTGAAGAAGCTTCGTCTGCTGCTTGCAGCTACGGTTGCACTGTCGGTTGTATTGAGTGGATGCTCGTCGGGTGAGGCGGACAAGGCTTCGACCGCTACCGGAAACAAGGGTGGTTCATTGAAGGTTGAAATTTTTGACAGAGGCAATACACCTCAGGGCTATACCATTACTGACAGCTATTTAACCCGTTATGCAAAAGAAAACTTTGGCAAACCCAACGATATTGATCTGACGTACGTGCCCGTTCAGCGCTCCGAAGAAGTTACCAAGCTGAATGTTCTGATGGCTAGCGGTGGTGATGTACCTGATATCGTGTTCACTTATGATTCCGGAACCTTTGAACGGTATGCGGAGCAGGGTGGACTGACAGACTTGACCCCTCTGCTGAATGAGTACGGCCCAAATCTTAAAAAATTCCTCGGTGAAGATACGCTCAGCTACGGTCAGGTGGGGGGCAAGCAGTTCGCCATTCCCGGCAAACGTACCATCTTAGGGAAATATTCCTCTTTTATTCGTCAGGATTGGCTCGATACGCTGAATATGCCTGTTCCTAAAACGACAGACGAACTATACAACACGCTAAAAGCGTTCAAGGAAAAAGACCCCGGCAAGACCGGCGGTAAGGTCGTTCCGCTGGGAATGACGATGGAGCCGGGGCAATATGATCCGCTGTTGTGGTCTTTTATTAAGCCAGTGACAGATGAGCAGAAATATACGCTAACCCAAGAGCTGGGTTCCCGTGACTATCCAATCCTGCTACCTGGATTCAAGGATGGAGTTCAGTTTATGAACAAGCTTTACAATGAGAATCTGATCAGCAAGGACTTTGGTCTGGATAAGGACAAAAAACAGCTGACTCAGGATATTCAAAGCGGAAATACCGGTTTTTTCAGTGAAGATTACGACAACATCTATTATAACGACTCCGCCTATCCGAATCTGTTGGCTAACCAGTCCGCAGCGAAGCTGACTCCAATGGACCCTTATACCAACAGTGAGGGTAAGCACGCCAAGCCAGAATTTGCATCCAATGGACTCTACATTATGGTACCTAAATCCAGTGAGCATGCGATTGAGGCGATCAAGTATCTCGACTGGATGTCTTCCGAGAAGGTGCTGCTTGAAATGCAAAATGGTGTGGAAGGCGAGAACTATACCTTGAAAGACGGAATTCCAGTTGCCAAGGAGAAACCGACACAAGAAGCGCAGGATCGTATCTATAATCAGGGTGATGTGGTCATTATTGCGAATGGCAAGATTGCAGGAGACGATAACAAAAACAAGGAAGCCTTTGTTTTGGGCATGCCGTCCCAATTCCAGGAGGATGTTCGCAAGGCGATGGATATTTCCAACACGGACACAATTTCACCAGTGAAATTTGACCATCCGATTAAAGCCGAGTCAAAATACAGTAACTCATTGCTGGATAAGTTTGACGAAATGGTCGTTAAATCCGTGATGGTGCCTCCGGCGCAGTTTGATGCAACATTCGAAGCGGCGTTGAAGGATTATATGGTGAGCGGTGGTCAAGCGATATTGGATGAGCGTACCGAAGCTTATAAGGCCATGACAGGCAAGTAAGAAGGCGGAAAGTAAAGGAGGAGACAGCGCATGAAAGGGAACGTTTACTTCCGCAGATATTGGCAATTATACGCGTTGCTTGTGCTGCCCCTGGCCTACTTCATTGTGTTCAAATATGGTCCGATGTGGGGAGTACAGATCGCGTTTAAGGATTTCAACTTTTTTCAGGGAATTACAGGGAGTGAGTGGATCGGGTTCGATGCGTTTAGAGAAGTGTTTCGTATGGATGATTTTTATCGAACGCTGCGCAATACCATCGTGCTAAATCTGCTTGATTTGCTGGTATCTTTTCCAGCACCTTTAATCTTGGCGATTTTGCTCTATGAAATGAAAGTAGTCTGGTTTAAAAAGCTGTCACAAACGATTTTGTACGTTCCCCATTTTATTTCGTGGGTGATTATTGGCGGGATTGTGTACCAGGTGTTTGGTACGCAGTCCGGCATGATCAACAATGTGCTTACTTCGCTCGGGTTTCAGGCGATTCCATTTTTGACAGATAAAAATGACTGGGTACTCACCTACCTGCTGACAGGGGTGTGGCAAAGTGCAGGCTGGGGAACGATTTTGTACCTCGCTGCCTTGACTGGGATTAACCGGGAATTGTTCGAAGCTGCCGAGGTAGATGGTGCAGGACGCATGAAAAGAATTTGGTACATTACGATCCCTGGCATGAAAACGACAATTGCTACGCTGCTTATCATTAATTTGGGTAATATGATCACTATTGGCTTTGATCGTCCTTATGTAATTGGAAATGTGGCGGTTCGAGATTATTCCGATGTACTTAGCACGTTCGTGTATCGCATCGGGATGGAATCCGGGCAATATACGCTGGCAACGGTGGTAGGCCTGTTCCAAGCTGTGGTTGGTCTCATCTTCGTATTAGGCGCTAACTATGCCTCCAAGAAACTGACAGATGAAAGTATTATGTAAAGGAGCTGACATCTGATGAGTGAACGTACTGCAAATCGCACCTTTGATATCGTAACCGCCGTGTTGGTGGCTGTGGCTGTACTACTGTGCTTGGCCCCGTTTATTCACATTTTGTCTATTTCCTTTAGCTCGAACCGGGCCATTACATCCGGGGAAGTTACTTTGTTCCCAGTAGAGTTCAATTTGAAGGCATACGGAAAGGTCTTTTCTGATATGAGCATGATCCGTTCGCTCGGGTTTACAGTTATGCTGACGCTGATCACGACAGTGCTGAGTATGTTAATGACAATTATCGCAGCATATCCATTAACAAAGAAACACCTAAGAGGTCGTAAAACGATTATGTTCATTATTGTAGTAACGATGTTTTTCAGCGGCGGCATCATTCCTGAATACATTCTGGTGCGCGACTTACATTTGTTGAATAATATGTGGTCCCTTATTTTACCAGGGCTGATCAGCCCGTTTTATCTGATTATTTTGATTTCCTTTTTTAATGGGATTCCAGAAAGCTTGGGAGAAGCAGCAGAAATCGATGGCAGCAGCCAGTTCGGCACTTTGCTTCGGATTGTACTACCGCTGTCCCTGCCTGTGCTGGCGACATTAAGCCTGTTTTACGGTGTAGGCCGTTGGAACGGATTTCAGGATACGCTGATGTATATTCAAACCCCCGACTTGTTCCCGTTACAGCTCAAGCTGTATCAAATGATTCAAAATAATATGGTATCCGAGCTAACCAGGCTGGAAGGAGCCAGTGGCGCGAGAATTACGCCTGAAGGGTTGAAGGCAGCAAGTGTCATTTTTGCAACGGTTCCAATTCTGCTAGTGTATCCGTGGCTGCAAAGATATTTTGTCAGCGGCGTGATGGTGGGAGCGGTGAAAGGGTGATGATAATGAAGGCGAAGGGGGAATATTCCTTTTCCACCTGTTGGAATATTAAAAAGCATACGGTCGGCCGAGAACTTGTAGAGGAAATCCGTCAGTTGGGCTTTAGCAGGGTGGAGTTGAACTACAACATTACCCGGGAAATGCTGACGACGATTGAGCCTATGATTGAGCGGGGAGAAATCGGCATATCGAGTGTGCATAATACATTTCCTCATACACCAGACCCGGATTACGGCACGGATTCCGTTCTGCTCGGGTTTGACGATGAAAGCAAGCGACAACGTGCGATAGAGCTGTTGGTGCAATCTGCGGAATATGCGCATCGTTATGGTGCAAAAGCGGTAGTTGTGCATCCCGGAGAGGTTCCATTTCCATATGATATCAGTGAGGAACTAGAGGATATTTTCAATGAGCAGGGCAGGGATTCTGCTGCTTATCAAACGTTGTGGGGCCAAATGCTGGAGCGTCGGAATTCACTGAGTGGGCACTATGTACAACGCATCCGTGATAGTCTGGAAGAGGTGTGTGACCGCATCGCATCCAAGGGATATGATGTAGCCATTGGCATTGAAACGCGTTCACGTTGCTATCAGATGCCTACGTTGCAGGAGGCAAAGACGATTATAGATCGTTTGAAGGGTGCACCTGTCTATCTGTGGTATGACATTGGACACGGTATGATTATGGACCGAATGGGACTGTACGACAACGCCAAGGAAGCCAATGAAATGATCGACTATATTCTCGGTGTTCATATTCATGAAACCATTGGATTATCTGATCACTGGTGCCCTTATATTCATAGCGGTGATCTGGAGTTCTTTGATCGTTTCGTGAATATTATCCGGCAGGCCCCTATTAAGGTTTATGAGCTGAAAGCAGCTTGTCAGCCGGAGGATATTGAACGTAGCCATGAGTTGCTGACAAGTAAGATAGCGAAGCTTCAGCCGCAAGGATGATAAACGATTATGCATATTACAGGGGTTGAGAGGAATGTATAGTAAAATCGTAGCGATCAACGATGCCTGGGTAAAACCAGGTATGGACCATCAGGTGCTGGATGCTGACAGCCGTTATTACGGCGGAGTGACTGATGATGAGAATGGAATCGCCTGGCCTAATCATTCGGTCGGTACTCCTGCCGCAATGGCGATCTGGGCGGCAGCGCTCGTCAATCCGGATTCTGCATATTATCGGAATGAGGATGTACTCATCCGACTGGAGCTGGCTGTGCAGTACATGCTACGTGTGCAGCATGAGGACGGTTCTATTTCACCGGGCTGGACCAATTTTCACTCGCCACCGGATACAGCGTTCGTGGTGGTAGGCTACGCCCAGGTCTATCAGCTGCTGGTTGGTGACGACTGGCTGGAGCTGCGTCGGGTGATTGATGCGATCCGCTTGTTTCTGGAGCGGACGATTCCGGTCATGCTGACCGGAGGTTGCCATACGCCAAATCACCGTTGGGTATTGTGTGCTGCGCTGGGATTTCTACATGAGCTGTTTAATCTACCCGAGGCACTCGTGCGGGCCGAGGCTTGGCTAGCCGAAGGGCTGGACGGGACACCAGATGGCGAATGGACGGAGCGCAGCAACGGAATTTATAATGCCGTTAGCGATATTATGCTGATTCATGCTGCCCGATTATTAAAACAGCCGGAGCTACTAGAGTCGGTGCGCCGTAATTTACGCATGATGGTGTACCTTGTCCATCCTGATGGCGAAGTGGTCACAGAGTATTCAGGGAGACAGGATTTTGGGGTGATCCTGAACTTATCTTCTTATCTTCTACCATATGCCATGCTGGCTACAGAGGATGAGGACGCTATATTTGAAGCGATGGCTGTCGCCGCTATTCAAGTCATGGATCATCCGGGTGGTGCTCCTATCAATGCGGCTGTGCGCTTTTTACTAGATCCGCGTTTGCAAACTCGTCAAGTATTGCCAGCTACATTACCTGTCACCTACAACCAGTTACTGAACGGAGACTTCCCGAGGGCTGACTATCTAAGTCGAATGGATGAGGCAGGCCATCACCAGCAGATTTATCATAGCCGACTGCATACGGACTTTGGCGCGCCAGTCGTTCGATATCGGCAGGAGGATACCAGTGCCACGCTGATGACCGAGGCTTCATCGTTCCTATCGTTGCGGCACGGAGATGCACGATTATTGGCGGTTCAGGCTGCATCATATTTCTCGCCTGGTTTTGTACCCATGCAGAAGCTGACAGCTCATGAACACGGTTGGACGCTATCGGGCATACAGTCCAAAGGTTATTATGGCCCTGTAGCGACCTTAGATCTGCCGCCTACCTCGCAGGAGGAAGTCAGTCCGTGGTACTTGCTTCCGCATCACAAACGGCCATTAACCCATGAACAAAAGCATGAAATTCGGGTCGATGTGGATCGTCAGAGCGATATGTGGACGCTTCGTTTTCGCTCAGAGGGTCCAGTAGATTGCATGACACAGATTCGATTTATTTTTGGGCGCGAAGGACGCTTCACTTGCGGGGAATACCGGCTGGTTAACGAAACGGTTCAATGTTGGACTGGCGGTATGGCGCGCTATGAATCTGGGAATGCGTGGTTTGAGCTGATGGGAACAACCGTAGAGCATATGGCTAATTCGGTAAGGGGAGCCACTCTCCCCATGGATTGCCATACATTGCTGGTCAACTGGATGACTCCGTTTGATCAGACGATCCACATTCGTATGTCGCCTTTACCTGTGAGTGAAGTCTAAAACACAGTAAGCATCTATTTTTCGGGGATGAGGTCAATTCCCGGAGAACAGATGTTTTTTTATGTTCATTTATGTAGAGGTAGAGCGCTTCCATTGAGCTTGAAGCCATTGTGGTGTACACTGTCCAGAACAGGTGTAAATTGGAACGTCAGGAAGGCAGGACGGTTACAAGGAGGAAAGACACATATGTATGCCCGTTTAAGATCGTTAAATTATCCACTAAAACTCTATGTTTTTTTAGCACTGGCCTTATGCTCCGTAATCAGTACATTGTGGATCATTAACGTGCGACTGCCCTCAGGGGGCCGCCCTTATCTTTTTATTTGGTGGAATATGATGTTGGCCTGGATTCCTATGCTGTTGACGCTACTGCTTGATGTAATGTACAGCTCGTGGAGGCGGGGAACAAGGACATTTTTACTCTGGGTTACGGGGGCGGCATGGCTTTTCTTTTATCCCAATACACCCTATTTGATCACAGATTTGCTGCATGTATTCGCCAGATATCCATTTCTCGGGGAGCAACGTTTCTGGGGAAATCCGTACTTTTGGAATCATGTACTGGGAATGCTGCTGGTAGCCGTACTTGGCCTGACAATGGGTTTTGTATCGCTCGAATCCGTACGACAATTGGTACAGCGTGCACGTGGTGGGCTTGTTAGTTGGCTGTTTATGTTGGCGGTACTCTTGTTGAGCAGCCTGGGTATTTACATTGGCCGTTTCTTTCGAGGGAACACATGGGATATTGTTTCTGCGCCCTCTCAACTGTATGCACAGGTATCTTCTATATGGGCAGACTCCTTGCAACGTACTCATTTTGTGGAGTTTAGTGGGATGGTATTTGTTATTTTGCTCGTCAGCTATGTATCCACGATGTGCGTAGTCTGGATGGGGAACAACCGCCAGGACGAATGGCGTCGCTGGTGATTTGATTGCAGCTGAGTGGCTGGATATCATCAAAAAATTGTAAAAACAAAGGAGGAGTAGCTACAATGAACGGACAGAATCGATCCGATATTCGCGCTGGTCTTCAGGTAGATATTGTACTTAAAAAGGATCAGCCTACCGGTAAGCTGACGCGAGGAACGGTGAAAGATATTTTGACCAATTCCCCGCGTCATCCGCATGGAATCAAAGTGCGTTTGGCAGACGGACAGGTTGGGCGTGTCAAACATATCGTAACGAACGAAGGCTAGAGCTTTGGGCTGAGGAGGAATGAAGATGAACCAGGCAACGGCATGGTCTAAAAATGATCGCTACCCGCTTGTTTTACTTGTATTGCTGGCGCTTGCCCTCATTTGGTCCTTGATTCGCCCGGTGGATTATTTTACATGGGTACTGGAAGTTCTACCCGCGGTTTTGGGAGCTGTGCTGCTGACGGCTTTGTACCGTAGATTTCGGTTTACCAATCTGGTATACACCCTAATCTGGCTGCACGCATTGATCTTGATTGTCGGTGGACATTATACCTATGCCGAAATGCCACTGTTCAACTGGATCCGGGATACGTTCGGACTGGAGCGCAATTATTATGATCGACTTGGGCATTTTGTACAAGGTTTTGTACCTGCACTCATTGTCAGGGAAGTGCTGTTGCGTAAAACGGCCTTGGGAAGCGGGAGCTGGCTCACTTTCCTCACGGTTAGTGTGTGTCTTGCGATCAGCGCTGTGTACGAGCTGATTGAGTTTGCTGTAGCCAAGGCAACCGGAACGGCAGCAGAAGCCTTTTTGGGCACACAGGGAGATGTATGGGATACCCAATGGGATATGCTTCTTGCGTTCATCGGTGCCTTGACCGCAGTGATTTTGTTGAGTGGGGTACATAACAAGCTGCTGAAACAATTAAGGTATTAGCAGAATTTATTTACCTCGCTTTTATCATGCTATCTGGAATTTCGCTGTTTTTGAAGGCTACATTCGCGTCATGGGACGGCTGTCGAGGTGTAGGGTTGCTGCGTCCATATAGCTGTCCAGTAGCCGTTCAAAAATACGGTCCCACGTCTGCTCCAGGCTGTAGGCTCTACCCGCTCTGGACATCGAATCGCGAAGTGAGGCATCCTCGTACAACAGGTGTACAGCTTTGGCAAAGGCAGCGGCGTCCCCAGAAGGACACAATAGCCCTGTTTTTCCATGGATTAGATTATCTTTTACCCCGCCTTCATTGGCACCGACCACAGGTGTACCGCTCGCCATAGCCTCCAGTACAACGTTGCCGAAGGTTTCCGTGGTGGAAGGGAAGAGAAATACGTCGGCTGCGGCGTAGAGTTCAGCTAATTCCGGCCCTTTCACAAAACCAAGCCAGTGGACTGCATGCTCCGGCACCCCTATATCCGCTGTAGTTTTGACCTTATACAATGGACCATCTCCTGCAATGACCAGCACAGAGGCTGCGCGGACGTCGTCGGGTAACTGGAGATAGGAATCCAGTAACGTGTCTATCCCCTTTTCCGGTGCAAGCCTGCCCACATACAAAATAACAAATGCATCTGCATGAACGCCCCATTTCCTCCATACTGCATTACGGTCCACCTTTGGTTGAAATCGGTCAGTATCAATGCCTCTACTCCAGATTTCGAGCTGCCCCATTCCTTTATTGCGCAACAATTCCATGGTTGATTGAGAAGGGACATACACCCTTTCGCAATGTCTGTGAAACCAGAGCATGTATTTCCATAACGCAGGTTCAAGCCAGCGAAGCTTGTAATATTCGAGGTATTTATCAAAGTGGGTGTGATATGAGGCGACGAGTGGAATATGGTGTTTGGCTGCGTAGCTTGTTCCATACAGGCCAAGGTTAAACGGAGTAGCGACATGAATCAAATGCGGGGAAAAGGCTGACAGACGCTCGTTGATCTGTTTGGCGTTGGGGATCGCAAGTCTGCATTCCCGGTACAATAAAAAGGGAATACTCCGAAATCGCTCCACACCCGGCCCAGAGGGCAGATGATGGTCTGCCTCCGGTGCGAAGACGAGCGTAGATACTCCATGTGTCTCCAGATAGCCAATCCATCGTTCCAGGGTCAGAGCAGCGCCATTCACGTCAGGCGTATACGTGTCCGTAAATAATGCAACTCGAAGCATGCCTTCATTCCTCCTCCGCCATTCTCATTTATCCTATGACGTTCCAGGGGAGTCCGCTTGGAGGCTCCGGCTTTTATTGTGTCATGATTTTGTTTACGGGCTTGCCGGGTTTTGTAAAAGCTGGCCCGCGGACGGGCGCTTTTCTCGGAACATTCTGTAATAGACGAGGGAGGACAAAATATAGAAAACACCTGTCATGCTAAATGTGATGGCATAGCCCCAGTAGTTGCCATAAGTTGTTACCAAATAGGCTTGTACAGGTCCCATACCTGCGGTGCCTAGCATCCAGGTCGTCTGGAGAATGGAGTTGGCAATGCCACGATTTTTATCTGACACACGTTCGACGAGAATGGCGGTTTGCAGCGGATTTGCTGCATTCATTAGCGCTTGCCTGAATAGAAAGCTGATGGAAGCGATCCATAGCACGTTCGTAAAGCCTGTAATGAGAAGGAACGGTAGCGAAAGCATTTGGAAGCCAACTACAGCTCTGACCAGTCCTATTCGGCTACCGAGGGTAGGTCCGATCAACATGGAGAGGATGGTCATGAGCTGGCCGAGTGCAATCAGTAAACTCATTGCGCTGAGTGATACGGAGAAGCGGTTCGTAAAATACAAATTAAGATACGGGATGACCAGACCTGAACCTAACCCAAGAAAAAACTGGGCCAGAACAAATTGTCCAATAACCCGGCGATCAGAAGCAGCAGCAGGCGTCTCCGAGTCAGGTATATCGGATGTACTGTGCGGCGTATGTACTTGTTCTGTTTGAGGTGAAGATTCGGCAGGAGCTGGTGCTTCTAAGGTTGCCGTAGTTTTTGTGATGAATAATAGAGGAATAAAAGCGGTCAATGTTGCCATTCCTCCAAGGAACAGAGCAACCCGCAGACTGGATAGCGGTGTGATTCCCCACGTCTGCAGCCCATCTGCGAGTACACCACCCCCGAAGCTGCCTAGGACTTGGGCTGCCAGTACAAGAGCTGAGTAATAGCTGAATATTTTTAAGCGTTGGGCTTTACTTATGCTTTCCGCTAAGAAAGGCACAGCCAGCACCTGAATAAAGGCGGCGAATACACCTGAGATTACGGCAAATACCAACATGCTTCCACTGGTATCTGTAAAGGTACGGGCGAGAAAGGCCAGGCCGCTGAATAACGCGCCGATGAGCAGCATATTTTTGCGGCTCGTCCGATCGCCCCAAAATCCGACCGGAATGAACAGCAACGCCGTCGCTAGCGCCTGCATGCTGACCACTTGGCCGTTCATATCATCGTCAAAGCCAAGCTTTTGGATATACAGGTTGTACAGCACAGAAAACATTCCCGTACCCATCTGGTACAGCAGATTGGCCATAAAAAACAATCGGATATTACGCGGCCACTTTCGGGGCTCTTCTAACATTTTGCTAATCCATGACACGATGAGTTCCTCCTGTGACGTTGTTGCAAATAAGTTAATTCTGTTGATATGTATTCTATCAGGAACTGTACATTTCATAAATATTCCTGATCTCCGATTGTTTTGGGTAATAATAAAGCATGGACTTTACATTGAATTTTCATTATAGTAATTCGGTATGAATAAATTTGAAAGGTAAGCAGGAGGGATGGCTTTGGCTTTTGGAGCACGGGTGTTAAAAACGGGAATCGCAGTGACGCTCGCCCTTTTTCTGAGCACGCTTTTGAACACCCATTCGCCTGTGGGGGCAGCGATAGCCGCTATTTTTGCCATGCAACCGTCGATATATAGGTCGTGGCGTTATTTTCTGGATCAACTCCAAACAAGCACACTAGGTGCAATCATGGCGTTGCTGGGCGGAATGGTATTTTCGAATGAGCCGATTGCAGTCGGGCTGGTATGTGTATTGGTACTTATGATATGTCTGAAAATAAATATGGCTGATACGGTTGGATTGACACTTGTGACCGTTGTTTCTGTAATGGAAGCCTCAGGGGACTGGAAATTTGCGGTGACCCGCTTTGCACTCACTTTGATTGGGATTGTATCTGCTTTTGTCATCAATGTTAGCGTTTTTCCCCCGAAACCGAAAAGGCAGTTTATTAATCAGATTCAAAATGTATTTAACAGCATGTCTTTGTTGCTGCGTACTGCCATTTCCGATGAGATTAAGGAGTCTGTCTTTAAAGAGGAAAAAGGAAATCTGGAGGGAGCAATTAAATCGCTGTCGGACAAATATCATTTGTTCGAGGAAGAGCAGAAGAAGCTCAAGCGCTCTAAGTTTAGTCAAACGAGACAAATGGTAGTATACAAACAAATGCTCGGAAGTTTGCACAAAGGATATGAGGTACTGGATGCAGTGGAAAGGCACTACTTCCAGTCTCTACGGCCAAAGGGAACGGATGCTTTTTTTGACAGTCATCTGGAGCTACTGATTCGTTTTCACGAGCATGCTCTACTGAAATTCGAAAATAAGCTAAAACCGAATGAGGACGAAAGTGAATTGTTTCAGCAAGCCAACGGCGAATTTATGAAGCATGCGATTACACGTTTTGACCATTGTCAGGAGGGAATGCTGCGGCTTTCCATTGTAGCTGCGGCGATGTACGACTATGGTCATCAGCTGGAGAGGTTGAGCAGACTGGCCGATCATATTCATCCTGTGGAAGAGAGCAGATAGGCGAATTTCCTAAAAGAAAAGCGACCGCATTCATCAATCAGATGGCTGGTCGCTTTTTTATGTAATGAATTCAATTATGTAAGAACAGGTTAATAGAAGGTTGCCAGAACGCACAAAAAAAGCCCACTGGTTGCGAACAGGGACCGAACTTGCTACAATAGAGGATGCTCTGTTTTATGGTAAAACCATATGCATAAGTTGTGAATTACACTTCTTGTTATATTATAGCATGCTTCAAAGGATTAGTCAATTTTCCCGGATCAGGGGGATGCCGCGAGTATGCCCGGGTCCATAATAGAGCATAGTTTGTACGCAAGGGAGCCCTGCGTGGAGCAGGAGGAAACGGAACAGGAGCGATGTCAGTGACTACTGAACAGCAATGGAATGAAGAACAACGAAGAGTAGAAGATGTGACCGCAGTAATTAGCGGGCGTATTCGGAAGCTAGAGACAGAGGTTGGTTCTGTGCGCGGAGATGTCGTCGATATGCGTAAAGACTTCTGGGATGAGGTAACGATCAATTTCAGTGAGGCGGATGATGTGGGCGAGACGTCCACCAGTTTGCGTCAGCAGTCTGAGATTTTGTCTGAGCGGGAACGAAGACACAAGCATTCTACAGAGGCGTTAGGTCGTTTGAAAAAGTTACTTGATTCACCGTATTTTGCACGCATTGATTTTGCTGAGGAAGGGCAGACTGCGGAACGTGTTTATCTGGGGATTGCCTCCCTGCTGGATAATCAAGATGAGGAGTTTCTGATATACGACTGGCGCGCGCCTATTTCCAATCTTTATTACGATAACATGCCGGGGCCCGCTTCATATAAGACCCCGGCAGGGGAGATGGAAGGGGAACTCACGCTTAAGCGCCAATTCTCGATCCGTGATGGACAGATCCGTTTTATGTTCGATACAGGGGTGACGATTGGAGACGAACTTCTTCAAGCAGTATTGAGCCGCAGCTCGGATGCTCAAATGAAAAGTATTGTCGCTACCATCCAAAAGGAGCAGAATCGCATCATCCGTGATGATCGAAGTCGGATGCTCATTGTTCAGGGGGCGGCGGGAAGTGGCAAAACCTCTGCTGCGCTTCAGAGAGTAGCGTATTTACTGTATAAGTACCGGGATCG
This sequence comes from Paenibacillus sp. FSL M7-0802, assembly GCF_038004945.1. Classification (NCBI taxonomy): domain Bacteria; kingdom Bacillati; phylum Bacillota; class Bacilli; order Caryophanales; family Paenibacillaceae; genus Paenibacillus; species Paenibacillus sp. FSL M7-0802. The sequence goes on along the minus strand of NZ_JBBOSD010000001.1, from coordinate 619,872 downwards.
CTTACGAGCGGATCAGGTCGTGTTATTTTCGCCTAACCCGATGTTCAACAGTTACGTATCGACAGTATTGCCTGAATTGGGTGAGGAAAATATGCTTCAGGCCACGTTTCAGGAATATTTGGAGCGGCGTTTGGGCCGGGAGTTTCAGTTAGAAGATCCATTTGAACAGCTGGAATATGTGCTTTCAGCGTCGTTACAGCCTGGGTATGAAGCTAGGATGGAGGGTATCCGCTTTAAGTCGTCCAAGACATTCTTACATGTGATTACAGGCTACAAGACGTATTTGGAAAAGGAGGGAATGCGTTTTAAACCCATCCGCTTTCAGGGACGTGAGGTGGTTTCAGTAGAGCAAATGGCACGCAAGTTTTATGAATTCGACTCTACGGTGCGGCTGGCGAACCGATTGGAACTGCTGCGGGATTGGATGCTCAAAGAGCTGGCCCGCTTTGGTAAGGAAGAATGCTCCGCCCCATGGGTGGATCAACAGATGGATCTGATGGAGCCGGAGGATTATCAGCGTGCCTATAACCGCATGCGCCGTAAATCCAAGAATAAGGGCGATACCTTCGACGATTTTACGCGTGAAAGAGAAATATTGGCGCGTATGGTGGTCAGTGACCGCTTAAAGCCCCTGCGCAAATGGATTAAGGCGCTTCGCTTCGTAGATACGACCCGGCTCTACAGCGAGCTGTTTATGAACGAGACGCTGCTGAGCCAACTGGCGAATCATGCAGAGCTGCCCGTCAGCTGGGGTGAAATTAGTCGACAAACCCTGGAACGAATTCAGGCTGGGGAGTTAGCGTATGAGGATGTGACACCCTTTTTATATTTGCGTGAGTTGATGCTGGGTTTCCGTTCTAATAGCAACATCCGTCACGTGTTTATTGATGAGGCACAGGACTATTCCCCATTCCAACTGGCTTTCTTCAAGCGCTTATTTCCACAGGCTAAAATGACGGCACTGGGTGATTTTAATCAGGCTATCTATGCCCATGCCTCGGTGCTTCAGGATGCAGAGCCATTGTATGACTTGTATGGTGCAGATCAGACCGAAATGATTTCCCTGACACGAAGCTATCGCTCAACACAGGAGATTGTGGAATTTACCCGGGAAATGGTCGCTGGGGGAGAGCACATTGTGCCGTTTAATCGTAAGGGTGAGAAGCCTCTTGTAACCGAGGTGCATTCGCGTGAAAAGTTGCATCAACAGATAGCTGGGAATGTCACAGAATTGTTGGCTGAAGGGTATGAATCCATTGCGGTGATTTGTAAAAATGCTGACGAAAGCGCGGCAGCCTACGAAGCGCTGGAAGGAAAGCTGTCAGTGAAGCCAAAATTAATTAAGAAAACAACTCCCGCTTTTGAAAAGGGGATTCATATCATTCCGGCCTACCTGGCAAAAGGCGTGGAATTCGATGCGGTCCTGATTTATGACGGATCAGCGAAACAATACCAGCGTGAGAGTGAGCGTAAGTTATTCTACACCGCCTGTACGCGAGCGATGCATCTGCTGCATATTTATAGCATAGGGGAGATTACGCCATTCGTGAGTTTACGGGATTCGGATACGTATACTCGCAAAGTGGAAGAAAGTGATCGTGTTCTATAGAGAGGACATTGGCAATCAGCTGGGGGCAAATACCTTAGAAACCCATGCGATGCTTGAATAGATGTAGAGTTGGCTGGCATTATGGAGCGTATTCCAGTAGCATAAGCAAATAAGAAAAACAGGTAAGAAGCATAAACGGAGGTTACAAACGTAATGGACATGAAGAGTGTATTTCAACGCCCGCCGCTGGCGGACTGTGTACCCGAGCTGGTGGCTACAGCTAGAGGGGAGCGCAAGGCATCGCTGGTGATCCGCGGAGGAACGCTGGTCAATGTGGTATCGGGCGAATTGCTGCCAGGCATGTCTATTGCTGTGCAAGGTTCTCGTATCGCTTACGTCGGTAGGGACGTCAGTCATACGATTGGAGAAGACACCATAATCATTGAAGCCGAAGGCCGCTATATGGCACCGGGGTTACTGGACGGACATTGTCACATCGAAAGCACACAGCTGACCGTAACTGAGTTCGCTAAGGCTGTACTGCCGCTGGGAGTGACGGGTGGTTTTTTTGACCCGCATGAAATTTCCAATGTACTGGGTCTAAAAGGGCTTCGTCTGATGCTGGACGAAGCACGTACGACACCGCTGGCTGCTTACATGCAGGTGGCTTCTTGCGTGCCGTCCACAGGTCCGGAACTGGAAACGACGGGTGCCTCCTTCGGCCCGGCGGAAGTCGCAGAGGCGTTAAGCTGGGGCCCGGATATGATCGGGCTGGGCGAAGTCATGAATTTCCCTGGTGTCGTCTATGGAGACGATGTGATGATCGGGGAAATTCAGGCCACGCTGCGCGCGGGCAAGGTGGCGGATGGCCATTTTACATGGGCCTCCGATGATTGGCGTCTGCCGGTCTATGCAGCCGCGGGAATTACGGGCGACCACGAGTGTGTCACGCCCGAGGATGTAGCCGAGCGTATCCGACTCGGCATGTATGCCAAGATGCGGCAAGGCTCCGCATGGCATGATGTGGCCGAGACGATCCGAGCCAGCACGGAAATGGGTCTCGACACGCGCCGCATGATGCTGGTAACGGATGACCGCAGCGCAGAATCCTTGCTCCATGAAGGACAGATGGATTTCGTCGTGCGTCATGCCATTGCACAGGGCGTCAAGCCCGTAACCGCGTTTCAGATGGCCACGCTGAATACGGCAGAGCGCTTCGGCGTGGCACGGGATATCGGAGCGATCATTCCGGGTGCGATTGCCGACATTATTTTGCTTGATGGCCGATTGGCCGAAGTGAATGTGACGGCTACCATCGCAGCGGGCCAGCTGGTGGCCGAGCACGGTCAAATGGTCGCCGATTGGGACGGCTTCGATTATCCTGCGGAAGTGATGGACACCGTCCATCTGGGGCGAGAGCTGAGTGCTGCAGATTTCCGCATTGCGGCTCCAGTACAGGAGGGGGATGTACCTGTACGAGTGATTCGTGTTACGGAAAATCACGTGGACACGAAGGAAGTGCGGATGACCGTTCCGGTCCGTAATGGAGAAGTCACGGCAGATTCTGCACAGGATTTGTGCAAAATAGCCGTTTTCGAGCGCCATCATGCCAGTGGCAGTCACGCGGTTGCACTTGTAACAGGTGTAGGCTTCACCGAGCCGGCTGCGATTGCCATGACCGTCGCGCATGATAGCCACAACCTGCTCGTCATTGGTAATGATGACGAGCTCATGACCCAGGCGGCGAAGCAGGCTGTTGCCCTGCGTGGTGGCGTGGTCGTCGTATCCGCCTCGGGTGAGACGCGCTTCCCGCTGCCTATCGCCGGGCTGATGTCCCCAGCTCCGTTTGCAGAGGTGGCTGCGCAGTCCGAAAGTATCAGCCGGGCGCTTCAGCAATCCGGCTGCATGCTGAACAACGCGCTGATGACACTGTCACTGCTCGCACTGGTCGTTATCCCTGAAATCCGTCTGTCGGATCAGGGGCTTGTCGTGATCGGAGCGGATGGCATCCGCAAGGTATCTCTTTTCGTGGAAGAGGATGCTGCGGAAGTCTGATAGAACACGTCGCTGGGGGTTGTCCTGCAGGTCTGCCCAGACCTGAGGGATAACCCCTGTTTTTCATATACGAAGCCAAAAAAGTTATCTTCGATTCCTTTATAAAAGTCAAGGAGTGGTGAGCAGATGCATCCCTGTTATCGTTCATTAGAAAAGATGGCTCATCAAGCCTCGATTATAGAGCAGGATTGGAACAGGTTTGTAGAGCAAACCCATGTGAAGCATATTCAGCAGGGAATTTGCCTTTTATCTTTTGGAGACGAAAAAAGTGTAATTAGAAAAAATCACATTATACAGTTGTGTTACTTATAATCTTCAGAAAACCGTTTTTCCCAGCGGTAAACATTAACTGATTAATGGATTTTCTTGCGGTATCGTTAAACAAATACCACTCATCTTTCGATACGTCATGAACTAAAATCTCTGGATATTCTGTTGAAAGTTCAGATGGAACAGGACTAATTAAAGAATAAATATCAAAACGAACTAAGCTTTTCCCTTTTTGGTCTAAGAAATCATATTGTGCATTTTTATAATAAGACCCAAATGTGTCAATAGTGAAGCTCCAAGAGTAGTTTGCAGGTGCTTCAACCTTTTCACCTATGTTTTTTGCGAAAATATTATAAATGGTTTCATTAAATGCATTTACATTAATTTGCTGAACTACGCCGCCCATAAACATATGGTATTCATATTGCAATGCTTTTACTTGTACACCGTCTATGAACAATGGTTTAGTATCAACAGTCACTGCAAAGTTGTTGTAATTGACATTACAGCCAAACGTCTCTGCAATAAAACGAAGTGGAACATATATGCGATTATTTTTCGTGTATGGTTTTACATCAAGCAGTATCTTTTCTCCGTTTTTTTTCGCGGTGTTTCTATTTATTGCTAATTTCACTTTCATATCGCTTTTAGCGAGAATAACCTCGGAATTGGACCACTCGACGCTAGCCCCCAAACTTTCACTAATAACACGTAGAGGTACCATTGTGCGTTTGTTCTTCATTTCGGGCTTCACATCGGATGTAGTAGTCACACCGTCAACTTTGATTTGATTTTCTGCTGCATAAGTAGTGGACGATGAAATAAATAAAAAAATTGTAAGAAAAGCCCCAAAGAAAGCTTTTTTCATAAATGATTGCTCCTTTCTTGGTTTAATTTGTTGCGAGCAATTTTACCCCATATTAAGACGCAACTGGATAAAGATCGTTGCGCTGTCCTGTCTGTTAACTTAACGTAACAACCAGTTTGTACTATTTAATTAACTTCCGACATTTACCAACTTTAAACTTCTAATCTTCCTGGGGAATTATGTCGATAACATTGAATATTATTCATAAAATTTATCAAAGTAAATCCTTAGGGGGAAAGTTAATGAGAATACAGCTAAAAGTTGCGATTTCTCTAGCATGTTTAATGATGTTTATAGGTTGCTCAGCCTCACCAGTATCACAGCAGACGACCAAGATTACACTTTTGAATTCCAAAAGTGAAATAAAAACTCAGTTAGAAGAAGTAGCAAAACAATACAATCAAGAGCACTCTGAAGTATCTTTGGAGATTATTACCGCTCCTGAGGGGACGTCTGCATATCAAAAGCTGATGTCGATGTACGGCTCAGGAAGTCCCGCTACCATGTCGATGCTGGATCCTGGGGATGCTCAGCAATTTCTGGATAAAGCCGTTGATTTAAGCAAAGAAAAGTGGGTAGCTGATACGATAGAAAATGGACTTGACGCCGTTAAGAAAAGTGATGCTGTGCTGGGGTTTCCATTTGCAGTGGAAGGCTACGGATTAATTTACAATAAGAAAGTGCTGGACAAAGCAACAGGTGGGGCTTTTGATGCTTCCTCGGTAAAAAGTAGAAGCAACCTGAACTCATTAATGGCTAAGATTCAGAAGACGGGAGTAGCACCGGTCATGCTTTCACCAATGGACTGGTCTCTCGGCTCTCATCTTTTAGCTTTATCTTATTCTGTTCAGCCTGGGGGTTTTCCGGAGTTTGTTAAAGGTATGCAGGATAACTCCATAGACATGTCCCAAAACAGTGTGATGTCTGGATGGGTACAAACTTTAGACCTACTCAAGGATAACAGCATCAATAAGCATTCGCCTTTGGACAGCACGTATGACGATGGAGCTAAAGCATTAGGAGAGGGAAAAGTGGGGCTTTGGTTTATGGGCAACTGGGCTTGGGCGGGGATTAAGAGCAATGATACAGCAAATGAGGAATACGGTTTTTTGCCCCTTCCGTTAAGCGATAATACGGATGACCCTAACAATGCTAAGATTACAGTCGGTGTAACAAAGTATATTTTCATTGACTCCACAGCTACCACACCTCAGGAGCAAGAGGAAGCAAAGAAGTTTCTGAACTGGCTGGTATACGACAAGTCCGGACAAGATTTTCTTGTAAACAAGGCTAATACGGTACCCGCGTTCAAAAATATTGATTTAGAGCCTGCCGATCCTTTGGGAAGATCAATCAAGTCGTATATCTCGAGCGGAAAGACGCTGCCGTTTATGTCAACCCTTCCACCTGATCATGGGGCCATCACAGGAGCATCTATCCAAAGCTACATCAGTGGAAAGATAGATAAGGCTGAGCTGTTGCGCCAAATACGCATATATTGGAAAGCTCAGCAGTGATGACACGAGACCAGTCACGGGAGGAAGATAAAGATGTTTAAATTAACGTTAAAGAAAAAAATAATTAGTGCAGCGCTCATACTGGTTATCGTACTTTCCCTTTCAAGTGTTATAGGCGTCATTAAGATGTCGGAAATGGGAGAGGCTTCTGACAAGGTAAATAACAGGTCTTTACCCGCGGTTATTCTTCTTCAGGGTATGGATAAGCAGATTACAGAAATCGATAGACTCACCGTTCGATTGATACTTGAAGAGGATGCGGCTGTTCGCAGCACTTATCAAGAAGAACTAACCAAAGCTACTGCTTCAATGGATAAGAGTGTAAATGAATATCAAAGTTTAGCCTCTACGGCAGAGGAAAAAGAACTGTTCACCAACTTTTATGGTCAGTGGGCAATGTATCTTCGCCATCTCAAAGTGGTTTCCGCTGCCATGGAAGAAAACGACAAAGTGATGGCCTACATGATCATTCATGGAAATTCTTCTATTTATAAGGCAGCATTAGACGATGTAAATAAACTGAAGCTACTTAATGAGCAGTACGCTACTGATGCCGCTAATCAATCGAGTCAATCTTACCATTCAGGTAGAATTTTAATGATTTCTCTGACGATCATATGTACGATACTTGGAATCATTGGTTCTTTTTTACTGGCTCAATCGTTCACTAAGCCCATATTAAAGATAGCGGAACAGATAAAGCTGGTAACGAGGGGGAACCTGCAAGTGGAACCCCTTAGTATCCGATCAAAAGATGAGGTCGGGGAACTGGCATCCGATTTTAATGAAATGTGCGATTCACTGCGCAACCTTTTAAAGGAAGTTGTGGATAATTCCTTACTGGTTGCCTCTACGGCTGAACAGTTAACGGCCAGTGCGGAACAGACAAGCATCGCTACCGAGCAGATAGCTATAAGTGCCACTCAAGTCGCAGAGGGATCTCAGACACAGCTTGCAGATATAGCTGAAACGCTGAATTACACGGTAGACGTTTCTAAAAGTGTAGACAACATAACCAATCGCTTTGTTCATGTGGCTAATCTCACAACCCAAGCACAAGAAAAAGCAAACAACGGGAAAACCCGAATGTCTTCGACTGTCTCCCAAATAAGAGATGTGCATACCAAGGTAACTCAATCCGCTGAAGTGGTAAATATTCTAGGCGAAAAGTCGGCGGAGATTAAACAGATCACAGCTATGATCAGTGATATAGCAGCCCGAACCAACTTGCTTTCACTAAATGCGAGTATAGAAGCTGCAAGAGCGGGAGAGCAGGGAAAAGGGTTTGCGGTTGTTGCTTTTGAAGTACGCAATTTGTCGGCACAAGCAAGTGAAGCAACAGGCAAGATCTCTTCTCTGGTCAACGAAATTACCTTAAGAACAAACGAAGTCGTGCTTTCAATGAACGAAGGTGTTCAATCTCTAAATGAAGGTATGATGCTTGTCGAAGGTGTCGGTAACGTCTTTTCTGAGATTGTAGGTGCCGTTGAAGAAGTGAGCGGTGAGGTGGACACTGCGGCTGTAGAAGCAAGATCTGTAAATGAAGGAACCGTTTCTATGGTGGAATCTATGAGAAAAATTGCTGAAATCTCCGAACGTGCAGCCGATTCTACTCAAACAGTCGCAAGCGTGGTCGAGGAAACTACCGCTTCCATGCAGGAAGTGTCTGCAGGTGCTAACATGCTTGCCAAGCGGGCGGAAGAGATGAATCAAACGGTGTCGGTATTCAAGATTTAAAATAAGCTTCAAATTAACTGGAGTTAAGAGCGGCAGCCTTGGACGAGAAAAACAAGTCCTAGACTGCCGCTGTTCTGTTAAGCTCAAACCATTAGATTACGAATGAACTGCTTCAGCTTTTTTGTTTGCTCTTTTCAAATCTTGTTTACGGCGTTCCTCCAGATACCGTTCCCCATTCTTCTTGTCTGCTGTCAGTGTAAAGCAGGATATGATGGTGAACAGGCCTGCAATGGAACCCAGAATTACATAGGTAATCGGGAAATTTAATACTTCATACATATGCCCCACAATGGGCGAGAAAATGGAAACCACCAGGGAGCCCATAAACAAATACAGCAGGTACATGGTGGAGGACAGGCGCTGGTCAAAGTTAACGGTAATATATTTGAAGATGGCTACCAGAATAAGCGGTTTCTCCAGGGAGTGAATCATCTTCATTGCAGCGACCCATATGGAACCGAATGGCAACGAAGAGCCGATAATACGCAAAGACATAATCGACCCGGCAATAATTAATGCCCATTTGGCAGTCGTTTTGTTTACAAACCAAGGGGTAACGAAAAGGAACACAAATTCCAGGAAAACTTGCACAGCGCTCAAATCGCCAAGGAATTGATTTCCTTCCGCTTTGGAACTGAACTGCGATACGAAGTATGTGGCAAACTGTTGGTCATATACCTCATAAATTTGGGTCACGCCAACCATGAATAGCATAAGAAACCAGAACTTTTTGGTACGTACGAGATGCAGTACATCAATTAGCTTCAACGATTCTGTTTTCTGCTGCTCCTGTCCGGAAATTTCGACTTTGGTCAGGAAGATGCAGATCATGGCAACAATGGCAGATACCGAGGCGATCCAGAAGGTCAGATTTACATTGATATTGATGACCCGTCCAGCAACAAAAGTAGCCGCCGCCCATCCGAGCGAACCCCACATACGAACCCGTCCGTATTCAAAGCCATATTTACGCGAAACTTTGTCCATATACGAATCGACGACACCGTTACCTGCATTAAACACCAGGCCGATAAATAGCGCACCAACAATGGCACCAATGACGAACTGCGTTTGAAGCAATGGACCGTACACATAGATAAAAAAGGGTCCGACGAGCAAAAGGATTGTAAAGAGTATGTACAGCAGATGTTTTCTCAAGCCCAGCTTGTCAGATAAGTAACCGAACAGGGGCTGCATGATCAAGGCGACGATTGAATTAGCCGCGTATAGAAATCCCGTGTAGGTTTGTGAAATTCCCAGGCTTTGTCCCAGCCAAATGACAAAAAAAGACATGGCGGCAGACCATGTAAACAGATAAGCGAAGTTAAAAATACTCAAAGACCAATAGTTGCGTTTTGCCAAATTCATCATGTTTAAGCACCCCTTTAAATTGTAGCGGCTCAAATTGTATACAACGTCAGTATGCATTGTCTGTACTATTAATTGTAAGGATTATTCAGATGCTTCCATAGGGCATTTTCCCAAGATTTCCTGTGCTTATTACAATCAGTTGATAATTCGAATAAAACAGCCGATCCTGATATGGATTAAATATGGTAAAATATACAAAACAGATTATGTATTACTCTTTCGAACAGAGATGAAGAATGCGTATGATTTTAAAGAAATCTAACATAGCGAACGCTTGAGAGTTAACTCACTTTCTTTATCCAAAAGCAACCAGTCAGCTCTTGATGTAAGCGATATGACGGTAACATGAGAATATGCTGTTACATGGGTGTTTGAACTAATTAAAAACTTTTACGAGACCTACCAGGTGTGTGTAACTACATCTACGTCTTGTAAGAAATAAGTCCTAAGTGTAAAATTCCCTTATAGTTCATTAAGCTCACTAAGTAGGAGGAGAAACATAGGGTAGCATCATAATTGTAAAAGCAAGGGGATGAAGTGATTCATTTTGCAAGTACAAAGTTACTTGAAACAGTGATCGTATATAGAGTATTGTGTAACGACGAGTTAAGACGAAACCCACTCACCCTAAAGGCACAGGTTATCACCCTACACTAGTCAGAAGGGGGGAGCGGATGGCTGTCCCTGATTGGTGATGGCATTTAGATCGAACTGAGCATTATTTGTGAAAAGCACCAGATTACATACTCTAGGCAATCAGATACCGTTCTTTGGATGCAACATGGGCTACGTCCCTATTAACATATATTATACAAATTAAAGAGAAAACGAATAAAAACAAAATGTTGTGAATTCGTAGTTGGAGGATTTATTATGTCGAAAAGTGTTTCTTCGTCCTTTATTATCATTATAGGATCAATGCTATTTGCCTTATTTTTTGGTGCAGGGAATCTAATCTTTCCACCTATGCTTGGGCAAATGGCTGGAAAGAATGTATGGATAGCCAATGCAGGTTTCTTGGTTACTGGAGTTGGCTTACCATTACTAGCCGTCACAGCCTTTGTTTTTTCGGGCAAAAGCAATTTGCAAACTTTAGCGAGTCGTGTACATCCTGTATTCGGCATTGTCTTTACAACTATTCTTTATCTAGCCATCGGGCCTTTATATGCAATTCCTAGAACCGGTAGTGTGTCATTTGAAATTGGAGTAAAACCTTTTTTTTCAAACAATGCAGATCATCCTGTCGCACTTTTTGTATTTACTATCCTTTTTTTTGCAGTTGCATGTTTGTTATCACTTAATCCTACAAAAATTATTGATGTAATCGGAAAGTTTTTAACACCCATTAAATTGACATTCATTGGATTACTTGTGATTGTAGCTATTATTCACCCAATAGGAAAGTTCCAAGAACCTGCGGAGGGTTATACATCGAATGTCTTTTTCAAAGGCTTTCAAGAGGGTTATTTAACATTGGACGCTCTTGTAGCCTTTATTTTTGGAATTATCATTGTGAATGCAATTAAGGATAGAGGAGTTACTTCCAAAAAAGAGTTGATGATCATTTGTGCCAAAGCGATAGCAATTGCGGTTATACTCTTAGCTTTTATCTATACGTCTCTTTCATACATGGGAGCTTCTAGCGTTGAAAAATTGGGTGTTTTAGGAAATGGGGCTGAGGTGTTAGCTAAGGTTTCCTCCTATTATTTTGGATCTTATGGTTCTATTCTATTAGGCTTAATGATTACAGTAGCGTGTTTAACGACAAGTGTGGGGCTTATCACTTCCTGCTCTTCCTTTTTTCATGGATTATTTCCAAAAGTCTCTTATAAAAGAGTTGCTCTCATGTTATCTATATTTAGTACCCTTGTAGCTAACATAGGTTTAACTCAGCTCATTAAGGTTTCAACGCCAGTATTAATGGCAATATATCCTATTGCTATTTCTCTAATATTTTTAACTTTTTTACATCCCATATTTAAAGGAAGGTCAGAAGTATATCAAGGCAGTTTGATATTAACCTTTATCATTAGTTTATTTGATGGCTTGAATGCTGCTGGAATAAAAATTAATGTAATTAATGATTTTTTCACTCATCTTCTTCCATTATATAATGTAGGGTTAGGGTGGTTAATTCCCTCTGTTTTAGGAGGCGTAGCTGGCTACATATTTACTAAGTTAAGAGGAAGAAAAATAATTTTAGTACTTATGAAGCCCAAAAAAAATAAATGATTTATCCTATGCATATTAGTCTGTTATATAAGGGACAGCAAGCGCCTGATCTGCTTCGTGCTGCTTACGGTACTGCGAAGGGGTCAGGCCGTTCCATTTTTTAAAGGTCGCAATAAAATAGCTTAGATTGTCAAAACCAACATCCAGCGCAATATCAACCACTTTGCGATCACTTTGCTCCAGCAACCTGCAAGCCTTTTGAATCCGATGATAGTTAATATATTCTACCGGGCTTTTCTGAACCATCTGCTTAAAAAAACGGCAAAAATGCCCCTCACTCATTCCAATCTCATCTGCGATCTCCCGTAAACGTATAGGCTCATGAGCATGACTGTTAATATACACCAGCGCTTTTTTGATCCGTTCAACTTTATTGCGTTGCCCTGCCATAATCACATCCTCTCCGTTAGCGGGGGTCATGTGTGGGTACAGACAGGCGATCATGCTATAGAGCTGCGCCTTGGTCGCCAGTTCACGGGCAGGCGCATTCTGCTCATGGCTGGTGATAATGTGTCGCAATGCAGCCAGCACCTCTTGCTCCCAGGGCTGCACGCCGCGAATGTGAGGGGGAGGGACAAGCTTTTTACTGATAAATGGGTCAATAAACTGCGTTTGCACCGTATCCTGCGTGCGGCTGTGCAGCATGTCGGGGTGAAACACCACCGCAGAAAATACGCAACGAGCGCTTTTTTGTAAATAACCTGCATGAAGCTCGCCGCTGTTGACAAAAAGAGCTTCACCTTCGTTCACCTCCGTATAGACCATATCCGTCTGAAATATGGCGCTCCCCTGTTCCACTACGATAAACTCCATCTCCTCATGCCAATGGGACTCCAGTACACTATTTCCATTTAGCTGCTCTACGCTCGGATATACGCTGACCGGATACATGGGATTGCCGTGAATTCGATTTTCCCGCAACATTTCTCTTTGCATTTCTATGACTCCTTTTCCGCAAACTGATTTATATATAAAACATCAAAATATTGATACAATACGTCAAAATAAAAGAAGTAAACCCTTACATAAATCAATATTATTATAGTAAGGATTTCGAAAAAATCCAACAAGCGATTTGGGATTAAGAAAATAAAGATTGAAGCGGAGGAAGAAACAGATGAAATTTACTGATGGCTATTGGATGGTTCGCAAGGGCTATGAAATACAAAATCCTGCTGAAATCCGTGATATTGTGACGGACGATGCTTCCATGACGGTATATGCAGCCACCCACCGGATCGAGCATAAAGGAGATACGCTGAACGGAGCGTTGCTGAAAGCGACCTACAGCTCGCCTATGCCGAATGTCATTCAGGTGCGTCTGAACCACCATAAGGGACGGGTGCATCAGGGACCGAATTTTGAAATTCACACCTTGCCAACAGAGGTAGACATTACGGTGGATGAGGACGTAGCGGTACTGAAAAGCGGCGATCTGAGTGTGCGAGTCGGCCGTGGGAAGAGCTGGGATGTAGGCTTTTATGTCGAGGATCGCAAAGTCACAGGCAGCGGACATCGGGGACCAGGCTATATTACAGACCCGCAGGATCAGCCTTTTTTCCGGGAACAGCTGGAGCTGGGCATCGGTGAGTACGTATACGGACTTGGAGAGCGTTTCACTCCATTCGTAAAAAATGGCCAGGTAGTTGATATCTGGAATGAAGATGGCGGGACTAGCAGTGAGCAGGCATATAAAAACATTCCATTCTATCTATCTAATAAAGGGTATGGTGTGTTCGTCAACCATCCAGAAAAGGTATCCTATGAGATTGCATCGGAAAATGTATCAAAGGTTCAGTTTAGCGTCTCCGGCGAATCGTTAGAGTATTTTATTATTGGTGGAGCTAACCCTAAAGAAGTACTGGACAATTACACCAAGCTGACGGGTAAGCCTGCATTACCACCAGCCTGGACCTTTGGTTTGTGGCTGACCACTTCGTTCACAACAGATTATGATGAAGCGACAGTGAACCATTTTGTCGACGGGATGGCTGAGCGGGATCTGCCACTCTCGGTATTCCATTTTGACTGCTTCTGGATGAAGGAATACCAATGGTGCGATTTCCAGTGGGATCAAGACATGTTCCCGGACCCGGAAGGCATGCTGCAGAGATTGAAGGCAAAGGGTCTCAAAATTTGTGCATGGATCAATCCGTATATTGCGGAAAAATCCATTTTGTTCGATGAAGGTATGGAGAATGGTTATCTGGTCAAAACCGCCGATGGCAGCGTGTGGCAATGGGATATGTGGCAGGCGGGGATGGGGCTGGTTGACTTCACGAATCCGGCTGCAGTCGCCTGGTACCAGGAAAAGCTCAAGGTGTTGGTAGATCAGGGGGTGGATTGCTTTAAAACTGATTTTGGCGAGCGCATCCCTACCCATGTGGTATATCATGACGGCTCTGATCCAATGAAGATGCATAATTATTATACGCATTTGTACAACAAGGCTGTATTTGATGTGCTGGAGGAAAAGCTGGGTAAAAATGAAGCCGCGTTATTTGCGCGTTCCGCTACAGCCGGGGGGCAACAGTTCCCGGTTCACTGGGGCGGAGACTGCTCGTCGACGTATGAGTCGATGGCGGAATCCTTGCGAGGCGGTTTGTCGCTTGGTTTGAGCGGCTTCGGCTTCTGGAGCCATGATATTAGCGGCTTTGAGTTAACGGCTGCGCCGGACGTGTACAAACGGTGGGTACAATTCGGGCTTCTGTCCTCTCATAGCCGTTTGCACGGAAACGAATCCTATCGCGTGCCTTGGCTGTTTGATGAAGAATCAGTCGACGTGGTGCGCAGCTTTACAAAACTCAAATGCTCGCTAATGCCATACCTGTATCCTTCTGCTGTGGAATCCTCAGTAAAGGGACTGCCGATGATGCGGGCTATGGTATTGGAATTCCCGCAGGACCCAACCTGTGCAACGCTGGATCTGCAATACATGCTGGGGGATTCCATTTTGGTAGCCCCGATCTTTAATAAAGAAGGCAATGTGCAGTATTATGTACCAGAGGGTAAGTGGACAAATTTACTTACGAATGAGAGCGTGTTAGGTGGTCGTTGGGTTAACGAGCATCATGATTTTACAACTTTGCCTGTGCTCGTGAAGCCGAACACACTTTTGGCAATCGGTCATGAGAACAGTCGTCCGGATTATGATTATGCTGATCAAGTGGCGCTTCATTTGTTTGAACTTGGTGAGGGGCAACAGGCTCGAACGATTATCGTGAATACGTCAGGTGAAGAAGAGCTAACGGTTACTGCTAGCCGCAAGAATTCTGTCATTACGGTGAAGGCAGAAGGTGCTGTTAAACCATGGTCGATAGTCCTGCGCGGTATCCACGAGGCTGTTCAAGTGGAGGAAGGCAGCAGCCAGTCGGGAGAACAGGGTGTAATCATTACACCAGCTTCCAGCGGACAGCAAGAGCTTACGATTCACTTGGGCTAGGTAAGGCGCTAGAAAGTGGATGAAGTATGTCATAATGTAGCGATTATATGCAAAAAAAGGCTTGCCTGATCCAATAGGCAAGCCTTTTTTGATGCAGATTTTTGATAGAGACCAGTTGCAACTTTTAGCTTTGGTGTTTATTTCTATTTATTCTGCTGGAGTAGCAGCGGTACAATATACTGCCGGAAAATATCTACAGGAGTCCTTTTCTTTTTAAATCTATCAGCGGTAACGACAACAACCATGTCATACGAGGGGACGACAACAATATATTGCCCACCAAAGCCGAGAGCGTAAAAATAGTCCGTTTCAGTTCCTATCTCTGTTTCATCTGAAAAGGAAGAAGTCCACCAGTGCCAGCCGTAAAATGCCTTTTGTGGTTTGGCAGCAGGAAGAAACGGACGGGTTGAATATCGGACTGTCTCTGTTTGGATGATCTGCCGTCCTTCCCAGCCTCCTTGGTTCAGATAAAGCCGCCCGAATTTGAGCATGTCCATCGGCCTGAGATGCAGTCCGAATCCACCCGTATGAGTACCCTGAGGATCGGTTTCCCAATGATAGCTTTCGATACTGAGAGGTTGGAATAATTGCTGCTCGGCAAATTCAGCAACTGTTTGTCCAGAAACATTACGTAGTATGGTGGCCAAAAGTTGAGAACAGCCAGAACTGTATTCCATTCGCGTACCTGGCACATCCGATAATGGCTGTGAAAGCACAAATTGCACCCAGTCTGACGTTTTGCTCATGGTAGGAAAAGAATTTTGTCCGCCAAATTCCGTCCAGTTAAAGCCTGCGGACATCGTCAGCAGATGTTCAATCGTAATATCACGCTTACGAGAATCACTATCTGTGGCCAACTGGGGAAAGAATTCGAGGATCGGCGTCTCCGGTTTCGCTCCCCGTTGCTGGTCCATAGCGATACTAACTAATGCGGAAATCACGCTTTTGGTACAGGAATTTATTTTATAGAGTTCATTAGCAATTTGAGGTTCACGATAGTAATTCATGATCATGTTACCCTGCTGCTCAATAAGGCAGCTGCGGGTTTCCAATTCGTTAAGCACGTGAATAAGCGGTTTTAGTTCCAGACTTTTCATGCAGATCCTCCTTGAGGCTTATGGCATAGCAATACATAGTATATCATTTTAATAGTCCGAAATTCGAAGAGTACAAACTGAAAACAGTTCATTTACTAATTTTGAATTTTTTTGTTCTTTGATATTAAAAAAGATATATATGTTCACTGAATAGACACAAGTATATTTAAAAATCTATACACTTTTTCTGTTTCATTCAAAAAAACAATCGAATAAAACGATATATAGTAAGTTGGACATTTTATTCAGAAATAACTGGGGGACCGATTCATGAATTTAACAATTAAGGCCAAAATGATTCTTAGCGCGATACTGATTCCGAGTGTGATTGCAGCTATGCTGCTGACCAATTACATTTTAAGCGTACATAGTGAGAATGAGTACAAGGATATTATGAATCGTGAAGAGGCTATTGCGTATAACTCGAAGTCTCTTCAATTTTTGTTAAACGGCATATCTAATGATGAGCGGGCATATTTGCTAACTCGTGATGAACAGTACGGGCGAGAGATCGGAAACAAGCAAAGTGAAGTTGCAAAGTTGCTACAGGAGACAGAAGCTCTGCTTAATACAGGTAATGAGGATTCTAAGAAAAAAATGACTGATCTCAAGACGGGGATTAATACTTACATGAATCAAGTTCATCGTTTACTGACTACAGCGGGGTATCAGAGTACAAGAGACGATGCTTTCCCGCCATTTTCTGATTTGCTCGATGATTTTGAAAACGAACGGGTGTTGCGTAAGCAACTTGATACCAAGGTAGTAGCCTTTGTCAAAGCTCAAGAAGATATGGTAACGGTGAAAGTACAGCAAGCGCACCAAACGATGACGAATACATCCTTGATTACGAGTATTGTAGGACTTCTAGTTATCATTTACAGTATTGTTCAATCCATCGTTTTGATTCGTTCAATTCGTCCATTACACCATATGAATGAGCAGCTGTTGGAAATGTCTGAAGGTGGGGGAGATTTGCGTAGCCGACTGGATATTACGTCCAAAGACGAAATCGGTATGATTGCAAGCTCTTACAACAAGCTTATTGAGGGGTTCCGCAGTATTATAGTGGATGCTCAGGATACGGCGCGTACATTAACCGTAACCGCAGAGCGGGTTAGCGTAAGTACAGAGGAAATGAATCAGGCCAATCGTCATACTTCCGGTGTAATGGAAGAGCTAGCGGCTGGTATGGAGCATCAGGTCGATGATATTACACAAACTACAGATACCGTAAAAGAGCTAGCCCACGAACTGGAGCATATTGCAGCTACGAGCCAGCAGGTGTATGAGTTGTCTGATACAGCCGCTAAAGATGCAGAAGCAGGAGAACAATCTATAGGTCAGGCTATGCTTCAGATGGAGAAGGTAAGCGAAAGTGTAGACAGCTCTGCACGTGCTGTACGTTCACTTAGTGAACAGGCCGAACAGATTGGCATGATCGGAGCTGTTATTACTGGGATAGCCAAACAGACAGGAATGCTGGCGCTCAACGCGTCGATTGAAGCGGCAAGAGCCGGAGAGCAGGGCAAAGGATTTGCAGTTGTAGCCTCTGAGGTAAGAAGATTGGCCGAGCAGGTATCGGTTTCAGCAGCAGAAATCACACAATTTGTGCAAAATATTCAGGAGCATGTTGGAAATGTCGCTTCCAGTATGCAGACAGGGACGGTTGAAGTGCAGTCTGGCGTAAAGGTTATGCAATCCGCAGAAACCGCATTTCGTCAGATTGGAAGTTCCATTCAACTGGTCAGCGAACAGATTCACAGTGTAAATCGGTCTGTAGAACAGATGTCCGGCGGTTCCGAGCGAATGGTGGAAGCGGTGGAACGCATACGTGAAGTAGCAGAGCAGTCGGCAGGGGGAACCCAGAGCGTCAGTGCGGCAGCTGAAGAGCAGCTGGCTTCCATGGAGGAAATTGCATCATCTATTCATACACTGGCGGATATGTCGCAACTGCTGAATGCAAGGGTCGGTGGATTTAAAGTGTAACCGCATAAATCCCCACCAATGTAAACACAATAACATCTGTTGAACGAATCAGAACAGCTGTGTTATTACTTTTGCAAAGGTGGTAACGGGATGCAACAAAATAAAGGGAATCTGCTTGCGTTAGGTTCCATCCCGCTGATGATGACGCTGGGTAATTCCATGCTGATTCCTGTTTTACCGGAAATCGGACGTAAGCTACATGTAAGCTCTTTTCGGATTAGCATGTTGATTACAGTATATGCGGTAGTGGCCATTTTACTGATACCGATTGCGGGCTATCTCTCCGACCGATTTGGCCGTAAGGCGGTGATTGTTCCCTGTCTGATTCTGACTGTGATTGGAGGGGGGATTTCTGCGGCGGGAGCATGGCTGCTTCACGATTCGGCAGCATACTGGACCATTATTGGAGGCCGTCTACTTCAGGGTGCGGGAGCGGCAGGGGCTTTTCCTATAGTCATTCCGCTTGTAGGTGATTTGTACGAAAACGAGGATGAGGCCAGCAAGAACCTGGGCGTCGTCGAGACCTACAACACATTCGGTAAAGTGTTAAGTCCGATCCTCGGTGCCGCGTTGGGAGCAGTTCTATGGTTTTTGCCATTGGCAGTAATTCCAGGACTCTGTCTGATTTCGCTCATTTTGGTGCTTTGGCTGATCCATGTGCCCAAACGTAAGAACCAACCGATTATGTTTCGAGAGTTTGTGGGAAATGTGAAGCGGGTGCTTGCTGAAAAAGGACGCTGGCTCTATGCTATTTTCGCTATGGGCGGTATTTGCATGTTTGTCATTTTTGGCGTCTTGTTTTACTTATCCGACATACTAGAAAGTCGTTACAACCTCCGTGGAGTCTGGAAAGGTTTTGTGCTGGCCATTCCGCTTATTTCCCTCTGTCTGTGCTCTTATGTAGGAGGCAAGATTATCGGCAAGCACAAAAAGCGCATGAAATGGATCGGTTTCAGCGGTTTGGCCATATTGACGATCAGCTTTGCCATTCTCGGATTTTTTCAACATATTTATGCGGTGATTGGGTTGTTTACGTTAGGGGGAGGCGGAATTGGGCTCGCATTGCCTTGTTTGGATGCCCTGATTACGAAGGGAATTGAAAAAGAGGAGCGCGGAACCATTACTTCGTTGTACAGCAGCATGCGCTTTGTCGGGGTATCGCTAGGCCCTCCGGTTGTTTCCTTGCTGCTGGGTCGCAGTGGACATGGTCTGCTCTTTGGCGTGATGGCCGCAGTGGGAGGCATTGCAGCTCTGCTGATGCTGTTTGCGGTCAAACCCAAGCAGGATGAACCAACAGATGACAAATCCAGTGACCGTATGAGTGTAAATGAGGAGCTGACAGGCTTGTCCCGAGAAAAGCCTCTTTCTCCCAAGCTAAGACACAAAACTCCTGCGAAATAAAATGAAAAAGCACCCGTTGTCCACACAACCATGGCAACGGGTGCTTTTGATTATAAGCAGTTATAAACTAAATGTATTTGAAAACAATAGCTTTACCCATTGAGAGAAACATGCGATTTAGGCTTACGGCTTGCGATGATTTGTATAACATAGATCAGCAAAAACAGTATAATAAACAGCGAGGAAAGGCGGTACATCCACGCATAATCACTTGCTTTGGCAATAATGCCAAGTATAAGCGCACCGGCTGCAACCCCGAAATCTAGGGAATTGAGAAACATACCATTTGCCATGCCTCTTTGTTTAGGAGATACAATCTGAATCATCCAGGTTTGCAGGGTTGGCTGCATCACACCAAATCCGATACCGTAGCAAAGAGCCGACACATACATGAAATCATCACTGTGCGCGTAGGAAAGCAGGAGCAGACCGCCAATTAAAAAGAGGGAGCCGGGGATGAGCAGTGCTTTTGCTCCTTTTTTGTCATAAATACGGCCTGAGAAGGGACGCACAATCAGCACGGATACTGCATTAAACAGGAAAAAATAGGCCGGGTGCGCCAGATTTGCTTCATCCCCGTAAAGCGCCATAAAGCCGAGTAGCCCACCATATGTGATAGACATCAGCATGTTCAACAAAGCGGGAACCCACAATTTACGGTTAAATGCCGGTTTTCGCCCTTCTTCCAAAGGAATCATAGGGGGTTCGATGTGCCCTTTGGGTAGTGTACGAATCAGCCAGTAAGCCAGCGGGAATATCACAACAATTACGGCTGCTGTCGTATAGGCAAGCAGGTTAAAGCTCCCGTATTGCAGCATCGAAATGCCGATGGTTGGCCCAATCGACATCGCTAGACTGGTGGATAAACTAAAATACCCCATTCCTTCACCAAGGCGCTTGGACGGGATGACGTCAGAGGCCATCGTTGGAAAAGCCGTACTGCTCATACCGAAGCCGATCCCGAATAACATCCGCATGAGCAGCAGCACTGTAATCGTCGGCGAAACACTGTACCCCAGCGTTCCTGCCAATGCAAACAGCAGCCCTACGAAGATCAGAGTGCTGCGATGCCCTTTTTCCAGCATACGGGCGGAAAAGAGCCGTGCCGCAATCGCACTTAAAGCAAATAAAGTGGTAACGAGACTAACCTGAACGGAACTAGCGTGGAATGTATTTTTCACATAAGAAGGAATAGAGGATAGAATCATCTGTAATTCCAAAAACAAAAATAAATTGGAAACCGTAAGAACAATAAATTCCTTGGTCCAAAGAGGTTGCTTGCTTTGTTGCATATTAATCGTTATCTCCTTGTTTTTCTGATTCGGTCATGTTGGCGTGAATTTGTAAAAGAGTCTGGCGGAATTGCTCCAGATCGGCTGAGGAAATTCTTCTTACAAAATCGTGATTGGCATCATATTCAATAGGAAGAATCTCTTTTACAAGCTGTCGGCCTGCTTCAGTCAAATGAAGTAAATAGGCTCGACGATCCTGAGGGCTATTCACACGCCGTACCCAGCCCTTCTTGTCTAATAAATCAATAATTCGAGTCGTGGTCGGCTGGTCCTTCACGGCCTTAGCTGCAATTTCTTTCTGATTTAAACCCTCAGCCTGATAGATTTGGTACAGAACCGACCATTGCTCTGGGGAAATATCATAAGGCTTGAGACGCTGCAAGAGCTGCTGACTCATTTTGCGGTGAGTAATCCCGAGCAACATCCCAATGGAACAATCGGGAGGCAAGTTATTCATAAGGTACTCCTTTCTGTTTCCCGTACATAAATTACTTTGAAATCAATTAGTTGTTATAACAATTATATGAACAACAAGTTATTTTGTCAAAAAAAGTTGTTCGGCGTTTTTAATTCTGCCATCACTAAAGCCAAAATATAAAAACAGCCCGTAAAATACGGGCTGTTTGGGTTAATGCAATATCGTTTGCCATGACTGGCGAATTAAGCTTTAGGTACGGTTTCCCAGTCCTTCAGGAAGCGTTCGATACCACTGTCTGTCAGCGGGTGTTTCCACAGAGAAGGGAGCAAGGAACCTGGAATGGTGGCAATATGTGCACCAGACAGAGCAGCATCTTCTACATGCTTAATGTTGCGGATGGATGCCGCGATGATTTCGGATTTCAGACCATGGATGTCCAAAATTTGTCTTAGTTCACGAATCAGCTTCATACCATCAACAGCGATATCATCCAGACGTCCTACGAATGGGCTGATAAAAGTAGCGCCAGCTTTGGCTGCCATCAAACCTTGAGCCGCGGAGAAAATCAGTGTTACATTCGTTTTGATTCCGTTCTTGGTCAGCTCGTTACAAGCGTACAAGCCGTCTTCGGTCATAGGAAGCTTGATAACCACGTTCGGTGCCCACTTGGCGATATCATAAGCTTCTTTGAGCATATCTTCAGCCTTCAGGCCAATAACCTCAGCACTTACGGGACCTTCAACGATACTGCAAATCTCCTGAATGACTTCCTTGAACACTCGACCTTCTTTAGCGATCAGTGAAGGGTTCGTTGTTACACCATCAACCAGACCCAAACGTTCAATACGTTTGATTTCTTCAATGTTACCAGTATCCAAGAAAAATTTCATTTGATTTCCTCCTCAGGTTTATATAATTCATAATACATATCACATGCGATGTACACTAGCTCATTTAAATGTAGCATATTGCACACGTTAAACTTATAATTAGTATGTATTACATCCTTAATTGTGACACATTTTAAATTTGAAAACAAGCTGTCTATGATTAAAATTTGATGAATTGTCGGAAGATGCTGAAATTTACCGATCTATGCTCATTTATAATATATACTACCCCACTTCATAAGGAGGTAATCATTATTCAACTGTCTGAAAGACAGCGGGAAATTGTTGATATTGTCCAGCGTCTGGCACCTGTAACAGGGGATAAAATTGCTGAAACACTGGGACTGACGCGTCCGACTCTCCGTTCTGATCTTGCTCTGCTCGTTATGCTCGGGCTGGTGGATGCCAAGCCGAAGGTAGGCTACTTGCCAGGACGTTACCCCAAATATGATAGTCATATCGGCAACATGCTCAAAAAGCTGACTGTGGCGGATATACTTAGTGATCCGATTTTGATTTCCGGTGAAACGACCGCCTATGATGCGGTGCTGATGCTGTTTCAGCAAAATACAGGCACGCTGATGGTCACAGGGGAGGAGCAGGAGCTCATTGGAATTGTTACGCGCAAGGATTTGCTGAAGGTCATGCTGGGGCATACCGATCTTCACACCGTCCCGGTGACCATGGCAATGACGCGCCGGGCCCAAATGACGACGCTTGCTCCAGAAGACTCTTTACTGGAAGCGATATCGAGACTGATTCGGCATCAGGTCAATTGTCTTCCAGTTTTGGACGAGCAATGTAGCTCCTCAACTCCAATTCAAGGGTTGGTAGGGCGGGTTACGAAAACGGACATCATGAACGCCATTCTGAGCTTGACAGAAGAAAAAACGTAAAAGATGAATAAGGGGGCCTTGTATGTATTGGTTGGCCATGCTGACGATGCTGATTGACCATGTCGGACTTGTGTTTTTTCCGACGGATCCGGCTTGGAGAATTGCCGGCAGACTTGCTTTTCCAATCTATGCCTACGCGCTGTATATGGGGTATACCCGTACCCGAGATATGCGGAGCTATATGCTCCGTCTACTCGGGCTGGCTCTGATTTCTCAGGTGCCCTATATGCTGGCGTTTGATATATACAGACCGAATGTAATCTGGACGCTACTGGCCTCGTTGCTCGCGCTGGCTGCTGCATCCTGCTTGAAGCATTGGGCGGCTGTAACGGGTCTGTACGTCCTTACAGCTCTGGTCATGGAGTTCAGCCAGATGGATTACGGGGCCTATGGTCTACTGCTGGTTCTCATTTATCGATACACTCGCTCATATATGATGATTGCAGCCCATTTTGCTTTGAACGTTGTGTATGATATGGTGCACCACGCAAATCTCCAACACTTTAGTCTGCTGTCCAGCATTCTGATCGTATGTTTTGCAACGGGAGAAAGCGGATTTTATAGTCGGGTACCGCGCTGGTTGTGGCGTAGCTTTTACCCGGTACATCTGGCTGTTATCGCGACAATTCGCATCTGGCCCTAATCTACATCTCATACAACAAAAGAACCTTTAAAACCACGACATAAATGGTTTTAAAGGTTCTTTTTTATCCTTTATTAAGCTAGCCAATGTTTAGGATACCTTGTTGGGACCTTGGGCAAAAGGAAGTGGGCGAAGAGGAGCACCTTCCTTCATGTATTGCACCAATACTTCTGGAATATTGTGTATTCCACCTGCATTGACACGATAGCCGTTCATTTGCCCTGGCGAGTTAATCCCCCGTTTTACCGTGAACGTAACATCAATTCCCAAGGAACGGCAAATTTCCAGCGTTTCCTTGGTATACCCACCATATGGGAAGGCAAGTACATTCTGATCATTGTGTAGATGCTTGAACAGCTTCTTGTCAGCCATGCCCAAATCGGTATAAACCCGCTGTTTGAACTCATCCTCGGTTTCCATTCGCCCCAGCTTTTTCGAATACACAGGCCCCATCAGAAGCGGCTTTTGTTTGGTGCGTGCTGTGTTGGAGTACCCGTAAGCATGCTGGTCATTGGTATGATTGTAGAAATCAATGCCTTCGGCATGCATCTGATGAATTTGATCCCATGTCAGCTTTGGAATACCAATGTGTTTGGGATTGCTGATCGTGGACGTAATGAGAAAATTGGTTGCCGGAACCTGATACTTTTTCAACACGGGAAAAGTGTCCGTATAAAAGGACTCATAGCCATCGTCGAATGTCATGAGTACCGCATTATCAGGAACCTTGGCTTTATGTAAAATAAAGTCGGTATACTCTTTCATCGTGATCCAGTGGAAGCCGTTAGCTTTCATTTCGTCCAACTGCCTCGTTAAATTACTAAGCTTGAGAGCGCCGGGATCAGGTGGAGTCTTGGTCACCTCATGATACATCAGGACAATGACTTTGTTTTGGTAATATACTTTATCTGGTGTAGGCGTCAGTGAGAATAAATGGCGTACCAGTCGATCTGCATGAGCTGTACGTGTACGATGAGTCCCTTTAACTGTAGGTGTGTGGTATATGCTACGTGCTTCATACACCAAAATCCCTAAAATAGCCAACAAACTTATGATTAGCAACGTTCTTTTAAAAAAAGTGTGTTTCATTGAATGACATCCCCCGCATGCAAAAAATTCTGAAAGTATAGAGGTTTATACTAAATATGAAACTAGCAAAATCTAGTCTATCATACCGAAAACATGCGGGGGAAATATCACAACTTTGTTACCTCTGTGTTGCTTTTACAGATACCGATGAAGAGGTCGGGAAGTAACCGATCTCGACGGCATGCTGGATCATGTTCCGAATAAAGTTCAGGTCGGTTGCCGGGCATTGAACGCCAGCTTGTTCCAGCAGAGCTGCGGTTACAGAGCATCCGTAACGGTAAGCTGAATCCTTGGCTCCGTCACCTTCCAGTTGTCCCATAGCAAGGTGAAGTGCATCCTCCTGAATGCCGGAAGACGGATTCAGCAGCCAAGCGCTGTAATCGTCAAAAGGCAGGGTTTCTACTGCGTAACCGAGTTGGTTTACCATAGCGATCAGTTCATCATATGGCAGTGGGTTCGGATTGCAGATATGGAAAATGCGGTTTGCGCTTTTTTGATGAACGGACAGCTCTACGATAGCACGGCTGGCGTAATCAATCGGTGTGAAGTCCGTATGCCAATCGGCTTGTGGCGCTTTGCCCAGCAGCAGCATCGCCTTCATCATGCGATAATAAGCATTGCTGTCGATATTTCGCTGGAAGCGCCCGTTGGCCGAATGGGCTGTCAAATTACCCGCGCGATAGATCGAGACAGGCGTACCCGCTTGAGCTGCTTGGAACAATAGCTTCTCTGCTGCGAGTTTACTGTTCGTGTACAGGTTGTCCACGTTCAATTCGTCTGGGAAGGCAGAAAGCTCCAATGCCGACTCCCATTTTCCTTCGTTTGCAAGATCCTCCGGTATCCCCATAGTGGAGACATGATGGAACGATACTCCCGGCTTGGCTTGGGCGATTTTCAGCAGTTCCAGTGTACCGGTCACATTCGTGCGATCGAAAGCTGCCGAATCACCAAAATGGCGAACGTCAGCGGCGCTGTGAATGATGCCGTCGATTTGGTGCTCCAGCATATGGCGGTCGACGGAAGAGAGACCAAGATCAGCTTGCTCCAGATCCCCATAGACAGCTTTTACCCGTCCTTCGATCAAGCTGGAGATATCTTGTCCAAAATATCCCGTCAATACGGACTGAATACGCTCGATACCGGATGGACCATCCTGAGAAGGGCGTACCATCGCGTATACTTTGGCTTCTGTCCGTTGAAGCAGGTCATACAGAATGTGCGAGCCCAGATAGCCTGTAGCACCGGTCAACAAGATCACGCGCAAGTCGCGGACTTCAGCTAAGTCAGAAGCACCAGACAACTCAATAGGATGCTCATTCAAGTCCATTTTTTCTTGAGGAATCGCGAGTGACTTGCGTTGCGGCGTTTGTT
Source organism: Paenibacillus sp. FSL M7-0802 (assembly GCF_038004945.1). Lineage (NCBI taxonomy): Bacteria > Bacillati > Bacillota > Bacilli > Caryophanales > Paenibacillaceae > Paenibacillus > Paenibacillus sp. FSL M7-0802. The sequence continues at coordinate 593,745 of NZ_JBBOSD010000001.1, read as the reverse complement.
CCGTACCTAATTGTTCCACGTATTCAGCAAGCTCACGAATGGTTTTGTAGCGGAAAAAGTCTCCGATGCGCAGCGCGCCATAACGCGGCTTCAGAATAGCCAGCACATGAATGACACGAAGCGAATCGCCCCCGATCAGGAAGAAATCATCGGTAGCGCCAATGTTATTTTTACCAAGCACTTGAGTCCATGCTTCGGCAATAAGTGTTTCGGTTCCTTCTCGGAGAGGTTCCCCGCCAAATGAAAGATCAGACGCTTCCGGTAGTGGCCGCAGGGCCAGCTTTTTGCGATCGATCTTGCCAGTTGGTGAAATTGGCATAGCTTCCAGATGAACGACATGGCTTGGTACAAAATACGAAGGTAGCTTGCCCCCAATATAAGACTGAATAACGTCCTGTGGAATGGATTGTCCATCCGAAGTGGTGAAATAGCCAACTAGCATGTTCTGATCTGTGTGATCTTTGACGGCTACCACAGCGACGTCCTGAACACCTGGATGTTTGGAAAAATGGTCTTCAATTTCTCCAATTTCAATCCGATTCCCCCGAATTTTGAGTTGTGAATCCTTGCGGCTTACGTATTCAATCGTACCATCTGGCAGCAGCTTGGCGATATCACCCGAGCGGTACATTTTTTCACCCGGAACAAAAGGATTGTCCACGAATGATTGGGCTGTACGTTCTGGCTGATGGAGATAGCCATGGGCCAATGCAGGAGTAGCAATGCATACTTCACCCGGAATATTGACAGGGCAAAGCTTGTTATCATCGTTAACGATATACACTTTGTAATTGTAAATAGGCTTGCCGATCGGAATATTGACGACATGCTCAGGCACGGCACCACGGACCCGATGGGTCGTCGTTGCTACGGTGCATTCTGTCGGTCCATATACGTTTACGATGTCGGTATCTGTACCGAATTTGCTTTGGAACGCTCGAACTTGTGAGCCGTACAGCGCTTCGCCTGCCACGGTAACAATCCGTACCTTAGCGAGTTTGCGATAGCCTTCGTCTGACAAGTACGTAGATAGCTGATTAAAGAATACGGTCGGCAAAATGGTAATAATCGTCGTGCCTGTACGTGCAATGGCTTCAGCGAATTCTTCAACAGATACACGTTCTTCGGAAGACAGCAAGTACAATTTTGCACCGTAAAACAAGGCTCCAATTGTATCCCAAACGGATGCATCGAAGCTGTAGGTCGCAAATTGGGTCAACACATCCTGAGGTGTAATGTCGCAATCGCGTTGCACGACAGCTCCTAGGTTAACGACACCACGGTGAGCGATCAGGGCACCTTTCGGTTTGCCTGTAGAGCCGGATGTATAGATGACATAAGCTAGATCATCCGGACTTACATTAACGTTCGGATTGCTTGCAGCATAGCCTGCCAGTGGCCCGTTAATCGCTAAAATTTCTTTTACCGTCTCAATCGAACCGCACAGTTCAGTCGCTTGTTCCATGAGTGCGGAAGTTGTTAAGACAAAAGGAGAACGCGTGTCTTCGACAATGTAGCTACTCCGGTCAGCAGGGTGGGCGGGATCAACAGGTACATATACACCTCCGGCTTTCAGGATACCAAGCAGTGAAATGACGGTCTCTAAGCTCCGTTCCATGAAGATAGTCACGAATTCACCTTTGGTAAGACCTTTGGATAACAAGACACGTGCGACTTGGTTAGCACGTTCGTTCAACTCACGGTACGTGTACTCTCCAGTGTGTGAAGCAATAGCCGGACGATCAGGATATTGTGAAGCCGCCTCCTCAAACATTCCATGAATAGTTTGGTGCTCAGGATATTTCACAACTGTATTATTTAAAGCTTCGTGAGCAGCTCGATCCGCATCCGATAATATATCAATGGAATTCACAAGTGCAAGGCTGTTGGTTAGCGCGCCACGCAAAAGGGTTTCAAAGTATTCTGCGTATCGGACAACCGTTGTTTCCAGCAAGAGTGATTGATCATAACGTATCTGTATTTGATAAGCGCCATTGTGTTCACTAACAGCCCAGTCCATAATACGGGATTCTACACCGCTGTCCGTAGGCAGATTTGCCGAAAATGAAGTATCGGCTTGTGGTTCCGCAAGGTATGCATTAGGCTCACGGAGCATCTCCTGAAATAAGCCTGCTAGTTCATGAAAAGTCGTTTCCTTTTCGACTGTCAGCGAAGCTGTAAGCAGACCGGTTTGTGGCACAAAAGTAGAAAAAGAAACTTCTTCTTCTGCGGATAGGCGATATACCCATGCAGTATATGCTGATAAGAGCAACGCTTGTTTGTCTTCCGCAGTTTTTTGCTGATTTAATTGTTCCGAGATGGACGCTTCTAGCTCTACTTGATAAGTAGAGGATGTATGCTTGCGTTGTATACGTGCACAATCCAAGGGAACTAGGAATGGGGATGGGATTGTCTGTGTGCTGTTTTGTAGTAATGAAGCCATTACGCTAACCTCCTGAATGTATGATGTCTTAATATAAATGGTAAACTCAGTAAATGCCTCCGATCCCTTCAAATGCATGAACAGGAGGGAGGCATTACCGAATGATTTACTTATGAAATAAATTTTGGAGTCGATAAATGGTTATTATGATTTGGTACGGTTGGTGTCTGCAATTTTGAAATAAGATGTAATTTCTTGAAGCTCTTCAGACATGGATGTCAATTTATGGGATGAATCAATAATCGAATCCAAAGAAGCTTTTTGTTCCTCCACCGTTCGCACAATGTGAACACTGTTATTGGCTGTTTTGGTTACGGTGGAAGAAAGATCGTCTGCTGTTGCTGTCATTTCCTGTGTACCCGCAGATATTTGCTCAGTAGCACTGGATACTTCTTGGATTTGCCATGCTACATTTTTAGTTGCTTGAAGAATATCATTGAACAGCACGCCTGCTTGTCCGGCAACGACGATTCCGTTTTGAACTTCAACGTTTCCTTGCTCCATCGACTTCACAGCTTGTCCGATTTCACTTTGAATTTCTTCAATCAGGGACGTAATTTGTTTGGTTGCATCCGCAGATTGTTCTGCCAGCTTACGTACTTCACTGGCAACAACGGCAAAGCCTTTACCTTCTTCACCAACACGGGCAGCTTCAATAGAAGCGTTCAGAGCGAGCAGGTTGGTTTGACTGGAGATGCCTGAAATGGTACTGATGATATTGCCAATTTCCTGCGAACGACTGTCCAGCAACTTGATGATACGGGAAGTATTGGTTACTGTATCGGTAATCAAGTGCATTTGGGATGATACCTTACCTACAATCTCGTTGCCTTCATTAGAACGTTTCTCTACCGAATTGGCTTCCTCCGCAACATTGGAAGAACTAGTGGCAATATTTTGAATTACCGAAGCCATTTCAGCCATGGCACGTGCACTATCACCTGTTGCTTTTTCCTGCGAACGGATATTCTCCGTGATTTCACTGATGTTTTGATTGATGATGTTGGAATTGATTCCGTTTTGCTCGCAGATTGCGAGTAATTCCTTGGCAGATTCATTGACTTCATCCGTTGTCTGCTTCACTTTGGTCATAATGCTGTTAATATGACTTACCATATTATTGAAGTTCTGATTCACGAGCCCCAAATCATCATGACCTGCATGAATTTGAACATCCAGATTTCCTCTGCTTACTTCACTGATACCGTACATCAGTTGCTTAATCGGGGACAGCGTGCGTTTTACAACCCAATATTGAAGCGCCAGGCAGATCAGTAGGAAAATCACTAAAATGGTAGCGCCGCTAATGAGTAGCTTGGTCAATCCTGCAGGTACGGCACCGGCATCTGCATCGACTGCAAAATATGCAAAGATTTTGCCACTTGGATCTTTAATCGGAGTCATCAAAGTCGTCCATGTACCAAAAGAATCATCGTAGAAGCTGGTGAATGTTGGTTTGCCACTGTCCAGCATACCGGTTACACCTACTGCTACGACATTGGGTTGCTCGTACATGGAGCCAACGAGCAGCTTATCTTTTTCAAATGCTTCTCTGAGATCCGTTGGCATCGCCACAATAGATGTTAGATTGCCATTTTCGAGCTCCGTCCCGAAAATATAAGCATGAGAGATATTCGGATTCGTCGCCATGATGTTATCTAGATACGCGCGGAGTTTGGTTTGAACGGGTCCATCATAATTTTTCTCTTGAACCGCTTGGGTTACTTCATCGGAATTAATGCCCTGGGCCCACTTCAATGTGATTTTTTCCACTTGCCCATGCAATTGGTCTATCAAAATCGTACGTTGGATCAAATAACTGGACACAATAAGGACTAGCCCAATCAATACGATGTTGAAGAAGGATAATAATAAGTTTTTGGTGAAGAATGATAAGCTACTCCACTTTTTCAAAATGTTCCACTCCCTGGTTGTATTTTTGTATATGGTGTTGAACCGCTTATCGAATGAGATAATCAAGTCCCCCTTACAAACATATTAATCGAGATCATAGACCCTTGAATTTTAAGTAATAGGTCTTAAGTCCTTTTATAGACAAGTATGATATCCCTATATATATGTCGTACGAAAAGCCCTTGAAATGAATACCTTACACAATAAAAAATTAATTTTTAATAGGTAAACGCTGTCTGTGTTTCAGTATATTCCAATTTATACTTCTACTTGAAATTCGACTTCATTACAGTCCATAAGCAACTATTCAACAGAAACCATCATACTTTATAATAGAGTCAAATGCACTTATCAATTTGGGACATTTTTCATATTTGACGTTAAAAATGCTTGATTTAGCGCGGTTTTTGTGAATTGTTTGCGAAATGAGTCCTTATATCCATGTAAAGAGAAGAGGGATAAGAAGAATGTCCAAGCTTACGATTTTAAAGGTTGAGAGTAATCATGAGGATCTGCATAAGTTGATTCAAAGGCTGGATGAGGACTTGCTGGAAAGGTATCCTGCCGACGAAATTTACTTGGTCGATTTTTCCAATCCGAAAGTTAAAGAAATGGTTTTCGCTGTTGTGTATGTGGACGAAAAACCGGTGGCTTGTGGAGGGCTTAGGCCTATAGATGCGGAAGAAATGGAGCTCAAAAGGTTTTATGTCGATTCCTCTTATCGCAGACAAGGAATTGCGGTGAGTCTATTATCTTTTTTGGAAGAGGAAGCCAGCAAACGAGGAGTTGTAAGAATTAAACTGGAGACCGGAGCGGCCCAACCTGAAGCGATTGCTCTCTATACCAAGCGGGGATACGAACCTATTGAACGGTTTGGGGAGTATGAACACGATGAAAACAGCCTTTGTTATGGTAAAAAGCTGTCTCTGTTATTATAAAGCGTTCTCTTATAAAATGGATGATGATCAATACTAGCCTATATAGCGGGAGAGATGATAATGAATTTGAAGCAAAAAGCGGCCGAAAAAGCAGTTGAGGCGATTCAGGACGGCATGAAAGTAGGACTTGGTACAGGCTCGACAGCCTTTTGGGCTATTCAAAAAATCGGTGAGCGTGTAGCACAAGGATTACATATACAGGCTGTAGCTACATCCCAAGCCTCGGAGGATCAGGCCAGGGAGCTGGGAATTCCCATCATTCCGTTTGATCAGATTGGAAGGCTTGACGTTACCATCGACGGTGCAGATGAAGTGAACGAGCAACTGGTACTGGTGAAAGGTGGAGGCGGAGCCCTGCTGAGAGAGAAAATTGTGGAAAGCAATAGCGACCGATTAATCATTATTGTCGATGAGTCCAAGGATGTGAAGGTGCTGGGTGCATTTCCTTTACCCGTTGAGGTCGTACCCTTTGCCAGTGAGTGGACGTTGGAGGCTTTGCGGGGGACGGGCTGTAAAGCAGAATGGCGTATGAAAGACGGCGAGCGCTTCCTTACGGATAATGGTAATTATATTGCCGATTGTCGCTATGGTAAGATCGAGAATCCGCAGGAATTGGAAATCCGCTTGAATCAAATTCCGGGTGTAGTCGATAACGGACTGTTCATTAATATGGCGGACCAGGTTATTATCGCACGGGCCAATGGACAGATCGACGTCCGTAACAAGTAATGTCTAGGACCCGCCTGCTTCATCATGTGGCATTGATGTTATTGATTTTATATACAGGGCTTCTATTATATTGGATGTTTCTCGGTTTTGGTCGTACATTACGACCAGGCCCCCCGTATTCGTATAATATTGTTCCGTTTGATACGATTAGGCAATACTGGCGGGCAATGGAGTCGTTTCCTTTTCGGGTATGGGGTGTTAATTTGCTCGGTAATATTGGCGTATTTATTCCCTTCGGTATCCTTGTGCCTATCATTTGGGTGTCCATGCGAAGTATAGGCAGTCTGTTGTTAACGATAGTGATCGCACTGGTCATTCTTGAGGTGTCCCAAATGCTACTGGGCGCAGGTACAATGGATGTAGATGACATCATACTGAATGTTCTGGGAGTATTATGCGGCCGTGTTGCCTACGTATTTGTACGTAAGAAGTTAGGGATAACAACATAATCGTCCCGCTCTCTGGATCAGTGCTTTAAGACTGGCTGAGAGCGGGCTTTTTTTACATAATGAACTGTAACCTTCTCATAATAGACGGTAATTCCTCCATTTATAGGCCGTAAGAGCAGGGAAAGGAACGCTTAAACTTGACAAAAGTGCACAATTAAGATATCTTGGAATAAAGATATGAGTAACGGAGGCTGTTAATATGTCTGTAAAACCAGATGATCAGGACTTAGCACTTAATTTGTTCGTTGTTCTGGCTCGTGCTTATAATTCGGTCACGTCCCGTACGAATCGGGACATTCATAGTCATGGATTAAATACAACAGAATTTGGAGTGCTTGATCTGCTGTATTATCGGGGACCACAGCCTTTGCAGAAGATTGGTGAAAAGGTACTAATCTCTAGTGGGAATATTACGTACGTGGTAGATAAACTTCAGAAAAAAAACTTGCTTACCCGTCGTGCATCACAAGATGATCGGCGTGTGATTTATGCAGAATTGACTGATGATGGACGTCATTTCTTTGAGCAAATATTCCCGCAGCATCATCGTGTCATTATGGAGACCGTAGATGGCTTATCTGTGGAAGAGAAAGAGCAGGCTATTCATCTGTTAAAAAAGCTTGGACTAACGGCTGAGGGGCAGAAGAGTAACGGATCATAAATTGTGCATGTGCAGGTTAAATCTGCTTTTAGATAAAATACCGACTTCTCGGTATTTTATTTTTTTGTCGTATTTTGGGGAGTAGGGTTAATGTAGAGACGCAAATCAGGTATAATTGTCTAATAGTCACGTCTGGAACAAATCCCCAGTATCTGTTTCGAATACAATACCTTGTCGGGGAAGGAGCTGTACATGAGTATACAGCAATATACCGCAGGTGAATCGCTATTGATGCAAGCAGGAGCTTTGGCTGAATTAGTTACCCATAAGCAATACGAATTACAGCCCGATCTTTTGCAGCGTTTTGGGGATAACGGTAAAATAAAGACAAAACAGGATTCTATATATAGTTTGAACTATTTAGCTGAAAGTGTAATCATGAACAGCCCTATTTTATTTACACAGTATGTTTCCTGGTTAAAAAAGCTTCTGGAGGGTTTCGGCATAACCCAAGAAGATTTGAGCATCAATTTCAGATTAATCCAGGAGACGTTGATAGAGCACTTCGATCATACGGATAAAACCATGGTGCTGGAGCATCTGGATTTGGGGATACAGCAAATTGGGAAGAAAGAGGAGTATGCCTCTTTTATTACAGATGATAATCCTTATGCTGCTAATGCGGCTCAATATTTGGAATATTTACTCTCAGGTAATCGCAGACAGGCTTTGGATTGGATCGTCCGTTTGCTGGATGAGGGTATCTCTATTCAACATACGTATAAATATATTTTTCAAATTTCGCAATATGAAATAGGCCGTCTATGGCATGAAGGCAAAATCACCGTCGGTCAAGAGCATTTTTGCACTGCCGCGACTCAATTTATTATTTCCAGCCTGTACCCCAGATGGATGGGAAGTGGAAGTAAGGAACGCTGCCTCGTGGCGGCGTGTGTAGGCAGCGAGCAGCATGAATTTGGTCTGCGTATGCTGGCTGATATATTTGAAATGGATGGTTGGGATACGTATTATTTAGGTGCCAATGTACCTAACCGGAGTCTGCTTCAGGCCATTGTGAGTTACAAGGCGGATGTGGTGGCTATCTCAGCTACCATGGCTTACCATGTCCATTTAGTGAAAGAGTTGATTGCTCTCATTCGGCAAGACCCAACTACTAGCCATGTGAAAATTATGGTCGGAGGCTTGCCTTTTAATCTCGATTCCCACTTGTGGCAGGAAGTAGGGGCGGACGGATACGCGCCAGGTGCGGAGGAAGCGCTGGAGGTTGCAGGTGACTTACTTTCGCTCAGGAAATAAGGTTAGTTTTGTGAACCTGTAAGTCATTTTGTAAAGGGGGCCTTTTAATATGAAGGAACCGACAGCAGAAATGGCTGTCCTGCGGAAAACGGTCGAACAATTAACGGATGAGATTGTGAAAAGCAAGGCTGAGGAAGAAAAGCTGCTGAATGAATTTTCATCAATGAACAACGAACTGGTCAATCTGCAGCGTCAGCTTGCCAAAAGTAATGCGGAATTAACACGGACGAAGGAAGAAGCGGTACGGGCTAATGACCTAAAGAGCACTTTTCTGGCTGTGGTTAGTCATGAATTCAGAACGCCAATGAATGGAATACTTGGAATGATCGAAATGTTAGGTTCATCCAAACTTTCCCCAGATCAACGGCAGGCCATCGGTGTGATACGTGAGTCAGCCTCTCTGTTGTTGAACATGATTAATAATCTGCTTGATATATCCAAAGTGGAAGCAGGACAGATGGAACTGGAGATCGGAAATGTCAGAGTTCAGGCGATTATGAGTCACGTTGCCCAGTTGTTGGAGCCGCAAATCTATCAGATGGGTAACCGGTTGAGTATAGAGACCGATACCAGTGTGGCAGAGCATCTGGAGGGAGATTCGGCAAGGATCATGCAGATCTTGCTCAATCTGTTGAACAATGCGAATAAATTTACGAGTGAAGGATTGCTCATCGTTCGAACAAAATTAGTGGAGGAAACAAAAGATTCCCAACGTGTTCGGTTTGAGGTGCAGGATTCGGGTATTGGGATTTCATCGGAGGATCAGAATAAGCTGTTTCAGCCCTATGTACAGGCCGGTGAAGGAAGCGCCTCCCAATATGGAGGAACGGGTCTGGGGCTATGGATATGCAGTTCATTTGTGGAACTCATGCAGGGAGAAATCGGGGTCGTCAGTGAAGAAGGCCAAGGCTCGACGTTCTGGTTTGAAATTCCCTTCATGAAAGGATCGGAGCAGGCAGACGAAATGGAGAAGCATGAAACTGGTGATTTGAAGGTGTTTAGCGAGTTGCTGCGTGAGCACAGTCATTCTCAAACTATTTTGGTGGCTGAGGATAATCGGGTAAATCGTCAGGTGGTGCAATTACAGCTTAACCACTTGGGATTCCAGCATATTGATTTTGCTGAGGATGGACAAGCTGCTGTAAGAGCGGCCTCCGAACGATCCTACGCTTGTATTCTAATGGATCATCATATGCCTCTGCTGAATGGTCATGATGCGGCGAAAGCGATCCGCCAGCGGGAAGCAGAAAACCAGCAACCACCTGTGCCAATCATTTCTTTGACCGGAAATGTGTCCGAGGAGGATCAGGCACGGGGCCAGGAGGTTGGAGTGAACGATTACTTGATGAAGCCAGTAACGATTGAAAGGCTCTCTGAAAAGCTTGTCAAATGGCTTCCAAAGCCTGAAACCGAGCCGATTTTGGATGAGGAAGTTATACGTGAAATTATGCTGCTGGACGAGGATGGCAGCACGGGACTACTGGAGTCATTGGTGGAAATGTATACTAGTGATACACCTGCCAAAATCAATAGGTTAAGAGAACTGGCTGCTGCGGGCGAAGCCACAAAAGTAGTAGAGGCTGCTCATGAGTTGAAATCAGGCAGCGTGAGTCTGGGTGTCGGGCGTTTGTCCTCGTTGCTGTCCGATATTGAACAGCTTGCACGGGAGAACCGACTTGAGAATGCGAAAGCGAAGTTGTCTGCGCTCCAATCTGTCTATCAAGCAACGTGTTTAGAGCTGGAACGCTATATTCACCAGTGCTAGACAGGTTTCCCCCTTGTTAGACTTGCATACGGAAGGAGGACGTAAGAGACATATATGAAAGAACAGTTACGTTCCATTCACCCGCTGGCCTGGACGATTATTGTCGGTACAATTTTTGGACGGATGGCGACATCCATGAGTATCCCGTTTTTGTCTATTTACCTTACCACCCGTCTAGGGGTGTCCCCCTTTCATACGGGGGTGATCGTATCGGTCAGCTCGTTGGTCGGCATTTTTGCCAGCTTTTACGGTGGATATATTTCAGATCGAATCGGACGGCGAAAGGTGATGCTGGTGTCCATTGCGAGCTGGGCGCTTGTATTCGTTGCTTTTGCGTTTGCGGAAGCGGCCTGGGCCTTTTTTGTCATTAATGCTCTGAATGGACTGTGCAGATCCTTGTTCGAGCCAACCTCACGGGCACTGTTATCAGATGTAACCCCGAAGGAGAAAAGACTGCTTATCTACAATATGAGATATGCAGCCATTAATGTTGGGGTGGTGGCAGGGCCGTTGCTTGGTTTAATGTTAGGATCTGCATCCACGGGGACGCCGTTTATGGTAGCTGCTGGTGTGTACGCATTGTACGGGGTACTGTTGTTGATCCAATTTGCCCGGTATGCATCGGATCTGCATATAGGTACAACGGCGGGAGAGGCTCCACTGCGGATGGGCGAGGCATTCCGTACAGCCAGCCGTGATCCGGTGTTTATGCCGATTTTGCTGGGAACGGTATTTTGTGTGATGGGCTATGCTCATTCCAATTCCACAATGCCTCAATTCTTGTCCTTATCCTTCGCAGAAGGAACCCGATGGTTTACATACATGCTGACGGTCAACGCGGTTTGTGTATTGGCATTTCAATATCCGCTGGTGCGATTGGCAAGTCGATTTTCCCCGGTGAATTCCTTGATTGCAGGGAATATATGTATTGCGGTCAGCCTGTTGCTGTGCGGTATGCTAAACTCAGGCTGGATGTTTATACTGGATATGGTGCTGTTTACGGTTGGTGAAGTGTTATTGTTCACGATGCTGGACGTACTGATTGACCAAATTGCAGATGCTCAATATAAAGGGACCTACTTCGGTACAATCGGCTTTAATAATTTGGGAAGCGTGCTGGCTCCTTTATTTGGTGGCTGGTTGCTGGATATCTATGGTCAAACGGCGCCGCTTGCCGTTTTTGTTCCGGTTGCCCTGTCGGTTGTGATTGGAATTCCGTTCCTTCTGGTCGCACGCCGCCGTCTGGTGCAGCGTACAGCACGGATCGCGGCTCAAGGAGGAGAATCGGTGCAGCAACTGTCATCATAAAAAGGGAGTTGAGTGCAGGATGAAGTCGGAAGAAAATGTGCTACGAATCATACAATATATGAATGATCCGCAGGTACTGCAAGACTTGCGATATGTGCGAGAGCTGAAGTTGCCGCAAGGATGTATTGCCGCAGGCTATGTACGTAACCGGGTTTGGGACAAGCTCCATGGCTATACAACTGCTACACCTTTAAACGATATTGATGTTATTTACTTTGACCCGAAAAATACGCTAGAGGAACGAGATGAGTATCTAGAATTGTCCTTGAACCGTAAGCAGGCCGGACGTAACTGGTCTGTCAAAAATCAGGCTCGGATGCATATTCGCAACGGGGAGGCTCCTTATTCCTCGATAGAGGATGCGATGAGCCGCTGGCCAGAGACGGCAACGGCTGTGGCGGTTAGATTGAATGACAAGGATCAAATAGAGGTCATTTGTCCGCATGGATTGGAAGATCTGCTGGATATGCGGGTACGGCAAAGCCCTTTGTTTAGTCACACAACGGCTTTTCGTCAGCGTGTATTTGAGAAGCAGTGGCTTGATAACTGGCCGTTGCTTATTATGGAGAATTAGAGGTAATCCTAATTTCAGGATATTAAGGAGAGACGACAAACAATGTTTAAAAATATAAAAACAGATTCAGATCGTGAGGAGGTTCTGGAGCTGTTAACCTACGCTGTGCTGGATCATCCTGAACGCGGAGAAGCAGCTTTACGTACCTATCAAGCCTCGGATGACTGGAAGCTGTTCGGTGTAGAAGATGAAGGACTTATTGTAGGTATTGTTGGCTTTGAGGAGCAGGAGGATGGAACAACCGTAATTCGCCATCTGGCCGTGTTGCCTGAAAACCGTCATAGAGGATATGCCAGAGGTATGCTGCTTACGCTTATTCAGGAGCGTAATCCGAAACGGCTTACTGTGGACACGGATGCGGAGGGGGCAGATTTCTTCCGCAATGTGGGCTTTGCCGTATATGGATCAGAGGATTTGTCGGATGGTGGGCAATTCCATTGTGTATATGAAATAGACGAAGAATAAGCGAATCTCCGGGTCCCGCGTTCCTCTTTCTACATAAGATATGTTATGTAGAAAGAGGGAGGTGGGTTTCATTGGCGTACCACTATACAGCGATTGGAGATTCTTTAACAACAGGTGCGGGGACGTTGCTGAGCGGCGGATTTGTACCTATCTATCGGCGAATGGCAGAAAGACATCTCCGTACGCCAGTCAGTTACGAGAATCTGGGAATCAACGGGCTGACATCGCAGGAGTTGCTGTCAATGGTCCGCAACAATCCGCTTTTTCGGTCGGCGCTCAGCCGGGCTGAACTTATAACGGTAACGATCGGCGGGAATGATCTGCGCCCATACATCAGCGTCCTTGCTGGAGATTCCGGCTTGTCGGGTTCCTCCATTCCGCAAGCCCTGAATCACACAAAAGAACATGTGCGCCAAATTGTACATGCCCTGTATCAGATAAAGTCCGGTCAGCGTGAGCCATTTATCATCCGGATGGTGGGATTATATAATCCTTTTCCAGGGGTAAGGGAGGCGGGAGTATATGTGCGCCAGTACAACTCGTTTCTCTACACATTGGGCGGACCCAATTACCGGGTGGCGAACATTTATCCCGCATTTGAGGGCTATGAACGGGCACTGCTTTCGTTAGACCGGGTGCATCCGAACAGTCGTGGTTATCGTGTGATTGCAGAAGAACTGAATCGGCTTGGTTATGCGCCGTTACGGTGAGCGTGAGAGGATGCTTTGGATCGGACAAAGTATATTAAAGAAAGAGGTTCATGATGGCAGTAGATCTGACTATCATGAACCTCTTTTTATGCATTTCGGCGTGCTAAATCTCCAATACAGCCTTCAGCTTGGTACAGTCTTCCAGCAACTCGGGCAGCTGTCCCAAAAATAGAAGGAGGGCTTTCACGTGAGCTATTTCCACGTTTTCTTCCGAGAGCTCACGCTGTAATCTGCTTAGGATTTGCACATATTCATTCCGTGTAGCTTCATTTAATTTAGTTTGTTTCAGAACCGTATCTATACGTTGCAGTGCATAGGAGATTTGTTTTCCTTTGGTCCAGATTTGATCAGAATCTTCATAGAATACGGAATCGCGGCCCCACATGATTTGATGTTGAACATCAGGGCTCAACATTCCTTGTGCCAGTATATCCGTAATGCTGACAATAAATTCAGCCAGTGTTTGATGCTCCGTCGAGGACAGTTCTGAATCGCTCATTCGGAAGGAATTAATAATGATACTTTTGATGACAAAATTGATATCGTGCGCATAGTCACGTATAGATTGTCCATAAGCATCAATTAAGAAATCAACCATCACGTTAGACAAATAATGTTCAACACGATCAATGGCTTGTGCGATTTTTTCTTCCTTAGAACCGATTAAAGGGACGGAGTATACCAGCAAATGAACTTTATTCTTATAAATCCGGCCCAGCGCAATCAAATACAGTTGTCTCAACTTTTCACGGGAAGGTAGCTGATGCTTCAAATAAAGCTCTTTAATATCTGCATCAAGAAGTTTTTCAATCAGGACGATTGTCCCCAGCAGCAACTCTTCTTTACTTTGAAAGTATTTATAAAAGGAAGCCTTGACCATCCCGCTTTTGCGGGCAATTTCATCCACCGAGGTGGCATCGTACCCTTTTTCAGAAAACAGGGAAAGGGCGGCATAGATAATATCTTCACTCGTTATTTTTTTCATTGTACCCCCAATTTTTTGCTCTGTCTCTTTAATTTCCAGCGGGCAATAACCATATACAGGGACGGAACCACAAACATCGTAAGAATGGTCGAGTACATCAATCCAAACATAATGGTATACGCCAGCGGTCTAAACATAAGCTCTCCAATAAGCGCAATCGGAATCAGACCGACAATGGCTGTCAGTGAAGTAAGCAATATGGGACGGAAACGCGCTTTGGTCGCTGCAATAACCGCCTCCTTCAGTTCGATCCCTTCACGTCTTGCATCCTCAATAAACTCAATCAGCACAATGCCGTTACGTACGACAATACCTGCCAAGGTCATTAAGCCCAACACGCCCATAAAACTAACCGGCGTATTTAGAATGAACAAGCCAAGAAATCCGCCTGCTGCTGCCATATACACGGTAGTCAATATGATGAGTGGAGTCGAGAAAGAATAAAATTGCAAAAAGATCAGCATGAAGATTAATAGTATGACGACAACATATAACCATCCTATTTCTGATAAAATGTCATCTTGTCCTGAAATCTCGCCCCCAATTTCCCAAGTGTAGCCTGGAGGAAATTTAATATCCTGCAATTTAAGCTTGACATCCTTCATGACTTCGGAAGCTGTACGCCCGTGAACTTCAGCTTCAACAGTAATCGAACGTTTTAAATTATAATGGTTAATTTTTTGTGTTGCAAAGGATGGTTTCAACTCAGCCAATTGAGATAAAGGGATTTGTATACCATTGGCATTGGTCACATTCAATTGCTGAAACAAAATTTCAGGATTTTGATCGGTTTGGCTTAGCTTCAGCTTAATATTGATCAAATCTTTCCCCGTATCAAATCGGCTAAAGCTCACGCCATTACCCATTAACAAGAGTGTACGTGTCAGATCATTATTGCTTACCTGATATTGATCCATCGCTTGTTTGTTGATTTGGAAATCCAACGTATATCCTTCATTTTCCATATTATCTTGTATGTCCTGTGTTCCTCTGGTAGCCATAATGCCTTCTTTTAACTGCTGTGACAACGAACGCAACTGATCTACATCATTGCCTAAAATCCGAATGGAGATCGGCTTACCGAGAGGCACCCCCACTTTAGCTATTTTCAAGGAAATGGATTGACCCGGATAACGATCCTTTAAGATGGAGGGCCATTTGTCTGCCATTTCATCGGGATCAAATGCACCTTCTTCCCCAATAATAGCAATTTGACCCACGGTTGTGCCTGTTTTGGCGTCAGCGGTCATATCTTTAAACAACCGGGGAGCGTCGCCGCCAGCCGCATAACTGATCGTTTCCACATGAGGTTGCTGCTTCACCCATTTGGCAATATCCTCGGTGACCCGCTTGGTTTCTTCTATAGAAGTACCTGTAGGCATACGCACATTAATGCTTAATTCCGGATCGTTGGTTCTGGGGAACAGGTCGATCGGAATCAGAGCAAGTATGCCGTACAGCGTGGTACTGATCAATAATCCTAATGCAGCATATAATCCAGGTTGCTTAATGACTCTCGGAATCAGCTTGCTGGTATATACGTTACGAAGAGCATCAATTTGTTTTCCCAGCAGTCCCGACGGCTTCATGGTGGAGTTGGGCGTTTTTTGATTTCGTTGTCCATACCATTCTCTAAAGATTGGGATGACGGTAAAGGACATGAGCATGGAAGCCAATAACGTAAAGATAACAGCAAACGGTAATGGTTTGATAAGGGAGCCTGCATCGCCTGATAAAAAGAACAGCGGGGCAAAGGAGGCTACAGTTGCCAGGGTTGCGGTCAAAATGGAAATGGAAACTTCTTTCGTTCCATTTAATGCTGCTATCTTGGGACTCTCGCCCAAGGTCATCATTCTGCGTTCAATATTATCATTAACCACCACAGCATCATCGACTAGAATCCCCATTACAATAATTAAGCCAATGACCGTAACCTGATTCAATGTTATTCCGAGCATAGGGAGAATAATGAGACCTATGGCGATTGAAATAGGAATAGCCAGTGCCACAAAAGAGGATGTAATCAGATTCAAGCCCAATGTACATACGATCACAACCGCCGCAATGGCAAACAGCAATTCACGGGTCAAGCCATGAAAAATATGATCAATCCGCTCGGTCTGTGAAAATAACGTATTCAGTTGAAACGTATTAGGCAGATCTGGTTTTAACAACTGCATTTCTTTATTTACTTTGCTATAAATCGTGTCTACGTCAGAGCCGGTATTACCGTTAATCGTCAGCGTAATAGCTGGTTTACCGTTAAAAAAGGCCATATAGCTGCTGGTGTTATGTGTAAGCAATACGGTGCCCACATCACTGAGATACACAGGAGCGCCACTTTCAGTTTTGGAAATAATGACTTTACTCAAATCCTGAGCATTCTTGGACTGCGTCACATTCATTCGGTAGGTACGTTCATTGTAATCCAGATTGCCTATCGGATATTGCTCATTTTCCTTCTGCACTGCACTCATGAGATGTTCCCAACTGATATGGTACTGCTGGAGCTTTTGAGCATCAATCTGAATCTGAACCTCTTGATCCGATAATCCCTTGATTGTTACTTCCGATACACCGGGAATGGTTTTTAATTGATCCTTCCATGATATCACCATATCATTTAGTTGATACAATTGCTCCACAGAGTCCCCCGTGATGGCGTAGGAATGGATAAATACTTTATTCAAATCATCGTTAACGACAGGCTTTTGAGCATCTGTGGGCAGAAAAAATTGGGCATCGTTCATTTTTTTGCGTAATGTATCCCAGACTTCTGCGGCATTGGCGTTGCCTTCTGTCTCAATGATAATCGTCGAAAGTCCATTTTCGGATGTAGAAGAAATCTTTTTAATATGATTGATTTCTTTCATTTTTTGTTCCAGAGGCTTCGTGACCGTTTGTTCTACCTTTTGGGGTGTAGCTCCAGGGTAGAGGGTCGTGACCACAGCGGTTTTCTTGATAATATCCGGCGTTTCCTGCCGGGGAAGTTGAGAGACACTATATAGCCCGGCAACAATCGCCATGATAAAAATAAAGAGGGTCAGTTTTTTCTTTTTGATAAAATATGCAATCATTTGCTCGTTCCCCCCATGATCTGAACGAGCAGCCCATCGTAGATCAGGTTTACTCCGGTGGTAACGATACGATCCCCGACATTCAGTCCCTTGGTAATTTCGAGCTTATTGTTGGACATCTGACCGACATTCACGACCGTCTTGACCGCTTTGTTGTTCACCACTTTATAGACAAAAGTATCTGTACCGTTATTAATGACAGCTTTGGCTGGGAGCAAAATTTGCTCACTCTGAGTCAGTTGGCGGCCTGCCTTTATGACTTGTCCCGGGGCCCAATCATGCTGGGGGTTAGGAACAATCACTTCTACGTTGATACTGCCCGTATTGATGTTGGTGGCCGGATAAATTTTGCTGACCGTTCCTTCTCTGTTCTCATCGTACAGTTGAAGTTGGACTGTCTGACCTTGCTTCCAGTTCGTGATTTCATGATCGGGAACAGGGAGCAGCACCTTGAGCTTGTCGATTTGTCCGATACGATATATCGGCTGTCCAGTGCTCGCCAATTGTCCCACCGTTGCCTTTTTCTCCAGAATAACGCCGGAAATGGGGGCTTTTAAAGCTGTCTTGGAGAGGGAAAGTTCGGCTTGCTTTTTGGCAATGACCGCCTGTTGATATGCCGCAGTTGAGTTATCTCGAGAGGCTTCTGCCTGTTCCTTCGCAGCGATAGCAGCTTCTTTCCCGGCTTGGGCTTGCTGTAGGCTGGATTCTGCCGATTGCCGATCTTCCAATGTTGCTCCCTCCTGGATTAAGGAGAGGGCTTCTTGTGTATCCTCCAGGTCCTTGGTGGCATTGGTCAAAGCGAGCTGCGCATTTTCATAATCGTTTTTGGTTGCAGCTCCCTGATCATATAAAAGCTTGGTGCGTTCAGCGGTAGCCTGTGCTTTAGTCAAAGCGGACTGTGCTCTTTGCACTTTGGTACGGACCTGTGCCCTTTCCTGCTCACGGGCACCCTTGTTCACTTTGTTAACTCCAGCTTGAGCTGCTGCCTTTTGCGCGTCGGCGGATTGAATGGAGGCATCTGCACTTGAAATGGCAGCTGTAGCATTTTTGATACCTGCCTGTGCTTCAAGTATAGCTGTACTAGCCTGCTCCAGTTGTAGCTGGTAGCTGGATGAATCAAGCATCGTCAAGATCTGCCCCTGGGATACGGAGTCTCCCACATTGACAACTGTGTCGCGAATCAGTCCGGATAACTCAAAAGATACGGAGGTATCCTCATAGGGCTGTAGCGTGCTTGAAAGGTCAAAAGAAGCAGACAGCGGTTCTTTTTTAACAACCATCGCTTCTACCTTTTGATTTTGTTGTTCTGCTGCTTCTTGATCACTCGATCCTGTAGATGAGCAAGCTGAGGTGAACAGAAGAATGAATATAGCAGATATGTAGAGACTGGGTTTTAACAAGATGATCATCCTTTCTGTCTTTTTTTTGTACTTTAAAGTTTATGTATAAACTCATCAGTTCATAAACGGATTATATGACCTGATTTGTGGCATGTCAACAACTGATTACAAAAAAATGCCTCAAATTCAGGATGCGAAAGGGAGCCGATTCAGGTCCGTGGAAGTACATGGTAGACAAACGTAAAAACGACCTTTCTCAAAAGAAGAGAAAGGTCGTTAAGAAAATAAATATAGCTGTTTAGCCGATTAATTTACGGAATAAGCTACGTACAGCCCACTTGCGCTCACTTCGTTTGCGGTATTTGGGCAGGGAACGATAGACGGCAATGGACTGGTTAAAGGCTACAGTGGCTTCATCCTTGCGTCCCAGCATACGGTACATCAAGCCTGTCAGATAATAGCCCTCACTGGAAGAAGACTGAATCTCCTGAAATTGCTGCAGATAATGAAGTGACTTATTTACGTCACGTTCTTTGAAAGCAGCGGCTAAATGCAAATAAGGCTCACCGTATTGCACCCGCGGGTTAATGTCCAGTGCTTTCAGTAAATCCTGTTCTCCATCCTCCAGATGGTTTGTGTGAACTTCAGCCGTTCCCCGTGCGTTCCAATAGTCTGCTGATTCTTCATAACGGGATTGAATTTCCAATAACAGCTCCAAAGCCTGAGGATATTTCTTGCTTTCGATCCAGATACGAGCCAAATCGAACTTGGCAGCCACATCGTTGGCGTTTAGCGTAATCTGTTGGCGCAATCGAGCGGCATTGCGTCTTCTTTTCCATGGTTTGCTGATGCTGGGCAATACACCGACAAAGCTGCGATCTAATATATAGATCACGATTAGGAGTACGAGCATTGCCAAAAACGGGTTGCCAAGCAAACTCCATAGTAGAGAGAAAATTAAAAATTTCCCAATCATTCTGCTCCAATCCTCCTGTGCATGTAACAATCCATACTTTCCACATTATAGCATAGGGTCACTTTAAGGGTGATTAGCATGATGAGATTTGGAAGGATGGTAGAGGGGGCGAGAAGAAAAATACTTATTTGTGATGCTCGATGTATAGTTTTACGAGAAAAGGAACCTTTTTTTATTCCCGCCAAAAGGTTGAACAGTCTGCCTTATCCAAAATATTAAACTCGATCATTTTCTCAAGTAATGAGAAATCAACTGGACTATCCCACTGGATACGTACCAACTGCTTGGTGTGATCATAGCCAGCCTGCACAATTAACTCCGAAAAATGATTAATCCCTGCCTTTTCAGGGGCAACGGCCAAATGATGTTTGGCTACGCTAAAGCCAATAATAAATGTGCCGTGATCCGTAAACATAGGTTGATTCCACGCAATTTTTGCCATTAAATTTGGAAACTTCTTGGTTACCCAAGCCAAAACCTCTTGCGTTCGGGCCCGATGTTGGGGGTTATCAATATGCTCTAAATATTCTGCAAAAGCTTCCATGTTGTACCCTCCTTAATTAAAAATTATATCGTGCAGAAAAGTTCCTCAAACTTATTTCTCATTAAATGGTTTAAATATCATTTTATCGCAGTAACATGTTTCTCAAGGAGTAATTGTCTGTTGAATAATCAAAAATATATTTAGATATAAAAAACACCGTTTATGTCCTGTTATATTCCTCAGCAAGAATAGAGTACAAACATGAATCATGAAACTCGCCTTTATAGTACCAGTGTTCACGCATCAAACCTTCACGTTGCATTCCGATCTGTTGCATAACCTTCTCAGAAGCCTTGTTTTCTGGACGACATGTTGCATAAATACGGTGGACAGCAAGTGTGCTAAATCCAAAGTCTAGTAACGCTCGTGCTGCCTCTGCTGCATAACCCTTCCCTTGATAATCTGGATTCAAAACGTAACCCAATTCTGCATTAGTATCTTTGACATGAATACCCATACCGCCGATCAGGATTCCATTATTTTTCAGACAAACGGCTAGTTCGTAGTCTTGTCGTGGCTGTTCCTGCTGCGAAGCTAAAACTTGTTCTATATATGCCTTTGTATCTTCTTCTGTATTCGGTCCCCAGGCTGTATATCTAGTAACTTCAGGCAATGACGTGTACGTATGTATACTTTCCCAATCAGATCTGAAAATATCACGAATGATGAGCCGGTTTGTCTCAAATTGCATAATTATTTATTCCTCCTGTCTATAGTCAAAAGACTCTACCTAGTATTTCAAAACGATTAATACCTCAATCCAATTTTTTAAGCGAACGTAGTCTTTAAACGTTATGACCTCCATTTTACAATGAATCCAGACCTTTTGCCGCCTGAACGCAATCCGCAAGGGAGCGTCCGGCAAAAGGCAATTAGAAGATAATGAATGTGGACTGGAATAGCCTACTGTTACTGGCTATCTGGTTCGTCCTAAAACAGCCTGCGCGCTGTTACGAAACGTTTCTGCCATTTATCGTCAAGCGTGTCAAAATGAACGCCGCGTTCTTTGGAGAATGTATGCAGCAATTTGTTGTTCCCTGCATAGATAGCCACATGGCCGATCTCTAGCCCGCGTGCGCTGAAGAACAGCAGGTCGCCTTTGCGCAGCTCGTTCAGCCCGACCTCCCGCCCTTCTTTAGCCTGATCGTAAGAGACACGGGGGAGGTCGATAGAGAGCGTATGCTGGAACACTTCCCCCACAAAAGAAGAACAATCAAAGGTCGATGTCTGTCCGGTTGCTGCGCCGAATTCATAAGGGGTACCGAGAAATTTCTCTCCGTAGGCGATGAGTTCATCTCCCTGCCGTTCCGCCAGGGATGGGCTGGAATAGTCGCTGTATTTTGGTTTTGCCGATATGTATCCGGTCAGGTTGTCTTTAGTGCGCACTTCCAGCCAGAGAGCATTGACCTCGCGGATGACGTGAACCTTTTCGCTGGCTGGAATAAGCCGCAGGGAAGGGGAAGCTCCCGATGAATCCGGTTCGCTGCGCAGGTTGACCCTGGAAAGAACTGTTGTGAAAAAATCGTCCCTGGAGGCAATCCGGATTGTCCGGGTAAGGGCATCCCACTTCACTGTGCTCCCAAGTGCTTCGCTCACAAAACGCAGTGGAATCATCGTGTTGCCCTCAACGATCTGTCCCGGAACATTCAGGGACAGCGTTTTGCCGTTTAGGGTAGCAACGAGTTCCCCGATGTGGTAGGTCAGCACCGTGTCGGTTTTGGTTGCTGTTACGGTTTTGCTGAATCCGTTCCAGGAAAGCACAGCTCCTTGCGCCTCAAACAACTGACGCATGGGGACGAGCGTTGTCCCGTCTAGCAGCAGCGGCTCGGCGGCAAGCTGAAGCGGGTGGTCATCCACATAAACGGTCGTCACTGGAGTCAGCGGTACCGACTTCGCATAAGACGGGTTTGCTTGGAGCAGCGATACTGCCAGCAGAGCCAGCAATACTCCCTTGTTGATTGTCATGCTGTCATCACCTCGTTGTTAATGTGTTCATCTAAGTTGTACGAGGCTTCCTCCGATTAGTTGTGTACCAAATATTGGATTCACTAAAAAAACAAAACAAACAAAAATAAAACCAATAAATATCTGTGTTTTATTATTGACATCAAAATAAAATAAAGATAAAATTATAAATGTGAAATATTTCACTTTATAGAATAATTCCGTATTTAGCGAGGCAACAAGAAGTGAATCCTTTAGGAGGCCGATTTTATATGAGCGCACATGTATTTTTTGTACCATCTATCAATCTTATGGGAACAGGCTGTTTGCATGAAGTTGGGCCGTATATAAAAGAACTGAATTTAAACAAAGCTCTAGTCGTTACGGATAAATTTTTGATGAAGAGTGGCATTGCAGGCAAGGTTACATCTTTGCTGGATGATATTGGATTGAACTATGCGGTATACGATGAAGTAAAACCAAATCCGACCTGTAAAAATGTACATGATGGTGTTCAGTTTCTGCAAGAAAACGGATGTGACTTTTTAATTTCGATTGGCGGAGGATCACCACAGGATACGGCTAAGGGAATCGGCATTATTGCTACCAACGGGGGACATATAACCGAGTATGAGGGCGTTCATAAATCCAAGCACAAATCGCTTCCTATTGTGGCTATTAATACCACAGCAGGAACATCGGCTGAAATCACGATCAATTATGTCATTACGGACGAAGAGCGCAAGGTCAAGATGGTTATGGTTGATAAGAATAGTGTAGCTACGATTTCGGTCAACGACCCTGAGCTGATGGTAGACAAACCCGCCGCATTAACGGCAGCTACAGGGCTAGATGCTCTGACCCATGCTATTGAAGCTTTGGTTACACCAGGTTCCTATCCTGTAACGGATGCCACTGCGTTGGCAGCAGTAGAGATTATTTTTAATCATTTGGCTCGTACAGTGAGCAACGGTCATGATATAGAAGCACGTGAGCAAATGGTATACGCTATTTTCTTGGGAGGACTTGCATTTAATAATGCCGGATTGGGTTACGTTCATGCGATGGCGCATCAGCTTGGCGGCGTATACGATTTGCCTCATGGTGTTTGCAATGCCATGCTGCTGCCGATTGTGGAAGAGGAGAACGCCAAGCATGTACCAGAGAAGTTTCGTGCCATCGCTAAGGTCATCGGTTTTGAAGATAAGGGGAAAACGGATAAGGAATGCGCTGACTATGTAATCCAAAGAATCAAAGACCTGTCGAAGGAAGTGGGGATTCCTTCCAAACTTTCTGAACTGGGTGTAAATGAAGTGGATTTGGATCTGCTTGCCGAGAACTCAATGAAGGATGCTTGCGCTCCGGGCAATCCGTTCATACCTAGCAAAGAACAAGTTATCGAGATGTTTAAGAAAATTCTTTAAATAAAAGATGCAATTATTTTACTAAATACTATAAGGGCTGTCCCAGGAACTGATCGAAGTATACTGGGAACGGCCCTTTTTATTCGCATTTTCTGCTAAGAGATTTGTGAGACTAGAGATAAGACAACCCCATTGAAGATTAAAGGCACAGCTCTCTCGGCTAAATCTGTAGGAGACTCTTTTTTTCCTTCCACATTCCAGCGAAAGGTTACACCATAAATGGACCAGCTTAAAATGGTCGCGGCAAGTTCTAACGTTCTTTGGTCTGTATTATTGGCTTCTCTTGTTATGAGTTGAAGTATGAATTGCTCTAATTGATTCTTAATATGTTCTTCCAGGATCGGTGCCACTGAATTATATTTATGAACGCATTGGTTACTTGAGTCGTGATAGTCACATAACGAAAGAATAAGTTTCTGAATGATCTCCTCCGACAAACGTGCCTCAGCATCAATCCTCTTGATAACATACTCCAAAAATGCGTCTGACAAAAGGGTTTCAAGCAGTGCATATTTATCTTGAAAATGTGCATAGAACGTGGCACGGTTAATGGTGGCTTTTTGGGTAATGTCATTGATCGTAATCGTGTAGAAGTCTTTCTTATTTAATTGGTCAACGAATGCGTCGAGAATTAATCTACGTGTTCGAATGACGCGCGGATCGTTTGGGTTGGGTGAGGTTACACCAGGCATCCTCAAGACACTCCTTTCAGGTAAATTAAATGATTCCCCCATTATAAACATGTGTTGTTTTGTCAACAAGTGAGTTTAGATATACAACAATTTTATAACCCTTTTGGTTAAGCAACAGAATGAACATTTTGTCGGTTGAATGATAAATTAAACATTGCTAACATTTCACTTGCACCCCGTTTGATGGTGCACGAGCTTTTTATATATCGCTAAAAACGATAAAAGAAAATGGGGAGGTACAATCCTTGAGTAATCAACCGCAAAATGTCCATTCAACAGAAGCTTTATTTCAACCTTATACCATTCATAATCTGACCCTACAGACTCGTATTGTAATGCCGGCAATGGGCCGCGCTTTTTCACCAAATGGTGTGCCAGGACCGGATGTAGCCGCTTATTATCGCCGTCGCGCAGAGAATGGTGTAGGTCTTATTATTACTGAAGGTGCAGTAATTGACCATCCTGCTGGAACAAGTGAGCCGAGGATACCTAATTTTTATGGAGAAGCGGCTTTAAACGGTTGGGCTGAAGTGGTCAGACAGGTTCATGAAGCCGGTAGTAAAATTTTTCCACAGCTTTGGCATATGGGGATGGCTCGCCCTTTGGGATCTCAGCCGAACCCAGAAGCGCTGTCGATTGGTCCATCAGGGCTGGATCTGGAAGGAAAAAAAGTGACCGAGCCGATGACAGAAGAAGAAATCGTCAAGGTCATTGGGGCCTATGTCGATGCAGCTGCGAATGCAAAACGATTGGGCTTTGACGGCGTTGAAATTCACGGAGCGCACGGCTATCTGGTTGATCAATTCTTTTGGGAGAGAACGAACCAACGTACGGATCGCTATGGTGGCGATATCATAAAACGTGCACAATTCGCCATTGAGCTTGTGGAAGCTATTCGTGCTGAGGTTGGCCCTGATTACCCTATTGCCATGCGCCTATCCCAATGGAAAATGAATGATTACAACGCAAAGCCGTTCGATACACCGGATAAACTGGGGCAACTCCTGAATGTGTTAGTACAAGCGGGCGTGGACATCTTCCATTGCTCGACACGTCGCTTTTGGGTACCTGAATTTGAAGGCTCCGATTTGAGCTTTGCCGGATGGGTGAAGAAGCTGACTGGAAAAACCACGATTACGGTTGGCTCTGTAGGTCTGGATGAGGATTTTGTAAGTTATACGGAAGGGAAAGGGGCAGGACACCAAGATATTAATGAACTTCTGGAACGGCTGGACAACAATGAATTTGATCTGGTAGCTGTTGGGCGTGCGCTTCTGGGTGATCCTGCATGGGCTACAAAAATACGTGAAGGCCGAATTCATGATCTTCAAACCTTTACACCTGAGGTACTTCAAACGCTCAACTAAAACATATCATACTTCCAATATCTCTTTAAATAAACAGTGTAAGCCAAAATACTCAAAGTCAGGTAAGGAACTTTGGTGTTTTGGCTTTTTTATGCGTCTGCAATAGTAGTCCACCATGAACCATTTTAGATTAAGTCATATTTGCTTTAAAGTTTTCTTGGGTACTCAAGTATTGAATTTTCTTTAAAAGCTGCTCCATTTAACAAGCTCCTATCTATTTTAGATTTCATTATATCAAACTTAATCCTAGTTCTTTGAATCATTCATATGCTAAAACCAGATCAGACTGAAACCAACACTTGATATATATAGATGTCTATGTAATAATGCTTGTATGTTAAAAAATAATGCAGCTGCACTGATAGGAACCATTAGAGACTCGATCAATAAATTGATTGTGTCTGAGCTCGAATCGAATGGAATTGAAGGAATTGTTCCTACTCATGGTGGAATTCTAATGTTCCTTTATCAAAAGGACGGGCTTTCCATTAAGGAATTGACGCAAAAAATTTCTCGTCAGCAACCCACTGTCACTGTTTTGATCGACAAGCTAGTGAAGTTGGGGTATGTCGAAAGAAAAAAAGAAAGGGAGGATAGTCGGGTTACCTTGATATTTCTGACCGATAAGGGAAGAGAGATAGAGCCTGTATTTGAGATGATCTCCAATAGATTAAAAGAAACCATCTATGGTGGTCTGAAAGACGAGGAAAAAGAACAACTGGAATATCTGTTAGAGCATGTAAAAAACAGATTATAATTTTTTTTTTTGAATAAATGCATAGATATCTATATTAATATCAAAATAACAATAAAACTTCTGGAGGTTATTTAAATGAAACATCTTATCATCTATGCTCACTCTAACGCTGAAAGCTTTAATCACGCGATACTCGAAACGGTTGTAAATACTCTGAAAGAAAAAGGTGACGAAGTCGTTGTACGTGATCTATATGCCCTTGATTTTCAACCTGTATTAAAACCTGAGGATACTGCCGCTATGAGAGCAGGGCAAACTCCGGCTGATATCAAAGTGGAGCAGGAATACATCTCACAATCGGATACAATTACTTTTATTTCTCCCATCTGGTGGACAGGTCTTCCTGCCATCCTGAAAGGTTACGTTGACCGTGTATTTGCATACGGATTTGCATATACGGCTGGTGCGGAAGGGATTAATAAGCTGCTTACAGGTAAAAAAGGTTTTATCGTGAATACACATGGTACTCCCAACGCGATCTACGATGAAATCGGTATGACCGCAGGATTGAAGATCACATCAGATACGGGAATTTTTGATTTCGTTGGAATTGAATCCGTCGGTCACTTGCTGCTTGGAAGTATTGGTTACCTTGATGAAGATGGTTATAAAGGACTGCTGAAGCAAGTCCAAGACACGGTTAAAACGGTGCTGTAAAGTCAGTTTATGTTCTCTTAGAAACGTAAGACATTCTTTAAATGATGAGGTCAACCCGTATTTAGTGGTTGGCCTTTTCTTATAGTGCTTATATATCTCCAACATCCCGGTTCATAGATCTTTTGAATTTGTAATAGCATCTTGGGGCAGATATAACTGGACATTCAAGGGTGGTTGAAGCATGACTCTATGATCTTTCGACGGTTTTGGAATGTCCCTCTACGATTAAGTACATGTAAACGTCAATAGGGTCCTCACGTTCAATTTTAAAACCAAACCGTTCATAAAGACGTCTGGCTGAGCTTCCTTGCAGAACATTTAAGGTTACATGTTTTCCTTTTACATGATTTTGTTCTAGCAGATTTTTTAATATTTGACTGCCGACTCCTTTACCTTGGTAACTGGGATGAATATAAAAATGCTCCAATAAATAACCGTCTAATCTCGGTTTAAAAGCTATGCAGCCCACAAAAGAAGAGTCTTCCTCAATGATCCAGGTATGGACAGAATCGAATGCATCACGAAAGCGTTGACGAACTTTCTCTTCATCAAACCTTCCTAATCTGGTTAAATCGTTCCGCAGTACAATCGCCCGTAAATTAGCAATGCTTTCAATATCCGAATTGTGGGATTGGCGAAGAGTAAACCGTTTCATCTTATGTAACAACTCCTTTACCGTAAACTGGCAAGAGGTGATCAAGCGTATTTTTTCTTATTCGACGCTGAGCTCATTAACCCTTGTATTAAAATTCACAAATATTTCATTGTTATTATCGTGGGCAATTCATTATAGTACATAGTATTAATAGTTAACTGTATGTATTATGTGTTTTGCGGAGGTTCACTATGAAAGATTATGAACTAAGGGACGAATTGAGAGAATCCGTTAACCGGATTTATGACATGGAATTATTCAGTAGCCTGACGGAGCTTGTTCAGGGGGAAAACCATGTGCTTCAATATTTAGTTCAGCATCGGGATGATGAAATTAATCCTTCCTTGCTCAGCGATCATCTGCATGTATCCAGATCAAGAATTACGGCAGCGCTTACGGGATTAAGGAAAAAAGGCTATGTGACTATGGAAATGTCTGAGCATGACAGACGACGAATGTGTGTAAGGCTCACAGTAGATGGTGAATCGTTGATCAAACAGAAGCAACAGAGAATTGAGGGTTATTTTGAAGCGCTTGTAGTAGGTTTGGGTGAGAAGAATGTGAAGGATTTTATACGGTTAATTGAGCTTTCTTTGAGTATTATGAATGCGGGTTCTATTGAAAAATAACATAATGTGAGGGTGTACCGGGTGAGATATAAAATAATAGCAGACAGCTGCTGTGATTTAACGAGAGAGCTTAGAGAAGAGATGCAAGTTACTACAATTCCGTTAAATATGACGCTGGGAGATAAATGCTTCGTAGATGATGACACATTGGACTTGCCTCAGTTTATGGAAGAAATGAAAGCCTGTACAACCAAAATTGGATCCGCATCACCGTCACCTATGCTGTATAAGGAAGCCTTTCAAGGTACGCATACTTCTTTTGCCATTACATTATCCAGCAACCTGTCCAGTTCGTATTCCAGTGCATTGGTAGGAAAAGATATGGCGGAAGAAGAGGGGGCGGATGTTCATGTATTTGATTCGAAAAGCGCTTCGGCTGGACAGCTCTTGTTAGCTCTAAAACTACGCAAGCTAATCGACGAGGGCTATCATAAAAGCGAAATTATTTCTTCCTTGGAGAGCTTTATCAGCAAGATGAAAACGTACTTTGTTTTAGAAAATCTGGATAATTTGGTTAAGAACGGACGAATGAATAAAATCACTGGAAAGATACTTTCACTCTTGCATATCAGGCCTATTTTAGGCTCGGATGGTGACGGGAATATCGCATTTTTTACTCAAGCACGCGGTCAGAATCAAATTATCGAAAAGCTGGCAGATACTATTGAAAAAAGTGGCCGGGCTACCGAAGGAGAAAGCATCGTCATTACTCACTGCAATAATCCTGGGCTGGCGGAAAAATTAATGAATGCGCTGAAGAAACGCTATCAATTTAAAGATATTCATATTGTGTCCACCAGAGGGATTAGTTCAATGTATGCCAATGACAAAGGGATCATTATGGCCTTTTAAAAATATTCAGGGTTTATCCTCGCTGTATGGATAAACCCTTTTTAGTACACTGAGACTTTGCGGGAGTTCAAGCCTATCTCAATTTTTTAATGAGGACAGAAGCGTTTATACTGGCTTGAGTTCCTCCGGCTTGTGTTTGCAGGGTAACAGCAGTAGTAGAGCTATGGTTTCGCAGAGTAAGGACGTCACCGCATGCCAGAGCGAGGATAGCTTGCCCTGTGTTCTGTTGTGTCCCGGCTCCTGAGCCGTATACAGTTCCCACAGCCAGTGCGCCATTAATAAAGATAGCGAATTGGTTAGGTTCCACACCGGACACCGAAAAGTGAACTTCATATTTTCCAGCATCGGATACAGCAATCTGTGTAGTTCCTGGAACATGAGCAATTCCAGGTGTAAGTATACCGTTCGTATCCAAAATGACATCCCCTTCAATCGGAACAACTTGGGGCTTCACATTATAAATATAACCGAACTGCGCTAAATCACCTATGGTTCCAGGATCCCCTTCAGGCCCTAAAGCGCTATGATTAATATTCACACTTACAAGTTGCTTTTTGACGATGATATCTTTTCCAACCCCTTTCCGTTTCGAGCGGACTTTTCTCTTTGGGGGCTTCTCCTCAAACTTTTTTTCTAACTTATCAAACCAGGCACGGACAAAAACATTTTTTTTACGGCCTTTTTTTCGTTTTAATTCAGGATGACCCAATACAAACACCTCCATATGGTTTGTTGTATACTACTCCATTCATCTAGAGGAGGCATGGATATCTGTCCTG
This sequence comes from Paenibacillus sp. FSL M7-0802, assembly GCF_038004945.1. NCBI lineage: Bacteria > Bacillati > Bacillota > Bacilli > Caryophanales > Paenibacillaceae > Paenibacillus > Paenibacillus sp. FSL M7-0802. Next base: position 563,854 of record NZ_JBBOSD010000001.1, on the reverse strand, counting down.
TGATTCATAGGAAACGATCTATTTTGACTAAAAACGGGCTGCTGTACAAGGTGCATTCGTCTAGTATGTAAAAAAGCACCTTTGAATGTGCACTTGGATGACAACCAAGGAACAGACAAAGGCGCCAGTAGAGACGAGTCTCATGATGAAGCGGTTTGAAGCCGTTTTTTGCGCACATATAGGGCGTACAAGATGCCCCCAAGCAGGCACAGGATACAGGCGAAGCCTGCCAGCAACCACGCTGATGAGACTGCTCCACCACGGTCCATGCTATTTCCGAGCCATAAAGGCAGCAGAGCTCCCCCAACTCCACCTGCGCCGATAAGCAGGCTAGTGGTAGATTCTTCTGTACCCGGCATCATTTTGCTGGCAAAAACAAGTGCGATGGAGAAGATGCCGGACATGCCCAGCCCCAGCAGTACAATAAGGATAAAGGCGCCTTCAGTCCCTTTGATCAGCGGGAACACGCACAGCAGCACGGTCGCTGCCAGTGAGCTCAGGGCGACAAAGACACCGTAGCCGTATCGATCGGCAATGTAGCCTGTGAATAACCGGCCGGTAGCCATTGCTAACCAGAAGCAGGTGACACTAAGTGCTGCTTCGGCTTGTGTGAGACCCAGCCGTTCGATGAACATGGAGGGCAGGAAATTAGCCAGGCTCATCTCTGTCCCTACATAGATAAAGAAAAAGACGATAAATAGTGCAAGTAGCTTCCAATTGCCTATAGGGCTACCCTTAGAAGCCTCCACCGTGGGGGATTTGGGTGAGTTAGTGGAACGCGTATGGTTGTCACCTTGGTGTTCCTGTTGGTCTAATACAGCGTCCAGCGTGCCGAAGGACCCGCGCAGCCAAGCTATAATGGTGATGGCTGCAAACATGGAAATGATGGGAAAGGCCAATCGCCACCAACCGAGTGCAATGAGCTGGCTGGCGATAGCGGGCATAGCCAAAGCGCCAATCCCAAAAAAGACTTCCAGACGGCTCATAGCCGCGCCCGTTCCTTGAGTAATACCGCTGATAATAATAGTGCCAATGAGTGTTTCTACCATACCGAAGCCAAACCCGGCTGTTGCCCCGACGGCATATAGCCAACCCCAAGGCGGCAGCAATGAGTACAGCACTTCCGCCGCGCATAGCAGGAGCAGGGCGAATACCAGACTTCGGCGTTTGCCGAAACTCCGGGCAAGCCACGGCGACAGCAGGACTCCAGCCAGAAAACCGGAAAATTGAGCGAAGATTAGACTTCCGCCATCCGTATAGTTTCTACCGTAATGCTCTAACAACACAGGCAGTAGGGAGCCTACAACCACGTGTGCCAGGCCGATTAAAAAATAAGATAAGCTGCCGATCCATAGCAGTCGTTTCATGATGAACTCCTTTGATACCTAGATTTGACTCATGCGGCAAGCTAAACTGCATGAGTCAAATCTGAGTGATTATGATAGCTCCAGTACATGAAAGCCGTAGCCTTCAATAGAAATTTCTCCTTCCAGGTATTTACCGCTGATCAGCTCATTCCCTTTCTGATCATCCAGATGATATTGCTGCGTCTGGGCGTTATGATTCAGAACGAATAGATATGATTTTCCATCTTTGGTCCGTACAGTGGCTTCTACACCCGCAGGAGCGCGCAGCAGGGATGGAATCCCTTTTTGCTCACAAATGTAGCCCAGCAGGCCATCAAGGAAAGCTTCTTCAGGGTCTGAAGCAACGTACCATGCCTCACCTTGACCGAAACGATTGCGTGTCAGCACTGGCATGCCCTGATAGAAATCATCGCCGTATTCTGCCAGCACCTCGGCGCCTTCGCTATGCAACAAGTCGCAGAGCAGACCGCATTTATATTCACCTTGTAATACGCCCACCTTTTCTTTCAATACAATGCGATTGTGTGATTCCGGCAGAAGGGCGTCAATTTCTTCCACCCAGATCCCGAGCAAGTTACGTAGTTTACCAGGATATCCTCCGGTTGTGACCAGATCGTTTTCATTTACAATGCCACTGAAAAAGGTCGTTACGAAGGTGCCGCCATGCTCTGTGAACTGTTCCAGCTTCTCGGCGGTACCCGGCTTGACCATGTATAGTACAGGCGCGATAATGAGATCATATTTCTGGAAATCTGCATCAACAGAAACCAGGTCTACCTGTACACTCCGCCGGAAGAGGGGAGTATAATACTTGTGTACCTGATCCATATATTTCAAGGCAACAGAAGGGCCACTTGATTTTTCCAAAGCCCACCAATTATCCCAATCGAATAAAATGGCTACTTTGGCATTAACGGTCGCGTCAAGTAGCCTGTTGCCTAATGCGCCAAGCTCACTGCCAAGCTGTGCCACCTCGCGAAATACACGTGTGTTCTCATGCCCGGCATGCTCAATGACGGCCCCGTGGAATTTCTCACAAGCGCCGATCGAGCGGCGAAGCTGGAAGAACATGACCGTGTCCGCGCCATGCGCGACTGCCTGATAGCTCCATAACCGCATAACGCCGGGCCGTTTAAGCGAATTATACGCCTGCCAGTTCTGCTGGCTCGGTGTTTGCTCCATCAGCATAAAGGGTTGCCCATCCTTCAATCCGCGCATCAGATCGTGCGCCATCGCCGTATAGCTTATCGGAGTATTGGCCCCGGGATAGCTGTCCCAAGATACAATATCCATGTACTTAGCCCATTTAAAATAGTCCAGTTGCTTAAAAAAACCCATCAGATTGGTCGTTACCACGGCATCGGGAACATGTTTTTTAATCGCGTTATATTCCAATAGGTAGCAATCCAGCATACTGTCTGAATTGAAGCGCGCATAATCGAGGGATATGCCCTGAAAGCAGGAGTGATTTTCTCCCCAATGCTCGCTCAGATTATTTGGCGGTACAATTTCATCCCAATCATAGAAGGTGTGACCCCAGAAGGAAGTATTCCACACCCGGTTTAGCTCTTCCAGTGATCCGTATTTTTGCTTGAGCCACACCCGGAATGCGGCCGCGCAGTTATCACAATAGCAATCCCCGCCGTACTCATTGGACACGTGCCACACGAGGATCGCGGGATGGTTTTTGTATCGTTCTGCAATTCGATCAGCCATCTGCTCCGCGTATTTTCGATACGTTGGACTGTTCGGACAGGAGTTGTGGCGGCCACCGAATTTCCGCTTCCGTCCGTCAGCGTCTACCCGGAGAACGTCGGGGTAGCGGGTAGCCATCCAAGCAGGGTGCGCTGCCGTGCTAGTAGCTAGACAAACGAAGATATCGCTTTCATAAAGACTGTCAATCAATTGATCCAGCCATTCAAAATGATATGTGATTTCGTCGGACTGAATTTTGGCCCATGAGAATACGTTGACCGTGGCGATATCAATCCCTGCTTGCCTGAACATCCGTAAATCTTCCTGATGCGTGGCCTCATCCCATTGCTCAGGATTATAATCTCCACCGTAAAATACTTTAGGAAGTTTGCTGCTTATCATGCCAATCACCTCTGTATATAAGAATAATTCTATCTTATAATACAAATAACTGCTTTTAAATATAATAAAATGAACGTGTATATAACAATATGGATCTACATGAAGAATATATACCCGCATACGCCGGAGGTGCTTTTTATGATTTTAACTCCCCATCATTTAAGATTTTTCCTGACTACGCGTGAGCACTCTTTACCCCTTTTTATTGAAAGTATCGGATTTAACAGCAGGCAGGAGGATGTGTCCCGTCCAGAGGGTTATCCGTGCTTTCACTGGATTCAGACGGTGTCTGGTGAAGGGATGTTTACATTTAAAGGGGGGACCTTCCGTCTGGGAGAGCAGTCCGGGGTTCTGCTGCTGCCCGGGGAATCCCATGCATACAGACGGGCGACCAAGGTTTGGCGAACGTTATACATTACATTTGACGGCCCCATCGCCGCTGCTGTATTGACTGCACTGGGATTGAAGCATACGCGTGGGTATCATTGGGACCCGGATAGCGAGCTGCACAGCTTTGGGGAAACTATGCTCCATTCCATGGTTAGTGAACGTGATTTGTCTGGATTAGATGCTTCGGCCAATATGTATCGTTTTCTGACTCTACTGCGTAAATATGGACAACATAGCTCGATGCCTTCCCTATCCCATAATGTGGAACGTTTAACCCCTGTACTGGCCTTTATGGAGCAAAATTATGCCAGTCCAGATGTGGGCCTAGGTGATATGGCAGTTATGATGAATGTCAGCTCCCGTCATTTAAATACATTATTTAAGCAAGCGTTTGGTGTGACTTCTTATGCTTATCTGATTGTAATTCGGCTGCGGAAGGCCAAGGAAATGATGACGGAATATCCGCAATTAACAGTAAAGGAGATTTCGGAGCGAGTAGGATTCCGAGATGCCAGTCATTTTGTGGCAACTTTCCGCCGAGCTGAAGGAATTACCCCGGAAAGGTTCAAATTACTGTATACATAAGGGTATTTTATCGAAATACTCTTTCTTACTCGGGAATGCTCTTTTTAGGGAGCATTCCTTATTGTTTTTTTCAGGATGAGGGAGTATAAAATAATAGTTCATTTGTTTCATCAAACTGATGTGCAGGTGACATAATAAACATAAGATCCATAGTTCTTTTGCAAAACCCTCATCCAAAGAAGGAGTCAACGAAATGCTGAGTAAAGTCAAAAGATTATTAATCGGTCGTCCGCGAAAGTCGACGGCCCTTGAAGATGAGAAACTGAATAAGCTCAAGGCACTGGCCATTCTGTCCTCAGATGCCTTGTCCTCTGTAGCTTACGGAACGGAGCAAATTCTGCTGGTTTTAATTACAGCTGGCTTCGCTGCCCTATGGTATTCCATTCCTATATCCATTGCGGTATTGGGTTTGCTGATCATTCTGATCCTGTCCTATAGACAGACCATATTTTCCTATCCTGGTGGTGGCGGAGCGTACATTGTTGCACAGGACAATTTGGGAAAGAGTCCGAGTCTGATTGCAGGTGGTTCTTTGCTGGTCGATTATATTCTGACGGTAGCAGTTAGCTCATCAGCAGGTACAGATGCCATTACATCTGCGTTCCCGTCGTTACATGATCATCGGATCGCCATTGCTCTGATTATGATTATCTTTTTGACTATTATGAACTTGCGCGGGGTGACAGAATCTGCCTCGGTGCTGGCTGTACCGATTTACTTATTTGTTGTTGCTATTTTTGTTTTGATTATTAGCGGTATCATTCATTACGTGGCAGGGGGAGCTCATGCTGCAGCACCGCAATTTGGAGCTACGGTATCCAACGTCAGCCTGTTCCTGCTACTGAAGGCGTTCAGCTCGGGTTGCTCGGCGTTAACTGGGGTAGAGGCTGTCTCGAATGCCATTCCGAACTTCCGCAAGCCAGCTGCCAAAAATGCAGCAACTACACTAATGATGATGGGTTTGATTCTCGGGTGTATGTTTATCGGAATTAGTTTGCTGGCTTATTGGTACGGTGTTCGTCCTAATCCGCATGAAACGGTCATTTCGCAAATTGCGAACGCCACTTTTGGGCGCGGTGTGATGTATTACATCATTCAGGGCGTAACGGCGCTCATCTTGTTTTTGGCGGCGAATACAGCCTATTCGGCCTTTCCATTGCTTGCTTTTATGCTTGCGAAGGACAAATACATGCCGCACATGTTCATGGTTCGTGGAGATCGGCTTGGATACTCTAATGGTATCCTGTTTCTGAGTATCTTCTCGGCATTGCTGGTTATCGTATTTGGCGGAAACACAGAAAATCTGATCCCGCTTTATGCCGTAGGGGTATTTATTCCGTTCACGCTCTCGCAACTTGGCATGATGATTCGCTGGATCAAGCTCAAACCGCCAGGCTGGATCGTCAAACTTGCTATTAATACGGTTGGGATGCTGACCACGCTGTCGATTACGCTCATCTTTATTTTCACCAAATTTAGCCAGGTGTGGGTAATATTTATCTTTCTGCCTTTGGTTCTGTATTTCTTTATGAAGATCAACAGGCATTACAAAAATACGGCTGAACAACTGCGCATTGATATTACCAAGGATAAACCTATGGTGAAAGGCAATACGATTATTATTCCGGTGGCAGGTATTACGCGAGTCGTTATGAATACGATCAGCTATGCCAAAACCTTGTCGGATAATGTGGTTGCCGTATATGTGGGTGTGGATGATGAGGCGATTCAAAAAATGGAACAGAAGTGGGAAGAGTGGGACGTGGGCATACGTTTAGTAGTGCTGAGATCCCGTTATCGCAGCATCATTAATCCGCTCCGCAAGTTCATCGATACAGTAGAGTGGAAAAAAGCAGACGAGGACCATATCACTGTTCTCATTCCACAATTCATCACCAAGCACTGGTGGGAAAATATTCTACACAATCAGACCAGCTTACTGATGAGAGCTTATTTGATTAATTACAAAGACGTGATCGTAACGACCGTCCCTTTTCATTTAAACAAATGAGGATTTTGCAAAAATCCCATAAGCGACTTCCGATGAACAGGATATAGATCGAAATGCTTTAGTTCGTCTATATCTTGCACTTCGGAGCGACTGGAATCGAATTTTGCAAAATCCTGAAATAAAGTCACTGCCAATTAGCCCATACTCATTTGCGTGAGCTGACTATAGCAAGGACAAAATGAACATCTTTTGGCCGCATTTCTTTGCGGTCGGAGGGTGTTTTTTTGCATAACGGAGATATTTACTTTGGTGATACATTTTGTGTATTATAGATACGAAATGTATCATTCGAAACTGTTATGGAGGGATACGATGCCCGAAGCCAAGGGGAAAATGGAAGATGACAAGCTGCAATTTGTAGATACGCTGAGGGCGCTGGCTATTATTGGAGTTTTACTTGTGCATGTCAGCCAGCATGTAGACGGATTAAACGGATGGTTGCAAAAAGGCTTGAGTATAGGAGCTAAAGGAGTCGCTTTATTTTATATGGCCAGCGCTTTTACACTATTTCTGTCCTTGAGCAGACGTTCAGGTGACAAGAGGGAAAGAACTTCAGCTTACCTGTTGCGTCGTTTTTTTCGAATTGCTCCTTTGTATTACGTGATGTTAGGAATCTATTTGGTTGTGAACGGGACAGGTCCACGATTTTGGCTTGGAGATCAGGAGGGAGTCACTGCCGCCAATATCGCAGCTCATTTCCTGTTTTTGAATGGTCTGAATCCGTACTGGATCAACAGCATTATTGGTGTGGAATGGTCCATTGCGGTGGAATGTATGTTTTATCTGTTTATCCCCCTATTATTTAAGCTGATCCGATCAATCCGCCATGCGACCTGGTTTGTTGTGATGGCACTTGTGGTAAGCTTTGGGCTAAATGCGGTATTTGCTCAATATCCATGGATTAATGATCACTCTTTATGGGGGCACTATCTGTATTTATGGTTTCCGAATCAATTGCCTGTCTTTGGACTAGGTATATTGTTGTTTTTCATTTGGAAAGACGAGCGGCATTGGAAAAGTATAGACCGGGTCAGTGGAGGTTGGCTGCTGGTTTCTGTGCTATTTGCATTTTTTGGAGGTATGACCGATTATCTCATAGGTATCGGGTTGCTGCTGGGAGCGTATGCTTTGTATCACTGGCAGCCGATCTGGCTGCTTAATCGGGTGTGGTCATGGATCGGCCGTCTTAGTTACAGCATGTATTTGACGCATATGCTGGTTCTGGGACTAATCGTACAGGTTAAACTACCTTTTGCTCCCCTAGTCAGCCTCACACTTATGTTTATCATGACGTTGCTATTCACCATCGGACTATCCTGGTTTACCTACTCGTGGATTGAACAGCCCGGCATCCGTTGGGGGAAAAAGCTTATCTCACGTATGAAGTCTGTGCACAAGCAGGGAGATTCGGTCAAAGAAAGTGTTGCCTAAGCTGCAACTTGAAACAGCATCCGATAACATTTGGTTGAAGTGCTTGAATAAATCTATGAAATAATTGAAAAGACCTCTTGAAAAGTAGCTCCCAGCCCTTTATATTCGATGTACATCCAAGTTTTTGAATACACCGATGAGGTTTGTTGGAATTGTAAAGGAGATGCACGCATGCTTTTGAAGCCAATCGGCTTTTTGCTTTTCTCCACGCTTGAGGGAGTAGCTGTTTTTGCGCTGATTTTGAGTATTTTTAAAGTTAAAATGACCCCTTATCTATGGCAGGCCATTTTTGTTAACCTGATTATGAATTTGCAAAGTTATATGCTCCGAGAGGAGTTTTCCTTTTCGTATTTGGTGCCTGTCGTAAATATGCTGCTTTTTATTTTTTTACTTGCTACGGTCGTGAAGATTCCGATTGTGTGGTCCGGTATTATGACGGTTACAGGTTATTTTGCATATGCCGTTGTTCAGTCGGTATTCCTAAAAGTCATGTTCGGCAACCTTCCGGTTTCTGAGCTGCAGGATGGGTCCTTGAAGGGCTATCTGCTACAAGTGGTAAGCGCGGCAGTAGGACTGCTTATTTCATTGATGTTGTATCGAAAAGGGATCGGCTTTTCCCCTAATTTCAAGAAGCTAAAGTTCAAAGAGGAATATGGCATTGTCATCACGCTGATTATCCTGTCGCTCATTTCAACTTCTATTGTGCTCTACTATAACGAGGTATGGTTAAATATGATATTTTTTGCACTGGTTTCGGGATTTTTCATCTATTATGCAATCGGAAAGGAATACCGGGATGATTGAAGCGATGGCTTTCAAACTTGCTAACCAGATCAAACGTACTGTGCCTGATCATCCGGCCTCTGTCGCGGTACTTAAATACGCACTTGCTCTCATTCTGAATGCGTCCATGATCATCGTGTTAACACTATTCGCCTCAATCTTCACGGGGCGGATGGTAGAGGCTGTAATGATTCTCGTCGCTTTCGCCCTGCTGCGCCAAATATCAGGAGGCATTCATTTGAAAACGGGCATGGCATGTGTGTTGGTGACCTCAGCAGCTTTTACTTACATATCCTGCATGGCCTTAAATAGTTGGTGGACAAACCTGTTTACCGGAATAGCTCTCATTCTCGTTTTATGTTTTGCCCCGTCCAGAATTGAAAAGCAGTCGCGCATTCCAGTACAATTTTATCCCCTCTTGCGACTGTTATCCTCCTTGCTTGTATGTACTAATTTTGTAATCGGTTCCTCTGTAGTGGCTATTGCTTTTTTGGTCCAGAGCCTAACATTGATCCGGGGAAGGAGGTGAGTGGAATGATGAGGAAAATGGTATATGGATTAGCTACATCGTTGTCTATGTTTGCAACATTTGCTGTATCAGTGGCGAGTTACGTGTATGTTTATCAAGGGGATACACCCGAGGAACTGCTGAAATAAACAAAATGCCGAAATAGAAAAATGATACATAGAGCTGCTATTAAGCAGCTTCTTTTTATGCAAAAAAATCAGGCGCTCCATTAAAGAGCGCCCGAATGGGAGAGGAGAAACCGGACGAAGAGCTTATGGGGAAACGTAAGTCTTCTCCGCGGTTGTCTACGACATTGGTTGAATGCCGATATCCTAAGGATGCCCAGGGAATGGTTTTTTATACCTGCCTCATCCTAAGTTTTTCAAACGGCGGTGCATGTGGTACGATAGCGTCATAATCTTATATGGTTATGAACACATATAGAAAATAGGTGAGTTTCAGCGTGAGAGTGGTATCGGGTAGTGCCAAAGGAAGGCCGTTAAAGGCAGTTCCCGGCACAGGGACGCGGCCGACCACGGATAAGGTCAAGGAAGCGCTATTTAGCATGATAGGTCCTTATTTTGATGGGGGAGTCGCACTTGATCTGTTTGCTGGCAGTGGTGGCCTGGGTATAGAGGCGCTTAGCCGGGGAATGGACAAGGCTGTTTTTATTGATATGGAATCCAAAAGCATTGATGTCATTAAAGAAAATTTGCGAAAAACTGGATTGGAAGGACAGGCTGAAGTGTTCCGCAATGATGCCGGACGAGCGCTCAAGGTGCTGGCAAAACGTGGAGCTCTTTTTGATGCTGTTTTTCTGGACCCACCCTATCGTCTCAAACACGGAGATGAATTAATGAGCCGTATGGCTGAGTTGAACTTGCTTCGTTCAGATGCAATCATCGTGCTGGAGTATGAATCGGGACATGAATATCCGGAAAGCTTCGGGCCGTTCGAACAGGTCAGAAAAGCAGTTTATGGTGAAACGGCGTTATCTATTTATCATTTTGCAGCCGATGTTTTGTCGGATGTCGTAGAACATACAGAAGCCGAAGGGGTCAAATTCGGCATCAGCGAATCAGACGGGGAGGACCATCATGATTGAGCACAAACCACGTATTGCTGTATATCCGGGAACTTTTGATCCCGTGACGATGGGGCATCAGGATATTATTCAAAGAGCAGCCAGACAGTTTGATCTATTGATTGTCGCGGTTCTTAACAATATTAGTAAAAATCCGCTGTTTTCACTTGAGGAACGAATGGAGTTACTGCGAACGGTAACTCGCGATATCCCGAACGTTGAAGTGGACAGCTTCCGTGATCTGACAGCTAATTATGTACGTCAAAAAGGGGCCCAGGTTATTGTCAGAGGAATTCGGTCGGTGACTGATTTTGAATATGAGCTACAATTAGCCTCTACAAATCATAAGCTGAACCCGGATGCGGAAACGATCTTTATGATGACCAATCCAGCTTATTCATATCTGAGTTCCAGTATGGTGAAGGAAATTGCGCATTTTGATGGCAAGGTTGTAGATCTGGTGGCACCGGAGGTGGAAGACGCACTGCGTGCGAAGGTCAACGCGAATCGTGGCGGCTCCACCATGAAGTCATAAAGGAAAAGGCCAGCAGGGTAACTATAATTGTACCTAACAGTGCAATGGACAGTACGGTTAGTTGCCAGGGGTACATAGATGTTCCTTCAATTTGTGTTAATAAGCCGCTGGCTCCGGCCATGACAGGATGCGTGGCGGATTCATTTACGCTTTCCGCAAAAGAAGACACAGAACTGCGACTGACGTAAGCGGGAGTTGTATTGCTGAAGATGCGGCTAAGCGGGACCCATGTCGCCAAGGTAAGTCCAAAAGCAATGATCCCATGGAGCACTCGTGACAGGGTGAAGGTGATGCCCTTGTCGGAAGGCCTGGTGACGGCGGTAATTTGAAGCCAGCCGCACAGGCCACCCCAGCCCAACACAGCACTGATCAGGGCTGCTTGTGTACGGAGATCAAAGGGCAGACGGCTGATTTCATAGGAACCCAGATGGATTTCCATCCAGGCAGGCCATATGAAAGAAAGCGATCCTTGGCCTGTATATATGGACAGCAGTCGAATCAGTACGGAAAAGAAAATAATGAATCCACCTGTCACCATCAGCGTCTGTACAGCATGGGATACGGTTTCGCCCAACAGTTTTCCGAAACTGCGGCCGTCCCGTTCTCTGGCAGAGCGGGTAGCTTCCCATGCGGATCGGATCAGGGAGGGAGAAGTACGGGAAACTGAGGTGCGCCGGAGGGCAGCTGGCGTTTCCCGTTTTTGCAATTCTTTGGACGGTACAGGTAGTCTGGCTGTGATCCAGCCTGCCAGCAGCCCGGAAATCCAGTGAACGGCAAGTAACATCACACCTGCGGCAGCATTGTGCAGTAGCCCTGTCCCGATGACGAGCAGGATGGTAATCGGATTGCAGAAATGAGCGATAGCGGTTAGACGTCGAAGCTGAAACGCGGTCATATCCTCCTGTTGTGCCCATTGGCGCACTGCTTCCGCAGCAGCCGGGAATCCTGCGGTCAGGCCGAGGGCCAACACCCAGCCGCTTCGCCCGGGTAGACGGAACCAGAATCGCATAAACGGCTCCAGCAGGACACCTAGTCCATGGACTAGACCAAAGGCGATGAGCATTTCGGACAGCATCAAAAAAGGCAACATGGCCGGGAAAATAATACTCCACCATAGCTTAAGGCCTTGAGTAGAGGCTTGAAATACTTTTTCTGGTGAGGCGACAACAGCCAGTACAAGTAAAATGGCTCCAAGGCCAAGCAGTACGGTTGTCCAATAAGGAGCGGAATGGGCTTCCTTTTGCATCAAAGAATTCACCTCTCATAAATATACTAAGGAGAGTCGGATGCTGTCTCCAGCGTTTATTCACGTTCGTTGTCTTGGGATAGGTTGTTCGTATACGTTGTCGTAAACAATGTATGCTTTTTCGGAAGGCTTGAGAACAGGTGGCGTAGAGGCACTTGGGTAAGATAGGAGAAGTTAGGCTGTAAGGGGGAGAAGCAATGAAACGAATAAACCGGAAAAGAGCTTTTTTTACAACCGGTTATGTCTTAATGCTGGCTGCAATGGTCTATGTGCTGGTCTATATGCCAACCCCTTATCTGATCTATGGACCAGGTGGGGCAAACGAGATCAAACCGATGGTTAGAGTCCAGGAGGGTGACAGCATCGAACGGGGGACTTTTATGATGACGACGGTATCGGCGCGTTATGCCAATGTTATCATGTTGGGCCTGTCCAAGTTGGACCGCAATTCGGAGATTCAACGCAAAGAGGATCGTCTGCATGGAAGAAGTGAAGACGAATATGCGGCAGAACAGGTATGGTATATGGGGGATTCCCAATCTTCCGCAATGGAGGCTGCCTACACCCGTGCCCATGTCCCCTATCGGATTGTGCCAGATTATGTGTATGTATTTAAGGTCCCGGGCTCGAACAGCGTGTTCGAGCCTGGAGATGAAATATTGGAGCTGAACGGAGTGAGGGTGACCGATAATCGTTCCATTCGGAAGGCTTTGGAGGACGAAAAACCGGGAACAATGGCTAAAGTGAAGCTAAAGCGTGATGGAAAGTTGCTGACCGTGCAAGCTCCCTTAACGACCATCAAGGACAGTGAGACGGGCAAGCAACGTTCTGGATTTGGCGTCAGTATTGCCACGGTACAGAAGGTACAGCCGAAGGATGGACGTAAAACGATTCATTTTACATCTACGGATGTTGGCGGTCCTTCGGCAGGGTTGATGTTTACCATGGAAATCTATAACCAACTGACACCAGGTGATCTGAGTAAGGGATATCGTGCAGCCGGTACGGGTACTATTGATAAGGACGGTCAGGTTGGAGCGATTGGTGGTGCAAAGTATAAAATAGTTGCTGCTGACCGTCAGGATGCGGATTTGTTTTTCGTCCCTGCAGATAATTATAAAGAGGCGAAGGCCAAAGCTGAGCAAATTGGAACCCGGATGAAGCTTGTTCCGGTTCGCAAGCTTGGCGATGCGCTGGATTATATGGAAAAGCTGCCCATCAAACCATAATGGGCGGTCGCAAGTAATCAGCATACATGTCGCGGATGGCGGGACGTGGCATCCCAGCTGCGTATATGGCGGCTGCGGCTGTATCCCAGTCCAGCTGAGGATGTGATCCGGCAGACAGCTTGACCCATACCGGAAGGGTGGCTGTCTGCTTCATACGTGCCAGCAGCTCGCGTCCAGCCCTGTTAAAGCCGAGCACGCGGATATAGCCCGGACCTTTCGCCAGCTCAGCCGGAGTCATATCGGTTTTGGCATGATTCAGCAAAATATGTGTACACATCCGCTGAAGCTTCGTACGAGTATAGCGCCTTGTCTTGATCGCGGCGAGCAGGGCCTCCACAGAAGGCTGGGGCAACGTGTACAGCGATTGCCGCAGACGATGCTCCAGCCCTTCGGTGACCTCGTGCAGCTCCGCCAGCTGCTGCGGGCTACGTGTGATCAGAGCGTTCAGCAGCGGCTGGCTGAACGCTTCCCAATGCAGCGGCGCGCGTTCGGCTTGCCACTCGCGCTGCAAAATCTCCAGTGTCGCCGCAGGTATGTACGGCGACGCGGCCTCAGGCCCGCCGTTCAGCAGCAGACGGCGGATGGCCGTGGCGCTGGCGATGACTCCGTCCGTAGGGGCCGCGGCTTCATGGTAGCCCGATCCCGTGCGGGCTACCGTGAAGGGCTTGATTGTGCTGCCCAGCCTTTCCAGCGCAATCAAGTAATGCAGCCCCAACGTATTGTTGGGCTGCTGCATGAGGGCGGCGAGCGCAGCGCCGTCCTCTCCTTCGGCCGCCAGCGCGGCTGCGGCTCCCGCGTAGGCAGCGGGATAGCTCGCGCCGCTGCTTAGGCGCTGCGCGATGCCGGCCTTGAGCTCGGCCGACTCTGCCGCCAGCACGCGGGCCAGCGCGCGCAGCGGGGCGATGTCTCCGCTCTCGCTACCGAAGCAGAGCGCATCGACGATGCCCGTCGCATGGAGCAGGGCGACCGCTCCGCGGGCAAACCATTCTGCAGGCTGGACGGCATAGGCCACAGGCAGCTCCAGAACCAGGTCCACACCCATGGCGAGTGCCATTTCGGTGCGGGACCATTTGTCTGTAATCGCGGGTTCACCCCGCTGAAGGAAAGGGCCACTCATCACAGCCACTGTGCGCTGTGCACCAGTGATGCGAAGAGACTCCTCCCAGTGATGGACATGTCCGTTATGCAGAGGATTGTACTCTACAATCATACCGAGTGTTTTCAAGACCGTATGTCGGCTCCTTTCTTAAAGTAACTTATTGGGTAACTATTTTGATAATAATGGTTAAGTACCCGTGAATGATTGTTTTCAGGGCAGCTATACTGTTTTTCATCGTCGGCATGAACAAGACCATTGAGACCTGGACGAAAAAGCTTTATACTCGCATTATTGTACACGAAGAGTGGCGGGGGTACGAATACTCATCGGTACATGTTTAGCACAATGCATTTTTGCTTCTGCATAAAACTTGTCGAACCATTGGAAAACCGGTGGATTTGTGAGTGGTGTAAAGTGAAAGGTGTTGACAAACGACTCGATCAGTCGGTATAATAATTTTTGTTTGTTTGGAGTGATAGTGATGCAACTATTTTTTCGCAAAGTAGCAACAAGTGACGGTCCTTTTCCTATCCGTGAATCTCTTAATGTGAGTGAATTGGTGGATGATCGTGCTGATGTTACGGCCGTTTCCCCGCTGGAGACCGACTTGGTCGCCGTTAGTCTGGGTCAAGGCTTGATGAGCGTGGAAGGCACGTTGACCGCAGGTCTGGACATGCTGTGTTCACGCTGTTTAAGCCCGATGCACGAGGATTTAAAGATTGAATTCCGTGAACGGTTCAAGCAAACCTCTTCGAGTGTTGAAGAGGAGGATGAAGATGGCGATTTTATCGCAGTGACGGAGGACTCCTTCGACATTGCACCGTATTGTGAAGAACTGTTTGTACTGCATGTGCCGTTTGCGCCTTTGTGCAGTGAGGATTGTCAGGGAATCGCACCAAAGACCGGACAAAACTGGAGTATTGGCTCCGATGACAGTAACGATGGCGATACGGAAAAGATTGATCCGCGTCTGGCAGGGCTTAAGGATTTTTTTAAATGAGAATTGAGTTCAATTCTGAAAAATCATCATCCGCTTGTGCCGGAGAGTTACTGAACCGATGCGTGGATGTTGCAGGCTTGATTCACCGGCTGTAAGATAATTGCTTCTGGCATTTTCTTTCAGTCTTGAATGAGATAAGAAGTCATACCCGCTATGCGGGGGTGATCTGGTTAAGGAGGTGGGAATAATGGCAGTACCTCAACGGAGAACATCCAAAACTCGTCGCGACAAACGTCGTACTCACTTTAAACTGGCAGTACCAGGTATGGTGAAATGCTCCGAATGCGGCGAATTGAAACTTGCTCACCATGTGTGCAAAGTTTGCGGAACGTACAAAGCTAGAGAGATCATCTCTCAATAATGTCCGATAAGCGGATTCTTTGGAATCTTCGCAGGAAGAGTAGCGCTTCACTTCAGTGAGGCGCTACTTTTTTTTGTCTGCATGCTTCCTTTTTACGTCAGCATGCTATATACTGTTTTAGTACCAGGTTCTAAGAAAGAAGGGCCGAAGAGGTTCCTTTATACATACAAGAAGACAAATCGGCTTGAAGTTTCGCCGTTAGAAAGTGAAGTGAAGTAACCCGAACTGTCGTCTGAACGACAGTTTATTGTAGGGAAAGGAGGCGTCACTGACATCGAACGTTTGCCGAAGAGACAGAGACAGCAGCGGCTGACTCAATTAATTGATGATAATCCGTTCGTAACGGATCAGGAATTGACAAGACAGCTGAAGGTAAGTATTCAGACTATTCGGCTGGACCGGATGGAACTGGGAATCCCAGAATTGCGGGAACGGCTAAAGCTGATGGCTGAGCGCTCCTACGACCAGGTTCGTTCCTTGCCTTTGCATGAAGTGATCGGGGATATCGTTGATCTACAGTTGGATCGAAGCGGTATTTCGATTTTTGAGATTAAAGAGGAACATATTTTTTCGCGTACTGGCATTGCGCGGGGGCATTATGTATTTGCTCAGGCCAATTCATTGGCCGTTGCCGTGATTAATGATGAGATAGCATTGACTGCATCAGCGGATATACGCTTTGTCCGCCCGGTTCATTTAGGTGAGAAGTGCATTGCCAAGGCATATGTACGCTCAAATCCAGAACAAAAAGGGAAGGCTAAAGTGGAAGTCTTTGCCTACGTAGGAGAAGAAATGGTGTTCCAAGGCAACTTTGTCATTTATCGCTCCACGGAGGAAGAGTATAGCGAAGGAGGAAGTCAGCATGCGGATCGCCATTGATGCCATGGGGGGAGATAATGCTCCTGAGGCGACAGTAGAGGGCGCGCTATCTGCGGCAGCGGAATGGAAGGATACGGACATTACGCTGGTTGGTGACCTGGAACGAATTGAATCGGTTCTGAACGGTAGGGCGTTGCCGACGAACCTCAGCATTCGCCATGCATCCGAAATGATAGATGCGCAGGACGAGCCTGTAAAGGCAGTGCGCCGTAAAAAGGATGCCTCGATGGTCGTAGCTGGTCGAATGGTCAGAGAAGGCGAAGCGGATGCCATGATATCCGCAGGTAATACAGGCGCGCTAATGACCACAGGGTTGCTGGTGGTTGGAAGAATGGAGGGCATTGAACGTCCGGCTCTCGCGCCGATGATACCAACGATAGATGATCAGGGTATTCTAGCGCTGGACTTGGGAGCCAATATGGATGCCAAGCCTGAGCATCTTGCCCAGTATGCACTGATGGGGAGCTTGTATCGTCAGAAAGTTCACGGTGTGTCTTCTCCAAGGGTGGGTCTGCTAAATGTGGGGACCGAAGCTGGGAAGGGCAATGAACTGACGAAGTTGGCATATCCACTTATTGAGCAGTTACCTGTCAATTTTGTGGGTAATGTTGAATCGAGAGATGTGTTAACCGGGAATTGCGATGTACTGGTGTGCGATGGATTTGCTGGAAATATCATGCTAAAATCGCTAGAGGGTACAGCCGGAGCCATATTTTCTCTCTTAAAAGAGCAATTCACCAAATCCTTGAAGACCAAGCTTGCGGCAGCCTTGATTATGCCTGAGCTTCGCAGTCTGAAAGGTAAATTGGATTATAAAGAGCATGGCGGGGCTCCTTTGCTGGGTTTGAGTGGACTCGTCCTGAAAAGTCACGGTTCGTCTGACGGCGTTGCCGTCAAAAATGCGGTAAGGCAGGCTCGTACGGCCTTGCAAAACCGGTTGGTGGAAAGTATATCCAAGGAAATCAGCAGGAAGTGAGTGACGATATGAATAAATTACGGCCGGTTGGTGTTATCGGAACAGGGAAATACGTACCTGAGAAAATTCTGACCAATAAAGATTTGGAAGCAATCGTAGAAACAAGTGATGAATGGATTGTCAGCCGTACAGGGATTCAGGAGCGCCATATTGCGGCTCCAGAGCAGGCTACATCTGATTTAGCTTATGAAGCAGCAATTAAGGCGTTGGAGTCCGCGGGTATGACGGCACAGGATCTGGATTTAATTATTGTAGCTACGGTTACACCGGATATGGCGTTTCCGTCAACTGCCTGCATTCTTCAGGATAAATTGGGAGCCAAAGGCGCAGCAGCTTTCGATTTGTCTGCGGCATGCTCGGGTTTTGTATACGGACTGGCTACGGCAACGAGCTTCATTAAGACAGGTATCTATAATAATGCATTAATCATTGGGGCAGACTGTCTTTCTCGGATTACAGATTATACCGACCGCAATACCTGTGTTCTATTCGGAGATGGTGCAGGAGCTGTAGTGATTGGCGAAGTGCCTGAAGGTAGAGGATTCCAATCCTTTGATCTCGGGGCTGAGGGTGCCGGAGGCAGCTTACTCAAGTTGGAAGCAGGAGGCTCGCGTTTGCCTGCGAGTGCAGACACACTGGAAAATAAACAGCACTATATTTACATGAACGGACGCGAAGTGTTCAAGTTCGCGGTTCGTGTTATGGGAACGGCAACGGTCGATGTGTTGGAAAAAGCAGGGCTGTCCAAAGATGATATTGATCTGTTCGTTCCGCATCAAGCCAATGTTCGCATCATCCAATCGGCGATGCAACGTCTGGATTTACCAGAGGAAAAGGTAGTTGTTAATGTTCATAAATATGCGAATACATCGGCAGCATCAATCCCTCTCGCTCTTGTGGAAGCAGCTGAGGAAGGCCGCATGAAGGAAGGCGACCGTGTATTAATGGTGGGCTTTGGCGGTGGCTTGACCTGGGGAGCGTCGGTTCTTGTCTGGTGATAAAATGGAATTTTTGATATAATATTGAATTTGTGTAGTGTTTTACAGGACAAGCATTGGATACAGAGAGGTGCATACACGATGGGCAAAACGGCATTTATATTTCCCGGTCAGGGTTCACAAGCTGTAGGTATGGCTAAAGATGCTTATGAAGCAGTTCCAGCTGCAACAGAAGTATTTCGCCAAGCGGACGAACGGTTAGGGTTCGCACTAAGCACACTGATTTTTGAAGGGCCGGACACAGCTTTGAAGCAAACATCCAATACGCAGCCTGCACTGTTAACGGCGAGCATTGCGTTGTATGAAGCGTTCAAGGAAAAAATGGGCATTCATCCCGATTATGTGGCTGGACACAGTCTAGGAGAATACAGCGCGCTAGTCGCTTCCGGTGTCCTCGCATTTGAGGATGCGGTTGAAATCGTTCGTACACGTGGCGAGTTCATGGAGCAGGCCATTCCTGATGGGCAAGGCGGGATGGCTGCTGTGTTGGGAGCTGATCGTGAAGCATTGGCAGCATTGTGCCGTGATATTACGAAGTCTGGTCAACTGGTCGAACTAGCCAACATCAATTGTCCTGGACAAATTGTTGTATCTGGTACGAAGGAGGGCGTAGCTGCTGTCGCTGAACGTGTGAAGGAAGCAGGAGGCAAGCGCGCTATTACTCTGGAGGTTAGCGGTCCTTTCCACTCGTCATTGATGAAGGAAGCAGCGACCAAGCTCTCCGGCAAGTTGGAGGCTGTAACTTTCTCGAAAGCTCAGGTTCCGGTTGTTGCCAATGTAACAGCTAAACCTGTACGTGAGGGGAGCGAAATTCGCCAACTGTTGGTGGATCAGGTCTATTCTCCGGTACTGTGGGAAGACAGTGTAACATGGCTACTAGAACAAGGTGTTGACACCTTTGTTGAGTTTGGACCGGGAAGTGTATTGACTGGACTGGTTAAAAAAATCGACAAATCGGTTAAGCTGTATAATATAAGCAGCCTGGAGTCGTTTGCTTCTGTAACGGAAGCCTTGGAGGCCCGTTAAAAGTATAATCATTGCCTTAACGGGTTATATACTTGCAAGGGGGGGACTATGATGTCTAAGCCATTGAGTGGAAAAACGGCGCTCGTTACGGGAGCGTCGCGCGGAATTGGCCGTAGTATTGCGCTGGCGCTGGCTGAAGCAGGTGCTAATGTGGCGGTAAACTATGCTGGTAGTGAAGCGGCTGCGACTGAGGTAGCAGAGCAGATCCGTGCCAAAGGTGTAGAGGCTATTACAGTTCAGGCAAATGTCGGTCGCGCTGACGAAGCAGATCAGTTGATCAAGGATGTGATTGGCGCTTGGGGCAAGATTGACATCCTGGTGAATAATGCCGGCATAACAAGAGATAATTTAATCATGCGCATGAAGGAAGAGGAATTCGATCAGGTGATCGAAACGAATCTGAAGGGTGTGTTTAATTGTCTTAAGTCGGCAACACGTCCAATGATGAAGCAGCGTTCTGGCCGAATTATCAATATCTCCTCCGTGGTTGGTGTACTTGGCAACGCAGGACAAGCCAACTACGTTGCTGCTAAAGCAGGGGTAATTGGTCTTACCAAATCCTCTGCTCGAGAGCTTGCTTCGAGAGGTATTACAGTGAACTGTGTGGCTCCTGGATTCATCGATACTGAGATGACGCAGGTGCTGGCTGATGATTTGCGTGACAATATGCTGAGCGGTATTCCGCTGGCCCGTCTTGGACGGCCTGAGGAAATTGCTGACGTGGTGCTGTTCTTGGCCTCGGATGCTTCCTCATATATGACGGGCCAGACTTTGCATGTGGATGGCGGCATGTATATGTAGTAGCATGTTGCAATCCGCATGCCCCGATGAAGAGTTGTCAATGAAAACTCTCTTCTATGGCATTTTAATTGTAATTTTCGTATAATACCTAAGAGGAGGTGAGCCGGATGTCCGATGTATTGGAGCGCGTAAAACGCATTGTCGTTGACCGTTTGGGAGCCGACGAAGCCGAAGTTACACTTGAAGCATCTTTTAAAGATGATTTAGGCGCTGATTCTCTCGATGTAGTTGAATTGGTAATGGAATTGGAAGATGAGTTTGATATGGAAATCTCTGATGAAGATGCAGAGAAAATTACAACTGTAGGTGAAGTTGTGAAGTACATACAATCTCATACCTAATTCATGTCATCAAAAGTCCCGTTCTGTTACAGGCGGGACTTTCTCCTAATTATACAGATTGAACTAAAGACGGAATTGCCGCGTGTTTTTGAGTCTGGCTCAGCTTCACTTAGTCAAAGGCTGAGGAGTATGCGGCATTACTAACTTTAGTTGATTCTATATTATTTTTACGCACAAGAGAGTGCGGTCTTAAAATACAATATGCAGTAGACATAGAGGTGATTATCTTTGAAACAACGTGTTGTCATAACAGGAATGGGTGTAATCACTTCGCTGGGACAGGATTTGAACACACTATGGGATAATCTGATGGCTGGAAAATCCGGCGTCAGTGAAATCGAAGCTTTCGATACAAGTGAGTACACTACGAAAATAGCCGCTTCCATTAAAGATTTTAATCCAGAGGATTATATTGAACGTAAGGATGCGCGTAAAATGGACCGCTTTGTGCAGTTTGCGGTTGCTGCTAGTAAATTGGCGCTTGAGGACAGCGGACTTGTAATCGGAGAAAATGCGGATGCTGAGCGTGTTGGTGTATCTGTCGGTTCCGGTATTGGCGGATTGGGAACTTGGGAGGATCAGCACAACGCACTGATTGAAAAAGGACCTAAACGCGTAAGCCCTTTCTTCATCCCGATGATGATTGCTAATATGGGTTCCGGTCAAGTGTCGATTTCACTCGGTGCTAAAGGCCCCAATACATCACCAGTTACGGCTTGTGCCACGGGCAGTCATGCTATTGGTGATTCCTTCCGCATGATTCAGCGTGGTGACGCAGACGCCATGATTTGCGGAGGAGCTGAGGCGACTATTCGTCCGATTGGTATGGCTGGATTTTGTTCCATGCGAGCAATGTCCACGCGTAACGACGAGCCTGAAAAGGCAAGCCGTCCTTTTGATACCGAAAGAGACGGGTTTGTTATGGGCGAAGGCTCTGGTGTTCTTATTCTAGAATCGTTGGATCATGCTTTGAAGCGTGGTGCGCGTATTTACGGTGAAGTGATTGGCTACGGTCTTTCTGGCGATGCCCATCATATGACGGAGCCTGATCCAGAGGGAGCAGCACGCTGCATTAGAATGGCGATCCGTGATGCTGGATTGAATCCTGAAGAGATTGATTATATCAATGCACATGGTACATCTACGCCAGTCGGTGATAAATCCGAAACGGAAGCAGTCAAGAAAACGCTGGGAGAGCATGCCTATAAGGTAGCGATCAGCTCAACTAAGTCGATGACAGGGCATTTATTGGGTGCAGCGGGCGGCGTTGAAGCCGTGATCTGTGGTCTCGCCCTTCAGCATCAGACGATTCCGCCAACGATTAATTTGGATAATCAAGACCCGGCATGCGATCTTGATTATGTACCTAATAAGCCGAGAAAAGCGGAACTGAATGTGGTTATGTCCAATTCCTTTGGTTTTGGCGGTCACAATGCTACGGTTATTCTAAAAAAATATGAAGCATAAGGGGTCAGTTCGTTGAGTGGAGACTTGAAGCAATTACAGCAGAAACTTCATATTCAATTCAACAATCGGCAGCTTCTGAAGCAGGCCTTTACGCACGCTTCCTACGTAAACGAACATCGGTTCAGTCAGCATGCAGACAATGAGCGTCTTGAATTTTTAGGTGACGCTGTTCTGGAACTGACGGTGTCCGAGCAATTGTACAATCAGTACCCTAACCGACCCGAAGGCGAACTCACCAAGCTGCGTGCAGCTATTGTCTGTGAGCCTTCTCTGGTGAAGTTTGCTGTCGGGCTTGAGTTTGGGCAATATGTACTGCTTGGAAAAGGTGAAGAGTTGACAGGTGGACGTACTCGTCCGGCTCTGTTGGCTGATGTATTCGAAGCGTTCGTAGGTGCGCTTTATTTGGATCAGGGTCTGGAGGCCGTCCGTTCGTTTCTGGAACGTTATATTTTTCCTCAAATTGTATTAAACGGTAAGCTTCAGATGAGTGATTTCAAAACAGAGCTTCAGGAACTGACGCAGCATCATAACATGGGGATGCTTGAATACAAGATTGTAGAGGAGCGCGGACCAGCCCATGAGCGCGAGTTTGTAGCTGAAGTATATATGGACAGCGAACGGCTAGGGGCAGGTACAGGACGCTCCAAAAAAGAAGCTGAGCAGCAAGCGGCGGCAGTAGCTTTAAACCGTTTGAAGCTGGCAGAATCGTAATCGGTACCTGAGCAGCCCGGACGGGTTACGCAAGCAGGGGACACAAAGTAAGAGCAAAGGGCAGTCCGCGGGGAGTCCCGGCCCGTAATGGCGAATGGACTGCGTTTTGCTCTTTTTTCGTGGCTTTGCTGGTGTAATGTGAGTGTCGGTACTGTGCTTTATACAAGCTAGTTTATGCTACAATAGGGATAATTCATATCAATCAGGTGTACGGTGTTGTACAAGCATATTTGAAATGTTAGAGGTGAGATTGAGCATGTTTTTAAAGCGCATTGAGCTGGCGGGCTTCAAATCGTTTGCAGATAAAACGGAAATGGAATTTGTCCGCGGCATTACGGCAGTCGTCGGACCCAACGGAAGCGGAAAAAGTAATATTTCCGACGGGATTCGTTGGGTGCTTGGCGAACAGAGTGCCAAATCACTGCGTGGCGGCAAAATGGAGGACATTATTTTTGCGGGTAGTGATGCTCGTAAGGCTGTTAATTACGGTGAAGTATCGCTTACGTTGGATAATGAAGATCAGGCGTTGCCTCTGGATTTTGGCGAAGTCACGGTAACGCGACGTGTACATCGAAGTGGGGATAGTGAATATTTCATTAATCGGCAATCATGCAGACTCCGAGATATTACAGAGCTGTTTATGGATACAGGGATTGGTAAAGAAGCTTATTCAATTATTGGACAGGGACGCATTGAAGAAATTCTGAGTACCCGATCTGAGGATCGTCGCGGTATTTTTGAGGAAGCCTCGGGTATCGTAAAGTATAAATCGCGTAAAAAAGATGCGGTTCGCAAGCTGGATGAAACGGAGCAAAATTTACTGCGTATTCACGATTTGGTTAGTGAACTGGAGGATCAGATTGGACCGCTTAAGGAGCAGTCTGAAAAGGCGATTCATTTTAAAGAGCTGCGCGGTGAATTGAAATCCAAAGAAATTTCAATGTACGTCCATCAAATTGAACAAATTCATACTTCGTGGAGCGATGCGACTTCCAAACTAGCTTTGCTGCAGCAGGAGCAGCTTCAGTTGTCTACGGTGGTGTCCCGCCACGATGCGATGCTGGAAAGCGACCGCAACGAATTACGCCAGCTGGAAGAGCAAGTAGAGCGGTTGCAAAGGGATCTGCTGCAATACAGTGAAGCGACGGAGAAAAGTGAAGGCTACGGCGAATTGCTCAAAGAGCGCACACGCAATCTGGAGGCTAATCGGGAACAATTGATCTTATCACTTAGCACAAGCGAATCACGGCATTCCGAGCGCAGGAGTGAACTGGATCAACTGAACGAAAAGCTGTCTGCACTGAATGTAGAGCTTGACGAGTTGCGTGGGCGGCTGTCTGACGAAGAGGCCAAACTGATTGGTGTTACAGGCGGAATCAGCCAGGAGCAGGAAGAAAGCCTAAAGGGTGGTCTGCTGGAGCTGATGAATCAGATGGCACAGGCGCGTAACGAAATTCGTTATACAGACCAACAGAAGGAAGCATTGGAACGGCGTGTGACTCGTGTAAGTGACGAATCCGGCAAATGGGAAGCCCAGAAAGTACAGCTTGAACAGCGCAAAAAGGGACTGGAAACTGCTGTTCAGAAGCTGGGGCAGGAAATCAGTAGTTTGCGTAGTGGCTATATTCAGGGAAGTGAAAAGTACCAAGCCCTGCAAAAACTACTGGAAGAAAACCAGGGTACGGTTCGTAAATGGGAACAAAAACGAGAGGCTCTAATTTCACGGCGAGATACGATGAAGGAAATGCAGGATGATTTTGACGGCTTCATGCTTGGAGTTAAAGAGGTATTGAAGGCTGCACGAAAAGAAACCTTGCACGGTGTACATGGAGCGGTAGCGGAGCTGATTCGGGTGCCTGAGCATTTAGAGCAGGCGATGGAGACCGCTTTGGGTGCTTCAGTTCAGCATATCGTGATGGAAAATGAATCCGTATCCAGACAGGCGATCAGTTTTCTAAAGCAACGTCAACTGGGCAGAGCGACATTTTTGCCTATGGATGTTATCCGCCCGCGTCAAATCGGTGCGGGGGAACGCCAAATTGCAGAAGGCGCTGAAGGCTTTGTCGGGATCGGTGCAGATCTTGTTCAGTATGATGATCGATATGCCGGAATTGTAGGCAGTCTCTTGGGGAATGTGGTCATTGCCCGTACGTTGGAAGATGCAAACCGTATTGCGGCCCGTTGCCAATATAGATACCGCGTGGTCACTTTGGAAGGCGATGTTGTCAATGCAGGGGGTTCCATGACTGGGGGAAGCCAGTTCAAGAAAAATGCTAATCTGCTTGGACGTAAACGTCAGCTGGATCAGTTGGATCAAGACATTGTAGATACGGAGCAGCAAATTGCAAGGTTGCGCCAGAGTGCAATAGATACCAAACGCCAGCTGGAGGAGACACAGACCCGTCTGGACGAGTTGCGTCAGGGCGGCGATGTGAAGCGCGGTGAAGAGCAGCAGATGGCAATGGAGCTCAAGCAACTGGAGCATGAACTTCGTCATGTTCTGGAGCAGGTCGCTGCGTCTGGTCAGGAGAAAAAGGGCTTTGATCAGGAAATCAAGGAGCTGGAAACTTCCCGTGAAGAAGCGTTGGTAAAGTTGGCTGCGCTGGAGGAAGAAGAGAAGAAAACGCATCAGGCCATTCACGCTGCCGAATTCGCCCGTAAAGCCAACGAATCTGCCAAAGAGCAGCTGCAGGGAGAGCTCACGAATCTCAAGGTAAGAGAAGGAAAGCTGGACCAGGAGCGCTTTTCATTGGAAGAGCAGCTGCGCAGATTGCGTGGGGATTATGATACTCTTGGTAAGGATTCGAGACAAAACAAGACCTTGCTTGCTTCCATCGAAGCAGATTTGCTGACCAATGAGCAGGAGACCGTGAAACAGATTGAAAATCTCAATCAATACCGTTTGAAAAAGGAAGAAGCCGCACAGCAACTGGAATTCAAGCGGGCTGCACGCAGCAGCTTGTCCAAAAAGCTGGAAGTGGCTGAGAACGACACGAAAGAACAGCGAATTCAGCTCAAGTCAGTGGAGGAGTTGCTTCGTCAAACGGAAATTGGAGTAAATCGACTTGATGTGGAACTGGAAAATGTTCTGAAAAAATTAAGTGATGATTATGAACTCAGCTATGAGTTAGCCAAGCAGCGTTACCCTATACCTGAAGATATTGAAGGTACGCAGAGTGAGGTTGAAAGGCTCAAACGTGGTATTTCCGCGTTAGGTGAGGTGAATCTAGGTGCCATTGAGGAATACCAGCGTGTGCATGAGCGTTATACGTTTCTTGATGAGCAAAAGTCTGATTTGGTGGAGGCCAAGACAACGCTTTATCAGGTTATTCGTGAAATGGATGAAGAAATGTCCAAACGCTTTAAGACTACATTCGATGCTATTCGGCGCGAATTTGGAACGGTATTCTCCAAGCTGTTCGGAGGCGGACGTGCTGATCTCGTGCTGCTTGACCCGGAACGCTTGCTGGAGACGGGAATCGACATCGTAGCTCAACCACCGGGCAAAAAACTGCAAAACTTGCAGCTACTGTCGGGCGGTGAGCGTGCGTTAACAGCGATGGCGTTACTATTTGCCATTTTACACGTTAAACCTGTTCCATTCTGTGTACTCGATGAAGTAGAGGCTGCATTGGACGAAGCAAACGTGGTGCGTTTTGCCCAGTATTTACGAGAATTCTCGGAGCAGACACAGTTCATTGTAGTCACACACCGCAAGGGCACAATGGAAGAATCTGATGTGCTGTACGGGGTTACGATGGAGGAAGGCGGGGTTTCCAAACTCGTATCTGTCAAGCTGGACAACGATGAAGCTGAGATTGCCTGACATTAAATAACATACTTTCAGACCAACGGAGGGAATCCATGAGTTTCTTTAGAAAATTGAAGGAAAGCATTGCAAACAAAACTGAATCTGTCACAAAACAGTTCAAAGATGGTTTGGAAAAAACACGTAAAGGTTTTGTTGAAAAAGTAACGGACTTGATGATTCGCCGTAAAAAGATTGATGAGGAATTTTATGAGGAACTGGAAGAAATTCTGATCGGAGCAGACGTAGGCGTCAACACGGTTATGAACCTCATTGAAGACCTGCGAGAAGAAGTGAAAAAGCGCAAAATCGAGGACGCATCCGAGTTACAGCCTGTATTGTCGGAAAAGCTGTCCGAGTTGCTGCGGGGTAATGACAATAGTCAGCTCAAAATGAGTCCTGACGGGATTACAGTCATTTTATTCGTGGGAGTCAATGGCGTCGGCAAAACAACAACCATTGGCAAGTTAGCTCACCGTTTTAAACAAGAGGGCAAAAAAGTATTGTTGGCTGCTGGGGATACGTTCCGGGCGGGTGCGATTGAACAGTTGGAGGTATGGGGCAAACGGGCAGGTGTAGAGGTTATTAAGCAGCAATCCGGTTCCGATCCGGCTGCGGTTATGTTTGATGCCGTACAGGCTGCCAAGCAGCGTAAAGTGGATGTTTTGTTGTGTGATACCGCAGGACGTCTTCAGAATAAAAGCAATCTAATGGAGGAACTGAACAAAATTTTCCGTGTGATTCAACGCGAAATTCCAGATGCTCCACATGAAGTGTTGTTGGTACTTGATGCGACGACTGGACAAAATGCACTTAACCAAGCCAAGCTGTTTGGTGAGAAAAGCGGTGTAACCGGGCTGGTACTAACGAAGTTGGATGGTACAGCGAAGGGCGGGATTGTTGTGGCCATACGTCAGGAGCTGAATTTGCCTGTTAAGCTGGTGGGCTTAGGTGAAAAAGTGAATGATCTTCAACCGTTTGATTCCGAGCAATTCGTTCATGCGTTGTTTGCGGGGTTGATTCAGGAAGAGACGGTCGAAGCAACTGCTACAGGCGAGGAAGAACAGAACTGATACGTTTAAAGTAGGCTTTCATGCTACGTTTGGGACTAAGTAGCCATCCTGTTGCTGCTCAAGTTCGCCCAGATGTATAATGAAAGCAAGAAGTCTGTCGATGCCGTATATGTAATGTATCTTGTATGTAAAATATAAATCAGGAAGTCGGGTGAAAAACCGATGGCAAACACCTATACCTACTCCCGACGGGAAGAAGTAGCCAACGCCATTACACATGGAATTGGAGCCGTTTTAAGCGTAGCAGCGCTTGTGTTGCTCATTGTTTTTGCTAGCATGAAAGGAACCACTTGGCATGTCGTCAGCTTTACGATTTACGGGATTACGATGTTGCTGTTGTACACCAATTCAACGTTGCTTCATAGCCTGCGTGAAGGGAAAATGAAAGATTTGTTCGAAATATTCGATCATTCTTGCATTTACCTGTTCATTGCAGGTAGCTACACCCCGTTTATGCTCGTTGCATTGCGAGGTACTATGGGATGGACGCTGTTTGGAGTGATTTGGGGGATTGCACTGTTTGGTGTGTTGTTCAAGGCGTTTTTCACCAAGCGCTTTCTGTTTATGTCTACCGTGTTTTACATTGTGATGGGCTGGCTCATCACCATTGCCTGGAATCCTCTTGTTGCGACTGTTCCCGCCGGAGGGATGACGTTATTGTTCGTAGGTGGTCTAATGTATACGTTGGGCACGATTTTCTATGTGTGGCGGGCATTTCCATATCACCATGCGATCTGGCATCTGTTTGTTTTAGCAGGCAGCATACTTCATTTTCTGGCTGTTCTGCTGTATCTTACTCCAGTAAGGGTTTAAGTAACAGTGGGCAAAAAGCCGATCCGTACTTCCGTTTGAGGGCAGTGGATCGGCTTTTTTTTGTATGACAAGGGATAACGCTTGACATCTTCTTTTCTTTTATGTATCATAAGGAACGTTGAAAAGAACTGTAAAGTGTTTTTCCTTGACGATGGAGGTATACAAGATGAGTCAGGAGAATCGGCTGGAAAAGACAAACCGGATTAACCGACTGTTTGACTTCTATGAACCTCTGCTTACAGAGAAGCAACAGATGTTTTTAAAATATTACTTCCATGATGATTTTTCTTTAGGGGAAATTGCATCGGAATTTCAAATTAGCCGTCAGGCAGTGTATGAACATATTAAACGCGCTGAACAGGTATTGGAAATGTACGAGGAAAAGCTTGGTTTGCTAAGTAAGTATGAGCGTAGAATCCAAGATCTCGAAGAATTAAATAAGACGTTGTATGAGGCATTCGGTAAAATCGGTGAGTCCGATGAAGGCACTCTGCAACATGTCCATCAAATTGTAAATCGCCTGCAGGAATTGTAGGACATATAGATATAAGAACAAACAACCCTGGTAGACAAGGAGGTGCGAAAGTATGGCATTTGAAGGATTATCGACTCGCTTGCAAAATGTATTCAGTAAACTGCGCGGTAAAGGAAAAGTGTCTGAGGATGATGTAGCTCAGGCGATGCGTGAAGTACGATTAGCTTTGCTTGAGGCGGACGTTAACTTCAAGGTTGTAAAGGACTTTATTGCCAAGGTAAAGGAGAAATCCGTTGGTAAGGAAGTGATGGACAGCTTTACGCCAGGCATGGTCATCATCGACATCGTGAACAAGGAACTGACCGAGTTGATGGGTGGCAGTCAGGCCAAGCTTGCCAAAGCAAACAAACCGCCTACGGTCATTATGATGGTGGGTCTCCAGGGCGCAGGTAAGACGACGACGTCTGGTAAACTGGCGAAATTGTTGCAAAAGCAAAATCATCGTCCATTGCTTGTAGCTGGTGATATTTATAGACCAGCCGCGATCAAGCAACTTCAGGTTCTGGGGGAGCAGATTAATACTCCTGTATTTACACTGGGAGATCAGACAAGCCCGGTAGAAATTGCGAAACAGGGTTTGCAGCATGCTAAGGATAATGGTAATGACTACGTTATTATAGATACTGCTGGTCGTCTTCATGTTGATGAAGAGCTCATGGAAGAGTTACGCCAGATTCATACCAACGTCAACCCGGATGAAGTTCTACTGGTTGTAGATAGCATGACGGGGCAGGACGCGGTTAACGTTGCAGAGCACTTTAATAGTAGCTTGGAGTTGACGGGAGTTGTACTGACGAAGCTGGATGGTGACACTCGTGGTGGTGCAGCTTTATCAGTTAAGGCTGTGACGGGATGCCCGATCAAGTTTGCTACATTGGGTGAAAAGCTGGATGCGATGGAGCCGTTTCATCCTGAACGGATGGCTTCACGGATTTTAGGCATGGGTGACATGTTGTCCCTGATTGAAAAAGCGCAGTCCAATATCGACGCCGATAAGGCGAAGGAAATGGAACGTAAAATGCGTAATGCCGAGTTTACTTTTGAAGATTTTCTGGAGCAAATGGATCAAGTTAAGAAGCTTGGTCCAATCGACCAGATTCTTGATATGATTCCCGGTATGGGCAACATGAAGCAAATGAAAGATATCAAAGTGGATGACAAACAGATGGGCCGGATTGAGGCTATCGTTCATTCTATGACCACACAGGAAAAGCAAAACCCAGACATGATTAATCATAGCCGACGCAAACGTATTTCTGTAGGCAGTGGAACATCACTGGCTGAGGTAAATCGTCTGATAAAGCAATTTGACGAAATGCGTCGCATGATGAAGCAGTTCTCAGATATGATGGGACCTAAGGGTGGCAAAAACAAGGCTATGAAGCAGCTGAAGAGTATGGGTAAAGGTATGAAGTTTCCTTTCCGCTAAGGCCGTTAGGCCCTTGGAATTATGGGATAACAATATACAGTCTACTTTTTGAAGGAGGTGAATTTTCGTGGCAGTTCGTATTCGTCTGAAACGTATGGGTGCACATAAAGCTCCTTTCTATCGCGTCGTGGTATCTGATTCTCGTTCCCCGCGTGACGGTCGTTTTATCGAAGAAATCGGTTACTACAACCCAATCACAGTACCAGCGGTTGTAAAAATTGATGAAGATAAAGCGCTGAAATGGTTGCAAGATGGTGCACAAGCATCCGACACAGTCCGTAACTTGCTTAGCAAAGCGGGCGTAATGAAAAAGTTTCATGAATCTAAACTACAGAAATAAGGTGCTGATACGGAGGGTCAACCATGGAAGAATTAGTGATAATCATTGCTAAGGCTTTAGTCGATCATCCGGAAGATGTAACCGTGAAGACCTTGGAGAAGGATCGGCTTGTTGTATATGAGCTTAGTGTGCATCCTGAGGATGTAGGCAAAATCATTGGTAAGCAGGGTCGTATCGCCAAGGCGCTTCGCACTGTGGTTGCATCAGCAGCCGTTAAGATGGATAAACGGGTTACCGTAGACATCATATCTTAAAGATATACGAAAGTGGGTTAGGATGTATGTCCTAACCCTTTTTCGTACATGATGAAGATGATATGGAGCGGGACCGATTACAAGCAGGAGGAACACGATGCAACAATTGTTTAATGTCGGAAAAATTGTGAACACCCATGGAATCCGTGGGGAGCTTAAAATATTAACGACGACAGATTTCCCAGAAGATCGTTTTGCTAAAGGTAGTGAGCTTTTGATTGTTCCGGCGGAAGGTAAAGCACCGATCCCCGTAACTGTTGAAACAGCGCGTTTTCAAAAAAATATGGTTGTCGCTAAATTTAAGGAATATCACAATATTAATGAAGTTGAAAAATATAAAGGTACATTGTTGAAGGTATCTGCTGAGCGGTTAGGCGAATTGGAAGAAAACGAATTCTATTTTCATGAAGTAGTCGGCATGGAAGTGGTGACCGAAGACGGAAATGAGCTCGGCGTGGTCAAAGAAATTTTGACTCCGGGAGCCAATGATGTATGGGTAGTCAAAATGCCTAAAGGCAAGGAACTGCTATTGCCGTATATAGAGGATGTTATTTTGGATGTAAACGTGCGTGAAAAACGGGTTACGGTACGGTTAATGGAAGGTCTGCTGTAATGAGGGTGGATGTGCTAACCCTGTTTCCAGAGATGTTTGATGGAGTATTTAATGCAAGCATTCTGGGAAAAGCAAGGGATAAGGGAATTGTATCACTGCAAGCGGTTAATTTTCGTCAGTATGCTGGCAACAAGCATGGACAAGTGGATGATACGCCCTATGGCGGTGGGGGCGGCATGGTTTTGAAGCCTGACCCTATTTTTGCTGCGGTGGAAGCGCTGTTGGATAAATCAGAGCAACCAACATTAGAGACAGCCGATGAAGTTATCCAACATGAAGGGGTAGAACGTAACACAGACATAAAATCTCCGCGTATCATTTTGATGTGTCCACAAGGCGAGACTTTTACGCAAAAGAAAGCGGAAGAGCTGGCCAAAGAGGACCATCTTATTTTTATATGTGGGCATTATGAGGGTTATGATGAGCGTATTCGAGAGTATTTGGTGACGGATGAGCTTTCTATCGGAGATTATGTATTGACTGGTGGTGAGCTTCCAGCCATGACCGTCATTGACAGTGTGACACGGTTGCTACCAGGAGTGCTGGGGAACGAAACGAGTGCGGTAACGGACTCGTTTAGTACGGGGCTGCTGGAGTACCCCCATTATACCCGGCCTGCGGAGTTTCGGGGCTGGAAAGTACCTGATGTACTCCTGTCAGGGCATCACGTCAATATTGATTCTTGGAGACGCCAAGAGGCGTTACGTCGCACGATGGAACGCCGACCAGACCTGTTGGAACAGGCTGAACTGACAGGCAAGGAGCGCATGTGGATTGAGGAGCAGCGCAAATCTGACTGTTTGGGGGATAAGCAATAAAGCGCCTTAGACATGAGTGGATTTGAAAGCAGGCGGTGACCTGTTTTATAATGGAGTCAATTAAATAATGTTTGGTCAAATCCCTTTTTGTTGTTGCAATGCGGTATCCTCCATGATACAATACATCTGTTGTGTGTAATACGGTGGTCCTCTGTGGATGATGAAGGAAACGGTTGTGTTTCCAGAAGAAGCATGAACACCTGTACGGAAGGAGGGAGTCATAGATGAATATCGTCCAAGCGATCACTGAAGAACAACTGCGTAAAGATTTGCCTAACTTTCGTCCTGGTGACACTTTGAAAGTGCACGTGAAAGTTATTGAGGGAACTCGTGAGCGTATCCAGTTGTTTGAAGGTGTTGTAATTAAACGCCGTGGTGGTGGAATCAGTGAGACTTTTACAGTTCGTAAAATTTCTTACGGTGTAGGTGTGGAAAGAACTTTCCCGCTTCATTCCCCGAAAATCGATAAAATCGACGTGGCTCGCCGTGGTAAAGTGCGTCGTGCGAAGCTTTATTATCTTCGTGAACTGCGCGGTAAAGCAGCGAGAATTAAAGAAATTCGTCGTTAATACAACGAATAACGAAAGGGGCTTGGTTACAAGCTCCTTTCGTTTTTTCTACGTACATAGGGAACTGTGGATTATTGACCGTAAAGAGAGGACAGTGAGCTATGGAGCAAGAAGTAGGACAAGGAGCTGTACAGCAGCCAACTGATCAGGATGGTACGCCCAAGCGTAAACAAAAAAATGAGATTTTTGAGTGGCTCAAGGCCATCATTATTGCGTTAGTGCTTGTCTTTTTAATCCGCTGGCTTCTCTTTAAGCCGTTTATTGTGGATGGCCCGTCGATGCAGCCTAACTTTCATACCGGAGAACGCGTCATTGTAAATGAGATTTTGTATGATTTCCGCGCCCCTAAACCAGGCGAAGTGATCGTGTTTCATGTGCCGGAGGAAGGAAGAGACTTTATCAAACGCGTCATTGCCGTTGAAGGAGATACGGTCAAGGTAGAAGGTGACACGATTACAGTAAATGGTAAGCCGATTCAGGAAGCTTATTTGAAAGCTCCTTTAGAAGAAGCGCATCAGAATGGCGAGCTTTACAATAAGTTTACAAATTTTCCAAATGAGAAGTTTAAGGATGGAAAAGTTCCGGCAGGGCATATTTTTGTAATGGGAGATAACCGTTCCAATAGTACAGACAGTCGGATGATTGGATATATTGATTTGAAGGAAGTCGTAGGTCGGGCTGACGTTATTTTCTGGCCGGCGAAAGATATGCAGTGGATTAACCACTAGAATAACTAATAAGCAGCATAGCTGCCGTAATCCTAACTAAGAGCCTAAGGGTAAAAGTAGGAGTTACGATCAATGGGGTGATGACGGTGACGATTCAATGGTTTCCTGGTCATATGACCAGAGCGCGCCGCCAAATTGAAGCAAAATTAAAGTTAATTGATTTGGTCATTGAGCTGATTGATGCTCGATTGCCGCTCTCCAGCCGAAATCCAATGATTGATGATATTTTGCAAGGCAAGCCGCGGATGATTATTTTGAATAAAGCAGATTTGGCGGACCCGGTAGTATCACAGCAATGGATTGCCTATTTTAAGGAGCAGGGGCATGTGGCCCTTCCGGTGGATGCCACATCTGGGACGGGACTAAAAGAAATTCCGATTCAGGCTAAGCTGCTGCTTAAGGAAAAGATAGATCGGCAGATTAGGAAGGGAATGAACCCGCGTCCTATGCGTGGGTTGATTGTTGGTATTCCGAATGTCGGCAAATCGACACTGATCAACCGAATGGCGGGACGTAATATTGCAGCTACGGGTGACCGTCCAGGGGTAACGAAGGCACAGCAGTGGATCAAGATCGGAGAAATTGAATTGCTGGATACACCAGGTATTCTATGGCCTAAATTTGAGGATCAGAATGTAGGCTATCGTCTGGCAGTTACAGGTGCGATCAAGGAAGAAATTCTGAATGTCGAGGATATTGCCTTTTTTGCGACTAAATATTTGGTTCAGTACTATTGGGATGCACTGGCAGAGCGCTTTGAGCTCACCGAACGTCCAGAAGATACAGAAAATCCTGATGAAATTGTCAACGTTATGGAAGCGATCGGACGTAAACGTGGCTGTATTGTTAGCGGCGGACGTGTAGATCTCGAAAAGGCGTCAAAAATCATTTTGCGTGAGCTGCGTGCAGGGAAGCTGGGACGATTCAGTTTGGAAGCTCCTTACTGATTTTACTGGTACACCGATGCAGAACATAGCATTTTGTGGCAAGGAAGAACCTTCCCCATCTCTCCGGAGAGGAGGAAGGTTTTTTTTGGTATTTGAAGGCAGTTAGAAAAGGGTTTTGGACGGTGAAGGTCTGTGGTAAGCTGAATTCAATCGCTAGAGCTACGGCATGAATGACGCGTTAAACTACATATAGATGGGCAGGTATTGAATATGGAAAATAAAGAGATTGTAGTGAAGGACATGCTACATTATGAAAAAAAATGCTGGGAGCAGTCTTGTGAGCGGATTGCAGGTATTGACGAGGTAGGTCGTGGGTGCCTGTTTGGTGATGTTGTGGCCGCAGCAGTCATTTTACCAGTGGGTGAGTTACTGGAAGGTGTGGATGATTCCAAAAAATTGACGGATAAGAAGAGAGAAGCTTACTACGAGCTGATTATGGAGAAGGCCATTGCTGTAGGAGTTGGCTATGTAGACGCGCACACGATTGATGATATCAATATTAAGCAGGCAGCTCGTTTGGCTATGAAGCAGGCTATTGAGGCTTTACATGTATCTCCTGATTATTTACTGGTGGATGCAGAAAAGGTAGATGTGCCTATTCCTCAGCTCTCTATTATTAAAGGAGATGCGAACAGTCAGTCCATTGCGGCGGCCTCTATCATCGCCAAGGTAACCCGTGATCGGCTGTGTAAAGGTGAATGGGATGCGAAGTATCCGGAATATGGGATCGGTATACATAAAGGTTACGCTACCAAGTTGCACAGGGAACAAATTTTGGCGCTAGGACCTACAAAGATGCATAGACGCAGCTTTCTGGGCAATTTGTTGACAGAGCAACCGACACTGTTTGATCTGTAGTTACTTATTATGAATCGGGACAATGCCGATATAAAGTATAACTAATACCATAAGCCCCTTTGAATGGGGGAGAGTGAGAGGAGGGGCGATATGAACATCGGATCTGTATTTCGTGGATTACTTGGAGATGTGAAGGCTGGAGAGGCTAAAAAACTTGATATGCAGCCAGGTCAGGTCGTACGAGGAGTCGTGCTAAAGGTGTCTGAGGACGGCGGTGAGGCTGTGTTGCAAATACAAGGTTCTCAGGTCAGGGCAAAGCTGGAGACCCCTCTTCAACCTGGACAGACTACAACGTTTCAGGTTCAACCGGCTTCCCCCAGCGGAATGACGGTGCTTAAGCCTCTGAACGATGTGGCCAATACACCACAGCAAACCGTAGCGCTGACAGATGTATTGGAATCGGTGGGACTGCCGGATACAGCTCAGAACAGGGAGCTTATACAGGCAATGCAAAAGAATGGTGTGCCGTTGACGTCGGAAAATGCGGCTTCTTTGCGAGAAGCTATGGCGAAGCAAAGCGGCAATGTACAATTGGGAACGTTTGTGCAGGCGGCGGCAGTTACCTTTCAGCGTGGACTTCCATTGACGACAGAAAGCATAAATGGATTGCGTCAAGCGATGTTTGGGCCTCCTTTAAATGATCTGTTGTCTTCGCTGGAGCAAGAGCTTGAAACGGTATTAAAACAGCAAGCACAGGGAATATCCACTGACCGTTCAGTGGGGGAATCGACACCTATAAAGAACGCTGACCGAATGTCTGCTAGTCCAACAGGTGCTTCTTCTGTGGTGGTAGATGGGCAGGAAGGCCAAGCACCTCTATTGTCCAAGGATGCTTCTACCGCTGCAAAGCAGGCAGAAGCTGGACAAACCACAGGCGGCAAGGAATTGTTAAAAGGGACTCAAGCAGCCAACCTTGCTGCAGCAGCGAGTGCTTTGGCAACAGATTCAGATACTGCGACGGGGGCTACATCTGCAGCCAAAGGGACTGCTCCAGGAGAATCGGAGGCAGCCAATGGACGCGGAGCGACAGTGGCATCGGAAACTGGCGTAAATGCGCCAGAATCGAGTGCTGATGCATTAAATGGTCCCCGCACCAGAGTGGAGCAGTCACAGTCACAGCAAGCTCCAGCGGCAAGCACACAGCTTAAGGATGCGGATGGCGCTCCAGCGGCTGCCACGGCAGAGCCTGCGGGGGCCAAGCCCGCCTTAACCTCAGCCACGGCTGACCGTCTCTCGGCACAGCAGGCTGGTGCCCCTGTGCCGCAATCCACAGCAGGCAACACTGCTGCGCCAGAGGTGCCGCTCCAGCGGCTGCGCACGCTGTTGCAAGAGCTACGCGCGGCGGTGCCGCCCGCACTGAGCACGGCTGCCCCAGAGCAGCCCGCAGCGGAAGTGGCGCAGCGGGCGGCTGGCGCCTCGCGGGCCGCAGACGCCGCTGCATCGCAGCCTGTGGCGTCCAGCCCGCAGCTCACCCCCACGGAAGACCCGTGGGTGGGCCGCGTACTGAAGCTGCTCGGTGCAGAGCACGAGCAGCAAGTGCACCGCGCGACTACACAGGTCGCGCAAGGGGCGGCGGCACGTATGGAGTCGCCAGAGGGAATGCCTCAGACACTGCCGGGATTAGCGGCTGCGTCTGGGGACACGGTGTCAGCAGACGCAGACACCGTAAAAGGGGCACTGCTCCAGCTGATGAGCAGTGACGACCTGCCACCCGCTTTGAAAGAGGCGGCTCAGCAGGTTGTACAGCACCTGACAGGTCAGCAGTTGCTGCTCAATACAGACCGAACGGCGCCTTTTGCACAAGTACACATGTTTATACCGTTCGTTGGACCGGACGGTCGTGAAACAGCTACGATCCAGATTCAGTCCCGCCGCGGCAAACGGGGAGAGCTGGACGCCTCCAACTGTCGTCTTTGGTTTGATTTGGACATGAAGGGACTTGGACCGACCCTGGTAGATGTCCAGGTTGTAGATCGGATTGTAAGTGTCAAGCTCCATAATGATCATGAATGGGCGGCTTCGTTGTTAACTAGTGGGCGTGAGTCCATTCACACAGCGTTGGAGTCACTAGGATACCAGCTTCTATCGCTTCGTACCGAGCCCATGCCCATAAGGACTGAACAGAACAGCCTCGCCTCTTCTGAAGTACAAAGCTATGTGCCTCAGCCGTATAAAGGAGTCGATCTTAAAATATGAAAGAGCCATTGGAACCTCCTTCTCCTTCCATAAAGAAGGCGGTCGCCCTTAAATATACGCCTGGCGAGAGCGAAGCACCGATTGTCGTTGCCAAAGGGAGCGGCCGTATTGCGGATAGCATTTTAGAAAAAGCTAAAGAACATGGTGTTCCAGTACAGGAGGATGCTGCGCTGGTAGAAGTACTGTCCAAACTTGATTTGGACGAACAAATCCCTGCTGAGCTCTATCAGTTGGTGGCAGAGGTGCTTACTTATATATATCAAATGGATCGGCTTGCATCAAGGGATGACTGGTGATGCGTAATGAGATGAAGGCTGGAAGCAAGGATCAACGGAAAGCCAAAGGAGCGATGGGCGAAGAGGCAGCGGCTTTGTTTTTAGAAAACT
Source organism: Paenibacillus sp. FSL M7-0802 (assembly GCF_038004945.1). Classification (NCBI taxonomy): domain Bacteria; kingdom Bacillati; phylum Bacillota; class Bacilli; order Caryophanales; family Paenibacillaceae; genus Paenibacillus; species Paenibacillus sp. FSL M7-0802. The sequence continues at coordinate 525,562 of NZ_JBBOSD010000001.1, read as the reverse complement.
TGGGTTACCGAATCATAGAGCGTAATTGGCGGTGCCGCAGTGGTGAAATAGATCTGATTGCCAAGCAGGAGCATACACTCGTGTTTATTGAGGTACGTAGTCGAAGTAGCTCCAAATATGGAACGCCAGCAGAATCAGTTACTGAGCGTAAAATAGCCCAAGTTCGCCAAACAGCCGCTGTATATTTGCATATGAACGGGATTGGAGATGCTCCAATCCGCTTTGACATGATTTCTGTACAATTAATTGACGAAAAGGCAGTTGTTACAAACCATTTAATAGGCGCATTTTAAAAGAGTAAGAGCTTTTTCGAAGGTAAGAGTGCGAGACTGAATTCATATGTGCAGGTTGACAGGAAGGAAAGCTACAGGTATATTTTATTGAGAATAGTTATCATTTTCATCTGAAAATGAATATCGAGAAGTTGTACCTGTGAAGGAGGATTTACGTGACAAAGCATACCTTTAGTGAACATGTCATAGATGTAATTCAGGAACGCCGGACAATTAAACGATTTAAATCCGACTCCATTCCGGTAGATACGATCAAAGAACTGCTGGACGTCGCTGTGTGGGCTCCTAATCATAAAATGCGTGAACCGTGGCGTTTTCTGTTGTTTGCTGGTGAAGGACGGAAAAAGCTTGCAAAAGCAATTGCAGCCGATATCGGTAAGGACAACAAGTTTGAGAGCGGCATTTTGCACAACCCGATCCAGCTTTTAGTAGTGCTGGAAGAAGACCCGCGTCAAGCGGTTTGGGATGAGGATTTTGCAGCGGTCAGCGCGCTTGTACAAAACTTTATGCTTGCCGCATGGAGCAAAGGAATCGGAACGTTTTGGGTGACAAAGCCATTTTTGTATTCGCCTAAGTTCCGTGAGCACTTGGGAATTCAACCGGGTGAGAAGGTAATAGGAATGATATATGCAGGCTATCCTGACATTATCCCGGAATCAAGACCACGTACTCCCGCAGCCGATAAGCTGACCTTGTTTGACAAATAATCTGTCGTCAGATAAACTTAGTCAAGAATTTTGAAAGCATAGTTCGAAGCTAAAATTTCGAACATTACATTTGCAAAGAATGAAAATTTGGAAGCACCTTTTTTCATATATGCAATGATTCCCGAGAGGGAGCATTCCAATATGAGGAGAGGTGCTTTTTGATATGTATGGAAAATTACACGGAGCTTGTCTGTATGGAATAGATGGCGTTCTGATTGAAGTTGAGACTGATTTGTCCAATGGCTTGCCTCAGACAGCGATTATAGGATTGCCGGATTCGGCGATTCGAGAGGCAGTGGAGCGTGTCAGAGCAGCAATTAAAAACTGTGGCTTTAAATATCCGTCCCAGCGTGTCACGATTAATTTAGCTCCTGCTGATTTGCGTAAGGAAGGTTCATCTTTTGACCTTGCTATCGCTTTAGGGTTGCTGACAACCAGTGAACAGGTCGTTTTACCCGTGGGAGAACGGACGCTGTTTATTGGCGAGCTGGCGCTGGATGGCAGTATTCGCCCTGTAAATGGGGTGCTGTCCATGGTTGATCTGGCCAAGCGAGAAGGATTCAACTCCGTGCTGCTTCCCCAGGAAAACGCAAGCGAGGCTCGTCTGATTACGGGTATACGTATTTACGCTATACGTCATCTAGCAGATCTTATCCCGATTGAAGATCGTGCACAAGGGACTGTTGATAGGCAAGCGACAAATCAGAGTTGTACTGCCAGTAAACAAGTCATGATCTGTTCCTATGGCCATTTACCTCAGGCAGAGCATTTACCGTTGTGTGAGAAAGAAGAGATAACTAGCAACATGGAGGATTACAGCGATGTGCTGGGTCAGCTGCACGCCAAGCGTGCGTTAGTCATCGCTGCAGCCGGAATGCATAATATCTTGCTTATGGGACCGCCGGGGGCTGGGAAAACCATGCTCATCCGCAGGTTGCCATCTATCCTTCCGCCTTTGACAGAAAAGGAGGCGCTTGAAGTCACCAAAGTATACAGCGCTGCCGGGAAGTGGAAGGAGTCATCGCCTCATCTGATGAATATTCGTCCCTTCCGTTCGCCTCATCATACGATCTCTGCTGCTGGTTTGGTGGGTGGAGGAGGTATACCCAAACCAGGAGAAATCAGTCTTGCACACCGGGGGATTTTATTTCTGGATGAGTTGCCTGAGTTTAGCCGTCATGTACTAGAAGTGCTGCGCCAACCATTGGAAGACCACAATGTTACGATCAGTCGTTCACGTGCTGTTTTTAAGTATCCGGCGCATTTTTTACTTGCTGCCTCTTTAAATCCGTGTCACTGTGGCTTTTTCGGAAATGATACGGAACATCAGCGCTGTACCTGTTCACCTGCAGCAGTAGCTCGCTACCGTTCACGTATTTCCGGTCCACTGCTGGATCGGATTGATCTTCAGCTTGAAGTATCGCAGCCGAAGGATTGGCGGGAGGAAAAAGAATCATTGTCATCCGCTGAAATGCGAAGGCAGGTGCAGGCTGCTCAAGCGATACAAATCCACAGATATAGCAAGCTTCCCTTTTCATGGAATAGTGAGCTGTCCGGTCAGATGCTTCGTAAATATGCCGTATTAGAAAAAAATGCAGCGGACTTGCTTGATCAGACAATGGACGCACTCGGTTTAAGCATGCGTGCGTATGATCGAATTCTCAAGCTTTCGCGTACCATTGCAGACTTACATGACTCAGAGAAAATTTTGATTTCACATGTGGCTGAAGCTATTCAATACCGCCATATGGATAGAGCAAATGCCAGTTTTCCCGAAAGTTAAAAAGCAATAAAACTAGTAGTTATAACACGATCATTTTTATAAAAGAGTTTTTCCAAAGGGTATGTACAATAGAAAATGGAAAAAAGGACAAAAAAAGCTCCAGACAATAAAGATCTGGAGAAGAAAAATAAGATTATGACAATAGTGATTATACTATGAGTATATCAGTTTCGTATATACGTTTATGCAGCATCTCCCATGTTACTTGATGGAAAAAAATAAACAGTCTTTAACGAAGGGATAGCTGAAAGGATAATAAGCCCCTCGACAAAAAACGGTTGAGGGGCTTGTTGTGAAATTCATTCTAACGAAACTATTGAATCCATGAAGAGAGATGGAGATATCCCCCTACATATGCTAAAGAAAATCTGAGTTACAAGACGTTCAGTTTCACTTCAATATTACCGCGGGTAGCGCGGGAGTATGGACATTGTTCGTGTGCGCCTTCCACCAGTTTTAATGCAGTTTCATGATCGACGCCTTTTACCAATACATCGAGGTTTACTCCAATTCCGAAGCCGCCGTCTTCCACTTTGCCGAAATGGACCGTAGCTGTTACTTCAGTACCTTCATGCTTAACACGTTGCATGCGAGCAACCATATTTAAAGCACTATCAAAGCAAGCGGAATAGCCTGCTGCGAACAATTGCTCTGGATTCGTACCTGCACCGCCTGCGCCGCCCATTTCTTTTGGGGTATCAATATCTAAACGAAGTTCAGGGGAAGAAGACTCGATATAACCGTTACGTCCACCAACCGCTTTTACTGTTGTTTCATACATTTTTTGTTGAATGGTCATCATAATCCAATCACTGCCTCTCGCTCAATTTATATTTTACACAATTTAATTTATCAAAATAATTATGGTTTGTAAAGTATTTTGTGCAATTAGCATGTATTTTATTATACAATGTGCTAAAATAATGACGAAAGTAGGTGATCAGACAGCATGGAAAACAACCCTAATGAAGGTACAGCGTTAAAACTTGATAATCAGTTATGCTTTGCCATATATGCATGCTCCAGAGAGATTACGAAGCTATACCAGCCTTATCTGGAAAAGCTCGGTGTGACGTACTCGCAATATTTGGTACTTATCGTGCTCTGGGAGCGTGAAGAGTGTACAGTGAAGGAATTGGGTGAGGCACTATATTTGGACTCCGGCACACTAACTCCGCTATTGAAGAGATTGCAGAACGCCGGGCTGATCGATCGAAAGCGTTCCACTCAGGATGAGCGTAAGGTGCTGATTTCTTTGACGACAGAGGGAAGCGCATTACGGGAAAAAGCTCTATCTGTACCAGGATGTATCCAGGAAAAAACAAGTATGACTCATGATCAATTTGGGTCGCTTCTGCTCCAGTTCAATGATCTGCTTGATCGTGTTCATCAAGCGAATGTACAAATTGAAAAATCATAAGGTATTTTCAGTTGCTCTTGCGAATCTTATGGCATGAGTTGTTCTCAGCTGAAAGTAATAATGCTTGAAGAAATAAAGTGCCTCTCATTGCTGGGTAATCCCATTTGCAGAGGTGCTTTTTTTGTGTGAATTTGTATTAATGGTAATATCCAATAATATCCAAGCATTCGATTTTGGGAATGATAATGATATCAAAATACTGTAATTCATGAGGTTAAATTATAAGGAAAGCGTTTTAAAAACATGTTACAATGATGTAGGTTTAGTATAGATTTCCTTGTGAACCGCCCTTGTTGCAGTCATGTTGATAGGAGGATTCCAGAATGAATATCCATGAATATCAGGGTAAAGAAGTATTAAAGCAGTACGGAGTGGCTGTACCGAACGGTAAGGTTGCCTATACGGTGGAGGAAGCCGTTGCTGCGGCAGAATCGCTTGGAAGCGCTGTTACGGTGGTAAAAGCACAAATTCATGCTGGTGGACGCGGTAAAGCGGGTGGCGTGAAAGTTGCCAAAGGTTTGGATGAGGTGCGGACTTTTGCTTCTGAAATTTTGGGTAAGGTGCTGGTGACGCATCAGACCGGACCTGAAGGTAAAGAGGTCAAACGCCTTTTGGTTGAGGAAGGCTGCGATATTCGTAAAGAATATTACGTCGGCGTTGTCGTAGATCGTGCGACTGGACGTATCGTAATGATGGCCTCAGAAGAAGGCGGTACGGAAATCGAAGAGGTGGCTGCAGCCACTCCGGAGAAAATTTTTAAAGCGGTTGTTGATCCAGCGATTGGGCTTCAGGTGTATCAGGCGCGTAAGTTGGCATATGACATTAATATTCCTAATGAACTGGTAAACAAAGCGGTCAAGTTTATGCTGGCGCTATACGAAGCTTTTGTGGACAAGGATTGTTCGATTGCAGAAATCAATCCCTTAGTCGTTACGGGTGATGGGAATGTACTGGCGTTGGATGCCAAACTGAATTTTGATTCTAATGCGTTGTTCCGTCATAAGGATATTTTGGAATTGCGTGATTTGGATGAAGAGGATGAGAAGGAAATTGAGGCATCTAAATACGATCTAAGCTATATCGCTCTGGACGGAAATATTGGCTGTATGGTCAATGGTGCGGGTTTGGCGATGGCAACCATGGATATTATTAAATATTACGGTGGCGATCCGGCCAACTTCCTAGACGTAGGGGGCGGTGCGACGACGGAAAAGGTAACCGAAGCGTTCAAAATCATTTTGTCCGATCCGAAGGTAGAAGGTATTTTCGTGAACATTTTCGGCGGAATTATGCAGTGTGACATCATTGCGAACGGCATCGTGGAGGCTGCCAAACAGTTGGGGCTGACTCGTCCGCTTGTTGTCCGTCTTGAAGGTACGAATGTTGAGCTCGGCAAACAGATTTTAGCGGAATCCGGTTTGAATATCGTGGCAGCCGATTCCATGGCGGATGGCGCCCAAAAAATCGTCGAACTTGTTCAATAGCCTGTTTGCATTCCGATATGCCGAATAAACGATAGGGGATGTGAAGATCGTGAGTATTTTGGTCGATAAGCATACAAAGGTGATTACACAGGGGATTACGGGAAAAACGGCGTTGTTTCATGCCAAGGGTGCACTTGATTACGGTACACAAATGGTAGGTGGCACCTCTCCAGGTAAGGGAGGCACCGAGGTAGAAATTACACTGGAGAACGGACAACAGGTCAAATTGCCGGTGTTTAATACAGTGAGCGAAGCCAAGGAAGCTACTAGCGCAACAGCGAGCGTGATTTACGTGCCACCAGCTTTTGCCGCAGATTCCATTTTGGAGGCTGTAGATGCGGAATTAGATCTCGTGATTTGTATCACGGAGGGCATTCCGGTGCTTGATATGATCAGGGTCAAACGTTTTATGGAAGGTAAAAAGACCGTTCTGATTGGCCCTAACTGCCCGGGCGTTATTACGCCAGGAGAATGTAAAATCGGTATTATGCCAGGTTACATTCATCTACCAGGTCATGTAGGCGTTGTGTCACGTAGTGGTACTTTGACCTATGAAGCAGTGCATCAGTTAACGACCCGAGGTATAGGACAATCTTCTGCGGTTGGTATTGGCGGTGACCCCGTTAAAGGTTCAGAATTCATTGATATTTTGCAACGCTTCAATGAGGACCCCAACACTCATGCTGTCATTATGATCGGAGAAATTGGTGGTACAGCCGAGGAAGAGGCTGCCGAGTGGATCAGGGACAATATGACGAAGCCAGTGGTTGGTTTTATCGGCGGTGTGACTGCGCCTCCAGGCAAACGGATGGGGCATGCAGGTGCCATTATTTCTGGTGGAAAAGGAACGGCCAAAGAGAAAATTGCCACGCTTGAAGCCTGTGGGATCAAGGTGGCACCGACTCCTTCCGAAATGGGCTCGACACTGGTAAGTGTGCTGGAAGCACGTGGTATTTTGAATTTGTGTACGACACATTAAATCGTGTTTCTTCATTAATATACAGGCCATAAAACTGCATCGAAATTTGCCGCAGGCTAGTGTATAATGAAAGAAAGGTAAGCAACCTTTTTATCTTCTGAAACAGGGGATGAAAAGGTTGCTTTTTTTGCGTTAAGACAGGCTTGTCAGGGAAACGCTTGCAAAATGATTCATTGTGCCACAAAATAAGGGAGGGTTCACTCTTCCGTGAATGGGGGAACCATAGTTTGGAAGAAAGATGGCTTTTGTTAGGCTTACATGAGTTAGAGGGAATCGGAAGAAAAACAATTCAGCGTATTTGGTCGAGTGACTATCAATTGCATGAGCTACTGCATTTTAGCGAACAGAAGTGGATCGAGATAGGGTTAAGCCCTGCTCAGGCACGCATTGCGGCTCAGTGTTATGATGAAGAATGGGTGCATGAACGATATCAGCGAGTTCAATCCGGTGATATTGGAACGGTAACTTATGTGGACGAGGATTATCCCCTATTAATGAAGGAAACAGTTGACCCACCTTGGGTAATGTATACAAAAGGGGATAAATCACTTTTGCATACATGTTCTATAGCCATGGTAGGAACCCGCGTTCCCACCGCTTATGGACGTAGAGCAGCGGAGATACTAACAGAGGGATTATGTAATGCAGGGATTACAATCGTTAGCGGATTGGCGAGAGGGATTGACAGTATTTGTCACGAAACAGCCCTGCGTCGGGGAGGAAACACGATTGGTGTACTGGGAACAGCGATTGATCAAATTTATCCTCCCCAAAATGCGTCTTTATTTGCAGAGATGGCTAGCAATGGCTTGATCTTATCAGAGTATCCTCCAGGCACAAGGTCGCATCCAGGAATGTTTCCACAACGTAATCGGATTATAGCCGGTCTAACGAAGGGAACGCTTGTTGTCGAAGCAGATGCAAGAAGCGGCTCCTTGATTACCGCTGATGCTGCACTGGAGGCAAATCGAGATGTGTTTGCTGTTCCCGGACCCATTACGTCACCGAAGAGTAGAGGTACGCTGAGCTTGATTAAGCAAGGGGCAAAAACGGTCACTGAAGCTTCGGATATTATTGAGGAGTATGAAGCAGATTTGCGTACAAGGGAGGTTTCTTCATACAATAGAGAGCAGAGTCTTAATCTGAAGGAGGTCTCCAAAGTGCCAGAAAGTGAGACTTCTGAGGAAAACCGTGTCATACTGTTGCTTGAACAGGGAACCATGACACTGGATGAACTGCTTGATGCTACGGCATGGGATTTTGGACTTTTACACGCAGTTCTGTTATCGTTAATCATAAAAAAAAGGATCGCCCAGCTAGCGGGCACAAAATACAAGCTTATTTAGTAGTTGTTTTTGCAAAGTCCTTAGTTAGTAAATGCACAAATTCAATTTTAAACATCAGGTGGAGGGCAGTATGGCATTCATCCGCGTCGCGGATTCCTACTCCTTCCCCACTTCCTGAAATGTGTTGACATTATGACTCGCAGCAGCGGAGCAGATGGAATTTTTCTGAAGAATCTCAGCGATCCGGAAGAATGACCAATCTGTGAAGCTCTCTATCGCGTCATAACTCACCACATTTCAGGAAGTCTATCATATTCATGTGTGTAATTGAGAGGAGGAAGAGCCTATGGCGGATTCACTCGTCATCGTGGAATCGCCTTCCAAGGCGAAGACGATCGGCAAATACTTAGGCAGCAAATATATCGTCAAGGCTTCCATGGGTCATATCAGGGATTTACCGAAGAGTCAGATCGGCGTAGAGGTCGAAAATGATTTTAATCCCAAATACATTACCATTCGAGGTAAAGGCTCAATTCTAAAAGAATTAAAGGATGCCCGAAAAAAAGTAAAAAAAGTATATCTGGCGGCTGACCCGGATCGCGAAGGTGAAGCTATTGCCTGGCATCTGGCGCATGCGCTGGAACTGGACGATACAGCAGATTGCCGTGTTGTATTTAATGAAATTACGAAGCAGGCTGTCAAAGATGCTTTTAAAACACCCCGTAAAATCAATATGGATTTGGTCAATGCTCAGCAGGCACGACGGATACTGGATCGACTTGTTGGCTACAAAATCAGCCCGTTGCTCTGGAAAAAGGTAAAAAAGGGCCTATCCGCTGGGCGTGTGCAGTCGGTTGCGGTGAAAATTATTTTGGACCGGGAAAACGAGATCAGTGAGTTTGTACCGGAAGAATACTGGACGATTACAGCTAAACTAGCTATTAAAGACAGTACCTTTGAAGCGAAATTTCATAAGCTACGCGGTGAAAAGAAAGAACTCTCTAGCGAAGCGGATGTACAAGAAGTGTTAGAAGCTATCGGAAAATCGTCCTACAAGGTACGCGATGTTAAAGAGAAAGAGCGTTTACGCAATCCTTCTCCTCCATTCACAACAAGTTCCTTGCAGCAGGAGGCGGCTCGGAAGCTCAACTTCCGTGCATCTAAAACGATGTCTGTAGCTCAGCAACTATATGAGGGTGTGGATTTAGGTAAAGAAGGGACCGTGGGTCTGATTACGTATATGCGTACGGATTCCACACGGATCGCCGCTTCAGCTCAAGAGGAAGCGAAAGAATTAATTATTCAAAAATATGGCGAAGCTTTTGTACCTGAAACTCCTCGTCAATATTCAAAAAAAGCGGCCAACGCCCAGGATGCGCATGAAGCGATTCGTCCAACCTCTGCGTTACGCGATCCGGAAACAGTTAAGCCGTTTATGAGTCGGGATCAGTTCCGTTTGTACAAATTGGTATGGGAACGTTTCATGGCCAGCCAGATGGCTTCTGCTATTATGGATACTTTGTCCGTAGATATTGAAGCGGGTGAGACGATATTCCGGGCAGCAGGTTCTAAGGTTCGTTTTCCAGGTTTCATGAAAGTGTATGTAGAGGGAAATGACGACGGTAAAACCGAAGAAGATAAACTGCTGCCACCACTTCAACCAGGCGATAAGTTAAAAAAAGAAGCGGTTGAGCCGAAGCAGCATTTTACACAACCGCCTCCCCGTTATACGGAAGCGCGACTGGTGAAGACGCTGGAAGAACTGGGTATAGGACGTCCAAGTACGTATGCACCAACGCTGGAAACCATTCAGAAACGTGGGTACGTTGCTATTGAAGAGAAGAAGTTTTTCCCTACAGAGCTGGGCGAATTGGTCATCGAACAGATGGAGGAGTTCTTCCCAGAGATTCTGAATGTGGAGTTTACAGCTAACATGGAAGGTGATCTTGACCACGTCGAAGAAGGCGAAGGTAATTGGGTCAAGGTGTTGAGTGATTTTTACGAGTCATTCGAGAAGCGACTTGAAGTGGCTGAAGAAGAAATGAAAGAAATTGAAATAAAAGATGAAGTATCCGATGTCATTTGTGATAAGTGTGGCAGCCAAATGGTGTATAAGCTTGGCCGATTTGGTAAATTCCTGGCCTGTTCTGCTTTTCCAGATTGCCGTAACACAAAGCCAATTGTTAAGGATATCGGGATTAATTGTCCTACATGCGGTGAGGGTCATGTCGTCGAACGACGGAGTAAAAAGGGACGTGTCTTCTATGGATGTGACCGCTACCCGGAATGTGATTTTGTTTCTTGGGATAAACCGTCCATTAAGCCTTGCCCAAGTTGCAGTAGCCTAATGGTCGAAAAACGTACAAAACAAGGAACGAAGCTCAACTGTACTGTCTGCGATCACAGCGAAATGCTGGAAGAGAGCGATGAGAGCGTAGAGACTTCTTAAGAACAACAATAGCAGGGGGATTTAAACGTGAGTGAACTACAAAAGGTAACGGTCATCGGAGCAGGTTTGGCGGGCAGCGAAGCTGCCTGGCAAATTGCAAGCCGTGGAGTGCCAGTTAAGTTATATGAAATGAGGCCGGTTGTAAAAACACCAGCACATCATACAGATAAATTTGCCGAACTGGTATGCAGTAATTCCTTGCGGGCAAACGGCCTAACGAATGCAGTAGGCGTACTGAAGGAAGAGATGAGAATACTGAACTCCTTGATTCTGAGTGCAGCAGATCGTCATGCAGTTCCGGCTGGCGGTGCATTGGCAGTGGATCGTGACGGATTTTCCGGTCATATTACTGATACGCTTCATCAACACCCTTTGATCGAGGTTGTTAATGAAGAGCTTCAGGAAATCCCACAGGACGGTATTGTGGTCATTGCGACGGGGCCTTTAACTTCTCCAGCTTTGTCGGAACAGATTAAATCGCTGATGGGAGAGGAGTATTTTTATTTTTACGATGCGGCAGCCCCGATTGTAGAAAAGGACTCTATCGACATGAGCAAGGTTTATCTGGCTTCCCGTTATGATAAGGGAGAAGCAGCGTACTTGAATTGTCCGATGAACGAAGCGGAATTTGATGCTTTTTATGAGGCTCTGATTACGGCTGAGGTAGCGCAAGTCAAGGAATTCGAAAAAGAAATTTATTTCGAAGGCTGTATGCCCATCGAAGTGATGATGCAACGTGGGAAACAAACGGCATTGTTCGGACCGATGAAACCTGTGGGTCTCGTAAATCCACATACAGGTGAACTGCCCCACGCAGTTGTTCAGCTTCGGCAGGATAACGCCGCAGGAACGTTGTATAATCTGGTTGGTTTCCAGACTCACCTCAAATGGGGGGAGCAAAAGCGTGTATTTTCAATGATTCCGGGTCTTGAAGAGGCAGAGTTTGTTCGTTACGGTGTGATGCATCGCAATACCTTTATTAATTCTCCGCAGCAACTTCATCCAACCTATCAGTTCAAGGGAAGAAGTAATCTATTCTTCGCCGGACAAATGACCGGTGTAGAGGGATATGTGGAGTCGGCGGCTTCTGGTCTGCTGGCCGGGATGAATGCGGCACGAGCAGCGCGTGGACAGGAAATGTTTGTATTTCCTGCAGAAACGACATTAGGCAGCATGGCGCGGTATATTACGACCGCTGATTTTAAGCATTTTCAACCGATGAATGCAAACTTTGGTTTGCTTCCAAAGTTGGAGAAACGGATTCGTAACAAAAAGGAAAAGAATGAAGCTCTCGCTAATCGCGCGCTGGAAAGTTTGCATGGTTATATCAACAAAACGGGAGTTATGTCAGCTGAAGTACAGGCATAAGGATGAAGGAAAAGGAGGAGCGCGTTATGGATATGTCCTTTCATGCTACCACCATCTGCGCTGTACGCCACAATGGCAAAGGAGCTATTGCGGGTGATGGACAGGTAACGTTCGGCAACAGTGTTGTAATGAAGCAGACGGCAAAAAAAGTGCGCAGATTGTATCGTGGTCAGGTCGTTGCGGGATTTGCGGGTTCGGTGGCAGATGCTATCACGTTATTTGAAAAGTTCGAAAATAAGCTAGAGGAACACCACGGAAATCTTCAAAGAGCAGCCGTGGAACTGGCCAAGGACTGGCGTCAGGATCGTATTCTGCGCAAGCTGGAAGCGCTCATGATTGTGATGGACTCATCCGGAATGCTGCTCATTTCTGGAGGCGGCGAAATTATCGAGCCGGATGATGATGTGCTTGCCATTGGCTCAGGTGGTAATTTTGCATTGGCGGCTGCCCGTGCTTTCAAACGCCATGGCTCTGGCATGGAAGCAAAGGACATGGCACGGGAAGCGCTAGAGGTTGCTTCGGAAATATGTGTGTATACGAACAATCAGATTATCGTGGAAGAACTGTAAATCGGCTCTGAGTATTCAAGGGTGGAGGAGTGCAAAATGAATAATCAATCGTTGACGCCCAGACAAGTGGTATCCGAGCTGGATAAGTATATTGTCGGACAAAAGGAAGCTAAAAAATCTGTTGCTGTTGCCTTGCGTAACCGTTATCGGCGTAGTAAGCTGCCGGATGATATCCGGGATGAAATTGTGCCTAAAAATATTTTGATGATCGGGCCGACTGGTGTGGGTAAAACTGAAATTGCACGTAGACTTGCACGGCTCGTGGGAGCTCCTTTTGTCAAGGTAGAGGCGACCAAATTTACAGAAGTGGGTTACGTCGGTCGTGATGTGGAATCCATGGTGCGTGATCTGATGGAAACCTCTATTCGCATCGTTAAGACGGAACGAACAGAGAATGTGAAGGACAAAGCGGAGGACATGGCAAATGAACGGATTGTCAGCATCCTTGTACCTGCAGAAAAGTCAAACAAATCGCAACGTAATCCCTTTGAAATGCTATTTGGCAATAACACGGGAACTTCGGTAGAAGAAGAACCACCACAACAGGATGGATCTTTGGCAGAAAAGCGCCGTAAGGTTAAATTCGATCTGTTGTCTGGTAAGCTTGAGGATGATGTTATAGAGATTGATGTGGAGGATACTGCACCCAATATGCTCGATATGTTTGCTGGGCAAGGGAATGAACAAATGGGTATGAATATGCAGGAGATGTTCGGAAGTTTTCTGCCCAAGCGGACGAAGAAGCGCAAGCTACCACTCAAGGAAGCTCGCAAGGTGCTAATTCAAGATGAAGCTGCCAAATTGATCGATATGGATGATGTGATTCAGGAGTCTGTGAAGCGTGCTGAGCAATCCGGTATTATTTTTATTGATGAAATAGATAAGATTGCCAGCCAGGGTAAGGGGAGCGGCCCCGATGTGTCGAGAGAAGGCGTCCAGCGCGATATTTTACCTATTGTCGAGGGATCTACCATCATGACCAAATACGGTCCGGTAAGAACAGATTACATTCTGTTTATTGCTGCAGGAGCTTTTCATGTTGCAAAACCATCTGACCTGATCCCTGAGCTTCAGGGCCGTTTTCCAATCCGTGTGGAATTAAGTAGCCTGACTTTGGATGAGTTTGTGTCGATACTGACGGAGCCTAAAAATGCGCTGACCAAGCAATACACTGATCTACTCCGTACTGAGGAGATTGAAGTCGAATTTTCTGCGGAAGCGATCCGTGAGATTGCCAGCATTGCTGAGTCTGTAAATCGCAACACCGAAAATATTGGCGCACGTCGTTTGCATACCATTCTAGAAAAGCTGCTGGAGGATCTGTCGTTTGAAGCACCAGAGCTTACATTGGATCGTATGATCATTACCCCGGAATATGTACGTGAGAAGCTGGGAGATATTGCCCAAAACAGGGACCTTAGTCAGTATATTTTATGAATAGGGTTTCTAAAAATAGGGTGTGTGGTCCAGAATAACACTATCTTGCACCGTCGTTTAGACCTAGATAATGGTCAAGTTGATGATTTTTCTGTCTATTCCAAAAGTAGGACGTATAATCTTTTACAGGTGTAAAGTGCTAAGAAAACATTCATTTTCTTGAAATAAACCTGAAAAATTTAACATTTTATGCATCTAAAGCCCTCTTTTTTAAAAAAGATAGGGCTTTTTTCTTATTGTAATTAGGTCCCAACTCTACGAAACTTAGAATATATGACAGAAAGTTATTATTTTCTACTTAAGACCTAAAAGAAATGTATAATTATGAAATTTTATTGTCGAAAAAAAGTGAAAAATCTTGTTTTATTGAATCTTACTTTGGAGTAGACGCTGGGAGGGAGGAGCTAAATGAATCTGCTGGGTGATATGAGCTTTCAAAAGCTTCAGGCAGGTGTACAGGCGGCAAATACGAGACAACGTGTGATGGCGGACAATATATCCAATGCGGATACCCCGTATTTTAAGCGTTCGGAGGTTTCATTTGAAGAACTGCTTCAGCAGCAAATGGACGGTGATGTCACACCACTACGTGGAAAAGTAACCAATTCAAGACATTTTCAAATAGGACCTGTGAACTCCATTCCAGATGCCACGGTCACCAAAGATGGGTACTCAGTCATGAATAACAATATGAACAACGTAGATATCGACAGAGAAATGAGTCTTATGGCTGAAAATCAACTAAGATATAATACCTACATCCAAGAAATTAATGAGCGCATCAAAATGATGAGAACAGCGGTAGAAGGGAGATAGGACTAGGTGAAGATTAACAACGGCTTTGATATTAGTGCATCTGCTCTTACGGCCCAACGGTTGCGGATGGACGTTATATCTAGCAACATTGCCAACGCAGAGACAACTCGGGCGAAAGTAGAGAATGGACAAGCAGTTCCATATCGGAGAAAAACGGTTGTTTTGGAGCCGAACCAATCTGGCTTTGCCGATGTTTTAAAGGCTCAAATGGAAGGAAGTAGCACAAGCGCTGCTGGCGTTAAGGTTTCGCAAATTCAGGAAGATCAGTCACCTTTGAAGCCTGTGTACAATCCGGGTCACCCGGACGCTGATAAAGATGGCTATGTATATATGCCTAATGTAGACATTATGAAAGAAATGGTCGACATGATTTCCGCAACACGCTCATACGAAGCCAATGTAACAGCTCTGAATGCATCAAAGGCTATGGTTTCCAAAGCGCTTGAAATCGGTCGCTAAGTTCTAGGACTACTAACTACTTAATAGGGAGAGTAAAACATGATTCAGAACGCCATGTTTAATGTACAGACACCGGTAATACAGCAGATTCAATCGCCTAACAATGAGTTGACGAAAGCGACGCCTTCCGAATCCTTGAAGGATTTTGGTTCCTTCCTAAAGGATGCTCTCAATGAAGTAGGGCAGCAGGAAGCCGCTACGCACCAGATGTCCGACCAATTCATGGCAGGCAAAGTTGATGTAGATCAGGTCATGATCACTTCCCAACAAGCGCTGCTTTCCCTGCAGCTTACTACACAGGTCCGAAACAAAGCGATCGAAGCCTATCAGGAGATCATGCGTACACAGATGTAAAGAGGGTTTAGCAAAGTTTCGGATGGGGTGACGGAGTGAACGAGAGAATCGCCCAATATCGGGATAAGATTTCCGGGTATTGGAATAATTTCAGCAAAAAACAGAAGATATTACTTGTTTCGACATTAGCATTCATCATTATCGCCGTTGTAGTGCTAACGATGCAGTTTACTAAAACCGAGTATGAAGTGGCTTTCCGAGATTTAAATGCTAACGATGCAGCCGGAGTCATTAAATATCTCGATTCTGCGGGTATACCGTATCAACTTAATGCTGGTGGGACACAAATCTCAGTTCCAACCGCTAATGCGGATAAGGCGAAGGTAGATGTTGGGTCTCAAGGCCTGATTCAGAAGGGTTCAATCGGCATGAGTGCTTTTGACCAGTCCTCCTCTGCCATTGGTATGACGGAGAACGAGTTCAATGTGAAGTACAATAATGCATTGAACGGCGAAATACAGCAACTGTTGGAACGGATGGATGGTGTCCAAAGCTCCAAAGCTGTCATTAATATGCCAAAGGAAAACATTTTTGCCGGACTTGAAGAAAAGGACAAAGCCTCCGCTTCGATTCAAATGGAATTCGAGCCTGGCTTTACTCCAAATCAGCAAGCGATCGACGGATATTTTAATCTGGTAAAAACGGCCGTACCGAATCTGCCAGTGGAAAACATTACGATCACCAATAAGGAATATGAGTTGATTCCAACGGCCAAGGGCGGCCAAGGTGGGCTCACTAGTGGTGTTCAGGAAAACATGGCTCTACAGAAGAAGTTTGAGAGCGATGTAAGGAATAATGTTCAACAATTTTTGTCGAAAATTGTTGGAGACGACAAGGTAAATGTGCTGGTTATGTCCCAGCTAAATTTCGACAAAGTAACATCAAAGGAACAAATGGTCACACCTGTTGATCAAACGAAAATGAAGGGTATTGAAATTAGCGCCCAACAAATTCAGGAAAGCTATACGGGCAGTAGTGGACAAACCGGAGGAGTTGCAGGAACAGGAACACAGGATGTTCCAGGCTATCCTGGAGGAGCTAATTCCGGCAATACCAGCTCAGATAAGAGTTCAAGTACGATTAACTACGAAGTTAACCGAATTGCAAGGGATATTATCCAAAGTCCGTACACTGTAAAAGATTTAACCATTAATGTAGCAGTTGAACCACCAACAGGTCAGCAAACGTTGGATACTGCAACTCAGACAGCAATTCAAAATATTTTGGTTAATATTGTAAGAGCGTCGTTAGCGAATTCTGGTACTACTATTACAGACGCTGATTTGGCTAAGAAGGTTTCAGTGTTCTCACAAGCTGTTCCGGCGCCTGCGAGCACGAATACATTCTTCTCAGCTTCCAACCCTTGGCTATGGGGCATCGGAGCTGCTGTTCTGGCACTGCTGGCGGGTGTAATCTTCCTCATCGTACGCGGTCGTCGTAATCAGGAAGAAGAGTTGGATGAAGAATTGCAACTCATGCCAACGCCGACGGAGTTCCCGTCTATTACCATGGAAAGTGTGACAAATGAAAGTCAAGTGCGTAAACAGCTTGAAAGTCTGGCGAAAAAGAAACCCGACGAATTCGTCAATCTGCTTCGTACATGGCTGGCTGACGAATAGAGGTGAGTTCATTGGCAAAGGCAAGCAGTCAAGGTTTAACGGGAAGACAGAAGGCGGCTATACTTCTCATCACAATGGGACCAGAGGTATCTGCTCAAATATTCAAGCATTTGCGTGATGAGGAGATCGAGCAACTTACATTGGAAATTGCCAATGTGCGGAAGGTCGATGCCATTGAGAAAGACTCCATCATGGCCGAGTTTCATCAAATTTGTTTGGCTCAGGAGTACATTTCCCAAGGCGGTATTAATTACGCTAAAGAAATATTGGAAAAAGCACTCGGGTCGCAAAAAGCAGTTGAGGTCATTAACCGTCTAACAGCGACGTTACAGGTAAGACCCTTCGATTTTGCCCGCAAGGCTGATCCAAACCAGATATTGAATTTTATACAGAATGAGAATCCGCAAACGATTGCTCTCGTGCTTTCGTACTTGCAATTCGAGCAGGCGGCTGCAATTCTGTCGTCTCTGCCACAGGAAAAACAGGCAGATGTGGCCCGGCGTGTCGCTGTCATGGACAGTACATCTCCGGAAGTTATTTCCCAGGTGGAACGAGTGTTAGAGCAAAAGCTATCTGCAACCGCAACGCAGGATTATACAAATGCGGGTGGTATCGAGTCCATTGTTCAGATTTTGAATGGCGTAGACCGCGGAACCGAACGTACGATTCTCGACTCGCTTGAAATTCAAGATCCAGAACTGGCTGAGGAAATCAAGAAAAGAATGTTCGTGTTCGAGGATATCGTCAATGTGGACAACCGTTCCATTCAGCGCATTATCCGCGATATCGACAATGCAGATTTGCAATTGGCGCTTAAAGTGTCCAGTGAAGAAGTACGCGATGTGATTTTCCGAAATATGTCGAAACGTATGGCAGAAACCTTCAAAGAGGAAATGGAGTACATGGGACCGGTGCGGTTGCGTGATGTGGAAGAAGCACAGACACGTATCGTATCGACGATCCGCAGATTGGAAGAGGCCGGTGAGATTATAATCGCACGCGGCGGAGGAGATGACATCATTGTCTAACTTGATTAAATCTTTCCAATATGTTCCTGTAGAGGCTTTGAAAACAATTGATGTGGCACATACGTATGCGCCAGAAACGACGGATGAAGAAATCACAACTGAATATACGGAGCCGGAGCCTCAGCGAGATCACGAGGCTGAACGGCTGCGGGATGAAATGCTGAATGATGCTAAGGATTTTGCCGAACGTCAGGTTCGCGACGCAGCTGAAGAAGCGGAACGGATGCTTCAGGAGGCACAGCAGCAGATTGAAGCCTGGTGGCAGGAACGACGCGAGCATGACGAGCAGTTAACTCAGTCGTTAAAAGCTGATGGGTTTCAGCAAGGATATGAAGAAGGTCAGAAGCTGGCTGAGGCCGAGCTCCAGACGAAATCAGAGCAGATGATGGAAGAAGCACAGGATATTCTGCGTCAGGCCTATGAGATCAAGGAACAACTGATTCAGGAAGCTGAGCCTTTCCTGGTTGAACTGAGTAGTGCTATTGCTGAGAAGGTCATTGAGAAACAGCTTAGCCTTGAGCCTGAATACACGATTGAATTAATTCGTAAAAATTTGGCTCGTAAGCGGGAAAAAGGAACCATTACATTGTGTGTGTCGCCTCAGCATTTCGCATTTGTGCAAGGTGCGCGAGAAGAATTGTCATTAACTGTCGATTCGCAGGCAGAACTGCAAATTATTCCTGATGGTACCGTGAAAGATCGCGGTTGTGTTATCCGTTCTTCCTTTGGAAGTGTGGATGCGCGGATTGATACGCAATTAGCTGAGATCAAAAAGGAATTATTGCGTCTGGCACATGAGAATGAGGAGCGAAGACATGAAGGGGCTTAATGCGCAGCGCTACATGGATCATTTGCGCCAGCTGGACCCTGTTCGGGTAAATGGCAAGGTTACGCAGGTTATCGGCCTGATGGTTGAATCGGAAGGTCCAGACGCCAGTATCGGGGATGTTTGTTACATTTATCCGGGTAAAACGGCAAAGCCGTTGCAAGCGGAGGTCGTAGGCTTCAGGGACAATAAAGTGCTTCTGATGCCACTTGGAGAACTGCAATCCATTGGTCCCGGTTGTGATGTTGTAGGAACAGGGAAACCGTTGAATGTGCAGGTCGGGTCGGAGCTGTTAGGCAAAGTGCTGGACGGATTGGGTCAGCCTCTGGATGGCTCATTGATTCCCTCTCGAATGGCGAGATATTCAACCTTCAATATTCCGTCCAATCCGCTGAATCGTCCGCGTGTGCAGGAACCAATCAGTATCGGGGTGCGCGCTATCGACGGGTTGCTTACTATCGGTAAAGGACAACGGGTTGGTATTTTTGCAGGTTCGGGTGTAGGTAAAAGTACCTTGATGGGAATGATTGCTCGTAATACGGAAGCTGATGTGAATGTAATTGCCTTGATCGGGGAACGTGGACGCGAGGTGCTGGACTTTATTGAACGGGATTTAGGTCCGGAGGGACTAGAACGTTCCGTGGTCATTGTGGCAACTTCCGACCAGCCTGCGTTAATCCGTATTAAGGGTGCACTTATTGCAACGACGATCGCGGAATATTTTCGGGATCGCGGGTTAAATGTCATGCTGATGATGGATTCAGTTACCCGGTATGCGATGGCCCAACGTGAAGTGGGACTAGCCGTAGGGGAGCCGCCAGCAATGAGAGGGTACACACCTTCCGTGTTTGCTAGTCTACCTAAGCTTCTAGAACGTGCAGGGACAGGTCCTACTGGCTCCATAACCGCTTTTTATACGGTACTGGTCGATGGTGATGATATGAACGAGCCCATCGCGGATGCGGTGCGCGGGATTTTGGATGGACACATTGTCTTGAATCGTGGGATTGCGAACAAAGGACATTTTCCCGCAATTGATGTGTTAGCGAGTATTAGCCGGGTTATGAAGGATATCGCACCACGAGATCAGATAGACGCTGCCGAGAACATTAAGCGCTTGATGGCCGTCTACAAAGATTCGGAGGACCTGATTAATATCGGGGCCTATCAGCAGGGTTCAAATGCAGAAATTGACGAATCCATGGAGCGTATACGGGATATATGGGATTTTACAAGACAAAGAACAGATGAAAAGGCTGAGCTGGACGAGGTAAGGGAGCGTTTGATTTCTGAATTTACGAGGAGATGAAGGTTGAACGATGAGATTTCAGTATTCCTTTCAGAAAGTTGTAGACTTGAAAACCAACGAAAAGTCACAGGCCGAATGGTTGCTTTCCAGTGCTGTTGGACAATTGCAGGCTGAGGAGCAGACATTAACACAGCTTGTAGGCGAAAGGAATCGGGTCATATCAGCCATTCAAAAGGCTGCCGAGGATTGCGCGCCACTCTCTACCATTCAGGAATTACAGGCTTATGTTAATCATCTGGACCAATGTATTACACGCAAGCATAGGGATGTTCAATATGCGCAGCAAAATGTGCAAAGCAAACAAACCGTTTTGACCGATAAAATGCTGGATGAACAGGTTTGGCTGAAAGCGAGAGAGAAGGCCAACGTGAAATTCCAACAGGAAATGCTCCTGCGCGAGCAGAACGAGCTGGATGAAATGGCTTCCGTGCGATTTGCCATGAAAGCCCGGTAAGCGGAAAGTCATAGGATACGCATATCAGCTGCCTGAGGAGGAAGACGATGGCACAGAAGTTAGCAGAAAATGAACTGGATATGGATTTAGGAAAAGAATCAGGCGGGGGATTTGAACGGTTTATGTTTTTCCTGATTCCGATTGTGTTCACAATCGTTCTGGTCGGGGTCCTGCTTACATTGTTCAATATGGACTTCAGAAGCGAAATGATTTCATTAGGGAACAAAATACCAGTTGTTAAAAATTGGGTGCCTGAACCGAAAGATAAGGCTACCCAGACGAAAGAGGCAGATCAGAAGGCACAGTCTGAAAGTTCTGAAGCAACCATTCAGCAGTTAAAGGCAGATTTAGCCAAGCAGACGGAGGAGCTTAAAAAGGCTACCGCTGCTAGGACGACACAAGATAAAAAGGTTACTGAACTGCAGAATCAGGTCAATACGCTGCAAACGCAACAGGAACAGCAGCCACAGGCCAGTCAGCAGGGACAGGCTGGTACGCAAACTACAGGTGGAACAACAAATGAAGATCCTTATGTAAAACAGGCCAGAGATCTTGCTAGCATGTATGAAGGAATGACAGCTAGTAAAGCGGCACCGATTATGGAGAATCTGACTACGGAAGAGACTGTGCAGCTGCTAAGCTACATGGACCCTGCCAACAGTGCAAAGATTTTGCAAAAGATGGACGCTAAAAAAGCAGCCGATATTACTATGGCTCTGAAAAACGTAACGCCATCTACGGATTTGTCAGTTGCTGCGTTGCAGTCTCGTCTGAAAAAGGATCAAGGTACCACAGCTGGCACGACGAGTAAGAGTTTGCAAAGCACTCAAATCAGTAGCACATTTGCTTCCATGGACAAGAAGAGCGGTGCCGAACTTATTTTACAAACTTACAAAATCAGTCCAGACAAGGCATTAAACATATTAAATACAGTAGATGATTCGACACGTGGTTCTTTACTACAAAATATGTCTGCCAAGGATGCGGCTCAGACTGCAAAAATTTTGAACAAACTGATGGGCAGTAAGTAATTTAAATGAAGGGAGGTGAAAAATAAATGACCCTTATTTCTCAAAGTGTATCGCTCAGCTCCAGTCAAACAGCTAGCAGTACGACAGCCTCAACAACGAGTACAGCCACGGCTGCCGGAGCAACCACGGGTGCTTTTAATCAAACACTTACGCAAATGATGACAGGCGGGCAAATGGGCTCAGCAGGCACAGATGCGAACGGTTCTCCATTAGTTATGGTACTTCCGCTGATTGCAACCGGAGAATCCACGGAAGCTCCAACCGAGCCGCTGGTCGAAACACTGGCTCCTTTGCTGCAAAATCTCGAAAAGCTGGATGATCAGGTAGCTGCCGATCCTGCTCTGCTTGCTTCTCTGCAAGCGTGGATTCAGCAAGTACAACAGTTTTTGCAAGGCGACGGAACAAATCAACAGTTAAACGGTGGAGAAACGTCAGAGGCGACAGGCTTAACAGCCTTGGCAGCCAACCCTGCTACTCTTCGATTTGCATTGCAGGACGCTTTGTCACAACTTGCCAATGTAGCAGAGCAGGCTTCTGGAGACCAAAAGTCCCAGGTGGCACAGTTGCTACAATCGCTCCAAAGCGCAACGGCAGGGACGGGAGCTATTTCCGATGAGCAGTGGAATGGTGTAATGAAAGCTGTGGAACTTGCTGATGGTGGGGATTCACAAGCGGTTCAGCCTTCTGCAAATCGAGCAAATGGTACTCAGACCGTAGCTACAGCTACTACAGACAAACAGGTTGTTGTTTCTCAGCAGCAAGCAAGTCAGGGCGAAACTAATCAGCAAGGTTCAGAAGGGCAACGTTCATCAACTAATATTCTCGTTCAGTCTACAGTTAAGACGACTGGAGCGGATGAAGCGAGTGCATTCGTAGATGCAACTGAGCAAGCGGATCCGACAGCAACTGACAATCAGACTCCAGTGATCACGACTGCGGGACAGCTTTCGGTACAAACGCAAGGAACAACACCTTCGACTCCGGCTCAACCAGTCGTACATGTACGGCAATTTGCCAAGGAGATGACCGAATTTGTAGTGCAGAAACTTGACATTGTAAAACACACTGGTTTGACGGAAGCGACTATCATGCTTCGTCCAGATCATCTGGGCCAGCTGGAGGTTAAGCTGACAATGCAAAATGGTCATCTGGTTGCCCAGTTCATGACTGAGCATAGCGGAGCGAAGGATTTGCTGGAACAGCAAATGTCGCAGCTGCGTTCGAGCCTGCAGAGCCAAGGTATCCAGGTAGATAAGGTAGAAGTAACGCACAATGAGTCGCTTTCCTCCCATATGTATCAGGATGGACGCGGATCTGGAGCTAATCAGCAGCAGCAATCCAACCAACGTTCCAAAGCTCGTGGTAGAGAAGAGAGCGAGGATGCTATGAAGGTAGCTGAAATGGCAGAAGAGCTTCGTAACTGGACAGCAGAACAACGCGCAGATGATATGAATCGGACAGGCTCCTTTACAGCACAAGCGTAATGATGGAGGTGAGAACACAATGACGACTACAGACAACAATGTATCCAC
Source organism: Paenibacillus sp. FSL M7-0802 (assembly GCF_038004945.1). NCBI lineage: Bacteria > Bacillati > Bacillota > Bacilli > Caryophanales > Paenibacillaceae > Paenibacillus > Paenibacillus sp. FSL M7-0802. The sequence goes on along the minus strand of NZ_JBBOSD010000001.1, from coordinate 502,359 downwards.
CAGTAACGTCTGGCCGAATTACAATGTGAACAATGTCAAAACAGCAAGTGCTAAGGATACTAAAACGATGGGTAAAGATCAATTTCTGAAAATTTTGATCACCCAGCTACAAAATCAGGATCCGATGCAGCCTTTGGAGGATAAAGAATTTATCGCTCAAATGGCCCAGTTTTCCTCGGTGGAACAACTGATGAACATTTCTACGCAGTTGAATGCATTGGGACAGTCTTTGGGTACGGCTTCCGGTTTGATAGGAAAAGAAGTCAGCTGGATTGAGGCAGGTAAAAAAGACTCCATTACAGGTGAAGCAGGCGCGGGTACAGTGAAAAGTGGAATCGTGGATTCCATCGTTATTCGCGACGGTGTGCAGTATGCCAAAATGGGAGCGGCTGAGGTAGCATTAAAAGATGTAACATCAGTAAGCCAGGCTAACACAACGACTCCCGCTACAGATACATCGGATACTTCATCTTCTTCCTCTACTGGAAGCGGTGAGAACTCATGAATGACAGGCTAACGGTCGGACGCCTTTTTCCCGCCAACGTGCCCCCGGCAGCAATCTCACAAAACCGAGTGAATTCGGTATCCAAGGATGCCAGACCGTTCGGTCAGGTGTTGCAGGATCAGGTGCTCAAGCTGAGCAACCATGCAGCCAAGCGTCTGGAGCAGCGGGGAATAGAGTTGAGAAGTGACCAAATGGCGAAAATTAACTCTGCTGTGGATAAAGCAGCTGCCAAAGGCGCCAAAGAATCGTTGATTTTAATGCAGGATATGGCTTTGATTGTAAGTGTACCTAATCGAACAGTTGTTACCGCGATGGATAAGAAATCCATGGAGGATAACGTATTTACGCAGATAGATAGTGCTGTAATTATTTCATGAAAAATGTATACGAAGTGGCTGGCCCGAATAGGAAAGCCATGAAAAAGCCGCGGATCGACTGATGCGGTCAACTAAGCAACCAATCAGAGGAGGATTTATACTCAATGTTGAGATCAATGTATTCAGGTGTATCGGGCATGAAGGGCTTTCAAACGAAGCTGGACGTTATCGGTAACAACATTGCAAACGTAAATACTACAGGCTTCAAGTCCAGCCGAGTGATGTTCAAGGATATCTTGAGCCAAACGAGTTCAGGCGCAAGTGCACCAGACGGAACCACAACCGCCGGGCAGAATGCCAAACAGGTAGGTTTGGGGGTATCGGTCAGTTCAATTGATACACTCCACCTTCCAGGTAGTGCAATGACTACGAATAACCCAACGGATTTACGTATTAACGGTGACGGATTTTTCCTGGTCAAAATGAATGATGCACAGGAAGTTCCTTATCTGACTCGTGCGGGCGATTTTCATGTAGACGCGAACCGAAATCTGGTTACATCTGATGGATTTTTCGTAGGAGATGCGGGTGGAGATCCCATCACACTTGCTGACAATGTTACAGCGTTCTCCATCTCACAGGACGGTACAATTGTACAACAATTGGATGACGGAACAGTTGATAATGGTACACAAATTGGATTAGCCAGAGTCACGAATCCAGAAGGTTTAGAAAAAATCGGTGGGAGCTTGTACCGTACTACGGTCAACTCAAATATTGATGCAATTGAGCCTGGAGCAGCCAACTCAGAGGGGCGTGGAGCTATCATCGCGGGTCAGCTGGAAATGTCCAACGTTGATCTGACAGGCGAATTTACCGAAATGATCGTAGCTCAGCGCGGATTCCAAGCGAACTCGCGTATCATTACGACCTCGGATGAAGTGCTTCAGGAAGTTGTAAACTTGAAACGATAATCTCATTTAAACGCGGAGGAGTAGAGGCTCCTCCGCACCTATCAGGAGGTTGGTGTTACGATGATCCCGTTAACGCGGCTGAACGGCTCGCCTATGTGGCTTAATGCGCTGCTCATTGAGACTGTGGAGGAAACACCGGATACATACGTCACTTTGGTGACGGGGAAACGGTTGATTGTATTGGAAAAAGCGGCAGATGTCGTCTCCTTGATCAAGGGTTACAGCCGTGAAATCGGCATGCATGCCGCCACGATAAAAGTGCAACAAATGGAGGAAGACGAATGAAGAAGATGCTGCCATGGCTCATTACAATTTTACTCGCGATTACTTTGATTGCAGGCGCGGCCTTTGTACTTATACCAGCGCTTAGCGGGAAGAAGTCGGAAGTCATACCGAATGCGCAAGCTGCTCAAGCAGAACAACTTCCAAGATTGTCAGCAGATGAATTGGTGGAAGTGAGCTCTGAAATTACCGGTATCAAAACGAATTTGGCAGACGCAGATTACATTGTCCAGATGAACCTATCTTTTCAATTGAACGATGCCAAAGCAAAAGAATCTTTTGAAAAAATCAAAGATATCAGTATTAAGCCCATCGTTATTCAATTACTTGCAGACACCAAACCTGATGAGCTCAGAACGGCTAAAGGCCGGGACCAGTTCAGTGACAAGCTGACGGATCTCATCAACAAGTCGCTCCCTGAAGGTCACCTGGGGAACGCCAAAATTACAGACTTTTTGCTGGCAGCCATTTGATTCCAGGTGAACTTGTCAGGAACACGTAAGGGGGTGAATAACATTGGTGGATGTACTGTCACAAGGGGAAATTGATGCCCTTTTAGCAGCTCTTTCGTCCGGTGAAATGGATGCGGAAGAACTTAAAAAGGAAGATACCCAAAAGAAAGTTCGCGCTTATGATTTTAAAAGAGCGCTGAGGTTTTCCAAGGATCATATACGGAGTCTGACGCGGATACACGAGAACTTTGCACGGTATCTGACCACATATTTTTCAGCGCAGCTTCGTACTTTTGTCCAAATTAATGTCGTTCAGGTGGAGCAGCTTCCTTATGATGAATTCATTCGCTCCATTCCGAAAATGACCATTCTAAACATTTTTGAAGCTGAACCGCTGGAAGGCCGTATGGTGCTTGAGGTTCACCCGAACGTTGCTTATGCCATGTTGGACAGGCTACTCGGAGGAACAGGTTCGGCACCGTCAAAGGTTGCTGCGTTGACCGAAATCGAGACGACGATCATGGAGCGAATTTTCAGTCGTACCTTTGATAGCCTGCAAGAGGCTTGGAAAACGGTACTAGACATTGAACCGCGCCTAGAGGCGATGGAAACAAATCCGCAGTTCATGCAGATTGTTTCGCCGAATGAAACGATTGCTCTGATTTCGCTTAGCACCAAAATTGGTGATACCACAGGGATGATTAACCTCTGTATCCCGCACGTGGTATTGGAACCCATTATGGCCAGACTGTCCACGCACCAGTGGTTTACATCCGAAAAGAAATCAAGGGCGCCCGAAGAGATCGACGCCTTGAGATTACGGGTCACCAAAGCAGAGCTCCCTATTATTGCGGAGTTGGGTGAATCCCGGATAAATGTAGCCGAGTTTCTGGGTCTTTCGGTAGGGGATGTCATTTCATTGAACAAGCCTGTCAAAGAAGGACTATCCATCCGGGTAGGCGAGAAATTGAAGTTTATGGGAAGTCCCGGCATGGTAAGAGATCGTGTTGCCGTACAAATTGATGAAATTGTCAACGAAGGAGTTGAAGAAATTGACGAGTAAAGACTATTTGTCCCAGGAGGAAATCGATGCCTTGCTGAAACAGTCTGAAGCGGGGACGGATTCTACTCCCGCCAACAAGACCGTTGACGATTTTCTGACTCCTCTGGAGCAGGATGCTCTCGGGGAAATCGGTAATATAACGTTCGGCAGCGCGGCTACGGCTCTTTCCACACTGCTCGGTCAAAAGGTGGATATTACGACACCTAAAGTTTCAATTATTACCCGTTCTGAATTTGAAACTGCATTTCCAAAGCCACACGTAGCTGTACATGTAAATTATGTCGATGGATTCGAGGGTATTAACTCACTCGTAATCAAAAAGCGTGATGCACAAGTGATAGCGGACTTAATGCTTGGTGGTGAAGGAAACCCAGTAGATGAAGAATTGAATGAAATCCACATCAGTGCCGTGCAGGAAGCGATGAACCAGATGATGGGGTCGTCGGCGACCTCTATGTCTACCATGTTTAATCGTTTTGTTAATATCTCTCCACCGGGGATTGATATTTTGGATCCTATGCACGGTGATGGAGTATCCAGTCTGCCGGATGAAGAGACGCTCATTACAGTATCCTTCCGGTTATTGATCGGGGATCTTATTGACTCTACGCTGATGCAATTGTTACCTGTTAATTTCGCCAAAAAAATGGTGAGCATCCTAATGAATGGCGGAGAGGAAGAGGAACAACCGCAAGCGTCCGCACAGCAGGTAGCTGCAACAGCAACTCCTGAAGCGCCGCAACAAGCTAGCGTTCCGCAGCAACCGCCTGCACCAGCCTATCAGCAGCCGCCTGCAGCCGCGCAGGCGCCACAAGACGCAGGCTATGGGCAACAACCGCCAATGTATCCTCAAGACCCGGGATATGGGCAGCAGGGCGCTCCAGGCTATGGAACACCGGGTTATGGAATGCCAGCTGGTGTACCGCCGCAAGCTCCTTACGGAACGCCTCATCACTACGGCGCAGTACCGGGACGTAATGTAAATGTACAACCTGTACAATTTTCTAACTTGCAGTCCGGTGCATTTGCGCAAGTGGATGAAAACAATTTAAATTTATTGATGGACATTCCCCTTAGAGTCACCGTAGAATTAGGAAGGACCCAAAAGCAAATTAAAGATATTCTGGAGCTCTCACAAGGTTCAATTATTGAACTGGACAAGCTTGCCGGGGAGCCGGTGGACATTTTGGTTAACAACAAACTGATTGCCAAGGGCGAGGTTGTCGTAATCGACGAGAACTTTGGCGTGCGTGTAACAGATATTGTAAGCCAATGGGACCGTATTCAAAAATTACAATAAAAGCATAATTTAGGGAGGATTTATTTCAGATGGCAAACCGTATTTTGATCGTGGACGATGCTGCATTTATGAGAATGATGATTCGGGACATCCTGTCCAAAAATGGATTTGAAGTAGTAGGAGAGGCCCAGGACGGATCACAGGCCATTGAGAAATTCAAGGAGCTTCGTCCGGACCTGATTACGATGGATATCACGATGCCTGAAATGGACGGCATTGCCGCTCTGAAGGAAATCAAACAAATTGACGCGAACGCAAAGGTTATCATGTGTTCCGCGATGGGTCAGCAAGCAATGGTTATTGATGCCATTCAAGCTGGCGCAAAAGATTTTATCGTTAAGCCTTTCCAATCGGATCGGGTTATCGAAGCCATCAACAAAACACTGGGTGTGTAAGGCGCACCCAGTATGGATACACAACAGGGTGCCTCTGACGCATTGAGTACATCCAGCAATATAGGCAACATTGCCTGGGTCCTTTTCGTGCTAATCTTTATCATCGTACTGATCGTGTACTTGATACGGTTTTTGAGTAAAAGAAATCAGAGCTGGTTCAGCAACCGCTCCGTTCGCATACTGGGAGGCGTGGGACTTGGTCCCAATAAATCCCTTCAGCTTGTTGAAGTTGGTAGCAGTGTGTACCTCATTGGTGTGGGAGAAGATATCCGGCTTGTTGACAAAGTATCCGATCCTGAAGAAGTGGAGCAAATTTTGGCCGCACTGGAGCAAGAAGCTTCTCTGCAGCGCGGCCCGATTGCCCCGCTATTCGCTAAAATTGCGGATAAGCTTCGCCGGAACAACGCGGCACAGCAGCAGCCTGAAGAGGAGACATCTTTTCACGAGATGTTTGAATCCAAGCTTCGGCAAATGCCGAATCGCAAGGATAAACTTGAAAAGCTGCGCAATGAGGAGAATACTACAGATCGGTCGGGAGATTCATGAGAAAAAAGATTATACTTGCATGTTTGCTGCTTGTCTTGTTCAGCTTCATTTCGGTGACGGCGGCCTCTGCGGAACCGATTCCGAACATTGATATTCAAGTCGGCAATTCGGACAAAGGACAGCCCGGTGCCACCTCGCTGTCTATTATTTTACTTATTACTGTCATTAGTGTAGCGCCCGCGTTGCTTGTACTTATGACAAGTTTTACGCGAATTGTGATTGTGCTTGGCTTTGTGCGAACTTCGCTGGGAACCCAGCAGATGCCGCCTAATCAGGTGCTTGTCGGGCTGGCTTTGTTTCTCACTTTATTCATTATGGCACCGACGTTCTCAGCTATGAATGAAACTGCACTTCAGCCGTATCTCAAGGGGGATATAACACAGTCTCAGGCGCTGGATAAGGCATCGGTACCGATCAAGACCTTTATGTTCTCTCATACACGTGAGAAGGATCTACTGCTCTTTATGAAATACACCAAGATGGAAAAACCAAAGAATTATCAGGATATTCCACTAACGGTGATGGTTCCGGCTTATGCAATCAGTGAGTTGAAAACGGCATTTCAGATGGGCTTTATGATTTTCATACCATTTTTAGTTATAGACATTGTGGTGTCGAGTACACTCATGGCTATGGGGATGATGATGCTACCACCAGTAATGATTTCACTTCCTTTTAAAATACTGCTTTTCGTACTTGTAGATGGTTGGTATTTGGTTGTCAAATCATTGCTTCTGAGTTTTAACACATGAATACTTCATGCAAGGACAGCAATCAAGGAGGACGGCAATGACTTCGGAGTTTATTATTTCCCTGGCTGGGCAAGCGGTGTACATTGTACTCAAGGTGAGCGCTCCGATGCTGATTTTGGGGCTAGTCGTGGGTTTGATTATCAGCATTTTTCAGGCGACAACCCAAATTCAGGAGCAAACACTGGCCTTTGTTCCGAAGATTGTCGCCGTATTGCTGGCATTGCTTTTGTTCGGGCCCTGGATATTGACCACATTAGTGGACTTTACGTATAACATTCTGGACAATTTGTACAAATATATAGGTTAGGCTGAATGTTATGAACATATTGTTACAGAGTTTTCCTGTTTTTTTGCTGATTTTTTGTCGGATTACCTCATTTTTTGTAGTAGCGCCTATTTTTTCAACCCGAGGGGTACCTAATATCTTTAAGGTCGGAATTTCAGGATTTCTAGCTTTGGTCGTGTATCTTACATATGGTACGCATCAACAGGTACCGACTGATGTAGCGTATGTGCTCTTAGTGGGCCGTGAAGTGCTGATTGGGTTGTTATTGGGGTTTACTGCATATCTGTTCATGACAGCGATCCAAACCGCAGGTTCTTTTATAGACCTACAGGTGGGTTTCGGAATGGCGAGTGTGTTTGATCCCATGACAGGGGCTTCAACGCCTTTAACGGGGAATTTCAAGTTTGCCATAGCTGTATTGTTCTTTTTAAGTATAAATGGGCACCATCATCTGCTAAATGCTATCTTATACAGCTATGATTGGGTACCGTTGACAAATGATTTTTTTGTAAAGCTGTATGGTGGCAGTGTAACTGAATTCCTGGTACGTTCTTTTGCGGAATCATTTATGCTTGCTTTTCAAATTGCTGCTCCCATTGTAGTGGCTACCTTTTTAACAGATGTGGGACTCGGTTTTTTAGCTAAAACAGCGCCACAATTCAACATTTTTGTTATTGGTGTACCTCTTAAAATTATTGTGGGACTGTTCATGTTACTGCTTCTCATGCCAAGTTTTGCTTTTATATTCGAAAGATTGTTTTCTGTGATGTTCGAATCCATGCGCAACTTGTTGGATATTATGGGTAATCGTCCTTAATGTCTGGTCTGGAGGAACGTAGTTTGTCATTTAAATATGCTATGAACCTGCAGTTGTTCTCAGGGGAAAAAACGGAAAAAGCTACACCCAAAAAGAAACAGGATGCAAGACAAAAAGGGCAGGTTGCCAAAAGCATGGAGTTGCCCGCCGCTGGTGTCCTGCTGGTTACGTTTTTTTGCCTCATGATTTTCGGCGGGTATTTTAAGGATCATGCAGTTCGACTATTTCGAGATATTTTTGTGAATCGGCTCTCTATGGAGGTAACGCCGAACACAACGCTGCTGATGATGGGTGAGTACGGCGTGCAAATCTTGATTATGCTGGCACCTATTTTTATTGGGGCTATTGTCATCGGGATAGTAGCAAATTACATGCAGATCGGTTTTTTATTAACCGGAGAGGGCATTACGCCCAAGTTTAGCAAGATTGATCCGATTAAAGGATTCAAAAATATTTTTTCCATGAGGTCATTGGTTGAATTCCTGAAATCTGTTTTAAAGATGACCGTAATTGGTTATCTGGTGTACAGCGTACTCTGGAAAACAAAGGCTGACCTACCCAAACTAGCTGAAATGTCCGGCGATCAGATGTTGAGCTTTACAGCTTCATTAACAATGGAACTGGGACTCAAAATTGGTGTGGTGCTGTTCGTTTTAGCGGTGTTGGATTATATGTATCAACGTTACGAGCATGAGAAAAACCTGAAAATGTCCAAGCAGGACATTAAGGATGAATACAAGAAAATGGAGGGTGACCCGCTGATCAAGGGGAAAATTCGCGAGCGTCAGCGCCGTATGGCTATGCAGCGTATGATGCAGGAGGTTCCTAATGCAGATGTCATCATCACCAACCCTACGCACTTTGCTGTGGCTTTGAAATATGACGGTTCGGAGATGGAAGCGCCGCAGATTATTGCGAAAGGGCAAGATTACGTTGCACTCCGAATTAAAGAAATTGCCAAGCAAAACGGCGTAATAACGATGGAAAACAAGCCGCTGGCGCGGGCGCTGTTTCAACGAGCCGAAATCGGGGATGCGATACCAGCTGATCTGTTCCAGGCCGTTGCCGAAGTGCTGGCGTATGTATATAAATTAAAAGGTAAAGTGAAATAAAGGGATCGGAGGGCTAGAGACCCGTGAAAATAAAAGAAATAACTGTCCTTGCAGGCGTCATCGGTATCGTTCTTATGATGATTCTCCCGATCCCATCATGGCTGCTGGATATCCTACTCGTCATTAATATTTCTATTGCTTTGATGATTCTACTCGTTTCTATGAACACGAAGGAAGCATTACAGTTCTCTATTTTCCCTTCATTGTTGCTCATTACAACGTTGTTTCGATTGGCACTTAATATTTCTACAACCAAACTTATTTTAGGTGAGGGCCATGCAGGGGAAGTAGTTGCTACGTTTGGTAGTTGGATTGCAGGAGGGCAAATTGCCGTCGGTTTTGTTGTCTTTCTCATTCTCGTGGTCGTACAGTTCATTGTTATCACCAAGGGATCTGAGCGGGTTGCTGAGGTAGGCGCACGGTTTACGTTGGATGCGATGCCGGGTAAACAAATGAGTATTGATGCTGATCTGAATGCAGGTTTGATCAATGAGCAGCAAGCCCGTGAACGACGCAGTAAAATCGAACGGGAAGCAGATTTTTACGGAGCGATGGATGGTGCGAGTAAATTCGTTAAAGGTGATGCCATTGCTAGTATTATCATTTTGATCATTAACTTGGTCGGTGGCTTTATTATCGGTATGGCCGTTCAGGGAAAAGGATTTCAAGAGGCGCTGTCGACTTATTCTGTCCTCACCATCGGTGACGGACTGGTCAGCCAGATTCCCGCACTGCTCATATCCACGGCGTCAGGCTTGATTGTTACGCGGGCTACGTCGGATGGCAACTTGGCGGAGGATTTAACTGGACAGCTCTTTTCTTATCCAAAACTGATCTACATTGTGGCAGCCACAATTGCATTATTGGGACTTTTCACACCTATTCATATCATTACAACTCTTCCACTGGCGATACTGCTGTTTTTCGCGGCTCGAAGAATGCAGGGCAATATGGAGCGCAAGCAGATAGCCGATGAACAGCTGGAAGAGGAGCAACAAATTGAAGAAGTCCGTAGTCCGGAAAGTGTCATTAATCTGCTTCAAGTAGATCCAATTGAATTTGAATTTGGATACGGGTTAATTCCGCTGGCGGATACACAGCAGGGCGGGGATTTATTGGATCGGATTATTATGATCCGTCGTCAATGTGCTTTGGAGCTGGGTTTGGTTGTGCCGGTCATTCGTATTCGGGACAACATTCAGCTCAAGCCTAACGAGTATGTAATTAAAATTAAAGGTAATACCGTGGGCGGCGGAGAGCTTCTGTTAAATCATTACCTGGCTATGAGTCCAGGATACGACGATGATTCTATTACAGGAATCGAAACGACGGAACCAGCCTTCGGATTACCTGCGCTCTGGATTGATGAGAACACCAAGGATGTTGCGGAACTATCGGGTTATACCGTAGTTGATCCACCTTCAGTTGTAGCTACTCATCTTACGGAGACGATCAAGAAACATGCTCATGAGTTGCTTGGCAGACAGGAAACACGGTCGCTGGTCGACAATCTCAAAGAGAATTATCCAGTGCTGGTGGACGACCTTATTCCTTCTGTGCTTGCGATTGGGGATGTACAAAAAGTGCTGGCCAAGCTGTTGAAAGAAAAAATCTCCATTCGCGATATGGTGACTATTTTCGAAACATTAGCTGACTACGGCACTTATACAAAAGATCCCGACGTGCTGACTGAATATGTCCGTCAGGCGTTGTCCCGCCAGATTACGCAGCAATTTGCCCAACAAGGGGAGACGTTACGCGTTATTACAGTGGGACCAGGATTGGAGAAGAAAATTGCTGAAAGCGTGCAACAGTCGGAGCAAGGTAGCTATTTGGCTCTTGATCCGGTGTCTACGCAAACGGTGTATCAAAGAATGATGGAGCAAATCAACCGCCTTATTCAATCTGGACAGCAGCCTATTGTGTTAACGTCACCGACAATTCGTATGTATTTGCGGCAAGTGATGGAGCGGACTATGCAGGATGTCCCGGTGCTGTCGTACAGTGAGCTGGAGCCGAACGTTGAAATTCAAAGTGTCGGGGTGGTGAACTTATGAGAGTGAAACGATATGTAGTGGATACCATGCCAGAAGCTATGCTGCAAATCAGGGGTGACTTAGGAACAGACGCCGTCATTTTAAGTACAAAAGAAATGAAGGTCGGCGGTTTCATGGGAATGTTCAGTAAAAAGAAAATCGAAGTGGTTGCTGCGGTAGAGGAGAAGCAACCTCAAAAGCCACGACGGTTTGGACCCTCTTCACAAGAACTTGCCCAGGCGGCTTCACCTCTAATGAACGCTCCTGAACAGCCAGAAAAATCATTTATGCCTGTGGTTCCCAGACAAGCTGCTCCAGAAGCTTATCGACGGGTAACGCAGATGACGGGTGGTTCCAAAGAAGAACAAGCTGAATTAACGATTAATGAAGAACAAGCTGCTTCAGCAACTGAGCATTTGTCATCTAGGTCTGCAAATAATCTGGAGACTATATCTCAAGCACTTGATCATGAAGCATTGCTTTCGAACATGAAATCATCCAGTGAACTGTTTAAACAGCCCATTGAAGTAAGTGCTCCAGATAAGAGCGGAGTAGAAGAAAATCAGGCTCTGCTTAATGAATTGCGGGAAATGAAAGCCATGATGACTCGGTTTTCCCGAAATTCTTCATTGGAAAGTACTTGGCCGGAGCCGTTGCAAGAGATTTGTGAGCGTGTACTGGAGCAGGAAGTGGAACGTGATTTACTGGAGTATTGGCTCGAACAGGTATATGTGCGTCGGAGTGAGCACCCTTTTGCGCCTGAAACTTTTGATTGGGAACAAGCCTTTCGTGAGGAAGTGGCCAGTTTTATTCAGACAAGACTGGACAAAGGGATCTCTAAAGATACCAAAATTGTGTATGTGGCAGGTCCTACCGGAGTAGGGAAAACGACAACCATTGCCAAGTTAGCAGCAGAGCAGTTGTTTAAGCATCATCGCAAAGTTGGATTTATTACTTCTGACACGTACCGGATTTCAGCCGTCGAGCAACTGCGTACATATGCTACGATTTTGAATGTACCGCTTGAAGTTGTGCAATCTCCTGGTGACGTCCACAGAGCCATTCAACGTCTGGAACATTGTGACCTGATCCTCATGGATACCGCAGGACGAAATTATCGTAATGAATTACTTGTTTCGGAACTGCAAAGTCTGCTCTCGCCTATTAATGAAAGTGAGACGTATCTGGTACTCAGTCTGACATCCAAAAGTAAAGATATGCTCAATATAACTGGACATTTCAGCAAGTTTGGTCTTGGTAAGGTTGTATTTACTAAGATGGACGAGACAGGTAGCTGTGGTGGGATGTTTAACCTTTTGCATCATTTTCCGATGCAGCTGGCCTATATTACCAATGGACAAAATGTTCCTGACGACCTGCTTCATCCCGATACAGAAATGGTGACAAGCATGCTGCTTGGACCCAAAGCATCAACAGGAGTTAACGGAGATTCCATATGAGTGACCAAGCCCAATCACTTAGACAAATGGCTTCTTCCTTGGATAAATATCGATTGCCCCCACGTAATCGTCAAGCAAAAATTATAACGATCACCAGTGGTAAAGGCGGGGTGGGCAAATCCAATTTCACGCTGAACTTTGCTCTGGCTCTGCAATCCTTTGGTCGAAAGGTACTTGTGTTTGATGCTGATATAGGTATGGCCAATATTGATGTATTAATGGGAGCCAATTCACAATACAATCTTCTTCACCTGCTAAAACGAGAGAAATCAATTGATGAAATTATTCAAACGGGTGTAGGTGGTTTGCCTTATATTGCTGGAGGATCGGGCTTGAGCGAATTGTTTACGTTATCGGATAACGATCTGAATTATTTTGCCGAAGAAGTAGAGAAAATGGCGGCAGATATGGATTACATTCTATTTGATACAGGTGCAGGTTTATCCAAAGAAAACCTTAAATTCATCACTTCAGCTGACGAATGCCTGGTCGTAACCACACCGGAACCGACGTCCTTAACAGATGCGTATGCGCTAATTAAAGTCGTCAGCGGGTTACAAAAGGATACGGTATTCAAAATTATAGTCAATCGTGCCGATAACGATAATGAGGCCCGTCAAGTTGCCGATAAGATCGCACTGGTTGCGAAACGCTTTTTGGAGATCGAAATCCCGTTGCTTGGACATATCAGTGATGATACTCATGTCATGCAAGCAGTCAAAAGGCAAGTACCTTTTATGGTTGCTTTTCCGGGATGTGCGGCTTCAAGAGATGTATTGAATCTGGCACACCGTTTTGCAGCAATGCCACAGATTCCGCAATCAGGTGCATTGAGTGGAATTAAAGGGTTTATGCAAAAATGGTTGCGGCGTTCTGTACATTGATTTTGATGAGAGGAAACAGAGGTGTTTAACATGTGTGCTTACCAGGTGCTGGTTGTAGATGATTCGGCCTTTATGCGCAAAATTATTACAGATTTAATTGTAAGGGATGAGTCGTTCAACATCGTAGGTACAGCCGCCAATGGCAAAGAGGCTGTAGAGAAAGTGAAGGAATTGCAGCCCGATTTGGTCACCATGGATGTCGAGATGCCTGAAATGAATGGTCTTGAAGCATTACCATTGATTATGGCAGCCCATCCGCTACCTGTTATTATGCTGTCAGGCATTAATGAACAAGGTATGAAGGAGACCATCATGGCTCTGGAGGCAGGAGCTTTCGATTTTATAAGAAAGCCTTCCATTGCTCATGCGCAAGATATTGAGCAAGTGAGCAAGGCGCTGCTGGAACAGATGCACACTGCTATGCAAGCAGTGCGGAGCCGCCTGGAACGCAAGGAAGCTAATGAGCGCAAAGCTGCATTGGAACAAGCGGAAAAAACGCCACAGGAAAAGCCTCCAGGACAGGCTGTGACTGAGAAACGAACAGGCAGTCAAGCTTCGACAGACAAGCCTCCTGTTGTTCCGCTTGCTCCTTCACCTGCTGTATCAGCTCAGCCGAAGCGTGATGCGGGCAAGTCCGCCCCGGCAACAGCCAAGCAGGAAACTAAACGACAACAGTCTGGAACATCTGTTACAGCGGGGCGCATAGAACAGCCAGCTGCTCAGCCAAGCAAGTCAGTCCAAGCACCTACTGTTCAGAAGAAGGAAGACTTGTCCAAGGGGATGGGACGAACACCAGGGCAACTAAACAGTTCTAATGCGGCCGCTGGCAAATCGCTGCATGGTAAGGATAAAGCAGGGCTGGTTAAGCCGGAGCCCCGTAAGACGGTGATTTCATCAGCTACGCCTACTCCTGCGGCTGCTACGCCTCCAGTAACGGCACCTACAGTTACTGCCACACCTAAGGGATTTTCTCTTAAAAAAGGTGTGCACACGTCCAGCTTTCGCAAACTGGTGGCGGTGGGATGTTCTACGGGCGGTCCGCGGGCGCTCAAGACGCTGTTGGAACGCATTCCTGGTGATTTTCCTGCTCCAATCGTTATCGTTCAGCATATGCCGCCAAACTTCACTCGTTCGCTGGCACAACGCTTAAACACGTTAAGTCCACTCCGAGTTGTGGAGGCTGAGCAGGGAATGACGCTGGAGACTGGAACGGCCTACATTGCCCCAGGGGGATATCAACTAAGAATTGTGCCAGGAGCCGGTGGTAAATACACTGTGTCACTGAAGATGGAGGAAGCTCGCAATGGTCACCGTCCTTCCGTAGATACGATGTTTGAATCGTTGCTCTCGTTAACCTCGTTGGAGCGGCATCTAGTATTGCTCACTGGAATGGGGAGCGACGGGGCCAAAATGATGAAAAAGCTTTATGATGCTGGGGTGCAATCCACATTTGCTGAAAATGAGGAAACTTGTGTAGTGTACGGAATGCCCCGCTCAGCAGTAGAGTTAAAATGTGTGCGTCACCTTCTGCCAATGCAGGAGATCGCCCCCAAGCTTGTACAAGTTGTGAAATAATCGGAGTGTAACTCATGGAGGAGGTGTCTCACAATGGACATGAACCAATATTTAAACATGTTTATTGATGAGTCGAATGATCATCTGCAATCTCTTAACGAAAAAATGCTTCAACTGGAAAGCAATCCAACCGATCTAGGCATCGTTCAGGTGATTTTCCGTTCTGCCCATACCCTCAAGGGAATGGCTGCTACGATGGGGTTTGAAGACCTAGCATCGCTCACTCACCAAATGGAAAACGTTCTTGATCTGGTACGTAACAACAAGCTGGCGATGCATGAATTTATATTCGATACCTTATTTAAAGGATTGGATGCTTTGGAGTCCATGGTGCAGCACATTACAGAGGGAGGCGACGGAAAAGCGGATGTCTCCTCTATTGTATCTTCACTACAATCCATCGTGAGCGGGGATTTCCAAAAGTCTGGCGCAAATGCTGCCACTGAGGAGTCTCCATCTAAAAAAGTGGACAAAAACGATAGTGCTGGGCTTGTCTTGGATCAGTTCCAGTATTCTGTACTGGAGCAATCTATTTCTGAAGGACATCGTGTTCACTATATACAGGTAACAATCAGCTCAGAGAGCCAGTTGAAGGCGGCACGTGCTTTTATGGTGTTCAATACGCTGGAAAACTCTGGTGAAATCGTCAAGGCCTATCCGTCGGTACAGGATATTGAGCAGGAGAAATTCGAGCAAAGCTTCTCGTTATATTACATAACGCAGAAAGAAGTTGGGGAGCTGGAAAAGGAAATCGCGGGTATCTCTGAAATTGAGACTGTCTCAGTGGTACAACTAGATCAGGAATCGCTTAAACAAATGAGCGAAGTTACTGCTGGACTGGCTGAGACTGCTGCAGTACAGGAAGCTCCTGTTGCCGTGCAACCACCTGCTCCTTCCCAGCCGCAGTCTCCAGCTGCGGCCTCTGTGGCTAAGCCAGCTGCAGGTAAGGCGCCAGCAGCTAAGGCAGCTGCGCCTACGCATAACCGTACGATTCGTGTAGATATTGAACGTCTGGATGTACTTATGAACTTATTTAGCGAGTTGCTTATTGACCGTGTGCGGTTAGAGCAGTTGGCAAGTGAAGCTTCCAATCCAGCACTGACAGAAACCGTAGAGCACATGAGTCGTGTGAGCAGCGATTTGCAAAACGTCGTTCTTAAATTGCGGATGGTACCAGTAGATACTGTTTTCAATCGTTTTCCGCGTATGGTGCGCGATCTGGCCAAATCGCTGGATAAAAAACTTGATTTGGTTATTACTGGAGCAGAGACTGAAATGGACCGCACTGTTATCGACGAAATTGGCGATCCTCTGGTGCATTTGCTTCGTAACTCCGTGGATCATGGCATTGAGTCGGTAGCCGATCGGATAGCAGCTGGTAAACCTGAGACAGGAACGGTTAACTTGCGTGCTTTCCATAGCGGAAATAACGTATTCATCGAGATTGAAGATGACGGAAATGGTATTAATCGCGATAAGGTACTAAACAGTGCTATTTCTAAAGGGATTTTGACGGCAGAGCAGGCAGCGGTCATGACCGACGAGGAAGCCTATCAGGTATTGTTTGCTCCGGGCTTTAGCACAGCTGCAGTCATTTCAGACGTATCAGGACGCGGTGTCGGTTTGGACGTTGTTAAATCCAAAATCACCGCTTTGGGTGGCAATGTTACGGTTCACTCTACACTGGGCCAAGGCACTAATTTCTCTGTGCAATTGCCGCTGACCCTATCCATTATTGCAGCCATGATGATACAGATCGGTTCTGAAAAATATGCGATTCCATTGTCCTCCATTGTGGAAACTGCGATCGTCAAACGGACACAAATTCGTTCTGTACATGGCAATAAAATGATTGCTTTCCGCGATTCTCATATCCCGCTCATCTCCTTGAGTCAGCTGTTTGAGGTACCGGACTTCAATGAAGATGAAGAAGAAGAGACAGAGGTCGTGGTCATCCGCAAGGGAGACCGTCTGGCAGCTCTTTCCGTACAGGACTTTTTGGGGCAAAGTGAAATTGTCCTTAAAAATCTGGGCAAATACCTTCCAAACATCCAAGGAATTTCAGGCGCCACGATTCTGGGTGACGGTCAGGTTGCTTTGATCATTGACCCGAATGTTTTCATTAAATAATGTCTTCATCAGAAATGAAAGAAATGTGAAGTTGCTGACATCAATAAGGAGGGTTTTTAGACATGGGAGAAGAAATTAAAGTTATCGTATTTAAGCTTGGTGAAGAGGAATACGGTGTTGAAGTAGAAAAAGTCCAATCTATTGAACGCATGGTGCCGATTACACGGGTTCCAAGAACCTACGATTTTGTTAAAGGCGTATTCAACATGAGAGGCGTAGTCATTCCGGTTATTGATCTTCGTGGCCGATTTGGATTGCCTGAAGCTGAATATACCGATCAAACTCGCATCATTATCGTTGCAGTGGGTGAAATGCAAGTCGGCTTTATCGTTGACTCAGCGAATGACGTTATTGACCTGAATACTGACAATATCGAGACACCACCGGAAGTGATTGGCGGAGTTAAGGCTAAATACCTTCGCGGAGTTGCTAAAATTGGTGAAGAGCGCTTGTTGATTATGCTGAACTTGTCCGAAGTCCTGAATCGTAGCGAGATGAACCAACTGGAAGGCTTAGAGGATTAACATATGGAAAATCTCGGAAATCTTGAAGACTTCAAGTTGGATGTGTTGAAAGAAGTCGGCAACATTGGCTCGGGGAACGCTGCTACAGCGCTCTCCCGGCTTCTCAATAAACCGGTCGATATGGGTGTCCCCAAAGTACAAATGCTGCCCTTTGAGGAAATTGCCGAGAAAGTCGGCGGCTATGAGCAACTTGTTGTTGCAATATTTTTTAGGGTAGAAGGGGAAGCCCCCGGGAATCTATTCTTCATATTGCAGCCTCAGGCGGCAAAAAGCTTACTTTCCCGTTTGGCGAATATTCCTTCAGATGACGAGGACAGTTTTAACGAAATGGAGCACTCAGCCCTGTCGGAGATCGGAAACATTTTAGCGGGCTCATACCTGTCTTCGCTGGCAGACTTTACGCGTTTATCTATGTATCCAACAGTCCCTGCGCTGGCGTTGGACATGGCAGGAGCAATTCTCAGCTATGGACTGCTGCAGTTTGGGCAGATGGGGGATGCTGCATTATTGATTGACACATCGTTTCTGGAAGGGCAGAATCAGATAGAGGGTCAATTTTTCCTGATTCCTGATCCAGAATCGTTCGGGAAAATCTTTAGGTCGTTAGGAGTCCCGATGAACGATGATTGAGGATAAAAGCATCATTAAAGTCGGTATGGCTGACTTAAATGTTACCAGTAACCCGAACTCGATTCGCACGACAGGACTTGGCTCCTGCGTCGGATTGACTCTCTACGATCCTCATTTGAAATTGGCAGGTATGGCACATGTGATGCTACCATCCTCGGATATTGCACGTGAAGGGCAACTGAATATTGCTAAATACGCCGATACGGCGCTGCCCGAGTTATTTGAGCGGATGCTGAAATTGGGTGCTGAACGACGCAGACTGATTGCCAAAATGGCAGGGGGAGCGCAGATGTTCGCCTTTGCTGGTAGTGGAGACACCATGCGGATTGGTCCACGTAATGTAGAATCATGCAAGGAAATGCTCGTAGATCTCGGCATTCCTTTGATTGCGGAGGACACAGGTGGCAATTATGGACGAACGATTGAGTTGGACTCTGAAACTGGCGTTTTGAATATTCGAAGCGTACAAAAAGGTGTAAAGGAATTATAAACATGTTATTTGGCAGCTTACGCATTAATCTTTGGTCTGGAGTAGTCGGATTTATTCTGACTTTTGTGTTGTCCGTTGGCAGCAATCTGCTGACCACGAGCTTAATTCGTGGCTTGATCGCCTTCGTTTTTTGGTTCCTACTTGCATTTGTGCTGCGCTGGACACTAGGTGTTGTGGCGCGGCCAGATCTGGGGAATGCCCAAAGCCGGGCAAGCTCTCAGGTAGATGGCGTAGGGGGTAACCTGGACCTGACGACACCAGACGAAAATGAAGACCTGAATGAATTGCTGAAACCGAAACCAGAGCAGACGGACGAGGGGAATAATGGTTTCGCACCTTTAAACCCACCTAAGCTGGTTTCCAACAAGGACCCTGAAGAATTGGCCAAGGCCGTTCGTCACCTGACAGACAAATAAGGAGGGTGAAGCCGATGAACGAGCGAAAAGCCGCTCATTTAAACCATTCCGAACTATGGGAACAATGGAAAGAACACGGTGACAAGGAAGCAAAAAAACAGTTAATTGAAAAGTATCTCCATATTGTGGAATATGTGTCAGGCCGTCTTGCAGTAGGATTGCCTAAAAATGTATCCAAGGATGACCTGGCGAGTAATGGCGTTATGGGTTTGATTGACGCTTTAGAGAAATTTGACTATGAGCGTGGCTTGCAGTTTGAGACCTATGCTTCTTGGCGTGTTCGTGGAGCGATTTTGGATGGTCTTCGTCAAGGGGATTGGGTTCCTCGTTCAGTTAGGGAAAAAGCGAAAAAAATCGAGGATGCCTACCAGCATTTGGAACAAAGATATCTACGCACGGTAAGCGACGAAGAGATGAGTCATTATTTGGACGTTTCTGAGAAAGAGTTTCAAAATATGATCCAGGAGGTCGCCGTTATGTCGATTGTCTCACTGGAGGACCCGATCCGCGAAGAGGAATCGGAAACACGGCTTTCCCTTTTGGTGGACGAGAAGGCGAAAAATCCGGATCATAAGGTCAATGAATTTACACTTCGTGATGCCCTTGCACAAGGCATTGATAAATTGACTGAAAAAGAACGTATCGTTGTTTCTTTATTGTATTACGAGGATTTGTCACTCAGTGAAATCGCTGAGGTCATGTCGCTATCTCCATCGCGAATTTCACAGTTGCATTCCAAAGCAATATTACGTCTGAGAGCGACATTGGACAAACAACGGGATTTGCTAATGCGTAAAGATTAACGTACGGGAGGTTACAGTAACAGTTAGACGGAAGGAGCACCCTTGTGGAGAAGCAATATGCTTTGGACCAGTTTTTAAAAGTGGTTGTCTCACCTGACAAACAAACCGCCTACTTGGAGTTTGCCAAACGTGAAGAAGGCTTTGCCTGTTCTGTGGAAGAATTAGAGCGTTTTCTAAGCAACCAAAAAATATCCTACGGTTTAATGACCGATGCAATTCGTGTATTTGCGGCAAGTCCGGAAGATCATTTCTTCGGAAAATTACTGATTGCTCAGGGAAAGCAGCCGATCCATGGCACAGACGGAAAAATTAATCTGGCTGATATTGTGACTGGCGAAGATGCACATAAGCCGCTTGAAACCGTGGATGGACGGGTGGATTATAAAGAATTAACTCGTTTAAGAAATGTAAAACGTGGTCAACTGATTGCCGAACGGGTTGATCCTGTGCCGGGTGTACCGGGGATTGCTGTAACCGGAGAGGAAATTCCTTTTCTTCCAGGTAAAGAGGCGCGTTTTAAAGTCGGAAAAAATGTAGTGATCCATCCAGAAGGTGTTGCGATGTATGCGGCTATTGACGGACTGGTGACTACGACTGAAAAGGGCAAACTTAATGTATTCCCTGTATATGAAGTGAACGGGGACGTCGATTATAGTGTCGGTAACATTGATTTTGTTGGAACCGTCGTCATTCGTGGGAATGTCTTG
Organism: Paenibacillus sp. FSL M7-0802; assembly: GCF_038004945.1. Lineage (NCBI taxonomy): Bacteria > Bacillati > Bacillota > Bacilli > Caryophanales > Paenibacillaceae > Paenibacillus > Paenibacillus sp. FSL M7-0802. The sequence continues at coordinate 481,903 of NZ_JBBOSD010000001.1, read as the reverse complement.
ACTGGTTTTCGTGTTCGGGCGGCTGGCGACATTCGTGTCATCGGTGGTGTGGAAGGCGCTGAAATTGAGGCGGAAGGTTCAGTGGAAATCAGTGGCGGTATTATCGGATACCATAAGGGGTTCGTGAAAGCTGCACAAAATGTCAAATGCTCATTCATACAAGATGGTAACGTGATTGCCGGAGGCGATATACTTGTATCCCAGAGCATCATGCATTCCCAGATTAAAGCGAGTGTAAATGTACTCTGTGAGGGGACCAAAGGGCTTATCGTAGGTGGCAGTGTACAAGCTGGTAAAAAGGTAGTGGCTCGTACCATCGGTAATACGATGTCCACAGCTACTGTTATCGAAGTTGGTGTGCTTCCCGAACTGCGCGATGAACTGACAGAACTCCGCGCACGTTTGAAGCAGCAGACAGACAGTCAGGATAAAACGAATAAGGCTCTTACCATATTGGATCAGCTTGCCGCCGCCGGACAGCTTGCACCTGAAAGAATGGCTATGCGAATCAAGCTGACATCTACTAAAAAGTCTAATGAACAGGAGCTTTTGGAAACCAAGTCCAGAATGCTTGAAATTGAACGAACATTAGAGGATACAAGCCGCGCACGGGTAGAAGTGAAAAATGTGATTTACGGTGGCTCTAAAATAGTTATCGGCAGATATACAAAATTTATTAAAGATTCAGTGGAAAGAATGGCGTTTTATTATCACGAAGGAGACATCAGCATGTCCTCCTACGTGTAATTCGGCACACTGAAAAACAACATTAAACTTTGTATTCCTTGGAAGACAGAACGGATGCCCAATCGGAAAGGGTGTGGTCCAATGAGCTTGAAGGCTGTTGAATTGCAAATTGCCGTACCTCGCACCAGCGAAGCAGGAAAATACCAAAGTGAGTCCCAGCAGCGGCCGATGAATGATCAAGCATTGCTTGGACAAAAGGCCGCGTTGGAGACGGAAAACATGCGTCAGCGAAGCAGTGCCGTAGACCAGTCTGCGGAAACATTCGTCGGTGAGCGGCAAACAGGAGGGCAGAGCAGAGATTCTTCCCAGCAGAGCCGCTCCCGCTCAGATGAGTCTGAGCTACCTAAGGAGCATCCGGCAGAGCATCCGTTCAAGGGACACCATATTGATTTTTCGCTCTGATCCGACAGGTGGAGAAGCGTTATTAAAGGAGACGATGGGCAGTGGATCAACCATGGATTTATATTGTTCTGCTGGGCGCCGCAGCTGTTGTCTACGCCTGGCTTCTGCCTAAGCGTCAGCCAAGCCGGGGAACAGAAGAGGCCGTCGTCCAAAAGGTCGAGGCCACATTGGAGCAATATATGGCCGATATTGAAAACGATAATGACGAGTTGATTGAGCTCGTTTCGGGTATGAAGCAGGAGCATACAGTTAAACAGGCGGCATTACAGGAGCAAGTAGCTGAGCTTCGGCGCCGTATCGTGGAGCTTGAGCACCAGGCTATGTTTGCGACTGTCTCTATGCAAACCGAGCCTGTATCTAAGGAAATACAACATACAGCTACTTCTCATCAGGCAGCGGTTGCATACGGTCAATTTCAAAGTCCGCAACCTGGAATGTCTGTGCAGGAAGGCTACTCTGGTTCAGAAGCTCCCCTCATAACTATGGAGGAGCAGACGGTATTACAAGACCCTGAAACTGAGCAGGAAGCAGAGTCCATCCGTGATCGTTATCAAGAGTTGTTTGCGCTGCATGAGCAAGGCAAGTCAGTGGACTATATAGCCAAGCAATCAGGCATTCAACGGGGTGAAGTACAGCTCATATTGCAACTCGCGGAGCGGGAGGATGTAACGTGATCAAAAACCGTTCATTTATGCTAGGCATGGGTACTGGTCTGATAACGGGGGCATTGCTGTTGCAATTGGCAATGATCGGTCAGGGACAATCACAGCAATCTTCCACAGACCCGAAAAACATGACGCGAGAGCAGTTAGAAAAGGCAGCAGCCGAATTAAATCTTCAGATCAGTGACAGCTCTGATCCGAAAATGACAGAAGAGGAATGGCGTAATAAGGTGATCAAGGAAGGTAATAAAACTCCGGTTGCACCCCAAAAGGCTAAACCAGCTCAAACGCCGGCAACACCAAAGGCACCTGCAAACAGCACATCCTCGACTGCGTCTAAACCTTCGACTAGCACATCGGTTCCACAAAGTCCGAATAAGCCGCAAACTCAAAGATCCGGCACTACACCGACTCCCAATATCCCCAAGCAGCCTGCCACCCCACAAGTGCAGTATAGCATTGCATCGGGAAGCAATTTGAGAAGTGTGGCATCAGGATTGCAACGGGCAGGGGTCGTATCTGATGCTAGTGCATTTGAGGCAGCAGCTAAGGCCGAAAAAATCAATACCAAAATTCGTACGGGTACCTATCAGTTTGCTAAAGGTGAGGATTTCAGTTCTATTATTACTAAAATTACGAAAAAGCCGTCCAACTGACCAGACCGGGAAGTGGACGGCTTTTATTCATGCTGACAAGTTCGATAAGAGGCGTAAAACGTCACATTTTGCGTTGTTCCAACTATTGTCGAAAAGTTGGTTGCAACGATGCAAGTGTTATGGTATATTAATTGACGGTGTTAAAAACGCACGTCGGTTAATTTTATAGAGGGTGCTTTCCAATGGAAAGTCTTTATGAAAAATGATGTCGGCGGAGGACACACAAAAAACCAAACTTAGGAGGTGCGTGAAGATGGCAGTAATCTCCATGAAACAGCTTTTGGAAGCTGGGGTTCACTTTGGTCACCAAACACGTCGCTGGAACCCGAAAATGGATCGTTATATCTTCACTGAAAGAAACGGTATTTACATCATTGACTTGCAAAAGACAGTGAAAAAGGTTGAGGAAGCTTACAACTTCGTAAAAAGCATTGCAGCTGAGAATGGTACAATTCTGTTCGTAGGCACGAAGAAACAAGCACAAGATTCCGTTAAAGAAGAAGCAGCACGCGCTGGTCAATTCTACATTAACCAACGTTGGTTGGGTGGTACGCTGACTAACTTCCAAACGATTCAAAAACGTATTGACCGTTTGAAACAACTGGAAGCTTGGGAAGAAGACGGTACATTTGCAGTTCTTCCTAAAAAAGAAGTTATCATTCTTCGCAAAGAAAAAGATCGTCTTGAAAAATTCTTGGGCGGTATCAAAAACATGAAGGGCCTTCCGAGTGCTCTGTTCATCATTGATCCACGCAAAGAACGTATCGCGGTTGCTGAAGCTCGCAAATTGGGTATCCCAATCGTTGGTATCGTTGATACAAACTGCGATCCAGACGAAATCGACTATGTTATCCCAGGTAATGACGACGCAATCCGCGCTGTTAAATTGCTGACAGGTAAAATGGCTGATGCAGTTATGGAAGCAAACCAAGGCGAAGAAACTACAGCATAATATTTCCATTAGGAAATACCTATATGAATTAAATGAAAAGGGTGGTTGGCAGGTGTATAACCTCTCACTACCCTTTTTTTAAGGAATAAAGCACGGTATACCACTGAAAATCAAATTTGGAGGGAAATAATATGGCAGTTAATGCTAGCGCAGTAAAAGAGCTTCGTGAAAAAACAGGCGCAGGAATGCTGGATTGTAAAAAAGCGCTTGAAGAAGCAAACGGTGATTTGACAAAAGCGGTTGAAGTTCTGCGCGAAAAAGGACTTGCAGCTGCAGCCAACAAAGCAGGTCGTATTGCTACTGAAGGTGTTGTTGAATCCTACATTCATGCTGGCGGCCGTATCGGCGTACTGGTAGAAGTAAACTGCGAAACAGACTTCGTAGCTAAAACAGACCAGTTCAGAGATTTTGTACGCGACATTGCAATGCATATCGCTGCATCGAACCCTCGTTATGTTCGTCGTGAAGAAGTGCCACAGGAAGAAATCGAAAAAGAAAAAGAAATCCTGAAAGCACAAGCTCTGAACGAAGGTAAACCAGAGAAAATCGTTGAGAAAATGGTTGAAGGCCGCATTGGTAAGTTCTATGAAGAGTTCTGTTTGCTGGAGCAATCTTTCATCAAAGATCCGGACAAAACAATCTCCACGCTTATCAACGAAAAAATCAGTACAATTGGCGAAAACATCTCCCTGCGTCGCTTTGTTCGTTTTGAACTGGGTGAAGGTCTGGAGAAAAAAGAAGACAACTTCTACGAAGAAGTTATGTCTCAAGTGAAACAATAATTACCAACGAACGGTAATTGCATATGAAAAAAACGGAAATGGAACACATCAGTGTTCCTTTTCTTGCAACAGGACACCTATCCTGTTACATAAAGTATAAATGATATTGGAGGGTGATCATTTGGAAAAACCTGTGTTTAAGCGTGTTGTCCTGAAAGTTAGTGGTGAATCGCTGTCAGGCCCTAACGGTTACGGTATTGATGCGGATACGATTGCGTCCATTGCTGAACAAGTCAAAGATGTGGTGGAACTGGGAGTAGAAGTTGCTATCGTGTGTGGTGGCGGTAACATCTGGCGTGGTATTGCTGGAAGTGCCAACGGAATTGACCGGGCCACGGCAGATTACATGGGTATGCTGGCAACAGTGATGAACTCACTGGCCTTACAGGATGCTTTGGAACAGATTGAAGTACCTACGCGTGTACAAACATCCATTGCGATGCAACAGATTGCAGAACCATACATCCGCCGTAGAGCTATCCGTCATTTGGAAAAAGGTCGGGTTGTAATTTTTGCAGCAGGTACAGGTAATCCGTTCTTCTCGACTGATACTACAGCTGCACTGCGTGCCGCTGAGATTGAAGCGGAAGTGATTCTGATGGCTAAAAATAAAGTGGATGGCGTATATTCTGCTGATCCGTTTAAAGATAGCACAGCTGAGAAATATGAGCAGCTTACGTATTTGGATGTGCTCAACAAAAATCTCGGTGTCATGGATTCTACTGCTTCCTCGTTGTGCATGGATAACAATATTCCGTTGATTGTCTTTGCTATTACAGAGCAAGGTAACATTAAACGTGTCGTGCTGGGTGAGAAAATTGGTACGATCGTCAAAGGGAGTGTAAATTAATGCCACAATCTGTGAAAAAGAGTGCTGAGGAGCGCATGCAAAAAGCAATCCAAGCATTGCAACGTGATCTTGCATCTTTGCGTGCAGGACGGGCGACACCAGCTTTACTGGACCGTGTGCAGGTAGAGTATTATGGTGCAATGACTCCAGTCAACCAGCTGGCGAATGTCAATACACCTGACAGCCGGACCTTGATGATTCAGCCTTGGGACAAATCTTCCTTGGCCGATATCGAGCGCGCTATACAAAAATCCGATTTAGGTTTGACACCTTCGAATGATGGCAACACCATTCGTCTGAGCATTCCTGCTTTGACGGAGGAGCGCAGAACTGACTTGGTGAAGTTGACGAAAAAGAACGGTGAAGAAGCGAAGGTCGCTATTCGTAACATTCGTCGTGATGCAAATGATGACATCAAAAAAATGGAGAAAAGTGATATTTCCGAGGACGAATCTCGTAAATATCAGGAAGATATCCAGAAAACAACTGATAAATTTATTGCTGAAGTGGATAAAGTTTTAGCTGCAAAAGAAAAAGAAATTATGGAAGTTTAAAAGATTGGCAGCCCCTCCCTTACGGTGGGGTTTGTCTCTTTTCAAGCCTGAGGCACATTTTCAGAGAATGCTGGAGGAACTGGAATGATCAAACGGGTTCGGTCTTGGTGGAACGGGGAACAAAAACAGCAAACACCGGCCATTTCAAAAGACAATATTCCGCAGCATGTTGCTGTCATCATGGATGGGAACGGCAGATGGGCCAAACGGATTGGAATGCCGCGGATTGTAGGGCACCAAAATGGAATGAAGGCAGTGAAACGCACAGCAATTGCGGCGGATGAACTGGGTATTAAGTATTTGACTTTGTTTGCATTTTCAACTGAAAATTGGACGCGTCCAAAGGACGAAGTTGATTTTCTAATGCGCTTACCGCAGGAATTTCTGGCTATTGAGCTAGATGAGCTGATTGAAAAAAATGTGCAAGTGCGTATGATGGGAAACAAGGAACATTTACCTTCCCATACCGTTGAGGCGCTGACTGAAGCGACTCGACGAACTGAAAATAATACCGGACTTGTTCTTAATTTCGCATTAAATTATGGAAGTCGGTTGGAAATCACAGAATGCATGCAAACATTAGGGCGTCAAATTGCGGATGGGAAGCTTAAAACAGAAGATATAACATCTGAGCTGATCGGTAATACGTTGCTTTCTAGTGGTATGCCAGACCCTGATTTACTGATTCGAACAAGCGGTGAGCTTAGACTTAGTAATTTTATGCTCTGGCAGCTTGCCTACAGTGAGTTGTGGTTTACTGATATTTATTGGCCTGAGTTTAAGAAAGAACACTTATACGAAGCAGTGATCGAATATCAGCAAAGAACACGGCGGTATGGCGGACTGAAGTAAATGGAGGATGAAAGCCGTTGAGACAGAGATTAATTACCGGTATTCTGGCAGGCATATTCTTTTTGGCGATGGTCCTGTGGGGCGGCTTGGCCTACCATTTGCTTATATTGGCGATGGCCCTAATCGGATTTTATGAGTTCGCACGAATGACGCAGGTATCTCCTTTTGGAGGTACAGCAATACTCGGATACGTAAGCATATTAGCTTTTGTATTTCCATATGAACCTTTTGGTTTGCACTCACCCTTACCCATTGCCAGTATGCTTTGGCTGGTAATGATAGCTTTTATGATCATCACGGTAGGAACGAAAAATAAAATCCCAATTCAAACGGTAGCTATACTATTCCTTGGTACCGTTTATATAGGGTTTGGATTTTCGTATATAGCGGAATCACGTCATATGGAACATGGACTGTTATGGACTTTTTTATTGTTGGCTTGTATTTGGGCAAGTGATGCAGGGGCATATTTTGTAGGCAAAATGGCAGGGAAGACAAAACTATGGCCTGCGATTAGTCCAAACAAAACGGTCGAAGGATCCATTGGCGGCATTGTTTTAGCGTTGGTTATAGCTCTAGTATTCGCTGGATTGTCAGGTGGACTGCTGCCATGGGGCAAAGCCATCGGCATCGGTTTGTCATGTGCAGTTGTGGGACAACTGGGCGATTTGGTACAATCTGCATACAAACGAGTGTACGGCATTAAAGATTCCGGTAATCTGCTGCCAGGGCACGGTGGTATACTAGACCGCTGCGACAGCTGGATTGTCGTTTTTCCATTTGTACATATGCTGATGCTGCTTCCATGAGTCTGTTGATTACAGTTTATGCTCAGGCTTAATCTCTATGCTGTCACTCTGCGCTACTAAAAGGATGGAACCAGTAGCATAGCTGCCTGAATAACAAACAATGAGCTCCTGGCTAAAAGTGATTTTCAGGATAGGAAGGTGCATCATGAAAAGAATTACGGTACTTGGTTCAACCGGATCTATTGGAACTCAAACGCTGGATGTAGTGTCCATGCACCCGGATCAGTTTACTGTTGAGGCTTTAGCAGGTGGTTCTAATATAAAGTTACTTGCTGAGCAGGCGCATCTCTATAAACCCAAAAAAGTGTCTGTGGGTACTCGGCAGTTGGCGGATGAAATTCGTCCTTTACTGCCTTCTGGAATGGAACTGTATTGGGGAAATGAAGGACTCGTTGAGCTTGCTGCGAACACAGAGGCGGATATGGTTGTGACGGCTGTAATGGGCAGTGTCGGATTGCACTCCACGCTGGCCGCGATTGAGGCTGGAAAACAGATCGGTTTGGCCAATAAGGAAACACTGGTTACTGCTGGTCATCTGGTCACAGCGCGGGCTCGGGCGAAAGGAGTGCCGTTGCTGCCGATTGACAGTGAGCATTCAGCTATTTTCCAATGCTTGAATGGTGAGCGTATGAAAGATGTGGCACATATTACCCTCACAGCATCAGGGGGTTCTTTTCGAGATTTGACAAGAGAACAGTTGCTTGAAGTTACAGTGGAAGATGCACTCAAGCATCCCAATTGGTCAATGGGGGCCAAAATTACGATTGATTCAGCAACGATGGTAAACAAGGGGCTGGAAGTCATTGAGGCGCATTGGCTATTCGGACTTGATTATGAGCAGATTCATGTGTTGCTTCATCCGGAAAGCATTATTCATTCCTATGTTGAGTTTCAGGATACAAGCATTGTTGCTCAACTTGGGAATCCGGACATGAGAGTACCCATTCAATATGCGTTGACTTACCCTGAGCGTATGAAGTCCCCGGCGAAGCCGTTGTCACTGGCTGAAGTGGGTAGACTCCATTTTAAGGAAATGGATTATAATCGTTTTCCTTGTTTAAGGCTTGCCTTCGAATGTGGTAAAATGGGTGGTACAGCACCGACCGCCTTTAATGCAGCTAATGAGATTGCTGTTGCCCGTTTCCTGCGTGGAGAAATTTCTTTTCTGCATATTGAAGCTATTATTGAACGTGTGCTGGAGCGGCATGTCAATGTGGCTAATCCTGATCTTTCTGCGATTGAAGCCTGTGACGGAGAGACTCGTAGCATAGCTGCGGGGTTGTAGGCTAATGCTGGGTTAAGAAACGAAATGTGATTCTCTTGTGCGGGATTGGAGAATAATGATAATCTAGGAAGACAAACTCGATCTCATTGAAAGGGGAACGGAAACGATTGGAAACGATTCAAATAGTGTTGATGACGGTGCTCATGTTTTTCGTCATAGTGACAGTGCATGAATGGGGGCATTATTATTTTGCCAAGCGCGCCGGGATTCTGGTACGGGAGTTTGCGATCGGTTTCGGTCCGAAACTGTTTTCTTATAAAAGAAACGAGACGCGATTTACGCTGCGTTTGTTGCCGTTCGGTGGCTTTGCCCGCATGGCGGGAGAGGATCCGGAGATCAATGAAATTGAGACCGGACAAACGATTGCTGTACGCGTAACGGATGACGTCGTTAAAACCATCTATCTAGATCAACTGGATAATCGCAAGAATGTGGTACGCGGCGAAGTGTTGGATATTGATCTGGAACAGTCGTTAACTTTAAAATTGGATGTAGATGGCGAAGATCAGCAATACACTGTACACCCGCAAGCGATGATGGTAACCAAAGGACAATCCATTCAGATTGCACCAAAGGATCGGCAGTATGGGAGTAAAACAGTAGGACAGCGTGCGATGGCTATTTTTGCTGGACCACTGATGAATTTTATACTTGCCTTTATTCTGTTTGGTCTTCATATTCAGATGGTCGGCATACAAGTGGACAACCCGACTTATGTCCAAATTAGTGAAATTACAGCAGGTATGCCCGCTGCTGAAGCTGATTTGCATAAGGGAGATATCATTGAATCGGTGAATGGAATAGCCATTGGTGCAAATGTTGAAAACATGATCAAACTGATTGCGGATTCTCAAGACAAGCCGATGAAGTGGACGATTCGCCGTGATAATAAGACCTTTGATCTTACTATTACACCTCGTGCAATGGAAGGACAAAAGGGTGGCAAGGTGGGCATTGTGCCTGAACTTCCAAAACGCCAAGCAGGTGTGGGTGAAACGTTCAAATTTGCCGGACAATCCATGGTCAGAACGACCGATATTATTTTCCAAGGATTTAGCCAGCTCATTCAACGTTTTTCTATCAACGACCTGGGAGGCCCGGTACGTACTTTTGAAGTGACGGGGCAAATTGCCAAGCAGGGGATTGAGCAGTTGACGTATTGGACTGCTATAATGAGTCTTTATCTGGGGATATTTAATTTATTGCCTATTCCGGCGCTGGATGGAAGCAGACTTGTTTTCCTTGGTGTGGAGGCTGTAAGAGGACGTCCCGTTGATCCGAGCAGGGAAGGAATGGTCCATTTCGTTGGTTTTGCTATGCTATTCCTGCTTATGATTGCGGTCACGTATAACGATATTTTACGCTTAATTAATGGTTAATTAGAGACGGACCTATATAAAAACGGTCAGTATGGGAGGACATGCATTTCTATGTCGAATGATAAACAGTTTGTCGAGGAAATTACGCCGCAGAGCGAAGATTTTTCCCGATGGTATATTGATGTTATTAAAAAAGCAGAACTGATGGATTATTCCCCTGTTCGCGGATGTATTGTATTCCGACCCGATGGTTTTGAAATTTGGGAGCATATCAAGGAAGCCATGGACGTGCGCTTCAGAGAAACAGGCCACCGTAATGCCTATTTTCCAATGTTCATTCCCGAAAGCTTTTTTCAAAAGGAAAAAGAGCATGTCGAAGGGTTTAATCCTGAACTACCTTGGGTAACCGAGGCTGGTGGAGAAAAGCTGGAAGAGCGTCTTGCAATACGTCCGACTTCGGAAACCATGATAGGTCATATGTACTCCAAATGGATTCAATCCTATCGTGATCTGCCGGTGCTTATTAACCAATGGGCTAACGTAGTGCGTTGGGAAAAACGCACGTTGCCTTTCTTGCGTACAAGTGAATTTTTGTGGCAAGAAGGTCACACGGCCCATGAAACAGAAGAAGAAGCACGTGAAGAAACGATGAAAATGCTGGAAGTATACCGTGAGGTTATTGAGGAAGTTCTAGCTATTCCGGTTATTACTGGACAGAAAACACCTTCTGAAAAGTTTGCAGGTGCGAAGGATACATTTTCACTAGAAGCGATGATGAAGGATGGACGGGCGGTACAAGCTGGGACTTCCCACTACATGGGGACTAATTTTGCCGTTGCATTTGATATTAAATATTTGAGTCGTGAAAACAATCTGGAATTCGCGCATACGACTTCATGGGGAACAAGTACACGTTTGATCGGCGCACTGATTATGGTCCATGGAGATGACCGTGGTCTGGCATTGCCTCCTAAAGTTGCGCCTACGCAGGTTATTATGGTTCCAATTGGACCACCTAAGAAGCGTGATGCGGTTATCGCTCGTGCAGATGAACTATTTGCTGAGTTGAAACAAGCGGGAGTGCGTGTTAAAATGGACGACCGCAGTGATGTAAGCCCAGGCTGGAAATTTAATGAATATGAAATGCGCGGTGTGCCGGTTCGTATGGAAATCGGGCCTCGTGATATGGAAAACGGCGTCTGTGTGCTCGTATCCCGTATCAGCGGTGAGAAAAAAATCGTGCAGCAGGATAATCTGGTTGAGGAAGTACACGCGATGCTCGCACAGGTACAGCAGGAGATGTTTGATCGTGCGAAAAATTTCATGGAAGAAAATTTCTATTCTGTCGATACGTTGGACGAAATGAAGACTCTCATGGAGGAAAAACGCGGTTTTACTTTGGCAGGTTGGTGCGGATCTGAAGAATGTGAAGACAAAGTTAAAGAAGTGACAGGTGCTACAAGCCGTAATATACCGTTTAAAACAACCGAGCAAAAGTCCACATGTTTGTGCTGTGGCAAACCTGCCAAGCATACAGTAGTGTTCGCACGGGCGTACTAATATAGAAGTAGGGCAATACCACTATACTCACTTCATTCTCTTCGCCGACAGGGTAGCTGTTACCGGACAATGTTCCGAAGGATCTATGTCGTTGTGAGGAGGATTAAAGAGGGTTACGAAAAGCTTTTGCGGTCGGAGATGTTTTTGACGCAGAAGCTTTTCATGTTTTCAGAATGGTAGATTTGAAATTGGGGGGAGAGCCATGGGCGGAGCTGAAGAAAAGAGAAAGCGGCTGGAACTGCTGATGAAGCAGGTTGTGATGCCGACGGGAGTGGTTGAACCTTATTTTTTGGACGGTTGGATTGATCAAGTGGAGATTAGCCGTACCAATAAGGATTGGAATATCACTATTGCCAAGGAGACACTGGTCCCCGCTCAGGTGTATCGTACGTTCTGTATTCAAGTACAGGAAAAAATGAGTCACATCGCAAAAATTACGTTCCGTTTTCAGTATAGTGAGCAGATTCAGCCGGGTGATATCATTAGTGAATACTGGAAACTTTTTCTAGAGTGGGTACATCGTGAGATTCCTTCTGTTAACGGTTGGTTGAATCGGGCTGTGCATGAGTGGGAAGACGGTCTATTATTGCTAACGATGAGCGACAGTATGTCATTGGAACTGGCGCGTAAAAAGCAGATAGATCAAGCTATCATCAAATTTTACAATAAATATTTCGGGCTCTCTATGCGCATTAAAGTCCAGGTGGGTGAAAGTAACCAGGAGGCATTACAGCAATTCCAAGAGAAGAAGATGCAGGAAGAACGCGAAGTTATTCAGCAGATGATGGAAAGTATGGAATCCGAAATGCCGCCTTTGGACGAAGAAGAAGGAGACGTACGGCTTCAATTTGGTTATGACATCAAAGAACCGGCTGTTCCGATGCAAGATATTCAGGACGAAGAAAAGAAAGTCACCTTACAAGGGACAATCTTCGGTTTGGATAGTAAAGAATTGCGCAATGGCAGTACGTTGTTTACGTATTATTTGACCGACTTTAGTGATTCCCTGCAAATGAAAATGTTTGCTAAAACTAAAGAAGATCTGAAGATCCTCAGTTTGTTGGCTAACGGGAAATGGGTCAAAGTGCGGGGGCGAGTTGAATATGATCGTTTTATGCAAATTCCCGAGCTGGTTATGATTCCTTCCGATCTAGTTGAAGTACAGGCTCCACCCACACGTAAGGATAAGGCAGAGGAAAAACGGGTTGAGTTCCATCTACACACAAAGATGAGTGCAATGGATGCTGTCGCCTCGATTGATCAATACGTCAAAACAGCCGCCAAATGGGGGCACAAAGCGATTGCCGTCACCGATCACGGTGGTGTGCAATGCTATCCTGATGCAGCAAAAGCAGCAAAGAAAAACGGAATTAAAATGATCTACGGTATTGAGGCCAACGTGGTTAATGATGCCGTTGAGGTTGTAATGCAGGCACAACCATTAAATTTGAAAACAGCGACTTATGTCGTTTTTGATATTGAAACCACCGGTTTATCGGTTACACAGAATAAAATTATTGAGATTGCGGCTGTAAAAATGCATGATGGCAAAGAAGTTGATCGTTATGCTACCTTTGTCAATCCGCATGAGCGTATACCCTACAATATCCAGCAACTGACCAATATTAACGATGAAATGGTCAAGGATGCGCCGGATGTAGAACCTGTTATGAAGGAGTTTGTAGCTTTTGCTGGCGATGCTGTATTGGTTGCCCATAATGCGCGATTTGATGTCGGCTTTATCCAGGCCACCCTTCGAAATATGGGTTTGCCTGAAATGACCAATCCGGTACTGGATACGCTCGAACTGGCTCGTTTACTGTTTCCAACGATGAAAAACCACCGTCTGAATACGCTGACGACCAAATATAAAGTGGCGCTCGAAAGCCATCACCGGGCCATTGACGATACAGTCGCACTGACTGAAGTGCTGAATGGCTTGCTGAATGATGCGGAACAAATTAAGGGTTTAAAAATGCTCGATCGTCTGAATGATTATGTGGGTAAGGATTTATCTACCGTTCGTCCTTTTCACTGCTGTATTTATGCCCTCAACCCGATTGGTAAAAAAAATCTGTACAAGCTGGTTTCGATGTCTCATACCGAATATTTCAAGCGTGTGCCTTGTATTCCTAAATCAAAATTGTCAGAAATGAGAGACGGATTGCTTATTATTTCTGGCTGCGAAAAAGGAGAGTTCTTCGAGGCTGTGTTGAACAAGTCCGAGGAAGAGGCCGAGGAAATTGCACAGTTTTATGATGTGTTGGAGATTCAGCCTTTGACAATGTATATGCATCTAGTGGAAAAGCAATTGGTAAGTGGGCCTGATGCTCTGAAAACGGCGATACGCAAAGTATGCGAAATTGGACGGCGACTTGATAAGCCCGTAATTGCCACAGGTAATGTTCACTATTTGGAAACTCGCGATAAGCTGTACCGTGATATTACGATACACGGCATTACGGGATTTAGCCCGCTAAAAGATATTCGTAAGCCAGATGCGCATTTACGCACCACAGACGAAATGCTGGCAGAATTCGAGTTTTTGGGCGAGGAGAAAGCCTATGAAGTCGTTGTGAAGAATACCATTGAGCTGGCGGATCGGTTTGAGGAGCTGGAGCTGTTCCCTGACAAGCTGTTTACACCTTTGCTGGATGGGGCGGACGAGGAAATCCGCAACACTTGCTACGAGACGGCTAAATCCATCTATGGTGAGGAATTGCCCGAGGTGGTTGTAGCCCGCCTTGAAAAAGAACTGGAGCCGATTATTAAATACGGTTTCTCTGCCAATTATCTCATTTCCGAGCGTCTGGTTAAAAAGTCTAATAAGGATGGATATCTGGTAGGTTCACGGGGTTCTGTTGGATCTTCTGTGGTCGCTACCTTTCTCGGAATTTCCGAGGTTAATCCACTGCCTGCACATTATATTTGTGGTAATCCTGAATGCAGACATAGCGAATGGATTTTGGACGGTAGTGTGCCGAGCGGATTTGACTTGCCAGACAAAAACTGTCCGAACTGTGGTGGCAAATTGAAGGGTGAGGGACAGGATATTCCGTTTGAAACGTTTCTTGGGTTTAAGGGAGATAAAGTTCCCGATATTGACTTGAACTTCTCTGGCGAATATCAGCCTGTCGCACATAACTATACGAAAGTACTGTTTGGTGAGAAAAGTGTATTCCGTGCTGGAACCATAGGTACAGTTGCCGAAAAAACTGCCTTTGGCTTTGCAAAGAAATATGAAGAGGCGCATCATAAAAAATGGCGTGGGGCTGAGCTGAACAGGCTGGCTTCGGGCTGTACAGGGGTCAAACGCAGTACAGGGCAACATCCAGGCGGAATTGTCGTTGTTCCCGATTATATTGAGGTCGAGGATATTACGCCGGTACAGTATCCCGCCGATGATACAAGCTCGGAATGGAAAACAACGCATTTTGATTATCACGCTTTTGATGCGAATTTACTCAAACTCGATATTCTGGGTCATGATGATCCGACTATGATGAGAATGCTTCAGGATTTGACCGGTGTCGATCCTACGACCATTCCAATGAATGATCCTAAAGTGATGAGCATGTTCAACTCCACGGAGGCGCTCGGTGTAACCCCCCAGCAAATCCGCACGCCTGTAGCAACCTATGGTGTACCAGAGATGGGGACGAAGTTTGTACGCCAAATGCTAGTAGAGTCGCAGCCAAGTTCTTTTGCTGATTTACTGCAAATATCCGGACTGTCTCACGGCACGGGCGTATGGCTGGGGAATGCACAGGAACTGATTAAGAATAATACCTGCAACATCAAGACTGTAATTGGTTGCCGTGACGATATTATGCTGTTTCTGATTTACAAGGCAGGGATGGACGCAGGTCTGGCCTTTAAAATTACGGAGAGCGTACGTAAAGGTAAGGGGCTTAGTGCCGAATGGATTGAGGAAATGAAAAAATGCAAGGTGCCACAGTGGTACATTGATTCCTGTCTGAAAATCCAGTACATGTTTCCGAAGGCGCATGCTGCAGCCTATGTTATTTCAGCAGTGCGCACAGCGTACTTTAAGCTGTATCATCCGATTGAATATTATGCGACTTACTTTTCAGTACGTGCAGCTGATTTTGATATTGAGCTGTGCTGTCAGGGATATGATGCAATCGCGCGGAAGATTGTCGAAATCGAGCAGCTTGGCTTTCAGGCACCGCCCAAAGAAAAAGGGATGCTTCCGATCCTAGAAATGGCTCTGGAAATGACGGCTCGCGGGTTTAGTTTTAAATCCATTGATTTGTACCGTTCCGAAGCTACACGCTTCAAGGTCGATGGAGATTCACTCATTCCGCCATTCGGAGCTCTTCAGGGAATTGGAGACAATGCAGCACGTAACATCGCAGCCTCCCGTGAACAGGGTGAATTTTTGTCTGTCGAGGATTTTCAACAAAAATCGAAGGCAAGTAAAACCATTGTCGAAATGCTATCCCAGTTGGGATGCTTTCGAGGTTTGCCAGAGAGTAATCAGCTGTCTCTGTTTTAATCCGAACTACAGTAGTCAAGCTCTGGCACTTGTCACATAACTATGGTTATGTTATAATTTTTTTGGTAATCATGGAGATAAAACCGTTGCTAAAAGAGTGGGGAAACCCACTCTTTACTGTTTGATATACAGTTACAACGTGAAAAGGTTATTTTTGGGCACGAAACCGGTACGCCGGTTTATTTGCAGTGAGCCCGAAATGAACATTACATCAAATGAAAATGAAAATGCCGGTGATGGAGAAGCATTGTCCATGGTAATAGGGCGTCTTTTTTTCACCACAGGAAAGTTCACTTTTGGAGGTTATAATCTTTGAGCACACCAAAGATCAAATCAGTAGTAGAAGAAATGGCCCAACCTTACCTCGATGAGCATGGTTTTGAACTGGTCGATGTCGAGTATGTCAAAGAGGGCAGCAATTGGTTTCTTCGCGTTTTTGTGGACAAAGACGGAGGAATTGATCTGGACGACTGCAGTATGATCAGTGAATATCTGGGTCAAAAGTTGGATGAAAATGACCCTGTTTCTACAGCATATTTTCTGGAAGTGTCTTCACCAGGCGCCGAAAGACCGCTAAAAAAAGCGGAGGACGTTACTAAAGCGGTAGGCAAAAACGTATTCGTTACTACATACGAGCCGATCAACGGCCTGAAGGAATTCGAAGGTCGTTTGCTTTCTTTTGAAGATGGGGAACTCACCGTTCAAAGCGGACAAAAGAAGCATGTTATACCTTATGACAAGGTAGCTGGTGCAAGGCTCGCGATCATATTTTAATTCAGATTTGACTGTTGCTGTTTGACATGTACTACATGTTTTTTGCCTCGTGTGCCGACCAGTACGCAGGTGCATCATTTGAAAGGGGGAGCAGTAATCCATGAGTATGGATTTTATTGAAGCAATGAACGAGTTGGAAAGAGAAAAGGGGATCAGCAAGGATGTGCTGTTTGAGGCCATTGAAGCAGCCTTGATTTCCAGTTACAAACGGAATTTCAACACCGCACAAAACGTGCGTGTTGATATGAACCGCAACTCGGGAGTCATTAAGGTATATGCCCGCAAGCTGATCGTTGAGGAGGTATTGGATCCTCGCACCGAGATTTCGTTGCCTGCGGCCCGTGAGATTAACCCGCATTTTCAGTTGGAAGATATCGCTGAAATTGAAGTCACACCACGTGATTTTGGACGGATTGCTGCACAAACTGCGAAGCAGGTCGTGACCCAGCGTATCCGCGAAGCGGAACGGGGACTGATCTACAACAAGTTTGTGGACAAGGAAGAGGATATTGTAACAGGAACTGTACAGCGCCAAGACCCACGTAATATTTATATTGATCTTGGTAAGGTGGAAGCGGTTCTCCCGTTAGGTGAATTGATGCCTAATGAGAAATTTAGCCATCTGGATCGAATTAAGGCTTATATCACCAAGGTAGAAAACACAACCAAAGGACCGCAAATTATGCTGTCCCGATCACATCCGGGTCTGCTTAAGCGTTTGTTCGAACTCGAAGTGCCTGAAATTTTTGATGGTGTTGTAGAGATTCGTTCCGTAGCGCGTGAAGCAGGCTTCCGTTCTAAAATCGCGGTTCATTCCCGTAACGCCGAGGTTGATCCGGTCGGCTCTTGTGTGGGTCCTAGAGGTACACGTGTACAGACCATTGTAAATGAGCTGCGTGGCGAAAAAATTGACATTGTACGTTATTCGGATAATGTTGATGAATACGTGGCTAATGCGCTGAGTCCATCCAAGGTGCTCGAAGTGCAAGTATTTGAAGAAGAGAAAATGGCGCGTGTTATTGTGCCTGATTATCAGCTTTCTCTTGCTATTGGTATCAAAGGGCAAAATGCTCGCCTTGCTGCTAAGCTTACGGGCTGGAAAATTGATATTAAGAGTGAAACACAGGCGGAGGAAGAACTCGGCAGACCGAGAACATCCACCGATGAAATGCATCAGGATTCCGTTTCTGTAGATTAAGCGGAGTGTAGGGGGGTTAATGCATGAAACAGAGAAAGATACCTTTGCGCAAATGTGTGGCCTGTCATGAAATGATGCCAAAGAAGCAGTTGATCCGTGTCGTCAAAACCCCTGAAGACGAAGTATTGATTGACTTGACTGGCAAAAAGTCGGGACGCGGCGCTTACTTGTGCGGCAAAGCCGCCTGCTTCAAGCTGGCTCAAAAGAGCAAGGCACTGGATCGAGCATTGAAGCACTCGGTTCATCCTGATATTTATGAGCAGCTAAGTCGTGATTTTGCTGCCGTCGAGGAAGAATTCCTGGCGGCACAAGGCAGCGTGCAGGATGAATAAGGCGCTGTCTGGATTGGGTCTTGCCATGAGAGCTGGCAAGCTGCTAACAGGTGATGAGATCGTTTTTAAAGCGATCAGGTCTTCAGAAGCCAAGCTGGTCATTCTTGCGAAAGATGCTTCAATGAATACTCAAAAGAAATTCCGCGACAAATGCGGGACGTACAAAATCCCCTTATTGATAGGATTTGACCGGGAAAGCTTGGGAAGCAGTATCGGCAAACCTGAACGGGTTGTGCTGGCTGTGACGGATCAAGGATTCGCGAAATTGATCAAGAAACATGCGGGGATAATGTCGGAGGTGGAGTATATTGAGTAAACAAGAAAGCAAAGACAAAGTGCGGGTATACGAATACGCCAAATCGTTGAACATGAGCAGCAAAGAAATTATCACCATTCTTAAACGGCTGGATATTCCCGTGAACAACCATATGAGCGTCATGGAACATGATGCCGTAGGTAAAGTGGAAAGTTTTTTTAAGAATATTAAATCCAATGCTGCGGCCAAGCAAGGCGGAGCAGGTACGGCGCAAGTAAGCTCGAATCAGGCCGGTTCAAGCCAGAATAGTAATCATTCAACTGAGCAAACCAAAAATCAACAGGAAAAGCAGGTAAGTATGAATAGGACAAACAACAACCAAAACAGTAACCGAAGTAGCGCTCCAAAAGCGCAAAGCAGTCAGCAGGGCGGTCAAAACCGCAGTCAACAAAGTACTAGCAGACCCACTGGTCAGCAAAGTACACAGAACCGCAGTAATGGTCAACAACAGGGAGGACAACAGCGTCCCGGCGGTAACACAGGTTCGCGTCCTCAAGGTAACCAAAGCACTAACTCACGCCCTCAGGGAAGTAGTCAGGGTGGTACGGCTGTAAGAACATCATCCTCCACAGGTAGCAACAATGCGAACCGTAGTGGTGGCAACCGTACAGGTAGTAACTCCAGCAACGGTGGTAACCGTTCCGGTCAAGGACGTTTTGACGATAACCGTCAAGGCGGCGGACGCGGTGGTAACGGTGGTCGTGGAGGCAATAATCGCGGCGGCAGCAATCGTGGCGGGAAATTTAACAATCGTGGTAAAGGTCAACAACAGGAGCGTCGCGAGAAAATCGACAACACGCCTAAGAAAATTATTGTGCGTGGTGAGATGACCGTAGGCGAAACAGCCAAGCTTCTTCATAAGGATGCGTCAGAAGTCATCAAAAAGCTGATTGTGCTCGGAACAATGGCGACCATCAACCAGGAACTGGATATGGATACCATCCTCTTGCTTGCCGGAGACTTTGGTGTCGAGGTAGAAGTGAAAATTCCTGTCGAAGAAGATCGTTTTGAAACCGTGGAAGAAAATGATGATCCTGCGGATCTCAAAACACGTCCACCGGTTGTAACGATTATGGGTCACGTCGATCACGGTAAAACAACTTTGCTGGATGCCATTCGCTCAACTAATGTAACCGGTGGCGAAGCTGGCGGTATTACACAGCATATTGGTGCATACCAAGTTGAAATTAACAGCAAAAAAATCACTTTCCTGGATACACCGGGTCACGAAGCCTTTACTGCTATGCGTGCACGTGGTGCCCAAGTGACAGATATGACGATTATCGTGGTTGCAGCTGACGACGGTGTTATGCCACAGACGGTCGAAGCTATTAACCATGCGAAGGCGGCAGGTCTGCCAATTATCGTAGCTGTGAACAAGATCGACAAACCGGATGCCAACCCGGATAAAGTGAAGCAAGAACTCACTGAATATGAATTGGTACCTGAAGAGTGGGGCGGCGATACAATTTTCGTCAACGTTTCCGCGAAACAAAGAATGGGTCTGGAAGACCTGCTCGAGATGATTCTGCTCGTAGCTGAAGTGAATGAGTACAAAGCGAACCCGAACAAACGGGCACGTGGTACCATCATCGAGGCAGAACTTGATAAAGGTCGCGGTTCTGTAGCCCGTATCCTCGTTCAGAACGGTACACTGAAAGTCGGCGATGCTTTCGTAGCGGGTAACTGCTTCGGACGTGTGCGTGCCATGGTCAACGATAAAGGTCGTCGTCTTAAGGAAGCAGGTCCTTCCACTCCAGTTGAAATTACTGGTTTGACAGAAGTTCCACTTGCTGGCGATCCATTCATGGTGTTTGAGGATGAGCGCAAAGCTCGTGCTATTGCTGATAGACGTGCGATCACGCAACGCCAATCTGATCTGGGCAGTAATACCCGTGTAACACTGGATGACCTGTTCCAACACATCAAGGATGGCGAAATGAAGGATCTGAACGTCATTATTAAAGGTGACGTACAAGGTTCCGTCGAAGCGTTGAAAGGTTCCTTGAACAAGATTGAAGTCGAAGGTGTGCGCGTTAAAATTCTTCACAGTGGTGCAGGAGCAATCACCGAATCCGATATTATTTTGGCAGCAGCTTCCAATGCTATTGTCATTGGTTTTAATGTTCGTCCGGATAACCAGGCGAAATCTACAGCGGAAGCTGAAAAAGTGGATATTCGTCTACACCGTGTCATTTACAATGTCATTGAAGAAATAGAGCAAGCCATGAAGGGCATGCTGGATCCTGAATATAAAGAAAATGTGATTGGGCATGCTGAAGTACGTAACGTATTCAAAGTTACTAAAGTCGGTACGATCGCTGGTTGTATGGTGACATCCGGTAAAATTACCCGTTCAGCAGAAGCACGCCTGATTCGTGATGGCATCGTCATTTTTGAAGGTAAAATCGACTCACTGAAACGCTTTAAGGACGACGCAAAAGAAGTTGCCCAAGGTTACGAATGCGGTATTACCCTTGATGGCTATAATGATGTTAAGGAACTCGACATTATTGAAGCGTTCGTCATGGAAACAGTGGAGCGCTAACGGCAGAGAGGTGAGCATCCATGGCTAAAATACGTACAGGTCGGGTTGGCGAGCAGATCAAGAAGGAGCTAAGCCAACTCATACAAACTGAATTAAAAGACCCCCGCATCGGTTTTATCACGGTAACGGGTGTCGATCTTACAAATGATTTGTCCCAAGCGAAAATATACTTGAGCGTGCTCGGGGATGAAGAACAAAAAAATTCTTCCCTGAAGGCATTGGACAAAGCGAACGGTTATCTTCGTTCTGAACTCGGCAAACGGATACGGCTGCGCCATATTCCTGAGTTGATTTTCAAAATTGACGAATCTATTGCTTACGGTAGTCGAATTGAAAAACTGCTGAGTGATATCGACAAGGATGAAAAATAAAACTTTTAGTTTGTCTGAAGGAACCATGAACTGAATGTAAAGGAGAAGGCAATGCATACCTATGAACAGGCGCTTCAACAAGCGAAGGAATTTATTCTGGAGCATGATGATTTCCTGATCGTATCGCATGTACAGCCGGACGGAGACGCAGTCAGCTCCACCGTAACGGTGGGCTGGCTTCTCTCATGTCTGGGGAAGAAATTTACCATGCTAAATGAGGGACCTATTCCCAAGCGTATGGATTTTTTATGGCATGCCGATGAGATTATGGATATGAGCCAGCAACCGCCAGAACGGAAATACAACCGGATCATTTGTGTAGATTGTGCGGATTACCGTCGTGTTGGTTTGACAGAGCAGTTTTTTACGGAAGATGCCATTATCCTGAATATTGATCATCATCCAACGAATGATGCGTATGGTACAGTTAATGTGATTAAGTCGGATGCTGCGGCAACAGCAGAAATTCTTTTTGACCTACTGAAAAAGTTTGCAGTAACCTGGGATGTCGAAATAGCTACGGCTTTATATACAGGGTTGCTAACGGATACAGGAGGTTTCCGTTACTCCAACACTTCACCGAAAGTGATGTCTACTGTGTCACAGCTACTTGCTTACGGTGTAGATGGTCCATCTTTATCCGAGAAATTGCTCGAGGAAATGACTTTTCCACAAATGAAGGTGCTGACAAAAGCATTGCAAACGCTCACGATGTCGGAGGATGGAAAAGTTGCTTGGGTCGTAGTATCACCTGACGACATGACGGAATGTGGCGCTGTAAATGAGGACTTGGAAGGCATTGTGAATTATCCAAGAAATATTCGTGGAGTTGAGGTAGGCATTTTCTTTAAGGTTATTAATGATCAAGCGGTCAAGGCCAGCTTGAGGTCGGCAGGGAATGTTGATGTAGCTGCGCTGGCTCAATCATTTGGAGGCGGTGGACATGTACGTGCAGCTGGCTGCCGGCTAGAGGGTAAGCTGGGAGATATCATTGAGACAGTTGTAGGGCGGGTGAAGTCTGAGCTATGAACCCGATAAAGAAGGAACAGGCAACTTGGGAAGGCGTTCTACCTGTCTATAAACCTGCTGGATTTACCTCTCATGATGTGGTGGCCAAGGCTCGCCGTTTATTAGGTATGAAGCGAATCGGACACACTGGAACGCTTGATCCGCAAGTAACTGGTGTTTTGCCTTTGTGTCTGGGACGTGCCACCCGTGTGGTGGAATACATGCAAGAGCGGCCCAAAGAATATCGGGCTACACTGCGATTAGGAATTGCCACGGATACCGAAGACCTAACTGGGAAAATCACGGAAGAGAGTGAACGTCCAGTAGAGGTGACGGAAGTGGAAGTCAAAGCGGTTTTGAAACGTTTTGTTGGTACGATTTCCCAAGTGCCTCCAATGTTCTCCGCGCTAAAAGTGGATGGCAAACGTCTATATGAACTGGCTCGAGAAGGCAAAACCGTGGAACGCAAAAGTCGTGAAGTGAGCATTTACGAGTTGGAAATGACGGGATTCGCGGAGACGGGGGCGTATGTGGATATTTCTTTTCGTGCCTTATGCTCCAAAGGTACTTATATCCGTACACTATGTGTTGATATTGGCCGTGAATTAGGATATCCTTCAACGATGGTTAAGCTGGAGCGAACCATGTCTGCGGGAATTCCTGCGGAACGTTGTCTGACTTTCGAAGAGATAGAGCGTTTCGTAGCGGATGGTAGTCTTGGAGAGCGACTTATTACAACGGATCAGGCGATTGACTATATGCCTGAGCATATAGTGGCTGAAGCCAAGGTAACTGCGGCTCTGCAAGGCCAACGTCTGTCGCTGAATATGATTTCACCACCTGTGACGGACAACCAGCCCTTCCGTTTGTATAAAGAGGATAAAACGTTTTTAGGCATATATGGTCGGGATGAATCAGACGCGATCGCTCCCATTAAAGTTTTTTTACCTTGAATTGTGCTATAATTTTGACGAAGTTAGTCAAATGATGTGAAATGCAGGTGAATTAATAATGATTACCGTATCGTTATCTTATCCATTGAGTGATGAGCTTTTGCAGCAATGGGGACGTCCACAGGTCACGGCGATCGGTCAGTTTGATGGTCTTCATCTGGGACACGCAAGCGTGATACGTAAGGCCGTTGCGCTGGCTCGTGAACAGCAAGTGCCGGTATCTGTCATGACATTTCATCCTCACCCAAAGGAAGTCATGAAAAAAGGCGATTATGAAGGTTATTTAACACCGCTTGCGGACAAGCAGACTATTCTGGCTGATATGGGTGTGGACGTACTTTATATTTTGAGTTTTAACGAAGAATTTTCTAAGGTCAGCCCTGAGGCGTTTATAAGCGATGTGCTGCTTCCGTTGCAAATTCGAACAGCGGTAGTAGGCTTTGATTTTCGGTTTGGCCACCGGGGAGCCGGGCATGAGGATACCCTCCGTAAGCTGGGAGGAGAGCTAATGTCTGTACACACCGTATCACCGTTCGAACTGGATGGGGACAAGGTGAGCAGTTCTGGCATTCGCCGTGCTTTACAGAACGGGGATCTAGCACATGCCTCTCGCTGGTTGGGACGTCCTTATCGTATCCAAGGTACTGTAATGGATGGAGAGAAGCGCGGACGTACGATCGGTTTTCCGACTGCTAATCTCAAACTGGATGATACCTACGTGATTCCGATCAAGGGTGTATACGCTGTACGGGCGCTTGTAGGCGATCGTTGGATAAATGGTGTAATGAATGTAGGGGTTAAGCCTACTTTTCATGAAGGTGTGCTGAATCCGTCGTTTGAGGTACACCTATTTGATTTTAATCAGCAAATTTATGGGAATTCTGTGCTTGTGGAGCTTCACCATTACATCCGCCCTGAACGCAAATTCTCTTCGGTGGATGAGCTGATCAGCCAAATTGGCAATGACGCACAAACGGCTAAAAAGCTGTTAGGCTAATTTATTTACATAAGACAGGCGCTGTGTTATACTGACTTATGTTGTGTAAACAACGATGAACCTTAGCTTGGTTGTCCGCTTTCACCGGCGGCTACGAGGCTAATGGCGATTATAATGAAGGAGGTGAACAGGATGGCATTGACTCAAGAGCGTAAACAGCAATTGATCGAGGAGTACAAAACTCATGAATCCGATACAGGATCACCAGAGGTACAAATCGCTATCCTTACTGAAAACATCGTCAACTTGCAAAGTCACTTTCGTTCGCACAAGAAAGACCATCACTCCCGCCGCGGGTTGTTGAAAATGGTCGGTCAGCGTCGTAAACTTTTGGCTTACCTGAAGAAGACTGATGTTAAACGTTACAGTGCGTTGATCGAGCGTCTCGGACTGCGTCGTTAATTTTCAGACATGTAATGAGAAAAGAAGCCTGGTTGTTCACCGCTTGTCCCTGCTAAGGCGACGGCGGACAGCAGCCGGGTTCTTTTTTGAAATGAGGAATCTTTTTTTGAATTACATATCCTGATTTGTCTGCTAGCTTCTTATGAATAAGCCCTGCGCAGGAAATACTGGATATGTATAGAACTTTTACAATGAAATGAAATGGAGGGATACCATGGAGCAACGCGTAGAAATGCAGCTCGGCGGAAGAAAGCTGGTGCTGGAAACAGGACGTCTTGCGAAACAAGCCAATGCGGCAGTTAAAGTGAGCTACGGAGAAACAGTTGTGCTTTGTACCGTGACCGCTTCCCGTGAACCGAAAGATTTGGACTTTTTTCCCCTGACCGTAAACTATGAGGAAAGATTGTATGCTGTAGGGAAAATTCCTGGCGGATTTATTAAACGTGAAGGACGTCCGAGTCAAAAAGCAATTTTGTCCAGCCGTTTGACAGACCGTCCAATTCGCCCATTGTTCCCGGAAGGTTTCCGGAATGATGTACAGGTGTTGAACCTGGTTATGAGTGTCGATCAGGATTGCGAACCTGAAATTGCAGCAATGATCGGAACCTCGGCAGCACTTAGCATTTCGGATGTACCTTTTAATGGGCCAATCGGTGGAGTCGCTGTAGGACGTGTAGACGGGCAATTTGTGATTAACCCGGATATTGCACAGCAGAATGCAAGCGATCTGTACCTGGTTGTAGCCGGAACGAAAGATGCCATCATGATGGTAGAAGCCGAGGGCAATGAGATTCCAGAGGAAGTTATGCTGGAAGCTATTATGTTCGGTCATGATGAGATTAAGAACATTGTGGCAGTCATTGAACAATTGGTGCAAGTAGCAGGTAAAGAAAAAATGCAGGTTAAACTGCATGCTGTTGATGAAAAAGTGAACAGTGAAGTACGTGCTTATGCAGCTGAACGTTTAATGGAAGCTGTTAAAATTGCAGAAAAACACGCCCGTCAAGAGGCGATTGATGCAGTCAACGAAGAGACAGTTGCCCATTTTGAATCACAATACATAGAGACACCTGAGCTTTTGAGCGACGTGAGCGAAGTTCTCTATGATATCGTCAAGGAAGAAGTACGTCGTCTGATCACGCATGATAAAGTGCGTCCTGATGGTCGTAAGCTTGACGAAATTCGTCCGATTGAAAGCGACACTAGCATTTTGCCGCGTACTCATGGTTCGGGCTTATTTACACGCGGTCAAACGCAAGCACTTAGCATTTGTACACTTGGTGCATTGGGTGATGTACAAATTTTGGACGGTATTGATCTGGAAGAAACAAAACGCTTCATGCATCATTACAATTTCCCGCCATTCAGCGTAGGTGAGGCTCGTCCTTTGCGTGCGCCAGGCCGTCGTGAAATCGGACATGGTGCTCTTGGTGAACGTGCACTTTCCAAAGTAATTCCTTCCGAAACTGAATTTCCATACACCATCCGTTTGGTTTCCGAGGTACTGGAATCAAATGGTTCGACTTCACAAGCTAGTATTTGTGCAAGTACACTGGCTATGATGGATGCAGGTGTACCGATTAAAGCTCCGGTTGCAGGTGTAGCGATGGGATTAATCAAGGATGGAGACCATGTTTCCGTATTGACTGATATCCAAGGGATGGAAGACCACCTGGGCGATATGGACTTTAAAGTTGCTGGTACCGCGGAAGGCGTAACTGCCATTCAAATGGATATTAAAATTAACGGTATTGACCGCCAGATTTTACAGGATGCGCTCAAGCAAGCTAAAGAAGGACGCTTATTCATTCTTAGCAAAATGATGGAAGCGATCCAGAAGCCACGTGAGCAGTTGTCTCAGTATGCTCCAAAAATTATGACGATGCACATTAACCCGGACAAAATCCGTGATGTTATTGGAGCTGGTGGTAAAATCATCAACAAAATCATCGAAGAAACCGGCGTGAAAATCGATATTGAACAAGATGGTCGTGTGTTCATCGCTTCCACAAATCAAGAGATGAATGAAAAAGCACGTTCCATTATTGAGGGTATCGTAAAGGAAGTCGTGGTCGGTGAGATTTACATCGGTACAGTAAAACGGATTGAGAAATTCGGTGCATTTGTTGAAATTTTACCGGGCAAAGATGGTCTGGTTCATATTTCTCAACTGTCTACTGAACGTGTAGCCAAGGTTGAAGATGTAATTGCTATTGGGGATACAATTACGGTGAAAGTAACCGAAATTGATCAACAAGGTCGTGTCAATCTGTCCCGTAAGGCTGTTCTGACTGCAGAAGCACCTGCAAAATCCTAGGTACCTGCATGTTGCAGACTAGAAAGGCAGGAGTAGCTTTTCGTATTAACAGTACAAGGGATTTGAATAGCATTGTTTAAGCTTTTGGAAAGAGGCAGAGCTACGTTTCTGGCTCTTTTTTCATACATATGCACAAGCTGCGCCAAAGTAGGCTTCTAGAGGCTACTGCGTCATAGTTCTTGTCCTCCCCGCATACAATGTGGACAAACGGGCGGGAGGATGAAGGAATCATGAGTAGGGCAAAAAGAGCAGTGTGGGTGGTAGCCAGTTTAGCCATCACACTGGTAATCGGACAGTTTAGCGGGGTTCGTGACTTCGCTAATCAATTACGCAATGGAGACGCTACAGGAGTTGGGGAGCCTAAAGCTGAAACAACGATGGCGATGGCGGCTTTACCCGATAATGCGCTTATGCAGCGACTAAGAACAGAAGCAGCCCGTCAGCGGCGGGAACCAGTTGATGCCAAGATCGACAGGGTATGGAAGGCTATTCCAGGCTATAACGGACTGGAGGTGGATTTGGATGCTACCTATCGCAAAGCGATTGCATCTCCGGATCGACCCATTCAATATGTATATCGGCAATTGGCACCTAAAATACATTTAAATCAGCTTGGTAATGTTCCAATTTACAAGGGGAATCCCGAAAAGCCAATGGTATCCTTCATGATCAATGTAGCATGGGGGAATGAATTTATCCTGCCAATACTGAACACGCTGGATCAGGAAAAGGTCAAGGCTACATTTTTTCTTGATGGAAGTTGGCTGAAAAAAAATCCTGAACTCGCCAAGGAGATTCAAAAAAGAGGACATGAGCTTTCGAATCATGCTTACTCTCATCCGAATATGAGCCGTCTGAGTCGGGCCAGAGCCACACAAGAAATTGAAAAGACACAAGAGCTTCTTCAAGAAACTTTGGGCGTCAAAAATAACTGGTTTGCCCCTCCATCGGGCGATTTTAATCAGCAAACGGTGGATATAGCAGCAGAACGTGGGCTCAAAACAGTGTTGTGGACATTGGACACTGTAGATTGGAAACATCCGTCACCGGAATCGGTGATTAACAAAATCAGTAGTAAGGTTGAATCAGGCACACTGATATTAATGCACCCAACAGATTCCTCAGCGGCTGCTCTCAAAGGCATGATCCATGCCATTCGTAGTAAGGGACTTGTGCTCGGAACTGTCAGTCAGACACTTTCCCCTGATCGACAGCTACCTGCTCTGGTTGAGTGAACGTCTTTTTTCTGTTAGGATTGAACATTATGGCTAAGTATGCAATTCAGTTTAGGAGGGCCAATCGTGGAAAGAATTCAACTCAAAAACGGCCTAAGAGTGGTCATTGAAAAAATTCCAACCGTGCGTTCTGTTTCTTTCGGTATCTGGGTTAAAACCGGCTCCCGAAATGAAACGCCGGACAATAGCGGTATTTCTCATTTTATCGAACACATGCTTTTCAAAGGAACAGAGCGTTTTAACGCTAAGGAAATCGCTGAGCAATTCGATGCCATCGGAGGAAATGTTAATGCTTTCACTTCGAAGGAATATACATGCTATTATGCCAAGGTGTTGGATGAGCATCTACCGATCGCAGTTGATGTGCTGTCTGATATGTTTTTTAATTCCAAACTAGATCAGGAAGAATTGGCAAAAGAGAAGAATGTGATTTTGGAGGAAATCTCCATGTACGAGGATACACCGGATGATATGGTGCATGATCTTGTATCTCGCGCGGCCTATGGTGAACATCCACTGGCTTATCCGATTCTCGGAACCGAAGATCACCTGCTTGCTATGGATAGCTCACATCTCAGCCATTATATGAGGGAGCATTATACAATCGACAATACAGTTATCAGTGTGGCTGGTAATGTTGATGATCGCTTGGTAGAATTGTTGGAGCGACATTTTGGACATTTTGATAATCATGGAACCGTTTCGCCGCTGACAGTACCTGCGTTTAACGGTGAGCTGTTGTATCATGAGAAAGCAACGGAGCAAAATCATATTTGTTTATCCCTGCCTGGATTTGCAACGGGTGACGAACTCCAGTATGCTATGGTTTTGCTGAATAACGCGATCGGCGGCGGCATGAGTTCACGTTTGTTTCAAGAAATTCGGGAAAAGCGTGGACTGGCTTATTCGGTCTATTCCTATCATAGCTCCCATGCGGACAGTGGTATGTTCACGATCTATGCAGGTACGGCTCCTAAGCAAACAAAGGACGTGCTGGATTTGACGCTGGAGCTTTTACGAGATGTGGCTGTCAACGGTTTGGACGCTAATGAGCTTCGTAAAGGTAAGGAGCAATTAAAAGGAAGTTTGATTTTAAGCCTTGAAAGTACAGGTAGCCGGATGAATCGGCTTGGAAAAAATGAATTGATGCTTGGTCAGCATTATACGCTGGATCAAATGATCGAGCATATCGAGCAAGTGACGGCAAATGATGTGAATAAAGTGCTGGATCGGATGTTCTCGGAGCCGTTTGCCCTGTCGATGGTGGGAGCGAGTGATTCAGCGGTAAAGGATATGAGGAGGGACTATTTTGTTAACTTACGTGGAAATTAACAGACTCGCGGGCAATGAAGATATTGAGCTGCCCCGCAAAATGTCAGAGCTTGCATCAGGGTTTGACTTGTATGCAGCAGTACAGGAAAATCTGGTACTGGAACCCGGCAAACGTTGCCTCGTTCCAACTGGATTTGCAATAGCTATGCCAGCGGGATTGGAGGCACAGATCCGTCCGCGAAGTGGACTGGCTCTTAAGCATGGTATTACTTGTCTCAATACACCGGGAACGATTGATGCGGATTATCGTGGGGAGATTAAGGTACTTCTTATTAATTTGGGCGAGGAATCGTTCACGATTACGCGCAATGAGCGAATTGCACAAATGGTATTTCAGGTTGTACCTGAGGTAGAGCTGAAACAAGTAGACCATTTATCTGAAACAGTGCGTGGTGCTGGAGGCTTTGGCCATACAGGACGCTGAGGTTATGGTTGGTTTGCGATATACGAATGTCTATTTTGTAAAATCTTCAAATTTCTTGCTTAAGAGTAAGCATGCAAATAAAGGTCGCCTCATAAAGGGGCGGCTTTTTTTTGTGTTTTTTCACCCCTCTCCGGGCACTCGCATAGACTAAAAGCATATCGTGTCTCGGAAAGGAGTGATCCGGATGCTAACAGGAATACGCGTCGTTGTTTTGGGTGGCGATGCGAGGCAGCTTGAGGTAATCCGCAAATGTGTGGACATGGATGCTACCGTCAGTGTGGTCGGTTTTGACAAGCTTGAAGTACCACTCAAAGGAGTGACACTAGAACCAATGTCTGTCAAGCTGCTGGAATCGTCAGACGCACTGATTTTGCCGGTGGTGGGATGCGATGAGGAAGGCAACGTAAATGCACTTTTTGGAGCACAGAAGCTCCAGTTTCTGAATGAGCATGCTGCTGCTCTTCCACCGCATTGTGTTGTATATACAGGGATGGCGCGGACGTACTTAAAAGAAATTTGTACCAGACATGAGTTAAAGCTGGTAGAGCTGCTGGAGAGAGATGATGTGGCCATATACAACTCTATACCTACGGCCGAAGGCGCACTGATGATGGCCATTCAGCATACCGATTTTACGATTCACGGTGCAGATTGTATGGTTCTAGGCATGGGACGGACTGGATTTACCATGGCAAGGGCACTACAGGGGTTGGGAGCCAGAGTGAAGGTTGGAGTACGGCGGGCAGAGGATGCAGCGAGAGCCGTGGAAATGGGTTGGAAGCCTTTTATGACAAGGGATTTAGCGCAAGAGACAAAGGGAGTTGACTTGATTTTTAATACGATACCCTCTATGATTATCACAGCGCAAATCCTGTCTAAATTGCCATTGAGCACCGTGATTATAGATCTTGCTTCCGCCCCGGGCGGATGTGATTTCCGTTATGCGGAAAAGCGTGGAATCAAGGCTATGCTTGCCCCTGGTCTTCCCGGTATTGTTGCTCCCAAAACTGCTGGTGCCATTATAGCGAATACGCTGGTGCAGTTGTTAATGGAAGATAATCCTGATCGGGGGGATGCACAATGAGTTGGCAAGGGAAAACAGTAGGTTATGCAATTACAGGCTCACATTGCACATTTGAAGAGGTAATGCCTGTTATACAGCGCTTTGTTGATGAGGGTGCGAAGGTCATTCCTATTATATCCAATACAGTACTAACAACGGATACTCGCTTTGGTACTTCGCAAAGTTGGCAAAAACAGTTGAAAGATATAACAGGGAATGATATCATTTCTACAATTGTGGAGGCTGAGCCACTGGGTCCCTCCCAAATACTCGATGTGCTGGTGATTGCACCTTTGACGGGGAATTCAATGAGTAAGTTAGCGAATGCGATGACAGACAGTCCGGTTTTGATGGCTGCCAAGGCGCAATTGCGCAACGGTCGTCCACTTCTTTTAGCCATATCTACTAATGATGGACTGGGTCTAAATGCTGCCAATATCGCCAAATTACTCGTAGCCAAAAATATCTTTTTTGTGCCGTTCGGACAGGACAATCCAGTTAAAAAGCCGAACTCGCTTGTAGCTAACATGGAGTTGATTCCCGAGGCTGCTTATGAAGCATTGCAAGGTAAACAGCTTCAGCCGATGATTGTGGAACGCAAGACCCCATGAAGTACTATAGTTAACTGCTGAGCATCCCTCGCCTAGAAGATGATTCGATATTGTATCGAGTCTAATTTCTTGTTGGCGGTGGATGCTTTCAGAATAAAAAATGGTTTTTTAGTCGAGAAGGGGAGATACACCAGATGAGCAATAGAAAGTTTAATGTAGCTGTCGTTGGAGCAACAGGCGCTGTAGGAGAACAGATCGTAAATCTGCTGGAAAAACGGGATTTTCCTGTGGACAAAATCAAATTTCTTTCTTCGCCTCGTTCTGCCGGCACGTTAATTAGCTTTAAAGGTCAGCAAATTCCAGTAGAGATTGCTACCCCCGACAGCTTTGAAGGAATCGACATTGCTTTGTTTAGTGCAGGTGGAGACGTAAGTAAGGAATTGGCGCCGCATGCTGTTCGTCATGGGGCGGTTTGCATTGACAACA
The DNA here is from genome assembly GCF_038004945.1 of Paenibacillus sp. FSL M7-0802. Lineage (NCBI taxonomy): Bacteria > Bacillati > Bacillota > Bacilli > Caryophanales > Paenibacillaceae > Paenibacillus > Paenibacillus sp. FSL M7-0802. Next base: position 449,647 of record NZ_JBBOSD010000001.1, on the reverse strand, counting down.
CCAATGCATTCCGAATGGATCCGACAGCTCCTCTTGTAGTGCCTGAGGTGAATAGCGACAAAATTGCCGAGCATCAAGGAATTATTGCGAACCCGAACTGCTCCACCATTCAGATGGTAGCTGCTTTGAAACCATTATATGATCAGTATGGCATTTCTCGTATCATAGTATCCACATACCAGGCCGTTTCCGGGGCTGGAAGCCGAGCTATTGATGAATTGAATCGTCAAAGCGCAGCGATTCTTAACGGTGATGAAGTTCAGCCTGATCTGTTGCCAGTAGGCTCGTTGCCAGTAAAGCATCAGATTGCTTTCAATGCTATCCCGCAAATCGATAAATTCCAGGACAATGGTTATACACTGGAAGAAATGAAAATGGTACGTGAAACGAAAAAAATACTGGGTGACGAATCTGTGGACGTAACAGCAACGTGTGTACGTATTCCTGTTGTATACGGTCACTCGGAATCTGTATATGTAGAACTTAAAAAAGATTATGATTTAGAAGAAATCCGCAATCTGCTGGCTTCGGCACCGGGAGTAACGCTAGTGGACGATCCTGCTGCTCAGCTTTATCCACTGGCATCCGAAGCTGCTGGAAAACCTGACGTATTTGTGGGGCGTGTACGCCGTGATTTGGGCAATAGCCGTGGATTGAATTTGTGGGTTGTATCCGATAATCTGCTCAAAGGAGCGGCATGGAACGCGGTGCAAATCGCGGAAATTATTGCTGCAAACGCGGAGTAACGTTCCGATATGGGGGAAGAATAATGGGTATTTTGGTGCAAAAATTTGGGGGAACCTCGCTGTCCACACCTGAAGCACGTCAACTTGTGCTGGCACATGTGAAGCGGGAGCTGGAGCAAAATCTTCAATTGGTTGTTGTTGTGTCGGCCATGGGGAGAAAAGGAGAGCCTTATGCCACCGACACGCTGCTGGATTGGGCGGCGTCTAACGGCGACAGTCTTCCGAAGCGCGAGCGGGATTTACTGCTGTGCTGTGGTGAAATTATTTCTGCTGCTACATTATGCAGCCTGATGGAGAAGGAAGGTATTCCTGCTACGGTGCTAACTGGGGCACAGGCGGGCTTTATTACGGATGATCAATACGGCAATGCTCGTATTTTGGATATAAAGCCAGACCGTGTTGTTGAAGAGTTGAACCAAGGCAGAGTTGTCATTGTGACAGGTTTTCAGGGACAAACAGCAGACGGTGATATGACCACCTTGGGTCGGGGCGGCAGCGATACGTCAGCTACTGCTCTGGGTGCTGCTCTACATGCGGATATGGTCGATATTTATACGGATGTGAATGGTATATTAACCGCCGATCCGCGCATTGTGGAAAATGCAAAGCCACTTACACATGTTAGCTATACGGAGATTTGCAATATGGCTCATCAGGGAGCAAAGGTTATCCATCCTCGTGCTGTTGAAATCGCCATGCAGGCTAATATCCCGGTCCGTGTTCGCTCTACCTTCTCTGAAGGAGAAGGTACGTTAGTTACCCACCCGGAAGGCTTTAAAGACGTGCAGGCAGACATCGTAGACCGTTTCGTGACCGGTATTGCGTATGTCGGCAATGTCACTCAGATTAATGTTGAATTAAAGCCGGGTTTGGAGCACTTGCAATTACAAGTATTCAAATCTATGGCTGAACATGGAATCAGCGTTGACTTTATTAACGTAACTCCATCGGGGGCAGTTTATACTGTGTTCGATCATGATGGAAGCAAAGCGGTTGAAGTATTGAACGGTTTGGGTCTAGAACCTAAGATACTGGCCGGGTGTGCTAAAGTTTCTGTCATAGGCGGTGGTATCAACGGGGTACCGGGCATTATGGCGACGATTGTGGAGGCATTGGCAGAATCAGACGTACAGATCCTTCAATCCGCAGATTCCAACACGACGATCTGGGTACTTGTTAAAAAAGAAGATATGGTGCAGGCTGTACGCGCATTGCATAATAAATTTGAACTCCATCAATAGGTGCATTGTCCGTGCTCGGACTTGCAAAAAGGAGGCAGCATGGTGAACTTCGGCAGATTGATTACCGCAATGGTGACACCTTTTGATCAGCAAGGAGAGATTGACTGGACTGCATTGTCCTCGTTGATTGATTACTTAATAGAAGAACAGCACTCAGAGTCACTTGTTGTATCTGGAACAACAGGGGAGTCTCCTACCCTGAGCGATGATGAAAAAATCAAGTTGTTTGCATTTGTTGTAGAAAAAGCAGCTGGACGATGTAAAATTATTGCCGGGACTGGAAGCAACAATACGCGTCACTCTATTCATCTAACCCGTGCCGCGGAGCAGGCAGGAGCAGATGGTGTTCTACTGGTAGTACCATATTATAATAAACCGAATCAGGAAGGGATGTATCAGCATTTCGAAAGTATTGCAAACTCCACATCCCTTCCAGCTATACTGTATAATGTTCCAAGCCGTACTGGAGCGAGTCTAACAGCTGAAACAACGCTGCGTCTTGCACAAATTCCGAACATTGTGGGAACCAAAGAATGTGCATCACTTGCGCAGGTCACACAGATTGCAGCGTCAGCGCCAGAAGGTTTTCTGGTTTATTCCGGGGATGATGCTTCTGGGTTGCCTGCTATGGCTGTAGGTGCTTATGGTATTATCAGCGTAGCGAGTCATGTGGTAGGTGCTGAAATGAAGCAGATGATCGATTCACTTGTAGGAGGACACTCGCAGGAGGCAGCCAAGTTGCATCAGCAGTTGTTCCCGATTTTCAAGGGTTTGTTTGGCTGTCCTCATCCTCTGCCTAATCCGGTGGCAGTAAAATATGCATTGGAATTACGGGGGATTAAGGTAGGTTCGGTTCGGTTGCCACTCATTCCTCCAACTGAGGATGAAGCGGAATTTATTAAGAAATTATTTACCCGCTAAAGAGAAATAGGAATGTAAGCTGTTAATTAATACTAAGGAGTATCCTTGTTAAGGGCAGTCGGTAGGTACAAAACCGATAGAGTTTATTGTCTGACAAGGTTCTCCAGCGTGAAGGGCGTTCTTATAGGACGTCCTTTTTGCTGTGCTTTCAACCATGTATGTAGATAAAATGACAGATACTAATGGTTTCAGACGGCAATGGGAAACCTAGCGTAACGAACAGGATGACTTGTTTTTTCTTATTTTAATCATGTATAATGGGGTCAAGTGACTGGGTGCGGTATTTTTTTGAAAATTAAATAAACAAATCAAGGTACGACGTCCAACTACCATAGGAGGTTTAGATTCATTTGTCTAAAAAAACAAACAACGATAAATTGATGATTTTCGCTTTGGGCGGCGTCGGTGAAATCGGGAAAAATATGTATGTCGTTCAATACGGCAATGACATTGTCGTGGTGGATTCCGGTCTGAAATTCCCGGAAGAGGACATGCTGGGCATTGATATCGTTATTCCTGATATTTCCTACCTTACAGAGAACCGCGACAAAGTAAGAGGCATTGTGCTGACTCATGGTCACGAGGACCATATCGGCGGTTTGCCTTACGTGTTGAAACATTTGAATGTACCAGTATATGGTACCAAATTGACGCTGGGATTGGTGGAAAACAAGCTGAAGGAAGCGAATCTGCTTGGTGAAACCAAACGTATTTTGATCAATGCTGATTCCGAAATCAAGCTGGGTTCCACACTAAAAGCAACTTTCTTCAGAACCAACCATAGTATTCCGGATTCTGTAGGTGTATGTATTGATACTCCTGAAGGCGCTGTTGTTCATACAGGTGACTTCAAATTTGACCATACTCCGGTGAACGGACAATATGCAGATTTGCAGCGTATGGCTGAAATTGGCACACGTGGTGTACTGGCTCTTTTGTCAGACAGTACAAATGCCGAGAAACCGGGCTTTACACCTTCGGAAAAGAGCGTTGGTATTGTCCTGGAAGACATTTTCCGCAAGTCGAGACAGCGTGTGGTCGTAGCCACTTTTGCTTCTAACGTACATCGTATTCAGCAGGTAATTAATGCTGCTGAAGCTACGGGACGTAAAGTAACAGTTATTGGTCGAAGCATGGTTAATGTCGTAGGTATTGCTTCGGACTTGGGCTATTTGGAAATTCCAGATGGAATGCTGATTGAGCCTGAAGAAGTTGGCAAAATGTCAGCGGATCGTGTAGTTATTCTCTGCACAGGCAGTCAGGGTGAACCGATGTCCGCTTTGACAAGAATGGCTCGTTCCACACATCGAAAGGTTGACATTCTTCCAGGGGATTCAGTCATCATCGCAGCTACTCCGGTACCGGGTAATGAAAAATACGTTGGACGCACAATTGATGAACTGTTCCGTCTGGGTGCCAATGTATATTACAGCGCAGCTAATCCAGGTATCCACGTTTCTGGACACGGAAGCCAGGAAGAACTCAAGCTGATGCTGAATCTGATGAAACCAAAGTTCTTCTTGCCAATTCATGGTGAGTTTAGAATGCAACGTCGTCACGCTCTTCTTGCTGAAGGCGTAGGTATAGAGCCTGAAAATATCTTCATCACGGATATCGGTGAAGTCATTGAAATTCAGAATGGCGGAGCACGCAGAGCTGGTAAAGTTACAGCAGGCAACGTACTGATCGATGGACTAGGCGTAGGGGATGTAGGAAATATCGTATTGCGCGACCGCAAATTGCTGTCACAGGACGGTATTTTGGTGGTGGTTGTCACGCTGAGCAAGCAAGACGGAACGATTAAATCAGGCCCAGATATCATTTCCCGCGGTTTCGTATATGTCCGTGAATCGGAAGGTCTACTGGATGAAGCAAATCGTATTGTCTCAAGTACACTGCATAAGCTCATGAGTGAAAATGTAAATGAATGGGCTTCCCTCAAGACAAATGTCAAGGATGCACTAGGTCGCTTCTTGTATGAGCAAACTCGTCGCAGACCGATGATCCTGCCAATTATAATGGAAGTGTGATTCAATTGAAATTTGTTCAAAAACCTGAATTAAAAACTTAAGTCACAGGCACACAGTCGCCTCTCTTCCCGCAGGAAATATTGGACGGTTTCCGCGGGAGGAGAGGCTTTTTTGATTTTGCGGGACAAGGAAAAGCATGGGGTCGGGTATAAAATATTCCATTTCCATCCCATACTATAGGGTGAATACGGGTCATATAGATGCGTAAAGCGAAAGGAAGATCACCCATATGGAACAATACAGCAATCTAACATCTGGCAACGAGGAAACGGAAGCTCCAGATCAACCAGAAATTGGGCAAAGACCCGCTTTACCTGCTATGGAGGCTTTGCAGCAGCTGGGTCAAACTTCCATGCCTGGAGGCGAGTCCAATATTTTTTGCATGACGATTATCGGTCAGATTGAAGGGCATCTCATTTTACCGCCTCAAAACAAAACGACAAAATATGAGCACATTATTCCCCAGTTGGTAGCGGCAGAACAAAATCCTCGTATCGAAGGATTAATGATTTTGCTGAATACAGTTGGTGGTGATGTAGAGGCAGGACTGGCTATTGCTGAAATGATCGCATCGATGAGTAAACCAACGGTGACTATTGTCATAGGTGGGGGGCATAGCATCGGTGTGCCGATTGCTGTGTCTTCCACTTATTCCTACATTGCGGAGAGTGCGACGATGACCATTCATCCCATTCGGATGAACGGTCTGGTCATTGGAGTACCACAAACTTTTGAATACATGGAAAAAATGCAGGAACGTGTTGTACGCTTCGTCGTTTCTCATTCTCGTATTACAGAAGAGCAGTTTAAGGAACTGATGTTTAAAACCGGTGAGTTAAACCGCGATATTGGTACAGCGGTTGGGGGAGCGGATGCAGTGAAGTATGGATTGATGGACGCGGTTGGAGGCATCGGAGAGGCTTTAAAACAGCTGAACACCATTATTGAAACGCGGCGTCAGCAAAACGGGATCGCTGGGATTCAACAGCAGGCTCCGTATGCTCCTTTTTCTCCCAGTCCCACAGGAACTCCTACAGAGACACTGTCAGGGGAGCAAAGCAGGGAGCTACCTCAATGACACTATATACTGTGATGCCAATGGAAATGGTATGGCAAGGGATGTGGAAAGAGGCTGAGGAGCTTGCAGAGGTTCGGGTAGACGGTCTACTTATGCAGGTACAGCCGCTTGAAAGTCGTCGGGGGATCATTGTACGGTTGTTGGACTGTCCGCTGGAAGCCTACCTGAATCCGCGTTATGGACCAGGTCAAGTTATCGAGTGGTCGTAGAAGGTGTCGAATAGTATAGAAATAGGTCATTTACTGCTGAAAAAGAACATATGTGCGGATACCGGGTGACGTGGTATAATATTCTTCTGGGGGGTGACCTTGTATGTCCAGAAGAAGAAAAAGAAAAAAGAAAGCCGCATTTGGCGGAGTTCTAAAATTTGAAATTTACGGCATTGTGCTGATTACATTAGCGGTCATTGCGTTGTCGGGTGAAGCGGCAGTTGGTCGGTCGCTATCCAAGATGTTTGGGCTCGTACTGGGGAAATTCTATTTTGTTATCCCTCTCATTGGCATTTATTATGGTCTGATGGTGATGATTCACCGCAAGTGGCCGAACCAGTGGAACTCGCGTAAAACGGGTTTGCTCCTGTTGGTATTTGCCTTTACACTTATGAGTTCTATTTCATCTATGGAGCAGCGTTTGGGGCCGATCAACGCGCTTCAGCCGGGCGGAGTGATGACCCAGATACATATAGATATGCGTGAGCAGTTGCTGTCGCCTGACCAGCAGGGCCATACCTCAATGCTGAACAAGGATATCAGCGGGGGGTACGTAGGCGCATTGCAGCTTACTGTTCTGTTGTGGCTGTTTGGTCTCACAGGAGCTAAACTGATCATGATTGTTATGTTCGTCATTTGTTTCATGCTGATGACCCAACTGTCCTATGTGGATTTGGTACGGATTGTAAAGACCAAGCTGCTGACAGTCGGGGGAAGCGTGCGTAAAAAATGGACTGGTAAAGCTACTCCGCTTTCGGCATCTAGCAAAGGTAGTGGAAATAGAAAAATCAAGTCTGAGCCGATTCCTGCCTATGAGGAAGACATGGATGATGACTTTGACGAAATGCAGCCTCCTGCACGCAAACAACCGATTTTCTTTCAGTTGTTTGGTCTCAAAAATTCAGATAAAGCGGACAAGGAGAAGCATTCCGTCGATACGGATGAGGATGATCATGATCTTCCATATGAAGCTGAGGACGCGCAGGCCCAGTGGAGAAACGATAACCAGAGTGAAGAGCTGTCTGACGTAGTCGAACACGCTGAGGAGGAAGCTGCAACTCCGGTAAAAAGGTCGCCGATTATTAGGGATTTCTTCGAACAAGTAAAGCATGAGGAAAGAAGACCGGAAGCTGAATTTGGAGAGTCCCTGACAGGGGCAGAGCAGACAACTTCCATTATTGATGAATCCCTGGATGATGACTTTGTGGATGCCCATGCGAATACGGATATGGATGATTCGACAACGATCCAGGGGACATTAGAAGGTGCTCAGGGACAAGCTCAGACGATTGCAACTGGGGTTGCAGGCGAAGAGGCTGAAGGTACCCATACAGCTATTCCGGCTCCGCCGCCGCCTAAACCTTACAAGCTCCCATCGTTTCGTTTGCTTGCTAAACCACAAAACGTAGGCAAAGGTATGGGACAAAAGGATTACATGCAAACGGCACGCAAGCTGGAAGCAACGCTGGAAAGCTTTGGTGTGCGGGCGAAGGTGCTGGAGGTTGTCCGTGGCCCTGCCGTAACGCGTTATGAAATTCAGCCGGACATTGGAGTAAAGGTCAGCCGCATTGTGAGTCTGACGGATGATATTGCGCTTGCGCTTGCTGCCAAAGATATCCGTATGGAGGCTCCGATTCCTGGCAAATCTGCTATCGGAATTGAGGTTCCGAATAATGAAGTTTCCATTGTCACGATGCGTGAGGTAATGGAGACAACCGTTTTCCAGGAGTCAACTTCCAATTTATCCATTGCATTCGGACGTGATATTGCAGGACAGACGATTGTTGGTAATTTGGCCAAGATGCCCCATCTGCTTGTAGCTGGGGCAACAGGTTCGGGTAAATCAGTGTGTATCAATGGGATCATCACGAGTATTTTGTACAAAGCAAAGCCGGATGAGGTCAAATTTTTGATGGTCGATCCTAAAATGGTGGAGTTGAACGTGTACAACGGAATCCCGCATTTGTTGGCTCCGGTCGTGACTGATCCAAAGCGTGCCTCACTTGCATTGAAGAAAATTGTAGTTGAAATGGAAAAAAGATATGAGTTATTTTCCAAATCAGGAACCCGTAATATTGAGGGCTATAATAATCTGATGAAAGATAACCCGGATGCATTTCTGCCTTACATCGTCGTTATTGTGGACGAGTTGGCAGATTTAATGATGGTAGCTGCGGGAGATGTGGAGGATGCGATTGCACGACTTGCCCAAATGGCACGTGCAGCAGGCATCCACCTTATCATTGCAACCCAGAGACCTTCGGTTGACGTAATTACCGGGGTGATTAAAGCCAATATTCCTTCACGTATTGCCTTCGGCGTTTCCTCGCAGGTAGACTCCCGTACCATATTGGACATGGGCGGAGCCGAGAAGCTACTCGGACGTGGTGATATGCTGTTCATGCCAATGGGGGCTTCTAAACCTGTCCGCGTTCAGGGAGCGTTCATGAGCGATCAAGAAGTCGAAAATATTGTTAACTATGTACGTGAACAGGGTGAAGCGCAGTATGATGAAACGCTTGTGCCGGAGGTGGAAGAGGTATCGGCTGATGCAGATGAAATGCTGGATGAGCTGTACGATCAGGCTGTCAACATCATTTTAGAGGCTAAACAAGCTTCCGTTTCGCTTCTTCAGCGCCGTATGCGGATCGGTTATACACGTGCTGCTCGATTGATTGACTCCATGGAAGCTCGCGGAGTCATCGGCCCTTACGAGGGCAGCAAGCCCCGTGAGGTCCTTATCTCAATGGAGCAATATCAGCAAAATAAAGTTAGTTCCTAAGCATTATCTCTATCCAGCACTACATTAAAACGCTGTTTGTTCGCATGGTGGTTGTTCTAATATGACAACTCCAAGTGAACAAACAGCGTTTTTTGTGATGTTTTTTTGAGGTGTGGCGACTACCTGCTGAAAGAAGATTAAAAGGGTGAATAGCTTTAAGCGGAGCTTGTCATAATAAACGTAGCCATCCTGTTAATCCCACAAAAGAAAGGTAGAGCGCAGCATATGAAAAAGACAATGGTCTGGATTTGCACGGGTATCCTCGCAGCCTCGGCTATTACGTACACAGGACTTTTTAAAAATGACTCTGCACAGCAGCAAGCAGAGCCGCTGAGCACACAGCAGAAAGTACAAGCAGCGCAACCTTCCCAGCCGACATTCAGCTCGGGAGCGGTTGATTTTGGATCTTACGGTCAGGATGTATATGAGTTGCAATCACGTTTGAAGTTGCTGGGCTTTTTTGGCGGGAAAGTGGACAGCCATTTTGGCAGCAGTACACTAAAAGCTGTCAAGGGTTTTCAAAAGGAATTTGGCATCCGTCCCGATGGAGTGGTCGGAGCAAAGACGAAATTAAAGCTGGTGAATGCTACTCCTAACTGGAAGCCAACGGAAACTCCTATGCATCGTAACAATCAAGGTTCCGCTCAGGGACAGACAGCGGACAATAACGATAAAGCGGATCAAAATGATGAAACGATGGGATCGGCCAACACCATGGGACTATCTGAAAATGATCTCAAAATTATGGCCAACGCGGTCTACGGTGAATCCCGCGGCGAGCCATTTGAAGGACAAGTTGCCGTCGCGGCTGTTATTTTGAACAGGGTTAAGTCACCGAGCTTTCCCAACTCACCATCTGGAGTGATCTTTCAGCCAGGAGCTTTCACAGCTGTAGCAGACGGCCAAATCTGGCTCACACCGAATGAGACTGCACAAAAGGCGGTACGCCAAGCACTGAACGGCTGGGACCCAAGTGGAGGATGTCTTTATTATTTTAACCCAAAAACAGCCACCTCCAAATGGATTTGGTCCCGTCCGCAGGTGAAAACCATTGGGGAGCATATTTTCTGCATGTAAAACGCCGAAGCAGCCGGGAGCTTGTCTCCGGTTGCTTCTTGGCTTTTGCATGGTTAGAATAAAGATTGGTACACTTTACCTCTTTACAGGAGGATGATTTACAGCAGCTAATGCTAATCAAAGGCTAGACGCAAATTGACGTCACAAAGGAGTTTTGGACTTGAACAAAACAGGTTTCGAGCGTGGCACACGCAGACAACTGAGGATTCATGTACTGCCGACCAAGCGCTTTAAGACGTTTGCCATATCGTTGTATGTAGGTACTCCGCTACGTGAGGAAACCGTTACCCGAGTGGGGCTGGTACCTTTCGTTCTGCGACGGGGTACAGAATCGTATCCGCAGACTACACAATTCAGAGAACAGTTAGAACAATTGTATGGCGCGGGTTTCGGATTCGATGTATACAAACGTGGAGATTATCAGATCGTGCAATTTCGCATGGATACGATTAATGACAGCTTTGTAAACAGTCCGGATAGTTTGCTGGATCGTTCGTTTGCTTTTCTCGGAGAAGTGCTGACGAAGCCTGCATTGGAAAATGGTGCATTTCAAACGGGATACGTCCAGCAGGAACGAGAAAATGTGCGTAAAAAGCTGGAATCTATAGTTAACGATAAAATACGTTATGCTGGTGAGCGCTGTATGGAGGAAATGTGCAAAGATGAGCCTTATCGTCTGCACCCTCTTGGTCAACGATCCGATCTGGACAGCATAGATGCACAGAGCTTGTATCAGGCTTATGGAGAATGGCTGAATCATGCCAGCATGGATTTATACGTTGTGGGAGATACGACGCTGGAAGAAGTTGAGAAGTTTGTTGATCGCTATTTTCAATTGAATCGTTCAGCGGAAGCAGGGTATGTTCCAGAACAGCCCAAGTCAGTAGAGCGTGAGGTTCAAACCGTTGTAGAGCGTCTTGATGTGAACCAGGGCAAGCTCAACATGGGGTTGCACACCCCTATTACGTATGGAGACGATCGCTATGCTTCCGCTCTGATGTATAATGGCATTTTGGGCGGGTATCCGCATTCAAAGCTGTTCGTTAATGTAAGGGAAAAGGAAAGTTTGGCGTATTACGCTTCATCGCGGTATGACGGGCATAAAGGGATTGGTACGATTCAATCTGGTATCGAAATTCCTAATTATGAAAAAGCGGTTACTATTATCCGCAAGCAACTGGAAGATACGCAAAATGGAGCGATTACCGAGCTGGAAATGACCCAAACGCAGGCGATGATTCGCAACTTGCTGAAGGAGATGCAGGATTCCGCTTTTGAAATGATCGCCTATGATTTTAACAGACAGCTTTCCGGTAAAGAGCGGACGGTAGATGAGCTGCTGAGTCAGGTGGAGGCAGTCAAGGTGCAGGATGTTCAGGATGCCGCCCGGACGTTCCGACTGGACACTATTTATTTCTTGAGAGACCAGAAGGGGGAATAGCGGTGGAGCATATACCTTATGAGCATTTGCAGGAAACGCTGTACTATGAAGTAATGGATAACGGTTTACACGTTTATGTGTTGCCCAAACCGGGTTTTCAGAAGACGTACGCCACATTTGCGACTAAATACGGCTCGGTTGATAATCATTTCCGCGTAGAAGGTCAACAGCCCGTAAAGGTGCCGGATGGCATAGCCCATTTTTTGGAGCATAAAATGTTTGAAGAGCCTGAAGGCGATATTTTTGCTACCTTTTCTTCTAATGGGGCATCGGCGAACGCATTTACGAGCTTTGATCAAACAGTATATCTGTTTTCGGCAACCGAGCGTATTCAAGAAAATTTGACCACCCTGGTCAATTTTGTGCAGCATCCTTACTTTACAGATGAAAATGTAGAGAAGGAAAAAGGCATTATCGGCCAGGAAATCAATATGTATGAAGATAATCCCGATTGGCGGAGTTACTTTGGTCTGATCGAGGCGTTGTACAAGGTCCATCCGGTGCATATTGATATCGCAGGTACTGTTCAATCCATCAGTACGATTACAAAGGAAACGCTGTACAGTTGCTATGAAGCTTTCTACCATCCAAGCAATATGATTCTTTTTGTAGTGGGCGGAGTGGATCCAGCTGAAGTAATAGAACTGGTACGTAACAATCAGGCTAAAAAGGACTATAAGCCGCAGGGAGAGATCGAGCGGATTTTCGACGATGAACCCACTACAGTTGCAGAACCACGTCGTGAGGTAAAGCTGGCCGTTTCTCTGCCAAAGCTACTGTTTGGATTTAAGGAGGCTGAAGTAGGCCTAACGGGTGAAGAATTGCTCCGTCATGATCTGGAAACCAAGCTGATGCTAGATCTCCTGTTTGGCTCCAGTACACAACTGTATCAAAAGCTCTACGATGAGGATCTGATTTCGGACAGTTTTGGTCATGAGTACAATAGCACGCAGCAATATGCATTCTCTGCAATCGGTGGGGATACCAAAGACCCGGATCGGCTGTTGGCGAGAATACGTGAAGAGGTGGAGTCCATCCAGAAGCAGGGCTTTGCAGCAGAACATTTTGAACGGGCACGCAAAAAGAAAATCGGTGGTTATCTGCGTACACTCAATTCACCAGAAAATATTGCGCATGAATTTACAAGACATCGCTTCCGGGGCAGCGATTTTTTCCAACTGCTTCCGATTTATGAAAGTATCACGCTTGAGGATGTAAATCGCCGTCTGAAAGACCATATCCAGTGGGATCAACTCGCAATATCACTAGTGGTGAGTCCGTAATGTCCAGGGAGAGGGAAACGATGACCACCGAGGGCGGAGAACTAAAAGCGATTGGCGATACAACCGTGCTGATTACAGGAGCAAGTGGCGGAATTGGTGCGGCTATTGCTGAGCGTTTTGCAGCTGTAGGGATGAATGTGGTCATTCACTACATGAAGTCCCATGAAAAAGCAAATGAAGTTGCCCGTCGTTGCATGGCTTATTCAGGCAAGGTAATGACCGTGTCAGCGGATCTGCGGAGCAAGGAGCAGATCGAACGCATGCGTGAAAAGCTGGATAATCACGGGATGAAGCCGGATATTCTTGTGAACAATGCCGGACTATCTCATTATGGGCTGTTAACAGATGTTTCGGAAGAGGAATGGGACGAAGTGATGGCTGTCAATGTTAAGGGAACCTTTTTGTGCACGCAGGTTTTTATGCCACATATGATTTCCCAACGCTATGGCCGCATTGTGAATGTTTCATCCGTGTGGGGGATATGTGGTGCTTCGTGCGAGGTGTTGTATTCCACCACCAAGGGAGGCATTAACGCTTTCACTAAAGCGCTGGCTCAAGAGGTAGCACCTTCCGGGGTGACAGTGAATGCTGTAGCTCCAGGTGCAGTGGATACGTCGATGCTGGATCATTTGGATGAAGGGGAAATTACCAGTTTGGAAGAAGAAATTCCTGCTGGACGATTGGCTCGACCTGATGAAATATCGTCCCTAGTTTATTTTCTTGCGCTTCCTGAGTCAGGTTATATTAATGGCCAGGTCATAAGTCCTAACGGAGGATGGGTGACTTAAGGGAAATAGCGCTTGGAGGAATCCACCAGTATAGTAAGCGTCTGAGAAGAGCATATTACAACTGTTGATTTTAAATCTGAATCATCTAAGGAGGATTTAAGTATGTCAACAGTTGTTCAGAATTTTGATGTTTGGAAAAAGTTCCTCGGTCAGCGTGTAGAGCAAGCGGAGAAGCTGGGAATCAGCCAAGATACCATTTCTGAGCTTGCTTATGAAATTGGTGATTTTCTGGATGAGAAGGTCGATCCAGCCAACCATTCCAACCGCGCACTGAAAGAACTGTGGGGAGTTGCCGATGAGGACGAGCGTCACACCATCGCCCGGCTAATGGTTAAATTGGCCAAGAGCAACGCATAAGTAGGAACCAACATGAAAAGCTCCCTTTTGGGGGCTTTTCTGTAATGGTTACAGAGCTGTTCTTGTAATTCCATTGTAATTTATATATCATAAACGTGATTGAGGCTTACAACACAATGCAGCCTATCAAATTTCAATAATTGGTTTTGTCGAAAGATGTTATTTTATGATACAATAATGCTTTGATTTGGAGTTGTTGACGGTTTGAATGTGAATGAGGTGCTAACGTGACGGAAGAAACGAAACAGTGGTACATGGAGTACAAGATACATAAAAATCGACCCGGACTGCTGGGAGACATTGCTTCCATGCTTGGTATTCTGGGGGTTAATATACTGACGATCAACGGTGTTGAAGGCGAAAGACGGGGGATGTTGCTTGAAACGGACGATGACGAGAAGATACGCATTCTCGGAGACACGTTAAAAAAAGCGAGCAACATTACAGTCACGGCCTTACGTGCTCCGAGACTGGTTGATATATTGGCAGTAAGACACGGCCGTTACATCGATCGGGATTCGGATGATCGTAAAACATTTCGCTTTACACGCGATGAGCTTGGGTTGCTGGTCGATTTTTTGGGTGAAGTATTAAAGAGGGACGGCAATCAGGTGATCGGTCTTCGCGGGATGCCGCGTGTGGGCAAAACGGAATCCATTATTGCCAGTAGTGTATGCGCAATGAAGCGTTGGACTTTTGTGTCTTCAACGTTACTACGACAGACGGTGCGCAGTCAGCTCTCTGAAGAAGAAATGAACCCAAACAATGTGTTTATTATTGATGGTATTGTGAGTACAATTCGGTCAAATGAAAGACATTATCATCTGCTTCAGGAAATCATGAGTATGCCAAGTACTAAAGTGATTGAGCATCCTGATGTATTTGTACGTGAATCAGGATACAGCTTTGACGATTTCAATATCATTATTGAGCTTCGCAATAATCCGGCTGAGGAAATTATTTATGATACCTTTACAGCCAGTTATACAGAAGATCTTTAAATAAGCGTAATTACACAAGGAGATGATGACATGTCAGAACTGGGTCAGCAATTAAAGGAGGCCCGGCTGCAAAAAGGATTGAGCCTTGACGATGTTCAGGAAATGACGAAGATACGCAAACGTTATCTGGAAGCCATTGAGACGGGCGATTACAAAGTGCTGCCGGGAAGCTTTTATGTCAGAGCTTTTATTAAAACATACGCTGAAACGGTCGGGTTGAACCCCGATGAGATTCTGGAAGGGCATCAAAGCAATGTGCCTGAACCTGAGCCGGAAGCAGTCATGGAGCCTGTTACACAGAAACGCTCCAGCCGTCCCGCCACGATTGGTAATCTTAAATGGTTGCCTACAGCGTTAATGTGGCTTTTTCTAGTTCTCATTGTTGGGGTTATTTATGCTTATTGGGTGAGCAACAACCATTCAACTCCAAAAACAGCAGAAAACACAACGCCGATTACAACACCAAGTACAACACCAAGTACAACACCAAGTACAACACCAAGTACAACACCAAGTACGTCTACTCCTGATACCACTACGACACAGCCGAACAATGGTCAAACGACGGCTCCAAATGGTGCTGGTGGGCAGACTCCTGATGCGGGGCAAACCGGCCAAACTCAGCCAGGTGGTACGGGGAGTACGGGTGCTACTACTCCAGATACTGGACAGCAGCCGGATACGACTACGCCACAACAAGGTGTAACTGTGGCACAGGACGGCAAGCAAGGCAAGACGACGATTTTTAAAGTTTCCAGTTCAACGGGAGCCGCGGTCAAGGTTGATATTAAAGCGACGGGCGAAAGCTGGCTTGAAGTGTACAAGGGAGAAAATTCCCGTGGAGAAAAGCTGAGTTATGGTATGACTAAAAGTGGAGATGCCATGTCATTCGATATTGGTCCAGAAGGTTTATATATCAAATCAGGACGGTCTTCTGCCACAGATATTTCCGTAGCAGGTCAACCGATAACAGATAATAAATCGACTACTCGTGTACTGATCCAGCAAGGAGAAGCTTCTTCGACCGGAACGAGTGCAGGGGTGACGGGTTCACCTGCAGATTCTACGACAGGTAGCAGTACGGATTCAGCACAAAGTAGTACAGATTCTACAACTACTGATGGTGAATAAACGCCTTGGTGCGAGGAAATACTAATGACTGTAATTCCTGGAAAGGCAGTCATTTCATTTTCCGCAAAGTGAGGTGTATACGTTATGACCGTCAGCTGGATTGTGACTGGGCTCGGTATAATTGTCAGTTTACTGGGCTATTATCTGACACCGAATGCATGGGGCTATGGCATACTGGGCTTTGGTCTTGCTCACATTGTGCTTGGACTTTTGGATATGTTCCGAACTCCAACACGAAGCCATAATTAGATATTTTGACCGTAAATGAAATAAAGGCGTTTTTGTCAGGAAAACTGGCAAGAACGCCTTTTTAGTCAACGGATTATTGGATTTTTGTAAATGACTAGCCTATAATTAGATATTGAACTTTGTTGTGGAAAGGAAAGTGAAACGATGGCTTCAGAAAATTCATTTGATATCGTCTCCAAAATGGATATGCAGGAGTTAACAAATGCGGTTCATCAGACGGAGCGTGAAATTGAAACTCGATTTGATTTCAAGGGTAGCAAAAGTAGCCTTAAGCTTGAGAAAGAAGCTCTTACGATTGCATCGGAAGACGAATACAAGCTGAATGCGGTGATTGATATTTTGCAATCTAAAATGGCCAAACGAGGTCTGTCCCTTAAAAATGTGGAGTATGGCAAATTGGAACCCGCCTCTTTAGGTTCAGTGCGTCAGCGTCTTTCGCTTAAGCAGGGAATTGATCAGGATAATGCCAAGAAAATTAACATTCTTATTCGGGACTCCAAGCTAAAAGTTAAAAGTCAGATTCAAGGTGATCAAATCCGAGTGACCGGAAAAAACAGGGATGATTTACAGGCGATCATTCAATTGCTACGTAAAGCTGATTTGCCATTGGAGCTTCAATTTACAAACATGAAATAAAGCCGTTTTCCCTCATACATTTTGTAGGAAAAAACGTTGCTTGATGTGCGGCAGGTTATTTTGACATGCGTTTTGTGCCATATTATACTTGTAACGAAAATGCAGACAATTCAGGTGTATAGCGCTCGTCGATAGCGATTTACATAGGATTGAATTTAATCCGAAAACTGCCATTTGTAATCAAGTACGATAATCAGGGGAGAGTGTGTTGTGAATTTACCCAACAGAATTACAATAACGCGGATTTGCCTTATTCCGGTGATGATGCTGGCTTTGCTGGTGGACTTTGATTTTTATCCGCCGCCGATTGAGATCGGAGCTTTCAAGCTGCCGTATAATCAGCTGATTGCGGCTATCATTTTCCTTGTAGCAGCCAGCACGGATGGTCTTGACGGATATTTGGCACGTAAAAATAATATGGTCACCAATTTGGGCAAGCTGTTGGACCCCCTTGCTGATAAGCTTTTGGTAACCGCCATTTTGGTTTCCTTGGTAGAAATGGGAAAAATCGATTCGTGGATTGTCGTTGTGATTGTTAGCCGTGAGTTTGCGGTTACGGGTCTGCGTCAGATTGCCTTACTGGATGGTTCTGTGGTTGCTGCAAGTAATTGGGGCAAATTGAAGACGATCATCCAGATCGTTGCTATTGTAGCGTTGCTCATTAATAATTTCCCGTTTGTTTTTCTTGGTATCCCGTTTGATTTAATAGCGATATGGGCAGCGGTGTTGATCACCATTTATTCGGGTATTGATTATTTTGTGAAAAATATCCACTTGCTGAGCTCCTCCAAAGTTTAACAGGATAAATTTTATGGAAACAGCAATAGGGACTAAACTTATTGCTGTTTCTTTACATAATTCCCATAATATTCGCAGTACAGGAGGAAGAATTGATGAAAGCTGAAATAATTGCAGTAGGTACAGAGTTATTGCTCGGACAAATAGTGAATACAAATGCTCAATATTTGTCACAAGAGTTGGCTACAATCGGAATCGATGTATATTTTCAGACTGTAGTTGGCGATAACATAGATCGGCTTCAGGAAGCGATAAGAATTGCTCAGAAGCGTGCGGATATTATTTTGTTTTCCGGTGGTCTGGGACCGACTCAGGATGATTTGACGAAAGATGCGATAGCGTCTGTATTGGGGCGAAAATTGCACATAGATCGTCTTGCAATGGACAAGCTAGATCAGTTTTTCCGTAACCGTGGGGTAGAAATGACCGAGAATAACCGCCGGCAGGCGCTTTCTATTGAAGGCGCTACTCCGCTTGAAAATGAGACAGGGCTAGCTGTGGGCGACGCAATTGCACAGGACGGTAAATTTTATGTAGTTTTGCCTGGACCGCCTAAGGAACTCAAACCCATGTTTGCAAACCAAGCGAAACCTTGGTTGCTTCAGCAGGCATTGAGCGGTGAGGAAATGCCAATTTATTCAAAAATGCTAAAATTTGCAGGGATCGGTGAGTCAGCTCTTGAAACCCATTTGTTAGATCTGATCCAATCCCAGACAGACCCCACGATTGCTCCTTATGCCAAGGAAGGGGAAGTCACGATCCGTATATCCACCAAGGCGGCCAGCGAAAGTGAAGCACTAATTAAGCTGACGGCTACGGAAGTAGAAATTCAGCAGCGTCTTTCGGAATATATGTATGCAAGTGAAGATGTTACGCTGGAGAAGGTTATCGTAGATCTAATGGCCAAACGCGGGCTCACTGTGAGTGCGGCAGAAAGCTGTACAGGTGGAATGCTGATGGAACACATCACTTCTATACCTGGCAGTGCTGTTATGTTTCAAGGTGGCATCGTGTGCTATTCCAATGAAATGAAGATGAAATTACTCAACGTGCCTTATGATTATTTGGAAGGGGATCAAGCGCCAGGTGCAGTGAGTAAGGAAGTAGCCCTTGTGCTTGCAGAGCAGGCGAGAATGATCATGGACAGCGATTTTGGACTTTCAGTTACTGGTGTTGCCGGGCCTGGGTATTCCGAACGGAAGCCAGTCGGTTTGGTGTATATTGGCATTGCTGAACGCGACAAGGAAACGGAAGTACATGAACTGAGACTGAGTGGTAACCGTGAAACAATCCGACTGCGATCAGTCAAAGCAATCCTGTACAGATTGTGGCGCAGGCTGGTAGAGAACGAGAAACCCTCTTAAACATCTATGTACAGTGTGGGTCGTAGAGTTGTTTTAGATAGATATTTATGATATAATCATCTTATCGGAAGAACCGTTGCAAAGCCTTTTGCCAGCGGTTCTTTTTTTGTTTTAAGAGACAGGTGTAATTGTAGAAGAGAGCTGTGTGAACAAAAAAACGAATGTATGTTCGAAAAAATGCTTGGCAAGCGTGTCAAAACAAGGTATTATTAAAGTACAAACAATGAAGGATGTGAGTTTATTGTCAGATCGTCGTGCTGCGCTGGATATGGCGCTCCGTCAAATAGAAAAGCAATTTGGTAAAGGTTCCATTATGAAGTTGGGTGAGTCTACCCACATGCAAGTGGAAACGATCCCCAGTGGTTCGATTGCTTTGGATATTGCGTTAGGAACGGGCGGCTTTCCAAGAGGCCGGGTTATTGAAATATACGGACCGGAATCATCCGGTAAAACGACAGTAGCTCTTCACGCTATCGCAGAGGTGCAAAAAACAGGCGGACAAGCCGCCTTTATCGACGCCGAGCATGCGCTTGATCCGTCGTATGCAAGCAAGCTGGGTGTCAATATTGATGAGTTGTTACTATCGCAACCAGATACAGGAGAGCAGGCGCTTGAGATTGCCGAAGCTCTTGTACGTAGTGGAGCAGTAGACATTGTAGTTGTTGACTCCGTAGCGGCACTTGTGCCCAAGGCAGAGATTGAAGGCGAAATGGGAGATTCCCACGTTGGTCTTCAAGCACGTTTGATGTCTCAGGCATTGCGTAAGCTTTCTGGAGCCATTAATAAGTCGAAAACCATTGCTATTTTTATTAACCAGCTACGTGAAAAAGTAGGTGTTATGTTCGGTAACCCTGAAACAACACCAGGTGGACGTGCCTTGAAGTTTTACTCTACGGTACGTTTGGATGTTCGTCGTATTGAAAGTTTGAAAATGGGTAACGACATTGTGGGTAACCGCACACGTATTAAAGTCGTGAAGAACAAAGTTGCCCCTCCTTTCCGTCAGGCTGAGGTAGATATTATGTACGGTGAGGGCATTTCCAAAGAAGGTAGCCTGATCGATATCGGTACGGAGCATGACATTGTCGACAAGAGCGGAGCCTGGTATTCCTACGAAGGTGAGCGCCTTGGTCAGGGACGTGAGAATGCTAAGCAATTTTTGAAGGAAAATCCGAATATTGCTAGTACGATCGAACAAAAAATTCGGGTGGCCAGCAATCTGATTACGACGGTTGCTCCGCCTACAGAAGAAGAGTTGGCACAGCAAGCGAAGGAAGAACAGGAATTGTTGGAGCTTGAATAAAGCTCGGTGAATCCTGGTTTGTGAACTGGGGCCAGGGTTATGGCACCGTCCGTTTGAATAGCATGATTCTGATGCCCTGCACAGTTGTGCAGGGCATTTTTGCATCAACTAGAGTCTGCTTTGTCAGTGGAATCTAACTTTTGCGTAGCAGGTGTTCAAAGGCTGCTTTCGTGAATTTCAAAGTGAGGGAAATATATTGCAGTTGGACGATGAAGATGAATACACTTCGGAAGCAAATAAGCAACAAGGGATTTCTCTTTTTCCGGATCATGAGGAATTGATGATTACTAGGGTAGAGCAGGGACAGGGACGCAAACGTGGAAGGTATATCATACATTTTGGTCCTTATTCACTGTCTGTATTAGAAGATGTAATGATCAAGTACAATATGTTCAAAGGAACGTCATTTGATAAAAAAGAACTGGAAGATATCGTTCTGGCAGATGAAAAGCAACAGGCTTATGTACTTGCGCTTCGCTATTTGGGGCGAAAGCCTCGCACACGTCAGGAAATTGCCCAGCGTTTAGCGCAAAAAGAACTGGATCAGTCTGTTATTGACGAAGTAATGGTCCGACTCCATAGGGAACAACTCGTAGATGATGATTTATACGCCCGTCAATGGGCAAGGCAGCGCATAACAAGCCAACGTAAGGGGAAGATGTGGGTTAGGCAAGAACTTCGTCAGAAGGGCATCTCTAAAGCCTCTATTGGCGAAGCGTTAGGTGAGATCACCGATAATGAGGAGTGGGAGAGCGCTTTGACGGTCGGACGTAAGAAATGGAATCAGGTACGTGGTGATATAATGGAGAAAAAAAGGAAAACATACCCTTTTCTCATGAGACGCGGATATTCGGGGGATATGACACGCCGGGTAGTCAATCATCTCACTGCGACCGAGCATGACGCTGCTTCAGATGACGAGGAATTGTTGCAGTGGGAGGAATAGTTGCCAAACGGCTGCTGAACCTTTGGCTAGTATGAACGGATAGGATGAGCTAGTTATTACATGGAAAGCTGCATGGTAGTCTACTAATGTTTGCATTCCCTTGACAATGCCATTTGTCAAATAATAAAATATATATGAAACGATACTTGTGGAACGCCCTTTTTCCTTCCAAAAAAGTGGAATCCACGGTGAGTTCTCATCGCCAAATAACAAGTGATGCCGCTATGCCAGGCGGAATTGTACATGTGAAAGCATGTGCATATGAAATGAAACGACCTTGTGTCGTTGTCTTAGTTTGACGATCAAAGTAAATGTGACAATTGCAAAAAGTCCCAAGGAATGCCTTGGAGGAACCAACGGGGAGGTGAACAGTATGATGACTGCGATCTGGTTCGTTCTCGTTGCTGTAGCCGCGTTATTCTTTGGGTTCGGGATTGGTTATTTTATTCGCAAATCTATTGCAGAAGCTAAGATCTCCAGTGCGGAAGAAGCTGCCGCGCAAATCGTGGAGAACGCGAAAAAAGAGGCAGAAGCGCTGAAGAAGGAAACGGTATTGGAAGCAAAAGATGAAATCCACCGCATCCGTGCCGAAGCTGAAAAAGAAACTCGTGAACGTCGCAATGAAATTCAACGACAGGAACGAAGATTGCTGCAAAAAGAAGAATCGCTGGATAAAAAATTGGAATCGCTGGAACGCAAAGAAGAACAAGTGGCCAACAAAGAGAAACGAATCGATGAAACCCAGCAGCAAATTGATTTGATTTACAAGAGTCAGGTAACTGAGTTGGAACGTATTTCCAATCTGACGATGGAGGATGCAAGAAGTATTATTCTGACCAACGTAGAGCAGGAAGTTCGTCATGAAACAGCTCAGATGATTAAAGAAATTGAACAGCAGGCCAAAGAAGAAGCGGACAAAAAGTCTCGTGAAATCATCACACTGGCCATCCAACGCTGTGCGGCAGATCATGTAGCAGAAACGACGGTTTCTGTTGTCACATTGCCGAACGAAGAAATGAAAGGCCGGATCATCGGGCGCGAAGGCCGTAATATCCGTGCACTTGAAACCCTTACAGGAATTGACCTCATTATTGATGATACGCCGGAAGCTGTTATTTTGTCTGGATTTGATCCGATTCGTAGAGAGATTGCGCGTACTGCGCTTGAAAAGCTCGTAGCGGACGGACGGATACATCCGGCTCGTATTGAAGAGATGGTGGAAAAATCCCGTAAAGAGGTGGACGAACGAATCCGTGAGTATGGTGAACAGGCCACCTTTGAGGTGGGCGTGCATAGCTTGCATCCAGATTTGATCAAGATCTTGGGACGTCTCAAGTTCCGTACAAGTTACGGACAGAACGTATTGAAGCACTCGATGGAAGTTGCATACTTGACAGGTCTGATGGCCGGGGAACTGGGCGAAGACGTTGTACTGGCAAGACGGGCAGGATTGCTGCATGACATCGGGAAGGCGCTGGATCATGAAGTGGAAGGATCGCACGTTGAAATTGGCGTGGAGCTGGCGAAGAAGTACAAGGAACACCCGGTCGTCATCAACAGCATTGCCTCACATCACGGCGACTGCGAAGCGACTTCAGTGATCGCCATGCTGGTTGGGGCGGCAGATGCCCTGTCAGCAGCAAGACCGGGAGCGCGGCGTGAAACGCTAGAGACGTACATCCGTCGTCTTGAGAAGCTGGAACGCATCTCCGAATCTTTTGAAGGCGTTGAAAAATCATACGCGATTCAAGCCGGACGCGAAGTTCGTGTCATGGTACAGCCAGAGAAAATTGATGATGCGGAAGCATTCCGACTGGCCCGCGATATTACGAAAACGATTGAGAATGAACTGGACTATCCGGGACATATCAAGGTTACCGTCATACGCGAGACCCGTGCGGTAGAATACGCAAAATAAAAGCATTTCAATGAAAAGTGGCCGCTGCTTGTAGGGCCACTTTTCATTATGTAAGGCAGACTAGGGAGGGCTTTCTATCAACGTATTATTTATTGGAGACATCGTCGGCAGTGTAGGCAGAAAGGCACTGAGGGAGAATCTCCCTTCGCTAAAATCAAAATACAACCCGCATGTTATTATTGTGAACGGAGAAAATGCGGCTTCGGGAAGAGGAATTACCCCAGCCATCGCCAGAGAGTTTTTTGATTGGGGCGTTCATGGGATTACGATGGGAAATCATACTTGGGACAATAAGGAAATATTTGATTTTATAGATGATGAGCCGCGGATCATCCGCCCGGCTAACTTTCCACCAGGAACACCAGGCCGGGGTTATACCGTTGTAAAAGGTGGAGGTAAGGAGCTGGCTATTGTTAATCTGCAAGGTAGAACTTTTTTGCCAGCTATTGACGATCCATTCCGTGCAGCAGATGAAATTGTCGATGAGCTGCGCAAAAAACATAAACATATCCTAGTTGATTTCCACGCCGAAGCAACCTCGGAAAAAATCGCTATGGGTTGGCATTTGGATGGACGTGCTTCAATCGTGGTAGGTACGCACACACATGTACAGAGCAATGACGATACGATTTTGCCACAAGGAACTGCGTATCAGACAGATGCGGGAATGGTAGGTCCTTATGAGGGAGTGCTTGGGATGCAGAAAGAGGCTGTGTTACAGAAATTCCAGACCCAGCTTCCAGTACGTTTTCAAGTGGACATGGGCAAATGGCATTTTCATGCCATCAGCGTAGAGCTGAATGATAACGATGGAAAAGCCCGCAAAATTCAGAAAATCAGACTCAAAGAAGATGAATGGCGGATGGATTAACCTTTTTGTGAGCTACTTAAGGAAAGAATAAGGAAAACTGTCACCAAAAAGCAGGAATTTTTTGCTGACCCTCGAATAACATCTAATAGTGGAATCAAACCATCATCATTCCCAGGGGAGGTACTTACTATGGATGTATTAAAAGTATCAGCAAAATCCAATCCCAATTCAGTTGCAGGCGCACTCGCAGGAGTACTGCGTGAACGCGGAAATGCAGAATTACAGGCGATTGGAGCGGGTGCACTAAACCAAGCCATTAAAGCGGTAGCCATTGCCCGGGGATTTGTCGCACCAAGCGGAGTGGATTTGATTTGTATTCCTGCTTTTACAGACATTGTTATTGATGGAGAAGATCGGACTGCGATCAAATTGATTGTAGAGCCAAGATAATAAATGTAAGTTGCCTGAGCCTGTTTACGATTTGTAAACGGGCTTTTTTGCTTTGTGAGTCTGTTACTATGATTTTTAAAATAAATTTGTGATGCTTCAATCTCTAAATGGAGGTAAGATGCATGAATGATAAGCTAAAAGTGAATTGGCCAGTTGTTGACTTTCATTGTGATGTGTTATGTAAAATGCAGCTCGATGCGCAGATCGATTTCAGTCATCCATCGCTTGATGTCACAAAAGAACGTTTGCTAGAAGGTAACGTGCGGTTGCAAACATTTGCTATATATATTTCTCAGGTATTGGGCACGCCAAGATTTGAGCATGTGATTCGTCAAATTGAGCTGTTCAGGCAGCATGTTACCTCTATCTCAGGTGGGTTGAGACCATTGCTGTGGAAGGAAGACTTGGTAATGTGTAAAAATACGTCCGCAGTGCATCAGGAGGAGCAAGTAAAGCAGGCAGGAAAAGAGAAGCGCATGGAAAAGATAACGTATGTGGATTGTAATGGGACGGATCATACATGGGCACCTTGGGCTTTGCTCTCACTGGAGGGGGTAGATGCGCTGGAAGGGAACCCGTTTTATGCAGAATTGTGCTATGCCATGGGAATACGATTGATTGGACTGACATGGAATTATGCGAACTGGGCAGCTGACGGCATTATGGAACATAGAGGTGGCGGGCTGAGTAGCAAGGGGCGCGATTTGGTCAATCGCTGTAATGACCTGGGACTGCTGCTAGATGTATCGCACTTGTCCGTACAGGGCTTCTGGGAGGTGCTAGAGGAGGCCACTCTACCGCCCATTGCTTCGCATTCGAATGCCTTTGCGAAGTGTGCTCACCCCCGTAATCTACGGGATGAACAGATTCGTGCACTGATCGCTCGTAACGGACGGATTGGTTTGACCTTCGTCACAATGTTTCTCAAAGAGCAGGGCATGGTAACTGCTGAGGATCTGCTACCACACATTGAGCATATTTGTTCATTAGGCGGCGAAAGGCATTTGATGTTTGGCTCTGATTTTGACGGTATCGAGCACCATGTGCAAGGGCTGGAGCACTCGGGGAAATATCCGATTTTTGCAGAACTGCTGCTGAAGCATTACCCTGAGGAGCTGGTCAAGGGATGGCTGGGAGGACATGCGCTGGAATACTTGCAAACGAATCTGCCTTCCAAAATTTCTTCTTAAATAGCTATTTATAGAGGGAATTTTTAGCTGCGAACACTCTTGACAAAGCGAGAAGGATTACGAAATAATTGGAGCATCTTAGAATTGCATGGTGCTAAAATAACATTTGCAGAAATACGGCAGACGTTGGAGCGAGACTGACGGGTCACCATGCTGCACCGCCATATCAGAGGGGGCTCCATTACATAATGTTGATAAAAAAGGTTACCTGGCTTGAGCTCTTTTATGACTTGTTGTTCGTAGCTGCTGTCTCCAAGGCCACTCATGTTTTGCTACATGTTGAGCATGGTAGTATCTCATGGGAACATATGGAAAAGTTTATTATGATTTTTATCCCAATATGGTGGGCTTGGGTGGGGCAAACGGTCTACAACAATCGTTTTGGGCAAGACAGTATAACACATCGAATTTTTATGATCCTGCAATTGTTTTTCGTGTTGATCATGACCGCCAGCCTGAATATAGATTTTGATGCGTATTATGTATCTTTTTTTGTTGGCTATATTGGGTTAAGAGGTTTGACTGTCGTTCAATATTTACTTTCGGCACCCAAAGAAACGGCTCATAAACAGGAAACAGCTCGTTTTTTCGGAATTTATTTTTGGATTGGAATAGTCATCTCTAGTTTCTCCCTCTTCTTTGATTCTTGGGTTCGATATTTGATTTTATATACAGGTATAGCTATTGATATCCTCGTTCCTTTGATTGGCCGTAAAAAGTTGGTGATCACACCTATCCATACGGAGCATCTTTTAGAACGCTTTGCACAGTTCACCTTAATTTTGCTTGGCGAATCTGTGATAAGTATGCTTTCTGTTTTACAATCCCATCATTTTACGGTTTCTTCTATTGTATTTGCTGCTTTGGCTTTTGTATTAGTCATCGCAATCTGGTGGCAATATTTTGAGAATATGGAGAAGCGCGTAGATAAATCAAAACAATCAGCAGGACAGACTATTATTTATGGTCATTTGTTTATTTATCTTTCCCTTAGCATGCTAGCTGCTTCGATTCAGCTCTTGTTTTTGGGACAAGTAGACTATATCTTTGTGCTTTGCTTTACCTTTGCTTCTGTTTTTATTTACTTTTTGTCGGTTTTGCTGGTATTTCATCAGTACAGATTAAGTCATCTGAAACCTCGTCTCAGAGTCATTTTTTTCTTAACTGGAATACTCTGTGTCCTGTTTATTCTTAATATATTTGTTGTCGTTCCCCCTCATCTCATCGTAGCTGAAATCATGCTTTTCTTTCTCTTGTTCGCTAAAACGACGGTTTGATCCGATTTCTATGGACGATATTTAACGCCGATTAGGGCGAAAAAGGGAACTTTATACGCTCTCCTTTTCTTTCTTGGCAAAATAGGAGTATAATAGCATAGATGTGTAAAGTATTGTATAGAGAAAAAGGAGTGACCACACGATGAGTAAAATCGTACCTGTCGGCGTTTCAGCCCGTCATATTCACCTGACTCAAGAGCATATTGAAATTTTGTTCGGAGCAGGCTATCAATTAACTGAATTTAAACCTTTGTCCCAAACAGGACAATTTGCCGCAAATGAAACGGTAGCTGTAATTGGTTCTAAGGGTCAATTTGATAAGGTTCGCATTTTGGGACCTGCTCGTCCCGCATCCCAATTGGAAATCTCTCGCACTGATTCCTTTGCTATTGGTGTAAAAGCACCTGTACGCGAATCTGGTAGCATTGATGGTACACCAGGAATCACGGTAAAAGGACCCGCTGGTGAAGTGGAACTGCAAGAAGGCGTGATTGTAGCAGCCCGCCATATTCATTTCCATACATCTGATGCAGCTAAATGGGACATTAAGGACAAGCAGTTGCTGAAAGTACGTGTCGGCGGCGAACGTGGCCTTGTATTTGAAAATGTTCTTGCACGTGTGTCCGATTCTTTTGCTTTGGATATGCACATTGATACAGATGAAGCGAACGGAGCCGGTGTGAAAAACGGTGACAACGCTGAAATCGTAGACTAATATACACGTATTTAAATGCCGGAAGGCTTAAAGAGTCCGATTCTTGCAAAAGAATCGGGCTTTTTACATACTATATAATTCACAAATACTTCACTAATGTACAAAAAGAACATGAGTTCACATTGCACTCAATGGTATCTGCGGCTGATCTATGGCGATGGCCTATAAATCATGCTATAATTTAGTGTAATGCCTTTTTTAAAGGTTTTTTAGAACTAAAATAAATTTACCAAGCCTAAAGATACAGTAAAATCACAAATTAGCTCGTGAAATAGATGGTGTAAGGAGTGACTAAGGAATGGAAAAGAAAACAAAAGATTACTCCAAATATTTTGATTTCTCGGATGCGAAGATTATTTCTGAAGATGAGCATAGCAAAAAGATCCGTATTCGCGGACGTGAAATCAACATTATGGCGGAGCCGAACCATAGAAAAGAAAAGCAACGCGGTAAAGAGGATGTACAGGTATTATATGATAACGCAGTCCCGGATGAGCTAAAGCATATCGGTGAGGGAAAGCATTATATCGTATACACATTCGGTTGCCAAATGAACGAGCATGATTCCGAAACCATAAAAGGCTTGCTGGAGCAAATGGGCTACCAGGCAACTGAGGATCGGAAGGAAGCAGACATCATTTTACTGAACACTTGTGCTATCCGTGAAAATGCGGAGGATAAAGTGTTTGGCGAGCTGGGTCACCTCAAGCATCTCAAAACAGAAAAGCCAGGACTGCTGCTCGGCGTGTGTGGCTGCATGTCCCAAGAAGAGAATGTCGTTAACCGGATTATGCAAAAACACGGTTTTGTCGATATGATTTTTGGTACCCATAATATTCATCGTTTGCCTCAGCTCGTCAAGGAAGCACTCTTTAGCAAAGAAATGCTGGTCGAAGTGTGGTCTAAGGAAGGCGATATTATCGAAAACCTGCCGAAGAAGCGCGAGGGTATGCGGGCTTGGGTGAACATTATGTACGGTTGTGATAAATTTTGCACCTATTGCATTGTTCCCTTTACACGTGGTAAGGAAAGAAGCCGCCGTCCAGAGGATGTTATCGCTGAGGTACGGGATTTGGCACGTCAAGGCTTTAAAGAAATCACCTTACTGGGGCAAAATGTTAACGCTTATGGCAAGGATTTGAAAGATTTGAATTACAGATTCGGGGATCTGATGGATGATATGCGCAAAATTAATATCCCGCGTGTACGTTTTACGACATCACATCCACGTGATTTTGATGACCATTTGGTTGAAGTGCTTGGTAAGGGAGGCAATTTGGTGGAGCATATCCATCTGCCTGTTCAATCCGGTAATACGGATATATTGAAGAAAATGAACCGAAAATATACCCGTGAGCGTGTTCTGGAACTGGCTGCGAAGATTAAAACAGCTGTTCCGCATGTTTCTCTGACAACAGATATCATCGTAGGTTTCCCGGGCGAAACAGACGAGCAGTTTGAAGATACTCTATCCCTGGTGCGCGAGGTCGGCTATGACTTTGCCTACACATTTATTTATTCACCACGTGAAGGTACGCCAGCTGCTTCGATGGAAGATAATGTGCCTATGTCGGTTAAAAAAGAGCGTCTCCGGCGTCTGAACATTGCTGTGAACCAAAACAGCCTTCGCTTTAATAGTCGATTGCGTGGCGAAGTGGTTGAAGTGCTGGTGGAAGGCGAGAGCAAAAATGACAGCAAAGTGCTTGCCGGTCGGACCCGTTCCAATAAGCTTGTACATTTTGAGGGTTCTAAGGACCTGATTGGTTCCTTTGTTCAAGTGAAAATTACGGAACCTATGACCTTTTACATCAAAGGTGATCTGGTTGAAACGGCTGTAGCAGTTAACGGATAAAAGAATATTCTAGCGGGTTGCATGCGGTCTGAGTAAAGGGCTGTGTGCAAGCCGTCTAAGTGAGAAAAGGAGCGATGGACAATGACAGAGGAGCGGTTGCAACAAACAGAACTTCAATCGGCGGCGCGCCAGCATGATCATTTGGTCAATCGCGAAATGATATTGGCAAAAGCCAAAGAATTGGCAGGTATTTTGGGTAGCAGTGAGGAAGTACAGGTATTCCGAAAAGCAGAAGAAAAGATTCAGGATCATGGGCGCATCCAGCAACTGATTGCAACGATGAAAAAGAAGCAAAAGGAAATTGTAGCATTTGAATCCTTGAAGAATCAAAAAATGATTGCCAAAATAGAGGCCGAACTTCAGGAGCTACAGGAAGAGCTTGACGGTATTCCAATTGTAACGGAGTTTCAGCAGAGTCAGGTGGAAATTAATGAGCTACTGCAAATGGTGATTATGGCGATCCGTGATACCGTTGCTGAGAAGGTAAACGTAGAAGAGGGAAAAAGCACTTCCTCGTCGAATTGCAGTGATTAGAATGAAATCTATGGTGTGGAGGCGTAGCTTCCACGCCTTTTTTTCGAAAGCATTTTGCCAACGTATATGGTTATAGGACTTCAAGAGAAATGGGACAACATAGAAGGGATGGAAGCAAGGGAATGGATAAGTTGGGTAAGATGCTAGAGGGAGAGAATAATACTTTTTGGGAGTATTTAGGGTGTGAACTGATTGCAGCTGATGCAAACGAGGTACAGATCGCTTTGGAGGCCAAACAAGAGCATACCAATGTGATGGGTATTGTCCATGGGGGTGTACTTACTTCATTGATGGATCAGGCGATGGGGATGGTCAGTATGGCTTCACGAAATATGGATCCATGTGTAACGACGAACCTGAATGTTCATTTCTTGTCACCCATGAGGCAAGGACGACTGGAGGTTAGGGCGCGAATTCTTCATCAAGGAGGTCGCACGATAACCACTGAGGCGGAAGTAAGAGATAGTGAAGGCACACTCGGTTCTACATCTACAGCAACCTTCCGAGTATTACGTACACAAGCAAGTGATTCAGGCAAGGCCTGACACTTGACAAAAAAATTTAGTATGTCATAATGAATTTATCAAAACGATATAATATGGTGATGCCAATGGATAGCAATCGTATAAACGAAGAGGCGCAAAAGGCGTCGTACAACATTAAGAAATACCGTACCCCGGATGGAGCTCCGGCGGATATCGTTATGTTTACCTTAACGAAGCGGGAGCGTAAGACGGTAACAAAGACATTGCCGATTCGTGAGCTGAAAGTGATGCTCATCAAGCGCCGCAGTTGGCCTTTTGCAGGACGCTGGGCGTTGCCTGGAGGGTTTTGTCAGGAAGATGAATCCATGTATGGAGCTGCCAAGCGGGAGCTGTTAGAGGAAACGGGTGTGGACGGCGGGCATCTGGAGTATTTGGGTGTATATAGTGGACCGGGACGTGATCCGCGCGGGTGGATCATATCGCATGCGTTTTTTGCGCTGGTAGAAGAATGGATGTTGGAACAGCGTCAGGCGGCCGATGATGCTTCCGAGGTTGGGCTATTCACGATCCGCGAAGCGTTGGAGGAATTGGAGCTGGCATTCGATCACCGGGATATCATTGTAGATGCTTATCGCAAAATTCAGTTGCAGATGCTTCAGACGACGATAGCCAAGCAGTTTTTACCGCTACATTTTACACTGGGTGAATTATATCAGGTGATTCAGAGTGTCGTACCGGATTTCGAAGAGCCAAACTTTATTCGCAAAATAACATCGACTCGTAGCAGGCAGGGAATACTGGAAGAGGTGCGTGATGAGAATGGCAAACCGCTCAGTTCCAACCAGTATTCACAAAGACCGGCACAGTTGTACCGTTTTAGTGACAGAGTACCGCGTTTATCTATCTACACGTAACGCCTAATGTAATAGGTTACGCATAGAACGTACAATATCACTTTGAGGATAAGGAGCTGACCGTACGATGCAGGCACTAATTGTTATTGATTACACGAAAGATTTTGTGGACGGTAGTTTGCCTGTAGGACAACCTGCGATTGAGTTGGATGAACGGATCGCAGCAATTACGCAGGCATATGTGGATCAAGGGGACTTTGTTGTCATGGCTGTGGATTTGCATGAGGAGAACGACCTTTATCATCCGGAGAGCAAGCTGTTTCCTCCACATAATATACGTGGAACCAACGGACGACATTTGTATGGCAAGCTTCGTAGCCTTTATGAGCAACAAAGTGATCTTATCTACTGGTTGGATAAAACACGGTACAGTGCTTTTGCGGGCACAGATCTGGAGCTCAGGCTGCGTGAACGTGGTGTTCTGGAAGTTCATCTAATTGGTGTGTGTACAGATATATGTGTGCTGCATACGGCTGTAGATGCTTATAACAAAGGTTTTGCTATTACTGTATACAAGGACGCTGTGGCGAGCTTTAATCAAGCTGGACATGATTGGGCTTTGGGTCATTTTGAGGGAAGTCTTGGAGCCGCGGTACGGTCGGCTGAGGATACGGTTTTACGTCAGAAGAAGTAAAATAACTTAACGATTGTGCACCAATGTCCGATAACAAAATGGAGCCGGATATTGCTGAATCTGGGCAGATGAGGCGGTACGCTGCCACAAACCTGGGGACAGTCAGAGAGGATGATTACGATGCAGTCAACGAGCCTCGCATTACATACAGATAAATATCAGATTAATATGATGTACGCCCATTGGGTGAACGGAAGTCATCAGCGTAAAGCTGTGTTCGAGGCGTATTTCCGTAAACTCCCTTTTGGTAATGGATACGCCGTGTTCGCTGGTCTGGAACGCATTGTGAATTATATTGCAAATTTGCGGTTTACAGAAGAGGACATTCGCTACCTTTCTGAGCAGGAAGAGAAGTATGATCCCATGTTCATGGAGGCGCTGCGCCAGTTTAAGTTTGGTGGAACAGTCCATTCAATGAAAGAAGGGGCACTTGTTTTTCCAAATGAGCCTCTGGTGCGTGTTGAAGGAACGATTATGGAAACGCAGCTTGTCGAGACGGCATTGCTGAATTTTATGAACTATCAGACACTCATTGCGACAAAGGCATCGCGCATCAAGCAGGTGGCAAGTGACGATACACTGCTCGAATTTGGAACACGGCGTGCGCAGGAAGCAGATGCGGCGATTTGGGGAGCACGAGCAGCTTATGTGGCAGGTTTTGACGCGACTTCTAATATGCTGGCAGGCGAGCACTTTGGAATCCCGACGAAGGGAACACATGCCCATTCATGGGTGCAGACCTTTATGACGGAGCAGGAGGCGTTTGACGTGTATGCGAAGGTTTTACCAGACCAGGTTACACTGTTGGTAGACACCTTTGACACGCTGGAAAGTGGTGTTCCTCATGCGATTCGGACAGCAAAAATGCTGGAGAGTCAGGGCAAGCGTATGAATGCAATCCGTCTGGATAGCGGTGACTTGGCTTATCTATCCATTCAGGCGCGGGAAATGCTCGATG
Source organism: Paenibacillus sp. FSL M7-0802 (assembly GCF_038004945.1). Taxonomy (NCBI): domain Bacteria; kingdom Bacillati; phylum Bacillota; class Bacilli; order Caryophanales; family Paenibacillaceae; genus Paenibacillus; species Paenibacillus sp. FSL M7-0802. The sequence goes on along the minus strand of NZ_JBBOSD010000001.1, from coordinate 416,528 downwards.
CTGAAGGCTTAGATTACGTACAAATCGTAGCTTCCAATGATTTGGACGAAAATACGATTTTTAACCTGAAAGCCCAAGGGGCACGTATTGATGTATGGGGTGTAGGAACACAGCTTATTACGGCTTCAGATCAACCTTCGCTTGGCGGGGTGTACAAGCTGGTTGAGCGTGAAGTGGATGGCGAAATGTTGCCGACGATTAAGATCTCGGGTAACCCAGAAAAAGTATCCACACCAGGCAAGAAGGATGTATATCGCATTGTGGATAAGAAAAAAGGGAGAGCTGTGGCCGATTATATTTCTTTCCCGGATGAAGAGCGTCCGCGTAATGGTAAGCGCCTGAAGCTGTTTAACCCTTTGCATCCGTATATGAAGAAGTATGTAGAAAATTATGAAGCCGTACCAATGCTTGAGCCTATTTTTATAAATGGACAGAAGGTATATGAGCTTCCTGAGCTGGATGAAATTCGTGCCTACCATACTTCACAGTTGAAACTGTTTTGGCCAGAATATTTGCGGAAGCTGAACCCTGAAATTTATCGTGTAAATCTGAGCGAGAAGGTATGGGAGCTGAAGCAAAAGCTGATCGATAGCTATATGCAGCCCGAAGTTGAAGAAAAAGAATAGTTGGAAGAGGCACCTCATGAATGTATGGGGTGCCTTTTTGTGTCGCGGCATGTAGGAAATAGGAGCTTATTTATAAATTTCTCTCATCACATGTCGTAGCTCAGGGACAATAATGCGTTCCATTGCCAAACGAACGGCTCCACGTGAGCCAGGCATAGAAAATACAGCTGTCTGGCCCACAGTGCCAGCTACAGCCCGGCTTAAGATAGCTGCTGAACCAATGTCCTCAGCAAAGCTTAAATAACGGAAGATTTCTCCAAAGCCAGGTAGTTCCTTATCCAGTAGAGAGGAGACGGCTTCATATGTAGTATCACGTGGAGAAATACCGGTACCGCCTGTCAAAAGTACAGCCTCGATTTCATCCTGTGCCGCTGCTTCGGATACTAACTGCTGAATACCTTCGTAGTCATCTTTGACGATGACATATCGAACAACCTTATATCCATTGGTTTCTAGTAGATCCATGAGCAGTCGTCCCCCAGTATCTGTTTCCACGGTGCGGGTGTCCGAGACAGTCACGACCATGCAATTAACCTGTTGCGGGGATTCCTGTCGATGCTCCTCTACAGAAGACATATTCATTGAAATGCTCACTCCTTGATCGGTGGTTAGACATACACTTTTTACAATAGAGCAATGACTGAGTGTATGCAAGTCAGAAACAGGGGCTAAAAATCCATGTGATTAATATCCTTGCACTTGCACACTGGAATATAGTACACTTCCTTACATAAGTCGGGATTACTTTGTTTTTATTTTATTGAAAGCGCGCACATCAAATGATTAATCTCAAGGGTCAGCGGGTAATAGTACAGCAGGGTCAACAACTGGGAGGTAATGTAATATGAATCATTCATACCAACAATGCGTGGATGCTTGCCTGGAATGTATGAACGCTTGCAATGTATGTTACGTAGCGAGTTTGAAGGAATATGATTTAGCTATGCTGCGTGAATGTATTCGAGTGAGTAGGGAATGTGCAGAAATATGCGGATTTGCTGCTCAAATGCTGCAGCGTGGAACGGATTTTGCCGAGCAAATCTGTGAGCTGTGCGCCAAGGCCTGTGAGGTATGTGCTGCTGAATGCAGCAAGCATTCCCATGATCACTGCAAGCATTGTGCAGAAGCCTGCCGTCGTTGCGTTCAGGCGTGCCGCCAGTTGGTGGCAGTGTAATTACATATATGGAACTAGTGCCTGAAGAGGAAATAATAGGTTGCTTTCTACTGAATAGGTTTGTATAATGATTGGAATTAACGTCATGGAACGGGAGAGTAGCAGCGGAGCCGTATCATTACAGCGAGCCGGAAGAGGTGTAAGCCGGTATGAGGTCCGATGTGAAGCGCACCCGGGAGACGGTTGACCCAACGAGCAGAACTTCTAGTAGATCAGCCCGGCAGACACCGTTATTAGTCATTGGAGTGAAATCGCGATTTGTGTAAGTTAGCTGTAACTACACAACCGATTTACGAAGAGTGGTACCGCGGGGATATTAAAGTTCTCGTCTCTTGAATTATTTCAAGAGGCGGGGGCTTTTTTTGTTAGATTCTATAAAAAGAGGAGAGAGATCATGTTGATGAGGATTGCTGCTCAAGCGATATTGGCCCATACGGGCTTGGAGGAGAAAGAAATTTTATCTTTATTTGAGGTGCCTCCGCAGCCTGAATGGGGAGATGTGGCGTTTCCCTGTTTTGTGCTGGCCAAAAAGTTTCGAAAGTCTCCACAGCACATTGCACTGGAATTGGCGGAGCTAGTGAATCATGAAGAAGGTTTAACTGCTTCAGCATCGGGTGCCTATGTAAATATAACATTGGATCGATCTGTTCATATTCCACTTATGCTTGCTGAATTGAGCAAGGCCGATTTCCTCAGGCCCAATATCGGGCACGGACAGCGGGTAGTTATTGATATGTCCTCGCCCAATATTGCCAAACCGTTTGGTATCGGTCATCTTCGCTCTACTGTTATCGGTGCTGCCTTGTATCGTATTCTTGGTGAAACCGGATATGTTCCAGTTAGTGTGAATCATCTTGGGGATTGGGGAACACAGTTTGGCAAGCAAATTGCGGCCTATAAAAGATGGGGAAATGAGGAGCAGCTACAACATGATCCGATTGGTGAATCGCTGAAGCTATATGTTCGTTTTCATCAGGAGGCCGAGCATGATCCGACTTTGGAGGATGAAGGCCGCGAGTGGTTCCGACGTTTGGAGCATGGGGATGCTGAGGCTCAACAACTATGGGAGTTTTTTGTTGAAGTTAGTCTGGGTGAATTTGATCGTATGTACCAGCGTCTAAACATTACATTTGACCATGTGCTGGGAGAAAGTTTTTACAATGATAAGATGCAGGCAGTTGTTGCTCAATTAAGAGCAAAAGGATTGCTGGAGGAAAGTGATGGTGCGCTCGTGGTTCGTCTGGAAGACGAGGAACTGCCTCCGTGTCTTATTCTAAAAAAGGATGGGACCACCATTTATCCGACACGTGATCTGGCAACAGCGATTTATCGTCATGAAGTGATGAAGGCTGATCGGTTGCTGTACGTCGTTGGTGGAGAACAGAAGTTGCATTTTCAGCAGGTGTTTGCGGTGCTGAAGCATGCAGGGGAGGCTTGGGCGGAGCAATGTGAGCATGTGCCGTTTGGATTAATGCGGTTTGCGGGTAAGAAAATGTCCACAAGACGCGGAAAAGTTGTCAAACTGGAGGAGGTGCTGGATGAAGCTATAGCGCGTGCTCAAGCCATCATTACTCAGAAGAACCCCGATTTGCAGGAACAACAGGCAGTAGCTGAGGACGTTGGTATCGGGGCGATTATTTTTGGTGATTTAAAAAACAACCGGCTGAATGAAGTGGATTTTTCGTTGGAGGAGGCGCTGACCTTTGAAGGCGAGACCGGGCCTTATGTGCAGTATACTCATGCGCGCATACGCAGCCTTCTGGAGAAAGCTCACGCTCGCGTCGATGTTGATAATACCAATTCTAGCGACAACGCCCTTGTCCAAGATAGCCATTCTCGTGATTTGAATGACGTATCGGATGGAATGTTGGGTGACACAGGTTGGGCGCTGCTTAAGCAGTTGGATCGCTATCACGGACAACTGATACGTGCGGTTCGCCAACTGGAGCCTTCGGTAATTGCGAGATTTGCATTGGATACGGCCCAGGCGTTTAACCGTTTTTACGCCAAGGAAAGGATTGTCGATGGTGGACAGTGGCGTATTCAGTTGGCGGAACAAACTGCCGATATTCTGGCATGCGCGCTGCAACTTCTTGGTCTGAAAGCACCGAATCGGATGTAAGCAAAGCGAACAAAGGGGAGCGAGTTTTTGCTGGCGGGATGACTGCTACCCAGACCTGGATCTTCCAAAGGAATACTGTAAAAAAATAAATCGGTTACAGGCACTTTTGGGTATGTATAAAGATTGTGAGCAGAAAAGAGTTAGACGGGTACACTAAACGCAGGTATTCCACTGTTTTGCAACCAATTTGTGCATATTTGAAACATTTGATGCTTTTATTGCGTCGGTAAGTGTAGAAGCAAAGTAAACATGGAGGTGTATCTCATGAAAAAGAACAAAAGCGTGACAGCTGCCCTGCTTGTCATCTGCTCATTGGCAGTAGCTACGTCGGCCTCTGCTTTTCGTGATATAAAGGGAGCTGAACAGGAGAAGATCGTAAACTCACTTCAGGACAAAGGAATTATTCAAGGAATAACCAAGGATAAATTTGCACCGGATCAAACGCTCACGTATGCACAAGGAGTACACTTGGTTGTTCGTGCAATGGATCTTCAGGTAATGCCTGATTTCACAACGGGTTCCTTTGCAAACATTCCGGCTTCTGCATGGTATGCCCAGTCCTATCGGATTGCAGCCCAACACCAAATCCCTTTGTCACCAGATATTGATCCAAGCACCCGTATGACAAGAGAACAATTTGCGAATATTCTGTATAAAGCAGTGAGTGCAACGGGTGAATATCCAACTATCCGTATGTTAATTAATGTAGCGGATGGCAAAAAACTAGACCAGGAATCAAATGCAGCCGTTCAATTCCTGCTATTGACCAAAATTGCAAAATTGGACGAACAGAGCAACTTTAACCCGGATCGTAAAGTAACGCGGATGGAGGCAGCAGAAATGGTCTATAACGCATCCGAATTTGTACAAAGTCATAAAACGGTTGAAGCTACTCCTGAAAATCCGGCTGAGCCTGTAGATCCGGTTCAACAAAATAACATTAGTATGAGTATAGAAAAGGCAAATGACGAGCAGAACAAAGTGACAATCACCCGTCTGCAGGCACCTAATCCAGGTTACGGCATTGAAGTGGATCACATCGACTACGTAGATGATACGAATGCAGTAATTTACTACAAGCTGACTAGTCCAAAGCCAGGGGAAATGAATATTCAGGTCATTACGGATACCCACACAAGCACATTGGTAGACAGCAAGTATAAGGTTACGCTTAAAGCAGTAGATGGAACAGTGCTTCCGCCCACAGGAACAGGCACGTCTGTAGCTAAATAAAATTACGAGCCCTATGTTATAGATATAAATAAAACCAGCGAGCCTCCAATTTGTAGGGGAGACTTGCTGGTTTTTTTCATACCAAATGTTAATCGTTAGCCCTAAGCAATAGGGCTATTCAAGCTTTAAATGCTGACTTTGCTTGCAAGTAGGTCATCTTGCGCAGCATGTGCAGAGGATGAAGCCGAATCTGTTGCAACTGTTCCCGACTGGAGCTGATACATTTGGAAGTAACGACCGCCTTGAGCCATAAGTTCGTCATGGCTGCCCCGTTCAACAATTTCACCCCGATGAAGCACCAAAATTTGGTCCGCACTGCGAATGGTGGACAAACGGTGAGCAATGATAAAGGTCGTACGTCCCTTCTTGAGTACCTCAAGAGCGGATTGGATGAGCGCTTCCGTTTCGGTGTCAATATTGGCAGTAGCTTCATCCAGAATTAAAATTGCGGGATCAAAGGCTAGTGCACGAGCGAAGGAAATAAGCTGGCGTTGCCCGGCTGATAAAGTGCTACCTTTTTCAATAACAGGCTCATCGAATCCTTGCGGCAAATGGGCCAGCAATTTGTCGGCTCCAACGTCATGCAGCGCTTTATTCACCTGTTCTCTCGTGATTCGGCTGTCTTCGAGACTGACATTAGAGGCTACCGTACCTGTAAACAAATATGGATCTTGAAGAACAATACCCATATGATGGCGAATCCATTGCTTAGGGATGTCTTTGACAGATGTTCCGTCAATGGTGATCGTTCCTTTTTGCGGATCATAGAACCGGAATAGCAGGTTAATAATCGAACTTTTGCCTGATCCGGTATGTCCGACAAGGGCAACTGTTTGCCCGGGCTGTGCAGTAAAGGAAATATGTTTAAGTACATCATCCTTTTTGTAGGCAAAGGAAACGTCGTTAAACTCTACCTGGCCTTTGTAGCGCGGCATCGTGCCGTCCGTCACCGGCTCTCCAGTTTCGTCCATCAACTCAAATACGCGTCCTGAGGATACGATGGAAGTATCCAGTACGGCGAGTTGGTTGACCATACCCGTCATAGGTTGGAACAGTCGACCCAGCACATCGACGAAGGCATACAATACGCCTAGTGAAACAGCACTACCTGTAGTTCCGAGCGCCTCAGATCCGAAATACCACAACACGACGGCAAAGGCGAGATTTCTTAACACGTTGACTAAATTGTGCGAAGTGAAGGCGTTCAAATTCAGCATTTTATTCTGATGCTTCATATAGTCATCATTCAGTTCTTCAAACTCTTGCTGCGTTTGTTTCTGGTGCCGGAACACGCGAATAATGGACATCCCTTGAATCGATTCATTGATAATCGCATTAATTTCACTGAGTCTGGACCGAATGATTGTATTATAGCGGGTGGCGACCTTGCGATACAATATAATCCACAAGATCAATAACGGTACAATAAACAGAGAGATAAGACCCAGTCTGAAGTCTAGCAAAAAGAGTGCAACATATACTCCTGCCATCGTTACAATCCCTGAAGTGAAATTTGAGAGCACAGCCACAAACAAATCTTTGACTGCCTCAGTGTCATTCGTAACACGGGATACGACTTTGCCTGCGGGCAAGTTATCAAAAAAGTAAACTGGCAACCGCTGGATGTGCGCGTAGAGATCAAGCCGAAGCTTTTGAATGACCTTGTTCGCCGAGGATTGCAGCCAGTATGTTTTGCCGAATTCAGCAAAAATGGAAATAATCAGGAAGAAGCAATACCAGCCAATCAGCTGAAAGATACCGGGCATTTCCGGTTTGTAAAAGCTATACAGTTCATCAGCTGTCAGAGCCTTAGCTTCATAGCGAAAGGTGTCGGAGCCGCGTGTCACAGTCAGCGTTCCGTTCGTAAAGGAGCGGTTACCGTCAGCCACTTTAACCGAGCCATCGATAAATACGAAAGATTTCCCAACTTGTAAAATCCTCGCTTCGCGACCTTTGGTCTCCCCGGACTCAAAGCGATCTTCACGCTTAAAGTGGGTTCCAGCATAGCTTACAGTTCCGTCCACACTAGTTGTTTCATAAAATGGTTTTTCAATAGCGAGCATATGGTCGTCAATCATCGTTTTGGCGATGAAGGGACCAGCGAGCTCGGCGGCTACTCCGATAGCCAAAGCGATGAGAGCGGCAATAAAGCCTGCTTTGCTCGTCAGCGCGTACTGGAATAGCCTTTTGCCGATATTAGGTTTCATTAGGATACCTCCCCTGAGGTCAGATCAGATTCCACTTGTTGCCGTTCATACTGTTGTCGGTACCATCCGTCAGCCTGAAGCAGCTCGCTGTGGGTCCCTTCCTCAATAATGCGTCCTTGCTCCAGCACGACGATCCGGTCTGCATGTTCTACAGCAGAGAGGCGGTGGGTGGAGATCAAGGTTGTTTTACCCGAGCGCTTACGTCGGATATTGTCAATAATCCTTGCTTCCGTCCGGGCATCTACTGCAGATAGTGCATCGTCGAGCAATAGAATATCCGGATCACCGATAAAGGCGCGTGCCAGCGAAACACGCTGCTTCTGGCCGCCGGACAGGGCGATACCTTTTTCTCCGACCAGTGTATCCAGCCCATCAGACAAGGTACCTAAATCCTGGTCGAAGGCAGCTGTACGGATAGCTTCCATAATGTCGTCATCATCTGCACGAGGTTTCCCGAACTGAATGTTCTCGCGCACCGATTTGGAAAACAAAATTTGCTCTTGCGGCACGTAGCCGATCCAGCTGTGTAGTTGTTCTACTGCAATGTCCTCCAGACGTATGCCGGAGATTAAAATATCACCGCTACCCGTCGGATATTCATGCAGAAGCTGTTTGAGGAGAGTGGATTTCCCGCTGCCGGTTCTACCGACGACGCCTAGCGTTTCTCCGCGTTTGAGCTCCAGACTCACATGTGACAGATTGTCAATAGTAGAAGTAGGGTAACGGAAGGTAACGTCTTTCATCCTGATGGATTCGAGGCGGTCCACTGGAACAGGTTGAGCTGCATCCTGAACGTCTGGCTGGACATCGAGAGTTTCATTGACCCGGTCCAGGGAAGCGCTACCGCGCTGCATAATGTTAATCAGCTCTCCAATGGCAAACATCGGCCAAATCATCATTCCTAGATACATATTAAAGGAGACCAATTCGCCTAGCGTGATATCGTTATGAAATACCAGATAAATACCATAACCGAGTCCAATGACATAGCTAAGTCCTACACATAAACGAATCGTTGGTTCAAAGAGAGCATCCATCCGAGCGACAGCCAGATTTTTACGAAATACATCGTCGGTAATATCAGCGAAACGCTTTTCGTCCATTCGCTCTTGCACATAGGCGCGAATGACTCGGATGCCTGCTACGGATTCCAACACCTGATCGTTCATATCACCAAATGCATCTTGTGCCAGTGTGTAACGCTCGTGAACGGCTTTACCGTAAATGCTCATAGCCAGTGCAATAAAAGGTAGGGGCAGGATAGCTGCCAGTGTCAACTTCCAACTGATTAGGGTACCCATGGCAACTAATACAACGCTCAGATAGACCGTAGAGTCTGTCAGTGTCAGCATGCCGAAGCCCGCTGTACTTGCTACGGAGCGAAGGTCGTTCGTAGCACGAGCCATCAGATCACCAGTACGATTACGTTCAAAAAATGGAGGGGTCATCCGCAGTAGATGATTCATAAAGCGTGTGCGCAGTAAGCGCTCCACCAGATTGGCACCACCAAACAGCTTGTGCATCCATATGTACGTAATGTAGTAGATGACGGCTAGAATGCCTATGATGTACAAAATATAACGCCAAAGTGAGGACCAGGAAATCGAACCGCGCACAATCTCATCAATGGCACTACCTAGTAGCCGAGGTGGAGCAAGCTCCAGCACACCAACGGCTATCAGCAAAAACAATCCAATGGAGTATCGGCTTCGTTCTCTTTTAAAAAACCAGCTTAAATTTTTAAGTACCGAAAACAAGAGGAATCCCATCCTTTCATGACAAGTTCTTTCGAGAGTTGTGTACCATTTTGAAGAAACAACAGCGGCTTGCTACCACAAATATGATCCGGCAACAGGCGCAAAAAAGGCATACCGTCCGCAGACGATATGCCTTAAATCTCAATATCATATGGCGCGCAGGTATTTTCAGCACACTCACCACTGAAAAACTGCTCAAACGCAGGCAGCCACTCGTATTAAACCATACAACGTGAATGGCCCAATTATGAAGGATGCGACAGGGGAGATGCTCCGGTATGAAGTTGTTGTGTTTGTAGATGTGGGTAAAATGCAATAGGAAATTTTAGCACCGGTAACACTCCTTTCTTCCTCAAAATGGGTTCATTCTAACATGAGTAATCGTTCGAATTGGTAATAAATTTCAAAATGGATCTCGTATGGTTGAATCTTAACACCCTTTTTTGCGAATTGTCAAACCTTTTTCAAAAAAATGTATATGACTTGTCCAAGAAGCTCGCTGGGTTGGGACGGTTGGTGGTCATTCTAAAAGATGCTATGATATAGTTGGCAGACGTCATTGTACAAGGAGATGAGCATAACGTATGAGCATACAGGTAACTGAACCTGCGGCACAGTGGTACATTAAGGAGCTTAGTTTGAATCGTGGAGATTCGATCCGTTTTTTTGTTCGCTATAGCTCTGGCGGCGGGTTGCATCCAGGCTTTTCTCTGGGAATTGCCGTAGAGCCTCCGCAGCACCCCGTATTACAGCATGAAGCGGCTGGCATTACGTTTTATATGGAGGACCAGGATTACTGGTATCTGAAGGGCCATCATCTGGAAGTTAAGTATTTGGAGGAACATGATGACATTATTTACACCTATGTTGAGGATGGACAAGCTTAGCGCTCTACTGTCAATCATAGCGTGCAAATAGTTGTTCTTGGACAAGAAAAGCGGTGGAGTATCGTGTTACAGGAGATGAACCTGTACATGATGCTCCGCCGCTTTTTTGTGGTTAAGGCGGGTATGTCGTATGTTAAGGGTTGTTAAGTATCGGGCCATCGAGTGCAAAATCAAAATCATCAATGTCGTACACATGTACAGGTACGGAAGCTTCGATAATGCGGTGGATCCAGTCCAATTGATCCGTCAGAATAGGTAATGATTCACGTTGAGCTGTCAACACTAGTTCAGTCTCAATTGGATCAAAATATTCTCCGTAATGCGCAGTATCAACAGCATTAATGATAATGAGTGATGTATTGGCATCGAATAGAATAGGCAAGCTCTTGGCCCAAGGCATCTGAAGGGCACGCCGAATTTTTTTCTGATTCAACGGTTCCTCAAAATAACTGATCAACTCGCTTACCTTCCGCTTCACATGTTGATCGTCCATAGGATTATCCATGAGCGGCTCTGTGCTATCCTGGAATTCGTATAGCTCTAGCAGTGATGTGTATGGCACTATATATTCCACAGGGGCGGGAGATGTAAGTAGTTGGCCGTATATAGCCACCATTACAGCTTCCGTTACAAATTGTCGAGACATCGGTCAAGCCTCCTGCATTTACCAAATTATGCGATATGAGTATACCACAAAGCGGGACTGAATTCAGCCCGACATGCAGATTGCTATCATTTATTCCTATATTTGTTGTGCGAATTTAGCTGCGGCCGATTAACAAGGAAAGCAATCCGGCAGCAATCAGAGGTCCAACAGGAACTCCTTTAAAGAAGGCAACGCCAATGACGGTCCCGATCAGTAGACCTGTCACAATAATGGGCTGTCCAGACATCAAAGTTACTCCGCGGCCGCCAAGATAGGCTACCAAAATTCCGATACCAATCGCGAGCAGTGATTTCCAGTGCAGGAAAGACTCCATCACCTGATTGATACTGATTTTACCGCTGGCTAGCGGGGTCATGACCCCAATCGTCAAAATAATAATTCCGATCGTCAGGCCATACCTTTCAAGCCAGGGGAAAGCAGAATGAAAGCTGGTTACCCGCAGCAGCAGTAATACAACCATGGCAATAGTCACGGTAGAGTTGCCACTAACAATTCCAAGACCAGCCAATACCAGTAAGATAAGTGAGCTGTAATCCATACAGATGTTCTCCTTCGTTTATTTAGCTTTGGATATGTTCGGCGATTTGTCGCCCGTGCCAGCGGCCTGTTTCAATAAACACCTCATTGGCATTGCTGCCTGAAGCGATGACCCCAGCGACATATATACCTGGGATGTTCGTTTCCATCGTGGCAGGATTAAATTCTGGTTTGTCCAGATCCTCAGCCATGTGGACGCCAACAGACTCCAGTAGTTTTCGTTCCGGGTGAAATCCAGTCAGTGCCAGTACAAAATCATTTTCGAGCCGGAATGCTTCAGTGTCCAGCGGAGTGACTACGACATGGTCTGGATGAATTTCGGTAATGCGTGCGCCTAAGTGCAGCGTGATCTTCCCTTTTTGTACCATACTGTCAAACAGTGGACGAACCCACGGCTTGATGTATTGGGACAACTCGCTTCGACGATATACCATATCAATCGTAGCTCCGACCCGCACCAATTCCATTGCAGCATCTACCGCAGAGTTACTGCCACCGATGACTGCGACCCGGGTTCCTGTATAGGGATGGGCTTCGCTGAAATAGTGCGTGACTTTATCCAATTGTTCCCCAGGAATGCCCAAATAGTTCGGATGATCAAAATATCCTGTAGCCACAACGACATAGCGTGACGAATACGTTTTGGTTATTTCCCCTTTGCTCAGGGTATGTACGGTAAATGTACCGTCATCCTGGCGATGAATGGACTGGGCCTCCTCATAATGCTGAATGTTCAAGTTATAATGAGTGGCTACCTTACGATAGTACGCCAGTGCTTCATGACGAAAAGGTTTATCATTAGGGGTGCTGAATGGAACATCACCGATTTCCAGTAGTTCGGCGGTGCTAAAAAACTGCATGTTGGTCGGATACAGAAAAATGGAGTGAACGATGTTGCTTTTTTCAATAATGACAGTTTGCAAACCTCTGCGGCTGCATTCGATTGCAGCGGATAGTCCGCAGGGTCCGCCACCGATAATGATTACGTCGTACATTTGGATGAACCTCCAGTTGTATTGGTTTATTACGCCTGTTTTGTAGGGTTAACATTATTTTGACGATTAAAAACGGATCTCAGGATTGAAGCAAATAGCTCAGTATGTGAGAAGTTTTCAAATAATAATCCTACCGCAATGCGAACACAATATCCAGCCGTTTTCAGAAAGTGATGATGGAAGGTGAAGATTGACAGCTACTTTTAGTAAACATATAATTAGATATATATCTATTTTATGTGATTGAATTCGCTTGCATAGCAAGTATGTACTAGTGAAAAGAGGTGCAATAACGATGCAACTGGATAAAATGGTCAATTATCATAAAGCACTCGCTGATCCAACGCGTATGCGAATATTACTTCTTTTGTCCCGTGGGGAGATGCATGGTCAAGCTTTGGCGAAAAAGCTGAATTTGTCCCAGCCGACTGTTACACATCATGCTTCCAAACTCCGTGAGGCTGGGCTGATTAAGGAACGACGTGATAAAAACATGGTGTATTTTACACTGAATCCAGAGCTGATCCGGCAGCATGCCGAGGCGACGGTGCGATTTATTTTCGAAAAAGGAGAGGGGGAGGAAGAGATGTCAGAGTTGAATGAAACGCTGGAGGCGTCGGTCTTACGCAATTTTTTTTCCAAGGACGGCAAGTTGCGCCAAATCCCTGCGCAGTATAAGAAAAAATTAATCGTCCTTCAGATGCTGGCAGAAAAGCTGGAGCCAGGCCGCATGTATCCTGAACGTGAATTAAACGAGTGGATCAAGCAATACCATGAGGATTTTGCAACGATTCGGCGTGAGCTGATTATGCATCAGTTTATGTACAGGGAACGGGAAATGTACGAATTGAACCCGCGTGAGATGTGGACGCGCTGGGATCAAGTACACTAAACAAACTTGACAAAGATTTCAAAAAAGTTTCGTGGGCAGCCTTGACAGACAATTGATGGACTTGTATGATAAAGGAAATTTTAGGAGGAGGCGATGTTATATGCGTACGAACATGAATGGATGGGTTCAGCAGCAGAATGACTTGTCTCCCGCACGGACGATGCACGGTTAAAGACTGTATAGATCTATAGTCTTGGCTTAGCAGTTGGTTGGCAGTAGAACCAACGAAATCCGCAGGGAGTGATTCCCTGCGGATTTTTTATGGTTAGGCATCTTGTTATCCAGTTGCTGGTTCTGGGGAGTGGTCTGTGAAGACTGCTTGCTTAAGTGAACGAACGGATCACATCGGCCTGAATCGTATACCCTCCGCAGGGAAACCCCTGCGGATTTTTTGCGTTGTTTGCATGCGGGGAGAAAAATGTATACCGATCGATCGAATAACACTACGATCAAAAAAATAATAATGATTTCAGGAGGAAAACAATGAGTATACATGAATACGGTTGGTCTGATTACTGGAACGGTTTTTGGGACCAATGGAAGCAAAGTTTTGAGGAACGCGTAGGAAATACACAGATACGTCCTGCCCGCTTGATTGCCGATTATGGACAAAAGGTGAAGCTTATCACAATGGATGGAGAACGCTGGGGAGCGGCTTCAGGTAAGCTACGACATGCTATTGTCGATCCGGCGGAAATGCCTGCCGTAGGGGACTGGCTAGCAATCACTACGCCAGATGAAGTGTCGGATGCAGTCATCCATGCCGTCTTGCCACGGAAAAGTCGAATATCTAGACAGGCCGCGGGCTTTGAGACGAAGGAGCAGCTGATCGCTACCAATGTGGATACGTTGTTCCTTGTTAATGCGTTGAATCATGATTTTAATATGCGCAGACTGGAACGGTATTTAATTATGGCTTGGAACAGCGGGGTAAACCCAGTTGTCGTTTTGAGTAAGAGTGATCTTTGTGAAGATGTCGAACAACGGGTTGCTGAAGCGGAGGGAGTTGCCCCTGGTGTACCTGTTATCGTTATTTCTGCTTTGCAGAACGAAGGCAGAGAGCAACTGGAGGCGTTTCTTCAACCTGGCTGTACAGTTGCTTTGACAGGCTCTTCCGGTAGTGGAAAATCCACGATAGTAAACTGGCTCTCTGGGTCTGAAGTTCAACTGACACAGGATGTGAGGGAGGAAGACAGCCGGGGCAGGCACACAACCACTCACCGACAGCTTTTTCCCATCGCAAAGCAAGCCGTTTTGCTGGATACACCTGGTATGCGCGAGTTAAATCTGTGGGATGATTCCATGGGGGTCGCTCATACCTTTTCGGATATTATGGAAACGGCGCAGCAATGCCGTTTTGCAGATTGCAAGCATAAGGGCGAAGCTGGATGTGCAGTGGAGGAAGCTATAGAGAGAGGGGAATTGTCGGAATCCAGAGTGAACAATTATCGCAAAATGCAGCGGGAACTGGAATATCAGGCGCGTAAGGAGGCAGACCGGCGCAGGAAAGATAGCCGTTCAAGCACAACCCCGGGTCGTAGGGATCAGCGAAGCGGCTGGCGACGTGATGTGGAGTGGTAAGCCGAACTGCAGTGAAGCATCAAATGTAAAAATATAAGAAAATCTATGTTGTAGTCGGCATATGGTATAAAGGGGTGAATATATGCCGAACTACAGCATTGTGGTGGATTTATCGGATCGTCGTTTATATTTGAAAGATGGAGATCAGATTGTTCTTAGTTATCCAGTCGGTATTGGCAAGCTGGCTACACAGACACCGCATGGGCAATTTACGATTATTAACAAACAGCCCAATCCCGGCGGCCCTTTCGGAGCGTTCTGGATGGGGCTGTCCAAGCCGCATTATGGCATTCACGGCACCAATGAGCCATGGTCCATTGGCAAGATGGTGTCACATGGCTGCATTCGAATGCAGAATAAGGATGTGCTTGAGCTTCAGGAAAAGGTAAGTATAGGCACGCCAGTCACGATACAGCCGTAGCGGCTAGACGATACTAGATTCTGTATCTACTCAGACGTGGATACCGCGTCATAGGCTGTATCTGTGAAGTATATTTCATGGCGAACGGCCGTAACTTTAAGTTAGATGCTGCGTTTAGTTACGATTTGGGTTGGATAGGGATACGGGCTTCAATCTGTTTGGAGCCCTCTTTGTCGTCTGCGGATTTGACTAACGGTCCCGAAAGACGTTCTCCTTGTGTACCGTATGCCTGTTTGGCGTTGGTCCACATATCTTCGTTTGGTTCGAAACTTATGACTATGGTGTAGCGGTTGGCAAGGCTCGGCTTTTTGACCCTCATGCTGAAGGAGCCGTCAGGCATAACTTTGGTTTGATCATCGTAGCCGAACTGCCATCGTCCCGGAAAATCAATCGTGAGTTTGACGTCCGACCCTTCCAGCAAATTGCTGCGCGCATATACATGATAATAGTTACCTTCTTGCTTCACATCAGGCTTAATCCACACTTGAGGACTACCGTAGTCCTTAGGTTTGTTCCAGACGGGCTTAACTAAAGGGGTATTGCGTTCTTGTTCAGGATCAAATTCAGCCCCAATCCGAACTTCATGCAGAAGCTGTTTGTTTTCTTCGTATTGATATACATAAGGACCTTCCAACTTGTTGCCACCGCTGCCATACAGATTTCGTATTTCATTGTCTTGGTCATCCGGACGGAACAGAACAGTCAGATCCATACTGCCCTGTATTCCAGGGCGTTGCACTCGGAGTACAAAACTTCCGTCCTTTTGAATAGTGGTCTCATCCGTGTACCCAGTTAACAGGGAGTTTTTGACCGCAAGATTCCCTTTGATCCGTGCTCCGGCTGGGAGGTTGGAATGTCCTGTAACTTTCACGGTATTTTTATCAATGCTAACGCCACCTGATATTTCGACATAGCTGCTGCCTTGCTGATGAACAGGTGTATGATTGGCAGCTCTTTCATCAAGGGATGATGCGCCTTGGTTGGGATTACCCGTTACGGTGTAGGCACGTGCTTCAGCTTCATGTTGGGCCATACTCCGGGTTGAAGCTTTTTCCCTGCTGCATGCAGCCAGCATCGTTAGGATTAAGAATGCACATAAAAGGTTCCAGCCTATTTTGGTAATCATGTGTTTACTCATGGTTTCTGCTCGCTCCTTGTCCATAGCTTCCAGGCTTAACGTGATAAAATTTTCGAAACTTTATGTATTTACCCTAATTAAAGGGTATGTAATCCCGCCTGCTTTATCCTATAAGGAACGTACCTGTTTAAACAACGTACAGAATGGTTAAAAATGGATAGCCTGATCATCCCCTTGAAAAGCAGGGGCAGCTTGCTGTAAAGGAGCCTGAGTCATATGTCCATTGACCGTTTTATCTTAAAAAAGCTGGACAACTGCCGGGAAGAGCATACACGCGCTAATTTACTAGAACTGTTTAGAATACGGATTGAGAAGGCGCAGAATAAGGAACGAGGCGGTAAAAAAGGTTATCGCAGAATACTTTAAATAGAGTCTGATCAAATGCATAAGCTGCGGTAAGTCACATGTATCATGTTTCAAAGCTGCTGATATGGAGAGGGTGCTGAAATGCCCCTCTCTTTTTTGTGTCTAATATGGACAAAAAAAAGTCCCTCTTAATAGAGGGACAATGCCAATGAATCATTTTCACTAACGCTATGCAGGATGGCTTCACAACCGACAATCTCTATACTGATCAAAGAGTTAAGACATTTTTGAAGGGCACGCTTGCCGCTGGAGATTTTATTCTCCAAAGTGTTACTTAGAAGTTTTAAAGTTTTTTGTACCGGTTGCTTATTTTCTTGATTGAAGTATACGGGAATACGTTTGTTTTGAAATGTAATTAATGTTCTCACAAAAATCACCTCGCCTGAGTTATTTCATGGCTTTATTGTAGTGCCCGTTTCTTAAAATTACCTTAAAAACACCTTATAAAAACATAAAGGTCTGAAAAATTTACAAAGTGTTCACAACAATCTAGGGAACAATCGAATTTAGTTCTAACTAATCGACAAAATGACGTATATAGCCGTATTAGAAATGATTAAATACATATTATTGATACCAATGACTCTACTAATGTGAGAGAATATGACTAAAGTCGCTGTTTTATTTTTAGAGTGGGTATTTTGTAACAAATTGACAGTCTAATAGTCGGATGCTACAGTTACGATAGCCATATTTCCGTTGAAATAGGCTTTTTGCGTGAACTTTGCTATATATTAAGGATCGGGAGGGATGACAGATGATCCTGACCGTGCTTTCAGGACGACAGGAAACAGAGTGGTTTGACATCGAGGTAGCTGATGAATACTCGGTGGAACATTTAAAGCTGATGCTGGGTGTGCGCATTTTCGGCGAGCCTCCGGCGGAAGGCATGCAATATATTATGGAAGCAAAGTTCCCAGAAGGGCTTTGGTTCAGGGTGGGGGATAACCAGCTACTCACAGGATCAGGCTTACGGGAAGGCTGTACTGTGCGTATTCAGCGCGCTTTTTCGACAACTCAGGACGAAGCGCCTGTGTATGGAAGGCGTTCTCTGTTTCAAAGTGAAAAAAATGGGTAAATACACACATGAAATTATATGAAACCTTGGTAAAATGAAATAGTAAGCGAAAAGGGGGACTTTTGTCTTGAATGCATTATACCAGCGATCCCCGAGATTAAGGCCGGCGCTCCGAGAGGAGAAGCTGGAGATTTTACGGCCTCCGGCTGAGCCGAGCAAGCCGTCTTTTTCTATTATATCTATACTTATTCCGTTAATGATGACGTTGGTGACTATAGGCTTTTACGTATATATGAGCAAAACAGGCAAGATGGGTAACAGTAACTATTTGATGTTCCAGATGGTCACCGTGGTCATGATGCTTACATCTTATACGATTCCTTTTTTCGTCTATTTAAATAATAAGAAGGAATACAAGCGTAAGCTGGAGGAACGGGACCGGATGTACCGAGAACAACTCCAAAAGCATCGTGAAGAACTTGAAATGAAACGCGAGGAGCAAATTCGCACACTATATGAAATTCACGGTGACCCGCAAATATGCACTCAAATCGTCAAAAACCGCAACAGTTCACTTTGGGAACGATCACCGGAGGATGAGGACTTTTTGCAGGTGCGTATTGGGACTGGACAAGTTCCCTTTCATATTAAATTGCAAATTCCACGCCCAGACGGTTATGACCGAGATCCTTTGTTGGGAGCTGCGGATGAACTGGAAGAGGAATTTCGTCTGGTAGACGCTGCTTCCATTGCATTACCGCTGTTTCAATCCAAAGTGGTTGGATTGGTCGGCGACCGGGAGCATACCCTTGCTGCGTTAAGAGTCATTTTGGCACAGGTGACGGTTCGTCACTCGCCAGATGAAGTGAAAATTGCTTCCTTCTATGACGAGCGAGAGGAAAGTGAATGGACTTGGATGCGCTGGCTCCCACATGTGTGGGATGATGACCGCATCCAGAGAATGATGTCAGACCGCAGTAGCAGTGCACATCAATTAGCTGATTTTCTGTTTGCCAGACTGAACCGTCGTAAAAATAATCGCAATGATCGCCAGGGCAAAGGAATGGAAGTCCCGTGTTATATCGTTGTTTTATCTGACACCCAGCTGATTGAGGAAGAACCGTTGCTGCCGTTGTTACTGGAGGACGGTCGAGCCATTGATGCGTGTACGATTGTGCTGGCTTCTCGTAAAGAGGCTTTGCCGATGCAGTGTCAGCTGATTGTGGAGGCTTCCAAAGAGCAGGGCGTATATGCCCGCAAATCAGAATCGGCGGAGGTTGAACAGCAAAGTTTTAAACCGGATCGTTTGTCAAAAGAGGAAGCCGATGCATTGGCGAGGTACATGGCTCCTATTCGCTTGAAGCGTTCCTCTGCTTCTGACATTCCCGCTGTGCTACCTCTGTTTGATATGATGAGCGTAGCGAGTGTGGAAGAACTGGACGTGGCAGATCGGTGGCGACGTAACCGCCATCCCGATACCTTACCTGTGCCGATGGGCGTGCGAGCAGGCGGTAAGAGGATTATGATTAACCTGCATGATAAGATAGAGCGTCAAGGACATGGTCCCCATGGCTTGATCGCCGGTACAACGGGTTCAGGGAAGAGTGAGGTTATCCAGTCCATCGTAGCCTCGCTTGCTGCCGAGTTTCATCCACATGATCTTGCTTTTATGCTGATCGATTACAAGGGTGGAGGCATGTCCAACACGTTCGTTAACTTGCCGCATGTTGTGGGTACGATCACGAACTTGGACAATAATTTGATTGAACGTGCCAAAATATCTCTTAAAGCAGAACTGGTTCGTCGACAGAAGATATTGAACGATGCAGGCAATTTACAGCATATTGATGAATATTACAGACTACTCCGGCAGCGGCAGGAACAACCGCTGCCTCATCTGGTTATTATTATTGATGAATTTGCACAATTAAAGCGAGATCAGCCAGAGTTTATGGACGAGTTAATCAGTATTGCCGCGATTGGGCGGACACTAGGTGTCCATTTGATTTTGGCGACGCAAAAGCCCGCAGGTGTCGTAGATGATAAGATCTGGAGTAACTCCAGGTTCCGCATCTGCTTACGGGTGCAAAGCGAAGGTGATAGCCGTGACATGTTGAAAATACCGAATGCCGCGTGGATTACGAAGCCGGGACGAGGATATTTCCAGGTCGGTAGCGACGAGGTGTTTGAAGAGATGCAGTTTGCTTGGAGCGGTGCGCCGTATATAGGCAACAGCGATATTTCTTCTGCACTACCTGTACATGAAGTGAGACTGAACGGGAAACGTGAAGCGCTACTGACGGGCGGCGAACGGGCAAGCTCAGGCTTAAAAGGAGAAGAAGCCCCTAAACAGCTTCAAGTATTTATTGATTATATTGCGAATGAGGCTGCTAAGGCAGGGATCGAACGACTTCAGGGACCGTGGCTTCCACCGCTGCCTGAATTGCTGGATTTAACAAATCTGCCGGTATGCACCGAAATAGATAGTACATCATCACCTTTGGAGCTGAAGGCTCTTATTGGTCTGGTGGATGATTTGCCGAATCAGCGGCAGGAGCCAATTTATGCATCGCTGGATCATGGTCATTGGGCTGTGTATGGCATGCCGGGTATGGGAAAAACGACCTTTTTGCATACATTGCTGATGTCCACGGCTCAGCGTTTTGCAGCGAATCATTGGAACGGGTATATCATTGATATGGGTCGAACGATGCGCGACTTTGGGGAACTTCCCCAAATCGGGGCTGTTATGATGGCTGAGGAGGATGACCGGATCAAGCGACTGTTCCGTTATCTGTTCAAGATGGTGGCCGTACGCAAGGAAATGCTTTCCGAGGCTGGTGTCAAAACAATAAGCTCTTATCGACGTTCTGCTGTTGAGGATGTTCCGCAAATTGTCGTAGTTATTGATGGATATCTTAATTTCCGTAATGCTTATCCAGATGAAAATGAACTGCTGGAATCTCTTTTGCGAGAAGGAGGCAGTCTAGGTATTACTTTTATCATTACAGCGAACCGGATTACCGATGTGTTTGAGAAATTCCGCAGTAACATACCGAATGCTGTTTCTTTTGAAATGTCCGACCCGAGTGACTATTACTATGCGGTAGGACGACCAGCCAAAACGCCAGGACCGTTAATTCCAGGCCGCGCTCTGGTTAAAGGGCATGTTCCTCCGCTGGAGTTCCAGACGGCATTGCCTTCACCAGGAGAAGATGAGGCGGAGCGATCAGCACGGTTACGCCGCAATATTGCTGGCATTGTGCAGGAATGGAAAGGCAAGCACGCACCAGCCATCCTCCCATTACCTGAGCGGATTCCATTGTCGGAACTGCTTCAGCAGTGGGATCAGACGAGTGGACCTTCGGGTGCACTTCCTTATGAAGTACCTGTAGGTCTACAGAGTGACGATCTTGAGCCTTTTCTCCTGAATCTGAAAGAAGGGCCCAATTTTATAGTGGGTAGTCCAATGGAGGGTGGAAAAACCTCTTTTCTAATGAGCTGGATTATATCGCTTGCTTATTACACATCACCCGATCAATTGGAAGTCTATACGATCGATACACGCTATGGAGGCGGAGGACTATCTAGATTACGGCATCTTCCTCATGTTAAGGCTGCTGCCGAAAGCGAGGAAGAAATGGGACCTCTGGTACAGAAAGTGTATGATATCGTTCAACAGCGGAACAAGGAGGGGAATGATCCCGAATTGCTCCTGGTCATTGATGATGCGGATATGTTAAGTAAGCAACTGAACGATTTTATGATAAAGGATCAGCTCTCCGCCATTGTACGGTTGGGACGTGATCGCAATGTGCATGTCGTGCTATCGGGTGTGCCATCTGATTTCCCTACCTTTGGTGTGGACTGGTTTAATGATGTCAAGGCAAGCCAAAGCGGTATGCTATTTGGAACACTAGATTCGAATGATCTATCGTTCTTTCGTATCCCTTATTCGGAGGCGAACGCCGCTGCTGGTGGCCTAAAAGTCCTGCCACCTGGGCAGGGATACTACGTACGGCGCAAATTTACCAGGATAAAAGCGGCAATTCCCTTCTCAGAGCAAGTGAGCTGTGAGGATTGGATAACGAAAATTCGTGACCGATGGCATGTTGTAGTTTGAAGGGAGGTGGCTCATAATGTTAACGTTTCAAGCTTCCAAGCAGAAGTTAATAACCCTCAAGGCGAAGGAACTGTTTTTTCTGGCAGGCGTATTGGGTTCTGACAGACTGCTTGGGGTGGAAGATCCGTTTAAGGGCTATCTAGCAGAGGAGTTGGCGGAAGAGTGGGAGCAGGTAAAAGCTACTCTTTTGGAAAAGGGGTATCTAAAGCGGGTAGATAAGGGCAAAGAGCTAGCAATGCCTCCTACCGTTTTTTCAAGAGTCGCTATCGCGGGATTATCCAACAGGGCTTGCCGTATACGCTATGCGCGGGGAGGTAAGCGGTTTGAAGGCTATCTCCATTGCACGAACGAGCGTGTAGTGGAACTCGTGAAATCCGCTGATGAACCCGATGAGTATCGACTGTACGATCTGGGTAATGTGGAAAAGGCTTGCGAGACATTGATTGATAAAATGGGTTGGGTAGATCGACTTGTGCCTGAATCCCCCGCACTTATGTTCTCCAAGCAGGCATTTAATAAAATTTATGAGCAATCGGCAGGAGAAAGTGTGTCTCTGATCAGCAGTAAACTGACCGAGGCTAGCGGAGATGCAGAGGGGGCTGCAAGACTGGCTCAGTCTTTGAGTTCTCGTGTAGCCGAAGGAGAACTGCAATTGCTGGTATGGAATGGCAGGGAGTGGGAATCACAACGGGCAGCCTTTGTCCTGTGTCCTGCAATGAACTGGATATTTCGGATGAGCTCAAGTGGTAACGGAGACTGGCTGATTGCAGCTATGGCTTCAAGGGATCAGTTTGTGGATTTATTATTAAATTGGTTGAAACAGTCGGCAGTGAATGAAGAAGTGACAGAAGAAGGGTGATGGATATGCGCATTCGAGTTGAACCGGATGTGCTTCGGGGGCTTAGCGGGCAGCTACAGCATGCGGCGGAGCAAATTCAACAGTTAACAGCAGGTTTGGAGCAGGCGTTACAATCGCTGGATTGGGATGTATCTGCACGCGAGGCGATCTTGAATCATTGGATGCAGGCCAAGCGGATGTCAGAACAGATTCATGCTTACCTCCATACATCAGGTACACAACTGAACCGAAAGGCAGAGCAGTTTCAGTCTGTTGACCACAACTATCAAACGATTCTGTCATTTGCCAGCCAACCATTGGGACGACCCGTCACAATGCTCGATTGGTCGAATCAGCAATCACCGTCTATTCTGCCTGGGCAAGCTTCGGAAACAGGCAGTCTGATTTCAAACCCGCAGTCTGTCGTACATGCCATTGCTGGTGTACAGTCTTCGGATGTAGAAACGTTGCATCAGGATATTCTGATGCAGGCGTCTTCTAGCAGTCCGCAGGATTGGTATTTTACTGATCCGTCTACAACAAGAGATCAGCCTGTCGCTTAGTTGGGATCGCGTTCCGGGACAATCTGGATCGACTGCAAAATTTACTTGATTCGTTTCGCAATTCCCGACTTTATGGGACTTATTAGGTGGTTGTTTTGTTAATATTATACTGTTAGGTGCTGTTTTATAGTTAAAAAGTGGGATTGTTACAATTAGGTCCTTTGCCTTTTGTAGGGAATTAAATAGCCATAGTACAATTTGAACTAGATAAAACAAAAACATTTTTATCATCAAGGAGGACGCAAAAAATGGCAGGACGCATTTTAATTACCCCAGAACAGGTTGATCAGGTGGCTAACCAATTTAAACAAAGTGGTGAGCAAAGCCAACAGATCGTTTCCAGTTTGACACAGTCCATCTCAGGTATGGAAGGTCAATGGGAAGGTATGACTAAACAACGCTTCTTCCAAGAGTTTCAGGAAGCTAGCAAACAAATGCAAGCTTTTGTAACGACTTTGAACAGCATCAGCCAAGAATTGACAGCTATCGCTAACAAATTCCGTACGGTTGACCAAACGAAATAAGTTGCCTTGCCTGATAGGCATTAACTTGTCATATACCACTCTATAAGAAGCAATATGTGAGCCATTCCTCACGGTTTGGCACAGGATGTTCAGGAAAAACCGGGCGATCTTCGGATACCCGGTTTTCTTGCCATCCATAGATGTATATAATAAGGTGAGGAAAACTAGCATACTGAATGATGTAAGGAGAGGGATGTTTCATGTCTTTTCAACCGAATCCGGGAGACGAATTGATCATAAACGGCACAGCTTATGTGGTTGGACGACATCCCGCTGCACCCGGTTTAGCCTATGCTCAAGCAGGGCGGCAGGGAATTGTATACCAACTGAATGCCAAAAACGGAGCACCGCATGAGGCAAAAGCCCTTAAAGTGTTTTTTCCGAAGTTCCGCATCCCGGCTATGGTTTATCAATCTGAGCATATGGAAGCATACGGGGATATTCCCGGTTTGCAGGTATGCAAGCGTGATGTGCTCACTCCAGAAAGAAACGGAAGTCTGATCGCCGAGCAGCCTGATTTGCTGTATGCGGTGCTGATGCCATGGGTTCACGGTATGACATGGTTCGATTGTCTCACAGATCAGCGTCAGCTTGAGGCTTCCGATAGTCTGGCTTTAGCCAGAGCATTGGCAGGGATCGGTTCAGCTATGGAGCAAAAAGGATTGGCGCACTGTGATTTATCGGCGCCGAATGTGATGCTTCCGTTTTTTTCTGAAGTGGAACTGCCTCAAGGCACGTCAGCTGTGGAATTGGTGGACGTGGAACAAATGTATAGTACTAAAATGGATCGTCCAGACGCTCTATTGGCAGGTTCGCCAGGGTATGCCGCACATCGTACCGTCCACAGCGGTTTATGGAGTGCGTATGCAGACCGTTTTGCAGGGGCAATTATTATAGGAGAAATGCTAGGCTGGTCTGACCGTGTTGTAGTCGACAAAGCGTGGGGCGAAAGTTATTTTGATCAGCATGAAATGCAGACGCCTTGCGAACGTTATTTTATTTTACGAAAATCACTTGAATCCCGCTGGGGCAGCAAGGTGGTAGAATTGTTCAGCCGCGCCTGGGATAGTCAGGATTTAAGCAGTTGCCCTACTTTTGGCGAATGGTTGGTTGTACTTAATGCAGTTACTGAGCAGGAAATTCCAGTTGAGGCTATAGAACCGGAGCCTGCTGCGACAGAAACAATAGAATCGGCAGCGGTGAGTGGCCTTTCCAGTGAAGCTGCATCTTCTTTGTCAGCACCTGCACCGCTCAAGGCTGAACAGGCTGCCCTGCTAAATCAGGCTGCCCTGGAGCAGGGAGAGCGTGGGGTAACGGACAAGCTGTTCCGACAGGCACGTGATTTGGAGCAGCAGAACAAACCTGCTGCAGCGCTGGAAGTATACCGGTCGTTGTATCATTTTGTAGAAGACGGCAGTCCTCTGCATGTGGAGGTGTCGGCTGCGATCACAGGGCTAGAGGAGCAGTTGAATCCCAAGACGCCGGAGCAACCTGAAAAATCAAAAGCCTGGTATCGCTCCAAAGCGTTTATCGTGACAACTGCGGCCGCAGTCGTTCTGTTGGCAGCTGGAATCCCAGCCGTGAATATTCTTGCAGATCAGTCCAGTCAGCGACAAATCGAGGCAGCCAAGCAGGAAGAGGCAGCGAAGGCTGCAAAGGCGGCCGAGGAAAAGCTGGCAGCCGAGCAGGAAGCCGCTCAAAAATTGCTGACGGAGAAACAACGCCAGGAAGCGGAACAGCAGGCCAAACAGCAGGTACTTGCCGCTCAAAAGCAACAGGAAGAGCAGAAGAGACAGCAAGCCCTTATCGATCAACAGGTTAAATATGAAGCTTATCTCGCCCAAAAGGAACAAAATAAGCAGGCGGCTGCCAAGTTGGCGAAGCAAAAAGCGTATGATCAACAGGCAAAGTATGAAAAATACTTGGCTTTGAAAAAGGAGCAGGAAACCCGTGCCGCCCAGGAAGAGGCAGCTCGTAAGGCAGCAGCCGAGGCGGAACAAAAGCAAAAAGAGTCTATGCATGCACGAAACAAGGAGAACGTTCTTCAGCTTATTTCCCTGTACAACAAGGCATATGCCTCTCAGGAAGGTGGAAGCGCTGCGAAGGCAAAGAGCTTTGCGAAGCGTTTTAGAACACTATATGATAGTAATCCTTCTTATTATCGTTCGGTAGGCGAAGTGGGATATCGGGCTTCCTCGATCTATAATTTTTTAGGCGATACGAATTTTAGACTGCCTAAAATTTAATATTTCATATGTTTATATATGGGCGGAATGATAGCTACAAAACAGATGAAGATAGAAGGTAACTGAGGGGAGCATGTACAAACCATGAATTATACAATACAGGCTTCACAACGCACTCCCGCCCTGATCATTTACCTGATTGACATCAGCGCGTCGATGAACATGCTGATGGAGGGGCGGCGGCGTATTGACGTTGTATATGAAGCTATATCGTTGGCGATCCGGCAGATGGTTTTCCGTTCAACCAAAGGAAATCGGCTGACAGCACGCTATCGGATTGCGATTTTAGCTTATAGTGACGACGTGTATGACCTGCTGAATGGTGTCAAGGGAATTGATGAAATCGCGGCCATTGGTTCGTTGCCCGATTTGACACCCAAACGATTTTCAGATTCAGCAAAAGCCTTCCTGCAAGCTGAGCGTATTTTGCAGGCAGAATTACCAGGGATGCAGGACTGTCCTGCACCTTTGGTCTGTCATATGACAGATGGGGTTTCCACAGGCGATGATCCGGAACCGATTGCGAAGCGTATTATGAGCATGAGTGTACCGGACGGTAATGTACTGGTGGAAAATATATTTTTATCCGACAGGTTGCTGGAAACGCCTATTCAGGACCCCCGTCGCTGGAAAGGTCTGACGCATAATACGCCTTTGCAGGATGAACATGCTGTGAAATTGCGTGATATGTCTTCTGTACTGCCTGAAAGCTATCGAGAAATGCTGTTTGAGGCAGATTATCAGTTAGGTGAAGGAGCCATTATGATGCTGCCCGGAACCTGTGCGGAACTGGTGTCCATTGGGTTCCAAATGTCGGCTGCAACGCCTGTACGGTAAGGAGGTAAAAGCATGAATCCACTGCTGTCCCTGCTCCCCGCGAGCAAAAAAAAGGGAATGAATGCAAGGCTGACTCAGCAATTTGCTTACATAAGCTCTCAGACAGGCGATCAGCCTTTATCATCTCATCACAGTCGTTTTATGTGTCGTTATGGCTATGGAAGATCTGCCGAATCTGCCAGTATGGGGGAAAGCGGACAGGATTTCGCCGCAGTACGTATTCATAAATCCGTCTGTTGTTTTGTCTTGTGTGATGGTGTCGGGCTCAGTTACCGAGGAGATTTTGCAGCCCGCTATCTGGGTTCCTCTTTACTGGATTGGATGGAACGGGGACAAGATCTGTCTGTTGATCAATTAAGAGTGTACCTTGAACGTTTGGCAGGTACAGCGGCAGAGGAACTGGATCGGCAGCCTTTGGATCATGAATCAGGCTTAATGCGCTCGGTATTGGAAGATAAACGTCGTCAGGGAAGCCAGTCCATGTATATTTGCGGTAAAATCGAACTGCCGAAGCGTGGTAGCCGTGGCCGTCTCCGACTTGCCTGGCAAGGGGATTCACGTTTGCGACTATGGAACGGTGCCGAGGAAATTAGCGAGCTGTTCGATCATACTTTTTCTACAGCGGAGCGCTGGTCAACAAGTCGTGGGCCGATTGGTGGGAAGCCTCATTGGTACGAAAGAAGTATACCCGCAGATATGCCGATGAGATTACAGGTGTATACGGACGGTTTATCCGATTTGGACCCCATTCGCGAGCCTGTCCCTGATGAGCAGATACAGGTATTGCTGGACGCATCCCATACCGGGGGACTTGATGATGATGCTGCATTTATTGAGCTTCAGTGGTAAATGAATAAGCAAAAGGACGTATGCATCCATATCCATGGTTGTATAACGTCCTTTTTTTGATGAATACATAGAAAAATACGATTCGTTAAGATATTTATAGAATGTAACGAGGAGGAGAAGGAAATACGCGCTAATGCGCGTAATATTCGTCCTTTTCTCAAATATCGCAAAGGAATAGCAAAAAATGCGCAAAAATGGTGATTATAAAGTATATCCTTTTGGGTAATCTTGTGATTATACAGATTACTGAAAGGGAGCGATACATATGAGCTACACATATGCAGGAGGCGCACGCTTTGAAGGCAAAACGGCTCTGATCACGGGGGCTGGTTCTGGCATTGGCAAGGCAACGGCCATTCAAATGGCTAGAGAAGGAGCGAATGTCGCTCTTTTTGACGTAAGTAATGAGCGTATTTTGGAGACAGAAAGAGAAATTAATGCTATACGTGAAGGGTCGGCGCGGGCATTTGACGTGGACATTGCCGATCCGGTGCGTGTGGAAAAAGCAGTTCTGGAAGCGGTTGAATTATTTGGCGGTCTGCATATCATTTTTGCTAATGCCGGGATTAACGGGGTCGTCGGACCGATCGAGGATCTGAGCATTGAGGATTGGCGGCAAACATTGTCCACGAATCTGGATGGTACCTTCCTGACGGTGAAGTATACAATACCACATTTGAAAAAGAACGGTGGCGGCAGCATTATTATTACCAGCTCCATTAATGGAAATCAGCGCTTTACCAGCTTTGGAATGTCAGCCTACAGCACATCGAAGGCGGGTCAAACCGGTTTTGCTAAAATGGCTGCGCTGGAGCTGGCTAAGTTCCGTATTCGTGTCAATGTCATCTATCCTGGGGCCATTTCGACCAATATTGATGAAACCACGGAGAAATCGGAAGGGTTAAAGCAAATTACCATCCCCGTCAAGTTTCCCGAAGGAGGGCAACCGTTGGCAGATGGACCGGGTCAACCCGAGCAGGTAGCTGATTTGGTAACATTTTTGGCCTCAGATCATTCGCGTCACATTACTGGTGCACAAATTGTAATTGATGGGGCAGAGTCGTTATTGTTTTAGAAAATAGAGCATGCTCTGGGACGGAGAAATGTTTTGTGGTATCCTGAGTGTATTGTCTTGGTTACGGTGCGAATGTGAAGCTCACATAAAAACCCCGGGTCCTTCGCACCTCGAAATTTGTCGAAATGGATTCGGATTAGCTTTCTTCGTTAGAAGTCAATAGTCGATTCAAGCTTTTTTAGCATCGTTTTTTTCGAAAATGCATGGAATTGATATCATTAGGGTATGAATTCCTTCATTTTCGCTGTCGCACTCCATATGAGTGCGTGGATTGAAATCGACCATTCAGCGGTAGTCGCTCATGTATCCGGTCGGGTCGCGCTCTATATGAGTGCGTGGATTGAAATATGATGAATGGAGGACGTCCTCAAGAAAGAAATAGGCGCACTCCATGTGACAATTGACGATGCGGCAGGATTCACGGTCAGTCGTTACGGCATATGGTTTTGTTTGACTGGTATGCTTTGCATAGTTCTCAGGGCTTCAGCCGCAGAAGGAAGAAAATAAAATCGAAGTGAAACGATCTTTGTGATATGTACAATGCTCGCAATGGGCGCGATGAGAGGCAATGATGCGGGGGAATGAGGCAAGAATATGAGGGCGTACAGGGGATAAAATGCGGAAGAACCACCGAAGGATGAAAAATCCAGTGCGGTGGTTCTTTTTTTTCACTCGTCTTGTATGCCATCATTATAGGGGGAGGCGATGAAGAATGTTCCAGGATTTCAAGCTCGTAAGTGACCGCCCGGTCTCGATACAAGTAAAAGAATACGTCAATCGTTTAATTATAAAAGGGGCGCTTCAGGCGGATCAGAAGCTGCCTTCCACACGAGAAATGAGCGTTCTGCTTAAGGTGAGCCGCAATACAGTCATTGCAGCCTATGAAGGCTTGGAGGATGACGGATTTACGTATGCGATTCCCGGAAAGGGGAGTTATGTGGCCGCCATGGTGGGCCAGTCGGCCGTAGATAACGGAGGATCTGACGGTTCTGCCACCTGGGAGGTCGACTGGAAGGCAAGAATGAACGAGTATGCTGTATCGGCTGTTGATCTGGATATGATGAAGCAGGGCATTCGTGCCCAAAAGGGAACTATCTCGTTCACAAGCATCGCTCCGGATGAGCAGCTGTTTGATCTGGGGGATGTAAGGCGAGCTTTTATGGATCGGATGGCAATCGAAGGGCAGGTGCTGCTCAACTACGGCTATGCCAAGGGCTACAAGCCGCTGATTGATTACCTGATGCATTATATGGAGAACAAAGGCGTCGATATAATTGGCAAGGATATGCTGATTACAGGCGGGTTTACAGAAGGCTTTGACATTGTGCTGTCGGCTTTACGCCCTTCTGCACGCCGTGGAGCGGCAATTTGTGAAAATCCGACCCATCACACAGCGATCAAAAATTTGAAGTTGCAAGGATTTGAGATTACCGGCATTCCGATGAAGTGTGACGGTATTGATGTAGAGCGGCTAGAGGAGGTATTACAGACCAATAGCTTCGATTTGGCCTATTTGACTCCTTCCTATCATAATCCGACAGGCATCGTCATGTCGCCAGCAAAGCGTAGCGCTGTTATGAAATTAATGATGCGCTATCAGATTCCGGTGATCGAGGATGGATTCAATGAGGAGCTACGCTACTCGGGAGCGCATGTTGCGCCCTTAATAGCGACAGCAGGCCAAGGGAACGGAGTAATCTATATTGGCAGCTTTTCCAAGGTGCTGTTCCCTGGCTTGCGTGTAGGCTGGGTGCTTGGAGACCGAGCACTGATTGACACTCTGGAAAGCATTAAGCGTGCGCGCACCATTCATACCTCAACAATCGATCAATCGATTTTATACCAATATATGCTTAACGGAAATTTCGATAAACATGTAAAAAAAGCACGTACAGAGTATAAGCGCAAATATGAGCTGACAAAGGCATGCTGTGAAGCACATCTTCCTGAGGCGCATGTGTCAGGTGACGGGGGCTTGCATTTGTTCCTTACCTTCCCGACAGGCGTAAATACACGCCAGCTGCTAGAAGCTTGCACAGAACAGGGCGTCATTTTCACACCGGGAGACAAGTTTTTTATTCAAGAAGGCGAAGGGACGAATACATTGCGGCTTGGGTTTTCACGAGTAACAGATGAAAATATCGAACGGGGTATTCAAATAATCGGTCAACAGACGCGTAACTTTCTTAAGGCATAAGGATTAAGAAAAGAGCTATAGAGACGGAATATTGTTCTGAAGAAGCACTAGCGATCGGATGAACATCCGTAGCCACATAAAGATTTTGAAGAAAAATGAGGTGTCATGATGAAAATTGGCGTTATTATGGGCGGTATTTCCTCTGAGCGTGAGATTTCTCTGCAGACAGGTCAAGAGATGATCAATCATTTGGATCGCAGCCGTTATGAAGTGGTTCCAATGGTGATCGAGCAGCGAGCGGATTTAATCGCGCAGGTCCAGCAGACAGGCATTGATATCGCGCTGTTGGCACTGCATGGTCAGTATGGCGAGGACGGCACGGTGCAGGGAGCGCTGGAGACGCTGGGCATTCCCTACACAGGCAGCGGTGTCCTGGCAAGCAGCTTATGCATGAATAAGCAGTTGTCCAAGATGCTGTTGAAGGCAGCGGGTGTGCATACGCCTTCAGGCCTTTACTGGCAGGGGATGGACGATTATGATCCGCAGGTGGTGGAGCGTTTGGGCTACCCGGTTATTGTGAAGCCGAATACGGGGGGATCCAGCATCGGCATCCAGCTTGTACAAAATGAGAAGGAACTGCTGTCGGCTGTTCAGGGGGCTTGCAGCTTGGATCAAGCGATCTTGATTGAGTCCTATTATGAAGGGACGGAGATTACCTGCTCCATCGTAGATGGCGAGGTATTACCAATTATTAGCATTAGCTCCGCTCGTTCGAAGTGGTTCGACTACAAAGCAAAATATGAGGTCGGCGGTGCTGAGGAGAAGGTGGTCGAGCTTCCCACCGTTATTGAACAGCGTGTGCGCGAGGCGGCACTGGCCAGCTACCGGCTGCTGCAATGTAAGGTCTATGCAAGGGTCGATATGATTTTGTGTCAGGATAGACCTTACGTGCTGGAAGTGAACACATTACCGGGAATGACCGCCAACAGCCTGCTTCCGAAGAGTGCGGCAGCTGCGGGTATAACCTTTACACAGCTACTGGACCATATTATTGCCAGCTCGCTCCATGAGCGGAAACAGGAATGGGGGATGGCGTAATATGTTTAGTGAAAAGGGGACAGGGCGGTTTGTATCCTCGCGTGTACGGGATATTCGGCCATCGGGAATTCGCGCTTTTTTTGATCTGAATGCAGCAGGCGGAGGTACAATCGCCCTTGGGGTCGGAGAGCCTGATTTCGTTACACCGGAAAAGGTACGTGAAGCTTGCATTCAGGCATTGCGTGAAGGACAGACGAAATATACTTCGAATGCCGGCTTGATGGAGCTGCGGGAGGAGATCTCGGCTTATTTTTCCAGCAGCTTCGCGCTTTCCTATGACCCTGAGCAGGAAATCATTGTGACGGTGGGGAGCAGTGAAGCCGTCGACCTGGCGCTGCGAGCAGTGATCGATCCGGGTGACGAGGTGCTGATTCCAGCACCAAGCTATATTGCCTATGAACCCATTACCCATCTGCATGGCGGTAAAATTGTAGAGGTGGCGGCTACGGCAGAGGAGCAATTCAAGCTGACCCCGCAAGCGCTGCAAGCGGCAATTACACCTCATTCAAAGGTTTTAATGATCAATTATCCCTGTAATCCGACTGGAACAGTTATGACGGAGCAGGATTGGCTGCCGATGACAGAGCTCATTATCAAACATAATCTGGTCGTCATTTCGGATGAAGTGTATGCCGAACTGACTTACGGGAGAAAGCATGTCAGTATCGCCTCTTTGCCGGGCATGAAGGAGCGTACGATTGTCATCAGTGGTTTTTCCAAAGCATTTGCGATGACAGGCTGGCGGGTAGGCTATGCGTGCGGTCCGCATGAGCTGATTGCCGGCATGCTGAAAATCCACCAGTACACAGCCATGTGTGCGCCCACCATTGCACAGATTGCCGCGCTGGAATCATTGCGCCATGGCTTGGCTGCCAAGGATGAGATGATGGCGAGCTACAATGAACGTCGC
Organism: Paenibacillus sp. FSL M7-0802; assembly: GCF_038004945.1. Classification (NCBI taxonomy): domain Bacteria; kingdom Bacillati; phylum Bacillota; class Bacilli; order Caryophanales; family Paenibacillaceae; genus Paenibacillus; species Paenibacillus sp. FSL M7-0802. The sequence continues at coordinate 383,707 of NZ_JBBOSD010000001.1, read as the reverse complement.
AAGCTATTTGTGGCCGGCTTGAATGCAATCGGGCTTGCTTGTCATGAGCCTGAGGGGGCTTTCTATGCCTTCCCTTCAATTACTTCTACTGGCATGTCATCTGAGCAGTTTGCACTTCGTATGCTGAAGGAAGCAAAGGTGGCGGTCGTACCAGGACATGTATTCGGATCAGGCGGAGAGGGCTTTATTCGCTGCTCATATGCAGCCTCGCTCGTCGATTTGGAGAAGGCGCTGGAACGGATGGGAAGGTTTATGCAGGTAATGCAGCCGGTATGATGAACAGGATTAATAACTCAACTTTTGCCGAACGTTTTCATAAAATATTTTACAAATACCTTTATGATTTTCGAAAATATAAAGGTATTTTTCTGATCAATGTAGTCGATATTTCCGGATGTATTTACCCAAAGCCAGAACGTTCAGCTTTGGTGTTAACTGGTGGGACCCTGCTTTTAAAAGCGCTATCGATGAATTAAATATATTCGAATGTGCGCTTACTCCTTCACAGGTGGCAGAACTGGCAGAGGTGAAATAAGTCCAGGCAGGTATTTGTTGCTAAGCCAAAAAGCGAGTCTGTCCAGGTGCGAATGTGAAGCTCACATGAATTCTCCGAGAGATTCGCACCTCAGATTTTGTCGAATTATATCGAATATGAACAAGTTTTAAACGATCGCAAGAGGATGAGGTAATATTAGATGCGTTTTTGCCAAAATAACGCTAGAATGGTACTTAAATAGGGGGCATTTGACCCATTTTCGCTGTCGCACTCTATATGAGTGCGTGGATTGAAATTTCCTGGATGTGAATGTCCATTTAATGCGTCCAAAGGGAGTCGCACTCTATATGAGTGCGTGGATTGAAATTTTGCGAAACAAGCCCTTTTTGATGGTACGTTCAGAGTCGCACTCTATATGAGTGCGTGGATTGAAATTGAAAAATTCGTCCAGGGTGTCCGTGGTCTGGACGTCGCACTCTATATGAGTGCGTGGATTGAAATACAGATGGAAGTTATGTAGTGATCAGAAAGAAGATGTCGCACTCTATATGAGTGCGTGGATTGAAATACGAACAGCGTTCTCGCTCATGCCTTCGGTGTTGAGTCGCATTCTATATGAGTGCGTGGATTGAAATCTTCAACGACAAAAAAGGCTCATACCGAATAATTGTCGCACTCTATATGAGTGTGTGGATTGAAATGTTTCTCTGCCATCTCTGCTTTTAAGAGTTTCGGTCGCACTCTATATGAGTGCGTGGATCATGACGGAGCAGCCGCCACTTGGTCGTACGAGTGGAGAGCGCCTCTTTATCCGAAATCATGAAGGGGTCCGTGAAGTGAGGAGCTGGAGATTTTACGTGGTTTGGAGGGAGACGGCGTTGGTTCAGTACAATTCCGTGTGGGATGATCTGATCTTACAGCAAAAAGATGATTTTTATTTCCATGGACGCCATAAGCGCCCGTCGTTAGATAACGTGAATGCCCTATTATCTTTTGCCTATACACTGTTGTCCAACGATATGAAATCCGCACTGGAAGCTGTCGGTCTGGATGCTTATGTAGGTTTTCTGCATAGAGATCGTCCAGGGCGAGCCTAATTGGCACTGGATGTGATGAAAGAGCTTAGAGGAGTAAATACCGACCGTTTTGTTCTTACATTATTAACAAAAAATGATTCATGGCAAAGGATTTTACAAAAAAGAAAACGAGGCTGTCATGATGGACGATGATACGAGGAAAATCGTATTGAAGGCATGGCAAGAACGGAAACAGGAAAAAATGATTCATCCTTATTTGAATGAGAAAATGTCTTGGGGGCTTGTGTCCTATTCACAGGCTTTGCTCTTGGCTAGATATATTCGGGGAGATCTGGACGAGTACCCTCCATTTTTGTGGAAGTAGGTTGATCTTGTTAATACTAATTACGTATGATGTAAGTACATTAGATAGAGAAGGCAGAAAAAGACTGGAAAAGGTTGTGAAAAGGTGCGTAGATCACGGACAAAGGGTGTAAAATTCCGTGTTTGAGTGCATTTTGGATTCGACCCAGTTCCGCCGTTTAAAATATGAATTAGAAGAATTGATAGACAAAAAAGAAGACAGCCTGCGTTTCTACAACTTTGGAGATAGCTATAAAAAGAAAGTAGAGCATATAGGGGCTAAGGAAGCTTACGATATGGAAAGCCCACTGATTTTATAAGGTGCGAATGTGAAGCTCACATAAAAACCCCGGGTCCTTCGCACCTCGAAATTTGTCGAAAAGTATTAAATTTGCTATTTATCCGTAGAGTCAATAGTTGATCCAAGCTTATTTGACATCAGTTTTTGCGACAATGTGTAGAATTGATATCATTAGGGTATCAATTACTGCATTTTCGCTGTCGCACTCCATGTGAGTGCGTGGATTGAAATTACTGATCGGATACATGAGCGACTACCGCTAAAGTCGCACTCCATGTGAGTGCGTGGATTGAAATCTGACAGATGGAGGTTATATTTCACCGGGTCTATGTCGCACTCCATGTGAGTGCGTGGATTGAAATTTTCGGCAGCGGTAAAGCTCCGATAATTGTTTTGCGTCGCACTCCATGTGAGTGCGTGGATGGTATGAAAAAGAAGGCTTGTTTCGTGGCCTGCCCAGCAGTGAATAGGTGCAAATTTCTTCTTAACGGATTTCTTATTCGACAAATTCCCCCTTACTTTTATGCAACAATTAACTAACATTTACAATGGTTGAAGTATAAATTAAGGTGGGAGTTGCTGCTTATGAGAATTTCCATGAGTAAGTTTTTAAAGCGCTATGCAGCTATTTTGTTGGGCTACGCAATATGTATAGGGTTATTTTACGCTTTGGGATATAAGATGAGCGCAATGGGAATCTATGCAATTTTGACAGGAATTGTGACTGGAGAAATAATCAACTTCGTAATATCAAAGCGAGAGAAATGAACCTAGGTATCCCCTGATTGCATCAACATCAGGGGATTTTTCATGTAATTAAAAGGTCCAACAGAGTTTCTGCATGGGACCTCTATATCATTACTGGTGAGAATCCACATGGGGAAATGAATTAGTCATGTCAACTCTGTGAAACCTTTTACTTGGATCAACCCAATCATTTCAGGATGCCACTCGTCCAACATGTCCCAATATGTGTAAGTTATGCTGAATTTTCGCTATAAACATTAGTTGCATAATATATTGACAGATGGTTAATTATGGAGAAGAATAGAGGGTGATTTTTAAAATAATGGAATTTTTATGTGAAGGGTGGTTATGACTTGAAGCATACACCTACGATTTCAGCGGAGTTTGAGGATTATCTAAAACAAAATGATATGACATTGAGTCAATTTGCCGAATATTCAGGGGTTCATCAAAGAACGCTTAGTAATTGGATTAGTCAGCATCGTCCTGTTTCCGTACAGCAGCTAGACCGAATTACTGCGGCTATGGATTTGCCAGAAGGCTATTTTTATGACCTATACATAGAAAATTACATCATTGACCTTTCCCCGAATTTTAGGCGAATCGAGCCATTATTGTATCGTTGTGCGGAGCTGGACAAGCTGGATGCAATCCGTCGAATGGTTGGACATATCATGGATAATCCGCTGTATGCGTCCAGGCTATTTGATGTTGCAGAAGCATTATTTGAACAGGGACGACATGCTGCTGCGCTGCCTCTTTATGAGAATGTCGCAGAAGTGGAGAAATATCAGCATTCTGAACGCTTGGCCACCTGCCAATATCGTATATTCTCAATTCAAGTTGGAGACGACCAAAGCCGTAATCTCAAGGCAGCAACGCTATTTGAACCCTTCGTGGAACGTCTGGATGAAATAGACCAGCTTGATGCGCTTAAAGATTTGGCGAATGTGTATCGATCTTTGCGCTTATGGGACAGGCTTGATGTGACCGCTCGAAAAATGAGAGATAAAGCGGAAATCCAATATACATTAGAGCATCAGCAGAAAAAACGAAAGCCTGCGGAAATTGAAAAGAGGCTGAGCCGTCCATTGTTTGTGTATATCACCTATTCTGATTTACTGTGTGCCAGTGTATATGAGGCCAAAGGCGATTATGAGCAGGCATTAGAATATACATACGCCTACGCTAATTTAGATTGGGTCAAAGAGACTGACGAGGATACTCTGCATTGGATTAAACAGTTTCAAGATTGGGCCTTATGTAATACTTACGTTAATAAACTACTGTTTGGAGATATAAGCGTGCTTTCGGATTATGTTGAATATATTGCTGTATCAAAAGCCGATAAAGAAATGGTTACTAAACTACTGAATGTAATGTTTGCTGCAAACCGATATCAGTTAAATGTGAATCACGTACTTAAGCGCTTTGAAACCCTTATTGACTTTTTCGTGAAACAGGGGCAGTCATCATCTGACATGTATACTAAACAAGTTATACCTGAACAGTTTGCACGTCTTGGATATGAGTTAGCTTATTATTATTTGTATCAAGGAAAGTATAACGATGGCTTTAAATACTTGATGTATGCAATGCTAAGGTCACATATAATAAATAATGAGACTTATTTTATAAATTGTATGGGTTTGTTTTTACATTTTCGGGAATATGCGGTTCCTGAAACCAAAGCAGGTTTTTTAAATCTTATTGAAAAGGTGTGGTTAGAGAATGTTGAAAAAAATGGTACTGCTGATCATCGCAGCTAGTTTTTTGTTTATTGTTACTGTGCCGGTTCATTCGCATAGTCACATCCAACTTAATGACCAAGTCGGAGGAGCCTAAAGGTAATTGGTTAAACTTACTGTTTAACGGGTATTGTTGGTTCCAAAGTTTAACTCTGAACAACTTGAAACCAACTGAAAATAAACATATACCGACAAAAAGTGCCTCTGGAATATTCCAGAAGCACTTTTTTTTGTTAAGCGTATTTTAAAAAAATTCAAAAATTTACGTTTTGCATTAGGATATGACACAGAAGGGGGAATCATGCTGATGAATCCAGGTGTGACTTTACTTCGTGTCGAACGGGCCAGAAAAAGACTGTACCAAGTCCAGAAGAAATACGGATTTTTAACGCATCCCAAAGTGATTGAACAATCCATGAAACTGGATGAACTATTGAATCAATACCAAATATACAAAATGAAATCTTAACAAATGAGTTCATGACATGTTGCTAAAGGAAGAGTGTGAAATCCAATCTCCAATCTCCAAACCCCAATCAAAATTCTAAATCCTATACTTATGAAGAGGTGGTAACGTTGTTGAACAAACGAAATCCTGTAACCCCTTTTGGTTGGAAAATCAAAGAAAAGCTAGTCGAGAGGCAAATGGATCAGAGAACATTTTGTGATACCTACCATATTCCTGCTAGCCGCTTGTCCAATCTCATTCATGGAACACGTAAGGCCAAAAAATATAGAGTGCAAGTATGTCAATTGCTTGGGATCGAAGAATAACCCTCTTTCTCCTTTATGTAAACAGGACATACTAATGATATGTAAGCTACAGTGGCAAAGGGCTCCAGGTTTCTTTAATATAGATTGTACATAGGATGTTTAATACAAGAGTGGAAAGGATCGATGGAAATGTTCTCCAGAATGGCAGAGCAGAAGATTGCTGAGGCGATGGCCAAAGGTGAGTTTGATCATTTACCGGGAGCGGGCAAGCCACTGGTGATCGAGGATTTGTCACATGTTCCAGAGGAGCTGCGGATGTCGTACAAGCTGTTGAAGAATGCAGGCATTTTACCGGAAGAGCTTCAGTTACAAAAGGAATGTGTCCAGTTACGTGATTTGCTTCACGCTTGTCATGAGGCAGGAGAGCAACAACGGATCAGTCGCAGGCTGACTGAAAAATCACTTCGTCTCCGTATGCTGCTGGAGGAAAGAGGGCTAAATACGTCGTCTGTATTTTATGAATATGAGTCCGCTATGCGTAAGCGACTGGAGGAATAGAAGCGAGCGGAGCAAAGGGCGGAATGCCCTTGCCCGTACACTTTGATTTCCGCGCTTTACCTCATTACCGTTGCAGTGCAGATAATCTCATGAGGCATTGTTTCGTCAGGATGACGGGTTCTTTGGGCAGTTTGTCCAAATGAAAGTCATCGATTAAATCCACAGCCTTCACAGGCTCAGGTGAATCCAGCAGCCCGGAAAAATAGGCGAGCCAGCCAATGACTGCTTCCGGTGTGATACCTTGTCGGCGCATAGCTCGGAGTGCTACGCCACCATGTCGTTTGGCCAGCCTTCGCCCATCAGGGCCCAGGACAAGGGGAACGTGTGCGAAACGTGGCGACTGCAACCCCAAAGCTTGGTACAGCAATAGCTGACGGGGAGTCGAATCGAGAAGATCATACCCACGTAGTACGTCGGTCATATACATATCTGCATCATCGACAACGACAGCCAGCTGATAGGAAAACATGCCGTCCGCCCGTTTGACGATAAAATCGCCGCCCTCTGCCGCACCGAAGGTCACATGGCCTGCTACCTGATCATGAAACGAAATAACGGCATCTGGATTTTGCGGTACTTTAAAGCGAAGTGAAGGGAGTTTATGTTGTGCTTTGGCTACGACATCTTGAGAGCTAAGGTTACGACATGCACCTGAATATGCGGGTCCTTCACCAGACAGTCCATGTGGAGCATGGGCGGCAGCCACAATGTCGGCCCGACTACAAAAACAAGGATACAGCAAATCTTGCTCCTGTAGTATCTCCAATGCAGATTGGAAGCGTTCCAGCCGCTGGCTTTGAGTGTAGGGACCGTAGGGACCGCCTACGTCGGGTCCTTCGTCCCATTCCAGCCCGATCCAGCGCAAATCTTCCATAATCCCTTGCGCCAACTGGCTGCGAGCTCGCGTCATATCGATATCTTCCATGCGCAAAATATAGGTTCCACCCAGGGAGCGAACGTGCAGCCAGGATAATAAGGCGGTGCGAGCGTTTCCTAAGTGTATCCATCCCGATGGTGTTGGGGCAAATCGCCCTCTGATGGGTTGGGCCTGCAATTCCATACGAAAGTGACCTCGATTCTATATTCCGTCCTTCAGCAATCCATATCAACCATATTATAAAACGAACTTGCCGCGAGTGCATCTCGACAGGTATAGAAGCTAAACACGAAGCATACATAGCCGCGATGGCCAGACGGGAAATTTAAATATCTGTATAATAGATTTAGAAGAATTATGCACGACAGACCGAAGAGAAGTCCCAGAGTGCAGCTTAACATTTTTAATTCAATATTCAATAATTACAGGTAATGAAAAATTCACAATAATAAAGGAATTAAAACTTAGATTCTACGCATCAAGCGTATCATTGGAGAGATTTCATTGACAGATAAACAACTGCCTATTATGCAAGTGATCCCCGAGCTTAAACATATACTGCAATCCCATTCGGCGGCGGTACTGATTGCACAGCCGGGAGCGGGGAAAACGACGGTAACACCGCTGGAGCTGCTGCATGAGCCGTGGCTGGCAGGGCAAAAGATGATTATGCTGGAGCCGAGGCGTTTGGCAGCACGTGCAGCAGCAGCGCAAATGGCGAAAGCGCTGGGAGAGCCCACCGGGAAGACCGTGGGTTATCGGGTTCGTATGGATACAAAAGTAGGACCAAACACGCGGATTGAAGTGGTTACGGAGGGCGTACTGACCCGGATGCTGCAACATGATCAGGCATTGGAGGGAGTCGGGCTGATTATGTTTGATGAGTTTCATGAACGCAGCCTGCATGCAGACTTGGGATTGGCACTTGCCCTGCAAAGCCAGGCGCTGTTGCGACCGGATTTGAAGATATTGATCATGTCTGCCACCCTGGAGGCAGAGCCTGTATGCAGACTATTAGGGGATGCGCCATTGCTGGAATGTCCAGGCACCGTATTTCCAGTAGAAACCTTTCATATGTCCAAACCTTCATCAATCTCTTTAGAGTCTTTTACGGCTGAGACGGTAGAAAAGGCGCTTGATGTTCATGAAGGCGATCTGTTGGTGTTTTTACCAGGGGCTAGAGAAATTCATAGAACGGAACGAGAATTGGCTTCAAAGCATTTACCAGCACACGTCAAGGTAATTCCGCTGTACGGCAGCATGAAGCTGGAGCAGCAGGATGAGGCAATACGTTCATCGGCTTTGGGCAGTCGAAAAGTGGTATTGGCCACATCGATTGCCGAGTCCAGCTTGACCATCGCCGGGATTACGGTGGTGATCGATAGCGGACTGTCGCGGGAATCGGTGTTTTCCGCGCGAACTGGTATGAGCCGTTTGACCACCGTCAAGGTGTCCAAGGCCTCCGCCGACCAGCGGCGCGGACGGGCGGGCCGTCTCCAGCCGGGCGTATGCTACCGGCTGTGGAGCGCGCAGGAGCATGCGGCGCTCCCCGAGGCCAGTCGCCCGGAAATCGCGGCGGCGGATCTGGCCCCGCTCGCGCTGGAGCTGGCGGCCTGGGGCGTGCGCGAGCCCGCCGAGCTGGCCTGGCTGGATGCCCCGCCTGAGGCCGCGTACCGCCAGGCCACAGGTCTGCTGCACCAGCTCGGCTGCCTGGATGAAGCAGCCGATGGCACTACAGGCGGCATCACCGCGCATGGGCGCGAGGTGTCCGCCCTAGGCACGCACCCGCGCCTTGGGCACATGCTGTTGCGCGCAGCCGCCCTTGGCCTGGCCCCGACTGCCAGCCGTCTGGCTGCGCTGCTGCAAGAGCGGGACCCGTTCCGCGCTCATGGCGGAACGGATTTGCGCCCGCGGCTGGATGCCCTGCGCGAGGCGGCCCATGCCCGCAGTACGCACAGCCTGCTGCGGGCAGCAGACGATACGGTGATTCGCCGTATCGTGCAAGAGAGCCGGCAGCTGCTAGCCACGCTGCCGACAGCAGCCGCAGCGCAGGACGAGCCTGACGGCTCCGCGGCTTGCGGGCTGCTGTTGGCCTTTGCGTACCCGGATCGGATCGCGCAGGGCCGGGGGGATGGCCGCTTTTTGCTTAGCGGCGGTCGGGGGGCGCGACTCCGACAAGTGGAGTGGATGTCGCGTTCGTCCTATCTCGTCGCCGCTGAAGTGGACGACGAGGGAGCAGACGGTGCTATTCAGTTGGCGGCACCAATTGAACTGCAAGAGCTGGTCGAACATTGCAGTGAAATGCTGTTGGAACAAGCTAACGTATACTGGGATAGCTCCGCCTCAGCAGTGAGAGCCCGCAAAGTACTGCGGCTGGGCTCACTTGTCTTAAAGGAAACGTCCTATGAGCGACCTCCGGCAGAGGAAGTAGCTGCTGCCTTGATGCAGGGTGTCCGTGAACGAGGTCTAAAGCTGCTGTCATGGAATCGGCAAACCCTCCAGTTGCAGGCGCGTTTGATTTTTATGCACTTCTCGGCCCCTGAGGACTGGCCGGATTGCACGGAATCGGCATTGCTGGATTCTCTGGAAGCGTGGCTGCTACCTTTTGCTATAGGAGCCAAAAATGTATCCGATCTGCAACGGCTGGACAGTGCTGCATTGCTGCTTGGCAGACTGGATTGGGAACAGCGGCAGCTGCTTGATCAGGAAGCGCCGACGCATATCCGCGTACCCAGCGGTTCCCGCATTCCTGTCGATTATTCAAATCCTGAGGCACCAGCGCTGGCCGTACGACTACAAGAGTTGTTCGGTATGGGGGATACGCCTCGTATTGGACGCGGACGCGTACCCATTGTATTGCATTTACTGTCACCTGCCCAGCGACCTGTCCAAGTGACTTCCGACTTGTCCAGCTTCTGGAGCGAGGCTTATTTTGAGGTCAAAAAGGACCTGAAGGGTAGATATCCCAAGCATTATTGGCCGGATGATCCACTGGAAGCTGTGGCGACCAACAGAGCAAAGCCAAAGCGTTAAATAGAAGCTATTTTATGCTAATCGACTTTTGAATTTTCATAAAATCGTTTAAACGTCATAATGGCGGGGTAATGAAAGACGAACCACTCAACACCAAAATATTGGGAGGTAACTATTATGGCTAATAACTTAAACGATTATAATGAAAAGAAAATTGTTGGTGTTTTTGATACAGAGCAGGAAGCATCTCGTGCGATAGGACAATTGCAGAGCAAAGGAATCCCAAGCAGTGAAATTTCTGTGATCACCCGTGACCGTGACGAGCTAAGGACGATTAGTGAAGAGACAGGCACCAAAGCACCGGAGGGTGTAGCGACAGGGGCGGCTACCGGCGGTATTGTGGGCGGCGTTGCTGGCTTGCTGGCAGGCATCGGGGCCTTGGCTATTCCGGGTATCGGACCGATCCTTGCTGCTGGACCTATCGCGGCTACTCTTACCGGAGCAGCTGTCGGAGCGGGAGCAGGTGGCTTGGTCGGTGGACTGGTCGGGCTAGGCATTCCAGAAGATGATGCACGTCAATACGAGACATACGTCGATCAGGGCAAGATTTTAGTGCTGGTGGATTCTGCTGACCATCACAGGGATGTTTATGATATTTTCCGCACCAACCGTTCGCTGAATGCGGATCGTTACAGAACGTATGATGATACGGTGGCGGATACGCGGACAGATGCGTACACAGATACTAGAAGGAACCTGTAAACAACTAACGGCTAGTTGAGAACGTGATTTAACAGGCTTTCCTATCTCCTTTGTATATAGGTTGTTTCTACAGCAGCAGTCTCCCCGAGAGGGAAGACTGCTGCTTTTACATGTTAGTGAAACATAGAATAAACCTGAGATAAATGATGCTTTGCTTGCTGTTGGCACGTTTATCCTTCTATATATTTTTACAGAATTGTCGTTATAATAGATTTGAGGATTTTGAAAAATCCTGGATTTATAAATTGCTAGATGTAACAGGAGAGTGACATGAGTCAAAAAGAGAGAATTTCCGAAGTCGCTTTGCTAAGAGGGCTGGCTTTTGCCGCCGTTGTTCTTCAGCATTCCGTCGCACATTATGCGGTTGCGCAGGGGGCGCGCATCCAGGACGGGGTTTTGATGACACTTTTACTGCTGTGTTCCAAATTTGCAGTTCCGGTGTTTGTGTTTATCACGGGCATGGTGCTATTTTACAATTATGATGGGGTCTTAAAGTACGGAACGTTTTTACGTAAAAGATTCATGGACATCATCGTTCCGTATATCATATGGTCTCTTTTATACGAATTGGGAAATCAGCTTGCCCAAAGTGGTGGATATATTCACCCGCTGGATTTTTTCCAGAAGCTATTGAACGGGAAAAGCAGCTATCATCTATGGTACATCGTTATGATTATCCAATGTTATGTGTTATTTCCCGTGTTTCGTTATGCGGTCCGTCATTTGTCTGCGCTACTGCCGTCAAAATGGCGACCCGCTGCATTGGCTGGATTCGGCGTGCTATATATTTTGCTCATGTTCGCCGTTGGACCCGTATACCAAGCGATGGATAAGCTCCAGCTTCCGGTCATTACCTCTTGGTTTACCCTGTACGCTGACCGGAATGTGATCTACTTTTTCTTTTATTTTGTGTTAGGAGCGGCAGCCGGGATGAACGTCAAGCGTTGGAATGCTTGGGTAACCAAAGCACAGATGATATACTGGCCGTTGTTTATCGTGATTACAGGCTACTTACTGTATGAGATGATCGGTCAGTTCCAGACGCCGCGAGGTACAGTTCTTTCCTTTAACTATTTGTCTTTGCTGCGTCCGGTCATGGCTGTATATTGCGTCGCGTCTATTTTTGTAGCTTATCGGGTAGCGACGTGGATTGCTCATAAGGGGGGACGTGCGGCGAGTATGCTGACGGCCATCGGAACGTTGTCCTATGGAGCGTATCTCATGCATGCCTTTATGCTGCGTGTGACCTATTATTTTGACGAGACGTTTTTTGCAGACTGGAGCCACGTTCTTCGTTCGCTGGCTTCGTTCGTTCTCTGTATGATCTTTTCCGTTGCCGGAACATGGCTACTGGCACGCTTGCCTCTGGGCAAATGGATCGTGGGGCTTCGGGTTCGTCCTCGCCCGACTGGAGGTCCGCCAGCCTTACAAAAGCAAGCCTGATTTGATAACCCAATCACATATGTTCACATGAGTATCCCAAAGCCAAGAACTAAGGCCAAGGGATACTTTTCTATATCTACATTTGTTTAATAGTATGCATACTGATAGACTGGATGTTCCTTTACCAGTTAGGTGAAGGAACATCCATATGGGAGGGTCGCAAAATGAGTGGTCCAGATACAAGAAGTGTTTTTCCAATGAAAAATATTAGAAGTCTGTGTTTTTTGAACAATGTAGTGGTTAATCCATATATCGAAATCGGGGATTATACTTATTATGACGATGATGATAACCCTTTGGATTTTGAGAAAAATGTCCTTTATCATTTTGATTTTATAGGGGACAAATTAAAGATTGGTAAGTTTTGCGCGATTGCAGCCAAAACCAAATTTATTATGAATGGTGCTAATCATAATACAAATGCATTTACGACTTTTCCTTTTGGAGCGTTTGGCGGAGATTGGGAAGTTGGTTTACCCAATTTAAGTGGGGGCTACAAAGGGGACACTGTGGTTGGAAATGATGTTTGGATTGGTTACAACGCTACCATTATGCCCGGAGTTCAAATTGGTGATGGCGCGATCATTGCGTCAAATGCCGTGGTGACTAAAGATGTTCGGCCATATTCCATTGTAGGAGGAAATCCCGCGAAGTTAATTCGTTATCGGTTTGATGAGGAAACTATAGCTATGCTCCAAACCCTGAAATGGTGGGACTGGGACATCCAAAAAATAACAGAATATATTCCTGTTTTGACAAGTAACGATACGGAGGCCTTAAAACAATTAATCCAGTCTTCGTAATCTGTAACTCTATTTTTTTAGCTTTAGTTATATTATTTCAACATATGAAAAATTCATAATAGAAAAAACAATAAAATCATTTCTCAGCGCTTCGCACACTACTCTATATCGCCTCATTCTATATCTCTCGCCATCTTAAAACAGGTCACAAGAGATGAAGGGTTCTCATACGCTCTCATATCATCAAAGGAAATAGTGTATGGACGCAGAGTGGTTTATAATGGAAGATAAGGTGCACGAATAAGGTGTGGAGGAGGCTGTGAAATGGCGTTTATGATATCCCAGCGGGCTTTTATCAAAATTTATCTGATCACAATGGTGGAGAGGCATCGCGGTTATGGATATCAGATGCTCGAATCGATGAAGGATGAGTTTAGTGGCTTTGGGTATGTTCCGCCTCAGAGCGAGGTTTACCGGGCGCTGCATGAGCTGGTACAGGAAGGTGTTTTTTACCGTACCAAGCGATTGAAAGGAACAGACCCGCGCGTGGATTTTCAGGAGATTGTACTCTATCACTTTACAGATGATGGGGAGGAGAAAGCCCGATTGTACAAGAAGCAGGTCAAAGCCGATTTGGACCGTTGCTTAGGTATGCTGCATAAAGCGGAACAAGACAACTATTCCTAACCACGAAAGGATGAGAATGATGGGTAGAAAGCTGAAATGGGGAATTTTAGGCACTGCAGAGATCGCCCAAATCGCTGTAATTCCGGCAATTCAGCAATCCGAACGCGGAGAAGTGCTTGGGATTGCTAGTCGTAATGCGGATAAAGCCGCTGAGGCCGCCCGGGAGTTCGATATTCCGAAAAGTTATGGAAGCTATGATGACCTGTTGGCTGATCCCGAAATCGGAGCGGTGTACATTCCGTTGCCGAACCATCTGCATGAAGAGTGGACCATTCGGGCAGCGGAGGCTGGGAAGCACGTTTTGTGTGAAAAACCATCTTCTCTTAGCTCGGCCGGGACAAGCCGCATGATTGAAGCATGTCAACGTGCAGGAGTGATCTTTGCAGAGGCTTTTATGTATCGCTATCATCCCAAACATCGAAGAATTAAGGAAATTATCAATAGTGGGGAAATTGGTGACATTCGCGGCATCCATTGCACGTTTACGTTTAACAATACCGATCAGGCAGATAATGTGCGCTTTAATAAAAACATGGGCGGCGGCTCGCTATATGATGTGGGCGTCTATCCGATATCAGCCGCTCGTATGTATTTGGATCGGGAACCGGAGGCAGTGACGGTACATGCCTTATTTTCCCCGGAGCATGACAACGTCGATATGATGGCTTCCGGTTTGCTGGAATTTCCGGGTGGAGTCAACCTTACTTTCGATTGTGGCATGTGGGCAGCTAATCGTTCCAACATGGAAATTCTCGGTAGCAAGGGTACGATTGCGATGCCCAAAATGTTCGGTTGGGAAAGAACGTCTGTTGTACCGCAAATTTTCGTCCACGTCGGTTCGGTCACGCGTGAGGAACGTCTGAAAGGTTTTAATTCCTTTGAACTGCAAGCGGATGCTTTTGCTAAAGCGGTGCTTGACGGTGTCCCGTTGCCGTATGAGCCAGAAGATGCGGTGAGCAATATGAAGGTAATCGATGCTTGTATTGAGTCAGCTCGCAGTCGGAAACGGATAGAAATTGGATAACGGGATCACTGTATTCCCGTAAAGACATAAAAAGCAGCCTGTCCAAAGGACAAGCTGCTTTTTTAGATGAACGAATACATAAGCATATAGCATTACATATATTCATCATAATCAGTGACATCACGCTTGGCGGCAGTTGCAGGCGAGTTCGATGTACCGTATTTCTCCACGGCGTCCCATGCGCCCGCATCGTCAAATCGTCCTGCATTCCGTTGGCGAACCTCACCTGCACCCTTGGGCGGCGGAGTCATGACCTGTTCCTCTACAGGACGGTCATTCGATAATTCTCGAGTTGGCGTGTGCTCGACTGTATAGGCTGTATATGGAATGGCTTGCAACCGTTCAAAAGGAATTTCTTCCCCGCTCTCCACACATATTCCGTACGTCCCATCCTTCATCCGTTGAAGGGCTGCATTGACTTGCTCCAGCTCGTCTTGCAGCGAATCATTAATCGCCAGATCACGGGACCGTTCAAAGGTTTCTGTCCCTATATCAGCGGGGTGGTTGTCATAGGACGAGAGCTCACCTGTGGAATCTGTCAGTGTTTCTCCCAATTGAGCGTTTTCCTGACCGTTTTGTTCAAAATGCTTTTCTAAATCCTTTTTCTGCTCCAGCAACATATGTTTCAGCTCTGCAAGCTGCGAATCGTTCAAATGGTTCATAATCATCTCTCCCCTTCGTGGTCTGTATAAGTGACACGTATGCTCTTTTATACCCGTTCATAGGGCCGGGCAATCAGCAGAGACTTTTATTCCCAGCCTAGAATGTGATATAAAAAGAATAGTGTGTTAAGGAGGGAATAACCGATGGATGAACATATGAAGCGTCGTCTGGATAAACAAAAGCAGTTGTTTAAACAACTGGGCATTCAGCTGGACGCGCTCTCCATTCATGAGAAACAGTTTAAGAATAAAATGCGCGGCTATGATCCGGACGAGGTGGATGCCTTTCTGGATGAAGTGATCAAGGATTATGAACGCTTTTATGCGAATATAGCCGACCTGATGGACAAGTGGCAGGAGCAGCAGGCAACCATACGTGATTTGAAAAATGCACCCAAGCCTGCGGCCGACCTTAATGGACTGGACCGTCGTCAACTGGAGGATATCGTTAAGCAGTTGGAATATAGTGTACGCCAATTAAAAGTGCGAGTACGTCCTGAAAATGACTATTTTCCGGAGTAAGGTGCAGTAAGCACTGTGTTGGTGCCTCTATTGTGGTATGATGGAAACAAGCATTTTTCCAAACATTTAATGAGGCACACACATAAAGGTGGTTAACATGAGTACCCATTTTTCCGTTAGTATCCATTGTCTGCTTCTTCTGGCTGAAGGGGCACCGGAGCGAATGACATCGTCACTTATTGCTTCCAGCATCAATACAAACCCAGTAGTTGTGAGAAGGATTATGAGCCGACTCAAGCAAGCGGGTTTGGTGGATTCGTCGCCTGGAGCACGCGGCTTTCGTCTAAGCATGTCCAGTTCAAACATCAATCTGAAAATGATCTATGAGGCGACCAAGGATGAAGGTCCGTTGTTCGCCATCCATACCGACAGCAATCATAATTGTGAGGTAGGCAGGAACATAGACGCATTATTGGATGGTTTATATACCGTGGCAGAGCAGAAAATACAGGCGTTTTTCGAGACCGTTACGCTGCGAGATCTGGAGCAGGCACTTCAGCAGCGCGTGGGGCAACAAAGTTCATCCGTGTAAAGACGCTGGTAAGGAGAATTTATATGAAAATCATCGTACTTTCAGACACTCATATGCCGCATAGAAGCAAAGCGTTGCCTAGTCGGCTTGTACAGGAGTTAAAAGGCAGTGACCTCATTCTCCATGCCGGAGACTGGACGGATTGGTTCGTATATGAATGTCTAGCTGAATTTGCGCCTGTGCAAGGCATTGCCGGAAACAATGATGGAATGGACATCGTGGAGCGTTTAGGCTATCAGCGAATCGTTGAAGTTGAAGGCAAGCGGATCGGTATGGTTCACGGTCACGGCTGGCGAGGAACGACAGAAAATATCGCATTGAATACGTTTAAGGGAGAAACGCTGGATTGCCTGATTTATGGACATTCGCATATTCCGGTGGTCAAAACGATTGACGGTCAGCTTGTCCTTAATCCAGGGTCTCCGACGGACAAACGTGGCGAAGACGAATATTCATTTATCGTGCTGACGATTGAAGCTGGTCAGATGGAAGCACAGCTTGTTCTTTATCCAGATAAACATTGATTTAAAACCAACAACTGTTGATTAAAGGGGAAGCTATGGCCATTTTTGAATTAGAACCGATGAAGCATCATGTGTTGATCTGCAATGGAGGCACATGTATGCGACATGAGGGTGAAGAAGTTACACAGGCAATTCGGGATGAAATTCGTAAACAAAATGCAGAAGCATATATTCACACGACCAGAACTCGCTGTAATGGGCGTTGTCATGATGCTGCGGTTGTGATCGTATATCCTCAAGGGGACTGGTATGGTCAAATGACCCCCGACTCGGGGACTCAACTGGTGCAGAAGCTCGTAACGGGAGAGAAGCTGGAACCTCATCTTTTTCATGAGTGTACAGGTAAATCCAGCTCGGAATAATCCAATCAACCATCTATAAGAACATGAGTAGAGAAAATCTTTGCGGAGATTTTCTCTTTTTTGCGTTTAATCCTCGATGTGAAAGGTAAAAGTATACTGTGAACATCAATCCGATAGGGAGGGAAGTAAAATGGCCCCATTTGAAGATAACCTGCACGATCAGAATGAGCAGAAAGGACAGACGGGGAAAGGAACAACGGAGTCTAAACATCAGGAACAGTCGATCAATCGAGATCATGCAGAGCAGTATCCGACAGAGCAGGAAAGCTTGTTTGACCGTTTTGAGATTGAGCAGACGGTAGACGCCATTCCCGTAGAGGATTTGAAGATGGAAAGGCAGGAGGAGAGAGACAAGGATGCAACCAAGCACACCTCTTCCAGTGAGAAAAAATATAATGGTGGCGTATAATCATCAACTAACTGGTAATATTTAAAAAGAAATCTCTTGACTTTAAGATATATGTAATGTATATTAAGTTACGAAAAGTAATTAATTTTTCTCAGGAGGTAACAAAATGGCTAAAGACTTCTTCACAGCTCTGAAAGACAGACGCTCCTATTATGGTATTAGCAAAGAACAGGTCATTTCTGACCAACGGATTCAAGAGATTGTAGAGGAAGCTGTCAAGTACACACCTACCTCTTTCAACTCCCAAACTTCACGCGCTGTAGTGCTGCTTGGAGAGCATCATGACAAACTATGGAATATTACAGAAGATATTTTGCGTGAGGTTGTAGGCAATGAGGAGCAATTCAAGTCTACTGCCGAGAAGATGAACGGTTTCCGCAGCGGATACGGAACAGTCTTGTTCTTTGAAGACAATAACGTGGTGGCTGGTCTGCAACAACAATTTGAAGCCTATGCGGACAATTTCCCGATCTGGTCCAACCAATCTAATGGTATGCTGCAATTGGTTGTATGGACGGCTCTGGAGCAAGAAGGACTGGGCGCATCCCTTCAGCATTACAACCCATTGATTGATGAAAAAGTGAAAAACGAATGGAACATTCCTGAGCATTGGAAACTGATTGCTGAAATGCCATTTGGTAAACCGACATTCCAACCAGGTGAAAAAGAATTCCAGCCTGTTGAGGAACGCGTAAAAACATTTAAATAATGTTCACGATAAAATGACGTTTAAGGTTCAGCCTGATTAGAGCACTGTGGTTATCTACAGTGCTCTTTGTCATTCCATTTTTAAGGCATGTAAGCTTTTGATATATACGGACACAGGGGTTAATTCATCCGTTAGTGGGTGATATTATGTTTAAAATTGGATGAGAAGTTTACATAGGTGTTATTGCGATTTTATGCAGATGTCTAGGATAACGCGCATTCAAAGGAGGAAAAGTTATGAACTATGATTGCATTATTGTTGGTGGGGGAATTGCCGGATTGCAAGCAGCGATTCAATTGGGGAGATACAGCAGTCATCGAGTTCTAGTGATAGATTCGGGCAATGGTCGATCTACGCTGTGCCACCAGTATCATAATATTTTGGGCTTTCCTGACGGAATTTCTGGTGAAGAGCTGCGACGGCTTGGACGCAGTGAAGCCACGAAACTAGGTACTGAATTTGTTGAAGGGAAGGCGGTAAAAGCCACCAAAAGAGATGAGCTTTTTGACATTCAAGTGGAGGCAGGATCCGTCTATTCGTCAAAAACGCTGCTGTTGGCGACAGGGCTAACGGACCGTTTTCCAAAGCTGGATGGGTTACAAGCCTGCTTGGGCAACAGTGTATATGTATGCCCGGATTGTGACGGTTATGAGGTTCAGGATCGCAGCACGGTCGTTATGGGGGCAGGCAAAGCAGGAGCTTCCATGGCTCTGACTTTATCAGCGCGCACCGATCAACTTGTTTATGTCAATCATGAGCGTTCAGAGGTGCCGGACGAGCTGATCGTAAAGCTGCGGGAAAAAGGGATTGGCTATAAGGAAGCAGCCATTTCAGAGATTATAACCGGAGAATGGGGCTGTTTTGAAGGAGTGCGGCTGGCTGATGGACATGTGGTTCGAGCAGAGCGGGGCTTTTTAGCCTTTGGCAGCAATCACGTTCATTCAGAGCTGGCGGAGCAACTGGGTGTACATCTGCTGCATAATAAGCATATTGAGACTCATCCTCGCAGCAAAATGACAAATGTGGAAAATGTATGGGTAGCCGGGGACTTAGGAGCTCATGCCGAGCAAGCGACTGTGGCGATGGGAGAAGGAGCTATGTCAGCGATTTGGATACACAAGGTATTAACTGGTATGAAAACAAAAGAACCGCAGCTCTGAGAGCTGCGGTTTAGAACGATGGGTGTGTACTCGTTGGGAGTTGAAGTTCGAAGCGTTTTAATTGATCGCTCATGCCGTACTTACGTAAAATTTCCGTCTGTTTGTTGCCGATAAGATCAAAATGCGGATAGGGCTGACGCTGATGAATATATTGGGGGTTCAATCCGTTATGGTTGCACCATAAGCGCAGCTTGTCCAAATCAGAACATCCCACCTTGGTGACGGTTGTAATGCCTGGAAAGCGATCATCCAGCCAGTAATGTGTCAGGAAAGCAATTTCACCACGACTGACCTCTCTTATCCAGGCCATAAGCTCCTGCCGGGTAATGCCAAATGCCATCGTTCTCATCCTTCCTTGGCTCATTCTGAAATCATGAGCTGCTGCGCGGTTGTTCCATTATTTTCGTACTATAGTTTGTATTATGATCCACATGGGGTAACACAATAACAGGAGACCCTGTGTGACGACCTCCTGTTAGCGGTTAAAGCCATCTCTCGGCCCAGCTCTCCACACCATTTAATGCATCACCTAGCTCTTTACCCTTGCGTGTCAGCGAATACTCGGTACGCACAGGCCGCTCTGTGATGACATTGCGAAGGATCAGGCCGGAAAGCTCTAGTTCCTTGATGCGTTCGTTCAGCATGCGTTTACTAAGATCAGGTATGGAGACGTGAATTTCACTAAATCGTTTGGGATGTTCCATCAAAGTATGAATGATGAGAGCGGTCCATTTTTTGCTGATGATCTGAAAGGACTGTTCCACCTTACCGCACAAAAGCTTAGGCTGCCTGTCGTCGCTCATCTGAATCCCCTCAATTTCATTGTTGTTTTAAACAGTATACTAAAAGTAACTCTGTATACCAATAGTAACTATAACGCTTTGTATCAACTGTGACATATTTAACAGTTTTTTCTCTTTCCTTTTGTCAATCATACCACAGAAAACGTTATCATTACAGGATGTATCGAATGTTCACGATTTCGCTAAAATTTGATTGACTTGCCCCTTATTTTGGGTGTATTATGGGTTACGTTAATTCCTCAGGTAACTTTTAATAACCTCATCTTTATAATGGGAAGAAGGAATATTTCATGGATTCAATGACATTTGTCTTATTTGGAGCGACAGGGGATTTGGCGAAACGCAAAATTTACCCTGCCTTGTATAATTTGTTTGTAGAAGGTAAAATTCCGGCTTCCTTTTCTGTAATTGGGATGGGGCGTCGTGAAGTGGCGGACGAGCAATTTCAAAGTAATGTAGAGCAATCCATTAAGGATTTTTCCAGACACGTGAATGAAGACCGTGCACAGATGGACCAGTTCTTAAGTGCTTTCCGTTACAGCGCATTGAACGTCAACCACCCGGAAGATTATAAAAAGCTGCTGCAGCTTGCTGAGCAACGTGAAAATGACTTGGGAATTC
Source organism: Paenibacillus sp. FSL M7-0802 (assembly GCF_038004945.1). Classification (NCBI taxonomy): domain Bacteria; kingdom Bacillati; phylum Bacillota; class Bacilli; order Caryophanales; family Paenibacillaceae; genus Paenibacillus; species Paenibacillus sp. FSL M7-0802. The sequence continues at coordinate 362,951 of NZ_JBBOSD010000001.1, read as the reverse complement.
CGGGGAACCGCATGTTTTACTTATCGGTGGCACCGGAATTTTTTGATGTGATTGCCCTCAATATTCGGGAGAGTGGTTTAGCTGAAACAAAGGGTTGGAAACGGCTCATTATCGAAAAACCATTTGGACATGATCTGGAATCAGCACGTGAGCTGAATGATCGCCTGAGCAGAACATTTGCTGAGGATGAGATTTATCGTATTGACCATTACTTAGGTAAGCCCATGGTACAAAACCTGGAAGCCTTAAAATTTGCTAATCCATTGCTTCAAGGGATATGGAACAATCAATACATCTCCAATGTGCAAATTACCGCTTCCGAGACTGTAGGGGTGGAGGAGCGAGCGGGATACTACGATCACTCCGGCGCTATTCGTGATATGGTACAAAATCACATGCTACAGGTGTTGATGATGACGGCTATGAACAAGCCGGGACATGTCACGGCTGATCAGGTGCGTGACGAAAAAAGCAAGGTGATGGACGCGCTTCGTGCACTTGATCCTTCCGACATTGCTTCCAACGTGGTTAGAGGCCAATATACCAACGGTGAGATCAACGGAAAAGCAGTTCCTTCCTATAATGAAGAGCCGGACATCGGTCCTGATTCACAAAATGATACTTTCATTTCAGCTCGCCTATGGATTGACAACGAACAATGGTCGGGTGTACCTTTCTATATTCGTACTGGCAAACGCATGAAAGAAAAATCTACTCGTATCGTTGTGGAATTCAAAAAGGACAGCACAGATCCTTATGCCGCTCAAGGGCAACCGACTGACCCGAACTTGCTGATCATCCATGTTAACCCGGATGAAAAGGTAACGCTGCGTCTGAATAGCAGAGACCCGCTAAACGCTGGTCAACTGGAAACGGTTCTGATGAATTATCATTCCGAGGCCAAGGATGTACCAGAAGCCTATGAGCGCCTCATCTTTGATGCGCTGCGCGGCGATTCCACCTTTTTTGCTCATTGGAACGAAGTTGAGCTTTCATGGGTGTGGGTTCAACCTGTACTGGAAGCTTTTGCTCGTGGTGAGGTTCCACTTCATACGTATGCAGCAGGCACTTACGGTCCAGAAGCTTCAGATCAATTGTTGGAAGAGCAAGGCTTTACATGGTGGCTGGACGAAAAGTCCGAAAGCACTGAAAAAGCAGTCGCTCGTTCTTAACATCAATAAGAAAGTATATACAAAATATGTTTGCTACGGCAGGAGGCCTTTACAATGCAAGTAGGATTAATTGGTTTGGGAAAAATGGGCTTAAATCTCGGGAAAAATTTGATCGATCATAAGCATGAACTTGTGGCTTACGACGTCAATGCAGCCGCCATCCAAGAAATGAAGGATTATGGAGCTACAGGTGCTTCCACATTGGAAGAGCTTGTACAGGCAACTCAATCCCCTAGAGTATTGTGGATTATGGTTCCTCACCAAATTGTGGATTCTGTGCTGGATCAGCTTCAACCGATGTTGTCCAAAGGGGACATCATTATTGAAGGTGGTAATTCTCATTACAAAGAGTCTATTGCTCGCCATGCCCGTCTTCAAGAATATGGTATCAGCTTCATGGATGCTGGGACCTCAGGCGGGATGGAAGGCGCACGCAATGGCGCTTGTTACATGATCGGTGGCGATCCGGAAGCTTGGGCGGTTGTTGAGCCTATTTTCCGCGACACAGCAGTGGAAAATGGATATCTGTATGCAGGTAAATCCGGAAGCGGACATTTTCTGAAAATGGTTCATAACGGTGTGGAATACGGCATGATGGCTTCCATCGGTGAAGGATTTGAAGTGCTTGAAAAAAGCAGCTTTGACTTTGATTATGAACAAGTAGCGCGTGTGTGGAACAACGGTTCTGTTATTCGCTCTTGGCTGATGGGCTTGACTGAACGTGCATTCTCCAAAGATGCAAACCTGGACGAAATCCGTGGGGTTATGCACTCTTCTGGTGAAGGAAAATGGACGGTTGAGGAAGCACTGGACATTCAGGCTGCAACTCCAGTCATTGCTTTGTCCCTGCTGATGCGCTACCGTTCTCTTGATGCGGACACGTTCAACGGGAAAGTGGTTGCTGCGCTGCGCAATGAATTTGGCGGTCACGCGGTAGAAAAGAAGTAATAACGATATAAGCTAGTATCTATCCCCGTAGCTTCACAACTGCGGGGATATTGCTATATGTTTTGTCGTTTATTGGATTTTTGCAAAACCTGCATATGCATATTTTTCCTTGTATATCCGCACAATAGGTGAAAAAGGCGGAAGGGTGAATAGCATATGTGCAAAAGGTTTTCGTTATCGGCTGATTTGAATGAGGTTAGGGATCATTTTGGTATACAACGGGTGATGTATTATTACAAAACACGCTATAACATGAGTCCCACTCAGCATGTTCCAATTGTGCTGCATCAGGATGGAGAACGGGTACTTGATGAATTTCGCTGGGGATTTATTCCCTACTGGGGCAAGGATTGTGTCAATGCAGACTTGAATACAGTTCGGGTAAATCCGAGTTATCGCAAGATGGCGGAAACCCGACGTTGTATCATTCCATGCAATGGATTTTATTATTGGCGCAAATTGGGTAAACGCATGTGTGCTGTACGGGTGGTACTGCCGGAACAGAAGATGTTTGCGGTCGCGGGGCTATATGAAGTATGGCAGGATAGTCGTAAGGAGCCTTTACGCACCTGTACGATGATGACAGTTCATGCCAATACGGATATACGTGAATTCGATACCCGTATGCCAGCTATTTTGGAAGCTGATCATATAGATTCATGGCTGGACCCGTCTGTCCAGAACATAGATGAGCTGTTGCCTCTACTGCGCACGTATGAGCAAGGCGACATGAGCATCTATCCAGTGACCCCACTGGTGGCCAATGATGAACATGATAACCGTGAATGTATTCAGGAAATGGATTTGCAGTGGTCCTGGATTAAACCTTAAACGTATGGAGATTTTCATCCATTATTGATCATAAGCTTCCCGCCACCTGCATAGGTATGTATTGGGGAACAAGCGTCATGATCCGGGGAGAGGGGAAACGGCCGAAGGAGTATCTCATATGGGATGGAGGCGATTGGAATGAGTAACGATACACTCATCCAGCTGCTAGTGCTCATGGTGACGATCATCGGTCTGGTCCAAAACCGGTAAGTGGCAGGTTCCAGAAGGCGGGAGAATTGCCGTAGGCAATCTTCCGTTTTTTTCTGTGTTAAAAAGCTCGCAGATTAAGGAAGCTTACGGTACAATAGATGCTAGGCTACAGGTGACAAGACACCTGAATATACGTCTACATACGATATATTTTTAAGGGAGAGCGAATCATGAGTGAATTAACTTCATTACCACCAGCCAAAAAAAGAAAATTACTGTTTAGCGCAGGGCTCAGCTGGTTGTTTGATGCTATGGATGTGGGGCTGCTTTCATTTATAGTCGCAGCGTTGGCAAAGGAGTGGCATCTGGGATCTGAGCAAATTGGACTGCTGACTGCAATGAATTCGATAGGAATGGTGTTCGGAGCCGCTTTGGCGGGGATTTTGGCGGATCGTTACGGCAGACGCGCCATATTAGTGTGGACATTGTTGATCTTTTCTATTGCCAGCGGCTTATCCGCTTTTGCGACAGGTCTCGGAATGCTGCTGGTGCTGCGTTTTATTGCTGGTGCAGGCTTGGGCGGGGAATTGCCTGTTGCTTCGACGCTGGTGTCAGAATCAGTGCCTGTGAAAGAACGAGGAAGAGCGGTTGTGCTGCTGGAAAGCTTCTGGGCGGCAGGCTGGATCCTTTCGGCTCTTATTGCTTATTTTGTTATTCCAAAGTATGGTTGGCAAATGGCATTTATTCTCGGCGCAGTACCTGCGCTGTACGCTCTTTATCTGCGCAGAGCTATTGAGGATTCACCGCGTTACAAGCAGCAAAGCGTTAAACTTCCGCTGCGTGCACGATTGGCTGCGATTTGGTCGGGACCCAATCGCAAGTCTACGCTGATGCTGTGGATTTTATGGTTCACAGTTGTATTTTCATACTACGGCATGTTCCTGTGGCTACCGAGCATTATGTTTATGAAAGGTTTCGAACTGGTTAAAAGCTTTGAATATGTACTGATCATGACGCTTGCGCAACTACCAGGTTACTTTACCGCCGCCTATCTAATTGAAAAGCTGGGGCGCAAATTCGTACTGATCATCTACTTGCTGCTCACAGCAGTGTCCGCCATTTGGTTCGGCACCTCGGAAACGGCGGGAATGCTGCTAGCTGCTGGTATCTGCTTGTCCTTTTTTAATCTCGGTGCTTGGGGAGCCATGTACGCTTATACTCCGGAATTGTACCCGACAGCGGTCCGTTCTACCGGTGTGGGTATGGCGGCTGCGTTTGGCCGTATTGGAGGCGTTATCGGGCCTTTTGCGGTCGGTATACTCGTAGGACAAGGCGTAGCGTTACCATCTATCTTTGTGATTTTCTTCGTAGCTATCTTGATCGGAGCAGTGGCTGTATGGTTGCTGGGTACGGAAACCAAAAACCAGGAGATTGACTAACCTTTACATTCACCTGTGTAAAGATTCATAATATAAGAGAGAGGAGTGACCTGAAATGGAGCATACCTTTCTGCTCAAGGCAGACTGGAACGGGGGGCGCAACAGCGACGGCCGTATTGAGGCTGGACAGTTGCGGACTGCAATTTCGATCCCGGCTGAGATGGGAGGCCCTGGTGTGGGCACCAATCCAGATGAAATGCTGCTCGGTGCCGCCGCTACCTGCTATTTGATTACGTTGGCGGCTATGATGGAGCGCGCGAGTCTCCCGGTGGCATCACTGGCGCTGGAATCCGAAGGGATTGTCGATGTAACGAACAATATTTTTACATATCGCCGAATTGTGCATCGTCCGCAGGTTCAATTGGCCGCCGATGCGACAGAATCGCAGATCGAACAAGCATTGCGACTGGCAGAGCAGGCAGAAACCTCATGCATGATCTCGCGTGCCGTAGCGGGAAATGTGGCGTTGTCCACAGAGCCCGTGGTGGAGCGCGCCTCTTAAAGCGATATTTGTAACAGGAGCAATCATTCCAATTGCCCATCATTTTTTTAATCCAAGGAGGACACAACCATGACAGCACAACAAAAATTGCTCGTATTCGCAGGCTCTTACGCCGAATTGGAAGGTAACGGAGTTTATTCGTACACTTTTAATGAACAGACAGGAGCACTTACACTACAGGATGAGTTCTCCGGCTTGAAAAATCCTACATTCCTGAATGTGGACGTCAAAAATCGGAAGCTGTATTCCATTGGAGAGACGACTTCTGCTGCAGGAGCGAAAGTAGGCGAAGCCTCTGCTTTCGAAATTGACCCAGTTAAAGGAACATTTACATTGCTGAATCGTGCGGAAAACGTGGGTGCAACAACTTGCCACATTCAGCGTGATCCATCTGATCGTTACCTTATTGTAGTCAGCTACCACGGAGGTATGGTGGGACTGGTGTCTCTGACTGAGGACGGACGTATCGGTGAGTTGCTGGATGTTAAACAGCATGAGGGCAAAGGAGCGCATCCTGAACGTCAGGATCGTCCACATCCACATTCCAGTTTCTTTAGTCCGGATGGCCGCTTCCTGTTCGTACAAGATCTCGGCCTGGATCTGATCCGCGTTTACACCATTGATGACAGCAAAGGACAACTGGTGCTTCATGGTGAAACGAAAACTCATGCAGGTGCAGGTCCACGTCATTTGACGTTCCACCCGAATGGTAAATTTGCTTTTGTCATTAACGAAGTGGATTCTTCCATTACTTCTTTTGCATACGATGCAGAGGCTGGCAAGCTCACTGAGCTTGAGAGCGTACCGACATTGCCGTCTGATTTTACAGGTGAAAACACAACTGCTGAAATTGCGATTTCGGGGGATGGAGCTTATCTGTACGGTTCCAACCGCGGGCATGACAGCATTGTGGTATACGCTGTAGACGGAGCAACTGGCAAGTTGAGCTTGGTCGAGCATGTATCTGCCGAAGGAGAGCATCCACGCCATTTTGCTTTGACTCCAAATGGTGACCATATGCTCGTGGCCAACCGCGACACCAACAACATTGTTACGTTCAAAGTGGACAAGGCAAGTGGACGCTTGACCTACACTGGGCAACAAGTAACCGTGTCCAAGCCAGTATGCGTACAGCCTTTTTACTTTTCCGTGTAAAAATTAGGAAAACATTAGGGGTAACTAAGTAACGGTATGCGGCTTGTGACCGCTACGAGAACGGATCATTCTTCCGGTCGCTGTTGCCCCCGGATTTCTCGATTGTATGTTCAAGGGTAGAAATCCGGGGACAAAGGCGAACGCTCCGCTTCTTCAGAACAATTCCGTCCTCTCCGCTGCTTTAGTGCTTTTGGCGACCATTTTTTTATGCAGAAACAATAAATGAATACGTATATGTTGATGGTACTGATAGATTAACCAAGCATAGAAAATTTTTTAGTGAAAACGGCTCGTAGGATAACCTACAGCCGTTTTTATTTTAGGGCTTAGTCATTTCAAAAGAAGTCACTACCTACAAAAATAATATAAAATTTTATGGTTACAAATAAGATACGAATAATCTCGGCAGGAAAAGGGTACATATGTTATAAGCGGGACAAGAATCTCTCAATCCGATAATGCAAATCTAGGACAAGCATTGTGAGTTCCATATAAGGGTTAGAGGCTTAAAATAAAAGTATTATATTTGGCCTAAGTATTAGTTTAGGTCGTTGGCTTTTTTAGAGGCAAACTCATGAAAAATGAGCAATGGCAAGGATAAACTGAGTAACGAAGCGGGCAGATGGATTTCGGAGAAGCGATAGCGTTCGCCTTTGGAACTTGATTTTAACCATTAAAATATATAGCGATCGGAGAAACCATCTGATCGCGAAGTGGGCCTCACAGACCGATAAGAGTATATAAAGGAGGAAACGAAATGAAAATTATCATTACGCAAAAGGAAGCCGTCGACAAAGGAATATGGACAGAGATCATGGGGATGTTTGCTGTGACCAAAGAGGACGAAGTATGGCAAAATGAAGAGTTTATTCTCACCGAAGAACAGGCACGTCAGGTCGGATTATTAAGATAGCAAAGACAAATAGGACATGTTATCAAGTTTTAAGACCAAGTCTTAAAAAATCGTAACTTCTTTTTTATGTATCTGATACACTTTTTAACCGTGCAACGTTTATGATAAGTACACAAGGGTAATGAAGCTTACAGACACCGTGTACATACCCAAACGGCAAGGAGAGATCAGACATGATGAAACTAGCTTCGAAATGGACCGTATTGGCTTTAATGATGATGCTGATTACGACGGCAGGGGCAACAGCGCAAGGCTACACGCCTGTAGCAGCTGCTGAAAATCAGGAGACCGTATATATAAACCAAATGGAGATTCGTGAAGGACAAATTTATTTGTCGGCAGACCCGATTGAATGGTATGAAGGCGCGGCAGCTGACAAAGCATTTGTGGAGCATGAAGGAAATACAGGATTGGATGGAGCTCCGGATGGCTACTACATCGTAAACAATTCCGTGCAAAATGACGTGTATCAGGTTGCACCAGATGCTTCAGTAGAGGTGCAGATTTATGATCACACGGGTAACATAGAAGATACAGACGTGCAATGGAACGAATCGATTCCTCTGGCACAGTTTGAGAAAGATTTTGCTAAAAAGGACGTTCTGGACCTCAGTCAATTTCCATACCATATTACGCTTCGTGAGGGTAAAGTTATAAAAATCGTGCAGCAATTCATTCCTTAAAATAGAAGTAATCTCATTTCACAAACACGTGCTTTCACTTGATTATAGATCAGGGGAGCACGTGTTTTTTTATACTTTATAACAAAAAAAGAGGATATCCAGCCCATATAGGGCGCGGATATCCTCTTCTCTTCATAATATATGATTAGAACGATTTTGCTGTGTCTACTGCACGTTGTACAGCAGAAGCAACGATTTCTTGTGCTTGATCTGGAGATTGATTATGTCCTTCCAGAACAACTTTCACGATGTCTTTCACTCCGAAGAAGGATAAGATGTTGTTCATGAAGTTCAAAGACATTTCAGCTGCAGCAGCTGGTCCTTCGGAATAAACGCCGCCTCTTGCATTCAGCAGGGCTACTTTAGTTTCAGTTACGAGACCAACAGGACCTTCAGCAGTGTATTTGAATGTTTTACCAGCTTGGTTCAGATAGTCAATGTACGTATGCAGTACAGCTGGAATCGTCATGTTCCAGAGCGGGAAAGCAAATACGACTTTGTCTGCTGCCAGGAATTGATCCAGGTAGCCATTAGCAATGTTTGCCAGGCGAGCTTCTTCTGCGTTCAGCTCCATGCCTCTAGCGGATTTGAACGTGCCGTTGATCATGTTAGCGTTCAAATAAGGAAGCTCGACGGAGAACAGGTCCAGCTCAGTGATTTCATCAGTTGGGTGGGAAGACTTGTAGCTTTCTACGAAGGCGTTATACAATTTAACTGTTGCAGATTCTTCAGCTGTACGATCATTAGCTTTGACAAATAATACTTTAGACATGATTTATTTCCCCCTAAGTAAGTTGAATAAGTAAGTTAAGTTAGTAAGTTACCAAGTAATATTACAATATAAAGATAATATCTGTCAACACTTTTATATTAAATTTACTTTGAAAAGCTACTTTATTTTTTACACTGAAAATTTTACGTGTTTCTTTTGCAAAATATCAGTTTTGCGGTAAAATTTAAATGTAAAGTTTAATGAAGAGAATGGTTTGAGTAGGCGAAGAAGAAAATGAACATGGTGCCAGCAAGATATAGCACAATAGTTGAACGAAAAAAGGTGAGTAGCTTGAAGATAGGTTTTTTTGATTCAGGATTGGGTGGAATTACAGTATTGTCCGAGGCACTAAGACGTTTGCCAAACGAAAATTTTGTATACATGGCGGATACCCTTCATGTGCCTTACGGGACGAAAACTCCCCAAGAGGTGCTTGGTTATGTCAAGGCTTCAGTACAAACGATTCTAAAAGAAGATGTTAAGGCATTGGTAATTGCCTGCAATACGGCTACAAGTATCGCGGTTGCGGAGCTAAGGAAAGAATATCCTATTCCGATTATTGGTATGGAGCCAGCAGTGAAGCCAGCGGTCGAGATGAACCGATCCAATGGTAAAAGAGTTCTGGTGTTAGCCACACCATTGACCTTGAAACAATCCTGTTATGCAGCGCTGGTATCCAGAGTTGACGATCATGGGAGCGTGGACTCACTACCTCTGCCGGAGTTAGTACAGTATTGCGAACAGTTGAATTTTGACCGGGCAGAAATGTCCGAATATTTTAACCGGGAGCTGTCTTCGTTCAATCTCGACATATACGGTACGGTGGTATTGGGGTGTACTCATTATCCTTTTTATAAGGAGATTCTAAGGGAACTACTGCCTTCTCATATTCAGTTAATTGACGGGAGCCAGGGAACAGTTAGACGGTTGAAACAGGTGTTGTCTGAGCGTAATTTGCTGGAGCCTTCGCCAAAATCCGGTCCATCGCAGGAGGGACACATTACATTTCTATGTTCTAGTCAGGATGAGACCTATGTGCATAAGATGGAGCGGGCGCTTGAAATCTATGCGGAGCATGAAAAGATTTATTTTTAAAAGAAGAGCGGCTGGCGAACGTGTTGGATCTTAATGAAATATCCAAATCGCCAGCCGCATTGTTGATCAGACGCATGGGGGGAGGGCGTAAGATGGATGTTCAACTGATCCTGAATGAGCTTCACGAAACGGGCGTGCTTGAAAGCCATATGCGAAATCTCAAACCGCTGACCGGCGGAACTTCGAGCAAAGTGGTTGTTGTCATGGACGGAACTAAGCCGCGATACGTGATTAAGCAAAATGATCCCGCTGTCGTAGAAGCCGAGGCAGAATTCTTACATACCTATGTACAGGTTGAGAAGCTATCGCGTTTGGTTTATGTAGATCCGTTGCACCGTTATTTGGTGTACACGTTTAGGTCAGGGCTCACACAGTATCATGGACGAAACAAAAGCGATTTGTTACTTCGTCTGGCGACGGAGGTGATCTCGCACTATAAGCCTTTTGGTGAGGAACGTCATTATGGTTATCCGGACCACCCGTTTGTGGAATGGAGAGATTTTCTGCTGCACAGAACGAAGGAATCTGAAAAGATCATACAAGACGTTTTACCCCCAGAGGATCATCGGTTCGTCCATACCCTTGTGGCCGGATCGCCGCAACGGAATATTAAATATTTGCTTCATGGTGACTGTGGAGTACATAATTTTGTGTTTGCCGAAAATGGTACGTTGACAGGCATTATTGATCCTGACCCAGTCGTGGGAGAGCCTCTGTATGATTTGATATACGCCTTTTGTTCTTCACCCGATAGGCTGATCGTCGATACTATTTTGCCTGCCTTAGAGAAGCTTGGGCCGGAGATGACAGGGGAATACGAGCTGAACAGGGAGGTACTACAAGGATTATACTTTCGTATTGCTACCTGCATTCGGCATCATCCGGGAGATCTAGATCAATATACAGAAGCGTGGACCTATTGGCTAGACAGGATTTGCTGAAAGGAATAGGGAACATGAGCATACAAGGGTGGAATCATATTTGCTTTTCGGTGTCTGATTTGGAGAAGTCTATACATTTCTATCAGAATATACTAGATGGAAAACTGCTCGTTAAAGGATGTAAGTTGGCTTACCTGGACTGCTTGGGAATGTGGCTGGCCCTCAATGTGGAGGAGGATATCCCAAGAAATGAAATTCATCAATCCTATACGCATATTGCATTTTCGGTAGCGGAAGCGGATTTTGAGAGCATGCTTAACAAGCTGAGAACTTTTAATGTCACCATTTTGCCCGGAAGAGAGCGGAATGAACAGGACAAAAGGTCGGTCTATTTTACAGATCCAGACGGACATAAGTTTGAATTCCACACAGGACAATTGCAGGACCGCTTGAACTATTATAGAAACGATAAAAAGCATATGACTTTTTATGATTGAGTAAGTGTTATCGATATTGACGTGTAGGTATTAAGTAATAATTGGGTCGCATTTAGGAGGAATACGGAAGGATGTCACTGTCGCAGGAAAACGGTTCCAAGCAAGCACAAGCCGTTAAAACGATGACGGTTTTCGCAATCACTTGGCCGATCTTTATAGAGATGTTGTTTCACATTTTGATGGGTAGCGTGGATACGTTCATGCTAAGCCATGTTTCTGATGAGGTTGTATCGGCTGTAGGTGTATCAAGACAGTTGATTGAATTCACGATTATACTTTTCAATCTGCTTGGTCTTGGTGTAGGTGTGATCATTGCTCAGCTATTGGGGGCGCAAAAGCATGTGGATGCAAGCCGTGTTACGGCTTCGGCACTAACCTTTAATCTGGTGTTTGGTCTGGCGCTGAGTTTGATGTTTATTGTGAGCCGGGATTTTTTACTATCCTTTTACCATATTACCCCGACGATTAAGGAAAATGCAGAAATCTATATGATGCTGGCAGGGGGTTCGCTGTTTCTGGAAGCGCTCATGCTAACCGCAGGTCCGGTTATTCGCTCGCATGGTTTTACTAAAGATACGATGATCGTGGGCATTGGTATGAATATTTTACATATTGTAGGAAATGCATTGCTCATTTATGGCTGGTTTGGTCTGCCGCAAATGGGAGTGGCGGGAGCAGCGATTTCAACGGTTATTAGCCGTGCTGTAGCATGTGTCTGGATTTTTCTACTGCTGTACAAGCGTGTAAGTGCGCCGATTCGCATACGGTATTATGTACAGCTCCAATGGAGTAAGCTGGTAGCCATCCTGAAGATTGGTATTCCTGCTGGGCTGGAATGGTTGTCTTATCAACTTAGCCAAATGATGGTGACCCGGTTTGTCAGCTTTATGGGTACAACGGCGATTGCAACTCATTTTTATACGAATACGATTGTATACTTCTTTATGGTATTTGGAATGGCCGTAGGTGAGGGGACAGAGATTATTGTTGCCCGCCTGATTGGAGCAGGAGACAAGGAAAAGGCCTATCATCAACTTTTACGGAGCCTGAAATGGTCTTTGGTCATTACGATTGCTGTGATCGTGGTAGTATCCTTTTTCCGATATGAAGTGATGGCGATCTTTACAGATGAGCCGGCGATCATTCAATTAGGGGCAGCGATTTTGCTATTCTGTATATTGCTGGAGCCGGGCCGTGTGTTTAATCATGTTGTCATTAACTCCTTGCGAGCAGCGGGAGATGTTCAGTTCCCGTTAATGATGGCCATTATTTCAATGTGGGGGATTAAAATCCCGCTAGCATATGTGCTGGGCATTCATATGGGATATGGTGTGCTGGGTGTGTGGATTGCACATGCCTGCGATGAGTGGGTACGAGGCATTTTCCACTATTTACGCTGGAAGGGTCGGAAATGGCAGCACAAATCGCTGTTATCTAAGGCTGAACTTCAGGCGGAATCAGCCTAAGGCTGAAAGAGATTCTACAACAGACATTCTCCAAGCGAATTGGGGGATGTCTGTTTTTTTACAAAAATAAGCAAAATGGGGATGTTCAAACTTTTCAAAAATTGCTAGAATATAGTAACCTCGAATGTAATAGAGGTTTTCAAAGTTTCAAAGTTTCAAAGACGGATGGTTTCCGATTGTATCCATGAAGGAGGGAATAGGATGGAACGTAAAGTGCATATCATTCCTTACCAAGTGATCAAGCAGGAGCAACAAGTGAATGAAATACCGCGAGGTGTAGAGCTGATTCAGGCTCCTGCGGTATGGAACCAGACTCGAGGCCGAGGCGTGAAGGTGGCGGTGCTGGACACGGGCTGTGATTCGGACCATCCTGATTTGAAGGCGCGCATTATTGGCGGCCGGAATTTCACGGATGATGATCAAGGTGATCCGGAAATTTTCAAGGATTACAACGGTCATGGTACGCATGTAGCAGGAACCATTGCGGCAGCAGAAAATGCGGAGGGTGTCGTGGGTGTTGCTCCAGAGGCAGACCTGCTCATCATCAAAGTGCTAAACAAGCAGGGCTCCGGTCAATATGACTGGATTATTCAAGGCATCTATTATGCGATTGAGCAAAAGGCAGATATCATATCGATGTCACTTGGCGGTCCTGAGGATGTGCCAGAGCTTCATGAAGCAGTAAAAAAGGCTGTAGCTAGCCAAATCTTAGTCATCTGTGCAGCTGGAAATGAGGGAGACGGTGACGACAGAACGGACGAGCTCGGCTACCCCGGCTGCTATAATGAAGTGATTAGCGTAGGTGCTATCAATTTTGACAGGCACACCTCAGAATTTAGTAATTCTAATAATGAGGTGGATTTGGTTGCACCGGGAGAAGATATTTTGTCCACCGTTCCGGGCGGCAAATATGCGACCTTTAGCGGAACTTCGATGGCTACACCGCACGTAGCAGGTGCATTGGCGTTGATTAAGCAGCTGGCGAATGCGAGCTTTGAGCGTGATCTCACCGAACCGGAATTATACGCACAACTCATCAAACGCACGATTCCACTGGGCAATTCTCCTAAGCTGGAGGGCAACGGTCTACTGTACTTGACGGCAGTGGAGGAGCTTTCTCGTATTTTCGACGCGCAGCGTGTAGCGGGAATACTAACTGTAGGATCATTGAAGGTTAAATAAACCGTAACTTCAATTCGGAAATATAGCGGCTCTCCTAAAGGGAGGGTCGTTTTTTTGGATTTCAAATCTTAGGAAAAACTCCATTTACATTGCATTCAAATGTCGGGTAACATATACCTCAAAGATAGGCATGAGTCAGAAGTGGAGGATGAATATGAACGATATCATGGCGCAAGCTGACGAGCTTAGACGAACAGGGCAAGCAGAGAAAGCACGTAAGCTTCTTTTAAAGGCATTAGAACAGCAGCAAAATGATGCAGAATTGTGGTATCAGACAGCTTGGACACATGATTCATTGGGCTTAGAGAGGGAAGCGGTTGCCTATTATGAAAAAAGCCTAGGTATGGCGTTATCCGCAGAATCAAGGAAAGGAGCCATCCTGGGATTAAGCAGTACATATCGTGTATTGGGAGATTACGCCAAGGCGAAAGCGTGGTTGGACACAGGAATGAACGAATTTCCGGATTACAGACCGTTTCGGGTATTTTACGCGATGGTGTTATACAATCTGGGGGAATACGGGAAAGCCATGCAGGAGCTGCTAATGGAGGTGGCTGAGACGACCTCGGATTTATCTACACAGGAGTACTCACGTGCTATTCAATATTATGCAGATAAACTGGATCAGATCGAGGCATAGGTGAACCGGAGTGAGAGCATAAGCAGTAACGTATATATATGCTCGTACATAAAAAGATCACAGTCAGAGAGCAGTAATTCTCTTCCCTGACTGTGATCTTTTACTGTTTATTGTTTAGCTATAGGGTCCGTAACTTGATGAGTTAAATAACTGTGATTACTGCGCACCTTCAGTAACGGCAATTTCTTTCTCCAGGTTTTCTCTGGACAGGTTGGCCTTCAAGTAATCCGGCGTATCGGGCAGGACCAGGTGCAGATTGGATTTTTGACAAATGCGGATGGTACACTTTTCGACGATAAAATCAAAGACATGCCCGCCTCCGGTGCGTTCATCGTTAATAAAATGCAGATGAAATCCGGCTACCCCAATACCTTGAGCATAGGCAGGTGTCCAAAAACCTGTAATCACGCCGGAAGCCTCATTAAAAGTGAAGGTAGGCTGTGATTTGGTCGCTTCGATAAAAGGTTTGTATGGTTTAACTTGGTGAGGCACGGTCCGTGTCTTTACTTCATGAAAAGTGCCATCCATACGGAAGGCATAGAACAGATTACGGCTTGGAAACAACGTTAACAGCAGAGCTTCCAGCTCTTCACGATGCATAGGGCGGTCAATAGTATATGTGAAATCTTCCTGGAAAAAGGTGACAGTGGAAAAAGGTGTAGTTTCTTCCGGTTTTACGCGATGGGCCGTACCGTCTGGAAGCAAGTGATAAAATTCACCATCGAACGCGATCATCTCGCCATTCAGTTGATCAAAGGTACCAATTCCGAAATCCCCGTGCTTTTGCAACTCCTCAAAGGCAACAACTCCGTCATAAAGACCATCTAATAGAGCAAGCATAGTGGATGTTTGGTAAATATCATGATCAGCTTCTTGCTTGGTTTCCAATTGCGCAACGGTCATGGCAATACACTTCCTTTTATAATTGTATGCATTTATTTTCTTTCTTTTTCAATAATAAACGTAAAATTTCAGTAAATAACATGAATAACTCAAAAAAATCATTAAAAAAACGTTATACTCCATAATTGTCATAAAGCCGTCACGACTGAGGCATGGTTAAGGTTAGTTTAATTGGTTAGGCAGCAGTTTACGTCCCAACTGGATGTTATCCTGATAATCAATCGGAATATCGACGACCACAGGACCATCGGTATGAAGTGCCTGCTGCAATACACTTTCTAGTTCTTCAGGAGAGTGCACGCGTAATCCAGTGGCGCCGAAGCTTTCAGCATATTTCACTACATCAACATCTCCAAATTTTACACCAGACGTTCTTCCGTATTTAATCTGTTGTTGAAAAGCGACCATGTCATAGGAACCATCTCTCCATACGATATGCACCAACGGTGAGTTAAGACGTACGGCGGTTTCGAGCTCCATGGATGAAAAAAGAAATCCTCCGTCTCCAGAAATAGAAACGACTTTGTGACCGGGATTGACGAGCGTGGCAGCAATCCCCCAAGGCAGCGCTACGCCTAGCGTCTGCATTCCGTTGCTGAATAGAAGGCGCCGCGGTTCATACGAACGGAAATATCGTGCCATCCAAATATAGTGTGAACCGACATCACAGGTGACTGTGACGTTATCATCAATCAGGCTGCGCAGTGTACGAATAAATTGCAATGGATGAATCAGAAAATCATGCTTGTGTGCGGGAACAGCCGCTTGCTCGTTTAGATCATGGCGCAGACGATTCAATTGGTCGCAGGAGGATTTAGGTAGCTTTAAGGTAGGTAATTCTTCTGCAAGGCTACCCACAATCAGGGCTATATTTCCGATTAGCTCGTAGTCCGGTTGATAATCATGATCAATATCGGCTTGATGGTCATCCAGATGAATGAGTGTTCGGTTTGCCGGAATGTTCCAGTTTTTTGGATCGTATTCGATAGGATCATAGCCAATCGTCAGTACCAAATCTGCGGCTCCAAGAAGCATATCACCCGGTTGATTGTGGAACAGACCCACTCTTCCAAAATAGTGGTCTTCTAGTTCACGGGAGATGGCTCCAGCGGCCTGGAAGGTTTCGACAACAGGCAGATCTGTATCTCGGATGAGAGCACGGATAGCTGCGGTGGCTTCAGGCGTGCTGGCTTTCATGCCGAGAAGAAGTACGGGCAGCTTGGCTTTTTTGATTTGCTCTGCGACTTGTTTGATGAGTCCGGCGGGTGCGGTTCCGAGTTGGGGAAGAGAAACCTTCTCAATGACTGTTACTTCAGATGACGAAGTCAACACGTCCTGCGGCAGGCTGACGAATGTGGCTCCAGGCTGGGCTGAGGTCGCAATTCGAAATGCATTAGCAATTGCTTCCGGTACATTATCAGGATGTTCTACTTCTACACTGTATTTGGTGATGGGTTCGAATAGTCCGGCGTTATCCATAGATTGGTGCGTGCGTTTCAAGCGTTCGGATCTTGGGACTGCACCCGCAATGGCGACGACAGGATCACTTTCTGCATTAGCGGTGACAAGTCCTGTCGCCAAGTTAGATGCGCCTGGACCTGAGGTAACAATGCATACGCCCGGTTTACCGGTTAATCGACCGACTGCCGCTGCCATAAAGGCGGCATTTTGTTCATGACGACATACGATCAATTCGGGCCCCCGATCTTGAAGAACATCAAAAACAGAATCGATCTTGGCACCTGGAATGCCAAAAATATGGGTAACCCCTTGCTTGATCAAGCAATCGACAACAAGGTCGGCTCCTTTTGTATCGGATATAGTTTTAGTTTGAACAGCTTGCACTTTTGTACTCAATGCTACCACCTCTTCTTCTTCTCTGTGAAATAACTAATGAAATACTTTTAATGTAAATCAATGGATGTATATTGCAATTATAATACAATAACTGGTATTTTCAAGAAAGAAATTTTCAGAAAAAAAGAGAAAAATATATAAAACGTTTTCAAAGTTTGATCTATCACGGAAAATTAAAATTGTGGAATTTTCTTGTGGTGTCGGTCATCGAGAAGGTATAGAACAGATCTGTCCCAAATGGAGGCAGATCATTTTTATCCGCTCACATGATAAAAATCACTTTCCTCTACAAAGGATAGCGGTTACAATGTAATTGTTGTTAACGTAAACATTAAATTTAAGGTGAAGCAAACCAGTATGACATGATGTACAGGTATCATTTTATAGTTGTATTGTCCTGTACAAATCATATGGATTTCCCACTGCTATGGGGAATGTAATTGTTAAAAGGCAAGTAGTATCTCGAACATTTTTGTTAACGTTAACAATTTATTAGGAAACACGATTATAGAAGGGATGAGAGAGTAATGACTAAAGCGTTTTTAGACGAAAACTTTTTGTTGAGCAATCCAACGGCTGAAATCTTGTACCATCAGTACGCCAAGGATATGCCGATTATCGACTATCATTGTCATTTAAGTCCACAAGAAATTTATGAAAATAAAGCGTTCAAAAATATTACGGAAGCCTGGTTGTACGGAGATCATTACAAGTGGAGACTTATGCGGGCTAATGGGGTTGAGGAACGCCTGATTACGGGGGATGGTGAAGATTATGACAAGTTTTTGGCTTGGGCCAAAACCGTACCTACACTAATAGGCAACCCGCTGTACCATTGGACGCATTTGGAGCTTCAACGCTTTTTTGGTGTCTATGAGCTGCTGAATGAACAGAACGCACCAGTGATCTGGGAAAAGGTAAACCAAAAGCTGCAGGGAAAGGGATTTGGCGCACGTGATCTGATTGTGAACTCGAAGGTAACTGTGGTGTGCACCACGGATGATCCGACGGACCATCTCGAATACCACAAACAAATCAGCAAGCTGACCGATTTCCCAGTGGCAGTGCTGCCAAGCTTCCGCCCCGATAAAGCTTTGGAAATTAATCGTGAAACTTTCCAGCCTTGGGTGGCTCGGTTGGGTGAAGTCAGCGGACTGGATGTTTCTGGCTTGGAAGGATTTTTGAATGCGTTGGCGAGCCGGGTGCGTCATTTCCATGCTGCCGGAGGCCGGGTATCTGATCATGCGCTGGATACTGTAGTCTATGAAGAAACGACACTTGAGGAAGCGGTAGCCATATTCAGCAAGGCGCTGGAGGAAGGCCATGTGACTCCTTTAGAGGAGGCGAAATATAAATCGTACGTTCTGGTTTTCCTTGGCAAACAGTATGCAGAACATGGCTGGGCTATGCAATACCACATTCACGCGCTGCGTAACAACAACACGGCTATGTTCCGTCATTTGGGACCGGATACAGGCTACGATGCCGTAAATGATGGCTCCATCGCTCGTCCATTGGCGGCATTGCTGGACGCACAGGAGCTGGCAGGAGGATTACCAAGAACCATTTTGTATTCGCTTAATTCGGTTGATTATCCAGTACTGGCAAGTCTCGCGGGCTGCTTCCAATCCGGTGGAACTGTAGGGAAAATCCAGTTTGGCACGGCATGGTGGTATAACGACCATATCGAAGGCATGCAGGAGCAGATGAAGTTGCTGGCTAACTACGGGGTGCTGTCCCGCTTTATTGGTATGCTGACGGATTCCCGCAGCTTCCTCTCCTACACACGCCATGAATATTTCCGCCGTATACTCTGTGACTTAATTGGGACGTGGGTTCAGGAGGGTAAGGCGCCTGAGGATCTGGAACTGCTCGGAGCAATGGTACAAAACATTTGCTACAATAACGCTGAGCAATATTTTAATTTCCCAACGGTTGTTCATAGTAAGTGAAGCTACCGCCTAAGGTGAGAACTCACTAACTTTATAAAAAATTGCTCTTGCCAGGAGCTTGTTTCAAACTCCCGGTAAGAGTAATTGAAAACAAAATAGTTATCAACTAGATATGTGAAAATAATTACAAACATAGAGGAGTGTGTAGGTATGGGAGTGCCTATCGTGCAGGAGAGCGTCCAAACTGACAACAAGACAGGCGAGCATATTAGCCTGAAAGAAAAGATTTCGTATGGTATGGGTGACTTTGGAAACGGATTCATGTTTGATTTGGGGCAGTTGTATTTGCTGAAATTTTTTACAGATGTAGCAGGGGTTTCTGCAGGAGCCGCCGCAGGCATTTTCTTGGTCAGCAAGCTGTTTGCCGCCATCTGTGATCCCATTGTCGGGTCCTTTGTTGATTATCGCAAACATATCGGTGCACGTGGAAAATTTAGGCCTTTTCTTATCGTTGGAAGCGTTATCCTTGCAATTCTTACGGTTCTAACCTTTATTTCGCCGAATATTTCCCCCACAGGAAAACTCATTTACGCCTATGCGTCCTATATGATCTGGGGGATCGGCTACTCTATTGTAAACATTCCATACGGCTCGCTGGGTGCCGCCATTACGCAGGATACTCATCAGCGTGCTTCATTGTCATCTTTCCGTCAGGCAGGATCTCTGGGCGCATTATTCGTCACCAGTGTCGTTGTCATGCCGCTTATTTTACTGTTTCCTAACCATCATGTTGGCTATCCGGTTGTGATGGGGATTATGTCACTCATTGGTGTGATCGCTTTCATCATATGTTACCGAGGAACGAAAGAACGTATTATTAGCCAGTCCGGGCCAAAAGAGAAGCTATCTATAGGCGTTATCGTGCATACCTTTACGAATAACAAGCCTTTGCTGGTACTCGTTTTGATGACGATTTTCACCATATCCGCGTACAATATTAAGTCCGCACTGCTGATCTATTTTGCCGAATATAACTTGGGGCATGTAGAATTAATGGCTTATATGAATTTTATTATTATCGGTTCGTCGCTACTGGGTGTGTTGTTCCTGCCCAAGCTGGTACGGCGCTTCGGTAAACGAAAAACAGCTATACTGGGGATGCTGGTTAGTGTCATTGCCGACTCTATTAACTTTTTCATGCCTTCAAATGTATATATTTTCACAATCCTGGCCAGTATTTCGTTCATTGGTATTAGTATTCCTAACGGGGTTACTTGGGCATTCGTGTCCGATATCATTGATTATGGCGAATGGTCATCCGGGGAGCGTAAGGAAGGGATTACTTACTCGTTATTTAACTTTTCACGTAAGTTGGCTCAATCCTTGTCTGGCTTTCTATCGGGTATTGGACTAGCGCTCATCGGGTATGTTCCGAATGTGGTTCAGTCCTCTGGAACGCTGCTTGGGATCAAGGCATTACTTTGTCTCTATCCGGCTGTTGCCCTGGCTTTGGCCATGCTGGTCATCGGTAAAATGTACAAGCTGACGGACAGTAGACATGCAGAAATGGTTCAAGAGTTACAGCGTCGACATGCGGACAACCACGTATAATTTGTGAAAGTCTTCTTTTCCGGGCGGCTCCTGTGGTATGGTGGGTATATAATTTTTTTAGAGCCTCACTAAGGAAAGGATACGTATATGGCAGCTACCATTAAAGACATTGCCAAATTGGCTAATGTTTCCCATACAACCGTCTCCCGGGCGCTCAATAACAGCCCGCTGATTAAAGAAGATACGAAACGCAAAATTATGGAGTTGGCAGAGCAACTCAATTACATTCCAAATTTTAATGCCAAAAGCCTGGTTCTCCAGCGCTCGCATACGATTGGCCTGTTTTTCACCAGTATTTCAGAAGGCACCAGCTCCAGTTTTTTTGCGGATACCATCCGCGGAGTTAATCATGTCATCGGGGTGGATTACAATTTGTTTGTGCGAGGAATTGACGATTACGCCGATTTTTCGGCCATTCACCGCAAGCGTTTTGATGGTATCATTCTGATGAGCCAGAGCGAGGCGGACAACCCTTTTATTTATCATGTGCTCGGTCAAGGTATTCCGCTTGTTGTACTGAATCGGCAGGTGTCCGGTGCGGGGATTGTAAATGTGATTTCTAATGATAAGGAAGGGTCCTATGAAGCGGTCTCCTTTCTCGTTGAAAGCGGGCATGAACGCATTGCGATCATCGAAGGGGTAGAAGGCTTCAAGTCTACCCAGCAACGCCGTGAGGGTTTTATGAATGCGTTGATTGATAGTGGTAAGCCGATTCGACATGAATATATCGTGCAAGGTCATTATGATACTGAAAGCGGAAGCCAGGCAATGAAGCAACTGCTTTCCTTGCAGGAGCCGCCGACAGCGGTATTTTGCTCTAACGATGATATGGCTATTGGGGCCATGAATGCGGTATTCGAAAACGGCTTGAAGGTACCAGAGGATATCTCAGTCATTGGTTTTGACGATATCGGGTTCTCAATGTATACGACTCCACCGTTAACAACGGTCAAAAGACCGATTGAGCAGATAAGTGAGCGCGGAGCCGCCTGCATTCTGGAACGAATTCAGTCACCGTCCAATGAGGGTGAGCTTATATTTATGGAGACTGCGCTTATGAAACGGAAATCAACGGCAAGCAGACCACGCTGAGTTTCGTTTTATTAACAGCAGGCCAAAGGGGCAGAAACCATGCTAAATGTATGGTTTCTGCCCCTTTTAGGTTGAAATGCGCTCTGCTTCGTCTGGATTTAACGAAAGAGATTGGTTTTAGCCAGTTCTACAATCTCGTCACCGCGTCCGTTCAACATCGCTTTCATCATCCACAGTGTAAATCCTTCTGCTTGTTTAAGATTAATTTTGGGTGGCATAGATAGTTCCTGACGGTTCACCACCACGTCTACCACAACAGGGCCATCATGAGCCAATGCTTGCTGAATGGCATCCTCCAGCATTGCTGGATCTTCAACCCGGATGCCCTTGAGCCCCATGGCTTGCGCTACAGCACCAAAATCAGGATTCACCAGTTCAGTGCCGTTTTCCAGGAATCCGGCTGCTTTCATTTCCAGCTCGACAAAACCGAGAGCGCCATTATTGAAAACAATGACTTTAATAGGCAGCTGATGCTGCTTCAGAGTGAGCAGATCGCCCATCAGCATCGTGAGCCCGCCATCGCCTGAGAGGGCAATCACTTGTCGGTCAGGCTCAGTAGCCTGCGCTCCGATTGCCTGCGGCAGCGCATTTGCCATCGTGCCATGGTTGAACGAGCCGAGAAGCCGACGCTGACCGTTCATCTGCAAATAACGCGCAGCCCATACAGTGGGAGTACCGACATCACAGGTGAAAATAGCATTTTCCTGCGCGGCGTCACTGATGACCTTGGCGAGATATTGGGGATGGATCGGCGTATGACCTGGTTTACCGACGGCAAGGTCATCCAACTCCTGGCGTACCTTGGTATAGTGGGAGACGGTTTTCTCTAGATGCTTGGAATCATGCTCTGACGTTAAATGCGGTAGCAGCATTTCCAATGTGGCTTTTACATCCCCGCATAAACCATACGTCAACGGAGTACGTCTGCCGAGATGGGCTGGCTCTATGTCTACCTGTAGGACAATCGCATCTTCAGGGTAAAATTGTCTGTAAGGGAAGTCTGTTCCGAGCATAAGCAGGACGTCACAATCCATCATCGCATGGTACCCGGAAGAATACCCGATCAGTCCCGTCAATCCAGCATAGTAAGGGTTGTCATACTCCAGATATTCCTTGCCTCGCAGAGCAGATACCATAGGGGATTTTAACTTGTCGCATAGCTGCATGAGCAATTCATGAGATTGTGCACAGCCGGCGCCGCATAGTAACGTAATTCGTTTGCCTTTATTCAAATATTCGGCCAGTCTGGAAATTTCGGAAGCTGACGGATGCACTACAGGTGCAGTGGGATGATAGACATGTTCAGGGACAGGTACCTTTTCCGCCTCCAAAGCTGCTACATCACCGGGAAGAACAATGACGGAGACACCTGAACGTGAAATTGCCTGTTGAATGGCCATGGTCACCGTTCTGGGAATTTGACGCGGTGTCGTAATAACCTCACAGAAGTGACTGCATTCTCCGAAAAGATGCTCAGGATGCGTAGCTTGAAAATATTCACTTCCGATTTCGTCGCTTGGAATATGAGCGGCAATAGCCAGTACAGGCACCCGATTGCGGTGGCAATCATATAAACCATTAATCAGATGCAAATTTCCGGGACCACTACTTCCAGCACATACAGCAATGCTACCACTAAGGTCAGCATCCGCTCCGGCTGCAAAGGCAGCCACTTCTTCGTGCCTTACATGAATCCATTCGATTTGACCATTGCTACGAATGGAATCAACCATATTATTTAGAGAGTCTCCAACAATGCCATAAATCCGCTTGACCCCTGCATTGACCAAAACTTGTACAATAGTATCTGCGATTGTCTTCATAGATGTTCCTCCTGCCTAGTAAGTAGTGTTATCCTGCCCGTGCTTTCTTGCGTCTATTCTCCTGAAATGTATATAAGAACAAGGTCTCGGGATAGGGTGATAGTTAGCCTTAACCGTCTTGGATCAGGTGCGAAACAACAGAAAAAGGACGATATACTTGCAAATTTTTATATAAACGTATATGTTAACGTGTTCATATTATTGTCATTATTATTTTTTTAAACTAAAAATATTGATAAAACTATTTTGTTAACGTGTGCATTGTGATAAAATAACGATGAAATCATTATGGTAATTGTGGGAGGTTACTCCGGATGAAACAAGTAGATGAATTAGACCAATTAAACAGAAAAAGCTTTATCGTAACAGACCCGCATCCTGTGAGGGTGCTGCAATTCGGGGAAGGGAACTTCCTGCGTGCTTTTGTAGACTGGCAATTTGACAAAATGAATAAGCTGGCAGAATGGAATACGGGAGTTGTGATTGTACAACCGCAGCCAGGAGGCCTCGTGGAGAAGCTTAACGAGCAGGATGGCCTGTATACGGTTATTCTTGAAGGGATTAAGGATGGGAAGGCCATGAAGGAGCATACCGTTGTGGAGTGCGTCACTCGTGGGATTAATCCATACGGCTCTGATTTTTCCGAGTATGAAGCATTATCCCAAAAGCCGGAGCTGCGTTTTGTCGTGTCGAACACGACGGAAGCGGGGATCGCTTATGCACCAGAGGATCAATTGGAAGATCGTCCGCAAAAGAGCTTTCCAGGCAAGCTAGCCGCCTTTCTGTACAAGCGCTTTCAATTCTTCGGGGGCGATCAGAGCAAGGGACTGGTGATCATTCCGTGCGAGCTCATCGACCGTAATGGAGACGCTCTCAAGGAAATCGTACTGAAATATGCGGACCAATGGAAGCTTGGGGCTGAGTTTATTGCATGGTTGGAGGAATCGAATACGTTCTGCAACAGTTTGGTCGATCGGATTGTACCTGGTTATCCCAAAGACCGGATTCATGAGATTCAAGCAGAATTGGGTTACAAGGACGATTTGGTTGTTGTGGGCGAACAGTATCATTTATGGGTTATTGAAGGGCCACAGTGGCTTAAAGAAGAATTACCTGCTCATTTGGCCGGATTGAATGTACTGATTGTCGACGATATGGCGCCATACCGTACACGGAAAGTACGCATTTTGAATGGAGCACATACGGCGCTTACCCCTGTAGCTTATTTATATGGCCTGGACACGGTGGGGCAGGCGGTCGAGCATGATATTATGGGAAACTTTATCCAGTCGCTGATTCGAGAAGAAATTATTCCGACGCTGGACTCGCCAGAAGCGGAATTGAATGTATATGCCGACGATGTTATTGAACGATTCCGTAATCCCTATGTAAGTCATTATGTTATGAGTATCGCACTAAATTCGGTGTCCAAGTTCAAGACACGGAACTTGCCATCCTTGCTCCAGTATGTGACACAGCGTAAGGCGTTGCCTGCCAAAATTGTATTTTCGCTGGCGTCCTTGCTCGTATTTTACCGGGGTGACAGAAATGGCGAGTCGATTGCGTTGGCAGACGAAGCTGAAGTGTTGAGTACGTTTGGTGAACTGTGGAGTAAATATGACGGTACTCTCGCCGGGGCGAAGCAATTGACTGCGCTGGTACTTGGCCGGCAGACATGGTGGGGGCAAGACCTGAACCAGATCGAAGGACTGGCTGAACAAACGGCACAGCACGTGTATGAAATTACAAGCAGAGGAATGAAGGAGACGCTCGATTCTCTAACCGGGAACAGCGTGCCCAGAGCATAAGCAAGGAGGAGACCGGAATGCTGGAGTTCATTCAAATTCATGATCAAGATAACGTGGCTGTCGCCTTGCGTGATTACAAGCAGGGAGAGACACTGGCGTGGGGAGCACAAGAAGAACAACGAGTGGAGCTAGCCGAGGATGTAGCACGTGGGCATAAAATCGCCTTGCAGGATATAGCTGAAGGTGGGCATGTTCTGAAATACGGATATCCCATCGGTCATGCCATTCAGCCCATTCAGGCAGGACAGCATGTGCATACGCATAATACGAAGACGAACCTGACAGGCGTGGAGGAGTACACTTATAAGCCTAAGCCAGCTCCTCATTTATATGAACAGGAGAGTCGTACGTTTCAAGGTTTTCGGCGAAAGGACGGCCGTGTGGGGATTCGCAATGAGTTGTGGATTGTGCCGACGGTCGGCTGTGTGAACGGGATCGCTGAACTTATTTTAAACCGTTTCAAGCAGGAAGCGGGAGATATTTCACCTTTTGAAAATGCACTGGTGCTCAAGCATAACTATGGTTGTTCTCAGTTGGGTGACGATCATGCACATACGCGCACGATTTTGATCGATGCTGTGAAACATGCGAACGCAGGTGGTGTACTTGTACTGGGTTTGGGCTGTGAGAACAATGAGATGAAAGAATTTAAGGAAGCCATCGGAGAATATGATTCGGAGCGGGTAAAGTTTTTGCTTTCCCAGGATGTGTCGGATGAAGTAGAGGAAGGGGTAAGGCTGCTTCATGAAATTTTTGCGGCCGTGCAAGAAGATCGGCGGGAACCTGTACCTTTGTCAGAGCTGAACATCGGCTTAAAATGCGGTGGATCTGATGGCTTATCGGGTATTACTGCCAACCCACTACTCGGACGATTGTCGGATTATATGGCCGCGCAAGGTGGAACAACGGTATTGACAGAAGTACCTGAAATGTTCGGGGCGGAGACAATTTTAATGGAGCGCG
This sequence comes from Paenibacillus sp. FSL M7-0802, assembly GCF_038004945.1. Taxonomy (NCBI): domain Bacteria; kingdom Bacillati; phylum Bacillota; class Bacilli; order Caryophanales; family Paenibacillaceae; genus Paenibacillus; species Paenibacillus sp. FSL M7-0802. The sequence continues at coordinate 336,676 of NZ_JBBOSD010000001.1, read as the reverse complement.
CTGCCGATGAGCAAGTATTTAATAAGATCGTACATCTGATTAACGATTTCAAACAATATTTTCTGGATTACAAGCAGCCAGTATACGAAAATCCGTCACCGGGCAATAAAGCAGGGGGCATCACGACGCTGGAGGATAAATCACTGGGCTGTACGCAAAAATCCGGGTCTTCCACGGTCACTGATGTCATTCAGTACGGGGAGCGTCTCAAGACCAAGGGACTCAACCTACTCAGCGCGCCGGGGAACGATCTAGTGGCATCTTCAGCTCTCGCCGCAGCGGGCTGCCAGCTCGTCATCTTCACAACTGGACGCGGTACGCCGTTTGGCTCCTTTGTTCCGACGATGAAGGTCTCAACCAACTCGCCGTTGTATAAGGCTAAACCTCATTGGATCGACTATAACGCCGGTTCATTGGTGGAGGATGTCAGTATGGAAGATGCGCTCCGCAACTTTGTCGATTACATCGTCGATGTAGCCAACGGAACCTGGGTGAACAATGAGAAAAACAATTTCAGAGAGCTCGCTATTTTTAAAAACGGTGTTACGTTGTAAAAGGCTGAAGTGTAAGGGAGGCGGAATTATTCCGCTTCCCTTTTTGAGTTTGTATGCTTCTAAATAGGCATGTTAGAAAAATTGGAATATATTATCATAATGTACTTGTCACATGCTTGAATTTATGGTATAACTTAATTACGTAATAAATACGTAATTAAGTTATTTTTAGATAGGATTTAGATTTTACTTTTGTTTGGTGAATATAAAAAGTCGGACAAGGAGGCGGGAACGGTGGATGATCTTGTTCACTCCGACATCACAGATCTAGACACACTTGTTAACATGATTAAGCTGTCTTTTTCATTTGCGGATGGTGCCAATATGATTGCTTTATGCGACCGGCTGTATAGCCATGTCAACCAAAAGTATCAGGAATTGCAGCTCTACAAAGCGCGCAAGAAACCTATACAACCCATACATACCAAACGGCCGCTAGTCTACTACTACGGCTACAGTCATCTTATGAAAGGCATGGCCTTCCAAAAACAGGGCAAGTATGAGGCCGCTCGCGATTGCATCGAAAAATATGCAGAATTGGGCTGGTTTAATGGTCTCGATCAATATGGGGAGGCAGAGGTAGAATATTACCGCTATGCTGCCAGAGCTAATTTGTATGCCCTTGATATTTTGTCAGGCCATGCCGAAGTGTTGCAGGAATACATCGAATTTCTTCGTAACAATCCGGAAGAGCTGTTACCGGGGCTTCTTTCCATCGTTGAGGGAGCGTCGAGATACGATTATCCTTTAGAGGCTGTGCTAGAATCATTTGCCGAACAAATTGAAGGTTTTACATATTTTGAAGAGCCTGTGAATGTATCTTATTATTTTCGCTTCTGCTATCAACTGGCTCTTTATTATATCAAGCAACAACAGTTTAAGGTTGCGTTGGGCTATATCCTGCAATCTCTCATGCTGTCTGATACCCTGGGTATGAAACATGAACATGAGTTTAGGAAATGTACCGCTATATTTGAAATTTTCAGATCCCAAGCTACAGCAACACAGCAAGACCAATATATAACTATTTTAAAAGGAGTGTTAAAGGATGAAAAAATTGATTTCACGCCCTCTGTCGCTCAGTCTGTTTAGTTTGCTAGTGTTTGTTACAAGTCATGACCTCATCACGGTGTTCTATCATGGAGCCAATCATTAAGAAGGCAGAAGTAAAGTAGAAGTACACCCAATAGCAAGTAAGCTCATTAAGATCAGGGCTTACTTGCTATTTGGCGTATTATGAAGACCGATCATAACGTATATATAACGTGGCACATGTCCCAAAAATATTTAAGCTGTTGTAGGTTTATGCAGCAAACCTTGTTCTGATGGATGCAATGAAATCCTTGTCTGTTGGTAAACGGCGAATGGTTCTTCCGTACTGTATGGTCTGCTTTTTAACGCTGCATCCAGTGCCCGTAGCAAGGAACCTATGAATTGCTCTGGAGAAAAGAAAATGCTTTTCCCGACCATATGAATGTGAAGCTCGTTATGGTCACGGTTGCTTACAGACAGCAATATACCTTGACCCTGGAAACCCGTACCGATTGCGCGTATTTTGTTTATACCCGAGAGTAGCATTTCCGTTTTCACCGCACGCCCCTGTTCCTCTACAAATACAGAAATCAGGCGTTTGTCTGTAACGATAACAATTTGGTTACCCCGAAACGTATGGCTCAGGTGTAGAAAATCTTTATATACCCCAATAGTCTGCTCATGCGGAGAAACAATCCCCATCCGTACAAACTCCTCCAGCTCAGTGACATCGGGTTCCTGATGATTTTTAATTCGTTTTTTGATACTGAACTGAATAGTCAGGATGCCCAAGATAGCTATGAGAAAAGCGCTAAGTCGGACATTAAATATAAAGAACATCAGGACAATAAGGCCGCCTACTAACCACTGTCCCCAAGTTAGATAGCGCAGCTTTTGTTGTACCGTACGGCGATAATAACCGTAGCCCTTTCCCGGTTGATACTCTTTGGTAAACTTTGTCATACCACGCATCATGCTTAATCCATAGACGGATAAAATTGTCATCGCGAGCGCCAAGAGCGTCATAAGCCATTCCTGAACTGCAACGCCAACTAAAGTACACAGACCAAACATGATGAGCCCCGCCCAGCAGGCAACCTTTTTAATTCGAACCTGTTTCTGAATCGAACGAACCAATTCTTCCATTCTTAATCCTCCTGATCTAGGTATATAGGTAATGATTGGAATCACATATAGTCTTATCGTACCATCTGATAGTCTTTTTCGTAAATTAATAGATGTAAAAATCCAAAGGATGGAAGAAGATTTTCGCGTATAGTCAGATCCCCACCTGAACTTTAGATACCAAAATCGAAAAATCCAGTACTACTCATTCGAAGCAGAAGCCTCTAAAATAATAAATGTAAGTGCTTACATTACAAAGAAGGGAGGTCTTCGTATGAGAACAGGATGGAAGAATCCGCAGCCACAGCCACCGGTTCGATCGGGTAGAGGGGCATCACTAGCGCGCAAATGGGTTCAACAAAGACATTTGCAGACTATGGCGCTGCTTGGGGTGGTTTGGATGATTATTTTCCATTACATTCCGATGTACGGCATTTTGATTGCTTTCAAACATTTTGACATCATTGGTACCCTATCAAGCGCACCTTGGGCGGGGTTAGAGCATTTTCGGGCCTTTTTGGAGGATGATAACTTTTGGTACATTGTCAAAAATACACTGGGCATTAGCCTACTCAAGCTGGCCATCGGGTTCCCGTTGCCTATTGTATTTGCTCTATTCCTGAATGAAATACGATCTACTCGGTTCAAAAAATCTATTCAGACCATTTCATACCTTCCTCACTTTTTATCTTGGGTCATTCTTGGCGGGATCTTAACGACGTGGCTGGCAGATACCGGGATGATTAATCAACTGTTGCTAGCCTGGGGTTGGATTGACCAGCCGATCAGTTATTTGGCAGAGCCGAGCTATTTTTGGGCTATCGTCGTTAGCTCGGATATCTGGAAGGAGCTTGGATGGTCAGCTATTATCTATTTGGCAGCAATGGCGGGGGTATCTACAGACATGTACGAAGCGGCCACCATTGACGGGGCCGGACGGTTTCAGAAAATGTGGTACGTCACCCTTCCCGCTATCAAGGGGACAATATCTATTTTGTTTATTTTGGCGGTTAGCGGCATATTGAACTCCAACTTCGATCAAATTCTCGTCCTGCGTAACTCGCTGAATGAAAGTACAAGTAATGTAGTTGATATTTATGTGTATCAGGTGGGCATTCAGCAGGGCCGTTTCTCGTATTCTACCGCGGTGGGTTTGCTGAAATCGGTTCTTGCTCTCATTTTGCTGCTAATTGCCAATTCGGTGACCAAGCGGGTGAATAATACATCTCTATTTTGAAGGAGGACGGCTGCATGCAGCTATTGCAACGCAGAACAGCAGGCGAAGCGATATTCGATTTCATGAACAACGTCTTCATGCTGATCATTTGTTTTGTCACGTTGTATCCCGTGTGGTATGTGCTGGTGAACTCCTTTAACGAAGGAGCAGACGCTATGCGGGGCGGCATTTACTGGTGGCCGAGGGTCTTCAGTCTGGGCAGCTATCAGGCTGTGTTTGCCAACAACGGTATTATGACCGCGATGGGGGTGACTATTGCCAAGACGCTTATCGGCACGATTGTTCATGTGTTTTTTACTGCCATGATTGCATATGCATATTCCCGTAGGGAGCTGATCGGGCGCAAGTTGTATATGCTGATTGGCACCATTACCCTGTTTTTCGGTGGGGGATTGATTCCAACCTATTTGCTGATACGTGATCTTGGACTGCTGGACAGCTTTTGGGTGTACATCATTCCTGCGATGTTCAGTTTTTTTGACCTTATTATTTTTATGGCTTTTTTCCGAGAACTGCCGGATGCACTGGAAGAGGCGGCGAAAATAGACGGTGCGAATGATTTTGGTATCTTTTGCCGGATCGTGCTTCCTGTATCTATGCCGGTAGTAGCGACGATTGCGTTGTTTCATGGGGTATACCAGTGGAACGATTATTTTACCGGAATGATTTATATTAATAATACGGATCTTCAGCCGATTCAAACGTATTTGTACCGGGTTGTTGCCCAATCTAGCTCTAATCAGATGATGGCTGCTGCACCGGGAATTGTTGCCCAGTCCGTCACTTCGCAATCGATCAAGCTGGCGACGATGGTCGTGACGACACTGCCTATTGTACTGGTATATCCTTTTCTGCAAAAATATTTCGTCAAGGGTCTGATGATCGGCTCGATCAAGGGTTAGCACATCATCCAAGGGGGAGATTTATAATGAACATTCGCAAATGGCAGAAGGGGCTGTTGGCCTCTGTTCTGCTGGTGGGTTTGCTCGCGGCATGTACGTCCGGTGGAGGCGGTACTGTCACGGAATTGAAGGACGAGAAGACCAAGGCTACGGCAGATGCACCGGGATGGAAGGCGGATATGGAGCCGATTACGTTTGACTGGTATTTGAACTTTTCCTGGTTCCCGAACAAGTGGGGGACGGATATGACCTCGAAGTATGTTACGCAAAAGACCGGGGTCAGCGTCAATTTTATCGTACCCGCAGGGAATGAAAATGAAAAGCTCAACACCATGCTGGCCTCCGGCAAGCTGCCTGATTTTGTCACGCTTGGTTGGGGAGAGGACGCGGTCAAAAAAATGATTGAGGGCAAGATGGTGCTTCCGCTCAACAAGCTGGCCGAGAAATACGATCCGTATCTGATTAAAATAGCTGATCCGGCGAAAATGTCCTGGTATCGCCAAACGGACGGGAATGTTTACGGGTATCCTAACGCTTCTTCTTCGCCACAGGATTATCAAAAATACGGCCAAAATTTTGTTTCCAACCAGACGTTTATGGTTCGGAAGGATATGTACGAGGCGATCGGCAAGCCGGATATGAGAACACCGGAAGGATTTTTGAAAGCGCTTCAAAAAGTGAAAGAGAAATTTCCAGAGGTGAACGGTCAGCCTCTTATCCCGATGGGATTCCACGAATTTACGGATAACGGAAATTATTCTTTTGAAGACTATTTACTTAACTTCCTAGCCATTCCTCATGAAAAAGACGGCAAGCTATACGATCGTCGTTCGGACGAAGAGTATATTCGCTGGCTCAAAACATTCCGTCAAGCAAATGAGCAGGGCCTGATCGCCAAGGACGTATTTATCGACAAACGTCCGCAAATGGAGGAAAAGGTGGCACAGGGCCGATATTTTGCCATGTTATATCAGCGCTCTGACTTTGCCACACAACAGGTAATGTTATATGCGAAGGACCCGAACTCCGTCTATATCGCGGTGGATGGACCTTCGAACAGTAAGCTGGACCCGCCGACGCTGGCTGGGCCGGGTATTTCCGGCTGGACGGTGACGCTTATTTCGAAGGATGTCAAAGACAAGGAGCGGGCTATTGAATTTCTGACTTATCTGATTAGCGAGGAAGGAAACCGCGATCTGTATCTGGGGGAGCAGGGCAAGCTGTGGGACATGGTTAACGGTAAGCCAGCCTTCAAGCCAGAGGTGCAGGAGCTGCTGAACAAGGATCGTTCTGCTTTTGATAAAAAATATGGAGCCTCCTTCACCTTCTGGATGCTGATGGATACGAATATGAATTTGCAGTGGGCGCCGCCCAGCGTCGAGCCGTATAAGCAGCCAGAGGATTGGACGAAAGGCAAGACGAAAGGCTTCTCCCAATATGACAATATCAAACCGACCGGAACTTCGGCGGAGGGCATTGCGTCAGGCCAGATAGATAAAATTTGGGGCAAGACATTGCCGAAGCTGCTGCTGGCTTCCTCAGATGAGGAATTCGACCAGCTGTTTGCTCGCTTTTTGGAAGATCGCAGAAAAGCAGGATATGACAAAGTTATGGCCTATCAGCAAAAAGCCTATGAGGAAAACCTTAAGAAAATTGAACAGTTCACCAAATGATTTAATTCGATGACTTAATCTATTGAACTCCTAAGGATGTGATTTCATGCCAGGCCGTGCACGTTCACAGATGAAGAGCCTGCTGCGCCGCACTATATGGCAGTGGATGAAGGGGACGGCCGATCGGCTTGGCGGTTGCTCTCTTCAAGTTAAGCTCATTGTCGCGTATATCGGAGTCATTTTAATTCCGGTGGTATTGTTCTCGCTATATACCTTTCACCAACTGTACGAGAATACCATGCAAGACATTACCGTACAAAATCATTATGTGTTGGATACAGAGCTGGCCCATATTCACAGCAATATGGAAATTATGGAGCGAACCGCACAGCTTGCGATCTCAGATCGCAACGTACTTCGTTATCTGACCGAGGAACGTGAAATAAGCAGCGATGAGCTGGTCCAATTCAACTTGAATGTGTTTCCAAATTTACAGCACTTGCTGTACAGTAATCCCAATGTAGAGAACATTCGACTGTATACGAGTAATCCTCAGGCACATGAAATATGGCCAATGATTTTTAATGAATCACGACTGCCTAAAGCTTCCTGGCTGAAAACGGCCCAACTCCGACAAGGGAAAATATGGTGGGAAATGTACAAGGGGCCGAAAAGCTTACTTCTGGGGCAATCCCGGCAGGAAAGTGAGACAGTGCAGTATATGGCACTGCTGCGTGAAATTCAGTCTACCGGAGGAAGACACGCAGGGTTGGTAGAAACAAACATGAGGCTGGAGCTATTTTCACCTAGAGTATTTGGAATCCCACAACGTGACCGCGCATGGCAAATGTTCATTCTAGACGGCGACGATTCCAGCTCAAGGAACGCTGATAAACCAATGTCTTCTACCGATATAGCTACAGCTTCCTCTCAATCAGATTCAATTTCGATCCCTCTGTCCCATGTGCACCATCTGTTTCAGTCCCAGGTTCAGGGACCGGGTGGTGCTTTTGATTTTTCCTATGAGAATAAGCCTTATCTCGGCATGTACCGTTATATAGAAGGGTTGGACGCCTATTTGCTAAATGTGGTGGCGCTGGACGGTCCGCTGGGTGATCTCCGTCAGAAACGCAATGCCATGCTGCTCATTATTAGTTTGCTGATTTTGTTTATGTCCGTCATTTCTTATACCCTGCATGCCTTCATTCTCAAACAGCTACATACACTGCGTGAATCCATGAAAAAAGTAGAGCAGGAGGGTGACTTTCAGCTTAGAATTCCAGTATATGGGCGGGGAGAAGTGGCTGAGCTGGCTCTATATTTTCGCAGTCTACTGAGTCGGATAAACGGACTCATTGCCGAAGCAGTACACAAGCAGGCCGCTGCTCAGGAGGCTGAGCTGCTAGCGCTCAAGCATCAGATTGATTCCCATTTTCTCTATAATACATTGGAAAATTTAAAAATGATGGCGGAGATAGAACGACAGTATCCGCTGTCGGATGCCCTTACTTCCCTTGGCTCGATGATGCGTTATAATCTCCAATGGTCGGGATCGTGTGTTGCTTTGCGGGATGAAATCCGCCATATTCAGCATTATGTGGCCATCATGAACATTCGCCACGATAACCAAATTGGATTGGAAATTCATCTATCGTCGGCGTTTATGGAACTGGAGATGCTGAAAATGTCGCTGCAGCCTGTAGTCGAAAATGCTATCAAGCACGGTTGGAGTGCATTGCAAAGCCCATTCAGCATCACGATTGAAGCCTGCCCTAAGCAGGATATTATAGAATTGCGCATACAGGATAACGGAGTGGGGATATCTGAAGAAAGAAGAAACGCCATCATGGCTGGTCTAGCGCGAACGGAAATGGATTCCCACGAGCCCGGGATGAATGGGGGAATCGGTTTGTATAATGTGCATCGCCGTTTGAGTATGCAGTATGGCGAAGAGTATGGCATAAGACTGGACAGCATCCCCGGACAATCGACGACAGTGACCCTGATTTTGCCTAAACGTTACATGATGAGGGGGGCAGACCATGACGACCAAGCTGTTGATTGCGGATGACGAGAAAAATATTCGAATGGGACTTCAAGCTATGATCGAACGGGAATTTTCCGGTCTCTATGAATGTGTACTGGTCAAGGACGGAATGGAAGCCTGGCAGCATGTGAAGCAGTTTTTGCCCGAGTTGGTGATAACGGATATCCGTATGCCTGTTATGGATGGCATTATACTGATGCAGCATATTCACGAGCTGGAGCCGGGTCGCAGACCTTTGGTAATCATTCTCAGTGGATATGACGAGTTCCAGTATGCGCGCGAAGCGATTCGCTGTGGGGCACGGGAGTATTTGCTCAAGCCAATCGTAAGGGAGGAACTGTTTGGTGCGCTGGCAGTTTTGAATGAGGAATTGAAGCAGAGGAACCACCTCATATACGATGGTGTTGTCAGCGTAGATAAAGATAGACTAGCTGGCGCGAGTGCCATCGTCGATAGAAGCGGTAGTATGACACGTGCTATCCAATACATCCATGCTCATTACAGCGAGGATTTGAATATGGCAGTAGTATCCAATTCAGTATCCTTGAATTATACGTATTTTAGTCAGGCGTTCAAAGCCTATACAGGCCTTAGCTTTGTTCAATATGTAAAAAGGCTGCGCATTACAGAAGCCAAAAAGCTGCTGGAGTGTCAAGGGGGCAAGATTTATGAAATTGCGGCTAACGTGGGCTTTGACAATGCAAAGCACTTTAACAAAGTGTTTCGTGAGCTGGAGGGGATGACCCCGCAACAGTTTCGAGTGCAGAATCAAAGGGGTAATTAGATATAAAGAGGCGGAAAACTTCACTGCCTTTTTAACCTTATCCTGATATAATAAACGTAAGCATAACCATCGCCTTCAATCAGAGAGTTTGTACACAATCACACGAATCGCCGAACGGAAGGGGAGAGCATATGGTTATTTATGAAACGGACCAAGCTTATATCATGACGACGCAGCATGACCATGCCCATATTTCAGGTGAGTTGGCTTCACAATGGGAAGAGAGTGCCTTCAAGAATAGACGTCATAAGCAGGATTTTGTATATGCAGCAAGGGAGCATGATCGGGGCTGGATACAGTTAGACGCTGCTCCTTTCTGGAATGATCATGTGTCTGCACCTTATACGTTTATTGATTTTCCGCTCAATCCTCGTTTTGTTTTCTATCGTCTTGGGATTGATGAAGTCGAACAAGGTAATACGTATGCGGCGTTGCTGTGTAGCTTGATGTACAAGGAGCTAGTCGGACGGACCGAGCATCAAAACGCTCAGGACAAGCAGATTACGCATGCTTATCAGGAAGCGGAGGCACAGCGTCGTCAGAGGCTCAAACAGGAGCTGGCATGTGGCGTAACCTTCGACCATCAAGTGCGGACGGATGTACGGAGAATGTTGTTTTGTGACGAATTGAGTCTGTTTTTGTGCAGCCGAGAGCCGGGCACGCCTACAGCAGATTATGAATGGTTTGCTGAAGGTTTAAGCTTCCCGGCTGTTCGACATGAAAGCGGGCGAGTTTGGGCCGAGTGGCTATCGGATCAGACTGTAGGTCTTTCCTTTTTTCCTTTCAGGGGCAAGGTAGGGATTACTCATACCTTTAAGAAGGTGGTCAAGGAGAAAATTCGTACCTTTGGTCTCCTAGAGGCTTACCGTTCTTCTGAATGGACGCATCGAACCTTTACCGTTGAACATATCATGGAAGTAGAAGAACATAAGGAGAATGCCTGACCGTCTACGGATACAGCCTCGAACAATATTTTGTTCGTAGACGCAGAGAAAAGTCAGAGCAAAGCCTCCCTGAACCATGCTTCAGAGAGGCTCGCTTTTTTCTAGCTTTAACATTTTACGATTTTGCAGATGTTTTCGCACGATTGACAATAGTCTGTACCTTATTCAATACCTTATCGCGTGCCCCTTTATTTTTCATCAGATACGTAACACCCATTCCCAATGCGGCTACCACCCATTTTTTATTCTTCATGAATAACGCCTCCTTATGATCATGTTGTCATACACGCTTGCTTTAAAAGCATCCAAAATGTGAAAAGATGAACGGGATTTTACGATTTAGTGATTCCTTGCACTCGTTCCGCATAACTATGATTTTACCCTTCTCCATCAAATCTTACCCGTTCCTTCGCCAATGAAACGATTACGACTGTCTTTTCATGTTTAATGGATATTATTAAATATCCCGCCACAATTGCTTCAGACGCACATGACAGGGAGGTCTTTGTTATGAGAAAGAAGGAAGTGGTTGCCATGCTGCTCGCCGGCGGACAAGGCAAAAGACTCAAAGGACTTACCCGTACACTAGCCAAACCGGCAGTATTTTTTGGAGGAACTTACCGCATTATTGATTTCCCTCTCAGCAATTGCACTCATTCTGGTATAGACACCGTAGGCGTATTGACCCAATACGAGCCGTTGGTGCTTCATTCCTATATCGGCGTTGGGAGCGACTGGGATTTGGATCGCCTGGATGGAGGAGTTTTTGTTTTACCACCGCACGAGAAAGAAAATGGAAACAACTGGTACAGAGGCACGGCGGATGCAATTTATCGAAACCTGCATTTCTTGGATCAGTATGACCCAGAGCATGTACTCATTCTGTCAGGGGATCACATTTATAAAATGGACTACAGTCGAATGCTCCACTATCACAAGGAGAAGGAAGCAGACTGCACCATTTCTGTCATCAATGTCACGATTCAGGAAGCCAAACGATTTGGGATATTGAACGCCGATGATGATCTGAAAATATATGACTTTGAGGAGAAGCCTGATCAGCCGAAAAGCACATTGGCCTCCATGGGCATTTATTTGTTCAAATGGGAGGTGTTACGTCGCTATTTACTGGAAAGTGCAAGCGATTCTGAATCCTCACATGATTTTGGCAAGGATATCATTCCATTGCTGCTTCAGCATGGCCGGTCGTTGTATGCGTACCCGTTTGCCGGGTACTGGAAGGATGTAGGTACCATTCAGAGCTTGTGGGAGTCCAACATGGATCTTCTGGTTCAGGATCCGCCTTTGGATCTGAACGATCCTTTCTGGCGCATCTATACCCGCAGTCCCAATCAACCGGCCCAGTATATAACCCAACGGGCAATCCTCAAAAACAGCATTGTAAATGAAGGCTGCATGGTGGATGGAGAAGTAAGACATTCTGTACTATTTTATGGGGTCGAAGTAGGTGAAGGGAGCGTCATTACCGATTCTGTCATCATGCCAAACGTAAAAATTGGGCGCAATGTACGTATCCACCGGGCTATCGTGAATGAGAACATCGTTATTGAAGACAACGCGTTTATCGGACCTGAAGATAGTTCTGATGAGATTATTTTGTTCGATCAGGAAAGCCAGCTTCATGCACGAATTTAACCCGGATAAGGACGGTGTCTGCTATGAGCCGACTCATTGGAGTTATCAACCTGGATCACGAACTGGATCAGTTGAAAGAGTTGACCTATTTCCGGTGCGGGGCCGCAGTCCCCTTTGCCAGTCGATATCGGCTCATTGATTTTACCTTATCCAACATGATGCATGCAGGGGTGCATGATATTGCACTGTTTATCCGCCGCAAATACCGTTCGCTGCTGGACCATCTGGGTGAAGGTCGGCCTTGGGATTTAGACCGCAGACGGGGCGGGTTGTTTATTTTGCCACCGGACTGGAATGATCCGACGGATGCATCACGTGGGGATTTGCAGCATGTGCACAACAATCTGGACTTTTTCCATCGCTCATCGGGGCAAACCATTGTTCACGCAGGAACTCAGCATGTCAATAAGGTTGATATCGAGGATGTATACCGTTATCATCGGGAGAAAAATGCAGATGTTACCCTCGTATATAAACCCATAGACCAGCTCGAATCTGAGCATGCTCCTTGTGCACGACTGGAGATTGATGAGAACGGACGAGTGACTGGTATTCATCAGGAGCAGGATCATCATAATATTTATCTGGAAATGTTCGTGATGGACAAAGGCTTGTATCTGGATCAGGTGAAGCATTGCATTGCCCATCAGGATAATCATTTCTTTCGCGATGCCATCCAGAAAAACCCAAGTGGACTGCGCATTTATGCGTATCGTTATGAAGGTTATCATGCGGTCATTAATTCTATCGAGAGCTACTATAAAAATAGCATGAAGCTGCTGGATCAGGAGCAGTATCATGCACTGTTTCAGAATCAGCCGGTGCATACCAAAATCAAGTATGAAGCCCCGACCCGTTATACGCACAGCGCCGAGGTGGATCATTCACTTGTTGCCAATGGCTGCACCATTGGGGGCAAGGTCGAGAACAGTATTCTTTTCCGTGGAGTACGGGTGGAGGAGGGTGCGCGGGTAAGCAACTCGATTATTATGCAAAAATGCGTCATCCGTAAAGGGGCAGTTGTGGAGAATGTGGTTTTAGATAAAGATGTACAGCTTTCACCAGATCGAACTCTGATTGGAGACATTAGAGTTCCCTATGTCATTGCCAAGAATAGCGTAATTTAAAGGATATACTTAGCCATTAAAACGGAAATAACAGGAGGTACAACTTTGTTCAGCAATAAAGAAGCATTTAAGCAGGCTTTTCGAGAGCAACTGGTCGGAAGGCTGGGCAAACCGATGCAGGAGGCTCAGTCGGAAGACGTATATAAGGTTTTGGGTGGCATGATTCGTGAACAAGTCGGCAAGAATTGGGCAGAAACGAACCAAGCCTACAAAGAAGGACAAGAGAAGCAGATTTATTATTTTTCACTGGAGTTTTTGATAGGTCGTCTATTGGGCAGTAATCTGTTGAATTTGGGCGTACTGGATATGGTTCGGCAGGCATTGGGTGAACTGGGCTGGGATCTGGAGGAAATTGAAGAACAGGAGGCGGACGCGGGGCTAGGCAATGGTGGCCTCGGCCGTCTGGCGGCTTGCTTCATGGACTCGCTGGCATCCCTTGGCTATGCAGGACATGGTTGCGGTATCCGATATAAATATGGTCTGTTTGAACAGCGTATTGTGGACGGCAATCAGGTTGAACTGCCGGATTACTGGCTACAGAAAGGGAATGTCTGGGAGGAACGCCGTCCTGACAAAAAGGTCGAGGTTCATTTTTGGGGAAGAGTGGAAACCCGTGAACAGGAGGGACGTCTTGTATACGAGACACAGGATGCCGAAACGGTCTGGGCTGTCCCTTACGATATTCCGCTGGTGGGCTATGGTCATGCGCAGGTGAATACGCTGCGGATTTGGAGTGCGGAATCAGCGCTTGATCCCGTTCGAGGACCGATTCGAGGCGAGGGCGGTTATTACCGCTTTCTCGACTACAATCGATCGGTGGAATCCATCTCGGCATTTCTATATCCGGATGACTCCAATTATGAGGGGAAGCTGCTTCGCTTGAAGCAGCAGTATTTCCTGTGCTCGGCCGGCCTGCAAAGTATTTTGCGTACGTTCGAGAAGCTTCGTTTACCTTACGCCCAGTTGCCCGATAAAATAGCACTGCACATTAACGATACACATCCGACGCTGGTTATACCGGAACTGATGCGTATTCTGATGGACGTGAAGGGCTTGGGCTGGGACGAAGCATGGGATATTACGACACGAACCGTTTCATATACGAATCATACGATATTAAGTGAGGCGCTGGAACAATGGCCTGTCAATATGGTACGGGAGCTGCTACCTCGTATTTCCTTGATCATTGAAGAAATTAACAAACGTTATTGCGCTATGCTACTGGAGCGTTACCCAGGCCAGGACATCAAAATTGGTGAAATGGCGATTATTCATGGTGAACAAATCCGTATGGCTCACTTGGCAATCGTCGGCAGCTACAGCGTTAATGGGGTGGCTGCGCTGCATACGCAAATATTAAAGGAACGAGAGATGAAGTCGTTTCACGAGCTGTACCCTGACCGTTTTAATAATAAAACAAACGGGATTGCCCATCGCCGCTGGCTGATGCACGCTAACCCGGAGCTGGCAAGCTTGTACGATGAGACCATCGGCACACGTTGGAGGACCCGTCCAAGGGAGCTCATCGACCTGCTTCGTTACAGTGGGGACGAGTCGTTCAAAGAACGGATACAGGCGATTAAGCGAAATAATAAAGTCAGGCTCGCTGAGCATGTTTTTGCAAAACAGGGCGTGCGACTGGATACGTCCTCCATTTTTGACGTACAGGTCAAACGGTTGCATGGTTATAAGCGACAGCTGCTCAACATTTTGCATGTGATGCATCTATACAGCCAGCTTAAAAGTAATCCTGGCCTGGATGTGACGCCACGCACGTTTATTTTTGGAGCCAAAGCCGCTCCCGGTTATTTTCTCGCCAAACAGACAATCAAGCTCATTAACAACGTGGCGGACACGATCAATCGGGATGTAGATGTCAAGGACAAGCTGAAAGTCGTTTTCCTTGAAAATTATTCTGTCTCGCTAGCGGAGCTGATTATTCCTGCGGCGGATGTCAGTGAGCAGATTTCCACGGCAGGCAAGGAAGCCTCTGGCACAGGGAATATGAAATTTATGATGAACGGTGCGCTCACAATAGGTACATTGGACGGAGCCAATGTTGAAATGCATGAAATGGTAGGGGATGCCAACATGTTCATTTTTGGATTGAAGGTGGATCAGATCGAGGCATATTACCGGGACGGCCAGTATTCGGCGCGCAAAACAGCCAATAGCGACGAAAGACTGCGTGAAGTGTTGGATCAACTCGTGAACGATGCTCCTTTTACGCGGCATGAACGGGAATTTGAGGCCATTTATCAATCCCTGATTGATCATAATGATGAATACTTTGTGCTCAAGGACTTCGCAGCCTATGTGGATACACAGGTTCATATTGAACAAGTGTATCGGAATCCCTCGGAGTGGACTCGGCGTGCTATTGTCAATATGGCGAACTCTGGTAAATTTTCTAGTGATTGTACGATTCAGCAATACGCGGCTGAGATTTGGGACATTGTGCCTCTCCAAAACGATGTCAACAAGCGAATTCTGTCCTAAAACGGCGAAACAGGCGGAATAACATTGCTTTTCGAACGCTGAGGGTTATAATGACAGTATAGACATAAGTAAGGATGGGAACTGTATATACTCATTCCTGAACTTGAATTGTACTGTTGAAGGAGTCCTCCTATTGATAAAGCTCAATCCGAAAAGGCTCAAACCTCATAAATCGAAGAAGAAATATAATATGTTTCAAAATATATGGCGTGCGATTCGGCTGAATTTCATCAAGCTATTGCGCGCCCCTGGTGGAGTTAAAAAGATCTCTTTGGGCTTCGCCATTGGCTTTGCGCTGGAGATGATTGTGATTTCCACGGCTTCTCTGGTATACCTTGTTTTTTATCCGATTGTTCGTCTGTCCGGCGGCTCGTTGCCTGCGGCCATTGTGGGTAACGTTGTAGGTAAGCTAACCTTTTTGCCAATTGTACTGATGCCATTCGCCAAGCAAGTGGGGGCTTGGATTTATCCATCCCATTATCCGGTACATGTCAGGGGCGGACGACTTCACGAGCATTCTTTTATGGAGCTGTTTCACGGCAACTGGTCTGTATTCAAAGACTTGCTGCACGGAGGCTTGCACATCCTGATCGGCATGTCGATTTTCGGTGTGGTGCTGGGCATTATCTCGTATTTTGTCATTCAGGTTCTGTATAATCGTTCGCTGCACAAACGGTTGGAAAAGCGGAAGTTGCGTCATGGTGCAGCATTTTCGGCGGCCAGACTGCTGAAGAATGGATAACGATGCATAAGAAAGAAGCTCTTCGAGCCTATTTATTAGGTCCGAAGGGCTTCTTTGAGTTGGGGCAAGCAACTTTTATTTTTGTATTACGTCTAAGGAATATATGTATCCATTCTTTTAAGTCTCTTTTGAGACATCAGGAGGAATTGCCCCATGAAAAAATGGAATTCTATCACTGCAACAGTTGCGGCAATATCCATACTTTTGGGAACGGCTCCAGTTGCATGGGCACAGCAGCCCGCCGCTGCCATAGCTCAAAACGCACAAACTTCTGTTAACTTGGGCCCAACCGCCACTAAGCGTTTAACAGATGTGCTGAACACATTAGCGGGGAAACAAACAATAAAGTTTACAAGCGCTGATACTGCTTTTGACTCATGGACGGTAAACGGTACTTTGAGCGGGACAGCTAATGCTGATTTCATCCAAAATTACGATTCCAAAAAGGGAATCGTGCAATCCACCAGCATTATTTATGATGCGGCTGATCTCAACAAAGTTATGGACAATAATCTACGCAGCAAGGTTGCATCGTTCCTGAAAACATTTGATTCTGATGGAGTGTTTAAAACGGATGCTGTCTGGCGTGTATATTCACCGGATGACGAAGGAGAACTCAAAAATTATTGGGTGCTATGGGGGCATGACCAGAGTCTCTACATTGACCTTGATCAAGGAAATAAAATAACGGCCAGCATAATGTATTCGCTTAAAGACGTTAAAGCTTCACTGTCCAACAAAGCGAATCGTTCGCTTAAAACAGTTGGTATTGCTTCGAGCAATCCGTTTGAATATGTGTTTCGTCAGCATGAAGGCAATGATACCGTTTGGAATTTCCGAGACGATAATGATTTAAACAACGTGCTGATTGGCGTGAAAACCGGTAAAGTGTGGGCCGTAAAAAACGAGCTTGGCATGGATTGGACGGGGGAAAAGGATTTTGTCAAAGCATTCGCTAAGCCAAAGCTCAGCCAAACTCAGGCTCTTTCAGCCGCGAAGTCGAAAGTGCAATCTCTTTTCGGAATTAACCTAAAAGGATATACCGTAAAAATTAAGGATAACGAGTATACGTTCTCCCAAAAAGGCGCGGTTACTGTGGTGGGAAAAATCAATAAAAAAGGAGCATTATATTCCCTAGAGGCTATGCCCGCGAATGGAGTTCGAAATTAAGCAGAATGATTTTATTGAAAAGCGTATGATCTCTATAAGAGGCATACGCTTTTGACATATTTTGTAACAGGATTGGCTTCATTCGCTCGAATCGTTTACAATACGTGTGCATACAACAATGGACGACAGGTTAATGTACATACAAGGAGTGATGAAGTTGCGGAAGATATGGCAAATCTACTTAACAGACTGGAGAAATGTATTCAAAGTATCAACCGGGACTTTATTAGTCATTGGCATTATTCTTTTGCCTTCTGTCTATGCATGGGTGAATTTGAAAGCGATGTGGGATCCGTATGCGAATACATCTGGGATTAAAATTGCAGTAACCAGCCAAGATCAGGGTGCAGAAGTGAATGGTAAAAAGATTAATATCGGCGATGAGGTTTTGCATAACCTTCAAAATAACAAGAAGCTGGGTTGGACTTTTGTCAATGAAGCGGAAGCACGAAAAGGTGTGTTGAATGGTGATTATTATGCCAGCCTGCTGATCCCGAAAGATTTTTCAGAGAAAATTACGAGTGTGCTGACGGAAAACCCGCAAAAGCCGGAAATTGATTACGCCGTAAATGAAAAAATTAATGCAGTAGCTCCGAAAATTACATCTTCGGGGGCAACCTCTCTAACGAACCAGATTAGCCAAAACTTTATTGAAACTGCCAGCCAGGCGGTATTGACGAAGTTGAAGGAAGCCGGAGTCAAGCTGGAGGAGGAGCTCCCGACGATTCGTAACATTGAGAACCGGGTGTTGGAACTTAATAATCGATTACCAGATATCGATAGGTTGGGCAAACAGGCATTGGAGCTGGAGCAAAATCTGCCCAAAATTAAGGCACAGGGACAAAAGATCATTGCATTGAAGGAGAAAATTCCTGAAATTAACCGTGCCGGTGACCTGGTGCTCAAAATTGACAAAAACATGCCTGAGCTGGACAAGGTAGCCGCTGTTATTTTGGATATCCAAAAAAGACTACCTGATATTCAAAAGGCCGGTGATCGAATTGTTGAACTAGATCAAAATTTCAGCAAGGTAGAAAGCGCACTGGCCACCGCCCTAGAGGATACGCAAACGGCTCTTAAAGTCATTAATGCTGCCCAGAAAGCACTGCCGGAAGTACAGAAAATAGCGGACACAGGCAAGGATTTTACAACCGGTTTACTCGAATTTCTGGACAAAAACGAGGGTGCGCTTGATTCGATTGGTACAGTAGTTAAAGAAGACTTACAACTGGTACAACAAATCGCGAATGAAGTTTCTCAGATTACAGACATTGTTCGTGGTGTGGATTTTGATCCTAAAGCAGCACAAGCTGCGGTGAATCGTGTCAGCGGTAGGCTGACAACTGCCGTGGGAGTGTTGGATCATATTTCTCAATTGCTGAACCGTGTGAACGGATACTTGCCAAGTCAACCTCTGGATTCACTTATTTCCCGTGTGAGCGGGGTAGAGGATCGTTTCCGTCGTCTGAATAGCACAGTAACTAGCATCGGGGATGCCATTCAGCGCGGCGAAAAGCCTGCGCAAAATCTGCTGGATGACACTGATCGCCTTGCAGGAGAAATCAGTAGCGGAATTGACAGCATTTTGGGCAATTATGATACGGAGTATGCACCCGCCATTCAAAAGGCGCTGGATCAGATCAAATCCGTTGCCCGCAATTCTGCCAATGTGCTGACTACAGCTCAAGAGCAGCTACCGAATATTGAAAAGCTATTAAATGACGCACAGGCTGCAGCAGAATTCGGTCAGCAAGAGCTAACACGTCTCCAGCAGGATCTGCCACAATACCGTCAAAAACTGCATGAAGCGGCGACGACGATTCAGGGGCGCATGGGCGAGTTTACGAATGCTGTGAACAAAGCGGCAGACTTTGTAAATAACGATTTGCCAGCGGTTAAAAGTAAAATTCATCAGGCAGCAGATTTTGTGCGTAATGATTTGCCTAAAGCGGAACAACAGTTTGTCAAAATGGCTGACTTAATAGAAAATAAATTTCCTGATGCAGAAAAAGCGGTACACCAAGTAGCCAATTTTGTAAGGACCGATCTTCCAGCTGCCGAGGATTCCATACGTCAGGCTGCAGACACAATTCGCAAGCTTAAGGGCGAAAATGCACTCGGACGCGCTATTGCATTGCTCAAGGGGGATGTGAAAAAGGAAAGTGATTTTCTCGGCAGTCCGGTATCGTTGAAGCAGGAGCGGATATACCCAATTCCCAACTATGGTTCTGCGATGTCACCTTTTTACACTACATTGTCGATTTGGGTAGGTGCGATGCTACTGGTCTCGATGTTCAGGGTAGATGTGGATGACCCGGAAGGACAATTTAAAAGCTACCAAGTGTATTTCGGACGGCTTATGACATTCTCCACGATTGGCATTTTTCAAGCGCTGAGCGTATCTCTCGGTGACTTGTTCCTGCTCGGGGCGTATGTGGATGCCAAAGTAGCTTTTGTACTATCGTCTATGCTGATCAGTCTGGTGTTTACGGCGATGACCTATACACTAGTTTCTGTGTTCGGCAATATCGGCAAGGGACTGGCAGTCATC
The DNA here is from genome assembly GCF_038004945.1 of Paenibacillus sp. FSL M7-0802. Taxonomy (NCBI): domain Bacteria; kingdom Bacillati; phylum Bacillota; class Bacilli; order Caryophanales; family Paenibacillaceae; genus Paenibacillus; species Paenibacillus sp. FSL M7-0802. The sequence continues at coordinate 316,693 of NZ_JBBOSD010000001.1, read as the reverse complement.
CTGCTGGTGCTTCAATTCTCCAGTTCAGGAGGGACATTCCCGATTGCGACGAGTACACCGTTTTTTCAGGCGCTGAATCCGTTCGTACCATTCACCTATGCGGTTAGTCTGTTACGAGAGACAGTAGGAGGGATGTTGCCTTCAACGGTGATACGAGATGTGGTGATGCTGTTTGTATTTATCGGTGTTTGCTTCCTGTTTGGATTGGTGTTTAAGAAGCCGCTCAGCAAGCATACGAAAAAAATGGCCGAGCGAGCAAAAGAAACGAAATTGATTCCTTGATTGTAAAAAAAGAATGAGTTACGGTGGCTGAAGTGAGCCGCTCCGCGAAGGATTTGATCTTACGATCGCTGTTGCCACGGGATTCTTTGGATTGGATTAGGACATGACAAGGTAAGAATCCCATGGCAAAGGCGAGCGCTCCGCTTCTTCAGATTCAAATTCTCCTCTCCGCTAGCAACCACCGTAAAGTCACTTCTTTTAATATTCGGCGGGTAGTATAAGGGGAGATGGCCTCGCGTTTAATGCTTCGGCGGTGCGTGGGGCTTTTTTGCATGCGCTATCCAACCTTAAATTGCATTTGGGGTTGTTTCAATGTGGTTTTTTCTGGTGAATAAACGAAGTATGGTCTTTTTTGGTATGTAATTTTGCGGAATTTTTAAAATCCTTAGGCAAAGGCGGGAAGCAGTATGGAGTATTCATACTTAGGAAAGTCAGGCTTGAAGGTTAGTCGGTTATGTCTGGGGACGATGAATTTCGGACCGGAAACCGAAGAAAAGGATGCGTTTAAAATTATGGATGCCGCACTGGATGCGGGCATTAACTTTTTTGATACGGCTAATGTATATGGCCATGACCGTAAAGGTTGGACAGAGGAAATTATCGGACGTTGGTTCCAGCAGGGCGGCGGAAGACGCGAGAAGGTCGTGTTGGCAACGAAGGTATACGGAGACATGAAAAATGAACATGACGGACCCAATGCAGGATCAGGCTTGTCTGCTTACAAAATTCGCCGTCATTTGGATGCGTCGCTGAAACGTCTTCAAACCGACCATGTAGAGCTATATCAAATGCATCACATTGACCGAAATGTGTCATGGGATGAACTGTGGGGCGTATTTGAGTCCGTGGTGGATCGGGGACAAGTTGATTATATCGGTTCCAGTAATTTTGCAGGCTGGCATATTGCGGTGGCGCAGGCAGAAGCGAAGGCACGGCGTTTTCTGGGGCTTGTATCTGAGCAGCATTTGTACAACCTGAACGAACGTTCCGCCGAGCTTGAAGTATTACCAGCAGCTCAAGAGCTGGGTCTGGGTGTGATTCCATGGAGCCCGCTGGCGGGCGGACTGCTGGGACGGAATGCGTTAGCAGGTACTGGTTCTCGCAGCGCACGCGCCAAAGAAAAGGTGGAGCAGAATCGTGCGAAGCTGGAGCAATTTGCAGCATTGTCCCGCGAGCTGGGTGAAAAGGAAGACGTGATTGCACTGGCTTGGGTACTGTCCCATCCGGCCGTAACGGCTCCAATTATCGGACCACGGACCTTAGAACAGTTAGAGGATGCTCTACGGGTACCTGAGGTCAAATTGAGCGAAGATGTGCTTGCCAAGCTGAATGAGATTTTCCCCGGTCCGGGAAAACCTGCGCCAGAAGCCTACGCTTGGTAATAATACTTCGTACTCGTAATAAAACATCATTCTTTGTGAGAAATAATCGGCAAAAAGCAGCAGATCAGGAGCTTCCTCTTTGATCTGCTGCTTTTTTTCTGGTGCCTGATCCACACTTGAACGACCGTGACAAGAATAAATATGCGCTAAATGGGATCTATCTTTTTAGATATGATTTGCTGATTGGTTTTCTTATGATGTGTTGCATAACTGTGCAGAATCATGCCGAGGATGACGATGAACATACCCATCCATGATAAAAGAGACGGCATGGGGATAGACAAAAAGATTAATTCTCCCATAAATGCAAAAAGAACTTCCAGAGATTGTGTTGCTTCTACGGTCGCCAGCTTTTGCATATTTCCACGAACCTGATCTGTAGCTTTAAAAAATAAAACCGTAGCGATCACCCCTGAAAACACAGCCACCAAAGCAGACTGTATCGTCTGATCCTTACTTGGCATTCCCGCGCTGAAAACTCCATATAACGAAAGCAATAACCAGAAGGGTAAGCTGGCTAATGTCATCCCGAGCACACGCTGATAGGCATCCAATCGTCCTGCACAGACTTCCATCATTTTACGATTACCTAATGGATAAGCGAATGAGGCGAGTATGACAGGCAGAATACCGAATAAAAAATCTTGGGTAGAAATGGATTGCGACTGTTCGACTTGCATAACAATAATGCCGATTAAAATAACGAGAGACATCAACAGTCCCTGGAGGGGGATTTTTCCTCGTATTTTGACAGGGCCGTTCTCCGTTTGGACAACCTCAGCAAATAAAGGGACAAGCAAAGAACCAGAAATGATGGTAATTTGCCAGGTTCCCGCGATCAACCACCCTGGTGAATAAGCCGATGCGAAGCATAACGGAGCATAAAATAAGCCAAATCCGATGAAGCTCCACCACAACCACGTTCCTGGTTGTTCCTTCATGACTTTCCAAAGAGGCTTAAGCTTTTGTTGGGTCATCACAATGACGACTAGAATAGGAACCATAAACAGATATCGCAATGAAGCACTCCAGATCCAGCTCCCGCCAGACAGCTCCATAGACCGGTTCAGAACAAATGTAAAAGCAAAAAAGAAAGCCGCCAACACACCTAACCAGATTGAGCGCATAGCATTCACCTAATTCTTTAAGTATCGTTATTTCTCATATTAATAACTTTAGATCATTCAATTCAAGAGTTTCTTACAGTTGACAAGGTAAGAGGGATGCTGTATATTACTGAAAGTTAATGTTAATAGTAATTATTACGATTTAAAAAAGAATGAAAATGAAAAGCCAATATTCAAGGGAGCGTAACAGCGATGAATAAGAAAGCAATACCGGTAACAGTGTTGAGCGGATATTTGGGTGCAGGAAAAACAACGATTTTGAATCATGTATTAAACAATCGGGACGGAATGAAAGTGGCAGTCATCGTCAATGACATGAGTGAAGTGAATATAGATGCTGAGCTGGTTAAAAAAGAGGGCGGCTTGTCCAGAACAGAAGAAAAACTGGTCGAGTTGTCAAATGGTTGTATTTGCTGCACATTGCGTGAAGATTTATTGCTGGAGGTCAAGAAGCTGACGGAACAAGGCGATTTTGATTATATTTTAATCGAATCTACAGGCATCAGTGAACCCGTGCCAATCGCTCAAACTTTTACATACGTTGATAAAGGAACTGGCATTGATTTGGCTTCGCTGGCAAAACTGGATTGCATGGTGACCGTAGTCGATGCGAACCGTTTCTGGCATGATTTTGAATCGGGAGAAACGCTACTGGATCGCAGGCAGGCTACTGGTGAAGACGACACGCGTGATATCTCGGACTTGCTGATTGACCAGATTGAAACCTGTGATGTATTGATTCTGAATAAGTGCGATCTGGTTCAGCCTGCGGAGCTGGACAAGCTGGAGGGTGTGCTGCGGAGATTACAGCCTGAAGCCCGAATCATTCGTACTTCCAAGGGAAAGGTCGCTCCTTCGGACATTTTGAATACAGGGCTGTTCAATTTTGACAAGGCTAGTCAATCCGCTGGATGGATTCGTGAGTTGGAGCTTGAAAGCCATACACCGGAAACGGACGAATATGGGATCAATTCCTTTGTATATCGCCGTAGAAGACCATTTCATCCTGCGAGATTGGCTGAATTTATGAACTACTGGCCGGAGGAGGTCGTTCGCGCCAAAGGTTTGGCCTGGATTGCAACCCCGCAGGATTGGGCAGCGAGTATTAGCCAGGCAGGACCATCTATTCAATTTGGCCCTGCGGGAAGCTGGCTTGCTGCGTTATCAGAAGAAGAACGGCAGGAGATCGTCGCAGCCGACCCTGAGGCTCTGGACCATTGGGATGAACAATGGGGCGACCGCATGAACGAAATCGTCATGATAGGTATCGGAATGAATCGATCGGACTTGGAAGAAGAGCTAGATGAATGTCTACTGAACGATAACGAAATGGATATGGACTGGTCCAGTTTTGAGAATCCGCTTCCTTGGCCGACATGCTGAAGCTAGTTGATCCATTCAGTAATAAAGTCCATACATTTTTTAGCTGCTGGAGAAACATTTTTTAAGGAAGCGGTAGCGATACCGATAGTACGGGAATGCCTTTCGTCCAAAGGTCGAATAGAGATGTCGTAAGGAATGTGAGACAGGATCATTTCAGGAAGAATACTCACGCCTAGGCCATTCTGCACCATAGCCATAATCGCATGGTCATCTTCTAATTCATATTTGATTTTAGGTGACATATTATGCTGTGAAAAAATATTTCTTACATCGGTGTCACAGCCTGCAACAGGCATAATGAAAGGCTCATCTCTGAGCTGTTCTACTCGAATTGAGGCTTGCTTTCCAAGAATATGATCGGAAGGAAGTAGACAAAGCATGCTTTCTTCTTTTAATGGCAACGCCTCTAATGTGTCTAACGTGGGTAGGTTCACAAAGCCGAAATCAGCTTCCCCACTGACTATCCAGCTCTCAATTTCATGGTAGTTCCCATCGAGCAGTTTTACTTCAATAAGAGGAAACTGCTCATTGAATTTTTTTAGAATGCGCGGCAGCCAATGAATAGAGACGCTTGAAAATGTGCCGATCTTTACGGTTCCGATTTCCAATCCTTTAATTAAAGCTACCTCTTGGTAGAGCTTTTCGTCCATTTGTACAATCTCTCTAAATCGCTTCATTAATCTTTCCCCGTTATTGGTCAATCTGATGCCTGAACGACCTCGGATCAGAAGAGTCAGCCCTAGTTCATGTTCCAATCCAGAGATCGCATGGCTGATTGCTGATTGTGTAAGATTTAAAACTTCCCCGGCCTTTGTGAAACTTCCCATTTCAACTACGCAAAGAAAAATCTTATATTTAAACAAATTCGTGTTCACTCCTATTTTTTTATGAAATATATTCATGCATCATATCAGATATATTCATTTTTTTTATTTAATATTTATGATTATAATCAAATTAAAGAAAGGTTATTTAATTTTATTTTAGGAGGAACATATGAACTCAATTGCTAAAACTCCTCGGCCGCCCTATTATGCGGCTATCTTTACTTCTGAACGTACGGAAGGAGATGGCGGGTACGGAGTGATGGGAGACAAAATGGTGGAACTGGCTGCCCAACAGCCTGGTTTTCTAGGTGTGGAAAGTGTTCGTGACCACAATGGAGTAGGCATTACAGTTTCCTATTGGGAGTCTCTGGACGCTATAAAAAATTGGAAACATAACGAGCTGCACAAGGTAGCGCAGGAAAAAGGGAAATCCGAGTGGTATAAAACATTTGGGTTAAGAGTGAGCAAGGTAGAACGAGATTATTTTTTTACAGTGTAAATAGGTTCAATATCAAAGTTAGTGCTTAGCATGAAGCCAAAGAGGTCCCATATGGGACTTCTTTGGCTTCTCTGTCAGAAGGGCATCGTCGACAATTTTGGAAAACGTAAACGGTTCTATTCATATTCAGTTCATAAACGTGGGTTATCCTCTCTGTAGAAACCGTACAGGGAGGATATGAATGTGGATTATACAGACAGAAAAGAGACCTTAGCCATTGAAGCAAGGGGACTCGTAAAAGCTTTTGGTGACAAGCAGGCGGTTGACGGTGTCGACTTGAACGTGCGTGCTGGCACGATCTACGGTGTGCTTGGTCCTATTGGAGCAGGCAAAACGACTACCATCCGAATGCTGTCAACGTTATTGCGGCCCGATGGGGGATCAGCCCGTATCTTCGGGCACGATGCAGTAAAGGAGCCGCAGGTTGTGCGTCAGTTAATCGGAGTGACAGGTCAGTACGCATCGGTCGATGAGTCGCTTAGCGCTACCGAGAACCTGATCATCTTCTCCAGACTGCTTGGACTGGGACGTGCCGAGGCGCGTCATAAGGCAGCGGAGCTGCTGGAGGAATTTGGCTTGGCCGAAGCGGCCAAACGACCGCTAAAGCATTTCTCCGGAGGTATGCGCCGTCGGCTGGATTTGGCCGCAAGTCTCATTGCCAAGCCGCCGCTGATTTTCCTGGATGAGCCGACTACCGGACTAGACCCGCGCACGCGTGTCCAGATGTGGGACACGATCCGGAGTTTGGTCAAGACCGGTTCCACCGTACTGCTTACAACCCAGTACCTCGACGAGGCGGATCAACTTGCTGATCGAATCGCGGTGATCGATCATGGCCGGGTAGTCGCTGAGGGTACGGTGGATGAACTGAAAGCGGCAGTGGGGGCGTCGACTCTGCAACTCAAAGTGCAAAATCAACAGGACATCGAGAGAGCTGTTCAGATCGTTGAACAGGTGCTTTCAGTTAAGTCCAGCGTGTCAGTGGAAGCTGGAAAGATTATCTCTCCGATGGCCAACGCAGATCGGGTAACGGACCTGCTGATCGCCCTCCGTACCGGAGAGATTCGTCTAGCAGAGATGAGTGTGCAGAAGCCGACGCTCGACGAGGTGTTTTTGTCCATCACTGGTCATGGGGCACAAGTAAACAGACAGCAGACGTCCCAAGGAGCGCATGCTGTGGAGGGGGTGAGAGCATGAAGAGTACTACTGTTATGACAGGTTCTGATCGCACATTGAAGAAGTCTGTGAGTTTCAGGCAGGCGTTTTTCAATTCCATGACGATGGCCTACCGGGGCATTCTGAAGATCCGGCATACTCCCGAGCAATTGTTTGATGTCACGCTCCAGCCAATCATTTTCACCCTTATGTTTACCTATATCTTTGGTGGCGCCATCTCAGGAGACGTGCAGCATTATTTGCCGGTTATTATTCCAGGCATCCTCGTGCAGACGGTGATCTCGACCTCCGTCGTTACCGGCGTCCAACTACGTGAGGATATGGACAAAGGAGTGTTCGACAGGTTCAAGTCACTCCCAATCGCACGCATTGCGCCTTTGGCTGGAGCTCTGCTGGCTGACAGTATCCGGTATACTATTGCGACTGTACTTACCTTCGCCATGGGGTATATTTTGGGGTATCGGCCAGAGGGAGGACTGCTGAGTGTCGCTATCGCCGCGCTTTTGGTCATCGTGTGTTCCTGGGCAGTCAGCTGGATTTTCGCCTTCTTTGGCGTGATTGCCCGCACTGCTTCCAGTGTACAGGGCATCTCCATGATTGTTCTGTTTCCGCTCACTTTTGTTTCCAATGCATTTGTGCCTGTGGACACCATGCCTGGTTGGCTACAGTGGTTTGTAAACGTCAACCCGATTTCACATCTTGTGAACGCAGTCAGGGAGCTTGCGAATACGGGAACGATTGGCGAGGAACTGGCGATCTCACTGCTTGGCGCTACAGTCATTGTGGCGATCTTCGCGCCGCTTACGGTGCGTGCTTATATGCGTAAAGCATAAGATGGCGGTCTTCTTGACGAGGACGAGAGATTTAAGGCAGAGTTAGTTAGGGGGGATTGAAATGACGTGTGTATTAGTCGTTGATGATGATCCGCATATTCGTGAACTGGTCGGACACTTTTTGAGAATGGAAGGTCTGGAGGTAGTCGAGGCGGTGGATGGTTTGGACGCGATGCGCATTTTTGATCAAATCAAGGTCGATTTGCTTGTTCTTGATATCATGATGCCGGGAATGGATGGTTGGGAGCTGTGCCGTAAGCTGCGAGAGCAGACCGACCTGCCGCTGCTTATGCTTACAGCCAAAGGCGAGACGTCACAGATCGTGAAAGGCTTCGCGCTCGGAACGGACGACTATCTTGTCAAACCATTCGACCCCATGGTGCTTGTCGCACGCGTGAAGGCTTTATTAAAACGTTATCGTATCATGGCTTCAAAATCAGTGACTGTCGGAGATCTTGTCCTGCGCAGCGATACATTTGAGTGTCGGGCTGGAGAGAAGGAGATTACCCTGCCGCTCAAGGAGTTTGAGTTGCTCTTCAAGCTGGCCAGCTATCCTGGCAAAACCTTTACCCGCGACCAGTTGATCGAACAGATCTGGGGTTATGATTATGAGGGAGACGAAAGAACAGTTGATGTCCATATCAAGCGCCTTCGGGAACGGTTTCCGGAGGCAAGGCACTCCTTCCGGATCAGTACGATCCGGGGATTGGGTTATCGGCTGGAGGTAAGGCAATGAAGCGGGAACCGGGATTCCTCCATATCCTTGCGAGACTCATGCTGGTGTTAGTGGTGCTGTATCTCAGCTGGACTGCCGCGTACTTTATTACGGCGGCGATCTATTCGCGCATGTCATGGGCTTTTCATGATTTGTTCGTCTTTCTTATTAATGCGACGCTTGGCTTTTTCTTCTTCGGTATTTTCAGTATGACGGTAAGGCGCTTCATCCAACCTAGAGAGCAGCACGCTTTTACCGAAATGATCGATGCTTTAAAACGTATTTCGCAAGGAGACTTTCACATTAATCTGGATTGGGACCTCGGCGGGCGGAACGGAAAACATCGGAGGCCGCATCCTTATGTACAGTTGGTGGACAGTATCAATGATATGGCTGCAAATCTGAAGGCTATGGAAAAACTGCGGGAGGAGTTTATTTCGAACGTATCCCATGAAATCGGCTCACCACTGACCTCGATAATCGGATTCGCCAAGGCGCTTAAGGATGAGAATCTGGATCGTGAGCAGCGAGACCGGTATTTGTCGATCATCGAGACGGAGTGTATTCGTCTATCCAAGCTAAGCGATAATCTCATGAAGCTGGCGATTCTGGATTCGGAGCGGCATCCGTTTCGTCCGTCCCTTTATCGGCTGGACAAGCAGCTGATTTCGCTTATTCTCGCCTGCGAACCGCAATGGGAGGCTAAAAAAATCGAGATGACTGTTGAGGTGGATATAGTTGAGGTCAACGCGGACGAGGATCTGATGGGCCAGGTTTGGGTGAATCTTCTTCACAATGCCATTAAGTTTACACCACAGGGTGGAAGCATATCTGTTTCTCTTTCAAGTAACGGTGATCAGGCGGTTATCTGCATTGCGGATACGGGACAGGGCATCAACGAACAGGATCAGCAGCGCATTTTTGAACGTTTTTATAAAGCAGACCAGTCACGGGCCCGAACTGCAGGAGGCAGTGGTTTGGGACTTTCCATTGCTTATAAAATAACAGAGATGCATACCGGCTCTATCTCTGTATCCAGCAAGGTGGGAGAAGGAACGGTATTTACAGTTATGCTGCCGCTGCGCCAGAAAGTAATGAAAGGCAGCAGCAACTGTGAAATGTACAACGGCACAGTAATTTAAAAAGGAGCGTCTTCAAAGCCACAAACGGCTGAAGGCCGCTCCTTTTTAGTTCCCATACTTATACTCTTATGGCATATGCGTATGTGCTCAGGACTTAGATGTATTTACCGGCTGCATCTCCTGTATAGCTTCTTTCAAGCTTTGTGAGCATTGCTCATATAGCTGTTTTCTTTGTTGCTCACTGGAACCAGATGCGAGTTTTTGCAACTCCGTTGTGCATTGTTCCAGCAAAGTCAGCACGGTTTGATTCGAATCCTGCACCTTGTTTAGCTGTACATTGTCACTATATTGGTCAATGTACAGTTCTCCTTGCGGGTCCACCTGCGCGAAAAATACATCTTTGACCGTTAGACTCTTTTCCTTTAGCTTGGCATCCAGCCATTGTTGAGTGATCCCCATATATGCCATTTGTTGCTCCATAAGTTGTCCATCCATAATGACTGCTGTTGGTTCCTTCTCCGGTAATTGCTGCATATTCAGATCCTTAAGTGTCACAGGCTGCTTGTCTTTGGTTAATAACACATTGACTTCGCCACTGGTTTCCATAAGAGCAAATTCCACGTCAGATACTTTGAATACATTTTTGCTTCGAAGCTGCTCCATGAGTTCATCCAGGGTGAGCCGTTCTTTTCTCAGATTATCCTCTAAAATTTTGCCGTCTTTGATCAGGATTGTTGTCCTTCCATCTGTTATATCTCTGATTTTCTTGCTTTTAATTTGCAAATATTCAATGCCAAGTGTTGTCAGTACCCATACTGACAAGGCTATGAGGCCTAGATACCAGGTGGATTCACGCTCCATAGGAATGGTAGCAGCCAGGTTACCTATCGTGATTCCTGTTATATATTCGAACAAGGAAAGCTGGGATACCTGACGTTTTCCAAGAATTTTGGTGATTAAAAATAATATAGCGACAGCCATTAATGTGCGTATAGCAACCTCGGCCCAATCCTGCATTTGCTCAACCTCATTTCATTTCGCCACAAGGACGCTACTATTCCAAGGATATCCGCGTCAAGGCACATTTAAACTCCAATTCCCCTAAATTTAAATAACCAAGCTGCCAATAAGCGATGAAATACAATATATAATTAAAATTTTCTATCGATGAATTATCATTGTCTATTGCACAAGCGATTGACGGAAAGGAGGGGGGAGGATACATTATAGATATAATTCTTATTTAATTCATCGGGATTATAAACATTAAGCTCACGGAGGTATGTATATGTCGTCCAAACCTAAAGTTGTATTGTGGAGTAAAACCGGCTGTCATTTTTGTGGAGAGATCAAATCGTACCTGGAATCCCAAAATCAGCCGTATGAAAATATCCAAGTGGACGGAAATGATGCGCTGCGTGACGTGCTGGAGACCAAATATGGTATTCGTTATGTCCCTGTCGTCGAGGTAGGCGGGGATAATAAATATGAAGCACTGCTCAACCCGGATCTGGAAGAGTTGGGTAAAGTGCTGGAAAGTTACAATCAAGTAGTATAGGCCAATAGGAAAAGGATCAGTTACTCCGCTGCCTATACAAAATAAGTAGCGGAGACTGCCCTACAAACCATTAGCAGCCTAGCTGCCCTAAAAAAATGATAGCCGTAGGATAACAATTATGTTCAAGAGAGGTGGAAGAGTTATGGCTAAGAATAGACAAATTAAATTTGGTGCGATTATTCACGGTGTTGGGGGAAGCATGACGACTTGGCGTCACCCTGAAGTACCTGCGGATGCGAGTGTTAACTTTGAATTTTATAAAACGCAGGCGCAAAAGGCAGAGGAAGGAAAGTTTGACCTCGTATTTATCGCAGATGGCCTGTTCATTAACGAAAAATCTATTCCCCACTTTCTGAACCGTTTTGAACCAATTACGATTCTGTCCGCTTTGGCTGGGGTGACGAAGCATATCGGACTGGTCGGCACACTGTCGACTTCCTATAGCGAACCGTTCACGGTAGCACGCCAGTTTTCTTCCATTGATCATATTAGCGGAGGTCGTGCAGGCTGGAATGTGGTAACTTCTCCGCTGGAAGGCTCTGCCCTTAACTTTAGCAAAGGCGAGCACCCGTCGCATCCGCAGCGCTATAAAATTGCAGAGGAATATTTACAGGTTACCAAAGGACTGTGGGACTCGTGGGAAGAGGATGCGTTCGTTCGTGATAAGGAAGCCGGCGTATTCTTTGATCCTGAAAAGCTGCATACATTGAACCATAAAGGTGAGTTTTTCTCTGTGCAGGGCCCACTGAACATTGGACGATCCAAGCAGGGACAGCCGGTTATTTTTCAGGCAGGTTCCTCGGAGGATGGCAAAAACCTGGCCGCCAAGGAAGCGGATGCTGTATTTACAGGACATGAAACGTTAGAGGAAGCGCAGCAGTTTTATCGTGATGTGAAAGAACGTGCGGTACGCTATGGTAGATCCGAAGAGGATATTGTCATTTTGCCGGGCATATCGCCGATTATTGGCAGCACGACGGAGGAAGCGGAACGTAAGTATGAAGAGATCACTAATCTGGTGACGATTGAGGCTGCGTTAAAATATTTGGGACGTTTCTTCGATCATCATGATTTCTCACAATATCCGCTGGATGAGCCATTCCCTGAGCTTGATGGTATTGGCAGCAATGCGTTCCGCAGCGGTACAGATAAAATCAAACGAGTAGCCAAGGAACAAAATTTGACCTTACGCGAGGTTGCGTTGCGTTCAGCTACGCCGAGAACCTCTTTTATCGGAACCGCTGAGCAGGTGGCGGATCGAGTGCAGGAGTGGTTTGAAAGAAAAGGAGCAGACGGATTCATCATTGGTTCTGATGTACCCTCGGGTCTGCATGACTTCGTAAATCTGGTTGTGCCTATTTTGCAGGAACGCGGTATTTACCGTCAGGATTATGAATTTAGCACACTACGTGAAAACCTGGGCGTGCCTATTCCTGAGAACCGCTATACAGCAGCCAAATCTAAAGTGAAGGTTGACGCATAACAGAAGGAGGAAAAAATATGTCCAAGGTTGTCATCCTATCAGGCAGTCCGTCTACACAATCCCGTTTATACGGCTTGATTAACTATACAACGGAGCAGTTGCAGCAGGCTGGAGCGGAGGTCACACTGCTGAATGTGGTCGACTTGCCGGCGGAGGATCTGGTCACAGCTAACTTTAACAGCCCCGACGTCACAGCATCACTTGCATTGATTGCAGCAGCGGATGCCGTTATTGTGGCTTCTCCAGTCTATAAGGCGTCCTATTCAGGATTATTGAAAATATTCCTGGATTTGGTTCCGCAGGAGGGGCTAAGAGGGAAACCTGTCCTGCCTTTATTTATCGGAGGTACGCTGGCTCATCTGCTGGTCATTGACTATGCCTTGAAGCCGGTTATTAATGCACTGGGCGGAAGACATATTCTTGGCGGGGTGTATGCAGTGGATCAGTGGGTCGAACGTCTGCCAGATGGAGCATACGGGTTGTCCGAAGAATTGGTTGCACGGTTGGAACGTTCTGTTAAAGAACTAAATGAGCTATTAAAATTATAGATATTTTCAATATTTCCATTGACAGGTCGTTCAGTGAGTTTTATGATACAAAAAAACCAAGTTAACATATTGGATAAATGTATATAAAACTTACTGGGGGACTTGCGTATGAATATCGAGAATATGGAAGCCTTTGTATACGTGAATCATTATGGGAGCTTTAACAAGGCGGCAGAAGCCTTGTTCTTGTCCCAGCCCTCCGTTACAGCACGGATTCAGACGCTAGAGCGCGAGCTAGAATGCAAGCTGTTCGACCGCCAAAGCAAGCAAACGGTTCTGACGGAGGATGGACGAAAGTTTCTTCCTTATGCGGAGCAGATGCTTCAGGTGCTGCAAAAAGGGAAGCAAAAGCTCCAACAGCGTAAGAAAGCCCCTCAGCAAATTCGAATTGGCTGCACGATATCGGTGTCGAACTACATCATTCCTGAAATATTAAAGCAGCTTCGTGCCCGTTATCCAGAGGTTAACTACAAAATTGTGACGGCTACGACGGATCAACTGGTACATAAACTGTTGAACCGTGAGGTAGACATTAGTTTTGTCCGTAAAGTGATGCATCCGGCTATCCGTACGCTTGCTTTTTATGAAGATCCGATTTCCCTGTATGTATACGACGGCCATCCGTTTATGAAAACAGGAAAGGCAAGCATACAGGATATTCAACGTGAAACACTGGTATTTTTCGAATGCGGATCACTAGATTGGATGAGGATTCATCGCGCTTTTGAATCACTGGAGCAGCCACCGGACATTGCTTTTCAGGTAGACAATGTGGTCACGGCCAAAAAGCTGGTATTGGAAGAAGCGGGTATTGCCTTTTTGCCGGATGTCTGTGTGAACCGTGAAGTGAAAGATCAGAAACTGTTCCGTATCCATGTTCCAGAGGTAGCTGGGGTGTCTATGCAGATTAGCATAATAGCGACCAAAGAAGACTGTGCAGTGACCTCGGATTTTGCAGATGCACTGACAGAAGGTTTCCGGGGGGCTGTTTTGTTATAGAAATGTTCTATAGCTTGGTGGATTGACGTATAGGTTTCCAGGTGTTAAATTAATCACATCCTAAAACCAATTAAGCTTATAGGAATTATAAATTATTGGATGTTGTAGCTACCATGTATGTCGCAAACTGCTGATATACAAAGAGATGAGGGGGATTCATATGAAAAAGTGGTTTGCAATATTGTCTGTTATGGCAATCATCCTGGTGTTGGCTGGCTGCGGTTCCTCAGATAACGCGTCTAGCGCATCAGGTTCAAGTGGAGACGTGAAGAAAATTATCGTAGGCACAGGTACTCAATTCAAAAATGTATGCTTTATTGACGAAAACGGAAACTTAACAGGTTTTGATGTGGAGCTGATTAAGGAGCTGGACAAGCGCCTGCCTCAATACGAATTTGAATTCAAAACGATGGACTTTGGAAATTTGCTGCTAAGTCTCGATGCCGGCAAGATTGATCTGGTATCGCATCAAATGGAAAAAAACCCGGAGCGCGAAGCCAAGTATCTGTTCAACAAAAATCCGTATAGCATTTTTCTGAACAGAGTTGCTGTAGCGAAGGATAACAATACCATTCATTCAATTGATGATTTGAAAGGGAAAAAGGTACTCACCAGCCCAACCAGTAATGCGGCGTATGTGCTGAAAGAGTATAACAAAACCCACGGAGATGCCCTGAATATCGTTTATACGAGTGGTGCAGCCAATGATACGGTGCAACAAATTACGAGCGGCCGTATAGATGCTACCGTTACGACAGACTTTGCGAACCGTTTTAACACCGATGAAAAAGGAGAAGTAGCTCTGAAAACCGTTGGTGATCCTTTGACTCAATCGGATGTACTGTATGTACTGAACAAAAATGAGCAAGGGTTGGCGGATGACCTGGACAAAGCCATTCAGGAAGTGAAGGACGACGGTACGTTGTCGAAGCTGAGCATTAAATGGCTTGGAGAGGATTTCACTAAGTCTCTGGAAGATGTGAAAAAAGAAGGTAGCAGTAAGAAGTAAGGATAGACTTGGACATTTCAGCGGTCAGGGTACTCTATGTATTCTGACCGTTGATGTATAGAAAGGAGGCAGGCATATGAGCAGAGAGTTCAATATTGACTATGTTTTTAGCTTTATCCCGAAAATGCTGTCTTACTTACACATCACCTTGTTTATTGTGGCAAGCTCGCTTGTATTGGGGCTTATCATTGGTCTGTTGGTTGCGCTGCCTCGCATGTATAACATTCCATTTCTCAAACGTGTTTCTCAAGTGTATGTTTCCTTTTTTCGCGGAACACCTATTCTAATCCAATTGTTTCTGGTGTATTACGGCCTGCCAGAGCTACTAAAGCTGGTGGATATCAATTCCTCCAGATGGGATGTGCTGTGGTTTGCCGTAGCAACCTACGCGCTCAATAGTGGAGCCTTTATTTCCGAAATTATCAGGTCAGGAGTAGAGGCAGTAGATCGAGGACAAATCGAGGCTGCGCAGTCCGTCGGCATGTCAGGCTATCAGACCTTCACACGTATCATAATGCCGCAAGCGCTGGCTGTGGTGGTTCCGGTATTTTCCAATCTGGTGATTGGCAATCTGAAGGATACTTCGCTGGCATTTACGATCGGAGCGATGGAGATGACAGGGAAATCACAGACATTAGGGTCGGCTACCCAGCATTTTGTTGAAACCTATATCGCGTTATCCCTTATCTATCTGGTGATCAGTCTGATTTTACAAAAATTGTTCAAGGTGCTGGAAAATACGCTTCTCCGGCACGAGCATCGGGATGCAGTACAGAAAGAACCCGAGAAACGAAAAAGTTTTGTGGTGCGCTACCTGAGAAGTCCTCGTCTTAGTAAAGGAGGTAAAGGCATATGAGTCTGGATTTTGGCTTTATATATACTGCCTTTTTAGGGTTGTTCTCCGCGTTGCCCAACACTTTAATTATTACGGTGGTTTCCGTACTGGCAGGGTTGGTCATCGGTATTATAACGGCGCTGGCGCGAATCTATAAGGTTCCTGTGTTGTCCCAGATTTCTCACGGTTACGTCACCTTTATCCGTGGCACACCGATGCTGATGCATTTGCTGCTTATTTATTTCAGTTTGCCTTTGTTGATTGATGCGGGAGCGAAGCATTTCGGCTGGCCGCTGCAATCCAAAGATGTTCCTTATATGGTATTTGCACTCATTTCGTTTTCCATTACCAGTGGCGCGTATATGTCTGAGGTCGTCCGTTCTGGAATTCAATCGGTCAACAAGGGACAAATCGAGGCGGCTTATGCCGTCGGTATGACGACGTGGCAAGTGCTGAGACGGATTGTATTTCCGCAGGCGTTCGTGGTGAGTTTGCCAAACCTGACGAATTCCGTTATTGGGATGCTTCATGGCTCTACCTTGGCCTTCACGGTTTCGGTCACAGAAATCCAGGCACAGGCTGAAATTCTGGCATCTACCAACTGGAAATATTTAGAGGTATATATCGCGGCTGCACTGCTATTTTGGGGCTTGACGGTATTAATTGAGCGAATATCCGGCTTGGTGGAGAAAAAAATCAATGTGTTTAATGGAGGTCGAGCATCATGATCCGTCTGCAAAATATTACGAAGTCGTTCGGCAAACATGAAGTGCTCAAAGGCATTGATTTGACCGTGAACAAAGGCGAGGTCGTCGTTATTTTAGGCCCGAGCGGTTCAGGAAAAACGACTCTGCTACGCTGCATTAATTATCTGGAAAAGCCGAATGATGGGGAAGTCAGCATTGGCGATTTTACAGTGAACTGCAAGCGACCTGCGAAGAGGGATGTTTTGGCTCTACGTCAAAAGACGGCTATGGTTTTCCAGCAGTACAATTTGTTCAAGCATAAAACAGCACTGGAAAATGTCATGGAAGGGCTTGTCGTTGTCCGCAAGGTCAAGCAGGAGGAAGCGAAAAAAATTAGCATTGAAGTGCTGGAAAAGGTCGGTCTGGGTGAAAAGCTGAATCATTATCCAAGCCAGCTATCCGGCGGGCAGCAGCAGCGTGTCGGCATAGCGCGTGCCTTGGCGCTGAACCCGGAAGTGATTTTGTTCGATGAGCCGACTTCGGCGCTGGACCCTGAATTGGTGGGTGAGGTGCTGTCGGTGATCCGCAAGATTGCGAAGGAAGGCATTACAATGATTGTCGTTACACATGAAATGGGCTTTGCGCGCGATGTTTCAAATCATGTGGTATTTATGGATGGCGGTCATATTATCGAGGAAGGCACACCGGACGACATTTTTAACCACCCCAAAGAGGAACGTACCAAACAATTCCTGAAACGGATTACACCGGAATATAACTATTCAATTTAGACGGGAGAGGGAGACATGAGTATTAAAATCGGAGTATTGGATCAAAGCCCTATACACGAGGGGGAAACGGCAGCGCAGGCCCTTCGTAATACGATTAAGCTAGCACAGCGTGTAGAGGAATTGGGGTTTACGCGTTTCTGGGTATCAGAGCATCACGATTCCGAGCAGGTTGCGGGCTCTTCGCCAGAGGTACTCATTTCCCATTTGCTGGCACGCACTGAACGTATTAAAGTCGGTTCTGGTGGAGTGATGCTTCAGCATTACAGCCCTTATAAAGTAGCTGAAAACTTTAATGTGCTGTCCTCTCTTGCACCGGGTCGCGTAGATTTGGGAATTGGACGCGCGCCGGGCGGGTTGCCGAAATCCACACAGGCGTTACAACGAAACGTTCATGACGCGCCTTCTCTCGAAGAAAAAATTGATGAAGTAAGTCGCTATATTCATAAGATTCCGTCTGAAGAAGGACCGTTAGCCGGGTTACAGGCGAATCCGATTCCAGAAACACCAGCGGATATTTACGTTTTGGGTACAAGTACAGACAGTGCTGGAATTGCTGCGCGTTTGGGGTTGCCCTACGTTTTCTCGCAATTTATCAATAGTAATGAGCAGATTGCATTGGAATCATTCCGTACGTATCGGGAGTCTTTCGATTATAGTTGTGGACGTGAGCCGAAAGCTCTTTTTGCGCTTTCAGTCATCGTAGCGGACACTTCCGAGGAAGCTGCGGAGTTAGCAGGGGAGCACAAGCTGTACAAAATTCATCTGGCCAGTGGCAAGACGGCTACGGTGGGCACGCTGGAAAGTGCAGAAGAGTTCGGCAAGCAATCAGGTGAAGAATATACAATTGAAGCTACACAAGCGCAAATTAACAAAGGGAATAAAGACGAAATCTATGCTGTGTTGACGGAAATTCAAGCGAAGTATCAGGCCGATGAGCTAATTGTTACGACAGGAATAAGGGATATACACAAGCGCGTGCGCTCGTTCGAGTTATTGCATGAAGCTTTTGCCGGGTTGCCTGTGCAGTCCTAGATGTTGTTGGTCTGAGAGAATTGTAACTATTTTGGGTTCACGAAGGAGGAATAGGGATGAGTGGATCAACCGGGACGAAGGAGCAGGTTTTGGAGCAGAAGCTGGTGGACATTCGCCGCCATCTGCATCGAAATCCCGAGTTATCTAACGAGGAGGTTGAAACTACCGCCTTTATCCGCCGTCTGCTGGAAGAACAGAACATAACCATTCTGGATGTGCCGCTGCGTACCGGATTAGTAGCGGAAATCGGCGGACAGCAGGAGGGACCAACTGTCGCGCTTCGTGCAGACATTGATGCGTTGCCTATTCAGGAAGAGACGGGATTGCCTTATGCTTCGGTGCATCCCGGCAAGATGCATGCCTGTGGGCATGATTTTCATACCGCATCCCTGTTAGGAGCAGCCGTATTGTTGAAGCAGCGGGAGCAGGAGCTGAAAGGCACGGTTCGGCTGGTGTTCCAGCCAGCTGAGGAAAAGGCCAAAGGCGCTGCCCAAGTGCTGGACAGCGGTGCGTTGGCAGGGGTGCAGGCCATATTTGGCCTACATAACAAGCCGGACCTGCCCGTAGGCACGGTCGGCATCAAAGAAGGTCCGCTAATGGCAGCGGCGGATGGTTTTTACATCGAGGTGGAGGGTCTGAGCACACATGCGGCAGTGCCGCATGCAGGGATTGACCCCATCGTGGTATCGTCACATATCATTACGGCGCTGCAATCCATTGTGAGTCGGAGCGTTAATCCGCTGGATAGCGCGGTCATTAGCGTCACGAAGCTGCACAGTGGCAACGCCTGGAACATCATTCCTGACCGCGCCCATTTGGACGGAACCATTCGCACATTTGACGAAAATGTTCGCGCCCAGGTGACTGAGCGCTTCGAGCAGGTCGTAAAAGGCGTTGCGGATGCTTTCGGCACGAAAGCATCCATCCGCTGGATCGAGGGTCCGCCGCCTGTGCTGAACGACGGTAAGTTGGCCGTCATCGCGGAGGAGGCGGCAGAAGCGGTCGGCCTGGACGTAGTTCGTCCCATACCATCCTCGGCGAGCGAGGATTTTGGGTTTTATCAGAAGAACATCCCCGGTGTATTTGTCTTTGTCGGCACTGCGGGAAGCCAGGAATGGCATCATCCTGCCTTTGATCTGGACGAACGCGCGTTGCCCGGAACAGCGAAGCTACTGGCTTCACTGGCAGAATCGGCATTGATATCCATAGAGTAGGAGTGCGAGCCTAGTCTATGGATACTTATCCCCTCCTTGTAGAGGGGATATTTTTGTTTGACGCTATATCATTCCAATGATAGTATAAAATTGTAATTTTATTCAAAAACGAGAGTGGGTGTAATAAGAGAGTAGGCGTTGTCCTTTTAGATGTCTCGTAAAAATAAAAGGTATGGAGGTTAAATAAATGCCGAAGAAAAATGGAATGATCATGGCTTCTTTTTCATTAGTAGTGGCTGCTTCTTTACTGGTTGGCGGGGCTAACGTTGGTTCAGCAGCCTCAGATTTGGAAAGCACTTCTGATATAGCGTCGACAAATATTAATTTGGCTGCTGCTGATATACCTGCTAAATTTAAGCCATCGGTAGAATGGGTTTGGAAGAATAGAATGGTCAAAGAAGGCTCCACCAACCGTAAAAATTTGATTTTTGATCAAATCTATGCGGGAAAAGGAACGCTAAATTATGTAGTGCGTTGGCAATCCTCTAAAAATATCACTCTTCAGCAGCGTAAAGATATGGCTTCCATGCTGAGTCGCCAAATCAATAATTGGAATAAGCAGTTGAAAGGGTATGATGGCTGGCCTTATAACAATATTACAGTAAAAATAGTAGGCTGGGCCGTTGCGAATCCATCACAGATTCTTAACAAACAATCTAATGAAATCGTTTACACGGATACCATTACGGATGACTTAAGTAAAACAGACCCGAATATTCCAGCTAAACTTCCGGTTGCTCCTAACGCACTATCGAGATTTGAACATTTTATGGACCCTAACTATTCTTACCCAGGTGGCCTGGACAAGCGGTTTGATATGTACTTATGGGGAACGTCCAATTTTCAAGGCGGAGCCGGCGGGGATTGGGGGCAACGTATGCCTGATGATTATATCCTGAACACCTTGAATTCGGATGAAATCCAGATTACAGAGCACGAGATGGGGCATGGATTCGGCTTGCCTGACTTCTATGAAGAACATGAGCGTCCACCCGGTGGGTTTCCTGTGCCAACTATTATGTGGGCCGGAAATTCCCCCAAAATAACAGAGTGGGATACCTGGATGTTGCGTTATACCTGGAGCCAGGTTAAGAAGGATACCTCTCGTTTTCCTAACCGCTAAAAAATGCTAGAGTAGTGTGAAAAAAGCTTATAAATAGAGCTGTTTGTTCCAAAATCAAATTCTATGGTGGAATTGATTTAGTGAATAAACGGTTTTTTCATTTTATAAAATACCAGTTTTGTGCATGCAAAGATCAAGTATATGTTCCAAGATACGATTAAAATGACTAATTTAAATCATTAAGGAAAATATTGACGATGCAATAATCCAGTGATAATATGATTTGTGATTATTTACAAAAAACGACAAGGAGATTTGATAGTGTACTCTTAATCTCCTAGATTAGTTCGCAAACACGAAAAGAGAGGTGATAGAGATAGTTATTTCAAGAAAACTATTGCAATAATACAAATGGATATGGAGGTACATACATGTTGAACAGAAAAGGAATGATGATGGCTTCTTTTTCAGTAGTCATTGCTAGTTCATTACTGATGGGAAACGCTAGTTTTGTATCAGCGGATTCTCATCTAAACGGGGATTCTGTGGTTGCGGCAACAGCTGATTCGACGTTAGCTGATATGCCAGCTTATCTCAAATCCTCAGTGGAATGGGTTTGGAAGAATAGAATGTTGACCGAAGGCTCGACGGCTCGTAAAAATACGATTTTTGATCAAATTTTTGCGGGAAAAGGGACTCTTAATTATGTTATACGCTGGCAATCCTCTAAGCCCGTCACACTGAAGCAACGCCAGGATATTGCTAAAATGATAGATCGGCAGATGAACCATTGGACAGATCATCTTCAAGGATATGACGGCTGGCCCTATAAGAATATTAAAGTAAAAGTAGTAGGCTGGGCTGTTGCCGATCCTTCACTGCTCCTGGACAAGCAGCCTGACGAGGTCATTTATACGGATACCATTACTGATACACTAGCTTCTGAAAAACCGGAAATTCCTGCTGCGCTTCCAGTTGCGCCTAATGAAATATCCCGATTTGAGCATTTTTCGGACCCGAACTATTCGTATCCAGGTGGATTGGATAAACGCTTTGATATGTACCTCTGGGCCACAGAAAATTTTGGCGGGGGGGCCGGCGGCGACTGGGGACAGCGTATGAATGATGAATACGTTCTGAGTACGGTGAACGCTGATGAGATTGAGATTACTGAACATGAAATTGGTCACGGATTTGGATTAAACGATTTTTATGAAGAACATGAGCGTCCACCAGGTGGATTCCCAACGAACACCATTATGTGGGCCGGCAATTCCGATCATATCACCGACTGGGATGTTTGGATGCTGCGTTATACCTGGAGTCAAATCAAAAAGGATACGGCTCGTTTCCCAATCACGACTAAAGACGACGATGGCCCAATTGAAACAGATCCTGATGAAATCGTGAACATAGCACCTGCGGCAACGGCTAGCAGCTCTTATACTTCATCTTGGGAAAATGTAAGCGCGCTAAACGATGGATTTGAACCTGCCAATTCCAACGATAGAAGTCATGCTGTATATGGTAACTGGCCTGAGACAGGTACACAATGGGTCCAATATGATTTTGATCAAGAATATACGATATCCCAAACCGATGTATATTGGTTCAAAGATGGCGCTGGCGTTGATGTTCCTAAATCTTACAAGATTAAGTATTGGAATGGTCGTAGCTGGTCCAATGTCAAGCAGGCTAATGGATTGGGTACTTCGGCAGACCAGTATAATACGACCACTTTTACGCCTGTAAAAACAACGAAATTAAGAATTGAAATGGTATCCAAAGGTTCAGCATCCACAGGAATATTAGAGTGGAAAGTAGCAGCTAACAAACTTTAAGCATCATATTATTTGTCCAAAGGTTGTCTCCTGCGATATTTGTGGGAGACAACCTTTTTTAATTCATAGCTGAACAGTTAGAGTCTGATGAGATCAGGCTTTTTTTTCGTCTTGATTATGATGCTTGTTTCCTTCATATTTGTATCTGTGTTTTGCTAAATTCTCGTATGAATGGATCACTAAGAATGAACGGGTGTACGATAGTATGTATAATGGACATCAGACATGAAAGAAAAGAGGACAGAAAGCGATGAGTCACGACGTGAATGCTCCTTACGATGTACATGTAGCATATGGACCGGTGTTTGAGCTGCTCAGCAGCTTACACACCTTTATTTGCCGCAAGGCTTACAAGAAGACCGATTTATCAGCCGGGTGGGCGGAGCAAGTGCGTAGAACGCTGTCTCCAGGTTTGTCCAAATTGCTGGAGTCCATGGAAATCAATGCAGATTGGAAGGTTATTTATGGACTCGTCTGTATGCTTTCTGATCAGGGGAACGTTAAAGAAGTCGTAGATCGTCTGGAGAACCGGACTGTACAGGAATTAAATGAACAGGCATCAGCCTATGGGGTCTCGCTGCCTGACGACATGGAGAAGCTTCGCAAACTTGCTTTGCAACTGCTATCTGGCTGGGACGAGGAGTATTTCCGCCATGTGGATACAAGTATTCTAAGCGGTCTGGAACAGGAAGCTGAACGGAGAAATAAGGAGAGGGGCGTATATAGCTCTATGGAGTGGGTGGATCGTACCACTAATGGCTTCCGGTTCGAGCCTTCCGAAGGGCTGACACGGGTGTTGCTGGTGCCTCAATACCATTTTCAGCCGATTAATATCATTTATCGATTTGGGTCGCTCCTGTTGTGCCATTATTCGGCAGGGATTTATGTTCAGGAGGACGATTTTTTATCCCCACAGGAATATCGAATGATCCGAAGTTTGGGGGAGAAGAGCAGGCTTAAGATTTTAAAATATTTGTATCAAAGCCAGTCTCCACGAACCTTTATTGAGATTGTCCGTCATCTCAAGCTGTCCAAGGGAATCACCCACGACCATATTTTTAAGCTCCGGGCCTCTGGCTTCATCCATGCACATTTTGATGGCGAAACATTACTCGGATATAGCGCACGGCTTTCGGCTGTGGATGAAATGCATCGGAGCATTCTTGGCTATATGGAGCGAAATTAGGCTACACGCACCAGTTAGACTTTAACACTTTAAACAAATAGACGTCGATCATTTGGAATCCAGATGAGTTGACGTCTTTTTTTTTATAAAAAATGGAGTTCTCTCTTTACAGAACCGGAATAGATTCCTATAATGAGATTTATCTTATTAATTACAACTTGTTCGATCGGAATTTACTAAATTAACTCGGGGGGATTATTTTGAAAAAGGGAATTATTCTACTCAGCAGTCTATTTCTGGCAAGTTCTACCTTATTAGCAGCTTGCTCTAGTGGTGGATCAGATAGCGCTAATGATGCTACTTCGCAAAATAGTGATGTCGCACAGACAGCCGCTACAGCGCAGCCATTAACAAGTCTGGTACAAGCTTCAGATTTATCCAAATTGCCGGAAGTGTCCAAAAAGAGAAGCGACACGATTATTGTTGGTCTGACTGACCCAGCCGGGGTGTTTACTCCGTATTTTAACCAAAGCGGCTATGACGGCAACGTGATTTCGCAGTTGTGGACTCCGCTGGTCACGGTAGACGAGAAGGGGCTTCCGCTGCCCAATCTGGCTAAGAGCTGGGATATTTCTAAGGATAATCTAACGTACACGTTTCATCTGGTTCCCGGTACAAAATTCAGTGATGGCTCTCCTTTGACAGCAGAGGATGTCGCTTTTACCTGGACGTTGATCTATGACAAAGCCTATCCTGGTGACAGCCAAATCCGAAAGCTGAACATTAAAGGCGGCAAAGACTATACGGAAGGCAAGGCAAAACAAATTGAAGGAATCAAGGTGATTGATGCGCAGACCATTTCTGCGACGTTAGAAAAACCAAACGCGCTGGCTCTGCCGATTCTGGGTGACTATGTACTGTCCAAAGCCTACTACGGCAAGGATTACAAGTTCGGACAGCTGGATTATTTTAAAAATTTACATAGTAGCCCTCTGGGAAATGGGGCTTATAAGTTGGAAAAGTTCATTCCAGGGCAAGAAGTTCGTCTGGAGGCGAATGATCACTTTTTCAAAGGCAAACCGAAAACACAGCATTTCATTTACAAAACAGCAGAAGGCGACGCTTGGCAATTCATAGAAACAGGCGATACCGATTTTGCTCAATTCACCGCAACTCAGGAAAATATCGACAAACTAAAAGGGCTTGGCTTTTTAAACATTTTGCCGTATACCCCTAGCACTTACGGATATTTGCAAGTAAATCTTGAAAATGAAAAGCTTAAGGATAAAAAGGTTCGTCAAGCATTGACCTATGGACTGGATCGGAAAAGCATTTATGTCGACGCAGCTCAGGGAGCAGGGGCGGTCGCAAACATTCCAGCTTCCCCAATATTCTGGTCTTACACGACCGATGGAATCAATCCATATAACTACGACCCAGAGCAAGCGAAAAAGCTGCTGGATGAAGCGGGCTGGGCAGAAGGTAGTGATGGCATCCGTGAGAAAAACGGTCAGAAGCTGACCATTCACCTGCTGACCTCTAAACGTCCAGAAACAGATACCTTTATTGCGCTTGCGGCTGAAAATTACAAAGCGATTGGCGTTGACCTACAGCCGGAAATCTTTGCAGACTTTAATGCAATGGTCGCCAAAGTAGAAGGTAAAGATTATGATCTTGCCGCCTTTTCGACAGGCATGCTGACAGATCCATCAGATGGAATCGAGCAATTCGTCAATGGAGAAGTCAAGGGATATAACAATCCAAAGGTAAAAGAGCTATATGAAAAAGGCTTGTCTACGACGAATATGGAAGAACGCAAGAAAATATATCAAGAATTATATGTGCTGCTAAACGATGAACTGCCCGTAATTTTTACCAACTATAAGAAGACGGTGTATGCCTACAATGGTCGGATGGAACATGTAAAGGTCAGTCCGTTCATTGGCTTGTCTGGTAATCTGTTCGAATGGTCCCTTAAATAAGCCACATTTGCAGGCCCCTTGTGAAGAACATCAGGTTCGGATCAAGGGGCCTCCCAAATAGGGGAAACGTAATGAGTAGCCTGACCTTGAATTGAAAGGAGTCTGTCATGAGCTCGTTTTTAACGAAAAGACTGACGTATATGGTTATTATTTTGTTGGCCGCTTCGATGATGATTTTTTTCCTGTATGCCATGACACCGGGAGATTTCATTAGCGGCAATCTGAAGCTGTCGCCAGAGAGAAAGGCGGAGCTGAGGGAAATTTACGGCCTGAATAAGCCTATTCTTGAACGCTATGGAAATTGGCTGGGCAATGCGCTGCATGGAAATTTTGGTTATTCGCTTGCCCAGCAGAAGCCGGTGCTGACCTTATTTAATGAGTATATCTGGAACTCGTTTTTGCTGGCCGTTGTATCGACCTTCCTGACCTGGTTTATCGCGGTCATTATCGGTGTGGTTGCTGCTTATAAGCAGTATTCATGGTTTGATACTTTGGTAATGGTGGTGATTTTCGCTGCCATGTCTGTGCCCTCATTTTTTATCGGGTTGTATCTGATTAAAATCGCAGCGGTTGACCTGAAGTGGTTGCCACCCGGTGGCATGCTTAATACGGGGAGTAACGCTACAGGTATGGAGTATGTGAAGGAGGTTCTCCAGCATATGACCTTGCCAGTGATCGTTATGACGCTGCTGGGACTGGGGTCGTTGACCCGCTACTTCCGTAGCAATATGATCGACGTGATCCAGCAGGATTATATACGCACAGCCCGTGCAAAGGGCTTAAAGGAAAGAAAGGTACTTTTTACGCACGCATTGAGAAATGCATTGCTGCCTGCCATTACGCTCGTTGGCTTCGAATTACCTGCGCTGTTTGGCGGGTCCCTGATTATTGAAAAGATTTTTAATTGGCCGGGAATCGGTCAGTTGTACATGCAATCCTTTTCGCTCCGGGATTATCCGCTACTTATGGGCTTTACGATGCTAATTGCCATATTGAGCGTTATCGGGACACTGTTGTCCGATATTTTGTATCGCATCGCGGACCCGCGTGTGAAAGTGTAAGGAGGGGGCTAAGGAATGTCATCCGTGAGCAGTAATTTGAGCAAGAGCAGCGGCAGACTGCGAACAACTGTTAAATCTTCAATGTGGCAGCAAGCGCTCCGGCAGCTGTTCAGAAACAAGCTTGCTATGGCTGGTCTGCTTGTCGTGGTATTTATGTTTTTGCTCTGTTTTATCGGTCCGTTATTTTCTCCTTATTCCGATAATAAAACAAATATATTAATGATGAACAAGGCGCCAAATATCCATCACTGGTTAGGAACAGACAAGCTGGGGCGGGATGTGCTGACACGTGTGATGCAGGCAGGTCAAATTTCTCTTACTGTGGGTTTGGCTTCTATGGTGTTGTCTGTCTTTTTGGGAGCTACGCTGGGGGTCATATCCGCATATTTTCGCGGGATTGCAGATCAAATCATTATGCGCGTTGCTGATTTGCTGCTGACGATTCCCAGTTTGCCCCTGCTATTTATTATGGGCGCGCTGCTATCTGACTGGAAGGTTCCGCCCGACCAACGGATGTATATCGTCATGCTGATGCTTAGTCTGGTCAACTGGCCGGGGATTGCACGGATGGTGAGGGGCCAGATGCTTAGTTTGCGGGAACGTGAATTTATGCAAGCCGCGACGGTACTGGGACTCTCGAATCGTCGAAAGCTGTTCAAGCATCTGCTGCCGAATATTTTACCGTTGTTGATCGTTATCGCTACATTGAATATTGGCGGAGCCATCCTGAGTGAATCTGTGCTCAGCTTCTTTGGCCTTGGCGTGCTGCCCACAACACCGACTTGGGGCAACATGATTGATGCCGCTAACAATGTGCTGGATTTTCAGCAACGTCCGTGGTTGTGGATACCGCCAGGACTGTCTATTTTTGCTACAGTCATCGCTATTAATATTTTTGGTGACGGGCTGAGGGATGTACTTGACCCGAAACATAAGAGGTAGGTGATCATACACCATGGACAATTTACTTTCTATTGAACATTTAAGCACTCATTTTTATACAGAAGAAGGAACGGTTAAAGCGGTGGATGATATCAGCTTCCGTGTGAAGCCAGGGGAAACGGTATGCATTGTCGGTGAATCGGGATGCGGCAAAAGTATTACCGCGATGTCCATCATGGGTCTGATCCAGAGTCCCGGTGGTAAAGTGGCAGGCGGAAGCATCCGCTTTGAGGAAACCGATCTGCTAGAGCTTAGCAGAAATGAGATGCGCACGATTCGCGGACATGAAATATCCATGATCTTTCAGGAGCCGATGTCTTCATTGAATCCGGTCATGACCATTGGTGAACAGCTATCCGAACCACTGATTGAGCATTTGAAAATGGGCCGTAAGGAAGCTCGTAAGCGAGCACTGGAGCTGATCGAACAGGTCGGTATATCCCGGCCGGAGCAGATTTTAAAAAGTTATCCGCATGAGCTGAGCGGGGGGATGCTGCAGCGAATTATGATTGCAATTGCTGTTTCTTGTGGTCCCAAGCTGCTTATCGCGGATGAGCCAACCACCGCTCTGGATGTAACGATTCAGGCGCAAATCCTCGATATGCTGCGTGAATTTAAAGCCCAATCCAATATGTCGCTCATGCTAATCACCCATGATCTGGGTGTTGTCGCCGAAATGGCTGATTACGTCATTGTGATGTATGCAGGCAAGATCGTCGAGGAAGGCGAAGTGGTACAGCTGTTTAATCATCCCAAGCATCCTTATACACAAGGGTTACTAAAATCCAAACCGGTGCTTAATCAGCGCCAAGAGGAACTGTATTCCATTCCCGGGCAGGTACCTAATCCGCTGGAGCTGACGACTTCCTGTTATTTTCATGACCGCTGCGGGCAGTGCATGGACATTTGTCGTGTAAAGGAGCCTACATTAAAAGAAGTTTCAGCTCAGCAGAAAGCATCCTGCTGGTTATATGAGGAGGCGGTTGTTCATGGCTGAGCCGGAGCCGTTGTTGGAAATAGACCGCTTAAAAACGTACTTTCCGGTGAAGTCCGGGTTTATGAACCGTACTTCAGGACATGTGCGGGCGGTAGACGATATCAGCTTTACGATCCGTCAGGGTGAAACCTTCGGATTGGTAGGGGAATCGGGGAGCGGTAAAAGCACGGTGGGCCGCACGATTGTTAGATTGACGGATAAAACGGACGGTACCGTAAAATACAAAGGGATGGATTTGCACAGCTTGTCTGCCAAAGGGATGCAGGAACTTCGTCCCAAAATTCAGCTGATCTTTCAAGACCCGTATAGCTCGCTGAATCCGCGTGTACGGATTGGTGATGCCATTGGTGAGGCGCTACTGGATCACGGTATAGCAACGAAGGAGGAGGTCCGGCAGATTGTGCTGGACGTGCTCAAGCTATGTGGATTGTCAGAGTATCATATCGACCGTTTTCCCCATGAATTTTCGGGAGGTCAACGCCAACGGATCGGCATTGCCCGAGCGCTGGCGCTTCAGCCGGATCTAATTATCGCTGATGAGCCGGTATCAGCGCTGGATGTGTCCATACAGGCGCAGATTATTAACCTATTCGCCAAATTGCAGGCCGAACGGGGTCTGACATATTTGTTCATCTCGCATGATTTGAGCGTGGTGGAACATTTGTGTTCCCGTATTGGCGTGATGTATTTAGGCTCCATGGTCGAAACGGCATCGCGTGACGAGCTATTCGGGAATCCGTTGCATCCGTATACGAAGGCGTTGCTGTCGGCTGTACCTATTCCGGTGCCGAAGCTGAAGAGAGAACGTATTTTGCTCAAGGGGGATATTCCAAGTCCGGTTAATCCGCCTTCGGGCTGCAAGTTCCATACTCGCTGCCCCTTTGCAATCGACCGTTGCTCCAAAGAGATTCCACTCTATCGTGAGGCTCGTCCAGATCACTGGGTAGCTTGCCATTTGGCTGAATGAACAAAGTTAGTCAGCAAATTTTAAAGCCGTTGAAACGGCAGACCGTTCACAAGAGTGAAGGGGGCTGCTGTTTCAACGGCTTTTTAATGTCGTGATTCAAACCGCTTGGGTTGACAACACACCTGGAGCAGCGTTATATTAAATAGTAATCGTAATTATTACTATTTGAGGTATAAAATCATGTCCATATCCGTGTTCATCAATCTCGCGGTAGTGATGGTGAACCTTCATGATTGGCATATATCACAAGGAGGAGCTTTACATGGCCAAGAAGTCAAAAGTCGTAAAAGAGAAGAAACGCCAGGAAATTGTAGCTAAATATGCGGACCTGAGACGTGAATTGAAAGCAAAAGGGGACTACGAAGCTTTGCAAAAGCTTCCGCGTGACTCATCTCCAACCCGCCTGAAAAGCCGTTGTGAGCTGACGGGCAGACCTAGAGGATACTTGCGCAAATTCAAGCTGTCTCGTATCGCGTTCCGCGAGTTGGCACATAAAGGCCAAATTCCAGGAATTACGAAATCAAGCTGGTAAACAGGCACTTATGTCGATCGTTAGCGCATGGAGATTATCTGTGTTGTTAACCTGAGGATATGTCTTATAGAAGGTTGTAACGGGAATGCTTCATGTCGTAGGGGGACATGGGGCATTCCTTTTCCATGGAAAATATTATCGTTTGTATTGATTCTCCTTAGATGGTTAGGTAGAATATGGACGGGTTAAAAATATACATAACAAACGATTACATAATGTGGATATATCAGATTATGTATACCTCAGGAGGAGCTACAAGATGGAAGTGAAACAGAGAGAGGACTCCTTTTGGAGTATGGTCAAAAAAGGAAACAAATCCTCGGGCTCGGCGGCGTTAGGTAATACCGGCATTGCTCTGATTAAGGGGATTGCTTTTGCCTTGACAGGCAGCGGCTCTATGTTTGCTACGATGATGCATTCCATTGCGGATGCAGTGAATCAAATGTTTGTATTCGCGGGCAGTGTATTGGCAGAGAAAAAACCGACAAAACGCTTTCCTACCGGCTTTGGACGAGTGATTAACCTGTTTTGTATGGTTGCCGTTATTGTTGTAACGATTATGGCCTATGAAACCGCATTGGAAGGCATTCATTTGCTGCAGCATCCAGCTGAATCTACACATGGATTTTGGATTAATGTAGTAGTGCTGATTTTGTCACTAGTGGTGGACGGATTTGTATGGAGCAAAGCGATGAAAGAAGTGCTGCATGAATCCAGAGTAGAAGCGAAGGGGCTAAGCATTTTCACCACTGCGTTCCGCCATGTGGGGCGTGCTGCACCGCCAACCCGGCTGGTGTTTTATGAAGATTTGGTAGCAACAACGGGTGGAGTACTTGCTCTGCTAGCAGTGGTGGTCACATCGCTGACAGATTTTAAACTGCTGGACGGAATTTCGAGTATACTCATCGGTTGTCTGATGGTCGGTGTTGCTTTCCGGGTCGGTTACGACAACATGGTAGGCTTGATTGGTGTATCTGCTCCTCCTGATATCGAAGAACGTGTGGCTTCCATTATTCTAGCAGATACACATGTAACGGATATTTATCAAATGCGTATTTTACAGGAGGGACGCTACTATCACGTGGAAGGGTTGATTGAGCTTACACCGGGCATGACGCTGGCAGATGCTGACGATATTAAATTTAGAGTCGAGGACGCTTTGCTACGTGATCCTAATATCTCAGATGCAGCATTGGGTATTCTGGAAGATGACGGGATTAGAAAGTGGAAACAAGAGAAACCCACAGTTTAGAAAAAATGATCAAAGCGAATCTGGACGGGGATTGGCAATAGTGTAAAACAAGAACTTCCATGACCACAGCAACGGGGCATGGAGGTTCTTTTACTTTTTCTCAATTGTTTTACTACCCCTTTGAATTTAGGATGATTGTTAGATACAATGAAAGCGTTAACAAAAAAGAAGGTGAAACAAATGCTTCTCATGGGGAGGAAATGCAAATGAGTCTTCTGAGGGAGGCTTGGCCTGCTTCGCGGCTCGTTAAGGCGCTGGCTGGCGGCATGCAGGATTCAGCAAGGCAACGGTTAAGGAGTAATTGGACAAAAAGGCTGCGGACGACTGTCTCTGAGCCGATATACGCCGAACTTTGGATGGATATTGTGCGTGTCTGTAAAGATAATCGGGAAACATCATGGCCTGAACTGCCGTTGTCTCTGTTTCGGGAATTTACTAATACAGGAGAGCGCAAGCCGTATGAGGATGTGTACTTTGAACGGCGTGGACGACTGGTTGCTATAGTGCTTGAAGCTGTTGTCAAGCCGGAGCCTCGAAAGATGAAAGAGGTGGAAAGCGGTCTGCTGGACATATGTAGCGAGTACACATGGGCGCTTCCTGCACATGTCAATGAAGGAGACACAGTAACACCGCCTTGGCAGCAGGTGGATTTATTCGCGTCCGAAACAGCACAAACGCTGGTTGAAATTTTATTGCTGCTAGGAGAACAACTGGCTAGCCATGTGGTCGCTCAGGTGCACGAAGAGATTGAACGTCGTGTGCTGGAACCCGTTTTTTGGAAGCCTCGTCATTTTGGATGGGAAACCGCAGATCATAATTGGTCGGCAGTATGTGCTTCCGGTTGCGGAATTGCAGCATTGCTGCTGGTAGAAGACGACTTTTCCAGAGCGGTAGCCATCGAGAGTATGCTGGGCGCGCTGGATTGTTTTTTGGCAGGCTACAGAGAGGATGGGGGATGTCCCGAAGGCGTAGGTTACTGGGTATACGGCTTTGGTTATTTCACTTATTTTGCCGATATGCTGCGTGAGTTTACCGAGGGAGCTGTGGATATTCTGAACTCGGAAAAGGTTAGGAAAATCGCAGCCTTTGCAGAGCGGGTTCATCTGTCGGATGGCATTTTCGCTAATTATTCGGACAGTAGTGAAACTGAACGATTGCCTTCCGGACTCATTTCTCATTTGAATTCTTTGCAAGGACGACCATCTACACTCCCTTTCCGCGTACCTGGTCTGTTGGAAGACCCCTGTCGCCGCTGGGCTCATGTATTGCGCAACTTGGTCTGGACGAATCCTCTGGCATTCGGGAGCGGTGAGACCGTTACCAATTATTTGCCGCAACTCGGTTGGCTGATGTGCCGCAGCTGCAGTTCCAGCCATAGTGGACCCGAAAGCCAAAAGGGTGAACCAGGTGTCATGCTTGCATTTTCAGCGAAGGCTGGGCATAACAATGAACCGCACAATCATAACGATCTTGGACATTTCATCCTTCATGGCGGTGGCGAAAATATATTGTGTGATCTGGGAGCAGGCTTGTACACGAAAGCCTATTTTTCATCGGGACGAGAGTCGATTATTAATATCTCCTCCGGCGGTCATTCCGTGCCTGTCATCAATGGGACTATGCAGCAATCGGGCGCACAGGCAAAGGCGGCTGTGCTGGATATTGCTTTGGATGAGCAGGAGGAGGTACAGACGGGCACAAGGCTTAAGCTTGATTTGACATCTGCTTATCCTGTAGAAGAATTGGCAGTCTTCACCCGCTCCTTTACATGGAATGTGCTGGAGGGAAACGAGGGGGCAAGGCTTACCGTCACAGATCATTTTGAGTTTGAAACGTCTGGCGTGAGCATGAAGTCACGGGATGTGGAGGAGCTTTTGATCAGTCGTATTCAGCCTAATCTGGGAGCAGGCTTCGTGGAATGGAAGGGAGCGAACGCAGGGGTCAGGTTAGATTATGATGCCAGCGTGCTGCGGGCGGGGTTGGAGGCTGTGAAGCACATAGATCATGACGGAGTTCCTTTTGTGTTTTATAAAACATCGCTGCAACTGGACTCCAATCAATGGAACGGTTCTGCAAGCGTAGATTGTAATCTGTTTTTTACCATACATTAATTTTCATTTTGAATGGGA
The DNA here is from genome assembly GCF_038004945.1 of Paenibacillus sp. FSL M7-0802. Lineage (NCBI taxonomy): Bacteria > Bacillati > Bacillota > Bacilli > Caryophanales > Paenibacillaceae > Paenibacillus > Paenibacillus sp. FSL M7-0802. The sequence goes on along the minus strand of NZ_JBBOSD010000001.1, from coordinate 283,340 downwards.
GGCAGACAGGATGAATAAGCTGCAGACAGGCAGCGTGTACCCTTGGCAGACGGAGCTGGAGAGATTTATTGAACAGGTGGAAAGCGCGCCAAATCGAGTGAATGACGGTTGGACTCACCAACATAAGCTGGCTGTGCTGGAAAAGCTGGTTCGCGCATATGCCCTGCATCAGGACGAAACCGGAGCTATCATTGACCCCCATTCTGAAAGTGAACGGTACTACTCCACCCCCTCCTATGCGTTGGCTGCGGCGGTGTTGGTCAAAGAAGGCCGGCATGATTTACTGGAATCTGCTGCTGCGGCCTTGACGCATAGCATAGCTTGTGTAGTGGAGGAAAAAGCGCCAGATCACCACCCAGACTTTTTTCCAATTATGATGATGGGAGCGTATCGGCTCCTTAAAAATCTGCTGCCAGAACAAGCCATGGCATGGAAGCAGCAACTGAGCAGAATTCAGCCGGAGCAGACCTACATTTTTACGATGAGCAAAATGAAAAATCCGAACCGGATGATCAACTGGAATGCGATTATGATTTCCGGCGAGTTTTTGCGTGCAACGGAAGGAATTGCAGCCGATTCGGAATGGATGGAGACGTATATCCGCAGCTACCATTTGCCTCGTTTTACCAGGTTGGGCCTGTATCAGGATGGTCCGTTGGATCGGCCCAATAGCCCATTTGCCTACGATATCGTTACACGTTTTCATCTGGGCGTGATGCTGGAGAACGGATATGATGGCAGCTGCGCACTCGAACTGCGTGACCACCTTCGCAAGGGGGCGCTCAGCACATTACTGGCGCTATCCCCGCACGGGGAAATTCCGCCGCGTGGAAGAAGCGCCCAGCATCAGTGGAACGAAGCGGCGGCGGCCTTTGTCTTTACAACACATGCACAGCAGGCTTTTACAGCAGGAGAGCATGGGCTCGCAGGTGCGTTCCGACGGGCAGCAGATCTATGCTGGCAAGCGATTAGCCGCTGGCAGACGGATGACGGCAAGCTGCATATCGTCCGCAACCATTATCCGTCCGAGGCACGGCATGGCTTTGAGGTGTACTCGAATCATACCTGCTACAGTCTGTGGACGGCGGCTGTGCTGGCCCACACCCTTCTACATGGTGAGGAGATGGATCGCATTTCCCCAACCTTCATCCCGGCGGAGATCGGCAGCCGGGTGTTGGCAACGGATGGCTGGTTCCAGACTGTCATTGCAGCCGTAGACGGGCAGCAAATGCTTGTGCAAACATCGGTCAACGACCCGTACAATATTCCGGGCATCGTGCGTATTCAGCAGTCTGCGCTGCCGTCGCTGATCGGTCCGTCCTCAGCAGGTCATGCAGACCGCGGCTTTACAGGCTTCGCGGAGGGAGATATTTTCCCGCTGAGCTATACCCCGGCCTGGCAAACGGAGGACGGAAAGTGGCACAGCTTGTCGGAGGGCATTCCCGGTACGCTGGAGTTCGACCGGGATGGAGGGATTGACCCGCAGGATGGTGGAGGAACCGTACAGATGGAACAAAGCTCAGCGTCTGACGGAGCAACGGATTTTACACTCCTGTGGGAAGGCCCATTCCCGGGAGTGAGGGAAATCCGAACGCATTATCGTCAGGTACCCGGCAAAATTGAAGTGGCGTATGAGCTTCAAGGCAATATTCAGAATGTAGGGGCACTTATTCCCCTAATGGCGTACGACGGTCGGGAGCGCAGTGTTATTCATCATGTCATGTCAGCTGGGAAAGAAACGGAAAGCATTCGAGTAGAATACGCAGGTGCAAGCCTTGAAGTCATCCCGACGACGGAAGGAACGAATGTGGTCTGGCCGGAAGAATTAGCTTCTGTGGCCTGTCGGAATGGTTTACTTAAGGGAGCGCGTCTGGAATGTGAAGGCAACCGCATTTCCTTTATCATTCGGTTACCTGAATAAATGGAACTGGTGTAGCCATATATATTTTTAAACATGTGGAAAAAGGGAGAGGAAAAAGAAATGACGAAAACAGAAGCGTGGCTGGAGCAATCGTGGGAGCTGGCTTTGGATAAAACGCTTGCCTTGGCGGCAAGACTGGGGGACGCTTTTCCACATGTTGCAGAGGGTGGACGTTATGATAATCGTGAAGAAGCGTGGTGGACAGCAGGCTTTTATCCGGGACTGCTATGGCTAGCCAATCGGGCGCGTCCTGACAGTGTGGCTGCCGGGATTGCACAGCGGTGCGAGGGTCGTTTGGAAAAAATACTCTATAATAGCGAAGCTGTAGACCATGATCTTGGCTTTATTTGGCTGCTCAGCGGCGTGGCCGCCCACCGATTGAACGGAGATTCTGAGTCCAGAAGACGTGGGTTATTGGCTGCCAATCTGCTGGCTGCCCGTTTTAACGTGAATGGCCGTTTTATTCGTGCGTGGAACTTCCCCTCGAAGGACATGGATACACGGGGCGTTGCGATTATAGACAGTATGATGAATCTACCCCTGCTTTATTGGGCTTCGGAGGAAAGCGGAGATCCGCGTTTTGCCGCTCTCGCTGTGCAGCATGCAGATACCGTAGCACGTGAATTTGTCCGTTCGGATGGCTCTATCGCACATGTGATCGAATTCGATCCGGAGATTGGAAAAAAGGTCGCCGAGCATGGTGGACAGGGATTTGCTCCCGGTTCTGCCTGGGCACGTGGCACGGCTTGGGCTTTGTATGGTTTTACGCTTTCGTATGGGTACACGCGCGATTCGCGTTATTTGAAGGTGGCCGAGAACACGGCTGACTTTTTCCTGTCCCAGCTGGGCGATGCTTGCCTGCCTGTGTGGGATTTTAGAGCAGAAGAAGAGCACCGCGGGGCATGGGATTCATCGGCGGCGGCAATTGCGGCCAGTGGTTTGCTGGAGCTGGCAAAATATTCGACGCGTGCAGAGCATTTTACAGAAGCTGCAGCATCTATCCTCGAGGGCTTGCATCATACATGTACGGCGTGGGGCGAGGAGCATGAGGGATTGCTGATGAACGGGACTGTACATTATCCTGAGCAAAAATACATCAACGTTCCCATTATCTATGGCGATTATTTCTTTGTCGAGGCATTGGCAAAGCTGCGCGGAGAAGAAGGTTTGTTTAGTGTTGAATGCAAAAAAATATAGTGTATAAGCGTGCAAGAACGAACTCATTTTAATCATACGGTCGTTTGTCAGATTTACGGAATGAATTGTGAAGCAGCGTGTGTGTAATTTCATTTACATATACGCTGTTTTTTTATGCATGAAAAGGCTGGATTTATTTCGATGCCAAAGTACTACTTATAGGGGGTTAAGAGATTGTGGCTGAGCTTATTTTGTACCCAATCAGAGAAAAATCATTGATATAAGCTCTTAACTCCTATGAAAATTTTCATTTTGATGCATGGAAATAGGTCCTTTTACTTGTTTAAGAGCATTTACTCGTAAATTGACAATATAGGTGGGTAACCGTATGATATCTTCTTGGGTAAAGGAATAAACTGGATTTTAAATCTCATTTGCAAAAGGAGTTATACATATCATGACAGCAACAAGTGATTGTACCAAAAGAATATACGGAGGATTTTGGATAAGAACGGCAGCGTTTGTGATTGATCTGATCATCCTTACTGCCATAGTCCTTTTAGTAGGGGGCGCAATTTACATTATCCCAGATCTTCTGGGCATAAAGGAGACGGGTTTCATACAAGTACTGCTTATGTTGTGGCCGCTGATCTTATGGCTCGTAGTGCCATGGTTGTACTGTGTGTTATGGGAATCATCGAAGGTAAGAGCAACACCGGGTAAGCTGGTGTTCTCTTTAATTGTTGTAGACAAGGAAGGAAAGCGTCTTGGATTCTTACATGCCTCAGGACGTTATTGGATTAAAGCCATTTCTTTTGTAATTGCTCATATTATTTATATTGTGGTTGCTTTTACTGCCAAAAAACAGGGACTCCACGATCTTTGTACCAACACCTTTGTTGTGAATAAAAAGGAGTTGCAGCACATGAGCAGCAATTGTCCTTCACTCCAGTAGCTTCAAATATCATGAATTAAGGAAATTTCCGTTGCAGAAGATGGGTCTATTATGTAATATTAAGTGAATGATAATGATTATCATTTTCTATAGACTATATAACTTGGAGGATACATCCATATGCTACATGTAAAAAAATCGACCAAACTCCCTATACTGGCGGGAGTACTGCTCATTATAGCCGTTGTACTATCAGCTTGTAGCTCTCAAGGAAATGTTGCCCAAACTTCCCCTACAGCAGGACAGGCTGCAAACAGCACGGTTCAAAAGGAAGAGGCATCAACAACGCCGACCACCCGAGAATATACAGACTCTCAAAAACGTAAAGTAACGATTCCGGTAAATCCACAGCGGATCGTTTATGTAGGCAGTGATCCGGGGGATTTGCTTGCCTTGGGTGTACGTCCAGCAGGTGCGAGTCTGAGTGTCATTCAGTCACAAATTGTGTATGCGGACCTTACCAAGGATATTACCGATGTAGGCTACCCAGTGAATCTGGAAAAAGTGACGATGCTGAAACCGGACCTTATTCTTCACGACAATTGGGATGAAAAGGCGATTGATACGTTAGCTAAAATTGCACCTACCGTGGCTCTTCATTCCGACCAGGCAACTTTTGAACGTATGCAGGAGCTAGGTAAACTTCTTGGAAAAACTAAAGAGGCAGACCAATTCAAAACCTTATATGACGAGAAGGCCAAACAAATGAAGGCCAAGCTGGATGTTGACATTAAGCCAGGAGAGACAGCGACGGTGTTGTTAGTTATGGGGAAGAACCTGTATGTTATGGGACATCAGGGTGCATCCGTGTCCTTGTATGATGTGCTTGGCTTTAAACCGGCTCCCAAGGTACAAACAGACCTGATTGATAAAAAAGAGCGCTTTGCTACCATTTCTAACGAGGTGCTTCCTGCATTTATCGGGGATGAACTATTTATTCTGTCGGATCAGAGTAAAGAAACAGTTGCAGTTACTAATAATCTGATGAACAGTGAAATATGGAAGACCATTCCCGCGGTTCAAAACAAACGGGTATATACACTCGACAGCTCATGGAATTTTGATGATGCCATCACGAGAGAACGGCTTCTTGAACAAATTCCAGATTTGATGAAGCAAAAGTAAACATGGAACCAGCCAGTGCCTGAAAGCATTAGCTGGTTTCTTTGTTTTCTCATTATGCTATGAATACTTCCCTTGCTTAACCTATCTCTTATCAAGCTTTCTCCACCAAATCCTTCGCCAAATCCTCCTCGTAGCATACTCACACAAACGAACCCTGATGTCCTTTATTTATAGAATTTCATGGCGAAATAAAAAATGTAAGCTGTTCTTACAGTTTTCATGTTCTTTTTAGCTTGTTTTGCGTTATAATGAAAGGATGCACATTATGAACGAATTGGAGGCACAGCCCGATTGACTACTTACCCTTTTGCCTTTGATCCGTCCAAGCCGTTTATTGAGCAGGCAAGTGACTGGATTGCGGATGTATTTTATGAAGTTTTGCCTGAAGTCGGCTTTGAGGTTCGGGATGAACAAATTTATATGGCATTCCAGCTAGAACGTGCCTATAAGGAAAAAAAGACCATTTTTGCAGAAGCAGGTGTGGGCACTGGTAAAACGCTGGTATACCTGCTGTACGCTATTGCATATGCTCGATACATGAGAAAACCGGCGATTATCGCCTGTGCGGATGAATCGTTAATTGAACAATTGGTAAAGCCGGAAGGGGATATCGCCAAGCTGGCACGGCATTTGAGTCTGACGATTGATGCCAGATTGGGGAAGTCGCCGGATCAGTATATTTGCCTGAATAAGCTGGATGAGGTGCGAGGCGGACTGGATGAGGACGCAGATGTTTTCCGTGATATTTATCAGGAACTGCCGGATTTTGTTCATTTTCCAGATACGTTACAGTCCTTCACTCCTTACGGAAATCGGAAGGAGTATCCCGAGCTAACAGATGGACAGTGGAGCAGACTCGGATGGGATGTATTTCAAGACTGTCTCGTTTGCCATCAGCGCCATCGTTGCGGTCAGACGTTGTCTCGTGATCATTACCGCAAAGCGGCAGATCTGGTCATTTGCTCTCATGACTTTTATATGGAGCATGTATGGACCTACGAAGCGAGAAAGCGCGAGGGTCAGCTGCCGTTGCTGCCGGAGCACAGCTCTGTCGTCTTTGACGAAGGGCATCTGCTGGAGACAGCGGCACAAAATGCACTTACCTACAAGCTTAAGCACGCTCAGTTTGAGTCTATTATTACCCGACTTCTCGAGGGGGAAGTGCGAGAATCTTTGGCAATGACGATCGAAGATGCGATCTCCCAAAGTGAGGTTTTGTTCGCTGCGCTTGATAAGAACAGTCAGCCTGTACAGGGTTCTAATCGCAAGGAGTTCATCCTGAATGAGTCGCTGATTCGAGAGGTAAACCGCTTTGGTGAATTGATCGGCACGATCGAAGAAGAGCTTGTATTTGAAAGCGGGCTATTCTCTTTGGATGAGTATCAAGTCAAAATTGTGGAAGAACATTTGGAAATGATTCAAACCGCATTGGCTTTGTTTAAGCGTCCTGAACTTCTCATTTCGTGGGTGATGGAGGATCAGGATGGGTTAACGCTTGTGGTTATGCCGAAGATGGTAAAAGAGATTCTCAAAGAACGAGTATTTGCGCAGCATATACCAATCGTATTCTCTTCAGCTACGCTTTCCGTAGAGAGCTCTTTTGACTATATGGCGCAGAGTCTCGGTATTGAAAATCCACTAACGTTTTCTGTTGCTTCACCTTATGACTACAGCGATCAGATGCAAGCTGCACTGTACCCGTTGCAAGTGGGGCATGATCCAATCCAGAGAGCGCTGACACTGCTGGAGAAATCGCAGGGAAGAGCGCTTATCCTGTTTCCTTCACAGGAGGAACTGGCTGCATTCAAGAAGGATCTCGTTGCTTACCCGGAGGCATCAGCCTATCGTTTTCTGTACGAAGGTTCGGCTGAAATCAGCCATCTGATCTCAGCTTTTCAGAATGATGAGGAAAGTGTGTTGTGCGCTGTTACATTATGGGAAGGATTGGATATTCCTGGACCTTCTCTGTCGCACGTCATTATCTGGTCACTGCCATTTCCTCCGAATGATCCGGTTTTTACGGCTCTGCGCAAGGATGCAGCAGATCCGTTTATTCAGATAGATATGCCTCACATGGCACTTAGACTCAGACAAGGCATAGGGCGTTTAATTCGCTCGCGTAATGATCGAGGCTGGATATCCATCATGGGCCAGGATTTGAGACGTCAAGAAGTACGCACACAAGTTGAACAACTACTGCCTGCGGGCGTAGAATGCACCGTAATTGAAGGAAACCCGGAGGGAATAAAAACATGTTGAATTTTACAACGTACACAGTAGATCAGATTAAAGATGCTTTTGGTATTTTGACTGGACAGCGTTATGAATTTATCATTGATGTAGAGGTAGAGGAGGACGACGAGCTATACACTGAAAACGGACTGTATATCCGTTGTCTTTATTTAGTAGACGAAGAAAAGACGGGACTGCTAAAGTATGAATTAATTGAAAAAGTAACGAATAGTTACATTGATCTTGAACTTGAAGATGATGAGCTGCAAGCTGTTGCGAACTTCTGTAAAGAACATGTACAGGATGAAACAGTGAAGTAACAGTATAGAACACTTAGCTAGCACAGCTGGTGTATAGCTAACATATAATGAAGATATCAAGGAGTCCTGACATGATCAGGCTCCTTTTTTTATGGTCAAATGAAGAGAACTTATTTGCTCTAGCGCAGTCTATCCCACACATTCACCATAAACAGCATAATACCAGCCGCGAGTAACACCCACCCTATGGCGATCCAAACTCCAGCCTCTGGAATTTCGTAATTTTCACCTATAATTGCCAATATCAACACAGGCAGACCGATATTATGCATCCAAAAATGGATATGTGCCAGAATAGTAACTGAAAGTGCAGGAAAGGTCACATAGATCAGACCTATAATTCCAAGTGCAATCCAACCCAACAAATGAATATGAGACTGAACATTGGACAGGCTGTAATCACCCGACAAGCCAATAATTACACTAAGCAGCACACTGAGGGCAAAATATACGGCAGCTATCTTCAGAAATTGCTTTCCCATATATGAACTCCTCCTTATGTTGCACGGGGATATTTTGTGACATCTTCTCTATCATATCGAGCAAGCAGGCAGGGTGTGTGGGTATTGTGACTGGTCCATTTGACAAAAGCTTCAAATACACATAAAATCTTATTGCATCAATACTTACCGTATTACTGTGTTTTCTCGGAGATGATAGCGAACTTCTCCGACAAAAGGCGTTAATTTTTGACCATTGGTTTATTTTGGATTCGCCATTAAAAGGAGCTTGAAATTATGAATGTATATCAAAATACCCTTGAACTCATCGGACGTACGCCATTAGTGGAGCTGAGCAGCTATTCTCTACCGAGAGGAATTCGCCTGTTTGCGAAGCTGGAGTTTATGAATCCCGGCGGCAGCGTAAAGGATCGGGTAGGTAAGGCTCTAATTGAAAAAGCATTAAAAACAGGTCAGCTGAAGCCAGGTGGGACATTAATTGAAGCAACAGCAGGCAACGCAGGTATTGGTCTTGCGATGGCGGCGCTTCATTATAATATCTCGGTTATTTTTGCTGTGCCTGAGAAGTTCAGCCAAGAGAAGCAGGACCTGATGAAGGCATTGGGAGCACGCATCGTTCATACCCCGACAAGTGAGGGGATGAAAGGAGCTATCGAAAAAACAAAAGAATTGGCTGCTGAAATAAAAGATGCATACTTGCCACGGCAATTCAGTAATCCGGATAATCCCGAGGCATATTATACGACAATGGGACCTGAAATATGGAACGATCTGGACGGCAAAGTGGACGTATTTGTGGCAGGTGCAGGCTCGGGGGGAACGTTTATGGGAACCTCGCGTTATCTTAAGGAACAAAATGCAGCCCTTAAAACGGTCATCGTGGAGCCGGAAGGGTCCATTTTGAATGGCGGCGAGTCAGGTCCACATAAAACGGAAGGAATTGGCATGGAATTAATCCCTGAATTTGTGGATAAAGGATATTTTAATGCCATTCACACCATTAGCGATGTTGATGCTTTTGACCGTGTCAAGGAACTGGCTGCACGTGAAGGTCTTCTCGTTGGCAGTTCTTCAGGGTCTGCTTTACATGCCGCTTTACTGGAAGCCGAAAATGCACCGGATGGCGCACATATTGTTACCATTTTCCCGGATAGCAGCGAACGTTATCTGAGCAAAAAAATATATGAAGGCGGGATATAAAATGAAACGCAAAACAAAACTGATTCACGGCGGGCTTCCTACCGATCCCCATACAGGCGCGGTTAACGTTCCTATTTATCAGGTAAGCACTTATGAGCAAGAGGAAATTGGCGTCCATAAGGGATACGAATATTCGCGTACAGGCAATCCGACCCGGTTTGCTCTGGAGGAGCTGATCAAGGATCTGGAGGAAGGAAAGCGTGGTTTTGCTTTCGGTTCGGGTATGGCAGCAATCCATGCGGTATTTTCACTGTTTAATGCAGGGGATCATATTTTGCTGACCGATGATGTATACGGAGGCACCTACCGTATTGTAAGCAAAGTCCTCAGCCGTATCGGAATTGAGTCCACATTTGTGGATACGACTGACCTGGAAGCCATCTCCAAAGCAATTCGTCCGAATACGAAGGCATTGTATGTCGAAACGCCAACGAACCCGCTTTTGAAGGTTACGGATATCCGCGCTGTTTCGGAGCTTGTAAAAAAACATGATCTTTTATTGATCGTCGACAACACATTTGCTACCCCTTATTGGCAGACGCCAATTACACTTGGGGCTGATATCGTCATTCACTCTGCTACCAAGTATTTGGGCGGCCATAGCGATGTTGTAGCAGGTCTGGCTGTTGTGAACAGCGACGAGCTGGGAGAACAACTTCATTTTCTGCAAAACGCCATTGGTGCTATTCTCGGCCCGCAAGATTCTTGGTTATTGATCCGAGGTATTAAAACATTGGGTCTGCGTATGGAAGCGATTGAGCAAAATGCGAAGGAAATTGCAGCCTTTTTGGAAAAACATCCGAAGGTTAGCAAAGTGTACTATCCTGGACTGGAAAGCCATGCACAGCATGAACTGTCCAAAATCCAGGCCGAAGGCTTTGGCGGCATCATTTCCTTTGATGTAGGTAGCGACGCTAACGCGGTTGCACTTCTGAAAAAGGTGAAATATTTTACACTGGCTGAAAGCTTGGGAGCGGTTGAAAGTCTGATTAGTGTTCCGGCACGTATGACGCACGCCTCTATTCCAGTAGAACGTCGTGCAGAGCTAGGTATTACCGAAGGTTTGGTGCGGATTTCGGTTGGGATTGAAGATCTGGAAGATTTGATCGAAGATTTGCAGGCAGCATTGTAAGAAAATAATCGTAATGTTCAAGAGAGGTAGCTGAGGCTGCCTCTTTTTTTGTGTATTGTAGAATAAAGTATTGCTTTCCCTTAATAACCGAGTATAATACTTGGTAATAGATTGAGCCATAAGGAGAGAGACCCTATGAAACAGATAAAAACACGCAGTTACCTGCAGGTAGATGACTATCTGGATCTTCTTAATTATGCGAAACAATTGAACGATATAGAGTGGCAACAGGAGCTCAAAGAAGCCCTGCGGCATCAATTGCTGGAGAATGGCAAAGAGACTAAAGATTCTGAGATTAATACGCTGTGGCGGCATTTTGATCAGATTAACGATGAATTGCTGAGGTTGTTTGATCTCTTACGAAATAGTAATAACGCGGCGGATCGAAACTCGTGGAGCGAACAGATTTGGGAGCTAAAGTTAGAACGCATTAAGTTGGAAAAGCAAATTCAAGCGAGTTATGCACATTTTTAAAATAGTAACTTCACCCTAAACATACTATACCCTAGTATTGTTAGCAACAATCATGGCAGCATTAAATAGGTTTTTAGATATAGAAATTTTTAATAACGAAGTGAAGCACTCTGCTTTCTTCGTTTTTTTTGTTTTATCATAGCTACTTTTTTGAGAAGAACAGAGGAGTACGTAGAGGTAATAACGAATAGTTTTATATAGTTAAATTGAATGTTAAACGGAATATAACCGCGACTACGTCTCTGAGGAAACAAAAACCTGGAGGGGGAATGTTATGAGGTTCACACATCTGGAAAAAGCAACAACTGTGCTGTCGGATCATCCGGTACGTCTGAGGTCTGCTTATGCAGTCGGTCCGGTCATGCTCCCGGAAAATTGCGGTGTGGGCAGGGAATGGACAAGTTATTTTGCCCATGAGGAATGGAATTTGGAAAAGGCTTGTGATGAAGAAGGAGTAGAGCTTTCAGCCGGAGGAAAGGCAGCGTGCCGATTATTGACCGAGCTGGACCCTCGGACTGCCGAACTAAATCTAGGTGTTTTTCCGCCTTTGGCCGAACAAGAAAGGCTTTTGCTGGTTTCAAATCTTCGTTGTATGGCTGCACAGGAAGTGATTTTCAGACCCTTTGAAGGAACGGGACAAATTTGGATAGATGGCACACTGGTATATGCGGAATCCGGTCCTTTTCGCTTGTATCTGGAGGAAGGCGATCACACGGTAGTTATCATTGCTGCGTTTATTCCCGAGGAGGCCCGCTCTATTCGTATCAGTGGAAATCAGGTATGCGACGAACCAGATGTGACAGAACTGCAACGTGAATTTGTAGAGCGTAATATACGTTTTCATATGGCTTGGTTAGAGGTTGAGAAAAGTGCTGGCAGGGAGGGTGAAGACAGCCCGATCTTATTTTATTTACTGCGTAAGGATCGGATAGATCTTCCCTTAGATCAAACGTTATGGGTCGAGGTAACGAATGATGAAGGCATGAAGCTGGATCGCTTTCCAGCACATTGGGAGCAGGAGCAAAGCTATGACTGGGACGAGGAAAAGGCCAGGAATACGGGAATGCTGCACTTCACCGTTACATATCGGGATCATGAGGCTGTGGAGCATCATTTTGTGTATTCGGCACTTGTGCGGCCTTTGTCAGTCGTCGTGGAGGGCTTGCAGGAAGAGTATGACCGGTACATTCAAGCCCGCGCTATAGATATTCTTCATTCTGCGCAGAAAATACAAATAGAGGGCCTGCTTGAGGAATTAAAAAGGTTAACGGATTTGCCGGAAGATCCTTTTGAAATCTGGGATTACCGGGTTGTACGTGAATATATCAAGCTATTAAAACAAATCTTCACGTGTGGACATACGGAACAGTCACACTCCCCATCCTTACTTCAAGAAGAACACATCTTTTTGTCTAATGACGGAATTGGGGAAGGATTTTTTGTCTCCCGTTTGGACAATAGTTTGCAACGCTATACCATTCAGCTTCCCAGAAGCTATTCGACTGACCGACAATATCCTCTGATCGTTCTGATGCCAGGCAAGCGATATGAACTGGGCTTGCCGGATTTTCAGAATCGAGGTTTTGGGCAAGGCTGGGAAGAGGAAGCTATATTCGTTACTTTTTCATGCCGTGGTGTAACGTTGGGCAGTTATATTGGAGAAGCTGCTTTTTTGGAGGCGCTGGATGTCATACTGCAAGCGTACCGAGTGGACGAAGAGCGGATCTATCTGACGGGTTATTCGAACGGAGCATATGCGGCCTGGGCGATGGCACAGGCTTATCCTTCTCGGTTTGCGGCTATTGCGGTTATCTCTGGAGCGCCACATCCCAAGCATCTGATAAATCTGTTGAATATGCCAATATTGAATGTATGCGGAGATCAGGATTACTTATTTGCACAAGCATACACAGCCCCTGTAACAGAGCTTCCATCTGATCATTTTAAAGGTGTCGTAGAGCGGCAGTCTAATCACTGGGATACGCATGAGCTGAGACTTCTGGACGGCGTACTGGGTTGGCTTATGCAATGGAAAAGGGATGTCGTACCTCAGCGTATTGCCTATCGGACGGAACGGGGTAGACATAACCGGGCTTACTGGCTGGAACTGACGCGAATGGATGAAAATGAGGAATATGCCGAGTTGTACGGTGAAATGAGTGCCACAGGTGAGTTGGATATTGAGGCAGTTCACGCCGAAGAATTTATCATTCATCTTTCTCAAGAGGTCATGCCCTTGGAATTGGCCCAAGTTCGTATCGGAGCCCGTATTTTCGTGTTGGACTTGCGGGAATACAGCCGCTTTCGCTTTGTTAAAACACACTCACATAAACGTCCCTCACCTGAATACCGTTTGATTGCCGAACGGGAGGAAGAAAGCAGTGAATGCTTTTCAAAAGAATCGGATGCCAAAAAGGAAATTGTGGATTCGAAAAGCGTGGGAAGAAACGTTTTGAGCCATGGTATGGGTGTGCTTGACGTTTATATGGATCGTCTTCACATTGTCCTTCCATCCAGCTATGCTACACCGGAGGAAGAGCAGGCGGTGAGACGGACGGCGAACGCCTTGGCTAGCCCACGAACAGCGACTTGGAATCCGTATATCGGTGTTCATTATCCGGTGGTGTCTTCCAATGATATTACAGAGGAAGCACTGGCTGATAGCAACGTGATATGTGTCACTTCGGGCTTGTCCAGACATGAGCTGCTTCAGAAGCACCAAGCTGATCTGCAAATTACATGTACGGAGGAAGGGTATACATTGGGCGGCGATTTTACGGCAGGCGAGTATTGTCTGTCATATATTCAACCTAGCCCATGGTCTGCAACCCAGCAAATGCTTGTCGTAGCGACCAATTCCCCCCGTATGTTGGGTAAAAACCTATTTATGCGCAGACTGATTATGCCTGGATATTTTAATGGTTTACACCCATATTTGAATAAAGAGATTATTGTGTATGATAGCAAGGGAGTGCGTGCTTTTAACTTTACTTCCATCAGACATGCGCAGCAAAAACTGCAAGGCCAATAAAGAAGACAGCTAATTAGACACGATAATCCTAAAATAAAAAAACGTCCGGAGTTGGGGAGGGGGACTGACCCCTTAGTGAGACAAATCAAAACTCCTTCAAGAGAGCTCAACCATGTCGAGATATGGAAGTAGCCTTGTGCGTCCACTTTATTGACAAAGCTAAAAAATGTGAATATCATCATAAACGTTTTGAATCCTTCTTCTATCCAGGGAAAGGCACATAAAGTGCACAGGAAAAGATTAATCTAGTCATGCAATCTATTAATATTCTTATAAGATATTTTTTTTGATCTATTTAGAGAGCAAATGCTCTCTCTCCGAAGGAGGGAAAACATAATGGAAAATTCATTTGAAAACAAGTCGGTTATTGTAACTGGTTCGAGTAAGGGGATTGGTAAAGGAATCGCCAAAGTCTTTGCTGAAAAGGGAGCTAAAGTAGCCATTATTTCTCGTAACCTAGATGAGGCCGAGATATGCGCTGCCGAAATCAGAGCATCCGGTGGATACGCGCAAGGCTTTAGAGGTGATGTCACGGATCGATCTTCTATGGAAATGATGGCACATTCAGTATCGGTGGCCTTTAGCGGCATTGATGTGTTATGTGCTAACTCAGGTATTGCCCCTATGACTACAATTGAAGAAATGGTTGCTGAAGAATGGGATAGCGTGATGAATACTAATGTGCGTGGAGCTTTATTTTCTGTACAGGCTTGTCTGCCATTCTTAAAAAAAGCTGAATATGGAAGAGTGGTGTTAACATCTTCGATTACGGGGCCGGCGACAGGATTTGTAGGATGGTCGCATTACGGTGCGAGTAAGGCTGCCCAACTCGGTTTTATTCGCAGTGCAGCGCTTGAGTTAGCTCCGTTTGGTATTACAATCAATGCGATCATGCCCGGTAATACAATGACTGAAATGATACAAACCTTCCCAGAATACATTGAAACCATGCTTCCAGCTATTCCATTGAAACGGTTTGGAACCGTTGAAGAAATGGGCCATGCAGCTGCGTTTCTTGCCTCTAAGGAGGCTGGCTTCATCACGGGACAAACAATTATTATCGACGGAGGACAGAGCTTGCCTGAATCTTAATAAAAACAAGTTTGTACCAAGAGGAATAAAATGAATCCTTGAGTAGTCATACCCCTGTCAAGTAGACGAATGAAAAAAGCTAAGCTGCAAGCGCGTGCCGATACTCGATCGGGGCGCGCTTTTTGAGTTTATCCTGAAACCGCTGAGCTTCGCTCCGTCACCAGATTTGAATATCGCTTTTTAAGTAGTCCACCCCTGAGCTATCAAGTAATCTCGTTCTTCTTTGATACTGGAAAAGGAGGAACGTGTACGCCCCTTCATCGGGTTGGATGAACCCTTGCGCCAATCGAGCGGTTCAGCATTTCGAACCTTCTTCACCCAAACTTTGAGTTGGTTAGCCATACGAAAATCCCCTCCAGGTTCACTCATACCCTCATGGTAACACACAAGGTTTTTTTAGAGTGTCTACTTGAAGGGGATGATACCACCCAGGCGATCCTGACGGTTTTTTGCTGCTTTATTGCAGTGGTTTGTCATGGTAATGACGTCATATATAGAAGGGCGTTAGGACAGATCAGTTTTTATACTGCTCCATCAGGTACATGATCTTTACTTCATCGGCCAAATCTCCAAAGGGTTCTAACGGATTCTCTTGAATGATATGATATAAACGCTGGACTCGTTCCTTTGGCAGTTTGCGTACATATCTGGAAATGAAAGCGGCATGGGTGACTACGTAGCGCTTTTTACGGACAGCTGCACTGGCTACGCGGACGAGAATATCTTCGCCCCCTGCCAATTCCAGAATACGGCGCTCATAAAAGACTACGTATCGGAATGTCCGGTCCTTGATCAGCTCACGATTGAGTCTGGCAATCTCTCCGATATATCTGACCATAAGCGGCTCGAAGCTCTTGATCAGGAGAGGATCGAGCGTTAATTCCATGTCTTTGCGGAGAACAAAAGATTGCAGCAGGGCGACCTGCTGGAGCCTTATCCGATCATTGTGAATGAGTACAGCCATCTCACGCAGCATTTCATAGGAGACACGCTCACTGAGCTGCCGCAGGGCAACCGCGTTTTTATGATTAACGTTTAGTCCTTCCTGGATCTGCCCTATACGACCTCTGAACAGACGTATAAGCTGCCTACGCTGTTCATAAGGATAAATACCCTGCTGTAGAAGCACCAAGGGCAGCAGAAAGAACGCACCGACGATACCGCATAGAAACATTTGTTGCTGCGAGTGGCCGAAAAAAACAGTAGCGGCCAGCAATATGACGCCGACGGCAAGGTCTTTACGAAAATAACGTTTGGCTCTAAGTTTGGCATATTGCTCTACAGGAACTAGTGTATCCCGACCACATGATGTACATTTCTCTTCCCAAAGGGCGGTGAATTGTCCACAACGCTTGCAGACTCTTAGCTTTTGGAAGGCGTGCTCTGTGCGGGTAAATGGGCGAAATTGTACAGCTTGTTTGGAACTATTCATTGCGCTCACTTCTCCGGTTCAGCAGTGCCAAAAGCTCGGTGTCGATTTGTGTAATCGACGGGGCGCGTTTTTTATGTATATAGTAAATTAGTGATTTGATGGCGACAAAAAGAAACATAATCGCCAGACATCCGTATGAGATCATAGTGTACTTCCTCTTTCTGCTTGGATTTTTACTTCAATATTTTACATGGGCGGGTTTCGCTACTGTCATTTTTGTCGTATAAAGGAGAAGGCTGGTGCCCGATTGCCCTTGTTGGGGTATAATTATATCATTACTGCAGGATATTGGTAAAATCTCGCGGTATGACAGGCTTTTTGGTTGGATTCAGACCATTTGGGCAGTATTTTCAGCTGGCGTTCATGTAAAACTCATTATAATTTAATAGTAGGGGAGTACAACTGTAATTTAGAATGAGAATTAACCGGCAAAGGGGTACAAGCGATGTTTAGTAGAGACAGAAAATGGTTTTTGGTCATCGGAATCATATGTACAATGATCATGACCTCGATTTTGGCATGGCAGCCACAGATGGCGAATGCCGCTTCGCCCTCTGCTTCTAAGGTGGATGCGGTGCTGGTCGTCGATGTAAGTAATTCAATGAACACCAGTGATCCTGGGAAAATTGGCAATGAAGCCATGAAAATGTTCATTGATATGCTGTCGACGCAAAATGACAAGGTCGGGATTGTAGCGTATACGGATGTCGTACAGCGCGAGAAAGCCTTGCTTAATATTACATCCGAAGCGGATAAGCAGGAACTGAAGACGTTTATTGACGGACTGAACCGGGGGGCGTATACTGACACCTCCGTGGGTGTCAAGGAAGCGATCCGCATTTTGCAAGATGGTAAAACAGCTGGACATGCGCCTATGATCGTCATGTTGGCCGACGGTAACAACGATTTTAATAAGACGACAGGCAGAACCGAAAGCCAATCAGATCAGGATATGGCACAGGCTGTAGCCGAGGCTAAAAATAGCGGCGTTCCGATCTACACCATCGGCTTGAATGCAGATGGGAAGCTGAATAAAAACAAGCTTGCCGACATAGCGCAGCAAACGGGCGGCAAGTCCTTTATTACAAGCTCAGCGGATGACCTGCCGAACATTTTAAGTGAAATTTTCGCCAGCAATTTGAAGTTGAAAGTGGTGCCTTTGCAGTCCATTACGGCAAACGGCGACTATCAGGATGTAACGGTAACCGTACCGAATGATAGTGTGCTGGAGGCTAACATTTCGATCATGTCCTCGAAACCGGTGGATGCGAGACTGATAGACCCGTCGGGTAACACCAAGCCGATTCCTTCGAGCGATGTGCTGCTGTCCAAGTCCAAAAGCTACTCGCTGATTAAACTGCTCAAGCCTGTGGCTGGTGACTGGAAGCTCCAAGTCAAGGGAGTCCAGCAGGATCAGATTGATATTAATCTGGTGTTTAACTACGATCTGGAGCTGAAAATGGACGCACCGTCCGCCAAATCATACAAAAAAGGCGATGCAGTTCAAATTCGTTCCTACCTGACGAGCAATAGCCAGCAGCTTCAGGATCAGGAATTGTATGCGAATATGAATGCTGTTCTGAAGGTCAAGGATCTGGATTCCGGTACAACGAATGAGGTGCCGTTAACCAATGCAGGGGATTCTTTTACCGGTAGCTATACGATTCCAGATGAGCATGACTACGAACTAACCGTTAGAGCAGAGGAGAAGAGCTTCTACCGTGAAACACAGCCTGTAACCATCAGTGCTAAAGCAGGGGCGACGAGCGGTACGAATACAGGCACAACGCAGCCAACAACACCTGCTGAAAAGTCCAAGCTAATGCCACTCATTCTTTTAGGGCTGGGGCTGCTCATTCTGCTGGTTGCCGCATATTTCATCTGGAAGGCTGTCAAAAAGGCCAACCGTGGCTTTGTCGGTCAAATCGTACTGGAAATCCGGGATGAGAACACTGGCGAAAAAACGTATCCACAATACAAGAAGCTGAACACCTTCCGGGGCAAATTTAATCTGCACCAGTTGCTGCAACTGGCACCGGAATTTGCTGGAACCGACAAGGTCGTGTTCACACCAGCCAATCAGGATCGTATCATTGTGCGCAGTACCCCCGAGATTACGATTGAGAAATCCGGACGGGCTGTAGACACAGGCAACGGTCTTGAACTCAAAAACGGTGATCGTCTGACCATCCCGTTAGCCAGTGTGGACAAAACCATTTTACTGGAATTTATTTCAGTAAACAGCTAAACGAACCCTTAGGAGGTCATATCTATGAAACCAGTAGTTAGAGAGCATATCCAACAATTAGACGTATCACTCGGCGGGGGGATCGTAAGCGATAAGATCAGAGTTGATACTATTGATAATCCTATTTTAATTATCGGACTCGGAGGCACGGGAATTGATGCCCTTCTCCGCTTGAAATATCAAATTAACCGCAGATTCAAGCTTCCAGCAGATCCGATCTCCAAGAAAAAGAGCGATAAACCGGACAATGTGGAATTTCTCGCTTTTGAAACGAATGAACAAGACCGCAACAAAAAATACAAGGGGATTGGTTTGGACCCCATCAATGAGTTTGTACTGCTATCCAATGCGGAAATCGGCGGATTGCTGCAAAACCGCAGCATTCTTGAGCCGTACATTACCGATTGGCTGTCTCCAGAGCTGAGCATTACCGATGGTATGAATGGGGCGGCAGGGGTACGTCAGGCAGGACGATTGCTGTTGTTCACCAAAATCAATCAGGTCGTACAAAGCATTGACAAAAAAATCAAAACCTTGTCTGAAGGCACCAACAAGAAGCTTATGGTGTTCCTGCTGTCCGGTTTGTCCGGCGGTACAGGAAGCGGTACTTTCCTCGATATCTCATATATCGTCCGAGGAATTATTGAGCGTGACTATGGCTCTGCAGGTGTAGACCGTGTAAATACATTA
Source organism: Paenibacillus sp. FSL M7-0802 (assembly GCF_038004945.1). Lineage (NCBI taxonomy): Bacteria > Bacillati > Bacillota > Bacilli > Caryophanales > Paenibacillaceae > Paenibacillus > Paenibacillus sp. FSL M7-0802. The sequence continues at coordinate 263,890 of NZ_JBBOSD010000001.1, read as the reverse complement.
GGTTATCTGTTTACACCGGATATTAATTTAGCGAACAAAAGCCTGAGCGAGCATACACGTGAATATATTAAAAAGAACGGCTATGCTGCACTGAAAGAGCTGGACTATTGGATGAATGTAGACAGCCGTGGTGAACGCTTTAAACAGCAGTACGGAAATATTTTGACCGTGAACTCGCCGCTTCCGCCGTTTAATCTGTGTCATCTCATTTCGGCCACGAATACGGAAGGCAAGCTGTTGGAAAATGCTTATGATTACTGCATGAATGTCACCGCCGAGAACATCACCAACTTTATGGCGAGTGAGGAAAAACAGTCAGGTGAAGAGTTTGCCATTCATGACTATATCAGCAATATCCGTACCAACATCGCACAAATGAATAAGGCCTATCCGGCAAACTACGATTACAATATTATCGGGGCTTCCTCGGCGGTACTGCCAATGGAGGAAATGACGACATATCTGGCCTATCGAATGTTTGGCAAAATGTCCAAAATGTTTGAGCAATCGCCAAATCAAGAGGATGTAGAGAAGTTTGCCCGCAAGCTGGGCGTGGATCTGGATAGCATGATCAAAAACTTTGAATCCCGTGTACCTGAGCCGCTTCCGGGCTTTGAAAACAGTGAACGGTTGAGTTATAGCAATGTTGTTAAAATGCAAGTTGTCAATATGGACACCGAGCTGGAGCAAACGTTCCTGACGCGTGCCCGCGAAGAGTATATCAAAGCGAAGAAACAGCTTCCTGGCGAAATTACAGGACAGTTTACGGACCAAATCCGCCGGATGTTTCTGCATCCTGAGCAAGGGCCGTTTTATGTATCCCGCATGATTTATACTGAAAAAGGATTTAGCTTGCTGAAAATGCTGCTGTCATATGTTGAGACGTTGCGTGAATCACTGCACCGTATTCCAACGGACATTGAATGGGCGCGTGAGCAGGCGAACGAAAAGCTGGGCGATGCCAAGAGCGCGTTTGTGTCCAAGGATAAAAAGAAAAATGCGTACATTGAAGCGAAAATTAACGAATATTGGCTGCGGGCTGATGTGGAACGTACAGAGCAGCTCATTGAATTTTATGAAGACCTGTATGACCTGTTGAACAAGGAAAATAGCCGCATTTATAATGTATTTACTGAAATTTTGAACGCATTGAGCGCAATTTTCGAGAAGAATGGCGATCTGCTGATTAACGGCGAGGAACAGTCCGATCACAAAGGTAATAAAACGTACTATTGGAATCTGGTAAGTGTACCGGATATTTCTGAAGTTGTGACCAAGCTGCTGGACAACCGCAACGGTGATGATTTGATTCGTGATTTTGCCCAAGAATTGCTCGAAAATTCAGATCAATGGGTGAAGGATCAGGATATGGACATCATCAGCTCAATCTCCAATTTCTTGACTGATAAGTTCGGTGATCTCATTACCCGTTCCATGGAGGATTTCCTCGTCATGAAATACGGGCAAGATGAAGCCATTGAAAAATTTGTGGAGCGCTACATTGCGAGTAAACTGGATGAGGAAGCTGTACCTGTGTTCCATCTGAGCAATAGCTCTGGCAACTTGTACTTCCCATCATGGGGATTCGTTTCAGTACCTGTACAGTCGCCTAATATCCTGAAAGGCGTTCGCAATTATCAAAATAATGCAATTGGCAAATCACATTTTACTATTAAAGAGAGTGAAGTTCGTAACCGGATTTTCTGGCTCAATACGCGTAATGGTGTTCCTCTGTTTGTATATACGCCGCTCAAAGTGTATGAAGAAAGCTATGAAAAAACGATTCTTGACCGCGAAGGTATTGGCCGTCATCTGGTGCAAACAGGTCAGAACAATTGGACTAATCTGCCGTCGCCGATTCCTGAAAAGTCATGGGGCGAAACTTACGTCAATTCGCGTGTGCAAGCTTACAATGCCCGCATTCGTAATGATTTTGACCGTGCCAAGTCACTTGGCGTGATTCGGGAAAAGGATGTCGATCAGAATACGAGCAGCCGCTTCACTGTAATCCGTTCACATGCGCTAGATCTGAATGCGATGCTGGCAGGCTACGATATGCGCTTGCAGGAATCCAAGCCGAATTTGGGTGAGGTGAAAAGAGCATGGTCTGAGTTGAAACGTCTGCTGGCTGAAGGGCTGGAGCAGGCCGGAAGCAAGGACATCTTTGGCAGCATCAATGAAGAGATGGCGAAGGAAAACCTGATCCGTTCACCAGAATTAACACAGGTGGTTCGTGAAGAACTGGCGAAATATACACAAATTGAAGCGAAAGCTGCTGAATTGGAAGCTTTGCTGGGCAAATATCAGGATGAAGAAAAATGGCTGGATCAGTTCATTCAGGCACTCTATACGGACACGATTACGAAAAAGGGTGCTTTGTACGTCTATGATCGCGACGAAGAGGAAGAGGCTTGGGAGCCATTTGCCAATGTCATGAAGAGCCGTAATTATGTGGAGTTTGAAGTGTTTACAAACTTCCGTGGTTTGGAAGAAAAGAAATTTGCTGCTCTAATGCGCAAGGCGGATCGCCGTGATGCTGTATTGACTTCATCTGAGGATATTACACCATTGCTGGCGAAGCTGGATGAACTGGCTGCAACTTACACTGAGGCCCGCAATCAATTGGAATATGAAAAGGTGGAGCTGGCTAACGGAGCGGAACTTTATGCATTCTATGCTCAAATGGCTGGAAAATTAAACGACATCCGCAGAAAGTTGAAGTAAAGTATGAGAGAACAGCTGTTACGTTATGCGGCTGACTATGCAGCCGCAGAGGACCAATTAATCGGAAGCGGGGATGGACGCAGTAGCATCCATTTCCCGTCCGTGTTTCTTTTTATCGGTGATCGCATGAACCCAGTGATGAACACCATTGCAGATATCAACCGGACCAAGTGGGATAACAGCACGGGAGTAACGTATATTCAGATCCGCTCGCAGGAAGAACATGCGGCTGTAGATCGTTCGGTGGATGCTATTGTTCATACGATAGCGGTACCGGAGGAAAGTGGCCACCAAACGATACGCCGTGACTTGCACCAGGCTTTTTATACACATGAATCGCAGCTAATTGAGCTTAACACCGCGTTGCGCCGGGCTAGTGGACATCTGGCAGATTACGGTCGGTTGTATTCTTCGTTCGAGCGTGTCCATTTGTCGATTTTGACGACAGCGGATGACCCCATGAACGTATTAATCCCTGAAATTACGCTGTTGGCGGAGTATATTTTTGCGCAGTCTTTTAAATCGGTACAAATGGATCTGTATGTGTTGGTGAATGAAAGCGATCAGGCTGTCCAATTCGGCTACAGTAGTGCAACGTCCGTGGCTTTCATGCGGGAGCTGGACTATATCCAGAGTCCAGAGTATACGTTTACGGCACCGCTTCATATGACCGAGGACAAATTGACCATTCCAGTATCCCATGCTCCATCACCGTTGTTCGATCTCGTCTATGTGCTGTCCGACAAGAACGAACGCGGCGTAACGGTGCCGAATAGCCTGCGAGAAAGCTGTGACATCATTTGCCACATTCAGCTTCTTAAAAACCGCTATCAGGCAGGAGATTCCTATCGGTCACAGGATGGGGGATACAACAATACATCGTTTAAAAACAACATCATGACGGAATCCGGGCGGCAGGGTTATGTGTCGGCTGGATTTTCCCGAGTCAACCGCCCTAACCAGTCAATCGCACTCACGGTGCTGTATCACTTTTATGTAAAGCTGCTAGAGCGTATGAGAACAGAGCAGGAGTGGGACATACGCGATAAGCTGAATTATTTTGGTTTAGATGCTGCTGAGCGCGGTCGCACGCGAAATGATCTCGTTCCTGGTAATGAGGCGATCACGGACATGAGCGCACTGATGACCAGCGGAGCCAGCTACGGCTCCTTGAAGCGAATGACATTACGTGAGGCGGAGGAAGCCTTGTTCGGTCAGGGCTGCGAAGCCTTTTTCCGCGATAACTGTGAACGGATTGTACACAAACGGTTGGGAGACTTTCAGGCGGAATCAGGTTTGCAGATGGCTGTGGGTGCAGCTTCCAAGGAATATCCTGAAATCGGCTTATTCGAGTTGACAGACTGGACGGATGAAAATAAAACAGGAAATGTGCTTACGGCCATTCGGGGGCTGATTCGGGATACGTCCAATGACTTGCAGATTAGTACCGCTGAACTGGACACCCTGTATAGCGGTCAGGTGGAGGACCAGCCTTTTCAACGACTGCCACTCATGGATAAGCATAATGTGCGCAGCTTGATTCGTTACCTGACCGAGACGGTTTACGGGCACAAACTGCACATGCTGCGAATTCAAGCCGATTTGGAGCTGCTTCGTCGCTATGAACTGGCACTAGAAAAATGGCATGCACAGGCGAAGCATATTACAGTACAGCTTTCCAGCCTGGAGCGTGAACTGCATCAAGCTGCAACGGATAGTATTCGGCAGGCTGATAGTTACACAGGTCAAAACCTGTTCGAGTATTACGAGCGTGTGACGGAGGATGTCATGCGTGAGCTGGAGAGCAAGCGGGGAAAATCTATATTCTTTGATACCCGGCATATGGGGCCTGTATCCGGATTGCTGGACGGGGGCCTGTCCGCATTGGTGGATCGACTTACGCAGACCTGTCGAACCTTGATTCTCAGTTCACAGCCGTTTAATCAGACCTTCGAAGAAGAATTATTGCGGCGTGCCAATGTAGCTGCTGCATATGAAAATCGGCTGGTCGTTCCGAAGGATGAGCTGTTTAAGAAACTGTATCAAACGTTAGAGGAACATGGTGGAATTAACGTACGTTTGCTCGACTATACCCATGAGCATCGGTATGAAGAAAAGTACTTCTTTGGTGACTACGAAGGCGAATTTCTTCCTTATGCGATGGATGTGGACATTACTTCGCGTATTTACAAGCTGGGTTTTGTACATGAGCGTCGCAGCAGCGGGGTGGAAAAGCTGCATTTGATGGGCGGCTTCCATCTGGAGGATCTGATGGTTTACCGCAACGGCAAAACGTATTATGAGACATATACTGCGAATGGTTTCGTGTTTCACGGAATCGACGTGGACCGGTTGCCGGAATTGCGGTAGCCACATATTAATCCTACTTTAATGATGGAAGGAAGCAACGATTCTTATGAAGCAACGTAAATTTAACGTTCTCCTATTACTGTTCGGCTTGTTGGGTGCTGTAGTAGGCTTCATCTTGGGAGAGCTTATTCTTCACAAATTGATAGGGCACTGGCCGCATATCGTCGTGATTGGGCTGTATTTTGGCATCATGGCACTGTGCATTGGCCTAGGTTGTCTGATTGGCGAACTAATTTCGCCACAGTTAAATGGGCATTCATGGCGGCAGCGCTACTCCGGGTTATCCTGGAAGTTACTGGTGCCTGCTACACTAGTGATGTTGTTCGTGGCAGGTCTGCTATTGGAGTTGGGCTATCAGGTTAACCCTGAAGGGCGCAAGAGCGTACAGAACCTCGTGCTTGTGATTGATAATTCCGGGAGTATGCAGCAAACAGATCCCGATAATGAGCGCCTAACGGCTGCCAAGAGTCTGATTGGCCAAATGGATGGAGACAAGCGGGTAGCCATTGTTTCATTTGAATCTGCTGCGCAGTTGGTTCAGCCATTTACTCCCATTGGCACAGATGCAGAGAAGCAAGCGGTTTATTCCAAAATCGATAGTATGCAGACTATAATGTCAGGCGGTACAGAGATCGGGCTTGCTTTGGACGAGACGATCAAAGAGATTGAAACCCAAGGTAATGCAGAAAAAGGTTCTCTCGTTATCATGCTCTCTGATGGCTTTAGCGATCTGGATACCCAGACAGCATTGGCTCCTTATATCGCCCGCCAGATTCCGATTAATACGATCGGGCTGAAACTGGCAGAGTCGGATGGTATAGCCTTATTGCAAAATATTGCTGACCTGACGGGCGGAACTTATTCTAATGTAGCCAATGCCCAAGGACTTACTCAGGCGTTCGGAAAAATATATAACAAAATCGGTGATCGCACACTGGTAACGGAGCGGACAGGTGAGTATGCCGACAGTCTGTATTTTGCCATTTATCGCGTAACGGCGCTGGTCATTATCGGCGCTTTATTGGGATTGGCTCTTGGGCTGATGTTCGATAACCGTTTTCTCGCACGGAATTTTGCGATTGGAGGAGTCCCGGCAGGCTTGCTCGCTGGTTTTATTTTGGAAAAGGGACTATCTGGCTCGCCTATAGGCGACTTGATGATTCGTTTGGTGGCAGCGCTCGTACTGGCAGCCCTTATTGCTGTCTTTTCGCTTGTTCTGCCGATTGCGGAAAATACTCGCCGATCTTCCGGTGGAGGAAGTCAGGGTGCGCCATCAGGACGCCGGAGAGGGGCACCGGAAGCCCCGACGCGCAATCGACGCAGCAGTGGATTTTAGAACGGGAGGCTGGAACTTATGCAGTATAGGGAAGCACAGCCCGGTGATCCTATTATTTCGGAGCTGAGCCACAAAATTGATGACAACCGGGTTGTGTTACGCTGGCAGTGGCCTGAGGGCGCAGCCGTGGTATATATTGCGAAACAATCAGCCGATGCAGGTGTGAATGGGCAAAATGAAGGTGAAGTTTTACCGCCTTTTTCAAGCCTAAAACTTTTTACACGCGAGGAGTATAAGGCTGCTGGCAGCTATCGTGACCGAATTGAAGGCATTGGACGCGTGCGGTATATCGTATATCCAGCTGTTCGGGAGGATGGAGACACTTACGTGATCCGTCAGCAAGACGGAGCCAACCAACTGGAGTTGAGCACGGGGAGGGCTAAAATCAGATATGCAGTTCACCATAAAAAAAGCTGGTTTCGCAGCCGCAAAACCGTCCAGATTCAGGTGACAGCCGAAGTTCCTGTCCCGCAAGAGGCGCTTTGCTACGTGAAGAAGCGCGGGGGTTATCCAGCAGACCGGGACGATGGAACCTTGTATCCGTTCACGGCACCTTTTGCCGCGGGACGGAATGTTTTACCCGCTGTTGAAGTGGGGGGAGATGAATATGTGCGGCTGTTTTTTACGGATGGCCAGAAATATGGCACGGTATATGAATTAGTCCCTGAATGAAAGGAGGCCGCAACCGATGAGTTTTCTTAGCAATTTATTCAGAAGAAAGCCACAGGCAGCGCCAAGGCCGTTATTTTATGATATTGTGTGCCCTTATTGCTTTAGTAAATTTTCCCCGGAGGAAGTGGTATTCCGTGCTTCTCATCACCGTGAAGATGACGAGGACTACGCTTTGGGTGAAGATGAGCTGTTGAACAAATATCGGGAGCGTTTTGGTTTGGACAGTGTGCATGATATGGAGGCGATTTTGCATCCCCATGATGTCCCTGAGGAACATCGATTGTATTCTGATCATGTACTGACAGGACTGACGGACCGTTATGGCGAGCTGACGCGTCACCGACTGTGCCCGCACTGCCATAACGAACTGCCCGTGACCGCGGGTAAGGTGCCTAGCAATATCATTTCGATCATTGGAGCTTCGCAGGCGGGGAAATCTGTTTATATGACCTCACTGATTCACACGTTGCAGCATGTTACGGCCGATCATTTTGACGCGGCTTGCATGCCGCTCAATGCAGAGATCAGCCGAAAGTTCCGCACCATGTATGAGGAACCCCTATTTGAACGAGGGGATCTGCTTACATCGACACAAAAAGAAAAGATGCAGGAGCCTTTTATCTTCCAGTTTGTATTTAAGGATGAGGAAAAGCCGCCACTGACGCTGGTATTTTTTGATGTCGCCGGTGAGGGAATGGTAGATCAGGACTATCTGGGACTGCATGGACAGCATATTAAGAATTCTGCAGGTATTCTCTTTATGGTCGATCCACTGCAAATCCGCTCTATTCGGGAGCGCATTAAGATTAACCTTGGCGATAAGCCGGGTGAATGGGTCTCGCAATACGATGAACCGCGTGATGTCGTACTTACGATGTTCGGTGATTTTATCGCTTATCAGGAAAAAGGGAAAACGGATATTCCGACCGCTGTCGTCCTGACCAAAAGTGATATGCTTACTGCGTTGGCAGATGAAGAAGGCACATACATCAAGACGAACAGCAATATTTTTAATCCGATGGAGCATCGCAAATATATGGATTTGGATGAGTTCGCGAACATTGATGGCGAAGTTCGACGCTTCATCGAAAAGGTGGATAAGCCGTTCAAGGGCACGATGGATGTATATTTTACGGATACGGCCTATTTCGCAGTTTCCGCGCTGGGTAGCAATCCGGTGGAGCAAAAGCTGCAAGGGTTGGTTAGTCCGATCCGTGTGGATGAGCCATTCATTTGGCTGCTTTATAAGTTGAAGTACATTGAGGGGAGAGAATCACAGTGAGTTATTCTACCTCTCATTTAATACAACAGCAGATGTACACACGGGAACGGCGTGGTATTTTCCGTTCTACGGAAGGCTTCGATACAGTGGCTAATTCCAAAGGATTGGATGCTTCTTTTATTAAAAAGGTGCTCCATCCCTTATGTGTATATGATGCGCCTGCTGCTTTGACGGCGCGTGGTGAGAAACAGGAAAGCGTCTATCCGGAAGCTATACATCTGGTACGGACGGAGTCCGGGGATGTAGTGCTTGGCCGCAGTATTTATAAGGCCGCGGATTTTACTGGGCTGCGGAGCGCCTTTTTCACGCACAACTATGTGATTCCAGCCGGACATGGTGAATCTCCGTCTGACTATAAGCAGTGGCTGAACACATCCTTTGTTGATACCTATGATATTGAGCAGGGAACGGATTTGCCGGAATTGGAGCGTCTACCGGGTGGAAGTGTATTTCCGGCTGTTGACCCGTCTACAGTGCTGACTCAATTACAGCTGAGCGAAGAAGTGTTCAAACAGCTTTTATACGCAGTCATGATGTCCGCAGCAGGTCGCAAAAAGGTATATGTAGCGCTGAATGTTCCTGTAGAAGCGGTCGGATCTTCAGCCAAGCAGCTACTGGGTGTGCTGTATGCGGCACTGCCTTATGCATTTCGTAACAGACTCGGATTTCTTACATATGCACAGGAACCGAACAGCAGAAAAGGCATTCACTTGATGTTCGTTGAGCCTTTTAGTTTGCGTCCCGGTGATCGGAATGTGGAAAAGGACTTTGTATTTGACCTGTCTAACCATAGTCGAATACTTAATGTGGATGCAGAGCAGGTGAGACAGCCGTATTTTGACTGGATTGTTCGTACGTTGCTGAATGGTGAGACGCCGGACGATTTCTTCAAATTTGCCGAGCAAATGCTGACAGGTATGGAGGCCGGGCGTGATTTGACGCCATCCAGCTATCATGAGCTCATTACGTTGTACAGAATTGAGCAGGGAGAGCGGGCATTATACAACGAACAACGAATCGCTGTGTTACGAAGCTTGACTGATTATTTATCGCCACCCGATGCGCTGCCACGTAAAATGAGGCTGAATGATCTGTTTCTGTCGTTTTTTGATCATGAATTTGATCGGGTGAAGGATGGATATATTCCAGACGTAGGTCTGGTCGATAGTTTCAAGGACTATTATAAAGTTCATGCACGCAGCAGCGAAAATCGGTTGGTGGAATATTTAATCCGTTCGCTAAACAATGCTTATACTGCCAGAAATACGGAAGCAGTTACGTATATTTATCATACGATTGAAGAAAATCCATCATTAGGCAAGGCATATTTTACGAAAGTGTTGGGTAATCCAGCACTTACAAAAATGCTGTTCATTCCCTACATGGACAGTCAGATGAAAAGAACACCGGATGCCAAGGGACTGCTGGCTGTTGTGCACGAATGGGGCAGTCGGTATATCGAAGTGTCGGCGAATGTAGATTTTCAGCTTTTGGCAGAATCTGCGCTGATGGGCAGACTGCGTGCCGAAAGAAAACCAGTAGAGGCTGTGGCTGCCATTCACCAACGCTTGCGTCAATGGGACAGCAGCTCTGCCGTAGGCAAACTGTCCCCGCTGGAGCAATCTGGATTGACAGAGCGCTTGCAGGAAGCGTCGGATCGGTATTTACTTACCGAAGTAGAGCTAAAAGAAATATCACCCGATCAGGTCGTACAGATTCCCTTTTTCACACGGCCCGATTTGGTGCAGTGGGTTGGAAAGCTGCCTGCTCCTCTCAAGGGACAAGCAGTGCGATTGATTGCGGCTTACGATTGGTTTAATACGGAGGAACCGGAACCGGCGGTGCTGGACGGCCTGGAGCCTGGCGAAGTAGAAAAGGTACAGGATTGGGCTTATGGCTGGCTGCCCCAGCAGCTTGCGGAAGGCCATTTTGCCCGTCTGTTGCCTGCTTTCTATCGTTCTGACGGGCCGGGAGAAGGAATATTGGACTTCGCTCGCCTAGTCGGTTCGATCCGCAAATGGGCGAAGGATAACGATACGATGTACCGTTTTATCCGATGGTCAGAGGAACACCCCGAGTTTGCTACTCCACGTGGCGGTTTCGAACCGGCGTATCGACGTGCGCTACTTCTATTCTTCCAAAAGGAAGGACGAGAGGGATTGCACAAAAAAACGCTGTGGCGTCAATATTTTGAACCTGCAAAGCCTGCTTTTAAAAATTTCTATTTGGCAGCAAAGCGGGAGACGGACACGCCGTTGGTCAAAACACTTCGTCGTTTCCGTAAAGGTGGGGTGATTTCCGGGATTGTGCTGATTGTCATTGCAGGTACGCTAGGTGGCCTTAAAGCAACCGGGGTGATCGGATCTGGTGACACACCTGCGCCTGTTGCTGCCCCGAAGCCTGTACAACAGCCTGTAGAGCCTACAGTGCCCGTAAAAGAGGAGCCTACGGCCATAGTGACACATGTGCCTAATACCAAGTCCACTACGAAAATGGTCAAGCTGCTATTTGCGTTTCAGACATCGACAGAGCAGGCAGAATTTAAGCCGAAGAAGCTCGTCATTGTCGGGGCGGATCAACAGGAGCACTTATACGAAAATTTTACGCTTGCTGAACAGAACGACAAGGAAGCAGCCATTAAAGCGAACAATGATACATCCAGTGACGTAAACATTGGGAATCCCACTACAAAAAGCACGACAGCAGATGGACAATCCACGGACAGTGGTTCCACAGCTCGTGGTGGTACATCCAGCGGAAAAAGCGGCGATCAGTCTGGAACAGTGACAGACAATACGGACGGAGGCTCGACTTCAGAGATTTCTACTGAGGGTAGTGGTAATGGAACCAACACAGACACTGACGCACCATCGGAGTATGATCTGAAGAAGTATCCTTATCGTACGCTGTTGACCATTTGGCAACGGCTGGAGCTGAATGATGCTAGTACGGTTACCGTTGATGGAGAAGAATATCCGCTAGTTCAAGTGAAAACTGCAGACTAAGCAATCATAAAACAGAAATGAATGATGAATGAAGTAAAAGACGGGTTTCCTTCAAGGGCTCGTCTTTTATTATGCCTATATTTCCATAAAGGATGAATTCAAAATTTGAAATTCACCTTATCTAATAAAACATCATTTTTTACGAAAGTATTGACACCAAGTAGGCAGCTGATTAAAATTAGTTGGAATTCAAACTATTAAAATTAGATAGCTATGGAGGTTAGTAGTGAGATGGGAAGTGAGGTGTATCCCGTTTGTCTTCCTTGGGAGGAAGAGAGTACGATGTATTTAATTAAATGGATTTTCACTACCGTCCGGCGCGAAATTGAAACAGCACTGCGCCCTTTGGGGCTCACCTCCCCACAATCGCAGACGCTCTATATACTGGCGATGTCGCCTGGAGTCACCAATACGGATTTGGAAAAGCTATTGCTTATTGATAAATCAAGCGTTACCAGCCTGGTTAACGGGATCGTTAAGAAAAACTGGGCAGTACGCAAAAGTCACCCGGAAGATGCACGAATGAAGCAAATCTATTTGACTGAGGAAGGTTTGGAGATTCACAAGATAGCTGAACGTACCATTGAGGCAATTAAAAGCTCGGTAGGTGAAACGTTATCTGTCGGAGAATCGGAGACGCTGCGCGGCCTGCTTAAAAAAATTCTCCACGATTACCGTTATGCGAACACCCGCGTTTGAGCGGATATATAGAGAGTTTGTCCGGATAGGGATATTCAAAAGCAGTGAAATACGATCTTAGATAAGAGGTTTACAGGAGAGGGAGAAAACCAAATGATAAATGAACAAACTTATCCCAATGCGGATAAGCTTATGCGTGTGTTGGCTTTCACACTTGTTTTTTCAGTGATGAACGCTTTTATGTTTAATGTCGTTATGCCTGTGATTCGGGAGGAGTTTCATATTAGTGCTTCCGATGTAAGTTGGCTGCTGACTGGCTATATGATCGTGTATGCGGTTGGCTCGGTGACCTACGGCAAATTGGCAGATAAATATCGTCTTAAGGATTTGCTGACGTTTGGGATTATCTTTTTTGCACTGGGTTCGCTTATTGGACTGTTGGCCAATCAATTTTGGATGCTCATTGTAGCTCGTTTGCTTCAGGCTGCAGGGGCTGCAGTTATTCCGGCAACTGCTATGATCGTCCCAGTCCGTTATTTCTCGGCTGAAAAAAGAGGACGTGCTTTGGGCGTCACAGCAATCGGCTTGGCGTTAGGTACTGCACTGGCTCCGATTATTTCCGGTTTGATCACAGGCTTTGCAAGCTGGCGTTTTTTGTTCGTCATTTCCATGCTACCACTGATCGCATTGCCGTTCTTTCGTAAATATTTGGACGATCAGCGTGGAGAGGATCAGAAGTTCGATTTTCTTGGTGGATTATTGCTGGGTGGAACAGTAGCCTTCTTGTTACTTTCGATTTCGCAAACCAATATGATGTTTTTTCTGGTCGGTATGGTGTTATTTGCACTGTTTATATGGCGCATTAACACTGCGCATGATCCATTCATCCAGCCGAAGCTGTTCCGTAACAAGCAATATTCATACGGGCTGCTTATCGCTTTTTTAGGGACGGGGATTAGCTTTGGATTGCCGTACTTAGCACCGCAGTTTCTGAACAGTCTCAATCAGCTTACGCCGGCAATAATTGGACTGGTTATGTTTCCGGCTGCTATCGCTTCGGCTCTATTGGGTAAAAGAGGGGGGCGTTTGGCGGATAGTAAAGGAAATTCGTTTCTCGTCTATACAGCTGTATCGCTTTTGTTCATCTGTTTTATCAGCTTGTCTACGTTTGTGGGTGCATCTCCGTATCTGATTTTATTTTTGCTTATTTTTGGAAACGTAGGTCAGACCTTCATGCAAATTGCCATGTCCAACACGATTTCTCGTACCTTGTCGAAAGACCAGATTGGTGTTGGAATGGGGCTGTTATCTCTGCTGAATTTCATTGCAGGGGCGATCACGACAAGTATTTTGGGCAAAACGCTGGATAGTTCGTCGTCCTTTCATTTGAATCCTGTCGTATCTAATGTGCGGGTGTTCAATTTTAGCAATATTTTTACGGTGCTTGCACTGATTGCGCTTGTGACGATGGGACTTTATGCGTTGCAATTCCGAAGGGGGTCACGCCGTAATACGCCTGCTGTTGAACAAGGATAAACATTTGATGCAAACTCATGCCAAAACAAGGGTATAATATAGAAGGAAAAGTTCATCTATGGAAGGACGGAGTGTCCGGCATGACAAGAAACCTTCAATATGTACCCTATGGTTATGAGCCTCCGATCGAGACGCATAAAGGGACCATGGTCTACTATGATACGTTTGAGCAGATTACAGCCAGAGAGCTGGAGCTTTTTGCCGAAACGGGGGCTGCATTATCTTTTACAAAGCTGGTGCTGTATCCGCTACATGAAGAAACCGTCAGAAGAATGTGGAAGCAGCCGGTACGTTCGTATTACAAGCGGGTGGACGAGCTGGGAGAGTGGCAGCGAGAGCAGGCTTTGAGTGCTGTTGTGATTGAGAGTTGGGAAGGTAAGCGTAAAAAGTATACGCCGATTGAAGCAGCCATCCGTTTTTTGGCGGAAAAGTATACGACCCCACTTTTTTTGTACATGAGTCCTGAAACTGCAAATTTGTGCGCTTCCTATGCATCGTTTGGAGAATGGATTAGAAATGTCAGATTGCTGCTTTTGAGCGAACCCCAGGAACTTCATCCGAAGCTTGCACAGTACCGTAATCGCTGGAACACGGTAGAAGAAGCCACAAACCGTGACTCTAAGGTTGACAAAGCGGAGCATGAATTATAGAATAGAACTAATCGTAAAAATTACTATTGTAATTGTATACCATGTATTCCAATTAAGGAGGAAGAGAAATGCGCGTAATTGTTACCTTGGCATGCACCGAATCCGGTGATCGCAACTATACAACAACCAAGAACAAAAGAAATCATCCGGAGCGTCTTGAAATGAAAAAATACTCTCCGCGTCTGAAAAAGTACACGATCCATCGTGAAACTAGATAATTTGAGGCTTGCTATATAGCAACCTGAATGATCCTGCATCCTGAACGGAGCCTGTAATTCTAATGAATATAGGGCTTCATGAAAGGAGCTGCGGCATGATCTCTCCAGTTAACGATGAAGAAATCGTGTTAAGTTTGCAAAAGCCTGCGTTATGGAACCGGCGAAAACTTGAATTAGTCCAGTGGACAGAGCGTCCAAAGTTAAAGCTTGCACCTAAGAAAACGGCTTTTTTTCAAGGCTGTATGATAGATGCCGAGCTACATGGCACGCTTTGCCTTTTGAATCGAAAGCACGTGGCTACCGAGTTCTCCTGTGCTGGTGTCAGCATTTGGGACGAGCCGGAGGACCATTCACTATATGCTTATATAACGATGAAGGCTGACGAAAGATCCGGAGCGTTCGTGCAATGGGCGATGCGATATATGCGGCATCGTTTGCTTGTCGTTTACGAGCTTGAGCGCAACCGTTATGATCTGTCGTCTTTTTTTCTGGGACATAACCGTTCCTTTTGCCAACTGATGGAGTATTGCGCCAGTACGTTTGAGTTTGAAACTAAAACTATATGAAAGATTAGGTGAAACTAATGAAAAAAGATATTCATCCAACATTGAACAAAGTTATCTTTTTGGACCCTAGCTGTGGATTTACTTTCCTGAGTGCTTCCACTAAATATTCGCAAGAAACGATGGAATGGGAAGATGGCAACACATACCCAGTTATCCGTGTAGATACTAGCTCCGCTTCCCACCCGTTCTTCACTGGTAAACAAAGAAACGTGGATATCGGTGGCCGTGTGGATCGCTTTAACAAAAAATATAACCTTAAGTAAGAACAGTCGAGCGTTATGTTTATGGATTATGCTAATAATCCGTGAACATCGCTTTTTAAAAAACCTCCTGCAGATGCAGGAGGTTTTTTTGTCTTAATCTAGACCTGTCATTTATAGCGAAAGGAAGCACTGTTCCCATTGGTCGGTAATGGATGCTTTGTCGAGCTGCTCCCCAATTAGCGTGACATATCCCTGACTCACGGGAAGTGCAGTAGGCTGCCACTCCAAGTGATTTCCTGAAAATTGCAAAAGCATTGTACCTTCCTGAGGAAGTACGCAATAACCTTTCGCTCGAAGCAGTGAGGAACCTAACCCGGTTAGAAAGTTTTCTAATCGTTGTTTTTCGAGTGGCTGAGGAGAATATTGATGCAGCGTTATGCTCTCCAGACGGGAGAACGAATGAGGCTGCTTAGGATCGTGGTTATGACTGTGTGTCGAAATAACTTTGAAAGCCGTACTTCTGGAGACACTACTGGTGCTTCCGATACTTTTGACGGGAATGGGGACGAACGGTGCATCTGCATCAGTGAGCTGGACCTGTGCAGGTGCTGGTTGAGGTGTCTGTGCAGGTTTCGCGGCAACGGATGCGGAGGCCAGAACAGGCTCTAGTAGTGGTTCAAGGTCGACCCGGCTATATTCAGTAGTTTGCAGCTTGGCCGTATCGTTGAGCTTGCGGATGCTCTTGACGACCTTCGTCACTTCACGGCTGCTTGCTGCATCCGTCTTGTTCACCACAATGAAGTCTGCGGTGCGCAGCTGTCCGTGCAGGGTGCGAACCAGTTCTTTATCAGCCGTAAAGCGGCTGTTGTATTCATGGAACAGCTCAGCATCCACAACACTGATGCTATGAACCAGATAAAGCCGATCTGCCAGTAGAGGGGAGCGAAGCTCCTCCAGTACTTGTTCGGGGTTGGCTACCCCGGTGGTTTCCATGAAGATCAGATCTGGCTCCTGGCTGAGCAGGGTATGCAGAGCCCCTGCCAGCTCATTTCTTTTGCTGCAACAAATGCAGCCTTCTAGCAATCCTTCTACTGTTACGTCAGGCATTTCCTCTGAAATTATAGCGCTGTCTACATCATATTCGCCCATTTCGTTCATTAAAACAGCAGCACGAAGGGGGATTTGACGAGTATGGGCTAATAGGCGCAAAAGCAGTGTTGTTTTGCCACTTCCAAGAAAACCACTGATTAAAATAACAGGAACTTTATTCATCATTTTTCCTCCTTGGTGGGTTTAGTGTGCTGTGTTCAAGCGATCAAAGGTAGCTACCGAGTCTGCTTGGGTATAGACATAAGGGGATTCTGGCTGCTCGACAGCGGTTATTTTTTCGGATCGAATTTCAAGTACGGGAGCGTTGCCCTTTTGTGTGGCATGCAGTGTTCCTTCAATGGTCACCCAGGTATCCTTGTCAAAGGACGGGGCCTTCTGGGATTGGACGATGATCCCGAATGGCATGGCATCGGCAGTACAGCACATGACGAGGAATCTTCCTACTGCAAATAGGCCTTTACCCGGCAGGTTGTCGTCTTTATAGACAAAGCCAGTCACCTGTACTTTTTTTCCTTCAAAAGCTTGTTTATATAACTCAATGGCTCCAATAGTTTCGGAAAAAATCTCAGGCTTGATCTGTATGATAGGTTGCTGATACAGGCGTTTCGCCAGCTCGGCGAATTCTACATTGTACTTGTCAGGCGGAACGAACAGCTTATCCAGCGTTTCCTGACTCCATTTTCCCTCTGGAGGGGACGAAGTTGGGACGGAAGATGCAGTTGATAAAAGGGAGGCGGTGGATGCTTTCGTGGTCTGTGTATCTGTTTTTCGTCGGATATCCGGGTTGGGATACGTGAAGGACATGCCTTTTTTGGCGGCCATATCACTACCAAGTGCCTGATTGGGCAGCAGAGAACCGAACAGGAGCGGGATGAGCAGCATTCCATATACGAGTGTTTTTTTGAACCAGCTTTGCGGCAACGGATGCTCACAATCACATACATCCTCACCGTCCCGCTCCCCGATGATTCCGTGCCATGCCATCGCCAATGCGATGAACAAGAGTGGTACAGGACAGAGTAGGAGCAGCTTTTGCATATGGGGAGCCAAGTAGTAATGAAGTGCATTCGTGCGGCTTAATGAGACGATGTACACAGCCAATCCGATCAGGAGCAAGGAGCGCATGCCGTATTGCCAGCGAATGCTAAAGGTTGAATTCACGTTTGTATTCACCTCCCTAATAACCATTCAGCAGCTATAGAACCCACTAGGACGAGTGAAACAATGAGCAAGCCCAGGATGGCGACAAATTTGGTGCGGAAGGTGCTTAGCAGCATGAGCGTGCCTTTGAAGTCTAGCATCGGACCGAGTACAAGAAAGGCTGCCAGCGGACCCAGTGTAAAGGTATGTGAAAAAGCAGTGGCTACAAAGGCATCGGAGGTGGAACACAGCGACAGTATGTAGGCAAAACCCATCATAAAGGCGTACGATCCAACCGTTCCGTTGCTTAACGAAAGCAGTTCATCGCGTGGGATGAAGGTTTGAATGCAGGCTGTTAATAGTGCGCCGATAATGAGATATTTACTCATGTCCAAAAACTCGTCACCAGCATGTACAAAAAAGCCCCGCCATGTGCGACTATGCCGATGAGTCTGATTGTTCTGCTTTTGCTGGTTAAAAGAGAGCAACGACCGTTTGAGCGGATGCACTCGTACAAAGGCATACACGATCAGCCCGATGATCGCGGAGACGGCAAAAGCCAAACCCATTCGAACGGCAGTGACCTCGGGATGGGAAGGGAAAGCCATCATCGTCGCAGCCAGTACCACGGGATTGATAATGGGCCCGCTTAAAATAAAAGTGATACCCATATAGGCAGGCATTCCCTTGAGCATTAATTGCCGAACGACAGGGATCATGCCGCATTCACAGATGGGAAATAGCATACCTAGTAAGGAGGCCAGCAGGACACCCGGTACAGGATGCGCAGGCGCTATTTTGCGAATCCATGTCTCCGGTACAAGCCACTGCAAAAGGGATGAGACGAGCACACCGATAAGGAGAAACGGAACAGCTTCCAGAAAAATACCCATAAATACCGTTTTTAACGGTTGCAGCTGCCCCATATCTAACAAACGAAGCCACTGGGGAGATAGCGTGACAAGCACAGGGATGAGAAAGGCAAACGGAATTATAAAAGGCAGCATCTTCAACAGCGTACTGTTTTTCATTCCACGTCTCCTTGAGAATAAGGGTTCTTATCTACATCCTATGTCTGTAGAGGGACAATCATGCCCGCTGGATTGTGCTTGTCTCACCTCCTATATTGACAATTCAAAGAGTGGTCATATATATTTATGTTTGTTATTAGTAATTATTACGATTAAATTTCGATAAATGATTGCAAGAAGGAAACTTTTACGGTACGATCCATATTAAATGTTGCAAAGATAAGGAGGGGTTATATGATACCGATTGTTGTTTTATCCGGTTTTTTGGGTAGCGGTAAAACCACTCTTCTTCAGCATGCGCTGGCTTACTACAAGGAGAAGGGCCTCAAGCCAGCCATTTTGATGAATGAGTTGGGTGATGTTAATCTGGACGGCAGTTTGGTGAATGGCCAAGCACCCATGAAGGAAATGCTCAGCGGTTGTATATGCTGTACCATTCGCGGGGATTTGGGCGTCGAGCTCATGAATCTTGCTGATGAA
The DNA here is from genome assembly GCF_038004945.1 of Paenibacillus sp. FSL M7-0802. NCBI lineage: Bacteria > Bacillati > Bacillota > Bacilli > Caryophanales > Paenibacillaceae > Paenibacillus > Paenibacillus sp. FSL M7-0802. Next base: position 244,928 of record NZ_JBBOSD010000001.1, on the reverse strand, counting down.
TATAAGCCGGACGTGATTATTGTAGAATGTACCGGAGTGGCTAACCCGATGGAGATTGTAGATGCAGTGACAGACGCCTCCATCTATTCCTCTATGATTTTACAATCCGTTATCACGGTCATAGACGCGCATCAATTTCTGGACTTTGCCTCGGGGAACGAGAGAAGCAAGTCGCTTCGTTTGATGCAGGATCAGCTTCGGTGCGCTTCCAAACTGATTATTAACAAGACCGATTTATTGGCTGCGGGCGAGTTGCAGAAAGTACAGGCCCTCGTAAAAGAGTTAAATCCATATGCTCTGACTGTGAGCACGCAACGAAGTGACGTGGACGCGGGTATTTTTTTCTCCACTCAAGGAGAGGAGCGTATGGACGTTTTGCGGCATAAGGAATCCGCAGTTGATATTGAGAGTGAACATCCTCATTCGGAAAATCATCTGCACACGTATGATCATGATGACCATACAGACCATCAGTCTCATGATCACCTTGATCACGCCCATGACCACGAACATGGGGAGCATTATCATTCCTACGACCATGTAGTTGTTCACACGCATTTCTTTGGACAACCTGTGCCACGATCCGAGTTTGAACAGTTGTTCCGCAGTTTGCCAGCTGAAATTTACCGGGCCAAAGGAATTGTGCGGTTTCTGGAATCAGAGGGCCAGATGATGTTTCAATTTGCCTATCGGGAGCTGGAAATCATTCCGATCCGCCCGCAAAAGCCAGTGAACGATGTAGCGGTTGTCATGGGTGAGAATTTCTCTGCTTCCGAGATCGAGGGACAATTGAGAAAGCTGGAAGCGGCCGAAAAGCCATTGAGTAGTTCATGACTTCGAGAACGAGCAACCTTAATCCATCACAACATAATTCTCGCGCACACCTAGCGGGCAAGCCTACTTGGGGATTTACAACAATTCTGCTGCTGACTGCTGGGCTGTTGCTTTCGGTCACACTCGCGGTTATGCTGGGTCCTGTAGCTGTCGCACCGGGGACGATATGGCGAATTGCACTGTCCCATCTTCCCTGGCTGGACCAGTGGATACCCGTGACATGGACCAAGCCTGAGCAATATATCGTTTGGGAAATCCGCTTTCCACGCGTGCTGCTAGGTGTTGTCGTAGGAGCAGGACTTGCTGTTACAGGGGCGACTATACAGGCATTAATCCGTAATTCGTTAGCAGATCCCTATATTTTAGGAGTCTCGTCTGGGGCTTCGGTAACAGCCACGTTGGTGATTGTGTTCGGAGCTTTCGGATTTTTAGGACGACTTGCGCTGCCTTTATCTGCTTTTATAGGTTCGTTAACTGCAATGCTTATGGTGTTCGCGTTATCCCGTGTGGCTGGGAGCATATCGACGACCCGCTTATTGCTGGCAGGGGTGGCGGTGTCTATGATGCTGTCGGCAGTGACTAGCTTTATCGTTACGATGGCCCCGAATGAAAAAGGCATTCGTGACGCGATGTATTGGATGATGGGAAGTCTGGCAGGTGCTCAATGGGATACGCTTTTTATTCCAAGCCTCATTGTAGCCGTTGGAACGGCTGTGCTCCTGACCCGATACCGTTCGCTGAATGCTTTGCTAACGGGTGAAGAGACCGCAGTAACGCTCGGTGTGAACGTACAGGCGTTCCGCGTATTACTGGTTGTTATGGCGTCTCTTTTAACAGGGGCAGTCGTATCAGTTAGTGGCTCGATTGGCTTTGTCGGGCTTATGATTCCGCACATCGTTAGGCTGGTCGTAGGATCAGATCATCGGCGCGTGCTGCCTGTCAGTCTATTGGCGGGAGCTATTTTTGTCGTGTGGGCTGATGTGTGTGCCCGGCTCCTGCTGGCTCCCCAGGAGCTGCCGATTGGTATTGTGACGGCTGTGTGCGGAGGACCCTTTTTTGTGTGGCTGCTGCGTCGTAGTTCCTACTCGTTTGGAGGCGAAAAATGAATATAGAAGTCGAATGCGTGACCTTCAGTATTCACGACAAACGGCTGATCGACGGCATCTGTCTCCAGGTAAAAGCAGGGGAGCTGGTCGGATTGATCGGTCCAAATGGCAGCGGGAAATCGACGTTGCTCAAAAATATGTATCGTGTGCTAAAGCCTGACAGTGGTTTGGTTACGTTGGATGGCCAGGATATGCTGCGGATGAAGTATAAAGAGACGGCCCGACAAATGGCAGTGGTGAGTCAGGATGCGCCGCAAACGTTTGATTTTTCAGTACGGGACATCGTGCTGATGGGGCGCCATCCGCATAAGAAACTGCTGGAAGCAGATACTGTCGTCGATCATGAACTGGTCGAGCAGGCGCTGGAGCGGGTAGGCATGGATGCTCAGGCGGATCAGGGCTTTGCCACCTTGTCCGGCGGAGAAAAGCAACGGGTATTGATCGCCAGAGCTTTGGCCGGGCAGGCGAGATTTCTTGTTTTGGATGAGCCGACGAATCATCTGGATATCAGGTATCAGTTGCAAATTTTGGATTTGGTCAAAACACTTCGGATAACTACGATAGCTGCACTACATGATTTGAATTTGGCGGCATTTTATTGTGATCGAATGTATGTATTAAAAGAAGGCAAAGTGGTAGCCTCTGGCATAACGGAGGATGTGCTTCAGCCAGACCTGCTGTGGAGTGTATTCGGTGTGGAGACAGAAATCTGCATTCATCCAAAAACCGGGAAGCCGAATATTACCTTTTTACCGGATTCTCTCAGGAGAGGAGGCTATCCATAACGTCAACAGAAAAGGTGATACGATGAGGTAAGATATACTACAAATAAAAGAGGAGACGGTACATATGAAAAAATATAGCAAGCCCGCGTTACCGCTGGTTATGCTCGCTTTGGCGATGATGCTGTTGTTATCAGCCTGCGCAGCAGGAAACACAGCTCAAACAAGCGATCCATTGGCAAACGGGCAGCAACCTGCCGCATTGCAATCGGCAACCAATAAGACGTCGGTAGAGCTTGAGAACATGGGCGTTAAAATGGCATTTCCCGAGGCGCCCAAACGCGCGGTTACATTGAACCAGCATGCAACTGAGGTTATGCTGGCCCTTGGACTGGAATCCTCTATGGTAGGAACTGCGTATTTGGATGATCAGATTTTGCCAAAATATAAGGCTCAATATGACAAAATCCCGGTACTGGCCGGACAATATCCGTCCAAAGAGGTGTTTATGGCCGCTGCACCGGATTTTGCCTATGCGGGCTGGAAGAGTGCCTTTAATGATAAAAATCTGGGTTCCCGTGAGGAGCTAGCCAAACAAGGGGTGCTGACCTATGTACAGGAGTCCTCAAATAAACCGGGTCCCACGCTAGAAGATGTGTATCAGGATATACTAAATATTGGGCGTATTTTCAGGGTTGAGGAGCGTGCAGAAAAGCTGGTAAATGACATTCGTGAACAAGTGCAGTCCATTCAGACTCAAATTGGTATTGTTGAACAGCCACCCAAGGTGTTTGTCTATGACAGCGGAGAAGACAAGCCCTTTACGGCTGCCAACAATTACTTAACGTCTTTGATTGAAAGTGTGAAGGCGAAAAATATTTTTGATGATATCGACAAAAGTTTTACCGAGGTAAGCTGGGAAGAGGTTGTGAACCGTAATCCTGACGTCATTGTCATTCTCGACTATGGAGATACTTCACTGGCGGATAAAGAGAAGCTGCTCCTGAGCAAGCCTGCGCTGGCTGGTGTGGAAGCGATCAAAAACAAACGGTTTATCGTGCTGCCATTATCCGCAGCGGCTGAAGGCGTGCGCGCTCCGATCGCGTTGAAAACCTTGGCTGCAGGCTTGTACCCGGACAAAGTGAAGTAAACAAACAAAAGAGTTGCCAAAACATTGACGAACCTTGCCTAAACTGTTAAACTTGCTAATGCGTAAAGGTTACGTTTATCAAACGCTTATTTTTTTATTACCAAATCGTAATAATTACGGTAGATGGTTTAATGATCATAAACGACCTGGAGAATCTGCGCAAATGATGATCGCTCAGATGGCTCCAGGCTTTTTAAAGGAAAAGGAGATTTGCGTCATGTTATTGGCCTCATTGGAACAGGTCACATTTGGCTACGGAGACGTTCCTAACTTGGTGGATGCCAATGTTGAAATTTTTTCGGGAGAATTTGTAGCCATTACCGGACCGAATGGTGCTTCCAAATCAACCATGCTCAAACTGTTGCTCGGCTTGCTTCAGCCTTGGAAGGGCAAGGTGTTCATGTCTAACCGTACAGGTGAAGGCAAAAAGCTCGTTGTCGGCTTTGTATCCCAACAAATTGCTGCATTCAATGGCGGATTCCCAAGTACGATCCTGGAATTTGTCCGTTCAGGAAGATATACTCATGGCTCTTGGTTGCGCCGTATGCGGCCTGAGGATCATGATCTGACTGAGCAGGCGCTGCGTCAGGTAGGCATGTGGGATTTGCGTCACCGTAAAATCGGAGAATTGTCGGGTGGACAGAAGCAGCGTATTTGTGTGGCAAGAGCACTCGCTCAGGAATCGGATCTGCTCATTTTGGATGAGCCTACGACCGGAATGGATCAGGAAAGCCGCCATCATTTCTACGATCTGATGAATCAGCAGGTTAAGGAATATGGAAGAACTGTGGTCATGGTGACCCATGGACTATCGGAAGTGCAACATTATCTGGATCGAATTATTGAGCTTGAGAGGAAGGAAGATGGCGGATGGAAATGCTGCACTACGACTTCATGCAGCGGGCATTTTGTGCCGGTGGGGTAATTGCACTGCTGGCCTCGGTGCTTGGAGTATACCTGATGCTACGGCGTCAGGCTCTCATGGCGGACATGCTATCGCATGTATCGCTGGCAGGGGTGGCAGCGGGTGCCTATTTAGGCATTAACCCAACGATAACTGGATTTATTGTTGCCGTAATCGGCGCGATTATCGTTGAATACGTCCGCAGGTCTTATAAAACATATAGTGAGATATCTGTGGCTATTATTATGGTAGGTGGCCTCTCGACGGCCGTTATTTTAATGAATCTGAATCAGAGCATCAACAAAGGGTTTTCCGCTTATTTGTTCGGTTCGGTAGTAGCGGTCAATCAGACAGAGCTGATGTTGATGATTGTAGTGGCTGTGATCGGAGGTATTTTCTTTTTTGTATTCCGGCGTCCATTGTATCAGATTACCTTTGATGAAGAAACGGCGAAGACTAATGGTCTTCCTGTCAAGTCCATCTCATTTGCATTTAGTATTTTAACAGGGATGATTGTAGCTGCTGCAATGCCGATTGTCGGTGTACTGCTTGTCTCCTCACTCATCGTGCTCCCTGCGGCGCTGGCGATTCGAATCGCACCGAGCTTCGCGGCAGCCATCTGGATATCTATGATCACTGCATTGATCGGCGTATTTATGGGTTTAACGGCGTCGTATGAACTTAGTACACCCCCAGGGGGGACAATTGCCATGGTGCTGTTATTATTCCTGATCGTAGGAGCTGGTATTCAAAAGCTGGTCCGTAAGCTGGGCAAGCAGCAGGCTTCCCGACGGAAGAATGCGACAGGCCAGTGAGTGTAATTACAGTGAGAGTGACTAAAAACTAACACATAAAGGAGTAATGAATATGAATACATGGTTCAAAAAATCATTTGTATTGTCTGCGGGACTAGCACTTATTTTGTCTGGCTGCGGAGCCAAATCTGATAATACAGCTACAAATGCTTCCCAAACCGAGCCGAATGCGGCACAAACAGCAGACAAGCTGAATGTGGTCACCACTTTTTATCCAATGTATGAATTTACCAAGCAAGTTGCTGGAGACCATGCTAACGTAACCGCGTTGATTCCTGCCGGTGCTGAGCCGCATGACTGGGAACCAAGCGCCAAAGATATGGCACAGGTTAAGGATGCTGACGTATTTGTTTATAACGGTATCGTCGAAGGTTGGGCAGAACAGGCTTTGAGCAGCGCGTCCAACGATAAGCGTGTTGTAGTTGAAGCGAGCAAAGGGTTAAACCTGATGGAAGGCACTGCTGAGGAGGAAGAAGGAGAAGAAGCACACGCAAAGGAAGGCCATGATCACGATCATGTGCTGGATCCTCATGTATGGCTTAATCCAGTCTTGGCCCAAAAAGAAGTGGAGTCCATTGAAGCAGGGCTTGTGGCAGCCGATCCGGCAAACAAAGCTGATTATGAGAAAAACGCTGATGCTTATATCGCCAAGCTAAAAGAGCTGGATAACGAGTTCAAAACAGGTCTGAAAGATGTAAAACGTAAAGACTTTATTACACAGCATGCTGCTTTTGGTTATTTGGCTAAGCAATATGGTCTGACCCAAGTACCCATTGCCGGATTATCTCCGGAACAAGAGCCTACACCAGACAAGCTGGCGGGTATTATCAAATTTGCTAAAGAAAATAATGTTAAAACGATTTTCTTCGAAACTCTTGTTGATCCGAAGGTCGCTGAGACCGTAGCTACTGAAATCGGTTCAAAAACCGATGTACTGAATCCGCTCGAAGGATTGACGGATGAAGACAAACAGAAGAACCTGGATTACCTTGGTGTGATGAAAAACAATCTGGAGGCTTTGAAAAAAGCTCTGAATGAATAAGGAATTCTTAAACGAATAAGTTTAAAAACTGACGTCGGAATGATACCGGCGTCAGTTTTTTTATAACTATCTAAGAAGATTGTACTTTCTGGGCTAGTGCTCTAGATACAGTAGATATATAGTCCTTTGTAATTTGCTTTTCAGAAATGATTTACGTCATTGTGAAACGTTTTTTTGAAAACTAATTCTGTAGTAGCTAGTTTCAAATTTCTTTTATAATTCATTGGTAGCGTTTTTATTTTTACAGATTCTTTCTATTAATATTACTAGTTTATTCACCGATATTGAAGTTTGGGCGTGCATATCATTTGACAACGGATTGGAGAGGTTAATTTGGCAACAGTTATAGTAGTGGATGACTCTTTATTTATGCGTTCTGTGCTTAAGGATATTCTTTTGGATTTAGGTCACGCTGTTATTGCGGAAGCAGAAAATGGGTATGATGCTGTTTTGAAATACGCACACTTTCGTCCCGATTTAATCACCATGGATATTAATATGCCTAAGATGGACGGACTTGAGGCTGTTAAAAAGATTGTAGAGCTTGATCCTCAAGCTAACATTTTAATGTGTTCTGCTTTGGGGCAGCAGGAAGCGATTATAAAAGCATTTCAGGCAGGTGCAAAAGACTTTATTGTTAAACCATTTGAGATGGAAAGGGTCGTGAATGCCGTCACAAAAATGTTGGGGAGTTAAGGAATCAAGATTTTTAATACATAAATATTGAACATGTTAAAGCGAGAATTCCATGCTTATTTTCACGAATATGGAGATGAATAGGATGAGCAATCGAGTGTTGTCTCAAAAAGTATTTATAGACGAACTGATCGCTACGATCAAGAATGGAGGGCTTGTCCCTGTAAATTATGAACACCTCGTCAGCGAACAAAGGGAAAGAATGGATGCTCTTAACAATGAACTTACCCTTCGTATTGAGGGATTAGAGACCGATTTGATCTCTGCTTCGACACATTCCATTCCTTTTGCCAATGGCGAAATTATGTTTCTTGCTCGCTATATTGTACTCATTGGGGATCATACCGAGGGATATTTTGTGTTCTATCGAGCAGAAGACTGTGAAAGTCCAGAGGAATATCAGTTTTTAACAAGCTCTTATCAACTTCCGCATTTATTACTTGAATTATCTCTTTCTTTAAAAGAACATGGTACTAATGAGCCGCTTGATATTCTGACTTATTGGAATGGCCCTGTCTATCCGCTGAAAGATTTGAATAAAGAAGATATTAAGCTATCCACCTATGAATTTTAAAGTGAGGAGATGGGATTAGGGGCATCGAGGTTTGGTAATTACTTATACAAAGGAGTTGAAAAATCAATGATTAGTAAAGTCGGTCAAATTATGTTGTATGTAAATAACCAGGATGAGGCACTGGATTTTTGGACAAAAAAAGTAGGATTTAAAGTAATTTCTGAAGAAAATAATGGTCAAGGAATGAGATGGATTGAAATTGCTCCTGCAAAGGGTGCAGAAACAAGCATTATTCTCCACAATAAGGAATTCGTTGCTAAAATGTCACCTGAATTAAATCTCGGTACACCTTCTTTAATGTTTTTTTCGGAAAATCTTGATCAATTATATGACGACTTATCAAATAAAAATGTCAAAGTTGGAGAAATTGTAACTATGCCTTTCGGAAGAGTGTTTAACTTTGCAGATAATGAAGAAAATTACTTTGCTGTAAGGGAACGAACTAAATAATAAATTTTTGTAGAAGTTAAATTTTTAAGTTCAGATTACATTGTTACGAAATCCCTTGAGAGAGTCAAATCCCTCAGGGGATTTTTTTACATTGATAATCAAACGCATGTTCGCATATAATACAAACAAACGTTCTGATAAGGAGTGAAGGATCATGTTGGAAAAATACGTGGGGCAGATCGTGGAAATCGTGTATTTGGATCGGAAGGGCAAACTGTCTCATCGGCGTATCGAGGTGCATCGTGTGCAGAATGGCTTGATACGAGCCACCTGTTTACAGACAGGCCAGCCACGTGTTTTTCGATTAGATCATGTATTGGCATGGCATCCGGTAACCAGAACAGCATAGGAGGGGCTTACGATGGGGAAAAAGCTTGAAGGAAATGGCATATGGGAAAGCTCGCGCATGATTTTGCCTGAGCATCGGGAGGCATATTTAAGACTGATGAAGGAGCAAGGAAGGCGCGGCAAGCCAGCACTGGACGATCAGGAAATGCAGCAGATTGAACAGGCCATTATCGTATCCTATAACGAACGTAAGCCTATTACGCTAAAAGTGTTCAATCCATTTGATGATGAGGAGCTGCGTGGACTGGTCACGGTGATTAACACAAGTCGGCGAGAGGTGAAGCTATCCCGTGGGGAAGAGGATTTTAGCTGGATAAAGTTGGAGGAAATTATCGAGGCGGATATATAAAAACAGTCTGACTAAGTCGGAGTGTTTTTTACATTTGTCCCGCCGTTTTTTAAAATTAAGATTGTAGCTCTATGAATCCATATTTAAAATAAAACTGTAATTGCAAAAGGAGGAGTTCAATATGAAAATAAGTAAAAATAATGCTGAACATTATATATGGGGAGATCAATGTGATGGTTGGCGCTTGGTGAAAAATAATGATTTGAGCATTATTCATGAGCGGATGCCTGGAAATACACATGAGGTGAGACATTATCATCATCATGCGCGCCAATTTTTCTTTATTTTATCAGGTAAAGCGGTACTTGAAGTGGATGGTGAACGAATCCAATTAGGATCTCAGGAAGGATGTGAGGTTCCTCCTATGGCGCCTCATCAAATGTTTAATGAAACGAATCAGGATGTTGAATTTTTGGTTATTTCTCAGCCTGCGAGCAGAGGTGACCGGGTTCTGGCCGAAAAATAATATTTTGGAGCAGACATGTTCCAGCGAAGGTTGACAAGTCTTTTTTAGTACCGTATAGTGCTAAATATGATGAAAAAAAATAAAATCACGAATCGGGATGTTGTTCTGCGCATCGCCACCTCATTGTTTCTTACCCAAGGATATCATGCAACAAGTATGGATGAAATTGTGGCTGTGAGCAATGTGTCCAAAACCAACATTTACTATTATTTTAAAAGTAAAGAAGAGCTACTTTCAGCCATTCTGGATCAACTGATTCAAACGTATAATGAGATGATTTATGAAGTTGTTTCGCGTAAGGATCAGTCTGTTCAGGAACGTTTTGAAATCCTTCTTCAATTGCTGACAGAGCAAGAGACAGATTGTTTGGGAGGCTGTCCCTTTATTACTCTTTATACGCAAATGCCTCAAGATAGCGCCTTGTTTCGGAATAAAATAAGCCAGTTCTTCCAAAGCCAAATCACTACCGTAGAAATATTGCTGAACGAGGGAAGGGAAAGATTAGAGATTCAGGCTGAACTTCCTGCGAGGTCGACGGCCCAATTCATCGTCTCGGCCATTGAAGGTGCGCTCTTTCTGCAGCATGCAAGCCAGGACCCGAGCATACTCGAAAATTTAAAATTTACTTTAGCACTTCTGCTAAAGTGATTTTTTTAATCTTTTTTAGTACTACGAAGTACTAAAAATTAAAAAAGGCAGGTTTCGTATATGGCACATATCTTTATCACGGGCGGCACAGGGTTTATCGGCATGCATACGTTACGACAACTTTCAAAGGCGGAACACACTATTACCGTCCTGGTTCGTTCGCAGCAGAAGTGGGAACAAATATGCAGGCAAATGGATTTGGAGACAGCATGGCATATCGGGAAATTAACACCGGTTATTGGCAATTTGAGTATACCTGCTCTAGGATTAAATCCTGTTGACAGGCAACTCGTGGAGACAGCAGATGTGATAATTCACGCAGGAGGCCCGATGGATATTCTGCTGGGAGAGGAGGATGCGAGAGCAGCTTTTCTACAAGCGGCAGAAGAAATGATAACGTTGGCTACACATATTCATGCGAGCAAAGGGTTACGACATTTTATTCATTTGGTTGGTTACAAAAGCCCTTTTAATGATCATAACTGGATTACTCCCGAGCCCGTCATCGCTCATTTGGAACAGGCGCCTCCATATGAACGGATGAAATTTTTGGCTGATTTGCGTATTCGTCAAGGAGCACACAAGGAAGGATTTCCGCTTTCGGTTGTCCATTTGAGCGTTGTCATGGGTGACTCAGAGTCTGGGGATACGCCCCAAACTGGTGGGCTAGGCATTCTCGTAGGTTCTACAGCGCGCAAGCTTATGGGACTTGTCCCCGGCGGAAAATCTCATTGGCTTCCCTTGGTCCATGTAGATCATGCAGCCGAATTGATCAGTGTTCTTACGAAGGAATCACATCCTGCTAGTGAAACATACTACTTGATGGATGACAGGCAGCAGAGTCCAACGATGATAGAGCTGGGAACGAATATGGCGAAGGAGCTTCGTGTCTGTAAACCGCTCGGTTCGATCTCGCCAGCTTGGCTAACCAGTATATTGGGTACTCCTCTGGGCCAAAAGTTAGGTATTCCGAAGGAATCACTCGATTTTATCGTGGATGTGGACTACCCACTGGATGCAGCACGAGAGATTCAACGTAAATACGGGTTGTCACAGGCAACGAACAAAAGCATGTTCCCATTTGTCATTACTGATCTTGATTTCAGGATTGCTCATTCCACCATAGATACAGATGGATATGTCCGCAACAGACGTGGGCCATTAGCTACCCTGGAGCGAAGGGTGAAGAATGGAAATCCAACGATCGTATTAGTTCACGGTACTTTCAGCGGGGCAGATTGTTTGATACCGCTGGCAAATCAATTTCCGGAATCCTCTGTTTGCTTGGTGGATCTTCCTGGTTTTGGCCGTTCCCCATACCATCATAAGGAGGATGTACTAGAAGGCCACATTGAATCGTTAGTGCAGGCTATTCAGGCTTTGGAAACGCCAATCTGCCTTGTAGGTCATTCGTTCGGCGGACTACTAGCTGCTAAGGCATGGGAACGCGTACCTGAGCGTATCAGTAGCTTACACCTATTGCAGCCTGTATTGCATACTGCTCCGCGCAGATATCGGAGCGCACGAATTACGGAGAGTATGCTAGGCAGACTCAGCGAGTCAGGCTTACGCAAGCAATTGCTTGCGCAGACTTGTTTTGAAAGTATCGACGATATCCCGTCAGCATACATCACATATGTTCTTGAAGAAATGCGTTCCCCACGCGTAAGAAAGACGACTGCGCAAGCCCTAGCCATGCTAACCAAGTCCGATAGCTTCCGGTCGGTCCCTGAGATACCCGAAAGAATGGATAAAGAGGAGGTTTCGATTCTATGGGGTGTGAAGGATCAGATCTATAAGTTGCCCGAGCCATTTCATGCCCTGCATACGCTGAATATTCCGGCAGCCCATCATTTTCCGATCTCGCAACCGGAACGAACAGCGCAATATCTAAAGCAGCACATACGACAGAATAACGTTAGTGTATAAAAATAAAACCAGCCTAGCACATATAAATCAAGTGCCGACTGGTTTTTTATCAATAAATGTCCTTAGCATCTGCTGGGAGAGCTTTTACGTGATGGAGATAGTTCGTAACACGTTGATCGTCCAGAGTCGGATATTCGTAACCATAATGGTTCGCTACTTCCAAGGCAACTTCTCTAAATAAATTTCCCATGATAAAAAGAGACTGCCACATATGTTCATAATCTGCATCCGCAAACGTTTGGATGTAGAGTGCCCAAAGTCCAGGTTCAAGGTGGTTCTCAAAATATTTTCCCTGTTTACCCGGGTCTGCCGCGAAGTCTGTTCGTATACCAATATGCCATTCCAGCATCAAGTGAAACGCATCTCTCACAGGCCGATCCAGCATAAATTTGGCATAGGGCAGTTCCTGTCGCCATAATCCTTTAGCCACATAGGTACTGACCCACCAGAACTCGTTGCAGGAATTCGCATAGACTTGGGCAGTTGGAGGTATCGTCTTATAATCTTGAAGACTTGGCGGTGGGAAAGGCTCCACAAGTCTGTCTTTATCCAGCAGCAGTACACTTAAGCTGTCTCGGGTGCAATTGGCGATATTATTCGCAGGGTAGAGTGTAAGATCTATGCGATTGCCGTCCGTAAATAACATGAGAAAAGCAAAGCGATCAGGGGGCATCGGAGCAGGTTCCATATGCTCATCGGGCGTCTGCATAATGATCAATTCACCAAAATGGTTGATCCAGCGACGTTCCTGAATAAAGCTGTCCATGGAGGATACGAGAAAGACGATATCATAATCCTGAAAAATGTCCCGTGGAGCATGTGGATTGGCGCGTGAACCATTCAGAATCACGGCACGTACCCGTTCGTCCTCTTGAGCAAAATGGAGAATGGTATGAAGCATTTCATGTTCACTTCTCATAATAGTTGTCTCCACAAGCGGTATCTAAAGGAGAAAAACGTGGACAAGGGAGCAATAGAAATAATGGCCACTAGCTCAAGGATCATCAAGGAAAACAACCTCCTGTAAGTTCTTTTATCTGGGAAAAGTCTCCTATCCTTACAATAGCCTATACACAGAAGCCATTCAATTGTGCTGCCGAGGCCTTCTTCATTACCAGAAGTACACTTGACCGAATTGTATGTTTTATCCATAATGAAGCGAGGCATCAAGTACAGACCATCTTAGAGCCTAATCCTCTAATACGTTTAAAGGGGTGATGATGTTTGAACACGAACAAACAAATCAAAAAGCTTATGAGAGATTTATGTATTTAGATGAATAAGAAAGAATCTCTCATAGGCTTATGGGAGGCAAATCGGACAGATGTGTGCTCATCACATGATTAAAGGAATAGAACTCGCGGAATCTTATTTTTATAAGGCATTCGGTCTTTTTATTACAATGAAGCATCACATATCGATTCAAGATGTTATTAGCGGCACCATACCGGGTAGAATTTTTTTATCTAATAATGGGGATACCGCTGTATTGAGCAACCCCCAAGGCATTTTTCTGGGAGGAAGTCCGGACAATAAAGCCTTTTTAAAAGAAATCAACATGTTGCTTCAAGAAATCCTGTTGCCTCAACTTGCATCTAAAGGAAAATTAGACTACGTGCTATATTACCCGACAGATGAGAAGTGGGAAGCTGCTCTTGAAACCGTGATGAAGGATTTACGGCCTATGAAGAGTGGACGAATGACGTTTACTCAGCATTTGGACGGTATAGCTAATCCGCTTGGAGAGGATATCGTAGCAATAGATCGTGAACTATTAAAGCAGCGGCATCTGACCGTAATTGTAGAGGTGCTGAGTTTTAAGACTTGGTACCTACCGCAAGCATATGCGGGCTCATACCGATTACGGATTCCTGCTCTTCAACCTGCCGTGATATATCCAGCAAGCGGCTGCGATGGGAAGGAAGCACCCACTTTTCCTCAAATCCGGGTGCAATCCAGACGGGTCCTTCCACACCCAGTATACGAGGCTTCGGTAATCCAGCCGCCTGCCAGTCTGCGCGCAAAGCATCCGGTGTATGGAAGTAGGAGCGTGTGAGAAAAGAGGGATAAGCAGCAGGGCGCACATGCTGACCATCTGTTAGCTCCTGTCTGACCATATCCATGAACGCATCTTCCTCCACAATGGTATTGCACTCACCGTACACCGATAGCCCCCACAGTAGCGAGCCAAACCTGGAAATAGCTGAAGTAATCAGCGTTCCACCTTTTTTTAAGACACGCGCCGCTTCTTGCAGTGCTTTTACTCGTTCCTTCTGTTCCGTTAAATGATATAAAGGTCCCATCAATAGCACGATGTCCGCGCTTTCATCTTTACGATCAAGATTTCTGGCATCCGCGGTTTCCAGCTTGCTGATGATGGGTTTATTCAGTTGCTGCTGACGAGCGAATTCAATGGCTTGGGAAGATAGATCAAATAGATGAACTTCGTATCCCAGCTCCGCCAGCCACGAAGAGTAGACCCCTACACCGCCGCCGATATCGTAAATAACATGAGTAGACTCCCTGAGATAACGTGAAATGATTTCTTTTGATCTTTCCAGTTCTATTTTTCCTATGCCTCGCTCTAACCTGCCTATTTCTGCACCGCCATCATAATAAGCCAGAATTTCATGCGTATCTTTTTCGAGCATAGCGCACCTCATCTCAAGTGATTGGAATAATATAACATTATCACTTACATCATGAACAAGTCTACCGTGTTTAGGATTAAGAAACCATCGGAAGCATTGGGAAAGAAAAAAGCTGTTCCCCAGTAGCTAAACCTACTTTTTGGGAACAGCCATATTTAAATGATGTTTGTTTCCAGCATGCCCTCGAGATCTTCTTTGGTAAGATGGTAGTGTGCGTTACAAAAGTGGCAATGAGCTTCAGCCTCTCCATCGGTATGGATCATATCTTCTATTTCCTTATTCCCTAAGCTGATAATGGCATTGGTAACGCGCTCTTCTGAGCAGGGACAATGAAATTGTACAGGCATGGTTTCCAGTATGTTTATGTTGCTTTCTCCTAAAATCTGACCCAGAATCTGCTCTGGTGTAAGACCTTCCATGACCATTGCGGAGATGCTTGGAATGCTCTCAATACGTCTCTCGATAAAACTGATAACCTCTTCTGGTGTATCTGGCATCAGCTGAATAATAAAACCTCCAGCCGCCTGTATAGAGTTATCCGGGTTAACAATAACTCCCGCTCCCACAGAAGAAGGAATTTGTTCGGATTGGACGAGATAAGATGTGAAGTCCTCGCCCAGTTCACCCGATATGAGAGGGACCTGTCCAACAAACGGGTGTTTTAAGCCGATATCTTTGGATACAATTAGCGCTCCATCTGTTCCTACAGCTCTGGCGACATCCAATTTCCCTATCTGATTAAGCTCAAAATGGGTTTGTGGATTTTTTACATAACCTCTAACTTCACCTTTGGAGTTGGTATCGACAAGAATGGTGCCGATAGGTCCGCCACCGTTGATTCTGATCGTCAGTTTATCCTCATCTTTAAGCATGGCTCCCAGCATGACGCCGACCGTCATAGAACGTCCCAATGCAGCCGATGCTGTGGGCCAGGTATAATGACGCCGTTGGGCTTCACTTACCGTTTCCGTTGTTCTCACGGCATAAGCCCGTACCTGATTGTTGTAGGCAAGAGCTTTTACTAAATAATCGTTCATGTTCATATTCCTTTCTGTTAATTAGAGTTCTTTACAAGACCATTTTTTCCTGAATCCAGTTCTCCAAAGAAGTAATTTTGTCATCATATCCTTCTTTAAAAAAGTCAGCGGATAGTGACGCGATGGTTTCTCTTTTCAGAACGGCCTTCCAGGAGGCTTCCGCTTCTTCCATCAAATTTGCCAGTAAACAACACTGATCGTCTTTCTTTAATTCAAGCATTTCGTTGTATATACCACTGGAAGAATAAAGGGTTTGTTGTCCCTCAATCGCTAGATAAATATCAAATACCCGTATATCCTCAGGTTTTTTCTTTAATTTGAACCCGCCCTTGACACCAGGTACAGAAGTAATCAAATCGGAGCTAACCAATTTTCGTAACAGTTTATGAAAATAAGTAGGTGAAGCACCTAACTGCTGGCTGATGGCCTCCCCAGGTAAAACGGCTTTGTCCGGCAGCATCGTGAGTAGAAGAAGAGCGTAGACAGATTGTTCGACACCTGTTTTCATATGCACTAGCAATCACCTCAATATTTATAACCAGGCTAACGTGGATAAATATTATCCACATATATTGCATAATAGATGAGCTTATTATAAAAGTAAACTGTTTTTTGATAAAAACTAAAAATTTAAATCATTTGCAATTCATAACGGAACACATTATCATAATTGACGTATCAATTGATGGGTCAAAGAATTAAGGCGTTGAGGGAAATATGTAAAATAATATTTTGACAGGGGGTTTATATATAATGACTACGCGTAACGTTGCACTATCTATATTAGATCTTGCACCTGTCATTGAAGGCGGCACTCCTGCCGATTCCTTCCGCGACACGGTGGATCTTGCCCAGCATGCTGAACAATGGGGGTACCATCGGTACTGGCTAACGGAGCATCATAATATGCAGGCGGTCGCCAGTGCGGCTACGTCCGTGATCATCGGGCATGTAGCTGCACATACAGACAAGATTCGGGTCGGTTCAGGCGGTATTATGCTGGCTAACCATGCTCCACTCATGATTGCAGAGCAGTTTGGAACCCTAGAGTCGCTCTATCCGGGACGAATTGATCTGGGACTTGGCCGGGCTCCAGGCACGGATCAACCCGCGATGAGGGCACTGCGGCGAGGGCTTCACAGTACTGGGGAAGATTTCCCCGAGCAATTGAATGAGTTGCGTTCTTACCTGAATCCAGCGCTAAACGGAGCCGTTCCGGGAGTAAGAGCGATTCCTGGAGAAGGGCTGAACATTCCCATCTGGTTACTGGGATCAAGCGGATTCAGCGCACAGCTGGCAGGTCAGCTTGGGTTGCCGTTCGCGTTCGCCAGCCACTTTGCCCCGACTCATTTGCTACAGGCTTTAGAGTTGTATCATCGCAATTTTCGGCCATCCAAAGCACTGGATAAGCCATATGTGATGGTCGGTGTTAATGTGCTTGTTGCAGATTCTGATGAGGAAGCAAAATGGCTCTTTACATCACAAGAACAACAGTTTCTAAATGTGCTGCGCGGGCACAGCGGAGGACTGAAGCCACCAGTGGATGACATGGAAAAGCTTTGGAGTGAGCACGAGAAGGAGATGGTTCGTGGTAATATGCTGGGGTATTCAGCCATCGGCAGTCCTGACACCGTCAAGCAAAAGATGGATTTGATAATCGACCAGACGAGAGCCAATGAGCTGATTACAACCTCTCAGGTATATGACCATCAAGCGCGCCTGCGCTCGTACGAGCTGCTAGCCAAAGTGATGCGTATAGTTGGGTAATTAGATGAGTTAAACAAATGAGGCTGTGCCAGAAAGGTTCTTATAACCGATTCTGACATGGCCTTTATTTTCTGCGTGGAAATGATCGTTTTACAATGAATATATCCGTTTTATAGATGGGTAAAAATTAAAATTTATTTTTGATTATTTTTGTATTACTTATTTTCAAATTAAAACAAAAGTGTTATAGTCTCCATAAACAAAGAATAACCACTGTAATAAAGCCTTTCAAAACTAAAACTAAACTTGGAGGTCTTTTTCCTATGGTACAAAGTCTGTGGATTTCTTCACAAGCATCTGAGCAGAAAAGCACGCTGGAACAGCTCGTATACCGTTCTAACCTGATTGGCACAGATAGGAGTGTGTGCAACTGGGGAGGCGGCAACACTTCGGCCAAAACGATGATACAAGATTTTCGTGGGCGTGAAGTAGAAGTGATGTACGTTAAGGGCAGCGGTTCCGATCTCGCAACAATGAAAGCGTATAACTTCACAGGGCTTCGTATGGAGGATATTCGTCCTTTATTTGAAAGGGAAGATATGTCTGACGAGGATATGGTCGCATATTTGGCGAACTGTATGATAGATGCCAAGCATCCACGGGCTTCAATTGAGACGCTATTGCATGCTTTTCTGCCTTTTAGACATGTGGATCATACACACCCGGACGCGATTATTAGCTTGTGCTGTGCGCACAACGGCAAGGAAATCGCTAAGGAAATTTTCGGTGACCGTTTTGTATGGGTGCCTTATATCCGTCCTGGCTTTAAGCTATCGAAAATGATTGCCCAAGGTGTACTCGATCATCCACAAGCTGAATTGGTATTGATGGAAAAGCATGGTCTGGTTACGTGGGGAGAGACATCCGAAGCGGCTTATGCGAAAACAATCGAAATCATTCAAGAAGCAGAAAGCTATATTAAAGCTCGTCAAGAGGAAAAGCAGGCATTTGGAGGCACAAAATATAAAGCGCTTACTTATAAAGAACGCCGTAGCATTGCATCCCAGGTCATGCCATCCGTCCGTGGTGCAGTCAGTGATGAGAAAAAGATGATCCTCACCTTTGATGACGCGGAGGATGTGTTGGAGTTTGTGAACGGCCGGGATTCTGCTGCTTTATCCCAGGTCGGGGCTGCGTGCCCGGATCATCTGGTCCATACCAAGATGAAGCCACTCTATGTAGATTGGACACCGGATGTGGAGGATGTAGAGGGCTTGAAAGTTAAGCTTGCCGAGGGTATAGCAGCCTATAAGGAGCAGTATCAAGCTTATTTCGAGCGCAATCGGCATGAGGGAGATGTTATGTTTGAGGCTGCGCCACGTGTAATTTTGATTCCGGGTATTGGTATGATCAACACAGGAAAAAGCTGGAGCAACGCGCAGGTAAGCGGCGCCTTGTATCATCGGGCTATTGCTGTCATGCGAGGAGCAACGGCGTTAGGAGAGTTTGTTTCACTCAGCGAGAACGAGTCATATAACGTGGAATATTGGCCGCTGGAGCTTTATAAGCTGTCACTCGCGCCAGCAGAAGCTGAATTTTCCCGTAAAATTGCGTTCATTACAGGCGGTGCAGGCGGAATTGGCAGTGCAACCGCACGTCGTTTGGTAGATGAAGGCGCACATGTCGTACTGGCAGATCTGAATCTGGAAGGCGCGCAAAAGGTAGCCGCAGAGATAAATAGTAGCTACGGAGAAAATCGTGCCATCGCCGTAAAAATGGATGTGACGCAGGAGGAGCAAATTCAGGCTGCCTATGCAGAAACGGCATTGACCTATGGCGGTGTAGATACCATCGTCAACAATGCAGGCCTTGCTACATCCAGTCCGTTCGATGAAACATCGTTAAAGGAATGGAATTTAAATGTGAATGTGCTGGGAACGGGTTATTTTCTGGTTGCACGAGAAGCGTTCAAGCTCATGAAGGAGCAGACACTTGGCGGCAGCATGGTGTTCGTCGGCTCCAAAAACTCGGTCTACGCAGGAAAAAATGTAACAGCCTACAGCTCGGTCAAGGCGCTGGAAGCGCATTTAGCCCGTTGTATTGCCGCAGAAGGCGGTGAATATGGTATCCGTGTGAACACCATTTTGCCGGATGCCATTCTGCAAGGCTCGGCAATCTGGAACTCCAATTGGCGCAACGAGCGCGCTGCCGCCTACGGGATTGAGCCCGACCAGCTGGAGGAACATTACCGCAAACGGACGACGCTGCTGGTCAACATTTACCCGCAGGATATCGCCGAGGGCATTGCCTTTTTCGCCTCATCCAAGGCAGAGAAAACGACAGGTTGTATGCTGACCATCGACGGTGGCGTTCCCGCAGCATTTACACGCTAGCCGAATTAAAATGAACCTATGTAAGCGATAGACTCATTTCAACGGCTCAACACTTAGGATTATAATGAACTAATTTAATGTACTAATCTATTTCACTAAACCAAGCCACATGACGATAGTTTCGAAGGGCTTATACACACTAACACTTTAAAAATAGAAGTGACTTTATGGGTGGTCAGCAGCAGAGCGGGCGGAATTGTTCTGAAGAAACGATGTGTTCGCCTTTGCAACGGGATTTTAACCTTATCATGTGTTATAAAATGAGAAATCCCGTTGCAACAGCGATCGGAAGAATAATCCGCACGCGAAGCGGCCTCCCGTAACTCACTTCATTTTCCAAGGAGGAACCACGATGAGTGACAAAGCGTACGCCTTATTCGAGGAGCAACAGCAACAACGGGGCATTGACCTGGAGCAAGTAAAGGCAAAGCTGAAAGCGCTTAGCATAGAAACACCATCCTGGGGATATGGCGACTCAGGTACACGGTTTAAAGTCTTTCAGAAAACAGGCGTGCCGCGTGATCCGTTCGAAAAGTTGGAGGATGCTGCGCAGGTTCATGCCGTGACAGGCCTATGTCCATCCGTTGCGATCCACATTCCGTGGGATACAGTAGACAATTACGGCAAGCTTCGCAGTCATGCCGAAAGCTTGGGACTACAGATTGGGGCCGTGAATCCCAACCTGTTTCAAGACGAGGACTACATGCTCGGCAGTGTCACCAATGTAGACCCGGCCATCCGCCGCAAGGCCATCAACCATTTGCTGGAATGCGTGGATATTGCGAAGGAAACGGGCTCTAACGATTTTAGCTTATGGTTCGCAGACGGAACGAATTATCCCGGCCAGGGGGACATTCGCAAACGGAAAAATTGGATGCTGGAAGCGCTCAGTGAAATGTATAAGGCGCTTACTCCTGACATGCGCATGTTGATTGAATACAAGGCGTTCGAGCCAGCCTTTTACCATACGGATATTGCCGATTGGGGTATGGCGTACAATTTCGCAACCAAGCTGGGGCCGCAGGCACAGGTGCTGGTGGATACAGGGCATCATCTGCCGGGAGCCAACGTGGAGCATATTGTCGCGTTTCTAATTGATGAGAAGCGATTAGGTGGTTTTCATTTTAATAGCTACAAATATGCGGATGATGATCTGATCGTGGGCTCCGCGAATCCGTATGAACTGTTCTTGATTTTTTATCAGATTTTGAATGCGGCTCAGGATGCGGATGCGGATATTCGCCATACCGTCGATAAAATTGCTTATTTGATCGACCAATCGCACAATATTGAACCCAAAATTCCGGCGATGATTCGCTCGGTGCTGAATGTGCAGACTCAATATGCGAAGGCACTTCTGATCAATCATGCAGAGGTGGAGGAAGCGGCGAGTCGCCAGGATGTGCTGGGTGCGGAGGATGCCGTGCGCCAAGCGTTTGAGTTCGATGTGGCACCATTGCTCAGAGCGATCCGTGAAGAGCAAGGGTTACCGGCAGACCCGATGAAAGCCTATTTAGCGTCTGAGTATGGCACGCAGATTTTGCAAAGAGGCAAGGGTGGTGCAAGCTGGTGAGCATCCTCGCTTATGATTTGGGGGCAAGCAGCGGCAGGGTTCTACTCGGAGAATTGACAGATTCACGTATAGTGGTGGAGGAAATTCACCGCTTTTCGAATGATCCGGTCAAGGTTGGGGAGCGTCTGCACTGGGATCTGTTGCGTCTGTATCACGAGGTTCAGCAAGGCTTGCTCAAAGCCAAGCATATGAGAGTGAATCCGTCCAGTCTTGCGATTGACTCCTGGGCGGTCGATTTTGGATTAATTGGGAAAACCGGAGAATTGCTGGGGAACCCTTATCATTATCGGGATTGGCACACCCACGGGGTGATGGAAGAAATACAGGAACGGCAGGGAAAAGACTTCATTTTTCAGCGTACAGGCATTCAGTTTTTGACGTTTAACACGATTTATCAGCTGGCTGCTATGCGAAATGCGAGTTCACCGTTGCTGGAGCAGGCAAAGCATTTCTTGATGATTCCAGATCTGCTGCGGTATTTTCTGACAGGTGAAATGTACAATGAGTTTTCGAATGCGACCAGCACGCAATTATATAATCCGTTGCAGCAAAAATGGGATGATGAGCTTTTGTCTGGAATCAATATTCCCCGTTCCTGGTTTGGTGAGGTACTGGAGCCAGGAAATGTTGCAGGAACTATCCGCTCGTCGGTCATGACCGATCTGGGTATTGGGGCGATTCCTGTAATTGCAGTAGCAGAGCACGATACGGGATCTGCTGTGGCTGCCGTGCCTGCGCTGGAGCACTCGTTTGCGTACTTGAGCTGCGGAACATGGTCCCTGATGGGAACGGAAACGGCACAGCCTGTAATCAATGACGATACGCTTCGTTTTAATTTTACGAACGAAGGTGGGGTCGGTCGAACTTACAGGCTGCTTAAAAACATTATGGGCTTGTGGATTTTACAGGAGGCGCGCAGAGAATGGGAGCGGCAGGGATACTCCTATTCCTTCCCCGAACTGGTTCATATGGCAGAACAGGCTCCAGCATTCACTTCTTTGATTGACCCGGACGATGAACTGTTTCTGCACGCCGGGGATATGAAAACACGTATTCGCCAATATTGCCGCAACACCGGGCAGCCATTGCCCGAGACGCCGGGAGAAATCACGCGCTGTGTTTTGGAGAGTCTGGCGTTAAAGTACCGTTACATTTTGGAGCTTACGGAGCAGGTGTCAGGACAACGGTTTAATGGTTTGCATATGGTCGGAGGAGGGATTCAAAATCGCTTGCTGTGCCAATGGACAGCTAATTCGATTCAAAAACCAGTGTGGGCGGGACCTGCAGAAGCGAGCGCAATCGGCAATCTTGCGGTACAATGGATGACACAGGGAAAGTTCGCCGATATATGGGAAGCACGCCGGGTCATCGCGGATTCTATTTCCGTGGAGGAATATGAACCTGCCGAGTCAGAAGCGTGGGAGGATGCCTACGGGCAATTCCGGCGGGTGCGGGACTTTTTGTACATTAAAGATGTGGAGTGAGATTGCCATGCTGGTCGCAGAAAGATATGAGATGATTGTGCAGCTCGTTAATGAAAAAGGAAGCATACGGGTGTCCGAATTGAGTGAGTTGTGCAAAGTAACGGAGGAAACGATCCGCCGTGATCTGGACCGCCTGGAGCAGGCGGGACGACTGCGCCGTTCGCATGGGGGAGCGGTCAGTGTCAAAAACGAGCAGCCTGAAACGCCCTATGCGGTACGGGAAATTATGAACGCAGAGGAAAAGCGTAGGATTGCCGAGGAAGCGGTCAAGCAGATTCAGCCGAATGATCGTATTTTGCTGGATGCCAGCACAACCGCCTGGTATATGGCGTCAAGTTTACCGGATATTCCTTTGACAATATTAACAAATTCAATTCGGGTAGCTACAGAGCTGGCGGGTAAGGAAAAAATCGAGGTCATTTCGACGGGCGGGCAGTTGCTTCAACGCTCGTTGTCATTTGTAGGCCCGCTCGCAGAGCGTTCACTAGAAACCTATTATGTGGATAAATTGTTTTTCTCCAGCCAGGGGGTTCATCTGGATCGCGGTATTAGCGAATCAAATGAACTGCAAGCTCGTTTGAAGCAGAAAATGGTCAGCATTGCAGACCGTGTGATTTTACTGGCGGATGCGAGCAAATTTGGGCAACAGGCGTTTACGCATGTCGTGAACCTGTCGCAGGTATCCGAGATTATTACGGATTCGCGGTTGTCGGACCCGATTCGCAGTCAACTTGCGGAGCTGGCTATTCCAGTCACGGTTGTGTGAAGCGGGGAGTTTCCAAGGTGAAGGCCGCTTTGCGTTTCATTTGGTCTTACGATCGCTATTGCAGTGGGATTCTTTGATGATGTAAAAAAGTTATAAGTGAGAATCCCACTGCAAGCTTCTAAAGTATCACTTCCCCCGGATTTTTAGCATTGAGTAAAGAATCTGGGGGCAACAGCGATGGGAAGCACCATCTGACTGCGCAGCGGCACTATAGGTAACCTTTCAGTTATAAAGTAATAGCTATTCCATGGACGGAAGGGTGTTCCGTATGAAGGTATCTTTATTTATTACCTGCCTAAGTGATGCGATTTATCCCAAGGTAGGGGAAGCGATGGCACGCTTGCTTGTCAGATATGGTGTTCAGCTGGATTTTCCGAAGATACAGACATGCTGCGGACAGCCATCCTATAACAGCGGCTATTGGGATGAAACGAGGGTTGCGGCTAAAACGATTTTGAAAGCGTTTAACGACAGCGATTTTGTCGTATCTCCTTCCGGCTCTTGCACATATATGATTCATCATTACCCGGAGTTGTTTAAGGATGAACCCGAATGGCTCGATTCGGCACGGAGGCTGGAGCAAAAGACGTATGAGTTTACGCAATTTATGGTGCAGGTGCTTGGCGTGACCGATGTGGGCGCGTCTTTTCCGCATACGGTAACCTACCATCCGTCTTGCCATGGCACACGTTTGCTCGGCGTGAAGGAGGAACCGATGAAGCTGCTTGGCAGTGTAAAGGGGCTGCAATTAGTACCACTTCCCTTTGCTGAGGACTGCTGTGGCTTTGGCGGGACTTTCGCGGTGAAAATGCCGGATATTTCGGGAGCGATGGTGACTGAAAAAGTGGACCACATCAGGGAGACCGAAGCCGAGGTACTGGTCGGACTAGATATGGCCTGCTTGATGAACATTGCTGGAAATCTTCGGTATCGGGAGGAGCCAGTTCGGGTGATGCATCTGGCTGAGCTGCTGTACGAAGGGGTGAAGCACGCATGACCGCCGTACACTCACATTCCATGAACCAAAAGGTCAAAAAACGCGCAGAGCTGGCCCTAAATGATGATTTTCTGCGGAATGCAGTTCGTTTCACTACGGAGCGGCTGCGCAACGGCAAGCGGGTGGCTTCAGAACAGCACGGAAATTGGGAGGAATGGCGGGAACGGGGCCGTCAAATTCGTCTGCATACCATTGCCCATCTGGACTATTACTTAAATCTATTTGTAGAAAATGCCCGTGCCAACGGGGTGCATATTCATTTTGCCGACACAGCAGCCGATGCTGTACGTATTACACTGGATATTGCTGCGCATAGCCAAGCCCGCTCCGTCGTCAAATCCAAGTCGATGGTGTCGGAGGAGCTGCATTTGAATCAGGCACTGGAAGGGGCGGATATCGAGACGATTGAAAGTGACCTCGGTGAATATATTATTCAACTGGCAGGAGAGCCCCCGTCTCATATCGTCATTCCGGCGATTCACAAAAACCGTTATCAGATTGCCGAGCTGTTATCCAAAGAAGCAGGGGAGAAATTGTCCGCGGATACGACGATTTTGGCGGGCTTTGTCCGCAAAAAGCTGCGTGAGAAGTTTCTAGAAGCGGATATTGGCATGACCGGGTGTAATTTTGCCATCGCCGAGACAGGCTCCATGGTCCTGTTTGAAAATGAAGGCAACGCACGAATGGTATCCACTTTGCCCAAAACGCAAATTACGCTGATGGGCATGGAACGGATTATTCCATCCTGGACGGATTTGGAGGTGATGGCTACATTACTGCCACGATCCGCTACTGGACAGAAGCTGACCATGTACATGTCTGGTATTTCAGGCCCTCGGCGCAGCCAAGATGCCGATGGGCCTGACGAAATGCACATCATCATCGTAGATAACGGACGTTCACTACAGCTAGGCAATCCCGAGTTTCAAGAGTTGCTGAATTGCATTCGCTGTGGGGCTTGCCTGAATGCCTGTCCAGTGTACCGACACATTGGCGGGCATGCGTATGGCGGGACATATAGTGGCCCTATCGGTGCAGTGCTTACGCCTGCCCTTCATGGCAACATCGAAGAGTGGAACGATATTGCGAGTGCATCCAGTCTGTGTGGTGCGTGTTATGAAGCCTGTCCGGTCAAAATACCGCTGCATGATATGCTGGTATATTTGCGTAGACGTAAGGTAGAGGCGGGACAAGGAGATAAGCTGGAAACAGTAGGAATGAAAGGTTTTGCGACCGTGGTTTCCAGCTCGAAGCGATTCGCAGCGGCGATTCGGCTAGGGCAGATTGCTCAGAAAGCGGTCGTTCGTAAGGGCGAAATTACCCTAAAGCTGGGCCCCCTAAAGGGATGGAATACGTACCGTGTGGCTCCCTCTTTGGCGAAAAAATCCTTCCGTCAGCAATGGAACACGCTGGAGCATAAGCTGGAGCAGGAACGCAATGTGATGCAGCCGGATGTTCTCAGTCGAATGGAGAAGATTTTGGCAGATAGAAGTAAAGGAGGGACGCAGCATGAGTGAACAGAGTAATCCTTCTGCGCAAGCAAAAGCGGCCCATGAAACGTGGCTTCATCAAATGGAAGCAGAATCCCGTGCCAAGCAGGTACGCTTTATGGACGACATCGCGACGCGGCTCAAGCGTCCACGACAAACGGAACCGCCAGTTCAGCCGTTTCGCGGGGCACCTGCATTTTGGCACGAATTCGAATGGAGCGCGGAGCAGCGCATCGAAGAGTTCACCGCCAACTTTACAAGTGTTGGCGGGCATGTCGTGCGTCTGTCGGATTTGGAGCAGACCGCAGACTGGATCGCGCACAAAGCGCGAGAGCTGGGAGCGGCCTATATCGTCCGGCAGAATGAGCCGGACCTGGATGCGCTCCAGCTGGAATTGGCGCTGCCGGAAGTCCGTTTATCGGTGTGGAACACCGATCCAGTCGAGGATTGGAAGGCCCGCGCCGCCGAGGCGGATATCGGCATCGTCATCGCCGACGAAGCGGCTGCTTACACCGGTTCGGTAGCGGTGCTATCCTCGCCGGAGAAAGGCCGTGCGGTCAGCCTTTTGCCAACTGTACTGATCATTCTTCTGCCAGTAGAGCGCTTGCGAACACGGCTGGGCGAAATTCTAAGCCATTTTGACGAAGCCGGGCGTGAGCAACTGCCCGCAGGCATTCATTTTATTACTGGACCGAGCCGCTCGTCGGATATTGAAAATGATCTGACGATCGGTGTACACGGGCCGGGTATCGTCTATACACTGTTGATTGGTTAGTTTGTAGATGGATTAGCAGGTAGACTGGCGGACCTTCAATTCAAAAGCAAGGGAGGCTGGCTCCAAAGGCTGCCCGTTCAATTGCTGATATAATGTACGGAACATTTCCTGTCCGATTCCCTGCAACGGGTTCGTAATATTGGTCAGTCCCATGGCGTCGGCTACCTGACTTTCGTCAGCTTCAAAGCCGACCACTGCCAAATCTCCTGGAACCTTCCACCCTTTACTACGAGCAGCTGAGATAATACCGCATGCCACCAAATCATTGGTTGTCATGATGGCATGGGGACGTTCCTTTAAAGACTCCAGCTTGGCGAACGCTCGCATTCCGTCCTGCACCGTATGGATACCACTGAGCAACCATTCCTCATTCACTGGCAGCTTCCTTGCCGCGAGCAGGTCATAATAGGCCTGGAGTCTTCTTTGGCTGTTTACGCTGTTTTTTCTGCCTACGGTGCAGGCGATTTTTTCAAATCCTAGCTCGGCCAAATGCTCTAATCCAATCCGAAATCCTTCATAATGGTCGAGATAAATGGATGAAATCTCTTTATTTTTTAATGGCTCGCAGGTCACAATCGGCCCATACTTGGTGTAATGCCTCACAGCAGACCAATCCAGCATACGCCGTAAAATGACGATCCCGTCCACTTTTTTCTGCCTCAAAAGCTCTAACGCCGCGCTTTCCAAATCCTGATTTTCCTCCGTCTGGTAGATCAAAACCTGATAATCTTGCTCTTTACCCGCATTGGATACTCCCTTGATGATTTGCATGTAATAATTATTAATCGTTGGGGTCATGATCCCAATAACCTTGGTACGGCCTACTTTCAACTGCACCGCATTAATATTCGGAATATAATCCAGTTCCCGAATGACTTCCATCACCCTGGTCCGCGTTGCTTCACTGACATATGGATGATGATTAAGCACACGAGACACGGTACTTGTCGATACCCCCGCAATTTCAGCAATTCTTTTTATATTATGCATGACATTCAACTCCAAAAATTTAGTTCTTGACCTGGAATGCATCCCAGATTGTAGCATGAAAGCATAAAGCGTATGCAGCAATCCGGGATGCATTTGAAGGACATGGGTTCCGCATACTTCTTCACAAATTATAACCTACTTGGAGGAATGCAACATGCAACAGGCAAAAGGTTTTCCCAAGAACTTTCTATGGGGCGGGGCAGCCGCTGCCATGCAGATTGAAGGGGCTTACAACGTAGATGGAAGAGGACTCTCGATTTCTGATGTATTTACCTTTGATCCAGCACTCGACAAAAAGCATTGGCTGGATCAGTGGCATATGATGACCCATGCGCAGGTCAAGGAAGCATTGGACCCAAACAGCACCAAAAATTATCCAAAACGTCGGGGAAATGATTTCTATCACCGTTATGAAGAAGATATTAATCTGCTGGCCGAAATGGGTTTTAAATGCTTCCGCACTTCCATTTCCTGGACACGTATTTTCCCGAATGGCGACGAGACAGAACCCAATGAGAAAGGGCTGCAATTCTATGACAAGGTTTTTGATGCCCTGCTGGCCAAAGGAATTGAACCTGTCATCTCGCTGACCCATTACGATATGCCTTTGTATCTTGTCACCGAATATGGTGGCTGGAAAAACCGGAAACTGATTGAATTTTTCGTCCGTTTTGCCGAGACTGTATTTACCCGTTACAAGGATAGAGTAAAGTACTGGATTACGTTTAACGAAATGAACTGTGTCAAACACCATCCGTTTGTCAGCGCGGGGATCATTGAAGAGAATCACCCGAATCTGGAGCAGGACAAGTATCAATCTGCCCATCATCAGTTTATAGCTAGCGCGCTGGCAGTCAAAGCCTGTCATGAGATTATACCGAACTCCCAGATTGGGTGTATGATCAGCTATCTGTTGCTTTATCCGAATACTTGCAATCCGGATGATGTGCTTGAATGCCAAAAGGAAGAACGAGTGTCCTTCTTTTTCAGTGATGTACAAGCTAGAGGGTATTATCCGTCCTATACCGCACGTATGTTCAAAGAAAAGGGTGTTGTTCTGCATAAAGAACCTGGCGACGATGAAATCTTGCGAGATAACCTCGTGGACTTCGTGTCCCTGAGCTACTATATGTCCAACAATGCCAGTGCCACTGCCGATCAGCATGCCAAAGCAAGCGGAAATCTGATTGGTGGCGTGAAGAATCCTTACCTCGAGCAGTCCGAGTGGGGATGGCAGATTGATCCTAAAGGATTACGTTATGCGCTTAATAACCTGTATGACCGCTATCAAAAGCCACTGTTCATCTCAGAAAACGGCGTGGGTGCGACAGATCAAATGAATCCTGACGGCACCATTAACGATGATTACCGTATCGACTATCTGAAAAAACATATCGAGCAAATGAGGAAAGCCATTGAGGATGGAGTGGACCTGTTCGGCTACACCGCCTGGGGTCCCATCGACATGATCAGTGCTTCGACCTCACAGGCATCCAAGAGATACGGCTTCGTCTACGTCGACCAGGATGATCTGGGCAACGGAACACTGAACCGCTACAAGAAAAAAAGCTTTGACTGGTATAAAAAAGTGATTGAATCGGGCGGAGAAGTGCTCTAAACGGAGGCGTATGATGCATGAAAGGCTTGAGCCTGCTCTTATGCCTGATCTGGGGCTTTAATTTTGTTATCATGAAATTGGGCAATGGAGCCTTTGAACCTGTTCAATTTGCGGCTCTCCGGTTTCTCACAGGGACGCTACTTCTGTTCGGAATTCTGATGTGGAAACGGGTTCCGAACCCTGACAGGCACACGATAAAATGGTATATACTCTGCGGGATTCTCCAGACTACCTATTTTAATATTGCGATTCAGATATCCCTGAACTACATTAATGCGGGCTTAACCTCCGTGCTTACGTACAGCATGCCGCTGTTTTTATCCATTATGGCTCATTTTATGATTCCAGGTGAGCGGCTGAATACACGCAAAACGATTGGAATTGCTACAGGGGTCCTGGGGCTATTATTTGCTATGGACATTCATTTGGGCGGCAATTTGTGGGCCATGCTGCTTGGGGTGAGTTCAGCGATTGCTTGGGCACTTTCGAACCTGATTATCAAGCTCAAGCTCCAGCATTGCGATAAAACCCAGTTCACGACCTGGCAGATGGCATTCGGTGCGCTCGGATTGTTATTGTACTCCCTGTTGTTTGAGCGATGGGAGCCGAACTTTAGCGCTGCGTCGATCTTTTATATCTTATTTTCCGGCATTGTGGCGTCTGCTCTTGCATTCCTGCTGTGGACTCATATTCTCACTAGAATGGAAGCTAGTAAAGCTTCTGTTACGCTGTTGCTGGTTCCTATCATCGGTGTTGTGTCCGGCTGGATCTTTCTTCACGAGGCGCTCAAAGCGGCTACCTTGCTTGGCATTTTCTTAGTACTGGTGGGCATCTGGATTGTGAATCGTTCAGGGACTCCGAAGCCGCAGTAAGCGGATGGAAGGCTTTTTTTAATAAAGGGTTGACAGAAAAAAAGAAACTCTATTATAATGAAGCCAAGAAAACGATTACAAAAATGAATTTCATAATTTTCAGGGTGTTACTATTTTAGGCATAACCTGAATGGAGTTCCGGTAAATGGGCGATAACGTCTATGAAGCGGTATTCTGTTCAGGTTTTTTAGTGTATGCACATTTTTTAACAGAGTCTCTTTAAAAAATGGCCTTCCAGTAAATAAAAGCAGGTGGTCGCATGATTTTGAAGAAAGCGCTTAACAACAATGTCGTTTTAGCAGAGGAAGAGGACGCCCAAGAGGTCATTGCGACAGGAAATGGAATCGCATTCAACCTGAAACCGGGGGATACCATTGATGAGCGGAAAATCACGAAGCTGTTTGTAGTCAAAACTCAGGATTTATCCGCGAAGCTGGCGGATTTGCTGAAAGATGTGAAGATGGAATGTATTGAAATCGCGGATGAAATCGTGGAGTATGCCAGACCGAGATTGGCTGGAGACATTAGTGACTATATTTACCTAGCCCTGATCGACCACATTTCATTCGCCATCCAAAGGCATGAACGGGGAACACCGATTGAAAACCGATTTCTTTGGGAGATCAAGCGGTTTTATCGCGAAGAATTCGCGATCGGAAAACACGCGCTGGAGATGATTCGTAACAGGATCAACATCACGTTCGATGAGAATGAAGCCGGGTTTATTGCCCTGCATTTCGTCAACGCCCGCCTGGATAACCAGAAGCTTGATCTGACGCTAAAAACGTCAAAAGTCATCAAGGATATTATGGATATTGTAAAATACCACTTCAATGTCGAGATTGATGAAGATTCATGGAATTACAACCGTTTTGTAACCCATCTTAAATTTTTTGCCCAGCGGCTTTTTGCCCACGAATCGGCAGACCCGCAGTACATGAATTTGTTCGAAGACCTGAAAATCAAATTTCCAGAAGAGCACAGATGTGTGCAAAAAATAGGGGTGTATGTGAATAAGCAGTTTGAGCAGAAATTAACCAATGATGAAATGATGTATCTTATGATTCACATTTCCAGATTGGTCAACAGAACTGAAAACTAACAGGGTGTTACCATTCGTGGGCATTACCTGAGTGATTTCGATACTAAATTGCATTTTGGTATCGGGGATTACTCAGGTTTTTTTTATATCAACCAGAGAGCATTGGAGGCAGGCATTATGAGCAAACATGATGAATTAGCGAAATTCATTGTAACTAATGTAGGCGGAGAAGAAAATATACGTGATCTGTACCATTGTATGACCCGTCTGAGATTTACACTTAAGGATAAGCAAAAAGCCAATAAACAGGCTTTGGAAAATTCCGACAGTGTCATTTCTGTGATAGAAAGCGGAGGGCAGTACCAGGTGGTGATCGGCAATCATGTTAACGAGGTTTATGATACGATTGCGAAGAACTATAACCTTCAGGTAAAAAGCGGCAACGAAAAGAAAGAGGATAATGCAAAGGAAGGTAATTTCATCAGTCGTGCTTTTACCGTCATGAGCTCTATCTTCCAGCCGATTGTACCTGCTTTGGCTGGTGCAGGGATGCTGAAAGCTATCCTGGTTATTCTTACACAGTTAGAGTGGTTGGACAGTGCCTCCAGTACCTATGCTATCCTTGCTGCCGCAGGCAACGGCGTATTTTTCTTCCTGCCACTGATGTTGGCGTTTTCAGCTTCGAGAACATTCAAGACCCAGCCTATCGTATCTGCTGCCATTATGGCCGCTCTGCTGGAGCCTAACTTCACCAAGCTGATGGAAAACACGGGGGATATTGCTTCCTTTATCCACATTCCCGTTGTCCTGATGAGTTATACGACATCCATTATTCCAGCAATTTTAGCCATTTGGCTGTATTCATATCTGGAACGGTTTCTGAAGCGGGTGGTTCCGAAAAGCATTGAATTGTTTATGGTCCCGCTTGTTTCCTTATTAATTATGGTTCCGCTTACCGCCATTGTGATCGGTCCACTGGGAGTGTACACCGGTAAAGGTATTGCGGATGGTATTGAATTTTTGAGTACGCAAAGCGGTCTCTTGACTGGAGCCATTCTGGGAGGCGGCTGGACCTTCCTAGTGATGTTTGGTTTACACTGGGGGATTGCACCTGCGATGATCAACAATCTTTCCCTCAAAGGGTTTGATACGATTCGACCTATGATGGCTTCTGCGACCTTCGCCCAATCCGGTGTCGCTCTTGGGGTCTTTCTGAAAGCCAAAGACAAAAAGCTGAAAGCTTACGCACTGTCATCTATTTTCCCTTCACTGTTCGCTGGTATTACAGAACCTATCGTTTACGGATTGTCCGTGAAGCTGAAAAGACCAATGATTGCCGCCGTCATCGGGGGAATGATCGGAGGGGCCATTGCCGGACATTTCCAAACGACCGTGCTTGCTTATGTGTTCCCGGCAATAACTACTATTCCGGCATTCTTTACGAATACAATTGCTTTTTATTTGATTAGTATCATCATTTCATTTGTGGTTACTACCTTATTGACTTATATTCTGGGCTTTAATGAAGGAAACGGGGCAACGGATGCGGAGACAGGAAAGACGGAAGCAGAAAAATCCGAGCCTGCCTTACAAACTGAACCTGGACATACCGAAGTCACCGAGAATGTCTATGCGCCTATCCATGGCCAAATTGTTCCGCTTCATGAGGTTCCTGATCCTGCGTTCTCTACAGAAGCGATGGGTCAAGGAATAGCCATTCTACCGAGTGAAGGAAAGGTATATTCACCGGTTTCCGGGGTTGTCTCGCTCGTATTTCGAACCGGCCATGCGATAGCCATCACCTCAGATAACCATCTGGATCTGTTAATTCATGTGGGACTAGATACGGTTAAGCTGAAAGGCAGCTATTTCACGAAGCATGTAGAACAAGGGCAACGGATTGAACGAGGCGATTTGCTGCTTGAATTTGATATTCCGAAAATCCAGGCAGCCGGTTATGACCTGACCACTCCAATTATTGTTACCAACAGCACTGCTTACCAAAAGGTTACCCAGACACAGCAAAAATCCGTAGATTTGCAAAGTATTTTGCTCACTGTACATTAAATAAAGGAGGAAATGAGTTATGACAGCACAAATAGCCAAAAGTTTTCCTGAGAATTTTCTATGGGGTGGTGCTATAGCAGCGAATCAAGCTGAAGGGGCATGGAACGAGGATGGTAAAGGGCCAGCAATCAGCGATGCATTTCGGGGAGGAATAGTAGGCGGGACGTTTGATGATACGATTGATGAAAACAAGTACTACGCCAGCCATGAAGCGATTGATTTTTACCATCGTTATAAAGAAGATATCGCCCTGTTCGCCGAAATGGGCATGAAGTGCTTTCGGACTTCCATTGCATGGTCCCGAATCTTTCCGAATGGGGATGATGCCGAACCAAATGAAAAAGGGCTGCAATTTTACGATGATCTGTTTGATGAGCTACTGAAGTATGGAATTGAGCCGGTCATCACCATTTCTCACTTTGAGCTACCTCTGAATCTGATTCGCAAATACGAAGGCTGGAAAAGCCGCGAGCTGATTGGATTCTATGTAAAGTATGCGGAAGTTGTCTTCAAACGTTATAAAAACAAAGTGAAATATTGGATGAACTTCAACGAAATCAACCATTTCCATACCATTCCTTTGGCGGCAGGAGGCATTGTTGTTCAAGACGATGAGCACAAACTGCCGACTATTTATCAGGCTAGTCACCATGTTTTCGTTGCCAGTGCCCTGGCTACTAAACTGTGTCATGAAATTATCCCAGGAGCGATGATGGGCGCTATGTTATCCCTGAGTCCGATCTATCCGAATACCTGTAATCCGGACGATGTGTTTGAAGCCTATGAGCTGAGAAGAAGATCCTTATTTTATTCCGATGTGATCCTTAGAGGCTATTATCCAAGCTATGCCAAACGGATCTGGAAAGAGCATAACATCATGGTCCAAATGGAGCCCGGAGATGAACAATTACTGCGGGAGCATACAGCGGATTATTTAGGATTTAGCTATTATCGAAGTACGACACATAAAGCAGGTATGCCCATCTTGGGCAACACAGGGGGAATTATGGGACTCGACAATCCCTATTTGGAAAAAACGCCGTGGGGATGGCCAATTGACCCGAAGGGCTTCCGCTATGTGTGTAATGAGATGTACGACCGATATCAGAAACCTCTGTTTGTTGTAGAGAACGGCTACGGCAGTCATGATGAAATTTTGGAAGACGGTTCAATTCATGATCCCGAGCGGGTAGACTATCTGAACAAGCATCTGATCCAGCTGCATGAAGCTATTGAGGATGGCTGCGAAGTGCTCGGCTATACCTGGTGGGGTCCAATCGACATTGTCAGTGCGGGAACGGGAGAAATGAAAAAAAGGTACGGCTTTATCTATGTAGACAAAAACAACGATGGTACGGGTACGCTGGAAAGAAGAAAAAAGAACAGCTTCTACTGGTACCAAAAGATTATTGAATCCAATGGGGAAGTATTATTTGAACAAAATAAAGGAAAATAGTCCTGTATTAAATAAAAGTCAGAAATGAACCGGCCAGAGATACAATCTTTGGCTGGTTCGTTTGTTTATGTGTAGGAGTAGAGGGGAAAACGGGTTTCAAAATCTGTTTGTCTGCGATTGCTCCTAACCGAAATGCGGCCATCATGCAGCTCGGTAATACTTTTTGTAATCGCAAGGCCCAGTCCGGTGCCTCCGGTTTCCTTGGAACGTGATTTGTCCACCCGGTAAAACCGCTCAAACAAGTGCGGGACATCTTCCGCAGGAATTGGGGTGCCGTAGTTAGTGCAGATTACCACCGCCTCGTCGTCTTCGCGTCCTATGGTGATATCGAGGCGTTTGCCGTCTTTTCCGTATCGAATAGCGTTGGAAAACAAATTTTCATACAGGCGTACCAGCTCGTCGGTATCGGCTAGAATCCGAACAGGCTCGACGATTCGGACACGGTAGGACATGTCCGCCTGTTCCAGCGAGGGTACAAATTCCTCAGCAAGCTGGGTAAGCAATTTGCCGAGATCTACAGGCTCCAGCTCCAGTGGCAGACTGCCACCGCTCACACGCGTGTATTCAAACAGCTCATCGATCAGCTTTTTAAGCGTCAATGACTTTTCATAAGCAATGTTCACATAATAGCGCAGCTCAATTTCATCCCGATAGCGGTCGGTTTCAATATATTCCAAAAAACCGATCACGGATGTTAGCGGGGTACGAAGATCATGAGATACGCCGGTGATCAGGTCGTTTTTGGCTTTGGCGGAAGCCCGTTCTTCTTCCAGTGAGAGACGGAGCTTGTCCGCCATGGTATTCATATTTTTCGCCAAGGTACCCAGCTCGTCCGCTGAAGAAACAGGAATCGAATAGGACAGATCTCCATCAGCAAACTCCTGCATCCCCGTCGTAATTTCGCGAAGATAGCCAATCGTATTTTTGGTAAAAAGGAAAAAGAAATAAATATATAAAGGCAGCCCTCCAATCAGCATGATGAGTGGGGACCCAATATGATTCACGGTCCAGCGAATTAGACGAGTGCCAAAAAATGAACGGGAAGGGTTCAGCCATAGTAGCAAAGATGCTCCATAATAAAACACCATCAAAATCAGTCCGGTTAAAGTGAAGGCGGCAAGAATAAGGGCTGCCAGCTTCCATCCCAATGTGTCATATCGTTTTGCCTTCAAGACGTGAATCCTCCATTAATCGAATTTTTCCATTTTGTAGCCGATTCCCCACACCGTTTTCAGGTATTTAGGTTTTCTCGGATCAGCCTCAATTTTCTCGCGAATTTTACGCACATGAACCATCAGCGTGTTGTTGGATTCCAGATATTGCTCCTTCCACACTTTTTCATAGATCTGCTCCATGCTCAGCACTTGACCACGATTACGTGCCAACAGCTCGACAATGGCAAATTCACGCGGGGTCTGCTTAATGGATTCTCCGGCGAGAGTGACCTCATGCGTAGCAGAATTAATGGAGAGTTCATCCAGTATCATTTCATGCTCCAATGCAGGGGAGGAGTGGGTGTATTTCCGTACTCTGCGCAGCTGGGATTTGATGCGTGCCACCAGCTCCAACGGGCTGAACGGCTTAGTGACATAATCATCGGCCCCAACGCTGAGTCCTGTGATTTTGTCCATATCTTGTCCCTTCGCAGACAACATAATAATCGGAAAATGCTCGGTTTCTCTGATCTTCATGCAAGCTTCAACCCCGTCCATATTGGGCATCATCACATCAAGCACCATCACATCTATCGATTCCCGACTGACTTGCTCCAGCGCTTCCAATCCGTCTCGTGCCATAAGCAGTCGATATCCTTCATTTTCCAAATAAATTTGCATCAGCTTAATAATTTCAGGTTCATCGTCTACTAATAAAATGGTTCCGTTATGCATGGTTGTGCACCCTTTCTGTTCTTTCCAGCAGTATACAATATGGGCGTATTATATACCTTTGATAAGATACTACACATTATATTATCTTAGAAACTCCTTATGTACCAACGTTTTTTCATGTTTTATGTGCTTAATAAACTCTATTGGTCACGCTTCTGGTCACAGAATTTATCTTCTATTTCTAGTGGATCATTTTCTTCATTTCCGTTTAATAGATTACTTAATCCAACTGCCGCATCTGATTGCATATTCTTGAGTAAATGTGAATAAGTATCCAATGTTATAACTACACTACTATGACCCAATCTTTCTGAAACTACCTTTGGATGTATTCCTATAGACAACATTAATGAAGCCGAAGTATGTCTGAGATCATGAAATCTAATATAAGGCAATCTTAATATTTTTATTCTTTTGCTCATTATTCTAGTTAAGGTATTATGGAAGATAGGCTTACCAATTTCAGTGCAACACACCAGATCATTGTCTACATACATTGACCCAGCCAATCTCTTTTCTTCATTAATTCTTGCCTCTTGTTCCTTTAGTACTTTAATCACATCATCTGATATGGTGATTGTGCGGACTCCAGATGAACTCTTTGCTCCTTGTTTAAATCCTTTTGTATCCTGTTCAAGTGTTTGGGTGACCACAATACATCTATTCTTATAATCAACATTGCTCCAAGGAAGTCCGAGTATTTCACCTTTTCTCATACCTGTATGGATTGCCAAAAAAAATGCAATGTAATGCCGATGATCCTCTAATGTACCCAAAAAAGTCTGTATTTGGTCTACTTCCCACACAATAAGCTTTTTTTTAGCAATCCTTGGGCGCTCTACTTTATTTGATGGGTTGTCTTTTATCAACTCACTTTTTACAGCATAATTCAAGGCGCATACCACAATATTGAAATTCATTTGAATAAATGAGTCAGAATACTCTTTATTCTTTTTTTTCTTTTTCCTTATTTCACTTATTAGTTTCTTTATATCATTTGAGTTCAATTCACCGAGTGTTTTATTTTTTAAAATCGGCTTAATATGATTTAATATTATTGAACGATATGAATCTGCCGTTAAACGAGTCATGCGTCTATTTTGAACTTTTTCTTTGATCCATACATCTAACATATAATCTGTAAATTTTATCTTGCTTGGTTCAATGTAGTCTCCACTATTTACCTCAGCTAGTACTTTCGTCATAGCTGCATGAGCATCTTTCTGCCGCTTAAATCCTCGTTTCTTTTTCTGCTTTCTGATTCCGTCCTTTCCAACATCCACAACGTAATAATATAATCCTGTTTTTTCATCAAGCTTTACAGAACCTTTCGCCATACATATCCTCCTCAAATAATTAAATATAATGAAAAAAATGAACAAAATAATCATATCATATATAGTTATTTTTGCAATAGTAAACGACAAGATGCTTGTTTGAATGATAGAACAACAACATGTAGAATAAGAATAACAACGTATTAAGGAGACTATAGATGTTTAGATCAAAGAAAAATGACATTTAAATATTATATTCTGTGTCGCTTTTTTATATGTACTTATCTATACTTTAGATTTCCAGCAGAAGGGAAGACTGTATTTGGATATATCGCGACTGAACCGTTTCAATGGCTATGGGAAAAGCTGATGTTATCGTTATAAGCTGCAAAACCAGTATTTAAAGTATATTGACATTGCAGATCCCAGTGAGCCTGACGCACTACACAACCCAGTCATATTGAGGGTTTTGTCAACTTGTTAAAAGCCAATTGAATATCATATAAAGTAAAAGAGGACTCCTTTTGATTTAGGAATCCTCTTTTTTGTCTGTGTATTGTTTAAACCGTTTTTCAATATCGTCAATTCTATCGTCGTATTCTTTCATCTGCTTCATAGTAGCTTTAATAAATTTATCAAAAGTATTCAAATCTCCTTCACTGGTTGTTTCAAACAAAAACCCTAGTTTCTCCTGTTCAAACGTTTTTAATTTTTTACCGTCATATTCAATCCCTCGTGCCAACCAATCAATAGAAACCCCCAAAATGTCACTTATAGCCGTAACAACATCAATAGAAGGACGTTGTTTGTTATTCTCAATAAGTGAAAGAGAAGTCTTTGTATAGTTCTTGTGAGTAACAACATTCCCATCCTTATCGAACACAGGAATCTTTATCATTTCAGCCAATTCGCCAATCTTAAGTCCACGTTTAGTTCTAATAAGGTTTATTCGTTCTCCAAGTGTTTCGTTCAACAATAATCAACCTCGCTTTGTACAGATAGGTAATAAAGCTTTTCCATATTAACAATATTATTATAATCGATAATAAATGAAAAGTATACTTACTGAAATCGATAAGTATACTTGACGGATAATAAAAAGGTATGTATAGTTAACCTCATAAACTAAACTATATGGAAACATATATATGACAACTATAGTTACTAGAAAGGAGTCTACAACTAAAATCTAAAATTCATCCTAAATTCATCCGCAATACAGCAAAAAACCACCCTGCAATTTAGGATGGCATTGTATGCTTTATATTAGTCATTGGTCAGAATTTCAATCATGTCGATAATTTTTCTTTTAGTGATAGTATCAATAAGTCGTCCTCTAAATGTTAGAAAGTCAGCATTTTCTATCATGTCTTCCAAGTCGTTGTTGGTATTCGTTTTTCTATTCAATTCATAATATGATTTTGATTCTTCAATTGTCATGTACCGGGTAGCACCAGGATTTTCCATATCAAAGGCAAGTTGATCACTAATGTAACCAGCATACATCAAAAGTTCTTCTTTGGGTACTCCGTAAGCAAAAGCAAACTTTTCTAAAATTTCTGGTGAAATCTTTGGAGGCTTTTCGGTGCTTGGATGAACACCTTTTTCAATTAAGCTGATATATGAAACGCTGACACCGACTTCTTCAGCAGCCTTTCGTAGCGACCAGCCTTTTTGTTCTCTGAGGTGTCGAAGATAAGTATAAATAGCACTATTCATAGAAACTCCTTTCATTTCTTGACATAACAAATAAAGCAGTGTACATTACTATTGTAGACACGTTCACTATTGTAATACAAGATGAAATTTAGAAAAAGGAAGAGCATATGCTGCCGCTTTATGTAGAGGGTAAAAATTGATCATTATTCATAACTCCTTCTTGGTAAGTATAACATGTCAACCGAATCTTATACACGATGAAGAACATAGTTCCATAAAAACAGATTTCTATTCACAAAATCAGATACACGTGTAAAAGAAGAGGATATCTCCACATATCACACAATAATTCATCTAATCTTCATACAGTCCCAAATATTTGAAACCACGTAGGTGTATCGTCGTATATCCATATATAACCTTTGACGCATGGAATTACATGCATTCAATGAATTAAACTTCGCAGATGCGAAAAGGAGACAGAATAATGACCATTATCTTGAGAAAAGAAGCAAAAAACTACCCGAAGAATAATATTTCTTATACATATACTACTGGAATCTCAGACAAATCACTCTATAATAATGAAATCACTTTCGAAAGTGTTTTAGAGAAGTTCGGAATTGGGTCTAATTGTACAATACTAATTAGCAAGATGAGGTTTTTTCTGAATACAGTTGAACAGTTGTATGAATTTATTGAGAGATTACCTTTGGAAACAGCCGACCTGCCTGAACAGTCTTTACTTACAAAAATGAGAAAAGAAAGAATTGATACCTGTAGCTACATTGATGTTAGCAGTTTTCTTTGTGATTTTTATCGCAACAAGAGACTAGCGTTAGAAAAATTGTTCCAAGAACCAATCAATCAATTCAAAATGAATAAGCTTGTATCAAAAGATCCTTCAGAAATTTATAATGCTCGCCAAGAAAAAGGGAAGTACTGTACTATGTTGGAGGTGTCACTACTTCTTATGTAAAACAAAAAGCCCTTTACAGGAGTACATTCTTGTAGAGGGCTAATCATTTTTAATCTGAGTGAAATTATCATTTTACTAGGTATCTTAAGCACATATATGAAAAGTATATGTTTTTGTTCCAAAAGATGGTACAATCAAAAACAATAAAACAAATGTATTTTACTACTTGTTTCATAATTATATAGTATATTTATCTGTGCATCATATAGTGAGTTCACGCTGAAAGGGTGGTTTATCCATGAAAATTACACCCACGATTAGAGCAGAATTGGAACAATATCTAAAACAAGAAGGCTTAAGCCTATCGCAATTTGGACAAATTACAGGGATGAATAGGGGAATAATAAGTAGTATTGTGACAGGCAATAAATCTATGTCTGTTAACCAGCTCGACCTAATTACTGAGGCTATGGGTTTACCTGAAGGTCACTTTTATGATCTATTTATAGAAAACTTTATCATCGACCATCCCCCGAATATGAGGCGAATCGAGCCATTTTTATTTCGCTGTGCGGAGTTGGACAAACTAGATGCGATCCGTCGAGTGGTGGGAGCCATCATG
The DNA here is from genome assembly GCF_038004945.1 of Paenibacillus sp. FSL M7-0802. Classification (NCBI taxonomy): domain Bacteria; kingdom Bacillati; phylum Bacillota; class Bacilli; order Caryophanales; family Paenibacillaceae; genus Paenibacillus; species Paenibacillus sp. FSL M7-0802. The sequence goes on along the minus strand of NZ_JBBOSD010000001.1, from coordinate 203,611 downwards.
GACAATCTACTCTATTCGCCCAAGCTATTCGAAATTGCAGAAGGATTGTTGGCGCAGGGACGACTAGAAGCGGCATTGATACTCTATGAGGGGGTAGCTGAAACGGAGAGATATCAACATTCTGAACGTTTGGCCATCTGTCAATATCGCATATTTAAGATTCAGATTAGTGATGATCAAAGCCAAAATGTCGGGGTGGCAGCCGTATTTGAAGCTTTTGTCGAACGCCTAGATGAAATAGACCAACTTGACGCATTGAAGGATTTGGCGAACGTGTACAGGTCTTTGCGTAAATGGGATAAGGTTGACGAGATAGCGAGGAAAATGAGAGCTAAAGCCGAGATCCAATATACAATAAAACATCAACAGAACAGCCGAGAACAGACCGAATCTAGCGACAAGTTGAGTCGTCCCTTGTTTGTGTACATTGCTTATGCAGACTTGCTCTGTGCTAATGCATGTGAAGAGCAGGGTAATTATGAGCAGGCATTACACTATACATATGCCTACTCCAATTTAGATTGGGTTAGAGAGACCAATGAGGATACCCAGCACTGGATTGGTTTGTTTAAACATTGGTCACAAGCTAATATACTTGCTTATAGGCTTTTATCTGGTGATGTGAGTGTGCTTCATGAATATCTAAACTATATTGATGAATCATCAGATACGATTCAAGAAGATAGGGTTACTCAACTACTTAACATAATGATGGCAGCTAACCGTTATGAGCTTGATTTAAACGATATACTTAAACGATTCGAAACAGAGATTGGGTCTTTATCTCAACGACCATTATCAGATGATATGTATACCCAGCAAGTAATACCGGAATACTCGGCACTGTGCGGATATGAATTGGCCTATTACTATTTAAATCATGGGTTGCATTATGATGGCTTTAATCATTTGTTTTGTTCAATGGTAAAAGCACATATACTAAATAATGAGACATATTTTATAAATTGTATGGGGTTGTTTGTGCGTTTCAAAGCCCATGCGGTTCCTGAAACTAAAACAGAGTTTTACAATCTCATTGAAAAGGTGTGGTTAAACAATGTTGAAAAAAGTGGTAATGCTGATCGTTGCGAGTAGTTTTTTGTTTACCTTAGCTGTGCCTATTTATGTGGATAGTCATAATGGAGGATTTCAAGTCTTTGCAACACATGGAGGAGCTTAAATGCTAATTGATTTTAATAATTCGTTAAAACTGTATTCCTGAAATAGTTCTACTTACGAACCCAACAGCACATCGCGGTGAAATTTAATCTTTTCTAATATGGATCAATGGCAAACAGGGTAGCACACTAAAGTATATGATCAGTTTTGGAAGAGGTTAGATAGGATTGTCCGTCTAGCCTCTTTGATATGAAATAAAAATACAGTTTAAACCATTAATAAACTTCTTATTGAAATATATCGAAAAAATTACCTTTATTGTGAAACTTTTGGTTCGTATTATGAGTATAATTAGTGTGGTAACCAAAAATTACAAAAAGGAGATGGTACATAGCAATTTAATGGTATAAGGAGTTACCACATCAAACTATTTTCTGAAGGGAGTTTTCTGTTAATGAAAGGAAGTAAGTTTTTCGCATTAATGATATCGTCATTGTTATTGGTTATAGCTCCTCTTTCTGTTACTGCTGCTTCTGTTCAGTCTGAAGAAGAATCTGCTAAACAAGCCGTTGTAAATTATATCGATGCTATTAATAACAAGGATGCCGATGAGTTAGCCAAGTGGGTTGATGATTCAAGATTTACATCTCCAGATGAGCAAAAAAAGCAATATAAAGAACTCTTTCAAAATGATGAATTTTCATCATATTCTATCGGGGATTTCAAGCAAGACGGAAAAGAATATGATGTGACTATTGATTTAACACGTAAAGATAGTGGAGAAGTAAACACCGTAACATTGCCTGTGGTTAAATATGGAGACCAATGGAAATTGGTTGTGGTCGGTGAAGAAACTAAAAGCGAACAGGTGAAATTGCAAATTCAAAAAGATAGAGAAGAAAATGATAAAATTGAACTAGACAAAAACAAAATAATTAAGCCACAAGCAAGCGCTATTGCTAACTGGGACTTTTCATTGACAAAAAATGATGGAGGACTTTATTCAAGGACTACGGCATACAGCACTAGTTCATTCAATATGACGGGCAATTCAGTAACAATGAATGGATGGCAGGAACTACCTGGCACCACCAGTGGTGTGAGTCTTGTGTATCAAATTGTTAAAAAAGGTTTTGTAGGTGATGATGTATACGGAGAAAAAATGCTGTCGGGTAGATATCGTGAAAATGGTAGTTGGTATTCTTTCTCTTTAAGTAAAAGTGGGCTTGCACCTCAAACCGGGCTTTACATTAAAATTTCTAACTCAAGCGGTGAGCATGGCGCTATGGGCGCAGGAAATGCATATCAGTAATCTTAATTGGAAAATTTTAAATCTACCCTTTTTTGTGGGTAGATTTATTTTTATAATACACATAAATATTTTGAGCAATTTAATGAGGTGAAAGTATGACAGATATTCAAGAAAAAAATATAGAAGGCTTACAGGATGAATTTTTGAATGAATTAATGAAGCATAATGAAAATGAACAAAAAAAGATTTTAGTTAGAGCCATAGAAGATATTAAAAAAAAGAAATATTTGAAAAAAGAAACTGAAAGTTTAAGGGATATTCTTTCACTAAAGATGGTAGGAATAATTCTGATTGTTGGAATATCTCTTCCAGTTATTTTTTATGTTTTATTCATTTGGATTTCTCTGTTGGTTGAGGATTAATGCAGTTTTTACAACTTGTATGTAACAGTGACGAATCTAAAACTAGATAATACACCCCAAAGATTAAATAAACTATTAGAAAAATTTTAATACTTGTGACATTGTAGATGAAGCTGCTGCCTTTGAAGTGAAGGTGTTGGGAATAAATATTTCATTCAATAAATATAAGGCAACCGAAAGCCACTTCTCATACATGGAGGTTAAAGTAGGCAGTCTAATTTACGATTCACAACCTTTTTTCATAGTAGGATTAAAAGAAGGAGCGTAAATGCAGATACCACTATACTTAGTGACTACTTCAATCCGACCACTCGATGCTTTTAAGGTGTTGCTAAAATAATTGAAGAAAAACGGACGTAATAGTATCAATCTACACGATACATGCAGAACTTTCGTTTCCTTTATATGCATATCTCATCTAATAAACAAAAAAAGGGGGAACCCTCATTTAGTATTGAGAGTTCCCCTTAGTTATTATTTTGTAACTGGTGTTGCTGCTATCGATGTATTCATTAATCGAATACCTTCATGGACTAGAATTTTAATTAACTTTAATTCATTTTCAGTTGGGTTCACATTTAACTTGTTTAGCAATTCATCTACTGTATCAGAAGTTACCTTTTCTTTTTGTTCAAGTGTCAAAGCATCATTAGAGTAGTTATGTACATATTCAATTACTTCGGATGCTACATCTAACACAAAATTTGCTTTACCTTTATATTGTTCAGTAAGTGGAACCACTTCTAAAACTAACTTACTAATATCGACACTCTTCAGGATATTATCCGTTTCACTCAGTTTAATACCTCGCTTACGAAACCAAGTCATAACTAATACACTCAATAGAACAAACAACACTGTTCCACCAATAACATATATATCATTCATTAAAAATCATCCTTTGTTATTATATTTGCGTATTAATTGAAGAATCCCTTGCGGTACAACACAGTAATTAACCGATAAAAGTCATAACTGCCGCCAGAAGTCGTATCTACAGCACCAGCATTTTTAGCAGCGACACATGCTTCTGAAGCCCATGTTGGAATAGTATCCATTTGTAAGTTGACTGTTAATTCTTTTACTTGTGCTTGTAGTGCTTCAAATGCTACTTTTTCTTCTTTTGTCATAGGTTGATCTTCCTCACTTACTGTGGTTTTATTTTTATTTTTTAATTGATCTAACTCTGCTTGAATCTGAGGTAGAAAGTTTTTCTTCGCTGCTGCGACTGTATTACCGTCACCCCAAAATGCAGTACCCGGACATGTCTTACTTGATTCACCGGGAGTATAATCTGTCAGTCGTGTACCCCCATACGTAAACCATGCGTGATAGACTATATGATTTGTATCAATAAATAGATTAAACTTTTCAGCTAGACAGGCATAAACATGAACAATGGCGTTCTTTTGATTGTTGGTCATAATGTCATTGCCTTTGTCGAAGTAACCAATGATCTCAATACAAATGGCTCCACTGTTGGCATTACGAATCCCAGCAGGTGTTTTATTTAGGTTTCTGTCTAATGAAATAGCTACTTTTCCATCTTCAAATATGGTTATATTTTGACCTGTCCCAGACCATCCCTCACTTAAATGATATCTTCTCATTCCTTCAAGACACTCAAAATGATCTTGTTGAGCAACACCATTAACCATTCTGCGCGTTTTATAATTAGGCGAGGCTGTATGATGGACTTGAAGACGGTCAATGTTTCGAGTAACGGCTTGTTTGCTTAGCCATTCACGGAACTCATCCCGATCCATGAGTAAAAAGTTACCTAGTTGAATCATTTGAATCATTCCCTTCTGAGATGTCGTTGTCTTCCATAAACTCTTTTTTCTTCTTTTTAACTAAAATTAGAAACCAAGCCATATCTGTATGTCCTGCATCAATTAAGTTTTCGGCAATACTTTGTGTCTCTCTAAAAAACATGAATCCATAACAAATCGAAGTAATTGCGATAGCTATTTGTGGTAGAAACTCAGTGAATCTCATAAAAAGACCACAACAAATCATAACCATCAAAACACTTACAAGCTTTTTCTTTGTTCCTCTCCACATGGATTCAGAGGATATCTTTCTTGTTATAATTGCATTTCGAAAACCACCATTTTGCATTGAAATAGCATAATATTTCGTAGCTATATCTAAAATAAGTGCAACAAAGAGGCCAACAGTGGGAGCCACATATGCTTCATTGGGGAAAAGTAAATACGAAACAATGGTTGAAATAAACACAAAAACAGGTCTAACATACTCGACTGACTTATAGGCATACTCATAAGCACCAGTCATTATTTCTAAAAATTCATTCTCTTTCATTGGTTAAACCTACTTTTCAATAATATAAAAGACTCCTCATTAGAAGAGTCTTCGTAAAATGTCTCTTTTATAAAATGTACCAATACACACCAGATGAACGTCCCTTAACTATAATGAAGCTACTTAAGTCACTTACATCTCTTTTTCTGATCTGTGCTACAGCATTTAAATCATTTGTTCTCGCCAACCTTGGATACAGGAAGCCGCCCAAATCTGGTCTACTAATCATCACTTCAGATTCAATATTGTGAACATTCTTGATATCTACAATTGAATCCAAGTCACTCTTCTGGCGAATATCAATGGTTGCCTCTAAGTATTCACGATTCTTTACATATAGAGTACCGTCAACATCGTAAAAGATCTTAACCTCAATCCATGATCCCAAGTCTGGACGTGAAACAATTACATTAGCATCGCAATAATCAAAGAAAGGCACTTGAACAAATGAATCTAAATCATTGTTTCCAATAGCTCTGACAACAACACTACTACCCAAATCTGGTTTAGTTACAATTAAGCTGCTATCAATATCTGAAAATCTTACGCCTTGAATCATTACAGTGGATTCAATATCACTATTTATACGCTTATACTTAGACACCGTTAAACTTGCATTCATTTCTGGTCTAGATACAGTAATGAAGCTATCGATTGCAGATTCTCTTCTGTATGCTACGGTAAGTTCACTTTCAAGGCTCATGTTAGGATCAACTGTTAACCTTGCTCCTAAATCAGGTCTAGATATCATCATCGATGAGTCGGGAGCAGATGTTCCAAAGTTGGCAACACTAATAGATGCAGATAGGTCATTATCTTTGCGATATACAACTTTTAGTGAACTGTTTATGTCTGGTCTGGAGATTGCCAATGTTGAGTCGGTATCATGCTGCATAAAGTCTTTGTACTTGTGGACATATAAAGAAGCAGGGAGATAGTTAAACCCAAAATTACTTTTAACCGTAAGACTACCCGTCACTTCTTTTCTTCCTGCACCATAGACGAATAGAGTAGAATTTAAATCCCCTCGTCCAAAACTGTAGTTCTGTGACGTAATATATTTAAGCTGGAGAATAGGAGGTTTAAGTGATTCTCTTGTATTAAAATAGGTTGGATGTGAACTTTCCGATTTAATTATCAATCCGTAGTTGATTAGCGATTCATCCTGCCAACGTTTGACCAAATCAAACGCGTCAAATTCAATGTATCTGCTTGTCCTATTAACTGTGTAGGAATCTAATAATAATTCTGTTCCATATGGCTTGTTGGCATATGTAATACCATACTCTCTCCACAATGTATTGGGCTGATATACCTTAATGTCTGTATCATCGGCAAAGTTTCCACTATAGTAGAGACGCAATTTAGCTTCTTCGAGCTTATTTAAGTCAGGAACTACAACTTTCAGATCACCGAAATTAATGAAAGATTCAAACTGCTCAGTGTCTGATTGCCCAATCATCATGGATTGCGTATCGCCGTAGTTTACTGTTTGTAAATCTGAACGACTTCGTGTTGTGGCATCTTCGATAGGGTTTAGATCTTTGGTGACTCTAGGAGCTTCCATTAACTCAAACTTACCCAATAATCGATTATGTGGTCTGACTTCTAGTGTTCCAGCTAGATAGTTGACAGAGGTTGATTCCAATACTGAATTAATATCAGTATTACCTCTATATTTGATATCTAATTGACTGCTAACGTCTGCTGATCGCTGAACACGTATAGTAATCGTTGCATCTACAGTTGTTTCCCTGCGATAAGCAACCAGCATTTCCGAATTTACTTCAGATGCTTCCTGCCGATAGAGTACAAACTTACCCTCCATACGATTGGAGGGCGATTTTATAAATATTTCACCGCCTAAATCATTATATGTATCCAAATAGTCACTTCCTAACACCGCATTGTATTGCGATTATACCGCTGCTTTGTTTGAGTTAATCTTAAGTTCGAATATACCGTTGGGTACTGGTTTGGCTTCAATATCTGCAACAATCCTAACATAAAATTCCTGCGTCTCTAGTGGTTTAGTTAACCCGTATGTAATATAATCTGTTGCTAAAAATGGGGATTGTGCACGTGATAGTTCCACAGTTACACCTTCAGGCAACTTTTCTTTATTTACCTCAAGCAACAAATTGTCGATAAAATATCCCAATTGATTTTTGATTACAACTTTTTGATCAAGTGTAGTTTGACCTGCAAAAATCATACCAAAATCCAAGTACTTGAGGATTCCTCCAAATGTATCGGATAGATACTCTCCAGACTCATCCATAAACATTAGCCCTGTGTATGTTCCTGCAAAGGTTGTTTGCCAGTAATCTGTGTTGCCCCAATAATCCTTAAACTCTACACGAAGCTTGTTGTCTTTATCAAAGAACATATCTCGTTCGGATACATTGAGATTGATATCAACAGGTGATGGTGCTAAACGAGTAAATGAACCATCATTCGGGAAGTAGGGGAGATCGTTCAGTAATACACGGTATTGTACTTTACCCTTATCTTCGTCATTAATTTGTCCAAGAATCTTACCGCTGTTAAACGTAATTTGGATTGTCGCTTCAGTATTGAGAACATAAAAAGATAAGTTCTGAAATTTAGTGTCATCAACGTTTGATTTGATGACCAGTTGAGTGGCATCAATTTTTGTTGGGTTCAGTGATTCTTGTTTTTTGTCTTCTATGCAATATCCAAATCTAACTTTGTCACCTTGATTCTTAAAACTGCTTTCAACTAGCTGAGAGACTTCTTGGTATGACATTGCTTGCTTACTAATAGTGCTCATATTATCTACACTTACTTCATTCCATTTTCCATTACGATAAGCCTTCCAAGATTGTCCTGAATCAAATGAAAGTAAAAACTTTGCATTATTACTAGCGTTCTTGATTATAGTAATCGCCTGAAGAGATCCGGGTAGAGTGAAGTCGTTAGATTGCTTAATGAATTGACTGACGGGTAAAGCACCCAGTGAAAGCTTAAGTGGGTTATTTGATTCATCTGTCCACGTGACAACTTCAAAATTATTATGGATATCATCTAATGGGGAATAATTAGCATTATACTCTATAGAGGCTGCTGTCTTAGTTAATTCATCGGTGTAGTAGAGGACATCAACATTGTCACCAAGTTCGTCGTAAAGGATAAAAGATTCAGTTTCTAGTGAGATGGACGATTCGGTCTGTAGTGTATCATCTGTATATTCAACAATATTAATCTCTTTATCTTGCCATTCCTCAGCAAAAGTAAATGGGGTAGTCTCAATAATGAATTGAGTAGACGTTGTAGAAGGATCGTCTGAGTAATAACATAGTTCAACATCTCCTTGAAGTTGTTGCCAAGCTGATTCAGGAATAATTGAAACATCAATCATACCTTTGGTAATATAATCGCTTTCCGATGGAGATGTTCCAGAAATACTAACTTCAATAAAGTTAGAACCATCATAGACTTTATATTTGCTGTCATTGTAAACCATGCATCGCTTATCAAATACAACACCAAACATTTCAATCTCATAAATAAACAAATAATAAGTGTGTCCATTGTTTTGTGTTACATTTACTCGATAACTTGTAAATCGTTTATCATTGGAGATTGAATACTCTCTCGTCGTGACTGATCCCCATCCAGCCGAAGCCCAATCAGTCTGATTGATCTGTGTATCTAGCACAATCCAATTAGTACCATCATTTGAGCCTTCGAACGTCCAATTCTTTGGAGCTAATCTACCGTCTTCGCCCCCAGCTTTAATAGTATACTTTTTTATTATCTGCGAAGATGGAAATTCATAATAAATTCTTGCACTAATTACACCCCTAGAAGTAGACCAGTAAGTATTAGCTTTTCCATCAAATGCACACCACCCATCTGTAGAAGTGTTCTCAACAGAAGTGGCACTCACTTTTCCGCTTGGAGCGGTATTTGAGGTCATTGCTGGAATCAAATTCTTTAAGTACATAGGCTTCCTCCTTTCTGTTACGTGATAGACACATTTTTAATAGTATTTTTTTCACTAATGGAATGCTTAAAAACCTTTCCTGAGCCAACTGAACTATTTTTCGTTGTTTTTATAAGTATGTGACTATGCTTTTTTTCTAAGTCAATCTCATCTTCCTTGACGAAACCATAAGTCGAATAATCGTTTTCTTCAAGGGTCGGAGTAATGATTACTGGAGTGTGATCGTAGAATTGTACTGCATTGAATTGAATCCAATCGCGAACACTGGTCGCTTTTGTCGTCTCCAGCTTGTAGTAGTAATAGGGTGAAGCTTTCGGAACGATGTAAGATTGTACTGTAGTCATATTGACAGGAATGTTACTCCTTGTGTCTAGTGTGACCCACGAAACCCCATCATTTGAGGCCATCAATTTAAAATCTATTAATCCAACTAAAAATTCATATCTTTTTACTGTTGCGGGTGTGTTGAATTTATATCCCACATAGGCAGGTGCACCGACAGATGGAACGAAATTCGTTGTGTAAACTGTACTCTTATCCCCATCAAATGCAAACCAATTAGATGTATATGCACCTGAGCTAATGACAGACCCATTGCTGCCAGTAGCAGATGTGAGTATTGGAATTAACGGTAGCGAAGGGATTGCCCCATAAGCAATTTCATCTTTTAATATCAAAAACTTATCTACTTTTTCCCACGCATAGGGCAGATACCCTGTAGGCGGCGTATATTTAAAAGTTGATGCTCCAAAATTAGCGGTCATTACAGTAGCATCACCACTACTTTGTCCAGAAGAAACAAAAGGATATACTGCTCCCATAGTGAGAATATTAGTATGTGAAACGCCTTGGGTGATTCCATTTTTCCAAAATTCTAAGTTTCCGTTATCTAAATCAAGCAATACGGATATAGTGTCAGTTGAAATATATTTGGCTCCATAAGTTACCCATTCAGGACTTTTCCTACCATCCACATAATAACCACGTACATATGTAGAGCTAGTATCATTCGAGTTCAAATTAGAATAATCATTTAATATGCCGATAAGAGGGTTGCCAAAAGTGCCTGAGAAACTTATCTCCCAATACCATTTTCCGCTGGTTTTACCTACAGAACACCTTGCCTTAGCTGAAGAACTTGGCGTAGTTGCTGACAGGTTTCCATTGGAAAGGACTGTGGTGGAACCCTTATTAATTGAATCCCAAGTAATCATTGAATTGATTGCCATGATAACATCCTTTCTATTTGAATATAATCTTACCTACCCTTTTTTCGTTTAGATCTGCTTTGTGTTTAAAAACTTTACCCAGCCCAAAAGCTGCACTCGAACTCTGAATATCCGTATACCTATTTAAACGACTGCTGAGGTTTAATGCACTGTCAAAATTCATTCCGTATTTTTGAAATGAGGATTCATTATTATCAGTCATTGCAATTAGACTAGGGATACTCAACAACTCAAACATTTTTAACTCCCCAACACTGGTGTAATCTGTAGCGCCATTATTTGCTGTCCAATTGATTCTATAAGCCGTAAACGCCTTAATATTATCAATTTCAAAAACCTTGTCAGTTATAGGAGTATTCCAAGTTTGCTTAGATCGCCTATCAAGGACTTCCCATGTGCCATCAAGTCCATTAGTACTGTTATTTGAACCTTCAAATGTCCAATTCCTAGGTAAACGCTTAAAGCTAGTTAGAGTCCCATTTCGAACGACATATTTAGCAATGATTTTAGGTGCTGTGAATTTATAACCTAAAAACCCAACCCCACCTGAACTATTAGTTGAACAATAGCCTTCATTTTCGTCAATTTGGTTGAAAGCGAGATACGCTTCATTTGTGCCATATGCACCTTTTGAAAAGGCCAATCCAGACGGTGCGGCGTTGTTTGTCATCTTAGGGATGATTGTTGTATCGGAAATTTTACTTGGAGTAGTAGAATAAAACCTTTTATTCGATGAAAGTATTACTTTAATATACTTCATACTTCCCCAAGCAAATTCGCCGTTGTATACGCCGTTCGTAGTTGTTTGAGTAGTTGGATTATAGTCAGCATCAAAAGTAGTAACTATGTTTCCAACATCAGACGTGAAATTATTTGCTATTGCACAATTAATAAAGTCGCCTTGCGTTGTACGAGTATTAACATCTCTGTCTGAAAAGGTTGGAAGAATACAACAATTAACATATTCTAATTTTATAATGGTTGCGCCATTCGAATTGCCTGAATACATCAAATAGCTGGTAGGAGAATAAGGTGTTTTATCCCAAACGCAGTTTTTAAATGATAAATTTATCGTAGTTCCATCAAATAAATACTCAAATATTCGTGCATCGCCAGCACTGTTTTGTTTTTGAATAATTAGACCAATTATTCTATTTAACTTTTTCATAGCTATAGTTCCACCTGAAATACTAGTTAGGTTCAATATTACTCGTTTGGATTTATCTCTAAGAGTAATGGTGGCAATGGTTATTTCATAAGTTACATTAAATATTGCCGAAAGTTTAGTCTCTGTATAAACTCCTTCTTTTATAATATAAATCAAGGTATTATCCATAGTTACAGATGAAACGGCTTTACTTATTGTTTTAAATGGTGAAGCAACAGAGCCATTATTTATGTCATTGCCCGTTGTACCATCCACATATAAAACCTTTGCGAATGAATCAATAAAACTACCAAAACTGGCCATTTTTTATCACCACTTTCTCTATAAAATCGTTATTTTATTATGATGCTTGTAATGTCGAAGTACTTCTTCAGGTCAATTGTAGATTTAAATACTTTACCTGATACCAATGTCCCATCGTCGCTCATGGGTTGAGAAATTGTTTTGACACTACGATCCAATACACTTAAATCATCTATACCCTTTGTTATAAAGTTGTCTTTAGTGGGGGAGGATGTAGTTACTGTTTGCCATGCTCCATTTAGATAGGTCTTATACATTCCGTTGTCATTAATTAAATGTTTTTGCATTACGTAAAATCCTCCTAACTTTGAACACTTGATAGAGAGTCAATTTTCTTCCAAATAGACTTATCAATTGTTACTCTATGTAGTTGCCCATCTTCAGTCCAAGCCGAGTCCTTGACATAATCTAATATGTAGCTTCGTTTCATCTCCAAATAGTCTTGAGAAGTATTCAAAAATGCATTGTCGTAGTGATTGTCATTGAAGTCATCAACAGTGAAGATTAGATTCTCAGTGGGAGAGCTAAACAATTCAATCTTAATACGTGCATATGTATTTGTAGGTGATTGGACAGAACCATCAGTACCAACTTCAACATAGGGAGACCATTCGGTGCCATCAATAGATGATTGGGTAGATATCTTAAATGTTGAAGTTGTTCCACTAACAATTGTATTTTTTACAACCTTTTCAAAGGCTTTGATCTTGTCGGCAATGTAAATTATCTCAGATTGCCAAGAACCATTTGAAGCATAAACTATCTTACCCGTATCACTTTTCTGTAGTTCTACTAGCTGAAGCTTACCGTCTTTATAAATTGTGTTTTCGTATTTACCTTTTGTTAAATCTATAGGTATGCCAATCTCAGTTATAGCCATCTATCTCAACTCCCAATGAATGTTACCACTCATGTTGGCTTTAAGTGGAGCATGTATTTCTTCTGAAACAATCCCATTGCAACGGATAATGATCTTACCGTCCAAGTCTTTATTGGATGTAATTTTAATTTGAAAAAATGTAGTATTTCTCAATGGAATAGAACAGATACATTGGAAATTTATATTTACACCCTCCAAAAGCATTTCTTTTTTATAGCCGATATTATACTGCTCAATTTGACTATCAAATCTTCCGTATTCTTCTCTCAAAAGCAAATTAGCATCGCTTGAAGCATTCTTATATTGAATAATATCGTTATAGAGAAAAGTCCTCCCCGTTAACGGATATTCTTCTTCTTCAGTTTTATAGGAGATCATAAAACGATAACCGTTAACATTGAAGATGCCATTGGCTACATCGAAGTAGATCTGAGTTCCTTCTCCGATATACCCAAAAGCAAGCAACTTATTTTTTTCGATAGAGGCAAATTCATTATGTTTGTTGTTGCGTGTATCGTATTCAAGAAGAGATGTAGAATCCCAGTAGTCCGCAACCCAGATAAAATTTTGAAAGGGAATGGGAGAACGGTTATATTGCATGTTGCCTAGAATCATATGTAACCTCCCTAAAAATAGAAATAGACAGGGACATTATCCCTGCCTAGATGATTGATATAAATTTACTGTATTTTATACATAGCGATATGAAACACGTATCTTAAAGCTTTGTTTGCCACTTGAAGCATCCAAAGGTACAGCACATTGTAGTGTAACAGTTACATAATTACCTGCCGCATCTAATGGTGTACCGTTATTGGCTACACCAAGAATCTCTTTTGCTCCCGGCTTAAATGGTGTAGGATAAACTGTCCCATCCCAATTTTTTGTTGTACTTCCTGTTGTTCCAATGGGTTTGGACGCGATTTTGCCGATCTTTGAACTATCTTGATCAAGGTCAGTTTCATTCAGGGTGTCTACCTGAGCATGAAACCAACTATTTTTTACTACTTCTACTACATTGCCAACTGTATCACCTGTACCACCTGTCATGTCACGGGTGGTTATAGTACAGTCTTCCATTTTTGCTACATCGACTTTCCCTGTGCCTTTTGTAGCGTCATATCTGTTATTCCAAATATTAAAAGTAAAAGGTGAAGATTTTGTATCTGCATCTATCACACCGAAATCTTGTGTGATAATTTCGGCTGCATGCGTTGAATTTCGATATTCTATCACGGGTTGTAATGCCATTATGTATCACTCCTAAGTTCTAACTGTTATTGTTACTGTTAAATTCTGAATATTAATTCCATTCTTAATTGTGTTGACTCTGAACATATCTCCTGCGTTTACTGTCTTCGTTTTGACTTCTAATGTCTTGTCATCGAAATGCTTTAGTGCTTCAAAGTGAATCTTTTTATTCAAGATACTAGTCCAAGTATTTAAATCTCTTGATTTTTCAATATCTAGTTCTGTTTCTGTATCGCCCTCTACACCTAAATAAGCCTTGATTTCAACGATCTCACCATTAAAAGGAAAGGCTGCTAATCCAAATGGTTCTACAAATACATAAGAATCTTTGCATAAGACAATAACTCGATCTTGTACTTCTAATGGAATGTCATTTACCTTTTCAAGCAACGCTACCGTCATTAACCCATCCTTATCCTTGCTAACTGGCTGAAGATTGTCTCCAAACAGGTCAATTGCTATCCAGCGATTACCATCATAGCGATATCGAATACCATCTTTTGTGGTTTGAACTGTCCAACCAAGTTCAGGGTGAGGGTAAGTAGCGGTCAATTCTTGCATGTCTCTAACATAAGGTTTGAATGCAAGTCTTGTAGTATTGTATGCATCTATTGCATTGTTAGCTGCACTATTAGCTAAGTCTGCTGCTTGATTGGCATTGTCTGCTGCTTTTTCTGCTGTGCTTGTTGCTATTTGAGATTGCTTGATTATTTCTTCAAGTCTGCCAATTGCTAATTGAGTGTCGTTTAATCGTTGATATGCTTCATCTACAATATCTTGTAGAGTCTTCACAATGTCTGGATGACGTTGAATCATAGCATAGATACGTGATGCAGGTTGCATAACTAAGCCTTTGCCCATATAACGACAAAGTTTAGTTGTACCTTCAAGGGAAGGGTGGACTTGAATTGCTCCAGTTTGATATTGTACAAGGAATTCATTTTCATTCAGATAGGGTCGATTCTCAAATACTTGTTGACTAATTTCAGTCATACCTGCAATTGATACACCATGAGCAGATGAGGGGAGTTCAAGTAGTGTGATTAAACCATTGAGTACAGGTAAAGAGTCTGCACGATTAACAAAAGGATCTTCTGGTGTACCCTTGCGAGTAATCATTATAACTGGGTCATTTAATTCTAGATAAGTATGTAACTCTGGCAAAAATATTTCACCTCCTAACTTGATATATTTATCTTATCGTTTCCCGTTTCTATGTTCGTGTCTGTGTCTAGCATGGTTTTCACAGATGAACCAATTAAAGCAACAGCTTTACCATTATAAAAAACTTTTGCGCTACCTCCCGAAACTTCGCCTACGCCAGAACCCGATCTACCAGGAGTAACAGAAGTAATACTACCTCTTGGGGCAGAGGGGGAAGGATTAGCTTTCCAGTTTTCCTCCGTTTTGTCTCCTACCGTAGCCACAGAAACACCATTTAAATAGATTTGATTAGCACAAACAACTTTTCCCGTTACATCAGCATCAGTTGATCCACTACCAGTTTTAGTATGATAATCTCCATCATTATCTTTTTCACGCCACTCATATCTAAACTTAACATAGTCATTTTTTGTTGATAGATTTATTTCTGAACCATTCAAAGCTACACCAGCCATATATCCTCCTCCTTAAATCCGTTTAAACTGGTACCTAAATTTAATATCAGCATAACCATCAATCTTGAATACATTTTTCCCAACAGGTAGATTCAAGTAATTATCATTGAAATCTTTGTATCTATATGTGACAGCTAAAGTAGTCTCGATGTCTTGTCTCTCATTGTTTATATACACCGTTTCACCATCCACAAGTCCAGTAAACTTAAACTGCTCGTTGTTATGAGATGTATTGGTCATAGTAAAATCACCGCTACCAACTTTAGCGATCCATATTTCAGGCTGACAAGGGAGATCGCCTTTGTTGAGGAACACAAGAACTGGTTGAAAATGTAGGGTTATATTGGGGTCAAAGAAGGGACGAATACTGTAATCTGTAGTTTGGATGATTACACGAATACTCAATTTCGTATTATAGAGAGGAGTATCTTCATTTATTTCTGGTATTTCACCACCATTAACGCAGTTACGCCATTCAGACCAATTGTATCCATCGTCTGATTTACGAGACTGAACAACTATCGTTGATCCTTCAGGCATGATTTGATTCCAACTAATCTTGCTTAAGGCACCGTCTGTAACAACAGGTATAGTGACGGGAGGATATGTATAGATTCCATTTTTATTCGTAAGTGAATTCCAAGTAGCCATAGCTATTCAATCTTCCCATAAGGTCTAAAGTTAGATGCTACTCCAGCTTCTTTCCACTTCAACCTCTTATAGCTTACCCAAGAAGCATTTTTATCGTATATTGTTTGACCGTCAGCCAATCCCCACGTAGGTTCAACATCACCTGATTCACCAGCTTGGAGACAAACATAAAATCGACCATTATCAATAGTAGGAAGAACGATATCATCCTTTTTATATTGTGTGGTTGCTTGCCAAGTGTTACTACCACGAACATCACCAAATTCTATTTCTACTGATACTGGAAAAACAGGTTCAGTTAAGCCTGAGTATCCTGTTTGAATACATTTATAAATATGTCCATTATCTACAGTAGGAACGATTAAATCGCCATTGGTATATTGTTTGAGTTTTTGCCACGTTGGGGCGCTAGTACCAGTTCGAGTATTTACCCATCCGATATAGTCGCCAGATTTAGGTGTTTTCTTGTAAAATCGCTTTGCAATTGGATACGCCCCAGATAGGGGAAGGAAATCAACATAATCATCACTATCATCATCAAGCTTTTGAAAGTTGTCAGCTAATTCGTTTAATGTATTTTCGATATCATCTGTTGCAAAGTTGGGCTTTTTAAGACCAAGTTTTGTTGTCGTTGTTGACATAGAATTCTCCTTTCTTATTTAGTTTGAAATTTCATACCACTTCTTCCCACGAAATTCAGTCCACATTGTCTTGTTTGGGTTTAAGGTAAGTTTGCCATTCTCGATGATAACCTTGTGTTTATCTCCATTAGTATCGTTCACCTGTACATCAAAAGGTTGATAACGCCATTTATATACTGGTGGATTATAAATAGAAGAATAGGCGTAGGGAGCATCGCAACGGAAAGCGAGCGTAATATATCCCTGTCTTAAGCAGTTGTGTACGAGATTTATGTCATCAACACAAAGTGCATAATATATTTTCTCAGGATCTTCAGAAAAGAAGAGAGGTTGATAATAAGACTGTTCCGTTAGCCATATGGCGACTTCTCTAATTTTTACATCATCCCATTTATCTTCGAAAGCAAAGGAAACATTAAACTTAAGTGGTTCTTTTTTTGTGCTTTGAAAGTAGGGCTTATCTCTGCCTTTGATGGATACTTCGTTAATAGATCGTGATGCGGCGAAAACTTCTTCTTGCATCCCACTGGACATATTAACGTTTACGATTCCATAGAAATCGGATTGGATGCCAGCATATGAAAAGTAGAGGGATTCGCGTATTGTAATCTTGATCACCTCCATATTAAATTTGGACATAATAAAAAAGCCTTTATTTATAAGGCTTTTAATTGGGGAGAAACACTATAAAATTGGGATTTTACTGTAATACTAAAGATCAAATCTTATAAAAGTGATAAATCAATAGCAAAAACCAGAAAGATTTCGAAAATTTTAAAAGCAGTCTCTGCTCAAGATAGACTGCTTTTAAAGTTTAGGCTGGATTAGGAGATGAGTATGATATTATTTTCATGGTCAAATTCATGAGAACCGTCAATCTTAATCGACACACTTCCATCACTTTTAAGTTCCGAAGTGACGACTGTTCCATTTTCATATTTTACAATAAGAATCGCTCCATTATTTGATGGAGTCATTATTCTTTCAATTACTTTTAGATCATTCTTAGTTTTTATTGTCCAGCTAGTCATTTTTTATCCTCCAGTCATTTAATTTTTATATAGTTTTACACATACTTACAATATATATCGGATAGGAGAGGGTAGAAGTTTATAGGGAAATAAAATATTCAACCAAATATAAGGAGATATTCCATCTCCCTAAAAGAGACAGTTGTTAAAAGTTAAACACAAAAACAACATAAGTGGAATCGGTTTCGATACATTTTTATTAACTTTCCCGCATTGTCAATGCTGATAAAAATGTGATAAAATATTACCAAGAAGTATATAATAAAAAAGAGCAAGGATGCGACAACATCCCTACTCTTTTACAACAGCCGCTTATAAGGGCGGTGGCTGTGCAACATAGGTGTAGAAATAGATCCGCTACCTTAGTTGGGAGGGCGGTCTATTTCTTTTTGTTTTGGTTCAATGCAATAACAATTGTGACGATTAATCCGATCAACGCTACAATCAACGTACCGAACATCATCATTAATGTTAGAGCATCTTTAACCTCCACAGGCATCACCTCCTTTGCAGGAGACTAGCCGACCGCCCATCTAAGCCATTCTGTTGTTAGGGATATTATACCATATTGATAGATAAGTGAAAATGATACATAAGGTACGTTACTTAGTTGGAATTATTTGGATGAATTTAAAGAAGATTCATTGTAATCTTTCTGATTCTGTTCTTTTTTCCATTCCATAAACTGATTAAACTCTTTGTTGGTCATTTTGTCAATAGATTTTGAATCAGGAGCGCTATTGTCAATACACGAAGAAATTAGAGAGAATATCCCCAACACAAAAAGAATAGTCGCTAATAACAAAATCATTTTGAGAACAAATTTTTTATCTAAACTTAATTTAGGTTTTTCATAACCTATTGTGTCATTCCTCTGATCATATAGTAAACTTCCACAATTGGCACAATGAGTTGTACTATTTTTATACTCTTGTCCACATTTCAAACAACGAAACATAGTAATATTCCACCTCTCAAATAATACCAATAGTTTACCATGTCTCGGGTAATGGGTCTATAGTAGTACAAGAGAGGAGGAGAGGCTAGATGAACAAAGCAACCTGTAGAGATGCTGAATATTTACCTCTTGTCCATTTGTTTTATTTATTTGAATGCTTCTCTTGAAGCCATATATACATCAAGTGAAATGGCAACTCCCGAATTCTTATCTGTCACCAAATCATAAGCTCGTTGGCCGTTTTTGTTTTTAATCTTAGGATCAACTTTCATACTCTTAAGCTCCCCCATGTAAGTGGAATTATCATATTTTACCACATAATGTAAAGCCGTATTCCCTTCATTGTCCTGTAAATTCGGATTCAATGCGTTTTTATGAATGATTTGATATAATGCGTAGTCGTCTTTTTCAACTACGTACATCAGCAAGCTTTTCCCTGTAGCTGCATCCTGACTGTTAATCGTTAACTCTCCCGAAGCAATGGCTGCTGCAATCTTCTCCGAATCTAACTTATCTCCTTTTGTGTATTTATCCACGTTAAAGGTTTTTCCTCCTTGCTTAACCGCAGTTGTTTTCGTTGTTGAAGTTTGTTCCGTTGTTGTCGATTTACTCGACTGCAAATCTCCACCCTGAACTAATTCAATTTTATTGGTACTTGCACTTGCTACACTATAGCCCATTGCTGAAGCCGTATCACGTAAAGGCAAATAGCTGCGTCCATTAACCGAAATAGGCTGATCGTTCAATTTAGCTTCTGAACCGTTCACAATTACTTTTGTGTTCAACAATGTTGCTTTAACAAAGTTAGATGCACCTACAGAAACACTAGCTGTTACGAGTATTCCGACTCCAAGACCGAGAAGGAATGTTGGAATTCTTCTTTTCATAATATCTACCCCCATAAATTAGATAGTCTTTATACATTATTATCGGTCTTTGGAGTGGAAAATTTTAGATGCGACTACATAAAGTCGTAACGCTTACCATTGAATTTGAATTCTCCAGCAGCAGTAATTTCAAGTATTGCTCCAGACGTTGTTTTAAATGTAATATCGCGTCCTTGTACAATAACTGAACCACCATCGCTGTTTATAAAAACCCCTTCATCCATTAACTTCACAGATCTATCTTTTGCAGTATTAGAAGCAGCATAGCTCAATTCGAATGACTTCTTCTTTTTATCTAATCTCCCAATAGAGCCACCTGAGCCATCGCCTTCGCCACCTTGTAAATAGAACTCTGCATTTTCGCCGTCGCCTTCAAAACCAATCTTGCCTTTAACCTTTTGGTTCTGGCTCGTATCGTACACATACACAGGCCAAGGTGTTTCATTAATGGTATACTTGCCAGATTGAGCAGATGTTTCCCAATACAATAATCGACCATCAGGAAGCTTCTTTTGTTCGCCCTGAACAACTTTACCTGTAATCCATTTTGCTTCATTTCCTTGGATAGTAATATAGTTCGACCAATTGGTGATGGCAGCATTTGTCAAAGTAGATAACCTTCCTGCTGTGAGATCTGTAATCACTCCAGAATCTCCAGCAAATATATTAGCTGCCATTAACTGGGCATCTACCATCCCTGCGCCTATAATATTGTGATTATTGGCGTACCAGTCGCCATTAAATGAGTTTAGCAGCTTGGTTCCATCTGGTTTTGTAATCTCTACGTTTTTGAATCTAGCTGAACCGTCCATTCTGATTACTGCATTCGCTAAATTTTCATCAGCGCTCCCTAATCTCAACCCGTTCTGGTCGATAACAACAATTCTGTTTCCTGATCCAACTTGGAATTTACTATCGACAACTACAGAGTCACTAATATCAGCATTCACGGCATGGAGCATGTTCATCCATACATTACCAAGGTAATCTGCGTGGAACGGTGCTTCGCTCCATCGGGACGCTCCTAATGCTAGCCCGTCTTTATCTATTCTGAAAACTCTTTCACCTTCGCCAGCTTGAAAGTTGCCCTTCATAAACAAATCGCCATCGGGAGAAGTATACAATGTCTTTTCAAATGTACCGTTGCGATTACGCTCTAACTTAAAGCCATCTACATTATCGAACGTAAACTTATTCAAAATCTTCTCGTTACCACATACATTCGGTTCTTCAAATCGATTAATCGTCATACCGAACACATCAGGATTTGTACTTAGCAATCCAATACGTTGAACTTCACGATGACAGCGGTCGAATATCATGAATTTTGGGCCTGTTATTTCCAACAGACCATCAATATCACCCAATGTAAGTCGTTCACCAACAAAAAGTTTGCCCCATACATTATCTGCGACGATATGCGTTGGTGTTATAGCTGTGCGGTAAGACAAGCCGCCATTATCAGTTAATCCAATTATCCCGTTAGTCATTCTCACGAACTTCAACTGATCATCTGTCGAAGTCAAGGTAATTCCTTTTCTATCAATAGTCACAGTTTGATTATTTGCTATATTAATCTCATTAGTAACTTTATTACGGAAATCTTCGAATTGTTTCATAATGTCATTTGAATCTACAACAGCCTGACCCCATTTATTCTTCTTGGCGTCTACTGTGACAGAAGTCGTATTTGCATTCTTTAAATAGGTCTCTAATTTCTTGAATTCATCTGTAACTTTATTTACATTCGCTACAACTAAACTTATATTTGAATTAGAATAATCATATGTAATTTCTGTTATTTTAGCAGTTACATCAACACCTGTTGGTTCATACTTTACATTAGCATAGTCACCAAGATTCAACTTCTTCCAATCGAACTGGGCTTCTACAATTTCCATAAAGTTCACAATGTCAATTTCCATACTTAACTGCGGTCTTTGTAACTCTGCAAATTTTTCTTGTGTAGCTTTAAATAAATCGTCTTCGTCTATATACTTACTATCCGAAAACTCACGTTCTACTACGTATCGATTCAATTCATGAAGTTGTTCATTGGTAAAGTTGACACTTTCGCTTGTATCATGTTGTAGACTACTGATTCTTTTTTTTACATCTGTTATTTTATCTTCTACAGATTGTATTTCTTCTTTTTTAATTCTTATCTGATTTTCTTTATTGTCATAGTTATACTTATCAATTATTGTATCAGCATTATTTGAGGCTTCAAGTTCTTCGATGGGAATAAAAGCTACTTGCATAAATACTTGTGTATTGCCACCTGAGACGTTAATTGTACTGGAAGTTTTTGATCTAAACTTATCAAGCATTGCCCATTTACTTGATTTTACACTTTTGCCTGAACCGTCAATGCTAACACTCACGCCATTTGCATTATCAACCTTAATCATGACAGCATAGCCCAACTTTTCATTCAGGGGGAACGTTCGAGAACTATTACCGCTGTGCTGATATTTCTCAAAGTACATTTTCCCATCAAATTGTTGAGAAATTTGTAACTCGCCTAAAACAGAATTATCATTCAAAAGTTTATTTAATTCCACATTGAGCTGATTCAGTTGTTTTTCGTAAGCTCGACGTTCTTTTAGATAACCATCAAACAATCCTTTTTTGGATTTTAGCAATTCAGCATAATCGAGTAGGGCATGACATAAAGAATCAGACATATAGTAACTAGATTGAATTACATTCCTATTTACGTCACGTTTAAAAGGGTAAATCCAGTAAGTAAAATCTTCGATATAGTTTTGGCCTGTTGGATTTACATTTTGAATTCCCATATCATCTTGACCAAACGCTTTTAAGCGAGTGACTATATCTTTTACGTCAGACGTAATATTCATTGTTTTGAGGTATTTGTTATAGCTAAAAGTAAGCCCTCTGTTTACACCGAATTCTTCTGGTTTAATAAGGTCAATAGTTCTCTTATCTGTATCAAATCGCACTATCGCATTATAGGTCTCTGCTACAGAATAAATTGCATCTAATACAGATGTGCTATTAAAACTAAACGTTCTATATGTAAGTTGAAAATCTGCATCAATTGTACCAATATTCCAAATTGTATTAGCCAATAAATCGTCCATAACCTGTTTAGCATGATAAGCTTGGACTTCATAAATTTTGATTGCTTTATCTTTTAGTTCTGCACTTAAAGAATCGCATCTAACTGTCTTTGCGTCATAATCATCAGTCGATTCATCAATAACTTCCTTAATAATGAACCATTCAATATTGGAACCTTCAACAACTTTAATTAAGTATCTCTCAAATATTTTATCAATGTTCTTATTTCTAAGTTTTCTATGATTGACATCCATTGAAAAGGGAATTGTTAATTCTAACGTCGATACTTCGTTGATTTTTATTGTTTTTTTGTCGTTATACGCTTCACTAATTTTACTTATAATTTCTCCATTGGGTTTACATAGGAAATATTGAGGACGAATTGGTTTAATATTAAAGTCAATGTCACCTATCATATAGTTGTATCGAACACACCTTTCAAAAACAGAAGGGGCATAAGCCCCACAATTTATATTATGTTACTCTTAGGGTTACTCCATTACGCTCAAAACCTTCAATTAAAGTTTTAATTGATTTTTTATCAGTCTGTGCGTTTCCACTTGAACTCATATCAATATTCAAATAATTAGTGATAGTAGTTGTATCGTTTTTATTTGAATTAGAGATAGGAGAGACCTTTGCAAAATCAAATCCACCTTTAATCTTATCTATGATTCCCCTAGTTATATCGACTAACTTCAACATATTAGAAGTATCGCTTTTATTTAAGATCAATTCTTTCTCGTGAGCCAACAAAAATTTTCCTTTCGCACCCATATTGTTAGGTGTCATGCCGCCCGTTTCAGCAGAAAACGGCTTGATTCCTTTGAGATAGTCATAACTACCATCTGGGAAGCCCCACTTACTACGCATAGCATCGTTCTGTTGTTTAAGCGATTGGAATTGTGCTTGAAGGCTTTTTATTTTATTCGTATCAGGTTTCTTTTCACGCTGTAATTGGACAACTTGCTTTGAAATATTCTCAGCTTGTTGTTTATTGGATAGATATTTGGACCAATCTGCTTTCTGATTACTATTATCTTTTCCCTTGCCTGAACTGTTACCGTCACCGATCCCAATGCTAGAGCCATTACCTATTCCGCTGTCTAAATTCAGAAAGTCATCGAGCTTTCCTTGATCCATACTAATACTGTCCAGCATATTTTGGAGTTGCTTGCTAGTTTCTAACGATTGATCTTGTAAGAAAGTGAAGAAATTTAAATATTCTCCCTTGAGTTCATCTATAACAGATTTAACTTTACTTTTATCATCGCTCATAAGATTTTGTTTCATCTTATAATAGCGCTGCTCGTCTTCAAGGATGTCATCGTACTTCTGCTCAGTTAGTTCTTTTTCTTTTTCGATATTATCCGTAATAGAATCGTGAGTTTTATCTTCGGCGTCTTTAGATTTGTCTAAATACTTTTTGCGATCTTCAAGTTGATCTTGTAGATTTTCTTGTCGTAATTCTCGTTCACGATCTAATTTGAACTTATCAATTTCCTCATTTTTAGCATCAATTTGTTCTTGTAAATCTTTTCGTCTAGCTTTGGCTTCAAATGAATTATCCAACAGTTCTTTATTAAATCTATCCTGTAACTTTTGGCGTTCATCTAATTTTTTCTTAAGTTCCGTCTCATAGTCATCGGCTTCATTATTACGACTCAATGCTTTCAATCGAGCGTTGATCATGTCTTCAAAACGCTTTTCTTCGTCGTCTAAATTGCTAACAACTTGTTCATGCCGCTTATCTTCCGCATCCTTTTGCTTATCAATCGCTTTGAGAGCGATATCTTTCTGCTTTTCAACCATCTTCTTGTAAGCTTCAATAATCTTATCGGCTGCATCGGATTTAATGGCGTAGATAGCATTGTTATACTCAAGATTCTTCAGAGTTAAATCTTGTAGACGTTTAGATAATTCCTCTTTATTCTGTAGACTCAACTTTTCATTTTTCAATTGTCTCTCTACGGCTAAAATTTCTTTTTCTGTAGCAACACGCTGCTCATTAATCAGCCCAATCTGAGTAACAAGTTCCTTCTGATACTCCTTAGAATTTTCGTCCAACGATTCCATACGAGCCTTAGACAGAGATATCTTATCAGCAGCAGCATCAATCTTTTTCTCATATTCATCAAGATTGCTCACTATAACAGCATAATACTTTTCCTGTTTTTGCTGCTCAATCTCCCACCACTTGCTACTGTTTGAAGCCTTTTGCTTATCGAACTCACCAGATGTAATCTTGTTTTGCTTAACCAAGTTATCCAGATTAATATTCTGAGCAACTAACTCTTTTTGCTGTGCAGTTAATGACTTAATCTGAGCAGATTCTTCGTCACGCCAGTTTTTCGATACTTGATCATATTTCGCTTGTCTACCTTGCGACTTCGCTATTTCTGCATCTAAACTATCAAGCTTGTTTTGACCGATTGTTACATAGTTATCAATGTAATCAATTCTTGCTTTATAAATGTTGTCGTATGTAGTTGTTCTTTGTTCACGTGCATCAGCTTGAGCTTTATCCATATCAGAAGCAGAAGGGAGGGTGTACTTGTTTTTAGTTTTGCCACCTAAAACAGAGGAGGTATCACCATCATAGTATCTCAATACGTTGCCAACATAATTGACATCGCCATAAACCTTGCTTCCCGTCTTGCTTTTTTGCATAGCAGAGAATTTTTTCATATTCTCAACGCTGTATCCACCGTTTTTATTAAAATAGTCCAGTATTCCCGGCCCCATGTTGTACATAGCCAAAGCAACGTCTACATTACCCGTTTGATTGAGATACTTAGCAAACATTGAAGTTCCAGTTTTAATACTACTTTCAACACTAGTGTTTTTACCAAGGCTGCTCACCTGCATAACATTTTTGATGCCTTTAGCGCCATTACCTGACTCTTGTTGAATGATAGCTTTGATTAGTGCAGGATCTACACCGTTGGTTCCAGCATATTTATTAATCAGGTCAGCATTTTTACCAGTTACTTTTGTGGAAGTGGAAGTGGAGGGAGGTTGAACTTCTGGAATAGCATTTGCACCGGGAATACGTCTAGCACCACTGTATTTATCTGCCCAATACTTGTCGTTCAGGTTCCCTTGCTTTAAGCCAGAATTGCCCATCTGCATAAAGTTACCGTCACCCATATACACACCAACATGTGAATTAGCTTTACCTTTGACAGTGTTAAAGAATACAAGGTCGCCTTTTTGCAAATCCTTTTTATTGGTTACGGCTTGTCCTTGTTTAACTTGCTCCTGAGTAGTTCGAGGCAGTTTAATATCAAGGAACTCTTTGAACATTTGCTGTACAAACAGAGAACAGTCGGATACAGCAGTAGCTGTAAATTGATCGTAGCTAACATTAGATTTAGCAGCTTGACTATACTTAAATGTTTTAGACGATGACAAAGAAAGAGCTTCAGATATCATCGAGTCTAAGCCAGTTCCACCTTTTGTAGTAGTGGTAACTTTCGTGGATACCAATTTCGATGGATCTTTAATTCCTTCAGTTAGCAAAGCGGCTTGCTTTTCAAGAAGTTTAATTTCCTCTTTAAGAGCTTTACCGTATTCCTCAGATCCTTTTTTCAGACGACTCTTTTTACTATTCAAAGCATCTTGAGCAGCTTCGACAGCTTTAAGTTTCTTCTGAGTTTCAGTTAAAATCTCGTTTGTTTGAGACATAGAATCATTGTATTGATCATTTTTCTTTTTTGATTCTGTGCTAACACCATAATTCGGATCATCAAACAATTTCCCTAAATCATTTAACTGTTTATACAAATCAGAAACTGTTTCAACTTGGCTCTTGGTGTCGTCAATTAACTTATTATGTTCTTGGGCTAGCTTGGGTAGGTAGCCATCCATAATGGGATTCAAACCCGGTAGAATACTTGGAGCTTTAACATTCATCCCATCAGACGTGGGAATTTTTTTGGAATTAAGTTCGTCGATTGCCTTTTGCTTGTTCGCGATTTTATCTAAGGCATTGACTTCAATGTCATAAATTTTCAACCGATTCAGAGTGGCTTGGAGCAGTTGGGTAGTTTTTGTCTTCTCTTGTTCTAGAGTGTATTTAGTTTCGGTAATCTTAGCTTTTTGTAAAGCTTGTATTGCTGATTTCTCTATTGTCCACCCATCAGCAACTTTTTTGATGTGTCCAGCAAGAGAAGGGTACTTGACTATTAATTCAGCTACTTGATCAGCATTAAGGGCATTACCTTTGCTAATGTCTGCCATAACCTTGTTTAAATCTTTAATCTCGGAACTAGTATCCTTATACGCAGATTGAAGAGACTTTTGTAATGACTCAATTTGTCCCGATGTTTTAGCAAATTGTTGAGCGGCAACGTCTGCCATACTAAAAGCTGGGAACATGGCCATTACAGATTCTTTGTAATCTCCAAACATTGGAACGCCATTAGTTACAGTTTCCAATAGCGCAGAAATATCGTTGCGGACTTTCAATATCTCATTATTATTTTGAGTTGAGGGGTCAAGCTTAAAGGCATCGCTTAGTTTTTGATATTTTTGAATTAAGCCTTCAATATTACTGTTATTAAGACTATCAACTACTTGGCGAATTTGATTTTCTTGTACATTAAGACTCGAAGAGTTACCAGCAATGGATTTCACCATCTCTTGAACAAAGGCGCGCTGAGAATCAGATACTGTTTTACCTTTGTCGGTCAATTCAGATATATATTGAGTCGTGGAATCTTGGAGAACTTTTATTCTTCCACTTAATGCTTCATATAATTTTCCATTGGACTCAGACATTTTACCTTGCAATTCCGCGTCTGTCCGATTGTACTGCTCCAACAATCCTTTTGCTGAATACTGAAGTTGATCTAAGTCCTTACCAAAAATAGAATCAGAGGTAGCCAAATCGCCATATTTTTTAAGAATGTCCGATGTATTAATTTTAGTGTCAGGAGACAACTTTCCTGATTCTAAGTCCTTTTTAAGCAATTCGATTTGTTTCTTAGTTGTATCTATTTTCTTTTGGTACTCATCAACTTCTTCTTTGCTATCTTTTATTTTTGTTGTGCTTTCATTATCTTGACCAGCCAATTTGGATCGATTAAGCGAATTTTCCGCTTCGATTTGCTTCTGTAGTGCTTCAGTACGAGTATTAATTGCGTCTACTGAATCAGTATAAGCCTTACCTTCAGCATTTATTTTGTTAGCAGCAACACCATATTGCTCAACCAACATTACTTGAATTTCTAATAATCTTTTTTTCTGATCTGTATTGATTGTTTGATTGCTTTCAGCTTCTTGGAGTGTACTCATTTCTTGAGATAAATCTTCAATAGACTTCTTTTGCTCTCTATACGAGTTTACAGTGTCATAGTTAATCGTCCTAGCTTCTCTGGCGGCTTCGTTGGATTTTGTAATCCAAGAAAACAATTCGGTCAAAGCCCAAGTAACACCCGTAATAATTGCTAATGGAGCAATGGTTCTTCCTAAAGCAGCAAAAGAGGTTCCAAGTATTTTAAGGGAAGCGGAGGCGAGTCCATTGGTGGCAATAAGGGAACGCAGTTCAAGTTTAAATAGGTTCAATTTCAAAGGAATAGTAGTCAAGAGTGTGTAGAGTGGAGTAAGCCCAGTTTTTGAAAATAGCATAAATGCTAGTGTAGCAGCTCCTACAACTGTAGGAAGGAATCCAATTGTGCTAGACACTTTACCTAATACGTTAATAAGAGTAGTTCCTAAATCAACAACACCCTTTAGGAAACTAGCACTAATTGAGTGCTCCCAGAAAGCGCTGACTGCATTGGTAAAGGTGTGAATTCTTCCTTCCAATGATGCTAGATATGTATCATTTTCCTTAGAGGCCGAGCCGAATGAATTAATACCTGCTTCTAAAGAAGCTTGAGCATCTTTCCAGTTACTAATCATGGAAGCAGCAATATTACCTTGCATTTTACCAGCTACCAATTCAAGAACATCGGCTTGTTGAATATCGCTCAGGTTCTTCCATATCTTGGACAGGTCATCGAATATTTCATATGTACTCTTAAAAGTTTTATCATCTTTTTTTAAGGTTAATCCAAGCGATTGAAACTTTTTCTCAAGCTTGGGAACGAGTCCATCGATTGCTTCTCCATCTTCTCCCACACCACGTAGACGCATTGACAATGTTTTGAGTGCATTACCTACTTTAGCTGGATCTTGTACTGTACTGTTTGCTGCTGTAATTAGTGCTACAGATTGTTCTATTGTATTGCCAGCAGAGGAGAGGGAGGATGCTGATCTTTGTACAGCTTGACCAATACCTTCGGTAGAGATAGCAAATTTATTACCAACCTCATTATAAACATCCACGACATGTTGAATGTTTTTGCCTTCATTGTCTACCTCAATGCCAAAGCCTTTTATAGAAGAAATAAGCTGTTTAGATGCTTCTTGGGCATTTGTGATATCACCAACATTTTGGTAAACCAATGTTTGCTTGGCTAATTGCTGTGATTGCTGAATAGTGTAACCTAATCTAGCCCACTCAGTAGTGGAGTTGATTACATCTAGAGTCAAACCACCAATCTCATTAGCCGTTTTAGACGAATTTAAAATGACTTGCTGGTACATTTCGTTTGTTTCGTCTGTAACTTTTTTGAGATTGGTCATTGCTTTGTCTAGCTCATAGATATGTTGAATGCCTTCTTTAAAAGCGTTAATTGGAGCGTAGATCGCAGCAGTTACTGCTGACCACATGATCATACTTTTAAGTATGCCTTGAATAGAACTACCAAAAGTTTCAGAGCTTTTACTCGCTTCATTAAAACCTTGTACAGTTCTTTTTAAATCGTTGTTCAGATTTCCTAGAGGAGACTTAAAATCACCAATATTACGTATACCTTTTAATCTATTTTCTAATTCGGCTAAACTATTTTGAGCTTGAGCATTTCCGCTAAATTTACTTCTGGCATCATTAATCTTCTGTTGAGTATTTGCCACAGACTGAGCATATTGCTGATCTCTTTTAGTATTTTGCTGTAATGCTAGAGCATGTTGTTTTTCCTGTGCAATTTGTCTTTCACTATTACTCTTAAGAGCCTGATAGTGAGCACGATCCAGTGATTCAGCAGCTTTCAACGATTGTTCTTGACTTCGTCTGTCGATTTCTCTATTTCTTTGTAGCGCTTGATAATGTAACTTATCCATAGCTTCAATACGTTGCTTATTGGACTTCAGAGCATCATAGTGTGCTCTGTCCATAGTTTCAGCCGACTTAAGAGCAGTCTGTTGCTGTTTCAAAATCTCATTGATCTCGCTATAATTCTTAACATTACCTTGCTGATCTAACTTTACGGATATCTGCTGTCCAGAATCATTTTTATATGTATTAGTTGTGCTATTTGTTTCACCAAGTTTATTCTTGTTAGCTCTTGTTTTCGCTAAGGTATAGCCTTCTAGTTCTTTTTCTAATTGCTTAAGTGTACGAATCTGATCTTGTAGAGACTTGGATTCTGCATTTACTGCATTTTTATTAGCATCATGAACCGTTTTAGTCTTTTCGATTACTTCGCCATTTTTTAATACTTGTTGAGTAACCTGTTTTACTGTGCCGTCTAAATTCTTATACACATCTTGTGTTTCTTTTACAACTCTATTTTGCTGCTCCATTGCTACATTAAGTTTCTTTGTAGCATCAATAAATCCCTGAATTGACTTCACAAAACTTTGATCAACATTGATTTTTAGATCAAGCCTCTGAAGTGAAGGATGCTTGCTCAACGCTTTAATGGAAGCATTGACATCCCCAATTGATTTACCTACATTTAAGCCAGCACTTATTAATATACGCATATCTGCCATTATGTTTTAAGCCACTTCCTTTTTTTACTTTAGATAAAATAGAAAAAAGAAGAGACTTAATATCTCTTCTTACTCATCTTTATATTCAATTTGTTCAACAATTTCACAGAAACGAACGTACCAGTCTCCTTCGATACCAGTAAACTCGGTGGGGCCACGATTGATCACCGACTCTTTAATAGATAGGAGCATTGCTTTTCGTTCTTCTGTTTCATCAATCACGATTTTTTCATTATATAGCTTGTTTAATTCATCAATTCGCTCATTGTCTTTCTCGAAGATATACTTGCCGTTTTCAACAATGGGATTGCCTTCTGCATCTTTAATCACATAATCTAAGTTAATATCATTTGTATCATTTAAAAAATCTGTATAATGGTCAGCAAGCAAAACTTTGAATTTAACTCTATGTCTAGTATCAGTTCGGTCTGTTTTTAGTTTATCGAGATAAGCTATAAAATTTTCAAGTTCAAATTTGTATAGTTTCATTTTGACTCCCTTTAAATTAAGATATGTAATTGTGATAAAAGGATAGTTTTATCTGCGCTTTTTACCGAATGAACCATTCGAAGTTGTTTCGGGTTCTTGCGATTCATCCTTAGTGAATGTGGCATTTACATCGAATATCTTATTCTTTTCTTCTTCAAAATCCCGTAAATCATATATCTGAGTTGTTGAAATATCGTTGTGATGTGCAACATACTTAGAGACAAGGTGCATTGGGACACCCGATTCAAGTAGGTAAGTAATGCAAGAATTCTTAAATATATGCACGTTGATTCTACGTTCTAAGATATCTGACAAGATGTTGGTGCAAAAATCATTTGCCCAAGCTGAAGACATAGCTTTTATTTCATGATCATATTTAGTAGTGAACACATATTCACTTTCATATCCTCGTTCGTCGATCCATTTTTTCCAGTAGGGGAGAACTTCTAGGGGAATCATGTACTCCAATTTCTTACCGTCGAAACTAGCGCCTTTTCCTCGGACTACATGAGACATAACGTAGTTTTGACCATCTATCAATGGGTAGTCCAATATCTCTGTTTTAAATTGAACAATTTCTGCTCGTCTTGCACCAACCAAGAACGCGGTAGCTAACCAAGCCATTCCTAACCAGTTTTTGTCACCTTCGAGTACGCTCATCATCATATCAAATTCGTCTTTGGTAACTTTAACTTTCTCATATACACGATTTCGGGGAATAGGAGGGAGGCCACGAGTAAAGTTTCTAAATAACTTATAGTTTTTATCATCTTCGGCAACTACGTTTTCAATGTAATTACAAAGACTTGAAACTACAGATTTACGCATTCCTATAGCAGACGAAGACATCATTCTCTTGTCACGAATATAGCTCAGATAACGGATAAAGTCTCGCTTACTGATTTCGTAAAACTGCTTATTGTTCATGGAATTATACATATACCAACCAAACTGTCTTAAAACGCTTGTATACTGCTTTTTAGAAGCTGGACTCAAATCTTGTACAGTAAGAAACTCCTCGGCAAGTTCTCTATATTCGCTGTTTACCTTCGTCCACATTTCATCGGTAACATCGTCAAGCTTTTTTGCTGGTTCACGCAAAGTGTTCTTTTTTACTTCTTTTTTGCTCATTCACACATCAAATCCTTATGTATTATTAATGAGTAACTAAGTAAACTCATCACGAAAATTCATTTAAATGCACACCCCAAATTTTTATTGTTGTAGAGACGTTCCGTAAGAAATAACATCAACATTGTATTTGCCAAAATAATAATACATCTCTGCGAGGTCTTTTTTATTGTATAGAAATCCTTCATCTAAAATTACTTTATTAAGTTTGATTCCTCTCGTCTCAGCAATTGTGAAAATTCTATTCCTTAGGTTACGGGGGTAAAACTTAGTCATTTTTTTGTAAGGAACAATTAGAATTTGATTTAAATCTTCATTCATCAATTCAATTACTTTAGTTGTTTTACCTGAACCGCGCTCCATATCATGAATTTCAATCACTTACAACACTCCTTATAATTGATAAAATAGCTCTTTTACTTTATTTCTGTACATCTAATCCTTTTTTACGCAATCCCTTATAGAAAGCGGCTTCGATAGCACCATTATTCTCCAACTCTTCTCTGGTCGCTTCGGTAAAAGGTCTTGCCACTCCAGCAAAAGGGAAACTATACTGATATCCTTCGCCTGTCTCAACAATTTCACTTACATTTCTACCATCATCCATTCGGACACTTTCAATAGAAACCGTATCCTTGCCAATCATTTTTACTTCGATATTTTCGTCATCAGTTAATCCACCATGTTCGCCTTGGCGTTGATAAACGGTAGGAGTATATACGGAATACACTTCTTCTTTGATCTTCTCTTTCATTGTCTCTCGAACAGTTTTGCCTACATCAACCTCTAGTGACTCAGCAACCTGTTCATTCAGATGGTTCAGTAGATCCGTCAGGCTGTTGAAGTCCACTTTTATCACCATCCTGATTTAAAGCGTTGGCTAACATAATTTCTCCTACAACTGATTTAGCACTTTTTGCAGCCAGTTCAATCTTGTTGACAATCTTTTTATATTCACCTTCAGGAAACTTACTCAATAGTGCCTCTATAATACCTTTATCTGCAAGCAATTCAGACAGCCCAATAATATCCTTCAGTGTTGCCTTTTTTGGAACAGGAATATTAGTGAATTCTCGAAAAGCTAGCACAGGAACTATCTTCAATGTTCCTTTAATCAACTCATTGTCTAATTCATCATTTCTCGATGTTTCGCGTAACTCTTGAAGATAGCCAATGTAAGACATAGCAACATTCTCAATTAGAGAATCTCGGAATTCAACGCTTACAGCAACTTCGTATTCTTCGCCATCATTGGTTTTGATGTACTCATTTTTCTTTTTATTTAGACTTGATTTCAGTTTACCAAGCTCTGAAGCAGTAAGTTTCTTAGCCATCTAATTCGCTCCCTTAACGACAATAATAAGCATTAACTACTTGCGATGCTCTTATGTCGTAATTGTGATATTTATAAACAAATCTTTGTGCTTTTTTTGCTTTGATTTTTCGCTGTCTATCTGTCATATTAAGAACTTCGTTGACCATTTGAATCATTTCGTCAGTCGTTTTAGGAAGATAGACTAAATCATGAAATAGATATTCCTGAGCTTTAGTCCACGGGGACACAAATATCCCTCCACCTATGGCTACTGCCTCAAAGGGTCTCATTGAAGTTTGTGTAATAGAATGATCATCTAAATTTTGACCGATGACAATTTTAGATGAAGAGTAGAGTAGGGGGAGATATTCATATGCTTTGTACCCCTTATATACATGCGGGTGACTAACTAAATTTATCTCACGGTTTCGATCCATCCACCAGTCATTACCGTAGACAGACATATCAAATCCTTGTTCGATTAAAGGAACAATAAAATCTTTTGTTTGTTTAGATCTTCGTTCGTAGTTATTAGCTACTAGTGAAATATCATAACTTATCTCAGTAGATACTGTCTTGTGGAAAGAGGGATTACACCCAAATAGCATTAACTCTGCCTTTTTACCTTTGTTCCAGTAATTTGGTAAACATTCGGCGGTGGTGGTAAAGATATGGTCAGCATAGTTTGACCAGTAGTCGCCTATCCAGTGGTCATGAGGAGTATCTTCGATTGCCCAATAAGCATGGAAAATGCCTTTTTCTTTAGTGTGCTCAAATATATCTTCAGCAAAGTTCGCGAAGCATTCCGAAAAAACAATGTCGGGTTTATAATTTTCAACTACCTCTTTGAATAACTCACTCTGGATTTCCTTAGACTTATCCCACAGTTGGTACCTACCATCCATAATATAAGTGTCACATCCAAGGTTTTTAAAGCCTGAAGCAATACCATACTTGATTAACGCTGCATTATTTGTAAAAAGCACTTTCAATTTTTTAGTCAAGTATAACACCACTCTTTAAACAGTAATCATTAATGGCTTTAAGCATCTGTTCAGAACGTTTCTCCCATGTATTTTCTTTAGCGTGTTTAAGGCATATATCCTTATAGGTGTCCATTTTTCCAAGTTCGATTGCTTTGTCGACTTGGGCTAAAAATTCATCGTCATTATCAGCAACTAGAACAGCTTCATCATAAATCTCTGTTTCCATCCATTTGGTAGCTACAGTGATTTTACCCGCAGCCATATGTTCGAACATTTTAATAGCACATGCTGCTTGTGTAATTTCCAATTTAGTATTGAAGGGAAGGAGACATACATCAGCATGAGCATAATAGTTGTAAAGGTCGTCATGATCCTTGGTTCCCAATTTAATAACATTTGATGGGCATTCCTTGCCAAACTCTTGTCCCACAAGTACAGTAGTATATTTCTCTGCAACTTTACGAATCAGACGAGTATCCACCCAAGAGCCAATAGCACCTGAAAAGAGGGCGATTGGGCCATTTAATTTTTTATATTCATCAGGAATTTGTGAGGGTTTATTTATATATGATTCTGGACAAGCATTTCTGACTAAATATGTACTTTCACTGCTTTTGCTTCTAAGGTCATACAGAAACTGACTAGATGTTAACACAATGTCGGCTTTCTTAATGGCATCATCTTCATATTCATACCAATCACTAAAACTATCAACTGAATCATAAATATTAATCTTTGCTTTTATATCTTCGACATATTGAGCCGATTTTGCCCAAGTGTAATAAAATATATCTACTTTAATACTTCTATGCTTAATTAGTTTAAGTACTTCTTCGAAATTGTGATATACGAATAGATTGGTTTCAACTTCCTCCGGTGGCTTGTCTGATTGGGTGTTATTGCAGAAAACCACTGTCCAACCTCTTCTAGCAAACTGTTTTACGATTTGTTGAGGTCGTTGAGTGAGGAAATCCCAGTTAAGGGTGGGTGGATAAAGTATTATTTTTTGTTTCATTTAAGAACTCCCTTAAATATTCTGGACTCATAATATGATTCGAAAACACACTTAAATCACAAAAAAGCTCAAACCCTTTGTCCTGAGCCATTTTACAAAAATATGCGTCCTCGCCTTGTGGATGAAATCCGTATTTTACTGACTTGTAGACTTTACGACTTAGCAAAATTACCGCTCCCGTTAAATCAACCTCCATAAGAGTAGGAGAGGGGAGGGACGGGGCATTTTTGACGTAACTGTTAACTATATGTTTGTACATTCCTCGTTCAGTTATCTTCATGATGTTTGGATAAAGGTAAGGCTTATCTGCGCTGGCAATATATCCATTCCAAATCAAACCTGAAATAATATCCTTATCTGATTTGAGTAGATTATTAATGATATCAGGTTGAATGAGGATATCCGTGTCAATAAACATCAGATGATCAGTTTTAACTTTTGACATGATATAATTCCGTAATTTACTCAAGTGGTCATATATATAATTATTTCTTACATTCAAATCTCTTTTGTCTTCTGGAGCATTGCGATTATATACATCAATTCGTATATTCTTATATGTGTGTTTATTTTCTTTTTTGAAACTATTCAAAATATCCAACGAAATATCTTCAGAATCGTTTACTACGAATAATAATTCCATCTTTGCTTTTGGATAATCAATGTCCAGAATATGTTGTAAATAAGAAGGAAGAATCCAAGCTCTATTTCTAATTGGTGCAGCCATTGTAACTGTTGGTGTATTCAAAACTATCTCCTTTTATTGCATAGCCAAGCCCCGAAGGACTCAGCTATAATTTTATTGTTTAAATCATTTCATTCGCGTCATAAATGGTCATAGTATAAAGCTGTGTGCTATTTTGTGGTTTTAGAATTTCCAGTGGAATGTCAAATACCGAAGGATCACCATCGGCAGCCATATCAATTTTCCATCCATCTTCCATCTTGGCATTTGTTATATCAATCTGAGCTGCATAATCCTGTTTGTCTCCAACTGCGCGAACAATAACATCAAGTACAACTCTATATGTTCCAGCAAACTTATCAGAAGAGACGGTAATAGTCTTCGCAGATGCGCCTGATTGAGTTTTGTAATATGCAACGATTTCTGTGTTATCTTCAAACTCTCCATCGGAAAAGGTCAGTTCTTTACCAGTAATGGAATACGTACCTTTACTCAAGGTTCCCACGGCGAATTCAATCTCTTTTTCGTGAACACCTTCATTTGAAAGCAGATATATGCTATTCAATCCTTCGACTGGAGTTGCTGGAGTGTAGTTAAGTGTAGCTTTATTGTTAACGATTTTAATTTCATCACGTTGAATAATTGGTGCAACACCTTTTTGGATATCATTTCCTGTCATCATCGCAATTACTTCATTTGTAAATACCGCATCTTGCAAAGGAACCTTTGCACCTCTGTTACCAGAAAATCCAACAATTTTGTTGTTTCCTTCACCGCCTTGGGCATAAACAGTATCCGCGGAATTCTCAATTCCAGAGGTCTTTAAATTTTTAAGTTGAACTTTTGCTTTACCCGTTTTCAGGTCGTAAAATGTAGCTTTGGCAACTGCTCGAATTGCCCAAATATCTGGCGTTGACATTTTATAAATCTCTCCTATGTATAAGCTATTGTTTTAATTTGTTTGCCCAATGAATATCAGACAATTTAATATTTTTACCATCTATTGTTCCTGCATAGAGTGCGGTAATGGTATGACGGTAGTTATCAATATTATTTGTGACATACAATCCATTGTAAATTTGATATATATTTAACTTAAATAAATCAAAAAGGCTTAGTCCATTGTTTTTCCAAGCTAAACCAGCGACGATACTGTGCAAATCTACTTTTTCTTTTGGTTTTGGTCTCTTAGCGTCTTCTTTTAACATTTCTTCTATCATTTTGGCTGCTCGTGAATTTGCTGGATTAAACTCTGGCTCATTTTGTATCTCAACGTTATTCCCAAGCTTAATTACTGTTTGTATAGTATCAAAATTGTTGTGGTTTATCTGTCCTTGACCAATCCCAATAAACACATTATCTTCACCCTCTAGTAAAATAGCTTTTTCATTAAAAAATAATTCAATGGCTGCAAAGGCGTGATATTTAAATATTTCGTCTTGATAGCAATAAGCAAAGAAAATGTCGAAGTTAGAAAGTGATTTAGCCCAATCACTTTTTATGGTTTCTTTGTCAATTAACATAGCAGCCAGATAAGCATTGTATATCGACATATTTAACTCAGTTATGGTTTGAAGAGTAGGGATAGTTAACGTTCCAGCTTGATCAATTTCGATAGGCAAGCCACCCAACAATTTGAAATGTAAATCCATTTCATTCAAAAAACCACCTACTTAAATTCATACAACTTATATTGGATGTAATATCCAACATAGTTTGTATTTACAAACATTTCGTCCATTCGATAAAACTCCAGTTTACCAATACCTAAACTTTGCTCTTCATTAAAGAGTTCATCAATGGCAGCAATAATTTCATCGTATCTTAAGTTTTCATAGTCAGTTCTAATTAAATCTTTGTGTACTATCACTTGAAAATGAAGTAGGGCTGACTTAAATTCTAAATTGTTTGTTGGTTTATATTCTTTAAATGAAAAGGTGACATATGAAGAAGCATCGCTAGATAACTCTGGAATATGGTTGTAAGGGTATATTTTATTAAACAACAGAGATGAAGGATCATCGATATTGTCTCGATCTAAATAATTACTGTTGTCGTAATGTAGGGCTTTGCACAGTTCTTCTGAGCTAATCAATTTTTCTAAGACTTTTGTTCTAATAGAACCTAACTCTCTGAAACGAGACATATTAATTCACAATAAAATCTCTGGTCAATACATATTCCAGAAAACCGCTGGTGTTCATATCCCTTGTATCATCAAATGTAGCGACGACCTTATCTACCTGATCTAGAGTAAGTGGAGTAGTACGGTGAATTTCCTCGCCAAGACTATTTCGAACTTTAACCTTGTAGTAGTTACCGTTTGGTTGAAGATTGCCCAATTCATACGTAAGAGCAATACATTTTAGTGCTTCAAGTGCAGATCCTTTATCGGTATATGTTTCCTTAGCGAATGCCAATTTAAGTTTGTTATCAGTAGCAATCGAATAGGCGTATTTGAATTGTGGGTTAATGGCTACATCCAGATCAGCATCAATGATTTCAACTGTGGGTGTTGCACTGATAATTACAGAATTATCAATCCCAGATGAGTGCTGAATAGAGTAGGGAAGGGGAGAGAAGATGAGCCAATTATTCGTAGCTCCTTGCATAAATTGCTCAAGTTTAAGTTCTCCAAAACGGATGATGGCTTGCATGGATACACTCCTTATAGTAATGATTTAATTTCAATTGCTTTTGTTGTATAAGCTAATCTAGTAGAGTTTTCGACATGCAAAATAACTCTGCCTTTTTTGTTGTTAGCTTTAATTTTACAAACCTGTCCATCTTGTTCGATCAAGGTAGCCAAAGTAGTAGGTGTTACACTGTCTGTTTCAGTTAGCCAAAATCGAGCTTTTTCTTGTCGATCAATTCCATTATCCTTAAACGAGCAAGTGAAGGATTTAGTCATATTATATTTAATGAAGTCGTCGCCTATAATTTGAGCTGTATAATTATTTGTAGTAGAGGACGTAACATTAATTTGAATGGTTTGTGATATATTTCTGAATGAAATGGTTATTTTACTTGTTCCCTTTTTCAAAGGACTTACTAAACCCGTAGGGGAGACTGATATAATAGTTTCATCAGCGACAGAGTATGTAATTTGCTCATAAACTTCTATTACCTTTGAATTGTTCGTAAGTTCAACGTTTAATTGTAAAGTCTGATTTTCTTCTATAGCAACAATGTCCTTAACATTCAAAACCCTCAGTTGGTAGTCAGCAATGTTGCCCATAAAATCGGCAATACTCAAATCTAAATTGTCGGCAGGGATTAAATCCTGCTCTTCTAATGTCAAATTTATTAACCCATCAATTAAACGATTAATCCCCACAGTTTTCCAAGCACGACCATCAATAATAAAACGTCTATTTTTCTTTATTTTCTCGGTCTGATTATTCTTTTGAACCGTTATTTGTCTTCTTTCATTCGGCATCATCAAGATTCGTCCCTCTTGAATACCAAAACTAGAAGATGTATCGGATTTAAAGGAAAATGGAGTTTCTTGAATTTCTCCTTGATCGTCTAACCACTTAAGAGTCGAATAACAAATTAGAATCACGCCACGATGGTATATATCCATATCATCAACATGATTACATAGCCAAGTCTTATCTTTCCATATAACCAAATCACCCAATTTTAATGGACAATTTAATGTGACTATATTTTTCTGTTCTCGAACATCTCCATCATCAGTAATCCAAACTTCCTGATTTGATTCTCCATTTATATTCACTTGAAAATAACTAGGAGATTGCGAAAATGTAGAGCTCATAACTTGTTTCGAATGAACGGAGTTTCTATCTCTAACATTTATTTTAATGTTAGACAAATATGATTTGTATGCCTTGTAATCCATGCTAATTTACGCTCATATTTTTTAAATAGTATTGCATCATCAGCGAATCAGCACGTTCAATGGCTTTATCTCGCAATACAGCTTTTTCTTTAAAGTTTTGAGACTCGCTGTATCTTTTCCAGTCAGACGAAGATATCGCTAATCTCATATCTAGTATATTATTTACTTCTTTTTCAAACCATTCACCAAGCATGAGCTGTGATAGTATTTCTTGCTCTAATTCGGTTAAATCAGCAGCAAAGTATTTATTTTCTTCATCTCTGTCAAACAGATCACTTTTACTGTAGCTAAACTTAACCAAGCCTGATTTAAGAAATCCTGTAAGATAGTCTTCGTAATCTTCAATTGAGCTTAGAAACATTTCATCGATTGTATAATCCTGAATTTTACCTTGAAATCTCTCAAATATTTTTGAATATGGGGTCATAATTAATCCCCCTTTACACGTTATTCTTTACTTTAGCCAGTTCATACAGGTCTTGTTTGATCAATTTACCAATAGAGTCTATTTTGTATCTATCTTGGAATCTAC
Organism: Paenibacillus sp. FSL M7-0802; assembly: GCF_038004945.1. Classification (NCBI taxonomy): domain Bacteria; kingdom Bacillati; phylum Bacillota; class Bacilli; order Caryophanales; family Paenibacillaceae; genus Paenibacillus; species Paenibacillus sp. FSL M7-0802. Next base: position 162,976 of record NZ_JBBOSD010000001.1, on the reverse strand, counting down.
TATCATTAGCCGCAATACCAACCACAATTCTTTCAATGATATTTTCTTTTAACGTTGGAGATACAGAATTCAATGTATCAATTATTTCTTCAATATCAAGAGAGATAATATTATCAATTGTTTCACGACTCACAAATTTCTGATAAACATCATCTAGATACAAGGCTTTAACCGCTTTTTCACTTTGAATCAAGAATGCCCCTTCATGAGCAAACTTAGTATGGTTGTCTACAATTGCCCGTACATCTTCAAAGGTAATCGTCTTAGAACTCCCAAAATCATTGAATCTAATAGTAGATGTAGTGCCTGTTAGATTTAACCCACCATTGGTTAAAGAGATAACTCTAATGTATTCACGGGGATCAATATCTAATTTATCCTCAACAGATTCGAACAGAGAGTTTACTTTTTTAGTTTCTGTTTTGATTTCCTCATGAGAAGTTTCAATTTTTTTATTTTTCTCCAGTAAGTCTTCAACTAAAGAAGTGAGTTTAGCAACTTGATCTTCTAATGCGATTTCTCTTACTGTTTTTTGAGTAGGTTCATTGTTTGTATTTTCAGTATTAGCTATCTCCATTTTCTTTGGTGCTGCCATCTATATGCCTCCCTATTATTTAATAAAAAAGGTCGATAAGAATGTACTTACCGACCAATGGAATTAAGAGAATTTATACAATCCATAAGCTGCTGCTGTAATCAACTGCACATCATAATTCTGTGATACAGAATATCCCATTGTTTGATCTGCATTATCTTCAGGTTTAGATTGAGTAATAATTGTGTTACCCTCAAAACCAATTTTGACCAGCTTATCAGAGCCAGAAGAGAGTACAACAGCGAAGTCACCATCGATAGCAAACTCATCGCTATTTGGCTTCAAACGTTGACCAATTTCAAAAAGCTCAGTGCCTTGGAAGTTACCCAGATGTCCGGTCTTATTAAATTCTTGTCCAAGACCAAATTGAAGGTACTGATTCTCTGGCAAGATACGAGCAAGTGCAGTTTTAGTGCCGAATACCACACTCTTGTCCGTATTGTTTGCAGCAGAAACACGTTGAACCAGATTGTTAAAAGCTGTAGAAGTAAAGGCAGCATTTTCTTTATATTTAGCACCCAGAGTAGTAAAAGAGTCATAAATCGAAGAGTAAATGCGAGTAGTGATATCAGTTTCAATTGCTTGAGCTACACGTGCAACCCATGCGCCCCAATTTGTTTTTCCTGCAAGCACACGATACAGTTCTTCATAAATTTCTACAGTACGGCGTTGAGGAGTAAGTGTTACATCTTTTCCGAACAGGCGTTGACGTTGATTGCCTCGTTGACCATTAGCTTTTGTGCTAACCACAAACAGATCAGGACTATCTACGTGAAACAGGAGTTGATCTCCCCAGTTTACATTTTTAACTTCTGCGAATTGGTAGAAACTATCCAAAACAGTTTCAGGAATTACAATATCCAGCGTTTGAGCCACCAAAGCAAAAGTTGCCCATTGAACATTTGGGTTAGATGCCATCATACCTTCAGTAAAATTAGTATCAGACGGAATGCCTGCTAGACGGTAAGCTTCTTTTTTCAAGCCTTTGGTGAATAGTTCTTGTTTTGCATCAAGGGTTACACCATCATTCGCATATTGAGCATACTTATTAAAACGACCATCTTTGTTACGGTTTTGATAACAATAGTGGTACCAAGCTTCTACACCAGCTTGTACAACATCTTTTTCATTTTGCGACATATTAAAAAACTTAAGATTACCATAGTTTTTCATACTAAATTAGTTCCTCCGATTATTATGTATTAGGCTTCTTTAATTACTTGCAGTTTAGTTGCTGGCACACGAGAACGACCAACAGAAATAGTTGTTTTTTCAAGAACCAACAGCGCCACTTTGGTTGTTCCAAGGGTTGCGCTAGCAATGCCTTTATATTTACCATCCTGTGGAATAACGTATTGATCAACAGCTGTTGTGCCATCGATACCGTCATCTGTAATAGTGAATGTGTCACCATTTTTAAGACGAAATGCACGAGCAGGGGTATTAGCTTTATTAGTGAATAGAGCGGGGTCACTTACATCAATTCGAAATCCGTTAACCTCTGGAATTTCTGGACTTGCAACCAACAACACTTCTTGAGCTGCTACATCGGTTGGAGTTGCAGCAATACGAACTTCTGGATTGCCAGCCAATACTCCCTTAAGAACCACAAAACTACCGTTATCAACCGCTACTGGCAGTTGAACAGACTGAATAAAGCTGTCTACTTTTGTACCAGCCATCAGATTAAGATTTACAATTGTACTCATTAAATATATTTCCTCCTATTAATTGTTTTGTTGAGAAAGTCTATCCCATACTGTCTTAGGGACATCTTTACTTCCTTCGTGATCATCTGGAAGTCCCATTGAAATAAAGTTGAAATTCTTCGATTTTGTAGTTTCGATAATACGATCACATACGTAAGATTTGACTTCCTTTTCAAATTCAGCAAAAGTAGTAAATGTGGAGCGCTTTTCTGTAAATTTAGCCTTCTCATCTTCTGTGAGTAGAGTAGGGTAAGAGTTGAATAGTTCATCGATTTTTTCTACATCTTCAGCTTCTTTAAACTTTGAAATTTCTTCTTGAAGTTCATTAATTTTCTCATCTTTAGCTGTAATTTGAGATTCTACTTCAGTGAATTTCTCTTGAATTTCAGTTAATTTTTGATTCAAAGAAAGAATGGCTTCATCTTTACCCTCGATTTTTTCAGTAAACTCTGCTACCACAGTTTCTTTCTCAGTTTTTTCTTTGTTCAACACTTCTGTTGCTTCGCTGTTAATTAAATCAATAGTGGATTTAAAGGTGTTGATCTCGTCATCAGTTTCTTCGCCATCTACCCAATCAACAGGGGAATATTTGATTCTTGTCAGAGTGTCGAAATCAATTACAACGTTATCTCCTTGCATACTGTAGGATGCTTTTTTATTTTTGTAACCGTCTTGAACATCGCAAAGATAGATGAAATTTTCATCAAAATCACTAAGATAATAAGAACATCTTTCTACTGAATCGCCATACCAATTTGTACCTATGTATGTTTTTTTACTAAGAGTATTTTCAATTTCCGAGTATAGTTGATTAGTAGTCAATTTAAAAAGAGCTGCAATTTCTTTTTTGTTTTTAAGCAATTGAACATTATCCTCCTTACTGTCATTTGTTTGTGCATTACCATCCTTAAAATGATGCAGAAACGAATTTAATTCTTTCATTTTTTTGTTAAAATCATCGTCCAAAGAAAAATGCTCGATTTTTGCATGAGCATCAATCATACCAGTGCCATATTTGTTCCCTAAAAGAGTAATACCAGTATATCTAAACGATTTGATATCCAATATTTTTGTCTCTTTGTCGTACTCAGACTCATCAATTACAATTTCGATTGACAGCTTTGTTTCTTCTTGGCTGCTGATGATAGCCATCTCATCTTGTGCATAGACATTCCATATGTATCCATCTACAACAGCATAATTTCTTCCATCGATTTCTTCATAATGATAGTTGTTATTAACGGCAGAAATTAACCCAATGGGCTTTTCAATATATGTAATTTTATCTTCGTCTTCGTCGTACTCCATTTCATGCTCACCAAAATCATTGCCTTCAATATGAGCAAGTATGGGAATATTGATTACAGATGACTCTGCGCTCTTTAACACATCAAAATCAATGTTGCTTTTATTGTTGTTAACACCGTCATGAGATATCCACATTCTTAATCTTGAAAATCTAGAATCATTAAGAGGTTCAATTTCGTAGTTTTCGACAAATAAAGTAACTTTTTTATTCTTATTTTTTATAATTATCACCTCCTCAAAAGAAACTAACGATTATTCAAATCTAAATCCCTTGTCTTTGCTCCATCGTCACTAATATTACTGTCAGACACTTTTGGACGACCGCCATCCTTATTACCGTTTTGTACATGAGAACTAGAAAGGGGAACGAGATACTTTTCAACAAGATCGATACTGTTTTCATAAGCGAGTAAATTTTGCATGTCTTCAGGATTGATTCCCATTGCAACTGATACTAATGTTTTAGAGTATCCAAATTGTGCAGCTTTAAGATACGCCTCCAGCTTTTCGTTCCAATTGAACACTGTGATATCTGGAAAAACAACTTTATGACGATACTTTCCTGTTTTACTTTTTAGATAGCTATTAATAAAACGTTCAAATTGGCGATACATATGAAGTACATAACCTTCATCTACCTTGATTGATGCTTGAAGACCAGAAGCATTTACAGTTCCCGAACCAAATAATATAGGAGTAGAACCAGCAGCTTGATAAAAATTATCCTGACTAAAACCAACTATGTTATTTTGAGTTTGTGATTGATTAAAATCTACCGTTTTCAATTCAAACGGGGTTGTGGCAACTTTTACTCCATTCGGAACACCAGCTTGGAGAATAGCGGTATACTGACCTGCAACATTTGGATCAATAGCAAAGTTATTAGCTACCGAAGCTCCTTTAGTGTCACTTTTCATTGGAATTTGCCCAACAATTATCTTCCAAGTTTCAAGCTCGGTTTTTGTTTTCAGTAAACCTTTATAATGTTCTATTTCAGCACTATCTAAAAATAACCCCATTAAAGGAGGAGTTAGTCCAGCTCTTGTTTCATCGAATTTAAATACTGGAGCTTTTATGGGATCAAGAGGTTGCCAATAAAAATAACGATCTTTCCTGTTTTTATCAACATTAACAAAGTCACTATAATATTCACTGAATTCAGGCGCAAAATCATTAATATTCACACCTGATTGTAAAAAGTAGTACATATTAAAAGCATATTGATATCCATATTCGGTTTTATTGATGATCTTGCAATATTTTGCTGGCATTTCTTGCAAAGCGACAGAATCACCAAACTCACGTACGTAATAGAATTTAGCATCTTCCAAGATTACACCTTTTAAAATATTTGGAAAGGTAGACTTGGGCGATAGTTTTTCAACAATGTCTACAGCTTTTCTTCTAGATTTTTTAAAAGCTGTAGATTTCATATCTTCATCATCAGCGTTAGTGGCAACTAGAAAAGAGTCAAAGGTAGGTATGGTAGAATAATAGTTAACCAGTCGATTAAACTGCATTACAACATTAAAAAGATACTGACTTAAATCCTTTAAAGCGTCTTCGTTAGCTTTTGGATTCTTAATCATTTCTTCAATCTTTTTTCGATCAAATGTAGTAGGGGACATATTTAATGATTTCAATAATTCATTTTGCCATAGGGGACTGAATAACGAACCACTCTGATAACTGTTAGAAAGGGCTTTTGCGAATTGCAATGCATAATCTTCACTATCGTCTATTTTAGGTGGATTTGTATTTGCGTTGGGTGTATCCTTATTACTTTTTCTGGTCATCGTTCACATCCTTTCTTATGAGTATTGATAATCCTAAGATATGTATAGATAATCAAGGACGTTGCTTACAAAAGCTGGTTGGATTTTGTTATTTTGCTCCTTTAAATGTATCCAAAATAATCCATACATTAAAGCGGAAAATTTATCTTTTTTAATTCTAGAAGAAACGCGTTCAACTTTAGTGTCATTTCCACTCTGTTTATATTTAAGATTCATTATCTCTTCGCAAAGTATATCTGTTAACACATAAGGAATTTGCAATCTTGATATCTCATCGCTGTCTTTGATCTTGTGTTTCGTCTTCTTTTCTAAATCTTTAATACCTTCGTGCGGAGATTTTAACAATCCAACATCCATTTTGGCGAATGTTTGCATGAAATGATTTATCATATCGCTTTCTCGTGTTTCTTTATTTTGGGATTTCAACGCAAACACCATAGGTATGCTATTTTCCGCTTGGTATTTATCGTATCTATCGTCGTTAACTACTGAGTACGGGGGGTTACCATCGTCTAAGTCAAGCACAAGATTATCAACCACAGAAACGCCTAAACCATTGGCGTCGATCACAAGTATACTTGCTTTAAATTCGTTCACTTTCTGCTTTAAAAACTTTGCCTGTAATTGGCTATGTTGTCCTTCCATTGAGAAGATATTAACCACTTCTTTAATGTAGTTACCATTGCTTTTGGGCGTAATCTTGTAAACTACAAGACATGACAGGGCATTTTCATCACCCTCATTACGACTGACATCGTACGCAAGGACATATTCAATATTTTCACTTCCGCAATGTTCCCATTCGGCTACGCCTACGATTCTCGTCTTATTTAGTTTTTCATCAGATACCAAACTATCAGATGAACTCCCTGTCCAAAGGGACTCGTACTCCCGCATAAAATCCATAATTGAATATGTAGGAGAGTCTTTGAGTGCCTCAACAAAATCAATGTCTAATTGTTCGTAAAGGCAAGGAAGTTCATAAGAATTTCCAATACAAAAGGCGGACTTTCCGTCCATCATTTCATTGTAAACTTCTCTTAGTTTCTCAAAAGCAAATTGCTGTTGAGTTCCTGCGGTTGTAATGTATATCTCAGATTTATGTAATTCATTTGGATCTATAGACCCACTCATAGATGTTCTGTTGTTAGCCATTAGAGGGATAATGACGCTGTTAAGAACATCTCCATTAAACTTTTTGTCAGCAATTTCTTCTATTGCTCCACCAAATCTTCGTCCGCCACGAGTTGCATCTGACATTTGAACAACATCGTATCTTGACCCATTATGAAAAATTACTCTAATATAATCTTTTTGCAAACTAATGTCTTTTACTTCACTTTTAAGCATTGGGTAGTGATCAAAAATTTCATCGAGTTTTTCAGAAACGATTTTTGTGGCTTGTTCCTTACCGGGGGCGCAAATGAACAATCTGGTTTTCGGATAAAAAATACATTTTAAGATATAAGCTAAATTTTGAAGATAGCTTTTCGAAGTCCCACGAGTAGCCGTGAGATATACTTTTCTGTAACGTAACATTATTCGCAAATAAATTCTTTGATAAAAATATAATTGGATTTTTGAATCGGGAGAAGAGGTGAAGTCTAAAAAGTGATCGGGGTAATGCCTAAAATAACTGCAATACTCTCTCCATTTATCTTTCATGTCGTCAAAACTCTTCAACATTAATTCATTGACGTTATTCGTTTCAAAGTTTTCTGGTGATTTGAACGCATCTGCGTCTAGGTGTTTTCTGTCTCGTTGACTGTAGTTTTTATGTGAAGCCATGTTTACTCCATCACATCCTCAGAATGTATCTTAGGAGTGTCAGATGGAGGCTCAGACATTCGATCTATCTTATTTAGTCTTAAAGTGAAATTTTCTATATGCATAATCGTTTTGTCAACCATATCTTGATCAATTCCCTTGATTTTACGATAATGCTCCCAAGGAGGAATGTGCCCGTCCTTTTCTACCTCCGCATAGATAGTACTGAAGTTTCTGATTCCACCTGTCTTATCTGCTTCCGTTTTGTCGGATGCACGAAACTTGCTGTCTGCCATGTATTTTGAAAATAAATCTCCAAGCTGTTTGACTTGTCCATATCTACCAGCCTCTAATTCCTTATCCATCTTCAAAGAGATAACAGATAGTTTTTTAAGATATGTTTCGTCACTAGGTGTTTCTATTTTATTGGAAGTTTTCATTTTTTGATAAAAGTCTTCTAATTTGATAAAGTCTTCTGCTTCATAGTTTGAACCCCACCGCAAAATTATTTCTGGGGTGATTTCAAAATCAAACTTATATTTTTTATTTTCATCGTCTTGGTAATTCTCAATATCCATATCATCTTCAAAAATAGAGTCTTTCCAAGTTAAATGTCTATTGTGAGCAAGTTGCACATTCTTCATATACACTCCAAAAATAGTCATTTTACGTCTTACAGCTTCCTCTTTTGAGGATTCCCATAAATTATAGACAAATGGACGATTTAGTTTCATAAGTTGGTCTTGAACTTCGCCTATATTTTCTGTGTTAACACTAGTTACTACACAGTTTTTGCAAACGGGGTATAACTTGTCCGCATATTCGTCTGATTCTGATTTATAGTATTTATCTACTGTTTGAGATTTATTGCATTTCAAACATACTTTCTTCAATCTATCCGATTTATCGGCCAATATTTCACCTTCTTTACTTAAAAGAACCTAATAAAATTCCCATTTGATTGTGAAAAAGCATGGGGTAGGAGGGAGTAGCCTGTTTAAAGACGGAAGTCTCCCCATGAGAAACAAATAATAAAAAGCCTGATAAGACTCAGGCATTTGATTTATGTATTCCTCAAACTCTTGGTTATTTCAATTTATTCACAATCTTCGTAATTTCCTCAGGAGTGACAATTTGTTTTGCTCTTTTGTCAGTTCGATTGCCATAAATAAATGCTGCTCCATCTTCGGCATAATAAACCACTGATTGTTTGTTAATCACTGGGTATCCGTGTTCTTCTTCAATATCTACTTCAACAATTTTCTTGTTTAGGGCGTACTCTTCAGCTACCTCAAAATCATTTACTACATGTAAAATTTGATATTTGTCTAAATATGCGTACATTTTTTCCTCCAATAGTATGTATGAATTTTATTTTATATCTTGTAAATTGATATCTATTTTGTACTCAATTCGTCCATCTTCATTAAAGATATGCATTTTTTGCATTGCGTCCGCATACATACGCTTACTGATTGCGTAAGAATCTGCGCCGCAAAGACTGCCGTTAGAAATTACGGTTGTCCTACCAAAATCCTTTACGGTGTCATGATGAATATGACCTTGGAAGAGATATTGAGGAATTACTCCGAGGAATTGAGGTAGTTGTCGAGCTGAGCTTGAAACATGATCTATATCGCCGTGAACATAGGCATGTGGCTTCGAAAATGTAGTATCTACATAATACCCATCTTCACCTTTTAGGATTTCAATATTTCTAAAATTACGTAAACGACTCTCCATAAACCAAGGAATTAGATTTTCAAAGTTTTCCTTAAGTAGAGAGTCGTTTTTATTTGCTATTGTTCTTGAGTGATTTCCGTTTAGGCAAATAACTCTGACTTTGGGAACATACTTAGATATTTCAACTACAGCTTCAGATAATCGCTCTGATATGTATTGAATTTGAGATATAACATCTTCGCTTTGTTCAATTCTTGATGTTAAATGGATAAAGCCAGCAATTTGGTCTCCAATAGAAGCGATTGTCAACTCATCAACATTGTGTTTTTGGCAGTAATGTATTGTTTTTGATACTAAATGACTAAAACGTATATCAAATATTTCTGGATTGTATTTATTTAAAGAATTATCAGATCCTTGCCCATAGTGAAAATCACTCCACAACACATTCGCCCTAATGAAAGAAGAACTCTCCTTGACTGGAGAGTAGGGGAGAGGCTTAACTTTTTCAAGTTGCTTTATGCTTGATGAAATTTCTTCTTTCAGATGCTCAAACTTAGCAATCATCTTAATTTTGTTATTTAATTCGCGCTTTTGATCTTGAAATTGATACTTTTGCTTTTGTAATTCAATAGTTTTATCTTGAATTTCACGTATATATTCATCGGTTGACGACTTTTTTAAGCCAATTGAGATGCCACGCGTAAGTAAATGAAACTCTTTGCGATATTTAGACTCTGTAAAATCTTCGTTAAGAAACTCATTCATATGCGTAGCAATTTTACTCCAAGACAAGCCCAACTCATCTTTATTGGAACCAATTCGTATAAGGTATTCCTCGTATGTTTCGTTATCTAATGATTGAAGAGGAGTCATTCATTTACTCCTCTTCGGTTTCTAGTCCAACTGGAATTTCATAATCCTCAATCGGAGCAACTTTGATTTTTTCACCATCAATTGTAATGGTGATCTTAGAGGCATTAGGGTATAGCCCAAAGGCTGCTTCCCGAATTCCATTCAAGCCAACCAATTTCTCTTTATTTGATTCCATATATATTTGCTCCCTATATTATGTATTTTTTGAGTCTAATCTAAATCTGCTTTTTGTAGCTCATCTTGTTTGGGTGAGATAGAGGGGGAGATTCTCCCCTCTTAAAGTATTACAGCTTGTTTTCATCAGTCATCAGTCTGCCATGTCTCATCTTGCGGGTTCCTTTGTTCAAGGCTTAGTTAAGAATGAAGTCAATGCAGGGCGGCGTATCCTGATCTCTGGTAACTTCCATATTTGCATATAGTAAGCGCGTAGATTACCTTTTCTACTTCATTGACTTATATCTGGCTTGCGCCAACTTTACCACTTACTCTTCTATGGTGGTGAAACACCGATTTTTCTGATCCTTGTATATTTTCATCTACCCACATGATCCAGTGAGTAGACGTTTTACTTTATGTATAATTAAAATAAAATTACTGTTTTACTGTATCTTTTAGCGCTTTAGCGGCTTTAAATGCAGGCTTTTTCGACGCAGCGATAGCAATAGTAGCTTGTGTTTTGGCTGTTTCGGTATCTACGCCTTGCTCTTTGAGTTCTGCTAGCAGTTTCGGATTAATGCCATTTCGAGCAGCGGTTTCACGCACCTCAAATGTACCAAAGCCAGCAATCTTAACTTCTTCGCCTTTGGCTAATTCACTTGTAATGGTAGCAATTGTAGATTCGACTACAACTTCAACGTCTTTTTTTGTGTAACCTGTAGTTTCTGCAATCACTTTTACCAATTCTGTTTTGTTCATAGTTATATAATCTCCCTTTATATTGTTTTTTTTGTTTGTTTAGTGGGGGAATGTAAAGATCTCTTCGCTTTGTATATCAGTCAAAACTTGTCCCCCTTAAAGACTATTAAGCGAACTGAATAAAAGTTCAAAAAATCCTTTTAAACATTGGGTTTTATGTATATTGTTATTTTTATGTCTCACGGGGACAATTTTTGCTTCTTTGCTTTCTCTTTTTATCTCGCTCTTTTTCCTTTCGCACTATTCTAAAACAGTCGTCACAATAAATTTGACGCTGTTTAGTTATAGTATAATTAACTCCACATCTTTCGCATGTTCCCAATTTATTTAGATTTCTCAATAAATTCTCTACAATAATATCACCGAATGACGACCATAAAGTTGTTTTGAAATTGCTTTTTTTGTTGTTATACAAGTACTCAACTAATATATCTACAATTTCTTTTTTATTCTTTTTACTACTTGAAAATATATTTTCTCTTATTAATGAATAATGAAATAAGTCATCATTTGACTTTGTGCCTCCATCATTAGAAAACATAAATTTCTTGTTCTTATCTAACTTTGTATAAGTGTCAATTACATTCTCATCGATTTGTACTGGCTTTGTAGGGTCACTCAGCAAAAGGTTATAGTTAAATTTACCAAGACCAGCATTTTTAAAACTAACCCTAGGATTGGGCACAAGGTTTGAAAGACGATTCATTACACTCTTATTAGAAACTTCAACTTTATTCTCATCTTTGTCTTTTGCATACATAAAAAATTTAGGTGCTTTTGTTTTAGTGTGATTTAAGATAATTTTCTTTATCTGTTCTGGACGTTCTGGTTTGTACAGTGTTTTTGCATAGTCGATTGTAAAGTTGTTTTCCATACACAGTATTTTAATAACATCAAGATCAATATTATCACTGTTCCAAATCTTAGTAATGTCGTTGCTAATAATTCCAATGTTCCCGCCCGTATAAGCAGCATTTAATCCATCAAATATACTTTTACTATTAATAAGTTCCGCTCCTGCTTTAGCCATCTCATAATATAAGGGGTATATATCTTGCATATTTCTTTTTGCGGCATTAACAAGCGTTTTGTCACAACATACTAATGCTTTGTCACCATCATTATCAAACATTAGAATCTTACTTATAGGATCATGAATGCTGGTATACAAGCTCTTAGTTACAAACCATCGTTTCATCTCTTTATTTTTGGTGTTTTTCCTTACAGCGTGCTCCCTATAAAGATGAGGACTTCTCAGGCAATCTAGTTCAAGAGCATTTTCGAATAAATCGCAAAATACTTCTGTATTCTTTAATAACCCTTTGGGTTGGTCAATTCCCAAGAAAAGATACTCACAAAAAGCATACAGGTCAGGACTTATAAAAGTATACTTGCCATTTACATCAATCTTTCCTGCTTTAGCATGTTTAATTAAGCTTTTTTTCACTTGTTTGATTGTTTCTTTGCTATAGGTATCGTTTAGTAGATCTGGATAAACTTCTAATGCTTTTTGAAAATTATTTTTATTCCTGTTGTAGCTTGTAACTCCCAAGGTTTTCAGCATTGTATTTTTGTCAGTTCCAATATTATAAATATCTTGTATAGTTTCAGAGCTTATGATTTTTAGTTCTTGATCTGTTATATCGGTTAACGTTTGCAACATTTGATAATTCAATTTTGCATTCCCAATAGTATCATCCTCTTCATTACACTTTCCAGCTTGACAGTTGTGATTCAGATATTTATCTATGTATTCTGACCAAGAATTATAGTATTTCCACATTTTAAATTGACTCTTTGTAAAAATAACCTCGATTTCCTCTTTTAATATGTCATGCTCTTTACCATAGATATCCTTGATAATTCCATACTTACTGCAACCTTGTTGTTTGTTTTTTTCTCTTAAAAATTTATCAAAGGGAAAGGGGACTAGTAACCCTTTGACCCAAGGAAGACGAATCATCATTGCTTTTTTACTTTTGCGCGGTAAAATCATTCCGCAACCATCTGTATGCTCAATGGGGACATCCATAGTTTTGCGTTCAATCTCATATGTTTTATCTGAAATGAAGTCAACGGTAGTTTTTAAAGTTGTAGTCATATCATCCACAACAATGGATTTATTAATATCAAAATCAAGCCATTGCTCAGTTGCACTATTACAAAGAGCTAGGTATGCCAAATACTTGTTAATGTTTACGCCACCAAGTTCATTGATTCTATCAATCGTTAGTCCACACATTAATGTGTGCTGATGCCTATGAAAAACCGATTCTTTTATAAAAACTGTTTTTTTTGTTCTAATTTGTCCAGCACTTGCTGTAAAACAAACATATTTCTCATCATTATAAAGGAATCCGTTAATAATAATATCCTCCAGTACATCGAAAAAGTATGTTTGAACTATAATTATATCTCTAAACAAACTATTTTCTTTGACTTGAAGCACTCTAGTCAGAGTTGAGTCAAATACAGATACAATATTCTTCAGATAATTGCTATCTGCTTCGCTTGGACGAAGAGACCTAATGGTTTTGTTGGATCTAAAAAGCATATAAAGCAATTCTTTTGATTTCTTTATTCGTCTATTGGTGTATTTTATGTAGCAGTTAACTTTATTTAATAAAAGTTCATCATTTGATTTCTTATTTTTTATTTCTTTTAATGTAGATCTAAATTTATAATTTCTTTTTTGTCTTCTATGTATTTTCATTTCTTCTTCATTATAAAACGCGCTAGTATCAACACTAAATACATGTACTTGTTTGTTCAAATTAATAGTTTATTCTCCTTTCCATTGATAGTAGTTGGCTCATATGGCTCTCTATAATACTTCTTTTGCGCTTCATTCTTTAACCAAATTACTTCATCATCCATATATGTATAATTTATTTCTTCAATATCTCTTTCTAGCGAAATATCTCTTTCATCATAATAATCTAACTCATATCCATCATAGTATAAATCCTCCCATGTAATAATTGAGTGATTTCCTTTATTCTTTTTGTGCATTATGTATTTTATTCCTCTCAAGATATATTTTCAGAGACAATCAATCTCTGTATAAACAATATAACACGATGGATTTATAATCGTCAACAAAATAATTATTTTCATTATATTTACTTGTATAATCATAAGATGTATAATAGATATAAAGATGAAAGGGGGTTGCGCGATATGAGCGTAGCATCGACTAATAATGTAGTAGGATTACATACTAATAGAGTATTTGAGAGTATTTCAGCCTATTTAATGAAGGTTGAGAGAAGAAGTGAACATACGCGTTATAACTATGAAGTTGCTATTCGCAGATTCTTTATGTGGCACGCAAAAAAAAGTATAGAGGACTTAGAAGTAAAAGACCTCGATATCTTAAATGAACAAATGATTAGGTATCAGGCTCATTTATTGGATGATTATGATTATGGTCATAACTATGTAAATGCACTGGCAGCTCCAATCGTTAAGCTGTATGAACATTTGTCTCGGAACAGATATAACGTAAAGGCAGAAGATGTTCGCTTAGACAAACTCCCAGACGATGGAGAGAGCTATGGCAAACTAACCGTAAAAGAAGCGGAGACAATGGCGAAGTTAGCAATGAAACAAAAAAAGGGACAAGAAAAAGCCACTCTCATTAGGGTTGCATATACAACTAGCTTCAGAAAATCTAGTTTGCTACATATAAAATGGTCAGATATATATTTAGACGCGAATAGCCAAAATTATATTGTGAAAATAATTGGTAAAAGAAATAAAAAACATTCTCGCCCTTTGTCTCCTGATCTATATAATGAAATGTTAAAAATAAAAGAACAGACGTATTATAAAAAGTATAATGATAACTATGTATTCCACCTGTCAGATAATACAATCCTAGCGATGATGAAAAATTTAAGAGCTGAAATGAACATTTCTGAAGATAGAAACATAGTTTTCCATAGTTTTAGAAACGTTGCGGCTAACTACATTAAAGAGACAGGGGGAGATATTGAGGAGATTAGAAGTCAACTTGGGCATTCAAACTATGCATCACTAAAACACTATATGTCTGATGACGAAGATTATGCGAATATGGCAGGTATTCGGATGCTAGAAGACATTGATGATAATATTTTAGAGAACCTAAACAAGGAAGAATTACTGCAAATCATTAATAAGCAAAGTGAATCCATTAAAACTATACTGCAAAGAGAAGCCAAAAAATTAATTAGTGAAAAGGAGGAAGGGTAGACAGATAAGATTAAATGCTTATCTGTGTAAATGATGGAAGATAAATATGAATGAAAACAAAAAATCAGTAAAACAGACCATTCTCATTAGAAACGATGTAGTAAGAGATCCCAATTTGAGCGTAAATGGATTTGCATTTGTATTGTACCTGAAATATTTATATTGGAAGACAGGGAGCAATTTCGAGTTTGAAGTATTTACTACTGAAGTAAAAGATTATCTTTGTATCTCAGATAATAAAACGATAAAAGCTATATTGAAAGAACTGTACAATCTGAAGTATTTATTGAAAGGAGTTGAAGAGTTAAAGCAAAATAAGCCCATATTACTTGCCTTGAACAAGGAAAAGTTTTTGACCGCTACCAGCAAAGAAGAGACGGAATACTTTACTCAATTACCCATAAATGTTCTATATGCCATGAGAGATCGAAAGTTAGACAGAAAAGAAGTAAGAATATTATATTATTTAAAAAGTTATATAAATCATACTGATAGCAAAAAGATGTATTGCTATCCGGGGATTGAAACGACTATGACTAGAGAGTTGAATATGAGCAAGAATACAATTCCTAAATATGCGAAGCAGCTTGAAAATAAGGGATTAATTAGTATTGAAAAGAATGTGATACATACCAGTTATCAATATGACGATCATGGCAATCTATTATTCAATAAATATAACAACCATTACTATTTGAATTACGATAGGCTAGAAACCCTATAAATACACCTAGTCCCAATTTATCCAAGAACTACTCCCAAATAATCCAACATCCACTCCCAATTTATCCAAGAACTACTCCCAAATCGTCCTGGAGAAATTGGGGGCTAGTAAGTTAGTAATAGATATATAGATATTAGATATGTATATACAGTATTTAGAGTATGTCTTCGCTAACGCTTATCCAACTCTCTGTTGTTGCTTTTTAGTTGTCGTTGGATTCATAATTAAATAAACAAATATAATGAATTATATTGATTGTAATACGATTGTGTGGTATTGTTGAATAGAAGTGAAAATAAAATTAGCAAAGGTGGATTAGATAGTTAGATGCAAATGATAGATATTCATAAATTACTTCCTCATCCAAGAAATCATGAATTCTTTGATGATATTGAAGGTAGTAAGTGGGAGGACTTTAAACAGTCTGTTGTTCGTAGAGGGATAGTTGAATCTATTGTAGTCACTCAAGACCTTATGATTGTTTCAGGACATCAACGTACAAAGGCGTGCAAAGAGTTGGGTATACTTGCTATACCGTGTAGAATTACACACTATCCAGATTTCGATTCTCAAACTAAAAACTCAAAAGAAGACCAAATTTTAGAAGACCTTATTTGTACTAATATCATGCAGCGTGGAGTAGGAAATGTTAATCCATTGAAGCTTGCGAAATGTATTGTTGAGTTGGAGAGAATTTATGGTGTCAAAAATGGAAATAATCAGCATACTGACCGGGAGTCAAATAATTTTAATCCCTATGCTAAAACACAAGCTGATATCGCTCAGGAACTTGGTATCACGAAGCAGCAGCTACATAACTACAAAAAACTTCTTGCGCTTATTCCTGAATTGCAGGATATGGTTGGGGATCAAAATTTAAAGGCAACCACTGCTACATTGATTGCCAAAAAATTAAAAAAGGAAGAGCAACAGAAGCTGTTGAAGGAGGTGGGAATTGACCAACTATCGGAAATGACACAGAAAGAAATATCGAAGAAAATCGATAAATACATCAAGGAAATTGATGAAATCAAAGAAGAGAAAAAAGCTTTGCTAGATACTATTGAATCTTTAAAAGAACAGAACCCAATTATTGAGACAGTAGAGAAAGAATTTATACCGGGACATATAACTGATGAATTAACCACTTTAAGAGAGCAAATTAAGGAAATCACTGAGGAGAAATTAAGTTTAGAAGAATACATAAAGTCAGACGAGTATGAAATTTTATCTAATGAAAGAAAAGAAGAACTTTTAAAGCAGCAAGAGAGACTAACAAAAACGAAGGCTCATATAGATGTTTTTGAATTGAAGATTAAAATTAACTCATTTATAAAAGAAGCTTCACCAGATATATATCTTCAAGGTGCTATGAGCATTTTAGATCAGAGTGTAAAAAAAGATATGTTAGAGGCATTAGCAGCTCTTAAAATTTATTATGTAAATTTAGAAAATGTTTTGTATGGGAATGTTAGAGAAGTTAAGAGTGTAATTGATTGTAATTAAAAAAATGACAAAAGGGAGATAATACAATGAAAAATATGAATAGCGTTGAAAATATGATGATTCTTAAAAATCTTCTGGATAATAATAAAAAACTAACTCAAGCCGTAGACAATCAAAATGAAGTCACTTCAAAAATACTCGCTAAAATGATAAATGAAGCCAATAGAGCTGAAAAATCTGAAACTGTTGCGGTTATAGCAGCGGAAATTGCACTGGACTCACTTAATGAGATAAAAAACCATGAATGTTTAAGTAATGCACAGTGTGCCTTGCTTTCACTGGCAATCAAAGATAAAACTACCGAAATTACAAATAAACTATACCCAAATTACGATGGTAAAGAATTCAGTAAAAAATGGGGATATGTGAATAGAGGTTTATGGACAATATTTAAAAATAACGTAAATGGAGGAAGTAAAGCTCCATATAGTACAACATTAAAAATAAAATTCAAAGCTGCAAAGACATATATCGAAAAGTTAAACGTTAAAGATTATCTTTCACATAGAAATGGCGAATTTTTTAAGATTCAAAAATTTCACTTTGAACTAGCGATAGAAGAAAAAGCTAAAACTATTCAAGATATCATTAATGAAAGACTAGATAATAAGATAAGTCAATTGAAACAGATCAATGAAAGTGAAAGTGAATTAAGATTAATAAATTAGAAAATATAATACATACCTGAGAAGGCATCCTCAATGTAGGATGTCTTTTTCATTGCTGGTAATGTATTGAGAGCATTTCCATGTTCAATCGTGATGAAAAAAAAGTTGAATCGTAAATTGAGGATATATGGATAAAAAACATATATGTTATAAGGGATATTGGAGTGTTTTGGTTCATTTTTAGTGATGTTGAATCGCAAAAGCATAGACAGTGAAAGGTAAATTTGATGTTGAAAGGGTAAAAATGATCAAAAAGGGCGTAGTTACAGAGTTGTAATGACAGATAAAACATAGGTAAGATAAGGAGTTTGACGATTCAAGTTACGATTGTGATGAGGTAAAAAAATGATGTAATAGTTACAAGTTTGTAATTAATGAAAACGATGACTTGGAAAAATGACTTGAGCGTGGGAGTTGAAGTGCTGAGGGTATATTTGTAAAAAATAGGTGTCTTCTGGATGTAAACTACCCCCCACCACCCTATTCTAAATGAGGTAAAACCATAGTTGTAGCCCATTTAGGTTTATCTATCAATCAAGCATTGAATAGCAATATCCATACTCTACCAGTTAAAATAAATGGAAATTATTTTCAGAAATATATTGAATCTCATTTTTAAATTTGAACTTTCACGCCATTGCCTATAGAGGGGAAAGCGCCTATACAGTAACTCAATCGAGCCGTAACGATAATAGCGTAAGATAAGACTTATATCCACAAACTATCAATCAACTCTAATCTATCTATTATATCTATATATTCGCCTCTACCTATAACTTACCATACATCTATAACTCATCCTATCATATTCCTCAATTATTCTACCCATCTATCAAATTTATATACACAAATATAATGAAATGTGTTATAATAATATATGTAAGGAGGTGATAACATGATTGAAACAATAAGTAAAATACTTGCAACGGTTGGGGCTGCTTTAACAACAACAATACTGGCAATGAACTTCTTCCCTGATAAGGCTAGAAAAATTGCTGATACTGAAAAGGTTAAAGCTGAAACAGAAAAGATAAAGGAGGAGACAAGAAGACTTAAACTAGAGAATGACAAACTAGAACGTGACAATCAGGCATAATACATACATCCTGTCTAGGTTGAAGGGGTCAATTGACTCCTTCAAGTCTCTAGGCTACAATAACAATAAGTTTGTTATGATACGGCATCAAGTGTGAAAGGAGACTTGTGTATGACTAACTCTAAAGCAATGTTGACACGTACATTATCGGTCATTGTATTTATAATTGGATGTGTCTTATTAGGCATTAACAATACATCATTACCTGGCTTTATTCCTTATGTATTTATCTTTATAAGTGTAATCACCTTTGTAGCTTCAATCAGAAAGTAATAGAAATTAATAGATATATGCGAGCCTAGACATAAATATCTAGGCTCTTTTTGTGCTTACTGATTATAGGATCATATAAGCGATCCACTTACTTACTGCCATTCTCATCCGATTCCTCTACTGTAAACAACTCTTCTACACTCACTCCTAACGCTTTAGCCACTGCAAATAAATTACTTATATTATGTTGCTCAGACTTATCAAACCTCGATATATAAGGTTGTGGGACTCCTGCATCTACTGCTAATTGCGATTGCTTTATGTCTCTATCCTTTAGTGTCTCTCTTAGTTTACCTTTGTATTTGAGCATTATAATATCTCCTTTAACGTGATTACTACAGTATACAATATTGAATAAATAATTGAAATTATATTGACTACTGAATATACAATACTGTATAATATAAATATAAGAGGTACACTAAAGGAGGGACAGCAAAATGAAGCATATACGAGTAGTTAAACAAAACGGCTCAACCATCATACATACACTAGGCACTGACATGGATATTCTTGAGCTATCTACAGCCTTTCAAATGGACAGAGTAGACTACCAAGGGAAATATGTATACATCCACCTGAAAGGATGAATAACATGAAGTCATGGAGACTTAAAGATAAGGTAACTATAGTAACAAGCTTATTACTTTGGCTTATAGTAATAATAAAGATTAAATATTAATCTTATACAAATGAATATAATGATTTGTTCCACGTGAAACAAAAATAATAACTAAGGACGTGAATACATATGAATCAATCTATTAAGATTACAAAACTTATAGCCAAAGCATTAAATGCCGTAGGATGTGCTATAGGAGTTACTTATAATGAGTATACATCATCGGAACTCAGAAGAGTCATGCTTGAACTAGCAGAAGAAGGAGCGTGTGGCAGTCAATATGAAGGTTGTGGCTATTTCAATCTTGGCTTAGTAGATAGTGTTCATATTGATGAAATGTCGGATGTTTTTATAGCTAAGAATCTAATTAGAAACTATAAATAATAATCTATGATAACCGTCAAATAGGTGGTTTATTTTATATAAATCTAACAAATGAATATAATGAAATACTATACAATATATAAATTTTATGATATAATTATATATGTAAGGGAGGGAGGTGAAACCACTTGGACAACTGGCAGAAAACAGCAGTCATCATATCCATTCTAACTTTCTTACGACTTGTGTATAAGGATATCACCGAATACATAGCATCAAGAAAGAAGAAGCGGAAAAAGAAAAAAGCACCTACGTCCCGCAACAGACGTAAGCGCTAATCCAAGTCGCTAAACTTGAAGACATTGCTAGGACGGAAACTAACACCGTCCTACCCTTTTCTCTTACAATTGTATTATAGGAGTTAAATAAAATCAACTTATATAAGGGAGGATTATAAATATGAAAACTGAAGCAGCCACAAGGCTATCTATTGCTATTATCATGTTTGTGCTTGCGTCATTCATGCCTAATTGGTGGTCAATAAGCATTGTTTCATTTGTAGGGTTGTATTCACTGATCACTGGTTTTATTAAGCTCAGAAAGGTTGATGAAGATAACTAAGATTAAAGTTGTAGATTCTATAATGGGTTCAGGTAAAACATCCGCAGCTATTCAAATGATGAATAAAGACGCAGACCATAAATATATTTTTATCACTCCGTTTTTAGATGAAATAGATCGTATTAAGCATGCCTGTCCTAACAAAAGATTTTTCGATCCTAAGAACTATGATGCAGAAGGGCATTTTACGAAAAAACAAGACTCTTTTCATGACTTACTGGCAAAAGGGGGAAATATTGCTTCTACTCATGCACTATTTAAACAATCAAACGAAGAGACGAGAGAACTTATACAGGCAGGTAATTATGTTTTAGTTCTTGATGAGGTTATGGATATAGTAGAATATCTAACTATTAAAAAATCTGACAAAGAACTTCTATTTGATAATAAACTAATTTATGTTGATAATGAGGGTTATGTTTGTTGGAACAATGAAGATAAGAAAGCAAAGGAGTATGATGGAAAGTTTAATGATGTAAAAAATATGGCCAATAATAGAAATCTGCTATTCTATCGTGGAGCTATATTAATATGGACATTCCCACATTCCATATTCAATGCTTTTAAAAAGGTATACATTCTCACATATAAATTTTCAGGGCAAATTCAAAAGTATTATTATGACTTAAATAATATAGAGTATGAATATTTCCATATCAACCATATTGATTCATCTTTTACTATTCATGAAGGAAAATCCAATGACAAAGAGGTTAGAAACAGGCTTAAAACATTGATTAATATATATGAAGGGACACTTAATGACATAGGTAAAGAAAAATATTCTCTGTCTAATAGTTGGTATGAAAAAAGGAATCAATCTTTGATTAGACTTAAAAATAATGTGTCTAATTATTTCAAACACAAGATGAAAGCAAAATCAAATCAAATTATATGGACAACTTTTAAGGATTATCAAAGTAAGATTAGTTCACCGGGTTATCAAAGATCATTTGTTTCGTGTAATATAAGAGCCACTAACCAATACAAAGATAGATCTTATTTGGCATACACAGCAAACCGATTTATGAATCCTATTGTAGAAGGATTTTTTAAAGAAAGAAAAATAGAGATTGATCAAGATACATGGGCAACGGGTGAACTAATTCAATGGATATGGAGAAGTGCAATTAGAGAGAATGGTCAAATACATATCTATATACCATCTCAGAGGATGCGTGATTTATTGTTAAGATGGTTAGAGGAATAATGATTGGGAGATTTTACATTCCAAAGCTAATAAAAAATACATTTAAATAAAGGGTTTTTTATACCTAAGTGTTAAAGGAAAAATAATAACATATACTTATATCGAACATAAAGGGAAACTCTCTCACCATCTCGATAAAGCACTGCGCTACGCTTAGTGAACGCATTATCGACCTGCCGCCGTTTCCCTCTTGCCTTTGGCAATTCACCCTATGCGGCTATTTTGTTTTTTTCATCTAACCATCTATTCATCTGATAGGTGGTTTATTTGTCGTTTACTCAAATTATATAATTAAATATAATGAAATATATTGTTTATAATATAAAACCGTGCTATAATAAGTACATAAAGAACATGAGATTAACGAGGTGAAAACACAATGAGTCAAACAAAATTAGCAGTATTAAAGAGCCAGTGGCAACGCAAGCAAGCTTTAAAGGCTCAAACAGTATACGGTCACTTAGTATTGAGATAAAACGAAAAATATAAATAAAAATAATGATAAAAAGGTGGTTATTATTATGTGGTACGGAGACAAACAAGAGGCAAGAGTTAAAATTGCAATGGCTTTAGTACAAAAAGGTTGGAAAATTTATGGATTTAAAAACGATGAATCAGACGCTATGATTGATTACTTTAGTCCTGCTGATTGGGATGGAATTGCTGAAAAAAATGGATTTGTTCTTTGTATCGATCAAAATAATTTGCGCTATAGCGGATATGAACAAAAAGAATACATATGTGGCAATGCTGTATATAAAACTAACGACCGCATTAAAAAACTTGAGGCTATGATGAATGATGCTGCGTCATCAGAAAATGAGAAAGCTTCTTGTGCTGTATTGATTGAAAAAGAAAAGGAAAAAGTTGGGGCAATTGAAAAGTATAAAGTTGTTGAAACGTATCCTAAATTCTCTTTTGCTAATCCACGTGGTACAAGCTGGCACATTGAAAAAGATGGTCAAATAATTGCGAAGGGCAAAGGTGTATTCGCAGTCAATGACTACGATTGGGAGAACAAAGAGAAGACCGAGAAGCAGCAAAAAGCTGAGAAAGTAGAAGCATTGATCAATAGATTTGAAAAAGTTATTAAGAATACTGATGCATTGCAAGCAGAAGTAATTCAGGTGCCTGTTACAGTCACAAAAGAAATTGAAAAGACAGTTACAGAGGTAACAGGAAGTGATATTAAAGACGGGTTCACTTTTATTATGAAAGTTGGATATACACATGGTAAGTACAAAGGAAATAAATATACCTTTTCCTATAAAGGTGAACACTATAACGCATTTGCACAATTAACCAAAAATAATAAACCATCTACGAGTATGGGAAAATCATGGAGTCTTACAGTTGACAGATTAAATGAATTACTTAAAAAGGGACACATTGTAGTAATTGAATTTGTTGAAGTGACAGAATATAAAGAAAAAACAGTATATAGAAAGACAGCTCGTAAACAAACTGTTTCTAATGTTCCTACAATTGCTACTGATATTATTATCAATGAAATTACTGAAGAGTTCGAGGTGACAACTCAAGGGGACAACACTAATGTGATTTATCATAGTTTTAAAACAAATGAAAAAGATACGGAGGACAAAGAAATGACTACCAATTCAATGGATAGTGTGTTTTCTAAATTCGATAGTTTTGAAATTTCAAATGATCAGAGAATTTCTTCTGAGGATATGGAGTTCTGTCAAGAGCAGGAACGTACTTACAAAGCCGTTCTGAATGCTTATGTAAATTTTAAAAAGGAACTTGATGGGGTTTCGCACAGTTCATTTTATGGAGTTATGAGTAATTACGACTATGAAAAAAGTTTGCTGGAGATTAGAAATAGTTTTATCAACAATATATGTTTTTATTTTCAAAAAAATTATAATGTCACAATCAACGGCGATAAAGTTATGAAAGGATTGGATTTTGATGTTACCCATAAGGATATCGTTGATATTATATTTATCCAGTTAGACGGATTTACTTTCAACGAAAAAGCCGAAAAAGAAATTAAAGACGCTACTAAAGAGATGTTTAAGCATGGAGACAAGATAACTTTAAAAAACGGAAAACTTGTTCTTGATGGTTATTTTGCTCATTTCGATTCGATATGGAGAGAATATAGACTAAGTGAAAAAGTAGAAAAAATATTTAAGTCGTTACAGCTTTTTGATAACGGATCACTTACCAGTAACGAAGAATTAAAATCGAAATATTGTGGATATGATAATTCAAAAAAAATAGATAACTATGAGCGCTATTCTCCTAGTACCTTAGATAAAGTAAAATCAATTAAATTTTTTAAAAATGGAAAAATGGAAATTGAGTTTGATACACACCAACAAGCGCGCGCATTTGCTACAGAATACTGTGGTTATAAAAAAGTAGCTGTATAATACGCAGATTAAAGAGGAGTGTAAATATAGATATGTCATATCAAATATCCAACATAATGATTCCGCAACATAAAAGAAAGGAAATTAACGATAAAATAATTCATCTTATAGATAACAACTTAACTGCTAAACATGGTATAACATCTCAGATAATCTATAACACATATACAGGCGATGGTGGTTTACATAGACTTTCCTTTAATGATTATGGTAATTTTCATTTATTTTCAGAAGCGAAAAAGGAATTAGAAAACGGGCAATTTTTTACGCCTCATCATGTATGTAATTTTATTATTGATTGTATTAAACCATCTAAACATGATTTGATAGCCGATCTGACCGCAGGTATAGGTAACTTCTTTAACTTTTTACCCAATCTTAGTAATGTCTATGCTAATGAAATAGATATTAAAGCTTATAAGGTTATGAAGTATCTATATCCAGCAATACATATATCAAAAGATGATATTAGAAATTATCACCCAGATATTTCCTTTGATTTAATTCTGGGGAATCCGCCTTTTAATCTTAAATGGACTGTAGAAAAAGACGAATATTTAAGTCAATTGTACTATTGTATCAAGGCTCATGAACTTTTAAAACCTGCTGGACTTCTTGGATTAATTGTTCCATGTTCCTTCTTATCTGACAACTTTACTGACGGTGGAATGATCAAAGAATTGAATAATAGATACAATTTTGTTTATCAAGTTGCCATGCCTTCAGATGCTTTTAAGTCCGTTGGAGTTGATAACTTTAAGACAAAAATAATGTTTTTTCAAAAAAAGAGCGAACACATTGTAGAGGAAAATTCCTACCATACTGATTTCTATATAGCAGAATTAAATTCAACAAGTAGTGACTATATATATAACAAATTCATTCAGCCTATCATATCTACTAAAGAAAAAATTAAACACAAACTATTCTTTGAACAAATTCATAGTAATAATGAAGATAAAAACTTTAGTTTCAAAGTAACAAAATATTTGTTTGATATTAAGCGAAATCCTAAGATTAATTTGAATTATGCAAAGTGTGTTGATTACGTCAATAGATATTATGCACAAATTAGACCCAATGAAATGAAATTCGATGAATGGGAACAAGTTAGAATTACAAAAAGGAAAGTGTTATCGTATTTAAAGCGTGTTTTAAAAAATCAACATATCATAGAAAAGGATTCCATAAAACTAGTAAAAACTAACTACGGTTTAAAGCTAAAAGGATATTCGCATAAAAACAAAATTTATCTATCTAAGTTTACGGAGACAAAAGAAGTATCTTTCAGTGACATGATTGTTAAAGGAGAATATCCTTTTGAAGACCAGTCATATAAAAAGTTTTTCGATAAAAAAGTAAGAGCATTTAATATGCAATCGAAGCAATTTAAGAATATAGAACTTGATGCAAAAATAACAACATTCTTAGATGATTTAGTTATTGTTGACTATGAAAACGATGAAGAAATTAGGCTAAATCCAATTCAAAAAGAAGATACAAATAAGATATTACAGAAGCAATATGGATTTTTACAATGGGGGCAAGGTGCTGGGAAATCAGTCTCGGGAATTGCAAATTTGCTTTACAGACTAAAATACAAAAATGTTCGAAATGTATTTATTGTTAGTACTGCGATTGCCATTAATAATACATGGCAAAGCATTTTAGAAGATTACAAAATCAGTTACATTCGAATTAACGAACTATCAGATATAAATAAAATCCAACAAGGCCAAATTGTTATAATAACTTTAAATATCTTATCAAAATATCAGAAGTTCATTAAGAAATATATTAAGATTCAATCTCAAAAAGTTGCTTTAATTTTAGATGAAGCTGACAATATCTCAAATCCTAATTCTAAACGCACCAAAGCCGTTCTAAGCGTTTTTCGCAGAGTGAAGTATAAAACACTTATGACTGGCACAATGACGCGTAATACAATTACTGAAGCTGCAACACAATTTGAATTACTTTACAATAATAGTATCAATATGTTGAGTGAGTCAGAATACATCTATAAGCCAGATAAAGACGATAAAACTAAACTTAATGAAACAAAAAACAAGTTATATTTAAAGCCTATACCTGCATATCATAAAGGCTACAAATTGTTTAATGAATCGCATATACCTGAGAAGATTACCGTTTTTGGGGTGGGTCAGCATACTCAAGATATTTTTAACAGTGAAGTGCTAAAAAGAATGATTGATAAAACGATCATTACACGTACTTTTGAAGAAGTAAGAGGACAGAAGATATATGAAATTTTCCAAAATACAAGCAGATTTTCGGCTAAAGAGAAAGATTTGTATAGAAAAGCAATTGAAGAATTTTATTCAATGAAACATCTCTTTAAAAGTACTGGCAATCTACGTAAAGACCGAATGATGGAAATACTAAACCAATTGATGTTGATGCTTAAAATTTGTGCAGCACCACAAGCATATAAAGAATATTTGGGGGACACGCCAAACAAATTCAAAGTTATATTATCTATGCTTAATAAATGGAATAATGAATATGTTGCCATTGGCGTACGACACATTAAAACAGTTAATGCTTACGTTGAAGCTATACGCGATAAATTCCCCAATAGGCCGCTTTTTGTGATTACAGGTGACAAAGTAAACCTAAACAAACGAAAAGAGATTGTGAACGAATTGCGGAAGTCCGGAAATGGAATTTTATTGAGTACACAACAAAGTTTAAGCAGTAGTATGAATATAGGATTTGTTAACAAAGTGATTATACCAGAGTTGTCATGGAATGAGGCTACAATGTCTCAGTACTACTTTAGATTCGTTCGTTATAATAGTAAGAATTTGAAGGAAATTCATTTTGTAACGTATGAGAACAGTATAGAAAGCAATTTACTAGGGTTGATCCTAACCAAAGAAAAGTTAAATCTCTTCATGAAAAATCAAGAGATTGATGATGATGAGCTATATGAGAAATACGGTGTTCATTTTGATTTGCTGGATATGTTAATGACCAAAGAAAAAGATAAAGAAGGAAAAACCTATATTCGATGGGGAAGACAAGATATTGTGTAAAACTGATATTTTACTTAAATATATTCGGTGATTTAAAATAAAAAAATAATTAAACTATTCAATATAATGAAATTACGTGATATAATAAATCCATAAGATAAATACATAGGAGGCGGTTAGAATGATAAATGAACAATTATCATTTGCTCCAGTTGCAACAAAGTGTAAATGTGAGAAGTGCGGATCTTTCCTGTATGAAGTAGATTATAGCGATGCGGATGACAACTATACTTTGCAGTGTACAAACTGTGGTATAGAAATTCGACTACACTACGCTGTTTATGATGGCTGGAGGGACGCTATCGAAAATGAGGAAATTTTTGAATCTACCGCAAAACCTATAATAAAATTTCTACATAAGTATTGTACTGTGCGTGTGAATAACCGGGATGATTTCAAAAATAATATTAGAAATAAAGGCACTCTTATTCAAAAAATAGACTCCATGGACGACACAGATGAATTTTATATGTTAGAAGGTCGATACTATAGGATTGGTTTCAACAGTGGAGAATTCCATCCTAACAGCGACAGTGATTTCAATAGCTTTGTAAGAGAATTAACGAATCTAAAAGAGTCGTCAGAGCGACAATAAACCGCATTAGGCTCTGAGCGTTAGCCAGTAAAAGCTGGCTAGGTTGCAACTGTAACAATGTATTGTAACGAGTAACGATGTACTGGAACTTAGATATAAATATGAAGTGGAGGAATTGACGATGCTAAAACTATTTAAAAGGCTAAAGGGAACTAAAAAATCGATTCAGTTGAATATAAAGTTAAATAATGAATTTATGTTTATCGATAACGAACAGGTCCTAAAAGTCGCAATGTCTCGTATGTAAAATACTCATTTCATCAGATTATTAGGAGGAATAAACAATGAAAACAAAAGAAGAATTGATTAAGTATTATGAGAAACAATTGGAAAAGGTCGTTGGTGCATATGGAAATGATTCTAGAAAAGAAGACTATATTAATCACGCGAAAGGAAATTTAGAAGCAGTGATAAACGGTAGAGGATGGTAGCTACAAGCGAATGAGTTACTCAATTTTATATAGGAAGTGAAATATGGAATTGTATAGAATTTACGAAGGAATTATAAAGGCAATGCAAAACACCCCTTGCAAAGTTGCTGTATTCACAGATGGTAAAAATATTAAGGTGTTCCAAAAAGCCTTCTATAAAAATAATTTAAATAGACCTAATTGGGTCAGGAACAACATCTTAGAGAGAAGCAATGTAAATTCGGTTGAAAGTGTACTTTTTTCTTCTGGTTACAAGAGCAAATAAAAGAGTGATTTCATAAAAACCCCAAGGGAGTTGTTAATGATGAAGAATATTCAGATCAAAGGAATTGTTACGGCGAAAGCTGATTTGTCGGCAAGTGAGCTTATGGATAAATTTATTCAATGGATCGAAGATAATGGTTTTGAATTCAATGGAGGAACAAGTGAAATTTCAACATTTGATTTTTATGAATCACGTCATTTTGAAACTGATCCAGAGGACAAATATGACATCGTAGATATCGAAGGTTGAATCTAAATAAAATTCTTGTTTTACATAGATGCAATTGTATGAATATTCAATATTGAAAGTATAACACTCGCAATTAACGATATTTTCATTCATAAATATGTATAATTATAAAAGCACTGAGATAGGAGCATGAAAATAATGAAGATTGATAAATTGGTGAAACAAATTACTAAGAAACTTGATGCCGAAGGATTGTATTATGAAGTGTCTGGTGATCAATATACATTCATCATCTCTCCTACATGTACAATACATACTAATCATTGCACAATTGAGATACACAAGAATAGTATTACGGTTAATGAGCGGCCTGTAGCAGATATTGAAGAAATGATGGAAGAAGTCATGGAAGTTGAAGGTGGGGTATATGTGGATTAAGTTTATGTAAAATGCTTATTTTATTCCTCAAATAATTGAGTGAAGTAGCAAAATAATATTTATTCCTAAGAGCGAAGTGTACTTATTGTAACCAATCTATTATTATTATTGATGTGGGGTGATAACGAGATGAGTGAAGGTACAAAGAATGATCGTTTAAAGAGCTATATAATCTTTAGATTAGAAAGCAGAGCATTGAGAAGATTATATTTGCTAACAGTGTATGCTTATGAAGGAACACAAAAATCGATAAAAGATGATTTAAGAGATGGAACAATTACAATGGCTTCAGAATTCTTTTATAATAACGAAATTATTGCTAGATCGCCGAATGAGATACAAAGAAAACTGAGTGATACATATAGAGGTTTCTTAAGAGAGTCTCTCCTTGTACGTTTAATTTCATCACTTGAGATTTTCTTTGGTGACACTTTAAGAGAGATATCAAACATCACAACCAAACCATTTGAATCACAAAAAGAGAAGACTTATAAAGTTAGTGAGTTACTTTCAATAGATAGTATTCTTCGAATACACGATGACATTCTAGCTAATGAAATAAGAGCAATTGTTTTGGGGGGATTCAAAAATATTAGAAAATTTTTCAGTCGAAATCTGAATGTTGAGTTTGGAAACTCTGGTTTAGAAATTAAGTTAATTGAACAAGTGTATGATATAAGGAATTTAATTGTACACAATAACGGTAATTTGGATGATCTGTATGTCAAAAAGTATTTAAATGGCATAAAGCCTTCGAAGAAAAAAATCACAATTGATGAAGACCAGTTTATTAAATTTATTGAATTGATTTTAGAACTGGCTACTTATGTTAATCGAGAAATAACTAAAAAGTTTGTTTTTCCAGAAAAGAACATAAGGCAAAAAGACAAATCGCAAAGAAATAATGAAGTACGTAATGTTAATTTCTCTGGAACCTTTAAAGAAGGACAGAGGGAGATCGTATTGGATGAAGATTTTCAATTTGGTTTTAACGAAAAGTTCTTATTTTCAGAAATTCAATCTAAAGTGAACTTTGAGAAAAAGCACAGTGCAAGTTGGACAGTTGAAGGACCGAGATATAAAGTTGGAACATATATAGGTTATATAAAACGTTTAGCAAAATTAGGTATAGTAGATAATCTTGTCATTGATTGATTATCTACTAATAGTTTTATACATTTAATAAAACCAGTCTTTTATATAGACTGTACATCATATTGAACCATATGTTATAATTAGGAAAAAGACATAGGTGAATTATATGAGAATGAACGCAAAAAACTGGTTTGCTCTATTGGGAGCTAGTTTATTTCTAGGGTATACTATTTATTCTTTTCAAAATCCAGATACTAGCTCGGAGAACGTTGCCAATATAACGTCTGCTGTTATGCAAAATCTTATTGGAGTTATTGCAACTGCGGCAAATGTAACGCATATAGTAATCAATTAGGCAGCCTTCAAGGTTGCTTTTTGTTTGTGTACCATGAAATGAGGGGACTTAAATATTTAATGAATAGAAGACTCACATACTATATAGATTTCTGCCTATCAACATTATTTTACGTAGTTGCATTAGTATATTTAGTTTTATCATTAGTTTCAATTTGGATTAACGTATTAACTGGTTTAACAATAACAACAGGATTTGTGTCAATACTACTAACAACTTTTGATTATTTTAAATCTTCTTACAAAATATCGAAAAGAGAACGGAATAAATTTGAGAAGGTGCTTTCAGGAATATCAATGATCATTGTAGTTTTGTTGATATTATTTATAACGATATATGTTCCAATAGAGCTTTATGATGTCCCAGAGAAGATATTGACCGAAAAATTTGGGAAATTGATGAATGCCATAACTTACGCAACTCTAACTATTGGATTTATAACTAAAGGATTAGAGGCAAGAACCAAATATTCATAGTAAAATGTTACTTTTACTAATAAGAAGCGCGAGAAAATATCTCTAGCGCTTTTTTTAATTATAGACGTTTATTTTAACAAATAAAAATAATGAAATGTATTGACTACATTGAAATGAAATGTTATAGTAAGTCCAAGAGATAATTAAAATAAATTTTAACGGAGGTGAGTGCATGACACTAAGAGAAAGAACGCTACAGTTAATTAGTGAAAGAGGAATTAAAAAATCATTTATTGCTAGTAAATTATCAATAAGTAATTCTTTATTCTCACTATTTATTAACGATAAGCAGCCATTACAAAAGCCTGAAATAATGAAACTTGAAAAATTGATTAAATCTTATAAATAAATGAAACTTGGAGGAGAATAAATATGGGAGCTTTGCTGAAGACAGATAACTTTGTTGAGGATAAGAATGTAAGAGATCAATACATAGATAGAACTGAAGTACTTGAAAAAGTGAAATCTCTTTCTATGTTGCCTGATAAGAAACATATGACTGTTAGAGCAGTTGCAGATTTTTATGAGGTAGAATACGCCGTA
Source organism: Paenibacillus sp. FSL M7-0802 (assembly GCF_038004945.1). NCBI lineage: Bacteria > Bacillati > Bacillota > Bacilli > Caryophanales > Paenibacillaceae > Paenibacillus > Paenibacillus sp. FSL M7-0802. Next base: position 131,202 of record NZ_JBBOSD010000001.1, on the reverse strand, counting down.
ATAGGTAATATGTTTACCAGATACAAAAAAGAGTTTCAAACAGACGGTGTTCATACTTTAACAAGTAAGGATGAGGCTTTTAACAAGTTGACAAAAGCCTTGCCCAGCAAGCAATTTGTAGTGAAGTTACTTCCTAAAAGAGCGGTATTGCGAATAGGAATGCTATTAAGAGACAGCGAAGTAGCAGTCAAGGTAAGAGACTATCTCTTGAAAGTTGAAGAAACATCTACTATAGATCAAAAGAGAGGCGTTTGGACAGATGCCGATTTGATAACACTTAACGAGATAATGAAAGACGAAACTAATAAGGGGAATAGTAAATGGGGTGCTATTAGAAAGGCAGCCAAAGTCATTAAAAAGAATCCTCATGCAATTTATCAGAAGTATAAAAACGTCAATAAGAAACATGGAACATTAGAAAAATATATTGAGGGAAATAATCTGATCTATTTGAATAAGCAATCCAAGGAATCTCAAGAAGAAGTATTGTTAGTGACTAAATCAACAGCGCATGAAGAGCAGCAACAGAATATAGTAGTAGGAACTTTTCAAACAAAGATGAATAAAATGCTTAATGATATGAAAAATATAAGTGATTTGGAATCAACTATCCATGATTTAAAACTAGAAGTCAGAGATCTAAAACATCAATTAGAAATAAAAGAAATGGAATTATCAGCTAATACTGAAAGCATTACTAAGAAAGATAAGATGATTAGTAAGTACAAGAAAGAAAAGTTAACCTTAGAAGCAAGTATAAAAGCAATTCGAAAAATAGTTTTAAATGGTGTAAAAGTAAACAGTAGTGAGGTACAAGATACATTAGAATCAGAAGCTTCAGGTCGTAAGTTTACACAGGATAAGAGTGGACTAATACAACTAAAATAGCTATTGAGAACTGAGTCTGTTAAAAGGCTCAGTTTTTTGATTAGTTTAATAATTAAATATAATGAATATTGATTATAAAATAAAAGTGTGATATAATAACATTATCGAAAGAGTAACAATGTATTGGATCAGGAAACGCTGTATTGTAAAACAACGATTTCATAAGAAATAGATATGAACAGAAGCATACGATAAAATAACCGGTGTGGAAATTTAAGGAGGATAAATTTATGAATAATGAAAGCTTTGAAATCGGCTCTGGACAGTGGTTTGTACAACAAGCACCGAAAAAAGATCAAAATTATGATGAATACAGGGTTGAAGTCGTTGGGATTTGCAATGAAAGGTTCAAAAAATATGGTGTGCAGGTTGGAGATAATGTAAAGATTGAAGTCGTTGGAAGTAGATCATACAAAGGGGTTGTTGGATATATCTTCGATGATCCTTCAAGTAAAGAAACCATTGTTTCTATAAAACAAAACAAAGGCTACAAAGACATAAAGAGCACTCTTATGGGAAAAATCGAAAAATTGTAGGTAGATGTATGAAATTTTTATCTGAGTTTATCACTAGAGATTATGAATATACCACTGAAGAAGAGAGAGCATACCACAAGAAAGCAATGATTCGAAATGGATGGGATCAAGTGTATGACTATAAAACAATTAACAACGATACTAGATGGGTTTATTGCGCTAGATATGAAAGAGATAATTGAGTGTCTAAGTAAAAACAGTATTTGATAATCTTTTGAAGGGAGAAAATTACGTATGAAGCACTACTCAAAATACAAATATGTTTATAATAACTGGTATGTAGCTAGTTGCGAGAAGCATGGTGAAAAACCAATTGATTTGACATCTACTTTGAAATTGTTCCTGAATGTAAAATGGAAGAAATGAGACAGTTGTTGCATCGATGGAGTAACACCATAAAAGCAGGATTTTACATAGAAAATTAAAAGGAGAACAATTATGACCAACTATAAAGTGTTTATCCTCGACGACGAAGAATTTGCTGTAAAGAGTAACATACAAATTTACGAAAGTGATTGTTTTGTATTTAAAAATGAAAGCTATTTTGTTAATAAAAGAGAAGGAAACAATCTGTTCGTAAAATGCATAAACAAAACAGTAAATGTATTCGAATGAAACAGTTATTTTATCTGATTTTTCTCGTACATATGTTCTCTCTCTATTGGGTTACATGATATAATATAAACTAATTGCGCATAACAGGGGGAGATATATATTTCTTGGTCATTTAGTCGGCATCAAAATAAAAAAAGATTAGAACCTATTCTTATAAATCAAATTTTCGAAATATATAGGAATATCGAAGAGTATGGTATGCATCCTAGGGAAGGTCAAGAAAATATGTCATTGGACATAGCAGAAGCATTTATTGACGATAATAACCTGATAATTGAAGCAGGTGTTGGAATTGGAAAGTCATATGCCTATTTGATTCCTTCGTTATTAATCAACAAAATGATTGGTAGACCTATTGTTATAGCGACTTCCTCAATTCAGTTGTCTGAGCAAATTTTTGAAGACATAGATGATATCTCTCAGAAATTGGGTTTTGATAACATTAAAGCAGTTATTGGCAAGGGGATGGGGAATTATTCATGCCAAGAAAGAACGGAAAAGATAATTGAAATGGGTTTATTAAAAAATGAAGATCAATTATTTGAAACTTTAGTTTCTGCAATTTCTTCTGGAAAGGTAAAACAAAGAAGTGATTTATCTTTTAGTATACAAGATAAAGATTGGAATAGGGTTGCTGTACAAAAGTGTACTTATGAAAAATGCACTTATAGAAATACGTGTGAATTTTATGAGATGAGAACCTTAATAAAGTCTGATTCTTGGCAAATTGATTTTATTGTAGTAAATCAAGATTTGTTAATTAGAGATCTAATTCGAAAGTATGAAACAGGAAGAGGATTTATAACAAGCAATAATGCACTGACAGTAATTGATGAAGCTCATAATTTCGAAGAGAAGGTTAGAAGTGCATTAACTCTTACATTCAATTTATCAGAAGTAAAGTGGTCTATAGGGAATGTTTCGAGATTGCTTGATTCTAGAGGTGTTTATACACACATGAAGAATATAGCCCTTCTTTTAAAGGATGTGGATAATTTATTCGAATTAATTGAAAAACAAATTTCAGATTTTGGAGTAACAGAGTCTGAAAGGTATGCTATATCACCACTCACTACAATTGATTTTAAAAAGTTAACTGAATTTACGAAAGAATTAATTACCTCTACGTCTTTGCTTGATACAGGCAAAAAAGAAAGACAGATTGATGATTTGTTACAAGATCTGAGAAATTTCCATACTCTATTTGAAGTCTTAGGACATCTCAGGACAGACCATCTAATATGGTCTCAAAAATCAAATAAAAACAAGGTAGAAATTAGTTACTGTCCGAAAAATATAAAAGATGTTTTGAGTGATAGACTGTTTGCAGGTAGGAATTCAGTTACCTTAACATCGGCTACAATGTGTCAGTCGGGAGAGCTGCTTGAAGAAAAGTACGATTACATTTCAAAAGCATTGGGGTTTATGGGCGTATTTGGTGAGCAGCAGTTCTCTCCTTATAATTATCATGATAATGCTTTGATGTATATCGCTAATGATATGCCCTTGTATAGAATTAACGGGGAGGATAACAGGAGTAACTTCCTAAAAGCTGCTTTAGATAAAATTGTATATCTTTGTGATTTAACTAAGGGAAGAACGCTGGTTTTATTCTCTGCAAAAGAGGATCTTAGATATGTGACTGACAATTTATCTTCAATGGACGTTAATTGGAATATCCTTATACAAAAAGAAGGATCTTCGCAAGAATCAGTATTAAGTGAGTTTAAAGAAAGTAAAGGTGTACTGTTTGGAACGGGTATTTTTTGGGAAGGGATAAATATTTCTGGCCCAGATCTATCGCAAGTAATAATAGTAAGGCTTCCTTTCCCTGTTCCAAATGATCCAATTACCGAATATAAGATAAACAATTCAAAAGATCATATGAATGAAATTTTACTTCCTGAGATGCTGATAAAGTTACGTCAGGGTACGGGGAGGCTTATTAGATCAGAGGTAGATACAGGTATTATTAGTATTTTGGATTCTCGAATCAGTGAAAGTCACAAAAAGTCATATAGAGAGGCTGTACTTAGTTCTTTGCCATTTAAAAAACATACGGAAGACATTGAGTTGGTGGAGCAATTTGTAAGAGAAAAAGTAATACCAAGGTTTTGACAGGGTTGAATTTTAGGGCGTGACCACTAAATATTTGGTTGCGCCTCAAGATAAAAGTTGAATTTTACAATGTAAAAAACACATAAGGAGTGGCATATTTATGAACCCACAAGCAATGCAAGAAGCTATGACATTGATGGAAAAGGCAAGGAAGTATGACGAATTAATCGCTTTTCCAGAAAGAGACTATGAGTTGCGCTGTTCATTTTGTGGTAAGGGTCAATCTGAATTAGATAAAATGGTGACAGCGAAGAACGTGTGTATTTGCAATGAATGTATTGGAGTATGCGTAGAAATTATTGCTGAAGATGAGAATGAAGGAGTCAGTACTAATGAATAGGCAGTGGTTTGTAAAAAGGATCATTCCTATAAGCGTAGTAATCTATGCGATTCTGTCAATTGGAATAGCGTTAATGTCGAAGTAATTCAGAATACATAGAACACCTAGTAAAAGCTTGAACAAAAAACGTTGATTCGTTTCATGAATATTAGCTCTTTACAGTTAGGAAAACTTATGAGCTAATAAGAGAAGTGATTCGTCGCAAGATTTGGTATACACACTACACTGATAAACAGCTTAGAGGTGAACAGCATGACTTTACATAAGTGCAAGAATGAATTTTGTTCAGGAAACATTGTATCTGATTATAAAGAAGCTGAATATTGTCTTAAATGCTATATGGATATGTTGAAAATTCTTCCCTTGTTTCACATACCAGTTGGAATTATGCCATATAAATCGGCAGAACAGATGAGAAATAACCCAAGTCAATGTAAGATGAAATTTTGTAAGAATAAGGCGCGGTTGAGAGGTAGATGTTTTAAGTGTTATATCGAGTTTACCAAAAAGCAAGAATCTGAGATGAAAAAGCTATAAAAGATTAATTTGACCAAGATCGCTTAGGCGGTCTTTTTTATATAATTAAATATAATGAAATTATAGAAAACCTATATACAAAAATAATTAAATGAAGTATAATAAAAACATAGAAAAGAACAATACATATGAGGTGATAAGCATGTGCAAGGTAACCGTGTTTGAGAAGGTGCTAGGTAAATTAGAGGCGAATATATATTCGTTCGATGATAAAATAGAAATGGCTAAGTTTGCCGCTCTATGTGAAGCAAATGGTGCAATGGTTGTTATAAATATTGGTTCAAAACAAACGGTGTAAAACTATATTTTTATTGGGAGTTGAAAAAATGAAATATTCTGAAGTAATAGTTCAACAAGGTATCATGTATGGTTGTCCCTGCGTTCTGTTCAAACATGACGAAGGCTTTGCTTGGTCTTATGGGCAGGATACAAAGGACCTCGGCAATATTTCAAGGGAAGCTGCCATTCAACGTTTTAACAGCAACTTTGCTTTGGATATATAGATAAAATGATCCTTTTAGGAGAAGTGATTAAAAATGTCTCAAAGAAAACAATGGTTTGAAAAGTTCATTGGCTGCTGTTTTGGCATTGATGGTGAAGAGTACATATTTCAAGGAACATACTCTAACACCGAAACAAGCAACGGAAAGCCCTATCAATACGTTTTCGAAGCCGAGGGGAAGCCACAGGTATTAGTGACTTATAAAGAAGCCCGTTCAATTATGGGAGCGATGATTGATAATTATAGTAAGGGGAGATAGATATGTTTGTTGTAAAATCAGAAGATTGGTATGTAAAATTTGATCGTTGGAATAAAAGGGTTGAGAGAGTAGAAGAAGCGACTCAATTCAAAACAAAGAAGATCGCTGAACATGCAGTTAAAGAGCTTATTAGAAATAATTGGGCAGAGATTTCTATTGAAGAGCTTTCTGAGTAGATCAAATGAATAATTTACGAGGAGATGTAATTCATGAGTAAGAAGTACTTGAGTTATGAAGAACAATTTAATGAAGTTCTAAATCAGGAAGAAATAAATCGTATTGAAAACGCCGAACTTAGAGACATTAGAATGAAGTACTGGAAATTACAGCGAGACGTATTTCTTGATGAAAAAAATATATCAGACGAAGAATTAAATGAAGTTTCAAAAGAATTGCTACGTAAAGAGATGGAGGAAATACAACGATTCAGAAACAATAAGTGAGTGAGTTTATAAAAGGATTCTTTTATTAAAATAAGGAGATGAACTAATGAAGCGTTTATTCAAAGTAAATTGGAATATGCCTTATGCAAAATATGAGACCTATGTATATGGTGACGATTACGAAGAAGCTCTACTGATCTTTAATGAAGAGATTCAGAAAGAAGTCTCAACCTATGATTTTGATTATATTAACGAAGTACCAATGAGTGGAATTATAGTAACAAAGCATATTAAATAATTTGATGAAAGAAGTATTTCACAGGACGAGAAGGAGGAGTAATGAAATGAAGACTAAGGTTTTTATATGTTCTAATGGAAAAGAGTTAATTGTTAAACATAGAAAATCAGCAGTGATTTTTGAAATGAATCAAAATCAGATTAACAATAAATATAATGTTACATATAATTTTGAGCTAAAAAATTTCGTTGAGTTGTTCAATTACATTAAAATGATTTCAAATGAAGCTTGGACTAATTTATCTCCCAAAGAAGCTTACAGTTTAGGAGCAGACTATAATGAATACTATGACAAAGAATTCGACAATAATGGCTATCTTCGTATTCATTAAAACAAAGTTTCTATAGATAGACCAGTTTTAGATAGCTATAAATTATATCAATTCAATAAGAAAAAAATGGAGTCATTTATTTATGATTTCGAAAAGATTGTTGTTTCCTAATATTAAGAGTAGTTCTTATAAAATAAGTCTTTTAATAAATATAATTCATATAACAACGGAGGAATAACTATGTTTACTGTGATCAATACAGAAACCAAACAATACCTTAGAGCAGATTGGGAAGAACATCGCGGTCAACTATATACTCATGACATTGATCTAGCTGCAAAGTTCGAAAGTTGGCACGATGCTGAAGATATTATAGAAGTAACAGAACAAGTAGTACCTTTGTTCGATTAAAAAATAAATATAATTAAAGGAGTGTTTAAAATGGATACATATATGATAGTCGTAGACGGAAAAGTAAAAGAAGAGATCGAAACCGCTGGACGTTCCAATGAAGCAATGAGCTTTGTGTTAATTGATCGATTCTATCATTGGAAAGGTTTATCTGGTAATGTCAACATCTATAGCTCTTTGACAGGGAGTGAATATCGCTATGTTTAAAGCTGGGGCATTAAAAGATAATAAGCTGTATGTTAGGAATAATCAGGGCAAGTGGATTGAATTACATGAAGCAGCTAAACAATATGAACAGCACAGAAATTTGAAGCATACATAATAAAAATAGCCATAATGTGGTCTTTTTAATAAACAAAAATAATGAATACGTTGAATAACTAAAAGAAATGTGTTATGATTTATTTAACGATAGGTAAACATTGTAAAGGAACTAGTAACATAGTATTGTAGAGTTTGAAGAATATTGCACAGAGATGATAACAGAATGAGTCAGGATAAAAAGAAGCTATTCGTATACGACGAAGCAACTAAAAAGGAAATGGAAGTAGATGTTTCACGTATTGTCACTTTTCAAGCTAGGACTATTAAAAGGAAGTCAATGTTGGTGGCTTTCATGGATGATGGCAATCAATACATTATGTTGTAGTAAAAGGTTTATTTTATAAAGAAAAGTGGTGAACGATGTGTCGGAGATGACTTTTAGTTTAGAAAGATATTTAATAAATGATATTTACGATAAAGAAACTATAATAAAATATGTCATGACGATGACTGAACTTGAAGAAATAGATTTGTTACTACAACAGAATGAAAGGTACGTATTAATCAGCAAGTCACATGAGATCGTAACTTTATCAGATCTGCCGACTGAATATTTGGACACATTACTTGAAAAGACATCTAAAGACCCCAAGAACGCTATGGTTTTAACTGAGATCCATCGTATTATCAACGCAAGACAAGATTCTATCAAATAACTATTTTAGGGGGAAATAAGCCTAATGAATCTGATTAATGAACAAATTGAATTGCTAATTAAATTAAACCAATCAGAAACAGAGAAGAACCAATCTCTTCAAAATATCTACGGTGACGAAATAATTGAAGGCTTGAAGGCTCTTGAATTAATTGAATTTGAACAAGTATTGCGCCTAACTGAGAAAGGAAAGTCTATTGTCAATGAAGCTTAAAAGGGAGGATAAATATGTATACGGTCATAGTGGGATTCGATAATATTACAGAAGTGTATCAAGTTGAAAAATATAATGATGAGATTAAAAATGCAATCGAATATCTGAATACATATGGGGTCGATTCAATCGAGTTTGTATGTGAGGGTGAAATTGTCGAGAATGTTTATCAATTATATTCAATTGAATATATGATTAATAGGTTTGAGAAAAGTGATTTCTTTGAAAATTATTGTGACTTAAGTGAAAAACCATTGATGGAAAATTACAAAGAGTTACTAAGGAAAATGGCTGCAAGATAATTTGTCTTACATAAAAAAAGAAGAGGGAATATGGGTGTTGTGATCTTTATGATGAATCTCAATCGCTTCTAGAGTGGCAAGATCCATTTCAATTAGGAACTACAAACTTTTTTCATTGAGCTTTAGCCTCCAAGGGTATATTAAAGTATTTGTGTCGATAAAGAAGAGGAAAAGAAATGGGAGATGTTTTTATGACAAGAGAGGATATAATAAATGATCGCATTAAGAATATCACACAGGAGGTAGAATCAATTGATAAGAAAATAAAAGCAGAGGCTAAGAAGTTAATTGAATCCGTAACTCCAAAGAGCCTTGAAAAAATTGTTGAACTGAAATCAGAGAGAGAAAAACTTGTTAAAGCACAATATGAACTATATGTAATTATCGGGACGAGCATAAACTGATCAAATGACTGTTTTATCACAATTTATAGAAGGAAGGTGTTTAGATATGACAAAACATTTATGGGAAGTTGAGCATCCTTATTATTGCAATTTGAGCAATTATCGTACAAAAGGAGACGAAGGAGGTTACGAATATAGTTCGTTTGAAGAGTTTTTGAAAGAATGGGATGATGCCGATATGGATTACCATTTGCTCTTTAGATGGGATTGGAAAGTGTATGACGAAGGTAGCGATGAATTACATATGTTTTGGATGCTTCAGCGGAGAGGCGATTATCAATACTGTACAGTTAAAGTAGACAAAGAGGATGAGGATAAAGTAAAAGAGTTCTTGCAGCCAAGATGGGAGTATATGAAGACATTATGGGAACCTTTTATTTAAATCTCATGATGAAGAAGTGATTCATGCGAAGGAGCATTGCCATGACAAATAAGATTAACCTCTACGTAGATGACCTCAGAGACTGTCCAAAATGGATTTGTGGTCGCTCGTACATACTATGAAGCAATACATATCCTTGAAACCAGAAGTATTGGCATTCTTACGTTAGACCATTATTTAGGCGAAGATGTTGATGGTAAAGAGCTGCCTAATGGATATGATTTGGTGAAGTACTTCTGTGAGCATGGTTTGAGGGCTGATAAGATCTATTTACATACAGATAATCCTGTGGGACGTAAAAGCATGTATGAGACGTTGTTGGCTGCTCAAAGGAGAGGTTTTATTGAACAGGATATTGAAATTTACTATTATCCAATCACAGGAAATAAGTATTTAGGCTAACTCATGACAGGGAGAGGAGTGTTTGTCCATGGGTGAAGATAAAAATCGGGGGTTCCATATTGTCTGTGAAAATTGTAAGAGTGAAGACATTTCATTTAGTTGTAATCCGGGCGAATTTGAAAATGAAGTTTTTATAGAGTGTAATCAATGTGGGAATAGGCAAACAGAGTACTGTTAGTTGGTAAAAGGCATGTTTTATCCAAAAACAAAGGGAGTTGGACATATGAATATTAAAACGATCTCTAAAGAAATTCGTCAGGATCTTTATAATGTTGAATTGAGCGAAGAGGAAGTCGATGCTCTTTATCGCTATATCAATCTTGGTGATTATGGTATTGAATTAACTGAAGGAATAAATATCTTAGAAAAGGATACATTATGGTTAATTGTGGCTGAACTTAATAACAAGAAGGATTTTCCCAATATACTTTATATCAATATCTTAGCCCATCTTAAGAAGCTTTTGTATCCAATCGAATAGTAGCTAAGCTATTTCTAATGATCGAATGCAAGTTTGATCATCTCTTTTTTTTATTTTAAACGGAAGGGAGAAAGTAGGTTGGTATCAAATAGGCTAATAGACAACTTAAAATCTAAACAAAATAAATGGAGCTACAACCAACGTATATGGTTAAGAGGTGCTAGCATTGGATGGATAAAGGGCTATTGTGACATCAAAGATAAATATGCGGTTGAGAGATTGGTGAATGGAAAATTAGTATTAAGATTATATTTGTCAGAAAATATTCTCGAGTATGATCCTTGGGATGAAGAAAAGAAGAAACAAAATAAAGAGCGAATAGATAACATAAATAGACAAAAGCGTATAGAAGGTTAATTAAGATTTTTGATGGATGGCAGTGCGAAATGCAGATTTAACTAAGAGATAGGTGAATTGTAAAATGTATTGTGAGAAGTGTGGTAAGAAACTAGAGGATGTGTTGGAACACGTTAAGCACATCCTCCATGAGTGCAATGGATAAAATACATACAAGTAAGGGGAAGCAACAATAATGGATGAGAAGACTAGAGAAGCACTTAGGAAGGCTGTATGTCTAATTGGTATTGGAGAAGGGCTGAAGGCAAGTGAATTGATCAAAAAGTTATTGGTTCAACAAAATTGAAATATGAGTTGATTTCATGCTTAACGAAAAGTATAATTAAATTAACAAAGAACGAAGTCGTAGTGGCAAGACACACGGCTACCGTTTTATAAAATTATCCGTAGAAACAGCCTAGTCCCCGCCAAGAGATAGGCTATTTTCTTTTTTTACAGATAAAATATAATTTTTATTAAGAAACCTGCCAACTTACATGGCAGGTTCTTTGTGTTGAGGCATGTTTTTTTGTATTTGACCCGCTCTATGCAATATTTTTAATAAAGTGTCTAAATCATCACTGGCAATAGGCCGTCGATCTTCTTTATTGCTTTCTTGAATTTCTATAGTTAATTCAGTTATTTTATTATTCTGTGTACGTATTATCTCTTGCATGTTAAGATACTCAACTCGTAAATTGTTTAGAGCTTGAATTGCATTGTCTATTTCGTTCATAAAATTTATATCAGTCTTTTGAATTAGTGATGGAGTGCTAGCACTGTGTATTGAGCTTTTCTTATTGTTCATTCTTTCTTCTTTTGCTGCTTTTATTTCATTGTAGTACTTATGTCTTAGCGCGCTATTCCATCTAAATCCACAAGCTGCTGCTGTACGATTAAGTTCTTTCCCAACCTCCTGAAATGCAGTTAGTTGCGTTTTGTTAATACGTATATGGGTTAGCACTGTTTTAGTTAGTAGATCATCATCAAATTGAGTCCAAGCGTCTTGTCGCATCTATATTCCTCCAATATACTTTTTAGTAAGTATATCCAGTTGTCAAGTTTTCTATGCAGTAAAATTGCGAATATACACATGGTGTTTAATTTACTTGACAGAACAAACGTTCCGTATTGTATTTTATTATTTTTATTTGTATAATTACCAGTATAGAGAGCAAGAAAAGAGAAGTATTGTTAGAGTTAGAGTCAAAGTAGATGTTGTAGATATATATAATGAGAATAAATATGAAAATAAGAACAAGAAAAATAAGATTCAGTAATAAGGAGTGTGTACATAATGGCAGTAGCAATTGAAAACGTAACTAGAGAATTTAAGAGATTGGATGTATGGATTGCCAATCTAGGAGAAGTAAACGGAGGACGAACGAACGTACAAAAAGGACAAAGACCTGTGTTGGTTATAAGTAATAATGTAGGAAATAAGTATTCTTCGGTAGTGATGGTTGTACCTTTATCTGCTCAAACTCAAAAAGCAAATATGCCAACACATGTCTTATTAGACAAAGATAAATGTGGATTTGACAGACATTCTGTTGCGTTGTTTGAGCAAATGCGAGTGTTAGATAAAAGTGATTTAGTATGTAAAGTAGCAAGTGTGCCGTTGGAGTATGAAAAAAGTCTAAATAGTACATATAAAGTAGTAGCAGGAATTAGTTAAACTTAACAAAAATGAAATAAAAGAAGGAATCACCTTCTTTTATTTTTTATTTAAAGTAAGTAATTCTGAAATATCAATTCCTAGTTCATCGCATAGAATAGAAATATTCTTTAAAGAAATTTGTTTCACATCGTTGTTACACATATTGTTGATAGTGGCTTGTCTAATACCTGTTCTTCTAGCAATTTCTCTTTCACTAATTTCAAATTTTATAAGTATTGATTTGAGATTGATGTCAACCCAAGACATACACATTTCCTCCATTAATTACAAATAGGGGTTGACACGAAAACGGATAAATCCTATAATATAACACAGGTGATACGTTTTTCGTGTCACTAACATAATAAGACAAATACACTCCCTATGATTTGGGCGTAGGGTGTATTTGTCATTTTATTCTAGCAGAGTTTTCGGTGAAATAACAGTAAAAAAATACATCCTTAGAGGGCAGCTACCATGAAAAGATATCGTTTAATGAAATTAACAGCTTACGATAAAGAGCACAAATTGAAAACATGGAGATTTGTTAATATTGAAGCAGAAAAAGCGCATGAGTTAAATAATTTTATGGCTAATGGTTTTCGTATATGGGACTCAGACAGAAATAAAGTAGTAAAAACAAATCTTGATCTAGATAACTGGATAAAGAATCATCATGAGGAGTGAATGGAGAAATGCCCCAAATTCTAACAAGACATATGATTGAAACCGCTTATAAATACTCTAGAAAGGTGTATCATAATGAGTTGGAGCTTAGTTCTGCGCTCAGTCATATTTCACTGCTATCAGGTATGCATAGAGGGACAGCTTTGGCATACATCTCTGATTTTTGTTCAATGATGGAAGGCCAAGCATTTAAGAGAAAGATGACCGCAGATGCAACAAAATATTACTTGTTAAATATCTATAAAGATTATGGTATAGAAGCTTTAAATGGAGCTGTAGCAGCAGTCAAGTTACATATAAAATATTTTAAAGAAGAGAAAAGTTTGAATCTGGTTAGACTTACAATGGTCGTTAAAGAGTTTGACAAAGGGTTGGTTAATAATGAAATAGTAATTGAAGAATAATTAAAAGAAATACTAGAAAGCGGGCATAAATTATGCTACGCTTATTTTTTTACTCTTTGATAATAATTATCGCTTATAGTATATTTAAATGGGGGTGTATTATGGGAACTAATATTATGACCTACACGCTAAATAGCGGTATTAAAGGAACTATTAGCCTATCCACGAAGCAAATACAGGACTGGATAGAATCGTATCGTGTAGGCAGTAAATATGTAACCACAGTAGGCAAAGAGCATTTTGGATTGAATCCTGAGCTTGTAGCAGATTTTAAAGTACATAATGAATTTTCTGAGCAGCGGGAACATGTAGCAGCTATTCAACCTACAGTCGCAAGTAAGGCTAGCGAACAGTTATCGGAAGCATACAGCCAGTATAAAGCATTAATTCAGGTGGAATGTAAATGTGGAGCTTCTTATATAGAGGAGCCAGCGTATAAGAGGAACAAATGGGGGTGTAAAGAGTGTGGCGATATTGTGTTCCTGGATAGTAAGATGGGTATGGTTGATACAGTGAAGGGTAAGGCTTGGTATATGACTAATAGGTATTTTGTTGAGAGGTGAATTATAATATGAGTATGGAACTTGAAAATAAGTATATAGCTGAAGCAAAGCTGGCGGCAAAGCAAGCAGGAGGATACCTTACAGTTGAACTCTTTGACTTATATAGAGACAAAGAAAAAACTACTACATGGGATACCTACAATAGAAAAGCTAAAACAAATTTTAAAGATTTTTTGAAAAAAGCTGATATCCCAACAAAAGAAGAATATTTATTAGAAAAAAATAGGATTAAAGCAATTAGTAATTTCAAATTATTAAATGTATTAAATGGGTATGTAGATAAAATAGATTATGAAGAAGGTAATTTAGAGCCTGCTTGGGATTACATATCTGACCACTTTGGGATAGAGAAGATATGTAAAGCTGCTGAAGTGAATTTGAAAAACAAATATACAAACGTTGAATCGATGATTGTTGATTTAAAAAATTCTATAAAAAAAATAGGCTATATCCCAACAAAAGTAGAATATGATAGTTTGAAACTCAAGCCATCTTCTAGTGCTATGAACAATAAAGGGTTGAGCTGGACTGAAGCGATGAAAAAAGCAGAATTTTCTCCGAAGAAAGTTGGAGAAAAAGTGTGTGAATACGAAAGATGTTATTCGCAGTTTCCATATATTGAAGAGAAGAGATTCTGCATCACTTGTGAGAATAAAATAAAGAATGAAATTCTAAATAAAATCGAATTAATGAATACTAAAGACTTAAAAGATGTGACTAAAGTTCTGGTTTTGGAAGGTAATAATCACAATTTGTTAGATAAACTTAGGAAAAAATGATCGTGTATATTTATTATATTTATGTGTTATAATTCTTTAATAAAGGAGTGTATCACATTTGAAAACTGATCGTAGAGAAGTAGAAAAGATAATTACTGAAATACTTGACGAACATAAGACAAATAGAAAGAAGATACTTAGTGTAAATGACAGATTAAACTCACTAGGAGTTCCATATGGAACATTAAACGAGATTGTTTTGAAAAAGAAAAGTATTGAAGAGGTCAGCCTACCCTTATTATGTGTCTTTACTGACTGCATTAATAGTGTTTTTAGTGGTATAGATCCACTTGAGCATTTTACAGCGACTGAAATTAGAGAAGCCAAAGAAAGTGTAGCATCAGAATTTGTTAGTGAAACAATAAGTCTACCTTTGACTTTTAATGCAATACAAATTGACGAAAAAGCATATTCATCAAAAATATCAGCTAAACTTTTAAACAAGATGTTTGAATCACAAATGATAATATATGATCCAAGGTCTCAAAGAGGACTAAAATATAAAGGTAATCGTAATGAAGGGATTATTGAAACCCCAATTGTAAATCAGTCATCAGTTAGAACTATTGCCAATAAACTTGTTGCGAAAGACTATCTAACTGATACCATAAGGTTTAATGTTTATAACTTTGAATCAGAGCCAGTAACTTGGATTCCAAAAGAAGACGACTTTGGACAATTAGTAATAAACAAAGACGCTACAATAAGTATATTAGATGGTTTTCACCGTTTGCAGGCTACTGTCAAAGCAATGAATGAGAAGAATGATTTAGATTTTAATTTTGAATTATCGATTAGAACTTATGATCAACAGACCGCTTCTAAATTTTTTGGTCAGATAAACACAATCAACATTCTAAATAAAGACAGAAAGAAAGAATTGTCATCGGAAGGGCGTTCAGCTTCTGTCGTAAAAGAATTGCAAACAAACCAAGACAGCGAACTCAAGGGTATTCGAATTGCTTCTGCAACCAAGCCTAATACTGCTGTTGGACAGTTAACAACTTTCAGTATCTTAAATTTAGCGATTGAAAGAACCTTTAATCCTCAGACGTATCTTGATTATCAAAATGTATCTCACTATCTTGTGAAATATTTTGGTATTTTGATAAGTCTATATGTGGATGCTTTTTTGGAAAATAGAGAAAAGTATGATAAAAGCTATATAAATCACCCTTTAATGTTTTTTGGATACACGGTGATTGCTTATAGAATGTATCAAAAAGATAATCAAAACATCAGTCCTAAGGAGTTAAATAAAATAATTGATAATCTTGATTTAAGTAACGATAAAATACTGATAGATTTATTTGAGGCTAAAAGAGCTTATTCGTCTACTCGCATTCAAGTGGACATACTAAAACATTTCGAAAATTTAATTAAAGAGGTGTAACAAATTGAATAATATATATGGGGATAGCCTATATAATCCAGAAATCAAAAAAAGATTTTTAAGCGAATTCAGAGAAAACACTCGTAAAAACTATGAAGGAAAGCTAAAACGAGCAAGTAGAGTAGAAATGAGATTAGGTAAAGACCTCTACGATTTTACATTAAGCGAATTTGAAGAGGTTATTTACCTCTTGGCTCCCACAAAGTTAAGTAGTGCCATGAACTATGGGTCAATTCTCAGAAAATATGTTGAGTGGGCAAGTGGGCATGGTCTTAGAAAAGATAAAATGAATCCACTTGCTTCAATGAAAGGGAAAAGCGATTTTGAAAAATTTGTACCACAGCAAACATTAATTCGAAAAGATCACCTAGACGATGCTTTATCAGAGTTGGATAGCTATAGAGATATAGCGATAATACTATCAATATTTGAAGGTATACTGGGTAGAAACAGTTCTGAAATAAGAACTTTAAAAGTGGGAAATATCGATAAGGTCAATAATAAAATAAAACTAACAAATGTAGACCGCTATGAAACAACAGAAAGAGAAATCATTGTTAGTGATTTTTTAATTGATGCTCTTTTAGCAGCAGATCAAGAGGAAGTGTATAAATCTAATTTTGGTGAAGGCAGCAAAAGGAAAGACACTTCCAAATTAAAAGACAGTGATTATATAATAAAGAGCACAAGAGGAGAAGAAGTTAAGCAGTCATTAATAACATTTGTTATTACTAAATTTGGTGAAAAGCTGAATAGACCAAGTTTATCTCCAATCGATATAAGAAATTCAGGTATGTTAGAAATGGCAAGAAAAGAATATCTCCGTGAGAATAAAAAAACTTTAGATCGTTCAGATATTCATAAGATATGTAAACAATTTAATGTTGGTTTGCGTGATGGTGGCATAATCAACAGTACAATGTATACTCAAGATTTCCTCAATGAAGAAACCATAAAAAGAGTTTACCCTGAAGTAGAATAAGTTTTTCTTATTCTACTTTTTTTTATGGAAAATTGTGTTGACATCAACGAAAACGCATGATATATTTAGGGTACAAATTCATTATATTTAATTATAAGAACGTGAGGGCTAACATGGAAACGGCTAAATACATAATATTTTCAATGTTGGATGGTATGGCAATTTTTATTTTTGGATTTGGTATGTATTCTATAAAGCTAAGAGACTACTGGGTTCAATTTATCGTTTCAAGTCTGTGTATTTCTGTAGGTACCTTCTTGTATGTGGAATACGACCTTCCGACTAGAGTTGCACCGATTGCCAATTTATTATTATTGATAATATTTCTCGTGATTTTATTTAAACTATCTCCCCTTTCATCATTGAGGATATCGGGAATAAGTTTTTTAGTGCAGATGATTTTACAAACTTTAACTGCGCTTATACTTGCAAGTACACTTAATATTGATTTTTTTGAAACAACAAAAGAATATGGAATACTGATTCAATTCTTGGGTGACACAGTAATGGTCATCATAAGTTTGATATTAAGGAAACGATCTATCTTCTTTACAACATTACCATATCAATATACATTAAAATTCAAAATTAACACCTCGAATATAATACTTTTTATTGTGTCTCTGCTCGGTATAGCTTTAATGACAAAGCCTACTTTCAACAATATGACTTCAAGTGTAGTTTTCTGGATAGCAATATTCGTATTATTGATTCTAATAGAAAGAAGAAAGGAAATTAAAAATGAATATGATTGATCAAATAGCCGATAAGTGGAGTTGTGCAGCTAAAAGTAAATATCCTGATGAATTACCGTCACAACAAATAGTGAGATATACATTAAAATTTATAATCTCGAATACCATTCCCATATTTATAGTATTAATTGCATCGATGCTATTAGGCATTACTAAAGAAACAGTATTTGCATTAATAGGGTTTTCATCACTTAGAATGTTTTCAGGTGGTTTTCACTTTAAATCGGCAGATATGTGCATAGTTTTTTCATCGCTATTAATAATTTTAATAGCATTGGGAGGCAATTATTTCGAGAATTACTCTTTTGCTATGTATCTAGCCAGTGTAATATTGGTAATGATATATGCACCAAGTAAGATAGAACAGCAAACAAGAGTGAAACCGGAAAAATTTAAATGGTTTAAAATTATATCCTTAATAATAGTTTCGCTGATATATATAATAAATATTCCAGTAATGAATTTAGCTGTTTTAGTACAAAGTCTCCTCTTGATACGCTTGAGAGGAGGTGAAAAGTTATGAAATTGAACAAACTTATGCTGATTGTTGGTAGTTTTTGCTCTCTGTTGGCAGTAACAGTGGTAAGCACTGCTAGTTGGACATTGATCCATGGAGAAGCAGTGCCAGAAGAATTGAAATAATATATTTGGGGTCCCGCTCTTTCTTCTGGGTGGGGCGAGACCCCAAATGAATTAAGAGGTGATAATATTGAAGTCAACAGACACTATAAAAGTAGTAAAAAAAATAGGTGACAAAATAGATGAAGTAGCAATTATGTTACCAGTGTCAGAAGTTCAAGGATTTAGAACTGAAAAAAAGAGCGGAAAAACAGGACAAACACGGATTGTATACATAACAGATAATGGTGAGTTTATTGATGAAACAAGAACAGAACAGACAATGCGTTTATTTGAGAACATTGAAGGATTCGTAAGAGTTGGGAGAGGAAGTATGGCCGATGTGACTAAGATTGACGAAATCGATGAAAGGGTATATGAGATATATTTTGATAAGAGTAAAAAAAGCTTTGTGGAAATCGCAGCGGTACATTTGGCAACAGTAAAAAAAATGTTACAGAGACTAAGAAACAATAAAAAATAAATGTTATTTTTGGTTTACTATTGCTTATACCTTTTGGCAGTAGTATAATTTGAATAAACACGAACATAGGTTCCCTAAATAGCGATTCGACAAAAAGTGACACACTATATGGACATTTTTCCAGTATATTGATTAAGTCAATATATTTAGACATGGTGTGTAAAGTTGTTGCCTAATTATAGTAATCTCGTATAATAAAAGTATAGAATTCGACAGCAAGGAGATAATGCTATGCAGCAAGACGAACTAATATATCGGCTTGAGATACCACAAAGAGCCACAATAATAATAACAAAAATGAGTTTTCTTCTAAGAAGTGACTCTGACAGACAAAAAATGTTTACATTTTGCAATGATAATCCCGGCTCTGAGTATGTATTTCTCGCTGAGAAAAGAAAACAGTTGATTGACGAAGAAGGTTATAAAGACAAGAATGAATTTATTAGTGATTATAATGATAATAATATCAAGGCGCTTGAGAAATTATGTCAAGAAAAAGTTGATGGTTTTAAGTTGGCTAGATTAAAAGTAACAGATCCAGAAACATTATATAGCTTGTATGAAAAAAATAAATATTCAAATTTGCTGCATTTAGCCTTGTCTTAGATAACCTTTGCCGAGCGTATTGGTTCGGCTGATTACATACTCCACAGATAGAGATAGAAGTTGTAAGGATGAATTAAACAAATAAATATAATGAAGTGTTGACTTAACGAAAACATCGTGATATATTTAATTAGCAAGGTGATTGACCTCATAAAAGAATACTTTTATCATGAAAGTACAATTACCAAAAGGCAATACATAAGGGTCTTTCGTCTAAATGGTTAAGACACCAATCTCATAAATTGGCTGATGCCCGTTCAAGTCGGGTGAGACCCACCAAAAATAACACACTATAAAGTGTGATTATATAGATAAAGTACAATTGAAAGGAGATGCTGAAACATGAACAGATATTACGATAGTGGATTTACTTAGTCTCAATGAAGAAGCCAACAACAATTGTCAAAGAAGTACATACATAATAACGTGCCTAGCGCGATTATATAGATGCAACACATCTCACTTTACCAGGTGGTGATATCAATCAAAAACAAGCTAAGAAGCCCTCCCTTTTATGATTGGTCAGAGTCCGATTAATCAAATAAAAATAATTATACATAAAAGGGAGATATAAAATACATATGGCAGACTATAAGATTAAAGTAAACAAAAAACATGGCGGTAAAGAATTTAAAAATAACTTTAGATTTATCGGTAAAGTAAGCCAAGTAAATAAAAAGAATCAAGAAACTGAAAGTTGGGATAAACTACCTTACTTTGAAGAAAAGCTGACACGTTCAGAAAAACCGAAAGCGCGACGTGTTCTGCAATTTAATATTGAAACAGCATTAAGCAACAATCTCAAAGTGGAAATTGCTGGCATGGAGCAACAGTACGTTTATGCTTACAGTAAAAAACACAATAAAACAGCCAAACTTGGCTGGAACGTTCGATTTGATAAAGAGAAGTGGAAGGACTTGAACGAGAAGATTAAAGAAATTGATGAAACGTATCACCTAATTGAAGCTCCTTGGGATAAAGCGAAAGAACTATCTGATTATATCCAAGATGATGCATGGGTAGAAGTTAAAGGAGTATATGAGTTCGAAGAGATTGCAGGAGACAATGGTAGTGTAGAGTTTAAAAAGAGAACTATTACATCTGTTTTGCCAATTGTAGATGGAAAGATTGTCGATAAGGATGGAAACGCTGCTGCCATCAAGGTTGATAGAAAAGAAATTAATTATGTACAAGATTTGAAATCTTCGGAGTTTATTGAAGTTAACAATTTTAGTATGCAACTAGGAATTAAGAGTACTTATCAAGATGAAGCTACTGGAGACACTAAGATTAATGGAGTTTTTCTGAAGAACGGCAAGGAACGTTCAGAGCCTATGGATGTTGAGCTTATCGTTTATCAAGCAGAGGCGGCAGAAGGTAAAGTGTCGATGGCTAATGCATTTGCATCTCTTAATACATACGATTTCATTGAAGTAACAGGGCAAGATAATCAACGCGCAACATATGCGTATGTAGACATTGTAGAAGAGCTGCCATCCGATGACCCATTTAACGATGTTGATGACTCTCAAAAGGAAACAAGACAAGAGCGAGTTGTTAATGGAGACAAAAAGGGACTTGAAGTAATTAGCTATGTACAGGGAAGCCTTATGCGTGAACTGCTTACTGAAGAAGAGTTCAAGAAGTCTGCTGTTTTGACAAATGAAAACCCATTTAGTGGAAGTGTTGCAAGTGATGATCCGTTTAATCAAACAGCCAATCCATCCGATGATCCATTTACAGCAAATAACGACGATCCTTTCGCGTGAGAGTAGATTCTTACAATTTATTAGAAAACGGTCTGTGTGTAAAAGCGCAGACCAAACATAAATACATATAACAGGGAGAGATTCATTTAATGAGTTGGAGAAATAAAGTTGTAGGTAATACGCCTAAAGTTGAGCTGCATTCTATCACAAGTCTGGTTGCTGGTACGTATAAAACAGGAAAAACGCGACTTTGGAAAGAACTGACTGAAATGCACTACAAAAATCCAGTAGAAGAAACACTACTTATCGCGTGGGAACCAGGATTCGAGACTTGGGAATTGGAGAAAAATGTTCTACCCATTTTTGAAGAAGGGTCGGACGAAGATGCTTGGAAGCAATGGGAGTTTTTTAAAAAAGATGTGGTTCCCGGTCTCGTACAAGAAGCAAAAGAAAACAAAAAAGTTAAGTTGATCGGATTCGATACGGCAGATCGTTGTATTGATGCAGCAACGGCTTGGTTGCTAAAAGATAGAGCTAAAAAATATGGGGTTGCTCGACTTGTTTCATTGCAAGAACTAACTGAAGCTTCTAAGGGAGCAGAAAATGGATACACTGCACTTTATGATGAAATGAAAAAGCCCATTGACGCTCTTAAAGCAGCCAAATATGGAATTATGGCAATGGCATGGACTAAAGAAAAAGAAACTACTCTGTACAATGGTATGAAATATAATTCTGTTGAACTTATGATGCATCAAACAGGAAGAAAGATATTTGAATCTCAAGCAAGATTGATTTGCTGCCTATTTAATGAAGTTGTGGTCACAGATAAAGCAGGTAGTGAAGTTTCAGAAAATGTTAAGACTAAAGCAGGAAAAGAAAAAGGTCACAACTTTCATGAAACTCGTACGGTAATGGTCTTTAGACCAACTGAGTACATCTCTATTGCTGGGGGAAGCTACACAGATCTTCCCGAAGAGCCAGTAGAGTATAGTGCGGAAAATTTCATGAAGGTGTTTGAGGATGCTGTTAAGGGACAACTCAAAAAAACAAAGAAGAACATTGAAGAGCTGAAGGTCGAACAAGAACAAGAGCGTAACGAACGAGCTAAGGAATTTGCAACACAAGAAGTAGAAAAACTAAATGCGGAAGATTTGATAAATAAGATTAACCAACAAAAAGAAAGATACACTAACGATCAACTAGCAAAATACATTGTTCCAGAGTTCAAAACAATTCTTGGAACAGCGGCATATCCAACAGTTGCAGATGTGGATGCTCTTGCTAAAGCACTTAAAGTAATTACTGAGTTCCAGTTACCAGCTTAATACATATAGAGTGAGTAAAAGACAGATTTTATCATAATATAATGTCTATATGTAGTACGTATTAAGTGAAAAAATTTCTACATATAGACAATTGGAGGGATTTTTAATGGGGATTACTAGAGATACAGCCATCAATATTTTAAAACAAGAAAATGCAAAAGCAAAAAACAATTTAAGTATCCAGCCAATCACAAGATTGAAATTTATCAATACAACAGGTGATTTTGAAAGTGTTGATGATTTTTCCTTGATTGTTAAAAGAGGATCGATTAGCGAAGAATTACAGGACGCTCTTAAATTTGGGCAAACACTTACGACAAAGTTACAAGCTGAGTATGATTCGTATGTTATAGAGAAAATATATGCTGTTGTCAATCCAGCAGTCAATGAGACAGCGTTAAATAAACAACAAGTTGAAGACATTTTGAGAGTATTAGACTTTGTGAGAGGCAACAACAGGACTTCATTAACAGCATTAATAAACAATGAATCCGTTAAAAATAATAATAGTCAAAGTAACAAGACTATGAAATTTAGTGTTGAAACAATCAAAGGAGTAAAATATCTTTTTGACGTAAAAAATATGGAAGAAGTACTGAATGCTTTAAAAACTAAAGATAGAGATGAGTTTATTAAACTGGGAAGCGATGTAGTTATTAGAACTAGAGAAATAGCAGTTATTAGCAAGATTAATTAGATATTTTGGCCTCACTGCAATAGTGGGACTTCATATTAAATCAGGAGCGTGATACGTTGGGTGAGTTAATCCTCTCTCTGCTATTGACACTATCAGTATGGAACAACACTGGAGCGCAAAGTGTCAATCAAGTACGAGAAATGAAAAACACGACCATTAAGCAAGAAGTAAAGGTTGCTAAGTTGGATAAGATTAAACAGGTTAAGCATAAGAAAGATACATATAGATGGGATCGTTTTGAGTTAACTGCATACACAAACAATCAAGGTCGCAGCGTCAACGATAGGGATTATGGAAGAACTGCTTCGGGCAAGTTAACAAAAGAAGGAGTGACCATAGCTGCTGACTGGAGAGTGCTACCCAAGAATACTGTTGTATATATTGAAGGTGTAGGCAAAAGAGTGGTACAGGACAAAGGTGGAGCTATTAAAGGTCATAAAATTGATGTGTATGTAAGAACAGAAAGTGAAGCAAGACAGTTTGGTAGAAAGAAACATGTAAAAGTACGAGTAATTAAGTGGGGAGATAACAAATGAAAAAAGTATTTTTGCTAATGGGATATTCAGGTTCTGGCAAAACGGAGGTTGCTAAAGCATTGGAAGGACGAGGATATAATATCCTCCAGTCCTATACAACACGTCAACCAAGACATGAAGGTGAATGGGGGCATATCTTCGTTTCGAATGAAGTATATGAGCAACTAGATAGAGAAAACCAAGTTGCAGCTTACAGTTTTTTTGATGGTAATCATTATTTTAGTACGAAAGATCAGATTTATAATACTGATATTTATGTGGTAGATCCAGACGGAATTAAAGACCTAAAGGAAACTGTTAAAGACGTTGAATTTGTAGTTATTTATCTAAAAGTAGATAAGGAAACTCGCATGGAACGCATGAAAAATAGAGGGGATAGTGTTGATAAAATCCTCAAGCGTATTTCTGGAGATGGTCGTAAATTTAGAAAGAAACGCTTTGATTATCAAGTAATTAATTATGAATTTGCTAAAGCGGTAAATATCATCGATCTAATAATCCAGACAGAACAAGATTACTAAAGGAGGTATGCCAGTGCTACCACTTAACTTCGAACGACTATCAGAATTGTATGGTTATTTGGAAATTGACGACATTGATTATGGAGAACTCCAAGAATTACGAGATAAAATTGATGACTTGAAGCAGATTGTTGAAGATAAAATGGATGTATATTGATGAGCAGAACCAAGACGATTAAATACATAAATGAAAATTCTGTTGAGGAAATGATCAAGCAAGTAATGAATAGAGGTACAGAAATAGGTCGGGTTATTGAGGCAGCCAAGCAAAGTAGAACTGAATACGGATTAAAAGTTCAGGAGTTCATTGAACGGCTAGAAATTGCATCTATGTAAAACCTGTATTTGATCAAGAAAGGGACTTTAAAGCCCCTTTAATTTATTAAGTTCTTCGATTTTCTTGTCAGAGTTCAGTTTTACAAAAACCGTCGACATAGTGTTCTCTGGGTTATCGATCCTAATGTTTTGATTATTGAAATGTACATGATCAATGCCTAGACTGTGAAACATGAATTTCTTGCTTTGTTCAAGTCCTTCAAAAGAGAAATCGCCCATATAACGAAATACGTCATTTTCTTTAACCAATAGATCAACGTTTTTAGAGCTGACATGAACATTTAAAAGAATCATATCAGACAACTCAATTAAAAATGTCCCTTTTCTTATGCCTTGTTCTAGTCGATGCCAGTTGCCTGAAATAGCTTCATTTAGTGTGCTGCCATCGGGATAGTCGCTCATAATATACCTACCTTCTAGTTGAATTATCTATAGTATAGTAAATCTAACACATAAGTTGAAGCAAGAATATGTAAAATTGGAATAGATTTTAGTAAGGAGGAGCGATGTAATTGGATGTTATTGATTCTATCCAAAAGATCGTTGATGAGGTTTGCAAGAATGAATACATAAACGACAAATGCCCACCAGATTTTATAATAAGTTTACTGTATGAGGGAACTAATGTTCAAGAACTCGATGAACGAACGGATAAGGATCATAAAATCATTTTAACAGTAAGACATTTGGGATCGTGCTTCAGTAAAGTGATTTTTCCACAAGTAAATCGGGTATTTGGGTATGATTCCTTAAAAGAAGAAATGAAATATATGTATAACAGAACTATGTAAAATAAAGATTTGATCTAAAAAGGAGACAGAATAATGAAAAACACGGAAACAGTAACTATTTCTCAATCAGAATATACACGCTTATTAAATGATAGCGAGTTTTTAGGTTGTCTGGAGGCTTGTGGAGTGGATAATTGGGCAGGTTGGGATGATGCAATCGCTATGTCGGAGGAAATAAAGTGAGACAACATCTTAAGAGAAACTGGCTAATTTATTTACTTGCTGTACCAATTATTATGTTTTCAATTATTTTCCCCGATGTAAAGATTACGCTAACTGGGGGATTCGCTTGGGCATTAGCCTTTCTCTCATGGTTGTTTGGAATCGCCTTAGTGTGGACTGGTATTGTTGGAGGAGAATTATCTGTTAAATCAAAAGGCTTGGTGGGCTGGATTAAAGAATATAAGAAATCATCGCATTGAAGAGAGGATAATTAAAATGCAAAATAATGTATTATTGTCAGACGACGAGCTATCGGTTGTATTCGCATCTTTAATGATAGCAATTCAAGGATATGATAAATATAGGTTGGCAGGCATTAAATTAGATACCCAAACGGTTGAGGTTTTGGAGCAGATCGAGAAGTTATATCAGAGACTAATTAAAGAGTACTTTGATTTTAAGTAAAATTGATAATTTATCAGGAAAGGAGAATGAAGATGTTTAAGGATCTCAGAAAGAAGAAGAGTCCTAATTTAATCATTGAAGTAGACAATTACGAGTTGACTTGTAGTGGATGCCCCACTATTTATGATTTTGTTGATACAGAAGGAACCAATTATGATTTCTACCTTCGACATGGCTGGGCAACTATAGAGTGCAATGATACAGGGGAGAAGTTGATCTCGGGATACATGGATGGATTTGATGGAATTTGCAACTGGACAGACGTTAAGGATTGGGCTACATCTTTACAACTAGAGTTACGATAAAATCGATCATTTATCAAGAAGGAGATAATGAAAATAAAAATACTTGAATGTTCATCAAAAGGAGATAAACGATTTTCCGCTTTTTATGCGAAAGTAAAGGCATGGGGTAGGTTTAATTCAATAGAAAATCACTATCAGATGTGTAAGAGATTTGGGGATTATAAACCATCAAACTGGAAAGATGCAAAGGGAAAACAACCTACACATATTGAGTTGAACGGAAAACAATACGATCTTAATTATTTGTCACAATGGTACAAAATGCTTTGGGTAAATTATTTAGATAACCATCCTGATTTGGTAAGGTATGCAGAAGAGTTTGATGATTTTAATGACATTTTTAAAGGTAAAAGCTTGAACTGTCAAGCAGACGTAATTAGACAATACATAAAGCAAGGCAGACAATCTTTGGTGGACGAATATCAAGAACTAATGGATTTATTTAAATCGAAGTAAAATCAGCATTTGATCAGAAGGAGGTTTATAGTATGGGATTAACTGTATCGCATGGAGCATTTGACGGTGCATATTCGGCCTTCAATAGATTTAGGCAATTTGTAATGAAGTCAATTGGAGGGAATTATCCTCCACATAAGGATAAGAATCTTAGCGATGGTTATTGGTATTTTGGTGATGGATACGACACAGAAACACATCCGGGTCTTACAGAATTTTTCAAACATAGTGATTGTGATGGATATATAGAGTCTGAAATGTGTGGTGTAATTGCCAATGAATTGAAAAGCATTCTTCCGTTAGCCATTAAACTTGAGAAAATAGAAGGAACTGGTGGAGGACACATTGAGGCTCAAGGTGGCTTCGTTCAAGTGTTGAAGTACTTTATTGAAGGCTGCGAAGAGGCATGCACCAAGGGCGAACGATTAGTTTATAGGTAAAATGAAACTTTTACACTGAAAGGGGAATGTACAAATGAAATCAATTGTTATAGCAATAAGACACAAGAATGAATTTTACATGGGAACACAAGTTAGTTGGTATAGCGATTTTAAGAATGAAGGGGTATTGAAATATGATTGTGTATTAACTGACTTACCGGGAATTATGCGCACTAACACCAAGAAACTTGAGGATATTGTTATTAAAGAAACTTATGATTTTCATAGTTTATTAAAACTAGGTGATTTTATTGAAGTAGACGATAAAGAGTATAGCATTTCAAAGGTGAAACATGGTACTGATGGGACGATGTACTATTATGTGAATATTGAATATGAAGACGAGGAAAGCAAAAAAGAAGCAGATAAACAAATTGAATTGAGAAAGGCATATTTGAAAGGAAGAGAAGTTGAGAGACGGTATAGTCGAGAAGTCCAACACGCAAAAATATTCAGCAAAGATGATACAGTGTGTGAGGACGTGCAATCCACAAAACAAAAAATAGTACAAAAAATTCTCGATTCACTTAGAGACAAGAAGAGTGAGGTAAGAAAAATTACTTTTTAATTGTTTTTGTTTGATCCTGAAATGAAATTTTTGTAAACGGAAAGGAGAATGTATGGATTACAACGCGACAATGTTTACTATTAGCATATTGATTGTTGCAGGAAGCGTCTCTCTAAATAGATATCAATGGCGAAAAGCTTGGGAGGCGTATTATAAGAGACCGCATTTGACGTTTAAAGCCCCTAATGGCAAGTCCGAAGAAGAAACGGATCGTAACTAAAATAAGGAGGTCGAGTATGGCTACAGCAGAAGAACGTGAAACGGTATGTGTATGTAATGATGAAGACAATACGTGGGAAGTATATAGTTGCTCTCCTAAAACTATCACAAGAATTAAAAAAGCTGGTTTAGAGCTGCTTCGTGTAGATAGCGATGGTGGTCACTACTTTAAGGGTGATTACGGACAAGTATCGTTCCGATCCAAGAGTAATGGACGTAACTGGACACCTGAACAAAGGCAGGCTGCTGCTGATAGAATGAGAGCAATAGCAAGTAAGAGTGCGGGAGTGATCGAATGAAGAAATTGAAGGAATTTGTATTTGTACTTGAGAATTGCGAAGCGGTGACTATAGAAAGCAAATACATAGGAAACTTTAATGTCGAAAATATAAGAAGCACAATTGTTAAGCACTACAACGATATTTCTCATTATAAGATATGTGAGACTTTTTCAATAGCCATTAACAAGGAGGCTAGTAAAGATTATTATGTGTTTGGCATAAATGATGAAGAACATAAACAAAGTACTTTCAAACGACTTACTTATGGCGACATAGTTTCAATTGAAATTGTTTATGAAGATGACATCAAAGAAGACTTTTATGTTGATTGGCAAGGAGATTCTGAATATTTAAACGAAGCTCAAAAAACATACATAAGCAAGCGTGGAGATTTATTTATAGTAATATCCAAAGAAAAGTCGGTTGAATCGCAGTTTAAGCACTGGAACATCGATAGCGAAAAAGGAAGTATGAATACAATGTGGGAGATAAACTTGATCAAATAAGAATTTTACATAGAAACAACAATAAAGAGGAGAAATAATAATTGAGCGAAAATGAAAAAATTTTAACTGAGAGTAAAACAAAGAGAGATGAGTTGGTTTTTAAAGATGATGTATTGGATAAAATTAAGTTTGTAACAGTTCTCCCCGGAACATCCGAGATAACCGTAGATATGGCTGCGACTTATTATGAAGTTAGTATTGAAACTATAAAGCAGATTATCAAACGACACCGCGCTGAGTTCAATGAGTATAGTGAACTTAGATTGCTGAAGGGTAAGGCTCTGTCCGATTTTAAAAGTCAGGTACACGATGTACCCGAGTTAAAACAAGTTCCCTCTATAACTTTGATTTCGCGACGTGGCCTTTTGCGATTTGGCATGCTCCTAACTGAATCGGAAGTAGCAAAATCAATTCGAAACTATCTCCTTAATGTAGAGGAAATTTCATCTGATGAGCAGAAAAAGTGGGCTGTTGAGCGCGAAATATCGAAAAGAGAGCGAAGATACTTAACCGATGCAATAAAAGATTTCTATGAAGGAACGCTGAAAAAGGGATTTGAATATTCAACTTTTACAAATTTTGTTTATAGAGTTTTATTTGAAACAGATGCCAATGGTTTACTGAAACTATATGACCTAGATAAGAAAGACAACCTAAGAGACGCAATGAGTACTGAAGATTTAAGAAAGATAGTTGAAGTAGAACAGGTAATTAAGAATCTTATTAAATTGGGAAAGGACTACAAAGAAATTAAAGAAATTATTTTGTTAAATAAAACGAAATTTACATAAGGAAGAAGTGTGTGAACATTAGAGAGTTAATCGAAAAAATTTTAATTGCGTTTATAGTGAAAATTGTTTCATCAAGATTATGGAATATTTTTGTCAGCTTTATTTATAACAGAAAAATCAACAAAAAGATCAACAAAAAGATCAAAAGCAGCGATCCCTTTACTGAAGCTATAAAGGAATTATACAAAGATAAAGCTAAACCATACCATTATGCTTCAGAATTTGACATGATAAATAAAATAGTCATAGGAATGAGTACTAAACAGTACAAAAGTTTAAATAATATTGCTTCAAATGTGTCGCTCTTGAAGATATTAAATGAACACAAGAAACTACTATATGAGAAGCTGAAAAAGTATGACATCATACTCATGCAAGATGTTCAAGATATAAAAAAAAGAGAAGAACTGTTAAGAAACTATAGCAATTCGATAATATCAAAAGCTATTTGAGTTACATAAAAGAGGACTTTTACCGAAAGGAGGATTGTGATGACTATATACGAAGATATAGATAGGCTGCGTAGAGAAGTAGAGGAAAAAGCAGCTTTATTAAAAGCGATGGAATCAGAACATTATGATGTTAACGGCATATGGAAATTTTCAACCGAAGGTGACTGCGAAGGCCGAAGTAAAAAAGAACTTGGGACATACGAAGGCAATCTATTCGATGGTATTAGACTATATAACAGAAGCAGCTATTATTCTCTTACATGCGAAAGAGTTGGGTATCTATCGCCAACAAACAAAAGTCCTGCTAAAAAGAAGGCTCACTTTCAAGTGAGAGACAATGCAATTAGAAAAGATAATAATCAAGAAATAATTAAACAGTTGCTGCCAAGTGTACCAGATGGTTGTGCCTTAAGTAAAAGTAATTATTATGGTTGCATTGCTTTGGAATGGGAGGAATAGATTTGATATTTACTGAGCAGGACATGTTTGATAATTGCAGAGATGTGTTGCTGTTTAGGTCAACCTTTGATGGTCTTAGTAGAGGAGAAAAGATCGTAACGATTTTATTCTTTCCCGTAGGATATTTACTTGCAATGATTGGTTTAATTCTATTCTGGATAGCATTGAGACCAAATAAAATGTAAATTTTACTTAGGGAGGACTGAAAATGTTTAATAAAGAAGAAAGTAATGCTTGGTTTAGAACACGTCTTGAAAGTTTAAAGTTTATCAACGAAGGTTTCTTGTTGGATCTTAAAAATTATTCTGAAGGTAAAATCTCTCTGAACGAATTGAAAAAGATTAATGAAGATTATATTCAGAAAATATCCAAATATAGAAAAGAGTTTTATCTATTATACAACTATGTCTCTGACGATTTTTCACATTATGCTTCTCTGTTGAAAGAAGCTCTGGAAAATATATATCGTGTGATCGTAGAAGTAATACCAAACGCTCGAAACGATTTTTTCGCACGTTCTGAAATATCGACAAGACTTAAAAAAGCTGAAATTGTTTTCACGTCAATAAAGTAATTGAATTAATTTAAAAATTGAATACTAAGTATTGCACAGAGGAGAGATTGAATGAGTAATCAAACATGTACCATCAACAAGGAAGAAGTAGATGGCATCGTAAAAGACATCCTTCAAATTGAACGGTCTAAGTAAAACATAGATTTTACCATAATACATACA
Organism: Paenibacillus sp. FSL M7-0802; assembly: GCF_038004945.1. NCBI lineage: Bacteria > Bacillati > Bacillota > Bacilli > Caryophanales > Paenibacillaceae > Paenibacillus > Paenibacillus sp. FSL M7-0802. The sequence continues at coordinate 99,855 of NZ_JBBOSD010000001.1, read as the reverse complement.
AAAGGATGATAAAGTATGAGTAAGTTATATGAGCTTGGGGAGCAGTATAGAGTATTTAACAATTTTGTAGATTCTGCGTGGGACAATGACGATTTAACGGAAGATGATTTGCAACTGTACATTGAGACACTAGAATCTATTGAAGATGAGATTAGTAATAAGGCAGAGAATATCGCTAAGTTCATGAAAAACATCGAGGGAGATATCAAAGCCTTAAAAGAAGAAGAGGATCGTTTGGCTAAAAAACGCAAATACCTTCAGAACAAAGTAGAAGGATTAAAGAGCTACACTCAAGCTGTGCTAGAAGTAAATAAAATTGACAAGATAGACGCGGGTCTATTTAAAGTTAGACTACAAAAGAATCCTCCATCCATTAATATTGTGAGTGAAAAAGCTATTCCAAATACATATAGAGTCCCACAACCCGATAAGATTGACACCAAGGGGTTGCTGGCTGCTGTAAAACAGGGTGTAGTTATTGATGGTGTTGAATTAGTAACAGATAAAAAGCATTTGCGTATTAGTTAGTGCAAATCCTCCAATTATGGAGGTTTTTTTATTTTAACAAACAAAAATAATGAAATATATTGATATAAAATAAGATGGATGCTATAATTGATTTATGGAAAGATATATAACAATTCAGAAAGGAGGTGAGTAAAATGTATCAATGTATTGGAGTACCCAAGAGACATTTATTCCATCTATCTCACTATGAAGGCTGTGGAGAGAAATGGGTAGTTGATTATGACAAATGTCCGATTTGCAGGGGATACTTAATTCCAGAGTCGATGGTCAACAAAGAAGCTAATCATTGTGAAGTTGCACAATTAAAATATGAAAGTATAGAGGAGGAAGGTATTTTGCCAAAACTTTTGTACGAAATTAAAAGTTATGAATATGAGAGTTATGAAGAATATCTTAATCATGCTCTAGAGATGACAAACAATGGATGGAAATTTCAATCTCAAAGTAATAACCACAAGGAAGTTGTTTGGACAATCAATCATAGGAATTAGCTAAAATCATGAATGGGGATAGCAATTATGAAGAAAAAGAAGCTAGAAAGACAATTAAGAGAGAGACGACAAAAAGAAGAAAAAGAAAAACAAGAGATTTTTAATAATCTACAAACAGTAAAAATGAAACCTAGAAATAATGAAGTCATTGAGTATTTAAAAGAATATAGTTGGAGTTGTCCCAATCATGAAGGTACGTATACATATTCAAAGAAAATTAATGAGCAATGGGGACATCCAACAAATCTTGTTTTTTGTGCTGTGTGCTGTACTTATCATAAGTTTGAGATTTTGAAGACATCTTAAAAGAGTTCTTTTATTAAGAAAGGAGCGATAAGACATGTTTAAAGAAATGTGTAGAGATGATCAAGAATTGGCTGAGTACATAGCAAGTCATTTACCCATTAGTACTGAGGATGCATCAAACTTTGTTGAGGGTGCGCTTATGGGTGGCATGTTCACCGATAAAATTAACTTTGCCATTGCATTGGGTAGTAGAGAGAGAAGAATTGAGCAGCTACAAAACCAAATATACAATTTGAAACAAAAAAATATTTAGTAAAAGGTCTGTTTCATCAAAATAACATTGAGAAAAGAGGAGTATTATGCCGACAGGATATACAAGTGCAATCTATGAAGGTGAAGAGGTTGGAGTTAGTGAATACATATTGAAATGTGCAAGAGCTTTCGGGGCTACCATTTCAATGAGAGATAAACCCTTAGATAAAGAAATTACTGAATTTAAACCGAGTACCTACAATTTGGATTCCATAAGTAGAGCCGAGAAAAGACTAAATGAAATTGAAGCAATGACTATTGACGAAGCAAATAAAAGAGCTGATGAAGCCTATCAGTCATCCTTGAGTGACTATCATGAAACTCTAAATAAAAAAAGATGCTTAAGATCTCGTTATGAATCATTGCTTCAAAAAGTAAAAGAATGGATTCCTCCTACCGAAGAACATATCAAACTGAAAGAGTTCAGTATTGAGCAGCTTACTAAAAGCATTGAATGGGATTGTAATGAAGAATACATGAATCCTCCTACTCGCTTTAGTGGTGAAGACTATATCGAGGCAGGTATTAATGGAGCTTTACAAGACATTGCTTATCATCAAAAAGCGCATTATGAAGAAGTAAAACGAATCAGCGAAAGAAACTTATGGGTTAAAAACCTTAAGGATTCACTGTAAAAGGCACGTTTCATAGGTAGGAGGAAATAGATGTATAAGAAGTATTGGAACGAAGATGGTAAACGATACATGATAAAAATTGATGAAGTCAGAGTTAATACGAGTAGAGAGCATGGGATGACTTACTACAAACTTGTTCAAAAACTTAAAATATTTCAGAAAAAGAAATACTTCTTGGGTTGGAAGTGTATTTATTTAAATCAATGGGACGAAGAAATTGGTTTGAATTTAATCAAAAGAATCCGTGAAAGTACTAATGATTGTTTCGGTAGATAAAGGAGAGAAAATTTTATGACTATAAGTGTGCCAATTGAAATTATTAAAAACAATAAAACTCAGGAATTTGTTGAGTTGCAATTAGTACATGAACGTTTAGACAATGAATTGAAAATATGCGCTATTAAGCTGGAAAATTTGTACGTCGAACTTAAAAAGATAATTAGTCCAACTGATCGTTATGGTCATTCATATACCTACAATTACGAGTACTTTAAAAAACGCAGGGCATGGAGAGAGGCATTGCTTATGCAAGATGCGATTAACGAAGTGGTTAACGTAGAAGGAGAAATTCAAGAAGTAAACGCGGCATACATAGAAGTCAGAGAGAAACTTAGAGTTATTTATAGGAAATGTGGTATGACAGATGTGGTTATTTAAGTGGTGGCTACAAGCAACTGTGGAGGAATCAGATGAACAAAACAATTAGAGTTAGTGGACTCATTTCAAAGGATGTAGAAGGAATTCTGCTTGGTTGTGAGGTTCTCGGTGAATATATAGTTAACGAATTAACACACGAAGAATTTCCTAAGTATGGTGAAAATCGTTACTGTGGTGAGGGTAACGATGGAATATGGAAAATTTACAATCACCCATTAGCTTTCATTCAAATCTATTTAAGCAGCAAAGAAATTACATATGAAGAGGCCATTGATCATCAAATTTTGAGTTCGATTGGTGAGCTGGATATTCAAGTGGATTGGGTGGGTTATTCAGAACTAACAATTTCTTATTTCAGCACAGAGCACCTAACAGTAGGTGGACACGATATAGAAAAGATCTTGTCTTCATACATTGGTAAGTATGCAATTGTTAATGTTGAAATAAAAGACGAACAATAAGTATCGGTAAAATGCGTGTTTTACAATGAGACTAAAAGAGCGATTTAATAGGTAAATATTAACACTGGAATGAAGGGAAGGATTTTAATGAAGATTAAAAAATGTGTCATTGAATTAGCAAACGGTAGATTTGCGAAATTTGAACAAGAGTCAGATACAGACATCAAAGTTTATTCTCGGGACTTTTATAACGCCGAATTTTTGTCTGAGGATTATGCAGAAACACAATTTTATGACTTAGTTAATCAGGATTGTGGATGGACTTATTTCGGAGAATGCATTGAACCAAAAGAAATTAGAAAAGTAGAGATCGAACTTATCTAATCATAGAGAGGTGAAAAATGAAGGTAAATACAGACAGTATCTGTTTAAAGTGTAATTACTTTTGGCATGAGTGTGGAGACACAATGCAACAAGAAGAATATGAATGTTTTGAGACATGTAGCAGCCCAGATGACAGCATTCAGCAAACTTTTGAAGACAGCTACGAGATTAATGAATGTAAAGGATTCTCAGCAGATAATTAATATAAAAAATACATATACATAGGAGAATTAAATAATGAACAAAGAACAGAAAGAGTTACCTATGAAAGAGGAAGAAGACTATAATTACCAATGTTTTAATACAATGATGAATTCCCTTTTTGATCTGGCAAACGAACTACCATGGCAGGTTGGAAGAGGACGAAGAATTGACTGATGCGGAAGTAGTATTTTTACGAAGCTTTGACACTTACATTGATTCAAGTTGTGAACTGGATGATGTAGAGGAGGCTACAGAAAATGTTTAAAGTGACACCTACCTACAATTTGACTTTGGTAAAAGAAGTTTATAGCGTACAACAGCTTGAAAATGGACTTACACAATTTCTTTTGTTTGATGAATATTCCAAAAGGTGGCTCTGGATGCCTTCGAGTGAGTATATCCCTTTCAATGATACTCAAATTAAGACGAGAAAAAATAAAAAAGCATCAGAGTTGGAGTGATTTCAGATCGAAAAAATAATTGAATGGGCAATCAATTACTCTAAAAACGCTAAGAAGGTCGTTGATGTACTTAACTATCATCAAATCATGCCTGAGGATTCTTATAGGGCTGAAGGCAGAATTCAGGCAATAGAAGATGTTTTAAAATTTATTGAAGACAAAGAATTAAAAGAAGATTGTAAATACTGTAGCGGCAAGCCATTCGTAGATAGAGAGCCTTTAATGAAGGCCCAATTAAGTGATTATAGTGTAACCATCAACAGTGTCAATTATTTGGAAGACAGCATTATCGGAGGAAGTGCTTCGCATTCTTTATATGGAGTGAAAATAAATCACTGTCCGATTTGTGGTAGGAAACTAAAGGTTTAAATGAAATACATATTTGATCAAGAGAAAAGGACAATTGATTATGGAATTAAATAATAGAGTAGTGATTGATAATATTAAAGAATGTCCCGAATCACATAAGAAATATCTGCAAAAAATTGGGCTAGTAAAAGTAATTGATGACATAACAATGGATGGTGTGACTATTGTAGGAGTCATATTTTTAAACGACGAATCATTAAATAATGATTATTATTTGCAATGTAAGAAAAGCAATATAATTCCGATGAAACCTCATATGGTGAAGTTCTATCGGCATAATTTACGAATTGAGCATTCCTGATGAAATGAACATTTTAATATAAAGGTGACAAAAATTCTAATTACTTATCTTAATACTGCTTTACGTATGTTGGCGGCGATGACAATACTATACCTACCTTGTCGCCTCATAAGTTTCACTAACAAGTCAAAATTCTCTCATAAAACATATTTTTATGTAATGATGGGGTCATTTATTTTAATTGCAGCGCAACAGGGATATTAGATTTTTAAGAAAGAGGTGATGCTAATGGTTGACTTCGCATGGCTTAATTCCCCTGAAGGAAGAGAAGAAATAAACAGAAGACGTGAAGAACGCAGAGTACAGGAGAAGCTAGAAAGTAAAACACTATCATTCACTGGACACCGTCCAAATAAATTAGGAAATTGCTACAGCCTTACGGATAAACAATCAATATACATAAAGAATAAAATTGAACCAGTACTAATTGATTTAATTAAGAACGAGGGAGTTGAGCGCTTTATATCCGGTGGAGCAATTGGGTTTGACCAAATAGCCTTTTGGACAGTTCAAGGACTTAAAAAGAAACACTGCCCCAACATCGTTAATATTGTTGCTGTACCATTTAAAAATCAGCCAATAAAATGGTCAGATAAGGAAACTCAATTGTGGTATAAGAAGATGCTTGATACAGCAGATGAAGTTGTTTGTGTAGACGAGCTACCTCTGTATGGAGTAGAGGGAGTGCCGATTGGTGAGTATCATGTAGCGAAAATGCAAAAGAGAAATGAATACATGGTAGATAAATCAAGGATTGTTGTTGCTGCTTGGGATGGAGCGAAGGGTGGCACTGGTAACTGTTGTAGATATGCAAGAAAAGTGGGGAGAACACTATATACGTTAAAGCCCCAGCATGATTTCAAGTTGGATGTTTTATATGGGATTAATGGATAGGAGGGGAGAAAATGAAATATAAAATTTGGGATTACCTCGAAGGAAGATTTTTGACTGAGACCGAGAGTCAAAAGTTTGGAATTGGTACGGATGGTAAACTGTACGAATTTAATTCAAAGCCTCACGACAGGTATGCTTGGGCAAGTAAAACGGTCGCCCCGATTACTATGAGAATGAGTTTGAATAAAATTGGGCTTTTACGATGACTTAAATAGGATAAGGAGGTAACTGTATATGAAGGTTGTTTACTCAAAATGGCACAATAATTATGATGAATTAGTACTTGGACAAGAATATAACGCTCAATATTATAAAAAAGGATGGTTGTTAATTGATACAGTTTTGTACAGAGAGGACTGTTTTCAGATAGTAAACAACTTAAACAATGCAATCTCAATTGCTGCAACTATGCATAATGGTCAAGTTGATAAAGGTGGTAATCCATATATCTTACATCCATTGCGTATAATGATGAAAATGCAATCAAATGAAGAACAAATTGTGGCTGTACTACATGACATCTTAGAAGACACAACCATGACTGAAGAAAAACTGTCAGAAGATTTCACGAGTCAAATTATTGATGCAGTTATTGCTTTAACAAGACAAGAGAACGAATCATATATGGATTTTATTCGTCGATGTAAGCAAAATGAACTGGCACGAAAAGTTAAGATTGCTGATATTGAAGACAACATGGATTTGAGTAGGATTGAGCAACCAACAAAGAAGGATTATGAGCGAATAAAGAAATATGAAAAGGCATTAAAGGAGCTAATGAGAATTGAAGAGTGATTTAGAATTGTTTCAGCAGATTTATAAAGTAGCAAGTGCTCTGGATCTTGAATTATGTACTGTATTGAATCGTGGCAAAAGTACTGTGAGTGGTGCAGAGTATTAAGAGTTAATGGAATTGATGATTGAAGTGGAAGATTATTTAGAGTTAAAAGCAAGTAAAAGCATCGTTTTACCAAGATAGGGGATTACATAAAATGGCAAAACAGAAGACTAATGTTCAATACCAGTTTCCACCCAAAACAGATAATGTATTTAGGATATACCTTAAAACAAATCACATGAACAGTCTAATTGTTGTTCGTTTTGAGTTGCCCACTGGAGAGGAGTTCACAAGGAACTATGGAAACATCCCTTCAAATGCACTCTTAATTGAATATAAGGGTAATGAATTCGAATTATACATAGATGGCGAATATGTCGGGCAAAGAGTTCTTATTGAGACAGATAGTAGTATGTTTAAATACGATACTATTGAATAGTTAATTAGTTAGTTGTACACTATAAGAACAAACGTTCTAGGAGTGTGTGCAGCCATGAGTAATCGTATAACATCTAATGAAGACACTCAGCTTGTAATTGATTTTATACAACTTCCATACGTGTTGGATGTACTGGAACTTAACTTAAAAAAGATTAAACAGTCTGACTTAAAAATGAAGGAATTGTTTGTATTGTATCTTGAAGGCTTGCAAAGTAGAGTATTGACGGATTTGAAAGTTGTCCGTCAAAAAATGAGGCAGCGAGGAATAAAGGTGTTTGATGGGGCTAGGTCAGACAAGGACTTAGTAACTGAGTATCTGTGCCGTGGATATACTCACACTATGCGATTTCTTTGGTCTAAAATCAGGAATGATGTAGAAGTAAGGATAGCAGCCTACATGGATGTTGACTTGAGTAAATTGGTCAGGCTGGATTGATTCAGCTTGACTTATATAAACAAATATAATAATATTATTTATGTAGTATACTGAATATTTAGAGCTTTACATAGGAAAATGCTGTATAATATTGATGTCACAATCTTGTAGGGAGGAAGTTAATTGGAAGTTCCAGAGTCAATAAAAGAAACGATCCGTGTAAACGCTAAAGCGAATTCAATAGCAAACGAAACGGATTTAAGAATTCGAAATTGGATGAGTGAGAATAATATACTTACGATAGCACAATCGACCAGTTAATTGATTGCTGCGATCTTGGCTCTGATCCCGAAGCATTCATTGAATTTCTTGAAAAAGGTGAATTCGACAGATCGAATGGTCGTGAATATGAGGGAAAAGAGTAAACAACTAGATAAGTAAAAAGATAATTTTATGAGGTGAAATTTATACATGAATTATAATGTTATATTGCAATATTTAGAGCATTACTTTCAAAAGAAAATACAGATAAACCACATTGTGGGTGTTTATGCCGACGGAATAACTTTGGAGTTTTTGAAAGAAAGTATTAAGGATAGCTATCTAGTTGATTTAAGTGATTTGAGCGATATTGAAAATATGAAAGTTGACCTTTTTATCAAAACAGTTGCTGAAAGAATGTAAAATTAAACGAAAGGGTGAAACAAGATGGCTAAAGTAGATACAAAACCATATCTAAACAAACTGATGCTTTTGGAGGAAGCAGCGACCGAAAAAGGAATCAGTGAAGAATGGCTAGTACAAGTAGGAGAAGGGTTGAAATTATATTTGGAACATTGTTTGCAAAATAACAATGACGCAACAATAGGCAGTCTCATACAATGGCTGGAAAAACGTTCAAAAGAATTTTTAGCAAAGTGAGTATAACGAATCTTTTATTAAGTCGTAAGATATTTTAAAAATAAAGGAGAGATTACAATAATCAGCATATACAATCAAATGCTCAAAGAGGGAGCCATCCCATATAATGCGGGTTCCCTTAATGGAGATATCAGTCTAGAGGAATTAGAAAGATATGCTCATTATTTTACTATGAGATGCTGGGGAGCACCTTTCAGTGGCAGGATTGAGCTTATCAATCGAGAATGGAAACGAAAATCAGCTTGCTTTTTACATAATGGACTAATAATACGATTCAGCTCTATAACAAACCAAAGTCAATCAATGAATGAAGTTCTTAAAGTTGTTACATGAATTAGTGCATTGGCGATTGTATACAACAGGAGAGTCATGTGAAGATGATACTAAAGAGTTTGTTGAAGAAGCATTGAGGGTTGGTGCATCATTTAGTGGAGCAAAGAAAGCACAAGAAGCGTTTCAAAAATATTTTTAATGAAATGTGAGATTTATCAGAAGCAAGGAGTTCAGTGAGAATAGTCTTCTATTGTTGTAATCATAAGGAAGTCTAAAATATTATTGAATTGGAGAGATGTTTTCATGAAGCATAATTTTGCAGTTGTATTTTATAATGGGGATCAGGAATATCTACTAATTATGAATAAAACATACGCGGAAGTATTGATTGACGGTGAAGTGGTGGCTGGTAAAGTTTCTTATATTGATTCTTTTGAGTTACAGCAGATCGGATTAGAAGATGAAGATGGTCTTAACACATATATTAATTGCGATGATATCACAGAAGTTTTGTCGGTAAAAAATGTGTAATTATATAAAGCAAGGATGCAACATAAATACTCAGGTGCTTTGAAGTTATGAGTATTTATAAAATATGACTTTTACAAGAGAGGATGAGTGCAATAAGTGATCTATATTACAGGAGACATTCATGGAACAATAAGTGTAAATAAGCGTCTTAATACTAGAAATTTCCCACAGCAAAAAGAAATGACCAAGAAAGACTATGTTATTATTGTTGGAGACTTTGGATTACTGTGGAATGGCGATAAAGAGGATCAGTATTGGCTGAAGTGGTTAGACAAGACGAAATCATTCACAACACTCTTTATTGATGGCAATCATGAGAACTTTGATTTGCTTGAGGAGTATCCAGTGAGCCAATGGAATGGTGGGAAAGTACATAAGGTCAACGATAGCGTAATTCATTTAATGCGCGGACAAGTGTTTAACATTGAGGGAAAGAAGTTCTTTACGTTTGGTGGAGCTGCGTCACATGATAAAGAATACCGCAAGGAAGGTAAATCATGGTGGAGTCGTGAGATGCCATCTCAAGAGGAATATGAAGAAGGATTAAAGAATTTAAAAAAGCATGATTGGAAAGTTGATTACATACTCACACACACCTGTTCAACAACAGCATTAGAGTATATTGAGCAGCGTTGTAATATACGAATGGATCGAGATGAAATGCATCCATACTTTTATGGTATTGAGCAGAAGGCAGAATATAAGCAGTGGTACTTTGGGCACTTTCATCATGATTTTGAATTACCAAATAAACAGAGATTGTTGTATACGGATATAGTTAAGATTTAATCAAACAAATATTTTATAAGAATGGAGAATCGAATTGTACGCTATTCATGTAAATAAAGTTTTGGAAAACGGTACTAAAACAGAGATTAGAGTTGAGTACGATGAGAAGGCAAAGAAATTCGAAATTGTGGGAGTCGGGGTTATTCCTAAAGGAAAACGTAAGATGATCTATATTGGAAGCAGTAAGATGACAGACAACTACGAGTATCGATGCTTGAGCATGGAGGATCGAGAAAAGGTGAAATTTAAGACTTACGTTGAAGCTGTTGGGATAGATGTACTGAATGAAGCCTTGCTTGAAGCCTGGGAAATAACTAAGCCTAAACCTCTTGAACAAGATATTTACAATATCGATTTCGATGTAAGCCGATTCGTGTAAAACTTACATTTTACGGGAAGAGTGATATAAAAAATGCCTTGGATTCAGGTTCTTATATTTCTAGTTGCTCTATTCTTTCTACGTGGCACCATTAGATTGGGAAGAGAAACATTGTTTATAAAATTTGTTTTTGTTGTTCTACTGATAGTCGTATTTGCTTTGCCTTTTAATTTTATCTATAACGTGTCTCCTTGGAAAGAAGGTCCAGTGTTGGCATGGATATGTTCTTTGTTTTATCTAGTATTGATTGTTTACCTTGCAAACATTAAACCAAAAGAAAAATAGAATCAAACTTAATCAAATTTTCCTTTTATAGAAATGGGGCGTAGTCTTGACCACAACCTTGTCCGTGAAGGTAAAGAGAGATGGAAGCATTGAATTGCTGGATTTATTTGATGCACTTTCACTAGAACAGATAAGCAGAGTCCCCGGCCTTTTGAAAGCAAATCCATTATTTGACGACAAGAGAAAGGATACATTATTGATCAAGGAAATAAACGAACTAATTTATAACAAGAAACTAGACGAACAATTCTCGCTGGCAAAAAACAGTTCCTTGGAATTTAAAATAATGCTTACTGATGTAATTGAAAAGTTGATTCGTTATGAGAACAGTTGAAATCTTTCTTTTACTAAAATCGAGGTGAGACATGCAGCACTATCATTTGTTCAAGAAACTCAAGTCAGAAACATGGCGTTGGTATAATGAGAAGGATAATGAACTTTGGGATTTGATTGGAAAAGAGTTCGACAATGAACGTTGGGAATCTATCATGCAGTTGTTAGTTAATCAAAACATGTTAAAGAAAAATAAGGATATGATTACTAAGAACTCGTATAAACTGACTGTAAAAATTAAAGAGGAAACTGGTATAGAAGTTTTTCCCGTAATCCTACAAATAAATTATGGAGCAATATCAAAAATGGAGAGGTATGGGTGGAAAATGTATTTGTTAGCCGAAGATCAGTTAAGATATGTATATTCCAATTGGACACCAAAGGACTTGCTACTAAAGAAATATGAAATAGAAGATGAGGTAATTGGTACATTGGATGTTGAACTTCACAGAAAGTTGAGATAAAAGTTTACTTGTGCTGAGAAAAGAGGAGTATAAATGGGCTGGAGTATTGATTTGATTCCAAATAAGATTGTAGATGAAGAAGAAATTGATGATATTATTAGTATATTACCTCAAGAATTATCCTTTTCGTTAGGGAACAGCAAGCAACCTTGGGGATGGTCTGCTGGAGTAGACGTAGCACTAAGAGATGATAATACAATTTGGCTAAGTGGTTCTTATGGAATATCTGGTGGTATAGCCGAACAATTTGTAGCTCATATGAAAAGTGAGTTAGAGAGTAAAGGGCATTTGATTAAGATTGTTGATAGACGCTAGTCCCTCCACCTGCTCTTAATAAGATATAAGAAGTACACAAAAGGTTGATTTGATTAAAATAGGGAGGTGATATTCTGAATGTATTTATTGTTGTAAAAAAAGATTCTTTCGATTATGAAACCAAATCATATCAAATCAGCATGATCGACAGTGTTTATTCAACTGAAGATGCAGCAAGAGAAAGGTTAAAAGAATTGGGTAGTTATCATGATTATATTAAAAGGGTTGTACGATAAGGAGGAAATACATATGGAACAGTTTAAAACGTGGACAAATTTGAAGAGCAAGTTAAACTACAAGTCGGAAAATGAGAAAAAAGAAATTGCAATGAAAGCAAAATTAACAAATGCAATCGTAAAAAAACGTAAAGACAATAATATAGACATTGAAGAGCTGGCTGATCTTGCAAGAGTAGAAGCTAATAAAATTACTCAGATGGAAGAAAACAAATATGTACCAAGCTTTGATTTTTTGATGAAGTTAGTTGTGGCTTTGGAAATGGAAGTAGTAATTAAATAATATTAAATATACAAAAATAACGAAAATGAGATAAGGATCAATATTAATACTAAATATATAGAGGAGAGATTGAATGAACATTAGAAGCATAAAAAGAAAACTACAAGAAGCTCATCGAAGCTTTATTGCGTCAATTAAAAATGAAGAAATTGCTAAGTTGGTTAATGAGAAATCATTTATTACAGGAGGCGCTATTGTTTCACTATTACTCGAAGAAGACCCTAATGATTATGATTATTACTTTATGGATCAAGAGTCATGTATACAAGTAGCAGAATATTATGTGAACAAATTTAATCGAAGTACAAATGATACATATGGAGCTACAGTTAAAAAAATTGAGGACAGAGTTAGTGTATTTGTACCAAGTCAAGGAGTAGCAAAAGCTAAATACAAAGAAGGTTTTAATCCAGTTTTTCTTTCAACAAACGCCATTACACTATCTGATAATGTGCAGTTAATTACTAGATTTTATGGAGATCCCGAAGAAGTTCACGAAAACTACGATTTTGTTCATTGTACTTGTTATTATATTCCACACAAGAATGAATTAGTTTTACCTCAGAAAGCTTTAGAGTCCCTTGTAACAAAAGACTTAAAATATGTAGGATCTAAATATCCAGTAGCTTCTATTGTGCGCGCGCGCAAGTACATTGAAAGAGGGTGGTCAATCAACGCAGGCCAATATCTGAAGATGATTCTACAATGTGGCGATCTCAATCTAAACGACCCGACAGTACTAGAGGAACAACTCACTGGTGTAGACTTGTCATTATTCAAAACGGTAATCGAAGCAATAAAAGATAAGAAAAAACAAGATAGTGATTTCACAGTATCATTAGAATGGGTATCAGAAGTGATAGATAAAGTATTCGACGAAGAAGAGCTGGATCAATACATACATAGTACAGACGAAGAGGTTTTTGAGTAAAAGTTCAATTTTACCAAAATACATAGCGGAGGAAAATAAATGGTGTACGAAGTAACTAAGGGAGCTAGATACAAACATTATAAAGGAAATTACTACACAATTGTCAGTATGGCTACACATACAGAAACAATGGATGGTTTGGTGATTTACAAAGATAAAAATAATAACATTTGGGCTAGACCAGTAGAAATGTTTTTTGGATATACAGATGATGGTGTGAAGAGATTTGTTTTAATTGATGAAGAGGAGGAAGCCAATGAGGATATTGACTAATTATGAAGATTTAACTGGTAAAACAATTTCTTTTGTTCATGCAGCGCAATTTGCTGAGGCAATCACCATTGCAACAACTGATAATGAGGTGATCATTATGAACAGAGAGATTGATGAAGACGAGGGAGAAGGTAATATTAGAGTCTTTCCAGAGTTTAGAGCACTTGAATACATAAAAAAAGAAGATAATAGATATGTGCGTAATAGTCTTGCTAAACATGCTGGATTTGACATTGATGAATATAACAAACTGAAGAAAGAAGAGTCATTGAAGAGACAAAATGAGTGGAACCTAGAACGCGAAAAGAGAGAAAGAGAAGAGTTTAATCGTTTGAGTAGAAAATACAATGTGTATAGTTACAAGTATTATAAGGAAGGTCAATGGTGTCCTCTTAATGGAAGTGAGAAAATCCATGAAACCCATGAGGTGGTTAAGACATTAAAAATAAATCAGTTGGCTTATGTTGTTAACCATGTTGGGTACAAAGCGCACATATCATTTAACTCAGAAAATGAACTGATTTGGATGTTGCCTGAAGTAGGCTATGAATCGGAATTTTATATTGATCCTAGTGACAACGAACTTAATAATGAATTGCTTTGGATTATTAAGTAAAATCTTCATTTTAAGCGATATACATAACTTACCGCAGAAATAGTATATACTCATTTGATATACTGTTAAATGGGTGATGAATATGTTTGTATCTCCAATGCTACTGCATAAGGCAGATAACAATGAACCATTTAACAGTAATTTGCATTTAACAGAGTTGAAGCTTGATGGAATAAGATTACTTGTAGATACTCAAGATGGAGTAAGACTTTATACACGGCATAATAATGAAGTAACTGGTAAGTTTCCTGAACTTGTTGATAACATTCCAATTGAAAGTGGAACAACTCTAGATGGAGAACTAATTGTTACTGATTCAGAAGGAAAACCAAGTTTTGAATCAGTTATGGAAAGATTCAAATCAAAAAAGAATAAACACAAAGTAACTTTTTGTGCCTTCGACATCATCAATTATAATGGGAAAAGTGTTGCCCACTTACCGCTAATTGAACGTAAAAAGATACTGGAGTCAGCATTTAAAGATAATGACTACTATACAAAGACAAAATTCATCTTGGGCCACGGAGTTGAGTACTTTAATCTAACTAAACAACAAAAGCTTGAAGGAACTGTTCAGAAAGAAATAAATTCGAAATATGAGATTGACAAAAGATCAGACAAGTGGCTTAAGGTAATTGCCTATGATGTTGGAGAGTACTACATTGCTGGTTACAAAAAAGATGAATTTGGTTGGCTATTATCTGATGGCGAACGAATAGTAGGTATTTTAAGTTTAGCAGTAGGGTCAAACGAGAGAAAAGCAGGTTATAAGGTGTTCCAGCAGCTTAAAGTAAAGGAAACAGAAAATACAGTCTACATTAAAGAAGTTATTAAGTGTGTGGTTAAACATAGAGGATTCACTAAAAACAATTTGTTGAGGCTACCTGAATTTGAATGTTTTAAATTCTGAAGGGGGTGATTGAACTGGCAAGACCAGTTAAGTGTCCGATTTGTAGTCAGTATGGACTTAGAGAAGATATGATTTTAGAAAACAGGAGATATTACCACAAAGAATACTGTTATGAGAGGTTTAAGAAAGAGCAAGAGGCGACTAGAATTGAAAATGAGCAATGGGATGAGCTATATCAATACATAATAAAGTTTCACGATTTAGTTACACTATCAGTAGCAAATATAACAAGATTAAAGCATCTACGGGCTGGCTTTGAGTATAAAAAAGGCAAAAAAATTCGAAAGTGGAGAACAGGGCCTGATTATGCTTTGATGCTTGAAGCATATAGGCTGTCTGAGAAGAATAACTTATATGCAATGTCTTCAAAGATTGGAGATTGGAATGATGTTAACCAGGTGAATTATACGATCTCTACTATGGTGGGTCATTTAAATGATGCTTGGAAAATAAGACAGAATAAAAAGAAGCAATTGGAAGCAGAAAAGCGAGTTGAAAGGCAAGAGTCAAAGAAAGACCAATCTCTACCAAACAAAAATACATATAATAAACGGGATGATTTAGACATTTCCGATTTTTTGTAAATTGCAAGGAGTGGTAACAATAGAATATATTAAAGCATTCGTAGATCCATCAAAGGTTCATGAGTCTATATTTATCGGATATTTATGGAATACACCCACTCTATACGGTAAGTATAAAACCCATAAAATTAGCAAAGAAACCTTCACAGAAGGAATATGGTGGTACTACTTTTATATAGGAAAAGAGATGTACGAAAGTGGCATTCGACTATTTGATGATGTAACCACATACTCATTTATTACGTCTAAGCCTTCTGAAAATGGTAAGAAATCATACTTTGATTATTATAACGATTATGGTGGCTTCTCAACAATTGATGAGGTCGTGTCTGAGTGTGATGGAGACAAAGGGAATGATGAATACCATTTTAGTGAAGTGCAAAAATATGAGTCGCTTCGAAACCTTCAAAAGCAAGGATTATTGGATACTAGCAATCCTAATTTGGTTTCGAAATTGGCTAATATGTCACTTAAACAGATGCAAAGTTTCTTTCAGTTTAAACATAAAGAATCGTTTTCTCATGTAAATAGCGGTGAAGTAATTGAATATAATCTTATAGATAATCTCGATGAGACCATCGAACAATTGGAGGCCGGAGAAGATGCAGGAATACCGTTATTTGAATCTCCTCGGTTAAATAAAAAGATTAATGGGCAAAAGCTTGGGAACTTAATGTATCTCGTTCTTCCTTCAGGTGTGGGGAAATCGAGCATATTAACTGAGAAGGGTGTATTGGGGCTTCTAGAAAGTGGAGAGAAAGGAATAGTCTTTGCCAATGAGGAAGGTGTGAAACGATGGAGGACTAGGCTCCTAGTCACCGTAGCAGCACGAATCTTAAAGAAACCTATTGCACGAGACACAGTTAACAGGGGCGGTTTCAGTCAGGAAATAAAACTAATACTCAAGGAAGCTGCTGAATGGCTTCAGACACACCGTCCAGACTTTATAAAGTTCGTCCAGCTCAAAAAGTACCGAATTGAAGATGTCATTAATAGGATTGAACTTTACAGGCCATTAGGTTATAAGCATATTTATTTTGATACGTTTAAACCTGACTTATCGCAGAATGTAGAACGCTGGCTTGCTTTCTCCAATTCAGCTCAAGAACTGTACGATTGCATCAAAGAAGAGTCAAATAATTGCGCCACAATAGCGACAGTCCAGCTTAAGATTGGTAAAGAGTTCAGATACATAGACTTAGATTGTATTGGAAAATCACCAGAAATTGTAGAAGTAGCTGCCGTTGTAATGGCAGGAAGATTGATTTTTGCAGACGAATATCCTACTGGTAAAAATGAATTACATCCTTATAACTGGGAAAAGGATAGTGGCTTTGGTGGATGGCACAAAAAACCGTATAAACTAGATCCAGAGAAAAAATATCTCATTCTCTTCTTGCCTAAAAATCGTGAAGGATCTGAGGACGAACAAATCGTGTTTGAAGTTAATTATGATTTTAATATTTGGAAAGAGGTTGCACTAGTAGTCGTACCTAATAACGGACGTTAAACTCCTTTGGAGGAGCAGCATGAGTAATGATCTAAAACTAATTAAGGAAAGAATAATCGAGGAATCAAGAGTCGGAGAACTTTTAGAAGCAATGGGTTGTGAACATGTCGATAAAAAGAACAATCGATATGAAGCACAACTCCCCATTAAATTTGAATCACCAAATAAAAGGTCGGTTCAAGTGTATTTAAACGAAAGTCTTTCTAGCAGAATCAGGACGCTCGGAGAGTCAGACATTGATATATATGGGTTAGTATCTTATATAGTTTTTGATCAAATATCGGAAGATGAAAGACAAAAAGGACTGCCTAAAGCTAAGAGATGGATATGTGAACAATTAGACTACAAAGAATTTTTAGACAACAACTATATACCTCCACCTAGTTTAATTCAGCTTGATTGGCTCAAGGATGTTAAACGGAAACGTAAGAAAAAAAGAGAGTTAAGTAACCTTGAAAATGACACCTATGATGATGAAATATTGAATCAATTTGTCATGTACCCTCATCAAACTTATTTAGATGAGGGGGTGTCATGCGAAATACAGAGAGAATTTCAAATAGGCTTTGACTTAAGAAGCCAACGTATAATTTTCCCCATACACAATCGCTTTGGGGGAATTGTATCTATAAAAGGAAGAACCATATTTAGTGATTATGAAGAGAAAAATATATATAAGTTCTTGTATCTTATCAACTTCAACAAGATGATAGAGCTTTACAATTGG
Source organism: Paenibacillus sp. FSL M7-0802 (assembly GCF_038004945.1). NCBI lineage: Bacteria > Bacillati > Bacillota > Bacilli > Caryophanales > Paenibacillaceae > Paenibacillus > Paenibacillus sp. FSL M7-0802. Next base: position 81,957 of record NZ_JBBOSD010000001.1, on the reverse strand, counting down.
CATCGAGCCTTGTATTACATATTAGAAAGAAAAGAGATATTGATATTTGAAGGTGAAAAAACTTGCTGGTTAATTAGTCAATACGGTTATCGAAACTGTGTTGCTATAAGTGGCGATGATCTAAGTGAGTGGCAGGTTAAGATGATAAAAGAATTAAGTCATGATGTAGAGATAATTATAGCGTTAGATAAAGATAAACCTATTGAGGCAATAAAAAAGCAAGCTGCAAAGTTCGGGAAAACCAGAAACTTATATGCACTATACGATAATGGAGATTTATTTGAAGACAAGGACAGCCCTTGCGATAAAGGAGAAGAGGTGTTCAATACGCTTTATACGAAGTGTAAATTCAAAATACCAGTCTGAGTAAAATATAGTTTTTATCTAATTGGAGGCGTAAGAACCTCCTTTTTTATACTTCAAAATACTTTACTATATATAAATGAAAATAATGAAATAAAACTGTTGACTTATATTAAACAAATAAATATAATGAAAATATGAAACAGAGAGGGATGGTCACATGTCAAGTCATCAACTTGCTGACTTAGAGCCGACAGAGGACTTAGGTTTAGCAACTCATGTTTTGGTAACAAAGAATTTATGTGGTGGATTAGATTTAACAGAGGGGGAGTTATATGTCTTAGGAAGGTGGGAATCTAGCATTAGCAGTATAGGTGAAGCTGAGTTGTTCATAGTAAATGATGCAGGGTTTGAATCGAGTTCGTTCATGATGTGCTCCAGAAAAGTATTCTATAGAATAAAATAACAATTCGATACATAGTAGAGGTTGATCGTAAAACCATTCATAGCTAACAACCTCTCAACTTGCTAATGTGACCATATAAAAGTTGGAATTTATAAGAATGGAGAGATGCTAAATGAGCAAAAAGGCAATGTGCATTAATAACAATCAGGCAACGAAGAGTAGAAAAGAGTTTGTTCAATATCTAATGTCGCTGGACGAGCTAAAAAAGTCAGATGGCAATCATGTTTACTACTTGACGCATACATACAACAACGATCCTAATAGGAAGCTTTACTTTAAGGCCCCCTATGATCTCGATACTATAAATGCAATTTGTGCCTATATTCAATTCGAATGTTCTGAAATTGAAATGTCTTATTCAATGGACGAGTCAGAGGTTATTGAGATCCTTGAGAAATTTTACAGTTGCAGTAGTACATTTTCTGCTGATAAAGGTGACGTTAAGACTGCTCAAAAGATTGATTTATATTTTAACTGGGAAACACATTGCGGTTCTAATGTTCAAACGGTGAGTTCATTGAAAAGAAAAGGAATGGATAAATATTTTAAAAGATATGTTGATGGCTTTTAAGTGAGGGTTTATAAAATTTGAATTTTACATAGAACGGAGGAAGTGATCCTTTGTGGAGAAAAATGTTTAAATTCTTTGGAGCAAAAGTTATATATACAGTTGATTATGATGGAGAGGTTAGAATTAGATTTGCTAATAAGCTCACTTATGATAGATGGGCCTGCTATGAGATAGACAAGAAAGTAGTTTTATTTAAAGACGGTTCATCTTCTGGGAACTATATAAAAAATTGGGGTTGGCTATAAAAGAAGAGTTTTACTTATAGGCACAAAAGAAAGGGGACAGCATGAGACTTAAATTAGAAGGACGCGAATTCGTAGAAACAGCAAAAGAATATTTTAAAAATGAATATAATTCTGATTTAAATGGCGTATCAGGAAATCTTGGGAATGATGTTTTATTAGAAGATTTTTATAAATGTGTGGAGTTAGATTATTCTAAACCGAACAATACACTATATAATATAAAACCCTGCTTGGAATATACTGCTTCTGATTGTAATCTCAGACGTAAGCTACGAACAGGAGATATAGTCGGTATACTGGATAAACATTTGAAAAGTATAGGTGTAAAGAGAGCTTCAATGCCCTCTTATGTATTTGTTCCAGATGAAAGAAGTAAGTTTTCATTTATGAATCCATGTTCATTTACTAGTGGAGTTCTTAGCGGAATCATACATATTGAATTTGATATTAAAAATTTGAACTGATAAAAATATACTTTTACATAGAGGAGAATAAAATATAATGACTAAAATTGCTATGGTCAAACATAATGGTAATTCAAAAGAGTATGCATTTAAAACAGACATCAATCTCAACATTGGCGACCTCGTGGTTTGCGATACTGCATATGGATACGAGACTGGAAGAGTACAAAATATTACTGACCAAGACTATTGGGCAGCTAGGAGATGGATTGTTTCTAGGATTGACACCAAAAGTCACGTAGAACGAGTAAAAAAAGAAAAGAAGATTAGTGAGATAAATCAGCAGATCGAGATGAGAAGAAATGAGTACGAAGGAAAAATTAATGATTTGATTGCTCAACATGACAAGGTAATGTTTGATCTGTTGGATGAACTCAACGAACTAACGAATACTAATAATCGTAGCAACGATATTGAACTAAAAGATTCATTTTATTTTGAAAATCAGAACGGCGATCAGCTTTTAGCAGTCAGAGAGAATAAACGATATGCTGTTTCTGTAGTAGGTCTTACAAAGGTATGGACATATTATTACCTCATTGAAAAAGTAAAAGAAATGATTTCTACAGGAGAATGGAAAGTGATTGACCAATGAAAGATCTAAACGAATTTTGGTTGAGTAGTAAACAGATAAATAAAAAAATTCAGAGAAACAAGATATTATATTTCTTGACTAGAAGAAAGAAGTACAAAAATGAAATTGAACGCTTGGCTGGGGCTAGTATGAGTAGTTATAAATTTAAAACTCGGTTTAGATACAAATATTGAAAAGTAAAAACAAGATTTTATTGAATGTAACCAATATAAAAAATGAGGAGACAGTAAAATGAATGAAATGAAATTTTTTAAAATCAAACAAGGAACAAAATATCATGAAGCAGTGAAACAACACTTAACCTTACTTCCAAAGTGGAAACCAATTTATGCTAAAGTAAGTGAATTACTCGATGAGAAAATCACTTTAATGGTTCAAGCCCCAAACTATCTTCAAATAGAATACTCAGAACTTAAAAAGGATGAAAATAAGAAGATTTTCAAAAAAGACGGTACTTTAAAAGCAAACTCAAAAAAGGCAAAAGAAATTGAAGCTGCCTACAAAGAGATTGTCAAAGAAGCTGGACTAGAGAAGTTTGAGAGTTTGGGACATATCAATTTCTGTTACTGTGTAATGCGTTATCATGGAGAAACATTAAAAACCTTTAAGACTAGTGACCATGAACTCTATTATAAAGCAGATTTTGACCTAGAAGAAAGAACTAAACAATCAACAGGAGATAGTTTTGTAATTCCGATTACAGAAATTGAGCATCAAGAAAAGTATCTTGAAGAAATCAAAAAACAGTCTGCTTAAAACTACTATTTTATAAGGTGGGATGATATCAATGACACAAGATTTAAAACAAATAACTACACTAAAAGAAAAAGCGGATATTGTGTTTATCAAGATAACTTCAGGTATTTATCGAATACATAAAGATAGAAAAGGAAGATTTTCAGGTAGAGTTTATGTAGGGACACAGGAAGTTTTGGATGCATTGAATTTTGAAAATGTTGTTATTTTAAGAAAACATAAACACGGGGTATCCTTGCATGATAATTTCAATGATTTTTGAAAAAGGAGAGGGGATAGAGAACAATGGATGAACTGGAATTAAAATTAGGCATTTACACAGACGTATTGTATTCAAAAGTGGAACTATTTCGAAAGCAAGGAAAAGAGGAAGTAGCGCATGAAATTATGAATGTAATTAATGAGCTACTTGATATTCAAGGGATGATCTAGGAGGGGAAATAGAAGAATGAATACAGGCGAAGTATTAACCGAGGAGCAACGACAAAACATGGTTAACTTCATAAAAAGAACTTTTGGTAAAAGTGTAAATGATGGTGAATTAACAAATGATGATCAGATTAAAAATATCCATAATGAGGCTGTAAATTATTCAGATTGGGGATTGTAGCGAAGCGACAGCCTAATAAAGTTATGTCCCTAGAGGGCGAGGAGAGAGATATGAAATATTTTCACATAGAAATTTATTTATCTGGCGGAAACATAATTGACATTCTGAAAGTAGATCAAGAACTGATGGATAAAATTGCAGACTTTGCAGTAATGGGTAGCGACGATAAATCATCGCCTGATTGGCTTGTTTTCGACCACAACAAAGCAGAGTATAACATAAATCGTAATTTAATATGTGCGGTAAAGAGCTGGGAAACGGAAGTCTAAACCATATAAAAGAAGTTATATAAAAAGTAGAAATATTGAATTATATGTCTTTAAACTAACCTGAACTGAGGAGTGATTAGATATGGCAAGTATCAAAGTCATAAACAAACAGACAGGAAGGGAGAACAGGCATCTCACCCACAACTTTATGAAAGCAATTGATAATAACCTTAAAATTACACTACCTGAAAAATTCAAAATAAGTATTCAATAAAGAAGTATCAAGGAGTGATTAAATCATAGTCTGGAAGCAAAAGCAATCCAAAATTCCGTTTGAGCCTTATGACAATACATACAGTAAACTCGCTAAGATTAACGGAATTGAAGATATAGATCAATTTCTAAATCCACTACCTAATGTTGTTCACAGTCCGTACTTGTTAAAGAACATCGATGCACTGGTATCGAGGATCATTAAAGCAATCAAAAACAATGAAAAGATAATTATTTATGCTGACGTGGATTATGATGGCATTACTTCGGCAGTTATTCTATATAAATGGCTAATTAATTTCACTAACAATGTTTTCATTAAACATGTTGAGAGGTCAGTTGGTCACGGTTCGGAGTATATAGTTGATAAAGTTGAAGATGATACAGATTTATACATAGCAGTAGACAGTAGTAGTAATGATGTAGAACCACTGAAGATGCTGGTAGATAAGGGTATTGATTGTCTAGTTATCGACCACCATACAGTCGATGTATACAATCCGTATTGCATCTTGGTTAATCCGCAGCAACCAGAATGCAAGTATCCAAATAAAAATGCTTCAGGTGGACTGCTAGTGTTCAAGGTGTGTCAAGTGTTAGATGACTATATGGACACATCATTTACCTTAGAACTAAGTGATTTACCGGGATTTGCTTTAATGGCAGATATGATGTCCATGATGGAAATGGAAAATAGGTATTATGCTAAGTTGTCACTTAAAGGGTTGCGTCATGAAGGATTAAAGCTTCTGTTCGAGTCTATGAATTCTGACTTGAAGACTCTAACTTCAACAGATTTTCTTTATGGTGCAAGTCCTGCCGTTACTGCTGCAACAAGAGCTGATAATATGAAATTAGCTATAGACTTTTTAATGAGCGATACTATTTCTTCAGACACAAAAAAATATGTAAAAGAATTAATTAAGTTGAACGAAAACAGGAAAATAGTTCAATCTGAAGCGCTAGAAGCCATGAAAACTGGGTTGTGTGAAAGCGATAAAGTAATAATTGTTTTTGATCCCACTCTAGGCAGAGGGATAAACGGATTAGTGGCACAAGAAATTTCAAAAAAATATAGTAGACCAGCAATCGTACTTGGATTTGGAGATGACAAAGATACATATTCGGGTAGCTTTAGAGGACTGGATGACTTTTCAATGTTAGAGTTGCTGAGTAGATGTGAGAATACTACATATGCAGCAGGACATGACGGTGCTGGTGGTGTAGGAGTGTTAGTAACCCATCTTGAACTACTGCGTCAGGAACTAAATTCTAAATTAAGAGATTTCGTACCAGACAACACAATTTATTATGATTTGGAGTTTAATGCGAACGATGTAGATGAAAGATTGATCAACCATCTAACAGAGTTCTATCGCTACTCAGGAAACAACTTTAAGCCGGGAACATTTCTAATTAAAGACCTATTTATTTCAGACAAGAAACTAATGGGCAAAGCGAATAATACAGTTAAGATTGATTGTGGAAAGCTACAATTAATGAAGTTCAAAACAGGCGAAGAGTATTATGAGAAAGTACCCGTGTTCACCGAGATCGAAGCATTAGGTTCATTGAATGTGAATATTTGGACTCAATATAGGCCAAAGAAGAAAGTCATTAAAACTTGCCAACTATTCATTGAAGATTATAAAGAAGTAAATCAAACAAAATAAAAATACATATAAGAACGGAGAAATATACATATGAAATTTTACGGAATCGCAGTAAACACGCTAAACAAACACGTGGTAATCAACAATCTACCAACTGACTGTTTTGCAGCAGTAAAAGAGGCAAAACGAATCGCGACTAAAGAAGGATTGAAGTTTCAATTTGTTAAGCCTGCCGTGAATGGACAAAAAGAAGGGGCTACACTCACGAAATTTGCAGCGCAACGCAAGAATCGTAAGTCTGTAAAACGGTGATTTTATGAGAATCAAGATCAGCGAACATGCGCGAGTTAGATGTGAGCAGAGCAACATTGGAGTGGGTCGCCTTATTAAAGAGGTGGCTTCACTCCCAAATGTTCAAGGTAAGATTAGATGGATGACTAGATACGGAGTAATTGTTCTAGAACGAGTAAATGATACTTTGATTCTTATTAAAACGTTTATAGCTAAATTTAAATATAAAGGCAAACAATATCATAAAGGATGTAGAACGTTTTAATTAATAAATAGAGGAGATTAAATAGTGACACAATTAACACCGTTTAATTATAAACCCCCATACGATGGCGCAAAAGAATACCTTGTATATTCAGTAAATTGTGCAGCTCCTGAAAAAATTAGTGGATGGATGCAAGGATATTTTCATTGTGTTATCTGTGGAGCTTGCAATCAATATAGATTTTATGATGAATCTCCACATCATTGTAAATGTCCAAACTGTAACGCAACATTTCAAGTTGAAGACGATACAGACTACGACGATTAGGCAAGTAAAATACAAGTTTCATCAAATAAAAGACGAGGTGTAAAAATGAAATCAATAGCACTTATTAGTTGTGGAAAAAACAAATTGCCTGAGAATGCAGCAGCCAAGGATTTGTACATTGGAGACTTATTTAAGAAAGCAAAAAAATACTCAGAGAAACACCATGATCAATATTATATTCTTAGCGCACTACATGAACTTCTTGGTCCAGAAACAAGCATCGATCCATATAATTACACCCTAAACGATCTCTCAAAAGAGCAAATTATTTCATGGTCAAACAATGTATATAAACAGATTATTGAGAGTATTGGGGAGAATGACAAAGTGGAAATCTCAATTTATGCAGGAGATAAATATAGAAAATACTTGGTTCCATTGCTTGAACAACATGGAATTAAGGTCAATATTCCTTTAAAGGGGTTGGGTATTGGTCAGCAGCTATCTTGGTTTAAAAACAACATTGGAGAGTGATTAGTTGAGACTATATTTATCAAAATGTAATGACAAGTTGAACACCAAAGAGTTAAACACTGAATTCATCACACAAAGTGTCTGTTTGAATCCAAAGTACAAAGGTATTACGATCAGGAACCCCAACGCGAAAATATTGATGGATAGTGGAGCGTTCCAGGACACAGACAAAGATAAGCGTATTCCAGTAGAAGAGGCACTAGAACGTCAACTGAAACTTGAACAAAAGATCGGTATGGTTAGTGAAAGAATTGTTGCATATGACCACATCGGAAATGTAGAAGATACAATTATGGCTAACAGATATTTGATTTCCAGACGTGAAGAATTGAAGCCAAGACAACTAGTGCTAATGATTCAGGGCGCAACAATTAAGGAGTATATTGAATGTTTAGTGAAGACATTAGAGATGTCCTCTCCCGAAGATTGCATCGGATTGGGTGGCGTTGCGATGTCTGGTAGGGTAAATGAGATTAAATTTAAATTGCTTGATGCAATCAAAATTGGCCTCCCTATCATCTGCAAATCTAAAGTTAAAGACGTTCACATATTCGGAGTTGGCACGTTCAACGTTTTGAAAGAAGTAGCATACATAAGAGAAGTTTTAGAAATCGTTGGAGTAAACACTGACCTACTGAATATAAGTTGTGATACTTCCTCTTTTGAAATTATGTCCACTATGGGCAGTGTTATTGATGAAGATCAAGAGAAGTGGATTAAGACTTATAACAAACAACAGAAATTTATAGATTATCATCCAGCAGACTTAACTATAGAAAATATGCATAAAGCAAAAAAAATAATTGAGGCAATTTAGGAGACAGCTATGATAAGAATTTTACTTTATATTGCAGCCATCATCGTTGCTAATGTAGTTACAGCAAGTTTCAATCCTATTATACTTTGGAAGTTTATTGTACCGATGGGAACAGTATTTATTGGGACTACCTTTATTCTTAGAGATTTAGTACAGCAAAAATATGGTCGTAAAAATACATACTACATCATCTTTATAGCATTATTGTTATCCGCATTAACTTCTTGGCTATTGGGTGACACTCTATGGATTGTATTTGCAAGTACAATTACATTTATTTTTTCAGAAACGTTTGATACTGAAGTATTTACTAGACTTAAATGCTCTTTTGAAAAGAGAGTTTTGTTAAGTGGGACTGTGGGAGGAATTATCGACTCTGGATTGTTTGTAATTATAGGTCTTTCACCAATCGGTGCCGGATTTATCCCTTGGGAAGCGGTGGGATACGCAATTATTGGTCAGGTAGTTGTTAAGACAATAATGCAATTTTTAGGGTATCTTACAATCAGAAAATTTATCAAGTTTAAGTAAAATAGTGGTTTTACATAAAAGGAGAGATTGAAATGGATAAGAGTGTGTTTCTTTATGTAAGAGGCGATGATTATTCAGCGATGCTTTTTGATCAAAACTTCAATGCTCAGGAGATTTATGAAGACATGATTCGAAACGGTGAATCCTCCAGAACAATTGATGGAGAAGATTATATGGATATTGATATTGTAGAATTTGAAAAAGTAGATACTAGATTTATGAAATGGATTAAGAGCAACCTTTGCGATTACGATTATCTAAAAGGAAGCGACATTTTTGAAGTAAAACCCGAGAAATAATGCTTTTATTGGGATGACAAATTAGGAGGATTGAGTTTGAAGTATATCCGTCTACCTAGGGGATCAGGAAAGCCAGACACCATTATGAATTTAATCAAAGAAAAGATAGAAAAAGGGGAACGTTTCATCGTGTTAAGTGATATGAATTATCTTGATATCACCAAAAGTTTGGAGAAGCTACGCAAGGATCGAGCAGAGATTGATCGGGAAATATACGACCTAGAAAATATGAAAAGTAGAAAACTATCTGAAGAATCAAGTGTCTGGAATCAAATTCAAAGAGTTAGGAAAGATTGCGAAAGAAGATATCCTACAACAATTAGATTTTAAAAGAATAATTAAAAAGGGGAAATAGAATACATATGATTTTTTGGACAATAGTGTTTTTCGTAATTAATTTTTATGGAATGATTAAGGGAAGTATTTTCTATACAGCATATAGAAATTTAGAATTGATCAGCATTAGAGAGGCACAAGGAGAAGATAAACAGAAGATTAATCTCGAATTTGCAAAAAAGGGATGCTTGCCGCTGTTTATTCTTTTCTTGTTAGCGGTTATTGAAATTATTTATTTGATTAATGCGATTGGATATGACATTTATAAATATCCAAGTATTTTGATTATTCTTTATTTGATTATTTCATTTATTACAAGCAAAAAGAAGAAATCTTATAAGAGCATGAGTGACAATGAGCTGCTTGAAGCAAAAGAAAATATGCAAAAAGAATATAAACAGACTCTAAAATCGTTTCTCAAAAACTTTGTATGGGTTGTATATTTCGGGTACATGTTCTACTGTCTTGTATTTTAGGTAAAAGATATATTTGACTGAGAAAGAAAGGAGTGTGAGGGATGTCTATTAATATGGGAGATCGATTTAAGTTGAAATCAACAGGACAGCGACTTGAGGTATCTGAGATAGTCACAATGTATAAGTTGTCTCCAATAGGTGCAAAAGCACTTAATACACCCGCAATGACAGAGGAAGAGTTGATTGAAATTTACGAACCCTATGCCGAAGAGGAGACAAACTAAATGGCTGAGAGAATTTATGGTTACAACCACAATAAAGATTACACTGGATTTGTATGTGAACTAACTTGGACACTTGAAAAGACAATGGATAAATTGAAGGAACTGGGCATTACCCCTCCAGACGGTTGGATTCCACATCCAGAAGGGTTTTCTGTAAAAGAGGATCATCAAGATGATATGTTGATTCAATTCTGTAATATTGATACTGGCGAGGATATCGAAGGAGAAACATTTTGGATTAAATTTGAGGATGCAGTGTCTTATTGGGCATAGGAGCAATTGAATGGATAAATATGAAGCTATAGATAAATATGAGCAGCGAGTAAATGAATTAGAAGTTCAACGAAAAATAATTTTATTGACTCTTGAGGACAGAGATGTGTTTAAACATAAAGAATTGGTTTTTAAAGAAGTCATAGACATTGATGTTCAAATTGCATTATACATAGACGTTATTGAAACGATTAATTCATTAACCTCTAAGTAAAAGTGAGATTTTATAAAGATAAGGAGAATGTAATCATGAAGAAATACGCAGATTGGTATTATGTGCGAGAGGCAGAGAACGAGGGATTGGTTGCTTCTATGGATAATATAATTGAAAGAAATCGGACAGACCTAAACAAAAAGCTTAGTGCCTACTTTATAAGCAAATTGCCCAATTATGATTCGGTTTTTAATGAGAATGAAAGTGAAGATGTTTTGTATGCTATCAATGAATATATCCAAGAAAATAATATTGATAAACGTGAAATTGATTTTCCTATTATGGAAGGCAGCGACGTTCATTTATTGAAGATCACAGACAACCTCCAATTAAAAATCATTGTTGCTGATGAATATTATGGTAGTGGAGATTACAGCAAATACATTGCTATTGATCGCTTTATTATCAATGAAAATACTACAGAGCAAGATGTAGATTCATTAATTGAGTTTATTAAAAAATACCTCAATAGCGTTCGGTAAAAGGCGTATTTTACATAGACGAAGGAGCAGAGAAATGAATCTGTATAAAATTATGTTTGAGCATTTTTCACAGAAAGATAGTCAAAAGGGTATTCTTACTTATCTCGCTGCAAATTCAGACAGCGAAGTGTATGAATGGTTAAAGTCAGAACCACCCTCTGAAGACTGGGGAAATATCTACAATAACTACAATCACAAAGAAAAAGACAATGAAGTCTTTGATATTTATGACAATGACTTTAGTATTGTAGATCAAGAGAGTTTCAGAGATAGGATGATTAGATTGCATGGAGATATGTACGATGAAGAGGTCGAGCTAAGTGATTTATATTATGGAGCAACACTGTATGGATGGAAAGCCGTAAAAGAAAATATAAGTTTCAATGATATAAAAATAATGAGGGACTTAGGAGTCAATATTGATATGGGGGAAACTAATTGAATCATAAGGAGTATGCACCAAAAGCAAAATTAGGGGATGAAGTGTGGATCTGTGACTATAGATTCAACGATATAGATAATCAGCCAATCCGTCACATTATTCCTAGAAAAGTCGTTGTTTTGAGTAATGATGAATTGCCTAAAAATAAACGTGTTTACTATTCTGATTTTCACTTTAGACCAGTCAACGAGAAAGGGAAAGTGCTATCGCAAATAATTGCTCCTTACGACAACTCTGGATATAGAGCCTATACAGGTGTATCGCTAAATATTTTCCACACGGAGGAAGAATGCAAACAGCATTATCTAAATCAGTGTATGGAAAATCTGAAACGGTTTGAACAAGCCAAGATTAACAAGGTCGAATATTATGATAAGAAGATTGACGAGATAAATAAGGAGATGATGGCTTTGTTGTAATAAAAGCTGCATTTTACAAAAAAAGAGACCTTCAGGGTCTCGAATGTTTTTACACAGAGCCATTTAGCTCATCTCGCAAGAGATTGTCTATGTCTTTGCATATAGAATTAATTTTATCTGAATGTGATACATGATTGTTATAAGCATCTTCTATTGCAATACTAAGTTGAAAATCGCTCATCTCATTACGACCTTCGTTTTTTAAATGATAAAAATTCTCTTTAACGTATATCGCAGTTTGTAAAATCAAAACCAACTCATCCAATAAATCATTAAACTGTGGCGATATATGTACTTTATTATTATCAAACATTTTTGTGAGGACATTTAACTCATCTAAACAGTCACGAATGCTGGAAGTTGTTGAATTATAAACTTTCAAGAATTTCCTTGTTTGGTCTCTAACCTCTAATGATTTTGGATAACTATCCTTTGAATACATATCAAACATTTGCTTACTCTTGGTTGCCTGTAGTTCGAGTTCTTTTAAGTAAAAATTCTTTTCTTTTTCAAGTTCAGATTTATACTTCTCAGTATCCTTAAATAATTCGGTTTTGAATGATTCTAACCTTTGATCGAAATGTTCTTTTAAATAAGCCTTTCCAATAAATTTTATTGCTCCAAAACATGTGGCTGCAATAACTGGGACTGATACAATTAGAGTTCCCCAGTCAATTGATAAATTCATATAACATCTCCCTTTCTGTTGTCATTATATGATATCGGACAATTTTGTAAATTAATTAATAGAAAAAGGAGCAATGAAAATGCAGGAAAAAGATGCTTTGATTAATAAGAAAAAAGAATTACAACAGAAGATAATTGAAATTGATAAAAAATTAACTGCAATTGAAAATTTAGAAAAACCTTATGTTGCCAATGTTTGTGCATATAGTGGTCATTATTCAATGAAGTTCGAAACGGAAGCAAAAGCAAGAAAGAAGCTTGATGAATACTTTAGCAAACAATATTTTAAAAATGGACTAAACTATGGGGTGTATCTATATAAGTATTCGGAAGATGGGAAGCCTACTTTGATGGATGTTAAGCCAAAAGGACAACCAGACTTCTTTCCGATGGAATTTAAGAGTAAGTAAAAGTCAAATTTTATCAAGAAATTAAAAATAAAATGTGGGGGATTTATGAGTATATTTAATAAATATAATCTGCACTACGGAGACGAAAGAAGGACGATTGTCGATATAAAAAGTATAAAAAGTGTATCTAATGAAGAAAACAGATACGATTTTTTCGAGCTAAATAACATCATTAAACACTCACTTGGATTTGATACGAGGGGTTGCGAAAAAGACCTTGTAAAACTGGGATTTAATATTCCAAAAAGATATTATCGCGAAGAAGAATTTGAGTATTGTGATTATTGGCATTATCAATTAGAAACGGTATTTAGAAGAGAAGTGCGTAACGACAGCGCCAACTCTATTTATGTTGGAACAGAACAAGGTATTGATTATAAAAAGTTGAAAATACAACCGAATGATTGGCAAAGAATGATTTTGGAAAAATGGAACGCTTTATTGCATCCGTTGGCAGATGAACATGGATGGATAAAAATAGTTATCTGGTGGTAAATAAAATGCACATTTTAAGAAAGGGTGAAATAATTGTCGGAGGTATACTTGTATAGCGTGAGTAGTGGACTTTGGGATATTGATTACGAAGATTATTACATAGTTTCAGATCAAGAATATTCCGAAGAAGAATTTGAGGGATTTTGTAAAACAATCATCAAAAAACACAACGAACTAGACAGCCCTGAAGCGTTGAGTATGTTGTTGGCTGAAGAGTATGGTTTCATTGTTCCAGTAAAAATAACAGAATTTCATCTGAAGGAGTATTCAACTAAGGCAATCGCAAAAGATGACGAATATAAAGAGTTACGAAGAATGGAATATGAATATGCTAAAAGACCGAAAGATTTCATTTTAGTTTCCATTGAAGAACTTTCAAATAAACTTAAAGAAGCAGGAATGGGTGAGTTTCAAGATTTTATGTTCAATGTAGTGGATGTGGCAGACTTCTATAATCACAACGATCACCAGTACATGAAAACTGATTTTGAAATCAAAACGAACAAGGATGTAATTAAATCAAACGTATTAGCTATGAAGCTCTTTGGTGGAACAAAAATATACCCTGTCATTGATGCATATAAGAATAATAAAATATATAAGGTAGCAATTGATTCGGATTCTGACAATTATCAAGTAGAAAAGAAAGGTGTATTGGTTGAAAGGTTGCTTTAAAATGTACCTTTTAAACAAAACGAGGATGGGAGATGTTCACTATAAACTATGGTCAACAAGTGTGGGGATCGATTGACATCAATACACCGATTTCCATCATAAGCAGCAACAACGAGCTTACATTTGCAATTGACGGAAAGACTTATACACTAACAATTCCAGTCGGCACATACAAAACAGTCAGAGAACAACACAGTTCAGAGCTTGTTTCTATTTTGAACACTCTAGCTAATGATGTAAATGCCCCTGTAGAGTTTAAATTGGGTGGAATGCATTACGATCAAAAATATAATGTCGTTGTAATTGAACACAATGATAAATCTGTGGGTCATGTAATTGATGGTTTTGGCGGTACAGCTAAAGACTTAATCTTTGGTGAAACTAAATTCAACTTATCACCAAGAGATTGAAAATAATCAGTTGACTTAAATTATATAAACAAATATAATGATATTATAAATAAAAAAAGAAGGTGATTATCGCATAGATTACATTTACTACTGGTGTGCAACAGAAAACTACTCTTTATTATTCATACTAAGATGATAATTTCGCACTGAAAGCGAGGACTCAATTATGAGCCAAGAGACAAATAAGTTACTTGTAAATGTTGCACTGTTAAAAGAGTCATTGGAAAGATTGAATAGAAATCTGGATTTACAAACAGAAGCCAGAATTAGACTGGAGAAGGCTCAAAGAGACAAAATAGACTTTATTAATGAAAGATTGGGACATATCAACATACAGAAGTGGAAGAAAGCAAATGACCGTAAGTTTTGAATTAGCCGAACATCTGATTAACTGTTTTATGGATGACGTTGGCACAGAAAGTGAAAGAAAGCTACACGAAGATAGTTATGTTAAGAAGAAACTTAAAAAACACTTAGGCAATAAAGATTTTGATAAGTACGATGCATTGAAAGAACATGTATGGAAAGATGCATGGAGAGAATTTGATAAAGTAGCAATAAACAAAAATACATAATGATTGGATAATTAAATATGAACGATGAGCTGAAGAGGTTTATTGTTGAGGATATGTTACCTCGTGAAGTCGAAGCTTTGACTATTGCCGCTGATTCATTGTATCTCAAGAGAGATAAGGATAGGGAGTATTTAGATGACTGGTGGCTAGTGGTTAGAGCATTACTAGGAGAAAGAGTAGAAGAATTTAGAAACTGTCGGATTGTAAATGAATTGTATAATTATTTAAATCATAGACAGGAAAATGAGGAGGCAAGGAAGCATGAATTATGGTATTAGAGATATCATTGAGCTGCATGTGTTTGATGAGACAGGAAAATTTGTTTCAACTATCACTACCCTGAAAAAAGGGAGCATAAGTGTAGCAAATAGAACGATCAGGGTAAAAGACGCTCTTTTGAATGGTGACATGCTTAAGTTTCTGAATAAATCAGTAACCGATGTGTCGGATTATGATAAGTTCTTTAGCACAACGCAAAATTACGAAACAATTGTATTTAATCGTAAAGTTGTCAATTGTAAACTGATTGCTGAAGGGTTCTATAGAAAACAAGAAAACCAAGAAGATGTATTAGTACAATATGAAATACCACAATGCAGTATTGTAAGTAATTATGATTTCAATCACTCCACTGTTGGCAATGCAGATGATTTTGATTATGTCTTCGAAATTAAGGAATACAATGGAGAAGGCGATTTGTTCAAGCTTCATATTGAAAAGTAATACATAGCATTTCAGATAAAACAGTTCTTTTACGCAGAATAAATGGAGATGATATATACGCAAGTTACTAAAAGAGATGGTTCAATTGTTGCGTTCAATCAACAAAAGATAGTTGAAGCTATATTCAAAGCAATGAATAGAACAAAAAAAGGTATCGATAAGCAATTAGCAGCCAATGCCACCAAAGAAGTTGTTGAAATGTTTAACAATGTATCTAATGTAGATATTGAAGTCATCCAAGATGCAGTAGTAGATGTTCTAATGCAAAGCGAGAGAAAAGATGTAGCCAAAGAATACATAGGGTATCGAGAAGTACGGAATCTGAAAAGAAGAGAAAGAAGCAGTCTTGATAAAAAAGTATCTGGATTGCTCGATATGTCCAATGAGGAAGTATTAAAAGAAAACTCAAACAAAGATGGACAGACAATTCCCACACAACGAGATCTTTTAGCAGGTATTATAGCAAAGGATTATGCTCAGGCTTATATGATGCCGAAACGAGTTGTTGAAGCTCACAATAGAGGAGATTTACATTTTCACGATCAAGATTATTCCCCCTATTTCCCTATGACAAACTGTATGCTAATTGATTTAAAGGGAATGTTGGAGAATGGATTTAAGCTTGGTAATGCTCAAATAGAAACTCCAAAGTCTATTACAACAGCAGCAGCCGTTACTGCACAAATTATTGCACAAGTAGCTAGTCATATTTACGGCGGTAACACAATTAATGAAATTGATAAGATTTTGGCTCCATATGTGAGAGCTTCATTTATCAAACATTTTAACGTGGGTATGAAATGGTTTGAGGGCAATCCAAATGATCATATACTCGAAAGCCAAGTCTATCCCGAGAATTCAATTCTCAAGACCAGATTTACAAAAGAATATAACTATGCAATTCAAATGACAGAAAAAGAAACAGTAGATGCGTTCCAATCCCTTGAGTATGAGATCAATACTTTGGTATCTGCAAACGGACAAACACCTTTCTCAACATTTGGATTTGGTAGAGGAACAAGTTGGGAAGAAAGACAGATTCAGATCGCCATTCTTAAAAATCGAATTAGAGGCTTAGGCAAAGAAGGCAGTACTCCTATATTTCCAAAATTGATTTTTGCACTAGAAGAAGGAGTTAACCTAAAGCCCAAAGATCCTAATTACGACATTAAACAATTGGCAATCAAATGTAGTACGTTGAGAATGTATCCTGATATCCTCTCAGTCCCGAAGGTTAAAGAAGTAACGGGTTCATTTAAGTTCCCAATGTCGTGCCGCAGCTTTTTAAGTAAATACATAGAAAATAATGAAGAATTACATGATGGACGATTTAATATGGGGGTAGTGACTCTTAACTTGCCACGGATTGCAATTCGTGCAAAGAATAGTGAAACAGAATTTTATAATCTATTGGATGATGAATTAGAGATTTGTAAGGAAGCGTTAATGTTTAGAATAAATCGCCTGAAGGGAGTCAAAGCAAAAGTTGCACCGATTCTCTATATGGAGGGAGCGGCAGGAGTCAGATTAAAGCCCGAAGTTACAATTGACCATCTATTGGAAAATGACAGAGCAAGTATTTCACTTGGATACATAGGTATTCATGAAACCATATTGGCGTTATTTGAGGAACCCATTTTTGATGACTCTATTATGCATCAAAAAGGATTGAATATTGTAAAATATCTTAGCGACAAAGCAAACAAATGGAAAAATGAAACTGGCTATGGGTTTAGTTTATATTCTACGCCAGCAGAATCGCTATGTTATCGTTTTTGTGAACTAGATAAGAACAAGTACGGTCTAATTAAAGGTGTTACTGACAAAGGATACTATACCAATTCGTTTCATTTAGATGTCAATAAAAAGGTAACGCCATTCGAAAAGATGGAGTTTGAAAAAGATTACCCTCAATACGCAAGTGGTGGATTCATTTCATACTGTGAATTTGATTCATTAGTGAAAAATCCAAAAGCATTAGAAGCTGTGTGGGATTTTGCTTATGAGAGAGTGCCTTACTTTGGAACAAACACTCCAGTTGACAAGTGTTATGAGTGTGGATATGAAGGAGAATTTAGGGCAACAAATCAAGGATTCAAATGTCCAAATTGCAATAACAACGATCCTAAAACTAGTTCAGTTATAAGACGCTGCTGCGGCTATCTTTCAGAGCCTTCACAAAGACCATTTAATAAAGGAAAGCAAAAAGAGGTTGTGTCGAGAGTGAAACATAACTAATGTACATAGCTGACTATAAAAGATTTGATGTAATAAACGGCATTGGTTTGAGACAGTCATTGTTTGTATCTGGATGCACTCACCATTGTAAAGGGTGCTTCAATGCTTCAGCATGGAATTCACACTATGGAATTAAATATACGGATGAATTAGAGAATAAGATTATCAGTGATTTGAAGATTGATTATGTACAAATAGCTGGATTATCAGTGTTAGGTGGTGAACCATTTCAAAGTATTGATGGACTGCTACCACTTTTGAAACGAGTAAAGAATGAGTGTAAAGATAAGACAATTTGGATATGGTCGGGTTATACGTTTGAAGAAATTCTAAAAGATAGCTCAAAGAAAGATATGTTATCTCTTTGTGATGTTTTAATTGATGGCAAATTTGAATTAAATAATAAAGACTTAACTCTAAAATGGCGTGGTTCCAGTAATCAAAGAGTTATCGATGTCCAAAAGAGCCTAATGAAAAGTAAAATAGTTTTATTTAATGAGGAGAATGCATATTGATTCCTATTGTTATGTTAGTTGTGTACTTTTTAATGGGTCATCTAATAGGAAAATGGTTGTTGAAAGAGTATAGTTCCATAAAGAATAAAAAGCCAGAAAATCAAGACGATTATGATATGCTATCTGAAAGTAGGAGTATTGAAAACTTGATCGGAGACAGCAATATTAAGAACATAATATATCTATTAATGTTATTTTTTTGGAGTATATATCTTGTACGAGTCTTAATAAGGTTCTTGAAAGGTAAGTTATTGTTTAAAAACAAAGTATAAAATAATGGGTGGGCGGTAGGGCATAAGGAGGTTAGAATGCGGGAGATCGAATGTTAGTTGTATATGACTCACTAACAGGCAACGTGGAACGATTTATAAAGAAACTAGGAATGAGAAATATTAAAATCAATGATGGATTACTCGTTGATGAACCTTTCGTTTTAATTACGTATACAACTGGATTTGGAGAAGTACCCAAAAGAGTTGCAGAGTTTGTTAAAAATAATGAGTATTATATGAAAGGCGTTATCTCTAGTGGTAACCGTAACTGGGGACTAAAGTTTGGCAAAGCAGCAGAAATTATATCACATGAATATTGTATTCCTTTGATTCACAAATTTGAACTCTCAGGTAACCAAATGGACATTGAAATTATAAACGAAAGGATTAAAAATATTTGAAATACTTAGAATTGAACAACCTAATCATGAAGAAAAAAGACGGATTCTTTGATCTTGAAAAAGATTATGAAGCAATCAAAGAGTTTGAAAAAGAAGTCATTAAAAATATGGTGCATTTCAATAATAACGAAGAACGAATGAAGCATCTAATTGAAAATGACTATTACATAGATTTTTACGAGTTTTATAGCAAGGAAGAAGTAAGTAAGTTGCATGAAATTGCTTATAGCTACAAGTTTAAATTTGCTTCATATATGGCTATTCAAAAGTTTTATAACGATTATGCATTGAAAACGAACGATAAAAACAGTTATCTTGAGGACATCGAACAACACAATTGTGTGGTCGCAATGTATTTGGCACAAGGACATTATGAAGTGGCAGTGAACATTCTAAAAGGATTAATGGAGCAACGAATTCAACCCAGCACTCCTACATATTTGAATGCTGGACGTAGCAGAAGAGGAGAAATGGTGTCTTGTTTCTTGCTTGAGATGGATGATTCTTTAAACTCCATTAACTATGTACTTAATACTTGTATGCAGCTCTCTAAGATTGGTGGAGGTGTTGCAGTAAACCTTTCTAAGTTGCGTGGACGAGGCGAACCAATTAAAGGAGTTGAGGGGGCTGCTAAAGGAATAAGTCCTGTTTTGAAGCTTATGGAAGATGCTTTTTCCTATGCTGATCAAATGGGGCAACGCAAAGGCTCAGGAGCTGGATACTATAATATCTTTGGATGGGATGTTCAAGAATTCTTAGACAGTAAAAAAATTAATGCCGATGAAAAGTCCCGACTTAAGACACTCTCTATCGGTCTCATAGTGCCTCGAAAATTTTATGAACTTGCCGAACAAGATAAACCTTTATATGTATTTGCACCATATTCAGTATACAAAGCTTATGGAATTCATCTTGATGACATGAATATGGACGAGATGTATGAAGAACTGCTGAAGAACGAAGCAGTTAAAAAGAAGCGCCTAGATGCAAGAGATATGATTACTAAAATTGCTGTATCGCAACTTGAATCTGGCTATCCATACATTGTAAATAGAGATAACGCTAACAGTACACATGCTTTAAAAGGAATTGGAAATATCAAGATGTCAAATCTATGTACTGAAATTTTTCAGCTACAAGAAACTTCAGAAATTAACGATTATGGACAAGACGACATAATCCGTAAGGACATTAGCTGCAATTTGGCTTCATTGAACATTGTGAACGTTATGGAATCTAAAAACATCAAGGAATCTGTATTCACAGGAATTTATGCAATCGACTCTGTGTCAAGATTGACCAACATCGGTAATGCTCCCGGTGTGAAATTAGCCAATGATGAGTTGCATTCAATTGGACTTGGAGCAATGAACCTGCATGGGTTTTTAGCGAAAAACCGTATTGCCTATGAAAGTAATGAAGCCATTGAATTCGTTAGAGCGTTTTTTGCTGCTATGAATTTTCACTCTCTTGAAGCAAGTATGGAACTTTCTAAGAAGTATGGCTCATTTAAAGGGTTTGGACTTTCCGAATATGCAAATGGAAATTACTTTACAATGTACGAAAAAGAAGACTTCAATCCAGTCAGTGATAAGATCAAAAAGCTATTTGAAGGGATTAATCTCCCATCTAAAAAAGATTGGACGAAACTGAAAGCGCAAGTTGCTGAATTTGGTTTGGCTAATGCATACAGACTCACAATTGCTCCAACGCAATCTATAAGCTATGTGCAAAATTCAACTTCAAGTGTTATGCCAATCGTTGAACCAATTGAAACTAGAACTTACGCTAATTCAACAACGTATTATCCTATGCCGTTTTTGGCACGAGACAACTTCTTCTTTTATAAATCAGCATACAATATGGATATGTTCAAGATGATTGATTTGATTTCAGAAATTCAGAGACATATCGATCAAGGTGTATCAACAATCTTGTATGTAAACAGTGATGTGTCCACCAAAGAATTGGGAAGATACTATGTATATGCTAATAAAAAAGGTCTCAAATCTTTGTATTATACACGTACTAAAAAATTATCCGTAGAAGAATGTACAAGTTGTGCTATTTAAACGAACAGGAGAGTCGCTAGATGACATTAAAAGCTGTAAATTGGAACAGAGAAGACGATGGGTTTACTCAGACATTTTGGAAGCAGAATATTGAACAATTTTGGACAGATGATGAGATTCCACTATCCGATGACAAAATGAGCTGGGTTGATTTAATGCCGACTGAACAAGATGTATATAAAAGGGTGTTGGGTGGTTTGACGTTGCTTGATACTCTTCAGGGAGGGGTAGGGATGCCCCAAATTTTAGAGAGAGTCGAAGGCCTTCAGCGAAAAGCAGTATTCGGTTTTATGGGTATGATGGAGCAAATTCATGCCAAATCGTACAGCAGCATCTTTACAACATTGGCTACTACCGAAGAAATAGATGAAATTTTCGAATGGGTGGAACAAAATAAACATCTTCAACAAAAGGCTAAAACAATTCAGCAATATTACATTAATATTAGAACCAAAAGAGATTTTTACATGGCTATGGCTGCTTCTGTTCTTTTAGAAAGCTATTTGTTTTATAGCGGATTCTTTTATCCTCTGTATTTAGCTGGACAAGGCAAGTTAACAGCAAGTGGAGAGATTATTGATCTTATTTTAAGGGACGAAGCTATACACGGTTTATATACAGGTTTAATTGCTCAAGAAGTGTACGAATCCATGAATAAACGTGAAAAGGATAGAGTAAGGGAAGAAGTACTAGATCTCGTGGTAGAGCTGTATAAAAACGAAGCAGAATATACCGACGAACTGTATACCGTCATTGGCCTTGAAGAAGAAGTTAAAAAGTATGTACGTTATAATGCAAATCGTGCCTTGCAGAATCTAGGCTTCGATAACCACTTTCCCGTAGAAGATATCAATCCAATTGTTCAGAATGGGATTAGCACAAACACCAAGCAACATGACTTCTTTTCGAAAAAAGGGAATGGCTATGTCAGAACAACAAATATTGAAAGAATGACAGACGAAGATTTTAAGTTTGATTTTAATAAGTAGAACTAAAAAAGTGATATAAGGGAGCCAAAATACATATGACAGTTCAAAATAACAAGCAAGTAAAACAACCATTTTATAATATTGGTGACCAAGTTTACATCAAACCACTCAAGGTAAAAGGTGTTGTTAAGGGACATCTAAATGGTACTACTGTAGTTACATATTTCATTAAAAATAAAAGACGCACGAATAAGTTTGAAACTAAAATGCTTAGAAAGTATAAAAACAAGAATACTACCAATGATGGGTATATTAAGATTGATCTAGACGGAAACCTCCATCTTAAGAATGTGAAGATTCAGTATTATAATCAGGGTAGTGATTTCTTCAAGGTACGTGAATTCCAAAAGACATTTAATTGCCCTGCTCCAGACGTGCCAACTGTACTAAGTGACAAACTTGCGATTAATCGTGCTTCATTTTTGCTTGAGGAAGTGATTGAACTTTTGTATGCAACGAGTGGGAACAAAGAGAGATTCGATAAATTTTTTGCTGAATTGATCTTGAACGCCGAAGAAACATATAAAAAACAACTCACCAAACCCTTTCCAGAAGATCGTTTGATTGGTCAGGTCGATGCATTGATTGATATTAAATACTTTGCTGAAGGCGGACTTGTTGAGACATCCGTTGTACCAGATCGGATTTTTGATTTAGTACATCGAGCTAATATGTCTAAAATCTTCCCTGATGGGAAGCCACACTATGATAAAGTAGGTAAGGTGATTAAGCCTGAAGGATGGGAAGCTCCAGAACCTAAGATTGAAGAAGAAGTAAAACGACAAATCGAACTTGGTGCTAAACGTTTTAACTAAAACAAAAAAGCTTTGGGCGGTGGTAATTCCACTGCCTTTATTTATGAAAAGGAGAGGATAAAATGTCATCCGTTGATAATCAATATTTAGCTCTTGTAAGAGATATTCTAGAGAATGGATACGAAGATACCAATAGAACAGCAGATCGTAGCAAAAAAGTGTTTGGA
Source organism: Paenibacillus sp. FSL M7-0802 (assembly GCF_038004945.1). Lineage (NCBI taxonomy): Bacteria > Bacillati > Bacillota > Bacilli > Caryophanales > Paenibacillaceae > Paenibacillus > Paenibacillus sp. FSL M7-0802. Next base: position 58,598 of record NZ_JBBOSD010000001.1, on the reverse strand, counting down.
AAAGTATTACGTTTTAATCTTGCCGAAGAGTTCCCTCTTCTAACACTTAAATTCACTGGCTATAAAACACTAACTAAAGAAATGCTATGGATTTATCAGCAGGGATCGAATGATGTACAGTGGTTAAATGATAGAGGTATTAAAATTTGGGATGAATGGAAGTTGCCCGATGGTACTATAGGCGAAGCTTATGGCGCTCAAATCAAAAAGCACAATCAAATCAATAAGTTGATTAACGAACTTAAAAATAATCCCCAATCTAGAAGAATGGTTATTGATTTGTGGGCTGTTGCCGATTTGGATAAAATGTCGTTAACTCCTTGTATGTTCAATCATATTGCCGATGTGAATGACGGTAAGTTGAACTGGCATACAACTATTAGATCCTCTGATGTTGCTTTAGGCTTGCCCTACAATATAGCTCAAACAGCCATTTTGGTGCATATGATTGCCCAAGTAGCAGGTTTACAAGTTGGAGAATTGATGATAGCTATAACTAATGCTCATCTGTATGAACAGCACTATGAGCCTATTAAGGAAATCTTTAACCGTACATCGTATCCTGCCCCTAAGTTGTGGCTTGATCCAACAGTAACAGACTTCCATGAATTCGATGTGGATAAACACGTAAAAATGCTTGATTATCAATCGCACCCATCCATTAAAATGCGAGTATCGGTATGAGTATTATAATTATAGCTGCGCTTGATAAGAATGGGTTAATAGGTAACGGTAGTAGACTCCCGTGGAAGATTAAAGCCGATATGGACTTTTTTAAAGCACAAACTACAGGAAATAACGTTGTAATGGGAAGAAAAACATATGAGAGTATTGGAAAACCACTTAAAAACAGAGTTAACATTATACTCACAAGAAATATGGGATATAAAGCAGATGGCTGTGAAGTATTTAACAATATAGATGATATCTTGAATTTCGTAAAAGAATCTTCTGAGGAAACATTTATTATAGGCGGCAAAGAAGTCTATGAGTTATTTATTCCTTATTCGGATAAATTGATACTAACTCATATCGATGGAGAATTTAGTGGGGATACTTATTTCCCGCCTTATGATCGTCACAGATGGAGAGAGATCAATTGTATTGAGGTTGAAGCAGAAGAATCTAGTGACCATTCGATAAGAATTGTCCATTATGATTTAAATAAATAAAAATAATGAAATACCTATATACAAAAATAATTAAATATGATAATATGAGTACAGGTTAAACAAAGCCTGTACTTTTTTTATTAGGAGGTGGTTGAAATGAAAAACATCCACGACAAAGGGAGTGACGATATACGCTTTCCCTCATTGTAAATATAGCCCCAACAATAATTCTGGGATTAATACTGAAATACGGCAAGTATTGGTTCAGAGAAGATTACGAGCAAATCAATACTAAAATAAACAGAGAATCAATATTTAATTCATTTTGTTTCGCCATTATGGGATTCTCTGCTCTAACCAAAATTTCATCATTGTTTATTATTCAGCAGCCAGCAACACATCTTCAAACACCAATTATGTACATATACGCAATAATCTTTAGTCCAATAGTAGAAGAATTAATTTGTAGAAAGTATTTATTCACGAAACTAAATAAGAAATATAACTTTTGGATCGCTTCCATATTAAGTTCTGTACTATTTGCAATACCACATTGGAATCTAGCAGGCTCCCTTGGTTACGTATTTATTGGAATGGTATGGAGCTACTATTATAAAAAGACAAATAACATACTGGTTCCAATTTGCAGTCACCTATTGTTCAATTACTTTGTCATTTTATTTATGTCACTGAGAGGATGAAAAAACATGCAATTAAGTCATGAAGCACAAACACTACTGGATATCTGTTGGGTTGATGGTGATCCTAGATCAACAACATTTATTATTGGAGAAAAGACAAATTTTAAAGGCACAGAAATTAAGCCTAACGAAGAAACCTATAATGAATTATTGGAATATCAGTCCAGCTCTCCAAGGCCATATAAGATTGAGAAGTTTGGCAAGTTCGTTAATCTCACGGGAAGGAAGGTGAAATAAATTTGATTCAAAACATTATACATAAAATATTCTGGAGTAAAGCATTTGAGGAAGTCAGAGAAGGACATAGGAAAATGTGTTATGAGTTAGGCATTAAAGATGGACAGGATGAATTGGATAAAAATAATAAATTCTATAAAGAGTTTGCTGAAACATATAACAATGAATCAATCATATTAAATTAAATAATACATAGGAGAACAGTTGAATGAAAGTGAGTAACAGAGTTATTGAGCAATATAAAGAATGTTGCCCAGTTAGTTTTCTAAAATGCGATTCAATCACTGATGTTGAATACAAAATTAAAAGGGCGGTTGCATTAGGAAGAAAGTACGCTGAACATGAAGACAGAAAATATATTCAGTACTATCATCTCCAGTTTACGGTACAAAACGGCAAAGTGATTGGTTTGACTAAGGATTATGATAAATACATAGAAGTTAGTGAAAGTGTTAAATATGCATATGATCGACTTGAAGGAAAGTTGCTTGTGTAATTCTTCGTAAAAGCCGTCTTTTATCAAAATATATACTACATATAACAATGGATTAATTACACAATAGGGGAGCAGTAAATGATCAGACCACCTTAAGGAACACAGATTACATATAAGATTTAATAAAAAATAAAACCATATAGGGAGAATTTAATATGAAAATCAAAGAACTGAAAGTGTTATTGCAAGAGAACTTCAACAAACTGTCTCAAGAAGCCACTAAATTATATGAGGTAGATTTGGACAAAGACTCATTCTGGAATCTATATTTGGATAGCTTTCCAGAAGGGACAAACGAAATTTTCAGAGAGCGTAGAGAATATGATTGCAGTTGTTGCCGACAATTTATTAAGAACATTGGAAATGTAGTATTTATTAAGAACAACGAAATGAAAACAATTTGGGATTTCGAAACAAACGATGCAACTTTTCAACCAGTTATTAATACACTATCCGATTATGTTAAGTCTCATGCTGTTTCTGATGTTTATGTGAGCAAAATTAAAAAGATTGGTACAGATAAAAACTTTGAAAACACAGGCATCAAAGTAATTGAATGGGATCACTTATATATGGAGTTACCCGATCAGTTTATTGACAGAAGTCACAAATCGGAAGCGGAAATCAAAGGAGCGTATCGAGATACAAGAAATGTATTCAAACGTTCCCTAGAGGAAATCACAGAAGATAGTCTTGTCACAGTTTTGGAACTCATTTCTCAAAATTCTTTATATAAAGGTGATGAGTGGAGAGGTGTACTGACTGAATTTCTCAAATTGAAGAAAGCATACGATAAGTTACAAACTGAAGAAGAAAAAGAAAACTACACATGGGAACAATCCGTAAATGTCGGTGCTGCAATTGGTCGTATCAGAAACCACAGCATTGGAACATTGCTCATTAATATTAGCGATGGGCTGGATTTAGACATGGCAGTTAAGAAATACGAAGCAATTGTCGCTCCATCCAACTATAAACGTCCAAAGGCAATCTTTACTCAAAAAATGCTTGATAACGCCAAAAAGACTATTGAGGAATTAGGGTATGTTGAATCTTTAAGTCGTAGACATGCTACTTTAGATGACATTACTGTGAACAATATTCTCTTCTCGAATAAGGATTCAGCAAAACGAATTCAAGGCGCCGCCAATATTTTTGATGAAATGTCTAATGAAATCACTGTCAATCCTAAGAAGTTCTCAAGAGTTGAAGAAGTTTCTATTGAGTCTTTCTTAGAAAACATTCTGCCAACTGTGAATGAACTTGATGTGTACTTGGAGAATAAACATTCAAGCAATATGGTTTCATTGATTGCACCAGAAAACAAAGACGCTAAAACTATGTTCAAGTGGAATAATGCTTTTAGTTGGGCTTATTCAGGAAATATTGCCGATAGTGCAATAAAAGAACGAGTAAAATCTGCTGGAGGTAATGTAGAAGGGGTACTAAGATTTTCTATCCAATGGAATGATGGACAACATGATCGGAACGACTTGGATGCTCACTGCTACGAGCCTAATGGAAACTGGATTTATTACGGAGAAAAAACAAATCGATATACTACTGGACAATTAGATGTTGATATTATCAACCCAGAACGAGGTGTTCCTGCTGTAGAGAATATCACATGGACTGATAGAGACAGAATGTTAGAAGGAACCTACAAGTTTTTGGTACATAACTTCTCGCACCGGGGAGGCAAGAATGGTTTTAAAGCAGAGATTGAGTTTGATGGTCAAATTTACTCCTTTGAATACAATAAGGAACTGAGAAATGGTGAAAAGGTTGAAGTAGCAGAAGTTACTTTTAATAGAAACACTGGTTTCACTATCAAAGAAAAAATTCCTTTTAATGTATCATCGAAAGAAGTATGGGGATTGAAGACCAATCAATTTGTTCCTGTGTCTGTCGTATGTCATTCTCCAAATTACTGGGATGAGCAGCAAGGAATCGGGCATCGTCATTACATGTTTATGTTGAAAGAATGTATCAATACAGAGCAGCCCAATGCTTTTTACAACGAGTTTCTTAATGAAGAATTGATGCAACATAAACGCGTACTCGAAGCACTCGGAAGTAAGATGGCGGTAAATACGGTCGATGATCAACTGTCAGGATTGGGATTCAGTTCAACTAAACGTAATGATTTATTAGTTAAAGTAAAGGGTCAATCAGAAAGAGTTATAAAAGTAAAATTCTAAAATAATACTAATGAATACTAAGGAGAGATTAATTATGACAAACGAACAAATGTTTGAGGTTGCATTGAAAAACAAATTCCGATTCCCTTTCAAAGGTTTAGTATCCACAGAAGATTTGTTTGATTTAAAAGTAGAGGATTTGGATTCAATTTTTAAGACGTTGAATTCTCATCTTAAGCAAGTTAAAGAAGAGAGTCTTCTTGGCACAAAAACAAAAGAAGATAAAGAACTAGATGTAAAAATTGAAATTGTGAAATATATTGTGTCCACTAAATTGGCAGAAAAAGAACTACATCTTAAAGCGCAAGAACAAAAAGAACAAAGACAGAAGATTCTTGCCATTCTGTCAGTTAAGCAAAATGAAGATTTACAGAACAAATCAGTTGAAGAACTTGAAGCAATGCTTAATGAATTGAAAAACTAATATTTAAAATATGAGCAATGGGCGAAGTGAATACTCAAAAAATCTCCCCGTTGCTCTCCCTTTACAGTATAATATGAAGTCCGAAATATACATAATAATGTATTAATAACATTAAAAGGAGTTGATTTACATGATAGAGGCTAAAAAGATAGAGTTGCAGACCATTTGAAATAACCAGATAAAAATCTAATTTTATCAGGAGGTAAATATATTGAAACAAATTAATGTGAGATGTACAGAGTCGTTTCAAGAATTTAATCGCGGCAATCTAATTTGTGAAGTTTACGAAGGTGAAGTATTGTTGGCTGACTTGTACATAGAATCAGAGGAGTACTTTGCGACAGACTCAAAAGGAAGAGAAGTATATGTAGGTAAGATAAATTTTAACAGAAAAATTGAGTTAGAAGATTGCTTTGAATTAATTGGGGGAGTAACAGATGGACAATAAACATCGCGGCAAGGATATTGAAACAGGTGAATGGATTTATGGATACTTAATTGGTGACAATACCACTAAGAATTACATTGTAGATTGGCACGATATATATTTTAACACAGGATTCTGGTATGAAGTTGATCCAACTACAGTTAGTAAGTCTTTAGGATTACCTGATAAAAATGGAGTAGAAGCATATGACAAAGATATCCTAAAAGCACCTGATCTATATGAAACACCAGAAAATACATATCCAACTTATCATAATGAAGTGATTGAATATAGAGAATATGCATGGCATCTGGGAGATCAGCCATTATGCTACGACTATAATTATGTATCAGATGAATGCGAAATTATAGGAAATATCTACGACAATCCCGAACTATTGGAGGTATGAAAATGAGAGAGAAAACAATCGAATTTACAGGTTATCCAAGTGGGGATCACGAAGCGTTTTGTTTTGATGTAGACAAGGACGACTTCAGACTAATCACAGGAAGAAAACCTAATAAGTTTGATAGAGCTGTATTCAGTAAAGGAATGTACATGATTTATCCAAGTGATTTATTGGAAGGGTTAACTGAGGCAGATAAAAAGTATAAATTTGAAATCTCTATAAAGATAATTGAAGAAGGTGGTGCTTCATAGTATGAATGAAATACTAACAATCATCAAAAAGCTGAAAAAAGGCAAAAAGGTTATGTTTAAAGAAATCAGCAAGAAGAATGCTGTATGTGCTTTGTTAAATGAATATAAAATAACTACATATATTGATGGAGCTTTTGTGCAAATTGCTTATCAACACACAGATGAATACGAGAAGGAGAATATAGACCAATGAATGAGTTAGAAAAGACTATAGCAGCCATACAAGGATTGTCTAATATATTCCCAAACACAGATAAAGGGAAAAAGGGGACTTATACTGAAACATACTATAATCCACTCAGAGTACCCAATGATTCAACAAATGAAAATCTATGGTCTGTGGGTGAATTCGATTCAAATGAATCATTAATTTGTGATTTTGGTATTCAAGTTACTTATGAAACTGCATGTAAAATCACTGAGATAGTCACAGAAATTTACCACGAAGGGTATAGTGATGGGCAAGCAAGTTGCTATTGATCGTAAAAGTCTAGTTTTATCAGAAACAAAGAAAGGGTGAAAGAATGGGAGTATTTATGAGTGGGACTATTTTTGTGAATACAGAAAAGAGAAGCGTTGTGTCTGGAAGTTATGTAGTATCTTTTCATCCAAAAATGTCGGGTAAAAATATCACAACAATTAATGGAAAATGTTACATAGATGGATATGAGTTAGTTGAAGGTAAATGGAAAAGAACTTTTTGGTCGTTATGGCACAGAATATTTTAATGAAGATGATCAAATACCTGTTTTAATTAGATAGGAGTAAATACATTGAATGATTTTAAATTCAAGATGAGGGAAGAAGAATTCATAGAGATATTGAGACGATTAAAAGAAAGATCATCGTGGTGGTACATAGACGGTGAATTGGTACATTGTAATAGTTGGGAATTAGAACATATGAGAAAAATGATAGAAGAGAAGAAATGTAAACAAAAAATCGATGGGAGCAGTTAATAGTGACATTGGAAAATAATCTTAAAGACATTTTAACTAATACATATTGTTGTAAAACACTTGTTTTATAAAAAGGAGAGTAAATTTTGAAGTGGTTGATTTGGTCAATTAGGTCTTGGTCATGTGAACATGAATGGATATATGATGAGAGCATTTTTAAAACATATCATCCAGATTACAATTTTACTACATCCAAGACTAGAGTTTCAGCAACATGCACTAAATGTGGTTGGCATCGTAAATATGATAAATTCTAAATACATAAAAAAGAGGGGGAAATATATATCAGAACATTGGCAGTTAGTGATCCGCATGGCTGTTATGACGAATATAATTCATTATTGAAAAAAGCAAAGTACAATCCTTCTCAGGATAAACTCATTCTACTTGGTGATTATGTTGATCGAGGACAGAAGAGTAGGCAGATGGTTGAACAAGTAATGCTGCTTCATAATGAATGGGGTGTTGTTGCCCTTAAAGGAAACCATGACGATATGTTTGTTTCTGCCATAAACAATGATACAGAAGAATTAGATGCTCAATGGTTGAATAATGGTGGATTTCAAACGGTAGAAAGTTATTGTGGAATAAGTTTTTTCGAAGAAGGATTTGAGTGGAACCAATACATAAAAGCAAAAGAGTTTATTCGGGAACATTATCAACACCACATTGATTTCTTAGGTCAACTACCTTTATATTACGAAGATATGTCGCACATCTATGTTCATGCAGGTATCAATCCGTTTCATAAAGATTGGAAAAATACATCTGACTCAGAGTTTATTTGGATTAGAGAGCCTTTCTTTACTAATAAGACTGGACTAGATAAAACTGTTGTATTTGGTCATACTCCTTGCATTTATTTACATGATTCTGAGGATATTTGGTTCAGTCCAGATGAAGACAAAATAGGCATTGATGGAGCTTGTGCATACGGTCTACAGCTTAATGCACTTGAGATAAAAGAAGATGGGACATATGGGGAATATTTTGTTCGCAGAGGAACCATAAATGAATAAAAAAGAAAAATTAAAATTTACTATGAATCTAATGTTTCTGCTTGGCTGCGTTGGTTTGGGTGCTGCTATGTATGGAATGATTTACCCCAAGACAACAACCTTGTGGTTTTGGTTTGGATTTTCAGGAGTTTGCTTTTTAGGCGCTATTGTAGATTATATAGACTACAGAAAAATAAAAAAGTAAAACTCATATTTTATAAGGAAAGAGGGTTTAGATGAGTATCCAAAAAGAAATTCATTATTTCGATCATGGTAACAAGAAATATAAAATCATCCATAAGAATAAAACAACATATTGGGAAAGGGCTGGAGCTATTGTTGAGTTTAACGTAAATATAAAAATGAAAGTTTTTTGGATATTCTACAGAACTGTATTTAATAAGGATTACCTTTTTCCAAATTTATCTGACAATAGGGTCGAACTTGCCAAATCTGAGTATTTTTACGGAGGACGTACAGATGAAAATAACGCTCAATTTACAAACTGATAGCCACAACTCATATTCAACAGAAACAATTGATATTCAATCTTGTCGTGATTCTTCGGAAGTGACAATAAAACTAGGAGACAGAGAGGTCAGTGTTGATAAGCTAGAATTAATTAAGTCAATTGAAGCACTATGTAAGTAAAAAATGCATTTTACGAAGATTGGAGAGAGAAACATGGAAGGTACTGTATTGGGCGACTTGTTTGATGAATTAGATAAAAAACTGTGTATATTAGCAGCAACGGATTCTGCTATAGAATATTCTCCACACATGAAGGAACCATTTGGAGATACTATAAGAATGCTAAATGAGATCAAAATGTATCTAGGTGGAAATTCCAAAAAGGTTCAAAGTTATTTTGAATCACAATAAAAGGCGACTTTTATAACGAGAAGGGGATACGACGATGAAGATTGAACGCGAAGAAGTAATATATACATATGAAACAGAAGAAGAAGGCATTAATCACCAAAAACTGATGGAGTCACAAGGTTGGAAAATTAGAGATGTTCACCCTTTTTTATTGAAAGTAACTTATGTTAAATAATTTGGCTTGAATAGGGGGTACAACTTGATTCAAAACTACATGGAAATATTGAACAGCAAGAAAGACTCAAAACAAATTACAGATCAGCAGTATGCTAAATACATAAGTAAGCTATGGCAATGGCAAATAAATAGCGGTACAGAATATTATCAATCGGAGGACGATCATTTTTAATGATCTATAATACATATGAAATTCTTAAACCAAGATGATATTTTTGAGATTTTGAAGAAGTCCCTAAAAAAGCATTATGGCTATTTCACTAGTGAACCCAAGATTGAAATCGATGTCGATGTAATGGCAAGTAATTACGATTTTATTATAAGAAGGTTGGATTTTAGTGGCAAGATTGTTTCATTCAAATATAAGGAAGAACTATTAAAACGAAGACTTACGCTAAAAGAGATTAAAGGAATGTTAGAATTAGAGTTTGGTGGAAAAGTGGACGTAGCAGCATACATAAATGAGATCGATCAAGTGGAAGAAAGAGTGAGCAGTTATAACGCGAATACTGTATTGGTGGCTACTGTTATCAAAGAAGAACCTGAACTAGACAGAGAATGTGTTATGACTTTAATCGATATGGCTATTGATATGAACGATAAAGAGTGGTTTGTAGAGCTAGCAAATAAATATAAGCAATTTGTGTAAAACATAAATTTGATCAGGAAAGGAGTATTAAATGAAGGTCGATATTAGAAAGTCACTGATTGAAGCTGGATCAATTGTTGAAATAGAAGGAAATTATTATATCGTAAATGAATTGCCGAGCTGTGTTTATTACGAAACAAGACCCCATTGGAGGTTTTACCTACATAATTTAAATGGGACAGGATTTTATAATTATCCAGTCACAATAGAAATGCTGTCTCAAACTATACATAATGAAGGTTGGAAGGTTTATAGTAGTAAACATTTTAAACTCATTATTGAAGATACTGATTGATGAGTCTTGGAGCAATAACTACGTTTTATATAAATTTAAAACAAAGGAGATAAGTTTTATGACTTTTAAAAACGGACAGTGGATGTTTAACGATGTATCAGATGGAGTTTGGGGGATCGGTGAGTATTTTGATTTAAAAGCGCAAGCAATTGAAGCAGCAAAGGAATACTATTCGCCAGAAGAACAAAAAGAATTCTATGTTGGTCAACTTTGCGAAATTAGTAATAGCATTACTGTTGATTCTGAGGGAGTTTTGGATGATATTGCGTCATCTATTTATGATGAAGTTGGTGAAGCAGCAGAAGACTACCTGTATTATGTGAAGCGGGAAGAAAGAGAGATTTTAGATGAAAGGCTAACTCAAGTTGTTCGGGAGTGGATGAGGGAGTTCGGTTATGAGCCTTCGTTTTTTAGGATCGAAAATACAGAAAAAATAAGACGGATATAGATTTGTCCGATAAATCAATATAAGAAAATCAAAAAACTTAATGTTTATAGGGATTTTATGATAGTGATTTCTACGTAAAATCCTGATTTTATTCATTGAGCGATACTACTCATGTAGGATTAAAACATTATATAAATAAATATAATGAAATTATATACAAAACAATAAAGCCGTGATATAATCATCTTATAGAATGTATTACATTGTACGACACTGTTGAGCTATTGTCATACTTTGATACTCATTGTATTTGGAGGTAATATCATGGCTTTAACTGTAGTGAAAAATTTAAGTGTGATTGATCTCGGATTTAGCTACACAAAGGGAAAAAATGGAAATACAATGTATCTTCAGCCTTCTATCTCTGGTGATGTCCAACCAATGTTTGAAGAAAACATCAAGCCGAATGATTTTTTCTATAACGATGAATTATTTGTAGGGAATGTCGCCCTAAGGCACAGTGAGATTAAATATTTCACACTTAAAAATAATAAGAGTGAAGCGATGACTTCTGACGTTTTGTTGAAAACTGGATTAGGATATTTAAATAAAAACAATCCCTTTAACTTGGTAACCGGGCTACCTGTGTTATTCTATTTTAATCAAAAGAGTGATATGGAAAAGATGTTAGATAGAATAAATACAGAGGATACTTATAGCCTTAAGAAAGGAAGGGGAAATTATTCAGAAGTTAAACTTCATATAAATAAATATAAACTTGTTCCACAGGGATATGGAATAGCAATGGACTATCTGCTAGACAATAAAGGAAAGATTCAAAAAGTACATATTGCAAATAAAAAGGTTTTAGTAATTGACTTAGGATTCTACACGTTAAACCTTTTGGGTTTAGATAAACTAGAAATAATGAAAGAGTCAACAAGTCTTCTATTGGGTGTTGAAAAGGCATATCAGTTATTGCGTAAGTACTTAATGAATGCCATAGGTAAGGCTCCAGCTATTTATGAACTGGACAAGTATGTGATAAGCGGTATATACGAAGGACGAAATATAAAGCCATTAATAGCAAAAGCATTTAAATCATTAGCGATCCAAATTCAAAATGAGGTTGACGGACTAAATATAAATTTTGATTATTATCTAATTGGTGGAGGTGCAGCATATCAGGTTTTTAACACGCTTAACTTCAAGAATAAAATACTTTTCGATCAGCTTTCGCAAATAAGAGGATATGAAAAAATTGGAGTCAGAGCATGGGGAAGAAATTAGTTAGCGCAAGACTCAGAAGCGGAAAGGATGATGACCTCAAAATAGCACTAAGTAAACTTCCTGTATATTATGATGAAAGCGACATTGTTAGAGAAGCTCTAAGACAATTCTTATTTGGACACAAGGGTAGAAAACCTGAAATATTAGGGAGCAAAGTTGTAATTGATGATGAACTTGTTGTAAATAAAGAAGAATTAGAAGAGGTTGATTTTATATCTCAATCAGATCTAGATAAAAGCTTAGATGATTTTATAGGGACTTGAGTAGGCTTCGGCCTACAATACATACAGAATTATGAAAAATTGATTCATTGAAGGAGGTGGGAAAATTGAAATTCTATCTTGAAGAAAGTACACAATAGACTATTGAAATCAATATTTGATTAGAAACAAATTTGGAGGTGCTTCACACAGTTGTGTAATCAGTGCAATTCAATACTACTTCATAATCACAGCGACAGGGGTTCTAATCTAAAACTTAGAGATACTACTAATAGAGTTGAGGAATTAATTCAAACAGTTAACAATATGGGCCACAAAGGAGTTGCTTTTACAGAACACGAATCAGTTTCATCTCATGTTAAAGCACTCCAAGCAACTGAGAAGTTAAAAGAAACAGGCAAGATAGATAAAGATTTCAAATTAATACTCGGTAACGAAATTTACCTTGTGGAGAGTCTAGAAGAGGTTAGAGACAACTATAAATCCGGTGGTCTAACTAAGTTTCCTCATTTTATACTATTGGCTAAAGACGAAATAGGTCACGAACAGATTAGATTTATGAGTTCAGTGGCTTGGAGTCAATCATACTTCACTGGCCCAATGTTGCGTACACCGACCGTAAAGGATTTTTTAAAGTCAGTGGTAGAGAAAAATCCCGGTCACTTGATCGCATCGAGTGCGTGTCTTGGCTCACCCCACTGTCTCGGACTTCTTGAGATGAAACAGCACATTGAAAAAAATGATCAGGTTAAAGCAGAAGAAAGTTACAATAAGGTCAGTGAATTTACAGAATGGTGTATCAATGTGTTCGGTAAAGATGACTTCTATCTAGAGATCCAACCAGCCTATAGTGAAGAGCAAATTTACTGTAATAAAGAATTATTAAAGCTAGCTGAAAAGTTTGGTCTCAAATACATAGTTACAACTGACAGTCACTACTTACGTCCAGAAGATCGCATCGTCCATAAAGCATTTCTCAACTCCAAAGAAGGGGAAAGAGAGGTTGATGCTTTTTATGAGGCCACATTTGTTCAGAATCATGAAGAAATCAATGAGCGATTAAGTTACTTGAGTCACGATATCGTTAAGAAAGCTTTAGACAATACAATGGAAATAGGCAACAAGATCAAGGAATATACAATCATAAAACCAACAGTTATACCCAAAATAGAAATACCTGACTTTGAACTACGGGGTTTGTTTAGATCGATCTACAGTAAATATGAATTTATCAATAAAATGGCCCATGCTCCAAACCCCCAAGACAAATATATAGTTAAACTAATTGAAGATGGGTTTTATGAACATTTGCCCTACAATACATATAGCAAGACCAAGTTACATGAAGTAGCAAATAGGATTGATACTGAACTTGGAGAGCTTTGGAGAATTTCAGAAAATCTAAATCAGTCTGTTGCAAGTTATTACATTACGGTACGAGAAATTGTTAATGTAATTTGGGATGATGAATGCGGAAATAGCCTTGTTGGGCCTGCTCGTGGATCTGCTGCTGGATACTTGATTTGTTTCTTGTTGGGAATTACTCAAATTAATCCTCTTGAATATGGTATTGAGATGCCCCACTGGCGACATCTGACTTCAGAGCGTCCAGAATTCCCGGATATCGATATAGATACAGAAGCAGCAAAGCGAAATCAGATTTTTAGACAACTTAAGAAATATTTTGGTGATGATCGAGTATTGCAGGTATGTACCTTTGGAACCGAGGCATCTAAATCAGCCGTTCAAACTGCCGCAAGAGGTTTGGGAATCGATAATGATACAGCAATGTATGTTTCTGGGCTTATCCCATTTGAACGTGGAAGTAGTTGGACTTTAAATGAATGTGTCAATGGAGACGAAGAGAAAGAAAGAAAGCCAGTAACTGAATTTATTACTCAAATTAATAAACATGAAAATTGGCTTGAAGTCTCAATGAAAATTGAGGGTCTTATCAATAAACGTAGTATTCATGCGAGTGGTGTAATTGTATTTAATGAAGAATTCTATAAGACCAATGCAATGATGACTGCACCAAATGGAACACATGTTACTCAGTTCAGTCTTGAGGATTGTGAAGCAGTATCTAATATGAAATTTGATCTTTTGACAATTGAGGGTCTTGATAAAATTAGGGTTTCACTGGATAAGTTGCTTGAGAACAATCTAATGGAATGGCAAGGAAACTTAAGATCTACTTATAATAAATATCTACATCCAACAAACATTGATATTAAGAGTCCAAAAGTGTATGAGTTAATTGGTCAAGACAGTATTACCGACTTATTTCAGTTTTCTACAGAGATAGGAATTCAGACAGTTAAAAGAACAAAACCTTCAAATTTAATTGAGTTAGCTTCAGCCAATTCTCTTATGAGACTTATGGGCGGTGGTCATGGCAAAGAAACTCCAATTGACAGTTTTATTCGTTTTAAAAACAACATAAGTGAGTGGTATGACGAGCTCCGTAAACACTGTTTGAACGATGATGAAATTAAAATAATGGAAAGTCATCTACTTAAGTTAAATGGTGTTGCTGACACACAGGAATCCATCATGCTGCTCTCTATGGATAAGCGTGTGGCAGGGTTTACAATTAAGGACGCAAACAAACTGAGAAAAGTAATTGCAAAGAAAAAAGCAGATGAAATTGAAGATATTAAAAATACCTTCTATAGGAAGGGTGCCGAACTTGGAAATCGTAAAGAAATAATTGACTATGTATGGAATGTTCAGATAGTAAGACAGCTTGGATATTCTTTCTCAGTACTCCATACACTTGCATATTCAATAATTGCTCTACAAGAAGCTAATCTTAATATTAACTATGATCCTATCTATTGGAGAACTGCTTGTCTAACAGTAAACTCAGCTTCGATTGATGATGATAGTGATGAAGGAGAAAACCACAAGGCACAGTCCACCAACTACGGTAAGATTGCAGCAGCAATTGGTAATATGCAGAGTCGTGGTGTATTGATCGGTTTGCCAAGTATCAATAAAGCAGGTTTTGGATTTGAACCCGATATCCAGAACAATCAGATTATTTTCGGGCTGAAGGGAATCAATGGAATAGGCGACGATGTTGTTCAGAACATTATTAAAAACCGTCCATACAAGAGCTTCAATGATTTCTTAGTCAGAATGCATGATTCATCAATAATCAAAAAGTCACAAGTATTGCAGCTTGTTAAGGCGGGATGTTTCGAAGAGTTTGGAAATCGAAATAAAATTATGACTGAATTTATTACCAAGTTATATGTACCAAAAACTAAACTGAATCTTCAGAATCTAAATGCAGTTATTGAGAGCAAGATCATTCCAAATGAAATGAGCAAGTATGCTAAATTATTCAACTTTAGAAAGTATGTTATGAAACATATTCATAAAAAAGATGGTAAAGATAAACTGTATGCGCTAGATAAAACTTCGACTCCATTTTATTATGAACACTTTTCTGGGGAAGGTATCGTTGACTATCAGAAGAACTTTCCGATTATTAGAGAGTCGACTTTCAAAAAAGAATATGACAAGAAAATGGATGGCATTAAAGAGTGGCTTTCTACTCAAGAGGTCTTGGAGTTATTCAACACAAAGCAATATGAGAAAGAATGGAATACATATGCAGAAGGAACGATTAGTAAATGGGAAATGGATTCACTTTCATTTTATTACACAGAACATGAATTGAAAGATATCAATAAAGAAAGATATGGGATTGTTGATTATAGTAGTCTTCCAGAAGAACCCGTAGTAACAGAAATGATGCAATTTAGAAATGGTTCAAGACCTAAGTATAAGTTGAGCTTAATAGCTGGAACAGTACTCGACAAAGATAAAAATAAAAATACAGTAACCGTACTTACAGTGGATGGTGTGGTAACTGTTAAATACTATGATGGAGCTTTTGCTCATTATAATAAACAGATATCAAAACCAAAGCCTGATGGATCTAAAGAAGTTGTTGAAAAAACATGGTTTGGAAGGGGGAATAAGTTGGTTCTTTATGGATACAGAAGGGGTTCACAGTTCAGACCTTACAGGTATAAAGACTCACCTGTAAATCACACAACGATGTTAATCAACAAAATAGACTCAAATGGTAATTTAAAAGTAACAAGCGAGAGAGCCAAAATATAGGATAGGGGATAGCATAGATGAAAAACAACTTTAGCAAATCAAAGATTGAACAGATTATCGGACGTAAGCTGACTGATGAAGAATACAAGGAAGTTGCAGGTACAGTGCTCAATCAATTGCTTAACGAAAATGACTCCAAGACAAATGGATAGATTCGATAGCAACTATCATTGTATGCACTTCCCTGACGCACAAGATAAGGAGGTGAATAAGTTTTCAACTTGTGCAGGATGTAATGAAGATATCTTAGTTGGAGAGGAAATATTGATCTTGTTCGACGGTCTGAACGTTCACGACAACTATGACTGTTTAAAGAAAGCGAATGGAGCAAAAATAATTATTGCAGGAGAGGAATGGTAGTTTGAATTTAGTTGGTCATAATATTGAATTGATTAAAGAGTTGAAGACACATACTTTGAATAGACTTAAAATTTACAAAAAATTGGGGTATATTGTTGATGAAAAATATGAGGAACTGGTTAATCTAGAAACTGATTATTTAGACAGCAGAATCAGAACTATGGAGAGTTTCCTATGAGGTTGAATTTAACATTGCCTCTTCCTGTTTCAATTAATGTTCTATACATAAATCAATATGTGTGGGATGCAAGGATTAGAAAAAGAGTACCCACTGGAAAAAGAATTTTAAGTAAGGAGGGAGAGAAGGTAAAAAAACAAATTATCGTCGCAGCCTCAAACCAAATCAAAACTCAAGAGTGGGACTACGAGTTTACAAAGGTACATTATCTCTATATGGATACACTAATTTATTTTAACAGAAAGGGCAGAGACGATAATAATATTTATAAATTGAACAACGATGCCCTAGAGAAGATTGTTTATGACAATGACAGTAGGGTATTGACCCGAACACAGCGTATCCTTTATGACAAAAAGAACCCTAGAGTTGAGCTTACGTTTACACCCGTTGAATATATAGGAATATTTGATAACGAGGAAACATACATAGAATTTTTAGAAAATTGTAAAACATGTAGTAGGTATAAACGGAATTGTTCCATTTTGAAGGCTGCAACCGAGGGATACGTTCAAGATGAAATCGATGAAGGGAACTGCTTCAAATACAAGCAAACAAAGATTAACGAGTGAGTAAAAGTAGTATTTCATTAGAGAGGAACAAAATTATGGAAGAAGAAATGTTAAAAGCACTAGAAGCATACCCTCCACTTTTAGACATAAATCATATCAGAGAGATACTCATGATTGGTGAAAATGTAGCATACCAAGAAATGAAATCAGGAAAGTTCCCGGTTATGAAAGTAGGCAAGCAATTAAGAGTAGCCAAGCCATTATTCGCAAAATACATAATCGATTCCTCCATCAGTGACAATGCATAAATAATACATAAAGACGAACATGATTGACTGTATTTTTCAGTTATTATGTTCGTCTTTTTTTGTTCCATTGGTCACATGTTGGTCACGGAACATTAAGAGATGACTAAAACCAATTAAAGTGGGATAAGAAAAAAACAAAGAAATGTATGAAAAAACGTTGGTAGATTAAGGTTTTCTAAGGTTGTTTAATGTAGAATAAAAAGTATATAATTATATACCTTTTTAAAGATGGAGGCTATGGACACTCATCTCAGTTCGCTTGCTTGGGGTCGTCAGCCTTTGGATAGTGCTGTTTCAGTTGAAGAAATACGGTTTTCTTGCTTGAATTGTCTTTTTTCTATTTCTGGTAGTTGACCGAACAAGATCCAAGCAAATGGCAGGAAACGGGAGATGATCGACACGACGAGCCAAGAGCAAAGAAGTGCAAAGAAAAAACCTCCGGCATACCACGCATGAATAAGCTGCGGAGAACCGATATGTGGTGAAAACTGCCGATACAGGAGCAGGAAGAACGGATGAATCAGATACACACCAAAGGACAGTGTGCCCAGACGTTCCAGTTTGCGAGTGACAAAGGAATCTTGTCGTCTGTACATTAAAAAGGAAATCTGTAGTATTACCAGAGTGCTAGACAGGCTGTACATATTATACATAAGTTCAAAAACTAGCGAATTGTACGAGATTCCGTACATTCTATTTTCGTACCACATATAGACATGCATGGTGGCTGAAATCAGCCATAAAGCCCAAATTGCGATCCATGTCAGCACTCCGGCAACACTTCGTTCCCCCTTACGCATCAGAAACCACGTTCTCAGCTGTGGGTAGTAGTAACCGAGAGCAGCACCCAGCATGTAGCAGGCTATATAAGACAGTGCCCAACTGCCCTTATTTTGAACCTGAAATAGAAATTTATTTCCAATAACAAATGACCACTGTACCAACAGCCCAAGGACAATAGACCATTGTGGAAGTTGCCGACAACGCTGGAACAGCCACAGTACGAATGGAAATGCAAGATAGAATTGCATCATGATAAAAATATAATATAAATGAGTATACGCTTTGCCTGTGGCCAGCTTCAGAGCAAAGCTTTTCGCAAGTGTGATTATATTCCATGGTTCGGAGCTGCCAGCCATAAGGGACAGGATGAAATAAAATAGAGAGAACATGACGTAAGGTAAGAGGATGTACAGCAACCTCTGCTTATAAAAGCGGCTTAAGAGCTGTCGTCCCATCGGACGATCCTTGTAGTTGTAGAACAGTACCATGCTGCTAAGCGCGATAAATACGGGGGTTCCATACTTCATCAACACATTGAGCGCATTGTATACAACATAAAGACTGGAATTTGTAAGCTGAACCGTTGCATAAGAAGTGGCATGTACCATCAAGACGGCTAAAATCGCCATGGCTCTGACCAACTGCAATTCGGGAATTTTTTCTTTGGTCTTAGGCTTCATAAGCTTCATTTCCTTTCAGGAGTGAACTGTATCTTGTTGAACTCTTTCTATTAAAAGATAAAGTTCTTAACAACCCTGAAGGGAAGGGCTTAAGAAACGCTTATGAACTTCTTAACTTTTGTTAAGAATTGAGGATTTTGCAAAAATCCCATAAGCGACTTCCAATGAACAAGATATAGATTGAAATGGTTTAGTCCGTCTATATATGCACTTCGGAGCGACTGGAATCGAATTTTGCAAAATCCTGAATTAAAAAGAACTTCCATAGCCTCAAAATGAGTGGCATGGAAGTTCTTTTTTATACTCATGATCATTCGTTATTTGCAGCGTTTGATAGGTGCGCGTCTAATTTGTCCACGAATGGCACCGTTCGGATGACGGATGGTGTGGACATTGACGTAAGCATTGCCCTCTCTGATTTGGCACACCAAATCATAAATGGTTCTGCCTCTGAGCGGACCGGTAAGATCACATGCACGGAGCACGCCGCTAACGACGCCTCTTCTAACGGTTATCCCAAACTTCGAAGGACCAAACAGTGTAGCAACAACAGGGCCATTTTCACCTCTTCGTCCCAGATGAATATGCGCTTCGGTTACCCGTGAGATATTGCGTACAGTCAGTTCAAAGCTTAATTGTTGGCTCGTTGGACGGTAACGAAATTCGGCTGTTCCCGTCGCATTTGTTCTGACAGGAGGCACTTCATTAGCCCCCCTTAAGGTGGCTCTAAACTTATTAGACATGACATCCCTCCTTTCCCAGTGTTGGTTTAGTGTATTCACAGGGCCAGGGAAAGGGCTGCACATTAGCCTATTCATCAGAAGTTGTGTGTTTTACAAGATATTCAGTCCAAGCACAAAACAAACTTTTTCATAGTCTATGAGTATCTGGTAGAGAGAGGAGGGGAAACCATGGGAACATTTATTGATGGGAGAACATCCCAAAACGCTTCGACAGCTAACTCTATTGCCATTCCGATCACTCTTTTAAATACGCCTCAATTGTTTGGGCAGATCGGATTAAACACACTGGGAGCTACAGGTACGCCACGGGTTCTGCTTAAAGGAACCATATCGCTTCAACTTCCGCTTGCTTTAGTAGGAATTACTATCACTATTGTAAGAGGTACTGTGGTAACTGACCCTGTTGTTTATTCGGCTACATCCACTTTTAGTTTGAGTTTATTAGCTCCACAGGTTATTGCGTTCTCAGCAGATGATTTCAATCCGCCGATTACGCCACAACTGGTGTACACTGCTTTTGTTTCTGCTAACCTGCTGGGTACAATACGTGTAGGTCCAGAGAGCTTTGACGGAATTTTGGTTGCGGATTAATGTAGTGATTTTGATATGAAGAAATATTGCTTCATAAAGCTTCGCAGTTGTAACTGCGAGGCTTTTTTGTGTACAAGTACAAGTTTTAGCTTAACGAATAAACTACTTTTCTTTTGCATAATAATCACATAGGCATAACCCTGCAACAATTGGTAGAATTTTATGTATGCGCTTACAAAAATAAAATATTCTTTGCTTCGTACAATTAAAAATCTGAAGGAGGAATGAAGAATGAAATGGAAAAAAGGATTGACTGGTATGCTTTTAGCAGCTTTTTTATGTGGTGCACCAGGTATGGGCATAGCTACGCCGGCACATGCATCCGCTGGCGAGTACAAGTTTGATTTTGGCGGAGGTACGGTCGAAACGGGTTATACCGGTGTGAGTGCTTCGCTGTCCTATGACTCGGCACGTGGATATGGCTTTCGTACCCCTGAGAATATGCGTAATGTCAGCGCTTCGGGAACTGGAGTGGCAAGTGATGCGGTACGGTTCCTGGCTACAGGTACGAAAAGCGAGAATACTTTTGACGTTGATCTTCCTCCTGGTTTGTATGAGGTGTCGGTTACTTTAGGAGATACCTCTCGTTCGAGTATTGCGGCTGAAGGGGTGTATCAGGTCATTAATATGACAGGGAATGGGGCCAAGGATCGTTTTCAAATTCCAGTGACAGATGGACAGCTAAATCTGCTGGTTACTGAAGGCAAAGAGGGCGCGGTTTTCACACTCAGTGCATTGGAAATCAGGCAATTATCTAGCAATCCGGTTACGAATCGAACGATTTATATGGGTGGAGATTCTACGGTTTGTAACTATTATCCGCTAGATAGCAGCGTACAGGCGGGATGGGGTCAACTGCTGCCAGAGTTTGTGAACACGAATACTTTTCAAATTCGCAATATGGCGTCAGGAGGCCAAATTGCTAGAGGCTTCCACCAGGACGGTCAGTTGGAGGCCATCGTCCAATATATTAAGCCGGGGGATTATTTTATTCTCCAATTGGGCATCAATGACACCAATCCAAAGCATAACGAAAGCGAAGCCGAGTTTAAGGACTGGATGAAGGATATGATTCGGCAGGTTAAGGCTAAAGGGGCGATGGTAATCCTGTCAACTCCGCAAGGACGAGCGACTGACTTTAATGCTAACAATGTACACAACGCAGAAAATAGATGGTATAGAAGCGCTATTTTGGCACTGGCTCAAGAGGAACAAACGCCTTTAGTCGACCTGAATGTTCTTAGCTCAGCTTATTTCACTTCTATTGGTAAAGACGCTACACTGGCCT
Organism: Paenibacillus sp. FSL M7-0802; assembly: GCF_038004945.1. NCBI lineage: Bacteria > Bacillati > Bacillota > Bacilli > Caryophanales > Paenibacillaceae > Paenibacillus > Paenibacillus sp. FSL M7-0802. The sequence continues at coordinate 36,898 of NZ_JBBOSD010000001.1, read as the reverse complement.
TGTATATGAACGGCGATACACTCCATCCAAACTATGAAGGTGCAAGGGAACTGGCCCGATTGGTAGCACAGGATTTAAAAAGGCAGGGTCTGAGCGGATTCTAAATTTAAACGATGGGTTTTCCCCTGCTTCTTACATTCGTAGGAGCAGGGGTTTTTAGCCTCTGTTCAGGGTGCTATAATTATTGAAAAAGCAATAGTAATACGGAGGAATTAGAACATGCAGCCTTTCACTGCCCGTGTGCTTCAAATTATACTGTTGATCCCTGAGGGAAAAGTAATGACTTACGGTCAAATTGCGGCAGAGGCCGGAAGCCCAAGAGGTGCCAGACAGGTGGTGCGAATTTTGCATACATTGAGCCAAAAACACCGACTTCCTTGGCATAGAGTAGTCAACCGTTTGGGGGAGATTGCTTTGCAGGAGGATGAGTCCGCATCCCTGCAGCGTCTGTACTTGGAGGAGGAAGGCATACGTTTTAATGAAAGCGGGCGTATTCCACTCGATCAATATCTCTATGATCCGCAGGCGGAGATGGAAGAATAGGAACGGAACAAGCTATGCGGTTTTATATTAGATTTGATGATCACAAAAATCCGGGACAAATCAATTATCGATTTGTCCCGGATTTTTTTCATCTAGCATACGAAGCGGATAACTAGAGGTAATCTGTTATTTATAGCATAAGATTCACTTGTCATTTTATCCGATAAGATGCTGCTGATCCCGTTGGGCAAGGTGAAAAGAAATGCTATTCATCAGCGGTATATCGTTATTTTTCCGGGCTTCCCGGATCAGTTGTTTCTTTTTTTGTTCTGATTCACGTAAAAAGCGGGTCATCCACAAATCAGACGGTTCGTTAGTGGTTGTCATGCGAGATTCTTTTATCATCTATTAACCCTCCCAGTGAGCGGCTGTAATTCTTTCTCTAGTATATGTTCCAAACCTTAATAGATGCTGTTGGTTTCCTTAAAATTAGCTGAAAATTAGGTAAAGTTCAGGTAAAAATAGGTTGAATCAATATCTCATTGGACGAAAAGTAGTATAAAGCGAGTATTCAGGAAGTAAAGGTTACAAAAATGTATTGTTTTGACACCTTGTACCAACATAAACCTGAAAGTACAATTAGAATGCAAAGAGTTCGTGGAAGTTTATGTCGAAAAAAATGGAAAAGATTCGGGGAATGAACCGAAAGGGGAGAGATTCATCTATGAAGCAAAAAGCGGCTGTCGTGCTGCTTGTATTGTCCTTATCATCAGGATTGGCCTCCACTGTACAGTCTGAGAGTTTATCAGGAAATGTAGCATCAAGTACGTCGGTTAGTCCATCTACTGCGGCTACATCGAAGACATCATCCGTAACGGGTCAGGCTTTACCTACATTAACACTCAAGCAGGCCGTGGAATGGGCACAGACGAACAGTTACAATACGCGTACCGCCGAACGGGATGTAGAGCGTCGCAGAATCGAACTGAAAAATGCAGAAAAGGAGCTAGGTTATACACCTGTTGATTCGTTTATAGAGGATGAGTTTTTTGATGATGAAACGTCATGGAGGAATTACAGTTCCTCTACGTTATCCTATCTAGCCAGTAAAAAGCAGGCGCAGTTCGCCAAAGACCAGATTTATTTTAATGTGATGAAAAGCTACCAAAGTGTGTTTATAGCAGAGAATCAGGTGAAAAATGATCTGGAAGCGCTTGAAATCGCCCAAGCGGAGGAAAAGATTGCACTTGCCAAATTTGCACGCGGCAAGCTTTCTGAGTATGCGAAAAACGAGAGTACACAGACCAGAAGCCAGGCTCAGCAAACAGTAGAGCAGGGGAAAATTGCGTTGCAAAAATCTAGGGATGCTCTGAACTTCCTCATGGGACAACCTAACGGAACAGCCTATGAATTGGTTGATCGGCCCGTGTACAAGGAACCGAAGAAGCTGGATATCGAAATACATATACAACAGCTGACAGACATGAATCCAAATTTATGGAAGCTGGAGGATAGTATCAAAACTTCGGAACTTAATGTGAGATACTTCGATTTTAACAGCGGCGCAGGTGCTTATGATCTAGCTAAAATGGATGTCGATACGGCTAAAGAGGAGCTCGACAAAGGTCAAAAGGATTTTGCCGAATCACTCCGTAATTTGTATGCCACGGTTAAGGAAAACCAAAAAAAATATGTACAACTGGAAGAAAGCTTGCGTACGGCAAAAGAGGCCTTGGAGTTATCACGCAAAAAGTGGGACAGAGGTCTAATTATCGAGATGGAATTGAAAAATAATCAGTTGAAAGTGAACCAGATTGAACGGCAAATGGAAGAACTGGCGATCGAGTTGGATCAAAATGAGTATACGTTGAACAAGCCATGGAGCACATAGGGAGGAAAAGGCGTTGGCAGAAACGGTTTTAAATGATGCTTTAATCAAGTTACGGAAAAAACGGAGAAAAAAGTGGATATGGACTGCAATTGTTCTACTGGTTGTAGGTGGAGGCGGAACAGCAGTATATCTGAGTCTGCCCAAGGAGCAGGCGGCACCTTTGGTTCAGGATGAGACGCTTAAAGTAGAGCGCGGCGATGTGAGTGAGAAGCTGGACACGTCCGGTACCGTGCAAGCGTCCAAGGAAGTGAAGTTAAACTTCACGAGTGCAGGTGATAACAAGCTGGCAGTGGTAAATGTGAAAGCCGGGGACAAGGTGAAAAAAGGACAGGTGCTGGCTCTTTTGGACAGTTCAGAAATTAAAATGCAAATTCAGACTGCGTCTGATACTTTGGAAATATCCAAATCCAAGCTGGCTGAATTGGAGAAAGGTCCGAAGGCAGAGGATATTGAAATTCAGAAAACAAATGTACTTCGGGCCAAAGTGGCTATCGATACAGCGCAAGAATCATTTGAGCTGGAAGAAGCCGAAAGTCAGAAGAAAACTTCCCAAAAACAGTTGGAACAGGCGCGAAAGGCATATGAAGACCAAAAGTTTTTACATGATGCCGGTGCGGTGTCCAACAGTGAATTGGAGCAGGCAGAGCAAGCACTGGATAAAGCACAGACGGACTATGATGGTCTGGATCTGCAGTTCCGCAAAATCATGTCGCAAAAACGTCGCACCATTTCAGAAGCTGAAATCGGATATCGTACGGCAATGGCAGAGCTTCGCAAAATTCAGGTTCCGGCTGATGCATCCAATATTCAAGCCTCACGGATAGAGGTTCGAAGACAGGCGACGGAACTGGAGCAGAAGAAAAATGAACTGAACAAGCTTCAGGTCACAGCACCTTGGGACGGGGTAATCTTAAAGGTGAACGGGGATGTAGGGACCAGTCCGACGGCTCCATTCATTGTCATGAATAACTCGGATTCCAACGATCTTAAGGTGGTTGTGAAGGTAAGTCAGACCGACATTGTCAAAGTAAAGAAGGGTCTTTCAGCCGTGTTGACTACCAATGCATATCCGGGTGAATCATTTCCAGGGAAGGTGCAATTCGTCTCACCGGAAGCCTCTACGGATGAAGGGATGACGACGTATCTGATGGAATTGTCTGTTCATGACCCGAAAGGCAAGCTCAAAACGGGCATGATTATGAATGTGGCCGTTATTTTGGGAGTACACAAAAATGTATTGTTCGTACCTGCTACTGCGCTGAGATCGGAAGGGGGACAGGATGGCGTGTATGTTTCCGCTAATAACGCTGCGAATCCAGGGGCGCGCACATTCAAGCCCGTAGAACTCGGATTTTACACGCCAGATCGAGTCGAGCTCAAGTCAGGTGTAAAGGAGGGTGACACGCTTATTGTGCCTGCTCCTGAACCTCCGCCGGACCCTTCTGCTATGGGCGGCATGCAGGGAGGTTTTTAAACGGGTATGAGATACGTCATTCAGATTGAGGATTTGAAAAAAGTGTATCAGGTCGGAGATCAGGAAATTCATGCCCTGCGTGAGGTACAACTTGATATTGCTGACGGTGATTTTGTCGCGATCATGGGACCGTCTGGATCAGGCAAGTCCACGATGATGAATGTCATCGGCTGTCTGGATTTACCTACATCGGGACAATTTTATTTGGATGGCTATTCGATATTAGATGCCCGCGAGGATGAACTGGCTATTATACGTAATCAGAAAATCGGATTTGTATTTCAAAAATTCCATTTGCTCCCGCGAGCAACGGCTTTGGAGAATGTGGAACTGCCTATGATCTATGCGGGTATTCCTGCCAAGGAGCGTCGTTTGCGGGCAATGGAGGCTCTTACTAGCGTAGGTCTAGGCGATCGGATGAACAATAGGCCAAACGAATTGTCAGGCGGTCAGCAGCAGCGGGTGTCTATTGCGCGCGCACTTGTGAACAATCCGGTCATTCTCTTGGCGGATGAACCGACAGGCGCATTGGACTCCAAAACAAGTGTTGAAATAATGGGGATTTTTCAGCGTCTGAATGATCAGGGGAAAACGGTTGTATTGGTTACTCATGATCAGGAGGTTGCGGAATACGCCAAGCGTCTGATTCATTTTCGGGATGGGCGGATTGAAGAGGATCAGCCTGTTGGGAAACGAAGAATGGCGGCAGAGGAAGTGAAGGCATGAAGTTTAAGGAAATTATCCGTGTATCGCTCAACAGTTTGCGAACCAATATGCTGCGATCTTTGCTGACCATGGTGGGCATTATTATCGGAGTGGCCGCTGTGATTATGATTGTAGCCATTGGTAAAGGATCAACGGCTACGATTACATCTCAGATCAACAGTATGGGAAATAATCTGCTGATGATCTATCCTTATGCTCCATATGATGGCTCCAGCTCCATGTCGTTCAGTCAGACGAAAGGAATATCTCTGGAAGATATCGATGCGCTAGAGGAGCAAAAAGCAGTAGCAGAGGTAGCGCCAAGTGCCATGACCAATGCAGATATTACGTGGAGTCGCAATAAGGTCAGCGCGCAAATTGAGGGGACTTCGCTGGCATTCGTTCATGTGAGAAAGCTGTCACTAGCTCAAGGCAGGTCGTTTACCCACTATGAAGTGGATAAACAAATGAATGTGGCCGTGCTTGGGAGTGATGCGGCCCGTAATATTTTTGGTCAGGATGCCTCAAGAGCGGTCGGTGAGACGATCATGATTAAACAGCTTCCTTTTAAGGTGGTTGGTGTGCTGGCAAATTCCAATTCCAATATGAGTAACAGTGGTCAGCAGGTATATGTACCGATTACAACGGGGATGGAACGGCTAGGCAATATGAGTATTCAGCAGGTGAACGCCTCTGCAACAACAGAGGAGAAGATTAATCAGGCAAGTGCTGAAATTCGGCAGGTGCTACGTGCCAGACATGAGCTAAAGCCATCAGAGGGCGATGACTTTCAGATCATGACCCAGACGGAAATCTTAAAAACAGTGTCCGGGGTTGATCGGATTATGAATATGCTGCTGGCCGGTGTAGCTGCAATTGCGCTTGGCGTTGGAGGTGTCGGCATTATGAATATTATGCTGGTGTCCGTCACGGAACGTACGAGGGAGATCGGGATTCGTAAAGCGATTGGTGCGCAACGCAGTGATATTATGCTGCAGTTTGTGGCTGAGGCTGTTTTTCTCAGTCTGATGGGTGGACTGGTTGGCGTAATGGTGGGTCTCGGAGGTGCAAAGCTGCTCGAGAAATTCGTCCAAATGCCGATTGTGTATTCGATAGAGCCCGTGCTTTACTCTTTTCTGTGCTGTATGGGGGTTGGAGTGTTGTTCGGAGTATATCCGGCGCGAAAGGCGTCGAAGCTGCGTCCAATTGATGCTTTAAGATACGAATAAGGGAGCGGGTACTTCGCCTTACTCGAAAGAGCAGGGTGCAAAGTACCCGTTTTTTGTGTTAAATAAGTGTTTTAAATGATAAAAAGACATGAATAACTGCCTTAATTTTATATATGTGATGTTTTATATGCTTTTTAAGGTTGATTTATTGTTATATATGACGTATTATATTCAATATTAGATCGCAAGAAAAAAGGAGTGACGTTCATCATCGACCTTACGGCAAGACAAGTAGAAATTTTAAACATCGTACAAAAGCATGCCCCGATTACCGGGGATCAGATTGCGGAAATGCTTAATCTCAGCAAGGCGACCATTCGGACCGACCTATCCAAATTGGGCATTCTGAATTACATAGATGCAAAGCCCAAGGTCGGATATTTTGTTGGAAAGCGGGGCACGCCGAACCGGGAGGAAAAATTCCGACTGTTGCAAATGAAGGTCGGCGATCTTCATGGGGTTCCAGTCATCGTACGAGAAACAACCACGATTCAGGAAGCTGTCGTAGCTCTCTTTTTGGAAAATGTGAGCAATTTGATCGTCACCGATGAAGACGGAGATTTGGCAGGGGTAGCTTCCCGCAAGGATTTGCTTAAGGTAACGTTAGGGAATCCCAATGCAGCAACCATTCCTGTCAGCCTTGTGATGACCCGACAGGCGAATGTTGTCACCGTTTCCCCAGAGGATACGGTATTAGAGGCAGCGCGCAAAATTATTGCCCGTCAAATCGACAGCCTGCCTGTTGTCGTCCCTTCCGACTCCGACAAGCCAGGGGAGCACTGGAAAGTCGTGGGACGCATTACAAAAACGAATATTATTAAAATGTTGCTCGATATGGTAGCAGAGGATTAATGGGAGGAATCGAATGGTTCAGGTGAGCAGTCATTTTATAGCGATCTGTTCAGACTCGATTGGCGAGACGGCAGAAGCTGTCGTACAGGCGACCATGCGCCAATTTGAGTTACCGGACACAGAGATCAAAAGATTTATGAACGTGAGGGATGAAGACGAACTGAGCCGGGTGATGGAGGAAGTTGCCGAGCGTAAAGGCTTCGTAGCTTATACGCTGGTACAGCCAGAATTGAGAGAAGCGATGAAAGAGGAGGCTGTCCGGCTGAATGTGCGGGCTGTCGACATTATGGGACCGATGATGCAGGCGTTTGCTGATACGTTCCATAACGATCCCAAAGAGAAGCCTGGTCTGCTGCACCGACTGGACGATAACTATTTTCGCCGTGTAGAGGCCTTGGATTTTGCGGTTCAATATGATGATGGCAAAGATGTGAGCGCCATTCTCAAAGCGGATATTGTATTGCTTGGAGTATCCCGTATTTCCAAAACCCCTTTATCCATGTTTCTCGCGCATAAAGGTTATAAAACGGTCAACATACCGATTGTACCGGAGCTGACACCGCCTGTTCAGTTGAAGGATGTTCAGCGTGGTCGAGTGTTCGGATTAACGATCGAGCCAGAGTTACTGTTGAAAATACGCAGTGAGCGACTAAAGGTTATGGGGCTTCCTAATAATGTGCAGTATGCTACAGCGATGAGGGTAGAAGAGGAAATAGCGTATGCACAGTCTTTGTTTAAAGAGCTGAATTGTCCGGTTATTGATGTTACAGATAAGGCGATTGAAGAGACGGCAGGTTTAATTATCAGAATGTTATAGAGCCTAGTAGCTGCTCATATAACTAAAAATTAAAATCGTAGGATACAGGAGTTTAATAGATAAATAGAAAGATTGCAGCAAAGTTGCCCTAAATAGTTCATTTGCTTAAGGGTAACAATTAATTTTTAGGAGAGGTGGAGGGATAGGTATGGAGAGTCAAATGGCATTGGAATTCGTTCGGGTAACAGAGGCAGCGGCACTGCAATCAGCACAATGGACAGGGCGTGGAGATAAGAATAGCGCAGACGAGGCGGCTACGGTAGCCATCCGCACTCATTTTAATGCGGTATCCATGGACGGCACAGTCGTCATTGGCGAAGGCGAAATGGATGAGGCTCCCATGCTGTATATCGGGGAAAGAGTAGGCAATCGCAGAGGACCGGCTATGGACATCGCTGTCGATCCACTAGAGGGAACCGAAACAGTAGCAAATGGTTTGAATAACGCTCTGTCGGTCATTGCTGCTGCACCTCGTGGTAGTCTACTCCACGCTCCGGATATGTACATGCAAAAAATGGCCGTTGGCCCGGCATTGGCTGGAAAGCTATCACTTGAGGACCCAATTCCAACTACATTGTCAAAAGCTGCACGAGTACTCGGTAAATCCTTGTCTGATCTTACCGTGTCCATTCTTGATCGTACACGGCACGCCGGGATCATCAAGCTTCTGCGGGAAAGCGGCGTTCGAATCAAACTGCTTGGCCATGGGGATGTGATGGGCGCGATTGAAACATGCCTGGATAGCGGTGTAGATTTGCATATCGGTTCTGGTGGCGCTCCTGAGGGTGTATTGGCCGCTGCAGCGCTGAAATGTATGGGCGGAGAAATCCAGGGTCGCCTGCTGCCTCATGGTGAAGAAGAGATTGAGCGTTGCAAGCGTATGGGCATTACTGATCCCGGTGCGTTGCTCTCCATGGATGATATGGTCGGACGCCAAGGCGTGATGTTTGTGGCTACAGGTGTGACACCTGGAGAGTGGTTGCAGGGGGTTCGTTCTCTTCCTGGTCACAGAGCGGAAACTCATTCAGTCGTAATGCACTCAGAAACAAAAACGATTCGCTTCGTGCGGAGTATTCATCATACAGCGGATTCTTCCGGTACGCTTGCGGTAGCGGCATCCTCTTGAACATTGAAGTCATGGCTTCCTAAATCTGTTCCCACAGTAGGCGAAAGGTTCTTCTTCACCTTGCATCGTCCAGAGGTGAATTCAAAGCAGAAGTTTCGTATGCTGTAAACACAATACGGAGATTAAGTTTATCGTTTAACAAACAAGGAACGATAGTTCAAAAAAACAGCGGTATCTAGGACTCATCCAAGGATACCGCTGTTTTTCATATTACGGGGTCAATCTAACTGTCATGGAACAGATGAAGTTATCAACTCCATGGAATACGCATCGAGTATAACCTCACTTTCATTGAGTGACGTAAGCATAATTATTTTTGCCGTTTTTTGGTCCGTATTAGAAATGTGGTTTTCATTTACGTGCTTTTTTTATTAAACACACAGTCAGATAACCTAGTGCTACTACTCCTGTGCTTATAAAGCAAACTCTTAAACCATCTATTTCTACTTTTCGAGTAAGTAAATAAATAGCGAAGAGGCCAGTGAAAAATGTAAGGATTAAATTCATAATAAATTTCTTCATAATTATCAACTTCTTCTGAGAAAAATGCATCCAAAAAGAATATAAATAGTATTACTAGCATCAAAATCAAATGAAATACAAGATGCATCAACCTTAGAAAACATCTAAGAACTAATTGACAAAGCAAATCTTTATGGAAATTAGAATAACGTAGATTTAAGCAAAATTTCCACCTATTAGGATTATGAACCACTTTGGTGTATTATCTATAGTTGTTTATCAAAAGGAATTAATTTCAAGTAGAATTAATTTGGTATGCGTGTTAAATTACTAGTCCAGCCGATAGAACAAGATCAAAGATTTTTAATAAGTTCGAACAAGCTGGGAATTTTTACAGGTAGACTTGATCGGTTTAAATTGATATATTATTATTCCAGCCCGAAAGTGATTGTTAACTAAATAAGGTTTGGATAACTCACCTGGAATTATTTACAGGTTGATTAAATTAGATGAAAATGTTATATTATTTTTCTGGCTCAAAAAGCCGCATGAAAATTTGATCTTTGAAAACTGAACAACGAGTGAGTACGGATTTTGTTTACAAAATCCAACGCTGAAATTTTGGTACATGCCATCGGGCTGTATAAAATGGAAGCAAACAAGAGATATTTTTATCTCGTCAGTTTCAAAATGAGCTTATCGCTCTTTTCTATAAACCAACTTCGGTTGGTCTTTAATGGAGAGTTTGATCCTGGCTCAGGACGAACGCTGGCGGCGTGCCTAATACATGCAAGTCGAGCGGGGTTGTTTAGAAGCTTGCTTCTAAACAACCTAGCGGCGGACGGGTGAGTAACACGTAGGCAACCTGCCCACAAGACAGGGATAACTACCGGAAACGGTAGCTAATACCCGATACATCCTTTTCCTGCATGGGAGAAGGAGGAAAGACGGAGCAATCTGTCACTTGTGGATGGGCCTGCGGCGCATTAGCTAGTTGGTGGGGTAAAGGCCTACCAAGGCGACGATGCGTAGCCGACCTGAGAGGGTGATCGGCCACACTGGGACTGAGACACGGCCCAGACTCCTACGGGAGGCAGCAGTAGGGAATCTTCCGCAATGGGCGAAAGCCTGACGGAGCAACGCCGCGTGAGTGATGAAGGTTTTCGGATCGTAAAGCTCTGTTGCCAGGGAAGAACGTCTTGTAGAGTAACTGCTACAAGAGTGACGGTACCTGAGAAGAAAGCCCCGGCTAACTACGTGCCAGCAGCCGCGGTAATACGTAGGGGGCAAGCGTTGTCCGGAATTATTGGGCGTAAAGCGCGCGCAGGCGGCTCTTTAAGTCTGGTGTTTAATCCCGAGGCTCAACTTCGGGTCGCACTGGAAACTGGGGAGCTTGAGTGCAGAAGAGGAGAGTGGAATTCCACGTGTAGCGGTGAAATGCGTAGATATGTGGAGGAACACCAGTGGCGAAGGCGACTCTCTGGGCTGTAACTGACGCTGAGGCGCGAAAGCGTGGGGAGCAAACAGGATTAGATACCCTGGTAGTCCACGCCGTAAACGATGAATGCTAGGTGTTAGGGGTTTCGATACCCTTGGTGCCGAAGTTAACACATTAAGCATTCCGCCTGGGGAGTACGGTCGCAAGACTGAAACTCAAAGGAATTGACGGGGACCCGCACAAGCAGTGGAGTATGTGGTTTAATTCGAAGCAACGCGAAGAACCTTACCAGGTCTTGACATCCCTCTGACCGGTCTAGAGATAGACCTTTCCTTCGGGACAGAGGAGACAGGTGGTGCATGGTTGTCGTCAGCTCGTGTCGTGAGATGTTGGGTTAAGTCCCGCAACGAGCGCAACCCTTATGCTTAGTTGCCAGCAGGTCAAGCTGGGCACTCTAAGCAGACTGCCGGTGACAAACCGGAGGAAGGTGGGGATGACGTCAAATCATCATGCCCCTTATGACCTGGGCTACACACGTACTACAATGGCCGGTACAACGGGAAGCGAAATCGCGAGGTGGAGCCAATCCTAGAAAAGCCGGTCTCAGTTCGGATTGTAGGCTGCAACTCGCCTACATGAAGTCGGAATTGCTAGTAATCGCGGATCAGCATGCCGCGGTGAATACGTTCCCGGGTCTTGTACACACCGCCCGTCACACCACGAGAGTTTACAACACCCGAAGTCGGTGGGGTAACCCGCAAGGGAGCCAGCCGCCGAAGGTGGGGTAGATGATTGGGGTGAAGTCGTAACAAGGTAGCCGTATCGGAAGGTGCGGCTGGATCACCTCCTTTCTATGGAGAATCGTTTCCTGCAACGGAAACATTCAAATAAGTAGGTACAATGTACCTGCGACCGGATATTCAATTCGGTTCATCACGTTTGTGTGAATGAAATGAATATCCTTAACTTACTCACTCGTTGCTCAGTTTTGAGAGCTCAAACTCTCAAGCTTCGACGAATGTTTCATTCACACATCCGTGTGGAACCGAAATATTCATCGGGTTTCGCTTCAATGAAGCGAATTGCACCTTGAAAACTGGATACCGAAACGAAATTGCGTTTTAGAATATTCCTTTAAGCTGATCTTGTGTAAACAAGTGAAATAAAGGTAGCAGGTAAGGAAAGATCTTTTGCCTTTGGCAAAAATCATTCTTTATCGAACATCGACATTTTCTTTCTTTGAAAGAAAAGTCTAGGTTAAGCTACAAAGAGCACACGGAGGATGCCTAGGCGCCAGGAGCCGACGAAGGACGTGGCGAACAACGATAAGGCCTCGGGGAGCTGTAAGCAAGCTTTGATCCGGGGATGTCCGAATGGGGAAACCCGGCTGTCTTCATCGACAGTCACTTTCTGCTGAATACATAGGCAGAATAGAGGCAGACCAGGGGAACTGAAACATCTAAGTACCCTGAGGAAGAGAAAACAATAGTGATTCCGTCAGTAGCGGCGAGCGAACGCGGATTAGCCCAAACCAAGGAGCTTGCTCCTTGGGGTTGTGGGACGTCTCACATGGAGTTACAAAGGAACCGGTTAGATGAAGAGGTCTGGAAAGGCCCGCCAGAGAAGGTAAAAGCCCTGTAGTTCAAAACTTGTTCTCTCCGAGACGGATCCCGAGTAGTGCGGGGCACGTGAAACCCCGTATGAATCCGGCAGGACCATCTGCCAAGGCTAAATACTCCCTGGCGACCGATAGTGAAGCAGTACCGTGAGGGAAAGGTGAAAAGCACCCCGGAAGGGGAGTGAAATAGATCCTGAAACCGTGTGCTTACAAGAAGTCAGAGCCCGATCTATGGGTGATGGCGTGCCTTTTGTAGAATGAACCGGCGAGTTACGTTCCCGTGCAAGGTTAAGGTGAAGAGCTGAAGCCGCAGCGAAAGCGAGTCTGAATAGGGCGAATGAGTACGTGGACGTAGACCCGAAACCGGGTGATCTACCCCTGTCCAGGGTGAAGGTGCGGTAACACGCACTGGAGGCCCGAACCCACGCATGTTGAAAAATGCGGGGATGAGGTGGGGGTAGCGGAGAAATTCCAATCGAACCCGGAGATAGCTGGTTCTCCCCGAAATAGCTTTAGGGCTAGCCTCGGAAAAAAGAATCGTGGAGGTAGAGCACTGATTGGGTGCGGGGCCCGCAAGGGTTACCAAGCTCAGTCAAACTCCGAATGCCATAGATTTAGTTCCGGGAGTCAGACAGTGAGTGCTAAGATCCATTGTCGAAAGGGAAACAGCCCAGACCATCAGCTAAGGTCCCCAAGTGTGTGTTAAGTGGGAAAGGATGTGGAGTTGCACAGACAACCAGGATGTTGGCTTAGAAGCAGCCACCATTGAAAGAGTGCGTAATAGCTCACTGGTCGAGTGACTCTGCGCCGAAAATGTAACGGGGCTAAACACACCACCGAAGCTATGGCTTGATGCTTGCATCAGGGGTAGGGGAGCGTTGAATGCGGGTTGAAGGTGTACCGTAAGGAGCGCTGGACTGCATTCAAGTGAGAATGCCGGTATGAGTAACGAAAAGATCTGTGAGAATCAGATCCGCCGAAAGCCTAAGGGTTCCTGAGGAAGGTTCGTCCGCTCAGGGTAAGTCGGGACCTAAGGCGAGGCCGATAGGCGTAGTCGAAGGACAACAGGTCGAAATTCCTGTACCACCGTAATCCGTTATGAGCGATGGGGTGACGCAGTAGGGTAGTGACGCGGACTGATGGATGTCCGTCTAAGCAGTGAGGCTGGTGTGTAGGCAAATCCGCACATCGTTAAGGCTGGGCTGTGATGGGGAGCGAAAATTATAGTAGCGAAGGTCATGATCTCAGACTGCCAAGAAAAGCCTCTAGCCAGGAGAAGGTGCCCGTACCGCAAACCGACACAGGTAGGCGAGAAGAGAATTCTAAGGCGCGCGGAAGAACTCTCGTTAAGGAACTCGGCAAAATGACCCCGTAACTTCGGGAGAAGGGGTGCCTCGGTAGGGTGAATAGCCCGAGGGGGCCGCAGTGAAAAGGCCCAAGCGACTGTTTAGCAAAAACACAGGTCTGTGCGAAGCCGCAAGGCGAAGTATACGGGCTGACGCCTGCCCGGTGCTGGAAGGTTAAGGGGAGTGGTAAGCCTTCGGGCGAAGCTATGAACCGAAGCCCCAGTAAACGGCGGCCGTAACTATAACGGTCCTAAGGTAGCGAAATTCCTTGTCAGGTAAATTCTGACCCGCACGAATGGCGTAACGACTTGGGCGCTGTCTCAACGAGAGATCCGGTGAAATTTTAATACCTGTGAAGATGCAGGTTACCCGCGACAAGACGGAAAGACCCCATGGAGCTTTACTGCAGCTTGATATTGAATTTGGGTACGATCTGTACAGGATAGGTGGGAGCCGTAGAACTTTGAGCGCCAGCTTGAAGGGAGGCATCCTTGGGATACCACCCTGATCGTATCTAGGTTCTAACTTGGTACCGTGATCCGGTGCGAGGACAGTGTCAGGTGGGCAGTTTGACTGGGGCGGTCGCCTCCTAAAGAGTAACGGAGGCGCCCCAAGGTTCCCTCAGAATGGTTGGAAATCATTCGAAGAGTGCAAAGGCAGAAGGGAGCTTGACTGCGAGACCTACAAGTCGAGCAGGGACGAAAGTCGGGCTTAGTGATCCGGTGGTACCGCATGGAAGGGCCATCGCTCAACGGATAAAAGCTACCCTGGGGATAACAGGCTTATCTCCCCCAAGAGTCCACATCGACGGGGAGGTTTGGCACCTCGATGTCGGCTCATCGCATCCTGGGGCTGAAGTAGGTCCCAAGGGTTGGGCTGTTCGCCCATTAAAGCGGTACGCGAGCTGGGTTCAGAACGTCGTGAGACAGTTCGGTCCCTATCTGTCGTGGGCGTAGGAAATTTGAGAGGAGCTGTCCTTAGTACGAGAGGACCGGGATGGACGTACCGCTGGTGTACCAGTTGTTCCGCCAGGAGCACCGCTGGGTAGCTATGTACGGAAGGGATAAGCGCTGAAAGCATCTAAGCGTGAAGCCCCCCTCAAGATGAGATTTCCCAATTAGTAAGACCCCTTGAAGACGACGAGGTAGATAGGTTGGGGGTGGAAGTGCAGTAATGCATGGAGCTGACCAATACTAATCGGTCGAGGGCTTATCCTAAGAATAAAACGCAAATAAGTTTCGGATCCAGTTTTCAGGGTGTAACCTTGAAAGTATGTACAAGTGACATATGATAAGCGCATGGCTATTCATTCACACGATAAGTGATGAACCGAATAACCGTACGATAGAATTTGCACAGCAAATTCATGTTTGGTGGCGATAGCGGAGGGGTTCCACACGTACCCATCCCGAACACGACCGTTAAGCCCTCCAGCGCCGATGGTACTTGGACCGCAGGGTCCTGGGAGAGTAGGACGTCGCCAAGCAAGATTAAAGAGCACAGCCTTAATGGGCTGTGCTCTTTTTGTATACCATAAGGCTTTCGCGTTTTGGAAAATATACAAGAAACCCATACATATACTCCATTCCACTAAATTAATATGATTGGGGGATAACTACAATAAAGCTTACAACACTCTGCATATCGACCGATAGTGAAGTCAAACATAATGAAATTTATAAAGCAGCAAGTCTCCAACAACAGGGAGCCTTGCTGTTTGCCGTTACTGTTTTTTGAGGGGGAAGATTAAAAGTAAGGCTATAAATTTCTAGAGAACAGGTACTTTTGAAGCGAGATAGAAACGTTTCTATTAGAGTTTGAAAAGAAAATTCATAGCTTCGGGAGAGAAAAACTCAATCCGAACTGAATTTTTTAGACGAAGAGTCAGAAAAAAATATGCAAAATATGATCCTTTAGGACTATGAAATAACAATATTTATTACAAAATTAAAGAGTTATTAATTTTGGCTTATGTGAGCTTGATACAAATTCAATCCATTATTTAGGAGGTTAAAGAGGGTTGCGGAAAAAGGCGGAATTTGTCGGATGATATCAGGTTGAATTTGTTACATTTATGTTAATGGCATGTAAAGATAAAATTGTTGTAGGATAAGGGGTTGGAGCTTCAATGTAAATCATAATGAGTTTAGTTTTACAAAATTCGTGAAAACCAAAAATTTCGTTTTAAACTAAATTAACAGATCATGATTGACAGATAACTAATACAAAAAGTGAAATTGTTGCTTTTGAAATTTGGAAACAAATAACATAATATGGATTTTGTTTTATTTTTATGAGCTCCATCAATTTAGCCCTTTTGTCCCATGCCAAGCGGTTTTAAAGTTTGTATATTTAAAAACAGTTAGAAAGTGTTGGAAGAAAAAAAGAGATATAAGGATTTACTGTAAAATTATGAACTGCATAGAGGATGGAGGAATTCATTTGACAACTCGATCACAATCTTGGTTCGCAAAAACAGAGGTCCAACCGACTGCGAAGCTCCAACTATTTTGCTTCCCCTACGCTGGTGGTGGCGCTTACATATTTAACTCTTGGAAGTCTAGGTTCGCGCCTGATATTAACGTGTTGCCTATACAACTTCCAGGACGTGAAAGCCGCTCAACAGAAGCTCCAATGGATACTCTTCAGGACATCGTTCAATCGTTGATTCCCGCTATGGCCCCATACATGCATAAGCCGTTCGCTTTTTTTGGGCACAGTATGGGTGCACTGATTGCATTTGAAACAGCACGACAGTTGTACAGCAAAACTGGAAAGCTACCTGTGCATATCATCATATCTGGTAAATCCGCACCACATCTTCCATACTCCAAAAAACGACTCCATGATTTAGCAGACGATTCTTTCACCGAAGAGCTTCGTTTGATGCAGGGAACACCTGAAGAGGTGCTGCAAAATGCAGAATTGATGCAAATTATTATGCCTCGTCTGCGTGCAGATTTTAAGGTATGTGAAACTTATGTTTATCAGCCGGGAAATCCACTGGTATGTCCGATGACCGTTTTAGGCGGAATGAAGGATTTTGAGGTTAGCACAGATTCACTCCATGCCTGGCAACAGCATACGACATCACCTATGGATGTTCAGATGTTCGAAGGTAATCACTTTTTCATCCATGAACAAGAACAAGAAGTTATGAGCGCAGTCGAGAACATTCTTTCTACATCCTCGCCGATGGCCCACGCGGCGGCAGCTCATACAGCTTACAACACAAGCACCATACAACCACGATTCAGACAGAGTTGAATGTCCCACACATCACGATACACTTCGTTATTACCATCTCAGCAACAATCGACAACCAACCCACAACCAAGATGCAAATTCCAGCATAGTTCAAAATCGCATTTTATTCTGTACGGATACTCATGCATCCAAACCCAGAGTTTATCTCAACGACGTCCACAGCCAATATAAAAAGTTCGCACTGAAAAAGTGTGGGCAACGAAAAGAGGGATGCCCTTGTTTCGATCAAATTCTGCTTTTCGGAGACTCGCACGTTATGTAAGGCCGTATAATCTATGGGTTTTCATAACGGTGATCGCCTCCTTGTGTTTGGCAGCTATTGACATTATTTTGGGTAAGGCTATTGAGCAAATGGCACAGGGGACATTCTCCTCTACCCAGAACATGATCTATCTGGTTGTTGGTATGACGCTAATTGGAATGCCCTGTAAGTTTGTGATGAGGTACGCTTCAGCGCGTTTTAGTGTTAGTGCTCTGCGCGACTTGAGAGGCGATCTCGTACATAAGTTTTGCGATTTACCGGTTTCCAGCGTGGAAAGGAAATTTACCGGAGATTTGGTATCCCGTCTAACCAATAATACGGCAGTATTACAGAACTTTTTTATCCAGCAGTTTTCCAATCTGTTTTATTTACCGCTTGTGTTTACGGCATCACTCATATTGCTTTTACTGACAAGCTGGAAACTGATATTGGCAAGTCTTGCGCTCATGCCAATAGGAATGATCATAACATCACTAATGAGCAAGCCGATTGAAAAATATTCCGCAGATCTTCAGGAGAAAATTGCTCATTTGAACGCTGTGGGGCAAGATGCAATCGGAGGAATCCCTATCGTCAAGGCATTCAATATGCAAGCTGTGCTGTTGAAGAAGTATATGGTGATTATGGAGGAGGTCGTCAAGCGCGGCTTAAGGCTAGAAAAGCGCTATGCAGCCATTACTCCAGTAGGTGTGATGATGCTGGCAACACCAATTATTTTGGTCATTGTATACGGAGGATACCTGATACAACAAGGAGAGCTGAATGCTGGAGGCATTGTACTTTTTTTATACCTGATTTCGTTCATATTACAGCCTATTGCCATGCTGCCGACAATCATTTCGCAAATGAAGGAAGCGGGTGGAGCCGCAAAGCATTTGTTTGAGGTGCTGGATTGGCAGAATGAACGTCAGGACGGCGAAATGACCTTGGTAGATCAGAGGCGAGAGAATAGGGCGCCTCATTTGGAAGACGATGCAGATGGGGAAGCCAACCGAATGAGTGAAGGCGGAGCAGAAAGCGATGATGGCGTTGATGGTGTTGCTGTAGTCAGTTTTGAGCATTTGACCTTTGGCTACGATGAAGGGAACACAGTGCTGAAGGATATCAGCTTCCAGGCAGGGCAAGGGGATATGGTGGCGATTGTCGGTGCCAGCGGTGGCGGTAAAAGCACGATTTTCAAGCTGCTTTGCGGATTTAATGAACCTGGAGAGCATGCCGGAACCATTCAACTATTTGGAAAGAGTTTGACAGATTGGAATTTAACAAGCCTGCGCAGTCATATTTCGATGGTATCTCAGGAGTCGTCGCTTTTTCCGGCCACCATTGCAGAAAATATCGGATATGGACGTCTGGAGGCGACTCGGGAAGAAATTGTCGAGGCGGCGAAAGCGGCACATGCGCATGATTTTATTGTTCAACTTCCCGAGGGCTATGAAACCCTGTTGAGCGAGCGGGGAGGCGGATTGTCTGGCGGTCAAAAACAGCGTATTTCTATAGCAAGAGCATTACTGAAAAATGCTCCGCTGCTTCTATTGGACGAGCCGACTTCAGCACTCGATAGTCAGTCGGAGGCTCAGGTGCAGAATGCGATGAATGCGGTAATGCAAAACCGGACGGTACTGGTCATTGCTCATCGACTGTCAACCGTACGTCAGGCGAACCGTATTATTGTACTCGATCAGGGGAGCATTGTGGAATCGGGTTCTCATGAGGAATTACTAGGTCGTGATGGTGTGTACCGAAAGCTGTATTTGAAAAATTTTGAAGAAGAACAGCATACGGCGGAAAACGGTAATTCGTTGCCTGAGGAAAGGAGTGAGCGTCGTGACCTTCAAGCAGGGGTTTTATGAATTTAAGCAGTTGATGTCCCTGATGAAGCCGCATCGAAAATGGTATTTTACCGGGCTGGTTGGCAATAGTCTGACCAATGCCAGCATCACGATTTTACTTTCTTTCGTGGTGCATTATTTGCTGAATTTTGCGGTTAATGGCGATGTACAGGAGCTATACCGAGCGGTCTATTTGGTCAGTGGTACATTTTTGGCATTAAGTCTTATTTCCCCCCTGTGCAGCTATATGTATAAACGGTGTGTAAAGCTGGCGATTGCCGATGTACGAATGAAACTATTTGGCCACATTGTCAAGCTATCGTACGAAAAAGCCGAAAAACACCATTCGGGTGATCTTGTATCCCGTATGACGAACGATGTACAGGCGCTGGAGCAGGCTTACACCGTTCATATCCGCTCGATTATACTAGAAATTTCGCTTTTCTTGGGCTCGTTGGTCATTTTGATGGTTCTGGATTGGCGATTTGGGATTATGACGGTTTTACTTGGGCTGGCTTCAGCCTGGATAAACGCTCATTTCGCGAAGAAAATGCGAAAGACGAGTGAAGAGTTACAGGGACGGATGAGCAGGTTCACGGAACGATTGAGTGATTTGCTTTCCGGTTTGCAGACGGTGAAGTTGTTTGGGTTGAGGACAAAGGTAGGTGGACTTTGTAACGATGCAAGCGAGGACATAAACCGCATCAGCATTCGGCAGGGACGTCATATGGGCTTGCAGGATATGTGCAATTTTGTCATAGAGTTCATCACGCTGGGCGGTGTGCTTGTCGCCGGATTGATTCTGGTATCGCAGAAGCAAATGGAACTGGGGGTATTGGGACAGATTGTGCAGCTGCAAACCGGTATTTCAACGGTGTTTTTGGAGCTAGGGGCGGCTGTAACACTGTTACAAAACTCCTTGGCAGGCTTGGCGCGTATTCGCGAAATTCTGGATGAGTCGAAGGAAGAGGAGCAGTTCCCCGCGGCTAAAAAGAAGGGACCGCTGACTAGGCTTATCGATCCCGAGACGGCAGCTTTATCAGCCTGTGAATCTGGGGAATTCTATGGCGATGTTGAGACTTTGCGTTCAGACCACGCCATTGAACAGACTCCGGCTGCGCTGGAGCTGCACGACATCACCTTTGGCTATCAGCCTGACCATCCAACGCTGCAAAGGTTAAACTTGGTCGTGCCAGAAGGGCAGGTAACCGCGCTTGTCGGCCCGAGTGGTGGTGGCAAAAGCACAGTCATGAAGCTGTTGCTGGGATTTTACCCACCGGACGAAGGTGTGCTGCGGGTTCGTGGTCGCTTGGCAGAAGAATTTCCGTTGGATGAGGTCAGGGATTTAATGGCCTATGTACCACAGGAGGCTACGCTGTTCCACGGTACAGTAGCGGATAATATCCGTTTTGGCTCACCGGCTGCCACGGATGAAGAAGTAGAGGCTGCGGCCAAAACAGCCTATGCCAGCGGCTTCATAGGCGAGCTGCCAGAGGGGTACGACACGATTGTCGGTGAACGCGGAGCCAATTTGTCCGGCGGTCAAAGACAGCGGATCGCAATTGCCCGTGCTTTGCTCAAAAATGCACCGATTTTGCTGTTGGATGAAGCGACCTCGGCTTTGGATGCAGAATCGGAATATGAAGTCCAGCAGGGCTTAAATGAGCTGATGAAGGATCGTACGACATTAGTTATTGCCCATCGATTGTCTACGATTGAACGGGCGGATACGATCTGTGTCCTTGCCGATGGCGAACTGAAAGAGCAGGGTACCCATGATCAGCTCCTTGCCGAGGGAGGTCATTATGCAGAGCTGTATGAGCTTCAATTTCGAAAGCATCCCGAGGAACAAACCGCATAAATATGCGAATGTCCTTTTTACCAATATCTATTTTGCGAGGAGAGAGACGGATGACACAGCAAGATGTTCAATTATTTTCGCTAAGCCAGCCACAGCAACGGATTTGGTATACGGAGCTTCTGTATCCTAATCGGAACACATCAACAATTATTGCAACAGTAAAAATCAGGGGAACTGTTCGTATAGATGCCTTGCAACAAGCAATGAACCGGGTGATTGCCCAAAATGATTCTTTCCGTATCAAGATCACTGCTCAGGATGGGATTCCATATCAATATGTAGAGCCGTTTACGGCGGAAAGTATAGAAACACTCCAAGTTACCCCGGAAGAAGCAAAGGAATGGTTAAAGCGCCATAATCCACAGCCATTCTCATTGTTGGATTCGCAGCTGTACCGATTTGTTATCTTGCAGCTCGCAGCAGAAGAAACATGGTTTAATTTTAAAATGCATCATATTATTTCAGACGGCGTGTCCATGAATCAGGCCATTAATGAAATCACCGGACATTATATGGATATTGTGCATGGTACAGGTCAAGATGCACCGACCAAAGGCAATCCATATCTGGATTTTATCCAGGTAGAGCAAAGTTATGAGCAATCAGACCGTTACCAAAAGGATAAAACGTACTGGACAGAAAAGTTTGCCGATTTGCCAGAGACTACAGGTTTGAAATCATATAACCCGCTGACACTGAGCACAGCTGCACGCCGGGAGAGCTTTATACTGGAACATCAGTTGTATCGTGGTGTTACGGCTTTTTGCGAGGAACATAAAATTAGTATTTTCACGTTCTTCCTGGCGGCTCTGTATATTTATTTGCATAAAGTGACGGGAGAGCAGGACCTAACCGTGGGGACACTCTATGCCAACCGTACGTCTAAGAAGGAAAAGGATACCATCGGTATGTTCGTCAGCACCGTGGCTACGCGTCTGTTGGTCGAACCAGAATCCGAACTGCTGACCTTCCTGCAAGGTGTAGGGAAGGAGCAGGCGTCCATTTTGCGGCATCAGCGTTACCCATACAACAAAATTATTCAGGATTTGCGTGAACAGCAAAGCAGTCTGGACATTCAGCGTCTGTTTGGTGCTTCCATCCAGTATCGTACATTGAGTTTCTCCCGGTTTGATGAAGCCATTCAGCAGGTAGATAACGATTTCTGCGGAGATACGGTGAACGACTTCGATATTCACATGGTTGAAATGCTGGATGACGATAGACTCGTGCTGTACCTAGATTATCGTACCGAGCTGTTTAGTGAACAGGAAATTGCTCGAATTATTCGACAATTTTTGAGTGTGGCGGAGCATATGGTGCAGGGCCCACACAAGCGGATACAGGAATTGTCGCTGATCAGTGAGGAAGAACGGGCACAAATCGTCGACGTATTCAATGCTACTGCGGTGGAATATCCACACGAAGCAGGCATTCATGAGTTGTTTGAGGAACAGGCTGAACGTACACCGAATCAGACAGCAGTCGTGTTCGGAAATGCCCGTTTAACTTATGGCGAACTGAATGTAAAAGCAAATCGACTGGCTCACACGTTGCGCGGACACGGTGTTACCGCCGAGCAAACTGTAGGTATCGTTGCTGAGCGTTCCACCGATATGATTGTCGGCATGTTGGCGATTCTCAAAGCGGGCGGCGCATATGTGCCGATTGACCCTGATTATCCGGCTGAACGTGTCCGTTACCTGCTGGAAGATTCGGGGGCGAAGTTGCTGCTGGTGCAGCATGCAGAACAGCAACTGGAGGAATACACCGGAATCGTACTGGATCTGAGCGATGCTAAGGTGTACGGGGCAGAGAATGACCAAGGCTTGAATACCGTACATTGGGAGCAAAACGAGGCTTATCATGCGGATTATACCGATTATACTAATCTGAAAAATGAGATTTTAAATGAATCATCCTCGTCTGTCGTAGACAGCACTGCTGGAGAACAAGAACGTAAATTTGGAAACCGACTAGCTTATTTGATGTACACTTCGGGCACGACCGGACAGCCCAAAGGGGTTATGGTAGAACATCGCAATGTCGTGCGTTTGGTGAAAAGTACAAACTATGCGCAATTAGATGCTGATACACGCATTTTGCAAACTGGCGCCGTTGTCTTTGACGCGTCCACCTTCGAAATTTGGGGTGCGCTATTGAATGGTGGACAGCTCGTGCTGGTAAGTCAGGATGTCATTTTGGACGCTCCAAAGCTCAAGGCAGCCGTGCGCAACCATGGTATCACGACAATGTGGCTGACTGCGCCGCTCTTTAACCAGCTATCTCAGCAGGACTTGGAGCTGTTCGAGGGGGTACAAGAACTGCTGGTCGGTGGTGATGTGCTGTCCGTACCGCACATTAACCGGGTGCTGGAGGCTCATCCGTCCCTGCGGATCATTAACGGCTATGGGCCGACAGAAAATACAACTTTTTCTACAACTCATGCGATTGCCAGCGTGCAATTGGAAGCGGTGCCGATTGGGCGTCCGATTCACAACTCCACAGCGTATGTCGTAGACCGTTCCATGCAGCTTCAGCCTGTCGGGGCATGGGGGGAGTTGATCGTCGGCGGCGACGGGGTGGCACGTGGCTACCGGAACCGTCCGGATTTAACGGCTGAAAAGTTTGTAGACAGCCCGTTCCGCAGCGGAGAGCGCTGCTACCGCACAGGCGATTTGGTGCGCTGGAATGAGGACGGGACGTTGGAATACAAAGGACGGATTGACGCACAGGTGAAAATCCGGGGCTACCGGATTGAGTTGGGCGAGGTGGAAGCACAGCTGCTGAAGCTGGAGGCGGTGCAAGAAGCCGTCGTCATTGCACGTGAGAATGAGCAGGGGCAAAAGCAGCTCTGTGCATATGTAGTCACCCTTGCGAATATCGCGGCTAGCGAGCTGCGAAGTGCCTTGAGCCAAGAATTGCCGGGTTACATGGTACCGTCATATTTTGTGCAGCTGGAGCAATTGCCGTTGACACCAAATGGCAAAGTGGATCGTCGGGCATTGCCGCAACCAGAAGGAAGCGTGGATTCCGGTGAGGATTACGTAGCGGCACGTAATGAGGTAGAACGTACGCTAGTGTCTGTGTGGCAATCTGTACTTGGTATTGAGCATATTGGTGTGCTGGATAACTTTTTCCATCTGGGGGGCGACTCGATTAAGGCCATCCAGGTGTCTTCAAGACTGCTGCAAAATGGTTACAAGCTGGAAATGAGGGAGTTATTTCAGTATCCGACGATTGCTGAGCTGAATGAACGAGTGCAGCGGGTGAGCCGTGTTTCCGATCAAGGAGAAGTCAGTGGAAACGTGGCATTGACACCGATTCAACACTGGTTCATTGAACAGCAGCCATCCAATCCTGAACACTATAACCAGGCTCTGATGCTGCATCGTGAGGATCGATTGGACGAAACGGCGCTTCGTCAGGCACTGCAACGCATTGTCGAGCACCATGATGCTTTGCGCATCGTATTCCGCCAAAATGCGGACGGTGGGTATGAAGCATGGAACCGTGGCGTGCAAGAAGGAGAACTGTACAGCCTCGAAGTAGTTGATTTTACAAATGAGTCTGACTTTGCTCATTTGCTGGAGAACAAAGCCAGCGAAATTCAAAGCAGTATCCGTCTAGATGAAGGCCCTTTGGTGAAGCTGGGTCTGTTCCGTTGCACCGATGGAGACCATTTGTTGGTAGCGATCCACCATTTTGTGGTCGACGGCGTGTCTTGGCGTATTTTGCTAGAGGATTTGGCATCCGGTTATGAGCAGGCTTTACAGGGCGAGTCTGTCCGTTTACCCAACAAAACGGATTCCTTCCGTCTGTGGGCAGATCAGCTATCCGCTTATGCGAACAGTGGAGCGTTGGAGAATGAGCGTGCGTATTGGGAGCAGATTGAGCAAGCAGGGAAGAGTCAGGCATCCTTGCCTAAAGATTACACTCGTAAATCTCAGGCTAAGCCACAGCTTCGCGATGATCGGACACTGACAGTAGCGTGGACGGTAGAAGAAACGGAACAATTCTTGAAACAAGCTCATCGTGCCTACAATACGGAAGCAAACGACCTGTTGCTGACAGCTTTGGGCACTGCAATTCAGGAGTGGGCAGGCATCCGTCAGGTGCTTGTAAATCTGGAGGGGCACGGACGGGAAGCCATTTTGCCGGATGTAGACATTACGCGTACGATCGGTTGGTTTACCAGCCAATTCCCGGTTGTACTCGATATGGGCGAGGAACAGAATGTGGGACGGCGTGTCAAGAACGTCAAAGAAGGACTGCGCCGTTTGCCGCATAAAGGGATTGGATACGGGATTTTGAGATATCTTGCTGACAGGGAAGGGGAAGCACCTTTTATCAGCGAGCCGGAAATCAGCTTTAACTATCTCGGACAATTCGATCAGGATTTAAAGAATAATGCCTTTCGCATGTCTCCTTATTCCATCGGAGCTTCCATTAGTGACACGTTAACCAAGCGGTATGCTCTGGATATCAACGGCATGATCACGGACGGTGCACTGGAGCTGACGATCAGCTACAGCAACAAAATGTTCATGAAAAAGTCAATCAAAAAGCTGGCTGATCTGCTTCAGGAGAGCTTGCGTGAGGTATTGGCTCACTGTGTGGAAAAAGAGTTGCCAGAGCTGACGCCAAGCGATTTGTCCTTCCAAGGACTGACGGCTGGTGAGCTGGATCATATTGTAGAGCAGACGGCTGCTGCGGGAGAACTGGAAAATATTTATTCGCTCACACCAATGCAAAAAGGCATCCTGTTCCACGGCTTAATGGAGCCGAAATCCGGGGCGTACTTTGAGCAGGCGACATTTGATCTGCAAGGCAGCTTTCAAGTGGAGGCTTTTGCCGAAAGCTTAAATCAACTGGTGGATCGACATCAAATATTCAGAACGAATTTTTATAGCGGCTGGAATGAGCAGCCTTTACAGGTGGTGTACCGCCACAAACATGCCGGGTTCCGTTTTGAAGATGTGCGTTCAATGGGACAAGAAGAGCAGGGCGCATACATTGCTGATTTTGCTGAGCGTGACAAAGTCGAAGGCTTTAATTTCAGCTCAGGCGAGCTGATGCGGGTGTCTGTTTTGCGTACAGGCGAGGAGTCGTACCGTTTTGTATGGAGCTTCCACCATATTTTGATGGACGGCTGGTGCTTGTTCCTGGTTGTGGGGGAAGCATTTAATACGTACTTTGCCATCCTCGAAGACCGCAAGCCGGAGCTTGTCCCGATAACGCCATACAGCGAATATATTGAATGGCTGGAGCGACAGGACAACGCGGAGGCTGAACGGTTCTGGAGTGATTACTTTGCTGGTTTCGAGCAGCAGACGGTATTGCCGCAGGCAAAACAGCTGGACGGTCACGCTAAAGAATATGAAGCGGACAAGCTTTCGTTTACACTGGGCCGCGAAGTGACGGAACGGATGAACAAGCTGGTTAAGCAAAAGCAAGTGACGGTCAACACCCTTCTGCAAGCAGCATGGGGCGTTGTGCTGCAACGGTATAACAACAGTCGGGATGTTGTATTTGGCAGTGTCGTATCCGGCAGATCAGCGGATATTCCGGGCATAGACAAAATGATTGGTTTGTTCATTAATACGGTTCCTGTACGGATTCACAGTGAGAAAGATATTACGTTTGCTGCGTTAATGAAGCAGATACAGGAGCAGGCACTGGCTTCCCGTGCTTATGAAACCTATCCGTTGTATGAAATTCAGGCCCTGACAGAGCAAAAACAGGACCTGGTGAACCATATTATGGTGTTTGAAAACTACCCAGTGGAACAGCGTATGGAGCAAATGGGTAGCCGTGGTGAGAATGGTTTTACGATTACAAATGCTTCCGTATCGGAGCAAACGAACTATGATTTCAACATTACGGTTGTGCCGGGTGATGAAATTCATGTCCATTTAGAGTACAACGCGCGAGTATTGGAACGTACAGCTATAGAGCAAATCCGCGGGCATTTGCTGCATATTATTGAAGAAGCGATTAACAGACCAGATGCGCTGGTAGATGAGCTTGAGTTGGTGACTGCTTCGGAAAAAGCGAAAATCATCGACGGTTTTGGATCAGTGGGCGTATCTGCATGGAGTGATGAAAAGCAATCAGAAGGGTTGTTCCACGCCTATGTGGAAGAACAAGCGCAGCTTGTGCCGAATCACGTGGCAGTTGTATACGAGGAGCGGCAGCTTACGTATCGCGAGCTGAACGAGCGTGGGAACCAACTTGCTCGTAGATTGCGGAATGAAGGCATTGGGCGCGAATCCATTGTTGGTATTTTGAGCGAGCGCTCGGTGGACATGCTGGTCGGCGTATTGGCGGTATGGAAAGCCGGAGGTGCATATGTACCTTTAGATGCGGATTATCCGTCTGACCGTATCCGCTTTATGCTGGAGGACAGCGGCGCTAGGGTGCTACTGACTCAAACAGGTTTGCAGGAGCGTGCCCAAGCATGGCTGAATGAAAGCCGATGGGCTTTGGCCGAAGGAAAGGCTGAGGGTGAGCTGGAAACGGCGGTTAGCATTGAAACGATGGAAAGAGACAGCCTTAATGAGGGATTAAGCTTGAAATCAGATTCGGAGTCTGATAGCGAAGCAGCATCCGAATCCGCAGCGAACTTGCGTCTGCACACCGTACTGGCGCTGGACGATGAGTCGTTGTACACCGGGGATGCCACGGATGTGGAACATATCAATGAGCCGCAGGATCTGGCGTATGTGATCTACACGTCCGGTACAACGGGGCGTCCAAAAGGGGTCATGATTGAGCATCGCAGCTTGGTGAATACGGCTGCGGCCTATCGCCGGGATTACCGTCTGAACCAGTTCCCGGTACGCCTGTTACAGCTGGCGAGCTTCTCCTTCGACGTGTTCGTCGGCGATATCGCGCGGGCGCTCTATAACGGTGGCACGATGGTCATCTGTCCGAAAGATGATCGCATTGACCCAAGCCGTCTATACGGCTGGATTCGCGACTATCAGATTACGGTGTTCGAATCAACCCCGGCCTTGATTGTACCGTTTATGCAGCATGTGCATGAACACGGGCTGGACATGAGCGGTCTGGAATTGCTGATCACCAGCTCGGATAGCTGCAGCGTGACGGATTACCGAGTGCTGCAAGAACGATTTGGTGCGGATATTCGCATTATGAACAGCTATGGCGTCACGGAAGCGGCAATCGACTCCAGCTTCTACGACGAAGAACTGTCGAAGCTGCCGGACAGCGGCAGTGTGCCGATTGGTCAGGCGTGGCTGAACGCACGATTTTACATCGTGGACAGCCAGTTGAATCCGGTGCCGATCGGCGTACTGGGCGAGCTGTGCATTGGCGGTGCCGGGGTGGCACGGGGATACCTGAACCGTGCGGATCTGACGGCCGAGAAATTCGTAGCGAACCCGTACGTAGCGGGTGAACGATTGTATCGCACAGGTGACCTCGCGCGGTGGATGCCGGACGGCAATGTGGACTTTATCGGCCGGATGGACTATCAAGTGAAAATTCGGGGCTACCGGATCGAGCTGGGCGAGATTGAAACGGCAATTCAGCGGGTGCCAGGTGTGCGTCAAGCGGTAGTCATTGACCGGACGGACGAACGTGGACACAAGTACTTGTGCGGATATATCACAGGAGAATCCGAGCTGCGGATCGAGGAGGTACAGGCCGAGCTGGAAGCAGGGCTGCCAGCACATATGGTACCTGCACGCTTGATGCGTCTGGAGACCTTGCCACTGACCCACAATGGAAAAATCGACCGCAAGGCCTTGCCGGAACCGGAAGGAAGCATCTATACCGGGGCAGCCTATGTGGCTCCACGTACTACGGTAGAACAGGTTTTAGCTTCAGTGTGGGCCGGGGTGCTGGGTGCCGAAACGGTAGGCACGCAGGATAACTTCTTTGAACTGGGCGGCGATTCGATCAAAGCGCTGCAAGTATCGTCCCGCTTGCTGCAAGCAGGTTATCGACTGGACATGAAGGATTTGTTCAGCAATCCGACGGTAGCGTCACTCAGTCCTTTGCTTCGTACAGATGGCAAGATTGCCAGTCAGGAAGAGGCAGTAGGCAAGGTAGATCTGACACCCATTCAACGGTGGTTCTTCGAGCAACAGCCGGTAGACCTGCACCACAGCAACCAGGCGATGATGCTGTATCGAGCTGGGCGCTTTGACGTCGACGCGCTGCGCTGTACGATGGAACGTATTGTCCAGCATCATGACGCATTGCGCACTGTATTCCGTGAGACGGAGCAAGGCTATGCCGCCTGGAACCGCAGTGTGGTGGAAGGCGAGCTATACACGCTGGACATCGTAGATTTTAGCGGAGTTGAAGATGAATCCACCGCAGTAGAAGCCAAGGCGAGTGAAATTCAAGCGAGCATTCACTTGAGCGAGGGTCCACTTGTGAAGCTCGGTCTGTTCCATTGCGCTGGAGGCGACCATTTGCTAATCGTGATTCATCATCTGGTTGTGGACGGTGTATCATGGCGCATTTTGCTGGAGGACTTGGCAGCCGGATATGAGCAGGCCGTTGCAGGTAAAACGGGTAAAGCTATTCAACTGCCGCATAAAACAGATTCCTACCAGGTATGGGCCAAACAGCTGTCAGCCTACGCAAATAGTGTGACGATGGAGCGGGAGTTTGCATACTGGCAGCATATCGAACAGGCGGAAGCCAGCCTCGCGAAGCCTTTGCCGAAGGATTTTGCGAATGACAATGCACTGCTCGGAGACAGCGAGGTTGTGACGGTCCGCTGGACGAAGCAGGAAACCGAGCAGCTACTCAAACAAGCTCATCGCGCGTACAACACGGAAATGAACGACCTGTTGCTGGCTGCGCTCGGAAAAGCCGTCTATGACTGGTCTGGTTCCGAACGAGTGCTGGTCAACCTGGAAGGCCACGGACGGGAAGCCGTTGTACCCGACGTGGATATTACGCGCACAGTCGGCTGGTTTACGAGCCAATTTCCGGTTGTACTGGATGGAAGTCTGGGACAAGGTGGAAATACCGCTCGGCTGATTAAACGGGTCAAGGAAGGGCTGCGTCATATTCCGCAAAAAGGCATCGGCTATGGTATTTTGCGATACCTGTCAGATATGAATGTTCTGGAGAAAGCAGGCGTGCAGTTAAAGACTCAGCCTGAGATCAGTTTTAACTATCTGGGCCAATTCGATCAGGATTATAAAGGTAACGATCTGAAGCCTTCCTCCTATTCCATTGGTGTGCCTGTTAGCACGAACGCGGCTATGGATTTTGCACTAGATATCAATGGATTAATCGAGGATGGCGAGCTGATGTTCACTATTCGCTACGGTACCACACAATTCCGGCACGAAACGATTGCACGGCTTGGAGAACTACTGGCATCCGGCTTGCGTGAGGTGATTAGCCATTGCATTGCGCAGGAAAGAACGGTGTTGACCCCAAGTGATGTCTTGTTAAAACATGTAACGCTGGACGAGCTGGAGCAATTGGTGAAAGATACACAAGATATGGGTGAACTAGAAAATGTGTATGCTTTGACGCCGATGCAAAATGGCATGCTCTTCTTCAGTCTAATGGATGAGAGTTCGGCAGCTTATTTTGAGCAGGCAACCTTTGAATTGAATGGACGTTTTGATGTGGTTGCTTTCAGCAAAAGCTTTGATTTGCTCGTACAGCGTCATGAGGCGTTACGGACGAACTTTATCAGTTCATGGAAGGATGAACCTGTGCAGGTCGTCTTCCGTAATCGTAGCGGGCAATTATATTATGAAGACTTGCGCGGACTAGAAAAAGAGGAACGAGAAGCTTGTGTTGAAGCTTTTGTCATCGAGGATAAAGCGAAAGGATTCAATCTTGCAGAGGATGCACTCATTCGTGTCTCCATTTTGCAAACCGGGGATGATACGTACCACTTTGTTTGGAGCTTCCATCACATTTTGATGGATGGCTGGTGCTTGTCCTTTATGACACAGGAGGTATTCGGTAGCTATCTGGCACTGCGTGCGGGTCATGAGCCAACGCTGGAGTCTGTCACGCCGTTTAGTCGATTTATTGAATGGTTGGAGCGTCAGGACCGTGAGGCAGCCTTGCAATACTGGCGTGGATATCTGGCAGACTACGAGCAGCAAATTACGCTTCCTCAGCAAAAAACACAGCCTAAATCGATGCAAGATGGGGAATATGTTGCTGAAGATCTGGAATGTGACTTCCAGCCGGAGCTGGTTGCTCAGATCGAACGGGTGGCGAAGCAAAATCAGGTGACGGTCAACACGTTGATTCAGACCGTATGGGGCGTTCTGTTGCAAAAATATAACAACAGTTCGGATGTCGTGTTCGGTAGCGTAGTGTCTGGTCGTCCAGGCGATATTCCAGGTGTGGAGCACATGATCGGGCTATTTATTAATACGATTCCAGTGCGTGTGCAGTCTGAAGAGGGCGAAGCCTTTAACGAGCTGATGAAACGAACACAGCAGCAAGCACTGGCTTCCAATGCCTATGATGCCTTCCCGCTGTATGAAATTCAAGCACTCACCGAGCAGAAGCAGGATTTAATCAATCATATTATGATATTTGAAAATTATCCGGTGGAGCAGCAGGTAGAGCAGCTGGGAGGTAAAGGACAGGAACCATTCACGATTTCGAATGTGGTGGCTACAGAGCAAACCAACTACGATCTGAACGTAGCTGTTATGCCGGGAGAAGGTATTAAGATTCGGTTTATGTATAATACGCTCTGCTTTGATCAAGCAGGCATTGAGCGTCTGTATGGACATTTTACCCGCCTCCTGGAGCAAATTTCGCTCAACCCAAATGTTCGGGTTGAAGAGTTGGAATTGGTCACAGCAGCGGAAAAGCAACAGATTACAGCAGCATTTAATGACACTGCTTGTGCATTTCCGTCCAAACAGACGATCCATCAGCTGTTCGAGGATCAGGTGGAGTGTACGCCAGACCAAGTGGCATTGGTGTTTGGAAATCAGAGTCTGACTTATCGGGAGCTGAATGAACGGGCAAATTCATTGGCCCGAATGCTTCAAGCCCAGGGAGTAGGACCTGACAAGCTGGTCGGTCTGATGGTGCAGCGCTCAGTGGAAATGATCGTAGGTCTGCTGGCCGTTCTCAAAGCAGGTGGTGCTTATGTGCCAATCGATCCCGAATTTCCGTCCTCTCGTATTGAATACATGCTGGAAGACAGCGAGGCCGCAGTGCTTCTGACCCGTCGTGAGCTGGCAGAAGAGCACCATTGCCATGCCAATACCATGTTTCTTGAGGATGCCGCATTGTATCAGGGAGAAAGTAGCAACCTGGAGACGATTGCCCGCCCAGAGCATTTGGCTTACGTCATCTATACCTCGGGTTCGACTGGAAATCCGAAAGGAGTTATGCTCCAGCATCGCTCGGTACTCAACTTTATTACCGGGATGCGCGAAGCCATTGACTTTGAAACGAGCCAAACCATTTTGTCACTCACGACCATTTCATTCGATATTTTCGTCTTGGAAACCATCCTGCCCCTGCTGGGTGGAATGTCTGTTGTGCTTGGCGACCGCCAGCATCAGGTGAATCCGCAGGCGCTTGGTGAGTTGATTACTCAACATTCTATTGAGATGTTGCAAATGACCCCATCCCGGCTGCAAATGCTGCTGGGTCATGAAGCAGGTTCCCGCGCGCTGCGAAACGTGAAGGTCATTATGGTCGGGGGTGAAGCCCTTCCGTCCAAGCTGCTCGCAGCACTGCAAGAAATAAACGGTCCCCGCATTTATAACATGTACGGACCTACAGAAACGACGGTGTGGTCGGCCGTACAGGAACTGACCCATGCTCAAGACATTAATATCGGACGTCCCATCGCGAATACCCAAATCTATATCATGAATGCGAGTGGAGAGTTGCAGCCCGTCGGTGTGCCGGGCGAGTTATGTATTGCAGGGGAAGGATTAGCCCGTGGGTATTGGAAACGTGAAGAACTGACGGCTGAGAAATTTGTAAATAATCCGTTTGCTGGTGGCAAGGCAGGCCATGAGCGGATGTACCATACAGGCGATTTGGCGAGATGGACGCCGGACGGTAACATTGAATATTTGGGGCGGATGGACCATCAGGTGAAAATTCGGGGCTACCGGATCGAACTGGGTGAGATCGAATCGCAGCTGTTGCAGGTGGATTCGGTACAAGAAGTGGTCATCATGGCCCGTGGGGACGAAACGGGTCAAACGCAGCTCGTGGCGTACTACGTCGCGAGTCAAGAGCTTGGAGCCGGTGAACTGAGACATGAGCTGGGGCGGGAGCTGCCAAGCTATATGATGCCGTCGTATTTCATTCAGTTGGAGCAGATGCCGCTGACACCAAACGGTAAAACCGACCGCAAGTCCCTGCCAGCACCGGAAGGCAGCCTGCAAAGCGGAGCGGATTATGTAGAGCCGCGCACTGCACCGGAACGGGCACTCGTAGCGGTCTGGCAATACGTCCTAGGCGTGCCAACCGTCGGAATGTTGGACAATTTCTTTGACCTGGGTGGCGATTCGATCAAGGCGATTCAAATCGTGTCCCGTGCGTTCCAGGCAGGCTACAAGCTGGACATGAAGGATTTGTTCCGCTATCCCATCGTCGCAACCCTGGCACCGCATATGCACGAGGTCAGTCGTATGGCAGATCAGGGAGAAGTGAGCGGAGAGACGGCGTTGCTTCCGATCCAGCACGGGTTCTTTGCACAGGAGCAAGTGGATGCGCATCACTTTAATCAGGCCGTTATGCTGCACCGGGAGCAGGGCTTTGACGAAGCTGCTTTGCGTCAGGCGCTTGGCAAGCTGACGGAGCACCACGATGCTCTGCGGATGGTGTTCAGCAAGACCGAGCAAGGCTATAAAGCGTGGAACCGCAGAATACAGGAAGGCGAGCTGTATCACCTGGACGTGCTGGACTTTAGAAATTTGACGGATGAAGCCATGCTCAGCGCGGCAATTGAAGCGAAATCCACCGAAATTCAAAGCAGTATCCAGCTTCAAGAAGGACCGCTGTTAAAGGCTGGTTTGTTCCACTGTGCCGATGGGGATCATCTGCTGATAGTGATTCACCATTTGGCGGTGGACGGGGTATCCTGGCGTATTTTGTTTGAGGATTTGGCTACTGCCTATGAACAGGCTGTTCATCAGGAAGTGCTTCAGCTGCCGGACAAAACGGATTCCTTCCGTTCCTGGTCACAAAAACTTTCCACCTATGCGAATAGCACAGCTATGGACAGTGAACACACCTACTGGGAGCAACTGAACGCAGCCGCTTGGGCTGACCAAGTGCGTTTGCCTGAGGATCAAGCGCAGGCTGAGCCATTTACCTTGGCTGACACGGATACAGTGGTCGTCCAGCTTACGGAAGAAGAGACTGAACGGCTGTTGAAGCAAGCACACCGCGCATATAACACGGAAGTGAATGATCTGCTTCTGACTGCTTTGGGCATGATGCTGTACACATGGACCGGCCATGAACGCAGCCTGATCAACCTGGAGGGACACGGACGTGAGGACATTTTGCCGGATATGGACATTTCTCGTACGGTAGGCTGGTTTACGAGTCAATATCCTGTATTGCTGGACATCGGTCGTGATCACGCCTTGTCGGGACGCATCAAACAGGTCAAAGAGAGTCTGCGTCATATTCCGAATAAAGGAATGGGCTACGGAATCTGGAGATATTTGAGTGAATCCGGCCAAGCCGTTGGTCAGCAAGCAGATGCACAGCACCTTGGTCAACATCAAGTTTTTGCCGAGCCACAAGTAAGCTTTAACTATCTCGGCCAGTTTGATCAGGACTTGCAAAATAGCGATATGCGTATGTCTCCTTACTCGATTGGATCGGTCGTTAGTGACCGGACGAAGATGAAATATGCTCTGGATGTGAGCGGAATCGTAACGAACGGCATCCTGGAACTGGGCATTCGGTATAACGGCAAAGCCTTTCGTAAGGACACCGTCCACATGCTGGCTAATCTGTTAAAATCCAATCTGCTTGAAATGATCGAGCATTGTGTTACGCAGGAGCGGACCGAATTGACTCCAAGTGATGTATTGCTAAAAGGTCTGACCCTGGAGCAATTAGATACGATTAAGGAGCAGACCAAGACGGTTGGGGAATTGGAAAATATGTATCCGTTAACCCCCATGCAAAAGGGGATGCTGTTCCATAGTCTGATGAATGCAGAAACAGGCGTGTATTTTGAGCAGGCGACCTTTGATCTGGAGGGCCACTTGGAGCCGTCCCTATTCGAGGAAAGCTTGAAGCTGCTGGTTAGCCGGCATGCTATATTACGGACGAATTTCTACAGCGGCTGGTATGGTCAACCGTTGCAGATCGTCTATCGTCATAAAAATCCGAGCTTCCGTTATGAGGATGTCCGAGGCCGTGAGCACGCTATAGCTGAATTTGTGGCCCAGGATAAAGCTCAAAACTTTGATTTAGGCAAGGATGCGCTCATGCGCGTAACCGTCTTCCGCACGGGTGATAGCTCCTACCGTTTTGTATGGAGCTTCCATCATATTGTGATGGACGGTTGGTGCCTGTCGCTGGTGACGGATGAAGTGTTTGGTGCCTATGTTGCCCTGCTGGAGCACAAGCAGCCAGAGCTCGCACCTGTCAAGCCGTATAGTGACTATATCGAATGGTTGGAAGATCAGGATGCACAGGAAGCGACCCGTTATTGGAGTGAGTATTTGGCGGGTTATGAGCAGCAAACCTTGTTGCCTGGTGAGAACGCACAAGCTTCTGTAGTCGCACGGGATGAAGAACCAGACGGAAGCGGTGCGGGTTCCCGTTCCGGCTATGTTTCAGAAAAGCTGCCATTTATGTTGGGTAAAGAACGGACCGCGGCATTGAACCAAATGGCCAAGCAACAACATGTCACGATTAACACCTTGCTGCAAAGCGTGTGGGGCGTTATTTTACAGCAATACAATAATCATCAGGATGTTGTATTTGGTGGTGTGGTATCCGGTCGTCCGGCAGACATTCCGGGTGTGGAGAATATGATCGGGTTGTTTATCAACACGATTCCGGTACGCATTTGCAGTGCACCGGATGCTACATTTGCAGAAGTATTGCAGCGCACACAGGAGCAGGCTTTGGCCTCTGGTGTCTATGACACGTTCCCGTTATACGACATTCAGGCACTGACTGCACAAAAACAAGACCTGATTCATCACATTATGGTCTTTGAAAACTACCCGATCGGGCAACAGATGAAGCAGATGGGCGGTTCCGGTGAGACAAGAGCACAAAATGGCTTCTCTATTGCCAATGTGGCACTTGCCGAGCAAACCAACTACGATTTCAACCTGATTGTCGTGCCTGACGAGGATATCTCCATCCTGCTTGAATACAATGCTCTGGTGTATAGTCGGTCTGCCATGGAGCGTATCCAGGGGCATATCGACCATGTCATCGGACAAATTGTGGACAATCCGAATATCCGTTTGAATGAGCTGGAATTGGTAACACCGGTAGAACAGGCACAGATCGTTCAGGTCTGGGGGGATACGGCGGCAGCCTATCCGCAGGATCAGACGTTAAGTGTGCTGTTCGAGCAGCAGGTAGCGAACACACCGGAGCAAGTGGCGGTACTATGCGGAGCGGAGTCGTTGACCTACGCGGAGCTGAATGAGCGAGCCAACCGTTTGGCTCGGACGCTACGTGAGGAAGGTGTTGAACCAGATCAGCCTGTAGGCATACTGGTTCACCGTTCGCTGGACATGATCGTAGGCATCTACGCGATCCTCAAAGCAGGCGGAGCCTACGTGCCCATCGATCCAGACTATCCGGCGGATCGTATCCGCTTTATGCTGGAGGACTCGGGCGCGAAGCTAGTTCTGACGCAATCGCATCTGGCGGAGCAAGCATCACTGAGTTTCGACGGCAAGGTGCTGGTGCTGGATCGCGAGGACATTTACCACGAAGATGGCTCGAATCTGGAGCCACTGGCCGGACCACACCATGTAGCCTATGTCATCTATACGTCCGGTTCCACGGGGAAACCGAAGGGCGTGATGGTGGAGCACCATTCTGTGCTAAATCGGATTTTGTGGATGCATGATCGTTACGGCTTGAGTGCGGAAGATACGATTCTGCAAAAGACGGCCTTCACGTTCGACGTGTCGGTGTGGGAGCTGTTCTGGTGGTCGCTGGTCGGCTCGAAGGTAAGCCTGCTGTCAGTCGGCGGGGAAAAGAACCCGGAAGACATCGTCGACACGATTGCCCGCGATGGC